>CAVOIW010000016.1:0-15420 GCA_963695865.1 uncultured Actinomycetota bacterium | reverse complement strand
CTGGGCTGGGGCCCGTGATGATGCTGATCGACGGTCTGTCCGACCGGGCGACCGGGCGCCGCAGCCACCGCCGTGCCCTGGCCGCGCACCGAGCGGCAGTGCTGATCGAGGCGGAACAACTCGCGGCCGGGGTGTCCGCCGATCGGCAGGACGCCTGGGATCGATATCCGGATCCGGCCACGCTGGCGCGTCGGGCGGTCAACTGCAGCACGCGACTCTGGGAACGGCGCCGTGGCGATCCGGCTTTTCTGCATCTCGTCGTCGGGATCGGGCAGCGGAGCGCCCGACTCCCCCGCGATGTCCCGCCGATCACGCCGGAGGTCCCCATCACGGTCGACCTGGCCGCCATCGGCGTGCTCGGCCTGACCGGCAGCTCCCGCCCACTGCTCCGCCAGCTCCTCGGACAGCTGGCTGCGCTGCACTCGCCGGCCGACCTCCGCCTGGTCGTGTTCACCGGCGAGACCGATCTGGCGCGAACCAAAGATCTCCCGCACGCGGTCACCGACGGCGCGGGCGTTCTCTTCCAGACCTCAGCCGATGCGGCGGCCGCGGTGACCCGGCTGCTGGAGAGCCACGACGAGCGAATCACGGTGATCCTGCTCGACGGAGCCGACCGGTGGCGCCGGACGCCACGCATGAACGAACTACTGGGCCGAGCACTCGACGCCGCGGCCTCGCGGTTCCTCGCGATCTGCGTCTCGCCGTCGGTCGCGGCGTTGCCGGTCGAATGCCGCGCCATCGCGACGGTGCAGGACGGCAGGGTGTGCATCGCCGCAGGCCAGGTCACCATCGACGCGGAGCAGGTCGGCGTATCCCAGGAGTACCTCGAGCAGCTGGTCTGCGCGCTGGCTCCGCTCGTCGATCCGGACGCACCCGACGACGGATTACCCCGCGAAGTGTTGATGTCGGCCCTGCACGCACCGGCCGGCATCCGGGCGTCGATGTCGGACGGTTGGGCACGCCCCGGCCTGGCCGCCCCGATCGGAACCACGGCCGGCGGCCCGCTGTCCATCGACCTGGAACGCGACGGCCCGCACCTGCTCATCGCGGGCACCACCGGGTCGGGGAAATCGGAGTTGCTCCAGACCATGATCGCTGGGCTCGCCATCTCCGCCCCGCCGGACCGGACGACATTCCTGCTGATCGACTACAAGGGGGCAGCCGCATTCGGGCCACTCGCCGAGCTGCCGCACACCACGGGGGTGATCACCGATCTGGAATTCTCGCTCGCTGCCCGGGCGCTGATCAGTCTGCGCGCCGAGCTGCGCCGGCGCGAACACCTGCTGGCCGAACACCAGGTCGCTGACCTGGCCCGGTTGCGCGACCGTCGCGCGGCTCCGCCGTCGCTGGTGATCGTGGTCGACGAGTTCGCCACCCTGGCCGCCGAGCGGCCCGAGTTCCTGGCCGGCTTGCTGGACATCGCCCAGCGCGGGCGATCCCTCGGGCTACACCTCATCCTGGCCACCCAACGCCCGGCCGGCGTCATCAGCCCGGCGATGAAAGCCAACATCGGGCTCCGGATCTGTCTGCGGGTCACCGACGACGCCGACTCGGTCGACGTCGTCGATTCGAGCCGGGCGGCCCGGCTACCTTCGGGCATCCCCGGCCGCGCGGTACTCCGGCTGAGCCGATCACGGAGCATCCTCTTCCAGGTGGCCCGGGTCTCGGCCCGTCCGGCCGCTGGTCATCGAGTGCGACTCCGAAGTGCGGCCGACACGCCGTTCGACCCAGGGCCGGGGGCCGAGGTTGGCCCGTCCGACCTGGACCGGGTGGTGGCCTCGGCGCAACTGGCGGCCGCCGGAATCGAACCCCCGCGCCCGCCTTGGTTACCACCACTGCCCAAGATGTATGCAACGGCCGATCCGGTGCCGATCGGACTTCTCGACCAGCCCGCCGACCAACGTCAGGTCAGCTGGCCCGCACCGTCCGGATCCGTCATGGTGCTGGGTTCGCCGGCATCAGGCCGAAGTTCGGCGCTGCGCCGATTCGGGTGGACCGCGGGCGCGGCCGGCGCTGACCTGTTGGTCATCGATCCCGGACAGGGGTTGCGCGATGTCGCCGCCTGGCCGGCCGTCCGAACCCACCTCGACGGTCAGGATCCGCTGCTGGTCCAGCGGCTGGTCGCACGGCTCGCCGACGAGCTCCGACTCAGGTCCGCCACGCCGGGGCCACCTGTGCTGCTGCTGGTCGATGGCTGGGAACTTCTCAGCGAGCCCTTGGACGCACTCGACTACGGCACCACGATGTCCAAGATCGCCGATGTGGCCGCCCGGGGTCCCGCGGCTGGCATCACCGTGGTCGTCAGCGGCAATCTGCAGCTGCAGCACCATCGGATCGCCTCGTGCTTCACGACAACGGTCCGGCTCGGAATCGACGAACGGGGAACCGCCGTCGCAAGCGGACTGATCCCGGGTCGGGGCAGGTTGGGCGGCGACGAGATCCAGATCGCGCGCTGCGATCTCGGCGTGCCCCCACCGCCGGCGACGAGGCGGGGCACGTCCCGGCCCGCAGGGATCGTCGTGCGCGCGCTGCCGAAGACGGTCGAACGGCGCCACCTGCCGCCTGCCTCGCCGGATGCCATTCCGGTGGGTGTCGGAGGCGACGATGCATCTCCCCAATTCATCGATCTGTCCGGCCCCGGCGGCGGCCTACTGATCTCGGGACCACGCCGCAGCGGAGTCAGCACGGCTCTGGGCGTACTCGCCGGCGGCGCGGCCGAAGCCGGGATCCGGGTTGTCCGCGGCTGTCTACAGCCGCTCACCGGACTGCCCGGCGTTGTCGATGTCGACATGCGGGCGGGGGTGGCTGAGCTCCGGACGCTCCTTACCGAGCACCATGGCCCCATCCTGCTGGTCGCCGATGACGTCGATGGCTGGTCCGAGGCGGGTGCGGAGCTGCTCGAGCGATTCGTTTCGGTCGCCGGACCGGGGCAATACCTGGCCACCGGCTGCCGCCTGGACCGCGCGCTGCGAGCACATCGCGGTCCGATCATCGAAGCGGCAGCATCGCGCACCGGAATCCTGCTGCAGGCTGACTGCGCTGACGGGGCGCTTCTGGATGCCGCGATCCCGCGTCGCCGGGGGCAGGACGGCCCCGGTCGTGGGTATCTGGTGCTCACGGGTGCAGCGGTACCGCTTCAGGTGGCCACTCACGGACCGGGCCATCCGGCGTGACGCGGGGATCACAGGGCGACAGGCACCATGGAGACGGACGCGGCGCAACCGACCCGACATCCGGTACGTCCCCGGTAGGGGCAACTATCTGCCCTGCGACTCCCGGTTCAGCTCAGTGAACGAACAGACATTGGATGGTTGACATGCAGGTGCTCCGACGGACAACTCCGATGAGGCCGGGGCGGATCGCCGCCCTGCTGGTGGCCCTTGGCGTCCTGGCGACGGCCTGCACCGCAAAGAGTTCGGGGTCCGGGGAACCGGCCACCGTCACCGTGAGCTCCACGGTCGCCGCCCAGTCAGACACGACCGCCGTGACAGTCCCCGGCGTCGGCGGATCGACCGCGGCGTCCGTCCCTGCGTCCTCCGCTGCCACAAGCTCCGCAGCCCCCGCAACCACCGCTTCACCCAGCCCTATCGCCCTTCCCGTCGCCAAAGTCAGTTCCAGCCCGGCCTTCGGCGCCAAGGCACTCACCCCGGCGGCCCCGATCAAGATCTCGGTCGCGCAGGGCAAGATCACCGAGCTGACCATGACCAATCCCACCGGCAAGGTCGTGAAGGGCGCGATCTCCAGCGACGGCGCCAGCTGGTCGCTCGGCGAGGTGCTCGGCTACGGCAAGACCTACAAGGTCGTCGGCTCCGCCACCGGAACGGACGGCAAGGCGGTACCGATCGCGGGTAGTTACACCACGGTGACTCCGAAGAGCAAGGTGCGCACCACCATCTCGCCCGGTGACGGCCAGGTCGCCGGCGTCGGCGTCTCGGTCATCGTGTCTTTCAGCGTCAAGCCCGCCAACGGCGACGCGGTCGCGAAGAATATCTCCATCACCACGACTCCGAAGGTGACAGGCGCCTGGGTGTGGGTCCAGCACGACGGGGGTCAGTGGGCTTTGGACTTCCGCACGAAGGACTACTGGCCGGCCAACACCAAGGTGCACGTCGAGGCCAACGTCTACGGGCTCGAATTCGGCAAGGGCATCTATGGCGGCGATGACGTCACCAGTGACTTCACCATCGGCCGGAATCAGGTGGTCAAGGCCGACGTCAACTCCCACAATCTGCTGGTCTACCGGGACGGGAAGCAGGTCGCGTCCTACCCGGCCTCCTACGGCAAGGGTGACACTCCTGACAAGATCACCAGGTCGGGTATTCACGTGGTGAACGACATGTTCCCGACGAAGCTCATGAGCAACCCGAAGTACGGCTACACCAACGTGCTGGAACACTGGGCCGTGCGGATCAGCGACAACGGCGAGTTCATCCACGCCAATCCCAACACCGTCGGAGACCAAGGCAACACGAACGTCTCGCACGGGTGCGTCAACCTGTCGCCGGCGAATGCGCAGGCGTTCTACAAGTCCACGCTGCTCGGCGATCCTGTCGAAGTGACGGGTACGTCCATCCAGCTGTCCTCCTCCGACGGAGACATGTTCGACTGGACCTACTCCTGGAGTACGTGGAAGAACCTGAGCGTCAAGTCCTCCTGAGGAACTGGGTTTTCCGCTGAGCACCGGGTGGCTCGGCTATCGGCCGATCGGAGCGAGCACCGGTCGTTTGGGCGGCCGGTGGTCACCCGAGGAGGTCCCGGTGAGCCGGCGACGCACCCACGGGCCGACGTACTCCCAATAGAAGTCCAGCTCGTCGCGTGCGGTGCGCGGCGGTCTGAGCGTTGCGCCGGCCGGAGCCGTCCAATCGGCGGGCCGCCGGACGGCGATCGCGTCCAGGACTCTGGCCGCGACCTGGCGATGGCCGATCTCGCCAAGGTGCAGCCGATCGCCCGCCCAGTACCGCGGGTCACGAAGTTCCTCCATCGGCCAGAGGTCGACCAGCAAGGCACCGCGGCGCTCGGCCACCGCGCGGACGCCCGCGGCCAGGCGATCGCCGGTCGACCGGATGCGGTGGCCGAGCGGCAGACCATCGCACGGGTCGGGCCCGGTGAACAGCACCACGGTTGCCCCGGAGTCGGCCAACCGGGCCGTGGTCAGATCGATCAGACGGATCAGCGACCTGACATCCGACCTAGGGCGCAGCATGTCATTCCCGCCGCCGGCGAAGGTGACCAGATCCGGATGAAGCTCGAGCGCGGGGTCGAGTTGCTCGTCGATGATCGGACCGAGCAACTTCCCGCGGACCGCGAGGTTGGCGTAGCCGGTGCGCACGCCATCCGGGTCCTCGCGGACCCAGCCCGCCGACAAGACCGCAGCAACCAGATCGGCCCAGCCCCGAACCGAACCATCCGGCAGGTCGTCGCCCACACCCTCGGTAAAGCTGTCGCCGATCGCCACATATCGGCCGAAGGACCGGCCGGCCGCAGCCATTCCACCCATGGGAGCTCACGTTACCCGCGGGTAGCCCTTCGCTTGAAGCTGGATTAGTCCCGAACCACGGATGTTAAACGTCACAGATCCCGGGGGCGGCGTTTTGGTGACAGGTCCACTACGCGGGACTAAAGTCGAGTCAGAGCTTGTTGACACGTCATACATCCTGAGGATGCAGCGGAACATCAGCACTCCCACAACCGTGCGCTGCAAGGCGCCAAGATCACTGGAGGATTCATGACCACTTCCACCACCACCCTGACCGGCACCTGGGTCGCGGACACCGTTCATTCGGACGTCAGCTTCAAGGTGCGCCACATGGCCGTCGGCAAGGCCAAGGGCACCTTCGCTCTCGAGTCGGCCACCCTGACCGTCCCGGAGACCGGCCTGGCCGACGCCACGGTGACCGCCGTCATCGACGCGGTCAGCGTCGACACCAAGCAGGAGCAGCGCAACGAGCACGTCAAGTCCCCGGACTTCCTGCACGTCGAGCAGTACCCGACGCTGAAGTTCGTATCCACCGGGATCAAGAACTTCGACAACGACGAGTTCGTCGTGGTGGGGGACCTGACCATCCGTGGCATCACCAAGTCCGTCGAGCTGGAGACCGAATTCCTCGGCGCGACCACCGACGCCTATGGCGCAGAGCGGGCCGGATTCTCGGCGACCACCTCGATCAGCCGCAAGGAGTTCGAGGTGTCCTTCAACGCCGCCTTCGGTGCCGGCAACTCGGTCGTCAGCGACAAGGTCGAGATCTCCCTCGAGCTGGAGTTCACCAAGTCCGCCTGAACCCCCGCACCATCGAGCCCCGCGCCCCGACTTACGGTCGGGTGCGGGGTTTCGGCATTTACGGCCAGGCCGCTGATGCGGCCTTACTCGGCGTTGTCGAGATCCTCGAGCAGGTAGGCCACCTCGCCCGGGGCATACCAGGCCAAGGCAACATCCTCGGCCGAGCCGACCGCGAACTCGGCATCGTCGTCCCCAAGATCGGCCCGATCCACCATCACGGATGCCTCCCGCACGATGTCGGACGCTTCGGCGCCGTCGAGGTGGACGGAAGCGATTTGCTTCCACTTGACCGAACCCTGGATGCTCGCCGCGGCGCGGTCGAGATCGGGCGTGGCCACGACGGTCTGCACATCGGCGGAGATGACCACCCGCAATTGCGCCTCATCATCCGGCGCCGCTGCCAGCAGGCGCAGACAGGCTCGGGCGGCGTCGGACATCGCCAGGTATTCCAGCTCCTCGTCATCGGCGTCGGGGTATTCCGAGCGCAGGTCGTCGGTCACGGCGAACACCACACCACCCTGCGGCGTCACCTCACGGGCAGCGACCACCTCACGGAGCCGGGACAGGGTCAGCGGGATGTAGATCCTCACGACTGCTCCGCGGTGCCGGCCGGGCGAGTGCCCGCTGCGGGCCGCGCTTGGCGCGAACGCCGGGTGCGCGCGGCCGCTCCCGAAGGCCCGGCCGCTTTCTTGGCCGGTGGCGGCACCGGCACGTCCGGCAGGAGTTCCGCGACCGCCTCGCCGATGTACTCGGCGAACGCCTCGAGGCCCGGGATGGCGTCGCGATCGGCAGTGAGGCCGAAGAACACGCCTCCGTCGTAGGAGGTGCAGGCGACGGCGAGCGCCTGCCCCTTGGCCAGCGGAGCGATCGGGTACATGGCCACGACGGGGTACCCGGCGGCATAGAGCGCGACCTGGGGTCCGGGCACATTCGTGATGAGCACGTTGTAGACCCGGCTGGAGAGTTGGCCGGCCACCCTCGCGCCCAACGCATGCAGCGTGGGTGGCGCGAAACGCCCGAGCTCGAGCAGCGAATCCGCTCCCACCTGGCGCCCGGAATCCAGGTGTGCGTTCATCGAGAAGGAGACCTGGTGCAATCGCATCGCCGGGTTCGGCTCCGCCACCGGCAAGTCCAACACATAGGAGACGACCGGCAAAGACGTTGCGCCATAAGCATCGTCGTCGGCCGAGCCGGCCGGTCGCACGGACATCGGCACCAGGGCCTTGAGCATGGTACGGGCCGTCACCGCCTCGCCGCGGGACAGCAGCCAGGTGCGCAGAGCCCCCGTGATGACCGTCAGGATGACGTCGTTGACCGACGCCCGCTGATCCGTCCGGATGGCCTTGAGATCGGCGAGCTCCGCCCGGAAAGTGGCGAATCGGCGCTGCCCGCCGATGGTCACGTTCAACACCGACCGCGGCGCGGGTCTGACCGCCCGACGGATGACCTCGGCCAACTCGACTCCGACGTGGGCGACCTTCGCGACGGTCGAGCCGACATCGGCTGCGGCGAGGCGCACGAGATCCACCAGCTCCGACGGCCGGCCGGCGATGTCTGCGATGGCGTCGACGACCAGATCGATGTCGCTGGGCGGAGGCATCGGGATCCACGGCTGCTCCGGCAGGCTCCGTTCCCGGCGGGACACGTCCAGGATGGCCGCTGCGACGTCCACTGCACCGATCCGGTCGACCATCGCATGGTGCGTCTTGTTGACGATCGCGATCCGACCGCCGGACAGCCCTTCGATGACATACATCTCCCAGAGCGGCCGTCGTCGATCCAGGGGACGGGAGATCAACCGTCCGATCAGGTCGTCCAGCGAAGCGTCGGTGCCGGGCTTCGGCAGTGCCGATCGCCGCACGTGGTAGGTCAGATCGAAGTTGTCGTCGTCCACCCAGACGGGCCGGGCCAGGCGTCCTGGAACGAAGCGGACCAGCTGGCGATACCGGGGCACCAGCGACAGCCGGGCCGAGATGAGATCGACGATGCGCTGGTAGTCGAAGGTGCCTGGCTCCGGTTGCAGAATCACGGCGCCGCCGACGTGCAGTGGAGTCGATACGTCCTCCGCGTAGAGGAATGCGGCATCGGTCGCCGAAAGGCGGTCGGTCATCTGATCATCGTGGCACAACCACCGTCCCGAGGGCCCTGATGGCCTTGCGAAGGGGCGATCCTGGTGCGGCTTCGGCCAGCGGCACCGCCAGCTGCCAGGATCTGTCCATGGCCGCCCTGTCCTCGGGTAGCGACGCGGTCACCTCGAGGTCGGTGAACCGGGCGAGTGCAGCCGCCGACTCCTCCGGCGAGGCGGCCGACCGACGGCTGCGGTTGAGCACCACGGACGGATCGACCTCCGGCACCATCTCGGCGAGCTCAGCCAATCCCCGGACGAGCCGCTCCATTCCGGAAGGGTCGGCCGACCCGACGGCCAGCACGAGATCGGCATCGGCCAGGATGGCCAGCGTGGCACCGTTGCGCCGCGGAGCGACCGTGTCGAAGGTGATCTCCTCGTCGGCCTCGAGGCAGAAGCCGCAGTCGACGATGGTCACGGTCGCCATCGCACGGCACACCGCGAGCACCGACGGGATCGCCGATGGCCGTACCTCGGGCCACCGGTCGGCCCGGGTGATGCCGGTGAGCAGCCGCAGGTTGGGCTGCACGGCCCAGGCCAGCTTGGCCAACTCGGCCAGTTCGAGTCGGCCGTTCGCCGCCTGCCGGCAGGCCCCGGCCAACCCTGGCGACTCGTCCAACAGTCCGAAGGCGCTGGCCAGCACGCCGCCATAGACATCGGCATCGACCAGCAGCGTCGGAGTGCCGGCCGCGGCCGTCTCGACAGCCAGATTGGTAGCCAGCATGGACCGGCCCGGTGCGCCGACGGGGCCCCAGACCGCGACCACCCGCCCGGTCGGCGCCGGATGGTCGTCGGCCGGTTGCGCAACGGCGCCCACCATCGGCGGACCGTTCGGTGGAAGCGCGAATCGTGGATCGGCCAGCGACCGATGCGCCGAGAGCCCTTTGGACGGCCCGGTGGCCATCTCGTTGACCGCGGTTCGGGCCGCAGCGAGCAGCGCGGCGGAGCCGGCGTCGTCGGCCAGCAGATGGGTGAGCCCGATGCGTTCCCACCGGCCCACCATGCGGTCTTCGCCGGCCGGATAGACAGCGACGATTGCCACTCCGGACGCCTCGAGCCGCTGCACCGCGTCGGTGTCCAGGCGGCGTAGTTCCGCAGCCAGGACCACCACGGAGGCCTGTCCGGTAGTCGCCGCGGTGAGGACGTCGGCGACGTCGACGCAGCGACGGATCACCGTCATGGCGGCGCCTGGCCGGTCGAGCGCGGCGACGAGTTCGTTCTCCCAACTCTGACCGTTGCCGGCAGTGAGCAAACCGGGGTTCATGGGGTACCGGTCACCAGGACCACGGTGGCGTCCCCGGCGGGCAGCGTCTTGACGAGGGAGTCCGCGACCGCAGCCGAGACCAGAACGGCGATCTGGTAACGGTTGGAGGTAGCACCGGAGAGGCCGCCGGAGGCGGGCGCGGTGATGGACTGGACAGTGACGCCGGCGGCGATTTCCTCGGTCTGGGCCGGCGCTGAGGAGCTGGTGCCACCGCGGGTCAGGTAGACGTCGATGACCGAACCGTGCTCGACGCCGGGCGCTTTTCGATCCGGTGCCACGCCGATCACCACCACGCGTCCGGGCTTCGTCGCTGTCACGGCGGACACGGGCAGGAGTTCACCGGCGTCGACGGGTGCCCGCAGGCTCGACCCGATCACGCCGGTGACGTCGGACCCGGCAGCGAGATACTGCGTAGCAGTGCCGGCCAGATTGACATCGACGGCGACCAGGTCGGTCTGGGTGAGAACTGTGCCGGCAGCAAGATTCCTGGTGACAGCCCAGACCGGGCTGGTGTGGCTGCTGGCTCCAACGACGCGAGCGCCGATCACCACGGCCGCCACCACCAGCACCAGGCCGCCGACGACCCGGACATCGAGCCACCGGGGGCGACCGACCCGTCTGGGTACAGGTGCGCCGTCGGGCGGAACTGGCTTCATCGCAACACTGCCTTCGTCGTGGTGGTCGGACTGCGGTGCCCGGGTCGGCGACACGCTTGTGGACCGGCCGTCCCCCGACAAGGCGGCTGTGTCAAACTGTCCAAGCGACAAACTAACCCATAACGCCACTACTGCACCTAATCGCATCCGTCCTTGTCCGACACCGCCAACATGAGCGGATAGGATGAAGTGCATCCAAAATGCGCGATGCGAAGCCAGAGCACCCAAAAGGGCGAGGAACTCACCCATCAGTGATCCGATTCGAAGGACGTCGATGACAGCCGAACGCTTCCTCACGCTGGCCGATGTGGCCGAGATCTTGAACATCTCGACGTCGCAGACGTACGCGCTGGTGCGCGCGGGCGACTTGAAGGGCATCCAGATCGGAGGCCGGAACCAATGGCGGGTCGAGCGCTCGCGCCTGGAGGAATACATCGATCAGGCCTACGAGCGGACCGCCGCCGCGCTGTCCGAGTTGCCCTCCGCGCTGCCTGCCGATTCCTGACTCGCCAACCGTAGGAGGGTAGCGGTCGAGAAACCCGTCACCCGGCCGACGTGTGCTTTGACCGCAGGATTCCCATCAGCACGATGTCCTCGTAGGCGCCTCGGACCCACGCATGCTCGCGGCCGGCCCCTGTTACCCGTGGTCTGCGTTCATCCCGATTCGGCAGGCGAGTCACCCCAGCGGTAGTGCGCGGACGAGGACGACAGCACTCAGTGGAACCAGGACAACCGATCGAACGCTCCCGGCGCGGCGCGGTTCCCACGGAGCGTGCAGCGCCACCTCGACGAAGTCCCCGCCCACCCGGTCCACCGTCCCGGTGATCTCGGTGTAGAGGCCCGTCGGTTCACCGACTCCGCCGCAGACCACGATGGCAACCGGTGAACGGTCCCGGGCGATTCCGCGCAGTGCAAATCGCAGATTCAATCGCAGTTTCACTCCACCGACGGTGGGACCGGTCGTGGCCGCCAGCCCTTCGACGACGGTGACCGCGGTGAGCGCCAGCAGCACCTCACGACCGGGGCCCTCCTGGATCAACAGCCAATCGGGCCCGATTTCCAGCAGCGCGCCAGTTATCGCCATGCCCGCGGTCGTCCGGACTCGCAGCGGGCGGCCGATGGCACCACCCATCCGCTCGACCACCGAGATCGCACCGGCAGCCACCCGCTCCCGATCCGCCAGCTCGGCCATCATCTCGGCGTCGGCCAGCTCGTCGAACCGTGCGTCGAGATCGCTGAACAACTGCTCCCATCGCATCGGTCAACCGTCCTTGATCCAGCATCATTTCGTCAAGTCTGTCTACGGATCGGCTTGACTAGGACCGTTTGACCCTGTTTGACTGCGATACATGCAGGAACGAACGGTTTGGCATCATGCCGAGTATGCTGCAGAGACCTCGGCCCCGTCGGTGGGCGCGGCCTGGACACGGCTGCTGGTCGCGGTTGTTGCGCTGATCGGGCTGGCTGCATTCGTGCCAGGCCCCGGCCAGATCGCCGGTCAGCTGTCCGGGCACCGATCTCGGGTATCGGTGGGGGTCACCGATACAGCAATGCTGCTGGTCGCGGGGCTGATCGTGTGGTCCTTGCTCATCTGGATCGTTGGGATTGCCGCCGTCGCCGCGGTTGTCGGGCGGCCAGGACAGGTGGGCCGGCGAGCGCGACAGTTGCTCGGACATATCGCCCCGACTGCCGTCCGAAACGTGCTGCTCACTGTCGCGGGCGTGTCGCTCCTCCCGGGTCTGACTGCCTGCGGGACCACCGGACACGCAGCGCAATTGGACAGTCGGACCATCGTCGCTGCGGGGGCTGCAGTGCCGGCCAATTCCGCCGAACGGCTTGACCTCGACTGGCCTGCCACGGTTCCGCCCGCAGCTGACCACAAGTCGGCCCAGCTCGACGTCGACTGGCCGGCAGCCGGCCAGCTGCATGGGGCGACCACAGCCCCGGCGGCCAAGACAGTTCGCCATGCCCCGATCAGCCTCGACTGGCCGACGCGTGACCCGGCAAACGAGTCCGTCCGGGGGGTTGCGGCCCGTGGCGCCGTGGTGGTCCACCGCGGCGACTCGTTGTGGTCGATCGCCGCTCGTCACCTACCAGCCGACGCCGCCGCGGCGGAGATCGCGCAGACCTGGCACCGGTGGTACGCGACGAACGCGACCGTCATCGGACCCGACCCGAATCTCATCCTGCCCGGGCAGATTTTGCTGCCGCCAACCCACGAAACAGGTGAATGATCATGACTTCCGCAGTGATCTCCGATGGCACTCTCCGGTCGCCGGCCGATGTGCAGAGCGGTGTACCCGCGCCCGCTCCGACCAAGGCCCACGCTGCGCCTGCGCGAGGCGAACGGCCCTACCTGACGCCGGTGCCGGACTGCGAACCGCCGTTCGACGACGAGCGGTCAGCGGTGAGCCGACTGCGCCAGCTGAGGGTGACGGCCCGCTCGGCAGCACTGGTCAGGACGGTTCCGGACACGGTCAAGGATCCGGCCGTACCCGGTTGGTCGCAGGACGCGGACATGGGCGTGCGCCGCACCGCTACCGCCGCACTCCCGGCAGCCACTCGGTCGGGGCCGGTGTTGGCGCGCGCACTGGTCGAGGTGCTGTCTGGGCAACGACCGCTCTCGCAGCTCAGGGTGCACTGCGCACCCGACGTCTTCGCAGGCCTGCAGGCCCGACCCGTGGTGCGCGGCGCGCTCGGGCACCTGTTGAACGTCAGGGTCTGCGAGCCGGCCGACGGCGCTGCCGAGATCAGCGTCGTATTTCGGCGCGGCGAACGGGTCAGGGCACTCGCCTTTCGGATCCAGGGCGTCGACGGCAGATGGCGAATCACCGCGCTGCAGACCGGCTGATCGACGCGGGAACTGCAGATCCGCGGGCCCGACCATCGCGGTCGGGCCCGCGGGAGAACTGAAAATCAGACGGCGCCCGGACGCCCGTGGCACTGCTTGTACTTCTTGCCCGATCCGCAGGGACACGGCGCGTTTCGGGCCGGCGCACCATTTGGTCCCGGCTTCGCGGTGGCGCCGGACGTCTCCACACCCCCGTCGTCGCTCGGGCCGGAGTAACTCAACGCCGCGGCCGGCGCCACTGGCCGCGTCAGCCCCTTGGCCCGCAACGCGGCCGGCGCCCCGTCGGTGTTGGTGACCACCGGTGCGGCCACCTGCTGACTCGGCAGCGGCTGCACCGGACGAACCCGGGTTCGGACCGCGCCGGCCTGCTTGCCGCCCACCGGCTTCGGCGCCGGAAGGCCGCCCTGGCCGTTCTGGCTCGATCCCGACGCGACGGCCGGGGTATCGCCGTTCCTGCCGTTCGTCCCAGTGCTGTCGGGCCCGGCGTCGACGGCTGCCGCACCGCCGTCCTGCTCTGCGTCGGCGGGCACGATCTGCACCTGCAGGTTGTACAGGAACCCGACGGACTCCTCCTTGAGCGAATCCAACATGGCGCCGAACATGTCGAAGCCCTCGCGCTGGTACTCGATCAGCGGATCGCGCTGGGCCATCGCGCGCAGGCCGATTCCTTCCTTGAGGTAGTCCATCTCGTAGAGGTGCTCGCGCCACTTGCGATCGAGCACGGACAGAACCACCCGGCGTTCGAGTTCCCGGGTGATCTCCGGGGTGAGCATCTCCTCGCGTTCGGCCCAGACCTTATGAGCATCGGCCAGCACGGCCTCCAACAAAGAATCACGGGTGAGATCGCCGTGCGACTCGCTGATAGAGGTCGGCGTGATCGTGATCGGATACAACGTCCTCAGCGCGGCCCACAGGGTGTCGGTGTCCCAGTCCTCGGCATATCCCTGGGACGCTGCGCCGTCGATGTAGGCGGTGATCACATCGTTGATCATGTTCTGCACCTGCACGTGCAGGTCCTCGCCATCGAGAACGCGCCTGCGCTCCTCGTAGATGACGGTGCGCTGCTTGTTCATCACCTCGTCGTACTTCAGGACGTTCTTGCGGATCTCGAAGTTCTGCTGTTCGACCTGGGTCTGGGCACTGCGGATCGCCTTGGAGACGAACTTGTGCTCGATCGGCTGGTCGTCCGGCATGCGGAGCCGGGTCATCAGCATCTCGACCGTGCCGCCGCCGACCCGGCGCATCAGGTCGTCGCCCAGCGAGAGGTAGAAGCGCGATTCGCCGGGGTCGCCCTGCCGACCGGAGCGGCCACGCAACTGGTTGTCGATGCGGCGGGACTCGTGCCGTTCCGTACCGAGCACGTACAGACCCCCGGCGTTGCGGACCTTCTCGGCCTCGGTCTTCGTCTTCTTGGCTGCGGCCTCCAGCGCCTCGGGCCAGGCGGCCTCGTATTCCTCGGGCGTCTCGGACGGGCTGAGGCCCTGCTCGCGCAGATCGAGGTCCGCGGTGAAGTCGGGATTGCCACCGAGAACGATGTCGGTGCCTCGACCGGCCATGTTGGTGGCCACGGTGACAGCGGCGGCGCGGCCGGCCTGCGCGATGATCGCGGCCTCGCGCGCATGGTTCTTCGCATTGAGCACTTCGTGCGGCACGCCGGCCCGCAACAACAGCTTGGACAGCAGCTCGGACTTCTCCACCGACGCGGTACCCACCAGCACCGGCTGACCTTTTTCGTGGCGATGCGAGATATCCGCGACGACGGCGTCGAATTTGGCGTCCTCACCCTTGTAGATCAGGTCACCTTCATCGGCCCTGATCACCGGCTTGTTCGACGGGATCGGGACGACGCCGAGCTTGTACGTCTGGCTGAGCTCGGCGGCCTCGGTCTGCGCGGTCCCCGTCATGCCGGAGAGCCGTTCGTAGAGCCGGAAATAGTTCTGCAGGGTGATCGTGGCGAGCGTCTGGTTCTCGGCCTTGATCTCGACGCCTTCCTTGGCCTCGATCGCCTGATGCATGCCCTCGTTGTAACGGCGGCCGTGCAGTACCCGTCCGGTGAACTCGTCGACGATCAGTACCTCACCGGACACCACGATGTAGTCGCGGTCCTTCTTGTACAGCTCTTTGGCCTTGAGCGCGTTGTTCAGGAATCCGACCAGCGGCGTGTTGACGGATTCGTAGAGATTGTCGATGCCGAGAGCTTGCTCGACCTTCTCGACGCCCTCCTCCGTCACCCCGACGGTGCGCTTG
>CAVOIW010000015.1:0-773596 GCA_963695865.1 uncultured Actinomycetota bacterium | reverse complement strand
CCTCGATACCATCGAAGATCCGGTTGGTGTGATCCTCTGCGGAGCCAGCCAGGTATTTGACTCCCAATCGATTTTCTATGGCCAGCTGATCTGGCCGCCCGGCAGGAGCCGTCGGGCCAGCCCGCGCAGGAAGTCAAGGTAGGCCGTCGGACTCGCCGCGCCGGAACCGACGTATTCGAGGACGCCGATGATTACGACGAGATCGTACGACGGCTCGTCAGGTACGTCTTCCAATTCACCGACGAATACCTCGACCTCCGTAAGGTCACGGCACCGCTCGCGATTCGCGGCAGCCCTCAACGGCATCGGCTCGACCGCGTCGACGACGGCGCCCCGTTCGCCGAGGTGACGGGTGATAGGCCCACACCCGGCACCGACTTCCAGGACCCTGCTGCCCGGAGGAATATCGAGGAATTCGAGCACCACACCCCGTTGGGCCGACAGGTGATACCGCTCGGCCCAGCTTTGCCCGGCCTCGGCCAACTCAGGACTGCTCGTCGACACATCCCTGGCGCCCTGGAGGATGGCAAGGATGTTCTGCTCCGCCCCATCTGCGTAAGTGCGCCTGGGGGCGTGCAGCAATAGTGTGCCGTCAGACCCCCGCGCACGGGCGACCCTGCGTAGAGCCGTTTGATCCATGAATCTCCGTTCGCTGTTCTTGGCGCGTCTGGGCTACGCCCTCCGCGACCCGGGCCAACCAGCACTATCGGCAATCCGCCGGATAGGCGTTGAAGGGGAGAACTCCAGCAGCCTTGCGCATGCACCATGGCAGCCAAGGTGTGGTTCGGGTGGGCAGGCCATGTCCAAACCCCACCAAGACCTGGATCAGGCGGGACACTGGAGGTCGGCGTGCGTTCTCCGGTTCATGTGTTTGATCCGATCGCGACCTTTCGCGCCATTGTTCTGCGGGCTGAGCCAACGGTCCGAACCTTGTCAGGACGCTGGACACTTCACCCCTGGCTTGAGCGCGACCTTCCAAATGGCCCCGTAGCCGTTGGCGGCCTGGTTAACTTTCGTAAATCGAAGACGCTGCTCTTGGGCTGCGTACTGGCCAGGCCGGAGTGGCATAGAAGTCCCCAGACGAGATATGCCTTGCCCGACGTGATCTTTGCGGCACCAACCGTCGGTGATCAACAGATTGCCGAATGGGATGCCGGCGTGAAGACCTCGACTACTGGCGCTGACCACCAGCCGTTCCCGTACAGCTTGTTGCCTTCGCTAGACAATTGGTCAGCGGCGGCAGCAAGCTGCTGATGTAGTCGATGTTGCCGGCCACGCCTGGGTCGCGATTTCAACGCACCGCTTATCTGCCGATTGGCCGTCGTCACCCCAGGCAGGATGCAGAGGAAGGCCAGCACACTGATGACTCCCCAGCTGACGGCGATAAGCGCACGACGTCGCGGGCTACCGACCCGTTGACCAGCACGATCGTTCCAGCGATCCTTGGCCATGCCGAGCAGCAGCAGATAAAGGAAGGCGATCATGACAGTGCAATCACTATTCGCCTGAGCCACGCCTTCGGCGTTGGGGTGATGGCGAACCACCACACCAGGTAGCCGCCTGCGTAGCTGGCGAGCAGAACCGCAAGCAGAGCTCCCGGTTGAGCAGCCACTTGCGCCAGGAAGCCCGCCTCGCCAGGAACAAGCCCACCAGCACCACAAACGGCAGGCCGAGTACCAACAGCAGGAATCACGGCCTCGATCCCGGTGGCCACCGCCAGCAGGTGTACGTGGTCGGCAACCTTGTGCAGGATCGGGGATCCTGGGCGTCGGCGCGATGTTCGATGCGCCGCTTCCGCTGTTCGACACACCCGCCTGCTCGCCCGCGTCCGTGATCTGCGACTTCCAGTAGCTCAAGAACGCCGACATCGAACCGAAGGTCAGCAGCCGCTGTAACTCAACCAGCGCGACCGGAATGCGCCGCAGCCAGGAGAGCCGCAGCCAATTTCCACCGGTTGATCGCCGGGCGCGCGAGCGCAAGACCGACGACACCGAGTATCAGCACCGGTACGCCAGCAGAGCGATCACCTTCACGGTGAACGCGATACCGATCAGTACCGAGGCGGCCGCAGCAGCGAGGGCCGGGCGCCGCATCCCAGTGGCGGCGGCACCGAGGAGAACAAATGCGGACGCCACCAGAGCAGCCACCACATATTCGCCGTAGCCGTGGATCGCGTTGTCCAACATGCCCGGCACAGCGAAGAGCACTACCGAAGGCCCGATGATCCTGATCACCGGCCAGCGACGCAACGCCAGACTCACCGCCACCAGCAGCAACGCGACGAAGATGAGATTCGGTACCTCGTACACGAACGACTTGGCGCCGAAGATCTTGATCAGTCCAGCGGCCAGGAAGATGTAGGCCCCCGAGGTCTGCACCTCGGTCGGGAAGAACGTAGTTCCGCCGTATTGGCGAACGAAGCCCAGACCGTGCGACAAATTGTTGGCCACCTGTAGGTTCATGGCCCCGTCGAAGGTCGGGGCACCGATCATGGCGAATCGCACCATCACGGCAAGCGGCAGGAGCACGCCGAGGATCCAACCGATTCGCATCCAAGGAATGCGGCGACCGGCGCGACCCTGGACAGTCCCTGCCCCGACGTCCACGACCGGTCCCTCGGACGGCCCCGGCACCGAAGTGCTGGGACGTTCACTGACGTTGCTTCCTGCGGTCACTTTGCGGAGTCCGTCTCGACCGAGCGCCCGAAGCTGTCCAAGGACGTCGAAGTGAGAGCCTCATATCCGTTGTTCCAGACCGTCCCATGGCCAATGAAGCTGTCCGGACCTGCAGTATTCACGAGGCAATGATACCCGAGCGGCCTCCGCTGACTCCCCGCGAGAACGGACGCAACGACGGCGGCGCCCTGCGGTCGGGTCGGTGGCGGAGCTTCCCGCGTTATGCTGGCCCGGGCCGTACACCGGCATGGGTGCTCTGCCGCCAGCAACTTCACGACCAGGGCTCAGCCAGCCCCAGGACCACCGATCGGACGGAATCGAACCTTGGTAGTTTCGGACCGGGCACCGGTGGCTTCGGACCGGGCACGCGCTCAAAGTCGTCTGCGATGGGAGCTGCTCAGCGGCATCGTCCGCAAGGATCTTCAGGTGAAGTACCAGGGCAGTGTGCTGGGATTCCTGTGGTCCCTGGCCAATCCGCTGGTCCTACTCGTGGTCTACTCCTTCGTCTTCGGCGTGGTCCTGAAGTCAGGTATCCCGCATTTCGGTTACTACCTGCTCTCCGGCCTGCTGATCTGGAACTTCTTCGCCGGCTCGGTGGCCACCGCCTGCGGCTGCGTGGTGGGTAACGCCGGTCTGGTGCAGAAGGTGCCGTTCCCGCTTAACGGTGCTGCCGCTTGGCGGCGGTCGGCTTCAACTTCATCCACCTGGTGCTGCAACTGGCGACCACCATGCTGATCATGGCGGCCACCGGATACACCGCGATGATCGGGCCCGGACTGTTCCTGATATTTCCGGCCATCGCGGTCGCCGGGATCCTTGCTGTCGGCGTGTCGTTCTTCGTTGTCTGCACTCAACGTCAAATACAAGGACACCACCCACATCGTGGAAATCCTGCTCATGGCGGGATTCTGGATCAATCCCATCGTCTACGCGGTGGCCCAGGTCTACAACGAGCTCGGCGACTGGGCTTGGCTCTACTGGTTGAATCCGATGGCATCGGTCGTGGTCAGCATGCAACGAGCCATCTACGCCGCGGACGTCAACATCACCGGATCGCCCGACAAGGTACTGGTCAGCACGCAGTGGTCGTTCTATCTCGAACACCTGGCCGTAGCCGGCGTCATCTCCCTGGTCGTCTTCGCCATCGGATACAGCGTCTACCGGCGGATGTCGGCCGACTTTGCGGAGAACATCTAGATGACCGTGATCATCGGTTCGAAATCGAAGGACCGACTCTGACGCCGGAACGGGCGGAACGGTTCGCCCGGTCATCTCGGCGCGCAATGTGCGCAAGCAGTTCCACACCAGCAGCGTGCGAGCGACGTCGCTGAAGGAGCAGATCATCCGACGCCGGGGTGCGCAACCGGCCGACTTCGTCGCCATCAGTGACTTCAGTGCCGACATCCTCCCCGGCTCGACCGTGGGACTGATCGGGCCGAACGGGTCGGGCAAGTCGACCATGCTCAAGATCCTCTCCGGGATCCTGCGGCCGACATCCGGGCACGGTCACGGTCGATGGCCGCATTGCTTCCCTGCTCGAACTCGGCGCCGGATTCAACGGCGAACTGACCGGTCGGGAGAACGTCTACCTGAATGCGTCCCTGCTCGGCCTGAGCCGGCTCGAGACCGATGCGTCGATGGAGTCGATCATCGACTTCTCCGAGCTGGCGGCGTTCATCGATCAGCCGGTCAAGCACTATTCATCCGGCATGTATGTGCGGCTCGGGCTTCGCGGTGGCCATCCATGTCGACCCGGACGTGCTCCTGGTCGACGAAGTGCTGGCCGTCGGTGACGAGGCCTTCCAGCGCAAGTGCATGGAGAAGATCCAGGAGTTCCAGGAGAAGGGCAAGACGATCCTGTTCGTCTCGCACTCGCTGTCGCAGGTCAAGGAACTGTGCACCCGAGCCATCGTGCTCAACAAGGGCGTCGTCGTGGACGACAGCGAGCCAGACGGTGCGATCGACACCCTGCGGCGAATCCTGGGCACGGACGAACCACCGAAACCGGTCACGGTCGTTCCGGATCGCGGTTTCTCATTCGAGCGCACCTTCGTCACGTCCGGTGGGGGCGACACGCCCGCTGGCCAAGATCGAGGACAGGTCCGACTTCGACATCGTCACCGAGATGACGGTGAACGACCATTGGGCGTCGGTCATCGACAGGGTCGAAGTCGTCGCGATGGGGCCTCAGGACTTTCCCCTGTTCTCGGCGATCGCCACCCGCGATCTGCTGCCGACCGAGGGCGGCCAGTGGTCGGTGCGCTTCGCCTTCGGCGACCGGACCCCGATGCGGGCCGCGATCCGGGTCGCAGTCCAGGTTGTCGACGCCCAAGGAAAATCGTTGGCCCACACCCGGTCTGCTCAGGTCCACCGGATCCTGGACCATCCGGCGACGGGACTGATGCTGTTCGACTACCGAACCACCGCGACGGCCGACGAGCGGACCCCTGTCACTTCATTCGATCTCCAGTGAGGGCACCCGATCATGAGCGAACCAGCCATCGCGGACACCGGTCGGGCGGCGCACGCCGATCGCGACGGTCATCATCGTCAACTACAACGGCGCCCACATGCTGCCCGACTGCCTCGACGGGCTGGCCCAGCAGACGATGCCGGCAGGTTCGTTCCGAACCGTCGTCGTCGACAACGCTTCCGCCGATCAGTCACGAGACCTGCTCGCCGAGGACTACCCGGGCGTCGAGGTGATGGTCTCGTACGTCAATCGCGGATTCGCCGGCGGCAACAACGTCGCGCTCCGGCAGACCTTCACCAAGTACGCCGTGCTGCTCAACAACGACGCCGTCCCGGAACCGAACTGGCTGGAGAACCTGCTGGCGCCATTGGAGGCCGACGAGTCCGGGACCCTGGTGGCCACCAGTTCGAAGATCGTCTTCATGCCGCGGTTCGTCGAGGTCCAGGTCGAGACCGAACCCTTCCGGCCCGGCGGCCTCGACCCGCGTGAGCTCGGCGCCCAGATCTACCAGGTCATGGTCGACGGCAGCGGACGTCACCAACAAGGTGCTCTTCGAGAAGGCGACCTTCGGTCCCGAAGGTCACGAGCACGACCAGTACCGGTGGTCGTTCCCGTCCGGCGTGATGATGATCCCGATGCCGACGACATCGCGGACGACGACCCCGACGAGCACGCCATCACCATCGTCGACCCGCACCCGCCCCTCGGTGCCGGTCACCTTCTCCACGGACTCCATCCTCCGTCACCGTCACGACGTCTCGTCGGACCAGAGCGAGCCCGACGGACGCGGTCCTCCGGGTGGGCGCGGACGAGCCGCGGCTGGACGTCGTCAACAACGTCGGCGGCATCGTCTTCGTCGACGGTTCCGGTGCCGACCGCGGTTTCCAAGAGGTGGACCACGGTCAGTACGAGCTCGTCGAGGAGGTCTTCGCGGCCTGCGGCAACGGCGTCGCCATGCGCACCGATGCCGCGAGAGAGATCGGCTTCTTCGACGAGCGCTACTTCATGTACTACGAGGACGTCGATCTCTCGTGGCGGCTGCGTGCCCGCGGCGGCCGCATCGAATACGTTCCGACGGCCGAGTTGCGCCATCTGCATTCCGCGAGTTCGACTCCGTGGTCGCCGCGGTGGCTCTTCCACGTCGAGCGGAACCGACTGTTCACGCTGACCAAGGACGCGAGCGGCGCGCGGGCGTTCCGGGGCGTCAGCCGGTTCGTCGCGACCACCGCAAAGATGGCCGCGAGAACCGCCGTCACCACCGCCAGAACGCGGCGCCGCCCGGCACTCGGCCAGCTCCACACCCGGGGCAAGATCCTGATGTCGTACGGCCGCCAGCTGCCGGGGTTGCTGGTCAGCCGTCGCCAGCTCGGACACGATGCCGTTGTCAGCCGCGCCGAACTCGAGAAGTGGTTGGTCACCAGCCGATGAGAACTGCTGTCTACGATCGTTTCTGGCCGTCCCGGGGCGGCGGCGAGCGATACGCGGGAATGATGGCGGTCGGTCTGGCCCGAGCGGGCCACGAGGTCGATCTGCTGTCGACCGTCGACGTCGACATCGATGCCCTGGCCAGTCATCTCTCGCTGGACCTGCGCGGGTGTCAAGGTCAGGGTGATCCCCGATCCCGGGCGAGTCCAAGGTTGCCGAGGCCACCGCCGACTACGACCTGGTCGTCAACTCGACCTACATGTCGAGCATGGTGCCCCGATCGCCCCGCTCGGCCCTGGTGTGCTTCTTCCCCACACCCGCTGCATCATGAACTCACCGACACCCGCCGCCGGCTCGCCCAGTCGGTCGGTAGGCAGGATACATTCGGCCCCGCAGATCCACGGCTTCGGTTACGGATCCGGCTGGTACCCGCCCGAAGGTGGGATCAGGACCAAATGGTCCTGGAGCAGCGGTGACGGCCACCCTCGAGCTTGCCTCACGGGGGAAGCGAGATGCTGGCGCTGACCCTGGGACGGCCGGAGCGCACACGAGCCGGTGACCGTCCGGATCGTCGATCAGGACGGCCGCGCAGGTGATGCGAACTCCTGTTTCCAGCGAATTCCGCCGCATCAACATCACCGTTCCGGCGCACGACTCGAGCCGAACACTGCGAGCTGATCTCGGATACGTTCTCACCGACCGGTGATGACCGGCAGCTCGGTGTCGCCATCCTCCGCAGGCAACCTCAAGTCCCGATTGACCGTGTCCGGCCTACTGCTGCGCAGCTTTCCCTGGCTTGAGTCTGGGCAATCAGCCGCTCGAATATCTCGACGAATTCGACTCTGTCGTCACAATCTCCAAGTACACGCAGTCCTGGGTTTCACGGCTCTGGCACATCGAGTCGGATCTGCTCTTTCCCCCGATCGATGTGGACAAGATGCGACCGAGCGCCGAGCGTGATCGAACCATCGTGGCCATCGGGCGATTCTTCGATCCGGTCCGCGGACATTCCAAGCGTCAGCTCGAAATGGTCGAGATCTTCAGCCGGTTGGTCAGGGAACATCGCCTGCCCGAGGGCTGGACCCTGCACCTGGTCGGCGGCGTCGAGGTCGAGAACCGTCCCTACTTCGAGAAGGTGATGGCGGCCTGCGAGGGACTGCCCATCGAGCTGCACCCGAACGCCTCCCGCAGCGTGCTCGAACGTTTGGTGAACCGAGCTTCGATCGTCTGGTCGGCGACCGGAATGAAAGAGGACACCGAGCGAAAGCCTTGGCGCAACGAGCATTTCGGTATGACGACTGCCGAGGCGATGGCCGCTGGCTGTGTACCGGTGGTGATCGACCGTGCCGGCCAGCAGGAGATCGTCCGTCGACGGTGTCGACGGTTTCCGCTGGCAGACCGAGGACGAGGCGATCGCCTACACAGCCAAGGTCGCCCACGACGACGTGCTGCGGGCCCGTTTCGCTGCGTCCGTCGATGCTCCGGGCGCGCGACTTCTCCGACGAGGCCTTCGAGGCGCGCTGGGCCGAGATCTGCCAGGAGCGCAACCTGCTCGACGGCGGGGCCAGCTGAACTCCGGCGGGGAACCGGGGCCCGCGCACCGGCGAGTCCCGACGTCCCCGACAGGGGTCGCCCGGCTTCGGGTCGGGTTGGACGCCACTCCCCTGCTGGGGCAACAGACCGGGATCGGCCGGTTCGTCCGCCATCTGGTGGACGGTCTGGCCGCGCACGACGAGGTCGAGGTGATCGCCACGGCGTTCACCATGCGCGGTTGGAAGTCGCTCGACGGCCGAGCTGCCGCCGTCCGTCGCCCGGCGCGGGCTGCCCGTCCCGGCGCGGGCGCTCCGTCGCGCCTGGTCGAGCCGGTTCGTGGCCGCCGATCGAGTGGTTGGCCGGCCGGATGGCGGTCTTCCATGCCACCAACTACGTGTCTGCCGCCGCTACGCCGGGCTGCGGGTGTCTTGTCCGTCCACGACATGTCCTACCTGCACCTGCCCGGCCACCGTTCACCGCGCATCGCTGGCCTACCGTGAGCTTGTGCCAGATGGGTTGCGCCGAACCGCTGTGGCCTGCGCCCTGACCGCGGCGACCGCCGAAGAGATCGCAGACGTCCTACCACTTTCCACGGGAGCGGATCGTCGTCACGCCGCTGGGTGTCGACGAGACGTGGTTCCAAGCTCAATCGTCCGGACGACGCTCTCCGTGCGCGGCTCGGACTCCCGGAAAACTACTTCCTGTTCGTCGGGACCCGGGAGCCCCGCAAGGGCCTCGACTACTCTGACCGCCGCGCACTCGGCCGTTGCGAGTCCGAGGACCCGGACACCCTGCCCCTCGTGCTCGTCGGAGGGAGTGGTTGGGGCGACGAACTGCCGCCTCAACCCGGCGTCATCAGGCTCGACTTTCTGCCACAGCAGGAGCTTCCCGCGGTGATGGCGGGCGCCACCGCTCTGGTCATGCCGTCGGTCTACGAGGGCTTCGGGCTTGCCGATCCTGGAAGCGATGGCGACCGGCACTCCCGTCGATCATCAGCGACACCGCGGCCATGGTCGAGGTCGCCGGTGGGCAGGCCGCGGTCTTCCCGGTCGGGGACGTCGAATCGCTTGCGAGCGGACTGCAGGCGGTGGTGGCCGGGCGGCATCCCGATCCGGAGACTCTGCGCGCCTACGCCCGAGGCTGGACGTGGGACGCGTGCGTGAACGCTGCGCTCGCGGCCTACCGAATGGCTCCGAAGCTTGAGGATCATCGATCCTCGTGCCGCCGGTCGAGCTCATCGGTCCGCCCGGCGTCAGATATGGATGGACAGGGTCGACGTGTAGCCGCGATAGACGATGGTGGATGCCTCGACTCGCCTCGACCAGCCCGCCGGTCGGCCCGATGAAATCGAGCCTGATCTTGTACGGCTGCCCGGACGCGAGCGTGGAAAACTTCGTACTGGCCGACGGCATACCGGATACCTGGCCCCCAGCCTTGCACGATGGAACCTTCGGGCGTGTGCGTCGACCAGGCGTGCACCTGAACGCAGTTCCTGCCGACCGTCGCCGTACAAGGCGCCGGATCAGCCAGATGACCGTTGGATCCGATCAGCTTGGCCTTGATGTTCCCGGTCGTGCCGCCGTATTTCGGCGAGGTGGGAGCCACCAGGCGGATCACCGAGGTGGCCGGAACCGCCCGTCGGTTCGTCTGCCCGTACTTGCCCTGAGTCGATGGTTCCGGCGCAACTCATCCCACATGGACTGCCGGTATAGCGGCGCGTATAGGTCTCCACCCAGACCCGCGATGCGTTGGCTGGCAGGTTGTAGACCGCCCACGACGAACCGACGGTGCCGTGCGGCACACCGTTGACGATCGCGCTGCACGCTACCGAGCTTGGCGCCGCCGAAACCCGACATAGTGGTTCGAGCTGCACGATTCCGCTGTAGCCGTACGCGACACAGCCGCCCATGTCGATGGTCTGGCCGGCCGAGTTCACGAAGTTGAAGCCGATGGTGGCGTTAACGCCTAAGCCGTCCTGGCCGACCAAGGTTCCGCTCAACTTTCGGGCCGTCACCGGCGAGCAGCGCTTGGCAATCGGCGGTCTTGCCATCGACGGTGTTGTCGTACTCCGGATTGCCACCCGCCGTACCCCAGCCGACTGCATCGGCGGGCAGCACGAAGGTCAGCATCATCGAACCAACCAACATCAACAACAACGTGCGCTTTGCCATCGCTCACTATACGTGAACGAGCAGATCGCTGATCAGTAGTCGCCTTCGGGTGCGCGCTGACAACGGGCACCGCTCCAGCGAGACTCGGATGCGGCGAATGACGCTGGACGGAACGAACAGCTTGCCGCACTCGACTCCCCAACGGCGACGGGTGATCCGCCGAACTTCCTCCGGCCCGACTCATCCAATACGCGCAGCGCAACTTCGAATCAGCCGGCGGTCGAGGCGTTCGCAAGGCGAATCAGCCGGCCCGCCTTCAGTTCGGTCTCTGCCCACTCGGCTTCCGGATCGGACGCGTAGGTGATGCCGGCACCGGTGCCGAAGTTGAGCAGTCGGCGACCGTGTTCGTCGGTCGACGTGAAGAAGGTACGGATCCCGACCGCCAGCACGGCCTCGTTCCGGTCGGCGTCCAGGTATCCGATCGCGCCGCAGTACGGTCCGCGAGGAACTGGCTCGAGTTCCGAGATGACCTGCAGAGCAGTGTGTTTCGGGGCCCCCGATACTGACCCGGGTGGAAACGTCGCGGCCAGCAGCGCCGACCAACCGACACCGTCGCGCAAGCGGGCCCTGACCTCGGACACCAGGTGCGCAAGTCCGGGATGCTCCTCGCGCTCGGCAAGTCGGGTGACGGTGACCGAGCCAGGCTCGGCGACCCGGCCCAGATCGTTCCGGACCAGGTCCGTGATCATGATGTTCTCGGGAAAGTCCTTGTCGGCGAACGGTTCCCCCGACCGGGCGGTGCCCTTCACCGGCGAACTGGTCACCCAGGCACCGGACCTGGACAGGAACAGTTCCGGCGAGGCCGTCACGATCCATTCCGTGCCCGTGTGCAGCACGCCCTGGTAGGGAGCCGGATTGCCGGCCGCCAGCCGATCGGCCAGCGCCAGTGGATCAGCACCGTCCGGGAGGCGAGCCGACAGCATCCGGCACAGATTGACCTGATACACATCGCCGGCGGCAATGCGCTCCCGAATGATCTCCACGCCGGCGGTGTACTCGTCGTGGTCCAGTGAAGTGGTCCAGTCGGCCGGCTTCGGCCCGGACCAAACCGGATGCGCTCCCCGCCCGGCCGGCGGTGACCGCCTGACGTCGGCGAACCGGTAACCGGTGAGGGCACCCTCGAAGGTTCCGACCACGCCCCACCATCCACCGCGTTCCACCACGCCGGGATCGGCCACCAGGTCGACCACGTCCACCAGATCCGTGGCCAGGATGCCGGCGAACGCGGCCATCGGCTCGCCCAGAGCCATCAGGTCGACTGCGCCGACTGATCGCGACTACCCCGTGTGGGCACCATCTGCTGCGGCATGATGCCTGGACCCTATGGGAAAGGCCGGCGTCTCGCTGCAACTGCCGTGGTCACCGCCGCTAATGGGCGGTCTGACTACAACACATCTGCATTAGACGACGCATGCGACGAGACTCACCCCAAGAGCTGGATGTACGGATCCAACCGGCGTAGACGTGCACGGCGTACGACCAGTCCGTCGGACGCGCACACTGCCGAATGCTCGAAAACGGAGCCGACGTGTCCCGATTGACAGAGCGACGCAACTGACGTCCTGGGCAGGGTCTGTCCGTGGCAAGTGAGTAAACAAAGCGCCCCGGGTATACCTTCCATGGCCTCAGCCCACACCAACGACTCCGACGCATACGTCCGAACCGACGGCTTGCAGTCGTCACCGCTGCCGCAACGCCCCGCTGGTCTCCATTGTCGACGTCGGTCGCCGCTCCGTATTCACAAAGCCAGTCCTAACGGCACTGCTCGGGAAGGCAAACACGGCGATCCAAACCCAGTCAAACGGTCGGCGTGAGCAGCGCGAGCGATTGGGGTAGGACCTGCTGCCAGGTAAGGCCTTCTGCAGCAGCGACGGACCTGTAACCGCGCAATTCGGAAGCCTTCACGTGCTCGTAGACGAACCATATCCTTGACGTCGGACCCGACTTTCGGGCGGCTGCGACCGCCCGCGCCATGACGTCTTCGATGGCCGTGTTGTTCCGATCAGTGGCGATCAGGATGCTTCGCTGATCCGTGAATACGGTTATGAAGCCTTGTAGATTCGACGTGACCGACTTGATGGCTGGCGTGCCCCAGTTCCCGTAGTAGGCGAAGCCCCAGTTGCCGAGCATGTTGACCGCGATGACGTCGTCGTCCTGCCGATGCGCGGCCACATAAGCGGCGGGGGTGCGCAGATCCTCGGCGGGGATGCGGTGCGAACGGATGGAGTTGCGTACGAGCGGGTTGGCGATGAACAGAACGGCAACCAGAACCGCAACGGCGACCCCGACGGCCAGATGCATCCGGGTGGCTAGCGTCACCAAACCCGCCACCCCAATTGCCGCTGTGACCGCCAGCGCAGTTGTGAAAAAATGCGACGTCCTGAACTCGAAAAGCGGATATTGCTTAAGTGCACCCAGCAGCATCATTTCGAACAGCAGTACGGGCATCAAGATGGCCAGGACCGCCCGGCGTAACCGGAACAGAGTGACCACGCCAGCGGCGATCGGCAACAGCGCAACGAAGAGCTGGCTTGTGCCGAGAAATGTCGCCATGTGCCGTCCGTGATCGATCAGGTACCGCCAACTGGCGCCGAGACCCTTACCCACCGGCAGGTAATACGCAGCCCAGTAGTCGTTCAGGCCAGGAGATATCCCTGGCCGGTAGCAGACGACGAACGTCGCTAAAAGCCCCACTGCCACCATGAGGCCGACCACCACGGACTCGATCGCTTGCGACCACCGGCGACGAGCCACTGCCACCAGCACGATGCTCCCGAAAGCAGCAGATCCGACGAAGATCCCCACCGCGCTGAAGAAGAACCCCACCACTACGGCCACGCCCAGCGTCACCAGGCGCCGGCGTGGTCCATTTCGACTCAAGCCGGGACACGAACCACAGGATCAGCACCGTCAGAAACGCGTCCGCTGTGTACTGCTTGAGGTCGTCCCGACCGAGCGCCGACGGCGTGAGCAGCGCGGCGAGACCAGCCAGTACGGCGGCGATCCGGCCCAACGTCAGTCGGGGCCACGGCAGACTTCGCACGTAGCGCATATGCCGCGATCACGGTCAGCGCCGAGAACAACAGCGGGACGATCCGGAGACGTTCGTCTCCCCCGATGAAGACCAGCCGAAGCAGGAACGACCAGCCGATCGGGGTACTGCTGGACACGGTGGCGAGATCGTGGAGCGGCAACTTGGTGGAGATCGCCACCCAGTCCTCATCGTTCCAGAACGGCTTCGGAGAGCATGTAGCCCACGTCGTGGACGAAGAAGGTCGCGATGGCAAGCAGACCGGCCAACAGCACGTCCGGCCAGGCCGCGACAATCGGAGCCAGGCGCGCTCCGGCGGACCTGGCTTGGCATCGGCAGAGCTGGGTGATCCGATCGGGCTTCGACGCGGTCAGGGGCAGCGCACCGGTCCAGGCCTGTTTCGCTCGTTCCGTTAGACCATCGGCTTGCGGAAGCGCTCCCTAGCCAGGATCCAGATCGCCTCGACGCCGTCCTTCCAGGTCAGCTTCTTGCCGTCCTCGCGGCTGCGGGCCTTGTACGTGATCGGGACTTCGTAGGGCCGGATGCCGGCACGCAGCAGTTTGCCGGTTACCTCGGCCTCCATCCCGAAGCCCGCCGATCGGACGTCGAGCTTGCGGTAGGTCTCCAACGGCATCAGCTTGAAGCACGTCTCCAGATCGCTGATGTAGCAGTTGAACAACACATTCGCCGTGGTCGTCACACCCCGGTTGCCGAGTACGTACAGGTACGAATACGCGTTGTGACTGCCGAAGGTCCTCGCCCCGTACACCACCACCGCCTCGTCGCGCAGGATCGGCGCCAGCAGGGCCGGTATCTCCTCCGGTGCGTACTCCAGGTCGGCGTCGCACATGATGACGTAGTCACCGGTCGCAAGCTCGGCGCCCTTCTTGATCGCCGATCCTTTGCCACCGTTGCGTCGCCTTCTCGTGAATCAGGACCCTTGGGTCGTCGCGCCACTCCCCGTACAGCGCCCGGGTGCCGTCGGTGCTGCCGTCATCGACGATCACGAGCTCGAACTCGACCGGGAAGTCGACATTCAGGACCCGCTTCACCGCCGACTGCAGCGTGGCGGCCTCGTTGTATACAGGCATGAGGATCGAAAGTTTCACTGCGAGGATCATAGCGATTCCGACACCGTCCACTTGCCGGATGCTTCGCGCCGCGCCGGCGAATCGAGCACCTCGCCATCGGACCCGCTACTCTCGGATCGATCCGGATGGCCGCGGAAGACCATGGCTGCAGACTCGGTTCGCATCACGGTCGGCCCTGCATCGCAGCTGGCACCCACGATCAGTGTCGAACGGGCGCCCGACCGCAAAGTCGAAATGTCAGGTCAAAGCATTCTGGTCACCGGAGGAGCGGGATTCATCGGCTCGCATCTGGTGCGGCGGCTGCTTGGCGAGGGCAACGAGGTCCTTGTCGTCGACAACTTCTACTCGGGTAGTCGAAGCAACCTCGCCGACGTGCTCGGTGACCCCCGGCTCGAGGTGGTCCGGCACGATGTGACGTTCCCCCTCTACGTCGAGGTCGACGAGATCTACCACCTGGCGTGCCCCGCCTCGCCGGTCTTCTACCAGCGCGACCCCGTGCAGACCACCAAGACATCGGTGGTCGGATCCATCAACATGCTCGGCCTGGCCAAGCGGACGAAGGCCCGCATCCTGCTGGCGTCCACCTCGGAGGTCTACGGCGATCCGGAGGTGCATCCGCAGGACGAAAGCTACTGGGGGCACGTCAATCCCATTGGCATCCGTTCCTGCTACGACGAGGGGAAACGGTGCGCCGAGACGCTCTTCTTCGACTATCGCCGTCAGCACGACATGACGATCAAAGTCGCCCGGATCTTCAACACCTACGGTCCACGGATGCGTCCCGACGACGGCCGGGTCGTCTCCAACTTCATCGTGTCGGCCTTGCAGCGGCGAGCCGCTGACCATCTACGGGGACGGCACCCAGACCCGTTCCTTCTGCTACGTGGACGACCTGGTGGACGGGCTTGATCAAACTGATGGCCACACCGCATGAGGTCACCGGTCCGATCAACATCGGAAATCCGAACGAATTCACCATGTCCCAATTGGCCGAGATGATCATCTCATCGGTGGACAACGGCGTCGGTGTGGAATATCGACCCCTGCCGTCGGACGACCCGACCCAACGTCAGCCGACGATCGACAAGGCCAGGGACATCCTCGGCTGGACACCGACTGTCGAACTGGCCGAGGGCCTAGAAAGAACGGTCGAATATTTCAGGGGTTATCTCGCGGCCGCGACCTGAATCCCCCTCAGGCACATGCGCACCCGAAAACGGCCCTAGCTCGCCGGCCGGAATTCGGCGGCCATGGGCGGTGAACGCCGAGCTCAGTGAAGCCCGCCAATCAGGCAGGGGCGTCAGGCCGGCCTGCTGCCAGGCCCGGTTGGACAGCACCGAATACGCCGGGCGCGGCGCCGGCCGGGGAAAGGCGTCGGTCGTAGTCGGGAGCACCCGCTCCGGGTCGGCGCCGAGCTCGGCGAACACGGCCTGCGCCAGACCGAACCAGGTCGTCTCGCCGGCGCCGGTGGCGTGCAGCACGCCGCCGGGCACGTCCGCGCCGGCCAGCTCGATGAGCCCGGCCGCGAGGTCGGCCGACCAGGTGGGCGAACCGATCTGATCGTCCACCACGCTGACCGTCTCACGGGAGGCCTCGAGCTTGGCCATGGTCTTGACGAAGTTGCTGCCGGTGGCGCCGTACACCCACGCCGTCCGCACCACGTGCGCGGCCGGATGCGCGGCCAGTACCGCCCGCTCGCCGTCAAGTTTTGTCGAACCGTAAACACTGCGCGGACCGGTCGGGTCGTCGACCTCGTACGGCGCTGTCGCGTCACCCGGGAAGACGTAGTCGGTCGATACGTGGATGAAGCCAAGCCCCTGCGCAGCAGCAGCTCTGGCCAGATTCTCGGCGCCGGTCACGTTCACCGCGAAGGCGGCGTCCCGGTGCGTCTCGGCGTCGTCCACCGCGGTGTACGCGGCCGCATTGATCACCACCCCGGGCCCGGCGCCGGCGAACTCGGCGAGCGCCGCGTCAACCGCGGCCGCGTTCCTGATGTCCAGATCCGCAGAGCCAAGACCGGTCGCCGGGAGTCCGGCGGCGGCAGCGGCGAGCATCAGGTCGGCGCCCAGCTGGCCACGGGCTCCGGTTATCAGCAGGCGCGTCATCAGCGGTCGATGACCGCGCGGCCCTTGAGCGGTTCCCACCAGTCGCGGTTGTCGCGGTACCAGGCGATGGTGTCGGCCAGCCCCTGTTCGAACGGCACCTGCGGGCGGTAACCCAGCTCGTTGCTGATCTTGGAGATGTTCACGGAATAGCGCTTGTCGTGGCCACCGCCGCGGGGGTCGCTGATGCGCTCGATGTAGGACTCGTCGCGGCCGGTCGCCTCGACCAGCTGGTAGGTCAGTTCGGCGTTGGTCAGTTCGGTGCCGCCGCCGATGTTGTAGACCTCGCCCGTACGTCCCTTGGTGAGCACCAGCGCAATGCCGCGGCAGTGGTCGTCCACGTGCAGCCAGTCCCGCACATTGGCGCCCTCCCCGTAGAGCGGCACGGTCTGCCCGTCCATCAGATTGGTCACGAACAGCGGGATGACCTTCTCCGGGAACTGGTACGGGCCGTAGTTGTTGGAGCACCTGGTGATGGCCACCGGCACGCCGTGGGTCTTCGCGTACGCCCGGGCGATGAGGTCCGACGAAGCTTTGGACGCCGAATACGGCGAATTCGGCTCCAGCGGCCAGTTCTCGTCCCAGGAACCCTCGTCGATGGACCCGTAGACCTCGTCGGTGGAGACGTGGACGAACTTGGTGAGCTTCGTCGCCAGGGCAGCCTGCAGCAGGGTCTGGGTGCCCAACACGTTCGTCAGCACGAAGTCGGCGCCACCCAGGATCGACCGGTCGACATGGGATTCGGCCGCGAAGTGAACCACCGCATCGGCTTGACCGACGAGCTTGGTGGTGAGCTCTGCGTCACAGATGTCGCCGTGGACGAAGTCGTAGCGGTCCGAGTCGTCCACCGGCTCGAGGTTCGCCAGATTGCCGGCGTAGGTGAGCTTGTCCAGCACCGTGACTTCGGCGCCCTCGAGGCCGGGATAGGCGTCGGCCAGCACATTGCGGGTGAAGGCGGAACCGATGAAACCGGCGCCGCCGGTGACGAGAATGCGCATGATGCGACATTCTGCCTCATCAGCGCGCCCCAGCCGGTATCGCCGATGTGACGCGACACTCGTCGTCGGGCGACCAGCAGCGGGAGGGTGACGAAGAACAAGAAATTGCGACCCGCACACCGACTCGATGAACCGCGCTTGCTGAGACCTTCTCGTTACCCTCGGTGCTGGGCCGACGGCAGCGCAACCGGGCACCGGCTCCAGGCGTCCTGAGTTCAGCCTGCTCACCAGGCACACCGCTGTACCCCGAGAAAGGTTCGTCGTTATGACCAGGTCGCCCGACCCCGATCCGCCTCGCGGACCGCGGCGTTATGGGCCGAGCAGTTCTCCCGACCCGCATTTCGGGATCGGGAAGAGAACCGTATCGAGCCTGGTCCCAGCTGCCCTCCGATGCAACGGCCGTCTACTCCCCCGACCTGCTCGGCGAGGACGTGCCCCGAACCAGGCGCCCGACTCACGCCTCCGCCGCCGGTTCAGCGGGCGGTTGCGGCGCGGTCGACCGGATACGAACCGGCTTCCGGCCGACGGCACCACACCAACGGGCTGATCGTCGGCGGCCGGATCGTCGCCGCCTTGCTCTCGATCGCGGTGCTGGCCGGCTTCGCATTCGCCTGGGGCTTTGCCAACAAGGCCACCGGCGCGGTCGCCACGGGAAACGAAACCAGCAAGGCCGGACAGGCCGGGGTGTTGTTCCGAGGCGGTGAGAACATCCTGCTGATCGGCTCGGATGCCCGGACGGATCAGCAGGGCAACCCGCTGTCGGCGGCCGAACTGGCGGCGGTCAGCACCCAGGACGACGGCGGCAGCGTCAACACCGACACCATCATGGTGGTGCACATCCCGCAGGGCGGCGGGAAGGCCACCGCGGTGTCGATTCCCCGGGATACCTGGATCCCGGAGTCGGTGACGGACCTCGTCAAGGGCCCCTACAACGACGGCACGTCCGGTCCGTACAAGCCCAACAAGATCAACTCGTTCTACGGCGCCGCGAAGTTCTATACCCAGGAGTACGAGGTCAGCAAGGGCGTCAAGGACGCAGCGCAGCGCGAACGCGACTCGAACAACGCCGGCCGCACCGAACTGCAGGCCATCATCCAGGCCTTCACCGGGCTGCACATCGACCATTACGCCGAGGTCAACCTGATCGGTTTCTACACCCTGTCCAACGCCATCGGCGGGGTACCGGTCTGTCTGAACGCCGCGGTGGACGATCCGTTCTCGGGAGCGAAGTTCAAGGCCGGACCCCAGGAGATCTCGGGCAGTGCGGCCATGTCCTTCGTGCGGCAACGCCACGGGCTGCCCGGCGGCGACCTGGACCGGGTCCGTCGGCAACAGGCATTTCTGGCCGGCGCGACGAACAAGATGCTGTCGGCGGGGATCCTGACCTCGCCGAGCAAGCTGTCCAGCCTGATGAACGCGGCCAGCCGTGCCCTCATCCTGGACTCGGGTTTCGACCTGCTGACTTTCGCGTCCCAGATGGCCGACCTGTCCAGCGGCCGGGTGACGTTCGAGACGATCCCGACCCACGGCGCGGAAACTTCGGCGGGCACCGACGCGCTGGCCACCAACCCGGCCGAGATCAAGGCCTTCTTCGCCGCGATCAACAGCAAGACGACCGCGGCCACGCCCAGCAAGTCGACCACTGCCGCGGCGCCCAAGACTGTCAACCCGTCGACGATCACGGTGGATGTGCAGAACGCGGCGAAGGTGAGCAACATGGCCGCCTCGGTGTCGGCCACGCTGGTAGCTGCCGGATTCAAGGCCGGTGACGTCACCACGTATCCGGGCATCACGTCGTCGAGTGCGCATGCGACCACCTCGATCTCCTATCCCGCCGGCGAGAAGGCGGCCGCGCTCGCCGTGCAGAAGGCATTGGGCGGCAAGGGGAAGCTCGTGGCTGACGACTCCGTGGTCGCCGGTCACATCTCCGTTGCAGCCGGCCGCGACATGCCGGCACCGTCCGGACTTCGGGCAGCCGGGATGACCGGTCTCGCGGCCGGCGCCGCCGCGCCCACCACCAGCACTTCCACCCCGGCACCCATTACCGCGAGCACCGTCGGCTGCGTCAACTGATGCCGGCCTACTCCGTTACCTCTGCCCTACTGGAACCCCTGCTGCGGGGCGACGGCCACCGGCCCCGACTGACCACGTACACCGCCGGGTTCCGCACCGAACTGTCCACCGCTTCGTTGGCCAATTGGTCGGCCAAGGTGGCCGGTCTGCTGCTGGACGAGCTGGGTTGTCGGGCCGGTGACGTGGTCTACGTCGGGGTGGGCGCCGGGTGGCAGACCGCGCCCATCCTGCTCGGCTCCTGGTGGGCCGGGCTCACCGTGACCGATCAGGACCTGCCGCAGGCCGCCGCCGCGTTCGTCCCCGATGGGTCCGGCCCGTCCGTCGGCGCCGCCGACGAGGTGTTCGTGGTGTCCGGTCATCCGCTCGGCGCGCCCAGCCAGGCGGTAGCCGCGCACCAGCGCGACTTCACGACCGCGGTGTTGCCGCAGGCTGACCGCTTCTCACCCCGTGGGCCCGCGTCGCCGGTCGCTGCTGTGACCGCGGCCGGCGAGGTCACGGTCGCCGATCTACTGTCCCTGGCGGCTGCTCGCCCGCTGCCGGCCGGTTCCCGACTGTTCTCGGTGGAGCCGTGGGACCTTCCAGCCGGAATTGCTGAGACTCTGCTCGCCGCCCTGGCCGTCGACGGTTCGCTGGTGTGGTCCGATTCAGCCGGTCAGACATTGATCGACCAGGCTGTCGCCGAGCGCGCCACCGTCACCGCCGGCTTCGACGCGCCGGACTCCCCCGCCTGCCCTGAGCTCCTCCGCCGAGACTCGGCAACGGTCGCCCATACTTTGCAACGCCCGTGGACGTTGCAAAGTCGAGGCAGGCGTTGCCGAGACACCCGTCAGCGCAGCAGGCTCCTGGCCATCACCAGGCGCTGCACCTGATTGGTGCCCTCGTAGATCTGGGTGATCTTGGCGTCCCGCATCATCCGTTCCACCGGGAAGTCCCTGGTGTAGCCGGCGCCGCCCAGCAGCTGGACCGCATCGACGGTCACCTTCATGGCGACGTCCGAGGCCAGGCACTTGGCCGCGGAGGCGAGGAATCCCTTGTTCGCATCGCCCCGCTCGGTCGCGGCGGCCGCCTGGTAGACCAGCGTTCTGGCCGCCTCGATCTCCATCGCCATGTCGGCGATCATGAACTGCAGCGCCTGGAACTCGGCCAGCTTCTTGCCGAACTGCTTGCGCTCCTTGACGTATGCGATCGCCACGTCGAGCGCGCCCTGGGCGATGCCGACCGCCTGCGCACCGATGGTCGGGCGGGTGTGGTCCAGCGTCGCGAGCGCGGTCTTGAAGCCGGTGCCCGGCTTGCCGATGATCCTCATCCCCGGAATCCGGCAGTTCACGAAGTGGATCTCACGGGTGGGTGAACCCTTGATGCCGAGCTTCCGTTCCTTCGAACCGACCTCGAAACCCGGATCATCCTTGTGCACGACGAACGCGCTGATGCCGTTGGACCGCTTCTCCGGGTCGGTCACCGCCATGACCGTGTACCAGGACGAGATCCCGGCGTTGGTGATCCAGCATTTGGTCCCGTTGAGGATCCAGTCGTCGCCGTCGGCGGTGGCCTTGGTGCGCATGGCGGCCGCGTCACTGCCGGCCTCCCGCTCGGACAGCGCGTAGGAGATCATCGCCTCGCCGGCGGCGATCGACGGCAGCACGTGCTGCTTGAGTTCCTCGGAGGCCGACAGGATGATCGGCATCGAGCCGAGCTTGTTGACCGCCGGGATCAGCGACGACGAGGCGCAGACCCGGGCCACCTCTTCGATGACGATGACGGTGGCCACCGCGTCGGCGCCGGCGCCACCGTATTCCTCCGGGATGTGCACCGCGCCGAAACCTGATGCCACGAGCGCCTTCTGGGCCTCCACCGGGTAGCGCTCGTGCTCGTCGACCTCGGCCGCCCACGGCAGAATCTCGTGCTCGGCGATCTCCCGGACCGCCTCCCGGACCGCGCGGTGGTCCTCCGTCACGGAGAACAAATTGCTGGAGGAGGCGGTCATGTCTTCACCCTCGGGTCGTCGATCCGGTGCATGCTCGTTGCTACTGGTCAGTAACATCCAGATCGTAGTCCGTGCTCGGCACGGTAGCGTCATGCCGATGAGCAAGCTGGATGAGGTCGGCGACCGCGAGGGCTGGCGTTGCTGGCTGTGCGACGAGCCCGTCGATCCGCACAAGTCGGTGAACGACGCCCGGGGCCCGAGCATCGACAGCATCAACCTGGCCGGCAAGGGCAAGCCCGGCCCGGAGCGGCTGGCCCATCGCGCCTGCAACACGAAGAAGGGCGCCGTGAAGCCGGTTGTCGCCTGGCCGGACCGGTTGTTCGTGATCGAACCGGCGCCGATCATCGGCGTGGCGGACCGGCTGGGCCGCAAGGGTGGACGCGAGGTGGTGGCCAGGTGTCCGAGCCGGTCGGACGCCGACGAGGCCGGCAAGTGGCTGGTCGACCGCCTGTCGCGGCTGTCCCCCGACCTGAACGTCGTTGCCACCGCCGAGCCCGGCGGCGGCCAGTTCATGTTGGTGCTGAAGACGACCTGAGCTAGGCCGGGTCGGCCACCGCCTTCTGCACCCGGAACGGCGCGCCCTGCTGTGCGGTGGTCAGGAGATCAGGAACGAAGCGGCCGGTGACGATCACGCGGAGACCGTCGCGGAGCACCGCCGGGTCGCCGCCCGTCAATTGGGCGAGCGGCGTGCCTTGGTCGTCGACCAATACGACCGAGTTCCGTTCGACTCCGGTGCGTACCACGCCGCGGAGTACGATTTCTCGATCCGTTTTGCCGGATCCTGTGGTGATGTGCGGCGAAATGCCCGGAATGCGCCCGCCGCCGGAACGATTCTGGTCCGTCATCGAAACCTCCCTGCTTGCAACCCATCCGCAGCGACCCAGCGCCGCCTCAACTTAGCCATCATTTCGAGTCTTTTTCACCCGCTAGAGGTTCTCCAGCCCGATAAAGCCTCGGAAAGAGCCTCTGCACAACGTCAAGACTCGGTAATTCAACCGAAAGAGTGAACATCGCAACGTGCCTCGTTAGCCAGCTGTATTACCCATCCTTGAAGAACAGTAACGATCCGGACTCGGCGACCTCGTCGGGGGTTGCCAACGCTCCATCACCCCGGGTGAGTATGGCGCCTGGGTCCGCCGCAGGTGCCTTACCCAGAACTCCTTCGAAGGCTGGGTATCGCCGTTTGAGCGGATCTGGGTCCAACCGCGGAACACACCAACCAGGTGACACCGGGTTGCGACCTCCCCTGGCGCCCAACAGGGTGCCTTCCCGTGTTCCGGCCTGGAGGTCACATGCTCACACCGCTGACGAAGGCGAGACGACCGATCGTCGTCACATTCGCCGTCGGCGCTCTCATCGCCGCGTCCGTCCTGCCCGCAGGTGCGCAACCCGCATCCGTTCAGGCATCGACTGGCGCGGCTTTGTCGTCTGTTGCCAATGCGGCTCCGATCGCAGTCGGTACCGACGGATCCGTCCCGGCGACGCCGTACAGCGCCGGCAAGTACGTCGTCGTGCTGTCGAAGGCGCCCGTCGCCTCCTACGCCGGCGGCACCGCGAACATCCCGGCCACAAAGCCCAAGGCGGGCAAGAAGGTCGAGGTCAACAGCTCGGCGGCCCGCGCGTACGCCTCCGTGCTGACCACGGATCAGAACCGGATCGCCGCGTCCGTCGGGGCGACGCAGAAGCACAAATACACGGTGTCGCTCAACGGTTTCAGCGCGACGCTGACCTCCGCGCAGGCCACGAAGCTCGCCCACACCGCCGGGGTGCTCGCGGTGTCCAAGGACACCATGCGCTACGCCGCCGACGACAAGGTCGACTACGACTTCCTCAAGCTCGCCGGGAAGAACGGCGTCTGGGCCGGCCTCGGCGGCACCAAGAACGCAGGCAAGGGCGTCGTGATCGGCGTCATCGACACCGGCATCTACCCGGAGTCGAAGTCGTTCGCCGGCAAGGCGTTGAAGAACGCCCCCAGTGCCAGTGACCCGACGCTGGCATACAAGAGCGGCTCGCAGATCGTCATGAAGAAGGCGAACGGCCAGACGTTCACCGGTGAGTGCGAGACCGGTGAGGATTTCACCGCCAGCGACTGCAACACCAAGCTCATCAGCGCGCGCTACTTCGGTGACACGTTCATCGCGTCTGCCGGTTCGAACCTGGACGATTTCGTCTCCCCGCGTGACGGCGAGGGACACGGCACTCACACGGCCTCCACCGCCGGCGGCGACGCAGGAGTCCAGGCCACTGTCGACGGCATCAACTTCGGCAAGATCTCCGGGGTCGCCCCGGCTGCCTCCATCGCCGTGTACAAGGCGCTGTGGACGGCCAAGGGCGACACTCCGTCCGGCGGCACCACTTCCGACCTCGCGGCCGCCATCGACCAGGCCGTCACCGACGGGGTTGACGTCATCAACTACTCCGTCGGTGGGTCCTCCGAGTCGCTGACCGTCGACCCGATCGCCCTGGCCTTCCTCTCAGCGGCGTCGGCGGGGATCTTCGTCTCCGCATCGGCCGGCAACAGCGGGCCGGGCGCCTCCACGCTGGACAACTCGGCGCCGTGGGTCACCACCGTGGCCGCCAGCACCATGAAGCCATACGAAGGCACCGTCGTGCTCGGCAATGGCAAGAAGTACGCCGGCGTCAGCACCACCGTCACCTCGACCGTCGGACCGGCCCCATTCGTCACGGCGACCGCGGTCAAGCTGGCCGCGGCCACGGCCGCCGCTGCCGCGATCTGCACGCCCGGCACCCTCGACCCGGCGCTGACCGCCGGCAAGATCGTCGAGTGTGATCGAGGTGTCGTCGACCGCGTCGCCAAGTCGGCCGAGGTCAAGCGGGCGGGCGGCATCGGCATGGTGCTGGTCAACCTGGCTCCGCTGGACACTGACGCCGATCTGCACACCGTCCCGACCGTCCACCTGGACTCCGATCTCGGCCTGCCGGCCAAGGCGTATGCCGCGACAGCCGGAGCCACCGCGACACTGGTCCCGGGAAACACGACGACCGTCACCACCCCGTACCCGCAGGTGGCCGGCTTCTCGTCGCGCGGACCGTCGGTGTCCAACAACGGCGACATCCTGAAGCCGGACATCGCGGCGCCTGGTGTCGGCGTTCTGGCGTCCATCTCCCCCCAGCTCGACAATGGTCGTACCGCCGATTTCCTGTCCGGCACCTCGATGGCCGCTCCGCACATCGCCGGCCTGGCCGCCCTTTTCGTGCAGAAGCACCCGACGTGGTCGCCGATGGAGATCAAGTCTGCGCTGATGACGACGGCCACCGACACCAAGAACAGCGACGGCTCGACCAACACCGACCCGTTCGCCCAGGGCGCCGGCGAGGTCACCCCGTCCGCCATGTTCAACCCGGCCCTGGTCTACAACGCCGGTGACGACGACTGGCTGTCCTACATCGAAGGTCTCGGATACGACACCGGCACCGGAGCCCCGGCCGTCGCGCCGTCGGACTACAACCAGGCGTCCATCGCCTCGGGCTCGCTCGTCTCAACGCTGACCGTCACCCGCAGGGTCACCGCGGTATCGACCGGGCTGTACGTCGCCAAGGCGTCCGTCCCGGGCTTCAAGGTCACCGTCAGCCCGTCCATCCTGGTGATGAACCGGGTGGGACAGACCAAGTCGTTCAAGGTCACGATGACCCGAACCACCGCAAAGCTCGGCGCGTACTCCACCGGCTTCCTGACCTGGTTCGGGGCGCACGCCTCCGTTCGGAGCCCGATCGCGCTCCAGCCGGTCGCGCTGCACAGCTTCGCGAATTCCGTCGACATCAACGGCACCGGCGGAAGTGTCAGCTGGAACGTGAAGTCCGGTATCACCGGCGCCTTCCCGATCGCCGGGTACGGCCTGACCGCCGGGCACCAGCAGTTGGCTTCGGTCACCGCCAGCACGAACAAGCAGTTCCCCGTTACCGTCCCGGCCGGTACCAAGCTGGCGCGCTTCGCCACCCGGGTGCCGAACGACAACGGCGCCCAGGACATCGACATGGTGGTGTACTACATCCAGAACGGGTCGGCCACGCCGGTCGGTGAGTCCGGAACGTCACTCGCCAACGAAACCGTCGATCTGGTCGCTCCGCCGGCCGGCCAGTACGTCGCACTGGTGAACGGATTCCAGGACGCGGTGGGCTCCGCCTCGACGCCGTTCTCCTTCCGTGACTACGAGGTCGGCGCCAACCCGAACGTCGGCAGCTTCGCCGTTGCCCCGGCAGCGGCAAGCACCACCGCCGGCCAGACCCTCACGGTCACGGCGACCGCGTCCGGACTGGACGCCAACACGTCCTACCTCGGCTGGGTCCAGTACGTCGACGGTTCCGGCACCGTCGTGCAGGCCAATCCGGCGAAGTAGTTTGGCTCTGTAAAAGTAGTTCGACTCGGTCAGGAGGGTCCCGGCATTGGCCGGGGCCCTCCTTCCGTTTCCGCAGCCGCCAGGCCCCCGGCGCATACAGTTCGGCCCGTGTCGGCGAAAATCCGGCTCAGGGCGGGCCGTCTCGTCAGCGCCGGACACTTCTATATGCGCGGCAAGCCGGGCGCGCAGCGGGTTCGCGGCCGGGGTCAGTGGCCGGTGCGTTCGCGTAGGGCGACGTCCTTGGCCAGCACGGTGGCTTGCAGGTCGTCGGCATACGCGGCAAGTTCGGCGGCCAGGGCCAGACCGGCCGGAGTTCCCGAGGAGGCCAGGATCCGGACGGCGAGCAGACCGGCGTTCCGGGCGCCGCCGATCGACACCGTCGCGACCGGAATCCCGGCCGGCATCTGCACGATCGACAGCAACGAGTCCATTCCGTCAAGCGTGGCCAGCGGCACCGGCACGCCGATCACCGGCAGGACCGTCGCCGACGCGACCATGCCCGGCAGATGGGCCGCACCGCCGGCGCCGGCGATGATGACCCGGAGTCCCCGCTCCGCCGCCGAGGTGGCGTACTCCAGCATGCGGGCCGGTGTGCGGTGCGCCGAGATCACCCCGACCTCGTACGGCACCGAGAAGTCGTCCAACACCTCACCAGCGGCCTGCATCACCGACCAGTCCGAGTCGCTGCCCATGATCAGGCCGACCACCGGCGAGGTCTGGAAATTGCTCATCTCGCACTCCCCGTCGCCATCCGGCTCGCCGGACTCGTTGCACCCGTGTGGACTTCGTATCCGTCATCCCACCGGCCGTTACCCAGCCAGGCGGCCGACAGCGAAGCGATACGACGCAGTTCAGTCAGGTCAGACCCGAGAACGTTGACGTGGCCCAATTTCCGACCCGGGCGAAACCCCTTGCCGTACAGGTGAATCTTGACTTGCGGGAAGCGGGCGGCGAGGTGGTGCACCCGTTCGTCCATCGTTATCTCTGACCCTGCACCATCTTCCGATCCGCCGAGCACGTTCCCCATCACCGTGTACGGGGCCACCGCGTCGGTCCGGCCCAACGGATAGTCCAGGACCGCCCGTAGGTGTTGCTCGAACTGACTCGTCACCGACCCGTCCATCGACCAGTGCCCCGAATTGTGCGGGCCGCATGGCCAACTCATTGATCAACAGGCCGTCGGGCGCGCCGGGGCCCGGCTCCGTCTGGAACAACTCGACCGCGAGGACGCCGACGACGTCCAACTCCCCCGCGATCCGGAGTGCCATCTCCGATGCCGCGGCGGCGACATCCGCATCCAATTCGGGTGCCGGCGCGATGACCTGCACGCAGATGCCTTCCTGCTGAACGGTTTCCACGACCGGCCATGCCGCGGCCTGGCCGAACGGAGAACGCGCCACCACGGCGGCGAGCTCGCGCTTCATCGGCACGAACGGTTCGAGGACGATCTCGCCGGTCAGTTCCGCAGCCAACTCAGGCACCGTCGATGCGTCGTCCAGTACCCACACACCCCGGCCGTCATAGCCCCCGCGCGAGGTCTTGAGCACCACCGGCCAGCCGTGTGCTGCTCCGAATTCAGCGACCGCAGCGGGTAGTTCAACAGACGACTCGACGACCCGAAACTCCGGCACCGGCAAACCGAGATCGCGCAACCGCGCTCGCATGAGCGCCTTGTCCTGCGCGTACTGCAGGGCATCGGCGCCCGGGTAGACCGCATGACCCGCCGCCACCAGCGCACGGATGTGCTCGGTCGGCACGTGTTCGTGGTCGAAGGTCACCACGTCGCATCCGGCAGCGAAGGCGGTCAGCGCGTCCAGGTCGAGGTGGGAGCCGATCTCCACATCGGGCGTGACCAGCGCGGCGGATTCGTCGGGCGTCAAGGAGAGCACTCGAAGGCTCTGGCCGAGGGCGATGGCCGATTGGTGGGTCATCCGGGCCAATTGCCCGCCGCCGACCATACCGACCCGGGGCATACCAGTCCGGGGGTCCACGAGGCACGACAGTAGACGAATGTGAGTGAACGTATAGACGCGAACCGGGATATAGAAGTGCCCCCGCAACCGTCGGGGTGGTTGCGGGGGCACGTCGATCACCGGATCCTTTTCAGGAGTCGGGGCCTGATGAGGTCCGGCGAGTCTGTGGCCGCGGCTATGCGGCGTTCTTTCGTTCCCGGTAGGTCTGCCGGGCAGGCGGGTCAGCGCCCCAGTTCGGCGATCAGGTTCATCGCTCCGCTGCAAGTCGTGGGCAGAGTCTCGATCCAGACCGCCGGCTTTGGGATGACGACCTGGGGATCGACGTCGATCTGATCGCTGATCAACCCGTACAGCAGCCGAACCCGGCGGGCCAGCACCAGGTCCCGTTCGCAGAGCACGACCGCGACCGATTCGCCCAACAGAGCCAGGCTCTGGCCACCGTCGAAGACCCGGCGCATGGAGTCGGCCACCAGGATCATCGGCAAGGTGCGTTGCCAGCCTCGTTGGCCATCCAGATCCAACCGCACGACGACAAGAGCCGAGTCGGTCGAAACATCTCCGTTCGAGATCTCGGCCGCCCGGTACACCTCACCCAGTCGGACCTCGAGGTATTGCCGGGTGGCCAGGCCGGTCAGTGGGTCTTCCACGGTCAACGGCGGTGTGGTGATTTGGTCGGCCCAGCCGAGCGACACGGCGCGGCGGAGCGGGTCGGTGTATCGCGGGTGGGTGATGGTCGCCAGACTGTCGATATCCACGAGCGCCTCGGCCAGCGAGACACCGGCAGTGGCCCGGTCACGTCCGAGACGTTCCGCCGCGGCCCACACGTCGGCCGCGGCCGTCACCGCTTCGCACACCGCGTCGACGGCAGGCACATGCCAGTCCGACGGAAAGGCCCAACCAAAGGCCGCCGCCCTGACCTGCCACTCCCGGCAAAGCTCGGAACTCGTCAGCGCAACAGGCAATCGATACGGCATCCGCGCTTCCTCCTTCCGCTGGGCAATCCGGCCGGGGAATCCATCTGATCCGCCCGCGTTCTGCAGATGAGACGAGTCCTCCCGTGATGTGTCACGCGGATCCCCGAACTTGTTTCAAAACTTTTTTCGAGGGCGCATCGGCGACCTGGCCGCCTCCCCCTCTGGGCCATCCGGACCGCCGTCATCAGGACGGCTGCGAGCAGAGGCTGATCTAGCCGTCACAATGGAGACCACCCGTGGCCCTGCGCCGTCCGAACCGAGAGCAGAGAACTGGAGGTTCGGTGTCATCCGTCGAGGACCACGCTCAGCTGGCGAGCGACGCCGAGCTGATCACGCGTGTCCGGGCCGGCGATCGGTCCGCCTTCGGCGATCTGTATTCCAGGCATGCAGGCGCGGCGGCCGCCCTGGCCCGGCAGTTCTCCCGGTCCGCCGCCGAGGCCGACGATCTGGTGTCCGAGGCCTTTGCCAGGGTGCTGGACGGCTTGCTGTCGGGAAAGGGGCCGGACACCGCGTTCCGCGCCTACCTCTTCACGACGCTGCGCAACACCGCCTACGACCGCACCCGGAAGGACAAGCGCCTCCAATTCACGGACGACATCGAGTCGCACGACGTGGGCGTCGAAGGCGACGATCCGGTGATCGCGGATTTGGAGACCGGGCTGGTGGGCAAGGCTTTCGCCAGCCTGCCCGAGCGGTGGCAGACCGTCCTGTGGCACACCCAGGTCGAGGGCCAGTCGGCGGCCGAGGTAGGCATCCTGCTCGGAATGGCACCGAACGCCGTCACCTCCCTGGCCTTCCGGGCCCGGGAAGGTCTGCGCGAGGCCTACCTTCAGGCCCACCTGGCGGAAACCGCCGACAACGGCTGCCATGCCACGGTGGACCGACTGGGTGCCTGGGCCAGGGGCGGATTGTCCAAGCGCGAGAAGGCGCAGGTTGACGCACACCTGAAGACGTGCGATCGGTGTCGCGCCCTCGCTGCCGAGCTCACCGAGATCAACAGCAGCCTGCGCGGCCTGTTGGCGCCGCTGTTGCTCGGCGGTGCTGCCGTCGGTTACGTCTCGACACTGGGCCCGGTGGCGCCGCTCGCTGAGCTCGGGGTGCTCTCCGGCAGCACCGCGGTGGGCGGCAAAGCCGTCGGGGCTCACGTTGTCGGCGGCGCGGCGAAGGCCAGCTGGACCCCAGCCGCCGTCGTGGCCGGCATCGCCGCAGTCGCCGCGGTGGCCGTGGCTGGCGTCGTGATCGCGCTGACCGTGCACAAGTCGTCACCACCGCTGGCCGGCGGGGGCGGTGGTTCGTCGGCGACCGCGGTCACCGGCGGGGGGGCTGGAGCTGGGGCCGGGAACGGCGGGGCGGGTGCGGGTGGCGGCGGGGCGGGCGGCACCAGCGGTGCGGGTGGAACAGCCTCCGCCGGCACCGGCCCGACGGCAACAGGCGGGGCGGCCGGCGGGTCAGCCGCGACCGGCCCTCAATTGACGCAAGGCGGATTTTTCGCCAGCCCGACCCTGCAGGTCACGCCGACAGGCTCCCTCACTTCGATCTCTGCGCCGACGACCGACTCGACGGCCGCCCAGCCGTCCGACGGGCTGACAACGGACACCACGTCGGCGGAACTGGCAACCACGTCCGAGCCGACCACCGAGGCGCCGACCACGGAATCAGCGACGACGGGGCCGCCGTCCACCGGACCACCCACCACCGCACCACCCACCACCGCACCACCCACGAGCGAGCCACCGACGACTCCGCCCAGCCCACCACAGGTCGTCGTGGACCCGGGCTCTGCGGTGAGCGGCGGCATCACCGCAGGTGGCATAGGCACGCTGGCGGTCAAGATCGGGAACACCGGGGGCACCGCCTCGCCGGCCGGTCAGTCGGTGGTGGTCACGGCGCCGGCTGGCTTCGTGGTTGGGGTGCCGGAACTCGCCCAGGGCCTGCGCCGGTCGCTCGTTCGTTTGTCAGCGAGCGATTCGGCCACGTGTGTGCCAGCCGGCGACACGATGTCCTGCGTCCTTCCCCCGATTGCGCCTGCCAGCACGCTGACCCTCACCTTCCCGCTGACCACCACGCCCAGCGCGGCCAGCGGTTCGATCGAGGTGTCGATCGACGGGGTGGCCGCGGCGCCCATTCCGGTCACCGTGTCCAGCGGCTACCTGTCGGCCGAGGTGGCTTCCGACAACCAGCTCGCCCTCGCCGCCGTCAACACGGTCGGGTTCCAGGCCACGCTCGAGCCGGGCGCTGCCGACGTCGGAAATCTGTCGCTGCCTCTCGCGCTCGCCCCGGGGATGACGATCGTCGGCGTGGTCCCAGCCGGGCCCGGCGCGCCCAGCTGCACTATCGGAGGCGGGGAGCTGACCTGTCCGTCGGACGCGGTCACCGCAGGGGTGCAGCTGGCGGTGCAGGTGGCGGCCGATGCGACGACGCACCGTGCACGTTCCCCGCGCAGGACGAGGGTGGTCGGACCCTGGCCACTGGCGCGCTCACCGTCGCCGGCAATCCGGCAGGCGGGTACGACGCGGCGACGCTGGCCGGCCCCACCACAGCCCTACGTCCTGGTTCGACGATCACGGTCACACTGGCCGGCACGGTGCTCAATCCGGGTGTGCTGAATCCCGGGCCGATCGCGGTTCCGCTTCAGCTCGCGGCCGGTCTGACCGTCACCGCCGTCCCGCCAGGTTGTGTCATCTCCGGGCCGGAGGTCACCTGCACCCCGACGGATGGCCAGTCGCCCACCTTCCCGCTCCAGGTGACGGTGGCCATCGACGCGGCTCCGGTTCAAGTGTTGGCCAGCGCCACGGTTTCGACCGGCGCGGTCCTGCCGCTGGCCCCGGCCCCGGGTACCACTCTGGACGTGGATCCGGCCCTCAGCGGTTACCAATCGATCACCATGACGACCGACGCGCTGCTCGCCGGCACCCGGACACCACTCACGATCGTCGGCGCGCCGGCAGCGGATGTCAGCAACCCGGGATTGATGACGATTTCGAACGATCTCGGCGGCGGCGTCAGCATCGTGGCGGCCGACTCCCCGGCCTGCACGGTGGGCGGATCGACCACGGTGTGCACCCCCGCAGTTGACGGCACGTCGACCAGCTGGCCCCTGACCGTCGCCGTCTCGGCGAGCGCCCAACAGGCAACCTTGCAACTTCCGGTCGCGGCGCTACCCGGTGGGCGCAGCCTCACCCTCACTGCCGACCCGGGGGCAGACCTGACGATCAGAGCCACCAGCACCCCAGCGTGCGGCGGCCGCGTGGTGGCCCTCGGTAATGGCGACTTCGAGGTGCCGCAGGTGGCAGCCGGTGCGGGTCGCCTGGTGCCGAATTCCGGCACCACGGTGTGGCAGACCACGGCCACTGACAAGAACATCGAGTTCTGGCGCAACGGCGGCAATGTCCAGAGCGCCAACAACAACGTTCCGATCGCGGCCCAGAGCGGTCAGCAGTGGGTGGAGCTCAACGCCAACGAGCAGAGTGCCCTGTACCAGGATGTGCCGACCACCTCGGGCGAGGAGATGCGCTGGACCATCTGGCACCGGGCACGCGCGACGTCGGTACCCAACGGTCAGGACGTGATGCAGGTACAGATCGGCGTACCGGGCAACGTTGTACCCGTGATTCCGACCGGCCAGACCGGGCCGGACATCTCCGACGGGCCGACCGCCTGGGTGAAGCACACCGGGATCTACGTCGTCCCCAGTGGGCAGACGACGACCCGTTTCCAGTTCGCCGCGGTGCGCACGTCGTCGGGCAGCATCACGGTCGGCAACTTCCTGGACAACATCTCGTTCGCCACGGTGCCGTGTCTCACGTCCACGACCGCGGTGACGGCGCCGGATGGGACCACCAACCCGGGGAATCGTCTGCACTACACGCTCACCGTCCGCAACGACGGTGGCGACGGGGCCGCCGGTGTCACGCTCACCGACCTGCTCCCGACGAACACCGCCTACTCCCCCGGGACCCTGGCCATCGACGGCAAGCCGGCCGACGACAGCTCTGCCGGTACGGGGACCGTCACCGCCCGGCTCGGACCACCGACGGGACCGGACGGCGCCTACGTCCTCGCGCCGGACGCCGTCTCCACCGTGACCTTCGACGTGGTGATCGACGCCGGGGTCACGCCGACCACCCGGATCAGCAACAACGCCCAGGTGACCTATGCCTGGTCACCGGCCACGACGCCCCTGACCTCGATCTCCAACACCGTGATCAGCCCGTAGCCCTCAGGCCGATCCGCGCAGCCACCGGGCGCCGAGGGGCCTCCCCGCGCATACCGAAGTGCCCGGCGCGGCCAAATTTGCCCATCCGGCGGTCGTTTTCCGCGCGAGCCGGCCGAACTGTATGCGCGCTGGGCGGAGCCATGCGCTCCGGGCGGGCTGCGTGCCGGGCCACCCCGGCCCGCGCGCATACCGAAGTTCCCGCCGCGGCCCAAACTGCCCGTCCCACGTCCGCTGCTCGGAGAGATCGGCCGAACTGTATGCGCGTCCGGTGGATCTGCGCCGGACGGAGCCGTTCGGGCCTGGACGGCGGGCGCCGGGCCGGCCGCCCGCGCATACCGAAGTGCCTGGCGCGGCCAAAACTGCCCGTCCGGCGCCGGTTTTCCGCGGGAACCGGCCGAACTGTATGCGCGCCCCGCGAAACCCGGACAACCCCGGCGGAACCCGACAAGCCCGGCGCAACTGTATGGGGCACAAGGGCGTGCAGGCGCGCCACTAGGCTCCCGGACAGCTGCGCCGAGCGGGGATCTCACATGGCCGCCCGTACACTTGGCCGGTGACTTTGATCGACCGCGTTCGCGAGGTCCTGCCCGAGAAGTACCGGGAGCTTGCGAAGTTTCTGGTGGTCGGCGGGTCGTCGTGGATTCTGGACACCGGGATCTTCACCCTGCTGTCGCACACGGTCCTCTACGACAAGGTGATCACGTCCAAGATCATCTCCGTGTTGGTCTCCACCATTTTCAACTACATCCTCAACCGCGAATGGTCGTTCAAGGATCGCGGCGGGCGCGAGCGTCACCACGAGGCCATGCTGTTCTTCCTGGTCAGCGCCATTGCCCTGGTGGTGAACCTGATCCCGCTGTGGCTGACCCACTATGCCTTCGCCATCAACACGGCGCACCACAGCCAGTTCACCGTCAGCATCGTGGACTTCATCGCCGCGAACATCATCGGAACGCTGCTGGCCATGGCCTTCCGTTTCTGGGCCTACCGCCGCTACGTGTTCCCGGACGAGCTCACCGGGGATGGCGGCACCCCAGCGGATGGCGGGACGACCGCGGGTGGCGGCACGGCCGCCCGGGCCGGTGTCGATCGGCCCAACTCCCGCTGATCCGCCGCGTTCTCGGCCGCCAGGAAGATCCGGAACACCGGCGGACTGGCGCGGCGCAACTCCAGCCGGCCGCCGTCGGCCTCGATCAGCGCACGGGCCAGACCGAGGCCGATGCCCGTCGACGACACAGTCGACATGCCGCGGTCGAAGATGTGCCCGACGATCGCTTCCGGCACGCCCGCACCCTCGTCGGACACCTCGATGACCACCGACCCGGCGGCGGGCAGGACCGCGATCCGCACCGTTCCGCTGCCGTGCTGCACGGCATTGTCGACCAGCGCGCCGAGAGCCTCACGCAGCCGGACCGACGTCACCCGCACGGATACGTCTTTCGGGCAGTCGATCACCAGGACGCGTCCGGCCGCCGACACGCTCGGCGTGACTTCCGTCCCGAACTCGTCGAGCTCGGAGGACAGGTCCAGTTCGGTGGCACCCGCCGCTCGCTGCGAGCGGGCGTTGGCCAGTAGGTCGTCGACCACCGTGACCAGCCGATCCGTCTGTTCGAGGGCGGCCTGGACTTCGGCGACGACGACCGGGTCGGGATGCAGCGACAACTCCTCCAACCGCAGCCGCAAACCGGTCAGTCTGGTCCGCAGTTGGTGGGAGATGTCGCCGGCCAGGTCTCGCTCCCGGCTGAGCAGGGCCGCGATATCCGTCGCGGACGAATCCAGCACGTCGGCCACCCGGTCCAGCTCGGCGATGCCGTACCGCCGGCGGAACGTCCGGAAATCACCCGAGCCGAGCCGAGCGGCGCGGCGGGCGACGTCACTGAGCGGAGTGGCGAGCCGGCGGGCCAGCACCAGGGCAATTCCGGTTCCCACCAGGACGGACAACAACACCGCGCCGGCCACCAGCGAGAGAGCCTTCCACCGTTCCTTCCGAAGTCTGTCCATCGGCAGCGAGAGCAGCAGCTGACCGCCACCGGGCAGGGCCACGGAGCCGGAGTAGACGTCCGAACTGGGCGCGGCACCGATACCGCGGGTCGGCGTGCCGACGAGGTGGATCTCCAGCCGGCCACCTGCCGGGATCGCGACCCGCAGCGTGGACAGGTCGATCTGCGATGTCTCCTCCGCCCGCAGTGAGATGGAGGCCTCCATCGACTGCAGCCGACCGTTCAGCTCCTGCAGCAGCAGATCGTCGACGAGACGCCAGGAAACCACCGCCAGCGGCACGCCGAGGGTCAACACCGTGGCGGCGATCACCAGCAGGATTGACGTCAGGATCCGGCGACGCACGGTCCGCCTCTACTCGGTGTCGAAACGGAACCCGACGCCACGTACCGTGGCGATCCGGTGATCGACACCGCCGGCGGGCGCGGCGAGCTTCCGGCGCAGCCACGAGATGTGCATGTCCAGCGTCTTGGAGGCCAGCAACGACGGATCGTGCCAGACCTCGTCGATGATGTCCTCCCGCGTGACCACCTGCCCCGATCTGGTCATCAGGGCGCGCAACAGCTCGAATTCCTTGTTCGCGAGCGAGACTTCGGTACCGTCCACGATCACCCGCCGGGCCCTGGCCTCCATCCGGACCCCGCCCAGCTCGAGAACCTCCGGTTCCCGTCGGCGCAGTAGTGCCCGCACCCGGGCCAGCAGCTCGGCGAGGCGGAACGGCTTCCCGACGTAGTCGTCGGCCCCGGCATCCAGCCCGACGATGAAGTCCACCTCGTCGGTGCGGGCGGTCAGCATGAGGACCAGGACGTCACGACCGGCGTCGCGGATCCGGCGGCAGATCTCCAGCCCGTCCGTTCCGGGCAGGCCGAGGTCCAGGATGACCAGATTGACGTCGTTGTAGAGCGCTGCCGAGAGGGCGGCGTTCCCGTCCGCGGCCACCAGCACCTGGTAACCCTCGCGCTCGAGGGCGCGGGAAAGCGGATCGGAGATCGCTGAGTCGTCTTCGGCCAGCAGCACGGTGGTCACGGCCTCACCCTACGACCCGCCGCTGTCAAACTTCCGTGTGCCGGCCAGGCGTGATGGGCGGCGGGTCAGACCGGGGCCACCCCGTGTCGCCGGCGCGAGAACGACCGGTCCTTGCCTGCCACCGCACGCATCCGTGCGATCAGCTCGGACCGCAGCTCCTCCGGTTCCACCATCACGTCGACCACCAGTTCCGCGGCCAGGTGGACGATGTCGATGTCCCGCTCGTACTCCGCCCGCAGCGCCGCGACGTATTCGGCCCGCTCATCGGGATCGGTCACCGCCGCGATCTTGTTGGCGTAGACCGCATTCACCGCCGCCTCTGCGCCCATCACCGCGATCTTGGCCGTGGGCAGCGCGATCGTCGCGTCGGGGTCGAAACCGGGGCCGGCCATCGCATACAGACCGGCCCCGTACGCCTTACGGATCACCACACAGAATTTTCCGACGGTGGCCTCGGACACCGCGGTGATCATCTTTGCGCCGTGCCTGATGATGCCCTGCCGTTCGACGGCGGCGCCGACCATGAAGCCCGGGACGTCGGCCAGGAAAATCAGCGGGATGTTGAACGCGTCGCACAACTGGATGAAATGTGTTGCCTTGTCAGCAGAATCGACGAACAGAACACCTCCCTTGAACATCGAATTGTTGCCGACGACGCCGACGACGGCGCCGTCGAGGCGGCCGAAGCAGACGAGCAATTCCCTGGCCCAGCCCGGGTGGATCTCGAAGATCGAGTCGGCATCGAGCAATGCCCTGGCGTAGCGGCGCATGTCGAACGCCTGGCGTTCGAATTCGGGCACGAGTGCGCGCAGGTCCCCGGCTCCCGGACCGGTCGGGGCCGCCGCCGGCGCGGCCTGCGTGTGGTTGGACGGCAGGAAACTCAGATATCTGGCCACCGCGTCCAGCGCCTGGATTTCGGTGTCGACCAGGAGATGCCCAACCCCGGAGACGGTGGTGTGCATCTTGGCGCCGCCCATCTCCTCCAGCGTGGTCTTCTCCCCGGTGACCATCTCGACCATCCGGTCGCTGCCGAGGTACATGGACGCGTTCCCGGCCACCATGATCACGATGTCGCAGAACGCCGGGATGTAGGCGCCGCCGGCCGCGCTGGGCCCGAACAGCGCACAGACCTGCGGAATGGACCCGGACGCCCTGACCTGGGTGTGGAATATCTTGCCCGCACCCCGGCGGCCGGGGAACAGCTCGACCTGGTCCGTGATGCGGGCACCGGCCGAATCCACCAGATAGACCATCGGAATGCCTACGTTGTAGGCCTTTTCGATGATCCTGATGATCTTCTCCACGGTGCGGGCGCCCCACGATCCGGCTTTCACCGTCGAGTCGTTGGCCATCAGGGCAACGGGGCGACCGGCGATGTTCGCGGTGCCGGTCACGACACCGTCGGCGGGCAATCCGGTGGCCAGGGCGTTCGCCAGCTGGCCGTCCTCGACAAAGCTATCCGGATCGACCAGATATTCGATCCGCTTGCGCGCGAACAGCTTTCCCTTCGCGAGATTCGACTCGTGATAACGCGGTGCGCCGCCGGCGGCGATCTCGGTTCGGAGGGCGGAAAGGTCACGTGATCGTGCGTCAGAGGCGAGCGGGTCCATGGGGCCACGGTAGGTGATCCCTGGTCCGCCCGCGCGCGGGCGGCGGGTGACCGCCAGGCAGGATGGGGGCATGGTTCGCTACGCGTACGAAGACTTCAGCCCCGGCCAGCTCATCGAACTGGGCACGGCGCACGTCGACCGTGAGGAGATGCTGAGCTTCGCCCGGGCGTACGACCCGCAGCCGTTCCACATCGACGAGGAGGCCGCGAAAGCATCGGTGCTGGGCGGTCTCTGTGCCAGCGGATGGTTCACCGGTTCGCTGTGGATGCGGCAGAACGTGCTGACCGTGCTGTCCGACTCGACGTCGCAGGGCTCTCCCGGCGGGCGTGAGCTCGCCTGGCCGGCGCCGGTTTTCCCCGGAGATGACCTGCACTGCCGGCTGCTGATCAATTCGACCAGACGATCCGCCAAGCGGCCGGAACTCGGGCTGGTCGAGTTCCTGGGGACCGCTCACCGCACCGGCGCAGGACGGCATCGGAACAGCCCGTGCTGCGGCTCACCTTCACCGGCATCTTCGGACTTCGCGACCCGGCAGCGTGAAGGACAGCTGGGATCGGTGGTCGATACGGATGACAACCACCTCGCGTGGCTCTTCGTGCAGCCGCTACAGCACGCGGTACGTTCCGCGGCGGGCAATCCAGATCCCGGCTGGCTCACCGGGCGAGGCGGCGCACGGCGTCGACGCCGCGGAGCACTTAGTCCCTACGCGGGGGCTGGTTTCCGGCCGGCGGCTGCTGGTAACCGGGCTGTTCGTAGTAACCCCGCTGTTCATAACGTGTCTGCTCGTAACCCTGCTGCTCGTAACCCGGCTGCTCGTAACCCGGCTGTCGCGCGTAGCCGCCGGGTTGGGCGTACCCACCGCCGCGCGGCGCGTATCCCTGGCCGCCCGCCGGGCCCAGACGATCCGCTTCCCTGTCCTCCGCGATCAACTGGTTGAGCAGGGCCTGCACCTTCGACAGGGAGGCCACATTCTGGAATTCGAGCGGTGCGTCGGCCCCTGATTCGACGATCAACGACCCGTAACCCATCAGCCGACCCCAGAAGGTCACCGCGGTTTCCATGTTCTGGATGTGCCGGAGCGGAATCTGGTGTTCGCGGCGCCGCAGCAACCCACGCCGGAAGAACACGTGATGGTTGGTGATGACGAAGTGTTCCGTCCGCCACCGGATGAACGGCATCAGCGTGAAGATGACGAGTGCGAGCAGTGCGACCACGCCGATGACGATCCAGGCGATCTGGTGCTGGTCCCAGTTCCTCAGCACCGCAGCGAGAGCGAAACCGCCGGCAATGGCCACGACGAACACGATCGTCGGCAGGATCAGGGTCTTCCAGTGCGGATGCCTGCGCAGCATGACCTTCTCGTCACGCGACAGCAGCTCGTCGGGGTATGCCATTTGGTGCCCCTCACAACAACATTGCCAACTGGGATCATTGCGGACCGGGATCATTGCCGACTGGGCAATCCGGACCCACGGTACCCGGTCCGCACCCGCCCCGGCTGGTCACGACGGCGGCACCGGAAGGCTCGGCCGCCTTCCGAAGACGGCGGACCCGACCCGCACCATGGTCGAGCCCTCCGCTATCGCGGCTGCGAAATCGCCGCTCATCCCCATGGACAGTTCCGTCGCCAGTTCGGCCCCGGCCAGTCCCCGCGTCCGGGCGTCGTCCCGGAACGCGGTCAGGGCGCGGTATCCGGCGCGCACGGCGGCCGTGTCAGCGGAGTTCAGGCCGATCGTCATGTACCCCCTGATGCGCAGCGCCGGGTAGCCCGAGACGTCGGCCAGCAGAGACGGCACCTCGGTCAGGGCAACGCCGTGCTTGCTCTTCTCGCCCGAGACATTCACCTGGATCAGCACATCCAGTGTGCGTTCGAGCAACGCGGCCCGGTCGTTCAGCCGCCTCGCGAGGTCCGCCGAATCCACCGTCTGCACGCAGCTCACGTGGGGCAGCACCTGATTGACCTTGTTGGCCTGGAGGTGCCCGATGAAATGGCACTCGTGCGGCACCCCGGCCAGTGCGGCGGCCTTGGCGACCACCTCCTGGGCCCGGTTCTCGCCGATCAGCGAGCAACCACCGGTGAGCGCCTGCAAGATCCTGGCCGGCTCGATGGTCTTGGTGGCCAACAACAACCGCACGTCCGACGGATTCCGGCCCGCCGCCACCGCTGCCGCACGGACCTGGCCTGCGATCGTGGCCAGGCGATCCGTGACTCCCGAGCCCGAATCGCCTGCGGTCGGTGGGAAGCTTTGCATCCGCTCAACCAACCACACCGGGCGTCCGCGTACGCAGGTGGACGACGTCGCCGGCCGAATAACGCACCAACGCCCCGTCACCCGGGTCGAGAACGATGGCCCCGTTCGCATCCACGTCGACCGCCATGCCGGTGGCATGGTGGCCGCCGGGCAGTTCGATGCGCACCTGGGCTCCGATCGTGGCGCAGACCGCGAGGTAGCTGCCCCGAAGTCCGGACGCGTCGACGTCGCCATCGAACAGGCGCCAGTTGTCCAGTAGATCGGCGAATTCGTCCAGCACAGCGACCAGCAAACTCTCGCGGTCGACCGGAACGGCGCCGGCCAGCACCAGGGACGTGGCATCTGCCCTCGGCAGCTCGTCGCGACGTAGGGAGATGTTCAGCCCGGCCCCGACGACCAGAGAATCGTCGATCGACTCGGCCAGGATCCCGCCGCACTTCCGCCCGTTCACCAGCACGTCGTTGGGCCACTTCAGGTTCGCGTCAACCCCGGCGACCTCGCGAAAGGCTCGGACGACGGCCAGCGAAAGGGCGACGCCGATCCACGCCCTTTGCTGCGGCGGGATCCGACTGGTCGCGACCCTGGCGGAGAACATCAGTCCCGCTCCACGCGGACAGCTCCAGCTCCGCCCCGACCGGCCACGTCCGCCGATCTGTTCCTCGGTGATGAGCACGGTGCCGTCCGGCGGGTCCGGCAACAGATCGGATCCGCGGGCCAGATCGTCGTTGGTAGAGCTGGTGGTATCCACGTGGTGGATCCGCCAGGTTTCAGGCCGGGCCAGTCGGGCCTGCACCGCATCCGCGTGCATCGGCCGGCGGTCGTCGTCGGTCTCCATGGACCGAGGGTATGGCGGCCGTCGTTGCTATGGTCAAAACGGTGAGAGCCATGCCCATGACCACCGTGCTCGCGTCCGCATCCCCGGCACGCCTGTCCGTCCTGCGCGCGGCCGGCATCGATCCCGCCGTCGTCGTCTCCGGGGTCGACGAACCAGCCGTCGAACGGGCCAACGCGGCCCTCCCGCCGGCCGAGATCGTCACGGCGCTGGCCGTGGCCAAAGCGGACGCAGTTCTGGAAAGGGTCGCTGCCGGGTATCCCGACGCGGTCGTCATCGGCTGCGACTCGATGCTCTCCATCAATGGACTTCTGCTCGGCAAACCAGCCGACGAGGCCGCCGTGCGGCGAAATTGGGCCGAGATGTCCGGTGGGACGGCGGATCTGCTGACCGGGCACGCAATCGTCGTGATCCGGAACGGCGAAGTGGCCGGGCGCGCATCCGGGTGCCAGCGCACCGCGATTCGCTTCGGGGTTCCATCCGAACGCGAGATCGCCGCCTACCTCGACACCGGTGAGCCCTTCCTGGTGGCCGGTGGCTTGACCATTGACGGATACGGCGGCTGGTTCGTCGACGGACTCGACGGCGACCACTCGTCCGTCATCGGAATCTCGCTCCCACTCACCCGCACGCTCCTGGGCGAAGTCGGGATCTCGGTTGTCGATCTCTGGCGGAGGCTGGGTGAATCGGCACCGTCCGCTCCGGCTGCTGGCTAAAATTTGCCCATGAGCACCAGTGATCCAGCACCTCCCGGCCAAGCGGGCTCCGGCGGCAATTCCGAGAGTGTCCGGATCGGTGACGCGGACCGCAACGCGGCGGTCGACGCCCTCGGCGAGCACCTGACCACGGGTCGGCTCGATCTCGAGGAGTACGGCAGCAGAAGCGCCGTGGCGAACACCGCGCGCACGGTCGGCGATATCCGTGCCTTGTTCGCCGATCTGCCGGCTCCGCACCCGATGCTGCCCGGCGACCGGCCGGCCGCCGTCGCGCCGCAGTGGCGACCGGCCGCGGTCGTCACGACCGGTGATGGGGACCTGCAGGCCAGCGCCGACGACAGGAGCCGAGTGCAGAAGCTGGTCGGTGCGGCGGCCGCGGCGTCCGGCGTCATCGCGCTGATCCTGTTCCTCGCCACCGGCCTCTGGTGGTGGTTCCTGCTGATCCCGCTCATCTCCTCCATCGCCGGCAGTGTGTGGGGCGAGGACAAGAAGCGGCGGCATCGCAGCCATCACGGACGTCGCTGACCCCGCTCACCACCAACCGAGCGAGCGACTGACGACCAGCCCGGCGACGGTGGCCAGCACCGCGCCCAGATAACGGGCCAGGGTCGGAGTCAGCGCGGACACGTAGACATCCGATCGCAGCGGGACGACTGCGCACAGCGCGGCCAATTGGTGCACGAGCGGCAGCATGACCACCAGAGCGACGAGCGAACCGTCCAACTCCGGGTGGCCGACGGCAAGGCGCAGGCACAGCGCACCGACCAGCAGGACCGTTGCCGCCGCCGAGCCCGGCAGGCATACCAACCAGGTCCCGACGGCGGCCATCACCACCACCTGCAGGGTCACCTGACCCCCCGCCTGTCCTGGTACCCACAGCACGATCATCGTCAGCAGGGCGGAACCCGCCAGCGCGATCCGCAACCAACTCCCGCCGCCCGGCAGCACGGCAGCGCCGACCTCTTCCCCGGACGTCATGGCCGGCGCCGGCGCAACTTGTTGGCCTGCGCCAGATCGGTCGCGATCTGTCCACCATCCCAAGCGAGCACTGGAATCGCCCTGGCACGCAGCCGGTCCAGCCGCACCTCCCGCTCGGCGAGCAGCAGTTGGACCTCTTTGACCGCCTGCGGGTGCGGATCCCGTTGCGCCGCGGCCAGCAGCCCCGCTGCCGGCAGCACGTCCACGACGATCACCAGGTGTCCCCGCCCGTGCGCATCCACTGCGGCCTGCATCGCCGCGTCGTCGATCATCGGGGACAACAGCACGACGACGGCGGACGTCGGCAGGCCCCAGAGTTCAGGCCCCGGCATCCAGCGCAGCCGCGACGCGCGGACCTGCGACAGCTGAAATCGCACCCGCTGCAGGTGCCGGGATCCGCTGCCCATCCGAACATGGCGACGCACCGCCGACAGGTCGAGCATGCCCACCCGGTCGCCCGCCTTGAGTTGCGCGGCGGTGACCGCGGTCGCCGCCGCCACCGTCAGGTCGATGCTCGAGCGTGGCGTGCCCGGGTCGGGTCCGTCGACCGGCGATGCCACCCGCACCATGCCGAGCAGAAATCTCCGCAGCCGGAACCCTATGTGCTGCATGGTCTCCCGATAGCGCTGCCAATCGGTCAGCGGCGCCCGGGTCTTGGGGACGATCTCGTACCGGGTGTCCAGACAAAGCACGAATTCGGTGTCCGCGTCGCTCTGCGTCCGCCTCACGAACAGCTTCTGGTGTCGCGCGTAGGCGCGCCAGTGGATGCTGCGCAACCGGTCGCCGGGTGCGAATTCACGCAGATCGACGAGATCGCCACCCTGACCCGGCCGACGGCTTCGATGCTCGCCGGCCCAGCCGCCGAAGATCGGCGGAAGCTCCAACCCCCCGGCCTTTTCCACCGAAGGGGCCACCGTGACGCGTAATTCCGGACCGGTGGTCGGACCGGCGACGAAAAGCGCATCAGCGCCGGCCGCGAGCAGATCCGGTCTGGCGAGCAGCATCTCGCCCCAGGCGACGGCCCTCGTCGACGTGCTGATGGTGATGTCCCGGCCACCCGCCACCGTGGTGACATCGGCCGCCGGGATCACCGAGCGCGTCCGGGGTACGGACGGTGACCAGCTGTACTCCGGGCAACCCGTACAGATCGGTGGCGACGACGGTCCGGCGGTCGCCCGAGACGTGACCGACGGAACGCGCCACGGCCGTCGGCGGTTCGGTGCCGCTGGGTTGGCGAACCGACAGCGCCGCCACCAGTCCGAACGCCACCGGGATGCCAAGCACCGCAAGGTCGGGGCGACCGAACACGACACCGAAACCCGAGAGCGAGGAGAACGAACGCCGCCGCCCGGTAGAGCGCGACGGTGGGACGCCAACCCGTCCCGGTTCGTGAATCGTTGCGGAACGACCCGGTAACGCTCACCACGTCAGCGGATTGCTGCGCGCAGCGTCGGCGGAGTCGGCACAGTCGCCAGCAGCTGGCGGACCACGTCCTCACCCGACACCGATTCGGCTCCGGCCTGCAGGGTGAGCACCAGCCGATGCCCGAGGCCGGCCACCGCAACGGCTTTCACGTCCTCCGGCAGCACGTAGCCACGCCCGTCGAGTACCGCCCAGGCCCTGGCCAACAGCAGGAGCGACTGGGTGCCGCGTGGTGAGATGCCCGCCTCGACAGAGCCGTGCCGCCGACTCGCCGTCGAGAGATCCACGCAGTAGCCGATGATGTCGCTATCGGCCTCGACGGCTTCCACACCGGCTTGCAGCCGCAGCAGCTGGGCCGGATCGATGACAGCGGGAACCGGCCGGTCACCACCCGCCCTGGCGATCCGGCGCCTGAGCATCTCCGCCTCGGCGACCGGCGGCGGATAGCCGAGCCGGGTGCGGACCAGGAAGCGATCCAGCTGAGCCTCCGGCAACGCGTAGGTGCCCTCGTACTCGATCTGGTTGGCGGTGGCGATCACATGGAAGGGCTTGGGCAGCGGATGAGTGTTGCCCTCGACGCTGACCTGCCCTTCCTGCATGGCCTCCAGCAGCGCCGATTGGGTCTTGGGTGGAGTGCGGTTGATCTCGTCGGCGAGCAGCAGCCCGGCGAACACCGGACCGGGCTGAAAGCTGAACTCGGCGCGGCCGGGGTGGTAGAGGTAGGAACCGGTGATGTCCGAAGGCAGCAGATCCGGGGTGAACTGCAGCCGGCGGAATTCCAGACCCAGCGCGCCCGCGAGACTACGGGCCAGCAGGGTCTTTCCGAGTCCGGGATTGTCCTCGAACAGAACGTGCCCACCCGCGAGGATGGCCGCCAGCGCCAGCCGGAGCGGATACCCGTTGCCCACCACCGCCTGACCCACCGCGTCGGCCAGACGTCCTGCGGTGTGGGCGATCTCGGCAGGCGAGGCGATGGTCTGCGGCAGCGTGGCTTCGGACACGGGCTATCGATTGCCTTTCGTGGTCAGCGTCGCCGGGGGCCCGACGGCTCCGACGGTCCGGGTTGGACGGGATTGTTCGTCGAGCTCGATCAAAGTGTCGATGAGCGTGAGCAATTCGTCCCCGATCGGTTGGTCGCGTCGATCCTGACCGCTCTGCTGATCCGCCGGATACAGCAAGTCGTGGGTCCGCGGTCCGAGAAGCGTTACCGCGGCAGGTGAGCCGGGCTCGACGCCGTAGCGGAGAAGAATCGACGAGGCCAGCTCGCGCAGTCGAACGCGTAGGTGCGGACTGAACCCGGGAACCTTGTCGACCGCTGCGTCGAAGCCGTTCAGTCGCCACCGTTGGATCCGATCAAACCTGCCGACTCGGTCGTCCGCCGGCTCCGGCCAGACCATCCGTCCCAGCTGCGTTGCTCTGAGCATGACGAAGGTTGCCACCGCGATCACCGGGCCGACCGCAACGGCTCTGACCACCGGAGCCCGCCCGAAGTAGAGAAAGACGGACGACAGCAGCCCGATCCCCAGCGCAATCAAGACGTGCGTAACGACGGAAGTACGGGTGGGCGAATCCGGCATGAATCGGGCCCCACTATCCGCGCTCACGGGCTGGTCCCGCTGGTGGCCAGACCCGCCAGCACGGCTTCCGCGTCAGCTCTGGCTCTGACCGCGGTATCAGCCGGCAGCCGGACATGATCGAACCTGGCTCGCTGGTAGAGACCCAACAGATCGGCGGCCGCCTCATCGTCGATCGGATGGGCGGCGCGCAACGACTCCAGGAACTCGGTGGGTGTCTGCTCCGGCCGACGGGCACTGCTGCGCGCGGCCGCCCGTTGCTCAACCTGGTCCCAACAGGCGATCACATAGTCGGCAGCCTCACGTGGATCGAACGGGCGGTCGGCGTCCGGCGGTGCGACGAACCGCTCGACCGTTGTCGACGCTGCCTTCCTGCGTGGTGGGGCCGCCGCTGCGACGCCCCTGTTCCTGATGATGGCCACCGCCATCATCAGTAGCGCGATCAGCAGGACCCCGATCAGCACGTAGAGCACGATGCTCAGGTCCAAGGAAGAACCGGGGGCCGGTGCCGGCCGGGGCGGCGGCGTGGGCAGGCTGGGTGGAGTGGGCAGATCGGTGATGGTGGGCGCGGACTGTTCCCTGGACGAGCTCTGCGGCCGTGCAATCCAGGGTCCGACGGAACCCGCCCACAAGGCCACGCCGATCAGTAGCACGCCGGCTGCTACCAGCAGCCCGACCCTCATCATCGGCGCCGGCGTCGCCCACCTGAGATTCGGCCCCACCGTTCCCCCGCCCACAACTGCTCTACACGCCGGCGGCGAATGGTGCCGGGCGCGCCGGGTCGGGCAATCGATGCGCGACCGCCCCACATGTCGGCCAGCGCGACCGCCTGGCGCCAGCAGGCGAGTTCGGCATCCCGCCGGGCCGGATCGATGGTCGGGCGCCATTCGGCCGCGCGCTGCCAGTTCCGGCGCAGCACCTGACGGTCCGGCCAATAGCCGACCGCCAGTCCGGCCGCGTACGCCGCCCCGAGAGCAACCGTCTCGGCCATCATCGGCCGCACCACCGGCATGTCCAGCGCGTCGGCGATCATCTGCATCAGCAGGTTGTTCGTCGTCATCCCGCCGTCGACGGCCAGGCTGCGGACTCCGGCGCTGCTGTCAGCATTCATCGCGTCCATCACGTCGCGCGTCTGCCAGGCTGTTGCCTCCAACACCGCCCTCGCGATGTGAGCCTTGGTGACGAAGGCGGTCAGGCCGACCATCAGGCCCTGGGCCGACGGGTTCCAGCGCGGCGCGAACAGGCCGGAGAACGCCGGCACCACATAGCATCCGCCGTTGTCGGGAACCGTGGTGGCGAGCGTTTCGATCTCGGCGGCCGTCTTGATCAGCCCGAGGCTGTCGCGGCACCACTGGACCAGACCGCCGGCCACCGCCACCGACCCCTCCAATGCGTACGAGGCCGGCTCGCCGCCGATCTTGTGCGCAACGGTGGTGATCAGCCCGTGGCTGGACCGGACGATGTGCGGCCCGGTGTTCAACAGCAGGAAGCTGCCGGTCCCGAAGGTGCACTTCGCCTCGCCGGCGTCGAACGCGGTCTGCCCGAACAGTGACGCCTGCTGGTCCCCGATCAGTGCGCCGATCGGGATACCCGGCAGCGGTGCGACGGTGGTGCCGAAAAGGCCGACGCTCGGCCTGATCTCCGGCAGCATGCTGCTCGGTATCCGCAGCGCCTCGAGCAGGAACGGGTCCCAGTCCAGGGTCTCGAGATTCATCAGCATGGTGCGGCTGGCGTTGGTCACGTCGGTGACGTGCAGGCCGCCGTTCACCCCACCGGTCAGGTTCCAGGTGATCCAGGTGTCCATGGTGCCGAAGAAGAGCTCGCCCCGCTCGGCCCGCGCCCGAACGGAGGGATCGTGGTCCAGGATCCAGCGCAGCTTCGGGGCCGAGCAGTAACCGCTCAACGGCAGGCCCGTTCGACGGGTGATCTCGGCCGGGTCGATGCTGGTCGCGATGTCCGCCAACAGATCAGTGGTCCTGGTGTCCTGCCAGACGATGGCGCGGCTGACCGGCCGGCCGGTGATGCGGTCCCAGACCACGGTCGTCTCGCGTTGATTGGTGATGCCGAACGCCGCGATGTGGCCGGGATCGACCCCGGCGTCGTCGAGGGCATTGGGCACCACCTGCCGCACGATCGACCAGATCTCGGCCGCGTCGTGCTCCACCCAACCCGGCTTCGGATAGTGCTGATGGTGCTCGCGCTGGGACACCGAGACCATCGTGCCGTGATGGTCGAACACCATGCACCTGGTCGAGGTGGTGCCCTGATCAAGGGCGGCGACGAACTTCGCGCTCACGACTCCCGCCCGTGCCCGAGCTCGCGGGAGATCGACCGCCCGGCCCTCGTCACGTGTGAGACCAGGGCCGTCCGCGGTCTCGATTTCCCGTCACACATCCGGTCGGTATCTCCTTCGATCCCCACGCTCGCCACCACATACCCCCCGGGGTCGCGGATCGGCGCCGCGATCGCGGTGATCCCGGATCCCGATTCGTCCACCGACGCCGCCCACCCCTGATCGCGAATCGTGGCCAGTTCGCGTTGCAGGGCGACCCTATCGGTGATGGTTTTGAAGCTGTAGCTCGGGAGCGCCTTGCCGATGACGCTGCGTGCGGCACCCGGATCGAAGGCCAGCAGCACCTTGCCGAGCGCGTTGGCGTGCAGGGGGACCGCCGTTCCGGTCAGCATCACCTGCTCGGATCGATCGGCACGGAAGACGTGGTGCGCGACGAGCGCCCTGCCGTCGGAGAACGCCGCCACCCTGGCCGATTCGGCGGTCCTGGCCGCGAGCGCATCGGTCCAGTTCAGCGCCTTGGACCGAAGTTCGTTGAGGTCCAGCCGGGCCCAGCCCAGCCGGAAGATCTCCGGCGCGACCCGGTACGGGCCGGTCGGATAGGTCTGCTCGATGAATCCGACATCCTGCAGCGTGCGCAGCAGCCCGTGAGCCGTGCCCTTGGCCAAGCCGAGCGCCGAAGCGATCTGGGCCAGCCCGACGGGCTCGTTCTCGTCGGCCAGAAGGCGCAGCATCGCCGCCGCCCGCTCCACGGATTGCACGGTTGCCGGCACGCCTTGACACCTTACTCGCCGGTCATCACACCGTTCGGCATCGCCGAACATCGCACCGTTCGGCGATGCCGAACGGTGATCGTTGTCGGTCTCGGCAACCGATGGATAGCGTCCTGGGACAACACGTTCGCCGGACGCGCTGCTGAGTCCGGACCGGCCTGTGGCCGATGATCAGTGAGGATCTTCGATGAGTTTCCTGTCCACCGCCTTGAGCCCGGAAAATCGTGAGGACGCGTTGCGGCAGATGTCCGAAACGCAGTTCGATGTGCTGGTCATCGGTGGTGGTGTGGTCGGCGCGGGAGCCGCGCTCGACGCCGCCAGCCGGGGCCTGACCGTCGCCCTGGTCGAGGCCCGTGACCTGGCCTCCGGCACGTCGAGCCGGTCTTCCAAACTCGTGCACGGCGGTCTGCGCTACCTCAAACAGCTCAACTTCTCGCTGGTCTTCGAGGCGCTGCGCGAACGCAAGCTGATCCTCGAGACGCTGTGTCCGCACCTGGCGCGTCCGGTCAAGTTCATCTACCCGCTGGAGAAGGTCGCCTGGGATCGGGCGTACGTCGGCACCGGTGTCGGTGTCTACGACGTTCTCGGCGCCGGGCGGGGCGTACCCAGCCACCTCAAGCATCTCTCGAAGTCCAAGACGCTGCGCTCCTTCCGCGCGGGCAAGACCGGCGCCATCAAGGGCGGCATCATGTTCTACGAGGGGCAGCTCGACGATGCCCGTCACACCATGATGATCTCCAGGACCGCCGCCTCCTACGACGCGCTGGTCGCCACGAGCGCCCGGGTGACCGGGTTCCTCCGCGATGGGGAACGGGTAATCGGCGCCACCGTCAAGGATCTCGAGACGGGGCGCGAAATCCAGGTCAAGGCAAGGACAACGGTGAACGCGGCCGGCGTCTGGACGGACGAGATCCAGCACATGATCGGCGGAAAGGGACAGTTCAAGGTCACCGCGTCCAAGGGCGTTCACGTGATCATTCCCCGGGACCGCATCGACTCCGACACCGGACTCATCACCGAGACAGAGAAGAGCCTGCTCTTCATCATCCCGTGCCCCTGGAGCGACGACTTCTGGGTGATCGGGACCACCGACACTCCGTGGACTCTGGACCTCGCACATCCGGCCGCCAGCCGCAGCGACATCGACTACATCCTCGATCACGCGAACCGCCTGCTCGAGAAGCCGCTCACCCGTGAAGATGTCGTCGGCGTCTATGCGGGGCTGCGACCGCTGCTGGCCGGCGAAGAGGATCAGACGAGCAAGCTTTCCCGGGAGCACGCAGTCGTTTCTCCCGTTCCGGGACTCGTCATCGTGGCCGGCGGCAAGTACACCACCTATCGGGTGATGGCGGAGGATGCCGTCGACAAGGCCGTCGAACAGCTGCCCGGCAAGGTCGGCAAGTCGATCACCGATCGAGTGCCGCTGGTCGGCGCGGACGGATACCAGGCCCTGGCCAACAATCAGGGCAAGCTGGCGGTCGAGATCGGCCTGGACGAGCCGAGAGTCAAACATCTGCTCGGCCGGTACGGCAGTTTGATCCGCGAGGTGGTCGCGCTGATCGCTGAGCGGCCGGAGCTGGGCGATCCACTGACCAGTGCGCCGAAATACCTGAAAGTCGAAGCGGTATACGCGGTGTCGCACGAGGGCGCCCTGCACCTCGACGACATTCTGGCCCGCCGGACGCGCATCTCGGTCGATACCTGGGACCGCGGGCGCCGCTGCGGCGCAGGAGGTCGCCGACCTGGTGGCCCCGCTGCTGGGCTGGAACGCCGAAGCGATCGCCAACGAGGTCGAGCATTACCGCGCCAGAGTGAAGGCCGAGATCGAGTCGCAACAGATGCCGGACGACCAGACCGCCGACGCCGCGCGGATGGGCGCGCCGGAGGTCAGGGTCGGGGCTGAAGGCGAGTACGAGCGAGGATCCGTCCCGCCGGCGGAGCCCGGTCAGGGCCGAGTGGCGCAGGGGCTCTAGTGGCCGTCCGCCGCGGACACCGGGGCGAGCGCGCGCCGCCGCCGCAGTTGCTACCACCGAACGGCAAGTACTGACGACCACTGCTTTTCGGCGCGCGGAGCGCACGATCCTCTGCTCACATCGCCGGCAACGATGCCGGACCGGTCCAATGGAGGGACTAATTGATTACCGCAAGTCTGGGCACAATTTTCGTCTACGAGACCATGGGCACCGCCCTACTGCTGCTGCTCGGCTGTGGTGTCGTGGCGACCGCAATCCTCAAGGGCAGCAAGGGTGAGAACGGCGGCTGGCTCCTCATCAACTTCGGTTGGGGACTCGGCGTTTTCGTAGGTGTGTACGTGGCATTCCCCACTGGCGCCCACCTCAATCCCGCAGTGACCGTTTCGCAGTGGATGGTCGGGAACGTCACCGGCAAACAAGCTCTGGTGTACTTCTGCGCGGAATTCCTCGGCGCCTTCATCGGCGCATTCCTGGCCTGGGTGGCGTTTCGGGACCATTTCGACGCGGAACCTGATCCCGGTAAGAAGCTCGGTGTTTTCTCGACCGGTCCGGCGATTCGCAGCCCTATCTGGAACATATTGACGGAAGTCATCGCCACCTTCGTGCTGATCTTCTGGATCCTGATGAGCGGTGGCACGCCGACTGCCATCGGGCCACTTGGCGTGGCCCTGGTCGTCGTCGGTATCGGCGCCTCCCTGGGTGGCCCCACCGGCTACGCCATCAACCCCGCTCGTGACCTCAGCCCGCGCATCGCGCACTTCGTCCTGCCCATCAGGGGCAAGGGCTCGTCGGACTGGGGGTACTCCTGGATCCCGGTGCTGGGACCGATCGTCGGAGCCGTCCTCGCGACGTTGCTGTACAAGAGCACCGATGCCGCCGAGCTGATCAAGGGCGTCAAGCCGCTCCTGACCAGGTCGAGCTGAGGGCCGCCTTTTCGTCGTTCCGCAATTTCACGCCAACGTCGCCAGTGAAGAAGGGTTTGATGCTAGATGAGTGAGCAGTACGTAGCAGCGATCGACCAGGGCACCACCTCGTCCCGGTGCATGATCTTCAATCACGAGGGTCGGGTCGTCGCCGTCGACCAGAAGGAGCACCAGCAGATCTTCCCGAAAGCCGGTTGGGTCGAACACGATCCGGTCGAAATCTGGGAGAACGTGCGCACGGTGACGGCCGGGGCGCTGGCCAAGGCCGACCTGACCGCGGCGGACATCGTCGCGATCGGGGTCACCAATCAGCGGGAGACCGCCATGGTCTGGGACAAGACCACCGGGAAACCCGTCTACAACGCCATCGTCTGGCAGGACACCCGCACCGACGCGATCTGCCAGCAGCTGGGGGCTCTCGGCGGCGGCGCCGAGCGCTACAAGGACAAGGTCGGACTGCCGCTGGCCACCTACTTCTCCGGACCGAAGGTGCGCTGGATCCTCGACAATGTCGAGGGCGCAAGGGAAAAGGCCGAGGCCGGCGACCTGGTGTTCGGGAACATGGACACCTGGGTCGTGTGGAACATGACCGGTGGCGTCGACGGCGGCCTGCACATCACCGAGCCGACCAACGCCTCTCGCACCCTGCTGATGGACCTGGACACGCTGACCTGGGATGCGGCCATCGCGGAGGACATGAAGATCCCGCTGTCGATGCTGCCCGAGATCAAGTCCTCGTCGCAGGTCTACGGCGAGGTTCGTCAACGGGGCGTGCTGGCCGGTGTTCCCATCGCCGGAATCCTGGGCGACCAGCAGGCGGCGACCTTCGGACAGGCGTGTCTGTCCCCCGGCGAGGCCAAGAACACCTACGGCACCGGCAATTTCATGCTGATCAACACGGGCACCGAGAAGGTGCCGTCGAAGAACGGACTGCTGACGACGGTCTGCTACAAGATCGGCGATCAGCCGACCGTCTACGCCCTCGAGGGCTCCATAGCGGTCTCCGGCTCGCTGGTGCAGTGGGTGAGGGACAACCTCGGACTGATCTCCGCCGCCCCCGAGATCGAGGATCTGGCGAAGTCGGTGGATGACAACGGTGGCTGCTACTTCGTTCCCGCCTTCTCGGGCCTGTTCGCCCCCTACTGGCGTTCCGACGCCCGTGGAGCGATCGTCGGCCTGACCCGCTACGTCAACAAGGGGCACATCGCGCGAGCGGTGTTGGAAGCCACGGCCTTCCAGTCCAAGGAAGTACTGGACGCCATGAACGCGGACTCCGGAGTCGACCTGGTCGAGTTGAAGGTCGACGGCGGAATGGTGGCGAACGAGACGCTGATGCAGTTCCAGGCCGACATTCTCGGCGTTCCAGTGGTTCGCCCCGTTGTCGCGGAGACGACCGCGCTGGGTGCCGCCTACGCGGCGGGCCTGGCGGTCGGATTCTGGGCTACCGAGGAGGACATCCGGACCAACTGGGCCGAGGACAAGCGCTGGGAGCCGAATATGGAAGAAGGCGCCAGGGCGAAGGCCTACGCGTCCTGGAAGAAGGCCGTCACCAAGACCTTCGACTGGGTCGACGAGGAGAGCTGATTCGGCTAGCACCGAACTCGAACGGGCGGGGCATGCCGAGGGGCAGGCCCCGCCCGTTTTTGTTTGGGGCTGCTTTCCGGCCAGGTCGTCAGCCGAGGTCGCCGTCGTGGTGCATCAGCCGGCGGCCGATCTCGGTGACCGACCCGGACAGGGACGGGTAAACGCTCAAGGTGTACGCGAGATCCTTTGCGGTCAAGCCGTTCTGCACCGCCATGGCGATGGGCAGGATGAGTTCCGAAGCACCGGGCGCCACCACCACGCCGCCGATGACGATGCCAGTGGCGGGCCGGATCACCAATTTGACGAACCCGTCCTTCATCCCGTTCATCTTGGCCCTGGGATTTGTCGACAGCGGCATGGTCAAGGTGCGGGCCGGGACCTTGCCGGCATCGACTTCGGCCTGCGAGATCCCGACGGTCGCGATCTCGGGATGGGTGAACACGTTGGCCGCCACCGTACGCAGCCGGAGCGGCGGCACCCCCTCACCCAGCACGTGCCACATGGCGATCCGGCCCTGCATGGCCGCGACCGAGGCGAGCATCAGCACTCCGGTGCAGTCGCCCGCCGCGTAGATGCCGGCGACCGACGTTCGGGAAACCCGGTCGACCGGGATGAAACCGCTCGCGGGCACTTCGATTCCGACTTTCTCGAGGCCGATCCCCTTCGTGTTCGGCACCGAGCCGACGGTCATCAGCGCGTGCGAGCCGCGGATCTCGTTGCCGTCGGTCAACACCACGACTACCTCATCACCATCCCTGGTGACCGACGCCGCCCGCGATTGCTTCGACAACACGCCACCGTGTGCCTCGAAGACGTCCTCGATGACGGCAGCCGCGTCCGCATCCTCGCTCGGCAGTACCCGGTCACGGCTGGAGACGAGGGTGACCTTGATACCCATCTCGACGTAGGCGGAGGCGAATTCGGCGCCGGTGACACCCGAGCCGATAACGATCAGGTGGTCAGGAAACTCGGTCAGGGAGTACACCTGGCGCCAGGTCAGAATCCGTTCGCCATCAGGGATCGCGCTGTCCAGAATGCGCGGCTGGGCCCCTGTGGCGATGAGCACCACATCCGCGTCGAGCTCGGAAGTTCCGCCGTCGGCGGTGGTGACCACGACGCGGTGTACGGCCAATCCGGGAGCGGAATCGGCCAGCTCAGCCCGTCCCTCGATGAATACAACGCCCTCGGAGACCAGTTTCGCGCCGATGTCCGCCGATTGCGCCAGGGCGAGCCCGGCCACCCGGCTGTGCACGGCCAGGACATCGACCTCGACCTTCTGTGGCGGGACGTTCACGCCGAGTTCGCCGGCCTGCCGCACCGACGTCCGAGCGCCGGCCGACGCGATGAAAGTCTTGCTCGGGACGCAGTCGTACAGCACGCAACCACCGCCCGCGCCGTCGGTCTCGACCACAGTGACCTCGGCGCCGTACTGAGCGGCCACCAGCGCGGCTTCGTAGCCCGCAGGTCCCCCACCCATGATCACAATCCTGGTCATCGGTCCTCACTTCTCGTTGGTCTCGAGCGCCCGTCCGACCGACCCACCGTATCGGCTCGCCCGGTCAGCCGCGCTTGACCGGCATCGATCTGGCCGGCCTGCGGGCCGCCGTGCGGGCCGTCGCCTGCCGGGCACCCGGCTGCGGGCCCCTGAGTGCCGCCGACTGCCCAGCCGGCTGTCGACGGCGGGGTGCACGGCGACTGCGGCCTGCGCGCCGATGTCGCGGCCGGCCTCGCGACCGTGTCGCGAGCGCCGGCCGACCGCCGATGTTGCAGACGGTCGCCGACCGCGTGTCGAAGGCGCACGCGGCGCGCCAGGCGTGCGTCACGTCCGGCCAGCGACGCGACGTTGATGCCGCGACAATGCCCCGCGAGTGCTTGCCAGTGCATCGCATAGGTAAGCTGAACGTACGTTCGAGTTGTGGGCTTGAACTGCACATAGCTTAGCTCAGGGGGTGTTGAGGTGCCGGCTAGATCAGTGGCGGGTCGATCAGCTGCTGCGGTGGCCGCCGCCGCGCACCCCGGCGTGGAGACCCTGTCGTTCCTGACCGCCGCCCGGGTGTCGGCGTTGTCGCCGTCGGACCTGGTCGACGCGGTGATCGCGTCGGAACGGCTGCTCGCCCACGTCAACGCGGTACAGGCCGGGCTGCTGGCCGAGTTGGGCCGGCCCGGCCGGTGCGGCGACATCACCGCCCTGGTCGACGCCCTGATCGGCAAGGCCGGGCAGGGCCGCAACGCCGACGGCGAGATCGACGCGGCCCGGGTGGAGGAGGTGACCCGGGAAACCGCGGTCCGGGTCGCCGCCACCGAGGTCGCCGCCGTGCTCGACTGGTCCCCGGTCACCGCGAAGATCCGCATCGGGCAGGCCCACCGGATGCTCACCGCCCTGCCCGCCACCTATACGGCGCTGCACGCCGGCCGGGTCGACGTCGGCCGGGCCCGGATGATCACCGACCGCACCGCCGTCCTCAACGCCGAGGACTGCGGCCGGGTCGAGGCCCGGATCCTGCCGCTGGTCAAAGGCCGGTCCAAAGCCCGCCTGGAAACCCTGGTCGACCGGGAAGTCATCACCGCCGACCCCGCCGCCGCCGAACACCGCCGCCGCAAAGCCGCCGCCGACCGGGAAGTAATCCACCGCCCCGACAAAGACGGCATGGGCATCATCACCGCGCTGCTCCCCGCCGACGCCGCCGTCATCCTGTTCACCCTGATCGACCTCATCGCCCAAGCCAACAAAGGCCTCGACCACCGCACCGCCGACCAACGCCGCGCCGACGCCCTCACCGACATCGCCGACGAACTCCTCACCCACGGCTACGTCGACCTGGACCACCTCATCACCCTCGCCCACCACAGCACCAGCCGCAGCAGCAGCGACACCGGCCGTGATAGCGAGCAGCGGCAGCGGCGATCCCGACCACTCCCACCCAGCCGAACCCGCTGACGCCGGCGCGAGCGCCCCCGCGGACGCCCACGCCGACGCGAGTTCCCACGCCGACGCGAGTTCCCACGTCGACGCGAGCGCCGACGCCGACGCCAGCGCCGACGCCGACGCCGAGCGGCCGCGGCGGCCCAGCCGACCCCGGTGTCGAAGCGGCCGACCCCGACGCCACCGCGGCGGGCGCGCGCGCGGGCGCTGCCGCTGCTGGCGCAGCGGTGGCCGCAGTCACCTCGCGGGGGTCCCGGATGTTGACCCGGCACGGACGCCGACCCCACCTCACCGTCACCGGCGCCGCCACCACCCTGGCCGGCCTGGACGACCTCCCCGGACAGTTGGACGGCCACGGCGCCATCACCGCACCCATGCTCCGCGCCATCGCCGCGTCCTTCGCCACCCTCACCGCCATCACCCTGGACAGCGCGACCGGCGCCGCCACCGGCATCGGCGCGCTGACCTACCGGCCCCGCCAACACCTCGCCGACCAGGTCACCACCCTCGCCGGGACCTGCCGCACCCCCGGCTGCCGACAACCCGCCTGGCGCTGCCACCTGGACCACCTGCAACCCTTCAACCACCAGCAACCCGCCGCCGGCGGACCCACCACCCTGCACAACCTGCACCCCCAATGCGCGTTCCACCACCTGCTGAAACACCACTCCGACTGGACCCCCCGGCTGCAACCCGACCTGACCATCAGCTGGACCACCAACACCGGCCACACCGCCACCAGCCACCCCCGCGAATTCACCACCCCCGGCCAACCCCCCGCCGGCACCACCCCGGCACAGCCGCGACCCCGCCGACACGCCGGACCACCAGCCACCACCAGCGCAGCGGATCGTCACCGGCCCCGTCGCCGGACCCACCATCCCCGTGCTACCCGCCGGCGCCGAACACCACGAACCCCACACCGAACTGGAAGACCCCGACACCATCCCCGACCCCGGCAGCATCGCCATCCACCCCTACCGGGCCCTGCGGCAACAGACCCGCGAATACGCCCTCCGCCGGATCGGCAAGATCAAGAAACTGTCCGACCCCGCCCACCCCGCACCCGCCTGGACCGTCGACGCTCCCACCGGGCAGGCGCTGACCGACCTACGGGCCACCGTCGCAGCGAACATGCAAACCATCCGAAACCTCCGCCCCCGGCCACAGCACCGGTCGGAACAGGCCCCGGCACCCCACCCAACGCACACCGCCCGCCCGCACTACCCGAGGAACCACCATTTTGACCCACGGCTGGTGGAATTGCGATGGTAATTCTGTGACGCCAATGGCATTCCGGGGAGCGTCGAAGATTCCCTTGCCCGAGCTCGGGCTCGTTATTGAGACATGCACAGCCACTGGTTGTTTGATCCGCGCGGTAACTGATAGCGGAATGGAAAAGGTGCGAACAGCAGCTCGGCGTGGCCAAATGGAACAGCGAACTCGAAGTCGTACCCGTCGGGTAAATGGCCACCTCGCGGTGTAATCGGAACAATTACCCAAAGCGAGTCAAAGTGGATCGTGGATCGAATGGCGGTCACGAATCGCGCAGACCGCGACCCTCTTCGATGCTCCGACGACCCGGCTGACCTCCGAGCCCGATCCCAGCCCGGTCATGGGGCTGCGTGCCGGCATCGGACCGATAGGCTGCGCTGCATGGCTCTCTATGCCGCGTACGGGTCGAACATGGACCCGGCGCAGATGCTGCAGCGCTGCCCGTCCTCGCCGGTGGCGGGGACCGGCTGGCTGACGGGCTGGCGACTGACCTTCGGCGGCGAGGATCTCGGTTGGGAGGGCGCACTGGCCACCGTCGTCGAGGAGCCGGGCTCGAGTGTCTTCGTCGTTCTGTACGACATGGCCGCGTCGGACGAGCGGACGCTCGACTCCTGGGAAGGTGCCGACCTCGGGCTCTACAGCAAGATCCGGCTGCGGGTGCACACCCTCGAAGGGGACAAATTGGCCTGGCTGTATGCGCTGCAAGCCTTCGAAGGTGGCGTCCCATCCGCTCGCTACCTCGGGGTCATCGCCGACGCCGCGGAAGCTGCCGATGCCCCGACCGAATACGTCCACGAGCTGCGCCACCGCCCGTGCCGTTCCATCGGGAGCTGAGTAGCGACATCCCGGCAAGGCGGAGCGCGACAAAGCACGTGTCTGCAGACCTTGCCAAGGCCTGCCAGCGGTTGCCGAGGTGGCAAACTGCCCAAGCGGCGCAACGGCCGAGCAGCACTACGGCCGCGGTGTCGCCAAGGCACCCAGAGCCGTGTGGACGAACAGGCGGACCGCAACGGCCAACGCACGCTCGTCGGCCCAGAACCCCGGCGAATGCAGGTCCACCTGCTTGCTGACCCCGTCCCAGACGCCGACGCGGGCCAGCGCACCAGGCACATGGTCGAGGTACATCGCAAAATCCTCGGCGCCCGTCGACTGCTCGGCCACCACCGCAGCCGCGGGTCCCCCGCCGGCGACAGCGGCCGTCCGCATGATGTCGGTACAGATCGCGTCGTTGTCGACGGGAGGCACCCCGCGCCGGTAGTTCAAGGAGTGCCGGACACCCGTCGGTGCCAGCAGTTCGGCGATCAACTCGGCGACCAGGGGCTCGGCCCGGTCCCAGCCCGCCCGGTCCATGATGCGCAGGGTGCCGAAAAGCGCGCCGGCTTCCGGAATCGCATTCGCCGCCACTCCGGAATGAACGTTGCCCCACACCAGAACCGGGACCGAACGTGGGTCCATCCGGCGGCTGAGCAGTCCGGGCAACCCGGTGATCACCATGCCGAGCGCGTAGATCAGGTCAGCGGTCAGGTGCGGGCGTGCGGTGTGTCCCCCGGGACCGGTGAGGTGGAGTTCGATGACGTCGCTGGTCGAGGTGATCGGCCCGACCCGCAAGCCCACCTTGCCGACCTGCAGCCGTGGGTCGCAGTGAACGGCGAAGATTCGCTCGACCCCGTTCAGCAGTCCGGCGTTGATCACGTCGTGCGAACCACCCGGCATGACCTCCTCGGCCGGCTGGAACAGCAGCCGGATCCGGCCGGCCAGTCCGCCGGCTCGCACGAGCGCCTGCGCGGCGCCGATCAGCGCCGTGGTGTGGATGTCGTGGCCGCAGGCGTGGCACGCACCCGGAACGGTCGATTCGAACGGCAGTCCCGTCGCCTCCCGCAGCGGCAGCGCGTCGATATCGGCGCGCAGCGCGATCATCCGGTCTCCGCTGCCGATGTCGGCCACCACCCCCGTTCCCGTCGAGCAGCAGCGTCCCGCTGATCCCGGCGTCCTGCAGCGAACGCAGAACCAGTGCGGAGGTGGCCGACTCCGTCCGGGACAGCTCCGGGTGCGCATGCACATTCCGGCGCATGGCGACCAGCTCGGGCAGGTGATCGGCCAGATAGTCGTCCAGCCAGCGCGGGCCATGGCCTGAACCGAGGTCCATCACGGGCGGCAGCGGCAGCGTATTCGCAGGTGAAGTCATCTGTCTCGTGGTCACCGATCTGATCTGATCCGATTCGACACCGCCGACGCTGCCGGTTTCCGCCGGGCACGACGCCGGGGAGACCGGTCACGCCCGCCGGTGACGTTACCCGTGTGGTTGGCTGTGACCTGCGTCGCCAGCTCTGCGGCGAGGCGAGTGCGGCCCGACAATGAGCGGATCGACGGCAGGGTGCCGGCATCGCAGGATGCGCGCATCGACAGGACGACTGGCGGAGGAACCATGGGCGACGACATCTCCAGCGGCTCGTTCACCCGCGAGCAGCGGCAGCGCTACCGCGAGAAGGTACGTCGCTGCCTCGACGTGTTCGAGAAGATGCTGGCCGAGCACACTTTCGACTTCGACCGCCCGCTGACCGGCTTGGAGATCGAGCTGAACCTGGTGGACCAGAACTGGCAGCCGGACATGGCCAATGCCCGCGTCCTCGAGGCCATTGCCGACCCGGCGTTCCAGACCGAACTCGGGCAGTACAACATCGAACTGAACGTCCCACCGGGACCGCTGACCGGGGATTCGCTGCTGAAACTGGAAGCGACTCTTCGCGATTCGATGAATCACGCCGAATCAAAAGCCAACGAGTCCGGCTCCGAGATCATCTCGATCGGCATCCTGCCCACCTTGCGACCGGAACACTTCCACGACGACTGGATGAGTGCGAACCCGCGTTACGCGGCGCTCAGCGAGGCGATCTTCGCCCATCGGCGGGAAGATCTCGAACTGGACATCACCGGCTCCGAGAGCCTCAAGATGTTCGCCGACACCATCGCGCCGGAATCGGCGTGCACCTCGGTGCAGCTTCACCTGCAGGTCTCCCCCGCCGACTTCGCCGCCACCTGGAACGCCGCGCAGACGCTGGCCGGACCGCAACTCGCGCTGGGCGCCAATTCCCCATTCCTGTTCGGCAAGCGGCTCTGGGCCGAGACCCGGACCGAGCTGTTCCTACAGGCCACAGATACGCGCTCACCGGAACTGCGCAACCAGGGGGTCCGGCCTCCGGTCTTCTTCGGGGAACGCTGGATCACCTCGATCTTCGACCTCTTCGAGGAGAATGTCCGATACTTCCCCGCGCTCCTTCCCGAGACCACCGACGAAGATCCGGAGGCTGTGCTGGCATCCGGCAAAGCACCACGGCTGCAGGAACTCCGGCTGCACAACGGGACCGTCTACCGATGGAACCGCCCGGTCTATGACGTGGTCGACGGCGTCCCGCATGTGCGGGTGGAGAATCGGGTGCTGCCGGCCGGACCCACGGTGGTCGATGTGCTGGCCAACGCTGCGTTCTACTACGGCGCGGTGAAGATGCTGTCCGCTGAAGACCGCCCGGTCTGGACGAAGATGTCGTTCGACGCGGCCAAGGCCAACTTCGACGCCGGCGCCCGGCACGGCGCAGACGCGGTCTTCTACTGGCCTGGATTCGGCGAGGTCACCTGGGACGAACTCCTGCTCCGACACCTGCTGCCGCTGGCCGGGGAGGGTCTGGACCGTTGGGGTGTTTCGTCCGCCGCACGGGACCGGTATCTCGGCATCGTGGAGGATCGCTGCAAGCTGCGACGCAACGGCGCATGGTGGCAGAGCCAGACCGTGGCCAGACTGGAGGACAAAGGGCTGAACCGCGACGCCGCGCTGACCGAGATGCTGCACCTGTACTCGAAGGGCATGCATTCCAACGAACCGGTGCACACCTGGGAACTGCCCTGACCGGACCGCTCCAGAGTGAGCCCCGGTCGTGCAGCGCCGCGACCGTGATCCCATGGCCACGGCCTAGTATCGGCAGGTGGCCGAACCCGACGACGACACGCACCTGTCGCTGGCTGCCACGATCCCAGCGGACCGCAGTGATTGGCTCCGCGCGGCCGCCGCGGTGCTGCGCAAGTCCGGTCGGTTGACGGATGCGGACGAGGACGCGCGGGCCTTCGAGGTCCTGAGCGGCGCCACCATCGAAGGCCTGCCGATCCAAGCGCTGGGCACACCGGAGACAACGCCCGCCGGCCACTCCCGGCACGTTCCGGCCATCGGCCCGTGGGCCGCTGCTCCCTGGGACATCCGTTCCTACATCAGCGATCCCGACCCTGACGCCGCCCGCGCCGCCGCGCTCGGCGACCTGGAGGGCGGGGCGAATTCGGTGTGGCTGCGGGTAGGCGGCGGCGCGATCGCGCCCAAGCAACTCGAACGCGTCCTGGACGGCGTGCACCTGGACCTGGCGCCGGTGGTGCTGCAGCCGTCCGGTGACGTCTTCGACATGCAGGCGTCGGGGGAATTCGCCGGACTGGTCCGGCGTCTCGGCGTCACGGCGCACCCCCGCACCAACCTGGGCTGCGATCCGGTTTCCCGCTTCATCCGATCTGGGCCCAGCAGCTCAGAGTTGAGACTCGAAAAGCCTTGCTGCCGCAGCGCAACGCGTGCAATGGACTTGGGCGTCAGAGGGTTTGTCGTCGACGGTACGGTGGCACACGAGTACGGAGCCGGTGACGCCGAGGAACTCGGATATTCGCTCGCCGCCGGAGTGGCCGTGCTGCGGGAGCTCGAAAAGCTGAGGCTCGAGCCGGACAAGGCCCTGCCAGCTGCTCGAGTTCCGTTACGTCGCAACGGATGACCAGTTCGTCACCATCGCAAAGTTTCGGGCGGCGCGGCTGCTCTGGGATCGGGTTGCCGAACTCTGCGGCGCAGCGCCCGATCGACCGGGTCAGGCGCAGCACGCCGTGACCTCCCGGCTGATGATGACCCGTCACGACTCCTGGACCAACCTGCTGCGCACCACCGTCGCGGCCTTCGCGGCCGGGGTCGGCGGCGCCGAGTCCATCACGGCGCTACCGTTCGACACCGCCATCGGCATCCCCGACCAACTCGGGCGGCGGTTGGCGCGCAACATCTCCCACTTGCTCATCAGCGAATCGCACGTCGCCTCGACCGCCGATCCGGCCGCGGGAGCCCACGCGATCGAGGCGCTGACCTGGGAACTGGCCGAAGCCGGCTGGGCCGAGTTCCAGCGGATCGAGGCGGCCGGGTCGATCGTGGCCGTGGTGACCGACGGATCACTGCAACAGCAATGGGCGCGGTCCGGAGCTGAGCGGGCCGCACGGATCGCCACTCGCCGGCAGCCGATCACGGGGCTCAGCGAGTTCGCCGTCCCGGTGGAGAGCCTCCCGGCGCGCCGGACCGCCGTCGACATCGATCCCCGAATGCGTTCCTGGGGAGCACCTTTCGAAGCGATGCAGGACCAACCCGCTCCGGCACCGGTGTTCCTGGCCACGATCGGCCCCCTGGCCGCGCACACCGCGCGGGCCGGCTTCGCTCGGAACGTCTTCGCGGCCGGCGGAATCACAACGGTCGGTGCAGCGATACCCGGAGACGACGTGGTGGCGGGCTACCGCTCCGCGGGAGCTCCTCCAGTGGTGTGCCTGGCCGGGAGCGATCGGGCCTACCGGGAGACGGGTGCGGTCGTCGCACAGGCGCTGCGAAGCGCGGGCGCACAGCGAATCCTGATGGCCGGCAGGCCGCCGGAGGCGATGGCGGAGCTGGTCGACGATCACGTCGCCGCCGGCGACGATGTCGTCGAGTTCCTGCGCCGGACGCGACGCGCCCTCGGCATCATCGACCCCGACACGGCTGAGCGGGAGGTGAAGCAATGATCCCGAAGAGCTTCGCGGCTCTCCCGCTGCGCGACGGGGCGCGGACGCGCAGCGCAGCACCAGCAGACCGGGAAGCGTGGCTCTCACCCGAAGGCATTGCGGTGCAGCCGTTCTACACGATCGATGACCTTGCGGGATTGGATGCGCTGGATACCTATCCGGGTCTTCCGCCGTTCCTGCGCGGGCCGTACCCGACGATGTACACGACCCAGCCGTGGACGGTCCGGCAGTACGCCGGATTCTCCACGGCCGCCGAATCGAATGCCTTCTACCGTCGCAACCTCGCGGCGGGACAGAAGGGCTTGTCCGTGGCGTTCGACCTTCCCACCCACCGCGGCTACGACTCCGACCATCCCAGAGTCGCCGGCGACGTCGGAATGGCGGGCGTGGCCATCGATTCGATTCTCGACATGCGGCAATTGTTCGACGGCATCCCGCTGGGCGAGATCAGCGTGTCGATGACGATGAACGGCGCGGTGCTGCCGATCTTGGCCCTGTACATCGTCGCCGCCGAAGAACAGGGCGTTGCACCGGAGCAGCTCTCGGGGACGATCCAGAACGACATCCTCAAAGAATTCATGGTGCGGAACACCTACATCTATCCCCCCGGCCCGTCCATGCGAATCATCAGCGACATCTTCACCTACACGGCGGCGAAGATGCCCAGGTTCAATTCGATTTCGATATCGGGATATCACATCCAGGAGGCGGGCGCGACCGCGGATCTGGAACTCGCCTACACCCTGGCGGACGGTCTGGAATATCTTCGCGCCGGACAGGCTGCGGGTCTGGACGTCGACGCCTTCGCCCCCCGGTTGAGCTTCTTCTTCGGGATCGGGATGAACTTGTTCATGGAGGTTGCGAAACTGCGTGCGGCGCGGGCGCTCTGGTGCAGACTGCTGACGCAACTCGGCGCCCGCAATCCGAAGTCGGCGTCACTGCGGACCCACTGCCAGACGTCGGGATGGTCGTTGACCGCTCAGGACCCGTTCAACAATGTGGCCCGCACCTGCATCGAAGCCATGGCCGCCACCCAGGGCGGCACCCAGTCGCTGCACACCAACGCCCTCGACGAGGCGATCGCGCTGCCGACTGATTTCTCGGCGAGGATCGCCAGGAACACGCAGCTGTTGCTGCAGCAGGAGTCCGGTACGAGAAGCATCATCGACCCGTGGGGCGGCTCGTTCTACGTCGAACGACTGACCCACGATCTGGCCGAGCGGGCCTGGGCTCTGATCCAGGAGGTCGAGGCCGCCGGCGGGATGGCGCAGGCCATCGAGGCCGGCCTGCCGAAGATGCGGATCGAGGAGGCTGCGGCGCGCACGCAGGCCCGGATCGACACCGGCGCCCAAGCTGTCATCGGGGTCAACCAGTACGCGCCGGCGGTCGACGAACCGCTGAACGTGCTCAAGGTGGACAACCACGCGGTCCGCTCGGCCCAGATCGAGCGGCTGGATCGACTCCGCGCCGACCGTGACCCGCACGCAGTGCGGGACGCGTTGGCAGAGCTGACGGCGGCCGCTCTCGCCCAACCCCGACACGATCCGGAGTCGGGCAATCTGCTCGAACTCTCGGTGCGGGCAGCCAGAGCGAAGGCGACCGTCGGAGAGATCTCCGATGCCCTCGAGCAGGCATACGGCAGGCATTCCGCGGTCATCCGTACCATTTCCGGGGTGTACCGATCCGAGGCGACGGCCAAGGGCGCGGGGCAGTCCGGGATAGACGCCGTGGTCGCGGCCAGTGCCCGATTCGAGATCGAACAGGGTCGGCGGCCGCGGATCCTGGTGGCCAAGATGGGCCAGGACGGTCACGACCGCGGGCAGAAGGTGATCGTCACCGCCTTCGCCGACATGGGCTTCGACGTCGACGTCGGACCGTTGTTCTCCACCCCCGAAGAGGTTGCCGCACAAGCGGTCGACGCCGACGTCCACATCGTCGGGGTGTCCTCGCTGGCCGGCGGCCATCTCACCCTGGTGCCCGCACTGCGGGCAGAACTCGCCGCCGCCGGCCGCCCGGACATCATGGTGGTGGTCGGCGGTGTCGTGCCGCCGGCCGATGTGCCGGAGCTGCTCGCGGCCGGTGCGGTGGCCGTGTTCGGCCCGGGCACGGTCATCGCCGACTCGGCGCTCGACGTACTCGCACGACTGTCGGCTGCTCTGCCGCCGCCACCGTGACACAGGCTGCCGCACTCGCGGACGCTATCGTCGGCAGCGGGGTCGGCGCGGCCAGAACCGCTGTGTCAAGGGCGATCACCCTGATGGAGTCCACCAGAGCCGACCACCGCCGGGCGGCCCGGGAACTGTACGGCCTGCTCGCTCCGCACGCCGGCGGAGCCATCAGGTTGGGGATCTCCGGGGCACCCGGTGCGGGCAAGTCGACACTCGTCGAGTCGTTGGGCACCCGACTCACCGGGGCCGGACATCGGGTCGGAGTACTCACCGTCGACCCTTCGAGTTCCCGGACCGGCGGCTCCGTGCTGGGTGACAAGACCAGGATGCCCCGGCTGTCCGCGGACCCCAACGCCTACATCAGGCCGTCGCCCAGTGCCGGCACCCTGGGCGGCGTCGCCAGAGCCACTGCGCAGGCGATCACCGTCCTGGAGGCTGCGGGTTTCGATGTGGTGCTGGTGGAGACGGTCGGAGTGGGTCAGTCGGAGACCGCCGTCGCCGCGATGGTCGACACCTTCGTGCTGCTGACGCTGAGCCGGACCGGAGATCAACTGCAGGGCATCAAGAAGGGCGTTCTCGAACTGGCCGACGTCATCGCCGTCAACAAGTCCGACGGAGATCATCTGCTCGAGGCCAAGGCCACCGCCCGGGAGCTCGCCGGAGCGGTCAGGCTGGTCCGCGGCGGACAGGAATGGGTTCCGCCGGTGCTGACCTGCTCAGGGCTGACCGGTGACGGGCTGGACCGAGCTGTGGGCTGCCGTCGTCCGTCACCGGGAGCGATTGGGAGACGCGGGCCTGGCCGAGAAACGCGCCACCCAGCAGGTCGACCTGACCTGGGCTCTGGTACGGGACGAACTGGACCAGCGGCTACGCACTTCGGCGGGCATCGCCGCGATCAGGGCCGCGCGTGACCACAGCGGTCGCCGCGGGCCGACTTTCCGCGGCGGCCGGGGCCGATCAACTGCTGGCCGCCTTCGACGCGGACGCCACAGCGCGCCCGGATGCCAAAGCGCGCCCGGACGTGCAGGCCTGAGTCCGGTCAGCCCTGGTCTTCCCGCAGACTCTGCTGGTAGCGGGCGCGTTGTTCCTGGGCCCGGGCACGGACCTGGCGCGCATACTCCTCATGAGCTTGAGGGTCAACGGCACTCGATGCCCCGATGCGCTCGTAGTCGTGCTCGCCCGGTCCCGGCGGCACGACCGGTTCCGCGGCACGTCGCGGCCGACCGGCCGCCAGCCAGAGCAGCGGCGCCGATCCAGGACAGCAAGAAGACGATCAGGAGCCACGCCGGTTTGGGAAGCCGGCGGCACGCCGGGCCCGGCGTCATGACCACATCGATCAAGCAGAACGCCCACAGGCCGAACAGCGCCAGCGCGAAAACGCTGTCCAGAAATCGCACCCGGTCACCCCTCATTCCTCTCATCACACGATGAGGACGGCCCACGCCGTCGACCCATATCATCGCAGATTCCACAGTGCACTCTGTTCTGTGCTGCCGCCGCGTCCCTGCTCAGGGTGCAAACCGGTAGCCCACACCAGGTTCGGTGATCAGATACCGCGGATGGGCCGGATCTGGCTCCAGTTTCCGGCGCAATTGCGCCATGTAGACGCGGAGGTAATGGGTTTCGGTCTCGTACGCCGGTCCCCAGACGTCCACCAGTAGTTGCTTGCCCGGCACCAGCTTGCCGGAGTGCCGGACCAGGACCTCCAGCATCGACCATTCCGTCGGCGTGAGGCGGACCTGGTCGCCGTTCCGCAACACCCGATGCGCGTCGAGATCGACGGTGAAATCAGCGGTGACGACGGGCGCCACCACCTCACCCGTGGTCGGGGTACCGCGGCGAACCGCCGCCCGCACCCTGGCCAGCAGTTCGGCCATCCCGAACGGCTTGGTCACATAGTCATCCGCTCCGGCGTCGAGCGCGTCGACCTTCTCGGCCGACGTCGACCGGGCGGAGAGCACGATCACCGGGATCGCCGACCAGCCGCGGATGCCTTGCAGCACTTCGACTCCGTCGATGTCGGGCAGGCCGAGGTCCAGGATCACCACGGACGGGTGCAGGTGGGCCACCCGATCGAGGGCGGCTCGGCCGTCGTGCACCACGGTCACGTCGTACCCGTGGGCGCGAAGGTTGATCCCGATGGCGCGCGCCAGGGCCAGGTCGTCATCCACGACCAGCACCCTGTTCACCACGCCGCCTCCTGCCCCGTGTCCGGACCGTCGGCCATCGGGACCGTGATGGTCATCGTCAATCCGCCGCCCGGCGTGTCGTCCACCTCGATCGTCGCATCCAATGCCTCCGCCAGCCCGGCGGCCACCGCCAGACCCAGTCCGATGCCTGACCCGGACGGCGCGTCGCCCAATCGCTGGAACGGCGCGAACATGATCTTCCGGTCGGCCTGCGGCCACGCCGGGACCATGATCCACCACTCTGATCTGGACGGCCCGTTCCGGGATCTCGCCGGCCAGAATTCGTATTCTGGTGTCCGCGGGGGAATGGGTGAGTGCATTGGACACGATATTGGCGACCACCCGCTCGAGCAGGCCGCGGTCGGTGTCCACCAACGGCAGGTCGTCGGCGATGTCGACGTCGAGACGGCCCACCGGCAGCCCGATCAGGGCCCGGTAGACCACTTCGTCGATCGAGACCGCACGGCGAACCGGCGTGAGCACGCCGGTCTGCAACCGACTCAGATCCAACAGGTTCGAAAGGAGCCCGTCCAGTTGGTCGGCGGCCTCGTCGGTCGCGGTCAACAACTCGGCCCTGTCCTTCGCAGACCAGTGAACGGACCGGTCGAGAAGGCTCGACACCGACGCCTTGATGGTCGCCAGCGGGGTCCGCAGATCGTGTGAGACGGCGGCCAGGATCGCCGTTCTCACAACGTCCGTCTGCCGCAGCCGCTCGGTCTGGGCGGCCTGCGCTGCCAACCGGTTCCGCTCCATGGCCAACACCAACTGCGCGGCCACCACTTCGGCCAGCTGCTGGTCCGCCGCGGCCAACGGGTGCCCGAACAGCGCCAGCGTCCACTCCTGCTCGTCGCCCGCGGCGATCAGCACGTCAGCGTTCGCCGCAAGATCGACTCCATCGGCCACCGGATCCCCCACCACCGCGACCACTGCTGCACCACCGGAGGCCGGAACATGAAGCAGCGCAGCGGTGTTCATCGAGAACCCGATCCGGGCCCGGTCCAGCACCGCCGTCACCGGGTCACCGGGAAGCGCCATCGTGTTCGCCACCGCCGCGAGCAACTGGGCTTCGGCTTTGCCCCTCGAGGCCTGCTCCGCCGCCGACCTCGAACGATCGACGATGGTCGCCGCAGTGACGCCGACGGCGAGGAACACCAGCAGCGCAAAGGCATTCTGCGGTTCGGCGATGGTCAGCGACCCATACGGTGGGGTGAAAAGCAGGTTCGCCATCACTCCGGCCAGGATGGCCGTCACGGCGGCCGGCAGCACACCCCCGATCAGCGCGGTGGTCTGCACGCCCAGCAGGAAGACCAGGAGCACGGTCGGTAGTCCGAGGCTCGACCGGAACAGCAACATCAGAGCGGCCAACGCCACCGGCACCCCGACGGCGGCAACCCATGCCCACCTGGCCCGCGCGTGCAGGTGCGGCGTGGCGACGCGCTCGGTCCCGCGCGGCCGGCTGGTGGGTCACCACGTGCACGTCGATGTCACCGGAGCCGCGGACGATGGCCATCGAGGTACTCGGCCGGACGAGTTGGGTGAGGCGGCCGTGCCTCGAGGCACCGACAACGATCTGCGTTCCGTTGATGCCGCGAGCGAAATCCAGTATGGCGCCGGCGATGTCGTCGCCGACGATGAGGTGGAAGCTTCCACCCAGGCTCTCCACGAACAGCCGCTGGCGCTCGATCTCGCCGGACGGCGCACCGATCGATCCGTCCGACCGGACGACGTGCACCGCGACCAGATCGCGATCTGTGACCCGACCGGTGATCCGGGCTCCGCGGCGGATCAGCAACGGTCCCTCGGCGCCCCCGGTCAGTGCCACCACCACCCGCTCCCGGGCCACCCAGGTGCCGGTGATGCCGTGTTCCCGGCGGTACCGTTCGAGACCCTCGTCGACCCGATCGGCCACCCAGAGCAGCGCCAGCTCGCGCAGCGCCGTCAGGTTGCCCTCGCGGAAGTAGTGGCCCAGTGCGGTGTCGACGGCCCCGGCCGGGTAGATGTGCCCGTGCGCCATCCGGCGGCGGAGCGCCTGCGGGGTCATGTCGACCAGCTCCACCTGGTCGGCGGCGCGCACCACCGCATCGGGCACCGTCTCACCCTGGGTCACGCCGGTGATGCCGGCCACCACGTCGTTCAGTGACTCCAAGTGCTGGATGTTGACGGTGGTGATGACGTCGATCCCGGCCGCGAGGAGGTCCTGGACGTCCTGCCAGCGCTTGGCGTGCAGCGAGCCCGGCGCGTTGGTGTGGGCCAACTCGTCCACCAGCGCCACGCCTGGCCGGCGCTCCAGCAGCGCCGTCAGATCCATTTCGGTCAGCGTGATCCCGCGGTGGTGGGTCTGCCGCCGCGGCAGCACCGGAAGGTCGCCGAGCGCATCCCTGGTGTAGGCGCGGTCGTGATCCTCGACGATGCCGACCACCACATCGGTCCCGCGTTCGAATCGGCGTCGACCTTCGCTGAGCATGGCGACGGTCTTGCCGACTCCGGGCGCGGCGCCGAGGTACACCCGGAGCCGGCCGGGCGCCGCCGGCCTGGGATCGTCTGACGAGCTGGGCACGGTCCCCGACCTCCCCACTCGGTGCACGGACGCCGCAACGTGCGGGTGCGTGCTGATTCCACCAGATTCCCGGCCGACCCGGAACTCCCGCAGTCGCGGCCAGGCGTTGCCGGCTCCGGGCTGGGACAATGGCGGGATGTCATCGCCGCCGACCGGTCGCCGCCAGGCCGGAGCAGCCGCGGACCGGCCCGACGGACACCGGATGTTGGGCGGCCGTTACCGGCTGGAGCGGGTCGTCGGCAAGGGTGCGATGGGCCGGGTCTGGGCGGCCCACGACGAGCTCCTCAATCGACCTGTCGCGATCAAGGAAGTCGATTTTCCGCCGGGCATGCCCGCGTCCGAGGTGGACCAGCTGGCGCAACGCACCATGCGGGAAGCCAGGGCGATCGCCTCGGTGTCGGATCCGCACGTGGTGACGATCTTCGACATGTTGAGCCTGCCGCACGGGCCGGCGATCGTGATGGAACTGCTGACCGCCCGGTCGCTATCCGAGATCCTCAACGTCGACGGTCCGATGACCGATTCCGATGCGGCCACCGTCGGCCTTTCGGTCGCCTCGGGGCTGCTCGCCGCGCACAGTGCCGGCATCACCCATCGAGACGTCAAGCCCGGCAACGTACTCATCTGCGCGGACGGCCGGATCAAACTGACGGATTTCGGTATCGCCCGCAGCACGGGCGAACAGTCGATCACGGCCACCGGCCTGTTGCTCGGATCACCCGCCTACATCTCCCCCGAGGTCGCCTCTGGCCGGCCGGCGAATGCGCAGTCGGACGCCTGGGGGCTCGGCGCCCTGCTGTTCGCCTGTGTGCAGGGCGTGCCGCCCTTCGACAAGGGAACGGCGCTGGCCACGCTGACGTCGGTGGTCCAGGACCCGGTGCCCCCGCACCCGGAGTCAGGACGGCTCGGCGGGGTCATCCGTGGCCTGCTGGTCAAGGACCCGGCGATGCGGATGTCGGTCGGGACGGCCCACCAGGCGATGCTGCGGATCGCGACCGATTCCGGGCGACTGGTGACCCACGCCCGAGTGCCGGGGCCGCCGGCCACGCGAGGACAGCCGGCCCGGCCCCCACCCCGTTCCAGCCGCAACCGACACAGCGCCCCCTGCCGCCGGAGTCGTCGCAAAACAGCCCGCCGCCGCGTGGAGCGGTCAACCCGCGCCGCTGCCGCCGCCGCCGTGGGCCGGGGGCAGCGCGGCGTCATTGCGGGCGATCCCGGTCGTCGCCCCCGAGCGCACGCCACGGCGGAAGGCGGCGTTGGCGGCGATGGCCGTGCTGGTGGCGTTGATCGCGGCGGCCTTCGGCTATTTCGGCGTCCGGGCCATCGCACACCTGGAGAACGGGGTGCCGATCGCGGCCGGCCGGGCCGGCCGTCGTGAATGTGGACGGCGGACCTCGGCACGCTGCTGCCGTCCAAGGCGCCAACTAGGCTCCGGTCCATGTCACTGGACCCCTCGACCGACAACCGCGCCAAGGCCGAGGAGGCCGCGGTCGCGCTGGCCAGGGCGACCAACGTGCTGCACCACGACGTCGCCCTGGTGATGGGCTCCGGTTGGGCGCCGGCCGCCGACGCCCTCGGTCAGGCCACCGCGGAGGTGCCGATGGGTGACCTTCCCGGGTTTGTGGCGCCGGTGGTGCAAGGTCACGGCGGCTCGATCCGATCCGTTCCGATCGGCGACAAACGGGCTCTGGTGTTCCTCGGACGCACCCACCTGTACGAGGGCAAGGGCGTGGCGACGCTGGCCCACGGCGTCCGAACGGCAGCGGCGGCCGGCGCCAAGTTGATCGTGCTGACGAACGCCGCCGGTGGTCTGCGGCAGGGCATGTACCCGGGGCAGCCCGTGCTGATCGCCGATCACCTGAACCTGACCGGCGTGTCGCCGATCGTCGGCGCCAATTTCGTCGACCTCACCGATCTCTACTCGCCGCGGTTGCGCGCCTTGGCCACCACCATCGATCCAAGCCTGCAGGAGGGCGTCTACGCCCAGCTGCCCGGTCCGCACTTCGAGACGCCCGCCGAGATCCGGATGCTTCGCACCATGGGCGCCGACCTGGTCGGGCATGTCGACCGTGCTGGAGGCGATCGCCGCCCGGGAGGCGGGTGTGGAGATCTTCGGTCTGTCGCTGGTGACCAACCTGGCCGCCGGGATGACCGGCGAGCCGCTGAACCACGCCGAGGTGTTGGCCGAAGGCCGCGCCGCCGCCGGCCGGATGGGTGCCCTGCTCGCGGCGCTCGTCGCGCAGGCATGACCGCACCGAGGTTGTCCTCGACCCTCCGGGATGCGGCCGCCCGATGGATAGCCGACGATCCATCTCCCGGGGATCGGGCCGAGCTGCAGAAGATTCTGGCCGACGCGATGGGCACCTCCGCTGCCGCTATCGCCGATCTGACAGAGCGGATGAGCGCGCCGCTCGCGTTCGGGACGGCAGGCCTCCGGGGACCGCTGCGAGCCGGGCCGGCCGGGATGAACCTGGCGGTGGTGCGGCGGGCGGCCGCCGGGATCGCCGCGTTCCTCCTTGCTCAGGAAGGCAGGGGCGGAGCCGTCATCGTCGGATACGACGCCCGGCACCGCTCAGCCGAATTCGCCACGGATGCGGCGAAGGTGCTGGGAGCCAGTGGGTTTCGGGTGCTACTCGCGCCATCTGCTCTTCCGACGCCGATCACCGCCTTTGCGGTGCGTGACCTCGACGCCGTCGCCGGGTTGCAGGTCACCGCCTCGCACAACCCACCGAATGACAACGGCCTCAAGGTCTATCTGCGCGGCGGCAGCCAGTTGGTCGGTCCGGCCGACGCCGCGATCGAGGCCGCCATCGCCGCGGCCGCGCCCGCCGTCTCGATCCACGCGGACGGCCCGGTGCTGGCCTGGCCGGACGATCTGGTCGAGCGATACCTGTACCGCGCAGCGAGTCTGGCCACCGGAACGGTCCGCGACCTCCGGGTCGCGGCCACGCCGCTGCACGGCGTCGGCGGTGAAACTCTGATCAAGGCACTGCATCTCGCCGGCTTCACCGATGTGCACGTGGTCGCCGACCAGGCCGTCCCCGATCCGGAATTTCCGACCGTCGCGTTCCCGAACCCGGAGGAGCCGGGCGCCACCGACCACTTGCTCGCCCTGGCGGCCGAGGTCGGCGCGGATCTGGCGATCGCCAACGATCCGGACGCCGACCGCGCCAGCATCGGCGTCCGCGGACGCGACGGCGAATGGCGGATGCTGGGCGGTGACGAGACCGGCGCGCTGCTCGGGGATCGACTGCTGGCCGGGCTCGACCGGACCCGGCACCCGGACCCGCTGGTGGCCACCACCATCGTCTCGTCCCAGCTGCTCGGGCGCATCGCCGCATCGCGTGGCGTCCGTTATGACGAGACTTTGACTGGTTTCAAGTGGATCGTGCGGGCCGGCGACGGTAACGGGACCGGACTTGTCTTCGGATACGAGGAGGCCCTTGGCCTGTGCGTCGATCCGGATGCGGTGCGGGACAAGGATGGAATTTCGGCGGCGGTGCTGGCCTGCGACGTCGCCGCGTCCTTGAAAGCCGACGGGCGCACGGTCGACGATGCACTGGACGACCTGGCCAGGGCACACGGCTTGCACACCACCGGCGCAGTATCGCTGCGGGTGCAGGATCTGTCGCAGATCGCCGGGTGGATGGCACGACTGCGCGCAAACCTGCCGACCACACTGCTCGGCGAAACCATCGGCAGCGCCGAGGATCTGCTGCCGCGGACCGACGGCATCCGATTGTCGACCGAGCGCGCGCGGGTGGTGGTCCGCCCGTCCGGCACCGAACCAAAACTCAAGTGCTATCTGGAGATCGTGACGCCGATTCCGGACGACACTGCCGACCTCGAGATCATCCGCGCCGAGGCCGCGCAGCCATGTCCGCACTGCGCACCGAGGTGTCGGAGCTCATCCAGGGCTGAGCTGCCTCGCGGCTTTCACACCGCGCCGAATTGGCGGTCTCCGGCATCCCCTAGGCCGGGGACGATGTAACCCGAATCGTTGAGTCGCTCGTCGACCGAAGCGGTCACCACCCGCACGCCCAGGCCCGACGTCGCCAGGGTGGCCAGGCCCTCCGGGGCGGCGAGAGCGCAGATCGCCGTGACATCGGTGGCGCCCCTGGCCAGCAGCAGCTCGATCGTGTGCACCATCGAGCCGCCGGTGGCCAGCATCGGGTCCAGGACGTACACGGGCCGCCCGGCCAGCGACTCGGGCAGCGAGACCATGTAGGGCATGGGCAGCAGCGTCTCCTCGTCGCGAGCCAACCCGACGAAGCCCATCTGCGCCTCGGGGATGAGCGCGTGCGCCTGGTCGGCCATGCCCAGACCGGCTCGCAGGACGGGGACCAGCAGCGGCGGGTTCGACAACCGCACCGCCAAGGTCCGGGCCACCGGGGTGTGGATCGGCAAATCCTCGGTCATCGAGGGTGCGGCTGGCCTCGTAGATCAACATCAGGGTCAGCTCCCGGAGCGCCGCCCGGAACGTGGCGTTGTCGGTCCGGGCATCCCGCATCGTGGACAGGCGCGACGCTGCGAGCGGATGGTGGACCACCACGACGTCGAGGCCGGACGGGATTTCGTGCGGAGCGGGCATGCGGGAACTCACCTTCTGCTGGGGCGCGGGCCACCGAGAAAGAACGCCGGCAGCTCACTGCCGGACGCCTAGGATCGCGTAGATGAGTATCGCTCCCCCGCAACGACGCATGCCGGCCCAGGTCCTGCCGGCCGAGTTGAGCGACGTGACCGCCGACGAATCGTCGATCCGCCGCTTCCTGCACGGGCTGCCGGGTGTCGACCCGGTGGGCGTCGAGTCACGGGCCGCCGCACTCGCCACCAGGTCGATCAAGGCGGACGCCAAGCGCAAGGCGATCGACCTGGCGATCTCGATGGTCGACCTGACCACCCTGGAGGGCTCGGACACGCCCGGCAAGGTCCGTTCCCTTGCCGCCAAAGCGCGGCGGCCGGACCCCGAATTTCCGGACATCCCCACCGTTGCCGCAGTATGCATCTATCCCGACATGGTCGGCGTCGCGGCCGCCGAACTGGAAGGCACGGGCGTCGGGGTGGCATCCGTGGCGACTGCGTTCCCGTCCGGACGCTCGTCGCTCGCCGTCAAACTCGCCGACACCCGTTTCGCCATCGACTCCGGCGCCACGGAAGTCGACATGGTGATCGATCGCGGCGCCTTCCTGGCCGGAAGCTACGGCAAGGTCTTCGACGAAATCGTGGCGATCAAGCAGGAATGCGGACCCACCCGGCTCAAGGTCATCCTGGAAACCGGCGAACTGGCCACCTACGACAACGTGCGGCGCGCCGGATGGCTCGCCCTGCTGGCCGGCGCCGATTTCATCAAGACGTCGACCGGCAAGATCACGCCGGCAGCCACGCTGCCGGTGATTCACGTGATGCTGCAATCGGTTCACGACTGGCACCGGCTCACCGGGGAGCGCCGCGGCGTCAAACCGGCGGGTGGGATACGGAACACCAAGGACGCGTTGCGCTACCTGGTCGCCGTTCGGGAGCTGGCCGGTCCGGAGTGGCTCGACCCCTACCTGTTCCGGTTCGGCGCATCGTCGCTGCTGAACGACCTGCTGATGCAGCGACGGAGCCAGACCGACGGCCATTACTCGGGCCCAGACTACGTGACGGTGGACTGACGTGAGCGACCAGATAGCAACGCGGGTAACCGATCCACATTCGCCGGGCACCCGGGCGGTCGTCGACTGGGAGTACGCACCGGCGCCCGAGTCCGCGGCGATAGGCCGGGTCCGCGACCGCTACCAGATGTTCGTGGGCGGCGCATTCGTCGACGGCAACGGCGATGACCTGACGACGCTCAATCCGGGGACCGGGGAGCCGCTCGCTCTCGTCGCGACCGCGTCGGACGCCGACGTGGATCAAGCGGTCCGGCGCGCCCGAGATGCCTACCAGGGCAGCTGGTCCCGTATCTCCGGCGCCGAGCGGGGCAAATACCTGTTCCGGATCGCCCGTGGGATCGCGGAGCGGGCCCGGGAACTGGCCGTCGTCGAGACGCTGGACAACGGCAAGCCGATCAAGGAATCGCGGGATGTCGACATCCCCACGGCCGCAGCGCATTTCTTCTACCACGCGGGCTGGGCCGACAAGCTGAGCCATGCCGGGTACGGACCGGACCCGAAGGCTCTCGGTGTCGTCGGTCAGGTCATCCCGTGGAACTTCCCGCTGCTGATGGCCGCCTGGAAGATCGCCCCGGCGCTGGCCGCAGGCAACACTGTCGTGATCAAACCGGCTGAGACGACGCCGTTGTCGATCCTGGTCCTGGCCGAGATCATCGCCGATGCCGACCTGCCACCCGGCGTGGTCAACATCGTCCCCGGTGCCGGAGACATCGGCCGGACACTCGTCGAACACCCCGGCATCGACAAGGTGGCGTTCACCGGGTCGACCGAGGTGGGCAAACAGATCCAGCGGTCGCTGGCGGGAACGGGCCGCAAACTCACCCTCGAACTCGGCGGAAAGGCCGCGAACATCGTCTTCGACGACGCGCCCATCGACCAGGCCGTCGAAGGAATCGTCAACGGCATCTTTTTCAACCAGGGTCATGTCTGCTGTGCCGGATCCCGGCTGCTGGTCCAGGAATCGGTCGCCGACGAGGTGATCTTCAAACTGAGGGAGCGCATCTCGACCCTCCGGCTCGGCGACCCGATGGACAAGAACACCGACATCGGGGCGATCAACTCGGCCGATCAGCTGGCCAGGATCACCGCACTCGCGGCAACTGGCGAGGACGAGGGCGCCGACCGCTGGACCTCGCCCTGCCGGATCCCGGATCGCGGGTACTTCTTCCCCCCAACGGTTTTCACCGGAGTGGCCCAATCCATGAGAATCGCCAGGGAGGAGATCTTCGGCCCGGTGCTGTCGGTGCTGACCTTCCGGACACCTGACGAGGCGGTCGCCAAGGCGAACAACACGCCATACGGATTGTCGGCCGGAGTGTGGACCGAGAAGGGCTCGCGCATCCTGGGCATGGCCGCGGCGCTGCGGGCCGGCGTGGTCTGGGCCAACACGTTCAACCGGTTCGACCCGAGCGCGGCCTTCGGCGGCTACCAGGAGTCAGGTTTCGGCCGTGAGGGCGGCCGCTCCGGCTTGGCGGCGTATCTCGATACCGAGAACGAGGGTGCGTTCTGATGACTGACGATGCCAGGCTCGCGGTCGCCAAGACGTACAAGCTGTACATCGGTGGGGCGTTCCCACGATCGGAATCGGGCCGCACCTATCAGGTGACCGACGCCCGTGGTCGGTTCCTCGCCAACGTCGCCCGAGGGTCCCGTAAAGATGCGCGAGACGCAGTCTCGGCCGCCCGCAAGGCTTTCCGCGGCTGGGCGGGCGCCACCGCCTACAACCGGGGCCAAGTGATCTATCGAATCGCCGAGATGCTGGAAGGACGCCGCGCCCAATTCATCGACCTGCTTGAATCGGGCGGCGATTCCGGCGCCTCCGCCGCGGTCGACGCGTCGATCGATCGACTGGTGCACTACGCCGGCTGGACCGACAAGCTGGCCGCGGTTTTCGGCGGGGCGAATCCCGTCGCCGGGCCGTTCTTCTCGTTCTCCACGCCGGAGCCGACGGGCGTCGTCGCAGCGGTTGCGCCGGCGGCGGACCCGCTGCTGGGGCTGGTCAGCGTGATCGCTCCCATCATCACGTCCGGAAATTCGGTGGTGGTCATCGCGTCGCAACACCGTCCGCTGCCCGCCGTCGCGCTGGCCGAGGTGCTGGCCACCTCCGACCTGCCCGGCGGCGTGATCAACATCCTGACCGGCGATCCGGCCGAGATCGCCCCGCACCTGGCCGCCCACGCCGATGTCAACGCGCTCGACCTCACGGGCGCGCAGGGCGACCTGCGCACCGCGCTGGAGCAGGCCGCTGCCGGCACCGTCAAGCGCGTCTACGCACCGTCGGCCACAGATTTCACCGAGGGCGCCCGGCACCGCCCGGCTGCGTGCCTTTCTGGAGACGAAGACGGTCTGGCATCCGACCGGCGCGCTGACCTTGGGCGGCGGTGGCGGCTACTAGCAGGCGGCTGCGAGCTTGCTCACGATCGAGAGAAGGGCACCCTCACCGCCGGTAAACTGGAGTGGCATCCGCCATCTAGGAGAAAACCTGTGAGTCACTCTGTACCCCTGCGCGTCGCCGTCGTCGGCGCGGGACCCGCCGGCATCTATGCCGCGGACATCCTGACCAAGCAGGACCCAGACGTCACGGTTGACATCTTCGACCGGCTGCCGACACCATACGGCCTGATCCGCTACGGCGTCGCGCCGGACCACCCGCGCATCAAGCAGATCATCGTCGCCCTGCACCGGGTGATGGAATCGGACCGGATTTCCTTCATCGGCAACGTGCACGTCGGCGTCGACATCAAGGTCGACGAGCTGCGTCAGTTCTACGACGGGATCATCTTCGCCACGGGCGCCGAGCGCGACCGCCCGATGGACATGCCCGGCATCGACCTGGACCGTTCCTACGGCGCCGCCGACTTCGTCGCCTTCTACGACTCGCACCCCGACCGCGAGCAGACCTGGGACCTCAGCGAAGCCCACTCCGTCGCCGTGATCGGGGTCGGCAACGTCGGCCTTGACGTGGCCCGGATGCTGGCGCGCACCGCCGACGAACTGCTGTTCACCGACATGCCGGAGCACGTGCAGGCCGTGCTGCGCAATTCTGCCGTCACCGACGTGCACATGTTCGCCCGGCGCGGTCCGGCGCAGGCCAAATTCACCCCCGTCGAGCTGCGCGAACTCGACCACTCGCCGAACCTGCAGGTGCTGGTGCAGCCGGAGGGGATGGAGTTCGACGCCGCCTCTGAAGAGGCACTGGCCAAGTCCAAGTCGCTCCGCATGATCGTCGACGTGCTGTCCGAGTGGGCCATCCGCGACGCGGATCCGAACTTCAACCGGCGCATCCACATCCACTTCCTGGAGAACCCGCTCGAGGTGATCGGCGAGAACGGCAAGGTGGTCGGGCTCCGCACGGAGCACCAGGAGCTCACCGGCGACGGCAACGTGCGAGGCACCGGCGAGTTCACCACCTGGAACGTGCAGGCCGTCTACCGGGCGGTCGGCTACCGCTCCGAGGCCATCGAGGACCTGCCGTTCGACACCCGCAACTTCGTGCTGCCCAACGACGGCGGTCGCGTGCTCGATCTGAACGGTGACCACCTGCCCGGGATCTACGCCACCGGCTGGGTCAAGCGCGGACCGGTCGGATTGATCGGCCACACCAAGTCCGACGCCGCCGAGACCGTGGCCAACCTGCTCGCCGACGCCCCGGTGCTGGCGAAGGCACCGGTCAGGGACCGCGGCGCCGTGCACGCCCTGCTGGCCTCCAAGTCCCTGCCCGTCACCGACTTCGAAGGCTGGGACCGCCTTGACGCGCACGAGCGTTCGCTCGGCGAGCCCGTCAGCCGGGAGCGGATCAAGCTGCACTCCCGCGACGAGATGACCCAGGTCGCCGGCACCAGGTAATTCCGGCCGGCCACCTCGGCCGAATCCGACGCCCGCCCCCTTCCGCGCATCCGCGCGCCCCTTCCGCGCAGCCCCCTTCCGCGCATACAGATGTGCCCGGCGCTGCTCGGAGTGCCCGGAATCGCTGTGATTCGGCCGGTTCCGGGCACTTCTGTATGCGCCGCAGGGACTACGACCCCGCGTGCCGGGTCGATGGGGCCAGCTCCGGGGTGACGTCGGCCGGACCTCACCCGTTTGGATACCCTGCGACGTAACGGCGCCCTGATCGCGCCGGTCATTCAACCACCAGCAGCAGGAGGAGCAGGCAATGGTGCAGAAGGTCCAGGGCGTCATCTCGCGGACGAAGGACGCTCCGGTCGAACTCGTCACCATCCTCGTTCCCGATCCGGGCCCCGGCGAGGCCGTCGTCAAGATCCAGGCCTGCGGCGTCTGCCATACCGACCTGCACTACAAGGTCGGCGGCATCGGGGACGACTACCCGTACCTGCTGGGTCACGAAGCAGCCGGCATCGTCGAGGCCGTCGGCGAAGGCGTCAGCGACGTCGCACCGGGCGATTTCGTGATCCTGAACTGGCGTGCCGTCTGCGGGGACTGCCGAGCGTGCCGCGGGGCCGGCCCTGGTACTGCTTCAACACCCACAACGCGACGCAGAAGATGACGCTCGAGGACGGCACCGTGTTGTCGCCGGCGTTGGGCATCGGCGCGTTCATCGAGAAGACGCTGGTCGCCGCCGGCCAGTGCACGAAGGTCGATCCGGCCGCGCCGGCCACCGTGGCCGGGCTGCTGGGATGTGGCGTGATGGCGGGCATCGGCGCGGCGATCAACACGGGCGCCGTCGACCCGCGGCGACAGCGTGGCCGTCATCGGTTGCGGCGGTGTGGGTGACGCCGCCATCGCCGGTTCCCGGTTGGCCGGAGCCGCCAAGATCATCGCCATCGATACGGATCAGCGAAAGCTGGACTGGGCCAAGGAGTTCGGTGCCACTCATACCATCCTGTCCTCGGACGGCGACGTCGTCGAGGCCATCCAGGCGCTGACCGGAGGGTTCGGCGCCGACGTCGTCATCGACGCGGTGGGCCGTCCGGAGACCTGGAAGCAGGCGTTCTACGGACGTGATCTGGCCGGCACCGTCGTGCTGGTCGGCGTGCCCAATCCGACGATGACGCTGGAGATTCCGCTCATCGACATCTTCGGGCGCGGCGGCTCGCTCAAGTCGTCCTGGTACGGCGACTGTCTGCCGTCCCGCGACTTTCCGATGCTCATCGACCTCTACCTGCAGGGCCGCCTGCCGCTCGACAAGTTCGTCTCGGAGGAGATCGCCTTGGCCGACATCGAACCGGCCTTCGAGAAGATGCACCGCGGCGAGGTCCTGCGCAGCGTCGTCGTTCTCTGATCCCGCTTCCGGCGGCCCGTCAGGACGCGCCCGACTTCCGGCGGAAGGTGCGGGTGGCCTTGTGGCTGGACGTGGCGCCGCCGACCCCGCTGTGCCCGTCGAGGTGGGCGCTGCGGGCCTGACCTGCCTGCTTCTTCCGTTCCAGCGCGGCCGCGAAGGCCACTTTGGCGTCCTCGGACACCGGAGCATGGTCGGCAGCCGGCGCGGCCTTCGTCCGCGGCGTCTCCGCCTTCGCCGGAGGCGTCTCGGCCTTCGCCGTCGGTGTATCCGCCTTCACTGAACGGGACTCGACCACGGCGGGCGCTTCTTTCGGTTCGGCGTCATTGGTTGCGGGCTTCTTGGTGGACTTGTCGGCCATGGTTGCCTCCTGGAGGTCACGGCCGGGCGTCGTGCGCGCCGGCTCTGCTCGTTGATCTTCACCTACGGCTTTATCTTCGCCTACAGCATGACCCGGGCGCCCGGCACCCTGCCACCGAAATTTCACGACCGGAGAACGATGCGCCGCCCCCACTGCCGGTTGCCCCGGTGCGCAGTGAATGCTGGACTCATCAGTCACCGCGTTGGGCAGCGAGGCGCATCGCGGCCGAGAGAGGACGACATGAGTTCTGGACTGCGCACACTGCGCAACTTCGTCAACGGCAAGTTCACCGACGCTGCGGACGGGGCGACGAGCGAGGTGATCAACCCCTCCACCGGTGCGGCTTACGCGACGGCCCCCATCTCCGGTACCGCCGACCTCGACTCCGCCTATTCGGCCGCGTCGACAGCCTTCGAATCGTGGGGCAACAGCACTCCGTCCGAACGGCAGCGAGCGCTGCTGAAGATCGCCGACGCCCTGGAGTCGCGGGCCGACGAGTTCGTGGCGGTGGAGAGCGAGAACACCGGCAAACCGTTGGGGCTGACCGCATCGGAGGAGTTGCCGCCGGCCATCGACCAGCTGCGATTCTTCGCCGGCGCGGCACGGGTGCTCGAGGGCCGGGCGGCCGGCGAGTACATGGCCGGCCACACCTCGTTCATTCGGCGCGAGCCGGTCGGCGTGGTCGGACAGGTCACCCCCTGGAACTACCCGCTGATGATGGCCATCTGGAAGATCGGGCCGGCATTGGCAGCCGGGAACACCATCGTGCTCAAGCCAAGTGACACCACACCGGTCTCGACTCTGCTGCTCGCCGAACTCGCGGCCGAATTCCTGCCGCCCGGGGTGCTGAATGTCGTCACCGGCGATCGCAACACCGGATCTGCGCTGGTCTCCCACCCAACCCCGGCCATGGTGGCCATCACCGGCAGCATCAGGGCCGGAATTCAAGTCGCCGTGGCCGCGGCGGCAGATGTGAAGCGTGTCCATCTCGAATTGGGTGGCAAGGCCCCGGTGATCGTGTTCGACGATGCCGACATTGAAAGCGCGTCCGCCGCGATCGCTACGGCCGGCTACTTCAACGGCGGCCAGGACTGCACCGCCGCCACCAGGGTGATGGTCTCCCCCGGCGCGCACAGCGACTTCGTGGCCGCGCTCACCGAGCAGGCCCGGAATACCGTCACCGGGCCACCTTCCAACACCGACGCGCTCTACGGCCCGATCAACAACGCCAACCAGCTCGCCCACGTCGGCGGATTCATCGACCGGCTCCCGGACCACGCATCGCTGGACGCCGGCGGCCACCGGATCGCCAGCGCGGGGTATTTCTACGAGCCGACGGTCGTCTCCGGTCTGAGCCAGCAGGACGAGGCCGTGCAGAACGAAATCTTCGGTCCGGTCATCACAGTGCAGAAGTTCTCCGACGAACGTGAAGCCCTGGCGTATGCAAACGGAACGAAATACGGTCTGGCGTCCTCGGTCTGGACCGCGGATCACGGTCGGGCCATGCGGATGTCGCGGGCTCTCAACTTCGGCTGCGTCTGGATCAACACCCACATTCCACTCGTGGCCGAGATGCCGCACGGTGGTTTCGGTCATTCCGGTTACGGCAAAGACCTCTCCATGTACGGCCTCGAGGACTACACCCGAATCAAGCACGTCATGTCCGCCATCGGTTCCGCAGAGTGAGGCTCTCGATATGACAACAGCATTCCGGACCGACCTCGTGCAGGAACGCCGATTGGTGACGGCCATCCCCGGACCGAATTCCGTTGCGCTGCATGCTCGTCGGCAGGCCGCCGTCGCGGCCGGGGTGGCCTCGACGTTGCCGGTCTACACCGCGGAGGCAGGGGGCGGGGTGATCGTCGACATCGACGGCAACTCGTTGATCGACCTCGGCTCCGGTATCGCCGTCGCCTCCGTGGGCAATGCGGCGCCAAAGGTCGTCGATGCCGTCCGGGAGGCGGTGGAGCATTTCACCCACACCTGCTTCATGGTCACGCCGTACGAGAACTACGTCGCCGTCGCCGAAAGATTGAATACCCTGACACCGGGCCGGCATTCGAAGCGGACGGCGTTGTTCAACTCCGGGTCCGAAGCTGTCGAGAACGCGGTGAAGATCGCCAGGGTGGCCACCGGGCGAACGGCCGTGGTGGCCTTCGACCACGCCTACCACGGCCGCACCAACCTCGCGATGGCCCTGACCGCGAAGGCGATGCCGTACAAGAAGGGCTTCGGCCCCTTCGCCGGCGAGGTCTACCGGATGCCGATGTCCTATCCCTTCCGGGATGTCGCGGGGATGACCGGCAAGGATGCTGCGGCGCGGGCCATCTCGATGATCGAGAAGCAGATCGGGGCCGACGACGTCGCTGCTGTGCTGATCGAGCCGATCCAGGGCGAGGGCGGGTTCATCGTTCCCGCCGACGGTTTCCTGCCGGCGTTGTCCGAGTGGTGCACACAGAACGGCGTCGTCTTCATCGCCGACGAGATCCAGTCCGGCTTCTGCCGGACCGGATCCTGGTTCGCCTGCGACCACGAGGGCGTCGTGCCCGACCTGATCACCACCGCCAAGGGCATCGCCGGCGGGTTGCCCCTGTCGGCGGTGACCGGGCGGGCCGAGTTGATGGACGCAGTCCACCCCGGCGGACTCGGCGGTACCTACGGCGGCAATCCGATTGCCTGCGCTGCGGCGCTTGGCGCCATCGCGACGATGGAGGAGTTGGATCTCAACGGAGCTGCGCGCCGGATCGAGGCGCAGGTGGTCCCCCGGGTGCAGGCGCTGGCCGCCGAGACCGGCCGTATCGGCGATGTCCGTGGACGAGGCGGGATGATCGCCCTCGAGTTCACTGTCGCCGGGTCACTGGAACCCGACGCCGCGGCGGCGGGAGCCGTCGCGAAGGCCTGTCACGCTCAAGGCGTGGTCATCCTCACCTGTGGCACCTACGGAAACGTGATCCGACTGCTCCCGCCCCTTGTCATCGGCGAGGATCTCCTGGCCGAGGGCCTCGACGTCCTGGAAGAGGCGGTCCGCGCCCTCTGACGCCCCCCACACGCAGGCTTCGTCCCTGCGGTCGAACCCGGCTCGGCCCGATAGGCTGACGCGGCAGTTCGATCCCGCGTTGTGAAAGGACCATCAGTGGCAGCCGAAATAATTCCCATCCAGCTCGGTCTCACCGCAGGTAACGGACTCACGCTGTGGGCCCCGCGCTGGCGCGAGGACGGGGACGAGTGGGAAGCGTTCCTCGGTCACGGGGAGAACCTCTACGTTTTCCCCACACCGGCGCACCTGGCCGCCTTCATCCGCACCAACGACGAACACGACCTGATCGACCATCCCGAGTGGGAGGCCGCGTCGGACGCCATGACCGACGAGCTTGTTCCGGACGACGATCACCGCTTCGACATCGTAGGCGTGCCCGAACTCGTGGCCGAGACACCGGATATCTGGACACTCGCCGACCTGGCCGACACCGTGGCGATCCTCCATTCGCTCGCCGACGTGTGCGATCTGACGGTGATCGACGACGTGCTGGGCGCCGCCGATGGTTTTGCCCTGCTGTCGGCCGGCGAGCAGGCCTTCACCGGTCGGCAGGGCGAGAAGCTGTGGAACGGCATCGGCGCCGTGGTAGCGGAGAGGTGGGACGAAGTCGTCGAGGCGCTGGACGGCCTGGTCACCACCCCGGAGGTCGACCCCGATGCGCTGGCGGTCGCCGAGGCCGAGGCGATAGTCACGAACGCGGTGCTGGTGGAGGAGGACGAGGAGGCAATCGTCCCGGAATTGGAAGAGGGTGAACGCGACCCCGAGCTCGAGTTCTGGGACGAGATCGGCATCGACTGCATCGAGATCACCGTGGGCGGCCGCACCGGTTGGACGCTGCGCTGCTATCTCGAGGACGAAGCCGTCTTTCTCTCCAAGTCCAACCGCATCCAGATCTTCTCCACCGACGAGAAATTGGAGAACTACATCACGGACCCCGGGGCGGACCACAAGCTCGCGTCCCTCGCCGTCTGGCCGGAGATCCGGGAAGCCATCGACGGTGGCGACGCCGTCGTGGTTGCGGGTCCCGAGAACACATACGTCCTGGACGGACTGAGCGAAGAGCTCCTGGCCGGCCCGGCCGCCGTCAACCGGCGACAACTGGAGCTCGCAGTCGAGCTGCTGACCGACGCGGCCGCCGCGCGGAATGACGACGAGACCGCCGATGCCCTGTCCAGCGCCACCCCCCTGTCCAGCCTGACCAGCGCGATCATCAAGCCCGATCCGGAGCGGATGGCGCCGGCACCGCCCTTCGACGACGAGTCGGCCGCTTGGGCGATCCTGGTCGACAAGTTCGCCGCCACCCTTGACTGGGACCCCGAGGCCGCCTGACCCGTAGCCCGCCTCGGCGGGGCACCAGGGTCAGGGGGAGACGAGGGTGGCGTAGCCCGGTTTGATGACGTTCTCGATGATGGCGAGGCGTTCGTCGAAGGGCAGGAATGCGGATTTCATCGCGTTGATCGTGAACCAGCGGAGATCGGCCCAGTCGTAGCCGAAAGCCTCGACCAGGTCTGCCATCTCGCTGGTCATCGAGCATCCACTCATCAACCGGTTGTCCGTGTTGACGGTGACGCGGAAACCCAGATCTTTCAGAATTCCGATCGGATGCTTGGCGATGGATTCCGCCGCTCCGGTCTGCACGTTCGACGTCGGAGCCATTTCCAGCGGAATTCGCTTGTCCCGCACGTATGCAGCCAGTAGACCGAGTTTCGCGGTTCCGTCGAAAGCCAACGATATGTCGTCGACGATGCGCACGCCATGTCCCAGCCGGTCGGCACCGCACCATTGAAGTGCCTCCCAGATCGACGGCAGACCGAATGCCTCACCGGCGTGAATCGTGAAATGCGCATTTTCCCGGCGCAGGTATTCGAAGGCGTCCAGGTGGCGGGTGGGCGGGAAGCCGGCCTCAGCGCCGGCGATGTCGAACCCCGCGACCTCCTGATCGCGGTATCTGACCGCGAGGTCGGCGATCTCACGGGACCGGGCGGCATGTCTCATCGCGGTCAGCAGCGCACGGACGCGAATTCCGAAGCCCGACGCCCTGGCGGCCACCGTCCCGGCCGCGAAACCGTCGAGAACGGCCTGCACCACACCGTCCAGATCCAGCCCCTTTTCGACGTGCAACTCGGGAGCGAACCGCACCTCCGCGTAGACGACACCGTCGGCGGCCAGATCCTGCACGCACTCCGACGCCACCCGGATCAGTGCGTCGCGGGTCTGCATGACTCCGACCGTGTGCGTGAACGTCTCCAGGTATCGCTCCAGAGAGCCCGAATAGGCGGACTCGGAGAACCATCGGGCGAGCTCCGCCGGATCGTGGCTGGGTAGATCCGCGTAGCCGCTCTGTTCGGACAGCTCGATCAAGGTGATCGGCCGGACGCCACCATCGAGATGATCGTGCAGCAGGACCTTCGGGGCGGACCGGATGGCATCGATCGTCAACGCAACGGGGGCCTCCGGTGCCGAGCTGTTCATGGTGACCGTGTTCGAGGTGGGCATCAGCCGACGTTACCCGGGCGCCCTGGCCGGAGGGCAAAGCGCTGCAAACGACCGAAGACAGGTAAAGAATGGGAAAACCCTGAGCCGGCTGTCGGTACCGTCGTTTAGTGTCTGTGCCCATGGCAGATCTCATCGTGGTGCGTGGGCTGGTCAAGAAGTTCGGCGAGACGACAGCGCTGGATGGAGTGGACCTGAGCGTCCCGGAGGGGACGGTGCTGGGTCTCCTCGGGCCGAACGGCGCCGGAAAGACCACGGTGGTTCGAATCCTCACCACGTTGCTGGGCGCCGACGGGGGTCATGCCGAGGTGGCCGGTCTCGACGTGGCGACCCAGGGCGACGAGATCCGCGCGATCATCGGCCTGACGGGGCAATACGCCGCCGTCGACGAGTATCTGACCGGTTTCGAGAACCTGGAGATGGTCGGCCGCCTCTACCACCTGGGCAAGAAGGAGTCCCGGATCAGGGCCTCCGACCTGCTGGAGCGGTTCGACCTGACGGATGCGGCGAACAGACCGGCCAAGACGTACTCCGGCGGTATGCGGCGGCGCCTGGACATCGCGGCGTCGCTCATCGCGAAGCCGCGGATCCTCTTCCTGGACGAGCCGACCACCGGGCTCGACCCGCGCAGCCGGCAGGGCATGTGGGAGTTCATCGCTGATCTGGTCAGCGACGGTGTCACCATCCTGCTGACCACGCAGTACCTCGAGGAGGCCGATCGGCTGGCCGACGACATGGTTGTGATCGACCACGGCAAGGTCATCGCCCGCGGTACCGGCGACCAACTGAAGTCACAGGTCGGCGGGCAGCGATTGGTCTTCACCGTCGCCCGTTCGGAGGATCTGCCGGCTATCTCGGCGCTGCTCACTCCGTTCGCCATCGACAGCCCGGCCGTCGACGAGCAGACACGCACGGTCAGCGTCGCCGTATCCGGCGGAGCCGACGATCTGGCCGCGGCGCTCGCCCACTGGCAGGGCAGCGGTGTCGAACTGGTCGACGTGGGTCTGCGTCGTCCTGATCTGGACGACGTGTTCCTCACCCTGACCGGCCACGGCGCCGAAGCCGAGCTCAAACCCAACGCCAAGAAGAGAAAGAAGCAGGAGGCCTGAGCAGATGAGCACCCTGGCCGACACCATCTCCGATGGCGTCACCATCACCAAGCGCAATTTGATCAAGGTCAAGCGAGTCCCAGATCTGATCGTCTTCGCGACCCTGTCCCCCATCATGTTCGTGTTGTTGTTCGTCTACGTCTTCGGTAGCGCGATTCCCATTCCGGGAATCAGCTACGCCGAGTTCCTCCTACCCGGCATCTTCGTGCAGACGGTGATCTTCGGCAGCACGGTCACCGGCTCGAGTCTGGCCGACGACCTGCAGAAGGGGCTGGTCGACAGATTTCGGTCCCTGCCGATGGCTCGATCCGCCGTGCTGGTCGGCCGAACCGTCGCGGACGTCGGGCTCAACATCATCTCGGTCATCGTCATGTCGCTCACCGGATTGCTGGTCGGCTGGCGCATCCATTCGTCCGTCCTGGAAGCGTTGAGCGCCTACGTGTTACTCCTGTTGTTCGCCTTCTCCATCTCCTGGGTGATGGCGCTGATCGGACTGCTGGTCCGAACCCCCGAGGTGTTCAACAACGCCAGCTTCATCGTCATCTTCCCGCTGACGTTCATCGCCAACACCTTCGTCCCGACCACCCATTTCCCGCCGATCCTTCGGACGATCGCCGACTGGAACCCCGTCTCGTCCGCCGCCCAGGCCTGCCGCAATCTCTTCGGAAACACGGCACCGTCGCTGGTCGTTCCGCACGTCTGGTCGTTGGAGAATCCGGTTGCGTACACCCTGATCTGGGTGGTCATCCTGTTGGTGGTCTTCGTTCCGCTGTCGGTTCGCCAGTACCTGCGGAGTGCGCTGCGGTAAGGGTCAGTCGGTTCGAATGACCCGGATGACCAGCGGACCTCTGATCGCCGGTGTGCCGGCGGCGTCATCGATGTCGATGGCATCGTCCAGATCGGCCATGGCGGCCGATAACCGCTCCGGACTGTCGGTGTGCAGCTCGAAGATCGGTTGCCCGGCAGCGACGCGGTCGCCGGGCTTCGCCAGACAACGAATGCCGGCGGCCGCCTGCACGGCATCCTCCTTCTTGGCGCGGCCGGCGCCGAGGCGCCAGGACGCGATCCCGACGGCCAAGGCGTCGAGCCGAGAGACCACGCCGCCCAGCGGGCGCGACGATCAGTTCCCGTTCGCGCGCAGTGGGCAGGACGTAGTCCGGATCTGCGCCTTGTGCGGTGATCATCGCCCGCCACGAGTCCATCGCGGCCCCGGAGGCCAACACCTGCGCCGGATCCACCTCCAGGCCCGCCACGGCAACCATCTCCCTCGCCAGGGCCAGGGTCAGCTCGACGACATCAGGCGGACCGCCGCCGGCCAGCACCTCCACCGCTTCGGCGACCTCCATCGCATTTCCGACCGCGACGCCCAACGGCGTCGACATGTCGGTCAGCAGTGCGGAGACCCGGACTCCGTGCGCCGCACCGAGCCCGACCATGGTCCGGGCCAGCTCGTCGGCGCGTTCCACCGACTTCATGAAGGCGCCGGAGCCGACCTTCACGTCGAGCACCAGTGCGTCCGTGCCCTCGGCGATCTTCTTGCTCATGATCGACGCAGCGATCATCGGGATGGACTCGACCGTTGCAGTCACATCCCGGAGCGCGTACAGCTTGCGGTCAGCGGGCGCCAGATCCGCTGAGGCAGCGCAGATCACGGCGCCGACCGCGGAAAGCTGGGCGACCATCTCGGTGGGCGACAGCGCTGCCCGCCAGCCGCTGATCGACTCCATCTTGTCCAGCGTCCCTCCCGTATGGCCGAGCCCGCGGCCGGACAGTTGCGGAACCGCAGCACCGCAGGCGGCGACGAGTGGCGCCAACGGCAGCGAGATCTTGTCGCCGACACCACCTGTCGAATGCTTGTCGACCGTCGGCCGGCCGACGCCCGACAGGTCCAACCGGGTTCCGGAGTCGATCATCGCCGCGGTCCAACGGGCGATCTCAGCCGGCGTCATGCCGTTCAGCAGGATCGCCATCAGCAGCGCCGACATCTGTTCCTCGGCGAAATCACCGCCGGTATAGGAGGCGACGGTCCAGTCGATCTGGGCGTCGGTCAGGGTGCGGCCGTCCCGCTTCGCGGCAATGACGTCGACGGCGGCGAACGCGGGCACGGCAGCTCCTGGTGGTCGATGGACGCGCGGGGTGTCCTCAGTATCGGCCGCATACTCTCGAGGTCCGTCCGCGACCTGGAGGTACACCCATGGCCACTCCGCACATCGACGCCGAACCAGGCGATTTCGCTTCGGCCGTCCTGATGCCGGGCGACCCGCGCAGAGCCAAGCTGATCGCTGATGCGCTGTTCGACTCGCCGAGATTGGTCAACGACGTCCGCGGGATCCTCGGCTACACGGGCACCGTTGACGGACAACCGATCTCGGTGATGGCGTCCGGCATGGGCTGCCCGTCCATCACCATCTACGCCACTGAGCTGTACCGATTCTTCGGGGTCCGCCGCATCATCCGGGTCGGCACGGCCGGCGGCATGCAGGAGTCGCTGCAACTCGGCGACGTCATAGCGGCATCGGCTGCGCACACCGACTCGGCGATGGCCGCGGCGCGCATCCCGGGGTCTCCATGAGCCACGCCCCGTCCTTCGACCTGCTGTCCGCAGCCGTCGCGGCCGCGAAGGCCGCCGACCTCCCGATGCGTGTGGGCGCCATCTTCTCCTCCGATCACTTCTATGCCAGCCGCCCCGAGACGATGGCGGCGCTCGTCGCGCACGGCACCCTGGCCGTGGAAATGGAATCCGCCGCGCTCTATGCGGCGGCTGCCGCCGAGGGCGCACAGGCACTGACCCTCCTGACGGTCACCGATCACCTCGGGCGCGCGGAGCACATGACGGCGAAAGAACGCGAGGAGTGCTTTGAGAACATGTCCCGGGTGGCAATTGCAGCGGCGTTGAGCTGAGAAGACTGGACAATAGTCGGCTCAGAACCCATAGCCTTGAATCGACTTTCCGGAACTGGTGTCGGTGAGCTCGGCCAGGCGCGGACTCAGCGATTCCAGGGTGGCCGGCACATCGACGGTCAGCAGTTGGCGGTCCCGCATCAGCAGGCGACCGGCCACCATGGTCGTGGTGATGTCGGCCGACCGGGCGCTGTAGACGAGGGTGGCGGCCAGGTCGTGGATCGGCTGGGTGTGCGGTCCGGACACGTCGACCAGGATGATGTCCGCCTGATGGCCGGGAGCCAGCGAGCCGACGACACCGCCGAGTCCGAGCGCCGCCGCACCGCCGAGGGTGGCGATCCCGAGGACTTGACGCGCCGACATCCAGAGTTGGTCCTGCTCGAGCGATTTTTGCACCAGGGACGTCAGCATCATCGATTCCCAGACGTCGAGCGTGTTGTTGGACGCCGCTCCATCTGTGGCCAGACCCACGGCCACACCAACAGCGAGCAGGCTGCGGATCGGCGTCGTCTCCTCGCCCACCTTCAGATAGCCCTTCGGCGCGCTGCCCACGCCGACCCGGCCGCGCGCCGCCGCGAGAAGCGGCAGATCCTCCTGGACGATGCCCTTCCCGTGTGCGATCAACGTCCGGCCCTGCAGGATTCCGGTGAGTTCCAGCACCTTGATGGGAGTGACACCGCGCTGGATGCGGCTCTGCCTGGTCTGTGTCCGGCTCTCCGCCGCGTGGATGTGCACCAGCAGGTCATGATCAAGTCCGGCTTGCGCGGTGCGCCGCAGATCGTCGTCGTTCACGGTGTAATCGGCGTGCGGGGCCAGGGAGGTGGTGATCCGGCCGGAGGCACTGCCGTTGCGCTCGATCGCGAACCCGATGCCGCGGGATATGCCGGAAGGGCCGTCGGTGGAGAAATACGTCCATCCGAGATTGGCGCGCATGCCGGTCTCTTCGACGACATCGGCGATCCGGTCCATCATGAAATAGTGGTCGGCGAAGGTCGTCGTGCCGCTGGCGATCATCTCGGCGCAGGCCAGCCGAGCAGCCAGGGTGACGTCGGATTCGGTGAGGTTGACCTCCATCGGCCAGATCTTCTTGTTGAACCAATCCGAGGTGCTGACGTCCTCTGCGGCTCCCCGGAACATGACCATCGGCGAATGGCTGTGACAGTTGATCAGACCGGGCATCGCCACCTGACCGCGGCCGTCGATGACCTCGACACCTGCCGGTGCCGCCTCCACCGAGACCGAGAGGATCAGACGGTCTCGGACCAGAATGGTCGCGCCGGCGAGAAACTCAACCGCGCCGTCCGCACCGTGCACCAGGGCGGTCACGTTGGTGATGGCCAGGTCGGCCGGACGATCGGTGGCAGGCATCTGACATCCTCGGTCGCGTAGTAGCGGCGGACTTGCACCACCAGTTTCGCAGGGACCGGCGGTCGAGAACGACCATGGACGAAACACAAAGACGGACGGCCGATGACGAATCCCAAATTCATCGAGTGGAACAGCGACAGTCTGGCCGCGGCCGCCAGAGGCGATCTGAACGAAGCGGCCGAACTGGCGGACCGAGCCGCCGACGAGGGTTCACTGCTCGGGGTGGCGCTCTCCACGTATCTTCGTTCCTCGCAACAACGCGACGTGTACGACAACCCGGCCGCGTTCGAGGCGTTCATCGCGGGCGGCGGAAACCTTGATCTCTACCGGAAGACCAGCGCCGCGCTGAGCAGCGCGTACCCCGGTGTGGGTTCGCTGCTGGACATCGGCTGCGGCAACGGGCTCGCGCTGATTCCGGCCCTGCAGCAGTCCCCCACCGTGCCCAGCCAGGTCGAACTGGTGGAGCCCGGCGCCGACCTGCTGGCCCATTGCGTCGCCGGAATGCAGCAGACGGGGTTGCCGATCGCTATCACCGGCTGGCAGATGGGCCTGACCGACTTCCTGGTGGCCGCGCCGGCCGACCAGCGCTGGCAACTGGCACAGTCGACCTTTGCGCTGCAATCCATCGAGCCAACCGAGCGCCTTGCAGCGTTGACGGCGCTCGCGCCGCGGGTCGACCGCATCGTCATCGTCGACTTCGATGTGCCCGGCGACGAGGCGGGCAGCAAGCAGCACCTACAGCGCCTGGCGAGCCGCTACGAGCGCGGACTCGCCGAGTACGACGACACCCGCGAGTTGGTTGCCCAGGGCTTCCTGATGCCGGTCCTGCTCGGCCAGATCTCGGCCGACACCCCCAGAACCAACTGGGAACAGCCGGCCGAGGAGTGGCGCCGGCAGACTCGAGGCGGCCGGTTTCAAGAACGTGCAGACCCAGCCACTCGCCGACTACTGGTCGGCGCCGGCCTTCCTGCTGACAGCCGACGGTTGGATGACCATCACAGATCAACCGGGCAGTGACCCGGCCACCACCTGACCGCGACAGACGACAGCAACGATGTTGTCGGCCGAGAACAGGGAGGCGTCCTCCCACGGCCGCCCTCGCATGACGACGAAGTCGGCACCGAAGCCGGGCGAGATCCGCCCGATCGACGAACCGAGTCCGAGTGAGTCGGCCGCATCCGACGTGGCGGCCTGCAGCGCACGGGCCGGGGAGTAAGCCGAGCACCTCGACCATCCGCGCCAACTCCTGCCACTGGTCGCCGAATTCCAGGAAATAGCCGTTCGCATCGGTACCGAGGACGAAACGCACCCCGGCGTCCGCCGCGTCGCGCAGCAGTCCATCGCGGACCGAGACAAGTTCGGCGGCAATGGATTGCGCCTCCGCGCTGACCGGAACCTCGGCGCGGGCGATCATGTCGTTGATCAGCAGGGTCGGCGCAACGGGGATGCCGCGAGCAGCCAAGCACGTGCGCCTGCTCCGCCGTCATCCCGGTCCCGTGTTCGATCGAATCCATGCCCTCGTCGAGCGCGATCTGGATGCCCTCGGCCGAATGGGTGTGGCAGGCCACCAGCATGCCGAGGGCGTGTGCCTCGTCGACCGTCGCGGCGATCTCGGCGCGAGTGTGGTTGCGCCAGTTCACCTTGTCGCCCATCGACAGCACACCGCCGCTGGTGTAGGTCTTGATGCCGGTCAATCCCGCGCGGGCCCAGCGGCGGACCAGGGCGCGGCAGGCGTCGGGTGAGTCGGCGGTGGGCGGACGGTCGACGACGGCCCGTGGAGTGAACAGGTCGAGGTGTCCGGCGCTCATCCCGACCGGACCCGACGCGAGCAACCGTGGCCCGATGAGGATGCCGGCGTCGAAGACCCGGGCGAGCGCAGCCTGTGCCTCGTCGGCGCCCAGATCCCGCAGGGTGGTCACCCCGAATCGCATGGCCCGCTGCGCATTCGCGGCCGCGTGCAGCGTCTGCTCCTCGCGAATGGTCACCAACGGCCAGGTGAATGTGTCGAAACCTTTGACCGTGGACCGTCCGCCGGCGTAACCGAGCAGGTGGACGTGCGTGTCGACCAACCCTGGGATCACGCTGTAATCCGCGGGTCCCGACGGCTCTCCCAGTCCGTCGAACAAGCCCCCGGTCCAGGACAGCGACCGAGTACCGAGGTCGGACAACCCGTCCCACAGGGCGACCGCGCCGAGCGAGCCGGAATCCGGGCCGGTCATGCAGGCAGGTGCTCCGGCCCGAACGCGTCCGGCAGCACCCATGACATGGGCCGGATCCCGGACGGCGTGTCCACCAACAGGTCAGGGCCGCCGAATTCGTAGATCACCTGGCGGCAGCGGCCGCACGGCATCAAGCAGCTCCCCGTCGCCCGACCGGCAGGCCAGTGCGGTGAGCCGGCCGCCGCCGGACAGCCGGAGCTGGCCCACCATCGTGCACTCGGCGCACAGACCCAGCCCGTAGGAGGCGTTCTCGACGTTGCAGCCGGTGATGATCCGGCCGTCGTCCACCACCGCCGCCACACCGACCTGCAGTCCGGAGTACGGGCAGTAGGCCGAGTGCGCGGCCTCGATGGCCAACGCCCGCAACGCGTCCCAGTCCACAGCGCGCACCCATCGAGGCGCTCACCCGCTACCTTTCCGGTACGGCATGCCGTCGGCGGCAGGGGGCCTCAGCCGCTGAGAGGTCAGACCCAGCACCAGCAGGGTGATCGCGTAGGGCGCCGCTGTGACCAGTTGGCGCGGCAGCGTCGTCGGTGTTGAAGAACCAGAAGAGCGCCAGCGCGGCGATGACCGCGGCGACCACCGGAACAGCCCGCTGCCCCCGGCGGTACTGCAGGGCCGCCACCAGCAACAGGCCGACCGCCACCAGCAGCAGGAAAGCGTGCATCGCGGTGCCGTCGGAATCGAAGAGCTGGACGCCGTCGGTGTAGCCGAACAGCAGCGCACCGGCGGCCATGCCGCCGGGGCGCCAGTTGCCGAAGATCAGCGCGGCCAGGCCGATGAATCCCCGCCCGCCGGTCTGACCGTTGATGTAGTTCTGACCGACGACCAGGAAGGCGCCGGCCAGACCGGACATCGCGCCGGAGATGATCACCCCGAAGTACTTGTAGCGCACCACATTCACCCCGAGCGACTCCGCCGCATAGGGAGCCTCCCCGACGGAGCGCAGCCGCAGGCCGAACTTCGTGCGCCACAGGATGAACCCGGACAGGGCGATCAGGACCACCGCCAGCACGGTGAGCAGCGACAGCTGCGTGGTCACGCCGCCGAGGATGCCGGCCAGATCGGAGATGAAGAACCAGCCCTTGACCTGCAGCGTGTTCAAGTGGTCGGAGACCCATGGGATGGTGATCTGGGCGACGTCGGCGACCGGCGGCGACTGCTGATCCCCGCCACCCGGCGCATTGGCGAACAGCAGTTGGGACAGGTACAGCGTGAGCCCCGGTGCGACGATCGAGATCGCCACACCGGCGATGATGTGGTCGACGCCGAAGGTGATGGCGGCGACGCCGAGCAGCAGGCCGCCGAGCAGACCGCAGAAGATGCCCGCGGCCACCCCCGCCCACGGCCCGTACTTGTAGCCGGCCCAGCCCACACCCGAAGGTGCCCAGGATCATCATGCCCTCGAGGCCGATGTTGACCACGCCCGCGCGCTCGGACCACAGCCCGGACAGCCCGGCCAGCGCAATCGGGACGGCCGCGATGATCGCGGACTGGATTGCGCCGACCGAGGTCAGGTTGGCCGCGCCGGTGATCACCCGAACCAGGGAGACCACGAACAGCGCGCCAAAGACCAGGCCCACCCAGCCGGCCGGAGTGATCCGCCGCGGGCCTTCCCGAACCGGGCGGGTGATCGGCGCGGGGTCCTCGACGCCCACATCCTGGGTGCGGCCGAACTCCGTCATGCCGCCACCGCCTGCCTGCTCGCGGTGGTCGCCAGGGCCCTCGCCACTTCGCGCTGCTCGAGCGCCACCCGGTAGCGGCGAACGATCTCGTAGGCGATGACGACGGCCAGCAGGATCGTCCCCTGCATGATCGTGACCAACTGATTCGGCACTCCGACGCCCTGCAGCGCGTTGGACGAACTGTCCAGCGCGGACCACAGCAAGGCGGCGAAGACCATACCGACCGGGTTGTTTCGGCCCAGCAGGGCGATCGCGATACCGGTGAATCCGAGCCCGGCCGGGAAGTTGATCGAATACTGCGCCGCCGGGCCGTTGAGCAGCTCGGGCATGCCGACCAGGCCGGCTACCGCACCCGAGATCAACATCGCCGACACCGCCATCTTCTTGGCGCTGATCCCGCTGGCCACCGCGGCCGACGCATTCATCCCGGTGGCCTTGATGGAGAACCCGAAGATCGTGCGATTCAACAGGAACGCGTACAGCAGTCCGACCACGATGGCCAGAACCGTCAACGTGTACAGCGGAGTGATCGACCGGGCGACCGCGATGGTCGGCACCATGCCGCCGTCGGTGATCGGGCGAGGTCCCGATGTTGTTGCCCTGCTGAACCGCCAGCCGCCCGGGGCTGAGCAGGTACGCGATGATCGCGGTGGCGATGGCGTTCAGCATGATCGTGCTGATCACCTCGCTCACGCCGCGGCTGACCTTGAGCCACACCGCGATGCCGGCCCAGATGGCGCCGACGACCATGGCGACCACGAGCGTCATCGCGATCCGCAGGATCGAGGGCAGCGAGCTCATGAAGCTGGCGCCGGCCAGCGATGCGGCGGCCATCGCGGCCAGCCGGTACTGACCGTCCACCCCGATGTTGAACAGGTTCATCTTGAAACCGATGGCCACGGCTACCGCGGCCAGGTAGTACGACGCCGCCTGGTTGACCGTGCCGACCAGCACCCTCGACTTGCCGAACGCCTCGGCCATGGCGCTGAACGCCTGCCACGGGTTGTGATGGGTCAGCAACAGGATGGCGGCGGAAATGATCACCGCGACGATCAGCGCCCCGACCGGTGCCGCCGCGCCGAGCAGGATCCGCCGGACCGACAGTGACTTCATGGCCGCTCACCGCCGAGTTCGCGAGCCGTGTCGTGGTCGGCGGGCTCGTGCCCACCGGTCATCGCCACGCCCAATGACTCCGGGGTCACCGTCTTCGGGTCGTAGGTGCCGACCAGCCGACCACGCAGGATGACGGTCAGGCTGTCCGACATACCGATGAGTTCCTCGAGGTCCGCGGAGATGAGCAGCACGGCCAGGCCGGCCGCCCGCGCCCGGCGCAGCTGTTCCCAGATCGCCGACTGCGCGCCGACGTCGACGCCGCGGGTCGGGTGCGCCGCGATCAGCAGGACAGGGTCCCCGCTCATCTCCCGGCCGACGATCAGCTTCTGCTGGTTCCCACCGGACAGTGCCGCGGCCAGCACGTCGATACCCGGAGTGCGAACGTCGAACTCCTCGACGATCCGCCGGGTGTCGGCCTTGGTACCGGCCCGGTTGAGGAACACCCCTCTGGCCACCGGGCTACGGGTCTGGAAGCCCAGCACCCGGTTCTCCCAGAGCGAAGCCAGCAGCATCAGGCCCTGTCGGTGCCGGTCCTCCGGGATGAACCCGATACCGGCTTCGCGACGCTTCAGTGTGGAGAACGCGCCGATGTCCACGCCGGCCAGCGTGATGGTGCCGCCGCTGATCGGTTCGATTCCCATGATCGCGTCGACCAGCTCCGCCTGCCCGTTGCCCTCGACCCCGGCGATGCCCAGTACCTCACCGGCATGGATGGTCAGGCTGATGTCGTGCAGCAGTTCCCGCTCGTCCGGCCCGACCAGCGATACCCCGGTCAGCGCCAGCGTCTCCCGATCCGTGACGGTCGATTCCCGCAGCTCCGGTACGGGCAACGCCGAACCGACCATCAGTTCGGCGAGCTGCCGGTTCGTCACCGATTTCGGGTCAGCGGTGCCGACGGTCGTGCCGCGCCGGATGACGGTGATCTCGTCGGCGATCGCACGCACCTCGTCCAGCTTGTGCGAGATGAAGATGATCGTCAGCCCCTCGGCCTTCAGCTCGTTCAGGTTGCCGAACAGCTCATCGACCTCCTGTGGCACCAGCACCGCTGTCGGCTCGTCCAGGATCAGGATCTTCGCGCCGCGGTACAGCACCTTGATGATCTCGACCCGCTGCCGCGCGCCGACACCGAGTTCCTCGACCAGTGCCCTCGGGTCGACGACCAGCCCGTAACGCCGGCCGATGTCGGTGATCTCCGCTCTGGCCTTCGCGCCGTTCAGCCGGCCGCCGCTGACCGGCTCGGAGCCGAGCACGACGTTCTCCCAGACCGTCAGGTTGTCGGCCAGCATGAAGTGCTGGTGGACCATGCCGATGCCGGCCGCGATCGCATCCGCCGGCGAAGGGAAGACCCGCGGCTCGCCGTCGATCTCGATGCTGCCCTCGTCCGGCTGGTGCAGCCCGAAGAGCGTCTTCATCAGGGTGGACTTGCCGGCGCCGTTCTCACCGACCAGCGCGTGCACACTCGCCGCGCGCACGCTCAGGTTGATGTCCGAGTTGGCCACGACGCCGGGATATCGCTTGGTGATCCCGGTCAGCCGAACGGCCAACGGAGGCGCCATGGTTGCCACGTCTGAAGGGATGCTCACAGGTGCTCCTGCTCTCGCGCCGCACGGCCTGGGCTGAAGGGACCGACCGAGGATAGATCAACCGATCACGAACGAGGGTCCGGTGACGCCGCTGTTCCTGCGACGTCACCGGACCCTGTACGGGTCAGCTCCAATCAGCTGAGCGTCGTCGGAACCTTGATGGTGCCGTCGATGATCTTGGCCTTGGTGGCGTCGAGCTGGGTCTTGATGTCGTCGATCGCACCGCCGGACGTCGAATAGCCGACGCCACCGTTCTTCAGGTCGTAGACCTGGACGCCGGTGAGCGGCTTGCCCGCGGCGACCGAGCCGATCATGTTGTAGACCGAGACGTCGACGTTCTTGACGGCCGAGGTGATGATGACGTTCTTGACCGCGGCCAGCGTCGGCAGGATGTACTGGTCGGAGTCGACCCCGATGGCCTTGTTCCGCCCGCCTGCGCGGCCTTGAACACGCCGTTGCCCGAACCGCCGGCCGCGGCGTAGACCACGTCGGCGCCGCCGTCGTACATGCCCTTGGCGATGGTCTGGCCCTTGTCGGGAGCGTTGAAGCCGCTGAAGTCCGGCGGCTCGGTGATGTACTTGTCGTCGATCTTGATGCTGGGTTCGTGGCCTTGGCACCGGCGTCGAAGCCGGCCTGGAAGCCCTGGATCAGCGGGGTGTTGACGCCGCCGATGAAGCCGACGTGGGCGGTCTTGGACTTCAGCGCCGCGGCCACGCCGACCAGGTACGAGCTCTGCTCGGCGGCGAACGTCAGCGACGCGACGTTCTTGAGTGCGCCGCCCTTGCGGGTCGGGTCGGACAGCGACGCGTCGTCGACGATGGCGAAGTGCACGTCCGGGTTGGCCGCGGCGACGGTGCCCATGGCGGTCGCGTAGTCGAAACCGACCGCGATGATGGTGTTGGCGCCCTGGTCCACCAGCTGGCTCAGGCGATCGACCTTCTTCTGGTCCGGCTCGCCGACGGTGGCGGCGAGTTCGGCGATCAGCTTGACGCCCTTGGCGGTGGCGGCGGTGACACCGCGAGCGGCGGAGTCGGTGAACGACTGGTCGCCCTTGGGACCGTCGTAGGCCATACCCAGCTTGACGTCGGACGGCGTCCCGGTCATGGCCGGAAAAGAGTGCCCGACGCGCCCGAGGACACCGGGGCGGACGGGGCGGCAGACCCGGAAGCCGCCGGGGCCGACGAGGCGCCAGACCCGGACGCCGCCGGCGCCGACGATGCGGCGGACCTGACGCAGCCGGCGCCGACGATGCAGCCGCGGAGGGCGCAGCGCTGGCCGGGGCGGACACCGCCGCGCCCGACGATGGGGCCGATGTTGAAGGTGTACTGCTGGATCCGCAGGCGGTCAGCACGAGTGCCGCCGTCGCGACCCCGGCGATCAGTGTCAAGCTACGAGCGCGAAGCACGTGTTCTCCTTTTCCTGTTCTGCCCGCCCCCTGTTGAGGACGGGCTTGCAGACAGCGTCAACGCCGACGAGCCCGATACCGGTCGGACGCTACATCGTGGCCGGTCCAGCGGCGATACCAGAACGATCTCCGTAACCGAATTGTGCTGCAAATGGGTGTATGACCGGAAATCCTTCGTCCGTTCGTGACCCCGGGCATCAGGTCTGCGGCAGACTCATCCGGTTGGCCCGCGGCACCGGTGTAACGGCCGAATCCTCCCCGAATTCAAACCTCTCCAACCGCCGCTGCGTGAACGCTGTGTGTCAACAGGGTCACATCGCGTCCGGTCGCTCGCCGCGTGAAGCCGGGGTTAGCATCGCTTCAGCCGTTGATCTTCTTTTCTCGCCCGACACAGCTGTCGCCGGTCGACAGCACGGTGGATTGACCGGCAGTCTTCGCCGAGGACTCCCGCCGCGGTCATCTCCTGGAGGTCGCATCCACCATGTCCTCATCCACCGTCCTCCGTCCCGGAGGAAGTGGCACTCCGAAGCCACGCCGAGGCTCCGTCTACAAGGGCGCCGAAGGCATGTGGTCGTGGGTAGCCCACCGGATCACCGGCGTCCTGACCTTCTTCTTCCTGTTCGCCCACGTGCTGGACACCGCCCTGGTGCGGGTCAGCCCCGACTCCTACGACAAGGTCATCGCCACCTACAAGAACCCGTTGGTCAACCTGCTCGAGGTCGGGCTGGTCGGCGCGGTGCTGTACCACTCGCTCAACGGCATCCGGATCATGCTGGTCGACTTCTGGGGTAAGGGGCCCCGTTACCAGCGACAGATGCTCTGGATCGTGGTCGGCACCTGGATCGTCGTCATGATCCCGACGGTCTACTTCATGCTCGAGTACACCGTGGAGAAACTGTTCGGGCGACGCCGTGACCGCCGCGCAGCCTCCCGAACCATCCAGCCGCGTCATGACCGCGGCCTACGATCCGCCGGCCACTCGCGGTATCGAGGCGCCGCGCGCGCCCCGCAAGCGCGTCGCCGGTCGCCGGTCGAACTTCGAGATGTATGCCTGGCTGTTCATGCGGCTGTCCGGCATCGTGCTGGTCGTCCTGGTGCTCGGTCACCTGCTGATCATGAACATCCTCGACGGCGGCGTCCACCGGATCAACTGGGGCTTCGTCGCGGGCCGCTGGGCCTCGCCGTTCTGGCAGATCTGGGACCTGATCATGCTGTGGCTGGCCGAGCTGCACGGCGCCAACGGTCTGCGCACCATCATCAACGACTACGCCCGCAAACCCGGTACCCGATTCTGGCTGACGATCCTGTTGGCTGCGTCCGTCCTGCTGACCCTCGGCGTAGGCACCTTCGTCATCTTCACCTTCGACCCGACCATGACCGGCTGATACGGAGCATCATGCAATTCCATCGCTATGACGTGGTGATCGTCGGTGCCGGCGGTGCCGGCATGCGCGCCGCCATCGAATCGACCCAGCGGGCCCGGACCGCCGTGCTCACCAAGCTCTACCCGACCAGGTCCCACACCGGCGCGGCGCAGGGCGGCATGTGCGCGGCGCTGGCCAACGTCGAGGACGACAACTGGGAGTGGCACACCTTCGACACGGTCAAGGGTGGGGACTACCTGGTCGACCAGGACGCGGCCGAGATCATGTGCAAGGAAGCGATCGACGCGGTCCTCGACCTGGAGAAGATGGGCCTGCCGTTCAACCGCACGCCCGAGGGCCGGATCGACCAGCGCCGCTTCGGCGGCCACACCCGCAACCACGGCGAGGCGGCGGTCCGCCGCGCCTGCTACGCCGCCGACCGCACCGGTCACATGATCCTGCAGACCCTCTACCAGAACTGCGTCAAGCAGGGCGTCGAGTTCTTCAACGAGTTCTACGTGCTGGACGTGATGCTGACCGACACCGCGGAACGGTCAGGTGTGCACCGGCGCGGTGGCCTACGAATTGGCCACCGGCGAGATCCACGTCTTCCACGCCAAGGCCGTCGTCTTCGCCACCGGCGGCGCCGGCAAGGTCTTCAAGACCACCTCCAACGCGCACACCCTCACCGGCGACGGCATGGGCGTCGTACTGCGCAAGGGACTTCCCTTGGAGGACATGGAGTTCTACCAGTTCCACCCGACCGGCCTGGCGGGCTCTCGGCATCCTGCTGACCGAGGGCGCCCGCGGCGAGGGGGCGATCCTGCGCAACGCGTCGGGCGAGCGCTTCATGGAGCGCTACGCGCCCACCATCAAGGATCTCGCGCCCCGCGACATCGTCGCCCGGTCGATGGTGATGGAGGTGCTGGAGGGCCGCGGCGCCGGTCCGCACAAGGACTACGTGCTGCTCGACTGCACCCACCTCGGCGCCGAGGTGCTGGAGACCAAGCTGCCCGACATCACCGAGTTCGCCCGCACCTATCTGGGTGTCGATCCGGTCACCGAGCCGGTGCCCGTCTTTCCCACCGCCCACTACGCGATGGGCGGCATTCCGACCAACGTGTACGGAGAGGTGTTGCGCGACAACACGCATGTGGTGCCCGGAATGTACGCGGCCGGCGAGATGCGCCTGCGTCTCGGTGCACGGCTCGAACCGTCTGGGCACGAACTCGCTGCTCGACATCAACGTTTTCGGCAAGCGGGCCGGCATCGCCGCCGCCGCCTACGCGAATTCCACCGACTTCGTCCACGATGTGACCGAGGAGGGCAATCCGCCGTCGTCGTACGTCGAGAACATGGTGTCGGGCCTGCTCACGTCGACCGGTTTCGAGCGGGTCGCCGACATCCGGATCGCGTTGCAGGCCACCATGGATGCCAACGCCGCCGTGTACCGCACCGAGGAAACGCTGAAGACAGCGCTGCACGACGTCCAGGCCCTCAAGGAGCGATACACGCAAGGTCTCGGTGCACGACAAGGGCAAGAGATACAACACCGACCTGCTCGAGGCCGTCGAACTGGGTTTCCTGCTCGACCTGGCCGAGGTGATGGTCGTCGGCGCGCTGACCCGCAAGGAATCCCGCGGCGGCCACGCCAGGGAGGACTATCCGACGCGTGACGACACCAACTGGATGCGACACACCATGGCGTACAAGATGCCCAATCGGACGAGGGCCTTGAAGGCACCGACATCCGTCTCGACTTCAAGCCCGTCGTGATGACCCGTTACCAGCCGATGGAGCGCAAGTACTGATGACCATCACTCTCGACGAACTCGCCTGCCGCTTCGGATCAGGGTCCGGCCCCGCTGCCACCCGTACCCGACGGCGCCATCATGGTGACCGTCCACATCCAGCGGTACAACCCGGAACTCGACGACGCTCCCCATCAGGAGTCGTATTACATTCCGGCGTTGCCCACCGACCGGATCCTGAACCTGCTGCACTACATCAAGTGGTACATCGACGGCACGCTGAGCTTCCGTCGGTCGTGCGCACACGGCATCTGCGGGTCGGACGCGATGCGGATCAACGGCCGAAACCGTCTGGCCTGCAAGGTGTTGGTCAAGGACGTGGTGACGGCCAAGAACACCGAGATCAGCGTCGAACCGATCAAGGGCCTTCCGTTGGAGAAGGACCTGATCGTCGACATGGAGCCGTTCTTCGAGGCGTACCGGGCGGTCAAGCCATTCATGATCACCCACGGCAACGAGCCCAGCCGGGAGTGGATCCAGTCGCAGAGCGACCGCGAGCGGTTCGACGACACCACCAAGTGCATCCTGTGCGCCGCCTGCACCACCTCCTGCCCGGTGTACTGGTCGGAGGACGCCTACGTCGGGCCGGCCGCGATCGTCAACGCCCACCGGTTCATCTTCGACTCCCGCGACCAGGCTTCGCAGGAACGGCTGGAGATCCTGTCCGACTCCGAGGGAGTGTGGCGCTGCCGCACCACCTTCAACTGCACCGACGCCTGCCCCCGCGGCATCCAGGTCACCAAGGCGATCCAGGAAGTCAAGCGCGCCCTGATGTTCCGCCGCATCTGAGCCCCGAGCCCGTTACTGGAAGCCGTCATCGCAGGCAGCGGTGACGGCTCTCCATTATCCGGGAGGAGTTAGTTCGGCTGCGCCGAAAGACACGGAGAACCGTTCGCACCAGATGGTGACGCTCGAATAACTACGCAAGTCGGCGTTGTCCGCGATCGGGTACACCTGATTGCCGATGTTGCCTTTCAGATGGCCGAGGTCCAGGTACTGGCCGTCGTCGAAGATGTGCCACCCGTCCGAGTTGGACAGCACCGGCGCGTCGGTGAGCCACACATGCAGCGCCGGGCCGTCGGAGGTCCGCAGATCCCGCAACGTGAGTACTCGGTGTCCATCGGCTAGACGGATCAACTCCGCCACACCTGACGTCGCGTGCTCATGAGAGATCAACGTGCCTCTGGACAGCAGCACCGGCTTGACCTCCGGTTCCGAACTCGTCTTGTCGCTGGATCGAGCCGACGGGCGAGAAACCGCGGACGAAGCAATCGTCGGTCGCGGCCGTGCCGGCTCTGCCGCCGGCGAGGTCACTGACACCGCCGTTTGCCGCGCCGGATTCGTCGTCGTCGTCGCCGGCGATGCGATGGCGACCGCCGCCTCTGCAGCGAGTACCGGAAGGGTCTCGTTCACCACCGTATCGGTCCAGAGTCTCCACGGCTGAAACCAAAAGAGGCCGGCAGCCGACACGAGGACAACAAATGTCACCAGCCATGCAAGTGCCCGCCTGCGACGACCGTTGCCACGTTTCCCGCTCATCATTCAAACGGTAGTGACATTTACTTTCAACAGGTATTACGTTTCGCGGACGACGTCTTACGAAATCATTACCCGGCGATCGTCACTGGACTCATTGCGCCGGCGGCAGTCTTCAGCTCGGGACGCGGCTCAGCGACGCCGTTTGGCCCAGCCGATGCCCAGGATGGCACCGACGCTGAGCAGACCCGCGACCGTCGGCCCCGACACGCCTTCATGGACGACGACGGCCGGCTCCGGCACCTCCGTGTCCGCGCGCTCCTCGACGCGCTTGCGCGGGCCACCTTCCGCTGTCGAGATCCAGGCCGCCACGATGAGCACCATCGTCGCGGTGATGTTGAAGAAGAAGAGCAGACCGATGATCGAGCCGAAGATGTGGCCCGTCGCCGAGTTCGTGACCTTCGGCAGCAGGAACGTCAACGCGAACTTGAAGATCTCAAAACCGACGGCCGCCATGATCGAGCCCCTGACCAGGGCGGACCTGGTGCCCTTCTGATTCCGTGGCGGCAGGATCGTATAGACCCACATGAAGATGAGCACGTCGGCCGCCATCGCGATGATGATCGGCACCCCGGTGAAGATCGGCTTCAGAGCGGCGATGTGGTCGAGGCCGAGCCACTCCAGCACCGAGGAGGAGGCCCAGGCGCCTGAAGCGCTCAACGCGAGCGAGACCACGATGGCCAATCCCAGTCCGGCCAGCGAACCGAGGTTGCGCAGCAGGTTTCGGATGAAGCTGTCCTCGCGGACCTCCTGGTCCTCGTCGAAATCGGGCCGCCACTGCGCTTGAACGGCGCTGCGCACGTTGCCCATCCAGCCGATCCCCGAGTACAGGGCGATCACCAGGCCGACCAGACCCACGGTGAACCGCGCACTCACTGCGGTCTGGATGACCTGGTTGATCGTGTCCGACATCCCGCCCGCGCCGCTGGGCAGTTGCTTGGCGATGCCGTCCTCCAGGCTCTGGAGCAGTTCCGGCTGGTTGGCCAGCACGAAACCGGCAATCGAGAACGCCACCATCATGATCGGAACTAGGGACAGGAAGGAGAAGTAGGTGATGGCCCCGGCGAACTGGCTGCCGAGCCGCTCCCCGTACCGCTGGAATGCCCCCATCCAGTGCTGTACGAACTTGCGGGACTTGAGCCGGATTCCGATGGCCTTGATCCGGCGGCCAACACTAGGTTTGGCCGCCGGGGTGTTGAGGCGCTTGCTCAGATCCACGGCTCTCTTGTCAGGAACTGCGGTGGCCAAGGCTGCCTCCCCGATCGGCGGACATGCTGATCTTGATTCTGCAGGTCGTTCGAAGCGGTTGCCAGCTTCGGCTCGCCCGTCAGGACAGGAAGCCGACCCGTTCGTAGACCTGCGGCCACGGTCGCCGAGGCCACGGCGGCGGCACGGACGCCTCCGGCCGCCAGGATCCGGTCCAGCTCGGCCGGATCCGCCAGGTAGTCGCTGACCGCGGCCTGCAACGGCGTGACGAAGTCCGTCCAGACACCGGCGAGGTCACCCTTGAGGTCCCCGTAACCCTTGCCGACGTACCGAGCCTCCAGGTCCGCGATCGGGGTATCGGTGAACACCGAGAGCAGCGAGAGCAGGTTCGACACCCCCGGCTTGTTCTCCTCGTCGTAGCGGATCTCCCGCCCGGTGTCCGTCACCGCCGACTTGATCTTCTTGACGGACGAGCGCACGTCGGCCAGCAGATCCAACGAGCCCCCGGGCGAGGACTTGCTCATCTTCGCGGTCGGCTCGCTCAGGTCGTAGATCTTGGCCGTCGCCTTCAGGATGTAGGGCTCGGGCACCGTGAGCGTCTCGCCGAACCGGGAATTGAAGCGCTGGGCGAGATTCCGGGTCAGTTCGAGGTGCTGCCGCTGGTCTTCGCCGACCGGCACCGCGTCGGCCCGGTAGGCAAGGATGTCGGCCGCCTGCAGGATCGGATAGGTGAACAGGCCGACGCTCGGTCAGGCCGCCCTTGGCCGACTTGTCCTTGAACTGCGTCATCCGACCGGCCTCGCCGAAGCCGGTCAGGCATTCCAGCACCCAGGACAGCTGAGTGTGGGCCGGCACGTGCGACTGGACGAACAGCGTCGACCGCTGCGGATCGATGCCGAGCGCCAGCAGCTGAGCGGCGGCGATCCGGGTGCGCCGACGCAGCAGCGCCGGATCCTGCTCGACCGTGATCGCGTGCAGGTCGACGACGAGTAGAACGTCTCGTGGGTCGCCTGCAGTCGACCCACTGGCGCAGCGCGCCGAGGTAGTTGCCGACGTGGAAGGAGTCGGCGGTCGGCTGGATGCCGGAGAGCACCCTGGGTCTGACCCGCGGCGTGCCGGGGGTGGAATCGAGTGCGGGGGAAACCATGGCGCGATCATTTCATTTCCGGATGGATGCCCGTGAACATCGGGCGCGGGCCTCAGACCGGAGCAGCGGTCGTCGGCCGCACCCTGACCGCCGTGGATTCCTGCGACGGCTCCGACGGCTCAACTTGCGCCGCCGATGGCTTGGGTGACGGGCCCGATGGTTCCGGTGACCTGGGCGATGGATCCGCTGAGGGTCCGGATGGCTCAGCCTGACCGTCCTGATCGCTCCGGAGACGGCTCCGATGGATCCGGTGACGGCCCGGGGGGCTCAGGCGGCGGCCCGGAGGCCTCAGGCGGTGCCGGTGAGCCGACCTTGATCCGGGCAATTCGCCGTGAATCCATCGATGCGACGGTCAGCGTGCGACCGTTCACCGTCACGGTGTCGCCCTCGACGGGCAGCCTGCCGAGCCGCGCCATGATGTAGCCCGCGGCGGTGTTGTAAGGGCAGGCCGGCAGCTCCAGCCCGGTGGCATCGGAGAAATCGTCCAGGTTCAACAGCCCGTCGACCTCGCCGGCCTTGGCCGCGGGTTTGACGGAGCCGGACCCTCGGGCCGGTCGGACGTCATCTCCCCCACGATCTCCTCGACCAGGTCTTCGAGTGTGACGATGCCGTCGGTCCCTCCGTACTCGTCGACGACGACGGCGAGGTGCTGGCCGGCGCTGCGCATCTCGTGCAGCGCGTCGAGCACTCCTTTCGTGCCGGGCACAACCGCAACCGGAGTCGCGATGTCGGCAACCGTTGCGGCCCGGCCGAGTGCGTGGTTGGGCACCAGGAGGTCCCTGATGTGGACGACTCCGAGTACCTCGTCGGCATCTCTGCCGACGACCGGAAATCGCGAATGCGGATGCGCCAGGGCCAGCCTGGCCGCCCGCGAGATGGTCAGTGACGCCGCCAGGAAGTCGACCTCACGGCGGGGCACCATGACCGCCCGCACATGGGTGTCCTCGGCGTCGAAGACATCGGCGATCATCCGGCGTTCGACCGAGGTCAGCGATTCGTGCGCCGCCACAAGCGACTGCAGTTCCTCCGCGGTGATCTCGTCGCCTGTGGCCTTGGGGTTGCCGCCCAACAGCCGGACCATCACGTCGGTCGACCGGCCCAGCAGCCACACGACGGGCCGAAAGAGCCTAGCCAGGACGGACAGCGGAGCGGACGCGAACAGCGCGATCGCCTCCCGCCGCTGCAGCGCGAGGCGTTTCGGGGTGAGTTCGCCGAGCACCAAGGAGAAGAAGGAGATGATCAGGGTCACGCCGATCAGCGCCAGAGGTGTCGCGACCGCCTCGTCCATGCCCAGGCTGACCAGCCACTTCGCGACCCGCTCCGAAACCGTGGCGGCACCGAACGCGGACGACAGCATGGTCGCGACCGTGACGCCGATCTGCACTGCGGCCAGGAATCGGTTCGGGTCGGAAACCAGCCGTTCGAGCGGCGACCCCGGGCTCCATGGTTGGCGGCCAGTTGCCGCACCTGACTCTCGCGCAGCGAGATCATCGAAATCTCGGCAGCGTTGAAGCAACCACCGATGATGATGAACAGTGCGACGAGACCGATCTCTTCGAGAAGGACGCCCATCAGTTCGCCCGTCGCTCGAAACTCGGCCCAGGCGTCCCGGGTAACGGCAATCCCACAGACGCAGATTCTACGTGGCATGGACGACAGACGAAGCCGGGCGAGATCGTCGCCGACCTCGACGGTCTACGGCGTTCGGCTGACGCACGTTCCACCCGAGGGATGCGGTTCATCCAGGGATGGGCCGGGGCAGGGCGAGAAACGCGGCGATGAGTGCCCGACAATGTAGCGACCGAGCAGGGCAGTTGCGCCGACGTGGCCGATGCCTGGCTGGTTACTGCAGGCCTGAACCTCCGCGCAGCTGGAAGCGTTTTGGACCTACGCCATGTCGTCGATGGGTCGAAGCTCGTCGGCGTAGGAAACCGACTTCCGCCGCAGCATTCCGCCGGCGATCGAATACTGGCCCATCCGCCACAGCGGCGGTGAGTATGCATGTATCGACACGCTTCCGGCATCAAGCCCGGTGAGTCGGTGGATGTGCTCCGGCCCGAAGTTGTACACCTTGCCCGCGCCGATCTCGCTCTGCAGGGCCCGCCCGTCGATGGAAAGGTTGTGCTCCACCAGACGTCCCTGGGTGACGGCCACCGCACCGGACGAAATGTCGTGGTCGTGCCAGCCGGTGTCGTTCTGCGGTGTCCAGCACAGCACCCAGACGTCGACGTGGGTGTCGCGGTAGAGCGAAACGTAATGCCGCTGATCGTCGGAGAAGGCCACGTGTTCGCGCCACCGGGAGGCGTCGGCGGCTATCGAGCCCGGCCAGTTCAAGTAGTTCAGCCGGGTCGAGGTCACGACCGGGCAGATTTTGAAGAGTAAGCGATCCATTGACGTGCGTCAGGTCGAGGGCCTGGGCGGCCGGGACCTGTGCGTGTCCTTGGAAAATCTCGGCAACGGGTGCCGCTGGTTCGGCAATGAGGGTCATGAGAACGCTTTCCTTTGCTGCAACGCCGGAACACGGGAGAGTAAGCACAAGTGCCGGTTTCTCGATCGACACGCCCTGTCGCTCAGGCAATCTGGACATGATTCATGTCCTGCGCAGCGAGGGCTCAGCTACAAGAAATTTCCCGACAGCAACAGAGCGCGCTGGATACCCTGGCGTAATCGACATGCCGGCGATGGGCGCTGGTCCGGGCCGCGGCCGCGGTGCCGAATCCTCCCGGCTGACCGGCCTGAATCCCTTCGCCATGTGCCACCACCTCACCGATAACCGTGAACCTCGGCTCCCGGGATCGAGAGCCACGCTTGCGGCGCCTGTCGGCATCGCCCGGTCCTCACCTGGAGCACCCCGCCGTGACTGGAGGGTTGCCGTCCAACTTGCCAGGGCATCTCGTTGGAACTCGTGACTTGAACCCAATCTAGGCCCCCTCCCACTTCTGTGTCAAAGGCCCGGCCCGGATCACCTGTGCCGCCACGGGTATCGACCCGATTCAACACGGGAGCTGGAGTACATCACCCGTCAAGACGGAACGACGGCACGGCCCACACGGCGGCGCGACCCCGTTCGGCAGATCGCCTCGAAGCGACGGTGGCGAGACGTAGATCGCCGCCCATCCGCGGTCGGCGGAGCCGAATCCGCTCCGCGCGCGGGGCACATCTACTGCCGTACTGTGGGTTAGATCACAGGTCGACGACGCCCTTTGGAGGCAATCGCATGAGCTTCGCCAGTCCCTTCCCCGACGTCGAGATCCCCGACACGAGCCTGTTCGACTTCCTGTTCGGTGCCGTCGCCACGGACCCGGAGCTGGCCGCGAAGGTGCCCTGGTCGACGGGCCCTCCGGGGGGAGACCACCTACGGCCAGCTGGTCGGGCAGATCGAGGCCCTGGCCGGGGCGCTCGCGCCACCGGCTTCGGCGGGGACGTTCGCCGGGCTGTGCCCCAACGTGCCGGCCTTCGCCACCGTCTTCCACGGCATCGTCCGCTCCGGGGGCACGGCCACCACGATCAACGCGCTGTACACCCCAAGGAGATCGCGAGCCAGCTCACGACTCCGGGGCCTCGTGGCTGTTCACCATCTCGCTGTTCCTGGACCGGGCCGACGAGGCCGCGGCCGCCGTGGGCATCCCGCCCGAGCGCGTGGTCACCCTCGACGGGTCCCCGAGCGTGCAACCGGCCGCACGAGCCTGCGCGAGCTGCTCACCCAGGGCCCCCGCGCCGGAGGTGGACGTGGACCCGGCGAACGACCTGGCCGTGCTGCCCTACTCCTCGGGCACCACCGGCAAGGCCAAGGGCGTCATGCTCACCCACCGCAACCTCGTGGCCAACGTGGCCCAGGGTGCCCCGGTCATCACCCTGACCGGGGACCGCAGGTCCTCGCGGTGCTGCCCTTCTTCCACATCTACGGCATGAGCGTGCTCATGAACGCCGGGCTGTCGGCGGCGCTCGACCATCGTGACCATGCCGCGGTTCGACCTGGTGGAGTTCCTCACCATCGTCAGACGCAGAAGATCACCCACGTCTACATCGCCCCGCCCATCGCGGTGGCGCTGGCCAAGCACCCCGTGGTCGCGCAGCACGACACGTCGTCGCTGCAGATGGTGTTCTCCGGCGCGGCCCCGCTGGACGCCGAGCTCGGCGCGAGGTCGCGGAGCGGCTCGGCTGCACCGTGCGGCAGGGCTACGGCATGAGCGAGATGAGCCCGGTCAGCCACTCCATCCCGGCCGACCGCGACGACATCCCGCTGGGCACCGTGGGCCTCACGCTGCCCAACATGGAGTGCAAGATCGTCGACCCGGCCACCGGCGAGGAGGTGGACTACCCCGTCGAGGGCACGTCCGCCCCCGGGCGAGCTGTGGTGCAAGGGGCCCAACATCATGAAGGGCTACCTGGCCAACCCCGAGGCGACGGCCGCCACCCTGGACGACGAGGGCTACCTGCACACCGGGGACGTCGCGACCGTCTCGGCGAGGGCTACGTCAGCATCGTCGACCGGGTCAAGGAGCTCATCAAGTACAAGGGCTACCAGGTGCCGCCGGCCGAGCTCGAGGCGCTGCTGCTCACCCACGAGAAGATCGCGGACGCCGCGTGCATCGGGGTCAATGACTCCGACGGCGAGGAGATGCCCAAGGCGTTCGTGGTGCTGCAGCCGGGGGCCGAGCTGACCGAAGCCGACGTGATCGCCTACGTGGCAAGCCATGTGGCGCCACACAAGAAGGTCCGCCAGGTCGAGTTCATCTCGCTCATCCCGAAATCGTCGTCGGGCAAGATCCTCCGCCGGGAACTCCGCACCCCCGCCAAGGCCTGACCGCCGCACCCGGTCCCGCCTCCAGCCGCCGCCCACCCCCCTGCGCATACAGTTCGGCCGTGCGCGGCCGGAATGGTCTGTTTGGCGGGCGGTTCTGTACGCGCCGGGCGGTTCGTCTGCGCCGGGCGGTTCTGTATGCGCCGAGGCGGGGGGCGGGGTGGGGCGGGTCAGGCGGAGAGCCGGGCCGACAGGTTCTCGTCCAGCGCGGCCAGGAAGTCCTCGGTGGTCAGCCAGGCCTGGTCGGGCCCGACCAGGCCGGCCAGATCCTTGGTCATCTTGCCGCTCTCGACGGTCTTGATGATCACGTCCTCCAGGGCCTCGGCGAACGCGGTGACCTCAGGCGTGCCGTCCAGCTTGCCGCGGTGCTTGAGCCCACCGGTCCAGGCGTAGATCGAGGCGATCGGGTTGGTCGAGGTCGGCTTGCCGGCCTGGTGCTGCCGGTAGTGCCGGGTCACGGTGCCGTGCGCGGCCTCGGCCTCGACCACGTCGCCCTCCGGGGTGAACAGCACCGAGGTCATCAGGCCGAGCGAACCGAAGCCCTGGGCCACCGTGTCGGACTGCACGTCGCCGTCGTAGTTCTTGCAGGCCCAGACGTAGCCGCCCTCCCACTTGAGCGAGGCGGCGACCATGTCGTCGATCAGCCGGTGCTCGTAGGTGATGCCTGCTGCCGCGAACTGTCGGCGAACTCAGCATCGAACACCTCCTGGAAGATGTCCTTGAACCGCCCGTCGTACACCTTCAGGATGGTGTTCTTGGTCGACAGGTACACCGGGTAGTTGCGGGCCAGCCCGTAGTTCAGCGAGGCCCGGGCGAAGTCGCGGATCGAGTCGTCCAGGTTGTACATGGACAGCGAGATGCCGGCGCTGGGCGCCTGGAAGACCTCGCGCTCGATCGACCTCGGAGCCGTCGTCCGGGGTGAAGACGACCTTCAGCGTGCCGGCGCTGGGGAACTTGAAGTCGGTCGCCCGGTACTGGTCTCCGTAGGCGTGGCGGCCGACGATGATCGGCTTGGTCCAGCCCGGTACCAGCCGCGGGATGTTGGAGATGATGATCGGCTCGCGGAAGATCACGCCGCCGAGGATGTTGCGGATGGTGCCGTTCGGCGAGCGCCACATCTGCTTCAGGCCGAACTCCTCGACCCGGGCCTCGTCCGGGGTGATGGTGGCGCACTTCACGCCGACGCCGTGCTTCTTGATGGCGTTCGCGGCGTCGACGGTGACCTGGTCGTCGGTGGCGTCCCGGTTCTCGATCGACAGGTCGTAGTACTCCAGGTCGACGTCCAGATACGGCAGGATCAGCTTGTCCTTGATGAACTGCCAGATGATCCGTGTCATCTCGTCGCCGTCCAGTTCGACGACCTTGCCGGTCACCTTGATCTTCGCCATTGAGCGCCTCTCCTGCCCTCGGGTTCGCTTTCGCAGTACGAGCGTACTGCTACACTCGCGGCCGCACAGCACGCTACCGCCCGGGCTGTGCGGCACCCGATCGAGCAGGTCGAGACCCAGATTCCCGGACCTGTGGTTAGCGCTCGCCGCGAAGGGCTTGCGCCAACATGGTAGGAATGGGACCGCGGGAGGAGGGCAGATGACGGGTCCGGTCAAGATCGAGCCGACCGCATGGACGCCTGGGTCGGATTCCTGCACGCCCACGCCCAGATCATCAAGAAGCTGGCCGCCGATCTGGACGAGGCCGGCCAGGTGCCGTTGGGAACCTACGACGTGTTGGTGCAACTGTCCGAGGCCGGCGGCGCCTCTGCGACACCGCGACCTGCTGGAACGTTTGGTGATCTCGCAGCCCGGGCTGTCCCGCAAGGTGGAGCGGATGGAGGCTCAGGGTCTGCTCGAGCGGCGACCCGACCCCCAGGACGGCCGTGGGGTGATCGTGCGGTTGACCCGGGCCGGCCGGGCCGCCCTGCGGTCGGCGGCCAAGGTGCACATGGCCGGTATCGACCGTGAGTTCGGCCGTCGGGTCTCCGACGAGGAGGCCGGGTGCTGGCGACGGTCTTCCGGCGCCGGCTGGCCATCCGCAATCCCCCCCTCGGCCTTGACCTTCCCCTGGACGAGGCCTGACCAGCAAGTTCAGCCAATGAACATGCATTTGCATTGAAAATTGGAGCCGGGAAGGATCGGCCCATGCCGGCAACCACTGTCAGTGACCTGTTGACCCTTCCGCGCATCGCCGAGCCGGATCGGGCGACCAGCACCGCCGCGGCCGGTCCGTCGGTCACTACTCCCCGAAAGGCTTTGAGGGGGAGGGCTTTCCGGTCCGGCGGGCGTTCGCCGGGGTGAGCGTCGAGCAGCTCGACCCGTTCCTGCACATGGATCAGATGGGCGAGGTCGAGTACGCGCCGGGCGAACCCAAGGGCACCCCCTGGCATCCGCACCGTGGATTCGAGACCGTCACCTACATGATCGACGGCCAGATGCAGCACTCCGACTCCAACGGCGGCGGCGGCCTGATCGGCGGCGGCGACACCCAGTGGATGACGGCCGGAGCCGGCATCCTGCACATCGAGACTCCGCCCGAGGCCTGGTCGCCTCGGGTGGGCTCTTCCACGGCTTCCAGCTGTGGGTCAACCTGCCGGCCGACTCGAAGTTCGCCGCGCCCAGCTACCAGGACATCACTCCGGCCGGGTGGCCCTGCTGACCAGCGCCGACGGCGGCGCCCTGATCCGGCTGATCGCCGGCGGGCTCGACGGCCACTCCGGCCCCGGCTCGACCCACACCCCGATCACCCTGATCCACGCGACGGTCCAGCCCGGGGCGGCACTGACCTGCCCTGGCCGGCCGATTACAACGCCCTGGTCTACAACCTGGGTGGCCGGGCCGGCGTCGGCGTCGACCGGCGGCCGCTGCACGACGGTCAGCTCGCCGTGTTCGGCCCCGGCGACAGCATCACCGTCGCCGCCGACGAACGGCAGGATCTTCGGCACGCCGGCGGGGTCGACCTGCTCATCCTCGGAGGCCGACCGATCCGTGAGCCGGTCGCGATGTACGGGCCGTTCGTGATGAACACCCAGCAGGAGCTGATCCAGGCCTTCGAGGACTACCAGTCCGGCCGCCTCGGCGTCATTCCCGCCGGCCCGCTCCGCACGTCTAGCCGGGATTGCCGGGGCCGTCTGGAAACATGGGACCGGTGACCATGCCGGATATGACCTATGCCGCGCAGTTCGAGGTGCTCCGGGTCTGGATCGGCACGTTGGAGCCGGCCGAGCTGGCCGCGCCCAGTGCGCTGCCCGGCTGGACGGTGGCCGAGCTGATCGGACACCTGGCCGGCACCGGCTCGTCGATCGCCGCGTTGCGTCCGGCCGACGATGACGCGGAGCCGATGAGCGTCGCCGACTACGTGGCCAACTACGCCGCCGGCGGAGACCATCGCCGGCCGGCGCAGGATCACCACCGGGGCCGGGACCGAATCTGCTGGCCCGCTCGACGCGGCCAACGCCGAGGCCCACGCACGCTTGGACGAGCTGGGCGGTCTGGACCGGGTGGTGCTGGCCCGGCGGGGGCCGATCCTGTTGTCGGACTTCCTGGACACCCGGCTGATCGAACTGGTCGTGCACGCCGGAGACCTCACCCGCTCACTCCCCGATCGCAACGGCCCGATGGTCATGCCCAGCGCGGTCAAACGGGTGGTCACCGTGCTCCGGGAGCTGCTGACGGCCAAGGCCGGCAACCCGGTCGAAGCGCTGGCGGCCGCCTCGGCCCTGGCCAGAGGACTTCATCGAACTCAGCGCCGGTCGGGCGCCCCGCCGCCGATCTGGCGCCGGCGCTGAGCGAGGCCCTGCCGCTGTTCTGACGCACGCCGTTGGCCGCCGGGAGTACCGAGGCCCAGCCGAGCTAGAAGCCAACGGTCGCGCCGACCGCGAACACCACGGCCAACGAGCCCAGGAACAGCACGTCGAACCATCGCCCGCGCACCCCGAGCGGCCCGATCGCCCGCCCCGGCAGCACCAGCCGCAGGACGGCCCCGATCCCGGCCGCCGCGGCCAGCACCGTCACCCCGCGGCGCCAGTGCCCGGTGGCGATCCAGCGCCAACCCGACACCACAGCACGACGTCAGCGGAATGCCCGATCAGACGCGGTCGGTCACCGCCGCGCCGAGCCGCGGGCGGCGAGCCCGCGGCAACTCACCCGCCGGCCAGACGTTCCGCTGCGGCGACCACGTTCTCCAGCAGCATGGCCCGGGTCATCGGCCCGACCCCGCCCGGGTTGGGGGCGACGAAACCGGCCACCTCCGCGACGTCGCGGGCCACGTCACCGGCGATCTTGCCGTTCCGCCGCTCACTCCGACGTCGAGCACGGCGGCCCCCGGCTTGACCATGTCGGCGGTGATCAGATCCGGCACGCCGGCCGCGGCGACCACGATGTCGGCCTGCCGGACGTAGCTGGCCAGATCCCGAGTTCCGGTGTGGCACAAGGTGACAGTGGCGTTCTCACTCGGCGGGTGAGCAGCAGGCCGAGCGGCCGGCCCACCGTCAGCCCGCGGCCGACGATCACCGCGTGGGCGCCGGCGATCGGCACCTCGAATCGCCGCAGCAGCTCGATCGCCCCCATCGGGGTGCACGGCAGCGGGCCGGGCTGACCGAGCACCAACGAACCGAGGTTGAACGGGTGCAACCCGTCGACGTCCTTGCTCGGATCGACCCGGGACAGGATCGCGAATTCGTCCAACCGGTCGGCTGCTGGACCAGGAACGCCGTGCAGGCCGGATCGGAGTTCAGCTCGTCGACCACGGCCAGCACGTCGGCCAGCGAGCTGCCGGTCGGCAGCTCCCGGGCGATGCTGTTGATGCCGATCTCGGCGCAGTCCCGGTGCTTGGCCCCGACGTACCACTGGCTGGCCGGGTCGTCCCCGACCAGCACCGTGCCCAGCCCCGGCACGACGCCGCGCGCGGCGAGGGCCTCGATCCGCACCCGCAGTTCGGCCTTGACCGTGGCCAGGGTCGCTTTGCCGTCCAGAATTGTCGCCGTCACGATTGGCCATCCTGCCACGCGCGCGCGTCGGGCCCAGCGTGAGCCCGTGGGCGAGCCGCGAACAGCACGGCCTGGTCGACGTCGATGACCGCCCCGACCAGGCTTGGCCCCGACCCAGGTCCCGGCGTCGACGATCGCCCCGCGCAGATCGGCTCCGGTCAGGTCCGCCCCACCGGCTCGGGCCCCGGCCAGGTCGGCCCCGCGCAGATCACAGCCCCGCAGATCGGCGCCGGTCAGATTGGCCTCGCGCATCCGGAGCCCGGAAAGGTCGGCCCCGGCGAGCTTTCTCGCCGGCGAACGAGGTCAACGTGAGATCGCAGTCGACGATCTTGATACCGGTCAGCCGGCAGTCGGTGAACGTACTGCCGAGCAGCCGGCAGCCGGTGAGCTGCGCGTTCATCCACGACGGTCCGCTCGAACGTGCACCCGACGAACGAACTGCCCGAGTGCCGGCGAGTACAGCTCGGCCCCGACGAACCGGCACCGGGTGAAGGTGGTCCGCCGGGTCGACGCAGCCGGCCAGCACCGCACCGGAGAAGTCGCAGTCGGTGAACTCGCAGCGCCGAGCTCCTGATCGGCCAGGTCGACCTCGACGAAATCCTCGTGGTCGTAGGAGGTTTCGGTGAGATTGAGGGTCATCGCCATCAGTGGAAGAAGTGCCGGGTGCCGGTGAAGTACATGGTCACCCCGGCGGCCTCGGCCGCGGCGATCACATCGGCGTCCCGCACCGATCCGCCCGGTTGCACGACCGCCTTGATGCCGGCGTTGAACAGGATCTCCGGCCCGTCGGCGAACGGGAAGAACGCATCCGAGGCGGCGACCGAGCCGGCGGCTCGATCACCGGCCCGCTCCACCGCCAATCGGGACGAGTCGACCCGGTTGACCTGTCCCATCCCGATGCCGACCGACGCGCCGTCGTCGGCCAGCAGGATGGCGTTGGACTTGACCGCCCGACAGGCCCGCCAGGCGAAGGCCAGATCGGCCAGAAGTCTCTTCATCCGCGGGACCGGCTGCCAGGGTCCAGCTGGCCGGATCGTCGCCGGGCGCGTCGACCATCCCTGGTCTGGGCCAGGACGCCACCAGAAATTCCTCGGAACTCCATCGGGTCGGTATTGACCCCGGCCGGCATGACCAGCAGCCGGATGTTCTTCTTGCGGGTCAGGATGGTCAGCGCGGCCTCGTCGAATCCCGGGGCCAGCAGCACCTCGGTGAAGACCTCGGCGATCTGCTCGGCCAGCGCCGCGGTGACCGTGCGGTTGACCGCGATCACCCCGCCGAAGGCCGAAACCGGGTCGCAGGCCAGGGCTTTCACGTGGGCCTGGGCGATCGCGTCGTCGTCGCCGCCGATCACCACGGCGATTCCACAAGGATTGGCGTGCTTGATGATCGCGACCGCCGGATCGGCGAAATCGGTCGCGCTGCGCCAGGCCGCGTCGACGTCGACGTAGTTGTTGTAGCTCATCTCCTTGCCGTGCAGCTGCTGGGCACCGGCCAGCCCGCACCGCCAGTGCCGATACAGAGCCGCCTTCTGGTGCGGGTTCTCGCCGTACCGCAGCACCGACGGCCGTTCCCAGGTCGAGCCGGTCCACCGCGGCCAGCCGCTCGGGTCCGGAGCGACCACCACGTTCATCCAGGAGGCAACGGCGACGTCGTAGGACGCGGTATGCGCAAACGCCTTGGCGGCCAGCGCCTGTCGCTGCGACAAGGTGAATCCGCCGGCCGCCGCGGCGATGACCTCGGCGTAGTCGGCCGGCTCGACCACGTTGCCACACTCGGATGATTCTTGGCCGAGGCCCGGATCATCGCCGGCCCACCGATGTCGATCTGCTCGATGCACTCGTCGCGGAGGCCCCAGAGGCCACGGTGGCGCGGAACGGGTACAGATTGACCACCACCAGCTCGAACGGCTCGATGTCGAGCTCCGCCAGCTGATCGAGATGACTCTGCTTCCGGGTGTCGGCCAGCAGCCCGCCGTGGATCTTCGGGTGCAGCGTCTTGACCCGGCCGTCCAGGCACTCCGGGAACCCGGTCACGTCCTCGACCTTCTGGACCGGCAGCCCGGCGTCGGCGATCAGAGCGGCCGAGCCGCCGGTCGACACCAGCGCGACCCCGGCCTCGACCAGTGCGGTGGCCAGGTCGAGCAGACCGGTCTTGTCGGACACCGACAGCAGCGCGCGCCGGACGGGCGCGCCTCGTCCGCCGCTGCCCGGGCTCGATCTGCGTCCGTCATGTGGTGACAACCCTTCTGCCGTTGATGGTCCAGCCGTACCGGGCCATCAGAGAAACCTGTTCGACGAGCTGGGCCCGCTCGGCCCGCTTGATCCGCTCGGTCAGCGTGTCCTCGGTGTCGTCGTCGAGCACCGGCACCGCGACCTGGGCCAGGATCGGCCCGCTGTCGACCCCGGCGTCGACCACGAACAGCGTGGCGCCGGCGATCTTCGACCCCGTACTCGAGGGCGTCCCGTGGACCGTGCATGCCCGGGAAGGCCGGCAGCAATGCGTTGTGGGTGTTGATGTACCGGCCCGGGAACCGCGCCAGGAACCGTGAGCCGACCAGCTTGAGGAACCCGGCCGAGACCACCAGATCGGGCTCGAACGCGCCGGCCGCTGCGTCAGTGCGGGATCCCAGGCGTCCCGGTCCGGGTGATCGCTGATCCGTTGGACGAAGGTCGGCACGCCGGCGTCGGCGGCCAGCTGCAGACCGCCCGCGCTCGGGCCGATCGGCCCCGACCGCGACGATCTGGACCGGGTACTCGGGCGCCGCGCGGCCGCCAGCAGGGCGGCCAGATTCGACCCGCCACCGGAGATCAGCACCACGACCCGGAGGCCGTCGCCCGGAAGGCTGCAGCGCCGGGTTCGGCGCCCGAACCGCTGGGCAGCTCTGCGGAAGCTGGATTGCACCTGGAGATCTTTCCGTCGACGGCTGGGGTCGGGCCCAGCCAGGTAGAGCTTGCCGCGGCGGCGCAGGAATCACACGCCCTGGCGGGCGTCCGGGCCCGGCAGCCTCGTGGGACCTCGGGAGCTTCGGCCGGTTCGACCGGTTCGAGTCTCGAGGCCACCGGCGCCTCGTCTGCCGGCTTCGTCGCCTTCCGGCGTCCTGGATCTGCCCTTGCGTCCCGGACCGTCGACTGGCTCCTCGACGGGACGGCCGGTTCCTCGGCACGGGCGCCGCGTTGCGGTCCAGCTGAACTGTCTCGTCGATCTCGACGTCCTGGACGGCCGCCCGGCCTCGCCATCCTCGTCTAGCTCGGCGATCTGGTCATCCTCGTCGGGCTCCGGTTCGACCTTGGCATCCTCGCCGACCGCGCTACCCTCGCCGGGCTCGGTGACCTCGCAGCCCTCGTCGGGTTCGTGCCTCGCGAGTCGGCCTCGTCGGGTTCGGTGACCTCGCCGGCCTCGCCGGACGGTTCGGTGATCATCGCCGCCGTCGCCGACCTCGCCGGCCGCTCCGCCCTCCTCGGGCGCGTCGGCTTCCTGCTGCACAGCCTCGCCCACCTGCCCTTCGCCGACAGCTTCGGCCGCCGCCTGGTGCTCCTCGCCGAGTTCGTCGGCACCAGAGCCCGCGGTCGGGCTCGCCGTGGGTGCTGACCCGCCCCAGCGCGGCGTCAACCCCGACCACACCGACGCCGACGTCACCGCAACGGCGAACAGCAGCGGCGGACGCCGATCGACGACCACTCGCCGCCGGACACACCGCCGGATGCCGCCGCCGCCAGCAGACCCGACGCATTCCGGCGAGCACGGCCGCCCCGGCCACCGCGGACATCCGGTCGTTCCGACATGCAGCCGGCGAACCGCGCCCCGGCCGATGAACACGGCGGCCAGCACCGGCAACACCAGCAACAGCAGGGCCGGATCTGGCGTGGCCGGCGCGGTCCGGCACCGCGGTCAGCAGGACATGGCCGGCAGTTCGGTGGGCGACGAACCGAACGGCGAATAGGTCCCGCTGCCGATGGTGAACCCGACCCCGGCGGCGTACCCGGCCCCGGCGACCACGGCGTTGGGCAGAAAGGCCATGCCGAGCAGAGCCATCCCGAACCCGCCGCCAGGCGCCCAGGCGCGGCCAACGACCACCGTGTTGCGTCGTCGAACGACCGGATCAGACCGATGGCCAGGGTGACCCCGCCCGCGCCGATCAGGGCCGCAGGCCGGCCGCGCCGAGCCGGACGGAGACGGGAACCCAGACCGGCAACCGGTCGAGCAGGTACAACCGCCAACCGTCGCCACGGATCAGCGTGGCGCAGCCGACGACGACCAGCGCCAGCAGCGCCGGTCGCCACCACTGGTCCGCCGACACCGCTCCGGCCGACCCGAGGAGAACGCCGCGGACGTCACGACCGCCGCGTACACGGCGGCTGCCACACCGGTCGACGCCAGTTCGTTCCCCGGTCGGCGGTCACCGGCCGGCCGCGGCCACTGACCGTCGACAACAGGGCGATGGCGATCAGGGTGATCAGCAGCGGCGGCATGGTCAGCGCTGCACGGCCGATGGTCACCGTCATACCGTTGGCCGCGCGAAGGCCGCAACACCGGCGCGGAGTAGACAACGGGCCCGCTGCCGGAACTGGGCGTGACGGCCCAGACGATCAGTCCGAGACCGCAGGTCAGCAGCAAGCCGGCCATGGCGGCCTAGAACGCCCTGACGCCCGCCCCGACGACGGCGCCTACGGGAACTGCCGGCCGGCCGCTTCTACCCGGTCGTCGGCGGTCTCACGCGGGTGATGTCGGTGAGGGACATGAGCCCCACCCTCACACGGGTGAGCCGTCAGGCGTTGTCTGCCACGCCGTTTTGGCCAGGTCGTTGCCGCGGACGGGCGCCATCGCCGCTTCGGCCGCCGGTCCGCCGGGTCAGAAACGCACCTGCTGGGTGACGTCCGGTGACGGTCCGTCATCGGGCCCGCTGCCCGTGGCATCCGGGCGTCGTGACGGACGTTGCGCCGGTGTTGAACTGCTGGGTGCGGACGCGGGCTCCGCGGCGGGCGGACCGTACGGGTCCGCGCTGATCCCGGCGCGCGCCGTCGACGGGTTGTAGCGATCGGCGCGTACCCGCCGTACGGCGGTGCGTCGCACCAGGACCGTTGGCCCGGTGCCGCCCGCAGTCGGCCCCGGGCGGGTACGGCGCGCCGAACCCGGTAGCGCCACTGGCCCGACCGACACCGGACCCGGCCCGAACTGAGCTGGGCGCGGGTTCGGCGGGCGCGGCCGCTTCTTCGGACGTCGTTCGGGCGCCCCGGCCGGCCACCCCGGACTCGATGATCCAGCCGTACACCGCCGCCCCAGCCTGCAGCAGGGACACCACGATCAGCAGGATCATCCCGATCCCGGCCGACAGCGAAACACCGTAGCTGCCGTCACCCGAGATCAGCGCGGCCAGAGCGGCGAGCAATCCGGCCACCGAGAGCAGGGCGATCGGCAGGCGTACCTCTTGCCGCCGGGCACCAGCGGTGCGACGGCCAGAAGTCCGACCAGCAGGAGCAGGATCGGCAGATAGGCAGCCGCGGTCGCGTACACCGAGATGCTCGGTCCCCCTGCCGATCCCTTCCAGGCGGAGCAGGAAGCCGAAGATGAACGCCAGCACGCCGAGCCCGCGATGCTCAACGACAAGTCGGGCGAGATCGACGCCGTCCTGCGGCTTGGCACCGGACGGGCTCGTCGGTGTAGTCGGCCGCCTGCGCCCGGACCCGCACTCACCTGGTCCTCGGCCACCGGACTTGGCCCCGTGGGCCCGGCGCCGGGCGGACCGTAGCCCTGACCGGCGGCAGCTGCCGTAGGGCGGTGCACCCGGTGGCGGGCCGCCGTACGTCGGGCGTATCCCCCTTGGCCCCACTGGGTCCCCGCTCGGGGCCACCGTAGGAGCCCGGTCCCTGCTGGCCGCCGGGCGGCGGCCGTATGGACTACTCATGCTCTTCCACCTCATTCTTCTGGTCGCCCCACGCATCTTTCGAACTTTCCCACCCGACAGGGCTCGTCCCTGCGGAACCTGCCTCGTGCCCCTGGCACGAGTACCGCTTCCAGTCGGGCGACGCACTGGCTTCGTCACTGCGAGGCGAGGACCTCGCGCAGCAGGCGCGCGGTTTCGGACGGCGTCTTGCCGACCTTGACGCCGACCGCCTCCAGGGCTTCCTTCTTGGCCTGCGCGGTGCCGGCCGAACCGGAGACGATGGCCCCGGCGTGGCCCATGGTCTTGCCCTCGGGCGCGGTGAACCCGGCGACGTAGCCGACGACCGGCTTGGTCACGTTGTCCGTGATGAAGGCGGCCGCGCGCTCTTCGGCGTCGCCGCCGATCTCGCCGATCATCACGATGGCCTTGGTGTCCGGGTCCGCCTCGAACGCGGCCAGGGCGTCGATGTGGGTGGTCCCGATGACCGGGTCGCCGCCGATGCCGATCGCGGTCGAGAAGCCGAGATCCCTGAGCTCGTACATCATCTGGTAGGTCAGCGTGCCGGACTTGGAGACCAGACCGACCGGGCCCTTGCCGGTGATGTTGGCCGGCGTGATGCCGACCAGCGATTCGCCCGGGGTGATGATGCCGGGGCAGTTCGGGCCGATGATCCGGGTCTTGCTGCCCTTGTCCAGCGCGTACGCCCAGAACTCGGCCGAGTCCTGCACCGGGATGCCCTCGGTGATCACCACGAGCAGTTCGATGCCGGCGTCGATGGCCTCGATCACCGCGTCCTTCGCGAAGGGCGGCGGCACGAACACGATGGACACCGTGGCCCCGGTCTCCTTCACGGCCTCGACGACGGTCCCGTAGACCGGGCAGTGTGACGTCGCCGTGGGTGACCGTGGTTCCGGCCTTGCGGGCGTTGACGCCGCCGACGACCTTGGTGCCGGCCTTCAGCATCAGCGCGGTGTGCTTGGTGCCCTCGCCGCCGGTGATGCCCTGGACGATGACCTTGGAATCGGCGTTCAGATAAATAGACATGTGTTCTCGTCCCTTACTTCGCAGCCGCGAAAGCGAGTTCTGCGGCCTTGTCGGCGCCTTCGTCCATCGTGTCGGCCAGCGTGACCAGCGGGTGGTTCGCCTCGGCCAGAATGCGGCGACCCTCTTCGACGTTGTTGCCGTCGAGCCGGACGACCAGCGGCTTGTTGGCCTCGTCGCCGAGGATTTCCAGCGCCTGCACGATGCCGTTGGCGACCGCGTCACAGGCGGTGATGCCGCCGAAGACGTTGACGAAAACGGCCCGCACATCCGGGTCGCCCAGGATGATCTCGAGGCCGTTGGCCATCACGGTCGCACTGGCCCCACCGCCGATGTCCAGGAAGTTGGCCGGCTTGACGCCGCCGTGGGCCTCGCCGGCGTAGGCGACGACGTCCAGGGTGGACATGACCAGCCCGGCGCCGTTGCCGATGATGCCGACCTGGCCGTCGAGCTTGACGTAGTTGAGGTTCTTCTCCTTGGCCGCGAGTTCCAGCGGATTCTCGGCCGCGTTGTCGACGAAGGCCTCGTGCTCGGGGTGACGGAACGACGCGTTGTCGTCCAGGGAGACCTTGCCGTCCAGCGCCAGCACCACCCCGTCCGGGGTCTTGACCAGCGGGTTGACCTCGACCAGGGTGGCGTCCTCCTTGATGAAGACGTCCCACAGCTTGATCAGCACGTTCTCGACCTGGTCGCGGACCTCCTCCGGGAACCGACCGGCGACGGCGATCTCGCGGGCCTTGGCCGCGTCGACGCCGACGATCGCGTCCACCGCGATGCGGGCCAGCGCCTCGGGCCGCTCGACCGCCAGCTCCTCGATCTCCATGCCGCCGTCCTTGCTGGCCATGGCCAGGTAGGTGCGGTTGGACCGATCGAGCAGGTAGGAGACGTAGTACTCCTCGGCGATGTCCGCTGCCTCGGTGACCAGCACGGTCCGGGTGATGTGGCCCTTGATGTCCAGGCCCGAGGATGGCCTCGGCGTTCTTGCGGGCCGCCGCCGACGTCGGGTGAGAACTTGACGCCGCCGGCCTTGCCTCGGCCACCGATCTTGACCTGGGACTTGACCATGACGGCCGTGCCGTACTCGGCGGCGATCGCCTCGGCTTCGTCGACCGTGGTCGCGGTCTTCCCGCGCGTGCCGGGCACGCCATGCTTCGCGAAGAGTTCCTTCGCCTGATACTCGTACAGATCCACGTTTTACTCCCGAAACCTCGACATTGCTGCGTCGTCGGTGGTCGCTGCGTCAGACAGCGTTCACCGGGTCCGGCGGCGTCGACCGGTGGACCCGGGCGCGTCGTGGACCGTCACGTGACCCTACTGGCCGGGCATTTGTCGCAGCACATCCGCCCTGGTGAGGTATCCACGCGTGACCCGGACCGCAGCCGTTCCACCGTCCTCACACCGGCCGCGGCGCCCGAGCCTGGCGCGCCAGGGCCAGGTTGCGGAAGTCATCCACTGCCCTTGTTCGGCCGGGGTTTTCCGGTCGTGGCCGCAACCGACTTCCCGCTCTGGCGGGCCCGGACGCGGGCACCGCTGGGTCGCCGACCGGGCAGGTTGGAAACGTCCGTCATCGTGATCCGTTTGCTCGAACGGGCCAGCGCGACCGCCGCAACTACGAAGGCGGTTGCGACCGCGCATCCAGCGAAGAGGCCGGCCGCTTTCTCGAAACCCTCCTGAGCAGTGACCGCGCGAGGGATGACCAGTCGCACGCCCAGGATCGCCGCACCGGTCAGCGGGAACGCGGCCGCCTGCGCGACGTTGATCGCCCGACCGCCCGACCACGCCGCAGCGACCATGCCGGCGGCGAGTGCCAGCACGCCCCACGAGTTGACCTGGAACCCCACCAGCAGGGTGGCCGCCGAAACGGCAGGGGTTCGATAGACGGGCAGAGCGAGCGCAACGACCGTCAGGACCGTGAGCACGGAGGCGACCAGCGCCCCAAAGGTTCTGGATTCGGCCAGCAAGTCATCGTCCGGGACGGACAGCGACTCTTGCGCGGCACTCCGCGAGGCGGCAATCGATACGACCAGGGTCCCGATGCCCAGCCCGATGCCGGCGATGGCACACCACAGCCCCGGGCCGGCCGACCAGTTGGGCGCCGCGAACCCCGCATTCGGTACCGCCGCGCTGGCCACTACCTGGCCGAGCACGTAAAGCGATTGCGTCGCGGCGTAGACCAAGGAGATCCATCCGATACTCGCTACGGCGCGCCCGGCCCTTGCGGACGACGGAACGAGCCAGAGCACGCCGCCGACCAACGGAACGATCATGGCCACCGCGAAGGGAAGCGACAGCGGAGCAGAAATGGCGAATCCGTCGGCGAGCTTCGGGTCCGCTCCTCCGTTGTAATGGAGCTGCGGCAAACGCCACGCCGCGGCGGCCGCGGCAGCCACCAGCAGGCTGAGCACCGCGCCGGTCACGTCCAGCCGGCGAAGGGGAACGACCGGCGAGTCGTCCTGTGTCTGTCGAACCGGTCCGGCGCCGACAGCAGACCGGCCGCCGCGACAAGCACCGCGCCGACCAGGCCGAGGGCGACGGCAGGATTCAATCGCACCGGCGCCCCGACCGCGCGCACCGCAAGCGCCGTCAGAAACGGCACCGCCGCCGCCGCCGCCACGCCGCTGAGCAGGGCGAACGCGATCCATCGGGGCAGGACCGCCGCCGCCAGCACGGCGATGGTGGCGACGACCGCCAACGCGAGCGCGGCTCCGATGCCCCACAGTCCCAGCTCAGGCGGCAGGTAACGATCCGCCAGGTACCCGCCGCTGTAGGGCAGCGCGAGCGATGCGGTGAGGAGTGCGAGGACGCCGACGAAGCCGACCCAGATCAGCAGATTGTTGCGGGTCGGCCGGGGCGCCGTTTCGTCCGCGACTTCCGCTCCGGCGGCGATAGCCGCCTGGTTGGGCTCCGGCGAATCGAAGGCTTCGGCGAGCAGGGTCGATCCGGCCGCAGAGCCGGCCAGAGCCGGCTCGGTCGGGTCGGCGTCGAAGATCCGCTCGGGTCCGAACGACAGGGAGCCACTGAGTCGGCGCGCGGCCCACAGTCCGGCGGCCAGCATCAGCAGGTCACCCGCCAGTAGCGCTATTCCTCCGGTTGCCAGGGTGAACGGCAAGGCCCTGGCGGAGCTCTCGTAGAACAGCTCAGGCCTGATCGCCGCGTTCGGCGCGGTCAGCACCGCGAGATCGGCGATGACCCTGACCACCGACACCGCTCCCGCACCAGCAGTGAAGGCGAGACCAAGGGTCGGCTTCCAAGCCGATAACGCCACCGCAGCGATCGCCGGCAGGAGAACCACCCACCCGGCGCCGCTTGCGATTCCCAATGCAGAGCCGTCGTAGGTGTGGGCGACGCCGAACAGCGTGGCCGCTCCGACTGTGGCTGCTCCCAACAGCAGGACTGCCGCGGATCCCAGGGCGGATCGGTCACCGGAGAGACCGACCGGGACGGCCCGCGGCTCGGTCGGCGCCGTCATCGCCGGATCGCCGGCAGGCCAGGTCCGTATCGACGGTGGTTGAGCCGGCAGCCGCGGCAAGCGCGCCGGCCTCCTCTGCAACTCTCCGTGGAACTCACACCGACGACCGTAGCAACGCGGTGGCTCCAGAATCGGTTACCGTCACTGGTCGCCGCATTACCTATTGCCCGGCGGCTGCACCACGCACTGGAGAATGACCGATCGCGAGGGAGCCCGTGGCCGGCACTGACCGAGATCCGCAACGCCGGACGGCGGCCGGGGCGCGATGATCGACGTGCTGGCCTATGTCCTCGTGGCGGCCGGACTGCTGCTCGCCGTGTGGTGCGCCGTCCAGGCATACCGGAACCGGCCCACCGACGACGCCCTGATGATCGCCGCCATCGCGGTGGAAGTCGGTCTGCTGGTGCAGTCGGTGATCGGCATCGTCAGGCTGGGATCCGCCCATCTGGCCGAGCCGGTGACCTTTCTGGCCTACGCCGTCGGGATCCTGCTGCCGCTGCCCCTCGGGTTCTACCTCGCCCGGATCGAGCGCACCCGATGGGGATCAATCATTCTCGGATTCACCGGGATCGTGGTCGGCGTGATGACCCTGCGGCTGCTGCAGATCTGGCGGTCGGACCTTGTCTGACCCAGTCGGGCGGGCCAAGAACCTCGACAGCTCCGGCAAGCCCGTCGAACACGAGCTTCCAGTCGACGAGGACGCACCACCGACCGGCCCGCGGCGCATCCTGATCGCGCTGTACCTGATCTTCGCCCTGGCCGCGACCTCCCGCGGCGTCGTCCAGCTCGCGACGACCTTCCACGCGGCTCCCCTGGCGTACGTGCTGTCGCTGTGTTCCGGGATCATCTACATCGCCGCCGCTGTCGGGCTGCTCAGCGATCGGCCCTGGGCGCGCGGGCTCGCCTGGGTGGCGATCGGCACCGAGCTCGTCGGCGTACTCGCCGTCGGCACGGCCTCGTTGGTCGACCGGGCCGCGTTCCCGCACGACACGGTGTGGTCCCGATTCGGCAGCGGGTACGGATATTTCCCCGTGCTCCTGCCGCTGCTCGGCCTGATGTGGCTCTGGTACAGCCGTCCCGGCGCGAAAAACTGAGCACGCAATCGATCGACCGACCATCCGCCCGTGGGAGTATCCCCACAACTGATTCGCCGTCGAGAGTCTGGGCGCACATCATCATTCAGAGTGGAGATCGACGTGCAGGGCTTCGACAGTCGCCGCCCCAATGCCAGGGAACGTCGCGATGCAGGGCGGGCGCTGCGTGCGCAGGTTCCGCGATCCGCACACGCTGACGGCGGCGCCGAGATCGGGCGGGATCCGATCGCGATCCTGGCTGAGCAGGCCGCCTCCAGGGTTCCGGAAATCATCGGCATCCGGCACAGCCGGATGGCGCTGAACCCGTTCGCCTACCTCCGCGGGGCGGCCGCCGTGATGGCGGCGGACCTGCAGCACACTCCTGCGACAGGGCCGGAGGTGCAGCTGTGCGGCGACGCGCACATCCGGAACTTCGGCACCTTCGCCACCCCGGAACGCAATCTCACGTTCTCGATCAATGATTTCGACGAGACACTGCCGGGGCCGTGGGAATGGGACGTCAAGAGATTCGCGGCGAGTTTGTACGTCGTCGCGCAGGAACACGGATTCGGTCCCGATGTCCGGCGAGCTCTGGTGGTCTCCGCCGTGGCGGCGTACCGACAGCGGTTGGCGCACTATGCACAGCTGACCAATCTCGAGGTCTGGTACGACATCAAGGGCATCGACGACGTGCTGTCGCACTACACCAGAGCCGCGCGCGCCCAGGTCGAACGGGACATCACCAAGGCCTCCCGCCGCGAGCACGCCCGTGCCATCGACAAGCTCACCTGGACGATCGAGAAGAGCGACCGGGCGCCGGAAGCCGGCGAGCCTGTGCGGTTCCGCGAGGAACCTCCGGTCCAGGTGCATTTCGAATCGGCCGGTCTCGAGATGGAAGAGGCGCTGCACGCCGTGGAGTCGTATCGCGAGAGCCTGCTCGACGACAAGCGTGTGCTGGTCAACCGCTACCGAATCCTGGACATCGCCCGGCGGGTCGTCGGGGTCGGCAGCGTCGGCACCAAGGTGTGGATCTGCCTGTTGCAGGGTGAATCCGGTGCCGCGGCCGATCGGATCGTGCTGCAGGTCAAGCAGGCTCAGCCTTCGGCGCTCGAGCCGTACCTACGGCCGTCGGCCATCGCCCACGCCGGCCGTCGGGTGGTGGCCGGCCAGCGACTCACCCAGGGGCCGACCGACTCATTTCTGGGCTGGTGCTCGGAGCCGAACAACGGCCGGGAGTACTACGTCCGGCAATTGTGGGACCGGAAGGGCCGTTCCGACCTGACGACGATGAATCGGCGTGGGCTGGGCGAGCACGCCACGCTCTGCGCGTGGGCGTTGGCCAGGGCCCACGCCCGATCAGGCGACCCCGCGATGATCGCCGGCTATCTGGGCCGATCCGGCACCTTCGACCGGGCCGTCGCGGTATTCGCCGAGCGCTACGCCGCGGTCACCCGCTCGGATCACGCCGAACTGCTGGCCGCGGTGGCCGACGGCCGCCTGGCAGGCAGCGATGTCATCTGAACCCCTACGGCGCGAGGTGTGGGATGATCACCAGATGGGCCATGCGCAGTCCGCAGAGCAGGGGTCCGGGCTGGATCACGCCGGCGTGAACGGATGGGTCGGTCGGGGCGTCGCCTCAGCTCTGCGGTCATCCCTCCAGCTCACCGCCGTATCGGTGCGCGCACTGGGAAACGGTGCCGCTGCGGTCATCCCGATCATGACCGCGCCGGTGGAAGCGACGTTCAGCGCTATCGCACAGGGCACGAGCGCCGCCCAGTCGGCGACCGCCGCGACCGCGGACGCGGCCCTGCGACTCACCATTCGCATCGTCGTCGATGCAGCGCTGCGGGAGCTGGATCTGAACCAGATCGTCCGCGAGAACGTGGACATCGACGGCCTGGCCGCCGGCATCGATCTGGACGCGATCATCGACCGAGTGGACATCGACGCAATCGCCGCCGGTATCGACCTCGACCGGATAGTCGACCGACTCGACATCGACCGCGTCCTGAATCGGGTGGACATCGACGAGGTGGCCGGCCGGATCGATATCGACGCGATCACCGCCAGGGTTGACCTGAACGCCATCGCCACCCGCATCGACATCGATCCACTGATCGCCCGGGCGAACATCGACGCCGTCATCGACAAGATCGACCTGAATGAAATCGCCACCCGCATCAATATCGATCCACTCATCGCCCGGGCCAACATCGACGCCGTCATCGCCAAGATCGACCTCAATGAAATCGCCACCCGCATCGACATCGATCCACTGATCGCCCGGGCGAACATCGACGCCGTCATCGCCAAGGTGAATCTCATCGGGCTGGCTACCGAAGTCATCGACGGGATCGACCTGCCGGCGATCATCCGTCAGTCATCCGGTGCGTTGTCCTCCGACGCGGTCCAGGGCATTCGCTCGCAGAGCCGCACGGCCGACGATGCCCTGGCGGCCTTCGTCGGTCGACTGTTCGGCAAGGGAGACGTCGACCCGGTGGTGTCGTCGTCGTGACCGGGCCTGCCGGCCACGGCATCGCGGCCGCCGCCGGCGGCTGCCGTCGTCCCCACCCGGCCGGCCGGCATCGTCTCCAGGGGTGTGGCCGCCGGAGTCGATGTCGTCGTCGTCTTCGCCATCACCGCCGGGATCTACCTCGGGGCCTCATTTGTGCGATTGCTCCTGCGTCCCAGGGAATTCACCTGGCCGGCCTACAACGTGTTCTTCTCCATGGCGGCATTTATCGTCGTCGCGATCGCTTACCTGACGTTCTTCTGGTCGACCAGCGGGCGAACGGTGGGCAGCGCACTGCTGGGGGTTCGCGTTCGGTCCACCCACGGCCGCAAGGTGAACTGGATGGTGGCGTTCCTTCGTGCCATCTTCTGTTCCCTGTTCCCGATCGGCCTGTTCTGGGTCGTCTTCGATCCGCGCAAGCGCCGCTCGGTCCAGGACATCGTGCTGCGGACCGGCGTGACCTACGAGCCCATCGTGCGGGCCGGACATCCGCCGGTCCTGCCCGGCGAAATCAGCTGAGTCTGCGTCCTGATCCTGCCCGTGGCGAACGGGTTGTCGTAGGGTCATCCGAGAAGCGCGCCGATCGCCGTTCGAGGTCACCTATCGCGCTCGATACCGGCCGGTTTCGGGCTCAACGGCGAGGTCGCTGCTCGGCGGACACGGACTTGATGACCACCTCGCGGCCGTTGGCCGCCGTCATCGACGCACCGCTGCGCTGGCAGCGCGGCCGCGATCAGGGCATCGACGTCGGGTCGAGCCAGATCCTCGGGTGAGTCGAGCGGGATGTTCCGGACGACGTTCCCCGTGCCCCGCAGTATCGATCCCGGTCGGCAATTCCGCCCCTTGGTGCAGGAAACACAGGTTCACACCGTGCGCATAGGCCGCCAAGGAGAACGGCGCGTCCGAGGCTCGAGCAGTGGGCCCGAATCCGATGACCAGGAAGTTGTAGTTGTCGTAGACCAACTGCATCGGCGTCGGGGAAACGGAATCTGCATTCCTGCGCGGCACCCGCGGATACGTTCCTGCATCAGCGGGTCGAAATGGTTGATGCAAGACGGAATCCGGTCGCGAGTCACTACCCATGGCGTACCGCAGGCTTGTTCTCGGACGACCGGAATGTGGCCGACCCCTTGGTGCTCAGCTCTGTCCCGCTTCCCTGAAGCTCTGCACTGGTCCGCACAGCACGCCGCCGTCAACAGGCAGCACGATGCCGGTGATCCACGAGGCGTCGTCCGAGGCCAAAAAGGCGACGGCGGCAGCGATATCCTCCGGCTCCCCGATCCGGCCAAGGGGGTAGATGCGCGCGAACTTGTCCGGGTCCTGATCCTGGCCGGCCCACACCCTGGTGCGGATGGTCCCGGGGGCGACGACGTTGAAGCGGACCGGCCGACCGGTGGCCCGAGGATCCCAGGCGCCGTAGCGGACGCTGAGATTTGCGGCGACATTGCCCAGCCCCGCCTTCGCGGCGGAATATGCCACATTGTCAAAAGCCGCCAGTCCGTTCACCGATCCCGTCATCACCACCGAACCGCCGAACGTCGAGTCGATCAGGTGTGGCAGCGCAACCTGGATGCAGATCACCGTGCCGTGCAAGGTCGGTTCCATATGGGCTGCCCAGGTCTTGTCGTCGAGTTCGAGGAAATCCTCGGGTCCGGAGACGCCGACGTTGCAGGCCAACACGTCAAGGGCGCCGAACCGCTCGACGCACGCGACGACCGCCGCCTGCACGCCGGCTCGATCGGTGACATCGCAGCGCACTCCGGCCGCCCGCTCGCCAAGCGACTCGGCCACCTCCGCAGCGGCCTCCCCGTCCACGTCGGCCAGTAGCACTGACCCGCCTTCGGAATGCAGCCGGATCGCGATGGCCCGGCCGATGCCGTTGCCCGCACCGGTGATCATGGCGACCCGGCCGGCGAATCGTTGCATCATCCGAGCCATCCTATTTGCCCTTCGCGCGTCGCACCCGCACGGCGACCAACCGTCCAGGTCCATCTCGGCGCAAAGGCGACTCAGATGGCCGCGTTCTGATGGACGCCGATCACCGCGCTGGTCCGTTGTCGTCAAGGCCTTTCACGCCATCGCGTGCCTGGCCGTCGTGTGTTATCGGCGGTTCAGCGGGTGAGCCCCATCGGTATCGGCATGGTAGAGGTTGACTACGCGTTTGGTGGCGGCGAGTGCGGCGGCGTCGACATCGGCGGATTGGCAGGTGGTGCCGGTAGTGAGCGGGCACCAGCGGTACGGCGGCCGGGCGTTCTGCAGGGACGCGACCCAGGCGATGTCGCTGGTGGCCCAGGTCCCGTTCTTGGCCTGTGCGAACGTGATCCGGACCAATAGCCCACGGTGGGTGCCCTCGACGGGTGTCTGCTGGGCGGCGATGTTGTTGCCCAACCCGTAGATCACCCACTTGCCGTTGATCTTCTGCAGCGGTTGCACGACGTGCGCGTGGTGGCCATAAACCAAGTCGACGTCCGGGCTGGCCAGCAAGGTTCGGGCGGTCTCCTGCTGCTCAGCGTTGGGTTCGTTGTCGTACTCGGTGCCGGCGTGAACGGCGACGACGACCAGGTCGGCGCCGGCCGCTTTGGCCGCGTGGGCTTCCGCCAGGATCGTGTGCGTGTCCAGAGATGCTGACCTGCCAGGGCTGCTCGGGCGGCCCGTCGTTCAACCCATAGGTGACGGAGATGAACCCGACCCGGGCATGCGCCGTGGTCAAGATGGTGGGCGTGGCGGCCGCCGTCCGTGTCCGGTACGACCCGTCGTGGGCCAGACCCGCGGCGTCCAGGTCGTCCAGGGTGCGGGTGAGCCCAGTGGTGCCCTGGTCGAGGGTGTGGTTGCTGGCGGTGCTACACGCGTCGTAACCGGTGGCAACCAGCGCGGGCAGCACCTGCGGCGGGACGGAGAACTCCGGGTAACCGGCGAACGGCCCGGCTGCGGGGGCCAACGGCGTTTCCAGGTGACAGATGGCGAGGTCCGCGGCCCGGATGAACGGAGCCTGCGCGGAGAGCATCGCCCGAAAGTCCAGGCCCTTACCGCCGGGGGAATCCGCCCGGGCCTGTGCCACCAGCGGCGGGTGCAGCAACACGTCCCCGGTGACCGCGATCGACACACACCGCACCCCCGGACATCCCGGCTCTCCCGCCGCGGACACCGACACCGGTGATGCCACCGTCGTTGACGCCTCACGGGAAGCTTTCCCGACTCGTCTGGATCACTGTCGGAGCCGGACGTGGTGCGCGCCGATTCGGTTTTGTCCGCGGACGTCACTGCGAACGTCGTGACCGGCGCCGGCCGTGATGGCGTCGGCGCAGTCGCAACCGGAGGGCCCGGCGGCGGCGCAGGCGCTGAACACGCGGGCAACACCGTGAGCAGGACCAGGACCGCTGACAGGACCACGCGGCGCGCACTACCGTTCCGACCGGCACCCCGGGATCGACGACCTCTCCACGCCCGCATCGGAACAGTCTGCGCCCACGAATCAAGTGTTCACGTGCGAGTCCGACAACCGCCGTGGCTGGGTTCAAAGTGCCGATTCGGTTTTGCGCGTACAGACTGAACTTGGATCTTGCCCTTACGTATTGGAGGGAACGTCATGAGACGCATCTTGGTGGTTTGCGCGGTGGTGGCCGAGTTGCTGTTCGGCTCGGCGTTCTCCGTCAACGCGGCGCCCGTGGCGACCGCAGCTCCGCAGACCAACTGGACGTTCGTATGAGGGCGGCGCCAAACATAATTCATTCACCACGCAACGCCCAGATCAGCAAGGCGGCCGCGGCGCACCTGAAGCTCGCCTGGAGTTGGAAGCCCGATCCACCGACGATGGTCGGGCAACCGAAGGGCAGTTTTTACTCCAGTCCGACGGTGTACAACCATCGGATCTACGTCGGCGCGGATACCGGCGTGTTCTACGCGCTCGACGAGACCACCGGCAAAGTGTTGTGGAGCCGGTTCCTGGGCTTCCAACCGTCGCGGAGCTGCACGCAACCCCTCGGGTTCGTCTCGACCGCAGCGGTGATCCCGGTACCGAACGCGACGCACACCGGGACGCTGCCGGCCGTTTATGTGGCGGCGCCGGACGGCTACCTGTATTCGCTGAACGGCATGACCGGCGCGACCAGGTGGCGCAGTTTGATCGCGAAGCCGTCCACCACCGTCAACGACGCCTTCAACTGGTCCTCGCCCACCATCGTGGGCGGCCGGGTCTACATCGGGTTCGCCTCCAACTGCGACACGCCCTGGATTCGGGGTGGGGTGATGTCACTGGACCAGAACACCGGTGCCCGCCTGGCCACCTGGTACGCAGTGCCGCCCGGCTCCATCGGCGGAGGGGTGTGGACCAGCGCCGCGGTGACCAGCGACGGCGTGTTCGCCACGACCGGATCGACCTGCGGCAAGCACCCGAATCCGGCCAGCAACTGCCCGCCGACCAATCAGCTCGGGAACGCCTACAGCCTCGTGCGGCTGGACCCCATCACACTGAAAACCCAAGCCGTGTGGACCGTACCGCCGGCAGAACTAAAGCTCGCCGGCGACCCGGACTGGGGCTCCTCTCCCATCGTGTTCAACGCCACGGTGAACGGGACGGTCACCAGACTGGTGGGTGCGTGCCACAAGAACGGCTTCTTCTACGTCCTGCGTACCGGCAACATGACCGCGCCGCTGTGGCAACGTCAGATCGGAACCCCGACCACCGACGGAGCAGACGGATGCCTGGCCGGCGCCATCTACGACGGCACCAGACTTTTCCTGGCCGGTAACGCGACAAAGATCGGTGGGGTCGACTACCAGGGATCCATCCGGCGCGTTGACCCGGCGACAGGCCACACGGTGTGGGAACAGGGTTTGACCGCGGACGTCCTCGGGACGCCATCGGAGAACGGGGCCGGAGTGATCGCCGCCGCCACCCACGACAACAAGCCGACCGGGCTGACCAACCAGACGTATCTGATCAATGCCGATACCGGCGCGATCCTGGCGACCATCCCCAACGGAAAAGAATTCGCCCAACCGATCTTCGCCGACAAATATCTGCTATTGGCCGGCGGAAATGCCAACACCCTCCAAGCCTTCGTCGCGGGTTAGACGCACCGACTGCAGGTTCGTGGCCGACGCATTCAAATGGTCCGGGGCCTCAGCTGTTGAATTCGTCGACAGTCAGTACGGGATTCTTGCCATGCAACCTGGAAACCGCATAGTGGGCGGTAAGTTCGATCGACTGACCCGGGAACAGCGTGATGTCGTTGTCGCTCCAAGTTACCGGCAGCACTTCGGCGCCACCGGCTCCGGCAACCACGGCTGTGTGCACGTCGACGGCCGGAACTGATCCGACATTCCGCAACGTGACGGTGGTGGTTTCGATTCCTCCGATCACCGTGGATTTCACGCCATGGCGCACGGAGGCTGACCGCAGGGTGCTCAGACCCGTCAGATCCGCAGCCTGCGACTCGGGTGTGTAGAACCATTCCGAGTTGTCCACGTCAAGGATGTCGCGTCGGGTGGAATCCCAGTAGACGTTGCGACTCACGACGACGCCCTTGGCATTGGTCAGGGTCAGCTCGATGAAATACGTCCTGGACATAGTGGCCACCGGCAACGGCACGGCGACTGTGCCGTTGGCCGGGACGGACGCGACGACATGTGTGCTGCTCGCACGGACCGAACCGTCGAGGTTTCGCATGGTCATTTTGACGGTGAACGGCCCGAGCATCCTGGCCGGCTGGTGGTTGACCACTTGGGCGTTCCCGTTGTAGTCGTACTGGACATGTAATGGCTCGTCAGCCTTTTTGACCCCGTAGTAGGACCCGCTCTGGGCCAGGCTGTAGTCGTAGAGGTTCCAGTGCAGGCTCGGCCAGGCGCTGTTCAGCATCCAGTAGATGACACCCGTGGCCGGCTGGGAAGCGGTGGCCTTGCTGGCGTAGGCCTCGAATTGTGCGCGGGTGGCCTCGTACCCGGCGAGTTGCGCCTTGCGGACGTAGTCGCTGGCGCTGGTGGGGGCGCCGTATCGGGCGGTGAGCGCCTTGTCGTAGATCGAGAGATTCTGGAACAAGGTACTTGTCCGGCCGGCGTGGAACTGCGCCATGGTCGGGTCCTGCCACAAATGCCGCAGGTCATCGGCCGACATGAACGTCTTGAGAGTCGCCATTCGCGGAATGGACTCGCCGGCCGAGATCTCCGAGGAGAATCCGACGGCGCCACCCAATGATGGGTCGGTGTCATACCAGTAGCTCGGCGGTACCCAGGCGTAAGGACCGTTCATCTTCATGCCGGACGGACCGGTAGCGGTCGAGGTGGCATCGCTCGCCGCGGCGACAATCGGTGCGTCCCAGCCGTTGCTGACCAGGGCGTTCACGTAACCAGCTGCGATGTCTGTCGGCGGCGCATTGTCGCTCCCGATCAGGAAGGCGACGACGGACGGGTGATCGCGAAGCAGTACGGCTTCGCTGGCTGCCGAACGGTAGGCCGTGGTGCGATCGTGCTCACTCCACGGCGCCCCGCCGGTACCTGCCCAGGCCTCCCACTTGTCGCAGCACTCCCATCCGGCCAGCACCATGATGCCGGCCTTGTCCGCCTGGTCGAAAAAGTCCGGGTTCTCCAATTTGCCTTCCAGGCGAATGGTGTTCAGACCCAGATCGGCGACGTAGGAAAGCTGGGCCGCGGTACGGGCCGGATCGTCACGCAGGAACATGTCAGGGGCCCAGCCGCCGCCGCGGATCGGCACGACCCGCCCGTTCACCACGAACTGCCGACCGCCGCCCGGACGAATGGTGCTGGTGACGGTGCGGACGCCGAACGTGGTCTCTGACCGGTCGGTGAGATCGCCACCAACCGTCGCAGTGGCGCTCGCGTCGTAGATCGGATGTGCGCCTTGGCCTACCGGCCACCACACAGCCGGATTGCGCAGGGACAACATCGGGAAGGCGGGCGATCCGAAGGTCACCGTCCGGCTGCCGTTTGCCGGCACCGTGACCCGCTGCGAAACCGTGATGGGCGCACCATGCCCGGTCAATTTGACCATGACTGCCGCCGACCGGGCTGACGCGGAGTGGTTGTCGACAGTTTCCCTGACCGTGAGATCGGCGACCGAGCGATTGGCGGCCGGGAACTCGGTCGACACCGACGGGGCCGAGATCGCCACGTCGCCGGTGCGAACGATTTGCACGTCACGCCAGATACCCATGTTGTTGTCCGGCGGAGTTTGATTCCAATCGACCCAGCCCATGGTGAAGTCCTGGTTGGGATTGGTCGGCGGAATGGCGAACGCCACCGCGTTCACTCCCGCATGAACGACTGAAGTCACATCGACATCGTTGGTGACGTAGGCACCGTCGGTGGTTTTCCGGCTGGCGACGTGGTGGCCGTTCACCCAGACATCGGCCCCGGGGATGAGGCCGAATGATCGCAGCACCGTGCGGCCTGAATCGGCCGGCACGGTGAAAGTCGTGCGATACCACCATGGGACCTGGAACATCTCCGGATCGACAGTGGTGGCCAAATTGTTGGAGTAGAAAAGGTTGGTCCGACCGAAGGCGCCATTGGCGAGCAGGGTTGCCATCACGGTGGAACGCGCCGGCGCGACGTACCAATCGGCGGCCTTGTAGCCGACCTGGGAGATCTGCCCGCCACTTTGCTGGGCGACGGCAGAGGACTGAACTTGCCAGGAGGCCACGGCGACGTGTGAACCCGGTGCGCCGGCCACCGTCTGATGGAACGCCGGGGTGTGCGAGGCCGACGGAGGGGGATCCGCCGAGACCGGCACAGACGGCGCGACCACCGTCAGCGCAGCCATGGCGGCGGCGACCGCGAGCGCGCCGCGACGGATGAGGGAATTGCGCATCTGGACTCCTGGCGCGAATGAGGTGGGAGAACGCTCGGGGCCCCGTGCCCCACAAGCCGCTTCCAGTAAGTCAGACTCCCTTACGAACGTCAAGGGCGCGGGACTGTTGGGCTGCCGCAAAGATGCTGTCGCGGGCTCGGGCCACGCCGACGTCGATGGCACCCAGCAGCGACCCGTCCGGCCCGGTGGCCGAAATCGTTATCTCCGGTGGGCGCAACGGGACGAGTTCGTGCAATCGGCTGCGGATCGGACTCAGTAGCAGATCGCCGTTGCGCCCGATCCCGCCGGCCAGGACCACCTTGCCGGGATCGATCACCGCGACCACAGCGGCGATGACCGTGGCCAGATGGCGACCCTCCTCGACCACTGCGCGGTCCGCCGCCGGCTGGCCGGCGCGGGCGGCCGCGAAAACGTCTTGCGGGGATGACACATGTTGCAGACCATGATCTCTGGCTCGGTCCACGATCGCCCGTGGGGCGACCGCAGTCTCCAGCGGTGGCCGCCGGTGGCCTGCCGCCGAGTGCGTACCGCCCGGCGCGATGGGCAGATAGGCCAGTTCACCCGCCGCGCCCTGGGCACCTCGAATCAGTCGGCCATCGATGACGATGCCCATGCCCAGTCCTGTTCCGGCGGATACGAACACGAAGTCGGATCCAGAACCGCGTGCTGTCTCGGCGAGGGCCGCCAGGTTCACATCGTTCTCGATCTGCAGACTCGGACCCAACCGGCGGCGCAACTCCGGGACCGTCTCCGCGCGCTCCCAGCCGGGCAGGTTCGGCGCCAGACGAATGGTGTCGCTGTCGGCGTCGTGGACCCCCGGCCCGGCCAGGACCACGTGGGTCACCTCGGCGAACTTCCGTTGGGCCGCAGTGACGCTCTCTTTGGTGGCCCGCTCGATCTGCTCGAGCAGGCCAACCGCTGAGCGGAGCCTTGTCTTCTCGTCCCGGCGCTGCAGAACTTCGCCGGTGAGCGTGACGACCGCAACCCGCAGCCAGGCCCGGCCGACATCGATGGCCACCACCGTCCCGGCCCGGCCGCTGACCCGGTAGAGGCGAGGAGTGCGGCCGGTATTGCCGGTGCGGCGAGCCTGCTGGTCGAGCAACCCGAGGCGTTCCAGATTGTTGACGGCCAGTGTCACCGTCGGCTTGGACAAACCCGTACTGACGACCAGTTCGGCAGCTGACGCCTCGTCCAGCTCGGCGATGCTGTCGAACACTGCGCGTTCGTTGATGATCCGTACCGCACTCGATGTGGTGAGCACGACCGGGGGGCGCCGCCCACGCCCAACCGCCGGTGCCATGCGCTAGATCATGACACGGCGTCGGCGGCGACCAGGGGATGCACACTGATGTCAAGCGTTGCTGTGCAGCGCCAGCGAGGTGGTGACCGTGGGCGTGCCGGCCGCAGTCACGGTGATCGTCACATGGTGGGTACCGGCCCGACGATAGGTGTGGTCGGCCCGGATCGTGTACAAGCTATTGATCCTCGTACCGATCGCCGGTTGACCGCTCACCGTTCCAGGGCTGCGCGAACCGTCACCCCAGCTGACGGTGACGTGCAGTACGCCAGTCGTTTTCCCTGGAGCGGCCAGCGTGGCCAAGGAACCCTGCACTGTTCCTGTCCTGTCGACGGTCGCACGGCCCGCCGTCAGCGCCAAGCGCCACGGCACTTCCGGGGTTGGGTAGAAGTTCCATCCCGCCGCCTGCATCCGATCGCCCTGCCCTGCCACCCGGACCAAGAAACTCTTGTAGGCCGGGCTGGTCGCGGTGCGGACGACCTTCGGAGACCATCCGATCTCGGCCAACGCAAGCAGACGCGGCAGGGCCATGTAGTCGATTTCCGAAAGGTTGCGGATGGTTTCCGTCCACAGGGCTCCCTCGACGCCGATGACGCTGCTGTCCGTCACCCCGTTCACATAGGTTGCGGGATCCCAGTTGTAGAACTGGTCGATGTCGCAACCCTTTTCACACGCCCAGGTTTGACCGAGCTCAGCGGGAATCGACGTGGTGTACCTCTGGTCCAGGTAGGCATGGGTGGCCGGCGACATGACGATCTTCATGTGTTTGCGGACGGCGTCGGTGGCTGTGACCGTGTCGGGGTCCGACCCAGCAGCCGGGTTCCAGTACTGGGCGACCGAGCCGGGCGCCAATCTTGCTCCGGGGCCTGATATCTCGGCCCAACCCATCGCGGTCTTGCCGACGGAATTGACAATGCCCGCCTCACGATTGACCAGTGCGGCGTACCGGTCTCTGCGCCAGCACGTTGGCCGGGGTCTCGTCACCGCCGAGATCGTAGTACTTGGACGAGGACATGGCCGCCAATTGACTGACGATGGCCGAGAGCAGGGTCCAGGTATTCGGACTCTCCGGGCACAACGCGCTGTACCCGACGTCTCCTGTGTAATTCCAAACCGGCGGATGGTTGGTGCTGCAGTTGATGTCGGCCGGCGTCCCGGTGAGGTTGGGATTTGCGGTGTCCCTGAATTCGGAATTGATGATCGCATTGGTGTGGCCCGGGCTGTCGACCTCCGGGACGACGGTCATGAAATGGGCGGCGGCGTAGGCAACGAACGATCGGTACTGCGCTTGAGTCCAGAACCCACCTGGATCCACCGTTCGGCCGTCGGTCCCCACCGACCCGCGTGCCCCGATGGCAGTCAGCCTGGGAAAGCCGTTGATGACGATGCGAAAACCCTGGTCGTTGCTCAGGCTGAGGTGAAAGGTGTTGATCTTGTACAGCGCTGCCTGGTCGACCAGACGTTCGGCGGTCGACACAGCTCTGGAAATGTCGGGCTATGTCAAGCATGACCCCGCGGTAGGCGTAGCGCGGGTAATCAGTGATCACCGACGACTGGACTACCCAGGGACCGGAGCGGACGGTGGGGCTGGCGATCCACGAAGGGAAAAGTTGGCGGAGGGACTGCACACCGTTGAAAAGGCCGTGCGCGGTCCTGGCCCGCAGGCGGACACCGTTCGCACTGACGTCGAGCCGATAACCTTCGGCCTGGGCAGACGCCGGCAACCCGGCCACAGGTCCCAACGTCAGCGTGATGTCTCCGTGGCGGGCCGGGCCCGACACCACCGGAAGCTGGTAACCCGTCGCCGGACGGAGATCGCTCGACAATCCCCTGGCCACCGCAGTTGCGGCCGATTCGGTGGCGACGATCCGGGTCCCCGGGCTCAGCGTGAAGTGATCGGACCCGGTGCTGCTGGACACGGGCGCAGGCACGATCGGCGATATCGACTGAAGGACCGCCGGCCCGCTCGGGTGACCCCGGGCGAGTGTGTCAGCCGACGCCGTTCCGGCGGGTACCACGGCCGTCAGGGCCAGAGCCGCTGCTGCAGCCAGGACCACCGCTCGAGAGACGTAGCAACGTCGCATACCAACTCCTGAAGGTAGATGCTCACAGAAACCGCCGGACCGCGGCCCTATCCAGTAAGTCAGGCTCCTTTACGAACGTCAAGGGCTACCGCATCCAAACCCGACCGAAGCCGCAACTGGAGAAAGACTGGTCGGCCTTCCCAGAGATGCAGCACCCGCAACCGGAGTACGTACGTTCGACTCGGCCTAGGATGGTTGCATGCACTATCAGCCTTCGATGTTCGATGTCGATGAGGAGCCACGGCTGCTCGATCTCGCCGGGCGGGTCCAGCGCACCGATTTGTCCGACGGTGCCTGGCTCGATCGGTTGCCCGGCTGGCTGGCCGGTTCGGACCCGGTACTCGACGCGCTGCTCGCCGACGTGCCGTGGCGGGCCGAACGAAGGCAGATGTACGACCGCGAGGTCGCCGTGCCGAGACTGCTCAGCTGGTACGGGGACGGCGATCCGCTCCCCCACCTGATCCTGACCGAAGCCAAGCGACTGCTCAACGCCCACTACGCCGACGAACTCGGCGAACCCTTCGTCAGCGCAGGCCTGTGCCTGTACCGGGACGGCAGCGACAGCGTGGCCTGGCACGGGGACACGATCGGACGGGGGTCTCATTCGGACACCATGGTGGCGATCCTGTCGGTCGGCGCCGCACGGCCACTGCTGCTCCGCCCGCGATCCGGCGGTGAGGGGCTTCGGGTTCCCGTAGGCCACGGCGACCTGGTGGTGATGGGTGGGTCGTGTCAACGGACCTGGGAGCACTCCATACCGAAGACCACCAAGCCCGTCGGGCCACGGGTGAGCATCCAGTTCAGACCGGCGAACGTGGCGTGACGCTACAGCTTGCTCATCGGCACGCCGCCGATGAGCATCAGCCTGATCGTCCCAGCTGTACCGAAGTCGATCGTCGCCGTCGCCGTCGGACCCGATCCTGACATCACCGTCACCTTGCCCAGACCGTATTTGTCATGGGACACCCTGTCCCCGACCGCTAACTGCAGCGGCGGACGGGCCTGCCGGACGCCCCCGACCTGCCCGAAGCGGGACGCGGACACGGGCGCCGAGCGGCTCCGTGAGTCGTAGCCGCTGTAGTTGCTGGACCCACCTGATCCCCAGTTCGACGAACGGTAGTCGGCGGAGCCGGGAACGTACGGTTCGCGGGCCGGAGCCAGCCGTCGCCAATCGATGAGTTCCTCGGGCACGTCGTCCAGAAACCGGGACGCCGGATAGGAGTTCGCCTGTCCCCAAGCGGATCTCGTCACCGCCCGCGACAGGTACAGCCGTTCCCTCGCCCTGGTGATGCCGACGTAGGCCAGCCGACGCTCCTCGGCCAGTTCACGCTCGTCCGAGAAGGCCCGCTGGTGCGGGAAGATGCCGTCCTCCATCCCGGTCAGGAAGACGACCGGGAATTCCAGACCCTTCGCGGTATGCAGGGTCATCAGGGTGACCACCCCGTCTGCGGAGTTCGGAATGGAGTCGGCGTCGGCGACCAGCGAAATCTGCTCCAGCACGGCGGCGAGCAATTCGTTGCCGGGCGCGGGCGGATCGACCGGCGGGGCGTCGGTGTCCCCGGCGATGACAGCCCCGCCGCCGCCGAGCAACAACTCGGCGTTCTCGCGAAGCACGGTGACGAGCTGATCGAGATTCTCCAGGCGGGAGAAATCCTGCGGATCCTCAGAACCCTCGAGTTCGGCGCGGTACCCGGTCTGGTCGAGCACGGCCGTCAGCACCTCGGCCGGCTCGGCTCCGGTGGCGACCAACGCCCGCAGACCGCTGAGCAACTCGTTGAACGCTGTGATGGCCTTGGCAGAACGCGTTGCCAGCATGGGCATCTCGTTCACCCGAACCAGCGCGTCGGCAAATGCGATGCGCTCCTGCTCCGCGAACACCACGACGCCGGCCTCGGCGCGGTCGCCGATGCCGCGCTTGGGGGTGTTCAGGATCCGGCGAAGGGAGACCTCGTCGTCGGGATTGGCGATGGCCCGCAAATACGCGAGGGCGTCGCGGATTTCGCGCCGCTCGTAGAACCGCACGCCGCCGACGATCCGGTATGGCATGCCGGTCCTGACGAAGACGTCCTCGATTGCTCTGGACGCGGAGTTGGTGCGGTAGAAGATGGCCACGTCGCCGAATCGGACCTCGGCCTCGTCGACCAGGCGGTCGATTTCCTTGCCGATGAACTGAGCTTCGTCGTATTCGTTGTCACCGACGTAACCGACGATCAGCTGTCCACTGCCCTGTGCCGTCCACAGATTCTTGGCGACCCTCTCCGGATTTCTGGAGATGACCTGGTTGGCCGCGGAAAGGATGGTCTGGGTGGACCGGTAATTCTGCTCGAGCAAGATGGTGCGGGCATTTGGATAATCGCGCTCGAATTCGGTGATGTTCCGGATGGAGGCGCCGCGGAATGCATAGATCGACTGGTCGGCGTCACCCACGACCACCAATTCCGCCGGCGGTGTGGCGGAGACCGCCTCGCGGACGAGGACACCGTCTGCCGTCCACTTCTCGCTCATCTCGTCCGCACCGCCGACCAACTCCCGGACGAGCATGTACTGGGCGTGGTTGGTGTCCTGGTATTCATCGACCAGTACATGCCGGAAGCGGCGCCGGTAATGCTCAGCCACCGCAGGAAAGGTCTGCAGCAGAGTGACCGTCTCCATGATGAGATCGTCGAAATCAAATGCCGACGCCGCCCGGAGCCGGGTCTGGTAGCCCGTGTAGACCTCGGCCACCATCTTGGCCAGATCGGAATCGGCGCTGTCCACCGCTGATGCCGGGTCGATCAGTTCGTTCTTCAGGTTCGAGATCGCCCCGGCCAGCGCCCGCGCCGACACCTTCTTGGTGTCGATGTTCAGATCAGAGGCGACCATCTGAACGAGACGTTGGGAATCTGCGGAGTCGTAGATGGTGAAGCTCGAGCGGACACCGATGTGTACGGCCTCGGCCCGCAGGATGCGCACGCACATCGAGTGGAAGGTGGACACCCACATCGCCCTGGACCGGGGTCCGATCATGTCCGCGACCCGCTCGCGCATCTCCGCGGCGGCCTTGTTGGTGAAGGTGATGGCGAGGATCTCGCCAGGGTGCGCACCACCGGCGGCGAGCAGGTAGGCGATCCGCCTGGTGAGCACTCTGGTCTTGCCCGATCCGGCACCGGCCACCACCAGCAACGGCGCTCCGCGATGCTCGACCGCGGCCCGCTGCGGCGGGTTCAGGCCCTCCAGCAGCTCCTCCGCGGCCTTCTGTCGTTCCTGCTCCGCTCGCTCCCGCGATCGGGCAGCCTGTAGCCGCGCCTGCTCAGCCATCCGCTGGTGAACGGTGCCCGAACTCTGGGACGGCGATTCCGGTACCGAGGAGGATGTCGCGGAGGCCCCGCCGTCGGCCGCTGCCCGACGCGCAGGAGATCCCCCAGGCAGATCTGACGGCAGGTCGAAAAGGCTTTCCATGTCAACGTTCAAACTACCGGTTCGCTCCGACACTCGTCCCGATCACCGGCCAACCCTCCGGTCGGCGTGAGAAACTGCACCTAGCTGGCACTCGTCACCTCTTGTGTGCCAGTGCCCTGTGGCCGGAACATGATCTTCGATACCGTCGCCCCGCGAATGGAGGTCGTCGTGAACGAACCATCATCACGCTCGGTACAGGTGTCCGCCCTCGAATCCGCGGGCGCGCTCAGCGGATTCGTGGTCTCCGGTCGTTGGCCCGAGAACACCCTGGAATGGGTCAAGTTCCTGATCATCGCCGTCCGGGTGGCCAGCGTCCCCGGCCTGCTGCCGATGACCACCGTCTTCCGGGTGCGGGAAGAGTTGCCGGACGAACCCCAACCCGGGACCGTCGGACTGGTCCTCGCCGAAGGCACCCTGATCGGGGCCCGCGCCCTGAGTCCCGGCCAGTTCTCCGATCCACAGCCGTCCGGCCTGCTGGTGCTGCACCCGCCATCGGAGACCAAGCCGTCGCTTCCGGAGTACGACGGGGTCGCCTCCGGTTGTGTTCTGCTGCCGGGCCTGCCACACCTCGGGCTCGATCACCGGGCCGGCTGGGCGGAGGCCGACCACACCGGCGCGGTGACCAGCATGCGTGGGCGGGCCGGTATCGATCCCGATGGACGACGCCGATACCGCTGTGCTGGCCATGCTGCTGGCTGCCTGACGCAGATGCACCGGGCAAGTTGGGGCTGGTGACGGACGGGTCGGTGTGTTGTACTTGGATCATGGCTTGTCGCGAGTTTTTCTACGGGTACCGGATCCCGGTGCCCGTCCGCGGTTGAGCCATCCGCCGAGACGACGCCCCGAGGTCCATCTGGACCCGGGGTTTTTTGTTGCCGGGACGTGCAGATGGGCCACGGGCACAAGGAGAACATCATGACCAGCACCCCCGCCCCCGCTACCGACGTCGACCCTGCGCCGGACGAGGTACTGACCGAGCAGGTTCCGGTCCCCGAAGACCAGGCCGGTATCGAGGCGCTCCGCCTGCAGATCGACGCGATCGATGCCGAACTGGTTCGACTGATCCAGCGGCGCACGGCGATCTCGCACGCCATCGGAACCGCTCGCAAGTCACTCGGCGGCCCCCGCATCGTCTACAGCCGCGAGATGGCCATTCTCGAACGCTTCCGGTCCCTCGGCCCGTCGGGGACCGACCTCGGCATGATGCTGCTCTCGATGGGCCGCGGACGGCTGGGTCGCAAGTAGCTCCGTTTGGATCGTGCGCGAAGCGTCGAACCAGCCCAGCCGCGCTGATCAACTTCCGCCGCGCTGATCAACTTCCGCCGCGCTGCTGAAGTAGTCGATTCCTGTCACACCCGCCCCAAATCCGCCCACTTGATCAGCGCCGTCGAAGTTGATCAGCGCGGGAGGAGTTGATCAGCGCCGTCGCGGAGAGTTGGTCAGACGAGCCGGCGGTCGGTGGCCCAGCGGCTGAGTTCGTAGCGGTTGGACTTCTGGGTCTTGCGCAGGACCGCGGAAACGTGGGTCTCCACCGTCTTGACCGAGATGAAGAGCTGCGAGGCGATCTCCTTGTAGGCGTAGCCGCGGGCCAGCAGCTTGAGCACCTCGCGCTCGCGCGGCGACAACATGTCCAGCTCCGGGTCGGAAACCGGCGCCGCACCGGGCCGGTCGGAGAAGGCATCCAGGACGAACCCGGCCAGGCGGGGCGAGAAGACGGCGTCGCCGCTCGACACCCGGACGACCGCGTCGGCCAGTTCGCGGCCGGAGATCGTCTTGGTGACGTACCCGCGCGCGCCGGCCCTGATCACGTTGATCACGTCTTCGGCGGCATCGGAGACCGACAGCGCGAGAAAGACAACGTCGGGGAGATGGGGATGAATCTGCTCCAGCACGGCCCGACCGCCGCCGTCGGGCATGTGCACGTCCAGCAGCACGACATCCGGCGGGTTGGAGGTGATCCGCACTACCGCCTCGGCCACCGAACCAGCCTCACCGACCACTTGGATCCGGTCGTCGCCGAGGCCGGCGAGCTCCGCTTTGACTCCCGTGCGGAACAGCGCGTGGTCATCGACGAGAAAAACTGTGACGGGTGCGGTCATGCACTGGCACCGTCGTCGGGCGTGGCGTCGGCGGGAACCGTGCCGGAGCGAGACCTTGATCGGCGATCGGCATCTGCAACTCCACTTCGGTGCCCTCCCCGGCGGTCGACCGCACGACGGCCTTACCGCCGTGCCGCTCCATCCTCCCCCGGATCGACTCCACCAGCCCACGGCGATCGGAGGGGATGTCACCGACATCGAACCCGGCCCCGCGGTCACGGACGAAAACCGAGGCCGTGCCGTTCTCTATCTCCGCGTAGACGCTGATCTCACTTGCTCCGGAGTGCTTGGCGGCATTGATCATCGCCTCCCGGGCGGCGGCGACCAACGCCGCCAGGTGCGGGTCCATCACGATGTCCCCGACCACCACCGGAGCGATGGCGAGGGCGTAGGTGTCTTCCACGTCCCCGGCAGCGTAAGCGAGCGCTGCGGCGAAGGTGGTCGACGGCGACGGCGTGCCACTTCCCTGCGCTGCATACCCGGCCGGGCCGTAAAGCCAGGTTCGCAATTCCCGCTCCTGGCCACGGGCCAGCCGCACCACCTCGCGCGAATCGCCGGCCTGACGCTGGATCAGCGCCAGCGTCTGCAACACCGAATCGTGCAGATGGGCAGCGATTTCCGCGCGCTCCCGTTCGCGGATCCGCCCCTGACGCTCGTCGCCGAGGTCGCGCATCAGCCGGATCCACCAGGGCACCGTGATGATGGCCACGCCGACCAGCGTCAGCAGCACGGCGATCAGGGCTGATCGCACGGCGGTGAAATCGAGTTGCCCGAGGGCGAAGACCGACAAGCCGCCGATCACCAGTGCGGCGCCGCCGCCGACCCGCCACGCAGTGCCTCGGCTCGGCCCGACGATTCCGGCAGCGGTCTTGCGCCAGCGGGCCCGGCGCGCATCATCAGCCTCGCGCCAGATGAAGGCACCTCCGAGCGCGGCCAGACCGAGCGGTCCCAGCACCCAGCCGAGCGCCCGGCTGATCCCGAGAGCGGTGGCCACGATCATCAGCGCAAGACCGAGGGCGGCGATGCCGATCGCCTGCCGGCGCTCCACTCCAGCCCGCGCGCCCGAGACGGGTCTACCGGCACCTTCCGGACCGGGCGGCACGAAGATCCACAGCAGCGCGTAGGCCAGCACCCCGGCCCCGGCCACCACCGCCATCAGTGCGAAGGCCACCCGGACCCACAGCACGGGCACGCGGAGGTGGTCGGCGATACCGCCGGCCACGCCACCGACGACCGACCCGTCCCGGCGGCGGGTCAGGCGCGCAATTCCGTCCGGAGTGCGCTCGAGGTCAGCGGACACCGTGGACGCAACACCCGGATTGCCCCCGACAGAAGCGGCATCGGGCGATTCCGGCCGGGCTGCCCTGTCGTCCGGAGGCGGCAGGTCGACCCGCTCCGCCGCGCTAGGGGGCGGGGGTTGGCCGGCGGATGCCGGTCGATGGGCAGAGCTGTGCGAACTCACCCCACCAGGGTCACACGACACGGCTCCCCGGGCCATCGGGGATCACCCTGACCCGGCAGAACCAGGGTGATCCCCGATGGTCCTTCAGCCTCGCGGCGGGCAGTCTTGTCGTCATGACCGATCAGTGGAACCACGGGTCCGGGGTGCAGGATCCGACGCCGGATGGCAATGCGCGCACCAACTCACCTGGCGACAGATGGCTCCGGCGTCCGCGCCGGTCGACGGGTGACAGGAAGATCGCCGGGGTCGCCGGTGGACTCGGCCGGGCCTTCGGCATCGATCCCGTTCTGATCCGGGTCGCCTTCGTCGTGCTGACGATCTTCGGCGGTTTCGGTGGCCTGCTGTACGTACTCGGCTGGCTTCTACTGCCTGCCGACGGGGACGAAGTCTCCGCCGCCGAGGCTTTGCTCGGCCGGGGCCGTTCTTCGGTGCCCCCGCCGCTGGCCGTCGGCCTCGGCATCGTGGCCGTCGTCTCGGCGTTCTCCATGTTCTCGTGGGGACTGCCCTTCCTACCGCTGGCCATCGGAGGCGTCATCCTGCTCGCCATCATGCGCAAGCGCCGTCGCTTCGACCAGCGCGCCCGGTGGGGAAACAACGACTGGGCCCGTGGCCCGTGGGGCCAGAGCCGCGCAGGATTGGGCGGCGCAGACGGAGCAGTGGGCGAACGGCGTCCGCTCCGCGGCCAGAGCCGGTCGGTACGGACGCGGTCAGTGGGGCGGTTGCGGTTCGAAGCAGAGTCAGTGGTCGGGTCCTGGCAGCAGCGGTCAGCGCCGGCGCGAGCGCGCCGGACGGAAGATCCCCGTTCACGTCAGCCCGCCTTCTGGGAGCAACCGGCGACAGGCTCCAGGTCGCAGGGCCCGGCTCCGTCGGCGTCCACGACGGAACCGGTGAACTTCACGAAGTCCCCGGGAGCCCCCGCGGTCCCGAGCCGTCCAGCCCGGAAGCTCCGTCCCTGCTCGACGAACAGATGGCTCGCACCACTCCGCCGGCCTGGGACCCGCTGGGTGTGGCGCCGTTCGCCTGGGATCTGCCGGAGCCGACACCCCTTCCCCAGCCGGCGACGGCGAAGAGCCGGGATCGGCGGTGTGATCACCCGGGTCACCATGGGCGCCACGCTGCTCGTCGGCGGGCTTGACCGCGGCCGGCGTGTTCGCCGGCTGGTGGGCGCTGACCTGGGCCCAGGTGTCCGCCATCGCTCTCGGAGTGCTCGCGGTCGGTCTGCTGATCTCCGCGCTGCGCGGTCGCGGTTATTCGCTCATCGGTCCGGGTGTCTTCCTGTCCCTGGTGACACTGGCCCTGGCCGTCACCGGTATCAGCGGCACCACCGGCTACGGCGCGACCGATCTGCACCCCTGCATATGCCGAGTTGCAGAACTCCTACTCGTCCAACGCCGGCGAGTTCAGGCTGGATCTCTCCGGGGTCACCATTCCCGAAGGGTGAGGTGAAGTCGGTCGACGTCGGACCTCAAGGGTGGCCATGCCGAGGTCGTGGTCCCGGCGGGCATGAACGTGAATGCGACGTGCGACGCCCAGGTCGGCCACACCGAGTGCCTTGGCAACGTGTCGGACGGTCTGCGCAAGCAGTCGACCGGGCACGCCACCGGCCAGGCCGATTCCGGCACATTGAATCTGGACGTCAAGGTCAATGCAGGTTTCGCGGAGGTGGTCAACGGTGGATGAGACAACTGTTCCGGTGCGACGCCGGGCGAACGTGATCGGCGTCGTGCTGTCCCTGGTCTTCCTGACGATCTCGGTGGTCGGCCTGACCGGGAACCCGTGGTGGTTCGTCGACTCGGCGGCCAAATGGATCGTCGCGGGGATGATCGCCCTGATCGGCCTCGGATTGCTGGCCACCGCGTTGCCGGGTTCCGGGCGAGCACGCAGCGATCGGAATTGACTCCGGGGGTCGGTCAGTTTTCCCGAACGGGAATGACCGGACCTTTCGCGCTGTTAATATGAAGTGCCGGCCCTGGATGCGTAGGTGGTTTCCATCGGCAGACGGCGCCGTCGGGCGCGGCAGTCGAGCACGGGCGATGCGAAGGGTTCGATTCCCTTCGACGGCACTGGTGATGCTGAAGTGGAAGCGGACCCGGGTACCTGGAAGCAGGTACCCGGGTCCGTTTGCGTTCTGCGCGTCAAGCAACCTGGATCTGGCCTCGACGTGACGTCCGGGTGGCGAGGAACAGCCCACCGATGGCCACCAGAGCCGCCAGCACCGCGGTGACCCCGAGCGCCGTCCCCCCTGTCTTGTCACCGAATCCGACCATTCGGGCGGTGACCGCACCGAAGGCAAATTGCGCAGCTCCGAGCAGGGCCGACGCCGAGCCCGCGATGTTGCGGTGCAAATCCATGGCCAGCACCGAGGAATGGGGCAGCGCAAAGCCCACGGACGACACCATGACGAACAGCGCGCCGAGAACGAACGGCAGCGGCAAACGGCCGACCAGGGCCACCGCCAGCAGGCAGGCGCCGAGCGCGCACTGCCACACCCCCCATTTGAGCAACACCACAGACGTGGTGCGCCGGAGCAGCATGCGACCAAGCTGACTCATGCACACGATGCCGAAGGCGTTCAACGCGAAGCAGAACGAGAACACCTGCGGCGAAAGGCCGAAGCCCTCTTGCAACAGGAAAGGCGAAGCCGAGATATAGCCGAACATGGCAGCGGAGACCATCGAGCCGGCGACCGCATAGCCAACGTAAACCCGGTCCGCGAGCAGCGCTCGGAAAGCCCGGATGGTGCCGGACATCCCGGCGGTGGACCGCCGTTCAGGAGGAAGGGACTCCCTCACGATGAGCAGGGTCAGCAGCAGGAGCACCGCGCCGATACCGGTGAGAACCCAGAACACCGTGCGCCAGCTGCCGAGCCGCAGCACCTGCGCCCCGAGCACGGGCGCCAGGATCGGCGCCAACCCATTGATCGCGGCGATGGTCGAGAAGTAGGCGGCCGCAGCCTTTCCGGTGAACCGGTCGGCGACGATCGCGCGGCACAGGACGATCCCGGCCGCGCCGGCCATGCCCTGCAACAGCCGCAGGACGATCAGCACCGTCATCGACGTGGTGACCGCACACGCCGCCGACGTCGCGATGAACAGGGCGAGCCCGATCAGCAGTGGTCCGCGCCGGCCGAGGCGATCGGAGAACGGCCCGACCAGGAGTTGCCCGAGACCCAGCCCGACGATGCACGTGGACAGGGAAAGCTGCGCCGCGCCTGCGGTGGAGTCGAGAGACCCGGCGAGCGCGGGAAGCGCCGGCAGGTACATGTCCATGCACAGCGGGCCGAAGGCGGACAGCGCCCCCAGCGTGACGATGAGCCAGGTACCGCCCTTCGTCGAGACCGTGCCACCGGGCCCTGGGCCGACCTTGGTCATTCCCACTCGATCGTCCCCGGTGGTTTGCTCGTCACGTCCAGGACGACGCGGTTGACGTCCGGGACCTCGCCGGTGATTCGGCCGGAGATCCTGGCCAGGAGTTCGTACGGCAGTCTCGACCAGTCGGCCGTCATCGCGTCCTCGCTGGACACCGGGCGCAACACGATCGGATGTCCATAGGTCCGGCCGTCACCCTGTACGCCGACGGAGCGGACATCCGCCAACAACACCACAGGGCACTGCCAGATCTGCGCGTCGACGCCGGCCGCGGTCATCTCCTCCCGGACGATCGCATCGGCCGCCCGGAGCACCTCCAGCCGGTGATGGGTCACCTCACCGATGATCCGGATGCCAAGACCCGGACCGGGGAACGGATGCCGACCGACGATGCTAGCCGGCAGTCCCAGCGCGTATCCGAGCAGCCGGACCTCGTCCTTGAACAACGTGCGCAGCGGCTCCACCAGGGAGAACGTCAGGTCGTCCGGCAAACCGCCGACGTTGTGGTGCGACTTGATCGTCGCCGTGCCGGTACCGCCCCCGGACTCGACCACGTCGGGATAGAGCGTGCCCTGCACCAGGTACTTGACCCCGCCCTCCTCCGCCGACACCTGCGCGGCAGCCTGCTCGAAGACCCGGATGAACTCGCGACCGATGATCTTGCGCTTCGTCTCGGGGTCGGACACGCCGGCCAGCGCGCCGAGGAACCGATCGGCCGCGTCGATGGTGATCAGCTTGATGCCGGTGGCCGCGACGTAGTCCTTCTCGACCTGCTCGCGCTCGCCCTTGCGGAGCAACCCGTGATCGACGAAGACGCAGGTCAGCTGGTCGCCGACGGCCCGATGGACCAGCGCGGCAGCCACTGCGGAGTCCACGCCGCCGGACAGCCCGCAGATGACCTTGTCGGTGCCGATCTTCGCCCGGATCAGCTCGACCTGCTCGGTCAGGATCTCGGCGGCGGTCCAGTCGGGACTGATGCCGGCCACGTCGACCAGGAACCGGCGGAGCACCTCCTGGCCGTGGGCGGAATGGACGACCTCCGGGTGGTATTGGACGCCGGCGAATCGCCGTCCGACGTTCTCGAACGCGGCGATCGGGGTGTCCGCGGTCGTCGCCGTGACAGCAAACCCGGGAGGCGCCTGCGCAACGGAGTCCCCGTGGCTCATCCACACCCCGATGTGCTCGGGAAGCCCTTGGAGCAAGGACGATTCGGGGTCTGTGACGGTCAGTTCGGTGGCGCCGTACTCACGTCGCCCGGTCTTGTCCACCCGGCCGCCGAGCGCGGTGGCCATCACCTGGAACCCGTAGCAGATGCCGAACATCGGGACGTCCACGTCGAACAGGGCGGGGTCCAGTTGCGGCGCGTTCTCCTCGTAGACGCTGGACGGCCCGCCGGACAGGATGATCGCGGAAGGGGACTTGGCGAGCATGTCCGACGCGGACATCGACGACGGCACGATCTCCGAGTAGACGGCGGCTTCGCGGACGCGCCGCGCGATCAGCTGGGCGTACTGCGCCCCGAAATCGACGACCAGCACCGGATGCGCTTCGAGATCGTTCCGATCGGCCTGCTGTTCGGGTGTTGCTGCTTGATCCGATGTCACGGGATTCCCTTTCGAGGTGGGGCCGGTGTCGGCACACGGTTGGTAGCGACGTGTGCAGACCGGTCCCTCCCTGGGCTTTTGTCCCGGAGGTGTGCGCCCGGGCAGTTCGGTCACTGTGACGCATCACAGTGTCGAACACGCCGGACCCATGTGGCGCTCGGACCTGCCCCCTCACCGGTACGCACGGAGAAGAGCGGAACCCTAGCCACCGTCGTCGGTCAGCTGCGGCCGAGTTTACCGTGCAGGCCGCCGTTCCACTCATCGCGCCGGTCACGCGCTAGGGCTGCCGGTCCTCGACATGACGGCCGGGGGACAATTCGACGGTGTCCATCCTGATCGACCCGCCGCGCTGGCCCGCCCACGGTCGGCTGTGGTCGCACCTCGTCAGCGACGCGTCATACGACGAGCTGCACGTCTTCGCATCGGCCCAGGACATCCCGGCTCGTGGCTTCGATCACGACCATTACGACGTGCCGGAGAACCGATACCAACTCTTGGTGCAGGCGGGTGCCCTCCCCGTCGATTCGCGGGAGCTGCTGCGCCGACTGACCGAGGCGGGCCTCCGCCAGCGGAAACGGGATAGGCGCGACGGGTAGACCAGGTACTTTCGGCGCAGTCGGCGACGGCCCGGATCGGGATCACGGTCCGACGCGCGGACCGCCGGGAAGCGGTCTCGCCCAGCGCCCGTCGACCATGACAGCCCTGCACGGTCAGGTCGGCGTCGGTGATCACCAGGTCGGCCGCTCGACCCACCTGGATGGAGCCGAACTTCTCGGCCACACCGAGCACCGTTGCCGGCACGAGAGACGCGGCGTTGGCCGCCTCCACCACGGACATGCCGACGAATCGGACGGCCCGCTGTACCGCGACACCCATGGTCAGGGTCGATCCGGCGATGGTGCCATCGGCCAGCCGGGCGACCCCGTCCTGCACCTGCACATCGAATGCGCCGAGCCGGTAAGAACCGTCGGACGCACAGGTGGCCGCCATCGCATCGGTGATCAGCGCCAGCCGACCCGGTGCGATCGACCGGAGCAGACGGACGGTTGCCTCGTGCAGGTGGACGCCGTCGTTGATCACCTCCAGCACCACCCCGGCGTCCATCGCAGCGCCGATGATCGCCGGATCCCGGTGGTGCAGCGGCCGCATCCCGTTGAACGCATGGGTGACAACCTCGGCCCCGGCCCGGAAGGCCTGCCGGGCCACCTCGTAGCCGGCGTCGGAATGACCGATGGCAGGGTGCACACCGGCCGCAACGAGTCGGTGCACCAGATCGAGCCCGCCCGGCAGCTCGGGTGCCACTGTCACCATGGCGATCTGCCCGGCTCCGGCGGCGAGGAACCGTTCCAGCACAACAGGATCCGGCATCAGCAGTGCTCGTGGGTCGTGCACGCCGCGCCGGTCGACCGACAGGAACGGTCCCTCCAGATGCAGGCCGAGCACCGTCGGGTCGCCGGCCGCGTACTCGGCCGCTGCCGCGATGTTCCGCGCCATGTCGTCGGCCGGGGCGGTCACGAGCGACACCAGCGACCGAGTGGTGCCGGACAGTCGGTGCGCGGCCAGACCGGTGGCGATCGAGTCGCCGCCGTCGTCGAAAGTCGCGCCGCCGCCCCCGTGCACGTGCAGATCGATGAACCCCGGCAAGATGAAAAGGCCGGTCAGATCGAACGTTTCGTCGCCGTCCGGGGCAAGGGCGCCGGCTGCGTCAACCCTCGCGATGAAGCCGTCGCGAACCACGACGACGCCGCCGTCCAGCAGGCCGGTCGGGGTGACCACCTGCGCACCGGTCAGCCGCGTGGTCATCGGATCTCGCCGGCGAGAGCATCCAGGCAGTCCCAGGCGCGAATGGCGGCACCGAGCGTGCCGGCCCGGTCACCCAGCAGCGACACGGAGATCGGCGGGGCCGGCCGGAAGGTCAACCGCCGCTCGAGCGCGGCCTCGAGCGGTGCGATCAGTGTCGCACCGGCCAGCGAGAGTCCACCGCCGATGACGAAACGTCCAGGGTCGATCAACACGGTGACCGCGGCAAGAGCGTCGGCGAGAGCGCCAACAGCCTCGTCCCAGATCCTCTGCGCTGCAGCTTCCCCGGCCTGCACCAAGGCGGCAATGTGTTGCGCCGACACATCCCGACGGCCGGTGAGAGCCGCGTACCGATCGGAGATTCTGGAAGCCGACGCGATCGTCTCCAGGCAGCCGCGGTTGCCGCACCGGCAGGCCGGTCCCTCCGGGCGCACCACCAGATGGCCCACCTCGCCACCGAGTCCGGAGGCTCCGTCGTCGACGACGCCGTCCCTGGCCAGTCCGCCCGCGATGCCGGTCCCGATCGCCACGAAGAACAACGAGCCCCGCGTCGCGCCTCCCGATCGCGCCTCGGCCAGCACAGCGGTGCGAACATCGTGCCCGAGGACCACCGGCACGCCGGTGCGCGCGGCGATCAGTGACACCAGCGGCACGTCCCGCCAGCCCAGATTGACGGCGTGCCGGGCGATCCCCGCCGCCGGGTCGACCGTTCCCGGCACACAGATGCCGACGGCGTGGACGTCGACTTCCGTGGTCTCGACGAGTTCCTGCGCCAGCGCGAGGATCCCGGCCACCACGCCGTCCGGCCCCGACTCGACGGCGGTGGGCCGGCGCAGTTCGACCAGCACATGGCCGCGGCGGTCTATCAACGCCGCCTTGATGGACGTACCGCCGACGTCCAGCGCCGCTACCACTGGTTCCACGTGTCCTACTTTCGCGCCATGCACCGGACCGCAACGCCGCGAGGCGATGGGTATGGGCAGCATGATGTCACCATGACCGCGCAATCCGACACCCGCCGCACTCCCCCGCAGGTCACCGCAAACGGTCGGGTCTGGACGTCCGCAGGCATGACCGAGCGAGCGGCCACGCCGACCGAGGTGCGCACGGCGCTGGGGGCCGACGACGGCGCCAGAGCCTGGTTCTTCCTCCCTCGCGAAGAAAGCACCCCGTTGGGCGATGCCGCCCGCGTCCTGGGCATCGACGCACTGGCCATCGAGGATCTGGTCGGTGAGCGGGAGCCGGTCAAGGTCGACTGGGTGGGCGATTCGATGGTCGCGGTGATCAGGGCGGTGACCTTCGATGCCGCGGCCGCGGATCTGCAGGCGGAACAGGTGTCGATCCTGGCCGGCCCGCGGGCGATGATCGTGCTGGCCGACGAGCAGATGCGGGCCGAACTCTGCCGCGCGCTGGACCAAGCCGAACGGGCGATCGTGGCCGACGGCATTCCGGCCGCCATCCATGCCGTCTTCGACTACATCGTCGACGGTTACTCCGCCGTGTTGGACGAACTCGAGGACGCGGTTGACCAGCTGTCCGAGACGCTCTTCGACGACAAGCCGCTTGGCCGGGACCAACAGCTCGACGCCTTCCGACTACGTCGGGCGCTGGCCCACCTCCGGCGCTCGACCACGCCGATGCGCAATGTCGCCTCGGGTCTGGCCAATGCGGCGGGCAGGGCAGCGGCCAAGCACGACACGGCCGACCCGAGCCCGACCGACGCCGCCGAGCGACTGCTCGGCACGAAGAGCGTCCGGGAGTTCTCGGACGTGTCCGACCATGCCGATCACGCCGCGCAGGCCGCCGACGCACTGCGGGACGTGATCTCGTCGATGTACGAGACCAACCTGGCCTTGGCCGACGTGCACCTGAACACCGTGATGAAAAAGCTGACCGGCTGGGCAGCGATCATCGCGGTGCCGACGCTCATCACGGGATTCATGGGAATGAATGTGCCCTATCCCGGATATCAGTCGAGGATCGGTTTCATCATCGCATTCGTCGTGATGATCGCCGCTGTGACAACGCTTTACGTCACGTTGCGCAAGAAGGACTGGATCTAGCGGCCGGTCAAGCCCGGACGGTCAGGCCGACCTTCTGGAATTCCTTCAAATCTGAATAACCGGATTTCGCCATGGCGCGGCGCAGCGCCCCGAAAAGGTTGCTGGTGCCGTCGGCACTGACCGCCGGTCCGAGCAACAACTGCTCGAGGGAGATGTCGGCAAATCCGCACGGACCGGCAAACCCACGCGGCAATACCGGATGTGCGGCGGTGGTCGGCCAGAACCAGCCATTGGCCGGGGCTTCGCTGGCCTCGGTCAGGGGTTCACCCAGCATGACGGCGTCCGCGCCGCAGGCGATCGCCTTCGCGATGTCCGCGCTGGTGTGCAGATCGCCGGAGGCGATGACGTGCACGTACCGGCCGCCGGTCTCGTCCAGGTACGACCTGCGGGCCGCCGCAGCGTCTGCGATCGCCGTCGCCATGGGCACCGAGATGCCAAGCACCTCAGCGGTTGTCGCGTGCGACCCGCTGCCGGTACCGACGATGACCCCAGCCGCACCGGTGCGCATCAGGTGAGTAGCCGTCTGATAGTTCGTCGCGCCTCCGACGATCACCGGAACGTCGAGATCGGCGATGAACGATTTGAGGTTGAGCGCCTCACCCCCGACCTGGACGTGTTCGGCGGACACGATCGTCCCCTGGATGATCAGCAGCTCGATACCGGCGGCAATCGCCTTCGGCGCCCAGATCGCGGCGTTCTGCGGAGACAGGCGCACAGCGACCGTCGATCCGCCCGCACGCAGTGTCCCGATCGCCTCGATCAGCAGATCCTCGGAGACCGGCGCCGAGTAGGCAGCCTGCAGCTTGGCCAGCACATCCGTCGCGTCCGCATCTGGCCCCAACCCCACAATTGCGTCGATCACCTTCTGCGGGTTGGCGTGCCGCGCCCACAGTCCCTCGCCGTCGATCACCCCCAGTCCACCGAGCCGACCGACTTCGGCAGCGACGGCCGGTGAGACCACGGCGTCGCAGGCCGCCGTGATCAGCGGGATCTCGAAGCGGTACGCGTCGATCTGCCAGGCGGTGGACACCTTGGACGACGACCGGGTGCGCCGGGACGGCACGATGCCGATGTCGTCCAGTCCGTAGGTGCGGCGGGCCGTCCGGCCCATGCCGATCTCAACGGTCTCGTTCACGGCGTGCTCCTGTCGGTGAGGCTGGTCGGCGATGACTCCCGGTGCTCACCGGTCGAAATAGTTGGGCGCCTCGGTGGTGATGGTGACATCGTGCGGGTGCGACTCCTTGAGACCGGCCGCCGTGATCCGGACCAGCTTCGCCTCCTGCAGCCGGGAGATGGTGCGCGACCCGGTGTAGCCCATGGCCGCCCGCAGACCACCGATCAGCTGGTGTGTGACGTCGGAGAGCTTGCCCCGGTAGGGCACGCGACCCTCGATGCCCTCCGGCACCAGCTTGTCGTCGGACAGCACGTCGTCCTGGCCGTAGCGCGACTTCGAATAGGCCTTCGCCTCGCCGCGGGACCGCATGGCACCGAGCGAACCCATACCGCGGTACGTCTTGTACTGCTTGCCGTTCACGAAGATCAGCTCACCGGGCGACTCCGACACACCGGCCAGCAGCGAGCCCAGCATCACTGAATCGGCGCCGACCGCGATCGCTTTCGCGATGTCGCCGGAGAACTGGAGGCCGCCGTCGCCGATCAGCGGCACACCGGCCGGGCGGCACGCCTTCGCCGCCTCGTGGATCGCGGTGACCTGCGGCACGCCGATGCCGGTGACCACCCTCGTGGTACAGATCGAACCGGGTCCGACCCCGACCTTGACCGCGTCGGCGCCGGCATCGATGAGCGACTGGGCGCCGGCCCGGGTTGCTACATTGCCCCCCACGATGTCGACGCGACGGCCGACGTCCTTCTGCAGCCGGGCGACCATGTCGGCCACGGCCCGGGAATGGCCGTGTGCCGTGTCGACCATCAGCACGTCGACGCCGGCGTCGACCAGTCCCATCGCCCTTCCGTAGGCCGCGTCACCGACGCTGACAGCGGCCGCGACCAACAGCCTGCCGTCCTTGTCCTTGGTCGCATTCGGGTACTGCTCGGTCTTGGTGAAGTCCTTGACGGTGATCAGCCCGCGGAGTTTTCCGTCGCCGTCGACCAGCGGCAGCTTCTCGATCTTGTGTCGACGCAGCAAACCCAGTGCCACCTCGGCGGAGCACCCGACCGGCGCGGTGACCAGCGGCATCGGTGTCATCACCTCGCGGACCGGCCGATCCATGTCCACCTCGAACCGCATGTCCCGGTTGGTGATGATGCCGACCAGATGACCTTCGGCATCGGTCACGGGAACACCCGAGATGCGGAACATGGCACACATGCCGTCCGCTTCCCCGATGGTCGCATCCGGCGAGCAGGTGATCGGGTCGGTCACCATACCGGCCTCGGAGCGCTTGACGATCTCGACCTGCGTCGCCTGGTTCTCCGGCTGCATGTTGTAGTGAAGAACACCGATACCACCCTGGCGGGCCATGGCGATGGCCATCCGCGACTCCGTCACCGTGTCCATCGCGCTGGAGACCAGCGGGATGGTCAGCGACACGTTCCGGGTCAGCCGGGTGTGCGTGTCCGCCTCGCTCGGCACCAAGTCAGAGGCGTCGGGGAGCAGCAGAACGTCGTCATACGTCAATCCGATCAACGAGAATTTGTCGTCGAACGAATCGCCGTCGGCGTCGCTGGAAAACACTGGACTACTTGGCATTCGGCCAGTCTAGGGGAGTGTGGGTCACGGACTGGCTGGCGTGCTGGGGGGGACCGGCGCCCCGTCCCCGAGGGTGTCACTGGGCGTCGGTACGGGCAGCTCGGATGTCGACGGGATGACCGTGGACGGGTCGACCGTCACATCGCCCGTCGGCGCGGTGGTATCGGGATCCGGCGTGGTCCCCGGATCGGCCGTTGTCGCGGGATCGGGCGTGGTTGCAGGATCTGGCGTGGTGGCCGGATCGGGAGTCGTGGCCGGATCGGGAGTGGTGCCTGGATCAGGAGTCGTCGCCGGATCAGGTGTGGTCGGGGGGTCCGGTGTGGTGGCCGGATCAGGAGTCGTGGCCGGATCAGGAGTGGTGCCCGGATCAGGCGTGGTGCCGGGATCAGGAGTCGTCGCAGGATCAGGCGTGGTGCCGGATCAGGAGTCGTCGCAGGATCGGGGATGACGGGGGGTACGACCGGCCCCGTTGTGACCGGGTCGGTCGGCCACTCGACCACCGGGTCGGTGGCCGAACCATCCGGGGCGGTGCCGGAGCCGGGTAGGGGTGCGATCGCCGGAGCATCGGGCGACGCCGGGGACCGTGGTGCGGAGCTCGTCGTGCCGGTCTTCCCGTTCGGACTGGTTGTCGTGCCCGGCTTGACGGAGTGGCTCGAACCAGGCGTGGCACCCGCTACCAACCCGGCCGCGCTCGATTGAGCGCCGGTCGCGCTGCCGGTCGCGGTGCTACTCGCTCCCGCTTGGTTGACAGGTTCGTCAATTCGTCCTGCAACTGCTCGCAGACCGTCGGACGAATCGACCCGTGCTGATCGCAGCGGACGCCGAGGTGAGGTACGGGCGGGCCAGTGCGGCCTGGTGGTGGTCGAGCCAGAACCTGGCCGACTTCATCATGTCCGTCACCGTGTACTTCGCAGCCACGGAGTCGGCGTGCGATGAGTACAGGACCTTGGTGAGGGGCCAGAGCGCGTCCCCCGGTTGCGCGGAGTGTGCACCGACGGCAGCGGAACCCACCACCAGGGCGAAAATCGCTACCGCCGCAACCAGGATCGGCCGTAGCGCCCGACCAGGCGGCCGATTGGCGGGTGCCCGCATGGTGCGTTTTGGATAGATGACGGTCGGCAGCTCGGGTAGCGGCGGATCCACGATCTCGGACCGCCAGGCCGCCAACAAAGGCGCGAGGGAACCTTCGCCGAAGACGGGCGGTTCGTCGCCATCGGTGAGTGCACGGGACTCCGTTGACGCCGCCGCCAGGTCCGCGTGCCCGAGCACGATCAGATCAAGCATGCGATCGTCCGCGGCGATCATGCCGAGGTCGTCCACGATCGGAAACCTGACGCCGGACAGTGTCGGCTCGTCAGTGTGGCCGGCCACGGCCGGAGCCCCGCCGCAGACCGGGCGGCCGGAACCGCTCGCGGGGTCGCTGATCACTCATCAGATCACCTGCTCCCAGAGACCGGAGTCGGCCTCGAGGATGCCGCGGAGCTTGGACAGCGCGCGATGCTGGGCGACCCGTACCGCTCCGGCCGTCATGCCAAGGGCAGCAGCAGTGTCTTCCGCCGAGAGTCCGACGGCCACCCGAAGCCGGAGGATCTCCTGCTGGCTCGGCGGCAGTGTCGCAAGTAGTGACGCCATGGTGCCGGCGACGCTGCCGTCGACGGCGCGCTGCTCCGGGCCCAGCTCCGTGCTGATGCCCTCTGGAACTTCGGAGACGGGGACCGACTTCGATCGCCCTGCCGCCCTGTGTGCGTCGACGACCTTGTGGGCGGCGATCCCGTACACGAACGCGAGAAACGGCCGGCCGTCGACGGTTGTAGGAGGGCAAAGCTGTCATGACGGCCATGCACACCTCCTGGGCGACGTCGTCGGCGGTTGAAAGGGAGCGGTGGCCTGAGGAGAGTCGGGAGCGGCAATATCGCACCACCAGCGGATGAATCCGGGCAAGCAGCAGCGAGAGCGCTTCCCGGTTTCCACCGACAGCGGCTTCGACAAAGGACTCGAACCCAGCTCCGTCAGCTGCATTCCCTGCTTGATCCATCGTTGTAACAGGCCTGTCCGTTACACAGCCCACGGGAGATCCCGCAGGGTCAGCCATTCGTGTCAATTTCAATTCGTGACAACCACGGATCGAATAAGCACGATGGCCCCGCTTCGCGGCCCGGCCGGGTCGCGCTGGTAGATCGTAACCGGATAGTGGCTCGAGGTCGTGAATCGCGAACGATGGCCTCGCTCTGCGATCGTCGTACTCCAAAGCGTCACGCGCGCCGTACCGCCCGTCGCAGGCCGACTGCGGTGCGTCACCTTCGGTGCACGATCAGGCTACGAGGCCACGCCGAAAGCCGACCGCAACGGCCTGTGCACGATCACGGGCACCGAGCTTGCGGAACAGGCGCCTGGCGTGCGTCTTGATGGTGTCCTCCGAGAGGAAAAGCTCCTTGCCGATCTCGCCGTTCGACTGTCCTTGGCTCATGCCCCGCAGCACCTGCAGTTCCCGCTCGGTCAACTGGGCCTGACCGTCGACGGCGTCGCGCGGCGACGGTATCCGCGGGCTGGTCAATGTGTCAGCCAGTGCCGCGACGATTTCCGGCTGGGTCGCGTCCCAACGCAGGAATCCCCTTGCGCCGCAGGCGATCGCCGCCGCGATGGAGGCGGTGTCGTCTGGCGAGCCGAAGACGATGACGACCGCGGACGGATGGATCGCCAACAGTCGGCGGGTAGCTTCGATACCGCTCGTGAGCGCTCGTTGGGTACCGATGAGCACGACGTCAGCTGCTTCCCGCCCATAGCGACCCAGCAGTTCGTCCCCACCGCCAACGCAATCGATGCCGGTCACCGACGGCACCGACGCCATCACGCGGTTCAAACCGTCGCGGGCACTCCTGCGCTCATCGCAGATCAGCACGGAAGTCACGTCTACCTACTTTCCAGGTGTTCATCGGTCGGAGGGTCAACCGGCGTCGGTCGCCGAGCCAGGCGGCACCCGACCGGGTGGTTCATATCGCAAGCCACATCGGGGACGAGTCCGACGAGAGATAAAGCTTCGCAGACGACACCGTCTGCCGTCGCCCGTTCGAGGTGACGCGTGAATCGATCAAGCACGGGAAACCGGTCACAATTGCCACAAAACGTGCCAACTTTTGACGGAGTGTAGCCGATTCGTTGCACTACGTATGGCGATCGATGACGTCGTTGCGCAATCGTGACAACGCAGCGTTGAGCATCCAGTCGTTTGGGGTGACTGGGCCACCCGTTCATCGACCGAACCCGACCGTCAAGCGTGCACCGTCGCCCGTTGGCGCTTCCTCCGGTGACGTACGACGTGGTCGTGAGGACGACGTGGCCCGAGCGTCACATTGATCATGAAATTGATCGACGAAGATCAGAATCCGGCTCTTGATGCGCCCGCCAAACGGGCCTAGGGTCATGATCACAGCAGCGTCGATATCAATGCAGATGCGACCGGATCGGGCCAGCTCCACGCCCCGATGCTTGCCTTATCTGTGATCGTCGACGAAGGCGAGTGACGGAGGTGGGCAACACCATGGCCGATACCAGGCGTCTTCCCGGTCCGAACGCCGATGTGTGGGACTGGCAGTTGCACGCCGCCTGTCGCGGCATGGCGAGTTCCTACTTCTTTCACCCGGAAGGCGAGCGAGGCCCGGCGCGGGCGAGACGCGAGGCGACCGCGAAGGCGGTTTGCAATGACTGTCCGGCCATGATGGCGTGCCGTGCTCATGCTCTCGAAGTCCATGAGCCCTATGGCATCTGGGGCGGCCTGTCCGAGGGTGAGCGACAGCAACTGCTGGCTCTGTCGGTGCGAGCCGGCTGACACGGTCAGCCGCTGATCCCGTTCCCGGTCCGTCGGGCGACGGGCGATGGTGGCCGTTAGCGCCGCCGCGGTGCACTCCGCCGGTCCGCACGGTCATCGCATGCCCCAATCGACCACGTCTGTGGCACGACTAGGAGATTAGTGCAGTATTCGCTCCTTGTCACCCTATCGCCTAGCTTCGCTTCACCCCATCAGCTGATCAGCGTTCCTATCGCACCACTTGTGCTGCTCACGGTGCACGGTCACGCACGAATGGATCGCCGGCTCAGTATCATCGTCACTAGTTCTTGATCATTCGGGTGAGCCTGGGCAACGTCCGAACGAGCCGGTTCGGCGCAGCCGATCGACGACGAAGCGCGAGCGATCCCGGTGCCTTCACCGGGACCGCCCGCGCCAACGGGCACCTGCTCGAACGCAGGTAGCGGATGGAATCAGTGCTGGTGGCCGTGGCCTGCGTGGCCTGCACTCGCGGCTTCCCGCTCAGGAATGTCGGTCACCGTGCTGGCCGTGGTCAGCACCATGCCGGCGATCGACGCAGCGTTCGCCACTGCCGACTTCGTGACCTTGACCGGATCGATGATGCCGGCAGCAATCAGATCGACGAACTCGTCGGCGGCGGCGTCATATCCGTGCCCGACCGGAAGTTCGGCGATCCGATTCACGACGACCGAACCCTCCTTGCCGCCGTTGGCGGCAATCCAATAGGCAGGGGCGCGCAGCGCACGACGGACGATGGCCACACCCGTCCCCTGGTCGCCGCCCAACTCGGCCTCGAGTGAATCCAATTCCAAGGAGGCGTGCACCAGAGCGGAGCCACCGCCGGCGATGATGCCCTCGGCAACAGCGGCCTTGGTGGCAGCCACAGCATCCTCGATGCGGTGCTTGCGCTCCTTGGCTTCGGTTTCCGTTGCGGCGCCGACCTTGATCACCGCGACGCCGCCGGCCAGCTTGGCCAGCCGCTCCTGCAGCTTCTCGCGATCCCAGTCGGAGTCGGTGCTCTCGATCTCGGCCTTGATCTGCTTCGCCCGGTCGGCCACGGCATCCTTGGAGCCGCCGCCGTCGACGATGGTCGTGTTGTCCTTGGTGATGGTCACCCGGCGAACCGTGCCGAGTACCTCGAGTCCGACGTCCTTGAGCTTGAGGCCCACCTCGGGCGAGACGACCTCGGCGCCGGTGACGATGGCCAGATCCTGCATGAACGACTTGCGTCGGTCGCCGAAGTACGGCGACTTCACCGCGACCACCTTGAACGTCTTGCGGATCGCGTTCACGACGAGGGTCGAGAGTGCCTCACCCTCGACGTCCTCGGCGACGATCAGCAACGGCTTCGACTCCGCGAGCACCTTCTCCAGCAGCGGCAAGAGGTCGGCGAGTGCAGAGATCTTGTCGCGGACCAAGAGCACGCCGGCGTTTTCCAGGACAGCCTCGGCCGCCTCCGGATCGGTGGCGAAATAGGGGGAGATGTAACCCTTGTCGAACTGCACACCGTCGGTGTACTCGAGCTCGATGGTCTGACCGCCGTGCTCTTCGACGGTGACGACGCCATCGGCGCCGACCTTGTCGATGGCTTCACCGAGCAGGTCGCCGATGAGGGTGTCGCGCGAGGCGATGCTGCCCACCTGTGCGATGGCGGCGCGATCGCCTACCACCGGGGTGGCGCGCGACTCGAGGATCGCGATGACCTTGTCCGCCGCCTTGGAGATGCCGGAGCGCAGCGCCAGCGGGTCGGCTCCGGCCGCGACGTTCCGCAGGCCTTCGGTGACCAGGGCCTGGGCCAGCACGGTCGCGGTCGTCGTGCCGTCGCCGGCTACGTCGTTGGTCTTGGTGGCCGCGGTCTTGGCGAGCTGCGCACCGAGGTTCTCTCCCGCGTCGTCGAGGTCGATCTCGCGTGCGATGGTGACTCCGTCGTTGGTGACCGTAGGGCCACCGAACTTCTTGTCCAGCACCACATAACGACCGCGCGGGCCGAGAGTGATCTTGACCGAATCGGCCAGTTTGTCGACGCCGCGCAGCAGCGCCGACCGGGCCTCGGAATCGAAGCTGATCTGCTTCGCCATGGATATGCCAGTCCTTCGTCAGATTGTTCTTGTTTTTATGGGCACTGTTGTTCTTATGGGGATGTGGTTCTCAAGGGCGGAACACCAGCGCCCCGACCCCGCGGTGTGCGGAAATCGGGGCGCGGGCGAAAAACCTATTGGCGGTGCTGACCGAACTCGTCGAGCCGTTCGGCACCGCCACACATCACTTGGTGACCTTGGCCAGCACGTCGCGGGCCGACAGGATCAGGTACTCCTGGCCCGAGTACTTGACCTCGGTGCCGCCGTACTTGGAGTAGATGACTACGTCGCCTTCGGCAACGTCAACCGGAACGCGGTTGCCGTTATCGTCGACACGGCCTGGTCCGACCGCAAGGACGGTGCCCTCCTGGGGCTTCTCCTTGGCAGTGTCCGGGATGACGATGCCGGACGCGGTAGTCGTCTCGGCCTCGTTGGCCTGAACGAGGATCTTGTCCTCGAGCGGCTGGATCTTCACGCTCGCCACGGTGGATCTCCCCCTTCTGGGGTGTGAAAGTTTCTGCGGATGTCCTTGAAAAGTTCTGACTGAACGCCGCAGAGGCGGACCCGTCGTCGCGGGAGCCGGGCCGTCGCTGCACCGTTCAACTAGCACTCTAACCACGAGAGTGCCAGTCCTCAACCCGGGGGTCCTATTCGTCCGCAGCAGAGTCTGCCAACAGGTCGCGCAGCCGGTGGACACCTGCCAACGCGCTCTCGAGGTGCTCGCCGGCGACCGCGTCGTACCACTGGTTGTCCGCGGGCAGCAACAGGCGATCGATGGCGGCCCCCGCGATCTGCCGGCGGGCCGGGTTCAGTTCGATCTCCAGGTCACCGAACCAGGCCAGCAGGTCAGCCCCGTCGGGAGCACCCTCGACGACTTCCGGCTCGAAAGACGACAACAGCAGCGCCAACGCCACCACCGCGCGGACCCCCTGCCGTTTCGTCAGCGGCTGTTCCGCCTGGGCTACGGCCCGCAGCGCTGCGGAGATCGTGTCGCCAACCGCCGTTGGCTGGGCCCGTCGCAGCTCAGCGACGAACGCCTTCGCCTCGTCGTCGCCGAAGTAGCCCGAATCCATTGCGGCCATTGCTGTTTCCTTTCGCACACAGAGGACCCCAGTATGCGCCGCGACCCCGACGGGTCAGGACGCCAGCACGCAGTCCACCGGCATCGCCGGGTTACCGGTCAGATACGGGCCCGACGGCCGGGCACCGGCTTGCACCACGTGTGCGCCGACTGCCGCGATCATCGCCCCGTTGTCGGTGCACAGCCCGATCCTCGGTATTCGCAGGGTGAGGCCCGCGGCTGCACACCGTTGCCCGGCCAGCGAGCGAATTCGACCGTTCGCCGCGACACCACCTGCGATGACGACAGTGCCGATGCCGAGATCCAGTGCCGCCCTGACGGTCTTCGCCGTCAGGACATCCGCCACCGCTTCCTGGAACGATGCGCAGACATCCTCGACCGGCACCGTTCCACCGGCCCGCTCGATGTTCTCCACAAACCTGGCGACCGACGTTTTCAGGCCGGAGAACGAGAAGTCGTATTTCGAGTCCTGCGGTCCGGTGAGCCCCCGCGGGAACCGGATGGCGGCAGCATCACCGGTGGCGGCCAGCCGATCGATCACGGGCCCACCTGGGTAGCCGAGGCCGAGCAGCCGGGCGACCTTGTCGTAGGCCTCCCCCGCCGCGTCGTCGACGGTGGTGCCGATCTCGGTGATGTCGCCGGCCAGGTCGTCGACCCGCAAGAGTTGGGTATGACCACCCGAGACCAGCAGGGCCAACGTCGGTTTCGGCATCGGCCCGTGCTCGAGGGTGTCCGCGGCGACGTGGCCGGCCAGGTGATTGACGCCGAACAACGGGACCTCCCAAGCCGCGGCGTACGCCTTGGCCGCGGCCACTCCGACCAGCAGCGCGCCGGCCAGTCCAGGTCCGCTGGTCACCGCGATGGCATCGACCCGGCCGTATGGGACGGACGCGTTGGCGAAGGCGGTGCGGATCGTGTGCGTCATCGCCTCGAGGTGGGCTCGCGAGGCGATCTCCGGAACCACGCCCCCGAAGCGCGCATGCTGATCCGAACTCGAGGCGATCTCGTGACCGAGCAGATCCGGCGCGCCGCCCTCCGTCAGTCTGACCAGACCGGCGGCGGTCTCGTCGCACGACGATTCGATGCCCAGCACCACGGCGCCGGGCGGCAGCCGAATCAGGCCCGACTCAGCAGCGTCGGCTCTCTCCACTTCCTCTGACCTCCTCATTTCGTGACCGGCGACCGATCCCCCAACTCCGTCTACTGCGCTCGTCATACGCGCCTCTCCATCGTGTAGGCGTCGGCGCCGCTCGGCTGGTAGTACCGCCGGCGCAGGCCGATCCTGGTGAACCCGACCGAGGAGTACAGCGAAAGGGCGGGCACGTTGTCGGTCCGGACGTCGAGCAGGATCCGACGGTTTCCGGCCGCCGCGATCAGGTCATCGAGCAGCGCCCGCCCGATGCCGCGACCCTGCCGATCAGGCCGCACCCCGATCGTCTGCACTTCCGCCAGGTCCGCGCCGCCGGCCAGTCCGGCATACCCGTCCACCCGGCGATCGCCGTCCCGGACGACCACATAGTGATGACCGGCGGCCAGTTCTGCCCAGAACATCGCGGGCGTCCAGGGCGAGTCGGTCGGGAACAACACCAGTTCCAACGCCGCCACCTGCTCGATGTCCCACCATCTCATCTTCGCCGGCCTGGTCGGGGCAGGACCCGTGCTCATCCGCCCAACACCGACTTGCGGGCGCCCGGCACGGTGGCATCGGGGCGCCTGAGGTAGAGCGGGGTGAGCGGACCCGGAATCGCGCCGGTCAACAGCGGCCGGGCCGCGGCCAGCACCAGGCCCACGCTCAACGACCCAGCGGGCGAGGCAGCGATGACGTCGGGCAGATCGGCCAACAGGGGTGTACCGGCACCGATCATTCGCAGGGGAACGATGTCGGCCGCAGCCAGCGACCCGGCGACGGCCGCGGGGGCGACGGGTGCCGGACCGAAAAGCCGCCGGCCCTGCGCCGAGTAGGCCGACAGGTACACCTCCCGTCGACGGGCATCCGTGACCACCAGGAACGGCCCTTCCGGTGAGGCGTCGCGGCGTCGCAGACGGGCGTGCCTCGGCACGGGCGTGACCGTCGGCACGGGCGTGCAGGTCGGCGCGGGCGGCGGCGTCGTGCGAGCCGACCCCGTGCACCGGTATGTCCAGCGCATCGCCGAGCGCAGCCGCGGTGGCCACTCCGACCCGCAGTCCGGTGAACGGGCCCGGCCCCAGTCCGACGACAATGGCGTCGAGCTGGCCGAGCCGGTGTCCCGAGTCTTCGAGCGCGGCGGTGACCAGCGGCATGAGTTGTTCGGCGTGGGCGAAGGCGTTGGTGACCCGTTGCTCCGCCAGCAGTTCGACGGGCCTCGGTTCTGCGCCGGAAGCCCGCTGCGCCTCGATGTCATGCGGGCGCAGCAGGGTGACCACACCGGCGGTCACGGTAGGTGTCGAGGTGTCGATGGCGAGCAATAGCACGCCTGGAATCCTATGGCGCCGAACCCGGGTGCCCGGTTTTCACCGTCCGGAGCCGCTGCTGGCTCTAAGGTCTGTTCGTGACGGTAGGAGACCGTCCGGGGTGACGGGGGGCGGGTTCTTGGCCGAGCTGGTGACCCTCGCCGACGTCGCCCGGGCTGCGGGCGTCTCGCTCGCCACTGCGTCACGGGCGTTGAGCGGCGCTGCCGGCCGCACCGTCCGCGCGGATCTGAAGGCCAAGGTCCTGCAGGCCGCCGCCGACCTCAACTACTCACCCAACGCCAACGCGCAGGCCATGGTCCGCGGCACCACGACCACCGTCGGCCTGATCGTGCACGACATCGCGGACCCCTTTGCGGCTGCCGTCGCGTCCGGCGTGATGGCGGTGGCGGCCGAACGCGATCTCATCGTGACCATCGCCTCGACGATGTGGGATCCCGACACGGAGATCCGGCACGTCGAGGCGCTGCGCCGGCAACGGGCGCGCGCCGTGATCCTGGCCGGCTCGCGGTTCGCCGACGCCGAGGTGCAGCAGCGGCTGGCCGCAGAGGTCGCCGGCATCACCGCCGCGGGAGGTCACGTCGCGGCGATCGGGCAGAAGGCGCTGCCGGTCAACACCCTCGTACTCGAGAACAGCGGCGGCGCAAGGCGTCTGGCCCGGGTGCTGTGGAGTCTGGGCTATCGGTCGTTCGCGGTCCTGGCCGGCCCGGAGTCACTTGTCACCAGCGAGGAGCGGTTGACCGGATTTCGCGAGGGGCTTTCGGACTGCGGGCACGAGTTGCCCGACGAGAACATCATCGGCACCCAGCTGACCCGTGACGGCGGCTACGTCGCGATGACCGAACTGCTCGATCGCGACGTCGAGGTGCAGGCCGTGTTCGCCGTCAATGACGTGATGGCGGTGGGCGCCATGGCCGCGCTGCGCGAGCAGGGCCACCAGGTACCGCAGGACATGGCGCTGGCCGGCTTCGACGACATCGCCACGCTGCGTGACGTGCAGCCACCGCTCACCACTGTCCGCCTGCCGCTGGTGCAGATCGGCCGCCGGGCCCTCGAGCTCGCGCTGGATCAGCTCGACGGGCAGCCGGCGGTCGCGGTGACGGTGGTCGGCGAGGTGGTCGTCAGGGCAAGCACACCCGGCCCGTAACTGACTGCTGGTGGGCGCCCAAGTCTCACAGGAAGCGTCCAGGAAGGGCAAAGCATCCGCCTTGGTCCCGCCGCCAGAATTTCGTTCATGACCGCATACGAGGTAACCCAGGACCTACTGGCAGCAACTCAGAGCAGTCCGTCGGCCGTCGCGGCGCCGTCCAGGCGAAAGCCGGGTCGGCTGCGTGCGGCGATCACCGCCGGCGTGGCAGCCGGCGCCCTCATCCTCGCGGTGCCGGTTGCGTCAGCGGTCGAGGTGACCGCGTCGTCCAGCCACGGCGCAGCAGCGGAAGCTGCCTCCGGCACATCTGAAATCCACACTGCCGGCGCCAGTCACGCTGACCACGCGCCGAACCGGCTCCGTCATCCTGTAGGTGCCCGCGCCGGTGGGCGAAAAATCCGGCTACCTTGAAGTGATGCGAAACGTGCTGATCGGCGTCGGCGCAGTGGTGGCCGTCCTCGGGCTGCTGTTCCTGTTGCAGGGCACCGGCCTCGTGCACGGCAGTGCCATGACCGGCGACCACTTCTGGGTCTATGCCGGAGCATTGATCGCGATCGTCGGCATCGTGGTGCTGGTGTTCGGGTTCCGAACCGCCCGGCGCTGATCTCAGCCCGGCAGAGCTTCGATCCGCCGGGCCCAGTCTCCACCGATACCCGTCAGCGTCACCAGCCGGCTGTCGTCCGGGAGCCGCTCGAGAGTCACCATCAGCCGTTCCGGCGACAACTGGTCGGCCACGCCCTCACCCCATTCAATGACCACAGCAGCAGCGGTGAGATCCGTGTCCAGGTCGAGGTCGTCGATTTCCACCGAGCCGGCCAGGCGATAGGCGTCGACGTGCACCAGCGGAACTCCGCCGTTGGCCGCACGGTGCATTCTGGCCAACACGAAGGTCGGCGAGGTCACCGTTCCGGCGACACCCATCCCGGCCGCGATGCCTTTGGTCAGGGCCGTCTTCCCCGCCCCCAGCGATCCGGACAGAATCACGAGATCGCCTGGCAACAAACGTGAGCCGAGTGCACGACCGAGGCGCAGCGTGTCTTCCAGCGTGCGCAGGGTCAACGTCGTCGACGAGGGTGACATCGCGTCAGCCCGACTTCGCGGCCGGTAGCGCAGCATGTTCGATGGCCCGCTCGAAAAGTCCACGCAGTGCCTCGTTCACGGCCTCGGGAGATTCCATGATCGCCATGTGTCCGGCACCCTCGATGACGACCAGTTCGGCTTCGGGAAGGGCATCGGCGATGGCCAGTGACCTGGCCATCGGGGTTTGCCGATCGGCGTCTCCGCAAATGATCAGCACCGGCAGGGACTCCAGCACCGGCAGCGACGCCAGCTGGTCCAGGCCCATCAGGGCGGGCGCGAAGTCGGCGATCACCTCCACCGGGGTCGCCGAGATCATCTCGTCCAGGTAGTCGACCAGCTCGCCGGGGACGTCCTTCTGCGCAAAACCGAGCGATCTCGTCAGCAGCCACACCGCGTCGCGGCTGCTGGTGCGGCCACGCTCTATCCAGGTCGGGTACCTGGAAGCCGCACGGCTCGCCAGCTTGAGCAGCGGGGTGCTGGTCGACATCAGGCTTCTGGTGAACTGCGCCTTGGACAGCGCGCTCGCCGAGGTCGAGACGAGACCGACACCAGCGATCCGCTCCCCGAACAGATCTGGCCGCAGGCCGGCCAAGGTGATCACCGCCATCCCGCCCATCGAGTGTCCGACGAGCACCACCGGACCCTGCGGTGCCGCGGTTGCCACCACGGCGGCCAGGTCCCCGGCCAGGTCGGACATGCCCACGTGGTCGGCCCCACCGCGCGAGGACTTGCCGTGCGACCGCTGGTCGAAGAAGATCAGCCGAGCCTGCGGTCCGGGACCCGAGCCGCCGAATCCGGCGCCGGCCAAACCGATTCGCTGGTAGTGCCAGGCGCCGGACCGCAGTGTCCAGCCGTGCCCGAAAATCACGGTCAGGGGCGCGTTCTCCGGGCCGACCTCTTCAACGTGCAGCACCACACCGTCGTCGCCGAGGACCGAATAGGTCCGGTCGGCGGCCAACGTGTCGTAGCCCTGCGGATCGGCGGTGGAAGACTCCCGGTATCTGCGGACCGCTCGGCGCTGGGCGGTGACACCGCCGAGCGCGGCCGCACCGACCACGCCGGTGGCGATCGACGCGGCGCCGATGATCTTGCCCAAGGTGCTGCTCAAGTCGATCCTCAGCTCGTCCGACCCGCCCGATCAGGCTCCAACATACCTGCGCGACGCTGACCGGCCGGAGCGCCGGCCGGCGCTGGGCGCCGTCAGAATCCAGGCACCCTGATCCGGCTCCACAGAGCGTGCGCACCCGGCGCGCGGTCCGCGCTCGCCCGCTCGCCCGCCCGCCCGTGCAGATGCGCGGCAACAGCCGCGGCCTCCCAGGCGGGGAGGCCGGTCGCCAGCAACGACCCGATGATGCCCGACAGCACATCGCCGGAGCCGGCGGTGGCCAGCCACGACGACCCGGTGGTGTTGACGGCTACCTTGCCGGACGGGTCCGCGATGACTGTGCGATGACCCTTGAGGAGAATGGTCGCGCCGGATCTGGCCGCGGCCGTCCGCACGGAGGCCAGCCTGTCGGCCGGGTCCAGATCCGGGAAGAGCCGGGCGAACTCCCGGCTGTGCGGCGTGAGCACGGTGACCCTGGACCGGCGAGCCTCCAGCATGGCCATCCGCGCGGCCAGCATGGTGAGCCCGTCGGCGTCGACGAGCACCGGCTCCTCTGCGGCCAGCACGAAGCCCAGGGATGCCTCCGCGCGAGCGTCAGTGCCCATCCCGGGGCCGGCCACCCAGGCCTGCACCTTGCCGACCGATTCCGGATCGTCGCCGGCCACCACCTCCGGCCATCGGGTGACCACGGTGGCCGCCTGCGGTCCGGCGTAGCGCACCATTCCGGGCCTGGTGCTGACGGCGCCGCCGACCGCCAGGATCGCTGCTCCCGGATACCGGGGCGACCCGGCCACGATGCCGGGAACGCCGCCGGAGAACTTGTCGTCGGCCTGTCCCGGGTCGGCCAACATTGCGCGGGCGTCGAGATCGGTCAGGGCGAAGACCTGCGCTCCGGCCGGCTCGAAGCCGAGTTCGGCCACCACGAGCCGACCGACGTGGGAATCCGCGACCAGCAGCCCGGCCTTCATGCCGCCGAAGGTCACGGTGACGTCCGCATCGAAGGTGACACCGGGGCATCGGCCCGAGTCCGGGTCGATACCGGTCGGCAGGTCGACCGCCACCTTGAGACCCGTTGCGGCGTTTGCCCACTCGACCAGATCGGCGACATTCGCGCGCAGCGGCGGCTTGGCGGCCAGACCGAGGAGTCCGTCGATCACCACGTCGGCGGCCGCCAGATTCGTGCTGCGAGAACTGCGAGGTGGTCGACACGACCCGGCCGCCGGCCCGACGAAGGGCCTGCAGCCCAGCAGCGTGGGCCCGTTGCTCATCGAGAAGCACTGCGGTGACGGCCATCCCGCGTCGCCGGAGCGTGGCACCGGCGAAAAGTGCGTCCCCGCCGTTGTTGCCGGGGCCGACCAGTAGCACCGCAGACCGCCCCACCACCCCCGGCAGGAGATCCAGCACCACGGCTGCCACTTCGTGAGCCGCACGCTTCATCACCGCGTCGTCGCGGTCACCTTGCAGCGCAACCTTTTCGGCCGCCCGAATCTGCTCGACGGTGTACGCCTTGATCATGGATTCCTCCCCGTCGACGTGCCGAGAGCGAGCACGACGGCGGCCGCGATGCCGGCGTCGTGGGACAGCGACAACCGCCAGGTCGTGACCCCCAGCGCGCGGGCCGCAGCCAGCACGGTTCCGGTGGTCACCAGCTCCGGCTGCCCGGAGCTCAGCGAGATGACAGTGCAGTCATGCCACTGCATTCCACGCGGCACGCCGAGGGCCTTGGCCACCGCCTCCTTCACGGCGAAGCGGCCGGCCAGGGACACCGGGCGGTGCGGTGACCCGGATGCGCTGACCAGCTCGCCGGCCGCGAACAGACGGTTGCGGAGCGAGGGGGTACGCGACAACGAAGCGGCGAAGCGGTCCACCGCGACGACGTCGATGCCGACGCCCAGCACCAGATGCCCGGCCGGGACGGACGGAAGAGCCGGAGTCACGGTCGCCGGGTTCTATTCGACCGTGACGGATTTCGCCAGATTGCGCGGCTTGTCGATGTCGTAGCCGCGGGTCCGGGCGATCTCGGCCGCGAGGACCTGCAGCGGAACGGTGGCCACCAACGGTTGCAGCAGAGCAGGTACGCGGGGCAGTTCCACCAGAAAATCGGCGAACGGCGCGATGGTGTCGTCGCCCTCCTCGCCGATGACGATCGTCCTGGCCCCGCGGGCCTGGATCTCCCGGATGTTGGACAGCAGCTTGGAGTGGAGCAGCGGTTGTGACTTGGGCGACGGGGTGACCACGACGACAGGCAGGCCGTCCTCGATCAGCGCGATGGGACCGTGCTTCAGCTCGCCGGCCGCAAACCCCTCGGCGTGCATGTACGCCAGTTCCTTGAGCTTCAGCGCACCCTCGAGGGCGACCGGGAACCCCACATGGCGCCCCAGGAAAAGGACGGCTTTCGAGTCTGCGATGTCGCGGCCCAGCTGACGTACCGGATCCATCAGGGTCAGCGTCTCGGCCACCGCGTCCGGCACCTCGCACAGTTCCTGGAATTCCCGGCCTACCTCGTCCGCGTACTTGGTGCCGCGGGCCTGGGCGAGCGCCAGACCCACCAGCAGGTTGGCCGTGATCTGCGCCAGGAAGGCCTTGGTCGACGCCACGCCGACCTCGGGGCCGGCGTGGGTGTACAGCACCGCATCGGACTCCCGCGGTATCTGCGAACCGTTGGTGTTGCAGACGGCGAGCACCCTGGCGCGCTGCCGGCGCGCATGCCGCACCGCCTCCAGCACGTCCGCGGTCTCCCCGGACTGGGTGATGGCGACGACGAGGGTGTCGCGATCCAACACCGGATCCCGGTAGCGGAACTCGCTGGCGAGTTCGACCTCCACCGGCAGCCGGGTCCAGTGCTCGATGGCGTACTTGGCGACCAGACCCGAGTGGTAGGAAGATCCGCAGGCGACGACGAACACCTTGTCGATCGTTCGTAGTTCGTCCTCGCCGAGACGCTGCTCGTCCAGCACGATCCTGGTGCCGTCGAAGTGCCCTCGCAGCGTGTCCTCCACGGCCGCCGGCTGCTCGTGGATCTCCTTGTCCATGAAGAACTCGTAGCCGCCCTTTTCCGCCGCGGCCAGATCCCAGTCGACATGGAACGGCCTGAAGTCGACGGTCTCCGACTCGCCGTCGCGGAACGAGGTCACTTCGTAGGCGCCCGGCGTGATGACCACCATCTGGTCCTGCCCGAGCTCGACCGCTTCCCTGGTGTGTGCGATGAACGCTGCGACGTCCGAGGCCACGAACATCTCCCCCTGTCCGACCCCGATCACCAACGGGGAGTTGCGCCGCGCGGCGACCAGCATGTCGGGGACGTCGGCGTGCGTGGCGACCAGGGTGAACGCACCCTCGAGGCGACGACAGGTGGCCGCCATGGATGCGGGCAGGTCCCCGGCCGTCGGACCGGACGCGAATGCAGCACCCAGCAGGTGGGCGACGACCTCGGTGTCGGTGTCACTGCCCAGTTCGACACCGGCGCGCTCCAGTTGGGCACGCAGCACCGGGAAGTTCTCGATGATGCCGTTGTGGATGACGGCGGTGCGGCCGCCCGCGTCGGTGTGCGGATGGGCATTCCGGTCGGTCGGGCCGCCGTGGGTGGCCCACCGGGTGTGACCCATGCCGGTCGTACCCTCGAGTGGGATGGCGCCGGAATCGATGTAGGCCTCAAGGTTGGCGAGCACGCCGGCCTTCTTCGCAGTGTGCAGCGCCCCCTCGCTGTCGAGTACGGCCACCCCCGCTGAGTCGTACCCCCGGTATTCCAACCTGCGCAAACCTTCCAGGATCAGCGGAAGCGCCTGGCGGGGACCGGTGTATCCGACGATTCCACACATGCGTCTCAGGCTAACCGGTGGGCGGAGCGGGATCGGTCAGCTCGACGACCCTGGACGAGTGAAGTTGCCGTTCGCCGCGAAGGTCAGGCGTCGACCGGCCGACCGCCACGAGCGCGGACGGCCTCCGGATCCACCGGCGGTACCGCCGAGTCGGACGTCGCCGTGACATAACCGGCCCTGTCCTGCGGGGCCGAAGCCGCAACGGCGCGAACATCGGCCCAGGCTCGCAGCGCCGCGATCTGCTCGGCCTGGGTGACAGACAGCGGAACGGTGTTGACGACGGCTCGCTGCAGATCCTCCGCGGTCAACGGGCGGCGCCCGTCGAAGGCATCGAAGGAAGCGGAGATCACCACCTGCTCGATCTCGGCGCCGGAGAAGCCCTCGGTCAACTGCACCAGTGGGTCCAGCAGGGCGTCGTCCACCACCAGGCCGCCGAGCGCGGGACCGGCTTTCAGCCGTGCCCTGATGTGCAGAGCGAAGATCTCCCGGCGTTCGGCCGCGGTCGGCAGATCGATGAAGAAGATCTCGTCGAAGCGGCCCTTCCGAAGGAACTCCGGCGGCAGCAACCCGATGTTGTTGGCCGTCGCCATCACGAAGACGGCGGAGGTCTTCTCCTGCATCCAGGTCAGGAAGTTCCCGAAGACGCGGGCCGACGTTCCGGAGTCGCCGGTGCCGGAAGCGCCTGCGGCGAAACCCTTCTCGATCTCGTCGATCCACAGGACGCAGGGCGCGATGGCCTCGGCCGTTCGCAGGGCCGCCCGCATGTTCTGTTCGCTCTCCCCCACCAGGCCGCCGAAGATCCGGCCGATGTCCATCCGCACCAGGGGAAGTGACCAGGCGATGGCCATCGCTTTGGCGGTCAGCGACTTCCCGCAGCCCGGGACTCCCGTCACCAGCACGCCTTTCGGTGCCGGCAGCCCGTAGAGCTGCGCCTCGTCCAGCCAGGAGCCGGCCCGCTTGGTCAGCCAGGTCTTCAGGTTGCCCAACCCGCCGACATCGCTGAGCCGGACCGTGGAGTGGATCATCTCCAACACCCCGGATTTGCTGACGATCTGGCCCTTCTCCTGTTGCACGATGGCAACGTCCTGCGCCGACAGGTGCCCGTCGTCGACCATCGCCCGCGCGAAGGCGTTTTCGGCCTCGAACGCGGTCAACCCGAGTGCTGCCTTCGCCAGCCGCTCCAGCGCATCGTCGGCGGCATCGACGGTGAGGGCGCGGGACTCGGTGTTGCGTTTGATCATTCCGTCCAGCAGCTCGCGCACCTGCTGCTCGGTGGGCAGCGGGTAGTCGACGACCGTGACGAGGGCCTCCAGCTCGGACGGGATTCGCGGGGTCGCCGAGACGAGGATGAGCGTGCGCGGCACCGACCCGTCGCGGAACAGCCGGACGGAGTCCTTCAGCGCGCGCACCACCTGGGTGTCCGGGGGCTGACCGTTGGCGCCCAGCCACGGATGCAGGTCGAGCATCACCACCACGCTGGGCCTGGTCAGCGCGGTGGCGGCGGTCAACCCCGCCAGCGGCGTCCTGGTATCCGGGTTGCCCGGCTGGCCGAGCGCCGCGAACCCGTTGCTGGTCGACCAGAGATACACCTGCCGTGGGGGGCTGACGAGGAAGCGATTGCCGACAACGGAGGCGATCTCGCCGAGCACCCGCGACTCCTCCGCGGTCCCGATCGACAGCAGTGGAAACCGGGCCTTGATCAGCCTTCGCAGCGTGTCGGCGAACCCGTCGTCCACCTGATCGTGTGCCACCATCGGCTCCTTCGTGCTGGTGCGGTCGCGTGATGCCCTGGTACCGGTGTGGCAGTACCGATGTCGGCGATACTGGTGTCGGCAATACTGTACGAGAGCGCACGGCACACCTCACGGTGCCCGCGAGGAACCACCGGGAGAAGCACATGCCGCTGTTCGGCAAGAAGCAGCAGATCAGCGTCCAACGACCGTCGCTCGAGTACCTCGCACATCTCGGGCCACACCGCGTCGCAGCGGGAAATCTCGCCGACGGGGGTATGCCCGGCCTGGTGTTCGCGCCGGTCTTCGGACGCGGACTGCCGGCCGTCGCCCTTTCCCACGGGTGGCTGCAACCCGCGCGTCGGTACGCCGACACCATGCGCTACCTGGCCTCGTGGGGCTTCGTGGTGGTTGCCCCGGACACGCAGAAGGGTCCCATCCCGTCGCACGGCGCGATGGCGATGGACGTCGCGGCGGCGCTGCACCTCGTGGCCGACGCCCGGCTGGGCAACGGGCGCGTCACCGTCGACGCTGGAAAGCTCGGCGTTCTCGGCCATTCGATCGGCGGGGGCGCCGCGGTGCTGGCTGCGGCAGCCGACCCCGCGATCCGGGCGGTCGTGACGGTCACGGCCGCCGCGACCAGACCGTCGGCTGTCGAGGCCGCCAGTCGCGTACATGTCCCGGGGTTACATCTGGTGGGCGCCGACGACGCGATGGCAGAAGGAGACGGAACCGTGATCGCGGACGCCTGGGCCGGCCCGGCGTCGCTTCGAACGGTCAAAGGAGCCAGTCACCTCGGCTTGGCGGAGGGGGCGCACTGGAGCTCGACCGTCACCGGGTCGGGCGACGAAAAGCGTCTCCAGCAGGTGGTCAGACAGCTGGCGACGGCTTTCCTGCTCCGCTACCTCACGGAAGCGGATCAGCTCGCCGAAGAGATCGAGGGACGGATCAAGGGCACCACCGTCGAGGATCTCGACGCGATCCGTGAGCGCGAGTTGGAGGCGGCCAGGGCCGAATAGCCTTTGGTCGCGACCGGTCAGGCCTGGCCGACGACCTCCGCGACCCGGTCGGCCACCGCCTTGGCCTGCTCGGCGGTCACGGCCTCGACCATGACCCGAACGACAGGTTCGGTTCCGGACGGGCGGAGCAGTACCCGGCCGGAGTCACCCAGTTCGGTCTCGGCAGCGAGGACGGCCGCAGCGACGCTGTCCGAATGAGCAACGGCGGCCTTGTCGTGCACCCGGACGTTGATCAACACCTGCGGGAATCGAACGACCGTCGACGCCAGCTGAGCCAACGTCCGGCCGCTCGCAGCCACCTCGGACAGCAGGTGCAAGGCCGTCAGCACACCGTCTCCCGTTGTGGCCTGGTCGGCCAGCACGACGTGCCCCGATTGCTCCCCGCCGAGGCTGAATCCACCCTCGCGCATGCCCTCGAGTACGTAACGGTCGCCTACGCCGGTGGTCACGACGGTGATGCCGGCGGCGGCCATGGCCTTGTGGAAGCCGATGTTGGCCATCACGGTTCCGACCACCGTCGAATGCGCCAGTCGTCCGCGGTGTTCAAGCGCAGTGGCCAGGATGGCGAGGATGGCGTCCCCGTCGACGTCCGACCCGTCGCCGGCGATGGCAAGGCACCGATCGGCGTCGCCGTCGTGGGCGATGCCCAGATCGGCGCCGTGTTCGAGGACGGCGGCGCGCAGCGGCTCGAGGTGCGTGGAACCGACGCCGTCGTTGATGTTCAGACCGTCCGGTTCGCCCGCGATGACCACCACGTCGGCGCCGGCTCGCCGGTAGGCCTGGGGGGCGACCGAGGAGGCGGCCCCGTTGGCGCAGTCGACCACGATGCGCAATCCGGCCAATGAGTGTGGCGTGCAAGCCTGCAGATGATCGAGGTAGGCCTCGATGGAGTCGGCGGCCGAACGAATCCGGCCCACCTTTGCACCCGTGGGCAACGCCCAGGGCACGTCCATGCCGGATTCGATGGCGTCCTCGACCGAGTCCTCGAGTTTCAATCCGCCGGCTGCGAAGATCTTGATCCCGTTGTCCGGCATCGAGTTGTGCGAGGCCGAGATGACGACGCCGAGGTCAGCATCGAGGTGACCGGTCAGGAAGGCCACAGCGGGCGTCGGCACGACCCCGAGCAGCAGCACGTCGACGCCGGCGGAGGCAAGGCCGGCCGCCACCGCGGCCTCGAGCATCTCGCCACTCGCCCGCGGATCGCGGCCGACGACCGCGACCGGTCGCCGAGGCGTCTCCCGCCCCGCATACGGCTCGGCCGCCCGGTCGTGTTCCAGCATCTTCTGCTGGAGCAGGACACGAGCGGCCGAGGTCGCTAGCGAGAGCGCAATGGAAGGTGTGAGGTCGGCGTTGGCCAAGCCCCGCACACCGTCGGTTCCGAAGAGCCGTCCCATGCGCGGCGGGTCAGCGCTTCGAGTACTGGGGAGCCTTGCGGGCCTTCTTCAGGCCGTACTTCTTGCGCTCGGTGGCGCGGGCGTCACGGGTCAGGAAGCCCGAGGCCTTCATCGCCGGGCGATCGGTCTCGTCGAGCTCGATCAAGGCGCGGGCGATACCGAGACGGAGCGCACCGGCCTGGCCGGAGACCCCGCCACCGTGGAGCTTGGCGTGGACGTCGTAGATGCCGTCCTTCTCCAGCTGGACCAGCGGCTCTCTGATCAGCTGCTGGTGCACCTTGTTCGGGAAGTAGTTGTCCATCGTGCGGCCGTTCAGGGTGAACACGCCGGTGCCTGGGGTCAGCCGGACGCGGACGACCGCTTCCTTGCGACGCCCAACGGTCTGAACGGGACGATCGACGGCAACCTTCAGCACGGCCGGCACGATCACCGGCGCGTCCTCGGCGCTGTCGTCGGCGGTGACATCCGCCACGTCGGCGGAGTCGACAACGTCAACTTCGTCGGCTTCGACGATCTCGGGAGTTTCGCTCACTGACTCGCTCTTCTCGAGTTCATGGGTGCTGCTGGTGGAGGTTGCAGAAGGGTCCGTGCCGAATCGGCGACGGCAGATTACTGAGCAACCTGAGTGATCTCGAACGGCTGCGGCTGCTGGGCGGTGTGCGGGTGCTCCGGGCCGACGTAGACCTTGAGCTTGCGGGCCATGGAGCGGCCGAGCGAGTTGTGCGGCAGCATCCCGATGATCGCCTTCTCGACGAGCTGGTCGGCGTGGCCGTCCAGCATTTCGCCGACGCTCTGCTTGCGCAGGCCGCCGGGCTGGCCGGAGTGCCGGTACAGGAACTTGGTATCCCGCTTGTTGCCGGAGATCGCGACCTTCTCCGCGTTGACGATGACGACGAAGTCGCCGGTGTCGACGTGCGGCGCATAGATCGCCTTGTGCTTGCCGCGGAGCAACTGCGCGGACTGGCTGGCCAGCCGGCCGAGCACGACGTCGGTCGCGTCGATCACGTGCCAGGCGTGGGTGACGTCGCCTGGCTTGGGGCTGTACGTGCGCACGGATATGCCTCTGTCTCTGTGGAAATACGGTCTGTTGCCGGTGTTCTTCACGCCGCGAGCGGTACACCCGCAGCGAGTGGCGCCGTGGGGTACGGCGGCCTGTCGTTGGTGCTGCGCCGACCGCCGAAAGTCCCCGCCGGCGTGATCAGGCGGTACGCCCGGCAATGATCCGGGGCGACAACCGTGAGGTTCACGTTCGAGAGGCAGCGCACAACACAACTGATGGCCGCGCCCTTCCGACGAACTGCTCAACTATCGAAACAGCGGCACACCGAAGATCAAGGTTACCGTGCCGTGGCGGTCAGGTCAAAATGCCGCATCGACGTCAGCTCACCTCCGGCACAGCGCCGGGGCGCGGCAGCTCACGCAAGGCGCGCGTCGACCTCGCCCGCTCCGCCAGTTCATCGTCGGGCGGATAGTCGACGCCGACGAGCGTCAGCCCGAGCGCCGGAGCGACGTGGATTCCGGAGGCCCTGGACAGGCCTGCCAGTATTTCGGCCGGACGGTCGACCGATACCTGATGCTCTCCCACCGCGATCAGCGAACCGACCAGCGACCGCACCATCGAATGACAGAACGCGTCGGCCTGCACTTCGATGACGACCTCGCCCTCGCATGCCGCGCACCGAAAGGGCCTGGAGTTCGCGAATCGTCGTCGCTCCGTCCCTGGGCTTGCAGAAGGCTGCGAAATCGTGCAGACCGACCAGTGCGGCCGCGGCCCTGCGCATTGCGTCGACGTCGAGTTGCCTTCTCCGCGCGAAGATGTCGCGCCGCCGCAGTGGCTCGACGCCCCACTCCGCGACGCCGATCCGGTAGCGGTAGTGCCGCCGGAGGGCCGAGAACCTGGCATCGAAACCGACCGGGGCGGTGGTGATCGCGCGCACGCGGAGATCGGGCGGTAGCAGACCGGCCAGGCGGCGGAGCAATCCCGTTCGCCCCGCTGCGAACCGATCGCCGGCGTCTTGCGGCACAGCGGGCCATGCGGTCGAGGGCGTCTGCGTCGGCCGACGCGGAGCGAGCGCGGCCAGGGCATCCGGGTCCACGTCGATGTGCGCCACCTGTCCGGTCGCATGCACACCGGCGTCGGTGCGGCCGGCCACGACCAATGGGACGGCGCGCGCGGAACAGCACTTCGAGTGCAGTGGACAGCTCGCCTGCGACCGTGCGCAGCCCGGGTTGCGCCGCCCAGCCTCGAAAGTCCGTCCCGTCATATCCGATGTCCAGTCGCAGCCGGAGCAGACCAGTCCCGTCCGGGACTGGAGACATTTCGGCGGTCACCGATCCATGATCGCCCACCGGGGCGCCCGGTCCCACGTGCTGCAGACGGCAAGAGCGGGCCGGGACCCGAATTCGGTCCCGACCCGCCCTTCGGCGCTGAGCGCAGCGACTACTTCTTTGCTGGGTCGTCCTCGGCCGATGCGTCGTCGGCGCCCTCGGCAGGAGCCTCCTCGGCGGCCTGCTCGGCCTGGGTGGCTTCATCAGGCTCGGCAGCATCGCCCGAATCCGATGCCTCGCCGCCTTCGACGGACGCGTCGTCAGCACCTTCCGCGGGAGCCTCCTCGGCAGCCTGTTCGGCCTGAGTGGGCTCGTCCGCCTGGCTGGGCTCATCCGGCTGGGTGGTCTCGACGGCTACCGGAGCGGCGGTCGCGGTGGAGCGGGTGGATGCGGCGCGCCGGGCGACACGGTTGGCGGCCGAGGAAACGGTCTCCTCGACCACAAGCTCGATGATCGCCATGGGGGCGTTGTCGCCCTTGCGGGGAGCGGTCTTGACGATGCGGGTGTAGCCACCCTCGCGGGTCAGGAACGACGGCCCGATCTCGGCGAACAACTTGTGCACGACGGCCTTGTCACGGATGACCTTCAGTGCCTCACGCCGGCCGTGCAGATCGCCGCGCTTGGCGTGCGTGATCAGCTTTTCGGCAAACGGCCGGAGCCGCTTGGCCTTGGTCTCGGTGGTGGTGATCCGGCCGTGCTCGAACAGTGACTGCGCAAGGTTGCGCATGATCAGCCGCTCGTGCTGCGGTGATCCGCCGAGGCGGGGACCCCTGGAAGGAGTGGGCATGAGACTTCCTTTTCATCGTGTCCGCAACGCGAGCTGTTGCCCGTGCGGGTGAGGCGGTGCCCAGGGAGCGAACTCCCTGGGCCCGACGGTTTCCTATCTGCGTTCGGCAGGCCGGGCGGGCCGGTCTGCCGCCCACCCGCTGCGAAGCGGGTGGACCGGTTGGTGTGGCGGGCGAATCAGATCTGCTCGGTCTCGGCGTAGTCCGTGTCGTCTGCGACCTCGGCCGGGGCGTCGTAGCCACCGTCGGCCGACGGAAGCACGACAGCGCCACCGAAGTCGTCGTCGGAGTCGCTCCAGTCGGCGTCGCCATAGGCGGCAGCGGCGGCAGCGGGATCGAAGCCGGCCGGCGAGTCCTTGAGGGACAGGCCGAGGCCGTGCAGCTTGATCTTGACCTCGTCGATCGACTTCTGGCCGAAGTTGCGGATGTCGAGCAGGTCGGCCTCGGTCCGCGAGACGAGCTCGCCGACCGTGTGGATGCCTTCGCGCTTGAGGCAGTTGTAGGAGCGGACGGTGAGGTCCATCTCCTCGATCGGCAGCGCGAACGCCGCGATGTGGTCGGCCTCGGCCGGCGACGGGCCGATCTCGATGCCTTCCGCGTCGACATTCAGTTCGCGGGCCAGACCGAACAGCTCCACCAGGGTGGTGCCGGCCGAGGCCAACGCGTCCCGCGGGGTGATGGACGGCTTGGTCTCGACGTCGAGCACGAGCCGGTCGAAGTCGGTCCGCTGCTCGACGCGAGTTGCCTCGACGCGATAGGTGACCTTCAGGACCGGTGAATAGATGGAGTCGACCGGGATGCGGCCGATCTCGGCGCCGACGACCTTGTTGGGCGAGGCCGGGACGTAACCGCGGCCACGCTCGACGACGAGCTCGATCTCGAGCTTGCCCTTCTTGGTCAGGGTCGCCAGGTGCAGATCCTGGTTGTGCACCTCGACACCCGCCGGCGGGGCGATGTCGGCGGCGGTGACGTCGCCGGGGCCCTGCTTGCGCAGGTACATGGTGACCGGCTCGTCGTCCTCGGAGGAGACGACCAGTTCCTTGAGGTTGAGGATCAGCTCGGTGATGTCTTCCTTCACACCGGGCACGGTGGTGAACTCGTGCAGCACGCCGTCGACGCGGATGCTGGTCACGCTGGCACCGGGGATGCTGGAGAGCAGCGTGCGACGGAGTGAGTTGCCGAGGGTGTAGCCGAAACCTGGTTCCAGCGGCTCGATGACGAACCGCGAACGGTTCGCCGAGACTGGCTCTTCGGTCAGGGCCGGGCGCTGAGAAATCAGCATGGTGGAGCTCCTTCTTTCTACAGGTGACGACCGCTATTTGACGTCACACATGGGTACTGCGAGCCCCTCCCCCGCGCTTATCAACTTCGCTTGCGCTCAGGAAGTTGTTGACTTCCTTCACTTCGGTCCCAAAAGCGGAACGTTGGTGAGCGCTGTGGAAGTTGATAAGCGCGACAGGGGTGGGACGGCTTACTTCGAGTAGTACTCGACGATCAGCTGTTCGGTGATCTGCGAGTCGATCTGGGCCCGGACCGGGAGCTGGTGGATCAGCACCTGGAGCGAGTTCGGGACGACCTGCAGCCAGGCCGGGGTGGGCCGGTCGCCGAAGGTCTCGCGGGCCAGCTCGATCGGGAACTTCTCGACCGACTGCTTGCGAACGGTGATGATGTCGTACTGCTCGACGCGGTAGGACGGGACGTCGACGCGCTTGCCGTTGACCAGGAAGTGACCGTGGGTCACCAGCTGGCGGGAGGCGCGACGGGTCCGGGCCAGGCCGGCACGGTAGATCACGTTGTCAAGACGCGACTCGAGGATCTGCAGCAGGGTCTCGCCGGTCTTACCGGGGCGGGACGACGCTTCCTTGTAGTAGCGGGAGAACTGCTTCTCCATGACGCCGTAGGTGAAGCGCGCCTTCTGCTTCTCCTGCAGCTGGGTCAGGTATTCCTTCTCCTTGGTGCGCGCACGACCGTGCTGCCCGGGAGGAAAGGGACGAGCCTCGAACGCCTTGTCTCCACCGACGAGGTCGGTCTTCAGACGACGGGACTTCTTGGTCATGGGACCGGTATATCTAGCCATTACTGTGCCAATTCCTTTCGCCGGATCAGACCCGACGCCGTTTGGACGGCCGGGTTCCGTTGTGGGCCTGCGGGGTGACGTCCGAGATTGCTCCGACCTCGAGGCCGGCTGCCTGCAGCGAGCGGATGGCCGTCTCGCGACCCGAACCCGGGCCCTTGACGAACACATCGACCTTGCGCATGCCGTGCTCGATGGCCTTGCGTGCCGCACTCTCGGCCGCCATCTGAGCGGCGAACGGCGTGGACTTGCGTGAACCCTTGAAGCCGACGTGGCCGGCGGAGGCCCACGAAATCACGGCCCCGGTGGGATCGGTGATCGAAACGATCGTGTTGTTGAACGTGCTCTTGATGTGGGCGTGCCCATGCGAGACGTTCTTCTTCTCTTTGCGGCGGATCTTCTTGACGCCGGCTGCACCCGTACGGGTCTTCGGTGGCATGGCGGATTACCTGGCCTTCTTCTTGCCGGCGATGGTCTTCTTCGGGCCCTTGCGAGTCCTTGCGTTGGTCTTGGTGCGCTGACCGCGCACCGGCAGGTGACGACGGTGACGCAGGCCCTGGTAGGACCCGATCTCCATCTTGCGGCGGATGTCGGCCTGCACCTCGCGGCGCAGGTCGCCTTCCACCTTGAAGCCGGCGTCGATCTGCTCACGCAGCGCGAGGACGTCCTCGTCGGTCAGGTCCTTGGACCGCAGATCCGGGCTGATGCCGGTGGCGACCAGGAGGGCGGCGGCACGGGTGCGGCCGATCCCGTAGATGTAGGTCAGGGCTACTTCCATCCGCTTGTCGCGGGGAAGATCAACGCCCATGAGTCGTGCCATTCGGCGCGGTACTCCTTCGGTTGTTCCTTCAGGTGTCGGTCGCGACCCGTCCCGGTTGGCGCCTCGCTCCCGTCACTCCCCATCGGCGGGGAGCCGTAGAACGAGACCCGGGCCCCGGCCTGAAGTCCGGGGGTGTACCGACCTGCAGTGAGGAGTACTGCGGCTCGGCTGGTGTCGCGATGGTGCGCCCACCGTTTGCGCGGGCGATGGATCTCTGCTCGACAAGTCGAACAGTGGGCTTGATCAGCCCTGGCGCTGCTTGTGACGCACGTTCTCGCAGATGACCATGACGCGACCGTGCCGGCGGATCACCTTGCACTTGTCGCAGATCTTCTTGACGCTGGGCTGGACCTTCATCGTGGATCTACTCTCTCCTGCGCCGCCTCGAAAGGTGGTGCGACTTCTCGCGGACCGGACCCGAAGGCCCGGCTGCTCGCGAGGCAAGCGGATTTGCCTGCCTCACACACTGCTGGTCATGCTGCCTACTTGTAGCGGTACACGATCCGACCCCGAGTGAGGTCATAGGGCGAGAGCTCCACGACCACGCGGTCCTCGGGAAGAATCCGGATGTAGTGCTGCCGCATCTTGCCGCTGATGTGGGCCAGCACACGATGCCCGTTTTCCAACTCCACGCGGAACATGGCGTTGGGAAGCGGCTCGACCACCCGACCCTCGACCTCGATGGCCCCGTCTTTCTTGCCCATACACTCCGCAATCCGTTGCTGTCGTTTTCCAGTACCGCTGTTGGTGCTTTCCGGCCGGCACCGTGCTGCCTGCAGGCACGGCCATACCCAGCGGACGTAATGTCGCTGGGTCGAGATGGACTCGGTTCTGGTCGGCGTCGCCTACCCACATACCGGATACCATCGATTGGCGTACTAGAGGACGTCAACTGCCAGTTTGCGGCCACAGCAAACCGGCACGACACGCACGCCGAAGCTCCACTGTACGCCTTCCGGCCTGCTCAAACCAAGTCAACGTGCGGCCGGCGCAGCTCGGCCAATCGTCAGTCGAGCGAGATCGGCTGGACGCCGAACGCTTCCAGCCGGGCCGCTCCCGCGTCCAGAGCCGTCAGCACACTGATTCCGTCCGAACAGACAGCCACCGAGTGCTCGAAGTGGGCCGCCCTTGCGCCGTCGCGCGTCACCACCGTCCAGCCGTCGTCCAGCTCTCTGGTCGACGGCCTGCCCAGCGTCAGCATGGGTTCGATGGCCAGTGCCATTCCGGGGGCAAGTCGTGGACCTTTACCCCGCTTGCCCTGGTTGGGGATGAACGGTTCCATGTGCATCGCGGTGCCGATCCCGTGACCGCCGTAGCCCGCGACCGAGCCGTAGCGGCGGCCATCCTGGGCTGCTGACTTCTCGCCGGAGGTCTCGATGGCCCAGGACACGTCGCCGAGCCGGCCGCCGGCCTTCACCGCGGCGATTCCCGCCCACATCGCCAGTTCCGTTGCGTTGATCAGGTCGACTTCTGCCATCGACGGCGGTTCGCCGACATGGACCGACACTGCGGAATCCGAGTGCCAACCGTCGAGGACACAGCCGGCATCGATCGAGAGCAGGTCACCCTCGACGAGGATGCGGCTGCCGGGGATGCCATGGACGACCTCGTCATTCACCGACGCGCAGATGGTGGCCGGAAACCCGGCGTCGCCACCGTGCGATCCGTAGTGCAGGAAGTTGCTCACCGCACCGGCTTCGGCGATCACGGCGGCGACCGCAGCATCGATGTCGGCAGTGGTGGCACCCGGCCGAACCGCCGCACGCCCGGCTTCGATCGCCCTGGCCAGGACGAGGCCAGAGGCGCGCATGGCCTGGAGCTCGCCCCGCGTCTTGTATTCGATGCCGCGGTCAGCCATTTTTGCGTTCACGAACAGCTTTGAGCACCCGCTCGTGCACTTCGTCGACCGGACCCACTCCGTCGACGTGGACCACCCGGCAGCCGTAGTAGTCGGTCAGCGGTTTCGTCTCCCGGTGGTAGATGTCCAGCCGACGCTTGATCGCCTCGACTGTGTCGTCGTCGCGCCCGCGAGCGAGCATGCGCTCAAGGAGGACCTCATCGGGAGCTGTCGAGCAGGACCACCACGTCGATCGGCGTCTGGAGCTTCTCCAGCATTCCGGCCAGCCAGTCTGCCTGCGGGATATTTCGCGGAAACCCGTCCAGCAGGAACCCGGGCTTCGCGTCGGGCTGGGCGACCCGGTCGGCCACCATCTCCTGGGTCACCTCGTCGGGCACCAGCTCGCCGGCGTCCATGTATTTCTTCGCCAACATGCCCAACTCGGTCCCACCGGCCAGATTCGCGCGGAACAGGTCTCCAGTGGAGACATGCGGGATTCCGAGCGACTTGGCGAGCAACGATGCCTGGGTCCCCTTGCCGGCACCCTGCGGACCGACGATGAGCAAACGCATCAGCGGAGGAACCCTTCGTAGTTGCGCTGCATCAATTGGGTTTCGATCTGCTTGACGGTGTCGAGGCCGACGCCGACCATGATCAACACCGAGGTGCCGCCGAAGGGGAAGTTCTGCTGGTCCTGCGAATTGCCGGTCAGGGCCAGGAACAAGTTGGGCAGGATGGCGATGAATCCCAGGTACAGCGAGCCCGGGAGCGTGATCCGGGACAGCACGTACTGGAGGTATTCCGCCGTCGGTCGACCCGGCCGGATGCCGGGGATGAATCCGCCGTACTTCTTCAGCTCGTCGGCGCGCTCCGTCGGGTTGAAGGTGATGCCGACGTAGAAGTAGGTGAAGAAGATGATCAGTGCGAAATAGAGCAGGTTGTGGAACCAGTTCGCCTGGTTGACGACGTAGACGGCTCAGGAACTGGGTCAGACCCGAGTAGGTCACCTGGCCCTGCGCGTTGGTGCTACCTCCGATGAGCTGGACGATCAGCGACGGTATGTAGAGCAACGACGTTGCGAAGATGACTGGGATGACGCCGGCCTGGTTCACCTTGAGCGGTAGATAGGTCGACGTGCCGCCGTACATCTTGCGACCGATCATCCGCTTGGCGTACTGCACCGGAAGGCGGCGCTGGCCTTGTTCGACGAAGACGACCGCGGCGATGATCGCCGAGCGCGATGACCACGATGACGCCGAAGACGACGCCGCCCGCACTGGCCAGGATGGCCTTGCCCTCGACGGGAATACGGGCCGCGATGGAGGTGAAGATCAAGATCGACATGCCGTTGCCGATGCCGCGGTCGGTGATCAGTTCACCGATCCACATGATCATCGCGGTGCCGGCGGTCATGGTCAGCACCAGCACGATCAAGGTAAAGGGGCTGGTGTCCGGGATGACTGCCTTGGGATCGGGGCAGGTGGGCGAGGCCGTCAGCAGGCCACCGTTGATGGCCAGGGCGACGAACGCTGTCGACTGCAGGATGCCCAGTGCGATGGTCAGATAACGCGTGTACTGCGTCATCTTGGCCTGGCCGGGCTGGCCCTGCTTCTTCAGCTGCTCGAACCGCGGAATCACCACGGTCAGCAACTGGATGATGATCGACGCGGTGATGTACGGCATGATGCCCAGCGCGAAAACGCTGAGTTTGAGCAGGGCACCGCCGGAGAACAAGTTGAGCACGGTGTTGAGCGAACTGTTCGAGCCGGCCGCGCACTGGTTGACGACGCCGTAGTCAACACCCGGCGACGGCAGGGTCGCGCCCAACCGGTACACGGCGACCATGGCCAGCGTGAAGAGAATCTTCCTCCGCAGGTCAGGTGTCTTCAGCGCCGAGACGAATGCGGCGAGCAATGGTCCTCCTGTCGTCGCCGGCCCCTGCTGGGAGGGAGCGGCGGCGAATCTTCGCCCCAGCGCCTGGTCGGCGCTGGGTGTTGCCGTATCGAACTGGAACAAATGCAGTGGTGCGATTGACTTCGTCGTGCCGCCGGACCTCGGGGGCGCCGCGCTCGGCGGCGGACGTCCGTCGGCTACCGACGCCGCCCGGCAGCAGTGCCGCCGACCGACAAGGTCGCCAGGGCAGCAGAGAAATTACCCCGCTCATGAGACTGTAACGCACCACTCCCCCGGGTCCAGGCCCGTCGAAGACAAGCTTGATGAGTGGACCACGGGGGAGCAGCTGATTCTTCTCGGATCGGTTCGCCGTGGGCGAATCGTCGCGTCAGACGGCGGTGGCAGTGCCCCCGGCGGCGCTGATCTTGTCCTTGGCGGAGCCGGAGAAGGCATTGGCGGTGATGTCGAGCTTGACACCGTCGATGTCCCCGTCGCCGAGCACCTTCACCAGCTGGTTGGCGCGGACAGCGCCCGCCTCGACCAGTTCGGCGATGCCGATGGCACCGCCTTCCGGAAACAGGGTGACGATCTGACCGACGTTGACGACCTGGAACTCCACCCGGAAGCGGTTCTTGAAGCCCTTGAGCTTCGGAAGACGCATGTGCAGTGGCAGGTTGCCGCCCTCGAATGCGGCGGGGGTGTTCTTGCGCGCGCCCGTGCCCTTGGTACCGCGGCCGGCCGTCTTGCCCTTGGAACCTTCGCCACGACCGACGCGGGTCTTGGCCGTCTTCGCGCCGGGAGCCGGGCGGAGGTGGTGGACCTTGATCGTCATTTGGTTGTCACCGCGTCACTGTCCTTGATCGAATTCGACCGTCAACAGGTGACGAGCCGACTTGAGGTAGCCACGGTTCACGGCGTTGTCCGGAACCGTCACCACCTGGTGGATCTTCTTCAGACCCAGGGAACGCACCGACTCGCGAGCGTTCGGCTTGTTGCCGATGGTCGAGCGGACCTGGGTGATCTTCAACTGCTGAGCCATCTCAAACCCCCTGTCCAGCCCGGGCCCGCAGCATCGCAGCCGGAGCCACGTCCTCGATCGACAGGCCACGACGGGCCGCGATCTCCTCGGGGCGCATGAGGCCCTTCAGCGCCGCGATGGTCGCATGGACGATGTTGATCGGGTTGTCCGAGCCGAGCGACTTGGAAAGTACGTCGTGGATACCGGCGCACTCCAGTACGGCGCGCACCGGGCCGCCGGCGATGACGCCGGTACCCGGGCTGGCCGGACGCAGCAGCACGACACCGGCCGCGGCTTCACCCTGGATCGGGTGGGGGATGGTCAGGGCGATGCGGGGAACCTTGAACTGGTTCTTCTTCGCCTCTTCGACGCCCTTGGCGATGGCCGCGGGAATTTCCTTGGCCTTGCCGTAGCCGACGCCGACAGTGCCGTCGCCGTCTCCGACGACCACCAGAGCGGTGAAGGAGAACCGACGTCCACCCTTGACCACCTTGGCGACACGGTTGGTGACGACGATGCGCTCCAACAGCGGATTCTTCTCGACCGGAGCGTCACGGCGCCCACCATCGCGGCCGCCGCGACCGCCGCGACGGTCACCGCCTTCGCCGCCGGTCCGGGCCTGGCCCTGTCCGGCGCCGGCGTAACCGCCGCCGCCCTGCCTAGCTTGTCCGGGCATCAGATGTCCCTCTCGATTGCTGAATTGCAGTTCATGTCAGAACTCCAGCCCGGCGCCACGGGCGCCGTCGGCCAGAGCCGCAATGCGGCCGTGGTACTTGTCGCCGCCTCTGTCAAACACGACCGAAGACACCCCGGCCGCCTTGGCCCGCTCGGCGATCAGTTCGCCGACCTGCTTGGCCTTGGCGCTCTTGTCGCCCTCGGCGGCCCTGAGGTCGGCCTCGAGCGTGGACGCCGACGCCAGGGTCTGGCCGATCGTGTCGTCCACGACCTGCACGGCGATGTGCCGTGACGACCTGGTGACCACCAGGCGCGGCCTGGCCGCCGTACCGGTGACCTTCTTGCGCAGACGGAAGTGCCGCCTCGTACGCGCCTCGGCGCGCTTCTGTGAAACGTTGGCTGCCATCACTTACCCGTCTTTCCGACCTTGCGCCGCACGACCTCGCCGGCGTACCGCACGCCCTTGCCCTTGTACGGGTCAGGCTTGCGCAACTTGCGGATGTTGGCGGCGACCTCGCCGACCAACTGCTTGTCGATGCCCTCGACCTTGAACCTGACCGGGGACTCGACGGTGAAGGAGATGCCTTCCGGCGCCTTCACCGGGACCGGATGGGAGTAACCGAGTGCGAACACCAGGTCCCTGCCCTCCGCGGCGACGCGGTAACCGACGCCGACGATCTCCATCGGCTTGGAGTAACCGGCGGTCACGCCGATCACCATGTTGTTGATCAGGGTCCGGGTCAGGCCGTGGCGGGACTTGGAGTCCCGCTGGTCGTCCGGACGGGTGACGGCGAGGGTGCCGTCGTCTTCTTTGGTGATGATGATTGGCTCGACCACCGAGTGGGACAGGGTGCCCTTGGGTCCCTTGACCGTCACGACAGCACCGTCAATCGTCACGTCGACCCCAGCAGGAACTGGGATCGGCAGTCTTCCGATTCGCGACATGAGGTTGGTCCCTTACCAGACGTAGGCGAGGACTTCCCCGCCCACCTTCTTCTTGGCGGCCTGCCGGTCGGTCAGCAGACCGGTCGAGGTCGAGATGATGGCGACGCCGAGGCCTCCGAGGACCTTCGGCAGCTCGGTGGAACGCGCATAGATGCGCAGGCCGGGCTTGGAGATGCGGCGGACGCCGGCGATCGAGCGCTCACGGTTCGGGCCGTACTTGAGCGTGACGACGAGTGACTTGCCAACGGTGGCGTCGGCCGTGGTCCAGGAGCCGATGTAGCCCTCCTTGACCAGGATGTCGGCGATGTTCCCCTTCAGCTTCGAGAAGGGCATCACCACCTCGTCGTGGTAGGCCGAGTTGGCGTTGCGGATGCGGGTCAGGAAATCCGCGACCGGGTCTGTCATGACCATTGTGGGTAGTGCCTCTCTCGCCCGGTTCCAGTGACCGCGGTGGGTGGGACTGGCCTGTGACGATGTAGCGCGCCGTTGAAAAGGCGCGGGCGGGGCCCGGACGGATGCGTCCGGACCGATTCACGTGCGTACTACGCACCAAAAGACCAGGAGCTTGCCGGGAAGTCTCCCGGTAGTTCTCCTGGTCTTGCTGGTGGTCATTCTAAAGCATTTCAGCTGGTGGTGACACCAGAGAAAAGCTGACTACCAAGAAGACTTGGTGATGCCTGGCAGTTCGCCGGCGTGCGCCATCTCACGAACGCAGATGCGGCACAGGCCGAACTTCTTGTAGACCGAATGCGGGCGCCCGCAGCGGTTGCAACGGGTGTACCCGCGCACCGCGAACTTCGGCTTGCGCTTCGACTTCATGATCAGAGCGGTTTTCGCCATGGTCAGATCTCCTTGAACGGGAAGCCCAGGAGCTTCAGCAGCGCCCGTCCTTCGTCATCGGTGGTGGCGGTGGTGACGACGGTGATGTCCATACCGCGCGGACGATCGATCCGGTCGATGTCGATTTCGTGGAACATCGACTGCTCGTTCAGGCCGAACGTGTAGTTGCCATTACCGTCGAACTGCTTCGGCGACAGGCCGCGGAAGTCACGGATACGCGGAAGGGCGATGGTGACGAGGCGATCGAGGAACTCCCACATGCGGTCGCCCCGGAGGGTGACCTTGGCGCCGATCGGCATGCCTTCGCGGAGCTTGAACTGCGCGATGGACTTGCGGGCCTTCTTGACCTCGGGCTTCTGCCCGGTGATCAGGGCCAGATCCCGCACGGCGCCTTCGATGAGCTTCGCGTCACGCGCCGCCTCACCGACACCCATGTTGACGACAACCTTGACCACGCCCGGGATCTGCATCACGTTCGGGTAGGCGAACTGATCGTGCAGGGCCGACTTGATCTCGGTCGTGTAGCGGGTCTTCAGCCGCGGGCTGACCTTCGTGGATTCAGTGGTCGTCATCAGAGTTCCTTACCGGAACGACGCGAGAAGCGGACACTTCTGGCCTCGTCACCCGTGCCTTCGATACGCTTGCCGACCTTGGTCGGCTTGTTGTCGCCGTCGACGACCATCACGTTGGAGATGTGGATGGCGGCTTCCTGGGTCACGATGCCACCGGATTTCGCGCCACGCTGGGTGGTGGAGACCTTGGTGTGCTTCTTGATCCGGTTGACGCCTTCGACCAGCACGCGGTCGCGTTCGGGGTAGGCCTGGATGACCTTGCCCTTGGCGCCCTTGTCCTTGCCCGCGATCACCAGTACGGTGTCGCCCTTTTTCACCTTCATAGCCATGACTACAGCACCTCCGGTGCCAGCGAGATGATCTTCATGTACCTCTTGTCACGCAGCTCCCGGCCGACCGGCCCGAAGATGCGGGTACCGCGCGGATCGCCGTCGGCCTTGAGCAGCACCGCGGCGTTCTCGTCGAATTTGATGTAGGAACCATCGCCACGACGGCGCTCCTTGACGGTGCGCACGATGACGGCTTTGACGACGTCACCCTTCTTCACACCCGCACCCGGAATCGCGTCCTTGACCGTGGCGACGATCATGTCGCCGATCCCCGCGTACCGACGGCCGGAGCCACCGAGCACGCGGATGCACAGGATTTCCTTGGCGCCGGTGTTATCGGCGACGCGGAGCCTGGACTCCTGCTGAATCACGTCAATCCCAACCTTCGCAAATGTGCGCCCGCCCCGGGCGAACCCTGGGCCGGCACTACTTCTTCTCTACTGCTGTTCGGATCACCGATTTCCGACCGGATCTCCTGGGAAACGAGGTGATGACACCTGCAGGTCCCATGGTGCTGGCATTACTGCGCTTTCGGTTTACTGCGCCTTCTCGACGACCTCGACCAGGCGCCAGCGCTTGGTCGCGGACAGCGGGCGGGTCTCCGCGAGGAGCACCCGATCACCGACGCCGGCGGTGCCGTCCGGGTCGTGCGCCTTCACCTTGGAGGTGCGGCGGATGACCTTGGAGTAACGCGGGTGCTTGACGCGGTCCTCGAGCTCGACCACGATCGTCTTCTCCATCTTGTCGGAGACGACGAGACCTTCACGGACCTTGCGGTCACCGCGGGCCTTGACGGCCGTTTCCGGGGTTACTGCTTCCTGCTCGCTCATGCGGCACCTTCTGTATCAGTCGAGCTGTCGGGACCGGTGGAAAGGCCCAGCTCGCGCTCGCGCATCACGGTGTAGATGCGAGCGATGTCATGCCGGACAGTGCGCAGCCGACGGTTGTTGTCCATCTGGCCGGTGGCCATCTGGAACCGGAGGTTGAACAGCTCCTCCTTGGACTCGCGAAGCCGGGAAACCAGTTCCTCGGCGCCGAGTTCACGCATTTCGTTCGTGGCGGTAGCCATCAGGATTCCCCTCCTTCGCGGGTCACGATGCGGCACTTCATCGGCAGTTTGTGGATCGCGCGGCGCAGTGCCTCGCGGGCGATGGCCTCGGTCGGGTAGCTCATCTCGAAGAGCACCCGGCCGGGCTTGACGTTGGCGACCCACCACTCGGGCGAACCCTTGCCGGAACCCATTCGGGTTTCGGCCGGCTTCTTGGTCAGCGGGCGGTCCGGGTAGATGTTGATCCAGACCCGGCCACCACGCTTGATGTGGCGGTTGATGGCGATACGAGCGGACTCGATCTGCCGGTTGGTGACGTAGGCGGGCTCGAGAGCCTGGATGCCGTAGTCCCCGAAAGTGACCTGCGTGCCGCCGGTGGCAAGACCGGTGCGGTGCGGGCGGTGCTGCTTGCGGTGCTTGACCCTGCGCGGGATGAGCATGTGACTCAGCCCTCCTGTGTAGTCGTCGGAGCTGCAACCTCGGACGCCTCGGCCACCGGGGACTCCGTCGACGGGGCGTCGTCGGCAGCTGCGCGGCCGGCGTCGGTCGACGTCGGCGTGGTCCCGCTCGCGCCGGAGCGGCGACGAGCCGGACGATCGCTGCGGTCGGCGGCAGGAGCGCGGCCACCGGCACTGCGCTGGGCGTTGAGTGCCTCGGCGGCCTTCTGCTCGGCCAGGCTGCCGGTCTTGTCGCCCTTGTAGATCCAGACCTTCACGCCGATGCGCCCGAACGTCGTCTTGGCCTCGAAGAAGCCGTAGTCGATGTCGGCGCGCAGGGTGTGCAGCGGAACGCGACCCTCGCGGTAGAACTCGGAACGGCTCATCTCGGCGCCGCCGAGACGACCCGAGCACTGGATCCGGATGCCCTTGACCGCACCGCTGCGCTGCGCCGACTGCATGGACTTGCGCATCGCGCGACGGAACGACACGCGGTTCGAGAGCTGCTCGGCAACGCCCTGGGCAACCAGCTGCGCGTCCGATTCGGGGTTGCGCACCTCGAGGATGTTGAGCTGGACCTGCTTGCCGGTCAGCTTCTCGAGCTGGCCGCGGATGCGGTCGGCCTCGGCGCCACGGCGACCGATGACGATGCCCGGACGCGCCGTGTGGATGTCCACCCGGACCCGGTCACGGGTGCGCTCGATCTCGACCTTGGCGATGCCGGCCCGCTCCATGCCCTTGGACATGAGCTTGCGGATGGCGACATCTTCGGACACATACTCCGAGTACGCCTTGTCGGCGTACCAATGCGAGGTCCAGTCGGTGGTGATGCCCAGACGGAACCCGTGCGGGTTTACTTTCTGACCCACTAGCGGGTCCCTCCCTTCGCGCTCTGGCTGACGCGGGTCCCGCGCCGAGCTTCGGTGACGCCGGTCTTCGGGGTTCCGGAGAGCGACACCAATTCGATGGTGATGTGGCAGGTGCGCTTCCGGATCCGGAAGGCGCGGCCCTGGGCACGCGGCTGGAAGCGCTTGAGAGTCGGTCCCTCGTCCACGTAGATCGTGTCGACGAAGAGCGAGTCGCGCTGGAGCCCCTGGTTGTTCTCCGCGTTCGCCACGGCCGAGGCCAGCAACTTGGCGACCGGCTCAGCGGCGGCCTGCGGGGAGAACTGCAGGATCGACGCGGCCGCGGCCACATCGGTCCCACGGATCAGGTTGACGATGCGGCGCGCCTTCATCGGCGTCATCCGCAAGTGCTTGAGCTGGGCCCTGGTTCTTGGCACATCAGCGGCTACGTCGGCCTTTTTGGCATTCATGAAATATTCCTGTCCCGTACTCAGCCGCGCCGGGCGCGACGGTCGTCCTTGATGTGGCCCTTGAAGGTCCGCGTGGGAGCGAACTCGCCGAGCTTGTGACCGACCATCGACTCGGTGACGAACACCGGGACGTGCTTGCGACCGTCGTGCACCGCGATCGTGTGCCCCAACATGTCGGGAATGATCGTCGAGCGGCGCGACCAGGTCTTGATGACGGCCTTGCTGCCCTTGTCGTTGGCGACGTCCACCTTCTTGAGCAGGTGGTCATCGATGAACGGGCCCTTTTTGAGACTGCGTGGCATCTCTTGTCCTCCTGCTCAGTTCTCGGGGATTGCTTGGGTGTTGTGCATCGTGTTGGTCTTGATCAACGCTTCTTGCCGCCCTTACGACGACGCCGGACGATCAGCTTGTCGCTGGCCTTGTTCGGCCGGCGGGTGCGGCCCTCTGGCTTGCCGCCCGGGTTGACCGGGTGACGGCCACCGGACGTCTTGCCCTCGCCACCGCCGTGCGGGTGGTCGACCGGGTTCATCGCGACACCACGGACGGACGGGCGCTTGCCCTTCCAGCGCATGCGGCCGGCCTTGCCCCAGTTGATGTTCGACTGCTCGGCGTTGCCAACCTCACCGATGGAGGCGCGGCAGCGGACGTCGACGTTGCGGATCTCGCCGGACGGCATGCGCAGCTGGGCGTACGGGCCATCCTTGGCGACGAGCTGCACCCTCGTGCCGGCCGACCTGGCGATCTTCGCGCCGCCGCCCGGGCGGAGCTCGATGCCGTGGATGACCGTGCCGACGGGGATGTTGCGCAGCGGCAGGTTGTTGCCGGGCTTGATATCGGCCGCGGCGCCGGTCTCGACCGTGTCACCCTGGGCCAGCCTGTTCGGCGCGACGATGTAACGCTTCTCGCCATCGGCGTAGTGCAGGAGCGCGATGCGGGCGGTGCGGTTGGGGTCGTACTCGATGTGAGCGACCTTGGCCGGCACACCGTCCTTGTCGGCCCGCCTGAAATCGATCAGCCGATAGGCCCTCTTGTGGCCGCCGCCCTGGTGCCGGGTGGTGACCCGGCCGTGCACGTTCCGGCCGCCCTTGGAGTGCAGCGGAGCGATCAGCGACTTCTCCGGCGTCGTGCGGGTGAGCTCGGCGAAATCGGCCACCGAGGCCCCACGACGACCGGGAGTGGTCGGCTTGTATTTGCGAATAGCCATTGTCCTCTAGTCCTCTTCGCCTCAGGCGCCGGTGAAGATCTCGATCGCCTTGCTGTCCGGAGACAGCGTGACGATCGCGCGCTTGGTTGCTTTGCGCTGTCCGAAGCCGGCCCGGGTCCGCTTGCGCTTGCCCTGCCGGTTGAGCGTGTTCACCGAGGTCACCTTGACATCGAAGATCTTCTCGATGGCGATCTTGACCTGGGTCTTGTTCGCGTCCGGGTGCACCAGGAAGGTGTACCGGCCGGTCTCGAGCAAGCCGTAGCTCTTCTCGGAGACAATCGGCGCGAGGATGATGTCGCGCGGGTCGGAGATCACTTCGTCTCCTCCTCGGTGTTGGACCGAACGGCGGACGCGCCTGATTCGACGGCACCCTCTGCTTCGGCTGCGGACTGTTCTTCGATGACCTCTTCGAGTGCTGCCTCGACGACTGCCTCTTCGATGGCTTCCTCGAGAACTTCTTCGAGAACGACCTCTTCGATGGCTTCGTCGACGGCGGCCTCGAGCTCGGTATCGGCGACGCCGGCTTCGAGCTCGGTGTCGACGACGGCGGCCTGCGCCTTGGCGAAGACCAGGAAGTCGTTCAGCGACTGCTCGGTGAAGACCACGTCGTCACTGATCAGTACGTCGTAGGTGTTCAGCTGATCGCTGGCGATCAGGTGCACGTTGTCCGCGTTGCGCAGGCTCTTCCAGCCGGCCTCGTCCTCGCGGGCGATGACGACCAGCACGTTCTTCGCGGTGGACACGTTGGCCAGCGCCTTGATGGCGACCTTGGTGGACGGCTTCGAGCCTTCGACCAGTGACGACAGGACGTGGATGTTTCCGCCGCGGGCCCGGTCGGAGAGGGCGCCACGCAGGGCGGCGGCCTTCATCTTCTTGGGGGTGCGCTGCAGGTAGAGGTGCGGGACGGGACCGTGCGAGGTACCGCCGCCGACGAACTGCGGTGAGCGGGTCGAGCCCTGACGGGCGCGGCCGGTGCCCTTCTGGCGGTACGGCTTCTTGCCGCCACCGGAAACGTCGCCCCGGGTCTTCGTGCTGTGGGTGCCCTGGCGAGCGGCGGCCAGCTGGGCCACGACGACCTGGTGCATCAGCGCGATGTTGGACTGGACACCGAAGATCGAGTCGGGCAGGACGATCGAGTCGCCCTTGTCGCCGGCCGGAGTGGTGATGGTCACGGTGGTCACTTGGAAGCCCCCTTCACGGCTGCGTTGCCGAGGTGCTTGACCGCGGACTTGACGAACACGACGCCGCCCTTGGGGCCGGGGATGGCGCCCTTGATCAGGATGAGGCCGTTCTCGGCATCGATGGCGTGGATGGTCAGGCTCTGGATGGTGACCTTCTCGTGGCCCATCCGGCCAGCCATGCGCATGCCCTTGAAGACACGGCCGGGAGTCGAGCAGCCACCGATGGACCCGGGTCCACGGTGCTTGCGGTGCACACCGTGCGAGGACGAGAGGCCCTTGAAGCCGTGCCGCTTCATGACGCCGGCGGTGCCCTTGCCCTTGGAGGTGCCGGTGACGTCGACGAGGATGCCGGCCTCGAAAACCTGCTCGGCGGTCAGTTCCTGGCCGAGCTCGTAGCCGGAGACGTCCTCGGTACGGAGTTCGGCGATGTGACGGCGCGGTGTGACACCGGCCTTGGCGAAGTGCCCGGTGACCGGCTTGGTCACCTTGCGGGGGTCGATCGCACCGAAGGCCAGCTGGACGCCCGAGTAGCCATCGGCTTCCGGGGTGCGGACTGCGGTCACGACGACCGGGCCGGCGGCGACGACGGTGACCGGGACAACCCGGTTCGTCTCGTCGAAGACCTGGGTCATCCCGAGCTTGTGGCCCAGAATTCCCTTGATCGTGTTAGCCATGATTGAAATACCCATCTCCTCGAGATCTGCTCACCCGAGGGGTCGGAGGAGATCCCTACTGGATGTTGACGTCGACCGAAGCCGGCAGATCGATACGCATGAGCGCGTCGACCGTCTTCGGGGTCGGATCGAGGATGTCGATCAGGCGCTTGTGCGTCCGCATCTCGAAGTGCTCGCGCGAGTCCTTGTACTTGTGCGGCGAGCGGATGACGCAGTACACGTTCTTCTCCGTCGGCAGCGGCACAGGGCCGACTACGCGGGCGCCGGTTCGGGTCACCGTCTCGACGATCTTGCGCGCTGAGGCGTCGATCGCTTCGTGGTCATAGGCCTTCAGCCTGATGCGGATCTTCTGTCCCGCCACGCTTGCCGTCCTTCTGGGTTGATGCTGCTCTGTCTGGTCTGTCTGTGTACTGCCGCCCACCCGTTCCCGGTCGGGCGCGGTTCCGCGATTCGCCGGCTAAGTCGGCGCTCCCGGAGCGAGACATGCTCGCCGCTGTTCATCTGTCGCAGGTCCTCCGGTCCACGCGGTCGGGCGTGTCGCGCCGACTGCTCACACTTGTGCTACAGCGTGGTGGACCAGTTGTGCTCGCGCGGAGCACATGGTTCGGTTCGAGCTATTGGCCTTGCTGGTGGCTGCCTGTTTCGTAGTCCGGTGGTATTTCTGTCGGACCTGCAGTGCTCACCGGCGGCAAACAGCAGCCACCCGGCGAGGGCAACCTGTCGAGTATGCCTTACCGGGCCGTCCGACTTCAAATCGAGTGGATCACACGGGTCGCCTACTTGGCGGGCGGCGCTTTGCAACGGCACCAGGCGCTCCGCAACGTTGGCCGGCGGCTTTGCAACATCCCGCGCAGCTCTGCAACGGCCGCCAACCGTTGCAGAGCGGAGGCAGACGGCTGCAAAGTCACGCGATCCGAACGGCGGGCTCGGCCCGCAGCGACCCCGACGTCGCGCCCGACGCCTGCAACGCGCGTCCTTGTCGCCGGGTCTCGGCGATCCGGCGAGACAAGCAGGTCCGGGGCGGCGAGCTCCGACCAGACGATTCGCAGCACCGCGAACCCTGCCGAGCGAATCTCGTCCTCCCGCCGCTTCTCCGCGATCACCGCATCGCTCGGCGTCTGCCCGGGCCGCAGCAACTTCTGGTACTTGACCTTGCCGTCGAACTCGATGAGCGTCGCGTCCCGTTGATATCCGAGGTCCGTTCTGCCGAGAACAGCGCCGGATCGATCCCGGACCTCCACCTGCAGATCGGGAGCATCGAGGCCGGCTCGGGACATCAGCACCCTGGTCCGGGACTCCCCCGGGCTCTCGGCGCGGCCGTCCGCGAACGCCAGGGCTCTGGAGGCGGCCCTGCGGCCGGGTCGTTGGCGGGCCCTGTCCAACGCAAGGACCAGGTCAGCCGGCGTCACAAGCCGCTCGTGCAACGCGTAGTCGCAGGCAATGACCGAGGACTCGAACCCGTAGGTCCTCGCCAGGTCGACGACCGTTCTGGCGACCGACGTGACGTTGACGCCGTGACGCTGCACCACCTCGTCGTCCGCGAAGGCTGCAGAGTGGACGATCCTTCCCGGCCGGCGCACCGCCCCACCTCCCGGCCGCCTGGTCAGGTGGACGACGTTGGGATCGATCCGCCACAGCGGTATGCGATACAGAACGGCGGCTGCCGCGTGGCTGACGACCATCGACGGTGATCGACGGGCCACGCCGAGGATGCGGAGAACCTCGATAGGCGTTCGGCGTGACCAGCGATCTCGGAGTCCCGGCGCGTAGACGCCGCGGTGTAGACGCAGCAGCGACCCGTCGGTCAGCGCCGCACGGATCTCCTGATCACCGAACCCGGCCTGCAGCAATTCGTCACGGCCGAAGACCTCGCCGCCGATGACCTCGGAGATGCTCACCGGCCCAACGATGCCGGGGCGCACCGGCCTCGGCGACCGTGCCAGCCGGATTGGGGACAACTTGAAGCGTGTGGACACATCTGGCGGCCGATTGCCAACCGCTCTGCAACGGGCGCACCTGCCTTGCAACGACCCACACCCGTTGCAGAGTCCAAGAAACCCTTGCAAGGCAGGACTTTGGAGGCGCGCGGCGAGAAACGCAAAACCGGCCCCGTCGCGATTCGCGACGGGGCCGGCGGAACTGCTGGTGTTACTTGATGATCTTCGTGACGCTGCCGGCACCGACGGTGCGGCCGCCTTCGCGGATGGCGAAGCGGAGGCCTTCCTCGATGGCGATCGGCTGGATCAGCGCGACGGTCATCTCGGTGGTGTCGCCCGGCATGACCATCTCGGTGCCCTCGGGGAGGGTGACGACGCCGGTCACGTCGGTGGTGCGGAAGAAGAACTGCGGGCGGTAGTTGTTGAAGAACGGCGTGTGGCGGCCGCCTTCGTCCTTGCCCAGGATGTAGACCTGCGCCTCGAACTCCGTGTGCGGAGTGATCGAGCCGGGCTTGACGACAACCTGGCCGCGCTCGACGTCTTCGCGCTTGGTGCCACGAAGCAGCAGACCGGCGTTGTCGCCGGCGGTCGCCGAGTCGAGCAGCTTGCGGAACATCTCGATGCCCGTGACCGTGGTCTGGAAGGACTTCGGCTTGATGCCGACGATTTCCACGGTGGCGTTGACGTTGATCGAGCCACGCTCGACCTTGCCGGTGACGACGGTGCCACGACCGGTGATGGTGAAGACATCTTCGATCGGCATCAGGAACGGCTTCTCGGTGTCGCGGACGGGCTCCGGAACGGACTCGTCAACGGCGTCCATCAGCTCGACGACGGTCTCGACCCACTTCGGGTCACCTTCGAGAGCCTTCAGACCCGAGGTACGGATGACCGGGGCGTCCTCGTCGAAGTCCTGAGCGGCAAGCAGCTCGCGGACCTCGAGCTCGACGAGCTCCAGGATCTCCTCGTCGTCGACCATGTCGGCCTTGTTGAGCGCGACGAGGATGTAGGGGACGCCGACCTGGCGGGCCAGGAGCACGTGCTCCTTGGTCTGCGGCATCGGGCCGTCAGTGGCGGCCACGACCAGGATCGCGCCGTCCATCTGGGCGGCACCGGTGATCATGTTCTTGATGTAGTCAGCGTGACCGGGCGCATCGACGTGGGCGTAGTGACGCTTCTCGGTCTGGTACTCGACGTGCGCGATGTTGATGGTGATACCGCGCTGGCGCTCTTCCGGCGCCTTGTCGATCTGATCGAACGCCGATGCCTGGTTCAGGCTCGGGTACTTGTCAGCCAGCACCTTGGTGATGGCCGCGGTCAGTGTGGTCTTGCCGTGGTCAACGTGGCCGATGGTGCCAATGTTGACGTGCGGCTTACTGCGGTCGAACTTCGCCTTCGCCACTGCAGGTCCTCCTCAGGACTGTGATGATCCGCCGTGCAACCCAAGTCTTGTAGGTCATCAGGGCGTTCGTGGGTGGATCTGGAGCTGGCCGATGGATGGCCAGCACCCTTGGTGACCAGCTTGTGGCTGGTGCACCGAGCTTTTAGTTGGATACAAACCTGTCGGAGGGTACGGATCGGCTCCCTAGAGAGCCAATCCGTTCCTGCCTCAGACCCGTATCACTCGCCGTTCTGCTTCGCGCAGGACATTGCTTGCCTCACGGCTCGCTCCGCTCGTCGCTCGTTCCTCCGCTACGATGCTCACTCGCCGTTCTGCTTCGCGATGATCGTCTTGGCGACGTTCGTCGGAACCTCGGCGTACGTGCTGAAGACCATCGAGTAGCTGGCCCGGCCGGCCGTCTTCGACCGGAGGTCGCCGACGTATCCGAACATCTCCGACAGCGGAACGAGAGCCGTCACGACACGGGCGCCGGAGCGCTCGCTCATGCCCTGGATCTGGCCACGACGGGAGTTCAGGTCGCCGATGACGTCGCCCATGTTCTCCTCCGGGGTGACGACCTCGACGCTCATCAGCGGCTCGAGCAGGACCGGGTTGGCCAACCGCGCCGTTTCCTTCATCGCGATCGAGCCGGCGATCTTGAACGCCATTTCCGAGGAGTCGACGTCGTGGTACGCGCCGTCGACCAGGGTCAGCTTCACTCCGAGCATCGGGAAGCCGGCGAGCACGCCGTACTGCAGCGCGTCCTGCGCACCGGCGTCCACCGACGGGATGTACTCCCGCGGGATACGGCCACCGGAGACAGCGTTGACGAACTCGTAGGTCGCACCCTCGGACGTGGTCATGTCCAACGGCTCGACCGTGATCTGGATCTTGGCGTACTGCCCGGATCCACCCGTCTGCTTCTTGTGCACGTAGGTGTACTTCTCGACGGTGCCGCGGATGGTCTCGCGGTACGCGACCTGCGGCTTGCCGATGTTGGCCTCGACGTTGAACTCGCGGCGCATCCGGTCGACCAGGATGTCCAGGTGCAGCTCGCCCATGCCGCCGATGACGGTCTGGCCGGTGTCGTCGTCCTGGTGGACCTTGAATGTCGGGTCCTCCTCGGCCAGCTTCTGGATGGCGACACCCAGCTTCTCCTGGTCGGCCTTGGTCTTCGGCTCGATGGCGACCTCGATCACCGGATCCGGGAAGGTCATCGACTCCAGCACGATCGGGTGCGCCGGGTCGGACAACGTGTCGCCGGTGGTGGTCTGCTTCAGCCCCATGACGGCGACGATGTCGCCGGCCGCGGCCGAGGCCAATTCCTCACGCTTGTTGGCGTGCATCTGGTAGATCTTGCCGATTCGCTCCTTGCGGTCCTTGGTCGCGTTGACGACCTGGGTACCGGAGTTGAGCGTCCCGGAATAGATGCGGACGAAGGTCAGCTTGCCCAGGTGCGGATCGGTCGCGACCTTGAACGCCAGCCCGGAGAAGTCCGACTTGGGGTCGGGCTCGCGCATGGCCTCGGTGATGCCGTCCTGCAGCAGCCCGTGGGTGGCGCCGACATCGATCGGCGACGGCAGGTAGGCAACGACCGCGTCCAGCATCGGCTGCACGCCCTTGTTCTTGAACGCGGAACCGCAGGTGACCGGGTTGACCTTGCCGGCGATGGTGGCGCGACGGAGAGCAGCGTTGAGCTGGTCGACCGACAGTTCCTCGCCGACGAGGAATGCCTCCATGGCCTCGTCGTCGTTCTCGGAGATGGTCTCGACGAGCTTCTCGCGATACTCGACGGCCTGGTCCATCAGGTCGGCAGGAATCTCCTCGACCGCGTAGTCCTCACCCTTGACGGTCTCGCCGCGCCAGGTGAGCGCGCGCATGTTCAACAAGTCGACGACACCGATGAAGTCGCCCTCGGCGCCGATCGGCAACTGCAGAACGGCCGGGGTGGCATTCAGACGGGTGACCATCATGTCGACGCAACGGAAGAAGTCGGCACCGGTGCGATCGAGCTTGTTCACGAAACACATGCGCGGCACGTGGTACTTCTCCGCCTGCCGCCAGACCTGCTCGGTCTGCGGCTCGACACCGGCGACACCGTCGTACACGGCGACCGCGCCGTCCAGGACACGCAACGACCGCTCGACCTCGACCGTGAAGTCGACGTGGCCGGGAGTGTCGATGATGTTGATCTTGTGACCCTTCCAGTGGGTCGTCGTCGCGGCGGAGGTGATGGTGATCCCCCGCTCCTGCTCCTGCTCCATCCAGTCCATGACGGCGCCGCCGTCGTGAACCTCACCGATCTTGTAGGTGATACCGGTGTAGAACAGGATGCGCTCGGTCGTGGTGGTCTTACCCGCGTCGATGTGCGCCATGATCCCGATGTTCCGGGTCTTCTCAAGGGCGTTGGGAGCCACGTGCGGTTCTTCCTCGTCTCTGTTCCTGTACATGCCGGCCCGCTGATCCATATGCAGGATCGGAGCGGCTCACAGCATGCTGGCGCGGCAGGGCGGGGTCTCCGCCTCTGCCGCGCCGGGGTCTGTATCTCTCAGCGTACTCACTGCCGACAGCCCCTCAAACGAGGGCCGACCAGCTGACTGGTATAACGCGCACCGGCTGTCAAAACTTCCAGCTCGACTATTACCAGCGGTAGTGCGCGAAGGCCTTGTTCGACTCGGCCATCTTGTGGGTGTCCTCGCGACGCTTGACGGCGGCACCGAGTCCGTTGCTGGCATCCAGCAGTTCGTTCATCAGGCGCTCCGTCATGGTCTTCTCACGGCGAGCCTTCGAGTAGCCGACCAACCAGCGCAGGGCCAGGGTCGTCTGGCGCGGCACGCGTACTTCGACCGGCACCTGATAGGTGGCTCCACCAACGCGGCGGCTGCGGACCTCGAGGGACGGACGCACGTTGTCCAGTGCCCGCTTCAGCGTGACAACCGGGTCGGTGCCACTCTTTTCGCGGCACCCTTCCAGCGCGCCGTACACGATGGCCTGGGCGATCGATCGCTTGCCGTCCTGCAGCACCTTGTTGACGAGCTGGGTGACCAGCGGGGAGTTGTATACCGGGTCGGCGACCAGGGGCCGCTTCGGCGCGGGACCTTTGCGGGGCATTAGCTCTTCTCCTTCTTGGCGCCGTAACGGCTCCGAGCCTGCTTGCGACCCTTGACACCCTGGGTGTCCAACGAGCCGCGGATGATCTTGTAACGCACGCCGGGAAGATCCTTCACCCGGCCACCGCGCACCAGCACGATGGAGTGCTCCTGCAAGTTGTGACCCTCGCCCGGGATGTACGCGGTGACCTCGACCTGGCTGGTCAGCCGAACGCGGGCAACCTTGCGCAGCGCTGAGTTCGGCTTCTTCGGGGTGGTCGTGTAGACGCGGGTGCACACACCGCGACGTTGGGGACTTCCCTTGAGAGCAGGTGTCTTTGTCTTGCTGCTCTTGTCCTGCCGGCCCTTCCGGACCAGCTGCTGGATAGTTGGCATCTGCTGGCGACTTCTTTCTGCCTTGATTTCGTGGGTCGAGCCTGGTTGTCATGGTCAACCGCTGCCGAAACGCACAACGATGACCCAGCTGGACCGGCTGATCGAAAAGATTACCGCATCAGCGGCAGGCCAATTCGAGCAGAACTTGGTCCGAAGCTGAGCCACCGAAATCAAGACCCGAATAATCGGACCGATCAGGGCAACCGGCCCGGCTTCCGATCCCGGTCGAATTCACCGGGGGGCAAGCCAGACGTCAGCGCTGGGTTAGACCAATCATACCTTGGAAATCCGCCACGGCGTGCCGCCCTGTCTCGCCGTCAGCTGGCAGACGCTTCGACTACCGCACAGAGCTCAGTGCCCAGATCCCCGACTCTGTCAGTTTCCTGTGCCCGTTATCGGACCGTGACCGGAACTCGGGTCGACGCAGTCCAGCGACATGTCCGAATCCACAACGGATCGGGCGCCACTACCTCACAGATTCAACACATGTAGCTCCGGTGTGGGCACAAGCGATCGATTGCCACGGGTAAAACCGTGTCCGCTTCGCCACACGAATCGGGCATTGATTGTCGGCATTGTGACTGGACGCACATCGACAGACAGGCGTACTCATAGAGGGCGATCAGCAGGGATGTGGCGGAACCCACAACACTTCGGGCACGGCGAGACCCCCAATGACGAGGAGGCCGGGACTTGAACGCGAAACAGGGCGACGAACGTCGCCGGCTGATCCTGGCCCAGGCCAGGGGCGCCGGCCACGTCGCCGTGACCGAGATCGCGGACGAGCTCGAAGTAGCCGCGGAAACCGTGCGCCGTGATCTCAAGATGTTGGAGGACCACGGACTGCTGCGACGCACCCACGGTGGGGCGTATCCGGTGGAGGGCGCCGGCTTCGAGACGAACATGGCCTACCGCTCGGAGTCGTGGGTGCCGGAGAAGCGCCGGATCGCGGCGGCCGCCGCCGAGCAGCTGGGTCCGGCTGAAACCGTTTACCTGGACGAAGGTTTCACCCCCCAGCTGGTCGCCGAGGAGCTCGTCAGTCTGGGCCGTCCGCTCACCGTCGTGACCTCGTCACTGGCCACGGCCGGGATCCTGGCCGCCTCGGCCGCCGTCAGCGTCATCCTGCTGGGCGGCCGGGTGCGCGGCCGCACGCTGGCCACCGTTGACCACTGGGCCACCGGGATGCTCTCGGACCTGGTCATCGATCTGGCGGTGATGGGCGCGAACGGCCTCACCCGAGATCGGGGTCTGACCGTTCCCGACTCGGCGGTCGCGGCCGTCAAGGCCAAAGCGATGGCCGTCTCGCGCCGAAAGGTGTTCGTCGGAATCCACACCAAATTCGGTGTGACCAGCTTCTGTCGCTTTTCTGATGTGGGGGATTTCGAAACCCTGATCACCGATACCACCCTGTCCGCAAACGAAGCCCACCGATACAGCGCCCTTGGTCCACAGGTGATCAGGGTCTGAACCGGGCGACCGTTCGGCATGCCGAGCAGCCGCCCACAGCCCATCCAGCCACCACCGACAACGTCGCCGCGAGGCGCCGGAACGCACCGGTGACCAACAGGTCACCCAACTGCAGTAACAACCGAAAGGAATCACAGCAGATGCGCTGGTCACACAAGGCGGCAGTCGCCGCCGGCTGCGCCGCGATGCTCGTCACCGCGGCGTGCAGCAGCAGTTCGAGCGGAACGGCGTCGTCATCGGCGCCCAGTTCCGCGGCCGCAAGTGCCGCCGCCCCAGCGGGCAGTGGCGCGGCGTCTGGAAGTGCCGCCGCCCCAGCGGGCAGTGGCGCGGCGTCCGCAAGCAGCGCTGCACCGGCAAGCGGGGCTGCTCCCGCGTCGAGTGGCGGCGGCTTTGCGGCGCCCTCGAGTGGCTCCGCCCCGGCCAGTGGCTCGGCCTCGGCCGGTGGCGCGGCCTCGGCGACCGCACCGGATCCGTTCATCGACAAGTCGGACGCCGGCAAGACCATCACCGTTCTGATGGTCAACAACCCACAGATGTTGGCCCTGCAGAAGCACACCGCCGCCTTCACCGCGCAGACCGGAATCAACGTCAAGTACACGGTGCTTCCGGAGAACGACATGCGGAACAAGGCCTCGCTGGAATTCAAGAACCAGGCCGGCCAGTACGACGTCACCACCCTGTCCAACTTCGAGGTGCCGTTCTATGCGAAGAACGGCTGGCTGGCTCCGCTGACCGACTACATCACGAAGGATCCGGGCTTCGACCAGCGGGACATCTTCGCCGCGCTGACCGCGTCGCTGTCCCAGGACAAGCAGATCTACGGGGAGCCGTTCTACGGCGAGTCCTCCTTCCTGATGTACCGCAAGGACGTCTTCGCACAAAAGGGACTGACGATGCCGCCCAACCCGACCTGGGACCAGGTTTCGGCGCTCGCCGCCAAGGTCGACGGAGCTCAGCCCGGAATGAAGGGCATCTGCCTACGCGGCCAGCCAGGCTGGGGCCAGATGGGTGCGCCGCTCACGACGGTGGTGAACACCTTCGGTGGTACCTGGTTCGACAAGGACTGGAATGCGCAGGTCAACGCGCAGCCCTTCAAGGATGCGACCAACTTCTACATCAACCTGGTCAAGTCCCACGGTGAGGTAGGGGCCTCCACGGCCGGCTTCACCGAGTGCCTGTCCGCGATGGAGCAGTCCAAGGTCGCCATGTGGTACGACGCCACATCAGCCGCGGGCAGCCTCGAAGGCAGCGGCTCACCGGTTGCGGGCAAGGTCGGTTACGCACAGGCTCCCGTCAAGATGACCAAGTCGGCCGGATGGCTGTACGCCTGGTCCTGGATGATCGAGAAGGCCTCGAAGAACCAGGACCCGGCCTGGAAGTTCATCTCGTGGGCTTCGTCGAAGCAGTACGAGAACCTGGTCGGCACCACCGATGGTTGGGCCACCGTCCCGGCCGGTAAGCGGGCATCGCTGTACGCGAACCCGAATTACCAGAAGGCCGCCGGAGCGTTCGCTCCCGCAACGTTGCAGTCCCTGCAGACGGCAAACCCGGTCAACCCCGGTGTGCAGCCGCGTCCCACCACGGGCATCCAGTTCGTGGACATCCCGGAATTCACCGATCTCGGCGACAAGGTGACCGCACAACTGTCCGCGGTCATCGCCGGAAACGGCAGCGTCGACGCCGCGCTGAACCAGGGCCAGTCCCTGGCCACTCAGATCGGCGAGAACTACAAGTAACGAGCCCGGGCCCGGCGCATGCGGCGCCGGGCCCCGAGTCCCGAACGGCGACTCGTTCCCGCGACGTGGCCGATGAAGCGAGCCAAACCTGCGAAAGAATGGTTCCCACATGACCGTCACCGAAGAAGAACGGGCCGTACCCAGCGCCAAGACCCAGCGGTTCTGGATGCGACGAGACGAGCGACGCAAGAAGCCTGGGTTCGTCGTGGTCCACTGCTTCCGGCGATGCTGTTCACCATCGTCGTCACTCAGTTGCCGTTCATCGCGACGCTGATCATCTCGTTCCGCAACTGGAACACCAATCACCCGGAGCGTTACGGCTGGGCCGGGTTCAAGAACTACAAAAGGGTCTTCACCGATTCCCAGCTCCTGAAATACGTCTGGCACACGGTCGAGCTGACCGTCGTGGTCGTCGTCGTTTCATTGGTACTGGGCCTCGGCATTGCACTGCTGCTGAACCGCAGTTTCCCCGGTAGGGGAATCGTCCGCACGTTGATGATCGCGCCGTTCCTCATCGTGCCGGTGGCCGCCGCACTGTTCTTCAAGTTCGGCATGTTCGATCCCAACACCGGACTGCTCAACGGCATCGTCACCATGGTCCACCGGTGGTTCGATCCGAGCGCCCCGGCGTCGTCCTACGACTTCATCGGCTCGCATCCCATGCTCGCCGTCGAGATCCAGTTGATCTGGCAATGGACTCCGTTCATGATGCTGATCCTGCTGGCCGGTCTGCAGTCCCGGCCGGGGGAGGTCCTCGAGGCGGCGTCCGTCGACGGCGCCACGCCGTGGCAGATGTTCACCAATCTGACGCTCCCGCACATGCGGCAGTACCTCGAACTCGCCGGCCTGCTCGGCGCCATCTACCTGATCCAGAACTTCGACGCGGTCTTCGTCATCACGCCACTGAATGTGGACACCCAGAACCTGCCCAACACCATTTATCAGACCATTTTCAGCAGCAACGACAACGGGCTTGCATCGGCGCAGGGCGTGATCATCGTGATCGGCACCATCATCATCGCGACCTTCGCCCTGAGAGTCGTGTCAAGCCTGTTCGACGAGGAGGAGGGACGATGACGACCACCGCCGCACCGACGACGGGAGCCACCCCGCGCAACGAGATCCAGGTCAACCGCCGCCCGCGGATGAAGGCGGGGGCCATCGTAGCGGCCGTCGCAGCCTGGATCATCGGGCTGATCTTCATCACCCCGATCTTCTTCATGGTGCTGACCAGTTTTCACACGGAGGCACAGGCGTCGCTGAACCCGCCGCACATCTTCGTACCGCTGACGCTCGAGGGATACCGGGAGTTCTTCGGATCCCAGACCGGGCAGAGCCCGTGGCCCTATCTGCGGAACTCGGTCATCACGTCGGTCGTCTCGACGTTCTTCGTGCTGGTGCTGGCCATTCCTGCGGCCTACGCGCTTTCGGTCAAGCCGGTCCGCAAGTGGACGGATGTGATGTTCTTCTTCCTGTCCACCAAGTTCCTGCCGATTGCGGCCGCCCTCGTCCCGATCTATCTGATCGCGGTGAAGATCTCGGGCCTGAACACCCTCTGGTTCCTGATCATCCTGTACATCGGGATGAACCTGCCGATCGCGGTGTGGATGATGCGATCGTTCCTCGCCGATATCCCCCCGGCCCTGTTCGAGGCTGCCTCCCTCGACGGCGCCGGCCTGACGAAAACGCTGACCAGAGTGGTCGGTCCGATCGCCATGCCCGGCATCGCGGCCACCTCGCTGATCTGCTTCATCTTCTCCTGGAACGAACTGCTGCTGGCGAACCTGCTGACCAGCAGCGACAAGGCGCAGACGGCGCCGGTGTTCTTGACCAGCTTCGTCACCTCACAAGGACTGTTCCTGGCGAAGGTGTGTGCCGCCGCCTTCGCGGTCTCCATCCCCGTTCTGGTCGCCGGTTTCGCGGCGCAGGACAAGCTGGTCCAAGGCCTGTCCCTCGGTGCTGTGAAGTAACCGGCGAAATTCCTCCCAGCAAGAAGGACAAGCAATGCCAGAACTCAACACAGCGGCCCTGGAAAGCATCGGACGCGCCGTTCCGGTCCCGACCTACGACCGCAGCAAGGTCACGACGGGCATCGTGCACTTCGGCGTCGGCGGCTTCCACCGGGCACACCAGGCGATGTACCTCGACGCGCTGATGAACCAGGGCAAGGCGCTGGACTGGGGCATCTGCGGCGTCGGCGTGATGCCGTTCGACGCCAGGATGCACGAGGTCATGACGAAGCAGGACTGCCTCTACACCCTGGTGCTGAAGGACTCGGACGGCTCCTGGGAACCACGTGTGATCGGGTCGATCGTCCAGTACCTGTTCGCGCCGGACGACCCGGAGGCCGTCATCGAGAAGATGGCTGATCCGGGCACGAGGATCGTCTCGATGACCGTCACGGAGGGTGGCTACAACTTCCACCACGTCACCGGGAAGTTCGACGAGACCAACCCCGCGGTCGCCGCGGATCTGCAGCCGGGGGCCGTGCCGGGCACCACCTTCGGCCTGATCACCGAAGCACTAGTGCGGCGCCGGGCGAGGGGTACGGCGCCGTTCACGATCATGAGCTGCGACAACATCCAGGGCAACGGGCACGTGGCCAAGGAGGTGTTCACCGCGTTCGCCAGGCTGCGCGAGGAGCGGTCGGACACCTGGCGACGCCACCAGCCGAGGGCTCGGCGACTGGGTCGAATCCGAGGTGCACTTCCCGAACTCGATGGTGGACCGGATCACCCCGGTGACCACGGACGAGGACCGGGCGGCGATCAGCGAGCGGTTCGACGTCCAGGACGGTTGGCCGGTGGTCTGCGAGCCGTTCACCCAGTGGGTGCTGGAGGACCAGCTTCTCCCTCGGCAGGCCACCCTTCGAGGACGTCGGCGTCCAGGTCGTCGATGACGTCGAGCCGTACGAGTTGATGAAGCTGCGACTCCTCAATGCCAGCCATCAGGCGCTCTGCTACTTCGGCTACCTGGCCGGATACCGACTGGTCCACGAAGTCGCCCAGGACCCGCTGTTCGCCCGATTCCTGCTGAGCTACATGGATCTCTGAGGCGACACCCACGCTGGAGCCGGTTCCCGGCATCGATCTGGACGCGTACAAGCACGAACTGATCTCGCGGTTCTCCAACGGTGCCGTGCGCGACACGGTGGCCCGGCTCTGCGCCGAAAGCTCGGACCGCATCCCGAAATGGCTGCTTCCGGTCATTCGGGAGCAACTCCGCATGGGTGGTCCGATCCAGCTGTCCACGGCGGTGGTCGCCAGCTGGGCGCGCTACTCCGACGGTGTCGACGAACAGGGCCAACCGATCAACATCGTGGATCGGTTAGCCGACCGGCTGCACGAGCGGGCAGCCCGCCAACGGCAGGAGCCGCTCGCCTTCGTGTCGGACCGGGAAGTGTTCGGCGATCTGGTCGACGAGCCGGTCTTCGTGGCCGGCTACCTCGACGTGCTCGATTCGCTGTACGCGGTGGGCGCCCGGGCAACGCTGGAGAAGCTCGTCAGCGCGGTTTCCGTGTGACTCGCAGTGCCCGCTGCGGCGCGGCACGGGTCAACTGTGCTGCGGCGCGGCGGAGAGCACCGCCATGCCGTTGGCCAGTTGCACCTCGACCCGCGATATCGATTTCAGCCGGATCGAACTCGCCGTCGTGACGGTCGAATTCGCGCCCGCCACCGACATCCACCATCCCAGACTCTGCGAGCGGCCCGACGTATCGAAGGCGACAAGTTGGTAGTCCTCGCCCGGATCATGCGTTCCTGCATAGTGGCAGTTGACCACGATGCTCGTCCCCCACTGCTTGTCGACGAGTTGCAGCGACACCGCCATCGGCCCCGGAACCAACGGCTTCATGGCAACCGGCGGCGGGAGCGCCACGGTCGGTGTGGAAGCGGTCGGCACGGTGAGCACGATGACCAGAGCAGCGACACTGGCAGCCGCTGCTGCCACCGTTCCGGTCCAGATCCAGCGGCGGCGGCGCCGCTCCCTAGCCGTAGCGGTCAACAGCCGGGGCAGCAGGGTAGCCGGCAGTTCGACCGGCTCGTCTTCCACATCCGAGGCCGAGATCAGAGCGAGCAGCCCCGGCAGGCCGGCGAGTTTCGCCACCGAGGCCTGACATGTGACGCATCCCGAAAGATGTTGTTCGAAGGCTTGCCGTTCGGCTGGGGTGAGGCTCCCCAATACGTACGAGGCGTCGTCGAGGCACAGCGCCGAAGTCGGGCGGGGCGCCGACTCCTGCTGGCCCTGCGGGTTCATGTCACCACTCCCATCTCCTGTAGACCCAGCCGCAGCGCGTGCAGGGCGTAATGCGTTCGCGATTTGACGGTACCCAGGGGAATCCCGAGACGATGGGCGGCCTGCGCAGCGGTGCTGCCCCGGAAATAGCATTCGAGCAGCACCGCGCGATGCTCGGCCGTCAATCTCCGCATCGCCTCGCCGACCAACATGGACTGCAGCGCCGCATCCGTCCGATCGGGCTCCTGGACTTCCGGCACCGCTTCCATCAGCGATTCCGGCCGGCGCCGGTGTGATCGCCACTGGTCCACCACGATGTTCCTGGCCACTGTGAACAACCAACTGCGCACCGATGCGTTCAGCTGACCGTTCTCGTCCGGTTGCAGCAACTCCGGTCGGCGCCAGGCCCGCAACAGCGTTTCCTGCACCACATCCTCGGCCCGGCCTCGGTCACCGTTGGTCAATCCCAGGACGAAGGACCAGAGGGCGGCGGCATGCTCGTCGTGCAGGGTGCGCATCAGATCCGCTCCCGACTCCGCCACTACCGCCTCCGCCCCACTGATCGATGCCTCGAGCTCAGTGTCCTCGCATTGCCCTCAACTCCTACGCCGTTCCGCCAGCAGCGCGGTGACCGCTCCGGCGATGGCCACCCACTCGGCGATCTCGGCCAACAGCACCTGAGCACCACCGAAACTCTCGTGCACCCCGAAGAGCCCGACGGTGGCCGAGATGTAGAAGGCGGTCAGCGTGGAAATGCCGAAGGCGATGGCGGCCAACAGCGGTAGCCAATGACGCCAGACCAGCAGGGCCAGACCGATGACGATTCCGCCGATGGCATTGAGCAGGAAGGCCGGGCCGACCACCTTGATGTCGCTGAACCCGCTGGAGTACAGCACCAGATGTACGTCAGCCGACAGCAGGACGCCGGCTGCGGCGAAACCCCGGCCGAGCGTCGAAGCCGTAGTGGACGTGGACGTGGACGTAACCGTCTGCGTTCGGATTGCTGTGTTCATTGCGTTCCTCCCGAACTTGGGTTCGCTTGCCGGTGATCCGGGCTGCAGTGCACCCGTCACCGAACCGAACGCCGCAGCGCGCCCCAGGGTTCACCAGAGGAAACAGGTGAACCGTTCTCGGGTAACGGTCGTTGCACCAGTCATGACGACTACTCCGCCTGCCCACGCCGCAGCCGCCACCACATCCCCAGCCGACCCGGTCGGCGCTGACCTCCTCCGATCGACACCGAACCGCCGCCAGGCGCTGGTCGCCGTCGGACTCGGCGCCGGTGCGTTGACCCTGGCGGCCTGCGGCAGCACCAGCACACCCGCGGCAGCCCCGGCGACGTCGGCAACGTCCGCGGCCGCCGCCTCATCGGCGGGCACGATCGTCGCACTCAGCAGCGTGCCGGTCGGCGGTGCGGTCGCGGCCAAAGACGCGGCCGGCAAGCCGATCATCGTCGCCCAGCCCACGGCCGGAAAGGCCGTGGCGTTCAGCGCGATCTGCACGCACATGGGCTGCACGGTGGCCGTCAAGGGTGCGGATCTCGATTGCCCATGCCACGGATCCAAGTACAACGCTCTCACCGGCGCCGTGATCAACGGTCCCGCCCCGAGGCCGCTGCCGCCGATTGCCGTCGAGGTGAAGAGCGGGAACGTCGTCGCCGGCTGAGTCGGTCACTCGGCGCGCACCGTCCCGGTTCTGGGGGCACACTTTCCGCAGGCGTCGGGCTGACCGCGGAGGTGGGGCGATATGGCCAGAAACGGATCCACCACGACCGAGACCGAAGTTGCTGATGTCCGGAACGTGGTGCTGGTTGGTCCGCCCGGAACCGGAAAGTCCATTCTGGCCGAGTCGATGCTGTACCTGACCGGGCTGGTGAACCGGCTCGGCACTGTGTCAGACGGGACGACGATCTGCGACTTCGAGGACATCGAGAAGCGTCTCGGGCATTCGGTATCCATGACGGTGGCCAGCACCACCGTGCGCGACCCCCAACTCCTCGGGTCACGCCCGGACATTCGGTTGAACATCATCGATACGCCTGGCCACGCGGACTTCATCGGCGAACTGCGGGCCGGCCTGCGCGCGGCGGACAGTGCCGTCTTCGTCATCTCGGCGGTCGACGGTGTCGACGGTGCCACCAGGCTGTTGTGGCGGGAATGCGCCGCCGTCGGCATGCCGAGAGCGGTCGTCATCACCCACGTCGACCAGCCGCGAGGTGATTTCGCTGCAGCACTCGCCCAGTGTCAGAGCTCGTTCGGTAACGGCGTGCAACCGCTGTACCTTCCGTCCGCCGCCGGACTGCTGGGGCTGCTGTCGGGATCGCTGTACGAACTGGCCGACGATCCGCGACAACGAGCTGCAGCGCAAGGCCAATTTCGACGAGCTGGCCTCTTCCGCGACCGGCGAGGGAAGCCCTGATCGAGGGCATCATCACCGAATCGGAAGACGATTCGCTGCTCGACCGTTACCTGGGCGGCGAGGAGGTGGATTTCGATACGCTCGTCGCAGACCTTGGAAAAGGCTGTCGCCCGCGGCACTTTCCACCCGGTACTGCCGGCGGTACCGACCTCCGTCCTGGGGGTAGCCGAACTGCTCGAGCTGATCTGCCGTGCGTTCCCCTCCCCAGAAGAACATCAGGTGGACGCCTTCACCCCGGCGGGTGCCAGGCTGCCGGCTGCCGGTCCGGACGGCACGTTGATAGCCGAGATCGTCAAGACCACCACCGATCCGTACGTCGGCCGGATCAGCCTGGTCCGGATCTACCGCGGCACCCTGGAACCGGACGCGCCGGTGCACGTCAGTGGGCACTTCGCGCAGTTCTCCGGCCATCCGGTCGACGAGAATCGGCACCCGGCGCACGACGTCGACGAGCGCGTCGGAACGGTGTCCCGGACCGTCGGCGCGACACTCACCGGAATCCCGCGGGCCGGTGCCGGGCGATATCGTCGCGGTGGCTCGGCTGGCGCACGCCGAGACCGGCGACACGCTCTCCGATCCAGCCGCACCCGCCGTGCTGGCCCCGTGGAGCATGCCCGAACCTCTGCTGCCGACCGCCGTTTCGGTGAGATCGAGCACCGATGAGGACAAGCTGCTCCATGGGCTCGCACGCATCGCGGCGGAGGATCCGACAGTCCGGGTCGAGGTCGATCCCGCCACCGAACAGATGATCATCTGGACGATCGGCGGACAGCAGCTGGAGGTGTTGCTGGATCGGCTCCGGACCCGATCGGGGGTCGAGGTCCTCACTCACCCTGTCCGGGTGGCTCTTCGGGAAACCTTGCGCGCACCGGCCGAAGGACTGGGTCGGCACGTCAAGCAGTCAGGCGGGCACGGCCAGTTCGCCGTCGCCCACATCGAGGTGGAGCCGCTGCCCGAAGGGAGCGGGTTCGAGTTCGTCGACAAGGTGGTCGGCGGAACCGTTCCGCGTCAATACATCTCGAGTGTGGAAAAGGGCATTCGACAGCAGCTGGACCGGGGAGTTGCCGGCCAACCGATGGTGGACCTGCGGGTGACATTGATCGGAGGCAAGTCTCACAGTGTCGATTCCTCAGACGCTGCCTTCCAGATGGCCGGAGCGCTCGCCTTGCGGGAGGCCGCCAGCGACGGCCGGGGTGCAGATTCTGGAGCCGTTGGATTCCGTGCTGATCACGGTGGACGACAGCTATGTCGGCGCGGTGCTGGCCGACCTGTCGTCGCGGCGTGGCCGCGTGCGCGGAACCACGTCCGTGACCGCACCGGGCATCTCGGATCGCTCCGAAGTGCTGGCCGAGGTGCCCGCCATCGAACTGACCCATTACGCAACGGAGCTGCGCTCGCTCGGCCACGGCACGGGCACCTTCACCCGCGAGTACCTCCGCCACACGCCCGCCCCGGACGCCGTGTTGAACCGGTTGGCCAGCAAGGAATAGCGGTAGCTCATGCAAAACGGGCCGGTCCCCCACCGCTGGAGCGATGAAGAACCGGCCCGTCTCAGGCGGCAGGATCAGCGATAGTCGCGACCCATGTCGTAATCGTCCAGCGGCACCGACGTCCCGGCGGCGACACCGAAAGTGTCGGCGCCGTAGTAGGTGTCGTCGAAGGAGGACATCGAGTACGCGGCGGACCGCGCCTCTTCCGTCGGCTGCACCGAGATGTCGCGGTAGCGGGCGATGCCCGTACCGGCCGGGATCAGCTTGCCGATGATGACGTTCTCCTTGAGCCCGACCAGCTTGTCGGACTTGGCGTTGATCGCCGCGTCCGTCAGCACCCGGGTGGTCTCCTGGAAGGAGGCGGCCGAGAGCCACGAGTCGGTGGCCAGCGACGCCTTGGTGATGCCCATCAGCGCCGGACGACCGGCCGCAGCTTCGCCACCTTCGGCGAGGATGCGGCGGTTGGTCGCCTCGAACTCCTTGCGCTCGATGACCGCGCCCGGCAGGAACTCGGTCGAGCCGGAGTCGATGATCGTGACGCGACGGAGCATCTGACGGACGATGACCTCGATGTGCTTGTCGTGGATCGACACACCCTGGGACCGGTAGACCTCCTGGACCTCGCGGACCAGGTGCAGCTGCACCCGACGTGGGCCCATCACGCGCAGCACCTCGTGCGGGTCGACGTTGCCCTCGAGCAGGTGCTGCCCGACCGTGACATCGTCGCCGTCGTTCAGCAGACGCTCGGAACCGTCCACCGAGATGGTGGCCAGCCGCTGCGTCTTGGGCAGCTTGTCGTAGACGACCTCTTCGCTGCCGTCATCGGGAGTGATGACGATCTTGAAGAACTTGTCGGCGTCCTCGATCCGGATCCGTCCGGCGGCGTCCGCGATGGGCGCCTTGCCCTTCGGGATACGGGCTTCGAAGAGCTCCTGCACACGGGGCAGACCCTGGGTGATGTCACTCGACCCGGAAGCCGCACCCGTGTGGAAGGTACGCATGGTCAGCTGGGTTCCCGGCTCACCGATCGACTGCGCCGCAACGACACCGACAGCCTCGCCGACGTCGACGAGCAATCCGGTGGCCAGCGAACGGCCGTAGCAGACGGCACAGGTGCCGATCGCTGCCTCACAGGTGAGGACCGAACGCATCTTCAGCGACGTGATGCCGGCGGCAACCGCCGCCGCCACGTGCCACTCCCGCATGTCCGTACCGGCCGGGACAACGACGTTGCCGTCCTTGTCGACAGCATCCGTGGCCAGCACCCGAGCCTGGATCGAGGTCTCGACGAACTCGTCCTGGCGCAGCACCCCATCCGGACCGACGGCCGCGACCGGCAGGTCGACACCGCGCTCGGTTCCACAATCGGACTCTCGCACGATGACGTCCTGCGACACATCGACCAGACGACGGGTCAGGTAACCCGACTCCGCGGTACGCAGAGCGGTGTCGGCCAGACCCTTTCGGGCCGAGTGGGTGTTGATGAAGTACTCGAGCACCGACAGGCCCTCGCGGAACGAGTTCCGGATCGGCCGGGCGATCTGAACGCCCTTGGAGTTCGCGACGACACCCTTCATGCCGGCGAGCGACCGGACCTGGATCCAGTTTCCGGCAGCACCGGCGGCAACCAGGATGTACACCGGGTTGTCCTTCGGGTAGGCCGGCGGGATGGCCGCCTCGATCTCCTTGGTGGCCGCCTCCCAGATCTTGACCAGATCCTCACGACGCTCTTCCGGCGAGAGGTTGCCTCGCTGGTACGCCTTCTCCACGGTCTCCGCCTGGCCGTCGTACTTGGCCAGGATGGCGGGCTTGGACTCGGGGATGATCACGTCGCCGATGGCGACGGTCATGCCCGAACGGGTGGCCCAGTGGAAGCCGGCTTCCTTGAGCTTGTCCAAGGTCTGCGCGACGAGCGACATCGGGTAGTGCTCGGCCAGGTCGTTGACGATCCCGGCCTGCACCTTCTTCGGCAGCTCCTGGTTGACGAACGGGTACCCCGCCGGCAGCAGCTCGTTGAAGAGCACGCGACCGAGCGTGGTGCTGACCGTCCAGGGGTCGCCCGGGTTCCAGTCCTCGGGCAGCTCTGCACCCGGGGTGGGGACGACGTCGTGCAACCGGATGTTGATCGGCGTACGGACCGAGATCTGGCCACGGTCCAGCGCCATCAGCGCCTCGGCCGAGGAGGAGTACGAGCGCAGCTTGCCTGCTGCCTCGTCCAGCTCGCCGTCGAGCGCGTGTTGCGAACCGACCGCGTTCTCGTCGAGCCCGCACAGGTAGTACAGACCGGTGACGAGGTCGAGAGACGGCATGGCCAACGGCTTGCCCGATGCCGGCGACAGGATGTTGTTGCTCGAGAGCATCAAAACCCTGGCCTCGGCCTGCGCCTCGGCGGACAGCGGCAGGTGGACCGCCATCTGGTCGCCGTCGAAGTCGGCGTTGAACGCGGCACAGACCAACGGGTGCAGCTGAATGGCCTTGCCCTCGACCAGCATCGGCTCGAAGGCCTGGATGCCCAGCCGGTGCAGGGTCGGTGCCCGGTTGAGCAGCACCGGGTGCGAGTCGATGACCTCTTCGAGGACGTCCCACACCTGCGGGCGCTGGCGCTCGACCATGCGCTTGGCCGACTTGATGTTCTGCGCGTGGTTCAGATCGACCAGACGCTTCATCACGAACGGCTTGAACAGCTCGAGGGCCATCAGCTTGGGCAGACCGCACTGGTGCAGCTGCAGCTGGGGGCCGACGACGATGACCGAGCGGCCGGAGTAGTCGACACGCTTGCCGAGCAGGTTCTGGCGGAACCGGCCCTGCTTGCCCTTGAGCAGATCGGACAGCGACTTGAGCGGGCGGTTGCCCGGTCCGGTCACCGGGCGTCCGCGACGACCGTTGTCGAACAGCGCGTCGACGGCCTCCTGGAGCATCCGCTTCTCGTTGTTGACGATGATCTCGGGCGCGCCGAGGTCGATCAGTCGCTTCAACCGGTTGTTGCGGTTGATGACGCGGCGGTACAGGTCGTTCAGGTCGGAGGTCGCGAAGCGGCCGCCGTCCAGCTGCACCATCGGGCGGAGCTCCGGCGGGATGACCGGGACGCAGTCCAGCACCATGCCCAGCGGCGAGTTGTTCGTCGACTGGAACGCGGCGACGACCTTGAGACGCTTGATCGCGCGGATCTTGCGCTGGCCCTTGCCGTTCTTGATGGTGTCGCGCAACGAGGTGGCCTCGTTGTCGATGTCGAAGTCGGCGATGATCTTCTTGAGCGCCTCGGCACCCATGCCGCCCTGGAAGTAGTCACCGAAGCGGTCCTGCAGCTCGCGGTAGACGATCTCGTCGATGATCAGGTCGCGCACCTTGAGCTTCTTGAACTGGTCGAGAACCTCGTCCAGCTTGTCGATCTCGCGCTGCGCACGGTCGCGGATCTGGCGCTGCTCGCGCTCGCCGCCCTCGCGGACCTTGCGACGGACATCCGACTTCGCGCCCTCGGCCTCGAGCTCGGCCAGATCGGCTTCCAGCTTCTTGGCGCGGGCATCGATGTCGGCGTCGCGGGCGTTCTCGAGGTTCTTGCGCTCGACCGACATCTCCGCCTCGATGGTGGGCAGGTCGTTGTGACGCTGCTCCTCGTCGACGGAGGTGATCAGGTAGGCCGCGAAGTAGATGATCTTCTCGAGATCCTTCGGGGCCAGGTCGAGCAGGTAGCCAAGCCGGCTCGGCACACCCTTGAAGTACCAGATGTGGGTGACCGGAGCGGCCAGCTCGATGTGACCCATCCGCTCACGACGCACCTTGGCGCGAGTGACCTCGACGCCGCAACGCTCGCAGATGATGCCCTTGAAGCGAACCCGCTTGTACTTGCCGCAGGCGCACTCCCAGTCCCTGGTCGGGCCGAAGATCTTCTCGCAGAAGAGTCCGTCCTTCTCCGGCTTGAGGGTGCGGTAGTTGATGGTCTCCGGCTTCTTGACCTCGCCGTGAGACCAGGTACGAATATCGTCCGCGGCCGCGAGGCCGATTCGGATCTCGTCGAAGAAATTGACGTCGAGCACTGATTGCACGTCCCTGTCTTGTCAAAAGGTCAGGTACCGCGGTGCCGCGAGCTGACTCGTCGGCACCGCACTACCCAGGGTGGAAGTTCTACTTCCGGTTCAGTTCACCAATTCGTCGACCGAGGCCGACTCATTGCGGGACAGGTTGATTCCGAGGTTGGCCGCGGCCCTCTCGAGATCGTCGTCGTCGGTATCGCGCATCTCGATGGTGGCGCCGTCCGAGGACAGCACCTCCACATTGAGACAGAGCGCTTGTAGTTCTTTCAGAAGCACCTTGAACGACTCCGGGATGCCCGGCTCCGGGATGTTCTCACCCTTCACGATGGCTTCGTAGACCTTGACGCGGCCCACGATGTCGTCGCTCTTGATGGTCAGCAGTTCCTGGAGCGTGTACGCCGCGCCGTAGGCCTGCATGGCCCAGCACTCCATCTCACCGAAGCGCTGGCCACCGAACTGGGCCTTACCGCCGAGCGGCTGCTGGGTGATCATCGAGTACGGACCCGTCGACCGGGCGTGGATCTTGTCGTCCACCAGGTGGAGCAACTTGATGATGTACATGTAGCCGACGGCCACCGGGTACGGGAACGGCTCTCCGGTGCGGCCGTCCATCAGCACGGCCTTCCCGTCGGTGCCGACGAGCCGGTCGCCGTCGCGGGTCGGCGTGGTGGAGCCGAGCAGCCCGACGATCTCGTCCTCGGTGGCACCGTCGAACACCGGTGTCGCCGTCCTGGTGAAGGCGCTCGCACTGCGGGCGGAGTCTTCGAGGTACTGCGCCCACTGCGGGGTGCCCTCGATGTCCCAGCCCTGCGATGCCACCCAGCCCAGATGTGTCTCCAGGATCTGCCCGACGTTCATCCGTCGCGGCACACCGTGCGGGTTGAGCACGATGTCGACCGGGGTGCCGTCAGCGAGGAACGGCATGTCCTCCTGGGGCAGGATCTTGCCGATGACGCCCTTGTTGCCGTGGCGGCCGGCCAGCTTGTCGCCGTCCTGGATCTTCCGCTTCTGGGCCACGTAGACGCGGACCAGCTCGTTGACGCCGGGAGCGAGCTCCGCGCCGTCCTCCTCGCGGTTGAAGACCCGGATGCCGATGACCTTGCCGGTCTCGCCGTGCGGCACCTTCAGGGAGGTGTCGCGAACCTCGCGGGCCTTCTCGCCGAAGATCGCGCGCAGCAGGCGCTCCTCCGGGGTCAGCTCGGTCTCGCCCTTCGGCGTGACCTTTCCGACGAGGACGTCGCCGTCCTGGACCTCGGCGCCGATGCGGATGATTCCGCGCTCGTCGAGGTCGGCCAGGACATCTTCGGAGACGTTCGGGATGTCCCGGGTGATCTCTTCCGGCCCGAGCTTGGTGTCGCGGGCGTCGATCTCGTGCTCCTCGATGTGGATCGAGGTGAGCACGTCGTCCTGGACGATCCGCTGGCTCAGGATGATCGCGTCTTCGTAGTTGTGACCTTCCCACGGCATGAAGGCGACGAGCAGGTTCTTGCCCAGCGCCATCTCGCCGCCGTCGGTGCAGGGACCGTCGGCTAGAACGTCACCTGCCTGGACTCTTTGACCTTCGTCGACGATCGGCTTCTGGTTGAAGCTGGTGCCCTGGTTGGAGCGGCGGAACTTGTGCAGCCGGTAGGTGCGGTGGGTTCCGTCGTCGGCCATCACCGAGACGTAGTCGGCGGTCGCCTCTTCGACGACACCCGACTTCTCCGCGATGACGACATCGCCCGCGTCGACGGCCGCTCGGCCTTCCATACCGGTGCCCACCAGCGGCGATTCGCTGCGGAGCAGAGGGACGGACTGACGCTGCATGTTGGCGCCCATCAGCGCCCGGTTGGCCTCGTCGTGCTCCAGGAACGGAATCATCGCGGTCGCGACGGACACCGTCTGGCGCGGGGAGACGTCCATGTACTCGACCTGGTCGGGGGTGACCTGATCGACCTCGCCACCCTTACGACGGACGAGCACGCGCGCCTCGCTGAAGTGACCCGACGGGTCCAGCTTGGCGTTCGCCTGGGCGATGACGTAACGGTCTTCCTCGTCGGCGGTCAGGTAGTTGATCTCATCGGTGACGGAGCCGGCCTCGACCTTGCGGTACGGGGTCTCGATGAAACCGAACGGGTTGACCCTGGCGAACGTGGCCAACGAGCCGATCAGGCCGATGTTGGGGCCTTCCGGGGTCTCGATGGGGCACATGCGGCCGTAGTGCGACGAGTGGACGTCGCGAACCTCGAGGGAGGCGCGGTCGCGGGACAGACCGCCCGGCCCGAGGGCCGAGAGGCGGCGCTTGTGGGTCAGACCGGCCAGCGGGTTGGTCTGGTCCATGAACTGCGACAGCTGGCTGGTGCCGAAGAACTCCTTGATGGAGGCGACGACGGGCCGGATGTTGATCAGGGTCTGCGGCGTGATGGCCTCGACGTCCTGGGTCGTCATCCGCTCGCGAACGACGCGCTCCATGCGGGAGAGGCCGACCCGGATCTGGTTCTGGATCAGCTCGCCGACGGTGCGCAGGCGACGGTTGCCGAAGTGGTCGATGTCGTCCGTCTCGACCGGCAGGTTCTGGCCACGGATGGTCCAGGAATCCTGGCCCTCGTGCAGCCGCAGCAGGTACTCGACGGTCGAGATCAGATCGTCCTCGGTCAGCGTGCCGACGGAGATCGGCGAGTTCAGGCCGAGCTTCTTGTTCAGCTTGTACCGGCCGACCTTGGCGAGGTCGTAGCGCTTGTCCTTGAAGAACAGGTTCTCCAGGAGCGCCTGTGCGCTCTCCTTTGTCGGCGGCTCGCCCGGGCGCAGCTTGCGGTAGATGTCCAGCAGCGCCTCGTCGGTGCCGGCGATGTGGTCCTTCTCCAGCGTCGCCAGCAGGACCGGCGACCAGGCGAACTTCTCGCGGATGCGCTCGGTGTCCCAGCCCAGCGCCTTCAGCAGCACGGTGACCGGCTGCCGACGCTTGCGGTCGATGCGGACGCCGATGGTGTCGCGCTTGTCGATGTCGAACTCGAGCCAGGCACCACGGGACGGGATCACCTTGACGGCGAACACCTCTTTGCCCGCGGTCTTGTCCAGCGTCCGGTCGAAATACACGCCCGGGGAGCGGACCAGCTGGGAGACGACGACACGCTCGGTGCCATTGATGATGAAAGTGCCCTTGCTCGTCATCATCGGGAAGTCGCCCATGAAGACGGTCTGGGACTTGATCTCGCGGGTCGTCTCGTTCTCGAACTCGGCGGTGACGAACAGGGGCGCCGAGTAGGTCATGTCCTTGTCGCGGCACTCCTCCTCGTTCGCCTTGACGTCGTCGAACCGCGGATCCATGAACGAAAGGGAAAGGTTCCCGGAGAAATCTTGGATCGGCGAGATCTCCTCGAGAATCTCGTCGAGTCCGCTGGGAGTCGGATCGGCTTGCCGATCCCTCCAGGACTTCGCGCCCACGAGCCATTCGAAGGACTCGGTCTGCAGGGCGAGAAGATTCGGTACCTCGAGCGGCTCGCGAAGCTTCGCGAAGGAGACCCTTTTCGTGGTCCCGCCTGAGGTCGAAGTGGTGGTCTTGGGCGTACTCGTGACTGCCAAGATGCGTCCTTCCAAGGACAAGCGCCGTCGGTCTACTGTCTGTACTTCCGTGTTGCCAGATGCTGTGTGTTACGAAATGCTGTCTGTTACGAACGCTGCCGGACTACCGGCCGTCGGCAGCGCTCAGCAATGTGGATGAACCACCCACACACCGGGCCCGGTCGACTACCGTCACAGATACAAAAGTCGCCACCTGGACGGGATCCCAAGCGCTTGGTGATAGGGACCCCCTTCAAATGACGACTGACTAGCGTGACGGCTGGGCTGCACACGATCCTGCTGGAACGGGACCAGCCCTGCCGGCGACCCACGTTCCCGCCGTTCAGGCAGCAATAGACCCTGACTGGGGGCTAGCTGATTGATGGCAGCAGAAAGAGGGCAGCGCAAACACACAGCCTAGCACCAACGGACAGAACTGTCCAGACGTGCCGTCTTGGGCGATTGCCGGGGGGCCAACTGGCCCTGCCGCGCAGCTACCGCCTTCGAGGAAACGACCGGGTGGACCCTCCGGGAAAGGACAACTCGATCGACGTCGCACACCAAGCGTGGCCCGCTTCGGCCGATCCGTCAAGAAGGCTGGCCGATTGATTTGCGCGAGGCGGCCGCTGGCCCGGCACCATCGGGCCCGCCATCGCCCCAGGTCGTGCCGCGTGCGCTCACATCGCTCGTGGCATCGTCCGGATCCGATCGGCAAGCCACGTTTCTCCGCGCCCGCTCCGAGCCGCGGACGTCACTCCGGGCGGTGGCAGACCGCTTCGACGTTGTTGCCGTCCAGATCTCGCAGGAAAACGCCGTAGTAGCCGTCGTGGTATTCGGGCCATTCGCGAGGCGCATGCAGGACCTCCGCACCGAACGCTGTGGCCGCCCGGTGAACCGCCTGCACGCCCGGCCCGGTCGGCGGCCGAGAAGGCCAGGTGCAGCTCCCGACCGACGGGTCCCGCCGCAGGGCCGATCCAGAAGCGGACAGCGTTGTCTGCGCCGGCGAACCCGACGACGGCACTCGAGCCACGCGGAAGACGCATGACCTCGTGAACCCCGATGGGGCCGAACACCGCCGAATAGAACGCTGCGGCCGCGTCGACATCAGTGCTTTGGATCGAGACGTGATCGAACATGGTCAGCAGAATATCGGCGAGCGTGACTCGTGAGCCGCCGATGCCGGGATGCGCAAACGCACAACTGGGGCGGGTCCGCGATCGGACCCGCCCCAGTGGGTGGTGCAGTCCGGCGATGAAAGCCGGCCGGTGTCTGTGCGCAGCGGCGCAGAATTACTTGACGGTGGCCTTGGCGCCGGCCTCTTCGAGCTTGGCCTTGGCTGCCTCGGCGGCTTCCTTGGTGCGCCTTCTCGAGGATGGCCTTCGGTGCAGCGTCGACCAGGTCCTTGGCTTCCTTCAGGCCGAGGCCCGAAACGAGCTCGCGAACGGCCTTGATGACCTGGACCTTCTTCTCGCCGGCGGACTCGAGGATGACGTCGAATTCGTCCTGCTCCTCGACGACCTCAGCGGCGGCGGCCGGGCCGGCCGGGCCGGCAACGGCGACCGGAGCGGCGGCGGTGACGCCGAAGGTGTCCTCGAACTGCTTCACGAACTCGGAGAGCTCGATGAGGGTGAGCTCCTTGAAGGCCTCGAGCAACTCGTCGGTGGTGAGCTTCGCCATGATGGGCGTCCTTTCAATTTCTGTGTCCCTGGTCGTCATCTGACGCATCGGGCTCTTGGTGTTGGATGTGCGGGTCGTACCGGTCGATCCGACCGGGTGATGCTGGTCGAATCAGGCTTCGGAAGCCGTCTCCGTCACTTCCTCGGTGCTTGCAGCTTCAGCTGCAGGTGCCTCTGCTGCGGTGCCTCTGCTGCGGGTGCTTCTGCTGCGGGTGCTTCTGCTGCGGGTGCTTCTTCGGCGGCCGGAGGCTTCCGGTGCTTCCTCGACAACCGGAGCACCTTCCTCGGCGGTGCGCTTCTCCACCAGTGCCGCGGAAAGCCGCGCCACCTGGGAGGGAAGTGCGTTCAACACGATCGCGGCCTTGGTCAGCGTGGCCAGCATGGCGCCGGCCATCTTGGCCAACAGCACATCGCGGGACTCCAAGTCGGCCAACTTGTTGACCTCTGTGGCGTCCAGCGCCTTGCCGTCCAGCACGCCGCCCTTGATCACCAACAGCGGGTTCGCCCTGGCGAAATCGCGCAGCACCTTCGCAGCGTCAACGGGCTCGCCGTTGATGAAGGCAACAGCGGTCGGGCCGGTGAACAGCTCGTCAAGACCCTCGACACCCGCATCAGCGGCTGCCCGCTTGACCAGGGTGTTCTTGGCGACGGTGTAGGCGGTCTCGCCGCCCAGGGACTTGCGGAGCGTCGTGAGCTGCGACATCGTCAGGCCGCGGTATTCGGTGACGACCGCGGCGGACGAGCTGCGGAACTGGTCCGCGATCTCTGCGACAGTTGCCACCTTGGTGGGCTTTGCCATCCTCGCCTCCTTCCTCGTTCATAGTTCTCGGGTTGTTCTGATCACCTGAAGAACGCAGGACACCGGTGGAGGTCGGCAGGAATGACGAACGCCCCGGCCGCATGGGCACGGGGCGTGAAAGCAGGCGGCGCATTCGCGCCTGCGGATCTTGACCTCGTCCTCCTGCGTGGGCCGCCCGCATCTTGCACGGACCTTCACCTGCACGCCCAATGCGGGCAAGCAGGAGCCGACGGTCTTCGGTGGAACTCACCAAGGTTAGCCGATGAGGCTGGCGGCGGCCAAATCCGGTGACGGGACCTCGGTCCGGCCAGACGTTGCAGCTGCAGCCGAGCTCACCGTGTCAAAGCACAAGGCCCCCGACCAGATGGTCGGGGGCCTTGTCGGCGTGTTCGATGACAACGCGGGCCCCAGCACCCGCGCCGCGTCAGACCTCTTCGGCTTCGAGCAGGTTGCGCGTCTTCGCCGGGTCAACCGGGATCCCGGGGCCCATCGTCGTGGAGAAGAAGACCTTCTTCAGGTACTTGCCCTTCGCCGCGGACGGCTTCGACCGGAGCACCTCGTCGAGTGCGGCGGCGTAGTTCTCGACCAGCTTTTCGGTCGGGAAGGAGACCTTGCCGATCACGAGGTGCAGGTTGGCGGCCTTGTCGACCCGGAAATTGATCTTTCCGCCCTTGATCTCGGTGACAGCCTTGGCCACGTCGGCCGTGACGGTTCCGGTCTTCGGGATTCGGCATCAGGCCACGCGGGCCAAGGACGCGCGCGATACGACCGACCTTGGCCATCTGGTCGGGGGTTGCGATGGCGGCGTCGAAATCGGTCCAGCCACCCTGGATGCGGGCGATCAGGTCATCGCTGCCGACCACGTCGGCGCCGGCCGCTTCGGCCTCCGCCGCCTTGTCGCCAACGGCGAAGACGACCACGCGGGCGGTCTTGCCGGTGCCGTGCGGCAGGTTGACGGTGCCACGGACCATCTGGTCGGCCTTGCGGGGGTCGACACCCAGCAGTAGGGCGACCTCCACAGTGCTGTCCATCTTGGTGGCCGATGTCTTCTGGGCCAGAGACGCCGCCTCGAGCGGCGTGTACAGGCTCTCGCGGTCGACGAGTGCTGCTGCGGCCTTGTAGGCCTTGGAGCGCTTCATTTCTTTCTCCTTGAAATATTGGATGTGGAGTTCGTGGTTGACGAGCCGCGCTGGACTCTCCCACTGCGTGCTGCCGGTGTCGTGCTGCCGCGTGTCGTCCGCCCTGCGCATATCGAACTGCCGCGAATTGCCAAACGATCAGCCGAGACGGGCACTTCCGTATGCGCGAGGAGGATCTGTATGCGCCGGATGGGGCAGGGCGGAGCGGGTCAGCCCTTGACGGTGATGCCCATCGAGCGCGCGGTGCCGGTGATGATCTTGGCGGCGGCGTCGATGTCGTTCGCGTTCAGGTCGACCTGCTTCAGGGTTGCGATCTCGCGCACCTGGGCGGCCGTGATGCTGGCGACCTTGGTGGTGTGCGGGGTGCCTGAGCCCTTTTCGACGCCGGCGGCCTTGAGCAGCAGCCGGGCGGCGGGCGGGGTCTTCAGCTTGAAGTCGAACGAACGATCTTCGTAGACGGAGATCTCGACCGGGACGACGTCCCCGCGCTGCGACTCGGTGGCAGCGTTGTAGGCCTTGCAGAACTCCATGATGTTGACGCCGTGCTGGCCCAGTGCGGGGCCGACCGGCGGCGCCGGGTTGGCCATTCCGGCCTTGATCTGCAGCTTGATGACCGCTGCGAGTTTCTTCTTCTTCGGAGGCATTTCTCTTCCTGATTTCTGCTGGGTGTGTGGTGCGGGGTGATCGCCGCAGGTTCCCGGGCTGGGGGCCAGGGGCAGGCGGCGAAATCGATCAGATCTTGGCGACCTGGGAGAACGACAGCTCGACCGGGGTCTCCCGGCCGAAGATGGAGACAAGGACCTTGAGCTTCTGCCCGTCGGCATTGACCTCGTTGATCGTCGCCGGAAGGGTGGCGAACGGGCCGTCCATGACGGTGACCGACTCACCGACCGTGAAGTCGACCTCGGTCCTGGGACCACCGCTGCCGGTGCCCGCCGTACCCTCTGCACCGACCGCGGCCTTCTTCGGGGCCGCCGGGACGAGAATCTTCACGACGTCGTCGATCGACAGCGGAGACGGTCGCTGTGCCGTTGCCCCGACGAAGCCGGTGACACCCGGGGTGTTCCGCACGGCACTCCAGGATGCATCCGTCAAATCCATGCGGACCAGGATGTAGCCCGGGTAGACCTTGCGCTGAACCTGCTTGCGCTGGCCGTTCTTGATCTCGGTGACCTCCTCGGTCGGGCACCTCGATCTGGAAGATGAACTCCTGCATCTCCAGCGAGTTGATCCGGGTCTCGAGGTTCGTCTTCACCTTGTTCTCGTAGCCGGCGTAGGAATGCACCACGTACCACTCGCCGTCCGCACGACGAAGCGACGCCTTGAGTTCGGCGACAGGGTCGACCGGCTCCGCATCGATGTCGGGCAGGGCCGCAGCGGTGTCCGGGGTGCTGTCCGACCCTGCGTCGGTCTGATCGTCGGCGACGACCAGCTCGGCATCACCGACGGTCTCGTCGGTCGGCAAGACATCGATCGACAAATCGTCGATCGCCTCGACGTCGCCGGTTGAATCGACAGGGCTCGACACGGTACTGGTCACTTCCTCATCTGGTTTGTAAAACTACAATGCACAACGCTGCGATCAGCGTAGATATTCGCGCAGCACGCACAGGCCGGCGAAGGCACCGGACAGTGCGCGTCTGATCAGCCGAAGACGGTCAGCACTATCTTGGCGAACAACACGTCGAGTCCTGCGGTCAGCGCGACCATGAACGACACGAACACGATGACCACGATGGTGTAGGTGATCATCTGGTTGCGAGCCGGCCAGATGACCTTCCGCAACTCGGCGACGACCTCGCGGAGGAATCGGCGCACCCGAGCGAAAAAGTTGAGACGAGGTTCACGTCCGACATCGCGCTGCTTGGTGGCCACACCCTTGGCCGGCGTGCTGCCTGCCCGGACGCCGGAGCGCCGTGCGGCCGCGCGGGCCGATCCGGCAGACGTCGCGCCGACCAGCTCCGATTCGCGGTCCGAGCCATCGGACTTCACCAGGTTGACCTCGGCATCCGCCGGGTGAGCCCCGGCTGACGCGCCGGAGGCGGCCGCATCAACGGCGTCGTCAGGAGCGTCGGCTGGAGGCACAGAACGGCCTTCACCGACCTCGGATTCGTCGCTCACTGATGGTCCTCGTCTCGTCTACTAGAACTGCACTTCGTTGTCTGCAGGGGCGACAGGACTTGAACCTGCAACCTGCGGTTTTGGAGACCGCTGCTCTGCCAATTGAGCCACGCCCCTCTGCACTGCCGCACCTGATCCGCACTGCTGCACTACTTCGCGCCTGGGCTCGACGGCGCATACCTCACCGTCAAGTGGCCGTCACAGGCACGCAGCGGCAGACCCCAGGAAGTCAAGTGTAGGGCACGCCGGCGGCCCAGCACGAACCCGAACGACGGACACGAGTCGGGACGCGACCTCACTCCGGCCGGTCGACAGCCGTCCCGCCGACCTGAATGCGCTTCTGGGTTCGTGCCGGTGGAGCAACCGACGCTCGGCGTCTGGGTTGGGCGACCAGGACCCGGCGCCGACCGGTGCTGCCGGTTTCAATGGCCTCGACGGTCTGTTTCACCACGGTCGCGACCAACTCGTCGACCGGCCAACGGTAGCTCGACAATGCCGGTGTCAGCAGGGCGGAGAGCGGATGGTCGTCGAAACCCATGATCGAGAGGTCGGCCGGGAGCTCGAGACCCAGCTCCCGGGCGGCCGCATAGACGCCGTACGCCAGCGAGTCCGACAGACACAGCACCGCGGTCGGCCGACATGCCGCGCCGAGCAGTCTCAGCGCGACGGTCGTGGCTCCGGCCAGATCGTGTGGTGCCGTCATCAGGGCAACGTCGATTCCCAGCGTCGGACCCACGCGATGAACGACAGCCTCGGCCGGGCGGTCCGGGGTACTCGAAGACATCGAGGTGAGGACAGTGATGCGGAGATGCCCGGCCTTGGCCAGCTCACGCAGGGCATCCGCGACGGCAGCTTCGTTGTCGAAGACCACTTCCGCCGCGGTCGCCGCACCCGGCAGGCCGTCCCCGATCGACACCAGGACCACGCGCTCCGCGATACCCACCCAGTGCGCCGCAAACGGATCGACAGGCATCGCGATCAACGCGTCGACCCGTTGATCCACCAGCTGCGCGGCAAGCTTGCGTTCCAACTCGGGATCGTTCCCGGCATCGACGATCAGTGCCTGGCGTCCCGCCGCGAGAAGTCCCCGGCCCAGTTCGGCAGCAACCCCCTGCTGCCACAGGTCCTCCAACGACCCACACAGCAGCCCGACGTTGCCGGTGCGCCCTGAAGCAAGCGCCCTGGCAATCGGATCAGCCTGGTAGCCCATCCGCTGAGCAGCTTCTCGAACTCGCCGCTGCGTCTCGACCGGCACCTGCAACCCGCGCAGTGCGTAGGAGACCGCCGCGGAGGACAGCCCCGTTTCCTCCGCTATGTCCTTCAGGGTCGGCCGGCGACGGCGCTCGGTCATGGGCCAAAGGTAGACGCCCGCGCGGAGTCGAGCGGCAGGAGCTTCGCCAAGGACGGCAGCAGGTCGACGGCGGCGGCTAGATCGGCGGACAGGTCCCGATCCTCCAACGCCGCAGGCAGGGATGTACAGACGTTCCATGACCGTGCCGATCAGGCCCGCCACCGGCTTGCCGGCCCGCATACGGTTCGCCCTGACCGCGGTCACCAGCTCACACGCCAGCAGTTGTCGGTACCGCTCGGCGATGGACAGGCACTGCGTCGCGGCGAGTGAGGCGAAGCTCGCGTCCTCCTCCACGCCCCTTGACAGCGAGGCGGTCTGCAACCCGGCGGGCGTCGCCGCCGCCCTGATCGATCCGAGGGCGGATGCAGCCACGTATTCGCAGACCATGACTCCCGAAGCGCCCGGTGTTCCGTCGCCGAGGAACGGCGCCAATTCGGTGAAGCCGGGTTCGATCAGCATGGCCAATCGGGACAGCACCAGCTGACCGCTCTGCGCAACGGCGATGGCCAGCGAATCAAGGGCCATTTGCAGGTAGACGTAGTGGAAGCCACCGTGGTGGGCCGCCCGACCGCCTCCTGCGAAGGAGTCGTCTGCGAGCACCACCGGATTCTCGCCTGGCGCGTTGACGAGCGCCTTGATGACGGTGTCCGCGACGCTGGAGTGCATCCAGCACCGGGCCGTGCACCTGAGGGATCGCCCGCAGACCGAACGGATCCTGGATTCTGGAGGCCGGTATCACCGCGCCCGTCGAGGCCGTGCGGACTCCGATCGAGTTCGCACCAACCAGTCGTTGCAAGGAATCGCACACGGCAGCGGCGCCGGGAAACGGCGTAACCCGGCGCACCACGTCGGAATAGGCCTCGCCGTTTCCGCCGACGGCATGGAAGGTCAGGGCGGCGATGACCACCGCCGCACCGGCTGATTCGGCCAGTGACGAAACAGCAAGCGCTGCGTCGCCGAGCGCACCGGCATTGCTGGAGATGAACGCGAGTCCGTCCGCGGCCCCGAATGCGACCGGCGTGGCAGGCCCCCTCGTGCCCCATCAGCGCCAGCGCCGTGACGGCCATTGCCGGCAGATCGGCCGTGCCGATGCTGCCGAGCTCGCGAACGTCGGGCAGTGCGTCAGCGTTGATCATGGCCAGCAGTGCTTCCATGATCAGCGGATCGACACCGCTCCCACCGGCCGCGAGTTGATTGAGCCGGATAACCAACATCGCGCGGACCCGCTGCGCCGAACGGCGTTCGCCCGCTGAGGTGGCATGGCTGCGGAGCAGCATCAGCGCGTGCTCGTCCGAGTTCCCGGCGACGAGGACCGTTCGGTTCGCCCCGACGCCCGTGGAGCGTCCGTACAGCGGCCGGCGATCGGCGGTGGCGTTCGCGAAGTCGCGTGATGCACCGGCCCGGGCAAGGGCATCGCGGGTGAGGGTCACAGCGGCCCGGCGATTTGCGACCGCGCGGATGTCCTCCAGCGTCAGTCCGGTGCCGTCGACATCGATTCGGTCCGGCTCCACCGGGCGGACGGCCGGTATACCGTTCCTGTGCACGATGGCCGTTCCGTCTCTTCGTCCGCAGCGATAGAGCGATGACAGGGATGTAACGCGGGTGTCACAAATGACGTCAGCCCTTGACGACCCTGCACGAGGCGGACAAGGTTCACCCAGCGGCAGCGGTGATCCGCCGGTCGGCAGACCTCGAAGGGATGTGGGGAGCATATCCGGGGATGCGCGGATCGGCGTGCTGTCCACCGGTCTGCGTCGTGCACCCGCTAGCACAGGAACGGGAGCGAACATGGCGGTGTCGCGATGATCAGGTTCGACGCGGTGACGAAGCAGTACCCGGACGGCACGGTAGCGGTCGACAAGCTGGAACTCGTCGCCCCGACCGGGTCAGATCACCGTTTTCGTCGGACCATCCGGCTGCGGCAAGACGACGTCTCTCCGGATGATCAACCGGATGATCGAGCCATCCAGCGGCAAGATCTGGCTGGACGACCAGGACACCGGCCGAGTGGCCCCGGCCACCCTGCGACGGGGCATCGGCTATGTCATCCAGAACGCCGGCCTGTTTCCGCACCGCACCATCGTGGACAACATCACCACCGTGCCGGCCCTCCTCGGCCAGGACCGCAAGAAGGCGAAGGTGCGGGCGATGGAGCTGATGGAGCGGGTCGGCCTGGAGGCGCGGTTCGCCACGCGTTACCCGGCCCAGCTCTCCGGTGGTCAACAACAGCGGGTCGGGGTCGCGCGCGCCCTCGCCGCCGACCCTCCGGTCATGCTGATGGACGAACCGTTCTCGGCAGTCGACCCCGTGGTGCGCGAGCAACTGCAGCAGGAGTTCCTCCGGCTGCAGTCGGACCTCGGAAAAACCATCGTTTTCGTCACCCACGACATCGACGAGGCCATCAAGCTCGGCGATCAGGTGGCCGTGCTCAACGTAGGCGGGATCCTCGCGCAGCTGGCCACGCCTGCCGAGTTGCTGTCACATCCGGCCAACGCCTTCGTAGCGGGTTTCGTCGGCCGCGATCGCGGATACCGCGCTCTCGGCTTCGCGAACGACACGGTTCCGCTGCGTCGGGAGACCACGGTCGCTCTCGGTGCGACCGTCGCGGACGCCGTTCGGATCGCGGAGGACGGCTGGGTGTTGGTGGTGGATCAATCGGACAGCCCACAGGGTTGGCTGAACGTCAACCACGGCGCCGCCGCGTTGGACGGCCAGCGCCCAGATCACTCCGGCGCTGCTGAATCTGGGCGGGACGCTGGCCACCGAGGGCGGAACCCTGCGGGTCACGCTCGACGCGGCGCTCTCCTCGCCGTCCGGCCGGGGCGTCGTGGTCGACGACCAGGGCCGGCTGCTCGGAACAGTCACGACGGCGGACGTGATCGCGCGCATCGAAGCCAGGGCTGCCGCTTCAAGGGACAGCGATCCCGCTGGGATCGCCTGATGCTGGCCTATTTCAACGCGAATTCCAGCCAGATCTGGGCGCTGTTCTGGGCGCATACCAAGCTGGCGGTCATACCGGTGGTCATCGGGCTGATCGTGTCGCTGCCGCTGGGTTGGGTGGCCGCCCGGCTGCGATGGAGCTACCCACCGATCGTCTCCATCGCAGGCCTGCTCTACACGATTCCGTCGTTGGTGCTCTTCGTAGTCATGCCGGGGATCCTGGGCACTCAGATCCTCGACGTCATCAACGTCATCGTCGCGCTGACCATCTATGCCGTCGCGTTGCTCGTCCGCGTGGTCGCCGACGGACTGCGATCGGTCCCCTTCGATACCAAGCAGGCGGCGACCGCGATGGGTTACAAGCCGGTCGGCCGATTCTTCGCCGTCGAACTGCCACTGGCCGTTCCGGTGATCGCCGCGGGCGTCCGCGTGGCCGTCGTGTCGAACGTGAGCCTGGTTGCCGTCGCCACCCTGATCGGGACTCAGCAATTGGGCAGCCTGATCAGCGACGGCCTGGCCGCCAGCCAGACCGGCGGTCCCTGGCAGGACCCGCTGTACATCGGAATCATCCTGGCCGTCTTCCTGGCGCTGATCCTGGACTTCGCCGTGCAGTTGCTGACCAGATGGCTCACGCCGTGGCGCCGGGCGGTGGGTAGGTCATGATCAGCGACTGGTGGGCCTACATCACCAACCCGCGACAACTGGTCGGGCAAGTCCGGGCTCGGGGCGAACGTCATCCAACACATCGCCTACTCCGTCGTCGCCGTCGCCATCGCAGCGGTGATCGCGGTTCCACTCGGCCTCTGGATCGGCCATACCGGCAAGGGCTCGACGCTGGTCGTCGGCACCGTCAACGCCAGTCGAGCCCTGCCGACCTTCGGCCTGATGGTTCTGCTGTACATCTGGATCGCGCCGCACTTCACCGGCAAGACGAACCTCCCCTACATCCTTCCTACCGAGTTCGTCCTGCTCCTCCTGGCCATCCCGCCGCTGCTGTCCAACACCTACGCCGGCGTGCAGTCGGTCGATCCGGCGATGCGCGACGCCGCCTACGGCATGGGGATGACCGGCAGCCAGGTGCTGAGGAAGGCCGAGCTGCCGAACGCGTTCCCGCTGATGATGTCCGGCCTGCGGGCGTCGTCGCTGCAGGTCATCGCGACGGCGACGATCGGCGCGTACATCGGTCTTGGTGGGCTCGGTGCGCCGATCTACGAGGGGACTCAGCAGGGTCCGTTCCAGGACAACCCGCAGAGCCAGATCGCGACCGGCGAGCTGCTCTCCGGCGCATTCCTCGTCGCCGCCCTCGCACTACTGGTGGATCTCATTCTGGCAACGATCCAGCGCTACTCCACCTCACGCGGAATAACCGGTCGTTACCGGAAGTCGAATCTGCCTGGACCCGCAAATGCCGTCATCGAGAATTCAGATCCCGACGGCGGCCTTGCGCAACCGACACCGAGCGCAGTCGTACCGACAGAGGCACCAGCCAGGTAGTGGAGGCCCCAGCACCTGGTCCTCCAGATCGAAGTTCCGACCCGGGAGCGGCACCGTGCCGAGCCCTCACAAGGAGAAGGAAACATGAATCGCACTCGCGCCACCGCAGTGATCGCCGCCCTGGCGGCCGGAGCACTGGCTCTGACCGCCTGCGGCAGCTCCAGCTCCAGTTCCACTCCGTCCAGCGCCGGCAGCTCGGTGGCCGCCGGCGCATCGAGCGCCGCCAGCGCGCCCGCCGCCTCCGGAGCGCCTTCTTCGAGCGCCGCTCCCGCCGCGTCCGGTTCGGCCGGAGCATCCGCCGCCCCGGCCGGTGGTGGCTCGGAGTCGATCACCATCGGCTCCGCCAACTTCTCCGAGTCGGTACTGCTGGCCGACATCTACGGTGAAGCGCTGAAGGCCAAGGGCGTCAACGTGACCTACAAGCCGAAGATCGGCAGTCGCGAGGTCTACATCCCCGCCATCAAGGACGGATCGATCGACATGATCCCCGACTACTCGGGGGGACTGCTCGCCTACGTCGACCCGAAGTCGACGGCGACCAGCTCGGAGGACATCTACAAGGCCCTCCCGGCCGCGATCGGACCGAGCCTGAAGGTTCTCGACCAGTCGCAGGCGCAGGACAAGGACTCGATCGCCGTCACCGAGGCGACCGCGAGCAAGTACAACCTCAAGTCGATCGCCGACCTCAAGGACCACGCCGCTGATCTGACCCTGGGCGCAGCACCGGAGTTCAAGACCAGAGCAGACGGCGTACCGGGACTGAAGTCGACGTACGGAGTCGAGTTCGGGACGTTCAAGACGCTGGACGCGGGTGGTCCTCTGACGGTCGCCGGCCTCAAGAACGGTCAGGTCGACGCGGCCAACATCTTCACCACCGACCCGTCGATCGCAGGCGAACAAGTTCGTCGTGCTCGCCGACCCGAAGAACCTCTACGCCGCCCAGAACGTGCTCCCGCTCGATCAGCGCCAAGAAGGTGACGCCCGAGGTGACGGCGGCCGCCAACGCCGTGTCATCGAAGCTCACCACGGACGAGCTGGTGGCGCTCAACGCCAAGGTCGCCTCGGGCACCGACCCGACAAAGGTCGCCCAGGACTGGCTGAAGGCGAAGGGCCTGACCTGACCTGAACTGCCTGGATCCGGCGAGCCGCCGGGCGAGAGCCGGTGTCCCAGCGAGGGCGCCGGCTCTCGGCATTTCCGAGGGACCATCCGCGACGCCGCTGCCTGACAGCGCCACGGGCGCGGGTCGTCGAGGCCGGTGTGGAAGGATCAATGCTCGTGAGCGAGCGCACAACGACCCGAATCTCTGCCCGAATCTCAGCTATCGCCGAATCGGCGACGCTGGCTGTCGACGCCAAGGCCAAGGCCCTCAAGGCGGCCGGTCGACCGGTCATCGGATTCGGCGCCGGTGAGCCCGATTTCCCGACGCCAGAACCGATCGTGAAGGTGGCAGCCGACGCGGCCGCTAACCCCGCGAACCACAAATACACGCCGGCGGCCGGACTTCCCGAGCTGCGGCAGGCCATTGCGGACAAGACGGCCAGAGACTCGAACTTCCACGTCAAGGCGTCCCAGGTCCTCGTGACCAATGGTGGTAAGCAGGCCGTGTACCAGACGTTCGCCACGCTCCTGGATCCCGGTGACGAGGTGCTCCTGCCGGCGCCGTACTGGACCACCTATCCCGAGGCCATCGCACTGGCCGGCGGTATTCCGGTGCCGGTGGTCGCGGACGAGAGCACGGACTACCTCGTCTCCATCGAACAGCTGGACGCTGCACTGACGGACCGCACCAAGCTGCTGCTGTTCTGCTCGCCGTCCAACCCGACCGGCTCCGTTTATCCCCCCGCTCAGGTCGAGGCGATCGGCAAGTGGGCTGCCGAAAAGGGCATCTGGGTGGTGACCGACGAGATCTACGAACACCTGACCTACGCCGGCGCCGTCCACGTATCGATGCCCGTCGTCGCCCCGGAGATCGCCGATCGATGCGTCGTGCTGAACGGTGTGGCCAAGACCTATGCGATGACGGGCTGGCGAGTCGGCTGGATGATCGGCCCGCAAGACGTCATCACGGCCGCCACCAATCTCCAGTCCCACCTGTCGTCGAACGTCGCGAACGTCTCCCAGCGGGCGGCCCTGGAAGCAGTCAGCGGGCCCCTGGACGCCGTCGAGATGATGCGTGAGGCCTTCGACCGCCGCCGCAAGCTGATGGTCGGGTTGTTGTCCGAGATCCCCGGTGTCACCTGCCCCGAACCGAAGGGCGCCTTCTACTGCTATCCATCGGTCACCGGCTTGATCGGGAAGGACTTCGGCGGTGTCCGACCGCAGTCGTCGGCCGAGCTGGCAGCCCTCGTCCTGGAGCACGCGGAAGTGGCCGTCGTACCGGGCGAGGCATTCGGCACCCCAGGCTATTTCCGGTTGTCCTACGCGCTTGGCGACGCCGACCTGGAGACCGGCGTGCGCCGGATGGGCGAGTTCCTGCGGACCGCGAAAGACTGAGCGGCGCTGTTCAGGGCAGACGGACGAGCGCTCTCGCTTTACCGAGGACAGTCACGCCGGCAGCCTTCACCGTCAGGTCGATCCGGGCCGTCCTTGCCGCATCGTCAACCGCGCCGACCACTGCAGACACTTCAAGGGTCGCGCCAACGCCGTCGTCCGGTACCGCGACGGTGCGGGTGAAGCGGACGGAGTATTCGATGACCGAGGCCGGATCGCCGGTCCAATCGGTGACGCTGCGGCAGGCGACGGCCATGGTCAGCATGCCGTGGGCGATCACGTCCGGAAGGCCCACGTCGGTAGCCACCCGGGCGTTCCAGTGAATGGGGTTGAAGTCGCCGGACGCACCGGCATACCGCACCAAGCGCTCGCGGGTGATCGGGTATGAGGCGTCGGGCAGGTGGTCACCGACGCTGACGCTGTCGAAGCTGATGCGGCTCATGCTGCGGTTCCGCGGGCGACCAGCGACGAGATGGCTGTCGTGACTGGGGTCCCGTCGGCCAAGCTCAGTTCGGCGCGGAGAGTCAGCACGTCGTTGGAACCCAGGGCACGGATCGCGTCGACCGTGACCGTGCAGCTCAGCACGTCGCCGGCAAGTATCGGGCGGTGGTGGACGAACCGCTGATCACCGTGGACCACCCGGGTGAAGTCGAGCCCGAGCGCGGGGTCGAAAATGACAGCGTCCTGGGCGCGCGCCACCGCCGCGATGGCGAAAGTGGGCGGCGCGACCAGGGCGTCGTGACCGGCGGCCTTGGCAGCCGCAGTGTTGTGGCTGATCGGATTGTCGTCACCGATCGCCGTTGCAAACTCGCGGATCTTCTCGATCCCTACGGAGTACGGCTCCCCCAGCGCGAAGGTGCGGCCGGCGAACGATTGATCCAGAGCCACGGAAACAGCGCTTAGCGGGTTTCCTTGTGACTGCGGTGCTGTCCGCAGTTCGGGCAGAACTTCTTGATCTCGAGGCGGTCGGGATCGTTGCGACGGTTCTTGCGGGTGATGTAGTTGCGGTGCTTGCACTGCTCGCAGGCGAGCGTGATCTTCGGGCGAACGTCGGTGGCGGCCACGTTAGCTGCCTCTTTCTTCTTCTTGCGGAGCGATACGAGCCACGGCGCAGACCGCGAACTCTCGGGCATGTCGGCCGAGGTGAGGCGGCCGTTCGTAAAGCCACACGATGTGCATGTCCTAGGACCACAACTGTGACTGCGTAGCGGTGGCCGGACTTGAACCGGCGACACAGCGATTATGAGCCGCTTGCTCTGCCAGCTGAGCTACACCGCCAGGTGAGAACGCCACCACGACTCCGGTTGTTCCGGGGCCCTCGTTCCCAACTGGGAACGAGCGATGCATTCTCCGCGACGCCCCTCCCGCCAACATCGCCGGTGGGCATCTCCGAGCCCCTTTACGGAATCGAACCGTAGACCTTCTCCTTACCATGGAGACGCTCTACCGACTGAGCTAAAGGGGCCTGTGCTACGCAATCATTGCCGGTATGTACAGCAGTACCACGAGATCGAACCTGCCGGGACGACCACAAGGTACTGCTCCCAGGTGGAGCAACCGCCCGCCTGAGAGCCTCGGCAACTGTACCGCAAGCACCGGTCCCGGCGAAAACGGCGATGTACCGGTTCGGCGCCGCGGTTCACCAGCGGTGAGCCGGCGGCCGCTGTGTAGCGGTGGCAGGTGAGAGATTCGAACTCCCGTAGCTTGCGCGGCTGATTTACAGTCAGCTCCCTTTGGCCACTCGGGCAACCTGCCGTACTGCGGACCTTTCGGCCCGTACTGCGGCGTGAACATTACTAGGCCGGTGCGCGGGATCGGAAATCGAGCCTGCTCGACCAACGCTCCCCGACCTGCGTGCGACGCGATGCCTGCGTGGCCCGCCCGGGTACCGTCGGCACGAGTCTCGATCCGATCGGGGTCGACATGCACGGAAAGGCGCCACAGTGGCAGACCCATCATTTGACATCGTCAGCAAGGTCGACCGCCAGGAAGCGGACAACGCGCTCAACCAGACGGCCAAGGAACTCAGTCAGCGGTTCGACTTCAGAGGCACGGACTCGACCATCGCCTGGGCCGGCGAAGAGGGCATCACCATCACGTCCTCGACCGAGGAGCGCTGCCTGGCGGCGATCGACGTCTTCAAGGAGAAGCTGATCAAGCGGGGCATCTCCATGCGCGCTCTGGACATGGGTGAGCCCGCGCAGTCGGGAAAGACCTACAAGGTCACCGGAAAGCTGGTCCAAGGAATAGCGTCGGACCAGGCGAAGTTGATCTCGAAGAAGATCAGGGACGAGGGGCCGAAGGGCGTGCAGGCGCAGATCCAGGGTGATCAGCTCCGGGTCTCCGGCAAGAAGCGGGACGACCTGCAGGCGGTCATCGCCCTCCTCAAGGCCGCTGACCTCGAGGTCGCACTCCAGTTCACCAACTACCGGTAAGGCAGGTTCCGCGTGCGTCGAGGGGTGTTCTTCGGCGTCGCCGCCTATCTGATGTGGGGCCTGTTCCCGCTGTACTGGCCGTTGCTGGAACCGGCCGGCGCCGGGGAGATCCTCGCTCACCGGATGGTCTGGTCGCTGGTCGTGATGGCTGTCGTCGTCACCGTGCTGAAGCAGTGGTCGAACATCCGGGTGATGAAGCGGCGGACCTGGCTGCTGGTCGTGGCTGCGTCCGTGTTGATCTCCATCAACTGGGGCGTCTACATCTATGCCGTCAACAGCGGCGAGGTGGTCGATGCCGCGCTCGGCTACTTCATCAATCCCATCGTCAGCGTGTCGCTCGGCGTCGTCATCTTCCGTGAACGGCTGAGCAGCCTGCAGTGGGCGGCGGTCGGCCTCGGCGGCGGTGCGGTGCTGCTGATCGCGGTCGCCAGCGGCCGGTTCCCGTGGATAGCGGTCGTGCTGGCGTCCAGCTTCGGGCTTTACGGGTTGGTCAAGAAGGTGGTTCCGCTCTCGCCGCCGGCGGGGCTGACCGCGGAAGGCATGGTGTTGCTGCTTCCTGCGCTGGCCTTCCTCGGGTACCTGCAGGTGCACGGTCACGCCACGCTCACCGGCCATGGCGGCGGCCACGTACTGCTGCTCGTCGCGTCCGGCGTGGTGACGGTGCTCCCGCTGCTCGCCTTCGCCGCCGCGGCCAAGGCGTTGCCGCTGTCCATGCTCGGCCTGCTGCAGTACCTGACGCCCGTTGTGCAGTTCCTCATCGGGGTGATCTGGCTGCACGAGGAGATGTCTGGGGCACGGTGGGTCGGCTTCGTGCTGGTGTGGGCCGCCCTCGCGCTGCTGTCGCTGGGCGGCCTACTGCAGGCCAGACGCTCCGCGATCGACAAGCGTCTTGTGGCGCAGAAGGTCCCGATCAGCTAGCCGTCAGCGGGTGCGGGCGACCACGTACTGGGTCAGCGAGACCATGGCGTCCCGGGAGGCGGAGGGCTCCAGGTCGGCGAGCTCCGACAGTGCCGTGGACGCGTATACGTCCAGCGTCGCCCTGGCCCGGTTCAGGCCTTCCGAAACCCGCAGCAGGCCAAGCGCCTCGGCGACCTCGTCGTCGGACTCGATCGGTCCGGAGACCAGTTCCAGCAGTCGTGGATCCGAGGATGGATCGGCGAGGGTGTAGAGGACCGGCAGTGTCGGAACCCCTTCACGCAGGTCGGTTCCCGGGGCCTTGCCCGAGGAGTCCGAGCTGACATCGATGATGTCGTCGGAGATCTGGAACGCCATGCCGACGGCGCGACCGAACCTGCGCAGGGTCGAGGTCTGCTCGGCGGTCGCCCCGGAGAACATCCCGGCATAGCGGGCGCAGGTGTCGATCAAAGAGGCGGTCTTCTCGTCCAGCACGGTCAGATGGTGGGCGATGGGGTCGGCGCCAGGTCGCGGACCGACGGTCTCCCTCGTCTGTCCGGTCACCAACTCCGCGAAAGTTTCGGCGATGATCCGTACTGCGTCCGGCCCCAGGTCGGCAACCAGTCGCGAGGCGTGCGCGAAGAGGAAGTCGCCCGTCAGGATGGCGATCGAGTTGTCCCAGCGGGCATTCGCCGACTTCGCCCCACGTCGGAGGTCCGCCTCGTCCATCACATCGTCGTGGTAGAGCGTCGCCAAGTGGATGAGTTCCACAACCGCCGATGCGACGATCACCTGCTCGGATTCCGGGTGCGGCCCGACGCCCGCCGCAACCAGCGTGAACAGCGGACGGAACCGCTTACCGCCGGCATGCATCAGGTGGGATGCCGCCTCGGTGACGAAGTCGAATTCGCTGGCCATCTCCCGTTCGAGCACTTCTTCGACCCGGGCCAGGCCGTCGGCCACACGAACGGCCAGAGCCGGGTCGGCAAGTTCGATACCGGCGAGGATGGTCGGTGCGTTCACCTCTACGACCCTACGGCAGCACTTGTGTTGCCCGTGCTCAGCTGCGGTGCGGCTCCGGTCATGACAGCAACGGCCACGGCACTTCCAGCGCATTCAGGAACGGCTGCGGGAAGATGCCCAGCACCAGTGTGACCAGAACGCTGACGGCGATCACGATGGCCGTCAGGGGCCCGGCCAGTACCACGAAGGGCTCGTTGGTTTCCAAGCCAGCGGCGTTGAAGCCGCTGGCCGGCGGCGAAAAGTACATCAGCACGACGATGCGAAGGTAGAAGAACGCCGTGATCGCGGTGGCGATCATGGCCACCACCACCAGCGGCCCCATCCCGGCCGCGGACGCCGCGCTGAAAACGTCCAGCTTGGCGATGAACCCACTGGTCAACGGGATGCCGGCGAACGAGAGCAGGAACAGGCTCATCGCGGCGGCCAGCACCGGCGAACGCCTGGCCAGACCGGCCCAGTCCGACAGGTTCGACGCCTCGCCGTTCCCCTTTCGCACCAGGGTGAAGATGGCGAAGGTGCCGGCGGTCGCGAAGCCATAGGCGACCAGGTAGAACATCGTTCCTGATGCCCCGGCTTGGCTGACGGCCATCACCCCGAGAAGCATGAATCCGGCGTGGGCGACGGACGAGTAGGCCAGGATGCGCTTCATGTCCGTCTGCGTGATGCCGAGGATGGCACCGATCAGCATGGACGCGATGGCGACCACCCACATGACCGGCCGCCAGGACCAGGCCATCGGACCGAGAGCGACCTGGAAGACCCGGATCATCGCGGCGAACGCCGCCACCTTGGTACACGTCGCCATGAAGGCCGTGACGGGTGTCGGCGCCCCCTGGTAGACATCCGGTGTCCACATGTGGAACGGCCCGACCGACCCCTTGAACAGCAACCCGACGACGAGTAGGCCCATGCCGACCATCAGCAGAACGTCGCTGCTGCCGCCGGCCGTCACCTTCGCCGCGATCTCGGAGAACTTGATCGAGCCGGAGTAGCCGTAGATCAGCGCGATCCCGTACAGGAAGATCGCCGAGGTGAACGCTCCGAGCAGGAAGTACTTGACGGCTGCTTCCTGCGAGATCAGTCGACGGCGACGAGCCAGTCCGCACAGGAGATACAGCGGCAGTGACAGCACTTCCAAGGAGACGAAGAGCGTCAGCAGGTCAGAGGAGGCGGGGAAAACGAGCATGCCGCCCACCGCGAACAGCGTGAGTGGGAAGACCTCGGTCTGCATCGGGATGGCGACGGCGGTCTGGGTGCGATCACGCGCCGATCCCACCAGCACCGAAGCCTGCGCGGCGAAAGCGCCACCCGGCTCGGACACCCGGTCCGCCATCAGGATCACCGAGACCAGCGCAAGCGAGAGCAGCACGCCCCACATCACGTAGGTGCCGCCGTCCACCACGACCGCGCCGGCGAAGGTGACCGAATAGCGCTGGTTGACGCCGCCCCAGACGGTCCATGCGCCTGCGCCGACGACGGCGACCAGAGCGAGGGTCAGCTGCGCGGCGGTACCGCTGCGAGCGGGGCAGCGCCGCCTCGAGAACCACTGCGAGACAAGCCGCTCCGAGCAAGATGAGGACCGGCATGACCGCGGTCAGATCGATGGCCGGCGCGTGGATCGGGTCGCTGGGCGCAGCGGCGAGCAAACCTGCGGACGAAAGCGCGGTCACAGGCACAGTCCTTGGTCGATGGTGGTGGTCAGGGTGCTGCTGTTTGCCGCCGACGAAGCAGCGACCACCGCAGGAGCGGGATCGGTGTGGCAGGACTCGACGACGGTTTGCGCGGCGGTCGGGTTGATGACGTCCAACACCGGCTTCGGGTAGAGGCCGAGGAAGATCACCAGCACCACCAAGGGCGTCAGCACGACCAGCTCTCGCCGGTTGAGGTCACCGAACCTCACCCGGACCGCGGCCGGGGCGCGGACCGCGACCGAACCGCCGGAAGGCATCGAGCTCTCCTCGAGAGTCGAGACACCGCCACCGGTCGGGCCGCTGACGTCGAACGAGCGGCCACCGGCCGCACCGGCCCCGAGCGGGTCGAGGTCGTCGTTGACCGCGGCCGCGTCGAGCACTGCGGCACCGCGGATGGGCCCCGTCATGGTGCGCTGGAAGATCCAGAGCATGTAGACCGCCGCCAGCACGATGCCGACGGTGGCGATACTGGCCCAGGCCGGGTGCCGACTGAAGGTTCCGATCAGCACCAGGAACTCGGAGACGAACGAGTTGGTCCCTGGCATGGCGATGGTGGCGAGCGCGCCGAGCAGCATGAAGCCGCCAAGTAACGGCGCGACCTTCCACACTCCGCCGTAGTCGGCGACGTTGCGGGATCCGCCGCGCGCGGTGAGCATTCCGACGACCAGGAACAGCAGAGCCGTGGCCAGCCCGTGGTTCACCATGTACAGCACGGCACCGCTGATCGACTGGGTGGTGAAGGCGAAAACACCCAACGCGATGAAACCGAAGTGCGCGATGGAGGTGTAGGTGACGAACCGCTTCAGATCGATCTGACCCGCCGCGACGATGGCTCCGTAGATGATGCCGAGAACGGCGAGCGTGATGATCAGCCAGGCCAGTTTCGCGGATGCGGCCGGTAGCAGCGGCAGACAGATCCGCAGGAAACCGAACGTGCCGACCTTGTCGAGCACCCCGACCAGGAGAGTTCCCGCGCCGACCGGTGCTTCTGAACCGGCGTCGGGCAGCCAGGTGTGGAAGGGGACCAGCGGGGCCTTGATCGCGAAGGCGATCGCAAAGCCGGCGAAGATCCACAGTTGCGTCGAGGTCGGGATCTCGTGGGCTATGCCCCGGAGCGTGTTCCAGTCCAGAGTCCCGCCGAGGCCGGCGGCGACCCGGGACGGTACCCGGCCCGACGCCACGAACAGCCCGATGATCGACGCCAACATCAGCAGCCCGCCGATCAGCGAGTAGAGGAAGAACTTCGTCGCCGCGTAAGTCCCACGGACTCCGCCGAAGGCGCCGATCAGGAAGTACATCGGGATCAGCATCACCTCGAACATGAAGTAGAAGACGAGTACGTCGGTGGCGGCGAACACTCCGGTCATGGCCGCCTGCATCACCAGGATCAGGGCGAAGTACCCGCCGATGGTGCGGCCGGCGGGGAGCTTCTCCTCCCAGGAAGCCCCGAGCACGATCGGGACAAGCACGGAGATCAGCGCGATCATGACCAGCGAGATGCCGTCGACGCCGAGCGAGAAGTTCACGCCGAAGGACGGGATCCATTCGACCGAGAACGTCTGCGTGAATGGTGTTCCAGAGCCACCCAGAACACCCGCCGGGGTGACGCTCGCCGTCGTCTGGGAGTGCCGGAACGCCACCCAGAGCGCGACGGTCAGGACCAGTTGCAACAGCGAGAACCCGAGGGCCGTCAGCTTGACGGTCCTGGCGGGCGCCCTACCCATCAGCGCGACGACAACCGCACCGACGACCGGAATGGCGATCAGCAGCGGGAGATAGGGGAACCCGTTCATGCGAACCTCACCACCAGCAGGGCCGCGATCACGACGAAAGCGCCGGACAGCATCGACAATGCGTACGACCTGACGAAGCCGTTCTGCCATCGCCGCCAGCGCTGCGAGAGCGCACCCAAGGCGGTGGCCGAGCCGTTGACCGCTCCGTCGACACCCTCGTTGTCGACGTACACCAGCGCGCCGCCCAGCCACTCGCCGGGGCGAGCCACCAGCGCCTCGTTGATCGCATTGCCGCCGGCGTCGGCCCTGGCGAATCGGACCAGCGCGCCGACCGGCTCCGGTCGGGTGACGGGTACCGGATTGCGACCGATGAGCAGGTACGCGACCAGCACGCCGACCGCGACGAAAAGGAGGGTGACCAGGGTGATGACGATCTCGGCGACCGGCGGTTCGGGCGCGACGTAGGCACCCACCGACGGGCTCAGCCAGTCCACCAACTTATTGCCGAAGACCAGATACGCACCCGCTCCCACCGACCCGATGGCGAGGATGATCATCGGAACGGTCATCACCGGCGGTGACTCGTGCGGGTGGTAGTCGCGTCCGTCGACCGACTGACGGTCCTTCCAGCGTGCGTCCCCGAAGAACGTCATGATCATCAGGCGGGTCATGTAGAAGGCGGTCAGTCCGGCTCCGAGAAGTGCGGCGCCGCCCAGCAGCACAGCGCGAATTCCGCCGGCCGAGAATGCCGCGACGATGATCGGGTCTTTGGAGTAGTAGCCGGAGAAGAACGGAAAACCGATGATCGCCAGATAGCCGGCGGCCATGGTCCAGAAGGTGATCGGCATTCGCCGGGCCAGGCCGCCGAAATGGCGCATGTCGATGTCGTCGTTCATGCCGTGCATCACGCTGCCGGCACCGAGGAACAGTCCGGCCTTGAAGAAGCCGTGGGTCAGCAGGTGCACGATGCCGAGTCCGTAGACACCGGGACCGAGGCCGACCGCCAGAAACATGTAGCCGATCTGCGAAACGGTCGAGTACGCAAGGACTTTCTTGATGTCGTCCTTGGCGCACCCGGCGATGCACCCGATCAGCAGTGTCACGGTGCCGATGATGGCCACGACCAGTCGCCCGTCCGGGCTCTGGTCGTAGATGGGCGACGACCGGGCGATCAGATACACGCCTGCGGTAACCATCGTCGCCGCGTGGATCAGCGCGGAAACCGGAGTCGGGCCTTCCATCGCGTCCGGCAGCCAGGCCTGCAGTGGAAACTGACCCGATTTGCCGCAGGCCCCGAGCAACAGCAACAGCGTGATCACCGTGACGGTGCCCGGCGGAACCTGGCCGATGCCGGCGAAAACGCCTTGGTAAGACGTCGTCCCCAGTTCCTTGTACATCAGGAAGATGGCCAGCAGCAGACCGACGTCGCCGACCCGGTTCATGATGAAGGCCTTCTTCGCGGCGGTCGCCGCGGCCGGCCGATCGGACCAGAATCCGATCAGCAGGTAGGACATCAGACCGACGCCCTCCCAGCCGAAGTACAGCGAGACGAAGGAGTTGCCCAGCACCAGCAGCAGCATCGCGGCGACGAACAAATTCATGTACGCGAAGAACTTCCGGCGATCCGGGTCGTGCGCCATGTAGCCGATCGAATAGATGTGGATCAGCGATCCGACGCCGGTGATCAGCAGCACGAAGGTCAACGACAGTGGATCGAGTCGGAGCCCGAGGTCGACGTTCAACGAGCCGGCGGCGAACCAGTCCCACAGTTGCACGTTGTGGATGCGGTCCGCCGAGTCCACATTGCTGACCGAAAGGAAGATCAGCAGCCCGAGGACGAACGAAACGATCACGGTGGCACAACCGATGATGTGCCCGATCCGGTCGAGCCGGCGGCCGCCTACCAGTAGCACTACTGCCCCGATGATCGGCAGCAGCAACAGGAATCCGGCCAGGGCCGACACTCCCGTTGCCGGTGGAACCGTGTCGGCCGGACTGGTCAACGGTGCCGCGGCCAGGAGCTCAGCGCCCAGCAGATGCGATGTCACAGGTGAGTTCCTCGCCCGTCAGAACTTCAGCAGGTTCGCGTCGTCGACGGAGGCGCTCCGCCGACTACGGAAGATGGACATGATGATCGCCAGCCCGACGACGACCTCGGCGGCGGCCACCACCATCACGAAGAAGGCCATCACCACGCCGTCGAGGTTGCCCTGGATCCTGGCGAAGGTCACCAGCGACAGATTCACCGCATTGAGCATCAACTCGACGCACATGAACACGACGATGGCATTGCGCCGAACCAGGACACCGACGGCCCCGATACCGAACAGCAGCGCGGACAGGACCAGGTAGTGGTTCGGACTCACCGGTGCTCTCCGATCTCGGTCGACTCGACGTTGTCCCCGGTCTCGCTGTCCGTCCGTTGCGGATGCTCCGCCGTCTCGATGGCGGCGAGCGACCGGCCCTCCGAGTTCCGCGTGGCCACCCTGACGGCCTCGCCCCGCTCGACCAGGTTCGATACCGAGCCCGGCGCGATCGATCCGTCCGGCAACAACGCCGGAGTGGCGTTCGACGACGAGGTCGCAAACACGCCGGGACCGGGCAGCGGCGAGATCCGGTCCGAACGCATCCGCTCCTGCACCCGCTGCCGCTGGGTCTTCTTCTCGCCGGGTGCGCGTTCGACGTGAGCCAGCACCATGGCCCCGACCGCGGCGGTGATCAGCAGAGCGCTGGTCAACTCGAACGGGAACAGGTAGCTGGTGAACAGCGCCTCGGCGAGCGATCCGATGGGGCCGCGCGCCGCCATCGCCGGGCCGAGACCGACCGACACCATGCCGCGCAGCGAATGCACGAGTGCGGCCACCAGCAGGCCGACGAAGCCGATGCCGATGAGGGCGGCCTTGATCCGCTGGCCGCGCAACACCTCGATCACCGAATCGCCGGCGGACCGCCCGGTCAGCATGAGGACGAACAAGAACAGCATCATGATGGCGCCGGTATAGACGATGATCTGCGCGAACCCGAGGAACTCGGCGCCCTGAGCCATGTACAGGCAGCCGATGCACAGCATGCTCAACACCAGCCAGAGGGCGGAATGCACCGCGTTCTTCGCGAAGACCATGCCGAGGCCGCCGGCCAATGCGAGCGGGGCGAGGATCCAGAAGGCGATCTGCTCGCCGCCACCGGAGTTGACCACCGTGGCTGCGTCACCGGCGTCGGCCAGCAGCGTGATCACCGGGTACCGCCGACGGGCGGAACGACGCCTGCTGGTTCGGTGCCGACGGACGTGCCGCCGGGCGGCGTGCCGGGAGCAGCTTTGCCGGTGACACTTCCGGCCGGAGGCACAGTCGAGGAATCGACGTAGTGGCCGCTGACATCCGGGTGCTCGGGAAGATTGACGTCGGGCGCGGCACCGCGGCGGAAGGTGGGGTCGCGGAGCAGCTCCGGACCCTTGACGTAGTAGTCCTGTTCGTCGCCCAGCCGCATCGGGTGCGGCGGCTGCTCCATTCCGGGCAACAGCGGCGCCAGCAACCTGTCCTTGGTGAAGATCAGCCGCTGCCGGTCGTCGTCGGCCATCTCGTACTCGTTGGTCATGGTCAGCGACCGCGTCGGACAGGCCTCGATGCACAAGCCGCATCCGATGCAGCGTAGGTAGTTGATCTGGTAGTTCTTCCCATACCGCTCGCCGGGCGAGTAGCGCTCCTCCTCGGTGTTGTCACCGCCCTCGACGAAGATGGCATCGGCCGGGCAGGCCCAGGCGCACAGCTCGCAGCCGACGCACTTCTCCAGCCCGTCGGGGTGCCGGTTCAGCTGGTGCCGGCCGTGGTACCGCGGTGCCGTCGGCAACGGATTTCGCGGGTAGTCCTCGGTGACGACCGGCTTGAACATGGTGGCGAAGGTGACACCGAACCCCTTGACGGGATCAAGAAACGACACTGTTGGCTCCTTCGCTGGTGTCGACGTTGCTGACCGCCGGCAGCGCCGGTCGCGAGCTGCGAGCAGGCGGAATGGGTACCTGCAGGTCCATCGGGGGAACCGGGTACGCACCCAGCCGCGGTGCGACCACACTGCCCTCGACCGGATCGCGGCCGAGCGCGAAGGCTTCGGCCTGCTCGTCGACGTCCTCGTCGAGATGGGAACGACGCTGCGGCCAGAACGCCGCCGCGAGCAGGATGATCGCCAGCGGAATACCCATGTAGAGCAACACCTGCCGGGTGGAGAGGCTGGTGGAGGAGTTCAGGACCCGAGCCGTCGAGACCAACACGATCCAGACCAGCGAAACCGGCACCAGGATCTTCCAGCCGAGCGTCATGAACTGGTCGTACCTGATGCGTGGCAACGTCCCGCGCAGCCATACGAAAACAAACATGAACACCAGGATCTTGATGAAGAACCAGACCAGGGTGATCCAGCCTTCATTGGCACCGGGAATACGGGAGACCGGCCACGGCGCCCGCCAGCCGCCCAGGAACAACGTGGTGGCGATCGCCGAGACGTTGATCATGTTGATGTACTCGGCCAGGAAGAACAGCCCGAAGCGCATCGAGGTGTACTCGGTGTTGAAGCCACCGACGAGCTCGCCCTCGGCTTCGGCCATGTCGAACGGGGCGCGGTTGGTCTCGCCGACCATCGACACGCAGTAGACGACGAAGGACACGGGCAGCAGCCAGACATACCAACCACCCGCCTGCTGGTTCACGATGGCCGAGGTGGACAGCGTGCCGGCGTAGAGGAAGACGGCCACGAACGACAGGCCCATCGCGACCTCGTAGGAGATCAACTGCGCAGCAGAGCGCAGGCCGCCGAGCAACGGGTAGGTCGAGCCGGATGCCCAACCGCCGAGCACGATGCCGTAGACGCCGATCGAGGAGAAGGCCAGCGCGGCCAGCACCCCGACGGGAAGGTCCGTCATCTGCAGCGCGGTCTCGTGGCCGAACATCGAGACCGGGCCACCGATCGGGATGAGGGAAAAGATCAGGAAGGCCGGGATCGCCGACATGATCGGCGCCGCGATGAAGACGAACTTGTCCGCCCTCGTCGGGATCATGCCTTCCTTGAAGATGAGCTTGACCGCGTCCGCCAGAGATTGCAGCAGGCCGAACGGCCCGTTCCAGTTCGGGCCCGGCCGGTGCTGCATGCGGCCCACGACCTTGCGTTCGAACCAGATCGCGAACAGGGTGAGGAGCAGCAGGAGCACGAAGATACAGACGGCCTTGATCAGCATCAACCACCACGGATCGCCCGCCAGCAACGCCTCGGTCGACCCGTCGTTGCTCACCCCGGGACTGCTGTCGGCCAGGAACGTCAACCTCATTCGGAACCCAACCCTTCTGCAGAAGCGGCGACAGCCGGTCCGACCCTGACCACGTCGGCGACCCCGACGCCCAGCAGCGCGCCGAGCGGAGTCTGCCGCACCCGCGCCGGAAGCCAGACGACGGCGTCGGACATCTCGGTGACGGCCAACGGCAGGGTAACCACCCCGCCCGACAGGCCCGTCACACTCACCTGGTCACCGCTGCTGAGATTCAGACGCGCGGCGGTGGCCGCCGACAATCGGCACACCTCGGCCTTGGCGGTGCCGGCGAGATGCGGCTCGCCGTCCAGACCCCGGCTTCCATCCAGGTTCATCCGCCAGCTGGCCAGTACGAGCCCGCCGGTGTCGCGTCGATGGTCGAGGCCGAGCAGATGAGCCGCCCCGCGCTCGACGGCGTGGATCAGCGTGGCTGCGGCGCCGGCCAAGCCGTGCGGGCGCTCCGGCACCGCGACCGAAGCGGAGCCCGACCAGACACCGAGCCGACCCATGTCGGCGCGGGCGGCGATCGGGGTCTGGGTGTACAGGTCGACATCCATCTCGACACCCAGGGTGTCCAGGATGCGGCCCTCGTCCAACGTGCCGAACTCAGCGAGAGCTGCTCCGAACGAACGGTTTCGGCCCTCCCAGTTGACGAAGGCGCCCGACTTCTCGGCGACGGCCGCGACCGGGAAGACCACATCCGCCAGTTCGGTGACGGCGCTGGCCCGGATTTCCAGGCTGACGACGAACCCGGCTGCCGCGACCGCAGCCAGCGCCGCTGCCGGGTCGGGCAGGTCGCTGATCTCGACGCCGCCGACCAGCAGACCGGCAAGGCCGCCGGCTCCGACCGCGTCCAGAATTTCCGACGTGTCGCGGCCCGGCGTGCTGGGCACCGCAGCGCCCCAGACACTTTCGACCTCGGCCCTGGCCGCCGGATCGCTGACCGGACGCCCGCCCGGCAGCAGGTTGCCGATCGCCCCGGCATCCAGTGCGCCACGCTCACCGGCACGGCGGGGTACCCAGGCGAGCTTTGCGCCGGTGCTGTCGACGAGTTCGCCGACGGCCGTCAGCAGACCCGGAATTTCGGCGGCCCGCTCCCCCACCAGTACGACAGCGCCCGACGCCCGCAGCGCAGTCGCTGTCCTGTTGTGCGCAGCGGCCTCCGGAACGCCGGCCGCAGCGGAGCCCTCCGTCGACAGCCCACGGAGCACCTCCGCCTCGTTGCCGGGAACGGCGGTCAGCAAGGTGCCGGACAGCTTGTCCAGCCCCCGGGATCGCAGTGCGGCCAGCGAGAACACGGGGACGCCTGCGCGAGAAGCCTTGCGCAACCGCAGGAACAGGATCGGCGATTCCTCCTCCGGTTCCAGGGCCACCAACAGCACGGCCGGCGCCTTCTCCAGGGACGCGAAGGTGACACCACCGGTCTCCGGGGTCACGCCGGTCACCCGCTCCGCGAGGAAGCCGGCCTCCTCGGCTGAGTGGACCCGCGCCCGGAAGTCGATGTCGTTGGTGTGCAGGGCCAGTCGCGCGAATTTCGCGTACGCGTAGGCATCGGTGACGGTCAGCCGGCCGCCGGTCAGCACCCCGACACCGCCGGCGTCCCGCGCCGTCGCCAGACCCGCCGCGGCCGCCGCCATGGCGTCCGTCCACGACGCCGGTGCCAATTGTCCGTCGGTGCCCCGGATCAACGGCCTGGTGATCCGATCGCCGACATCGGTGTAGGCAAAGGCAAACCGGCCCTTGTCGCAGTTCCATTCCTCGTTGACGTCGGGATCACTCGCCGCCAGACGTCGGGTGACGACGATCGATCGATGGTCCGTGCGCTGGGCGCAGCCGTCGGCGCAGTGCTCGCAGATGGTGGGCGTGGAGACCAGGTCGAACGGGCGGGCGCGGAATCGATAGGCCGCCGAGGTCAGTGCGCCGACGGGGCAGATCTGGATGGTGTTGCCGGAGAAGTAGGACTGGAAGGGCTCCGCCGAGTTGATCCCGATCTGCTGGGCCGAACCACGTTCCAGCAGGTCGATGAATTGATCGCCGGCTATCTGATCGGAGAACCTGGTGCACCGCTGGCACAACACGCAGCGCTCCCGGTCGAGGAGCACCTCGCTGGAGATGGCGATCGGCTTGGTGAACACCCGCTTCGCCTCGTGCATCCGCGACTCGGCGGATCCGTTGGCCAGCGTCTGGTTCTGCAGCGGACACTCGCCGCCCTTGTCGCAGATCGGGCAGTCGAGCGGATGGTTGAGCAGCAGGAACTCGAGGTTGGAACGCTGTGCCTTCGCCGCAACCGGGGAGCTGACCTGGGTCCGGACCACCATGCCGTCGGCGACGGTCTGCGTGCAGGACGCCTGCGGCTTGGGCATCGGCCGTCCGCCCATCTCGATTTCGACCAGGCACTGGCGACAGGCCCCGACCGGCTCGAGCAGTGGGTGGTCACAGAACCTGGGGATTGCGGTGCCGATGCGTTCGGCGGTCCTGATGACCAGCTCACCCTTGGGCGCGTCGACCACCACCCCGTCGATGGTCAGCCGGACATGTCCTGGCGGCACCGGCTTCTCGTCCGGCGCTGGGCCGGCGGCTGGATTTACCGTCTGGGTCATCAGTGCGCCCCTACCAGGAGTCGGGACTCGACGACCGGGGCCGTCTTGCCGGTCACCAGGTCCTCGAATTCGCTGCGGAAGTATTTGAAGCTCGACAGGATCGGGGTGGCTGCGGCATCCCCGAGCGCGCAGAAAGAACGCCCGGCGATGTTACCGGCCGCATCCTCCATGGTGTCCAAGTCCTCCAGGGTGCCGGAGCCACTGACGATACGGCGCAGAATCTGCACCAACCAACCGGTTCCTTCACGGCACGGCGTGCACTTCCCGCAGGATTCGTGCTTGTAGAACTCGAGCCACTTCCACACCGCCCACGGCACCGAAACCGTTTCGTTGAAACACATCAGCGCGGTGGTACCCAGCATCGAGCCGGCCGCGGCCACGTCGTCGAAGGACAACGGAATGTCCAGATGCTGCGGGGTGAAGATGGGCGTCGACGACCCGCCCGGAGTGAAGAACTTCAGCGGGATGCCGTCGAGCATGCCGCCGGCCGACTCCAGCAGCTGTCGCAGTGTGGTGCCCATCGGCGCCTCGTACTGACCCGGGCGGGTGACGTGCCCGGACAACGAATAGATCTTCGGACCTGGCGACTTGTCGGTGCCCATCGACCGGTACCAGTCGCTTCCGCCGAGCACGATAGCCGGCACCGAGGCAATGGTTTCGACATTGTTGACGACCGTCGGGCAGGCATACAGGCCGGCGACAGCGGGGAACGGCGGCTTCAGTCTCGGCTGGCCGCGTCGGCCCTCGAGCGAATCCAGCAGGGCGGTCTCCTCGCCGCAGATGTAGGCACCGGCGCCGGCGTGGATCACGATCTCCAGGTTGAAACCCGAGCCGAGGATGTTGCGTCCGAGGAAACCGGCGGCCTTGGCCTCGTTGACCGCGTGGGTCAGTCGGCGAAGTGAATGAATCGCCTCGCCGCGGACGTAGATGGCGCAGAACTCGCTCCGGATGGCGTAGCAGGTGATGATGCAGCCCTCGATCAGCGCGTGCGGATCGGCCATCATGTAGGGAATGTCCTTGCAGGTCCCCGGTTCTCCCTCATCGGCATTGACCACCAGGTAGTGCGGCTTGCCATCGCCCTGGGGCAGGAAGGACCACTTCAGGCCGGTCGGGAATCCCGCACCGCCGCGCCCACGGAGCCCGGAGTTCTTCATCAACTCGACGATCCGGCCCGGTTCGACACCGAGCGCCAAGTGGCAGGGCCTGGTAGCCGTCCAACCCGCGGTAGGTCTTGATGGTCCAGGATTCGGGCGACGCCCAGCGCCTGGTCAGCACCGGGGTGAGCGTGGCCGGACCCGTTGCTGCCGACGGCATCTGAGGTGTTGTCACAAGGTCACTTCTTTTCCGGGAGCGGCGGGAACTCGACATGATCGGGCATGGCCGGGGCGGTCTGGCCCGTCTGTTCGGCCAGCGTGGACCCACGCAGTGTCATCACCGAGGCGGATGGGCCGCTGACCTCGGACACCAGATCCGGCATGATACCGGCGATCTCGAGTTCCACGGTGCGGAAATCGGTGAGCGGGGCCCCCCTGCGTCGGGTGCGGCTTGCGTCCGGCCTGGAGAGCCGAGACCAGATCCAACGCCGAATCGGGACTCTGGTTGTCGTAGTACTCGTAGTTGACCTGCAGCACCGGTCCGTGGTCGCACGCCGCGAGGCACTCCGCCGTCTCCAGCGTGATCGATCCGACGGTCCCCGGCTCGCCGGCGGTCTCCTCGTGCCCGACGCCGAGGTGGTCGGACAAGGTGCGGAAGATCGCGTCCCCGCCCAACACGGCGCACAGGGCGTTCGTACACACGCTGATCAGGTGCTGGCCGCACGGATGTCGCTTGTACATCGTGTAGAACGTGGCCACTGCTGACACTTCCGCCGACGTCAGACCCAGTTGGCCGGCGCAGAACTCGATCCCGGGTTGACTGACGAAGCCCTCCACCGACTGCACCAGGTGCAGCAGCGGCAGGAGTGCCGAACGTGATTCCGGATAGCGGGCGATGATCTCCGCCGCCCGATCTCTGGTCAGCTGGTCGAAAACGACGTCGGTGGCCAGGAACTCCGGCACCCCGATACGTCGGCTCACGCTACTCAACGGTCCACTCCGCCCATCACGGGATCGATCGAGGCCACGGCGGCCACCACGTCGGCGATCAGGCTGCCCTCGCTCATCGCCGGCATCGCCTGGAGGTTCACGAATCCGGGATCACGCAGGTGTACCCGGAACGGCTTCGTGCCACCGTCGGAGACGACGTGGCAACCCAACTCGCCGCGTGGATTCTCGATGCCGACGTACGCCTGCCCGGGCGGCACCTGGAAGCCCTCGGTGACCAACTTGAAGTGGTGGATCAGCGACTCCATCGAGCTGCCCATGATCTTCTTGATGTAGTCGAGCGAATTGCCCATTCCGTCGGCACCGACGGAAAGCTGCGCGGGCCAACCGATCTTCCTGTCCTCCACCATGACCGGCCCCGGCTCGGCCAGCTTTACCACGGCCTGCTTCATGATCTTGAGCGACTCGTGCATCTCGGCCACTCGGAGCAGGTAGCGCGCATAGCAGTCCGCGTCGGTCGAGGTCGGCACTTCGAAGTCGTATTCCTCGTACCCGGAGTACGGCATCGTCTTTCGCAGATCCCACGGCAGCCCCGCCGACCGGAGCACCGGCCCGGTGACGCCGAGCTGCATGCAGGCCTCGAGCGGCAGGATCCCGACGCCCTTGGTACGCAACTTCCAGATCGGTTGCCCGGTCAGGAGTTTGTCGTATTCCGGCATCCGTGTCTCCATCACCTTGATGAAGTCGTTGATCTTCTCGATCGAGCCGGCGGGCAATTCCTGCGCCACCCCACCGGGCCGGATGAAGGCCATATTCATCCGAAGGCCGGTCAGAAACTCCATCAGATGTAATGCTTCCTCGCGTTCCCGGAAGCCCATCGTCATGCCGGTCAGGGCGCCGAGTTCCATGCCGCCGGTGGCCACCGCCACCAGGTGCGAGGAAATCCTGGTGAGCTCCATCAGGAGCACTCTGATCACCTGGGCCCGGCGTGGAACCTCGATGCCCAAGAGCTTTTCGATCGCCATGCAATAGGCGGCCTCGTTGAACGCCGGCGACAGGTAGTCCGCGCGGGTGACGAAGGTGACGCCCTGGGTCCAGGTTCGGTACTCGCACGACTTCTCGATGCCGGTGTGCAGGTAGCCGATGACGGTGCGCGCCTGCACCACCGTCTCGCCCTCGATCTCCAGGATGAGCCGCAGCACGCCGTGGGTGGACGGGTGTTGCGGACCCATGTTGACGATGATTCGTTCTTCGCTGTCGGCCGTGTCGCCGGCTCTGCCGAAATTGCCCTCGGCGAGCATGTCGTCCCAGTCGCCCCCGGTGACGGTGAAGACACGTCCTTCCGTTGTGCTCGTACCACGGGCTTCCCGCGGGCCGGGACCACCCCGGACGTCGTCGGGAAGGAAATCCTCGGTATAGAACGGCCCCGGATGCTGATTCATGTGTAAGACCTCCGCTGATCGGGTGCGGGGATTTCGGCGCCCTTGTACTCGACGGGAATGCCGCCGAGCGGGTAGTCCTTTCGCTGCGGATGGCCTTCCCAGTCGTCGGGCATCATGATGCGCGTCAAGCCGGGGTGCCCGTCGAAGATGATGCCGAACATGTCCCAGGCCTCCCGCTCGTGCCAGTCGGCCGTCGGATAGGTGGCAACGGCACTCGGAACGTGTGGATCATCAATTCCGACGGCGACCTCCAGCCGGATCCGGCGCCGATAGGTCATCGAGGTCAGCTCGTAGACCACATGCAGGCGACGGGGCACCTCGGGGCCGTAGTCGACGCCGGAGATCGAGGACGCCAACTCGAACCGCAGCGACGGATCGTCCCGCACGGCCCAGAAGATTGCCGAAAGATGCTCCCTGGCGAAGTAGAACGTGATCTCCCCGTTCGCCACGGTGGTCTGCAGCAGGGCCGAGGACGGGATGGACCGCTCGGCCATCGCCGCCGCAAGTGCATCCGCCACCTCGTCGAAGTAGCCACCGAAAGGACGCTCTGCCGGCACCGGCGCATAGGGGGCACTGACCAGCAGGCCGAACCCGGACGTGTCACCCGAGCCCTGGACGCGGAACATGCCCGTGCGCTCCAGACCGACGGGAGTGATCCCGGTACCCGTTGGGTCGTGCAGAGCGGTGGCGGCCAGATCTGTTCCACCGGCGGCATTCTGGTGCGAGGCGTCGGCGGTGCCGCCGCTCGGGTCGGTCGCGGGAGAATCCACCGACGAGGCCGCTCCGGGCGCAAGATCGCCCGGCTGCTTCTCCGACGCCGCAGCCTTCGGTTGATCAGGGCCGGTCATGGGCGGAGCACCTTCCACGCTGAGCTCTCCACTGCGGCCGCCGATTCCTGCAGTTGCGCGTCACTCGGTGAACGCTGGCCGTGAAATACACCGTTACGCGCGTAGCGCACCGACGAAGGGACGAGTTCCGTCCGCTGATCGATCATCTCGGCGGCGCGGGCCGGACCCATCGGCTCGTCCATGATCTTGGCGTGCAATTTCAGGATCGCGTCGATCAGCATCTCGGGGCGTGGCGGGCAGCCGGGAAGATACATGTCCACCGGCACGATGTGGTCGACACCCTGGACGACCGCGTAGTTGTTGAACATGCCGCCCGACGATGCGCAGACTCCCATGGCGATCACCCATTTCGGCTCCGCCATCTGGTCGTAGATCTGCCGTAGAACAGGTGCCATCTTCTGCGTGACCCGGCCGGCCACGATCATCAGATCGGCCTGGCGCGGAGACGCCCGGAAAACTTCCATGCCGAAGCGGCCGAGGTCATATCGAGGCGCGCCCGTTGTCATCATCTCGATGGCACAGCAGGCCAGTCCGAAGGTCGCCGGGAACAATGACGCCTTCCGGGTCCAGTTGACCAGTTTTTCCACACCGGTCAGCAGGATGCCGTTCGGGAGCTTTTCTTCAATGCCCATTCTCTGCTCCGCAGGGGTATCGGAATATCTCTGATAGGTCTTTCAAAACTCGCGTATTGCGACTGCATTCCGCCGAACTCAGATGCGAGCTCGGCGGCTAGTCCCAATCCAGGCCGCCGCGGCGCCAGACGTAGGCGTAGGCGGCAAACACCGTGATGATGAAAATTGCGATGTCGACGAGACCGAAAACACCGAGCTGCACGGCGCTCTGGGCCCATGGATACAGGAAGATGATCTCGATGTCGAAGACGATGAACAGCATGGCGGTGAGATAGAACTTGACCGGGAACCGGCCCGCGGTCCCGACCGGCAACGGAGTGGGCTCGATCCCGCACTCGTACGCGTCGAGCTTGGCCCTGTTGTAGCGTTTGGGCCCGATCAAGTCGGTCACCACAGTCGCGTTGGTGACGGCGAATCCGCCCGCCACCACCAACAGGATGATGATCGGAAGGTAGGGGCTCATGTCAACTCCTCGATAGTGCAGGGCCTAGACACTGGGTACCACCGTGGTCAGCGTGCGGACCACTTTGTCCGCCCAATCACCGTCGCGGCTGTCGTACAGGCCGGCCAATAGCTTGAGCACCAGGTACATCAGCCGCTTGCGCGGCAGGCCGAGTCTCGTCGCGGTCTTCATGATCGACGGATGACCGATCAGGGTGGAGAACATGCCGCCCAACCGGTAGTAGGCGCCCAGGTGGTCCTTCATGGCAGCGGCGTAACCCTCGAGGGCGGCCTCCCGACTCGGACCGGCAGGCCGGCCCAGCGCCTGCAGCACCGATTCTGCCGCAAGGGCGGCCGACTCCATCGCGTAGGCGATGCCCTCACCGTTGAACGGATTCACCGAGCCGCCGGCATCGCCCAGGAGCACGAGACCGGCACTGTAGTGCGGAGTCCGGTTGAAGCCCATCGGCAGTCCGGCACCACCGATTCCGCCGATCGCGTTCTCCTCGCGCAGGCCCCACTCCTCGGGCGTGCCGTCCAACCAGGTTTTCAGCAGCTTCCGATAATCGGTCTTCCCGAACGCCTTCGACGAATTGAGCATGCCCAGGCCGACGTTGACCGTTCCGTCACCGAGCCCGAAGATCCAGCCGTACCCAGGCAGCAGCTTGGGATCGGCTGCATCCGTTCGGTCCCAGAGCTCGAGGTGGGATTCGAGATAGTCGTCGTGTGTTTTCGCCGGCGAGTGGTAGTACCGGCGAACCGCGACGCCCAACGGCCGGTCGTCGCGCTTGTTGATGCCCATGCCGAGTGCCATCCGCGCGGACACCCCGTCGGCGGCAATCACCAGCGGCGCGTGGAACGACACCGGGCCGTCCTCGGTCTTGGCCTGCACACCGACGATCCGGCCGGTCTTCTCGTCCTGGATCGGCCCAGTCACGTTCGTGCCGACACGTAGGCGCGCGCCCGCCTTGACGGCCATGTCCGCGAGCATCTGGTCGAAGTCGCGGCGCGGGCGGACCAGGCCGAAGTCCGGGTAGTCCTGAAGCACCGGCCAATCGAGTTCGAGCGACGTTCCGCCGCCGACGACCCGGAGGCCCTTGTTACGGAGCCAATCATCGCCCGAAACATCGACACCCAACGCGAGTACCTGCTTGACGCCGCGCGGAGTCAGGCCGTCCCCGCACACCTTGTCGCGCGGGAACACGGACTTCTCCAGCAACAGGACGTCGACTCCGGAGCGGGCGAGATAGGTCGCGGCCGTCGACCCCGCCGGACCTGCACCGACGACGATGACGTCGGCGCCCGCGTCAGCGTGCTTCGGTGCCCAGCCCTGGTGGTCTGGAGCGGTCATGACGGCTCTCTTTTCCTTCCCGCCGGTATTCCGTCGGCCTCGGGGAGATGCGACCGCACACCCCGAGCCGGCGTCGTGGACGAGATTGTGAATTCGTTCACGAAGTCGTGCATGCCCAGTGTAAGACCGGTGACAACCCTGCGTGAACCGTGGGGCGCACCTGCGATCGGCGGTTGGGTCAGCGGATCGCCCGGTGCAGCGCGACCACTCCGAAGGTCATGTTCTTCCAAGCGACCTCGCCCCACCCGGACCTGGCGATCAGCCTCGCCAGAGCAGGTTGGTCGGGCCAGGAATTGATGGTCTCGCCGAGATAGGTGTACGCATCCGGGTTGGACGAGAACTTCCGGGCGAGCCGGGGCAGCACGTTGGCCAGATACCAGCGGTAGACCCAACGCACGGGCGCCGGCCGGGGCCTGGAAAATTCGCAGACCAGCAATTCGCCGCCCGGCCTGGTCACCCGGGCGAACTCGGCGAGGGCCAGGCCGGGGTCCTGCACATTGCGCAGCCCGAACGAAATGGTCACCGCGTCGAAGCTGCTGTCGGCGAACGGCAGGTTCATCGCGTCGGCGGCTACCTTCGGCACGCGCCGGGAGGCACCTGCGGCCAGCATGCCCAGCGAGAAGTCGGCGGCGACGCTCCAGGCTCCCGTCCGGGACAACTCCTGGGTCGAAACCGCGGTACCCGCCGCCACGTCCAGGACTTTTCGCCCGGGCATCAGATCGAGCGCCCGCACCGTGTGTCGACGCCAGCGGCGGTCCTGCGCAAAGGAGAGCAGGGTGTTGGTGCGGTCGTAACGTCCGGCCACTCCGTCGAACATGGCGGCCACCTGATGCGGGTTCTTCTCCAGTCCGGCACGTCCCATGGATCAAGAGCCTACCGAGCGGAGTGCCGATCCTTGCGAGTTGGCGCGAAACCTGGTCCTGAGCAGCCATACCGTGGCCGCTCCAAGAAACCAGGTGGTCAGCAGCGCAATGGCCAGCGAGACATTCCCGACAGCCGCGGTCCGGCCGCCGACCCGCACCAAGACGGGGTTCTGAGTCGAGTACTCGACCATGAACTGCTGCCCGACCGATAGCAGTCCCGGATAAAGCACGCCGTCCGGCGGGCGGATGGTCACGCCGGCACCGTCGACGAATTCGATCCCCGTCCGGAGCGGAGAGACGGACAGCACGGTGGCCGTAGCCGTACCGAGATGAGATTGGATCTGGTGGTCGCCCAGCCGCATACCCACCGCGAGGGCCATGATCATCAGGGTGATCGCCCCGACGACGGCCAGGACGATTCGGGACGCGAGGAGCCAACCCGATCCAGGCTCAGGACGACGTCGGGGCCCTAGCCATCGCTGCGGGACGCGCGGGTCGGTGACCCCCGGTGGCACATCGGTGACGTCGAGCTGACCTAGCGGCCCGCGGGCGTCGTCGGACACCTCGTGAGTCTAGTGCCGGCGCCGCTCGGACTACCCTGGGTCATCGTGTCCGCATCTCCCGCCGCCCCGGCTCAGGTCCGGGCCATCAGCCGCCTTCTCCCGGCGCCGGTCGACCTGGTTTCCATCGTCCCGACGGCGCAGGGCGCCCTGTCGTTCCATCGGGCCGGCGAAGGTGTCGTCGGCTGGGGAGAGCACGCCCGCATGACGGCGACCGGGCCGGATGCGGCGGCCGAGATCGCAGCCTGGTTCGATGCGGTCACGGCGGATCTGTCTGTCGCGGACGACGTCGGCTTGCCCGGCAGCGGACCCATCGCGTTCGTCTCACTGGGCTTCGACGACCGCGACGTGTCCGTCGCCGTCGTACCTGCGGTCGTCGTCGGCGTACGCGACGGTGTCGCCTTCACCACGGTGATCGGCAACCCCGGGCTGGCCCGGCCCACTCCGGTGCGGCCACCCGGCCGGGTCACGTATGCAGACTCCGGCCTTTCGGTGGCCGGTTTCACCTCGGCGGTGGCCGCGGCGACGGCAAGGATCAACGCCGGCGACTTCGACAAGGTTGTACTGGCCCACGATCTCGAGGCCACCACGGAGAACGTCGTGGACGAGAGGTACCTCCTGCGTGAACTCGCCGCTGCCTATCCGAGCTGCTGGACGTATGCCGTGGACGGCCTTATCGGGGCAAGTCCCGAAACGCTGATCCGGCGGGTAGGCGGCGCCGTCACGTCTCGCGTGCTGGCCGGTACCGCATGGGCCGAGCACGCGGACGACACCGTCGCCGCCGACCTCATGATCAGCCGCAAGGACCTCGCGGAACACGCCTTCGCCGTTGAATCCGTAGCCGGCGTTCTGAGTCGGGTGGTGTCCGGACTCGACGTTCCGCTGAGCCCGCATCCACTGGTGCTGGCCAATCTGACACATCTGGCGACCGACATCACCGGCACCATGGCGGACGGCGGTCCAAGCGCTCTGGAACTTGCCGCCCTGCTGCACCCCACCGCTGCTGTCGGCGGCACCCCGACCGACGTTGCACGTCGGGTCATCCGTGAACTGGAGGCGGGCCCGCGCGGTCGCTACGCCGCACCTGTCGGCTGGCTCGACGGCTCGGGCGACGGAGAGTTCGCGATCGCGCTCCGTTGTGCGACGGTTTCCGGCCGCAGCGTGCGGATGATGGCGGGCTGTGGCATCGTCTCGGACTCCGATCCCGAAACTGAGGCCCGCGAGGCCCAGATCAAGATGGTCCCGATCCGGGATGCACTCGAGGCTCTGCGCTGAATCCAGGCCACCAACGTGGCAGGCGGTCAACCGAGCACTGCTCTGGACACGGCCGTCCGGATACCGGCGTGCAACGCGCGCAGGTCGGTGCGGCCGGTGGGCACTTCCACGATCCTGACGCCGGACGGGTGGGCCATGGCGTCCGGCAACTCGTCGACGCTGGAGATCAGCACGTGCTCCCAACCCGCCGCCTGCACGAAGCCGGCCAGCTGAACGTCGTGCGGCGTGCCGAAGACTCGCTCGAAAGCTCTGGCGTGCATCGGGTCTCCGGGCTCCAGGGTGTGGAAGATGCCACCGCCACCATTGTTGGACACCACGATGACCAGATCGGGGCGGGGCTCGTGCGGCCCGATCACCAACCCGGTTATGTCGTGCAGAAATGTCAGGTCGCCCATCAATGCGACGGTGGGCGCTTCGCCGGCTGAGGTCGAATTCGCCCCAGCGAGGGCGACGCCGATGGCGGTAGAGACCGTGCCGTCGATCCCGGCGACCCCCCGGTTTGCGACGAGTCGCACGCCGTCGCGGGGAGCGGCGGCCAACCCGACATCTCGCGGGGCCTGTGACGAGCCAAGCACCAGGGTCGCGGTTTCCGGCAACAGTGCGACGACTTCCGCGGCCAGTCGCGGCGAGCAGGCGATGTCCATCCGCTCGACCACGGCCGATACCTGCTCCGCGGCGATCGTCTCGGCTTCGCGCCAGGTCTTTCCGAAGGCGATGTCGCCCGGCGCGGTCACCGGCGCCATTGCCGGAGCGACCCGCCGCGCTTTGCCGGTGGGGTCAGCAAAGCTGAACGGGGAGGCCAACACGTCGACCGCAATCGTGGAGTTCGCCAGCAGTGCGGATATCTGCCGGAACAGCGTGGGCCGCCCGAGCACCACCACCCGATCCGGCATGGCCGACTCCAGGAAGCCGGGCACGGCCAGCAGGTGCAGACCAGCGGAGATGACCGCCGAACCGGCGGCACCGCCGGCCTCCGAGATCACCACGTGCCCGAGCTCCGCCAGCCGGCCGGCTGCCGGATGGGTCAGGTCGCCGACGAAGAGCACCCGCTCGCCCTCGGCCGGCGCCGGAATCATCGAACTCTGATCCGATGCGGCCGTGTCGATCGCGGTCCAGCCGATCGGGCGGCCGTCCCCGTCGAATCGGCCTTGCCAAGCTTCGGCGAGTCCGGAGTCGCCGTCGGCCGGCAGAAGTGGCTCCGACAGCGGAACGTTCGAGCTGAACCGGTCCGGCGAAACCGGTGCCGGCGCCCAGGGTATGAGCCAGCGCCCGGCACACCATCGAACGCCACAGCGCGTTCTCAGCCGGCTGCTCCGTGGCCACTGCGAACTCGTGCCAGAAGCGCAACGCCGTACCGAAGACACCGCGCTGGTCGATGACCTGATTCGCGCCGACATCGCGCAGTGCCGGCGGCCGGTCGGCGGACAACACCAGCAACGGCACCCCGCCGTGATGTGCCTCCAGCACCGCGGGATGCAGGTTCGCCACGGCTGTGCCGGAAGTAGTGACGACAACGACCGGACGACCACTGCTCCGGGCCAGTCCGACAGCAAGGAATCCGGCGGTTCGTTCGTCGATCCGTACATGGAGACGCAGCCGGCCCGCCGAATCCGCGTCGAACAGGGCCATCGACAACGGGGAGTTGCGCGAGCCGGGCGCCAGGACGGCCTCCGCCACGCCGCCGGCGATCAATTCATCGACGAGTACTCGGGCGAGAGCGGTCGATGCATTCACCCGGCCATTCTGGCAGTGTCCAGCGCGCGGAAGACCCGGGCCAGGCGGGCGAGCCAATACGCCGTCGTGGCCGCATCCGCGGCGAACTCGCCGTAGCGATCCGGTTGCGGTGCAGTACGCGGTACAGCGAGCCGACCGTCGACCGGGATCGCGCCGACCGAGCTGACGTCCCCGACCAGAAGACTTGCGGTGCCCAGCCCGCAGGCGTGATCGAGCGTCGGGAGGGCGCCCGCCAGGGCCAGTCCGGCGGCCAGGCCGACGGCGCTGTCAACGGCCGACGAGACCACGATGGGCAGTCCGGTCATCTCCGCGATCTGCAACGCTCGACGCACCCCGCCCAACGGCGCCACCTTGATGACGGCGATGTCGGCGGCGCCGGCCAGCGCAACGCGCATCGGATCGGCGGCCCGGCGTATCGACTCGTCGGCGGCGATGGGCACCTGTGTTCGGCGTCGCACGCTGGCCAGTTCCTCGATCGACGCGCAGGGTTGCTCGACGTATTCCAGACCCCCGGCCGCATCGTCGAGAACCGGAATAGCCTGCAGCGCCTGGGAAACAGTCCAGCCCGCGTTGGCGTCGATCCGGATCCTGCCGTCCGGACCCAGTGCGCCTCTGACCGCCGCGAGTCGCTCGGCGTCCTCATCCAACGAACTCCCGCTGCCGGCGAGGGATTCGACGCTGCCCTCGCCGATGCCGACCTTTACCTTCGCGGTCCGGCAGCCGGAGGCGGCCACCAGCTCCGCCGCCCGACCGGGCTGCACCACCGGCACGGTGGTGTTGATGTCCACCATCGTTCGCACCGGCTGCGGCCAGCCCTGTTCGGCACTGTCCACCGCGGCCTGCAGCCACGGCACACAGGCCTCGTCGTCGTAGTCGCGGAAGGGCGCGAACTCGCCCCAGCCGGCGGGTCCCTGGAACAGGATGCCCTCGCGGACGGTGATGCCGCGGAAACGGTCGTGCAGCGGGATGGCGAACACCTTGGCGGAGTCGAGGAGGTCGGCAAGATTCACCGCTCGATCGTGCCCTGTCATCCGGCGTGCACAGAAGTCGCCGTGCCTCCGTGCTCCCCCACCACGTCCGCGAATTGCACGTCATGGGCCCGGTCCGGTGCGGCAAAGGCCAACAACGACAGTCCCTCCCTGATGACCGCGGCTTGATCCTTCTTTCCGATGGCCTTGCCATCGGCGGACGGCAGCGGACGGATGACGAGAGTGGATGCGTTCTTCATGGTCTTGATGCTCCAGATCGCCCGGACGAAACCGTCGATGAGGACAGAAGAGCGAATGATCCCGTTGCTGGTGAAGACCAGCGTGCGATGCGCCGGCTCGAGTATCCGGATCCGGTTGTGGTGCGACAACAGTATGCCGTCGAAGTCGGGCAGAAACCTTACGGGGACTGGGGTTTCGGCTGGCGGCCGCGGTGCGTCCGGCAGGTCGAAGAGCTCGGCGCCGGATTCGTCGCGGAAAGACAGTAATTCCGGCCGCAGCTTCTCGAAGGTGGCTGCCAGTCCGGTCAGCCCGGACCAGGCCTGCGCGTCGCGCACGCTGGCCGGGCCGAAGGCGGCAAGATAGCGACGCACCATCGCTCCGAGGTCGGTGGCGGAAAGCTCGTGGCCCAGCCAACTCTCGGCACTGGTGCACCTGGCCTGACCGACACCGCCCCAGAGTCCACGGGGCGGCACCTGCACGAGAGGGACCAGCGCCCGCACCGCGAAAACTAATGCGCTGGAGTGGCTTTGCGGCCATCGCTGCTGGAGCGCAGCGCCGATCTCCGCGCCGGTCAGGGGATTTGCCTCGACCAGTTTCCTGCCCGTCATGGCGAGCTCGGTGAGATCGACGCCCGCCAGGGCCTTTCCGTAGGGGCTACCCGGTGTCATGCCGCGACCGACTGCCGGTTGCAGACCGGCCCGCAGCGCTAGGCAGTCAGCGCTGGAGACCAGATGAACCGTCGAGCGCATCATGGCCACTCGCACCACCAGCCGGTCGAGGTAAAGCTGGGACAACTCGTCCGGCGAGAAGTCGACAAGTCGGGTCCACAATCCGAAATATGGTGGCGTGGGTAGTTGCGCCTGCATTCCGACGAGGTGTTCGATCGCGGCCAACGCGCTGGCGGGGTTTCGTTGCAGAAGCCATTGCCGTGCCAACAGCGCTCGGTTCAGCGAGCGGCGACCGATTACCGGCTGCGTCATGTGTATCCCGTCCATTCCTGACTGACCGGTTCCCGGCTGGGCGGCCTTTTGTTGGATTCATCCAATACGGGCGGGCGGATGGTGTGATCATCGGCCTGGGGCCAGTTTTCGGCGGGGAGGGGGTCGTCGGGGGTGGTGTAGGTGTGGCCGGTGGGGGTGGTCCATTGGGTCGCGGTTGGGGTGCGGGTGGTGTGGTGGCCGGCGTGCGTTTTGGCGCGGTGATCGGTGCGGCATTTGGGTTCCAGGTTGTCGGCGCTGGTGGATCCTCGGGGGACGGGCACGATGTGGTCCAAGTCGCAGCGGTGGGCGGGCACGGTGCAGACGGGGTTGGCGCAGCTGCCGTCGCGGAAGCCGACGGCCAGGCCCAGTTTCCGGGACGGGAACCGGCCCAGTTCGGTGGTTTCCAGCAGGTTCCCGGCGGTGTCGGTCAGCAGCCGGTAGAACAGGGTGCCGGGTTGTCGGGCCAGGCCGCGGATGGTGTCCGCGGCGACGAGGGCGGACCGGTCGGCGAGTTGTCCGGGGGTGTTGCTGTAGCCGAACAGTGATTGCACGGACACGACGACGCCGATGGTGACGGGCAGCGGCCGGGCGGGGTGGCTGCCGGGGCAGGGCGTCAGCACGGGCCGGCCGGGCCGGTCCGGGTTCGACAACTGCCCGGCGGGTCCGGTCACGGTTCCCGCCGCCCGGCTGGACGGCCCGGCGGCTTCGGCGGGCGGGTCGGCGCTGGGGGTCGGTGCGGAATGCTGAGGCGGGCAGGCCGAAGTCGGTGTCCGGTTCCCACGGCCCCGGATCCACGGTCGGCCCGGGCGTCAGCGTTCACGATCACCGGCGGCAGGTTTCCCCGGCGCGGTTCGCCGCCGGCCCGTCGTCGGTCGCTGCCTCGCCGCTCGGTGTCCGCCGGTTTCTTGGCTGCGCGGTTTGCTGTTCGTCGGGTTGGTCGGTGTCCACGCCGGTCGTCGTCGGTCCAGGTCGTCGTCGTCGGTGTCGGTCCAGGTGACGTGGCAGCCGTTGCTGACCCGGCCGAGCAGCATGTCGACCAGGGCGTCGGCGCGGCGTTGTTGCAGGGTTCGCGGGTCACCCGCTTCGCAAAGCCCGGCGAGGGCGTTGAGGACCTGGTCGATGGCGGCGGCGTCCAGGCTGGACATCGCCGCGGACAGGAAGCTGACGCCGTCCAGGTCGGGGCGCAGCGAAACATACCGGTCGGCCAGCGACCGGTGCAGCCGTTCGTCGGTCTCGTCGGGTTCGTAGGTGGCGATGAACGCGTTGAGCCAGCGGCCCAACAGTTCCGCGGTTTTGCAGGCGGCGACCGGAACGACGAGCGCGTTCAGGAGGTGTTTCGATGATGCCCTGGTCAGCCGGAGCAGCGCGTGGTTGATCCTCGCGGCGCGCGCCTGGTCGATGTCGCCGGCCAGCCACGCCTGCCACGCGTCGGGGGTTTCCTCGCGCAGCCGCCGCGCGATCCCGATGGTCTGTTGCACGCCGTGTTTCGACGTTCTGGTCGCCAACCCGATTTCCATGGCCGCGAACTCGGCCGGCCGGTACCGGGGGTCCACGCCGGCGGCGGCCTGGTCGGTGATCCGCCGCCGGTCCCAGTGGTCGCGGGCGGCGTCGAATTCCAGCATCAACGCGGCCTGCCTGGCCTGCGCGGCCGCCAGCGCGTGGTGCCCGTCGGCCAGTTCGTCGATCAGCGTCGCCGCCCGGTCCTGCACTGTCCTCTCGGCTTCCCCCATACCCACGATTTTACCGGGCGGCACCGACAGTCAACGCTGGTGTGGATAAGTATTTCGAACGTGCGTCCGAGACCGAACTGAGCCAACTCGCAGCCGGGACTTGAGGACAACGGGGCCCTGCCGTGAGAGAAGTAACTGAGCCCACACAAGTCAGCCGCGATCGCAACCAGCCCGATCATGGCGGGCCGCAGTCAGTTGCACGAAGCCGAACCTATCGACTTGACCCCGAAACTTGCCATCATCACCGGTCCGATAGACGCGCCTCGGGGAGGATGGGCTCGAAGAGCTCGACGGGATTACCAGATGGGTCGTCGACCAGGATCTGCCTGCCGCCGACACCGGTGACGATGTCATTGCGAAAGTGGGCCCCGTTGTCGAGGAGCGCTCGGACCGTGCCTGCCAGATCGGAAACCTCGAGTGAGAACCGGTTCCAACCACCAGGTTCGGGCCGTGTTCCGTCAGGCATTGTCTGCCCGCCGCCGCCGTCGCTGCTTGGCGCGCTCAAGACGAGCCGAAGATCGCCTCGCGAGAGCATCGCAAAGGTCGGGGCCGGATGCATATCCTCGTGGAAACCCAGCTGTTTGCAATAGAAATCGATTGCGGCATCGACGTTGTTCACTATGTATCTGACGCTCACAGTCGCCATGTCAACCACCCTCATCGTCCTCACCAACTATAGAGACAGCAGGGTCACCGTGCCCGATCTCAGCTGTCCACCGAGCCGACCTGGCGCCCACAGATCCTCGTCGAGGAGTAACCACGGGGAGAACCACGCGGATGGCCAAGCAGCTAGCCGGTGCGGGCGTGCTGCCAAGGTCACCCTGACAAGCGATCGTTGGTCAGCCGCCCGTCGATTGGGCATGTTGAAGGACAACTGCTCGGGAGGTTCAGCGCGACGCGGCAGCCACCCCTTGGCGGACGCCTCCATCATCAGCCCTCGCTACACTCCAGGCATGTCACGAGTGATCGCTCACATGACGATGTCACTCGACGGCTACATCGCCACCGATACGGACGAGGTCGGGGCCCTTTTCGAATGGTATGACGCAGGCCCGATCGAAGTTTCGAGCGCTAACTCCGGCATCAAGTTTCACCTTGACGACGCCGGTGCCGACCTCATCCGGACCATGATCAACAGCGTGGGTGCGTTGGTATGCGGACGGCGCCTCTTCGATATCACCGACGGGTGGGGCGATGAGCACCCGATCGGCGCTCCCGTCGTCGTCGTCACCCACCGTGCCCCGGCCGACGCCGATCGCTGGCCGCGCACCCGGTTCATCGGTGATGTGAAGCAGGCCATCGCCCTGGCCACAGAAATCGCCGGCGGTAGAGACGTCGTTGTCGCCAGCGCTGACATTGCCGGCCAGGCCCTTGACTTGCAACTGATCGATGAGGTCGTGGTCAGCCTGGTCCCCATGTTGATGGGCTCGGGCAAAGCCTTCTTCGGCACGCTTACCCGCGGTCCGATCATGCTCGACGACCCCGCCATCACTCCCGGCACCCGCGCCACGCACCTGCGCTACCGCGTCCGACGTTGAGACAGACCGAATTCAGCCGAGCAGAGCAGCGGCAGCTGATCTCTGCAATTTGCCCGACGGCGTCTTGGGGAGCGAGCCGACCGGCAGCACCGTCACCAGGGCAGGCCGCACGCCCATCGCCGCGGTCACGGCCGACCGGACCTGTCCGCAAATCCGGTTGACGGCGTCGGGATCGGCGGCCTCCCTGGATTCGACAGCAATGGCGAAAGACTCCCGGCGTCCCTCCTCCAGCCACCGAACCGCTACGGCATTGCCGGCCCGAACACCCTCGACGCTCTCCGCGATGCGCTCGACATCGGTCGGATAGATGTTGCGGCCCCCCATGATGATCACGTCCTTGACCCGGCCGCAGACCACCACCTGCCCGTCGACCAGATAGCCCGAGGTCGCCGGTGTCGAGCCATCCGTCCGCCCCGCGGGTGGGACGGGGGCCGTCGACGGTGAGATACAGCTCCGTGATCGAGTCCCCACGCAGATGCAGCACGCCCACCTCGCGGTTGCCGAGCCGCTCCCCGTGCTCACCCATCGCCACGCACTCGATGCCGGGCAGCGGCGGACCGAGCACCGGGAAGGAACGCGCCCCGGCGGAGTCGGGCGGGGTCGGTTCGGCTCTCCGATCGTTTTCCAGCGCGTCCGCCTCAATGGTGTCCACCTTCAGCGGTGTCCCCCAAGGATGGAACGACACTCCGAGCGTCGCCTCCGCCATCCCGTACGCGCAGACGACCGCGGTGTCCGGGAGGCCGAAGGGAGCGCCGGCCCTAAGGAATCCACGTGCGGCCCGGACGTCGATCGGCTCCGCCCCGTTGAGCGCGAATCGCAGGCTGGACAGGTCGAGATCGCTCGCCCTGGCGAGTACCCGGGCCGCCAGCGCATAGGCGAAATTCGGTGCGGCAGTGACGGTGCCGCGATACTTGCTGATCAACTCCGCCCACAGCAACGGCTTGGCCAGGAAGTCGGGCGGGGTGACCGTTACCAGCTCGATTCCCCGGCACATCGGCAGAGTCAGGAATCCGACCATGCCCATGTCGTGGAACAGCGGAAGCCAGGAGACCATGACGTCGTCCTCGGCGCGCAGCCGGGCCGTCGCGCACATGGCCTCGATATTCGCCCAGAGGTTGCCGTGGGTGATCTGGACGGCCTTCGGCGTGGCCGTCGAGCCGGAGGTCAGCTGGAGCAGCGCCGGGTCCGCGTCCCCGCGGTCAACCCGGGGCGCCTCCGCCGGCACGCCGGCCTGCAGTTCCGCGACGGGAACGACGCCAATTCCGGTGTCTGGCCAGCAGAGACGCAAACTCGGTGAACGGCTCACCGACGATGATCAACCGAGCGCCGATCACGGACAGCGTCGTCATCGTCTCGGTGGCGTAGTGCTCGAGGCGGGTCCTGGCCGTCGGCTGGTGCAGCATGGTGACGGAGCCGCCGGCCAGCCAGACCGCCTGCGCGGCCGGCGCAACTTCGGCGGGTGTTCCCGCGAGGATCGCCACCGCCTGACCTGGCTGCAGTCCGCGTGCGGCGAGCGTGGCAGCGCCGCCGAGGGCGCTCCGGTGAATCTCCGACCAGGTGGTCCGGACGGGCATCCGCGGCTCGCCGGTGGTCATCCCGGCGTCTCCCTGCGCAGCGCTGCGCAGGGCGTCGATGAAGGCGCTCATGCGCCCACGATCTCACAGGCTGGTCTACGGTCGGTGTTGCCGTGGAGGTGCTCGGCGACGATCGGGCCGTACATGCGGCGGGAATCAGGAAGCAATCCAGGGAGGCAACGATGACCACCTCACGACGATCAGGTCCGCTCGTCGTCCTCGGGTCGGTGAACATGGATCTGGTCACCACTGTCGATCGACTGCCGGCACCGGGAGAAACGTTACTGGGCAACGACTTCACTCAAGTTGCCGGCGGCAAGGGAGCCAATCAGGCCATTGCTGCGGCCCGTGCCGGAGGGCAGGTCGCCTTCATCGGGGCGGTGGGCGACGACGACTTCGGCGGCCAACTCCGGAAAGCTCTGGAGGACGGCGGTGTTTCGCTGGATCGACTGCGACGAGTGGCAGGGCCGAGCGGGCTGGCTGCGATCAGTGTCGACAAGAACGCCGAGAACACCATCATCGTGGTTCCTGGAGCCAACGGGACCCTGACCGGACTCACCGACGCAGACCGCGACGTCATTCGCGACGCCGGCATTCTGGTCTGCCAGCTCGAGATCCCGATGTCGGCGGTCGTCACCGGAGCCGGTATCGCTGCTGCCGCAGGCGTTCCGGTGCTGCTGAATCCCTCACCGGTGGCACCCCTTCCGCCCGAACTCCTGGCCGCCGTCACGGTGCTGGTGGTGAACGAGGGCGAGGCCGAAGCCCTCGGATCGGAGACGATCGGCCAGATACCGCACGTTGTCACCACCCTGGGAGCGTCGGGTGCCCGATACCGCGGGCCGGACCAGGAGTTCCAGGTGGCCGCGCCGAAGGTCGACGCGATCGACACCACCGGCGCCGGGGACGCGTTCACCGGGGCACTGGCCGTGGCGTGGACGCTCGGCGCGGAGCCGCGGTCGGCGGTCGAGTCGGCCTGCGCGGCCGGCGCCCTCGCCGCCGCGAAAGCGGGCGCGAGCAGCTCGCCGACCCGTGCTGAGATCGAAGAGTTGGTGGCCGCGGCCTACCGCTGAGTCTCTGGCCGCAGCGATGCGTTGGCCCATCCGGAGGTAAAACGGGACAAACGCCTCGACTGACCGCGCGCCCACTACCGGCGATCAAGATCAGGTTCTAGCCTGCACCACGAACCCGCAATGTTGCGGAACCCTCGGGAGGCAGCGATGACGCAACCAGCTCCGGATCCGACGGCCGGTGCACCCAACGGGCCAGCGGCGGCTCCGACCGGTCGAGGCCCGAATGCGCTGGTCTGGCGATGGTGGAATCTTCTCCTGCTGCTGCCACTTCTGATGCTCATCACGGCCTGGTTCAACAAGGACCAACCCCGACTGTTCGGAATGCCGTTCTTCTACTGGTACCAATTGGCGTTCGTCTTCGTAGGCGTCGCGTGCGTGTCTATCGTCTATGCCGCGACGAAAACACCGTCGTCCGGCGAACTGCCGCCGCCGGTGGCCGCCGGCCCGGACGACCCGGCCGCGAGCGGTGACGAGGTTCTGCTGTGACCGGCCACTGGACCGAATTCATCGTCTTCGTTGTCCTGTTCTTCGGTGTCGCCGTCATGGGCTTCATGGCCAGTCGGTGGAGATCCGGCGACACCATGGAGCACCTGGACGAGTGGGGTCTCGGCGGACGGAGTTTCGGCGGCTGGATCACCTGGTTCCTCGTCGGTGGCGATCTCTACACCGCATATACGTTCGTCGCCGTGCCGGCCCTGGTATTCGGGGCGGGCGCCTTGGGCTTCTACGCGTTGCCGTACACCGTCGTCCTCTATCCACTGGTATTTCTGCCCGTACTGCGGCTGTGGTCGGTCTCGAGGGCGAAGGGCTATGTGACGCCGGCGGATTTCGTCCGCGGCCGTTACAGCTCGCCGCTGCTGGCCCTGCTCATCGCCATCACGGGAATCGTCGCCACCATGCCCTACATCGCGCTGCAGCTGGTCGGCCTGGAAGCGGTGCTCCGCACGATGGGCATCAACGGCCACGGCTTCGTCGGGCACCTGCCGTTGTTCATCGCATTCCTGGTGCTGGCGCTGTACACCTACCAGTCGGGGCTGCGCGCCCCTGCGCTGATCGCGTTCGTCAAGGACGGGCTGATCTACATCGTCATCATCGTCGCGATCATCTACCTGCCGGCGCACCTCGGCGGTTGGGGCCACGTCTTCGACACCGCGGCCGCGAAATTTGCTCCGAAGGGCGGGAAACCTGCGACCGGTTCCATCCTGCTGACCCACACCAATCAGCTGCAGTACGCGACGCTGGCACTGGGATCGGCGCTCGCCCTGTTCCTCTACCCGCACTCGGCGACCGGGATCCTCGCCTCCAGGGGCCGCAACGTCATCAAGAAAAACATGATCGCGCTGCCGGCGTACTCGTTCCTCCTGGGATTGCTGGCACTGCTCGGCTACATGGCGATCACGGCCGGCACCAAGCCCGTCGTCAACAACGCCACCGGTAAGCCGGACACCAACACCATCGTCCCGGCCCTGTTCAACCAAGAGTTCAGCGGTTGGTTCGCCGGAATTGCCTTCGCCGCCATCGGTATCGGCGCGCTGGTGCCCGCGGCCATCATGTCCATCGCAGCCGCGAACCTGTGGACACGCAACATCTACAAGGAGTTCCTGAACAAGGGCGCGACGGCGAAACAGGAAGCCAAACAAGCCAAGTGGGCATCATTGGTGGTCAAGTTCGGCGCCGTGGCGTTCATCCTGTTCATCGACCCGCAATTCTCCATCGACCTGCAACTGATCGGCGGCGTGATCATCCTGCAGACCCTGCCGGCGGTGGCCATCGCCCTGTACACCCGGTGGCAGCATTCCTGGGCTCTGGTCGCGGGCTGGGTGGTCGGTCTCGGCTGGGGTCTGTACCTGTTGTGGACGATTCCGAACCCGGCCAACGGCAGCAAACACTTCGGCGGATCCGCGCTCCAGCTGGGCAAGTTGTCGATCTTCGGCTGGCACCCGTTCCCCGGGTCGACGACGCAGATCTACGTCGGCATCGTCGCGCTGGTCGCGAACCTGCTGGTCGTCGTGATCGTCACGTTGGTGCTCCGGGCCGTGAAAGTCAGGGACGGCCGTGACGACACGCTCGGCAACGACTACCACGTCGACGAGGGGCACGCCGGCCTGCGGAAGGTGGCGGCCGATGATTCGGCAGCAGCAGCGCAGGCCCGCTGACCAGGCCATTTTCGTCCCGAGACATGGAGAGGGCACGATAGAGGGGTGACGTACAGCGCTGTACACGACCTGTTCATCGACGAACGGGAATTACGGGTCTACTCGAACGGCACCGGCACACCGGTGCTGATGCTGCACGACCTCGGGACTTCGGCTGCCACTTTCGAGCACCTGACCACTCCTTTGGTTCGCGCGGACCGGGAATTGGTCGCAATCGACCTACCCGGGAGTGGTCGCAGCGACCCGCTGCCCGACACCGACCTCGCGTCGTACGTCGACCACCTGTCGCTGATGTTCCCGAGCCTCGGCCGCGATCCGATAGACCTTCTCGGCCACGGCTTCGGCGGCTACCTGGCCGCGCGTTTGGCGGCCGAACATCCGCACCTCGTGCGCCGGCTCATCCTCTGCGAGCCGGCGGCGCCGCCCAGTTCTGGGCCGCCGGCCAGTGCCAGGATGTCCGCCGGCATGGCGCTGTCCGGGGCCGTGACCACCCTGCGCCGCGGAAAATTGCGGCAGAACCTGCAGGGTTTCGCGCGCGCCAAATCGATCCTCGATCAGCTGGCCCAGGCCGATCCAGCGGTGGTGGGCGTCGTTGTCGAAGATCACCGCACCGACCCTGGTGCTGTGCAGCGGCGCCGCCGAGGTCGGTGAACGGGCGCTGTTCGACCTGATTGCCGCCGGCATTCCCAATTCCGTCAGGGATACCATCCCCGGCGGGAAGAAACCGCATTCGAGCGCTCCGGTGGAGTTCTCCGCCCGAGTGCTGGCCTTCCTCGACTGAAGTTCGGGGCTCAGGCCTCGTTCGAGCGCCTCCGCCGCCTCCATCCAACCGGTCTCGGCCTCGTCCTTCTCCTGCGCGATCGTCAGCAGCTGTGCGTTCAGGTCGGCGGCGGTTTCGTAGTCCGCACCGACCGCAGCCAGCTTGCTGTGCAGGTCCTTCTCCTTGCGCAGCAATGCTTCCATCTTCTTCTCCCACCGCAGCAGGTCCTTGCGCAAGGCCCGGGTGGTCGCCGCGTCCAGAGCGGGAGCTCCGGGCGCCGCCGGGACGCCCGTGGCGATACCGCCGGAGGCCGCCACGCCCGAGACCGATCCCGACCTCCACCGCGGCGCGGCGGCGGAGGTATTCCGTGATGCCCCCAGGCAGGTGCGTGATCTTCCCATCTCCCAGCAGCGCAACGACGTCGTCGGTGACCCGCTCGATCAGGTAGCGATCGTGGCTCACCACGATCAGCGTGCCGGGCCAGGAATCGAGCAGATCCTCGAGTGCCGAGAGGGTGTCGGTGTCCAGGTCGTTGGTCGGCTCGTCGAGGACCAGAACGTTCGGCTCGGCCATCAGGATGCGGAGCAACTGCAATCGCCGGCGCTCACCACCGGAGAGCTGTGCCACCCTGGTCCACTGGTGTTCGTTCGTGAAGCCGAAACGTTCGGCCAGCTGACCGGCCGAGATGTCCTTCCCGCCGAGGTTGACCGTTCCGGCGATCTCGGTCACCGCTTCCAGTAGCCGCAATTCAGGCGGCAACTCGACGACGTCCTGGGACAGATAGCCGATGCTGACCGTCTTGCCCCGTTTGACGACGCCGGAGGTCACGTCGCGGTCTCCGACCAGGATCCGCAGCAGGGTGGACTTTCCGGAACCGTTGATTCCGACCAGGCCGATGCGATCACCGGGACCGATGAGCCACGTGACGTCGTCCAGCAGCACCCGGTCACCGTCCGGCGTTGGAACGGTCGCGGTCACGCCCTCGAGGTCGAGCACATCCTTGCCCAGCCGTTTCCGGGCAAAGGTGTGCAGCTCGACCGTGTTCCGCGGCGCAGGCACGTCCGCGATCAGCGCCTCGGCGGCTTCGATGCGGTACCGCGGCTTCGAAGTGCGAGCCGGCGCGCCGCGGCGGAGCCAGGCGAGTTCCTTGCGAGCCAGGTTCTTTCGCGTCTCCTCCGCCGCCCGGTCCAGCCGCAGACGCTCAGCACGGGCGAAAACCCAATCGCTGTAACCGCCTTCACGGATCTGGACACCGCCGTCGACGACCTCCCAGGTGGTGTTGGCGACGGCATCGAGAAACCAGCGATCGTGGGTCACCGCGACGAGGGCGGACCGGCGGGCCAGCAGATGCGCGGCCAGCCAGGCGACACCCTCGATATCCAGGTGGTTCGTCGGCTCGTCGAGGATCAACAGGTCGGCATCGGTGACCAGCGCGGCGGCCAGGGCAACGCGGCGGCGCTCGCCGCCGGACAGGTTGTCCACCAACGTTTCCAGCCCGATGTTCGCCAGTCCCAGTCCGTCCAGGACACCCCGGATCGAAGAATCCGAAGCCCAGCCGTGATCGCCGTCGACGAAAGTGTGGAGAACGATGTCACGGACGGTGGAGCCGGGTTCGAGCCGATCGGACTGGGTGACGACCTCCATGGCGACCCCGCGCAGCCGGGACACCCGGCCGGAGTCGGGCGTGGCCAGTCCGGCCAACAGCGTGAGCAGCGTGGTCTTGCCGGAACCGTTCAGGCCCAGCACACCGATGCGGTCGCCGGTCTGCACCCCGAGCGAGACGTCGGAAAGGACCGCGCGGACACCGTGGATCACGGTGACGGATTCGAGATTGACCAGATTTGCCATGGTGGCGGAACTTCTCCTAGCGATGTGCGACCGGACGTCCGGCCAGCGGAACGACGACAGACCTGTACTGCTCAGCCGATCACTTTCGCTCCCGGCGCCGGCCCCGTGGCTACCCGGACCGACCGGCAGGTGCCGGAACCGGCCAGTTCCGCGGCGACCTGCGCTGCTGCTGCGACGTCGGCGCACAGCAGGGCAACGGTGGGACCGGACCCGGACACGACGCCGCCCAGCGCGCCGGCCGCGAGACCGGCGCGCAGCGTCCGCCGCAACGCCGGCTGCAGGGAGATCGCCGCCGCCTGTAGATCGTTGCCCAACGCCGTCGCAACCCGAGCCGGATCACCGGACGCCAGAGCGGTCAACATGTCCTGCACGCCGGCCACCCGTGGCGGATCGCCGCTTCCCCGCAGGCGGTCCAGCTCGGCGAAGACCACCGGCGTGGACAGACCGGAATCGGCCAGCGCCAGGACCCAGTGCAGCGGCGTCCTGGCCAGCACCGGAGAAATCCGCTCGCCCCGCCCGGTCCCGACCGCAGTACCGCCGGTCAGCGCGAACGGGACGTCCGACCCGAGCTCGGCGGCGAGTTCGGCGAGCTGGTCCCGGCCCAGATCCAGCCCCCAGAGCGCAGCACAGCCGAGCAGAGCGGCGGCAGCGTCGGCGCTGCCACCGGCCATCCCGCCGGCGACGGGGATCTGCTTGCTGATCTCGATGGCGACCGGACCGCCTGCACCGGTTCGCTTGGCGAGCAACCGGGCCGCGATCCCGGCCAGGTTCTTCGCGCCCGCCGGCACCCCGTCGAACCCGGGCGTCCGCACACTGTGTCGCGGCGCCTCGCTGATGTTGAGTTCGTCGACCAGATCCACCGCATGGAAGACGGTCACGACGTCGTGGTAGCCGTCTTCGCGAAGGTCGCCGACGGACAGGTGCAGGTTGATCTTGCCCGGCACCCTGACCCGGACGGCCCCGGGCACCCTGTGCAACCCTCTCGTCATGTGCTGACCCGGAAATCAACTTCGGCCTTTGCCTCCGCGATCCGGATGAAGGCGTCGATCTCGAGCATCTCACCGCGCAGGATCGGATCGACCCCGGCCGCTCGCAGCAACTCCTCGGATCGAACCGGGGAACCGGCCCAGCCGGCCAGCGCGGCCCGTAATGTCTTGCGGCGCTGGGCGAATGCCGCGTCGATGACAGCGAAGACGGCTCGCCTGTCGCCGATGCGGGGCGTCTCGCGCCGGTCGATCGCGACCAAGGCCGAATCGACGCCCGGAACGGGCCAGAAGACCGATCGCGAGACGGACCCGGCCCGTTTCGCGGTCCCGTACCACGCGGCCTTGACGCTCGGCGATCCGTAGGTGCGTGAGCCTGGCGGCGCGGCAAGCCTGTCTGCCACCTCGGCCTGAACCATGACCAGAACCTTTCGCAACGACGGCATCTCGGCCAGCAGATGCAAAAGCACCGGCACCGCGACGTTGTACGGCAAATTGGCCACCAAAGCGGTTGGCTCACCGTCGATGTCCGCGCCGCGAATGGTCAGAGCATCAGCGGTGAGCACCGTGAGGTCGGGAGCTCTCGACGGGGCGTGTGCCGCGATTGTGACTGGCAACAGCTCCGCCAGCCGGGGATCGATCTCGACGGCGGTGACGTGTGCCGACACCTCGAGCAACGCCAGGGTCAGCGAGCCGAGCCCTGGCCCGATTTCCAGCACATGCGCCATCGGGTCGAGATCGGCAAGCGCCGCGATCCGGCGCACGCTGTTGGCGTCGTGCACGAAGTTCTGGCCCAGCATCTTGGTCGGCCGGAGATCCAACTCCGCCGCCAGCCGGCGGATCTCGACGGCCCCCAGCATTCTCACCTGCGGGTTGTCATCGCTCACGACAACCATCCTCACACGTGTCCGGTCGAGGAAAAGCCGCAGCGGGTTCCCCCGACAAGAACCCGCTGCGGCTGCGCGCCGAGACATCTGCGCTCAGTGAGCGGCGTCCCGGCAGGCCCAGGGCTCGAGTCCCCGCTGCTGGTAGAGCAACTTCGCACGCATCAACTGCTCCTGCGGCGAGGCATCCATCGGGTTTCCAGAGCCGCCGACGGTTGCCCAGGTCGGGACGTCGAACTGGAACAACCCGTACGTCGGCAGACCCGCGGATGGGTTGGCGTTGACGGCCCTCGGGTTGTGGGTCGACTCACAGTTCGCGAGACCGTCCCAGTTGACGCCGAAGCTGGTGTCATTGGTGAAGACCTCGTTGCCGACGTAGGTGAAGCTGGACTTCGTACCGACGTGGGTGATGGTGCCCACCGGGGCGACGACGGTCTTGCGGCTGCTCTCGACCTTCGCGGTTTGCTTCCCGTTGACCGTGGTCACCTTGTACGTGATCAGCTGGGTCCCGGGCTTACCGCGAAGCACGACCTTCTTGGTCCCGGAGGCCATGCCCGGGTCGTCGACCGACTTCGCTGCAGGCTGCTTCAGGGCGATGGTCTCTGGTGACCGTGCTGACCACAGTCCGGGTGACCTTGATGACCATCCCGTCGCTCAGCTTCGTGGTGACGGCCGGCGTAACCGTGTCGCGGGCGCCGAGCTTGATCTTCTTCTCGGCGAGCAGCGCTGCAACGGTCTTCGCCGATGTCGTTGATGACTTTTTCGAGGCTCCGCCGACGGACATCGCGACGGTGTGCAGGGTGGCGGCCTCGACGGCGAGTCCGTCAACCGGGATCGGACGCGACCGATCCGCCGAGAGTGACAAGTCTGAGCCTCTGGCGCCGAGTTCGCTCAGCGCCTGATCCACGGTGCGAGCGGTGGTCCAGACCTTGCGCTGCTGGCCGTCGACGGTCAGGGTCAGCAGGCGTCCACGGTTCAGTACGATTTTCGATCCGTCGGAGATCGACGCATCGGCACCCGGAGCCAGCGAATCGTGGCTGGTGGGACTGCAGGCCTGCGGCCGCCAGCGCACCGGCGACCGAGCTCGACATGGTGTTGACCTGCCGGGTCTGCCCGTCGACGACGATCGAGACGTTCTTCTGCATCGCCCTCACCGTTCCGCCGCCAACGGTCAGCAGGCACAAGGCGGCCGCGGCCACGACCAGCACGGGCCTGCGCCACTTGGACCCCCCGCTTGGTCCAGGAGATGTCCGATGCCTGCGGCTGATCATTCGCCGCCTGGTGCTTGCTCACGTGGTATCCAATTTCTCGTCAGGGTATGGGCAGGAGTGCCCGTGCTATCGACACGGGAAGGCGCCCTCAGCGCCCAGAATTGCCGGCCGGTTATTCCGCTTGGCCGCCTCGAAAACGCGCGGACAGGAATTCATGGCCTGGCTGGTATTACCTAATAATAATGGAGGGCAAACAAATCCGCAACAGTTCGTGCCGGTGAAAAGACGGCCAGCCGGGCGTCATGACGTGATCACCACAGTCACGAACAATCGAAAACCCCCCATTCTCGACGAGAGAATGGGGGGTTTCGTCAATCGATACCGCTTGGCACGGCGCCTATGAGATCAGCCGCGGTATCCGCAGCCCCAAGGCGACAGACCGCGTGCGGCGTAGACCTTGTTGGCAATCGCGATCTGCTGTTCCCTGGTGGCGAGATCGGCACGCGGAGCGTATGCGCCACCACCGTTGCTGAGCCAGGTTCCGCTGTCGAACTGCAGACCACCGTAATATCCGTTGCCGGTGTTGATCGACCAATTGTTCGTCGACTCACAATTGGCGATTGCGTCCCAATTCACACCCGAACTGGAGCTGGGAACCGGGGCCGAAGATGCGGCCGGCGCCGGCGCGCTGTTGGACGACGAACTCGACGACGAATCGAGGACGTTCGACGTCGAGCCGGAATTGGAATTCGAGCTCGTAGTCGATGATTGTGCAACCGGCGCGGGTGCTGCCACCGGGGCAACATAGGTGCCTTCGTGCGTGATGGTCGCAACTGCCGTCTTCACGGTTTTGCGCGACAGCTCCTGCGGAGCACCGGCCTTCTTGTTGACGGTCTTGATGCGGTAGGTGACGTTGACGGCACCCGCGTGACCTTGCTGCGTGACATCGGAGGTGCCCTTGTCCATCTGATCGTCCTGGATCGTCTGGCCGGCGGGCTGGGCGACCGTCACGGTCTTGGTGACGAGGGAGTAGCCCACCCTGGTGATGGTGACCTTCAGACCCTCGCGTGAGCTTGGTGGAGCGGGCCGGACGGACGATGTCGAACTTGCCGATCTTCACGTGCTGGACGTTCAGCAGATCGCCGACCGTCTTGACGTCGGAAACCTTGCTGGCCGGCTTGGCGGCGCCGTCGGCGATCACGACGGTGGGAATCGTGCGCACCACGATGGTGACGCCGTCGGTCAACGCGGTGCCGAGCGCGGGTGCGACTCGATCATTGCGGCCGAGCTTGACACCCTGCTGCGCGAGCAGTGCACCGACCGTTGTCGCCGCCGACGTCAGGTGAGCCGGCTTCACGTGGGATCCGGCGATGGAAACGGTGTGCAGAGTCGCACCGGTGACCTTCAGGCCATCGAGCGGGATCTGTCGTGACCGATTGGCGGACAGCTGATAGTCCGCCGGATTGCGCCCGATCTCGGCGAGAGCCTGGTCGACGGTACGAGCCGTCGTCCAGACCTGCTGCTGCTTGCCGTCGATGACGACGGTGAACACCCGCCCGCGGTTGAGGGCGATCTGCGAGCCTTCCGAAATGCCGGCCGCGCCGGCGGGAGCCAAGGTGTCGTGGGGGGATACGGCGAGTCCAGCAGCCGAGAGCGCTCCGTCCACCGAATCGGCGAGCGTAGTCACCTGCCGTGCGGACCCGTCGACCGAAATGGTGACGGTCTTCGTCTTGGCTGCGACGACTCCGCCACCGACCGTCAGGGCGACGACCAGACCGGCGACGCCGACGAGCGCCGGTGTACGGAAGCGATGCGGTTTCTTGACTTTGGTTCCGAGCGGAGCCGCCGAGTCGGGGCCCGCAGCTGCGTCTACTTCTGGGGTATCTCCACTACCTGCTGCAGGCGCGGCCTGCTGGTCGGTGTCGCCGAGATGATCGAATAGGGCCTGCGTGGGTTCATCATGTGAGCCGAACGCTTCGTCGTTGGGAGCCAAGTCACATCCATACCTTGTGCCGATCGGGCAGGGGCAGGATGCAGTCACGCCCGCGGCACAGTGGCCAGCGGACATGCGAAGGGCAGGCGTTGATTGCGGAACTTGCGTCCCGCGTACAGCACCTGCCCCATTGCACCCGAGACTTCCCCATCCCGGCTGTTATCACAGGACAATAACGGCCTCAGCACAGGAGGGCAACCTCTACGCGTGTCCGGAAATCACCGTCGGTTCGTTTTAAACCCCCCAATTCGTCGGTTTCTGTGCTCAGATCACCCGAATGCCGTACATGCGATGTGTGGTCTGATTCACCTCGTCACACAGCTCCGCCACATCCTGATTGCGCAGCCCGGCGAGTGCCCTGACGGTGTAAGGCAGCACGAAGGGCTCGTTCCGCTTTCCCCGGTAGGGGTGCGGGGTGAGGAAGGGCGCGTCGGTCTCGACCAGGATGAGATCGGCGGGCGCCAGTACGGCCGCGGCGGCCAGGTCGCCGGCATTCCGAAAGCTGACCGGGCCGGCGAACGACATCACAAAACCGGCGTCGGCGCAGCGTGCGGCGATCGTCGGATTGCCGGAGAAGCAATGAAAGATCACCCGCTCAGGTGGTCCTTCGGCCTTCAGAACGTCGAATACGGCTTCGTGCGCATCGCGGTCATGGATCATCAGCGCCTTGCCGCTGCGCTTGGCCAGTTCGATGTGCCAGGCGAACGCCTCCGCCTGCACGTCGTGCGGTGCCGCCTCCCAGAAGTGATCCAGTCCCGTCTCGCCGATCGCGACCACCCTGTCGTCCTGGGCCAACCGCTCGAGCACGCTCTTGGCCTCGTCATCGAGCTTGTCCGCCCGGGTCGGGTGCAGGGCCACCGCCGCATACAGGTCCGGGTGCCGTTGAGCGGCTTCGACCACCCAGCGCGCCGAATCGAGGTCGTCGGCCACGGTGACGACCCTGGTGACGCCGGTCGCCCGGGCCCTGGCCATGGCCGCGGCCACCTCTTCGGCGGTCTGGCACCCGCAGGCGTCCAGGTGAGTGTGCGCGTCGGCCACGGCCACCGGGAGCCGTTCCGGGGCCGGCGGCAGTGACCGTTCCCGCACCGCCTGGTGGGCGGTCACGCAATCGGGGCCCAGGACGGCCCGTCCTCACCCAGTTTCGGGTCGAGCTTGCTGAACAACGGGGTCGGCTTCGACAGCTCCGTCCCCACCGCGATCTCCCGTCGCGCCCACACCGCGAGTTGCGACTCGTAGTCGCCGGTGATGACCGGGTAATCCCGGACTGCCGGCGCCCCAACACCTTCGACGTCATCGTCGAAGTCGGTGACCTGCCTGATCTCCGGCTGCGCGGCCCAGATCCCGTCGCCGCCCAAGGCGCGGAAAACAGCTTGCGATGAGTGCGGCAGGAAGGGGGTCAGCAGCGTCTTCGCGTCGTCGACCACCTGCAGGGCGGTGTGCAGGACGGTTGCCTGACGTTCCTTGTCCTCGCCCAGCTTCCATGGCTCGGCGTCGGAGAGGTACTTGTTCGCCAGACCGACCACCCGCATCGCCTCACCCATGGCCTGCTTGAACCGGCTGCGGCTCAGCAGCTCTCCGACTCCTCCGAACGCGGCCGCCGACGCGTCGAGCATCGTGACATCCAGTTCGGTCCTGGTACCGGGCGTGGGGATGGCACCGAAGTTCTTGTGCGCCATGGCGATGGACCTATTGACCAGGTTGCCCCATTCATTGGCGAGCTCGAAGTTGTTCCGGCGCACGAATTCGTCCCAGGTGAAATCGCTGTCCTGGTTCTCCGGTCCGGCCGCGACGATGAAGTAACGCAGCGCGTCCGGTCCGAACTCCTTGATGAAGTCACCGACGTAGATGACGGTGTTGCGGGAGGTGGAGAACTTAGAACCGCTCATCGTCAGGAACTCGCTGGACACCACCTCGGTCGGCAGGTTCAGCTTGCCCAGCGCTCCAGGCGAGCCACCGCGCTCACCGAGGCCGTTGTAGCCCAACAACTCCGCCGGCCAGATCTGAGAGTGGAAGGTGATGTTGTCCTTGCCCATGAAGTAGTACTGGCGAGCGTTCTCGTCCGACCAGAACCGCCGCCACGCGTCGGGATCCGAGCCGAACCGGCGCGCCCACTCGATGGAGGCGGACAAGTAGCCGATGACGGCGTCGAACCAGACGTACAGCTTCTTGTCGCCACGATCGCGCCATCCGTCCAAGGGAACCGGTATGCCCCAGTCGATGTCGCGTGTCATCGCCCGCGGCTTCAGATCGGCCAACAGGTTCAGCGAGAATTTCAAAACATTCGGGCGCCAGTCGCTCCGGGTGTTCAACCAGCTGCCGAGCGCCTCGGCCAGTGCGGGCAGATCTAGGAATAGATGCTCGGACTCGACGAAAGCCGGTGTCTCACCGTTGATCCGAGATTTCGGATTGATCAGGTCGATGGGATCCAATTGATTGCCGCAGTTGTCGCACTGGTCGCCGCGGGCACCGTTGTATCCACAGATCGGGCAGGTGCCCTCGATGTATCGGTCGGGCAGGGTGCGTCCGGTGGACGGCGAGATTGCGCTCATCGTCGTCTTGGGGATCATGTAGCCGTTGCGATAGACGGTCCGGAACATCTCCTGGACCACCGCGTAGTGATTGCGGGTGGTGGTTCTGGTGAACAGGTCGTAGCCCAGACCCAGCTGCTGCAGGTCGTCCACGATGACCTTGTTGTAGCGATCGGCCAGCTCCTGAGCCGGAACGCCTTCCGTGTCGGCCTTTACCAGGATGGGCGTTCCGTGCTCGTCAGTCCCGGACACCATCAACACGTCGTTGCCGGCCATCCGCTGGTACCGCGAAAAGACGTCGGAAGGTACTCCGAACCCGGAAACGTGGCCGATGTGCCGCGGACCATTGGCGTAGGGCCACGCCACCGCGGTCAGAACTGAACTCATGGCCTCGACTTTAGTGGCCGGTGGAAACGGGTTTGACCGTGTCCGACGTCAGGTGTCAGGCCCTGACCGGGGCGCCGAAACGCAATCCGTCGAACACCAGGTCGACGAGAGCCACGGCGGTGGCGCCCGCGTCGGGCCGGTCGGTGGCCATGCAGATGCCACCCAGCGCCCTGATGACGTCGGCCGGAGCGAAATCCGGCCTGATCTCGCCGGCGTCCGCAGCGGCCGTCATCAAAGACCCGGCCGACTCCAGCAGCGTCGCCCTGGCCTGGTCGAAAAGATTGGTGTCGGTCTCCATCATCGACTTGAGCAGGGCGACAAGGCCGCGCTTCACAGCGCCGTACTCGACGAACCCGCGCATCCATTCACGCAGGGCGTCGGCGGGGCCCAGTGTCTTCGGGAGCTCCCGTGCGGCGGTCTGCAGGCCTTCGATCTGGTTGCGGTAGACCGCGAGCACCAGAGCCTCGCGGGTAGGGAAGTTCCGGTACAGCGTGCCGATGCCGACATCTGCCCGACGGGCGATCTCCTCGAGTGCCACGTCGACACCGAGTTCGGTGAACGCGGTGGTGGCGACCTCGATCAACCTGTCCCGGTTGCGCTGCGCGTCGGCCCGGAGCGGACGCGGCTTCGAAGCGGTCAGCGTCCTGCTGGACCGGGACAACGGTCGGCGCCTCAACGAGCCGGGCCATCGAACTCACGCTCCTCGTACGAGAAAGATCAGCAATCAGCTTGCACAACCGGAGGCAGCCTCCGTATAGTTCTAAGCGGAGGAACCCTCCGGATGCGATCCGGAGGGACCATCCGTTTCGATCGTACGCCCGTCTGGGGCGTGGAAGGAAAGACGCCGTGATCCAGTCCCCCACTACCGAGATTGCCGCGCTGCACCGGCGGCGGATCATTCTCGGCCTCGTGCTCGCCGCCCAACTGATGATCGTCCTGGACGCGACCATCGTGAACATCGCACTGCCCGACATCTCGACCGCTCTCGACTTCTCGCCGACGGGCCTGTCGTGGGTGATCAACGCCTACACCCTGGTGTTCGGCGGCCTACTTCTATTGGGCGCTCGAGCGGGTGACATTCTCGGCCGTCGAAGGGTTTTCCTCGCCGGCATCACCATTTTCAGCGTGGCCTCGCTGCTCGGCGGATTCGCCACCACCTCCGGCCTGCTGCTCGGCGCGCGCGCTCTGCAGGGCGTTGGCGCCGCACTCGCCGCACCATCCGCACTGGCCCTGTTGATGACGATGTTCCCCGATGCCAAGGAACGCGTCCGCGCCATCGGCTATTACACCGCCGTCTCCATCGGCGGAAGCGCAGTCGGCCTCATCGCCGGCGGCATTCTGACCCAGTGGGCTTCCTGGCGTTGGGTCCTGTTCGTGAATGTGCCGATCGGCATCGCCGTGATCGCCGTCGCCGCCCGGGTACTGCCCGAAACCACCCGCAAGCAGGGCCATTTCGATCTCGGCGGTGCGATCACCTCCACCCTCGGCATGACCGGCCTCGTCTATGGCTTCGTCCGCGCAGCCTCCACCAGCTGGACCGACTCGGTCACCATCGGCGCCTTCGTCCTCGGTGCCGTACTGCTGACCTCATTCGTCCTGATCGAGACACGGGCCAAGATGCCGATCGTTCCGCTGCGGCTGTTCGCCGACCGGGACCGCGCCACCTCGTACGTCGCCCGCCTGCTGCTCGTGGCCGGGATGATGGGGATGTTCTTCTTCCTGACCCAGTTCCTGCAGGACGTGCTGCACTACTCGGCGATCGTCACCGGCCTTGCTTTCCTGCCGCTGACCATCGTGCTGTTCGCCTCGTCGCAGTTCTCCGCGCGGGTGCTGACCACCCGGTTCTCGGCGAAAGCCGTGATGGCCGTCGGCCTGTCGTTCTCCACCCTCGGGCTGCTCTGGATGACGCAGCTGAGCGCCACCAGCGTCTACTTCGACCTGCTCGGCCCGCTGGTGCTGTTCGGCCTCGGTAACGGCCTCGCCTTCGTGCCGCTGACCACCACCGCACTGCGCGGCGTGGCTCCGGCCGATTCCGGCGCCGCATCCGGTCTGGTCAACGTGATGCAGCAGGTCGGCGGCGCGTTGGGCCTTGCGGTGCTGGTCACCGTGTTCGGCAGCGCCTCCCGGTCCGCGGTCTCCCCCGCCGGTGCCTCCGCACTGCAGCAGGCGCAACACGCGTTCGTCGTCGGAGCCGACCGCGGCTTCTTCGTCGCGGCCTGCTTCCTCGCCGCCACGGTGGTCCTCGTCCTGGTGGCCATCCGCCCCCAGCCGAAGGTGGTCGCTGAAATCGAGTCTGCCGATCTGGACGCCGAAGCCGCCGACCTCGGCGCCTCCGTCTCCCACGCCTGACCCGCCCCCCTATCGCGCTTATCAACTTCGACGGCGCTCATGATCGTCGCGGTTTTGGGACCGTGAGTGACCAAAGTCGACATCTTCTGAGCGCCGAACTCGACGCCCCGCCGTATGCATGCGGCGGGGCCTCCGGCGCTCTCGCGCGGGTGACTGGCCGGCCAATCGCACTCCCGTCCACATGAGGGCGGCTTGTCCACAATTCCCGCTGCACCGTGTCCCCGCGGGTCGGTGCTGGACACGCTTCGCCGATGAGCAGAGTCGGTCGACCGTCGGCAGATCGCGCTATTGGTTGATCTGCACGGGCCGGTCGTTCCTAATGCGAGACGCTGACGCTGCTGGCGTACTCGCGAGCGGTCGTCAGCGATCGCTCGCACGACGGCGAACTGATTCGGATCGCGAAGGCCGCATTCGCGCCGTCAGCGACCATCAAGCGAAGCATCGACCTGGGAGCGATTTCGACTTCGATCGATCGCCTTCGTCGCCGCTGCGCAGACTGGGACCTTTCTCACCGGCGCGGCTGCGGCCGCTGTGCTCCGCCTGCCGGTGATCTCCGAGCCGCCGGCTCTGCCGACCGCAATCCGGCCTGGAAGTCCGCACACCGGGCACCGGTTGACGCCCTATGGCACGGTTCGACACGGCCCGTTGGCGATGCGCCACCGGACGTCCGTCGGCGCGCACACCCGTGGTCGGCCCGGCCTACTGCGCGGTCGACATCGCCCGCCATCTCGGCGCACGTGATGGTCTCGTGGTCGCCGACAGGGTGCTACATCTCGGCACATCCCGCGAGGAGTTGGCCGCTGTGACGATAGGACATGGACCGCTTTCCAGGGATCTCGGCGGCCCGATGGGTGATCGAGCATGCCGATCCGCGGGCGGAAAGTCCCGCTGGAAACGTTGGGGCGTCTTGCATTTCTCAGCGCAGGTCTGTCCGCGCCGCTGTCCAACGTGTGGATATGCGCCGGACGGCAATGGTTTCGGGTCGACCATCTGATCCCGGAGACCGGCGTCATCATCGAGGCCGATGGAGCGCTGAAGTACGACAATCGCGCGGACGCCGACCGTGCGTCATCGCTGACGACCGCGAACGGGAACGTCTGTTGCGGGCGCTCGGCTTCGGGATCGTCCGCTACAACTGGACAACGGCCATCCGTCGCCCGGGCGACATCGTCTACCGCGCGACCCAAGCCGCCCGGCTCCGCGGAGCCAACGCCGTACCCACCTGCTGGCACCCTCGAATCACCCTTCCGCTGAGCCGCGCTCATGATCGTTCCGGTTTTGGGAACCCTGGGACAGGAGTCGACCCGATCATGAGCGCAGTCGATGTTGATAAGCGCGACGGGGGGCGGGACGGGGCGGGGGTTAGGGGGTGATCTCGGAGCGGTCGCCGGACCAGAGGGTGTGGAAGGTGCCTTCACGGTCGACGCGGCGGTAGGTGTGGGCGCCGAAGAAGTCGCGCTGACCCTGGATCAACGCCGCCGGGAGCCTCGGGGACCGGAGGCCGTCGTAGTAGGACAGGGCGGCGGCGAAGCCGGGGGTGGGGATGCCGGACTGGGCGGCGCCGGCGACGACGCTGCGCCACGACCCCTGCGCCTCCCGGATCGCGTCGGTGAAGTAGGGCGTGAAAAGCAGGGACGCGGGACGCTCCTGCTTTCCGTCGTAGGCCTCGGTGATCCGGTTCAGGAACGCGGCCCGGATGATGCAGCCGCCGCGCCAGATCCGCGCCACCGCACCGAGATCGATGTTCCAGTCGTACTGCGCCGCGCCGGCCACGATCTCGTCCAGACCCTGCGCGTAAGCCACGATCTTGGAGGCGTACAGCGCCTCCCGCACGTCCTCGATGAAGCCGTCGACATCCCTGACCTCCCACGTGTCCTTGGGGCCGGGCAGGTTCTTGGCGCCGGCCCGCTGGGCGGAAGCGGACGAGAGACCGCGGGCGAAAACGGCTTCCGCGATCCCGGAGACCGGCACCCCGAGATCCAGCGCCGTCTGCACCGTCCAGGTCCCGGTTCCTTTCATTCCAGCAGCGTCGACCACGACGTCGACGAATGGCTTTCCAGTAGCGGCGTCGACGTGGAGCAGCACCTGGGCGGTGATCTCGATCAGGAACGAGTCGAGCTTGCCGGCGTTCCAGTCGGCGAAGACGTTGGCGATCTGAGCGGGCTCCAGCCCGGCACCGCGGCGCAGCAGGTCGTAGGCCTCGGCGATCAGCTGCATGTCGGCGTACTCGATGCCGTTGTGCACCATCTTGACGAAGTGGCCGGCGCCGTTCTCACCGATGTGCGTGCAGCAGGGTGCGCCGTCGACGTGCGCCGAGATCTTCTCCAGAATCGGCCCGAGCGACTCGTACGCGAGCGCGGAACCGCCGGGCATGATGGACGGCCCGTTCAACGCTCCTTCCTCACCGCCGGAGATCCCGCAGCCGACGAAGTGAATGCCCTTGATCTTGGCGGCGGCCTCACGGCGGATGGTGTCCTCGAACTTGGAGTTGCCGCCGTCGATCAGGATGTCGCCCGGCTCCAGCAAGTCGGACAGTTCGTCGATGACGGCATCGGTGGGGCCGCCGGCCTTGACCATGATGATGATCTTGCGAGGCACCTTGAGCGACGCGACGAACTCCGACGGCGATGTCGATCCGACGAATTGCCCGTCCGATCCGTGCTCGGCGAGCAGCGTCTCCGTTTTGCTGTTGGTGCGGTTGTGCACCGCCGTGACGAATCCCTTACTGGCGAAATTGCGGGCCAGATTCGAGCCCATCACGGCCAAGCCGGTGACTCCGATGTCGGCCGTGGCGGTGGTGTCGGACATGGGGACCTCCGGAAGTTCAAGCGGGCATCACTGAAGGCCACTCAGCTTTGCGTACGGCCGTGGAGCACGACCATCCGGGTCGCCCTGCGAGCTCAGGCGAGCGCGGCCTTCACGGCTGCAGCCACCTTCGCCCCGTCGGCACGACCGGCTGCCTTCGCCTGCGCGGCCTTGATGACAAGTCCCATCTGCCGCATGGTCGGCGCGGCTCCGGTCGCGGATGCCACCTCGGAGACCGCCGACGCCACCAGCACCGTGATCTCGTCATCGGACAGTTGGGCGGGCAGGTACTCGGCGATCACGGCCGACTCCGCCCGTTCCTTGTCGGCCAGTTCACTCCGTCCGGCGCCGTCGAACGCCTCCGCGGACTCCTTACGCTTCTTCACTTCTCTCGACAGGACCGCTATCACGTCGCGGTCGGTCAGCTCCCGTGCCGTACTCCCCGATACCTCTTCGTTGGTGATCGCGGCGAGAGCCATCCGCAGGGTGCCCATCCTGAGCGCATCACGCGCCTTCATCGCCGCCGTCAGATCGGACCGCAATTTCGCCTTCAGTTCGGACATTTACTCCACCTCGGTAGACGTACACCAACAGCACGACGGTAGCCAACGGGAAATCTCAGCTGCGGTGACCCACGGCATAGACGGTGCGGCGCGGCAGTCCGAACCGTGCGGCGATCGTGTCCACCGCGTCGCGGCGGGTGGAGCCTGCGGCCACCAATTCCGCGACGGCCCGACCGAGTGCCTCGTCGGACGGCGGTCCTGCCGCGTCCGCCGACGCGCCGGCGATGACCAGAGTGACCTCGCCCCGCACTCCCTCCGCACCCTCGGACAACTCGCCCAACGACCCTCGACGCACCTCTTCGTAGGTCTTGGTCAGCTCACGGCACAGCGCAGCCGGGCGATCGGCGCCGAAGGTCGCGACCATGGCGGCGAGAGTGTCGCCGAGGCGGTGCACCGATTCGAAGAACACCATGGTGCGGACCTCACCGGCCAGGGCGGACAGGGCGGTGGCCCGTTCACCCGACTTGCGCGGCAGGAACCCCTCGAAGGTGAACCGGTCGGACGGCAGCCCGGACAGCGCGAGCGCGGTGATCACGGCGCTGGGCCCCGGCACCGAGGTCACCGTCAGACCTGCCGCCGCCGCCGCGGAGACCAGCCGATAACCAGGATCGGAGACCGACGGCATCCCGGCGTCGGTGACCAGCACCACCTCGTCGCCCTGCCGGATCCGGTCGAGCAGACCCGGGATCCTGGCCTGCTCGACGGCCTCGTAGTACGACAGCACCGTCGCGTGCAGCGAAATGCCCAGATCAGAGGCCAACCGGTGCAGGCGCCTGGTGTCCTCGGCGGCGATGACGTCGGCGTTGGTCAAGGCCCGGATCAGGCCGGCGGAAGCATCCGAGACACGGCCCAGCGGGGTCCCCGCCAGCACCAGCCGGCCCACATCGGTTCGCTCCGCCGATGCCGCTCCGTCGGGCGACTTCACCTCAGTTCTCATGTCCTCACCCTACGATCGTCCCCATGACGGCCCCGCCCACCATCGCCCAGCGCAGCGGTGAATCTCCTACCCGCAGCGACGAGCCGGATGTCGTGGACACAGAGGTGGGCGACGACCGACTGACCGGCCGCGCGACCGTCATCGGCGAAGACGACCTGGACCCGGCGCAGACCCGACCGGATCCGGCCGCCGGCGTCGTCGCGATCGGCGAGGTCCCTGCACTCGAACGCCCCATCCGGCCCGAGCGCCGGCGGCTGCCAAACCCGCCGACCGATCGGTTGCGCGGCTGGATCACCACCATCGTGCTGACCCTGATCGGCGGGCTGACCCGACTGTGGAACGTCGGGAGCGCCACCGATCACGGCACGCCACTGTTCGACGAGAAGTACTACGCGGTCCAGGCCGCCGAGGTGCTCCGCAACAACGGTGTCGAGGACAACCAGTCCTACGGCGTGGTGGTGCATCCGCCGCTGGGCAAGCAGTTGATCGCGATCGGCGAGAAGCTCTTCGGCTACACCCCGCTGGGATGGCGGTTCGCATCGGTCATCGCCGGCACGATGGTCATCTTCCTGATGATCAGGGTGGTCCGCCGGTTGACCAGATCGACGCTGATGGGCGGCATCGCCGGGGTGCTGATCATCTGCGACGGCGTGAGCTTCGTGATGGCCAGAACAGCGCTGCTCGACGTCTTCCAGGAGGCCTTCATCCTGGCTGCCTTCGCCTGCCTGATCGCCGATCGAGAACAGACACGCGCCCGCCTCAACGCATCTGGTTTCGATACCTTCATCGCCCCGCAACGCACCGGATTTCTCAATTTCTGGCGTCGTTGGGGCGACGCCGCCGGAGTGGCCATCGGCGCCAGATGGTGGCGTTTCGGCTGCGGCGTCTTCATGGGTCTGACCATGGCCATCAAGTACAACGGCGTCTACTGGATTGCCGCGTTCGGCGTGATGAGCGTGGTCTGGGACATCACGGCCCGGCGCGAGATCGGCGTCCGACGCCCCGTTGTCGCGGTACTGCGCCGCGACGTCGCACCATCCCTGTGGTCTCTGGTGGTCATTCCGTTCGCGGTCTACATCGCGTCCTGGTGGGCCTGGCTGTTCTCCGAGGACGCCTTTCCCCGGCATTGGCTCGTGGGTGCATCCAGCAATCTGGGCGACTGGCACGGCAGCCCGATCTGGTACAAGCTGGCCGGCCTGTGGAACAACGCGTTATGGCAGTGGACCTGGAAGATGCTGGACTTCCATTCCACCCTGGACACCCCCATTGCGGTGGACCAGCGACACCCGTGGGAGTCCAAGCCCTGGTCGTGGCCCATCGGCACCCGCCCGGTCCTCTACTACGTCGGCAGTGGCCAGACCGGGTGCGGGACCGGCCGTACCGACTGCGTTGAGCGCATCTTCCTGATCGGAACGCCGGCGCTCTGGTGGATCTCGCTGTTCGTCTGCGCTTGGGCCCTGTGGCGGGCGGTGGCCCGACTCGACTGGCGCTACGCCGCGGTCCTGGTGGCCTACGGCGCCGGCTACATCCCCTGGTTCGCCAACCTGAACCGGCAGATGTACTACTTCTACTCGACGACGCTGGCGCCGTTCCTGGTGATCGGGATCTGCCTGGTCCTCGGCGACATCCTGGGCCGGGCCAGGGAGGGCGTGGAGCGCCGCTATCTCTCGATCGGCATCGTGGCGATCTATGTCGGCCTGGTGGTGGCGAACTTCATCTGGCTGCTGCCAATGCTCACCGGGACACCCATGACGCCAGGTCAGCTGACCATGGAAACCTGGCTGCCCTCGTGGGGATGAGCTGGACGCAGCCGGGGTACAGGCAGGACGCCCGAACAGGTGGAAACGGCCCGGGTATAGGGTCGATTTCGGATCTGAAGAGGGTCCAGAAAGGGCACAGACGTGCCCACCGACGAATCGTGAGGGAGGCCGTCATGGCCCAGTACACCTTGCCCGAGCTGCCGTACGACTACGCAGCTCTCGAGCCTTTCATTTCCGGCCAGATCATGGAATTGCACCATGACAAGCACCACGCCACATACGTTGCCGGGGCGAACACCGCGCTCGAGCAGTTGGCGGAAGCGCGCGAGAAGGAAGCCTTCGGCACCATCAACGGAATCGAGAAGAATCTGGCCTTCCACCTTGGTGGCCACATCAACCACTCGATCTTCTGGCCGAACCTGGCCCCGGCCGCGGGCGACAAGCCGGACGGCGAACTGGGAGCGGCCGTCGACGAGTACTTCGGTTCGTTCGACGGATTCCAGAAGCAGTTCAGTGCCAACGCCAACGCCATCCAGGGCTCGGGCTGGTCGGTGCTCGCCTGGGACCCGCTGGGCCAACGACTCAACCTGCTGCAGCTTTTCGACCAGCAGGGCAACATTCCGTTCGCACAGGTACCGATTCTCATGCTCGACATGTGGGAGCACGCCTTCTACCTGCAGTACAAGAACGTGAAGGCCGACTACGTGAAGGCCTGGTGGAACGTCATCAACTGGGCTGACGTGACCGCCCGCTTCACCGCGGCACGCGCCAAGACCGGCGGCTTGATCGTTCTGTAGTCCCCAATCCCTGCTCGCACCGTGTCGCGATCCTCGCGCCTCGAGGGCCAATGTGACGCGAGAATCGCGACGCGGTGCGCAAAATGCGGCGGCGGGTGGGGCGGGCGGGGCCGGGAAGTCAGTGGCAGTGGTCGGCGGCCGGGGTGGGCGGCAGGTCGAGGGCTGGGTTGCGGTCGAAGAAGCCGAACGGTTTGAGCCAGAACGACACGGTGTCGGCCGGCATCACCGGCCAGTCCTCGGTCCTGGTGATGTGGTGGATGCCGAAGACGTACCAGAGCACGACGTCGGTGTTCTCCAGCGATTCGTCGTCCTTGATCCAGGCCGTGATGCCGGCGTCGATCTCACTCTGCGTGGGATAGGCGCCGCAGGGCCACTTCTCGTCGTCGTGATGCCTGGTCACCCACAGGGTGTGCCCGATCACCGGCGCCCGCAGGTATTGCGGGGCGTCGGCCGCCATCAGCGGGGGCAGTGCTCCGCCGGGGACCAGCTTGTAGGCCACCGGTGTGCCGACCGCGTTGACCTTTGCCGGGGTTGGTCACCTTCCAGGAGCGCTGCGCGCCGAAGTCGTAGTCCCGCCCGGATTGCGCCTCCGAGGCGACCAGCGTCGCCCGAGTGTGCATGGCCAGCCCGTAGGGGTTCTCCGGCGAGACGTCAGCCGCGTACGAGTCGACCTCCATCACTGAGTTGTCCTGTCCGTCCACATCCAGGTCCAGCCTGGCCACCAGGAAGTGCTGGTGGAACGGCGCGTAGGTCCGCTGGTCGACCAGGGTTCCGGTGGCCGGGGTCGGCTGGCCCGGGGCCAGCGGCGTGGTGACCATGATGCCGGTGGCCCTGATCTCACATTCGATGTTGCCGTCCTGGTAGAACCGCCAATAGATCAGGTACTCGTAATTGGCGACGGTGGCGTGGATGGAAACGACGAGCCGCCGCATGCGGCGGACCTCGACACGGCCGTTGTTGTCCACGTGTTTCCAGAGGACCGCGTTGTCCTCCTCGTGGATGCAGATCGCCTGCGCAACCGTGTACGGCGCTCCCGCACTGTTCGCCAGAGTTGCGTCGAGATAACGGATCTCGCCCAGGCAATCGCAACCGAGCTGCAACGAGGTGGTCATGTAACCCAGGCCCCACTCGCCGATGTCGTACGCGGTCCGGCGATAGTGGTCGAAACCGGGATCCCGATAGGGCACGATCATCTCGGCCAGAGAAATGCGGTAGGCGATATCGCGTTCCACCCCGTTGTCCTGATAGGCGACGCGGTGCAGAACCAGCCCCTCCCGGTAGTTGAATCCCACGCGCAGCGACCAGTTCTGCCAGCGAATCTCGTTTCCGTCCAACTCGAACGAGACGCCGTCGGGCTGGGTGATGTGCAGCGGCCGGATGTCGGTGCGCAGCCGCTGTCCGGGAACGAGGTCCGGTTCGTACTCGCCCATCACCGGCGCCGCCGGAACCCGCACATCCTCGTCGAGCTCCAGCAGCTCCATCGTGTTCATGTCGACGATCAGCTTGAGCCCGGAAACCGGGTTCGCGTAGGGATTCCCGTGGGGACTGGAGCGCACCCAGATGTCCGCCCAGCCCAACCTGCGATCGCTGAACTCCGGCGGCATCAGGCTCCTGCCGTAGGTCCAGACGTCGATCACCACCAATGACAGATCGTCGATGCCACGCTCGGCCAGCGCCGCGACCACCCGTGGTTCGGCCTTCATCGCGTGTTCGCACTCGTGCCATTCGTCGACGGTGAAGTTCGGTGTCACGTCGGGAACCTGCACCACACTGGTCGACCACGCCGGCGACCAGGTCGACGAGGGCCTCTCGGGTGATGTTGTCCTGCCGATCCCAGAACACCGACAGTGAACTGCGCGGCACAGGATCACCGGAGCGCCAGGCGAGGACATCGGCCTTCGGCGGCTCGGCCAACGTGATCGAGGCGAATCGGTACGTCTGCCCGAAGGCGCCGGAGCCGCGCAGGAGTTCGACCGTGCGGTCGATCTCGGAGCTGCTCAGGGGGTCAAGCGGATGGGCCGGCATGGCCGTCCTCCGTCACCAGCGGCGCCACCCGCGCGCTGTCGTAGATGTCGGGCTCTATATAGAGGACACGGGCGATCGGCACCGCGGCGCGGACCCGTCGCTCGAGGGCGTCGATGGCGGACGCCACCTCACGCGCCGAATCGGTCGGCGCCACCGCGACCTTCATCCCGACCATCAATTCGTCCGGACCGAGATACAAGGTCTTCATGTGGATGATCCGGATGACGCCGTCGCCGGCCAGCGCGGCCTTCTCGATGGCTGACGTGTCCTCCGGCGATGCACCCTCGCCGACCAGCAGGCTCTTGACCTCCACGCCGAGGACGACGGCGACCAGGACGAGCAGCAGACCGATCGCCACCGTGCCGATGCCGTCCCAGACGCCGTTGCCGGTGATCACCGCGATGACGATGCCGACCAGCGCGAGCAGAAGTCCGGTGAGCGCCGCGATGTCCTCCAACACGACCACCGGCAGCTCGGGGGCTTTGGCCCGTCGGACGAACTCCAGGATCGAGATGCCCTCCCGGTGCGCTTTCGACTCACCCAAGGCGGTCCGCAGCGAGAAGCCCTCCAGTCCGATCGAGACCAGCAGGATGGCGAGCGGGATCCACGCGCGTTCGATCGGTTCGGGGTGCTCGATCTTGTGGACGCCTTCATAGACGGAATACACGCCGCCGATGGTGAACAGGATGATCGACACCATGAACGCGTAGATGTAGCGCTCGCGGCCGTAGCCGAACGGATGCTCCACCGTGGCGGTCCGCCGCGAACGCTTGCCGCCGATCAGCAGCAGCACCTGGTTGCCCGAATCCGCCAGCGAGTGCACGGATTCGGCGAGCATCGACGACGATCCGGAAAGTAGATAGCCGATGAACTTGGCGACGGCGATGCCGAGGTTGGCCGCGAGTGCGGCCAGGATCGCCTTGTTGCCTCCGGAGGTACTCATCGAAAGAGCCTGTCATCCGCCGTTCGCAACCCCGCACTGACCCCCTGGGCGACAGACCCGGCCAGCAGGACGACAATCCCCTGTCATGTCGCGAAATGCAGTCGTAGCGTCGGGAAATGCAGTTGTAGCGTCACCGTCACACGCCGAACCTACGGTTCGGCCCATGGCCGACCTCTTCCAGGACTACCCGTTCGGGCGGGCGTGGGATGAGATGTTCTCGGGTCCCGGTGTCATCCGCCCTGCTTACGAATCGGTCCATGCCGCCCTGCAGACCCTGTCCGCCGCGGATCTCAAGGCCAGGGCCGACATCATGGGCCGCACGTTCCTTGACCAGGGCATCACCTTCGCGCTCGGCGGGGTGGAGCGCCCGTTCCCGCTGGACCTGATTCCGCGCATCGTCACCGCCCAGGAGTGGAAGGTGGTGCAGACCGGAGTACCCCAGCGGGTCAGGGCGCTGGAGGCCTTCCTGGCCGATTGTTACGGACGCGGTCGGATCTTCGACGACGGTGTGGTGCCCCGCCGATTGGTGACCACCTCGCCGCATTTCCATCGCCAGGTAGCCGGGATCGACGGCCAGGACGGTGCCCGGATCGTCATCTCGGGTGTCGATCTGATCAGGGACGAGCACGGCACCTTCCGCGTGCTGGAGGACAACGTTCGCGTGCCGTCCGGCGTTTCGTACGTGCTGGAGAATCGGCAGGCCGTCTCCCAGGTGCTGTCCGAGGCGGGCGGTGATCAGCAGATCCGTTCGGTGGCCGAGTATCCCGGCCGACTACTGGCCGCGCTGCGTGCGGTCAGCCCGCCGAACGTCAGTGATCCGACGGTCGTGGTGCTGACCCCCGGCGTCTACAACTCCGCCTATTTCGAACACACGTTGCTCGCGCGTGAAATGGGCGTCGAACTGGTCGAGGGCCGAGATCTGATCTGCCGCAACAACAAGGTCTTCGTGCGCACCACCGCGGGCGAGATGCCGGTCCACGTCATCTACCGGCGGCTGGACGATGAGTTCCTCGACCCCATGCAGTTTCGGCTGGACTCGATGCTCGGGTCGCCGGGATTGATCAACTCGGCCAGGGCGGGGAATCTGACCATCGCCAACGCCGTCGGCAACGGCATTGCCGACGACAAACTGGTCTACACCTACGTTCCGGACATCATCCGTTACTACCTGAGCGAGGAGCCGATCCTGCTCAACGTCGACACCTACCGCATGGAGGAGCCCGATCACCTGGAATACGCCCTGGAGCATCTGGCGGAACTGGTGATCAAGCCGGTGGACGGTTCCGGTGGCAAGGGCATCGTGATCGGGTCGCAGGCGGATTCGTCCACTCTGTCGAAGGCGCGGGAGGCGATCCTGCAGAATCCGCGCGGCTGGATCGCGCAGCGGGAGATCGCCCTCTCGACGGTGCCGACGCTGATCGGCGACAAGATGCGGCCCCGCCACGTGGACCTGCGGCCGTTCGCCGTCAATGACGGCAACGCGGTGTGGGTGCTGCCCGGCGGGCTGACCCGGGTGGCGTTGCCCGAAGGCGAACTGGTGGTCAACTCCTCCCAGGGCGGCGGCTCGAAGGACACCTGGGTGCTGGCCGCTCCGAAGAACACGTCGAGCCGATCAGGGACCAGGCCCAGGCGCCCGGTCAGGCATACGGCCGGGCGGTGGACGACCAACCGGTGCCGGACGACTACCCGTCGAACGGTGAACACCAGAGCCAGAGCCAGAGCTCGAACTGGCAGGACTCGCCGGCCGAGAGCACCGGCGCGTTCTTCTTCGACCCGCCCGTCAACCCGGCCGGCGACGCCACCGGCCTGCGCCACCAGCAGGGCCAGCAACAGCAGGGCCAACAGCAGGGGTGGTCGACGTGCTGAGTCGGATCGCCGAATCGCTGTACTGGTTGGGGCGGCACGTCGAACGGGCCGACTGCACCGCCCGGATCCTGGACACGTACCTGCATCTGCTGCCAACGGGATCGTGGGCGACCGACCACCAGGTCATCCGATCGCTGGTCGACTCCATGGGCCTGTCCGGTGACGAAGAGGTCGAGGGAGCCGACTCCGGCAAGCTGATCCGCACGCTGGTTTTCGACACGGAGCGCGCCTCGTCCGTCTCGGGCGCACTGATCGCGGCCAGGGACAACGCCCGCGGCGTCCGGGACGCGCTCCCGCTGGACGTCTGGGAATGCCTGAACGTCACCTGGCACGGGCTGCGCAGCCGGGCGGCCACCGGCGGCGGGCCGCACACCTACCTCCGTTGGGTCTCGGAACGGTGCGCCATCGCGGCCGGGCTCACCGACCAGGTGATGAGCCACGACGAGGGCTGGCACTTCCTGGCCGTCGGCCGCGCCCTCGAGCGCGCCGACATGACCATCCGGCTGATCTCGGCGGCCGATTCCGAGACCGGCTCGGTGCCACCATGGCGCGCGCTGGTCAGCGCCTGCGGCGGCTGGGAGCCGTACGTCCGCGCCCACGGCGGATCGATCGGACAGCGGACGGCGATCGAGTTCGCGCTGCTGGACCGGAAGTTTCCGCGCTCGGTGCTGCGCTGCCTGACGGCTGCTGAAGCCTCGCTGGCCGAACTGGAGGCCGCCGGCTCGATGCAGCAGCGTGACCCACGGCGCGACCCGTCCTCGGCCCGGCGCATCGTCGGCCGCACCCGGACGGGGCTGGACTACCGCACCGGCACCGAACTGGGCGCCGACCTACCGCACCTGTTGTCCAGCCTGCAGCGCACGGTGGCCAGCGCCCACGTGGCCATCAGCAATTCCTTCTTCCGGCGCGGGGACGAAGTCACCTGGGCCAACTTCGGATCCGATGGGGTGATGGTCTGATGTCCGGCGCCAATGGGTTGACGAACGATCAGGGTATGTACGGCTCCGACATCTGGCGGCTGCTCATCGTGCACCGCACCGAGCTGAGCTATCCGGACACCGTCACGACCTCGTACAACGAGGTCCGGATGCAACCGGCGGACGAACCCGGCCAGGCGGTGCTCTCCTCCCGGATGGAGCTCGATCCGTTCGAGGGGGTGACCAGCTACTTCGACTACTTCGGCACCAGGGTCGCCTCGTTCGACGTGCACCGGCCGCACCGGCACCTCACGGTCACCGCCACCTCCACGGTGGAGACGTTTCCCGCGGCGGATTTCGGTCCGGGCGGCTACGGCGACGGGGCCGCCGAGATTGCCACGATGAGCTGGGATCAACTGGCCGGCTCCGGGGTCGACGACCGGTTCGAGGAATTCCTCACCCCGACCCAGTTGACCACATTGAACGACGAGCTGACCGGCATCTCCGAGCAGCTGCGGGCGGACGCCGCAACCCCTTCCGATGCCGGCCGCGCAGTCTGCACCATGCTGAAGAAATCGCTGAAGTACGAGCAGGGCGCCACCGGGGTCTACACCTCGGCCCAGGAGGCCTGGGGGGAGAAGCGCGGCGTCTGCCAGGACTTCTCGCACCTGGCCATCGGGTTGCTGCGGGCGATGGGCATTCCGACTCGCTACGTCTCGGGCTACCTGCATCCCGACAGCGAGGTCGAGATCGGCAAGACGGTGACCGGGCAGTCGCACGCATGGGTGGAGTGGTGGGACGGGGCCTGGGTTCCGTTCGATCCGACCAACGCCAAGTCACCGTCCCAGTCGCATGTCGTGGTGGGGCGGGGCCGCGACTACCGCGACGTGCCACCGGTGAAGGGCGTGTACGCGGGTCCCGAGGCCACTGGCAACGACGTCACCGTCCGGGTCACCAGACTGCGCTGATCGCAGCCGCGCGCGACGTAATCTTCATAGCAACAACGTCCGCGTTGATCCGCGTCCCGGTGGTCCGCTGCCGTCGGCGGATCGTCCGCCTCACGCGCGGTCGACGTCAAGGAGGACGCGATGGCACGCACCGATATCCGCTCGGCTTCGTTCGGGCACCTGTTCCGCGAGCGAATTGCCGCCACCCCGAACGGCGAAGCCTTCAGGCGGCCTACCGCAACCGGCTGGTCGTCGCTGACCTGGGCCGAGACCAAGGGTCAGGTCTACGAACTCGCTGCCGGCCTCATCGATCTCGGTGTGCAGGCCGAGCAACCCGTGGCGATCGCCGCCGGTACCAGGCTGGAGTGGATCCTCGCCGACCTGGGCATCACCTGCGCCGGCGCGGCCACCACCACCGTCTACCCGTCGACGGCGGCCGAAGACGTCAGTTACATCCTGGCTGACTCCGGCGCGGTCGTGGTGATCGCCGAGGACGCCGAGCAGGCCGGGAAGCTGACCGGCGCCGACCTGCCGGACGTGGTCGCCGTCGTGCTGATCGACGGCGAGGGCGACGGCGACAAGGTGATCTCGTGGGCCCAACTCGCCGAGCGGGGCCGAGCGCTGTTGGCCGCGCATCCCGGGGTCGTCGACGAGCGCATCGATGCCATCGGACCGGAGAGCCTGGCGACTCTCATCTACACCTCCGGCACCACCGGCCGGCCGAAAGGCGTCCGGCTGGTGCACGACAACTGGACCTACGAGGGGAAGGCCGTCACCGAACTGGGCATACTCCGGCCTGAGGACGTCCAGTACCTGTGGCTGCCGCTGTCCCACGTATTCGGCAAGATGCTGATCGCCATCCAGCTGGAGATCGGCTTCGCCACTGCCGTCGACGGTGACCTGACCAAGATCGTCGAGAACCTCGGTGCGGTGAAACCGACCTTCATGGCCGGCGCGCCGCGGATCTTCGAGAAGGTCAGAGCCAAGGTCACGATGACCAGCGCGGGCGCCGGCGGATTGAAAGCGAGGATCTTCGACTGGGCATTCTCCGTCGGGTTGGCCGCTTCTCGGCGCCGCCAGTCACGGGAGACGCTCAGCCGCAAGCACTCTGTCCAGTTGGCCGTGGCCGACCGGTTGGTGTTCAGCAAGATTCGCGCTGTGATGGGCGGCCAGGTCCGGTTCTTCATCTCCGGCTCCGCTGCCCTGTCCCGCGATGTCGCCGAATGGTTCGACGCCGCCGGGATGACGATCCTCGAGGGGTACGGGATGACGGAGACCAGTGCGGCGACCTTCGTCAACCTGCCCACCGACACCAGGATCGGCACGGTCGGGCCCCCGCTGCCGGGTACCGAGGCGATCATCGCCGCCGACGGCGAGATCCTGGTGCGGGGGCCGGGAATCATGCGCGGCTACCACAACCTGCCGGGCGCGACGGAGGAGGTACTGACCGCCGACGGCTGGCTGCACACCGGCGACATCGGGCAGCTGACCGACGGATACCTGACGATCACCGACCGCAAGAAGGACCTGATCAAGACTTCGGGCGGCAAATACGTTGCGCCGCAGAAGATCGAAGGCATCTTCAAGGCCGTCTGCCCGTACGCATCGCAGATCATCGTGCACGGGGAGGGCCGGAAGTTCATCTCCGCGCTCATCACACTCGACCCGGAGACGATCGTCGAATGGGCCGCCGACAACGGACTTGGCGGGAGGTCACCCGAGCAGTTGGCAGCCGATCCGAAGGTTCGGGCAATGATCAGTGGCTACGTCGACGAGCTGAACGGCAAACTCGAGCGCTGGGAGACGATCAAGAAGTTCGTCATCCTCCCCCGCGACCTGACCGTCGAGGACGGCGAGCTCACCCCCTCGATGAAGATCCGCCGCAAGATCGTCGAGAAGCAGCACATGGGTCAACTGGACGAGCTATACGCCGACTGACCGCCGCCCCCTGCCCGCGCCCGCCGCCGCCCCTCGCCCGGCGCATACAAAAACGCCGTGCGCCTACGGAAGTGCTCGATTTCCGTTGCGTCCGTGCCGATCTGGGCCGAAATGTATGCGCCACGCTTCGGCGCGAGGGCACGGGCCGTGGCCCGGCATGTGCGCGGAATCTCAGCGGCGCTGGCAGTCCGCGACGGGGAGACTGTGCTCAGCAACCAACGACCCGGACAGGATGACCAGTGAGCGCGACCGCCTCCGCGAGCGGCACAGATCGGCCGCAGGTGCGGCCGGTCAAGATGGTGCTGACCGTCCTGATGTGTTGCGTAGTGATCGGTCTGCTGATCTGGCAGCGCCGGCGGTTGGCCGGTCTGCCGCACGCACTGGCCAACGCGAACTGGGGCTGGATCGTGCTCGCCGCCATCTGCCAGGTGGCCTCCATCGGTGCCCTCGCCCGCGAGCAGCGCCGGCTGATCAGCGTGCGCGGCGGGTTCCGCCCGCTTCCGTCCGTGCTGGCCACCACCTGGGCCGGTAACGCCATCTCGATCTCACTTCCGCTGGTGGGATCGGCGGCGGCCACCGTGTTCGTCTATCGCCGGTTCACCGCGATCGGCGTCGACAGGGCCGCCGCCGCGTGGGCATTGGCCATCTCCGGCGTCTACTCTGCGGTGAGTCTGGCGGGCATTGCCGCCTTCGGGGCCATCATCAGCGGCTCACCAGGGTTGGCCATCACCGGCATCGTCACCGTCGTCGCCGGAGTGCTACCCGTGTGCATGGTGCTGATCGGCATTCGCCGTCCGAGGGTGCACGCGGTCGCGGCCCGAGCCATCGCCTTCGCACTGCGGTTGTCCCAGCGAGTGGTCAGGCGGCCCGCCGGCAACGCCGATGAGATCAGCACGACTCTCCTGGAACAGCTGACGTCGCTGCGAATGGGAGTCGGGAGCGGCCTGCTCGTCGCGTCCATGGCGCTGGCCAATTGGTTGCTGGACCTGGGCAGCCTGATCTGTGCCATTCTCGCCATCCATGCCACGGTGCCATGGCCGGGCGTGATCCTGGCCTGGGCCGTCGGCAGCGGCGCCTCATCGCTCAATCTCACGCCAGGCGGTCTCGGCGTGGTCGAAATCGCGCTGGGTGCCTCACTTGTCGCCGCCGGACTACCGGCCGGTCCGGCCATCGCCGCGGCCCTGCTGTACCGGGCGATCAAGCTCGGCCTGATCCTGGCCGTCGGTGGCGTCACTCTGCTGATCATCGGAAGAACCGAGCCGCAGATGGTGGAGCCGACGCTCTGACTTCGGCCAGTGATCTTGGTGCGCTCATCGCTTCGGCTATGTTCGGCCGCAACGCCGCTAGTGGCGTCGAGGGAGACACATGAAGCCGGTCACCGCCTCACCTCGTTTGGTCGGCACCGCCCTGCGACTGCTGCTGGCGCTGCCAAGGCCGGTGCAGCGAACCCTCGCTGGGTCGCCGATCGTGGTGGACGGTCAGCAGCTCGATCCCAGCTGGCAATTCCTGCGATGGGTGGTCAAGCGGACGACCACCCGCCGGCCGACGCCGGTCGACGCCGAATCCGTTCGCTTCTCCCAGCAGGTGATGGACATCGCCGGGCAGGGCCGGCGCATCCACGGTGCCCGCTACCGACCGGTCGACATCCCCCGGCCGGACGGCAGCAGCATCGCCGGGCGCCTGTACTCGACGGCCGGTGACCGTCCATCGCCGCCGCTCCTGCTGTTCTTCCACGGTGGTGGCTTCGTGTCAGGCAGTCTCCACTCGCACGACCGGCTGTGCGCGCAGCTCGCAGCCAAGGCCCAGCTCAACGTGCTGGCGGTCGATTACCGGTTGGCGCCCGAATACCCGTTTCCGGCGGGCCTGGACGACTGCAGCACCGCGTACCGATTCGCACTGGATCACGCGGACGAGCTCGACTCGGCCGGCCAGGTCGCGGTGGGCGGTGACAGCGCCGGCGCGAACCTGGCGATCACCGTCGCTCACGAGCACCGGCACGACCGGACACCGATCGGCCTGCTGGCGTTCTACCCGCCCGTCGACCCGGCTGCGGAGACCCGGTCCCGGCGGCTGTTCGGCAGCGAGTTCTTCCTGACCAACGAGGCCATCGCCGCCCTCGCCGCGCTCTATCTCGGTGCCGCGACGCCGGTCGACGATCCGCGGGCGACCACGCCGCACACCGACCTGCACCTGATGCCGCCGACCTATCTGGTGACCGCGGGCTTCGACCCCCTCCGCGACGAGGGCGAGGACTTCGGTGCCGAGCTGGCCGCGGCCGGAGTTCCGATCGTGACCCGCCGCGAACCCGACCTCACGCATGGCTTCGCGAGTTCCCTCGGCGTCGGCCCGCGGCCCCGGGAGGCGGTGTCCGAGGCCGCCAGCGGGTTCCGAGCGCTGCTGGCGCTCAGCCGAGTGGACGGCTCATAGCCCCCGAGCTCCGGCGAACGAGTTGGTCGTCCGGAGCGCGGCTGTCGGGTGGTGCGGCGTTGATCGGCATTGCCCTGACCCTCCTGATCTTCGCCGCGCTGCACCTACTGCCACCGACCCGCGACATCTCTCCTGTGCATCGCACCATCAGCGAATACGCTCTCACCGATTCAGCGTGGGCCTTCGACCTGGCGGTGATCCTGCTGGCCTGTTCATCCGTGGCGGCGTTCGCCGGCCTCGTGCTGATCCGGCGCGTGACAACACTGTCAACCGCCACCATCTTCGCCACGCTGTGGGTCGCCGGCCTGCTCACACTGGTGAGTTTTCCCAAGCACAACTGGGCCCTGGGAGCTATCAGCGATACCGGCCAGATCCACCGACTGGCGAGCCTGGTCGCCTTCCTGGCTCTTCCGATTGCGGTCATGGCGGCTGCCCGACGGCGACCCGAGCTGCCTCATCCGTCCGCCGCCCGGTGGGCCTTCTGGTTGGGGGCAGCGTCGCTGCTCTGGTTCGTGCCGATCCTGTACGCCGTGGCCAGCGCTCCCGGGCGCGTGGTGGCAAGCGATCCCGCTGGGCCTGATCGAGCGCGGCCTCGCGCTGACGGAGGTGCTCGCGCTGACGGCGCTGGCCCTTCTCGTCCGGGCAACGCCCCGCCGGATCCTGGTCCCGGCGCTCGTAAGTCAGGCGTGAAGGCTCAGCGAACAGCCGCACCACGCAGCGCGGCGCCCAGCTCCTCGATCTCCTCCGGCCCGACCCGGCAACACCCACCGATCAGCGCCGCGCCCGCCGCCGTCCACGACCGCACCTGCGCGGTGCCGAAACTCGGGTCCCCAGTCCAGGCTCTGGCGACGCCGTCCCAGACCTCGCCGCTGTTGGGATAGGCGACCACCGGCTTCCCGGTGACGGACGCGGCGATCGCCGTCAGCTCCGCCACCTGTTCCGCCGGGCAGCAGTTGACCCCGACCGCAATGACCTGCGAACTGGAAGCGGCCAGTGCGAAGGCCTCCTCGATGGGCTCCCCCGCCCTCGTTCGTCCGTCGATCGCGGACAGCGACAACCAGCGCGGTCGCCGACGACTCGTCCAGGAGGTCGACCAACGCCTGCACCTCGGCCAGACATGGCACCGTCTCGACCGCCAGCACATCGGCTCCGGCGTCGGCCAGGATCTCGAACCGGGGGCGGTGCCAGTCCCGCAGCTGGGCGGCGGTCCTACCGTAGTCGCCGCGATATTCGGACCCGTCGGCCAACATCGCACCGTAGGGGCCGACGGACGCCGCGACCCACCGCTCCCGATCGTCGTCGAACGAGTCCCGGGCGGTGAGCGCGCACTCGACGGATCGGCGAAACGCGGCGTCGGCTGCCGGGCGATCCAGGCCGCAGGCGGCGAAGCCCTCGAAAGACGCCTGGTAGGACGCGGTGATCGCCACCTGGGCCCCTGCCTCGTAGTACTCCCGATGCGCCGCAACGAGTTCCGCAGGGTCATCCAGGAGCAAGCGGGCCGACCACATGTCCGACGACAGGTCGTGCCCATGGGCCTCGAGCAACGTCGCGAGACCGCCGTCCAGGAGTACGGGGCCAGCCGCCATGGCCTGCTGCAGCGTCGTCATGCGCCCAGGCTACGACGCTCCACGGTCACGGTGTTGCCGAAGCGGTCGCGGATGGCGCAGACCAGATGTTCGTCGCGCTCGACGGTTGCCCCGGCCAGCACCACGGACCGGTCGACCGTGCCGTGCACGTGGGCGTCCGGCGCCACCACCGAGGTGCCGCCGCCCGCGGCCAGATTGGCGGTCAGGAACTCGGCCGGGGTACCGCAGTCGAACGATCGCCCGGTCACCGTGACGAACTCCAGCTGCCCGGCGTCGAAGGCGTTGCGCCACACCGACGCGTACAACCCATCCGGTGAGTACTCCAGCGCTGCAGCGGTTCTGGCCGGCAAGCGTACTGACCCCGAGGTAGCGAAGTCGGCCGAAGTCCGCCGGCCGCCCCGTGTCCTGCACCAGGAGCCTCGGGCGAACTCCGTCCCACCCATCCAGAAAGCCGTCGATCGGGTCGGACAACCAGACATCGCTGTTGGCCACCAGCACCGGGCGGCCGTCGATCCAGTGCCGCAACCGCCGCAGCGCACCGGCCGTGCCGAGCAACCGTTCGCGCTCGAACGACACGTGTACCGAATCCGAGAAGGCCAGCGCCGCTTCGGCAATCTGGTCGGCCAGATGGTGAGCGTTCACGGCGATGTCCCCGACCACGGACGAAACCCGGCGCAGCGCAAGGTCGAGCAACCGTTCGTTGTTCACGGTGAGCAACGGCTTGGGAACCCGGTCCGTGATCGGGCTCATCCTGGAGCCGCGCCCGGCGGCCAGTACGACGCCGGCGACATCCGTTACGGTCGCTGACACATCGGGCCACCTTCACGGCCGGGCAGGTCACTCGGCGCAACATCGAAGCTAACACGAGCGCCCACTCGGCAGTGCGGCGCGACGGGCTGGCCTTGCATGGCCAGCCCGTCGGCACCTCAACCTGCTGAATGCTCAGGCTGCGGGACGGAACACCGGCCGGACGCACCCGTCTTCCTTGTTCTTGAACATCTCGTAACCCTTCGGACCGTCGTCGAGCCCCATGACATGGGTGGCGAGGTGTTCGGTTTTCACCTCGTCACGGCTCATCCGGTCGAGGATCTCGGGGATGTACCGCTGCCCGTGCTGCTGGGCGCCACGCAGGGTCAGCGCCTTGTTCATCACCGCGCCGAGCGGGAACTTGTCCACGACGCCGCCGAAGACGCCGAGGGTGAACACGGTGCCGCCCTTGCGGCAGGCGTAGATCGCCTGGCGGACCGCCTCCGGTCGATCCGTCTGCAACCTCAGCTGCTGCTTGACCTGGTCGTAGAGGTGCTGCGCCCCAGGACCGTGGGCCTCCATCCCGACCGCCTCGATGCAGACGTCAGGTCCACGGCCGCCGGTGATCTCGCGCAACTCGGCGGTGACGTCCACCTGCTGGTAGTCGAGTGTCTCGGCCCCGATGTGCGTGCGGACCTGCTGGAGACGGTTGTCCAACCGGTCGATCACGATGACCTGCTCCGCGCCCATCAGCATGGCTGAACGCGCGGCCATCTGGCCGACCGCTCCGGCACCCCACACCGCGACGATGTCTCCTGCTTTGACGCCGGCCTGATGTGCGCCGGTCCAGCCGGTGGGAGCGGCATCGGAAGCGAAGAGTGCGCGCTCGTCGGACACGCCGTCGGGAATCTTGAAGACGCCCTGGTCGGCGTAGGGCACCCGGATGTAACGCGCGTGGCTGCCCGCCCAGCCGCCCAGTGCGTGCGAGTACCCGAAGCAACCTCCGATGGACTGACCCCAGAGCGCCTCGGTCATGCCAGGGTTCGGATTGCCGTTGTCGCACAACGAAAACAGTCCCTCCCGGCAGTACCAGCACCGTCCGCAACTGATGAACGAACAGACCACGACACGGTCGCCCACCTGATGCTTCGTCACGGCGCTGCCGACCTCGACGACCCTGCCCATGAACTCGTGCCCGAGCACGTCGCCCGCGCGCATCGCCGGGATGTAGCCGCCGAGCAGGTGCAGGTCAGAGCCGCATGCCGCGCTCAACCCCACTTCGAGGATGATGTCGTGGTTGTTCAGGATCGTGGGCTCCGGGACGTCCTCGACGCCGATCTCGTTGACCCCGCGCCACGTCACCGCCTTCATCGCACACCTGCCTTGGGCGCCACCTTGGTCCACGCCTCCAGCAGCACCCCGCCGATGCTCGCCGACCGCTTGCCGTGCGGTGCCGGGTCCACCGCCAGCACCTCGCCCACCTCGATCAGTTGTTTCGCCCGGCGGAGGGCGGACCTCAGGTCGGCCTGCGGATCCTTGCCGCTCAGCCGACTGACCTTGGTCCCCGAGGACGTCTGGTCCGCAGCCTGGCGGCCAACTCGGTGCCCTTGCCGTCCGCTGCCGGGCCGGATGCGGACCTCGATCTGGTCGCCCAACTCGGCCAGGGGCGCCGGCAGCGCCGCGGGGTCGACGTCCGACGGCTGGCAGCACAGCGTCACCACCAGCCACCCGGACGCGGGCTGGCCGCTGCCGGCCGCCGGAGCGGACGGCTCGATGGCCGACCGCACCTGGCGGACAAGGGATCCGCCGGCGTGGGCAATCGATGTCATGGTCCCGGTCGATGAGGTCATGACCCACCAGCCGCGACGCTCGCCCTGGGGGCATTGGCGAACTCCTGCACGATGCGCTCGCAGAATGCCGGGAGGTCGTCGGGCGACCGGCTCGTGGTGATGTTGCCATCGGTGACCACCTGCTCGTCGACCACTTCCGCGCCGGCGTTGCGCAGGTCGGTGCGCACGCTCGGCCACGAGGTCAGTCGGCGGCCGCGCGCGACATCGGCCTCGACGAAGTTCCACGGGCCGTGGCAGATCGAGGCGACGGGCTTGCCCGACTGGACGAACTGCCGGACGAACTGCACCGCGGCGGGTTCCATCCGCAGCTTGTCCGGGTTCACCGTCCCGCCCGGCAGCAGCAGCGCGTCGTAGTCGTCGACCGACACGTCGCCGACCAGCTGGTCGACCGCGAAGGTGCCGGCGTCCTCGAGATCGTGGTCGCGCGCCTGGATCTCGCCGCTCGTGATGGAGACGACGACGGTGCGCGCGCCGGCGTCCTCCAGCGCCTGCCGCGGCTGCTCCAGCTCGACCCGTTCCACGCCGTCGGCCGCGAGGATGGCGACCTGACGTCCGTTCAGCTGCTTCAGCCATGTCAGGCACCCGCTCCCGCCATCGAGGGGTGCAGGACGACCTTGGTCCAGCCGTCGTCCCGCTTGTCGAAGTGCTCGTACGCCTCCGGCGCCTGGTCGAGGGGCAGCTCGTGGCTCACGATGAACGACGGCTCGGCCTTGCCCGCGGCGATCAGGTCGCGCAGCTGCCGGTTGTACTTCTTGACCGGCGCCTGGCCGCTGCCGATGTGCTGGCCCTTGAACCAGAACATGCCGTAGTCGAAGGCGAGCTGTCCCTGCTTCGCCAGCTCGTCGCTTGCCGCCGGGATCCTGCGGCACGAAGACGCCGACGTTGCCGATCCTCCCGGTGAAGCGCACCGAGGCGACCAGCCGGTTCATCGTCAGGTTGGCCTGCTCCTCGCCGTCCGGCTCGTGCGCCTGGTAGCCGACGCACTCGCAGCCGTTGTCCGCGCCCAGCCCCATCGTCTGGTCGAGAACGGCCTGCACCGGATCGACCTTCGAGTCGTCGATGGCGATCGCGCCGATCGACTCGGCCAGCCGCAGCCGGTCGGGATGCCGGTCGACGACCATCACCTTGCTCGCCCCACGGATGGTCGCCGAGAGGGCGGCCATCAGCCCGACCGGGCCGGCGCCGTAGATGACGGTCTGGTCGCCGGGCTGCACGCCGGCCATCTCGGTGGCGTGGTAGCCGGTCGGGAAGATGTCGGCGAGCATCACGTAGTCGGTCTGGCGCTGCTCGGCGTCCTCCCCCAGCCGCAGGCAGTTGAAGTCGCCCCACGGCACGCGCAGCAGCTCGGCCTGTCCGCCGCCGTACGGGCCCATGTCGGCGAAGCCGTACGCGGCGCCGGCCATGGTCGGCTCCGGCTGCGCGGTCAGGCAGTAGTTCGTGAGCTGGCGCTCGCAGTTCTTGCAGTGTCCGCAGGCGATGTTGAACGGCAGGACGACCCAGTCGCCCACCTGGACCTTGTCGACCCCGTCGCCGACCTCGATCACCTGGCCCAGGTTCTCGTGCCCGAACCAGCGGCCGGGCTCGAAGTCGGTCCGGCCCTCGTACATGTGCAGGTCCGAGCCGCAGATGTTGGTCGATGGTGATCCGCACCAGAACGTCCGTCGGCCGCTCGATTCGGGCGTCCGGTACCTCCTTGACGCTGACCTGACGCGGTCCGTCGTAGACGACTGCCTTCATGCTGCCTTCTCCTTCCGTCGGTCATCAGGGCGGCCCGACGGTCTGCGGTAGCGATCTCGGGCGTTCATCCATTCCACGCCGGGGGCACACGTCGCGGTATTGGCAGATCTGCCTATTCCGGAGGTCTCGATCTCCGAGCGTCTGGTTCAGGTCACTGCGCCGACCGGGTGAGCCCTCAGCGCACCTGGTTTTGTCCAATGCAGCCGTTCGACGATTGCCTTCGCTGGGTACCGGATACCTCGTCGACGTCGTCCCGGGCCAACTCGGAAGCCGGTCGGTCGGAGCTGGAATCGGCGCAATCGGGTCCCTGGGGAGGTCGTGCATGCACTCGCAACGGGCCGGGGAGATGCTGTTGGCGGAGACCGCCGCCTGGGCCGGCTCCACCTCCGAACGTGCGCAGGCTCTTCTCCAGACGCTTCGCCCGATCGTCCCGTTCGACGGTGCGTGGCTCGCGCTCACCGACCCGCTCGGCCACGGCTACCACTCGTTGGCGAGCGTCGATCTGGACGGCTCCACCGTGGAGTTCCTCTCGGGCCCGGTCAATGCGCGGGACATCGAGGTGACGGGAACCGATCGTGCCCGCCCGCCGTTGAGTCCGTCTGACCTGCCGTATCCGGTCGACGAGCTTCCGACGTGGGCCGACTGCCTGATACCGGCCGGAATTCACGAGGCACTGGCCGTCAGTCTTTTCGCACCACCCGGGCCGACACGTCGGTTTCCTCGCTCTGCTGTTCGCAGCCCGGAGCCGCCGTCGCAGATCGCGCGTCGCCGGCTGGGGCGGCTTGCGCCGGTGCTCGCCCACGGCATCGACCCGATGCGTTCGATAGTGACCGCCGCCCGGTTGGTCCGGGACGCGACGGCGGGCGCGGTCCTGCACGCGGACGGCGGCTGCGAGCCGCTACCCGGTCTGCGGGGAGACGCGCTGCTGATCTCCTGGATCTCCGCTCCTTGCGGCCGCCAACGAGCGAATCGACGACGGGCAGATCTACTCGAGCTTCCTCTGGCCGCAGCGGCCATCATGTTCCGAGCGGGCACATGTGCGGGTCACCGTCCTGAGGGCTCCCGAAGACGCGCCACCGGGGGTGACGGCCTGGTCCTGCTGTCGCGAAGGCACGGACATCCGCGGATTGACCCCGCGGGAACTCGAGGTACTCGGCCTTCTGGTCGATGGGTGCTCGAACGAGGAGATGGCTCGCGCGCTGGTCGTGGCCCCGCGGACGGTTGCCGCCCACCTGGAGCACATCCTGGACAAGCTCGACGCACCCACCAGGACCCTCGCCGCGGTCCGCGCCGAACGGGCCGGTCTGTACGTTCCCGCTCCGATCGCCCGGTCCGCATGAGAGACCGAGCAGCCGCGCCGCTTCTGGCTACCGGCCGGCTAGGCATCACTTCTTCAACGACGAATACCGACCGATAGTTGGGGCGCGCAAAAAGCGATATTCATCCGCAAAAGCGGTCCGAGCGGCTGCTTTTTCAACCGCTTCGAACCTCAGGCGCAGGCACGTCCGGGCGATTCTGCGACCTAATATGTTAGGTACCCAGAGCTAGAGTTCTCACACAGCGAAATCCAGTTAGGACTGGCATTGAACCCGTCTGCACAATCTCTTCGGCCAATTCGAACAGCTTGCGATTTCGGTGCTGACTGACCATCTCGGAGCCGGTCGAACGCCTGATCCTGGGTGATGTTCAGACCCACCATCATGATTCCGAGCGCAGCGCCGATGATCCGCGCATGATCCAACGCCACGCGCAGATTGCGGATCTGCTCGGCTTGGGCCGCCTGATTGAACGCGATCGCCGCGTGCTCCGCGAATGCCGCCGTCAGTTCCACCTCGTCCGCGTTGAAACCTTCGGCGCGCCGGGTGTACAGCGCCAACGAAGCCAGCGATTCGCCGTCGATGAGCAGGCAGAAGGCCAGCACCGTCCGGAAGGACAGCGCCGCTACCAGCTCCTGCCCATAGCTCGACCAGCGTTCGTCGGCAGTGATGTCGTCGACGTGCACGGTGCGACGGTCCAGGATTGCCTGCCACGCCGGCGCTGCGCCGGCGGCCCGTTGCAACGCCACCAACTCCTCTGCGGCCGCAAAATCCGTGGCCGCCAACAGGGCCGGCGGCCCGTCCGGGTGCGGCAGACCGATCAACACCGCCAGATCGGCGCCGACGATCTTGGCGGCCAGCTCGACGATGCGCTGGACGCGTGTCATGCCAGCCGTCGGCCTCCTGCAAGTCCCGGGCCGCCTGCGAATACCACCGGGCAGTGTTGACCACAGCGCCCACATCCGCCGCAGTCGCCAAGTCCAACTCCTCGACAGGCTCGACGTCCATCACTGCCTCTCCTCTCGCACCGTTCCGATACAAGAAGGTAGCTTGCGGCGCCTTTCGGCGCTACCACCGTCGGACCTATCGTGACGCGTCGTCGGAGCGGACGGGCGGGGTCATTCCGGCCTGGCCGTTCGGCGGACGACGTTCAGCTCGTCTTGATCATTGGCGGTTCGGTCCAGGTCCCGTTGATCACCGGCGGTTCGGGGCCGTAGAGCCGGAAGATGGCGGTCCACGCTCCTGTCGGCGTGGGCAGCCAGTTGGCCCGAGCCGCCTGCGTCGATGGTTCGTCGTGCTGGAAATACAGGGTCAGTGACCCGTCCTCGGCGTAGACCAGGCCCATGGTGCGGTCCCCGATGGAGTACCGGTCGATGGGGTTCGCGACCAGCAACCTGTCCGGGCAGGTCGTAGAGGGTGATGGACCAGAACAGTTGCACCGGTGGCAATCCGCCTGCCGGGAAGGTCACCGTGTAGTTGTTCGCTCCGGTCAACCATTGCTTGTCGGCGTCCAGGTGCCAACCGATGTAGATGGCTTCTTCGGCGTTGTTGCCGTAGATGCCCATTGCGGCGGCGGTGGCACGTTTGAGGTATTGCTCGCCGAGGGTGTCCCTGCTGCCGAACATGCCGATCGAGGAGAAGGCGTGCGCCATCGAGTCCTGCAACCGGGCGGTGCCCTCGGCCACGCCGGCGTCGATCGCAGTCAGGGTGTCCGCATCCAGGGTGTCCGGGTCGAACGCGATGCCGGGGCCGATCCCGATCCGGGCGAACCGGGCCAGCAGGTTCGCTCTCGCGGGGGTGCGGGGGCTGGGTGTATTGCAGCAGGAAGTTCAGGTAGCGGATGAAACCCCTACCTGTTGCTGCCTTTTCGTCCCATACCGGCCAATCCGGGGTCGGCGCCGCCGGTGGGGCCTTGGTACCGGTGAAGGCGCTCAGTGGGGTCAGCTGGTACTGCTGTTGCAGGGCGGTGACATTGGGCAGGTCGTCGGGTCCGTCGACGGCGGTCCGCCCGAGGCAGCCGATGAATTGGGTTTCCGAGCGAAAGACCTTGTCGATTCCAGCCGGGATGTCACCGGAGAAGTCGGGTCCGGCGAACAGATAGCTGCCACCCTGCCGACCGGTGGACAGCACTCCGACGTAGGCGAAGTTGTAGGTGAACAGGTCGAACCACTGGAAAGTGACATACCGGTCGCCGGGCACCGGTGGAACGGTGAGCACCCACGGTTGCGCCCGCAGGTCCAGCCACGCCCAGGAATACGGGGTGTCGTTGTTCGCGGTGACGATGTCGGTGTCCGCCGGCGTGTAGACCCGGTCATAGTTGCGGAATCTCCCGAAACCGCCTACATAGCCCGGGAACTCGGTATTGAGCACCTGATTGAACAGAGGTCTGTAGTTGAACACCATCGGGTAGGCGTAGACGAACGCGTCCGCGACCGTCTGCTGGATCTCGTCGTGACTGACTGCTTCGGCCTGGCCCATCGGCTTCCCCTCGTTGTCGACGTTTCATGCTTCGCCGTAATCGCTTCGCTCCGAGGTCGACAGGGGCGTTACCGTGCGCCCGGGCGCAGCTGCGCGGACTGATCCAGTGGTAGGCCCACCGTAAACGGCTCGCTCCTGACGAGCCGACGGCGGGGGGAGTGGCGAAGCATCGTCTCGCCGATTCAGACGAGGCATTTTACGGCGCCCCGTGAGCCGCAGGAAGATCTTGAAGCAGCAGCACCTGGGCGACGGTCATCGCTTCGATCTCGCTCGGGTCGACGCTCTCGTCGGAGGCGTGGATGCGTGCCGCGGCTACGTCCTCCGGTCCCCACAGCACGAACTCCGCGTCGGGCGCGGCCTGCTGCAGCGTCTTCAGCAGCGGTATGGAACCGCCCGACCCTGCCTCCACGACGGGTTTGCCGTAAGCGGCCTCCAGCGCGTCGCGCGCGGCGGCGTATCCGGTGCCACCGGTCGCGCAGCGGAACGGCGGCGCCTCCTTTGTGCGCTCCACCGTGACCCGGGCGCCCCACGGTGCGTGCGACTCGAGGTGACGGACCAGCGCGTCCAGCTCGGCGACGGGTCGGATCCCGGGACGATCCGCATCGAGATCTTCGCCTTCACCGCCGGGATCAGCACGTTGGACGATCCGGCTACGGTCGTCATGTCGAGGCCGATCACCGATATCGACGGCTGCGACCACAGTGTCGTTCCTATCGACGGGCCTCCGACCACCTCGACGCCGTCGAGCAGGTCCGCACCGGCCCTGAACTCGCCGCCGACATGTCGCCGCCGGCCCAGTCGAATCGCGAAACACCGTCGACAGCGACGTTGCCCTCGTCGTCCTGCAGCGTTGCCAGCAGCCGCGACATCGCCATCATCGCGTCGGGCGCAGCACCGCCGAAAACCCCGAGTGCAACGGATGCTCGAAGTGTGGCCACCGTGACTTCGCACGCCACGTCGCCGCGCAACGTCGTGGTCAGCGCCGGCTCGCCGACCTTCAGGTTGCCCATGTCGCCGATCACGAACAGGTCGCCGGCGAAGAGCTCGGGGTCGGCCTCGACGAACGCCTCGAGATTGCTGTTCGTCTCCTCCATGCCCTCGACGATCAGCCGGACCGTGCACGGCGGCTTCCCGTCGAAGGCCGCGAAGCGTGCCGAGATGAATGGCGAGGCCGCCCTTGTCGTCGGCGGCGCCCCGACCGTAGATTCGACCGTCATCCTTCGTCGTCGGCGTCCACGGGTCGGACGTCCAGCCTTGCTCCGTCGGAGCCGGCTGGACGTCGTAGTGCGCGTAGAGCACGACGACGGGTGAGCCGGCGGGGCCGGGGATCTCGCCGTAGATCGGCCGGTACCCGGTCGGCACCTCCATGAGGCGCGCGTTCTCGACCCCCGCTTCCCGGAACAGCTCCAAGCGCGCGGTTCGCCATCGCCTCGACAGGCTCTGACGGATAACCGGGGAACGCGATCGACGGGATTGCGACCAGCTCCTCGAGATCCTTCGAGGATTCCTGGCATCAGCGTGGAAACTCGGGCGCGCACTTCCTCGAGGTCCATCTCGGATACCCTTTCCTTCTGACTTAGTGGAGCACAGCGCCGATGAGCAGACCGGCAGCGACGACCGACACCCATGAGACGAGCATCGGAATGGTGAACGAGTGCCAGACCGGGACCTGGCTCAGCCTCGTCGAATCCGACTTGTCGATGGACACCGCCGCGATCTGCGAACCGTTGGCCGGGAAGAGCCACACGCCGACCAGCGACGGCCACATCGCGGTGATTAGCCAGGGTGCCATACCCGCGGCCAGCGCGATCGGCACCAGCGTCCGAGTCGTCGCCGACTGACTCGTCGTCAGACCGCCCACCAGGAAGAGCGCGACGGCGAGGAACAGCGGGTGGCTGCTTCACGATCTCGCCCAGCCAGTCGATGATCTTCGGATTGCCTGCGATGAACGTGTCCGCCATCCAGGCGATGCCGAACAACGCGATCGCAGCGACTATGCCGGCCGACAGCAACGGCTGGTCGAGCACCTTCGCCGGGTCGATGTGCCCGACCAGCAGGATGATCAGCGCGACCGTGAACATCGCCAGCTCGATCACGATCGTCATGCTCAACGGCGCCGCCGTCCTCGCCGGAACCCACGTCGGGCGCAGGCTCTCGAACAAGCCCATGAGGACGATCACAGCGACGCCGGCCAGGAAGATGAGCGCCGAACGTCGTCCTCCCGGGCGTACCGGCTGCGTAGCAGCGGTCCTCCGTCGTGCGGTCGCCGGTCTCGTCACATCGCTTCTTGCGGTGTCGCCCGAATCGTCCGCGGTCAGCGTGCGGTCCCGCCTGCGGCCGGTGTGCCGGTACGAGCGGCGGCTGCAGCCAGTGCTGCCGTGCGGGTCGAGGCGGGCAGCGTCACCATGATCTTCTCGGGAACCTCGACCTCCCCCGCTTCGACCAGCTCGAAGATACTCCGGGTCGTCCTTACAGCTCCTTGCCGATCCGCTGCTGCACGAGCGCCGTCACGATGCAGGCGACGATCGCCGCCGGGATCGTGATCTTGAGGATGTCCGGCGAGCGTGAAGTCGTCCGGCAGCAGCGTCAGGTAGGCCGCCATCGCGGCCGACACCGGGCTCGCCGTGATCCCGAGCGCCGACGTCACCGTCGAGGACGCCAGCGGGCGTCTCGGGACGGATCCCGTTGCGGTAGGCCGTCTCGTTGATGACCGGGATCAGCGCGAAGTAGATGTTCGACGTTCCCGCGCCGACCGTGAACACGAACGAGACCAGCGGCGCCACGATCGTGATGCGGCTTGGGGTTGGCCTGGATGATCCGCGACGCGATCGAGCACCAGCCAGTCGATGCCGCCGGCCGCCTGCATCGCGGCTGACGCGGTGATGACCGCGATGATGATGAAGAAGGCGTCGACCGGCGGGTCGCCCGGGTCCATCTGGAAGACGAACACGAGGACCGCGGTGCCGGCGACGCCCCACAGACCGAGTCCGATGCCGCCCATGCGGACGCCGAGGAAGATCGCGCCGAGGACCACAATCCCTTCGAGTACAACCGCCACAGAATTCATGACCATCCTCCTGCTCGCGACGCTGCGATGCTCACCCAGGGAAGGTTGCCAATAGCGTAATCACCGGGTACACGGACTGCAACTGAACATTAAATGAACACTTGTGGTGAGGATCGTCGTCGACTCGCGCGTGGGCGCCACACGCTGGTTCGAGTTGAATCGATGTATACCAGCGGAATACGGCACGAAAGCCTTTCACGGGTTCGCGATGAGCTCATCACCTATAGTAGTGCTCGGTTTGTTCGCTGCCTGTCACCCGGTTCGAATGACTTGGCGCGTTCTGAACGTGGCGATTCGCTCGTGCAGATGGCGTTCGTTACGTCATCAAAAGGGATAAGTCATCAAGATCGGGTGAGGCGTCTTAGCAACCAATGATGTAGGAACCACCAAGTGACGGTCGACGTCCTCGCGAGCAGATGTCGGGACACAATAACCGTTCTCGGGAGCGACGTCGTGATTGGACGGAAATGACAAAAGCCGATCGAACGACAGTTGGCCGTTCGGCCTCCTGGGGCGTGTTGACCGTTGCCTGCGTGTCGGCGCTCGTGGTCAACGCGAATACCTCTGCCGTGACGATTCTGTTGCCGGCCATCAGTGAAGATCTGAATGCACCGATTTCACAGCTGCAGTGGGCCGTCACCGGCTACATGCTCGTCGGCGCCGCGGTGATCGTCACCTCCGGCGCCCTCGGCGACGTTTTCGGGCGGAGACGTATCTTTCTGGGTGGGCTGGCTCTATTCGTCGCCTCCTGCGTGCTGATCGCACTCTCGCAGCAGGGTGCGGGCGTCATCATCGGCCGCATGATCCAGGGCGCCGCCGGCTCGACGATCCTCGCGTGCGGCATGAGCCTGCTCTCGGTGGCCGCAACGGGTGCGGCGCAGATGAAGGCTCATCACGCTGTGGGGCGCAGCATCTGCTGCCGGCGCCGCCATCGGTCCATTGGTCGGCGGGATACTCGTCGATTCGACCGGCTGGCAGGGCTTGTTCTGGATCGACGCGGCGATCGCCGCAGCGTGCATTCCGCTGACGCTGCTCCAGGTTCACGAATCACGGGATCCAGATCGCCCTCGTTCGATCGACGTCTACGGGACCGTATTGATCGCAGGGATCCTCGTGCCGATCGTGCTCGCTCTCAGCGAAGGCAGCGAATGGGGTTGGACATCCTGGCCGACCGTCGGGTGCCTGATCATCTCGGTCGTTGCCTCATTGGCGCCTTCATAGCGGTCGAGCGGCGAGTGGCTGCCCCGCTGGTCGATTTGCGCGCTCTTCGCAAATCGGGCTCTCGTCGGCGCCACGCTGGCCATCCTGATCGTGGCGGGCGTTCTCAACGGATTGATGTATGTACTCAGCCTGTACTTCCAGGACCCCCAGGCCTTTGGCATGAGCGCATTCGAGGCAGGATTGGCGACGCTGCCGGCCGCGGGCGCACTCATCGCCATCACACCCTTGATCACACCCATCGCCGTGAAGATCGGAACCCGTGCGGCCATCGGCATCGGGTTCGTCGCCGCGACCCTCGGCATGGTCGTTCTCTCCTTCCTGCAAGCCTCCTGGACCTATGCGATCCTGGTGGCGCCGATGGTCGTTGCTGCGGCCGGACTTGGCCTTTCCAACGGGCCGGCATCAGCCGCATCGACGGCGGTGGTGTCCTCCGACGAGGTCGGCCAAGCCTCCGGCATCTCGAACATGGCGCGATATGTCGGCGGCTCCCTCGCGGTCGCCGCTGTCGGCTCTGTTTACGTGAGCGTGACCGGCGATCGCAGCGCCGGCGGAGCGGCGGCGGCAGATGCTCTGGCGGCCGGCCTGTCCCGAGCGTGTCTGCTCATGGCCATCATGTGCGCTGCCGGCGTTGGGCTCGCTGTCGTGGCCGCCGTCCGCCACCGCCCAGCGCCGCTCCGTTCCGTAGACCGAGCAGCGGCCGCCGCTTCCGCCGTTCACACCGTTCCGACGCAGCAAGCGGTCCCGTGAGCGCCGCATAGCCACCGTCACTCACCGATCGTGCGCGCTCGGCTGCACCGTCGTACGGTTGGTCGAGCCGAGAGCTCATGTTGGCCTGGCCGGCGGGACGGGGACGTATGAAGCTTGCACGCAAGGACGGTCAGGCCCTGGCCCCGACCACCCAACCGTTCGGTGCAGCTGCGTTTGGCTCGTCGGCGGGTACGACGCTTCGGTGGCTGGGAATGGCGGGATTCCTGATCAACAGTCGCGGCACCACGGTAATGATTGATCCGTTGTTGGGCGGTTTCGACATGCCAATCATGATCGACATGCCCATCACCGCCGCCGATGTGCCGCGGGTTGATGCGATTCTGGTGACCCACAGCGACAACGACCATTTCAGTCGGCCGACCTGCCATGACCTGGCTCGGGTTACCGGGGCGTTCCATTCCACGACCTACGTCGCGTCGCTGATGGCCGAGGAAGGTCTGGGTGGTGTCGGACACGGGATCGGCGACGTGTTCGAGGTCGGCTCCATCAGGGTCAAGGTGACGCCGGCTGATCATGCGTGGCAGAACGAGGTCCCCGGTGAAAGCGAACATTTCCACCTGCGGGAGGATGCGTGCGGGTTCTGGCTGGAGACCTCGGACGGGACGATCTGGGCTCCCGGCGATTCCCGGCTGGTCCCGGAGCATCACCTGCACATGCCTACCCCGGATGCGATGCTGTTCGATTTCTCCGACAGTGACTGGCATTTCGGGCTGACCGGTGCCGTACGCATGGCAAATGCCTATCCGACCACCCCGTTGTTGCTGCACCATTGGGGGTCCGTGGCCGCCCCGGACTTCCCGCCGTTCAACGGCGACCCCGAAGTGCTCCACGACCTGGTCACCAATCCGCAACGGATCCGGCTGCTGGCCCCGGGCGAGCCCTACGAGCTGACCCGCCTGCCCGGGCCGGCCGCCTTGTAGTCAGAGTGCTCTGCAGTGAGGGGTAACAGCAGAGACTCCCACCCGCGCCGGCTGCGGGCCTAATCTCGGAGCCATGGACAACGGCAAGGAGGTGCGGGACTTCCTGGTCTCCCGTCGCGGACGCATCACCCCCGCCGATGCCGGATTCGTCAACGACGGCAGCATGCGGCGGGTGCCAGGTTTGCGGCGCAGCGAGGTAGCGGTGCTCGCCGGCGTGAGCATCGAGTACTACACCCGGCTGGAGAGAGGCAACCTCAGCGGCGTGTCCGACTCGGTCCTGGAGGCGATTGGACGGGCACTGCAGTTCGACGCGGCGGAGCGGGCTCATCTGTTCGACCTGGCCCGGGCCCAGGGCCCGGCCCGCCGTCGAGCCGCCCGCCAGCCACAGCAGATCCGCCCCGAGGTGCAGGCGACCCTCGACGCGTTCACCGGCGGACCGGCGTTCGTCCGCAACGGCCGGCTGGATGTGCTGGGTACCAACCTGCTCGGCCGCGCCGTGTATGACGAGATGTTCCAAGACCGCATCAAACCGCCGAATCTGGCCCGCTTCGCGTTCCTGGACGAGCGGGCTCACCGCTTCTACCCGGACTGGGACCGCGCCGCCGACGACACCGTCGCAATCCTGCGCACCGAGGCCGGCCGCGACCCGTATGACGACGACCTGACCGCTCTGGTCGGTGTGCTGTCGACCCACTCGCCGGAGTTCCGGCAGCGGTGGGCCGCCCACAACGTCAAGCAGCACTACAGCGGCAAGAAGCATTTCCACCACCCCGACGTGGGTGACCTGTACCTGACGTACCAAGCGCTGGACCTGTTCGCCGAGCAGGGACTTTCCCTGCTGGTCTACACGCCACAACCGGGCACCGGCACCGACGACGCGCTGAGGCTGCTGGCCAGCTGGTCCGCCGCCCAGTACGGCCCTGCGGGCTACGCCACAGCGACGACCAGCCCGGCCGGGCAGGGCACCGCCTCGCGGCTGACACCGTCGTCCGGCACCGACTTACCGAACTGAAGGGGCAGAGCAGATGCACACTCGCACATTGGGCCGAGGGCTTACAGGTTTCGGCGATCGGCATGGGCTGCATGGGCATGTCGCAGAGCTACGGCCCGAACCCGGGCAGCCGCGCAGAGATGATCGGCGTGCTCCGCGGCGCAGTCGACCTGGGCGTCACCTTTTTCGACACCGCAGAGGTTTATGGGCCGTACGTCAACGAGGAACTCGTCGGCGAGGCCCTGGCGCCGCTGCGGGACCAGGTCGTCATCGCCACCAAGTTCGGCTGGCAGATCGAGGACGGCAAATCCGTTGGGCTCAACAGTCGACCCGAGCAGATCAAACGAGTCGCCGACGCGTCCCTTCAACGCCTGGGGGTGGACACCCTTGACCTGTTCTACCAACACCGCGTCGACCCCGCAGTGCCGATCGAAGACGTCGCGGGCGCCGTCGGCGAACTCGTCGCGGCCGGGAAGGTCCGTCACTTCGGATTGTCCGAAGCCTCCGCCGGGACCATCCGCCGGGCCCATGCGGTTCATCCCGTCACCGCCGTGCAGAGCGAATACTCGCTGTGGACGCGTGATCCGGAAGCCGAGGTGCTCCCGGCCCTGGCTGAATTGGGTATCGGTTTTGTTCCGTTCAGCCCGCTCGGGCAAAGGTTTCCTCACCGGCACCGTCGATCAGGCAACGCAGTTCGCCGCCGGAGATGTCCGCGCCACGATTCCGCGGTTCAGCGCCGACAACCGCAGCTCCAACCAAGTTCTCGTCGACCACGTCACCGAGCTGGCCCGCACGCAAAGAGGCCTCTCCAGGTCAGATCGCTCTAGCGTGGCTGCTGGCGCAGCAGAGCTGGATCGTGCCGATCCCCGGCACCCGCCGCATGGAGCGCGTCCGCGAGAACGCCGACGCCACCACGGTTGCGCTGTCCGCCGACGAGGTGTCCGAATTGAACGCCCTCGCCGCCCGGGTCGGCGTCGCCGGGGATCGTTACAACGAGCAGCACATGGCCCTCGTCGACCAGCCCGCCCAACCCTGATCTGAAGGAGTTCACCACGATGCGTGGAGCAGTCACCCACGCCGCCGCCGACGCCCGCGTCGACGGCCGAGCCACCCCCAACGGTGCTGCAGCAACCGTGACCACCTCCGCCCACAGCCACACTGCAGTCGCCAGCAGCACCGCATCCGGCGGTGTACTGCCAGCCGGTTCTAACGGTGCACGGATGGCGTTGACCGCCTGCGTTCTCGGGATGTTCTTGATCACCTTGGACGCCGTCGTGGTCAACGTCGCGCTGCCAAGCATCAGCAAAGATCTGGGCGGCGGCATCACCGGGCTGCAGTGGGTCGCCGACGGCTACACCCTGATGTTCGCCGCGCTGTTGCTGTCAGGCGGTGCCCTGTCCGACCGGATCGGCGCCCGCAATGCCTTCGCCTTCGGCGTCGCCGGATTTGTTCTCGCGTCCGCACTGTGCGGCCTCGCCCCGAACTTGAACACCCTGATCGCCGCTCGATTCCTGCAGGGCGCCCTCGCCGCAGTGGTCACACCTTCCTCGATCGCGCTACTTGGTCAGACGTTTCCCGACCCGCGGGCACGAGCACGGGCCATCGGCATCTGGGCCATGGGCGGTGCCGTCGCGTCGACCGCCGGCCCCGTTCTGGGTGGCCTGTTGACCGCCATCAGCTGGCGGTGGATCTTCTTCCTCAACGTCCCCGTGGGCATCGTGGCACTAACACTGCTGGTGCGCACTCCCACGTCCAAGCGCCGATCGGCACCGTTGGACTGGATCGGGCAGTTCACGGCCGTGCTGGCCATGGGCGGTCTGACGTTCGGCGCCATCGAGGGTGGCGCCCGGGGCTTCACCGACCCGACCGTCATTCTCGCGTTCGTGGTGGCGATCCTGGCCTTGGTCGGGTTTCTGATCCGTCAGGCCCGGGCGGCCCATCCGATGCTGCCGCTGGACCTGTTCAAGTCCAAGACAGTACGGGCCGTGGTGATCATCGGATTCGCGTTCGTGTTCTGCTACTTCGGGTTGCCGTTCTTCATGAGCCTGTACCTACAGCAAATCCGCGGCCTGTCCGCCGTGGCCACCGGCATCGCCTTCCTGCCGATGATGATCGTCGGGGCCGCGCTTAATCTGTTCTCCGCCCGCCTTGTCGAACGGTTCGGGCGCCGCCAGGTCGTCACCACCGGGCTGCTGCTGATGGTGGCCGGCTTCGCCGGGCTCGCCGCCTCCGGGGTGAGCACCCCCGTATGGGTGCTGTCTGCCCTCATGCTGCTGGTCGGACTCGCCGGACCCACCGTGATGCCGCCGGCCACGGCCGCCCTGCTCGACTCCGTCCCGGCTCACCGATCCGGCATCGCCGGCGGCGTGCTGAACACCAGCCGACAACTGGGCGGCGCCCTCGCTGTAGCGATCTTCGGCGCGCTCCTCGCCAACCCCGCCACCTTCGTCACCGGCGTCCGAACGTGCGCCCTGATCGCCGCCGCCGTCGCCATCGCCGCCACGCTGGCCGCTCGGCTACTCAGCACCCGCCACTGATTGTCAAGAAACGGGAAAGCAGAAAGGCCCACCTCCGAGAGGTCGGAATGTGGGCTTGGCCTGCGAAACGTGGTGGAGCTGCGGGGAATCGAACCCCGGACCTCTTCGATGCGAACGAAGCGCGCTACCAACTGCGCTACAGCCCCGAACCCGGATCCCTCCGCGAACAGAGCAAAGAATACCAGCGCTGGACGGCTGCCCGGCACACGTCGATCAGCACAGCCCGCCCGCGGTCAAGCCGACCTGAACGACTCTCCGACCAGCACCGGAACCTTGGTCGAGACGTTCTCCTGGGCCGCGAGCGCGATCTCGTTGCCGTAACCGTCACCGGTCAGTTCCTGGCCAGAGGCACAGTCAGCCAACGCTTTACCCAGGTTCCGCCCGAGCTCGCGGTAGGCAGCCGCGGCCGCCACGGCCTCCGGCGAGGCAGGGCCGAAGCCCGCCCGAAGCAGTGCATTGACGACGGCTCCAGCTCCCCACAGATCCTCGACTGCGGGGCGGAGTTGGTCACCGGGCCAGCGCTCGCCCGCCGCCACCACCGCCACCGGCCCGCGAACTGCGCCGGCGGTGATCCAATCGGCCACGGCCTTTGCATTGCGCAGACAGGCACCGACGACCACCGATCCGGATTCGGCCAGCTGCCTGGAGATGGCCGAACCGTTCGGCGACGGCAGAACCAGCTTGCGAGACGTGGCCAACGGCCCGGTGCGGGCCGCGTCCTGGACGGACAGCGGTGAAAGACTGACGCCGGTCGGTCCGGCCTCCCGACGACCGATGGCGAGCACCGCGCCTCGGGTGGCCGCGAACGCAGCCGCCGAGGCATCCCGGAATCGGAACGGATAGACCTCGACGCCCTCGTCGATCGCAACAGACAAGGAGGTCGTGAAGGACAACACGTCGACGACGACCACAGCGCCAGCGCCCTGTGAGATGGCGGTCGCTCCCTGCTGGCCCCAGTCGAATCTGATCGCCCAGCCGGGCTGACGATTGGGATCCCCGGGCGGCGGCGTCATCGACGAACCCGGGTCATCGCGGCCGGCTCACCCGGCGAGGCCGGTGGTGGTCACTGGCCCGAGGCACGACGGTACGAGATGGGCGGCTCATAGACTTCGAGATCGTCGAACGACGGATCGTCGTCCTCCAGATCGACGATCTCCCGTCCGCGACGATAAGCCGCAGGTGGCACGTGAGATGCCGTGGAGGCGAAGGGGGCCCCGACGATCGGCGCGTCGCCGTGGTCCATCGAGTATTCAGGTCGAATCTGCCTGGCCCGCGCAAGACGAGCCAACCGGCGTCGGCGGATGTCCGCCTCGATCTGAACCTGACGGCGGAGATAACCGAGATAGCCGATCAACAGCAAAGCGAAAACGGCTGTACCGCACCACAGGACGGGCATGAACAGATAGGCCCCGACCGCGAACACAACGGCGGCAACGAGAAGCACGACGGCCACCCGGCGGCGGCGCGAATAACGGTAGGCCCGAGCGATTTCCGCGGCGTCGGGATCGTATCCACCGCGCCCGGGCCGACGTGGCACGGGGCGCAGACGAGCGTCATCCACATCGTCCACGTCGTCACGACGGGGGGCTTGCGACGCCCGGCGCGGCGGCACGTCGTTCTGGGCAGACAGATTTTGGGCAGCTACCGAGTGACCGCGGTCCTGCTGGGTCTCCACGTAGTAGTCGCTTTCGATGACGGCAACGGATGCCGTTCCACGACGGGCCTGCACGGTCTCCGAGCGTCGCGAGCGCGCCGCGACCGGCGCCTGTTCGACTACCTCGTCCAATTCGTCGTCGTCGTAGTCGTCCTCGTCGACGTCGTCATCCAGCAGCTCTTCGTCCAACGCCGACTCCTCCATGTCAAGGTCACCGCCGTCCGCGTCCCGGTCGGCGAAGTCGTCACGCTGTTGGATGTCCACGAGGTCGTCTTCTTCCAGGTCGTCGTGCCGGCCGAGCTTCGGGCGGCGGCGCACGGAAGCCGATGCCCGGCGCAGGACCCGAAAAGTGCTGCCGGCCGTCTCGGTCTCGGGAACCTTTTCGCGCCGACGCGCAACCATGGGCACCAGGACCGCGAGCCAGGCGGCGATCAGGATCACGAAGATGAGCGACGTCGGAACGGACACCGCGGCCTCCTCTCGATCGGATGCAATCAGCCGGAAGCCAACGCTGCAGCAGGGCTTGTGTTCACGCTAGCGATCATGCGGCGTCCAACCCTGGAGGACACGCCAGCGATCCTCACCCGGCTGGCCGGGGATTGTGCCAGCGCGCCAACAACTCCTGAGTTCCGCCCGGATTCTCTTCGCGCGTCATCGCGAAGAGCAGATGGTCCCGCCAGGCCCCGTCGATATCCAGATACCGCTGCAGGTATCCCTCCTGCCGGAACCCGATGTGCGCGACGACTGCCTGACTGGCGAGGTTCTCGGGCGCGATGGTGGCCTCGACGCGATGCAGGCCGACTCGTCCGAGGGCATGACCGACGGCCAGGGCCAGTGCAGAAGTCGCCACGCCCCCGCCATGCACGGCCTGATCGACCCAGTAGCCGATCCAGGCGGAGCGCAGCGCTCCGCGTTGGACGCCACCGATGGTCATCTGGCCGACGAAGCGACCGTCGAGGGTGATGACGAACGGCAGCACCTCGCCGCGACGCGCCGCGGACAGCAGCAGCGACCGGTGAGAATGCCACTGCGCCCGATTGTGCCGTTCGGCCCAGGTCAGCGAGCTGGTCGCATCCCACGGCGAGATGACCGCCTCGTTCTCGATCCGGATGGACTGCCACAGTGGGCCGTCCGCGCGGCGGAGCGGACGCAACTCGACCGAACCGGCCCTGACCTGCACCGGACCAAGCTTCGCCGGCCAACCCGGATGGCGGCCGGCCGACGGCCAACCGTCAGCAATCACGCCGGCTCAAGCCCGTTGGGCCAGGAACGAGACCGAAACCTCGGTACCGATGGGGAGCTCGGTCGCACTCTCATCGATCAGCACCAGACAATTGGCCTCGGCCAGCGAAGCCAGCAGATGAGTGCCGCCGCCGCCGAGGATGTGCACCAGATATTCGTCGTCCTCGTCGCGCATCAGCTGGCCACGCAGGAACTGCCGCCGACCCTCCGGGGAGCTGATCGGCTCGAGAGTGCGTGCACTGACGGTGCGGCGATAGGGATTTCGCCGCCCGAGCATCACTCGAACCACCGGACGAACCATGACCTCGAAAACCACCAGCGCCGACACCGGGTTGATCGGCAGCAGAAAGGTCGGGACGGAGTCGGGACCGAGTCGCCCGAATCCCTGGGCCGACCCGGGCTGCATGGACACTCTGGTCAGATCCAGCTCGCCCAGATCCGCCAGCGCCTCGACCACCAGGTCGGCACTGTGGCCGCCGGCGGCGCCGGAGATGACCACCACCTCCGACACCAGCAGCCGGGCCTCGACCAGTTCGCGCAGCTTGCGGGGGTCCTGCGGCGCGATGCCGACCCGGTTCACCTCGGCACCCGCGTCCCTGGCGGCGGCGGCGAGCGCGAACGAGTTCACGTCGTACACCTGCCCGGGACCTGGCGAGCGGGAGACGTCGACCAGTTCGTCGCCGACCGAGATGATCGACAACCGGGGTTTCGGGTGCACCAGCACCTTGTCACGCCCGACGGCAGCCAGCAGGCCCACCTGGGCAGAACCGATGAACGCACCGGAACGCACGGCGACGTCCCCCGGCTGGACATCTTCACCGGTTCGTCGGACGTACTGACCGGAGCCGACGGCTCTGGTCACGTTGACCCGTCCACCGACTCGCTCGGCTGCCGATCGGGGCACGACTGCGTCGGCGATCGTCGGCAGTGGAGCCCCGGTGGCGACGTACACACTCTGGTGGGGTTGGAGGCGGTGAGCGGCCCGAGTGCCCGCGCTCAGCTCGCCGACGACGGGCAGCGCGATCGCGTTGACCGGCGACGCCCCGTGAACGTCGACGGATCGGACGGCGTACCCGTCGACAGCGGCCTGGTCGAAGGCCGGTAATGCGGCGGAGGCCACGACCTCCTCCGCACACAACAAGCCCTGAGCCTCGGAGATGGCGACCCGCACCGGCGGCGGCGTCATCGCGGCGGCGAGCACGATGTCCAGTTGTTCGGTGACCGAACGCATCAGTTCTCCTGATCCGGTTGGCTGGTCGGCACACAGGCGCTCGACGGGAACGATCGATACTTCGCCTCCCTGCCCGGGAGCGGCATCTCGTCGTCGGTCATGGGAGGTAACGCTACTGTCTCGCCCGCGGCGCCGGTCCTCGACACCCAGTGCATGCCGTCCAGCGATGCCCGGCGCCCCGACCATGTCTCCCGCTCGGACAGCGTGGAGTCCGGATCTCGGACCCGGACGGCGCCTGCGTTATGGTGATCCGGTGGTTCGACCGGCAGCCGACGTGATCAGGCAGAAGGCCGCGCTTCGACGCGAGTTGATCGCCGCCCGTCGGGCGCGTTCGGTTACGGAGCGGGCTGCTGCGGCGGCCACGAACGAAGCGCTGCTGATGGAGCTGCTCGCCGGATCCTCAGTTGTCTGTGCCTATCTCCCGTTGGCCAGCGAACCGCTGACCGCGGGCCTTCTCGACCGGTTGGTCGCCGGCGGCACGAACGTGCTGGTGCCGGTGGTGACAGCCGATTCGCCGCTCGACTGGTGTCGACATCCGAGTCCGACGGCGCCCGGAGATTTCGGCATCGCCGAGCCGACCGGGCCCCGGCTGGGACCGACCGCCGTGCGGTCCGCGGACTCGATCCTGATACCGGCGCTGGCGGTCGACCGGACCGGACGACGGCTGGGACGGGGCGGCGGGCACTACGACCGCAGCCTGGCGTTGCTGGCGTCCGCACCGGCCGGAAGCGCGGGGCCAGAGCTCATCGCAGTGGTCTTCGCGGGCGAGGTGGTCGACCGGCTACCGGTCGAGGAGCACGACAGACCGGTCGGCGCGGTGGTCGCAGCGGCCGACGGAATGTGGCATTTCCGCAGCTGACGGCCGTAGTCGTTTGCACCATCAGGATCATTCGGCGCATCATCGATCTGGCAGTCTCGTGCGTAGAGTGCCAACGAAGCAATGAGCAATACCCATCCAGATATTCGCATCGTCACTACCTCGCGCGCACGTGTCGGGGTGATCGCCGGAGGAACGCGTGCCCACGTATCAATACGCCTGCACTGATTGTGGGCACCGCTTCGAGCAGGTCCAAGCCTTCTCCGACGCCTCGCTGACCGATTGCCCGGTCTGCGGTGGCAAGCTGCGAAAGGTCTACGGCTCGGTCGGCGTGGTGTTCAAGGGAAGCGGCTTCTACCGAACCGACTCCCGGTCCGGGGCGGCGGCCAACGCCGGGGAGAAGTCGGATGCCGGCTCCTCCGCGTCGGCCGATTCGGGCAAGGCTGCGGCCAAGGAGTCGGGCACGACGACGACCAAGTCCAGCGATTCAGCCCGCACCGTCCACCAATGGGTCATCGTCGTCCGGGGCCTCGACCAAGGCATCGAGCAACGGCTCATCCGCCAAGCCGGCCGCCGCGGCCAAGTCGAGCAGCTGAGCCCGGACTCGACGCTCGGCAGCAGCGTGTTGTCCACAAGGCCCGCGGCCATCCACAATCTTCGCCAGTCAGTGGGCGGGCGCCGGTCTACGCCCTAACGTCGGCGAGATGGAAGACCTACACCGAGCCGTCCCGCGACCTGCCCGCTCCGAGCAGCGGTGAAGCGTGCCCCCGGCCTTCAACCGCGCTGGCCCGACCGGTTGGCCACGCTTGCCCGCGGCCGACGGCGGGGTGGACGGCGGGCCCGAGGTTTGCGCCGAGCCGCCGCTGTGGCGCTGCTGGTCGCGGCCGGCATCATGGCCATCGGTGGACGGCCGGGACCACTTGCCGGCATCAGCGTGCTCGCCGTCGTCCATGACCTTCCGGCCGGGTCAACGCTCGAACCGGCCGACCTGACCACGCTGATGGCACCGGCCGTGCCGGACGGCGCGCTGCGGGCGCCGCCGCAGGCGCTGGGTCACCTGCTGTCCGCGCCGGTGCGCCGGGGCGAGGTGCTGACGGACGTCCGGCTGTTGTCGGCAACCGGACCAAGCCCAGGACCCGGGCGGGTCGCCGTGCCCATCCGGCCGGCCGATCCCGGCACTGTCGATCTGCTGAGCCCAGGAGCTCACGTCGCCGTGTTGTCGGTCACCGAGAACGGCGCGGCCACGCTGCTGGCCGCCGATGCCGTCGTGCTGACCATTCCGTCCGCCGGGAAGTCCGACTCGGCCAAACGGCTGGTGGTCCTGTCCGTCCCGCGCGGCGTCGCGGATCGGATCACCGCCGCCTCGATCACCGGTGCGGTCGCTATCCGATTCGCCTGAGCGATGTCCGGGTTGACCTGACGATGATCTACGGAAGGTAAAATTCGGCGAATCCTGCGGCCACGGCGCCATGGGCGGCCATCACCGACGGAGGCATCTGTGCTCAAGGGCTTCAAGAATTTTCTCATGCGCGGCAACATCATCGAGCTGGCGATCGCGGTCGTCATCGGCACGGCCTTCACTGCGCTCGTGGCCAGCTTTTCCAAATTCATCATCAACCCGATCATCGCGAGCGTCGGCGGACACAGCGTCGACGGGCTGGCCTTTTATCTGGTGCCGGGCAATGACGCGACGCTGGTCGATATCGGCGGTGTGGTGACCGCGGCCATCAACTTCCTGATCACCGCCGCCGTCGTCTACTTCATCTTCGTGGTGCCGATGAACAAGCTGGCCGAGCGCCGCAGGAAAGGCCTGGAACTCCCCGCGGCGAACCCGACCGAGGTGGACCTCCTGATCCAGATCCGCGACCTGCTGGCCGCCCGGAATGGCGGTGCTACCGCCGATGGCGCAGCCACCCAAGGCGGCACCGACAACGCCGTCGCCGGCAAGATGGACTTCCAGAAGGAGCAGTTCTAACCGCCGTGGTGCGGCGGCCTGTTCTCCCGGTACCAGTCCTCGCTGTATCGACCCTCGGGGTCGCCTGATCCGCGCTCGTCGCCGGTGGTCTCGGGGAGCACGTCACCGAAGATCTCGTCCAGCAGCCTCTGGTCCGGCAAGGGCTTGTCGACCTTCTTGTCGCCCGGTTGCCCGCCTGGAGAATCAGCCTGTCCGCCGGCCGTGTCACCTGTGGGAGCGCTCAAACCGTCAGATCTCCGGATCGGAGAGCTCGCCGATGACGTGGGCCGCAAGCGGAATCAGCGTGGCCAGCCCATCCCTGATCGCCTGCCGTGAACCCGCCACATTCGCGACCAGCGTCGAACCCGACACGCCCACCAAACCGCGGGAAACGATGGCGTCCATGACGCCGGCTGCCATACCCGACCAGCGGAGAGCCTGGGCGATGCCGGGCAGCTCCCGGTCGAGGACCTCGCTCGTCACGTCCGGAGTCACGTCCCGCGGCGAGATGCCGGTACCGCCGACAGTCACCACCAGATCGACACCGCCGATGACCGCGGTGTTCAACGCATTGCGGATGTCCACCGCGTCGGAGGGCACGGCAACCGATCCGTCGACGACGAACCCGCCTTCGGTCAGCAGCTCGGTCACCAGGGCCCCCGCACCGTCGTCGCCTTCGCCGTGGACGAGCTGGTCGGTGACCGAGACGATGAGTGCTCGACCCGCGTGGGGCGTGGTGGGCATGCTGATACCTCCGGTTGAACCGCAGACCCCTCCTCGGGGCCGAAGCCTGTCTCAAGGAGACTAGCCACCGGTGACGGCGCACCGCGCCAGTGGCCCTGCTGGTACTCGGCCCCGCGTGGGTGCTCGACCGGCCGTTCGAGACCTGGAAGTAGTGGCTCCGGGACGGGCCGACTCAGTGCGCCAGGAACTGAACGGCGGCCGACCGGAAGACGGCCGAGGTGATGGCACTGACGTGATTGCGGCCCGGCAGCACCAGATGTTGGCCCCGGGGCAATCGCGACGCCCACCACTTGGTGTCGTCGGTGATCTCATCGCGGTCGCCCGCCGCAACCAGCGTGGGAACCTCGACGGCCTCGGGCGGCAGCGAAGTGGCGTGTCGGCTCAATCCGGCCACCAGCGCGGCCAACGCCTCGAGATCGTTTCCGCTCGTCGCCGTAGCGATCAGAGCGGCGCGTCGACCAGGGCCATCCGGCCCTGGGCGACCGTCCAACGCGGCCCGGAACGCTGCGAACTCGGCGCTTCCCGGTCCGCTCACCCCGTCAAGCAGTGGTCGCCCGTCATATCCGCCGATCACCGCCCGGCGGACGGACGGCAGTCCGGCTTCCCACGGCGCCCGCTCGGCGTAGGCGGGGGAGTCCGTGGCCGCCGCCACCAGTTCGCCGACCAACCGACCGCCCATCGAGTAGCCGATCAGATCGACCTGGGGCACAGGACCGAGAGCCGACGGCAGCGCAGCCAACACATTCCGCAGGTCAGTCAGGACCGTCGGCAGTGAGTAGGCGGAAACCTCGTGCGGCTTGGCGGACAGCCCGTGACCACGCACGTCCACCGTGACGGTGCTGATCCCGGCCCGCGCCAGCGCCGTCAGCCAACCGGTGGCCGACCAGTTCGCCTTCCCGTTCGACCCGAAGCCGTGCACGAGCACGACGGGCACCGCGCTTCCCGCGGGTCGGATGCTCGCCGAGATCGGTGCCCCGCCGGCGCCCGCCACGGTCAGCGGAACGACACCCGCCGTTCGTGGGTCGGACGGTGAAGGGGGCACCACGTCATGGTGCCCCTGTGTAAACCGTCACGGCCACGGGAGCCCGCGGACCCCTGCCCTATCTCGGCGGTTTCAGTTTGTGCCATGCAGTCCTAGGGTCAGTGCCGTGAGCAGCCGACGCAGCACCGCCCGTGACCTCGCCCAGATCGCGATCTTCGCCGCGTTGATCGCCGCCCTTGGCGCACCCGGCACCATCGTGGTCGGGACGACAGGTGTGCCGATCACGCTGCAGACCATGGGCGTCATGCTGGCCGGCGCGATCCTGGGTGCCCGCAAGGGTTTCCTCGCCGTACTCACCTTCGAGGTGCTCGCCTTCGCCGGCCTGCCGATCCTGGCCGGCGGGCGCGGCGGCCCGTTCTACTTCACCACCGGCCCGTCGGCGGGATTCCTCTGGGGCTGGCTCGCCGGCGCCGCCGTCATCGGCGCACTCACGGCGCGCATCCTGCCGAAATACCCGCTCTGGCAGGGCATCGTCGTCAATGCGATCGGCGGCATGCTCGTCATCTATGCCATCGGCATCCCGGTCCTCGCCCACAACGCGCACATCTCGCTGCGGGCGGCCACCGTGGCCAACGGGTGGTACCTGGCGGGCGATTCCGTCAAGGTGGTCATCACTGCGCTCGTGGCCAGGCAGGTGCACCGGGCCTATCCCGGGCTGATTGTGCCGCGTCGCGGCGCGCGGGTGGTGCCGCGCGTTGGCTGACCGCTTCGCGGTGGGCGGAAAGGGCTCGCAGCCGGCGATCACGATCGCCGGTCGGACCGTCTCCTACGGACAGCTCGAGTCGATGATCGAACGGGATGTGTCCCCGGTGGCGGATCTGGCCGCGGTCGGTGTGGTGGAAACGCTCGCCGCCGTCTTTGCCGCCGCCCGGTCAGGTGCGGTGGTGTTGGTCCGGCCACCCGGTTCCCTCCGCCCGGTGTTGCCGGATCTGCCGCCGGATGCGTTTCTGGTGGCGCTGACCTCGGGCACCTCTGGACGGCCGCGAGGTGTGGTGCGGACCGCATACTCCTGGTCCTCCTCGTTCCGGCCGCTCGCCGAAATCGCCGGCCTGACGAGGCACGACACCGTGCTGTTGACCGGTCCGCTGCACTCCACCCTGCACCTGTTCGCCGCGGTGCACACGCTCTGGCTGGGCGCCCATCTCACCGACGACCCGGCGACGGCCACGGCCGCTCACGTGGTGCCGACGGTGCTGGCCGATCTGGTCGTCGATCCGCCACCCCGCCTGCGCGTCGCGGTGGTGGCCGGTGCTCACCTGCCCGTCCGCCTCGAGCGGCTCGCCGCGGCTTCCGGCGTGCGACTGGTCGAGTACTACGGGGCAGCCGAGCTGTCGTTCGTAGCCGCCAGGGTCGCGCCCGCCGCGCTGACCGCGTTCCCGGGGGTGGAGGTTCGCATAGTCGACGGCGAGTTGACCGCGCGGTCGCCCTACCTGGCGATGGGGCGGCTACCGACCGCCCCTGACCATGGCCTCGTGCCCATAGCCGACGCCGACGGATTCGCCTCGGCCGGCGACCTGGCGGCGATCACCGCCGACGACGGCATTCTCATCCGGGGACGCGGCGACGCCGCGATCAATACCGGCGGCCACACCGTGCTGGCCGAGGATGTGGAAGCAGTGATCGGCGCTCTGCCGGGTGTCCGGGCCGTCGTCGTGGTCGGCGTTCCGCACGCCCGCCTCGGTCAGGTGGTGGCCGCGGTCGTCGAGCTGACGGATGACACCGACCTGCGGGCCACCCGCGATCGGGCCAGGCGGACCCTGGTCGGGCCGGCGTTCCCACGCTTCTGGGAATCGGTGGCGGCACTACCCCGGACGGACGGTGGCAAGGTCGCGAGATCCCTGGTAGCCGAGTCGTTTTCAGGGTTGCATCCGGCTTCCGGCACGCCGGTGGAGCGACCGGTCTCAGCCCGGTCGGTACGGTAGGCGCCTTGTGCCTCATCCACCGTCGGGATCCGCGCCGGTCATCGTGACAGCGCGGCGCACAGCGATCGGCACCGCCGGTCACGCGTTCGGCTCCCTCACCACCGTGGATCTGGTGTCGCCTTTGCTCACCGAGGCGGCGATGCTCACCACCACGCTCGGCCTCGCCGTTGACGATGTGATCCTCGGGAACTGCATGGGTCCGGGCGGCGATGTGGCCAGGGTGGCCGCATTGGCGGCCGGGCTCGGGGTCGCGGTACCCGGCGTCACCGTGGACCGGCAGTGCGGGTCCGGGCTGGACGCTGTGCTGCAGGCCGCGTCCCGGATCCGGGCCGGCGACGCCGACCTGGTCTTTGCGGGTGGTGTGGAGTCGGCATCGACCGCACCCTGGCGCTTCTGGCCGCCGGTCGGCGACGCGGCGCCGATGCGATACACCCGGGCACCATTCGCGCCGGCGGGTTTTCCGGATCCCGAGATGGGCAACAGCGCCGACACCCTGGCCCGCCGGCTGGGCATCTCCCGCGAGCGTCAGGACGAGTACGCGGCGCGATCACACACCCTCGCCGCGGCGTCGGCCGCCAATGGCACTTTCGATCCCGAGATCCTCCCGGTGGCAGGCGTCGACACGGACCAGCGCCCGCGCGCCGGCATGACGGCGGAACGACTGAACCGACTGCGACCGGCGTTCGCACCAGATGGCACGGTGACGGCCGGAAATTCCTGTGGAGTGTCCGACGGCGCCGCGGTCCTGGCGATAACCACGGCCGCCCACGCCGAAAGCGCGGGGCTGCAAGCAATTCGCGTGGTGGGTGCCGCCGTTGCCGGTAGCGACCCGGCGGTTCCCGGACTGGCCATCGAACAGGCGGTGCGAAATCTGCTGCAGCAGAGCCGGATCGCCGAGATCGGTCTGGCGGTCAGCGATATCGGCGCCGTCGAGATCACCGAGGCGTTTGCATCGATCGCGCTGGCCGCGATCGATGGGCTGCAGCTGGATACCGACATCGTCTGCAGTGACGGCGGAGCCATCGGTCTTGGCCACCCGTGGGGCGCGTCGGGAGCGATCCTGCTGGTTCGGCTGATCGCCAGAATGCGTGCGCCAGGTGGCTCCCGCTTCGGCCTGGCCGCCTGCGCGATCGGCGGCGGCCAGGGCATCGCCGTACTGCTGGAACGGGATCAGGCATGACGGAGATCGCCTTCCACGGAGTGGGTCACCGCTACGGTGACCGCGTCGTCCTCGACGATGTGGAGCTGCTACTGACAGAGCAGCGGATCGGCATCGTCGGTGCCAACGGTTCCGGAAAGTCCACCATGGCCCGGATGATCAACGGCCTCGTCGAACCCACCTCCGGGCGGGTGAGCGTCGACGGCCTCGATGCCGTCAAACAGGGCAAGCAGGTTCGTCAGAAGGTCGGTTTCGTCTTCACCGACCCGGACAACCAGATCGTGATGCCCACCGTGGCCGAGGATGTCGCGTTCTCACTGCGCAAGTCGGGCCTGAGCCGGGAGGAAATCCAGACGAAGGTGCACGAGTCGCTGGTCCGCTTCGGCCTGGCCGGACACGCCGACCATGCCACGCACCTGCTGTCCGGAGGACAGAAGCAGATGCTGGCGTTGGCCGCGGTGCTGATCAGGCAGCCGGCCGTGATTGTCGCCGACGAGCCGACCACCCTGCTGGATCTGCGGAACTCACGGATGGTGTCCGAGTTGATCGCCGGCCTGGACGAGCAGGTGGTGCTCGTCACCCACCATCTGCACCTGCTGAACGGGTTCGACCGGGTGTTGCTGATCGAGGGCGGCAGGGTGGTGGCCGACGGACCACCGTCGGACGTCACGAACCGCTACGAAGTCATGCTCGGATGAGCGTCGTCGGGCTGTACCGGCCGGGAGTCTCGGCGCTGCATCGTCTTCCGGCCGGCTGGAAGCTGCTGATCATGTTCGCCGCGTTGATCGGGGTGGTCGCGGCGCACCAGCCCTGGCAGCTCGGGCTGGCCGTCGTGATGGTGTCCGGTGGATTCGCCGTCGCCCGCATTCCGCTGCGGGTCATCTGGTGGCAGCTACGCCCGCTTCGGTGGTTTCTGCTGTTCGTTGCGGTCATCCAGCTGGTACTGGCCGGTCCGCTGGTCGCGATCATGGTCTGCGGCACGTTGCTGGTTTCCGTTGCGATCGCTGCGCTCGTCACCCTGACAACCCGGGTGACGGACATGCTCGACGTCTGCCGGCGGTTGCTCAGGCCCCTCACCCGGGTTGGGGTGGATCCGGACCGCGTCGGACTTCTCCTGGCGATGACGATCCGGTGCATCCCGCTGCTGACCGGAATCGTCGAGGATGTCTCGCAGGCCCGCAAGGCCCGTGGACTGGGATTCTCGGTGCGGGCGCTGATCGCACCGGCGGTGGTCAGGGCGTTGCGCTCGGCCGATGCCATGGGCGACGCCCTGATCGCTCGCGGAGTCGACGACTGAGGCAGCTCAGCCGTGCAGCACCTGCGGCCCGTACCCTCAGCTGGACGGCTCTCGTCGAGGATCAGGGGAAGGGTGGGACCGGTGAGCCAACCTGGCGCAGGCTTGACGGTTGCCAGTGGGTGACGACCTGGCCCCTGACCTGCTGCACCTCATCCTGCAGGCGGCGGCGGCCAATCCAGGGCGACCGGCGCTCTCCGCGCACCGCCATCGAAAGCTCCGCTATCGGGATCTGGCGATCGCCGTGGTTGCGACTGCGAAAGGCTTGCGCAGCAACGGTTTCCTGCCCGGCGAACGACTGATCCTCGCCCTGAGACCTGGTCCAGCGGCCGTGGTTCTCGCGCTGGCGACCGTGGCCGCCGGTGGCAGCGTGGTCTTCATCGGGCCAGATACCGGGGCCGAAGTCTTTACGAAGAGAGTCAGGCTGACTGAATCCAGCTGGGTAGCGGGCGAGTCGGAGCTGTACTCCGCAGGGCCGTCTCGACCCTGGCGTCTCGTCACCCGACGAGCCAGAAAGGAACGACCGGATTTCCAGGCCTTGGGCATCCGCACGTTGCGCACCGGACGCTGGCGCCCCGGTCTGCCCTCCGGGACCGTGTCGGTGCGGGCGCTGACCAAGGGCCGGGGTGCGGGCGACGGCGAACCGTTGTCCGGCCTGCATCCCGACCCGTCCGCCGAGGCCGCGGTGATGTTCACGTCGGAAGCTTCCGGCCGAGCCGAAAGCGGCTGTGCAGACCCGGGGATCGCTCGGAGCGGCGTTGTCGGGGCTGGCCGAACGGCTCGACATGGACAGCGGCGCAATCGTGTTCACCGACCAGTTGACCATGGGGTTGGCGGCGCTCGCGGTCGGCGCGCAGTGGCGGATGCCACCCGCCGGGCTGTCGGCCAGGGCCGACCCCGCACGTTTCATCAAGAGCATTGGCCGGGCTACCCACACCTTTGTGTTGCCCGCGGAGCTCGCCGCGATTCTGGCCGCAATCTCCGAGCGACTCGCCTCCAGACCCCCTGCACTGCAACAGGTAGTGGTGACGGGCGCACCGGTGCTGCCGTCCCTGGCGGCGCGCACCCTCGCCGTGTTGCCCGACGTCCGACTGCTGGTCCTCTACGGGATGACCGAGATGATGCCGATCGCCGTCGCGGAAGGAGTCGACAAGCTCGTCGCCGACCCTGCGGGCGACCTGGTCGGTGACTTACAGCCGGCGGTTCGGGCGAGGATTTCCGAAGATGGCGAGCTGATGGTCGCCGGCCCGGGTCTGGCCAAGGGATATGTCGGGGAACCGCCGCTCAGCGAACATGCGACCGGTGACCTGGCGCTGCTGCGTGGTCGTTCGGTGATATTGCTCGGTCGGAAGCAGGACATGATCCTGCGCGGCACTACGGCGATCTATCCGGCGGTCCACGAACTGGTGATCGAGCAGCTCCCCGGAGTCGGTCACGCGGCCATCATCGGTGTCCCTGACGAGGTAGGCCACGAGAGGGTGGTTCTCGTGCTGCAGCCGGGCGGTCAGCCGGTGAACGACAGTCCGCTCGCCGGCCGGCCCAAGGAGTCCGGCGAGCGCGACGAGGTCTCCGACACCAGACAGATCGCCGTGCTCCTGCACCATCCGCTGGCCGTCGCCGTCGGCGCGGAGCTGCCCGCCATCGTCGACCCGATCGCGCTACCCGACCAGATCGTGGTGGTCAGTGCCATTCCCACCGTGGGGCGCGATGGTCGCCCGGACCGGACTGCACTGAGCCGGCTGGTCGCCGAGGTTCAAATCGACGACTGAACTGGTTGGCGTTGTCCGTCGACCGCGTTCCGCGCGCAGGAACAGGGCGACCGAGAGACCGACCAACGACGCACCGATGGCCCGCGCAGCAGTGAGCGGCTCGCCCAGCCAGAGCACCGCGCTGGTCAGACCGAACGCCGGCGCCAGGTTGATGATCACCCCGGCCGGGCCGGCCGCGATCCAGACGATGGCCGCGTTGTAGAGCAGAAAGCTGACGCCGCAGCCGAAGATTCCCACCAGCAGGGCAACAAGCCAGAACCTAAGCGGCACATCGACGGGAAACTCCTCGTGCTTGCTGGTCCACGACATGATCGCCATCGGCAGCACCAGCAAGGTGGCGAATCCGAACTGGTGCGCCGTGACCGTGAGGGAATCATCGTCCGGCGAGAGGCCGCGCGCCACGATCGTGTACACGGCGGCGCAGACTGTGCCCAGCACGACCAGCAGGTCACCGCTACCCGGTGCACCGAAGCTCGACGCCCCCTCCAGCACGACCATTCCGAACACCGCCATGAGCACAGCCACGACTACCGCACGCCCCACCCGCTCACGCAGGAAGATGACCGCGAACACCACGACGAAGCAGGATTCCAACGCGCTGATAAGTGCAGCATTCGACGCACTGGTCAGATTCAGTCCAAAACTGAACAGTAAGTGGGCCATACCGGGCTCGAGACAGCCGAGGATCAGCACCCGGCCCCAGGACTTGGGACGACGGTATCCGCGCCTGAGTAACAGAGTCCAAAGCACGACGGTGGCGGTCACCAGTGCGACCGTGAAAGAGGTGATGGGACCAAACTTCTCCAGGACGTATTTCTCGCCGGTCGGTGCGACCCCGAAGAACATCGCAGCGAGAATCAAAGCGGCGACGGGAAAGCGTTTGATCGTCACGGAGAACGGCTTTCGCTGACCCACACAGCGGGTAGATCCATTGCCGGCTCCGCTTCGACACGAAAGGTGGGCTGTTCAACGGCGCGGCACATCACCGAACGTCGCGAACAAGAAACCGTCCCCGGCGAGACGGACGATTGCCAGGGAAAATTGACTGTCGATCAGGAGTACTCGCGGGTCGGATAGATACACCGGTCAGCCAAGCGGCGGAACGGGGTCGATCAGTCGGTGTGCAGTCCGATCACGGCCAACAGGTGATCGATGGCCTCCTGCAGTACCCGCGCGGCCTCGTGGACGGCGGATCTCTCGGCGGCCAACCTGGCCTCGTGCAATCGGGCCGCCGCAACCTGCGCCGCGGCAGCCTGTGCGGGCGAGGCGATGCCGTCGATCAGATCTGCGGTCTTCGTCGAATCGGCCCGCATGGTGTCGTACTGCGGCGAATCCGACGTCTCGAGAATCGCGCCGATGTAGCGATCCGTCCAGCCCACCGAGTGGACATTGATCGCCGCGGACGTATTGCGGTCGGTCCAGCCTTGTTTCGAACCGTGATCGCCGCCGAGTGAGTTGAACCCGAACCGCTGGTCGAACCCATCTGCGCCAACCGGCGCGACATGTGCCATCGCGTCGGTCAAGAACGGCCCGACGACGGGGTCGACAGACGTCTGGTACAGGAACTTGGCTTCGTCGTCGGCGGTGATGTACTCCCAACCCCAATCGTGGGGTCCGGTCTTCGGCCCGTTCGCAGTGTTCGGCAGGTGATATCGAGCGGCCATGGTCGGAACGGCGGCGGTCGTCCAATACCGGGACTCGATGGTGTCGTTCGAGTGCACGATCATCTCCCGAAGGTCGGCGGCGATGTCCGACGGCAGCCGACCGTGGTACTTGACCAGGTAAAACGCCACCGTGAACAACTTGACGATCGATTCCGAGATCACCTGGTGATTGCCTCCGCTGGAGGCGACCAGCTTGCCCGTTGCTCGGTCGACCACCGCGACGTACTGATTCACGCCGTCATGGGCCGCCGAGATGACGCCCTGGTCGACAGCCTGCTGAGACGTCAGTGTGCTCGGGATGGTCCCGTGTTCGCAGTGGCCCCGATGGCTGGTTGGGCGATGGCGCCATCATGACAACCGCATGGCCAGCGCCGCTGCACCTTTTCGCAGGCTTCCCGGCCATCGGCGCTGCCGACGCTTGGTGACCGCATACGGTCGTTCGAAGGCGCTCGATCGAGTGGGCATCGCCATGGACCTTATCGGCTTCGTGTGGGATGTCCGGCCGGGCGAGCCTGCTCTGTGCCGACCGACACATGCTCCCGCGGGCGCAGATTTCCACCGCCGCGCCGCGGCAGCTATTCTCGGAACGCTCGCGGGGATCGCTTCGCCCGGCCGCACCATCGGCCGCCGGACGCCTTGCGAACAGGATCGATCATCGGTGTCGAGCTGCTTCGGAGTGGACTTCGAACGGCCCGAGCATCGGAGGCCGGTCCCCCGCCTCTATAGCTCAGGGGATAGAGCATCGGTTTCCTAAACCGTGTGTCGCAGGTTCGAATCCTGCTAGGGGCACTTTTCGCAGGTCACGGCGGTGTCGGGCACCGGGAACGAGACAGCTAGCGGCGGGTGAGTAGCTCGTCCAGGATTTCGCCTTCGCGATGGTAGGCAGCAAAGTGACCGCCATCTGGCCAGACGACGAGCCTGCCGTTCGGTAATGTCCGGACGACCCGGCGCGCGGCGGGCAACGGGCAATTACGGTCGCCGGCGGTGTGAAACCAGGTGAGCGATGCGGTGACGGCGCCGCGCGGGACGTCGTTCCACTCGCCGTTCACAGCCAAAGTCTCATCGATCCACCCCTGGGTGCCGGAGCGCAGTGCCTCGCGAACCCCCCGAACGAACGCTGCCTGCCATCGGGCGTCGTTCATGATTTCCTGATCGTCGGGCGGCGCGGTCGCCATCTGTGCTCTGAACCCGGTCAGAGGGTCGACCATCATGGCCTTGGCGATCGGGGTCAGCAGTTCCCGCAGGCCGCAATATCTCTTTCGCGGCCAGCTGGTGAGCCCGGTGATTTATCGGGATCATCTGTGCCGCTTCGGCGTCGGTGATCGGCGCGGCGCCGGCCACGATCGTCACCGCGTGAACCCGATCTGGGTGACGGCCAGCGAAGGCCAAGACGTGTGGGGCGCCGCCGCTGACACCGTAGACATAGACCTGCTGAATCTCGAGGTGGTCCAACAGACGGGCCTGGTCGTCGGCGTGTTCGGCGAATCCGCGGCCCGCTAGTTTCGTTGACCGCCCGAATCCTGGGCGTTCACCGGTGATCATTCGTAGCCGGTGGTCATGCCAAGGAGCTCCGATCAGCCCGAATAGACCAGCGGCTGCCGGGTGTTCCGGGAAACCGCAGCACGGCCGTCCCATCGCCTGGACCAATGTCCGTCCAGGCCATAGCGCGTCCGTCCGGCAGTTGCATCGAGCAGTCGCTCACGTCCTCATCCGACATGCACGGCAGCGTCCTCCACGACCACAACAGGCGCAAGACATCGCACGGAACAGCCGACTTCGAGCATCGGCACAGTGACTTGATTCAGGGGGCGGCACAGCTTGGGTATGGACACCGGTCGAACCGGCGGCCGTCAACGGCATGGACGGGTTGTCTCAGGCACGGTGGTTCAGTAGCTGAACGTCGTGACGGGACGCTCGCCGATCCACTCCCAGAGCTGAACGGTTCCGCCGAGTGCCGCATTGACCGCGAGCGCTTCGGAGTCGAGTTGCCGGGAGTTGAAGCAGATCGGGCAGACGAGGAATCGTCCGCCGGCCGTGGCAAACCGATCGATCAGCGATGTCAGTGAGGGACAGCCCTCGCAGGCAACTCCGACCGCGTGCCCGGGCAGTACCAGGCGTACGGCTTCCTTGGTCAAGAAAATCAGGGTCTCCCGTCCGCCTTCTGCCGCACCGACCGCCACGAGCATGGCCACGGTGACCTTCTCCGCGTCCTCCAGCCCCGTGATCAGGCTGATGACTGCCGCGCCCGGCGTCATCGGATGTCCATCTGAAATCCCGAGCACAGCAAGTCGAGCGTCTCAATGCGCCTGGTGCCCGTGGTGAAGAGGTGCTGCTCGGCGATGCGGGACTCGGTCGGGCGGCCCGGAGGCGACATCCTCGCGCGCCACCGTGCGTACAGCCGGGAACCGACTTGCCCGAGCGATGCGTCGAGAATCTCGAACTTGTCCTCGCCGCCGAACCAGCTTCGGAACTTGGCCGCTGTCTCGTCCGCGGTGTGAAACTCGAGCGCTCCAGGTGGGACGAGTGCCCGGAATCGGACATCGTCTGCGAAGAGCCCGTGCATCGCATCGAAGTTGCGCTGCGTCAGAGCGTCGAGCAGCAGGCCAACCACAGGCCATGCTGTCTCCCGGGAAGTGGCCACGGAACAGCTTGTTGTCTTCATGCCGATCGTTTTAACACCGAGACCGCGTCACTCACATCAGTGGTTCTGCTGACCTTTCGGCCTCGATGGTGGCGTCCACCAACCCGTGACGAAGGGCGTACATGGCGGCCGCACCACGAGTTGAGACGCCAGTCTTACTGAAGACGTGCTCGACGTGTGTGGCGACCGTGTGCTCTGTGATGGTCAGGCGGGCAGCGATCTGCTTGTTCGACAGGCCACGGACAAGTAGGTCCATCACTTCGATCTCGCGGGTGGTCAGTCCCGCCACCGACTGCCGACGCCGCCGAGTTCGGTGGCCCGCGGCGGTAAGGACGGCTTCAACGGAGGGGCCATCGAGCCTGCCGATGTTCACCTCGCGAAGGACGGCGGCGCGCCGTTCGCTCGGTTCCTGCGCCGGACGGTTCGGCCGTGCCTCGGCCAACTGTTGGTAGGCCGCGGCCGCGGCGAGCAGGCGCGCCGACTGCGGGATCGATGCGCCGGTGAGGCCACGCGGGTATCCCGACCCATCCATCCGCTCGTAGACCATTCCAGCGATCTTCCCGATACGGGCCAACCGCGGCTGGCGGCACAGGGTCCGTTCGGTCCAAGTGGGCACCTGCCGCAGCCGCTCCTGTTCAACGGCGCTGAGCGGCGTGGCCTTGTTCCAGATCGCCGTCGAGACGCCGCTCGCCCCGAGGCGGTGCACGAGGCCGGCGTGACGGACGAGGACGATCTGGTCACCTGGCAATCCGACCGTGCGGGCAGCCGACGCCGCGAGTCCGGCAACTGCTCGGGAGTGGCCCAGATACCAAGGGGACTTGATATCTGCGTAGTCGGCGAAAATCTCCAGCGCTCCGTCCAACTCACTTTCGGGGATCCGCCGGTCGAAGGCAGTGCTGTTATCGAACAGCACCTCCCAAGCATTGATCGAGTGAAAGTCGCCGAAGATGGACTCGGCAGCGGAAATGCAGATATCAACCAGGTGAGGGTCGAATTCCGTCCCACGACGGGAGCGCAGCATCTGCAGTGCCGCTGCCACCCCGGAGCTGGACACGAACACCTCGGCATCGTCAGCGATTTGCACAATACGCATCACCGGTTCGATCTGATCCCCTCGAACCGCCCCAGGCACGCCCTTTCCATCCCAGCGCTCAAAAGCCTGAGCCAGAGCGGATTGCACCCGCCCTAGCCGCAGCCGGTCGGCGATGTCGCCAGTCGTTTGGCAGTGCGCGATGAAACCGTCGACCGCATCCCGGTACCCGCCGGCAAGGAACCGCCCGATCAGGGTCAGCCTGCGCAACGCGGGAGCGCCCGTACCGATATGGGCGAGCATGAGCCGCATCATCGGCAGCCCGACCTTGTCGACCTGATAGCTGTCCGCGCGGATCTTTCGGTCGTCTCCGAACCAATACGTGAGCTCGTGAGAGTCGGCGACACAGCCGACCCAGGCCAACAGCGACACGTAGAACGTATCTGCCTGAACGGCCTCATCAAGGCCCGCAATACGAGCGAGTCGGGTCGCGATCACCGTCTGACGCAGCACGTGCTCCTGCGGAAGACCCAACCCGAGATCAACCGCCAGCGACAACGATGCAACCAACTCAGCCAGACGCACCTCCGGAGCCACAACCTCAGTGTGCACGCCGGTGGGGTCGAGTGGTCTGGTCACCGGGTACAGGCACTTACGCGCCGGCTGTTCGGTCGGAAAGTGGCCGCGGGCCGTGATCACCCGCCGGTACCGGACGTTGAGTGACTCGATAGCGTTGGTGCTACACAACAGTCGCCTGATCCCCACTTCGTACAACGTCGAGATCCGCCGCGGGTTGTGTTCCACCAACGCTATGGAGTGGTTGAACGCCCGTTACCGTCGGGCACGCGGGCATTTCCCGAAGGAGCAGTCCGCGATGAAAAACCTGTACCTGGTCACCCGCAGTCTCGACCCGACCGGCACGGGCACGCGGATGGGCGGTACGGCACAAAACCGGCGCTCAACGCATTCGCCATCACCTTCGCCGACTGTATGCCGGCCACCGAGGACCGCATAAGAAAACGTCACTCCGTCTGGTTCACGCGGCTGTCATCCTTAGTGAAGGATGAGTGACGGTCGGTGAATCACAGTCGTCATCACTGGCCGCCACTCCCCGAACCGAACCGCTGAGAAGCCGCCTGCTTCGTCACCCCGAGCGCAGCGCCGATGACAGTCCAGCTTGTACCGGCCGCCCGGGCGGCGGCGACTACCCGACCGAGCTCGGCAGTCGTATCAGCCAACGCCTGATTCGCCTGCACGATCTGGCGGAAGGGTGTCGCGTCCTGCGCGTCCTGCGCCCGCACTTCGATTCCGTCGAGCCACTGCTCGACCGCCTGGTCCTTCGCCTTCGTCATCACCACTTTCACAGATAGGGAAAGAACTTGACTCGCAAATAATCTGCATGGATCACCCGCTCCGGGTCATCAGCAGGATCAAGAATCATCTCGATGAGAGGTCAACGGTACCTAGACGAACCGGGCATCGTCATCAGGCCGTGCATTGCGCCTTAACCGGTGAGTCGCCCGGGTGACGTTTGGCGCGAATGGGCCGACGGCCCGTCCGCGCCGGAGCATTCGCGTGACTGGCTAGCTGGCGAAAGTCTGCGTGTAGCTCACCTCTGTTTGGTCGAACGTCGGCGAGCGACCGACCCGGAACCGGAGTGTTTCGAGGCTCACAGCGTTTTGCGCGTGATGCCGCGCGGCTGCGTTCGTCTCATTGTCGACAAGGTTTTCTTGCCACCCTCAGAGACAGAAGAAAGCGATCACCAACCAATGTCAGTCACGCGAAACCGCAGCCGAGGCTGGACCACCGGTCGGAAGATCGCAACGGGCGTGGTGGCCGGCGTCATGGGCGTTGGCGTGATGGTAGCCATCGGCGGTCTCACCGACGCCGCTACGCCGGCCCACACGTCGTCATCGGCGACGCCAACCGGCGCCGTGTCACCGGCGCCGGCTCAAGGTTTGTCGTCGTCGTCCTCGGCCACCGTCTCGTCCACCACCGCCACGCCGACGATCCGGGCGACGTCCTCCGGATCCCGACAATTGCGCCGTCGACCATCTCTTCGGCCGACTCGGTGACGCCGAAAGCCAAGAGACGGCACCGAGCTACCGACCCCCGGGCCGGCGAGAACAACGGCCGGCAAGCCCGCACCCAGTCCGGCGCCGACCACCCAAGCCAGGTCGTCCGGGCCGGCGGCCGCTGCCGAGCGCAGCCTGGCCGCTCTCCCGGTGAAGGGTCGTGCCCCGAAGACCGGTTACAGCCGCGCCCAGTTCGGCCCGGCCTGGACCGACGACGTGACCGTGCCGGACGGGCACAACGGCTGCGACACGCGCAACGACGTTCTCCGTCGGGATCTGACCGGCGTAACGCTGAAATCCGGTAGCAACGGATGCGTCGTGCTGACCGGGACGTTGGCCGACCCCTACACGGCCACCAGCATCGCGTTCACCCGCGGCGTCGCCACCTCGACGAAGGTACAGATCGACCATGTCGTTGCGCTCTCCAACGCCTGGCAGACCGGCGCACAGCAGCTCAGCCCGGCTGAGCGCGTCGACTTCGCCAACGACCCAAGGAATCTGCAGGCGACGCAGGGCAGCGCCAACGAGCAGAAAAGCGATGGGGACGCGGCGACGTGGCTTCCTTCGAACAAGAATTACCGATGCACGTACGTGACTCGGCAGATCGAGATCAAAGCCGCCTACCAGTTGTGGGTGACCGCCCCGGAAAAGGCAGCCATGGAGCGAGTCCTGAGCAACTGCAACAGCCCTTCGTCCGAACCCGGCCCGACGACGGCCAAGGCGACGCAGCCATCGGCGGTCCCACCGCCCAGCACGTCGCAGCCGATGGATCGGCCGGCGCCTGCGACCGTGAGCGGCGACGCCTATTACCGCAATTGCTCCGCCGCGAAGGCAGCCGGTGCGGCGCCGTTGCACGTCGGCGATCCGGGTTACCGGAGCGCATTGGACCGTGACCACGACGGCGTCGCCTGCGAAAGCTGATCGCTGCTTCGCGACGTCGGCGGGCGCCGCGGAGGGCGCGTCGGCATACTGGACCGATGGCACACGAAGAGACGTACGAGGAGCACAAGGAAGAGCTGCAGGCGTACAGCGACGCGGTGCACGATCCGAAGGTCACGCCCGAGGAACTGGCCAAGCTCGAACAGGCCGAGGCGGAGAAGCCGCTCGGCGCATCCGGCGACATCTGACGGTGGCGATCGACCGTGAACAGCCTACGTTCGAACTCGAGCATCGCCGCTTCGAACGAGCGGATGGGTTACTCGAGCGGGGCGACGCCTAACCGGCACCCCGGCGACCTCGATCGACCCGGAACCGTCATCGGACGTCCGCCCCTCGTGCAGCAACATTGGCCCGAAGAGGGCTGGCAATCCAAGGTCGGTGACGCCTTTGGAATGGCATGCGTCTTCCTCGTATTCGTCACGTGGGTCATCGTCCCGGTCTGCGGAGGACTTGCGCTGCTGCTGCCGTAGCCCGCTGTCGACAAACGCGGCATTTCTGGGGGAGTTGTGGAATTCAACTGGAACGCCGAACTGCTCGAGCAGTTGACCTGGCACTGGGACAACCAGTTCCGTCCGCGACTGGTCGGTCTGACCGACGACGAATACCGGTGGGAGCCGGTGGACGGATGCTGGAACCTACGCCCAAGGGCCGAAGCCAAGACGCGGATGAGCGCCGGGTCGGGCGACTGGGTCATGGATTTCGACATGCCGGAGCCCCATCCCGCACCGGTCACCACCATCGCCTGGCGTATCGGCCACATCCTCGTCGGTATTTTCGCGATGCGCATCGCCACGCATTTCGGCGGCCCGGCGACGGATTACAACTCGTACGACTACCCTGAACATGCCGACGACGCGCTGACCCAACTCGATCAGCTGTACGCCACCTGGGTGGCCGGCGTTCGTTCGTTATCCGAGACCGATTTGATGAGCCCCTGCGGGGAGCCGGATTTCGAGACCGCTTCCATGGCCGCCTTGATTCTGCACATCCATCGCGAGCTGATCCATCACGGCGCCGAGATCGCGCTGCTGCGGGATCTTTACGTATGGCGGCCCGCCGATGTCAGCGCGGCGTTGAGACAGGGTCTAGCCCACGGCCGGTCGGTAACAGCCACAGGCGTGCTGCACTCGCGCGCTACGGTCGTGGGGTGCCCAGTGACCTGACCCTGAAGACGATGAACGCCGTCCACCGTGCTGCGCAGCGGCTGAGCATGGGCAAGCTCGGGTGGACGGCAATGAATATGCCGGTCGTCCAGCTGACCACGGTCGGGACGCAACAGCGGGAAACCCCGAACCGTGTTGCTCACCTCGCCGCTGCAGATGGGTTCCACGCACGTGGTGGTGGCCTCCCGCGGCGGCGACGACAAGGCGCCCGCATGGCTGGGCAACCTGATGGCGAATCCGGACGTCGAGGTAGCGTTCGCCGGCCGGCCCAAGGTGCACGCCAAGGCCCGGGTGGCGACCCCGGCAGAGCGGGCGCAGTGGTGGCCAAGGGTGGTCGCCGACCACGCGTTCTATGGCGACTATCAGAAAGCCACGACCCGCGAGATCGCGCTCGTCGTACTCGAACCGGATGTGTGACATGAGAGGGCCGGAGACGAAGCGATGACTGTCGCCAACCGACTGATCGACCTGAGCCACGTGATCCGTGAAGGCATGATCACCTACCCCGGGTTGCCGGGACCGCAATTCCTACCGCATCTCAGCCGGGAGGATTCCCGGGCGGTGTACGCGCCGGGCACCGAGTTCAGCATCGACCGGATCAGCATGGTCGGAAACACCGGCACTTACGTTGACAGCCCGTTTCACCGTTATCCCGACGGCACCGATCTAGCCGGCCTGCCGCTCAACCACCTGGCTAACCTGCCCACAGTGGTGGGTCGATTCGTTGGGAGCGGCGCCCGGGGTATCGGCCGAGAAGCGTTGAGCGCCATGGATATCACCGGCAACGCGGTACTGCTGCACACCGGCTGGGATCGGCACTTCGGTTCACCCGAATACGGGACGCCGGCGCCGTTTCTGAGTCAGGACGGGGCCGAGTATCTGGTCGAGCAGGGTGCATTGTTGGTGGGTATCGACTCGGTGAACATCGATGACGCCGTCACCGGAGGCGAGCGGCCAGCTCACAGCTTGCTGCTCGCCGCCGGAATCCCCGTTCTCGAGCACCTGACCCGGCTCGCCGACGTACCGGAGCGGGGAGCACGACTACACGCGGCACCGCCGAAAGTCGCCGGCTTCGGCACCTTTCCGGTCCGGGCGTACGTGGTGGTTCCGGACTGAGCTGCGTCCCAGTGACGGTCTATCCGCGAAGAGCCGAAGTGAAGATGCCGGGCAATTTCGACCAGCCTGGCTGGGCGGCGAACGCCGTCAGCAGGCGGCCGGTCGTCGCCTGAGTTTTGTTGGTGACGAAGAACGGCGGCTTCGGCGAGAGGGTGAACTCCCCTGCGCCGAGAGCCCGGTGGGACGGCCGGAACGGACCACGGACCACCGTGCGCTCCGCAGATTTGAGCAGCAGTGCGTTGTGCACCACGCCGATACCGCTCTGCACGTCGGTCAGCGTGTGCCCGGGGTAGGCGCCCCAGGTCGCTCTGGCCGTCAGGAAAGCAAACCCGGTCCATGCATTCACGGCCACCGCACCGTAGTGCAAATCGGCCAACGCCTCGTCGAATGCCGGCCCCGCCGCCCGCAGGGTCCTGGGATGCACGATGACATTCACTCCGAGGGTGCCGACGAGGTCGTCGTTCGCCGCCTCGACGGCGGCACGCAGGAAGGCCAGCCCCTGACCCGGCAATTCGGTCACGGCCAGTACCGGAGCGAAATACTCGACGTTCAACGCCTTTTCGCCGGGAACTGCGTCGGCTTGGACGAGCAAGCGCCCGTGATCAAGTGATTCCGCCTGTGGATAAGCGGCTCTCGCGGCCGCCATGCGCTGATCGCTACCTGGATAGTAGGCGGATCGGCCCGGCGTCCTGGACAGTGCAGCACGCAGCTCGACCATAAACTCGTCCCGCTGAGGCCAGTCGGACGACATGATGACGACCTGAGCGGCGATGCAGTTGTAGCCACCGTTGTGCAGCCGTTGGGTTGCCACATGCTCGGCTTGGAAGCGCAGATCGGCCTTCGACCAGTCGCCCGGGATCACGATGGTCGGCGAAACCCCACCGAGCTCACTGGTGATCTCCTTGTCCAGCAATGGTTCCGCGGCATTCTGCCCTACTGCGGCCTTACGGGCGGCGCCTTCCACACCGGTTCCGAACACGATCGCGTCGTGGCTCAACGCACTGCCGGTGATGTGGACGTGATCGACGGACCCGTGGTGCACCAGATATTGACCGATGTCCGCCGCTCCGGTGACGATTCGGAGGAATCCGGCATCGATCAAAGGCGCGAAGGCCTTGCGGAACACCGGCAGAATCGCATCGGTCACCGGGTTGAGCTTCAGCACCACCACCCGGTTGTGGGCGAAAAGCTCGTACAGCACGTCCAGCGGCGGTATCGAGGTGATGTTGCCGGCCCCGAGGACGAGCCCGATGCCGCCACTCACCTGCGGGGTCAGTTGGCCGAGACCGGCTTCGGCCCGGACCTGATCCGCGGTCACACCCGGCTGCATCCAGACGTCCGCCGAGAACCCGCTGAGCAACAGCGAATCGAAGATGCCGTGCGGCATTACCCTGACGGTCACCCGGTTTCCGGGGGCGGCGCCGAGTTGGAATCCGTCGACGGGACTGCCGCCGTGCTCGAGCGCCCGCAGGCTCTCGCCCAGCGCGGACAGTGCGGTCAACACGGCATACGGGCCGGACAACCACTCCTCGCCCACCAGCGGCGAGTCCGGGTCCAGGCCCTTGTAGCGGGCTGCCGTAAAAACCCATTCCTGGGCCGCGGCAGCCACCGACGTCCCGACCGCCTCGAGCAGCTCCCGGCGTCCGGTCAGGGACAACGCCCGCCAACTCTCGGCACCCGCCTTCAGCTCGGTCAGGGCGGCGTCGATCTGTTCGGTTCGGTGGTCGGACATCTGGGCGGTCATCGGGTCCGTCTCCGTTCGCGGTCATCTGGTTCCGTGGCGGCCGTGCACCAGCACGGAGGTGATGGTCGGCGACGACCCCACTTCGGCCATCTTCGGCCGTATCGCCCGTATTGGCAATGAATGGCTGGCCCGCATGTGCGTCGGCGAAGTCGGCGTACTGTGCGCCTCGGCGCTCCCGGCAGCCTGGCTATCGGGCGCCGCACGGACCTGGACGACGACAGAACGGACCCTCACCATGACCGAGAAGATCTCCAGCCGGGAATGGCACCTCGCTAGCCGGCCGGTCGGCGCGCCGTCGGCCACGGACTTTCGCATCGAGACCGTCCAGCTCCCCGATCTGGGCGATGGTGAGGTGCTGGTCCGCAACCGGTTCCTTTCGGTCGATCCGTACATGCGTGGCCGGATGAACGACGTCAAGTCCTACGTCCCGCCGTTCGAACTGGATCGCGCCATGACCGGCGGCGCCCTCGGCGAGGTTGTCGCCTCCAACAGCGAATCGTTGCAGCCGGGGGATCTGGTCCTGAGTGAATACGGCTGGCGCGAGTTCGGGCAGGGTCCGGCCAAGCACTTCCGCAAGGTGGAGCCGATCTCCGGCGTCCCGGTCAGCGCATATCTCGGCGTCCTCGGCATGATCGGTCTGACCGCCTACGCAGGTTTGTTGGACGTGGCCGAGATGAAGGCAGGCGAGGTGGTCTTCGTCTCCGGCGCGGCCGGGGCCGTCGGGTCCCTGGTGGGCCAGATCGCCAAGATCAAGGGCGCGTCGCGCGTCATCGGGTCAGCCGGCAGCAAGCAGAAAGTCGAACTGCTGACCAGCAAGTACGGCTACGACGCCGCCTTCGACTATCACGACGGCCCGGTCAACAGGGCGCTGCGCGAAGCGGCACCCGACGGCATCGACGTCTACTTCGACAATGTGGGCGGCGAGCACCTGGAGGCCGCGATCTTCGCGTTCAAGCTGTTCGGCCGGGCGGCGATCTGTGGTGCCATCTCCGCCTACAACAGCACGGAGCCGCCCGCGGCACCTCGCAACCTGGCCCTGATCATCGGCAAGGGTGTCAGCCTGACCGGATTCCTGGTCAATCATCACCGCGAGCGCGCGGCCCAGGCGGCGGCCGAGATCGGCGGCTGGCTGGCATCTGGCCAACTGACCTACCAGGAGACCATCGTCAACGGGATCGAGAACACTCCAAGGGCCTTCATGGACATGCTGGCCGGGGCCAACATCGGCAAGATGATCGTCGCGCTCGACTGATCGCTCTGTCGCGAAGCTTCCGCAGGCTCAGCTGCGAGGGTTTCGGCGCGCGATGGCGACCGTCAGTGCGGTCGCGAAGGCGCACCAGACCGGGTAGGGCACCAGCGCCCAACCCGCGCGACGATCGGCGATGCCCACTCGCCGCACCAGGTCGGCAGCACTGGCCGTCAGCGTCGCGCATTCGATCGCGGCCACCCAGGGCCGGTGCGCCCTGAAGAAGAGCCAATTCCACGAGGCGTTGAGCGCCAGGTTCGCCGCCAGCGCCCGGATCAAGGCGGCCCGCTGCTCGGGCTGTCCCTGACGCTCGAAGGAATCGGCGGCCTGGGCCGTGGTGAGGGCCAGGTCTGCGTAGAGCGGAGTCCAGACCAGCCCGTAGACAGGTGGAGCCGGCTGCCACGATGGCGTCTTCAAGCCCCGGTAGTAGGCAGAGTTCGGATCGGTGGCCAGGCCTCCGGTGATGGCAGCGGATGCGACCGCAATGCCGGTCCTCAGTAGCGTGCGTGCCTTCACCGGTCTCCTCAGGTTTGCATGTTCACGAGCTGCCAGCTTACGGAGTCCCCTGCGTGGGCACACTGGAATGAGCCCCCGCCCCGCCGGACCGCCAAACACCCACAGGAGTGCATCGATGACCAGTCCCGCCGCCGCCGCTGGAACATTCCTTCTCGGCGGGGATCTGCCCGTCAATCGTCTGGGGTACGGCTCGATGCGGCTGTCCGGACCGGACATCATGGGGCCGCCCAAGGATCGCGATGAGGCCCTCGCGGTACTGCGGGAAGCGGTCGCCCTGGGCGTCAACCACATCGACACGAGCGACTACTACGGCCCTTACATCGTCAACGAGCTGATCAAGGAGGCGCTGCACCCATATCCGGACGATCTGGTCCTGGTCACCAAGGTCGGCGCTCGGCGCACTGCGAGAGGCGCATGGCTACCTGCCCTTTCGGCGCAGGAATTGACCGATGCGGTGCACGACAACCTCGATCATCTCGGCATCGACCAGATCCATGCAGTCAACCTCCGAATGGCCGATGCCACCGGCGGGGTGCTGCGGGAAGGTTCGTTGGCCGAGCAATTCGAGGTGCTCGCCGGGCTGCAGCAGCAGGGGCTGATCCGCCATCTGGGCGTCAGCAACGTCGGTCGGGACCAGCTGATCGAGGCGCAGAGCATCGCCCCGGTGGCATGTGTGCAGAACGCCTACAACGTGGTGCAGCGAGTCGACGAGGATCTGGTTGACCTGTGCGCAGCCGAGGGAATTGCCTTCGTCCCGTTCTTCCCGCTCGGCGGCTTCACCCCGCTCGCCGCCGACCAGTTCGCCGCACTTGCGGCCGAGATGGGAGCCACCACCATGCAACTCGCGCTGGCCTGGCTGCTGCAGCGGTCGCCGACGATTCTGTGCATACCGGGTACGTCCAGCGTCGCCCACCTCCGGGAGAATCTGGCCGCCGGGTCGATCAAGCTCACCGCTGACCAACTCGACGAACTCGACCGGCTGACTCGCTAGACCCGGCGGGGACGAAGTTGTCCATTTCCGTCACTCCTTAACACACAATGCAATTTGATCCCCGCAATTCGACTTCGCCACAACGGAGAGCCAGTTCTCGAGGGTCGCTGTCGGTGGTGCTGAGTAGTGTCTTTCCTATGGGCCCCACCGGATTCGCCGATCGCGACGAAGCCTTCACGCTCGTCGAATCGGCGCTCGCCGCGGTCCGGAACATTCGGGACGGCGCGTTCTGGAAACTGCTACCCGACGAGCAACTGGAATTCGGTCGCCGCCTGGAAATGCTCGCCCGAACCGTGTACGCCGCGCAGGTCCACCACACCGGCGAAATCGAACACCTCGGCATCGCCGGCGACCGGTCCTGCTCCTCCACCCCAGCGTTGCTGCGGCAGGCGTTCACCATCTCCGCCGCCGACGCCGCCGCCCGCGTCAAAGCCGCCGCCCAGATCCTGCCCCGCGAGCTGCTCACCGGCGGCACCGCCGCGCCGCAGCTGCCCGAACTGGCGCAGGCCGTCGACGGCGGCTGCATCGGCCCGGAACACGTGAAGATCATCGTCGAGACCATGGCCAAAGTCCCCGCCAACGTCGCGGCCGCGGACCGGGACCTGTGCGAGGCCACCCTGGTGGACACCGCGATCGACTGCGACCCGAACTTCCTGGGCAACGCGGCGCAGCGGATCCTGGACCGGGTCGACCCCGACGGGGACATCGACGACACCACCCCGGCGTCGAAGATGGAATTCCACTTCGGCACCCGCTCCACCCGCACCGGCCTGACCCCGATCAAAGGGCAACTGGACGACCACGGCGTCGAAGTCGTGAAGAAGGCCATCGACGCCCTGTCCGCACCCCGGCCGGACGGCTCCCGCGACCAGGACGGCGACGCCGTGCAGGACGTGCGGCCCGCGGCGAACCGGCGGGCCCACGGCCTGATCGAAGCCCTCGGCCGGTACTTGGACGCCGGTATCGGTCCGATCCAGGGTGGGGAACGGCCGCACGTCACCATCACCATGAACTGGGACGCCCTGACCGGGCTGATCTCGAACGCGAGTTTCGACTCGGGCGCGATGATCAGCCCCGCCCAGGCCCGCCGGTTCCTGTGCGACGCGCAGGTCATCCCGATGATCCTCGGCTCCAAATCCGAAGTCCTGGACGTCGGACGGGCGTCCCGCACGCTTCCCGGCGCACATCCGGCGGGCCATCACCGCCCGAGACAAGGGATGCGCCTGGCCGGGCTGTGACCGGCCGCCCGACTGGTGCGACGGCCACCACATCGAATTCTGGCGGCGGGACTTCGGCGACACCAGCTATGCCAACGGGTGTCTGCTCTGCCCGCATCATCACACGGAGATTCACAAACGCGAATGGGTCATCCGCATGGCCGCGGACGGGATACCCGAGTTCATCCCGCCGAAATGGCTTGATCCGATGCAACGACCACGCCGCAACACCCTCCGCAAATTCGACCTGGTATGACGGCGGAGCCGTGACCAAAACGCGGCCCATTTCGCTGAATGGCTCAGCCGGTGAGCCAGGTGTCCTTCGAACCACCGCCCTGCGACGAATTGACCAACAGGCCGTCGGCCTCGAGAGCAACCCTGGTGAGGCCGGCGGGCACCACGACCGTGTCGGCACCGGAGAGCACGAACAGCCGCAGATCGACGTGCCGCGGGCGCAGGTGCGATCCGATCAGGGTGGGGTGCGTCGAGAAGCGGATGACGTCCTGCGCGATGAACCGGTGCGGCGCCTGCGCCACATGCTCCTCCAGCTCGGCGATCTGGGCTTTGGTCAGCTCGGGGCCGATCATCACGCCTTCGCCGCCCGATCCGTCCACCGGCTTGACGACCAGCTCTCCCATCCGACCGCGGACAGCGGCGTATTGATCGGGTTCCCCGAGCACCCAGGTGCCGACGTCGGCGAACACCGGTTCCTCGCCGAGGTAGTAGCGGATCATCGGTCCGACGAAGGCGTAGACGGCCTTGTCGTCGGCGACCCCGTTGCCGGGAGCATTGGCGATCGAGACGGTCCCGGCGGCTGCTGCCGTCCGCAGCAGCTCTCCGGCCCTGGTCTCGCCGAGCAGCTCGTCATTACCCAGCCTGCGGTATACGACATCGATGCCCCACAGCCCTGTCGACGTGCGCGCCGCCACCGAGTCGCCATCCGCGACCAGGTGGTCCGGATGCACTACCGGAACGCCCATCTCAGCAGCCAGCGTCCGATGTTCGTACCAGGCGGAATTCACCGGACCATCGGAGAGAACCACCACCTGCGGCTCGGAACGCTGACACCTCGGCGGCGCGGCGTCCATCAGGGCCCGCCGCAGCAAGGACCCGATCACTTCCGGCGATCTGACGTGGGGCACCGTCCCGGTGAGCTCGGGAAACGCAGCGGCCAGGCTCCGCCGGTTGGCCAACGTGTAACCCAGACCGGACGGCACCTGGAGGTTGTCCTCCAGCACCACCCAGTGGCCGTCCTGATCGGTCAACAGATCCAGACCGTGCACGGTGGCGCGTGGATGGCCGCCCGGGGCCAGTCCTGCAGCAGCCGGCCGATAACCGGGGACACCTTGCACGACGCGCTGCGGGATGATCCCGTCGGCCACGATCGAAGGCTGCGAGGTTGCACCGTAGACATCGGCGAGAAAGGCGTTGAGCGCCCGCGCCCGTTGGGCAGCGCCGGCCCGCAGATGCGCCCAGGAGGACGCGCCGATCAGTCTCGGCACAGGATCAAGTGGGAAGACCTGCTCGGAGTACTCACCGCCGACATGCGCCGTGAAGACGATGCCCTCGTGCGCCCGATACCTTTCGAGTTCGGCGCGACGTGCGTCGATCCCGGAATGGCCGATCTCGTCCAGGGTTGCGAGCAGCCGGCGATACGGCTCTCGCACGCCGCCGACGGGGTCGATCGCCTCGTCGAGCGGCACCAGGCCGTAGCCATCAAGTAAACGGACGGCCGAGACATCCTCCGCTGCAGTCACTCCCGCACCAGCCATCGCACGAACCAGCTGCAGATCGCCAGCGCGAGTTCCGCGCGATGCGGGGCGCCGACGACGGTGTGACCTTCCCCTGGCAGCAGCAGCAGTTCGGTGGGGACGCCGGCCGACTTCAGCGCAACGTGGGCCCGTACCGATTCGCCCACCGGTACGTTCGTGTCCTGGTCCCCGTGCACCAGCAGCGTGGGCGACCGGACGCGGTGCAGGTGGGTGAGCGGCGACAGCACCCGCAACAGGTCGGCTTCGAGTACCGGATCGCCATATTCGGTGACCGAAGCAGCGGACATCCACGTCTCCGTCTCGGCGAAGAACGAGAGGAAATCCGACATGCCGGCGTGGGTGGTGCCGGCGGCGAAGAGTTCGGGCCATTTGGCCAGGGCAGTCAGCGCCAGGTAGCCGCCGTAGGACCAACCCTGCACCCCGATGGAACCGGCCACCGCCCAACCATTGTCGAGCAGAAAGGCAACCGTCGCCGGCACATCTTGGAATGAGTTCGCTCGATTGGCACCATCGTCCGCGGACACGAAGGTGTTGCCGTAACCACTCGAGCCGCGGACGTTGGGGGCGAAGACGGTGATTCCGGCAGCCACCAGCGACTGGGTGAGCAGCGAGAATGCCGGCCGCTCCTGGCTTTCCGGGCCGCCGTGGAACGAGATCACCGCCGGGCCAGGGCCATGGGCGTTTCGTGGTCGATACAGCCAGCCGTACAACGCAAGTCCGTCCTGCGAAAGGTAGCGATGCAACGTCGGCGAGACGAGAGAGGGCGGCAGGTCGGCGAACGGCATATGGGGAAGGCCGCCGAACCGCCGTCGGCATGGCCGCCCCCACGGGGAGCGAGAGGTGTACCAGCGTGCGCGGAGTGGTCGGTCCGGTGACCTCGGCGACCATCGAGCGGCCGTCGCGGGCCAACGACCAACCGGGCATCACCGGTTCGGGCAGGTCGATCGCAACCGAGGTCTGCTGATCGAGATCCCGTATCTCCGCGCAGCTCTCACCACCGACGTTCCAGACAAGTATGGCGCTCCGCCCGTCGGCCCTGATCGCGTAGAACTCGAGATCGGCATCGGCCCGCTCCGCCACCACGGTCAACGGGCCGGGCCGATCATCGGCGTCGAGTGGGACTGCGCACAGCGCCATACGCTCACGCCCGGCACTGGTGCGCAGGTACACACTCTGGTTGTCCGGGGCGAACCTTCCATCCTCGCCGGTCTCGCCACCGGTCGGAAAATCGCACTGCAGCAGCGGAATCGGCACGTCGTGGCCGAATGAGGCCAACAGCAGAAGTCGACGTCGATTGCGTGGACCGCACCGCACCACGAGTCGGCTTCCGTCAGCGCTGATCGAAGTCACGGTGCAGAATCCGATGCCGACAGACGATGCGACCTCCGTCAACTCGCCGGACGCAACATCGACGAACCACACCGACGCATTCGGCGATCGACCATCCGCGATCGAGAACACATAGCGGTTCTCCGTCGGTGTCCACAGCCCGGCAAGCACGGTCTCGTACTCACCGCCGCCCGCCAACAGGCGGCGGTCGGTGCCGTCGGGCCGTACGACATGCAGCTCGGCCCGGATCGATCCGCCCGGAGAAACCAGATACGTCAGCCAATTTCCGTCCGGCGACCAGGCAACCGAGATCGCCTCCTGATCGACACCCGACACTTGCAGCGGCACCCCCGGCGCCTCCTGCGACGTGAAGGCCACCTCCACCGCGGGCACGCCGGACCGATCCGTGATGTAAGCGACCTGTTCGCCGGTGGGCGACAAGGATGGACACCACGCTCCGGGAACCGTAGCGATGGTCACCACCGACTCCACGAAGGCGGCCGGTGGAGTGCGTATTGCCGGGCCGAAGTATCGGGGGCGGGTGGTCCGCAGCGGCGTCATGGGACCGTCGTCACGAAATGCCATGCTGCTGCAACCACATCTCGAGCAAGCCGATCTGCCACAGCTGGTTCGACCCGAGGTTGGTGCGGTGGACGTTCGGATCGGCCAACAACTTCTCGACATACTCCGGACGGAACAGACCTCGTTCAGCCGCCTCCGGCGCGAGCAACGCGTCCCGCACCCTGGCCAGGTAACGACCCTCCAGGTTGATGATCGCCGGCACCGGGAAGTGGCCCTTCTTGCGGTCGATGACCGCTGCCGGCAACACCTTTCGGGATGCTTCCTTCAGCACGCCCTTGCCGCCGTTGGCGAGCTTGAGGGCCGGAGGCACGGCAGCCGCCAGTTCCACGAACTCATGGTCGAGGAAGGGTGTCCTCGCCTCCAGACCCCAGGCCATCGTCATGTTGTCCACCCGCTTGACCGGGTCGTCCACCAGCATCACCATCGAGTCCAGGCGCAGTGCGCGATCCAGCGCACTGTCGGCCCCGGGCCGGCTGAAGTGCTCCAGCGCGAGCTCCCGGCTGTAGTCGTCGTCGGTCAGCCACTCGTGCTGCAGTATTCCGGCCAGTTCACTGTGCGGCCGGTCGAAGAATCGAGACGAGTAGACGGCCAGCGCCCCTTCGACGTCGTTGTCGGCAACTCCGGCGAGCGGCGGGTACCAGTCGTAGCCGGCCAGGATCTCGTCGGCGCCCTGCCCGGACTGGACCACCCTGACGTGCCGCGAAACCTGTTGGGACAGCAGGTAGAAGGCGACGCAGTCGTGGCTCACCATCGGCTCGCTCATTGCCTGGATGGCCCCGTCCAGCCCATCGAGTACGTCGGCCGAGGGAATGAGCAGTTGGTGGTGGTCGGTTTCGAATTCCTTCGCGACGATGTCCGAGAATTCGAACTCGTCACCCTCCTTGTCACCGACGGCCTCGAACCCGATGCTGAAGGTCTGCAGGCCCTGCTGTCCCTCGTCGGCCAGCAACGCAACGATGACACTCGAGTCGATGCCGCCGGACAGCAGTACTCCGACCGGGACGTCGGCGACCATGCGCCGCTGTACCGCGGTCCGCAGACTGGACAGCACGAGGTCTTCCCAGTCCCCGCTGGACAGACCGGCGTACTGCTCGGCCCTGGCGTGAACCGGGTTCCAATAGGTGATGTCCTTGGTCGCGCCGTCGGGTTCGATGACCCGCACCGTCGCCGGCGGGAGCTTTCGCACCCCGGACAGGATGGTGAGCGGCGGCGGCACCACCGCGTGGAAGGTCATGTAGTGCTGCAGCGCCACCCGGTCGATGGTGGTATCGACATCACCCCCGGCCAACAGCGCCGGAAGGCTGGAAGCGAACCGGAGCCGGGCACCGGTCTGCGAGAGGTAGAGCGGTTTGATACCCAGCCGATCCCGGGCCATGATCGTCCGTCCCGACCCGCGCTCGACGATCACGAAGGCGAACATCCCGAAGAAGTGGTCGACGCAGTCGGTCCCCCAGCGGTGATAGGCCTTCAGCACCACCTCGGTGTCGGAAGTGGAGAAGAACTTGTAACCGTGCCCGGAGAGCTCCTCGCGCAGTTGGCGGTAGTTGTAGATGCACCCGTTGAACACCACGGTGAGGCCGAGATCCGAGTCGACCATCGGCTGCGAGCCGGCCGCCGACAGGTCGATGATCGACAATCGCCGGTGCGCCAGCGCCACCCGGCCGTTCTGCCAGATGCCTTGACCGTCAGGGCCGCGCGGCTCCAGCACACAGGACATCCGGACCACGGCGTCGACGTCGGCGGCGGCACCGTCGAAGCGGATCTCGCCGCTCAGACCGCACATGGCGGTTCTGCACCTGGTAGCGCAGAGGCGGGCGGACAACAGTTCATCGACGTCTCCCATGCGGACCGGACTTCTCCGACGATCGAGCCGACCTCGGGTGACCGACTCGAGGCAAAGCTACCCGGTACGTGTGTCGAACGCTTTAACTCGCCATCCGCAGTGCCGACCGCTGTCGCGGTCAGGTCAGACCGTTGGCTGACCCGATCCAAGCGTGCCCCGGACCGGTGCCGGCGCCTGTACCCGAGCCCGCTGGCCCACCGCCGCTCGAACCGTTGGGCACGGCGCCGCTGAAGGAGCCACCTGGGGCGGCGGCGCTGCTCGAGCGGGCGGCCGTGACGGAGGTGGCCGTGACCGTGGAGCCGCTGACCTTCGCGATGACGGTCACGTCGGTGCCGGCCGGGAAGGCAGAGACATCCACACCAGATCCGAGGACATACGTCGCGGAGAATCCATCGCTGCTCTTCACACTGAGGCCGGTGCTGCTCACCGCCGTCACCAAGCCCGTCTGGATGCGCTCGGTCACGGTGGCGGTGCCATCTGGCACGACGAATTCCCCATGGAGCGCACCGCCGATGACAGCCAGCTCGCCGAATCCGTCTGCCCCCGGCCGGCCACCGGGAAAGGAGCTCCCACCCGATGCCGCGCTCACGCCCGGTGCCGCGCCGCGCGGCGCTGGCCGTCGTCGACAGCCGCTTGCCGGGCTTGGGGGCTGCCCCTTCACCGCCAATCTGAGCGGGGTCGATCGCGCGGGCGTCGGGCGGCGATCCGTATGCGGCGTCACGTCAACCGTCCGTGGCGCGGCTGTTGCTTTGCTGTGCGGGCCGCAGCAGAGCGGTGTGGAACCGTCCGGCGTTGCCGGGAGAAACACAGCATTGCCACAGCTAGGACCTAGCCAAGCCACACAGCTGTCCCCCAGGATCAACTCATGACGAGTTCTCCGTTCGCGACTTTCACCCCACGTCACGACAACGGGCGGGAAGCCCTGCGCGGACCGGAGGGCCGACCCATCAAGGTTCTGGTCGTCGACGACGAGCCGACGCTCTCCGAGTTGCTCGGCCTGGCGCTGCGCTACGAGGGTTGGGACGTTCGAACTGCAGGCGACGGAGCGACCGCGATCACGGCCGCCAGAGAGATGCGACCCGACCTCGTCGTCCTGGACGTGATGCTGCCGGACATGGACGGGCTGGAGGTGCTGCGGAGGCTGCGCACCGATTCCGAACGCACGCCTGTACTGTTCCTGACCGCTCGGGATGCCGTTGAGGATCGCATTGCCGGACTCACGGCCGGTGGTGACGACTACGTGACCAAACCGTTCTCCATCGAAGAGCTGGTGCTGCGTCTCCGCGCCCTGCTGCGCCGATCGCACACCGTCGCTCACCGCCGACTCGTCGCTGCTCACCGTCGGCGATCTGGATCTGGACGAGGACTCCCGCGAGGTCCACCGGGGCGGGGACCTGATCCCACTGACGGCCACTGAATTCGAATTGCTCCGATTCCTGATGCGCAACGCCAAGCGAGTGCTGTCCAAGGCGCAGATCCTGGACCGGGTCTGGAATTACGATTTCGGCGGCCAGGCGAATATCGTCGAGCTGTACATCTCCTACCTGCGCAAGAAGATCGACTCAGGCCGGGAGCCGATGATTCACACGATGCGCGGGTTCGGCTACGTCCTCAAGCCGGCCGGCTGACAATCGTGTCCGCACCGACACAGAACACCGATTCCGCGTCGCAGGCTTCGCAGGGCGGTCACACTCCGGACCAAGCTGATCGTCGGGATCGTTGGTCTCATCGTCGTACTCAGCGCGATCATCGGCGTCACGACCGAGATCTTCCTGAGCAAATACCTGGTCCAGCAGCTCGACACTCGCCTGCAGGTGAACTTCGCACAGCGCGGCGGTAGTGGTGATCGGGGACCGGGCGGACTTGGTGGGCCTGTGCCGCTTGGCGAGCCGGACGCGACGCCCACCAATCCGCGAACGTCGCTGTTCGCCTGTCCCACCGGCACGACGACCCTCGACCAGTTCGGAGCTCCCGACGACGCCCTGTTCGCGCTCGTGGCGGACGGCAAACTGGTCAGTGGAGCGTACCGGGAGACCCCGAATTCCTGCGATGCGCTAACGGAGGCGGACGCCACCGATCTGGTGAAGCTGACGGCGGCGGACGGAATTCAGACTCTGACCATCGGCCCCTATGGCTCCTTCCGCGTGGTAGCCAAGGAGCCCAATAGCAACGGTCAGGTGCAAATCACCGCCGCGTCCATGAGCGAGGTCACCGACACCCAGCGGCGTCTTGCCGAGGTGATGGCGCTGGTTGCCGGGGGCGTGATCATCCTCGGCGGATTGATCACTTTCGTCATCGTCAGTCGATCCGTGCGCCCACTCGAACGGGTCGCCGCGACGGCCCGGAAAGTTGCCACGCTTCCGTTGGACAAGGGTGAGGTGGACCTGGCGATCAGGGTGCCGGCCAAGGACACCGACCCGCGGACCGAGATCGGTTCTGTCGGAGCGGCGATCAATCAGATGCTGGGACACGTGTCAGGCGCCTTGACGGCCCGACACGCCTCCGAAACCCGGGTCCGACAATTCGTCGCGGACGCCTCCCACGAGCTCCGAACCCCATTGGCAGCCATTCGCGGGTATGCCGAGTTGGCCAGGCGCGGTGAGCACGAACCCGGCGCGGTCGCCCATGCGCTGCGCCGGGTCGAGTCCGAGTCGGAGCGGATGACGACCCTCGTGGACGACCTGTTGTTGTTGGCGCGCCTGGATTCCGGTCGCCCGTTGGACAGCGCCGAAGTCGACCTCACCATGCTGGCGGTCGATCGGGTGTCGGACGCCAGGGTCGCCGGCCCCGACCACAGGTGGCAGCTGGACCTGCCCGACGAACCGGTCAGCGTGATCGGCGACGGCGCCCGCCTCCACCAGGTGCTGGCCAATCTGCTGGCCAACGCCCGCAATCACACACCCCCGGGCACGACCGTGGTGACAGGCGTTCGGCGGGAAATGGGCGGAGCCGTATTGACGGTCACCGACAACGGGCCGGGAATTCCCGAGGAATTGCAGCCGGAAATTTTCGGTCGCTTCGTGAGGGGTGATTCCTCGCGGTCTCGCGCCGCCGGCTCGACCGGGTTGGGCCTGGCGATCGTGGCGGCGGTGATCTCGGCCCACGGCGGCACGGTGACGGTGGAGAGCCGCCCCGGCCGCACGTCCGCCCGCGTCTGGCTGCCCGACCACATCGAATCTCCTTCTCCACCAGTGGATCCGCTCCCCGCCACGTCCGGAAGTCCGTCGCTGTCCGGAGCGTGAATTAAATATCGCGGGCCCGGCCGGCTCGGCGGGCTCCGGACCGCTCACAGAATGGCCACAGTCGGGAGCCTGGAGCCCGCACAGTGCCGACCTCGACGCTGGTTCGCATGACCACGAACTATCTCGGCCCTGATATCGACGATTCTCCCGATGAATACTTGCTGGACGCCGAGCCCGCGTCGTCTGTCGTCGTCGGGACTGCCATCGATGTCGTCATCCCCGTCTATAACGAGCAGAACGACCTGGCCCAGGCCGTCCGTCGGCTGCACACCTACCTGACGAATTCCTTGCCGTACACCTTTCAAATCACCATCGCCGATAATGCGTCGACGGACGGCACCGGCGCCATCGCCGACGAATTGGCGGCCCACTACTCCGAGGTGGGCGTGCTGCACCTGTCGGAGAAGGGCCGCGGCCGCGCCCTGAAAGCGGCGTGGGCCGCTTCGGGAGCAACCGTGCTCGCCTACATGGACGTGGATCTGTCCACCGATCTGGCTGCCTTGCTCCCGCTCATCGCTCCGCTGCTGACCGGTCATTCCGATCTGGCGATCGGCACCAGGTTGGCGCGTGGTTCCCGGGTGGTTCGAGGACCGAAGCGAGAGTTCATCTCCCGCTCCTACAACCAGATCCTCCGGCGGACGCTGGCGGCTCATTTCACGGACGCACAGTGCGGATTCAAAGCGATCAGGGCGGACGTGGCCGCACAACTGCTTCCGCTGGTCCAGGACGACGGTTGGTTCTTCGACACCGAGATGCTCGTGCTGGCGGAACGGTCAGGCCTGCGCATCCACGAGGTTCCGGTCGACTGGGTGGACGACCCGAATTCCAGTGTCGACATCGTGGCAACCGCGATGACCGACCTGAAGGGCGTCTGGCGCGTCGGACGTGCGCTGTCCACCGGATCGTTGCCGCTGACCGAGATCCGCGCCCAGCTGGGCCGTGGCTCCATCGAACCGGAAACACCGGGAGTACCAGCGGGTATGACAAAGCAGATCGTGAGATTCGCGGCCATCGGGTCGTTGTCGACGCTCGCATACCTACTCCTGTTCCTGGTGTGTCACCCGTTCATGGGCGCACAGCCGGCGAACTTCCTGGCCCTGGCGCTAACGGCGATCGCGAACACCGCCGCCAATCGGCGGTTCACCTTCGGTGTGCGGGAGCGGGCCGGGGCGGCTCGTCACCAGCTGCAGGGCTTCGGTGTTTTCCTGCTCGGGCTGGCCATCACCAGCGGATCATTGGCGTTGCTGCAGGCAACCGCTCCGACTGCCGGCCGGCTGCTCGAGCTGACCGTACTGGTGACGGCGAACCTGGTGGCTACCGTGCTGCGGTTCCTGCTCATGCGCCGCTGGATCTTCAGACGGTCGGTGGTCACGGCAGGGTGATTGCAGCAGTCAATCCGTGAATCGACGGGGTGACCCCCGGCCCGGACGCCGAGTGCGGCGTTTCAACAGGCAGGAAGCCTGGCGTTGGGGGCACACTTGGCTATGCAGAAGCTCTCCTTGCAAGCGCTGGCCCGCGAACAGATGACGTCGGCGGCGACCGCGTCCAGTGGGCGGAGCGCTCGCACGGTCTACGGCGGTCACGAGCACGTCCTACGCCAGACCGTGATTGCGCTGACCGCCGGCAGTTCGCTGTCCGAACACGACAACCAAGTCGACGCAACCATTCTGGTGCTTTCGGGGCGGGTTCGACTGGTCGTCGGCACCGACATCTGGGAGGGTCGCGAGTCAGACCTGCTGCTGATCCCCTCGGCCCGTCACTCGCTGCTGGCCGTCGAGGATGCCACCGTTCTCCTGTCGGCGGCACCAAGGCCCTGACCAGCCGAGCCTCCCCAGGCCACACAGAAAGGCCACAGCAGGCGCTCAGCGTGCGCATGATCGCACGGCACACACTTGATTCATGACCATCACCGCCCCTTTCGCCGGATTCGTTCCGACCACGGACAACAACCGCGACTCCCTGCGCGGGCCCGGCAATCGCCCCATCAAGGCGCTCGTCGTCGATGACGAGCAAACCCTTTCCGAGCTCGTGGGCCTCGCGCTCCGCTTCGAGGGCTGGGACATCCGCGTGGCGGGTGACGGGCATTCCGCCGTCACGGCCGCCCGGGACTTTCGCCCGGATCTAGTCATTCTGGACGTCATGCTGCCGGACATGGACGGCATGGAGGTCCTGCGCCGCATCCGCGCGGAGATCGACCACGTTCCGGTGCTCTTCCTGACGGCGCGGGATTCGGTCGAGGACCGGATCGCCGGCCTGACGGCGGGCGGCGACGACTACGTCACCAAGCCGTTCTCCATCGAGGAGCTGGTGCTGCGGTTACGGGCGCTGCTCCTTCGGTCGAAGTTGTCGGTCACCACCAACTCCCCCACGCTGGACGTCGGTGACCTCGTCCTGAACGAGGACACCAGGGAGGTGCACCGCGGCGGCGACCTGATCCCACTGACGGCAACAGAATTCGAGCTGCTGCGGTTCCTGATGCGGAACGCCAAGCGGGTTCTGAGCAAGGCGCAGATCCTGGACCGGGTGTGGAACTACGATTTCGGTGGGCAGGCCAACATCGTCGAGCTGTACATCTCATACCTGCGGAAGAAGATCGACGCCGGACGCGAGCCGATGATCCATACCGTTCGCGGCTTCGGTTATGTGATCAAGCCGGTAGCACAGGTTGCCTGATGACCGCCACCTTGCAGTCCCAGTCCCGGCAGGACGCGCCATTCGACGGCATTCCGGCCGGGTCAGCGCCGACACGCGGCAAGTTGCAGCGCTTCTGGCGAGGTGACGGTGCTGACCCGCGGTGGGCCAGGCCGGCGCTTTTTGCACTGCTGGGCGCCACGGCCGCGCTGTACCTGATCAATCTGACGTCGTCCGGCTGGGCGAACGCCTTTTACTCGGCCGCCGCCCAGGCCGGATCGGTTTCCTGGAAAGCGTTCTTCTTCGGATCGTCGGACGCGGCCAACTCCATCACGGTCGACAAGACGCCGGGCGCGTTGTGGTTCATGGCGCTATCGGCTCGGATGTTCGGCGTCAACTCGTTCGCCATCCTGTTGCCGGAGGCGTTGATGGGGGTGGCGTCGGTCGGCCTGCTGTACGCAACCGTCAAGCGGGTCACCAGCCCCTTGGCCGCATTGCTGGCCGGGTCGGCACTTGCTCTCACACCCGTCGCGGCGCTGATGTTCCGGTTCAACAACCCCGATGCCCTGTTGGTGCTGGGGATGGTCGCCGCGGCGTGGGCGATCACCAGGGCGATCGCCGATGGCAGAACCAAGTGGTTGCTGTGGTGTGGCGTATTCATCGGTATCGCGTTCCTGGCGAAGATGATGCAGGCATTCCTGGTGGTGCCCGGGTTCGGCCTCGCCTACCTGGTCGCCGGTCCGCCCCGGCTGGCCAAACGGATATGGCAACTGCTCGTAGCCCTCGCCGCCATGATCGTCGCAGGGGGCTGGTGGGTGGCGATCGCATTGCTCTGGCCAGCCGCGAGTCGGCCGTTCATCGGTGGCTCGCAAACCAACTCCGTCCTCGACCTGTTGTTCGGCTACAACGGTTTCGGTCGGCTCACCGGCGACGAGGTGGGCAGCGTTGGGTGGCAGGATCAGAGTTCTCCGACGAAACTCATCGAGTCCGAGATCGGTGGGCAGATCTCCTGGCTGCTGCCCGCCGCTCTGATCGCACTGGTCGCCGGGCTGATGATCAGCGCACGTCGCCCCCGCACCGATCAGGTCCGTGCGTCGCTGATCGTCTGGGGCGGTTGGCTCGTCGTCACCGGAGTGGTCTTCTCCGCCATGCAGGGCATCATCCATCCCTACTACACGGTGGCTCTCGCTCCGGCGATCGCTGCGCTGGTCGGCATCGGGGGCCACCAACTGTGGCAGCATCGCCACTCCCCCGCTGCGCTCGGCACTCTCGCGGGATCGGTTGTGTTGTCCGGCATCTGGGCGAAGGTGCTGCTGGACAGGACGCCTGCACTTCCTGCCGTGGCTCTCGACCACGGTGCTCATCGGCTCCTTCGTGGCTGCCGGGGCAGTGATTGCGGGGACAGTAGTACCCGGCAGACGCGTTCGGATCGTCGGCGCGATCGCGGCGGTGCTGACCGCGGCGGTGTTGTTGGCCGGACCGGCCGCCTATACCGTCGAGACGATCTCGACCGGACACACCGGCGCCGTGCCGTCCGCCGGGCCGTCGACGAACGGCAACGGATTCGGCGGCCCTCGTCCCGGAGGCAGCAACGGAGGGTTCGCCGGGGGAACCGCTGCGGGCAACCAAGCTTTCGGCGGCGGCATCGCCACGGGTGGTGCGGGTGGCCGGGGAATGGGTGGCCTGCTCGGTGCTTCCACGCCGACCGCGGCCACCGTCACCGCCCTGGAAACCGATGCCGCCGACTACACATGGGCGGCAGCCGTCATCGGTTCGAACAACGCCGCCGGTTATCAATTGGCCACCGGACTGCCGGTAATGGCCGTCGGTGGATTCAACGGCACCGATCCAGCACCGACACTGGCGCAGTTCCAGGCATTGGCCGAGGCCGGGAAAATCCACTACTTCATCGGCGGAACCATCGGTGGCGGACCGAACGGAAGCACGACCTCCGGCTCCCAGGACGCTGACGAAATTGCATCGTGGGTGGCTTCCCACTACGCCGCAACGACTATCGGATCAGTGACCCTCTACGACCTGACGGCCGGCTCCGCCGGCTGACCGGCCCTGCGGCGCTCGACGTCCGAGAGCATCGGGCTGCGCGCTCGGGATTCGTGGGCCCGATCAGGCGCACAGGAACCGCAAAGCGAGGGCAACGCAACGGCACAGACCGATGCGCGACAGTTCTTTCATGACCAGCGAAGGCGAGCCTGCCCCAACGGTGATACCTCTGGCCTCCGACAGCCACGCAACGACCCTGAAGATCCATTCCTGCTTCGCGCGTGAAAAGGAAACAGCACAATGACGATGACCTCCGCCCCGACGACGCTGGGCCTACCGGCGAACCCGCCGGAGTCCCCGCCCGCCAACCCGGCCGGTCCCCCGCAGCAGCGCAATTTCGGAAATCGGCTGATCCGCGGCAGGGTCGAGGACCCGCGATGGGCCCGGCCGCTGCTGATCGCGCTTCTGGTGGTCACGGCCGCGGCCTACTTGTGGGACCTCTCGATCTCGGGCTATGCCAACGACTTCTATGCGGCTGCCGTCAAGTCGGGCACCGAGAGCTGGAAGGCCTGGCTGTTCGGCTCGCTCGACTCGGCCAACTCGATCACCGTCGACAAGCCGCCTGCCTCCTTGTGGGTGATGGGGCTGTCGGCCCGGATCTTCGGGTTCTCCTCGTTCTCCATGCTGCTTCCCCAGGCCCTGATGGGCGTCGGCACGGTTGCCCTGCTCTACGCGACGGTCAAGCGCACGTCCGGTCATGCGGCCGGACTCGTCGCCGGCACCTTGATGCTGCTGACACCCGTTGCGGCGTTGATGTTCCGCTTCAACAACCCCGACGCCCTGCTGGTGCTGCTGATGACTGCCGGCGCCTACTTCGTCGTCCGGTCCATCGAGAAGCCGGCCCAGGGCCGAAAGTCTCACGCGCTTCGCTGGTTGTTGCTGGCCGGCGTGGCGATCGGCTTCGCCTTCCTGACCAAGATGATGCAGGGCCTGCTCGTTCTGCCCGCCTTCGGACTCGTCTACCTGGTGGCATCTGAAAACAAGCTGCTGACTCGCATCTGGCATCTTCTGGCTGCGCTCGGAGCGGTCATCATCTCGGCCGGCTGGTTTGTCGCTCTGGTCGCACTGTGGCCGGCTGACGCGCGTCCCTACATCGGCGGGTCGACCGACAACTCGCTGTGGGAGTTGGCGATCGGCTACAACGGCCTCGGCCGACTGTTCGGCGGAACCGGGAACGGCGGCGGGAACCAGGGCGGGAACTTCGGCGGGGCCAGCGGTCTCACCCGGATGTTCGGAACGTCCTTCGGCTCGCAGATCTCGTGGCTCATCCCGGCGGCGCTGGTGGCTTTCGTTGCCGGCATGTGGTTCACCCGCAGGGCACCCAGGACGGACAAGACCCGCGCCGGCATCCTGCTGTGGGGTGGCTGGATGATCGTCACCGCAATCGTCTTGTCCTACATGCAGGGCACGGTGCACCCGTATTACTCGGTGGCGCTGATTCCGGGTATTGCCGGTCTGGTCGCGATTGCCGGGCGGGAACTCTGGCGGGGACGCGCTTCCCACCTCGCTCGCGCCTGCCTCGCCCTGATGATCGCGGTGACGGCGATCTGGTCCTACTACCTGTTGAACCGGGATGCACCGACGTTCCTGCCCTGGCTGCGGTGGGTCGTCCTGATCGGCGGCGTGCTGGGCGCGGCGATACTCGCGGCCTCCGTGGGGCGACTCAAGAAGTACGCCGTGATCGGCCTGCTGGTGGGTTCCATCGCCGCGATGGGCGGATCAGCTGCCTTCACGATCGACACGCTGGCCACCGCCCACACCAGTTCGACCCCGACCGCGGGTCCAGTCGCCAGCGGCATGCGTGGAGGCGGCTTCGGCGGCGGAACCCGGCCCGGCGGAGCGGGATTCACCGGCACTCCCCCGACGGGAGCGACCGGGACCGGATCGGCCGCCACTCCTGGAACCGCAGGCGGGTTCGGAGGACCACCGACCGGCGGCGGGTTCGGCGGCGACACGGCCACCAGCAATGCCGCACTGGTGACACTTCTCAACAGCACCACCTCACGGTGGGCTGCAGCGACCATCGGCTCCCAGTCGGCCGACAGCTACATCCTGGCCACCGACAAGGCGGTCATGCCGATCGGCGGATTCACCGGGTCTGATCCGTCGCCGACCCTGGCCCAGTTCGAGGCGTATGTCGCGGCCGGCGATATCCACTACTTCATCGCCGGCGGCGGCTTCGGCGGCGGTCAGGGCGGCGGCAGTTCCTCCTCGAGCGCCATCACCGCCTGGGTCACCGCGCACTTCACGGCGACAACCGTTGGCGGCGTGACGGTCTACGACCTGACGAAGGCAACCACCACCTGATCTTCGCTCCCGAAACGCGGCAGCCCCGGACCTCCTGGTCCGGGGCTGCATGCATTCAGGTCCGGAATTAGTGTGGGAATGCACTTGACCCTCACGTAGCGTCAGGCTGGATCGTGGTTGCTGTCGCGGTCACACGGCCGCGACGACACCTACGACAGTCCACCGGAAGGAAGAGCAGGGAGCGGCATGACGTACTCGGTCGGCGAAGTAGCCGACCTGGCTGGTGTGACGGTCCGGACGTTGCACCACTACGGCCAGATCGGACTGCTGGTGCCGGCGGGTCGCAGCGGGGCCGGCTATCGCATGTACTCGGACGCAGATCTGGAACGGCTGCAACAGATCCTGTTCTACCGAGAGCTCGGCTTCTCCCTCGACAACATTCTCGCGATGCTGACCCGTCCGGGCGCCACCACCGGTGCCCACCTGCGCAGGCAGCACGAGCTGCTGCAGCAGCGGATCAGCAGGCTGACCGAGATGGTGGCTGCCGTCGAAAAGGAAATGGAGGCGCACACGATGGGAATTCAATTGACACCCGAAGAGAAATTCGAGGTCTTCGGCGAGAAGTACAGCGAAGACTATGAGGCGGAGGCGCAGGAGCGGTGGGGAGACACCGACGCGTGGAAGCAGTCACAGTCGCGCACGGCGAAACTGACCAAGCAGGACTGGATCGCGATCAAGGAGGCGGGTGACGATCTCAATCGCCGACTCGCCGCGGAGATGAGCTCGGGATCTGCCCCGGACAGTGAGGTGGCGATGGACCTCGCCGAGGAGCACCGTCTCTCGATCGAGCAGTTCTACGACTGTTCCTACGACATGCACCGTGGCCTTGGCGACATGTACCTGGCCGACGAGAGGTTCACCCGAACCTACGAGGACGTGGCGCCGGGCCTGGCGCAGTGGCTGCGCGACGCCATCCACGCCAACGCAGATCGCCGACAGTCGTAAGGCACGTCGGGCGGATCCGGCCGCGGGGATCAACTGCGCCCGTTTGGGGATGAAGTGACGGGAATCGACGACTTCATCCCCGCCGGCGAAGTTGATCCCCGCCAAGGACGAGGGTGGTGCGCCGGGCCGCGGGTGTCACAGGTTGGCGACGATCTCCCGCTTCAGGATCTTGCCGCTGGCGCCCATCGGGAGGGACTCGACGAACTCCACGCGGCGGGGGTATTTGTAGCGGCCGAGCTGCAATTGCGACCAGCCGATGAGCGCATCCTCGTCCAGGTCGGCGCCTTCGGGCGAGCGGACGATGACGGCACAGATCTCCTCGCCGTGCACCTCGCTCGGGAACCCGACCACCGCCACCTGCGAGACACCCGGGTGCCCGGCCAGTACTTCTTCCACCTCGCGCGGGTACACGTTGTAGCCGCCGCGCAGGATCATGTCCTTCTTCCGGTCGACGATGGACAAGAAGCCGTCGGCGTCCTTCACGCCCAGATCGCCGGTGCGGAACCAGCCGTCGACCATCACCGCGTCCGTCGCTTCCTGGTTGTTCGAGGTAACCGCGGAAGATGTTGTGCCCGCGGATCACCACTTCGCCCATCCCGCCGACGGGCAGCAACTCGATCCGGCCCTCCACGTCGGCGGCCGCGATCTCCGCCTCGACGCCCCAGACCGCCCGACCGACGGTGCCCGGCTTGCGGCCGAAAACCGGCTGGTTGAACGTCGCCACCGGCGACGTCTCCGACAACCCGTAGCCCTCATAGATGTCGGCCGCGAAGACCTCCGCGAACTTGTCGATCACTGCTACCGGCAGGCTCGCTCCGCCGGAGGCGGCAATGCGCAGCTGTGGTCGCCGCGTATCCGTGCGCGCTGCGGCGAGCAACCCGATGTACATCGTCGGCACACCCATGAAGACATTGACCTTCTCGGCGTCGATGGCGTCCATGGCGGCCGCGCCGTCGAAACGGGGCAGCATGACCAACGTCGAGCCGGCGAAGAAGCCCGCATTCATCGCGCAGGTCTGACCGAAGGAATGGAAGAGCGGGAGGCAGCCCAGAATGACGTCATCTGACGTCAGGTTCATCACGGACGTCGCAGAGACGATGGCGTTCATCATCATGTTGAGCTGCGACAGCACGGCGCCCTTGGGGGAGCCGGTGGTGCCCGAGGTATAGAGGATGACGGCCTCGTCGTGCGCGTCCCGCTCGACATAGGACGTCACCGGCGACGCCTGGGCGGCCATCAGGTCCAGCCGGTCGATCCCGTCACCACCCATCACCGACAGCAGCGGAACGTGGGCTGCCGCAGCGGCGGGTGCCCCTTCCGCGAGGAGAGGCGCGGCCACCACGAGCAGCTTGGCACCGGAGTTCTGCAGCACGTAGGTGATCTCCCGTGCCACCAGCAGCGCGTGCACCGGCACCACCACCGCGCCGAGCGAGAGCGCGGCGTAGTAGACCATGGGAAAGTCGGGCACGTTCGGCATCAGCATCGCGAGTTTGTCGCCGGGGACGATGCCGGCGTCGCGTCAGCACGGCGGCATAACGACGGGTCTGCTCCCACAGCTCCGCGTAGGTGATCCGCGTAGTCCCCATCACCACCGCTTCGCGATCGGGGTAACGCTGGGCGGATTCGGCGAGAATGCTCGCCAGGGCCAGGCTCATGTCCTTCGTCCGTTTCTGTCGTCGGCGCGCCACAGCCTCGCTCGGCACGGCGGACAAGTGGGACCAACGTCACACTCGACCATACGCACGGTGCGGGCGAGCCGACCCAGTTGGCCTGTCGGGCCGCTCAGCGAAGTAGATTCGCGCAAAGTAGATCCACTCCGCCCGTCGGGGAACCACGGTGACGTGCCAGGTTCGCCGGAAGGCCGGGGCCCAGCAGTGGTCAACTGTGCAGAAGCGGAGACGTACATGTCCGAGGTCGACCAGACCCCCCTTGCGGATACACCGCCGGCCGACCCGACGCCGGCCGACCCGACGCCCGCCGACTCGACGCCCGCGGAAGCCGACTCGACGCCGGCTGAAGCAGCATCCGCGCCGACGTCGGGCACGCTGAGCTACAACGGCACCACGCTGGAGCTCAAACTCGTACCGGCTACCGAAGGTGCCTCGGGCGTCGAGATCGGCAAGCTGCTCAGCACCACCGGCATCGTCACACTGGACCCGGGATTCACCAACACCGGATCGACCACGTCTGCGATCACCTACATCGACGGCGACGCCGGCATCCTGCGCTACCGCGGCTACCCGATCGAACAACTGGCCAAGTCCTCCACGTTCATCGAGACCAGCTACCTGCTGATCTACGGCGAGCTGCCGACCGAGACGCAGCTGGCCGATTTCACCTCCCGGATCAACCGGCACACGCTGCTGCACGAGGATCTGAAGCGATTCTTCGACGGTTTCCCGCGGGACGCGCACCCGATGCCGGTGCTGTCGAGCGCGGTGAGTGCGCTGTCGACCTTCTACCAGGATTCGCTCGACCCGTTCAATCCCGAGCACGTCGAGCTGTCCACCGTCCGGTTGCTGGCCAAGCTCCCGACGATCGCGGCCTACGCCTACAAGAAGACGGTCGGCCAGCCACTGCTGTACCCGGACAATTCGCTGGGCCTGGTGGAGAACTTCCTCCGGATGTCGTTCGGCTTCCCGGCGGAGCCGTACGAGGTCGACCCGAAATTGGCCAAGGCGCTCGACCAGTTGTTCATCCTGCATGCCGATCACGAGCAGAACTGCTCGACTTCGACGGTGCGACTGGTCGGTTCCGCGAACGCGAACCTGTTCGTGTCCGTCGCGGCCGGAATCAACGCCCTCTTCGGCCCGCTGCACGGCGGCGCCAACGAGGCGGTGCTGCAGATGCTCGGCTCCATCCGCGACGACGGCGGAGACATCAGCGCGTTCGTCAACCGGGTGAAGAACAAGGAGCCAGGCGTCAAGCTGATGGGCTTCGGCCACCGCGTCTACAAGAATTACGATCCGCGTGCCGCCATCGTCAAGCAGACGGCCGACGGCATCCTCGAATCACTCGGTGTCAACGACCAACTCCTCGACCTGGCGAAGCAGCTGGAAGATGTTGCGCTGCACGATGACTACTTCATCCAGCGCAAGCTGTACCCGAACGTCGACTTCTACACCGGTCTGATCTACAAGGCCATGGGATTTCCGACGAAGATGTTCACCGTGCTGTTCGCCATTGGCCGACTCCCGGGCTGGATCGCACAGTGGCGCGAGATGATCCAGGATCCGGCGACCAAGATCGGCCGCCCACGCCAGGTGTACACCGGGTACACGGCAAGGGATTACATCAACGAAGACGCTCGCTCATAGCGCGGAGCGTTCGCCGGTTGAAGCGGCGGAACGTGGGAACCAGCACCGGGTGACGACTTCACTGCTCTGGTTCCGTCGCGATCTACGGACCGGCGACCATCCGGCCCTGCTCGCCGCGGCGCGCGGTCACGGATGGCGGAAGCCGTGACGTGCTCGGCGTTTTCGTGGCCGACGACGTGCTCCTGCGGCCGTCCGGGTTGCCGCGCCGGCATTTCCTGGCCGGATGCCTGGACGAGCTCTCCACGATCGATCGACGGCCGGCTGCTCATCGTTCACGGAAGGCCCGAATCGGTCATCCCTGCGTTGGCGGAGGAGATCGGCGCGGAATCCGTCCACGTGTCGGCCGACTACGGTCCCTACGGCCGAACGCGCGACCAGCGGGTCGGTGAAGCTCTGCAGGACAAGAACATCGAGTTCATCGCCACCGGATCGGCCTATGCGGTAGCGCCAGGTCGGGTCAAAAAGCCGGACGGGCAGCCGTATTCGGTGTTCACGCCATACTTCCGCGGCTGGACGGCGCATGGTTGGCGCAAGCCCGCCGGATCCGGGTCGTCCGTGCGCTGGGTCGATCCCGGTTCTTTGTCGTCGCCCGGCGCCCGCCCCGACGACACAGCGGAGATCACGGCGACCCTGCCCGGCGGAATGAATCTGATCGAACCGGGCGAGAAGGCGGCGCACCGCACCTGGCGCGCGTTCCTCGATCAGGCGTCGGCCGACTATGACGACGAGCGCAACCGGCCTGACCATCCCGGCACCAGCCGGATGTCGGCCTACCTCAAATGGGGCTGCCTGCATCCTCGCACCCTGCTGGACGACCTGTCGAGGCACCGCTCGCCGGGAGCCGCGGCGTACCAACGGGAGCTGGCTTTCCGTGAGTTCTACGCCGATCAGCTGTTCCACCGTCCTGATCTGCCGCGGGTGTCCGCCGACCCGGCAATAGACCGACTTTCCTGGGACGTTGGCGAGGAGGCTGACAAGCGACTGGCGGCCTGGAAGGCGGGGCGGACCGGCTACCCCTACATCGACGCCGGTATGCGGCAACTCCTGGCGGAGGGCTGGATTCACAACCGGGTGCGGATGGCCGTCGCGTCGTTTCTGATCAAGGATCTTCATCTGGCCTGGCAACTGGGGGCGAAGCATTTCCTGAACCATTTGATCGACGGCGATGTGGCGTCGAACACCCTTGGCTGGCAGTGGGTTGCCGGGGCGGGGGCGCAGGCCGCCCCCTTCTACCGGGTCTTCAATCCCATAGGCCAGGGCGAGAAGTTCGACCCCGAAGGCGATTACGTGCGCAAGTACGTGCCGGAGCTGGCCGGTGTGGCCGGAAAGGCCGTACATCGACCGTGGGAGCTGCCCGGCGGTGTCCCGAAGGGCTATCCCGAGCCGATCGTCGACCACGCGACGGAACGCGTGGAGGCGCTGCGACGCTTCGAGCAACGCACCCGCTGACCGGGCCGTCGCTCAGGTCTCCGCCGAGTGCGCTACTGCAGATAACCCTCGACGGTTTTCACGGCGCGGGCCGAGGCGTCCTCCGGGTTTTCGCCGAACTCGCTCTTGGCGCGCCGTTGGCGAAGCAGATCCCAGCACTGGTCGAGTGCTTCCTCCAGCGACTGCAGTTGGGCCTGCTCCTCCTGCGGGTCGATCTCGCCAGACGCCCGCTTCGCGCGGAGCTCGTGCTCCTGGTCGACCAGGGACCGGACCTGCCCAAGGATGTCGTGCTCTGTCATCTTCTCTCCAGATCTTCGAACGTGTGCAGCGGACAACCGTGAACTGATCAGAAACCTTCCGGTCGCAGGCCCCATGACGCCGACCAGGTCGCTCCCGGCTCGAGCCAGAGCAGACCGTCGCCGGAATTCAAGGCGTTGGCGGCACAGGTCATCGGCTCGACGGCGAGCGCAACGCGCTGGTCGGGCTGCCCAGGCCCCGGGAACGTGTCCGGCGAATAGACCTGCGCCCAGCCGAACACCGGGTCGGCCCAGAGGACCACCGAAGTGCCATCCGGCGCCGACAGCCGGTGTTCGACATGCCCGTCGACCAGCTCGATGTCGGTGAAGCCCGCGTCGGTCTTCAGATCTCCCACCCGCCGGCCGGAGCGCAGGTCGAGGTGCGTTCCGGTCACCGATTCCCGTGACACCGGGATCATCCGATCATCGACCACGAGGTGGGTGGCCGCGGCGACGGTGATGTTCAGATCGGCGGCCGGGTAGTCGCCCACCCGGAGGTAGGGATGGGCGCCGATGCCGAACGGGGCTGCCGCTGCGCCGGCGTTGAACAGCCGGTACGTCACCCGCAGCCCGGTTTCCGTCAGTGCGTACGACACGTCCAGATCCAGGATGAACGGGTAACCGTGCTGCGGGTACACCGAAGCGGACAGCGTCACGCTGTCCGGCCTCTGGTCGACCATCCGGTACGCGGTGTTGCGCAGCAGGCCATGGATGGCGTTTCCCTTGGACGGTTCGGTGATGTCCAACTGCTGCGTCTTGCCCTCATGGGTCCAGGTCGCACCGCCCACCCGGTTCGGCCACGGCGCCAGCAGCATCCCGGCCCCCATCGGTGCCACCAGATCGTCGGGCCACGTTTCGGTGAAATGCACCCCGGCCACGGAGAACTCACGCAGCACCGCGGCGACCTCGCCGACCTGCACGACGGCATCTCCCCGGCGCACCGTGAACTGGTGCCCCGACACCGGGCGCGTCATCCGGCCACCGCCGTGAAGTGGGAGATGGCCCGGCCGAACTGCAGCAGACGCTGCATCTGAGCCAGCCCGCCGTCGGTGACCGACTTGGAGAACCGGTAGGTCTCGACGTACTGCACCGTTCGGGTCTCGTTCGCCTCGGTCAGCTCGGTCATCGATCGTTCCGGAGTCTGGGTGGAGAGGTACAACATGACCGCATACATCGTCCGGGAGCCGTCCGGTTCGGCCTTGAAACGGTTCCGCAGACCCTGGTCGACGATGGCGCGCAGCGGGACGGTCCGGACGGAGGACGAGAACATCAGCACATCCGGACGGTCCTCGTCGACCTCGTCGTCGCCATGCCACAGGATCAGCCGCTTCCCGTCGGTGACGGCGACCTCCTGCCACAGCGACTCGCCCCACGGCTGGGTCGATGGCACCAGCTCGCAGGTGAACGCCTTGATCGCGGCCGGGTCGACCACGCCGTTCAGGGCTTCCAGCGCCGCATCCGCATCACGGATATATGCACGTACGGCGTCGTCGAGCCGCGGATAGGGCGCCCAGTCCTGCGGCGAGTGCGGTGTGGGGTGCGCCATCAGAACGAGTGCCTCCTGTTTGCCTTGCCGAACCCCCGCAATCCTGCACCCAACGGGGCACCGGCGCGGCATCCGGCCCGGTGCGCAGGCTGAATTGTGGTGCCGACTTTGCAACGTCCGGCCCGACCTTGCATGCGCTGTGGGCGTTGCCGAGTCAGGGCAACCGTTGCAAGGTTGGAAACGCCCCCCGGTCGCCCCCTGCCCGCAGCGGATCAGGCCGAGTGGCCGACCACGCGGCCCGGCTCCTCGTAGCTGGGGTGGCGGGAGTCGTAGTCGCGCAGTGGTCGACCGAACCAGCCGGCCACGATGGTCAACACCACACACAACACACCGCCGCCGACGACGGCGAACATGGTGGAGGTCGCGTCCGCCACCACGCCGTGCACCAGGTCGGCCAGCCGTGGACCGCCGGCCACCACAACGGTGAACACGCCCTGCATCCGCCCGCGCATCTCGTCGGTCGCCGCCACCTGCAGCAACGTCGATCGATACACCGAGCTGACCAGGTCCGAAAAGCCACCGATGGCCAGATAGAGCACCGCCAGCCAGAGCACCGAGGTGCTGCCGAAAGCGATCATCGCGATCCCCCACAGCACGACCGCAGCCAGGATCGCGATGCCCTGCCGGTGCACCCTGGTCATCCACCCGCCGGTCAGGCCGCCCAGCAACGAACCGACCGCGAGGCCGGCGTTGAGCATGCCCAGCGCCACCCCGCCGCCCGGCGGACCGCCGAACGTGTGCTCGGCCATCGCCGGGAACAACGCCCGCGGCATGCCGCACACCATGGCGATGATGTCGACGACGAAGGTCATCAGCAGTAGCGGCCGGGCCCGCAGGTAGATCAGCCCGTCGCTCACCTTCGCGCGACCGCGGCCGGTGCCGGCCCCGGCCGGCGGGATGGGTGGCAGCCGGATCACCGCGTACAGCACGCCGGTCAGCGTCAGCGCGTCGATGAAGTACAGCCAGGGCAGTCCGGTGATCGGGATGAGCACGCCGACCAGGAGTGGCCCGACGATGACCCCGGTGGCGAAAACGGTCATATTCAGGTTGTTGGCGGCCGGCACCAGTTCCGCAGGGACGATGCGCGGCAGGATCGCGCTGCGGGTCGGCTGGTTGACCGCGAAGAAGCCCTGCTGGACGGCAAGCAGCGCCATGATGACCCACACCTGCCGGGTGCCGGCCAGCGCCGTGAGCCACAGGGCGAGGCTGGTCAGCGCGATGCCGGTCGAGGTGATCATCATCAGCTTGCGCCGGTCGAAGGTGTCGGCCACCGCCCCACCGAGCAGCCCGAAGACGACCAGCGGCACCAACGCCACCAGGGATGCGAGGCCGACCAGAGCCGAACTGCCGGTCAGATCGAAGATCTGCTGCTGCACCGCCACTGCGGTGAGTGCGGAGCCGACCACGGTGGCGACCTGCGAGAAGAACATCCTGCGGTAGTTGGCGATCTGCAGGGGTCGCGGGTCCGGGACGATCTTCCGCAACCAACCGGTGGGACGTGGGTCGGTCGGGGCCTGCGGTTCCGTCGATGGTGCGGGTGCAGGTGACTCATCGGTCACGGAGCGAGCCGCTCGATCACCCAGCGATCACCCAGCGAGTGGTCGCTGACCAGTCGGTAGCGCAACCGGTCGTGCATCCGCCCCGTCCGGCCCTGCCAGAACTCGACGGTGACCGGCTCCACCCGCCAGCCACCCCAATGTGGCGGCAATGGAATCTCTCCGCGCGCGTCGTCGTCGCGGCCGCCGAATTGATCCTCGACGTGCTGCTGCAGCCGATCCAATTCGTCCCGGTCGGCCACCACCGTCGACTGCGGACTGGACCACGCGCCGATCTGCGAGATCCGCGGGCGTTGTCGCCAGTAGGCCAGCGACGTGGCCGCGTCGACCCGATGAACCCGACCTCGGACGTGCACCTGACGCTGCAGCTGATACCACGGGAAAGTGACGGCAGCCCAGGGGTTCTGCTCGAGATCGTGGCTCTTGGCCGAGGTGTAGTTGGTGTAGAAGACCACGCCGTCCGCGTCGACACCCTTCGCCAGTACGGTCCTGGCTGCGGGCATGCCCTCGGGACTCGCGGTGGCCAGCACCATCGCGTTGGGCTCGGTGACCCCGGCGGCGACCGCCTGCGTCAGCCAGCGGTCGAACTGGACGACCCAGTCGGCCGACACATCGCCCTCGTCGAGCCCCGCCATCGTGTAGTTCTCCCGCATCCGCGCGAGATCGTCGAGCGTCACGTTCTGATCATGCTCCGTAGTCATCCGGTGTGCGTCCTTGGTGTTTGCAGCGCGGTGGCCGAAGCCGTGGGGTCCGCAGCCATTACTTTAGCTAAGGTTTACCGCCGCGCGCCGTCGTCAACCTCGCCCGCCGAAGTGACCAACGGCACCGGGCTGACATATGGCCGTCGCACAGGTACATGGAGGACAGTCTTCTCAAGCTCGGTGAACCGCCGTTATCGCCGGTGCCGACACCCGCTCGTTTGTCTGCCCGCCGACTGACGTCGACCCTCAATGTGGAGGTGCCTGAATTGGCCACTGTTACGCAACCCCAAACGACCGACCCCACTCCCGCGACCGCCGCCTTCGTGCCCGGCCTCGAAGGCGTCGTCGCCTTCCACACCGCCATCGCCGAGCCGGACAAGGACGGCGGATCCCTGCGCTACCGAGGTGTCGACATCGAAGATCTCGTCGGCCGGGTCGGCTTCGAGGACGTCTGGTCGCTGCTGGTCGACGATTCGTTCGGCGCCCGCCTGCCGGTGGACATCTCGTTGCCCGCGTTCTCCTCGGGTGACGTCCGGGTGGACGTCCAGGCCTCATTGCCGCTGTTGGCGCCGTCCCGCGGGTTCGCGCCGCTGCTCGACATCACCGACGAGCAGGCACGGGATCACCTGGCGCAGACCACGTCCGCCACCCTGGCCTACGTGGCCAGATCGGCCCGCGGTGACCTGCCCGAGGTGCCGCAGTCGCTGCTCGACGCCACGCCGGGCGTGGTCGAACGGTTCCTGACGATGTGGTTGGGCGAGCCGTCGCCGGAACAGGTGCGCGCGATCGACGCCTACTGGGTTTCCGCGGCCGAACACGGCATGAATGCGTCCACCTTCACCGCACGCGTCGTCGCCTCGACGGGCGCCGATGTTCCGGCCTGTTTCACCGGCGCGATCGGCTCCATGTCCGGCCCGCTGCACGGCGGAGCTCCGGCCCGGGTACTGCCGATGATCACGGCGACCGAGGACACCGGCGACGCCGCCACGGTCGTGCGGAACATCCTGGATCGGCACGACCGCCTGATGGGTTTCGGTCACCGGGTGTACCGGGCCGAGGACCCGCGGGCGCGAGTGCTGCGCCGTACCTGCCGGGAACTGGGCGCCCCACGTTACGAAGCGGCGGCCGCTCTCGAACAGGCGGCACTGGCGGAACTGCGCGAGCGGCGCCCTGACCGGCCGATCGAGACCAACGTCGAGTTCTGGGCCGCCGTCATCCTGGACTTCGCCGGAGTCCCGGCCGCGGTGATGCCGGCCATGTTCACCTGCGCCCGGACCGCCGGCTGGAGCGCCCACATCCTGGAACAGAAGCGGTTGGGCCGACTGGTCCGGCCGTCCGCGATCTACGACGGTCACCAGCCACGGAAGCCGGAAACCGTCGACGGCTTCGGCGATCTCGACCTGGCCGGCTGAAACGAACCTACGACATCGGCGTCAGAGCGATCACAGGGATCACTCGGTCGGTGTTCTGCTGATAGGTGGCGAAGCCGGGGTAGAGCTCGGCCTGCCTGTCGTAGATCAGGTTCCGCTCCTCACCTTCCAGTTCGATCGCCTGCACCTGCAGCGTCTGGGTGCCGACTTCGATCGTCGCTCGCGGGTTCGCCTTCAGGTTGTGGTACCAGGCCGGATTCGTCGGTGCGCCGCCTTTGGATGCGAAGACGACGTAACGGTCGCCGTCGGCCAGATACATCATCGGGTTCACCCGCTCGGCGCCGGATTTGGCCCCGGTCGAGTGGAGGAGCAACAGCGGTGCGCCCTCGAAGTTGCCACCGACCCGCCCCTCGTTGGCGCGGAACTCGTCGATGATCTGCTCGTTGTAATCGGCCATGTGTTCTTCCCTCGTCGGACTTGACGGCTTCGTGCCGCGCTGTGCCACCAGCATGCGCGTACGGCCGACGGCTCGGCCAATGAAACAATGGACGAGCGTGCGACCGCACTGTGTCGCCCGTCACCTATCAATTCCGCATGCCCCGCACACAACGAGGAGAGCCGCCTGTCATGGCCGATCCGACCACCCTGGTGCTGCCCGAGAACCTGAAACCGTCCGACGGCCGATTCGGCTGCGGCCCGTCGAAGGTGCGCCCCGAGGCGCTCGCCGCACTGGCCGCATCGGGTTCGTCGGTGATGGGAACCTCGCATCGCCAGTCAGGGGTCAAGTCGCTGGTCCACCGCGTTCGGGCCGGACTGGGAACCCTGTTCTCGCTGCCCGACGGATACCAGGTCATCCTGGGAAACGGTGGCACCACTGCCTTCTGGGACGCGGCCGCGCTAGGGCTGGTGCGGAACAAGTCGCAGCACCTGGCGTTCGGCGAGTTCTCGGCGAAGTTCGCCACCGTCACCAAGGGAGCGCCGTTCCTCGCCGACCCGACGGTGATCAAGGCCGACGTCGGGAACGCGCCCGCTGCCGTGGCGCAGGAAGACGTCGACGTCTACGCCTGGGCGCACAACGAAACCTCGACCGGGGTTGCCGTGCCGGTCAATCGGCCTGACGGAGCGACCAGCGACCAGTTGGTGCTGGTGGACGCCACCTCGGGTGCCGGCGGGCTGCCCGTCGACGTCACCCAGTCCGACGTCTACTACTTCGCACCCCAGAAGGTCTTCGCCTCCGACGGCGGCTTGTGGATCGCGCTGGCCTCCCCCGCTGCGCTCGACCGGGTCGCCGAGATCGCCGCCACCGATCGCTGGATCCCCGAGTTCCTGTCCATCGCCACGGCCCTGGACAACAGCACCAAGGACCAGACGCTCAACACCCCGTCGGTGGCGACGCTGTTCCTGCTCGCCGACCAGATCGAGTGGATCAACGGCCAGGGCGGGCTGGACTGGGCCACCAAGCGCACCGCCGACTCGTCCAGCAGGCTCTACGACTGGGCCGAGACCTCGTCGTTCGCAACGCCTTTCGTTGCCCGACCCGAGCTGCGCTCGCAGGTGGTCGGCACCATCGACTTCAACGAAGACGTGGACGCGTCGGTGGTGGCCAAGACGCTGCGGGCGAACGGGATCGTCGACACGGAGCCATACCGCAAGCTCGGCCGCAACCAGCTTCGCGTCGGCATGTTCCCGGCCATCGAGCCCGACGACGTCTCCGCGCTGACCGCCTGCATCGACCACATCGTCGGGCAGCTCTGACGGGCGTGCACCGGGTGCGGCGCGCCTTGGCGAGCCTGTCGCGGCAGCGGGATAAATTTGCGAGCGGATAGTCGGCGCAACTTCTTCGCCGGCACGGGAGGAGAACACCATGCGCCCACTGCGGGTTCTGGGTCTGGCCGACAGCGATCAGCGCAGCGCGGCCCAGAGCCTGGTTTGTGAGGACCCGACAACCGGCGAACAGTTCTCCATTCCCTGCGACGATCGACTGCGGGCCGGCGCGCGCGGCGACCTGAGCCGCTTCGGCCAACTCGAGATCGAGATGGAATCGCAGCTGCGCCCGAGGGAGATCCAATCCCGCATCCGGGCCGGCGCAACGGTGGAGCAGGTCGCCGCGATGGCGGGGACCACCGCGGCCCGCGTCGAACGTTTTGCCTATCCGGTACTCCTGGAGCGGGCCAGCATCGCCGAGCGGGCGATGAAGGCCAGGCCGGCCATCGACGGCATCACGGCCGGGATCTCCGTTGCGGCAACGGTCGCCGCCACCCTTTCCGCGCGCGGCCACGACGGCGAAGTCAGCTGGGACGCCTTCAAGGACGACGACGACTGGGTGCTGGCGCTGACCTGGAACGCCGGTCGCTCGGAGAACCGGGCGCACTGGGTTTTCCACCCCGGGCCGGACGGCGGAACGCTCAGCGCCCGGGACGAGGCGGCTGCTGAGATCGTCGACCCGGCGCTGCGGATACTGCGTCCCCTTCGCCCGGTGAGTGCGTCGGCGGCAGCGCTGGATCCGACCCTGCCGACCGAGCAGCCGAGGAGGGTCGGCGAGTCATCGAGAGCGGCCCATCCGGCTGGTAGCAAGCTTCCAACCAACAGCCGGGTTCCGGCTGCCCCGGTGATTGACCGGCCGAACACCCGCAGCACCCGATTCGGCGCTCCACTGCAACCGCAGAACATGGCCGATAGTGCGGCGGTGCCGTCCGGGAGTACGGCCGTCCTGGCCGAGAGTTCCGCGGTCATGGCCCGCAGCTCGGCGGTCCCGGCCGACGCGCCAGAGGTCCTGGCGCACAGCGCCGAGCGCATTGTCGAGGAAACGATCACCGACGAACGGGCAGGCGTCAATCCACCTGAAGAGGCCGTCAGAACCGGCACGGATTCAGCCGGCCCTGCTCGTCCGCCGGCCAAGGCTTCCCGGCGCGGTCAACGCCCGGCCATGCCGTCCTGGGAGGACGTGCTGCTGGGGACGAAGTCCACCGGCCACTGACCGCAGGGGCGGCCCGCCGGTGCCCCCGGGTCGCGTCGTTAAACCGTTGGCAGGCTGTCGGTGTCGACACGTAGCCTGAGCCCGTCATGTCGAACACCACCGCCCCTTCCAATACCGCAGCCATTGCTGACGCTCCTACTGCTGACACGGCCGGCACTGCGGGCGCCACCGGCGCGAAGGCGGCTTCAGCCGAACGCCACCGTGGAACCGGCGGCTCGTCGCCGGTCGACGACATCGGTGCACCGGCTCGCATTGCGACCGTCGCCTCGCTTCGGCGGCTGATTCCGTTCGCCAGACCGGCGTTCCCTTCGCTGGGCGCCTCCGCACTGGCAGCCATCGCCGCAACCGTCTGCGGTCTCGTCTTCCCGCTGGTCATCGCCTGGATCATCGACGGGCCGATCGCTCACCGCGAGTTGTCCCAGCTGTGGATGCCCGCTCTGCTGCTGATCGGTCTCGGCGTGGCCGAAGCAGCGCTGTTCTTCATCAGGCGGATGCTGGCCACCCGACCCACCATGCGGGTCGAGGCGACCATGCGGGCGACCCTCTACCGGCGGCTGCAGCAGCTGCCGGTCTCCTTCCACGATCGCTGGCCGGCGGGCCAGCTGATGTCGCGGGCCGTGTCGGACCTGTCCACCATCAGGCGCTTCCTGGCCTTCGGGCTGATCTTCCTGGTCGTCAACCTGGCCACCTTCGTCGTCGGGGTCGGCATCCTGCTGGTGTTGTCCGTGCACCTCGGCCTGATCGTGGCCTCGCTGGCGATTCCGCTTGTGCTCCTGTCGTTCTCGTACGAATCGCGCTACCAGATCCTGGCCCGTCGCTCGCAGGATCAGGTCGGCGACCTGGCCACCGTCGTCGAGGAGTCGGTGCTTGGTATCCGCATCCTGAAGGCGTTCGGGCGTAGCGCGCACCTGGGTCGCGCGTTCGGGCGGCAGGCCCGACGAACTGCGGGACACCGAACTGGCGAAGGCCAGGGTGATGTCGGTGCTCTGGGCAGTGATCATCGCCCTTCCCGAGATTGCGCTGGGTATCGTGCTGGTGCTCGGTATCAGGGACGTCGCGGCCGGCACCATGTCAGCCGGCATCCTGGTTGCGTTCTTCGGTACCGCGATGGGCCTGCGGTGGCCGATCGATTCCATCGGCTGGCTGCTGGCCATGGCGAACGACACCGCTGCGGCGTCGGCCAGATACTTCGAGGTGATGGATTCCCCGCTGACGGTGACCTCACCGGTGCATCCCGTGCCGGCGCCACCAGCCACCGGACGGTTGACGCTGACCGACGTCCGGTTCCAGTTCGCCGACGCGAAGCCGCAGGCCGGTCGGTCGGCCGAGTTGCTGCGGGGCATCGACCTCGAACTGCGACCGGGCGAAACGGTCGCACTGGTCGGAGCCACGGGTTCCGGTAAGACCACCCTGACCTCGCTCGTGAATCGGCTCTACGACGTCACGGGCGGGTCGATCCGGCTGGACGGCGTCGACATCAGGGATCTCGACCTCGAGGTACTCCGTTCCCGGGTGTCCGTTGCGTTCGAGGAGGCCACTCTGTTCTCCGCCTCCGTCCGCGAGAACGTGTTGCTGGGCAAGCCGGACGGCACCGATGACGATGCCCGCGCCGCTCTGGCCGTGGCCCAGGCGGATTTCGTGGACGACCTGCCCTGGGGCCTTGACACCCGCATCGGCGAGCAAGGACTTTCGCTTTCCGGGGGGCAACGCCAGCGGCTGGCCCTGGCCAGGGCAGTGGTGGGCAGTCCGTCCGTGCTGGTGCTGGACGACCCGCTGTCGGCCTTGGACGTCCACACCGAGGCCGAGGTGGAACGCGCACTGCGCGCGGCCCTCCGATCCACCACGACGCTGATCGTCGCCCACCGGGCGTCGACGGTGATGTTGGCGGATCGCGTGGCGCTGCTGCAGAACGGTCGAATCACCGCCATCGCCACCCATTCCGAGTTGATGGCGACGGTGCCTGCGTACCGCGACCTGCTGGCCAGCCGGGAGGATCAGGCGTGACGACCACACCGGCGATCCCCTTGGATCCCGCCGCCGACGACAGCTGGCGCGGGGTCGCCTCGGAGGACAGTTCCGAGATCACCGCCGACGTGGGCATCAAGCTGCAGGCGCGGTCCCGTCGTTTGCTCGGGTCGCTGCTGCGTCCGCACCGGGCGATGGCACTGCTGGCCGCGGTGGTCGTGGTCATCAGCGAGCTGGCTTATCTGGTCGGGCCGCTGATCGTGGCCTACGGCATCGACTCGGCGGTCCCGGCGCTGGCGAACGGGGACGGCGGCCCGCTGACCTGGACCGCGCTGGCCTATCTCGGTGCCGGGGTGCTCAACGCGGTGATGAAGGCTGTGTTCATCCGCTTGTCGGCCCGTATCGCGCAGGCGGTGATGCTCGACCTCAGGGGTCGCTTGTTCGCCCATTCCCAGGCGCTGAGTCTGTCGTTCCACGAGAGGTACACCTCGGGCCGGGTGATCTCCCGGATGACCAGCGACCTCGACACCCTGTCCGATCTGTTCGATCAGGGCCTCGACGGCCTGGTGTCGGGCGTGATGTCCGTCTTCGCCATCAGCGTCGCCCTGCTGTTCCTGGATCTGCCGCTCGGCCTGATCGCGCTGGCCGCGTTCATCCCGATCCTGCTGCTCACCCGCTGGTTCCAGAACACGTCCAGGGTGATCTACCGGCGCACCAGATCGGCGATCGCGTCGCTCATCGTCCAGTTCACCGAGACCATGAACGGCCTCCGCGCGGTGCTCACCTTCCGAAGGGAGTCCCGCAACGAGGCGATCTTCGCAACCTTCAACGACGAGAACGCCGAGGCCAACGGGGACGGACTGATCGCCCTGGCCAAGTACACGCCTGCGGTGCGGCTCATCGGCAACCTGACCCTGGCCGCGGTGATGATCATCGGAGCCGTCCAGGTGATCAACGGCGGGTTGGAAATCGGCGTGCTCGCCGCCTTCCTGCTCTACGTCCGGCGGATGTACGACCCTCTCGACGAGCTCGCGATGTTCTACAACTCCTACCAGTCGGCCGCAGCCGCCCTTGAGAAGCTTTCCGGACTGCTGGAAGAGCTCCCTTCGGTGCCGGAGCCGGACGATCCGATCCCCCTGCCGGTGGTCGAGGGCCGAGTCACCTTCGAACAGGTTCGCTTCGCCTACCACCCACAGGTCGAGGTGCTCGCACCGTTCGACCTTGAACTGCCCGCCGGCCAGACGCTGGCCGTCGTCGGAGCGACCGGTGCCGGCAAGTCGACTCTGGCCAAGTTGCTGGCGCGCTTCTACGATCCGACGTCCGGGCGGGTGCTGCTGGACGGAATCGACATCTCGCGCCTGTCGACCGAGGATCTGCGCCGCCGCGTCGTCATGGTCACCCAGGAGTCATTCCTGTTCTCCGGGTCGGTCGCCGACAACATCGCGCTGGGGAAGCCGGAAGCGACCAGGGCGCAAGTCGAGGCCGCGGCCGACGCGATCGGGGCGGGCACCTTCATCAGGGCACTGCCGGAGGGCTTCGAGACGGACGTTCGCAAGCGCGGTGGTCGGCTGTCGGCAGGCCAGCGCCAACTGGTGGGATTCGCACGGGCGTTCCTGGCCGACCCTGCTGTGCTGATTCTCGACGAGGCGACCGCCTCGTTGGACATTCCGTCGGAGCGGGCGGTTCAGGCTGCTCTACGTACCGTGCTGCGCAACCGGACCGCGGTGATCATCGCGCACCGGCTGTCCACCGTGGCGATCGCCGATCGGGTGCTGGTGATGGATCACGGGCACATCGTGGAGGACGGCACCCCCGCCGACCTCATCTCCGGGGGCGGCCGGTTCGCCGGGCTGCACACGGCGTGGCAGGACTCACTCGTCTGACCGAGCCAGCGTCACGCTGAGCGCAGCCCGCCGGGACGTCCGCTTCGCGGTCAGACCAGGAACACCAGCACGCAGAACCAGGCGCTCAGCACTCCGGCTGCGGCGCCGCCCGCGATCCAGCGCAACACCGGCAGGCTGCGGGAGAGCCACAGCGCCGGGCCAAGACCGGCAGCCACCAGCAGGTTGACGGCAATGGCGACGATCGGCCGATCGGACAGACCCGTTGAGAGCACGTACACCGCGCTGGCCACCAGGATGAGGATGAACCCGGACAGGGTCAGACCCGGCCCCCAGGGCACCGGCTCGCCACCCTCACGCCATTCCTCGACCCAGGCCCAGTCCCTGACCACGTCCGAGATCAGTCGCCTCATCGGTGCCCCGTCACGTCCTGTCCCGACGGCCGGCCCGGCGTCACCGGATGCTGCGTCCGCGCCTGCCGGTGCGTCGTCGGTCATCGCAGCCGCGCCGGGCCGGTGCCGGCCTACCCGGAGCTGTGTGCACCGCCGGCAGCACCGCGGGGAAAGCTGAGGCGCATGCCGACAGTCTGCCGCATCGGCCGGAGCGGCCGGATCATCGCCAGGTAGCGATCTCGGCAAAGGCGATCGCGCCTGCGGTTGCCACGTTGAGCGAATCCACCCCGGGCGCCATCGGAATCCGGACGCGCAGATCCGCGGCATTCAGCGCGGCGTCGGTGAGCCCCGGCCCTTCCGAGCCCAACAGGAGAGCCACCCGGCGGCCGGCCAGACCCGCGCGCCTCAGCTCGGTCGCGTCGCGCTGCGGCGTCAGGGCCGCGAGGGTGAAACCCTTGGCGTGCAGGAAGTCTGCGATCGACGGCCAGGATTGCGAGAACCTGGGCGAACGGCACCAGCAAGACGGTCCCCATCGAAACCCGGACACTGCGCCGGTAGAGCGGGTCTGCGCATCCCTCGCCGAGCAACACCGCACCGACGCCCAACGCGGCCGCGTTCCGGAAGATGGCGCCCAGGTTCTCGTGGTCGCCCACCCCTTCCAGTACCGCCACGGACGTGACCGCATCCAGCAGGTCCGCGACCGGTGGAAAAGCGACCCGGTCGGCGGTGGCCAGCACTCCCCGGTTCAGATGGAAGCCGACCACCTCGGCCATCAGATCGGGCGAGACGGCGAAGTAGGGAGCGGGGGTGCCCTCGAGATCGGCCAACAACTCGTCGAATCGGCGTTGCACACCGAGCATGGCCCGGATCGGGTAAGCCGATGCGATCAGGCGCCTGACCACCACCGTGCCCTCGGCGATGACCAGCCCGCGGCCACCGGGACGATCGGGCCGGCGGTCGGCGGTGGTCAGATCCCGGAAGTCGTCCAGGCGCGGGTCATTCGGATCGGTGATGGTGATGGGCTCGCGCACCACCGGATTGTGCCCGAGTCAGCGGGAGGCGAGGTCGTTCAGGATCGCGGCGGCCTGATGCAGTATTTCCCGGTCCTTCGCCGACAGCTGGGCCAATTGCTGCGCCAACCAGGCCTCCCTGGCTTCGACGTACAGCTCCATCCGGCGGACGCCTTCGTCGGTGATCTCTACGAGCACCTGCCGCCCGTCCGCGGGATTGTCCTTCCGGACAACCACTCCGGCGGCCTCGAGGCCGTCGACGACGCGAGTGATGGACGGCGGCCTGACCTGCTCGCGTTGGGCGAGTTCGCCGGCCGTGATGGGACCCTCCCGCCAGATGATGGCCAGCGCCGAGATCTGCGTCAGCGTCATCTCGTGGGTCGGGTGCTGCTGACGCAGCCGCCTGGTCAACCGGTGGATGGCCAGCCGGAGTTCGTTTGCGAGTGGAGCGACGTCGGGCATGTGGATGTACACCTCACTAATGGGGCGCCGGTACCTCGCCGCCCGACGGGGGTCTCGTTCGGAACACCTTGTCACGGCGGACGGGTCACCGCCACCCCCGCTCCGGTGCCCCGGCCTGCAGATGAGGGCGAAAGGCCGAACCGGATGTCTCTGCGCATCACCACGCGTGGCCAGCGTTCCAACGCATGCGATCGGTAAGAACGCGCGCCCGACTATCCTGATCCGGTGTCCACCGAGCGGCCAGGAGTCCAGCCGTACACCCCGCCGGAGCTTCCACCGGTCAAGGCCAACGTGTTCCATATCGTCGTCCCGGTCACCGTCGTCTGGTTCGTCGTGTTCGTTGTTCTGCTGTTCGACGTTTCCAATCTGCGCGCTGACGGCCATCTGATCTGGCTCTGGACCGCCGCCGCCGGCACCTTCCTCGGTGGCCTCGGACTTTCGGTCTACAGCTGGCAGCGCAGCGCATCCCGCCGCGGGGTCAAGTCAGCCCAGCGAATGTAGCTTTGGCGCACCGCGTCGCGATCCTCGCGCTGGGTCGTCCGTTTTGCCGGGATTTTCGCCGCTCGGTGCGGACCCTTCAGACCAGACCACCCTCGGCCAGATCGACCGACTCTCCCCTGGCCGCAGCAACGGCGGCGTGGCGGTCGGGCCAGCGACCCGCCTTCCAGGCGACTGCCCGTCCGATGCCGTCCGCCGAACCATCGGTGAGCATCTCCGCGCGGGTCGGCGCCCCGGGCGGGCCCATCAGGTCGGCGGCGGGCCACCACGAAACCCGTTGCGGCGCCGCTTGTCCCAGGGTGACCGCGAGGTCGGGAACCGTCATCAGCGACCCGGCCAGGAACAGCGTGCCCAGCTCGACGCCCAGGGATGCGGCGGCCCGCTCTGCGGCGGCCAGCTGCCCCGTGGTGGGCGCCGCGGCCAGCGCCAATCACGGTCGCCGTTGCCGCTCTGGAGGCAAGCCCGAGATCGAACAGCCGGGACACACGGCCGGGATCGGATCCGCCGGCGACCAGCACTCCCGCATCGAATACCTGGGCCAGCCATGGCAGGTCCAATACCAGAGCGTCGTCCGCGTCCACCACGTCGCCCGACAGGGTGCGGACCGAAGCGGGTAGCGCCATCCGCGGATCGCGGTCGAGCGCATCGACAGCCAACCGCGTCAGGTTCGGGACCGCACCCGCCGGGACCGACAGCCGGGGGTCGGCAAGCCGGCGCAGGAAGCCGTCGGCGTCGGACTCGACGGCGTCGGCTGCGGTGGCCAGAACGCCGACAGCCGCCGCAACGCCGGCATCGACGATCACCGGCAGCTCCGCGTACAACCCGGTCAGTTCGATCGCGCCGGGAAGGCGCCAGTGGTTCGGCGGATACCCGGCCAGAACGGCGAAGTGAGAGAGCCACCACCGGGTGTACGAGGGCCGTGAGTCGGCCGGATCAGGACCGGAGATCAACGCGCGCAGTGCTTTCGGATCGCCGGCGATCATGGCCAGCAGCTGCGGCCACTTCTCGTCGTCCACCAGATCGAGGTCGGCCACAGCGTCGAACGGCTCCGGAGGCAATCCCTCACCGATCACCTCGGACCACCACCGGTCCAGATCCGGAAGATCCGCGTCGACGTTTTCCACGGTCACCGTCTTCAGCCCTGTCCGGACCCCGACCCTGGTCAGCGACGGCAATGGATACTCGAGCCACTGCGCGCCGACCATCGGCAGATCGGCGTCCGCAGCCAGCACGCTCGCCAGGGGCGCACCTGGCATGAGCAGTTCACCGGCCGGCCATGCTTCGCCGTCGGCATCGGTCAGGACGACGTCTTCCAGCAGACCAGGTCCCGCCTCGTCCGCAAGGCCGAGGGCGAGTCGAGCCAGATCGGCCAGTTCCTCCGGATCCGGATCGGTGTCCTCCAGGTCCTGCCGGAAGTCGTGGAATCGCCGGCCCAGCGCCGGATCTCCGAGCAAAGCCGCGGCGTCGGCCGGCACGGCTCCGAGCCGCGCGAGCAGCGGATGCGACGCGGCAGCGTGAACCAGCCGCACCTCCGGTACCAACCGCGTCACCAGCGCCAGCAGGTCGGCGCCCACCGCGTCGGGGCCAGGCAGCAGGCACCCGGCCGGACCGATCCGACGACCACCGCCGGACAGCGGAACCGGCAGGTTGGCCAGGTCCTCGGAGTCCTGGTCGACGAGTTCGGCGTAGATCCGGTACCAGAACGACGGTGAACCGTCGATCCCGGCCAGCGCCGTCACAGCATCCGCCAGCGGCAGCGTGCTGACGCCGAGCAGCCGCAGAGCCTGCGCGTCCCGGGTAGACCTGGGCGGCCGCAACAGGCCCGGTATCGCCCGGCCGAAGAGCTTGGCTGCCGCGTCCGACACACCCATGATCACGCAGGCCAGCGACGGAGCAATGGGTTCGTCACGCACGGTGCGGGCCACCGGCGCCGTGGAAAGCCGCCGAATGATGCTCCCGCGCAACTCGGCGTCGACCGGCCCCGCCGGAAAGCCGGCCGTCGGAACCAGCGCAAGTTGCCGATCGGGCGGCGTTGCGAGGTAGAGCCGAACGTATTCCGCTGCGGCCTGTTCGAGTAGGTACCCGGTCAGCGGGCCGACGGCAAGGCGCCGGCGGGTGTCGTCAACCGGGAACGTCCCCACCAGTCTGGCCGGCAGCGAAAGCAGTTCGTCGGTCGGCGTCGGTGCGCCGAGGAAGACGGGATCGACCTGCGCGTCGAGATCGAACCCGAGCGTGGTCGTGCCGGGATCATCGTTCTCCGCCAGCACCCACGTCAGCTGCCACTGGTCGCGGGCCCGCTCCTCGACGGGCCGGTCGACCAGCAGTTCGGGCGGGATGGAGCCGCGGCCCGTCACCGCCCGGTACCGCGAACGCGCGGGCCAGGTTGTGTCGCTCGCCGCCGCGCCGTTGCCGACCACGTCGTGCTGGATCACCGTAATGCCGTCGCCCTGGTCGAGCCTGCTGATCACCCGCACCGGTGCGCCCGGCAGCGCGATCTCCACCGTGAGCAGCCCCGGCAGCGCCCACAACAGATCGTCGCCGACGCCGTCGAGCAGCTCGGTCAGGCCGCCGACCAGGCCCTCTCGGAGCGGCAGGCGCACTTCTGTGTCGAATCCGCTCGGCACCGGTCCATCGGTGGATTCCATTGGCCAGGGCAGACGCAGCACCGGAACCTGACCACCCCTGGCCGCCACCTCTGCGTCGAGTTCGTCGACCCCGAGGTCCGCGATCGCGGCGGCCGTCCCGGCCCGGGAGAACGCCACGCCACCGGAGGTGGAGAGCACCCGGGGAGAGTCGGAGACGGCCAGGACTGCGGTGAAGCCGACGCCGAAGTGTCCGACCGTCGAGGCGCGCCCGCGTTTCGCCGAGGCCCGCAGCGACGCGAGACCGGACACGCCGGCGGCCGTCAACGGCGCTCCGACATTCGCGGCCCGCAACTCGGGCAACCCGGCGGAGTAGACAAGGGCGAAGCGCACCCGCCCTGGAATGCCCGCCTCTCGTGCAGCATCCAGTGCGTTGGCGGCCAACTCGATCAGCAGTCGGTCGGCATAGCCGCCGATGGCGAGCGCCTCCTCCGCATTCGCGTCCTCGCGGAAGCGCGCCGGAGACGCTGCCCACGCTTCGAGAACGGTTCGGCGCATGTCCGCCGTCCCGAACGGGTCTGCGGTTCCGGTCTCGGGGGACCGAGCTGACCGAGCCAGGGTGTCAGGCCTCGATGTCGGGATCGGCGTCGAGCAGCGCGGCCTCTGCGAGCTGTTCCTGAGTGAACTGCTCACCCAGAACGTCAGGGTCCATCGAGTCGACATCGATCGACTCCAACAACGCGGCCTCGTCCGAGGACAACGGTTCTGCGGAGCCGACCGTCGCGTTGTCGACGACCTCCAGCGTCGTGGGCGGTAGCGGCCGCCGATGAACTTCCAGTGCGAGTTCGTCGATCACGGCGTCTGCCGCGGCAGAGCGCGCCGGCATCTCGATCACGGCATCCGAGTGCGCACCGCAACCGAAGCCGGCATCGACGACCCGGCCGTCGGCCGGTGAGAACTCGTTGCCGCACGCCCCCACCAGCTGCCCGAGCGAACCCGCCAATGGCAGGTAGAAGGCGCAGGTGAAGCAATGCGCGGGCGCGGCAAGGGCAATCTCGCCCGACGATCCGAAGCTCCCATCATGCAGCCGTTCGGCGAAATCGATCCGACCCTCCCGGCTCAATACCTGCGAGCGCCCGATGCCCAACTCGAGGGCGACGGCCTCGACGGCCGGATCGTCCGACTGTAGGTAGGCGGGTACGACGCGCGGATCGTCCGCGGTGAGCGGCAACAGGTCACCGACTCCGACGTCCCCAGGGCGGATGCGCTGTTCCCATGGAATCCAGGCGGGCGCCAGCAGCGCACCCTCGCCCGGGAGCAGCACCACCTCGCTGACCGTCGGGTGACCCTCGTCGATGATCGCCAGCGTGACGGACCAGTGCCACCCCAGGTAGCCCGGCTGGGTCGCGGCGAATTGGGCGGTGACCGCGACGTCGTCCTCGGCCACCGCGACCCGGAAGTCGCCCACCTTCTCCGCGCTGCCGGCCTCGGCCAGCGCCGCAGCTCTGGCCGTCTCGAGGGCAACCGGGTCGAGCAGCACAACAGTCGGACCGGAGATCGACGGCGGCCACATCGGAAGCATCGCCCGCGTGCTGCGGCCCCACGGTGACGTCCAGATCGGCCGCGGTGTCCGGGACTCCGGTGTTCGGGACGCCGGACTGACGAGGGTCCGCGAAAGCAGTCGGCGTCGGATCAGAACTCACCAACCCATCTTGCCGCATCGCACCCGAACAACTCACCAACTCCCGCAGTGGGAACCTCGTGTGCCGGGCCTCCGGCGTGGGGCAGGATGTGGGGGTGAGCGCGCCGGGTCCAGAAGACGGGAACGTCGGCAATGACCGGCGAGCCGATCCTGGTGCCCGTGCGGCCCAGCCCAGGTACGACGAATACGGCGAACCGGAGGACCAGCCCACCACGGTGCTGAGGCGCCCCTCCGTTCCATCGCCGGCACCGCCGCGGACTCAGCCGCCGGTACCGCCTGGCGCCGCCCCTGCCGACTCGGCCTGGCAGGCCACGGTCTCGGTCCCGCGGCCCGCCAACTACCCTCCCGCCGGCCGCGATCCCGGTTACCGGGCTACCGGCCCGAACCGATACGGTCCGCCGGCGGACGCAACCGCCCGATACGGCCCGCCGTCAGATACGCCGGACCGGTACGGCCCGCCGGCTGGCGCACGATCCGGGTACGGCCCGTCCGCCGACGGTCCGCCCGCCGACGCTCCCGCCGGGTACACCAGGCATCAGCCGCCGCCCAGGGGCAGCCACCTGCCGCCGTACTCCGAGCCACTCGGCGCGGGAGCCGCCGAACCCGACGTCAAGGGTCAGCCCGGTACCAGGAGTCCGCGCAAACTCACCGTCACCCGGGTTGCGGCGCTGCGGAGCCGGGAGCTGACCAATCGCGGCGTACAGATGTTCCACCGCGCGACCACCGCCGACGGTGCCGACAAGTCCGGCCTCGAGCACCTCACCTACGCGGTGATGGCCAACTACGCGGTCGACGCGGCGCTGGCCGTCGCGCTCGCCGGCACCCTGTTCTTTGCAGCGGCTGCGGCCGAGTCGACCGGCCGGGTGCTGCTGTACCTGGTCATCACGGTGGCGCCGTTCGCCGTCATCGCCCCGTTCATCGGCCCGATGCTCGACCGGCTGCAGAGCGGTCGACGGCTGGCGCTGGCCATGTCGAGCTTCGGCCGGGCACTGCTGGCCCTATTGATGGCGTTCAACTTCAGCAACTTCAACCCGTGGGTGATCTATCCCTGCGCGCTGGGAAACCTGGTCTTGTCCAAGGCCTTCGGCGTGCTCAAGGCGGCCCTGACGCCACGGGTGCTGCCGGAGCAGATCACCCTGGTCAAGACCAATTCACGCCTGACCACCTTCGGCATGATCGCCGGCGGAGCCGCCGGTGCGCTCGCGGCCGGGCTGTCGAAGGCGTTCGGCTCACCCGGCGCACTGTTCTTCACCGCGGCGTGTGCGGTGGGAGGCGGCATCCTCTGCCTTCGCATCCCCGCATGGGTGGAGTCGACGGAGGGCGAGGTGCCGGTCAAGCAGGTCGCGACCGGCACGGCACGAGGATTCCCGCCGGTGGTCGTCGCCACCCTCTGGGCGAACAGCATGATCCGGGTCGAGACGGGCTTCCTTGCCCTGTTCATCGCCTTCGTGGTCAAGAGTCAGTACCCCCAGCCCCAGTACAGCGCCTTCACCCAGTTGCTGCTGCTCGGCGTCATCGGCGCGGCCGCCGGGGTCGGCGGCTTCGCCGGCAACGCCATGGGCGCGCGGCTTCCACTGTCCGCACCCGAGACGATCTCGCTGCTTTCGTTGGTCGCCGTGTTCGTTGCCACCGTGGTCGCCGTGGTGGCCCCGGGTCTGGCGACCGCCGCCATCTTCGGATTCGTCGGTTCGACGGCCTCGTCGCTGGCCAAGGTCAGCCTGGACTCGGTGATCCAGCGTGATCTGCCCGAGGAGAGCCGCGCCTCGGGCTTCGGCAAGAGCGAATCCATCCTGCAGCTGGCCTGGGTGTTCGGCGGGGTACTCGGTCTGCTGCTGGGCGGTGTGTGGACCTTCGGTCATGCCAACGTCTACGTCATCGGATTTTCCGTGGTGGGGATCCTGCTGGTCGCGGGTCTGGTGCAGAGCTGGCTCATCAGAACGGGCCGCTCGATGCTCCCCGCGGTGCGGACCCGCAGAAGCGGCCGGCGCAATGCCAGGACACGGAAGAGCGGCCACAGGCGATGCCGAGAACGGTGCCGGACACGACACCGACCGTCTCACCCGGCCGGCTTCGCCGACCGTTGCCTATGAGGACCACAACCACACGGGTTCCCGGCATGGAGACCGGCCGCCGGCCGACCGCGCAGGGGCGCCCGCCAAACGTCGCCCTCGGAAGGCCGGCGACGATCGATGAGACGAAGCTCGCGGCCGGCCGTGCTGGTCGGGTTGCTCGGCGCTGCGGCTCTGCTGCTCAGCAGCTGCACCGTGCCGCTGCCGGTGGTGACCTTCTACGGCAACCGCACCGCGGTCGACGTGCAACCTGAGTTGTGGTGTCACGTCGACACGACGGCGCTCACCGTCAGCTGCCCGGCCGCACCCGACACGGCCAACGACGGTCACCTCTCGCTGGCGCCCGCTCAGCCTCTGCAGATCAACGTGCCGACCGAGATCGGCGACGATCCGTGGCTGGTTGCGTTCGCGTATACGGACCCGGCGGGCAAGACGCAGACCGGGCGCACCGAGGTCTTCACCGACGGCCGCCTGGCCTACACCCTGGAGTCGCTGCCGGATACCGCCCAGCTCACCAGGGTGGAGGTGCAGTCCGGCCTGGTGCCGACGCAGGGCGCCGACGGCTCGACCGTCATAGCCGCGTCGCGCACCTGGGTGCTCAACATCAGCCCCAAGGTGGTCCAGCCCGAAGCGCCCTGACCTGCCGCGGCCCATGGGCGGGTCGGTCAGGACTCCAGTTCCGATGCCACCGCACGCAGCACGCTCGCCATCCTCCCGGCGATCGCACGCTCGGGATAACGCCCGCGACGGAGCTCGGGAAGCGCCTTGGACTCCAGCAACTTGATCATGTCGTCGACCAGTCCGTGCAGCTCCTCGGCCGGGCGGCGGGTGGCCGCGACCACCGATGGCGGCGCGTCGATGATCACCACCTGCAACGCCTGTGGACCACGACGCCCGTCGGCGACACCGAACTCAACCTTCTGCCCCGGCTTCAGGGCCCCGACACCCGTGGGTAGCGCTGCTGAGCGGACGTGCACGTCCTCGCCGCCCTCCTGGGCGATGAAACCGAAACCCTTTTCCGCGTCGTACCACTTCACCTTGCCGGCCGGCACCAAACTCACCATCTCTCGACTATCACGCTCGTGACGACCGCATACCTGCGCCGTCGGGTCCGCACCGCTGTGCGGGACACAACCATCAACACTACGCACCGCCGGGGAACTCCCTGTCCAGGCAATTCTTCCGCTGCCGATCAAGCGGACGAGTGCGCCGCTGACGTCGACGGATTGACCCCGCGAACCGGACTACCCTGGAAACGTGTCGACGTCTCCCTCATCCACCCCCACCTCCGGCGGATCCACCAGACCGGGTCGTGCTGGCGAGTCGGGCGGGGTGCGCACCTCTCGCAGGTTCAAGAATCGCCGCAAGGCTGCCCCGTTGGCCAAGATCGGCATGGCCGTCTTCGCCGTCGGATTGATCGCCATCTTCGCCGACATGATTCTGTTCGCCGCGGGCTCCCGGGACCTGCCACTGTGGCTCAACCTGACCGCGATGCTGGCCCCCGTCGGGCTCGGGCTCGGTCTGATCGGCGTGGTGCGCGAGAACCGGCAATCCTCGCCCGCCCTCGCGGCCCGAAAGACGGTCACCGAGGACTAGCAGCCCTCAGTGCACGGTGGCGAGCAGGTAGGAATCAAGCCATTCCGGAAACTTCGTCAGGTCGTCCAACACCACGTCGGCGCCCGCTGCGGCCAGGTCGGCTGCGCTGATGGGGCCGGTCGCGACGGCGACCGCCCAGGCGTCAGCGGCGCGCGCGCCGGTGATATCACCCAGGTGATCACCGACATAGACCTCGGCGCCGTATTCCTGCAGTGCCACGGCCTTGCCCGTGCTCCAGAGGTCCCCGACCACCGCGTCGACCTCCACGCCTAGGGCGTCCAGGTGCGCGCGCGCGGTCGGGCCGTACTTGGCCGTAACCACCACCGTGCGGCCACCGCGGGCGGTCACCGACCTGAGCGCCTCGATGGCGCCCGGCAACGCGACCGTCTTCGGGATCGCGATGCCGGGATAGATGGCGCGGTACCTGGCGATGATGTCGCTCACGCACTGGTCGTCGAGATGGTAGCGAGCCAGTTCATGACTGAGCGGGGGTCCGAGCCGGCTGACGAAACCGGCGCCGTCCAGGGGAATCCCGAACTCGTCGGCGAGCACGTCGAAGACCTCGATCATGCCCTGACGGGGATCTATCAGGGTCATGTCGAGATCGAAACCAACGGTGAAGCTCACGGTTTTCAGGGTAAGCGTGAGATGGCCCGGAACCGGTCGCCTCATCAACCCTGAGGCCTGAAGGTGATCGCAACGTTACGAGTGGTGTGATCTCGACCACGGATAGTGGCCAAAACCGGACAACTCAGCCCAGGTCAGCAGCCCTACGATGGAGATCGATGAGCACCGACCGCGACACCGCCGGTGCCGGCACCCTGGCCGGCGCCCCGGTTGATCCATCCCGGACGCAACCCAGAACAGGCCGGCCGGTAAACGCCGACCCCACCCGACTCGATCGTGCCGCCCGCCGGACGGCGGCGGTGCTACTGCTGGTGATCGCTGCGACGGTGATGATCATCGTCTTCACCCCGGGGCCGCCCGATCCAAGCGGCCAGGACGCCCTCCACGTTTACCTTCACCGGGCTCACCTGAACGGCTTGCCGACCTGGATCGACTTCAACCTGATCCAGAACCTGGCGAACGTCGTCCTGTTCATCCCTCTCGGCTTCCTCGGTTCGTTGGCCCAGCGACGGCGCAACTACCTCGTCGTGCTGGCCGCCGCTGGTGCATCGGGACTCATCGAGTTGATCCAGCTGGTCCTCCTGCCGGACCGGGTCGCCTCGCTGCAGGACGTGCTGTGCAACACGATCGGCGCGCTCATCGGATTCCTGTTGTCCATTCCGGCTCTGCGCCGCAGGCGCCACCGTCGGCAGCTCTACCTGCAGGGACGGCGGGCGGCCACCGATTCCCGCCGCCGGGTCTCCCGTACGGCACGCCTCTAAGACAATTGTTCAGGCGGTCGCTGTCGCCGCTGCTCCCTGCAGCCCGAGCAGCACGACCGCTTCCTCCCGCATCTGAACCTTGCGCACCTTCCCCGTTACCGTCATCGGGAAGGCGTCGACGATGTGGACGTAGCGCGGAATCTTGAAGTGGGCCAGTTTCCCGGCGCAGAACTCACGAACATCGGCGGCCGTCAGCGGCGTCGCGCCATCCCGCATCCGGATCCACGCCATCAATTCCTCGCCGTACCGATCGTCGGGCACACCGATCACCTGGGCGTCGATGATGTCCGGATGGGTGTACAGGTACTCCTCCACCTCCCGCGGATAGACGTTCTCGCCGCCGCGGATGACCAGGTCCTTGATCCGCCCGGTGATGTTCAGGTAGCCGGCGTCGTTCATCACTGCGATGTCGCCGGTATGCATCCATCGGGCGGCGTCGATCGCCTCCGCGGTCTTCTCCGGCTGCTCCCAGTAGCCGAGCATCACCGAGTACCCGCGCGTGCAAAGCTCGCCCGGCGTGCCCCGCGGCAGGGTGACGCCGGTGACCGGGTCGACGACCTTCGACTCGAGGTGGGGGTGCGTCCGGCCGACCGTCGACGTGCGCTCCTCGACGCCGTCGTCCACGTCCGTCTGGGTGGACACCGGCGAGGTCTCGGTCATGCCGTAGCAGATGGTCACTTCGGTCATGCCGAATTCGGAGATGACCTTCTTCATCACCTCGACCGGGCACGGCGACCCGGCCATCACACCGGTTCGGAGGCTGGACAGGTCGTAGTCCGCGACGTTCGGCAACGCCAATTCGGCGATGAACATCGTCGGGACGCCATACAGGGACGTACAGCGGTATTCCTGTACCGCGGCCAGCGTCGCTTCCGGGTCGAAACCCGGCGACGGATAGACGATGCAGGAGCCGTGCGTGGTGGACGCCAAATTGCCCATCACCATCCCGAAACAGTGGTACAGCGGGACGGGAACGCAGATCACGTCCAATTCCGTGTAGCGGCAGCCCTCACCCACGAAATAGCCGTTGTTGAGGATGTTGTGATGCGAGAGGGTGGCGCCCTTGGGGAATCCGGTCGTGCCGGAGGTGTACTGGATGTTGATCGGCTGGTCTGCGCTGAGCTCGATCTCGGCCAGGCGCGAGCGGTCGCCGTCCGCCCCTGTCCGGATGCAGCTCGTCGAAATCATCGCCGATGTAGATGATCCGGCGCAGTGCGGTGCATCGGTCCCGCACCTGCGTGATCATCGCGGCGTAATTGCTGCTCTTGAATTCGCGGGCGGAGATCAGTACCGAAATTCCGGCCTGACGGAGGACGAAATCCAATTCGTGGGTTCGGTACGCCGGATTGATGTTGACCAGGATGGCGCCAAGTTTTGCCGTGGCGTACTGGGTGATCATCCATTCCGTGCAATTGGGCGCCCAGATCCCGACCCGGTCGCCGGTTTTCAGTCCGTCGGCCTGCAGAGCGAGCGCCAGAGCATCGGTGACCTCGACGAACTCGGCGTAGGTGTAAGCCTTTCCGGTCGCGGCGTCGATCACTGCCGTCCGGTTCCCGAATCGGGCCGCGATGCGCGCCAGGTTGGCTCCGATCGTGTCCCCCAGCAGGGGCTGGGTGGACACCGCACTGGAATATGACGGCAACAGCGGTGTGGCAACGCTCATCGTCGAGCCCTTCGCATTCGTCCTCATCCCACCCGGCGGCCGCCGGCGGCGACCCTGTCCAGGATCTTCGTCCCAGTTGGCGCCGCCCGCCACCCCCAGCCGCCACTGTGGCAGGGCTTCAGCTGTTTCCGAACGGGTCATCGGTGTGCCCGACCAGTTCGGCCACGCTCTCGATGACCAGGGAGGGGCGGAATGGATAGAGCTCGATGCTCTCCCTGGTCGAGATGCCGGTCAGCACCAGGATGGTGGCAAGTCCCGCCTCCAGTCCGGCGATGACGTCGGTGTCCATCCGGTCGCCGACCATGAGCGTCGATTCCGAATGCGCTCCGATGGCACGCAGCGCGGATCGCATCATCAGCGGATTCGGTTTGCCGACGAAATAGGGCTTCTTGCCCGTCGCCTTCTCGATCAGTGCCGCGACGGCACCTGCCGCCGGCAGCAGCCCCTGCCGGCTCGGCCCGGTGGCATCCGGGTTGGTGGACACGAACCGCGCGCCCTTGTCGATGAGTCTGATCGCCGTGGTGATGGCCTCGAAGGAGTAGGTTCGGGTCTCGCCGAGCACCACGTAGTCCGGGTCGCGGTCGGTCAGGATGTAGCCGGCCTCGTGCATGGCGGTGGTCAGGCCGACCTCGCCGATCACGTAGGCGCTTCCGCCGGGGCGCTGGCTGTGCAGGAATTTCGCGGTCGCCAGGGCCGAGGTCCAGATCCGGTCCTCGGCGATGTCCAGCCCGGTGGCCAGCAGTCGGGCCCGCAGGTCGCGGCGGGTGTAGATCGGATTGTTCGTCACCACCACGTAGTTGGTGCCGCGAGCGTTGAGCTCGGCGATGAACTCATCTGCGCCGGGGATCATGTGTTCCTCGTGGACCAGCACCCCGTCCATGTCCATCAGGTACGACCACTGCGTCGCGTTGGGTCGGGGCGTGTCGGTCGGTTCTGGCGCTGCGGTCGGTGCGGTCACCCGATCATCTTCCCCTACCGGTTTCCTGGCCCCCCGGTCAGTCGTGCGGGCCGCCGGACAGCAGCTGGTAGTCGGGGTTCGCGATCACGTAGCCACTGCCGGCGCGGAGTGACCGCCCCTGGACCCGCAGCATCCGGCCGGGCGCGATGCCGCGCCACGTTGCGGCGGCCATAGAACTGAACGGTGACGATGCCGGTCTCGTCGACGATCTCGCAGGTGAAGGTGGGGCTGCCGCCGAGGGCCGCAACCTGGACGGTGCGGACCCGGCCCTGTACATCGCAAGCATCACCCGAGACCAGATCGCACATCGGTAGAGCGCCGTCCGGAGGCTTCGGTCTGCCGTAATTCAGCATGGCGCTCCGTGTCGTACCGCCGGGTCGGCTGGCCAGCACCTTGTCGTCGATCGCGTTCACCGACACCGGTGTCGGCACCGGATCCGGAAGCGGAGAAATGCGATTGCGTTCTACCGCAGCCAGTTTCGCCTGAGTGTCGTACGGGATGATGGTGGCGGTTGCGTTCGGCACCCGGCTGATCAACCGGGCGATCTTGTCGGCGGTGCGATCGTGCAGCAGCCGGCCCAGGACCGTGGCGTAACTTCGCCGCGGTAGCAGTACGGTCACCTCGGTGCGCGGCGCCGCCTTCATGGCAATCGTTTCCAGTGCCGCCCGGCCGAGTCGCCTGTCCGGGCAGTCGATCAGTTCCAGCGGGACCATCTCCGCTGTTGCCTCCCAACGGGACTGCAGGCTCGCCGCGTGGGCGCTGTCGAGCACGAAGTGCACAGCCCGAAGTTCACTCGGCCGCAGGCTCCGCCCGTAACGCAGCGCCTCGATGGTGGCCAGATCGAGCACGTCCACGAACACCAGCACCGTGTGGTGCGAGTACTTCGTGCCGGCGGCGAGCTGGTCAGAATCCAGGCTGCGCAGGACTTCCGCCTCCGAGCGGTACTCGCGGTTCAGCCGGATCAGCGCGAAGACCATCGCGGGGAACAGGATCACCACCACCCAGGCACCCTCGGTGAATTTCACCACCGCGAAGATCAGGACCACGATCAGCGATGTGGTGCCTGCCGCGACGTCGATCGCGACCTTCCGGCGCCAGCCCTTCCCCTTGAGACGCCTGAAGTGCTTGGCCATCCCGAAGCCGGCCATGGTGAAGCCCGTGAAGACACCGATCGCGTACAGCGGAACCAGTGCGTCCAGTTTGCTGTCGGTGGCGATGACCAGGATCAGCGCAATTGCGGTGAGCACGATGATGGCGTTGGAGAAGACGAGCCGGTGGCCGCGTTTACGGAGTTGCCTGGGTAGGAAGGCGTCATCGGCGACAAAGCTGGCCAGGAACGGGAATCCGTTGAAGCTGGTGTTCGCGCCCGTGTACAGAATCAATGCCGTCGCGGCCTGCATGACGATGAAGAACGCATTGCCGAGGACGCCGTTGCCGAAGACGAGTCTGGTCTCCTGGCTGATCACCGACGGGTAGCCGGCGGTATAGGGGGTGGCATGGGTGAAGTGGGCCAGCAAAGAAACACCGGACACCAGAAAACCCAACGTGCAGGCCATCATCAGCATCGCGCGCTTGGCGTTTGCCCCCTCGGGTGAGCGAAATGTACTGACTCCGTTGCTGATCGCTTCCAGCCCGGTCAGCGAGGAACCGCCGTTCGCGAAGGCGCGAAGAAGCACGAGAACCGTGGCACCCATCACAAAACCGTTGCCGTGCCCTATGTTCACGCCGGCTAGGTGGGTCGGGTCGATCTGCGGCAGATTGCCCGTCAACTTGCGGATGATGCCGACGACGATCATCGAACCGGCCACCAAGGAGAAGAAATAGGTGGGCAGGGCGAACGCCTTGCCTGCTTCCTTGATGCCACGCAGATTGCCCCAGCACAGCAGCAGGATGACTCCGACGGTGATCTCCAGGCTGTAGTGGCCCAACGCCGGGATCGCCGAAACGACGGCCACCGTCCCGGCCGCCGTCTGCACCGCAACCGTCACCACGTAGTCGATCAGCAGGGCGACAGCCGCTATCTGGGCCACCCTCGGTCCGAAGTTCTCCTTGGCCACGACGTATGACCCGCCAGCCTTGGTGTAGACCGACACCACCTGGCGGTAGCAGATGGTCAGCAGGATCAGGATGGCGATCACTACCCCGGTGATCGGCAGCACCAGCACGAAGGCGCCGAGGGCCGCGTAGGGCAACAGCTGTGTGAGGATCTGCTCGGTGCCGTAGGCGGAGGACGAGATGCAGTCCGGTGCCAGCACACCCAACGCGAGGAACTTGGACAGCCGCTCGTGCTTGAGTTGGTCATTGGTCAGCGGTTGCCCGAGCAGTCGCCTCTTGATCCGGTACGACAACCGCTCCGGCAGGTCAACACCGGCTACTGGGTTGTGCGTCGGCTCGCTGCTGGCCCACTCGTAGCCGGTCGGCCGGACGCCGACTGTCGCATCGCCGGCGATCCGGTCACTGATGGTCGGGTCACCGGTCATATCGTGCCCGTTTCGGCGATCTGCCGAGATGGCGTCGCTGGTAGAGCGGCCGGGCATCGTCGCTAGTGCAGGATCCAGTCTTGTTTCGGCCACCAGATCAACACTTGGCTGCGCAACCGGCCTCGTCAACGACGCGTGCGGAATCCTTACGTTTTCTTGATGCCCTGTTCAGGCGCCCGGGTCAACGCGCGTGCATAGCCACCTCGGTAGCCTTGACCGACAGGTAGACATGGACACCAGGCGCGAGCTGCATCTCGGCGATCGCGGCCGGCGTGATGTCGACCGCGATCTCCGGAGCGCCGGCGGTACGGAGCCGAACGGCGGTGGTCCCTGGCTCCAGCGAGGCGATCTGGGAACGCCAGTGGTTTCGCGGGCTGCCGCCGGGAGCGTCGCTGAACACCGACACGGCTGATGGCCGGAAGACCGCCGCCCCGGCGGTTCCAGCCGACAGATCGTCGGCGGCGATGCCGGTCAGCACCAAGCCGGACGCGGTGGTCAGACTGGCTCCCCCGCCGGCCGGTGCGGATTCGGTCACGGTTCCGGTGACCAGGTTGAGTCCGGCCAGGGTGGCCCCGAACGAGGATTTCGGGGCGGTCAGCACCGCCCCGGTGGGGCCGTCGTCGACCACTGCCCCGCGCTCGAAGACGATCACCCTGTCTGCCAGCACGGCGGCGTCCAGCACGTCGTGGGTGACGAGCAGGCTGGTGGTGCCGGACTCCCGCAGATGCGTTCGTAGCACCTGACGGATCTCGGGTACCGTCTGCGCGTCCAGGGCACCGAGCGGTTCGTCCAGCAGCAAGACGTGCGGCTCGGCCGCCAGGGCCCTGGCCAATGCCACCCGCTGCCGCTGACCGCCGGACAATTGCGCAGGCCGGCGAGAGGCGAAGGCGGACAGCCCCATCCGCTCCAGCCAGCTGCCGGCCGAGCGCCGGGCTGCCGAACGCCGCAGCCCCTGGGAACGAGGGCCGAACGCCACGTTCTCCAGTGCGGAAAGGTGCGGGAACAGCAGCGGATCCTGACCCATCAATCCGACCTTCCGGTGTTCGGGAGCGACGAGCAGCTCGCGGCCGGCATCGATGTCCGTCAGCACCCGGCCGCCGAGCCGGATCTGACCCCTATCTGGTGCGAGCAGGCCGGCGACCAGGCTGAGCAGGGTCGATTTACCGGCTCCGTTCGGCCCGAGCACGGCCACCGATTCACCGGCCATGATCTCCAGATCGGCGGTCACCGTGAACTCGTGCCGGGCCAGCGACACCTGCACTGCCAGGTCGCCGCTGGTCGATTCGCTCATCGCAGCGCGGCCATCCGCCACGGTCTGATCAACACCAGGATCACCACCGACACCACGACCAGCAGCAGGGACATGGCGATCGCGGCATCTTGATCCACGCCGGCGCCGTTGAAGGCGGCATAGATGGCCAGCGGCATGGTCTGGGTGATGCCGGGGGAATTGCCGGCGAACAGCGCGGTGGCACCGAACTCGCCTATCGCCCTGGCGAAACACAACACCGTGGCAGACACGAGCCCAGGACCGGCCAGTGGCAGCGTCACCCGGCGGAATACCGTCCACCGGCCGGCTCCCAGCGTCGCGGCGACCGACTCGAACCTGGTCCCGGTGGTCCGCAGTGCACCTTCCAGCGACAGCACCAGAAACGGAAGTGACACAAAGGCTTCGGCGATGACCACGGCCGCGGTGGTGAACGGGATGGGCCCGAAGACGGTCTGGGTGAAGTGGCCGATCAAGCCGCGCCGGCCCAGCAGGTACAGCAGGGCGATACCGCCGACCATCGGCGGTAGCACCAGCGGAAGCGTGGTGAGGGCCCGCACGGGCATCACCCAGCGGCCCTCGAACCGGGCCAGCACCATGGCCATCGGCACCCCGAGGATCAGGCAGATCACCGTGGCCAGGATCCCGCATTTGAGCGACAGCGTCAGCGCCTGCAGCGACTGCTGCGAGGTGATCGCCGCGGGCAGCGACGACCAGTCGGCCTTCGCGAACAACGCGATCAGCGGTAGCAGCAGGAACAGCACACCGAACGCAGCCGGGATGAAAAGCAGCCGGGGTACCGACCGCCCGCCGGCGTCCGACCTCGACCGACCCTTGGGAGAGGCCCGGCTCTTGCCCAGGCGCTGGTCCTCGTCGAGTACCACGGCACCCCTCACCCCGTGATCCTCCCGCAGGCCGCGCACAGCGCTACGCCGACGGCGGGCCGAAACCGGCGGCGGTGAGAACCTTCTGCCCCGTCGGCCCGGTGACCAGCGCGATGAACGCCTTGGCGGCAGCCGGGTCGGGTGCCTTGTCCAACGGCGCGATCGGGTAGTGGTTGACCGCCTGCGCCGATTCGGTGAAGTCGACGCCGGTGACCTTGCCGTCGGAGCCCAGCACATCCGTCTTGTAGACCAGGCCCGCGTCGGCGTCGCCCGATTCCACCTTGGTGAGCACCGCCGTCACGCTTTGCTCCTGGCTGACCGGCTTCACGGTGACGTCGGCGGCTTTCAGCGCCGTCGCCGCGGCGGCACCGCAGGGCTGCGCCGCCTCGCACAACACCACCTTCAGGCCCGGGTCGGTCAGGTCCTTCAGGCTGTTGATCTTGTTCGGGTTGCCCTTCGCGACCGCAATCTGCAGCGTGTTGGTCGCGAACTGGACCGGCGTCGTGGTGATCAGCTTGGCGTCGGTGACCTTGGCCATGTTCTTGTTGTCGGCCGATGCGAACACGTCGACCGGGGCACCGCCGATGATCTGGGTCGCCAGCACGGAGGATCCGTCGTAGGACAGCGACACCTTGACTCCGGGGTTCGCCTTCTCGAACTCCGCGCCCAGCACGTCGAACGTCTTCTTCAGCGATGCGGCGGCGTCGATCTTGACGGTCCCGGTCAGCGCGGCCCCCGGAGCCGACGACGTCGATGCTCCGGAAGCGCTCGGGGTGGCCGAGTCGGCACCCGAAGTGGAACTTGAGGAGCAGCCGGTCAGCACCAGGGCGCTGACCGCGACGGCCGCGCCCAGCAAACTGCAGATTTTCACGATCGTCCTTTCGGGGTTTCCACGATGACGGTGGTGGCCTTGACCACGGCGACGGCCAGCGAGCCGACCTCGAGGCCCAGTTCGCGGACGGCTTCGCTGCTCATCAGCGACACCACGCGGTGCGGGCCGCACTGGATCTCGACCTGGGCCATCACCTTGTCGATCAGCACGGAAGTCACCAAACCGACGAACTGGTTGCGCGCCGATCGGCCGACCCCGGACGGATCGGAGACCGCGTGCGCGTGACTCTGGGCGAACGCAGCCAGCTCGGCGCCCTCGACGACCGAACGGCCGGCCGGGTCCTTCGACTGCGCCAGCGAGCCGGCATCGACCCAGCGGCGCACCGTGTCGTCACTGACGCCCAGCAGCCCAGCCGCTTCACTGATGCGAAATTGCGTCATGATACGCAGCGTAGTACCGCATCTGCGGATCGATGGCCATTTGCGATGGCCTTACGGACGGCGGGGGTGACGGTCTCCCTGCGCTGCACGATCACGCGGGCCGATGCGTCGACCTGGACAGACGCACCAGACTGGGCCTTCGACTGCGTGAACGGGTACAGATTGATGGCAGAACGGCGGAGGCGCTCCTTATCTGCGACACCCCGGCCGAACCGATCCCTCGGATGACCCTCCGGACCCGAGCTACCCGCAAGCGGCCCGGATCGGCTCGGTGAGTAGCTTGATTCGCATGACCTCCCCTGAACAGGCAATGCGTTTCGGCACTTTCATCCCGCAGGGCTGGCGGTTGGACCTGGTCGACATCGAGCCGGCCGAACAGTGGGCGACGATGTCCCGGTTGGCCCAGCGCGCCGATGCGGGTCCGTGGGAGTCGATCTGGGTCTTCGACCATTTCCACACCGTGCCGCAGCCGACCGACCAGGCCACCCATGAGGCGTGGACGCTGATGGCCGCGTTCGCCGCCACGACGTCGCGAGTCCGGCTCGGTCAGATGTGCACCTGCATGGCATACCGGAACCCCGCCTATCTGGCGAAGGTCGCGGCAACCGTCGACATCATCTCCGGTGGCCGCACGGAGATGGGTATCGGCGCCGGCTGGTACGAGCACGAATGGCGGGCCTACGGCTACGGGTTTCCCTCCGCAGGCGACCGGCTTCGGGCGCTCGACGAGGGCGTGCAGATCATGAAGCAAGCCTGGACCACCGGCACTGCGACGTTTTCCGGAAAGCACTTCACCGTCGACGGCGCCATCGTCCGGCCCCTCCCGCTGCAGGAGGGCGGAATTCCGTTCTGGATTGCCGGCGGCGGCGAGAAGGTCACCCTTCGGATTGCGGCGAAGTTCGCGCAGTACACCAACTTCGACGGGAGCCCGGAGGGTTTTGCTGCGAAATCGTCGATCCTGGAAGGTCACTGCCTGGACGTCGGCACCGACTACGACGCGATCACCCGGTCCGCCAACTACAACGTGATGATCGGATCGACTCAGGCAGAGGTGGACGACCGCAAGGCCTGGGCCCTGGATCACTACACCAAGCAGATCGGCGCAGAACGGGCCGCCGCCGCCGTCACGCAGTACTCATCCGGCGCCTGCGTCGGTACCCCGGAGCAGATCGTCGAAAACCTGACGGCCATGCGGAAGCTCGGCATGACGTACGCCATCGTGAACTTCCCCGAACTGGCCTACGACACCTCCGGCCAGGAGCTCTTCGAGTCCGAAGTCATCCCGGCCCTGCTGTAACCGCCCCGTTTCGCATTCTCATGGGTAGGTGCCCGGCCATCGGGTCAGGGATGCACGGGGCTGAGGCGGCGCGCGCGATGGTGGGCACTTTCGGCCAGTTGCCTCGAGGACTGTGACCGTGTCGTCCCAGCCCATGCAGGCGTCGGTGATGCTCTGACCGAAGACAAGGCCTGACAATCCCGCGTCGGTCAGGTTCTGCCGACCGGGCACCAGGAAGCTCTCCAGCATGATTCCGCTGATCGGATCGCCGGCAGCCACCTGGGCGGCGAGCTCCCTGGCGACCGCGATCTGCCGGACGTGATCCTTGCCGCTGTTGGCATGGCTGGCATCGACGACGACCCGTCCGGGCATGCCGGCCTTGTCGATGAGAGCGACTGCCGCGGCGATGGAGTCGCTCGAATAGTTGGGTCCGGCCTTGCCGCCACGCAGAGATGACGTGGCCGAACTCGTTGCCGGCCGTCGAGACAACGCACGCCCGACCCTCGTCGTCGATGCCGAAGAAGACCTGCGACTGACCGGCGACCGTCACGCCGTCCACTGCGACCTGTACATCGCCGTCGGTCGCATTCTTGAATCCGACCGGCATGGACATGCCTGATGCCAGCTGCCGATGGATCTGGCTCTCGGTCGTGCGCGCGCCGATCGCGCCCCAGCTGATGGCGTCCGCGATGTAATGCGGGCTGGTCGGCTCCAGGAATTCGCAGCCGACGGGTAACCCAAGTTCGACGATGTTGAGCAACAGAGCTCGGGCGATAGCCAGACCCTCGGCGACCTCGTGGGTACCGTCCAGGTGCGGATCGTTGATCAGGCCCTTCCAGCCCCCGGTCGAACGCGGCTTTTCGAAGTACACCCGCATCACGATCAACAAGTCATCGGAGTGCTTGTCCGCCAGGGGTTTGAGTCGCCGTGGCATATTCCATTGCTGCCACCGGGTCGTGAACCGAGCACGGGCCGACGATGACGAGCAGCCGATGGTCCTTTCCCGCCAGGACGGCCTCGATCTCCCGCCTACCGATCGACACGGCATCCTCGCCGGACGTGGTCAGCGGCAGGCGGTCGCGAAGTACGGACGGTGCGAGCAGCGGTTCGAAGGCGCTGACGCGCAGGTCTGAAGTTTGCGGTGACATGTTGGTCCCTGTCTTGAAGTGACGGGACGTCCTCCTGGCCAGCCCGTCTGAAACGACGAAAGGCAGGGACGTAGTGTCCCTGCCTTGTGGCTCTGGAGTGCTGGCTATGCGTTAAGCGGTTGCCTCCTCCAGAGCCAACTCAAAATACGCATACCAGCGAGGTGTCATGCCGACACAGTACATCGGGGTGAAGCGCACGAACAATCGCGCGCACCCGGTTCACGCGCACCGCCCGGGGTGCAAGACCGTAGAGGATCCGGGTCGACTATGACTCCTAGCCGCTACGGTCTTCATCCTGGTCAGCGCGCCCGCCGCGCATGCATGCTCAGCAGGTCGACGCCGCCGGGCCGGCGCGCAGCCCAACTGCCGTCTGCACCGCGCAGGCCGACGCCATACAGAACTGCCCATTCGCGCACGATGGCCAAAACGGGAGGTTCTGTCTGCGCCGGGAAGTGCTGTATGCGCGCGGTGCTGCTCGTGTGGCCCGCTGCGAAGGGTCAGCCGACTGCGGCCAGCACCGCGCGTTCGGTGAGCACCCTGGCGAGGTGTTCGCGGTAGTCGGCGGCGGCCGAGGTGTCGTCCACCGGAGAGGTTCCGTCGGCCGCCGAGGCCGCGGCGGCCTTGATGGCACCAGCCGTGGCGGGACCGCCGACCAGCGCTGCCTCCACAGCCGTGGCCCGGATCGGTACCGGGCCCATATTGGTCAGGCCCACGCGGGCCTGCGAGACCACGCCGCCTTCGACCTTGATCGCCGCCGCCACCGAGACGATCGACCAGGACTGCGCCACCCTGGTGAACTTCTCGTAGTGCGCACCCCAGCCGGCGAAGGACGGGAACCGGATCGAAACCAGAAGTTCGTTCTCGGCCACGTCGGTGGTGAAGTAGTCCTGGAAGAAGTCGGCGGCGGCAACCGACCTGCGTCCACCGGGCCCGGCGATATCGAAGACCGCGTCGAGTGCCACCGCCACCGCACCAAGGTCCCCGGCCGGGTCGGCATGCACCAGCGCGCCACCCAGCGTGCCGCGATGACGAACCTGTGGGTCCGCAACGGTCGCAGCCGTTTTCGACAGCAACGCCAGGTGCTCGCGGACGATCGGATCGTTGACCACATCGTGGTGGGTCGTCATGGCGCCGATCACCACGTCGCCGCCGTCCAGCCGCACCCCGGTGAGCTCGGTGAGCTTCCGCAGGTCGACGAGCGTGCCCGGGGCGGCCAATCGCAGCCTCAGCACCGGCAGCAGCGACTGCCCACCGGCCAGCACCTTTCCGGCATCGCCCGCCTCAGTAAGGGCAGCGAGAGCCTCCTCGACCGAATCCGGCGCGACATAGTCGAAAGCTGAGGGGATCATTTTGAACCTTCCGTCGGCACACCGGTGGACAACACGCCTTCGGTCTGTGCGCCGGCGACCGGAATCTGGTCGCCACTGCCCGATCCCTCACTGGAACCACCACTGCGCGCGGCTTGGATGGCCCGCCACACTCGCTGTGGCGAGCACGGCATCTCGACGTCGCGGACCCCGAGGTGACGAATGGCATCCACCACCGCGTTGACCACTGCGGGCGTCGAGGCAATGGTTCCGGCCTCGCCAACGCCTTTGGCCCCCAACGGGTTCGTGGTGGACGGCGTCACGGTACGTCCGGTGGTGAACGACGGCAGGTCCGCTGCGGTCGGGACCAGGTAGTCGACGAACGTGCCGGACGTCAGCTGACCGTCCTCGGAGTACTGAGCCTCCTCGTAGAGCGCCTGCGCTATGCCCTGGGCCAATCCTCCGTGCATCTGGCCGTCGGCGATCAGCGGATTCACCACCACGCCGATGTCGTCGACGCAGACGTAGGAACGGATCGTCACCTTGCCCGTCTCGGTGTCGACTTCCGTTGCACACAGGTGCGTTCCATGTGGGAACGAGAAGTTGTCCGGGTCGAAGGTGGCTTCCGAGTCCAGGTTCGCCTCCACACCGTCCGGCAGGTTGTGCGCGGCAAAGGCAGCCCAGGCGATCTCACCGATCGCCATCGACGTGTCGGTGCCCTTCACCGAGAACTTGCCGTTGGCGAACTCGATGTCGTCCTCGGAAGCTTCCATCAGATGTGCGGCAATAACTTTCGCCTTGGCCACCACCTTCTGGGCCGCCTTGACGACCGCGACACCACCGACCACGAGCGAGCGCGAGCCGTACGTGTCCATGCCCCGCGGAGAGGTTTGGGTATCCCCGTGGATGACTTCTACGTTCTCGAACGGCACGCCCAGCTGGTCGGCCACGATCTGCGACCAGGCCGTCTCGTGACCCTGCCCGTGCGCGCTGGCCCCGGTGATGACTTCGACACCACCGGTCGGCAGCATCCGGATCGATGCCGATTCCCAGCCGCCAGCGGCGTAGGCCAGGGAGCCGAGAACCCGCGAGGGAGCGAGGCCGCACATCTCGGTGAAGGTGGAGATGCCGATGCCCAGTTGCACCGGATCGCCGGACTCCCTCCGCCGTGCTTGTTCCGAACGAAGCTCGTCGTAGTGGAACAGCTGCATCGCCTGCTCGGTGGCGGCCTCGTAGTTGCCCGAGTCGTAGGTCAGCCCGGCGACGGTGGTGAACGGGAACTCCTCGTGGGTGATCCAGTTCTTCTTCCGCAGCTCCATCGGTTCCATGCCGAGTTCGACCGCGAGCTCGTCGAGCATCCGCTCGACGCCGAACGTCGCCTCGGGGCGCCCCGCACCCCGGTAGGCATCGGTCAACGTCTTGTTGGTGAAGACGTTGGTGCAGGTGAACCGGTACGCCGGGATCTTGTAGATGGCGTTGAACATGAAGGCACCGAGAATCGGCACGCCCGGGCCCACGGTCCCGAGGTAGGCACCCATGTCGGCGAGCAGGTCAACGTCGAAGCCGGTGATGGTGCCGTCCCGACGGGCGGAGATCTTCAGCCGCTGGATCTGATCGCGCCCGTGGTGCGCCGACATCAGCGATTCCGAACGCGTCTCGGTGTACTTGACGGGCTTGTTGAGCTTGCGGGCGGCCATCAGCGTGATGACCTCTTCGGGGGTGGTCTGCAGCTTGCCGCCGAACCCACCGCCGACATCCGGGGCGATGACACGGAGTTTGTGCTCCGGAATGCCCTGCGAGAGTGCGATCAGCACCCGCAGTACATGCGGGATCTGGGTGGCCGACCACATGGTGATCTGCTCCGACGTCGGATCCACCACCGTCGACCGCGGTTCCATGAATGCCGGGATCAACCGCTGCTGACGGAACACCCGCTCCACCACGACCTGATCCGGATCGCTCTCCGCGGCGGCCAATGCAGCCACCACATCGCCGCCGGTGCCGGCCGCGGCGGCATCGAACACCCACACCGCGTTCTGGTTGGTACCCAGCTCCGGATGGACGAGCGGCGAACCGTCGACGAGCGCGGCCTCCATGTCGAGCACCACATCGAGGGGCTCGTACTCGACCTCGATCGCTTCCAGCGCGTCGATGGCCTCGGCCTTGCTCCTGGCCGCAACAACGGCCACCACCTCACCCGCGTGGTTCACCCGCTCCACCGCGACGGGGAGCCGGACCGGCGACTTCATATCCGCACTGATGGGCCAGGCGCACGGCAGTCCGCCCTGCTCGGGGAAATCCGCCCCCGTCCAGGCACCGACCACACCGGGATACTCGGCTGCGCCGGCGGCCGAGATCGACGTGATCTTGGCGTGCGCGTACGGGGACCGGAGCAGCGCGAGATGCAACATGCCCGGCAGCACGATGTTGTCGGTCCAGCGGGTGCGGCCCGTGATGAGGTGGGCGTCCTCCTTGCGGCGACGCTCCTTTCCGACCTCGTTGGCGGCGGCATCCGATGGCGCATCGAGAGTGGCGGTCATCGGAGTGATCCCGTCTCATCGGCCGGGGCGGCGCCTGCCGTTGCGAGCGCTCGATCAGCCGGTGCGGCCGATAGTTCCTCAGCCGCCATCTGCACAGCAGCCACTATGTTCTGATATCCGGTACACCGACACAGGTTGCCCTCCAGCCCTTCTCGAATCTCCGTCTCGGTCGGGTGCGCGTTCTCACTCAGCAGTGAAATGGACTGCATGATCATCCCAGGGGTGCAGAAGCCACACTGCAGTCCGTGGCACTGGTGAAACGCCTTCTGTACCGGGTGCAACTCAGTTCCGTTGGCCAGCCCCTCCACCGTGAGGACTTCGGCGCCGTCCGCCTGCACCGCGAGCACGGAACAGGACTTCACGCTCCGGCCGTCCAGGTGGACGGTGCAGGCACCGCAGTTGCTGGTGTCGCATCCGATGACCGTCCCCACCTTTCCCAGCTTTTCGCGGAGATACTGCACGAGCAGCATCCGGGGTTCGACGTCATCGGAGTACTTGACTCCGTCCACTCTGACCGACAGGGCCGTCATTGGCTCTCCTCGCTGGTAGCAATCTGCATTTGGGACGATCTGCAATGAAATGCCGACAATCAGTGACCGGAAACCGCCCGGGCCCGGGCCGTGCTCACGCCCGAAAAGTGACCGCCATCACGACGATGCCTTGAAGATGGACACTCTGCAACTGCTTGCCACTGACTGCCGCAAAATCGGATCTGCCGGCGGAGCAGCAACCGCAGCTGCGGATCCACGGTTCGCCGAAGGTGGCCAACGCTGTGTCAAGGCCATCCCGAATCGATCCACGCGCATGGACCGCCGGCTATGCACTGCGCCCGTCGACCTGACCCCTGGCCAGCACCGCGCGATCGGCGGCGGCCCGGCCGGCCTGCCAACCCCGCGCGTCCACCCGCTTCGCACCCGACGAAGTGGTGTTGGGAAAGAGCCTGGCGAATTCGGTTGCCACCGCGGCGGACTGGCGGGCGAGAACCGGGACCAGGTCGCGACCGCGCGCCACCGACTCGTCGTTCTGCGCTTGCAATCCCGGCTTCACCGAGCCGCTCACCGATCCGGTTGGCGTAGGACAGCAGGAAGGCCCGGCGGAAGGACGGCGATCGGTCGAGCCGGTGCCGACCTTCGGCGACCGATCCGGCCTCGGTCATGGCCTTGGTCGCCTGCACGAGCAGCGAAGTGAACAGCATCTCGGCCAGATCAAGATCCACCGGCAGACCGACGATCGTTGCAATGCCGTGCTGGTCGTCCCAGATGGTCTTGACCAGGTTCACCTTGCCGACCGTCGCCAGCAGCTGCGCCTTCGTTGCGGCGTAGGGATTGTCGATGTGGACTCGCCTGGAACGGATCTCGATGTCTTCGGTCGGGTCGGCGAGCAGGGCCTCATCGATCGCATACCTGGTCATCAGGTCCTGCGCTTTGGCCGTGAAGGTGTCGGCCTCCTCGGCATACTCGGTGGCCTCCGCCTTGGCCAGCAGCGCCCGGATGGTGGCCAACTTCTTCGGATCGTGGCCGGCCCCGGGACGTGAGCCACTCGGTACGGCGCGCCGCGCGCCCCAAGTCGATGGAGGCGGCACCAATCGCGTCTGCGTCAACGTCCCCAGCCAATGTCCCAGCAGGATCAGCACGTCGTGCCAGACGTCCCACACCCCCAGGCGGCGAAAAGCGGGCACCCGCATGATGTTCCACGACGGATCCAGCACCCGGGGAACCGGACCGTCGGCGATGACCTCGATCTGTGCCCACCACTCCCGCGGAGCTCGCAGCGCAGCGCGTTCGGCGACGGCTTGCGCAACGATTGCGTCGGCGGCCACCTTGACCACCCGGGCGCTGGATTCGCGGCGCACCACGTGCAGCAGGTCGAGCGGCTGCCACCCGTTCTCGTAACAGGCCCCGATCCGCATCAGCAGCAGTTGACTCACCACCTGTTCGGCGACGCCGGCGTCGTGAGGTCGGGAGGTGCCGGAGAAGATGACCAGATCACGGACCGCATCGTCGAAGTCGTGCGCGTTGTCGATCACCGCGACCGCGGCCTGGATAAGGCCGACGGCCTGCTCTTCGGCACTGATCGGAGTCGGCTTCCGAGGGGGCGGCCGGAGCTCTGACGGGAACGGAAACGACGCACCGTGTTGGCTACTCTGCGTCGGCGGCCGTCCCGCCGCTCGGGCCTTGCGCTTGGCCGCTCGCCGCTGCTGATTGTTCTTCCCCATGTCGACAAGTGTGTGGCATGGCACCGACAGTGCGTTTACCAGGGAGAACCGTGGATCAACCGTTGACCGCCTGGGCGATGGGTTCACGATGGATGGCGCCTGCGAGTGCCGACAACGGCCGGCCTCCACCGTCCCAGCGGCGGGCGATGATCTCCGCTGCAATCGAGACCGCCGTCTCCTCAGGCGTTCTGGCGCCCAGATCGAGCCCGATGGGTGACGAGAGCCGAGCCAGCTGCGCCTCGGACACCCCGGCGTCAATCAGCTTTTCCAGTCGATCCTCGTGCGTCTGCCTGGAACCCATCGCGCCCACGTAGGCCACGGGAAGGGAAAGCGCCGTCGTCAGCACCGGGATGTCGAATTTGGGATCGTGGGTGAGTACGCAGATGACCGTGCGACCGTCGAGCGTGGCCGCCTGTGATTGCAGATAACGGTGCGGCCAGTCGACAATCACCTCGTCGGCGTCGGGAAAGCGCTTGGCCGTTGCGAAAACCGGCCGGGCGTCGCACACGGTGACCCGGTACCCCAGGAAGCTCCCGACTCTCGCCACCGCCGCGGCGAAGTCGATCGCGCCGAAAACCAGCATGCGTGGAGCCGGCGCAAAGCTGGCGATGAAGACTCGAAGACCCTCGCCGAGCCTTTCGCCGTCCGGCCCGTAGGTCAGGATCGCGGTCCGTCCGGAGGCCAGCAGCCCCCGGGCGTCGTCCGTCAGCGCATCGTCCATCCGGGCGGACCCAAGGCTCCCGGCGCGGCGGTCCGGCCAGATCACCAGATGGCGGCCGAGTTGATCTGGCCTTCCTTCGATCACCGTGGCCAGCGCCACCGGAGCGTCGGCCTCGATCGCATCGGCCAGCTCGCCGAACTCCGGAAAGGTCAGGCGGGAGATTTCCTCGGTGAAGATGTCGATGATGCCGCCGCAGGTCAGGCCGACCGCGAAGGCGTCGTCGTCACTTACCCCGTACCGCTGCAGGACGGGCGGCGCCCCGTCCCGGACCGTACTGGCCAGCTCGTAGACGGCGCCCTCGACGCACCCGCCGGACACCGATCCGACGGCGGTCCCGTCCGGCCCCACCAGCATCGACGCGCCGGCCGGCCGAGGCGCCGACCGGTAGGTGCCGACCACCGTGCCGACCCCGACCCGATCCCCGGCGGCCCACCAACGGTGCAGATCGGTGATGACGTCACGCATCGCGAATGACCTCCAACAGTTGCTCGAGAGTGGCCAGGGAGTGCCCGGCCAGGAACGAATCCAGGTGGGGCAGCGCAGCCACGATTCCAGTCTGCACCGGAAGGTAACCGGCCTTGCCCTTGTGCGGGTTCACCCAGACGAGTTGACGGGCCAACCGCTGGAGCCGTTGCAGCTGGGCAGCCAGTAGTTCGGTCGAGCCGCGTTCCCAACCGTCCGAGAAGATCACCACGACGGCGCCTCGGGCCGTGCCCCGCTGTCCCCACCGGTCGGTGAAGGCCTGCAGCACCTCGCCGAGCCGGGTACCGCCGGAGAAATCGGGAATGACGTCGGCGGCGGCGCGGAGTGCGGCGTCGGGGTCCGTCGCCCGCAGCGCTCTGGTCACCCTGGACAACCGGGTGCCGATGGTGAAGACCTCCGTCGCGGCGGGCTGCCGGCGCACGATGACATGGGCGAAGCGCAGCAGCGCGTCGGAGTAGAGCGACATCGAACCGGACACGTCGATCGAGCAGCACCACCCGACGTGGGCGCCGTCCGTTCCGGCGGTGCTGCAGCCGACCCGGTTCGCCACCGGTGGTGAGCATCGCCCTGACCGTCCGCCTGACGTCGACCGGGCCGCGCCGGGCGGGCAGCCGGCGACGGGAGAGCCGCCTCGGCAGACCGGGCTTCAGCAACGCGAGCATGGCACTCAGCTCCCGCCGCTCGGCGATCGACAGACCGCCGAAGTCGCGATGCCGCAGCACTTCTGCCGCCGCGGCACTGGCTCGCAGTGGCTCAGGGCCGTCCTCGCCGACATCACCATCGCCGCCCTCCTCCTGCTGCAGCGACAGCAACTCCGAACTGCGCCGCGGCCCGGGGGTCCGGGGCCCGACCGGTGCGCTCCGATTGGTGAAGTAGGCATCGAAGACCACGTCGTAGAGCTCGATGTCCTCCTCGCCGGCGGTCAGGGTCAGCCGACCTGCCCAATAGACGTCGCGCGGGTCGGCCACCGAGAGTGCGGCTGCGGCCGAGAGAAAGGTGGCGGCGCGCTCCGGTCCGATGGTGAGACCGGCGGCCCGCAACGCCCAGGTGAAAGCGGTCAACAGCACCGTGCCATCCCGTCGCACGGCCGGCGACGTCGCCGCAGTGTGGGACACCGTTCCAGCCGCGGCGCTCAGGATGCCAACAGGGCGGACAGCCCGCCCGCCATCACCCGGTCGGTGTCCTCCCGGTACTTGAGGACGGCGCCGAGGGTCATCGCGGCGGATTCCGGGTCGAGCTGCCGACAACCCAACGCTTCCAGCGCCATCGCCCAGTCGATCGATTCCGCGACACCCGGCGGCTTCAGCAGATCGGCGTTCCGCAACCTGGCGACCGCGGCGGCCACCTGAGCAGCCAGTGCCTGGGTGACCTCTGGCAACCGCCGCCGCAGGATGGCCACCTCGCGTTCCAGCGTCGGATGCTCGACCCAGTGATAGAGACAACGCCGTTTCAGGGCGTCGTGGACTTCCCGGGTCCTGTTCGAGGTCAGGATGACCAGAGGCGGGTCGGTGGCGCGGACGCGGCCCAGTTCGGGGATCGTCACTGCGAAATCGGAAAGGGCCTCGAGCAGGAAGGCCTCGAATTCGTCGTCAGCCCGATCGATCTCATCGATCAGCAATACCGAACCCGGGGTGCGCAGCGCCTGCAGAATCGGCCGGGCCACCAGGAACCGTTCGCTGTAGAGCTCGTTCTCGACCCGCTCGAGGTCGAACTCCGAGGTCACCGACGCGCCGACCTCGGCGGCACGCAGATGCAGCACCTGGCGCGGAAAGTCCCAGTCGTAGATGGCCTGAGCTGCGTCGATACCCTCGTAGCACTGCAACCGGATCAATTCCGTCCCGCGCGCGAGTGCGAGCGAGGCAGCCAGCGAGGTCTTCCCGACACCGGCTTCGCCTTCGAGCAGGAGCGGCCGGCGCAGCGCATCGGCCAGGAAGGCGGCCGTGGCGATTCCGTTGTCCGGAAGGTAACCGGTGCGCTCGAGTGCATCCGCGACGCTCTGCGGATCGGGGAACAGCACATTCCGCGGGTCGGGTGATGCCGTCATCCGACCACTATGAACCATCGCCGGATTCCGGCGCGGGCGGCGATGCCGGTTACGCTGACTGCATGACCACCACCGCGCTCGGCATCCCGGTCTTCGGGCTCCGCGGTGGTGCCGTCTCCCCCGCTCCCGACCCGGCCCGCCCGCCGTCTCCCTATCCTCGTCGACAGCCACGGTCGGCGCGCCATCGATCTCCGGGTCTCGCTGACGGACAAGTGCAATCTGCGGTGTACGTACTGCATGCCCGCCGAAGGTCTGGACTGGCTTCCCGGGCAGGAGTTGCTCACCGACGATGAGTTACTTCGGCTGATCACCATTGCGGTGCAGCGCCTCGGCGTCACCGAGATCCGCTTCACCGGCGGTGAACCGCTGTTGCGCAAGGGCATCCTGGGCCTGGTTCAGGCGGTCGGCCGGCTGCATCCGCGACCGGAAATGTCATTGACCACCAATGGCATCGGTTTCGCGCGCCGCGCCGCCGACTTCGCCGCGGCCGGACTGAACCGGGTCAACATCTCGCTGGATACGTTGCGGCGCGACACCTTTGCTCAGATCACCCGCCGCGACCGACTTCCGGACGTGCTGGCCGCGCTGGACGGTGCCGTCAACGCCGGTTTGACGCCGGTCAAGATCAATGCAGTTCTGTTGCGCGGCATCAACGACCACGAGGCCGCGGCGATGCTCGGGTTTGCGATCGAGCGCGGGTACCACCTGCGCTTCATCGAGCAGATGCCCCTCGACGCCGGCCACGAGTGGAGCCGCGGCGTCATGGTGACCGCTGACGAGATCCAGGCGGCGCTGTCCAAGGCGTTCACCCTGACACCGCACGGGGAGGCGCGGGCAGGAGCCCCGGCGGAGCTGTTCGATGTCGACGGCGGCCCGGGGACCGTCGGCATCATCGCGTCGGTCACGAGACCGTTCTGCGGCGACTGCGACCGCACCCGACTCACCGCGGACGGCCAGATCCGCAACTGCCTGTTCGCCCGCGGCGAGACGGATCTGCGCGGACTGCTGCGCGGTGGCGGAACCGACGAGGAGATCGCCGACATCTGGCGCGGGGCGATGTGGAACAAGTTGCCGGGTCACGGCATCAACGACCCGTCGTTCCTGCAGCCGGATCGGCCGATGAGTGCCATCGGTGGTTGATCGGCTCGTGGGTGATCGGCTTCTGGATCAGCAACGCGCGAGTGATCGGTCCGCGGGTGATCGGATCTCTGTCACCGTCCGGTTTTTCGCCGCGGCCCGCGCGGCGACCGGGGTCGACGAGGAAGTCGTCACCGTCGACCGCCCCGGCCACGCTTGCGGACGTCTTGCGTATTGCCGTCGACGCCCACGGCCCAAAACTTGCCCAGGTACTCCGGCGCTGCTCGTACCTGCTCGACGAGACCGCCGTGCACCACGACCGGATGGCGGTCAGCGACGGCGCCGTTCTCGACATCCTGCCGCCGTTTGCCGGGGGCTGACGCACCCATTCAGGTGGTGAAGTATCAGGCGGCGGACGACGATAGCTCCTGAGAGCGAGCAATCACGGGCGAATGGGACTGGCTGATCAAAGCGTGTCCACTTCAGGTGGCGGGCCGGAGACGCTACCGTTCCCTCGACAGGTTGCTGCCGTGACGACCTGGGTACATCCCCGTACCCGCGCTCAACTGGAGGTTTCTGTGTCCCAGCCCCCCGCCGGAGGGTACCCGCCTTCGGACCAGCCCCAGCCCGGCGGATATCCCCCACCCGCGCAGCCCGGCCCACCGGCCGGCGACTACCCACCTCCGACACCTGGCAGCCCGCCACCTCCCAGCTACACACCTCCCACCTACGGAGCCCCACCCGGGCCGCCTGCGGGCGGCGGATACGCACCTCCGCCGCCCGGATACGCACCTCCGCCGCCCGGATATGCACCATCGCCGCCCGGCTCCACCCCCTATCCCCCGCCGGAGGGCAGCTACCCGCCACCCGCACCGGGATACCAACCGCCGCCCGGCTACGGCGCTCCGGCCACGCCGTCCTCTGGTGCCGCGGCCACGCCATCCTTCGACATGTCGAAAATCACCACGGTCGGGTGGGGCGTCATGGGCGCAGCGTTCCTCACCCTCATCGCGAGCTTCTTCAATTTCTGGTCGGTCAGAGCCGACACCTTCGGGACCCTCGGTGGTTACAGCGGATGGTCACTCTGGTGGTGGATTCCCGTGCTTCTTGCCCTGGCGGTCGGGGTCGTCTACGCACTCACTCTGTTCGGCGTAGTGAAACCCGCCGCGATCAAGCCGGAGTTCTTGTTCTACGGCGCCGCGGCGTCCTTCGTGCTGATGATCTTCGTCCTCATTCACACCTTCGCCTATGACGGGCCGTCCAGCATTCTCAGTGGTGAGAACGGTTTCTCGGCGGGTCCTGGATTCGGTGTCTGGTTCGCCCTGATCACCACCCTGGCGTTGACCTACTTCACCGCGCTGGCGGCGCAGGGTGCCGGCAGCAAACTACCCATCAAGGTTCCAGGCCCCGCCGCCTGAAACTGCCGGGACTGTGGAAGGGTCGCGACCGATCAACTGGTCGCGGCCCTTTGTCGCCTTCTACGACCCGAGGTGAGGTCGCGCGGCATCAAGCCGATCCGACCCATTCGTCTGTGCCGTCGGCAAAAACCTGACGCTTCCAGACGGGCAACCGCTTCTTGACCTCGTCGATCAGCTCTGCGCACGCTTCGAAGGCCTCGCGCCGGTGCGCGGCCGAGACTGCCGCCGCCAGCGCGACATCGCCGACTCCGAGCAGTCCGTAGCGATGCGTGACGGCAACGGCGATGACGCCCGGGCGCGCGGCGATATCGGCGGCCACCTCGCGCGACGACGTCACCGGCGCTGGGATGCGCCTGGTACTCCAACTCGGTCACCGACCGACCGTCGTCATGGTCACGCACAATGCCGGCGAAACCGACGGTGGCACCAGCGGTGGCATGCTCGACCGCGGCGTGGTGCGCGGCGACATCCAGCGGTTCGAGGGTCACCCCGGCGACCACCACACGGCCCGTCGTCACATTCCGCCTCCGGATCGGTGATCGCCGCCCGAGATCTGTTCCAGCGCATGCGCCATGACTCGGTACAGCACGCCCGAGGCCGTCCTTGACCCCGCCGGTCGACCCGGGCAGGTTGACGATCAAGGTTCGGGTCGCCACTCCGGCCATGCCCCGCGACAGCATCGCCGTCGGTACGGCGTCACCCCCGGCCCGCCGGATCGCGTCGGCCAGGCCCGGCACCTCGTAGTCGATGACGGCTGCCGTCGCCTGCGGCGTCCGATCGGTCGGCGACAGTCCGGTGCCGCCCGACGTGATCACGAGGTCGGCACCGACGGCCTTCCGCAGTTCCGCCTCCACCTGGGGCCCATCGGCGACGACGATCGGTCCCTCGACGGCGAACCCCTTGTCGGCCAACCACTGCGCGATCACCGGGCCGGTGCGATCGGCGTAGACACCGGTCGCTGCCCTGGTCGAGGCGATGATGACGACTGCTGATCTCTTCATGTATTCACTTTTCCGGCCGGAGCCATATGCCGGTCTTGCCGCCGTCTTTGCGCTCGACCTGCACGGCGTCCAGCACCGCCGCCGGGTCAACCGCTTTGATCATGTCGTGCAGGGTCAGTCCGGTCACCGCCACCGCCGTGAGCGCCTCCATCTCGACTCCGGTGCGATCCGTGGTTCGGACCGTTGCCGTGATCGACACGGCGGTTTCGGTGAGAGCCAGGTCGATGACCACCCCGGAGAGGGCGATCGGGTGGCAGAGCGGGATGAGTTCCGGCGTCTTCTTGGCCGCCATGATGCCGGCGACCCGGGCGGTCGAGAGGGCGTCGCCCTTCGGCAATCCGTCGCGGCGCAGCAGATCGATCACCTCGGCCGTGGTCCGGACCCAGCCCGTCGCCACCGCCGAACGGGCCGACGGCTCCTTCGCGCTCACGTCGACCATCCGCGCCGCGCCGTGTTCGTCGGTATGGGAAAAGGAGGGACCGTTCATTGTGACCAGTCGCTCTTCGCGCATGCGCTCATCGCTGCATGCCGAATCACGCTGTGGCCGCCGATTCCTTGGCGCCCCCTGCGACGTACCCGCCGTCCCGGGCGACCGCGACCACGGCCCTGGCGACCGCCTTGGCCACCTTCTCGTCGAACACGCTGGGGACGATGTAGGAGGCGTTCAGCTGGTCGGGGGCCACTACGTCGGAGATGGCAAGTGCTGCGGCAGTGAGCATCTCGTCGGTGATGATCCGCGCCTGCGCGTCCAGCAGTCCGCGGAAGACGCCGGGGAAGGCCAGCACGTTGTTGATCTGGTTGGGAAAATCCGACCGCCCGGTCGCCACCACCGCGGCGTACTGCTGAGCCTCCAACGGGTCGATCTCCGGATCCGGATTGGCCAGGGCGAAGACGACGGCATCGGAATTCATCTTCGAGATGTCCTGCGCGGCCAGGATGTTCGGTGCCGATACCCCGATGAACACGTCGGCGCCGACGATGGCGTCGTGGATGGAGCCGGTGACCGCCGAAGCATTCGTCCTGGACGCCACTTCAGCGAGGTTCGGATCCATCCCCTCCCTGCCCCGGTAGACGATGCCGTTGATGTCGACGGCGATGATATCCAGCGGAACCTGGTGCAGCAGCAGACGAATGATGGCGTTGCCGGCCGCCCCGACGCCGGAGACCACGATCCTGCAGTCACGGATGTTCTTGCCCACCACGCGCAGTGCGTTGCGCAGCGCCGCCACCACGACGATCGCCGTGCCGTGCTGGTCGTCGTGGAAGACCGGGATGTCCAGCAGCTCACGCAACCGGCGTTCGATCTCGAAACACCTTGGCGCGGCGATGTCCTCGAGATTGATGCCACCGTAGACGGGAGCGATCAGCTGCACCGTGCGGATGATCTCCTCGGTATCGGTGGAGTCGATGCAGACCGGCCATGCATCCACTCCCGCAAACTTCTTGAACAGCGCCGCCTTGCCCTCCATCACCGGCAGCGCCGCAGCGGGCCCGATGTTTCCCAGACCCAGCACCGCCGTGCCGTCGGTGACAACAGCGACGGTGTTCCGCTTGATGGTCAACCGGCGGGCATCGTCCGGGTTCTTCGCAATAGCCATGCAGACGCGGGCGACACCCGGCGTGTATGCCCTGGACAGGTCGTCACGGTTGCGCAGCGGGACCTTGGAGGTCACCTCTATCTTCCCGCCGAGGTGCACCAGGAAGGTCCGGTCGGAGACCTTGCGGACGATCACCCCGGGCAGGGCGTTGACGGCGTCGCTCAGCGCCTCGGCGTGATCGGCCGACAGGCAGTTGGCCGACAGGTCGACGACCATCAGACCGGCCGCGGATTCGACGACGTCGAAGCCCGTGATGACGCCACCGGCCCGCCCCACGGCCGAGGTCAGATCACCGGCGGCCGATGCCGACGGTGGCGCCGCCACTCGCATGGTGATCGAATAACCGGGCCCTGGGATCGCCATTGCGTGAAACCTTCCTTGGTCGACAGCCGGACCAGCAGCATCCCGGCGCCACGTGCAACCCCCAGCGGGATCGACGATGGCACCCGGCCAAGCTGCTGACTCGGCGGTGTGAGCGTATCCCGGTCCTCGGCTCGCCTTCGACCTCCGGCTGGGTCAGGGCAATCACAGCTGGTCGACGGTGTCGACATCCCGGCCGCCGCCGATGTCGCCGCATTCGATCACCTGCACGTCATGGGCAGCCAGATATGCGCGCGCTCCGGCATCCCCGGCCGCCCCGTCGATGACCCCGGCGTAATGATCCCGGCCGATGAGGACAGGATGACCGGGCTCTCCCAGATAACCGGCCCTGGCGAGAATTCCGGCCGGCGCATTGGAACATCGGAGGGCCGTCGCCAACCGGTCCGCGACGGCACGCGTGACGTCCGGCAGGTCGACCAGCATCACCAGGGCGGCCTGCGTGTCGGAATCGGCCAGCGCTTCGAGCCCCACGCGCAGACTGGAGCCCATGCCGGCGGCGTGTACACGATTGGTGACCACCGCCGCACCGGCGGGCAGCAGCCCGGCGACGGTTTCCGCCTGCGCTCCGACCACCACGACGATATCGTCACACCCGCCCAGCACCTCGAGAGCCCGTAGTAGCCAGGGCCCGGATCCGGTGTCCACCAGCGCCTTCGGCTTCCCGAAGCGGGTGCCCGATCCCGCAGCCAGCAACAAGCCCGCGAGGCGAGGCCGGGTTCCGAGCTGATGAATCGGAGAATCGGAGCTCACCGCGAGAGCAACGGCCGGGCGGTCAGCGGTTGATGACGGTGACCGGGTGGATGTACGGAACCTGGTCTCCCGGCAGCGGGAACTCCAATTCGCCGAACGGCGACAGAGCGCCCTGGCGATCGGCGTTGAACTCACTCACCGGATGGTCTCCCTCGGCCCCCTCGGGCCACCTCGGGTCGACACCCTTCTTCCGCTTCCGGGCCACCGGTCCTCCTCGCGTCGCGGATCCGGACAAGATCCAGCGCTGGCCCCCGACAGCTCCCGCGGCCGGGTGGGCGGCAACGCCGCTCACCTGCCATCTTCCCGCATCGGCATCGCTGCGATCAACCAGCACGTGGGTGCCTGCCGCCCACCCACGCTCACCCGACCGGGGTGCGCGGGGGTTACGGGCCAGTACCGTTGATGTGATGCCCTCCACCCTGGAATGGCTGCGCGGCCGAGACGACGCAGCCCTCGTGGCGCTGTTGCGCGCCCGGCCCGACCTGACCGTGCCGGCACCGACCGACCTCGCGGTGCTCGCCCGGCGGCTGGACAGCCCGCCGTCGGTCTGGCGGGCACTGGAGTCGCTGAACCGGTTCGCCGTCCAGGTACTGGAATCCATCGTGCTTCTCGGTGACCGCACCCGCCCCGTCACGGTCGGTGAAGTCAGCACCTTTCTCGGCCCGACTGCGCCGTCCACCGAGGTCGGAAGGGTCTTCGCGGAGCTCGAAACTTTGGCGCTGATCCGGGGCGGTGACGCCGTCCAACCGTCCATAGCGGTCCCGCCGGCGATGGGTGAGTTCCCCGGCGGCTTCGGACCGAGTGGGCGTCTCAAAGGCGACGACCTGTCGAAAGTGCTCGCCCGCACGTCCGACGAGGGTCGGAATCTGCTGGCCCGGCTCGCGCAGGGCAGACCGCGTGGATCGGTCGGAACCACCGGCCCGCTGGTCACACTGGTTCGCTCGCTGGTCGAGGACGGCCTGTTGATCCGGCTGGATCCCGGGTCCGTCGTGCTGCCACGTGAGGTGGGGCTGGCGCTGCGTGGCGACGAGCCGCTGGGGCCGGTGCACGTGCAGAGTCCGCCCGTCAGCCTGGTCGAACGGGGACGTGAAACCGTCGACGGCACCGCGGCCGGGCAGGCGATCGCCACCGTCGCGGTCGCCAATCGGATGCTGGACCTGCTCGGGCAGCTTCCGGCGCCGGTGTTGAAGTCGGGCGGCCTCGGCGTCCGCGAGATGCGCAGGCTGGCCAAGGAACTCGACCTCGACCCGGCACTGACCGCACTGCATCTGGAACTGCTCGCCGCTGCTGGGCTCATCGCCACCAGCGAACCGCGCTCGAGAGCCGGTGTGAATTCCTGGACCCCGACGGTCGCCGCCGACGACTTCGCCGACGAAGACGACGAAACCGCCTGGGCCCTGCTGGCCGCCACCTGGTTGAACCTTCGCCGTGATCCGGCCCGCACCGGTGAGCGGGACAGTGCCGGGAAGGTGCTGGCAGCGCTGTCCGCGGAGCTGTCCTGGGTGCGCGGGCCGGCCGATCGGCGCTTCGTGCTGAACACTCTTGCCGAGTTGCCACCAGGAATCGGGCTGGACGACGAAGGCTTGTCGGCGCGGCTTGCCTGGGCCGCGCCGCTCCGCACGCCGGACCGCCGGGACCAGGTGGCCGCCAGCGTGATCACCGAGGCGACCGCGCTCGGTCTCGTCGCCTTCCATGCGCTGTCGACGGCCGGGCGCGCCCTGCTGGCCGACGACCAGCAGGCGGCCGCTGTCGCCCTCGAGGCCGCCCTTCCCGAGCCGGTGGACAAGGTGATGGTCCAGGCCGACCTGACGGTGGTGGCGCCAGGTCGGCTGCTCCCCGAGTTGGCGGCGAGGCTGGCCGCCGCTGCCGACGTCGAGTCGGCGGGTAGCGCGACGGTGTACCGGGTCACTCCGGACAGCCTGCGGCGGGCCTTCGACGGTGGCGCGTCAACGGCAGAGTTGCACGAGTTGTTCGAGAAGCACTCGATCACCGGCGTTCCGCAGGCCCTCACCTACCTGATCGACGACGTCGCCCGCCGGCACGGCGTGCTGCGGGTCGGGGCCGCCACCGCCTACCTGCGCAGTGAGGATCCGGCGTTGATCGACCAGGCCATCGCCCAGGCCGCGGCTTCCGGATTGCTGGTCCGTCGCCTTGCGCCGACGGTCGCGATCTCGTCCAGCCGACTCGAGGACCTCCTGGCACCGCTGCGCTCGGCCGGCCTGGTTCCGGCCGCCGAGGATTCGGGCGGCTCCGTCGTCGACCTCCGGGCAGCGCCCCAACGGACAGGCGGCGCGATACTGACCCCCGCGAGGCGCCGAGAGCCACCCGTCCCGTCCAGCGAACAGCTCACCGCACTCATCGAACGGATGCGGAGCGCCGACGGCGCTCTGGAGGGCCGGACCGACCAATCGCCGGCCGAGAGCCTCGCGCTCCTCCGCGATGCGGCCGATCACCGCGGGTCGGTGTGGATCGGCTACGTGGACTCCGAAGGGGGCACGACCCGCCGGCTGATCGAACCGGTGGCCGTGTCCGGCGGCGCCGTGGCGGCGTTCGACCGCCTCCGGGACCAGATGCGCACGTTCGCGCTGCACCGCATCACCGGTGTCCAACCCGCCGGAACGCTCGCTACCGATCGGTAATATGCGGCCGTCGTCCGCATGGCGCTCTACCTGCGGCGACACGCACAGGCAAGCATCGGCAAAACGCAACCTGAGCGTGACACGAGCCGTCTATGGTCGGCGATAACCCGCAAAAGTCCGGCCGCAGTGGTGACCCCATAAACCGGACCGATGCGGGCGACATATTTCGAGCAGGCTCGGAGCACCAGCCAGGGTGGGACGGTTTACACACGATGCGCGGATCACCGATCAGGTCAGTCGTCGCCGGGATGCTGGCGGTCGCCCTGCTCTCGGCCTGTACAGCCAAGGCCTCGACGACGTCACCCTCGGCCGTGCCCGCGGCGCTCACCAGTTCGAGCGCGCCGGCTTCACCGGTGGTGACCGTCCCGCCGGTCACCGAGCCGCTGCAGAGCTCGGCGCCCGTGTCCCCGATCACGTCCGATCCGAGCAGCACCCTCACCCCGACCACCACGGTGAAGCCGACCCCACCGAAGATCATTCCGGCGGCGACCTACTCGTCGAACCCCAGACTCGGGCAGCACCGACCTGGTGCCACGCACGCCCATCGTCATCCGGTCCGCCAACGGCACCCTGTCCGGTGTGACGTTGACCAATCCCGATGGCGACGCCGTCAAGGGCACACTGAGCCGGGACAAGCGGAGCTGGACCCTCGCCGAACCACTGGGCTACGACAGCACCTACACGCTGACCGGCAAGGCGGTCGGCGTGAACGGCAAGGCCGTCGCGCTCCGGGGCAGCTACCGCACGGTCGATCCGGACGGGGTGATCGGTGCGAGCATCTCTCCTGACGGCGACACCGTCGGCATCGGTGCGCCGATCCTGATCAGCATCGGCACCGACATCATGGACACCGTCGGCCGGCAGAACATCGAGAAGGCCATCACCGTCACCACGGTCCCGAAGACGGCGGGATCCTTCGCCTGGATCCAGCACTGGAACGGGTGGGGACTGGACTGGCGGCCGAAGAGCTACTGGGCGCCCGGTACCAAGGTCACCGTGAAGGCCAACCTCTACGGCGTCAGCTACGGCGACAACCTCTGGGGCAAAGAGGATCTCACGGCGTCATTCACCATCGGCAGGTCGGAGATCACCAAGGGCGACATCAACACCCACCGCCTCAAGGTCTACCGCGACGGCAAGTTGCTGTTCGACTTCCCGACCTCCTACGGCCTGGAAAGCGATCCCGGCCGGGTCACCCGCGGCGGCACCTACATCGTGATGGGCAAGGAGTACCTGCACCTGATGTCCAACCCGGCCTACCACTACTTCAACTTCAAGGCCTACTACGCGGTGCGGATCTCGAACAACGGCACCTTCATCCATGCCAACGACGGCACCGCCGACGTCCAGGGCTATGACAACGTGACCCACGGCTGCGCCAACCTGACCATGACGAACGCCAAGGCCTTCTACGACCAGACCATGTACGGCGACCCGGTGGAGATCACCAACTCGTCCATCCCGATGTCGCAGTCCGACGGCGACATCTACGACTGGTCGATCCCGTGGTCCAAGTGGCAGACGCTCTCCGCGCTGAGCAAGGCCTACGCCGGCTGAGTTTCACCGGTGCGCTCTTCTCTCAGCTCCGCCCGAGGCAGATGACCTGCGAGTTGTGCAGGTGGACCAGGGTCTGCGTGGTGCCGGCCGGGCAGTCCTGGGGATCGATGCTGTTCCGCAGCACCTGCTCGACGCGGTAGACCCCTGGCAAGCTGCTGGCACAGTCGATCTTGCCGACCCGGGTGGCCTGCGATCCGGCGAAGATGCAGTCGCCGACGACGGCAACGTAGTCCAGACACAACACGGTGGGACCGCTGACGATCACGGCCACGTCCGACGGTGTCGCGCTGCAATCGGACGGGTCGGCGGAACCGGCGTACCGTCCGACCACCTGAAAATCAGCGGTGGAGTTGCCACAGTCGACGACCATGCCGATGCGCTGACCGGTGGACGCAAGGCAATCGGCGACGTCTATCTGCGACGATGCGCGGCGGAGGGGATTGCTGACGTTGGTCCAGACGGCCAGGCCGACGATGAGCAGCAGCACGACGAGGCCACCTGCGACCTTCGCGATGGCCGGATTGGAGATTCCGCGGCGCGGCGGATCGACCGCCCGCGACGCGAGCATCCAGTTCTGCCATGGATCTGCTGCCGCGGTCTGAGGGGCGAGCTTCTCTCCCGGAGCGTCGGGACCCCTCGGACGCACTTGTTCGGGAGGAAGCCCGCCAGGACCGATCTCCAGGGCGCGCCAGGACGGCGGCTCGACGCGGCTGCTCACCCGACCAGCGTGCCACGCAGCGCGGTCATCCGATCACGTGGATCATCGGAGTCAACGGCCCGACGTCGACGATCCGCACCACCGGCTCACCGACGTCGTCTGAAGCTTCGATCAGCACGTCCGCGCTGATCCCCCAATCGCGATCACCGGCCGGATCATCGAAGGTCTGCCGGACGTGCCACTCGCTCGGGGCCCTGCTCGATCGAGATCAGCTGCGCCGAGCGGGCCGTGGCGCCGACGGCCAGATCGTCGTACTCCTCCCAGTAGGGCTCCACCGCTTCCCGCCAGCGCTCGGCGGTCCAACCGCTGTCAGCGTCCAGCTCGCCCAGGATGTCGAAGCGGCCGAGCGAGACCAGCTCGACCCGGCGGAACAGGGCGTTGCGCACCATGATCGTGAACGCCCGGACGTTGGCGCTGACCCCACGTGCCGCCGTCGGTGGTCGGATGCCGACTTCCTCACCCGCTTCACTCAAATCGGGGTGGGCCAGCGCCTCCCACTCGTCGAGCAGGCTGGAGTCGACGCCGCGGACAAGTTCGCCGAGCCAGGAGATCAGGTCCGACAGTTCCTCGGTGCGGGCATCCTGCGGGACGGTCCTGCGCATCGCCCGGTAGGCGTCGGCCAGGTACCGCAGCACCACCCCCTCGGATCGCTGGAGCTGGTAGAACGCCACGTACTCGGAGAAATTCATGGCGCGCTCGTACAGGTCCCTGACCACCGACTTGGGCTCCGGCTGGTACTCCGTGATCCACGGATGCCCGGAACGGTAGGACTCGAACGCCACCTCGACGAGGTCAGCGAGCGGCTTCGGGTAGTCGACCTCCTCGAGCAGCGCCATCCGCTCCTCGTACTCGATGCCGTCGGACTTCATCGCCTGCACTGCTTCGCCCCGGGCCTTGGACCGCTGGGCGGACAGCACCGGTCCTGGCCCTTCCAGGGTGGCCTCGATGAGCGAGACGACATCCAGGGCGTAATCCGGCGACTCCCGGTCGAGCAGGTCAAGGGCGGCCAACGCCAGCGGCGAGAGCGGCTGGTCCAGCGCGAAGTCCAGCTGCAGGTCCGCGGTCATGTGGTACCTGCGACCGTCTTCGTCGGGGACGTCGAGCCTGATCACGATGCCGGCCGCGAGAAGGGCCCTGGCGATCGCAAGAGCCCGTAGCGAATGCTGCAGCTGACGGTTCCGCGGATCGTGGCTGGTGTCGATCAGCCTGCGCATCCCGGCGAAGGCATCGCCTGGCCTGGACAGCACGCCGAGCAGCATCGCGTGACTGACCCGGAAATGTGAGCCGAGCGGCTCAGGGTCGGCTGCGACGAGCCGGTCGAAGGTGGCCTCGCTCCAGCCGACGAACCCGTCCGGCGCCTTCCGCTTCGCAACCTTTTTCTTCTTCGGGTCGAGCGCGGACTTCGCCGCGGTCTTGAAGTTCTCGATGACGTGCTCGGGTGCGAGGACCACGACGTCGCCGGCGACGTCGAACCCGGCCCGTCCGGCCCGCCCGGCGATCTGGTGGAATTCCCGGGCCGAGAGCAATCGGGTCTTGTGACCGTCGTACTTGGCCAGACCCGTGAAGAGCACCGTCCTGATCGGGACGTTGATGCCGACACCCAGCGTGTCGGTTCCGCAGATCACCTTGAGAAGTCCCGACTGCGCCAGCTTCTCGACCAATCTGCGGTACTTGGGCAGCATTCCGGCGTGGTGCACGCCGATCCCGTGCCGGATCAGCCGGGCGAGGGTGCGGCCGAAACCGGGCGAGAACCGGAAGTCGCCGATGAGCTCCGCGATCTGATCTCGCTCGGCTCTGGTGGCCACCGTGATGCTGGTCAGCGCCTGCGCGCGCTCGAGGGCGGCCTGCTGGGTGAAGTGGACGATGTAGACGGGGGCCCTGTTCGTGGCCAGCAGGTCCTCGAGCGTTTCCTGCAGCGGCACCGTCACGTACGAGAAGTGCAACGGGACAGGGCGTTCGACCCCGTCGATCAGTGTCGTGGGTCGCCCGGTTCGTTCGGTCAGGTCGCGGGCGAAGAAGCGGACGTCGCCAAGGGTCGCCGACATCAGGACGAACTGGGCGTGCGGAAGCTCGAGGAGCGGGACCTGCCAAGCCCACCCGCGCTGACGGTCGCCGTAATAGTGGAATTCGTCCATCACCACGATGCCCGGGTCTGCGTCGGCTCCGCCGCGCAAGGCGACCGAGGCGAGGATCTCCGCGGTGCAGCAGATGATCGGGGCCGAGGAGTTCACCGAGGAATCGCCGGTGATCATCCCGACGTTGCCGGCGCCGAAGATGTCGGTCAGCTCGAAGAACCGCTCTGAGACGAGCGCCTTGATCGGCGCCGTGTAGTACGCGCGCCGGCCTGTCGAGAATCCCGCGTACAGGGCGGCCACGGCGACCAGGGTCTTGCCCGAACCGGTCGGGGTGGCGACGATGACGTTGGCATCGGAGACGATCTCGAGCAGCGCCTCCTCCTGGTGCGGGTAGAGCACGATGCCGCGGCCGGTCGCCCACTCGCCGAACCGGTCGAACAGCGAGCCAGGGTCGGTCTCGACCGGTGGCACCAGCAGCGGCGCGGTTGCTGTTCTGCCGGTCGTCATGACCCGAGCTTTTCACGCTTTGCTCATCTGCCTGCTCATCGGCAGCGAGGACACTTCTCGGGATAGCCGGACCAGCCGAGGCCGATCAGCATCTCGGCGACTTGCAGTGCCGTCCCGCACGGATCTTCGGTGATCTCGTGCCAGCCGAACCGCAGGGTCGGCAGACCCAGGCTGACGTTCCTGTTGTCCCGGCGCCGGTCGCGGAACCGGCCCTCGCCGACGTGCCCGATCTTGCCGTCCAGCTCGACCACCAGGGTGCGCCCGAGATAGAGCGACATCGACGAATTCGTGTCTAGCCGCCGTAGCCCGCTGCCGCGACCCTGTCGGCAGGCCGTGCGCTCGTTCGACATCGTGCAGATAGCGGTGCTCGAGGGTGCTGTGAACGCCCGAAGCGACGTCGGCCAGCAGCCCGGTGAGGAGCTTGCGGTGCGGTTGTCTGGTGCGGCGGCCCAGCGCGGCGCGCAGCTCTTGCGGCGAGGTGAGCCTGCGTTGCACCGCCTTGGTGACCCAGTCGATGCAGGCCGCCTCCGAACCCACGGCACACAGATCCAACACGGTGTCCTCGATCCGCGTCCGCGGTGGCTCGGCCCTGGTGGAAGCGGCCCGAACGCGATCCCGCTCCTGCCGGAATACGACCCAATGGCGATCGGCGAGGCGGCGCCCGAACGGAATGAGAATCTCGACGGGAAGGGCCTCCTCGTCTACCAGGCCCAGCAACGCTGCCGCCGTTCGACCGCCGGCCCGGGCGTCGAGCCCGCCGATCAGGACGCCGGCCCAGACGCGTCCGAGCCACGACGGTTCGACATCAGGCACCAGGTAGATGCCCGGACTCCAATCGACCCCAGTGACCGTCGGCCAGCAACCGCGCGAACACCGTCGGGGTGAGGCCGAAGCCCAGTCCTTGTTGGCGTGAAACCACCCCGGCCTGTTCGCGGGCGAGCTGAGCGAGCCCTGGAGGCACTTGCAGGCGTGCGCGCATGCCGGACTATGGCCTGATTTTCGGCAGTGGCCTGGGCTCTATCCACAAAGGTGAAAGACCGTAGAGGATCCGGAGTCGACTATGACTCCGTAGCCTCTACGGTCTTGAGCCGAAGAGGCGCATCGGCTCCGGCACTCACCCGCCGCTCAGCTCAGGAGCGCGGGAGCCAGCTCATGGAGCTGCCGGAGGCCGATTCCCTGCCCGCCGGTCAGCGGCTGGATGCAGACATGGTCGGCGCCGGCATCCAGATGCTCTTGCACACGCCGCCGGATTGCCTCCACATCCCCCCACGGCACCACCGCGTCCACCAGTCGATCGCTACCGCCCCCGGCGAGATCGCGCTCGTCGAATCCGAGCTCGAGGAGGTTGCCGGTGTAGTTCGGCAGGTCGAGGTACAGCTTCATGTACCCCCTCGCCGTCGCCCGGGCACTGGTCGGATCCGGATCGAGGACCACCGCGACCTCGGGCGCCAGCAGAGCCGAGGGACCCATCGCCCGACGCGCGATCTCGGTATGTTCGACAGGCACGAAATACGGATGGCTGCCCTGGGCGTGGCTCACGGCGAGCTCCAGCATCCGCGGCCGGAGCGCCGCAATGAGCCAGGGCACCGGCTCCGGCGGTGTCGGTCCACTGTCGGCCGCGGCCAGCATTCGATCCAGGTAGCCACGCATCTTGGCGAGCGGCTTCTCGTACCGCTCGACGAATGCGGCGTGGCCCACACCTAGTCCGAGCACGAACCGGCCCGCGAACGCGTCCGCCAGGGTGTTGGTCCCGGAGGCGGTGGTCTCGGGTTCGCGGGCCCAGATGTTCGCGATCCCGGTCGCCACGGTCAGCTGCGCCGAGGCACTCAACGCCAGCGAGGCGTGCGCGAAGGCCTCCTTCCGGCTCTCGGTGATCCACAGCGTCGGATAGCCCATCGCCTCGATCTGCGCGACGGCGTCCCGGGCCGGTGCGGCCGGCAGCGACCCGAGCGCTCCCAGCCACACTCCGATCCGCCCCAGCCGGGCTCGAGCAGCATCCAGGTCCACGTTCCTGATGTTCGACATAAGGCCAACATAGAGTTGGGCGATTCCCGGGCTTGCTCGACCTCGTCCTTGCGCAGGGCCGCAGAGTAGACATCGCCGTGAACCAACCTTGAGCAGACTTCTAGCGAGCCACCCGTTCGGACATCCGTAGGTCCGCCGGGCTGAGCGGGCCGGTCATCCGCAGGCCACCCTCGAGCAGATACTTCACGTAGCCGTACTGCGTGAAGAAGCCCGGCATGGTGTCGCCGAGCGCCGCATATTCGAAGATGTCGCGCGCGGCGTCGAGTTGCTGCCGCAGCTGGGGATCCGCGCCCTGCTCGAGCCGGGCCAACTCCTGCGCAACGAGGCGGCGGACCAAGGTCGCGGTGACCTTCGGGCCCTCGGCCAGCGTCACCTCATTGTGGATCCACTGCCAGACCTGGGCGCGCGAGATCTCCACTGTGGCGGCGTCTTCCATCAGGCTGTCGATCGTGACGGCACCCACCCCGGCGACCCAGGATGCGAGGTAGCGCAGGGCGACGGAGATGTTGGTCGTCAAACCTTCCATCGTCACCTGCCCGCGGGCCGTTCCGGCATCCAACAGGTCCGCCTGGTGCACCCTGACCTCCGGCCGCTGCCGGGAAAGCTGATTCGGGCGTTCGCCGAGCACCTTGTCGAACGCGGCCATGGCGACAGGGACCAGGCCCGGGTGGGCGACCCAGGTTCCGTCGAACCCGTCGGCGGCCTCCCGCTGCTTGTCCGCCCTGACCTTGGCCAGGGCCGTCTTGGTCGCGTTTTCGTCATTCCGGTTCGGCACGAAGGCGGCCATCCCGCCGATGGCATGGGCGCCGCGGCGATGACAGGTCGCCACCAGCAACTCCGTGTAGGCCCGCATGAACGGCGTGGTCATGGTGATCTGCGAGCGGTCCGGCAGCACGAAGTCAGCACCGCGATGGGCGAAAGTCCTGATGTAGGAGAACATGTAGTCCCAGCGACCGGCGTTGAGGCCGGCACTGTGATCGCGCAGTTCGTACAGGATCTCCTCCATCTCGAACGCGGCCGGCAGCGTCTCGATCAGCACGGTGGCCCGGATTGTGCCCTGTGGAATCCCGACTAGTTCCTGGGCCAGCACGAAGACGTCGTTCCAGAGGCGCGCTTCCAGCTGCGACTCCAGCTTCGGCAGGTAGAAGTACGGTCCAGCGCCGGAGTCGATCAGTGTCCGAGCGTTGTGAAAGAAGTACAGGCCGAAATCGACCAGCGAGGCCGGGAGCGGCCGGCCGTCTATGGTCAGGTGCTTCTCGCACAGGTGCCAGCCGCGCGGTCGCATCATCACCGTCGGTCGGGCTTCGCCGATCCGGTAGTGCTTGCCGTCCTCGGTGAACTCCAGCCGACCCCGCAGCGCATCGAACAGATTCAGCTGACCGCCGACGATATTCTCCCAGGTCGGCGCAGTGGAGTCCTCGAAGTCGGCCATCCAGACGTCGGCACCTGAGTTGAGCGCGTTGATCGTCATCTTTCGTGTCGTCGGACCGGTGATCTCGACCCGCCGCTTGACCAGTCCAGGTCCAGGCGCCGCGACCCGCCAGCTGTTGTCGTTGCGGACGGACCTGGAAACGCCGAGGAAACCGGGGGTTTCGCCCGCGGAGATCCGCTTGGCCCGCGACCGCCGCTCGGCGAGCAGGTCGGCCCGACGGCCGGCAAAAGCGCCGTCGAGGGCGGCCACGAAAGCGAGCGCCTCCGGAGTCAGGATTTCGTCGCCCCGCGGGATCTGCGGGCCCCGGACGGTGGGCGTCCGGGCAATTGTCGAGGTCATGTCTTGTCCTTTCGTAGACGCAGAGATCAGTGGAATTGGGCGGCTTCGGTCGAGCCGGCGAGAGCCAGCGTGCCGCTGTCCGGATTGATGGCGGTGGAGACCTTGTCGAAATACCCGGTGCCCACCTCGGCCTGGTGCTTGATCGCCGTGTATCCGGCATCCTCGGACGCGAACTCGGCTTCCTGCAGTTCGACGTAGGCCGTCATCCCGGAGCGGGCATATCCGTTGGCCAGGTGGAACATCGAGTGGTTCAGCGCATGGAATCCGGCCAGCGTGATGAATTGGAAGGCATAGCCGAGATCCCCCAATTCGTCCTGGAAGTTGCCGATCTCGCTGTCGGACAGCGCGGCCCGCCAATTGAACGAGGGCGAACAGTTGTAGGCGAGTTTCTTTCCGGGGAATTCGTGATGCAGCTCGGTGGCGAATTCCCGGGCCAGGCCCAGATCCGGCGTGCCGGTTTCGACCCAGATGAGGTCGCTGTACGGCGCGTAGGCCTTCGCCCGCGCCAGCACCGGCTCGATCCCGTTGCGCACCCGGAAAAAGCCCTCGCTGGTCCGCTCCCCGGTGGTGAAGGGGGCGTCGATGGGGTCGACGTCGCTGGTCAGCAGGTCGGCCGCGAGCGCGTCTGTGCGAGCAACGATCAGGGTCGGCACTCCGAGCAGGTCGGCGGCCAACCGAGCCGCATTCAGAGTGCGAATGTGAGCCGCCGTGGGAATCAGGACTTTGCCGCCGAGATGTCCGCACTTCTTCTCCGAGGCCAGTTGGTCCTCCCAGTGCACGCCGGCCGCCCCCGACGCAATCATCGACTTCATCAGCTCGAAGGCGTTCAGCGGACCACCGAAGCCCGCTTCGGCGTCGGCGACAATTGGTACCAGGTAATCGATGTCAGCCTTGCCACTGGAGTGATCGATCTGGTCGGCGCGCATCAGCGCGTTGTTGATGCGGCGCACGACCGCGGGGACCGAGTTGGCCGGGTAGAGGCTCTGGTCCGGGTAGGTCTGCCCGGCCAGGTTGGCGTCCGCGGCGACCTGCCAACCGGAGAGGTAGATCGACTCCAGGCCGCCGCGGACCATCTGGACCGCCTGGTTTCCGGTCAGCGCACCGAGTGCGCGGGTGAACTTGGTGCGCTGCAGCAGGTCCCAGAGTTTTTCGGCGCCGCGACGGGCAAGGGTGTGTTCCTCCACCACGCTGCCGCGAAGGTTCACCACGTCTGCCGCCGAGTAGGTTCGCTCGATCCCGGTCCAGCGGTCGGACGTGGCCCACTCGTGCGCCAGCAGGGCCACCTGGTCTTCGCGGCCAGGCGAAACAGCCTGCCCGGCAATAGACGTCGTATCGGTGATAGGGCTTGCGGTCATGGTCGGCAACCTTTCGATCGGGTGGTCCCCCACTGTCTCGTCACGAAGTCCAACTCCTTCAATGACCTTCTGGTGTCAAGAAACGCCGTTCTTGCGATATCGTGCAGGGATGGCAAACCCGGACACCGGAACCGACCTGTTGACCATCGGCCGTCGACTGCGGCACCTGCGGCGCGCCAAGGGCCTGACCTTGGACGAGATGGGCAGTCGCACGGGTATCTCCGGGTCCGCGATCTCGCTGATCGAGAACGGCAAACGTGAGCCGAAGCTGTCTTTGCTGACGTCCCTGGCTGCTGCCCTCGACACTGATCTCGCCGATGTGTTGGCTCGAAAAGCACCCACTCGGCGCGCGGCGTTGGAGATAGAACTCGAAAGGGCCCAACGGGCGCCGTCGTTCAAGGCACTGGGCGTCCCGCTGGTCCGGCCAGGGCCGAGGCTCCCGACGGAGGCGCTCGAGGCGCTGGTCGGCATGCACCGGGCGCTCACCGAAGTGCAGGCCGAAAAGGCCGCCACCCCCGAGCAGGCGCGCCGGGCCAACGCCGATCTACGCGATCGGATGCGTGAGCAGCACAACTACTTCGGCGAGATCGAGAAGATCGCCGACGATCTACTGACCGCCACCGGTTATACCGCCGGCCCGATCAGCCGGGCGGGTGTCGACAAGATCGCCGCTCACGTCGGGTTCGATCTGGAGCACACCGGCGATCTTCCGTCGTCGACCCGGACGGTGACCGACCTGGCCCATCGCCGCATCTACCTGCCGCATCCGCAGATGGGGCAGCACGACTCACGCACCCTCGCGCTACAGGCACTGGGCCATGTCGCGCTCGGTCATCGGGTGCCCGCCGACTACGGCGAATTCCTCACCCAGCGGGTCGAGATCAACTACTTCGCCGCGGCGCTGCTCATTCCGCAGCGCACCGCCGTTCCGATGCTCGCCACCGCCAAAGCGGCCAAGGACATCGCCATCGAGGACCTCCGTGACGCCTACGCGGTGTCGTACGAGACCGCGGCCCACAGGTTCACCAACCTGGCCACCGAACACTTCGATCTGCCGGTCCACTTCATGAGGATCTCGTCGTCCGGCGTCATCTATAAGGCGTACGAGAACGACGGCGTGCACTTCCCCGCCGATGCGGTCGGGGCCATCGAGGGTCAGCGGGTCTGCAAATACTGGACGGCGCGGGTGGTGTTCGACCAGGCGGACTTCTCGGCCGCGTACCGGCAGTACACCGACACCGGATCCGGGACCTACTGGTGCACCGCGGTGGTGGATCGCACCGGCGCCGGCGACTTTTCGGTCAGCGTCGGCATGCCCTACGCCAACGCCAAGTGGATGCGGGGCCGAGAAACCAGAGAACGTTCGCGGTCCCGTTGCCCCGACCCCGCCTGCTGCGCGCAGCCCCCGCCCGAACTGGCCAGTCGCTGGGCCGACCAGGTGTGGCCCAGCGCGAAGGTGCATTCGCACCTGCTCGCGGCCATGCCGCCAGGCGTCTTTCCCGGCGTCGACGAAACCGAGGTCCTCACGTTTCTGGAGCGGCACTCCAACTGAGGTCGCACGCGGGCGTGTTTCCACTTTTGCCGACTCCGGCGACCAGATCTGACACGCTGCGACGTAATCCGATCACAAAGCGTGAAATACTAGACATTGGCCACTCGATCGGTCTATTCTTCAAGAGCGAGAGCGGCCCGGTACCGGACAATCAGGACAGGGTGTCATTCGTTCGGCCTATCTAGTCCCAGTTGCTGTTCGTCAATGGAGAATCGAGCGCACCGGTGTCCGCACCCACCTTGCCGTCCGCGATCGAGCAAATTGCCGGGCGGACGGCCACCATCCTGATCATCGATGACCATCGGTCCTTTGCCGAATTGCTTGCGGCCGCCCTGGATACCGTGCCCGGCCTGAGCTGTGTCGGAATCGCCACCACCGCAGCCGCCGGCATTGCCCGAGCGGCCGAACTCCAGCCCACCGTGGTCGTGACGGACATCCACATGCCGGCTCAGGACGGGCTCTTCGCCAGCCGCCACATTCGGGAGGTGTCGCCGACTTCGTTGATCGCGGTCGTCACCGCATACACCGAACCGGAATGGATCTCGCGGGCAGCACAGGCCGGGGCCTGCGCATTCATCCCCAAGGGCGGCTCGCTCAGCGAGATGATCGATGTGCTCAGTCACATCCGTGCCGGCCAGATGCTGGTCGCCCCGTCCACCTTCAGTGCTGCCCCGGAACGGACCCGGAATGCGGCGGCGGCCACCGTGTCGCCGCTCACGAACCGCGAGCTCGAAGTGCTGAGGTACCTCGGTCAGGGTGTGCAGACCGAGGGAATAGGGCGCATTCTCGGCGTGAGCGTGCACACCTGTCGCGGTTACATGAAGGCATTGCATAGCAAGCTGGGTGTCAGCACCCAGCTCGAAGCGGTGATCAAGGCCCAGACCCTGGGAATCATCGGTGTACCCGGTGCTCGCTGAGACAGGCTTCCGGCCCAGGTGACCAATCCAGCACAACTGCGGGTCCGCCGGCTCGAGCCCCGAATGACGGTACGACGGCAGCTGACCATCTTCTACGCGGTGGCGGCAGCCACATTCGTGATGCTGTCGGTCGGCGCAGTTTTCGCCTGCCGGATCGTCGCCCAGAAAGAAGCGTTCGAAGACGCGGAGCAAACTACCGCCAGGATCGCCAACTTCGTAGTCAGTCCGCTGCTACCCGACGCGCTGACACCCGGATCGGCCGCACGGAAGGATCTCGATCGACTCATCGCCGGGCGAATCCAGGATGGCTACCTGGCCGAGGCGATGGTGTGGGACCGGAACGGCCGCATCGTCTGGTCCAGTAGCCCGCGCAACATCGGCATGGTGCTGGACCCGCCCGACGAAGCGATCGCGGCGATCAGCCGCCGAACGGTCAGCTCCGGGTTCGAAGAGCAGCCGGAGGCGGTAGATCCAGATCGTGCACCGAACGACAAAGGGTATGTCGAGGTCTATGTCCCGTTCCCCGAGGGCAAACAGTCGCAATTGGCTTTCGAGGCCTACTACGACTACGGCCGGGTCAGCCAGACCGCTGGAGCGCTTACCCGACAATTGCTTCCGCTGGTGCTCGTTCCTCTGGTCCTGATGCAGGTGATCCAGGTGCCGATCGCCGGTTCGCTGGCTCGCCGGGTGCGGCGCCACGAGGCAGAGCGACGCAGGCTGCTGGAACGGCACCTCGCCGTGTCGGAGCGCGAGCGGATACGGATAGCAGCCGATCTGCACGATGGTCCGATCCAGGATCTGGCCGGCGTCGGGTATGCGCTGGGTGCGATTGCGCCGACGGTACCGACGTCGCAGGACCGACTGATGGGCACCGTGCAGGACACCATCTACCGGGCAACGGAATCACTACGCCGGATGATGGTTGATCTCTATCCCCCCGACCTGCAGGCCGGGCAACTTCACCGGACCATCGATGACCTCGCGGAACCGCTGCGCGAACGCGGGATCGCCGTCGATGTGGTGGCCGAGCCGCTGCCGGAACTCGATGGCGAAAGTGTCGCCGCCGTCTACCGGGTCGCCCGTGAGGCCTTGGCCAACGTTCTGGAGCACGCGCACGCAGCTCGGGTCACGGTGATGCTGTCGATCGCCGCAATCGGGAACGGGCCGGACGTTGCGGTCCGGCTGGCGATCATGGACGACGGCATCGGAGTGGACCCGGCCAGACTGGATCGCCGGGCCGACGGCCATCTGGGCCTGCGCCTGCTGACCGCCAGGGTGGCCGACCTCGGCGGCTCCCTGACCGTGAGCAGCGGCCCGGATAGCGGCACCGTCGTTGCGGCCGTGCTTCCCATCGCACCGAGCGAATCCGCCACTGTGCCGACGACCGGAAACCCCTCCGGCAGCATCGAGAACTCCGCCGCGTCAGAGGCAAACGTCTCCACCTGACGGACCACCTTTCCGAGCTTCCATCGACCTAGATGCGATGGGAAATCCATACCGGGCGTCCCGCTTCAGAAGCAGTGGTGCCTGGCGAAGAGCGAAGCAGCGGTGCTTGGCGAAGAGCTTCGTGTCGGACACAAACCTGCGCCCCGCCCCAAATGGGGCGAGGCGCAGGTCTGAATCGCCGGACCGGGCGGGGATCATCACTGACCCCGCGCCCGGCTGCGGTCAGGGGGGCTACCGCCCGGCGACCAGATTCGAACGGGCCGACTGGGCACTGCTGCCCACCACGTTCACTGCGGCGACCGTGAACCGGTAGTTCCCGGCGACCGGCAGGGCCATCAGCAGCGCCCGGCTGGTTGCCGGTTGCACCGCGGACAGGGTGGTGGCGAGCACCGTGCCTGCCGCGTTCAACCGCAGGGCGGTCACCCGGTATCCGGTGATCGCCGGTCCGGCATTTGCGACCGGTGCGGTCCACCGAGCAGTCGCGTTGACGGGCGCCCCGCCCGATGCACCTGCAGTGGCGACCCCGATGGCCGGCACTGCCGGCGCGATCAGGGTGACGGTGTTGGAACTGGCCGAAGCAGCGCCTGTCCCGACCCCATTGGTCGCCGTCACGGTGAAGTGGTACGCCACACCGGTTGTCAAGCCGGTGACCAGCAGGCTGGTCGTTCCGGCGGCCGCCGGACGGAGAGCGCCGACCTGGACATTGGCCGCCGTGAGCACCCGCACCGAGAACCCGGTGATGGCGGAACCGGAAACTGCCGGCGCCGTCCACCTGACGGTGATGGAGGTAGCACTTGCCGCGGCTGCCACCCCGACGACCGGTGCACCGGGCACGACGAGGGTGACGATGTTGGAACTGGCCGAGGCAGCGCCAGTTCCGATGGCATTCGTCGCCGTCACCGTGAAGTGATAGGCGGCACCCGGTGTCAGACCGGTGACCACCAGGCTGGTGGTTCCGGCCGCTGCGGGGCGGAGAACGCCGACCTGGACGTTAGCCGCATCCAGCACCCGCACCGAGAATCCGGTGATCGCCGAGCCTCCGGTGGCAGGTGCGGTCCATCTGACGGTCACCGAGCTGTTGGAAGCCGCGGTCGCCGTGCCGATGGTCGGAGCACCCGGAGCCGTCGCAGCGGCCACCGGGGTGATCGTGTTGGAACTGGCGGACGGTGCACCGGTCCCGCGGACATTGACTGCGGCGACCGTGAAGTGCACCGCCTGGCCCGTGGTGAGGGTGACGACCAGGCTGGTCGCACCCGCGGGTGCCGTTCGGATCGCACCCACCTGTAGCGTTCGCCGCGTTCAGGACCCTGACCGGCGTATCCGGTGATCGCGGATCCGCCGTTGCCGGCCGGTGCCGTCCAGCGTGACCGTCCCGGAGGTGGGACTGAGTACCGAGGCGGTGCCGATGGTCGGCGCTCCGGGCACGGTCGAGGGGACGACCGCGTTCGACGGAGCGGAGAACGCCCCGGTCCCGAAGGCGTTGGAGGCAGCGACCTGCAGGTTGTAGGTCACTCCGTTGGTCAGACCGTTGACCGTGGCCGTGGTCGCTGTTCCGTCCGTGACCAGGCTGGTCACCGTGGCACCGCCACCGACCGGCACGGCCTGCACCGTGAAGCCGGTGAGGGGCAGACCGCCGCTCGGCGGCGTGAACGTCACCGTCGCCGAGGCGTTGGTGGCGGTCGCCGAGACGACGACCGGTGCGGCCGGGACGGCCAGTGCCACGGTGCCGTCCGAGAAGGTGACCTGCTCGATGTTCGACAAGGTGTCGACGCCGTCACTGGTCTTCTGCGGTGCAACCACCGCACCGACCTGGGTGACGACGACCTTGCCACCGGCACCCGGGGTGATGGTGTAGCTGGCCTGCGGACCGAGGAACACCGCGGTGTCGCAGTTCAGCGGCGTTGCCGCACCGCAGTCGGCGGGCAGCGACGGTGCGGACAGGATCTCCCGCACAGACACCAGGTTTCCGGGATCGACCAGGCCGGCGAACACTGCCTGCTGCAGCGTCATGCCCGCCGTGCCGGGCCCGAAGTCCCCGCTTGTCGCCTTGTGCTCCATGAGATCGGTGGTCCCGGTCTCGGTGGCCGGATCGGCCGGGTCGGTCCGGACGCTGATCCGAACCGCAAGGTACTTGTCGCCGTCGATCGTGTCGTCGGCGCCGCGACCGGTGATGGTGTCGCTGCCGGCGCCACCCAGCAGGATGTCACCTTCGCCCCAGATGGTTCCGGCATCCGTTGCAGTGGCACCCACGCCCGTCACCGGGCAGCGGCCGGCGGCCGAGTTGTCGATGACCGGCTGAAGCGGCGTCGGGAAGGACGTGACCAGCTGATCCAACCCGGCGATGCGCGCTGACACCGTCGGCATCGAGCACGTTGCAGCCGGCGAAACCGGCTCCGCCGACCGTGCTGGGCGCGACGTCGGTGCCCTTGATGACGTCGTTGAACGCGGAGCCGGAATCGGCCTCCGTCTCCTGCCAGCGGTCCCGGTTCACCACGACCTGGATCGGCACGCCGACCAGATTGTTGTTGATCTCCATGTCGTCGTCGGCGCCGACCGTGTCGTACTGGTGGAACGCCCAGTCGAAACCGGCCGCGCCGGCATTCCGGTCGATGGCCGCGTTCTGGGCCATCACGTCGTCGCCACCCTCGGCGTCGTAGTCGTTCTCACCGGGCTGACCGATGAAGATGTCGTTGCCGGGTGCGGTTTCGGCGGGATCGTCGAAGAACGGCGCGCCGTGATCGCCCTGCAGCAGATCCTGGCCGGTGCCACCCTCGATCCAGTCGTCGCCACCGTCACCGAAGACGGCGTCCGCACCCTGGCCCGGCGATGATGAAGTCGTTGCCGGGACCGGCGAACGACTCGTTGTCGTTGGCTCCGGCATTGATGAAGTCCTGACCGTCGCCGCCCATGTTGATGTCGTCGCCGATGCCCGAATCGATGGCATCGTTGCCCGGACCACCCTTGAGGACGTCGGCTCCGGACAGGTCGGTGATGATGTCGTTGCCTTCGCCGCCGAGCGCGACGTCGTCGCCGCCGTTGCCCTCGATGACGTCGTTACCCTTGCCACCCCAGAAGGTGTCGTTGTCGTTGCCGCCGTAGACGCGGTCATTGCCGTCGGTTCCCTCGTAGACCGATTGTCCGTTGATGCCGGACGGATCGACGCTGTTGAACTGGCGGTACTGGATCGTTCCGTTCGGCTGCCGCAACAGCAACTTGCTCTCGTCACAATCGGGCGTGGTCACATCGTCCGCGACCAGCGCGCCGTGAGCGGTGAAGCCCGCCGGCGTGCCCTCCAGATGGGACAGCTGGAACTTGCAGTCGGCCGTGGCGAATGCGTCGGCCTTCAAGGTGTCCGTGTTGTCGGTGTTGCGCTGGATGATCTCGGAGAACGAGTTGCTCTCCAGCTGGGTCCGCAGGTTCGCACCTGGCGTGCGGGCCAGGTAGTACAGCCGGTCACCGTCCTGCAGCTTCTCCAGCTGCGTCTCGAAGACGTAGTTGAAGGTGCTGCCGAGCAACCCGCCGTTCAGGTTGGTGATCTCGGCAAGGCCGCCGACCCACAGGTCGACGTTGTCCAGCCCGGTGGTGGTCACTCCGGCAGCGGTGTTCGTCCAGGAGCCGGCGCCGAACATGAAATCGGCGGCGTCGGCCGGGATGGCCGGGTTTGTCGGATCGGCCGGGTCGACGATCAGCTTGGCCGCCGCACGCTTGCCGGCCAACGTGGTCTCACTGGTGATGCTGGGATGCAGGCCGTAGGCGGCCACGAAGTTGATCAGCGATTCCGGGTGCTTGAGGTGCTGTCCGAAGTCGCTCCAGCTGGTGTACGGAGCCAGCTGGCCGTCGTTGGTGTCGGCGAAGATCTGCCGACGGACGTCGTTCAGCGGCGGGACGCCCGCTTCCCGAGCCCGCGTCATGTTCAGCGTCGGCAGGTCGAGCGGCAGGCCGAGCAGGTTGTTCCGCAGTGTCTCGGTGACGAACTCGTCGAGCTCGTTGCCGACCTGGTCGGAGGAGCCCATGACGATGCTGCCGGCAGCCTGCGCCGGGCGTCAGCGTTCCTGCAGTGCCGCCGTCGAAGTAGGCGGGCGGATTCAGGAATGCCGTGAGCAACGGCAGCGAGTTATCCGATTTCGTGCCGTCGGCCGCCGTGTTCGTGCGAGCGACCGTGTCGTCGAGCATCGAGTGCCCGAAACGGTAGACGGCGTGCGCGAACTCGGCGTCGATCGCCGGGTTGATGTCCGGTGAGTAGACGTGGAACGGCCGGACGGCGGGCTGCACCTTGCGAGCGAATTCCTCGAAGACCAGGTGCTGGTACTCCATCTCGGTGACGAAGCGGGCGGCCTGGAACAGTCGCTCGCCGTAGCCATAACCGCTGACGCCCAGAGCCTTCCACTGCGCCAGCGCTGCGACTCCGGTCGCGGTGTGGTCACCGGTCAGCACACCGTCGATGTAGTCGACAAGCCGGTCGTGCTCGGAATGGAAGATCTGGTGGATGGTGGACAGCGCGATGTTCTCGTTGCAACGCCCGTCACCGCAGGAGAAATGCGCGTTGAGCATTTCGTCGTCGTAGGTGCCGGCGGGCTGGTGCGCGAAGTCGGCCGACGGAACGGAGTCGCTGTCGGGGACCGGCGCAACCGGCGGTGTAGCCGGGTTGTTGTCCGTGTCCTGCGGACTCGGGTCGGCGTTGTGGGCGATGTCCGTCAGGAACGGTGTGTCGAAATGCAGCACGTCCGCCGGGACCGGCGACCGGGTTGGCGAGGTCGCCTTCCACCAGCCCCGACTTGGTCACGTACTGCGGAAGCCCGCGAGCCGGGCCGGGCAGGAATTTGCCGTACGGGTCGGTCGCCATCATCGGGATGTTGGTGACATCCGCGTCGACGAGCTTGAGCCCGAGCAGGTTCGCCGCCTGCAGCTTGACCGCAGCCCAGGTGCCGATGCCGTCCGTGCCGTCAGGTGACCCGGGGTAGGTCTGGCCGGCCGGGAGCCCGCCGAGCAGTTTGCCGGTGGAAATCGACGCCGGATTGGTCGCGCCGAACGGTGCGGCGGAGGTGCTCGCCGCGTATTCCCGCAGGAAGACCTGGTGCGACGGGTGCGAGGTGTAGGTCTGGCTCTGGTCGACCCACGGGGTGTCGGTGTTGTTGGCGTTCTGCACGTCGTCGGCGCTCTCGTCGACCGCGGTGGCCGGGTCGTCGCCGATGATGCCGTCCGGTCCTGGCTGGTTCTGCGCCCTGGTCAGCACCATGAATCGCTGGCCGACCGGGACCTCGTCACCGGTGTTGGGCTTGCCGTCCGGTCCGAGCGTGATCAGCGGGTCGTCGGCGTTCAGCGGCACGAAGACCGTGCCGCCGCTCTTGACGGTCTGGTCCACACCGTGGTCGAAGAACTGACCGAAGAAGGTGAACAGCGAGTTGTAGGGCGGCGACAGACCCACGTCGGTGGTGACGTTGGGAATGAACAGGGTCTGGTGGCTGGGTACACAGCCGGCCGGAGACGCCGACGATCGGGTCAGGAAGGGCGGTCGGGTCCGGATCGATGGTGCACGGGTGCAGGCCGAGGTTGCCCTGCGTGCGCACCGGGAACGCCGCTGCCGCCACCGCGGCCGGGTTCGTCGAGGTCTGGTCGTCGATCAGGTTGCTGACCGTGCGGGGCTGGGAGTCGAAGACGAAGCCCTTCTTCTGCGCGTACGACGAAGACGGAATGGCCGGGCTGCCGGGGCCGAAGAAGCCGGCCGGGGCTCCTTCGGCCGCCTTGAACACCGGCGTGGTCAACCGCGGGAACGGCTGATCGGCAGCCGCGAGATTCTGGTCGCCGGCCTTGAGGTTGTTGCACGTGCCGTCGACGGTGCGCAGCCCGTAGGACGTCAGCGTGTCGGGCACCTGCTCCGCATCCGGAATTCCGTCACCCGGCTTGTTGAGCAGGGTGCTGCAGGGATGGGTGGCGTCCAGCGTCGCTGAATGCCGCTCCGCGATCTTGATCTGTTTCAGGATGAACGACAGGTCGCCCGTCGTGACCGTGAATCCGGCACCGACCGGTCCGGTCGGCCGCTGCCGCGGCCGGCGCTTATCAAGCCCGGTCGTCGGTATCGCGATCGCCAGAGCGATCAACGCGGGTAAGTATCGCCTTCGAGTTACGCACTACTGCCTCCCATAGCAACGACGGCACACCGAATAGGAGGCCGATGAGCTATCGATGACGAGGTGAAATCACCCGCCATTTCGGAACGCTAGGCGCCGGGGTTCACCTTCAAGAACCCCTAAATCAGGGGGTTCAGCATTGATTCCAGAGGGCGGAAACGCAGCACGCGGATCGTGGCCATTGCACCAGGCTTTTGGAATCGGCGATGAGCTGGCCACCGTCATCACGAAATCCTGCCGATGATTCACCCTTCCGGGTAGTGCCATTTGTGATAACGGTCAGGCGGTGACCGATAAGACGACCGCTATTCCCACCGTGGCACCCATCAGCACCAGCTCGGCTGCCGCCAGACGAAGGAGGGGAAGCAGTCTGCCACTGCTCGCGGCCACCATGGTGTGGCGCCGGTGCAGCAGGCCCACTCCGGCCAGGACGATCAGGGCAATTCCCTTCGCCAGCATGAGATGTCCACGATTGGACCCGAACAGTGCCGCCCAGCCATCGAGGGTCACAGCGCTCTCCACCACGCCGGAGACGCCCACGGCGATGATGCACACCAGTGCAGCGACGCTGAACCGCGGCAGCGCAGCTTTCAGCGCACCTGGAAAGCGCCGAAGATGCACGATGAGGGCGAGTAGGCCACCGACCCAGAGACTTGCCGCCACGACGTGGACGGCCAGGGACACCGAAGCGACCGTCGGCGAGGAATGATGGCTGGCATGACCGGTCAGCGCGGTCGGTAACAGAGCAGCCGATGCAATCACGAGTACCGCGGCCACCGCCCAGGTTTTCTGTACGCGGGCGCCGAACATGGCCAGCGCCAACGCTACCCACAGCGTGGCGGACTCGCTCAGCACCCTGTTGGTACCGGCCACGATGACGAACACATCGAGGTGAGCAGGGAGTCGGGCGGCAGGAACGCCGACAAGGTCGGACATCGTGAAGACGATCCACATCAGGGTGCTGAGCACCCAGGCCCATGCCCAGCGCGTCATCATCAGGGCCAACTCACGGTCAGCGCCTTCATCAACCGGACGTCGCGCCAATATTCGGAGAAAGAGCAGTCCCACCACTGCGATGCCGGCCAGTTCGTGGACGAACTGGGTGACAGGCAGGCCGATCGCGGTCAACGCACCGGGGTCCGGCAGCCCGAATGGCACCACGCGGTAACCGGTCGCCGTCAGCCATCGGGCGACGATGATGGCACCGACCCCGGACAACACAACGGCGCCGACGAGCGGAACGGCACGTGGGCTGCTTGGACCCGCATCCGGGATCGTGCCGACGCGGTTGTCACTGCGGCGATGCACATTGAGCTGAACCATGTCGGGCGCTCCGGGGTCGGGTGTCGATGTGGAAGCGATTGGCGCGCGAGTCAGCACGCCGAGAAAAGCTTTCGCAGCAGCCGGCCGTCGATCGTTGCCGTGGGAATCGGCCCGTACGCCCGGGAGTCGATGGATATCTCACGGTTGTCGCCCAGTACGAACACTGTTCCGGCCGGGACGACGACCGTTGCCGTGTAGACACCGTCGATGCTGGCATGGTCGACATACGGCTCTGCGACGGGCTTTCCGTCCACGAACAGGTCTGCATCCTTGATCACAACACTCTGGCCGGCCACCGCAACGACCCGCTTGATCGCCCGCTCACCGTCGCCCGGACTGGGAAACGTGACGATGTCACCGATCTTCGCCGAATCGTCGCCGTGCTTGCGCGAGATCAGCAAGGTGTCACCGGTGCAGACGGTAGGTCGCATGCTGTCGGAGCTCACCGTCACTGTGTCCAGGTACTGGGTGCGGACGATCACCGCGGTGACGACAACGACCGTCACCGCCGCGGCGGCCACCCGCCAACGCATCGCAAGCGACTCAGGGTGTTGGGTCGGGAACGCTGGGATCTGCGGTGATCGGATCGTTCGGATCCACGAAGTCGCTCGTCACCATCGTGCCGGTCGCATCGGTCGGCAGCCCGACACTGAATTGGCTCATCATGTCGTGGTCCTCGTGAACCAGATTGTGACAGTGGACCATGTACTTGCCCACCTGGACGCTGAAGGGGCTACTGGTGTCGGTGGTGCCGAATTTCATGATGAGCCTGACCTTCTCGAGCTCACCGGTATAGATGACGTCTTTCGGGCCGAGCTCATACGGGAACGGTGCCTTCCCGTTGCGGCTCAGCACCTTGAAGTCGATGAGATGAATGTGCACCGGGTGGAACCAACCGCCGGAGTTGTTCTGGATCTCCCAGACCTCGGTATCACCCAGGCCGGGATTGGCGATCACGGCCCGGAACTTGGAGGCGACGATCTGGTCCCACGTCTTGCCGTTGAGACTCCAGACGTTGGTGACGTCGTTGTGTTCGACGCGAATGGTCCGGACCTTCATACCCGGCTTTTCGATCAAGCGCCATTGTCTCGTTGCCCGGATTGAGTTGCGTCCGGCATCACCAACGCCGAGGGGTCATTGGTGTCGAAGGCATCGTCGACCACGTCGAATGCCATCACCTTGCTGGTGTTGGTGAAATCGCGATTGTTCGGATTGCTCAGATTCTGCAATTCCACCCGCTGCCCCGCCTTGAACCCCGAAAAGTCGATCAGGATCTCGTAGCGCTCGGCAGTGCCGTGCCGCCACTGGGTGATCGGCTGCGATTTCGGCATCAGGCCGCCGTCGGTCGCCACCATTCGCATCGGCGCCTGCGGCGACAACGCAAACCGGAACGACCGTGAGATCGACGCATCCAGAATCCGGAACCGGTAGATGCGCTTCTTGACCTTCATCACCGGCCACGGCTTTCCGTTGACCAGGATGACGTCGCCCCAGAGGCCGGCGTGTGTGCGGTCGTCGAAGAGTTGAGAGGCATTGGCCTGGAACATGATGTCGGAGACGATCAGGCCCACGTCGAACTCGCCCTGCGGTAACAGCGACTGTTCCATCTCGTCGTGCAGGTGATATTGCGATGCCAAGCCCGAGTAGACATTCTGGCCCGTCCAGTGCACGCCGTGGTCGTGGTACCACAGGGTCCGGGCCGACTGGATGTTCGGGAAGTGGTACGTCTTCACCTGCCCGGGAGGCGTGATGTCGCTGGCGTAGCCGTCGTACTGGGGCAGCGACGCGGAACCGTGCAGGTGCGTCGAAAGGTTCATCGGCGAACCGAAAGTGCTGTCCGATGGCAGCAGCTTGTTGTGCATCTTCAGCACGATGCGGGTGCCGACGTTGACGTCGATCCGGCGGGCCGGGATCAGCCCTTCATAACCCAGCAGCTTGGTGGCCGGAAATCCCGGTACCAGGTTCGCAGACCCAGGTTTCGCGACGATGTCGTAGTAGTCGATGGGTCCCATGCCGTCAGCCGGATTGTCCTCGTGCCCGACCTTGGGAAGCACTGCGAGCCGGCTGAACACCGTCCGGTACGGGACGGGCATGTTCTTGGACGGCAGCAGGCTGGCGGCGGAACCGCTCACCGAGTGACCCAGTGGAATGGCGAGGGCAGTTCCGCCCACCGCGGCCAGTCCACCGAGCTTCAACGCATCACGACGCGACATTTTCATGGGAGCCCTGTCCTGGAGCCGATCGAAACGGAGTTGGCGACGAACGCTGATGTCCGCGACACCACCGAACGGCTGGCCGACACCAGCTCTGCCCGGTCGATCAGCGCTCGTCGCCTTGCCCAGTCTCGAATAGGTCGGCCGTCGGGCTCTACCCCCACCGAGGGGATTCACACCCCCCAAAACGGGGTGACCCGGCAGCGGTCAGACCGCGCCGCTCCGAGCGGCGGAGGAGCGACGCGCCACCGCGATGCCGGTACCCATCAGCATCGCGAGTGCGGAAACGGCGAAAGCACCGGACGGTGACGACGAGTCCACCAGGGCGCCGCCGACACTGGAACCGATCGCGTAGCCCACGACGAGACCGCTGGACAACAGGGTCATCACTCCGGCGGCCTGCTGCGCACTGACTTCGCGCTCGGCCAGCGAGAACAGCGTGATGATGTAGGGGCCGACGGCACATCCGAGCGGCACCATGATAGCGATCATCGGCGGTAGGCCGGAGACGAAGAGCAGCGGAATGACCAACACAGTCAGTGCGGCGGCGAAGGACACCAATCGGGTCTGCAGTGCAAAGCGAGCGGGTATCGCGGCGCAGGACAGGCCGGCGATGGCGCTGCCGACGCCCATGATCGCGTAGATGCCACCGGAAGCGCCGGCCACGCCGGCCTCGGTGGCCATGCCTGTCACACCCGTCTGCATTCCGCCGAAGAAGCACCCGATCGCGATGCTGCCGAAGATCAGCGCGATGACTGCGGGGTTTGTCCACATCCGGCTTCTCGGCTCCCCCTGCGCAGTAGCGCCAGTGGCCGTCGGATGCAGTGCGATGGCGGAACCGAAGACGCCGACCAGCAGTGCGGCGGTGACCATGGCCAGCGCCGGCGAGGCAACGGCGGTCATCAGGCTGACCGCGGCCGGCCCGAGGACATAGGCGGTCTCGTCGGCAGCGCCCTCGTACGACATGGCATAGCCGAGCCGTGCTCCGCCCTTGGTCATCCGCACCCAGCGGGCGCGCACCATGGAGCCGATCTGTGGGGTGGAGGCGCCGGAGAGCAGGGCGAGTGCCGAGACGACGGCCAGCGAGGTGTGGCCGAGAACCAGTGCGACCAGGCCGAGCGTCGTTACGGCGTTGATCAACGACGCGGCCAACATGACGCCACGCTGTCCGAAGCGGTCGGCGAGCTGTCCGACGACCGGACCACCGACTGCTGCCCCCGCGGCCAGGAAGCCGGCCGCGACTCCGCCCGCACCGACGGATCCGAAGGTGGTGGAGACCAGCACGACGGTGCCGATCTGAGTCATCGAAACGGGGAGCCGGGCCAGGAACGCCATCGGTAGGAAGGTCCGGCCGGCCAACTGGGGTAGGACGCGGTACGGCGCGAACAGACCCGCCAACGGCCTGGTCTTCGGCGAGGTGCTGGCTGGCGGCACCGTGAGGGGCGCAGCGGTGGTCACAGGGAACTCCGGGTTGGTCGGGCTAGGCCCCGTCCCACCCCCGGCGCCAGAAAACCCTGTGCTTCGCCCAGCTTACCGGTAGATCGACGGTCCGGCATAGTGAGGGCCTGTGATTCGGCGGAGTTAGCACGGTGACTCCGCTCACCGCCGGGTTGCGATCACCACCGTCGAGTCGACCTCCTCGCAGGTCGCCACCCGGGCGGTCAGCCAGGCACGCTCGGCCAACTCGACCGTCAACGCTGCCTGCGCCTCGCTGGTCTCGATCAACAGGTGCCCACGGGGAGCGAGCCAGGCGGGCGCCGCCGCGATGACCCTGCGCTGGACCGCCAGCCCGTCGAGACCACCGTCCAGCGCCACCCGGGCCTCGTGAAGACGCGCCTCCGGGGGCATCAGGGCGATCGCGTCCGTCGGCACATAAGGTGCGTTGACGACGAGCAGGTCGACCCGCCTCCGCAATTCGACTGGGAGCGGGTCGTAGAGGTCGCCCAGGTAGGCCCGGCCTCCGACGGTGTCGACATTTGCGCGAGCTGACCGAAGTGCGGCCGGGTCGACGTCCACCGCATACAGCTCGCCGCGGCCGAGCAGGGTGACCACCGCGGTACCGATGGCGGCGCAACCACAGCAGAGGTCGACCACGATCGGCAGCACGTTCGGCTGGCCGAGTGCGACCGCCTGCCGCACCAGGTGCTCGGTCCGGCGCCGGGGCACGAACACCGCCGGATCGACGGCCATCCGCAACCCGCAGAACTCCACCCAGCCCAGGATGTGTTCCAGCGGTAGGCCGGCCACCCGACGATCAACCATGTCTGTGAGCTCGTCCGGCGACCTCGACTCGGTGATCAGCAGGGCCGCCTCCTCTTCGGCGAACACACAGCCGGCCGCCCGCAGCGTCGCCACGACGCCGGACATCTGTTCAGCAGACATGAACTCCCATCAGCGAAAACCGATGATAGCGGCGAACCGGGGCCGGCCGGTCCGCCGTGCCGCGCCAATGGCAGACCCAGCGCGGCATCACCCACCCTGCGGGGAATTGCCGGTCGGTCACATCGGTTGGAACGTCCAGGGCCAAGCACCAGCGGGAGCACACTGGACAGGTTGCCCTGACGCGCGCACTTCGACCCACAAGGACCCACGTGACCGACGGACCCCTGATCGTCCAGTCCGACAAGACCCTGCTGCTGGAGATCGGACACCCCGACGCACCAGCCGCCCGGGCCAACATCGCCCCGTTCGCCGAGCTGGAGCGCTCTCCCGAACACATCCACACCTACCGCATCACGCCGCTGGCCCTCTGGAACGCCCGGGCCGCGGGGCACGACGCCGAGCAGGTGGTCGACGCCCTGGTCCGCTGGTCCCGGTTCCCCGTCCCGCAGGCGCTGCTGGTCGATGTGGTCGACACGATGTCCCGCTACGGCCGGCTGGTCCTGCAGACCCATCCGACGCACGGGCTGATCATGGTCGGCCGCGACAAGGCGGTGCTCGAGGAGATCCTGCGCAACAAGAAGGTGGCGCCGATGATCGGCGCCAGGATCGACGAGGACACCGTGCTGGTGCACCCGTCCGAGCGTGGCCGGCTCAAGCAGACCCTGCTCAAGGTCGGCTGGCCCGCCGAGGACGAGGCCGGCTACGTCGACGGCGAAGCTCACCCCATCGAGTTGGACAACGCGAACTGGACGCTGCGCGGATACCAGTCGGACGCCGTGGAGGGCTTCTGGGCCGGCGGCTCCGGCGTGGTGGTATTGCCCTGTGGTGCCGGCAAGACCCTTGTCGGCGCTGCGGCGATGGCGAAAGCCGGTGCCACCACGCTGATTCTGGTCACGAATACTGTCTCCGGCCGACAGTGGCGGCGAGAGCTGTTGGCCCGCACCACGTTGACCGAGGAAGAGATCGGTGAGTATTCCGGCGAGCGCAAGGAGATCAGGCCGGTCACCATCGCGACCTACCAGGTGATGACCCGCAAATCCGGTGGGGTGTATAGGCATCTGGACCTGTTCGACTCCCGGGACTGGGGTCTGGTGATCTATGACGAGGTGCACCTGCTGCCGGCTCCGGTATTCCGGATGACCGCCGATCTGCAGTCCCGTCGCCGGCTCGGTCTGACCGCCACCCTCGTTCGCGAGGACGGACGCGAGGGCGACGTGTTCTCTCTCATCGGGCCGAAACGGTTCGACGCACCGTGGAAGGACATCGAGTCGCAGGGCTGGATCGCACCTGCCGAGTGCATCGAGGTCCGCGTCACGCTCACCGATGCAGAACGGCTGTCCTACGCGGTGGCCGAGCCGGAGGAAAGGTACAAGATCGCCGCGACCGCCAGGACGAAAATGCCGGTGGTGCAGGCCATTCTGCACAAGCACAAGGGCGAGCCAACGCTGGTCATCGGGGCATACCTCGATCAACTGGAGGAGCTCGGGGCGGCCCTGGACGCACCGATCATCCAGGGGTCCACCAAGAATGTGGAGCGCGAGCGGCTCTACGACGGTTTCCGCAAGGGCGAGATCCCCACCCTGGTGGTGTCCAAGGTGGCGAACTTCTCCATCGATCTGCCGGAAGCCACTATCGCCGTACAGGTGTCGGGGACCTTCGGGTCCAGGCAGGAAGAGGCCCAGCGACTCGGCCGCTTGCTACGCCCCAAAGGCGATGGGCGGCAGGCACATTTTTATTCGGTGGTGGCCCGCGACACCCTGGACACGGACTATGCGGCGCACCGGCAGCGTTTCCTGGCCGAGCAGGGCTACGCCTACCGGATCACCGACGCCGACGACCTGCTGGGACCGGCCGTACCCGGCGGCGAATAACGCGGACCGCCAGGTCTGCCCGACGCAGCGCCGGTACCGTGAACCGGTGCCCGGCCGCCGTCTCACGTTGCGCTTGACGGCCCTGATCTGTGCGCTGCTGGTGCTGGCCGGATGCACATCCGGCACCGTGCTGGGATCCTCCGGGACCGTCACGCTCGGTCCCAAGCCGACGGCATCGGCGGGGGCCACCACGCCCGGTCACCCCGACCAGCGTCACGCCGACCCCGGTCACCCCGAACGGTCTACTGACCGGGGTGGGTGTGGACGACGAGACCATCACCCTCGGACTGCTTGTCGATGCCAGCGTTGATCGTGGCTTCTCCACGGGCGTCGAACTGTGGCGTCGGGCCGTCAACACGTCGGGCGGCATCTGCGGGCGGACGATCGATACGCAGGCCAAGACAGCGTCGGAATCGATGGCCACCGGATACGCCCGGATCGCCGGCTCCACCCTCGGCTTGATCACCCTGGCGGACCAAGCGGATCGGCCCATCCTGAGCAGCTTGGTCAGCGCTGATCAATTCCCGACCCTGGCCTTGGCCGGGAGCTCCGCCGAGCTCACCAGGACTTCTCCGGTGGTGATCGCGGCGACCGAGGACATCAAGGCCATCAACGCGCTCGCCTACCTGCGCTCGCACGACAAGCTGCCCAGGGGCAGCACTCTCGGCGTGCTGACCGATACATCGGCCGACGCCGCGAATGCGCTGGCCGGCGCCGCCTGGTGGGCCGGACGCAACGGCGTCAGGCTCGTCCGGCGTACGACCGGGAACTCAGTCGGTCAGTGGCCGGGGGTCGGAGCGGTGCTGGTGCTGGCCGGACCCGTGCAAGTGCGGGCGGTTCTGCAGGCCACCGGATCGAACGTCGACGTCGTCACCAACCTCGACGGTGACGATCCCGCGCAGATCCCGAAACCGCAGGGCCGGCTTCTGGTCAGTCTGGCTGCCCCCGCCTACGGCTCGGACAATCCGGGCGCGGCAGCGGTCGCGAACGCATTCGTGGCTTCCGGACAGGTTCATCCCGGCCCGGAGGTGATGTCCGGCTACGGAGTCGCTGCCGCCTGGGGGCGGCTGCTGATCCAGGCCTGCGCCCAACGGGCGTTGACCCACGCGGGCATCCGTACCGCCATGACGAGCGTCGGCCCGGCGTCCGTCGATTCTCTGTTCGGACCGTCCGATCCCGGCCTGGTCGTCAAATCGGCGCTGCCGGCCACCAGGGTGTCCTCGGTGGCGCTGGCCGACCCGAAAGCGCCCGGCGGGCTGCGCCCACTCATCTGGCTGCAGGCGGCGCCCGGAATTTCGGACTACCAGCCGCCGAAGTGACTCAGGTGCGTTGCGCGCGAAGGGCGTCGCCGGAACTGCGATCTGCCCGAATCGCCTCGATCAACGGCAGCACCGTCAACAGCGCCACCACGAAGAAGGCGATCCGGTAGGGGCCGTCCGGCCCATCCAGGTCCACCCACGCCGAAATGGGGGTGCCCGCCCGCAGCGCCACGGCTCCCACCGCCACCCCGAGTCCGATCGCCACCTGCTGGACCGTCGAGGAAAGCGTGTTGGCTGCATGCAGATCTGCCGGCGCAACGTCGGCGAACGCCAGCGTGTTGTACGCCGTGAACCCCACCGATCTGGCCATTCCGCCGAACACCAACAGCACCGCGATGGCCACGATCGGGGTGCCGGAGGTGAGCATTCCCTCCAGCGCCATACTGATTGCCGCGCAGGCGGTCGCCCCGATCATGACGGCCCGGAACCCGAACCGCATCAATAACGGCGTTGTGGTCGGTTTGATCGCCAGATTCCCGACGAACACGAAGATGACGAGGGCTCCGGCCTTGACCGGCGTCCAGCCGAACGCGTCCTGGAACATCAGCGGCAGCAGGAACGGCACCGCATTGACGGTCATCCGGAAGACAAAGCCGCCGCGATGCGAGATCAGAAAGGTCCGCACCTGCAGGATTCTGATGTCGAGCAGCGGATGCTCCGCCCGCCGCAGGTGCCGGATCTCCGCGATGATCATGGCGATCGCGATGACGGCCACGGCCGTGGCCGGCGACCACGCCACGGTGGCGCCGGCCAACAGATCGGCGAGCACCACGACCGAAGCCACGGCCGCGCAGGTCAGCGCCAACCCCAGCCAGTCGAGACCGGGCGGAGGTACATCCTTGTCGCCCGGGATGAGGCGCAGGGCGACCACGAAGGCGACCAGTCCGAGCGGGATGTTGACGAAGAAGATCCAGTGCCAGGTCAGGTAGGTGGTGAAGATGCCGCCGAGCAGTGGCGCCAGCACGGGCGCGGCCAGGGCCGGCCAGGTCAGCAGTGCGATGGCCCGGATCACGTCGGCCTTGGCGGTGCTGCGGAGCACCGCGAGCCGACCGACAGGCACCATCATGGCGGCGCCCACACCCTGCAGCACGCGGAAGACGGTGAGCTCGAACAGGCTGGTCGACAGTCCACACAGCAGGGACGCGAGGGTGAACAGGGCGATCGCGGACAGGAAGACCCGTCGCACGCCCCATCGCTGGGTGACCCATCCGCTGAGCGGGATCAACACTGCCAGCGTGAGCAGATAGGCGGTGATGGTGATGCCGATGTCCGCCGACGTCACGCCCAGCGACCTGGCCATGCTGGGCGCCGCGGTGGCGACGATGGTCCCGTCCAGGTTCTCCATGAAGAACGTCCCGGCCACCAGGAGCGCGATGCTCCGCTGCCGTCCGTCCATCACCGCAGCAGTATTTCAAACGATTCGACCGCGGCCGGACAGCAGCCTGGCACCGCAACCGGAGAAGGGGGATGGTGGAGTGATGACCAGGTACAGGGTCCACGCAGCCGACTTCGGCCCCGAGGGGTCCCGGCCGGCCCGCGACAAGCGCCGGTTCGCGGTGGTGATCACCGCAGTGGTCGGCCTGCTGGTCATTGTGGGCGGATTCGTCGTCAGCGCCCTCACTCACCAGTCCGTCCAGTGGGCGCCGCTGCTCTGGGCGACCGGCTTCGTGGTGATCGGCTACGCCGCATTTCTGTGGGTACGCCTCGCGAAATGAGCTCGTGTGGACATACCCGGCGACCGCTCTGCAACGCTCGCACCTGCCTTGCAACGCCCCGACACGTTGCGGAGTGCACCAAACCGCTCTGCAAAGCAGTGGGCTCGCGCAGCAATCGGCTTGACCGCGCGGTTCAGGCGGGGTTGCGCCCGGAGAACGCGATGAACCGGTCCAGGCCGGAGGCGTCGTCCGGGACGTCGACGATGACGCCGAACGGCATACCCTCGCCGCGGTACTCCGGGGACAGCAGCGGCGCAAGTCCGGCCCTGGCGACCTCCGCCTCCTCGTCGGTGTATTCGATCGGCTGACCGGTGGCCTTGGCGAGATCCCAGCCGTGGGCGAGGTATTCGCCGGTCATCATCGCCACGCTGGCCGCGGCCGGCATGGATCCGGAACTCAACCTCACCGGTGCGTCGTCGGGCAGCCGCGCGTAGCCATCCACCGCCTTGGCCGCCGCAGCGCGAAATTCCGCGGCCGGGTCGGTCGGGGTATAGCTCGCTGCATCCTCTGGTTGAGGATCGCCCGCGCCGGCGTTTGCGAAGATCCGGGCCCAGCTGACGATGTGCTGCACCAGGTCGTCGACGGTGTACTTCTCGCACGGAGTCGGGAGCGCCCGCTGGTCCGGCGCGACGCCCTCCAGGACGACGGCAGTTTTGGCCAGAACGGACTCCAGAGTGGCGGTATCAGTCATGTCTGCAACATTAGGACGCTCCGGAAGACGGGTGCTTGAAGGAACGCGACAGCGGCTGACGGCCGGTCGCGATAGCTTGACCGGCATGACCGACACCCGGGGCATCGTGCATCCTCGGTCCGCGTTGACCCACTTCGGGCTGCACCGTTACCCGCCGCCCGAGGCGCTGGCGCCGTATGTCGACCGGCTGTGGTGCGTCCGCTGGGACCTGGCGCCCGAGGAGATCTTCGAGCAGCCCATCCTTGCTCATCCGTGCGTCAATGTGGTGATCGAAGCCGAACGGGCCGCCGTTTACGGGGTGCCGACGCGGCTCGGCCGGCAACGGCTCACCGGCACGGGGTGGGCGGTGGCCGCGATGTTCCGGCCTGGCGGTGCCCGGCCCTTCCTGGACTCGTCGGCACGCGACTGGACGGATCGGGCCGTCGACATTTCGGAGCACTGGGGCGTGGCCGGCGCCGAACTGGTGGCTGCGGTCCGTGCCGTCGGTGGCGTGGCCAGCGCCGCCGAACAGGCCCGCGTCGACCGACTGACCACCTTCCTGCTCGATCGGGCGCCAGCTGCGCCCCCAGTCGACACCGTCGACGCGGTCGCCGTGGCCGAACTGGTGGCCCGTGATCGGGAGCTGTGCCGCGTGGAGGATCTCGCCGAACGCTCCGGGCTCGAGACCCGTTCTCTGCAAAGGCTTTTCGCGGAGCAGGTCGGTTTGTCCCCGAAGCAGGTGATCCGCCGCTATCGGCTGCTGGAGGCGGCCGAAGCCGCGGCTCACGGCACGCCGGTGGCCTGGGCCGACATCGCCCGCAAGCTCGGATTCAGCGACCAGGCACACCTGACGCGCGACTTCACCGCCGCCTTCGGAGTGTCCCCGGCGCGCTACGCCGCCGGCTGACGCCCCGGTGCAGCACGGCCCAACTGGCGGCGGTGGGCGGCGACTCAGGAACTGCCGTTGTCCGTCCACCGACTTCGGGCAAGCTGGAGAACGTGACCGTCCCCGACAACCCTTTCCCGGCCGTGTTCTTCGATCGCGCCGATCCGTCACCGGACACCGACTTCTACGCCACGCCCCGACTGGTGACCCATATCGATGGCGGGGCGATCGCTGCCGTCGGTGACCTGTACGCCGAGTTGGGCCTGGACGGCGGTTCGGCTGAGCGCCGCCGCGTGCTGGACCTGATGTCGTCGTGGACCTCGCACCTGCGTAGCGCTCCGGCGGAGCTGATCGTGCTGGGGATGAATGCGGCCGAACTGGCCGCGAACCAGATGGCCACGGAGCGCATCGTGCAGGACCTCAACGTCGATCCCCGCCTACCGCTGCCCGACGCGTCGGTGGACGGTGTGCTGTGTTGCGTGTCAGTCGACTACCTGACCCGGCCGGTCGAGGTGCTGACCGAGGCGGCCCGGGTGATGCGTCCCGGGGCGCCGATCGCGCTGACCTTCTCCAACCGCTGCTTCCCCACCAAGGCGATCAGGGGTTGGCTCGCCACCGACGATCCGACGCACTGCGCGATCGTCAGCGAATACCTGCGGCTCGCCGGCGGGTTCACCGAGGCCGAGGTGTCCCTGCGAACGCCCAGCCGCTCCTATCGTGGCGACCCGCTGTACGCCGTGACAGCACGCCGACTCCCCTGAGCCACCTTGCCGGTCTCGGTGCGGGCTCCCGCGCATACCGAACTGCCGGGCGCGCGCCGATTCACGCCATCCGCGGCAGAACGATATGCGCGCGGCGGAACGGTATGCGCGCGGCGGAACGGTATGCGCGGGAACGCCACAAGGGCGGCCCCACCGAAGTGGGACCGCCCTTGTGAGAGTGCAGGTGGTGCGGATCCAGGACTCAGAAGTCCATGTCCCCGCCGCCGCCCGGCATGGCCGGCGCGGCGGACTTCTCCGGCTTGTCCGCGACGACCGCTTCGGTCGTCAGGAACAGGGCGGCGATCGACGCGGCGTTCTGCAGCGCCGAACGGGTGACCTTGGCCGGGTCGATGATGCCGGCCGCGATCAGGTTCTTGTAGTCGCCGGTCGCGGCGTCGAGGCCCTCGCCCGCAGGCAGGTTCTTGACCTTGTCCGCAACGACGCCGCCTTCGAGGCCGGCGTTGATGGCGATCTGCTTCAACGGCGCCTCGATGGCGACGCGAACGATGTTGGCACCGGTCGCCTCGTCGCCCGTGAGCGTCAGGGTGGCCAGAGCCTTGGTGCCGGCCTGCAGCAGTCCGACGCCACCGCCCGCGACGATGCCCTCTTCGACGGCGGCCTTCGCGTTGCGCACGGCATCTTCGATGCGGTGCTTGCGCTCCTTCAGCTCGACCTCGGTGGCGGCACCGGCCTTGATGACCGCAACGCCGCCGGCCAGCTTGGCCAACCGCTCCTGCAGCTTCTCGCGGTCGTAGTCCGAATCGGACTTCTCGATCTCGGAACGGATCTGGGCCACCCGGCCGGCGATCTGCTCGGCTTCGCCGCCACCGTCGACGATGGTGGTCTCGTCCTTGGTGACAACGACCTTGCGGGCGGTGCCCAGCAGCGCGACGTCAACCGAATCGAGCTTGAGCCCGACGTCCTCGGAGATGACCTGGCCACCGGTCAGGATCGCGATGTCCTGCAGCATGGCCTTGCGGCGGTCGCCGAAGCCGGGGGCCTTGACGGCGACGGACTTGAAGGTGCCACGGATCTTGTTGACGACCAGGGTCGCCAGCGCTTCGCCGTCGACGTCCTCGGCGATGATCAGCAGCGGCTTGCCGGACTGCATGATCTTCTCGAGGATCGGCAGCAGATCCTTGACCGCGGAGATCTTCGAGCCGTACAGCAGGACGTAGGCGTCCTCGAGGACGGCTTCCTGGCGCTCGGCGTCGGTCGCGAAGTACAGCGACACGTAGCCCTTGTCGAAGCGCATGCCCTCGGTGAGCTCCAGCTCGAGGCCGAAGGTGTTGCTCTCCTCGACGGTGATGACACCTTCCTTGCCGACCTTGTCCATGGCCTCGGCGATGAGCTCGCCGATGGTGGAGTCGGCGGCGGAGATCGAAGCGGTGGCCGCGATCTGCTCCTTGGTCTCGATCTCGACGGCATCTTCGAGCAGCTGGGCCGAGATGGCCTCGACGGCCTGCTCGATGCCGCGCTTCAGAGCCAGCGGGTTGGCGCCGGCCGCGACGTTGCGCAGGCCTTCGCGAACCAGGGCCTGAGCCAGCACGGTGGCCGTGGTGGTGCCGTCACCGGCGACATCGTCGGTCTTCTTGGCAACTTCCTTGACGAGCTCGGCCCCGATCTTCTCGTACGGGTCCTCGAGCTCGATTTCCTTGGCGATGGACACGCCATCGTTGGTGATGGTGGGCGCGCCCCACTTCTTCTCCAGGACGACGTTGCGGCCGCGCGGCCCCAACGTCACCTTGACGGCGTCGGCGAGGATGTTCATCCCGCGCTCGAGCCCGCGACGCGCTTCCTCGTTGAAAGCGATCAGCTTGGCCATGAGGTGTAGATCCTCCAGATCGGCCGACCCCTGCTCCACCACCGGGGCGAGGAGAAGTCGGTAAGCATTGGCGTTTGTCTGGTCTCGACGATGCCCGCGACGGACGTACCTTGCGACGCTCGGCCGGGAGGCCTTGCGAAGACGAGAGCACTCACCGTTTTCGACCTGGCACTCAGATACCCCGAGTGCCAATTGCATACTGGCACTCTCGGGTGGCGAGTGCAAGCAAGTCGCCGCCGACCCGGTTCAACGCGTCAGCAAGAGGACCACCAGCACGACGACGACTACCGCGATCACGCCGGCCAACACCCACAGCCGGTCCAACCCCTTGGTCTCGGCGCGGTGACTTGCCGGTCGACGGCTCTCGACATCGATGCCGGACCGTGCCGGGCGGAATCTGCCGACCTGGCCGGGCCTGGGCGCGATGCCGCCCGAGCGCTCTATCCCAGGTGCGGCCAGCGCCGCGCGAGCGCCAGCCAAAAGCTCAGCGCTGGTGCCGAAACGCTGAGTCGGGTCGACCGCCATGCCGCGGGCGATCACCGCATCCATGGTGACAGGAAGGCCGGTCAGCGCCGACAGGGACGGCACGTTGCCGCTCAGGTGACCGGTGATGACGGTGCGCACGTCGCCGATGTAGGGCGCCCGGCCGGCCAGCGCGGTGAACAGCATGCAGGTCAACGAGTACTCGTCGGACCTGGGCACCACGTCCTGACCGCGCAGATGCTCGGGCGATGCGTAGGTCGGTGAGCCGAGGAAATCGCCCGAGGCCGTCCGATGACCCGTCGGTCCGCGCCTGGTCAGGCCGAAGTCGGCGAGATAGACGTGTTCCCGACCGATGGATTCGTTTTCCGTGATCAGCACGTTGGCCGGCTTGACGTCGAGGTGGACCAGCCCTCGCTCGTGCAGCATGTCCAGCGCCGCGCCCACCTGACCGAGCAGATCGAGCACCCGAGGCCGCGGCATCGGCCCGACGGCCAGTTCACGCGCCAGGTCGGTGCCGTCGACCAACCGCATGGCGATGAAGAACGAACCGTCCGTCTCGCCGAAGTCGTACAGCGGAACGACATTCACGTGGTCGATCGCCGACGCGGCGCGCGCCTCTTCGGCGAACCGGGCCCGGAACGACGGATCCGCGGACAGGTTCTCGCTCAACACTTTGAGAGCGACAGACCGCTCGAGGCGCTCGTCGACCGCGCGGTAGACGACACTCATGCCGCCCCGCCCGATGACCTCGCGCACCAGGTAGTGGCCCAGGTGTTGCCCGGTGAGGTCGACCGACACCGCCCAAGAGTAAAGGTCGAGAGGCCACAATCGGGTGAGCAGAGGCCGTGGGTCGGGCCGTCGCCACTCGGCCTCGGGACCGGTCGTAGGGTGATGCAGCGTGAGCGACGCGCCGGATTCCGATGTGCAGGCCGACAGACCGGTGCCGCTCGAACTGCGGGTGCTGACCGGACCCAACCTGTACTTTCCCCGTCCCGCGGTCAAACTGACCCTGGATGCCACCGGCGTGATGGAGGCTGATCCCGCCACCGTCGTCGGCTGGCAGCGAGCGCTCAAGGTGCGCAACCCCGCGGTGGGAATGGCCGATTCTGCGGTCAGGTCGCAGGCCGCGGCCGAGTTGGCCGCAGCTGTGGTCCGCCGCAGCGGCGGCGCGATCCGGACCAGAGTGCCCGCGGTGGCCAGAGCGGGTGACGATCGCACCGTCGTGGTCGCCTTTCCGTTTCGCCGGCGCGGAACGGCCGAGCACTTCGGCGATGCGGTGGCGCTCGCTTGGGACCGGATCACCCGGGGCGGAATGGATCCCGAATCGGTGATCGCTGATGTCGGCCGGGCGATGGCCGATGTCGATCCCGGTGAGACAGTCAGGCCGCTGCGGCCGGGCGTGCCGGTCATCGCGGTGACCGGCACAAACGGGAAAACCACTACCACGAGGCTGATCTCGCATCTGATGCAGGCGGACGGCCGGGTGCCGGGGTGGTCGTCCACCGATGGCATCGTGATCGACGGGACCGAGGTGGAAAGCGGCGATTGGTCGGGACCGGGCGGAGCCGCCCGAGTGCTGGCCGATCCGCGGGTGACGATCGCGGTCACCGAAACAGCGCGCGGCGGGATCCTGCTGCGCGGCGTCGGCACCGCGTCGAACGACGTCTCCGTGGTCACCAACATCAGCGCCGACCATCTCGGCCTGCTCGGCGTGCACACCATCGAGCAGTTGGCCGAGGTGAAGTCCGTCATCGTCAAGATCACCAAGCCCAGCGGCTGGACCGTGCTCAACGCCGACGATCCGCTGGTCAGGGCGATGCGGTCGGTATCAAGGGCCAAGCCGTGGTTCTACTCGCCGGATCCCGACAACCCGTTCCTGGACGAGGCTCTCGAGGCAGGCGGCAAGGCCATCACGGTCATCGACGGCGACATCGTGGTGCTGGGCCGGGGTCTCGATCCGACGAAAGTGCTTCCGGTGGCGCAGGTCCCGCTGACCCTGGCGGGCGCCTCCCGGGTCAACGTCTCGAACGTGCTGGCGGCGACGGCGGCTGCACTGGGTGTCGGCGCCTCGCTGCAGGCCGTCCGCGACGGGCTGCGCTCCTTCACGCCGGATGCCGAGCACAATGCCGGGCGACTCAACGTCTACCTGCTCGACACCATCGCTGTGGTACTTGGACCTCGCCCACAACGAGGCCTCACTGGAGTCATTGCTGGAAGTCGCTGCGGCGCTGCGGAATTCGTCCGGCCGACTGGCAGTGGTGGTGGGTACTGCCGGCGACCGTACCGACGAGGCGATCCACGCCATGGGCGAGATGGCCGCCGCCGCATCCGATCTGCTGGTGATCGCAGGGCGGAGGAAGTATCTGCGGGGACGGCCGGTCGGGGAGATGGAGGAGTTGTGGCGTTCCGGCGCGGCCGAGGCCGGTGTGCTCGACGTGACCGATGAGCGCGACGAGTTGACCGCGCTGGAATACCTGCTCGACGCCGGCCTGCCCGACGGTTCTGCGATCGCGGTGTGCGCGCTGGAACAGCGATCCGAGATGGCGGCGGAGATCTTCCGCCGCGGCGGCTCGGAGGCGTCACCCGAACAGATCGCCGAGCGGGTCACCCGCCAGGTCCCTGCATCCTGAGCTTCGGGTTACCCGGGTCGGCGCTTTCACGGTTCGTCGCCAGCACGGCGCAGGGCAGGATGGGCAGATGCGCTCCGTCGAAGAACACGCCCAGATCGTCTCGGCGTCTCCTGTCCCCCAGTCCGGTCGTCGTCCTGGGGCTCGCCGAGGCCGCGGGACTGGTGCTCGCCGCAGGATCTGGTCGCGCCGATCGATCTACCGCCGTTCCCCAATTCGGCGATGGACGGATACGCCGTCCGGGCCGCCGACCTCACCGCGTTTCCAATCACGTTGCCTGTCTCGCAGGACATTCCGGCGGGCCGGACGGATACTGCTCCGCTGACCGCCGGTACTGCCGCGAGGATCATGACGGGGGCGCCGATGCCGGCAGGGGCCGACACCATCGTTCAGGTCGAGCGAACCGACGGCGGGATCGACACGGTTCGCATCGATGGCGCACCAGCCCCGGGCGTCCACGTGCGGACGAGGGGCGAGGACGTCGCCGCCGGCGCCACCGTCCTGAAAGCGGGAACGGTCATCGCCGGGCCGCAGATCGGGGTGGCCGCAGCCCTCGGCTTCGCCGAACTCCCCGTTCGCCGGCCCCTCGCGGTCCTCGTGCTGTCCACCGGCACGGAACTGGTCGCCCCGGGGACACCGCTGGAGCCCGGTCAGATCTACGAATCCAACTCCTACATGCTGGCCGCGGCGATCACCGCTGCCGGCGCCCAGGCCACGGTGGCGCATTTCGTCGCGGACGACGTCGACGCCTTTCGGGCGGCTCTGCGCGGCGCCACCGAAGGCATCGACCTGATCATCACCTCCGGCGGTGTTTCGGCCGGCGCCTACGAGGTGGTCAAGGACGCGTTGACCGACGAGGGCGTCGAATTCGCCAAAGTGGCCATGCAGCCCGGAATGCCCCAGGGGGCAGGCCATTTCGACAGGCACGCCGATCGTGACGCTGCCGGGCAACCCGGTCAGCTCGTATGTGTCGTACGAGGTGTTCGTGCGGCCGGCGATCCGGGCCGCGATGGGCTACCGGCAGCTCACCCGGCCGGCATTGCAGCTGGCCCTGTCCGAGCCGCTCGACTCCCCCGAGGGCAAGCGCCAGTTCCGCCGAGGCGTCGTCGATCCGGTGGCCGGCACGGTCGCCCCGTGGGGCGGCCCAGGGTCGCACCTGCTGTCCTGGCTGGCCGGGGCGGACGCGATGATCGTGGTGCCGTCGGAGGTCAGCCGACTGGAAGCCGGCCAGCACGTCGAGGTGTGGTTGCTCGGATGATCGCGGCGATCGAGGACCAATTCGACCCGGATCCGGGATACCTCAACACCGCATCCCTCGGGATACCGCCCCTGGCCGCGCTTGATGCGCTCGCCGAGGTGCATTTGCGGTGGCGCAAAGGCCGGTTGGAGCCGCCGGAATTCGACGACCGGGTGAATCGGGCCCGGGCGGCCTGGGCGGGCCTGAGCGGCGTCGCAGTCAGTCAGGTAGCGACCGGCAGCACCGTGTCCGAATTCGTCGGCCTCGTTGCTGCGAGCCTACCCAACGGCGCGAGAGTTGTGACCGCACAGGGAGAATTCACCTCGCTGACATTTCCCTTCCTGGCCCACGCCGACCGCGGAATAACCGTCGACGAGTTGCCTCTCGATGACCTGCCCGGCTTTGCCGGCCCTGCCGACCTGGTGGCTGTCAGTGCCGTCCAATCGGCCGACGGACGGCTGGCCGACCTGGCGGCTATCCGAGCGGCGGCGGCGAATGCAGGCGCGCGGCTGCTCGTCGACACCACCCAGTCCTGTGGCTGGCTTCCCATCGACTGTTCGGACATCGACTTCGTGGTGTGCGGCGGCTACAAATGGCTGTTGTGTCCGCGGGGCACCGCATTCTTCTCCGTTCGACCGCAGCTGATGGATCACGTCCGCCCGCTCGCCGCCGGCTGGTACGCCGGAGAAGAGCCGTGGACCTCGATCTACGGCAGCCCGCTCCGTCTGGCCGCCAGCGCGAGACGGTTCGACATCTCACCAGGCTGGTTCGCGTGGACCGGCGCAGCGGTCGCCCTGGAGTTGCTGGCCGGCATCGACCAGCGGGAGATCCGACGTCACAACATCGGCCTGGCGAACAGCTTCCTCGCCGGACTTGGCCGACCGCCCGGCTCCAGTGCCGTTGTCACGGTGGACGTGCCGGGCGCCGGCGAAAAACTGGCACGCGCCGGCGTGCGAACCGCCACCCGAGCCGGCCGGGTCAGGGCGTCGTTCCACCTCTACAACGCCGAGGCCGACGTGGCTATGGCCCTGGACGCGCTCGCCGGACCCTGAACCCCGCGCGCACCGCGTCGCGATCCTCGCGCCAAAACACCCCGATTGGCGCGAGAATCGCGACGCGGTGCGGCAGGGGTCGGTAGCGTCGGATGCATGAGCACCCTTGACGACTGGATTGCTGACGCGGGCTCGGCGCTGTCCCTGCCGCCCGCGTCCATCCCGGTGGACCTGCGCGACGACCTACTGGAGCTGACCAGGGATGTCGCCCACAATGTCGCGCGCATCGCCGGCCCGCTGACCTGCTACCTGGCCGGCCTCGCCGTGGCGAACGGCGCCGCGCCGTCCACCGTGGTGAGCACTCTGCGAGAGCTGATCGCCGCCCGGGAGCCGGCGGCCGGAGCACGAGCAGTCATGAGCTGGATCAGCTGGATCTTCTTCGGCGCACTGGCCGGCTGGGTCGCCTCGCTGCTGCTGCGGGACAAGCGACGGGGCTGCCTGACCAACATCGCGACGGGCATCGTCGGCGCCTTCCTGGGCGGGCTGGTCTATCAGCTCGCCACCGGCCGGAAGTGGGACTTCGGCTGGCACTGGCAAAGTTTCGGCGTCGCCGTCCTGGGATCAGTGGTGCTGTTGCTGGTGATCAACCTCGTCACCCGCCGAAGTGTGTCGGGCCGTCGCCGATAGCCGGCGAGTTGCCTGCTCGAACAGCGGCCGCCCGGCCCGCGCGGCACCGTCCGCCGGATCGGATTGCGCACCGAACTATGCACTCGCAAACTCGCAGGTTTGTCCCGTCGACCGACGGGCATGCCTGAGTCCAGCAAGCAAGTCCGCGCGCCGTTCACCGTAATCCGGATGGCGCAGCCGCACACAGAAGATGGGGAAACGCACGATGTCAGCAATCCTGTTCGGCTCGATCAGCACCGTCGCCGACACGTCCGAATTGCAACGGCAGGCCTTCAACCAGGCCTTTCAGGTTCACGGACTCGATTGGCACTGGGAGCGCGAGGACTACCGCGCCATGTTGGCCAAGAGCGGCGGCCGGACGAGAATCGCGGACTACGCTGACTCACTCGATCAGCGCGTGGACGCGAAGGCTGTGCACGAGACCAAATCCAAGTTCTTCCAGGAGAACCTCGCCAACGCTCACCTCACGGCACGCGCCGGGGTGGTGGACACGATCAAGGACGCCAGAAGCAACGGCTGGAAGGTCGGTTTTGTCACGACCACATCCCGGGCCAATGTCGCGGCACTCCTGCATTCGCTGAGTCCCGACATCCGGGAAGAGGATTTCGACGTCATCGTCGACTCCTCCAGCGTTGACGAGCCCAAGCCGGACGCGGCCGCCTACGCGTTCGCTTTGCAGAGCCTGGACGAGATGCCCGGCAACTGCGTGGCCATCGAGGACAACGCGGACGGGGTCAGAGCCGCACTCGCAGCCGGCGTGGCGTGCGTCGCGTTCCTCAACGAGAACACGGCGGGTCACGAAATTCCGGGTGCTCGAGGCAGCGTCGACCGGTTGGACGTGGGCGAATTGCAGGAGCTGGCGCTCAGTAGCTGAGCCCGGGCTCAGCAGAACACAGTCCACATTCGCCGCAAGGTTCGCTTCGTTCCGTGTGAGGGAAACCCATGCACTACAACGTCCTGCGCCCGCTCGGTGTCCAGATCACCGACCTTCGGCTCGATGATGTGACCGCGACGGACGTAGCCGAACTGCGAGTACTGCTCGCCGGCCACGGCGTCGCGGTCATGCCAGAACAGGACGTCGACGACACCGCGTTCGTCGCGTTCCTGAAGCGGTTCGGCGAGCTCACCTTCTCGACGGGCGAGACGCCCGTGGCCGGCTTTCCCGGACCTCAACGTCATCAGCAACGTCGGCCGGAGCACGCCGCCGCGCAGTGTTTTTCACGTGGACACCAGCTACGTGCGTCACCCGCCCGCCTACACCGCGTTGCGCGCTGTCCAGATACCCGACCAGGGCGGCGAGACGCTGTTCACCGATCAATACCGCGCCTTCGAAACACTCTCACCGCAGGTCCGCCAGGAATTGGACGGCCGGACCATTCGACATGTGGTCACGGGGCTCGATCTCGGTGCGGACGACGAGACGGAGGCCGAGCATCCGGTGTTCCGTCGTCACCCCATTTCCGGCCGCACCGCCCTGTACCTTTCGACGCCGCAACGCTGTGTGTCGATCAGCGGCATGAGTGAGGCAGCGGGAAAGGACATGATCGAGCACCTTTACCTCCATTCCACCGCGGAGGACAACACGCTTCGTCATTCCTGGTCGCCTGGTGATGTCGTCATGTGGGACAACGGTTGTGTCATGCACCGTGCCGATCACGCCGACGTGGTCGGTGACCGGGTCATGCACCGGGGCATGGTGACCTCGTATGCCGGCGCCTAGTGCGCACCTGCGGTCCGCGCCGAAAACAGTCGGCACGCTGCTGCTCCTGCTGATGGCGCTGCCGGTCAACCTGGCACTGACGGCTGTCGCCGTGGTCAGGACGTTTCTCGTCGGCACGACAAGAAACGACAGTCGCCCAGCCGAAGACCATCCTGATCAGTGGCGGCAAGATGACGAAGGCCCTGCAATTGGCCCGGTCGTTCCACTCGGCGGGTCATCGGGTGATCCTGGTGGAGTCAGCCAAATATTGGCTGACCGGACATCGATTCTCTCGGGCCGTCGATCATTTCTACACGATTCCCGCACCGAAATCGCCAGACTATGTGGGCGCACTGCTGACCATCGTGCAGAACGAGCACGTCGATGTCTACGTGCCGGTGTGCAGTCCCGTCTCCAGCTACTACGACGCTCTGGCCAAACCGGTCCTGTCGCAATACTGCGAGGTCCTGCATTGCGACGCGGACCTGGTTCGCGTGCTCGACGACAAATACGAGTTCGCTTCCATGGCCGCATCTCTGGGCTTGTCCGTGCCCGACTCTCATCGCATCTCCGCACCGGAACAGGTCGGGCAGTTCGATTTTGCCGAAGCCGAGAGCTCGTACATCCTCAAAAGCATCCCCTACGACCCGGTCAACCGGATGGACCTGACCACCCTGCCCCGGCCGACGTCGCAAGAGACCGCGGCCTTTGCCCGGTCCAAGCCGATCTCCGAAAGCACGCCATGGATCATGCAGGCGATGATCAATGGCCGGGAATACTGCACGCACAGCACCGTCCGGGACGGCAAGATCCAGCTGTACTGCTGCTGCGAGTCCTCGGCGTTCCAGATCAACTACAAGATGGTCGAGAAGCCCGAGATCGAGGAGTGGGTCAGGAAATTCGTCGAGCCGCTGAAGCTCACCGGTCAGGTCAGCTTTGATTTCATCGAGGCGGCCGACGGGCGGCTGTACGCGATCGAGTGCAATCCGCGCAGCCATTCGGCGATCACCATGTTCTACAACCACCCCGGTGTGGCCAATGCCTATCTGGACGACGACGTTCCGATGATCAAGCCGCTCGCGAGCAGCCGGCCCACCTATTGGATCTACCACGAGATGTGGCGGCTGATCACCGAGCCGACGAAGATCGCCTCCCGGTTGAAGACCATCGCCCGAGGCAAAGATGCAATCTTCGATTGGAATGATCCGCTGCCGTTTCTGATGGTGCACCACGCGCAGATCCCGTGGTTGCTGATACAGAATCTGATGCACGGCAAGGGCTGGGTCCGTATCGACTTCAACATCGGAAAGCTCGTCGAACCGGCCGGGGACTAATCATGGTGCTGCGAGTTCTGCACCTGGCGGGTTCCGCGGTCAGCGACTTCCTGTGCGACCTTTCCCGTCTCTACGCACAGGACTGCCTTGAAGCCACCGCCGACCCCGCCCGATACGAGTTCCACGTCGCCTACGTGACGCCCGACCTGAAATGGCGATTTCCGGCCGACCTGAACCCTGGTGCAATTGAGTCCGCCCCGCCGATGGCGCTCGCCGATGCGGTTCAACAGCTGACCGTGCTCGACGTGCACGTGGTGGTGCCGCAGATGTTCTGCCTGCCGGGCATGACCTCGTACCGGTCCCTGTTCGACGTACTCGGCATTCCCTACGTCGGCAACCCCGCCGACGTCATGGCCCTGGCGGCCAACAAGGCGAACGCAAGAGCCGTCGTCGCGGCCGCCGGCGTACGAGTGCCACCGGGGGTGGTGCTGCGCCGGGGTGACCAGCCGTCGGTCCCATTGCCGGTCGTGGTCAAGCCGGTGGACGGCGACAATTCGGTCGGCGTGACGCTCGTGCGCCAACGCGACGACTACGGCGCCGCCCTCGACGCCGCCTTCGAGTATTCCGACGAGGTTTTGGTCGAGTCCTTCGTCGAACTGGGCCGGGAAGTGAGGTGCGGCATCCTGGTCCGCGACGGTGAGCTCGTCTGCCTTCCCCTCGAGGAATACAACGTCGACGCCGCGAGCAAGCCGATCCGCAACCATGACGACAAGATCAGCCGAAACGGCGACGGCGGACTGAACCTCGTGGCCAAGGAGACCACCAAGGCGTGGATCGTGGATCCCGACGATCCGATCACGGACGAGAGTGTGGGAAGTGGCGAGGAAATGCCATGTGGCGCTTCGCTGCCGGCACTACAGCCTCTTCGACTTCCGTATCGATCCCACCGGCCGTCCCTGGTTCCTCGAGGCCGGCCTCTACTGCTCCTTCGCTGAGAAGAGCGTCATATCGGTGATGGCGAAGGCAGCCGGAATCCCGCTTGACGACCTCTTCGCGACCGCAATCCGGGAGACGACGACAACGCACAGGGGCGATCGAGCCTTCAGTCGTCCTTGAATTCGTCGCCGGCGCCGGCCTGCGCGACATTCCCGATCGCCTGCAGCTGGTCCCACACGGCACGCGCCCGGTCGACACACAGCACCACCAGATCACCGGCGTTGGCCCGGTCGATACTGACGGTGGTGGCGTCGATCTCGTCGAGCACCACTTCGATCTCCTTCACCCTGGCGCCCTCGGCCTGCGACTGCCGCGCGCCCTGGACGATCAGAGCCGCCGTCTCGCCGGGCTTGCGCCCCCGCAGCCGCTCGTCCTCACGGACGATGATCCGGTCGAAGTGTTTGCCCGCTTGATATCCCAGATCGACCATGTCCTGGTCGCGGCGGTCTCCGGCCGTCGCCACCACTCCGATGCGTTGCGGCCGTTCGATTCCGGTGGTGATGTCCTCGAAGAACCGGTCGACGAAAGTGCCGAGCGCGACCATGGCCGGGGCGTTGTGGCAGTAGTCGACGATCACCTTCACCCCGCGCACCTCCGTCAGGTTCATCCGGCCCGGTGCCTGGTAGAAGGACGAGGTGAAAGACCGCAGCCCGGCGCGGATGTCGTGCAGGTGCGCGCCGGCGCAGTAGGCCGCCGCGGCGGCGGCCATCGCGTTCTGCACGTTGAACATGGCCTTGCCGCCGAAGGTCACCGGCAGCAGATGCGAATATGCCAACGGCATCCGGCGACGGCCGTGGACCAGCACGATCTGATCGCCGAGCTCGCCCTTCTCCAAGATGATGGCCTTGCCGCCGCGACGGCAGTGGTCGGCGATCATCCGGTTGTTGGGCTTGATGGAGAACCAGACGATCTCGCCGGAGCACGCCCGCCGCATGGCGGCCACCAGTTCGTCGTCGGCGTTGAGCACGGCCGAACCGTTCTTCGGCACGGCCTCCACGATGACCTGCTTGACCCTGGCCAGCTGTTCGATGGAGTTGATGCCCGCGCAGCCCGAGGTGATCCGGCGCCACGTTGAGCACAACGGCCACGTCATTGCGGGTGTAGCCCAGACCTTCTCGCAATATTCCGCCGCGGGCCACCTCGAAAACGGCGAAGTCGACTCGCGGATTCTGCAACACCATCCTCGCCGAGCGGGGGCCGGAGGCATCCGAACGGATCACCAGCCGGTCGTCGATCACCACGCCGTCGGTCGAGGTCATCCCCACCTTGCGGCCGATGCCCTTGAAGATGTGACCGATCATCCGGCTGGTGGTGGTCTTGCCGTTCGTCCCGGTCACCGCGACGATCGGGATGCGAGATGCGGTTCCAGGTGGAAACAGCAGGTCCACTACCGGTTTTGCCACGTACTGCGGCTCGCCGATGGTGGGGTGGGTGTGCATCCGGAAACCAGGCGCGGCGTTGACCTCGCAGATGGCGCCGCCGGTCTCGCGCACCGGCTGGGTGATGTCCGGACACAGGAAATCGATTCCGGCGATGTCCAGGCCGACCACCCTGGCCGCCTCTTCGGCGATATCCACATTGTCCGGATGCGCCTCGAAGGTCCGGTCGATCGAGATGCCCCCGGTCGACATGTTTCCGGTGAGCGCCAACTTCACCATCTCGCCCCTCGGCGGCACGTCGCCCATCTCGAAGCCCTGGGCCCGGACCAGTTCCACCGCCGCGTCGGTCACTTCGATGCGGGTGAGCACCTTTTCGTGCCCGACGCCGCGGCGCGGGTCGGCATTGGTCAGCTCGACCAGTTCCGCGACGGAGCGCTTTCCGTCGCCGATGACGTGGGCGGGCACCCGTTCGGCGATCGCGACCATGTTGCCGCCGATGACCAGCACCCGGTAGTCCTTGCCGGTGATGAACGACTCGACCAGCACGTAGCCACGCCTTGACTGGTCATACGCCTCGGGAAAGGCGGCGCGCACCTCGTCCTCGGAATTCAGGTTGATGGCCACCCCGCGGCCGTGGTTGCCGTCGAGAGGCTTGAGCACGACGGGATAACCGATGCGCCGCGCCATCCGGACCGCGTCGTCGTCGTTCCGGACGACCTCGGACGTCGGCACCGGCAGACCGGCCGCGGCCAGCAGCCGATTGGTCAGTTCCTTGTCGGAGGCGATGTCGACCGCGAGCGAGCCGGTGATCGAGGTCATGGTGGCCCGAATGCGCTGCTGCAGCACGCCGTGACCCAGCTGCACCAGTGAACCGGAATTCAGTCGCTGCCAAGGGATGTCGCGAGAGATGGCCTCCTCGAGGATGGCTTGCGTCGACGGCCCGAAGGCGACCCGCTGGCTGGTGCGCAAAAATGCGTCGTGCTCGACCTCGAAGTCGAAATCGGGATCGACCTCGATCCGCCCAGGTGTCTGCTCCTCTTCGTCGACGACGCTGACCAGATGGTTCACCAGCCGGACGGCGAGCCGTCCGGCAAGCGTTGCGACGGTTTCGTCCAGGTATCCGTAGATGACGTTGTAGACGCCGCGGGCGCCCGTCGAACGTGTCTTGCCACGGGTCATCTCGTGACCGGCCGTGCGTTGCAGCTCCAGCGCCACGTGTTCACTGACGTGGCCGGTCCAGGTGCCCTCGATCAGCCGCTCGACAAAACCGCCCTCGTGCCCGCGGGAACACTGGTGATCCTTCAAGCCCGGCAGCAGCGACAGCAGTTGCTCGGTGAAGCCGGGCAGGACGTCCGTGGGCGAGTCCTCCAGCGCACCGATGTCCAAGACCATGTGGATAGCCGGCTCGTACGAGTAGTAGTTCGGTCCCCGGTAGACGCGAAGTTCCTTGATGGTGATCGTGCGCTGCTTCTCGGGTGCCGAGGACTGGGTCATCTCGAGCCTTTCGCACAACGTCTGGTCCGGCTGCTGGTGGCGTTCATCATGACGCACCGCCGGGCGGCTGGGCCATGCGCGGTGCGGAGGGCGGCCCGATCGACGCGCGGTGGTCAGCCAGAGGCGGGGCGCCGCCGGAGCTCCGCCGTTGTGGTGTGCGCACCCTCGGCGGCAATCCGCCTGGTCCGGGGACGAGTGTCGCCGGGGACGTCGTCGAGGGTTGATATCACAGGACGACGGTCCTCCAGTGAGAGGCCTGGAGCCGACACCAGGGACCGCGACCTGAGATCGAACACCGCACCCCGCGGCAGCGTGTGCAGCTTGAGGCCCGACATCATCAGCGGCTGACTACCGGTGGCCGTGTACGCGGTGGTGATGACGTCCTGGCCGTCGATGACGGTGACCACGCCCCGGCCTTTGACCTCCAGCAGCCCAGCTGCGGAGACGATCGCGGCGGTGTCCTCGTCGATCCCGACGCCGAGCTGGCCGGGATTGGCCGCCACCAGGGCCAACAGCCGGCCGAAGCGGTTCCGCTGGGTGAAGTGCTGATCGATGATCACCCCCGTGAGCAGGCCGAGCCCCTGCGAGATCTGACCCACCCGGAATTTCGGGGTCGACCCGCCGCTGCCGAAGGAGACCATGTGTTCCGAGCAGATGCTCGCGCCCGCTGAAGTACCAGCCGTGACCGCCCCCCGCAGGTGGGCGGCCTTGATGGCGTCACCGAGAGCCGTTCCGACCACGACGGTGGCCAGCTTCGTCTGATTACCGCCCGTCATGAAGACGGCGGTCGCCCGGTCCACGGCGGCGGAAAGGCCCGCATCCTGGGCCTGCAGCCGGTTCTCGGGTCGGATACCGACCACGTCAGCGACCCCGAGACCGGCGAACAGTTGCAGATAGGCGTGGGTGATCTCGTCGCCGAGAGAGGAAGCGGTGGAGATGACCACGATGCGCGCCGCCGGTCCGCCGGCCAGCCGGGTCACCTCACGCAGGATGGTCATCCGGCCGAGCTTGTCCTCGGCGCCACCGATCGGCATGACGATGCCCGGTCCCGGCTGAGCGCCTGCGGCGTGCTGGGCGCTCGGTGCCCGCTGAGCGCCCGGTGACTGCTGAGGGGAAGGGGACGGCGCCTGACTCATGGCGTCACGCTATCGCCAACGGCGCCGGCACCGGAATCGGGCGAAACCGCGGTGCAGCTCGCGTTGCGCCCGGCGCCTGTGACATTGGCCCAGCTCCGACGCGGTGCACAGAGGCGGGATTGCGGGCCGTCCTCGGATAGCGTGTCAGTGGTTGATCCACAGTGGCGCAGGCGTCACGCTGGTCCGGCTGGTGCCGGGCCATCAGCACCCGTTGCCAAGAACGCGCGCAAGCGCAGAAAGTGCAGGCGAATCCACTCATGCCGTCCGGCTTCCAGTCGCCCGGTGCTTCCGGCGGACGCTCGCACCTTGTTCAGTTGATCCGCGGCTCCGTGCCGCCGATGCATCCCGGCGGCAAACCGATCGTCCTCGGGGCATTGGCCGGCTCGCTCGGCGCTCCGGCTAGCCCTCCGCGCCGTCGGCCTGCGAAAGGCCGGTTCATTCGTCGCCCGTTACGGTCTCACCGCAACGGCCGCCTCCGCGCTGTTCTTCCGAGCGCCGCGCCGGGTCAGTCCGACCGACAGTGACCTGGTGGTGGCACCGGCCGACGGGCTGATCTCCTTGATCGAGGAAGCCGTTCCCCCCGCCGAGCTGGGCCTGGGAACGACGCCGCTGACCAGGGTGTCAATCTTCCTGTCCGTGTTCGACGTCCACGTACAGCGCATACCCGTGAACGGCGTCATCACGGCCGTCGCCTATCGACCAGGGCAGTTCCTGTCCGCTGACCTCGACAAGGCCTCGGACGTCAACGAGCGCAATTCGCTGGTCATCTCATCCACTCACGGCGAGCAGGTCATCGTCACCCAGATCGCCGGTCTGATCGCCCGCCGCATCGTCTGCGACCTCGGCATCGGCGCGCCGGTGCTGGCCGGCGCCACCTACGGTCTGATCAGGTTCGGATCCAGAGTGGACACCTACCTGCCGCCCGGATCACGGCTCGAGGTGCTGCTCGGCCAGCGGACCATCGGCGGTGAGACGGTGCTCGCTACTCTGCCCGCCGACGTCACCTGATGGGCACCGTGCCCTTGAACGGCCGCCCACTGATGACAGAACTGCAGAGCGGGCCCGGATAGTGGCCGGCGTTCCCGGGGTCAGATTCCTGCCCAACGCGATCACGGTCCTGGCTCTGAGTTTCGGTCTGACGGGTGTCGCGTTCGCCCTGCAAGCCCACGCGCAGTCGCAGTGGTTCCCGGCTTTCGTCGCCATCGGCATCGCCGCGATTCTTGATTCGCTGGACGGGCCGGCCGCCCGCCTGCTCAACTCGACCAGCCGGATCGGTGCAGAGTTGGACTCGCTGTCGGACCTGGTCTCGTTCGGCGTCGCGCCCGCTCTGATCGCGTACGTCTGGAAGTTCAACACCGGCGAGTCCATCAGCTACGGGTGGGCGTTCTGTCTGCTCTTCGCGGTCTGCGTCGCCCTGCGTCTGGCCAGGTTCAATTCGCTGCTCGAGGACGACGAACCGAAGCCATACGCACGCGGTTTTTTCACCGGCGTGCCCGCGCCTGCCGCCGGGCTGCTGTCCACCGGACCGCTGTTGCTCTACATCCGATTCGGGAACGGATTCTGGAGCAACAGGTGGGTGGTGGCGGCCTGGTTGGCGTTGATCGCGATCCTGGCCGTCTCCCGCCTCCCTACCATTGCGCTCAAATCCATTCGGGTGCCTCCGACGGTCATCGTCCCGCTTCTCGTGCTGCTGGTCCTTGCGGTGGCGCTGACCTTCTACGAGCCGCAGATCGTCTGTGTCATCGGGATGGTCATCTATCTGCTGCACCTTCCGTATGCGAGCTGGAAGTTCCAGTACCTGAAGCGGCACCCGGAGCTGTGGATGGACGCTTCCCGCAAGCGGATCCCCCGCTCCACCACGCGCCGGTTGCGGCTGTCGGTGCGGATGCCCCGTCGACGCCGGGTGGCCGGCCGCGATGCGGACGGCAATCCGCTGCCGCCGGCCAGACGCCGGGGCGCGCTCGGCCAGGTGCGCGGCCGGGTACAGAGCAGGCGTCGGCTCAGGTAGCCCTCGCCACACCCGAGACTTGATCAGAGATCAGGTGTCGAAGCCGAGCCGACGAGCCGAACGGGTCTTCTGCCGGGTCGCGCGCAACCGGCGGAGTCGGCGGACCAGCAACGGATCTTCGGCCAGCGCGGCCGGGTTGTCGATGACGTTGTTCAGCACCTGGTAGTACCGGGTCGGCGAAAGATCGAACATCTCCTTGATGGCCTGCTCCTTCAAGCCGGCGTATTGCCACCACTGACGCTCGAAGGCCAGGATGTCGCGATCCCGACGGGAAAGGGCCCCGGTCGAGGCAACTGCCTCTCCGGCCGTCGACCGGCGTGCCGTCGCTCCCCCCGGGTTGTGCGGCAGCGCCGTCCATCCAGACCTCCAGGTACTAGACGAGGCGCGCGGGCCCCGAATCACACGGTTGTCATTCTTCGCCTTCATGGTGGCATGACCGACGACAGCCGGTCCAGCGCATCCGGCGTGTCGAAGCAGCCACGAACTGCGTCAATGACGATCGGGCACAACTGTCTACAGGTGCTCGGGTTGTCCAGGTTGCTGGCGGGAACGGAGTCGGCTTGACCCAGGATCGAGCAGTGAAGTCATTACCTGACCTCGACAAGGTTCCCGCGGTACGGGGCGTGGTGATCGCCGAGGTCTCCCAGCTTCTGGGCGTGCCGATGCCAACCCTTCGGTCCTGGGAGCTTCGGTACGGGATTCCGTCGTCGCAACGACCCAAGGGACGGCACCGTCGGTACTCGCCGCCGAACTGCACGCGCTCCGGCTGATGCGGGACGAGACTCCCGTGGCCGCCGCGCTGCTGTCGCAGCCCGCGTCGTCCGCGACCTGCTTGAACCTCCCGAGCCGCAGGCCACTCTGATCCGCCGGTTCCTGCTCGCGGCCGAGCAGCTGGACGGTTCGGGCGTACAGGTCGTGCTGAGCGACGCCGCTGCAGTACTCGGCTTGGCGAACTGCGTCGAGCAGGTGCTGTTGCCCGCGCTGCGCCAGGTCGGCAACTGGTGGGCCGCCGGCCGGTGCGATGCCGGCCCGGAACGCGTGACCACCGCCGCCGCCCGGGGATGGCTGCAGGCTTACCCGGCCACCACGATCGAAGATCGACCAGCCCGACCCGGCGGGCCTGATCCTGCTGGGGTGTGGCCCGAACGATGCACACACCGTCGGATTGGAGGCCTTGGCGTTGCTGCTGCGATCACACGGCTGGCCATGCCGGCTGCTCGGGGCCAGAGTCAACCCGCAGGTGCTGGCCGCCGCGATGGCCCGGCATCATCCGGGGGCAGTCGTGCTGGTGTCGCAGTTGGCCAGCGGCCGACGCCACATCATCGGCTGCCTTTCTGCCGTGCAGTGCCCAGAAGTCGAGCTGTTCTACGCGGGAAACGCTTTCACCGGTGCGGAACGCCAACTGCCCGGAACATTCCTGGGGACGGACATCGGCAAAGCCAGCCGAATGATCATCAGCACGGTGAACGGTCCCCGCGACAGAACAGCCGGTCGCCGTCCGGCCGCGCCACGCAGTAGACAAGCCCGAACCGGCTGAGCTGGCCGGGAGCTCGACGGGGAACCTCTCACTTCACGAACCAGGGAAGGGGCTTGTTCCGCAGCGCGAGCAGCGTGTGTTGCAGTTGGTGTGTCGTCGGCGTCACCGCCATGCAGGCGGCGTAACCATTGTCGTCCGTGGGGGATCCCAGACCGGTTACCGCCGTTCCGGTTTCGCCGTGCACAGCGGCCGCCCGCAGCTGGATCCGGCCCTGCGCAGTCGGATCGGACATGCCCGTCATCCGCGCCGCCAACCGCAGGCAGCTGTCGTCCAAAGACCGCTGGGTCAGTCCCGGCCGTGCGGTGTCGGCGACGCCGAAAACTTCGACGTAGTGAGGCTTGTCGCACGACGCCGGCTCGGCCGACAAAAGATTCGCGGTATCCAGACAGACCGCAACCGCCGGCGGGAGGGTGCCGAGCGCGAACGCGTTCTTCAGCGTGCCCTGGTAGGTCGCCGCGTTGCGGTCCCAATCATGCACGGACACGACGCAGGCCACCCATCGCTGGCCCGCAGCACGCTGGCGAAGGGTCGGGCCGGTCAGCGAAAATGACGCCAGGCCGCTCGGTCTCCAGTAGGAGAAGATCATCGGTATGTGGTCGGCGCCCACGGTCAGGCCCAGGTAACGGTTGGTCGCATCGAAGCACGGCAGCTCGTTCGGGTCGTCCGTCACCGTCGAGCCGTCGTCCGGCGGCGCGATGGTGGGCGGCGCCGACTGGGGCGAGCGGCGGTCTTCGATGACGGCCGTCACCTCGCCGTATACCCGCTTTCCGCACGGGCCCACGGTCAGCGGCCGATAAAGGGCGCCTGGCTTCTGCGGCGCAGCATCGAGCTCTGGCGCATCGAGGCACTGGGCGACGGCAGGCGGGCCTGGGATGGGTGCGGGTCGAGCCGTCCCGGAGATCTGCTTGCCGCCGGCGGACGGAATTGCGATAGCCGCGACCGCCACCAGCACGATGATGATCAGCCCACCCCAGCGCCGACCCATCGGCCCACTCTAGAACGAGGGTCAGCCTGACGGAGCCGGCTCGGTCGCGATACCCGAACCAGCCGGCGCCGGTGCCGATGTCTCCGGCGTCGCCGGCGACGTCGAGGGCTCCTGCGAGGTCGCCGAAACCGTGTCCGTCGTGGTGGGCGCGGCCGCCGGGGCGGTCGTGCCGGGCGCAAGAGTCGGTGTCCCGCCGCTGTCGGTGTCCCGCCGCTAGTCGGTGTCTCGGTCCTGACTGTTGGTCCCGGCCGTCTGGAGCACTGCTCCGGTGGCGCGCTCGGGCGTCGACGTGGTGTGCGCGGCCGTGGCGCTCGCCGTTGCGTCATGGGATCCCTTGGCAGCGGAACTCGTCGGCGTGATACTCGTGGCGCCCGTTCCGGAACCGTCGACCGCCCCGCCGAGAACGGTCAATCCGCCGGTTTGGCCGGCCAGAGCGCTTCCACTGACGGACTCGTATCCGGTGATCAGGGTCAGTGCGGCAACGAAGACGACGGCCGAAAGCGATGCTCCGACCAGCACCCCCCGGACCAGCGGGCGACCGCGAGCGGTGCGCCTGGTCGGATCGGATTCCAGGCGGCCTTCCTCATCCTGGCTGCGGACTGCGGCGAGGGCTTGCGCCACCCGATGTCGAGTCGCCTTGATCGAGGTCGTGTAGACGGCACCACCGACGACTGAGATGACTGACGCCAGCGCGGCGCCGATGAGGGTGCCGGCGACACCGAGACGGGACCCGAGAAACGCAGCCGTGACGGCGGCGCCCGTGCTGCCCAGAATTTGGGTCAGGCTGAGCTCGAGCCGAGGTCTGCCTACCGCAGGTAGGGACGGTTCGGGGTCTCGTTGGCCAGGCATCCGGGGAGCGGCCGTCGCCGCGTCCGGCCGCCCGCTGAACTTGCCGGCAGGGCCGCCGTTCGGTGGGCCGTCCGGGCCTCGATCTGGTAAGGGCTGAAATATGTCATCGAGCATTTCCGGTCGGTGTCTCAAATCTCAAATCGGTTGTCCTGCAGTCGTGTTCCTGGTCAGTAGCCGCAGCGCGCTGCGGGTCGTTCCAGACAATGAGACGGCGCACATCGACATCCGTTGTAATCCGGTGGTCGGCCTCACAGCGACCTTCAACGGCCCACCGTGACGTCCACAGCGCAGAATCGCCGAAAAGGGTCTTGTCGCAGGCCGGTCACAGGCCGAGGCCGCGCCCGACGATCTCCTTCATGATCTCGGTCGTGCCGCCGTAGATGGTGCTCACCCTGGCGTCCTCGTAGTCCCTTGCGACCTGATAGTCCCGCATGTAGCCGTACCCGCCGTGCAACTGCAGGCACCGGTTCACCACCCGCACCTGCAACTCGGTGCACCACCACTTGGCGGCGGCAGCCTCTTCTGCGGTCAACTCGCCTGCGCAATGGCGGCGGATGCACTCGTCGATGTGCGAGCGGGTGACGGCGATCTCAGTGGAGATCTCGGCCATCACGAAACGGGTGTTCTGGAAGTGCCCGACGGCTTGGCCGAACGCCGTTCGGCTGAGCACATATTCGAGAGTGCGCTGCGCCGTGCCCTCGGCGCCGGCCAGCGATCCCGATGCGATCGAGAGGCGTTCCTGCGGCAGGTTGCGCACCAGGCCGAGAAAGCCACTCCCCTGCGCTCCGAGCAGATTCCGCGCCGGCACCCGGACATCGGTGAAGAACAGTTCACTGGTGTCCTGCGCGTGCAGGCCGATCTTCTCGAGATTGCGGCCGCGGCCGAACCCGGGCCGATCCGCTTCGATGACGACGAGGCTGAGGCCCTTGTGCCGGTCGGGCGACGTGCGCACCGCGGTGACCACGAGATCCGCGTTCTGGCCGTTCGAGATAAACGTCTTGGCCCCGTTGATGACGTAGTCGTCGCCGTCGCGAACCGCGGAGGTGCGGATGCCGGCCAGATCACTGCCGGTATTCGGTTCCGTCATCGCCACCGCAGTGATCAATTCGCCACTGGCAATCCCGGGCAACCAACGCTGCTTCTGCTCGTCATCGGTCAGGTTGACGAAATACGGAAACACGATGTCGTTCTGCACGACGATGCCGGCCGTTCCGCTCGACACGGGATTGCGGCCGAGTTCCTCACCCAGGATCGCGTTGAACCGGAAGTCGGAAACGCCGCCGCCGCCGTATTTCTCCGGAATGTTCAGGCCGAGGATTCCTTCCTTGGCCGCCGCGGTGAACAGGGCGCGATCGACCTTGCCTTGCTCGTCCCAGCGGGCTGCGTTCGGGCGGACGTTCGTCTCCACGAATCCGGCAACCGCCTCCCGGAACTGCTCGTGCTCCACATCGTAGAGAGCCCGCCTGGTCGGCATGAGAACCTCTTTCGGGTCGAATGAGAAGCCGCCGTCTCGGTCCAACATAGCCACCCCTGGGATCGGTGGTTTGATCAAGCCCGAGCCCGAACCGCCAGCAGGCTCCAGCTCTGACAGGAGAGGCGCCATGACAACGTCGATCTTCGACGGTACGGTAGCGCTCGACCGACATCAGGGCCTGGCTGCTCATCAGCAGATCGAGCGTTGGTTCGTGGAAGTGTTGGGCACCAGGGATCTGCGGCCGGGTGACCGGCTTCCCCCGGAGGCCGAGGTGGCCCGCTTCTTCGGGGTGAGCCGGATGACGTTGCGGCAGGCGCTGTCGGGTCTTGCTGCCCGCGGGCTGCTGGAGCGAATCCCCGGGCGCTCGGGGGGGACCTTCGTTATCGAGCCGGCCATCGAGTGTGACCTCACCGGGCTGACCGGTTTCACCGAACAGCTGCGTCGCGCCGACATCAAGGCCAGCGCCAGAGTTCTGACGGCGCAAACCGTCCCGGCCGACCGACAGGTCGCGGTGGCGCTCGCCGTGCCCCGCGGGGCTCAGGTGCACGAGATCGTCCGAATCCGGCTGGCCAACAAGCAACCGCTGGCGCTGGAACATTCGTGGTTCCCAGCAGAGACATTTCCCGATCTGCTCGAATCGCGGCTGACCGGCTCGCTCTATGCGTTGATGGCCCGGCGTTACCGACAGCGGCCGCACCACGCGGTGGAATACCTCGAGCCGGCATCGGTGACCGAGTCCCAGGCCGAGCACCTCGGTGTTGCACCGGGTGCGGCAGTGATGCGGATCGAGCGGACGGCGCACACCGCAGCCGGCCTCGCCGTCGAATTCGCGACGGATCTTTTCCGCCCCGACCGGATCCGGATTTCCGTGCGCAGCAACTGGACCGCAGGTGGCGACGGTTGATTCGCTAGCCTCTGATCTTCTGACCGGACGGGTCGTACAAGGTGTCAGCGGCGACGGCCCCGTCGACCCACTGACCGAAGATGTCGACCTGCACCGCGGTTCCCGTCGCGGTGACCTCGACCGGCAGGTAGGCGTAGGCGATCGACCTTCCCACCGTGTAGCCGTAACCACCGGAGGTGATCCGGCCCGCCAGTTCGCCGCGGATCCGCACCGGTTCGCCGCCGAGCACCACCATGGCCGGGTCGTCCAGCGTCAGACAACACAGCTTCCGGACAGGGCCGGCCTGGCGCACGAGCAGCAGTGCTTCGCGACCCAGGAACTGCTTGTTCCAGTCGACGCAGAACTCCAAGCCGGCACTGATCGGGTCTGTTTCACCAGTGACATCTGAACCCCAAACGCGGTAACCCTTTTCCAGCCGCAGGCTTTCGATGGCTCGATAGCCGGCCGCGACCAGGCCGAGATCAGCACCCGTCTGCCAGAGCAGTTCCCACAACGCCGCCCCGTACTCGACCGGCGCGTACAGCTCCCAACCCAATTCGCCGACGAAGGTGACCCGCTGCGCGCGGAGTGGGATGTCCCCGACCGGTATCTCCGCGGAAGTCATGAATCCGAAGGCCCGGGAACTCAGGTCGGCCGGGGTCAAGCCGTGAGAGCAATTCTCGGGACCGTGGCCCCCAGAGGGCGAAACAGGAGTACTGGCCGGTGATGTCCGTGATTCTTGACGTCGAAGTCGCCGGCCCTGGCCTGCCTGCGCAGCCAAGCGCCGTCCCGCGATCCCATCGCCGTGCCGGTGACCACCCAGAAGGATTGCGGCCCCGTTCTGGTGACGGTCAGGTCCGCTTCGATACCGCCGCGGTGATTGAGCAGCTGCGTATAGGTGACCCGGCCGACATCGCGGGCGACCTTGTTGTCGCACACCCATTCCAGGAACCGCGGGGCGTCCGGTCCGGTCACCGTCATCTTCGCGAACGACGACTCGTCGAACAGCGCCACCGCCTCGCGGGCTGCCCGATGTTCCACCGCAACGGCGGACGAGAAGTTCTGTCCGGCCCAGCCTTCGGGCCGGAACTCGGGCTCGTCCTGGCGTTCGTTGGTGCGGTAGAAATTAACCCGCTCCCACCCGCTCTTCTCCCCGAACTCGGCACCCTGAAGCTGGTGCCAGCCGTACACCGGCGAGCGGCGCAGCGGCCGGCCAGCCATTCGTTCGTCACCGGGATACCTGATGTCGTAGTAGGTCTGGTAGTTCTCCAGCACCCGCTTCAGGGTGAAGGAAGGCGAGCGGTACTGGCGGCCGAAGCGGTTGATGTCCATGTGCGCGACTTCCATGGTCGGCTCGCCGGAAACGATCCATTCGGCCATCAGCTTCCCGACCCCGCCCGCCCCGGCGATCCCGTGGGCACAGAAACCGGCCGACACGAAGAATCCGTCCACCTCCGTCTGTCCGAGGCAGAACTCGTTGTCCGGGGTGAACGCCTCCGGGCCGTTGATCAACCGGCGGATCCGCGCCTCACCCATCGCCGGCACCCTGATCGCCGAATTTTCGGCGATCTCGGCGAATCTGTCCCAGTCGTCGGGCAACAGCTTGGCGTTGAAATCGGCGGGAACGGCATCGTATGAATACATCCCGGCCGTGAACGGCAGCGCATTCCGCTCGTAGCCACCCATCAGCAGACCTCTCCCTTCCTGCCGGTAGTAGACCAGCAGGTCGGGATCGCGCAGGCTGGGCAGCACCGCGCCGCCGCCCGGCGCGAGATCCGGGATCGGCTCGGTGACCACGTACTGGTGGGACATCGGCACGACCGGAACGCGCACCCCCGCCAGCCGGCCGATCTCAGCCGCGTAGATTCCACCACAGTTCACGACCACCTCGGCCTCGATGTCACCGCGATCCGTTCGCACGCCGCGTACCCGCCCGGACCGGGTCAACACCTCCAGCACCCTGGTGTGGGTGGCGATGGTGACGCCGCCCGCACGGGCACGGGCCGCCAGCGAGAGGCAGAGCTGGGACGGATCCACCTGACCGTCGGAGGGCAGATACACCCCGCCGTACACGCCGTCCGTGCTCATCGCGGGAAACATCTGTTGCGCCGTCCGGGCCGAGATCTCCTCCATCGGCAGGCCGAATGCCCTGGCCCAGGACAGTTGTCGCCGCAACTCCTGGAGGCGCTCCGGGCTGGAAGCCAGTCTGATGCTGCCGCTCTCCACCCAACCTGGTGGCGAGTCCGAGGCTTGTAGCGCCCGGTACAGCTCGACCGAGTACATGTTCATCCGGGTCAGCGTCGGGTCGGACCTGAGCTGTCCGACGAGCCCGGCGGAATGGAAGGTGGATCCGCTGGTCAGCTGATCCCGGTCCAGCAGGACCACATCCCGCTCCCCCAACTCGGCCAGGTGGTAGGCGACGCTCGTGCCGCCGACCCCGCCACCGATGACGACGACGCGGGCCCGGGCAGGCAGCTGGGTTGGGGTGACCACTTCTGGGGCGGCCTCTCGGTCGGATCCGGAGTTGCGTGCGGCCCAGACTAGTGCGGCGGACCCAATACGGTCTAGACCGTTCGATCCGGACCGATCCCATCGTCGGCTCTGGGTACGCGTCGGTCGGGATGACGCAATGCCCACCTTCGGTCTAGACCGTGCGGCCCTGCGTGCCCTACCATCTCGCCATCCCCAGTCGTCGCCGCCTGGGCCGTCGATTCCGGCGTTCGCGAGGACAACAGGAGGTGCCTGGCCGCATGAACTCAGCTACCGACATCTTCGCGCTGTCGGTGGACGAACGGTTGGACATGGCCCCGATGCTGGTCGGTCTGCCCCGCCGCGCTGAACCTCTCCCCGGCGGACTGACCAACACCAATCGCAAGGTCAGCACCTCCGGCGGCACCTACGTCGCGCGCCTTTCGCGACCCTCGTCGGACCTGCTGGCGATCGATCGATACGCCGAATACCGCAATTCGGTGGCGGCCGCGGACGCCGGGATCGCGCCGAAGGTGATCGACTTCGTGCCGGCCGCCGGCCTGCTGCTGATCGAGTGGATCGAGGGGCGCACGCTGGAGCCAGCCGACCTCCGCCGCGACGCGGTGCTGCCGGCCGTGGCCGCGTCGTGCCGCATGCTGCACGACGGCCCGCGGTTCGTTTCCGACTTCGACATGTTCGAGATCCGGGATCGCTACCTGAAGACCGTGCTGGAGCGCGGTTTCCGGTTACCTGATCGCTACCTCGAGTTCACGGCGCAGTGGAATCGGATCCGTACCGTGCTGGCCATGGATCCACCGGATACTGTGCCGTGCCACAACGATCTGCTGGCCGCCAACCTCATCGACGACGGCCGGAAGTTGTGGCTCATCGACTATGAATATTCCGGCAACAACGATCCCTGCTTCGAGCTGGGCAACATCTGGAGCGAGTCGGCGCTGGCCGAGGAGCAACTTACGATCCTGGTGGATGCCTACTACGGCGAGCACCGCCCCGATCGCGTTGCGCGAGCCCGACTCCAGGCTTTGGTGTCCCAATACGGGTGGACGCTGTGGGGTGTCATCCAGAATTCCGTCGCCGAGATCGATTTCGATTTCTGGGGATGGGCGATGGAGAAGTACGAGCGCGCCGTCAGCACCTTCGATTCGCGCCGGTTCGACGATCTCCTGACTTCCGCTGCCGCCGGTCAGGCCACTGGAAGCACGACCCCCCGTCCCGAAGGAGAAACGCTGTGACCGCAACACCCGAACTGAGTGACGACGAGAAACAACTCGCGGACCTCGGCTACACCCAGGAGCTGCACCGTTCCTGGTCCGGCTTCAGCAACTTCGCCATCTCGTTCTCCATCATCTCCATTCTCGCCGGCTGCTTCACCTCCTTCGGCCTCGGCTGGAACAACGGTGGTCCAGCCGCCATCGCCTGGGGCTGGCCGATCGTCTCGGCCTTCATCCTGATCATCGGCGTCTGCATGTCCGAGTTGGTCTCCGCCTATCCCACCTCGGGCGGGATCTATTGGTGGGCCAGCAAACTCGGCGGGCCGAAGGCGGGCTATTACACCGGCTGGCTGAACCTCATCGGGCTCATCGCCATCGTCGCCTCGGTCGCCTACGGCTGCGCGACGTTCCTCGACCTCACGCTCAGCACCTTCAGCACCGGCTGGCTGAATGGCTACAGCCTGACCAGGGTCTTCATCATCTTCCTGATCATCCTGGTGATCGCGGCCGTGATCAACATCTTCTCTTCGCACCTGCTCGCCGTGATCAACAACGTGTCGGTGTGGTGGCACGTGTTCGGCGCCGCCGCCGTGATCCTGATCCTGTTCCTGGTGCCGGCCCACCACGCCAGCTTCCACGACGTCTTCGCCCAGACCATCAACAACACCGGCATGTTCTCCGGAGCCACCAGCGGCGCCGGCTGGCTCTTCTTCGTGCTGCCCATTTCCGCGATCCTGACGCAGTACACGATCACCGGATACGACGCCTCGGCGCACCTGTCCGAGGAGACCAAGAGTGCGGCCGGGGCTGCCGCCAAGGGCATCTGGCGGTCCATCTTCTATTCCGCCATCGGCGGCTGGATCCTGCTGCTGGCCTTCCTGTTCGCCGTGCAGGACCCGGCCGGGGTGTCCAAGGGCGGTGGCGCCGTTGCGGTCATCTTCAACCAGGCCATGAGTTCTTCGTGGGTGGCCATCGTGCTGCTCGTCTCCACGGTCGGCCAGTTCTTCTGCACCGTCGCATGTATGACCAGTTCCTCCCGCATGCTGTTCGCATTCAGCCGGGACCGGGCGGTTCCGGGCTGGAAATTGTGGTCGCACCTGACCAGCAACCGGGTGCCGGCGAACGGCGTCATGTTGACCGCAGTCATCGCGGCGCTGATCACGCTGCCCGCGCTGGTGGCCGTCGACATCAACGGTGCCCCCGTCCCCGTCGCCTTCTTCGCGGTCGTATCCATCGGCGTCGTCGGTCTGTACCTGGCCTTCGCCATCCCGATCTACTACCGGTGGCGGGCCGGTGATTCGTTCAAGGTCGGCAGTTGGAACCTGGGTAGGAACTACAAGTGGCTGGCGCCGCTGGCGCTGATCGAGATCGTCGTGACCTCGATCATCGCGCTGTTCCCGACCTCGAACGGCGGCATGCCGTGGGACCCGAGTTTCGCCTGGAAGTACGTCAACTACACCCCGCTGCTGGTCGGCGGCGTGCTGATCCTGCTGTGGATCTTCTGGCACGCTGTCGGTGAAGAACTGGTTCACCGGGCCGATCAACCAGGTGGCGGCTACCACGGCCCAGCCGGAACCGGACTACCCGATCCAGTACTGACCCACCCTGGGCTGTCGTCAGCACACCGGGCACTACGGTGTGCTGACGACGACCCCTGAAGAAGGGCACCACGCTCGGCGAGCACCCGGAGCGAACGATGAGCGCTTAAATGAGCGATCACCCCCGCAATCCGCGCCTGCTCAGCATCGAGACGCTGAAGGATCTGATCAACAGCGGCGACATCGACACCGTGGTGATCGCCTTCACCGACATGCAGGGCCGGTTGCAGGGCAAACGACTACACGCGCAGTTCTTCCTGGACGAGGCTCTGGAACACGGCACCGAGGGCTGCAACTATCTGCTGTCGGTGGACGCGGAGATGAACACGATTCCCGGCTACGCCATGTCGTCGTGGGACAAGGGTTACGGGGACATGATCTTCGCCCTCGACCTGGACACCATCCGGCTGTTGCCGCACCTGCCCGGCTCGGTGATGATCCAGACCGACCTGACCTGGCTGGACGGGGAACTGGTCAACCAGTCGCCGCGATCCATCCTCAAGAAGCAGCAGGCCCGGGCCGCGGCACTGGGATTCACCGCCTTTGCCGGCACGGAACTCGAGTTCATCCTCTTCAACGACACCTACGAGGAAGCCTGGGATGCCGCTTACAAGGGATTGACCCCGGCCAACCAGTACAACACCGACTACTCGATCCTGGGCACCAGCCGGATCGAACCACTACTGCGCGACATCCGGAACACCATGTACGCCGCCGGTCTCACCGTCGAGTCCGCCAAGGGCGAATGCAACCTGGGCCAACAGGAGATCGCCTTTCGCTTCGAGGAGGTGCTCACCTCGGCCGACAATCACGTGGTCTACAAGAACACCGCGAAGGAGATCGCCGAGCAGCACGGCCGCTGCATCACCTTCATGGCCAAGTTCAACGAGCGGGAGGGCAATTCCTGTCACATCCACCTGTCGTTGCGTGGCACCGACGGCGGTCTCGTGTTCTGGGATCCGGTCAAAGGTGAGCGAACGCCGCTGTACGACCACTTCATCGCCGGCATCCTCGCGACCATGCGCGAGTTCACCCTGCTGTACGCGCCGAACATCAATTCCTACAAGCGTTTTGCCGTCGGGTCCTTCGCGCCCACGACCGTCGCCTGGGGACTGGACAACCGGACCTGCTCGATCCGGCTGGTCGGTCACGGCCCGTCCGCACGGCTCGAGAACCGTTTGCCCGGCGGCGATGTCAATCCGTACATCGCGATCGCGGCGATGATGGCCGGTGGTCTGCACGGCGTCGAGAACGAGTTGCCTCTCGAGGACGCGCTGGTCGGCAACGCGTACCTGTCCGACAAGCCGACGGTGCCGACCACGCTGCGGGCCGCTCGCGATCTTTTCGCCTCCTCGTCGATCGCCAGGGCCGCGTTCGGCGATGATGTGGTCGACCACTACGTGCACGCCGCGGACACCGAGTTGGCCGCCTTCGAGTCGGCGGTCACCGATTGGGAACTGCGTCGCGGATTCGAAAGGTTCTGAGCTGCTTGCTGACTTACCACGGTTCGCTGTCCGGCGAGGGCGGCACCACATCGCTGATCGACCCGGCGACGGCAACCGAATTGACCACCTTGCCGCGCGCCTCGTTGGCCGAGACCGATGCCGCCATCCTCCGGGCTCACCAGGCATTCCCGGCCTGGCGCGCGGTGACTCCCGGGGATCGTGCCAGGCTGCTTCGTCGCTTTGCCGGCGTGGTCGACGACCACCTGGCCGAGCTTGCCGACCTCGAGGTGCGGAACTCCGGTCACACCATCGGGAACGCCACCTGGGAGGCCGGCAACGTCCGGGACGTGCTGAACTACTACTCGGCCGCCCCGGAGCGGCTGTTCGGACGCCAGATCCCGGTGGCCGGCGGCATCGACATCACCTTCCACGAGCCGCTCGGCGTCGTCGGCATCATCGTGCCGTGGAACTTCCCGATGCCCATCGCCGGTTGGGGTTTCGGCCCAGCGCTGGCGGCCGGCAACACGGTGGTGCTCAAACCCGCCGAGGTCACCCCTTTGACGGCCCTGAGGCTGGCCGAGCTGGCGCTGGAAGCGGGGCTGCCCGAGGGTGTCTTCACCGTCATCCCGGGCAGTGGTTCGGTGGTCGGCGAGCGGTTCGTCACCCACCCACTGGTCCGCAAAGTGTGTTTCACGGGCTCGACCTCGGTCGGTAAAGGCGTCATGCGCGGGGCCGCCGAGCAGGTCAAGCCGGTGACCCTGGAACTGGGCGGCAAGAGCGCGAACATCATCTTCGCGGACGCCGACCTGGAAGCAGCCGCGGCTTCGGCCCCCGGTTCGGTGTTCGACAACGCCGGACAGGACTGCTGTGCCCGTTCACGAATTCTGGTGGAGCGCAGCGTTTACGAGGACTTCATGGCACTACTCGAACCGGCCGTCAAGGGCTTCAGGGTTCGGCAACCGGGCGACGCGGACGCCGAAATGGGCCCGCTGATCACCGCCGGCCAGCACGCCTCGGTCTCGGCCTATGTGGACGGTACGAACGTCGCGTTCACCGGCACCACCCCCGCCGGTCCCGGCTTCTGGTACCCGCCAACGGTAGTCATCCCGACATCCACAGCCGACCGGATCTGGCAGGAGGAGGTCTTCGGCCCGGTCGTTGCGGTGCTGCCGTTCTCGGATGAAGGCCAGGCCATCGCGATGGCGAACGACAGCGACTTCGGGCTCTCCGGCTCGATTTTCACCTCAGACGTCGGCCGGGCGATCCGGGTCGCCCGGGGTGTCGAGGCCGGCAACCTGTCGGTCAACTCGCATTCCTCGGTCCGGTACTGGACCCCGTTCGGCGGGTTCAAGCAGTCCGGTCTCGGCCGGGAACTGGGACCCGACGCCCCCGCCGCGTTCAGCGAGGTGAAGAACGTCTTCATCGCCACCTGAGCGTTCTGAGCATTGCGCAGTTGTCTGATCCCGCACCAGGAAAGGTAGCTATCCCACCATGTCTGACCGTCTCGCCGGCAAGGTCGCCGTCATCACCGGAGGTTGTTCCGGGCTCGGCCTTGCCACCGCCCGCACATTCGTGGCCGAAGGGGCGAAGGTGGTGATCGGCGACATCGACGACACCCGCGGACCCGGCCTCGCCGACGAGCTCGGTGGTCGCTACCTGCGCACCGACGTCACCAGCCCGGAGGACGTCGACGCCCTCTTCGCGCTGGCCAAGAACGCCTACGGCAGCGTGGATATCGCGTTCAACAACGCCGGCATCTCACCGCCGGAGGACGACTCGATCCTGACCACCGACCTGGCCGCCTGGCGCCGGGTGCAGGAGGTCAACCTGACCAGCGTGTACCTCTGCTGCAAAGCCGCACTGCCCTACATGATCGAACAGGGCAAGGGCTCGATCATCAATACCGCATCGTTCGTCGCCGTGCTCGGCGCCGCCACCTCGCAGATCTCGTACACCGCATCCAAGGGCGGTGTGCTCTCGATGAGCCGCGAACTCGGAGTTCAGTTCGCCCGCAAGGGCATTCGCGTCAATGCACTGTGCCCCGGTCCGGTCAACACTCCGATGCTGCAGGAGCTGTTCGCCAAGGATCCGGAACGGGCCGCCCGCCGCCTCGTGCACATCCCGATGGGACGCTTCGGCGAGCCACAGGAAATCGCCAACGCGGTGCTGTTCCTGGCCTCCGACGAATCCAGCTTCATCACCGCCTCGCAGTTCCTCGTCGACGGCGGCATCTCCGGCGCCTACGTCACCCCGCTCGACTAGCCCGCTCCCGCCCGCCCGCCCTCTTCTGCGCACCGTGTCGCGATTCTCGCGCCAAAAGCGCCCAAAGGGCGCGAGGATCGCGACACGGTGCGAGACCGCCAGTGCGAGAGCGGTTGTCCCCGTGGCACTCGGTTGTCCACAATCCCGGCTACGGGGTGTTGTGCGAGCGTGTGGACCGACAGAGTCGCGCTGTGCCACCCTCACCCGGATTGCCTGCTGAGCTCATCGATCTGGCCGGTCGGCAGCATGGGGTACTGACGGCGCGGCAGGCGCGTGTGGTGATCGGGGCGGATCGCATCACCCGCGCGCTCGCCAGTGGCTGCCTGGTTCGGCTGTGGCACGGTGCCTACGCGCTTCCGGATCACGCTGCAAATATCGGCACCCGCCTGATGGCAGCCGATCTCACTCTGGGTGTGGAAGCGGCGGCCTGCACGGACACCGCGGCGGCGCTGCACGGATTCGATCTCTCGGGCGACACGCGGGTGCACGTCATTGCCCCCGGCGCCTGCGCCAGCAAGAGCAAACAGCTGGTGCTGCACCGGGATCGAATACTGAGTCCGTTCACCCGAGTGTCCGGCCAGCTGACCGTTGGAGCAGCCGAGGCGGCCGTGACGGTGGCGACTCGGCAACGCAACGGGATGCGTTCCCTCGCCGTGCTCGATGCCGCGCTCCGCAGCGGGAGCACGACCAGGACGGAGCTCGATCAGGTGGCCGACCTGTCCAGAGTCAACAACATCCGCCGCGTCAGGAAGCTGATCGACTGGTCCGATTCCCGAGCGGAATCGCCCCGGGAGTCCTGGCTGCGCTGGATCGTGCTGGACGCCGAACTGCCGGCGCCGACACCCCAGCACTGGGTCGAGGGCTGGTCCGGGCAGCGGTACCGACTTGACCTGGCCTGGCCCGCGTTCAAGGTCGCCTGCGAGTACGACGGCGTGGCGTTCCATACCGGACACCGGTTGTTCGCTGATCGAACGAGACTCAATGACCTGACCAGGTCGGGATGGCGGATCGTCTTCGTCACTGCTGACACGATCTGGTCGCACCCCGAGTCTCTGATCGCCGACCTCACCAACCGCCTCCGTTGACCGCTTTTGCGCACCGTGTCGCGATTCTCGCGCCAAAAGCGCCCAAAGGGCGCGAGGATCGCGACACGGTGCGCAAAGGGGCGAGCGGGATCGGGGAAGATGGTGGGCATGACGTCCAGCCCCATCATCGGCATCAGCACGTATCGCGAGCCGGCGAGCTGGGGTCAGTGGCAGCAGGTCCCGGCCGTGCTGCTGCCGACCAGATACGTTGACGCGGTGCGGGCGGGGGGCGGCACTCCGGTGCTTCTCCCGCCGATCGGGCCCGGCGACGATGCCGGCGCCCTGATGAGCCGGCTCGACGGTCTGGTCGTCGCGGGCGGAGCGGATGTCAACCCCTCGCGCTACGGCGAGCATCCCGGCCAGCACACCACCAATTGGCGCGACGACCGCGATGTCTCGGAGTACGCCCTGCTCGACGCCGCCGACGACCTCGGACTGCCGGTGCTGGGCATCTGCCGGGGTATGCAGGTGATGGCCTCGCGGGCCGGCGGTCGACTGATCCAACACGTGCCCGACCTGGTGGGTGACGACAAGCATTCGCCCGGTCCCGGGCTCTACGGGCCGGTCGAAGTGGACACCGTGCCCGGCACCCGGATCGCCGAGATCCTCGGGCCGAGCATCGTCACCCGTTGCCATCACCATCAGTCGGTGGCCGAGCATCCCGGATTCGTGGTCAGCGGCCGGTCCCCCGACGGCATCCCGGAGGCCATGGAGGTAGCGTCCGGCCGGTTCGTCCTGGCCGTGCAGTGGCACCCGGAGACCGACACCGATATCAGGCTGTTCCGGGCGCTGGCCACGGCGGCGAGCTGATTTGGATTTCGACGCGCTGATCCAGGAGGCCAGGGCCCGCCTCGATCCGATCTCCTGGGAGTACTACCGCGCAGTTGCGGGCGGGGACCTGGACCGAGATCACCGTGCCTGGCAGGACATCGACGTGGTGCCGCGGGTGCTCCAGGGCCTGACCGCCATCGATTCCTCGCTGCTGCTCGGCGGGATCCCGCTGGCCACCCCGATCATGGTCGCCGCTACCGCCGCACACCGGCTCGCCCACCCCGATGGCGAGATCGCCACCGCTCGCGCCGCAGCCAGGGCGGGAGCGCTGATGGTGTATTCGAGTTCGGCCGCGATCGAGGTCACCGAGTTCGGCGCCGCCGCGACGACGCCATGGTGGGCTCAGGTGTACGTGATGAAGGACCGGGCCCTGAGCGACGACTACCTGGTCAGGGCGGCTGCCGCCGGTGCCGGCGCCATAGTAGTGACGGTCGACAACGCCGGTACCTGGGGTGACGCACCGTTCCGAAGCACCACCAGGGACCGGATGACGGCTCGGCCGGGGAACTTCCCAGGTCTGACGTGGGCGCAGATGTCGGCCCTGATCGAGCCCGGCCTCGACCCCTCGATCATCGGCCGGATCGCCTCTGCCACAGGGCTTCCCGTCCATGTCAAGGGGATCATGCACCCCGACGACGCGGTCGTTGCGCTCGAGGCCGGCGCCGCAGCGATCGTTGTGTCCAACCACGGGCGGCGGCAGGTTCCTGGAGTGGCGCCGACTGCGGTCATGCTCGCCGAAGTGGTCGCTGCGGTAGACGGCCGGGTACCGGTCACCGTCGACGGCGGGCTGCGGTCGGGGGTGGACGTGCTGCGCGCGCTTGCCTTGGGTGCGTCGGCCGTCGGGATCGGCCGGCCGGTGCTGTGGGGACTGGCGGTGCGCGGGAACAGGGCGTCGTCGATGTGCTTTCCGGGCTCACTGCGGAGCTACGACAAGCCATGGCCGGCGTCGGAGCCGGCAGCTTGTCCGCGATAAAGCGTTCCATGGTCCGACCGTGGAACGGCAGGTGAGCGTGCGGGCGCGCGTCGCCGACAGGCTACCGCCGCGACGGCACCCGAGTTCGCGTGACAGCGGAGCTGCATCTGGACCCGTCTCCGAGAACCGCGCCGGCGGGCGGTCCGGGCCGGTCGTCGACGAACGTCCGGCTCTGCTCGCCACCTTGAACGCAGAGATGAACCGCCGGCTCGACCGGCAGTGGAGTGTCGTCAGCGAGTTGGACACCAAGAGCGGTTTGCTCGTCACCCTGGCGTTGGCAGCCGCGGGACTGGTGCTCAGCGGTCACCACTCCGCGATCGGTTATGTCGCACTGGTCGCTTTCGCGGTCGCGATCGGGTTCGCTCTGGCCTGCTTGTCCGTGCGGCCGTGGCAGAACGCGCCGGACCCGGACATCGTGGTCGAACTCGAGCACGCCGATTCTGCTGTCTTCTACGATCGCCTCATCAGGGCCAAAGCGGTCGCGTTCGCATTCAACCAGGGCGAGCTGGCTCGGAAAGCAGACTGGCTGAAGATCACCACCTGGTGGCTGGCCGTTCCGATGCTGCTCACCGCGGTGTGGTCCTTGACCTGAACTGCCGTTCAGTGTCAGCAGACGTTACGGGCGTGGCCCTCCTGCGCCGCGGTCAGCACTGTGCCACGCTTGCCCGGTGCGTATGCAATTTGCGACCGGACCTGATCCGACCGACCTGTTGACCCTGCCGTGGTCCGACCCCGCTCGAGGATTGGCCCAAGGAAAGACTGGTCAGTCTGCCCCGCGGCATCTCCCGGCACGTGGTCAGGTTCGTTCGGATCGGCGGGATCGTCTATGCCATCAAGGAAATCAGCCAAGGGCTCGCACAACATGAATACGAACTACTGAGGGACCTCGCCAAGGGCGGTATCCCGGTGGTCCAGGCGGTTGGAGTCGTCGCCAACCGCACCACGCCCGAAGGCGAGCCGCTCGACGCGGCCCTGGTGACCAAGCATCTGCGGTTCTCCCTGCCGTACCGGGCGTTGTTCTCGCGCCGGCTCGATCCCGATCTGGAGCCGAAGCTCTTGGACGCGCTGGCCGAACTACTGGTCCGGCTGCACCTGGTGGGTTTCGCCTGGAAAGACTGCTCACTATCCAACACGCTGTTCCGCCGCGACGCCGGCGCATTGGCCGCCTATCTGGTCGACGCCGAGACCGGTGAGATGCGGCCGCAATTGTCCGACGGGCAGCGCCAACAGGATCTCGACATCGCCGAGACGAATCTGGCCGGCGAGTTGCTCGACCTGCAGATGTCCGGGCTGTTGTCCGACGAGGTCGATCCGCTCGCGACGGCCGTCTCCGTCATCGACAGGTACGAGCGGCTCTGGGCGGAGCTGACCCAGCCGCAGACCCTCGGCGACGACGAATGGTGGCGGATCGAGCAGCGCCTGCGCCGGCTCAACGATCTGGGCTATGACGTCGCCCAGATCCAGATCAACGAGAAGGACGGTGATCCACACGTCCTGGTCCAGACCCAGGTGGTCGAGGCCGGCCATCATCGCAGGCGAATGTTGGCTCTCACTGGGCTGAACATGCAGGAGAACCAGGCCCGACGCATCCTGAATGACCTGGACACCTACCGTTCGCGAGCGGTGATGCCGGAGACCGACGTCGACGAGGACACCGTCGCCCGGCATTGGGTGACCGACATATTCGAGCCCGTCCTCGAGGCCATCCCTGAAGACCTGGCCGCGAAGCTGGAGCCGGCCGAGATCTTCCACGAGGTCCTCGAGCACCGCTGGTTTCTGTCGGAGGCCGCAGGGCACGAGGTGTCCATCGAAAAGGCCGTCGAGTCCTACATCGACAACGTGCTGCGCTTCCGGCCCGATGAGCAGGCGATGCTCGACCCGGACCTGATGGGCAACGGGCTGATGAACGCGGACTGCGGACGAGGACGAGACAGCCGCTCGACTCGGACCTCGAGGACGACGAGGCATGGGAGGCCGCAGCCATGCGGTACGGCGGCTGACGCACCCGCCGGAATGACGCTGCCCGCATCGCGGCCCATCGGATCGGCGACGCCCCCGGATTGCTCCGGATCTGCTGACCCGGCGCCGGATCAGGGGCGGTGCTGACGGGCCGGACGACCCGCTGGCAACAGGCGGCATACCTGCCGCCGATTCCGATGGTGACCGCTCAACTTCGCGGTGTAGCTGATGATGAAGAGCCGGGCTGCCCCGGACCTGATACGTCTCAGTTCAGCAGAGATTCGATGGCCTCGCGGATCTCGGCGGCGTCCGGCTCGGTCCGTGGACGGTACCGCCCGACGACAGACCCGTCGGCGGAGACCAGGAACTTCTCGAAATTCCACTGCACGTCGCCCGTCGCCCCGTCCGCATCCGCCGTTTCGGTGAGCACCGCGTAGATCGGGTCTCGTCCGTCACCGTTCACGTCGACCTTGTCCGACATCGGGAAGGTCACCCCGTAGGTCGCCGAGCAGAACTCCGCGATATCACTGGCCGAGCCTGGTTCCTGGCCACCGAACTGATTGCTGGGAAAACCGATTACCGTGAAACCGCGGGCGGCGAATTCCTCGTGCAGCGCTTCGAGCTTGCTGTACTGCGGTGTGAGCCCGCAACGGCTCGCGACATTGACCACAAGGGCCGGCCGGCCGCCGGTGAGCTCGCCGAAGGTGGTCGGCTCCCCCGAAAGCGTGACGACAGGCAGATTCAACAGGTCACTCATGAAATGCTCCCTCGGAAATCGACGCAAACCCCTGGTTAGCGGCAACCGTCCAGGAGCCCGCACGATTCCCGACTGCCGCCCAGGACGTCGATGTTCACCTCAGAGCGCGATCCCCACATACTTCGTCTCCAGGTATTCCTCGATCCCTTCGTTGCCGCCCTCACGACCGATGCCCGACGCCTTGACCCCGCCGAACGGCGCGGCGGGATTGGAGACGATGCCCTGGTTGATACCGACCATCCCGGTCTCGAGCCGCTCGGCCACCTTCAGTGCTCTGGTGAGGTTCTCGGTGAAGGCATACGCGACCAGGCCGAATTCGGTGTCGTTGGCCAGGGCGATGCCCTCGTCGTCCGTGCCGAAGGTGGTGATCGGCGCGACCGGTCCGAAGATCTCCTGGGAGAACATGTCCGCCGTCCGCGGCACCTCGGTCAGCACGGTCGGCGCATAGAAATAGCCCCGCTCGCCCACCGTCCTCGCGCCGGTCAGCACCTTTGCGCCGTTGTCCAGCGCGTTGGCCACCAGCTCCGAAACCTTCTGCACCGCAGCGGCATCGACAAGTGGCCCGACCTGCACCCCGTCGTCGATACCCGGGCCGATGACCATTGCCCCCATGCGCTCGGCAAGTCGCTGCGAGAACTCGCCGGCCACCGACTCGTGCACGATGAACCGGTTGGCGGCGGTGCAGGCCTCGCCGATGTTCCGCATCTTGGCCAACATCGCACCGTCGACGGCGCGGTCCAGATTCGCATCGCCGAAGACGACGAACGGCGCATTCCCGCCGAGTTCCATGCTGACCTTCAGCACCTGCTGCGCCGACTGTTCGATCAGTCGTTGGCCGACCGCGGTAGACCCGGTGAACGTCAGCTTGCGCAACCGCGGGTCCCGGATGATCGGCTCGGACACCGCGCCGGATCGGGAGGTGGTCACCACGTTGAGGACTCCGGCGGGCACCCCGGCCTCGGTGAGCACGTTGGCCAACGCGAGCGTGGTCAGCGGCGTCTGCGCGGCCGGCTTGATGACAACGGTGCAGCCGGCGGCCAGCGCCGGTCCGATCTTCCTGGTCCCCATCGCAAGCGGGAAGTTCCACGGCGTGATCGCGTAGACCGGCCCGACCGGCTGCTTCATGGTCATCAGTCGGGTGCCGCCGGACGGCGCGATCGCATAGCGGCCGGCGACCCGGACGGCCTCCTCGGAAAACCAGCGGAAGAACTCGGCGCCGTAGGTCACCTCCCCGCGAGCCTCGGCGAGCGGCTTGCCCATCTCGAGGGTCATCAGCAGCGCGAACTCGTCCGAGCGTTCCACCAGCAGCTCGAAGGCCTTCCGCAGGATCTCCCCGCGGAAGCGTGGATCCGTTGCCGCCCAATCGTCCTGGGCCGCGACGGCCGCATCCAACGCCAGCATGCCCTGCGCCGGGGTGGCGTCCGCGACCTCGGTCAGCACCTCGCCGTTCGACGGATCCTCGACGGGCACGCCACCGTCCCCATCGATCCATTCGCCGCCGATGAACAGGCCGGTGGGCACCGCGTCGAGAACGTCCGATATCCGGGACCGAGTGATCGTTGACTGACCCATGACACGCCTGCTTCCATCTCGTGACCGGCCGCACTACCGGCCCTGCCGATCCTAGTGACCCCCCGGTACGCGACCGAGTTCAGCCGTGGAGCAGCCGCAGCAGCAAGGCCACCTCGGCAGCGACCGCATCCCGTCCGGGCCCGAGGTACTTCCGCGGGTCGGTCACCGCGGCGTCCGCGTTCAGCACCTGCCGGACGGCCGCGGTCATCACCTGATTCAGCCGGGTGGCGATGTTGACCTTGGTCATGCCGGCCCGCACCGCGGTGACCAGGCCCGGGTCGTCGACCCCGGAGGAGCCGTGCAGCACCAGGGGCACCGGTACAGCCTCGAACAGTTGCCGGATGAGTTCGAGGTCGACGATGGCCGAGCGGTCGGACATCGCGTGCGAGGTACCAACGGCGACCGCCAGGCTGTCCACCCCGGTGGCCGAGACGAAGGCGGCGGCCTCGGTGGGATCGGTTCGTACGCCCGGCGCATGGGCCCCGTCCTTCCCGCCGACCTCACCGAGTTCCGCTTCCACCGCGACCCCGGCTCGGTGGCAACGGGCGACGACCGCAGCCGTGCGGGCCAGATTCTCCTCGTATGGCAGCTTCGCACCGTCGAACATGACCGAGCTGAAGCCGAGCGAAACCGCCTCATCCAGCAGGTATTCGCTCTCGGCGTGGTCGAGATGGACCACCACCGGCACCGTCGCGGCCGCGGCGATCGCCAGGCAGGCGGCGCCGATGCCGGCCAGTCCCCGGTGGAAGGCCGCCGTATTCTCCGAGACCTGCAGGATCACCGGTAGTCCGGCCGCCTCCGCGCCGGCCACGATGGCCTCCGCATGCTCCAGCTGGATCACATTGAAGGCGCCGACAGCGTGTCCGCCCGCCCTGGCCGTGGCGAGCAGCGGGCGCGGGTCCTGCACCGTCATGATGCTCCCGCCTCCGGTTCGCCCGCGTGCTCGCCGAGCCCGCTTGCCACCGACTGGAGCGCCGCCGCGGTTCCGACCCAGTGGCCATACCTGTTGTCCAGCATGGCTTTGCGCTCCATCCGTGGATGCTGGATGCGCACTACCGTGACGCAGGCCGCTGCGGCCTCGTCGACGTTCCCGAAGACTCCGACGCCCACCCCCGCCAGCATGGCCGCGCCGCGGGCGCCGGACTCGACGGCGTCGGTGACCTCCACCGAAAGGCCGGTCGCATCGGACAACAGCGCAGTCCAGCCGGCGCTGCGGGTACCACCACCGGCCAGCCGCACCGGGCGGACGTCAATCGGTCCCGCGCCGGCCAGCGCCTCGAGGTGATAGCGATGGGTGTACACGACGCCCTCCAGGCCGGCGCGGAGCAGATCGGTTGGTCCATGCCAACTCCCCAGACCGGTGAACGCCCCACCGATGGGCGGGTTCAGCATCGTTCCGTAGACGAACGGGAGAAAGTACGGGTCGGCATCGGCCACGCTCGCTCCGTTACGGTCGGCCAGCGCCTCGTCGACCGCTTCGCCGATCGTGTCCGGACCCTTCGTCGTGACCTGCCGGACCCAGTCAACCGCGGTGGCGCCGGCCGGCGAGGTGGACATCAGCATGAATCGGTCCTCGGTCAGCGAAGCCCTGGCCTGCCACTGCCAGGACAACGGTGCGTCCGGGTGGACGAGCTGATTGATGTTGAAGGTGCCCATGATTGCGCTGACACTGGCCGGTTTCAGCGCGCCGATACCGAGCGCGGCGACGTGGACGTCGTGGCTACCGGTGACCACCGGCGTCCCTCGTCGCAGTCCCGTTGCTGCCGCGGCGGTTTCGGTGACGTATCCGGCCACCGCGCCACTGGGCATGATCGGTGGCAGGAGACGGGCGGCGTCGGACAGACCGCACAGCTCGACCGCCTCCATCGACCACGACCTTGTCCGCACATCGGAGAATCCGGCCCCGGCTTCGGTCGGGTCGGTGGCCACCTCACCGGTCAGTTGCAGGCGCAGCCAGTCCTTGCAGAACAACATGTGTGCAGCCCGGCCGAACGCCTCCGGCTCATGGTCCCGCAGCCAGGACAAGGTGGCCGGCGGGGCGTAGGCCGCCGGCACCTGTCCCGTGATGGCCATCAATGCGTCCGCTACCGCCCCCTTGTTCCAGCGTTCGCAGTAGGAGGCTGCCCTCGTGTCGGTGGCGAGGATGGCCGCCCGAACCGGGCGAAGGTCGTCATCGACCAGGTAGAGGCCGTCACCATGGGCACCGATGCCGATCCCGGCCACCTGAGATCCGGTGATGCCGGCGGCATTCAGCGCCTCGGCGATCGCACCGACAGCTGACGTCCAGACGACGTCCATATCCCTTTCCTGCCAATGGGGATGAAGGCTGTAGGTGGCCGTGGCCCTCGTCCCACGACCGATCTCGGTTCCGGTCTCATCGAAAAGCGCTGCCTTGATGACGGTGTGACCGGCGTCCAGCCCGAGCAGATACTGCTTCACGACCATCCGATCTCCTCGGCGTTGACCGCCTTGAGTACCCGCCCCGTGGCGGCGAATTCGGCGGCAGCCGCGACCACCATCCGAGCCGAAGTGATATTTGTTCCGGCGGTGTCGCCCCCGAAATGGGTCGTCATGGTGACATTGTCCAGGCGGCGCCACCTGGAGTCGGCGGGCAATGGCTCATCATCGAAAACGTCAAGTGCGGCACCGGAAATCGCGCCCGACGCGAGCACGTCGTAGAGCGCGTCGTAGTCGACCAACCGGGACCTGGCGATGTTCACGAAATAGGCGGACGGTTTCATCGCGCCGAACTGCTTCCTGCCGATGAATCTCGTGGTCTCCGAGGAAAGCCTGGCCTGCACCACGATGAAATCCGATCTGGTGAAGAGGTCGGTCAGGTCGGTGACCTGCTCGACACCCGATGCTGCGAGATCGTCGGCCGATGTATAAGGGTCGTAGGCCAGCAGTTTCGGCCCGAAACCGGAAATTCGCTGCGCGAAGACGTGACCGACGTGACCGAATCCGACCATTCCGACGGTGGAGTGGGCAATCTCGACCCTGGCGCCTGGGAATTCCTTGCGCCAGCCGCCCGATTTGATGGACGCATCGGCTCGGGCGATGTTGCGAGTCTCGGCCAGGATCATGCCGATCTGTAGCTCGGCAACGGCGCCGGCGTTGCGCCCCATGGCCGGTACCACACCGATGCCACGCGCCGTCGCTGCGGCCACGTCGATGTTCTCCAGACCCGCTCTGGCCACCGAGATCAGTTTGAGTTCTGCTGCTGCCCTGATGATGTCGGCGCCCACGGGCGCGAAGTGCAAGCCGAGCACGACGGCACCCGGAACGGCGGCGAGCATCTCGGGCGACGGCGGGACCTGGTTCGGGCCCTTCACCTCCATGATCGCCTGCGCGGCATGGTGCTCCGACTTGGTCCCGGTGAGCGCCACCGACCGCAGGTTCAGCAGATCGGCCGACTCGGTCGGCAGGTGCGTCAGCGCGTCACCATAGTCGGCGGCGGTGATGAAACCGTCACCGACGACAAGGAAGTCCAACTTGGAGACCTTTTCAGACATGAGCTTCCATTCCGTTCGGGCGGTTCAGGAAAGTCTTGTGATGTGTACAGCATCGACGTCGGCGCCGGCCGCGACGTCCCCCGACGTGCTGGCCATGGCGCAGGCCGCGGTCCCCCAGGCCACCGCCGTGGCCAACGCCCCGCCTGGGTCCGCGGGGCGCCCCGGGTTCGACGAAGCCGCGACGGACAAGAACCCGGCCAGCAGGGCGTCTCCCGCCCCGACGGTGTTGACCGGCACGATCGGGGGGGCGAGCGCATGCCAGCTGTCCGAGCCGTCGGCGTACACCGCCCCGCTGGAGCCAAGGGTCGCGAGCACCGCTCCCCCGGTTCGCCGGGCCAACGCGCCGGCCCAGTCGGCCGCCAGTTCGACCAAGGTGGCGGTATTCGCCCCGGCGCGCTCCGTCCGGGTCCAGTGTGTGCGGGTCGACGCCGACCATCTCGGCGAGTTCCAAGTGGTTCGGGGCGATGAGATCGGGTTTTGCCGCGAGTGCCGCAGTCAGCGCGGCGCCCGACGAGTCCACTGCGCTGCGCGCACCGTTTCGTCTGGCCAGTTCGATCAGCTCGGCCGGAAGTGCTTCGGCGCCAACCGGTACCGAGCCTGAACACAGGACCCACGCGCCCGGATACTGCTGTAGGAGGTCCTCGACCAGTCGTCGCAGATCTGCCCACACCTGTTGCGGTAGCGCGGGTGACGGTGCGTTCATCTTGGTGGTGGATCGACCGCTGACGGCGAGCGTGGTGTTCGTGCGGGTGGCCACCGGGCTGTCGACGGCCAGGAACGGAACCTCGTCGGCGACGAGCAGTTCGGCCAGATGACGACCCTCCGGACCGCCGAGTGGCAGCACGGCGACGGTAGGCGAGCCCGCGGCCGCAAGCGCACGAGACACGTTGACGCCTTTGCCACTTGCCTCCACGGTGCTGGTCTGCGCGCGGTTCACCCTGCCTTCCAGGTATTCCCGGGCGGTGTAGGTGCGATCCAGCCCCGGCGCCGGTGTGACCGTGATGATCATGCGAGTACCCATCCCCCCGTCTCGGTAGTGCTGTCCATCGCATCGGTAGTGCCTGCCTATCGCCGACCGGTCTGACACTGCGTCACCGGCTGCGAAAGCGCAACCACTGCCCGGCAAGCGGTCATCATGCGAGCCGGAGGCGGTCAGGAAGGGACCGATCCGGTCAGATTGCTTGACCTTGACAAGCCGCCCGCACGTCGGCTGTGAGCGCCGCCGCTCGATCGATGGCCTCGTTCAGGTCCGATGCAGCGACACCGAGATTGGCCATCAATCCGTGCGCTCTGGTTTCGAAACCGACTGGCGCGTTTGGCAGGTTGGCTGCCGCACGGACTGCCCCCTTCTCGTTGACGAGCCACCGGCGCGCGTGACCGTGCAGGGCGTGGGCGCAGAGCAACACCGCTCGAAAAAGACACCCGGCCGCGTACGCGGTATCACTCTTGGGCAACGCCTTTCTCGCTCCCAGTAGGACGAAGTCCGCCTCCCACAGGCGGTCCACCAGCGCATGGGCGAGTGCCTCCGGATAGCGGCGTGTTTCCGCCTGTAGCGATGTCAGCTCACCCGTCGGGTCCGCCAGTATCACCCCGAGAGCGAGTTCGCCCGGATAGGCGAAGTCCGGGACCCCGAACGGGTGGCCCACTTGGAAGTGGAAATCGAATCGGCCGTCTTGCGCCGCTGCCAGCATGCTCGCACCCGATCCAGGTCTCGGTAGATCCAATCGACGGGTGTTTCCGTCGACGGTGAGCCAGCCGCCGCCATCCACCCACGGTCCCCAGCCGCCGATCGCCGAAACCGTTGCTCCCTTGCCTGCGACCTCGCGTGCGAGGCTGCTGAGTCCGTCGACATCGAGTGGTCGCCGGTAGTACAAGCCGATGTCGACATCGGATTCGCTCGTGTGCGTCCCGGCTGCCCGGCTGCCGCCGAGCACGACCCCGATCACTCCCGGTACTTCGATGAGCCGTCCGGCCAACGCCGACAGAGTTGGATCGCTGATCACGCCTCAGGTTTACCTCACAGAGGTCCCTAAATGGTGGACACATTTATCAGGCTGGATCGCCGAACTCAGCCCCGCCAGTGACGCCGTCACCGCTGAGGATCCGGAACCGGGCGACGCACGATGCTGATGGCGATCTGTTCCAATTCCGTGTACCGGGTTTTCCAGAACGTGGCGTCGTGGCCGTGCAGCGGCGGACTCGACCGCTCCACTCCTACCGAGCCGTCCACCTGTTCCCGGAGGATGTCCGCATGTCCGGCGTGACGGGTGGAGTCGGACAACCGATGGACCATCACGTTGAACAACTGGACATCCTCGTTCCACCAAGGCACGAACCCGTGGCTGTCGATCGCCAGCGCCGCGATCGTGGCGTCGGCATGCGCCCAAACGCGCTGGTAGAGCCCGACGATGTCGCCTCGCGTTTCGTCCGCGGACGCCCAATGATCGGTGCCGCGGGCGGCCTGGTCGTCCCACTGAGGTAGCGGCCCCGCGAAAGGGCGTTCGAACACCTCGCCGAAATACCGGGCGTCCCAGACCGCGTTGTGCTTCACCAAGCCGAGAAGGTTCGTTCCTGTCGGCGTCATGGGGCGACCGGCTAGATCGACAGACTCCCTCCACAAGGCTCTTGCTCCGTCCCAGCTCAGCGTGCTACACTCGAACATACGATCGATAGCAGTCAGAAGGGGGTGATGAGCTGATGGAGTGGTCCGGAATCGCCGCGTCCACCCCGACGCCGTCTCGTTCGCGGCGGTCACCGCGGCCCGGCCAGCACAGCTCCCACCCACCGAACTGGTCGACATGATCGTCACCACCGAAAAGCTCATCTCCCACCTGCACGCCCTGCAAATCGGCGCGGTCGCCGAGTTCGCCCGGCCCGGCCGAGCCGGGGACCTGACCGGCCTGATCGACCTGCTCACCGAAAAAGGCGGCCAGGCCAAACTCCCCGACGGCACCATCAACATCGACGCCCTGGAAACCCTGGTCAAGAAGAAGCCCAACGGATGGCCGCCGCCGAAATCGCCGCCGCCCTGCACCAATCACCCCGCGGCGCCGCCCACCGCATCACTACCGCCCTGGAAATGGTCGACCACCTCCCCGCCACCCTGACCGCACTTACGCGACGGCCGGATCGACAAAGCCCGCGCCGCCGTCATCGCCGAACGCACCCACCTCCTGCGACCCGGAACTGCGCCGCGGCGTGGAAGCCGCCGCCGTGGAACTCGCCGCCACCCGCACCCCCGGCCAGTGCAAACCCATGATCGACCGCCGCGTCATCGCCGCCGACCCCGACGCCGCCCGGAAACGAACCCAGCAGGCCCGCGCCGACCGCTGCGTGACTCGGCAGGTCGGCGAAGACGGCATGGGCCTGATCAAAGCGATCCTGCCCGCCGAAGGCGCCGTCAGCGTCTACGAACTGCTCGACTCCATCGCCCGCGCCGCCGCCGGACACGACGACCGGCCCATGGGCGCCCTCCGCGCCGACGCCCTCATCGACATCTGCATCGCCCTGCTCACCGACGGCCACGTCGACGTCCGACCCATGACAACCCGCAGCAACAACACCCACCCCGGCCAACCGGACCGGCAGACCGCAGCGAAAGCCGGCATCGACGACGAAGCCGGACCTGCAGGGGAAGCCGGCGGTCACGACGAGCCGGCGCAGCGTGCAGCGGTGCCGGTGCCGGGCAGCACGGACCCGCAGCCCGGCAACGAGTCCGCGACGGCACCGTCCGCCGCGGTCCAGACCACTGACACCGCAGCACAAGCGGCCGGGACGCCGCGTCCCCCACTGACCCGGGTGATGACCCACCACGGCCGGACCGCGCACCTGAACCTCACCATGTCCGCGACCACCCTCGCCGCGTTCGCCGACCACCCCGCCGAACTGGCCGGACACGGCGCCATCACCGCCGACATCGCCAGAATGATCGCCGCGTCCATCGCCTCCCTCACCGTCATCGCGGTCAACGACCACGGCCACGCCACCGCCGTCGGCGCCACCACCTACCCGCCCCGACAAGCCACCCGCGACCACGTCACCGCCGCCAACCCGACCTGCCGGTTCCCCGCCTGCCGACAACCCGCCCGGCTCTGCGAACTCGACCACCGCGACCCCTTCAACCACACCCACCCAGCCGGCGGCGGCCTAACCCAGCCCGCCAACCTGGACCCGCTGTGCAAAAACAACCACCTGCTGAAAACCCACACCGACTGGACCGCCACCACCAACCCCGCCGACGGCGTCACCCTGGACTGGACCAGCCCCACCGGGCACACCTACCCCGACCATCCCCACGAACACGCCCTCCCCGGGCAAGACCAACACCCCCACGACCAACGACACCGCGACGGCACCTGACAGCACCGGCACCGGCCTCGGCACCAGCCCCGCCGACCAGGAACACGCCGCCGACTGCGCACAGGCACCGCAGCCCGACCCGCCGCCGCACCATGGCGGACGTCACCGCCCAATACGTCCGCAGACACGTCCAGCAACAGGACGCAAAAGGCCACCCGCGACCGGATCCAGCAGATCGTCCAACGACACTGGGCCCGACACAACCCGCCCGACCCCGCCACGGCGCGCCCCGCGCCGCGACTATTCGGCAAACACGTCATCACACCCACCGGAACAATCGAAACAACACTGCAGCAACTCATCTCCGCCGCAGCGGACGCCCGACAGCGTCCAACCGACACCGACACCGACCAACCACCGTTCTGAACCGCGGATACAACGCCGCCTTCGTTCCCACGAAGCACCGCCGCCCCTACGTTTTCCCGGCCTGATCGTTGCACCGCGTCCCGACCGTCGATCGCCGACCTGAAACCTGCACCGATAGCTGACACCGATACCGCCGCAGCTGTCAGCGGCATGTGCGGGGCGCGTCAGCAGGCGCCCGCATGATCGTTCCAGTTGCCGAGAACCCACTCGGCCTAGAAGCGATCATGGGAGCAACGCCATGTCATATGTCATCGAGGCCGAGGGCCTCACCAAACGATTCGGCACCACGCAGGCACTGGCGGGAGTCGACCTGGCCGTCAAGCCCGGAACCGTGCTGGGCGTGCTCGGCCCGAACGGCGCCGGCAAGACCACCGCCGTCCGGGTGCTGGCGACCCTGCTGAAAGCCGACTCCGGTCGCGCCACCGTCGCCGGCTTCGACGTCGTCAAGGACGCTCACAAGGTCCGGCAGGCCATCGGCCTCACCGGCCAGTACGCCTCGGTCGACGAGGATCTGACCGGCACCCAGAACCTGGTCCTGATCGGTCAGCTGCTCAACCTGTCCAGTCGCGACTCCAGAGCCAGAGCGGCGGAGCTGCTCGAGTGGTTCGACCTGTCGGATGCGGCCGGCCGCACCGCGAAGACGTTCTCCGGTGGCATGCGGCGGCGCCTGGACCTGGCCGCCAGCCTGGTCGGCCGGCCCAAGGTGATCTTCCTCGACGAGCCGACCACCGGCCTCGACCCCGCCAAGCGCGAGGACATGTGGAGTGTGGTGCGCAAACTGGTTTCTGACGGGTCCACCGTGCTGCTGACCACCCAGTATCTCGACGAAGCCGATGCTCTGGCCGACGAGATCACCGTCATCGACCACGGCAAGGTCATCGCCAACGACACCCCGGACGGCTTGAAGCGGGTCATCGGCGGTCAGCGCATCGAAGTGCGACCGACGGACGCCGCCCGGCTGGACGAGGTCAACAGCATCCTCGCCCGGATCGGTGGCTCGGCCCCCGTGCTCTCGGGACGCAACACCCTCAGTGTCGCCGTGGCGAGCGAGGCCGCCCTCCCCGCCGTCGTCACCGAACTCACCACCTCAGGGATCTCGGTCACCGAACTGTCCCTCCACCTTCCCAGCCTGGACGAGGTCTTCATGACCCTGACCGGCCGGACCGCATCTGCCGAGGAGTCCGCAGCATGAGTACATCAATTCTTGAAACCACCTACACAGCACCCGATTCCGGCATCCGAGGACAAGTCGCCGGCCAATTCGCTGCGCCACGTCTACGTCCTGGCCAAGCGCAGTCTGATCAAGACGTGGCGCACCCCCGAGGCGCTGGTCGACGTCACCCTGCAGCCGATCATCTTCCTGGTCCTGTTCACCTACATCTTCGGCGGCGCCATCGCCGGTGGCTCGACCAGCCACTACCTGCAGTTCCTGCTGCCCGGCCTGCTCGGCCAGTCAATCGCCATGGCCGGTGTCGCCATCGGCCAGAACCTGAACGCCGACATCGAGAAGGGCGTCTTCGACCGCTTCCGCTCGCTGCCGATCGCCCGGTCCGCTCCGCTGGTCGGCGCCGTGGTCGCCGACTTCGCCCGCTACATGGTGCTCTGCGTGGTCACGCTGGGATTCGGCTACATCATGGGCTATCGGGTTGAGACCAACGCCATATCAGCGATCGCCGCGATCGCGCTATCCGTTGGCTTCGCCTTGTGCTTCTGCTGGATCTCGGTCTGGGTCGGGACCATCGTCAGAACCCCGGGAGCCGTGCAGGGCATCATGTTTCTGATCGTGCTGCCGCTGTCCTTCGGCTCGAACACCTACGTCCAGACCTCCACGATGCCGGGCTGGTTGCAGGCGTTCGTCAACGTCAACCCGATCACCAAGCTGGTCACGACCGTCCGAGGCCTGATGACCGGCGGCCCGGTACTGAACAGCCTGCTCTGGACGCTCGTCTGGATGGCCATCTTCGTCATCGTCTTCGTGCCGCTGGCCATGCGCGGATATCGCAAGCGCGTCTAGCCGTACGTCACCAAACCGGGAAGCCCAGTGCCATTGCGGCGCTGGGCTTTCGTGTCACCTGCCGGACGCCGCCACGAGCCCGGCTGGGTCCAGCAACGTCAAGGCAGCATCGATCGACAGCAGCTTTCCTTCGCCATACGCCTCGTTGAAGCTACCGCCGAGCTCCGGCTCGACCGCACCGATCAGATAGGCGACGGTCGGCTCGCTGAAGTCATCGCCGCCGCGCAGCCGGGCCGCCGCGCCGAGCATGTACGCCGCGTCCCGGGTGCGTCCCATCAGCATGGCCAGCCCGGCCGTGCCCACGCCGACGACGCGCAACGATCGGCATGTCGTTCGTCTCCAGGGCCAGGGGGAACGCCACCGCCAGATCGTGCGCGGTCTGTTCCCGGTCGCCCATGCGCAGCGACACCGCGGCGGTCACCGCCAAGGGTGAGCGCGGCCAGGTGTCCGCGCATGTACGGAGCCGGTTCCTGCACCGAGAGGGCGGCGCGCAACCGGTCACAGATGACCATCGCGCCTGCGCAGGTCGCCCACCGACAGCAGGATCTGAATGTCTATTCCGTCGGCGAACACCTGCCGCACCAGGCCATGGACCCCGCTCATGTCCTCGCCGCGCGCCCTCTGCACACTCTGCCGTGCGCCGGCCAGATCACCCATCCGCAGCTTGAGTCCGCTCAACCGGAGATGCACCAGAAGTTCGTCGTCATCGCCGCCGAGCACCCTGAGGTACTCCAGGGCCCGTTCGTAGTCCGCGACGGCCCCGCGCAGGTCCCCGACCAACGTGCGGATCCAGCCACGCGAATTGAGCACCGTCGCCAGTCCCCACCGATCACCGATGAATCTCGTAGTCACGCAGCGCGGCATCGACGTCGACGCGCATTGTTTCGATGTCACCGACATTCTCGGCGAAGCTGGCCCGCAGGCTTCGCACCGCGGCCCGCAACCACGGGTCGGGGGAGTGGATCAGCCGGTCGGACAGCTGCAACGCGTGCTTCTCCTCACCGCCGAAGAAGGACAGCGTCGGCTCGAGAATAGCCAGCGCCGGCCAGCGGGACGGCGGGGCGAATTCGAGTTCCGCGGCGATGGCAGCGAACTCCGCCCTCATCCGCTCCTCGTCATCCGCGGCGTCGGCCAGACCCGAGAACTGCCGGGAAAGAGCCCGGAACGCCTTGACATAGATCAAGCTCGGCTGCGCCTCGATACCAGGCAGTTGAAGCAGAAACTCCATCCAGGCCAGGCTTTCGGTGTGGCCGGCGGACATGCTCCAATGCCAGCCAAGAGCCAGAGCCATCTGGATGGCCAGCTCGTGTTGACCGGAATCGCCCAGGAAGCGAAGCGCCGCAGCGATGTTGTCCTGCTCCTCGTTCAGCACCGAGATGGCCACCAGCTGGCCGCGGGAGCGCAACTCCGGCTCCAGCCGTTCGATCAGCGCCGCGAAGTAATGGGCGTGTGCGTCGCGCGCCGACCCTGCTTCATCCCGGTCGGTCAGCCGCTCGACGCCGTATTCCCTGATCGTCTCCAACATCCGGTACCGCACCGGCTCGCTGCCGACCACCTGGAGGAGCGACTTGTCCACCAGGGACATGAGCAGCTCAGGGACGGACGCGGCCGGAAGTCGCTCGTCGGCGCAGATCTCGTTGGCCGCATCCTCGGTGGCACCCGCGGGAAAGATCGAAAGCCGTTCGGCCAGCAGGCGTTCGGGCGGGGTCAGGAGATCCCAGCTCCATTCCACCACCGCTCGCAGGGTCCGATGCCGAGGCATGGCGGTGCGATTTCCTCCGGTGAGCAGACGGAACCGGTCCGACAGCCGCAGGGCGACCTCGTGGACCGGCAGCACCCGCATCCGGGCCGCAGCAAGTTCGATGGCCAGTGGCAGACCATCCAAACGCCGGACGATCTCGACGATGTCCCGGACGTTCGATTCGTCGACGGTGAAATCGGCGCTCACCGCTGCGGCCCGCTCGGCGAGCAGCTGGACGGCCGGATATCCAGCGGCCTCGGCTGCGCTCGCGGTGGCCGGTGGCAGGCCAAGAGGCGGTATGACGCAGAGCGATTCCCCGGCGATACCAAGGGGTTCGCGACTGGTGGCCAGCACTCGGACACCAGGGCATCTGGCCAGGATGGTGTCGACCAACTCGGCGACCGCAGTGATCAGGTGCTCGCAGTTGTCGACCACCAGCAGGGTGTCGGCCTCTTCCAGCGCTTCGAAGAGTCGCTCCACCGAGTCGCGAGCGGCTCGTTCGCTTCGGCGGTCCAGCACGGCCGTCTCGCGCAGGCCGAGCGCCGAGAGCATCGTCAGCGGGATGTTCGCGGCTTCGGTCACCGGAGCCAGCTCGATCATCCAGACTCCGTCGACCGTGCGGTCCTGCCAGGCGGATGCGGCCTGGGCCGACAGCCGGGTCTTGCCGGCGCCCCCTGGGCCGATGATGGTGGTCAGGCGACCGGCGTCCAGCAGTTCGCCGATCCGGCAGAGCTCAACCTCACGGCCGATGAAGCTGGTCAGCCCGGCGCGGATGTTCGTCCGCCTCGCTGGACGTCCCGGCTGCACAGTCGGCGTCATAGGTGTTGCAGGACCGGGCATCTCGCCGCGCAGGAGAGCCAGGTGCTTGGCCTGCAACTGCGGGTCAGGGTCCACGCCCAGTTCGTCGGCAAGACGCCCGCGCAGGCGTTCGTACGCGGCCAACGCCTCGGCGGTCCGGCCGGCCGCGGCCAGCGCCGTCATCAGTTGCCCGGTGAAGGCTTCCTGAAGCTTCTCCGCGGTGGCGAGCTCCTCGAGCTGGGCGACCACGTCGGCGGCTCGGCCGAGCGCGATGTACGCGTCGAACAGGTCACCCGTGGCCTGGATGCGCTGCTGGTCGAGCCGCGCGATCACCGCTTCCGCGTAGGGCGCGGCATCCGCGTCGGAAAGTGGCGCACCCCGCCAGAGCGCGAGGGCCGACTCCAGCGTTCCCATCGCACCCTCTGGGTCGCCGGCCCGCAACTCCCCGCGACCGCGGGCGGCGAGCCCGGCAAAAAGGTGGGCGTCGATGTCGCTCTTCTCCACCGCCAGCCGGTACCCGCCGGGCAGCTGCTGGATGGCGGACGGGTCGCCCAGAGCCCGGCGAAGCCGGGAAACCAGGGATTGCAGTGCGTTCGTGGCGCCTTCCGGCCTGGACCCGTCGTCCGGCCAGACTGCGTCGAGCAGTTCTCCGGCGGAGACGACCGAGCCGGCATCGACGGCCAACCGCAGCAGCAGGCGGCGTAGCCGAGCACCGGACACGGGTGGATGGTCGGCATCACCCACCCGGACGGTCAGGGGTCCGAGAATCGCAACCTCGACCCGATCAGCGACCTGCACCCATTCACTGTGCCAGACCGACTGCATCGATCAATACGTGAATATCCCGGATCAAACCCTGGCTATGGAGCCGGCCAGAGACCGCGCTCCGCGCAGGAGACGATGGGAGAGCCGCCGGTCGGACTCGAACCGACAACCCCCGCTTTACAAGAGCGGTGCGCTACCAATTGCGCCACGGCGGCGGAGCCGGCGAAGGGGCCGGAATGATCGCCGACACGGAAGTTTAGAGGTCAGACCCCGTTGTGGTGCAACTCGGCCGCACGGCCGTTGTGGTCGAACCGGCCTGCCACTGTCATGAGAATGGTCCTGCACTCCGCCGGAGTGACACCCATCAGCGACGACAGCGCCGCGATCGCGCCAGGATCCAGCGTCATCACACCGGTCGACGATTGCCTGGTGCTCTGAAGCTCTATCCAGCGGCGCACCGACGCCAGCCGGGCGTCACCGTTCTCACGGATTTCCTCGATGTCGACGGTGATCGAGCTTGCCCCGTCCGCGTCCTGGCGATGTCCGATGCCGCGCTCAGCGCTGGCGACCAGACTCCCGATGTTTTCGCCGAGCGCCTTGGAGATCACCCACAGCACATCGACCCGCAGCGACCGGTGCCCGGTCTCGTAGTTGGCCAACGCGGCTTTGGAGATCAGCCCCCCGGTTCGGGCGGCCACTTGAGCCTGGGTGAGCTTCTGTCGTCGGCGTGAGTCGCGCAGCAGCCGGCAGATGGCGGCGGCGAACATCTCCTTCGACCACGAATCGACGGCTTGACTCATTACCTGTCTCCGATGCTTTCCTGCCCCCCGCCGCCGAGATGGCTCGCGTGACCGCCGACCTGCGGCGACGGTTCATTCAACCACACAAAGAGGGGGTTTAGACACATTCGGAGCAATCACATTTTCACAGACTACTACTCTGTGTGGAGCGATCGACACACAATGCGATCTACCGGCGGGTAGCTTCCCATACGGCGTAGCGATTCCAGTCAAACGATTGCGAACCGAACGCCGTTCATCCGATCGCGAAAAGCGACTTGCCGAACCAGTCACCGGCCCGGCTGACGCCTGGTGGCACCGCCCAGACTCCACTACCGATGTGGGTGATGTACTCGTTGAGCAGATCGCTCGAGCCGAGCTCTGGTCTGCAGCGCCTTGAACTGAGTATGCGGATTTCGTTGGTAGGCAATGAAGAAGAGTCCTGCGGCCAGCTTTCCGGTTTCCGGATCCTGGCCGTCCGTGTAGTTGTAGCCACGGCGCAGGATCCGCACTCCGCCGTTGCCCTCGGGCGACGCCAGTCGCACGTGTGACCGCATATCTATGACCGGGGTGCCCTCCGCAGACTTCTTGGCGAAATCGATCGGAGTGAACTCGGTTCCCCCGCTGAGCGGCTCACCGGTGACCTTGGTCCGGCCGAAGATCTTCTCCTGGTCGGATAGTTCGTCGGTGTCCCAGGATTCGATCTCCATCCGGATCTTGCGCGCGACCAGGTACGACCCGTTCTTCATCCAAGCCTGGTCCGTCTCGTCGCCGACCCACACATATTCATCGGTGGACTTGACGTCGTCGGCGTGGATGTTGTTGGTGCCGTCCTTGAAGCCCATCAGGTTGCGCGGCGTGCTCTGCCCCGCACCGGTCGCCGAAGCCCGGCCGAACCCGAGTTGTGACCAGCGCAGCACCGCGGTCCCGCGGGCGGCACGGACCATGTTCCGCACGGCATGGAAAACCACCTGCGGATCGTCGGCGCAGGCCTGGATGCAGAGATCACCGCCGGTGAGCGCAGGCTTCAGGGCCGAGTCGCCGGGAATGATGCCGAGCGGCTGCAACGCGGCAGGCATTTTCCCGGCCAATCCGAACCGCTTGTCGAACAGCGAAGCGCCGAGTCCCACCGTGATGGTCAGCGAGTAGGGCCCGGAATCGAGCGCCTCCCCGGAGTCCAACGGCGCCTGGTTGGGCTGGTCAGGAGACATGCTGACCGTCTGGCCGGCGGTGAACCTGGCCGCCAGAGCCGCCCAGCGGCCCAGCAGCAACTGCAGGTCCTCGGGAGAAGTGCTCGTCACGTCCAGCGACGCGAACATCAGCCTTTCCTGTTGGGCGGTGGTGATTCCGGCTTGCCTTGCGCCGTAGAACGGCACCGCGATCGCGGACCGGTCGGTGGTGGTCGCTCCGCCCGGCTTGGCGTCGCCGCGGTGGCTGTCTCACTTGCAGGCTCCGACGCGGCTTTGATGCCGTATCCGATTCCGCCGCCGGCCACCAGTGCCACGGCGGCGGTGCCGAAAAACCTGCGACGGGTCGGTCCCGCCGCGGCTGCTGGTGCCGCCGACGCCATGTGGTCTCCGGTTCCGGCGTTGCCGCACGGCAGCAGTGCTCTCAGACATGGGCCTCTACTTCGTGATTTTCGCCGCGATCGCAGACAGCGGCTCCTGGACGGCCAACAGCGCGTCGGTCAGCTTCTTCTTGTCGGCTGCACTCAGGTCAGGATACGTAGTCCAGCCACCAAGGGCCTTGGGATCGCGATATGAGTCCAGCAGGGTGGTCAGAGCGGTGAATTTGGCCGAGACCGCCGGCGCCAGTTTCGGGTCGATCTGGTTGAGCGCGGGTTCCAGAGTGGCGAGGGCCTGTAGCGAACCTTCCACGTTGGCTTCGAAGTCCAACAGGTCGATGTGCGAATAGGCCTCTTCCTCGCCCGTGATCTTCGTCTGCAGCACCTCGTCCAACAGTGCGGACGCGCCGTTGGCGATCTCGAACGGCTGGTAGCCGTCACTCTTCCCGGCGGTGGTCGCCGTCGTCAGTTGGGTCGCCTTGGCCTGCAGATTCTTCAGGTTCGCCAGCAATCCCTGCGCCAGCGGATCGAGTCCGTTGGTGGACTTCGCCATGAACAGACCCTTCTCGATGGGATGAAAGCCTGTCCAGGCTGTGCCGGCCGCGACGTCACCTATGCGCCGGTCGAGCGCGGCATCCAGATCCGGGAAGGACTCCGCGACCGGCTCGATCCGCTCGTAGAACGGCCGTGCCTTCGCATAGGCCGCCTGGGCGGCCGCGACGTTCCCGGCCTTGACGGCCGCGACCAGATCCTCGACCGGCGGGATGAGGAACTCGATCTGGTTGTCGACGTACGTCGCATAGTCCATCGCGGCCTGTTGCAGCGCAGCGTTGACGGAGCTCAGTGTGTCCGGCGCGGCCAGCTTGCCGGTCACCGTGAACGGGACGTTCTCGGCCGGGCCGCCGGGGCAATAGATCTGATAGGCGCCGCCGTTCACCTTCACGGTGAAAGTGCTGCTGAAGCCGGGCGTCAGATTCTCGAGCTCACCGACGATGCGCTGCTGTGACGTCAGCTCGAGTTCGGTGATGCCCGTGGCGTCCACGTTTTTCACGTTGAAGGTCACGGTGCCGGCCGGCACCGTGTTCGGGGTCGCGACGCAGCCCTCGATATCGGTGACGCTGAGCGTCACGGTGCTGTGACCGGACGCTGCGGTCGAGCCGCCCGTCGATGCCCCGGACGAGGCGGCCAGGGCCGCCCCGGACGCGGCGGCGGGGGCGCCCGAGGACACGCTCGCGGATGTCGCGCCACTGGCTGAACTGGAACTGCACGCGGAGATCAGCAACGCAGCGGCTGCCAACAAGCCGGTCGCAGCGAACCCACGATCGAATCGTGCGGATCGCGCGGATCGGATTGGGAACATCTGAAGGGCTCCTACGGGATTGTCGGGATCTGTCGCTCGATGGCGCTGCGCCTGGCGAGCAGCAGCGGAACCGAGCATGGGCAGGCATCGGTAGCGTCTGGTCCGGTCATGCCGACCGGGTCTGCGAATCAGTTCTGGCGACTGCTCGTGCCGGTTGCGACCAGCTGTTCGTGGGCACCATCCGCCGACCCGGGGCCGCGCAGGGCCGCTGATCGATCCCTGCGACCACGGATGAGATGGGGCAGCCCGAAGCCCAGCAGGATGAGCCCGAAGACGGCCAGCAGACCGGGGATCACCTGGCCGACGATCTCGTGGTCGGCCCGCTTGGCGCTCATGTCGGCCGCCGCGGCAAGCTGCCCGGAGATCGACGCACCGGTGGCGGCATACTCGGTCTTGGCCGTCGCACCCAAGGAGAAGGTCTGCCCGGCAGGGCTTTTCACGACAACCGAGCGGACCGAAGTCACCTTGAGGTCCACCACGACGCCGGTCGCCGGGTCGATCGTCACAGTCGGGGTCGACGAATCCGAGTAGGTCGCCGCGAACGATGCCCCGGAGCTTCCGTTGCCCGACAGTCCGATCGGCAGTCGGCCGCCGCCCAGGGCGGCGATCTGTTCGAGACTCAGCGTCGGTGGCAGGCCCGCGCCTGCGACGGACGAGCTGAGTGGTCCACCGGAGTATTCCGCCAGCGGTACGCCGCCGGCAGTGGTTGACCCCGAAAGTCGCAGTGGCCCACTGCCGGTCACCAGACCGGTGAGCACGACGGTGTCATCCCGGCGGTCGACGAAGACACCCACGGATCCAACCCTTGCGGCGGGAGCCAGCGCTTCGCCGGTGGCCGGATCGGTTCCGGACGTCGTGGATGCGACCTGGAGGGTGGTCACCGCCGCTGGTGGACGCGGACATGCTCGGGGCGGCCGGGGCCAGCGCGATGAGACCAGCCGCGAACACGAGCGCGGCAGCTGCGCTACCAAGAAGCACCCTGCCGAGCTGACGGCTGCTCAGAGCCCGCTCGGCTGGCCACAGCACCACCGCCAGCATCGGCACCAGGTACAGGAAGTAGGCGACGACCTCGATCACCGGCATCGACGACCGGATCCCGAGCACCCCGGTGAGCAGCGACTCCTGGACCGTCCCCGGCCTCGCGATGACGGTCAGCGACAGGGCATGCTGCTGACCGACGACTAGCAGCCCGGCCTCATAGGCCGCCCGGAGGGTGCTCATCACCAGACCCGCCGCGACGAACACGAGCACCACACCGGTGATCCGGAAGAACCGGGACAGGTTGAGCTTCACTCCCCCGCGGTAGATCAGGTAGCCGAGCCCAACGGCGATCACGATGCCGAGCACGGCGCCGGTCGCGGCCAGAGCCGGCGAAACGGCGGATTGGAAGGCAGCAAGGAGAAAGACCGCCGTCTCGAAACCTTCGCGGAAGACGGCCAGGAAGGCCATCACCACCAGGGCCGTCGCCGAGCCTGCGGCCAACGCGCCGCCCGCGGCCGTCCGCAGGTCCGATTTGAGGCTCCGCGAGTGCTTGCGCATCCACAGCACCATGTAGGACACCATCACCACGGCGATGCCGGCGACAACGCATTCGAGCATCTCCTGCTGGCGCCGAGGCAGGGCGGAGTTCAGGGCTTGCAGCAGTACACCAACGGCAAGACACAGTCCGACCGCGACCGCGACGCCCACCCACATCCTGCGCAGCGCGTCCGGACGACCGCTCTGCTTGAGGAAGGCGGCAATGATGCCGATGATCAGCGCGGCTTCGAGTCCCTCGCGCAAGCCGATGACGAACGTCGCCAGCATCGGTGCCTCCATGCGGTGAGTTGCGTCAGTGGGTCAGCTGGATCGGCCGCCGGCGACTCACCGCGAGTGAGTCTTTGGTAAGGCTCGCCTATCTCTTTCAAGGACCGTACACCCCGATGCCCGGATCGAAGAAGCGAGATGCAGCACAAATATCGCCGGCAGGGGTCTAGCTCATCACCGCTCGACGGAGGCTGCTTACCCAAGCCTTACCGAAATCAAGGGGCGCATCGCGGCTGACACCGGCGACGGTGGGTTAGCTGGCTCCGCGCCGTAATATGGCGCGGTGACCATCCACCCCATCGTCATCTGCGGTGAGCCCGTTCTGCATCGACCGACCCGTCCGGTCACGGTCTTCGACGAGGGACTGGCGGCTTTGGTGGAGGATCTGTTCGAGACGAACACGGCCGCGAACGGGGCCGGCCTTGCCGCGAACCAGATCGGCGACGACCGCAGGGTGTTCGTCTACGACTGCCCTGACGACGGCGGCACCCGCCGCCGCGGGTATGTGGTCAATCCGACGATCGAGACGTCCCCCGTTCCCGAGACCATGCCCGATCCCGATGACGATTTCGAGGGTTGTCTCTCCGTACCCGGCGAGAACTTCCCGACCGGCAGAGCGGACTGGGCCAAGGTCACCGGGGTGGATGGCGACGGCCGGCCGGTCGAGGTCGAGGGCACCGGATTCTTCGCACGCTGTCTACAACACGAGACCGACCACCTCGACGGCCACCTGTACCTGGACCGGCTCGTCGGGCGCAATCAACGGGCGGCCAGAAAGATGATCAAGGCCAACGGATGGGGTGTTCCCGGCCGGTCCTGGCTTCCCGGACGGGACCAGGATCCGTTCGGCCACTGATCGCACCGGGAGCTGACCGGGGTCGGGCGCAGTGGCCACGCCGTAAGGTAAGCCCGTGACGGTTACCGATTCCAAGTCATCCGAAGAGGCCCTTTCGGTCGCTTCGGACCCGGACGCCGAGCGTGCCGCCGCCCGCTATCGGTCAAGCGTCGATGGTGGTCGTGGCCAATCGTCTGCCCTTTGATCTCGAGCAACAGCCCGACGGCAGCACCAAGGCCAGGCAGGCTCCTGGCGGACTCGTCACCGCCCTCGCTCCGATCCTTTCCCGACGCCAGGGGGCATGGATCGGCTGGCCTGGCAGCCCCGACGTCGATGTCGAGCCGACCAGCACCGATGGCCTCACCCTGCACCCGATCTCGTTGACCGCCACCGAGGTCGACTGCTACTACGAGGGCTTCTCGAACGCCACCTTGTGGCCGCTGTACCACGATGCCGTCGCTCCATCGGAGTTCCACCGCAATTGGTGGGATTCCTACCGGACGGTCAACGAACGGTTCGCCCGCCGGGCCGCCGACGTGGCCGCACCGCACGCCACCGTCTGGGTCCACGACTACCAGCTGCAACTGGTGCCGCAGATGCTGCGCCGGATGCGTCCCGACGTCAGAATCGGCTTTTTCCTGCACATCCCGTTTCCGCCGGCCGAATTGTTCAATCGGCTCCCGTGGCGTCGCCAGATCATCACCGGGCTGCTCGGCGCCGATCTGATCGGGTTCCAGCTGCCCGGCGGCACCAGGAACTTCGTCCGGCTCGCCAGGACGCTGCTGGACGTACCGGCCAGCGGCGGGATGCTGAAGTTCGACGGCCGGCGGATCCGCGCCGGCGCCTTCCCCATCTCCATCGATTCCGGCGCCCAGTCCGCTCTGGCCGCCACCCCCGAGGTGCACACCGCCGCCCGGAAGCTGCGTTCCGACCTCGGCAATCCCAGCAAGATCGTCCTGGGTGTCGATCGTCTCGACTACACCAAAGGCATCGACGTCCGACTCAGAGCCTTCGGGGAGCTGCTGGCCGAGAAGGATCCGGCCGTGCACGACGCCGTGATGGTCCAGATCGCGACGCCGAGCCGCGAGCGGCTGGACTCCTACATCAAGATGCGCGAGGGCATCGAGCGCCAGGTTGGCTCCCTGAACGGAGACTTCGGGAAGATCGGGCGGCCCGCGGTGCACTACCTGCACCAGTCACTGCCCCGGGAGGAACTCGCCGCGTTCTACGTTGCGGCCGACGTCATGACCGTCACCCCGTTCCGGGACGGCATGAATCTGGTCGCCAAGGAGTACGTCGCCTGCCGGGTCGACGGTGGCGGGACGCTGCTGCTGAGCGAGTTCGCCGGTGCGGCAAACGAATTGCGGGCGGCGCTGCAGGTGAACCCGTACGACACCGACGGTGTCAAGGACGGCCTGCGAGCCGCGCTCACCATGCCTTCAGTCGACGCAAGGCGGCAGATGCGCTCACTGCGGCGACAGGTACTGACACACGACGTCGATCGCTGGGCGGCGGCCTTCCTGTCGGCGCTGGAGGGCACCCGCGACCACATCGCCGACGCCAGGAACCGTTTGCCGGCCGATGTTCTGGAGGCGCTGACCGAGATATCCGAGACGGAGCGACTCCTCATCGGCACCGATTTCGACGGCACCCTGGCACCGATCGTCGACGATCCCGCCACGGCCAGAGCGCTCCCCGAAGCAGTGGAGGCGATGCGCTCGCTGGCCACCGTCCCCGGCACCGTCGTGGCGGTGATCTCCGGACGATCGCTGGCCGACCTGCGAATGTTGTTGGGCGAGACGGAATCTCTGCAATTGGTCGGAAGTCATGGCGCAGAGGTGTCGAGTCTGAACACCGACGGTTCCCAGCACCCGGAGCACACCGGCCACAGCGAGTTGCAGCCCGCTGCCGCCACCCGGCTGGCGAGGCTGCGAAGAGTGCTGCAGGGCATCACCAGTCAATACCGGGGAGTGCAGCTCGAGCCGAAACCGACTGGCATTGCGGTACATCTGCGCAATGCGGATGCGGCCGATGCGCGCGCCGTGACCGAGGCGATCGAGGAGGACCCGGCGACGTGGCCCGGCGTGCATCTGCTGCGCGGCAAGATGGTGTTGGAACTGACCGTCGTCGCCACCGACAAAGGTCGCGCGCTGCAGTCGCTCGCGCGGGATTTTCACTGCACCGCAACGATTTTCATCGGTGATGACATCACAGACGAGAACGCGTTCCTGTCCCTGGGTGCGGACGACGTCGGGGTCAAAGTCGGCTCCGGATCCACCGCGGCCGACGTCAGGATCGCCGACCCGGCGCGGGTGGCAGATCTGCTGCACGTGCTCGATTCGTCCCGGCGACGGGCCAGGGGCCGGCGGTCCCAGGACGTTTCGAGGACGTGAGCAGACTTGGGCCGGGTGGGTGTCCTACAGTCTGGGCGGCCCGCTGGTGGTGCCCGGCAGGAAGGTGGTCGGCAGGACCACCCGGCGGCCTCGGGCGCTACGCGCCGGATCCAACAGCAGCTTCCCGGCCTGTCGGCCCTTCTCCCCTACCGGCTGGACGATGGTGGTCAGCTGGGCATCCGTCGCGGCCTTGATGCCGTCGAAGCCGGTCACCGAGACGTCTTCCGGGACCCGCTGCCGCCGCCTCGTCAATTCCTCGATAGCTCCAAGGGCGAGCACATCCGAGGTCGCGATCAGCGCGGTGATCCCCGGGTCGAGCGAGAGTATCTGCGCGGCAGCGGATGCCCCGGCCGCGATCGAGTGCTCGAACCGTTCCACCACGGGCACCCTGTCCCAGGCGACGCCGGCCGCGGTGAAACCATCTCGCAGACCCGCCAGTCGATTGCGCTGCACGTGATAGTGCGCGACCTGCTGTCTGGTCAGGTCCACCTCACCATCGCGGTGGGCCCGACCGAGGCGCATGCAGATCACGCCGACCCGACGATGACCGAGCGCGAGCAGATGTTCGGCGATCTGCCTCGCGGCCGCCTTGTCGTCGATGCCGACCAGATCTGCGCCGGTCGACGGCCGGCTGGTCACAGATCACCGCAGGCACGGGGCGCGCCAGCACGGCGGCCAGGTGCGGATCGTCGTCGGGCATCGAGTAGGCGACGAAACCGTCGACGGCCGCACTGGAAACGGCCAGCGTGTCGTCGGAGTCGGGACTGGCCGGTACCAGCAGCAGACCCGACCCTGGCGTGGTCGCACTCCAGGGTGAGCCCCTCCAGGAAGGCAACGGCTGCGGGATCACGAAAGGCGTAGGACAGTTGTTCGGTCAGCAGCAGCCCGATGGCGCCGGCCTTGCGCGTGCGCAGCGATCGGGCCACCGGATCCGGTCCCGGGTAACCGAGCCGCCGCGCCGCATCCATCACTCTGGAGCGCAGCTGTGGGGAGAGCTGATCAGGGCGGTTGTAGGCGTTGGACACCGTCGTCCGGGAGATCCCGAGTTCGGCCGCCAGGGAGGCAAGTGTGGCCGGCGGCCGAGACCGCGGCGAGCGTTCCATGAGAGCACGGTAGCCGCCTGCGCCGATCTGGTTGTCATGGCCGGGTCCCGGAAGCGATTCCCGCTCACGCAGAGGTCCTGATACAGCCTCGATCAGCCGAACTTGGTCCAAAAGGGTGAAATGTGGTCTGTTGGAAAGCGCTTACCAACATCCTCTGTTCAGTGGCCGATCCAAGCGCTACCGTGGTCCGCAGCACCATCGGTGATGCTTCGGACGGTTGACCCCGCGCCGCAGGATCGCTTCGAGGACCACCATCCCCAGCCCGCCCGCGAGCGTCGGGCCGATCGGAAGAAGGAATCTTTCATGGCAGATGTCCAGTACGACGCAGCTTCCCGCGTATACCCAGGCAGCCCGCCGGTGCGCGCCGTTGACAAGCTGGATCTCTCGATCACCGACGGCGAGTTCCTTGTCCTCGTCGGCCCATCGGGGTCCGGCAAGTCGACCGCCCTGCGCATGCTGGCCGGCCTCGAGGACATCAACGAAGGCCGCATCCTGATCGGTGGCCGTGATGTCACCAACGTGCCCCCGAAGAACCGCGACATCGCGATGGTCTTCCAGTCCTATGCCCTGTACCCGCACATGACGGTGGCCGAGAACATGGGCTTCGCGCTCAAGCTCCGCGGCGTCAACAAGACCGAGATCGCGTCCAAGGTCCGTGAGGCCGCCGGCCTGCTCGACCTGGAGAAGTACCTGGATCGCAAGCCGAAGGCCCTGTCCGGCGGCCAGCGTCAGCGCGTTGCCATGGGCCGCGCCATCGTCCGCGAGCCGTCCGTATTCCTCATGGACGAGCCGCTGTCGAACCTTGATGCCAAGCTCCGCGTCGAGACCCGCGCCAACATCGCCGGACTGCAGGCCCGCCTCGGCACCACGACCGTCTACGTCACCCATGATCAGGTCGAGGCCATGACCATGGGTCACCGCGTCGCGGTGCTGGCTCCCGGTGGCGTGCTGCAGCAGTGCGACACCCCGCGCGAGCTCTACGACCGCCCGAAGAACGTGTTCGTCGCCGGCTTCATCGGCTCGCCCGCGATGAACCTGATCGACTCGACGCTCACCCCGGAAGGCGTCCGGTTCGGCGATGTCGTCGTTCCACTGACCCGGGAGCAGCTGGCGGAGGCGAGTTCGAAGGGCATCAACAGCGTCGTTCTCGGCGTGCGCCCGGAGAACCTGACGCTTTCCGATCACGGCATGCCGATCAACGTCTCCGTGGTCGAGGAACTGGGCGCGGAATCCTTCGTGCATGGCACCGACGAGCAGGGTGACCGGTTCATCATCCGTGCGGAGGCGCGCACGCACCCGACCGTCGGCGCGACCATCAGGGCGTCGGTGACCGATCCCGAGCACATTCACGTGTTCGACAAGTCGACCGGGCTGCGCCTGGCCACTTCCGGAGCGGTACCGGCCGACGCGCCGAGACTGCTGAAGTAGCCGGCACCCCAGACACCACGCACGACAGCAACGGGCGGTCCGTACCTCCGGACCGTCCGTTTTGCTGTCCCATACGTCGGTCAGGGTTCGCTCAGGTGATGTCGCGGCGGCGGAATAGCAGCAGCGATACTCCGAGGACGACCGCCGCGTAGATCAGCAACGTGACTCCGCCGTGCAGGTTCGAGACATGGATCAGCTCGGGTGCGACGAAACCCTGTTGCTGGTTGTAAACGGGGTTGCCGAAGACGTCGATCCCGCCGCGGCTGACCCAGGCCTCAACGCTCGTGGTGAACATGAACGGCTGCAAGCCGGGACTGACGGCCCTCGCGACGCTTTCGACGATGATGAAGTACACGAACGCGACACCAAGCGCAGCCGCGGTGTTTCTGATCAAGTTGGCCAAGCCGAAGCCGAGTAGGGCCATGGGCACCACCAGCAGGACTGCGCGCACCTGCAGGTGGGCGACGTCCGCCCAGAACGTCGGTTCCGGAGGCACCAGGCCGGAGACCGGCAGTCCCCGATAGTGCAACAGCAGCCGGCCGGTCACGGCCCAGATGAGCTGCGCCAGCACCGACAGGACGAGCACCACCCCGGTGAGTGCGAGCAACTTCGCCCACATCAAGCGCATTCGCCTCGGCTCGTAGAACAGCCAGGCGACGACGTTCTTGCTGGACCACTCGGCCCCGATGAAGGTGGCAGCCAGGACGAAACCCGCCATGCCGACCGCAACGCCGACGGCCAGTGCGTAGTCGCCGACCTGCACGGGCTGGAACGGATTGTTGGACAGGAACTGCGAGATGGGGAACTCGTCGGCCGTCGGCACCGTTCCGCACTGATCGACGCTGGCCCCCGGCTGCTTCAGGCAGTTGGCGGTGTCCGTCGCGATCTGCGCGATCTGCTGGTCCCGCTGCGCCGTGGCCTGGGCTATGTCGGCCGGCGTTTCCTTGGCATGCGACTGCCAGACGTAGGCCGCGGCGATGAGGTAACCGATGACGCAGATGCCGAGCAGCACCCGGGTGAAACGCCGCGCCGCGAGCCGACGCAACTCCGTGGTGAGCAGCCGGCCGAAGGTAGGTGCGGACGTTCGGTCGCCGCGTTGCACGAGGGTGCTGGTGTTCGCCCCGGTACTCATCGGCCGACCTCCGGATAGCTTGCGGCGGAAGCGGCGTCGTGGCCGTCGTCGTCGTGTGGTCAGGTCGAGGAACACGCTTTCCAGGTCGGCTGCGATCGGGCTCAGTTCGGTCAGGTACAGCCCGGCCGCCGCAAGCGCTCTGGTCACGTCGGCCGGATCCCCGACGCCGGCCACCCGCAAGGCGTCCTCCAAGGAGGTGACGGTGAAACCCGCCTGCTGCAACACGCTCCGGCCGGCGAGTGGATCGGCCAGCCGCACCTTGACGTCACCGGTCGTCTTGGTGGCCAACAGGTCTGCCACCGATCCGGAGGAAATGACCTGACCGTGGGACATGATCGCGACCCGGTCGCACACCTGCTGGACCTCACCGAGTTGGTGGGACGAGAGCAGCACCGTCACCCCGCTCGCTCCCAGCCGTCGGATCAGTTCGCGGATTTCCCGGATCCCCGCGGCGTCCAAGCCGTTGCCCGGCTCGTCGAGAATGAGCAGCTCGGGATTCTTGAGCAGCGCGGCAGCGATTCCCAGCCGCTGTTTCATGCCCAGTGAATATCCCTTCACCCGGTCGCCTGCCCGATCACTCAGGTCGACCAGTTCCAGCATCTCCTCGACCCGCGCGTTTCCGATCTTGGACGCGCCCGCCAGCAACGACAGGTTGAGCCGACCGGAGAAGTTGGGAAAGAACAGCGGCGTCTCCACCAACGCACCGATCCTCCCGATCACCGACGGCAACTCGTCCGGCACCGGTCTGCCCAGCACGCGAAGACTTCCGGAATCGGCCCGGACCAGGCCGAGCAGGAGGCGAATGGTCGTGGTCTTTCCCGATCCGTTCGGTCCGAGAAAGCCGAAGACGCCGCCCGACTCAACGGTCAGGTCGAGCCCGCGAACGGCATGCTGAGGCGGTTTTCGCCATCGTCGGTAGGACTTGTGCGCACCGCGAACCTCCACCACCGGATGTGTCCCGATGGCCTCCGGCTGTCCGATGAGCTCTGATTGCGTCGTCATGCCGGCCGCGTTCCCATGCCGAGAACTATGCCCGAGGCAATCCGTGTCTCACGTCAAACGCGCCGCCGGCGCGGCCGGCGGGACCAGCCCCGGCGCGTCCGGCGCGCCCCGAGCACCCGACAGACGCAGTAGATGGCGAACGAGATGGTGGTGACGTAGGGACTGATCGGCAGCGTGCCGCCGACCGCGAGCAGAATGCCACCCACCACAGCCGTGACGGCAAAGACCGTGGCCAGCACCGGCACCCAGATGCTCGACGCGGTGACCCGCATCGCGGCGGCCGCCGGCGTGACCAACAGGGATAGCACCAGGAGCGCACCGACGATCTGCACCGACATGGCGACGGCCAGACCGAGCACGACCATGAAGACCGGTGACAGTGCCCGTACCGGAACGCCTCTGGCCGCGGCGATCTCGGGCTCGACGGTGGCGAACATCAAGGGCCGCCACATGATGGTCAGCGAGCCGAGCACGATGACGGTGATGACGGACAGCCAGACCAGCTGAGGATTGTCGACGGCGACGATCTGACCGAGCAGCGACGAGAACTTGTTCGCCTGACGGGCCCTGGTACAGCGAGAGGAACAGCACACCGAGACCGAGGCCGAACGGCATGAGCACGCCGATCGCCGAAGAGCGTTCGCGGGCACGCACACCGAGGAAGCCGAAGATCACGGCGGCGATCAGTGATCCGGCGACCGAGCCGGCGACCAGGTTCACCCCAAGCAGCAGCGCCAATGACGCCCCGGCGAAGGACAGTTCGCTGATGCCGTGCACGGCGAACGTGAGATCCCGCATCATCACGAAAACGCCGATGACTCCGCCGATCAGACCGAGCAGTGCCCCCGCGATGATCGAGTTGTGGACCAGGGCGACCAGGGCCCCGTAGTCGGCGAAGTTGAACATCCGATCCCAGAGACTCATCCGATCCAGCCAGACATGTCGTGCGACCGCTCCCGCGGCCCACCCGCCCTGGTGACCAACGCGCTCACCGCACCCATCCCGATCTGTCACTCGGGTCGTGCCGCCCGTGGTCGTGCGTTCCGTGCAGGCGCCCGTCCGCCGCGTGGGCATGCGCCCCGTGATCATCGGTCGACTGGTGCAGCCCGGCAGTCATGTCGTTTGCCGCGACCACCACCAGCCGGCCGTGCGCGGAGATGACGTCGACCGGGGCGCCGTAGAGAGCGGAGAGCGACGCCGAGGTCATCACCTCCTCGCGGTGGTCCGAGGCGGAACCGGCCGCCCGCCAGGTACAGCACCTGATCGACGTACTGCAGGATCGGGTTGATCTCGTGGGTCACGAAGATCACCGCGGTCCCGTGTTGCCGGCGTCGCTGATCGATCAACGCCGCCACCTCCTGCTGATGGCGCAGGTCGAGTGCCGCAAGTGGTTCGTCGCAGATCAGCAGCGCCGGATCGCAAGCCAGGGCCTCGGCGATACGAATCCGCTGCAGTTCGCCGCCGGACAGCATGGACACCGGCGCATCGGCGAATGCCGTGGCACCGACCGCTTCGAGCATCTCGTCGACGATGCGCCGGGTTTCCCGCCGACGGGCGCCGAACGGGAGTCCAATGCCCCAGCGATGTCCGTCCACCCCCATCCGGACCACGTCCCGGGCCTTGATCATGGTGCCCGGGTCGATGCCGACCCGTTGCGGGACATAGCCGACCACGTTGCTGCCGCGCGTCACCGGTCGTCCGTCGATCTGCACCGAACCACCGGACAGTGCCTGCTCACCGAGCAGCACCTTGAGCAGGCTCGTCTTGCCGGCACCGTTCGCGCCGAGCACCGCGACGAACTGGCCGGCTTCGATCTTCAGGTCGAGATCTGACCAGAGCGTCCTGGAGCCGTAGGCCAGGCTCGCCCGCTCCAGCTGGACGACCGTCATGCCACCGCCTCGCCGAGGGCTTGGACGTTGGCGGTCATCCAGCTCAGGTAGTCGGTGCCGGCGGGCAGCGTCTCAGTCACCGGGACCACGGCGATGCCATTCCTCTTGGCCGCTGCGAGTACGAGTGCCGTCTGCGGGCCTGCGGTCTGCTCGTTGTAGACCAGCGCTTTGACCTGCTTGTCGTTGAAAAGGCCGAGCGTCTGCGCGACCACGGAAGCGGGCGCGTCGTTGTCACTCTCGATCGCTTCACTGAACGCGGCCGGTGTCCGATTCACCAGACCGGCCGCTGTCAACATGTACACAGGCACCGGCTCGGTGATCGCCACTCCAACTCCGGCACTCCTGGCCTTGATGTCCTGCTCCTGCTGCTGCAGTGCGGCCAGCTTGCGGGTGAAGCTCGCCGCGTTGGCGGAGAACTGGGCGCCGTTCGCCGGATCCGCCGCGGTGAGTGCGGTCGTGATCCTGGCAACCACCTTGTCGACGGTCGGGAAGTCGTACCAGACGTGCACGTTGAGATCGGCGCCGCTGGTGGCGGCGTAGCCGGAAACGTCGACGGCGTTGAGAACGGGCGCCGTCGAGCCGACCGAACTGATCATCCGGTCGACGAAGGGGTCATAACCACCGCCGTTCTCCACGATCAACGCGGCACGCGAGACCGCGAGCTGGTTGCGGGCGCTGGCCTCGTAGGAATGAGGGTCCGCAGACGGGTCGGTGATGATCGAGTCGACGTCGACGTGTTCTGCGCCGATCGCCGAGACGATGCTTCCCCAGACGTTGGTGGAGGCCACCACTTTGATCGGTGTGGAATGCATGGGGGAAGACGAGCCGATTGACGCCGCTGGACTCACCGCGGTGGAGGAGGACGAGCTGCAGGCGGCGAGCATTGCCGTCACGGCCAGTAAGGCGCCGAGGCCGAGCTTCGCGATAGGGCGGGTCACGTCTGCATCTCCAGCTGGCATTGATAATCGTTCTCATATGCTATACCACGCTGTGCTGGGGCGCGGTACGGCGCACTACCGCTGGCCTGGAATCTGGAAGCTGTGTCCCGAGCCCGGCCACTCGGCGTAGCCTGGATCGGACCCGGTGCGACTTGTCCAGACCCGGCGCGATCTAGTCTCGTGGAAGATTCCGCCCAGGCTTGACCAGGAGACACCATGGCACTGTTGAACTTTCGGGATGTCGCCAGTTCGGGCGACGGTCCGCTGCGGCCCGGGCGGCTCTTCCGGTCGGCTCAGCCTTATCACCTGGACGATGCCGATCTGGCGCTGGTCAGGGACGCCCGCATCGCCACCATCATCGACCTGCGGGAACCGCACGAGCAGGTCCCGCCGGACTGGGCACCCGTCGAGGCAGGCGGGGTGCGCGTCGTGCGAGTGCCGGTAGCCGACCAGATCCTGCCGTCCACCGACGAGCAGGCGCCGCCGCGGACTCCCCGGCCCCGGTCGGACTCCGTCCCGGAAGGGCACCGGATTCTCACCGAGTTCTACCTCGCGATCGTCGATCGCGCCGCAGCCCGACTGGCCGAACTGCTCGGCGCGGTCGCCGACGGGGGCCCGGTACTCGTGCACTGCGCCGCCGGCAAGGATCGCACCGGTACCACGATCGCTCTGCTGCTTGACCTGATCGGCACCGACCACGAAGTGATCGTGGCGGACTTCGTCCGCACCAACGCCGCCATGCCGGACGTGATCGCGCAACTCACCGCTCATCTGCGTCCGCAGGACATTCCCGACCCGGCGAGCATCCCGCCGGGCATCCAGGACGCGCCGGAGTCCGCGATCCGGGAAGTGCTGGCGCACGTCGCCGACCTGGGCGGGGCGGCCAAGGTGCTGCGCCGTGGTACCGACCAGGCCACGTTGGACCGAGTGGTGGCCGTCCTGACCGGCTGAGACGGCGCGAGTGGGTGGTCAGAGTGCGCGGCGGCGCCGGGCCACTTCGGCGAGCACCACGCCGGTCGCGACGGAGGCGTTGAGCGATTCAACAGCTCGAGCCATCGGAATCGAGACCGTGACGTCGCACACGGTCCGGGTGAGCCGGGCCAGACCCCGACCCTCCGAACCGATCACCAGCACCAGAGGGCCGGTGGCCAGATCGAAGTCGTCCGTGTCGACGGTGCCGTCGGCGTCCAGGCCGGCGATCATCAGCCCGGCCGCGGCGTAGTCCTTGAGGGTGCGGACCAGGTTGGTGCAGCGGGCCACCCTGATCCGTGCGGCGGTTCCGGCGGACGTGCGCCAGGCCGACGCCGTGACGCCGGCCGACCGGCGCTCCGGGATGAGCACGCCATGTGCACCGAACGCAGCGGCCGATCGGATGATGGCGCCCAGGTTGCGTGGATCGGTGACTCCGTCGACGGCGATGATCAACGGTGGTCGACCGGAGTCCCTGGCCCTGCCGAGCAGATCGTCGGGATGGGCGTAGTCATAGGGCGGGACCTGGAGAGCCAGGCCCTGGTGGATGGCGTTGCCGGTGAGGCGGTCCATCTCCGGGCGGGAGATATCCAGCAGCGCTATGCCCTTGTTACCGGCCAGCGCGACCGCCTCGGCCGTCCGTTCGTCGACCGAAATGCCCTGCGCCACATACAACGCCATGGCCGGGACGCCGGCCCTGAGCGCCTCGACGACCGGGTTGCGGCCGACGACGGTCTCGGGCAGGTCGCCGCGATCCTTGCGCTGCGGTCGGCCCTGGGGGGTGGCCTCCCGGCGGGATGCCGCCGCGGCTCTGCGGGCCGCCGGGTGCCCGGTGCGTTCGGAAGCGGGAGGCGTCGGACCCTTTGGCTTGATGGCGCGGCGGGACTGTCCTCCGGAGCCGACCACGGCCCCCTTCTTCGTGCCCGTTTTGCGGACCGCCCCGCGGCGTTGAGAGTTCCCGGCCATGTCGACGTCACCTCTTCCCTGTGTACATAGGCCAATCGGTACCTGCACAAGTCAATTGGTACGGCTGTGAATGCTGTGTTCCTACTGGCCTGCGTTGACCGACCACACCGGGCCGTCCACCGTGTCCTCGATGGCGAAGCCCGCCTGGGCCAGCGTGTTCCGGATTTCGTCCGCCCTGGCGAACTCCTTGGCCGCGCGCGCGGCGGCTCGATCGGCCAGCAGTCGCGAGATCAGCCGGTCGGTGGCGGCGTGCAACGCGTCGTCGTTGCCTGCGTCGACCCAGGGCGCCTGGAACGGGTCGAGGCCGAGGACCGCGACCATCGCCCGGATCTGCCCGGCCGCATGTGCCGCTGCGTCGTGATTGCGCGAGTCGAGTGCCGCGTTGCCGACTCTGACCTGATCGTGCACCGCGGCAAGCGCTTTCGGGACACCTAGGTCGTCGTCCATGGCCTCGACAAAGGCCGACGGCAGTTCGCCGATTCCGACAGGACCGATGCGTTCCGAGACTCTGAGCAGGAATCCCTCGATGCGATCGAAGGCCTTCGCCGCATCGTCCAGGGCTTCTCTCGAGTACTCGATGGACGATCGGTAATGCACGCTGAGCAGGTAGTACCGCAACGCGATGGGCTTGGTGTGTTCGGTGATGGCCGGGACGGACAGCACATTGCCGAGGGATTTCGACATCTTCTCCCCGGACATCGTCACCCAATGCGAATGTATCCAGTAACGGGCGAACGAATCGCCGACCCCGTGCGACTGGGCGGCCTCGTTCTCGTGGTGCGGAAAGACCAGATCCAGCCCACCGCCATGGATGTCGAAGGCTGAGCCCAGGTACGCCCTCGCCATGGCCGAGCACTCGATGTGCCAGCCAGGGCGGCCGGGACCCCACGGTGAATCCCAGCTGGGTTCGCCGGGCTTGGCCGCCTTCCACATAGTGAAATCAGCGGAGTCGTTCTTTCCGGCCGCTTCGGTCTCGCCCTGCACCATCTCGTCCAGCCGCTGGCCGGACAAGAACCCGTAATCCGGTTGGGAGCGAACGGCGAAGTAGACATCGCCGGCCGCCGCGTAGGCCTTGCCCGCCTCGATCAGTTCGCCGATCATGGCGATGATCTGCGGAATGTGACCGGTCGCCCGCGGCTCGATCGAAGGTCGCAGGCAGCCCAGTGTGTCGTACGCGTCACTGAAGGCGCGCTCGTGCGTGGTAGCCCACTCCCACCAGGGTCGGCCGGCCTCGGCGGCCTTGGCGAGGATCTTGTCGTCGATGTCGGTGACGTTGCGAACGTGCAGCACCTCGTAGCCGGAATGGGCCAGCCAGCGCCGCAGCACGTCGTACACGATGCCCGCTCCGCGCAGGTGGCCGATGTGTGGATACCACTGCACAGTCGCTCCGCAGTTGTAGAGCGACACCACGCCCGGTCGCAGCGGCTCGAAAGGCCGTACGGCGCGGGTCGCCGTGTCGTACAGATGCAGGCTCACCCGAGCATGGTACGGGGCCGAGCACGTGGACGGGTCCGCCGTCACTCGACGGGTGGCCGCCGCGGCTGGGGCGGCGGCGGAACCTGCTTGGCCGCAATGATCGTCCCCAATTCTATGGTCACATCGCCGGTCCGGCTGCGTACCTCGCACTCGGCGTGCGAAATGCGCAGCAGCAGACCCAGGACATCCGTCACGCCGAGCGGCGTGCGGTATCTGACGACGACCCTGGTGCCGACGGGCAGCGCCCGGAAGGCGGCCATCGGACTGGTCATCCGTCCGCGCCGACAGGCGACAGGTGGCGGCGGGCGAATGCCAACGCCTCGGCGACGTCGACCCTCCGTTGCTCGGCCTTCACCGCCCTGGTGGAGATCTCCAGGATCACCGAGCCGGCGAACGCCTCACCGTCCAGGTCGTCCTGGGCCAGGATCTGCAGCACTTCAGCGCACGGCTGCCGGCCGCGCCCCGGCACCAGATGCTCGTCCTTCGACGAGCCGGAGCCGTCGGCGAGATGAAGATGGGCTAGCCGGGAGCCCATGCGGCGCAACATGCTCAGCGCGTCGGACCCGGAAGTCGCAGTGTGCGAGAGGTCGAGGGTGAAGTGCTGGTGACCGGCGGGCACGGGATCCCAGTGCGGTCGGTAGCTGTTGACCAGCCGGCCGGCCACCCGGACCGGAAACATGTTCTCCACCGCGATGACGACGTCGGTCCGCAACTGCAGCTCGGCAACCGCTTCGGTGAAATTGGCCGCCGCACCGCGCTGCCAGACGAACGGCGGATGGACCACGACGGTTGGCGCGCCTAGCTTCTCGGCCATCTCGATGGAGCGCGCCAGCTTGACCACCGGGTCCGACGACCACACCGCGGCGGTGATCAGAAGGCAAGGGGAATGCACCGACAGCACCGGGATCTGGTGCAGGTCGATCAGCCGGGCCAACGCGTCGGGTGTCTGGCTGGTCAGGTCCGTCTGGACCATCACCTCCATGCCGTCGTACCCGGCGGCAGCGGCCATCTCGAACGCCGCGGCGGTCGTCTCCGGAAAGGACGCCGCCGTTGACAGACCCACCGGAATGGGCGGGCGGGGACCGGTACTCACGCTGTCACGGTACGGGGTTGTGTCGACCGCCGACGTGAACGCAGGCGGCGTGCCTGGCAGCCGCGCGGGCCTCAGGTCTCTAGTTTGTAACCGAGTCCACGGACCGTGATGAGATGCCGGGGCGCTGTCGGGTCGGGTTCGATCTTCGAGCGCAGACGCTTGACGTGCACGTCGAGGGTCTTGGTGTCGCCGACGTAGTCCGCGCCCCACACCCGGTCGATCAGCTGACCGCGGGTCAGCACCCGCCCGGTATTGCGCATCAGGTATTCCAGCAGATCAAACTCCTTGAGCGGCAACGACACCCGCTCGCCGTGCACCGAGACGACGTGACGCTCGACGTCCATCCGGACCGGCCCGGCGGCCAGCGTCGACTGCGCACCGTCCTCGGGTTCGGCGCCGCGGCGCAGCACTGCCCGGATACGGGCGATGAGCTCACGGGTGGAGTACGGCTTCGTGATGTAGTCGTCGGCACCGAGCTCGAGTCCGACGACCTTGTCGATCTCCGAGTCCCGTGCCGTCACCATGATCACCGGCACCGCGGCGCGGGCCCGCAGCGCCTTGCACACCTCGGTGCCACTCATGCCGGGCAGCATCAGGTCCAGCAGCACGATGTCCGCGCCGACCCGGTCGAACTCGGCCAGCGCCTCCGGACCCGTGGCGGCGATGCTGGTGGTGAAGCCCTCTTTGCGCAGCAGGAAGGCCAACGGGTCGGCCATCGATTCCTCGTCCTCGACGATCAGAACCCTTGTCACTGTGCTCCTTTGTTTCCGGCGAGCAGGGAGCTCGGCGGGACGGTGTCATGTGCTGCGGCCTGCGGCGCCGGGGCTTCGGGCAGGTCGGCCGGATCGGTGTTGGTCACCTCTGGTACGAACTCGGGCAGCCGAAGGGTGAAGGTCGAGCCGGTACCGGGTTTGGACCACAGCACGGCGTATCCACCGTGGTTGGCGGCGACGTGCTTGACGATCGCCAGTCCCAATCCTGTTCCTCCGGTCGCCCTCGACCTCGCGGGGTCGATCCGGAAGAAGCGCTCGAAAACGCGGCTCTGGTGTTCCGCGGCGATCCCGATACCCCGGTCGGTGACGGCGATGTCGACGAAACCATTGGACGACCCGGCGGCTGATCGACACCGTGCTGCCCGCCGCCGAATAGTGAACGGCGTTGGCCAGCAGATTGACCAGTGCCGTGACCAGCATCTGCCGATCGCCCTGGATGAGCAGGCCGGACGGTGCGTCGATGGTGATCGTGATACCTGCCGATTCGGCCACGATCGCCGATCTGGCCTCCGCCTCGGCGACCAGCGTGTCGACCTCGAGCACGGCGAGGTCGGGTAGTGGATCGGCCCCCTGCAGCCGGGACAGGGTGATCAGTTCGTTGACCAGCGCACCCAATCGGACCGACTCACGCAGGAGCTTCTCGGCGAAGCGTTGCACGTGCTCCGGATCGTCGTAGCCGTCGAGGACCGCCTCGGCCAGCAGACCGATGGCCGCCACCGGCGTCTTGAGTTCGTGGGAGACGTTGGCGACGAAGTCGCGGCGGACGGCTTCCAGCCGTAGGGCCTCCGTTTCGTCAGTGGCCGAGACGACGACGAATCCTTCGATGGTCGACATGACGACGGCCTGCACGGCGGCCGGGTTGGGGCGGGGCCCGGCCAGATCGACGGCCGGCTCCACCGCGCCGAGCTCCACGTCGATCGGCTCACCGGCCACCCTGGCCCGTCCGACGGCAGCGGCGATGCGATGGTCGATCAAGCCTGCCCTGACCACGCCGAGCTCGACGGCCCGTGCATTCGAGACAAGCAGTCGACCCTGACCGTCCAGCACGGCGTAGCCGGTGGTTGACGAGGTGAAAGCAAGCTCGGCCAGCTGGGCCTGGTCCGGAGGCGGCGGCGCGTCTGCCCGCGGCGCTCGCCTGGCCAGCGCAAGGCCGATCAGCAACCCGATCAGCCCAGCGCCGAAGGCGACAGCCAGGTACCCCATCCACGACACATCTCGAATGGTAGGTGCAGTTCACCTGCTGGACAGGCGCGCGGTCGTCCCGACGGACAGGGTTTGGCCGATTCGACGGCTCCGCCTCGTCCGGCGTTCACCTGGAATTCACTCACCCGTCCCCCAGCTGCAGCCTTGTCGCGCTGATGAACTCGTCGACTCCTGTCACAAGAGCACCAAAACCTCGTCGTTCGTACGCGCCGCCGTAGTTGATCAGCGCGAGAACCGGCGCAAGAGCGATGAGCGGGCGTCAGCGGCCCTGGTTGGCCACGGCGGTGATTGCGGCGGCGGCGGCCTCCGGGTCGAGGTAGACACCGCCCGGAGTGACCGGGCGGAGGTCGGCGTCCAGCTCGTACTTGAGCGGCACCCCGGTGGGGATGTTCACTGCGGCGATGTCCTTGTCGCTGATGCCGTCGAGCAGCTTGACGACGGCTCGCAACGAGTTGCCGTGGGCGGCGACGAGTACCACCTTGCCGTCGGCCATGTCGTCCGCGATCGGCCCGCGCAGGTACGGCTCCAGACGCTCGACGACGTCGGCCAGGCATTCGGTCTTCGGCGCGTCCTCCCCGAGGTTCGCGTACCGCGGGTCGCCGGCCTGCGAGTACTCGTTGTCGTCGCTGATCGGCGGCGGTGGCACATCGTAGGAGCGGCGCCACAGCATGAACTGCTCCTCGCCGTAGGTCTGCAGCGTCTGCTTCTTGTCCTTGCCCTGCAGGTCACCGTAGTGGCGCTCGTTCAGGCGCCAGGTGCGCCGCACCGGTATCCAGTGACGGTCGGCGGCGTCGAGGGCGAGATTGGCCGTCGTGATCGCCCGGCGGAGCAGTGAGGTGTGCACGACGTCCGGCAGGAGTCCCGACCGAGCGGAGCAACTCGCCGCTGCGCTGCGCCTCTCCGGTGCCCTTGGCCGACAGCGGTACGTCCACCCATCCGGTGAACTGATTGGTCGCATTCCAGGTGCTCTCGCCGTGGCGCAGCAGGATCAGGGTCGAAGTCATGGGGAGCAGTCTGCCGCAGCCCGCGGGCCGGTCAATCCGTCGGGTGTGGGTCTCCGGGCTGAGTCGCCAGGACGGGCGGCGTGGTGCGACGAAACTTGCGCTGCCAATAGAGCAATCCGAGCACGACGACGGCCAAGATCGGCAGGAACGGGATCAGCGTGCCGATCACGGTCAGCACCGCATGTCCGATGTGGCGGAGCGCGTCCCAGCCATTGGCCAGACCACCGAAGAATCCCGATCTCGCTTCCGGTGATGTGGGTGGCGGCGGCACCTTGACTCCGGTGACCGATCCGCGCAGCACCACCGTGATGGTGGACAGTGCCGTCTGGCCCGCCAGCGCCGCCTGCTGCCGCTGGAGCGACTCGAGATCGGCTTCGCGCTGGTTGACCTCGCCCTCGATCTCGATGACGTCACCGATCTTGGTGGCTTTGGACAGTAGGACCCGCCCCTGCGCCACGCTGGCCGCCATGGTCTGCACCCGACTGGTGAGGTCCACCATCTGCGCGGTCACATCCTCCGTCGATATCTGCCGGGTCACGATCGGTGCGATGCCGGCGAGCTCGTCAAGCACATCCGAGAATCCGGCCACTGGCACGCGCAGGGTGATCGACACGGTGGTTCCGCCGCCGTTGACGGCGCTCACGTAACCCGCGCCCGAAGCGAGCGCGGTGACCTGGACGTAGGCATCGTCGACCGCTCGTCTGCTCCTTGGTCAGATCCGCAGCGGCGCCCTGGTTCGTGGACGTCACCACGACGTTCATCGTGACGTTGGCGGTCTTGACGACCTGGCGGTCGGACACGACGACCTGGGCGCCGACGTTCGGCAGCGCGCCCGACGAATTCCGGGCGCCGGACCCGGTTGCGGCCGAGCCGGCTGACGGTGCGCCGGCGGCCGCCGATGCCGCGGCCGAGGAGGGCGCCGCCGGGCCGGCGGGTGGCCCCGCCACGGTGGAAGCGGCTGCCGCCGCAGAGGACACCGAGGCCGCTGACCGGCTGGAGGTGCAGCCAGCGACCAGCATCAGGACGAGCCCGGCTGCGGCGGTCGCCGCCGCGGTCCGGCGCCGCCGTCGGGGAAAGTGCAGGGATTGGTCGCCGATCGGTTCGGATGGTCTGTGCTGCATCGCTTCTCCCGCGGATCGGCGGTGCCCCTGGCACCGTGGGTGGTCGAAACCGCACACCGTGACCGACACCGGTCGACCGCCACGCGATTCCAGTTCACCGCTAGGACGGAGTGCGCACCGCATTCGCTGCACGACGTCGGTCACAGTTCGGCCACGGCTGTCGCACGCACATCTGGCGCGCGGGGTCGCAGCAGCAGCGCATCATGTGGGCATGAGGTCATCACTCCCCCGCGGTGTCGTGCCGCGCAAGCCTGGACCGGGACAGGAATCGGTCTGGGACTATCCGCGGCCACCGCGCCTCGAGCGCTCGCGCAGGCATCTGGTCGTGCTGGTCGGCGATCGATTGGTCGCCGAGACGGACGCCGCCTTCCGGGTCCTCGAGACCAGCCATCCGCCGACCTGGTATCTGCCGCGCACGTCCGTTCGGGACGGGGCCTTGACGCTCTCCTCTGCGGCCGGCACCACGTGTGAGTGGAAGGGCGCAGCGACCTACTGGGATGTGACAGGTGATGGCCGGACGCTCCACGCCGCGGCGTGGAGCTATGAGCAGCCGACGGCGCCGTTTCGGCAGATCGCCGGTCATCTGGCGTTCTCGCCGTCCGCGCTGACCTGTCAGGTCGACGGGGAATTGGTCCGGCCCCAGGACGGCGGCTTCTACGGCGGCTGGATCACCGACGACGTCGTCGGCCCTTTCAAGGGCGCGCCCGGTTCGTGGGGCTGGTGATCGACCGACACCGGACAGCTCGATCGGGACTATTGGATCAGGTGCTGGAAGGCCTTGAGATTGTGCAGCGAATGCCCGCGGGAGGTGCGCCAGGCCCACTCACGACGGATGGCGCCGGCGAATCCGCGCTCCAGGATCTGGTTGAAGTCCTCGTCCGCAGTGGTCAGCACGACCCCCAGAACGGTATTCAGCTCGTCGGCGGGTCGCGCACCCAGAGTGGCCAGGCCGATCCGGCCCACCAGGTGGATGTCACCGTCGCCGTCGAGCGCGTAGGCCACCGAGCGCAGCTTCGAGTTGCGTTGCAGCAGAAAGCGGTAGACCTCTTCGCGGTTTTCGTCCGGGGCCCGGCACACGAACGACTCCACCAACAGCTCGTGAGCGCCGACGATCAACCAGAGGAGCGTGCGGTGGCGCCGCTCACCCGGCAGGGTCAGCAGGAAGGCGTCGTCCGGCTCGGCGGAGAAATCGACGCCAAGCTCGGTCAACGCGTCCTCGATCTGGCCGACCTGCGGCCGTACCGCGGTCATACCGCGACCCGCGTCCTGGCGTACAACGCCCGGTCGTAGCTCTCCAGCAGGCCGTCCACCGTTCTGTCCCAGGAGAAGCGAGCCGCCTGGGCGGGCGCTCGGGCGGCGAACGCTGCCTGCCGGACGGGATCCAGCAGCACCGACGCCAGTTCCTGAGCCCACCGGGCCGGATCGTGGCCGGGCACGAGCAGGCCGGTCACTCCGTCCTTCACGGCCACCCGCAGCCCGCCGACCGCCGCGGCCACGACCGGTGTACCCGCCGCCTGCGCCTCGAGTGCCACCAGCCCGAATGATTCGTTGTAACTGGGCACCGCCACCACGTCTGCGGCCTGGAAGACCTGGCACAGCTGGGCCGGCGGCATCGGCTCGAGGAAGTCGACCGTGTGACCCAGTCGCAGTTCCGCCGTCAGCTCCTCCAGCCGATGTGGCGCGATGCGCCCGGTGCCGGACGCTCCGCCGACGATGATCACCCGGAATCTCCGGTCCGGAAAATCCTGCCGGAGGACGGCGACCGCGCGCAGCAGCACGTCCGGCGCCTTCAACGGCTGGATCCGGCCCGCGAAGGCGACCACCAGTTCATCCCCGGCGAGGCCGAGTGCAGCACGGGCAGCCGACTTCGAGCCCGGGCTGAACACGTCGGTGTCCACGCCGGGGGGAACCACGTCGATCCGGTCGGGGGACGCCCCGTACAGGTCGACGAGCTGACGAGCCTCGGTGTCTGTGTTGGCGATCAGCCGGTCGGCCTCGGCCACCACCTGCTCCTCACCGATCAGCCGACCGCGCGGCTCCGGCGAATCGGACTCGGCCAAGGCCGCGTTCTTCACCTTCGCCAGGGTGTGCGCCGAGTGCACGAGCGGAACCCCCCAGCGATCCTTCGCCAGGTAGGCGACCTGACCGGAGAGCCAATAGTGGGAGTGCAGGACGTCGTAGTAGCCGGGCTCCTGACGGGCTTCGGCGCGCATCACACCGGCCGCGAAGGAGCAGAGCTGACCGGGCAACTCGTCCTTGTCCAGGCCCTCGAACGGGCCCGCCACGATGTGCCGGACGAGCACACCGGCGGACATCTCCTGCATGGGTGGGCAGTCCGATGACGTCGACCTGGTGAAGATCTCGACCTCGATGCCGCGGGCCGCAAGCCGCACGGCCGTCTGCGCGACGTAGACGTTCATCCCGCCGGCATCCCCGGTTCCCGGTTGGGCCAAGGGCGACGTGTGTAGCGAGATCGCCGCCAGCCTGCGCAGCGCATGCCGGTGAGGGGTGCGGATGGTCACGAGATCGATTGTGCCCTGCCCGCGTCGCCGGCAGCCTGGCCCGTCCGTCAGAGTGCGGACAGCGCCTTCCACTCGTCCGGCGAATAGATCCAGTCGTAGATCGAGTCCTTCTCGCTCATCTGCGGCCCACCGGTGTTGCTCACCACGACGGGATCCCCGTAGATGGCCGAGTTGTAGTAGTCCTGTGCGGCCGGCTCACCCATGTTGATGCAGCCGTGCGACACGTTCGCGACACCGAAGGCCGCTGCGGCCTTCAGGTTCTCGTGGATGAACTCACCGTTGTTGTTGATCCGGACCGCCCACTTCTCCAGCACGTTGCAGTAGTCGAACTGCGGGTTGCACATGTGAACGGTCGGGGACTTCTCGGTGACGATGTGGATCCCGTTGACGGTCGCCCGTCCGGGCACCGATTCCTTGCCGTAGGAGACCGCGTAGTTCTTGGTCACCTTGTCGTCGACGGTCACGATCAGGTGGAACGTCGAGGCGTCCGCGATGACGATCTGGGAACGGCCGATGGTGAAGTCGGAGGTGAAGTCCTCACGGCCCCACTGCCCCCCGCCGTAGTCGACACCCTTGAGGTCGGCTACGACATGCACCTTGGTGAACGCCGGCCAGTACGGCGTTGTACCGGAAACCGGACTGGCGGTGGGGCGCCAGTGCACCTGTGACTGGACGACACCGTTCCCCTGCACGTCCTCGTCCTGCAGCCAGCCCCAGTTGCCCTTCAATTTGTCGCCCGCCGAGGTGGTGACCTTCAAGGCGGCCTCGGCGGCGGCGCGGTTCTTCACCACGCCGGAGAAGGTGATGATGATCGATGCCCCGACTCCGACGGTTTTGCCGTTCGGGATCTGGATGGCCGCCCGCTCGGTTGCCTTGGGCTTCACGGTGGTGATCCGGCCGGAGATGGGGCTCGGCTTGCCCTCGTTCGAGGTGGCGATGCCCTTGAAGGTGTAGGTCGTGTTGTATTGGAGCCGCTCGGAACTCGTCCACGCCGTCTGGTCGGCGGCGGTCTTGCCGGCAACTTCCGTACCGTCGTCGCCGGACATCGTCAGGCTCGTGATCTTGCCCGCGAACACGCTGATCTTGACGGGATTGTTCGGGGGCACGTTCTTCGTTCCGAAGGCGGGAGTGGCGGTGATGCGCACGGCGTTCGCCGGAGGCGTGGTGCCAGCGGTCGTCGGAACCGCCGAAGCCGGGGCGCTGGTGGTCAGATCGGGTGCCACCACCGCGGGCGAGGCTGCCGCGACCTGGCCGCTGGTCACGGTCACGGTGACGATCTGCGGACCTGACGAACAGGCCGACGTCACCAGCGCGACCACTGCCATCAAGGCCCCTGCGGCTGCCGCACGGCGGCTGAAAATCCCTACAGAACGCTTGCGCACCCTTGTTCTCCACTTCCCTCTGGCCGGCGCGCTCGGCGCACGCCTGACCTGCGACCCGTCCCAGGTCGAACCTCTAACGGTAAGCGCAGCCGGTGAAATCCCTGTCTGCCTGGACGCGCTAGAGCCCGACGCTCGCCGGTGAAACGGGTCACCCGTCGAGCGTGACGCCGACCAGTACGGGCTCCGGATGCAGCTCGACATGGAACATCTCGCGCACCCCGTCCCGGATCTCCCGGGCCAGGGCCAGGAGGTCTGCGGTGCTGCCGTTCCGGTTGACCAGAGCCAGGGTGTGCTTGCTGGAAAGCCCGACGCGTGCGCCGGGCCCGTCGTATCCCCGGCTGAATCCGGCTCGCTCGATCAGCCAGGCAGCGGAGAGTTTCCTCAGTCCCGGCGCCCGCCGGATAGTGCGGGTAGGAGACGTCCTCGCCAAGCCGGCCGCGGATGGCACTGTCGGCTCGCGCCGCCTCGTCGCGGTCCAGGATCGGGTTGGTGAAGAACGATCCGGCGCTGCGGGTGTCGGGGTCGTCGACCCCCGGCTGGATCACCATGGCTTTGCCGCGTCGGAGTCGCAGAACGGCTTCGCGTTGGACGGCTTCGGAAGCCGTCTGTCCGACCTCCACGCCCAGGGTTCGAGCCAGCTCGGCGTATCTCACCGGCTTCGGCTCCCGACCGAGACGCAAGGTGATGTCGGTGATCACGGCCCGTTCCGTTCCGCGTAGCGCCGAGCTTCGGTAGCCGAGCTGCAGCTCCTCCACCGGATGCCGGGCGATGTCGCCGGTCGCCCTGTCGTAGAAGGTGACGGCGGTCAACATGTCGCCGATCTCGGTGCCGTAGGCCCCGACGTTCTGCACCGGGGTGGCTCCCGTGCTGCCCGGGATCCCGGACAACGGCGCCAACCCGGTCAGGCCGGCAGCGACCAGGACCTCGACGACGGTGTCCCAGTTCTCGCCCGCGCCGACCGTCACCTCGACCGTGCCGTCCGGCAGATCGGGGCCGATCTCGATGCCGGGAATGGCGATCCTGACCACCGTGCCGGGAAAGCCGGCATCGGCGACGACCAGGTTCGAACCGCCGCCCAGCACCAGGACCTCACGCCGACCAGAGCTGCCCATCACATCCGCCAGCTCGTTCGCGCTGGTCACGGTGACCAGTGCCGCTGCCGGGCCGCCCAGGCGCAGGGTGGTCAGATCGGCGAGGCGGACAGGAGGAGACACCGGCCAAGGTTAACCGCGCTTCGAAGCACCCCCGCGCGACGAACTGCCGGGCGATGAGCTGCGGGGTCTGGGTCAGCGATGATGCAGGATGGTCGGGTGGCGGAGCAGGCGTCCAACGATCCCGACCCGGTGATGACGACAGTGGGCGAGGCCATCGGTCTCGGCCGCAGCGGCGATCGCGCTCGTGCCCGGGAACTGCTGGGTCGCGCCTGGGAGCAGGTGGGAGCCGACGGCGACCCGATGCACCGCGTCGCGATAGCCCACTCGATGGCCGATGTGCAGGACGACCCGGAGGACGAGCTGCGCTGGGATCTCCGCGCACTGGCGGCCGCCGACCAGCTGACCGGTCACCGGGTCGCCGCGGCGGGCATCGGAACGCCGGTCGCCGGTTTCTATCCGTCGCTGCACCTCAACCTCGGCGAGGTGTACCGAAAGCTGGGGCGGTTCGCGGAGGCAGCCGATCATCTGGACCGGGGACTGGCCGCCACCCGCACGCTCGGCTGGACCGCTGAACCGGCCGACGGCTACCAGGCGCAGGTGATCGATGCGCTGGAGCGGCTCGGCGAGCGACTGCCGGGAACGGCAGTCGGCGGATAGGCACCGCTCCGCGTCGGCTGGCCTACTGTTGACGTTCCACTTGACATTCCACGCCAACAGCACAATCCCAGGAGCGAGAACCTTGGCTACGTCCCTTGCCGTCACCCACGAATTCGCGGCCGCCCCGGCTGCCGTGTACGCCCTGCTCACCGATCGGACGTTCCTGGACGAGCGCCTGAAAGCCACCGGCGGAAACGATCCGGAGATCGTCAGTCTCGATACCGAGGGCGACCACACCAAGATCGTCACCCGGCAGTCGATTCCGGCCTCAGCACTGCCGTCGATGGTCGCGTCCATGATCTCGGGTGACCCGATCACCGAGCGCACCGAGGACTGGCGGGCCGACGGTGACGGATATCAGGCCGACTTCTCCGTCGTCATCAAGGGTGCTCCGGCGACGATGAAGGGCACCATCTCGCTGACTCCGTCGGGGGCTGGGTCCAGCCTTGCCGTCACAGGACAGGCCAGCGTTCCCATCCCGCTTTTCGGCGCCAAGATCGAAGCGGTGGTGGTCGAGCAGGTCAACGCCCTGCTGCTGGAGGAGAACGAGTACACGGCCAAGGCCCTGGTCTCCTGATCAGCTGACCGGTGGTCTTCGACTGAATCCCGCGAGGGTGCGCTCAGCCGTCGATTTCAGCTGGTGGCTGCCCACTCGCGGTCCAGAGCCGAGGGAATGCCCAACTGTGACCGGCGGTTGGCATCAACAGGTGCGCCGACGACGCACAATGGAGATTCGAGAACCGCCGTCAGCTCCGACGGGGTTGCAGACGTTCAGGAGGGCCGAGAGATGGCCGGCGAACCGGGTGAGCTCTACGAACTGCATCTCGAAGTGCCGCAGATCGACGATCTGGTCAACCCGGTGTTGCTGCACGCCCTTGACGGCTATGTCGACGCCGGATCAGGCGTCAGCCTGGCTGTGGCGCAGCTGCTGGACAAGTTGGACAGCACGATCGTCGCGACCTTCGACGTCGACCAACTGATCGACTATCGGGCCCGGCGGCCCACTCTCACCTTTGCTCGCAACGCCTTCATCGACTACGACGCACCGCAGTTGGTGGTAAGGGCCATGGTGGACTCAGGTGGATCGACGTTTCTGCTGCTCACCGGCCCGGAACCCGACGTCCAGTGGGAACGGTTCGCCGCCGCCGTCGGTCAGATCGCCGACCGGTTCAACGTCCGGCTGACCGTCGGCCTGATGGCCATCCCGATGGGCGTTCCGCACACCCGTCCGACGGGCATGTCAACGCACGCCACCCGCCCGGAACTGATCGACGGACCGCAGGACTGGATCGGCACCATCCAGGTGCCCGGTCATGCCACCGGCCTGCTCGAGTACCGGTTCGGCCAGGCCGGCCGTGACGCCATCGGCTTCGCCGCCCATGTGCCGCACTACGTTGCCCGCTCCGACTACCCGGAGACGGCACGCACCTTGATCCAGGCGACCGCCGATGCGACCGGCCTGCTGCTGCCCACCACCGGCCTTGATGCGGCGGCTGCCGCGGTGCAGGCGCAACTCGCCACCCAGTTGGAGGAGAACGTCGAGATCGCCGAGATGGTCCAGGCGCTGGAGGGGCAGTACGACGCCTTCGTCGCCGCCACCGGTCGCGGACTGTTGGCCGAATCGGCGCCACTGCCCACCGCGGACGAGCTCGGAGCACAATTCGAGGCCTTCCTGGCCGAGCGCGAAACGCCCTGATCGCTCATCCGGAACCGGCAGCACAGTAGGGTCCGGCTGTGATCAGGGATACCCGTGCGCGGGTGCAGCTGCCCGATAAAGCTCACGGCCCGATCAGGGCCATCGCCTTCCGCGTCTTCATCGCGGTGCTGTGCATCGTCGTCACCACGGTGGCGGTGTGGCTGGAGCGAACCGGCTACCGGGATCTGGACGGCCAGTTGTCGACCAGGCTCGACGCCCTCTATTACGCCACCGTCACCCTGTCGACCACCGGTTACGGCGACATCACGCCGGTCACCGAGTCCGCGCGGTTCACCAACATCGTGCTGATCACGCCGTTGCGCTTCATCTTCCTCATCGTGCTGGTCGGCACCACCATCGAGGTGCTGACCGAACGCAGCAGGCAGCAGTTCCGCTATAACCGCTGGAGGCGACGCGTGAAGAACCACACCGTGGTGATCGGGTTCGGGATGAAAGGCCGGTCGGCCGTCCAGGCGCTGAAGGACCAGGGTTATCCGGCGGACCACATCGTCGTCGTGGACACGAACGGCGCCTCGATCAAGGCCGCAACGGCCGCCGGATGTGTCGGGATCCTGGGCGACGCCCGGCGGGAGGAAGTGCTCGACCAGGCGTCGCTGTCCGCGGCTGACCGGGTCATCGTGGCCGCTGATCGGGACGACACCAATGTGCTGGTCACCCTGACGGCCCGCCGGCTGGCGCCCAACGCGACGATTGCCGCCGCGGCGCGCGAAGGGCAGAACATCGGCGTGCTGCGCCAGGGCGGCGCCGACGTCGTCATTCCCACCGCGGAGGCGGCCGGCCGGCTCCTCGGATTGTCGATCATCGCGCCCAACGCCGGCGAGGTGATCGAGGATCTGCTCGAACCGGTGGCCGGACTGCAGATCGTGGAACGGGACGTCAGCCGGATGGACATCGGGCTGTCTCCGGCCCGGCTGATCGCGCAGGGCGAGATCGTGCTGACCGTGATCCGCAACGGCGTCTCGCATCGCTTCGATTCCGGGAAGATCCGGGTGCTGCAGCCTGGCGATGTCGTCGTGGTGATCAGGGCGAACGACGTCACCACTCCGAACGAGTGGATACCCGAGCCGCAGCCACCCGAGCAAGGAACCCATCGCATCTGAACGCGAGGAGCGGGCTGGTCCGTCATCTCGGTGACCGCCCAGCGCTCGCAATCGACGCGACGGGCTAGGCCTCCCAGCGGTCGCGCAGCTTGCTGACGACGTCGCGCAGGATCCTCGAGACCTGCATCTGGCTCACCCCGATGGCCTCGCCGATGCGCGCCTGCGACATGCCGTCGTTGAATCGCATGCCGACCACTGTGCGTTCGCGCTCGGTGAGACTGCTCAGCACGACCTCCAACGACATGCGATCGTCGACGGCGGCCATGCAGTCGCTGCCACTCCACTGCTGGGCGATGAACAGCCCGGCGCCGGAATCCGAGTCGATCGACGGCGGGCGGCACAGGCCGGCTGCCGCCCTTGCTTCCCGCACGTCCACGTCGCGGACGCCGAGTTGCTTGCTCACCATGGCGTCGGTCGGCCGGAGCTCACCGGCTTCCTGGAAGTCCCGCTCAGCGACAGAGATCGCGGAACGCAGTTCCTGCACACGACGCGGCGGACGGACGAGCCAGGAGTGATCCCGGAAGTATCGCTTGATCTCACCGGAGATGGTCGGGACGGCGAATTGGAGGAAGTCGTCACTCAAACCAGGGAGCCAACGCGACACCGCCTTGACCAGGCCGAGATAGGCCAGCTGCTCCAGATCGCCCCGCTCGACGCCCCGCCCGCGGTACCGCGAGGCGATCGACTTGGCCACGTTCAGATGCTCGACAACGACCGCGGACTCGAGGCGCTTGCGGCGGACCGGGTCATCGCACGCGGCCATCTCGACCAGCAGTGCCGCCACTCTGGCCGACCGATCGGTCTCGTGCGGAGCGTTTCGCGGCAGCGATCGCTCCGGCGCTGCCACCGACGTCTCTTCGGCGGGTGCCTCGACAGCCGACGGTTGCTCTACTTCGGACTGTGGGACCTCGGACTGTGGCACGAGATCGGGGTAGATCCGGGTGACCGAATCGCTCGACGGGTCCGCGGCGCCTCTGCGCCTGGTGGGCCTTCGGCCGCCCGCCCAGTCACGCGAAGGATGCGCTGACCTGTCGGCCGGTCGACGGGGAGCGTCGAAAGCGGATTCGTCGGATGAGCGCAAGTCAACAGATATGGACACAGAAGTCTCCTGTCAATCAGGAATCTTCTGGCGCCACTGTTGGACCAGATTGGGTACTCGGCTATGGACCGGTTCGGCGTACCCGACAGTACGCGCCTTGGCGCTTTTTGCCCAGCGGGTGTTCGCTAAGTCGTGGCACCGCTACACAGCGTTATCGAAGCTACAGCGTTCTCATCGGTGCATCGATCGACAGCGGAGCTTAGCACCGCAGCAGCGTACTGACGCGGTCGGATGCGATGATGGGCGCGCAACGGAAGGATGAGCGAGATAGTTGACACGTAAACGCACTCTGATCCTGATGAGGCATGCGAAGTCCGGCTATCCGGGTGGCGTCCGTGATCACGATCGCCCGCTGGCCGATCGCGGTCGATCTGAGGCGCACCTGGCGGGAGAATGGCTACGCGCCGAGGTGGCGCCCGTCGACGAGGTGCTCACCTCGACATCGGTGCGGACACAACAGACGATTGCCGCCTTGCTCATCGATGCGCCGATCCGACTCGCCGCCAGCATCTACGATGCTGCCCCTGCCGACATCCTCGCGCAGATCCGATTGACTGCCTCCACGCGTGATCACTTTGCTCGTCGTGGGACATGGTCCGGGCATACCGGGGCTCGCCATGGAGCTGGCCGGCCCGACGCAGCGACCCTGCGGCGGTCGACGCCTTGCACGCTCGATTCCCGACATCAGCGATGGCCGTATTGGAAACCGAAGTCGACTGGGAGCAGACGGATCTCGGCGATTGCCGTCTGGTAGCGTTCCAGATCCCGCGGGGCTAGGCCATTGTCGGTCATTCCGGAGGCAGCAGGATCTACCGGCGACACACGATCTCCGAACCACACCGACCGACGCAACGCCGGTGATTTCCCGCACCTGCCCGCCGATTTCGCGTTCGGCGTCTCGTCGTCCGCCTTCAGCATCGAGGGCGCCGCCGCGATCGACGGTCGCCGGCCGTCTATCTGGGACGCCGTCGCGGCCGTCCCAGGCCGAACCGTAGACGGAAGCACCGGTGAGGTCGCCGTCGATCACTATCACCGCTACGCCGATGATGTGGCGCTGCTCGCCCGCTTGGGAGTCGACGCATACCGGTTCTCGATTTCCTGGTCGAGAGTCCAGCCGACCGGCCGGGGGGCAGCCAATCCCAGCGGCCTGGACTTCTACGACCGACTGGTCGATCGCCTGCTCTCGGTCGGAATCGACCCCTGGCCCACCATCTACCACTGGGACCTGCCGCTTGACCTGATGCTGGCCGGCGGCTGGCTGGAGCGCGATACCGCCGCGGCTGCAGGTGATTTCGCGCAGTTGGTCGTGGACCGCGTCGGAGATCGAGTGCGGAACTGGACCACGATCGCTGATCCGTTGCTGCACATGGCATACGGCCACGCCCTGGGCGTCGACGCGCCCGGACTGACAATGCTCGGTCAAGCCTTCGCAGCCACCCATCATTTGCTCGTCGCCCACGCGAACATACGAGAAGTGCTGTCGCACGGCAGTTCCGCCCGTATCGGAATTTCCAACCACCACACCCTGGTGCTGCCGGCAACCGACTCGGCTCCCGACCGGGTCGCGGCGGCTCTCTACGACGCCTATCACAACCGACAGTTCAGCGACCCCATCCTGGCTGGTCGTTATCCGCGCCTGCTTCAACCGCTCCTGGACCGACAGCCCGGTCTGATACGCGACGGCGACCTCGCGGCGATCTCGACCCCGCTGGACTTCTACGGGGTGAGCTATTTCCATCCCACCGTGGTCGAGGCTGCTCCGGACAACACCGCGATTCCGTTTGCGGTGATCCCGTCGGCCGGCGCACCGGTGACCGACAGCGACTGGGCGGTGCGACCGGAGTCGCTGACGCGATTGTTGACCGCTCTGCGTCAGCGCTATCCGGGGATGCCACCCATCATCATCACCGAGAACGGTGCGGCCTACGAGGATCTCGCCGAAACGGATCTCGCCGAAGGATGTCGCCGACCGGCAGGCAGGCAGCTCAGAAAGCGGCGGCGGTGCCGATCGCCGGCTCCAAGATCCGGCCCGGATCGACTACCTGCGCGGTCATCTCGGCGCCGTCGACGATGCGGTCGCCGCCGGCGTGGACATCCGCGGCTATTTCCATCGCGGCCTGACCGACGCGTGGGAGGGCACAGAGGGATTCACCCGGCAATTCGGCCTCGTTCGGGTGGAGCCCGGCTCCCTGGAACGTATCCCGCGTGCCTCGTTCGACTTCTTTCGGGCGGTGATCCGCGAGCACCGGGCGCGCCGGCACACACCCGATTCCACAGCGGAGCACCGATCCGCCCCAACTTGGCCACCTACCGTCAGGTCATGATCAAGACCTACCGCTGGGCCGCGCTCGCCCTTCTCGCACTTGTCGCGGCCGGTTGCGCCGGCACGCAGGGTGGAACGGGCGTCATTGCCGCGGCGGGATCCCCCGCCGCTTCGGTGGCGTCCAGCGACGCAGTCCCACCGACGGCAGCCGCGATCACCGAGCCGTCGACAACCGCACCCACATCGCCGGTGCCCGCTGCGGCGGCTACTTCGCCGAGCGCCTCACCCGCGCCCGTGACGCCCACGGCCACACCCCCGTTGCCGCCGCCTTTGGGTGTGGCCGACGGGACTGCCGCGTTCGGCGGTCTGCCCGGATGCCGACACTTCCGGCGAACAGGTTGTGGCGCAGTGCCTCGGCCAATCCCTGTCCACCTTCTGGACGGACCGGCTCGGCACATCGGTCGGCCATCAGGTCGTGGTCGACGCGGCCGCCCAGCAGGTACCGGCGGCCTGCCGTTCCGCTCTCACCGCCGCACCGGCGTTCACCTGCCAGGTGAACAACGTCGTCTATCTCGACCCCAGCCTGACCACCCTGCTCGACGGCCACTTCAGCGCAGCGGACCGCCCCTACGCCCTGGCCGTTGTCCTGGCGCACGAGTTCGGTCACGTCGTCCAAGCCGACGTCAAGCAAGCCGGATACGGCGACAGCTCCCAGACCGCCTCACAACGGATCGAGCAGCAAGCGGACTGCCTCTCCGGGGTCTGGGCGAATCAGCAAAGTGCGGCCGGCCAGCTCGACTCGACCAGATTTGCCGCAGTCGAACGCACACTCGTCGCGGCGATCAGCGACCGGGCCGAGATGGACAGCCATGGAACCCCGCAGCAACGAGCTTCGGCCCTGGCCAGGGGACTGAACAGCGGGCGTCAGCAGGACTGCGCGCTGGCCGGCAACGCCGCCTGAGAGCGCCGGCCCAAGGGGCGTGCGGATGTTCGGCGGCACCAACCGCCTAACGTGGCGCCGGCAGCGCGGCCGTCAGTTCCGCGTGCAGGCTCGGCCCGGCGACCAGCCATCCCGTATCGGCACCGGTCAGTCCGCTCTTGGTCATCAGTGCCCCGGCCTCGGTGGCGATCAGGCCGCCCGCGGCGACATCCCAGTGCTGGACGCCCTCCTCGTAGTAGGCGTCCAGTCGACCACCTGCCAACTCGCAGAGGTTCAAGGCCGCCGAACCGAACCGCCGGATATCCCTGATCCTCGGCAGTAACCGGGCGATGATGGCGGCCTGCGCGGCTCGTCGTTCGGCGGTGTACCCGAATCCCGTAGCCAGCAGGGCACGCTCGAGCGGTACCGGTTCGTTGACGGCCAACGCCATACCGTCCAGGAACGCTCCCCCGCCTCGGGTCGCCGTGTACATCCGATTGCGCATCGGGTCGAACACGGCACCCACGAGAGCGCCCGCGCCATCTTCCGCAGCGATGCTCACCGAGAAGTTGTCCAGCTGATACAGGTAGTTGACGGTGCCGTCGAGGGGGTCGATCACCCAGGTCACGCCCGACCCTGATGGCCTCGCTGCACCCTCCTCGCCGATCATCCCGTCGTCCGGCCGCTGCTCCAGCAGCAAGCGGACGATCAGCGACTCCGCCGCCCGGTCGGCATCCGAAACCGGGTCCGTGGCAGAGGATTTGGTGTCGAGGCCCTCGACGCGACCGTAACGCGAGACCAGCTCGGCGCCGGCCGCCCTGGCCACCGTGACCGCGAGGGCAAGCAATGCAGCAGGGTCGGTCGGCGGCGAGCTCATGCCGCTATCCTGCCGTAGGTGCGGGCGCGCGATCCGCCGCCCCCGTCAGGCGGTCGCCAGCACGGGATTCGGCGCGATGGCGACGTCGACCACGTCACCGGGCGCAAGCGCCACTGTTTCGCCGGTTGACATCTGCGCCTGGACGATGGTGCCGTCCGCGAGCCGTGCGTGCACCCGGCCATGCGCACCGAGGAAGCTGGTCGAGACCACGGTCGCCTGGCTCAGCCCGCTTTCTGCCGCCGCCGGCGTGAGCTTCACGGCTTCCGGCCGCACCAGCGCGGTCACTCGTCCGGTCGTCGGAGAACCGTCGAGCAGCGGAACGGTGCTGCCCAGCACCGAGACCGTCCCGTTGGATGCATTGCCCACCAACTTGTTCGTCAGGCCGATGAATTCGGCCACGAACGAGGTCGTCGGCGCTGAGTAGATGACGTCCGGATGATCGATCTGCTCGATCCGCCCAGCCCTCATCACACCGACCCGGTCGGCGACGGCAAGCGCCTCCTCCTGGTCATGGGTGACGAACAACGTGGTGGTACCGACGTCCAGCTGGATCCGGCGAATCTCGTCCCGCAGCTGCACCCGGACCTTCGCATCGAGCGCGGACAGCGGTTCGTCGAGCAGCAGGACCTTCGGCTGGATGGCCAGCGCCCTGGCCAGCGCGACCCGCTGCTGCTGACCACCTGACATCTGGTGCGCGTAACGGTCGGCGTGGCTGTCCAGGCCAACCAACTCCAGATATTCGCCGGCCCGCTTATTGCGGGCAGCCGAGCTCAGACCACGCAGTTGCAGGCCGAAACCGACGTTCTCCCGCGCAGTCATGTGTGGGAACAGCGAGTAGGCCTGGAAGACCATCCCCATGTCCCGCTTGCTGGTGGGAACCGACGAGATGTCCTTCCCGCCCACGACCACCTGTCCGCCATCGGCGTCCTCGAGCCCGGCCAGCACCCGCAGGGCGGTGGTCTTGCCGCAGCCGGAGGGCCCGAGCAACACCACCAGTTCGCCTGGAGTCATGTCCAGGTTCATCCCGTCCAGTGCGTGGACGTCCCCGAAAGTCCGGCGCAGCCCACGCAACTCGACGCCGACACCGGCTTTGGTCGGCGCTTCAGTCATCGTCACGCTTGGTCCTCGATCCCATCGGGGGTTGTCGTTCGGCGGTCATTCGCCCGGCCCCGCTCCAGGGCCGGCGAACACGGCAGTCGGTTCCTCATCCAGTGCAGCGATACCGCCAGGCGTTGTCACGGTCGGTCCACGCCGCTTGCGACCGCCGATGAAGCTGAATCCGAACATCAGCACGAAACCCAATAGCAACGTCACCAGCGAGAGGACGGCAGTGAGCTTCGGATCCGCGCCGGCGCTGCTGCCGAGGGCATAGAGCGCGACCTGAAGGTTGTTCTTCAGAAGCAGGGACGCCACCGTGTACTCACCGAGCACCAGGGCCACCGTCAGGAACATGGCACCGACCACCGCCGACCGGATGTTCGGCAACACGATGCTCCACATGACCCGGCTCCAGGAGGACCCGAGACTTCGGGCCGCTTCGGACAGCGTCTTGACGTCGATCGCCGCCAGGCCGGCATCGATGGTCCGGTATGCGTACGGGAGCGCCAGGATGACGTAGGCGAGACACAGCCACAGGGATGCCGTGGAGACCTTCCCGATCACCCGGTAGATCGGCCCCAGCCCGACGACCAGGACGATGGCCGGGACGGTCAACGGCAGCAGGCAGATGAACTCGACGAGCTTCGAGACCTCCGGCACCCGCAGGCGGATCCATGTCATGGTCGGGACGAGCAGGACGATCGTGAGGATCACCGTAAGGACGCAGAGGACGAGAGTGATCCCCAACCCGCTCACCAGTCCCGGAGCAGCCGCCTGCAGTTGCGCGGGGTGTAGGAAGGTCGACCACGTCGACCACGTGCGTTTGCCGTTGAAGAGCCGGGTCGAGAAATCGAAGAGGCCGACCAGCGGCAACAACATGAAGACGGCGACGATCAGCACGATCACCCACCGGAACACGGCCTGCTTGCGCCGGAACGAAGCCCGAATCTTGCGAGGCGGGTGAGCCTGCGTCTCGACGGTGCTCGGTGCAGCGGTTCGCACGCTCAGGTCAGCCATCGTGACGCCCTCCGCTGCACCCGGTAGTAGATGAACATCAGGATTGCCACCACGATGATCATCATCAGCGCGAGGGACTTGGCGAAGTTGGCGTTACCCGAGCCGGTTTCCGAAATGAGGGCATGCCGGATCTGCAGAGGGATCAATGGATCAGTGGTGCCGATGAGCGCCGCGGCGGTCGCGAATGAGGAAAAGGCGTTGGTGAACAACAGGAGTAGAGAGCCGAGGAACGCCGGCGTGAGCAATGGACCGGCCACCCGGCGCCAGAACACCCACGACGAGGCACCGAGCGACTCGGCGGCCTCCCGCCACTGCGGCCGGATGCCGTCCACCGCGGGCAGGAAGATGATGATCATCAGCGGGATCTGGAAGTACGAGTACACCAACGTCAGACCCGGCAGACTCGGCAGCCAGTTCGGATCCACCGGAATCCCGAGCTGCTTGGTCATGAACCGCCCGACCAGCCCCGTCCGGCCGAACGTGAAGACGAAGGCGAAGGCCAACATGACGCCGCCGAATTGAGCGAGGACGGAGGATGCAGAGGTCATCAACCGGCGCATCATGCTGTTCGGGCTGCCCGTCGAGATCCCGTACGCCGCCAACCCACCGACCACGGCACCGATCACCGCGGAATACAGAGAGAGCAAGAGAGACTGGCGGAGGGCGAACAACACCGGCTCGCTGTTGAGCCCCTTGATGTTCTCCCAGCTGAAAGCGCCGCTGTCCGACCGGAAGGCGCCGATGATCACGATCGCCGTCGGCACCAACAGGAACAGAGCGGTGTAGGCGAAGAACGGGACGGTCCCCAACCTGGGGCCGACCCGCCGACGCAGGCTCCCACCGGAAGTGGGAGCCTGCGTCGCAGCGCTGGTGACGGTCACAACTGGCCGCTCGTTTGCTCGGTCACTGGTCTGCCGGGATCAGCCGACGGCCTTGGCCCAGTTGGCCGCCAGGTACTTGTTCGCCTTGGTGTTCTGCGCAGCGTTCATCTGAACGACCTCACCGGTGATCGGGGGCAGGTTCTTGCCGGCGGCAGCATCGAGTGTGCCGGCCGCCTTCATGGACGCGTAGAGAACCGGCAGAGCCCCGCCCTTCATCCACAGATTCTGGGCTGCCGCGGTGTACAGGTATTCCTCCCAGAGCCGAGCCGCCGCCGGGTGCGGAGCGTCCTTGTTGACGGCCTGGTTGTAGTAAGAGGTCAACGTGACTCCCTTGGGCGTGAAGGTCTTCCAGGTCAACCCCGCCTTCTGTCCGGCACTGGTGATCGCGAGTTGGTTGTAGGACCAGTCGAAGACAACGCCGATGGAGCCGGCCGCCACCGCCTGCGACGACGACTTGGTGGAGGACAGCGTGCCCGCCTTGTGCAGCGAGGCGAAGTAGTCGACACCCTTCGAGATGTCGTCGAGCGAGCCACCGTTGGCCAGGCTGGCCATTTCGACGGCCTGCAGCGGGGAGTTCGCCTGGGTCGGGTCACCGTTCAGCGCGACCAGACCCTTCAGCGCCGGCTTCGTCAGGTCGGCAAGCGAGGTGATGTCCCCGCCGACCAGATCGGCGTTGTAGCCCACCGACATGACGCCCGTGTAGTCGTTGTACCAGAGGCCGGTCGGTTCCTTGTTTCCGGCAGGAATGTCGTTCCAGGCCGCCACCTTGTACGGCGCGAAGTACTTCACGCTATCGAGTGCGACCGCCGAACCGACGTCGAACACGTCAGGTGCCTGGTCCGTGCCCTTGGCGGTCTGCGCCGCCGAGATCTCCTGGGCGCTGGAAGCATCGGGCAGCAACGAGGTCAGCTTGATGTTCGGATACTTCGCCTGGAAGCCCTTGATCACCTCGCCGTAATCGGCCCAGTCCGGCGGCAGAGCGATGACGTTGAGCGCACCCTCCTTGTTGGCCGCCGCGACGAGTCCGGACATCCCGCCGAGAGCAGCTGCGGAGGTCGCCGTGGCGGCGCTCCCGCTCGCGGCGGGCGCAGAACCTGCAGCGGACGGAGCTGCCGAACCTGCGGCCGAGCCGGCCGCGCTTGCCGGTGCCGATGCGGCTGGCGCAGACGCGGCAGGTGCAGATGCGGCAGGTGCAGATGCGGCAGGGGCCGATGCGGGCGCGCTGCTGGACGGGCTCGAGGCCGGCGTGCTGCTGGAACCACATGCGGTGGCCACCAGCGCAAGGGCCGCGAGGCTCGCGACGACGCCGGTACGACCCACGGCGGTTGTTCGCAGTGAACCACCGTGTCTGATCGAAAGGCTGTGTCTGCAAACCGCGCTGGGTGTTCGGAACTCGCACTTCATCCTCCTCAAGGACAATGGGAACCTGCCGAGCGTCGCGTCCGAAGATGAAGACTTCGCCTTGGCACAGGGATCCGACCAGTGAACTGATGCAGAACGTAGCAAGGCGATCCGTCCGTGGGAATGCCGGCAATGTTTCGATTGCGCAACTCGTTGCTTCTTGCGCAACATGACGCCCTTTTGCCGCGGAAAAGAGCACCGAGCGCATCCAAAGCCATCAATCGATCGTCAGCCGACGCCTAGGTTAGGCACATCGGATCAGTTTGATTCGCTCTCGGTTGGAGATGCGCGACTCTGATCATGTGCTGGCGATGTTCGGCCAGGACGGCCTGCCCGGACCGTCCGAATCCATGGCGAGCCTGGCGGCCCTCGCCGCCGAGGTACCGGACATCCGGTTCGGCACACTCGTCACCGCAGCCACCTTCCGGCATCCATCGATGCTGGCGATCGCCGCTGCCACCATCGACGACATCTCCGGCGGCAGGATCGACCTCGGGCTCGGCACCGGTTGGTACGAAGCCGAACACCGCGCGTACGGCCTCGATTTCGGCTCGTCGTTCGGCGAACGTTTCGATCGGCTCACTGAACAGCTCGAAATCCTCACCGGCCTGTGGGCGACCCGGATAGGCGAGACGTTCGACTACGTCGGAGCGCACTATCGACTATCGGGAGCACCCGGGCTGCCCAAGCCAGCGCAACGTGATGGATCCGGTCACCCGAAGGTGCCGCTGATTCTGGGCGGCAGTGGGCCCAAACGAACGCCCGCTCTGGCGGCCCGTTTTGCCGACGACTACAACGTCGGGTTCTCCGATGTCGCCGCGACAGCCGCCGGTCACGACCGGGTGCGGGCGGCCTGCGTGAAGATCGATCGTGATCCAACCGAGCTGGTCTACTCGGCGGCCCAGGTGGTGTGCTGCGGACGGACCCGGGAGGAGTTGGAGCGCAGAGCATCCGCGATCGGACGCAGCCTCGATGATCTGTCGGCGAACACCATCACCGGGTCCCCCGCCGAGATCCTCGACAAGCTGGGCACCTTCGCCGATGCGGGCACGCAGCGCTTCTACCTGCAGGTCCTCGATCTGGCCGATCTCGACCACATCGCCCTGCTGGGCGACGAGGTACGCCCGCACCTGCTCGCGGCCGTGAGGATCGTCCTATCCAGCCAGCCCGTCGATCACCTCGGCGCCCGGTAGCGCAGTCAGGTCGCCACCGTCGAGCACGATCTTCGAACGGCGAAGCCCGGAGCCGATGATCACCGGCCCGGCTTCGGCGACCGCCCGGTCGATCAGGACCGGCCAGCCCGCCGGCAACCCGATCGGGGTGATCCCGCCGTACTCCATGCCGGTCAACTCGACGGCCTCGGCCATCGGAGCGAACGACACCTTCCGGACGTCCATACGTCGACGAACCGCGCCGTTGACATCGGCTCTTGTGGTCGCCAGCACCACCACTGCCGCCCATCGCTGTTGGCCGTCCCGCTTGCCGCTGACCACCACGCAGTTCGCCGAACGGGACATCGGCACCTCGTAGTGCACGCAGAACGCGGCGGTATCCGACAGGTCAGGGTCGATCGCGGTCGTGAAGATCGGGCCGCCCGGCCATTCGCGGACCACGTCGGCAACCGACGGGGCCAGCAGATCAAGGGCTGCTGGGCGCAGTTCGAGCTTGCCGATGATAGGAATCGTCGTACCTGGCCAGGGTGCCAGACGAGAGCGGGGCTGACGGCTGCCGGACCGGGGACAATGAATCGGTGAGCACCGCAACTGTCCCCGTTCCGAACCGCGGTCGCCGACGCCCGTACGGTCGTGCCGCCCGCCGGCGCGAAAGCCGATGTCCTGAACATCGGCCCGTTCCAGGTGTGGCCGCCCGTCGTGCTCGCGCCGATGGCCGGCATCACCAATACCTCCTTCCGCGGGCTGTGTCGCGAGTTCGGCGCCGGTCTGTACGTCTGCGAGATGGTCACCACCCGCGCGCTGGTCGCCCGCGACTGGAAGACCATGGAGATGATCCGGTTCGGGCCGGACGGAGCAGCCGCGCTCGCTGCAGCTCTACGGGGTGGATCCGGTCATCGTCGGCGCCGCCGTCCGGATGGTGGCCGAGGAAAACCTGGCCGATCACATCGATCTGAACTTCGGTTGTCCGGTACCCAAGGTCACGCGAAAAGGCGGTGGCTCAGCGCTGCCGTACAAGCGCAGGCTGTTCCAATCGATCGTCGAGGCCGCTGTCCGCGAAGCCGCGCCCAGCGGGATCCCGGTCACGGTGAAGATGCGGATCGGGATCGATCCGGAGCACGTGACGTTCGAGGACGCCGGACGGATCGCCCAGGATTCCGGCGCCGCCGCCGTCGCCCTGCACGGGCGCACGGCGATCCAGCACTACTCGGGGCAAGCCGACTGGTCCGCCATCGCACGCCTGAAGGAAGTCGTCACCGACGTCCCCGTTCTCGGCAACGGCGACATCTTCCGGGCGCAGGATGCACTTGACATGATGGCCGCAACCGGTTGCGACGGCGTGGTCGTCGGCCGTGGCTGCCAGGGCCGGCCATGGCTGTTCGCCGAATTGGCAGCTGCGTTCGACGGGCGGCCGTGCCCCGCGCCGCCCGACCTGCGGGCCGTCGCGAAGATCCTCCAACGGCACGCCGAGCTGCTCTGCGTCGAGATGGGCCCGGACCGGGGCATCCGCGACCTTCGCAAGCACATCGCTTGGTACCTCAAGGGTTTCGCCGCCGGTTCCGAGATCCGCCGCGACCTCGGCATGGTCTCCGATCTAGGGCAGCTCGAGTCGCTCTTGAGTCGACTGGACCTGGACCAGCCGTTTCCGCAGGCGGCCGAAGGGCCACGCGGACGGCAGGGATCGCCGCAGGGCCGAGTCGTCCTGCCGTACGGCTGGCTCGACGACCCGGACGAGCTGGTGGTGCCGGCCGATGCCGAGTTCGACGCGGGCGGCGGCTGACGTGCGGAGTCGGCGGGCGGGCACAGTTGCGCTGTTGCTGCTCCTCGGCGGTTGTGCGACCCCCACTTCGCCCGCCGCGCCGGACAGCGCAACGACCACCGTCCAGCACACGATCGAGGAGTTGAACGCCACGGCCGCCGGTCCGGTGGCCGTTCAGAAGGCCGCGCTTGCGCGACTGGTCTCCCCTGGTCAAGCCGGCGTCCAGGGTGCATGTCCCGCCGCCACCAGCACCATCAGGTTCGAGCCGGTCTACGCCCGGTTGACCCCGGCACCGGATTGGAAGCCGACGAGTGGGACCCTGCCAGGAACGGTTTACGAGCTGCCGACATTGATCCGCGTGTACACCGGCGATCGCATCACCAGTACCGACCTGACCGACCTGCACGTGTCGATCGATGCAGGGCGGGGGTGGCTGCCGGCGCTCTGCCTGAGCTGAGTCCGCAGATCCGCACCTTCGCACGCTAATTTCCGCATCCGGGCAGAGCAACGCGGGAGTCGGTCCGAACGTCTTTGGCATGACATGGCCGTGCCGTTCCGTCGCGGTGAACCCGTCGTGAATAAGACAGCACGCAGAGGGAATCAAAGTTAACAGCGCAGTTGCCAGGCATGCACATCCCTGGCACAGATGATTCGTCCCGGACCAGAGGTAACGCACCGCAGACTGAGGGTCGGTCGCACGTGCCCCGGACACGGCACGGCAATGCAGGATTCGAGCAGGTAACAGATACAAGGAGGTCGCGTGAGCGACGAGCCGCGCGACGGCACCGCTGACGGTGCCGATCTCGGCAGGGACGATCCGACGAGGGACCCGTCCACGCAGTCCGTCGCTGATGTCGACCCGTCGGTCGCGCCCGACCCCGTCAATGATGTCTCCGCACCATGGGAACGCCCACGGCACTGGAGTCAGGCCCCGCTGGATGCGACCAGGGTGGACGACCTGCTGGCCCGCCTCGGTACCCCGGACGACGCTCCCGCCGAGGGCCGCAGGCGCCGTAGGGCGACCGACGACGCCGTTCCGGCCCGCGAACTGATCGCCAGCCTGGCGGCGAACCATGACGCTCCGGAGGCACGCGTTGTCGCGGACCAGCCCGTGGCGACGATCGGCCACGGATGACCCGGGAACCGACTCGATCCCCAAACTGACCGGCGATACTGCCGACCGCGCGGAGGCTGACTCCATCCGCGAGTCGCTGCAGCGGCAGAGCCGTATCGACGCGGGATCGACCGACGGTCGATCGGCTGAGAGTCTCGCAGCCTCCGGCACCGGCGGTCCGCCTCCTACCCATCCCGGTGTGCACACGGTGCATCCGAGCCCTGCTGCCGCGTCGGCGACACAGCGGCTGGATCTACGCCGGACGGTCGATCGCTGCGGCCGTTGCCCTGATCACCCTGCTGGGTGTGGGCGTCGAGTGGAAGATCAAGGACCGCGCCGACGTCGGGCTGCAGCAGAACTCCGTGCCGGCCATCAACCTGGCCGATCCGAACATCTCCAGCGCCCGAACTGCCCCGTCGGTCGTCACCAACTCGGCCGGCGTCAGGACCACCGAGGCAGCCCAGGCGCCGACCACCTACGCGCCGGAGAACATCCTGCTGCTGGGATCGGACACCCGCGCGGGTGGCAACGGGGCCATCGGCGGTTCCGACTCGTCCACCGACGGGACCGCCAACTCGGACACGCTGATGGTCGCCCACATCTCCGGCGACCGCCAGCACGTCACCATCCTGTCCATCCCCCGCGACACGATGATCCCGGCGCCGAGTTGCAAGGTCTGGAACTCATCGACCGGGAAGGTCTCCAACCAGAGCAACGACGTCACGCCCGGCGAGCTGTATCACATCAACAGCGCATATTCCGTTGGTGGCCCGCTGTGCACCGTCACCGCGGTCCAGAGCCTGACCGGCCTGGGGATCAACCGGATGATCGGCATCGACTTCTCCGGGTTCGAGGCGATGGTCAACGCCCTCGGCGGCATCACCGTCGACGTGTGCCGCCCCATCGTCGACACCGTCCTCGGAACCGTGGTGGCCCATGGCGGCGTGCAGAAGATCGCCGGCGCTCAGGCGATCCAACTGGTCCGAGCAAGGGACGTCATCGGCGACACCGAGTCCGACCTCGCCCGCATCCGCCGCCAGCAGGTGGTGCTCTCCGCGATCCTGCGCCAGGTCACCAAGGCGGGCACGTTGCTCAATCCGGCCAGACTCGACCATTTCCTGCAGGCGTTCGTGAAGAACACCTTCACCAACAACGTCAAGCTGGAGGACCTGGTGACCCTGGCCGGGTCGCTGGGCAGCCTCGATCCGGCGCACGTCACGTTCTACACGCTGCCCACCGTGCCCAGCAAGACCGTCAGCGGGGCGTTGGACGTCGATCGGTCGAAGGCCAATGTCGTCTTCGACGATCTGGTGAACGATCTGCCGCTACCGGGTCAGTCGACCACTGCCGCCACCACAGCGGTCACCACCCCAACCGCCCCCGTGCCGGCGAAGAAGGCGACACCGAGTCTGAAGCTGACCGTGGACCCGTCCAAGGTGGATCTCGAGGTCTACAACGTCTCGGGCCAGACCAACGTGGCCACGGCGACGCAACAGAAGCTCAACGCCGTGGGCTTCGACGTCGGCGACGACAAGCTGTTCAAGCCGACGGGCTCCGTGCAAACCGGCACAACGGTGATGTACGCGCCGGCCAACCGGGCCGCAGCGCTCACGGTCGCGTCCGCGGTGCCGGGTTCGACGCTGGTGGTGCGGCCGGGCCTTGGGTCGACGGTGCGGCTGATGCTCGGCTCGTCCTTCACCGGCAGCGTCAGCGCCGTGACAGTTGGGCGCTTCGGCCCCCGCATCGCTCGCCACCGCGATCAGCACCGGAGTCGTCGATCTCGACGACGGCGCCGAAAACTGCCGGCACACTGGCTTCTACCGCGCTCTCGTCGGTGAACGCCGGAGCCGGCACGTGCGCCTGATGGATTCACCGACACGGCCAGTACTGGCAGTTCACCAGCCGTACACCCGGCGTACGACGGGTGCATCCTCGTTCCATCTATCCTGATCACATGCGCCAGGCCTATCAAATCAGACTGAACGATCTCGGTGACCACGGCGCGAAGATGTGCCAGGTGGCGAGCGATTCGTTGCGAGATGCCACCAAGGCCTTGCTGACCGCGGATCTCGCATTGGCCGAAAAGGTCATCGCAACCGACGTCCAGCTCGACGAGATGCGGTCGAGCGCCGAAGCCGTCGCGTTCGAGATCCTGGCGCTCCAGGCACCGGTGGCCTCCGACCTGCGGACCGTCATCGCGGCGATGTGGATCGTCGCCGATCTTCAGCGGATGGGCGCATTGGCCATCCATGTCGCCAAGGCTGCCCGGCGTCGGCATCCCGCTCAGGTGATCCCCGTCGAAGTCCGTCCCATCTTCGAACGAATGGGCCGGGTCGGCGTGCATCTGGCCGACCAGGCGGGCCGGGTACTACTCGAACGCGATACCGACCTGGCCAGGGTGGTGGAAACCGAGGACGACCTGATGGACGACCTCCAGCAGGAGATGTTCGCCGCCCTGCTTTCGCCGAACTGGTCGCACGGCGTCGAGCCGGCCGTTGACCTCTCGCTGCTCGGCCGGTTCTACGAGCGGTTCGCCGACCATGCCGTCTCGGTGGCCCGCCGGGTCGTCTTCCTGGTCACCGGCGAGAATGTCGGCGGCGACACCACGCCGACCAGTTACGCACCGCCCGAGCGCTGACCCAGGGCTGGTGTCCGACGGGCGCGCGTCGAGCGGGGACTTATTTGGGACATTCCCGGCCGTGCGCGTGGGTAAGCTCTCCGCTCGATTGATCACCCGTTGATCATCGAGCGTATGTCCGCAACCAGGCGCGCCGATCACGCCAGATCATGCGGTGCGTGACTGCCTGCATCTGCCAGCCGGCTCTGGCGAGCGCGTTGTACCTGGCTCGGTCGTTCGTCAGAGCGTCGCCGGTGTGGAATTCGACTCCGTCGTACTCGCATCCCGCGCCGTCACGGGATGCCCAAGGGTGAGCCGCGCTGCAACCAGACTGGCGGCCGGCGCGGATGCGATCGACGGGACGGCATATGCATTGCGCCAGAGACGGATGATCTGGCCATCGCGGACCAGCTGAGACAGCGTGCGGTCGCCGAGTAGGCCTCTGACCTGCGTCCCGGTCAGCGCGCCGTGCTGGGCACGAGCGAGCCGACGAGGTCTGGGGGAAGCGTCTCGGTCATGCGGGCAATGGTCGGCGAAGAGCGGGCGTCCCCACGAGAGCTCGAACGAGAATGTGGACAGCTCGGCAGGGTGTGGATCGCCGGACACAAGCATCGACCGGGGACTTATTCCGGACATTGCGGACACGAACGGCGGCTAAGCCCTCCGCTCGATCGAATGCCCAGGGTCAGCCGAAGCGGCCGGAGATGTAGTCCTCCGTGGCCTTCTGGCCGGGGTTGGAGAAGATCTTGGTGGTCTCGTCGTATTCGATGAGCCTGCCCGGCTGGCCTACGCCGGCCAGGTTGAAAAAGGCGGTGCGATCCGACACCCGGGCTGCCTGCTGCATGTTGTGGGTGACGATGACGATCGTGTAGCTGCCCTTCAGCTCGCTGATCAGATCCTCGATGGCCAGCGTCGAGATCGGGTCGAGCGCCGAACATGGCTCGTCCATCAGCAGCACCTGCGGCTCGACGGCGATGGCGCGCGCGATGCAGAGCCGCTGCTGCTGACCGCCGGACAGGCTTGCTCCCGGACGGTTCAACCGCTGCTTGACCTCTTCCCATAGGTTCGCACCGCGAAGCGACCGCTCCACGATGTCGTCGAAGGTGCTCTTGGGCTTGCGGGTACCGGCGATCTTGTACCCGGCGACCACGTTGTCGTAGATGGACATCGTCGGAAACGGGTTGGCCTTCTGGAACACCATGCCGACGGTGCGGCGCACGTTCACCGGATCGATGTTCGGGCCGTACAGGTCCTCACCGTCGAGCTCGACCGTGCCGGTCACCCGACCCCCCGGGATCACCTCGTGCATCCGGTTCAGTGTGCGCAGAAAGGTGGACTTTCCGCAGCCGGACGGGCCGATGAGCGCAGTGACCGTGAGCGGTGCGATGTTGATGTTCGCGCCTTCCACCGCCAGGAAGTCGGAGTAATACACATTCAGGTCTTCTACGTCGATCCTTTTAGCCATATCAGACAAGCCTTGTCAGTTGAGAGAGAACGAGTATTCGGAAGAAGCGCTAGCGGGATTTCGGCCGGGCGAGGCGGGCCAGCAGTCGGGCGCCGATGTTGAGGATCAGCACGAACAACACCAACACCAACGCCGCACCCCAGGCGCGCGAATCCGCGTACACCCCACTGGCTCCAGTGCGCTTGCCCAGCTGATCCCAGACCATCATCGGCAGCGTGGCCTGGTCACTGGAGAAAGGGTTGCGGTTGATCCGGTCTGCGTACCCGACCAGCAGAATCAGTGGAGCGGTCTCGCCGGTGACCCTGGCGATCGCCAGCAGTGCGGAGGTGATCAGGCCGGAGAGTGCGGTCGGCAGCACCACCTTGACGATGGTCCGCCACCGTGGGACACCAAGGGCGTAACTGGCCTCCCGCAGATCGCGAGGGACCAGTCGGAGCATTTCCTCCGAGGACCGGACGACCACCGGCAGCATCAGAATGCCCAGCGCGATCGAGCCGGCCGCACCGAACGGTCGCATATTCGTGCCCAACAGCAGGAACGTGTAGACGAACAGACCGGCGACGATCGATGGCACACCCGTCATCACGTCGACGAAGAAGGTGACCAGCCTCGCGAAGGTGCCCTTGCCGTACTCCACGAGGTAGATGGCGGTGAACAGGCCGAGCGGCAGCGCGACAATCGCCGCCAAGGCCACGATCTCCAGCGTGCCGATGAGCGCCGCATAGATCCCGCCGCCGGGGTCGTCGGCCGTGACGCCGCTCATCGAATGAGTCAGGAAGTGGATGTTCAGCGCGGGCCAGCCCTTGACGACGATGTAGCCCAGGATCAGCATCAGCGGAACGAGTGCCGCGGCAAAGCTGGCGTAGATCAACGTCGATGCAAACCTGTCCTTGGCCCGTCGGCGCCCCTCCACGGCGAAGGACCAGGTGGAGAGCACGATGATGAACAACAGGAGCGCCGCGAAGAATGCGGTCAACCAACCCGTCCAGCCCAACACAAATTTGAGGGCTACGGACAGCACCGCCCCCGCGGCAATCGAAAGCCCAGGTCGCAGACCTCGGTATCCGGGCTCCGACCAGGGCAGATGGCTCGGTCCGGGCAGCTGGTTTCGTCAGTGTCGTCATGCGGTGAACTCCTTCTTGCGAGCGATCACCGCCCGGGCGATCGAGTTCACCACCAGGGTGATGACGAACAGGAACAGCCCGGCGGCGACGAGCGCAGCGATGCCCTGATTGTTCGAGGCGGCCTCACCGAACTTCAGCGCGATCGTGGAGGCGAAGGTGTCGCCTCCCTCTTCGGTGATGTGTGTGTTGATGACGAATCCGGAGCTCAGCACCAACGCGACCGCGATCGTCTCGCCGAGAGCTCGACCCAGACCCAGCATCGCCGCGGAGATCATGCCCGCGCGGCCGAACGGCAGTACTGCGGTGCGGATCATCTCCCATTTGGTGGCACCCAGCGCCCAGGCCGCGTCGATCGTCTCCGACGGCACCTGGAGGAAGACCTCGCGGGTGACCGCAGACACCGTCGGAATGATCATCAGCGCCAGTACCAAGCCGGCCATCAGCAGGCTCTGCCCGAACTGACTGGCCTCGGTTGCCGTCCGGTTGTGCAGGAACGGGATCCAGCCGAAGTACTCGGACAGCCAGCTCTGGAATCCCCTGGTCGACGGCACCAGGAAATACAGGCCCCACATGCCGAACACCAGCGAGGGAACCGCAGCCAGCAGGTCGATGACGCCACCGAGGGCGGTGGCCAGCCGACGCTTGGCGTAGAGCGAGATGAAAAGGGCGATACCGATGGCGATCGGCACCCCGATGATCATGGCGATGAAGGCCGACACCACGGTGCCGAAGAAGATCGCCGCGATACCGAAGGTAGGTACGTCGGTGGGGTCATCCGAGGGAAACTGCCAACTCTGGGTCGTGAAGATGTTCCCGTTGTTGGGTCCGGTGAAGGCCGGTATCGCCTTCCAGATCAGGAAAATGGCGATCGCGGCCATGATGAGCAGGAGGATGGCGCCGGAGCCGGCCGCCATGTTCCGGAAGATGCGATCTCCGCGGCGGACCGAGCGTCCGCTGATGCTCTGGCCATGAGGCTCGCCGGTCACGCCGGGGCGCGGGCTGGCGTGCACCTGGGAATTCGTCCGGGCCAGCCCGGCGAGCTTCCGGGTGGCCGCCGCAGTGGCGGGCGTGGCTGTGCTCGGCAGCCGCCTTGGTCGAGCTCGGCCTCGGCGACGTCGCGATCCACGGATTCCGGTTCGTCCATCACCGCACCTCCGCCCGGTTGCTCCGAACCCGTGTTGTTCGCTGGTTGGTCCGACATAGTCCCTCGTCGTCGACGCTCTCGCAGCGCCACGAATAGATCATGGATGAATGGTGACTGATCAGGAAGGGCCGACCAAGCCCGCCCGATGACGCGAGCGAGCGAGGCCGGCCCGACCCGTCAGGCGATTGCTTTTGCCGCGGCCACGACCTTCGTCTGGATGGCGGCCGGCAGCGGAGCCGAACCGAGGCTGTTCAACGTGACCTGTCCGTCCGTCGCGGTGTAGCCGAGGAAGGACTTCAGCACCGTAGCGGTGGCACTCGGGTTTCCGGCCGAGCAAACGATCTCGTAGGTCACCAGGATGACCGGGTAGGCGCCGGGGGCTTTGGTGGTGTAGTCGAGCTTGAGCGACAGATCCTTGCCGGTACCGACGACCGTCGCCGAATCGACGGCCTTGCCGACGGAGGCAGCGTTCAGTGTGACCGGTCCGCCACCGTTGTCGATCTGCGCGATGGCGAGTTTGTCGGCCTGGGCGAAGCCCCACTCGACGTAGCCGATCGAGCCGGCGGTGGTGCTGACGGCCTTGGCTGCGCCGTCACTGCCTTGGGCGCCCGTGCCACCCGGGGCGGTCCAGGACTTGCCGCCGGGGAAGGTCCAGCCGCCCGCCGCAGTCAGATACTTGGTGAAGTTGTCGGTGGTGCCCGAGCTGTCCGACCGGTGGATGGTGGCGATCGCCAGCGTCGGCAGGGTGACCCCGGGGTTGACCTTGGCGATGGCCGCGTCGTTCCAGTTGGTGATCTTGCCGCCGAATATGCCACTGAGCAGCGTCGGGGTGAGGATCAGCTTGCTGACGCCGGCCACGTTGTAGCTCAGCGCGATCGGACCGGTGACCATCGGCAGGTTGATGGCGTCGTTTCCGCTGCAGCGCTTGGCCTTAGCGTCGGCGAACTGTGCGGTCTTGAGGGCTGAATCGGAACCGGCGAAGTCGACCTGGTTGCCGATGAAGTCGGTGACACCCTTGCCGGAGCCGCCACCTCCGTAGGTGTTCAAGGTTGCCTTGCACTTCGCGTTGTAGTCCTTGATCCACTGGGCCATGACCGTGCCCTGGGCCGTCGATCCGGAGGACCGCAGTGACCCGGTGGCACAGGTGAATCCGGCCCGGCGAACGTCAGGGCGGACGCCGGACGCGGCCGAGCCCGACGCCATCGCCGAGCCCGACGCCATCGCCGAGCCGGACGCCATCGCAGAGCCGGACGCCATCGCAGAGCCCGAGGCCATTGCAGAGCCCGAGGCCATTGCGGATGCCGGAGCGCTGGACCCCGCCGAAGTAGGCGCGGCTGCTGCGGCCGAGGAGGCCGCCGCCGCGCTGGTGGTGCTGCTCGAAGACGAGGTGCTGGCGTTGTTGTCACTGCCACAGGCAGTCAAAGTGAGTGCTCCGACAGCCACGACGGCCACCAGGACGCTCATTCGCGTGATCTGCACGCTCTTCCTCCAGGATCAGGTTCGCTTGTGCAACCGGCCGCCCCGAATTGGAAGCGGCACATCGCTGACCGCGATGCATCTCGGACGTTAGGGCGACAGAGTGGACATCGAGCCCAGCTTTGGTGAACGCAAAGTGAACGAGCAGCAACCGCTGCGCGATGGTCGTCCTGCCCGGTCGACTGGCGGTGACAAAACACGCCGGCATCCGGGTGCCTGGATCAGCTCGGTCGGCCGTAGACGACGTCGGTGGAGAACGTCTCGAAGCCCAGCCGCCGGTAGAGCCGCAACGCCCGTTCGTTGTCACCCTCCACGTACAGCAGGACGGTGCCAAGGCCCAATGCCGGCCAGGTGATTCAGACCGGCCGCGAGCAGCGGGGCGCCGAGCCCCCTGACCGGGACGCCGTCGACCGTAGCCAGCGGATCGACTCCGAGTACGTACACCTCGCCGAGTGCCAGCGGATGACCGGGATGGACCTTGGTCCAGTGGAAACCCAGCACCCTGTCGTTCCGGTCGACCGCGAGGAAGAAGCCCGCCGGGTCGAACCACGGCTGGGCCATCTCTGCGTGCAGCGCGGCAAGGTCGAGCCGACCCTGTTCCGGGTGCCATTCGAATGCCCTGGCGTTGACGCCGAGAAAATCCTCCTCGTCCTGCCCGGGAACGAAGGTCCGGAGCCGCACCCCGTCGGCCACTCCGGCGGCGGCCACCTGCTCCGCCGCCCATTCCCGCGTCAACGGGCGGCGCATCTGCAGGAGTTCGCGGGTTCTGACCAGCCCGGCCCTGCTCGCCAGTGATCGCGCGGCCGGCAGGTCGCCGTGCGCCCAGACGGCCGGAATTCGGGCCAGCGCGGTGTGCAGCAGCTCGGTCCCCAGCCCCTCGCGGCGATGCTCCAGGCGCAACCACGAATTCGATCGGATCGTCGTGGTGGGAGACGGCGACGCCGATGATCCGCTGCCCTACGGACGCCAGGATGTAGTCGTCCTGGCCCGTCCCGAGCGCTTCCAGGAGGTGACCGGAGAGCGGTGCCACGCCGTCGAAGGACTCCGCGGCATCGGCAACGTCCCGTACTGCCGCCACCGTCCCTGCATCGAGGCCGGTGATCCAACTCACGAGTCGTGTACCCGACGCGCCCGGCGGAGAAGACGCCCGTTCACAGGCCCGCTGAGCTGATCGACCCGTCACGCACGGCGGACCTGGCCGGCGGCACCATCTTGTATCCGACATTGCGGACGGTGCCGATGAGTGCCTCATGCTCCGGCCCGAGTTTGGCTCGCAACCGCCGTACGTGCACGTCGACAGTTCTGGTGCCGCCGAAGAAGTCGTAACCCCATACCTCGGTGACGAGCTGCTCGCGGGTGAAGACCCGGCCGGGATGCTGCGCCAGGAACTTGAGCAGCTCGAATTCCTTGTAGGTCAGCTCCAGCGGCCGACCACGCAGCCGGGCCGTGTAGGTGTCTTCCTCGATCGTCAACTCACCGAGACTGATCAACCCGGAGTTGGCCGAGGTGTTCGTCCTCGACTCGAGAAGTCGCAGCCGGGCATGAACCTCGGCCGGTCCGGCACTGGCCAGCACCACATCCGCCACACCCCATTCGGGACCGATGGCCACCATTCCGCCCTCGGTCACGATCGCCAGGATGGACACGGCCAGACCGTCAGAGCCCAGCAGCCGACACAGCGTCCTGGCCGCCGCCAGGTCGTGCCGTGCATCCAGCAGCACCAGGTCGTACGGACCGGACGTGACGAGCGAAGCGGCTTCCGGCGCGGCAGCACGGACCTTGATCGGGAGCAGATCCACCGCTGGAAGCACCGTGGTCGGTAGTGGATCAGCGGTGAGCAACAGCAGATCCATGGATCGCTTCCTCGCCTTCAGCCGGCAACGCTCTACACCCCCACCAATCCAGCCGATCTTAACGTCCGGACATAGGTGCTCTTGCCACGGCGCGGACCGAGCGCAGCGGACACGCAGTTCGTCAGTCAGGCCCCGGGCACCGGGATCAGGGCCCGATCAGAGGACGCCCAGCCCCATCGCCAGCCGATTTCGCCCATTGGCACGACTTTCCCTGTTCGGACACAGATAGCCCCCATCACACCTTTGCGGGGATTTTCCGGGTGGCCGGGCAGAATCGGCACCGTGCGTAAACTGTTGATCTTCGTGTTCGTGCTGATCGTGATCGTCGTCGGACTGGACATCGGAGGTCGGTACTACGCCGAGTCCAAGGCCAGCGAGACGATCGGGCAGCAGATGGGCACCCCCGCGCCTTCGGTGGACATCCACGGGTTCTCGTTCCTGGCCCAGGCCATTCCCGGCCATTACAAGAACGTCACGCTGACGTCGTCGGATGTGAAGGCCGGGCCCATCACCGGTATCGCGGCCACCATCGAGCTGTACGACGTCGACTTCCCGCTCAGTGACGCGATCAAGGGCACGACCAGCGAACTCACCGCAGCGCACGCGACGCTGACCGGGGTCATCCCGGCCTCGCAGGTCGCGGCGGCGATGAACCAGCCCGGCGTGACCATCAGTGCGGGCGCTGATGGTGCGATCCGGCTGTCCACCACCGTGACCATCCTGAATCAGAAGATCCCGCTCACCGCCGACCTGGTGGCGACGTACTCCTCCGGCACGCTTCATCTGGACGCGACCGGATTGACCGCCGCCGGGATCTCGCTGGGCGCGCTGACCAACCTCACGAAGGGTCTGTCGCTGTCACTGCCGCTCAAGGACCTCCCCTTCACCCTGGATACGGCCACCCTCACGGCTTCGGGCTCGGACCTGCTCCTGACCGCGAGCGCCGACAACGTCCGGATCGAGGCTCCGGCGACGACCTGAGCGGTGCAGCTCTGCGCAGTTTGGCAGCTGGCCGGGACGCCCGGTCTGTTCGATTCCCCGGACGTTCCCGGTGGCCATTCGGGTGCTGTCCGGGCTGCTACCGTGGTCTCCATGGGCCCAATGCTGACTTCCCGGCGAGCGGTCGACCTGGTCAGGGTCGGCAGCGCGCTGTGTTGTGTCACCGGGTCTCTCAACTCGGCGCGGTAGTCCGCACCTTCCGTTCCCCGAGTTCTCTGCGGCTAACTGCCGCCCACCCGTTCCCCAGCACGCCGGCGCACCGGTAGATGCCGATGCGCACCGCCATCACAAATCCCTTAGGCGGATCGATCCGCCACCATCGCATCGAGGAGCAGAACATGAGCCGCGAGGAGTCTCTCGTCACCACTGATTGGGCAGAGCAGAATCTGTCCACCCCGGGCCTCGTCTTCGTCGAGGTCGACGAGGACACCAAGGCCTACGACGGCGGCCACCTGGCCGGCGCGGTGAAGCTGAACTGGAAGACGGACCTCCAGGATCCGGTTCGTCGTGACTTCGTCGACAAGGCCGGTTTCGAAAAGTTGTTGTCCAGCAAGGGCATCAGCAACGACGACACCGTGATCCTCTACGGCGGCAACAACAACTGGTTCGCCGCCTACGCCTACTGGTATTTCAAGCTCTACGGCCACGACGCCGTCAAGCTGATCGACGGTGGCCGCAAGAAGTGGGAGCTCGACGGCCGCCCGCTGACGACGCGAGGTGCCCGATCGGGTCGAGACCGTCTACATCGCAAAGGATCAGGATCTGTCGATCCGCGCATTCCGCGACGAGACGGTGGCCGCCATCGGCGTGCAGAACCTCGTCGACGTGCGTTCCCCCGACGAGTTCTCCGGCAAGCTGCTGGCGCCCGCGCACCTGCCGCAGGAGCAGTCACAGCGGGCCGGGCACATCCCGACCGCGATCAACGTGCCGTGGTCGAAGGCGGCGAACGAGGACGGAACCTTCCGCAGCGATTCGGAACTGGCCGAGCTGTACGCCGACGTGGACGACAGCAAGGACACCATCGCGTACTGCCGGATCGGTGAGCGTTCGAGCCACACCTGGTTCGTGCTGACCGAGCTGCTGGGCAAGAAGAACGTGAAGAACTACGACGGTTCCTGGACCGAATACGGCTCGCTCATCGGCGTGCCGGTGGCCATCGGTTCCTGACCGACTTCGATCAACGAAAAGGACGCGAAAATGTGCGGATCCCCCACCCAGACGGTCGACCTGCCGGCCGGCATCGACGTCACCAACGCCTCGATCATCCAGGGCACGGTATTCGGCGACAACGGCCCCATCACCGGAGCTTTCGTCCGGTTGCTCGACGGGACCGGTGAGTTCACCGCCGAGGTCGTCACCAACGAAGAGGGCTACTACCGGTTCTTCGCCGCTCCGGGAGACTGGACGGTCCGAGCCTTGTCGCGAGCCGGCAACGGCAGCGAGACGATCACCTCTCAGATCGGCATCCACCAGCTCGACATCCAGGTCTGACCCCCGTTTCTTTCGCACCGTGTCGCGATTCTCGCGCGAAAAACGGCTTGTTGGCGCGAGAATCGCGACACGGTGCGGCAGTGGCGGCGGTGGCGGGCGATAGGGTGAGCCGGTGGAAATCTTCTTCACTTCGCTGCTGGTCGTGGTGGCCTTGGTGATCATCTGGTTTGCGTACTACGTCGTTTACCGACTGCTGCACGAGGACCGGTGACCGGGCCGGGCGATCCGGACGGAAACGCGACAGACGGCAAGGTCGTCCGCGGCAGTGGTGATGCGGCCGTGCAGGCGGCAGAAGCACGGGCGGCCAGAACCAGGGGCCTGAACATCGACACGGTCCCGGCCTTGCCGATCCCCGCCGACACCGCCAACGTCCGTCTGGGGCCCGAGGTCGACCACGCCTGCTTGTCGCTGCTGCCGCTCATCGGTGTCTGGCGGGGCACCGGCGTCTTCGGGAACGAGCCCGGGCGTCCAGGAGCCACAATTCGGGCAGCAGATCATCATCTCCCACGACGGTCGTCCCTTTCTCAAGTACGAGTCCGTCGTCTGGTCGCTCCAATCAGATGGCACTGCCGGAGCCCCGGGGGCACGGGAAGTCGGCTTCTTCAGGCCCCAGGCCGACGGCTCCATCGAGTTGCTGATCTCGCACTCCGAAGGCCGGATCGAAGTCTTCTACGGTCAGCCCAGGTCATTGACGGCGTGGGCTCTCTCGACCGATGCGACATGGCGTACCCCGACCGCTCCGCCCGTCGTCGGCTCCACCCGGCTCTACGGCATCACCCCCGACGGCCGCCTCGCCTACGTCGAGGAGCGAGCCCATACCGATATCGAGTTGTCCCCGCACGCCAGCGCCGCGCTGGATCGCATCGCAGGCTGAGCCGGCCGATAGGGTCAGCGACATGACCGTCAGGCCGCGACACCCCCGCTTCACTCGATCCCGCCGCGCACCTCGCGAGCTGGCGCGATGGCCCGGCCCGGCAGGCCATCATCGATTTCGTCGCCGAGACCGTCGGGGCGAGCGGGGGCACACCCGTTCCGCTCGAGCATCGGGTCGCGGTGTTCGACAACGACGGAACGCTGTGGTGCGAGAAGCCCATGCCGATCCAGCTGGATTTCATCCTGCGGCGATTCGCCGAAATGGCCACGGCAGATGCGACGCTGGCGCAGCGACAGCCGTGGAAGGCGACGGTCGAGCGCGACTACGCCTGGTTCGCGAACGTGATGGCCGAGCACTACGCGGGCGACGACACCAACGTCAAGGTCCTGCTCGCGGGTGTGCTGGCCGGTTGGGCCGGGGTCAGCGTCGAGGATTTCGAGGAACTCTCCGACACCTTCCTCCGCACCGCTTCTCACCCGACCCTCGGTCGTCCCTACCTCGAGTGCGGCTACCAGCCGATGGTCGAACTGCTCGGATATCTGGCCGCCAACGGGTTCGCCAATTACATCGCGTCCGGCGGCGGCCGTGATTTCATGCGGCCGGTGACGCAGGAGATGTACGGCGTCCCCCGTGAGCGGGTGATCGGCAGCGCGACCACACTGGGCTATGCCGAGAACGACCACGGCGGCACGATCACCCACCTGCCCGCCCCGGACTATGTCAACGACGGGCCGGAGAAGCCGATCCGGATCTGGAGTCGCATCGGACGTCGGCCGATGTTGGCCGGTGGCAACAGCAATGGCGATGGTGCGATGCTGGACTTCACCCAGCATCGCGACCGGCCATCGCTCCGTCTGCTGCTGCTGCACGATGACGCCGACCGCGAGTTCGCCTACACCTCCGGTTCCGAGCAGGCTCTGGAACGGGCGGCGGGGCAAGGCTGGACCGTGGTCAGCATGAAGAACGACTGGAGCACGATCTTCGGATAGCCGGCGCGGCATTGGTTCAGGTTTGCAGGGCCGCGGTGGTTGCCATCGGCTCGCCGAAAGCGGTGCGGATGGAGCTGCTCCAGTTCCAGCGACAGCCGGCTGCCGCCGGCCAGATGCTCGAGCCCCAGCAGTACGGCGCCGACGATCGGTTGGATCTGCGGGATGGTCACCCGTCGCTTTGGGTGCCTGCTCCGCCAGCGCGGTCAAAATCGGTTCCAGCAGCACCGGTTCTTTGGCGGCGAGCACGCCGCCGCCGAGCACCACCACGGTCTCCGTATCCAAAAGTTCCAACCGCCGAAGAGCGGCCATCGCGAAGGCAACGACCTCGTCGGCCTGCCGGTGCACCACGCGACAGCGCCGCCGCGTCGCCGGCCGCAGCCACCCGGAAGAGCAAGGGCACCAGTTCGTGGCTGCGGTGGCGGTCGATCGTGCCGAGGTGCAGCGCCTCCGCCACTTGGTGAGTGGACGAGACCCCGAAATGATCCGGAATCGCTCGCGCCAGCGCAGTCGGCCCGCTTCGGCCGTCCTCGGCCCGCATGGCCCAGAACATCGCCTGGTCCGAGAGCGTGCCACCGCCGCCCCAGTCTCCGGTGAACGTGCCGAGGGCGAGAAACCGGACGGGCTCGCGGCCCGGCGCAACGCCGACGCAATTCATCCCGGCGCCGCACACGACGGTCACAGCGGCGCGGGCCCTGGTTCCGCTGCGCAACAGGGCGAAAACATCGTTGGTGACGGCGACCTGATCGGCGAAACCCTTGGCCTGAAACCACTCGCCGTACTCGGCGTCCTCCTGGGGTAGGTCCGAGTTGGCCAGGCAGGCCGACAGCAGCGACACCCGGCGAAGACCGGCCTGCTGCAGCGCGGACGCGGACACCTCATGCAAGCCGGCCAACGCCTCTTCGCGGCCGAGATGCGGGCGGAAACCGGGGCCCCGCACCCGCGCCAGCAGGGCGCCGCCCGCCGTCACGACCGCGGCATCCGTCTTGCTGTTCCCGCCGTCCAGCGCGAGCACGGTGCCCGCGCCGTCCATCGACGAGGTGGCCAAGTCACGGTTGGAATTCATATCGCTGTCCCGTCGGCGAGGTGGGCGAACCGGTATCCACCGGGCCCCGGAGCCGGCAAGGGTGCACCGAGTCGGGCGGAAACCCTTGCCGCACAAGCACCGACCAGAACGCCGAAGTCGGACAGCGCACCCGGCCGGCGACCCGCGCCGGGCGGCAGCTTCGTCTCGATCGCACCGACCACGTGGGCCAGGGCATCGTGAACCGGCGCCGCCAAGGTGGGCACCGAGCCGTTGTCCAGTTCCGCCCACCACCCGCGGTCCAGTAGGGCGTCCCGCACCCTGCCATCCACGCTGTGGATGGAGGCGCCGCCGAACCCGATACACGATCTGAGAACCGCGGCACCGGCAGAGCTTCCGCCGTTCCCGCCGGTCTGCCCGACGCCAAGGCGGTCCGGTGTCACCAGGCAAACGTGCTGGCCCGAGCGCTCCGAAAGATCGCCGATCAGGTCGGCGGCCAACAGGTCGAGATCGATCCGGGCGGCGAACGCAGCGCCCAGCCGAGCGGCGGCCGGTCCCAACCGGTATCGCCCCGAGTTCCGGTCCTGATGAACCAGGCCTTCTTCACGCAGCGGGCCGATCAACCTCAGGACAGTGGATTTGGACATGTCCAGCGACACCGCAAGGGACGACAGGCTGATTCCGGCCGACGGACCGCGGTACCGCGCGACCCCGTCCAGGACCCGAAGGGCCCGGCGCAGCGACGATGAGTTGTTGCGAACCGATGACTTCTGCTGGAGGACCACGGCACTCGCACCTGCCCTCTGGGATATCTGCTGACCCGGACGGTGCTGCAGTGCAGCACATCGGACGTGCACCGTTGCCAGGATCGAAATAGAAAGGAAACCTACCTGTTAGATCGTAGCTGACCGATGAGGAGGTGTCATGACCCAGTTTCCGGCCGGCGACCAGCGACTGCTCCGCTCGATCAACGAGCGCGCCGTACTCGAGTACATCGACCGCGCGGGAAGCGCCACCCGGGCCGACATCACCCGCAGCACGGGTCTTTCCAAACCCACCGTGGCACTGGCGCTGACCAGTCTCGGCGATCGCGGATGGATTGCGGAGACCGGCGGCGTCGTCGGCCGGAAGGGTCCGGTGGCCGCGCTGTACAGCGTCCGCCCCGAGGCCGGGTTCGCGGTCGGCGTCGACATCGGGCACGACTGGCTGAAGATCGACCTTGCCGACATCACCGGCAGCGTGCGTGCGCACCGACGAGCGGAACTCGACCGCGGACCCGGACGTCTCGCCGACCAGGTCATCGCGCTGATCTCGGAAGTGGCGAGCGACGTCGGGATCGGCATAGCCGACATCGCCGATGTGGTGGTCGGCGTGCCGGCCGCCGTCGGCCGGGACGGGCGGCAGCTTTCCTACGCCGAAGGCCTGCCGGAGGACGGTCGAGGACTCGGCGAATCACTGGTCGGCGAAACTCCCGACCAGGCTCGTACTCGAGAACGACGTGAACCTGGCTGCCCTGGCGGAGAGATCGCGCGGACGAGGCAGGGCAGTCGACGACTTCGTCCTGCTGGCCCTCGGATACGGCGTCGGTGTCGGCATCGTCATCGGCGGCCGCCTGTACCGCGGATTCGACGGAGCGGCCGGGGAGGTCGGGTTTCTGCCGACCACCCGGGTCAGTCACCTCGGCACCGAACATCCGCCGCTCGAGGAGCACATGGGGTCGGCGTACATGGAGTCCCGCGCCCGCGATCTCGGTATGACCGGCGACGTCAGCCCCCGAGCCGTGTTCGCCGCCGCCCGCGACGGTTCGGCGCCGGCGCTCGCCGTCGTCCGTGATGCGGCGGACTCGATCGCCTACACCATCGCGTGTCTGACGCCGGTCCTTGACCCGCCGCTGGTGATCCTCGGCGGCGCCATCGGCGCGAATCGAGATCTCCTGCAGGACAGAGTCATCGAGCACCTCGCCGAGCTCACGCCGCTGCGTCCCACCATCGAGACGTCAGAGCTCGGGGCGGATGCCGTGCTGATCGGAGCCACCGTCCTGGCCGTCGAGCTCACCAGATCCGCGGCCTTCGACGGCGTTCTGGGCGACCGGCGTTCCTCCGAGCGCCCGCCCTCCCGTCAGAGCGGTTCCACCCCGGCAGTCCATCCCACCCCGGCAGTCCATCCCACCAGGAGCAGAGGAGCGCATTCATGAAGATCACCGTGATCGGCGGGGGCAGCACCTACACCCCCGAACTCGTCGAGGGATTCGCGAGGCGCGCGCAGCTCCTGGGACTGCGCGAGCTCGTCCTCTACGACATCGACGCGGAGCGGCTGGCCATCGTCGGCGGCCTGGCCCGCCGCATCCTGGCGCGCACCGGTTTCACCGGACAGCTCACTCTCTCGAGCGATCTCGATTCGGCAGTGACCGGTGCGGCGGCGGTGCTGATCCAGCTGCGCATCGGCGGCCAGGCGGCGAGGCTCACGGACGAGACCATCCCCAACAAGTTCGGCATCATCGGGCAGGAGACGACCGGACCCGGCGGGTTTGCGAAGGCGCTCCGCACCGTTCCCGTCGTGTTGGGCATCGCCGACCGCATCAGGGAGCTCGCCGGACCGGACACCTGGATCCTGGATTTCACCAATCCCGTCGGCATCGTCACCAGGGCGCTGCAGCATGCCGGCCACCGGGCCGTCGGGCTGTGCAACGTGGCCATCGGCTTCCAGCGACGGATCGCCCAGGATCTCGGGGTGGAACCGGACCGGGTGCGGCTGGGACACAGCGGTCTCAATCATCTGTCCTGGATCCGCTCGGTGCAGGTCGACGGAGAAGAACGACTACCGGCCATGCTCGAGGGAAACTCGCTCGACGCTCTGGCTGCCGAGGTCCGCATGCCGGCCGGATTGCTCGCCGCGACCAGATCCATCCCGTCCTACTACCTGCACTACTTCTACTGCACGGACGAGGAGTTCCGCAGTCAGTCACGCCCCGGCGGCCACCGCGCCGAGGAGGTGCTGGCCATCGAGGCCGAGCTGCTGGAGATGTACCGCGACCCGTCGCTGGACCGCAAGCCGGAGCTGCTGGAGCAACGGGGCGGTGCCTACTACAGCGAGGCCGCCGCGGCTCTGGTCACCAGTCTGCTCACCGGCGACGGCGCCCACCACTATGTCGATGTCCGGAACAACGGCGTTCTGGAAGGGCTTCCGGATGACGCCGTGGTCGAGGTACCTGCGCTGGTCGACCTGGACGGAGTACATCCGGTGGAAGTCCCGCGGTTGGCCCCCGACATGCTCGGACTCGTCCAGGCGGTGACGTCGTACGAGATCCTCGCGGTGGAAGCGGCTGTCACCGGCGACCGGACGGCGGCGCAGCGGGCGCTGCTTGCCCATCCATTGGTGCGGCAGTGGGAGATCGCCGAGCCGCTCCTGGAGGAACTGCTGACCGTGAACCGTCGCTTCCTTCCGGCGTTTTTCCCGAATGGCTGAGCCGCGATGCCGAGGTGAGGACCTGCTTCTCGAGCAGCACGTCCGGCGCCAGACCCTCGGTCACCAGATCCCAGATCCGGTCCGCGCCGGCTGCCAGGCAGCCATCGACGACGGCGTCGTCACCGAGGGCGCTCACCCGCAATTGGGGCAGCACCGGCGAGATCTGTGCCAACTCGTCCCGGACCAGCTCGACGAAGCCGGTGGCCCGACCGACTCCGCCGCCCAGCACGATGAGGTCCGGGTCGACGACGGTCACCACGGAGCAGATGGCCTTTGCCACGAGAACCGCTTCAGCCCGGACGATCTCGACGGCGCGCTGGTCGCCCTTGGCGGCTGCGGCGAACACGCTTCGAGCCGAGATCGGTCCGCGCATCCCGGCGCGCCGTGCCGAACGGACGATGCCGGCGGCCGACGCCGCCGCCTCCAGACTTCCACGCCGCCGAGCGTCTCTGGCTTCCGAACTGCGCTCGTTCTCCAGCGGCAGATAACCGATTTCTCCGGCAGCGCCATGCGTTCCGCGGTGCAGGCGGCCGCCGAGCACCAGCCCCATACCGATGCCGGTGCCGACGGAGACGAATCCGAAGCTCTGGACGCCGCGTCCGTGCCCGATCTCCTGTTCGGCCAGTGCTGCCGCGTCGACGTCGTTCTCGATCATCAGCGAGACGCCGAAGGCGCGCCTGAGCTCGTCCAGCAACGGCTTGTAACCGGTCAGCTTTCCGGCCAGCGCGAGCACATCCCGCGCCGGGTCGTGCACTCCGGGACTGCCGAGCACCGTCTGCGACAGCTGGCCACGCCGGACACCGGCTTCGGCGCAGAGACTGTCGGCAAGCCGGATCAGGTCGGCGACCAGGGTGGGGCCGCTGGTGGCATGCACGCGGGCGGACGATCGACTCAGGACCGTTCCGGAGAAATCGCCGATGGCACCTCGCAGGTACTGCCGACCGACGTCCAGTGCCAGCACAAAGCGTGCATCGGGACGGATCTCGTAGAGAATCGCCGCCGGACCGGGCAGTCCGGCGCGCACACCGGAACTGCGAATCAGGCCGGCGCGTTCCAGGTTGGCCAGCGCCAACGACACCGTGGGCTTCGACAGGCTGCACATCCGAGCCAGATCGGCACGGGAAACCGGGCCGTGCTCGCGCACCAGCGTCAACAGCAGCGTCTCGTTCATCGCTCTGATGGATTGCGGCCGGGCGGGCGGCTGCCCCAACGCCCCGTTCCTCATCTGCCGCCCTCCACGTCGGAATCCTATCTGCCGTGTATATCCGGATTTTGAAACCTGCCGACGGGAACCTCTTGTCTACGCCTGATCGGTAGGATACTTTCCTAACTATCACTCGACCGTACGACTCGCAGGAGGACCGATGCGTGTTCCCGTTGTCGTCGGCCTCGATTTCGGCGGATCGAAAATCGCCGTTGCCGTGTCCGACCTGGGCGGACTGCGGTTGGCTGAATCCACCGTCGCGACGATTCCTGCTGAAGGTGCCAACTTCAATCTCGGTGTTGGAATCGCCGCAGCCAGCGAACTTCTCGGGTCCATCGACGGAGCCCGTGTCCTCGGCGTCGGCGCAGCGACCTTCGGAATTCCAGGCGAGAGCGGCATCGACCTGGCTCCGGCCATTCCCGGCTGGAGCGAGCTGCGCCTGGAGTTCGAACTCCGTCGCGCCTTTCCCGATGCGGAAGTCGCCGTGGCAACGGACGTCAAGGCGGCCGCTCTCGCCGAGTTCACCGACGGTGCGCTGGTCGGCTGCGACCCCGGCATCTATCTCAATCTCGGCACCGGTCTGGCCGTCGCGGTGGTCGCGGCCGGGACGGTGATCAGCGGCAGGCACGGTGCGTCCGGCGAGATCGGTTACAACCTGAGAAGTCTGGCCGACGTCGGATTACCTCTTTCCGAACGTCTGACGCTCGAGGACGCGGTCAGCGGGATGGGCCTTAGCCGTCTGGCGTCCGTTGGGGATGCACCGGTCACCGTCGCGCAGGTCTTCGCCGGGGCGGCCGACGATTCGCGGTGGGCGGCGCAGCTGGTCGACGATTTCATCGCGGAGCTGGCCTTCCACCTGGTGAACCTCACCATTGCGGTCGATCCCGCCCGCATCGTCGTGGGCGGCGGCATGACGGCGGTCTGGGATCAGCTGCACGGCGGACTGCGCAGGGCCCTGGATGCGGCCGTCCCCTTTCCGCCCGACCTGATGGCCGCCCGGTTTCCTTTCGATGCGCCACTGCGCGGCGCGATTTCACTGGCGTCGGCCGCTGCCGGCCACAGCAGAATTCCGGTGGCGGTCTCCCACCGGGCGTGAAGACATTGCAGCCCGTCGATCTCGCCGAGACCGGGGCACACCACAGCTCCAAGGAGAAAGGGTGCAATCAAGATGAAACGCAAGAGAGTTATCGCCGTTTTCATGGCGGTCAGCCTGTGCGCCGTCGGCTGCTCCAGTGCGTCGACGACGTCGACAGCGTCATCCTCAGCACCGTCCCCCGGACCATCGGCATCATCGCCGGCAGGGGCAGGCGTCGGCAGTTCCGCTGCCGCCGGCGGTTCCGTCACGGCCAGGTGGTTCCGCTGCGGGCAGTGCAAGTGCGGCACCTGGTAGTAGTTCGGCTGCCGGAAAGGGCGGTGGCTCCACAGCCGCCGCCTACAAGCAGGGCGGCGAGGTGACGATCGCGAACGTGGGCGGCCAGACCTGGTCATGCCAATTCAATCCGTTCAACCCGGGCGTCTACCAGGAGTCCATCGGCTTCGTCTACGAGCCGCTGGTCTACGTCAACCTGCTGAACAATCAGGCCGAGACACCCATGCTGGCCAGTTCCTACAAGTGGAATGCCGACAAGACGTCGATCGTCTTCGACATCCGGCAGGGGGCGACCTGGAGCGACGGGCAGCCGTTCACGGCCAAAGACGTCGCGTTCACCTTCAATCTCATGAAAAAAGTCCCGAGTACCGACCTCTACGCGCTGTGGACCGGCGCCGGTCTCAAGAGCGTCGTCGCCAGCGGTAACCAGGTCACCATGACGTTTGCCGGGCCGGCATCCACCTACTTCTTCAACTTCGCCAACCAGGTCGCCATCGTTCCCGAGCACATCTTCGGAGGCACCGGGCCCGGTGCGGCCCATCCCGACACCTGGGCCGATCCGAATCCGATCGGCACCGGTCCGTACAAGGTCAGTCCCTGCGCGCCGAACAACATCCAATACGTCGCCAACCCGACCTACTGGCAGAAGGGCAAGCCGTACATCCAGAAGGTGCAGTACCCGGCCTACCTGGACAACGGCCCGGCCAACCTGGACCTGGCCAACGGCAAGTCGCAGTGGGGCAGCCAGTTCATCCCCAGCATCAAGGCGTTCTACCTGGACAAGTCTCCCGACAACCACACCTGGTCACCGCCGGTGAGCAACGTCGCTCTCTACCCGAACCTTGACCCGTCCCATGCTGCCACGAGCAAGCTCGCCGTGCGTCAGGCCATCGCAGCGGCCGTCAACCGCAGTCAGGTGGCCCTGATCGGTGAGGGCGGTCAGCAGCCTGCCGCCAACCAGACCGGCGTCGTTCTTCCGACATTCCAGAAGTACTACGACGCGGCAGCTCTCACGGCGTCGGGATACGACAAGCCGGACGCGGCAAAGGCCACCTCATTGCTGGCCTCTGCGGGTTACTCACCGTCCAACCCGTTGAATTTGTCGGTCATCACGGTGACGGGCTACACCGACTGGGATGCCTCGCTGGCCGTCATCAAGCAGAACCTGGCACCGATCGGGATCAACCTGACGGTGCAGGATCTCGCGCAGCAGAGCTACAACAACAAGCTCTACACGGGCGATTTCGATCTCGCCTACTACGGTGACGTCGGCGGCCCGACTCCCTATTACGAACTGCGGCAGGTGATGTACTCGAAGAACAGCGCGCCGATCGGAAAGCCGGCAGCCACGAATTTCGAGCGCTACATCAACCCGGCCGTCGACAAACTGTTCGACCAGTACGCCGTGGCCGACGACGCCACCCAGGTCGCCCTGATCAAGCAGATCAGCGCGGCCATGATCAAGGACGTCCCGATCATCCCGATGACCGAGAGCGTCGACTGGTTCCAGTACAACACCAAGGACATCGAGGGCTGGCCGACGCCGGACAATCCCTACGCCCAGCCGGCGGCCTTCAACATCCCGGACGTCGGACAGGTTCTGCTCCACCTCTATTCCAAATCGGCTCAGTAACAGCCGGCACCGCATGTAGTCGACGTTCGCATTGACCAACAAACGGGCTGCGGCCCAGAGGTTGTCAGGAAGGAGTCGGTCGTCATGAGATATATCCTGCGTCGACTCGGCTTCTTCGCGATCACCCTCTGGGCCGCGCTGACCTTGAACTTCTTCATCCCCCGGTTCATGCCGGGCAATCCTGTCGATGCACTGCGGGTGCGGACTTTGAACAAGCTGTCACCCGCAGCGCTCGAGCAGATGCTCACATCCTTCGGTTACAAACCGAATCAGAATGTCTTCGACCAGTACTTCCAATATCTGAAGAACATGCTGACCGGTCAGTGGGGCGTCTCGATCGGCGGCAGCCTCGGCGAGCCGGTCAGCACCATCGTGATGCACGCGCTGCCCTGGACCGTCTTCCTGGTCGGCGTGACGACCGTCGTCGCGTTTCGTCGTCGGTTCGCTGATCGGCATCGTCGCCGGCTGGTGGCGCGGCGGAAAGCTCGACTCCATCCTGCCGCCGGTGTTCGTGATCACCTCTGCGCTGCCCTATTTCTGGGTCGGTCTGCTACTGATCCTGGTCTTCTCGGTGTGGACCGACGGGTTCTTCCCCAGCGATTTCAACTACGACACCAGTCTGCAACCGGGCTGGACGTGGGAGTTCATCGGCAGCGTCATCTGGCACGCAGTGCTGCCGGCCACCACCATCCTGATCGCCTCGATCGGTGCCTGGATCCTGACGATGCGCAACAACATGATCACCGTGCTCGCCGAGGACTACGTGCGCATGGGGCGCGCGAAAGGCCTGTCCGGATGGCGGGTCATGACGACCTACGCAGGGCCGGAATGCTTTCCTGCCCAATCTTTCCGGGTTTGCCATGTCGCTCGGCTTCGTCATCTCCGGAGCGATCCTGGTCGAATACGTCTTCAACTATCCAGGACTCGGTTATCTGTTGTACAACTCCGTGGCCAGCACCGACTACCCGGTGATGCAGGTGTTGTTCATGCTTTTCACCGTGGCCGTGCTGGTCGCACTACTGCTCTGCGACTTCGCCATCGCCTGGCTGGATCCGCGCGCACGGATGAAGGGCTGATCAGATGACCGCACTACTTGTCGGCGGCGCGGGTAGCGAGACCGTCGAAGAACAACCTCGACGTCGGCGCGGCGGCCTGTGGCGTTCGATGCTGCACAGCCGCAAAGCCGACGTCGGACTGCTCATCCTTTTCGTCTTCACCATTTTCGCCATCTTCCCGCAGTGGTTCACTCCCGTCACCGATCCCAATGCACTGCAATTCCCGCCGGCGTTGCCGCCTTCCTGGACCCACCCGCTGGGCACGACGTCGCTCGGACAGGACATCTGGGCCCAGTTGGTCTACGGCACGCGAGAGTCGCTGATCATCGCGCTGGTTGCCGGGTTCTTCGCCACGCTGCTTTCAGTACTGGTGGGAGTGACCGCGGCCTACAGCGGCGGAATCACCGACGACATGTTGTCGATGATCATCAACATCTTTCTGGTCATCCCGACCTTTCCGCTGATCATCATCCTGGCCACCTATGCCGGGAAGGGCACGCTGACAGTGGTACTGGTTGTGCTGGTGGTCACCGGGTGGTCCTATGGTGCGAACCAGCTGCGCGCACAGGCGCTTTCACTGCGGAACCGCGACTTCCTGGAATCGGCGCGGGTACGCGGCGAGCGCAGCTCGTACATCATCGTTCGCGAAGTGCTGCCCACGATGACATCGCTGATCGTCGCCAACTTCCTCGGTGCCGCGCTGTACTCGGTGCTGACGGCGGCCGGCCTGCAATTCCTCGGGCTGGGCAACCCGAACGCCCTCAGCTGGGGCACCATGCTCTACTGGTCACAGAATCAACAGGCGCTCCAGACCGGCATGCCGCTGTGGTCGCTCGCGCCCGGCCTGTGTGTCGCTCTGCTGGGCACCTCGTTCGCCCTGATGAACTACGCCTTCGACGAGATCAGCAACCCGGCACTGCGGCCCGTGACGAGGAGGCGACGTGTCAAGCGCAGCAAGAGTTGAGCCCGTATCCGGACCGGCGCAAGCGGACATCCCAGTCCTGGATGTGCAGGGCCTGACCGTGGAATACGCCACCGGCGGCGATGCTGTCCGGGCGGTGGACGGAGTGGACCTACGGGTACGCCGAGGCGAGTTCGTCGGCGTCGTCGGCGAATCCGGATGCGGCAAGTCGACCATGCTGTTCGCGATCGCTCAACTGCTCAGCCCGCCGGCGTCGATCACGGCCGGCAGCGTGGCCTTCAACGGCCAGAACCTGGTCACGATGACCGAACGGCAGCTCAATGTCCTGCGCTGGCGCGACTATTCGGTCGTCATGCAGAGTGCGATGAACGCGCTGAGCCCGGTGATCAGCATCGGCGCACAGTTCAAGGATGCGCTCGAAGCACACGGCAGATTCTCCAAGCGGCAGATCGCGGAACGCTCCGCCGAGGTACTCGATCTGGTCGGCATCGACGCTGTCCATCTCAAGAGCTACCCGCACCAACTCAGCGGCGGTATGCGGCAGCGAGCGATGATCGCCATGGCATTGTTGTTCACTCCCGATCTGGTGATCATGGACGAGCCGACCTCGGCCCTGGACGTGGTCGCGCAGCGGGCGCTGATGATCCAGATCCGCGATTTGCAGAAGCAGCTCGGTTTTGCAGTCGTGTTCGTCACCCACGACATGTCGCTGGTCAGCCACTTCTCCGACCAGCTGGTCGTGATGTATGCCGGTCAGGTCGTCGAGATCGGCACTACCCGGAACGTTTTCGACGACCCGACCCACCCCTACAGTCGCGGGCTGCTCGATGCATTCCCCTCGATCCGCGGGAAGCGGGTGCGGCTCACCGGGATTCCGGGCAGCCCTCCGGATTTGGGTCGGCCACCCGGTGGCTGCCGCTTCCATGACCGCTGCCCGCTGGTACAGCCCGAATGCTCCGACACCATGCCGGCCTTGTACCCGGTCGGGAACGTGCAGAGCCGCTGTCTGTTGCACCGTCCAGGAGATCCGCTGCCACTGCGCCCGGCCTATTCGGTTCCAGCGGACGGACAGCGCGAGGTACACGCATGACGATCTCAACTTCGAACGAATCGGCGGCACCCGGCGAAGCGCACCGGGAGCATCAGCCGCTGCTGGAGACCCGTGGCCTGACCAAGCATTTCAAGGTCGGCGGCAATCTTTCCCGGAAGACCCTGCATGCCGTCGACGACGTCGACCTGACCATCAACGCCAGGGAGATCGTCGCCCTCGTCGGTGAGAGCGGCAGCGGCAAGAGCACCATCGCAAGGCTGCTGGCCCGCGTCTATCAACCGACCAGCGGCGAGATCCTCTACCAGGGAAGGTCTCTGGAGTCCTTGCGCTCCCGGAAGGACGGCTTGGCCTATCGGAGCGATGTCCCGATGGTGTTCCAGGACCCGTTCTCCTCGCTCAACCCCGCCTACCCGGTGTCCCACGGCATTCTGCGCGGCCTCCGGCTGCACCGACCTGAGCTGAACCGATCGCAGCGACGAGAAGAGGCGATCAGGGTTCTCGAGACGGTCGGACTGCGGCCGGCGGTGCAGATCCTGGATCGGTATCCGTACGAGCTCTCCGGTGGCCAGCGACAACGAATCGGCTTCGCCCAGGCCCTGGCGTACAAGCCGACGCTGATCCTGGCGGACGAGCCGGTGTCGATGCTGGATGTGTCCATCCGGATCGGCCTGCTCAACGTGATGGCGGACCTGCGCGAGCACGAAGGTGTGTCGTTCCTGTACATCACCCACGACATCGCCAGCGCCCGTTACGTTTCCGACCGGCTGATGGTCATGTACGCCGGGCACATCGTGGAATCAGGGCCGACCGAGGAGGTGCTGGCGAACCCCAAGCACCCCTACACGCAGCTGCTGGTCTCCGCCGTCCCGGATCCACGCGCCCCGCTCTCGCTCGACGCCGTGATCGACAAAGGCGAGCCGCCGAGGGTGGTGAATCCGCAGCCCGGATGCCGCTTCCGCTGGCGCTGCCCACTGGCCATCGACACCTGCGCCACGGTCAACCCGCCCCTGCGCGAACTGGCCCCTGCTCACTCCGCCGCCTGCCACGTCGCCACCTGACCCCGTCTGCCGCGCTTATCAACTTCGACGGCGCTGATGATCGGATCGATTCCCGTCACATCAGTCTCAAAACCGCGACGATGCTGAGCGCCGTCGATGTTGATAAGCGCGCGGGGGGTGGGTCAGGCGCCGAGGGCGGCGGAGACGACGTCGCGGGCTTCGGCTTGAACCTGGGCCAAATGCTCCGGGCCCTTGAACGACTCGGCGTAGATCTTGTAGACGTCCTCGGTGCCGGAGGGGCGGGCGGCGAACCAGGCATTCTCGGTGGTCACCTTGAGTCCACCGATCGCGGCACCGTTGCCGGGAGCTGCGACCAGCCGATCGGTGATCTTCTCCCCCGCCAACGTGTCCGCCTTCACGTCGGATGGAGAAAGCTTGCCCAGCTTCGCCTTCTGCGCCTTGGTGGCCGGCGCGTCGACCCTGGCGTAGGCCGGATCGCCGAACTGGGCGGTCAACTCCGCGTACCGCTGCGACGGCGACTTCCCGGTCACCGCCTGGATTTCCGACGCCAGCAACGCGAGCAGAATGCCGTCCTTGTCGGTGGTCCAGACCGTGCCGCGCTTGCGCAGGAACGACGCGCCCGCCGACTCCTCGCCGCCGAAGCCGATCGACCCGTCGATCAGGCCGGGTACGAACCACTTGAAGCCGACCGGAACCTCGACCAGCCTGCGTCCCATGTCGGCCACCACGCGGTCGATCATCGACGACGACACCAGGGTTTTGCCCACCCCGGCATCCGGGGACCATTCCGTGCGGTGGCGATACAGGTAGTCGATGGCCACCGCGAGGTAGTGGTTCGGATTCATCAGGCCCGCGTCGGGGGTGACGACGCCGTGCCGGTCCGCGTCCGCGTCGTTCCCGGTGGCGATCTGGAACTCTCCCGACCGCTTGACCAGGGACGCCATCGCGTACGGCGAGCTGCAGTCCATCCGGATCTTGCCGTCCCAGTCCAGGGTCATGAAGGCCCACTGCGGGTCGACCCGCTCGTTGACCACCGTCAGATCCAGATGCAGCCGCTCGGCGATCGCGGTCCAGTAGGCCACGGATGCGCCGCCGAGCGGATCGGCACCGATCTTGACGCCGGCGCCGCGGATCGCGTCGATGTCGAGCACGTTTTCCAGATCGCCGACGTAGGACGCCGTGAAGTCGTAGAAACCGGTCGAGTCGGCGTTGCGGGCGTCGGTGTAGGGCATCCGCTTCACGCCCTCGAGTCCTGCGGCCAGCAGTTCGTTGGCCCGGGCCGCGATGACCGAGGTGGCATCGGAATCGGCCGGCCCGCCGTTGGGCGGGTTGTACTTGAAGCCGCCGTCGCGGGGCGGGTTGTGTGACGGCGTCACCACGATGCCGTCGGCCAGCTTGCTCGTTCGCCCGCGGTTCGCCTTCAGGATGGCATGCGACACGGCCGGGGTCGGGGTGTATCCATCGCTGACGTCGAGCATGACCGTGACACCGTTGGCCGCAAGGACTTCCAACGCAGTCGACGTCGCAGGACCGGACAGCGCGTGGGTGTCGGCGCCCATGTACAGCGGGCCGTCCGTGCCCTGGGAGGTGCGGTACTCGCAGATCGCCTGGGTGATGGCGAGGATGTGATCGCGATTGAACGCGGTGTCCAGGCTGGAACCGCGGTGACCTGACGTACCGAACACCACCATCTGCGCTGGGTCCGAGACATCGGGGTGCAGATCCTCGTAGGCACCCAACAGGGCGTCGACATCGACGAGATCGCTGGCTTGAGCAGGCTGGCCTGCGCGCGGGTCCATGCTGAAATTGAACCGCATGCCACACCGCGGGGCATCAGGGGCCCAGGGCGCGCGACTCGATCGCCGATTCCGGCGGTGACCGACTTCGGCCCGGAACTCAGGGCACCGCGCGTCAACCGGTCGTGATGGCGACCTGCGCGTCCGTGGCGACGGAGGTCACGGCGCCGCTGGCATCCGCGCTGACGGCCAGCCCGACGCCGGCCAGCCGGAGACCTGTCGACGGCAATCGCACCGGTCCCTTTCGGCGGCGAGATCGCGGCCGTGCCGCGTGGAACGTCGACGGTCAGCCCCAGGTGGGTCTGCAGCAGCACGATTGCCGATGCAGCGGACCAGGCCTGTGGACGACACGACGCCGGGTACGGCACCGGGACGGGCACCTCGTCCGCCGCGAAGCCGCCGAACAACTCGGGCAGCCGGCCGTCGAAGGCAGCGCTCGCAGCGAGCAGACCGTTCGCGAGAGTGACGGCGTGCGAGGGAAATCCGGCACGTAACAGACCGTGGATGGCGATCGCCGTGTCATGGGGCCAGACCGATCCGCAGTGGTAGCTCAGGGGTGAGTAGCCACCCGCGCTCGACGACATCGTGCGCAGGCCGAAGCCGCTTGACATGCTGGGGTGCACCAGACGATCGGCCACCAGCCTTGACTCCGCGGCCGTCAGCATGCCGCTGTGCAGCAGGTGTCCCATGTTCGAGGCCGCAGCGTCGACGGGCTTCTTGTCGCCATCAAGGGCCAGCGCCGGATAGGCGCCGAGATCGTCGGCGACCCAGAACATCTCCCTGAACCGGTCGGCCAGCGCCGCCGCATAGTCGCGCCATCTCGAACCGCCCGGGCGGCCGAAGGCATCCAGCAGGTCGGCTCCGGCGACGGCCGCTTCGTAGGCATACGACTGGACCTCGGCCAAGGCCACGGGTCCGGTCGCGATCCGGCCGTCGGCGAACCGGACGGAATCGCCGGAGTCCTTCCAGCCCTGGTTGGTCAGGCCCCGTCCCGACTTGTCGATGTACTCCAGAAAGCCGTCGCCATCGCTGTCACCGTCGGCCGTCATCCAGTCCAGCGCACGTTCCATCGCCGGAAGCAACGCCTGGACCTCGGCGGGTGCCAGACCCCAACGCCAGGCGTCGGCGAGTAGACAGACCCAGAGCGGCGTGGCATCGACCGTTCCGTAGTAGACGGGCGGCAGAAACGAGTTCGCATTCGGCAGTGCGCGACGGACCTCGTGCAGAATCTTTCCTGGTTCCTCCGCTGTGTCGGTGTTCTCGGCCCGTCCTTGCCGGTCGGCCAGCGTGCGGAGTGTGCCGGCCGCCAGTTCCGTTCCAAGCGGGAGCAGCATCCGCGCGGCCCAGATCGAGTCACGTCCGAAAAGGGTGAGATACCAGGGGCTTCCCGCCGCAAGGAAATCATCGCCCGGACTGGATGGCATCGTCATCCGCAGTGAGCGCAGATCCGCGACGGACCGCTCCACGAACACCGGAAGCCGCCGATCGTCGGCCGACAGCGACGGAGCGACGAAACCTCCGGAGTCCGCACCCCGCACCACGGCCGCGCCATCGGCTACCGCGATGGACCAGTGAAACTGCCTTGGAGCCTCGCGTCGGAACGACCGTCTCCCAGACGAAAGCCACTCGATTGCCATCGATCTGGACGTCCGCATCGAGCCCGGCGAGTGTCGCGGTCACCGATCGCTCGCTGAACCGCACGCCGGCACCGGCGGCGACCGGACGGACCAGTTCACCCGATCCACCTGCCTTCACCGTTTCCATGTCGGCGAAATCCGCTTCCAGCTCGAGCCGCAGCAGCGACCGGCAGGTCGCGGGCGGACGTGTTCTCCAGCAGCAGTTCCTCCGCCATTCCAGAACCGCTGACCACGCGCCGTCGCCGCACCCAGCGATGTGGGGTCGGGACTGGGATCGTCGGACCGTCGCAGAACGCTGGTGAATTCGACCGAGTCGGCGCCGTGAGTGGCCTGTCCGACGGGTTCCGGTTCGTCACCGTTGACGGTCAGTTCGGCGCGGGCCAGCACGCGGACGTCACCGCTGAATGTTCCCTGGGCACCGCGTCTGCGGATCTGCCCGTCCTCACCGGACAGGCACACGGTCGGCGCCTGCAGGCAGGTGGTCAGCGCGTGCAAGAAGCGGTTGGCCGTTCGGCACCCGTGCCCTGGGAGGCGGACTCTGACACCGGCTGGTCCCACCCTTCGCTGACCGAACAACTTGACATGTGCTTGTGACCGCAGTAACACTAGGCCATCCCTTGGATCGATCCAAAACTGGCTTCCACAGCATTTGATCGTTCCAAAGCGTATCGACGACCTAGATGCAGCCAAGAAGTGCACTCTCGACGAGGAGATGCCATGTCCCGAACCGGTGCTCACATCGCACCGAATCGGGCGACCCTTGACTCCGTTGCCGCGCTGGCGGGCGTGTCGAAACAGACCGTCTCCAACGTTCTCAATTCACCGGAACTCGTCCGTAAGCCGACGGCCGACAAGGTGACGGCGGCGATCGAGGCGTTGGGCTACCGGCCCCATCGGGCGGCCCAGCAGCTGCGCACGCGCCGCTCGAGGGTGCTCGGGCTGCGGGTCGAGACCAACTTCGGTGATGCCGTCTTCGACCGTTTCCTGCACGCACTCACTGCCGCGGCCGTCGAACTCGACTACCGCCTCATGCTCTACACGGCCGACTCCGACGACGATGAGATCACCGCCTACGACGAACTCATCGATCGCTGGGACATCGACGGCTTCATCCTGACCGGAACGCACCCCGGCGACGAACGCACGTCCTATCTCGCCGGAGGAGGGATTCCGTGCGTGACGTTCGGGCGCCCGTGGGACGGATCCGGGCACCATCCGTGGGTCGACGTTGACGGCGCTGCGGGCACCAGAGCAGCGACCGAACACCTCATCGCGCCTCGGCCACACCAGGATCGGCTTTCTCGGCTGGCCGAAAGGATCCGGCGTCGGCGACGACCGCCTCTCCGGATGGTTCGGCGCCATGAAAGCAGCCGGACTGGACGCGCACCACACCTCGCGCGCGGTGAACGATGTCGTGCACGGCCGATCCGCCGCGGCAGAGTTGCTGGACCGGGCACAGCCGACCGCAGTCGTCTGCGCGTCGGACGTACTGGGCCTCGGCGTGATGGCCGAGATCGCCGCGCGCGGCCTGAAAGTCGGCGAGCAGGTGGCCGTCGTCGGCTTCGACGACACCGACATCGGTCAGGTCAGCGGGCTTTCCTCGCTTGCTCAGCCACTGGTCGACGTAGCCCGGCACAGCGCACGCCTGATCGCCGCCCTGCTCGACGATGCGAAACCGGAAGTGCCAGAACAGGTACTGCTCCGGCCTGAACTCATCGTCCGTTCCTCCTCGTCCCGCCCGTTCCAATGAAACCAGCTCGACCACATCAACACGACCAAGGAGTAGATCAATGACGAACAGACATCTCGGACGGATCGCGATGGCGACCGCCGGAGTGGCGGTCGTGCTTCTCAGCGCCGCCTGCAGTTCCAGCAGCACGACGGCCACCAGCAGCAGCGCCGCAGCCTCGGGTGGCTCGTCGTCCAGCGCCGCCGTGGCATCCAGTCCGGCCGCGTCAGCTGCCCAGACGTCTGCCGGTTCGTCCGCAGCCGCCTCCGCCGGGGCCGGCAGCTCGGCCGTCGGTTCGTCCGCGGCAGCCTCCGCCGGCAGCTCGGCCGGCGGTTCGGCGGCGAAGTTGCCACCGGCCAAGCTGTCCGTGCTGTTCGGATCCTCGGGAAATGCGGAGACCAATGCGCTCAAGTCGGCCGCCGCCGCCTGGGGCAAGCAGTCCGGCTCCACCGTCACCGTCACGCCCGCCTCCAACCTGCAACAGCAGCTGGCGCAGGGCTTCTCGTCGAATACGCCACCGGACCTGTTCTATGTGGGAGCGGGCGATGTCGGCACCTACGCCAAGGCCGGAAACCTGCTGTCCTACGGCGACGATCTCGCCAACAAGGGTGATTTCTACCCGACCCTGGTGAAATCGTTCACCGTCGATTCGAAGCTGGTCTGCGCACCGAAGGACGTTTCCACCCTTGCCCTGTTCATCAACACGGCCGATTGGACGAAGGCAGGCTTGACCGACGCCGACGTACCGAAGAACTGGGCCGACCTCTCGAAGGTGGCCAAGAAGTTGACCACCGGCGGCCAGGTCGGTCTGACCGTCGGCGCCACCCACGATCGGGTCGATGCCTTCTTCGCCCAGAACGGCGGAGCGCTCACCAGCCCCGATGGCAAGACGGCCACGGTCAATTCGCCGGCGAACGTCACCGCCCTGACGTACTTCAAGTCGCTGCTCACCGACGGTTCGATGAAGTACCCCGGGGATCTCTCGGCGGGTTGGGCCGGTGAGGCGTTCGGCAAGAACAAGGCGGCCATGACGATCGAGGGCAACTGGCTGCTCGGTTCGATGAAGACCGACTACCCGACGATCAAATACAAGGTCGTCGAATTGCCCACCGGCCCGACCGGCACCAAGGGCACACTGTCGTTCACCAACTGCTGGGGAATCGCCAACAGCACCAAGAGTCCTGACCAGGCCAAGGCGTTCGTGTCCTACCTGACCGCGCCCGACACTCAGATGACGTTCGCCCAGGCGTTCGGCGTGATCCCGTCCGTGCAGACGGCCAAGGCCGCGTACCTGGCCAAGTTCCCTGACAATGCTCCGTTCGTCAATGGCATCGCTTACGCCCAGGGCGTTCTGACTCAGCCCGGAACGACGGACGTGTTGGCGGACTTCGATTCGCAGCTCGAGAAACTCGCCTCCAGCGATCCCAAGACCATCCTCGACAGCGTGCAGGACAACCTGTCCACCGCACTCGCCGGCTGACGAGAGAGCCGCGATGTCGATCGATCATCGGGCCGCCCCGTCGTCGGTCGGCCCGGCATCCGACCCCGCCTCGAAGCCCGCGAGGGCCTCGAGGCGGGGCGGCATCCGGGGCCGAGAGGGCCTGGCGGGCTGGACCTTCGTCGCGCCCGTCGTCGTCATTCTCGGAGTCTTCCTGCTCCTGCCGGCCGTGGTGGCGCTCTGGGTGTCGTTGACCAACTGGTCCGGCAAGGGCTCGCCGCTCGGCGCCGGATACGTGGGCCTCGAGAACTACAAGACACTGCTGGTGACCAAAGGCCTTTCGCAGAAGAACATGGGGACGTCGCTGCGCAACAACATGTACTACGTAATCCTGGTAGTGCCGCTGCAGACGATGCTGGCCCTCGGATTGGCACTGATCCTGAACAACCGACGATTGAAGGGCAAGGGCTTTTTCCGAACCGGATTCTATTTTCCGTCGGTTACCTCAGGCGTGGCCACCGTGACCGTGTTTCTTTTCCTGTTCTCGGGTGCCGGCGTGATCAATTCAGTCTTGAAATGGTTCGGAGTCAACGGTCCCAATTGGTTCTCCGATCCTCGCGGTGTCCTGCAGATGATTCTGTCCGGTCTCGGGATCATCGACCCGAGCGATCCACCCGCCTGGCTCGTCGACCACCACTTCCTCGGTCTGACCTTCTACGACTGGCTCTCCGGACCGTCGGTCGCGATGTGTGTCTTGATCTTCCTGGCCGTCTGGACCACCGGTGGAACGTTCATGCTGCTGTTCCTGGCGGCCATGCAGGACATCCCCGACGACATGCTGGAGGCGGGGTCGATCGACGGCGCCACCGGTTGGCAGTCTTTCCGCAAGATCATCGTGCCGTCACTACGGCCGGCGCTGTTCCTGGTGATCACGCTGGGTCTCATCGGGACCTGGCAGGTCTTCGACCAGGTATACCTGACCGGACAGGGAAAGCCCTCCGGCACCACCCTGACACCCGCCTTCCTCTCCTACCAAACATCTTTCACCAACGGAAAATGGGGCCAGGGCGCGGCGATCTCCTTCATCCTGGTGGCGATCATCGTGGTGATGAACCTGATACAGCGTGCCGTGATGCGGGAACGAAAGACCGTGCCGCGCCGGCGACGACTCGCCGCAGTCGGCTCGGCCGGCAGCTGGTTCGAATGGGCAGGCGTCCGTCCAGGTGGTCAACGTTCCTCCGGTGGAGTCCTGATGAGTACCGTCAGCGCTTCACCCGCCCGGGCTCCGTTGACCACACCGAAAATGGTGCGACCACCGCGAAGCCGCAAAACCATTCTGCTGCACACCCTCGCGTACATCGTCCTGATCATCTTCGCGCTGATCTACATCTATCCATTCGTCATCCAATTGGGCACCTCGTTCAAGACCGACGCGGACGCGACCGCACACCCGATCAGTCCCATTCCGCAGACCTGGACGACCGCAGCCTTCCATCAACTGGCGCAGGCCGATTTCGCCAGGTGGTTCACCAATTCGACCGTCATTGCGCTCTGCGTCACGGTCGGGCGGGTCTTCTTCGACTCCCTGGCCGGATACGCGTTGGCGCGCCTGCACTTCCGCGGACGCTCGGCAGTCAACGGCACGATCATCGCCGTCATGGCCATCCCGGCCGTGGTGCTGCTGATACCGAGGTACCTGGTCCTCGTTCAGCTGGGCATGTTCAACACCTACTTCGGCATGATCATCCCCCTGATGGTCGACGCGGCAGGTGTTTTCATCATGCGGCAGTTCTTCATCAGCATCCCGCTGGAGGTGGAGGAGGCGGCCAGGATCGACGGCGCCGGGACGTTCCGGGTGTTCTGGTCGGTGGTGCTACCGATGGCCCGGCCCGCACTGATCACGCTGACCATCCTGTCGTTCCAGGGCGCCTGGAACGAGTTCAACTTCTACCTCGTCGCCCACAACGACCCCAATCTGGACACGCTGACCACCGGAGTGGCGACGCTGATCTCGGGCGCCGAGGGCGCCTCCAACCAGTTCCCGTTCAAGCTGGCTGCCGCGCTGCTGATGACCATCCCGGTGGCTGTCGTCTTCTTCGTCTTCCAGCGCTACTTCATCCGAGGCGGCACCGCGGGGTCGGTCAAGGGCTGATGCCGCCGACATCCGTACGCCAGATCGCCGGGTCTGAGAAGACTGCGGAAGAGTGTCGCCCGAATGGGTTGTGTGCGACCGCCGAACCGGTCATTGCGTTCGATAACGCGCGCCAAATGGTATTCCGGCAACGCCAACGGGCGTAATACGGCCGCTTCCCTTGCGTTTGGCGGGCGTGAGGTATCGGGTACTTCTAGCTGTGAACTAAACACAGACGGCAACGAGAGGAACAACGAATGCGAGTGAGTAAACGGGTCATCGCCTGTACGGCGGTGGCCGCGATGGTCACGGCCGGATGGAGCCAGACCGGAATCGCCAGCGCCGCAACACCGGCCTCGCCTGGTCAGCACCGCGCGGTGGCCGACAGTGCCCCGAAGTGGTTGGCGAAGGCCAAACCCCTCGGCGGTGTCGAGTGCGGCGTCGGCCGTGAATTTCAAGGTCTATCTCGCGCCGCGGGGCGGTGTCGACGCGGTCAAGGCCGCGGTGGCCTCCGTCTCGACCCCGGGGTCGGCGAACTACCGCACTTTCGTCACCCCGGCCACCTATCACCGCACCTACGATCCCACTGCATCGACCGTCGCTGCGGTCAAGAACTGGCTGACCGCAGACGGTCTCAAGGTCAGCGCCGTCGGCCAGTACAACTCCTACCTCCAGGTCACCGGCACGGTAGCCCAGGCCCAGGCGGCCTTCGGGACCACCATTCAGCGCTTCCAGCACGATGGAAAGACCGTCCAGGCCAACACCACACCGCTGGTCGTGCCCGCCGCGTTGTCCACCTCGGTGCTGACGGTGACCGGCATCGACACCACCCCGGCGATCAAGAAGGTCCAGACATCCCCGGCGGCAGCGCCGGCCGACCCGCCGCCGGCGGCGTTCGTCAATGGGCGACCGTGTTCGGCCTACTACGGTCAGCTCACCGCATCCGTGCAGGCGGACCTCAAGACGCCGCTGCCGAAGTTCGACGGCGAGTACCTGCCGTATGCCGTGTGCGGGTACACCGGTCCGCTGTTCCGCGCCGCCTACGAGGGCAACACGCAACCTGACGGGCGCCGGCGTGACCGTGGGCATCGTCGACGCCTACGCCGCGCCCACCATCGCCTACTGACGCCGACCGGTATGCCAGGACCCACGGCGACGGCTCCTACGTCACGGGCCAGCTCAGCGCAGACCTTGCCGCCGAAGTTCACCAACGAGGCGGTATGTGGTCCCAGCGGCTGGTACGGCGAAGAAACTCTGGACGTCGAGGCAGTGCACGCGATGGCTCCCGACGCCAAGATCCACTACTACGCTGCGGCGTCACTGTCTCGACTCGGACTTCACGGCCATCGTCAACAAGCTGGTCAACGACAACGACGTCAGCTGGTCACCAATTCCTATGGCGACCTGGACTAAGTCGAGAGCACCGGGCCATTGGCGCTGACAAGCCGTCTTCCTGCAGGGCGCTCTGCAGGGCATCAGCTTCATGTTCTCCTCCGGTGACAACGGTGACGAAGCTGGCCAACACCGGGACTCAAGCAGACCGACTTCCTCGGCCTCCAGATCCGTACGTCACCGCGGTCGGTGGCACGTCCACCGGCATCGACGGCAACGGCGCGCATCGTCGCTGAACACCGGATGGGGCACCCGGAAGTACTCGTTGTCGGCCAGTGGCAAGTCGTGGACGCCACTCGGCTTCCTGTACGGCGCCGGCGGCGGCTACTCCGACCCTGTTCAACCGGCCCGTCTACCAGAACGGCGTGGTGCCGGCATCTGCCCCAGCGGGACGGGCCGTTCCCGACGTGGCGATGGACGCCGATCCGACGACCGGCATGCTGATCGGCGAGACGCAGACCTTCCCGCAGAGCGTCCACTACGGCGAATACCGCATCGGCGGCACCAGTCTGGCGTCACCGCTGTTCGCCGGAATGACCGCACTGCTGATCCAGCACGCGGGCAGCCGCCTCGGACTCCTGAACCCGGCGCTGTACGCGCAGGCCAAGAAGGGCACCTTCACCGACGTCAAGGGCAAGCCGAAGGATCCGGGCAACGTTCGCGTCGACTACGCGAACAGCCTCAACCCCAGTGCCGGCCTGCTGTATTCGGTTCGGACCTTCAACCAGGATTCGAGCCTGCCCACCACGCAGGGTTGGGACGCCGTCACGGGTATCGGTTCGCCGAACCCGAAGTACCTGACCAGCATCGGCTGATCTCACCGAGCTGACCGCAGTAGCAACTGAACCGCCTCGAGGGGGTGGCGCCCGGAATTGTCCGGGCGCCACCCCCTTGGTTATCCACAGCCGAGGAGCCCCAGCAGGACGCCGGTCAATCCCGAATCCGATCGCGGCACGCCGTCCATGCTCACCACCGGGGCCAGCAGTCGAACACTGGAAACCAGCCAGACCCCGTCGGCATCGACCAGATCCTGCGGGGTCAGCCGCTGATAGGCCGTCTCCCACCCCGTGACGCCGGCTGCCGCCAGCAACCGCGCGGTGGTGATGCTCTCCAGCACACCGTCCAGCGGCGGTGTCAGCAGGCTGCGACCCCGCGCCACCACGACGCTCGCCGTCGGAGCCTCCAGGATGGCACCGTCGGAGCCCACGAAGATCACGTCGTCAGCCTGATGTGCCGCGGCGTACCGCAGAGCGGCCATGTTGATGGCGTAGGACAGCGTCTTGGCGCCGGTCAGCAACCAGGGCGAGGCGGCCGCGCCCGTTCCGGAAAGCCCGCGATCCAGCAGTAGCACCCGTACTCCGGACGTTCGCTGCGCCACCGCCGCCGCGGAAACCGGGAAGCCCGTCACATAGCAGGTGGGCGGGCCGTGTTCCGGCCCTCGGGTCGCGATCAGCCGGAGCGCCATGCTGCGCCCCGACCAGGCGCCGACCACCGCGGCGATACCGCGCTTCCAATCGGCTTCGCCAGGCAGGTCGAGGTCGGCCAGCCGTGCCGACCTGGCCAGTCGGGCCAGGTGCTCGTCCAGGTCGCGCACCTCCCCGTCGACGACCAGGGTGGTTTCGAAGACGCCGTCCCCGCGGGTGACACCGGCATCGTCCGGTCGGAGCAAGGGGGTCGTCGACGGCACCAATCGACCGTCCAGCAGGCCTACCAAAGTCGATCCGGTGGCTCGGCGCTGTCGAGCTCGATGTCTGTCGGGTCACGGGCGTCAGCGTATGTCGGCGCCACGGTCCTCGATCAGCACCGCCGGCGGCCAGGCTCAGAGTTTGCGCAACCGAACCTTGGTCACCGCGTGATCGGGTCCCTTGGTCAACACGAGATTGGCGCGACCCCTGGTCGGCAGGATGTTCTCCACCAGGTTCGGCGCATTGATGTTGTCCCAGAATTCGCCGGCCAACTCCACGGCCTTCTCGTCGGTCAACCCGGCGAACCGGAAGAAGAACGAGTCCGGATCCGAGAAGGCGGTCTGCCGCAGGCTGCAGGAATCGGTCGGTGTACCAGCGTTTGATGTCGTCGGTCTGGGCATCGACGTATATCGAGAAGTCGAAGAAGTCGCTGACGGCCAGCGCGCTGCGGCCGTCCTCTTCCAGCCGTGCCGGCTGCAGAACATTGAGGCCCTCGACGATCAGCACGTCCGGCCGGTGCACCACCACCTCGTCGTCGGGCAGGATGTCGTACGTCAGGTGGTCGTACTTCGGAGCCCTGACCTCGGCAGCACCCGACTTCACCTCGGCGACGAACCGCATCAGCGCTCTGCGGTCGTAGGACTCGGGAAAGCCCTTGCGGGACATCAGGTTGCGCTCCTCGAGGACCGCATTGGGGTACAAGAACCCATCAGTGGTGACGAGCTCGACCTTGGGAGTGTCCGGCCAGCGGGCCAGCATCTCCCGCAGCACCCGTGCCGTCGTCGACTTGCCGACGGCCACCGAGCCGGCCACGCCGATCACGAACGGCGTCCGTGATTCGCGTTCCCCGAGAAATGTCGAGGTCACCCGGTGCAGAAACCCCGTCCCCGCGACGTAGAGATTGAGCAGCCGCGAGAGCGGCCGGTAGATCGTGTCGACCTCGGCCAAGTCGATGGGGTCACCGAGGCCCGACACGCGATCGAGTTCCGACCGGGTCAGCGGAAGCGGGGTGGCCTTGGCCATGGACGCCCACTGGGCGCGGTCCAGCTCCACGTACGGTGTCACGCCCGACGCGTTGAACACCGGCCCGGGCGCCGCACCGGGAGAACCGAGAACGGAGACCTCGTAGTCACCTGCCATGATGTGCAAGATTGTGCCGCGCCTGCCGGTGTTGCGCTGAATCGGCACTGTGTGACCTGAACCGCACATGCGCGGGATCCAGCGGAAATCGACGCGTCCGACGGCACGCCTACGATGGGCTGCGTGGCATTCGACAGCAGTGCGCCGGAAGTTGAGCCCGGCAACGCGGCATCGGCCCCGGCCCCGGCCGAGACGTATCGGTCACCCCTACTCGGATTTCCCGGCGCCGTTGCTGCCGACGACCCGGATGTCGGGGTGGCCTGGCACTACGGGGATCCGATCGGAGAGCAGCGGGCCGCCGAGCGCGGAGCGGCGCTCTTCGACCTCTCCCACCGCGGAATCATCGCCGTGTCGGGCCCCGACCGGCTGACGTGGCTGAACACCCTGACCAGCCAGCTCTTGTCGGAGCTGCCCGCGGGCGGTGCGACGCAGGCCCTCGTACTCTCCCCGAACGGCCACGTCGAGCATCACTTCTACGTCACCGAGGTCGGCGGCGTGACCTACCTCGACACCGAGCCTGCGACGGCCACGGCGCTGCTCGCCTACCTCGACAAGATGGTTTTCTGGTCGAAGGTCGAGGTGAACGTGTCCGACCTCGCCCAGCTCCGGCATCGTCGGCCCGAGCGACGGTTGATGTTCTCGCTGCTGTCGAGTTCTCCGTTCCTGGCGTTGATCAGGCCGTCGCGCTGCCCGGCGGCGGATTTGCCCGGCGGTCGGGCGGGGACGTCGACCTTTTCGTGCCGCGCGCCGCGCTGGCGAATACGGCGGCGGCCCTGGTTGCCGCGGGAGCCGTAGTTGCCGGGACCTGGGCGGCCGACGCGCTGCGCATTCCGACCCGGCTGCCGCGACTGGGTGTCGACACCGATGACCGGACGATCCCCAACGAGGTCGCCTGGCTGGGAACAGCAGTTCACCTGAACAAGGGGTGCTATCGCGGGCAGGAGACGGTCGCGCGCGTCAACAATCTGGGCAGACCGCCCCGTCGGCTGGTGATGCTGCACCTGGACGGCTCGATTGATCGACTGCCCGAGGTCGGGGCGACGGTCACCACCGCCGACGGTCGGGTGGTGGGCCGGGTCGGCACGGTCGCGCACCATCACGAGGACGGCCCGATCGCGCTGGCCATGGTGAAACGCTCGGTGCCCGCCGGTAGCGCACTGCTGGCGGACGGCGTCGACGCCGCCATCGATCCGGACGACCTGGTCGACGACGCTCCCGCCGGTCCTCCCCAGTCCGCGGTGGATCGGCGCACATTCACCGACATCCACCGCCGTTGATGTCAGCAGCCGGGCTTCCTGCGACGCGGGCGACGGACGCCGTCAGCATCGAGGAGATCCGCGATGCCGCCGAACGGATTGCCGGGGTGGCGGTGCGTACTCCCCTGCTCGCCTCGCCGTGGCCCGGGCTGTGGCTCAAGCCGGAGGGGCTGCAACCGATCGGCGCTTTCAAGATCCGCGGGGCCATGACCGCGATGTCCAGGCTGTCTCCGGAGGTCAGGGCGCGCGGCGTGATCGCCCATTCCTCGGGTAACCACGCTCAAGCCGTCGCCTACGCGGCCAAGGTCTTCGGCGTGGATGCCCACATCGTCATCCCGGTGAACGCCCCGGCCCGCAAGGTGGAAGCCACCAGAGCGCTCGGCGCGACGGTCGAGCTCGTTCCCGTCGAGCAGCGGTTCAGCCGTCCGGCCGAGTTGGCCGCCGAAACGGGCAAGGCGCTGATCGCGCCGTTCGACGATCGCGACGTGATCAGCGGGCAGGGCACGGTCGGCCTGGAGATCGCGCAGGACGCATCGCTGCTGCCTGGCGGGTTGAGCACGGTGCTGGTCCCGGTGTCCGGCGGCGGCCTCATCTCCGGCGTCGCAGCGGCGCTCGCCGCGTTGCTACCCCATGTCAACGTCATCGGCGTAGAGCCGGAACTGGCCGGCGACGCGGCCGAGTCGTTCCGGGTCGGCGAGCGCCGTGCCTGGGCGCCCGCGGATACCGGCCGCACCATCGCCGACGGGTTACGAACGTTCAGCGTCGGCGAGCTGCCGTGGGAGCACATCCGGACCCAGGTCCACGACATCATCACCGTGACCGAGAAGGAAATCATCGATGCCACCCGCCGACTGACCCTCGAGGCGCGCCTGGTGACGGAGCCGTCCGGTGCCGTCGCGACCGCCGGATTCCTCTACCATCGAGCCGAGCTGCCGGCCGGCAACGCGGTGGCCGTGGTCTCCGGCAGCAACATCGACCCGTCAGTGCTCAGGATGGTGCTGGATGACTGACGAGCCCGCCGGCCCGCCGCTCTCCGTCCCTGCCGTGAATCCCGGCACGCTGATCACCGTCGCTCCGGCGGCCGGACCGATCGGGCATCTACTGCGAACCGCGATCGACAGCGAGCAGGTGGGCGCCACCCGGCTGCATCTGGCGGCCGACCAACCGGATCTGGAGACCGCGATCACCGCCTTGCGGGAGCAGACCAAACTGGTCATCACCTGCGACGACGGGGCGGCGACGGTCGCCGGCATCGACGTCATCTCCTCCGATTTCACCGACGCGGTCGTTCCGGACGACTCCAACATGCCGGCCGTCGTGGCCGAGGTCGCGCACCTGGTGTCCGCACATCCCGTCGGCATCAGCGTCTGCGGACGCGGAGCCGCTGCCCTGCCGGCGTTGCTCGCCGCCCTCGCCGCCGGCGGACACGTCTGGGTGGAAGCGCCGGAATACGAGGCAGCCGCTTCGTCGGGTCACCCCGGCCCGGTCAGAGACCACGTTGCACTGGTCGCCAGGGCCAGTGGTCTGGCCAGGATCGCCGGCCGCCCGCCCTTGGACCGGCATGCCGCTCGGGCGCTGCTCGGCCTCACCTGACCGCTCCCGATCCGCTCTCTCAGCCCGCCCGATACGAAGGAACAAGCCTGTTGAGAACCACTGCGCCCACCGACTCCCGGCCCGTCGAACTGGTCCGGGTGATTCGTTCCGGCTTCCACGAGGGCAGCCACTTCGGGTCCGTCGTCATCGTCGACCCCGACGGAGCGCTGCTGCACAGCAGAGGAGATGTCGACGCCCCGATCTTTCCGCGGTCGTCCAGCAAACCCTTCCAGGCGGTGGCCATCCTGCAGGCCGGAGCTAAGCTCGACGGTGCAGATCTGGCCCTGTCCGCAGCTTCGCACTCCGGCGAGCCGATGCACGTCCAGCGGGCGCTCGACATGTTGGCCCGGGTTTCGCTGGGCGAAGGCGACCTCGGCTGCCCGGCGGCGCTTCCGCTCAACGAAGTCGCCCGCAACGAGGTGATCGCGTCCGGCGGCGCGCCCCGACGAATCTTCATGAACTGCTCCGGCAAGCATGCCGGCATGCTCATGGCGTGTGTCGAGCACGACTGGGATGCGGGCAGCTATCTGGAATTCGACCATCCACTGCAACGCTCGGTGCACGACCAGATCGCGCGGCTTGCCGATGAGCGGCCGGCCGCTGTCGGCGTCGACGGCTGCGGCGCGCCGCTGTTCGCGATCTCGTTGGTCGGTCTGGCCCGGGCGTTCGGAAGGGTCAACGCCGCGGCGCCGGGAACGGTCGAACGAACCGTCGCGGACGCAATGCGTGACTTTCCGGAGATGGTCGGCGGCACCGGACGGGAGGACACCAGGCTGATGCTCGAACACCGTGGCCTGCTCGTGAAGGGCGGCGCCGAGGGCGTGCACTGCGCGGCCCTGCCGGACGGCCGGACCGTCGCGGTGAAGATCACCGACGGCGGTGATCGGGCCAGGATGCCTGTGCTGGTAGCCGCTTTGCGAACCCTCGGCCTGCGGTCAGACCTGTTGGACGAGTTGGGCACCGGAGTGATCCTGGGCGGCGGCCGGCAGGTCGGTACCGCAGAAATCGCTCCCGGCGTGTTCTGACCGGCTCGGCGGAACTGTCCGTCCTGCCGCGCCGGTCGGTGTGGGACGCCGGCCGGGAACCTGTACGATCGAGCTACGACTGATAACAGATGCCGGGGCCGCCGAAAGGCCGCCCCGCTTTAACGTGCAAGGGGGTCCGCTCATGGGGCGAGGCCGTCAGAAGGCAAAGCAAACGAAGGTCGCCAGGGATTTGAAGTACCACGAATCCTCGTTCGACCCGAATGCTTTGACTCAGGAACTTCGCGGGATTCCGGTTCACCAGCCGGCTCCTGTTGTCAAGGACGAGGGCGAGGAAGATGAGTACTCGCTCTACGCAAAGTACATCGTGGATGACGACGACGAGGACGAGCCTCCCGCCACCACGTATGCGAGCGGCTCAGCCCGCCGCTGAGCAGTTCTAAGACCGGCACGCCGGCCTGCTGCCTCACTTCGCCGCAGCGCGACATGCAGTCAACGTAGCGGATCCGGTGTCGACTATGACTCCCTATCCGCTACGTTGTCGGCCCGGCTCAGAACCGCGGGTGGTCGCCGCTCAGCGTTGCGCGCGGCTGATCGTGCCCCGTGCGGTCCACGGTTCCCAGCACGTGGGACGGCACGTGTCTGGCCGTCAACACGGCCATGGCCCGATCGACGTCGTCCGGCCCGATGACCGCGACCATGCCGATGCCCATGTTGAACGCGGATTCCATCTCCTCGCGCTGGATCCGGCCGTGCCCGGCGATGTAGCCGAAGACGGGCTGCGGAGTCCAGGCCCGACGGTCCATCCTCGCGGTCAGTCCCGCGGGGATGATCCGCCCGACGTTGCCGGCGAGCCCGCCGCCGGTGATGTGCGCGTAGGCGTGCACATCCGCCTCGCGAGCCAGTCGGAGGCAGTCCAGCGCGTAGATCCGGGTCGGCTCCAGCAGTTCCTGGCCCAGGGTCCGGCCGAACTCCTCGACATGCCCCTCCAGGGAGAGCCGGGCGATGTCGAGCAGCACGTGCCGCACCATCGAGTAGCCGTTGGAATGGACACCGGAGGACCTCATTCCGATCACCACGTCGCCCGGACGGACCCGGTCGCTGCCCGAGGATGTCGTCCGCTTCGACGATGCCCACCGCCGTCGCCGCCAGGTCGTAGTCCTGCGGCGCCATCAGCCCGGGGTGCTCGGCGGTCTCCCCGCCGACGAGCGCACAGCCGGCCTTCACGCAGCCGTCCGCGATGCCGGAAACGATCGACGCGATCCGCTCGGGGTCCAGCTGGCCGCACGCGATGTAGTCCTGCAGGAACAGCGGCTCGGCGCCGCAGGCGACCAGGTCGTCGACCACCATGGCGACCAGGTCGATACCGATGGTGTCGTGGATGTCCAGCGCCTGCGCGATCGCGGACTTCGTGCCGACCCCGTCCGACGACGACGCGAGCACCGGCTCCCGGAACTTGTTGATCGGCAGCTTGAACAGCGAGGCGAAGCCACCGATTCCACCCATCACCTCTGGTCGGTGGGTTTTCTCGGTGTACGGCTTCATCCGGTCGACGGCCTGCTCGCCGGCGGCGATGGAGACCCCTGAGCCGGCGTAGGTGGCACCGGATCCGATGGGATGTCGATGATGCCCGGGCACATCCGCTTTCACGATGGGGACTTCATAGGAGGAATTACTCTTCTCTCTGATGGCAGACCGGCCCTGTTCTGCGCTTGCCGCGCTTGCGCCCGGATGAGCAGTACAGCTGGTCAGGGCCGACTGAGTGCGCCGGCGGGTTCGTAGCTGGTGATGGGAGCCGACACGTCACCGGTGACGCCCCTGGCGATGCCCTCCAGCACGTGCTTGCCGACCTGGTCGGGTATCGCGATCGGGTACTCGCCGGTGAAGCAGGCCGTACACAGTCGCTTCCGTGGTTGTTCGGTGGCCGCGACCAGGGAGTCGAGCGAGATGTATCCGAGGCTGTCGGCACCGATGGACCGGCGGACGTCTTCCACATCACTGGAGCTGGCGATCAGCTCTGCCCTGGTACCGAAGTCCAGTCCGTAGAAGCACGGCCAGCGCACCGGCGGCGACGCGATCCGCACGTGAACTTCCAGGGCACCGGCCTCGCGCAGCATCCGCACCAGAGCGCGTTGGGTGTTGCCCCTGACGATGGAGTCGTCGACGACCACCAGTCGCTTGCCGCGGATGACGTCCCGCAGCGGATTGAGCTTGAGCCGGATACCGAGCTGCCGGATGGTCTGCGACGGCTGGATGAAGGTACGGCCGACGTAGGCGTTCTTGACCAGGCCCTGGCCGTACGGGATGCCGGCCTGCTGCGCGTACCCGATCGCCGCGGGCGTTCCGGATTCCGGTGTCGGGATGACCAGATCCGCGTCGATGGGGGCTTCGACGGCGAGCCTGCGGCCGATCTCCACCCGCGTTGCGTGTACGCCACGTCCGGAGATGGTGGTGTCGGGGCGAGCCAGGTAGACGTACTCGAAAACGCAGCCCTTCGGCTCGGACGAGGCGAAACGCTCGCTGCGGATACCGTCCTCGTCGATGGCCAGCAGTTCGCCGGGCTCCACCTCGCGGACGTAGGAGGCGCCGACGATGTCCAGTGCCGCGGTCTCGGAGGCGACCACCCACCCGCGGTCCAGGCGACCCAGCACCAAGGGGTGGACGCCGTGCGGGTCGCGGGCGGCGTACAGGGTGTGCTCGTCGCAGAAGACGAAGTTGAACGCGCCTTTGAGCGTCGGGAACAGGGTCAGGGCGGCCGCCTCGATGCCCACATCCGTCGCCGCCTCGGCCAGCAGCCGGGTGACGATGTCGGAGTCGGTGGTGGATCTGGATGTGCCGGCCCTGCCGGTCAATTTCTTCGCCGACAGCGACAACTCTGCCGTGTTCACCAGATTGCCGTTGTGCCCGAGCGCCAGCCCAGAGCCGACCGACGTGGTGGCGAACGTCGGCTGAGCGTTCTCCCAGCTACCGGATCCGGTGGTGGAGTAGCGGCAGTGGCCGACGGCGATGTGACCCTTCAAGGCGTTCAGGGTCTGCTCGTCGAAAACCTGGGAGACCAGTCCGAGGTCTTTGAAAACCACGATCTCGCTGCCGTCCGCTACGGCGATGCCGGCCGCTTCCTGTCCGCGATGCTGCAGGGCGTACAGACCGTAATAGGTGAGTTTGGCGACCTCCTCACCTGGCGCCCAGACTCCGAAGACACCGCATTCCTCCTTGGGACCCTGGTCGGACGCTGCGTCCATCTCTGGATCGCGGACCGGCGCGGCGGTCACCGCGGCGAGCGGCAGCGTCGGCCTGATCCCGGCGGCGGGATCGACGTACGTCGAAGAGGGGATGGAACGGGTCGGTGACTGACCGGTACCCACGTAACCGTGCTCCTGTCGAAGGCGCAGTAGAGATGTCCTGAATTGCGAATTCAGAACCAGACATCGTCATTGGGGAACAGCGGTACCCCATCTTACCCGGTAGATCCGGTGATCGGCCGTCCCCGACGGGAGTTGCTGGTCACGAGGGCGGCAGCGCCGCGTCGACGGTTCGGGTCACCGAGGCGACGGACGACCGCGCTCCAGGGTCGTGTGCGAGCTGGCTCGCGCTGCCCAGCTTCTTGTAGGAGACGTCAGGTTCGGCGGTGGACAGCACGACGATGATCTGGTTCGCGGTGAAGCCCATGGAATGGATCGAGATCACGTCGCCCAGGCAGCAGCCCCAGCCCTGCTTGGACCCGGCGCCGGGCACAGAATTCACGCCGAAGTTCTGGTTGAATCCGTCCGCGCCCGTGTCGCGCGACGCCTGCATGGCCTGCGTGAACCAGGCGGAGGTCTGGCTGTTCGAGACCAGTTGATACAGCAGTGAAGCCATGTCGTGGGCCGAGGTCCGGACGTCTCCCCAGTAGCGCGGCTCGGGGCGATGCAGTGGTCTCGGTGAGGCCGTACTCGTGCGCGACCCGGGTGACGATGGCACCCTGGCCGTCGTCGTCGTAGAAGTCCTGGGCGATGGAATCATCGGATGCGACGACCATCTGGTGGAGTCGGGCCAGGGTGCCCGGGTATACGTCGTCCACACCGCCCGCCCGGTCGATCACGTCTGCGGCGACGATGATCTTGAAAAGGCTCATGGCCGGCACCGTGGCATGGGCGTCGATCGACGTGGTGACCGAGCCAGTCTGCTTGTTCATCACGATCACGGACTGGGTGATGCCGGCTTCGGCGGCCTCTTCGGCCGCCTCCTCAACGGCGTCGACTGGTATCGGGCGCCGGATGAGCGGCGGCTCTGGCCTCGGCGGCAGCATGTGCCGCGGCCGCCCTCACCGCCGCCGCCTTCGCCGCCGCCTCTTTCCGCGCCGCGACCTTGGCCGCCGCAGCCTTGGCCGCCGCAGCCTTCCGTGCGGCCAGCGCCGCCGCAGCCTTCCGTGCCGCAGCCTTCGCTCGGGCAGCCTTGAGGGCGGCCGCCTTCGCTGCCGCGGCCTTGGCCGCCGCGGCTCTCAGGGCTGCCGCGTTCGCGGCCGCGGCTCTGCTTCGCTGCCGCTCTGACTGCAGCTGCCTCGGCTGCAGCGGCTGCGCTCTCGGAGGCTGCGACATTGGACGCTGGAACATCGGTTGTCCGACTGACCGCCCCAGGCAGCGGCGGCACCGTTACCGCCCGCGCTTCCGCGGCGTCACCCCGGGCCAGGGAGACAGCTGAAGTAACGGCCACCGGGGCGGGAGACTGCGCGGCCTGCGATCGGACCGCGGTCACAGCGACCGCCGCACCGAACACCAGAATCGCGGCGCAGACGACCGGGAGCGCGATGCGCATTCGCATTGCCTTTGCTCCCGTCCGGGTCTGGGTCTTCGCCGATGCCCGGTAGCCGTCCGTCGAGCCTGACGGGTTCCGCGGGGCAGCCGGTGTGGCTGAGCTGTGCAGGACCTGTCAATGGTGACCCATGCGAATGAAGATTCCGACCTACCACGCCGCAGCTGGAACCGACTCGCACGCGCTGACGTGCGTCGATGCGCCGGGTCGATCAGGATCGGGGGTCGCCGGGCCGGCCGCAACACCGCCGTCAGTCGGTGACCATCGGCAGGTGATCGGCCAGATCGGCCCGCGTTCCGCTGGCCCGCACCGAACCGGCATCGACGGCATCGCTCCACCGGAGCCGGCCGGAAGCCAAGGCAAGCCACGTCGGCCCGTCCATCTCGATGACGTTGGGCGGTGTTCCGCGGGTATGCCGAATACCCTCGATCGCCTGCACCGCCGAGTACGGGGGCACGCGCAACTCGACCGAGCGACCAGGATGCCGCTGGCCGAAGTAGAGCAGCGTCACGCGGACCAGGTTTCTGAGCTGCTCCCGATCAGCCACCAGCGTGCCGTTGTCAGCTGTCGGCAGCATCCGAACCGCCGCCAATGCAGCGGCCGCCTCGTCCCGCGACACCGCTCGTCTGACCATCGCCTGCCAGCCTAGCGAGGAGCCGCACCCATCCCGGACGGGTTCGGCGCAGAATGACCTTCAGTGATCAAGTCATCCGATGGCGCCGCGCTCATCCGCTCCCCCGCCGGGTCCGGCAAGTCGGCAGCGGTTGCTGTTCTCGTCATCCACGGGGGCAGCGCGGATTCCTTCGCACCGACCCACTGGCGTGACCTGGCCGTCCTACGTCTGCGGCCAGTCGCCAGAGCGGTCGGCCGCGCGGTGCCCGACGCCGCCGTCTACCGCCTTCGGCTCTCCACCAAGGGCTGGAACGGTCGGGGCGAAGCGGCTCTCCGCGACGCCCGTTGGGCGATGGCGACGATGCGCGAGCGCGAGCCCGGCAAACCGATCGTGCTGGTCGGCCATTCACTGGGTGCCAGGGTCGCGCTGCGCATCGGGGGCGACGATGACGTGGCCGGCGTGGTCGCCCTCACGCCGTGGATCCCGTCCGACGATCCGGCCGCGCAGCTGGCCGGTGTTCCGGTGGTCGTGATCCAGGCCGGCCGGGATCGGGTCATCCCGGAGCCCACCACCCGGCCGTGGCTTTCTCGCGCCGAGAAGGCGGGCGCCCGATTGAACCGCCAGGTGCTCCCGTGGGCCGGCCACACCATGTTGCGGCGGTTCTGGGTGTGGCATCGGCTGGCGGCCGACGGCGTGCGCACCGTCATCACCGAATCCAGAGCGGTCGGTCGCCCACCAGTCACTCGCCCGATATCGCCGACGCCGCAGCCACGGTCGAGCTGACGAGGGCCACATCCGTCAGCACGCGCGATGCGGCGCTTTCGCCTACAGCGACGAGGAACCGACGATCGTCGGCCCGAAGATCGCCGGAAGCGTGCCCTGCCAAGCCTTTCGCAGATCTGCCAGGCTCAGCTTCGCGACGTCCTGGATGTCGAGGAACTGTCCTTCGGGGTTGTCGGCATCGACGACGCCGACCTTCACCCAGGGCTGACTGCGCATGGTGCACATCTCGGTGAACCGCAGTTCCTCGGTCCGCGGGACGGCGACGAGCACCCGGGCCGAGCTCTCGGAGAACAGCGCCACGAACGGGTCGACGTCAGGCGGAAGCACCAGGCGCGCACCGGTTTCGCCGGTCAGGCACATCTCGACCGCGGCCTGGGCGAGGCCGCCTTCGGACAGGTCGTGCGCTGCGGACACCATGCCGTCGCGGGACCCGGCGAGCAGGATCTCACCGAGCAGCCGCTCGGCCGCCAGGTCGACCCTCGGTGGAAGTCCGCCCAGATGACCGTGCACCACGTTGGCCCACTCGGAACCGTCCAGCTCGTCACGGGTTTCGCCCAGCAGGATGAGCGTCTCGCCGTCGTCGTGCCCGATACCCGGGATGATCCGGCGACGCACGTCGTCGATCACGCCGAGCACCCCGATCACCGGCGTTGGCAGGATCGCGGTGGCGCCGGTCTGGTTGTAGAGGCTGACATTGCCGCCAGTGACGGGGATCCCAAGCACGGCACAGCCGTCGGCGATGCCGTGGATGGCCTGCGACAGCTGCCACATGACGCCCGGGTCCTCGGGCGAACCGAAGTTGAGGCAATCGGTGACGGCCGTCGGAGTCGCCCCGGTGGTGACCACGTTGCGATACGCCTCGGCCAGGGCCAACTGCGCCCCGGCGTACGGGTCCAGCATGGTGTACCGGCCGTTGCAGTCCGTTGACATGGCCAGGCCGCAGATTGCTGTCGTCAGAAACGCGCACGACGCCGGCATCGGCGGGTTGCGCGAGCACGGTGTTGCCGCGGACGTAGCGGTCGTACTGGTCGGTCACCCACGCGCGGCTGCACAGGTTCGGCGAGGCCACCATCTGCAGTACCAGATCGCCGAGCTCGTGACGGCTCGGCCTGCGCAGGCTGGCCGACGTGTTGGCCTGCAATGCATCCTGCGCCGCAGGGCGTTCGATCGGCCGGTGGTAGACCGGGCCTTCGTGGGCGACGGTGCGCGGCGGCACGTCGACGACCACCTCGCCGTGATGGGTGATCACCAGGCGGCCGGAATCGGTCACCTCGCCGATGACGTCCGCCTGCACCTCCCATTTCGCGCAGACCTCCAGGAAGGCGTCCACCTTGTCCGGGGTGACGACGGCGCACATGCGTTCCTGCGACTCGGACGACAGGATCTCCGCCGAACTCATGTGGTCTGCCCGCAACGGCACCATGTCCAGCACGATGTGCATGCCACCATCCCCCGCCGACGCGAGTTCCGAAGTGGCGCAGGACAATCCGGCGCCGCCGAGGTCCTGGATGCCGACGACGAGATCCTTGGCGAACACCTCGAGCGTGCATTCGATCAGCACCTTCTCGGCGAACGGATCACCGACCTGGACGCTGGGCAGCTTGCGCCGCGCGTTGCTTCCCGCACCCGCGTTGCCGTCGCCGGAGAACGTGTCGGAGGCCAGTACCGAGACGCCGCCGATTCCGTCGAGGCCGGTGCGCGACCCGTAGAGGATGACCTTGTTCCCCGCGCCGGTGGCGTGCGCCGTGTACATGTCGGCTGCGCGCAGCACCCCGATGCAGCCGGCGTTCACCAGCGGGTTGCCGGCGTAGGACGGGTCGAACACCACCTCCCCGCCGATGTTGGGCAGGCCCAACGAGTTTCCGTAACCGCCGACACCGGACACGATGCCGGGCACCACCCGCTGTGAGTCGGGCGCGTCGGCCGGACCGAAGCGCAGCTGGTCCATCACCGCCACCGGACGGGCTCCCATGGCCAGGATGTCGCGGACGATACCGCCGACGCCGGTGGCCGCGCCCTGATAGGGCTCGACGTACGAAGGATGGTTGTGCGACTCGACCTTGAAGGTGACCGCCCAGCCGTCACCGATGTCGACGACGCCGGCGTTCTCACCGATTCCGGCGAGCATCCGCGAACGCATCTCATCGGTCGTCGTCTCGCCGAAGTACGCGAGATGGACCTTGGACGACTTGTAGGAGCAGTGCTCGGACCACATCACCGAATACATCGCCAGCTCGGCCTCGGTCGGGCGCCGACCGAGAATCTCCTTGATGCGCAGATACTCGTCGTCCTTCAGCCCCAGCTCGCGGTACGGCTGTTCGAGATCCGAAGTAGCCCTGGCAGTCTCGACCGAATCGAGAGGCGCACTGACAGTGGTGGTCAAGAAACTGACGCTCCTTCGAGGAAATCCACAACCGACAGGAAGAATCCCAGCCCGTCGTCGGTCGGTCCGGTGAGCGGGTCGATGGCGTGCTCTGGGTGCGGCATCAAACCGGCGATACGTCCGTCGGCCGAGCAGATCCCGGCGATATCGCGGAGCGCGCCGTTGGGGTTGGCCGGCGAGTGCTCGGCCTCGGTGCCGACGTACCGGAACAGCACCCGGCCTTCGGCTTCCAGTTCATCGAGCACGGAATCGGTTGCCACGTAACGGCCCTCGGCGTTCTTGAGCGGGATCAGGATCTCGGCGCCCGTCTCGTATCGGGTGGTCCACGCCGACGCCGTGTTCTCCGCGCGCAGCCACTGGTCGCGGCAGACGAACTTGAGACCCGCGTTGCGCAGCAGCGCGCCCGGTAGCAGGCCGGCCTCGCACAGCACCTGGAATCCGTTGCAGATGCCGAGTACCGGCATGCCGCTCCGCGCCGCCTCGATCACCGATCGCATCACCGGTGCCTGGGCCGCGATCGCGCCGGCCCGCAGATAGTCGCCGTAGGAGAACCCGCCGGGTACGACCACGGCGTCGACGCCCTTCAGGTCGGAGTCGGCATGCCACAGCGGAACCGCTTCGCAGTCCGCGTACCGGACGGCCCGGGCCGCATCGACGTCGTCGAGCGTTCCCGGGAACGTGATCACGCCGATGCGAGCGGTCACTGGTCCCGTCCAGAGACGTCGGCGGGAATCCGGGTGACCGTCCAGTCCTCGATCACCGAATTGGCGAGAAGGTGTGCGGCGATGTCCTCCAGATGCTCGTCGGTGACGGTGTCGTCCACTTCCAGGTCGAAGTGCTTTCCCTGCCGAACCGACGTGATTCCGGGGTGACCGGTGCGGGTCAGTGCGGCCAGGATCGCCTTGCCCTGCGGATCCAGGATCTCGGATTTGATGACGACATCGACTGCCACGCGCGCCACGCGGTGGTCCCTTCTCGAGGTTGGGGATACCCACCCAGTTTATCCGGCTCGGCGCCCGTTCCCTCCATGCGCGTTTCGGTCCCTTGGCGGTGGTTCTACCCCTTCCGATGGACCGAACCGGGAGCACTGTGGACAGGGCGGCCGAGTAACCAGCTCGATTCGGCCAGGCTGTGGCCATGTCGGGCCTTCCGCGCCGGGTCAACGTCAAGATCTCGGAGCAGGACGGCCTGATCAGCCGGTCCCAGGCGCTGACCGCCGGGATGACGGTGACGCAGATCAGGACCTGCCTGGAGCGCGGCGACTGGTCGGCGATCCAACCGGAGGTCTACCGGTCGGCCCAGCACCTCAGGTCCACAGCCGCCGATGTTCGCGCCGCCGCGCTCTGGGCCGGGCCGGCGGCATACGTCAGCGGTCATGCAGCCGCGTGGTGGTGGGAGCTGACCGACGTGGCCCCGGGAACCGTCGAGGTCACGATCCCGAGAACCCTGCACCGGCGGTCCAGGCCGCAGATCGCCGTCGTGAGGCGGCCGCTGGACCGCAGGGACCGCGTCGACCATCGCGGTGTCCAGGTCACGGCGCTGCCGTTCAGCGCGCTGTTCGGAGCCGTCGCGCTGGGCGGCGCGCGGAGGAGCGGCGATGCTGGACCGCGCCCTCCAGCGCCGAGTGACCTTGTCGCAATTACAGGAGGTTCACGAGCGAAATCTGGGGCGCCACGGGTCCCGAGCCGCCGGCCAACTCTTGGCCGTGGCCGCCGATGGTGCGGCCGCGATCAGTGAACGGCTGCTGATCCGCCTGCTCCGCGATGCGGGGATCACCGGGTGGCGGGTCAACCCTCCGATTGTCGTCGGCGGAGCGATCATCCGTCCCGACATCGCGTTCCGGCGGGAAGGCATCGCGGTGGAGGTGGACGGCTGGGCCTGGCATCACACGCCTGACCGGTTCCAGCGTGACCGGGCCCGGCAGAACGCCTTGATCAACGCCGGTTGGATCGTGCTCCGGTTCACCTGGCTGGATTTGACCAGCGATCCCGCCAACGTGCTCGATCAGATCAGTAGCGCGCTCTACAGACGGCGCGCTTCGGTCCCTTCCTAGTGGCTCAACCCCGTCCGAGGGACCGAACTGGTCAGTGACTGGGGAACAGACGTCAACAAGCAGTCAAGATTCCGCCGATCGGCGTCAAGGTTGCGACCATAAGCTGTCGTCTTGCGTCCGCCGGGGATGCACTGGACACATGAGCACCTGGGAGCTGACCACCGGCGGGCGACGAGCAGCGCAACGTTCCGATGCCGAACGGGATCGCCGTCGGCGTCGGCTTCGCCGGCGCCATCGTCGCGACCACCCTTGCCGTGGCAGCCGGGTCCACCCATGACGGGTGGTTGGCACTGATTCCGCTCGGCCTGGTCGACCGCGGCCGTGTCCGCCACCACCGGCTGGATCGGCGGGATCGCAACCGCCTGGATCTGCTGGAGTCTCGACTCAGGCTTCGTCCTCGGCCGGGAGGCGCAACTCAATTTCTCGTCGACAGCCCAGCTGAGCCTCCTGGTGCTCATCGTCGTCGCGCTCCTCGCCGGTGCCGCAGGCCGAGTGGTGCGGAGTGCGCGCAACGCTCAGCAGAGCCAGTCCGCGAACCGCAGTCCCGAAACGCGTTCATAGCCCTCGATGTAGCGGTCGCGAGTGGCCTCGACGACGTGAGCCGGCAGCGGCGGGGGCATCTCGTCGGCGGCCCGGTCCCATCCGGACGCGGCGGAGGTCAACCAGTCCCGGACGAACTGCTTGTCGTAGGACGGCTGGACCCGACCTGGCTGGTAACCATCGGCCGGCCAGTAGCGCGACGAGTCAGGCGTCAGGACCTCGTCACCGAGCACCAGCGTGCGGTCGGCATCGAGCCCGAACTCGAACTTGGTGTCGGCCAGGATGATGCCGCGGCCGGCCGCGTGCTCGGCGGCCACCCGGTAGATCTTCAACGTGGTGTCCCGCAAGCGCTCTGCGATCGCCGCCCCGGCCGTCGATCGCACCGTCTCGAAGGTGACGTTCTCGTCGTGCGAACCCAGTTCCGCCTTGGCGGCCGGAGTGAAGATCGGCGTCTGCAGCTTGGATGACTCGACCAGCCCGGGTGGAAGCGCCACCCCGCAGACGGCACCGTCCTTCTGGTAGTCGATCAGGCCCGACCCGGTCAGATAGCCTCGCGCGACACATTCGATCGGCACCATCTCGAGTCGCCGCACCAGCAGAGCGCGCCCGCGCACCTGCGCCGGAATCAGCGGATCGTCCACTGCCACCACGTGATTCGGAACCAGGTCGGTGAGCAAGTCGAACCAGAACATGCTCATGGCCGTCAGAATCCGGCCCTTGTCCGGAATCGGGGTCGGCAGGATGTGGTCGTAGGCGCTGATCCGATCGCTGGCCACCATCAGCAGGAGTTCGTCGTCGACCGCGTAGAGGTCGCGAACTTTGCCCGAGGACAGGTGTTGGTAGTCGCTCAGTTTCGCCACCCGGGGAGGGTATCGCGCGAGTCCTTGGCAGTTGGCCGCCGCTGCGCCGCGATCCGTGAGGGCTAATCGCCGGCGGCAGGAGCAGTCAGAGGTCTGGCGCTGCGGCCGAGCGGTCCAGTCCCCTGCGCCGGAGCAGTGGGGCCAGGTCCGCCGCACGTCCTCGGACGTTGCGGAACGCCGCCATGGCGTCCACGGATCCGCCGACGGACAGCAGCTTGCTGCGGAACTCGTCGCCGTTGGCCCTGGTCATGCCGCCGTTCTCGCGAAACCAGTCGACGATGTCCGCATCCAGCACCTCGGACCAGATGTAGGAGTAGTAGCCGGCCGAATACCCACCGGCGAAGATGTGCTGGAAATAGCTGGTCCGGTATCGGGGCGGCACGAGATGGGTGTCCAGACCGGACGTCTCGAGTGCTTGCACCTCGAACGACACCGCGTCGGCGATCTGGAGCTCCGGCGGGATGCGATGCCAGGCCTGGTCCAGCAGGGTCGCGGCCAGGTATTCCACATTCTTGAAGCCCTGGCCCCACAACCGAGCGGCCTCGATGGCCTCGACCACGTCGCCGGAGAGCCGCTCACCCGTCTCGACGTGGACCGCGTAGTTGGCCAGTACTTCGGGCCAGAGCGCCCACATCTCGTTGACCTGGCTCGGGAACTCGACGAAGTCGCGCGGCACGCTGGTACCCGACAGCCGGGGGTAGGTCACATTCGAAAAGAGACCGTGCAGGGCATGGCCGAACTCGTGGAACAGCGTTCTCACCTCGTCCAGGGTCAACAGCGCAGGAGTCCCGGCGGCCGGCTTGGTGACGTTGAGGTTGTTGACCACCACCGGACGGTGGCGCAGGAGCGACGACTGTTCCACGAACGAATTCATCCAGGCGCCGCCGCGCTTGCCCTCCCGGGCGTAGTAGTCGCCGAGGTACAGGCCGATCGAGCTGCCGTCGGCGTTGCGCACTTCCCAGACCCGCACGTCCGGGTGGTAGCCGGCCAGGTCGGAGCGCAGCTCGAAGGTGATGCCGTACAGCTGACCGGCGGCGAAGAACACCCCATCGTGGAGCACCCGCTCCAGCGCGAAATACGGCCGCAGTGCGGCCGTGTCCACCGAGTAGCGTTGCGCGCGAACCTGTTCGGAATAGAAGGCCCAGTCCCACGGAGCGAGTTCGATGCCGTCGGCGGATGCGAGCTCGCTCAGCACCACCGCTTCGCGCATCGCGCCGGCGGCGGCGGGTTCGATCAGCCGACCGAGCATCTCGTCGACGGCCGCGCTGCTGCCCGCGGTCTGGTCGGCCACCATCGCGTCCGCGTGGGTGGCGAACCCGAGCAGTTGCGCACGCTGCGCCCGCAAGGCCGCGATCTCGATCGCCAACGGTCCGTTGTCGTGCTCGCCATCCGATGCCCGGTTGACCGACGCCTCGTACAGTCGCCGTCGCACGTCCCGATTGCGCAGATGTCGACATCAGCGGCTGGCTGCTCGGCAGTATCAAGGGGATCAGGTAGTGACCGTCGTGTCCGCGCTCGGTGGCTTCGGCGGCGGCAGCCGCAATCTCCTCGTCGCTGAGCCCGTCCAGTTCGCCGCGGTCGGTGAGAACCAGGGCGCAGGCCTCGGTCGACGCCTGCAAGTTCTGCTGGAACCTGGTGGAGAGTGTGGAGAGTCGCTGGTTCAGCTCGCGCAATTGCCGGTGTCCGGCATCGTCGAGTCGGGCACCGGCCAAGACAAAATCCAGCTGGTAGCGCCGGATGAGGGCGGCCCGCTCGTCGGAGGCTCCGAGATCGTCCAGCGCGCTGTGCACCGCGTCGATCCGGGCGAAAAGCCGTCTGTCGAGCCGGATCTGATCGTTGTGCGCGGCCAGCCGCGGCGCGAACTCCGTCTCGATCGCCCGGATCTCCGGGCTGGCCAAAGACGACGCCAGGTTGAAGAACAGATAGCTGGTGCGTGCGAGCAGCGCGCCAGCCACTTCTAGCGCTACGAAAGTGTTCTCGAACGTGGCCGGCTCCGGGTTGGTGGCGATCGCCTCGACCTCGGCGAGATGCCGCGCCATGCCTTTTTCGAAGGCAGGAGCGAACTGATCGGTCCCGACATCGGCGAACGGCGGGAGCCCGAACGGGAGGGTAGACGGCTCGGCCAGCCCGCCAAGCAGGCGAACGTCCGACTCTAGCGCAGTCATGGTGGAGCGTCCTTTCGCTATCGCCGTCCGACCCTGTCGGGGCCGGTAGGGCCCACGCAGTCCATCACAGGCGCAAGTTCCACCGTGTCACGGTGGCCGCACCGGGAACTAACCAGTAGCCGAGCGGATCGCGCGTATGGGGAGGAGTGAGGGTGAACTCGACCGACACCGCACATGACGCCGAATGGAACCGAGAGGCCCGGGACGAGACACCGACCGAGCGGCTCGACCGGAACTGGGGCGATCTGCTCCAGGAGCTACGGGTGGTGCAGACCGGCGTCCAGTTGTTGACCGGGTTCCTGCTCACCCTGCCGTTCCAGGCGCGCTTCGCGACGCTGAACTCGTTCCAGCAGAACATCTATCTGGTCACGGTGGTCCTGGCCGTGTGCTCGACCGCGTTTCTGATCGCTCCGGTGAGCCTGCACCGGTTGCTGTTCCGCCGGCACGCGCGGGCCACGATGGTCGAGGTCGCCCACCGCTTGGCGCTGACCGGGCTGACCTTGCTCGGGGCGTCACTCATCGGCGTGGTCCTGCTCATCTTCGACGTCGTCCGCGGCCGCACGGCCGGATTCGTCGCGGCCGGACTCATTGGCCTCTTGGTCGTCGCTCTGTGGGTGGCCTTGCCATTGGCCCTTCGTCGCGACGTGTCCTCCGGCCGGACGGAGTGACCATACCGGTGCACGGCGACGGGGAGGGGTTCCGATGAGATCCATCTGGAAGGGCTCGCTCGCGTTCGGTCTGGTCAACGTTCCGGTCAAGGTCTACAGCGCAACCGAGGACCACGACATCCGCTTTCACCAGGTGCACCGGGCCGACGGTGGACGGATCAAATATCAGCGGGTCTGCGAGGCGGACGGCAAGGAAGTCGCCTTCGCCGATATCGCCAAGGCCTATGAGTCGGACGACGGTCGGACCGTTGTTCTTGATGACGAGGATTTTGATCAGCTCCCGGTCAATTCGGGCCACGAGATCGAGGTGCTGACCTTCGTGCCGGCCGATCAGATCGATCCCGTACTTTTCGATCGGAGCTATTACCTGGAGCCGGACGGCAAGTCCCCCAAGGCTTATGTGTTGCTGCGGCAGGTGCTGGAGAAGACGGACCGGGTTGCCGTCGTGCATTTCGCGTTGCGCCAGAAGACACGCCTTGCTCTGCTGCGGGTCCGGGACGAGGTCCTGATGGTGCAGACGCTGCTGTGGCCGGACGAGGTACGGAAAGCGGACTTTCCCGCTCTTGACACCAAGGTCACCGTCAAGGCGCCCGAACTGAAGATGGCCATGAACCTGGTCGACAGCTTTGCCGGCGACTTCACCCCGGCCGACTACGGCGACGAGTACCGGGAGCAGTTGCAGCAGCTCATCGACGCCAAACTCAGCGGCGGCGAGGCCTTCGAGACGCCGGAGCCGGACTCGGGCGAAGATGCCGAAGTCGTCGATCTGCTGGCCGCGCTCAAGCGAAGCGTGGACCGACACAACGCCCCGCCGGAAAAGGGCTCGGACAAACCAGGCGGGGACAAGGCAGGCGCGGCGAAAACCGGCTCGGCAAAAACGCCGAGAGCGAAGTCTGCGAAACCCGCGCGGAACAAGGCGACCGACAAAAAGCCGGCGACGCGACGACGCAAATCGGCCTGACTATCGCCAGGGCCGGCCCCGAGTTCCCGTCAGAGGATCGCCCCGGGGCTGTAGGCGGCCGCCACCGGATGCGCGGCCGTCACCGCCGCGATCTTGCTGAGCACCGCAGCCACCTGACCCGCAGCCGCTCCGGTGAACGACAGCGGGTCGGCCAGCAGAGCGTCCAGCTGTTCCCTGGACAACGGCAGCCTGTCGTCGGCGGCCAGCCGTGCCGTCAGGTCGTTGTCGGACTGGCCGCTTTCCCGCATCGCCAAGGCCACGCCGACCGAGTGCTCCTTGATCGCCTCATGGGCACTCTCCCGTCCGACGCCCGCCCGAATAGCGCCCATCAAAACCTTTGTGGTGGCCAGAAAGGGCAGATACCGTTGCAATTCGCGTTCGATCACGGCCGGGTAGGCACCGAAATCCTCGAGCACCGTGAGGAACGTCTCCAGCAATCCGTCGATCGCGTAGAACGCGTCCGGCAGGGCGATCCGGCGGACCACCGAGCAGAAGACGTCGCCCTCGTTCCACTGCGCCCCAGCCAGTTCCGCGGTCATCGACGAATAGCCACGCAGGATGACCGCCAGCCCGCAGACGCGCTCACAAGAGCGCGCATTCATCTTGTGCGGCATGGCCGACGAGCCGACCTGACCCGGCTGGAAACCCTCGGTGGCCAACTCGGCACCGGCCATCAACCGGATGGTGGTGGCCAGCGACGCCGGTCCAGCTGCCAGTTGGACGAGGGCGGAAACCACCTCGAAATCGAGCGAGCGGGGATACACCTGGCCGACGGAGGTGAGCACCGGGGTACCCGGCCCGGCGACCTCGGCGACCACCTCGCTCTCCAGCGAGGTCAGCGCCTCCACCGAACCGAGCAGGTCCAGCATGTCCTGGGCGGTGCCGACCGGCCCCTTGATGCCCCGGAGGGGGTAGCGCTCGAGCAGCGACGAGATGCGTTCGTAGGCCAGCAGCACCTCGTCGGCAGCCGAGGCGAACCGCTTGCCCAGCGTCGTCGCCTGCGCGGGCACGTTGTGCGAACGGCCGGCCATCACCAACTCCGCGTACTCCGCGGCCCGACGACCCAGGTGATCGAGCAGTGAGACGGCGCGATCGCGCACCAGCCTGGTGGCCTGCAAGATCTGCGCCTGCTCGACGTTCTCGGTCAGATCCCGGCTGGTCATGCCCTTGTGGATCTGTTCGTGGCCGGCCAGGGCGTTGAACTCTTCGATGCGTGCCTTGACGTCGTGTCGGGTCACCCGCTCCCGCGCCGCGATGGAGGCCAGGTCGACGTGCTCCATCACCCGTTCGTAGTCGTCGATCACCTGCGGGTCGACGGTCAGGCCCAGACCCGACTGGGCCCGCAGCACGGCCAGCCACAGTCGACGTTCGGCGACGATCTTGTTCTCGGGTGACCAGATCGCCACCATCTCGGGCGATGCGTACCGGCCGGCGAGAACATTGGCAGTTGGCGAGGGCGGGGGGAGAGCGGTGGTCGTCACGTGCCTCATTGTCCCAGTCCCCACCATCGGGTCGGCGACAAGTCAGCCGAGCGAGCTGATCACCGCCTCACCGGCGCTGGCCAGGTCGGCAGCCGTCACGCTGGTCCCGAGGGAGGCGTCGACGAAGAGCTCGACCTGATAACCGTTGCCGTACACGTAGACGTGGCTGCCCTGGCCGGCCGGCAGTCGATAGGCGCCTCCGGCGCCTGCCAACGGTGTGCAGGCCGGCGCAGCCGCCGCCGGCTTGCGGCAACTTCCGGCCGGCGCCCTGGTGACGCCGATGTGCAACGGCTGACGGTTCGGCGCGCGAGGCTCCATGGTGGCGCCGTACAACCCAGTGCATTGCGCCGGGAGAGTGGCCGGCCCGAAGTAACCGGCGGGGAACTGGGCCCGCACCGCGAGGACGGCCCTGGACGGCAGCAGGGAACATTCGCCGGACGTTCGCTGCGGTGGGTGCGGCGGCGGCGGCCGCCGAACTCGCGGGCTCGGAGCCGGCCGCACTGCTGGTCGCCGCGTCCGCGCCTGCGGCGGCCGAAGCAGCCGCTGCTCCCGAACCAGCCGCTGCCGAAGCCGCCGAGGAGCCTGCCGCCGCGGAGCCGCCGCCGCGGGCCGGCCGCCGCGGAACCGGCTGCTGGGGCTGCACTTTCGGCCGGAACCGGAAGAGCCGCCGGCGCGGATGCGACAGCACTCGAACTGGTTGCCGACGACGCGGTCGACGAGTGTCCGAGTTTTGGCACGACGAAGACGACGAGGCCGACCAACACGGCGGCCACCAGGAGGTTCCGCCCCAATTTCAGCCGCTTGATCCGGCGCTCGAGGGCAGCATCCTGTGCGCTGCCGGCCAGTTCGAGAACGCGCTCCGGTGACACCTCCGAGGCCGGCGAGTCCTGCACCAGGGAGGCGAACATCGCGGTCAGCGCCTCCTCGTCGGTCATCGGCTCGCGCTTGCCCCGATCGTGGTCGTCAGTCACCGCTCATCACCTCCCCTCCTCCGGTCTTTCCCGATCCGCCATCGCGAGTCTCGCCAAGGGCGCGCAGCGACTTCTTCAGCGCCGCCAATCCCCGAGCCGTCTGCGACTTCACATTTCCCTCTGAACAGCCGAGCGCCGCCGCGGCCTCGGTGACGTCCAGTCCTTCGAAGAACCGCAGGACGAGCGTGGCGCGCTGGCCCGGGGGCACCTCTGCCATGGCCGACTGCACCAGGGCCCGGTCGGAGATGACGGCGGCGAGGTCGAACGAGTCGGGTACTTCGGGTACCACCTCGACGGCCCGTTCCCTGCGCCATGGCCGTCGGGACTCGTCGATCGTCGCCCGCACGAGACAGGACCGGACGTAGGCGTCGAGCGCCCTCGGGTCACGAACCCTTTCCCAAGCCCCGTAGAGCTTGACGAAGGCGATCTGCGTGAGGTCGTCGGCGCGGTGCCAATCCCCGCACAGCAGGAATGCCGTCCGACGCACATGATCACGACGCGCGGTGACGTACCGGGAGAACGCAGCATCCTCCTCGGGCCCCACGCGGAACCTCCACTCTGCTGTTCAGACGTGACGACCGGAGGGGCGGTTGCACCGGCCGTGCAACGTCGCGCCGCTCGCGTCGTCGCATTGTTACTCACCAACGGCGATGAACGGTCGAGTTTCGGCGCTGGCGGTCGGCGTCGTCACCAATCTGGAACCATCGGTGGTCGTGTCCACCGCAGGTTCGCCCAATCCGTCGAGCCGGACGGTCCTGACGGCGCTGCTCGGGCTGCTGGCGGTAGCGGCAGCATGGGGCTCGAGCTTTCCGCTGACCAAAAGCCTGCTGCACCGGATGACCCCGCTCAATTTCTTGGCCGTGCGGTTCAGCATCGCCGGACTGGTGATGCTGGTGCTGTTCTTCCGGGCGGTCCGCGCACTGTCGCGGACGACCCTGCGACGCGGTGCCGTGCTCGGCGTCACCTACGGCATCGCCCAGATCGTGCAGACGGAGGGACTGGAGCGCACCTCGGCGAGCGTAAGCGGGTTCGTCACCGGCATGTACGTCGTCCTGACTCCCATCTGCGCGGCGCTGCTACTCCGGACCGTCATCGGCAAACGGGTCTGGATCGGCGCGGCGATCGCCACGGTCGGCCTGGCCGTACTGGCGCTCTCCGGTCTCCACCTGGGTTTCGGCGAGGCGATCACCCTGGTCTCGGCGGTGATCTACGCCCTGCACATCGTCGGACTGGGAGCTTGGTCGACCGGGCGGACGGCGCTCGGGCTGGCCGTTGTGCAGATCGTGGTGACCGGCCTCGTCAGCCTGATCGCCGCCACCATCGCCGAGCCGGGGGGCCTCACGCTGCCGACCAACACCTTCGACTGGGTCGCCCTGCTGTACATGGCGCTGATCTCTGGCGCTCTGGCGATGATCGTGCAGTCGTGGGCGCAGGCCTACCTTGCTCCGTCGCGGGCCGCCATCATCATGTCGACGGAGCCCGCCTGGGCCGCCTTTTTCTCCATCACCTTTCTCGGCGAAGCACTGACCTGGCGGATCGCCGTCGGCGGCAGCCTGATGTTGATCGCGATGGTGGTCGTCGAGACCGGTCCGCGCCGACAGGGCGAACCGGTGCATCCCGACGAGGTACCAAAACTGGCCGCGTGAGTGCGGGATCGCCGACGCCCTACTCCTTCACCTTCGGATGAGTCCCAGATCGCCGAGCACCAGAATGTTCCCGCACCAGATCGTCGTGGGAGCGGCGACTCTGCGGCACGGTAACGGAGTCGTCCGTTGTGCGGGCACCGACCTGGACGTCGGACGGGGTGACGAATTGCGTCATCGCCCGGGTATCGGGCGACGCCAATTGCGCAATCTGCCGATCGGTCACCACCTGCTCGATCCGACCGTCCGGACCACAGATCAGCAGGGATTCGACGCCATTCTCTCGAAGCCGGCGGGCCAGGTCCATCAGGTCCCCGGTGGGCGTCAGCGCAAGCAATTCCTGGTACGTGGATTCGTTGATCGACTGAACCATTTCGCCACCACCAAAAAAGCGAAGTGCGGAAACATCCGTGAAGTTCTGTACTTCAACACTATGCACCGGTATTTCAACACTATGCACCGGTCGCGGCGGCAACACGGGCAAACAGTGCCGCGATCGTTGTCAATCCGCCGGGATCGGCGATACGCCATCAGCGGCGTGTCTGGCTGCGCCGGAGACGACGCCGGGGACGACGCACTCCACGGGCGCCGTGTCCCGGGAGCGCAGCGAGAGGATCTCCGCGACGATGGCGACGGCGATCTCCGCAGGCGTCCTGGCACCGATATCCAGCCCGGCCGGGGTGTGCACCCGCGCCAACTGTTCGTCCGAGACCTGCAATCCAGCGAGCACACCCTGGCCGCGCTTGCGACTCGCGACCAGACCCACGTAGGGCACTCCGGCGCGGAGAGCAGCGGTCAGCACGGGTGGTTCATCAGAGCCGTGCGAGGCCACTACCACCGCGGCTGCGGATTCCAGCTCGGGCCTCAGCGGACGCCTGGTCGACGACGTCCACCTGCATGTCCATGGCCTGTCCGACCCGGACCAGCGCCTCCGCGATCGGCCCTGGCGCCAACACCAGCATCAGCGGTGGTGGCGCAACCACGGGATCCGGATTCACAGGGCACCTCCAGGCTCGGGCAGCATAGGTGGACGGTGAGCCCACCGCAGGTCAGACAGAGAGGGGGACGACCCACAAGGGCTTGCTGGTGGGCTGCGGCGAGGGACCCGGCGCCGGCTCCAGTGTCACACCGACCGCGGTGTTGCCGGCGTGCACCGGAGTCGTCACCGCGGGCACCGATCCGTCGGCATTCTGATCGACCACGCCGACCGATGTCGCCTTCTGACCGCTGAGCACCCAGAGCTGATAGACCTTCCCGGCCGGCGGGGGCGGGAGTTTCGGCATGTTGACCACGGCGGTGTTGCACGACGGCGCGAACGAAACGTCGCCACCCGTTCCGACATTCGGAGTCAGCGCGGACTTGTCGGGTGCCGCCGCGACGCACGCCGCATCGGCGGTCTGCGCAGCAGGTGAGTTGTTGTTGGCGATCACCACACCGGCGCCACCACCGATCACCAGCAGCGCGATGGCCGCGGCGATCAGGCCCTGGGTACGGCGGTACCAGGGCCGATGGAGCGGAATAACTGTGGCGAGTTCCTCTTTTGGCTGCTCCGTGGGCGGAGCGGGCAGGTCCTCCTCCGGCACTGCCGGCTGGCGGTGCCGGCCGAGAGCGGCGTCCGGGCCGGACGTCGGGTCGGTCAGCGGAGGCAGCTGCGGAGTGCGGGAGATGGCCTCCATCACCGCGCGACGCAGGCCGGCGGGGGGTGTCTGGGCCACCGAACCACCGAGAATCGCCGCAGTCTCGCGAAACGATTCCAATTCCGCAGCACATACCTCGCACGTCGCGAGGTGGTCGACGAAGGAAGTCGCCTCCTCTTCGGGCAGCGAACCCAGCGCCATGGCGCCGGTATTCAAGTGCTGATCGGTGGTCATGCCCCTACTCCCAAGCAGTCGCGCAGTCGAATCATGCCGTCCCGTAGCCGGGTCTTGATGGTGGGTAATGGCGTACTCAGCAGTTCGGCTACCTCACGGTAGGTGTATCCGCTGTAGTAAGCCAGCGTGATGGATTCGCGTTGCAGATCGGTCAGCGTGGTCAGGCATTTCTGAACGGCTTTCCGCTCGAATGCCGACTCGACGGCGTCGACGACCGAATCGATTTCCACCTCGTGCGACGCCTGCGCCACCTTGAGCTCGCGGTCGGTGGAAGCCTGCGCCGACCTGACCCGGTCGACCGAGCGGGCATGAGTCATGGTCATCACCCAGGACGTAGCCGAGCCCTTGTCGGCATCGAAGCGGCTGGCCCGCCGCCAGATCTCGAGAAACACCTCCTGCGCGACCTCCTCGGCCTGGCTCGGGCTCCGAACGATGCGACGGGCCAGCCCGAAGACCCGGCCGGCGAAGGCGTCGTACAGCAATTCGAACGCGCGCTCGTCGCCGAGGGCAGTGCGCTTGAGCAGTTCCTCGGGAGTGGCGGGTACCGATGCCTCCCCGCTCACACCCCGCAGGTCCTGCAGCGGCGGTACCGCTGAAAGTCCCCGCACTTGCGGGCCCGAAACAGCCATTTTCACGTTCCTTCGGTCGATAGGGAGCACATGACCCGCCGGAACTTCGGGAAGTCGGACAGTCATTCGGTGCCGGCGGCGCAGCGGATGGCCCGCGTACGGCGGCCCGGAAGTATTACCGGGTTCTTACTGATGCCAACACCTGCGATCGATACACAGCAGCGCACGTCACACTGGGTGTGCCGGCCCATCTTCCGGGCCTCTCGTCTCGAAGGACTGGCATGACAACAACCTCCCGGCCGACGCCCAACAGGGCTCCCGCCAGCAAGTCGTCTGGCGCGCCGTGGCAGCCGGGCGTCGTCGTCTCCGCCCTGGTAGGCCTCGTCGCCATGGGTCTGGCGATCGGTATCGCCGAACTGATCTCGGCCATCGGGGTCTGGCTCGCCGCCCTCTCAACCGCCAGCTCCCCGATCAATTCATTGGGCACCACCTTCATCCACCTCACGCCCGAGTGGCTCAAGGAATATGCGATCCGGACCTTCGCGCAGCACGACAAGGATGCGTTGCGGGTCGGCATGTACGTCACCCTGTTCGTCGTCTCGTTGATCATCGGAGTGATCGCCCGCCGCAGCCCGCGCATAGCGGCCGGCGTGACCGTGCTGCTGATCCTGGTCACCATCGCGGCGATCTACACCACGACAGGCGCCATCGCCTTCGACGCACTGCCCATCCTGGTCGGCGGCGCAGCCGGGATCTATCTGCTGGTCACGGTGTTCCGCCGGACCGTGGACCCGGTGATCATGGCCGGAGTACCGGCCGGCAAGAACTCCCAGACGGGCGAGGCGCCAGTCGTCCCGGCCCCGACCGCTGTGGACGACGCAAACGGGCAGCTCTACGACACCAAGCCGGGTACCTCCGGGGATCAGCACCCGATGGCGCTGGCCTCGACCACGGGTTCAGCCGCGCCGGCGGCCGGTTCCCGCCCAGGAATGGACCGTCGCCAGTTCTTCCGACTGGCTGCCATCGGGGCTGTTGTCGCCGTCGCCGCCGGCGCGGTCTCGCGCTGGATCCCGAGCACGGCCCAGGTGAGCGCCAGCCGCGCCAAGGCCGTAGTGCCGGTGCCGATCTCAAAGCAGACGGTGCCGGCCGACGTTGATTTCGACATCAACGGGATCACCCCTTACGTCACGCCGAACGGCAGCTTCTACCGGGTGGACACCGCTTTCGTCCCGCCCAACGTCACGGCCGAGGAATGGGGCCTCAAGATCCACGGCCTGGTCAACAAGGAAGTCAACATCGACTACGCGGCGCTCGTCGCCCGGCCGCAGATCGAGCGGGACATCACGCTGACGTGCGTCTCGAACCCGGTCGGCGGCAATCTGGCCGGCAACGCCACCTGGATCGGGACGCGGCTCGACACCCTCCTCGCAGAAGCGGGCCCTACCAGCGGGGCTGACTGTGTGCTGTTCCGCAGCAAGGACGGTTTCACCCAGACCGCGCCTCTCGACGCGCTCACCGATGGCCGCGATGCGATCCTGGCGGTCGCCATGAACGGTGAGATTCTGCCGATCGAACACGGATTCCCCGTCCGGATGGTCGTTCCGGGCCTCTACGGCTACGTCTCGGCCTGCAAGTGGATCGTCGACATGAAGGTCTCGAGGTTCGCCGACGAGAGCGCCTACTGGACGCAACGCGGCTGGTCCGACCACGGGCCCATCAAGACCGCCTCCCGAATCGACGTGCCGAAGGGCTTCGCCCAGTTCCCGGCGGGCGACGTGACCGTGGCCGGCGTGGCCTGGGCCCAGCATCGCGGGATCTCCAAGGTCGAAGTTCAGATCGACGACGGCCCCTGGCAGACGGCGGAGCTGGCCGGCGACGCCTCGGTCGACACCTGGCGCCAGTGGAAATACCTGTGGAAGGCCACGTCGGGCACCCACACCGTGCAATCAAGGGCCACCGACGGGAAGGGAGTAGTGCAGACCTCGGAAGTCAGGGACGTGCTGCCGAACGGCGCGACCGGCTACGACTCCCGCAGCATCGTCATCACCTGACCCCAGCCCATCCGCGCATACAGTTCCTCCCGGCGCGGACCAGATCGCCCAAGAACGCTCCGCCCGGGGCGGTTCTGGGCATTTCTGTCTGCGCTGGATAGATTCGCGCAATGATCAAGTGGGTGGTATTCGACCTCGGCGACGTCGTCCTCAAGCACACCGGCGCGCTGGCCGGGCTGAGCACCTTGATGGTGGCGGAGCCGGACGCGTTCATCGAGGCCTACTACCAACATCGAGCCGCCTACGACCGCCATTCCGACGCCAGTGCCTTCTGGACATCCATCGCGACCGCCACCGGGTCAAACGTTCCAGACGCGGTGCTGATCGATGAACTCGTCCGGGCGGACGACCTCGGCTGGAGCGAGGTGGAGCCGCTGACGCAGCAGTTGATCTCCGACATCGCCGACTCGGGCACCGCGTTGGCGGTGTTGTCCAACGCGCCGTCCTCGATGGGCCGACTCGTTGAAGGCGCACCATGGGCGGCGGCGTTCCAGCGCTTGTTCTTCTCGGGTGACCTCGGTCTGGTCAAACCGGACCCGGAGATCTACCTGCACCTAATCGAGAGCCTCGGGGCCGCGCCCGACGAAGTCGCCTTTCTCGACGACCGCGCCGACAACATCGCCGGTGCCATCGATGCCGGCATTCACGGCTTCGTCTTCACGGACGCCGCGCAGGCCAGGGCGGACCTGCGCAGCGTCGGAGTGCGGATTCCGGCGCAGCCGTGACCGCCAGCGGCCTGAGCCGGCCAGCAGGCGCAGCGATCAGCGGCGGTTGATGGAGCGACGGTTGCGGTTGCTGATCGCGCTGACGGCGTAGACGCCTCCACCGATCAGGGCGATCCAGAGGACGGCGTGCGCGACGAAGCCGAACACCGCCCCGATGATGCTGAACGCGATCCAGATCACGACGATCGCGCCGACGACTTTCAGGACGTTTCCCATGACACTCTCCGAGTTCGACTGATCTCATCTCGCGAACCTGATGGTTTGCGGTAACTCAAGAGTGCCCTAAACGTCGGCGTCGCACATCGGGGTCCGACCCTGAACCTGGTTTCGGGGTAACCCCCGATGAACACGGCTCCGCACATCCGTCGATTCCTGGGCCTACTTCTTCTTCGGTCGGAACCACGGGAACATGGATCCGATGACCACGCCGACGACCAACATGACCAGCAGCCAGATCCACGTCGCAGCGGACACCGACCAGAACAGCACATCGATGTCATGACGATCCCGGTTCTGGACGATGAAGATCACGGCGAGGACGATCAGCACCAGCACGACGATGAACTTCACGGTCACCCTGCGCTTGGCCTTCGGCTGCCCGGATCGCACTTCGGTCATTTCTGGTCCCCGATCCCCGATGGGAGATGCGCATGCATCTGGCGCTCGCTCCCGAAAGAACGGCTTCCACAAAGGATAGTCGCCAATCCCGGCCATCAAATTGCTCGCCACGCCTATCGGTTACGGGAGGCCGGTCACATATCGGGTGCAACCCGGGTCGACGCTCGTAGAATGGTGCAGTGATTGAACAATCCCCTTTCCGACCCGGCCGACATTCGACACTTGCGGTCGAGCCCGCCATTGGTGGTCGCACTTTCGACGCGGTGTTGTTCGATATGGACGGCACCCTGGTGGACTCCACCGCGGCGGTCGAAAGGTCATGGGCCACCTGGGGATCGGAATACGGGCTGACCCGCTCGGCACTTGAGGCCGGTCACGGTCAGCCGGCATCGCAGTTGGTCGCCTCGCTGCTCGGCGGCGACCGGGTGGCGCAGGGGCTGGCCAGGATCGCCGAACTCGAGCTGGCCGACATCGAGGGCATCACTATCCTGCCGGGCGCGCTGGAACTGCTGAGCTCGCTGCCGGCCGACCGGGTGGCGATCGTCACCTCGGCGACACGAGCGCTGGCCACCGCCCGTCTCGCTGCTGCCGGTCTGACGGCGCCGGCCGTAGTGGTCACCTTCGACGATGTTCGTCACGGCAAGCCGAACCCCGAGCCGTTCCTGACGGGTGCGGCCAGGCTCGGCATCGACCCCAGCCGCTGCCTGGTCGTCGAAGATGCCCCGGCCGGGATCGCAGCCGGTCGCGCAGCCGGTTGCGCGACGCTGGCGGTCACCACGACCAGCAGCCGCGCGATGCTGGACGCCGATCTCGTCGTGGACAGTCTGGCCGAGGTGTCGATCGTCGCCGGGCCCGACGGGTTCTCACTGCTGGTCGGCTGACACTTCCTGGGCGCCGGGTCAGTTTCGGTCCAGGAACCGGCCGAGCGCCGCCAATCCACCGGTGATCGTCGACGTCGACCCGGCGAACGACATGCGCATCGACCGGTGACCGTCGACCTGATCGAAATCAATGCCTGGCGCCGCAGCCACGCCGACCTCGTCCAGTAGCCGCGCACAGAAGGCCTGCGAGTCCTGCGTCAGGTGTGAGACGTCCGCGTAGACGTAGAACGCTCCGTCCGCCGGAGCCAGCCGGTCGATGCCCAACTCCCGTAGACCGTCGAGCAGCAGTCGACGATTGATCGCATACCGGGCCACGTGGCCGTCGCACTCGTCGTACGCGTCGAACGCACTCACCGCGGCGAATTGCGCGAGGGCCGGCGGACAGATCGCCATGTTGCCGGCCAGCCTGTCGACCGCATCGGCCAGGTCGTCCGGAACCAGCAGCCAACCGATCCGCCAGCCGGTCATCGAGAAGTACTTGGAGAACGAGTTGACCACCAGAGCAGAGCGGTCGGTCGACCACGCGCAGGCCGGTTCGACGCCATAGGTGATGCCGTGGTAGATCTCATCCGAGATCAGTCGAATGCCCTGCGCTGCACAGAACCTCGTCATCTCCGCTAGTTCGGCCGGCGGCACACAGGTGCCCGTCGGGTTGGCCGGCGATGCGATGACCAGGCCCTGCAGTCCCAACTCGGCGATCATGGCAACCGTTGGCTGGTAACGCGTTTCCGGGCCGCACGGCAGGTCGACCACCTGACAGCCGAGCGCCTGCAGGATGTTCCGGTACGCGGGGTAGCCCGGGGCGCGCGAGCCCGACCCGATCACCCGCGTCGAAGGCCGACAGGAAGGCCAACAGGAATCCGCCGGACGAACCGGTGGTGACGTACACCTGCGCCGGGTCGACGGCCAGCCCGTACTTGTGCGCGTAGTGCTCGGCGATCGCGGACCGCAGCGGTGCGATGCCTGGCGCCTCTGTGTATCCGAGCAACTGCTCGTCGAGCGCCCGGCGGGCCGCCGCGAGCACCGGGGCCGGGGCGGGGGTGGACGGCTGTCCTGCCGTCAGGTCGAAGACCTGGGCACCGGTCTCGGCTCGTCTCGCGGCCGCGGACAGCACCCGCATGACGTGAAAGGGCGCGACCGCCGCCCGCCCGGCCGGCGAGAACACGTTCGGTGGCGTCACCGTGGCTCACGACCTCTCTGGCGTCGGCACCCGGATGAGTCCGGCTGCGGCCTGGGCGCCGATATCGCTTCGGTACTGGGCGCCCCGCATGCCGACACCTCGAGTCAAGGCGTACGCCGCAGACCGGGCCGCGGTGAGATCGGGTCCGGTTGCCGTCACCGACAGCACCCGGCCACCTGATGAAACGACGTGGCCGGTGTCATCGCGGCGGGTACCTGCGTGCAGGACGCCGTCCTGCTCCGATCCGGTGATCACGTCCCCGGTCATCGGTTTGCCCGGATACCCCTCGCGCGGCGATGACGACCGTTACCGCCGATCCCGGCTTTCCAGGTGGGGGCGCGAGTCCGTCGCAGGTCGCCGGCCGCCGCGGCACCGAGCAACTCACCCAGCGGCGAGTCCAGCAGTTCCAGCACCACCTGGGTCTCCGGGTCACCGAACCGGCAGTTGAATTCGATGACCTTCGGCCCCGCGGAGGTGAGCACCAGGCCCGCGTAGAGCAGTCCCGAGAACGGGCATCCCCTGGCCGTCATCTCCGCCAGCACCGGGTCCAGCACCCGCGACTGCACCTGCTGCACCAGGTCAGGCGGAGCCCAGTCGAGCGGTGCATAGGCGCCCATCCCACCGGTGTTCGGCCCCTGATCGTCGTCGGCGAGGCGTTTGAAATCCTGCGCGGCCAGCAATGGAACCGCCGTGCTGCCATCGCACACAGCGAACAGCGACACCTCGGGGCCGGCCAGAAACTCCTCGACGAGGACCGGATGCCCACCCTCGAGTACGGCCAGCGCGTGGGCGACGGCGTGCTCACGGTCCGAGGTGACGACGACACCCTTGCCGGCCGCCAGACCGTCGTCCTTGACGACGTAGGGTGCGCCGCAGCGATCCAGTGCCGACTCGATCTCGGTGGCGGAGTGCACCGAGACCGCCGCCGCGGTTGCTACACCCGCAGCGGCCATCACGTCCTTCGCGAAAGCCTTGGACCCTTCGATCCTGGCCGCGGCCGCAGTCGGACCGAACACGCGGATGCCACGCGCGATCAGCGCGTCGGCGGCGCCGTTGACGAGGGGGACTTCGGGGCCCACCACGACCAGGTCCACGCCGATGGTCTCGGCGAGGTCGGCGATAGCAACCGGATCGGTGACATCGATCGGGTAGGCCGTCGCCAGGGCCGCGGTTCCCGCGTTGCCGGGCGCCACGAACAGTGCCGTGACACCCGGGTCTCGCCGCAAAGCCCGCAACAGGGCATGCTCGCGGGCGCCCGAACCGATGACGAGAATGCGCACGGCCACGACCATAGCCGGTGATCGCGAGCGCCTCCGACGGAGTACGTACGTCGAATCGCGAAGGGCCGATCTGGCATCCGCCCCCCCGCTGACTGCATGGCAGGGTTGGACGATGCCCGCTTCGATGACCTTCGACGAGTACCTGACGGTGATCGAGCAGAACACCGCCGCCGTCCACGATCACGCCGCTGCCTGCTCGGCGACCGATCCTGTTCCATCCTGTCCCGGATGGACGGTTTCCGACCTGCTCGCACACCACGGTGGGGTCTGCCGGTGGGCGGCGACCATCGTCGGTGAAGGCCGCACGACGAATCTCTCCGACGCCGAGCTCGCCGTGGTCATGGCGGCACCGGACGACTGGGCGGAGCTGCTCGCCTGGTATGCCGAGAGTGGGTCCGCCCTGCTAGGCGCGCTGCGCAGCGCGCGCCACGGGCCGGCCCTGGTGTTCCTTCTCGATGCGCCGGACCCACGGTTGTTCTGGGCCAGACGCAGCGCCCACGAGAGCACGATCCACCGATTGGACGTGCTGGCCGCGGGACTCGGGCACCTGCCGACGACCACTGCCGCCGGCATCGCCAGAGAGCTGGCCATCGACGGGATCGACGAGCTGCTGATGGGATTCGTCCCGCGACGGACGTCGACGCTGCGGGCCGACGAGCCGATCGCGGTCACAGTCGCGCCCACCGACACCGACCGCGCCTGGACCGTCGCGATCAGCGCGGGGCCGCCGGTGAGCTCGATCGGCACCATTGCCGATGCCGATGCGCTGCTGACCGGTACCGCTGCCGCGGTCTACGCCGGCTTGTGGAATCGAGGCGACGAGATCGCCGAACACGGCGACGCCCCCGTACTTGGCTTGTGGCGCGACAAGGTCCGGGTGAGCTGGACCTGATCGGGTTTGTGCTACCCGCCGAGAACGTCGTGCAGCACGATGGTCTGGTCGCGCCCCGGTCCGACGCCGATCGCCGACACCCTGGCCTGGGCCAATTCCTGCACCCGTAGCACGTAGGCCTGCGCGTTGGCCGGCAGTTCGTCGAAGCTGCGGCAGTGCGAGATGTCCTCGAACCAGCCGGGCATCTCCTCGTAGATCGGCTCGGCGTGATGAAACCCGGTCTGGGTCAACGGCATCTCGTCGAGCCGCTCGCCGTCGACGTCGTAGGCGACGCAGATCGGCACCGTCTCCAGCGAGGACAGCACGTCGAGCTTGGTGAGGAAGTAGTCGGTGATCCCGTTGACGCGGGTCGCGTACCGGGCGATGACGGCGTCGAACCACCCACACCGGCGGAGCCGGCCGGTGGTGACGCCGACCTCGCCTCCGGTCTTGCGCAGATACTCACCCCACTGGTCCTCGAGCTCCGTCGGGAATGGCCCCGAACCGACTCTGGTCGTGTACGCCTTCAAAATGCCGAGGACCGAGGTGATCGCCGTCGGGCCGACACCGGATCCCACAGCCGCACCTCCGGCGGTCGGGTTCGAGGAGGTGACGTACGGATAGGTCCCGTGGTCGACGTCGAGCAGGGTGCCCTGCGAGCCCTCGAGGAGGATGTTCTCACCTGCCCGGACGGCTTGACCGAGCAGGAGCCTGGTGTCCGCGATGCGGTGCCTGAAGCCCTCCGCCTGCTCCAGCGCCATGTCGACGATGCGGCCGGCGTCGAGCGCCTTGCGGTTGTAGATCTTCACCAGGAACTGGTTCTTGATGTCCAGGGCGGCCTCGACCTTCTGCGCCAGGATGGAGGGGTCGAGCAGGTCCTGGACCCTGACCCCCAGCCGAGCCACTTTGTCCTGGTAGGCGGGCCCGATGCCGCGCCCTGTTGTTCCGATCTTGGCCTTGCCGAGGTACCGTTCCGACACTTTGTCGATGGCCACGTGGTACGGCATGATCAGGTGCGCATCGGCCGAGATGAACAAGCGTGAAGTGTCGACACCGCGCTCGTCGAGGCCGCTCAGTTCGGTCAGCAGCACGCCGGGATCGATCACCACACCATTGCCGATGACGTTGTTCACCCCGGCGGTCAGGATTCCGGATGGGATCAGGTGCAGCGCGAACTTTTGTCCGTCGGGCAGAACCACCGTATGGCCGGCGTTGTTACCGCCCTGGTAACGGACGACCCACTGAACACGCTCCCCGTAGAGGTCGGTCGCCTTACCCTTGCCCTCGTCGCCCCATTGGGCGCCGATGAGGACCATCACCGACATGGCACACTCCCTCGAGATCGTGGCCGTGGATTTCTCCGTTCACAGCTTCCTGCGATGCCGCCAGAGGAAGGGTAGTGGGTGATGAACCCATCTGTGCTCTGTTGCCGGCCGGACCGCGCTGCGGCGGAGGCCGATCCGGCGGTGCGGGCCGCGCTCGCCCGGTGCGGCACACGCCAGGTGGAATTCGTCGGACCCCGGCCCGGCAAGGAGGTCGACCCCCTGCTGACCGACCGCATCGTGGTGATCGGCGACGACGCCGACCTCTCCGCCGTGGTCCTCCGTCTGCTGCGGCGCGATCTGCTCGCGCGGACCGTGGTCGGCTATGCGACTGATCTGGCCACGTGCCGTCAGCGATCTCTGGTCGCTTCCGCTCGGGGCTGCAGGACTCGACCTGGCGCTCGGCGGTGATCCCGATCTCGTGCCACTGGTACGGGATGACGTCGGCGGAGTACTGGTCGGGCTCGGCACCGTGACACCGGTGACCGGCACGGTCTATGTCGACGAGACAAGGGCACTCTCCGGCTCCGCGGCGTACGTGATGGTCGAGCCCGACGGCGAACGTGGTCTGGCCGTCACGCTGATCTTCCGGCGAACGCTGGTCGTTCCGCCGCCGGTCCCAGACCTTCAAGGGACGGGCCGTACAGATCGGCACCGTCCCGGCGTCCGTGATCAGCGACGGCAAGCTCTTCGCCCGCAAGATGGATCGCTGGACGTTCTACAAGCACACCGAACCGCTGCGACTGGTCCGCGGCGTGATGTAGCACCGCGGCTCCGGCGAACAGCTGTGGCGCCATTCCGACCAGCGCCCGCCGCGCAGCCAGGTCAGGGCAGCATGTTCGCCGGGATGTTCGGATCGGCGTCGAGCAGGAACGCGGTGATCCGGCTGACCTCGTCGTCCTCCTCGAACAGCGCCGCAGCCTGACCGAGCGCGGACAGGGCCCGCAGGAAGCCACGGTTCGGTTCGTGCGACCACGGCACCGGCCCGGCTCCCTTCCAGCCGTTGCGACGAAGCTGGTCGAGGCCCCGGTGGTAGCCGACCCTGGCGAAGGCGTAGCCGGCGACATCGTCACCGCGATCGAGCGCCGCCTCTGCCAGCTCAGCCCAGACCAGGCTGGAGGTCGGATGGCGGCGGGCCACCGACTCGGCCGAGTTCCCCGCGGCCAGATCCGCCTCCGCTGGGTCGATGGGTAGTCGAACGGGCGGCGGTCCCAGCAGATTCGGTCCGGTCATGGTCCCCATCCTGCCCGCACGGGGACGCCCACCGCGCAGCGACCTCCATCTGGGTCATATCTCGAACTGGCCCGCGAGGGCCGAGTCGACCTGTTGGTAGTACGCCCTTGCGGATCCGACCGCCTCCGCCAGCCCCCTGAGCACCACCTGCCGGTCGGCAGCCGCTGCATCCCACTTGGTCTTGAGCACCTTGAACGCGATCAGGGCCTGCGAATCCATGTCGGCCGTCGCCGGCAACGGTGGCATCGAGTTGGCCGAGGTGGGACTCGATGCGCGCCCAGGTCGCCGTCAATCCGTCCTGCCCGGCCGCCATCACCCCGTAGTTCGCCTTGATCACGGCCATCACGCCACACCCCGGAGGCCTTGCGCCAAGCTGTTCTCGGCCTCGGCGAAACGGTGCCCGGTGGCCACGAGGCCGGCGCCGTGACTCAACAGGGCCCTGGTCAGCTCGGTAGCCTGCTCGAGGTAGCCGTTCATGACGGCCGCGAACTGCGGCGCGGCGGAATCCGACTGCCAACCGCTGGAGATCTGGGCCAACAGATCGCCCATCGTGCCGATCTCCCGCATCAGCAGGCTGCCCACATCGGAGACGCCTGCCCCCGCCGTTGCAATGCGTTCAGTACTGATCGAGATGCCGTCCATGCGCTGTGTCCCGTCTGTCGATCATTGCTTCCGCGACACTCCGGCAGAGCGGCGCGGTGACGCACACCATCGTTTGGCCGGACCCCCCGGTCCGGGAAAGCACGTGTGAGCGAATGTGGACGGCGGACGGGTCTGTGGACAACTTGACCGATCCGTGGCCCACGATTGGCTCAACACCCCGGCGTGAGACAGTCCGCGCCGCGACCCGAGAGGACCTTCCATGGCGCTGCGCGTGCTGGTCACCGGAGCATCCGGATTCATCGGATCCAGACTCTGTCCTGCGCTGATCGAGGCCGGTCACCATGTCTCGGCGATGACCAGGAGCCCGGAGAAGTACACCGGACAGGGCGACCCCGTCGCCGCTGACGTCTCCGATCCGGACACGCTGCCGCCGGTGCTGGCCGGCATCGACGCGGCCTACTACCTGGTGCATTCACTGGACTCCGGCGATTTCGTCGAGCGGGATGCGCAGGCGGCCAAAGCGTTCGGAGCGGCGGCTGCCGCGGCCGGGAGTAAGGCGGATCATCTACCTCGGTGGCCTCGGCGCCGACGACGAGAAGTTGTCGCCGCACCTGAAATCGCGGCGACAGGTGGAGGAACTGCTCGGCGAGGGTGGCGTTCCGGTCACGGTGCTGCGGGCAGCGGTGGTCATCGGCAACGGCGGGATCTCATGGGAGATCACCCGGCAGCTGGTCGCCCACCTGCCCGATCATGGTTGCGCCGCGATGGGTCAACACCCGCACTCAGCCGATCGCGCTGCCCGATGTGATCAGGTATCTGGTCGGCGTGCTGGAGGCGCCTGAGGCGGAGGGAAAGATCTACGACGTCGGCGGCCCTGAGGTGCTCCGCTACGTCGACATGCTCAAGCGGGCGGCGGTGATCCAGAACAAGCGGGTGCTGCCGCTGTTCATCGTGCCCCTGCTCACCCCGAGACTGTCCTCGGGTTGGCTGACCCTGGTCACCGACGTGAATCTGGAGACCAGCCGGAACCTGATCGACTCGATGACCAACGAAGTGGTGGTCAGGGACGGCAACGCCATCCGGAAGCTGATCCCGGGGGAGCCGATGGGATACGACGACGCTGTCCGGGCGGCCCTGGATGAGCGCGCCAGCCAGGCACACGAAAAGGGCGCAGCAAGATGACCCGGATCGAATGACTTTGGTGACAACGCGCCTCGGGCAGCTGATCCGTCCGTCATTGATCGACAAGGTCGACCGGGATCACCAACAGAGCGACGCCGCGTTCCGCCGCCGCCGGATCGTGGTCGCCGTCGTCGTTGTGCTCGGTGCAACCTTGCTCGGAATCTCACTGTCCGTGCGGCCGGCGGACCCGGCCTTCTATCCGCTGACGCTGGGCTTGGCCGCCCTCTGGGTGGCCGGCGGGTTCGCCTCTGGTCCACTCCACCTCGGATGGGAGGATTCACCGCGAGGTCTGCGCCGGCCGATTCTGGCGCCGGTGATCCTCGGTCTTGCGGCATCCGCGGTATTCGTGCTCGGTGCCCTGGTGGTGCGCGACATAGGGCCGGTGCATCGACTGGTCAACGCCGTGCTGGCCCATGCGCGGTTCGGCTCGACCTCGGTGGTGCTTCTCATCGCGGTGCTGAACGGTATCGCCGAAGAAGTCTTCTTCCGCGGCGCTCTTTTCGCCGCGATCGGTCGCCGCTGGCCGGTGCTCATCTCGACCGCCGTCTACACAGTCGCCACCGTGGCGACGGGCAATTTCATGCTGGTGTTCGCAGCTCTGACGCTTGGCCTGGTGCTGGGGCTGGAACGTCGGGCCACCGGCGGCATCCTGGCTCCGATCCTCACCCACGTCACCTGGTCGTTGGTCATGTTCTTCGCGCTACCACCGCTGTTCGCCTGACGCCCGGCCTGCGCGGCCGGGTAAGCAGAGAGGCCCAAGTCGGCATGACTTGGGCCTCTCGGGCTCCGCTCCCCACTCGGGCGTCGAGTGGAGAACGGGCGTTCATGGGTATCTGCTGTGCAGCTACATCTTGTTCGTCGCCCGTGCGCGCGAGGATGTTACGGATTCACAGAATATCCCAGAATAGATCATCGGTGTTGGGTGATTCGCCCGTTTGGTGGGTTTAAAACCGACATCACGCCTTTGCCCTCCCCTCCCACGCCGCCTTCCAGGTCTGCGGCCCGATCAGACCACTGCCGCCGAGGCCGTTGCGAAGTTGGATGTCCTTGGCCGCCGCTAACGTGTGAGTGCCGTAATACCCGACACCGCGGAGGTCGTAACCGCGATGGCCCATCTGCATCTGCCAGCAGGCGAGCAGCCTGCTGTCGGCTCCCATGGTGAACGACACCCCGGGCCAGGCCGGCGCGGTCCTGGCTCCGACGTGACAGATCGCGGCCGTCAGACCGGGCCATATGCCCACCGAGGAGCTCGGGGGGCTGGGCTTCGGCGCTACGGGCGTCGGCTTGACCCAGGCCGCCGCCCAGGTGCGGGAGTCGATCGTGTTGCTCTGGGGCAGGCCGTACCGACTCTGCAGGTCGTGCACGGCGGCCAGGGTCTTCGAGCCGAAATAGCCGGTCCCGGTGAAGCCGTAGCCACGATGGCCCATCTGCTTCTGCCAGCAGACCAGAGCCCGATACGTGTTGCCCGGGACGAAGGTCGTGCCACCCCAGGCCGGGCGCAGTCGATTGGCCGATGCCGCATCCACTGGTCGGGACCGGTGTGAAGCCCGGCGCTCCGCCCGTGCCGATGTACGCACTGTCTGCCCTCGTCGGCACGACCCCCGACCGGGCGCTCGAATCCTCCCGCAACCCGGCCAGTGAGGCGCAGGTCCAGGGTGACCAGCCGCGCATCCGGTAGAGATACAGAGCGCGGTAGTCCTGCTCGGCCGGACTCGCGGCCGCCGGTGATCCTTGTCCGCCGACCGATCTCCACGTGCCCAGATCGAACTGGTAGGCCCCGTAATAACCGTTGCCGGTATTGATGTTGTATTCGCCGCTCGATTCGCACTGGCGCAGGGAGGCCCAGGCCGAAGCGGACGGATCGGCGGACGCCGATCCCGTCATGAAGATGGTGATCCCGGCGAATACCGCCGCGATAGTGGTGCCGAATGCCAGCGCTCTGCGCACAGCTGGGTCCCGTTCCGGCCGCGCAACGCATCTGCCGATGCAGACGGGCACGCCGAATCCAGCCCGTGCACGGATTGCGCCGCGGCACGTCAGGCCGGCTCAGCCATCTCGTCTGCGTCGCGGCGATGCCTCTTCCCCTTGCATGACACCGCCGTCGAACACGCCCCCGCTCGACCGATCAGGCGTTGCATTCCCGACGCCGCGGCACGTGGAGCGGGGAGCCACCACCACCGGCAGACACTCCAATCGGAGCGCCAGCCCTACCGTAGAGCAACTGTCACACAAGTCACAAGACTCCCAGCAAACACATTCTTCTCTCCAGTACCAGCAATGTCACCAGCGACACGCCGACAGATCGGACATATCATTTGCGATGGCCACCGGGGGCAGCCAACATCGACGTGCGGGTGATCGTGCGCAATCGGAGCGCTGAGCCGGACGATGCGCCGGTGAAAATACCGCGTGGCCGATGGACGTGCGGCGGGCATAGGCTACGACAACAGCTCGTCGATCATCGGAAGGGCAGAATGACGCGGAAAGGTTGGCTGCTTTTCATTGCTTTGAGCGTCATTTGGGGCGTGCCCTATTTGATGATCAAGGTTGCCGTTGCCGAAATCGACCCGGTGGCTGTCGCCTTTGGGCGCACATTCATCGCTGCCGTTCTGCTACTTCCGATCGCGCTCCGGCAAAAAGCACTGCGTCCGGTTTTTCACCGCTGGAAATGGCTGCTGCTGTACACAGTGGTGGAGATCGTCGGCCCGTGGTGGCTTCTCGGACACGCCGAGACCAGGCTCAATTCGTCCACCGCCGGTCTGCTGCTCGCGGTCGTTCCACTGATCGCCGCAGTCATCCTGGTCGGCATCCGCCGGGACGGCGACAAGACGGACCGGCTGGACGCCCGTCGCATTTTCGGCCTGGCGATCGGGATGGCGGGCGTCGTCGCGCTCGTCGGCCTGGACGTCCAGGTGGACGACCTGGCGTCGGTCGCCGCGGTGATGGGCACCGCCGTCGGCTACGCCACCGGCCCGATCGTCATCAACCGCAAGCTCGGCGACCTGCCGCCGATGGGGGTGGTCACCGCCTCGCTGATCGTTGCGTCGGCGATCTTCTCCCCTTTCGCGGTGTGGCTGCGACCGTCCCACGTCACGGCGGCGGCCGGCTGGTCTGTCGTCGGGCTCGCGGTGATCTGCACCGCGGTCGCGTTTCTCGTCTTCTTCGCCCTCATCGCGGAGGCCGGGCCGGCCAGGGCAACGGTCATCACCTACGTCAACCCGGCGGTCGCCATCATCCTGGGTGTGTTGGTGCTGAACGAGCCGTTCACCGTGGGCATGGCTATCGGCTTCCCGCTGGTGATCGTCGGGTCCATCCTGGCCACTTCAAAGCCCAGGTCGATAAGCCGGACGGAACCACTCAAGGACTCGGTCGCCAGCTGAGGCTGCCGCGCTTATGAACGGTGTCGATTTCCGTCCCACCATCACCAAAGCCGCAACGTTGATGAGCGCCGACGAAGTTGATAAGCGCGACGCAGGGCCGCCGCCCCCGGGGGGCCGGGGGCGGGGCGTTCCGAAGCGCTACTTGGCGCCGGGGGAGGTACCCGCCGAGCCGAGCTGCTCGCAGGCCTCGACGACCCGGGCCGCCAGACCGGCCTCGCCCAGTTTGAGGTACGAGCGCGGGTCGTAGGCCTTCTTGTTGCCGACCTCGCCGTCGATCTTCAGCACGCCGTCGTAGTTCTGGAAGAAGTGGCCGACCAGCGGCCGGGTGAAGGCGTACTGGGTGTCGGTGTCGATGTTCATCTTGACCACGCCGTAGGACACCGCCTCGGCGATCTCCTCGGCCGAGGAGCCGGAACCACCGTGGAAGACGAGCGCGAATGGCTTGGAGCCGGCCGGCTGGCCGAGGTGAGCGGCGAGGGCGTCCTGGCCCTCCTTGAGCACGGAGGGGCGGAGCTTGACCCCACCCGGCTTGTAGACACCGTGCACGTTGCCGAAGGTGGCCGCCACGATGTAATTGTTGGCCTCCGGTGCCCCCAGCGCCTCCACCGTTGCGATGAAGTCAGCGGGGGACGTGTAGAGCTTGTCGTTGATCTCGTGGGTAACGCCGTCCTCCTCGCCGCCGACGACGCCGACCTCGATCTCGAGGATCACGTTGGCCGCCTTGGTCAGCTCCAAGAGCTCCTTGGCGATCTCGAGGTTCTCGTCGAGCGGAACCGCCGAACCGTCCCACATGTGCGACTGGAACAGCGGCAGGCCGCCACCCCGGACCCGCTCGGCCGAGATTTCCAGCAATGGGCGGACGAACTTGTCCAAGTTGTTCTTCGGGCAGTGGTCGGTGTGCAAGGCGACCGTGACGTCATACCTCGCCGCCACGACAGCGGCGAACTCGGCCAACGCGACCGCCCCGACCACCATGTCCTTGACCGCGGTTCCCGATGCGAATTCGCCGCCGCCGGTCGACACCTGGATGATGCCGTCGCTGCCGGCGTCGGCGAAGCCCTTGATGGCACCGTTGATCGTCTCCGACGACGTGATGTTGATCGCAGGGTAGGCAAAGCCTCCAGCTTTGGCCCGGTCGAGCATCGCGGCGTAGGACTCAGGAGTTGCGAGGGGCATGGGGATCCTTTCGGGTCGCGGGCCGGATGCCCGACGCCGGTTCCGCTCATTATCGCGCATGACGACGAGCGGTCGACGCCGGCCGGGGGCATTGAACAAGATCGACCACAGCCGAAGTCGAAACGATTCGACAAGATGCTTAAAGAGGCGCACAATCGCGTGTGCGGACATCGCGGTCCCCAGCCATATCGACCACCGGCAGTAGGAGACCAGCAATGCCCCGCGCCCTCATCGCGCTCGCCATCGGCGCGTTCGCCATCGGCAGCACCGAATTCGTGGTCATCGGACTGCTCCCGCAGATCGCCGCCGGCCTCGACGTCACCATCCCGGCGATGGGCCTGCTCATCACCGCATACGCCGTCGGCGTCATGATCGGCGCGCCGACGTTGACTGCGTTGTCCAGCCGGCTCACCACGCGGCAGACTCTCATCTCCCTGATGGGCCTGTTCATCGTCGGCAACACCCTGTCCGCGGTGGCGCCGTCCTACGCCGTGCTGATGACTGCGCGTGTGGTCACGGCGCTCGCACACGGTTCGTTCTTCGGAGTGGGCGCCATCGCAGCGCGCCGCGCCGTGGCGCCGGAGAAGGCGACACAGGCGATCTCGCTGATGTTCCTCGGCCTGACCATTTCCAACGTCGTCGGGGTGCCGGCGGCGACCTGGCTCGGCCAGCACTACGGCTGGCGGGTGATCTTCGCCGCGATCGCCCTGATCGGCGTCGTGACCGTGTTCGCGCTGCGGGCCTGGCTACCGATCGATGACATCAGGATGGATCTGCGAGCGGAGATCGCCTCGTTCCGGCGTAAGCAGGTGTGGCTGGGGCTTGGCATCACCACCATCGGGTTCGGCTCACTGTTCGCGGTGTACAGCTACATCAGCCCGATCATGAGCCAGCTGGCAGGCGTCAGCGAAAACGGGATCACCGTGGTGCTGGTGCTGTTCGGTCTCGGCACCACCGTCGGTGCGATCGTGGGCGGTCGGCTGGGCGACAGGTTCGGCATGCCTGCCGTGGCTGCCGGGCTGGCTACCATTGCGGGCCTGCTCGCGTTGTTCACCATCACCTCGCACAATCCGATCACCGGAACCATCACACTGGTCCTTTTCGGCGTCGTCGCCTTTTCGCTGGGTCCGATCGTGCAGAACCGGATCATCGTGGCGGCCGGCACCGGTGGGTCGTTGGTATCCGCAGCCAATCAGGGTGCCTTCAACGTGGCGAACGCGATCGGGGCTGCCGGCGGTGCCTATGTCATCAGGATCGGGTTCGGGTTGACCGGAACGATGTGGGTCGGGGCCATCCTGGCGGCTGCCGGCTGCCTGATGGTGCTCTTCGCGGTGGCGACCGATCGTCGCCGGGCAGCCGGCGTCGCAGCCGCCGATCAGAAGCTGGCCCTGGCGAGCTCGTGACCCGCCGGCTGCAACCTCAGCCGCGGAGCGACGTGCGGGGTGCGGCGGTGCTCTCGCGGATGATCAACGCCGGGTCGAGCCGAACGACCTTGGGTGCGTGCGGCTCTGTCGTCTGCACCTGCTCGAGCAGCATCCCGGCCGCGATCCGGCCCTGCTCGCGGACCGGCTGACCGATCGTGGTCAGCCCGAACAGGTACGACATGTCGTGGTTGTCGACTCCGATCACCGACAGATCATCCGGAATCCGAATGCCGTGCCGCCGAGCCGCGAACAGCACGCCCATGGCGACCTCGTCCGAGACCGCGAAAACGGCGGTCGGCATCCGGTCGAGGTTGCCGCCGGCCTGCAGCCACAACTGGTCCAACGCAGCCGTGCCCGCCTCGACCGCGAATCCGGTGATCCCGATCAGGTCGGGGTCCACCGGGATCCCGCCCTGGTGCAGCGCCTTCTCGTACCCGCGTTCCCGGTCCGCGGCGACCGCGAAGCCGTAGTTGTTGTCGGGATCCTTCCCGAGAAACGCGATGCGACGGTGGCCGAGGCCGATGAGATGGCAGGTGGCGGCGTAGCCCACCTCGACATCGTCGACCAGCACTCCGGACACACCGGGGATGCTGGAACCGACGGTGACAAGCGGAATGCGTAGCTCGCTCAGCGACGACGGCTGCAGCCCGAGGGGCACGTTCAGCCCGAGCACTCCGTCGACCCGCTTGTGCAGTGCTCTGGTGTCGACGATGCCCGCATGTGCCCCGGCATTCGCACCCAGCGGATACAGCAGGGTGTCGTACCCCTGATCCGCCACCACATCCTGGGCACCTTCGATGACCGCACTGAAGAACCACCTGGAAATCCAGGGAGCCATCACGCCGATTGCTCTGGTCCGACCGGTGGTGAGGGCAGCCGCGGATGGCGACGCGACATAACCGAGCCTCGCCGCGGCCTGTTCGACGTTCTGCCTGGTCACCACGGACACTCCGGGGAGACCCCGGAGTGCCCGCGAGACGGTTGCCGGTGAGACACCGGCCAGTGCTGCGACTTCGACGATGCCGATCATCGGGGTGAACCCGCTGTCGGCCATGTCGTCAGCCCTTGACGCTGCCCGCGAGCAGACCGCGAACGAAGAACCGCTGCAGGGACAGGAACACGGCCAGCGGCACGAGCATGGCGATGATCGCGGCCGCCGGCAGGACGTCGGCCGACGACTGCGAAGGCCGTGGTCAGACCCTGGATGCCGTCGGTGATCGGTCGCGGTGTTGTCACCGGAGAACGTCAGCGCCGACCAGCAGGTCGTTCCAGACCCAGAGGAACTGGAAGATGGCGAACGAGACGATGGCCGGTATCAGCAGCGGCAGCAGCACCTGCATGAAGATCTTGACGTGCCCGGCACCGTCCACCCTGGCCGCCTCGACCAGCGACGCCGGGTATCTCCTTCATGAAGTTGTGCAGCAGGAAGATGGCCAGCGGCAGACCGAAGATGGTGTGCGACAGCCAGATCGACCAGAACGACGTTGCTCAGACCGAACTTCACGTACAGGATGTTCAACGGGATCAACGCCACCTGGATCGGCACGATCTGCATGGCGAAGACCGCGACGAACAGCACGTTCTTGCCCTTGAAGTCGATCCACGCGAACGCGTAGGCCGCCAGCAGCGCCAGCGTGATCGGGATGAATACGGCCGGCAGGGTGATCGACGAACGTGTTCAGGATGAACGAGGACAGCGGCGCACCGTGTTGCCGTTGCCCGTCCAGGCGTTCGTGTAGTTGCTCAAGGTGAAAGTGTACGGCGTCGACCAGAGATGTCCACCACCCGCGGTGGCCTGCTCGGGCCCCCGGTGCCGAAGCGCGTCGAGTTGACCAGCAGGCCGACGGTCGGAATGCGTCCAGGCGACGGCGATGATCACCGCGATGACCGAGGCCCACGGCGACGACAACTTCGTCTTCGCGTCCTGGCCGCCCGCATCTGCGCCTTGAGCTTGCGGCCGGAGACCTCCGGCTCGGGTTCCGGGACTGACAATCAGCGGTGGTGTGCTGGTGGTCATCGAATGGCCTCCGACTTCCTCATCTGGACGACGTTGAACATGATCATCGGCGACACCAGGATGAAGATCATCACCGCCAGCGCTCCGGCCAGACCGGGTTGCTGGCTGGACACTGAGCCGAGTAGAAAGCACTGGCCAGGATGTCGTTCTTGCGGCAGGTCGTTGCCCATCACGTTGACGATGTCGAAGGTCTTCAGCGACGCGATGGCGACCGTCGATGATGACCACCACGAGCGTCGGCCGAATCGTCGGGATCGTGATGCTCCGGAACAGCCGCATGCCGGTGGCGCCGTCGATCTTGGCCGCCTCGACGATGTCGTCCGGGAACGGCCTTGATGGCCGCGGAGAGCACCGTCATGGCGAAGCCGGCCTGGATCCAGACCATCACGATGATCATCGCGATGGTGCTGATCGGGATACTTGATCAACCAGTCCTGCGGCGTGCCGCCGAGAGCGACCGACGATCGCGTTCAACGCACCGATCTGGGCTGTCCCGCGGGGCGGGCTGGTAGTAGACGTACCGCCAGATGACCGACGCCGCAACGAGCGAGACGGCGGTCGGCAGGAAGATGAGTGCCTTGGCCGCCGCCTCGTACCGGGTTCGGTCCACCAGCACCGCGTAAACGAGGCCGAAGGCCGTCGCAAAGAACGGCACCAGAAAGATCCACAGCACCGTATTGACGAACATCGGCACATTCGCCGGCGTGAAGAAGTGGGTGTAGTTCTTGATGCCGTTCCAGCGCGACTTCGTTGCCCGAATGCGTCGAAGCTGTGGAACGACTGCCCGATGGTCGCGATGGCCGGGTACAGCAGCCCACCGGCGAGTCCGATGATGACCGGCCCGAGGAAGCCGGCGACCAGCGTCCCGTTGGGCACCAGCGGTCGATCGACCAGCCACAGGATCACCCCCATGACGACGACGAAGATCAGGATGGCGACGATCATCACGAGGACCTTCTGCTCCCACGACGTGGGTCGGAAGAGCATGTCGACGAACCAGCCGTGGGCTGTTCTGCGAATCGTAGAGAATGCCGGCGCCGTTCGGCGGCACTCTGGCCCTCGTAGATGATCACGGCGATGGCTAGCAGCACCAACGCCCAGGCCACCGGGGTCAACCACCCCAGCGTTCGCGGGGCCCGATTCTCCGGCCGCTGGGTCGTGGGGCCTGGATTGTCGACGAGCAATTGATCGAGTCAACGCTAACCTCCAAACGGGTATTCGAGACTGACGCGGACGACTGCACCTGAACAAGCGAGCAGGCGGGCTCTTGAACTCTCAAAAGCCGCGCCTGCTCGTCATGAGCTCCTCCACGATGAAGTGCTGTTCCAACGCTGAACTGCTGTGCACCTTCAGCAGCCCCGCAGTGGACTGGTGCTATCGGACGGGACTCCAGGTAGATCGAATCAGCTGGCCGGCCAGCTGGCATCGATGGTGGACAGGGTGGTCGCGTCGTCCTGACCGGTGATCCAGTTGGTCAGCTGCTTCCACTCGGTACCGGAACCGACCGCGGCCGGCATCAGGTCGGAGGCGTCGAAGCGGGATACGGCCTTCGGGTCCTGAAGGATCATGGCCGACAGCTTCTGGATCGGGTCCTTGACGTTCGACAGCACAAGGCCCTTGTTGGCCGAGATCCGCGAGACTCGAGGCTTTGGACTGGTTGTTCGCCCAGTGCGCCGTGGTCAGGTACCACTGGAACGCCTGCACCTCGGGGTTGCTGGAGAAGGCGGCGACGAATTCGCCACCGACCTCGACCGGCTTGCCGAACTTGTCACCCATCGTCGGCTCGTAGAAGGCGTAGATGTCGCCATTCGGGGCGAATCGTCGGGGTGCCTTTGAAGTTCGTCGCGTAGAAGTTCGCCTGCTGGTGCATGTAGCACTTGCCGGTCTGGATCGGCAGGCCACCGTTGTTGAACGAGGTCGTGGCGATGGAGGAGACGTCACCGATGCCGCGCGTTCACGTACTTCGGGTTCTTCCAGATCTTGCCGACCGTCGGCGAGTGCCGTCGGCGATGGGCGGGTCGGCGAACTTCACCTTGTGGGCGATCCACTGGTCGTAGACGTCGGGGCCGGCCTGACGCAGCACGACCTCTTCCAGCCAGTCGGTGGCGGTCCAGCCGGTCGCAGCACCCGATTCGACGCCGGCACACCACGGCTTGACGCCAGTCGGATCAGCGGCGATCTTGTCGGACAGCGCGATCATCTGGTCCCAGGTGGTCGGCACGGTGTAGCCCTTGGCCGCGAACATCTTCGGCGAGTACCAGACCAGTGACTTGACGTTGGCGCCGAGCGGAGCAGCGTAGAACTTGCCGCCGACCGTGCCGTACTTCTTCCAGCCCGGATCCCAGTATTTGTCGACGTTCGCAGCGACATCGGCCTGGGCGGGGACTGACCTTGCCGGTCGCAACCAGTGTGGCCAGCAGGCCCGGCTGCGGCACGAAGGCGAAGTTCGGCGCGTTGCCGGACTTGGCCTTGATGACGATCTGCTGCTCGAAGTTCTTGTCGCCCGAATAATTGACCGTCACGCCGGTGCAGGCGGTGAAGTCCTGCCCAGGAAGGCCTTGAGCTGGTTTGCTTCGGGAGCCGCGATGCTGCCGTAGCCCGAGACCGTCTTGCCCGAGATGCCCGGGTAGGTCTTCTTGAGGTAGTCGCACCAGGTGGCGTCGTCGTTCATGCCGGCCGCTGCGCCCGCAGAGCCGGACGATGCCGCGCCGCCGGACGACGCCGGAGCCGCGGCCGAGCCGGAAGCGGAGCCGGAGCAGCGGCCGAGCCGGAAGCGGCGGGCGCTGCTGCGGAGCCGGAAGCGGCCGGTGCCGCCGGGGATGACGCCGCGGCGGCGGGGGCGGATGAGGACGCAGAGCTGCTGGGGGCTGCTGCTGCTACTGCAGGACGCGATGACCAGGGCAAGCGCACTGATCCCGGCGATGGTTGCCATCGCCTTGTTAGCCGACGTTCGAGACACTCGGCCGACCTCCGTTTCTTGGGGGAAAAGTCCGTGTGAGGGTGCTCACAACAGGAGCAATGAAAGCGTTTGCAACGTGACTTTGCAAGCCCAGACCGGCGATCCGCCCGTAACGATTGCGTAACCGCCATCGAATCTTGGTCACATTCCGACCCACACTTGTGCCCGAACGGGTGCGAAAACGTCTGTGAGTTTCATCTGTATACCCGGTTTGACCTGCGCCGACCGGGGTAGGAGCAGGGCGATGCCATGCTCATCTGTGCAAGGGTCACCCCGGCGGCAGACTCGTGTCAGGATCGAACCGAGCGGTCTTGCATCAGGCAGGGTCGGCTCGCGAGATGCGGTGGGAGTAGCCAGGCATGACGCCGGATGACCAGTGGGCCGAATCGGCGGTCGAGCGAACACTCGGAACCCTGGCCCAACTCAATCCCGACTTCGACGGTCCGTCCGGTGCGCCGGGTCGCCCAACCGCCATGGCGTCGACCCTGCCGGGGGTAACCGTGACCCCCGGCGTTCCGGCCCCGGTCGAGCGGACGGACGTCACGATCGACGACATCTACCGGACCCACCGGATGGGCATGGTGCGGCTGGCCATCCTGCTGGTGGACGATCAGGCCAGTGCCGAGGACGTCGTGCAGGAGGCGTTTGCGGGTCTGTTCCGGAATTGGGGCGGTCTTCGCGACAACGCGGCGGCCATCGGCTACCTGCGGACGGCGGTGGTCAACGGATCGCGGTCGATGCTGCGGCGCCGACGTACCGCACGGGCCTACGTGCCGCCGCATGCCGGTACCGAACGGTCCGCGGAGTCATTGGCACTGTTGACCGCAGAGCACCAGGCCGTGGTATCGGCGCTGGGTGACCTGGCTCCGCGCCAGCGTGAGGTGCTGGTGCTGCGGTACTACGGCGGATTGTCGGAAGCCGAGATCGCCGAGGCGACGGGGTTGTCGAAAGGCACGGTGAAATCGACGGCCAGCCGAGCCGTCGCCAAGCTCGGCGAAATCATGAGGGCCAGGTGACGAAGCCCGGGTCGCCGGAGGGAGCCGGCGGCCCGGCAGGCTCAGGGCCGCCCACCCCCCAAGCAGACCCGGAGGCCGTGCTGGCGCAGGCCCTGCGGGCGATGGCCGGCGGCCAGAAGCCGAGCCGGGCCGGGCAGCAGACACCAGCGGTTCTCGTGCCACGTACCCGGCTGTCGGTGCTGCAGATCGTTCTGATCGCGATGATCATGGGGCTGCTGGTCGGAATCACCGTGGGGCTGATCACCTTATTGCTGTGATACCGGATCCTGCCACCCGGAATCCTTGGATACCGAATTGGTGTGGTGCCGGATTGGCGTGACGTCAACCTCCTCGAAGACGTCGACCTGCTCGAAGCCGAGTCGGCGATAGATGTTGTTGGACGTCGGGTAATCCGCGTCGGTGAAGAGTTCGACCACGGACGCGCCGCGCCGCAGAGCCGATTCCACTGCGGCCGCCGTGACGGCAGAGCCGTAGTGGTGGCCCCGCTCGGCGGGCGGCGTGTACACCGGCCCGATGCGAACCGCCCCGTCGACCACCGATCCGGCGCCGGCCACCGCCACCGGTCGACCATCGACGCACCAGAGCAACGTGGCGTGGCGGCGGGTCGACCGCTGGGCCAGCACATCGGGATTCGGTGCGGAAGGCCGCGGTGATGTTCTGGCCTCCAGCGCAAACCGGTACCACCACAGCGCGATCAATTCGGAGTCGGAAGCGCTCACGGGACTGGCTTCTCGAACGCAGCCGACGACACCTCGCGGCGGCGCGAAGATGCCGAGTCGGTGGAGGAGAAGCGCCTTGGATTTGATCGATCCGGCCCCGGTCAGGTCGAACCACGCCGCGGCGAAAGCGTCGATGTCGACGGCCGGACCCGAAATGGCCGTGAAAGCAGTGGTTCTCCTCCGCACAGCCCCAGCAAGCGTTGCGACTACTGTCATGTCATGTCCGGTCCGGGAATCGATCACCACGGTCAACGGGTACGGCGGGGTCTGCAGGGCAGCCGCCACGAGCGCACCCGAGTCGTCCAGCACGGCGGCCATGATCGGCTCTTCCGCTGAGAACGGCGCCGCGACATGGTTGTGCAGCACCGTGTTCAACGTTGTGCATCGGGCGGGCTGACTAATGATCAACGGCCGCAGTGCATCCAGGAAAGCGTTCGGATCGCCGAAGGTGACGGCCCTCATCCTTATCCCCCTCTCTCCCCGCTATTCCATCGAGAACATCGATCCCGGATTGAACACGCCCTGCGGGTCGAGCGCCTTTTTGATCTTTCGGTGCAGGTCGACGCCAATCGCTCCAATTTCTGCAGCGAGGAAACCCTGTTTGATCCGGCCGACGCCGTGCTCGCCGGTGACCGTGCCGCCCAGCGCGCGGCCGGCATCCAGCATCTGGCCGAAGGCCAGCTCGGCCGCCGTCGTCTGCTCCGGGTCCGACGCGTCGTAGACGACGGTCGGGTGCATGTTGCCGTCCCCGGCATGACCGACCACGCCGATCGTCAGACCAACCGAAGCGGAGATCTCCTCGCAGCGACCGATCAGGGCGGCGATCTGAGTGCGGGGCACGCTGACGTCGTCGGTCAGCCAGGTGCCAAGTAACTCGAGCGAGGGAAGCACGTCTCTCCTGGCCTGCAGCAACATCCGGCCCTCCGCCAGGTCGTCGGTGACGAAGGCGAACGTGGCGCCGGCATCCAGACAGACCCGTTCGAGCAGATCCATCTCGCGCCGGCCAACGCCGGGGCCGGCATCCGACTGACCGATCAGCAGCGCGGCGGGGGTTGGACCATCGTCGAGAAGCTTCACCCCGGATTTCGCCTCCACCACCTTGATGCAGGTGGCGTCCATGATCTCCAGCAGAGAGGGGACAAGGCCGGCACGGATCGCTCCGGTCACCGCCCGCCCCGCGTCCGCGGCACTGGCGAAAGCGGCGGCCAGCGTGACGGGCGCGGCCGGCTTCGGTCGCAGAGCCAGGGTCGCCTCGGTGATGATGCACAGAGTGCCCTCGGATCCGACGAAGAGTTTCGTGAGGTCGTAGCCCGCCACCCCTTTCACCGTCCGCCGGCCGGTTCGCAGTACCTCGCCCGAGGCCAGCACCACTTCCAGTCCCAGTACGGCGTCGGTGGTGACTCCGTATTTAACGCAGCACAGCCCGCCGGCATTGGTCGACAGGTTGCCACCGATCGTGCACCAGTCGTAGGACGAGGGATCGGGTGCGTAGAACAGACCGCGCGCTTCCACTGCAGTGCGGAAGTCCAGATTCACCAGCCCCGGCTGGACGACGGCGAGCCGGTTCCCCTCGTCGATCTCGAGAATCTTGTTCATCTTGGTCATCACCACGGTGACGGCGCCGTCCACCGCGTTGGCTGCCCCGGTCAGGCCGGAGCCGGCGCCGCGCGGCACGATCGGCACCCCGGCGTCGGCACAAATCCGCACCACCTCGGACACCTGTGCGGTGCTCGTGGGTAGGACGACGGCCAGCGGCCGGCCGCTCGGGGCCAGCGGCATCATGTCTCTGCTATATGAAACGGTGACGTCAGGGTCGACGATCACCCCGGACTGCCCGACGACGCCCCGCAGCGCATCGACCACGTGGGAACTCTTCGTGATCTGCATCTCCGCGGACTCCATGAGCAAACGGTAGCCGGGTGCGCCCGAACCGCAAGGTGCAGCAGCCGGTTCAGCCGTCCGGACGCCCTCCACCTGCGGCGTCGCACACAGTCGGACGCCTTACGGTTCACACCGATCTGCACAGCGCGCCCGGTATCGTGACAGTGGTGAACGCAACCGACATTGCCGGCATCCTTCCGTCATGGCTCAATGCCGAGGGCCTCGTCAACTCGATGGGTTCGTGGGCCCTTCTCGGAATCTCGCTCATCATCTTCGCCGAATGCGGCCTGCTGATCGGATTCTTCCTGCCCGGCGACACGCTGCTGTTCATCTCCGGCCTGCTGGTCGCCAAGGGCACGTTCCACGTCAACATCTTCGTCGCCATCCTGATTCTGTCGGTGGCCGCTTTCATCGGGAACATGGTCGGCTACGGCATCGGCTACAAGGGCGGACCCCTCGTTTTCGAGCGGCCGAACGCGAAGTTCTTCAAACAGGAGTACGTGGCGAAATCGGCCGCCTTTTACGACAAGTACGGCAAGGCGGCCGTCATCCTGGCCCGCTTCGTCCCGGTGGTCCGCACCGTCGCGACCGTGATGGCCGGCGTCTCCAAGATGAACTTCCGGATCTATGCCATCTACTCGGCGATCGGCGGGTTCCTCTGGGTCGCCGGCGTGACGGTGGCGGGATACTTCCTCGGCCAGATCCAGTTCATCGCCGACCACGTCGACGTCATTCTGGTCGGCGCTGTCGTGGTGGTGGTGCTGGCCTCCGCGGTACCGGCGCTGCTGCACATTCGCACCCGTCGAGCGGGCTCTAAGTTGTCGACGGACACCTCGGCCGGCTCACCGGTACTGCGCGAAGAGGCTGTCCTGGCCAGTGAGATGGACGCAGGCGACCCCGCGCTTGCAGAGCGGCTCGGGGCTGTGGGTCGCGATGGCGGAGACCTGAACGCGCACGACCAGGACCGCCACCAGCAGTAGCGCGTAGATTCTTCAAGCTGTTGCTCAATTCTTCCGGTCGGCTCCGACCACGGTTGGACAGCCTGGATAGCTGACGTCCAAGCCGAAGAACCTGGGATGCGACGTACAGGCCGAGGCCTGCAGATTGTTGGCGAAGTCGACGACAGTTGCCCGCTGCTGCCATCCCAGGAAGACGATGACGGCGGCCAGCACCAGAACGATGATCTTGCCGATGATCTTCTTGATGATGATCGCCAGCACCACACCCATGACGGCCACCGCGATCAGCACCCACGGCCCACTGGTCCTGATCGTCGAAAGGTCGAGTTCCACCGGCAAAACCTACCGTTCACCAGGCTGTGCCCCGTGTGAGTTCGCCCGAAGTGGGTCCAGCGCCTGACCCGCAAACCGCGCAGTGACTACCAGGCGGTGGAGAGGTCGGCATGCCGGCGAATCCACGCGTGCATGGCGATGCCTGCTGCCACTCCGGCGTTGATCGACCGGGTGGATCCGAACTGCGCGATGGAAACGGTCATCCCGGCGGCGTCCTTCGCCTCGACGGTCAGGCCTGCCGACTCCGAACCGAACAGCAGCAGGCAGTGTCGCGGGATAGCGGCCGTCTCGATGGGCACCGAGCCTGGCACGTTGTCAACCGCGACGATGGTCAATCCCCGATCGGCCGCATACCCGGCGAGGGAAGCCACGTCCAGGTGATGTTGCAGATGCTGGTAACGATCGGTGACCATGGCCCCGCGTCGGTTCCAGCGCCTGCGGCCGACGATGTGCACCCTGGCCGCCGCAAAGGCGTTGGCCGTGCGCACGACGGTCCCGATGTTGTGATCGTGACCGAAGTTCTCGATGGCCACCTCGAACGGGTGCCGACGATCGTCCAGGTCCGCGACGATCGCCTCGCGCCGCCAGTACCGGTACTGATCGACGACGTTCCGCCGATCCCCGCCGGCCAGCAGGTCCTGGTCGTACCTCTCGTCCTCCGGCCAGGGCCGCGGGTGCGGTCCGACTCCGACGTCGGGGACAGCGGTCCATTCGGTTGGCCCGGCTTCGTCCGCCGACCGCGAGCGTTCGTCGGCCGCTCCCCCGGGCTGGGACGTGATCAGCCCAACCCCAGATCGGTCAGCCCCAGCAGATACCGGTACGTCAGCCCTTCCGCTTCGAGCACACCGGCAGCGCCGGTGGCGCGGTCGACGATGGTGGCGACCCCGACCACGTCCGCCCCGACGGCCCGCAGTGCCCGCACCGCATGCAGCGGCGATGCGCCGGTGGTGGTCGTGTCCTCCACCACCAGGACCCGCTTCCCCACCACATCCGGACCCTCGATCTGACGCTGCATGCCGTGGGCCTTGGCTTCCTTGCGCACCACGAACGCGTCGATGGGGCGGCCGGGAGCGTGCATGATCGCCGCGGCGACCGGATCAGCACCGAGGGTTAGCCCGCCGGCCGCGGCGAAATCCCAGTCGGCCGTCAGCTGCCGCAGCAGCACCCCGATCAACGGGCCGGCCTCATGGTGCAAAGTCGCCCGGCGAAGGTCGACGTAGTAGTCGGCTTCGCGGCCCGAAGACAGCGTGACCCGACCGTGCACCACGGCCAGTTCCCCGACCAACTCGGCCAGCCTGGCCTTGGCCGCGGCATCCGGGACAGGCGCCGGCGATTCGTTAACCATCAGGCAAGCGTGACATACACCCGGCCGTGGCCGGCGACCCCGGAGATCGGCCCGGCCGATGGGTTCGCTCTCACCGGCGGCTGGTTTGATCGAGTCCGTCCGTACCGCTCATCTGGAGGACCCGTCGTGACCGAATACCCGAACATCGCCGTCAACATGATCGACACCCCTCGGTTGGCGGTCTGCGTCCGTGAGGTGGTCGACCGGATGGACGGCCGCCCGGTGGTGTTCATCCACGGCAACGTCTCGTCCTCGCCATTCTTCTTCCCCGCGATGGCGCTGCTGCCACAGCACGTCCGGCCGATCGCTGTGGACCTGCGCGGATTCGGCGGCACCGACACGGTAGCGGTGGACGCGACCCGCGGCCTGCGGGATTTCGCCGACGACGTCTGGGCCGCCATCGATGCCCTCGGGCTGCCCGAGGTCGATCTGGTCGGCTGGTCGATGGGCGGCGGCGTCGCTCTGCAGATGATCATCGACCGCCCGGCAGCGGTCACCACGGCAACGCTGATCAACCCGGTGTCGCCCTTCGGTTTCGGTGGCACTACCGGTCTGGACGGTGCGCTCGTCTCCCCCGATGGCGCCGGTTCCGGCGGCGGCACGGCCAGCGCGGATTTCGTGAGGGCGATCGACGATCAGGACGAAAGCGACGGCCCCGGGTCGCCGCTGGACGTCCTGCGAACGTTCTACGTCGCGCCGGGCTGGGACGGCGCGAACGAGGCACTGCTGCTGCGGTCAATGCTCTCCACCAGCGTGGGGCAGGACAACTATCCGGGCGACTCCGTGACGTCACCAACCTGGCCCGGCGTCGCACCAGGAACACGCGGCGTGCTGAACACCATGTCCCCGACCTACCTCGACCTGTCCGGCATCGTCGACGTCAGCCCGCAGCCGCCCATCCTCTGGCTGCGCGGGGAACTCGACCAGATCGTGTCCGACACGTCGATGTTCGACCTGGCCAACCTCGGCCGGCTGGGTGCGGTACCCGGGTACCCAGGAGAGCAGACCCTGCCGCCGCAACCCATGGTCGGCCAGACCCGCTCGGTGCTCGACGCCTACGCATCGGCAGGGGGTTGGTACAACGAGGTGGTCGTGCCCGGTGCCGGACACTCGCCGCACATCGAGAGCGAGAACGCCTTTGTAGCGACTCTCGTCCAGCACCTGGGTCTGGACGCATAGCCCATCGTCGTGATTACACTGCAAGCATGCCCGATCCGAAGCCGCCGTCGCTGTATCAGTGGGCAGGCGGCGAAGACGCCTTCCGACGGCTGATCGACGCCTTCTACAACCGAGTCGAGCGGGACGATCTGCTCGGACCGCTCTTTCCCGGTGGCGTCAGCCGAGCACACCGAGACCACGTCACCGTGTGGTGGTGTGAAGTGTTCGGCGGGCCTTCGCGTTATACCGACGAACTCGGCGGGTACCCGAACATGCTGGCGCACCACCGCGGTCTCAATCTGCGACCCGAGCAGCGGTTCCGGTTCGCCACCCTGATGAGTTCCGCCGCGGACGACGCCGACCTGCCGGGCGACCCGGAGTTCCGGGCGGCCTTCGTCGGATACGTCGAGTGGGGCACCAGGCTGGCGCTGTCCAACTCGCAGGACGGCGCCGCGGTGGTCACCGAGGCGCCGGTGCCGCGCTGGGGTTGGGGTGTGGCCCCGCCGTATCAGCCATGACCGGGTGGAAACCCGGCTCCGGACTCAGGTCCGGCCGCGATTGTTGACCCTGGAGGCGAACTGCCTCACCAGGCCTCTTGGCAGCAACCGGGTCAGCACCGCCATGGTGGCGTAGAGGCGGCCGGGCACCGAAACGATCTTGTTCCTGCGCAGGTCACGCAGGGACGTGACCACCAACTCGTCGATGTCCACATAGGCGCGAGCCGGCGCCTTGGACATGTCGATCGAGGCCCGCCGGTGGAACTCGGTCCGGACGAATCCCGGGCACAGCGCCTGGACACGAACGCCGCTCCCGGCCAGCGACATGGCGAGCCCCTCACTGAAGCTGATCACGTAGGCCTTCGACCCGGCATAGGTGGTGCCGCGGCCAGGGATCAGGCCGGCGACGGAGGCAACGTTGATCACCCCACCGTGGCCGCGAGCCACCATCGGCGGCAGCGCGGCACGAGTGAGCAACATCAGGGCGGTGACGTTGAGCTCCAGCTGTGCCAGCAATTCCGATTCCTGCGCGACCAGGAAGTCCTTGCCGAGACCGATACCCGCGTTGTTCACCAGCAGGTCGACGCCGAGGGCCAACCGTGCGACGACCGAGCCGCGCTGTTCCGGAACGACGAGATCGGCGGCGATGACCTCCACGTCGGGCGCCCCGAAGGACAGCAAGGTGGCCCGGCACTCACGCAGGCGTTCGACGTCACGAGCGGCGATGACGAGGGAGTAGCCGGCGGCAGCCAGGTGACGGGTGAACGCGGCTCCGATGCCGGCGGTGGCGCCGGTGACCAAGGCGGTGGGCATAGCTGACCGTAGCGGTCACGGTCGGCGGGGCCGTCAAGTCGCCCCCGGCGGGACGGTCAAGCCGCCGCCCGGCGCCCCCGCAGATATCTGAGCGCGGTGTCGGCGTGCGTCTGCATCGAAAGTTCGCTCCCGATCACCTTGAGGACCGTGCTGTCCGGTCCGATCACCAGCGTGACGCGCTTGACCGGCGTGACGAACCGGCGTTTGACCCCGAACGACGTGGCCACCGCCCCGTCGACATCCGACAGCAGCGGAAAGCCGAGCCCGTTGATCCGGTCGAACTCCGCCTGCTTGGACGGCGAATCGGCACTGATCCCGACCGGCTGCGCACCCACGGCGGCGAACTCGGCGGCCAGGTCCCTGAAGTGGCAACTTTCCGCGGTACAGCCGCTGGTCATCGCCGCCGGGTAGAAGAACAGCACCACCGGTCCGGAACGGAGCAGGTCGGAGAGTCGACGTGGAATCCGCGCCTGGTCCGGCAGCTCGAAATCGACCGCCGTGGCGCCTTCTTCGATCGTCTTCATGCCTCGATGGAGCCTCTCCGGGCGGAACTGGGCGCAGAACTGCAGGTCTGTTCACAAGATAGGTCATCACGATGGGAACACGTGCTGAGCCGGCCGATCCAGGACCCGGTATGTATGCCCGGCGCCCGGGCGTCCCGGTCGGCGCGGCGGCTCGCGGTCGGGGTCGCTGCACGATCGCCGGATCCAGAACGCCGGGCATACGTGGTTCGGCGCAAACTCTGCCAGGGATGGGGCGCGACCTTGGGGACGGTCAGACCGCGTAGACCGGCCCGACCGTCAACCGTGACTCCCCGTCCACCGCGTCGACCAGCACGGTGTCGCCGTCGCGGACCTTGCCGGCCAACAGTTCCTTCGCCAGTTGGTCCCCGATCGCCGACTGGATGAGCCGGCGCAGGGGCCGGGCACCGTATAGCGGATCGAAACCCTCGATGGCCAGCCATTCTCTTGCCGCATCCGTGACGTCCAGGGTGAGCCTGCGGGAGGCCAGCCGGGTGGCCAGCGCCTGCACCTGGATGTCCACGATGGATCCGATCTGCTCGATGTCGAGGGCGTTGAAGAACACCACCTCGTCCAGCCGGTTCAGGAACTCGGGCTTGAACGCGGTTCGAACCGTGGCCATCACGGCCTCGTACCGTTGCGCCGCATCCAGTGCCGGATTGACGATGTGCACGCTGCCCAGGTTCGAGGTCAGGATCAGCACCACGTTGCGAAAATCCACCGTCCGGCCCTGGCCGTCGGTCAGCCGACCGTCGTCCAGCACCTGCAGCAGCACGTCGAACACGTCCGGATGCGCCTTCTCCACCTCGTCCAGCAGGATCACGGTGTAGGGGCGGCGTCGCACCGCCTCCGTCAACTGGCCACCCTGGTCATACCCGACGTAGCCGGGCGGAGCGCCGACAAGCCGCGCCACGGAGTGCTTCTCGGAGTATTCGCTCATGTCGATGCGGACCATGGCCCTGGCGTCGTCGAACAGGAAATCCGCGAGCGCCTTGGCGAGTTCGGTCTTTCCGACACCGGTCGGTCCGAGGAACAGGAACGATCCGGTGGGTCGGTCAGGATCTGAGATCCCGGCCCGCGCGCGGCGCACGGCATCCGAGACGGCGCGGACGGCTGCAGATTGCCCGACGACCCGCCGGCTCAGTTCCTCCTCCATCCTCAGCAGCTTGGCCGTCTCGCCCTCCAAAAGGCGCCCGGCCGGAATACCGGTCCAGGCCGCCACGACGGTGGCGATGTCGTCGGGTCCGACCTCCTCGGAGACCATCGGAGGGAGCGCTTCGGTCGCAGTCTCTGCTGACGCGTCGAGCGATGCATCCGCGAGTTCCTTCTCGAGCGCCGGGATCCGTCCGTACAGCAGCTCCGAGGCCTTGGCCAGATCACCCTCGCGCTGGGCCCGCTCGGCCAGCATGCGCAGCTCGTCGAGCGACTTCTTCAGCTCGCCCACCCGGTTCAGCCCGGATTTCTCCGCATCCCACCGCGCAGTCAGCGCGGCCAATTGCTCGTTCCGGTCGGCCAGGTCGCGACGCAACCTGACCAGCCGGTCGGCGGAGGCGGCATCCGACTCCCGCGCCAGGGCCAGCTCTTCCATCTTCAGCCGGTCGACAGCCCTTTGCAGCTCGTCGATCTCGGTCGGCTTGGAGTCGATCTCCATGCGCAGGCGGGACGCCGACTCGTCGATCAGGTCGATGGCCTTGTCGGGCAGAAATCGCGCCGTGATGTACCTGTCGGAGAGGGTCGCCGCAGCCACCAGCGCGGCGTCGGTGATCCGGACCCCGTGATGCGCCTCGTAGCGCTCCTTGAGCCCCCGCAGGATACCGACCGTGTCCTCCACGCTCGGCTCGCCGACCAGCACCTGCTGGAACCGGCGCTCGAGGGCCGGGTCCTTCTCGATGTGGCTGCGGTACTCGTCCAGCGTCGTCGCACCGACCATCCGCAGCTCACCTCGGGCGAGCATCGGCTTGAGCATGTTGCCGGCGTCCATGGCACCCTCGCCGGTCGCACCGGCGCCGACGACGGTGTGCAATTCGTCGATGAACGTGACGACCTGCCCGTTGGAGCCCTTGATCTCGTCGAGGACCGCCTTCAACCGCTCCTCGAACTCGCCCCGATACTTCGCACCGGCGATCATCGCGCCCAAGTCCAGGGCGATCAATCGCTTGCCCCGCAACGACTCGGGCACGTCGCCGGCCACGATCCGCTGAGCCAGGCCCTCGACGACGGCCGTCTTGCCAACGCCGGGTTCGCCGATCAGTACCGGGTTGTTCTTGGTCCGCCGGGACAGCACCTGCACCACTCGCCGAATTTCCGCGTCCCGGCCGATGACCGGATCGATGGCGCCCTCGCGAGCCCTCGCCGTCAGGTCGATGCCGTATTTCTCCAGCGCCTGGAACGACCCCTCAGGATCTGCGGAGGTCACTTTTCGGTCGCCACCCCGGACGACCGGGAATGCCTCGACGAGCGCGTCGGTGGTCGCACCGGCGGCCACCAGCATGTCGCCGACATCGGTGCCAGGAGCGGCCAGAGCCGCCAAGAGGTGCTCGGTGGAAAGGAATTCGTCGCCACCGGCCCGCATGATCTGCTCGGCGCTGGTCACCACATTCGCGACGGCCCGGGAAAGTTGCGGCTGGGCGACGGTGGCGCCCTTCGCGGACGGCAGTCTGGTGAGGATGGCGTTCGTCCGCGCCCCGATCGCAGCAGCGTCAACGCCGATCGCCCGCAGCAGACCGGGAGCGGTCGAGCCCTCGGTCGAAAGCAAAGCGTCGAGCAGGTGCGCCGGCTCCACCATGGCATTGCCGGCCGCAGTGGCGGCACCGATGGCCGCGGCCAGCACCTCACGACTCTTGGTGGTCAGGATGTCGGTGTTCATGTCTGTAGTTCTACTGCCTTTCCGGGTTCGGAGGGTTGCTCGGCAAGCATCCGACAGCCGCCATGATCTCGGCCGTCGGTCGCATCTGCAAGATTCAACGCAGCAAAGTTGATCGTATTCCGCTCAAGTCTGAGCGTGGCACATCCCCCAGGGTGACCCGGCTCGCCGCGGCACAGCGGAGGAGGCCATGATGTTCACATTTGGTCGTCGAGCTCAGGTGGGGTAACACCGACACATGGCATCGCGCGAGAGCAAGTCGACGGCGGCACCCGTGATCGAGCGACCCGGTACCGATGTCACGCCCTCCGGCCGCGAGCAGTTGCGCGCAAAGCCAGGCGCGCTCGATCCGGGCGCGCCTAGTCGACACTTGGAAATCGAGACCAAGCTGGAGATCGGTGCGACGACGCCACTGCCCGATCTGAGCGGACGCCGCCCACTGACCGCGGTCGGACTCCGATCTGCCGCTGAACCCATCGTCCACGAGTTGGACGCCGTCTACTTCGACACCGAAGCGCTGGATCTACTGCGCTCGAAATTGACCCTGCGACATCGCACCGGTGGCGACGACGCCGGCTGGCATCTGAAGCTGCCGGCCGTGGCGGGTGCCCGGACCGAGGTCGGATTGCCGCTGGAGCCGAACAATCTCGACCCGCTCGAGGCCAGAGTGCCGGCGGCACTGGCTGACCTGGTATTGGGTGCGGCCAGGGGCCGCGAGCTGCGCCCGGTGGCGAGGATTCGCAACCGGCGAACCGTGCGGCGGCTGCTCGATGGCGAAGGCACCGAGATGGTCGAGGTCGCGGACGATCAGGTGACCGCTACCAGGCTGTCGGTTGATGCCGGATCGGAGTCCCCGGTTCCGGGCACCTACCGCGAGTCCGGCTCCTCCCACTGGCGCGAACTCGAGGTGGAGGTGCTGTGCGGCGACCGCGATCAGCTGGCGGCGGTGGTCGGCGTGCTGCGTGCCGCGGGGGCGAAGCCGGCTTCCAGTGCCTCCAAATTGGCACGGGCACTGGATGCGAAGAATCCGTCGGTGGCCCGCAAGTCGAAGGAGGCAGGGCCAGCGCTGCTCACCACGCTGGCAAAGCTACGGGACACGCTGATCCGGGTGGATCGAGCGCTGCGCGAAGGTACTCCGGACGCCGTCCACGACGCCAGGGCCGTGGCTCGTCGCATCCGCTCCGTGCTTGCGGTCTATTCGCCGCTGTTCAGCTCCGCTTCCACCCGTCCGCTCCGCGGCGAACTCCAGCAGTATGGAGCCGTGCTGGGGCGGGCCCGGGATCTCGAGGTGCTGCGCAAGCGCCTGGCGGGCCAACTGGTCGAAGAGCCTGAGGAATATGCGTCTGTAGCGGCAGCCCGCATCGACGCCGAATTCGCGTCCGCGCTCCCGTCCGCACTGGCCGACGTCGCCGAGCTGATCAGATCCGACGGGTATCTCGAGATGCTCCGCACGCTCGATGCTTTCATCGCCGATCCGCCGTTTTCGCGGCGCGCGGAGAAGCCGGCCGCCGCTGAGTTGCCGACCCACCTGGCCGCAGCCTGGCGGAGCCTGACCTCGCTGGTTGCCCAGGCGTTATCCGACCCGATCGACAACCCGGTCTTCCACGACGTTCGGAAGGCCTCCAAGGCCCTGCGCTATGCGGCCGAAGCTGCGGCCCCGACGCTCGGAGAGGACATCGTCGTCTTCGCCGCAGCGATAGAAGAGATCCAGGAAGTTCTCGGCGAGCATCAGGATTCACTGTCCGCCGCGGCGTGGTTGGCGGATCTGGCGCTGCGCCCGGATACCAGCGGAATCGCCGGTTTCGTCTTCGGCCGCCTGCACGCTTTCGAGCAGGCCGTCGCAGCCGGGACGCTGGACGATTTCTCCGACGCCTGGGACCGCGTGGAGGACGGCGAACTGGTGGCCGAGGCACTCGGGCGTTGAGTCGTCTCCGGGTCAACTCCGGCGGCGCTGCGGGCGCCAGGTGACCATGGCCGTGGTGGTGTTCTGCCACGGCACCACGTCACGGCGCAATCCGGCAATGGCGTTGGCCGCAGCGTTCGCGGCGTCCGCCTGGGATTGATCGAGATCGGCGTGCAGAGCGCGAATCTCGTCCGCGAGCTCGGTTGCCCTGGCGCGGAGGGCATCCACCTGCGCCTCGAGTTCGATGATCCGGCGGATGCCCGCCCGGTTCACCCCTTCGTCCTGGCTGAGCTTTTGCACCTCGCGGAGCAATTCGATGTCACGTCGGGAATATCGTCGTCCGCCGCCGGACGTGCGGCCCGGCGACACCAGACCCTCCCTGTCGTAGGACCGCAGGGTCTGCGCATGCATCCCGGCCAGTTGTGCGGCGACGGAGATGACGAACAAGGGAGCATCCAGCTCGAAGCCGGCGGAGTCACCGGCGGCGAAAGCTACGGTGACGTCCATCGGCAGCGCGGACGCCGCCGGCCTCCGGTCGTCCGGCGAGCCGGCCGCGCCGGAATCTCGCCGGCCGGTCACGACGAAGCCTGCGCAGCCTTGAGCGCCTTGGTGATCGCCGGTCGCGGATCATCGGACTGTGCCGCGGCGAACGCTTCCAGGGCCTGCGTCGCCTGAGCCGACAATCTCTGCGGCACCGCGACTTCGACCGTCACGATCAGATCGCCGGTCACATCCTTGCGCTTCACGCCGGCCCCCTTGACCCGGAGTTTGCGGCCGGACGCGGTGCCGGGCGCCACCCGCAGGTTGACCGAACCGGTCAACGTCGGCACGGTCAGCGTGGTACCCAGCGCCAGTTCCGGAAACGTCACCGGCACCGTCAGCGTCAGGTTGTCGCCGCTGCGCCCGAACAGCTCGTGGGAACTGACGTGGACGACCACGAACAGGTCGCCACGTGGGCCGCCGCCGGTACCCGCGTCACCTTTGCCGGCGAGGCGGATGCGTTGGCCGTCGGAGACACCGGCCGGAATACGGGTCGACAGCGTTCGTGACGACAGCACCGTCCGCTCACCGTGGCAGTTCGGGCACGGGTCGTCGATGATCGAGCCGGAACCGTGACAGTTGGTGCACGGCTCGGAGAAGGCGAACGAACCCTGGTTGCGGGTGGTCAGGCCGGTTCCGTTGCAGACCGGACAGTCGTGCGGGGAAGTGCCCGGCCGGGCGCCCGTACCCAGACAGGTCGGGCAGGTACTGCGCTCGGCCAGTCGCAACGGGACGGTGACACCGGAAACCGCTTCGGTGAAGGAGATCCGCACCTCCGTCTCGACGTCGCTGCCGCGCTTGGCTCGTGCGGCCCTCGTGTTGCTCGTGTTGCGGTTGAACAGGCCGCCGAACAGGTCTCCCAGACCGCCGTTGCCCGCGCCGCCGCCCTGATTGCGAAGCAGGTCACTGATGTCGAATCCACCTGCCCCGCCGGCTGGCTGGCCGCCGCCGAATCCACGGAAACCGCCGCTGCCCACCAACTGTCGAGCCTCGTCGTACTCCTTGCGCTTGGCGTCGTCGGACAGCACGTCGTAAGCCTCGGAAACGGTCTTGAACTTCTCCTCGGCCTGCCTGTTGTTCGGATTCTTGTCGGGATGGAGGTCCCTGGCGAGCTTCCGGTAGGCCTTCTTGATCTCGGCGGCGGTAGCCGTCTTGCTCACGCCCAGTGCGGCGTAGAAGTCCTTCTCGTAGTAATCCTTGGCGCTCATCAGGAACCTCCTCTCGTATTCTTCGAACTACTGTCAGTGGCCGTCTTCGACGACCTCGGCATCGATCACTTCATCGGTTTCCGAGCCGGTGTCAGCAACATCGGCGGCTTCGGACTCAGGCGCCGCCTCCGGGCCTGTGACGCCGACGACTGCGGCGCGCATCAACCGGTCACCGAGCGAGTAACCATGCCTCATCACGGTTGTCACGGTCTGTACCGCGACGTCGGGTGACGTGGCGAACTGGACCGCTTCGTGCAGAGCCGGATCGAACTCATCGCCGACCGTGCCGAACTGCGTCAACCCGGCCTTTCTCAGCACCGCGGTGAGCTTGTCGGCGACGGCCTTGAAGGCCCCGACGAGATCGCCGTGGCGGTCGGCGTTGTCGATGTCGTCCATCACGGTCAACATCTCGGTCAGCACGCTGGCCTTCGCGTTCTTGACGACCAGCTCCCGGTCGCGGTCGACCCGCTTCCGGTAGTTGGCGTACTCGGCGGTGACCCGCTGCAGGTCGGCGGTCCTTTCGGCCGCCTCCTGCTTCGCTGCCTCGACAGCCAGATCAGCGTCCGTCTGAACTGCGATGGGTTGTGCCGCCTGCTCCGGGTCGGACGGATCCGACTTCCGGTTGAACGGCGAGGAGAAGAACCCGCCGCCCGGGTTCCGCAACTCTCCGGTTTCCGGGTCGATGCGGCGCTTGTCGTTGATCACGACGGGTTCCTCACCTCCTCCATGACTCGAGTGATTGTCGTTCGCAGACATCACTTGCTCATGTCCGGCTTCACGTCGTCGACGATCTCGGCGTCGACGATCTCCTCCTCGGGCGAGCCATCGGCACTCCCGTCGGCGCCAGGAGCGCCGGCGCCATCGGCCTGGGTCTGCGAGTAGAGCGCGGCACCCAACTGCTGGGACTCGTTGGCCAGGGTCTCGACAGCGGTCTTGAGGGCCGCGATGTCCGTGCCCTTCAGCGCTTCCGTCACCGCAGTCGTCGCGTCGGCGACTCGCGCCTTCGGCTCTTCCGGCAACTTGTCTGCGTTGTCCTTGACGAACTTCTCCGTCTGGAAGACGAGAGCTTCGGCCTGGTTGCGGACTTCGGCCTCCTCGCGGCGGACCTTGTCCTCCTCCGCGTGCGCCTCGGCGTCCTTCATCATCCGGTCGATCTCTTCCTTGGACAGGGCAGAGCCGCCCGTCAGCTTGATCGACTGCTCCTTGCCGGTGCCCAGATCCTTCGCCGTGACGTGCACGATGCCGTTGGCGTCGATGTCGAAGGTGACCTCGATCTGCGGCACGTTCCGTGGTGCCGGCGGCAGGCCGGTCAGCTCGAACATGGCCAGCTTCTTGTTGTACGCGGCCACCTCCCGCTCACCCTGGAAGACCTGGATCTGCACCGAAGGCTGGTTGTCCTCGGCCGTGGTGAAGATCTCCGAACGCTTGGTCGGGATCGTGGTGTTGCGCTCGATGAGCTTGGTCATGATGCCGCCCTTGGTCTCGATACCCAGCGACAGCGGGGTGACATCGAGCAGCAGCACGTCCTTGACCTCGCCGCGAAGCACACCGGCCTGCAGCGCGGCGCCGACAGCGACGACTTCGTCAGGGTTGACGCCCTTGTTGGGCTCCTTGCCGCCGGTCAGTTCCTTGACCAGTTCGGTGACCGCGGGCATCCGGGTGGAACCGCCGACGAGGACCACGTGGTCGATGTCGCCGACCTTGACGCCGGCGTCCTTGATGACCTGGTGGAACGGGCTGCGGGTGCGATCCAGCAGATCCGAGGTGATCTTCTGGAACTCGGCGCGGGACAGCGACTCGTCCATGAACAGCGGGTTCTTGTCGGCGTCGACGGTGATGTAGGGCAGATTGATCGAGGTGGACTGGCTCGACGACAGTTCGATCTTGGCCTTCTCCGCGTTCTCACGGATGCGCTGCATGGCCATCTTGTCCTTGGTCAGGTCGATGCCGTTGGCCGCCTTGAACTTGTCGACCAGCCAGTTGACGACGCGCTCGTCCCAGTCGTCACCGCCCAGCTTGTTGTCACCAGCCGTGGCCTTGACCTCGACGACGCCGTCGCCGATCTCCAGCAGGGACACGTCGAACGTGCCACCACCGAGGTCGAACACGAGGATGGTCTGTTCCTTGTCGCCCTTGTCCAGGCCGTAGGCCAGAGCAGCGGCGGTCGGCTCGTTGACGATGCGCAGGACGTTCAGACCGGCGATCTCACCGGCCTCCTTGGTGGCCTGGCGCTGCGAGTCGTTGAAGTACGCGGGCACGGTGATGACCGCGTCGATGACCGGCTCGCCCAGGTAGGACTCCGCGTCGCGCTTCAGCTTGCCCAGGACCCGGGCACTGATCTCCTGCGGGGTGTACGACTTCCCGTCGATGTCGACGGTCCACTTCGTACCGATGTGACGCTTCACGGATCGGATGGTCCGGTCGACGTTGGTGACGCCCTGACGCTTGGCGACCTCGCCGACCAGCACCTCGCCGTTCTTGGCGAAGGCCACGATGGACGGGGTGGTGCGGGCGCCTTCGGCGTTGGCGATGACGGTGGGCTCGCCGCCCTCCAGGACAGCGACAACCGAGTTGGTGGTACCGAGATCGATACCGACGGCACGCGACATGCGTTCCTCCTGCTATGAGTAACTGGTGGGCTCGCATCGGCTGATGCGGACCCGGCGTTGTTGACGAAATGCTGTGTTGGTGGTGGCCGCTCACTGGCGCTCCTCCAGCATGCCGAGGCTTCCGGTTGCTGTCAAACGCCCTTGAGCCCACTCCGCTCAACTTTTCTGATCCTTGCAACTGATGGCCGGCGCGGATTGTTCCCCGGTCCGCTGATTCTTCTGGCGGCACGTGAGGGCGGGCCCTGTGCACAGCTGTTCCGCGGTTGGTCAGGGCCACGGCAGGATGGAGAGGTGACACCGACCCGTGCCCAGACAGTGGCCGACATCATGCTTACCGCCCCGTGGCTCACCCTCGACGATTTGCTGCAGAAGTTGGGTGGCCGCGGGCTGCCCACGACCACCGAGCAGTTCACCGAGGTCTGGCGCGATCCGGCCCTCGGGAACCTGGCCCAGATCGACGTGGTCGATCCGCCGCTGGTGGTCAATCTGCCCGCTGTGCTGGTCGGGCGGCTGTTCACCCACCAGCTCAGCGCGCAGGAGATCGAGCGGGACGAACTGGCCACCGTCCCCGACTTCGCGGGCATCTGGCCGCTGCTCGACGGCGCGCCGTTCGACCAGCTGGACGGAAAGCACATCGAGGACGCGATCGACGAGGTCTCGCTTGCGCCGGTGATCCGGCTGGCGCCCGGCACCCTAACCGGTTACTCCGCCGAGCAGTTGATCGCCATCACGGTGACACCCGCCGGCCTGCATCTGGAGGCGGCACCCGAGCCGGAAGCCGATCAGCTCACCCTGCAGTCGCTCGGGTTCTTCGACGAATTACTCGAAGTCTTCGGCGACGACATTCGCCGCATTCCCACCGAATACGAATGGGATGACGACCTCGACGTCGAGGAGAATTCGCAGCTGCAGGAGGAGTTCGAAGCGGAGCAGCGCGAGGAAGCGGAGCAGCCGGACGACACCGAACCGGTCGGTGCCATTCCGCTGGAGGAGTACCTGTTGTTGGCCTGTGTGCGCCATCCCGAACTCTTCACCGAGCCGGGATGGCCGGTCAAAGACATTCTGGAACGCCAACAACTCGACCACGAGGACGGCATGGTGGCAGTAGGCGGATTCGACTTCGCCGCCGCCAATGAAGTGGCCGGGGAAGTCGCCGAATTGGAAAGGATCGCCGAAACCTACGAAGTCTCGGATTCCGAGTCCCGGGCCGTCCTCGCCTTCACCGACAAGGTCACCGAACTCCACGACGCGATCCACGAGTGGGTCGACGGCGGGGAGCGGGAGGAGGACTTTCCGGACTTCGACGTGGTGACCGTGCTGCCCCATTTGCAAGCACTGGCCGAGCCGATGGTGCCGGTGGCCATCGCGGACGAGAGCCTCAGTGGTGACCCGCACCTCGCCTCGATGCTGGCCGCGGTTCTGGAAACCGTACGGTCGCAGACGCCGCGCCGCGCACTGGCAGGCTGGCATTGGCTCTTCGGGCGGTGCCACGACTTGCTCTCTGATATCACCGCGGCCGAGCAGGAATATCTGCGGAGCCCTCGAGCTCGACGCTGACTTCTACCCGGCGATGCGAGAGCTGGCCACCCTGGCTTCCCTTCGGGGCGATGCGCGCCGGGCGGTATCCCTGTTGCAGCGTGCCGCAGTTCCTACCGATGATCCCGAGTTGGTCATGGTGTCCAGGTTCGTCGGTGAGTCCAGGACAGATATCGGCCGGAATGATCCCTGCTGGTGCGGATCGGGCCAGAAGTACAAGCGGTGCCACCTTCACCGGTCCGAATTCGATCTGGCCTCACGCCGCGACTGGCTTTACCAGAAGGTGGCCGGCTGGGTGCGCAACAGCAGTGGACGCGAGTTGATCATCGAGCTGGCCGCAGCAACTGTTGATCCAGCGCAGGAACCGGAGGCGCTGTTGCAGGCCGTGCTGGACCCGCTTTTCGTCGATCTCGCCCTCTTCGAGGGCGGTCTGCTCGAGCTGTTCCTCGAGACCCGCGCTCAGGCCCTGCCGGCCGACGAGAGGGATCTCCTCGGGAAGTGGGCGCAGAGCCGAAGAACCATCGCTTCGGTGGAGGGCTTCGACCGCTCCGGCGGCCTGACCATCAAGGATCTGAGTAGCGGTGTCGAGATCCAAACGGCGGAACGGGCTACCGCCGTTGAGGTCGGCGATCTGGTGTGCCTTCGCCTGCTACCCGCCGGCGATTCGCTCGCCGCACCTGGTGGAGTCGTGGTCGTCCCCCCGGCCCAGCGAGATCTCACCATCACCATGCTGGGTCTGCAAGGTACCGAGGACGAGGATCCGGTCCGTGCGGCAATCGTGCTGACGGGTCGCGCGGCGGACTGAGCAGGCGGTCTCGGCTCATATTGCGTCGGTCGGATGGATCCTCGTCAGTCCAGCGATTCGCTCGAATGCGCGGTCCGGCGTGATGAATCCGGCAATCCCGGTGACCAGCGCAGTGGCGGCATGCACGGCGTCCCGGCCACCGATCGTCTCGTGCGCCGCGGTCAGTTCGAGTGCCCGGTTGAGAACTTCGGCATCGAAGTCGTGAAGCAGGCACAGCCGGGACGCTTCCCGGGCCTGCCGAACGGCGGTGGCTCGATCGGACAGCCGCAGCCGATGAAACAGCAACTCCTGGACCATTTCCACGCTGGCGTGCAACTCCAGGCTTCCTGTACCGGCAGCGGCGACGATCGCTCGACAGGGCGCCCGTAACGGGTGGTCGCCGCCGATCGCATACACCAGAACCGCCGTATCGACGAAAACGATCCGCGTTCTCGGGGGACTCTTGACTACCGGCCGGGTCAAGGCAGTTTCGCCGACAAGGCCGCCTCGAGATCCTGTTTCACCTGGGTCCACTCCACAGCAGTCTCGGCCGCAGGGGTAGCAGCATCCAGCAGGGCAGCCGCCGCCGACGCGCGGACCGAAGGCACCGAAACCAACAGCCTGTCGATGGCGGACCGGATGACTGCAGCCACGCTCGACCCGGTCCGATCGGCCTCGAGTTCCAGCAGGCGGTACCGATCATGATCGATCAACATCTGCACCCTGCGTTCCAGCGGCGACATACACATACTGTAGCATGCGTATGTTCGCGAGCTGCCCAGCTGTATTGACCACCACGGCTCTTCGGGTTTCTTGACGCACCGGCCTGCTCGATGCGGCCCGACGACCCTTCATCTCCCCTGGTCTGGGCCTGCCTTCGCTTGGCGCTTCACTGAAATCACGACGGGCTCTGAACACGTGTGCCCCGGCGGATACCTGACTACGGTGACGGGTTATGCAGATCGAACTCAGGCACGGTCCTGCCTTCACCGTCGGCAGGTTGTTCCTCGCGCCCGGCGAGAGCGCGCGCGTCGAGTCAGGCGCCATGATGGCCCACTCGGCCGGAGTCGAACTGGCGGCCAGGTCCGAGGGCGGACTGATGGCCGGCCTGCGGCGGTCGGTGCTGGGCGGCGAGTCGTTCTTCGTGACCACCTACACCGCGCCGCACGACGGTGGTTGGGTGGACGTCGCCGGGGTGCTGCCCGGCGACATCGCGGTGGTCGACGTTTTTCCTGATCGGCCCTACTACCTGGCCAGGGGAAACTGGATCGCCAATTCCGCCGGCGTGCAAACCGACACCCAGTGGGGCGGCAGTGCCAGCCTTTTCGGTGGCGAGGGCGGTTACGGAATCAGAGCTTCGGGCTCCGGGCAGGCGGTGGTCAGCTGCTACGGGGCGATCGACGTGTTCGACCTGCAGCCGGGCCAGCCGGTCGTCATCGACACCGGCCACGTGGTCGCCTACGACCTCAACATCCAGTTCCGGATGCGGCGCGCGGTACAGGGCCGATCGATCCAGTCGATGAAGTCGGGTGAGGGATTCGTGTTCGACTTCGTCGGTCCGGGACGGGTGCTGCTGCAAACCCGCAATCCCGAAGCCTTCGCCAAATGGGCTCGAAACCTCACTCCAAGTAAGAACCCGCAGAGCGGACTATTCGGCTGACTGTGCGCCCGTGTCCACCAACTGGACGGTAACCACCCGCCAGATGAAACGTTGATCAGGCCTGAGCCGGCAGAACGTGATCGCCGACTTTGTCGGTGCTCAGGCAGAGTGAGCACACGTAGGCGTCGTGTGTCTTGCAGGCACACATGTCGGGCCGCTCGTAGTCCACGTGGCAGACGTGGCAGTTCAGGTGTTCCGCGGATGGGTTGCCGTGCTTGTCGAACATCGGCAGGTCGATGCCGTCGTCGGTTCGCCGCAGGTAGTACTTGCCCTTGGTGGCGAGAGCCAGCAGCGGCGGGAGGACAAGAGCGAGCACGATGGCCACGATCGGCGAGTAGGGCTTGATGCCCTGTCCGAACGCTCCGAAGAAGACGGCGATCGAGACGCCGGCCGAGACCAGCATCGAGACGAAACCGACGGGATTGAAGGCGTACAACATGCCCCGACGAAATTCCGGCACCTTCGGCGACAGCCTGAGCAGATACTTGTTGAACACGATGTCGGCCGCCACCACGACCACCCAGGCCATGCCGCAGTTCGCGTAGAAGCCGAGGATCGTGTTGAGGAAGTCGAACATGTTGAGTTCCATCAGGGCCAACGCGATGGCCAGGTTGAAGACGACGAAGATCAGGCGCCCCGGGTAGTGCTTGGTCACCCGCGTGAACGAGTTCGTCCAGGCCAACGAACCGGAATAGGCGTTGGTGACGTTGATCTTGATCTGGGAGATGACCACGAGGATCGACCGCCAGCGTCATGGCGAGCCAGGCCGGCATCATGTTCTGGTAGATCTCCAGGAATTGATGCACGGGTTGATTGGCGATGGCCGCCCCGTCGGCGACATTGGCAATGATGTAGACGGCGAGAAACATACCGATGATCTGTTTGATCGCGCCGAAGAATACCCAGCCGGGGCCGGCCAGAATGACGGCGCGCCACCAGCGTCGATTGTTCTCCGGAGTCTTCGGCGGCATGAAACGCAGGTAGTCGATCTGCTCGGCGATCTGCGCGATCAGCGAGAGGCACACCCCGGCGGCCAACATGACCGAACCGAAATTGACGCCCTGATTTCCCTGCCCACCGTACGCGAAGAAGGTGGAGACGGAATCGGGGTGGCTGATCAACAGGTAGATCATCGGGACGACCATCAGGAAAAGCCACAGCGGGGTGGTCCACACCTGCAGCTTGGAGAGTGCCTTCATCCCGAAGATGACGAGCGGAATCACCAACAGAGTAGATAGCGCGTACCCGATGGGTAGCGGGATGTGCAGCCCAAGTTTGAGGCCCTGGGCCATGATCGAGCCTTCGAGCGCGAAGAAGATGAAGGTGAAAGTGGCGAAGATGACATTCGAGACGACTGATCCGTAATAGCCGAAACCGGACCCCCTGGTGATCAGGTCCAAGTCGATGTTGTAGCGCGCCGCATAGTAGGCCAACGGAAATCCCGTGGCAAATATGACAATCGCGAATACCAGGATCCCGAACAGCGCATTGCCGGTCCCGTAGGCGATGCCGATGTTCGCGCCGATGGCAAAATCGGCGAGATAGGCGATTCCGCCGAGCGCAGAAATGGCGACCACGCCGGTCGTCCATTTGCGGTAGCTGCGCGGCGCGAAGCGGAGGGTGTAATCCTCCAACGTTTCTTTACTCGCGTCAGGTGCATGCAGCAGATCCCCGATGGGATCGGCCGCGGACGTGATGATGTCTTCGCTCATGAAGTGCCCCCGATGGTCACCTGTCGGCAGCAGCCAGGGTGGCCGACACCTTTTGAACTTCCGTCAGCGTAGAAATCGAATATTTCCGTCGATGACAACGGCTATTCCGATCTTGTTACGCATGGTGGCGCGCCGGGGAGGAGCGCAAGCCCCGAGACCCGGGCGGCGTCCGGGTGATCAACTTCGGTGCTGCGGATCTCGGGACCGTGATCGTCACCGGTGGTGTCCGACCAGCGCCGATAGGCTGGACACCAGAGAGCGGGCATCCACCGCTCGCCGAGGGAGGATCACTGCATGTCGTCGTCCGGGTTGACCAAGGGATCGCCGACGAGGTCCGGGGTGCGGGCCGGCATCGTCCTGTTGTTGCTCACGCTGGCTTTTCTGGCCGGGTCCGGAGTGACATCGGCGGTGCCGCCGTTCCGCATCCCGAACCAGATCACCGATCAGAACAACTCGCTCGCCGGCCATACCGCCGAGATTCAGAACGCGATGGACAAGCTGTACAGCGAGGACAAGCTGCAGCTGTGGGTCGTCTACGTCGACAGCTTCGACGGCGCAACCGGCCCGGCTTGGACGGCGGAGTCCTTCGCCGATTCCGGGTTCGGGACGGACACGGTGCTACTCGCGGTCGCGACGCTCGACAGCGCCTACGGGTTTTATGCGCCGTCCGGCTCGGCGGTCACGAAAAGCCAATTGAGCTCGGTCGCGAGCAACGACATCGTTCCGAAGCTCAAGTCCAAGGACTGGTCTGGAGCGGCTGTGGGGGCGGCCGACGGTCTGCGCACCACCGTTGGGGGGGGTTCGTCGGGAAGCAAGACCTGGATTCTGTGGCTGGTCCTGCTGGTGCTGCTGGTCGGTGGGTACCTCTGGTTCCGACAGGCACGAAAGTCCAAAGCCGCCCGGGTTCAGGCCGGGTCGGCCGCAGGCGAGTCGGGCGGCACCACGGGCGGACGTCCCGGTCGAGCCGGCCGAACCGCTGGAGCCGTTGCAGTCGGTCTCGGATCGCAGCGTGCAGCTTCTCATCGCGACCGACAACGCGGTCCGGACCAGTGAAAGCCAGCTGATGCTGGCCGAGTCGACCTTCGGTAAACCGGCGATGGCCGACTTCCGCGCCGCCTACGAGAAGGCCCGGACCTCGCTAGCAGCCGCGTTTCAGCTCCGTCAGCAGATCGACGACGACATCCCGGAGGACGACGCCACGCGGCGGAATTGGATGAACCAGATCATCGCCAGCTGCACCGACGCGGCCGCGGCGCTCGACGCGCAGAGCGAGCGGTTCGACGACATGCTCGACCTGAAGAACCGACTGCCCGCTGCGATTGCCGACCTGGGCGCCGCGATCGGAGTGCAGGACGCCCGGGTGGCGGACCACATGGCCACCCTGGCCAGGCTCAGTGGTAGCTACGCTCCAAGTGCGCTCAGCACGGTGATCAACAATGCCTCCGAGGCTGCGAATCGGCTGGACTTCGCCCGCTCGGCGGTTGCCACCGCGAGGCAGGAAGCAGCCGCGCCCGACACCACGCCGGCGGTGGTGGCGGCGCGCAGCGCACAGGAGGCAGTCGCCCAGGCCGGCATCCTGCTCGATGCCATCGACAAGCTGGATGCGAATCTCGCCGATGCGTCGTCCCAGCTGCAGACACGTCTGGCCCCGGTGCAGGCCGAGCTCGCCGCGGCCAAGGAGGCGTTCGGGCAGGGCGGTACCGGAGGTGCCGGCCAGGCCATCTCACAGCGTCTCGCCCAGGTGGAGACCGCATTGGCGGCGGCGGGCGGACCGAACGGTGCACGGGACCCGATCCTGGCCACCCGGCGTATCCAGGAAGCTGATCTAGCCCTTGACGACATCCTGGCCGCCACCCGTTCGGCGCAGGAGACCCAGCAGCGGGCCACGGCCGCGCTGCAGGCTTCGTTGGACTCGGCGGATGCGAAGATCTCCGGCGCAGGCGACTTCATCGCGACACGGAGAGGCGCCGTAGGCAGCGAGGCGCGCACCCGACTGGCCGAAGCTCAGCGCCACCTTGCGACCGCACAGAGTCTGGCCGGCTCCGACAATGCAGCAGCACTTGGTGAGTCCCGGAAGGCCGAACAGCTGGCCGAAGAGGCCGCCCGGCTGGCGCAGAACGACATATCTCGCTGGCAGGGTCCGGGCGGCGGCGGCTATGGCGGCTACGGCGGCGGGGGTTACGGCGGCGGTGGTGGCAGCGCGTTCGGCGGGGCCATCCTCGGCGGAATCCTGGGGGGCTTGCTGACCGGCGGCGGAGGCGGTGGTTACGGGGGTGGTTACGGGGGCGGCTTCGGCGGCGGTGGTTTTGGCGGATTCGATGGCGGCGGATTCGATGGCGGCGGCGACTTCGGTGGCGGCGACGGTGGAGGCGACGTGGGCGGCCGTTTCTGATCGGAAGTCCCGATTGCGGCGACCGGTGCCGTCACTCCGTGAGCGCCCCCTGTAGGACGCTGTCCTTGTGCGCCGGATTTCCGTCGAAGTCCTGTGCCGAGACGTTGACCACGCTGTAGGACCGGAGATCGATCGTGGAGGCCAGCGTCCAGATGCCGTCGCCACCTGAGCCGAGGGTGCCGACCGCAACCATCTTGTCGGCCTGCGGGTTGTACAGCCACACCTCGTAGTAGCCCTGCCGGAGCGGGAGTTCACGCGCGGCCACCCTGAGCGTGGTACCGGCGGTGCCCTGGGTCACCGTGGCGGTGCCGTGCGCGGTGGGGGGTCCGGTGGCGATCGGCTTGAGCACCGCCTGAGACTGCAGCGCCACCGCGGGCGGTGCTTCCCGCCGGCCGATGGCTACGCCGGTTCCGATGCCGACTCCGACCGCGATCACGACGGCAGCGACCAGCAGACCCCGACGCAACCCATGACCTCGCGACCGCTCACGAAGAACCGGGTTCGGCGCCCCGGCAGACGGGCGTCGGTCCTCGCTCGCCTCTGCGGAAGCGTCGACGGGTACCCGGTTCATCCGCTGCCCCGGTATATAGACGGCGTCCATGTCGCCGCTGAGACCGGACGAGGACCCGATCCCCAACTCCCCCGCGATGCCGTTCCAGATGGACGCGGGCAGCACCACGGGAGCCTGCAGGCCCAGCTCACCCGCCTGTCTGGCGAGCTGGACCGTGTGCGTCAACTGGGCCAGTTCCGCGCGGCAGACCGCACACTCCCGCAGATGCTGCTGGAGGGACGGCGACTGGCCGGCAGAGCCGGCCGGCTCGTCCTGGCTCGACCGCTCGCCGAGTGCGAGTAGCACCATCTCGTCAGGATCAAGATGCTCCACCGTCCACCTCCCATCGGCGCCGCAGTTGCTCGAGCCCCCGGCGAAGATGACTCTTCACCGTGCCCAGCGGCAAGCCGGTCAGTGAGGCGATCTGGGTGTGGGTCAGGTCGTCGTAGAAAGCCAACTCCAGGACCGCACGCTGCGTCTGCGGCAACCTGGCAAGTTGGTCGGCCACCACGATCTGTTCGACCACCTGGTCAGGCCCAGGCACGACGTGATTGTGCACGGCGGCATCAGCCACCGCGACGACATCCCGCCGGTTGCGTTCCAGCACTCTGATTCGGTCGATGCAACGTCGCTTGGTGATGGCCATCAACCATCCGCCCAGCGATCCCTTGGTCGGGTCGAAAGAGTCGCGGGCGCGCCAGGCATCGACGAAAACCGTCTGGGTGATCTCTTCGGCGTCGCTGGAATTGTTCAGGGTGGCCAGGGCGACCCGGTACACCTGCGTCCCGTAACGGTCATAGACCTTGCGGAGCGTCCACCCGTCACTCGTCGAAAAGCCCTGCGCCAGTTGCTGTTCGACGGAGTCCGGCACCGGAACCGGAGACGTGTCCGGCCGGGTCCCGGTCATGCCGGGACCGCCGTGACGACGATGTTGTCCAGGTAGGACCGAATCGAGGCGTCGAAATTGCCGCCGCAGGTGATCAGGGTCAGCCGGGCGGCTCCACCGCGGGAGAACAGAGCCGACATCGGGGCCGTTGCCTTGTCGAAGGCCTCGCGACCGACAACGCGATAGCGCAGTTGATGACCGGCGGCATCCGAGACGGTGATCGGGTCGCCCGATTTCAGATCGCCGAGCTTGGCGAATGCGCCCAGACCCTGCCGTGCGGAATCGACATGTCCACTCATCACCACGGAGCCGGCCGCGTCGCCGGGCGCTGCCCCGAACCGGTACCAACCGATCTGTTCGACCTGTTCCGGGACGGCCATGTCGCCGTTGTGATCGACGCCGACCGCCTCGACGGCGGCATCGATCCCGACCGCGGGAATCCGCAGGCGGACGGGTCGGCCGATCACGGGCGGCGGCGGAGCGGCACGCCTGACATGAGTCGGCCGCGGTACGGACCTGCTCGTCGCCGTGGGCACGATGGTCGTTTCCCTCTTCGAGAGGGGAGAAACGTGTGCGGCCGACTTTCCTGGTGTCGGTGTCGAAGTGGGGATCGCCGGCGGTTGGTCGGTTGGTCGAGCCGGGGAGGGAGAGTGATGTGGGAGCAACGGTCGCCTGGGCATCAGGCCGGGTATCCGCCAACTGCAGGGCAATGCCCTGGTCGATTGGTTGCAGGGCCGGATCACGGTGGGTGATCGACCACAGAGCGGGCGCACCGATCGCGATCACCACACCGACGACGAGCAGGAGCAGGCCGGTGGTGACCCGCCGGGTACCCGTTGCTCGTCGTCGGTGGTTCATGCCTGCGTCAGCGGCCGATCGCTCGACGCCGCCCGGAACGAACGGTGAACATACCCGCGGCGGCGATGACGACGCCGAGGCCGATGACGGCTGCGATCCAGCCGGGCTGGCTGTACAGACCGGCCGACTGACCACCGGTACCGGCGGGGACACCGCCCGGCGCGGAGCCCAGGCCGTCGATGGTCTGCACGACGACGCCCAGAGTCTTGTCCGACGCGGAGCCGACGGCGTAGACGATGGTCTCGGTGCCCTCGGTCACCTTCACATCCGCCGGGCCGATGGCCACCGTCGAAGTGCCGGCCAGCACGACGTCGGCGCTGACGGTGCCGGCCGCCAGGTCGGCGGAGGCTTCCTTGGGATTGACCAATCCCGGGAAGGCGACCGTTCCGTTGGCCCTGACGTCGACAGCAGGCGCCGCGGCATCGTGGCGGACCACCAGGCGCCCCTTGCCGGCTTCGATGGCCGAGGTGTCGTTCACGTACGGCGTGATCGTCGGCTTTCCGTCGGCGGTGAGATGTGCGACCAGCGTGACGTTCTCGCCGGCCGTCAGTGTTGCCGACGCTTCGATCACCGGAGTGCCGGTTCCCGCCGTGTCCTTGGCCGGATAGACCTTCACGTCGTAGGTGCCGGCGGGAAGCTCGAGCGGTCCGGCCACCGTGAGGGGCTTGAAGTCCGCCAACGTTGACTTGCCGTTCACGAACACGTTGACCGGTGTGTTCGGAATGCCATGCACCACACTGACTGTCGCCGTATCGGCAGCGGATGCGGACGCATTGCCACCGAACATGAGCAGCCCACTTGCCATCAGTCCTGCCGCGCCGAGCGCGGCGATGAGACGGTTCATCCCCGAGATCCTCTCGTAGTCGTTCGGAAGTGCTGTCGTCGTTTTCTACGACGGACACGGCAATGGCGGATGCACCGCCGAACAGCACGCTTGCCCGACCGCACACGATCGATGCACGTGCCTGCACCGGCCCGGTGACGTGTGGGTCGCCAGATGTTCCGCGTGCCGGCACGGCTGGAGCGGAGGTGCACAGAACTCGAAAAGTGAAGTACTGGCACAGTTCTGCGAGGCCGGCGATTGCGTCAGAGTTGAGCCCATCGACCGGACGGACCGGCCGACGGAAGGAAACAGGAAAATGCTCAAGAAATTAGCGGTCGCAGTGGTCGGTGCGGCATGTGTGGTGATTCCGCTCGCGGCGGCCACGACCGCCGACGCGGCGACGCCGAATTACCACCACGTCGTGGCGGTCACCGCTCACCAACACGTGTTCTGGGATCGCAATTGGCCGTCACCGAACCGGTCCACGGACCAGTCGTACTACCAGAGCAGTCAGTTCTACTCCAACTCGCCCTGGGCGGCGGCCGAGTCCGATTTCAACACCACGACATCCTTCGGTGGTTTGTCCGACCTGGCGGGTGTGCAGGAGTCGGCACGGGTCAAGTCCACCGAGATCCCGGGCAGCGGGGGCCGAATCGCCGTCAAGTTCGACAACGGGCTGTCCTACGGCGGCAACTGCTCGTGGTGTTGGTACAACAACACCGAAGCGAACTTCAGCATCAACGTGAACGGCACCGCCTATTACACGCTGATCACCAGCCATGGGGACGGCTCCTGGGGCGAGACGGACGTCGTCATCACCAACTACGTCTATTGATCGCCGCCGCTCGGGCCGCTGGTTGCCGGCCGGAGCGGACCGATGAGGTGACGCGGGCGTGGCCGCGTCACCTCTCGGCAGGTCAGCTCGCAGCCGCAGAACTGAAATTGACCGGTACTGATGCGGTCAGGGTGGTGCCGCGCCCGGGACGGCTGTCGATTCGCAACGTGCCCTCGACGGCCGCCAATCGATCGGCGAGGCCGCGCAGGCCCGAACCCTTGGCGGCATCGGCCCCACCCGGTCCGTCGTCGGAGACGGTGCACTCCAACAACATCTGATGATTGTCGACGCCGAGCCTGGGAACCGGCGACGCGACCAACCGAGCGCTGAGGTTCACCTGCCCCGCCCCATGTTTGGCGGCATTCGTCATCGACTCGGCGGCGAAGTAGTACGTCGTGGTCTCGGCGTGTTCGGCGATTCGACGTGGAATGTCGACATCGATGTGCACCGGAATCGCTGACCGCCGCCCCAACTCCTGCAGGGCTGCGGGCAGCCCATGCTCGGTCAGGATCGAGGAATGGATTCCACTGGCCAGGTCCCGTAATTCGCGGATGGCGGCCGACAACACGTCGGACGCGGCATCCAGCGTGCGCGCTGCGGCCTGCGGATCGCTGTCGATCAACTCCTTGGCCGCACTCAGTCCGATCGCCAACGCGACGAGCTGTTGTTGTGCGCCGTCGTGCAGATCCCGTTCAACACGTTTGCGTGCCTCGTCCGAGATGGTGATCAGCCTGCTCCGGCTCATCTTCAGGTCGTGCAGCATTTGTCGACGGTCGGTGATGTCGCGCACGAAGCCGCTGTAGACCACACCGCCGCCCGAAAGCACTCTGGTGATGGTCAATTCGACGGGGAACTGGGTGCCGTCAGCGCGCTGTCCGACGACCTCGACACGACGGTCCAGGATGGATGGGGCGCCTCCGCCCGCCAGTCGCTGCACGCCGGCCCAGTGCAGACTTCGGGTGCTGGCGGGCACGATCAGTTCGCCGAGATCCCGGCCGATCGCCTCGTCAGCGCGATAACCGAACATCAGCTCGGCCGAGATGTTCCACTCCAACACCTGACCGGTCTGATCAATAGTGATAAATGCATCCATCGCAGCATCGAGGATCGCCTTGTACAGCGGCTGGACGACGGCGGGGGTGCCGCTGGTTCCGTCATCACTCTGGCTCAAGCTCGCTCCTGGTCGCCGGGGCAGCTGGTGAATCGGGATGTTCTCAGCCCGCCCGCAGGTCAGCGTAGAGCAGCATCGTGCTCAGCTGGCCAAGTTCGGAGCGAGGGCAAGTCCGGCCAAGTGAGGTAAGCCTGCGGATGCTGGCAGATGAGTTGGAAAATACCTACCTTTGACCGATGAGTTCCCCCAAAGATTCCAGCGGCAGCGACGAGTCCCGCCTGCTGGCGAAGACCCGCGATCAGCGGCCGTCGGCTGTTCCGGAACCGCACGCTGTCCAAGCACCGGACACACCCGCAGAACCGCACACCGCGGCCTTGTCGTCAAGGCTGAACTGGCTCCGGGCCGGCGTGCTGGGCGCCAACGACGGAATCGTGTCGACTGCCGGCCTGGTCATCGGCGTGGCGGCTGCCACCACCGCAAGATCAGCGATCCTGACGGCCGGGGTGGCCGGCCTGGTGGCCGGAGCGGTGTCGATGGCGCTCGGTGAGTACGTGTCGGTCAGCACCCAGCGGGACACCGAACGTGCCATGCTGGAGAAGGAACGCCGCGAGCTGGCCGAGAGCCCGGAGGAGGAGCTGGCCGAGTTGGCGTCCATGTACCGGGAGAAGGGACTGAGCGCGAGCACGGCTGCGTTGGTGGCCGAAGAACTCACGGCCCACGATGCTTTCGCCGCGCACGTCGACATCGAACTCAACATCGACCCGGACGCGCTGACCAATCCCTGGCACGCCGCGGTGGCCTCGGCCATCTCCTTCACGGTCGGCGCGCTGCTACCCCTGATCGCGATATTGCTGCCGCCGGATGCTGAACGGATACCGGTGACCTTCGCCGCTGTGCTCGTCGCCCTGACGGCGACCGGGGCCATCAGCGCCCGGCTCGGCGGATCACCTGCGCTCAAGGCCATTCTGCGGGTCGTCACCGGCGGCGCCGTCGCCATGGTGGTCACCTTCGCCGTCGGGCAACTCGTCGGTCAGGTGGGCGGCTGATTCGTCGATGTGCTGCTGCGCTTGTCCTGTCGCCGCGCCTCCAGCCGGTTCTCCCGCATCCGGGCGATCACCCCGATGCTGCAGAAGAACGCCAAGAGGATCGCGCCGCCGATGAAAAGCAACAGGGTTCCCACGTCGACGCCCCCGTCGGTCGCCTGGGCCGCCGTAGCCAGGATGGTTGACGTCATCCTCATCACACTCCGTTCATCATCGGTTCTTGCGCCGCCGACATGAAATCGGTCAGCGTGTCATGTAATTGCCGCAGCTCCGCGGCCTCCATGCCCAGACGTTGCACCACGGCACCGGGAATCAATTCGGCCCTGGCCCGCAGGGCCTTTCCCTCATCGGTCAGCGATACGGACAGCAGTCTCTCGTCGGTGGCGGCCCTGGCCCGACGGAGCAGGCCCTGGCTTTCCAGCCGCTTCAGCAGCGGCGACAGGGTGCCCGGATCCAGCTGCAAACGGCGGCTCAAATCTTTCACCGACAGCGGGGCGCTCTGCCAGAGCGCGAGCATGACGAGGTACTGCGGGTGGGTCAGTCCCATCGGCTCCAGCAGCGGTCGGTAGAGCGCAACCACGCTCCGGGCCGCGACCACCAGCGCGAAACACACCTGGCTTTCGAGCGCGAGCGGATCCGCCTCGGTGCTTGACGGTGTCATGCCTAGAAGTCTACCAATGATTGGTGCACAAACGGATGGTGCACCATATGATCCGCGTTACGGCTCCGGCGGCGACGTTCCCTACGCTGTGCTGATGACCCACGTGATCAACCTTTCGGGCAGCGGCACGGTCGAGTCGAACGGCATCGAGATCGCCTACGAAACGTTCGGAACCCCGACCGACATCCCGGTGCTGTTGATCATGGGTCTCGGCACCCAGATGCTGGCCTGGCCCGACGAGTTCTGCACAGAGCTGGCCGACCGCGGGAATTTCGTGGTTCGGTTCGACAACCGGGACGTGGGGCTGTCGACGCACTTCGACTCAGCCGGTCCGGGCCGGCCGATCCGCAGCTTTCTCGGCCTCACCGAGCCGGCCTACCGCCTCGTCGACATGGCGCAGGATGTCGCCGGCCTGATCACCGCGCTCGGCTGGACGAGTGCCCACGTCGTCGGCGTCTCCATGGGCGGGATGATCGCCCAGAATCTGATCCTGCTGCGCCCTGATCTGGTCCGCAGCCTGACGTCGATCTCCTCCACCACCGGCGCCATGCTGCCCGGGAAACCGCGACCGGACGTGCTGGTCCGCATCCTGACCGCCAAGCCGGCCTCCGATCGCGACGGCGCGATCTGGAACAGCCTGGCCATGTACGCCAAGATCCATTCCGTCGGCTTCCCGACGGACGATGAGCGGGCCGGAACGGTTGCTGGGCTGTCCTACGACCGCGGCTACGACCCTGCCGGCACTGCCCGTCAGTTCGCTGCGATCCTGGCCGCCCCGGACAGGACCGCAGCTCTTGGACGGGTGCGCGTGCCGACGACCGTCATACACGGCACCGCAGATCCGCTGGTGCACGTTTCGGGAGGACTGGCGACGGCCGCGGCGATTCCCGGTTCCAGGCTGGTCACCATCGCCGGGATGGGACACGACCTTCCCGCACCGCTCTGGCAGGAGTTGGTGGGAGAGATCAGCTCCACCGTGTCGGCGGGCGAGCGACAACGCCGCCCTGAGCCATCACGTTGACCCGACGTGTTGGCCGAGTAGGAACGGGGTACTGATCACCGGCCGGGTTTGCCCGAACCCCCCACGGCGGCTCGGGACGAATGTGCCAAGCTGGCACCAGTAATTCAGGCCGCCGAAGAGGAGATCGAAAATGTCCATCGCTGCCAAACTCCGCCGAGCACCACTACGCATCGCCACGGGCGCGTTCATCCTCAATACCGGCCTTGGCAAGTTGAAGGGCGACCCACAGACGGCGGCCGGCAATTCATGGGATGGCCGTCGGTGCATACCCCGTGTTCTCCAAGGTGACGCCGACCGTCTTCCTGAAGGTGCTCGCCGTCAGCGAGATCGCCGTCGGATCCCTCCTGCTCTTCCCGGTCGTACCGGCCGGCCTGGCTGGGTCTGGCCCTGACCGGCTTCGCGGGCAGCCTCCTCGGCATGTACGTGCGGACGCCGGCGCTGCACGACAGCAGGTTGCGCCCGACGCAGGCCGGAACCGTGGTCGCCAAGGACATCTGGATGGCCGGCATCGGGCTTGGACTCGTCATCGACGCTGCCCTGACGGAGTCACCGGTGACCGCCACGGAATGACCACGGGGATTGCTTCCCTCGGAGCTGTTCCTGGTGTCGAGACTCGGCCCTCCGCCATCATCGGATGCAGGCTTTCTACCGTAACGTGAGTCCGGTCCGCGTCGGCAGGTGCGGTGGAGGGACGACACGTGTGGGCGAAGCTCAAACATTGGCGTAGCCGCTTGCCTGACCGCTCCACCCTCTTGGGCGAGATGCTGGCCGGTGTACCAGGAGCCATCGGCAGTGTCCCTGACGGTATGGCTTCCGGCCTGCTCGCCGGCGTCAGTCCGGTCAACGGGCTTTACGCCAGCACCGCCGGCCGGGTAGCCGGCGGTCTGACTTCGAGCACCCGGCTGATGGTGGTGACCACCACCAGTGCCGCGGCGCTGGCAGCCGGGTCAGCGCTGTCGGCCGTCGCTCCGGCTCAGCGCGCCGGGGCGATGACGCTGCTCACGCTGATGGCCGGGATCCTGATGCTGGCAGCGGGACTGGCCCGGTTGGGGCGGTACACCCGATTTGTCTCGCACTCGGTCATGACCGGATTCCTCACCGGCATCTCAGCCAACATCATCTTCAGTCAGATCCCAGATCTGCTGGGGGCCCATGGAACCGGCGGATTCCCGCTGGCCAAGACAGTTTCCGTGTTGTCCCACCCAGGCACCATCAACGTGCCGTCGCTGCTCACCGGCCTGGCGGCCGCGGCAATCATCCTGCTCCTGGCCCGCACGCCGCTGTCGGCCTACGGTGCCGTGCTCGCACTCATCGTGCCCACCGTGCTGGTGGCGCTCGCGGGCGCGGAGGGTGTGGCCAGGGTCAGTGATGCGGGCGAAGTGCCGGCCGGCTTCCCGCTGCCGGCCCTACCCGACTTCGGGGCATTTTCCCTTTCACTTGTCGGGGGCGCATTCGCCGTCGCGGCCATCGTGCTGGTACAGGGGGCCGGAGTGGCGCAGTCGGCACCGAATCCGGCGGACGCACCGGCATCGGTGGACCGGGACTTCCTCAGCCAGGGCTGGGGCAATATCGCCAGCTCGCTGGTGCGCGGCCTGCCTGTTGGCGGATCCGTCGGCCAAACCGCACTGAACGTCGCCAGCGGCGCGCGCACCCGATGGGCGGCCATCTTCTCGGGCGTGTGGCTCCTGCTGATCCTGCTGGTGCTGTCCAAGCTGGTCGGCCTGGTGGCGCAGCCGACGCTGGCCGCGCTACTCATCGTGGCCGCCATCGGTTCGATCCACCCAGCCCAAATACTGACCATCCTGCGAACCAGCGCCACATCACGGGTCGCCCTGACCGCGACGTTCATCGCCACCCTGCTCCTTCCCGTCGCCACGGCCGTCGGCATCGGCGTAGCGCTTTCCTTGATCCTGCAGCTGAACCAGGAGGCGATGGACCTCAAGATCGTCCGTCTGGTGCCGACACCGGCCGGCTGGCGGGAGGAGAAATTGGAACCAGCGCTGGCCAGCGGAACAGTGATGGTGCTCGACGTGTACGGCAGTCTGCTCTACGCCGGCTCTCGCACGCTGCAATCCCAACTGCCCGACCCGACCGGTTGCAAGCCCGCCGCTGTCGTCATCCGGCTCCGCGGCCGCACCGAGCTGGGCGCCACTTTCTTCCTGGTGATCCGGACGTACGCACGAACCCTGCACGAGGAAGGCGGAAGGCTTTTTCTCAGTGGCGTCGACCCCCATCTCGCTGCCCAGTGGGAGCGGAACCGAGGTTCCCCCGATCATGACGTCCTGGACGTTTTCCAGGCCACTCAAATGGTCGGCGCGTCGACGGACGCGGCCGTACAGAGAGCCAATCGCTGGGTGCGCGAGCACTGAGCGGCTGATTTACCCGTCCATCCCGACAACAATGAAAGAGTGCATACATGGAAATCGGACCAGTCAGCTACCTCCTGGCGACTTTCGTCGACGGAAAGTTCCGTGGCGAGATGGCCGGTGCTCTGACCGACCTAGTAGAACGCGGCCTGATCCACATCATCGACCTCGTGTTCATCAGCAAGGCGGAGGACGGATCGATCATCGCGTCGGAGATCGACGATCTCGACGACGAGCAGGGGGGCGGCTATTCCACCATCGAGGGCGAATACGGCGGCCTGCTCAGCGAGAGCGACCTGGCCGAAGCGGCGGCGGACCTCATGCCCGGCACCGCGGCCGGGCTCCTCGTCTGGGAGAACGTCTGGGCCCGCGACTTCGCCTCCGCTTTGCGGAACGCGGGTGGCGAGGTGCTGGCGTTCGCCCAGATTCCGCCCGAAGATGTCGATCTGGCTTTCACCGGTCTCGGCACGGAGTAATCAAGCGCACGCAGCAAGATCAAAACACACCACCGAGCAAGCACAGCACCCAATGAAACCGAGGGAGAGCAGGATGTTGAGACGCGGAATAGGGCGAAGGGGTCGACCAGGTCTGCTGAGGACGGTCGGAAGAACCGCAGCCGTCGTGGGTACCGCCACCGCGGTCCACGGGGCCGTTCAGGGACACCAGCAGAACCAGGCTCAAGCCCAGGCGGACGAAGACCCGCAGCAGGCCGCCCCGCCGGCCGCTGCCCCTGCGGCGCCCGTTCCGGCCGCCGCGCCGTCGATGGACGATCTGCTTGCGCAGCTCAAGCAACTGGGCGAGCTCAAGGCGGACGGCGTGCTCACCGATGCGGAATTCGAGGCCCAGAAGGCGCGCCTGCTCGGCAGCTAGGAATTGGATCGGGCGGCCTGTCCTCAGGTGAGAGAGGCGGGCCGCCTGCTCATTCCGATCGCATCAGGACGAAAAGTGGTGCACCGGGCTGTGAGTGAGGTCAGTTCTTGGTGACGTTCCGGCCACCGTTGAAAACCTTGCCGATGAAGCCGAACAGCAGCCCGATGATGAACACGATCAGAGCGATCCAGAACAGCCAGGCAAGAGCATGTACGGCGAGTCCGAAAACTCCGGCGATCACGCAAACGATGAGGACGATGACGAGAAGGATGAGCATAGGTCGATTGTATCCTTTGTAGCCGATACCGACCGTGACCGCCGCTCGCTCGACAAGAGCACTTGAGTGAGCCGAAATCACTGTCAGTCAGCCCAGTATGACGGCGAGCGCAGTCAGCGTGACGGTGATCCCAGTCATCAGGGCCACCAGGCCCAGACTGGTGGCCCCGACCACGCTTCGCCCCTGAGCCAGCCGTGCCGGGACCACGATGGACCGAACACGGCCGACGGCTGCAACTGCCACCGCGTCCAGGAGGGCGACCGCCGCCGCCCCCAGCGTCAGCGGCGAACGGTGCATGATGCCGGTCCGCAGGAGCACGGCGCCCAACGCCGCGGCGACGAGGGCGGTCCGCGTCCAGGACAGGGTGGTTCGATCGACGGCAAGTCCGGGATCCGAAGGGCTGCCCAACTCGTGGCTCGTCATGAGCGACCAGCGATGATCAGGATCAGGACCACGACACCGATTGCCGACAAGGCAGCGGCAGCGGTCAGCAGGAGGCCGTTGTAAGGCAGTGGCGCCTTGTTCCGCATGGCGCGCTCGTTGGCCGCCCACCGGTGGTAGGCAGTCGCTGCGATGGCAAGTCCGGTCACCACCAAGACGGTGCCGAGCACTTCGCGTCCACCTCGGATGTTGAAGGGCGGCAACAATTGCACCACCGCGACCGCAGCGGCGATCAGCGCTAGCGCTGTCCTGATCCAGGCGAGAAACGTCCGCTCGTTGGCCAGCGTGAATCGATAGTCGGGTTCCTCGCCATCTCGCAGCCATTTCGGCCCTCGCGTTCGAGGACCGGGGTCCGGGTCGACAGGCCGCGGCGGAGTGGGCTGGTCGTCGCTCATCGGGCCCTGAAGGCTTTGCGTCGTCGGCGATGGCAGTCGGCGCTGTGCTCGGCGCGCGAAAGGCGGCACCCGGCTCCAGTCACCGCCGAATTGTAGTGCGGCCGCCACCTGCGGACTGGGCGGAGTTGGATCACCGTAGTGAATTCAATGCGCCGAAACCGCCTGCGTGGGCCATCATGAACCGGACAGCGGGGCGCAGGGGCCGAGATGCGGAGTGTCGAATGGCGGAAGAGGCAGGCGCGATCCGGGCGTCGTTCGTGGTACCGCCCAAGGGCTACGAACTCCTGATGGGTCGCTATCTGCCGACCCTGGCGCCCGCTTTCGCCGACGAAGCCGACGTGCGGCCCGGCTTCAGTGTGTTGGACACCGGTTGCGGTCCAGGGGGTCTGACCGCGGAGCTGGTGGCGAGGGTCGGCGCCGATAGGGTCGCAGCCATCGATCCGTCTGAACCGTTCGTCGCCGCCTGTCGCAGTGCCAACTCTGGAGCCGATGTACGCGTCGGAGTGGCAGAGCGCTTGCCGTGGGCCGACGATTCATTCGACGCCGCGCTGGCCTGCCTGGTCGTCGGGTTCATGAGCGACGCCGCGACCGGCATGCGCGAGATGGCCAGGGTGACGAGGCCAGGCGGTGTGGTCGCGACCTGCTTCTGGAATTACGACCGCATGCCTTTCATCAGCACCTTCTTCCGCGCGGCAACGGAGATCGATCCGGGGCAGGAGGCCGAGAGCCACCGCCTCGGGACCCGGCGCGGCGAACTGACGTCCCTGCTCGCCGATGCCGGCCTGACGAACATCCGTGAATCCGAGCTGGTGGCGACCGCCCACTACACCGGGTTCGACGACTGGTGGAGTCCTGTTCCCCTCGGCGTGGGGCCACCCGGCGCGTGCTACCTCTCGATGACCGAATCCGATCGAAAGACTCTACGGACGCGGTGTTTCGAACTACTCGGCCAGCCGTCCGGGCCTTTCGACCTGACGGCCATGGCGTGGTGCGCCTGCGGCACGGTCTGAGCCGTCGCCGACCGGCATCACCGGTCCACAGCCAGATCGGTGAGGTTGGCCAGCATCTGGCCGAGGGCTCGGCAGTCCACCCGCGCGCGTCCCGGATCCCCGCTCAGTGACAGGACCGCGGCCACCCCGGAGCCCCGTAGGAAATCGGCGGTGGCCGGGTCGACCCTGCCTCCGAACACCACTGGCGGGACAAGCGCCGCCTTCGCCGCGGCACACACACCGCTGACGACCTTCCCCTCGGTGGAGGATGCATCGACGCTGCCCTCGCCGGTGATCACCAGGTCCGCACCGCGGAGCTGTTTGCCCAGGCCGACGCGTTGCATGACCAGCTCGATTCCGGACGTCAACGTGGCCCCCATCGCCAGCAGCATGGCGCCGAGACCGCCCGCGGCGCCCGCACCGGCGGCATCCCCCGCGGTCACCTCACCCGTCGCACCGCAACGACATCAAATCCGCAGGGTCGGCGGAAGGGTCAAACGGTATCAGCAGGTAATCGGTGCGACCGGTTCGAGTCGGCGGTCGGACCTACGACTTCAGCTTCTGCAGCGCGATGTTCAGCAGCAGGACGTTGACCCGTTGCTGACCGATGAACCCCAATATGGGTTCCGCGACCTGGGCCTCCACCAGGCTGCGGACCGCCGGCGCACTGAGGTGACGGGTGGCGGCGATCCGGTTGACCTGGATCAGCGCGTAGGCCTTGCTGATATCGGGGTCAAGGCCGGATCCCGACGCGGTCAGCGCGTCGGGCGGGACGGCGGACGAAGCGACACCGTCGGCCTTGGCGATGGCAGCCCGTCGTTGCTCGACCAGTTTCAGCAGCTGCGGGCTGTCGGCCGACAGATTGGAGCCGCCGGAGGCCGTCGCGTCGTAGCCGCGGGAGCCGGCGGCGGAAGGCCGGCCCTGGAACCACTTCGCATCGGTGAAGCTCTGCCCGACCAGGCTGGATCCCACGACCATCCCACCAGAGCGCACCAGTGAACCGGCCACCCTGGACGGGGCGAGCAGTTTGCCGAGGCCCAGCACCACAAGTGGGTAGAGGACGCCGAGGATGACAGTCATCGCAAGCAGAAACCGCAGCGCCACCAGCAACTGTCGGCCGGTGATCGCGGCCAGCACTCCGAAGCCATGGCCCTTCGGCGGCGCCTGCGCGGATTCGGCGTCCGGCGCCGGTCGGCCTAGTACATCAGTCGAGTTCAACACGGTGTCATCCGATTCCAGGGATAAGTGTGACTACGAGGTCGATGAGTTTGATGCCGATGAACGGGACGATGAGACCACCGAGACCGTAGATCCACAGGTTGCGGGACAACAGCTTCGCCGCCGAAGAGGGGGTGTACCGCACGCCACGCAAGGCCAGCGGAATCAGCGCGACGATGATCAGCGCGTTGAAGATGACCGCGGACAGTACCGCCGACTGCGGTGTCGCGAGCTTCATGACGTTCAGCGCCTCGAGGCCCGGAAATACCCCGACGAACATCGCCGGCAGGATCGCGAAATACTTCGCCACATCATTGGCCAGGGAAAAGGTGGTGAGCGCCCCGCGGGTGATCAGCAATTGCTTACCGATCTCGACGATGTCGATCAATTTGGTGGGGCTGGAGTCCAAGTCCACCATGTTGCCCGCCTCCTTGGCCGCGGTGGTGCCGGAGTTCATCGCCACCCCCACGTCGGCCTGGGCCAGGGCGGGCGCGTCGTTGGTGCCGTCGCCCGTCATCGCGACGATCCGACCCCCGGTCTGCTCCCTGCGGATGTAGGCCAGCTTGTCCTCCGGGGTGGCCTCGGCGAGGTAGTCGTCGACACCGGCCTCCGCCGCGATGGACTTCGCGGTGAGCTCGCTGTCTCCGGTGATCATCACCGTGCGGATGCCCATGGTTCGGAGTTCGGAGAACCGCTGCGCGATATTGGGTTTCACCACATCCTTGAGGTGTACGACTCCGAGCACGCGGGCGTCGGCGCCCGCCATCTCCGCGACCAGCAGCGGCGTCCCGCCGGCGGACGCGATCTTGTCGACGGCGACACTCAACTCCGGCGCGACCCTGCCACCGTGCTCGGTGACCCAGGCGGTCACCGCCGTCGCCGCGCCCTTGCGAATGCTGTGCACCGTGCCTTCGGCGGTCAGATCGACACCGCTCATCCTGGTGCGGGCCGAGAACTCGATCGGCTCGGCGCCAGGACCGACCGTGGTATCGGTGACGCCGTAGTTGGTTTCGCAGAGCTCGACCAGGGACCGGCCCTCCGGCGTCTCGTCGGCCAGGGACGCCCTGAGGGCAGCCGTCGCCAGGTCGCCGATCGCCACACCGGGGGCGGCGATCAGTGCGGCGGCCTGCCGATTGCCGAAGGTGATCGTGCCGGTCTTGTCCAGTAGCAGCGTCGAGACGTCACCGGCCGCTTCGACGGCGCGGCCGCTCATCGCCAGCACGTTGCGCTGAACCAGCCGATCCATGCCGGCCACCCCGATCGCCGACACCAGAGCGCCGATGGTGGTCGGGATCAGACACACCAGCAGCGAGATCAGCACAGCGATGGACTGGGTGGCACCGGAGAAGGCCGCCATCGGCTGGAGCACCATGACGACCAACAGGAACACGATCGTCAGGCTGGCCAACAGGATGTTCAGGGCGATCTCGTTGGGTGTTTTGGAACGGACCGAACCCTCCACCAAGGCGATCATCCGGTCGACGAACGAGGATCCCGGTTCCGCGGTGATCCGGACGACGATCCGGTCGGACAGCACCCTGGTGCCGCCGGTGACCGACGACCGGTCTCCGCCGGACTCACGGACCACCGGCGCTGATTCACCGGTGATGGCGGCCTCGTCGACACTCGCCACGCCCTCGACGATCTCGCCGTCGGAAGGGATCACGTCACCGGCCTCGCAGACGACCAGGTCACCCCGGCGCAGATCACCTGCTGCGACGAGGTTTTCGATACCCACCGAGTCGAGAAGCCGCGCCTGTGCCGTATCCCGGCCGGCCCGCAAGGATGCGGCCTGGGCCTTTCCGCGACCCTCGGCGACGGCATCGGCCAGGTTCGCGAATAGCACGGTCAACCAGAGCCACACGGCGATCCACACCGTGAATCCGCTGAAATCCGTGATGATCGTGACGGTCGTCAGAGCTGCCCCGACCTCGACGACGAACATCACCGGGTTGTGCCACATCACGCGCGGGTCAAGGGCTTTCACGGCATCCGGGAGGGCCGCGAGCAAACTTCTCGGGCGGAAGACACCGGCGCCGATGCGATGCGGCTCCGCTTCCGCGGACTCAGCCACAGTTGGTTGGTTCAGTAGCGGGGTGGTCATGCGAGTCCCTCGGCGATCGGGCCCAACGCGAGCGCGGGCAGGTAGGTCAGCGCGGCGACCAGCACCACGACGCCCACCAGGATGGTGACGAACTGGGCCTTGTGAGTGGGCAGTGTCCCCGAGTCGTCCGGCCGGAAGCTCTGCCTGCCAAGCGATCCCGCCAGGCCCAGCACCAGGACGATGGGAATCAGGCGACCCAGCAGCATGACCACCCCCAGACCGATGTTGAAGAAGTTCGTATTGGCGTTCAGTCCGGCGAAGGCTGAGCCGTTGTTGTTGGCGGCCGACCCGAACGCGTAGGTGATCTCGGTCAGCGAGTGCGGTCCCGTGTTGAGGACCGACGCCTTCGCGGCCGGGACCAGCAAGGCGATGCCGGTGCCGGCCAGCACCAGTGCCGGTGTGGTCAGGATGTACCCGGCGACCCATTTCATCTGGTTGCCGCCGATCGTCTTGCCGAGGTAGGTGGGCGTGCGCCCCACCATCAGCCCGGCGATGAACACCGCGACCATGGCGAGGATGAGAATCCCGTACAAGCCGGAACCTGTTCCGCCAGGGGCGATCTCACCCAGAAGCATGTTCAGCAACAACACTCCCCCGCCAAGGCCGGTGAACGACGAATGGGTCGAGTCGATCGCTCCTGTGGACGTCAAGGTGGTCGACACCTCGAAGAGGGCGGATATCGGGATGCCGAAGCGCACCTCCTTCCCCTCCATCGCGGCGCCCGCGGCCTGCAGAGCCACCCCGTGATGAGCCTCTTCGAACGCGATCGTCGCGGCCAGCGAACCCGCGAACAGGATCACCATGGTGACGAGGATGGCGAACCCCTGCTTCAGGCTGCCGACCATCCGTCCGAACGTTCGCGGCAGCGAGAACGGAATGGCCAGCATCAACACGATCTGCAGCAGGTTCAGCAGTGCCGTGGGGTTTTCGAACGGATGGGAGGAGTTGGCGTTGAAATAGCCGCCGCCATTGGTGCCCAGCTGTTTGATGGCTTCTTGCGAAGCGACGAGGCCGCCCGGCAAAGTCTGTTTCCCGCCCGCCAGGGTGGTGACATCCAATGGCGCGGACAGATTCTGGATGACACCGGCGCCGACCATCACCAACGCGACGACGAAGGACAGCGGTAACAGCAGGCGCAGGCTGATCCGGGTCAGATCGACCCAGAAGTTACCCAACCGGTCGGTGCGCCGGCGAATCAAGCCACGGATCAGCGCGGCGACGACGGCCATGCCGACGCCGGCGGACAGGAAGTTCTGCACCGTCAGACCCGACGCCTGCACCGTGTAACCCAATGCGGATTCACCGGAGTAGGACTGCCAGTTGGTATTGGTGACAAAGCTGACCGCGGTATTGAACCCCTGAGCCTTCGGCATCCCGGCCCGCCCGAAATCGAACGGCAGGTGGGCCTGGGCCGAGAGGAGAGCCCACAGCACCAGGATGGACACCACACTGAAGGCGACGACGGAGATCGCGTAGGTCGACCAGCGTTGATCGGCGCGCGCATCGATCCGCAGCAGCCGATAGAGACGGGACTCAATGCGCGAATCTCTTCCGGAGGTGAAGATGCGAGCGATGTAATCCCCGAGAGGCACGTGGATCAGTGCCAGTACCGCGGCTAGCACAACGATCTCGAAGAGCGCCGCCAGGGCCGGGCTCATCAGAACTTCTCCGGCCGGACGAGAGCCGCCACCAGGTAGCCCAGCAGCAACACCGCCACAATCGCGGCGACGATGGTCATCTCGTTGTTCACCCAGTCCTTTCAAAGAGCCGTGTCAGGCTCTCCAGGCAGCCCACTATCGGGCCGACTGCGGTGAACATAAGGCTGCCGAAGAACTCGCCGCCGGCTTCCTGACGGCGCCTTGAGCACGCAGCGAGCAACTTTGACGGAACCTTGACGGTCGGGTGACACGCGGCACTGCCGGCTCGTCCCCGCCGGCTGTTGATTGCCAGGGCGCGTGCGTCTGCGGAAGGATCGGCACAATGAGCGACGTCGAGCCAACCACCGCCGAGGGACAGACCGTCAGCTCAACGGCCGCTCGGCGCCTCACCTGAACACAGCGCGGGCGCCGGGCGGCAGCGCCCGCGCGATTACACCAACGCGGTGTACGGGTCGGTGCTGGCGGCGACGGTCGTGCTGAGCGCGGGCGATTACCGCGCACCAACGGTGCTGGCGATACTGCTGCTCAGCAGTGGCGTCGTGTTCTGGGTGGCCCATGCCTACGCGGCTACCGTGGCCGGCGTGCACGGCGGCTGGCACCTGGACGCGGTCTGGCGAAGTCTCCGGCACGAATGGCCGGTGGCCTCCGCTGCGATCCCGCCGGCCATCGCCGCGGTGGTCGCCGGCGCCCTGCCCCATGTCAGCGTTCACGACGGCGCCTGGGCCGCGCTGATCGTCGCCATCGCCGAACAGCAACTGTGGGGTTACGCCGCCGTGCGCCACGCCAAGCTCGGCGGTTCGGATCTGCTCAAGACCATGTTGCTGAACGTGTTCATGGGCGTCGTGATCATCGCGCTCAAGCTCACGCTCAATCACTGAGGAACACAGCACGCCCGCCGGGACGCATCCGGTCCTCCGCGAAGATGGAACCGTCAGCCGTGCTGACCGTGGGCAAGCGCGGCAGCCGCGGCTACGGCCGGAAGCAGGGCCGTAGCGATCAGTGCGTAGCCGGCGCTCGACGGGTGGAACCGGTCCTGGCTGAACAGTGTGACGTCGGCGGCGAAGGCTCTGGCGGTGACGCGACCCAGGTCGGCCACCCGGGCGCCGGCAGCAAAGGCGGCATCGGTCTGGGCCCGGCGTAGTGCATCACTCGCCCCTCTGACCAGCTCCCGCATCTGCGGCGGCACCCACGGCACAACGCTGAGATCCGGCGCCGGCGAGACCACAACCTCGGCGCCGCCCGCCCGCAGTGCGGCAACGGCGGCTCGCAACTGGCCGGCGGCCTGCTGCGCCGGCACGAAATGGGTGAGGTCGTTGGCGCCGATGATGATCAACGCGACCTGCGCGCCCCAGTCGGTGGCGTCCCGCACCTGCCCGGCCAAGGCGTCGCTGCGGGCCCGGGGTACGGCGAAGACGCGTAGCGAAACGGGGGTTTCCGAGGCCTCCAGTGCCGTGGCCAAGCGCGCACCAATGGTGTCGGCGGACTGAGCTGCGCCCTGCCCGTACGCAATGGAATCCCCGAGCACGGCAAAATTCAAAGTCATATCGATGATCAAACGTGCGGGTCCGCCATTCGTTCCCGGCCCAGCACTATCAGTCCGTGTCCACCAGCACGAATGGGCCGCGCACCTGATTGCCGTCCGGCATCGCCCACCCGCCGCTGACAGACGCACCGGTCCGCTTGACGTTCCCAGGCGAGCCATCGGATTCCGGTCGCAGGGTGCGAATCAGCTTATGACGACGTCCCGCGGGTCACGGCCGTCGACTCCCGCAACGGTCATGGCGATGTCTGCCGTCGTCCGACGGTCTGCGGAGGTCCGGATGCTGACGGCCGCAGGCGGGCCGGTCGCTACCAGTGCCGGCCCCGGCATGGGCTGGACGAGTATCGAAGGGTCAGTGGTATTGCTCTCGCTCTGCGCCTGCGGTTCGACCCGACGCTGCAGCAGATCGAGCAAGGAGTTGCCCAGGACGGGGTCGTGGACGCCGTCGTAGACCCAGCGGGTCCCGAGCACGCCGTGCTCGGACGTGCCGATCAGGGCATGGTCGGCGCCCGCGAGCGGCGCGGCGCGGTAGGTCAGGGCGGCCTGGTAGCAATGCACGTCCGGCGCTGACTCATCGGTGACGATCATGAATTCGATACCGACCTCGCCGGCGGGATCGTCCAGCCGATACCCGCCGGCCTTGGCCAACTCCGGCCGACCGTTCCCCGCGTACCAGGGCTGTTGCGGCAGCCAGGAACCCAATAGCTCCAGCTTGCCCGGCACCAGGGTGGTGCGGTGGATGACGGCCACTCCTGGCCACCCCTTCCTCATTGGATCGCTCGGTGTTCCGGTCAGGTCGGCGGGATCGACTAACCGGCGACGAAGATGCAGAACGGGTGCCCGGCGGGGTCGGCGTAGACACGTAGCGGCTCTTCATGGTCATCCGACCGGTCCAGCAACAGCCGGCCGCCCAGACCCAGGACCCGGCGGTCCTCCGAATTGAGCAACTCCATCGTGGGCACCGTCAGGTCGAGGTGCAGCATCTGTGGGTGCGGGCCGTCCGGCCATGTCGCTTCCGGCAGCGTCTTCACCTGCTGGAAGGCGAGGCCCGCGCCGCCTGCGGGATTGCGCAGCACGAGCCAGTCCTGACCCGCCGAATCGACCTCGCCCGCCGCCGGCAACTCGTCACCGGGGCGATAGTCGAACCGCAGCAGCTTCCGGTAGAACTCGGCAAGTTGCCGTGCGTCGGTGGTGTCGAGCACCACCTGCCGCAATGATGGCGTGGCGCTGTTCCATGCCGACCATGGTGCCGCAGACGTCCACCGCCTGCATCCTGTCGCCCCGTGTCGCCACCGCAACACTCTTGTTCCGGATCCGTTTCAGCCCACCCGGTCCGCGACCATTCGACAAGCAGCGCCGACACGCGTCCCGAGGTAGGTGCCGGGTAGGTGCGCCCTGGTCCGTACGACGAAAAAGGCGTTGCCGGCGTAGAAGACGGGCACGCCGAGCTGATCGACCGCCTGGATGGATTCGACGGCCGCGCGGCGACCGGTGGCCAGTTGGGACACGATCACCGCTGCGGATGCCTCGGTGGCTCTGGCCGCGCGTCACGATGGTGAGCGTCTCCGTGCGAGCACCGAGCACCCGGCAGGGCCAACCTTCGAACCGGAGCAGCATGGCCATGGCCTCGAGGCCGATGGTATGCAGATCTCTTGGCCCACAGGCCAGGACGATCGGATTGCTGCGCGTCGGCGTCGGAGCAAATGCACTGCGCTTGTCCAACCAGGCCCGAACGGACTCCGTGGCCATCCGCTCCTGCGGCACATCACAGTGACCGATTTCCCACCAGATGCCGATCTGCCGCATCATGGGCAGCAGCACGTCGTCGACAGCTCCGGCCAGGCCCAGCATCTCGACAGCCTCGTCGAGTCCGGATCGGATGCCCCGGGCGTCCAGCCGTTCGGCATCATCCAGCATCCGGTGGATCAATTCGCCCGTCGGCCCGTCGATGTCCAGGAGTCGACGGACCGTTCTGGCGGCATCGCTGGCGACTTGACCGCGGGCGATGCCGTCGCGCATCAACCGGACGGCCTGGACTTCGGATGGAAGGTACCGGCGGTGCCGGCCACTGCTGCGACTCATCGTCGGCAGTCCATAGCGGCGTTCCCAGGAACGCAGCGTCGGCATCGGCACGCCGAGAACGCGCGATACTTCGGCGATGGGCACGCCGCGCTCGTCCGTCAGATCGACTTCGCATGACGTGTTGACGTCCATCCCAACACTTCCTCACGGACGCGCCAGACGAAAGGAGAAGCTGCCAGCCGGCAATCTGAGCACATCGTAATGGCGCCGGCCGTCCGGTCCAGATCATCGGATCAGGTGAAATTGCGGGCCACCTGGCACCGCACTCCGCGTGCAGTCAGGAGTTGGCAGGCCCGTTGAGGGCTCTGCCGGCCTCCGTGCGAGGAACGGCGGCGCTGGGGTGGCCCTGGACGAGACTGCCGAGCAGTCGACTGACCCGGCCCGCCGCAGACTCCCTGTCCTTCAAGGGGCGTGAGATCTCCCTGGTGATCATCACCGCGAGTTCCCGGAGTTTGATGTTGGCACGAGAGGAATGCCATACGAGCACGGCGAATGCGTCGTCCGCGGACACACCATGCACGACCATCAAGGCGCCCTTCGCCTGTTCGATGTCGGCCCGCGTGGCTGCTGACTTCTCCACTGCATCCCGCATTTCCTGCTGCGAGGCATGCGCGGCGGCCGCGGTGATGTCAGCCAAATACCCATGCACTTCAGAGACATTCCCGGCTTCGTCGATCGAGCCTTGGCCGATCGTCACCACCGTGCGAACCTTTTGCTGGGTGGTCACGATGCGGTGACGGCAGCAGAACGGCTGACCAGTGGCGAGTACCGATGCCAGTACCTCATCGGTGTGTTCGCGATCGTCCGGATGCTTGTGGCTGGTGAAAACCGCGGTGGTGGGGACGATCTCTCCAGGCTGGAATCCATGGATCTCGTACAGCTCAGCCGACCAGGTCCACACGTCCTCCCGGACGTGGTAGCGGAACCAGCCAACGGGTTCGCGCGTACCCCCGGCTACGGCTTCGACGACAGGCCGCAGATCATTCATTACCGATGGTCCTACACCTTCACTCGGGCGAAGCGCCGTGCGCCGCGATACTGCCTGCTGTACTCCGCTACGCGCCGCCATGGGGCCGGCGCCGGCAACCCGACCCGCCAGGCCCCCGGCGCCTGGCGTCATCAGTTCCCGAAGACGTCTTTCGCCGCGTCCTTGGCCTTGTCGCCGGCCTGCTTGACACTGGCACCTGCCTGATCGGCCTGGCCACGAGCCTCGAGATCCTCGTTGCCGGTGGCCTTCCCGGCTGCCTCCTTGGCCTTGCCGGTGGCGTCCTCGGCGGCGTGCTTGATCTTGTCTCCCATGGTCATGGTGGTTCCTTCCATCGAAGCTCCAGCCGACCCGGCCGGGCCGAGCTGTCGGGCCCCGCGCGGCACTCGTGCGCATCACCCAGGTTTACAACGTAAAACCAGAGTACACGATGTCGGTTGAAAAAACGATCATGTCGGGGCGCTCACCTCTTGCCCAGCGCCTCCAGGCGATCGAGCAGAGCCTCCAGTGCGTCTTCGAACTCCTCGGCTGCCCGGTCCTCCTTGAGCAGCGGCTCCAGTCGTTCGAGCAGCGGATAACCGCTGAGATCGGATGCCTTCGGCGGGCGCGGTTCGGCGTCGGGGACTGGGCCGATGTCAGCACCCTGGGCCGCGACCTCCAGTAGTAGATGGCCGAGCAGGAAGCTGGAGAAGGCCTGGTAGGCGCCGACCGAGGCGCGATCGGAGAATCCGCACCGCTCGAAATTCTCGAGGAACGACTCCATCCAGCGCAGGCTGCGCAGCGGCGGTCGCACCCAGGGCGCAGCCGGTGGGCGGGTCGCGATCAGCGGGAAGACCTCCGGGTGTGCCAGCGCGATACGGCGCACTCCGTGGGCCAGTCGCTGCAGGTACTCAGGCCAGTCCGGGGACGACAGGTGAACATCGGGATCGCCGTAGAGCCCGTCGATCACCGTCTCCACGATGCCGTCGAGGAGCCCCTCGCGGCTGTTGACGTAGTGGTACAGCGCCATCCCTTCCACGCCGAGATGACTGCCGAGCTTCCGCATGGTCAACGCCCGCAGTCCGTCGCGGTCGATCAGCGCGATGGCCGCCTCGAAGATGCGCTGCCGGTCCAAGTGTCCCGTGCCACTGGCTGGCTCGCTCGGGATGACGGAAACCGAGGCTCGTTCCTGCGAACTGTTCGGATCGATGAGGGTGATCGTCTGCTCCTCCGCCGTTGGTCGTGGCACGGTTGCCAGCCGATCCTGCATCCACCAGGGTGCACGCTCATTTAGTTTACGGCGTAAATAGTCACCTGTCACGCCAGTTTGTCGCGTCAGAGGCCACTGATGCCCTTGCCGACGAGCACCACTCCGATGACGAGGATCAAGACGGACATCACGGTGGCGTTGTTTTGCTGCAGCCAGGCCTTCATGCTGTCGAGCGGCCCCCGCATCCTGTCCCTGGCGACCAGGTAGCCGATCACCGGGATGGCCACGGTGCAGGCCGCGATCACGGTGAACACGGCGATGGCGATGATGTCGTCGGCGGTGCTCAGGTCCGCACCTCCGATGGACACGCCGGCGGCCACGGCCATCAAGAGGTTCTTCGGATTCAGTGCGGACAGCAGGAAGCCGAGACCGAGAGCCTTGGCCGGAGAGAAACTGTCGATCGCCGTCATCCATTTCGGGGTGCCGCGTTGGTCGCCGCGGCCCCGCCACTGCCGTATCCCCAGCAGTAGGAGCAGGACCCCGAGGACGATCTTGGTCCACGATGCCCAGGTGGGCGTACCTCCTGTGGTGTCAAGACTTCCGGCCAGGGCGGTGAAGATCCCTGTCGCGACGATGATTCCGAGAATCCAGCCGACCAGAAATCCACTGCCCGTACTGGCCGCTCTCGCCGAGAAAAGCATCAGGATGGCGGCGATGATCGGTACCGGCGATATCGCCACACCCAGTGCGTAGGGCAGGATCTCGCCGATTACCCCGTTCAAGTGCATACCCTCGATGCTATCGACTCACCGTCAGGTTCCCGGTGGTTGGCAACGTGGTCGACGTGGCCGGCGCGCTGACCGTCGGAGGCGAAGCAGGCGCGGCGATCTTGGCTTGGTGTCGTTTGAAGATATGACGTTTGGCGCGGTTAGGATCCTTCGTGACGTGCACCGGTTCCTCACCGAGGAACAGCTGCAGCCATCTGGCGTCGGGGTCGGAATCCACCAGCACGGCCTTGACCAGCAGGCTGGCGGGAATGGCCAGGATCGCTCCGACGGGGCCGAGTACGTAGTACCAGATGATGAGCGACAGAAAACTCATCGTCGTGGTCAGACCGACGGCGTCGCCGACGAATTTCGGCTGCAGTACCGACTGGATGATGAAGTTGAGCACGCAATACGCGACGATCACACCGATCATCTTGCTCACGCCGCCCGTCACCAGGCCGAGCAGTGCCGGGGGCACGAGGCCGATGATGAATCCGATGTTGGGAATGTAGTTGGTGACGAACGCCAGCAACGCCCAGAGACCGGCGGCCGGAATAGCAAAGATCAGCAGTGCGCCGTAATCGAGCACTGCAACGATGGCGCCGAAGATGGTCGCCACCGCAAAGTACTTGCGAGTTCCCCAGGCGAAGGACTGCAACGCGTCCAGCACGCGTTGGCGGGCAGGCGAATCGCCCCGCTTCGCGATGAAGGCCCTCATGTCGACGCCCAGGAACAGGATCAGGATGATCAGGAACAGGAAGCTGGAGGCGAAACCGGTGAAAAGAGAGAGCAGACCACCCACCGCATCGATCACCTTCGCGGGGCTGAGGCCCTTGAGCGCGGTCTCGACCTGTGCCTTGCCGACGCCGGCACTGCTCAGTGACGACTTGATCTTGTCTATCTGTGCGGACATCTGGGTGGCGTAGGTGGGCAGCAGCGTGGCCAGCTTGGCGACCCCGACTACGCCGGCGATGGCCAGACCGAACAGAATGGCGTAGATGCCGAGCACCAGCACCAGTGTCGCCAACCACATCTTTGCGCCCTTGCGGATCAGCCAGGTCCGCAAGGGATAGACGGTGATGGTCAGGACGAGGGCCATGAAGATCGGCGCCAGGATGCCCTGCACGGAGCGAATGCCGGCCAGCACGATGATCCCGGCGGCGATGCCGAGCACGATCACCACCCCACGGGGCAGACCAAAGCGCGGCAGCTCTTCACCGGTGTTGCGATCGGACATCGGATCAGTCATGGTGATTCCGTCTCTCATCGAGTCGTTCGCCGAGCGAAAACGCGCCGAGCCACATAATGACAGCCGTGCGAACGGCAGACATCACCCTAGCCGGGTAGATCGAACCGCCGGCTCACCGTCCTCACAACAGGTTGAGAGCACGCGCTCTATCGACCGCATCGCGGCGGGTGATGGCACCGAGCTTTCGGTAGATCGATTTGTTGTGCTGTTTCACGGTGTTGACCGAGACGAACAGGTCAGAGGCGATCTCGGCGGCTTTGAGCATGGTCGGCAGGTAACGGAGCACAACCAATTCCCGCTCCGTCAGGTGCTCGAAATCTTTCGGGCGCCGGTGCCGGGGGGAGATCCCGGGCGACGGCGGCCAACAGCTGCTGGGTGAACGGCAGATGCCGGGCCACGACCTGCCGGTGCTGGCCGATCAGGTCGGACATTGCCGAGCCGGCCGTCAGGAACGAACTGACGATGCCTTCCGGTTGGGCCAGATCGATCGCCTGGGTCAATGCAGTCAGTGCCGCCGACCGATGGCGCAGGCGTTCGGAAGCCAGCGAAGAAATCACCAGGGCGTCGACGGACTGCAATAGATACGGGCCGGGTTCGCGCAGTAGGGGGACCGAGAGTGTCGAGCGCCCGGCCGGGTTGATCCAGCATCAGCTGAGCCTTCGCCAGCACGATCCGAGCGAGTCCGCCAACGTATCCGGCGTCAGTGTCCGCTTGAGCGAGGCAATCGAATGCGGCATCCACGGTGCCCGCGGCGAGATGCCCGTGTGCCTGTGCCACCAGTGACCAGCGCCAGATCATCTCGCCGGGATCGGATATGGACTCCCGTTCCACGGTCAGTCCGTCCGCGGCAGCGGCCACGGCCCGGCCGTCGTCGGCCGCGGCACTGACCATCACCGATGCGATCCCGAGCGCCAGTCGGCAGGTCAGATCGGACCCACTGGTACTGACCGCCAGGCCACGTTCGATCTGACCAGCCGCCCGATCCAGATCATTCCTGGCCAGCAGCGTCAGACCTGACGACAGATACACCCCGAGTGCCTGTCCCTCCGAGCCCCAGCCGCGCCGGTCGAGATCGGCCGTAGTGGCGGTCACCCGCCTGTCCGCCGCCCGCAGACGCCCGTGGATCGCATCGGATACGGCAAGATGGGCGGCCGCGTTGAGGTGGGTCAGTCCGAGACCGTGTCTACTCGCCTGCGCTGCGACGGCGTTGAACTTCTGCTCGGCCGTCGCGAAGTCACCGCTCCACAGCAGGCCGACCGCGAGGTTGTTGTCCGCGACGACTCGAAATGGCCTCGCCGCGGCCATCAACGGTCGCGGAACGGTATCGAGCAGGTGCGATGCGGCCGAGGCGGTGGCAACCAGCGCGGCAGCCCCGAGTCGGCCCCGGCTGTAGGACATCATCATCATGGCGCAGAACACTTCAGCGGCAGCCCGGACGTCGGTGTCCACATCCGCGAGATGTTCGCGTGCGTCAGCGATGTCCTGCCGCATGGACTCCAGATCGTGGCTCTGGAAATGGTAGGCCGCAGCGGCGATCAGAGTGCTCCAGCTGGGATGTCCGATCGCTCTGGTCGCCGCTGGGAGCAACGCTGTCGCCAACGCCATTGCATCCGCCGTGACCAGCAGAGGGAGCCGCGGTGAACAATAAAATACGCCCGACCTCGTCCCATTCTTGCGCTCGTGAGGCATGCAGGATCGCCGGGATGGGTTCGTCGTTGGCAGCGAACCAACCGGCCGCCCGCAGGTGCAGGTCGACGGCCGCACCCGGCTGTTCGAGTGCCAGTCGGTGCTCGAGCAGCTCCCGTAACAGTGGGTGATAGCCAAACCATTCACTTCCGCCCGCCGAGAGCGACGACCAGAGCATTTGCGGCAGCGAGCCGCTCCAGAACTGCCTGGGTGTCGGATCTCCCGGTCAACACGGTGGCCAGCGGACCACTGATCCGCTCCAGCAGGCTCGTTTTGAGCAGGAAGTCCCGATCACGCGGGGAGAGCCCGTCCAGGACTTCACCGACGAGATATTCAGCGACCGATCGTTCATTGCCCGAGAACCGGGCAAGGCCCGCGTCGAGATCCTCTGGATCGAGGAACATGGCGGCCAGCCGAACAGCCGCCGGCCAGCCCTGGGTTCTGGAATGAAGCACCGTCGAGTTGCCGTTCGGACAGATTGATTCCGCCGCGGTCCAGTACCTGCGCCGATTCGGCATCGGTGAAGGCCAGGTCGGCAACCCGGATTTCCTTGAGATGCGCCTTGATCCGGAGACGGTGCAGCCGCAGCGGCGGATCGGTGCGTGTGATCAAGACCAGTCTGAGCAGCGAGGACTGATGATCGAGAAGTCGGTCCAGCGACTCCAGGACGACCGGATCGGTCAGCAGATGCACATCGTCGAGAACCAGCACGACCGGCTCCGGCAGGACGACCAGTCCTCCTCGCACCTGCAGGACCTCCATGGCCCCGAATCCCGACGCCGGCATGACCTCGCCCACTGCGGTGTCGGTCAGCGCGCCACTCGTGATGAGCGCGGCCAGGACATCCGACCAGAATGTGCGCAGGTCGTTGTCCGGCTGGTCCAAGGTGAGCCAGGCGACCGGCGTCGATTCCGTGCGGCCGGCGAGCCAGGATGCGACCGCTACGGTTTTGCCCGAACCTGGTCCGGCACTGACCAGGGTGACCGGCAGCTGGACTCCCCGGCTCAGCCGCGCCTCGAGCCGCGGCCTCCGCACGATCAACGAGGGAAGTACCGGCGGTGTCGCGCGCAGTCGCAACTGGACGCTGAGGTCCTCGTTCACACCTTCTCCGTCACCCCAGGATCTCCGTTCGCCGCACTGGGCGACGACGGTGGCCTCCAAGGATCCGACCGAAACCCATCCAAACCCCGGACAACTTCATGGTCCTTCTCGGCACAGCCTCCTGACACACCCCATCCGCCACACAAGCACCCGTTCGGCCGAGTTTGATTTCGGATCATCCACTACAGCGGAATGTAGCAGAGACTTGACCAGGAAGCTGTGTGCCTGGATGCGGATTCCTACCCAGTGCGGGTGATGCATCCGACCTGCATAATGTGCGATGTTCACGCCATGACCGGTGGATCGACAGCCTCAGCGACCACCATGACGTATGGCCGTTCCGGTCTGCGGGCGTGAGATGACCCAACTCGATTACGAGATCCGAGTAATCGGCCTGATACCGGAAGCAATTCTGCCGCAAATCAACGACGCACGTCTGACGGTTGCAACGGTTCTGCGAGGTCGGATCGCCGATCAAGCGGCGTTGCACGTGATGATCAGCCGTGTGCAGGCAATTGGTCTGAAACTGATCGGGTATCCGACGTCTGGTGGATTGTGAAGGAGGCGATCCCCATGACCCGGGATAACTGGACTACCGGCGACGAGTCGGCCGAGCCCAGCAGCTACGAGCTGATGGTCAACGGCGAGCTCGGACCAGTGATCCAATCCTGTTTCCCTGATTTTTCCACCCTGGCGGTGAACTCGCACAGCGTGCTCACCGGCAGCTGCCCCGGCCCTGACGAGTTCCGGCTTCTGCTGGATCGTCTTGATGCACTGGGATTCCCACCGACCGTGATTTATCTCGACCGTCATCGGAGTGCGACCGCGGCAGGCCCGGCGTCTCAACAGTGAAGTAGGGCACCGGGTCCCTATCGGCACGTTCCCCAGCTCGCCTTCGTGGATAGACCACCCGGGCGGGTGCGCATCTGCGCACCCGCCCGGGCAGGTAGACATTTGTCGATCAGCGGCGGCTGACGCGGCGGCTAGTGCGACGGCCAGTGCGACGGGCAACCCGACGGGCACCAAACATGGTGCACCTCCCTTCCGATCTGTGATCGAGGTCAAACGGCAGTTGTGACTACGACCTTACTTCGAGCTGGCTCCTGCCGTTTCGAGTTCGTGATGGGCCGCAGCTTCCTCGGCGGTGAGCAGTCCGATACCCACCAGATCAAGCGGGCTGATGAAGCCGTCGCTGATCCGGAAACCGCCGGCTCTGATGAGAGCATCACGAAGTCCGACTGCCCAGTGGTGCTCGATCAGCACGAGGGCGGCGGCGGAGCCGTTGGGAATGTCCTCGAGGATGTCCCACTCGTCAACGCCGTCCAACGGGGAGGCGCCCTCGGCGGCGGCTTCCGCGCCCAGTTCGGCGCCCGCCTCGGCACCCTCCTCGCCATCGATGCCGAAACCGATCAGGGCGCCGATGACGGTGCCCACCTCGATGGCCTCTTCACGGGTGAGCGTGCTCAGGTGCGCGATCTCGACGTCACCGTCGTCGTCCTTGTACACCGCAAGGGCGTCGATGACCCGCACTGCGTCGTTCTCCCGCAGCTTTTCCAACTCGGCGATCATCTCGCCGTGGAAGTCAGGATGCGGGAATCCGAGCACGATGAGCTGGACTGGTCCTACCGACATGACACTGTCCTTTCGGTTACTACTGATGGATGGGCACCAGGCTGTTGCCTGGTGACAACGGAAGCTTTCTATGGGGAAGGAAAACGGACAGACGACGTTGGGCACCATGTTGACACCCATGTCCGATCGACGGAACACCAACCTACGACCCGTCCTACCGGCCCTGCATCACACGAACAGGGTGATTCCGATTGGGAAACCCCCAACTCTTGGGTTCGGACGGTCCACCGCGCATGTCTACCCGACTTGGGTGATGCTCCGTGTCCGCGGGCAGGGAGAGAATCCGACACAGGCGCTCGCCGTCAGCACCGCTTGGACAGCGGCCTATTGTTGTCGCAACACCGGGTCAGACCCGCCGCTTACTAGGAGATGTCGCAAATGGTCGCCACCAAAGTGCAGCACCCGAGTCTGGCTGATCGACGTGAGGCCGGGGCGCAGGCCCGCGTCGAAGACACCGCCCGACAGCCATGCCGGCTGGCAGCCGGCCACCGACCGGCCCGACCCTGTTGAACTGCTGGAGCAACAGAACGTCACCAGGGAGCTCGACCTGATTCCGGTTCGGCACGGCCGGATGACCGTGTCTCCCTTCACCTTCTACCGGGGCGCCGCGAAGGTCATGGCCACCGATCTTGCGGCCACACCTACGGCGGGGCTGACCGTTCAGCTGTGCGGCGATGCGCACCTGTCCAACTTCGGTGCGTTCGCCTCCCCCGAGCGCGAGCTGTTGTTCGACCTCAACGATTTCGACGAGACCCTGCCGGGGCCGTTCGAGTACGACGTGAAGCGCATGGCGGCCAGCTTCACCATTGCGGCGCGCAACAACGGACACACTCCGGCCGAGGGAAAAGCGGCTGCCCAGGTGGCCGTCCGGTCGTACCGCAAGGCGATGGCGGAGTTCGGGCAGATGCGGGTGATGGACCTCTGGTACACGCGTTACTCGGAGGACGATCTGCGCGCCGCCCTGGTCGACCTGAGCACCGGGAGGCGCGCCGTGCCCACCGGACAAGCTGGACAAGGTCGCCAAGCTGGACAAGAAGGCCGGGGCGAAGGACAAGAAGCAGGCCAAGGGCGCGAAGCTCGTCAAGCCCCACAAATCGGCCGAGGCCAAGGCGGTCAAGACGGCGGAGAAGAACCTGGCCAAGGCTCACACCCGCGACAGCCTGCAGGCGCTGTCCAAGCTCGGCGAGCTGGTCGACGGCCACTACCGGATCGTCAGCCTGCCGCCCTTGGTGATACCCGGTCGCGACCTCGGAAGCTCCTTCGGCATCTCCGAGGAAGAAGTCGAGAGGGTTCTGCACGATCAGTTCCGCAAATACCGGATCACCTTGCAGGACGATCGTCGCCACCTGCTGGAACGGTTCGAGATAGTCGACGTGGCACGCAAGGTCGTCGGGGTCGGCAGCGTCGGAACGCGTGCCTTCATCGTTCTGCTGCAAGGCCGCGACGAGAAGGACCCGCTATTCCTGCAAGTCAAGGAGGCCACGCGCTCTGTGCTCGAGGACCATCTGCCCAAGAGCAAGTACCGCAACCCCGGCGAGCGGGTCGTCCAGGGTCAACGCATCATGCAGGCGGCCAGCGACATCTATCTCGGCTGGAGCAAAGGCGTCCAGGATGACCGCTACTACTACTGGCGGCAGCTCCGCGACATGAAGGGATCTGCGATCGTCGAAGGCATGTCGGCAGCGGTGTTGAGCTTCTACGCCGAACTGTGTGGATGGACCCTGGCCCGGGCCCACGCACGGTCCGGTGACGCAGCCGCAATCGCGGCCTACCTGGGCGAGGACGAAAGCTTCGACCAGTCCATCGCCGATTTCTCCGTCCGCTACGCCGACCAGAACGAGTTGGACTACCAGGCCCTGGCCGAGGCCATCCGCAGCGGACGGGTCCCGTCGGTCGACGGCGTCTGAAGGTCGAACGTTCACCGGGCAAACCGGGGCTCCGATCGGGTCGAGCCGGGCAATGTTTGCCGGGCCCGACCTTGTGGCCCGTCGCCGGGAAAGGCGCTCGCCCGATCGTCCATAGTTTCAAACAAGCGGAGGGGACACGACATGCCGAGCCGGGGCTCGTTGAAGTGCCGTGTAGACAATCGAAACGGTCCGATCAGCTGGTGGCGGCGGTCGCGGGGCGCGAGTTCCCGTTCGCGCAGGTTCAGCAAGTGAGCGCTGGGCCCGAGGGGGCCGCGCTTCCACCGGTCACCCGGACTCGGGCGTTCTGGGTCCTGATCGGTTACGCGGTCATCCTCGGGGTGTTCGGCGCGTTCGTCGGTCTGGTGTTCATCGGAGTTCTCAAGTTCGGCGGGCAAGTGGTACGACGACGCCAATCCCGAGCTGGTTGGGAGGGCACTGGTGGTGGGTCGCGGTCGCCGCGGCGGCCGGTCTCGGCGTGGGCCTTCTGCGGCGCCTGACCCACCTACCTGAGCAGGTTCCCGGCCTGTTCGAGGACCTGCAAACTGAGCACGTCAACCCGGGGCTGGTGCCGGGCGTAGCGGTCGTCTCAGCGGTGTCGCTGATCGGTGGCGCCAGCCTGGGTCCGGAGAAGGCGCTGGGAACGATGGGAGGTGGGGCGGCCAGCTGGATGGCCAAGCGGAGGGCGCTGGACAAAGAGGATTCCCAGGTGAATACCCTGGCCGGCTTCGCGGGCGCCTACGGCGGGCTGTTTTCCAGCACGGTCATCGTGGTGATGTTGATCCTCGAGGTCGCTCGGCCGGGCGGGCGGCGGCTCGCCAAGGCCCTGGCCGCTGAGATCGTGGCCTCGAGCGTCTCTTTCGGCATCTACTTCGCCATCGCCGGTGCTGTGTTCGTCGGCGACTACAAGGTGCCGCAGTACACCTTCAAGGACTGGCAGCTACTCGCGGGGATCCCGCTCGGCCTGTTCGCGGCCGTGGTGGTGACGTTGCTGGGCGCCTGCACGATGGCGGCGCAGCGGCTGTTCGGCCGGTTGGCGATTCCCGCCATCGCGAAACCAGTGCTGGGCGGCGTGGTCTTCGGAGTGATCGGTGTCGCATTTCCGCTCACGATGTTCTCGGGCAGCGATCAGCTCAACACCGTGCTCAACGGGGCCGGGACCCTGGGTCTGGGCCTGCTCGTCGCAACCCTGATCGCGAAGCTGCTGACCTTCGCCGTGAGTCAGGGAAGTGGATTTGTCGGCGGACCCATTTTCCCGTCGCTGTTCATCGGCGGAACGGCCGGAGTGATCGTCCATCAGGTGATTCCCGGCGTGCCGCTGGGATTGGCATTCACCTGCCTGCTCGCCGCCGTCCCCGGTGCCCTGGCGCCCGCGCCGTTCTCCATGGTGTTGATGGCGGCATTCTTGACCCAGGTCGGGGCGCTGCAGACCGCACCCATCCTGATCGCCGTTGTGACCGCCTTCCTCACCATGGAAGGCGTCAAGTACCTCATGGCCAGCCGTCAGCAGGCGCACGCAGTCACGGCCAAACCACCAGCCGAAGCTTGAGCCAGCCGCTAACCTGCGACGCGCCCGGTCAGGCGTCGGGATTGGCCACCTGGGTGAACAGCGCGCCCTGGGCGGCAGCGGAACCGGATCGCCCGCCTCCCCTGCCACGCAGGATGAATGCGATACCGACCGCGATAGCGGCGCCGACGACAGGGCCGACGACGTAGACCCAGTAGGCGCCGAAGTTGGCACTGACCAGGTCGGGCCCGAAGGTGCGTGACGGGTTCATCGATGCGCCGGAGATCGGGCTGCCCCACAAGCCGGCCAGTGCGATATAGCTGCCCACCCCGAGCGCACCGAACACGCCTAGGTTCTGTGCTCCGGAAGCGGTGCCCAGGATGACGCTGACCAGGCCCACGGTCAGAATGATCTCCATCAACAGGGCACTGGTGGACGAGTAGTTCGGCGCGGGATAGTTCGAGCCGTAGCTCGCCGACACGTTGACGACGCCCTGCAGGAACCACGCCGCGAGCGAGGCCCCGATCAACTGGACCACGATGTATCCCGGAACGCGGGGCCACGGGAAATCTCCACGGAGGGCGAACGCGAAGCTGACGGCTGGATTCAGATGCGCGCCGGAGACCTTGCCCATGAACAGGATGATGGCCATCACCATCAGTCCGGGAGCCACCACCGCGGCCGTGCGGGCGATGGTGTTCGGGAACGCTTGGCCCATCATTCCGCCGCCTGCTGCGACGAGCACCAGGAAAAAAGTTCCCAACAATTCGGAGAACAGCCGGCGCCATTCCTGCGAGGTGTCATTGAAGTCTTCGACCACCTGCAGGAATCGCGTCTCGATGGCGCTCGGACGGCCGTCCTCCACGACCTCCACTGGCCGGTTGGACGAAGCGGTGGTTCCAGCTTTGGCGGGCCTGTCTGTCCCAGTCATGTGGTCCTCCTGCAGCACGACGCCGGCGGCTACGCCGAAGCGGTCGGTGACCGCCGTCTTCGATGGTTGTCCGCTTCTGGCCGACTTCGCATCACCCAGGTTGGATAAACCTTCACACCAGCCGGGTCGGCCCAGGTGCCATCAAGATCATTGCACACGGTGCAAAGCAGGCTGTGTGACTCGGGCCTACCCCGCCGGCCCGCTCAGTCGCTTCCAGCTAAAGCGCTTACAGCCGCTGGCCCGGGAACGGGTCGTAGGTGGACCGATCCTCGGTGTCCGTACCCATCACGACCACCGGTGTGTCGGTCGGATCGCCCTCCGGATCTTCCGGCCACACGATCGGACCGGCGGCGGCTGCTGCCTCGAGTGGGTCCGCCTCCCCTGACGAAGCCGGGCCGTCACCATCGGACGGGGCCGGGCTCACAGGTTTCTGATCGGTCGCCATCACTGGCCCTTCTCTTCCCGCATCTCCTCCGGCTCTCGGAAGATGTTGAACAACAGATCGTTAGGCGGCGATTCAGGTCGGCCGTCGCCCGCTTCGGAATAATCGTCGTCCCAAGCCAGGGGCGGCCCGGCCGCCGCAGCGCGGGTGAGCTCGTCCTCCCCAGCCGGGGCTGGCTCACCGATTGCGCCAGCGCTGGAACCTGATTCAGTCGAACCTGACTCACTCATCCCATGCCTCCCTTGAACGACCCGATCTCGAGAACGCGCCTGCCCCTATCTGCAGAGCGTGACTGCCTCCAGTGTGTGCTGGGTGGATGAGATCCGCCAGCCGACCGACTTTCGCGGCTGATCGAGGACGCTAGAGGCGGGAAGCCAATACGTCCGTTTGGTTCGGGTCGGTTGCCGAAGGCAGTGCGGTCAGGCCGAAACCGACAGTGTCGGCCAACGCGGCGTTGCTGAGGAACGAGATGTCCGCCGTGCCCGCCGTCCCCGGCTCGAACGTGCCGGCCAGCACTCGCACGCCGTGGGCGTTCTGCAACCAGACGCTGTAACTGCGACTGGCATCCAAACCCTTTGCGCTCAGATCGACCGACGTTCCGGTTTGACGAGGGATGAGCCGCGCCGACGCAGAGGCCCCGGACGGCCCGGTGAGCTGGATGACGTGAGTCGACCCCACCACGGCAGGCACTGCGACGGCGGCCTGGGCGGCCCTGATCTCGTCAGCGCGAGCCATGCGCGTGATCCACTCGATGGCCACGTGCAGCCCGATCGCGACGAATCCGTAGACGATCATCGCGAACAGCACCGACGTGTCCAGCGTTGAATCAGCGGTCAAGTGGATCGGCTTGAATATCCCCCTGAACGGGGCCATAGCGGTGTCGACCGACCGGTAGACCCAATCGACGAAACCGGCGTCGGGGTTGGCCCCGAACAGTTCGAGGATGAACGTCAGCAACAGCAGCACCAGGGTGATCGTCACCCAGATGTAGACCAGCCACAGCAGCACGCGGGCCACTTTGACGACGACTCTCTCCATGGGCGAAGGCCTCTCGTTCGTTGGGCGGTGACGCAGACCCGGTTTCACCGACGTAGAACCACGGTTGGCTTCGTCAAATCACAACACGGGCCCGATCCGTCCACATCACCCGGTCCGGGGGATACCGATCACGGCCTTCCGGGCCGCTGCCTCGCAGAAGTCTCCGGCGAGGCTCTCTACACAATGTGGGTGATGCGCCGAAAGCCCATTCGTGCGACCGTCGCACCATGACGATCTCGAGAACGATCTCGAGGGTTGGCCACGCCCTCACGCCGCCGGCAATGGCAGGTGCGCAATGACTGCGATCGGCTACGAGATACGGATTGCCGGGCCGGTTCCGGACGCATTACTGGAAGAACTCGAGGGCGTCCGCGTCACCGTCGAGCCGGTCACCACGATGCTTCGCGGTCCGGTGGCCGATCAGTCGGCGCTGCATGGCATCATCAACCGGCTTCAGGGGTTGGGGCTCGAACTGCTGGAAGTCCGCCGGCTCCCACCTGAAGCCCTCGATGCCGGAATCGAAAGTGCGCCATGAACTGCCGTCGGCCGGCAGTCCAAGGGGCTCCATGGTCGTGCTGTGCCCGGAGTCAGTATTCTGCGCCGGGACCGCCGAAACCGCGCCGGTCGGCAGAACACCGATAGCGGGCCCAGCTGTCGAACCCGGCAGATGAGCCTTGAAGGAGGAACCTGGGTAGACCCGATCCGAACGCCTCGATCACCATCGCCACGCACCATTCGTTGCCACGCAAGGAGAGCACCAAAGTGTCAGAACTCATCGTCATCGGCTACGAGGACCACGCCAAGGCCACCGCGGCCTACAACGAAGTCATTGCCATGCAGTCGGATTTCGTCGTCTCCCTCAGCGGGCTGGCGATCGTCACAGTTGACGCCGAAGGAAAGAATCACGTCGAGACACCGCAGAAGATCGTCGGCGTCAGCGCTGCCGGCGGAGCCCTGTGGGGCATGTTGATCGGTCTGCTGTTCTTCGTCCCGTTCGTCGGTCTGGCCATCGGCGGACTCATGGGCGCCCTGTTCGGCAAGCTCGGAAAGTCGGGCGTCAACGATCAGTTCCGTGGCCAGGTCCAGGACCTGCTCAAGCCCGGCATGGCGGCCGTGGTCATCATGGCCACCAAGATCACCGAGGACAAGTTCAACGACCGGATCTCGCCTTTCGGCGGCACCGTCCTGAAGACGTCGCTTTCCGAGGAAGACGAGAAGGAACTGGCCGAGGAACTGCAGAACGGCTGAGAACTGATTTCATCGCAAGCTAAGTCGGCCGGCGTGGCGTCTGGGTCGCCGTCACGCCGGCCGGTAGCACCTAGGGCTACCTCGTGCCTTACCGGTCGGATGATCTGCCCAGCGCCAGTTGCCAGAGCGCCTTCCAGTCCAATTTGCCCGGGATGGGGGGTACACCGGGCCTGTCGACGGGAAGCCGAACGCGAAGTGCGCGGGGCCGGATAGTGCAGTGCACCGGCGTTTTCATGGTGACGGCCTCACCGTCGATGCCCACCGGGATGGCCGGGGCGTCGCTGTCGATCACGACTGTTACGCCACTGGGCAGCTCGGTCACCGGCCGATTCGGTGCACTTCGCAGCAGGCTGACCGCCTCGGCCGTATTCCTGAGCTGTCCGGTCACGACGCCGAGCACACCCCGATCCAGCCGGGCCCGTCGACTCATGTCGACGAGGCGCCCGGCGCCATAGGGGTTGTTGCTCACCAGCACCGCGCTGACACCGGAGACGGTGGCGCCGCCCACCTCCACCGTCAGATCCGGCCCCTTCTCGCCGCTGAGCAGATCCGGCAGCATTTCCAGCATCGTTCGGTTCTTGTTGTCCCGGTATTCCGGGCTCTGCACGATCTCGGCATAGGCGCCGAACGAGGCGTTGTTGACGAATGGCCGGTCGGCGATCATCCCGAGGTCGACACGCACTTCCTCACCGTGGGTCAAGGCCGTCAGACACGTCGACGGATCCTCCCGGTCCAGGCCGAGGTCGAGGGCGAAATGGTTGCGGGTGCCCGCACTGATGACCAGCAACGGGATGTCATGTTCGGCCGCTATTCCGGCGACGAGCGCCTGCGTTCCGTCGCCGCCGGCGACGCCCAGCAGGTCGGCACCGCGGGCCACGGCATCGCGCACCAGCGCAACGATGTCGACATGACCAGGGCCCTCCATCACGAAGACCTCGGCCCCGAGCGCCGCTGCCTTGTTTGCCAGGTCGAAGCGCACTACTTTGCCGCCGCCGGAATGTGGATTCATCACGATGAAGGGGTGCAGGGCCGGCGTCACGGGGATCGTCGGCATCCATCGACTCCGTGGAATTCCGTAGTGCCGCGCCGGCCGCCCACCCTCCGAGGATCAGCAGAGCCAGTGCCACCAGACCGATCGCCAGGACGCCGTGCCGGATGTAGGCGACCAGTACGAAGACGAACGAAAATATGATGAGTGCGGCACCGATCCATCGGAGCGGGCCGCGTTTCGCGACGAACCAGTAACCACCGACGACCAGCAGCAAGACCCCGAGAAGACCGAAACCCGCCAGGGTCAGACCGGTCCGGCCTTTCGCTGCGACAACCACGACGACAGCCGCTGCCATGGCGACCAGCGCTGCCCTGGCCAGCCACACCCGGCGAGCCTCCGGCCGCTCGGGCCGGGCGGGTGTTCCTGGCGCTACCGTCTCGCTGGACACGACTGCCACCTCGCAGATCCGATTGCCGAAGTCGTACGGTGTTCTACGCTGCGCAACGCCGACGATGAATATCGAATCGTACGGGAGTGATCGGCCAGGTGCGGTGGATTCCTCCGCCAATCGGCGACTATGTATCCGCGCATGCCGCCTCTGCGATGATCTTCTGATGGCGAGCACAGGGAATCCCCCGACGACCAGGGGGAAGGGCTCCGGTCTGGTACTGGCGGTGCTGGCCAGCAGCCAGTTCCTCATGACCCTCGACAGTTCCGTCATGAACGTGTCCATGACCACCGTCGCCACCGACCTGGGGACGACCATCACCGGCATTCAAACCGCCATCACGCTCTACACACTGGTCATGGCCACGCTGATGATCACCGGCGGCAAGATCGGCACCATCGTCGGCAGGCGCCGCGCGATGGGCGTCGGGCTGATGATCTACGGACTCGGATCGCTCACCACCGCCCTGGCGCCCAACCTCGGCGTGCTGCTGATCGGTTGGTCTTTGCTCGAGGGAGTCGGCGCCGCCTTGATCATGCCCGCCATCGTGGCGCTGGTGGCGTCGAATTTTCCCCCTGAGAGACGTTCCGCCGCTTACGGTCTGGTGGCCGCGGCGGCAGCGATGGCCGTGGCTGCCGGTCCGTTGATCGGTGGAGCCGTCACCACCTACGCCTCGTGGCGCTACGTATTCGTTGGTGAAATGGTGATCGTTGTTGCGATCCTCGCCGTTCTGCGCAAGGTCCACGACGTCGCCCCCAAGCCGGGCCGCATCGACCTGGTGGGTTCGCTGCTGTCCGTCCTCGGCCTTGGCCTGTTCGTGTTCGGCGTACTGCGGTCCAGTGAATGGGGCTGGGTCATCGCCAGGCCCGGAACGCCGGCGATCTTCGGTGCCTCGCTGACGATCTGGTTCATTGCCGGCGGTCTCGTGGTGATCTACGCCTTCCTCCGTTGGGAGAGTCGCCTCGAATCTTCGGGTGGCCGGCTCGAGCCGCTTGTGCGTCCCAGTCTTCTGGCCAACAAACAGCTCTCGGGTGGACTGACCATGTTCTTCGCCCAATTCATGGTCCAGGCCGGCGTCTTCTTCGCAATTCCCCTGTTCCTATCCATCGTCTTGGGACTGGACGCATTGCAGACCGGAATCCGGCTGATCCCCCTCTCCATCGCTCTCCTCATCGCCGCCGTCGGCGTGCCGAAGCTGTGGCCACGCGCGAATCCTCGACGGGTGGTGCGACTGGGCCTGCTGTCGATGATCGTCGGCATCGGGTTCCTGGTGGCCGGCATGGACCCGGGCGCCGACGCCGGGGTCACCACCATCCCGATGCTGTTGATGGGCCTCGGACTGGGTGCCCTGGCCTCGCAACTGGGTGCCGTCACCGTGTCCGCCGTGTCGGACCGGGAGACTGCGGAGGTCGGAGGGCTGCAGAACACGGCGACGAACCTCGGAGCTTCGATGGGCACCGCACTCATCGGTTCGGTGCTGATCGCCACATTGAGCACCGCGGCGTTGACCGGGGTGGCCGACAGTCCGCAGGTACAGGACTCGGTCAAGGCACAGATTTCTACCCAGATCGTCGGGGGCGTGCCCTTCATCTCAGATGCTCAGCTCAGTTCCGCTCTGGCGACCGCCGGAGTAAGTCAGGCCGACTCCGACGCCATCGTGCAGATCAATGCAGACGCTCGGCTCGAGGCACTGCAGGTGGCCTTTGCGCTGGCTGGATTGGTGGCGATCGGCGCGCTCTTCTTCACCCGCCGGATCCCCACGATCCAACCAGGCAGTTCCGTCAAGCCGGTTGCCGCGGCCGGGCCGCCCCCACCGGATTGACCCATAACCCGCGGTAAATCGCTACCCGCCACCGCCACCGGGAGCCAGGAGGTCACTTGGTCGCGTCTCCGGCCCGAGGCGCGCGGAGTGCGTCGTCCACACTGAGATAGACGTGGTCCCGGAAGGCGTCGGGCGCCGCACGGCGCATCACGTCGCGAAACTGGCCGATGTCCCTGGCGATGCGTAGCTGGATGCCGTCCCTGGCGAGGGCGGCCGCGAGCTCGGAAAGCATGTTCGCTGCCGTCACGTCGATGTCGGGCGAAGTCTGCGCATCCAGCACCACGATGCGGGTGTCCGGAGTGATCAGCGCGTTGATCCGATCGCGGACACGGTCGCTGTTGGCGAAGAACAGGCCCGCCTCCACCCGGACGACGACGGACCGAGGGTCTGGCTCGAGTTCGGCGTGCCGTTCTACGTCGAGCCAGGCGCCGTCGCGCCGGGCCAGCCGGGCGATGTGCGGCCGGGACGCCCGATACAGCAACAGCAGCATGGACACCACGATGCCGATGATCAGCCCGGGCAGCGTGTCGAACAGCAGCACCCCCAGCATCGCGGCGATCGCCGCGGCGAAGTCGGCGCGGGCGGTCACGCCATAGATGCTGCCCAGTCGGGCCGTCCAGACCCGGTAGAGCCGGCGCAGCGCAGCCACGTCGACCAGCTCGATCACGGCGGCGATGACGACGGCGGCCAGGGTGGCTTCCGGCAACTGTTCGAACAGCCCGGTCAGGAAGAGCAGGGTGATCACGGTGAGGACGGCGACGGCCAGGCCCGAAACCTGCGACCTGGCCCCGGCAGCGCCGTTCACCGCCGTCTTGGACAGACTGCCGTTGACCACCATCCCCGAGCAAAGGCCGGCGCCCAGGTTGGCCGCGCCCAGCCCGATCAGTTCACGGTTCGGGGCGACCTGGTATCCGGCCTTCGCCGCGTAGGTCTTGGCCGCCCCCAGCCCTTCGGCGAACCCGATGATCAGCACGCCGGCGGCCGGCCCGACCAGGCTCAGATACCCGTCCAGATCCAGGTTCGGCCAGCCGAGGTCCGGAAGCCCCGAATCGATCTGCCCCACGATGGACACCCCGTGGGCCTGTAGGTCGAAGACCGCCGAGGCCGCGGTGCCGAGCAGGACCGCGAGCAGTGATCCAGGGACCATCGGGAACCATCGCTTGCAGGCCAGCACGATGATCAGGCTCAGCAAACCGACGAGCAGGGTGAGGACGTGGGTCTGGCCGAGGTGGGAGACCACTCCCCACACCTGGACGAAGAAGTCACCCCCCGTCTTGGCGATGCCCAGCAGGGCCGGTATCTGGCCGACCACGATGGTCAGCGCCAGTCCGACGATGAATCCCTTCAACACCGGTTCCGAGATGAACGATGCGATGAAACCGAACCGCAGCACTCCGGCCAGCACTCCGAGGATGCCGGTGACGATCGCCAGAGCCGCGGTCAGGACGACGTACTTGGCGCTGTCGCCGCCGGCTAACGGAGCGACGATGGCGGCCGACAGTGCGGCGGTGGCCGACATCGGGCCGACGACCAGATGACGTGAACTCCCGGCCGCCGCGTACAGCACCAGCGCCGGCACGGCCGCGTACAGGCCGACCACCGGGTGGACGCCGGCGATGGTGGCGTACGCGAGCGCTTCCGGCACCAGCACCGCCCACACGGTCAGACCGGCCAGCACGTCGGACCGCACCCAGGCGGACCGGTAGCCCTGCAGCGATGCGAAGACCGGCCAGGCCCTCACCGACGCCGGGGTTGCACCTGTCATCGATTCCAGTCCCCTCGTCAACAGCCGGACGGCACAACGGTAGCGGGCCGGCTGGGTGTGAACGGCCCGGATCAACCGCGGCCGCAACATTTTCGGCCCGAGTGTGGAGCCGTGTGGTTTGACCCGAGGACCCGGGCGGGTACCACTGCCCCATGACCTTCGACCCGCAGCGCTTCAGTCCCCACCTGGCCATCGTGACGGCGTCCGACTCCGGCATCGGCCGGGCGACGGCCGTCGCTCTCGCCCAGGCGGGCATGGACATCGGCATCACGTGGCACTCCGACCACGACGGCGCGAAGGCCACGGCCGACGAGGTGCGATCGATCGGCCGCCGGGCGGTGGTGAGTCGATTGGACACCAGGGACCTGACCGGAAGTCAGTCGGTCATCAAGTCGTTGGCGCAGGACCTCGGCGGACTGGACGTCTTCGTCAACAACGCCGGCGCTGGGGGAGGCACGCCGGTGCTGGAGATGACCCTGGCGCAGTGGCGGGACACCGTGAGCACCGACCTCGACGGGGCGTTCGCCTGCATCGCCCAGGCGGCGAAGATCATGGTCGCCCAGGGCACGGGCGGCCGGCTGATCGCCGTGAGCAGCGTGCACGAGCACCAGCCCAGAGTCGGCTCCGCCGCCTACGACGCCGCCAAGCACGGGCTGGGCGGTCTGATGAAAACCATTGCACTCGAGCTCGGCAGTGCAGGCATCACCGCCAATACTGTTGCGCCCGGGGAGATCTCAACGCCGATGACCGGACACGAGGACGACGATCCCCGGCAGATCGCCCGGCCCGGAATACCTCTGGGCCGCCCTGGCGATGCCAGAGAGATAGCTGCCGTGATCGCCTTCCTCGCGTCGCCCGCAGCTTCCTACGTCACCGGCGCGTCGTACGTCGTGGACGGGGGCATGCTGCAGATGGGCCCGCAGGCCGGTTCTCACCTGCAGTCGGACGACTGGCGGAGCGCCTGAACCTCGTTCTGTTCAGCTTCGGGCGACTGAGCGGCTCGGTCGCACGACGAGTAATGCCCTGCGCGACGAGTAATGTCGGCGACGATGTCCGACCTGGAACAGAGCCAGCGCACCGTCGTCAGGCAGCTGCGGGCGGCGGTGCGGGGACAGGTTTCCGACGATCGGCGGCGGCGGGCCGAATACTCCTCCGACGCCGGTAATTACCGGGTCGTCCCGCAGGTCGTCGTCGAGCCGCTCGATGTCGACGATGTGCTGGCCACTCTGGCGATCAGCCGGGAGTCGGGTGTACCGGTCACCAGTCGCGGCGGCGGCACCTCCGTGGCCGGCAATGCCATCGGAGCCGGCATCGTGCTCGACTTCGCCCGGCATCTGCGATCGAATCCTGGACATCGACCTCGAAAGCCGCACCGCGCACGTGCAGCCGGGCGTCATCCTGAGAGATCTGCAGAGACGGCTGGCCCCTGCGGGTTTGCGATTCGGTCCCGATCCGTCCACCCACGCCCGCGCCACCTTCGGCGGCATGATCGGCAACAACGCCTGCGGCGCACACACCGTCGCCTACGGTCGGACGGTCGACAACGTCCAATCCCTCACCGTCGTCGACGGTCTCGGCCGGCGGCTGTCGACAGCCGCCGGATCCGGGCAGGTTCCGGGCCTGAATCAGCTGATCGACTCGCGACTCGAGGTGATCCGGAGGGAACTCGGCACCTTCGGTCGCCAGATGTCCGGGTACTCGCTGCAGCACCTGCTGCCGGAGCACGGCCGGAATCTGACCAAGGCGATGGTCGGCACCGAGGGGACCCTCGGAGTCATCCTGGACGCCACAGTCAACCTCGTACCCGTCAGCCCGGCGCGGATGCTCGTCGTGCTCGGCTACGCCGACATGGCCGCCGCGGCCGACGCGGTACCGGCGCTGTTGACCCACTCCCCCCTCGCCGTCGAGGGTCTGGACTCGCGACTGGTCGATGTGGTCCGCCGCGTAAAGGGTGCGGCGTCGGTGCCTGACCTACCCCGCGGCGGCGGCTGGCTGATGGTCGAGGTCGGTGGTGGGAGTGACGCCGAGGCGATGGCTTCCGCAATCAGGTTGGTTCGCGACTGCGATGCGCTCGACTCCATGCTGTTCGAGGCCGGTCCGGCGGCGAACGCCATGTGGAGGATCCGGGAAGACGGCGCCGGCCTGGCCGGACGCACACCGGACAACAGGCAGGCCTGGCCTGGGTGGGAGGACGCCGCGGTCCCACCGGCGAAGCTCGGTTCGTACCTCCGCGAGTTCGAGACCTTGATGAATGCCTACGGCGTCACCGGGATGCCGTATGGGCACTTCGGCGACGGATGCGTACACGTCCGCATCGACCTCCCGCTGGAAGCCGGCTCAAACACCTTCCGCAGCTTCATCTTCGACGCCGCCCACCTGGTGGTGAACTACGGGGGATCCTGCTCCGGTGAGCATGGCGACGGCCGGGCCAGGAGCGAACTACTGCCGATCATGTATTCGGCGCAGACCATCGAGTTGTTCGCCGGCGTCAAGGCTCTGTTCGACCCGGCCGATCTGCTGAACCCTGGTGTGCTGGTGCGGCCCCATCGCATCGACACGGATCTGCGCAGACCGATGGCACTGCCACTCCTGGCGAACGGCGGTTTCAGGTTCGCGGAGGATGACGGCGATTTCACCAAGGCCGTGCACCGCTGCGTCGGCGTCGGGAAGTGTCGCGCGGACGACAGGGAGGCGGGCGGTTTCATGTGCCCGTCCTTTCTCGCCACGAAGGACGAGAAGGACGTCACCCGCGGACGGGCACGGGTGCTGCAGGAGCTCGTCAACGGCTCGATGATCCCGGACTTCCGGTCGAAGGAGGTGCACGAATCGCTCGACCTCTGCCTGTCCTGCAAGGCATGTGCGAGTGACTGCCCGGCGGGTGTCGACATGGCGCGGTACAAGTCGGAAGTGCTGCACCGCAGCTACCAGGGGCGGTTCCGGCCGGTGAGCCACTACAGCCTTGGGTGGCTGCCGCGCTGGCTTTCCCTGCTCGACCGATTCCCGCCCTTCGTGCCGACCGCCGTCAACGCCGTGCTGGGCGTCCGCCGGATCGAGCGGCTCGTCCTGCGCGCCGGCGGTATGGATCCACGCCGGCGGGCACCGAGACTCGCGCCCGTCAGCTTTCGCCGGTCCTGGCAGCGTTCTCGATCCGCCGCCGAGAGTGTTCAGGACAGCCGCGACCCGGTCGTACTCTGGACCGACTCCTTCACCGACAGGATGAATCCGGAGGTCGCACGGGCGGCAGCGGATGTCCTTGCCGCTGCCGGTTACCGCGTGATCGTGCCCGACCGAGGCGGCCTGTTGCGGACTGACCTGGATCACCACCGGCCAGCTCGACGGTGCCCGGAAGCGACTGCGTCGCCTGATGGAAACCTTGGGACCCTATGTCGCGCAGGGCATTCCAATCGTCGGGTTGGAGCCGTCGTGCACCGCGGTGTTGCGCTCCGACCTGGTGCGACCTGTTTCCGGGCGACCCGCGAGCGGCCCAGGTGGCGGCTGCGGCGAGGACGCTGGCGGAACAGCTGGCCAGCAGGACCGGCTACCACTGATGCCTGGCAACCACCTGATCTGACCGGCCTGGAATTGCTGATCCAACCGCACTGCCACCACCATTCGGTCATGGGTTTCGCGGCCGATCAGAAGCTGCTGACCGACAGCGGGGCCACCGTGACCACACTGGCCGGCTGCTGTGGCCTGGCCGGGAATTTCGGGATGGAGGCCGGACACTACGACACGTCGGTGGCCATTGCGGAGAACGGCCTGCTCCCGGCGCTGCGCGGGCGGTCCGAGCGCAGCATCGTGCTGGCCGACGGGTTCTCGTGCCGCACCCAGATCCAGCACCTTGCCGGAGCCACCAGCCTCACGCTGGCTCAACTCCTGGCGCAGCATCTCCCGGAGCCCGGGGGTTGCTGCAAGTGAGAGCATCGTGGTGCCGTCGGCCGGGCGGCATCGAAGGACGGAGGCCGCTCGTTGACGGAACGCTGGTACAAGGAGGCAGTGGTCTACTGCATACAGGTTGGCCTGTTCGCGGATTCCAATGGTGACGGCTGCGGCGATATCGGCGGCCTGATCGGCCGGCTGGACTATCTGTCGAGGCTGGGTGTCACCTGCCTGTGGCTGAACCCGATCCACCCGTCGCCGCAGCGCGACGAGGGGTACGACGTCGCGGACTACTACGCCGTCGACCCGCGGATCGGGAATCTCGGTGACTTCGCCGAGCTGACCTTCCAGGCGCGCGAGCGGGGCATCCGGATCATCATCGACCTGGTGGTCAACCACACCTCCGATCAACATCCATGGTTCAAGGCCGCACGCAGCAGCGCATCGTCGCCATACCGGGACTGGTACGTGTGGAGCACCGCAGAGCCGCCGGATCGGCGGCAGGGCATTGTCTTTCCCGGCGAGCAGACCGAGACCTGGACGTGGGACGACGTCGCAGAGCAGTGGTACTACCACCGCTTCTACAACTTCCAGCCTGATCTGAACTGGGCCAATCCCGCGGTGCGCGCCGAGGTCAGGAAGATCATGGGTTTCTGGTTGCAGATGGGCGTCTCCGGATTCCGGGTCGACGCGGCACCCTTTGTGCTGGAACTGGTTTCGGCCGGCGTCGACCCAGGACCGATGGATTTCTCGATCCTGGACGACTGGCGGCAGGACCTCCAGTGGCGCGCGGGCGACGCGGTTCTGCTGTGCGAGGCGAACGTGTCCCCCACCGACATGCCGAAGTACACCGGCGCCACCACTGAAGGACCGAACGACCGGTCGCACATGCTTTTCTCGTTTCTGCTGAACGCGCGGCTCTGGCTGGCGCTGGCCCGCCGGCAGGCGGAACCCCTGATCGAGTCGCTCGGTTCATTGCCTGCATTGCAGGACATGGCCCAGTGGGCCACCTTTTTGCGCAATCACGACGAGTTGGACCTCAGCCGGCTGACCGAAGAACAGCGTCAGGATGTTTTCTCCGCCTTCGCCCCCAAAGCCGACATGCAGCTCTACGGTCGGGGTATCCGGCGCCGACTGGCGCCGATGCTGCGGTCGGACCGGCGGCATGTCGAATTGGCGTATTCGCTGCAATTCACCATGCCGGGCACTCCGGTGCTGCGGTACGGCGAGGAGATCGGCATGGGCGAGGATCTCGCGCTGCCGGGTCGGGACGCCCTCCGCACGCCGATGCAGTGGGACGACGGAGAAAACGGAGGCTTCAGCTCGGCTGATCCGGCCGAGCTGATCAGCCCGGTCAAGATGACCGGAAAGTTGGGCGCCAGAACAGTGAACGCGAGGGCGCAACAGCGCGATCCGGCGTCGTTGCTGCGCTGGTTCCAGCAGCTCATCGGTACCCTTCGGGAATGCCCTGAGATCGGGGTCGGCACCTGGTCGGTGATCGACGTCCCAGCAGTCCCCTCGGTTCTCGTGCATCGGTTCGACGCTCCGGAGGGCTCGATCCTGTTGCTGCACAACCTGGCAGATGTGCCGGCGACGGTCGACGTCGGGCGCCAGCAGGGCGGGACGCGGCCGTGGGAGATATTCGCGGACGGCCCGTACCCGCGGCCGACCGTCACATTGAACGGGCTCGAACTCCGCGGCTGGGGCTACCGCTGGATCCGGTTGCGCCGCGGACCGGTAGAACGCCTCCGGCCGATCGGGCGGTCGGATTCAGCGCACCCGGATCGCCGCTCATGCCACCGTCGACCGCGAGAATCGTTCCGGTGGTGGACGACGCGAGCGGGCTGGCGAGATAGGCGATCGCGAAGGCCACCTCGTCGGCGGTGACCAGGCGGCCCATCGGCTGCCGGGTGCGCAGGTTCTCCGCCGCCGCGGCGGCGTCGGGTGCGGCGTCCAGCAGTCGCCCGACCCAGGGCGTGTCGGCCGTGCCCGGAGTCACCGCGTTGACCCGAATTCCGTCGTGGATGTGGTCGGCGGCCATGGCCAGGGTCAGGGCCTGCACCGCGCCCTTGCTGGCCGCGTAGACAGCCCGTTGCGGCACACCGACATTCGCCACCACCGAGCAGGTGTTGACCACGGCGGCATGCGGACGAACGACGCAGATGCGGGAGGGCGGCCCTGGTCACCCTGGCGATCCCGACGACATTCACATCGAAGACCCGATGCCATTCCTCGTCGGAATTCTCCGAGACGTCGCCGACGGCGCCGATACCGGCGTTGTTGATCAGGATGTCGACGCCGCCGAGGCCGGAAACCACCTGTGCCACCGCCGCATCGACATCGGACGCGGAGGTGATGTCGCACCTGATCGCGGTGAACTTCTCGGTGTCGACCGCGTCGACATCGCGGTCCAGGATGGCCACGCGGGCCCCACGCTGCAGCAGAAGTGCAGCCGTCGCCGCACCGATACCACTTGCTCCGCCGGTCACCACAGCGACCAGGGCATCGAATTCAGTCATGTGGTCCTCGGATCGATGTGAATCTTCGGGCCCGCACCCGCGCCCGGTGGCCGCCATCCGGCCAGGACGTCGCCCGTCTGTTCCAGGCTGACGGTCGCCGCGACCAGTGGGTGCGGGTCGACGGCGGCCGCTGCGTACTGCTCGATGGTTCCGGCCATACCCGGTGACGCGCTGAGGATACCGACCGCCGTGACGTCCTTGAGGACGAGGTTCCTGGTGTCGATCAGGCTCGGTGTCCCCGCCAGACCGATGTACACCACACGCCGCCCGGGCTCCACCAGGTCGACCGCCGTCGCCGGAAGGGCAGCCGAATTCGAGGCGTCGACGACCGCGTCCCACGGGAGAGCCGGTAGCTGATCAGCTGACCACACGCCGTCGAAGCCGAGCGTGCGCGCGAATCCGAGCGACCGTTCCGAGCGTCCCATGCACGTGCACCTCGGCGCCCCGGGCTCTGGCGAACAGTGCAACGAGCAGCCCGATCGTGCCGGGCCCCAATACCAGTAGCCGGTCACCTGGCGCGAGGTTGGCGGCCATCACGGCTCGGAGGGCATTCCCGCCGGGCTCTACCATCGCTCCCGCTGCGTCGTCGACGTCGTCGGGCAACGGATGCAGCGCGGTGACCGGGACCATCAGCTGCTCCGCCAGCGCACCCGGAAACCCGCCGCGAACGCCTATCTCGTAACGGTTCTCACAAACGTGCTGGAGCCCGCCGAGGCAGCGCCGGCAATGTCCGCATCCGAGCATCGTGTCGCCGGTGGTGCGGCGGCCGACCCACGAGGCATCCACCCCGTCGCCGACGGCAGACACCGTGCCGCACCACTCGTGCCCGATTCTCATCGGATAGTGGGCGAAACCCTGGTGCAGGTAGGCCATCCCACCGGTATAGAACTCGACATCGGTACCGCAGACACCGACCCGCTCGACATCGACGATCACCTGCCCCTGGGCGGCGACCGGCGGTTCCACGTCCTGGATCCTGCTCTGCCGGGGGCCGGTGATGACGAACGCTCTCACCGGGTCTCGCCGCGCGGACGCGGTCCGATGACGTGCTGCGTCTGTGTGCCCAGACCGTCGATGCCCAGTGTCATGACATCGCCCGGTTGCAGCCAGACCTGCGGTGTCTGGCCCATTCCGACACCGGGCGGGGTCCCGGTATCGATCAGGTCACCTGGTTCCAGGACCATGAACTGGCTCAGGTGATGAACCAGGAAATACGGGTCGAACACCATCTTCGATGTCGAACCGGTCTGGCGGCGAATACCGTTGACGTCCAGCCACATGTCCAGGTCGAGCACGTTTTCTATCTCGTCGGCGGTGGCCAGCCACGGGCCGGCAGGATTGAAGGTCTCGGCCGACTTTCCCTTGCTCCACTGCCCTCCGCGCTCCATCTGGAAGGCCCGCTCACTGACGTCGTTGACCACCAGGTACCCGGCGATGACCGCGGCGGCATCGGCGACCGTCTCGAGATAGCTGGTACGCGCACCGATGACGATTCCGAGTTCCACCTCCCAGTCCGTCTTCGTCGCGCCCCGGGGAATACGGACGTCGTCGTCCGGGCCCTGCAGGGTGTTCGGCGGCTTGGTGAACAGGATCGGCTCTGTCGGCAACGCCTGACCCGTTTCGGCGGCGTGGTCGGAATAGTTCAGGCCGATGCAGAGGATCTGGTGCGGCCGGGCTATCGGGGCGCCGATCCGTTCGCCGGCGAATTTCTGGATCGAACCCGACGCAACCCGTTCTGAGACCAGGGTTCGAAGGGCCGGGAGCCCGCCATGGGCACCCCCGAAGAAGCTCTCGTCGAACTCCGGGAAGACGTCGGAGACGTCGACGTAGGAGCTGTCGTCCAAGCGCACCACCGGCTTCTCGGCGCCGGCGGCACCGATTCGCATCAGAAACATCAGATTTTCTCCCATGCGTTGTGGTCGCTCGAGTAAGGTCCGCGTCGATCGTGTCGATGTCATTCACGTCAATGTGATTCACGGGAAACCTGGTCTCCGCTCGATCCGACCAGGAAATCCAGGTCAGCGCCGCGGTCGGCGCCCTGAACGGTTTGCACGTAGAGCTTTTCCCAGCCGCGGTCGGGGTTGGCGTAGCTCGCGGCCGCCACTGCGGACGGCGGGCGCCCGTCGAGTTCGTCCTGCGGGATGTCGATGTCCAGCCGGCGCGCGGGTACATCGAGGACGATCATGTCGCCGGTCTGCACCAGCGCCAGCGGACCGCCGGCGGCGGCTTCCGGCGAAACGTGCAGCACCACAGTGCCGTAGGCGGTTCCGCTCATCCGGCCGTCGCAGATCCGCACCATGTCCCTGACGCCCTGCTGGAGCAGCTTCTGCGGCAGCGGCATGTTGGCCACCTCCGGCATGCCCGGATAGCCCTTGGGTCCGCACCCGCGCAGGACGAGCACCGAGTCGGCGTCGACATCCAGCTCGGGGTCGTCGATCCGCTCGTGCATGTCCTCGATGGAGTCGAACACCATCGCCGGCCCGCGATGGTTCGAGCAGGTGCTCCGAAGCCGCGGCCGGCTTGATCACCGCCCCGCCGGGAGCGAGATTGCCGTACAGCACGGCGATCCCGGCGTGCGGCTGGACCGGTGCGTCGCGTCGCGAGATGACCTCGGGGTCCCAGATCTGCGTGTCGTCCAGATAGTCGACCAGCGGCTTCCCGGTGACCGTCAAGGCGTGTCGGGTCCAGCAGGTCCCGCACCTGCGCCAGCACGGCCAGCAGTCCACCGGCCCGGAAGAAGTCCTCCATCAGCCAGCGGCCGGCCGGTTGCAGATCCACCAGCAGCGGCACGTCCGAGCCGGTGCGGTCGAAATCGTCCTGGCGTCAGCTCGATTCCCGAGCCGCCCCGCGATGGCCAGCAGGTGCACAACGGCGTTGGTCGACCCGCCCACCGCGGCAAGCGCCACGATGGCGTTCAGGAACGATCCTCTGGTCAGGATGGTGGACAACCGACGGTCCTGCGCCACCATGTCGACGATCAGCCGGCCGGTCTCGTGGGAGGCCTCCAGCAACCGGCTGTCGGCGGCCGGGGTACCCGCCAGCCCGGGAATGATGGTGCCCAGCGCCTCGGCCACGACCGCCATCGTCGACGCCGTACCCATCGTGTTGCAGTGCCCGCGGCTCCGGATCATCGACGACTCGGACTTGAGGAACTGTTGCTCCGACAGCGTGCCGGCCCGCACCTCCTCGGACAGCCGCCAGACGTCCGTGCCGCAGCCCAGGGCGACCCCGCGAAACGTGCCGGTCAGCATCGGGCCGCCGGGGACCACCACCGCCGGGATGTCGACCGACGCCGCCGCCATCAACAGCGACGGGATGGTCTTGTCGCAGCCGCCGAGCAGCACCACACCGTCGATCGGGTTGGCGCGCAACATCTCCTCGGTCGCCATGGCGGCCATGTTCCGCCACAGCATCGCGGTCGGCCGCACCAACGTCTCGCCGAGCGAAACCACCGGCAGGTTCAGCGGAATGCCACCGGCTTCGTACACACCCTGCTTCACGCTCTCGGCGACCTCGCCCAAGTGCGAATTGCACGGCGTCAGGTCCGAGGCGGTGTTGGCGATGGCGATGTGCGGACGGCCGTCGAAAGCATGAGCAGGCAGGCCCCTGCGCATCCAGGCGCGATGGATGTAGGCGTTGCGGTCCGTGCCCGCATACCACTGGGAGCTGCGATGCTCAGCCATCCTTGCCCTTCACGTAGCGGTGCCGCAGTCGGGAGCGCCTCGACCGCGTCGGAATGTGGGGCAAGGATACGGCGGCCGACCGGTGGGGTGACGACGCGCCGGCAGGCTAGGTGCTCCCTTCCTCGGCAAGTGTCTGTCGCTGCTCCAGGAACCTTCGCTCGGTGCTGTTGCCGGCCAAGCGCTTCGCCGCCGCATAGGCCTTCGCCGATTCGGCGGAACGTCCCAGCCGGAGCAAAAGGTCTGCTCGGACGGCGTGAAAGTGCTGGTAGGAATCAAGATCCAGCTGGTCGACCTGGGCCAGCGCTGCTTCCGGCCCGTCCACCTCGGCTACCGCCACCGCGCGATTGAGCGCAACCACCGGAGTCGGTGAGACGGACAGCAGCTGTCCGTACAGCGCGAGAATCTGCCGCCAATCGGTTTCGGCCGCGGTTTTGGCGTCGGTGTGTACGGCGCCGATCGCCGCCTGGATCTGGTACGTACCTGGATTGTTGCGGCGCAGGCACTGACGAACCAGGTCATGCCCCTCACCGATCATCGCCCAGTCCCAGGCCGATCGGTCCTGATCGGGCAGCAACACCAAGGAACCGTCCGAGCCCACCCTGGCGCCCCGGCGGGCGTGGGTCAGCAGCAGCAGGGCCAGCAGGCCCAGTACCTCGCCTTCGTCGGGCATGAGTTCGGCGAGCAGTCGGGCCAACCGGATGGCTTCGACGCACAGGTCCTCCCGGACCAGCTCGTCGCCGGCGGACGCCACGTGCCCCTCGTTGAATATCAGGTAGATGACGGCCAGCACAGGCTTGAGCCGGTCCGGGAGCTCTGCCTCGGTCGGGATCCGATACGGGATGTCGGGTCGCCTTGATCTTCTTCTTGGCGCGGACGATGCGTTGCGCGATGGTGGCCTCGGGCACCAGAAACGCCTTGGCGATCTCTGGCGTCTGGAGCCCGCCGAGCAGGCGCAGGGTCAGCGCGACCTGCGCCGCCTGCCCGAGCGCCGGATGACAACAGGTGAAGATCAACCGCAGGCGATCGTCGGTCACCGGACCCACCGGCTCTTCGGGTCCTGCTTCCTGCAGAAAGGCGGCCTGCTCGTGTCGATCATGCCGGGACGCCTCCCGCCGTAGCTGGTCGATGGCGCGGTTGCGTGCGGTGGTGGTGATCCAGGCGCCGGGATTGGGCGGCAGGCCGGCGTCCGGCCAGCGGTCCAGCGCGACCAGAAAGGCCTCCTGGACCGCTTCTTCGGCGAGATCGATGTCGCCGAAGGAGCGGACCAGGGTGGCCACGGTGCGGCCGTACTCGGCCCGGAAATGCTCCGCGATCGAATCGGTCGAGACTTTCACCATGTCCCATCGTTCTGCGCTGGTGCGCTTGTTGGAACGCTTCCGCGGCAAGCGGTCATACTGCCTGGAAGGGCCGGACCTCGACCGGCGCCCCGCACGCGATACTGCCCCGGACAGCGAGCGCCAGGGCCTCATCCAGGTTGGCGGCCTTGACGATCCAGAATCCGCCGAGCTGTTCCTTCGACTCGGCGAACGGGCCGTCGGTGGTGATCACCTCGCCGTCCTGCACCTTGACCACCGTCGCCGTGTTCGCGGGATGCAGGCCGCCGGCGAAGACCCACGCACCCTCGGCCTTGCAGCTCGTCGTTGAACACGCCGGTGGCCGCGTACATCTTCTCCATCTCCTCGGCGCTCGGCTCTGGCTGCCCATCGACGTAGTGCACGGACATCAGGTATTCGGACATGACTTCCCCTCTCCTGCGATCGGCCGTGTGCCGATCCCTCACACTGGCTACGAACGGGTCAACGTCCGATCGACACCTGACGAGATTAATTTCGCCGGACCCCGTCGGGGGCTGCGGGGACGAAATGGAGCTGACAGCACATGTGCGCGGCCTGCGGCATCGCCACCCATATCGCAGAGCCGGAGGCGGCCGCGGTGGTGGAGGAACGTCCCGGTCCGCCGATGCGCACCCAGAAGTTCGCCGCGCTGCGGAACCGGGACTGCCGGCCCTATCTGTTCGGCGCCGGCCTGGCCATGATGGCCGACAACATCGAACACGTCATCACCTACTGGGTCCTGTGGCAGAAGTTTCATTCCCCTGCGCTGGCCGGCTTCGAGGTGATCAGCCACTGGCTGCCGTTTCTGCTGTTCAGTGTCTACTTCGGTTCGCTGGCTGACCGGTACGACTGCCGGCGGCTGATCCAGGCCGCCCAGGTGCTGTTCATGCTGGTGTCAGCGGCTTGGGGGCTGCTGTTCCTGACCAACTCCCTGCACGTGTGGGAGGCGTGCGTACTTCTGGTCCTGCACGGGTGCGCCGGCGCACTGTGGGCCCCTGGCGAACAGGTCATGCTGCACGACTTCGTCGGCTCCGCTGAACTACCCAGCGCGGTGCGGCTGAACGCCACCTTCCGAAGCTTGGGCATCCTGTTCGGCCCGGTGGTCGGATCCGCCCTGTTGCTGGGGCTCGGACCCACCGCGGGCATCTTCGTCAACATCGCGTTCTACCTGCCGCTGACGCTGTTCCTGTTCCGCACCCGGTTCACCGGCCACACCCGTGACGGCATCTTTCCGCGCGCCCGGATCGGCGTATTCGACTCGTTGAAAGTGTTCCGGGAGGTCCGTCGCAATCACACCGTGGTGTCGATGATCATCCTGGCGGGCCTCGGCTCGTTCTTCATCGGTGCCTCGATGCAATCGGCCATGCCGATCTTCGCGAACGACCTGGGCGCCGGGGCCGCCGGCTTGGCCTACGGCGTGCTGCTGTTCGCCAACGGCGCCGGCGGTGTCATCGGCGGTGTCGTGCTGGAGGCCACCGGATGGATCAAGCCGAACGTGAAGGCCGCCGTGCTGAGCACCTTGATCTATGGCCTGACCACCCTCATCTTCGCGATCACCGGCAACTATGTGACCGCTCTGGTCATGCTCGTCCTTGGTGGGGTGGCGAACCTCGCCGCGATGTCGATCGGTCAGACCGTCGTTCAGCTGCAGGCACCGCCGGGCGAACGCGGCCGGGTGATCGGCCTCTACGGGATGTCCGCCAACGGGCTCCGCGTCGGTAGCGGCTTCACCGTCGGCCTGCTCGGCGCCGCGGTCGGGATCCACATCTCGCTCGGCGTCAGTGCCGCCGCCCTGTGCATCGGCACGGTCGCCGCCGGCATCTTCGCACTCGGCGGTCAGCGCAGCGACATCGAAAACGTGGGTCGGCATCGAGGCTGAGAGCCATCCGCCGTGAAGTTTCAGAGGCGGAAAGCTGCGCGGTCTTGCCGCCCGGCTGTTTGACCGGCAAGACCGCGCAGAGGAGCCCTCGATGAGTGCGTTAACAATCATCGCGCACGGTTCCGTCGGCTGTCAAGTAGATCGATCGTCAAGCGGCTTGATGGCCGAGAAGGTTCATCAGCTAGTAAATTGGGCCGCATGCAGCCACCGCCTGGTCCCGGGCTCCAAGACGCAGCTCAAGCTCTTCGAGAACTGATCCTGGCCAGCGAGCACTACCGGCAGACCGTGGCCGCACGCCTGCACGTCGACGCCAGCCAGACCCAGGCGATGAGTTATCTGAAGACCCACGGCACCCTTGGCCAGAGTGAGCTGGCGGCGATGCTCGGCTACAACACCAGCAGCATCACCGCCTTGGTAGACCGTCTGGAACGCCAGGACATCGCCCGCCGGGGGCCGCACCCGACCGACCGCCGACGCTCGGTGGTCACGCTCACGGCGAACGGCCAGAAGATCATGGCCGACCTGGGTCGCACGTTCGTGCGGGCCTTCGATCACATCGACCCGCAGGCCCTGCCGGAATGTACGGCCACACTGCGATCGATCACCGCCGACCTCCAGCTGTGCGCTCAGCGACTGGCCGACGAGCCAGCACTTCCCCAACGGGTAGCCCACGGCCACCGGTCACAGTCCTACAGTGAGCGCAGGCTGGCCCAATCCTCATTCGATCGGGCCACGGCAGGCCTCAGCTGTCACACAGGGTAAGCACAGTCGCCGCTCCCGCATTCCATAGCGGCGTTCGCGATGATCGTCGTGCCCACCTGCACAAGGAGATCTGTGAACGACATCCGGTCATCACGCGCTCGCCGCGTCCTTCCGGCGACCAACCGCTTTCCCGATGCACCATGACGGCATCCGTGGTTCCGAGACGCTCCTCGGTTGTCGGCCTCCCGGTCAGCGGGCGTCGAGCCCGTTTGGATGCCGCCATCCGGTTGGCGGCGCTGGTTGCGTGCTGGTCGTGCCTGCTGCTGGTCTCGTACTGGTGGGCCACCGGTGGGGGGTTCCAGGACCTGATCGGGCTGGGAGACCGGACTGGACTCGACCGGCCGGCTCACCGGATTGATCGCCTCGGTACTGCTGCTGATCCAGGTGCTGCTGATGTCGCGACTCCCGCTCCTGGAGCACGCGTATGGCCAGGACCGGCTGGCCCGGATTCACCGACTGGTGGGATTCACCTCGTTCAACCTGATGGTGGCGCACATCGTGCTGATCACCTGGGGCTACGCCGCCGGTGAACTGCGCCGCACTCCAGCGACGCTGTGGGACCTGACCATCCACTACCCCGGCATGCTGCTGGCCGGAGCAGGCACGCTGTGTCTGGTCATGGTGGTCGTCACCAGCGTGAAAGCCGCCCGCCGCAAGCTGAGGTACGAATCGTGGCACCTACTGCACCTCTACGCCTATCTAGGGGTCGCGCTGGCACTGCCGCACCAACTGTGGACCGGGCAGGACTTTCTCGCTTCCACCGCCAGGACCGTCTTCTGGTGGGGGCTGTGGATTGCCGCGATGACCGCGGTGCTCGTCTGGCGACTGGCTCTGCCGCTGTGGCGCAGCGCGCGTTATCGCCTTCGGGTCGAAGCGGTCGTCCCGGAAGGCGACGGGGTCGTGTCGGTCTACATGTCCGGGCACGGTGTGCGGCCTGCAGGCCGAGGCCGGCCAGTTCTTCAACTTCCGGTTCTGCAGCGGCCGAGGTTGGACCAGGGCCCATCCCTACTCGCTGTCGGCCGCGCCCGATGGAGGCCGGCTCAGGATCACCGCAAAGATGGTCGGCGACGGCAGTGCCGCGTTGCCGACGCTGCGACCGGGCACCCGGGTTCTCGTCGAGGGCCCGTACGGCCGACTCAGCAGCCGCGCCCGCACCCGCCGACGCGTCGCACTGGTCGGGGCCGGTGTCGGGATCACGCCACTGCGGGCGCTTGCCGAGGCGATGACCTACGCGCCCGGCGAGGCCACACTGCTGTACCGCTTCTCGGGCCGCCCCCTGTTCGAGCATGAACTGCGTCGACTCGCCGACCTGCGCGGTCTGCACGTGGTGCTGTTGCCCGGCCACCGGCGCCACCCCGGGTCCTGGTTGGGCGCCGGGATCGGTCCCGCCGACGACCTGGCCGCCCTGACCCACTGGATCCCCGACGTCGCAGACCGCGATGTCTACGTCTGCGGCCCGGAAGAGTGGGCCGAGGACGTCCGTCGAACCACTGACGCAGCGGGCTTGCCCGCCGACCGACTCCACATGGAAAGCTTTGGCTGGTAATCAATATGAGACGCATCGTGTTGTTCTTGATGAGCACCCTGACCGTAGTGGTGTTGCTGCTCGGCTACCACACCTCTACCTCGTCGAAGGCCGCGGGCGGCGAGACCGCGTTCATCTCGACCCCCCAGGCGGGCTCGCCCGCCGTATCGTCGGACAGCCCGACCAGCGCTCCGCAGACCCAGTCCGCTGGTACGACTGCCGCTCCCACGCCGCCGCAGATCACCACGCCGACCGGCAGCTGCCAGTTCTTCAACCTCGAGTGCTTCCAGCGCCGGTTCTTCCACCTCCAGCTCGACGTCGTCGTCTGCGACGAGGGCGCCGACCACGTCGTCAGCTCCAAGTTCCAGCTCCAGCAGCGCCGCTGCCACGGCGAGCACCACCGTCACCGGTGCCGTCGCGGACACCCGATGGGGCCCGGTCCAAGTGCAGCTGACCGTGCAGAACAAGAAGATCACCAATGTCTCGGTCATCCAGTACCCGAACAACAACAACCGCGACCAGGAGATCAACGCGACCGCGCTGCCCATCCTGGTGCAGGAAACGATCAGCGCTCAGAGCGCACAGATCGACATGGTGAGCGGTGCCACGGTGACCAGCGACGGCTACCTGACCTCGCTGCAGAGTGCGCTGGATCAGGCCGGGCTGTGACGGAGACCAAGGCTGTGACTGAAACCAAGAAGAGCGACCGTCGGGCCGCCATGCCGCCGGCGCGGTATGTCCAGCAGGTGATGGGCATGCCGATCAGCCTGGCCCTGCGCGGCCGGCACACCGATGATGCCTGGGCCACATCGGCGTGGCAGCAGGTGATCTCAGAGCTGCGCGAGATCGACCTCGTCTTCAGCACCTACCGGCCCGACTCGGTCGTCAGTGCGCTGCGACGCGGTGAGATCACCGTCGCCGACGTGCCCGCCACAGGTGGCCGAAGTGCTCGCCCTCGGTCGCACAGCTGAACAGGAATCCGACGGCGCATTCAACCTGTGGCTGCCGGACGCCGACGGAAAGCCGGTGCTGGACCCGAGCGGGGTGGTCAAAGGATGGGCCGTCGAACGGGCCGCTGCCGCGCTGCGCGCGCTTCCCGACACCGATTTCTGCCTGTCGGCCGGTGGCGACATGACCTGCCGCACCATCGATCCCGCCGGCCCCCCGTGGCGCATCGGTATCGAGGACCCGAGAGATACCAGCCGCATCCTTGCCGTCGTCCCGCTGCACGACGGCGCCGTCGCCACCTCGGGAACCGCCCACCGCGGACAGCATCTGATCGACGCACGAACCGGTCGATCGCCGTCCGGGATCGCCTCGGTCACCGTGGTCGCGAACTCGCTGACGTGGGCCGACATCGACGCCACGGCCGCTTATGTCCAGGGCCGGGACGCCGCGCGCTGGCTTTCCACCCGACCAGGCCGGACCGGACTCGTCGTCTGGGACGACGGCTCCACCACGACCGTGTCCCCCACGCCGCGCACCGGCCGATGACCTGGTCGCATCACAACGGGCGAGCCGTACCCAGATCCTGAGACCGGCCCGCGGGTATCCGGCCGTCCGGACGCCCACCGTCGTACTCGTCGTGGCGGCGCCACCAGAACCCGGACTCGTTGCGGCCCAGAGGTGCACGGTCGAGCCACTGATACATACCCCAGAGCCCGTCCAGCCCTCGCTCGTAGGTCGAGTAGCTGTGGTGGACGACGCCGTCTCGCAGCACGAACGCGCTCATACCGGGCCCTTGCTGCCGGTAGGTCTGCCAGTCGGTTCCCACACTCGCACTGATCTCGGCGAGCATCGGGAGCTCCGCACCGGACTCCGACGGGCGCACGTCCATGGACCGGAAGTTGTAGTCGACCGACCCTGAGGCCCATTCCTGCTCGGTGTGCGTCACCCGGAAGTCGTAGTTGAAATCGCTTTCCGATGAGGAGGCCCACGGGAAACTCCAACCCATCCGTCGTTGATAGGCAAGCAGTTTCGCGATCGGCGCCTGCGACACCGCGCACAGCGTGACATCGTGATTCGCGAGATGCACGACGGAGCGGTCGAAACCGTCCGCAATAGCGGAGCAGCTGGGGCACCCCGCCTGATAGTCCGGTCCGAACATGAAGTGGTAGATCAGCAGCTGCGAGCGGCCGTCGAACAGGTCGACCAGAGATGCTGTGCCGCGCTCTGTCTCGAACCTGTACTCCTTGTCGATGCGGACCCAGGGCAGCTGCTGCCGCTGCGCGCCACCTCGTCACTCCGCCGGGTCAGCGCCTTCTCGGCCTTCAGCAACTCCAGGCGCGCGACGAGCCACTCTTCCCGGGTGCCCGTCCTGTGTTCGGTCATCTGCGCTTCTCCTTTTCTTGTCAAGAACATGCACTGCAGAGGTTCTCGAGATGTGCTTGTAGGCAGCCGCCTCACATGGGCGGCATGAGTCCGGCGGTCGATGTATGCGCGGCGATGGTCACGATGCCGACGCCGACGATGGCCAGCGCCAACGGCACGTCGACGACCGCCTTCGCCGGCAACAGCTTCTGAGCGATTCCCAGTACCGCGATCACCGACATCCATAGAATGCTCATGACACCGAAAGCAACCAGAACCAGCATCAATCCGATGCTCGAGCCGACGCAGTACATTCCGAATTCGAATCCGGAGTGGACCCTGTCCCGACAGCGTCGCCGGAAATGCCGCTTGACGGGCGTCAACTCGTAGAGCCCGGCCAGGATGACCAGCACACCGGTCGCGACGGCCCCGTGAGGCCGGTACACCGCGAAGGTCGCGATGCCGACGAGGGTCCAGACCGCAAGGTAGGAACAGATGAACAGCGGCACGGCCAGCACCGGGCCGCCCGTCCGGGCGTTGCGCAACGCAGCCGGAGCGGCCCCCGGCAACATCATCGCCGCCATCATGGCGACCCACCATGCGATGAAGAAAGAGAAGGGACCGAGTCCGCTCGCCGCGCCCATGTTCATGGCCGGCGCACTCATCCCGGCCGTCTGCCGGACGGTGACGACCCAGCACGCGGCCGTCACCGCGACGACCGCCGTGACCCAGACCGCCGTGCCGGGTGTCCGGGTGCTGGTCGCACTGTCGATCTGTATGCGTGGCATCGATTCCTCCGAGTCGCGTCTCTTCGTCAGGGCGCCGCATCTTTGGGCGTCGATTCGGCCAGGGACTTGATCACCGCCAGGCGGTGATCCCATTGCGCGGCCAGGTCAGCCATCCAGCGTGCGGTGGCGGTCAATTGCTCAGGACGAACCGCATAGCGGCGTTCACGGCCGACACGACGACTGGCTACCAGCCCAACACCCTCGAGTACGGTCAGGTGCTGGACCAGCGCCTGCCGGGTCACCGGTAGCGCGGCGGCCATTTCGGTCGCCGTTGCCTCACCGGACGCAGCGACCAGGTCGAGCAGGCGCCGCCGAGTGGGATCAGCCAGGGCGGTCAGTACTTCGTCGACCGTCATCCGTCACTCTTGGGCCGTGCCGACCAATTCGGCCAACTTCGCCGTCCAGCCGTCCGAATGCGATTGGTAGGAGGCGTGCCACTCCTCTGCGGCCGGCACCACGAGGGCCGCGAATCCGCTCTCGGACAGAGCAAGTCGTGTTCCGTCACCCTCGGGGGTAAGAGTGAATTCGACCAGGGTCGAGTTCTCCTCGGTTGCCTGCTCACCCGGATAGGGACTGGCCCATCGGTAGGCGAAATACCGCGGCGCTTCGACTCCGACGATCAGCGTCGGGAAGACCTTGTCCCCACCGAAGTCGAGCACCATGATTCCGCCTACCCGTAGGTCGATCTCGATCGGTACGCCCTGCCCGAACCAGATGCCGACCAGGGCAGGCTCGGTCAGCACCGCCCAGACCCGCTCGATGGGTGCTGCTATCTGTACCTCACGCTCGATCCGATCCGGTGTCATGTCGTCCTCCTCGGGAACCTTCCATGTGCAAGTACAGACTTGCACTTCTCGGCCGGAAGCGCAAGTGGTAACTTGCACATCGTGATCGGGCAGCCGTGGCGAAAGAGCGCCGTGGCGCTTTACTGCCACCGCGAACCTCTCCTCGGATATCGGATTGCCAGGTAGGAACAGGGCATGATCCCCGTACACCGCCCGCACTCTCGTCGGCGCAAACTCATCACCGCGGCAGTGAGCGTCGCGACGATGCTCGTCACAGTCACCGGACCGCTGTCCTCCTCGGCAGCAGCGGCGACGACCTCCGCAGCTACCAACACCGCATCGGGCCGGGCAGCGACGCCCGCCGTCGGGAGCGACTGGAAAGCCGTCGGTCCACACCGTCACGCTGATCACCGGTGATGTCGTCACGGTGACGTCGGTCGGCAGCGGTCACTCGAACGTCGACGTGCAGCGGCCGCACGGAGCCACCGGTGCCGTCCGGACCGAGACGATCGGCAAGGACCTCTACGTGCTGCCCGGCCGAGACCCTCCCTTACCTCGCAGCCGACAAGCTCGACCGCAGGCTCTTCGATGTCACCGCGCTCATCAGCGACGGCTACGACGACCAGCACAACTCCGCCATCCCGATGATCCTGAGCTATTCACCAGACTCCTCCGTCGGCAGGTCCGCCCAGGTCGACCCCAGAGGCGTCACCAGGACCCGCACTTTGGCCAGCATCAACAGCACGGCGGTCAAGGTCGAGAAGCGCAACGCCCGGCAGGCGTGGACGTCGATGACGGGAGCTTCATCGGCCTCGCTCCGCAGCGTCTCACCCACGCCGCAGCTGGCCGACGGCGTCGCCAAGATCTGGCTCGACGGCAAGGTGCACACCACGCTGGCGCAGAGCACTGCACAGATCGGCGCGCCACAGGCCTGGGCAGCCGGCTACGACGGAACCGGCGTGAAGGTCGCCGTCCTGGACACCGGCGTCGACCAGAAGCACCCGGACCTGGCCGGACGGATCAGCGAAGCGGTCAGCTTCGTGCCCGACGAGACGGCCGACGACGGCAACGGGCACGGTACGCACACCACCTCGACGGTCGGCGGCGACGGAGCCGCGTCGAACGGGTTGGAAAAGGGCGTCGCGCCCGGCAGCAACCTGATCATGGGCAAGGTGCTCTCGGACACGGGCGAGGGCGACGACTCCTGGGTCATCGCCGGCATGCAGTGGGCCGTCGCCGAGGGCGCCAAGGTCATCAGCATGAGCCTCGGCGGCACCGACCCGAGCGACGGCACCGACCCGATGAGCCAGGCGCTCGACCAGCTCAGCGCCGCAGACCGGTGCGCTGTTCGTCGTCGCCGCGGGCAACACCGGCAGCGAAGCCTCGATGAGCGCGCCCGGCGTGGCCAACTCGGCCCTGACCGTCGGCGCGGTGGACTCGAACGACCAGCTCGCCGACTTCTCCTCGACCGGGCCGCGCTTCGGTGACTACGCACTCAAGCCGGACATCTCCGCACCCGGCGTGGACATCCTGGCGGCCAAGGCCGGCGGCACCGCGGCCACCGGGTACTACGTCTCCGAGAGCGGTACCTCGATGGCGACCCCGCACGTCGCCGGCGCGGCCGCCATCCTCGCGCAGGAGCACCCCGACTGGGACGGTCAGCGGATCAAGGACGAGCTGATGAGCTCGTCCAAGGCGCTGCCGGACTACACCGACTACCAGGTCGGCAACGGGCGGGTCGACATCGCCAACGCCGATCACCGACCCGATCACCGCGACCGGCTCGACCTACTTCGGTTTCGACGCGTGGCCGCACGCGAACGAGGCGGCCGTCGACCGGACCGTCACCTACTCCAACAGCAGTGCCGCAGCCGTCACCCTGCACCTCACCGAGTCGGCGAGCATCGCCGGGGGCGCCTATGACGTCGACCCGACGGCCGACGCGGGGACGCCGGCGCCCGCCGCGATGTTCAGCTTGTCGGCCGCAGCCGTCACCGTTCCGGCGAAGGGCAGCGTGACCGTCACCGCAACGGCGCGGCCCGAGCCTCGGCGCCTCCGGCCGTCGTTACCTGGGTCAGATCACGGCCACGAACACGGCCGACGCGGTCGTCGCCAGGACCGCGTTCGGCCTCTACAAGGAGGACGCGCGCAACACCCTGCACATCTCGATGGAGGACCGCCAGGGCAACCCGGCGGCCGGCACCATCGAACTCCAGCAGTTCGGCGAACCCCGACGTGTCGTACGCGCAGGTCGACGACACCGGAAAGCTCGACATCCGGCTGCCGCAGGGCACCTACAGCGCGGTGAGCTACGTCGATCTGCCCGGTGCCACCGGTCCCGATTCGCTGGGCCTTGCGCTGCTTGGCAATCCGCAGATCGACATGAACCAGGATCGGAGCCTGGATCTGAACGCGAGCAAGGCGGTCCAGGTGACCGCACAAGTCCCGAGGAAGACCGAGGACAAGCTGCTGTTCATGGACTGGTACCGCTCCGACGGCGACCAGAGCGTCGTGGCCGAGCAGGAGATCCTGCCGTCGGCATACGACAGCATGTGGGTACTGCCGACCCGCAAGGTCACCAAGGGCAGCGTTCGAGTTCGAGGCCCGGTGGCGCAAGACGTACCCACTGATGACGGTCACCGACAACGGCGCCCCGGTCGCCGTGCAGGAGCAATCCGGGTCATCGCTCTACGACGGAACGACCACGCTCCGCGGCGTCTACGCCGGAGACGGTTCCGACTACACCGGGATCGACGCCAAGGGCAAGGTCGCCATCGTGACCCTGTCCCCGACGGTCACCGGTACCCAGCGTGCCGTCGCCGCAGCCGCGGCCGGCGCCAAGCTGGTCCTCGAAGTCAACGACAGCCCGGGCAAGTACCTGGACTACGTCGGCAACGACGACGGCACGCCTGAGCAACGTCCCGGTGGCAGGCGTCACCGCGCTGGTCGGCGCTTCCCTGATCACCAAGGCCAAGGCCGGCAAGCTGAAGCTGGCCGTCGCCGGAAAGCCGCTGTCGCCGTACCTGTACGACCTGGTCGCACCGTATGACGGGCAGATCCCGGCCAAGGTCAGCTACTCGCCGAAGGCCACCGAGCTGGCCACGGTGAAGACGACGTTCTACGGGGACAAGACCAGTCCCGGCGGGGAGTTCCGCTGGGACTACCGCCCCTATCGCACCTACGGCTCGGGCTTCCCGCTGCTGACCCAGATGCCCGGCACCCGCACCGACTACCTCTCGGCGCAGAAGGGCACCTCGTGGGCCTCGGCCGCCAACACCGGGCCGAACTTCTCCTTGACCTCCAGCTCGGACGTTCAGACCTTCGCAGCCGGTAAAACTGCCGCGACCAACTGGTTTTCCCCGGTGACCCGCCCGCGTGACGGCGGCGGTTTCATCTCGTCGACGCGCTACCCGGGCTTCGCGGTGTTCAACGTCCAGCCCTGGGCCGACGGCTCGCCGGAGCAGGCCGGATACCTGACCGAAGGCGACAACCTGCTGATGAAGGTGTGGGAGGGCAAGACCCTGGTGAAGACGGCAACCGGGTTCGCCCAGGCGGCGATCGAGGGCATCCCGGACGGGAAGACGCGCTACACCGTCGATCTGCAGGCGTCGCGCGACCCGAAGGTCTGGAAGCTGTCGCCCGCGACACATACGGTCTGGCAGCTCAACTCACCAGCAGTCGTCGACACCGACTACGGCGACATCATGCCGCTGATGCAGCTCGACTACGCCGTCGACACCGATCTGGCCGGGTACGCCAAGGGTGGCTGGCAGACGGTCGGCCTGACCGCGAGTCACCTGCCCGGGGCGGTCGGCGCCACCGCGATCGCCGGCGGCTCGATGTGGGTGTCCTACAACTCAGGGCGCAAGTTCGAGCCGGTCGTGCTGACGAGGACGGGCAAGGGTGCCGGCCACTGGACCGCCCGGTTCAGGGCGCCGAAGTCCGGCTACGTCACCATCAAGGCGCAGGCGTTCGACAAGGGCGGCAACAGCGTCGTGCAGACCGTGACAAAGGCGTATGGCTTGAAGTGAGCCGCGCCTGAACTAGAAAAAGCGTCCTGTCAGGTGTCTTTCGCGCCGACTAGCTGGGGCGCCGGGCATGGACAACGGCTCCGGGAGCATCCGCTCCCGGAGCCGTTACTCGTCCGTTCACCTCGCAATTGGTATTCGGCGCACATCTTCGCTGGCTATCTTCGTTGCGCGGCGTGGTGCGCGCTGCCGTCCGGGAACCGCTTCCGGTCGCCAGTGAAGGACGGATCCCACATGCTCGGTGCGCTCGGACTCCGGGCTGCGGAAGAAGACATCTACCGCAGACTGGTCAGCCAGGTCAGCGCCACAGCCTCCGAGCTGGCGAAACTGACCGACCGACACCAGGACGAGGTCGACGAGGTCCTCGTCCACGTCGTGCAGCGCGGACTCGCCACGGCGACGTCTACACGCCCGCCGGTGTTCAGCGCGGCACCGCCGGCCATGGCCCTCGGCGGCCTCCTGCGACAGCGTCGGGACGACCTGCTCTCGGCCGAACGTGAACTTGCCCTGCTCGTGGACGAGCACAGGGCCGCCTGGATCGGCCGGAGCACCAGCAACGTCGTCGAAGAGATCACCAACATCGACGCGGTCCGGCACCGGTTCGCCCAGATCCAGGAAGCTGCGCAGCACGAGGTGCTTTCGACGGTCGTCCCGAACCTCACGGTCGTGCCCCATCGGGAGAACACCGCCGGGATCGCCGGGGTGAGCCGGGGCGTGCAGTACCGGGTGATCCTGGATCGCGCTGCCCTGAACCAGCCCGGCATGGTGGCCGACGTGATCGCGAGTATCGAGGAGGGTCAGCAAGTCCGGATCTCCGATCGGGTGCCGGTCAAGCTGGTCATCGTCGACCGCGAGCTGGCCATGCTGCCACTGCTGTCCGGTCAGAACAACGCACCGGAGTCGATGCTGGTGCAGTCGAGCGGGCTGCTCGACGCAGTCATCGCATTCTTCGAGATGTCCTGGGAGCAGGCGTATCCACTGCTCCCGAACCGGAGCACCGGCCAGCTGATCGAGACCTCACCGGACATAGACCTGATGGATCGCCGCATTCTCGCATTCCTGCTGGCCGGTATGACCGACCAGGCCGTGGCCGGTCAGCTGGGGACATCCCGGCGGACCGTCCAGCGTCGCATTCGCGAGCTGATGGTCAAGGCCGGCGCCGGAACCAGGATCGAACTCGGCTGGTACGCCGCCCGCAAAGGCTGGGCCTGATCGCTCGGTTTGTGCATCTTCGGCGTCTTCGTCGGAGATCGCGCTGGGCGCCACCGGTTCATACTGGCCCGGTGAACGCCGAAGTCTGAAGCAATGGCGGGCCAGCCCGAGGCGGCCGGCCCGGTCGACGACCGGGACAGAAGTCCGCAGCCCGAACTCGTTCCGATCGGCGATGCCGTCCTGGACAGTTGGGCGGTGCGGTTCTCCTTGTTGGGAGACATCAACCGGCTGAAGATCCTGCTGGCACTGCACCAGGCGCCCGGCATCTCGGTCGGCGAACTGGCCACGGCGGTCGGTATGAGCGACAACGCTGTCTCCCAGGCGCTGTCGGCGCTGCGACTGGCCGGCCTGGTCGCCTCGGACCGCGACGGCCGGTTCCGCCGGTGGTCCCTCGTCGATCAGGTGATCCACGACATTCTCCATTCGGTCGGCGCCAGTCACCCGGATCTGAACGCGACTCACTGAGCAACCCATCCGAAACGGGCCCGGCTCCGAATGCTGGATGTTCATCGGTGCACCTGTTCCGATAGCCCTGCTGTGGCGCTACTGTGCTGACAGCAAGTCGGCCGTGTGTCGCCACTGCTGTGTAGGAGGAACTGGTGTTGATCCCCACGTCCGAGCAGCTCACCGCCGCGCCACGATCAACCCGCCCCTGGCAGGTCATCCAGGCGGCCGGTGGGGCCCTGCTGATCGTCCTCGGTCTGCACGTGCTGGCGTTCGGAACGCTGCTCGTCTTCGTCATCCCGGGCCACTTCCACGTCGACGGGAAAGTCTTCGGTATCGGATTGGCTTTCACCGCCTACATTCTCGGGCTGCGGCACGCCTTCGACGCCGACCACATCGCCGCCATCGACAACACCACACGCAAGCTGGTCGGCGAGGGCCGCAAGTCCACCAGCGTCGGGCTGTTCTTCTCCCTGGGCCATTCCACCATCGTGTTCACGATGGCGCTGCTCATCGCGATCGGGGCGAAAGCTGGCCTCCTCCCTGGTCGCCGTCGACTCACCCGCACACCAGACCCTCGGCATCATCGGCACCCTGGTGTCCGGGGTCTTCCTCATTCTCATCGGCGTGATCAACCTGATCGCACTGGTCGGCATCGCGCGGGTCTGGAGGGACGCGCGGAACGGCGGCATGGACGACGAAGCCCTGGAAAAGGCGTTGAACTCGCGCGGCCTTTTCGCCCGACTCCTCCGCCCGGTGATGAACCGGATCACCCGCCCTGGGCAGATGTATCCCGTCGGCGTTCTGTTCGGGCTCGGATTCGACACCGCCACCGAGATCTCATTGCTGGTGTTGGCCGGCGCCGGCGCGGCGACCGGACTGCCCTGGTACGCGGTACTGGTACTGCCGTTGCTCTTCGCCGCCGGGATGAGTTTGTGCGACACCTTGGACGGGGCGTTCATGCAAACCGCCTACCAATGGGCGTTCATCCGCCCGGTCCGCAAGATCTACTACAACCTGACCACCACCGGGTTGTCTGTCGCAGTCGCGTTGCTGATCGGCGGCATCGAGATCCTCGCCCTCCTGCACGAGAAGATGGGCCTGACCGATCCGTTCACCACCTGGATCGCCAGTCTGAGCCTGAACTTCGTCGGCTACCTCATCGTCGCGTTGTTCTTCCTGGTGTTCCTAGGTTCCACCGCATACTGGCATCTCGCGAACGTCGAACAACGCTGGACCGCCAAACTCCAGGTTCAGCAGGTGCCCGACACGCAAAGGCAGCAGGGCCCGCACGGTTCAGCCTGATCATATTTGTCGGGACTTTTGCAGGGCTCGGCTTTCGGCGGGGATCAACTTCGCCGGCGGGGATGAAGCTGTCCATTTCTGTCACTCCGTTACCAAACGGGCCAATTTCGATCCCCGCAATGTGTAGCGGCCAACTCGAGAGCGCCTGGCACGGCCCGGTTTCGAGGGTCGACTGTCGGTGGTGCTGAGTAGTGTCTTTCCTATGGACCCACCGGATTCGCCGATCGCGACGAAGCGTTCACGCTCGTCGAATCGGCGCTCGCCGCGGTCCGCAACATTCGGGACGGCGCGTTCTGGAAACTGCTACCCGACGAGCAACTGGAATTCGGTCGCCGCCTGGAAATGCTGTCCCGAACCGTGTACGCCGCGCAGGTCCACCACACCGGCGAAATCGAGCACCTCGGCATCGCCGGCGACCGGTCCTGCTCCTCCACCGCAGCGTTGCTGCGGCAGGCGTTCACCATCTCCGCCGCCGACGCCGCCGCCCGCGTCAAAGCCGCCGCCCAGATCCTGCCCCGCGAGCTGATGACCGGCGGCACCGCCGCGCCGCTAGCTCCCCGAGCTGGCGGAGGCCGTGGACGGCGGCTGCGTCGGGCCGGAACACGTCAAGATCATCGTCGAGACCATGGCCAAAGTCCCCGCCAAGGTCGCGGCCGAGGATCGGGACCTGTGCGAGGCCACCCTGGTCGACACCGCGATCGACTGCGACCCGAACTTCCTGGGGAACGCGGCGCAGCGGATCCTGGACCGGGTCGACCCCGACGGGGACATCGACGACACCACCCCGGCGTCGAAGATGGAATTCCACTTCGGCACCCGCTCCACCCGCACCGGGCTGACCCCCATCAAAGGACAACTGGACGACCACGGCGTCGAAGTCGTCAAAAAGGCCATCGACGCCCTGTCCGCACCCCGGCCGGACGGCTCCCGCGACCAGGACGGCGACGCCGTCCAGGACGTGCGGCCCGCGGCGAACCGCCGCGCGCACGGCCTGATCGAAGCGCTCGGCCGGTACCTGGACGCCGGGATCGGTCCGATCCAGGGTGGGGAACGGCCGCACGTCACCATCACCATGAACTGGGACGCCCTCACCGGGCTGATCTCGAACGCCAGTTTCGACTCGGGCGCGATGATCAGCCCCGCCCAGGCCCGCCGGTTCCTGTGCGACGCGCAGGTCATCCCGATGATCCTCGGCAGCCAAATCCGAAGTCCTCGACGTCGGCCGAGCGTCCCGCACCTTCCCCGCGCACATCCGCCGGGCCATCACCGCCCGAGACCAGGGATGCGCCTGGCCGGGCTGCGATCGGCCGCCGGACTGGTGCGACGGCCACCACATCGAATTCTGGCGGCGGGACTTCGGCGACACCAGCTATGCCAACGGGTGTCTCCTGTGTCCGCACCATCACACAGAGATTCACAAACTCGAATGGGTCATCCGCATGGCCCCCGACGGGATGCCCGAGTTCATCCCGCCGAAATGGTTGGATCCGATGCAACGACCACGCCGCAACACCCTACGAAAATTCGACCTCATACGGAGCTGACGTGTTTCACACCGATAGGCAATGGTCTGCCGCATGATTGGCCGGAGCAGTACGCTGACGACCGATGAAGGATATCCGCTGTCTGATCGGGTTTCACAAGTGGATTCCTGGCCGCGACGAGGAAGGCGGCAGGATGATCGTCTGCCATCGTTGCGGCAAACGTGATCACGATCCACAAACGGGGATGATTGCTGGATCGTAGAGCCGTGACGCCGCCCGCACCTGAGATCCCGCGGGCGCCGTGTTGGTAACGTCCTCGTATGAGCGCCCATGGTGGTCCGACGTCCGGTGGCCACGCCCACGACCACGACCATCCGGCTCTCGACCTGCCGTACGGACTGCCGGACTGGGCCTTCGAGAGCATGGTCCATCCGGACGTCGAACCCGGCCGCACCCCAGGCCGAATCGTCCGACGACAACGACAATGTGGGTCTGCCCACCTTCGGCAATCGGGACTGGGTCGGCACCGCCGCCGCCCTGGCCGCGCGGCGTCCGGATGTGGCCGTGGTCGGCGCTCCATTCGACATCAACACGACCAACCGGGCCGGCGCACGCTTCGGCCCGAAGTACCTGCGCTCCACCGCTTATGACCCGGGCACCTACCACCTCGACCTGGGTATCGAACTGTACGACTGGCTCGACGTGGTCGACAACGGCGACGCCTACTGCCCGCACGGGCAGACCGCACCGTCGCTGCGGAACATCGAACGCAAGGTGGCCGGGGTGCTGGCGGCCGGAGCGTTCCCGATCGTCGTCGGCGGTGATCACTCCATCACCTGGCCGTCGGCGACGGCGGTCGCTCGCAAGTACGGCTGGGGCACCCTCGGCCTGCTGCATTTCGACGCACATGCCGACACTGCGAACATCATCGAGGGCAATCTGGCCTCCCATGGCACGCCGATGCGTCGGCTGATCGAGTCGGGTGCGGTGCGCGGCAGGAACTTCGTCCAGGTCGGACTCCGGGGGTACTGGCCGCCGCCGGAGACGTTCGACTGGATGCAGGACAACCAGATGACGTGGCACCTCATGCACGACATCTGGGACCGGGGCGTGCGACCGGTGATCGCCGACGCCATCGCGCGCGCGTCGGACGGCTGCGATGCGCTCTATCTCTCCGTCGACATCGATGTGCTGGACCCGGGTTTCGCACCCGGCACCGGCACACCGGAGCCGGGCGGGATGAACCCCGCTGATCTACTCCGCGCGGTCCGCTCGATCGCCCTGGAAACACCATTGGTAGCAATGGATGTGGTGGAAGTGTCGCCGCCCTACGATCACGCCGACACCACCGTCAACAACGCTCACCGGGTGATGCTGGAGGCGCTCGCCGGCCTGGCCCACAAGAAGCGCGAACGGGCCGGCGGCGTCGTCACGCGGCCCGGTTACCGGCCGGACCCTGCGAGTTTGCGATATCCCACATTGGAGCCCTGACCTGCATTTCCCAATTCGCCAGTGCGCGGCTGATGACCGCTGCGCCACAACGTGCAGATCAATCCGTGGGTCCGGACAACCCGATGACCACGCCGCCCGGAGCGCGGACCGTCGCCACGCACACCCCGTCCATCACCTTGTTCGGCGGGCTCACCGACTCCGCACCAGCGGCGAGCGCCGCGTCGTAGGCCTGTTGGGTGTTCGCCACATGGACCGTCGGCGTCGACCCAGGTGCTTCCCCTTGCGACGTGCCCCGAATTCCACCTCCGCCGGCCTCGGAATACGCGAAAAGGTGGTAGTCGCCGCGCTCCGTAGGAAACGGCGGTTGGAAATGCCAGCCCAGGACAGCGGCGCACCAGTCCCGAGTGGCGGCGGGGTCGGTACTGGACAATTCGGTGTGGGTGATCCATCCGTACAGTCCGCGGGTGAATTCGTGACTGCGGTCGTCGGACATCGTGCCTCCTGATTGTGTGCCTGCCTGCAACTCCGGGTCCCGGACAGGGGTTGCCCGCATGCTATGCGGGTGGCGGACTTCCGTGGGCTATGGGATGACGCCGTCGATGGCCCAGGCCGATAGGTCAAGCCGGCGAAGGCGTTCCGGATCGGCGAGGATGTCGATCTCGGCGATCGCTCCGTCCCGCGTCGTCACGGCCAAGACCGCCATCGGCCGGCCGTCGAACACCGCGATCAGTCCGGGCGAACCGTTGACCAGCGCGGGCCGCGCATTGCGACCGATGGGCGCGAAGCGCAGAGCCTGCCCGGCGACGGCCCTCGCCCCGCGCACCATCTGGGAGGGTCCGAGCGCGCCGGCCCCGGCATCCGCGCGAAGCACCACATCGGGGTGGAGCACCATGAGCAGTCGTTCGAAGTCGCCCTCCTGCGCGGCTGCGAGAAAGGCATCGACGAGCTGCCGCTGCCGGGCGTGGTCGGATTCCTGGCCCGGCAGAGCTCCGTGCAACCGACGGCGGGCCCGACTCGCCAACTGCTTCGCGGCCGCCGGGGAGCGTTCCAGGATCGGGCCGAGCTGGTCGAACGGCACCGCGAAGATGTCATGGAGCACGAACGCAAGCCGCTCGGGCGGCGAGAGCGTGTCCAGCACGACCAGCAACGCCATCCCGACCGAGTCGGCCAGCAACGCCTGCCGTTCGGGATCACCGCCGTCGTCCCGGCTGACGACCGGATCCCGGCTGACCACCGGATCCGGCACGTGCACCTCGAGCGAGTCCTCTCGTCGCGCGGCGCGCGAGCGCAACATGTCCAGGCACACCCGGGAGGTGACGGTGGTCAGCCACCCGCCGAGATTGTCGATGCCGGCGGCGTCCGAGCGGGCCAGCCGTATCCAGGTTTCCTGCACGGCGTCGTCCGCGTCGACCATTGAGCCGAGCATGCGGTAGGCCACGGCTTGCAGATGGGCGCGGTGCGCCTGGAAGCCTTGGATCAGCCAGTCGGGCTCGTCCACTGTTACCTTCCTCCGTCGCCGCGCGTCATCACAGTGACGAGCAGGATCCCGTCGAGGTAACACCACACCGAAGGAGCATGCAATGACGGATCACATTCCCGGCGGCCACGCGCCCAGTGGCCCGCCCGAAGTTCGAGCCACGACCATGGCCTGGCAGGGTTTGGCGAATCGAGTCGTCCGCGGGCTGTTGCGCACTCCGCTGCTGTGCCGTTTGGTCGGAAGTCGACTGATCACGGTTTACGTGGTGGGTCGTAAGTCGGGGCGCCGGTACACCGTTCCGGTCGCCTACACCCGCCACGACGGGACCCTGCTGATCGGCACACCCTTCGGTTGGGGCCGCAACCTTCGCACCGGTCAGCCGGTCGACATCCGACTCAAGGGCAAGCGACGTCCGGCCGACGTGCAGGTCGCCGACGACGAGGCGGGCGTCGTCGAGCTGTATGCCGCGATGGCCCGTGACAATCACCAGTTCGCGAAATTCAACAAGATCGACATCAGCCCGTCCGGCGAGCCCAACGCGAGCGATCTGCATCTGGCCTGGGCAGCCGGCGCCAGGGCCATCCGCCTCACTCCTCGGTGATCTTGATCGACGGCGTTGCTACTTCAAATGCCGGACGAAGAACCGGGCCCCGTCGTCCACCTCGAACCACGGGGCACCGGCGTGCCCACCCAGGTTCGCGTGCAGCGTCTTCTCCTGGGAGCCGAACGCGTCGAACAGCTCGAAGGCCGACTGTCGGTCATTCCCCTCGTCGTCCCATTGCAGCAGGAACAGCAGCGGAATGCTGACCTGACGGGCCGCCTCACGCAAGGCACCGGGCACGAAACCCCCGGCGAAGAAACCGGCGGCCGCGATGCGCTGCTCGACCACCGCCAGCCGAATGCCGATTGCGGTCATCCCGGAGTACCCCACCGGACCGCCGATCTCGGGCGCGGGCCTGCTCATCGACGGCGGAACGCGGGCGTTCACCGTGTCCGGGTGCGTCGATGGCGGCCGCGGCGAAGCCATACTGCGCCGCGTTGTGCCGGGCCCGGGCCACCAGCCGGGATTCCCGCTTGTGCAAGCCGCCGTTGTGGCCCATCAGGATCAGCGGGGCGGCCGCGGATTCAGGCGTCCACGTTCGCTTGCTCGGCCCGGCCAAAAGTAGCAAGGATCCGGGTGGCCCGCCAATAGGTTTTGCCGATGTTCATGCCCGGACGGCGAGTTCTATCATTCCCCTCATGACCGAGAATTCAGGCGCAGTAACGCATCCCAGCGCTGACACCGATCCGGAACCGGCGGCCACAACGGGCAGCGCAGGTGGCAACGACCCGAAGACGCCCTGGGTACCTCCACCGTGGGAGCCGCCGCTGGCCGGCACCGAGGTCGAGCACCTGCTCGGTGCGCTCGAACCGGCAGCGAGCGACCTTTCGGTGGAAGGCCGACGGTCTCGACTCCGCCGGCCTGAACACGAGGATCGGCGCGTCGGCGCTCACCATCGGCGGCCTGCTCAAGCACCTCGCCGTCGTGGAGGACGAAAAGTTCACCGTATGGCTTTCCGGTGCACCACTGGGCGAGCCTTGGACAGTCTCGGCGGTCCACCCGACGGCGACGACGCGGATGCGTGGATCTTCGGTTCGGCGGCCGAGGACAGTCCGGAAGAGCTGTACGCGCTCTACGACGGAGCGGTGCAGCGGTCCCACCAGCGATTGACCGCCGCTCTGGCGAATGGCGGTTTGGATCAGCCGGTTCACGTCGCATTCGGCGACCTCGGGCACCTGAGCTTGCGCCGGTTGCTGTTCGACCTGCTCGAGGAATACGGCCGGCACACCGGCCATGCGGATCTGCTGCGGGAGGCCGTCGATGGCCGGGTCGGCGAGGATCCGCCGGCGGACTGGCGGCTGCCCTGAGCCGGGGCGGCGCGATCGGCGCCCGCTCCTTCACCCGGCCGCCGAACCCAACTCGCGGTAGTAGTACAGGAGCGGCTGATCGTCGCCGGGCTCGTGGTTCACGTAGCCGTGACGCTCGTAGAAGCGCCGGGCATCGGTGTCGTCGGAATCGACGTTGATCTCGAGCAACTCCACGCCTCGCTCGCGGATCACGGACTCGGCGAAGGCGAGCAGTGCCGAACCGAGCCCACGACCCCGAAACCGCGGCGCCACGTACAACTCGTCGAGCACGGCGACCGGGCCGTCGTACCAGACGCTGGGACGCAGACTCAGCAGAGCCATCCCAACCGCAGGATCACCGATGAGCAGGGCGATGAGGTCGTCGCCGTCCAGCAACCGGCCGAGCCGCTCGGCGAGCACCGCCGCCCCAGGGGTCGGGGTCTCGAACTCCCGGTTGAAGGCGTCGAGCAGGCCGGCTACGACCGCGGCGTGCGGCGCGCCCGCCACCCGCGGCGGGTACGACGAAAGCTCCTCCATCGAGCAAGTGTCCCGCGTAATCGCGGCGAGCTTGCGATCAGCCGGTCGCCGGTGTTCCCGTGTAGGCGGTCAGCGTACGGGCGGCTGCTTCCTGCGCGGCCTGCGCGTCGGCGCCGGCGGCGATCTGCGCCTCCATCCACTTCTGGCTGCCCAGGGTGAACATCTTGATTCCTTCGGCCGACATCATCCAGTCCATTGCGGCCTGCTGATCGACCGACGCGCCCGTCTGCAGATGATTGGCCAGCCCCATCAGGGCCCCGTCCCAGCCGAGACCGACCGCGCCAGGGCCGAACTCGGCCCACCGTGCGTCATCGACGTGGGCTATGTGTTCCAACTCGAACCGCGTGCTGTCCTCACCCAGAGAACTCAATCGAACCTCGATCCAGCTCACATCGCCGCCGAACTCCCAGGTGGCCGTGAAGCCGTCCGGCGCATCGCAAGTGTTGATCTGGCCTTCCGCATTGCCCTGCAGGGCATATCGACCGCCGACCCGCAGATCGCCGGTGACGGGAAGGAACCAGCGGGAAATCCGCTCTGGTTTGGTGCAGGCGTCCCACACCTCGTCCACAGTCGCCCGGTACGTCTGGGCCAGCCGCACGACCCTGGCTTCCCCGGCCGCCAGCACCCGGTCGCCCACCGTCCTGCTCACTGCGTTGATCTGATGTTCCACGTCGATCACCTGCGTGCTCCCTTCTTGAGCCCGGCACCCTGCCGGGACTGACCTGCACCGCCCACCGTCGGTTCGCGCGGCTCGGCTCGGGCCGCCCGGCGACCGCGGGCAAGCTCGGTGGCCAAGGCGTCCAACGGTGGAGTCCAGAACCGGCGGAACCGGTCCAACCACGCATCGACATCCTCGAGGCCGCCTGGGTCCAGCGCGTAGAGCCGCCGGGTACCCTCCGCCCGGACGGAAGCGAAACCGTTCTCGCGCAGCACTTTCAGATGCTGGGACACCGCAGGTTGGCTGACTCCGAACTCTTCGCGGATCGCGACCGACACATCACCGGCCGGCCGTTCTCCCTCCGTCAGGAGATCCAATATCCGTCGCCGGATCGGATCACCGAGGACATCGAACGCATGCACAACCCGATCCTAGAAGCATCGGCTTATATAAGTCCAGAGCTATATCGGCGTGCGGCGCAGGTGCATCAATCGCCGGCATGAGTCATCGCGACGAGCCGGCGGAGGCAGGTGTCCCGCAGTGGCTCGGGGAAGTCATCGGCGAGCCGGTTGTAGACGATCCGGCCCTGCTTGTGGGTGGTGACCAGACCCGCCGAGCGGAGCAGTCGCAAGGCGTACGAGACCGAATCCTCGCTCACCTCCAGCGCCAGCGCGAGATCGCCGACGCACAGTTCCTCGGCGACGTCCAGCGCGTAGATCAGCCGGAGACGCACCGGGTCGGCCATCATCGACAGCAGTCCGGTCAATCGCGCCGCGTCGTCCGCCGACGGCAGCCGCGACCGGGCGTGCGCGACCCGCACCGGGTCGATCGGATGGTCGTGGTCAGCGATGGTCATGCTCGCCTCCTCGCCGTTCGACCGGTACCGCGGCGGTCGTGCGAGCCGCGCTGCGGAGGATCCGGTGCTCCGGGTCACGTAGCGCGCAGGTTCGGCGTCGAATCGGTGCGCGCAGTGGTCGGAGCAGAAATACACGCGCTGACCGTCGACAGTACGAGTGGCTGGGGCGTTGGCGATCTCGACCTGCATGCCGCAGACCGGGTCCTTCGCGTACCGCTGCGGACCTGCGGTGTCACGGTGCCGGTAGAGCCAGTACAGGACCGCGAACCCGGCCAGCGCGATGATGTTGAGAAAGGTGGTGTAGTTCCAGCTGAAATGCATCGGCACGATCGTCGTCGGTCGCGGAGGGTCCGGGATACCGACGGCCTTGAACAGGTACTCCACGGCCAGCCCGGCCAGACTCATCGTGGCCCAGAAGGTGATCAGAATCCGGATGGTGATGGGCGTTCCGAAATACTTCCGGTAGATGAAAAGCAGGGGCAAGGCGAGCAGGTCCGCGAAGACGAACGCCACCACTCCGCCGAAGCTGATGCCGCCCTGCCACAACGCGGCCGCCAGAGGGACATTGCCGACCGAACAGACGAAGCTGATGATGGCCAGGAACGGCGCAAGGACGACGTTCTCCACGCTCGAGGCGAAACCGTGGCCGGTCAGGAACAGCGACTGCCAGAACGTCGCGGGAACCAACGCGGCGAGAAATCCAGCGACGACGAACCCGATCACCAATTCCTTGCGGATCATGGTCAGGTCACTGACGGTGTAGCCGGCGGCATCCCCCCAGCCCTTGCGGCTGCGGATCCGTTGCCGGAAGGGCACTTCGGCGAGGCTCCAGCCGGCGTCGACCCCGCGATCTTCGGCCGTGCCGGACATGTCCATGCCGGCGTGATGGTCGTGCGAAGGTGAGCCCACGGTCATGCCGGGCGTGTCGGAGCTGAGCCGTTCCCGGGCTGCGGCGATCCATCGGCTGGGCATGGCCCGCGGCAGGACGAAACCGAGCATCGCGATCATGATGGCGCCGCCGACGAATTCGGCCAGCGCGAACTGCCAGCCGATGAGCAGCCACAACACGATGCCGAGCTCGACCACCAAGTTGGTAGAGGCGATCATGAACACCATCGACGGCGGTGAAATCCGCGCCGCGGGAGAACAAGCTCTTCGCCAACGCCGATGCCGCGTAGGAACAGGACGAGGAGATGACCCCGAACAACGACGACTTCGCCGAGTGTCACGGGCCGGTGATCGCCCAACGACCTGCGCATCTCGGCGCGGGAGACGAACGCCTGCACCGCGCCCGAAAGGGTAAAGCCCAGGACCAACGCCCACAACGTCGCCCAGAACATGAAGAACGCTTCTTCGAGTCCGTCCCAGATGCCGCTCAAGAACCCCATGGCGGGCGCCTCCATCTCCCCAGTGCAATCCACGAATGACCCGACTCCGGTCTACCTCCGATCGGCGTCGTCCGCAAGTCCGTACAACTGTGCGGATGATCGCGTCTGCGCTGCCGACGCGGCGAGGAACGAGCGGCCCGGTTCGCTACGGACATCCGTGAATGACTCTGGTCAGCCCCAGACTTCTGCGGCCGTCTCCACGACGAGCCGCAGCTTGGCCTTCTGCTCCTCCTGGGTCAGCGCGTTGCCCTCGACGGTGGACGAGAAGCCGCATTGCGGTGAGAGGCACAACTGGTCCAGCGGAACATATTTCGCCGCCTCGTCGATGCGTCGTTTGAGGGTGTCCTTGTCCTCCAGCTCGCCGCGCTTCGTCGTCACCAAGCCGAGCACCACCTGCTTGCCGGCCGGCACATATCGCAACGGCGCAAAGCTGCCGGAGCGCTCGTCGTCGTACTCGAGAAAGAAGCCGTCCACGTCGAGTTGGCCGAACAACGCCTCGGCGACGAAGTCATACCCGCCCTCGGCCGCCCATGACGACCGGTAATTCCCACGGCACATGTGAGTGGTGACGGACAGCGAGTCGGGTCGTCCCGAGATGGCCTTGTTGATGTTGCGGATGTAGAGCTCGTGCTGGTGCTCCGGGTTGCTGCCCGCCGCCTCCTGCTCGGCGCGCTGAGCAGGATCGTTGAGGTAGGCCAGGCTGGTGTCATCCAGCTGCAGGTACCGGCAGCCGTGAGCTGCGATCCGACTCACCTGTTCGGCATACGCGTTCGTCAGGTCCTCCCAGAACTGGTCCAGGTCCGGATAGACCGACTTGTCGATCGAGGCCCGGCCGCCGCGGTAGTGCACCATGCTCGGCGAGGGGATGGTCAGCTTCGGGGTGGCCGTGTGCACCTGAGCCTTGAGGAAATCGAACGCATCACCGAAGATGGTTTCGCGCAGGGTGATCGGCTCGCTCACCCGCATGGCCGCGGATTCGAAATCGACCTGGCCGCCGGCGTTGTGCATGTGCACCTGGATCTTGTCGTCCGTCGTGGTCACGCCTCCGAGGGCGTAGATGAAATCCATGTGCCAGGAGGTCCGCCGGAATTCGCCGTCGGTGGCGGACAAGAGGCCGACCTCCTCCTGCATCGCCACCACCGAACGGATCGCGTCGTCCTCCACGGCCCGCAAGCCGTCGGCGTCGAGCTCCCCGGCCCGATGCCGGGCCCGGGCGGCCAGCAGCTCCGGTGGGCGGAGCAGGCTGCCGACATGGTCGGCTCGGAACGGTGGCGCGGAACGAGTTGTGACGGATCCCGTTGTCATGGATCTCACTGTGCCACCGGCCACCGAAGGCATATCCGCCGACCCGGAGAAGTCGGGCGTCAGTTGTGCCTGTCCGGTCCGGAGTCGGGTTGGTCGGTCATGCCGTCGAAGACTTTCCGCGGGACGATTCGCGAAGGTGTTGCAGCAGTGCGGTAGTGACCGCCGTCGGCTGTTCAACATTGGCCAGATGCGCGGCCGGTTCCAGCATCACCAGCGTGGAGTTTGCGATGCCGGCGGCAATGGCCTGCTGATGCGGTGGCGGAGTTGCCGGATCCTGGATGCCACCGATCACCAAGGTAGGTGCGGCGATCGCGGACAGGTCCGCCCGTAGATCCATCGCGGCGATCGCTTCACAACAGGCGGCGTAGCCCTCCGGTGAGGTTGCGGCGATCATGTTGCGGAAGTAGGTCACCCGCTCCGGCTGGGTCGCCAGAAAGTCGGGACTGAACCAGCGGCCGACCACCGCGTCCGCCACCGCACCAGTGCCATGTGCGCGGACAGCGGCCGCTCTGCTCAGCCAGCCCTCCGCAGGTCCGAGCAGGGCGGAGGTACAGAGCAGCGAGAGGGAGGTGACCCGATCGGGATTGCGTGCGGCCAGTCGCATCGCCGTCATGCCGCCCAGGGACAGACCGACCAGGTGAACAGCATCGACGTCGAGCCGGTCGATCAAGGCGAGCAGATCGTCGGCGAGATCGTCGATACGGCATGGGGTGTCGCCTACCGGGGACCTCCCGTGACCCCGGGTGTCGTACCGAACCACCCGGTATCGAGCAGACAGCTCCGGCACCTGCGGGTCCCACATGGAAGACGTCGATCCCAGAGATCCGGCCATGACCACGGTCGGCGCATCCTCGGGTGCGGTCGTGGCGAGGTCGACCCGATGGTGTACGACCACCGCGCTCATCGCGGCCTCCGATCGATCAGCAACGCTCCGTCCCGGTGGCGGCGGCGGTGATGACCATTTCAGGACGAGCGCGTCCTTGGTCACGACTGCGAGCCTACGACTTCCATTCAGCGGAAAGCTGGGCTCACCCGCAGCGTCCGCGGTGAGGTGTACGGGCAGACGGAAGTCGTCAAGGACCTGATCAGCATCGGCTTGGACAACGGCCTGCGATGGAATTCGGGGTGACCGACACCGAGATACATGACATCGATACGGAGAAGCCGTGGGTCAGCCATATGGACGCCGTGGTGGATGACGTCCATGCTGCACCATTCCGGGGATCCGTTCGATGCGCAATTACAGCTGTCCGAACTGCGTTACATCGAGTCGTCGCTGGCGGCCGCGACATCATTGGCGGAGAACTACACCGGAATGCCGCTACCGGTGCTGGATTCCTGAAGATCCCCGCTCACAGCGGCATGGGGCCGAGACCCTGCTGGAGTTCTCGCACGAAGGACCCAGGCACTTCGAGCATCGGGAAGTGCCCGCCCCGTTCGGCCACGTTCCAATAGGTCAGCTGTTGAAAACGCTTTTCGACCCAACGCCGCGGGAGCTTCTCGATGTCCGCGGGAAAGATCGTCACTGCGGCGGGGACCGTGATCACATCGTCATTGCCGCGTGGTGGGAAGTTCTCCCAGTAGAACCGCGCGGACGAACCGCCGCTGGCGGTCAGCCAGTACAGGGTGACCATGTCCAGGATCTGGTCGCGGCTGACGGCGTCCTCCACGGACCCATGGTGATCGGTCCAGAGATAGAACTTGTCGAGGATCCAGGTCAGCTGCGCGACGGGCGAATCGACCAGCGCGTACCCGACGGTCTGCGGTCTGGTCGACTGCTGCAGCGAGTAGCCCCCGCCGGAACGCCAGAAGCGCCGGGTGTCGGCCACCCAGCGCTTTTCCGTCTCGCTGAGATCTCCTGCGCCGTCGGCAGGTTCGCTCACATACGGCGTGAAGGTGTGCAGCCCTGCCACCAGATCGGGGTAGCGGCTGCCGAGGGCGGCGGTGACCCGGCCGCCCCAGTCACCGCCAACCGCGAAGAAACGCTCATAACCCAACCGCTGCATCAACTTCGCCCAGGCGTCCGCCGTGCGCTCCACGGTCCAGCCAGTGCTCTGCGGTTTGCCGCTGAACCCGAAACCCGGCAGGGACGGGGCCACGACGTGGAAGGCGGGTGCCTTCGCCGAGGACGGGTTGGTGAGCTCACCGACGACGGCGAGCGGCTCGGTGACGGAGCTGGGCCAGCCGTGGGTGAGGATGAGCGGGCGGGCGTCCGGGCGGGGCGAGCGCACGTGCAGGAAGTGCAGGTCCAGTCCGTCGATCTCGGTCAACGCCTGATCGCGAACGTTGAGCTCGCTTTCCAGGCGTCGCCAGTCGTACTCCTCGACCCAGTACCGGACCAGGTCGCCGACGTAGCTCCGCGGCGGCCCCTGGCTCCAGTCGAGGACCACGCTCCGGCTCGGCGACCGTCTCCGCCTCGGGCAGGCGGGTGCGGCGCAGGCGCACACGCAGATCGTCAAGCTCCGTCCCCGGCACCTGGATGCGAAACGGTCGCACCTGGTCTGATGTCACGCGATGATCATGGCACCGCTCATCGCCGACCCACCCAAGCAGCGGCCGGCGAGGCAGTCCATGACGATTGACAGCCCGCGCCGCTCCCGGGGGCGGAGTGCTGTTCATCGCTCCATGGCTTCCGTCGATCACGCGCCCGGCACAGCTGCCGCGTTACGGCAGCCTGTATACATGACTGTCACGACAGGCGCCTCAGAAACCTGGCGAGCGAGAATCACCCACGACGTGGCCGCGCATTGCGAGACGACGCGGAACTGCTCGGCCTGGATGGCAGTCGTGCTCGGACTGCTCACCGGCGAGCGGCGACGTATGGCTCGCAGGGCTGCGCACCGTCTCCGGGGGACAGTTGACGGTCTATCTCGGACTGTCAGCGGCGCGACGCTGGACGCTCTGATAATTGGCTGGTGAGGAGCTGAGATATGGACATCCGGGTCAACGACGTCGTCGTCCATTACGTCGAACATGGCAGCGGCGTACCGCTTGTCGCACTTCACGGTGTCGGTGTCGATCACCGCGAGATCGAGGTGGCGATCGAGGCCGTCCTCCCGAGTGGTGGCAATGGCTATCGTCGGATCTATCCGGATCTGCCGGGCATGGGCCACACCACAGCTGACGGCTTGGCCTGCAACGACGACGTCGTCGCGGTGGTCTGCGAATTCATCGATGAACTGGGTGCCGGTCCGGTGCTTTTGCTTGGACATTCCTACGGCGCCTACCTGGCTCGTGGGGTCGCCGCACAGCGCCCGGACGTCGTGCTCGGCCTGGCATTGCTGTGTCCTGTTGCCGCTCATGCTCGGAACGTGCCCGACCACCACGTCGTGCAGCAGGACCCGGACACCTATACGGAGCTGGAACCGGCACAGCGCAAGGGTTTTGACGAGTACTTCGTCGTGCGCACCCTAGCCACCGCGCGCCGCTACCGGGACCACGTCGTGCCGGGCACGGCTCTGGTCGACGAGGCCGCGCTGGGACGCATCTTCGGCGGCTGGGCGGTGGACGTCGGGTCTCAGACCTTTGCGGCGCCAACCCTGATCGTCGCGGGACGCCGCGACTCGACGGTCGGGTATTCCGACGCAGCCGAACTTCTCGCGCTCTATCCCCATGCCACCCTGGCCGTCATCGAGGATGCGGGCCACGCCGTCATGCACGAGCGGCCGGAACTGCTCGCCGCGCTCGTGCGCGATTGGCTCGATCGGATCCACCGGTGACGGCACTCACTCCACCGTCAGGAGATTGCGGCCGCCACCAATTTCGCGACACTCTTCTCGACAGCTGGGACTCCAGGTCACGATCGCAAATGACACCGGCCAGAAGTCTCCTTCGTCGAGATGCGCGGCGTCCTGGAACTCCAGCGTGGAGTAGCGGAGATTGAACTTGCCCGAGTTCTTGAACGCGACGACGACCTTGCCGTCGGCGTTCGCGTAGGCGGGCATGCCGTACCAGGTCTTCGGCATGAGGTCAGGTGCATTGGCGGTCACCGTCGCATGAACGCCCTCGGCCAGGACACGGTCCTGCGGTGTCATCGCAGCGATGCTGTCCAGGAGAGCCTTCAAGCCATCGGCCTTCTGGGCGCCTTTCTTGCTTTCAGCGCGCAGCTCGGCCGCGTGTGCCTTCATGGCTGCACGCTCCTGGACGCTGAAACCGGTGGACTCCTTCTTGACGGTGCTGGTAGCCATTGATCGGCGCTCCCTTTGATCGAGGTGTCGGGCTCGACGTACTGCCGGCCTCGGTCCCGAGGCTATGAGACGTACCCACGGTGGCACTTCTCAATTCCTGACCGGTTTCCAGATCGGTCGCCGAACGAGTGCTTGATGGCTGGGCGAGGCAGATGAGTACTCGCTCTACGCAAAGACATCGTGGACAACGACGCCCCACCACGTATGCGAGCGGCTCAGCCCGCCGCTGAGCGGTTCTAGGCCAGTACGCTGGCCTGCTGTCCTGATCGGCTCACGTTCGGTGCAGTGCGATACGCAGTCAACGTAGCGGATCCGGTGTCGACTATGACTCCGTATCCGCTACGTTGTCGCGCGACTCAGAACCGCGGTGGCGACGTCGGAGGTGTGTCCTCGACGGTGAAAGCCCCGAGGACCGCATCAGCGACGCCGGTGATGTGTTCCAGGTCTGCTCGAGTGTCTCCGACCCAGTCCGTGACATAGCCGAACGCTATGCGCCGATCCGGATCTGCCCAGCCGATGCAACAGTTGCTGCCGTTGTGTCCGAAGGCACGGGGACTGCTCGAGCGACCCAGCGGCGTGATCGCGCCGGGCACCCAGCGCGGACCGCCCAGCTGGAAGCCCTGTGACCAGCGGATCGGCGCCCGACTGAACATATCCGTGATCCCGTCGCTCGACGGACTGCAGGCGGCAGCCAGCGTGGCCGGCCGTAGCAACGCGCCATCGCCAGGAGCACTGCAACGCAACAAGTTCGCATAGAACAGAGCAAGATCGCGGGCGGTGAGCGAGTATCCCGCAGCCGGGATGATCGCCTGCCTGGTGGCGGGCCTGTTCACCAGCGCCGTCAGGGCCCTGCCGACGGTGCCCGCCGCCCTGATCGGGACCATCCTCGAGAGCTGGTCCGACGGGAGACCAAGGTAGGTATCGGCCATGCCGACGACGCCGAACACCTGCTGTTGCAGTACTGCCTTGACCGATGTGCCGGTGATCCGCTGCAGGACTTCGCCGAGAATGAAGCCATAGCTGATGAATCCGTATGCCGGGACCGAGCCCGGCGGGTATCGCGGACGCGCCCGTCTGATCCGAGCAGTTGACTGCGACCAACTCGCCATTGCCAACGTGTCCCCCACGCTCGTTCCGGCTGTGGGCAACCCAGCACGATGCTGGAGGACCTGCCTGAGGGTGATTCCGCCCTTGCCGTGAGCCCGGAATTCCGGCCAGTACTTCGCAATCGGGTCGTCGAGGGACAGCACACCCTGTTCGGCCAACCGGTGTACCGCAACCGCCAGGAACGGCTTGCCGGCTGAGAAGCTCCAGAACAGGGCCCTCTCGTCGCAACCGAACGCCTCATCCATGACCAGTGACCCGTCGTGCCACACGCAGATCTGGGCGCCCCGACGCCCCGCACCAGTCCGAACCCGTCGCGGAACGCCCCACTACCCGTTGGGAGCCATCATCGCGTTCCTAGCCCGCGCTCCGAAAGATTCGCGGGTGCGCCGAGCCTCCCTGACTGGCTGGCGCGGGTCACGTTGGTTCCGTCTGCTCCCAGCTGATCAGGCCGACGGTGTTGCCTTCACTGTCGGTGATGAACGACATCCATTCGTCGGTTCTGGCAGGGCCGACGGTGCCGTCTTCGTGGCGAAAGATCATGTGGGGTTCCGCCTGGATGGTGACACCTCGCCGGCGGAGTTCCTCCGTCTGGATCCGGACGCTCGCTACGGCCAGGTAGATCAGAGCAGAGGGGGCCGCCCGGTCCAGCAGCAGTCGGACACCGTCGACAGTGAAGAAGGCCAGTCCCGGTGGGTCGAATCGGGCGGTCACCCGCTGGCCGAGCAGGTCTTCGTAAAAGAGAACGGCCCGATCGAGGTCTAGTGCTCGTTGCGCGATCTGAGCGATCCTCACCACGTGCTCCCTGGGCGACACCCGTGCGTATCGATCTGGATGTTACTCAGGGTGGCGGGGACAGGCACAATGCCCCCGCCGACCCGGCCCGAGAACTAGCGCAGGACAATTGCGTCAAAAGCGTGAGAAAGCCCTAAGTCACATATCTTTCGCTGCTCAGACCCTTTCGTTGTGGGTACTTCGGGGGTAGGAACGAAAGTAGGTCGCGGCGCGATGGCCCGCGACCTGATCCGTTCCGACCGGTGCGGATTCCCTCGACGTGGAGGAGAACAGATGACCGGCAACCGCGCTGTCACCTATCAGGGACCGCTGAAGGTCGTGGTCGAGAGCATCGACTATCCGACGTTCGAACTCAGGGACGGGCCGGGCGTCAACCCGGCCAACGTCGGCCGCAAGGTCCCTCACGGGGCCATCCTCAAAGTGGTCACCACCAATATCTGCGGCTCGGACCAGCACATGGTGCGCGGGCGGACGACCGCGCCCGAGGGACTGGTCCTGGGCCACGAGATCACCGGCGAGGTGGTCGAGGTCGGGCCCGGCGTCGAATTCGTGAAGGTCGGCGATATCTGCTCGGTCCCGTTCAACATTGCCTGCGGGCGGTGCAGGAATTGCAAGGAAGGCAAGACCGGCATCTGCTTGAACGTAAACCCCGACCGCCCTGGATCGGCATACGGGTATGTCGACATGGGCGGCTGGGTCGGCGGCCAGGCCGATTATGTGTTGGTGCCGTACGCCGACTGGAACCTGTTGGTATTCCCGGACAGGGACCAGGCAATGGAAAAGATCACTGATCTGACCATGCTGTCGGACATCTTCCCCACCGGTTTTCATGGCGCCTATACGGCCGGAACGAAGACCGGGTCGACGGTGTATGTGGCCGGAGCCGGGCCGGTGGGCATCGCCGCTGCCGTCTCGGCGCAACTGCTCGGCGCCTCGGCTGTCCTGGTCGCCGACCTCAACCAGGACCGGCTGGAACAGGCCCGCCGGCTCGGCTGCGAAACGGTCGACGTGTCCAAAGGTGACCCGCGAGACCAGATCGAGCAGATTCTTGGTGTGCCCGAGGTCGACTGCGGCATCGACGCCGTCGGGTTCGAGGCGCGCGGCCACGGCAAGGACGCGGCAACCGAAGCGCCCGCGACGGTGCTGAACTCGCTGATGGATGTAACCGCGGCGGGCGGCGCCCTCGGGATTCCCGGGCTCTACGTGACCGGAGACCCCGGCGCGGGGGACGAAGCGGCCAAAGTCGGTTCCCTTTCCATTCGACTGGGCCTGGGCTGGGCCAAGTCCCACTCTTTCACCACCGGCCAGTGTCCGGTGATGAAATACCACCGCGGCCTGATGAGAGCAATTCTTGCCGACAAAGTCCATATCGGCGACGCCGTGAACGCCACCGTCATCGCACTGGACGACGCGCCCCGGGGCTACGCCGATTTCGACTCCGGCGTGGCCAGGAAGTTTGTGATCGACCCGCACAACTCCACGGGGAAAATCGGCGCAGCGGCCTGAGTCGGGGCGGTTGACGGCAGACGGCCAGCACACCGTTCTAGGTGTGCTGGCCGTCGCTGTCACATTTGGTGGGTTGCTGGTGTCTTGATGTCGACGCCAACCCACAAGGAGCACAGATGAGCAACACGAGGATCCCCAAGGCCGAGATCACCGGCTTGTACGGCGCGGTGGTGAAAAGGTTCAGCAAGAAGTTGCTCGGCCGGGTGCCAGAGCCGCTGGGCGTGTACTGGCACAATCGCGCCGTCCTGAAGGCGACCATGGGCATCGGCGCGAAGGCGCAGAAGTGGGACGCCTGCGACCTGAGCCTGAAATCGTTCGCCCACATGGCGGTCGCGGCGCAGATCGGCTGCAGTTGGTGTCTGGACTTCGGCTACTACCAGGCGTTCAACGAGCACCTCGACATGGACAAGGCCGCGAGGTGCCGCGCTGGCGCGAATCGGCCGTGTTCACGCCGTTGGAGCGCGACGTGATGGAGTACGCCGAGGCCATGACGGCGACCCCGCCGACCGTGACCGACGACATGGTCGCCGGACTGCTCGAGCAGCTCGGCGACGCCGCCACGGTCGAGCTGACGGCATTCATCGCGCTGGCCAACATGAATGCCAGAGGCAACGTGGCGCTCGGGATCGAGTCGGAGGGCTACGCGGATTCGTGCGAGCTCAAGCCGATGGCGACGCACCCGGCCCTACGCTCCAACAGCATGACCGACGACCCGTTCGTCGCCCACCGCAGCCTGCTCTTCACCGTCGCCTACGAGTTGCTCGGCTCGGCGGCCGACGCCGAAGACACGGTGCAGGAGACCTGGCTGCGGTGGGACGGGATCGGCGCCGACGGCCGGGCCGGGATCGTCGACCCGCGGGCGTACCTGGTGCGGATCGTCAGCCGGCAGGCGCTCAACCGGCTCCGGACGCTGGCCCGCCGCAAAGAGGACTACGTCGGGGAATGGCTGCCCGAACCGCTGTTGACCACCCCGGACGTCGCCGAGGACGTCGAGTTGGCCGAGAGCGTGTCCATCGCCATGCTGACGGTCCTCGAAACGCTGACCCCGACCGAGCGGGCCGTGTTCGTCCTGCGCGAGGTCTTCGACCTGCCGTTCGACGAGATCGCCGACGCCACCGGCAAATCGGCGGCGGCAGTACGGCAGATCGCGCACCGGGCCCGGTCCCACGTGGCTGCGCGGCGACCGCGGATGCAGGTGGACCGAGCCGAGCAGCAACATGCCGTCGACCGGTTCCTCACGGCCCTGCGGACCGGGGACCTGCAAGGGTTGATGGACACCCTCGCACCCGACGCCGTCCTCATCGCCGACGGCGGCGGCATCGTCTCCGCGGTGCGCCTACCCGTCGTGGGGGCGAAGAAGATCGTCAACCTGCTCGGCGGGTTCGCACGGGTCGCGCCGCACGCCGTCGTCGAGCCGCTGCTGCTCAACGGCGCGCCAGGCGCACAAGTGCTGCTCGACGGCACCGTCGACACCGTCCTCGGCTTCGCCTTCCAGGACGGCCGGATCACCCGGGTCTTCGCGCTGCGCAACCCCGACAAACTCCACCGGCTGGACCAGGTGACGCGCTTGAGCCGCTAACCTCGGCGAAGCGGCGGCTGAGGTGTTGTGGGGAAGACGAAAGGATGGAACCGTGGCGCAGATACGACGTTTCGACCATGTCGGTATCACCGTTGCCGACCTCGACAGGGTGGCGGCGTTCTTCGTCGGGCTGGGTCTCGAGGTAGAGGGCAGGATGTTCGTGGAGGGTGAGTTCCTGGACACCGTCATCGGTATCCCGCAATCGCGCACCGAGATCCTGATGCTGCGGGCGCCCGACGGGGGTACCAGGTTGGAGCTGTCGAGCTTCGTCCGGCCCGACCACCAGCCGGGATCGCCGGCCGCGATGGCGAACGAGCTCGGGCTGCGCAACGTGGCGTTCGAGGTCGACGACCTCCAGGCGGCGGTCGACGGGTTGGCGGCTGATGGCTACCAGCTTGTCGGCGACATCGGCCAGTACGAAAACGTCTGGCGGATGGCGTATGTGCGCGGTCCGGAGGGCATCATCGTGTCGCTGGCCGAGCGGATCGGCTGACGACAGCAAACCAATGTCAAACCACCTAACCAGAGGCAACTACCCGGCCTACAACTCGGTGTTCGTGGCCGCCGCGACGCCTACCAGCGGTGCGCCACGTCGACGATCACTCGGGAGCCGCCGCCAGGGCCGGCCAGCGTGAAGGCCCGGAACGGCAGTCGGGCTCGGACACCGAGTCCGATGCTGTAGTAACCCTCGAAGTTCCCGGCGAAGGCAACCTGTCGGAACGTCTGCCAACCCGCAACGTTCACGACGTCGCTGTGATTCTTCGGGACGTAGCTGTGCGGGCTGTCGACCATGACGACGATGTGCAGGAAGGCGCCACCCCGCAGCGGCACCAAGTCGCCAGAACCGTCCTCGTACACCGCGCTCACGTACCCCACGCTGAACGTCGTTGCGGGCGCAGCGATATCGAACACGAGCCGGTCGTAGCATTCATGTCGACCCGCGCGAATACCGGTCACCGGACCTACACCCAGATCCGCGTGCCCCGACTTGTCCAAGGACCCCCAGTGGATCCCGCAGTACGGTGCGGGCGTTGACGCCGCCGCGGTCTGTAGGGCATCGGTGGGTGCCAGCGCGCCGATCGCTACCGCCGACGCGAGCGCCAGCGCCGACCTGATTGCACGTCTCATCGCAATTCCTCTCTTCCGGTTTCCGGGGCAAGCCGCTCCGGATATATAAGGGAGACACCGGATGAGGAGCGAAGATACGATGGTTGTTCAATCGTTAGGATATCGCTGCCGAATGTTGTTCTAAGCATTGCCAACAATTTCGCCAGATAGTCTGCGGAACGAACGATGCCGCTGGGTGCGGGCCTCGACCTTTCAATCGGACCGCGTCGACGTCGGGACCCACGCGCAGGCAATTCAGGTCCCTGCCGACGCCGAGGTCGGCGTCCCGCAGTGGGAGTTACTCATCGAGCAACTCACCGACGGAATGCTCGCCGACTGTCTGGAAATCGAAGAAGTCCTGATTGGCCGTTCGCTGCTTAGCGTAAAAAGAGCCGGGTACGCCTCTCCGGTGTCGAGGCCTGGTTCGGGGGTACGACCGCGTTTATCCCGGCGTCAGTTACCCTACAAGCTAGGCGACCGCTAGCTGGATAACGGGGTGGTTGTGGCGCCGCCTCGCGAAGGCAGATCAGTTCTCAAGGACCGCATCATCGCGAATCGCGCCCGTTGGCAGCCAGTACTTCTTGCTCTGGAAATACTGGGTAGCCGCGGGTGCCTCCGACGCCTGATCGATTCCCTGGATTCGCGAACCCTGACCCAG
>CAVOIW010000014.1:0-1711017 GCA_963695865.1 uncultured Actinomycetota bacterium | reverse complement strand
AGAGCGTCGAACAGTCGCTCGAGCCGCTGGCGATGGTCGTCAACCATGACGCTCTCCGGCTCTCCGGCGGTGCGGCGCCGCGCAGTCTCCACCATCACGGCACCGTAACCGGCGATGAAAAAGGCGGCGAGCAACGTCCCGTCGCCCATGAAGGCGGAGTCGCGTTCCAGCTCCTGCGCCAGGATCGCTTGAAGATCAGCGGCGATGTCCCGAGCGCGTGCGATCAGCGCCGGCGACGCTGCGACGGTGCGGAAGAAGGGGATCGATCGGTCGTTCAAGCCGGAGAGTGGGGAACGGTCATCGACGAGACGGAGGGTCGCTTCGCGCAGGGACGCCAGCACGTCGGACTTTTGCGCCGGGCGATCGCGCACCGCCGAGCGGAGGAGTTCGACGGCGTCGTCCGCCCGATCCAGGAAAAGGTCCTCCTTGCGCGGGAAATGCTTGAAAACCGTCACAGTCGAGACTCCCGCCTCTCGCGCTACTTCGGCGACCGTGACCCCGTCGTATCCCCGCTCGAGAAACAACCGGGTTGAAACCTCCAAGATTCGCGCACGCGTCTGCGGCCCCCCTCGCTCTGCCGTTCGAGGCATCAGATCAACTCCCTTGTGTAACTAAGCTTAGTCACTTAACATAGAGCCATGACTTCGGAAGTGACCACCGCCAGTATCGCCCGGTCCTACTCGCCACGATCGTTGCGCGAGGCGTGGATCGCGCTGGCGGGTCTGTCTGCGGTCTTTCTCTTCGAGATGCTGGACAACTCGATCTTGAACGTCGCGTTGCCCACGATAGGAGACCAGCTGCACGCGTCGACCATCGCGTTGCAGTGGGTGACCGGCGCATACGCGGTGATCTTCGGTGGGTTGATGCTGGCGTTCGGTGCGATTGCCGACCGGTTCGGTCGGCGACGGATCATGCTCGTCGGGTTGGTCCTACTCGCGGTTGCCAGCCTGGCGACCGCGTTCGTCACCACCGCGGAACAACTCATCGCCGTCCGGGTGGCGATGGGGGTCGCGGCGGCGATGACGACTCCGATGTCGATGGCGCTGGCCTTTCGACTGTTCGACGAGGAGAGCCTGCGCGTCCGTGCAATCACGCTGATCTCCACCGTCGGTCTGGTCGGCCTTGCGATCGGCCCGATGGTGGGTGGGTTCGTGCTTGCCATTGCGCCGTGGCAGGTGCTGCTACTGGTGAACGTGCCGATCGCCGTCCTCGCGATGTTCGGCGTGCGGCTCGGCATCGACTCTGACGAAATCGCTGACCTGCACCGGGATCCAGTCGATATCGCAGGCGCGGTGCTGGGCACCGCGACGATCGTGCTCGTGCTTCTCGCGCCCACGCTGTTCATCGATAGCGGCGCGGATTCGTGGATCCCATGGGCCACGACGGCTGTCGCCGTCGTGGCGGCCATGTGTTTCGTTGTCCGCGAACGTACGGCCCGTCACCCGCTGCTCGACCTCGCACTGATCGCCCAGCCACTGGTGTCGAGCGGGTTGGCGTTCAAGGCCGCGGCCGGGCTGGCGACGGCCGGCCTCGGCTACATGGTGACGTTGCAGCTCCAGCTCGACTGGGGCTGGACACCATTCTTCGCCGCCGTCGGTCTGCTGCCACAGGTCATCGTGCTCATCGCAGCCGGCCCGTTCATCAATCCGTTCGTTCAACGAGTTGGTATCGGCCGCGCCGCATGGCTCAGCGCTGCAGCGGTCGTGTTCGGCCTTGCCGTCTTCTCGCCTCCTGGGCCGCTTCGGATACGTGTGGGTCGCGATGGCACTCGTACTCGTGGCCGCTGGGATGCGCGTGGTCGGCGTGGTGGCCGGGGTAAACGTGCTCACGGGGCTGCCGAAGAACCGGACCTCGATCGGCGCGGCTCTCGTCGACACCGCCAGTGAGGTCGCCTCGGCTGTCGGCATCGCGGTCACCGGCACCATCCTCGCGGCCCTGTTCACCGGCAACATCGCCAGCTCGAAATGGACGGTCCACCAGACCGGAGAGTTTCAGCAGGCGGTCACGATCGCGGGTCTCACACTGACCGTGATCGCTGCGGCGCTGGTCTGTTTCGGGATCGTCCGCGGCAGGGGCGCGTAGGCGCGGATGCCGCGCATACAGTTCCGCCCGGCGCCGCTGATGCTGCCCGAAAGTCGTCGTAGAGGACAGGTCGCCGGGCCTTCTCGGACGCGCCGGGGCCGTTTGGTATGCGCCGATGGCACGCTTGGCGATGCGCCGGCGACGGGGCTTGACCGGCGTGTATAGCGTCAGTACGCTAGCGTCATGAATCTAACCCGATTGGTGCTGTTGGGTCTGTTGGCCGAGCAGGGTGAACGCCACGGCCACCAACTCCGTCGTGATGTGGAGCTACGCAAAGCCGATCAATGGGCCGGAGTGGGAGTCGGCTCACTCCACCGCGAATTACGGGGGATGGCCGGCGCCGGGCTGATCGACGCCGTCCGGACCGAACGGGTGGCGAATCGTCCCGAGCGGACCGTGTACCGGATCACCGACGACGGGCTTCGCGAGCTGAAGACGTTGCGGGAAGAGGCAATCGGCGAACTCCAGGTGTCCGCCGACGCGATGTCGGTGGCGTTGATCTTCACCGCCGCACTCGATCCGGCCGGGCGTGAAGTGCTGCTGGGGCGGCATCGCCGTGCCGTACTGGCGGAACTCGAGCGGCTGGCCGTCGAACGGGCGGACGGGTTGGCCCGGGGTTACCTGCAACCCTCGGTATCACCGACCCAGGCAGCGGCCTTCCGCCGGGCTGAGTTGCATGTGCAGGCCGAGCTCGACTGGCACGACGAATGCGACCGGCTGTTGACCGCAGCAAAGACCGGCACCCGGTCGCCCGAATAGCGATGCGGGAGAGGTCGAACGGCACCGCCGGCAGGTTGCCGGTCGCGCTGGCTCATCCGGGCTTCGTGCGATTGTGGGTCGGTTCCCTCCTGTCCAGCATCGGCACCCAGATGAACAACGTGGCCAAGGTCTGGGTGCTGTACGAATTGACTCGTTCGGCTGCGGCCCTCGGCCTGGAGGGGCTGTGCTTCTCTGTCCCGATCGCCCTGTTACCGCTGTTCGCCGGCCCGGTCGTCGACCGGCTGGACCGTCTGCTGGTGATCAGGATTGCGTTCGCGGTGGAGATCGCCGAATCGGTCGCCCTTGCCTCCGTCGCTGCCACCACTGGTCTGCGGCCCTGGATGATCTATCTGGCGGCGGCCATGGCCGCCACCCGCCTCTCCTTTGCCATTCCGGCCGGCACCGCCGTCACTCCTTCGTTGGTCCCCGATTCCGCCCTGCTGAGTGCAATGTCGTTGAGCGCCATCGTATGGAGCTCTTCTGCGCTGGTCGGTCCGGCGCTGGCCGGTCTGCTGTTGACCGCCTTTCCGGCGGCGGCAGTGTTCGCGATCAATGCGCTGGCGACGCTGGTGGCGTTGCTGGTGATGCGACCCGTCACCATCGGGCCGCGGCAAATCTCCGGGCACCGGCCGGACGACGGTGTCCAGACCGGCCGACGGGGTTCGTTACCTGCTGCGCCGCCGGCACCTTCCTGCCCTGCAGGCCTTGGTCTTCCTCACCAGCACGCTGCTGATCGGCACCGAAACCCTGCTCCCGGTGCTGGACGTACAGGTCTGGGACGGCGGGACCGTCGGCTACGGGCTCCTACGCATGGCGCCCGGTATCGCCGCCGTGGCAGCCGGTGTCATATTTTCCGTCGCGCCGCCGTCGAGAGACCCGTTCCGCGCCATCGGGATCGGTGTCGTGCTGGCTTGCGGCGGGCTGGCCGCCTTCGTTCGAGTGCCCCAATTGGCCATGGGGCTGACCCTCCTGAGCCTGGCCGCCCTCGCGCTCATCGGCACGCAGATCCTGGTGACCACCTGCATCCAGCGGGACACCCCGGACCGCCTCCGGGGAGCCGTCGGCGGCGTCACTGTCATCAGCCAGAGCGGCTTGGCCGGCATCGCTTCCGCCGCGATGGCCGTGGTGGCGACCGCCATCGGCGCACCGGCCGCTCTGCTGGTCACCGTCGCAGCCGTGCTTCCGCTGGCTCTGGGCGTGCTCGGCGTATGCAGCCCGCCGCCGCCGGCGCGACGGTGGCGACGGATTCATGACGCGGGCGTCGACCACACCCGGAGTTGAACGGCGCAGCCGGATGCCTACCTGGGCGCACCGACCCGGTGTGATTCGACGAGTTGGTCGAGCAGGGCGTCGGTCTTGTCGTCGACCTTCCTCCGGGACGGGTCCGCGTCGTGCCATTCCACTATCTCGCGGGCGCCCTGATGGAAGGGGATGGTGGCTACGAAGTCCGGCACGACTGATCTGATCTTCGAGTTGTCGAAGATCTGCGAGTGGGCCTTGTCACCGAGCAGTCCGGCACCCCAGCCGGGGTCGACGGCGGCGATCGCGTCGGATGGAACATGGACGATTCGGGGTGCCACTCCTGCTGCGGCACCGAGAATTTCGGCGATCTGGTTCCAGGTCAGGAGTTCGTCGGAGGTGATGTGATAGTCCTCGCCGATGGTGAGAGGGTTACCCAGCAGCGGTACGAGTCCCTTGGCGAAGTCCCGGTGGTGGGTCAGCGTCCACAGCGAAGTGCCGTCACCGTGGACCACGATCTCCTTTCCCCTCCGGATCCGCTCGATGACGGTCCAGCCGCCGTCCAGTGGCACCGACGTCCTGTCGTAGGTATGGCTCGGCCGAACGATGGTGACGGGAAAGCCCTCGGATCGGTGCAGGTGACGAGAATTTCCTCGCATGCGATTTTGTCGCGCGAATAGGCCCAGAATGGGTTGCGCAGCGGTGTCGACTCCAACACCGCAACGTTGACCGGCGGCTTTTGGTATGCGGACGCGGAACTGATGAACACGTATTGTCCACGTTCGGCCGCCGAGAAGCGCGATGTTGGCCCGAAGTTGGTCCGGCGTGAACGACATCCAGTCGACGACGGCGTCAAACTCCAGAGCTCCCAGGGCAGACGCTGCGGATTTCGGATCGCGGATATCGCCGCGCAATTGTGTGACCTCCGGCAGGTAGCGGGCGTAGCAGACTGAGCCCGCGGTTCAGCACGTAGAGGTCGAAACCGCGATCGACGGCCAGCCGAGAGCAGGCTGAACTGATGACCCCGCTGCCACCGATGAATAGGACTTTCGTCTGGCTCACATTCACTCCCGAGGTGCTGATCGTCTGCTGACAGAGTGCCGTGCTGTGACGGGCGTATCTTGTCATAGTGCACCAGCGGTATTGGGGAGCGCTTCTCATCACGGCGATGCTGCTGACCAGCGCCGTGCTTCCCAAGGTGCGGTCGTCGCAGATCGGTGGTGAGGCGATGGCCACGCCGTTGTCCGGCCCACCGACCGTTGGGCAGTGCGTGACCGTCCATCGTCGGTCGATTCCCAGACCTATCCGCCGCCACCGGTTCGACCGAATACGGTCCGATATCCAACGGCCACCTTCGGCCCGTGTGATCAGGCGATTGTCGGTGAGGTGGGCTCCGTGCTCTATGGCGGAAATCCGCCGGCGCTCCTGACGTTGTCCGACTATCAGTCTGAAGCGGAGGCGTGCGCAGAGGGAACCACCAGCTACACCGGATCCATCGCGTCCGTCGTCGACAACACGTCCGGTCCGACAGCGATAGCGTGGGATCTGGGTCTGACGTTGGGGCGCGTGCCCGTCGGACCTACTTCTGTGCAGCGGCTCGGCGGCCAGCACTGGTCCGCGTGTGTCGTCACCGCGCCGGCGGGGCAGCCTTATCGAGGGCGGTTGCAAGGCGCGTTGAGCACCGGCACTGTTCCGGGATCTCTCGGGTCGTGTTGGACCTCGAAGGAGCTGACTTCGGCAGAGCCGGTCTCGTGCGCGGTCCCGCATCCGATCGAAGTCCTCGGGACGTCGATCGTCGGACGGCCACCGATGTCGATCGGCGATGTCCGCCGGTCGTGTTTCGTGTTCGCGGGCAGGGTATTGCGAAGTCCCGATCCGACGGCGAGGGGAGCCCTGCGGATCGGCTTGATCATTATGGGATCGGCCGCGCAAGCGTCGATCGGTGATGTATCCCGTTGCCTGTGTAGCGATGGATGCCGGGCCGAGGGCCTTCGATGGAACGCTGATCGGATTGCAGCGACGCCCGATACCGACGGCTTGACGAGATCTGCACCCTCATAGCGCCGGTCGCGCTATAAAGTCATCGGGTGATCCGGACGGTTGTGGCGAGCTCAGCTGTCGAATCGCCGCCCACCCAGATGTCGAAGGGCGATGCGTCGGTCACCCAGTCCCGTACTGCTGCATTCCAGTAACGCATCTCGTCGGGGCCCAACTCGAATTGCACGGTGCGCGTCTCGCCGGCGGCCAGAGTGATCCGCTGGAATCCTTTGAGTTCCCGCACTGGCCTCGACGCTGATCCATGGCGCTGATGGATGTACAGCTGCACCACCTCGTCCGCGGTCGGGCCCGAGGCGTTGGTCACGTCCACCGACACCGTCGCGGTCTCGCCCTCGGCGATGCTTTCCCGGTCGACAGTGAGGTTGCCGTATTCGAAACGCGCATAGCTCAGGCCGTATCCGAACGCATACAGCGGTGTACTGGACTCGTCCCAATACCGCCGCTCCTGCTTTTCCGGTTCGTGAGAGCGGGTATGAGAGTAAATCATCGGTACCTGGCCAACTGTCCGCGGCCACGTGAAGGGAAGCTTGCCGCCAGGCGAGACATCACCGAACAGCAGGTTCGCGGCGGCGGTTCCGCCCTCGGTGCCCGGGTACCAGATGTCCAAGATGGCCGGGACATGCTGCGCCGCCCAACGGATGTCCAGTGGGCGTCCGTTCATCACGAGCAGCACAACGGGCGTTCCCGCTCCGGCGACGGCCTGCAGCAATTCGAGCTGTCGGCCGGGTAGCTCCAACGAAGATCGCGACGCCGCCTCGCCGATCATGTTCTGCCATTCTCCGACGACGACCACCGCAACCTCCGCTTCGCGGGCCAGGTCGACTGCTCGGCGCAGCTCGGCCTCGTCGTCGAAATCGGATGGGTCCTCCGGTGAGTTGCCGCCGAACATGTCGAACATCGACGGAAACTCGCGCTGGGCGGGTCGGATCCCAGGTGCGTACTGGACGCGTGCTCCAGCGGCCCTGCGTCGGATGCCGTCGAGGACGGTCACGGTCTCGTCCAGATCCTGGTCGAAACACCACGGGCCGAGCGTATCTCGCTTGGAATCCGCGAGCGGCCCGATCACCGCGATCGAAGAGACGCTGCCCGGATCCAGCGGCAGCAGTCCGTTCTCGTTGCGTAGCAACACCGCCGACCGTTCGGCCGCGCTGCGGGCCACCCGACGATGGGCGGGATCGGCGAGCACTACGCGAGCTTGATCTGCATCGACGTAGGGATCCTCGAACAACCCCATCCGAAGTTTCATCTCGAGCACCCGCCGTACGCTCGCGTCGAGCGCCGACTGGCGTCGCGACACCCGCTTGCACCGCATCCGGCAGGTGCGCGTACGCGGGGTCGGCGATCGCCATCTCCATGTCCAGCCCGACACCGAGGGCGCGGCCTGCCGCGTCACTCAGGTCGGCGGCGAAGCCGTGCGTCACGAGGTTGCGGACCGCGTTCGCGTCGCTCACCACAAAACCCTTGAATCCCAAGTTCTCGCGCAGCACTTCCGTCAGCAGCCAGGGGTTTCCGCTGGCTGGAATGCCGTTCAGATCCATGTAAGCGGTCATGATGTTGCCGGCCCCGGCATCGACCGCAGCCTGGAACGGCGGCAAGTAGATATTCCAGAGTTCGGAGTCGGAAAGGTTGACCTCGTCATAATCGCGCCCGCCGACGGCGGCGCCGTAGCCGGCGAAGTGCTTGGGACCGGCAATGATGCGTTCCGGCGATCCGATCCAACCACCCTGAAAGCCCCGGACCTGTGCCGCGGCGACGGCGGCGCCGAGGAAGGGATCCTCGCCGGCGCCTTCGACGATCCGACCCCAGCGCGGATCGCGAGCGATGTCGACCATCGGCGCGAACGCCCAGTGGATGCCGACGGCCCGCGCCTCCCGGGCTGCCACCACCTGACCCTGCTCGATCGTCGACGGGTCCCAGGAGGCCGCCATCGCGATCGGAACCGGAAAGATGGTGCGCAGCCCGTGGACGACGTCGAAGCCGAACAGTGCCGGTATACCCAATCGGTTGCCCTGGATCGTCAGCCGCTGCAGTCGGTTGATCTCGATCGGGTCGGTCACGAAGAGCAGCGACCCTGCCTCGCCGCGGCGCCAGCGCGGCCTCGACCAATGCGGGCTGGCCGGATATCTCCAGCGCGTTGCCCGGGTCCGCGGCGCCCTCTTGAAATCCGAAATAGAAGTACTGGGTGAGCTGGCCGGCCTTTTCCGCGAGGGTCATATCGGCCAGCAGTTGATCAACCCGTGACCGGATGGCGTCGTCGCTGATCTCGGCACGCCCAGTGTTCGTTGCCTGCTTTTCCGCCACGCCGCTCCTGCCGTTGGCCCGTTCGGGCACCGAATTACGTTGCCGTTGCTCAGGTATGCCGGGCAGCCGCACCGGGCTGCCCGGCAACCGGGCGCATTAGCCTGCCTATTGGCCGGCGAGCGAGCCGCCGACCCCGCCGACGCTGAAGAAGCGGTTGAGGGTGGCGAAGACGACGACCGGGGGCAGCATCATGACCACGGCGACGGCCATGACCGAGCCCCAGTCGGTGGCGTTCTGCTGGAAGAACGATTCCAGCCCGATGGGCAGCGTGAAGGTGTTGGTCGAGCGGAGGAAGACGATCGCGACGAGGTAGTCGTTCCAGGACAGCAGGAACGTGAAGATCGCGGTGGACAGCAACCCGGGTAGGGAGTTGCGCAGCACGACCCTGATGAACCCGCCGAACAGGGACGCCCCGTCGATCCAGGCCGCCTCCTCCAACGTGATGGGAATGGAATCGATGTAGGCGGCCATCATCCAGATCGCGACCGACATCGAGGATCCGATGTAGATGATCCCGATGCCGGTGAGGGTGTCGACCAGGCCGAGGTTGGCGAACAGGATGAACAGCGGGATGACGGCGGTGATCACCGGCAGCGATTGGATGACGAACAGCATCAGCGAGTAGGTGTTGACGGCTCTGCTGCGGCCCCGGGACAGGACGTAGCCGGCGGGTGCGGCGACGGCGACGGAGACCAGCACCGTGGCCAGGGCGACGGCGAGGCTGTTCCCCAGCCAGGTCAGCGTCGAGGTCTGCTCGAACACGTAGACGAAGTTGCCGAAGCTGAAACCCGCTGTGGTGCCGGTGTTCAGGCTGGGCTGGACAGACAGGATGAACACCACGATGATCGGGACGATCAGCACCGCGGTGACCACCAGGATCAGCGTGAACCGCCACCACTGGCCCTTGCGGCCCTTGTCGTCCTTGCTGCCGCCGCCTTCTTCTTGAACGATGGCGGGTTGTTCATGGACGTGCAGCACGGAGGTCATTGGATTGCCGCCTTTTTGATCTGCCGGTACAACACCGACGAGATGAGGACCAACACGAACGTCATCATCAACGCGATGGCCACACCGGGACCGACCTGGAAGTTCTGGAACACCGTGCGGTAGGACAACACCACCAGCGAGGTGGTGGCGCTGACCGGTCCGCCACCGGTCAGCAGGTAGATGGTCGGGAAATCGTTGACGCAGAAGATCGTCATCAGAATCCACGAGATGTAGGTGGACCGGGAGATCATCGGCAGGGTGATCATCCGGAACGCCTTCCACGCCGATGCGCCGTCCATCTTCGCGGCCTCGTAGATCACCGGGTCGACCGAGGCCAGCGCCGCGCTGGTCATCATCATCATGAACGGGAACGACACCCAGATCTTGAAGATGCAGACAGTGATCACGGCCAGCGTCGGGTTCGCCAGGAACAGCACGTCACCGAACCCCAACGCCTTCGCCAGCTTCGGGATCGGGCTGTCCGGGGTGGCCAGCAGCCAGTTCCACGACGTGGACGTCACCACCACCGGCACCACCCAGGGCAGCAGCAGCAACACCTTGAAGGTGCCCCGCCCCGGGATCCTCGTCCGCAGCAGCAACGCCAGGCCCAACCCGACGAGCCAGGAGCCGAACACCCCGGCGATGGTGAAGATCAGCGTGAAGCGAGCAGCAGCCCAGAAGTCCGGACTGGTCAACTCGTTCTTGTAGTTCTGCAAGCCCGACGAACTGGCCCGTGCTGATCAACGTGCCGTTGTGGAACGACTGCCCGATGGCGTACACCAGTGGGTAGGCGTTGATCAACACCACCAGGATCAACGACGGCACCACCAACAGCAGCATCGTCGCCTTCGTGCTGATCGCAGCCCCACGCGGCGCGGCGCCGGCGGCCTTCCGGCAGCGGCCTGCGCCTTCAGGTCGGTGCCCGGCGCGGCGGCAGACACGACGCCCGCCTACTTCGGCTGCAGGGCCGCGACGTCGGCCTGCAGCTTGGTCAGCGCCGCCTTGGAATCCGCCTTACCACTCAACATCTTCTGAGTGAATTCGTTCAAGGCCTGTCCGGCGTCGATGGAGGCCTCCAGCACACCGAGTTGGGTGCCCTGCGCCGCGTAGGTCTTCGCGATCGGCTGCCATTCCTTGACGCACTTCACCTTCTGGGTGCTCTTCTGGAACTCCGGGGTCGCGACGATGGACTTCAGCACCGGCAGCTGCGGGATGACCTGCTTCGTCCAGAGCACCTTCATGTTGTGGATCCAGTAGTCCAGGAACGCCTCCGAGCCGGCCTGCGACGGCGTCTCGGTGTACATCATATAATTATTGGGGAAATAGATGGTGCCCTTGTCGCCGTGCGGGGCCGTCATCGGCGACATCACCAGCAGGTCACCGGTCGTGTCGACCAAGTCGGTGTCCAGACCCGGGGTGTAGTTGCCCATCGCAATCTTCTTGGTCTTCCACTGGGTCTGCTGATTGTTACCGGTGTAGCTGAGCGCCCCTGGGTCGATGGCCCCCACCTTGTAGAGCTCCGTGACGAAGTCCATCGCCTCGATGTTGCGGGGGTTGACGACGTCAAGCTTGTTGTCGGGGCTGAACAATCCGCCGCCATTGTTGATCATCATCGACAGCAGCGCTTGGGCGCCAAGGTTGTTGCCGGCTCCCGAACCGGTGCCGAAACAGAACAACCCCTTCTTCCCCAACGTGGTCGCCACCGTCATGTACTCGTCCCAGGTGGTCGGGGGCTTCACCCCGTTCTGCGTCGAACAGCGACTTGCGGTACCAGAAGACCCGCATGTCGACCTGCGCGGGCACCGCGACGTAACCCTTGGGGGTCTTGAACGTCTCGACCAACCCCGGCAGGAAGTCGTTGATGAAGCCACTTGATTGTCCATTTGGCGATGAGCGCGTCGGCATAGGCGATCGCGCCCTGCGCGGCGAACTGGAACGCCTGCAGGCCGCCACCGGAACTGACCGCCGGCCCGGTCTTACTGGCGACCGCCGACGAGTACGTCTGGGTGAAATTCGCCCACTGGATCTGCTGATATGTGGCGGCTGGCAACCCACTCGCCGGCTTGTACGCCTCGGTGAGCTGCCTTTGCTTCCGTGGTGTAGGCGGCCGTGCCCCACGGCTGATCCCAGAACTTCAGGGTGCCGCCACCACTGCCGGAAGAACCGCCGCTCTTGCTGCCGCAGGCGGCCAACGTCGGGCCCAGTGCGACAGCACCGGCGGTCAGCCCGGCGTACTTCAGGAACCCGCGCCGGGAAACCCCGGGTGTGAATGTATCGGTCATCTTTCAATGCTCCTTCACAGTCGGCGAAAGGTGAGTCGCCGGAGCTCGTCATTGAGGCCGTGCCGTCGTACGCGATCTGTGCTGCAGGGTGCGGTCCTACCGACTGGGTAGGGCCCCGGTCAATGCGGCGACGATGGAGCTGTCGTGGGCGAAACGGGGGAGATCGCTGACTTGCCCGCCATCATGAACCAGGCGGGCCAGGCGACGCCAGGCTAGGCGGTGGGCGGTTTCAAAAAGAGTTGGTAACGATTTCGCACCGTCAGGTGTGACGATCGAGGCGTATGCCGGGCGTGCCGTCTTGGGACTCGGCACGACGAGTTCGACCGAGCCGTCCGCGTGGAGTTTCCGGACGGTGGCCGTTGGCGGTTGGGCGTCGGTACAGATGCCCGTCAGGCGCGCCCTGCGGCCGTCGGCCGACAGCCCGCTGATCACATAACGCCGACTCGTCCAGTCAAGCACCTTCGCAGTCTCGACCTGAAGCGCCAGGGCTCCTACCAGGGCCAGCTGATCGACGAGCTTCCTCACCAGATCAGCGCCCAGCTCGGCGGTGACCGTGCACTCGAGCAACGCATGCTGGTCGTCGTCCTTGAAATACGGGGCCACTGCCGGCACGGCGGGATTCCCGGCGAAGGGGTAGTCGATGACGACCGGGACCCCTCGGCGCTGTGCGAGGGACGTCAGGTCAGCGACGTCTTCGGCCGTCGGATCGATGATCACAAGTCCCTTGGCGCCGCCCTCGATGGCCTGCAATGCGGCTGCGGCCCAGCCTCTTTGTCCGTCGACCGCCACCAGATCGGTACCGGTCGTACCGGAGTCGCAGTGACACCGGTAGCGAGGCCACGACTGCGTCGATGTCACCCGCGCGTCGAGCGGCGTCGGAAGAACACACTTCGAGGGCTGCGGTCATGCCGCGACCTGCCCGGCAGAATCACGAGCCTTCCTGGCCGCCAGGTCGGCAATGTTCAGAGCGAAGCTGAGGTCGGCAATCAGGTCGGCCGTCCCTGTCGCCGGCTGCGCGCCACGGGCGACCTCGGCCAGTTGGCGCCATTCGCCTTCGTAACCGTTGTGGTCCGCCGGACCGTACGTGGATTTCTGGGCCGCCGTCGTGAGTTGCGCAACCGCACCCCCCGCGTGCACGTAGGAGGGGCCGAACTCGATGGCGAGCAGTTGATCATCCGAGAACACCTGAAAGGCCCAATTCGGCGCCCAGTTTTCTGGCGTCACTGCGTGCCTTGCGTGCAACTCGACCAACCGATCTCCACTGCGCAACACGATCGAATACCCGGAGGGTCGTTCGGCTTCAGCGGACAACACCTCGATGTCGCGGTAATCCGGCACGAAGGTGCGAACCAGCGGCAGGTCATGGATGGCCAGGCCCAACAGCCCGCCGCTGACCATGCCGGCAATCACGTCGGGATCGTCGTAGTCCCGTTCAACAGCAGCCGGGCGGGTGATGACCTCCGTCGCGAAATCCTCGAACCGCGGGTTCGGCGGCAGCACGATCGACGATCGGATGAAATGTGCCGTCTCCGGCAGGTTGCCCCAGTTCTCTCTGGCAGCGAGCCATCCGGGGTCGAAGGTGTGCATCGCACCGACCAGGATGGGCACACCCGTCTCTGCTGCGACCGCCGCGATTGCCTCGGCCTGGTCGGACGTTGTGGCGAACGGCTTCTCGCAGAGCACCGCCTTCTTGCCGGCCCGGCAGGCGGCGATCACCTGATCGGCGTGGAACTGATGCGGACTGCAGATGACGACCACCTCCACGTCCGGATCGCTCAACAGCGACTCCATGTCCGTGGTATGCCGCGCACCAACACGGGACGCCACTGAACGAGCAATATCTTCGTCCACGTCCATGATCGCCGCCACTCGGAACGTATCGGTCAGCCGAGCCAACGTCGGCAGGTGGATCGCCTGGGTAACCGGTCCGGCACCCAGGATTCCCACCCCTAGTAGCGGACTCATGCCGGTGCCTCCTGCAATGCGGGACGAGTACTGATCCACTTGAACCGGGCCCGCGAACTGTCCATTACTGATGCCGCCATTGGCATCCCTCCGTGTAGAGGTACGGCGTCCCGCTCGGGACGATGGTGTGACCAACAGGTGGTCGATCTAAATGCGACCGGTTGTTTGCGGTTGGCAAACTGTAAACGAGCGGTACCATCTTCGCAATACCTGAGGCGGAGGCTTTTCCAGAAGCGAGGTACGCGTGTGGCCACCGACGCGGCAGCAGCGAGAGGCCCGTACAAGACCGGTGTCAGACGGAGGGCTCAGATCGTCGCGGCCGCGTCCGCAGTCATCGCCCGTCGAGGCTATGCGGGTGCGTCCTTGAGGCTGATCGGCGAGGCGGTGGGCATGACGCCGGCCGGGCTGCTCCGGCACTTCGACACCAAGCAGGATTTGCTTTTCGCCGTTCTCGACGATTGGGGGGTGCAGACCAGTCAACTGCCATCGGCGTCTTCGGCGTCGGGGCTCGGTCACTTCGCGGCCTACGTCGACCTGATGCGTTACCACATGGCCCACCCCGGCCTGATCGAATTGTTCCTGACGATGTGCACCGAAGCCTCGGACCCTATGCACCCGGCCGGGGATTGGGTCGCCGCACGCTACGAGACCATCGTCGCTGAGGGCATCAAGCATCTTCGTTACGCATCCGAACATGGCGAGATCCCGCCCATGCCAATGGAAGTCATTGAAATCGAAATCAGGGGCCTCTACGCCATGATGGACGGTCTCGAACTCCAATGGATCGCCGATCCAAGCCTTGATCTCGCTAAGCTTTTCGAGAGCCTGTTCGCTGTCATCGTGCTTCGATGGCGCACTCCCAGTGCGCTGTCATAAAGCCCAAGGTTCCCGCAACTACCAACCGTAGTTGTTGGATGACGTTCGGTTATGCCACCATGGTCCTGCGTATCGCTGCCCGCCGACCCCGGAATGGACCATATTGTGCGCCGGTCATTTACGCTGCTCATAGTCAATATGCTGGCTTTGACGGCAGCTGTGTTGGTCATCAACACATGGGCCGGCCAGGCGCAGGCCGCTGTCCCCGGACCGATACATATTCCTTCCTCATCGGTTGCTGCAGCTCCACCGACTATCCAAAAGCAGGCCCAGCGGGCGCGCCTCCGCTTATCGGCAGCAATCAACAGTCCGCACGCTGGCACAGCTGAGCCACTGACGCATCCAGACCGGGACCGCGCTGGATCGTCGATGGCCGGCCAGCCCGGTGGGCGCCCGCAGGACGGTCGAAGCCCGTCCGGGCCAGCGGAAGCTGCGGCCGTATCCGGTCAACGCGGCTTTGATGTCTCCAGCTATCAGGGCAACGTGAACTGGAGTGCGGCAGCCGGGGCCGGAGCCACCTTCGCCTACACCAAAGCGACCGAGGGCACGTACTACAAGAGCACCTACTTTGCCGGGCAGTACAACGGTTCCTATGCCGCCGGACTGATCCGCGGTGCATATCATTTCGGCATCCCCAACAGCTCGACGGGCGCCGCGCAGGCTGACTTCTTCATTGCCAACGGTGGTGGTTGGTCGGCTGACGGGCGGACATTGCCTGGAATGCTGGACATCGAGTACAACCCCTACGGGTCGCGGTGCTACGGGCTATCGGCTGCCCAGATGGTCGGCTGGATAGCATCTTTCGACACCGAGTATTACCGTCTCACCACACGATGGCCTGACATCTACACCTCGACCGACTGGTGGAGCAGCTGCACCGGGAATTCCGCGGCGTTCGGTCAGGAAAGTCTGTCAATTGCGAACTGGTCCGGGTCACCCCTGCCGCTGCCCCACGGGTGGGTCACGCACACATTCTGGCAGTGGGCCGATTCAGGCGTATTTCCCGGTGATCAAGAGATATTCAACGGCAGTCACCAAGCGTTGATCGATTTTGCGGCTGGTCATCTTGCCGGGGGCACGTTCAATGCGCTCGGTCCGGTGCGGGTGTTGGATACCCGGATCGGTGTGGGTGCGGCCCGATCGGTGGTGGCGGCGGGCAGGACGTTGTCGGTGCCGGTTCTGGGTGTCGGTGGGGTGCCGCGGTCGGGGGTGTCGGCGGTGGTGGTCAATGTGACGGTGACGCAGCCTGCCGCGGGCGGCTTTGTGACGGTCTTTCCGGACGGTGTTGCGCGGCCGACCGCCTCTAATTTGAATTTTGTCCGGGGTGAGACGGTGCCGAATCTGGTGGTGGTGCCGGTTGGCGCGGACGGCAGGATTGCGCTGTTCAATGGTTCTGCGGGTTCGGTTCAGCTGATCGGGGACATCGCCGGGTACTACCTGTCCGGGTTGCCCGGGTCCGCGGGCGCATTCGGGCCGTTGGGTCCGGTGCGGGTGTTGGATACCCGGATCGGTGTGGGTGCGGCCCGGTCCGCGGTGGCGGCCGGTCGGACGTTGTCGGTGCCGGTTCTGGGTGTCCGGCGGGGTGCCGTCGTCGGGGGTGTCGGCGGTGGTCGTGAATGTGACGGTCACGCAGCCTGCCGCGGGTGGCTATGTGACGGTGTATCCGGACGGTGCTGCGCGGCCGATCGCCTCTAATTTGAATTTCGTCCGGGGTGAGACGGTGCCGAATCTGGTGGTGGTGCCGGTTGGCGCGGACGGCAGGATTGCGCTGTTCAATGGTTCTGCGGGTTCGGTTCAGCTGATCGGGGACATCGCCGGGTACTACCTGTCCGGGTTGCCCGGGTCCGCGGGCGCATTCGGGCCGTTGGGTCCGGTGCGGGTGTTGGATACCCGGGTCGGTGTGGGTGCGGCCCGATCCGCGGTGGCGGCGGGCAAGACGTTGTCGGTGCCGGTTCTGGGTGTCGGCGGGGTGCCGCGGTCGGGGGTGTCGGCGGTGGTGGTCAATGTGACGGTGACGCAGCCTGCTGCGGGCGGATTTGTGACGGTCTTTCCGGATGGTGTTGCGCGGCCGACCGCCTCTAATTTGAATTTCGTTCGGGGTGAGACGGTGCCGAATCTGGTGGTGGTGCCGGTCGGCGCGGACGGCAGGATTGCGCTGTTCAATGGTTCTGCGGGTTCGGTTCAGCTGATCGGGGACATCGCCGGGTATTACCTTCGGGCCCCATTGGGCTGAATTCGCCGGCCGGACGGGCTTCTGGGTGCGAATGGATCACTCGCTGTAATCGGTAGATTGCACGCCGTCGCGGCGAGTTCTGCCTGCAGGAACACCGGATGCGAGATGGTCCACGCCCGGTGCAAGATGACCTCCATGACCACCCGCCCGGACGGCTCGGAGCCGACCGAGAAGTCGGGTCACGGCTGGCGGAGACATCTGCACCGCGGGGTGTTGGCCCGGTGGTGGAGTGGTCAGGGAGCGCTACCCACGACCGTTGCCGGGGTGGAACTGGCGTTGGTCGCCATCTTCCTGTCGATCCGCGTCACCGATCTGGTGCAATTGGCGATTTCCGCGCCGCAGGGCTTGGAGCACTCCTCCCGCCCCTCGTTGGATGCCGCGATGATGGCGTTGTTCGCGGGCGAAACGCTGGTGCTAGCGGTCGCGATCATCCGCGCCAGGTGCTTCTTCAGTACGTTTTGGGCATCGGTGGAGCTGTTCACCGGTGCGGCGATCCTGCTGTCGCAGGCGCTCTTCACCACCAATGCGGACCGGGTGGGCACCTGGGTGGCCTGGGGTTTCGCGATCGGCGTCGGAACCGCCGTCGCCGTCGGGATCGGCTACCCCCACCGTTGGCAGACGATTCTCGGTGTCGCGTTGCTCATCTGCTGCTACGTCGTGGTCAGCCTCCCGGCCGGGCTGGCAGGCGGAACGGCGGCAACCGTGTGGAGCAACGCGTTCGCCTTCATCGGATTCGGGATCTTCGCGCGAGGCGCGGCCGGATATCTGCGACGCCTCGGCCGAGACGCCGACACAGCCAGGAAACTTGCCGCCGACGCAGCCGCGGAAGCGATGTTCAATCGGCAACGGCACCTCTTGCATGACCAGGCCGGGGTACTGCGGCAACTCGGCCGCCCGCCTGCCGACCCCCGAGTCGAGGATCTGCTGCGCGCCCGGGCAGCAACCGCAGCCCTGCAAATCCGGCAGTGGCTGATCGCAACGCCGACGCTGGAACTGCAGGAGCCGACCACCCTGATCGGAATTGTCCAACGCGTCATCGAAGACGCCGAGGACCTCGCCATCACGGCATCACTGGACCTGGCGGCCGGTGTCACCCTCGACGCAGAAACCGCCGAAGCGGTACGTAGCGCCCTGAGCACCGTCCTGGACAACGTCCGCGAACACGCCCACGCCAACGAGGTGGTCATCCACGCCGACCTTGATCCGACAGGGCGGTGGGAACTGAGCATCCGCGACGATGGGGTGGGCTTCCGTCACGACTGGAACAATGTCGGCTTCGGCCTGGGCAGTCAGGTCAAGGGCAACCTCGAACGAGTCGGCGTGCAGGTTGAGGTGCAGACGGCGATCGGGCAGGGCACGTGCGTTGTCATCGGCGGCCAGACCGTCATCGCGGCTACCACGCCATGACCGACGCCAGGGCGCACCTGACGGCCGCGATCATCGACGACGACACCATCGTCCGCGAGGGACTGCCCCTGCTGTCTGCCCGAGCTTCACGCGGATCCGTACCTACGGCGACGTCGAGTCGTTCCTGACCGAACAACCACCCGTGGACGTGGTGATCCAGGATCTCGTCCTGGCCGGGACCGGACGCGGACAACCACTCCACGGCGCCGCCGCGATCCGCCTCACCGCAGCCGCCGGCTACCGCGTCCTGATCTACACCAACGAACGACGACGCGAAGCCCTCGCCGGGTGCCTGGCCGCCGGCGCCCGCGGCGTCGTCCACAAGGCGGAGTCGCTCACCGCGTTGCGCCACGCCATCATCGCTGTGGCACACGGCGAAGTGGTGATCACCCAAGCGCTGGTCGGGCTGGCCGAAGTCGTCGAACGTCGCGGCTCGCTGCCCTCTCTGACGCCACGACAACAAGCGGTCTTGTCCGCCCGCGCCCGCGGTGAACCATTCCAATCGATTGCCCAACGCCTTTTCATCAGCAAACGAACGGCCGAAGACCACATGGACGTCGTCGCGCGGAAATTCGCCGACTACCTCCGGACTCACTCGCCGGCAGCGGCTACCACGCCATGACCGACGCCAGGGCGCACCTGACGCCGCGATCATCGACGACGACACCATCGTCCGCGAGGGACTGCCCCTGCTTCTGCCCGAGTTTCACCGTATACGTACCTATTGCGACGTCGAAACGTTCCTGACCGAGCAACCACCCGCGGATGTTGTGATCCAGGATCTCGTCCTGGCCGGGACGGGACGCGAACAACCACTCCACGGTGCCGCGGCGATCCGCCTCACCGCGGCCGCCGGCTACCGCGTCCTGATCTACACCAACGAACGACGACGAGAAGCCCTCGCCGGATGCCTGGCCGCCGGCGCCCGCGGCGTCGTCCACAAGGCGGAGTCACTCACCGCGTTGCGCCACGCCATTACCGCTGTCGCACACGGCGAAGTGGTGATCACCCAAGCGCTGGTCGGGCTGGCCGAAGTCGTCGACCGTCGCGGGTCGCTGCCCTCTCTGACGCCACGACAACAAGCGGTCTTGTCCGCCCGCGCCCGCGGTGAACCATTTCAATCGATCGCCCAACGCCTTTTCATCAGCAAACGAACCGCCGAAGACCACATGGACGTGGTCGCGCGGAAATTCGCCGACTACCTCCGGACGCACTCGCCGGCAGATCTGGAGCACCTCCTGGCCCTGGGGCCGGGAGACATACTCGACCGCCGTGCCGGCGACACTGTCAGGACCCGGAACAACGCGACAGGCACACGTGAGGTTGATGCATCTGGAAGCCCGTAGTTTCCCGGGTTGTCCGGGCGCCTGCCGAGCGTAAATGATGGGATCGTGCCCTCACTCGCTGTCGCTATATCGGCGCTATCGACTGGGTACACACATGAATCGGTTTGTCGGAGGGGTCTGACCGATGCGTGTGGCTCTGTGCAATAAGTGTCGGCTGGCGTCTCGGGTGGTGGCCGTCCGGGGAGGTCCTGAACAGGGAGGCGTGTATTGATTTTCCAGCCCAGCCGGAAAGGCGTGGTCGCCGGGGGTTTGACCGTTGCACTTCTGGCGATGGTGACCGGATTCAGCGTTATCGCCGGCGGCTCGGCGAGCGCTGCGACCGTCACCACGAATGCCACAGCGGACTCGTACGTCTCCGGGGCAGCCAAGACCACAAATTATGGAACTTCGACGGCTCTCGTTGTGAACGCAACAGGGCCGATCTATACGCACCTGATGTTTGTGGTGTCCGGAAGCAATGGAGCCACGTCTGCGACCCTGGAAGTTTATTCGACAAGCTCAGGGACGGTTCAAACACAGGTTTTTGCTGAGCCGACAACGTGGACCGAAACCGGGATCACGTACGCCAATCAGCCCGCCAAGGGCACGTCTCTAGGCAATCTGTCAACCTTGGCTGCCAATGCCTATTCGACCCGTGTTGTACCGATCAAGGGCGACGGCACCTACGCGTTCGTTCTTACTACGACTGCCAGTTCTGCGAGGAACATGCAAAGTAGAGAGGCGCTCAATCCGCCCAAGCTGATCTTTACTCCGGTCACCGGCGGTACCTCGAGTGCGCCCACCACCCCGGATTCACCCGTTACCGCAACCAACACCGCGAATCCGACCGTCACCGTGACCAAGACGGTGACAAATGCTCCGGTCACGAGTACCGCGATCAGCACGGTTACTCAGGCTCCGGTCACCAGCACCGTAACTCCGCCGCCTGTGACAAGTACGGTCACTCAGGCGCCCGTCACGAGCACCGTTGTGAGCACCGTAACGCAGCCGCCTGTCACAAATACGGTGACGGTCACACCGAGTCCCGTCACCAGTACGGTGACGGTCACACCTGCACCCTTGACGGAGACGGCAACCGTAACTCCCGCGCCAGTCACGAGTACCGTGACCATCACGCCGGCTCCCGTCACAGACACCGTCACCCTGACGCCCGCTCCTGTCACCACAACGGCAACCGTGACGCAGCCCGGTGTGACCAGCACGGTAACCACGTGCCGTCACAAGTACCGTAACGGAATCGGCTGGCTCGACCGCGCCCACGCCGCCCAGCACCACGGCCCACCACTACATCGAGCATCCCGACGACGGCGACGACGAGTTCGGCCGTAGGTGGTTCTGCCGGCGGAGTCATCAGGGCTGCCTTTTATTACCCGTGGTTTCCGGAAACGTGGGGCAGCCCCGCAAATTATCCCTTCACCGTTTACCATCCCAGCCTGGGCTTCTACAGTTCCAATGACACTGCGATCATTGCACAGCATGTAGCCGCAATGCGGTACGCGCACCTTGACGCAGCTATTTCATCCTGGTGGGGCCAGGGACAGCATGCTGAAAACACCAGGTTCCCATTGCAGCTGGCCGCTGCGAGCGGGGACGAGTTTTCAGTGGGGTCTGTATTACGAGAAGGAGGGCTTCGGCGATCCTACGGTCTCAGAGATCAGTGGAGACCTCTCCTACATCCAGGCGAACTACGCATCCGATCCCAACTTCCTGAAAAAGAACGGAAAGCCGGTCATCCTGGTCTATGCCGACGCCAACGACGGTTGCGGTATGGCGGACAGGTGGAGTCAGGCCAATGCAGCGGTCGGCGGCGCGTTCTATGTCGTCTTGAAGGTCTTCGGTGGATATGCCAAGTGCACATCACAGCCCGACAGCTGGCACCAATATGCTCCGGCAAATGCAGTTCAGGACTTCGCTGGACGATCGGAAACAATTACTGCCGGATATTACAAGAAGGGAGATGCGGGTCCGCTGGTCCCTCGTGACGTCGCAGCTTGGTCGGCACGGGTTGCCGCGATGGTAAAGACCAACGAGCCGCTACAGCTCATCACCACTTTCAACGAGTGGGGCGAAGGCACGGCCGTGGAATCGGCTCAGGAGTGGGCTTCGGACTCTGGCTATGGCTCGTACATCGATGCCCTTCACGATGCGATCCCAGCGAGCCAAACGTCGCCGTGACGCTGAAGATGGACGAGGTCTCGCCGGACGTCAGCGCACCTGATCCTTTCTATGCGGCCGGCACAAGCGCTGATCGATGGGTGCGAGCGCGGTCGGCGGCCTCTCGGACGAGGGCCGTGATGATCTCAGGACTATCGGACTGCGGGGCGTGCCCAGCTACTGGGAGCAGGACGAATTGTGCTCCCGGGATGAGCGCGGTGTAACGAAGCGCCTGCCCTGAGCCGACGAGGTCCAGGGCACCTTGCGCCATGATGACGGGGCAGTCGATCACGTCCAGCCCGGTCGGCACGTCCATCATGAGCGCGTTCCACAGAGTCGACCAGAATCCCGTCTGATCGGCGAAGCCGCCCTTCATCGTGAGGGCTTCAATCGGCGTGGCCCGCTCGGGCATTGCCCGCAGGCCGCCGAGCAGCGCGGTCCGGCCCAACGGTGTGCGGGCCAGCTGGTTGATGAAGGGTCGGCGGGCTTGGTTGATGAACCGTAGAGCCATCATCAGCGTGCCGTGGTAGGCGCGTTCCAACGGCAACCCGAGTCCGGAAGGTGAGATCGATACCACTGAGAGAGTTCGGCCCTGGCGGGCCAACTCGATCGCGATCCGGCCGCCGAGTGAATTGCCCAGCACGTGGACCCGCTGCAGGCCGTGCGCATCCAGGTCGGCGGTCACGGCCGCTGTGAGCGCCTCGACCGAGGGCACGGAGTCGATCATCGGTGAGCCGCCGTGACCAGGCAGGTCCATTGAAAGCACGCTGAAGTCCTGCGCCAGATCCGGCGTCAGGGCGGCGAAGTCCTCGCGGGTGCTGCCGAAGCCGTGTAGCAGCAACAAAGGCTCGCCGTCGCCGACCCGGTCATAGCTCAACATCGGAACCGTCATTTCAATCGTCTCCTTCTGTGATGGTCGAACAACTGCTGCGCAGGCAACGGAATGTGTCCGTCGCTTGCCGTTCCTGCGGTTGAACTGCGCGCTTCCTGGTGACAGTCCTGATGACAAGTCAGAACGCGAGCCGTCAAACAGGAGAACCCATGTCTGTCAACGAAACATCTCCACCGGAGGTCAGCGGCGGCTCGGTGCCGCCGGAGTCCCCATACTCCGCACCGCAGGAGCAGTCGGAAGCGGATCCGCTGCCGCCGGCGGTCCAAGACCCCGTCGTGCCGGCCGGTCCGGTGCCCTCCGCTGCACCGCAGCCGCACCGGTTGCAGTACGCAGTGGACATCGTGTTCTGCATCGACGTCACCGGCAGCATGACCCCGATCATCGACGCGGTGAAGTCCAACGCCCTGCGCTTCTACAACGACGTGCAGACGAACCTGACCTCGAAAGGCAAGAGCGTCGATGAGTTGCGCGTGCGGGTCATCGCATTCCGCGACCTCTCGGTCGACGACGACGGGGCCCTGCTCGAATCGTCTTTCTACACTCTACCGGAGGACCAGGATGCCTTCGCCGGGTTCGTCGACGCGCTGCAACCCCAAGGCGGCGGCGACGCCCCGGAATCAGGGCTGGAAGCCGTAGCCCTTGCGATCAACTCACCGTGGACTTCGCGCGGTGACCGCCGCCGGCAGGTGATCGTGGTGTGGACCGATGCCCCTGCACATCCTCTGAACTTTGCCGAAGTACCGCCGAGTCTGACCAGTTCGGTACCGAGAAGTTTCAGCGATCTGACCGATCTGTGGGAAGACCCGCAGGGACCGGTCGGCGCAAGCAGCAAGCGGCTCATCCTGTTCGCCCCGGATGGTGCGGGCTGGAGCGACATCTCCGCCAGTTGGGAGAATGTCGTGCACCACCCGTCGCAGGCCGGCGGCGGACTGTCGGAGGTGGACTACGGAACCATCATCGACTCGATCGGCAACTCGGTGTGACCAGTGATTCGGCACCCACAGCGGGGTCGGTCCCGATCGACGATGCCGCCGAGCTGACTCCGGTCGACAACTCGCCGGCCGATGGGCAACGGTGAGCCGGACAAAGCCGCAGACGCGCCAGCTCTTGACGACGCAGGCGCGGCCGAAGCAGGACTCTCGGGCGGCGAAAGCATCGAATCAGCGGAGCGCGCCGCCGCCGGTCCGGAGGGCCCGGTCGCGGCGAATGATCTGCCGCCGGATCGGTTCGGTGACGACTGGCCGGTGTCCCTGGCTTTCAACCTGCAGCGCGTGGCGGGGCACGGGGAAGACTCGGAGCCGATTTGCCTGATGGGTCCGGAAGTGGCCCTCATCGCAGTGTTCGACGGGATGGGCGGGGCCGGCGGAACCATCTACGAGACGGCTGACGGTCCTCGCTCCGGTGCCTACCTGGCTTCCCGCGTCACCAGAGACGCCGTGCAGTCCCGCTTGGTCAGTCTGCTGAATGCCGGCCGGCTGGACGGGTCGGGCGCCGCTCGCGAAGCCGAGCGGGTGAGCCTGGAGGCGCTGCAGTCGCTGCTGGCCGAACTGCGGGCGCCGGTGAGCCGGCTTCGTTCCAAGTTGCTGCGGGCGCTGCCGACCACGATGGCACTGGTGGCGCTGGAACGCCGCGACGTTCCAACGCGGACTTGGACCTGCCAGGTGCTGTGGGCAGGGGATTCGAGGGTGTACGCAATGACTGCGTCGGGCTTGCACCAGCTGACGGTCGACGACATCCGCGACCATGCAGATGCAATGGCCAATCTGCGGGAGGACGCAGTCATCAACAACGCGATATCTGCAGACACCGCGTTCATGGTCAACTGCAAAGGCGTAGAACTGGCCGAGCCGTTCCTGATCATCGCTGCTACCGACGGATGCTTCGGATACCTGCCGTCCCCCATGCATTTCGAGCGCCTGCTGCTGGCGACCATGGCTGATGCGCAGGACCCCGACGAATGGTCGGCCGCTCTGCAGCGCGCGATCAACGCGGTGACCGGCGATGACGCCTCGATGGCGCTGGCGGCACCAGGCGTCGATCTTCCCGATCTTCAGGCCGTCTTCGCGGATCGCTTGCAGACACTCGAGGAGCAATTCCTTCGCCCGCTGGACGCGTCCGCCTCGGAGGTGGAGCAACTCGCTGCAGACCTCGAGAACGCGCGGAAACGACATGCACAGATTGCCACGGACCTGTGGACGGCATACAAGTCCGATTACAACCGATTCCTGCCGTCGGCTGTATTGGAAGGAGGATCGCCGTGAAAGCCGGGGAGATGGTCGGGAACTATCGGCTGCTCGAAGACTTCCGGGTGGTGGGTGCCGGGCTCAGCGAGTGGAGTTTTGCCGAACGCGAGGGCAGGCAGTTCTTCATCAAACGGTTCCTGAGCCCCACCTATCCTGACGACGACGCGCCGGGGAGCGCCGCCACCAAGCAACGCAAACGCGCCGCCTGCGCAGCGTTCGAAGCTCACCACCGCGGCATCCAAGCGGCCCTTGCCCCGGTGACCCGTTACGGCGGCAATCTGGTCACCACCTTGGACTTCTTCCGCCTCGGCGCGAAATACTACAAAGTCACCGAAAAAATAGACCCCGCAGGCCTGAGCGTTCAAGACGTGGCCCGCCTCGACTACGCCGCCAAGCTGGTCCTGCTCAAAACGGTCGCCCACAGCCTGAAGATTCTGCACGACCTGCACATCGTGCACAGTGACCTCAAGCCCAGCAATGTGCTGATCAAGCGCACGGAACTGGGACACACCACCAAATTGATCGACTTCGACAATTCCTATCTCGAGGGTAGGCCACCGCCCGCAGAAGAAATTGTCGGAACCATGAATTACTATTCTCCGGAATTGGTCCGCTATATCCAGGGCGCCGACATCGCCCCTACGCTCACTGCCGCGTCGGACGTCTTCGCGCTTGGGTTGATCTATACCGAATACCTCACCGGGGCGCCGCCGAGATTCGACGCCGCCTACCGGGAGCCGGCTATCGCCGTGCTGAACGGCGCAGAACTGCAGCTGCCCCGTGACGCCGGACCGGCCCCCGTGGTGGCCATGGTGGACCGGATGCTGCTCGCCGACCCGGCTGCTCGACCCGGCATCGGTCAGGTACACGCCACGCTGATGGGGTCGCCACCCTCCGATGCATCCACCACCGGTCGCCCGCTGCGTCCCCCGGTCAGTCCCGGGGCCCCGCCGGTCGCCACCCGGTTGCGGGGTCGCGGATTGCGCATCGCCGGTGTCGCCGTACCGGACCCTGTCCCGGTCAGCCCCACGACACCGCGAGCCCGCCGCTGTACCGGTCGACCATCCGGGGACCGCACCCCGATCAGGCCCGGCGCCGCGCCGGCCACCGAGACGGACCTGCCACACCGCCGTGTCGGCAGCCTGCTGGGCACGCTTTCCAGCAAGTTCGAGCGGAGGTCCCGATGACTACTTCGTGGCGCTGCGCTGTCTGTGAAAACGTCAACCACGGCGGCCGCATCTGCTCGGCCTGCGGAGCCACCATGACCCGTCGCTCCACCGTGGTGACGGCGGCCCGCGCCCGCATCACCCCACCGCTTCCTCCGCCCGCCCCACCGGCACCACTGCCTGCACCAGTCCGGCGAGCCATCGATCGCGACCCCGTGCCAGATGAAGAATGGGCGGAATACGAGGAGAGCTCCGTCGAGATGCTGCCCATTCCGGGCGGGTGTCTTTTCAACATCGGCCCGCGCAACAACCCCTGGTAGCGCCACGCTGAAAGGATTCCGGGCGTGCGCGCGGCGCGGGCCCGGTGCCGCCGGCCATCGCGGGGTATCGATTCACCTCCCTTGGGGTGTACCGGACTGGCCCTTGTGAGTGATCTTCTGTTCTTGACTCGCAATGCGTTTCGGTATTCAGAACGATGTTCCTCCGCCAGCCATCGGTGGTTCAGGCCAGCGCGCTCGCCTTTGCGCTCATCCTGATCCCTGCGAGCTCCGGCGGGCGGTCCCCGACCCGCCCGCCGGCGCGACTGTGCCAACGAAACGACTGTGCCAACGAAAGGACAATCCATGATCATCCTGGGAATCATCCTGCTGATCGTCGGCTTCATCGCACACATCTCGATCCTGTGGACCATCGGCATCATCCTGCTGGTCGTCGGCGCGATCCTGGCGATCGTCGGCGCCACCGGGCGGGCCGTCGGCGGCCGCAAGCACTGGTACTGAACCGACCGGAATCTCAAACCGTTGGCAAGGCTGTCGCGCCGCGGCATCCCACACTGCTTCATCCAGCCCAGGAGGTTCCTCATGAGTACGGCTCGCGATTCCGGTGACGACGAGGGGTTCACCGGTCACGTCAACCAACCGAACGGTGATCTCAACACCTCCGGCACGTGGAGACAGTCCGACGCTGCTGCGTTCGGCGGAGCCAGCGAGGAGCGCCTCCTCACGCCCGTCCCCGCGGACTCTGCAGCGAGACCGCGGTTCAGCGTCGCACCGGCTGCGGTTGGTCGGCCGGGCGTCCTCCGCCCGGAACAGCAGCGTTTCGGGGGAATCAAGGTCGGTTCGGCGTTTCTCGGATGGATGGCCGCGCTGGGCGTCGCGGTGTTGCTCGCGGCCGCTGCTGACGGCGGCCGGCGTCGGCCTGACCCTGACCAGCAATACGACGACGACCGACATTAACAACCAAGCCGCCGCCGCCACCGGAACGGCAAAGACCATCGGCCTGATCGGCGCCATTTTGCTGCTGCTGGCGTTGTTCGTCGCCTACTTCTGCGGCGGTTATGTCGCCGGCCGAATGGCCCGGTTCAACGGCGCCAAACAGGGATTCGCGGTGTGGCTATGGGGCATCGTGTTCGCTGTCGTCGTCGCCATTCTGGTGACGGTTTCCCGGAACAGGTACAACGTCGCGTCCGACCTGAACCTGCCGCACATCCCGATCAGCCAAGGCGATGTCACCACCGTCGCCATTGTCGCGATCGCCGCCGCCGTCGTGGTCACGCTCGGCGCAGCGCTGCTCGGTGGTAAAGCCGGGATGCATTTTCACCGCGAGGTGGACAAGGCAGGGCTCATGCAGATGGCCGGGTAGGTCAACATGTTCTGAAAGGTTGTCCCAAGAGTGCATATCACTATCCTGTCCACCTATCCGCCGCGGGCATGTGGAATCGGCACCTTTTCGCGTGACATCCGGTCGGCCATGGCGGACGTCGATCCGACCGCGCAGATCGACGTACTGGCGGTAGTGCGCGACCAGCACGGGGTGCAGCAGCCGGAGGTCCTCTCGGTCATCCGGCAGGACGTCAGGGCCGACTATGTTGCCGCCCCAGCGTTGCTGACCGAGCGCGGTACAGATGTGCTATTGATCGAGCACGAATACGGCATATTCGGCGGTGAAGCCGGGTCCTTCTTGCTTTCCTTGGTCGTCGAGCTGGAACAGCCCTTTGTGATCACCTTACATACGGTGCTGTCCGATCCAACGGCAGAGCAGGCCAGCGTGTTGGGCGAATTGTGCCGGCGGGCCGCGCTGGTGACGGTGTTCACCGAGACGGCCCGTCGCATGGTGGTCGATGCCAAGCTGGCGACCGCCGAAAAGATCCGGGTCGTCCCGCACGGCGCGCCGACCGCCCTGCTGCCCGGTGCGCAGCTGACGGGCGGGTCCGGCGTACGCAAGATCCTGCCGCACCTCTCGGGCCGGACAGTACTTTCGACCTTCGGGCTGATCTCGGCCAGCAAAGGAATCGAAACTGCGATTCAAGCCCTTCCTGCCGTCGTGGAGCGGCACCCGGATGTGCTTTATCTAGTCGCGGGTCAGACGCACCCCGAGGTGATCCGCGCCGAGGGTGAGCAATACCGGCTGTCGCTCCAGCGTCTTGTACGCGACCTGGGCTTGCATCACCATGTCCAGTTCCTCGACCGATTCCTGTCCACCGACGAACTGGGGATTCTGCTGTCCTCGACCGACCTCTATCTGACGCCATATCGGTCGCGGGAGCAGATCGTATCCGGGGCTCTGACCTTCGCGGTGGTGGCCGGGTGCCCGGTGGTCTCCACCGGCTACTACTACGCCGAGGATCTGCTGAACTCCGGCGGAGGGTTGGTGGTGCCGTTCGATGATCCGGCCGCGTTCGCCGCCGGGATCCTGCACTTCCTGGACGATCCGGCTGCGTTGTCCGCGGCCGCTGCGCAGACGCGCCGCGTCGGAGCGGATCTGGCGTGGCCCGCCGTCGGAGCGCGGATCATGGCTGTGCTGGAGCAAGCGCTGCAACTCGACCGACCCGCCGACTCGGCGTTGCGCGGCCGGGTCGCCTCGTCGCCGCCTGTCCGACCCGACCACCTCCTGACCATGGTGGATGACGTCGGAATCGTGCAACACGCGGACGGAACGGTGCCGAACCGCTCGAGTGGCTATTGCGTCGACGACGTCGCGCGTCTGGTGATCGTGGCGGCCGGGCTCGAACGTGAGCGAGACGAGCGAACATTCGGCCGGATGGTCAGTCTGGGGCTCAGTTTTCTGCGGTACGCATTCGTGGACGGCACGGACGGGATGCACAACTTCATGTCGTACGACCGGCGGTGGCTGGACGAACCACACTCGGGCGATCACGTCGGTCGTGCCGTGTGGGCGCTCGGCGTTGTCATCGCGGCGCACCCACCAAGGGCCGTGGCGGGCCCCAGCTTCCGTCTGCTCGAGCAGTTGGCACCGTTGGGCGCCCGGCTGGAACATCCGCGCGCCATGGCCTTCGCCGTCATCGGCCTGACCCGACCTCATCTGGCTGCGTTGTCCCCGGCACTCCGAACAACCTTGCTCGATCTGAGCAACCGGCTGCTTCACGGATACGTCGCGAATGCCGCGCCGGGCTGGTGGTGGGCGGAGGACCAACTCACCTACGACAACGCCCGGTTGCCGCAGGCCCTTATCGCCGCCGGCCAGATACTGTCCCAACCCGAGATGCGAGCCGCAGGACTGCAGGCGTTGGACTGGTACCTCGCTCAGTGCACGGCCACCGAGGGGCACCTGCAGTTGATCGGCAACCGATGGCGTCGGCGCGGTGAACCGATCGGCGGGGCAGCGGCGGAGGGCCCGGAGCAGCCCTTGGACGCGGCGGCGTTGGTGGAGTGCCTGGTCGAGGCGCTGACTGCGACAGGCCTAACGCGATACGGAGAGCAGGCCGTCCGCGCCTTCGAATGGTTCCTCGGCCGCAACCGGCTTGGTCTGCCGCTGTACGACTTCGCCACCGGTGGATGTCGCGACGGACTGGAATTGCACTCGGTCAGCGAGAACGAAGGCGCCGAATCGACTCTCGCCTACTTTCAAGCCCTGCTGGCGCTCGAAGCCGCCGGACTGCATGGATCCTTGCCGGAACGTTGACCACTTGGCCGACTCATTTATGGGTGTGCCAATACCTCCTTAAGGGGGTGAGCAGCAGGCCCTGCGGCGACTAATATCAATACGGTGAGCGCTTCTGCAAGATCGGCCCCGATCACCGTGGCCTTGGTGGACGACTACGACATCGTGCTCGTCGGTGTGGCGCACATGTTCGACCGGTACTCGGACCGGATCGTGATCGCCGAGATTGATGCCAACGAGCCGTTGGTCGACCAGATCGACATCGTGCTGTATGACTCTTTCGCCCAGCCGGAGTCCGACTACGCTGAGATTCACGTGCTGATCGAGAATCCGCGGGCGCGACGGGTAGTGGTTTACACGTGGAACTTTCACCCGGATCTGATCACCAGTGCGCGTCGGCAGGGTGTTCACGGCTACCTGTCCAAGGCTCTTCCCGCCCGGGAGCTGGTGGCGGCACTGGAAGCGGTCCACGCCGGCGAGATCGTCGTCAGCGACCCACCTCCTCGAGCGCCGAGCGTCACGGGGCTCAACTGGCCTGGGCGCGGTGAGGGACTGAGCGACCGGGAATCGGAGATCCTGGCGCTGATCACCCAGGGCAAGAGCAACGCCGAGGTCGCCCAGTTGACGTATCTGAGCCCAAATACGGTCAAGTCATATATCCGGACGATCTATCGCAAGATCGGCGTGAGCAGCCGCACCCAAGCGGTGTTATGGGGCGTCGACAACGGATTCAGCCCCGACCATAGTCGCATCGACCATTGGCGCGGCGGTCCCTGAGACGCCACACCAAGACGTCGGTGCGGACATCCTTGACGACCCGGCTGGCGTGGCCGACGTTGACGAATCCCGCGCGTCGGGCGACCATTTGGGAACCGATGTTGTCAACGTGCGTCTCCAGGCCCACGCTGTCAGCACCAGCCGCGCGGGCGGCGCAGACAAGCAGCGAAAGCGCTGTGCTGGCCACGCCTTGCCGGCGAGCCCACGGCAGGATCGCGTAGAACATCTCGATGGTCCCCTCGGTGGACCCGACACCGGCACCACAGGTTCCAGCCGGCCGACCGTCCAATTCGGCAACACAGAACACGACCTGATCCGCAACCGATGCGGCCCAAGAGATCCGCGCCTCGGCGCCCTTCTCGTCGAGGTCCGGCGGGTAGGTGGTCCAGCGCACCACGTCGGACTCCCGGGAGAGCTCCCGCAGCAAACTCACGTCCGTCTTCGCCAGCGCTCGAAGCCGCACCCGGCCGTCGACGAATCCTTGCGGCGGCAGGACCGGCACACCGGGCAGAGGCATGAAGCCTTTATATCGCAGGGGTTTCGCTGGAGACCAGAACAAGTCGCTTCGAGCCGACGCCCGGGTGTTGTCCGCTCAGAGCCAGCGCCGGACGCGAGCCCGGTAGTCGGCGTACGACGGCCCGAACCGCTGGTCGAGGTAGCGCTCTTCTGGGTCGATGACGATGCGTCGGACGGCGAGCAGGGCCAGCGGTAGGAACAACAGCGGCCACCAGGTATCGGCGAGCAGGCCGCCACCGAGATAGGCGACGGCCAGTCCGGTGTACATCGGGTTGCGAGAAAACCGGTAGACGCCGGTGGTGACCAGCGCCGAGACTCGGTGGTGCGGCACGATGGTGGTGCGATGCCGGACGACGTCGACGACGCCGGCCAACGCGAGCGCGGCGCCGGTGGCTAGAGCCGTCCCGCCGAGCGCCCCGGTAACCGGTTCGCCGCCCACGGCCAACGGCACGGTGACGCTGTGCAGCAGGAGACCTGCCCCGAACGCCGCTGCGTAGTAGGCGGGCGGCGGTACCCGGACCACCCGGGCACCAGGCTGCCCGGTCGATTCGTGAGAAACGCCGGCGGACGCTGCGGTCACGACCAGGTCGATTCCAGCAGCGTGCCGCTGGCATGCAGCACGTCCAGGCGGTGCACCTCGGGCTCGGTCGTTGGTCGGTTCCCGCCGAATGCGCCATCGACGGCGGGATGGATCCGCTCGGCGAATGCCTGCGCGCAGGCCTGTTCGGATTCCCAGACGTCGATGTATCGCAGATGACCGTCGGGCTCACGAACGCACAGGTGCAGTACTGAGCCGGTCAGTGGTTCAGGTCCGATCTCGTCGATGATCCGGCGGTAGAGATCTTCACCGATGGGCACATCCTGGATGTAGGCGTAGACCATGACCACTGCCTCCTGATAGATTGATCCGAAGCCGAGTCGGATGAATAGGGTGACGGTACGACCGATGAGTGGGGACGTCAAGGGTCAATCTGCCGGTAAACGCCCGTACCGCTCGCCCCGGCGGGTCGAACAGGCCGCTGCGACCCGCCAGGCCGTGCTCGCAGCCGCGCGCGAGTTGTTCGTCGACAAGGGCTATCCCGCAACCACTGTCGCCGAGATCGCCGGGCGGGCCCGGGTGTCGGTCGACACCGTCTATGCAACGGTGGGGCGCAAGCCGGCCTTGTTGCGAGAACTCGTCGAGACCGCGATATCTGGCACCGACCGCCCGGTTCCCGCGCTGCAGCGTGACTACGTGACCCGGATGCGGGCGGCCGGCACCGCCCGCGAAGCGATCGCCATCTACGCCGACGCCATCACGGCCATTCACAAGCGAATGGCGCCGGTATTCCTGGCGCTTCGCGACGCCGCAACCGGCGACCCGGAATGCGCCAATCTGTGGACCGAGATCGCCGACCGACGCGCCAGGAACATGCGGCTCATGGCTGTGGACCTGCGGGCCACCGGAGAACTGCGCGACGACCTGTCCAACGATCAGATCGCCGACATCATCTGGAGCATGAACTCCGCCGAATATTGGGACCTGCTAGTCCGTGAACGCTGCTGGACCCCCGAACAATTCGCCCACTGGCTCACGGACGCCTGGGCTCGCCTATTACTGGCCTGAGATCGCTGACGGCGCTACATCGCAGGCGTTCGACCTGGCGGGCGAGAACCAGAGGCGTCGGATGAGCGATTGGTCGTGAATGCGGCAAGCCGTCCGTCGACGTACGATGCAATGACAACCGGATAGTAATCAGTTGGCTATGTGTCGACGTTGGAATGGTTGATCAAGGAGCGTCACATGCGCAAGATGCGAAACTCGACCGCCAAATTCACTGTGGTCGCACTCGCCGCGGTGACCCTCACCGCCTTCGTCGGCGTGACGCCGGCCGGGGCCATCGCCGACAACGTCGTCGAGACCAACGCCTTTGTCGGTCCTGCCGTGACGACCACCTGTTCTGGAACGCTGAACTCTGGGCCTTTCAGCGTTCCCAATGCCGGAGACTATCTTTTTGTCAACATGGGGGCCAAGACCACGACCCCGGTCGGTACGCCGACCGACTCCTTGGGCAATACATTTACCCTGGTCAAATCCAGCTCCTCCGGCGGCACGGAGACGGGACGCTGGGTCGGACTGTGGATGACCAAGTCCAAGGCAGCCACCGGAACCGGCCAGGACGTCGTCTCGTGGCCTTGTGACGGCAGCTACATGGCCGGTGCCGTCGTTGGAACGTTCACCGCCACCGCGAGGAGGCACCGCCTCACCGTCGATGTATCGGGCACGAACTATTGGAACGACGTCGCCACCGAGACGTCGCGGACCTCGGCCCGGACCACTGCGACCAACGACCTCGTCCTCACGGCCGGGTACGTCCGCCAAGGAGTGATCGTGAGGCCCGCGTCCAGTAGCGGCTCCTATGACTATGTCAATGGGGTCGGACAGACCTCCGGCACCGAATTCTCGGGCTTCAACACCACGACGGTCGACCCCACCTGGGCTCGCGGCAGCATTCCAAAGGACACCGTCGACTTCGGCGATGTGACACAGACCTGCAACCCGCGATGCACTCCAAAGGCCACCTACGGCGCCTCGGTCATCGTTGCTTTCAAGTCAACCTGATCCTGTCGGCGGCAGGGATAACCGCGCCGGCATGGAGGGGCCTTGACCGGCGCGACGATCAGGGAATGTGCCTCTGCAGCAGGCTGAGGTCAGCGGCGCTGAGCCGGTCGCTGGACGTTTTTGCCTGGTGCCAGAACGGGTAGGGGAGCGGTTGCGCGCTGACCGCATCCAGCCGCGCGATGTCATCGTCGGTGAGGGCCAGGTCGGCGGCGGCGAGGTTGTCGGTGAGTTGCTCCTCGGTACGGGCTCCCACGATGACCGACGTAACACCGGCCTTGCGGATCGTGTAGGCGAGTGCGACCTGAGCAGCGGATACCTCGTGTGCGGCGGCAATGTCGACCAGGACCTCGATGGTGTTGTACAGCTTGTCCTCGTCGTAGATCGGTGGTTCGTCCCAATCGGAGAGGTGTCGGCTGCCGGCGGGTGCCTCCTGTCCCCGTCGGTATTTGCCGGAGAGCAAGCCGCCTGCGATCGGGCTCCACACCAGGATCCCCAGACCTTGGTCGATCGACACCGGGACCAGTTCGGTCTCGGCATCCCGGGCCTGCAGCGAGTAGTAGATCTGTTGGGAGACGAATCGGGCCAGGCCGTGCTGCTCAGAAATGCCCAGTGCCTTCATCAGGTGCCACCCGGCGTAGTTCGACGCACCGATGTAGCGGACCTTTCCCGATTGCACGAGGGAGTCCAGAGCGGAAAGCGTTTCATCCAAGGGCGTTTGCCCGTCCCACTCGTGCACCTGGTAGAGATCGATGTAGTCGGTGTCCAATCGGCGCAGGCTCGCCTCCAACGAGCGCAGGATGTGGTGGCGGGACAGACCGGCGTCGTTCGGTCCGTCGCCCATTGGCATCCGCACTTTCGTCGCCAGCAGGACCTCGTCCCGAGTGTTGCCCAATGCCTGTCCGATTATCTGTTCGGACAGGCCGGCCGAATACACGTCGGCGGTGTCGATGAGATTCACGCCGGCATCCCGCGCGAGTCCGATTTGCCGGCGTGCGCCGTCAACGTCGATCTGGCCGACCGAGCTGGCCCAGCCCGTCCCACCGAAGCCCATGGTTCCAAGCGTTATGGTCGAGACCCGGAGACCGGACCGGCCCAATTGGCGATATTCCATGATGGTCCGGTGCCCCCGGCCGACAGGCCCGAAACAATCCGATGTACTAAGGCGTGGGCATCCCGCCGTTGACATTGAGGGTCTCGCCGGTGACATAGCTCGATTCCGGGGAGGCAAGGTAGACGTACGCCCCAGCCAGTTCGGCTGGCTGTCCTGCCCGGCCGAGTGGAGTCTGCTGCCCGAACTCCTTCAAGGCTTCCGGGGGTTGACCGCCGGCAGTCTGCAAAGGCGTCCAGATCGGACCCGGCGCCACGACATTGACCCGGATCCCTTTGGGGGCCAGTTGCTGCGCCAAGGCCTTGGACATGGTGTTGATGGCCGCCTTGGTGGTGGCGTAGTCGACGAGGATGGGGGACGGTGAGTAGGCCTGGATCGAACTGGTGTTGACGATGCTGGACCCGGGCGAGAGGTGCGGCATCGCCTCCTGGATGATCCAGAACAGGGCATTGACGTTGGTCCGGAACGTCTTCTCGAAACTCTCGCTGGTGAGATCAGCGAGATCGGTGACGAACTGCTGACGCCCGGCGATATTCGCGATGAGGTCGATCCCGCCCAGTTCCCGCACCGTCGTTGCGACCAGACTGCGCGCGAATGTTTCGTCGGAGATGTCTCCTGGGGCGAGAACGGCCGTCCGCCCGGCGTCTCGGACAAGTGCAGCCACCTCGTCGGCATCCGCCTGCTCTTCGGGAAGGTAGCTCAACACGACGTCGGCGCCCTCTCGGGCAAACGCAATGGCCACCGCGCGTCCGATGCCGGAGTCGGCGCCGGTTACCAGTGCTCGCCGGCCGACGAGCCGTCCGGAGCCGCGGTAGGACTTCTCGCCGTGGTCAGCCTTGACGGCCAGGTCGGCATCCAGACCCGGCCCCTCCTGCTGCTGCTCGGGATAGCCCTGCGACCGGTACTGGGTCGCTGGATTTGTCATTTCGTATTGATCAGTCACGGCTACTCCTGGAGTTAAAGGTCTTACGCACACGATTCCCGGCTACTCATGGATGTACACGTATCGGTGCTACGCCGATACCTGGTTGGTGTCCTGTCGAGTCCAGTGCCGGTCGGTCTTGATCCCGGCTACGAAGGCGGCGCCGATGCTCGCGACGTTTTGTCCGACGACGACGCCGGGCTGGGTCAACACCCGGGGCACGCTCAGCGCGGCGGTGATCAGGTCGCGTCCTGTTCCGGTGGCGGCAATAGTCTTGTAGTGCTTGTAGGCCTCTTCGACGAAGTGCAGGGCCCGGCCGTCGGTTTTCAATGCGGCGACCGCAGCTTTGCCATCGGGAATGTAGACGGCGTCGTACTGCACCGACGCGGTAGTCAAGAGGCTGAAGTCGACAGCGACCTTACGGCCGGTGCTGCTGGTGACGGTTCCCTCGTGTGGGGCGATCACGAAACTGTGGACACCGGCCGCGGTGAGCGTGTGCTGGAGATCCGTGACGTCTGACGCGGTCACGCCGTCCGCAGTCAGGATCGCGACCTTGCGGGTGGCGGCACTCTTGGGCGAATTCTCCTCGCTCAGTGCCGGTGAGGGCCGAATCCCGGAAGCAACATGCCCGGCGGGTGTGGGTAACCCGAGAGATTGGGCGACTTCGTGCACCAAGCGCCCGTCGACATCGGCCAGCAGGCCCAACATCCGCTGTTTGACGGCTACCACCGACACCTTCCCCAATTCGAATCGCAGGGCGTCGATGACGTGCTGCTGCTCGGGGGCGGTCAGGCTGCGATAGAACAGGGTGGCCTGGGTGAAGTGGTCGGAGAACGTGCCGCTGCGGGCGCGAATCTTGGGTCCCTGCACCACTTCCGGGTAGGACACGAATCCGCCGGCGGACACGGGGGCTTCCATGGCGTCTCCGCCGAGCGAGTTCGGCTCGTAATTGATGTTGCCGGGCCGGTTCGCGTACCGCATCGACGAGTCCTGCTGGTAATTGTTCACCGCCGAGCGACTCTGGTTGACCGGCAGCTGATGGAAGTTGGCGCTGTTGAACCGGTTGATCTGGGTATCCAGGTAGGAGAACAGGCGGCCCTGCAGCAGCGGGTCATCGGTGAAGTCGATTCCCGACACGACGTGGCCGAGGTGGAAGGCGGACTGTTCGGTTTCCGCGAAGTAATTGTCGGGATTGCGATTCAGGGTCATTGTCCCAACCCGTACGACCGGCACGATCTCCTCGGGCCACAGCTTGGTGGCGTCCAGGATGTCGAAGCCGACCTTGGCCACATCGGCCTCGGCAAGCAGTTGTACGGCGAGGTCGAATTGCGGGTACTGGTGGTCGGCGATGGCCTTGGCGAGATCCCTGCGGTGGAAATCCGGATCAACGCCCGCGAGTTTCTGCGCTTCGTCCCAGACGAGCGAATGCACACCCAGCGCGGGCTTCCAGTGGAATTTGACGTAGGTGGAGCGGCCGTTGTCGTTGACCAGGCGGAAGGTGTGGACGCCGAAGCCCTCCATCATCCGGTAGCTGCGCGGAATACCACGGTCCGACATCACCCACATGATCATGTGCATGGATTCCGGGGTGAGCGAGATGAAGTCCCAGAAGTTGTTGTGCGCCGTGGAGGCCTGCGGAATCTCGAGCATGGGTTCCGGTTTGAACGCGTGGACCAGGTCCGGGAATTTGATGGCGTCCTGGATGAAGAACACCGGGATGTTATTGCCGACCAGATCCCACACGCCTTCAGTGGTGTAGAACTTGGTCGCGAAACCGCGTGCGTCCCTCGCCGTATCGGCCGACCCCCGGGATCCGTTCACGGTGGAGAACCTGACGAACACCTCGGTGGTCGCCGTGGTGTCGGTGAGCAACTTCGCCTTGGTGAACTGCTGCAGCGACTTGCTCAGCCGGAAGGTGCCGAAGGCGCCGGCGCCGCGGGCGTGCACCACGCGCTCCGGGATCCGTTCGTGGTCGAAATGCATGATCTTCTCGCGGAGGGCGAAGTCCTCCAAGAGGGTCGGACCCCGGCTCCCCGCCTTCAGCGAGTTCTGGTCGTCGGCGATGCGCAGGCCCTGATTCGTCGTGAGATAGCGCCCGACATCAACGGGCGGGGCCGCCGGCACCTCCATCGCAGGATCCGTAGCGGGAGCGAGGCCCGCCGACTCTGCTGTCACCCTCGTTGGCGACGCCGCCGCCGATCCGGCAAGCGGTGTAGCAGCCGAGGCCGTGCCCGACAACAGCGGCGCGGCGGCCAGTGCGCCGGCCGTTACCCCCGCCGCCTGGATCAACCGGCGCCTCGTCACGTTGCTATCGACGGGATCGGTCGCATCGGCGGGACTCTCGTAGTCGTGCACGTGGGACTCCTTCGGTGGATGGCGTGGTTGGTGGCATATTCCCGAATTGACCGGGTGTCACACGGCGACGCCGAAATATCGCGGAAGGTCTACGGACCCCGGGCCGGCGGTCCCGACCAATCACCGCCCCTGAGTTGTTTCCCTTCGAGCAGAGCGCCGCCCGATGCTCGCACGCACCGTCAGCCAGATCACCAGGGCCATGATGGCCATCGCCAACGGGATGTGCACAGCAGTGAGCGTGTCCTTGCTCTCGTCAGCGATCAGGCCGCCGATGTAGGCCTCGACAACCAGCAGGATTGTCAGGGCACCGCTGGCGACCCACAGGTCCTTGCGGGGGCGGAGTTGCACCACGGCGACGATGGTAGCCAGCAGGGCGAGGGCGATTCCGACCTCACCGCCGTGGGCGTGGACTTCGATCCAGTTGTCGGCGGCGTCCCGTTCGCCGTCGTGCTCCAGGAAGATGCCGGCCCACACAGCCTGGAGCAGAACGTCCAACGCGGTGAGCCCGATCAGTACGTTGAAAAGGACACTGCGCGTGCCGGGCGTGGTGGCGGAAGCAGGCGCGGTCGTGGTCGTTGTCGATTTCGTGGTCACGGTAGGTCCCCCTTGTTCTGATGGTGATCGGACGCGTCGAGCGGCAGTGTGGTTAGCAAAGTCGCCGCACGTCACTGATCCGATGAATGCAGGTTGCCCGGCGCCCCGCGCGATAAACGCCGATCAATGGTGTTGTTCAAATTTGAGACCAATCGGTAACGGTCAGGTTGAAGTGCTGCGGGTGACGCTGCCGGCCAACCCTGCGTCGCTGACGGCGGCGGCCTACGCCAAACCGGTCGTGGTCTGGTCGGAAGAGCCGTATTCGGAACGACGCCAGCCTGCACCCGCTCGGTGACGTCTGACTCCGGTCGGCGCCTTGCGGGCTGCGCACTCTGGGCAAGACCGTCCGGGTCAACGGCGACGCGAGCTACGCACCGCACTTCATCTCCTGGTGAGCCGGCACCCGAGGCGGGTCGCCAAACCCGCCGTCCATTGGTGGGGCTAGCACCCCGGCCGGATTAGGTGGTAACCAGCTACCGCCAGTGATGGCGCGAATCTTTACTTGACGTGGATCAGCTACCTGTCTACGTCAGGAGTAAAGATGTCATCCAGTGCAACCATTCTCGAAGCCAGCGTGCCGGCGACCGCCCCAACGGCCGCACCCGGCGCACGGTCGACGATCCATGCGGGCTTCCGTCGCATGGGCGCGGCAGCCAGGACAATTCCGTTCACCGTCGGCGCGCTTGCTCTGCTGCTGGGCATGGGGATCGCCACTCGAACGCTGTGGCGTGCGCTGGATCCGGAATCCGGCCTCCTCCAAGCACTGTCGTTCGGCACCCGGCGGTTGCAGGACGGCCAGTGGTGGACCTTCGGCACAGGTGCATTCGTGCTGCCGCGCCCGGAGTTCTACCTCGTCGTCGGCGCACTGCTGGTCGCCGGGCTGGGCTGTTACGAGCGCCGGGTGGGCTCGGCGCGGGCAGCAGTGGCACTGTTGGGCACGCAACTCGCAGGCACCGTCGGCGCGGCGATGCTGATGTGGCCCTTCCATGAATCTTCATGGGCGTGGGCAGCAAGCCTGAGTGGTCAGGTCGATCTCGGACTCTCCGCCGGTGCTTTGGGAGTCGCCGGCGCGGCGACGGCGTTGATGGGTGAATCGTGGCGTCGACGGATCAGGGTCTGCGGACTGGCCTACCTGTCGGTCATGGTGCTGCGGTCGGGCCTGCTGTGGGATGTGGAACATCTGCTGGCGTTCTCGGCCGGAATTCTCGCCGGTCCAACTCTCGCCGGCCGCCCGCGGCATGCCATCCACCTGCCGGCGGTCGACGGCATGCGGATCCGGATGGCCGTCAGCGTTCTCATCGGGTCCATCGCCGTGGCCAACGTGGTTGAGGCGGTGTATCCCGGGCTGGGCGGCGTATTCGGCAACGGTCTTCCGGCCCATCCACCTCTGCATGGCCTGGCAGTGACCGTCGGCGAATCGATGATCGCCCTGCTGGTGACCGATGCGTTACGTCGCGGCCGGGCCGCCGCCTGGTGGGTGGCCACCGCAGGCGCATCGTTCATTCTCATCAACTCGGTCGTGAACAGAGCAGGCTCCGTAGCAATCGTCGACGCGGTCTGTGCCGCAACGATTCTGGGAATGCTCCTGACCTTTCGGAACTGCTGGCGCCGGCGTACTCCGGACGGTTTCGTGCGTCGTTCCCTGCGGCGGGCGGTCATCGCCGTGCTGACCTTCGGAACTGCCCTCGTGTTCACCATTGCGGTTCTCGGGCAACACTTCCGGCCGGTACCCGACCTGCCCCACCTCCTTCGCGAAGCCATGGCGTGGCTCACTTTCAACTCCGGTCCGCTGAGCCCTCGGGACGGTATCGCCAGTGGCGTGCTGATCCTGTCCACACTGGGTTGGAGCGTCATGTTGTTCGTGCTGCTGGGCAGCTGGATGTATGCCGATCGAGCCCCGGCGGCGGCGACCGGCGAATGCCTTGCTCGGCTCCTGCGGCGTCACGGCGGCGGCTCGCTCGGCTGGATGCGAACTTGGCCGGCCTTCACCACCTGGACCAGTCGGGACGGGCAGAGTGCCATCAGCTATTGCGTTGTCGGTACGGTCGCCATCGCGATCGGCGATCCGGTCGGCCCGGAATCCCGCCACGCCGACGCGATTGCCGGATTCAGAACCTTCTGCCGCTATGCAGGTTGGACTCCCTGCGCCTTCGCCGCGACGTCGGCGTTCGCAAAAGCAGCACCGGATCTGCGCTCCGTCCAGATCGGCGAGGACACCGTGGTGAATCTGCCCGATCTGGAATTCGTCGGAAAGTCGTGGCAGGACGTTCGGACAGCGATCAACCGGGCGAACCGGGAGGGCATCACGATGTCCACCGGTCGGCTGGCGGACTTTCCCGCCGATCTGCGGCAAAAGATCGAGTCCCTGTCCCAGGAATGGGTTTCCGGAAAGCCGCTGCCGGAGATGGGTTTCACGTTGGGTACGGTGAAGCACGCACTGGATCCGGAAATGCGGACCCATGTCGCCATCGACAGCTCCGGCACGGTCCAGGGTGTCACCACCTGGTTGCCGGTGCATCGCGACGGCGCTGTGGTGGGGTGGACACTGGACCTCATGCGGCGACGAGGAGATGGCTTCCGCCCGGTCATGGAGTATTTGATCGCCCAGAGTGCACTTACCTTCAAGGCCGAAGGATGCGCGACGATGAGCCTGTCGGTGGCGCCGCTGGCTCGGCGGTCTCGCATCACCGGCCGGCGCACCATGCTGGAGCGAACCCTGGACACGATGTCCGGAGTGCTGGAACCCACCTACGGATTTCAGTCGCTGCTGGCCTTCAAGGCCAAGTTCCAGCCGGAGTTCAAGCCGGTCTACCTGGTGTACTCCGGGCCGGCTGACCTGGCCGCGATCGCCATGGCGATCAGCAAGGCGTACCTGCCGAAAATGCACGCCCGCGAGGCAGCCGGTCTGCTGTTCAAGCTCGGCCGCACCCGGCACCAGGTCGCGGCGTGACGCGGACACCGACGGATCCGGTGCGGGTTCTGATCGTCGACGACCAGGCGCCGTTCCGGGCGGCGGCTGCATCGGTGGTCGGCCTGACGGATCCGTTCCTGGTCGTCGGATCGGCCCAATCCGGCGAGGAGTGCCTGGCCAACGTGCGGGCGCTCGCTCCGGATCTCGTGCTGATGGACATCAGCCTTCCAGGCATGGACGGCATCGAGGCAGCGCGGCAGCTCGCCGCGCTGCCTTTTCCGCCGGCTGTCATCCTGGTGTCGACCTACTCGCAGGACGAGTACGCGGACTGGGCCAGGTCGTCGGGGGCGATCGCCTACATCGACAAATCCGAGTTCGACCCGGAACGGCTGGTCGCGGCCTGGGCTGCGGCACCGGCGTCCGGCAGGACCACATCGACCTCGATAGTGGGCAAGGTTCCGACCGACCCTCCCGGGGTTGACGGCACCATCTGACGGACGCGGCCGCCGATGGCCTCCACCCGATCGACGACCTGCTGCCAGCCCGGGAGATCAGGCGGTGGCCGATCGTCAGGTGTGTTGCCGCACACTGTGACTCGCAGCTCCCCGCTGGCGCAGGAAATCTGCATCCGGCAATGGTCCCGCAGATTCGTCCACGGCCCAGACCCCGAACGCGTAGGCCGCCGTCTCGCTCGACACTCCGAAGCGCCGACCGGTCACACCTTCTCCGAGCGTGACGACGGGACGGTGTGGCGATTGGGCCGCGTAGGTCTGCAGCGCGGCCGCCAGGCCATGTCTGACCAGCAGGGGCGGCAGCACCCCGGCCGTGATGGCCCGGAGCGCTTCGATCGCCGTAGCGGTGCGCCGCTGCATCCGGATCAGTGCTTCGGCAGTACCCGCGGGATCGGTGAGAACCCGATCGTGCAGGACAGCAAGCGACGCGGGCAGGTCTTCCAGCGGGGTGACCACCCTGCTCCTGATCGACTCGGCCACCTGCTCGCGCTCGATCACGGCCGCCGACACCAGCCGACCCCTGGCGGCGCTCAGTTCCGCATCCTGCCGTGCCAGTTCGTCGGCACGGCCGCGCAGTGCCGCGGCGAGCGCGGCGTTCTGGAACGCGGGCGCCGCACGGTCTGCGAAGCGGTGCAACAGAGCCAGGTCGCCCCGACGTACGGAACGCCCGGGCGCCAGGATCAACGCGATGCGGCCCACCGGCTCCCCGTCGTAGCGAACCGCAGCCTCGATCATCGTGTCGCCCTCGACCTCCGCAGGCCACCGCTGCGTGACGTCGGTGCCACCCGCCACCAGCACGGTGGCCTGCGCCCCCCGCACGCCGAAGGCGGTGACACAACTGTGGGCCACCGAGCTCAGGAGTTCCCGTCCCGGAACGGTCGCCGCCAATTGCCGCCCGAACGCCGAGAGGCTGTCGTACGGGGCAGCGCGCTCACCGTAGACGACGCGATCGGCCAGCCGGCCGACGTGCCGCCGCAACGGTTGAAAGGCCAACGCCACCAGTACATATGCGACCAGGGAGGCCCACGGTGGGCGGGAGCCGCCGCCCACCAGACCACCGATGGCGACGACAAGGGCGACATACCCGCCGGTGACGAAAACACCGAGAACCGCAAGGCGGACCGCACTGCCGATGATGAGGTCGATGTCGTACAGCCGATAACGCAACACGGCGAAACCCGTGGCGACCGGGACGGCCAGATAGCCGAGGTAGAACAGGACGCTGAAAAGCCACTCCAAGGATCCGGTGCCACCGTTGAGCACGTTGTCGACCACGTACAGCACCAATGACAAGCCAAGGGCCAGTGCGGCAACGGCGATCCACCGCAGTTGCTGGCGTTCCTCGCCGACCGAGCGTCGCAGGCGGACCACGAGGGCGATGACCCCGCCGACGAGACCGATGGTGACGGCCAACTGTCCGATGAGCTCCAGCACGGTCCCCACCGGAGAAACCGGCGGCGTTGCCGGAGTCCTGGCCGAGGCTGCTCGGCGAGATCAACAGCAAGCCGCCGACCACCACGGCATAGCCGGCCACCAGCAGGAGGAATACCGGACGCCACCGCCTGGACGGCAGTCGCCCGTTCGGAACCAGCAGCAGGAGCAAACCCAGCAGTGCCAACGCAAATGAGGCTCCAACGAGCCGCGACAGCCAGGCGGCGATCTCCCCGACCTTCTTGTCCAGGGGCAGGTCGTGGACCAGCACGCCGACCGAGAGGGCCTGAACTGCGAGGCCGATGGCCGCTCCGGCCTGGCCGACGCAGAACAACCAACCGATGCGGTGGCCCGGGTGGCGCGTGATGATCATGGCGCCGACGGTGGCACCGATCACCAAGGCGATGTCGATGATGGGGAATGCCTGACCAAGGGCCTCCGCGGAGAACAGGGGCACGCCCGCCAACGCCAGCAGCATGGCCTGAGCAACGCACGCCAGCACCGTGACGGCGGCCAACAACCAGGCCACGACGGCCTGTCTCTCCGGATACCGTCGGTCAGCTGCGGTCATCGACCGGCTCCGGAAGTCGACGTGCGGCGATGGCCAACGGAATCCAGGCCGAAACGGTGGTGCCGTGGCCGGCCCGACTGGTCACCGCCAGTGCGCCGCCGAGCGATTCGACGCGGTCTCTCATGCTGCCGAGCCCCGAGCCGGCGCCCGCGGCTTCCGGATCGAAGCCGGATCCATCGTCTTCGACGACGATGTCCAAGCCCCCGTGAGCGGATGCCAGATGAACCGAAATACTGGTGGCCCGCGCATGTTTGACTGCGTTCTGCACCGCCTCCAGGCAGATGAAGTAAGCGGCCGCCTCGATCTGCTGCGGCATCGGCGTCAATGTTTCGTGTACCAGGGATACCGGTACGGGACTGGTGGCCACGGCATGCTGCAGGGCAACGGGCAATCCCTTCGTCGCCAGCAGCCGGGGGTAGATGCCGAGGGAAAGCTCTTCGAGGGTGGCCAGCGCCGTGGTTGCGGCCGGTTGCAGATCTGAAATCAATTCGGTTGCCCTCGGGACGTTCCGGACGGTGACCGACGCCGCAAGGCTGAGGTTGACGGCGAGCGCCACCAGGTGCTGCTGAGCGCCGTCATGCACGTCCCGCTCCAGCCGGCGGCGCGCGGAGTCCGCCGCCGCAACGATCCGTTGCCGTGATGCCTGCAGCTCAACTGCCCGAGAGATGCCGCGGTCGACGTGATCCCGTAGATCGGCAGTCAGGGCCAAGGTACGCAGGGCGACGCCCGCCTGGGCGATCAGTGCCTGCACCAACCGGGATTCCACAGGGCTCAGAGCACCCGCGTCCCCCTCGTCGCGCAGCAGGCTGCCCAGCAGCTGACCGTTTGCGATCACGTCGTCCACGTGCACATGGGGCTGAGCCGGATCGATGGGATCGGCGTCGAGGGGCCACCGGGCGGCAACGTGATGCCCTGCCCTCGCTCCCGTCCTGGCCAGCCAGACTTCCACCCGACGTGCACCGGTCGCCTCCGCCAGCAGACGCGCCATCCGCGGTGCCACCTCGTCGACGGGAACAGCCGCGGCCAGCGTCTCCTCGAAGCGGGCCAGCAGGTCCTGATCCGTTCGGATCAGCCGACGCCGCAACGCTCGACGGAACGGTTCGAGGGTCACCGCCACCAATGCGGTCGCGAACACGGCGAGCGGCACGTTGGGACGGGAGCCGTCGATCAGAGCCCCACCGGCCACCACGATGACGGCGTAGACAGCGGCCACGTATCCGACGGTCCCCGCAACGACGACGATTCGGCGAAAGGCTCCCGCTCCCGCGCGCCGATCGGTGGCTGCCATCGTCTCAGTCTGCGGGACTGGGGGAGGGAAGGGCAGGGGGCCTGCCGCACGGCCGAGGTAGTGCCAGCACCCCCTCGCGGGCCGCACGGACCGACCTGATCGGCGCGCCGGTCACCGCCCTTGGCCTGGGCCGGGAGTGGCTTCGAGAAACCGGAGCACAGCGAGCACACGCCTGTTCACATCCGGCTCCTCGGAGACGCCGAGTTTGCCGAACAACGCGTTGGTGTGCTTCTCGACCGCCCGCTCGCTGACGAACAATGCGCGCGCGATCGCGGCATTGTTCTTGCCGGTGGCCATTTCCCGCAGCACGTCGAGCTCACGGTCACTGAGCATCGCCAGCGGCGAGCGGTGCTGCGCCGTCCGCATGACGACGAGTGCTTCGACCACGAGCGGGTCCAATGCGGAGCCGCCGTCGGAGACCGTTTCCAGTGCCGTGACCAGCTCTTCCACGCGAGCAACCCGTTCCTTGAGCAGGTAACCGAGCCCGGCCACGCCGTCCGAGAACAATTCGATGACGTCGGCCGGCGCTGCGTATTGGGAGAGCACGACCACTCCGGTACCAGGATGGCGACGCCGAATTTGCTTCGCTGCGCGCAGACCCTCGTCGGTGAAGGTCGGTGGCATCCGGATATCCGTGAGCACGACGTCCGGCGTCGTATTCGCGACCATCTCCATCAGCCCGGCCACGTCCTCGGCCAGTCCGACGACTTCGATGCTTTCCTGCTCGCCCAGCAGGGCCGCAGTGCCCTGGCGCACCAGAAAGTGGTCATCGGCGAAGACCACCCGCAGAGGCATTGATCGACCCTAGCGCAGCAACGCCACGCATTTCCGGTGGTGCGAGCATCCTCCGGACACCCGGCCAGCATCGCCCCCGCACTGGGGTTGTCCGCCGGGAGATCGACGTGCTCGCAGGCTGCCGGCTTGCGACGCCCATTCGTAGCTTTGATCTCGACCGCTTCACCCCCGAACCATCCAACGCCTTGCAGGAGAATGCCATGAGCACCAGCACCATCAGCCCATCCCGGTCCAATCCCGTCGGACGCGTCGCTGCCAAAGTGGTAGGCATCGTGCTGATCGTCATCGGGAGTCTGACCTCGATCGCCGCAATTGCACTCATCGTTGTCTTCGGACCCGGCGGGCGCCTTGATTCCGGGGCCCATCAGGTGGCCACCTCAGCCGCTGCGGTCGTCAGCGACATCTCGAAGATCCAGAACGTCGACAACGTCGTCTCGGTGGTCGGACGGCCGCAGATCCGACTCGATGTGAGTGGCGGCAACACCTCCGGAATCTTCATCGGGATCGGCCGCACGGCGGATGTCGACACGTATCTCGCCGGCGTGGCGACCGACCAGGTCACAGATGTCGGCGTCCGACCGTTCGAACTGACGGTCGACCGCATGCCCGGTCGGGCCACCGCCGCGTCGCCGGCGGCGCAGAAATTCTGGGTCGCATCGGCAGTTTCCGGGACGGATGCGCAACTGCGCTGGCCCGTGTCGAACGGCGACTACCGCCTCGTGGTCATGAATGCGGACGGTACATCGAACGTGATCTCGCAGGCGAGGGTGCAGCTCGTGGTTCCCGACATGTTCTGGCTTTCGCTGGTGGCGCTGGCAGTCGGCTTCACAGTCACCGCGGGAGGCATCGTCATCCTCGTCCGGTCCGTCACTCGGGCGAGCCGCGTGGTGTCGGTCTGATCGTCACCGAGTCCTCACCAAACATTGCGCCGAGCCGGCAACCACGGCTCGGCGCAATGCCGTCGGCCGTACTCCTGCGGATGTAGTGCAAGGTGCGTCCCCGAGAGGGACGCGAACCACAGTCGTTCACCGCATCCTTGGTCGTGTCCAACAACAACGACACGGAGCGGATCAACAACCCATGGCGCGCATCGAGTTCGACAGAGTCACGAAACGCTTTGGCGTGGTGACCGCAGTCGACAACCTCAGCTTCAGCATCGATCCCGGATCGATCACCGGGTTCGTGGGAACCAATGGCGCGGGAAAATCGACCGCGCTGCGGATCCTGCTCGGATTGACCAGACCCACATCGGGCTCCGCCACCTTCGACGGGCTTCGCTACCGCGACATACCGGCGCCGTGCCGGACGATCGGAGCACTGACGGACCCGGACGTGTTCCACCCGGGCCGCACCGGACGGAATTCTCTCCGGGTGCTGGCCACGGCAGCGCACATCGGTGATCGCCGGGTGGACGAAGTGCTCGAACTCGTCGATCTCACCGGGGCTGCGGACAAGCGACTGCGCGGCTATTCCCTCGGCATGCGCCAACGCCTCGGGCTCGCCGCAGCCATGCTCAGTGACCCGGCCACGTTGATACTTGACGAGCCGGCCAACGGACTAGACCCCTTGGGCATCGCCTGGCTACGCGGCCTGTTGCGTGGATTCGCCGACGAAGGCCGCACCATCTTGGTGTCCAGCCATCAGCTGGCCGAGCTGGCGCAGACCGTCGACGACGTCGTCGTCATCGATCATGGACGCCTCATCGCGCGCGGATGCACCGCGGATCTGCTCGTCGAACATCACACCAGCACCCTGGAAAGCCTGTTTCTCAAGCTCGTCACCGAGGGAGTGTCGTCATGAAAGCACTGATGCTGTCCGAATTGCTCAAACTCCGTACGCTGCGCGTCAGCTGGATCGTAGGAGCGGCCGCGGTGGCGCTATCCGCGATCATCGGCGTCGTCCTGGTCCGTTACACCATGACGAGCCCACTGCCGGATGGCCGGCCATTGACATTCGGTCTGCTGGCGGGTGCACCGGTGCAGGTGCTGTGGTTCCTGGCCGTAGCGGTCTGCATTGTGGTCAATGCGGGTGAGTTCCAGTACAAGACCATCCGGACGACCATTCTGTCCGAACCTCGACGAGGACGAATCCTGGCGGCAAAGGCCGCGGTGACCGCGGCCTTCGGTGCGACGGTTGTCGCCGCGGGCATGGTCGCCGCTGTCCTGAGCGGTTTGATCACCGGCGCCGTTTCCCATGTGCCCGTGACGACCGGAGGAACCGCAGAATGGGCCGGCCTGGCCGCGGGTATCGCCTTGGGTGCACTGTTGGCCGTCATCGCAACCGGGTTGGGCATCCTGACCAGGAGCACAGCCATCGCCATCACCGCCCTCCTGCTGTGGCGTTTCGTCGGCGAAGGGCTGCTTCCACAGATGACCGGACATCCGGAGATCGGCCGTTTCACTCCCCTTGGTGCGACGAATGCGCTGGACGGCGTACCCGGCCTCCTGCCGGTATGGATGGCGGCGGTGCTGCTCGCAGGCTACTGCGGCGTGATCTGGCTCAGTGCCGCTCTTGTCTTCACCCACAAAGATCCGGCCTGACCAGGCAGTCACCGTCCCAGGACGTGCCGCCGATCGTGGACCGAGCCTGGGTCGACATGCGGTGAAAGGATCGTCGTCATGAAGCGGGTTATCCTGCCCATCGTCTGCGTCGCGGTGCAGCTGGTGTCGATGGGTGTCGGGGCACTGCCGAAGCACAACAATTGGTCGCCGCTACTGGCCACCGTCGCCGGGCTGGCAGCGGGACTGGCTCTGCTGTGGCGTGATCGATCTCCTCGGGCCGTGGTGGGAGCGACCTCGGCGGCCTATGTGTTACAGGTCTTATGCGCGGGAGCCGTACTTCCGGCCGCTGTTTCCGTGGCGACGCACACATTGATGCGCCGCACAGCACCTGACGGTCGACCGCAGCTCGGCGCTTCGCTCACCGTGATATCTGCACTCGTCGCGGTCGACGCCGTTGTGGTGATCGTCGGCTCCCCCTTCCTGGCTGCTCCCTTCGGTGTCCTGGTGCTCGGCGCTGCTCTGCTGGGCACTCTGCAGGCAGCCCGGGCCGCCGACGATGAACACAGCCGGCGCGAATTGGTGGTGGCCGAAAGGCTCCGCATAGCCCGCGATCTACATGACGTCGTCGGTCACGGCGTCGGCGCGATCACCGTCCAGGCCGGTGCGGCGCGAATGGCACTCGCCGCCGGTGCGGTCGCGGACGCCACTGGAGCGTTGACGACTATTGAATCGGCAGGACGGTCCGTATTACGCGAAGTGCGCTGGCTGGTCGGGTTACTCCGGGAGGATTCAGCACGACCCGCCCTCGTCGGCATCACCGAATTGATCGGAAATGCGCGCCGGTGCGGCCTGGAGGTCGAGTTGACCGTGGTGGGGGAACTCGATGACGCGACAGCCGATACGGGAGAAGCCGCCTACCGCATTGTGCAAGAAGCCCTGACCAACGTCCTGCGGCATTCCGGCACCGATAAGGCCACCGTGGACGTCCGCATCACCGACACTGTTCAGGTCTCCGTCGTCGATGCGGGTTCGGAAGCCGGCGAGGGCACCGCACTCGTAAAAGGAACGCTGGTGGAAGGAAATGGCGTGCGCGGCATGAGAGAGCGAGTGGCAGCGGCATCGGGCACCGTTCAGATCGGTCCGCAGCCGGGTGGCGGCTGGTCCGTACGCGCCGTCTTTCCCCTGGGTGGCGCCCCGCGATGAGCATCAGGGTAGGCATCGCCGACGACCAAGCCATGATCCGCAACGGGTTCCGCCTCCAGGTCCAGTACGCACCGGAACTGGAATTCGCCGGCGACGCCGCCGACGGCGAACAAGCGATCGACCTGGCCTGCACACAGCAACTCGACGTCCTGCTGATGGACGTGCGCATGCCGGTAGTCGACGGCATCGAAGCCACCCGCCGCATCGTCGCCGACCCAGCTACGCAAGGCGTTCGGGTCGTCGTACTGACTACGTTCGACCTCGACGAATATGTGTACGGCGCGCTCCGGGCGGGCGCCAGCGGGTTTCTCCTCAAGGACACCTCGCCCGAAGACCTCAACCGGGCAATCCGGCTGGTGGCAGCGGGTGGGGCACTCCTGGCGCCCACCGTCACCCGACGTCTGGTCGCCGAATTCGCATCCCGCACCAGTTCCGGCAAACCCAGCGGGGATATCGCCGAGCGGCTTACGCCGCGAGAGATAGAAGTGCTCGGGCTCGTTGCGCGTGGCCTGTCGAACGCCGAAATCGCCCGAGAGCTGGTCCTCAGCCCGCTCACGGCCAAGACCCACGTCAGCCGCATCCTGGTCAAACTGGGTCTGCGCGACCGTGCTCAACTGGTCGTGGCCGCTTACGAGGCCGGACTCGTCGTACGGGGCCGACGCATCGGCTGACCGGTTGCCGGCGGAAAGGTCAGTCGGATGCGCAGGCCGCCGAGTGGGCTGGGCCCGGCGGTCGCGTTGCCGTCGTGGGCCTGGGTGATGGCCAGGACAACGGCGAGGCCGAGGCCGCTGCCTCCGGTCCGACGGTTTCGGCTGGGGTCGGTGCGGTAGAAGCGGTCGAAAAGGTGGGGCAGCGCTTCAGTTGGCACACCGGGTCCGTCGTCGTCGATCGTGAGGCAGATGCCGCGGTCGGTATGGGCCACGTTGATCACGGTGAGGACGGAAGTCGGTGCGTGCTGTTCGACGTTGTTCAGGACGGCCGTGATGGCTTGGCGGAGTCGACCCTCATCGCCGGCGATGATGGCATCGTGATCTGTTTCGATCTCGATCTGGTGGTGCGGCGACCGGTTCATCGATTCCCGAGCCACCTGGGCGGCCAATTGTCCGAGGTCGACGGCACGCAGTGCGCAGGGTTGCGGTTGTTGCTCATCGGTCAAGGACAAGAATGCGGTGACCAGGTCGCGCATCCGGTTGGCTTCGACGACGATCGTATCGATGGCGGTGCTGACGGCGACCTGTTCGGTGATCATGCCGCGTTGGTACATCTCGCCGTATCCCAGGATCGCTGCGAGTGGAGTACGCAGTTCGTGGGAGGCGTCGGTGATGAATCGGCGAAGTTTTGTTTCGGTGCGGGTTTGGGCGGCAGTCGAGGCATCGACGGTGTCCAGCATTGAGTTGAACGCGTCGCGAAGGTCGATTACTTCTGGTGCGGCCGCGCTGGCCACGGCCCGGGCGCGGGTCCCGGTGAGCGAGTTCTGGCGAGCGGTGGCCGTGATCGCCAACAGTGGCGACAGCTGTCGGCGCAGCAGTCGGCGGGTGAGCAGGCAGAGGGCGGTCAGAATCAAGGCAGAGGCAGCGATTTCGAGGAGCACGACTCTGGTGACGGTCGCGCTGACGTCGGCCAGTGGAGTCCAGAAGTAGCCGAAGCCGCCTTGGGGCAGTTCGAACCCGGCGGCTCGAAGTCGGGGATGATCGTGGTCTGCGGGCAGGGTGGTGATGCCCGTCCCCACGTTGTCCGGCAGATGTGCATATGCCTGGGGATCGGAGCCGGCCGGGACGAGTGTGTAGCGCTGACCAGCGGTGTTGACGACAACCAGACCGATGGGGGACCGAACGGCATCGCCGGCCGATTGCGGGATCTGGCCGTTGGCGAATTGCTGGGCGGCTTGGGTGAGTTCGGTGTCCTTGTCCTGCAGTAGCCATTGGCGCAGCGCGACGGGTAGGGCCGTCCCGACGGCCAGCAATGCGGCACCGGATATCAGCAGGACCAACAGCATCAATCGGGTTTGCAGCCGAATACCGGACCTGGTGGTCTGGGCGACCGAATGCGGCTCGGACATCGCGTCAGTAGATGCCCCATTCCCATCGATTTACCTGCGGCTGCTCTGTGAGGTTGGTGTGAAGTCGACGTGGCGCGGTCCACTCGATCCCGGACGCTGCAGTGTCGGAGGCTCTTGATAGAACAGGGAAACAACGGGAGAAACGAACCGATTACTGAGCTAGAGGAGAGAAAGTGACGAATACCGCCATCAATTCATTCCAGGACTTCATGGCGCTCCGCCTCGCTGCGTCGACCGCGTTCGTCAACGGCGATTTCGAGCCGCTCGACCGAATATCCACCCACACGTCACCTGCAACGATCTTCGGGCCCAAGGGGGATGCGATCCAGGGCGCAGAACAGGTCAACGAAGTCAACGGGCGGGGAGCCGCCATGTTCCAGCCAGGCGCCGAGAACGCGTTCGAAGTGATGCACGAGGCCGCGGACGAGCACCTCGCCTACTGGGTGGGCATTCAACGCTCAGTCGTGCACATGCTGGGCCAGGACGATCCCATTCCCATGGACCTGCGCGTGACCGAGGTGTTTCGTCGCGAGAACGGCCAGTGGATGCTGATTCATCGACACGCCGACCAACTGGCGACGTGATCAAGGTGCATCAGGCGGGTGGTGGCGCGTAGGTCAGGTGCACCACGCCGTTGTCGAAGCTCTCGCTCCCGGCCAACGCGAGCGTTGTTCTTGGCGCTCCTTCAGGAAAGAGTCTCGGGCCGGCGCCCAGCGCAACCGGGTACATGAACAGGTGCAGTTCGTCGATCAGGGCGTCGACGAGCATGGCCCGCACCAGGGTGCCGCTGCCGTACACGTAGATTCCGCTCCCAACGCCGTCTTTGAGTCGTTGGATGGCTCCTGCGTCGTATCCGCCGAGCAGTACGGAGTTCTTCCAGCTGTCGACGTCGTGGAGAGTGGCTGAGACGACGTATTTGAGAGTGTCGTTGAAGAATGGCGCGCCAGGGTCGTCAGCCATATCGCGGCCCGACCATGCCGGGCCGGACTCGACCCAGGTCTTGCGACCGAACAGAATCGCCTCCGAACCCTGATCGGTCAGGCGCGCCATAGCCTGCGCCATGGCGTCCGTAAACCCGTAGTCGAACGTGAACGTCGGTGCTCCGATCACGCCGTCGAGGGTGATGAACTCACTCACCATGATCTTGCCCATGAGGTGCTCCTTCGCGTAGCCGTTCCGACATGCGGTGCCCTGCGCCATGCCGTCTTGATGGGGCTGCGTAGCAGTAAACGCCTGTGCACAGCCGGCTGGACGCGTTGCCACCAGAAGCTGACCGGATACCGGTACTTTGGGCGTACAAGCCGATTGCGTGGCGGATTATCCAAGGAGCGTACGTATGCCGCGTCCCGATGAGTTGGTTCGAGCCCCGGGCGCCGGAGACTTCAGCGCAGAATGGCGCCGATGGTTCCCGCAATGGCCCGCGGCCGATGGACCCATCGACCCTGATCGACCCGACACGTTCGCCGCGGCGCTGGCCGATCTGGTCCATACCTTGCAGCAGGAAGGCATCAACGACGACGTGCACGCCCTCACGGTGATCACCGCCGGCGCCGTGGGAATGATTGCCGGAGCCGAACAAGGCGGCGTGGTGGTTCCGGCCGGCCCTGGCCGCCTGGACGGACTCGCCGCCGTCGGCGACCTCCCGGAACTGATCATGAAGGCGCAGAACCAGGCCGGTGAAGGGCCCTGCCTGGACACGGTGGCCAAGTCGACGCAGACCCTGGTCACCGACCTGCAAGGCGATGACCGGTGGCCGCGTTCCGGGCGGCCACCGCTCAGTGGGAGCTGCGCAGCTTGGTGTGCACACCGATGCGGGTGCAGCACGCCACCATCGGTTCCTTGACATTGCTGTCCACGACGCCGAACGCGTTCGGCGAGGCCGCCGCAAACCTGGCCGCGGTATTCGCTGCGCACGCCACATTGGCGTTGACCGGCGTGCAGCGCATGCGCAACCTTGAGGTCAAGGCCGATTCGCGGCAGATCATCGGCCGGGCCGAGGGCATGCTGATGCAGCGCGACCACATCACCGCCCAAGCTGCCCACGAGATGCTCGTGCACGCCTCGCAGAACAGCAACACCAAACTCCGCGACGTCTGCCGCCAATTCGCCGATACCGGGCAACTTCCGGCGTAGCAGGTTCGGACCGCTCTGACCGGACGCGTCACCACGGATCGAAACCGCTGTCAGTTTCAGTTGACACTTGGGCGGTCGTCAATCTACATTGACACTATGAGCGCGGAACAGGAATTGACCGAGGTCGCCGGTGGTCGGGATCCGGCCGAGGGGTTGCGGGCGGTACGGGCTCTGCGTGAGCTCGCCGATCGGTTGGAGGCGTTGCAGGTGCGCAACGCCCGTGATCAGGGCTGGTCCTGGCAGGACATTGCCCGCCATATGGGCGTCAGTAGGCAAGCGGTCCACAAGAGGTACGCGACGGGCAACAGACTCTTCGGAAGGGGAAATTGATGATGGTGCAACGATTCAGCAGTGAATGTCGACAGGTCGTTGGCGCGGCCCAGGAGCAGGCGCGACAGCTGGGCCACCCATTTCTGGGGACCGAGCACCTGCTGCTCGCCGTGCTCGATGATGCCGACGGTTACCCGGTGGCGGCCTTGCGGTCAGCCGGCGCCGACACCGGTGACGTCCGGCGGCAGGTCCTGTCGATGATCGGCGACCGACTGGACGCGGAGGCCTTGACGTCGTTGGGAATCGACCTGGAGCGGGTCCGCGAGGTGACCGAGAAGCATTTCGGGGTGGGTGCCCTGGCATCGACCCGGTGGCCGGCCCCGATCAAGAGGCACCTGCCGTTGACCCGGCGGTTCAAGACGGTGCTCGAACTATCCGCGCGGGCAGCCCGCCGTCTCGGCCAGCAGACCATCAGGCCAGAACACCTCATGCTCGGAATCCTCGATGACGGCGGCGGTGTCGCCGTCCGCGCCCTGAACGATGCCCACGTCGACATGCCTGGACTTCGACTGGATATCGCGACCCATCTCGAACGCGACGCCGCATAGGCACAGAGGCCTGAATTGCCGACATGGCTTCGCGCTCGAGGTGAGGCCCTGGGGGTCAGATGGTGATGGCGACCTTTCCTCTGACATTGCCAGCCGCGAGATATCGCATGGCGGTGGGCACCTGCTCCAACGGGAACGTGCGGTGGATGCTGGAGGTCACGGCGCCGGCCGCGATCAGGTCGGCGAGGATCTCCAGGTCTTCCGCCCGCTCCTTGGACGCCAGACCGAGGAAACGTTGGCCGACGAACCGAGTCACGATCAATGCCCGCAACTGCCGTTCGATCCCGCCAGTCACATTGCCTTTGCTCTCGCCGCCGACGATCACGGCGGTGCCGGTCGGGGTCAGGGCGCGCCGCAGCCGGCGCAGCCGGGAATTGCCCCCGATGTCGATGATCAGGTCGTAGTGGTTGCGACCGTCGGCGAAGTCCTGCCGGGTGTAGTCGACGACATGAGCAGCACCGAGACTCGTCACCAGGTCGCCTTTGTTCCTGCTGCACACACCGGTGACCTCGGCACCGGACGCCTTGGCCAGTTGCACGGCGAAACTGCCCGACGCCCCCCGATGCGCCGATGATCAACACCCGCTGCCCCGCCTGCACGTGTCCGGCGGTCAGGGCCTGCAACGCGGTGGCCCCGGAGATCCCGACGACCGCGGCCTGCTCGAACGTGCAGTTCGCCGGCTTGATGGCGAGCTTGTCCTCACGAGCCGCGGCGTACTCGGCGAACGAACCGCGGCTCATCCCGAACACCTCGTCACCAACCGCGAACCGGGTCACCGCCGCACCGACAGCGACGACAGTGCCGGCGACGTCGACCCCGGGCACCCTGTTCTTCGGCCTGCGGAATCCGAACCCGATGATCCGCATGAGGTACGGCGTGCCCGTCATGAGGTGCCAAGTGCCCCGATCGAGACCAGCCGCATGCACCTGCAGAAGTACCTCGTGGTCCGAGATCTCGGGTCGGTCGATCACCGCGGGCTGGAGGACGTCGGCCGAGCCGTAGCTGTCCTGCACGATCGCCTGCATCGTTCCTCCCTCCGTCATTTGGTTCCTGCGGGTCGCTTCGCGCTGCCTGCCGTTGACGGCCATGATCGCTCCTCCAGGGATGAGATGCTGGATCGTACTTAGTACGAGACTGTACAGTACTAAGTACGAGGATCGCTAGGGGTCGGAAGGTACGATTGTGAAACCAGTCAACGGCAGTACGAACGAACGCATGCCACTGAGCCGCGAACGGGTGCTGGCCGGCGCGATGTCGGTCGCGGACACGGGCGGCATTGGAGCGCTGACCATCCGAACCCTCGCACAGGAGCTCGGTGTCAAACCGATGTCGGTGTACCACTACGTCGCCAACAAGGACGAGATCATAGACGGGATCGTCGATCTGGTCTTTGCCCAGATCAATCTGCCCGTACCGGGCGGGGATTGGCGGACGGAGATGCGGCGGCGCGCGGACTCGGCTCGCCGCGTGCTGGCCATTCACCCTTGGGCCACGCCGTTGCTGCAGTCACGTCTGCACCCCGGCCCCGCGACGCTGCGACACCACAATGCCTTCATCGCCACCCTGCGCGCAGCAGGCTTCTCGGTGGAACTGACGGCTCACGCCTTCGCCTTGATCGACAGTTACGTTTTCGGGTTTGCACTATCGGAAAACGCACTGCCCATTCACGGTCCCGACAGCGTCGCCGACACCGCCTCATCCATGATGGAGCAGTTCTTCGACGCGCAGGCGTACCCAGCCCTTCTGGAATTCACGATGGAGCACGTCATGCGTCCGGATTACGACTTCGGTAAGGAGTTCGACTACGGGCTCACCGTTATCCTCGACGCCCTCGCCACATCAGTGCCGGACGACGGTGGCACACCTTCCGCCCGGCCGTCGGACACCTCGTCGAAGCCCGCCAAAGCCCCGGCAGGCGACGCGCAGCGGGTCGGATAGGAAAGGGCAACCGGCGTGCGGGTGACGGTAGAAGCCCTTGGGGCGTGGGTCGTCAAGTGCAACCCTGCGGTCACCGATTTCGATTCGCTGCTGCGATCGGGTGAACCGATCACTACCTGGTGTGTGGCGGACAATTACCGCAGTGCCTTGATGGACGCCGGCCATCAGGTCGTGCTCTGGGTGAGCGGACCATCGGGCGGCAAATTCCCGCGCGGCGTATGGGGTATCGGACGAATCCGTGCTGCGGCGCTGCCGAAGTCGTTCCCGACCGGCACCGAGCAGCGTCGGACACGTAGCACGCTGGTGGCCCAGCTCCACATCCAGTTGTGGACAACACCGGTCACGGCCACCGAGATTGCCTCGGTAAGCGGCGCTGAGCGGGATCGAAGTCATCCGTCAGCCCTTCATGTCAAATCCCTCCTGGCTGTCCAAATCCGAGATGGCTGCACTCGAGCAACTGCGCTGAGACCGCGAAGCGCTGTCCGGCAGAAATCTTCGGCCTCAGAGCATCACGGCATTCCCGGTGGTGGTCCAACACGCAGCCTGCGTCATCAACCGCAATGCGTCGAATGCGGCGTTGGATTCGAAGTCGTTGTCGAAGTAGACGTACACGGCGAGGAGCCCTGGAGCCCAGCCTTCGATGCGGGTCGCCCACGCCTCGATCTCGGCATCGGTGTAGCGGCTGGCGTAGAGCTGTTGCGAACCGTGCAGCCGCACGTAGGCGAAGTCGGCCGTCCGCCGGTCGATGAAGGGGAACAATCCGGCAGAGTCGGCCAGCACGATGGCGATGCCGAACCGACGACACAGGTCCTCGAATTGTTCACAGACGAAAGACGGATGCCGGACTTCGATGGCGTGGCGGAGCACGGTGTCCATGGGCAGCAGCTCCGTCGAGGTCACGGGATCCTGCTTGAACCGTGTCGTCAATCGTTCGTCACCCTCCCTGGCCAATTCGCCGGCCGCCGCCACCGTTTGGGGCAGCAGAGAAAAGAACTGTTCGATCCGGTCGGGAAGGAATCGCAGAGTAGGTGGCAGCTGCCACAGAAATGGCCCGAGCTTTTCCTCGAGAGCGAGCGGTCCGGAGCCCAGGAAGTTCGCCAGCGGGGTGTGGACGTCGATGAGCTTCTTGTTGTGCGTGATGAATTTGCCGCCCTTGACGCTGAAAACGAAACCGGCGGGTGTGGCGGCGCGCCATTGCCGGTAGCTGCTCGGACGCTGAAGAGAGTAGAACGACCCGTTCAGCTCGACCGTCGCCATGCGGTCGGCGAGGTAGCCGAGCTGGCGCTTGTGCGCCAGGCCCGGCGGATAGAAGTTGTTGCGCCAGTGCGGGTAGTTCCAGCCCGATGTACCGATACGAACGTCAATTCGCGACAGGTCCAGCGGCACTTGTCCCATCCCTTCGGCCTGGGGCCCCACGGCGATGACCGCCGCAGAGCGACACCGGTTTCATCGGTCATCGACGGGATCGAGAAGTTCGGCGGCGAGTCCACGTTCGAGGAAGTCGCCGTACTGCTCGAGGCTCCATCGTTGTCCGATGACCAGGATCTCGTAAAGTTCCGGCGACGTGTAGGCGAACATGACCTCGCCGGCTTTGTCGATGCTCAGGCCCTGCCTCAGGTTGCCGCGAGCCGCCAGCCTTTGCGCATTATGGTGCATTCGCTGCAGACGTTCATCGTTGATTTCACCCAGCAGAGTCGACATTTCAGGGTCGGTAGCGGCCGCGACCCGCACCAACAAGACGATAGGGGCGACCTGTGGCGCCACTTCGGTGCTCAGGGTCGCCCAGCCGTGGATGAGCGCCCGCGGTGTCAGATTGCCGGTGGACAGCTCGTCGGATCGCACACGCGCCGGGATTTCCCCGTCCCCGGACAGGCCAACCTGCCAGATCGCTCTCACAAGACCGGATTTGCCTCCGAAGGCCAGATAGACCGAACGCTGTGAGACGCCGGCGGCCGCAGCCACTGCGGCAACCGTGGTGACGGCGTACCCGTCGCGGAGGAACAGCTGCCGGGCTTTCGCCACCGTATGGGCCCGCATCTGGTCGGCTCTCCGCCGGCGCCCACGCGGCGTCGTAGGCCCGCGGGGGCTTGACGTCGTCGATACCGGGGGTCATGCTTCTCACATTCCGTTGCAGTTGTCTGCAACGAATCATAGCGGACGGAGTTTCGGTATGCAGAATCATCAGGACCTCGGGTCACCGTTGGCTATGGTGCACCGCCTGGAACAGGCCACCACTGCCCACGACCTGAATGGCTTGGTCGACTGTTTCGCGGTCGACTATGTGAACGTCACGCCGGTGCATCCGGCGCGCGGTTTCACCGGCCGGGAACAGGTCCGCTCCAACTGGCAGCAGATCTTCGCCGCCGTACCCGACCTGAAAGCCGAAGTACTCGGCTGTGTCGCGACGGGAGACACCGCGTGGACCGAATGGGAGATGAGTGGTACTCGGCGCGACGGCGCTGACCATCTCATGCGCGGTGTCATCGTCTTCGGAGTCAGCAATGGCCGGGCGGACTGGGCCCGGTTCTATCTGGAAGTGGTGCAGCACGACCAGGAGTCGATCGATTCCGCTGTCACTGCTCAGCTGGGTGGGCAGCGGTGATCCTGGTGGCCGGCGGCACCGGCCGGCTGGGATCCCTGGTGGTGGCCCGGCTGACCGCCCTCGGTGAGCCGGTTCGGGTGCTGACCCGGGACCGGAAACGCGCCGAAGAGCTGGGCGCAGTAGACGTCGTCGTCGGTGATGTGCGTGATCCGGCATCCCTGGACGCGGCTGTTATCGGCGTGCGCACCGTCGTCTCAGCCGTACACGGGTTCGCCGGGCCAGGTCGCGGCACGCCACGGTCGGTGGACCGGGACGGCAATGCCCACCTTGTCGCGGCGGCGGAAAGCGTTGGCGCCGGCGTCATCTTGGTGTCGGTGGTCGGCGCGTCGCCCGGTCACCCCATGGAGCTGTTCAGGATGAAAGCGGCAGCCGAGAAGAACCTTCAGGCCGCCGGCGTGGCCTGGACAATCGTCCGGGCCGGTCCCTTCCTGGAGCTGTATCTGGACCTGCTGCGACAGACCGCCGCCAAAAAGGGTCGACCATTGATCTTCGGCGCAGGAAACAACCCGATCAATTTCGTACCGGTCGGCGACGTCGCCACCGCCGTCACGGCCGCTGCCCTCGACCCGACCCAGCGGGGAAAGACCGTGCAGGTCACCGGCCAGCAGAACCGGACCATGAATCAGTTGGCGGCGCAGATCCAACGCGAGCTCGGCAGCACAGGCAAATCACCTCGCCACGTCCCAAGAGCAGTCCTTCGAACCATGGCGGCAACGCGTCACCTGACCCACGCCGCCGGGCCGCGGCTGGCGCAAGCCGCCTTGATCATGGACACCACCGACATGACCGACCCGATCGCTCCGCAGACGACCGCCACCGGATAACCAAATCTGTCAGCGGACCCGTTTCACGGGCAGGATGGCCAAGGCTCCGATGATGGCGCAGATCCCGGCGATGGCGTAGAGCACGCCGTATCCGCCCCTCCCGATGGCCAGGATGAACGGTGCGATCGCCGGCGCGACGGAATAGGGCAGTGCGCCGGCGATATTGAAGACGCCGAGGTCCTTGGCGGCGCTGTCCTTGTTCGGCAACACATCGATCACGAGAGCCAGATCCACGGCCATGTAGACGCCGAAGCCAAGACCGCCGATGGCCATGCCGACCAGGAAACCGTTGAAGCTGCTCGCGATGGCGATCACGAACATCGCCAGGCCGTACACGATTGACGCGGTGACGACGAAGACCTTTCGCCGGCCCGTCCGGTCGGAAAGCCTGCCACCGACCAGCGAAGCGAAGACGAGGACGATTGATTGGACGAGTGTCCCCAGGAAGATCTGGTGCGGCACATCGACTTCGGCGCTGCCGATCTTCTCCAGCAGGTAATAGGCCTGATACGTGGTGAGGAACGCGTAGGCCAGGACGAACAGGAAGCGGCTGACGAAGGCCCAGCCGAAGTCCGGGTTCTTCCGCGGGTTGACGTAAAAGGTGCCGGCAAATTCGCGGAGCGACCAGGCCGGCCTGTCCGCCTTGGCCAGCCTGCGATCCTTCAGGTTCGCTGCGAAGAGCAGGACGAAGAATCCGCCGATCCCGCACGGGACCAGGAACATGGCGAGCGGCCTGCCGGTGAACAGTTGGACCACGAACGTTCCGATCACCGACGCGACCGGCAGGCAGATGCCCAGGACGCCGGACACCTGACCCCTTTGTGCAACCGGAACCTGGTCAGGCAGGACGGCCACCTGGGCGGCGAGCAAGGCGTTGAAGAAGAGTTGCGCCATGCACCATCCGATCAGCACGACGGCGATAGCGGGCGCCAGTGCGACGACGAGGATGCCGATGGAGCCGCCCACCAGACCCAGCACCATCCACGGCTTGCGCATGCCCATCCGCGACGAGGTGCGATCACTCATCCTGCCGAAGAACGGATTCCCGAACAGCGAAACCAGAGCGCCGATCCCGGTGACGAGCGCCAGGCTGCCCGGCGCCCGCTCGATCCCCACGAGCGAGTTGACCTTCAACGCCAGGGTGACCAGCCCGGGAGCGAGGAACAGCAGACAGGTACCTACGTAGGCCAGCGTGTAGAGGAAGACGAATCCCCATCCGACGCGGCCCACCGGAGGTGATGCAGGCTGCAGCGCAGCTGCGTCTGCGGTTCGGTATGCCATTTTCGTCCAACCATTTCTATATTGATAGCTATAGGCCGTCGTCGTCAGCCAGTCAAGGCCAACCGCGGCATCGGCCCACTGGGCCGTCCCCGCGATAACCAGTTGCTCGCTTGCTACCGGCAGATCAGGCTGGGGAATCACTGCGCTGAAAAGAGGTCTTGGATGGATGCACACCCACTCCGGGGTGGCCGCACGTCGGGGGCCGCCCGGCGCGGCGATACCGTGCTCCGACCCGGCGGACCGTGGACACCCACCGTCCATGCCGTCCTGGAGCATTTGAGAAACAACGGATTCCAAGGGGCGCCCGTTCCGCTCGGATTCGATGAAGACGGCCGGGAGATAGTCAGCCACCTCGACGGGCAAACGGTCGGCGACAGCACACCGTGGCCCGCGTGGATCTACTCCGACTCGGCGCTTGTCCAGACCGGCCGCTGGCTACGGCGCCTCCACGACACCACGCGAACATTCGTCCCGGCGGCCGATGCCGTTTGGTTCACCGGTCATCAATGGTCACCCGGCATGGTCATCGGCCACCATGACGCAGCCCCGTACAACGCCGTGTGGCGGGACGACACCCTCGTTGGCTTCATCGATTGGGACACCGCCGGACCGTCAACCCCCGACCGGGACCTCGCCTTCACCGCACTCACCTGGATACCGCTCATCACTCGGCGCGCAGCGCTCGGCCAAGGATTTCGCGCCTTCGACGATCGACAACGACGCCTGCACCTTCTCCTGGACGCCTACGGTTTCGAAGGCGACCGCACAGCATTCGGACAAGCTGTGGCCGACCGGGCACTGACCAATGCGACGATCATCCGGCGACTGGCCGCCACCGGCAATCCCATCTACGTTGCACTGCTGGACCAAGCCGACCACATGGAGGAGGCGGCGGCCGCCATCACCGCACTGCCGTCGCAGTTTTGGAGTTGCAACATCACAGCTGACGACGGAGTGCGGCGGTAGGGCCCCGTACTGCCGTCGTGGTGTGATGGCGGTGCAATCGTTGGTGTCAGTGCAACGGCGTCGCTGAAGGCCCATTCAAGGCCGGCGCCGGAGCGGAGGTGGTGATGGTCGGGCTCCTGGTGGAGACCAAGCTCCACGCCCCCAGGGTGCGACGCGGCCTGGTTGCTCGTCCAAGGCTGATCGAGCGGATCAGCCGTGGTCTGGATTCTGTTCTCACCCTCGTGTCCGCTCCGGCGGGGTTCGGCAAGACGACGCTGTTGACCGAGTGGCTGGCCATGGTCTCGGATGCCGGCGGGTCCGTTGCATGGCTTTCCCTCGACCAGCGGGACAACGACCCGGTGTCGTTCTGGACCTACCTCATTGCCGCGCTGCAGACGACGACGCCCGGGGTTGGCGCCGATGCGCTCGCCCTCCTGGATGGGCCAAGGTCGCCGATCGAGGTGGTCCTGGGCACGCTGGTCAACGACCTCGCCGTCATCTCGAATGACGTCGTCATGGTGCTGGACGATTACCACGTCATCGACGCACGCGACGTGCAGGACGGGGTGGCCTTCCTGCTGGCACACCTACCCCCGCAGATCCATTTGGCGATTGCCGGCCGCGCCGATCCTGCGCTCCGGCTCGGCCGGTTGAGGAGCCGGGGCGAACTGGTCGAGATCCGTGCTGCTGACCTACGTTTCACGCCTGCCGAGGCCGCGGCCTACCTCACCGAGGTGATGGGTCTGACGCTGACCGAGCAGGATGTGGTCGCGCTCGAGGCGCGCACCGAGGGTTGGATCGCTGCCCTCCAGTTGGCGGCGCTCTCGCTGCAGGGACGAGACGAGCCGGCGGCGTTCATCGCAGGTTTCGCCGGGGACGACAGATATATCGTTGACTATCTTCTCGAGGAGGTGTTGCTGCGCCAGACGGAGCAAGTCGGTGATTTTCTGCTGCAGACCTCGATCCTGGATCGGTTGAATGGACCTCTTTGCGACGCCGTCACCGGTCAGAGCGGCGGTGCGGCCACGCTGGTGGCGCTGGAGCGCGGGAACATGTTCCTACTTCCGCTCGACGACCGTCGTCGCTGGTACCGCTATCACCAGCTCTTCGCGGACGTGTTGCAAACGCGCCTCCGCGACGAACGTGCTGACCGCATACCGGAGCTGCACCGGCGGGCCAGCGTCTGGTTCGAGGAGAACGGCGAACCGGCCGAGGCCATTGACCATGCGCTGGCCGCCGCCGATTTCGTCCGTGCGGCGGACCTGATCGAGCTGGCGATCCCGGCCATGCGGATGACCAGGCAGGAAGCCGCCGCGCGTGCGTGGATCAGCATGGTCCCCGACGAGGTCATCCGCGTTCGCCCGGTACTGAGTGTGGGGTTCGCTGCATCACTGCTGGCCTTCGGTGAGACAGAGGGTGTCGAGGCTCGATTGGCAGACGCCGAGCAGTGGGTCAACGATGCGGCACGGAACCGCGGTGGACCCGAGAGTCCGACGGCGAAAATGGTGGTTGTCGATTCCGACGAGTTCCGCCGCCTGCCTGGAGCGATCGAGTTGTATCGCGCCGCGCATGCGTTGGCCTTGGGCGATGGGCCTGGCACCGTGACCCACGCCCGGCGGGCACTGGATCTCGCGGCCCCCGATGACCACCTTTCCCGCGCTGGAGCAGCCGGCTTGTTGGGTCTCGTGTTCTGGGGAAGCGGGGACCTGGAGGCCGGACATGCGGCCTATGCCGACTGTATGGCGGGGCTGTACCGGGCGGGATACGTCGCCGACACCTTCGGGTGCGCAGTGGCCCTGGCTGATATCCGCCGGACGCAAGGCCGTCTCGGCGATGCACTGCGCACCTACGAACTGGCCTTACAACGAGCCGATCAACAGGGCGGCCCGGTGCTTCGGGGAACCGCCGACATGTACGTCGGAATGAGCGAAGTGCTTCGCGAGCGCGGCGACCTGCCGGCCGCAGTGGAGTTACTGCAACGAAGCCGGGAATTGGGAGATCAGGCCGGGCTACCGCAGAACCCGCATCGGTGGCGGATGGCGATGGCCCGGATACGAGTGCAGCAAGGAGATCTCGGCGGCGCACTCGAGCTGCTCAGCGAGGCGGATCGGTTGTATGTGAGCGACTTCTTCCCCAACGTCAGACCGATCCCGGCGGTCCGGGCGCGGGTGTTGATCGCGAAGGGCGGCGGGCTGCCCCAGGCGCTCGACTGGGTCCGGGCGCAGGGTCTTTCCGTGGCCGACGAGCTGAGCTACCTGCGGGAGTTCGAACACATCACCCTGGCCAGGGTGCTGATCGCCCAGTACACGGCAAAGGGGGCGAAGGAGTCCCTGCACCAGGCGACCCTGTTGTTGCGACGCCTGCGGCGAGCAGCCGAGGAAGGCAACAGGACAGGCAGCCTGATCGAGATCCTTGCGGTGCTCGCTGTTTGCCACTGGGCACGGGGAGAGCACGCTGCCGCGTTGGAATCACTGCAACAGGCTTTGACGCTGGCCGAGCCAGAGGGGTACCACCGGATCTTCCTGGATGAGGGTCCGGCTCTGACCCCCGTACTCAAAATGGCGGCAGAGCACGACATCGCTCCCGCCTATGCCGGTCGACTCCTGGGGACGGACAACAAGGGTGACGACGCGCGCACTGGGCAGGGCCTGCTGGAGCCGTTGAGCGCCCGCGAGTTGGATGTGTTGCGGCTGCTGGGGAGTGACCTCAACGGACCGGACATCGCCCGCGAGCTGTTCGTGTCCCTGAATACGGTGCGAACCCACACCAAGAATATCTTCGCCAAGTTGGGTGTGAACAACCGACGAGCCGCGGTCCACCGGGCCGCGGAGCTCGGCCTGTTCTCGTGAAGCCGTAATCTGCGACATTGAACATAGATTTTTTATATCACCTATGGCAGACTGGCCGCTAAGGCAACTCGAAATGAGGCGATCACTTGGTGAGTCGGTCGGCGGGGGACTCCTCGCGTGGGGTGTACGGAATCTCGGTGGCTGCGGAGCTGACGGGTCTAGGGCTGCAGAACATACGGGCTTACGAGAAATTCGGCTTGCTCCAACCCGATCGGAGCGCCGGGGGAACCCGCCGGTACAGCGACGACGATCTGGTGCGGCTACGCCGGATAGGTGAGCTGCTCAAGGCGGGGTTGAACCTCGCCGGGATCGCGCGGGTGCTGGACCTCGAGATGGACAATGCCGGCCTGCGCGCCGAGTTGGCGGACCGGTCGACCAACTGAGCTGTGCAGGACCGCAGCCGTCATCGATACCAGGTTGTCAGTGGGTGGATTACCCGGGACCTGCCGCGGGCATCAAGAAGTTGTCACAAACGGCTGGGGGAGCTGCCCCTCGCGTTGTGCGAGCTTCAGGCACCGATCACGGCGGGAGAACGATATGACAACCGAGAAGTCAACGCAGCAACCCCCACGCAGAAATAAGGTGCCGCTGCTCCTGGGCCTGGGAGTGGTGGCCGTGGTGATCATCGGGGTCGTCATCGTCCTTGTCCTGGCCGGCGGAAACAAGACGACCGACGGCACCGTGCGGGTACGGGACTCAAATGTCACGGCGTCGACGAACGTGACGAACAGCAACGGAGGCGCGCCGGGACAACCGGTCCACTAGCCACCGGCCTGAATTGCCAGGACCGCGCCGGACTCAGGTCGCCGCCGCCATCGAAATCGCGGTGATCGATCGACCCGCGACCGTGAGCCATTCTTTGGTGCGCACCGTGGCTTCTTGGTCGGTCTGGACCCGCGGCGCCGCGGTGTCGAGTTCGATCCGCCAGCTGTCGCCGAGGCCCAGGTCGGGAACGAAGAAGTCGATCGGCTCGTGGTGGGCGTTGAACATGATGAAGAAGGAGTCGTCGACGACGTGTTCGCCGCGATCGTCCGGTTCACCGATAGCCGCGCCGTTCAGAAACACCGCGACCGACTTGATATGAGCGGTGTCCCAGTCCCCGTCGGTCATCAAGTCCCCGTTCGGGGTGAACCAGCCGATGTCGCTCAGCCCTCGTCGGCAACGAGCCCGCGGCCACTGAAGTGCCTACGGCGCCGGAAGATCGGGTGCGCGTGGCGTAGCGCGCCGAGGTGCTCGACGAAGGCGGTCAGGTCCGAGAATCGCGTGGCCTTCGCCCAATCGATCCAGGCGAGTCTCGTTGTCCTGCGCGTAGACGTTGTTGTTGCCGCGCTGGGTGCGGCCCAGTTCGTCGCCGTGCAGCAGCATCGGCACGCCCTGCGACAGGAACAGAGTGGTCAACATGTTCCGCTTTTGCTGCTCCCGGCGACGGCATCACGCTCGGCGTCGTCGGTCTCGCCCTCGACCCCGCAGTTCCACGAACGAGTTGTTGCACTCGCCGTCGTTGCCGCCTTCGCCGTTGGCGTCGTTGTGCTTCTCGTTGTACGAGACCAAGTCGTGCATGGTGAACCCGTCGTGCGCCGTGACGAAGTTGATCGAGGCGTGCGGGCGGCGTCCGTCCTGCTCGTACAAGTCTGCCGATCCGGTGAAGCGAGATGCGAACTCGGCCAGTGTGGAGTCCTCGCCGCGCCAGAAGTCCCGTACGGTGTCCCGGTACTTGCCGTTCCATTCGGTCCACAGCGGGGGGAAACCGCCAACGTTGTAGCCGTTCTCGCCGATGTCCCATGGTTCGGCGATGAGCTTCACCTGGCTCACGATCGGGTCCTGCTGGATCAGGTCGAAGAACGCGGACAGCCGATCGACTTCATGGAACTGGCGGGCCAGTGAGCTGGCCAGGTCGAACCGGAAGCCGTCGACGTGCATCTCGGTGACCCAGTACCGCAGCGAGTCCATGATCATCTGCAGCACGTGCGGGTGTCTTCATCAACAGCGTGTTGCCGGTGCCGGTGGTGTCGTAATAGTGCGCGGCGTCGCCATCGACGAGCCGGTAGTAGGCAGCGTTGTCGATCCCACGGAAGGACAGGGTCGGGCCCAGTTGGTTGCCTTCCGCGGTGTGGTTGTAGACCACGTCGAGGATCACCTCGAGGCCGGCTTCGTGCAGCGCCTTGACGGTGGCCTTGAACTCCTGCACCTGCTGGCCGTTCTGGCCCTGTGACGAGTAGTCATTGTGCGGAGCGAAGAAACCCGATCGTGTTATAGCCCCAGTAGTTCCGCTGCCCACGGTCGGCCAGGTGGGTGTCGTGGACGAACTGATGCACCGGCATCAACTCCACCGCGGTGATGCCGAGCCTGCTTGTAGTGCTCAATCATCACCGGGTGCGCAACTGCGGCGTAAGTGCCGCGGATGTCTTCCGGGATATCGGGGTGCGTCTGAGTGAGACCCTTCACGTGGGCCTCGTAGATCACGGTGTTCTGATACGGCGATGCGCGGCTGGCGGTCGTTCTCCCAGTCGAAGAACGGGCTGATCACCACCGATTTGCTCATCTGCGGCGCGGAATCCTCGTCGTTGAAGGACCCCTCGTCGCCCCAGGTGTAGGAGAAGCACGACTGCGACCAGTCGATGTCGCCCTCGATTGCCTTCGCGTAGGGATCCAGCAGCAACTTGTTCGGGTTACAACGGTGACCGTTGGCCGGATCGTACGGCCCGTGCACCCGGTACCCGTACCGCTGGCCGGGCCGACATGGGGCAGATAGCCGTGCCAGACGAACGCGTCTCGCTCGTTCAGGTCGAATCTCGTCTCGTTCCCGGATTCGTCGAACAAACACAGTTCGACCCGGGTGGCCACCTCGGAGAACAGCGAGAAGTTTGTGCCGGTGCCGTTGTATGTCGCGCCCAGCGGATAAGCCGTTCCGGGCCACACTCGTGCAGTGACATTCATCGCATTACCGATTCACGGTTCGAACGGCGGTCGATCAACTTCGGTTCAATGGCGTCATGACACATGAAGGCATGCTCCTGGAAGCGGGAAACTGAGCGGGTCAGTGTAGTAATGCCCAGCTGACGACGAATTCAAGCGGTCTGCAGGCTGCCGACCGGTGCTGGAAAGGCTGCCAGACCACCTCTGGGCTGCATCGATGTACGTAATGTGATGTAAACGGTGATCTAAATCGTGATTGGTCGCAGGGTGGACGGTCGAAGGGGTGCCGCGGCGGGCATGAAGAAGGAATGACGTCAATCGATGATCGCGGGTTGTTCGGGCCGGACAGTGTGAGCTGGCGGGTGCAGGGTGACCCCGCCGCCGGCGTGGGCGGGTTGAGCGCGCTGTTTCTGCAAGCCCTGCATCCGCTGGCGATGGCGGGGGTGTTCGAGCACTCGAGTTACGACAAGGACTTCTGGCCCCGCTTTCAGCGGACCGCGCAGTACGTCACCACGGTGAACTTCGGCACCACTGATGAGGTCAACGCCGCTGCGGCTCGGGTGCGTGGTATGCACCAGTTCGTCCGCGGCACGGACCCGGTCACCGGAGAGCCCTATTCCGCAGCCAGCCCCGAACTCATCACGTTCGTGCACGTCACCGAGGTGCACGGCTTCGTCGACGCGGTGCAGCGGGGCGGGCTGGGACTCAGCGACGGGCAGGTCGATGAGTACTACCGCGAACAGGTGCAGGTTGCCCGGCTGCTCGGTGCCGTCGACATACCGGCAAGCCGGTCCGAGGTCCGGGAGTATCTGCACGGCGTACGGGCCCGGTTGGTGGCCACGCCGACGGCGCGGAACGGCGCCCGGCTGCTGCTGGCTCCGCCCATGCCTGCCAAGGTTCGGCTGTTGACGCCGGCACGGCCCGCATGGGCGGCGCTCGCCTCGTTGGCGTTCTGCCTGATGCCGCGGTGGGCGCGCCGGATCTACCGGTTTCCGGGCTTGCCCACCACGGACCTGGGCGCGACGCTGACGCTGCGTGCGCTGCGGCTCGCCGCGCTGCGGATCCCCGAGGAGCGCCGGACGTCACCCCTGGTACTGGCGGCCAGAGCCCGGACGCGCGCGGCCTGACGGCAGTGCCGGCGGATGCGCCGCCTCATGACCGGCCCCGTGGGTATTGAATTATCTACGAGCCGCCCGCGCAAGCCGGTCGGCCTGGCGGTGCCTCCGAAAGGTGCGATGGCCGATGGTCGACAAGACGGTGCTGCTGAATCGGTTCGCTGGCCTTGTCGCGAGGTCGGCCAGCCGTCCGTTGCCGGAACGGCTGGCAGAGGCTTGCCGGGACATCCTCGATGTGGAGGGCGTCTCCATCACACTCGAGGCCGCGACCCCCAACCGGCTCACCCTGGCCGCGATCGATCAGATCTCGACCGAGCTGGAGGACCTGCAGGACGTGCTGCAGCAGGGCCCGTGTTTCGACGCCTATCTGACCGGCGCGCCACAGGTCACCGATCTGGGCGAGGCGGCCGACCGGCGGTGGCCGGAATTCGGGCCGGCCGCCCGCGCCGCCGTCGGGCCGCGAACGGTCTTCGGCTTGCCGATGCAGCCGGAGCGGCAGGTGTTGGGAGTGATCAGCGTCCACCTGAAGGGATCGCTGGAACTGCCGGTCGGGCTCGAAACGGCACTGTTCATGGCCGACACGGTCGGTGCAGCATTGCTGCTGGATCCCCATCAGCACGATCCGTACGGCCACGCCGGGCCATGGTCGAGTCGGGCCCAGGTGCACCAGGCGACCGGCATGGTGATCGCGCAGTTGCAAGTGTCGGCCACCGACGCGCTGGCGATACTGCGGGCTCACGCCTACGCGCACAACGCCGCAATGGGAGAAGTCGCCGCACAGGTGATCAGGCGGGAGTTGGACTTCGCCACGGCCGACCCCGAACCTCCGGACTGACGGACTTACGCGTCCTCGGCAGCAGAACGACTCAGGGTGCGATGGCGACCGCTGTCGGACCGGCGATCTCGCTGTGGCGCCGACCCAGCGGGTGCTGCCACAATTCCGGCGCCGTTTCCGGTTCGGGCGGCGGCGCGCTGTCCGAACCGCACCTGGGACGCGGTTTTCTCGGCACCATCGACCCGCTGCTGCCACCACGCCCGCTGTAGATCCACCGACCGTTCACCGGGTCCGGCGCGGCATCGAGAGCCGCTCGCACAGCCGGTGTCCCGCGAAATCTGAGCCATTCGGCCTCGTCGGGAAATGAGAGCTCCAGCAGAACTCCCCAACCGCGGCGTACCCAGTTCCAATCCTTCGCACCGTTCGTTACCGCCGCCTCGACGAGTCGCTCGCCATAGGCGCGGCGCCAGCCTTCGGCCGACCAGGATGGTCCGTCGGCGATCTCGATGGTCCAGAAGTCCATCACCCGAGGATGCTCCCCTCCGGTTGGTGGCACAAGGGTTTGCTCAATGCAATACCGAGCGGGGGTAAATCCTTCGGTCGTGGTTGCCTGTCTGGTGCCATCGCGCGACTTCTGATTGACCCAATCTCGTCATGATCGGGCTACTTCGGAGCGCGTATCGTTCCCCCGGTTGATCATGCTGACCGACCGCGAGGGAGAACAATGGCCACCACCGAGTCCCCCAGCCGAACAGGACGTGGAATCGAGGCCCGGTCTATCGATTACGTGCCGTTGCGGGAACGCCACGGCAAGGTGTCCGACATGGGCCCTCTGTGGTTCATGAGCAACGCCCAGATCGCCACGCTGGCGGTCGGTTTGATCAGCATCACCACCGGCGGTGACCTGCTGTGGTCACTCGTGGCGATCGTGCTGGGGATTCTTCTGGGAACGTTCTTCATGGCGGCACACTCGGCCCAGGGCCCACAGCTGGGGCTGCCGCAGATGATTCAATCGCGCCCGCAATTCGGTTACGTCGGGGCGCTGTTGGTCTGGTTCTTCGCCTTCGTCCAATACGCTGGTTTCAATGTCTTCAATACCGTCCTGGCCGGCGAGGCCACCTCCCAGGGCGTGCACATGGGCTCACCGAAGACGTGGTTCTGGCTGATCACGATCATCGGCGCGTTGATCGCCGTTTTCGGCTACAACCTCATCCATAAGTTCGAGCGCTATCTGACGTACGCGACGATTCTCGCGCTGGCTTTCCTGACGATCGCCGCGTTGACGAAGCTCAGCGTTCCCGGTGGAGCATGGGACGTCGGGAACTTCCACATCGTGCCGTTCCTCGGTCAACTGGGTGTCGCAGCCGGCTACCAGATCTCCTGGGCCATCTACGTATCCGACTACTCGCGGTACCTCCCTCCGGACGTCACCGTGCGAAAGACATTTCAGTGGACCTTCTGGGGCAGCGCACTCGGCGGGATCTGGATGATGGGGCTCGGCGCCTACATCGCCTCCGCAGTCGGTGACAGCTTCGACACCGTGGGATCATTGGGAAGCACCGCCGACAAGTTGCTCGGCGGGTCAGGCAACGTCGTGCTGATCATTTTCGCCCTTGGGTTGGTCTCGGTAATCGCGCTCAACATGTACGGCGGGTCGCTCACCCTGATCTCCTCGATCGACAGCCTCAAGCGGGTCAGGCCCACCATCTCATTGCGGGTCGTCACGGTCAGCGTCACCGCGGCCCTCTCACTGCTGTTCGCATACGTTGCCTCGGCCCACTTCCTGACCAATTTCAACAGCTTCCTGCTGCTGGTCCTGTACTTCTTCATTCCGTGGACTGCGGTCAACCTGACGGACTATTTCGTGGTTCGCCGCGGCCATTACGCCATCGCCGAGATCTTCAAGCCGAACGGCATCTACCGGCGGTGGGGATGGCCCGGGATCACGGCGTACCTCCTCGGATTCGTCTGCATGATCCCGTTCTTCTCCGCCGCACCGCTCTTCACCGGATTCGTCGCTAACAAGATGGACGGCGCCGATATCTCGATGTTCATCGGCCTGCCGATCGCCGCCGTCGTCTATTGGTTATTGACCCGCAATCTCGACGTGGCAGCCGAGGCTGAATTGGCGAAGACCCAGCAGGCAGAACTGGAGACGATGGCTGCCGGTCAGTGACAGCCGTGCAACGGCTTCAGCCGGAGACCTTGTCCAGATATTGCAGCAGATCATGGGCGGCGAGTTCGACGTCCTTGTGACGCCATTCCGACGCCCGGTAGACGCATGCGATGAGCCCGCTCCGGTGCACCCGACGCAGGTCGCCGTAGACGAACGCGTAGCGGGCCTTGGTTTCCTCGTTGGCGCCGTCGGTCAGACCCAGATGCCAGGCGGCGTACTGCGCCCAGCTGTGCTTTTCGAGGTAGTCGTTCTGCGCAGCCGCATCCGGCTGCACCGAACCCCAGTCGCTGTCCAGCACATACTGCCGGTCGTCGATGAGCTGCCGGGCCTGTTGCACCCCGGCCGGATTGAGCGAGTACGAGGCCATAAATCGACTGTGACACACCGGCGACTAGGCGGCACGTCCGGAGCGGGATCCGCCCGCAGCGGTCGGGGTGGGACCGGGCACGGTGCTACCGCGGTCAGGTCGCTTGTCGTAGACCCGCAAACTGCGTCGGCTGAGGTGGAGTCTCCGCACGCGGAGCGAGGGCGTCGAGAATGAAGTCCAGCTCATCGATGCTCCGGTTCGGTGGCAGTGTCACGACCGGCATGTCTGCGCCTGCGGCGTAGCAGCGTTCCAGTCCCTTCCGGGCGGCCGCAGCGTCGCCCCACAGCGTGAGCTCGTCCAGCAGGACGTCCGGCGTCGGTCCCTCCGCGGCCATGACGTCGTCAACCGCTGCGGCGAAGCCGAGCTGCCGCAGCCGGGTGGGGTAGAGCGGTCCCATGTTTCTCAAGTAGAACTCGACCCACCACGACGCCAGCGCCCTCGCCTGCTCCGGGTCGGGCGAGACCGCCGCCGGGATGCATGGGCACACCTGTGGGATTGCCCTTCCGACGCCCTTCGCCAGCACAGCGCCCTCCGCCAGCAGAGAGATTCCGTCGTGCAACGCCGAGACGGGAAACAGGAACGGGCCCCAGCTGTCGGCGACTTCTCCGGTGAGTCGGATCGCGGCGGGGCCGAGTGCGGCGAGCGTGATCGGGACCGGGGATGGGCCGACGGCCAGTCGAAGTCCCCGGCCGCCGCCGGCGGGCGTCACCCGGCCGCCGTCGAGCAGGGACCGCACCTGCCGTGTCACCGCCGAGAGCCGTGCCACTGGCTCCCGGAAGACGACGTCGTGCAGGCCTTCGGCAAGCGCCGGGCTGCCCGCACCGAGGCCAAGGACGAACCGTCCGTCGGAGATCTCGTACAGGCTGGACGCGAGCATGGCGATCTGCCCGGCGCTGCGACCCCAGATGTTCAGTACTCCCGTTCCGATCCTGATCCTGCTGGTCCGGATGGCGACTTCGGCCAACAACACTCCGGCGTCGTGTCCCCAACCCTCGGCTAGGAAGAACGCATCGAAGCCGAGCGATTCGGCGCGGGTGGCGACGTGAAGAATGACGTCCCGCCTTGTTTCCAGTGGAGTGAGTCCTACAGCCAGGCTCATGTGAATGCCTTTCTGGACAGGATCGTCCTGGTCGTCTCGGGAATCAGTACCTCACTCGGCGCCGGCTCCAAGCCGTGGTTCCGGAGCCGGGTGGAGAGAGCGTGGGCGGTGAATGACACACCGTCGCTGCGATAGGCGAGGTACTGCAGGAACCACAGCGCAGCGAACGCGGGGCCAGGGTTGGCATCGTCCAGCATGAAGTCGTGGACGATCAGCAGACCACCCGGCACCAGACTGTCGTTTGCCTTGGCGAGCACCACGTCGATCTCGGTGTCGCTGAGCGCACTGAGCAGGTACGACAGCAGGACCACGTCCTGGTCCGCGGGCCAGGGGGTATGCACAGCGTCGCCCGGCAGCAGTTCGATGCGGGCAGCGAGCCCGGCCTCGTCGCGGTAGCTCCTCGCCATGTCCACCACGGCCGGGAAGTCAAGGACGGTCGCGTGCAAACGTGGGTTGTGGGTGCACAGGGCAATCGAGAATGCCCCGCTGCCGCCGCCCACATCCAGCATCGTGCTCGCGGCGTCAAGCGGTGCACGAGCGGCGAAGGCCCGGGCGGCGGCATACGACCCGGCGTGCTGGGCGGCGGTGAACATGCGGGCCTCGTCCGGCCGTGACAGCAGGTCGGCGAACGTGTCGAAGGCGGCTCCGGCGCCCGCCAGCCCGGCGTCGAGATGGAGCAGCGCGGGGTAGATCTGCTGCGCGACCTGGAGGCGGAAATAGTCGCCGAAATCGGCGGGCGCCCCCCGCACCAGGTAACGCTGGCACGCGGGCGCATTGATGTAGGCCTGCCCTTGGGGGACGATCAGGCCCGTCGCCGACAGGGCGTGCAGCAGGGTCGACAGCCGGGGCACGGCGATTCCGGTGTCCTCCGAGAGTTCGGCCGTCCTGCGCGGGCCGGCCGCAAGGTGGGTGAACAGGTCGACGCCGAGCGCGGCGAACAACGCCTTCGAGGCCATGAATCCGTAGGCGATGCTCGACAGCTCACGACGCTCCGTGACGGCCCGCATCGGGACCCCTTCCGCTCGGTCCGGGAAAGCCCGGTTGGCCGGGCTCGATCGGACTACGGTGGCTGGGATGGCTTGCAATTGGATTGCAGAGCACGACGAGTGAGGTCCAACCGTGCAGTTCCGCATCCTCGGGCCGCTGGAGGTAGCCGCCGACGGCACTCCGGTCGACGTCGGCGGCCCGAAGCCGCGCGCGCTGCTGGCTGCGCTGCTCGTCCAGCCGGGAACGGTCGTCTCGAGCGACCGCCTGATCCAGATCATCTGGGGTGACGAACCGCCCGCCGAAGCGCTGAACGCCTTGCGTGCCTACGTGTCCCGGCTGCGGACGGCCCTCGGCCCTCCGGTTCGGCTGTTCCACCGGGCACCTGGTTACCTGTTGGACGTAGCCGACGCCGAGCTGGACGCCGCAGTGTTCGTCGGCATGCTCGCCGAGGCCCGCATGCACGCCGCGGCAGGGCAATACGACCGCGTGGTCCAGGTCCTGGACACTGCGCTCGCGATGTGGCGGGGTGAGGCGCTCGCCGAGTTCGCCGACCTTGACTTCGCGATCATCGAGATCGCCCGGCTCGATGATCTTCGGCTCGTGGCCATCGAGGATCGCATCGACGCGCTCCTGCACCTGGACCGGCACGGCGAGGTCGTCGCGGAGCTGGACGGGCTCGTCCGGCGGTTCCCTGTCAGGGAGCGACTCGCGGTCCAGCTCATGCGGGCTCTATACCGCAGCGGGCGGCAGACTGAAGCGCTGGGCGTGTACCGACAGTTGCGCGGCCGCCTTGTCGACGAGCTGGGGGTCGAACCTTCGGAACAGGCCCGAGAATTGCACCGGCAAGTGTTGGCACACGATCCGGCGCTGGAGCCCTCCCGGTTGGTTGTGGGCGGCAATCTCCCGAGGCGGGCTACGAGTTTCGTCGGTAGAGGCGCCGAACTGACCGGGTTGGCGGCCGCGACCGCCGCCGCGCCGCTGGTAACCCTCACCGGCGTCGGCGGGGTCGGCAAGTCGCGTCTGGCCCTCGAGGTGGCCGAGCTGGAACGGGCGCGATTTCCGGACGGCGTCTGGATGTGCGAGCTCGCGCCGCTGAATGACACCGGCCCCGTCAGCCAGGCTCTGGCCGCTGCGCTGGGTGTGCAGCAGCGCCACGGCCTGTCGATCGAGCAGACGATCATCGAGTACCTGCAGGCCCGGTCACTGCTGCTCGTCCTGGACAACTGCGAGCACGTGCTGCCCGCGGCGGCCGGGTTGGTGGGCGAAATCGTTGCCCACTGTGCGGGTGTCGTGGTGCTGGCCACGAGTCGTGAGGCCCTCGGCGTCGACGGGGAACAGGTGTGGCCGGTCCTGCCGCTGGCCAACGACGACGCGGCGGCGCTGTTCGTCGACCGAGCCCGTCGGACCCGCCCGGACTTCGACCCGGATCGGGAGATCGGGGGCGCCGTCGCGGAGATCTGTCAGCGGCTGGACGGCCTGCCGCTGGCGATCGAACTTGCCGCGGCCCGCATGCGGATGATGAGCGCAACGGAGGTCGCCCAGCGGCTCGACGACAGCCGACTCCTGGTCGGCGGTCCGCGCACGGCGCAGCCTCGCCACCAGAGCCTCACCGCGGCGATCGACTGGTCCTACCGGCTGCTGGATCCCCAGGAGCAGAGCCTGTTCACCCGGATGTCGGTATTCGCCGGCGGCGCCGACCTGGCGGGTGTCGCGGGCGTGTGCGCCGGGCCAGGGACCACCGACGGCGAGGTGCTCGACCTGCTCACCGGACTGGTCGACAAGTCAATGGTGGCCGCTACTCCCGGCCGAGCCGGCACGCGCTATCGCATGCTGGAGACGCTGCGGGCGTACGGCCGCGAGCGTCTGCGCGAGAGTGCGGACGAGGTCGCGCTAGCCCGTCGTCATGCCGCGTACTTCACCGAACTGGCCGAGGACGCGGCGCGAGGCGTCCAGGGTCCTGCCGAGCAGACCTGGGTCGAGCGCACCCTGCCCGACGGCGACAACCTGCGGGTGGCGTTCGATCAGCTTCTCGCCGACCGGAACGGGGAGGCGGCGCTGCGGCTGGTCACATCGCTGGCCGAGGTGCTGCAGCTGCGGGTCGGGTATGAGTCGACGGCCTGGGCGAACGGAGCACTGGACATCGCGCCTGCCGACCATCCGCTGTTCGCGGCCGCCGTCGGCGTGGCAGCGCGTGGGGCGTGGAACCGTGGCAACTTCGCCGAGGCCCGCGGATTGGCTGTCCGCGCCGCCGGTCGCGTTCCGTCCAGGGGAACGGCGCGGATCGCCTATCCGTCCGATGTCCTCGCGGACGTCGCTCTCTACGAGGGCGACATCGATTCCGCGCTGCCGTACTGGGAGTCCGAGGTGGTCGCCGCTCGCGGGCACGACGACCCGATCAGACTGGTCTGGACCCTGTACTACGTCGCGGTCTGCCACGCTGTGCGACGGGAACCGCGCTTCGGGGTCGCGGCCGCCCAGGGAGTCGATGCAGGTGGCAGACAGCACCGGAAACCCGACGGCGCGGTCGATGGCCCGTTATGCACTGGGCCTGGTGGGCAAGAAATCCGATCCGGAGCACGCGCTGATCCTGTTCGACGAGGCGGCCGTGCTGGCCGCCCAGGTCCAGAACTTCTGGTGGCACGGGATCGCGATCATGGAGGCGGCCTCGACCAGGGGGGTGCACGGGGACCCGGCCGTGGCGGCCAGGGCGCTCGTCGAGGTCCTGGATCACTGGGACCGCACGGGCGACTGGACTCAGCAGTGGCTCAGCTTGCGCTACGTGATCCGGCTGCTCGTCCGGGTCGGAGCGGACGCGGAGGCCTTGGAGCTGCACCGGAGCCTCGTCGCAGCCGGCAAGCCGTCGCCGCTGGGTGATCCGGGACGTTGGGCCGCTGCTCTCGGATTCCGCTCCCGCCCTCAACCGCGCGGAAGCCGTCACCCTGGCGAGAGTCGCGCTCAACCGTTGGGTCTGAACGATCGCCCGGGCGGCGGGCCGTCCGTGTTGATGGCCGCTGTATCCCCGTTGCAAGCGCACTGCAACTGCCCGGTCCCATGCTCGACTCGTCAGGGGAGTACCTACCGTTCACCGCCGACCGGATCTGACCGGTGCTCGCCGGCCGGCCGATTCCGTTCCACAGCAGGAGGAGTTCGCACATGTACAGCGGAACCAAGCTCCGTCGAACGGTTCTCGGTCGGCACGCCGCTTCGGGAGCGGCCTCAGATGTCCGCGAGGTCGTCGTTCCCGACGCCGATCTTGCGGCCCGCTTCGCCATCGGCGACGCGGAGGCCGTTCGCGCCTTGTATCAACGCTACGGCGGACTGGTCTATGCGGTTGCCCACAAGGTGCTGGGCGACATAGGTCTGGCTGAGGACGCCACCCAGCAGACCTTCGTCCAGGCATGGGGCGCAGCAGGCACTTTCGACCCCACCCGGGCGTTGGGTCCATGGCTGGCCACCATCGCCCGACGGGTCGCCATCGACCTTTTCCGGCGGGAACGGCGCCACCGCGGCCATGTGAACCTCGACGTCGCAGACCCGGTGCTCGTGAGTCAGCCGCCCTCGGCCGAGCAGATCTCCGATATCTGGCAAGTCCGTCAGGCCCTGCAACACCTGACCGAAATGGATCGCGAACTGATCCGGCTCCAGCACTACGGCGAGCTGACTCACACCGAGATCGCGCGCCGGCTCGCCGTTCCGCTCGGAACCGTCAAATCTCGGAGCTACCGCGCCCACCGGCGGTTGGCCGAGCTCCTGAGTCCGCATTTCGGTGCCGACATGGCCGACGCATGTCTTGGGACGGCGAGTGTCGCTGCCTCGTGATCAATAGTGGACGATGATCGGCGCAGCGACCGGCGACGGCCGGCGACGGATCAGGAATTCCGTCCACTGATCGGTTGACGGAATTGTGTCCGGCCGGTTGATGGCGAGAGCCCGGTCCAGCGGGAGGATCGAATCATGTCAATGATCGATGTGCGCAATCTGCGGAAGGTATACGGCGACCGGACCGTCGTAGACGGCATCAGCTTCACTGTGGAAGAGGGTGAGATCTTCGGGATCCTCGGACCCAACGGTGCCGGAAAGACGACGACCGTCGAATGTATCGGCGGCCTTCGCGTCCCGGACGCTGGGAGCATCTCAGTGGCGGGGATGGATCCGGCCTCCGAGGGCAGGGATTTTCGGGAAACGCTCGGATTCCAGTTGCAGGAGTCGCGGCTGCCGGACAAGCAGACCGTCTCCGAGGCGCTCGAGCTGTATTCCAGCTTCTACTCCCGCCCGCGGGACTGGCGTGAGTTGCTGGAGCGACTCGGCCTGGTCGAGCAGCGAAAGACGTACTACGCCAAACTGTCCGGTGGTCAGAAGCAACGACTGTCGGTCGCGCTCGCGCTCATCGGCAATCCGCGTGTCGCGATCCTGGACGAGCTGACCACGGGGCTCGATCCCGCTGCCCGCCGCGAGGTGTGGGGTTTGCTGGAGGACCTGAAGGGCACCGGCGTCACGCTGCTGTTGGTGTCGCATTTCATGGAGGAAGCGGAAAGGCTCTGCGACCGGGTGGTCGTCATCGACCGTGGGCGGGTGATTGCCGCAGACACCCCGGAGGGCTTGGCCGCGGGTGTCGTCGCGGACCAGCGGATGAGTTTCGTTCCGTCGGCGCCCGTTCGATCCCGCGCTCCTGCAGGGACTTCCGGACGTGCACACGGTCACCACCAATGGTGACCGTGTCGTGGTGACCGGCACCGACAACGTCGCCTCTGCCGTCATCATCGCGCTCCACGAACGGCACGTCGCTGCTATCCGACTGCGGGTCGACCAACCGAGCCTTGACGACGCGTTCGTCGCACTCACCCGCGAGGGTGACCAGAGCAACCAGATCAGCCACTCAGATCTCAAGAACGGAGCCAGAACATGACAGCGGCAAGTGCGATGCTCAAAAGTGAGGCGCGGCTGCTCGCTCGCAATCCCGGGGTGGTCATCTGGACGGCCATCCTGCCGGTGGCCGCAGCGATCATTCTCTCCGCCATCCCGGCGATCCGCAGAACCATCGGACAGCTTGGGCGGCTTGAGCTTCTTCCAGGTGTATCAGCCGATTCTGGTGCTCTTCGTGATCACCCTGCTGGCGGTGCAGGCGCTCCCGGATGTGTTGACTCGATACCGCGAGATGGGTGTGCTGAAACGGTTGCGCACCACTCCGGTCTCGCCGGCCCTGTTGCTGTACGCGCAGCTGGCCCTGGTCCTGGCCGTGTCCATCGGCTGCATGGTGGTCATGGTGGTGGTGCCGGCGATGATCGGTGCGACCTGGCCGGGAAATGTCAGCGCTTTCGCTCTGGCCTACCTCCTGGCGGCCTGGGCGCTGCTGGGAGTCGGCATGGTGATCGCCAGCTTGTTCCGAAACGCCAAGGTGGCGGCCGGCTTCGGGTCGGCGCTGTTCTTCGTGCTGCTGTTCTTCGCCGGGCTGTGGATACAGCGCCCGTTGATGCCCGGGTGGATGCGGCACATCTCTGACTTCACCCCGAGCGGTGCTGCGGCGCAGGCGCTCACCGATTCTGCTGCGGGGCACTGGCCACAGGCCCTGCACCTGGGCGTGCTGGCCGTCGTGGGGGTTGGCGATGGCCGCCTTCGCGATCCGCAGGTTCAGCTGGGAATGAGCGCGACCGAGAACCGGCGAGAACAATGACGACTGTGACACCCACCTCCGGCCGGTTGACCGCGCCAACCGCACCTCCGTCCGGTGGACCGACGGACGCCGGAGTCAGTCCGGCGGCGTCGGACGGATCGAGCGATGTGGACGTGCTCGGCTCCTGGCCGGAGGGCGTAGATCTGCCTCCGTATTCGCCGTGGCGGCGGATTCCCGAATGGGAACCGCGGGGCCTCTGGTTGCGGGACCGGCCCCAGGTCGAGTGGCCCGACACCGTCTTCTCGGTCACCCGGGCGCCGTGGTTGCTCCGGCTGATGCTCCTCGTCGGCCTGGTCCTCGGGCAGGCCACCATGGGTGGCAATCTGCCGCTTCATCTGCTCGCCGCGGCCCTGACCTTGGTGCTCTGGGGCTGGATCGAATGGTGGCAGACCTGGAACCTGACCAGCCTGGGTCGCCGGCTCACCGTGATCGGCGTGCAGTTGGCGCTCATCGCCGGGATCATCGCCATCTCTCCGCTGGGCGGGATCATCGTCTGGACGCACTACATGATCTGCGGGACCTTCTTCACCGGGCCCTGGCTGCTGGTCACCCTGGCGGGGTCGAGTGTGCTGATGGCAGCTGTACAGGTCGGGGGGTTCGACCGGCTGCCGGCGGATCCGACCCTGTCGCTCGGCCTGTTCGCTCTTGATCTCGCGATCGGCGTCGTCACCATCACGATGGCCAACCGGCGTGAAGAGGCAGTGCTGCGGCGCAACGAGGTCACCCGGCGATTGCTGATCGAGCAGCAGAGGAATGAGAGGCTGCACGATCAATTGGTCCGTCAGGCCCGCGATGCCGGTACCCGTGAGGAGCGGGCCCGACTGGCGCGAGAGCTGCACGACACGGTGGCCCAGGGGCTCGTCGCCGTCGTCACGCAGCTGGAAGCCATCCCCGACAGCGCGTTGACCGACTCGTCTGCACGTCGTCGGGTGGACAACGCCAAGGCGCTGGCCCGTGAGGGCCTTGGTGAGGCCCGTCGAGCCGTGAACGCGTTGCGCCCAGCGGCTCTGGACACCGCCGCCCTCCCGCAGGCCGTCGGTCGGATGCTCGACGAGTGGTCCATGGTCAACAATGTTGCAGGGGTGCTGACCATCTCCGGCGAGCCGCGGGTGCTCACCGCTGATCCGGACCTGATCCGCGTTGTGCAAGAGGCACTGTCGAATGTTTCCCGGCATGCGGGTTCGCGCCACGTGACGATCAGCGTCGACTATCTGGACGATGAAGTGCTGCTCGATATCCACGACGACGGGGCCGGCTTCGACCCGACGTCCACCCAAGGGCCGACGGTGGTTGGCGGTCACGGTCTACCGGGCATGGCGGAGCGACTCCGGATGGCCGGGGGCACTTTCGCGGTGGAGTCAGAGCCGGGCGGCGGGTGCGTGGTCAGCGCAGCGGTGCCGGGATGAATGCACCGCCCGCCGCTCGGGTTCGGGTGATCGTGGTCGACGATCATCCCGTGGTCCGCGACGGCATTCGCGGAATGTTGGAACGGGACCAGCGCATCGAGGTGTTGGGGGAGGCCGCGGACGGCAAGGAGGCCGTGGCACTGGCGGCGGCCACACATCCTGACTTGGTGCTGATGGATCTGCGCATGCCCGGCGGTGACGGGGTAGCCGCGATCCGTGAGCTCCGGGCCGCCAACCCGGAGCGGCCGCGCATTCTGGTCCTGACGACGTACGACACGGACCGGGAGATCTACGCCGCCATCGATGCCGGCGCCGACGGCTACCTGCTGAAGGCGACGTCGCGGGATGAACTGGTGGACGCGGTGTTGCGGGCCGCGGCCGGACAGAGCGTGCTGGCACCGAGCGCTGCTCGCAGCCTCGTCGATCGCACCCGCGGCGAGCATCTCACCGACCGGGAACTGCAGGTCCTGTCCGCGATCGCGCACGGCGGCACCAACCGCGATGTCGCTCGCGAGCTCCTCGTGTCGGAAGCGACGGTGAAAACCCACCTGCTCCGCCTTTATCCCAAACTCGGTGTTCGGGACAGGGCCGCCGCGGTTCGGGTCGCCTTTGAACGGGGCCTGCTCGGCTCGCTGTAAACGGCGGGACATGGCTCCGCCATCAGACCAGGTCGAATTTGCGTAGGGTGTTGCGGCGTGGTCGTTGCATCGGATCAAGCCATTTCGGCGGGATGAACTCGGGTATGCCGTCCGAGGCCATGCGGATGACCCATTCGCGTTTATGAATTTCCGTGTGATGATGCGGGCAAAGCAGACACCCGTTGTCGTAGCTGGTGTCGCCGAAGTCCCGCCGCCAGAATTCGATGTGGTGGCCGTCGCACCAGTCCGGCGGCCGATCGCAGCCCGGCCAGGCGCATCCCTTGTCTCGGGCGGTGATGGCCCGGCGGATGTGCGCGGGGAAGGTGCGGGACGCCCGGCCCGACGTCGAGGACTTCGGATTTGCTGCCGAGGATCATCGGGATGACCTGGGCGTCGCAGAGGAACCGGCGGGCCTGGGCGGGGCTGATCATCGCGCCCGAGTCGAAACTCGCGTTCGAGATCAGCCCGGTGAGGGCGTCCCAGTTCATGGTGATGGTGACGTGCGGCCGTTCCCCACCCTGGATCGGACCGATCCCGCTATCCAGGTACCGGCCGAGGGCTTCGATCAGGCCGTGGGCCCGCCGGTTCGCCGCGGGCCGCACGTCCTGCACGGCGTCGCCGTCCTGGTCGCGGGAGCCGTCCGGCCGGGGTGCGGACAGGGCGTCGATGGCCTTTTTCACGACTTCGACGCCGTGGTCGTCCAGTTGCCCTTTGATCGGGGTCAGCCCGGTGCGGGTGGAGCGGGTGCCGAAGTGGAATTCCATCTTCGACGCCGGGGTGGTGTCGTCGATGTTCCCGTCGGGGTCGACCCGGTCCAGGATCCGCTGCGCCGCGTTGCCCAGGAAGTTCGGGTCGCAGTCGATCGCGGTGTCGACCAGGGTGGCCTCGCACAGGTCCCGATCCTCGGCCGCGACCTTGGCGGGGACTTTGGCCATGGTCTCGACGATGATCTTCACGTGTTCCGGGTCCGACGCAGCCGCCGTCCACGGCCTCCGCGAGTTCGGGGAGCTAGCGGCGCGGCGGTGCCGCCGGTGATCAGCTCGCGGGGCAGGATCTGGGCGGCGGCTTTGACGCGGGCGGCGGCGTCGGCGGCGGAGATGGTGAACGCCTGCCGCAGCAACGCTGGGGTGGAGGAGCAGGACCGGTCGCCGGCGATGCCGAGGTGTTCGATTTCGCCGGTGTGGTGGACCTGCGCGGCGTACACGGTTCGGGAGAGCATTTCCAGGCGGCGACCGAATTCCAGTTGCTCGTCGGGTAGTAGTTTCCAGAACGCGCCGTCCCGAATGTTGCGGACCGCGGCGAGCGCCGATTCGACGAGCGTAAAGGCTTCGTCGCGATCGGCGAATCCGGTGTGGCCCATAGGAAAGACACTACTCAGCACCACCGACAGCCGACCCTCGAAACCGAACCGTGCCAGGCACTTCCGGTTGGCCGACACGCATTGCGGGGATCAAATTGGCCCGTTTGGTAACGGAGTGACAGGAATGGACAACTTCATCCCCGCCGGCGAAGTTGATCCCCGCCGAAAGCCTGGCCCTGCCGACGTAGGCCGCCCTACTCTGGATACATGACTGCATCGTCACCACGGGCCCGGGTGGACGATGTTCACGCTGTGGCCCTTGGCATGCCGCATGTCACCGTGGAACGCGGGCCGGCCGGCAACCCGGTGTATCAGGTGGGTGGCAAATCTTTCGTGTTCTTCCGTACTCCCCGCCCCGATGCCACGGACCCTGACACCGGAGAGCGATATCGGGACGTGATCATCTTCTGGGTTGAGTCCGAGTCGGAGAAGCAGGCTCTGGTGCAGGATCCGTCGTCGCCCTTCTTCACCACGCCACATTTCGACGGCCACCTGTCAGTCTTGTTGCGGGGCAGCCGAATCGGCGAGCTGACCCGGCAGGAATTGACTGAGATCGTGCAGGATGCCTGGCTCGCTCGGGCTTCCAATCGAAGAAGAACGGCGTGGCTCGCGGAGAACCGGGTCAGCTGATCGCCGTCCGCCGGTGTCTGTGATTGGTCATCCGCCGATAACCGTTCCGTCGAGCAGTGTTTGGAGCAGTGCAGCATCACGGAGTCGCTGCCGGGCCGCTTCAGGATGCATGTCGGTCAGGGAGTCCGCCGTCTCGCGGAGGATCTCCGCTTCGTTCCATACGATCTGGATCATGTCTTGCTCACTGAGCAGGCGTCGCGGTGCGTCGGTCTGACCTACTCCAACCGCCGAGGACTCGATCGCGCCGGCACGGTGTTCGCTGCCCATCGGCACGGCTTCTGCGTTGTCGATCGCCGCCAGCGCGATCCGGTAGACCGCAGTCGCCTCGCGGTCTCGCTGCTTCATCGCGTGGGTGATCGCGCTTCGTAGCGCGGTCCGAACCGAGGGCACAGCGTCGTCTGTCATGTGCTCATTACAACGGATAGGGATGTGCCACTCGCCCGAAGACTTGGGAATGGGTAGCTCCATCCTCGCCTGACCGCCAAGGCCGCGCTGTTCGGTACGGCGCCGCTGACCACGCCGGCTAAGGCTGTCCTTGCCTTGCTGGCGGTACGGCGGTGATCGGTTTACCGTGGCAACCACGCTGCCGATTCTCGATGACGTCAAACCGGAGGAACAATGTCCGCCGCTCTGGAAATGTCACCCATTGCCGAATGCACCGTTACCGGATGTTCCTACAACGATCATTCCGGTTGCCACGCATTTGCCGTCACCATCAGCGGGATGGGGTTGGACGCCAACTGTGCGACGTTCATCCCACTTTCGGCCAAGGGCGGATTGACGAGAGAGACCGGCCATGTCGGCGCCTGCCAGCGCGCTGAGTGCATTCACAACAAGTCGCTCGAGTGCCAGGCGGAGTCCGTGCGGATCGGTGGTGGGCGGGACGCCGCCGACTGCCTCACCTACGCCACCGCCTGAGAGCTTCCGACGGGCGTCACCGCCTGACAGCTTTCGAACCTCGGGCGCCCGCTGTTCGTGCCGAGCGTAGCGGGGCGATTGCCGGCCAGGTCACGCTGAGCACATGCCGCCAGCAACGGAATGCCACCTGCACTGTGGCAGTGATTAGCATCCGATGCTGTGCACGACAGCCTGGTAATGGCAATATGACGGTCATGTCCCTGCACCAGGGCACCAGTTTCCGGGAGGACGGCTGTGGTTCATAACGTGTTCACTTTCGACATCGCCGGCTCCCACCGGCTACGCACCGTCGCCGGTACCGCGCGAACTCATAGGCAGGAATCGTCACGATGACCAGCACCGTCCCGTCGACCGGATCACCCTTGAAACCGACGCAGTCCACTCATGCGTTCAACGGCATCAGTGATCAGAATCAGCTCAACCCTATGTTCGCCCGGTCCGGGGAGTCGACTGACTTCCCGCTCAACAGGCTGCCGGCGGGGGAGTCGTTACCGGAGACGGCCTATCAGATCGTCCACGACGAGTCGATGCTCGACGGCAATGCACGGCTGAACCTGGCGACGTTCGTCGGCACCTGGATGGACCCGCACGCGGACAAGATCTATGCCGAGTCCGCGGACAAGAACATGATCGACAAGGACGAGTACCCGCAGACCGCGGCGATCGAGACCCGCTGCTGGATGATGCTCGCCGGCCTGTGGAACGTGCCGGACGTGGACAACTCGATCGGCACGTCGACGATCGGTTCGTCCGAGGCCTGCATGCTCGGCGGACTGGCCCTCAAACGACGCTGGCAGACCGCCCGCCGCGCTGCCGGGAAGTCGACCGAGAAGCCGAACCTGATCATGTCCAGCGCCGTTCAGGTGTGCTGGGAGAAGTTCTGCAACTACTGGGATGTCGAAGCGCGCTACGTCCCCATCTCCGACGAGCACAAGGTTCTCGACGGTACCGACCTGGAGTCCTACGTCGACGAGAACACGATCGGCGTGGTTGCGATCATGGGCGTCACCTATACCGGCATGTACGAGCCGGTCGCCGCCATCGCTGCCGCCCTCGACAAGATCCAGGCGGCTACCGGTTTCAACGTTCCGATCCACGTGGACGGTGCTTCCGGTGGCATGATCGCGCCGTTCCTGCAGCCGGACCTGCAGTGGGACTTCCGGGTCGAGCGGGTCGCCTCGATCAGCACGTCGGCGCACAAGTACGGACTGGTCTACCCGGGCCTGGGTTGGGTGATCTGGCGAACCATCGACGATCTCCCGAAGGACCTCATCTTCGACGTCACCTACCTCGGTGGCCACATGCCCAGTTTCGCGCTGAACTTCTCCCGCCCCGGATCGCAGGTGTTGTTGCAGTACTACCTGTTCCTCCGTCTGGGCTTCGACGGCTACTACAAGGTGCAGAAGGCATCGCAGGATGTAGCCGTCTACCTGGCCACCGAGATCGGGAAGATGCCGGCCTTCGACCTGTGGAACGACGGCACCGACATCCCGGTCTTCGCGTGGCAGCTGACCAAGGGCCACACCAAGAACTGGAACCTCTACCACCTGTCGGAGCGGCTGAGACTCAAGGGCTGGCTGATTCCGGCCTACCCGATGCCGGACAACCTGACGGACATCGTGGTGCAGCGGATCGTGGTGCGCAATGGGTTGAGTCGCAACCTGGCCGAATCGCTGATGCTGGACATCAAGGAGGCCGTCGATTATCTGGATCGGCTGGAGTCGCCGATGCCTACCGAGGGAATGGTCTCGACCTTCACGCACTGATCAGCCGGCATCGTGGCACGGCCAGCGCAGATGGCGCACACTGGAAGCAGCCCGCAGCTGTTGCGGGATGTCGCCCGTAGGAGGACCGCAGTGGCCAGCAATGAACCGTTCGGATTCGATCCGGAAGACCTCGATCGCATGGTGCGCGGCGCGGGTGAGCAGCTCCGGGGGGCCCTCGGCCAGTTCGGCAGGATGATGGACTCCTCTGGCGATCGGCCGGGATGGTCGACGCTGTTCGAAAATGGCGGCCGCCGTTCCCGCCCGGCACCTGAGCCCGAAACCACCGGCGAGACCGGCGACGGCGTCTGGGTGATCTACACGGTTGACGGCGACGGTGGGGCTCAGATCGAACAGGTCTACGCCACGGAGCTCGACGCACTGCGAGCGAACAAGCACAACACCGACAACAACCGTAAGGTGCGCTTCCTGCCGTACGGAATCCCGGTCACCGTGCTCGACGGGCTGGAGGAGACCCCGAACAGCTGATTCCGTTGTGCGCTCGGAGCACAGGACGACCCTCCAGACCGGTTGCGACGGCGGCTGCCGCCCCGGATAGCCTTTCGAGCATGCCGCTCACCGCGTTGCTCGAACTCCGACTCAAGCCCGACCTGCTCGACGACGCGTATGCCAAGGTGCGGTCGATCCTGACCGACACCAGACACTTCCCCGGCTGCGAGGGAGTCGACGTCCTGGTCGACCGGGACGACCGGGCCCACGTCATCGTGCACGAGCGCTGGGAGTCGGCCGAAGCAGACGCCGCCTACCGGGCGTGGCGAGCGGGCGAAGGAGCGAACGACCTCGGTGCGGTGTTGGCCGGCGCCCCTGTGCTGACCATCCTGACGACCGAATTCAGCCTCTGAACTCAGCCGAGTCCGCAGTGCAGCATCGCGACGCCGGCTAAGGTCCGAGCGGTGGTGAGCACCTCGTCGATGGGAACGCTTTCCCGTGGGCCGTGCGCGAGGGCCGCTTCGCCAGGCCCGTAGTGCACGGTGGGAACGCCGCCGATGCCGCTCATGAGTCGGAGGTCGCTGCCGTACGGCGCTGCCCAGACGTCTTGCCGGTGACCAGAAACGGACGAATGCGCCTGACGCAACGACGTGATGATGTCGGCGTCGGGCGCGGTGCGACCGGGCAGGAATTGCCCGCCCCACCACTGGACTTCCACCGGGTGTCCACGGAGCCAAGGATCGTCTGCACAGGCCTGTTCGACGGCTGTGCAGAATTCCAGCCTGGCGTCGTCGGCGGTCTCGCTCGAGTGCGACCCCGTAGCGTCCCTCTGCGGTCAATAGATCTGGTACTGACGACGACCAGTCGCCGGCCTGAATCTTTCCGATTTCGATCGGGTAAGCAATATCCCACCGGGACATCAAAGGGTCGGTGACCTGGTTCCGGCGTGCTTCCAGTCGGCGCAGGGCATCGAAAATGGGTAGGAATTTCTCGATCGCACTGACCCCGGAGGTCCGTCGCGAGGAGTGCGCAGCCAGTCCGCGGATGCCGAGCCGGAAGGTCAGCGAACCGGCGTTCGCAGGCACGATATCCATTGAGGTGGGTTCGGGAATGATGCAGGCATCCGCGCGCCAACCTCGGGCGAGGCTGGCGTAGGTGCCCAGTCCGCCGTCCTCTTCGCCCTGCACGGTGCACAAGAGCAGATCGCCGTGCAGCGGAACCTTCAGCTGTCGAAGCGCACGAACCGCCCAGATCGATGCGACCAGACCACCTTTCATGTCGCAGGCGCCACGGCCGAGAACCGCGTCCGTGGTCACCGTGCCGGAGAACGGCTGCTCCGTCCGCCACGCGGCCAGGTCTCCGGGCGGCACCACGTCGACGTGCGCGTTGAACATCAACGACGGCCCGTCACCCCGGCCCGGTGCCCTGCCGACCAAACCCCAGGCTTCGTTGCGGTCGACCTCGACACCGGGAAAATCCGGCGCGGCCAGCGTCGCGGCGAGCGGGATCTGCCAGTAGTCGACATCGAGGTCGATCTCGGCGAGCCGGTCCGCCAACCGCGCCTGGATGGAATTCTCTTCGTCGGTACCGGAAATACTGGGGTGTTGTACGCAATTCGCTGAGATCGGTGACGATGTCGTCGGCATGCCGGTCGATGTAGTCCAGCACCTCGGGCCGCCAGCGCTCGAGACTCCTGGTCTGGGCCGCCGAGCCAGGAGATGGAGTGGTTCCGTGTGCCTTCGGCATGACGGCAGTCGCCTTTCGTGTCATCATCACGGTCCGTCGGGATTGACCGAATGTGCCATATCGTCGAGCCGCTGAGCCAATCGCTGTCGGGTCGCGGTCTGGGCTCGCATCAGGTCGGCCCGCACCCAGGGGCCGAACTCGCGCGCTCCCGCCTCACCGACCAGGCTGGCGATGTGCTGCCACAGGTCCGGGCTGGTAGTGAGATGGCTGCGGCCGCCCCACGTCCGGGCGAGGGCGGCGGCCGTGAGGCGACCGTTGTAATGCCGAAATGCCCTGTACCCCAGGTACGGGAACAGAAAGTGGGACCCGACCTTTTGGATATGGCGGGCGGCAGCCTTGCGGGCTGCTGCGTCCGGCTTGTCGCCGAGAACCGCGATTGCCAGCTCGATTTCGCGCAGGTCGAGCAGGGATTGGCGATGCGGATGGCACACCTGCCCGTGCGCGTCGAGGGCGAACTGACTGGTGCCGATCTGGGTGAAAGCTGTCCTGCCGCGTGCGGCGGCGTGCTGCCGGGCGGCCGCGGCCAGTCCGAGATGTTCTGTCTCGGTGGCTATCCGAGTCAGTTGGCGGGCTCGTGCGGCATGGTCGAGGATCACATCGGGGTCGCTATCGGCGCAGAGCAGCAGGAGCGCATACATCCGCGTCTGGGCCGCCAGTATCCGGAAATCCAACAGTTCGACCGTGTCGAACTGGGTGTGGTAATCCGTTGCGCCGAAGGTCTTTTCCCATGCGTAGCAGGCCACCCCGGGAATCCCGGCGATCAGAAATGGCCACTGCTCGGTGCCGGCGACGGGCGGTGCTACCCGCCATCCGGTGGGAGTCCAGCCCTGCTTCTCTGCGGCGCGACACACCCGCCGCGCCCAGGTCTGCAGTTCTACCGGCGCCTCGACGACCGAGCGGAGCTCTGGGTGTCCGGTGGCCTCCACACACAGATGAAAGGGCGTAGTCGTCGACCAGTCGGGATGGGTGTCGGTCACCTGCCGCCAGGCTCCGATGCACCAATCGAACGTGCTCCCGATCAGACCAAATTCCTCTGCGGTCCGGCTGGTGAAGCAGATCGTATGACTGGGACGGAAACCCGTGTGGGTCAGCGCTTTCGCTATCGCGAGCATGGCGGCCACACCGCTGGCATTGTCGAAGGCGCCCTGGAACCAGGCGTCGTGATGGGCACCGACGACGATCGGACCAGGAAGGTCGCCGACCAGGTAGCCGACCACGTTGGACCCGGCTGCGCCGGGGTGCAGAGTCGCCTCCAGCGTCAGGGTCACCGGGGCGGTCGGGTTCGAGGCCCGCAAAGCCGCCGCGTCCTGCGCGCTGATGAGGATCATCGGCGGCGCATCGAGCGGCCAATTTCCGTCGAAAGCGCCGAGCGCATGTGGACTTTGGTACCACGCCGCGCCGGTCGGGCAGTTGACGACGACTCCGACCACGCCGCGCTCTGTCAATTCCAGCACCACCGCCGACGGGGGTACGGCGTCCCTGCGCCAGTCGAGCAACACGAGCGCACCAGCGAGGTCGAGCACATCGGTCAGTCGGCGCCTGCCGTCGCCGATGTCGACCAGGCGGGCGGTGATTCCAGTTTCGGGCGTGGCAGGTACGCCGCCGAAACTGACGGCCCGGTAAGAGATCGGCGGATCCGCCGATGAGCCGGGGACAGTCAGCGAAGCGGAGTGAAACCGCCAGGCGTCGACCTCGACCGTTTCGATCGCGACGTTCCACAATCCCATCGCGCGCATTTCGTCCGCGACGAAAACCGCAACCGCCTCGTCCTCCGGCGTGCCGGCAGTGCGGAATCCGAGCGGACTGGAGCCGATGGCGGTCAAAGTCTCGACGACGCGGCGCTGGTAGTGCTCGTCGATCGCTCAACCGGCCGACCAACGCCAGCAGTTCGGTGTCCACCTGCGGGGTCGTCGTCACCGGGCGTTGTCGCTTCGCGCGGCGGTCAATCGAGGCGGACGGAGCGGGACAGGAAGTGCGGATGATCAGGGTCGCGTCCGGCACGAGCCGCGAGGGCCACAGCCAGCCTGTGCACTGTGGCCAGTTGCGCCTGGGGATCGAGCGTTGGCACGTTCAAGGTGGCGCCGGTGGCGAGCACCGCGTCGGTGACGAAGTCGGGAAGTGGGTCGAAGGACCACACCAGCGAGCCGGGCCCGGCGGCCGCGATGGGTCCGTGCTGGTACTCCATCACCGGGTAGGCCTCGGTCCAGATGCCCGCCGCCTCCCGGCATTTGAGGGCCGCCTCGTTGGCGATTCCGACGGTCCATGCGTGCCCGAGAAATACGACGTGATCGGGCAGTGGATCCGGTAACTCGGCCGCCAGTGCCGATCGCGCGTCGGGCACCAGTGCCGACAGGTCCTCGCCCAGTGAGGCACGCAGGGCCGTCAGGGCCGAGGTGGCGAATCTTGTTTGCACGACCGAAGTTTCGTCCGCGTAGTCGAGGAGCACGTATTCATGGCACAACCCCGGAAGCGGGGTATCGGGATCACCGATGATTCCGACCACCCGATGGCTGGCCCGCAGTTCGCCCGCTACCCGGATCACGTCGCCGGTGGTACCGGAGCGGGACAGCACCACGATGGTCTCGGCGTCGTCGACGAACGGGATCTCAGAGGCGATCGCCGCCCGGGTGCGGCCCAGCCCTGCCGCGTTGCGGAGCCGCGCGTAGGACTCGCCGATGTAGTACGAGGTGCCGCAGCCGACGAACAGAACGGGCTCGCCGGCCGGGGGCAGCACCGCGAGGTGCCCGGCCGATTCTGCTATCACCCGGGTCCAGATCTCTGGCTGGCTGAGCAGTTCGCGCGCGGTCGCGCTCAGCGAGGTGGGGTTCATCGACACTCCTGGTGGGTCAGATTGTTCTGCAGGATCTCGGCGGCCAAGGTCGCAGCCTCGTCAGCGCCCGACAATCGGCCGGTGCCGCCGAGCCCACCGGTCGAGATGGCGCCACAGGCGCACCCGAGCGCGAGCGCGGCCGTGCTCGTTGCCCGACCGTCGAGTACGGCAGCGATGAATCCGGCGTCGAAATTGTCTCCGGCGCCGGTGGTGTCGACCGGCGTCCGCTCGATTCCGCGGATGGTCACCGACCGACCGCCGCCCGCGGGAACCAGTAGAGCGCCCGCGGCGCCGAGTTTGACCACCACGGACGGCCCGCCGGCCGCCAGCAATTGTGCCGCATGAGTGACGGGAAGGTCAGTCGCCGCTGCGGCCACGACATGTGCGATGGCCAGACATTCGTTGGCGTTGGGCATCAACCAATTCAGCTGGGGCAGCAGGGGTATCGCGGCCGTCCAGCTCTCCTCAGGATCCCAGCCGGGGTCGAGCGAGCAGGTGACGTCTGGTGGCCGAGCCGACAACCAACCGGCCAGCTCCGATGCCAAACCACTCTGCAGAAAGATCGAGCTGATGTGCACGTGCCGCGCCTGCTCGACCAATTCCGGCGGAACGTCATCCACCGTCAAGTCGGCCATCGTGCCCGGATAGGTCATCAGGGCGCGGTCACCGTCGGACCTGGTCAGCACGACCGTCATCCCGGTCTGGCGGGAAGGCAATCGCCGGACGTAGGAGACGTCGACGCCCAGGTGGGTCAACATGGTCAACACCAGAGAACCGAGGTCGTCGTCGCCGACAGTCCCGCAGACGGCCACCTCGAGGCCGAGCGCCGCCAAGCGCGGCGGCGGTGATCGCACCGGAGCTTCCCAGAGCGACCGCGCCGGCGTCCACCCGCTGCTCCACCTGGCCGAATCGGGGCGGATGGTCGGACTGCAGGATGACGTCCACATTGAGCTCGCATAGCACCACCACATCGAATCGACGCTGCTCAGCCGGTATGGGTCGCGACTCCGCGTCAGTGGGCGAAACGCCTGGCGCTGTCACGGTTGCCACCTCTGATCCGTTTCGTCCGTTCGATCCAGCGTCATGCGGGCAGGTGCTGCGCGCAGCCCGACAGTATGCCCGCGATCACGCTCGGTCAATCAAATCCGATCAAATCTATTCAACAGCCTGCGCACTATTGACTAGTTCTACAGCGGGGTGGTTCGCTTACGACCACGTTGCCTCGAGTTGCTCCCCCGATCAGGAGATCCCATGGAGTTGAACCGCCGTAACTTTCTGACCGGCACCGCCGGCGCCGCGACGCTGCTGGGATTGGCGGCCTGTTCCTCCGTTCACTCCAACTCCGCAGACAGCACCTCATCGGCCGCGCCGGCCGGCACGACGACAGCTCCGACATCGGCGGCCGGTCCAACCAGCTCGGCTGCCGCCGGCGCGGGCTCCACCGGTGCCAGTTCCGGGCCCTCCAGCTCGGCTCCGGTCAAGGGCACCGTCAGTTTCAGCTTCTGGGGCGGCAATGCCGGTGAACTCAAGGGTTTCACCTATGTCAAGGAACAGTTCGAGAAGGCCAATCCCGGAACCACCATCAATCTCAAGGTCGTGCCCTACGACGGGTTTTTCGCCGGTATCGATCGTTCGATCCAGTCGGGCAACGCCCCGGATCTGTTCCGCGTCGACTACACCACCATCGGCAAATACAGTGGCAAAGGTGTCCTGCTGGACGTCAGCCCCTATTTCGACAGCTCCGAGATATCCGGCTTTCTCCCGGCGCTGTGGGAGGGCATCAAATTCAATGGCGTGCCGTACGGTGTCCCCCACCAGACGGACACGACCTGCATCGTCTACGACAAGGCCGCTTTCACCGCCGCCGGCATCACCTCGGTCCCGACCACTCTGGCCAGTGCCTGGTCGTGGGACGAGTTCTCGGCGGTGGCCACGAAGCTCCGCGCCAGCCTGCCCGCCAACAAGTTCCCGTTCGCCTACGACTGGACCCAGGCCGGGGCCTTTCGCTGGCTGTCCTGGCTCTACCAGGCCGGCGGGACGCTGCTGACGCCGGATCTGAAGAAGGTGGCAATCCCGTCCGACGCCGCCACCAAGGCGATGGACTACACGAAGAGCTTCTTCACCAACAAGTGGACGCCGCCGAGCGCCACCATCAAGACCAGCCAGTACTCCGACAACTTCTTCCTCTCCAAGATCGTGCCGATGTCCTTCATCGGGGACTTCCTGGTACCGGAGCTGGCCGACCCCAAAGCCGGATACAAGGGAGAGTGGGCCGCGACCTACATGCCGCAGGACAAGGCGGCCGCCTCGGATCTCGGCGGCAACGCAGTGGTCGTGACGAAAGCGAGCAAGAATCCGGAGCTGGCCGCGGCCTTCCTCAAATTCCTGGTCAGCGAGGACATGATGAAATACTTCTGCGAGCAGGCCATCGAACTGCCGACGCTCAAGACGCTCGCCAGCGCCGACCTCAAGTACGTCTATCGACCCGACGTGGTCAAGATCTGCGCCGAGCAGGCGTCGACCATTTCGGACACCATCGTCAAGGAGTCGACCGTACAGAGTTTCGCCAGCATCAACACCGTCCTGCAGGACCAGTTGGAGCTGGCGTTCCACGGCAAGTCCAGTGCGGACACGATCTCGGCGATCGCTTCCGGAGTGACCACCGCACTGGGTTCGTAGGGTCGCGCAGGTGACATCGAATCCCGGCAGTCTGGCGGTTCCGGTCGCAGAGGGCGCCGGGGCCGCGCAGTTGACCCCACCAGTGATCGACAAGGACAGCAAGCGGCGGACGGGGACGTTCGCTGCCTGGACATTCCTGACGCCGAACCTGATCCTCGTCACGGTCTTCCTGCTGCTGCCGCTCGTCTTCGCTTTCGTGATCAGCTTCCAGAAGAAGGAGTCGCTGGGGCCGGCCGAGTACCTGGGCATCAACAACTACCTCGATCTGCTCCGTGATCCGATCTTCTGGGAGACTCTCTGGAACACGGTGCTGTTCACCGTCTGTACGGTCCCGGTAGGAATGGCGATCGGGCTGGGCATCGCGTACCTGCTCAATGGCGTGCTGCCCGGGCGCACCCTGTACCGGTCGATCATCTTTCTGCCGCTGGTGATCTCGGGTGCGGCCACCGGCGTGCTCGGCGCCTGGATGTTCGACCAGTACAACGGGTTCGTCAACAATCTGCTCGCGACACTTGGGCATCGAAGGACCGAACTGGCAGTCCAGCGGCGGCTGGGCCATGTTCTCGGTCATTCTGATGACGTTGTGGCAGCGCGTCGGCTTCGACATGCTGATCTATCTGGCCGGCCTGCAGGGCGTCGGGCAGGACATGCTCGAAGCGGCCTCGATCGACGGCGCGACCGGCTGGCAACGGTTTCGGCGGATCAGCTTTCCACTGCTCGGACCCTCCACCTTCTTTCTGCTGATCATGAATCTGATCTATTCGTTCCAGATCTTCGACACCGTCTATGCGATGACCGCTGGTGGTCCCGAATACTCGACCACCATGCTCGTCACGTACGCCTATCGCACGGGTTTCGATGATCACGGCCCCGGCCAGCTGGGATATGCAGCCACCATCGGGGTCGTCATCTACCTGATCACCCTGCTCATCACGGTGATCCAGTGGAGGGTGAACAAGACTCGGGACCAAGTCGGTTGATCCGTCGGCGAATTGCCTCGAGGGTCAGCCCGCGGCCAGCCGGAAAGGAGATTGGCATGTCGGTGATCACTGCACCGTCCGCGCCCAGCAGCACGGACCCGGACGCACGGCGCAAAGCCATCAGGCGAAGCAAGCGCGGCCGGTTCTTCGGTCTGCGACTGGTCCTGGCCATCGTGATCACCCTCGTCATATTCTTTCCGATCTACTGGATGCTGGTCACCGCCTTCTCCGACGAAGGAGGACATGTACCTGCCCGGTCTGCACCTGTGGCCGCAGCACTTCACCTGGGACAACTTCCGCGTTCCGTTCGCGGAATTCCCGATCTGGACGTGGTTCAAGAACACCGCCGTCATCACCCTGCTGACCACTGCCATCACCGTTGTCGTCAATCTGCTGGCGGGCTACGCCTTCGCGAAGATGCCCTTTCGCGGCCGCAACGCACTTTTCCTCATCCTGCTCTCCACCATGATGATCCCGATCCAGGCGATCATGGTGCCGCAGTTCGAATTGTCGATCCGGCTCGGCCTGTTCGGGAACATCTGGGCCGTCATACTGCCCGAGAGCGCCTCGGTCTTCGGTATCTTCCTGGCCCGGCAATTCTTCCTGGCCATTCCGGACGAACTGGTCGAGGCGGCCCGGGTCGATGGTGCCGGCCAGTTCCGGACGTTCTTCTCGATCGTCATGCCGTTGTGCAAACCGCTTGTCGCCGTGCTGGTGCTGCTCTCCTTCATGAGCGAGTGGAACCAGTTGGCCTGGTCGCTGATCGTGCTGATCTCCAATCAGGACCTGTTTACCCTGCCACTGGGTATCGTCACCCAGCTCAAGGGTCAATACACCTCCAACTACGGGGCCATCATGGCGATCTCACTGATCGCAATCACTCCGATGGTCATTCTGTTCATCTCGTTCCAGCGCTACTTCGTGCAGGGGCTGGCCCGGACCGGCATCAAATGACCGTGACGGAAGTCGCCGAGACCGACCGACCGGTCCACTACCTGAGCACCTTGGCATTCGACGAGTCGTTCCTCGACCGGATCCGGGCCGTTTCGCCGCGGTTGGTCGTCAGGCAGATCACGGCGAAGTCGGTCGACGACATCCCCGCAGAGGTCTGGGCGGAGGTCGACGTGCTGCACACCGCCGACGTCTTTCCACCCGTCGAGCTCGCGCCGTCGATGCGCTGGGTTCAGCTCGATACCTCTGGCGCCGACCATCTTGCGGGGCAACCGGTGTGGTCGTCCGGCGCGGCCATCACCACCCTTGGCGGTGTGGGACCGGTGGCGATGGCCGAATACGTCATGTTTTCGCTGCTCGCCCTCGCTCATCGGCTGCCCGAGCTGGTCAAGGCCAGGAACCGCAGGTGGTGGCCGGAACCCAGTGCCGCGGTGCAGTTGTTCACGCCGGCGCCGGTTCGCGGTACCACCATGGCGGTTCTCGGTTACGGCCGCATCGGCCAGGAGATCGGCCGCGTGGCGTGCGCATTCGGTATTCAGGTCATCGGCGTGACACGCACCGGTCGGGTGACCGGGCAACCATCGGAATCGAGCTACGACGGTCGTCGCGTAGCGGCCCGGCCCGCTTCGGAGAACCCGATCACGGTGGCGCGGGACGAGCCGATCCCGGCGCACCAGGCCGACGTCGTCGTGGTGGGTATCGAGCGGCTGGACGAGGTGCTTGCGCTGGCCGACTGGGTGGTGGTGGTGCTGCCGCGAACGCCGGACACCGTCGGGTTGTTGAGCGGGGAACGATTCGCGCGGTTCAAGTCAGGAGCGGTGCTGGTCAACGTCTCTCGGGGTGGGATAGTCGACGAGATCGCCCTGCTGGACGCGGTGCGAAGCGGCCGCTTGGGGGCCGCCGCAGTTGACGTCTTCGACGCCGAGCCGCTGGCACCCGATTCGGCGTGGTGGACCGAACCCCGGGTCTTGGTCACTCCGCACGTGGCTGGTCTGACCCCGGACTACGGTGCCCACGTCGAGCACATCGTGACCGAGAACCTGGTTCGGTTCCTGTCGGGGTCACGGTTGCTGAACGAAGTAGATCGCACGCGGGGGTACTGACGTGCTGGAAGTGGAGCGCCAGCAAGCCGTGTTGCATCACCTGCGGCTCAACGGGTCCGGAAATGTCGCCGACCTGGCGCAGGTTCTGGGCGTGAGCGCGTCCACGGTGCGCAGGGATCTGGCGGACATGTCCGATCGTCGGCTGCTGACCAGGGTGCGCGGCGGTGCGAGTCTGTCCGGGGTGCAGAGCGAGCCGGATCGGGCCAGGCGGGTGATCGCGCAGGAAGCCGAGAAGAGACGTATCGGCGCGGCCGCCGTCGAGCGCGTCACGGATGGGTCCACCCTGTTGATCACCGGCGGGACGACCACCGAGGCCATGGTGCCGTTCCTTGCGGCGAAGGAGCGGCTGACCGTCCTCACCAACGCGATCCACATCGTCAACCTGCTCAGCAACCACCGCCACATCACCGTGGTCGTTCTCGGCGGAATACTCCGACACGAGGAGATGTCCTTGCTGGGCCCGATAGCCGAGCGGACGCTGGCCGAGTTCCACGTCGATGTCGCGTTCTACAGCGCATTCGGCATCGATGCCGACCGCGGCCTGTACGGCGCGCATGCGCTCGAGGCCTCGACCGACCGTTCCCTGATCGCCAGCGCAGCATCTCTTACGGTGTTGGCCGACCACACGAAGTTCAGTCAGCGGGGGCCGGTGCGTCTCGGACCACCTAACGTGATCAACACGCTGATCACCGATGACGGAGCCGACCCTGAAACGTTGTCCTCGTTGCGATCTCAAGGAGTTGAGGTGGTCACGTGCTGAAGCCAGGGTTGCGAGAACGGTCGAGCACAAGGAAAGGCGCAGGATGACAGAAGCGCGGAACATGGAGTTGGCGACGCTTCGCGAATCGCAGGACCGGGCTCTGCACCGGGAGGGAATACCGATGGTTGTGGGGCTGGTCGACGAACGGGTCGGCGCTCGAGTCGGACCCGTTCCGGATGAGAGCGGACGACAACTGGCGCTGCGCATGGAGACCTATCGTGCCGAGCTCGGACCGAACCAACGGGATACGGACATGGGATTCTTGATCAGCGTGCTGACCGCGGTCGCCTACGAGGACTTCAACCGGGGCCTGCCGGTGTGAGCGCGCTAACCTTCTCTGCCCATTGCGACCTGGTGGCCGGCGGTCGCTTCGTCCGCCTGGTGAACTACCACAACACGCCGGCCTCGACCCGGCTCGCCCTGCACCGCGAACTGTCCGCGTACCGCGAATCCTTCGTCTCCGTCGGGCTTGCCGAGCTCGACCGGTACTTCCTGACCGGTCGGTGGGAAACCGACCAACCCGGCTTCATCCCCGTGTTCTACGAGGGCTATCGCAACAGCTTCGATGTGGCTGCGCCGATCTGCGACGAGCTGGGCGTCACCGGCTGGTTTGCCGTCTGCACCGGCTTCGTCGACTGTCCGGTGCCAGAACAGGAGGTCTTCGCGCGCTCCCACTGGATAGAGCTGGTCGCCGAGGAGATCAGCGGAGACCGAATCGCCATCAGCTGGCCGGAGATCGCGGAACTTGCTGCCCGGCATGTGGTCTACCCGCACACGGCCTCCCACGACGGCATCGCGGACGTGATCAGCGACGAGGACATCTTCCGCGAGATCGTCGAACCCAAACAGAAGATGGATGCCGCCACCGGTCAATCAGCGCCCGCGTTCGTCTGGTTGCACGGTTCGCCGTGGGGTTCGAGCCCACGGCACGATCAGGCAGTCCGGGACGCCGGCTACCGGTACCTGTTCAGCAACACCATGATCCATCGAATCGCCGACTGATCGAAGGAAGGGTTGGATCGTGGGAACGTCTGATCGTCGGGTGCTCGTCCTCATCGGCGCCGGGAGTGCTGTTTTCACCAGAGGCCTGCTGGCCGATCTGATTTCCGCCCGTGACCTCGGCGACTGGGAGATCCGGCTGGTGGACGTGGCGGATCAACCGCTTTCCACAGCGGTCGGGTTGGCCGACAGGATGATCGAGGCGCGCCGGGCACAAGCGCACATATCCGTCACCGGCACGAAAGACCGGAGGCAGGCGATACCGGGTGCCGACTTCATCGTCACCTGCGTCGGCGTCGGCGGTCGCCCGGCCTGGCAGGCCGACCACCGGGTCTGCATGGAACACGGTGTCTTCGCGCCGGTCAACGACTCGGTGATGCCGGGCGGCATCTCGCGGTTGTTACGCACAACGCCGGTCTTGGTGGAGATCGCGATCGATGTCGCAGAACTGGCGCCGGATGCGTACTTCTTCAACTACAGCAACCCGATGACAGCGAACGTGATGGCAATGAGCCGCTTTGCCGGGCTGCACCAGGTGGTCGGCTTGTGTCACGGTATGCACAACACCCAAAGGCATCTCGCCGGCTACATCGGCGAACCGGTGGATCAGACGTCGACCCTGTACGCCGGGATCAACCACCTCACCTTCATCTACGACTTCCGGGTCCGTGGTGAGGACGCATGGCCTCGGGTTCGTGAGCAAGTCGCGAAAGATCTGGCCCGGCCGCTCGACCCGGCGATGATCGGCGATATCTGGGGCGAGGGGACCAACGCCTGGCAGAACCCGTTCTCGTGGGAGATCTTCCAGCGTTACGGCGCCTTCCCGGCGGCCGAGGATCGGCATGTCACGGAGTTCTTCCCGGAGCGCTGGGCCAGTGGCGCGTACTACGGCAAAACACTGGGTATCGACGCCTTCTCGATCCAGGAGATTCTCGACTGGGGTGAAGGGCGATACCAGAGCATGCGTGCCCAGGCCGACGGCTCGGCCCCATTGGACGACACGGCATTCGATCGGTCCAGTGGCGAGCAGGAACAGCTCATCGCCATCATCAGGTCCATCCTGTCCGACAGTCGGGAGATGTTCTCCTGCAACGTCATCAACGATGGAGCCGTGGCGGGCCTGCCGGATGACGCCGCGCTGGAGATTCCCGGCGTTGCGACCGCTCGCGGAATTCGGCCGATCGCAGTTCCCGATTTGTCGCCGGCCCTCACCGCGATTCTTGCAGCGCAGGCTGACGCCTGTCTACCTCTCGATCGAGGCCGCCATGAATGGCGACCGCGACATGGTGATCGAGGCGATCCTGGCCGACGGATCACTGGCAGACCCCGACCGGGCGGCGCGTCTGGCCGACGATCTGATCGTCACCCAAGCAGAGTTCCTACCCAGGTTCTCATCGCTGAAACTGAACTGACTGACAAGACGAGGTGTGCGCATGGCCCGGCCCGATCAGACGCTGAGAAGTGCCTCCTGGTTTGCTGCAGAAGGCAAGACGGGAATCATGTCGCGTGCCTGGCTGCGATCGGAGGGCTTGCCCGACGACAGTTTCACGGGCCGTCCGGTCATCGGCATCGCGAATAGCTGGTCCGAGTTGACGCCTTGCAACATGCATTTCCGCGAGTTGGCCGAACACGTCAAGCGCGGAATATGGCAGGCCGGGGGAGTGCCGTTCGAATTTCCGACCACGTCTGCCGGGGAACCATTGGTGCGTCCCACGGCCATGGTGCTCCGCAATCTCATCTCGATGGATCTCGAGGAGACGTTGCGCGGCAACCCATTGGACGCCGTAGTACTGCTCGCCGGGTGCGACAAGACGACCCCCGCCTATCTCATGGGTGCAGCCAGCGTCGACCTGCCGACGTTGTTGATCACCGGCGGTCCGATGCTCAACGGAAAATACCGCGGTACCGATATCGGTTCGGGCACCTCCATCTGGCGGCTGACCGAGTCCTTCCGGGCCGGTGAGATCTCGCAGAGCGAGCTGTTCGAGGCAGAAGGATGCATGGCCCGCAGCCGCGGCCACTGCATGACGATGGGAACCGCGTCAACGATGGCGCTGCTGACGGAGATCCTCGGCATGCAGCTGCCGGGAAGCGCTGAACTGCCCGCCGACGACGCCCGCCGGCGCACCATGGCGCACCTGGCCGGTCGGCGGATCGTGGAGATGGTCGACGAGCAGTTGACGCCGTCGAAGATCCTCACCCGGACCGCCTTCGAGAACGCCATCCGGCTGAATGCGGCGATCGGCGGTTCGACCAATGCGGTCGTTCACCTTCTCGCCCTGGCGGGCCGGGTGGACGTCCCGCTCGGTCTCGGTGAGTTCGACACCCTGGTGCGCGATATCCCGACCCTGGTCGACCTGATGCCGTCGGGCCGGTTCCTGATGGAGGATTTCGCCTACGCGGGCGGACTCGGCGCGCTGGTAGCCGAGATGGGGCATCTGCTGGATCTTCGGGCGTTGACCGTCACCGGGCGAACGATCGCCGAGAACTACACGGGGAGCGAGTGTTTCAATTCCGCCGTGATCAGGACGATGGAGGACCCGCTGAAACCGGCTGGTTCCGGTATCGCGGTGTTGACCGGTAATCTCGCGCCCGCAGGCGCCGTGATCAAGCAGTCGGCCGCCTCTCCGGAGTTGCTGCGGCACACCGGACGCGCCGTCGTATTCGACCGGCTCGAGGACTACCTTGCCGTCGCCGACGATGATGATCTGGATATCGAGGCCGATGACGTCATCGTGATCCGATATGCCGGGCCTCGCGGCTATCCCGGCATGCCGGAGATCGCCAATGTGGCGCTGCCCAAACGCCTGCTGGCGCAAGGGGTTCGTGACATGGTGCGGATATCCGATGCCAGGATGAGCGGCACTTCGTACGGAACGGTGGTGCTGCACATCGCACCGGAAGCGGCCATCGGGGGTCCGCTGGCTCTGGTTCGGACCGGGGACATGATCGAACTCGACGTGGTCGGGCGGACGTTGAACATGCTGGTGAGCGATGCAGAACTGGCTGTTCGTCGCGAAAGCTGGACCGCGCTCGCGGTGCCAAGTGCGGCCAGGGGATACATGAAGTTGTTCGTCGATCACGTGCAAGGCGCCGATCAGGGAGCGGATTTCGATTTCCTCCGCGGAAATCAGCCACCGGAGGTGCCACGTCGAGGGTTCTGATGCCGGCCGCGAGTCCAACAGCGGCACATTCCGACGGGTGCTGATCGTCGGCGCCACCGGGGTGCTCCGGCCCGCCGTCCTGGCGTGCGTCGCCCGAGGGTGGACCGTGGTCGCGCTGGCCCGCGATCAGGGTCGCCTGGATGATCTGGTGGCGGAGGTCGGCGGCAACGTGGCGACGGCGGCCGTGGACGTCTACAACGCGGCGGCCCTGACAGCGGTTTTGGCCTCGGGGTCGTTGCGGTCCGACGACGCCATCCTGTATTTGGCGGCCGATGACGACGAGCGCGAAAACGCCGCTGCTGACAGGCTTTCGACAGCCGCCCGGGGAACAGTGGTGCGGATCCTCACCAGCCGGTGGGCCCCCACACCGCCGGCTACCGCAGGTCGGTGGCCGACGGCCGCCGGTCGTCGACACCTTCTGTTGGGGGTCGCCGAGGCGCATGGCGACGCTCCCGGCCGGTGGCACACCCCGGAGGAAATCTCCGCGGCCGCGCTGCACGTCCTCATTACGCGCTCCGACCTCGTGCTCGGCACGCTGCCGTCGTCGTCCTAGCCTCGCACCGCGTCGCGATCCTCGCGCCGAAAAGAGCGAATCGGCGCGAGAATCGCGACACGGTGCGCGAAAGGGCTACGAGCGGTGCACGGCGTGCCGGCGTGGTTCCCGGTACAGCGGGTACAGCTTTCCCACCGTTGCGCGGACCTGATCGGCGTCGAGCCAGGCCGGCGAGCCGATTCGCGATGTCGCTGCATCGGTCAGCCGAATCGGCAGGCGCCCTGGCTGATCCGGCTCGCCGAGGCCCACCAGGGGACTACCGCGAAGCAGCAGGCGCTCCAGGACCCGCTCACCGATCCGCAGGTAGGACATCGTCTCCACCTCCAGTCCCGGGACGATGACCTTGGCGGCGTGGATGTCGCCGATTCGGCCGACCACCGCGAGAACGTCGAAGGCCGAAAGTCGTTGCAGCATGGTGGCCAGCAGGGCCGATGGGGTGGCTGTCAACTCGGGGTCGGTCCCGGCGAAGTCCGCGACCCGGAAGTGTCGCTCTTCGCGACCCAGCAACGGTTCGGCCAACGCCCGTTGCTCAGCAGCGCTCATTCCCGACCATTCCTGCATCTCCCGCAGCGCGCGCGGCTCCTGTTCGCCGATCGGCAGGCAACGGTCCAGAGCAGCGTAGTCAGGCAGTAGCCGCTCGACCTCTTCGAACGGGCCGAACGCGAAAGCGCGTCGGGCCCTGGACGAGGCGAACTCCAGGAGAGCTGACGAGATCGCCGTCTGCAGGTCGGGATGGCACGCTTCCCCTATCGCGGTCAGTGCCAACGGCGGTGGCGAAGAGTCGGCGTCGCGGCCCATTGCGTACACGACGTAAGCGAATTCGGTGGAGGCCAACTTGACGACCGGTTCGATGCCGACGGAACGAAGGGCCGCAATGATGGTCACTGCAGTCGGATCGGTGACAGAGTCCAGTTCGATGACCTGCCCCTGATCCATGGCGCGGAAGGACACGGTGTCGCCGTCGCGCTGTACCAGCTCCAGCAGGGCATGTCCGACCGCCCGTTCGACGGTGTCGCCGGCGCCGAGGCCGTTCGTGATGGGGGTGATCAACGGTTCTGGCACAGATCCGGGAAGGCCCGACGGATCGTTGGCCACGTACTCGATCGGTACCAGCACCTGCTCCCCGGTCCTCCAGCGGACGGCCGGAACCCATCCGATCGGGCGGTCGAGTTGATAATCGGAGCCGGCCGGCAGGGTCAAGGTCAGGGGGTCTGCGACTCCGGCTGTGCCGCGTTCAGTGGACAACTCGCGGTACGTGGCGATCCGCACCGGCAGGGTCTGCAATTTCGCGCCGGTGACCACCCGCTCGGCCACCTCACCGAGGGCACCGACCGAGGCGGCAGACCAGGTGGGCCCATAGCCAACGCCGTGTGCGTCGGTTGACGGATAGCCCCCGCTGGTCCAGACCGTGGCCGCAACTGGCACTCCCGTACGGTCGAAACGGTCCAGGCGCCACTCCCGCACAGTGCCGACCGAATTGAGCGCACACCGGTAGGAATCAATCACCGCGGAATCCACTTGCGCGCCGGAGGGTGCAGTCAGCTCTAACGTCATGGGTCCCCCCGTGCTTTTGGCGCGATTGTCTCCGGAGGGCTTTCCCGTGCATTGGAAAACCATGCACGCGCTTGTGATTCTCCCGCCGGTCTTAGGCGGTGGCGGCCGTCCGGTAGGGGCGGAAGAATTCGCGCAACTCTTGGGCGTAGAGCTCGGGCTCCTCGAACGGGGCGAAGTGGCCTCCGCGCGCGGGCCGGGTCACGCGCACGACGTTGGTGCTGCGCTCCAGCCAGGCCTGCGGCGGTCGCAGGATGTCGCCCGGAAACAGCGCGAAGCCGGATGGCACCTCCACCCGGCGGGCGTGCTGCGCGGGTGGGATCGCCGCGTTCGCGCGGTACATCCTCATCGAGGATCCGATCGTCCCGGTCAACCAGTACAGCGTGACGTTGGTGAGGATCTCGTCCTTGGTGAAGCTCTGCTCGACGTCACCGTCACAGTCGCTCCACGCCCGGAGCTTCTCGACGATCCAGGCGGCGAGACCGGCCGGCGAGTCGGTCAGTCCGACGGCCGCGGTCTGCGGTTTAGTGCGGTGCATCGCGGCGTAGGCGCCTTCGGCCCGGCCCCAGGTCGCGGTAGCGTCCAGCCAGTCGCGCTCTTGCCCAGACAGGTCCGCGTGGTCGCCGGTGAAGACGGGCAGGCCGGCGTCCATCCGGTGAACGGCCGACACCCGGTCGGGGTGGTCGAGCGCGAGGTACCGGCTCACCCCACTGCCGATGTCGCCACCGGCCGCACCGAACCGGTCGTAGCCGAGCACCGCCATGAGTTCAGCCCACAGGGCCGCCACCCCGATCGAGTCCAAGGGTGCCGCGGCGGGGCGATCGGAGTACCCGTAGCCCGGCATGTCGGGCACCACCACGTCGAATGCATCGGCCGGGTCGGCGCCGTGCGCACCCGGGTCGCTCAGCAGTGGGATCACCTTCGAGTAGCGCCAGAACGAATCCGGCCAGCCGTGGCAGAGGACCAGTGGAAAGGCCGGCGCGATGGATGCGGTTGCGCGGGCATGGACGAAATGCACCCCGAGACCGCCGAGTGGCACGCGGAAGTGAGGCAGTCGGGCGAGTGCGGCCTCTTGAGCGGGCCATTCGAACCCGTCGGCCCAGTAGGCCACCAGTTCCCGCAGATAGTCGACGTCGGTCCCGGACGACCACCCGGCATCCTCGGGTGCGTCCGGCCAGCGCGTGGCGCGAAGCCGGGCGCGAAGATCTTCGACGGCGGCGGGCGCGGTGTGCAATGTGAACGGTTGGGGACGGGGCGTGGCGTCCGGCATGCCAGAAATCCTAGGTGTTCGGCGGCGGAACGGTGCGGCAGAATCGACGCATGACGGAAGATCGGGATTGGGATGCGGCCGCAAGTCGACGCGGCATTCAGGCGGTTGCCGATGGTGATCCGACTCGCTGGTTCGAGGAGATCTGGTCCGCGGGTGTCCGAGATGAGCTCGACATGCCATGGGACAGAACATCACCCAATCCGATCGTCGTGGACCGTGTCGGTCCGGGTGCCGGGCGGCGAGCGGTCGTCATCGGTGCGGGGCTCGGTGCCGACGCAGAGTTCGTCGCCTCCCAGGGGTACGACACGGTCGCGTTCGATATTGCGCAGTCGGCGGTGTACGCCGCTCGGCAGCGATATCCGCGATCCGCGGTCGATTACCGCGTGGCCAATCTGTTGGAACTGCCACCGGAGTTGGTTGGCGCCTTCGATCTGGTCGTCGAGGTGTACACGGTGCAGGCGCTACCGCAATCGCTGCGGGCGGAAGCGGTAGCCGGTGTTCGCCGACTGGCCGCACCCGGCGGCACAGTGATTGTCGTGCAGATGTTCCGGGAGGACGCCGAACCGGTGACCGCCCATCCGCCGTGGCTGTTGAACAGAGCCGAGATGGAATCCTTTGCCGGCGAAGATGTCGAAATGGTGGCGCTGTCGACCACGCCGCCCGTCGGGCCCGGGCGTCGACACTGGCTGGCCGAACTCCGACGGAAAGAGCTTGGACGCAAGGACAGATGAAGCGGGCGGTACGCCCGACCTGAGGGCGGGCCCGATCAGTTATCGTGCGCAGTTGACGCAGGTCCTGGTGGCGGGCTTGATCTCGAGCCTTGAGGGTGCAATTGGCTGCGAACATCCGATGCAAACGCCATATCGTCCCTCGCCCAGCAGGACCAATGCATCCTCCGCGTCGCGGATGCGACCCAGGGCCCGCATCTTCTGTCCGTCGAGCAGTTCCAGGACCGAGCTCAAGGGGATCCCGTCGGGATCGTGTTCATCGTCGTCGTCGCCGTTGGCGCGAATGCCTCTGGCGGCGGCCAGCTCTGACTCGATCGACCTCAGCTCGCGGCGCGAACTGGCCAATGCCAGTTCGAGCTTCGCCCGCCAGTGTTCATCCTCCGTTTGACCTGCCAACACCCCACCCCCATTGCGCCAGTCGAATACCTGTGCTCCTCACGGGCCTTTGGCGCTCTGTTCGAGGATGAGGAAATCATGCACTTTCGTGGCCCGCAAAATGGTGCGCACGGGCAAGGGCAGGTCGCGCCGGGTCTGTTCGTGCTCGAGTCGTGGACGGCACAGACGAACGGTCCGACGACGAGTCTCCAAGTCGCAGCCGCCCTCCGCCAAGACGTTCTTGACCCAATCCGAGTCCAATCCGTACGTGAGTGCGAAGACGTATTCGTCGTTCCGTACGAACACGTTCACCGGCGTCTGGAACGTACGCCCTGACCTGCGACCGCGATGTATCACCAAGCCGAAGCCGGGTGCCCACGGGGCGATGTGCCGGGTCACGCGGTTGAGGCCCACCCGGTTCAACCGGGCGATCGATCGACCGAGCGGCACTTGCGCCCTCCTTCCCGTGAACGAGCGTGATCAAGGGTGAAGTCATTGACAGTTTGATCCAGGCCCATCTAGGTTGGCAAACGCCCGTGAACGTTCACGGCCTATGATTCCCGGAGCGTCACCATGGACAATCGCTGCAACTGGGCCGTTCTCGGGCCCGGCGCCATCGCCCGCAGATTCATCTCGCAGCTGCCCTCCAGCCAAACCGGAAGGCTGGTCGCGGTCGGCAGCTCGGATCCTGGCCGCGCCAAGGCTCTTGCCACCGAGGTCGGCGGCGACGTGCGGGCCGGCTGCTACGACGAGATTCTCGCCGACCCTGCAGTGGACGCCGTCTACATCGCAACCGTGCACACCACCCACGCCCGTCTGGCTCTGGCCGCCATTCGGGCCGGTAAGCATGTCCTCGTCGAAAAGCCGCTGGCGCCGAATTTCGGCAGCGTCATGGCCATCGTCGATGCGGCCCGCGAAGCCGGCGTGACCGTCGTCGAGGCGTACATGTACCGCTTCCATCCCCAGACCCGGCTGCTACTCCGGCTGATCGCCGAGGGCGCGATCGGCGACGTCGTCCACATCGACGCCACCTTCGCGTTCGCCACTTCCTCTACCACGGGCCGACTGTTCGATGCCGAGCTGGCCGGCGGTGGGATCTTGGACGTCGGCGGCTACCCCGTTTCGATCGCACGCGCCATTGCCGGAGCCGCCACCGGCAAGACGTTCACCGAACCGCTCGACGTGAGTGCGGCGGGAACCATCGGTGCCGCCGGAGTCGACGAATGGTCGGTCGCACAGCTCAGGTTTGCCGGCGAGATCACCGCTTCCGTGCGCGCCGGCGTCCGGCTCGCCGAGCCGGAATCGGTCACTGTGTACGGATCCAGCGGCTCCATCACGCTGACCGATCCGTGGACGATCCGCACCGATACCGCCCTGACCCTCCGCGTGGTAGGTGCCGATCCGCGGGTGTTCCCCTTCGCCTCCGGCACCGCCGACCACAAGCCGTACGCGCTCGAGGCGGACGCGGTGGCTCGCGCCGCCGCCACAGGTAGCGAGGTCGGTGAGATGTCGCTCGATGATTCTCTCGGCAACGCAAAGGTTCTCGACCGGTGGCGCGCGGCGATCGGACTCCGGTTCCCGTTCGAGGCCGATACCGCCGCCATACCGACGGTTTCCGGTCTGCGGTTGGCCGCCCGTCAACAGCAAGTCATGCCGTACGGAACCATTCCGGGCCTTTCGAAACCGTTGTCGCGGTTGATCATGGGTTGCGACAACCAGCCAGATCTGGCGCACGCCTCCGCGATATTCGACAACTTCTTCGAGGCCGGCGGGAATGCATTCGACACCGCATGGCTGTACGGAAAGGGTCTCCACGAAAAGCTTTTCGGGCAATGGGTCGCGAATCGCGGCATCCGCGAGGAGTTGGTGGTCATCGTCAAGGGTGCGCACACCCCGCACTGTGACCCCGAATCGATCTCACGGCAGTTGATGGAATCGCTCGAGCGCCAGCAGCACGGCGTCGCCGACATCTACATGTTGCACCGTGACAATACCGATATTCCGGTCGGTGAGTTCGTCGATGTCCTCAACGAGCACGCCGACGCCGGACGCATCAGCATTTTCGGAGGGTCCAACTGGTCGCCGCAGCGGGTCGACGCAGCAGACGCCTACGCCGCGGCGAACGGCAAACGTGGATTCTCGGTACTGAGCAACCACTTCGGGCTGGCCGAGGCCTACGACGTCCCCTGGGCCGGTTGCGAGCACATGACCGACGCCGCGTCGAAGGCATGGCTGGCGGACAAGAAAATTCCACTTCTGCCCTGGTCGTCCCAGGCCAGGGGGTTCTTCGCCCGGGCCAACGCCGCCGATCGGAGCGACCCGGAGCTGGTGCGTTGCTACTACAGCGATTCCAACTTCCAGCGTAAGGCCAGAGCTGAGCAACTCGGAGCCGAACTGGGGGTGCCCGCGACGGCAGTCGCGCTCGCATTCGTTCTCGCGCAGCCGTTCCCGACCTTCCCGCTTTTCGGGCCGCGGACGATCGCCGAGACGAGATCCTCCATGTCCGGCGTGTCAGTGACGCTCGACGCCGCACAGGTCGCCTGGCTGGATCTGCGGGACTGACGTGCGGGAGAGGCCGGCGACGATCAACGACGTCGCCGCGGCTGCGGGCGTGTCCCGGCAAACCGTCACGAGAGCGGTCAACAACATGCCGGGCATCAGCGCCGCGACCCGGGACCGCGTTCTGGCCGCAGCGCGCGAGCTGCGCTATCGCCCGTCCCGGTTCGGGCGAGGTCTGGTCAAGCCGCAAACCCGGACGCTGGGTCTCCTCATCGACGACCTGACGAACCCCTACTACGCGGAGCTCGCCTCGGTCATGCTCAGACGAGCAGCCGATGCGGGCTGGAATGTCATCCTCGGTGAGCGGGCGCACGCTGCCGCGGACGAATTCGGGAATCGACGAGTTCTCCGGCCGGGTCGATGCCATCGTCAGTTGCTCGATGATCGGCCTGTCCGGGCGCCGGGACGGTCTGCCCGATCTGCCGCTGGTCCAGATCGATCCAACGGATCCGCCATCACGGCACGGGCACGTGGAACTCGACATGGCGACGGCGATCCGCGACGCGGTGCGGCATCTGCGGGATTGCGGCGTCGAGCGTCCGGTGGTTCTCGACCATCTGGACCCGACTCCACGTGCTGTCGCTTTCGTGCGGGCGTTCCGGGCGGCCGGCATCGACGCCACCCGATGTCCGTCCGCCTCGGTGGACTTGAAGGGGGGACTGACCAGCGTCGACCGGGTGCTGGTCGACCGGCCGGACACCGACGCCATCGTGGCGTACAACGATGTCATGGCATTCGGGGTGCTGCGGGCACTTGCGCTGGCCGGCATTGCGGTTCCGGGCCAGATTCGGGTGGTTGGCGTCGACGGCCTCGAAATCGGGCGTTTCATCACCCCGCGTCTGACTACTTTGGCCATCGACATGCCGTTGGTCGCCCGTTCGGCGCTTGAACTGATCGCGGTGATGCACGATGGGACGGCGCCGGAGGTCGGATCACCGACCCATCGGCGCGTCGCCTACACGTTGGACATCGGTGAGTCGACGTGAAATGCCGACCTGCGTTCGAACGAGGGCCGGTGACCCTGTCTCAGCCGAACCGGAAGCGGGTGCAGTCCTTCGGGAAGTTGAACCACGCCAAGGCCCGGGTAGGAACGAAGACGCGCAGACCACCTCCGTCGTCGCCGTCCCAGGAGTTCGGCTCCGGGGCATAGCCGGCGTCGGCATACTTGCCGAACGCTGCGGACAGCCGGCGTCCCAGGGTCGCCGCATCGGCGCGGGTTGCGATGCTCCGGCCCTCGAGGATCACCGTTCGAGTACCGCTCTCGAGGTTCAGGGTCATGGCCGGATTTGCCTCGACGTTGCGGACGTGCCGAGTCGCAGGTGACCCGTCGTAGTAGAACCGCCCGTCGAGCCAGACGCCCCACCGCGGCACGACGTGCGGTCGACCGTCGGGACGGACACTGGCCAGCCAATAGTTCTGCGCAGCAACGAGTTCGCGCTCGACCTCCGGCCAGGCCAACAGACCCTGGGTGTCGGACGGCAAGCCGTAACCCTCCGGCATCGAGGGAAGCTCGGCCACCACGGAATCCTCGAACGGGGACGCTGCCGCATCGATCGGTTCGGTCATGAACCACAGCGTAGGTGGCAGCGCCGACAGTGGCCCGGTAGCCGCTGACCGGATTTGCATAGGTGATGTTCTTCCGGCGTCACCCGATTCGACGCGGCCGGACGGCGGGGTAGGTACCGTTGACGGCATGGACCAGCGGCCTGAGGTGCGCATCGGCACTGACGAGCGGGAACGGGCGCAGAACGCGCTCAACGAGCACTTCAGCCAAGGGCGCCTCGACATGGGGGAGTTCGAGGAGAGGTCGTCTCTGGCAGCGGGTGCACGGACCTTTGCTGACCTCGAGCCGATCTTCTCCGACCTGCCAGGTGGCCTCGCGGCCGTCTTCCCGCCCTTACCCGTGAAGGCTGCGCGCCAGCCACGCGGATCACTGTTCGCCGTTCCGCGCCGCACCATCCCAGCCGCGGCGTTGCTGCTGTTGGTGGTACTGCTGGTGCTCGTGAGCCATGGTTGGATGCTGTTCCTGCTTTTCCCGATGTCCGGGGCTTTGCGGCATCACCACCCGCCGCACGGGCGTCGCCCTCCAGATGGGCCCTGGCCACCAAGGCACTGACACGCCTTCTCGACCAGCGGGCCTACCCTCGAGCCATGACGACTGCGGGTCCGATCGACTCACCACTGCTGCGACGGATCCGTGATTCGGTAATCGGGGACGATCAGGTTTCGCCCGGTCCCTATGGCCCACGCAGAGTGACCTATGCGGATTACACCGCCTCCGGCCGGGCCCTGGGCTTCATCGAGGACTTTGTCCGGGACGAGGTTCTGCCGCGCTACGCCAACACCCACACCGAATCCAGCGGTACCGGGCTGCAGACCACCCGACTGCGGGAGGACGCACGCCTGATCGTCCGCGATTCCGTCGGCGGTGACGACGAGACCGTGGTCATCTTCGCCGGCTCTGGATGTACCGGCGCCATCGACAAACTGATCGGCATACTCGGGCTTCGGATACCTGCCGGCCTGGAAGACCGGTACCGGCTCAGCGACGCGATACCGGCCCACGAGCGGCCGGTCGTATTCATCGGGCCGTTCGAACACCATTCGAACGAATTGCCGTGGCGCGAATCGATTGCCGACGTCGTAGCTCATCCCGCAGGACAGCGATGGACACATCGACGTGCTCGCGCTTGAAGATCGAGTTGGAGCGGTACTCGGAGCGGCCGTATGAAAATCGGATCGTTCTCGGCGGCAAGCAATGTGACGGGAATCGTCAGCGACACCTATGACATCTCCGCGCTCCTGCACGCGCACGGTGCACTGTCCTTCTGGGACTTCGCGGCCGCCGGGCCGTATGTCGACATCGAGATGTACGGCGGCCAGGACCGCGACCCGCTCGCCTACAAGGACGCGATCTTCCTCAGCCCGCACAAATTCATCGGAGGCCCCAGTACCCCGGGAGTACTGGTGGCCCGGCGTGAATTGCTGCGGAATCGGGTGCCGGATGTACCGGGTGGAGGCACGGTGGTTTACGTCAACCCCAGCGAGCACCGCTACCTCGAGGACCCGGCCCAACGCGAGGAGGGCGGCACCCCGGCCATCGTCGAGTCGATCAGGGCCGGGTTGGTGTTCCAGCTGAAAAAGGCTGTCGGCGTCGACGTGATCCGAGCCCGCGAGCACTATTTCCTGCGCCGCGCGATCGCCGCATGGCAGCAAGAACCGAACGTCGAGATCCTCGGGAACCTCGACGCCGAACGTCTTTCCATCGTCTCGTTCGTGGTGCGGGCGCCGAGCGGCAGCTACCTCCACCACAATTTCGTCGTCGCTCTCCTCAACGATCTCTTCGGCATCCAATCGCGAGGGGGCTGCTCCTGTGCCGGCCCGTACGGTCATCGGCTGCTGGGCATCGACATCGAACGATCGCATGCGTTCGAACGCGAGATTTCCCTTGGCTGCGAGGGCATCAAGCCAGGCTGGGTGCGGATCAATTTCAACTACTTCATCTCGGAGGCTGTCTTCGACTATCTCGTCGAGGCAGTCAGGCTGGTCGCCCAGCACGGCTGGCGCCTGCTCGAGGACTACCGGTTCGACCTGTCGTCGGGGCTCTGGCGACATCGGGGCGGGGCCGTCGAACCGCTGCTACGGCTGGCAAAGATCCGGTACGACGATGACGGACGGATGACCTACCCGCGGGACACCCAGCGCGCCCCGGAGAGCGACCTCCAGGATTACCTGGCCCAGGCCACGGAGCTGTTCGAGTCGGCGGTGGTCCCGGACCGATCGTTGGACGCTGCGGCTGCCCCTCTGCCGGAAGACCTCGAGCATCTTCGTTGGTTCGATCTTCCCCGGGCGTGCCTGGCAGTCTGAAGGTCTTCCACCCGACGACTGCTTGCCACTCCTGTCACACGGTGTTCCAGTCCCGGGCCAGAACGGCATAGCCATCGACTGTCGTCCATTCGTCCTTGAGAAAGTCGGCCTCGATCTGATGTGATTCCTGACGGAAAGTCAGTCGCCGCAGCAGCCTCGCCACCGCAGCATTGCGCGTGTCGCAGAAGGCGACCACCCGATGTGCGTTCTGGTCGTGAAACAGGAATTCGAGCACCCGCGCCAACGCCTCGGTCGCCAGTCCGCGGCCTTGGAAGGCCGGCGCGAAGGTGATGCCGACCTCGTAGGTGGCCGGTTGGTCGTCGAGCGGATGCACGGCGACATCGCCGTACAGGAGCGAGCTTTCCGGGAGAATGGACGGCCAACTGCAGCCATTCGCCGGCTGGCGGCACGACGCCGCCCGGCTGGCTCCGGATAAGGGCCAGTGCATCCGTCGTGCTGTAGGCGGTGGTCCACGACTGCCAGCGGGCCACGTCCGGATCCTGTCGGTATGCAGCGAAGGCTTCTGCGTCGGGTTCACCGAGCGGTTCGATCCGGACGCGACCCGTGATCAACGGATACATTCCGGTTCAACGATCGTTTCGGGCCATTTGCGCATCACGGAGTTCGGCGTGCATTTCCCAGGGCGCCTGCGGGAGGACGGAGCCGGTCTCCAGAAGGGTCTTCAGATTCGCGAAGACGGACGCCCAGCCAATGGCTGCGGCCTCCAGATTATCGTCGCCGGGAATGCCGGTGTGGGTGACAGTGAGTTTGACGATCTCCTGGAACGGCTCGATCACGAACGTCACGATGGACGGATCAACGGCCCGTTCCTCTTGCGGGGCATCGAAAGTGATGGTCAGGCGTCGTGGCGGGTCGCTTTCCAGGACGGTGCCGACGACATCGGCGATGCCCGAGCCGTCGATTCGCTCGTGTGCCCAGGCCGACCCGACGTGCCAGTCCGAGCGGTTCGCGTGACCCCAGTAGGCGGCGGTGGTCTCGGCGTCCGTGAGGGCTTGCCAGACGCGCTCGGCCGTTGCCTTGATGTACGTCGTGTAGCTGAACGTCGGTCGGTCGGAGTTTGGGTCCTGTCGTCTTGGGCTGGTCGTCATCGGGTCCTCCTCGGCGTGCTGTTTGACAAGGCTGAGCGCGTCCAGACGTGGACGCGCAAACTTCTCGATCCACCGCTCCTGGATCTCGTGAAGCGGCACCGGATTCAGGTAGTGGATTTTGAGCCGGCCCTGCCACACGACGCTGATCAGATTTGCGGACTGGAGTACCGACAGGTGCTGTGTGGCCGACTGCCGGGCCATCGCCAGACCGGCCGCCAACTCGCCGAGGGTCTGACCATCGCGTTCACGTAGCCGGTCGAGCAGGTGCCTTCGGCTCCTGTCCGCCAACGCCCTGAAGACGTCCTCCATATCCGGCTGCGTCACGCGACCAATCATGCAGGCAGATGCCTGCATGAGTCAAGCGGATTGCGCACAGCCGCCCGGGTCCCGGTCGAGTACATCGCGCGGCGCCGCTCACCGACCCGCCTCCGCTTAACTCAACGGAGCGGTGAACACGATGCGATTGCCGTCCGGATCCTCCAGCGGGAGGATGCGGACCGTGGTGGCGTTCTGCGGTTCCTGGTGTGCGATCCCGGCCAGGTCCAGGTCGGTGGCGCGTGCGGTCAGATCGGATTCGTCGAGGACGACGCTGGAGTGTCCGGCGCGGCTGGGTTCGGCCCAGACCTGCACCCCGAACGTGTCGGCCAGGTGCCACTCGAGCAGACCCGGCATCGGCCGCGCGTCGGGGGCACGACCGAAAAGCCTGCTGTACCAAGACTCCGCGTCGCCCACATCGGCCACGGTCAGCTGGGCGAGTAGTCGGGTGATGGTCATGTCAACTCCGTTCCAGGGCGTCGGCACTGCGGCGTCCCTGCGACAAGCGGTTGTGGAATGCAAGCAGTTCAACCCTAGCGTCGTACTGGTAGTAGAATGCAAGCAGTTTCTGCCGCCTGGGAGGCGCCATGTCGGACGAACCCCGATCCGGGTGTCCCATCAACGCTGCCATCGAGGCGTTCGGTGACCGTTGGACGCTGCTGGTGCTGCGCGACGTGATGTTCGGCAACCGCCGCAACTTTCGGGTGTTGCAGGCCCGATCCGAGGAGGGGATCGCGTCCAATATTCTCAGCGACCGGCTGAAGCGACTGGTCGAGGGTGGGCTACTGACCCGGGATGGAGCGGGCCCTGGTCAGCGCGCCACATACAGCCTGACCGAGCAGAGCATCCAACTCGTGCCGGTGTTTGCCCAGCTGGGCTCATGGGGCTTGCGGCACCGGCCGACGACACGCGAACTTCGTGTTCGCGCCGAGTTGCTCGAGGCGGGCGGCCCCGAGCTGTGGACCGACTTCATGGACGAATTGCGGGAGACCCACCTCGGCATCCCGCGGCCCGACACCGGACGTGCTCCGGCTGGTCAGCGTCTGGCCGATGCGTATGCCGAAGCGATCGGGGCCTAGCGGTTTCCGCACCGCAAGTCACCACGGTCGAGAACCGCGCATATGCAGATGGAGGGGCTACCGTGGATGTCATGGTCAGCGGAGCGGGTCCTACCGGTTTTCCGGACTGGCGCGCCCGGCTGGAGGCGGCCGTTATGGCGAGATTCGCTCGTGAAGACATGCGGGTCCGTGATCTGTTCTTCTTGTACGTCGTCGCAGTCGGTCTGGCCTGCCTTGCGATCGTGGCCTTCGTCGTCCCGCTGATGTGGATCTTCTCCTGATCGCGTGGTCCGGCCGGCAGTCAGGCTGATCTCGAGTTGATCAGGGTGGCGCAGCGTGCGGCGTCCAGCGGCTGGGCGGCGGCCTCGAACAGTTCGATGGCACCGCGGAGCAGTCGCCGGGCCTCCAGTTGCTCGCCGGCGACCGACGCCAGGTGTGCCTTGAGCTCGAGAATGGACGCCTGCCAGGCGGTTCCCATCCAGATCTGCCCAGAGTCCTCAGCCCGGCGCAGCCATCGTGCGGTATCCGCGAGATGCCCCACGTCGGCGCAGGCCCGGGCCGCAGGGATGGCCAGCATGATGTCGCAGAAGCGACAGCTGTCGTCGACGCCGAGGGCGGCCTCCGCGTCGTCGATGCGCGCCCTGGCCTGCTCCGGGCTTTCGGCCGCGGCGATCATCGTCCCGTAGATCCGCTGCATGAGATGCATGGCCACGCTGGTGAAGCGGGCGATCGGAAGCGCGCGCTGCAGCAACCGATTGGCGCCCGGCCGGTCCCCGGCGGCCAGCCGTACCTCGGCCAGTCGCTGCAGGCTGTGCGCCTCACCGGCCGCCGAGCCGATCTCCCGGTGCAGGTCGACCGCATCTCGCAGCTCGGCTCCGGCGGTCTCGAGATCACCGACGAGCATGGCGGTCTCACCCAGGAGCGCGGTGGCGAAGGCGACCGCGCGCAGTGCCCCTGCACGTTCGGCGGTAGCACGGAGCGATGCGGCCAGCTCCATCACCTCGCGGTGCGGCGTCGGACCGTAGAGCACGTACTCCGCGACGCAGAGATGGCCGTCGAAGATCCGCGCGGCGAGCGCGGGGTGCCGCGCGGCTGCGCGCAGTTCCAAGGCCAGCCGTTGGAACCATTCACCGCGGTTGTGGGCAGCAAAGCCCTGCAGCGCTACCAGTTCGAACATCTGCCATTCATCGGGACGGCCTAACGCAACCCGGCGGCGCATTTCGGAGGCGGCCGCCTCGACCCGTTCCGGGTCGCCCTGCAGGAACGCCAGTGTTCCCCTGGCCAGCAGCAGCTCGGTGTCGTTCGGGGAGCCGTCGGTGACCAGTCCGTCCAGCGCGATCGTGGCGGTGTCCAGATCGTTGGCGACCATGGCCGACCTGGCCAATCGCGCGCGCAACCGCGACCGGTCAGCCGGATCGGACGCTTGTGCCAGCGCCTCCCGGTAGGCGTCTACGGCGCTCGGGTGGGCACTCGCCAGCAGCAGGTCGGCGCGCAGTGACAGCAACTGGATCAGGTCACTGCCCTCCGCCAGCGGCCGGACGGAGTCGAGTGTGGCCAAGGCGCCCTGATAGGCCCCGAGGGCGGCGGATGTCTCGGCCGACCGCAGTACCCACGGAACGGCCGCTGCGTGATCGCCGGCCTCGATCAGGTGGTGACCGATCCGGGCGGGCGACCGATCCAATGCCTGCAGGGCAGCTGCCGCCCGGCGGTGCAGGCCGTGGAACTGGGACGGCAGGAGCTTGGCCAGCAGAGCATCTCGCAGCATTGCGTGCCGGAATCGATAGCCGGTGTCGGTTCTGACCAGCAATCGGGTCAGGATGCCGGCGTCCAACTCGCGGTAGACCTGTTCCTCCGGGAGGCCGGTCAGTTCCTGGAACTCGTCGGTATCGAAGGTGCTGCCGATGATCGCGGCCGCCGCGAGCGTGTGCACCTGCGCCTCCGTCAGACCCGAGGGCAGCAGCGACTCCACCGACAGCGGGCCGTCGGCGGAGCCGCTGCGGGTCAGTTCAACCACGGAGAACGGCATTCCCTCCGACGCCGTCCAGACGGCAGCGACGAATTCGTCGGTGGCCGACGGATTCAGGCGTCTGACCAGGGTCGAAACTTCCGCGTACGCAAGTGGTTTCATATCGAGCGTCGCAGCGGCGTTACGGCCCAGCAGGCTCTGTCGTACCTGGGCGAGGCCGACCGGTGGATGCGGCCGGTGGGCCACAACGAGAAGAACCCGATCGGAGACGGTAGAGCGCGCCAGATAATGCAGGAGCCGCAGGCTGGCCTCGTCGGCTTGATGGGCATCGTCGACCACCAGCATCGCCCCTGCCCCGGACGCGGCGAGCCGGAGCAGCTCGGCGGCGGCCACGAACAGCCGCTGATGCCCGCTCTGCGCGGCCCATTCGACCGGGCGCCCTGATAGCCCGCTCTCGATCTCCAACCGCAGCTTGTCATCCAGTCTCTCCAGCAGCGACGGATGACGGTGGCACAGATCGGCGAGCGCCTCGAGCACCGGCGCATACGGCCAGGCGCCTTCGACGTGGGCGGCCATCCCGCTGCCCACCCGCAGCCCGCGCTCGGTGGCTGTGTGCTCCAACCACGCGACGAGCGCGGTCTTACCGACGCCGGCCGCCCCGGCGACGAACAGGGTCTGGCCGCTCCCAGCCGTCACGGTGTCGAGCAGGTTCGCCAGTCGGGTGCGATCTGCGGTTGTGCCGACGGGCATCAGCACGGCGGGCGGTCCCGGTTTCCTTTCCGGCGGTCCCGGTTTCGGAACCGAGAATGACAGTTCTGCAGCCGCGGGTCGCTGTGCCTGCTGGAGTTTCGTTCTGACGGCGATGGCCGCGCCACTCGGCCCGACGCCCAATTCCTGTCGGAGGGCGCGCTCCAGCCGCTCGAACTGACGCAGGGCCGATCGCAGCTCACCCCGCGCCGACATATCGCTGATCACCCGGAGGTGGGCTTCCTCGTCGGTGGGATCGACCGCGGTCAGCACCGCCCACCGTTTCGCCAGCCGGAGTACATCCACGTACAGCCGGTGCAGGCGATCCCGTTCGTCAAGGGCCCACTGCGCATATGGGTCCTGCGGCAGCAGTCGACCTGGATAGGTGTCCGCGGCCTGCGCAGCCGCCGCCGGATCCCTGGTGGTGATGGCGAAGTCCGCCCTATTCGCAAAAGCGAGCGCGTCGACGCGCACCCGGTGGTGCGGAAAAAGAGCAACGGTCTCACCGTCAAGTACTACCGCGCCGGAGTGACCGAGGGCGCGGCGCGCATAGAAGGCGGCCTTGTGAAGTCGCGGGGCGGCCTCGTCGATGTCAAGCGCGGACCACAGCGCGTCCATCACCTGCTCGCGATGCAGGGTATGCCGGGGTGCCAACGACAGAATCTTCACGAGTGCGGCGGCCTGACGGCGACGCCATTCGGTCTCGTCCACCGGCACGCCGTCCACGGCCACAGAAAATGCACCCAGGACAGTGATGTCGACGTCCATGACTTTGGCAGCCTCCTGGCGCTCGATGCTAGCCCCGATGAGCCTGCCGGAACCGGCGCGATCGTTGGATTCAGTACGGGAGCCGTCCCGCGTCTCGCGGCCGTGGCTGGTCCGGGGCAGCGCGTCTTCCCTCCACCTTCCCGCGCCGGTCCATCGTCGGAATTGACCGAGGAAGGTCTGGAGAAGCCGCCCGGAGCATTTTTTCCACTCATGACTGCTTCGACTCGCACACCGTCCATCGCAGGACCGCCGTCAGATGAGGCAGGGCTGGCGCTGAGATTCGCCGCGGGGGAGCCCGACAGCGTCGCCGAGGCGTATCGGGTTTTCGGACGGCTGGTGTACACGGTGGCTTACCGGGTGCTGGGTGATGTCGGCTTCGCCGAGGACGCGCGCCAACAAACTTTCGTCCAAGCCTGGCAGAACGCGGCCAGCTTCGACCCGAAGCGCAGCCTCGGGCCCTGGCTGACGAGCATCGCCGGTCGGGCGGCCATCGACATCTACCGTCGCAACCGTCGGCAGCGGGATCACCGCAACCTCGACGACATCGACCGACTGGATGGCGCAATCTCGGTGACCCCGCCCTCGGCCGAACAGGTCTATGACGTCTGGCAAGTTCGTCGTGCCGTCGCGGCGCTTCCGGACCCGGACCGGGAACTCATCCGCCTGCAACATTTCGGGGAGCTCACGCACACGGAGATCGCCGACCGCCTCGCCATACCACTCGGCACCGTGAAATCCCGTTCCTTTCGCGCCCATCGCCGCCTCGCCGATCTGCTCGCTCACCTCCGGATTGAAGCCCAGGCAATCTCTGGCTGAGCCGGTTGTCAGTCTCGAGTCGCGGGAATCGCGTGGCGGAGGGACGCTTTACGAGTTGAGATGTCGGCAGCGCGCAAGAGGGGACGCCATGCCCAATATCGATCGTCGTAGGTTCTTGCAGCTGTCCGGTGGCGTTGCCACTTTGAGTCTGCTGCCCAGCAGCATCGCCCGGGCGGCAAGCATTCCAGCCAACCGGGCGACGGGGTCGATCCGCGACGTGGAACACATCGTTGTCCTGATGCAGGAGAACCGTTCCTTCGACCACTACTTCGGTGCTATGAAAGGGGTCCGAGGGTTCGGTGATCCCCATCCGGCCATGCTGCCGAGCGGAAAATCGGTGTGGCACCAGTCGGACGGGAACCGGGACGTGCTGCCGTTCCGACCTGATGTGAGTGATCTCGGCCTGGCCTTCATCCAGGATCTGGATCACAGCTGGAACGGCAGCCACCAGGCGTTCAACCAGGGCCGGTACGACCAGTGGATACCCGCCAAATCGCCCACCACGATGGCCCATCTCAAGCGTCGGGACATGCCGTTCCACTACGCGCTGGCCGACGCGTTCACCGTATGCGACAGCTACCACTGCTCCACTTTGACGTCCACCGATCCGAACCGCTATTACATGTGGACGGGCTGGGTCGGCAACGACGGAAGGGGCGGCGGCCCCGTCATCAACAACGACGAGAAGGGCTACGACTGGACCACCTACCCAGAACGACTCGAACGGGCCGGCGTCTCGTGGAAGATCTACCAGGACACCGGCGTAGGCCTGGACGCAAACGGCGGCTGGGGGTGGACCCCGGATCCCTACATCGGCAATTATGGCGACAACTCGCTGCTGTACTTCGATGACTATCGTTCCGCGGCACCCGGTTCGGCCCTGTACCGGAAGGCTCGGACCGGCACCAGAGCCGTCGACGGACAGGGCTTCTTCGATATCCTGACCGCCGACGTCAAGGCCGACCGGCTGCCGAAGGTGTCCTGGGTGGTAGCGCCGGAGGCGTTCACCGAACACCCGAACTGGCCGGCCAACTACGGCGCCTGGTATGTCTCGAAGGTGCTCGACGCGCTGACTTCCGATCCCGAAGTCTGGTCCAAGACAGCCCTTTTCGTCACCTACGACGAGAACGACGGATTCTTCGATCACGTGGTTCCGCCCTATCCGAACACAGCGGGCCTGCCTGGGGCGTCGACTGTAGGCACGACCAACGAGTACTACACGGGCCCCGACGGCGAGCCGGGAAACTACGGCTTGGGCGTGCGGGTACCCATGCTGGTGCTCTCCCCATGGAGTACCGGCGGGTGGGTGTGCTCGCAAACATTCGACCACACGTCGATCATCCAATTCATCGAACGGCGCTTCGGCGTTCACGAACCGAACATCACACCGTGGCGGCGTGCACTGTGTGGCGATCTGACCGCAGCGTTCGATTTCGGCCGCACCCACCCGGGACCTCCGTTGCTGCCACCCACGGCTCGATATCGGCCGAAGGACGACAAGCGTCACCCCGATTTCGTGCCGGTGCCACCAGCTGATCCGCGACTCCCACGTCAAGAACCGGGCGTGCGACCTTCCCGTCGGTTGGGCTATTCGATCAACGTCGACGCCGCATTCGCCGCGGCGACGATCACCTTGGGGATGCACAACACCGGCACTCTGGGTGCCCATCTGCAGGTTCGATCAGCGATCGGCGACGCCCTGCCGTCCACCTACACCATCCACCCGGGTGGCAGCCTGGCCGGAACCTGGCCGACCACGCACGGCTATGACCTCAGTGTCCACGGTCCCAACGGTTACTACCGGCATTTCGTCGGAGCCGCATGCAGCTCCGGTCCGCAGGTCAGCGCGCGACCGGCGGGTCGAGATCCGAGCGCGTTGCTCGTGACGGTCCACAACCCGGGGCGGTCCGATATCGAGGTGCACGTGGTCAACGCCTATCACGGACACATGGATCTGCGGGTCCCCGCCAGGGCACGACGCTCGATGCAGGTGCCGACCCAATCGGTCGGGGGATGGTACGACCTGGTCTTCACGGTCGCAGGCGACCGCGCTTTCGAATGCGGGTTGGCCGGCCGACTGGAAGCCGGCCAACACCTGACCAGCGACCCGCAGCTGGGCAGGTAGCCGCAGCTCCGTTACGGGTACGTCAGGCCGACCTCGGAGCTTTCGTGCAAGATGGGAATGTGGTGCGGGAACACGTGCGCTCGGGGCGGGGGGGTGACTGATGCCTGACCTGGTTGCGGCCCTGATGATCGTCTCTGTCCTGGTGTCGCTGTTGAGGCTGCTGAGTCAGACCGGTTGTCGCCGTCCGCCGGACGGCCGCGATTCGCAGTCGGGCAACCAGTCGGCACCCGCCGATCAGCGCACTGCCGGAGTCCAAGAGAGCGGCGCGCCGCCCGGCTTGAGTACCGAATACGCACTGCTATCGGTCGTCGACAAGGTCCGTGAGGCGGTGCGCCTCCGCGACGGTGTCGAGACCGAGTGGACGGAATACGTCGAGGACATTCGCTCGGTTTATCTACGTCCACTCCTCGAGGACGTCACGGTCCCCGCTTCGGCAAGATTCTGGCAGTGCCGGGAACGCGTCGAGCACCTCGCGCCCATGGCGGAACTCCTGTTGCATCAGAAGGTCAGAGCGACGGATCGGGATGCGGCGGCAGCCCGTGCGACGCAGTACCTGGCGGCTGTGGTCGACCTGGCTACCGCTTGGTCGGCCGCCGACGAGAATGCCAGGGCGATTGGCATTGGACTGCTGGACAACCGAACGAAGCTGGCCTTGGGCAAGGTCAGATCACTGCTGAACCGGGCCCGGGATGAACGAACTGGCGCTGCCGAACGAGAAAACTGCCGCCAACGAATCATGCAGATCCTTGGGGATTTGGAAATCACCATCCCTGGCACTGCGCGTGAGCGTGCCCTGGCCCAACTCGCTCCCAGTTATTGGCGGCAGCTGACAGCGGCGCCGCTCGATTTCGGCCAACCGGACCAGGACCCGCGGATGGAGTGAATCTTTCCTATTTTGGTTTCGTCAACCCACTGTCGGAGCTGCTCCATGCGGCTGGATCGGAGTACCCGTGAGTGACTATCCGCCGTCCATCAGCCATGTTGACCAGACGGCCCCGGTGCCTCGGCGAATTCGCGCCGTGCTGAACGGCTGCACCGTGCTGGACACCACATCCGCTATATATCTTTGGGAATGGCCGCCCTACCCGCAGTACTACATTCCGGCGGCCGACATCGACCCTTCGGTCCTGATCGATGAACAGCACCAGCAAAGGCTCCGTCGCGGGAATTCACGACGGCACGGTTTGAAGGTCGGCGACGTCACCAGGAAAGGTGCACTCCGGATCTACGACTCGGATGCGGACCCGGAAGTGGCCGGTATGGCGCGCTTCGAATGGGATGCGGTAGATGCCTGGTACGAGGAGGACGAGCAGGTTTTCGTTCATCCGCGCAGCCCCTATTCCAGGGTGGATGCGCTGCGGTCCAGTCGGTCCGTCCGCGTGGAGATCGACGGCGTCGTGCTGGCCGAATCCGCTTCGCCGGTCATGGTGTTCGAGACGGGATTGCCGACGCGTTACTACCTGGACCGGACCGCCGTCGACTTCACCCGTCTAACCCCGACCGACACCGTCACGGCATGCCCGTACAAGGGTGTGACCAGCGGCTACTGGACCGCCCACCTCGGCGACGCGGTCTACCCCGACATCGCTTGGAGCTACAACTTCCCCACCCGGCAACTGTTGCCCATCGCTGGGCTGGTCGCCTTCTACAACGAGAAGGTCGACATCATTCTCGACGGTCGCGCTCTCGAGCGTCCGGTCACGCATTTCTCCTGATGGGGCCGTGCGGACCGGCCATCCCGAGTAGCGTGGCTCTTTGGAAAGGGAGTGATGGATCGTGACCGAGACGCCGGCGCAGTTGACCCGACGCTTCATCGAGGAGGCCCTGAACGGCCGCAACCTTGATGTGATCGACGAGCTGATCGCGCAGGACTACGAGGAACTGGATCCCATGCCGAACCAGCTACCTGGACGGCAAGGTGTCCGCGACGTGTTCCAGTCGCTCCTGCACGCCTTCCCGGACCTGCACTGGGAGATCCTCGAGCAGATCTGCGAAGGCAACAAAGTCGTCACGCGTTGCGTCTGGACCGGCACGCAAGAAAACGACCTCGGTGGTATCGCGGCGACCGGCAAAAGGGTGGAGCTCAAAAGCATCACCATCGACGAATGGGAAAACGGCATGATGGTAAGGAGCCGGTTCATGAACGACGATCTGGAAATGCAGCGACAGCTCGGGCTGCTCCGGCCCGCCACCGTTTGAACCACGGATCATAACGGGCCCCCACGGTCCGGATCCACGTCCAGGGATCAGGTCTGCGCCGGGCCGATGCTCCAGCGCATTTGAGCAGGGCGGTAAAAGTCATGGCGACTGCTCCAACCGGTGGAACAGTGATTGCTTGCCGTGCCTCAGGTGTGAAATTGGGGCGGCCCGGGTATGGCCAGTGAATGATTCCTGTGCACACCCCCGGATCGTCACAGCGGGACTCGGTTCGGCGGGTCCATCTCTGATGGCGCCCGCGGACCAGCAGTTCAAGTTTGACTTCGCCGATCGCTATCGCCTGCCGGCGCGACTGTTCGGTGTGACCGAGCATTCGGCTTCCGTACTGGTGACGGGGAGCGAACTCGTCTGCCGTTTCGGACCCTGGTCGTTGCGCACGCCGCTGCTCAACATTACCGACGTCACGATTACGGGACCTTACTCATGGCTGAAGACGGTCGGGCCGGCGCACCTTTCCTTCGCGGACCGAGGAATCACGATGGCCACCAATGATGTTCGCGGCGTCTGCGTAACGTTCCGTGACTCGGTGAAGGGCATCGACCCGCTCGGCCTGATCCGGCACCCAAACCTCACCGTGACCGTGGCGGATTGCGCAGGACTGGTGACAGCCCTGTCACCGAAAAATACCGACCACACCTAGGATCTCGCACCGTCGTTCGGCTGCCTGATCTCAGGCGACGTCGAGTATTCGTCTGGCGAGGTGTTCTTCGATGTGTGAGATGGCGGGCCAGGGTGGTGAGGTGGGCAGGGGTGGCGGTTTGCTGGGGTAGCTGTGGCCGGTTGGGGTGGTGGTGGTGATGGTGCCGTCGCGGTCGACGCGGCCGCGCCAGCCGGTGTCTTGTTTGCTGAGGTTGCAGGCGGCGCAGAGTCCTTGCCCGTTTCCGATGGTGGTGGGGCCGCCTCTGCTGTGCGGGGTGACGTGGTCCAGGTGTCGGATCGGGGCGTCGCACCAGGGGGTGCGGCAGGTTTGGTCGCGGGCGATGAGGAACTTCTGCGCGGCGGCGGGGAACAGGCGTTGTCGGGAGTCCATGGCGACGAGTTGGGTGCCGGTGGGGTCGGTGTAGAGCCGCCGGATCCAGGTGCGGGTGGTGGTGTCGGCGTGGCCGATGACCAGGGATCGGGCCAGCGCGGCGGGGATGGGTCCGTAGCCGGTGAGGTGGGCGGGTTCGTCGTCGCCGAGCAGGGTCCGGTCGGTCATGATCAGGTTCAGCTGCAGCCCGCCGGCTGGCTTGGCCGCGGGTATCGGCGTCGGGTCGGGCGGGCGTGGGATCGGCCGGCTCCGGGGTGCCGGGTGCTGCGGAGTCGTCCGCTGGCTCGGCGACGGTGGTCGAGCGGTGTCGGTGTCGCGCGGTCGGTGTCGCTGCGGTGTGTCGGTGTGGTGGTCACCGCTGGCGGGTGGCGCCGGCGCGTACTGGGGTGCGCCGTAGGGGTCGCAGCCGGTGATGGTTTGTCCGGTGACGCGGGTGACGAGTTCGTCGGCCATGATCTGGCTGCGGGTGCGGTCGCCGCGGGTGGCCAGGGTGTGGTCGGCGGCTTTGCACAGCGCGGCGTAGATGGCGACGCCCTGGGCGACGGGGAGCAGCGCGGACAGCCGGCTCATGGTGTCCGGTGCCGGGCGTAGGGAGACGTGCCGGTCGGTGGTGGCGCCGCGGATTTTGCTCATGACGGCTTCGGGGTCGAGCCGGTAGGCGATGGCGGCGGCTCTGGTCTGGGCGGTGCGGTCGCCGAGTTGGGGGAGTTCGGCGGCGATGAGTTGGTCGCCGCGGGTCCGGTCGGCGGGGGTGAGGCAGGCGAATTGTTCGATGATGACGCGGGCCCGGTATTCGGTGAGTTGGCCGTGGCGTAGTGCGGTGAGGGTGCAGGGCATGTCGGTGACCAGGGCGTGGGCGGTGCCGACGTGTTGCCCGCCGCGGTGTCGGGAGTCGCGGCGGGCCAGGGCGATCTGGGCGGCGGTGCTGCGCCGGGTGGTGTCGGCGTCCACGTTCCGGGCGGCGCCGTCGGCCTGTTGGGAGGTGGCGAAGGTGTGGGTCAGTCGGGCTTGCGCCGCGGCGCACACCGATTTGAGTTGCTCGAGGGCGGTGATCCGGTCGATCAGGGTGGCGTCGGATCCGTCGGTGTCCAGCCCATCGACCGCGTCGATGAGGGCGCGTAGTCCCGCTGTGGCGTCGGTTGCCGCAGAAGAGGCAACGTTGGGGAACATACGTTCGATTCTACTGCGATCAGGCCGTCTTGCGCAAGAGCGCGGCAGAGACCGGTACCAGCGGCCGTCGATGAAATTGGTTGCTGGCCAACGGAGTTCCTCCCGTGGCTGTCGCGGGCAGGTTGAGAGTGACCGATCGAGGACGGCGATGAGATATGAAAGTCAGGCCGGCAAATAGCGCTCATGCGGGTCCCCGACCGACCGCACGACACGTCGGCCGTGGTTGCGACAGAATCGGCTATATCCGCGTTCACGACGAAATGGCGATAGCAATTCTCGAGGATCAGACCGATTGAGCCGCCTCGCCCGCATTGTTGTCTACCGCCGGTTCACCCATCCTTCGGACGGGGACCATCGGTACCCACGGTTTGGCGACATAGAACCGCGCACCGACGTTCGCGACCACTGAAATGATGTGTCGTCAGGTCAGAAGGAGCGGCCGTTCCCCGGCTTACCCCTCCTCTCCGCCTGATCACGAACACGTCCTTCGGGCTCGTCTTCGTCCAGCTGCCGATCACACCGATCTCAGCGTAGCGATGGGCAACACGGCAGTGATGTAGATGGGATCGGGTCGAGTCGTAGTCTATTCGAGTGGCCAGGGAGCTCCCGATTCTCGTAATCGATGGAAGTCGATTCGACGATCTATCGGGCTTCGCTCACGAGTTCTCGTCTCTGTTGGACGACTACACATGGACTGACAACCTTGACGCATTCAACGACATCCTTCGCGGCGGCTTTGGCACTCCCGACGGGGGCTTCGTGCTTCAGTGGCGGCATTCCGAACGCTCCCGAGAAGCGCTGGGCTGGGAGGCGACGACCGCTTGGCTCGCGCGCACACTGGAGCGGTGCCATCCGTCGAACCGTGAAAGCGTCCGGAAGCAGCTCGCGGCGGCCCGACGACACACCGGGTCGACGGTCTTCGACTGGATCGTCGAAATCATCCGTGAGCACGGGCCTGGTGGCGACGAAGCTGAGAACAACGTCCTGCTGCAACTTCTATAGCTCTGATAGAACCGGGAAACGTTTCAACCCACGGGCCCCGCGACTCTGACGTCCCAATACAGGCCGCACAAAATCTCAATTTCGCGGGGCCACTACCGAGCACCTGGTTGCAGCGACGGCCAGTGCCCTCGTTAGCCTGTCAAGAAGGCAGCTTTCGAAGGGAACATAGCGAATGAAGATCGGTCTCCACGTATCGAGTTTCACCTGGGCGGGCGGCCCTGCGACGATCGCCAGAGATCTCAAGCGAGTGGCGGTGGCCGCGGAGGACAACGGGTTCGCGCGGCTGAGCGTCATGGATCATCTGTGGCAGATCCGCGTGATCGGACCGCCGGAGCAGGAGATGCTCGAGGCATACACCGCCCTGGGCTATCTGGCTGCCGTCACTTCCAGGATCGAATTGCTGACCTGGGTCACGGCCGTCGTCTACCGCGAACCGGGCCTGCTCGCGAAGGCCGTGACGACAGTCGATGTGCTCTCCGAAGGGCGCGCGTGGCTCGGTATTGGAGCCGCGTGGAACGAGGAGGAAGCCACCGGGCTCGGCCTGCCTTTCCCGGGCACCGCCGAACGATTCGAACGACTCGAGGAAGCCCTGCAGATCTTCATCCAGATGTGCAGCGACGATGAGGGTCCTTACAACGGCAAGCACTATCAACTGGGCCGCACGCTGAATTCTCCGCAGTCACTCGTCCGCCCACACCCGCCCATCCTCATCGGCGGGGGCGGCGAGAAGAAGACGCTGCGCCTCGTGGCGAAATACGCCCAGGCGTGCAACCTGTTCCCGAGTCCGGACCTCGAACGCAAACTCGACGTGCTACGTGGCCACTGCGAAGATGTCGGCCGCAATTATGACGACATCGAGAAGACGGTGATGGGTCCCATCGATCCCGGACCGAACGGCGAGAACGTCGACAATCTACTCGCCGAATTCGAGCGACTTGCGGGCTTGGGTGTCACGCTGGTTCAGGGCGGCCTGCCGAATGTCGACTCGATCACCGGTCTGGAGATCCTCGGCGAGCAGGTCATTCCCATCGCCGCGCAGTTCTGAGGTCATCGCCTGTTCAGCGACTCGGCGCGGCTCCGCGAGCAGAGAGCTATCGCAGGCATACTCGATGCATGGCCGTGAACGCGCAGCAACTGACCAGCCGGGCAATCGGGGCTGGCCGGTTCGCCGTGGAGATATACCAAAACCGTGCCCAAAATCTTTATCACGGACTGGTGAAGGGGGACCCGCTCAGCCAGCTGCACTTGGCGATCGGCCGGGCCGACCCGCACGCCGTCTACGAGCGGATGCGGGCCCTCGGGCCTGTGTTGCCAACCCGGATGGGCAACGTGAGCACAACGAGTTATGAGGTGTGCCAACAGATATTGCGCAGCCGCGCCTTCGGCGTGACTGATCCGGTCGCGCCCCGCCCGGGTGAGGACATGCTTGATCTCTCCCTGCTCGCACTCAATCCCCCTGACCACACCCGGCTACGACGGCTGGCCGCACCGGCGTTCACGCCGCGCCGGATGGTGGGGTACGAAGCGCTCGTTGAAGCGTCCATCGACCAATTGCTGGACCGGGTGGCCGGCCGCGACCGCTTCGACCTGGTCTCGGCATTCGCCTCGCCATTGCCGATCGCGGTGATCACGAAAATGCTCGGACTGGCGGGCGAACCGAACCGATTACGTCGGCTCGGCGCCACCATGGCGTCCGGGTTGGACGGCGTGCACTCGCTTCGCCACGCGCTGCAGCTCTTCCGGGCCGATCGGGAGCTGCAGGCCACCTTCGCGGCGTTGCTGGCCCGAGCGGCCGAACAGCCCGGCGATGACCTGGCGTCGGCATTGCTGGCCCAGCAGAGCGAGGAGATCTCAACGGCAGAGCTGTCGTCACTGGTCGGCCTGTTACTGCTCGCCGGCTTCGAGACCACCGTGAATGCCATCGGCAACGGCGTCCGCGCCCTTTTCGCCAATCGCGAGCAGTGGGAGCTGCTCGTCAGCGATCCTTCCCGGGCTCCGTCCGTCGTGGAGGAGGTGTTGCGTTACGACCCGCCCGTTCACCAGACGGCGCGGGTGTTGCTCTCGTCGTCCGGGTCGGTGGAGTTGGCCGGTGTTCCAGTGCCACCGGGACAATGGGTGCTGCTGATTCTCGGTGCGGCAAACCGCGATCCCTCGGTGTTCGCCGATCCGGCCCGCTTCGACATCACCCGGCTCAATGCGGCAGATCACCTGGCCTTCTCGGGCGGCATCCACTACTGCCTGGGAGCGGCGCTGGCCCGGATGGAGCTGACCGCAGCGTTCCGCGCTCTGGCCACCCGGTTCCCGAATCTGCGGCCGGCAGGTCCGATCATCATGCGGCCGGGGACGACGCTTCGAGGTCCGCGCCAGCTTCCTGTAGCGGTCTGAGAAGTCGCATCGATAGTCCAGCCCGACTGCCGGGGGGAAGGATCAGTGGGTGGCGACGGCCCCGCCGCGCTTCCAGATCGACCAGGGCAGGTTCCAGTCGCCGTAGCCGTCCCAGACCGGCATCGGAGCACCACCGGTATTCGTATAGACGGCAACGTCGCCGATCCGGGCGAACGCGAAGTACGACTGGGCGTCACCCACGTTCAGGTTGGTACAACCGTTGGAAGTGCTGCGCTGGCCGATGTTTCCGCCGTTCCAGCTCGCGGAGTGGATGAATTCCCCTGAGTTCGTCAGCCGTACCGACCAGGGCACCTGCAGGTCGTAGAGATCGCCCGGCGTGGTGCCGACCATCCTTTTGATCTTGTCCTTCTCCATCAACACCTTGGTGCCGGTGAAAGTCGGCGTCGAGGCCTTGCCCAGGGACACCGGGAAGTCGAACTTCGGGGCGCCGTCGGAGGTCAGGATGAGTCGCTCGGTGGCTCCGTCGACCGTGGTGATGTTCGCGGCACCGGTGCTCATCTTCAGGGTCAGGCTGTCGTCGAACTCCAGGCCGGCGCCCGCTGAGAGGCCCTTGACCGGTAGGTCGAGGTTGATGTCTGCGTGGGCGGGCCAGTACTTCTCGGTGCGATAGTGCGCCTCGAGCGGGTAGCCGGCGTAGATGGCGGACTTCTCGAAGTACCAGGCCCCGTCGGCCGGGGTCCCGTTGACGGTCACGACGGTCGCCTTGGCGAAGGCCTTCGCATCGGTGATCTTCTTCGAGAGGTAGACGATGATCGGCATGCCGACCCCGAAGGTCTGGCCATCGCCCTCGTAGAGCCGGAGGTGAACCGGCGCCGCGGCGCGAGTGGCCGGTGCGGACGACACCACGGCTGAGGACGACGGAGTCGACGCAGCGGCCGATGAGACCGGCGCCGAGGAGACCGGCGCCGAGGAGACCGGCGCGGAAGACGCAGAGGCCGGGGTAGACGACGCTGCCGCGGAGCCAGCGGGCACAGTCCCGCTGGTCGACACGGTGCTCTGTGCCTCCGGAGAGCCTGAGGTGCTGCAGGCCGCCAAGGTGGCTTCGGCGACGCCGAGAGCGGCCACGGTCAACAGGGCACGACGTGAGAAACGGGGGGAACGCATCAGGTAAAAGCCTTCTTGGATCGAGATGACAAAAGCGGAGCACCGCGTTACGTCGTCGATCCGCGGTGTCACACGGACGTTTCGATACTGCCCGACGACCGGTGTGGCGGCCGTTTGCCCGGACAGCTGGCCGGCGAACCACCCGCACGGGTTGCCGACGACTCGGTCAGGAAGCGATGCTGTCCAGCTCCGTCAGGTCCTCCTCGGAAAGGGTCAAACCGGCACTCCACCGCCTCGCGCAATACCGCCACGGCGGCAGCGCGGTCGGCGGGCGAACCGAACACGTGGGGGCCGGCCAGCTGCATTGCGCCGTAATCCATGCGAGTCACGGTCAGATCGTCGGCGAAGCTGAACGATCCGCCGGGAAGCGCTTCAGTCATCGACATTCCTTTTTTCTGCGCTTTCGCACGCGGCTGGAAACGGCCCGCGTGAACTCCACCTTGCCGTGCGATGCTGCCCCCATGATGGATCAAAGACGTTGGACCGAGATCTCCGACATCCCGCTGACGGTGGCCGCTGTCGCCTTCCTCATTGCCTATTCGCTGCAGGTGCTCGCCCGACCGAAGGGCGACGCGGAAACTTCTGCGGACCTTCGGTGATGCGCTCTGGTGGGCGGCGTCGACGATCACCACCGTGGGTTACGGTGACGTCACGCCGATCTCGACCACCGGACGGGTAATCGCCGTCGCATTGATGATCGGCGGCATCGCGCTGCTCGGCACGATCACTGCGACCATCGCCTCGTGGTTCGTCGAGCAGGTCACCGAGAAGGAGGACGCGAACCAGATCGCCACCCGCCAGCAAGTCGCCGAACTGGCGGAGCGGATCGATTGCCTCACCGAACTTCTCGGGAATCAACTTCCCCGGCGGGGATGAACTGAATTCATCCCCGCCGCAAGTATGAATTTGGGCCAGCAACCGGTCAGGATTGGATGAACGCCAGCAGGTCGGCGTTGATGGTGTCGGCCTGGGTGGTCGGCATGCCGTGTGGGAAGCCCGGGTAGATCTTCAAAGTGCCGTTCTGCACGAGTTTCACGGACAGCAGTCCAGCGTCGGCGTAGGGGACGATCTGGTCGTCGTCGCCGTGCAACACCAGGACCGGCACGGTGATCTTCTTGAGGTCATCGGTGAAATCAGTCTGCGAAAAGGCGACGATTCCGTCATAGTGCGCCTTCGCGCCGCCCATCATGCCCTGGCGCCACCAGTTCGCGATGATGGCTTCCGAGGACTCGACGCCGGGACGGTTGAAGCCGTAGAACGGGCCGGACGGCAGTGCCCGGTAGAATTCCGACCGGTTGGCGGCCAGTTGTGCCTGCAGGTCGTCGAACACACTCTTCGGCAGACCGCCCGGATTGGTCTCCGTCTGTACCATCAGCGGTGGCACGGCGCTGATGAGAACGGCTTTGGCTACCCGGCTCTCACCGTGGCGGGCGAGGTACCGCACCACTTCCCCGCCACCGGTGGAGTGCCCGATGTGGACGGCGTCCTTGAGATCGAGGTGTGCCGTGACGGCCGCCAGATCATCCGCGTAATGGTCCATGTCGTGGCCGTCGCTGGTCTGGGTCGAGCGTCCATGTCCCCGCCGGTCGGCGGCGATCACGCGATAGCCGTGCCTCAGAAAGAACAGCATCTGGGTGTCCCAGTCGTCCGCCGACAGCGGCCAGCCGTGGCTGAAGACGATTGGCTGCCCCGAACCCCAGTCCTTGTAGAAGATCTCGGTGCCGTCGGTCGTGGTGATCGTGGCCATACATTGCCTCCAATGGTGTGCGGGATGTCGAATTTCCCGTAGGCCCAAGCATAGTCAGCATATACAGCGGGTCTCAGATCCCGCCTTCCGCAGTCCCAGCCATGTTGCCAGCGAGTCGATCTCGCGGTGGATGGCTGCGGTCATCGTTGCGGTGAGACGAACATCCGCGTGTAACGCATGCACCTCGAGGATTCCCTTGTCGCGTAGCGCGACGGCGTCCAGCTTGCCGACGAGTCGATCGCCATACAGCACAGGAAGAGCAAAGTAGCCCCAGCGACGGGCCGTCGCGGGCTTGTACATCTCGAGTACGTACTCGAATTCGAAAAGGTCCACCGCACGTACCCGGTCGTGGATCAGCCGATCGAACGGCGAGAGCAGCGCAGCGCGCCCGGTGAACGGTAGCCCGACGGCGTCCGGATCGACCCGCCATTCGATGTTGCTGCCCTCCACGCTGGCCGGCTGGCCTGCCTGCCCGACCAACGGTGCCCGGGCGATTCCGAGAGCCCGCAGCCGCCGCTCGTCGCGCAACCTGGTGGCCTCGTCCAACGGGATGGCGAAGACGCCTGCCGGATAGACCCGCTCGGCGAGATCCCATGTTCGTTGGCGCCCGACGCGACCCGCGATGGCCACTTTCCCGCGCCCGACGAGCAGCTCGAGCATCATGGTCACGTTGCGATTGTGCGTCCAGCCTGTCGACTGCCAGGGGACTTGGCACGTGTCCGGAATGTCGCGGGACTGCAGTGGGCCGGCATCTCGCAGTCGAGCCAGGATGTCGTGCTGAAAACAGTCGTTGGCCTGCAACCACTCCCGGGACTTGGCGTATTTCGCCGGCCCGGCCATCTGGGCGAGGAAGAGACTGAGATCCGCCATCGGCCGCACCATCGCCACCGCCGGGTACACCGGGTCGTCCTGCGAAATGTGCTCGAACATCGTCCGGTCCTGCTCGATGGCCTGCTTCAACTGCAGAGGCTGATACGACGAGCCGAGGCGGCTCCAGGCGATCAGGTCAGCGGACGGCGCGACCGCCGCCGTTGGATCGATCTGGAGGAAGGTCAGATGCTCGACCAGTGGCGCCAACCCGGTCGAGCGCTCCGCACCGAGCAGCTGGGCTCGAACCGCGATCCGCCGGGCCTCGTCACGCTCGAGTCGCAGAACAGGCATCTCGGCATGATAGAGCGGCGGCTTTCCTGGAATGCCTGTCGTCATCCGCGCTCACCAGGAGCGCCGCTAACGCGATCAAGGCACCCGCGACCGCGGCGCCACGCGCGCCGAAATGGTCGAAAACCAGGCTTGCCACAAGTGCGCCCACAGTGATTCCGACGTTGACCGCGGTCGAGGCGCCGGCCGCGGCGACATCGGTACGACCTGGCGCAATCTGCAGGACCCGGCCGGCCAGTACGGTTGTGAACGCCGACATCGACAGTGCGGACAAGGCGACCGCGGCCAATGCGATCGCCGGATTGCTTCCGAGCGCTGCGAGGCCCACAAGCGCAACCGACTGGATCGACAGCGGAATGGTCAGCGCCCCGCGCCGATGACTGTCCGAGATCGCGCCTCCGAGCCATACGCCGACAAGCCCGGCCAGCCCGCGAACAACAAGCACCGGACCGACTGAGGCCGTGGCGAAACCGGCGACGTCGGTCAGGAACGGTGTGACGAAAGTGAGGGCGGTGAAGATGCCCGTGATCGCAATGGCCGTGACGATCAGCAGTCTGCGGTATTGGGCTCGATCCGGTGCGACGGCGGGAAGGCTTGCACCCGAATCACCCTGCTCCTTCGGCAACAGCACGGCGACCATGAGGCCGGCCACGAATGCGATGGCACTCAGGGCCAGGAACGTTGTGCGCCAACCGAACTGCTCACCGAGCCAGGTGCCCGCCGGGATTCCGATGACACCCGCCAACGAGCTGCCGGCAAAGACCACCGCGATGGCCCGGCCGCGAAGACGCGGTTCGAACAGCCCTGCGGCGGTGGGAACGACGATGGACCAGAAGAGGGCCTGGCTCAGGGCTGTGACCACCCGTGCGCCGAGCACCGTCCAATAGTCGTCGGTCGCCACCGAAACTACTCCCGCTGCCGCGGCAATCAGCAACAGCACGGCCAGAAGTGGCCGCCTGGCAACGGATCGGGTGGCCTGGGTCAGCGGTACGGAGGCGACGACGACGACCAATCCGTAGCAGGTGACGAGCAGGCCGATCGCTGATTCCGGCACGCCGAGGGCGCCCGAGATCGTTGGCAGCAGACCGATGGGCAGGGTCTCGGTCGTCACGTAGGTGAAGGTCGCCGCCGACATGGCCAGCAGTGCACCGATAGCGCGTGCGGATCCGTTGCGAGTGTTCACACATCCTCCATAGCGTGAGATGCGGAATGTCAGCCTTGCGTTGCGGATCCAAGGCGACCCAGACGGCGCCGATCTGTCAGCCGGTCCGCCTTGACTTTGGAACCACAGTCCGCCATCCGGCACCAGCGCCGGGAGCCGTTACGGCTCTGGTCCAGAAACAGCCAGCCGCACCCGCCGAACTCGGTGGGGCAACGGTGGATCCGCTCGCGGGGGAGGCTGGTCACGCCCTCCATGGCGGCCTCCACCAGTCGATCCTGCAGGAGCCGCTGTGGCGCGTTGCCGAACACGATTCGCCCAGCTGTCGCGTTCCCAACAGCGAATACCAATTCTGACCGGCCAGCCGACGAAAGCCATTGGGAATGAATGGTTTCCAGTGCCACGCCCACTGCCTCAGTGTCACTGGCGGCGGCGTCGATGGAGGCGCGAAAAACCGTGTGAAGCGCCTCGCGGATTTCCCGGGCGCAGTGCAGGGCGGCGGCACCCGACTGCGGACTATCAGTCCAGGCCCGCGCGACCGCGGGCGCAGTGTCCTCGTCGATCAGACCGGACCGCGTCGCCCAGGTCAGTAGGGCGGCCGGGTCGACGAGAAAATCCGTCGCAGGGACGCCTTCCGCGGAGTCGCCGCGCTCCACAGTATTGACCAGGTCCAGCGAAGCGTGGCCACCCACCAACGGCAGTTCTTCCACTGTGAGCTTCATGCCCATATGCTACCACCAACCAGCGATTGATTGGTAGCTCAAAGAGCGCATGGCGTCCTCGGTCGCTCGGCCAACGGCTCGGCAAAGGGATGGGCGAGGGCCAGGATGCCGAGTAGCGGGATCAACGACTGTGAGCGTCCATTGCAGGTTGATGACTTCGGCGATCCAACCGATGAGGGCCGGACCGAGAAGTATCCCGGCGTAGGTGAAAGTGGTGAACCTGGACATGGCTGCTGCTTGATATCCGGTCGGCGCCGCTCGGCCGACCGCACCGTAGGTGACCGGAAGCAGGACAGAACCACCAAGCCCGAGGATCGCGAAGCCGACGATGGATACGGTCGGGACGGGTTCCAGCACCGCTAGTGCAAGTCCGGCGGTCGCGATGAGCACGCCGGCGCGAAATACCGTTGCGTCGCCGTACATCGATCTCAGCCGATCACCGAACAGCCGACCGACCGTTTGACAAGCAGTGAAGGCAACCACCGCAGTGGAGGCGAGTTGCAGTGTGGTACCGCGACTGTCGCGCAGGAATATTCCGCTCCAGCCCAGTGCGGCCCCTTCGCAGATCATCAACACGAAGCCGATGAGCCCGAGCCTGACGATCGGTCTCGTCCAGCCCCGGCGCCAACCGAGCGCCGGCGGTCCCGACGGGGTGTCCGAGGCGGTGGATCGCTCCGCGGCCCGTTCGCGCTGCGGGCGCTCGCCCGGTTCCAATACCCGGCCGACGCCCAGCCCGGCAGTGACGACGATGCCGCCGACGATGCAGAAGACGACCGGCGTCGAGGTCCCTCCGCGAAGGAGGGCCGCCCCGGCGATGGCGGCTGTCACCGCGCTGACGCTCCAGGCCGCATGACAACCGCTGATGATCGGCCGGCCGAGCGTTCTCTCCACGGCAACCGCGTGTCCGTTCATCGCCACATCGAGGAGTCCGTTGAGCGCGCCCATGAGCACGAGTGCGGCGATGAATTGCACTGTGCTGTCGGCAATCCCGGCTGCGATCAATGCACAGGGCATGACCAGCAGGCCCAGCCGGATGATCGCCGCGGTACCGAATCTCGCCGCCAACCGCCCCACCAGTTGCATCGATGCCAGCGCCGCCAGGGCGAAAAGCATGCTGGCTTCGCCCATCTGACCATCGCTGAGATCATGCGTCTGTTTCAGCGTCGGCACACGGACGATGTAGGTGGCCAGCAGCAATCCGTTGAGGAAGAACACGGCGGTGACCGGCCAGCGCCCAGCGGCGACTGCCGTCCGGATTTTCAGGCTTGTCCCGCTGCGATGTTGGTTCCTGCCCATGTTCCCCAGCTTTCCGTCGTGGCTCTGCTGCACGGGCACCTGACCTCCGGAACCAATCCGAAGAAAGATTCGGTGAAGGCGCACGCCAGAAAAGCGAACTTTCGATGACGACGAATAGACGTCGGACTTATCGACAGCGAGTCACACGCTGGACCCGGGGTTCATCGTCTAGCTGGAGAAGCTACCACCAAACTGACGATAGCCGGTAGTCAACGGGCAAGATTCCGATCGGGCCGAGATCAGGCAGCGGGCACATCCGCGGGACGGGCCTGTGCCGGGAGGACCGGGGGTGTGGTCGGATCCTGCGCATCGACGACTGATTCAGTGCAGACGGGTGCGTGCGCGACGACACCGTTCCGCTGCCAATTCCACACCGGTGCGAGTCCGGGCTCGGCACTCAGCACCTTGACCAGCAGGCTGAGTTGTCCCGGCGGAAGCTGAACACTGCTGGTTGACGTCGGATCGTATCGACGGGTCTGAAGCGGCCCGCACGGCCCGGACTCCTGGACGGTGAAGGCCTTGAGGAGGTCGGTGGCGGTTCGTATCCCCACGCGTCGGAGCGCGATTCGGGCCGCCGCTCCGTCGCCGGCCGACGCCGTTGGACCTTCCCTTCGGGTCTTCTTCATCGCCCTCCGGTCGGCCGAATCGAGGTGGATCAACAGAAACGCCTGATCGATCCAATCCACGAGACGCCCTGGGGGCACTCGGGTGTGCAGAATGATGTCGATCATGTTCATGGTGGTGAGGTTCTGCATGTCCTCGACACCTTCTTCGGTCAGGCGCGCCTCGTACCAGAGGTTCAGCCCATCGAGCTGGTCCAGCGGGTAGTCGGAAGTCAACGGCGGGACAACGACCCGGAACAGCTTCGAAACCACCCGCTGCAGGATCTGAAGCCCGGCGAGTGGGAAGAAGCCGATCAGGAAAGCGAGGGCGAGCACACCGCCGATCGCCGCGGCCGACGTTGCATCGACGACCTGATAGAGGACGGCGACGATCAGCAGCACCAGCATGATCCGCAGGACGGCGGTCGCGTAGGCGCTCGGACGCAGGTCGCTCTGGAAGAAGCGACGGACGAGCATGCTCATCACAAATGCGTAGGCGCCAAGGAAGCCGTACTTCAGCACATCCCAGATGTTCGATGGTGCGGTCAAGAACGTGGTGTCCCACAGGGTCGCTGACCAACCGGTGGCGAGCACCGCGGTGGCAAGAAACATGGGAAACAGGGATTCGGTCCGCACGATGTAGTCGCCGGTGGATCCGTCGATGTTCGGTGCCTTCCGCGCAGACCTGGCGGGAATCTGGCGGCCGTAATAGGCCTCGAACTTCTGCAGGTACACGTTGCCGCTCGGTGATGCGCCCGTCTGCGACCTTCGAGCTCCACGCCTGGTAGAACTCCGAGCTCCGCGGCGGCTCGGGCAGGTACCACGGTCGATCCCAACCGAGCCGGTGCAGCGTGAGGACGTAGTCACTCCAAAGTGCAGCAGCGCGCAAACCCAGAAATCGGACGTAGAGCCAACCGGGCAGGAAAGACAGGCACCACACCACGAACACTTTGAGGGCACCGGCGCCCCACGTGCTCTGCTGCGGCCATTCCTGCTCCGCCAGGAACCCGGCGCTGACCACGGTCACCACCATCACCGCGGCGATCAGCACGTTCATCCACATGGCAACGGCCTTGCGCTTGATCCACTGCTGTGTACGGTCGCTGCGCAGCCAGTTGATCAGTTTGTGCCAATGACGATGTGCCCGCTTTTGTCTGGCCCGTGCCGAGCCGACGTTGATTCCGGCCGTCCCCGCCGTGGCCATGTCCATATCGCGACTCCCGGTGTCGAGTCTTTTGCGGCGGCGCTGCTCGAGCAAATGTTCAGGAACAAGACGCCTGCTTGATCGAAATAAGAGACGTCGCCGGTGCTATTGATACACCACGCCCGGAAAAGGCCGCGTCACGGGCTGCCCGGTTCGTCCGGAGTGACGCTTCTGCTCAGGTCTGCGGACGGGTGAGCTCTTCGAGTCGATCGGTGAGAAACGCTCGCTCGACGTCATTGTCGTTCAGAGTCAACGCTTCCTGGTACGAGGCCCTGGCCTCGGTCAGGCGTCCGAGGCGGCGGAGGAAATCGGCGCGGGTGGCACTGAGGTAGCTGTATGTGGCGAGGGTCGGCTCCGTGAGCAGAGGTTCCGCGGCGGCCAGGCCGGCGAGTGGGCCATCTCGGAATCCGACGGCCACCGCCCTGTTGAGATCCACCACGGGGCTGGGCCAATGTCGGCGCAGCAGTTCGTACAGAGCCACGATCTCGTTCCAGTCGGTCTCCGCGAATGAGGCGGCTTCGGCGTGCACGGCGGCAATCGCGGCCTGGATCGCGAATCGCCCGGCCGGACCTTGGCGCAGTGCCTGGGTCAGCAACTCGACGCCCCGGCTGATCAAGTCCCGGTCCCATCCACTTCGATCCTGCTCGGACAGCACCAGAAGCCGCCCGGACGGTGAAACCCGGCCGGCGCTACGGGCATCGACCAGCAGCATCAAGGCCAACAGGGCCGCCGCTTCCCGTTCATCGGGCAGCAACTCGTGCACCAGGCGGCCGAGTTCGATGGCCCGGTCCACCAGATCGCCGCGAACCAGCTCCGCTCCGATGGGTGCCGTGTGGCCGGTGGTGAAAATCAGGTGCACCACCTCCAGTACGGCTTGGACTCGGTCGGCCAACTCGGCCTGCACCGGGATGCGATACGGGATACGCGCTTTGGCGATCTTCCGCTTGGCTCTGGTGATCCGCGCAGCCATCGTGGACTCCTGGACCAGAAATGCGCGCGCCACCTCGGCGGTTGACAGGCCGCAGACCAAACGTGACGTCAGCGCCACCTGCGCATCCCGGGAGAGGGCCGGATGGCAGCACGTGAAAATCAGCCGCAGCCGCTCGTCGTCGAGAACCTGTGGCTCGACGTCGAGCGTCGAAGAGTCGATCGGATCCATCACCAACAGCGGCATTGCCCGCCGGAACCTCGTTTCACGTTGCAAAAGGTCGCGGGCCCGGTTCCGGGCCACCGTAGTCAGCCAGGCGCCGGGCCGGGTCGGCACTCCTGCGGTGGGCCAGGTGTGCAGGGCCTGCGCATAGGCATCCTGCGCACACTCCTGGGCCAGGTCGAGGTCCCGCGTGATCCGCACGGTCGCGGCGACTACCCGAGCCCACTCCAGACGATGTGCTTGGGCGACGGCCTCGCCGACCTCCTGATGCCGGAGATCGGCGTGACCGTCACTGCTCAGCTGGAGCCCCGCAGAGGTCGAATCTCGACACCGCTGTGGTCGGCGGCGACCTCGGGAAGGAGCCGCGCGAGCGCGATGGCGTCGTCGAGATCAGCGGCGTCCAGCAGGTAGAACCCACCGATCGCCTCCTTGGTTTCCAGGAACGGCCCGTCGGTGATGGTCGGATGATCGATCGAAGCCCCCGCCCGGAGACTGGTCGCCGTCGAGCTGGGTTCCAATTCACCGCTGGCCAGGATCGCCGTGCCCGCCCTGGATCGAACAGCCCGGTGTCCGTCGTCGATTCGCCGGCCTTCCTCGGGCGACATGGTGTCCCATCGCTTCTCGTTCCCGTAGATCAAGAACAGGTATTTCGCCATCTCACGTCTTCCTCTCGCTTGGTGAGCCCGATCGGCTCGGTCACTGACACGACGACCAAGTGCGACGACGATCGACAGGTGCGACGACGAACGCCGGACCCAACCCGCACCGTGGTGCGAAAATCCGGACATTCGGGTCACATTTCGCGCGAGAATCGCGACACGGTGCGGAAACGGGGTCAGTCGCCGGCCGGCCCGGCCGGCTCAGTTGAGTTATCTTCCGGGGCGTTCTTCTTGATGGAGCGACGGGTGGGCACCACCTGGAATCGCGAACTCGCCACCGAGATCAGTGCTCCGATGACCACCAGGTCGAAGGCCACCTGGATGATCGTGACCACCTTGGCCAACTGGCCAACGGCATGAACGTCCCCGTAACCGACGGTGCCGAGAGTGACCACCGTGTAGTAGAGCGAGTCGGTACGGGTGACGATGCCGTCGAACTGCTGCGGGCTGTGCACCTGGATGACGTAGTACGTGAGCGCGAACAGAACCACCACCGGGTACAGCAGGGTGATCAGGCTACGCACCCGAACGCCGGGATCGGGCCCGGCGTTCATCTGCTTGACCAACTGTCGGACGATCAGCCAGATCAGAACCGCGAGCGCCCCGATGAAAAGGACAATCTCCCGCAACGGGTGGGCGCCTCTGACGTCGATCGGAACGAAATAGAAGAAGACCACCGCACTGGCCAGGGTCAGTGCGTTGGCGGCGAACTGGCGAAGCAGGTGGAAGCGTTCACTGCTCACGACTGTCTCCGGTCTGGCCTGTTCGTCGTTCGGTGGAATCGCCCTCGTCCGGCGAGCGGCAGGGTGACACCCGAACCTGCCGCGCCGCGCCCGAACAGGTCGGACAGGTGCATGGGCCGGTCCGGCGGTGGAAGCGGGGGTCGGGCGCGATCTTCCAGGACCGACGCCCGCCCGCGCCGGAGCCACCGCGCGACGAGGTCGTCACCTTCGGACAGCGATGGCCCGAGAGCGGCAGCTACCACGATCACGAAAGCCAAACCCGTGAACCACGTGACGAAGGCAAGGGCGATGCCGAAGGCGCCGAACTGGGCGAAGTTCTTGGTGACGTTGCTGGGCATCCAGATCGATGCGGCGACCGTATACAGCCAGCTTCCAATCCCGGTGGCCACTGCGGTAGGCAACAGCGGTCGCCAGCGGACCTCGCCGCGCGTCATCAGGCGCGCTGTCCACCACCAGACGGCGATCGAGCCGACGAGACCGACGGCCCAGGCAAGTGTCGTCCCTGGGCCGCTCCCCAACAGCTTCCGGATCAGAGCGATCACCATGATCAGCGCGGCAACTCCGCCGACCCAGGCCGCCCCGCGGAACTTGTTCTTGGCGCCGCCGCCGGGCGGCCGGCGCCAAGCGCGCAGGTATGTCCGCTGCAGGGCGGTGGTGAAGGAAACCGCGAATGCGATCGTGAGTATCGTCCCGATGACGCCCGATGCGGCCCTGGTCGCCGCCGGCGTCGTGAAGGCCTGCTTGACGAGCTCGAACGCCGAACCGCGCACGCCGAATCGCGTCGACATGTTTTCGAGCACCGCTTTTCGCACCGAGTCCGGTGTGAGAGCGGTGATGATGATGATCGCCGGGAACAGGGAGACAAACGCCTTGGCGGCCAAGGCAACTGACCGGTCCACGAACTCCATCTCCAGCAGTCGTGACCACAGCCTGCCCAGCGCAGTGGTCTCCAGTACCCCGGAAAGCCTGAACGCGCTTTCCTTAGCCTGTGCCATCCGACGCTTGGCCGCCGACAGCGCGACCGAATTCTTGGACGGGAGCGCGCCGGTGGGGTCGGGCACCGACTCGGGCCCCGACTGCCGTTCAGTGGTCACGAGCCGCTCCTGCTCTGTCATGGGGCCTCCGCGGCCGGCGTGCCGACGGGGTGCGGAAGTCAGCCCCGGCGCTGAAGGTACGACTCGGCGCTTTCGATTGCTTCATGGATGTGGTCGAGGCTGGCCACCCCGATCAGGAGCATGAGCAGTGACAGTGCGAGCACCATCGCCACGTGCGTCGTGCGGCAGTGCGGAGCCGGCCGCAGCAGCGCCTGGACCCGCGCGGCAACGTGGAGGGCGGCCACCCCCATCACCGGGAGCTGGACGGCCGGCGGGCGCGGTGCCCTGGTTCCTGCGGCAACGGCGGCTCGAGCCCAGGCAGACCGGAGTAGCGCGACGCGAGCGAGCGCGCGACCGGCGACGCGGCGATCTCCGATGCCGACAGCCGCATCCTCGTCCGCCCACCGTTCAACGCCCAGCCGGACAGCGGCGGAAACGGGATGCAAGAGCGGATTCCCCGCGGCGGCGATATCGGCCATGTGAACGTAGAGGTGATGTCGCCTGCTGAGGTGAGAGAGTTCGTGGCCGGTCAGCACCCTGCGCTCGTCGTCGCTCAACTCGGCCAACAGCCGATGGCTGATCACGACACAGCCGCGAAGGCCGGCAATCGTGTAGGCGTCGGTCGACTCGTCGTCGACGATCACCAACGGGCCACCGCCGCCCCGGATGCCTCGGGACAGCCGATCTGCTCTGACCAACGCCAGCACGATGGCGACAGTCCGCACCGCGCCCCTGACCAACAGCAGCACAACTATTGCGGCCGCAAACCCGCCCAGCCAACCCGGTATGGGCACCTCCGCCCGGATGACCGCCGCCGACCACTGCCCCGCGGCGGCGACCGAGGCCAGACTCGCGACGACCGCGACGGCAATCGCCGTGAGCGCCATACCGCTGGCCAAGGAGACGGCCATGGACACCACGGCCAACAACACGACTGCCTGCCCAGGGCGCAACCTGGTTACCGTCAGGTCGGCCGTTCTGCCCACCAGCGCGCAGGCCAGCAATGCCAATGCTGCCGCGACCAACGGGAACGTCACGGTGTCAGTCCGCCTGGCGGTCGGAGCGGTCCAGCAGCTGGGCGAGCAGGCGCTCCTCCTCCGGCTCCAATTCGGCCACGAACCGAGCCAGCACGCCGGCCCGGTCGGAGCCGTCGGAGAGTAGCCGGCGCATTCGGCGTGCTGTCACGGCGTCGTCCACTGCCTCCGGGGGCGCGGCCAGCGCGTATCTGAAATGCCCGACCCTCCCGGCTCTGGCGCAGGGCACCCTTGGCGGCCAGCCGCGACAGTGTCGTCATCACCGTCGTGTATGCGGGGTCGCCGGGGAGCTCCTTCTGCACCTCGGCCACTGCGACGGGCCCTCCCGCGGAGGCCACGACCGCCATCACCGCTGTCTCCAGCGGCCCAGGAACTCGTCGATCGGTCATCGCTTTCGCCTTCTGCTCCGCCAGGTCGAACTGTGAACGGCGTCGAATCGATAGTGGTCGAATCGTCTGTCCAGCACAGGTGGCACTAACTCAAGTCGCCAACATTGTGACACGTCGGCATGTCCTGACTGCCGCCACCGCATCCCGGAACTGGTCGTGGCCGTCAGCTGTCCCAGAGAAGCGACCTGTGGTTAGGTGTGGCTAACCTAGTCGTGAACAGAGAGTCGAACAAGATGCTTGGAATTACCCGATCACGTCGGCTGGCGGCGCTTGCCGCCGTGGCGACGGTGAGCATACTGCTGACGAGCTGCTCGAGCAGCTCAGCGGGTTCACCCGCGGGGGCTGGAGCGGCAACACCTGCATCGTCGTCATCGGCCTCCATCGCCGGCGGATCCATCACCGTCTACAGCGGTCAGCACGAGCAGACCACAGCGGCTCTCGTCGCCGATTTTTCCCACCGCACCGGTATTGCCGTCAAGGTCAAGTCCGACGACGAGGCCTCGCTGGTCGGTCAGCTGCTGCAGGAAGGCCCGGCCAGCCCGGCTGATGTCTTCTTCGCCGAGAACCCACCGGCGCTGACCACGCTGCAGGACGCTGGACTCCTTGCGTCGGTCGATCCGGCAACCCTGAAGCAGGTTCCCGCAGACGCCAGTTCGGCCGCCGATGACTGGGTCGGGATTTCGGCCCGATCGGTGGCGCTGGCCGTGAACTCCTCGATCGCTGGTAGCGCGCTGCCCGCGTCCGTCCTTGACCTCTCCGGCCCGGCGTGGAAGGGCAAGCTCGGGGTGGCACCGAGCGAGACCGACTTCTCCCCGGTGGTCACCGCCATCATCAAGGCCAAGGGCCAGGATGCGGCGAAGGCCTGGCTGGACGGGCTGAAGGCCAACAGCAAGGTGTACGAGGACAACGAGGCTCTGATCGCCGCTGTCGACAGTGGCGAGGTGCAGGCCGGGATCGTCGACCACTATTACTGGTATCGGCTCCGGGACGAGGTCGGCGCCGGCAAGGTGAATTCCTCGCTGCACTACTTCGCGGCGGGCGATCCGGGGGCTCTGGTCGACGTGTCCGGTGCAGGCGTGGTCAAGTCGAGCAGTCACCAGGCCGCGGCCCAGGCGTTCCTCGCCTATCTCGTCAGCGCTCCTGCGCAGAAGATCATCGCGACGTCCAACAGCTACGAATATCCACTGCGGCCCGGCGTCGTCTCCAGTGCCAAGTTGCCGCCGCTCGGCGCGATCGTCTCGCCGGCTGTGCTGGGTGACGGGAAGCCGGCACTGACGCTGCTACAGGACGTGGGGCTGCTCTGATCACCGTTGCCTCGCCGCCACGACTCTCGACCCAGCGCTGGCCGGGGGTGCGGTGGCGCCTGTTCTCACCCTTGGGCGCTGTCACGGCCGGCTGTGGTGCTGGCCGTCGGCTCGCCGCTGATTTTCGTCGTCGTCCAGGCGATCCAGGCCGGATGGGCACCGGCGCGGGCTCTGCTGCATCGACCGATCGTGGCCACGCTCATGTGGCACACGGTGACCCTCGCCGCTGCGGTGACCGCCACCACCGCAGTGATCGGCTTCGGGGCGGCCTATCTGGTCGAGCGGACCGACATCCCGCTCCGCAGATTCTTCTCGGTCGCACTGGTGATGCCGCTGGCCGTTCCGGAGTTCGTCCAGGGCTTCGCCTGGGTTTCGTTGACCTCGTCGGTCCGGGGTTACTGGGGCGCGGTGCTCGTGATGACCTGCGGGCTCTATCCGCTCGTGTACCTGCCTGTCGCATCCAGCCTGCGCCGCGCCGATCCAGCTGCAGAGGAGGTATCACGCAGCCTCGGTGTGGGCCGCTGGAAAACGCTGTTCCGGGTGACGCTCCCGCTGAGCCGGTCCGCCCTCGGCGGGGGCGCCCTGCTCGTCTGCCTGTACCTGCTCGGCGAGTACGGCGCGTTCGCTGCGCTGCGCTTCCAGACCTTCGCCACCGCCATCTTCACCGAGTACAAGGTTGCCTACGACACGGCCGCGGCTTCGGTGCTCAGCCTGCTGCTCTGCGCCGCGGCCTTGCTGGTCGTCGCGGCCGAGATGAGAATCGGCGGTCGGCATCACGTCGTACGCGCCGCATCCACCGCCCGACGCGCGACCCGAGTCCCGTTGCGGCGGCAACCGGTATACGGCCGCGGGCGTGCTGCTCGGCCTGCTCGGCCTTGCGCTGGGCGTTCCGCTCGGCGCCCTGACATATTGGTTCATCAGAGGCACCTCGAGTACGTTGCCGCCGTCGTCGATCATGTCCGACATCGGCAGCACCGTGATGTTCGCACTCGCCGCGGCCGTCATCGCCACCGTCGCTGCGGTGCCGGTCGCGCTCTACGCGTGGCGGCGCCGGACCCGGCTCGGTGCGGTCGCCGAACGGAGCGCCTACCTGACCCGTGCACTTCCTGGAATCGCCGTCGGCCTGTCGATCGTCTACATCACCATCCATTTCGCCCGACCCGTCTATCAGAGTCCGTGGATGCTCGTGGCCGGCTACGTCGTGCTCTTCTTTCCGCTGGCCCTCACTGGGGTACGGGCCGCACTGGCCGCCGTGCCTACCGGAGTGGAGGAAGTGGCCCGTTCGCTCGGGGTCAGACGATGGCGCGTGTTGACCCGGGTGACATTGCCGCTGATCCTGCCCGGTCTGGGCGTGGCCGCCGCTCTCGTAGTGCTCTCGGCCAGCACCGAACTGACCGCCACCCTGTTGCTACGCCCCATCGGAACCAACACACTGGCCACCCAGTTCTGGTCGTACACAACAGGTCTGGCCTACGGGCAGGCGGCACCCTACGCGGCCGTGATGATCGGGCTTTCCGCGATCCCGGTCCTGATCCTGGCCCGGCGCGGGACACTCCGATGATTCTGCAGGTTGCCGGTCTGCACGCCGCACACGGACAGGTTCCCGCATTGACCGGCATCGACCTGACCGTGCCCGGCCGTGCGATCGCCTGCGTCGTCGGCCCGTCCGGCTGCGGCAAGACCACCCTGCTGCGGGTCGTCGGCGGCTTCCACCTGCCGACCGCGGGACGCATCGAACTGGACGGCACTCTGCTGGACCAGCCGCCCCGGACCCACGTCGCCGCGGAGCGCCGGCGGATCGGGTACATCCCCCAGGACGGCGCGCTGTTCCCGCACCTGAGCGTCGCGGCGAACATTGGCTTCGGGCTGCCCCGTCGGCGCCGAGCCGCTGCGGTGTCGAAGCTGTTGAAGCTGATCGACCTGCCCGGTCTCGGCGACCGTTACCCGCACGAACTGTCGGGGGGACAGCAGCAGCGCGTTGCCATCGCAAGGGCGCTGGCCGCGGAACCCGCGTTGCTGCTGCTCGACGAGCCGTTCACTGCACTCGACGCAGGTTTGCGTGCCCAGGTCAGGGGCGACGTCGTCGATCTGCTCCGAGCGACCGGCACGACGGCGATCCTGGTCACCCACGACCCGGGCGAGGCGCTCGCCATCGCCGACCAGATCACCATCATGGAGGCCGGCCGGATCATCCGGACCGGGACGCCGGACGAACTGCACGCGCGACCCGGCTCGGTCACCGCCGCCCGTGCGCTTGGTGACTGCAACATCATCCCGGCAACCGCCTCGAGCCGGCGGGCCCGCAGCATTCTCGGCGAACTGGAGCTCGACAGTCCAGCACCGTCCGGCGCGGTCAGCGTACTGATCCGACCCGCCCAGATTCTGGTGGAATCGGCTGAGGCGGCCGCCGGTGTCCCGGCGCGGGTACAGCGGATGGAATTCCGCGGCGAGAACTACCGATTCGAATTGAGAGTCGAGGACGGCGTGAATCACGGCGCCGAGACGATCGTTGCCTTCGGCGCGCGTCGACACCCACCCGATTCACTCGTGCAGGTGCTGGTGAAAGGCCAGGTACATCTCCTCACGGGCTGAACGGGCCTAAATTCTTTTTCGCATGTGTCGGAACCGATCTGTGCAGTCGAGCCGTAACACGGTGAAATCCCCTCACCGGAAAGGCTCGAAATGAACAAGAGATCAACCCGTACCATGCTCACCGGCGGCTTCCTGGCCGCAACCGCGGTGGCCGGTTTGCTGGCCGCATCCGCTGCCGCTTCGGCATCAACAGGGTCGGCGGCGCCGGTAGCCGTCACCCTGTCCGCGGCAAGTGACCACAAGCCGGCCCCGAAACCGGTCAAGATCGAGGTATTCGCCCCCGAACGCCACGACAACGCCGGAATCGAGGGCAAGGGCTGGTTCGTCGACATGGAACTGTCCTTTCCGGGTGGCGCAAATGGCCTGCCCCGCACCGGCTTCACCGCCTTCCAATTGACCGGTCCGGGCGTGCACAGCAACGTCGCGCCATTCCCGGGGCTGTTCTCCACCGGTCACGACGATCGCAATCCTGGCGTCGTGGTGCTGACTTCGACGACGAATTCCACCACGCCCGGATTTGTCGGTCCGGGTACCAATCTGGCCAATCTGTTCAACATCACGGGCGTCACCGACCGGTCGGCCAAGGAAACCGAGCTGTGGGACACCTGGCTGGTCGGGGCTCCGATCGCAGGCCAGGGAATCGACACCACATTGACCGTCGCAGAGGTGGCCGATCTGAATCACAACGGCATCTATGACGACGCACCGGACGTGATCACCGACCTGAACCACGACGGCAGGATCGATTCCCGCGATCTGGCGAAATTGGGTGTATCCAGCAATATCGTCACCGTGCCGTTCCACCTCAACGCAGCAGGCGCCTGATCGAGAGCCCGGTCGGCGTCGGGTCAGGAGTGGTGCGCTGACCCGGCGCCGGCCGGCAGCACCGCGATAGCGTCGATGGAAACCAGAAGCCCATGAGGCAGGGCGACATTAGCCGGTGCGGAGCGGGCCGGCGGCGGATCCGGCATATGTCGGGCATACACCTCGTTGAGAACCGCGAAGTCGGCGACGTCCGAATAGAAGATCGTCGTCTTGACGACATCGGTGAAGGATGAACCTGCGGCGTCGAGGACGGCGGCGAGGTTACGAAGTGCCTGCTCGGTCTGTGCCTCGATCCCGTCGGGCACCAGGCCGCTCACCGGGTCGATGCCGGCCGTTCCGGAGCAGAACACCAGATTTCCGGCGACGATGGCCTGGCTGTAGGGGCCAAGTGCGGCGGGTGCTTGTGCCGTGCTGATTGCGCGTCGTGTCACCGGTGCAACTCTCCTCAGAGGTTGGTGTCGCCGATCCGGCGGCCGATCTGTTCACCCGAGCGGCCGGATATTGCTTTGTAGTAGATCAGCGGGCGGGCCAGCCTGCGCCGGCGACGGTCACGTCGGTGCGCAGCACCTGACCTTCCCACGCCGTGTCGCCGCCCATACCGGCCATTCCCGGCCAGCGGGCGGCGACGATGTACAGGGTGGTGCCGGTTTCGCCGCCGAGCATGCAGGCAAAGCCGCCCCGGTCCAGCGGGACCACCTGCAGAACGGTTCCGCCCTCCGCCACCCGGACACAGCGTTCGTGCGGCACGTCGGCATACCAGGCCGCGCCTTCGGCGTCGAGACAGATGCCGTCGGGTGCGGCGTCGCCGAGGTCCGCCCAGACCCGGCGGTCGGAAAGGTCACCGTCGCTGTCGATGGTGAAGCCCAGCAATTGGTGACGGTAGGAGTCGGCGACGACCAGCGTCCGGTTGTCGGCCGTGACAGCCATGCCGTTCGGAAATGCGATGTCCTGCGCCACGACTCGTGCCGCGCCGTCCGGCGTCACCAATGCGACGAACCCAGGCTGTACCGGGTCGTCCGGCGGACCTGCGGTGAATTCGAAATTGGGGCTGTTCACATACGCGTTGCCCCGGCCGTCGACCACGATGTCGTTGCAGCCCACCGACGACAGGGCCGACAGCTCGGCATAGCTGGCCGTCCGGCCGTCGTCCTCGAGGGTCAGCAGCGCGATCTGCTGGTTCGACACGATGAGGAGACGACCGTCGGGCAGGAAGTCGAAACACAACGGGAGAGACCGATGGCGCAGGATCAGTTCGGACCGGCCACGGTCGTCGATGGCGATGATCTCGCCGGCGATCCAGTCGCTGAACCAGAGCCGCCCGGCGTGCCATCTTGGTGACTCAACCAAGCCGAGACCGGCGCGGAGAATGTCCATACCGCAATGATCGCCCCGGTCCGACCTGTCGGCGCAGCCGGCTTAGTACCAGTGCTTCCGGCCGCCCACCGCCCTGTCGGTCGCTCCCAGCAGGGCCAGGATGGCACCGATGACGATCAGGACGATGCCGATGGTCCAGAGAATAGGTATGTGCACGATGAAGCCGATGACCAGGAGGATGAGTCCGAGAATGATCATGACGAGCCTTTCGAGTGGAGGAAAGCGAATCAGCTGCGGACCGAGTTGCGGTTGCCGAGACGGATCCAGAGCAGCAACACGATGACCGCGCCGATGAAGGATCCGATGATCCCCGCGGGCTGCAGGAACCCGTCCTGGGCGTCCTTGTGGAAGATCAGGTAGCCGAGGAATCCGCCGACGAATGATCCGACGATGCCCAGCACGATGGTCCCCACGACGGAGAGGTGCTGCCTTCCGGGCACGACAAGGCGCGCGAGCGCACCGGCGATCAATCCGATGACGATGATGCTGATGATGAGACCGAGCATGAGTTCCTCCTGTGACGGAACGCGTTGGCGTTCATGGCGTCAGCCCGGTCGGGCCGACGGTCGATCTTGCACTTGCTATTGACGACTCAACCACCCTTAGGGTGCCCCCGGTACACCCCTAGGGGGGTGCCGCACGATGCTCTGCTTGCCGAATTGGTCGGCGGTTTGAGCCCGGCCCCAGCCGGGCAACCTAGCGCTGAGGGTCATCGCGCAGAAGTCGCTTCTGTACCCGCCGCATAAAGGAGCCTGGATGGTCGAACTGGTCTACACCGCACTCGACGTCCTGGTCGGCGCTCTGATCGCCTGGGTCGCCTTCTACGTGATCTACCGGCTGTTGCACGAGGACAGATGAGTCGACCGGCCGTACCGTTGACCGACACCGGGTAATCCGTGGGTCAAGAGCAGAATCAAGTTTTCTGCAGCGAGATTCACCGAAATCGTCCACGGCGCCAGAACACGCTCTAGCGTCGGATCGGTGGGGACGACCGATGCCGAACTCGCGGCCCGATTCGCCGGGGGCGACCCCGACGTGGTCCGGATGCTGTATCAACGCTTCGGCGGATTGGTGTACTCGGTGGCCTACAAGGTCCTGGGTGACATCGCCCTGGCCGAGGATGCGACGCAACAGACTTTTGTGCACGCGTGGAAGGCCGCCAGGAGTTTCGATCCGGCCAGGGCCCTTGGACCGTGGTTGGCGACGATCGCGCAGCGCGCTGCGATCGATGTCTATCGTTACGAACGGCGGCATCGTGGCCACCAGGAGATCGACGTCTCCGACCCGGTATTGGCGATGGCCGCTCCGTCGGCGGATCAGTTGTCAGATCTCTGGGAGGTGCGGCAGGCGGTGGACAGTCTGCCGGAGCAGGATCGTGAGTTGATCAGGCTGCAGCACTTCGGGGAACTGACCCACACCGAGATCGCGGCGAAGTTGGAGATACCCATCGGTACCGTGAAATCCCGCAGTCATCGTGCGCACCGGCGGTTGGCCGGTCTGCTCGGGCACCTGCGGCCCGACCATGTCACCACCGGTGCTGCGTTCGGGGACGGCCCGTCGAGCGGGGCGTCCTCCGGAGCTTCCGAGAAGGGGGTGCGGTGATGGGTGACGACGAACGCGTCGCCTACCTCGGCCGCGACGATGCAGTGGGGTTGCCCGCCGGAGAGCGGGCCGAGCTCGATGGTCTGCGCGAGCTGCTCGCCGACCCGGCCGTATGGGTTCGCCCGGACCCGACCATGGAGGATCGGGTGGTCCGCGCGATCGCGAGCGCCAAGTCCGCCGAGCCCACCGTGCTGCGCTCGCCGACACCGGGTCCGCAACACACTCCTCGGGGTGGCGGCCGCATTGATCCTGACGGTCGGCGTGGTGTCCGGCCTGCGACAGTCCAATCCTGCACCGGTGACCTTTGCGGCGGAGTTGCACGCGACGCCGCTTGCCGCGGGCGCGTCCGGTTCGGCAGTCCTGACGAAAACGGTCAGCGGTTGGCAGGTCAAATTCCATGGTGCCGGGCTGCCGCGGCGAGCCGATGGACTGTTCTACCAGGCGTGGATGGTCAACTCTTCTGGGGTGGCGGTCCCGATCGGTACATTCAACGAACCGGCCGACGTGACGTTGTGGGCAGGGGTGCCGCCCACGAATTTCCCCACGCTTGAAGTCGGCCGGGGTCAGGCCGGCGTGACCCAGGCGGTGCCGACGCAGGTCGTGCTCCGCGGTACCGCACAGCCCAGTGACTGACCAGGATTGCCCTCGGGTCAGCAGGTGGCGATGAATTTCCCCGAACTCAGGCGGGCGGCGCGAAAAACTCGAGCGCAATGCCGTCGGGGTCACGGAAGGAAACGCCGGAGCCGTAATGGGCATCGACGATTTCGCCGTGAGCGATGCCCAACTCGTCCAGCCGCGCCGCCCACGCCTCCAACTCCGCCCGATCGCTGCACGCGAAGGACACGTGATCCAGACCGGTGCGATGTTCGTCGAAGGAATCATTGGCCGCCTGCGGGTGCGTATGCAGGCCGAACAAGTTTCCACCGCCGACGGCGAACACCGTGTGATGGAAGTTCCCTATCTGCTCGTCTTCGTCGAGCACCGGCGCAGCCCCGAAGAGTCCCGTGTACCAGGCTGTACTCCGCTCCAGATCGGTCACGGTCACGGCGACGTGGGCGAGCGGCGGAAAATCCGGCATTGCGTCCTCCTGCGGATCGGATCCAACGGGTGTGATGGTTATACACGCGTTCGGGTACGTCCGACCGGCAGTGCGTCAACGATCGGGCAGGTGGACGGAGGTGCTGGCCGGGTCGGGCATCTTTTCACCCACGCGGTCCAGCACCTCGCAGATGTCCGTGCATGCCTGCCCCATCCTGGTCCCGAGATAGTGTCCCGGCAGATGTGCGCGATCAGATTTCGTGCCAAAGGCGTTGCCGGCGTAGAACAGTGGAATGTGCTCCTGCTCGATGACGGCGAGCGACTGGATAGCATGGCCACGGTTCATCGCGAGGTGAGAGACGACCACAACGCCGGCGGGGGCGGTGGCCTGCGTCGCGGTCAGCAGGACGGTAGTGGAGATTCGATCGCCCAACACCCGACACTGCCACCCTTGGATTCGCAGCAGCAACGCGAGCGCCTCGAGTCCGATCGTGTGCCGGTCCCGCGGACCGCAGGCCAGCAGCACCGGCGCCGTCCGGGTGGGTGTGGGAGCAAAGGCGCTGCCGTGGTCGACCCACGCCCGGACGGCCTCCGTCGTCAGCTGTTCCTGCGCCTGGCTGCATCGTCCGCCTGCCCACCACAGACCGATCTGCCGCATCGCCGGAAGCAGCACCTCGTCGATGCAGTCGGCCAGACCCAACGTGAATCCCGCTTCGGTCAGTGCGACGACGATAGCCAAGGGGTCCATCCGCGCTGACGCCTCGAGCACAGTCTTCAGCAGGTCGGGCGCCGGCCGTCCGCTTTGCCGACGTGCGGCCGCCTCGGCGGCGCCGACCCCCTTGGACAGGCCGACGGCCATCCTGACCAGCCGCTGTATGTCGAGGTAGGGGCCCGGATACCGGCGAGCCTGATCACCGAGAGGGGCATCCCGGGAGCCGTATTCCTTGTCCCAGAGCCGAACGGTGGAATCGGTCGGCTCTGTAGGTTGGTTCGACGTCGGTCGGATCATCGGGCGAGTCTTCGGCACTGCTCGACATCTGACGGCTCCGTGACTTGACGCTGCGCGCGACGCGAGCCCGCCGGCCCGCGAATGCCCCGCCGAATCTCGACGACCTGTTGGTCGAATCGTGCCCCACCTTCAACGGGCGAAAGCGGTTCCGGCCACTTTGCATAGTCTGCTTCGACGCGCGCTCGACGGCGCTTCGCACCGATGTCAGTTCGGCAGTGCGGCGTGTTCCCAGATCTCGACGAGCAACGGTGGGAAGACGAGATCGGTCAGCGCGGTCAGCGCGATGGTGCCGAGCAACCGATGCTCGGCATCGACAACGGGCAATGCCCACAGATGCGCGTCCTGCATTTCGATGAGCACCCATTCCAGGGAGGCATAGTCGGCGACGAACGGAGGATCGGAGTTCATCAGGTCATCGACCCGACGGCCGGCTCGTGCCTCGTCCGATGTGACGGCAGCAACCAGAGTTGCGGCGGTGAAGATGCCGGCCAACTTCGAGTCGTTCCCGCAGACCGGCACCATCGGCAGGCCGGACGTCATCAACGCCAGGGCGGCCTGCGCCACACTGGCCCCCACCGGTACGGAACACGCGGCGCTCATCAGTTCCACAGCCGAGGACTTCCGGTCCACCACTACGACCTCCCCTGCGTCCGGACCTCACCCGCCCTTGCGGGGAGGCCGTTGCCCGGACTGGTACCCGCGGGGGTTCACCTTCACTCAGGGGCTTGGCACGAGAAGACTCATTCGCCATCGTCCCGCCTGGGCGCTGCCGTCGGCGTTGGGCGATGAAGTCGGTGCGGGGTCGGTGGGAGGCGTCCAACAGAGATCTTGGCCGACCGGAGCCGGAAGGAGGGACAGGATGTCAGCCGTGGTTACCAGCCGGCGGCGATGTCGATAGCCGATTGTGTTTCCTCGCTGCGCCGACGGGCCTGTTCGGTGCGGTGGTCAGGGGACGTCGGGTACGGATGCGCCTTCTGCCCTCTCGGTGCTGGGATCTGCGTGTTACGCACACTGCGGGTTTGGCCAGTTGTGGGGGTTGGTGTGCCGCTGCGGTGCCCTGTTGTCGGTGTCATGACCTCACCTGAATTTGTCGATGGTCGCGGGTATCTCGGGGCGGTCGGTGTGTGGGTCGGTTTGGGGTTCGGATCCGCGACGGCGCCGAAATACGCTTTGCGACGCTGCGGTTTCAGTCCGTGGTCGACTGTACCCGGCGCCCGAGCGGGTAGATAGGATCATCGCCCGAACTAATGAGCGAAAGTTGGCGCACGCTAAAGACTTCGCCTTCAAGCCGTTGGTACTCCAGGCGGCGCAGGAGGGTTATGCCGACCAAGGGTGAGTGGGCTATGCCAAGGTGCGGAGTGTCGGCGCCGGCTTCGTAGGGCTGGCCTGCACGGCAGCCGCGACCGCTGCGATCCACATCTCCACGTCGGTGTGCGGACGTGGCGGCAGGCCGACATCCATCGCCACATCGTCAACGGAACAGAAGCGGCGGGTCTGCTGCTTTCGATTGTGCTCGTCGATCAGCCACTGGACCTCGTCTGAGATCGACCGTCCATTGGCAGTGGTGTCCGGCTCCGCCGGGCGTGGCGCAGGAATCAACAACATGAAATCAGGGTGCCCCACCCCGGCCGCATTCATAAGGCGCTGTACGGGTGGCCGGGCGGACCAAGTCGTCTGCCTAGAGTGAGATTTTCCTGAGGCGGCCCCTGAATGGCCTAGTTGGAACCCGATCGGCGGCTATTCGATCAATCTCATAGCCATCAATGATGTCCGGTTGGTCCCTGGCTTCACTCGATCCGGGTGCCGGGGGGAAGCACGCCCCAGGTGATCAGCTGTTCGGTGAGCTGAGCCGGCGACATGTCGTACATGACGGCCAATGCCCTGAGGTCCTCCACGCGGATGCTGAGCACCTTTCCGTTGTAATCGCCGCGTTGAGACTTGATGGCAGTGGCGAATCGGGCCAGCGGGCCGCCCTCATCGGCCGGAATTTCCGAGAGCCGACGCAGGTCCATCACCAGGGAGGGCAAGGACGTCGTCGTCCGGGTGGAGTCTCCGGGCAGCAGTTCGACGACGGGGACCCCGTAGAAGTCCGCGAGTTCAGCCAGGCCCACCACGGTGACCGATCGATCACCGCGTTCGTAGGAGCCGATCACCACGGCCTTCCACCGGCCATCCGATTTCTCCTCGACGGCTCGAAGACTCAACTGCTGAGCTACTCGAACGGACCGCAGGCGTTTGCCCAGTGCGCGGTCGTATTCGCCTGTCATCTCAGGCCTTTCTCGTTCACCTGCGGACGCCCCGTTTGTTCATCCAAGATCCCAGGGACTGGTGACGCACCGCTGTCTGTGCTGGACAGCAGGTCGGCACAGAATTCGAATGCCTACTAAGTGTCTCATTCCTACGCACCCTCCGTCACCGGGCATCTTCCATGTCGCAGGAAATCTTCCGGGATAGTTCGGAGTCCGCGGGCCTTGCCCAGTGTCGTAACTCGGCGCTGCAGTGGGATTGCTTGCCAGCGGGCGGCAAAGATGTGACGATCCGTGTGCGAGCGATGCACATTGGGTGAGCAGTAGAAGTAACCGGGGGCCAGACACCCGCGTGCGGCCACTGCAGCACTCATTCGAGTTCAAGTGGAAGCAGGTTCATGTCCAGAACTTCGGTGGGGCCGCTGATGGTTGCCGCCGGTTCGCGCCCGCGGAGCCGGCGGCTCACCTGTCTGCTTGCAGTGATCACCGTGCTGATGTCCATGGCCACCACGACCATCGCGCTGCCCGGCGCTGCGGCCGCTGCCGCTGCCATCCCGTTCGACACCTTCTTCAGCACCCAGGACAACGGGGCCATCGTGCTGCTCGGCAACAGCCAGATGACCTGCCCGTCGCCTTCCACTGCCTGCACCAGCGCGCAGTCGGCGGTGGCGACCACCAACGCCCAGTCGAACATCGACAACAACGAGTTCGCCATGGGCTTCATCGACGCCGACTCTGATCCGACGACTTCGAATTCCACGAGCGCGGACCTGAGCCTTCCGGCCGGCTCGACGGTGCTGTCGGCCCTTCTCGTCTGGGGCGGCCGGAGGGCAGACTCGGTCACCCTTGCGCGGGCCGCCCAAGTCAAGTTCAAGGCACCGGGCGCTGCCGGCTACAGCCAGCTCACCGGCGGCATTGCTGATCCGAATTTACCGAACAGTCCCGATGTCAACCCCTACCAGGGCTTCCTCGACGTGACCGGGCAGGTCAAGGCGGCTGGCAACGGCACGTACTGGGTGGGTGACATCGGGGCCAGCACTGGCAACGACCGGTACGCCGGCTGGTCATTGATCGTGGCGTACCGCAATCCCGCTGCGCCGCTGCGCGATCTGGAGATTTTCAAAGGGTTCAGCAACGTCACCGGCAATGGCGGCCCCAACAGCGCCACGATCGACATCAACGGCTTTCTCACGCCGGCGGCCGGCGACGTCAGCTCCTCCATCGGCGTGGTGACCTGGGAGGGTGACCGTGGTCTCGTCGGCGATGGGATGCAGTTGAATGGGACGCCTCTATCCGGTTTGAACAGACCCCAGACGAACTTCTTCAATTCCGCCATCACCGATTCCGGCACTCCGTTGACCGCACGCAATCCCAACTACTCCAATAGTCTGGGCGCCGATATCGGCCGGATCAACGCCACCAATGTGCTGGCAAACAGTCAGACGGCGACGACTGTCAAGCTCACCACCAATGGCGACACCTACTACGCGGGGGTCGTCACGACCCAGATCGACCTGTTCACGCCGGCTTTCAGCCCGGTCATCAAGACCGTCACGGACCTGCAGGGGCATTCGCCGGCCGCCGTCGGGGACACCCTGAACTACAAGATTTCGCTGACCAACACCGGTGCCGACCCGGCCGACAAGTCGGTGATGACGGACCCACTCCCGGCCAATGTCACCTACACGCCCGGCAGCCTGGTATTGGTGGCCAATCCCGGCTCGGCGGCGAACACGCCGCTGACCGACGTCATCGACAGCGACCAGGGTGAATACATTCCCGCCACCAGAACAGTCAGGGTGCGGCTCGGTAGCGGAGCGAACGGGACCACCGGTGGCACGATCGGCATCAACCAGACCGCCACCGTACAGTTCCAGGCCACCGTGGACCGCGCCGCGGCCGGCACGACGCTGTCCAACACAGCCAGCCTCAGCTACTTGGCGCACACCATCAACAAGTCGTTCTCGTTCATCGGCAACCAGGTCGACACTCCGGTCGGTACGTTGGCCGACCTGGCGATCACCAAGACGTCGGCTCCGGCCAGCCAGACCGCCGGAAGTCAGGTCATCTACACGATGACCGGCACCAATCACGGGCCGAACAGCGCCGCCACTGTGGTGATGACCGACACCTTGCCGGCCGGGATCAGCTACGTCTCGTCGGCGCCTCCCGCCGGCACTACCTGTTCGGCGGCCGGCCGGGTGGTGACCTGTACGACGGCTACCGTGCCCAACGGTGGGTCCGTTGCCGTGCCCATCACCACGTCGATCGAAGCCGGGCACCGCGGCCGGCACCTTCACGGATCAAGCTGCGATCAGCTCTGCCACCGCGGACGACGTGCCCACCAACAACTCTGCGATCGCCACCACGGCGGTGACGGCCTCCGCCGACGTGTCGATGACCAAAGCAGTCAGCCCGAACCCGGTACGCGCCGGCACCCCGGTCACCTACGTCCTGACCGCGACCAACGCCGGCCCGTCCAACGCCACGTCCGTGACGGTCACCGATCCGGTGCCGGCCGGCCAGACGGTGACCAGTGCGACGACGACCGCCGGCACCTGCACGATCAGTGGGTCCTTGGTGACCTGCCCGGTCGGCACACTCGCGCCGACGGCAAAAGCGACCATCACCATCACCGCAACGGTCGCCGCCAACGCACCGGCCGGGACCGTGAACAACACAGCAACGGCTTCTGCGGTCACCCCGGATCCGGACAGCACGAACAAGAGCGCAACGGCCGCGCTGACGATCAACACGTCCGCGGACCTGGTGATCACCAAGACCGCCGCCACCAATCCGGTGGTCGCCGGCACTGCCGCAGACCTACACGATCAAGGTGGCCAACAACGGGCCGTCGGATGCGGCGAACGTCAAGGTCTCGGATCCGGCCGTCGCCGGGCTGACCCTCTCGTCGGCGTCGCCGACGCAGGGCTCGTGCACCATCACCGCCGGCGCAGTCAACTGTCCGCTCGGGACCGTCGCCGCGGGTAGCAGCGTCACGATCACGGTGCAGGGAACCGTCGGTTCGACGACCGCGACCGGGCACCCTGACCAACACCGCATCGGTGACGAGCGACACGCCGGATCCGGACGTCACGACGAACACGGTTTCGACGCCGGTGACGGTGACCGGCAGCGCCGACGTCGGCCTGTCGAAGTCGGCGAATCCCGTCGGAACGATCGTGGCCGGCAATCAGGTCACCTATACGCTGACCGCCACCAACACCGGCCCCTCGCAATCGCTCGGGGTGTCGATCAGCGATCCACTGCCCACCGACCTCACCTTCGTCAGCAGTGCGAACGGCTGCACCGCAGCCGCTGGGATCGTGACCTGCCCGGTCGGTGCCTTGCCCTCCGGGCAAGTCGGCCGTGCGATCGTTCGTCGCCCTGGCGGGACCAGGACTGACCGGCATTGTCAACAACACGGCCACCGTTACAGCCACCACCTCTGACCCGAACCCCGCCAACAACAGTGCGTCCACCTCCTCCAGCACCTCCGCGCAGGCTGACCTGTCGCTGACCAAGAGCACATCGGCCAGCCCCATCGCCGGTCAAGACATCACCTACACACTGACCGCCACCAACAGTGGCCCGTCGAACGCCACCGGGACGGTCATCACCGACACCTTGCCGGCGGGCATCACGTTCACATCCGGAACTTTTGCCGGCGGTACCTGCACCCACACCGGACAAGTCGTGACTTGTGCGATCGGCACGCTTGCCCCTAATTCGACGGTGACGGCCACGATCACGGCGGCGGTGGACGCGGGCGTGTCAGGCCCGTCGACGAACACCGCAACAGTGACCTCGCCGATTACCGATCCGACGCCTGGCAATCGAGACGCATCCTCGACCACCACGATCGGAACGCTTGCGGACGTCGGTGTCGTCCTGACGCCCGTGCCCGCACCCGAGACGGTGAACGCGGGCGAGACTGCGGACTACAACATCAAAGTCACCAACACCGGCCCGTCCGTCGCGCGCGGTGTCATCGTCACCGGCCACCTGCCTCCAGGTCTCACGCCGGTACTGGGTTCCAGCCACGGGGCCTGCACCGTCTCCGGCAACACGATCACCTGCGCCCTCGGCGACCTGGATCCCGGTGCAGTCCTGAACATCCCGCTCGAGGCCACGGTTCTCTCGTCGACCCCGGCGGGCATCATCCCGGGAACCGCGACCGTCGGGTCGGCGACGCCGGACAGCAACCAGGCCAACAACACCAGTACGGCCGACATCACCGTGGTGGCCAAGGCACCGATTTCCATCAGCAAGGTCGTCGACCCCAGCCCGCTGGTCGCCGGCGCCGCGGCCACCTACGTCATCACCGCAACCAACGCCGGCCCGTCCGATGCGCATCAGGTCGTCATCACCGACACCCTGGACGCCAGGCTCGCCGTGGGTACGGCGAGCCCGAATGTCGGCACCTGTGCGGTGGCTGGGCAGACCGTCACCTGTAGCGCTCCGACGGTGCCCGCGAACAGCAAGCTGGTCGTCCGGATCACGGTGGCTGTGGATCACGGAGCGACGGGGTCGGTCGGGAACGACGCGTCGGTCACGTCGGCCACCCCGCCGACGGACAGCACGCCCAGCACCGTGCACATCGACACCCCGGTGACCCAGCGGGCTAACCTGCTGCTGACGAAAACGGCGACGCCGGAACCGGTCTCGGCGGGCAACGCCGTAACGTACACCCTGATCGCCAGCAACAACGGTCCGTCCGACGCCGCCAACGTCACGCTCAGCGATCCAATGCCGGCCGGCCTGCTCGTACTGTCCGGGTTCATCGGCGTGACGTTCAGCGACGGGACCTGCACGGTCAATGCCACGTCGACGGCCGTGAACTGTGACTTCGGTACTCTCGCCGCCGGCCAGTCGCGCACGGTGGTGATCGAGGCGTTGGTGCCGGCCGTCACTGCTGCGGGCACCTCCCTGGTGAACACCGCGACATTGGCGTCCCCCACGCCGGACACCGTGCCCGGCAACCGGATTGCGACCGTGACCAGCACTGTGGTGACATCCGCGGACCTGACCCTGTCCAAGGCGCCGGTCACGGACCCGGTCGAGGCGGGCCGCAACCAGACGTACGTCATCTCCGTCAACAACAACGGCCCGTCCGCCGGTCGCGGCGTGGTGGTGAGCGACCCGTTACCTGCGGGCCTCACCTATATCTCGGCGATCACCTCGGTCGGCGTCTGTGCCTATGCCGCCGGCACGGTGACGTGCTCGCTCGGTGACGTGCTTCCCGGAGCATCGCCGACGATCCAGATCACCGCACGGCTGGATCCCGGCATCGGTGGCACTCGACTGACCAATACCGCGACCATCGCGTCTGCTCCCACGACCGGCTCGCCGACCGCAGATCCCGACCCGAGCAACAACAGTTCGTCGGCAAGTCAGAACGTGGCCGCAAGGTCCGACCTGACCATGCTCAAGACCAGGACCAGTGGAGCGGTGGTCGCCGGCGGGACGGTGAGCTACCTGCTCACCGCAACCAACACCGGGCCGTCGAACGCCAACAATTTCACCGTCTCTGACCCGATTCCTCAGGTGCCGACCGGGACCGCACTGGTATCGGCGCAGCCGTCGGGCGATGGCTCCTGCAGCACTGTGAAGGTGCTCCAGCCCGATGCGGTGACCCTCGTCCCGACGCTGGTCTGCACGTGGTCAGCTGGTGCCCGTCAACGGCGTCCGCACCGTGGCGGTGAACCTTGGGATTCCCGCTACGGCGGTGCCGAGTGATCCCGCGGACCGGACGACCTGGCTGACCAACACCGCCACGGCATCCTCGAGCAGCTTGGACAACGACCCGACCGGCGCCACTTCCACGGTGTCTGATCCGGTTACGAGCTCGGCCGACCTGTCGACCGTGAAATCCGTGCTGTCCGGAAATCCGGTGGCCGGCGGCCAGGTCAAGTGGCAGATCGTCGTGCACAACGCAGGGCCCTCGCAGGCTTCGCTGGTCACCGTCGACGACCAGGCACCGCCCGGCGTGACCTTCACCGCGTCCAGTCAAAGTGCAGGAACCTGCACCCTGACATCGGCTGCGGCTGCACTGTGACCTTGGGACACTCGCCTCGGGAGCCGACGTCGTCGTCACGGTGACCGGCACCCTGGCCTCCGACTTCGTCGGGGCCACCGTCACCAACACCGCCGTCGCCGCTTCTCCCACGCCGGACCCGAACCCGGCGAACAACTCCGGATCATCCACCAGCAATATCTTCACGTCGGCCGATCTCTCCCTGACCAAGACGGCCGCGCCCGCCACCTTGACCGCAGGGCTGCCTGCAACGTGGAAGATCAGGGTCGGCAATGCCGGGCCATCCGTCTCCAGCGGTGCGGTGGTCACCGACACACTTCCGGTGGGCGTGAGGCCGACCAGCGCCGCCATCGACGGCGGCGCAGCCTGCAGCCTGACACCCGGGACCGGTACGGCCCTCGGCACCACCAAGGTGAGCTGCCCACTCCCGCCAGTCCTAGTGAACGGCTCGGCGTCGATCACGATCGTCGGAACGGTTGCTGCGTCGTACGTCGGCACCTCACTGAGCAATACCGCAGCTGTCACGGCTACCACTCCGGACCCGGACTCGACCAACAACTCCCAGTCCGTCACCTCACTCGTGACGACCTCCGCGAATCTCGCGTTGACCAAGTCGGGACCCGCCACCCTGGAAGCGGGCGCGGTGATCAGTTGGTCGGTTGCGGTGAAGAACAACGGTCCCTCGGACGCTCAAGGCGCCACCGTCGTCGACACCCTGCCGACGGGTGTGTCCGCGGTGACCGGCACCGGACCTGGCGGCGCGTGCAGTCTTGCTGGCACCACCCTGACCTGCCCGGTCGGCGTCATCGCCGCTGGAACGACCGCGACTGTCACGGTCACCGGAACGGTCGACCCGGCAGCCACGGGCTCGCTGGTGAATACCGCGACCGTCTCGGCAACCACTGGCGATCCCGACTCGACGGACAACACCGGCTCGGTCACCACGGTCCTGTCGACCGCGGCCGACCTCAGCATCGACAAGACCGGTGGCACCGCGGTGGCCGGCGGACCCGTCACGTGGTCGATCGCCGTGCGGAATGCTGGACCGTCGAACGCGACCGGGGTGACGGTGGCAGATTCCGTACCCGGCGCGGTCGGAACGCTGACCGCGACGTTCGGCGCCGCCTCGACTCCGTGCGCCATCAACGGAAACAACGTCAGCTGCGACATCGGCACGCTGCCCGCCGGAGCGTCAACGACGATCACGGTCAACGGCACGCTGGCTGCCTCCTACACCTCGCCGACACTGGCCAACACCGCCACGGTGTCCGCGTCCACGACCGATCCCAATCCGGCGAACAACTCCTCGACCGCCAGCACCCCCGTCACCACCTCGGCGGATCTCAAGATCGGGAAGGCGCTGACCTCTGGGAAGCCAATCGCTGGGGACGCCGCCACCTATGAAATCGACGTCACGAACCTGGGTCCGTCCGACGCCTCCGGTGCCACCGTCGACGACTCGTTGCCCAACGTGCTGGAAGATCCGCACGTCGTTCTCTCCGGATCCACCGGTAGCTGCGCCGTCAGCTCGGGAGTGCTGCATTGCGATCTGGGCGTGCTGGCCATCGGTGCCACCCCGCGGATCACGGTCACCGGGACGCTCTCGCAAGGCGTCGGGAACACCCTGTCCAATACCGCCACAGTCAGCGCTGCCACCGCTGACCCGAACCTGGCGAACAATTCCTCGACCGCAGTCGGGGCGATCGGGGAATCGGCGAACCTCGAGATCAGCAAGACCGGACCGGCGCAGATCACCGCCGGTGACTTGGCGACCTGGGACATCACCGTGGAGAACCTGGGTCCATCCGATGCCCGTGAGGTAACCGTCTCAGACATCGTGCCGCCCGGCGTCACCGGGGTGACGTTGCTTCCCGAAGGCCTCCCCGAATGCGCCGCAGCGACGTCGTGCCAGCTGGGGACGCTCGCTGACGGTGCGACCGTGCACATCAGCGCCACAGGCCGGCTCCAGTCCGGGACCCCGGCCGGAGCACTGCTGACCAATGCCGTTTCGGTGTCCTCCGCGACCCCTGACCCCGATGACCGGAACAATTCGGCGCAATTCACGTCCACCGTCATCACGGCGGCTCACCTGACCGTCGCCAAGTCGGTGCTCCCAACTGCACTGGTGCCGGGTCGGCAGGCCGTCTACACGGTCGTGGTGCACAACGCCGGCCCCTCCGATGCTCAGGCCACCGTGGCGACCGATCCACTCCCGGACGGCATCACCGTGCTGGCGCCCGGCGTCGGCTCGAGTCAGGGCAGTTGCGAACTGATCGGCCGCACGGTCAACTGCGCCCTGGGAGTCCTGGCGGCCGGCAGCCAGGTCACCATCACCATCCCGGTTGCTCTCGATCCAGCTTTCTCCGGCGCTACCGTCACCAATACCGCCACCGTGGCCTCGCCTACTCCCGATACCGACCCGGACGCGACGAGGACCGGTCAGACGGTCAGCGACGTCACCCCGCTGTCCCACCTCACGCTCACCAAGGCCGGACCGGCTCAGGCAGTTGCCGGAGAGAACATCGCCTGGATCGTGGGTCTCTCGAACGCCGGCCCATCGGTGGCCCAGGACGTCGTGGTGACGGATCAGCTTCCTGCCGGGCTGAGCCCGGGAACGTCCGTCAGTTCCAGCCACGGCGTGTGCACCGTGGACGCGCGTGAGATCACCTGCGTCATCGGCACCCTGTCGCCGGGCGACACCGCCCGCATCCAGATCAACGTGTCCGGTGCCATCGATCCGGGGTTCACCGGCTCGGAGTTGGTCAACCACGCCGCCGTGGAGTCCACCACGCCCGAACCGGACCCGTCCCAACCTGACACCCGAACGGCGACCTGGACCACCTCGGTGACCCAGTCTGCCGACCTCGCCGTCAGCAAGGTCCCGACTACGTCTGGTCCTGCGGTGCCAGGGGAGCAGGTCTCCTGGAAGATCACCGTGATCAACAACGGCCCGTCGACCGCCGCCGACGTGAACCTCACCGATTCACTTCCGTCGGCACTGGCCGGCGTGACTTTCACCGACGCCAACGGTGCGGCGCTGACCTGTCCGGCGGGCGTCTGTGCATTGGGTGCCTGCTGCCGGGCCCCGGCAATGCCGTCGTGATCATCGTGACCGGGACGCTCGATGCTGATTTCACCGGTCCATTCATCACCAACACGGCGAGCGTCGAGTCGACCAGAACGCCGGATCCCCGCCCCGGCAACAACACCGTGTCCTCCGAGGTGCCGGTGCTGGGCGAGTCGCACCTGGTCATGAAAAAGACCGCCGATCTGACTGTCGTCGCCGGCAGGCCGCTGACGTGGACCATCAGCGTCACTAACGCCGGCCCGTCGACAGCCCACGCAGTTGAGATCACCGACACCCTGCCCAGCGGCATCTCCGATGTCAGCCTCGATCTGCCCTCCCGGGTGCATTGCGACCCCGCACCGGCCGCCGGAGTACATCTCACCTGCACCGTCGACGGCAATTTCGCCGTCGGAGACGCAGGAAAAGTGGTCATGACCGTGACCGCCACCGTGGACCCTGATGTCGCAAACGGCACGGTGATCGCCAATACCGCGACCGCCACCTCCATTGCACCTGACCCGGCACCAGGCGAAAACACGGCCACCGCTGAAACGACCGTGACCACCAGCGCCGACCTCTCCGTGACTAAGACCGGCCCGGCCTCAGCCGTCGCCGGTGAGGCGATCAGCTGGAAGGTCGTCGCTTCCAACCGTCGGTCCCTCGGTTGCCCGGGCGGTGACGGTTACGGATCCGACGCCAGATGGAGTGACCGGGTTTGCTGGTAGCTGGCCGGACGGAACCTGTACTTCGACGGGCTGTGCGCTGGGTGACCTCTCGCCCGGGGCAACCGTCACCCTCACCTTCACCGGGACGGTGTCGCCCAATTTCACCGGCCCCGCGGTGGTCAACACCGTCACCATCGACTCGGCCGACACTCCCGACCCTGTTATCGGCAACAACACGGCTACCGCCCGCACCCCGGAGCGCAGCTCGGCGGACCTGTCGTTGGTCAAGACCGTCTCGCCGAACCCCGAGGTGCCCGGGGCGCCGCTGACCTACACGCTGAGGATCCACAACAAGGGACCGTCCAGCGCGCAGCAGGTCGCTGTCATCGACCGGCTGCCGGCCGAATTGAGCGGCGTCACGGCAACCGCCACCGCTGGAGCCGTCTGCACCGTGGCGGGTCTGACGGTGTCGTGCACGGCGCCGACACTGGCTGCCGGTGCAGACCTCGTCGTGACCATCCGAGCGACTCTGGCCGCCGATGCGACAGCCGGAGATGTCAGCAACACCGCTTCGGTCATTTCTCCCACCCCGGATCCTGACCTGTCCAACAACACCGGCTCGGTTTCGGCCGGCACTGCCCGGGCCGATCTTTCGGTCAGCAAGACGGCGAGTGTGGCCTCCGTGCGACCAGGTGGCGCCCTGACCTGGACCATCACCGTCCACAACAACGGCCCCGGCGCAGCGCGCAACGTGCTCGTAGGGGACCTGCTGCCGGCCGCCATCGCCGTCCGGACCGTTTCGCCGAGTCAGGGCAGTTGCACCCTGGCCGACGGCGTGGAGACCTGCCTCCTGGGCACGATCGCCGCCGGTGCGACCGCAACGGTCCGGATCAACGCCGTGGTCTCCGCCACGGCGACCGGCAGCCTGACCAACCAGGCGACCGCCGTATCGCCGGACGAATCCGACCCCACGAACAACACCGCGCAGGTGACCACCGCGGTGACAGCTGCTGCGGATCTGGTGATCGTCAAAAAGGTCATTTCCACCACCGTGATCGCGGGCGGCTCGATCGGCTGGAAGATCACCGTGACGAACCACGGACCGGTGCCAGTCGCCGAGGCCACGGTGACCGATCCGATCCCGGCCGGAGTTGGATCCATCGGGGCCCCGAAGGGCTGTGTCGTCACCGGTCAGGTCGTCCACTGCGCGGTGGGCCCGCTAGCCGTCGGAGGGTCTGTGACACTGACCGTGACGGGAGTCGTCGACCCCGCCTTCCGCGGCAAGCTGGCCAACACTGCCCGGGTGACCTCTCCTGTGCTGGATCCCCAGCCGGCCAACAATTCGTCGACCGCAACCGTCGCCGTCGGCGTCACGTCCGGCCTCGCCGTCACGAAAACCGCCGACCTGACCTCGGCACAGGTCGACACGATCGTCACGTACACGATCACGGTGGCCGCCAAAGGCCCGTCATCGGCGTCCGGTGTGGTCGTGACCGAGTTCCTGCCTACCGGCGGATCGGTCGACAACAGCACCGCGAGTCAGGGCACCTACGACGACGCAACTGGCATCTGGACGGTAGGCGAGCTGACCGGCCCCACTCCCGCCACGCTGACCCTGGCGGTGCTGTTTACCCAGGCGGGGGCCACGGTGAACCGGGTGCAGGCCATCGCTGCCGGACAGAGTGCAGTCAATGCAACTGCCGCGGTGACGATCACGGCAATGCCACTCCCGCCGATCAACGGTGAGCTGCCCAACACCGGCTTCCCGGCCTGGTGGGTCACCGCCTGGGCACTGCTACTGCTGCTGGCCGGCGCTCTCGCAGGACGGTGGGGACGGCGCCTGCGGGAGTGACGCGGGACGATGACGCCATAGATTCTTTCCCTGACCGTCGTTCTCATCCGTTCTTATCCGGTGTCTGCGCCGGTTCCCAGACGAACTGACCGTCGAATCGATGCTTCTCACATTCGGCCATCGGATGATGAACATGTCAGCGGCGCTGCACCCCCCAGTAGCGCCGCTGACCACCAGTCCTCGGCTCGCGATCGAATATCGTGGCGGGAAGTCGCCGCTTATCTGACGCCCTTCTTTGATGGCTGCGAAGAATCAGCGGTGCCGGCCTTCACCATCAAGCTCCCGCCACAGCAACCGCCTTCACGAACAGTGGCTGCGTTGGCCGTCAGCCTTCCTCAGGCGTGTGATCGACTTCGGCGGTCAATCGACGGTCCTCGATGGGCGAGTGGCGATGCTGGGCCAGCGCCAACAGCGGGAAGAGCAGTACCGATAGCATTCCCGCGCCTACCAGCGCTGACGCGGTACCCGCCGTCAGGTCGCCCGCCGCGACACCCGTGCTGGTGACCGCGACGATGATGGGCAAGCCTGTTGCGGTGAGCAGAACGATCGCGCGCTTGTCGGCACCATTCGTGTTCTCCGGTGCCGAAACGAGCCCTGACAACCCTCGGACCACCACCATCAGGAGCAGGAAGATCGGCAACTCGATCAGCGCCGACCTACTGTTCAACAGGGCGTCGAGGTTGAACGTGACCCCGGTGTAGATGAAGAAGATCGGCACCAGGAAGCCGAATCCGATCGCTTCGAGTTTGGTCTCCACGACTTCGCGATCGGCGGGTCGCGCATCGACGAGCAGAAGCTTGGTCAGAACTCCGGCAGCAAACGCACCGAGCAGCATGTCAAGTTGGAGTGCCAGGCTGAGTGCCACCAGGCTGGCGATGACCATAATGACCAATCGGACTGCGAATTGACCGCTGGTATGTAAGGTCGCGGTGATCAGTTGATGCAGCCGGAAATGCGCGCCGCGACTGGACAGATAGATGGCAGCGGCGGTGATCAAGACGAAGCCGACGAGCACAGCTGTTGCGGTGCCAGGTCTACGGCCGGACAGAAACAGCGAGATTGCGATCAGCGGGCCGAATTCACCGACGGCCCCGATCGCGATGACGGCGGTCCCGAAACTGGTGCGCATCTCGCCGGCGTCCCGGAGAATCGGCATCAGAGTACCCAAAGCCGTACTCGTCAAAGCCACGCCGATGTAGACACCCGACACGGCGGACGGCGCAAGCAGTACGCCGATGACCACTGCAACTGCAAGCGCCCCCAGCCACCCGAGAATGGATCGGTTGAGCGCCCGACCGCGGACCCTCTCGAAGTCGATCTCGTTGCCCGCGAGGAAGAACAGCATCACCAGACCGAAGTTGCTCAGCTTGGTGATGAAGTCGGTTGGCTGAACCCACCCCAGCAGCGACGGCCCGATCAAGACGCCCAGCAGTATTTCGAACACGATGAGCGGAATCCGGGCGAAATGTGACAATCCTGACGACAGCAGCGGTGCCAGCACAGCAGCCACCGGAATGAGGATCAGGGTGGAGAGGTTGATGGTGTCCATCGGCGGCCTCCGAGTGGTTGCGGATCATCCGCCGCCGGTTCTGCGGTGACGAATACACGATGGTGGGCGCCGAACGAGAACAGGGGATGAACTGCACGGCATCAACCGTCTTAACGTCGCCGTCGACCATGGGCCACCCTTGGTCGTCGCAGCGCGCAGTCGTTGGAGGGAGGTCAAGCTCGCGGTGAGCAGTTGGTGACCATGACAGCAAGTTAGCTGCGCTGGCTATGCACCGCTCAGTCGCCTGCTGACCTGTCCTGGCGCAGGCTGCGCTCCCCGGTGGATCCCGCACCGATTGCCAGGTACCTTCGGGTTCCAGGATGGCCCGTGTGGTGCAGATGGAGGTCGACGTGAACGATTTGCTGGACATCAGTCACCGGGTGTTGGCGGTGGCCGTCATAGGTTCCGGAGTACCGAACCCGGTGCCGGCGTTCTCCGACGGGCAGCACTTCTATTTCGATGACGCGACGGTGGCTCGCGTCGGCGCCCACCTGTCGGGGCGCTTGGATCTGGCGGGCCGTCCGGTGCGGATCGAGCGGTCCGATCAGGGTTGGCAGGAACAACGCGGACGTCACATCCGACCTCTGCATCAGCGCAGCGTCAATGGCGAACCTGTGTTTCGCTTCGACGAGGAATGGCTCTTCAGCGTGGTGTCGGGACCGATTCCGGCTCAGCAACAGAATCTGAGCTGACGGCTCTGGTAGACCACTCCCGGACCGGGCGAGGTGCGATCAAGGCAGCAGGGCAACCAGGTTCAACACCCTGGTGATCTGGACGGCGTTGAAGTTGTCGTCGCTGATCAGGCTGACCGCGTAGATATTCGGGATTGAAAGTGGTCGCGTGGTCATCCCTTCGTAGTTGTCCATCAGCGGGTTCGTCTGCGGTTGCTTGGCGATCGCGCCCAGGGTGGGGCATGCGGTCACGTTGGCGATGAGTTGCTTGGTCATGACCTTCCTCGGCGCCGAAGACAGATTGTCGATCGCACTGATGTCCGGCGCCTTCTTGACACCGGTCGATGCGTACAACTGGACGGAGTTGCCGGCAGCGGGGGAGTAGGCGGCTTCCATCACCAACAGTTTGCCGTTGGCGTACAGCTGCACCTCGGAGATGCGGTTGCCGGGATTCACGTGATATCCGATCTGCTTGCTCAGGACATAGCCTCCGTGGTTGCTGCGGTCGTAGACCAGGAATCGGCGGTAGCCGGCCGGGGAGCCATCAGCGGGGATGTCACCGGACAGGGTCCCCTCCATGGCCGCGATGATCTGCCGGCCGTCCGGGCTGATGGTCAGGCCTTCGAGCGTTGCATTCGCAGTGGACTGCCCGGCCGGTGCGACGCGGAACCGGACGGGGACCCGCAAGGCAGAGGTCTGGACACCGTCGCGACCGAAGATCCGGATGGACGGCTCGGTCTCCGACGACACCACGAAATCGCCGTTCGGGAGGACAGCCAAACCCTCGTTGTCGGCAGTGAGCCCGGTGTAGGGCGTGCCGTCCGGCTTGGCGAGGACCAGCGGTGCGCGAGAGACGTGGGGTGAGTGAAGGTCCCGGTAGAACCACAGCCTGGACGGATCGGTGTTGTTGTTGTCGACGGACGACACGTACGACTTTGACCGCTGGTCGTAGGCGATGTCCGAGAGGCCACCCACGGTGGCGCCGTCGATGGTCAGCTTGTCCAGCGCATCGCTGAAGCCGAGGGCCACCGCTGCCGGTCTGCACACGCCGGGTCGACTGACGGCAACGGCGGCGTCGGCGACCGACGAGGCCGAGGTTGCGGGTGCAGCCGTCCCCAGGATGGCGCACGCGCCGGTCAATGCGAGGGCAAACCTCAGCGAGCGCCTGCCACGCCGCGACGAGAACATCGACATTTCAGCACCTTCGATTCTGGTGGGGGCCGCCAACAGCGAAGAATTCTGTCACTCGCTCGAGGCACTGCCAAGGGCCGCCCAGGTGTTTGGCCTTCGTTCTGATGTCTCGTTCGGCGAATGATGAGACACGTGCGCACCCGCCAACGCCGAGCGGGGGAGCACGACATGTGCGAAATACGGTGCGCCCACGTCAGGCCCCGGAAAGGAATCTCATGCCTCCGATCACCGATCCGGATGCTTGGCCGGACGATCCAGTGCCCGTGCCCGGCCGTCCCTGGTCGAACGGCAGCTGGTTCGGCCGGATCAGGTGTTGGTTCGCCAGGCGCGCTATGGAAACTGCACCGGGCGGCCCGGGCGGCGTGTTGGGCTATCTCGGCGTTCGCAGGGCGATCGGCTACCTGGGCATCGCCCTTCCGATAGCCCTGCCGGCCGTCACCTGGATTTTCGGCGGAGCAGGGGGACTGGCCCACGGTCCAGTGTTCCGGGACTCGCTCAGCGCGTACTACTACAGCGGGATCGGCGGCAGTGTCTTCGTCGGAAGCATCTTCGCGATCGGTGTCTTTCTGCTGGTTTACCGGTATCGCCGCCTTGATGACATGTTGGGCAATGTGGGCTGCGGCTCAGCAATGGCTCTTGCCCTGTTTCCTACCAACGACAAAGGTGTCAAGGCGACCTGGTCCGCGGGCTACATTCATCTTATTTCGGCGAGCGTATTCCTGGTGACTCTGGCTCTCATCTGCATATTCGTGTTCACCCTTGGCGACAAGGCAACTCGAACGCTGCGCAAACGGCACAGGAATACGATCTATTTTTCCTGCGGTTCAATCATGGCCGTGGCGTTGATCGGGGCGCTCGCCAGCCAGTTCTTCGTCACCTGGCACTACACCCTGCTCATCTGCGAGACACTGGCCGTCTGGGCCTTCGGCTTTGCCTGGATCGTCAAGGGCGAGGTGCTCCTCAAAGACGAGCGCCCAAGAGACCTCGACGGCACGTGATCTGCGCCGCGAACGACCCGCCTGGGGAGCCTGTGCGGGCACCGGCTTCCGGCGCGGATCAACTTCGCCGGCGCGGATGAAGTTGTCCATTCCTGTCACTCCAATACCAAACGGGCAAAGTTGATCCCCGCAACGTGTGTCGGCCAAGCGAAAGCGCCTGGCACGGTTCGGTTTCGAGGGTCGACTGTCGGTGTGCCTGAGTAGTGTCTTTCCTATGGGCCACACCGGATTCGCCGATCGCGACGAAGCGTTTGCGCTCGTCGAAACGGCGCTCGCCGCGGTCCGGAACATTCGGGACGGCGCGTTCTGGAAACTGCTGCCCGACGAGCAACTGGAATTCGGTCGCCGCCTGGAAATGCTCGTCCCGAACGGTGTACGCCGCGCAGGTCCACCACACCGGCGAAATCGAACACCTCGGCATCGCCGGCGACCGGTCCTGCTCCTCCACCCCAGCCCTGCTGCGGCAGGCGTTCACCATCTCCGCCGCCGACGCCGCCGCCCGCGTCAAAGCCGCCGCCCAGATCCTGCCCCGCGAGCTGCTGACCGGCGGCACCGCCGCGCCGCTGCTGCCCGAGTTGGCGCAGGCCGTCGACGGCGGCTGCATCGGACCGGAACACGTGAAGATCATCGTCGAGACCATGGCCAAAGTCCCCGCCAAGGTTGCGGCCGAGGATCGGGACCTGTGCGAGGCCACCCTGGTGGACACCGCGATCGACTGCGACCCGAACTTCCTCGGGAACGCGGCGCAGCGGATCCTGGACCGGGTCGACCCCGACGGGGACATCGACGACACCACCCCGGCGTCGAAGATGGAATTCCACTTCGGCACCCGCTCCACCCGCACCGGCCTGACCCCCATCAAAGGGCAACTGGACGACCACGGCGTCGAAGTGGTGAAAAAGGCCATCGACGCGCTGTCCGCACCCCGGCCGGACGGCTCCCGCGACGCCGACGGCGACGCCGTGCAGGACGTGCGGCCCGCGGCGAACCGGCGGGCCCACGGCCTGATCGAAGCCCTGGGCCGGTACCTGGATGCCGGAATCGGTCCGATCCAGGGCGGGGAACGGCCGCACGTCACCATCACCATGAACTGGGACGCCCTCACCGGGCTGATCTCGAACGCGAGTTTCGACTCGGGCGCGATGATCAGCCCCGCCCAGGCCCGCCGGTTCCTCTGCGACGCGCAGGTCATCCCGATGATCCTCGGCAGCAGATCCGAAGTCCTCGACGTGGGCCGGGCGTCCCGGACGTTTCCCGCGCACATCCGGCGGGCCATCACCGCCCGAGACAAGGGATGTGCCTGGCCGGGCTGTGATAGGCCGCCCGACTGGTGCGACGGTCACCACATCGAATTCTGGCGGCGGGACTTCGGGAACACCAGCTATGCCAACGGGTGTCTGCTCTGTCCGCATCATCACACAGAGATTCACAAACTCGAATGGGTCATCCGCATGGCCCCCGACGGGATACCCGAGTTCATCCCGCCGAAATGGTTGGATCCGATGCAACGACCACGCCGCAACACCCTACGAAAATTCGACCTGGTCTGACGGCGGAGCTATGCCATCACCCCGTTACGACTTCGCGCGCGGCCGGCTGATGTCGTCACCGCTGTCCGAAGACCGACGAGTGTGAGTGGGAATCGGGACCGGTCGGGCAGACTGCGGGTATGACCGATGGGGACGACCACAGACCACCGCAGCGCAAGGCATCGCCTGCGGGGCCGGGCTCGACTCGGGCCAGCGGCACAGCATGCTGCCGGTGCCGCAACCGGTGCAGCTTCAGAGTCCACGTCGGCGCCTCGGGTCGATCGCGGCAACCCGGCTCATCCTGCGGTGCATCGGGGCGGTCTCATCGGATTGGCCCTCGGTGCGATCGGGGTGGTATTCGGGGACATCGGCACCAGCCCGCTCTACGCGATGCAGACCGTCTTCTCGATCGACAACAACGCGGTCAAACCCACGCCCGGCGACGTCTACGGCGTGGTCTCGCTCATTTTCTGGTCGGTCACGGTGATCGTGTCGATCAAGTACGTCGTCTACATCCTGCAGGCCGACAACGACGGCGAAGGCGGGATCATGGCGCTGGCCGCCCTGATCCGCGAGAAGCTCGGTTCCCGGAGCAGGCGGGTTGCGGTGGCCATGGTCCTGGGCGTCATAGGCGCGTCGTTGTTCTACGGCGACAGCCTGATCACGCCGGCCATCTCGGTGTTGTCGGCGGTCGAGGGCATCGAGGTGGTGACGCCCAGCGCAAAGAGCGTCGTCCTGCCCATCGGAATCGCCATCGTCGCCACGCTCTTCCTGGTGCAGCGGTTCGGAACGCACAGCCTCGGAAGGCTGTTCGGGCCGGTGATGGCCTTGTGGTTCCTGGTGCTGGCCGTCACAGGCCTGCCGCACATTCTGGCGGAACCCGATATCCTGCGCGGACTGTCGCCCACCTACGTCGTCAGCTTCGTGGCCGACCACCCGTACACCGCCTTCATCGCAATGGGTGCCATCGTGCTGTCCATCACCGGGGCCGAGGCTCTCTACGCGGACATGGGCCATTTCGGGCGCCGGCCCATCCGAATGGCGTGGTTCGCGGTGGCCTTCCCGGCGCTGATCGGAAACTACTTGGGCCAGGGCGCTCTCATCCTCAAGACGCCGACCGCGATATCGAATCCGTTCTACCTGCTGGCTCCAGCTTGGTCGCGGATCCCGCTCGTCGTCCTGGCCACCGCGGCCACGGTGATCGCTTCGCAGGCCGTGATCTCGGGAGCCTTCTCGGTCTCCCGACAGGCCGTCAGGTTGGGCTTCCTGCCGCAACTCACCGTCCGGCAGACCTCTACCGAGGAGGGCGGTCAGATCTACGTTCCCGCCGTCAATTGGCTGCTGTTCGGCGGCGTGCTGGTGCTGATGCTGACCTTCGGCTCGTCCAGCAAGCTGGCTACCGCATACGGTCTGGCCGTCACCGGCACGCTACTGCTGACCACCACGCTGTTCCTGATCCTGGCCGGCTCGAGTTGGCACTGGCCCAAGTGGCGCCTGATCCTGATCGGTGTCGTCTTCGGCGGTATCGAGCTCACCTTCTTCGCAGCCAACCTCACCAAGGTTGTGCACGGCGGCTGGTTGCCGCTGCTCATCGCGGTGGTCATCGTCACGGTCATGCTGACCTGGCAACGCGGGCGCAGCATGATCACGAGTCGGCGCATCGAGGCGGAAGGGCCCCTGCCCGACTTCGTCGAGAAGCTGCGGTCGAACCCGGTGCCGAGAGCCCGCGGTACTGCGGTATTCCCACATCCGGGCAAGGACACCACACCGCTGGCATTGCGAGCCAACACGTCGTTCAACCGCATCCTGCACGAACACGTCGTCATCGTCTCCATCCAGCCCGAGAACGTTCCCAACATCCCTCGGGAGGAACGTCTGGCGATCGACGATCTGGGCTACGCCGACGACGGCATCGTGCATCTGAACATCCGGGTCGGTTTCCAGGACGAGCAGGACATCCCGGCAATACTCCGGGAAGCAGTCGGGATGAGTCCGGAATTGCAGTTCGACCCGGATGAGGCCTTCTATTTCCTTTCGAGGATCACCATCGAACGCGGGAACGCTCCCGGCATGGCCACCTGGCGCAAGCGGTTGTTCATCGGCCTATCGCACAACGCAGCCAGTCCCGCCGTCTATTTCCAGCTGCCCGAGGAACGGACGGTCGTCATGGGGTCGCGCATAAGCCTGTGACGGATGGGACACTGACCCGCATGAGGTTGCGTCGGTGACACTGTGGTTGCCCGGGTGGTCTTACTGCACGGAGCCGGGTCGAAACCGGCCGACGTGCTGCCGATCATGCAGAAACAGGCTCAGCGCAGGGGTTTTCTCGTGCTGGCCCCGAAATCGATCGACTACACGTGGGATGTCATCGTCGGCGGAGAATTCGGTCCCGACGTCGCGGCGCTGGACAGGGCGCTGTCCGACGTCTTCAGTAGGTTCGACGTCGACCCGAGGCCGCGGTAAACATGCTGCCCGCCTGACCCTTTCTGCGCCCAATCCCGTGCGCCGGTGAATGCTGGCCTGTTGTTTCCGGGCGATTCACTCTTCATTCACCTGGCAGATCTAGATTTTCTCGCAGTGCCGACGAGGGTCGGCGGCGGTCTCGCCGGAACATGATCCGACGGGCCGCAGTTGCTGCGCAAACGGGGAAGGCATGAATACAACGTTGTACATCGTGGTGCTGGTGTGCATCACCGCATTGGCGTTCGACTTCACCAACGGGTTCCACGACAGTGCCAACGCGATGGCCACGTCCGTCGCGACCGGGGCGCTCAAGCCGAAGGTTGCGGTGCTGATCGCGGCCATCCTGAACGTACTCGGCGCACTGCTCTCGACCGAAGTGGCGAAGACGATCTCGGGCGGCATCGTCAACGATGCCAAGGTCACCCCGGTGATGATCTTCGCCGGCTTGGTGGGGGCCATCTTGTGGAACCTGGTGACCTGGCTGCTGGGCCTGCCCTCGAGTTCCTCCCATGCCCTGTTCGGGGGATTGATCGGTGCAGTCGTCATCGGTGCCGGCATCTCGGCGGTGAACATCGGGACGGTGCTCTCCAAGATCGTGCTGCCTGCCGTGATGGCGCCTCTCGTCGCCGGCGCGGCCGCCGCCGGGGCGACCTATCTCGCCTACAAGTTCGTGCGGAAGCCCGAGGAAGGCGTCGGAGCCGGTGGATTCCGGCACGGCCAGACGGTGTCCGCGTCGCTGGTGGCGTTGGCGCACGGCACTTCTGACGGGCAGAAGACCATGGGCGTCATCACCCTGGTCCTGATCACCGGTGGCTACCAGGCGCAAGGGACGGGCCCCGTCACCTGGGTGATCCTGTCCTGCGGCCTGGCGATGGGGTTGGGCACCTACTCCGGCGGCTGGCGGATCATGCGAACCATGGGTAAGGGCGTGGTCGACGTCAAGGCGCCCCAAGGCTTTGCAGCTGAAACCGCCTCCAGCGTAGCGATTCTGGCTTCATCACATCTGGGCTTTGCATTGTCGACGACGCAGGTCTGCTCCGGATCGATCGTCGGATCGGGCTTGGGCAAGAAGCTGGCCGAGGTTCGGTGGAGCCGAACCCGGCAGATGGTCTACGGCTGGATGCTGACGTTGCCGGCCGCGGCTGTGGTCGGCGGGGTGTCCGCGTTCGTGGCCGAGAAGAGTGTGCTGGGAACCATCATCGTGGCGCTGGCTCTTGTCGCCGCCTCCGCCGGCATCTGGGTCATCTCCCGTCGTAATCCGATCAACAGCTCCAACGTCAACGATTCCGGCGACGTGGAGGTTTTCATCGAGCCCGTTCACGCGAGTGTCTGACCGCGTACTCCCAACAAGTCCTGGAAGGAACAGAGAATGAAGATCGATTGGGCATCGCTCGGCGTCGTCGCGGTGGTGACGCTCGCCGTGACGTTGGTGGTCGTCGGAATCGTCTCGATCGGAATCGCCTCGTTGGTGACAGCCGATAACCGAAGAACGGCAGGCATTTCCGATACGTCGGCCAGGGCGATCGGCTACCTCTGCTGGTCGGTCGCCGGACTCGTCCTGCTCTACGGCCTGTACCTGATCATCCCGCAGCTCCACTGATTCGCGAACGGCCGACGGTGAACCGAATCGCTGTGCGACAGCAAGGTCAAGCCGCGGCCGGCTCCGGTGTCGGAAAGCCGATGACGAGGGTACTCATCGTCGATCGCGAGGCCGGGCCGGCGCAGTCGCTTGCGCAGATGCTCTCCAGGCGCGGATTCGAACCGACCGTCGTTCTCGACTGGCTCGGCGCACTCGCCGATTTCGACCGCGCGGGCACCGACATCGTTCTGCTGGACCTGCTGTTACCCGGCGCCGAAGGTCTGACCCTCTGCCGCGAACTCCGTAGCCGCGGGTCGGTTCCGATCATCATGCTCACGGCCAGGGACAGTGAGATCGACAGGATCGTCGGCCTCGAGGTGGGCGCGGACGATTATGTGACCAAGCCCTATTCGATCAGGGAGTTGATCGCCCGGATCGACGCGGTGCTGCGCCGATGTGCTCCGGCCGATCGAGCCCCCGACACGGTGCTGACGGCGGGACCGGTGACCATGAACGTCGATCGGCACCTGGTCTCCGCTCATGGCCGGGAGGTGCAACTGCCCCTACGGGAGTTTCTGCTGCTGCATTCATTGTTGGTCGAGAAGGGTCGGGTGGTAACGCGCGCCGACCTGATGGACCGGGTTTGGGGTGAGAATTATCCGGGTGTGACCAAGACTCTGGACGTTCATGTCAAAAGATTGCGAGCCAAGATCGAAACTGATCCGGCGCGCCCGCGCCTATTGGTCACCGTTCGCGGACTCGGCTACATGATGGACACCGACCGGGACGTAGCGGCATCGCCCGACCCGATCCGGCCGGGTAGCGTTCACGTCGCCTAACCTGAAGCTGTCGGGCGGGAGCGGGAAAGCCGACAAGAGGAGTACGACATGACACACCTCGAGGATCTGGCTGCACAGGGCTACAGCCTGGCCGATGAGGCCGGTCTGATCGTCGACGTCGACGACGACGACCCCGTCCTGCTTGGCCCCGACGGTCTGCCGGTGAACACCTGGCGGGAGGATTACCCCTACCAGGAAAGGCTCACCCGCCCGGAATACGAGGTCACCAAACGAGCTCTGCAGATCGAGTTGCTGAAACTGCAGAGTTGGGTGAAGACCACCGGGCAGCAGGTCGTCGTGCTGTTCGAGGGCCGCGACGCCGCCGGGAAAGGCGGCACCATCAAGCGTTTCACCGAGCATCTGAATCCTCGGGGCGCGCGCGTCGTGGCCCTGGACAAGCCCTCGGAACGTGAGCGGACCCAGTGGTATTTCCAGCGCTATGTCGCACACCTACCGGCAGCTGGCGAGATCGTCCTGTTCGATCGGTCCTGGTACAACCGCGCTGTTGTCGAACGGGTCATGGGATTCTGCAACCGCGAGCAGTATCTGGAGTTCATGCGGCAGGCCCCGCTGTTCGAGTCGATGTTGGTGGCCTCAGGCATACACCTGATCAAACTCTGGTTCTCGGTGACCCAGTCCGAACAGCGGACCCGCTTCACCATCCGGCAGATCGACCCGGTTCGGCAGTGGAAATTGAGCCCGACCGACCTGGCCTCGTTGGATAAGTGGGAGGAATATACCGACGCGAAGGAGGCTATGTTCTTCTACACGCACCGGGAGCGCTCACCGTGGACGGTCATCAAGAGCAACGACAAGAAGCGCGGCCGGATCAATGCGCTCAGGCATGTTCTGGACGTACTGGACTACACGAACAAGGACCCGGAATTGGTCGGGCGGCCCGACCCGCTCATCGTCGGATCGGCCGCGGACATCTTCGAGCCCGGAGAACACCAGCGGCGCAACTATCCGGAGCTGTGACCAATCTTGGTGAGGTTTCCACCTACGCAGAACCGCCGGACCGGGCCGCGAACGAGCCGGATCAGGAGCCGCAGTCCGTCTTGAGCTTCGTCAGGAGAGCGTTGCCGGCGGTGCCGGCGGCGGCGATGCCGGTGACGACGTTCTTGAGGGCCGCCGACCCGCCGCTGTTGCCGATCGTGCCGAGCGCGGACTGCACCTGCTTCAGAGCGTTCTGCAGAGCCGCGACCTCAGGTTCGTAGTCCTGCTTCCCGGCAGCGGCGAAGGACTTGACAGCGGTTTCGAGATTGCCGACCGCTGTCTTGATCCCGGCGGTTCCGCCAGTGAGGATGCTCGGGCTGGTCAGCGCTGTCAGCGAAGCCTTGACCTGATCACGTGCCGCACACACCTGTTCCTTGCCGGTCGGGTAGGCCGACGCACCAGTTGTCGCGGCCGGTGCCGACGACGCGACCACCGAAGAGGCGACCGCCGAAGACTGTGTCGATCCGTTCGAACCACCGGATGAGGATGAGGTGCAGCCCGACACGACGAGCGCCACGGAGGCGGTCGCGATGACGATCCCGGTTCGGACCCGCGCCAACCGCGGTTCACCGGCCGGACGTGCACTTGTACCGAGCAGAGTCGACATCAGAAACCCCCACGTGAGTGAACCGGAACCGACCGTCGACCACCGGAGAAGCGTTTCGCGTCTGAGTATAAATGGCGTGCCATGGCCATGACGTGAGCTACGGCGAGCGAACCCGACCACCACCGGTCGGCGCCGATCAGCCGAAGACGCGGAGTGCGGTGGCGCGAAGTTGCTCGCGCGCAAGCAGAGCGGCGCCACCGGCTACCGCCGCGGCAGCGGCGCCGATGGTGGGCCGCAGCCATCGACGCCCCCACTTGCCGTACTCGGCGTCACCGTCCGGCAGTGGAGACAGCACATTCCCGGTATGCGGAGCGACGTTGTGCCGGGAGAGACCACCGATATTCATCAGCGGGGTGACCAGGGCGTCGTAGATGCCGGGCAGCGTACGGAAACCGAGAACCACCACGGGATTGAAGACCCCAACCGATCGTTCCCTGGTCGGCGACGACAGGGTGCGGACGATCGCCCTGGCCACCTTCTCCGGCGAATCGACCGGTGGCGGAGGTCTTCCCTCCCGCCCGACGTAGTTCGCGGCCTGGCTGTAGGCGGGGGTGTTCACGCTGCCCGGTGAGATGAGACTGACGCTGACGCCAGGGATCTGCTTGGCTTCGAGTTGCAGGATCCGAGCGAGGCCGTGGACGCCCCACTTCCCGGTCACGTACGAACTCATGAACGGTACGGCGATCTTTCCCAGCAGTGAGCCGACGATGACGAGATGGCCCCCGCCGGCCTCCCGGAAATGTGCCAGCGCGGTTCTGGCCACGTTCGCCGTTCCCAACAGATTGGTGGTGATCGCCCGATCGAAGATCTCGGCGGGCACATCGGCAGAACTGGCCGTAGGCCACCGCCGCCGCAGCATTGACGACGGCGTCCACCCGACCGAACCTGGAGATCGCCGCGTCGAACAATCTGGCAACCTGCGCGGCGTCTCCGACATCGGTCACGACGGTGAGGGCCTGGGCCCCTTCATCAAGGCACTGCCGCTCCACCCGCGCCAGGCTCTGTGCCGATCGGGCCGCCAGCACGATCGTCCACTTGTTCCTGGCCAGGGCCCTGGCCGTGGCTCGACCGATACCGCTGGACGCCCCGGTGACCACGACCACCCGTCGGGCCCCGTCGTCCGGAGAACGGAACATCAAGGTTTCCTCTCGCTTGCCCATGACGTGCACGGTCGCCGGCCCGGTCGGGTGACGGATGTGAATGCTCGCCAATGATTTGCCGTGGCTGCCCCTCCGCAAACGGGCGGTGCCTGATCCGTTTGCGATGCCGCCCCGTCCGTTGCGATACCGGCCCGAGGATCGCTGGGATCGCGGCGTTCTTTGCGGTGGCCTGTTTCCCGGTCGTCAAGCGGGGGTACCTGGCAGGTTGCCGCCGCCGAAGCAGCGCGACCCCCAACCGGAAGGTACTTCAATGGCCGTGACCAGCCGCGACTTCGCCTGCCCACCGGCGAAGGTGTTCGAGGTGCTCTCGAATGGCTGGTTGTTGGGTCTTTGGGTGGTCGGAGCGTCGAGAATCCGCGAGGTCGACAAGTCGTGGCCGGCAGTGGGTTCGGTCGCGCACCATTCGGTCGGAGTGTGGCCACTGCTCATCGACGACTTCTCCAAGGTCGAGAGCATGGTGCCGGACAAGTCGCTCCAGCTCACCGCCAGAGGATGGCCGGCGGGAGAGGCCGACGTCCTGATCACGATCGATCCGACGCCCGCCGGTTCCCGAGTGACGATCACCGAAGACGCGTCAAAGGGCCCCGGTCGACTGGTGCCGAAGCCGCTGCGATCAGCGGCTTCTCAACTGGCGCAACGGCGAGTCGCTGCGACGACTGGCCTTTCTGGCCGAGCGGGCGGCGGTTGACGGCTGAGTGGCGAACCGACCGCCGCCAGAGAAATCCGTCCGGCGTCGTCAGCCTGTTCTTGCACGGCCCTGTTCACGAACGGGTATTCATCCAGACCTCATCCAAGGAGCACATGATGCGAGCAGTGACCTGGCACGGAAAGCGAGACGTACAAGTCGACGAGGTTCCCGATCCCCGGATCGAGGAGCCGACCGATGCGATCGTCCGCATCACGTCGACCGCGATCTGCGGCTCCGACCTCCACCTCTACGAGGTGCTCGGGCCCTACATGTCGGTGGGCGACATCCTGGGCCACGAACCCATGGGCATCGTGGAGGAAGTCGGGTCCGGGGTCCAGAACATCGCTGTCGGCGACCGGGTCGTTGTGCCGTTCAACATCTCCTGCGGGCACTGCTGGATGTGTGAACACGGTCTGCAGTCGCAGTGCGAGACCACCCAGGTTCGCGATCAGGGCAAGGGGGCGGCGCTCTTCGGCTACACCTCCCTCTACGGTTCGGTGCCCGGCGGACAGGCGGAGTTGCTGCGGGTTCCGCAGGCCCAGTACGGGCCGATCAAGGTGAGTCCGGAGGGACCGGACGAGAAGTATCTGTTCCTGTCCGACATCCTGCCGACGGCCTGGCAGGCCGTGCAGTACGCGGACGTCCCGGAGGGCGGCACCCTGGTGGTCTACGGCCTCGGTCCCGTCGGTCAGTTCTCGTCCCGCATCGGCCGGCACCTCGGCTACCGCGTGATCGGCGTCGAGCTGGTCCCGGAGCGCCGCCTCATGGCCGAGCGGCACGGCATCGAGACCCTCGACCCATCGGGCATCGACGACGTCCCCGCGGCTCTGCTGGAGATGACCGGCGGCCGTGGGCCCGACTCGGTCATCGACGCGGTCGGCATGGAGGCGCACGGCTCGGTCGGTGCCACGGCCGGGAAGCTCGCTCAGTCGGCGGTCGGAATTCTTCCGGATGCCGTGGCGCAGAAGCTGATCGAGAAGGTCGGCGTCGATCGGTTGACCGCGCTGCAGAACGCGATCGGCACGGTTCGTCGCGGCGGGACGGTGTCGATCAGCGGCGTCTACGGCGGCACCGTGGACCCGATGCCGATGATGGACCTGTTCGACAAGCAGATCCAGTTGCGGATGGGGCAGTGCAATGTCCGCAGGTGGGTGGACGACATCCTGCCGCTGGTCGAGGATCCGTCCGATCCGCTGGGCGTGCTGGACCTGACCACACACCGCGTCCCGCTCGGAGAGGCCCCGCAGGCTTACAAGACTTTCCAGGAGAAGTCCGACGGCTGCATCAAGGTCGTCCTGGCCCCGTGAGCCTGTGCGGCCTTCGCGGTTGCCGTACGTAGGTTTCCCATCCATCATCGCTGGGAAGACCAGAGGTGGCTATCGGTAGCCATTCGGCCAACGGCGATGATGGCACGGTCGGCACAACCGTGCATGGAAGGGAAGTCCGGGTGATGGCAGCTGTACCCATGACCTGCCCGGGTTACCGACGAGTCGCCCCGATGCCCCGCACCGTGTTCGCGAGGGGCGCGGCATGGTGCGGCTGACCTACCTGCTCGTACTGGCGGCGTGCGTCGTCGGGACGCTGCCGCTGGAATTCGTCTTCGGGGCCAGGGTGTACCGACGCTGGTCCAGGGCCCTGCTGGCCGTGCTGCCGGTGGCCGCGGTGTTCGTGGTGTGGGACTACCTTGCGGTCGGCGCCGGCTGGTGGCGGTTCGACGCCCGCTACCTGACTGGCCTGTTTGTGGGCGGGCTCCCGATCGAGGAGCTGTTGTTCTTCCTGGTCATTCCGGTCTGCGGGATCCTGACGTTCGAGGCGGTGCGTCGGCTCCGTCCGGAATGGGCCGCCGGCTCCAGCCTGGCCGACCGCGGACGTACGGACGCAGCCCAGCAACGCGCCATGGATGAGGGCTCGTGATCGGCCACGGCTACACCTTCGCCTCGGTTGCCGCTGTCCTCGTCGCGGTTCTCGTCGACCTGGTCATACTGCGCACCAGGCTGCTGCGTTCCCGGCTGTTCTGGGCCAGCTACGGCATCGTGGTGTTCTTCCAGCTCATCGTGAACGGAGTGCTCACCGGGTTGGGGATCGTGCAGTACGACCCCCGGGTGATCCTGGGACTGCACCTGGCCTACGCGCCGGTGGAGGATCTCGGTTTCGGATTCGGGCTGGTCACTCTCACGCTGTGCGGGTGGGCCTGGTTGGACGGCCATCGGAGCCCGCAGGACCGGCGGCGACGAGAGCAGAAGGACGGCGAAGACGTGGTGGACAACCTGTGAAACACGGCGCAGTCGGTCTGTCGCGATGACCGCGCGATGGGTACCGGGACGGGACAGCAAGGCCGTCCGTCATCCAGCCGCGCCCGGCGCGCGGACCCCGGCGGAGCCACGACAGGTGGTGGTGGTCGGCGGCGGGATCGCCGGCATCGCGGCTGCTGTCGGTCTGGCCGAGCGGGGGGTGCAGGTCGTGCTCGTCGAAAAGCACGACGAGCTCGGTGGCCGGGTCAGGTCATGGCCGGTCGACGGCGCCGCCGGCCAGGTCACCATGAGCCGGGGCTTTCACGCCTTCTTCCGCCAGTACTACAACCTGCGGGCGTTGATCCGGCGGGTGGACCCGGCGCTCGCCGGGCTGACCGGCGTGGCCGAGTACCCGATGGTGCTGGCCGACGGCGCCGCGGACTCGTTCGGGCAGCGACCGCGGACGCCGCCGTTGAACCTCGCCGCCTTCGTGGCCAGAAGCCCCAATTTCTCGGCCGGTGACCTGGTGAAGACCGACGTCGGTGCGGCGCTGGAACTGCTCGACGTGCAGTTCCCGGCGACTTTCGCCGCCTACGACGGCGAGAGCGCCGCCCAGGTGCTCGACCGGCTGCGTTTCCCGGAAAAGGTGAGACATCTTGCGCTGGAAGTGTTCGCGCGCAGCTTCTTCGCCCGCCCCGAGGAATTTTCGGGTGGCGAATTGGTGGCGATGTTCCACATGTATTTCCTCGGCTCATCCGAGGGTCTGCCGTTCGACGTGCCGACCGACGACTACGACACCGTGCTCTGGGCGCCCCTTCGCCGCTACCTGGAGGGGGCCGGGCGTTCGGGTGATCACCGGGCGGGTGGTAGCTGGGATGGACCTCCAGGACGGGTCGGGCGTCGAAGTAAGGCTGTCGAGCCATAACGGGGCCGACGGCAATTACGCATCCGATGTGTTGGACGCGGATGCCGTGGTGTTGGCCACCGATCCGGCGACCACCAGGAGCCTGGTCGCCGGGGCGCCGCTGTTGGGCGATGTCCAATGGCGGCAGCGGATTGCGGAAACGGTGAGCGCGCCCCGCTTTGCCGTGTGGCGGTTGTGGCTGGACCGGCGGGTGCGTCCGGATCGGCAGGAGTTCCTGGGCACCAGCGGTTTCGGCCTGCTCGACAACATCACGGTGCTCGAACGCTTCGAGGCCGGTGCGCGCCGATGGTCCGACGAGCACGGTGGTTCGGTGGTGGAGTTGCACGCCTACGCGCTCCCCGACGAGGGGACGGATGCGGAGTGGCAGCAGCAGCTACGCGACCAGCTCGGTCGCGTCTACCCGGAAACCGTTGCCGCCCAGGTGTTGTTTGAGCAATGGCTGGTGAGTGACGACTGCCCGATGGTCGGCACCGGTCCGTGGGAACGGCGGCCCGAAGTGAGAACGCCCGATCCCCGGGTGGTCATGGCCGGCGACGGTGTCCGCTGTGATCTGCCGGTGGCCTTGATGGAACGCGCCGCCACCACCGGGTTTCTGGCCGCCAATGCTCTGCTGGGCGGCTGGGGAGTGGCCGGCCACGACGTGTGGACGGTGCCGATGCAGGGCCGGATCGCCGCGGTGCGCGGTCTGCGTCGGCTGCTGGGCTATTCGCCCGCGTCGCCGCGGGTACGCAGTTGGTATCGCCGCTCGGCGTAGGCCAGGTCATCCACCCACAGCTTCCGCGCCTTCCGGCGGACCGCGGGACGGATGAGTGGCGCCAGCCAGTGCGCAACTTTGAATCCGGTTCGATCGGAGTAGGCGATGGTCGCCTCCGTCACGATGGTGACGGGATCGCCCGCGGCGTCGACACCGATCGGCGTGGCGTGCGTTTCGACCACGGATCGGGCGCCTTCACCCTCGGTGATCCGCATGACGATGGTGCGGGCGTCGGGGCAGGAGAACTCGGCCCGCACCGGCACCCCCCAGGTGTGGTTGAGCCGGAACGCCACGTCCACGGTCAGCAGGTCGTCATTGCTCGCACTCTCGTCCACCGTCAGGTGGCTGAACGCGTACGGGTGAAACCACGCGCCATGCCAGGGATCGAGCCGGTTGGCTATCACGTCCTTCGGCTCACAGCGCCCACGAGCAATCATCACGGTAGCCACCGAGCTTTCCAGCGGAGGGCGGGGCGGCAGCGTGGGGCGCTCGGTGGGAGTCTCGCCGTCAACTGTGAGACCGACCCAGATCAGCAGTCCGTCGTCGAAAGCCCGGTAGGGGCGCCAGCTGTTGTCGCCGGCCGGGGTCAGCCCGTAACCGTGCCAGCGGCAGAACAACGTTCCGTCGGCGACGGTGCACTTGTCGAGCAGGGCGCCGAGATGGGGACAGGCCCCCGGTCCGGCGACCAGAGTTCCGTCCTGGTCGCGCCAGAAGACGATCTCCCGTCCGGCGATGGTCCTGGTGATCGACGACCCGGACGGCACGTCACCGCTGACGCCGGCCACGAACCACCCACCGGGATCCCGACGCTGCGCTGCGGCGAGTGAGCGCGCGATCCTCGCCGGACTGGCCTGACGCCACGTCGGACTCATCCGTTTCGGGAGGGGCTGCGGCATCCGGGCGATCGGGATCTCCGGGTGGGCCGGTTCGACCAGTTGCGACCGGCCGTTTCTGCGTGGTTCAAGTGACATCGATGGTTGCCTGTCTGGGATAGCGCCCGCGGGATGGTCCGGAGATCATGATGTGCCCCGCGGTCAACGCCTTTCGAATCGTTGGCACCCGGACCCGGTGCGAGAACACGTCATAGTCGGCCTGCTCAACCCGGTCCAGGATCTGTGAATACAACTCTCGAGCCGCCGCAACGCATTTCGCCGATCGCGACGGCAGCATGGGAATGCCGGTGTCCGCCAGGCGATAGAGCGCCCGGTTGCGCTCGATCTGAAATGCCATGAAGGCGCGCCATTCCGGCGTCGAACGCCGCAGCGTGAGGTCGACGCCGAAGCGACGGAGATCGGCCTGCGGGAGATAGACCCGACCGAGATCCAGGTCCTCGTTGACATCGCGCAAGAAGTTGGTGAGCTGGAACGCCAGGCCCAAGGCCCTCGCCGGCTCTCTGGCCGCCGGGGTGAGCGGCTGTAGCACAGGGAGCATCATCTCGCCGATGACCGCCGCCGACCCTTCCATGTACCCGCACAGGTCGTCCCAGGTCTCGTAACTGGTGACGGTCAGGTCCATGGCCATGGCGCCGAAGAAGCGGTCGAAACACTCGGGGTCGATGTCGGTGGTCAGCACCGTATCGATGACGGCCGCCAGAACCGGGTCGGCACTACCACCTGCCTGCGAGTGAGTTGCGGAAGTCCTTCGCGAAATCGTCGAGCCGAGCGGTGATCTCCGCGGGTGACCGCCCCTCGTTGGCCTCCTGGTCATCGACGATGTCGTCGGCCAGCCGGCACAGCGCGTACACCGCGTGGACGTGGCGCCGCCGCGGCCGTGCCAGGATGGCCGCCCCCCAGAAATAGGTGGTGCCGTATCGCCGGGTGAGCTCGGCACACTTCCGGTAACCCTCGGCAAGGACCGGATCCGGAACCGAACTGGTCATGTCGTTGCTCCCGAAACGTAGGCGTCGACCCGATCGGCGGCCAGGCTGCCGGAGATCAGCACCATCGGCACGCCGACCCCCGGCACGGTCCCCGAGCCGGCGAAAACCATTCCGGGCAGCTGCTTCTCGGTATTGGCCGGCCGGAACGGACCGGTCTGGCCGAAGGTGTGGGCGAGCGAGAACGGTGTCCCGGCATGCATTCCCATCTGCTCCCAGTCCAGCGGCGTCACCAGCTGTTCGGTGACGATGTCGCTGGGATAGCCCTGCGCCTGCAGGAACGAATGCAACCGCTCTCGCATCGGACCGCGTTCGCTGGCCCAGTCGATATCGGCGGACAGGTTCGGCACCGGCTCCAGCACGAAAAGCGTCGAGCACCCCGGCGGCGCCAGGGACGGGTCGTCGATCGACGGAATGGTGACCAGCCGCGACGGGTCGGGCATCAACCGGCCCTGCTCGAGCAGAGCGTCGAAGGCGGCGCCCCATTCCTGCCCGAAGTGGATGTTGTGATGGGCGACCGACGGGTCCGGGGTGCCGCGAACCCCGACGTGCCACACCACAGCAGAGGGAGAATACTGACCGCGCAAGCTTTTCGAGGCGGAGCGAGATCGGGCAGCAGCTTGCGGTAGGCCACGGGTAGGTCCAGCGTGCAGACCACCGCATCGGCCCGGAGCTGCTCGCCGCCGGCCAGTCGGACGCCGGCGACTCCGGCCGAATCGGAACGACGCAGCACCTCGGTGACCGTCTCGGAATAGCGGAAGACCGCCCCCGCCTTCTCCGCGGCGGCGGCCAGCGCGGTCGGTACCGCGTGCATCCCGCCTTGTTCCGGAAACCAGACACCCTCGATGCTGTCCATGTAGGTGATCACCGCGTACAGCGCGAGCGCCGACTCGGGGGAGAGCCCGGCGTAGAGAGCCTGGAAGCTGAACAGCCGGTGCAGCCTCGGATCCCGGAAGCGGCGCCGGATCGCCGGTCCCAGCTTCCCGAAACCGCCGAGGCGGATCAATTGGGCTGCCGCCATTGGCGTACTGAGTAGACCGAGCGGCGAATCAAAATTGCGGTCGATGAAGTTCGGCATCTCCAGCAGGTAGAGACGCCGCAACCACTCCACGAAATCGTCGAATGCGGCGGCGTCGAGGCTGCCGCAGGTCCGGCGGATCTCTTCGCGCATGGCGTCGCGGCCGTGCCGCACCCTGATGGTGCTGCCGTCCGCGTAATTGGCCCGGTAGGCCGGGTCGAGGCGGCGCAGCGGCAGCACGTCCTCGATCCGGGTGCCGACGGCGGACAGCGCGTCCGCGATCAGGTCGGGCATGGTCAGCACCGATGGTCCGGTGTCGAAGGTGAAGCCGTCGGTGACCACCTGACCGGATCGGCCGCCGGGGAGCGCCTCGCGTTCCACCACCGTGACGTGGTGCCCCCGGCCGGTGAGGTGGCATGCGGCGGACAGGCCGGCGAGCCCGGCGCCGATGACGACGACCTCGCTCATCGATCGCGCCAGGCGATCTGGTGCGCCATCCGGGTCAGCTGTGCAACGCCAGCAGGATCGAGTTCGCGTTCGTCGAGAGCCGAAAGGGCCCGCTCGACGTGACCGGAGATCATCGTCTCGACCGCGGTGTCCACACCGTCGGCGCGAAGCTGCTCCAGCAACAGATCGAGGTCGGCGGTGGTGAAGTCCGATGTTCCGACGAGCGACAGCGCGCGGCGGCCGGCGGGCGTGCGCAGCCGACTCTGGGCCAGCGCCAGGATCACCGTCGGCTTGCCCGAGATCAGGTCGTCCCCGGCCGGTTTGCCGGTCCGTGCGGGGTCGCCCCAGATGCCCAACAAGTCGTCGCGGAGCGCAAACGCCTCACCGATGGCCTGCCCGTAAGCGGCGAGACAGTCGGCCGCCACGCCCGACGCGCCGGCGGCGGCCGCCCCCAGTTCCAACGGCCGGCCGACTGTGTAGCGACCGGATTTCATCTTCGCCACGGTGCGGGCGTAGCCGAGATCCTTCCGGCCTGCCGCGCTGCCGATGATGTCCCGGCGCTGGCCCGCCACCAGTTCCGCGACGAGAACGCGCCAGATCTTGCGCATCGGCGCGGGGAGCCCGGCGATCAGGTGACCTGCCTCGGCATGTGCCAGGTCACCGACCAGGATCGCAATGCTCTCGCCGAACCGCTTGCCACTGCCGACGGCGCCGTCGGCAAGATGCAGCTGTTCGGCCCGGACGTGCACCGTCGGCAGCCCGCGCCGGGAAGCCGATTCGTCCATCACGTCGTCGTGCACCAGTGCGAACAGGTGCAGGAGCTCCAGCGCGGCGCTGGCCCGGACGATGTCGGTCCGGCCGACGTTGCGATCCGCCCCTCCGCAGCTGAGCCAGCCGAGGTGGACCATGATCGGCCGCAGCCGTTTGCCGCCGCCGCCGATCATCGAGGTGATGAATTCCGGAATGTCGGCTGCCCCGAGGATTTCCAGGGGACCGTGGTCGTCGTCCGGCAGCGTGGCCCAGATCTCGCCGAGTTCGTCGATGACCTCGCTGAGCAGCGAGTCGACGAGGGCCAGGTGTTGATCGACGTCGGCCTGGGCCGGGCGGGCACCGCAATCAGTCGGCCCGTGTTCTGGAACTCGGTTTCGGTGCGGTCGCGGGCGAAGGCCGGACTGCGGTCCCGGGCGAAGGCCGGTTCGGTGGACACCTGAGCGGTACTCATGCCGATCCTCCGGTCAGATCGCGGTTCGGGCCGGTCGGCCGCTCGCCCGCCATTGCCTGCACCTGCTGCACCGCCCACGGGCTGAAGGCGAACGGGGTCGACGCCATGGCCGACACCACCTCGTCCCAATCCGCCCAGGCCCAGTCGCACACCTCCGCCGGATTCGGCCGGATTCGACTTGAGTTCGGTCCGGAGGCCGCTCCCGGATGCACCAACTGCCCCGTATAGACCGGGCAGATCTCGTTCTCCCAGATGCCAGTCACGTCCCGAGTGCGGTACCGGAAGTCGGGTAGTGCGCACCGGAGACCTGTCGCCTCGATGCCCAACTCGTAGTCCAGCCGACGGGCGATCGCGTCGAGCATCGGTTCTCCGGGCGCCGGATGCCCGCAGCAGGAGTTCGTCCAGACGCCGGGCCAGGTTCGCTTGCCGAGTGCTCGTCTGGTCAACAGCACGCGACCGTCCGGATCGAAGATGTGGACGGAGAAGGCCAGGTGCAACGGGGTTTCGGCGTGGTGAACCTGCGACTTGCGCTGCCGGCCGATCGGTCCGCCCCGTTCGTCGAGCAGCACGACGAATTCTTCGGCGAGAGTCACCGGCGGAGCCCGGTGCAGGCTTTCGTCATCACGTCCATGTTATGTCCTCACCTGGAGCAGCCGAGCCGGAAGACGCGCCGAGCGCGTCAGGGCCGGCGCAGGTCAACGGGGCCCCTTGCGCTTGATACCCGCCTGGCTATGCAAATAACCCTGGCCTTGCGACTCGTGAATGAGCCCGGCCCTGCGACTCGCAGGTGACCCCGGCCCGCGACTCGCGTATCGTCGAACCTGCTCCGACACTCGGTCGGCTCTGGGGACGCTGCCGTCGCCGACAGGCTGTGGCAGCTGCTGTTGCCGCCCAGCTTCCTGTCCGGTCACACCGACCCTCTGGATCTCTCTCTATGACGCCTCCTTCGATCGACAGCCTCGCTCCGATCGCCCCGACGGCGAGTTCGCCTCAGCCCGTGACATCGGGCCGTCGTGACCAGACCTCGCAAGTGCTCATCTACATCTTCTCTGCCGTGCCGCTGCTCGCGGTGGCCGTCGCCGTTCCGTTCGCCTGGGGCTGGGGACTGGGCTGGGTCGACCTGATGCTGGCGGCGGTGTTCTACGTAGTGTCCGGCTTGGGAGTGACGGTGGGATTTCACCGCTGCTTCACCCACGGTTCCTTCCGACCGAGACGCGGCCTGAAGATCGCGCTGGTCGTGGCCGGTCAACTCGCCCTGCAGGGTCCGGTGATCGATTGGGTCGCCGATCACCGCCGGCATCACGCCTTCTCCGATCGCGAGGGCGATCCGCATTCGCCGTGGCTGTTCGGCACCTCGGCAGCGGCCCTGGCAAAGGGTTTCTGGCACGCCCACATGGGCTGGATCTTCAACCGGGACCTCACCAACCAGAAGCGTTTCACCCCTGATCTGCTCGCCGACCGCGACATCGTCGCGGTGAACCGGCAGTTCGCCGCGTGCACGGCGTTCTCGCTCCTGGCCCCGGCACTGCTCGGCGGGCTCATCACCGGCAGCTGGGCCGGCGCACTCACCGCCTTCTTCTGGGCCGGACTGGTCCGGGTCGCGCGTGCTGCATCATGTGACCTGGTCGGTCAACTCGATCTGCCACATGATCGGCGAACGGCCGTTCAGCACGCGGGACAAATCCGCCAACTTCTGGCCGTTGGCGCTGATGTCCTTCGGCGAGTCCTGGCACAACCTGCACCACGCTGATCCGACCTGCGCCCGACACGGCGTGCTGCGCGGTCAGATCGACATCTCCGCGCGGATGATCTGGATGTTCGAGAAGTTCGGTTGGGCCACGAAGGTCCGCTGGCCGAGCGCGCCGCGGCTGGCCCGGATCCAGGCCACGGCCGACGAGATGGGCCACTGACGCCTGCAGGCGCGGGTAACACCTCCGTGCCCTGGCTGGTGAACCGGATCTTCCCCGTGCTCGCCACCGCGGCTCTCGTCGCCGTCGGGATGCTCACCACCACGTTGGGCGCCCATCTGATGGGCGAGCAGGCCTGGGCGCTGCCGCACGACCTGTGGCGAACGTTGGTTGCGGCGCACCGACTTGGTCGGTTGGACATCGCCAACCTCTATACGCAGCCCACTGCCTTGATCACCTTTCCCGGCGCCGCGTTGATCCTGGTTCCGGCCTCGGCGGTGATCGACGCCACCGGCCTTGGCCTCGCGTTCCAGACGGTGCACAACCCGTATCCGGACGCGTGGCTGGTGGCCGGGCCGTACGAGATCGTGCTGTCCGCAACGTGCCCTCTTCGCAGCGGACGCGTCGCCGAACGGATGGGCGCGGCCCGTTCCAGTCGGGCGGTCCTGACGCGCTCGCCGAGGCGATCGCCCTGTGGAACGTGTCGGTCCGGTTCGGCCACCCCGAGGATGCCGTCGCGGTAGCACTGCTGCTGTACGGCGTCCTGGCGCTGGCCGACTCGCGCACGTCGCGATCGGCCTGGCTGATCGGTGCGCGCGATCGCCGTTCAACCGCTCGTACTGCTGGGACTTCCTGGTCGTCCTCGCGGTACTGCCGGTCGCGCCGGATGGCCGGCTTCCTGCTCCGAGCGGCCGTGCCCGGCGTTCTGCTGGTCGGTCTCGCCGCCGCGGTCGAACTGGACATGCGACATGGCATGCGGTGACCAGCCAGCCGAACTGGCCGAGCCGAAATCATCCGACACCGTGGACAGCACTGGCTCCCGACATCGGCGGGGGAGCCGTGGCCGCCGGCCCGCGCGGATGTTGTCGCCATGCTGCTGGCCTGCGCGTTGCGCGTTCGTCGTCGGCCGTCGGTGGCGCGTCCAGGAGCGGTGTCGGACCGTGGAACCCGGCCCGTGCTCGGCGAACTGGTCTGGTGGATCGCCATCGCACTGGCGTTGCGCTGCGTGTTCGAGTCGGTGATGGTCGCCTACTACGTCTGGCCGGTGCTGGCCGTCGCTCTCGTGGCCGCATCCGCCGGTCGGACGCGCCTGGTCGTCACCGCGACGGCAGCTTCGGTCCTGACCTTCGTCGCGCAGGTCCCGTGGCGCGGTCCCTGGCTCTGGTGGGGCACGGTGATGCTCGGTCTGGCTCTGACGTTGGGAGCTGCGTGGCCCGGGCCGGGACGAGGGGACCGTTCCAGCCGGTGACGATCAATGCTTCGATCACCGGCCCGAGCGCGTGAACGGCACATCGTCGGGGATGGCTCGATGAGAACATAGGCTCGGTGGGAACATAGGGCGTGACCGTGCACCACCTCGATCCCACTCCGACCACGACCGCGGACGTCTTCTCCCGCGACCTGCCGCCGGTGTTGACGGTCGACCCCGGCGACACGGTGATCGTCCGATCGCTTGATGCCTCCGGCTACCTGCACGCCCAGCAGTCGCCGGGCGAGCAGCAACCCACCATGTTCGCCGATTCGCGCGGCCATTGCCTCACCGGACCGATCGCGGTCAGCGGAGCGGAGCCGGGAGCGTCGCTGGCGATTCGATTGACCTCGTTGCGGCCCGACCCGTGGGGTTGGACGGTGGCGGCCGCCAGGGACACCGCGTTGAATCGGCGGCTCGGTCTCGTGGATGCGACTGCAACGTGGCTGTTGTGGGCCTTGGACGCCGACGCCGGCATCGGCACGGATCAACTCGGGCACCAGGTGTCGCTGGCCCCATTCCTCGGCGTCATCGGGCGTGCCGCCGGCGGAAACGGGCGAACACTCGACGATTCCGCCGCGCGCGGTCGGCGGCGGCAACATCGATTGTCGCGCGCTGGTGGCTGGTTCGACGCTGTACCTGCCGGTCACCGTGCCAGGCGCCCTGCTCAGTCTCGGGGACGGCCATGCCGCTCAGGGAGACGGCGAGGTGTCGGGTACGGCCATCGAGTGCCCGATGACGACGGAGGTGGTGCTCGACCTGGTGACTGATCGGCCGATTGCCGGCATCCATGCCCAGACGCCGTCAGCCCGAATCACTTTCGGTTTCGACGCCGATCTGAACGAGGCAATGGGCGAGGCACTGGACGCCATGCTGACCTGGATGCAGGTGATGTACCGGTTGGACCGGCCGACCGCGTTGGCCTTGGCCAGCCCAACGGTGGACCTACACGTCACTCAGGTGGCCAACGGTGTCTGGGGCGTCCACGCACTGCTGCCGATCGACGCAATTCGCTGACCAGCCACGGAGCTGTAGCGCTTTCCGGGCGACGGCGCTCAGGCGTCGACGACGATGTGTCGTTCGGTGAGCGAATTGGCGGCGAAGCGGCCCACCTGCCACGTCCGGAACCCGTCGGCGCTACCGCCGAATGCGCCACCCAGCAGCGGAATCCGCCTGCCGACGAAGGTGACGACGCGCTTGCCGCCGACCTGGGCGATCAATTCGGTTGCCACCACCCTGGAGATGACCTGGTCGGTCTCCGGATCGGGATCGGGATCCGTCGCAAGTTCGCGCGGACTTTCGGTGATGTGGCCGGACCTGATCAGCTGCATCACTCCCACCTGGCCCACCATGCAGGCCAGCACGGCATTGCGCACGCGGGGATCGGCCAGGTTGTAGCCACGCAGGTGCGCGATGCCGGCGATCAGGTGGCACTGGACGAGGGCCAGCCCAGCGATGTTCGCCGGGATGGCTGCGGCCGCCGTCACCAGGCCACCGATGTTGGTGACGAAACCCTGGGCGCCGGCGGCGCGCACGTGGTTGCCGATCAGCTTCTTGATCGCAGCCTCTCGGTCTCCGCCGGATTCGACCAACACTCGGTCCGCGCTCGTTGCCGCCCCCGGGAACGGCCCGGCACCGTCGATCGCCCGTTCCAGCATCATGCGGATGAATTCGGCGACATACCGCGGGGTCAGCGTCCTGGCCACGGGGGCCACCAGATGGCCGAGGGTCTTGCTGATGGCTGCCACAGTCAGGCGGTCTGCGTGTCGTACGGCGAACCGGTGGGTGAGCTGTCCAGATTCACCGGTGGCTGCGCGATCCGCGGTTCAGCTTCCTGCCCGGTCGGAAAGACGGATACGTAGAACCCTTCCTGTGCGTCCCAGGGCAGGTCGTGGTCGGCCAGGTACGCCTTGGCGACTGCGGCGACGTCCTCGCCGACAGGCACCGTGATATCGAACGAGTGGCCGGTGGCCAGGTTCGTGAGGGCATGAATGCTCATCGTGACTCCTTCAACGTGGTTGCTCCACACATCAGTCCCCACCGCCGGGCTTTTCATGCGCCGGATGGTTGGACGCCATCGTCAGTGGTTCGATCCGGCGCTGGTCGCGATTGGGCCGCCGCCCGGACGGGAACAAGTGCAGGTGTAGACGGCGGAACTCGGAGAGGACCAGATATGCCGCAGGACGAACCGCAGATACCGAGCACCTTGCGGAGATCGGCCAAGAAGGTCCAGCGGACCTACGAGAAGACGCTGGACAGTGCGGAAGATCAATATCACGACGAGGCCAGGGCACACGCGGTTGCCTGGGGCTCGGTGAAGAACGTCGCCGAGAAGGTCGGCGACCACTGGGAACTGAAGGACGAGACCGGCCCGTCCGATTCCCACTCGAAGATGTCCACCAAGGACAAGTTGGCCGGCAAGGGGGAGTCCTTCGGTGGGGTCGACGTCGAGGGCAATACCCGGCAACAGTTGGTGGATCGGGCCAAGCGAGCCGGTATCCGCGGTTACTCGAAGATGAACAAAGCCGAGCTGGGCCGGCAGTTGCAAAGGCACGAATAGCGGGCCGAGGTCGCCAGGATCTGCGAACGGGAGGGTCAACGACGTGCGTGGTTCCCAGCCGTTGGCAGACTGACTAGGTGGACTTCGATTCGATCTACGACCAGGGCTTCGCACGGGTGGCCGCGTGCGCATTGCCGACAGTGATCGCCGACCCGCTCGCGAACGCGGACTCCGTGCTCGCCCAGGCGCGGGAAGCCGTAGCCGACGGCGCGGTGGTGGTGCTGTTTCCCGAACTGGCGCTGACCGGTTACTCCATCGACGACCTGCTGCTGCAGGAGCCGGTGCTGGACCAGGTCGAGCAAGCCATCTCGGTGCTGGTGCAGGCTTCTGTCGAACTGAACGCCGTGCTGGTCGTCGGCGCGCCACTGCGGCACTTCAATCGGCTGCTGAATACGGCAGTGGTCATCGCGGGTGGAGCGATCCTCGGGGTCGCGCCGAAGTCGTACCTGCCGAACTATCGGGAGTTCTACGAGCGTCGGCATTTCGCTCCCGGTGACGACCGACGAGGTGGAACCATCGCCGTGGACGGCACGCTGGTACCGCTCGGACCGGAGCTGCTCTTCAGAGCGACAAACGTGCCTGGACTGGTGATTCACGTCGAGGTCTGCGAAGACATGTGGGTGCCGGTGCCGCCCAGCGCCGAGGCCGCGCTCGCCGGGGCCACGGTCCTGCTGAACCTTTCCGGCAGCCCGATCACCGTCGGGAGGGCGGACGACCGGCGGCTGCTGGTCCGGTCAGCGTCGGCCCGCTGCCTCGCGGCCTACGTGTTCGCAGCGGCGGGACAAGGGGAATCGAGCACAGACCTGTCCTGGGATGGGCAGACGATGATCTACGAACTCGGGCGAGCTGCTCGCCGAGACCGAACGGTTCCCGGAGCGCCCGCGGCGAGCCGTCGCGGACCTCGATCTCATGCGCATTCGTCAGGAGCGGATACGGCAGGGCACTTTCGACGACAACCGCCGCACGCTGTCCGACCGGACCGGCTCCTTCCGCACCATTGACTTCCAGGTGGGGGTGCCGGTCGGCGACATCGGGCTCCGGCGTCCCGTAGACCGTTTCCCCTTCGTGCCGAACGATCCCGCACGGCTTGCGCAGGACTGCTACGAGGCCTACAACATTCAGGTCTCGGCGCTGGAACAGCGGCTCAGGGCCATCGGCGGTCCGAAGATCGTCATCGGAGTGTCGGGCGGCCTCGATTCCACTCACGCGTTGATCGTCGCAGCGAAAGCCATGGACCGGCTGGGACGGCCCCGCGGCGACATCCACGCCTTCACCCTCCCGGGCTTCGCCACCAGTGACGAGACCAGGAACAATGCCACCAGATTGTCCAACTCGCTTGGCGTGACATTCGAGGAAATCGACATCAAACCTGCTGCCCGGCAGATGCTCTCCGATCTGGACCATCCGTATGCCAGTGAAAAGCTCGTCTACGACGTGACTTTCGAGAATGTCCAGGCGGGTCTGCGCACCGACTACCTCTTTCGGCTGGCGAACCACCGCGGCGGGATAGTGCTGGGTACCGGTGACCTGTCGGAGCTGGCGTTGGGCTGGTGCACCTACGGCGTCGGGGATCAAATGTCGCACTATGGGGTCAACGCGGGTGTGCCGAAGACGATGATCCAGCACCTCATCCGATGGGTCATCGGCACCGGCCAGTTCGACGACGACACGAACACCGTGCTGGCCGCGATTCTCGCGCAGGAGATCTCGCCCGAACTGGTGCCGGTCGCGGCGGGGGAGCGACCGCAGAGCACGGAAGAGAAGATCGGACCCTATGCGCTGCAGGACTTCACGCTGTTCCACGTGCTTCGCTACGGATTCCCACCCAGTCGGATCGCGTTTCTGGCGCAGCACGCCTGGTCGGATATCGAAGCCGGCGCTTGGCCGCCCGGTTTCGAGGCGGAACGGCACATCGCCTATGACCTGCCGACGATCCGCCGCTGGCTCGAAGTGTTCCTGCAGCGCTTCTTCGGCTTCAGCCAGTTCAAGCGCTCGGCCATGCCGAACGGGCCGAAAGTCGTTGCCGGCGGCGCCTTGTCGCCACGCGGAGAGTGGCGGGCTCCGTCCGACGGGAATGCCAATGCGTGGCTCCGCGACCTCGAGCGGAATGTGCCCATCTGAACCGCTTCGAGCCATTCTCGGGCGCGATCGGACCAGCCGGCGGGACGGACGACCCGCGGCACCCGCAGCCTAGGCCGGTTCGACGTTTCCGGGAGAAATGTTGACCAACCAGCTGACGCCGAACTTGTCCGTGCACATGCCGAAGATGTCACCCCAGGGTGCCGTGTTGATCGGCGCCGTGATGGTGGCGCCCTCCGCCAGTTTGTCCCAGTAACCCCGCAACTCGTCTTCGTCCTCGCCGCTGAGTGACACCGAGATGTTGTCACCGGGCGAGTACGACATGGAGTTCGGAGTGTCGGCGCCCATCAGGGTGAGCCCAGTCGGCGAAACGAGCATGGCGTGCATGATCTTTTCCTGTTCGGCCGGATCCTCGCTGGCGTGCATCTCGCCGAACGTGCTCATCACGAGTTCACCGCCGAAGACGGACTGGTAGAACTCCATCGCCTGCCTGGCGTTGTCACGGAAGCCTAGATACGGATTGAGTCGCGTCGTCATCGTCGATCATCTTCCTTTCGGTCGTGGAGTGACCGGCACCAGGACCGTTCAAGTATCGGCCGACCGTCGCTGGGAACACAACGAGTAATGGTGTCGGCTCTACTTGGTAACCGTGTACCGGGTCAGCATGCCGGCGGTGATGTGGTCGTTGACGTGACAGTGAAACAGCCAGGTTCCGACATTGTCCGGGACCATGTCCGCCACGACCATGCTGGCGGGCAGCAGGTTGACCACGTCCATGCGCATTCCGTTGACGGTGACGTCGTTTCCATGCCAGTGCGGAGTGTGGAGATCCACTTCGGTGCCCATACTCATCACATACCACCGGACGCGCTTCCCGCGTTCGACGTTGATCATCGGCTCGTTCCCGAAGACATAACCATTGATCGAATGCATCAGATTCGATTCTTCAAAGCCCTCGTCGTCGGGTGCCAGCTTCTGATACGGGGTTTCGAAACGGTGCTCGTTCGCCTCGAGGAACGGACTCTTGTTCTCGTTCATGACGGTGAACATCGCGAAACGCTCTTCGTCGACGTCCTTCGGAGTGCCGTCCGGTGCGGGCCATGGACTGCCGGGTGACGACCATCGGGCCCATCAGCCCCGCATAGGTGTCGGTGATTTCGTCGCTGTGGGAGTGGTACATCCACATCACGCTCGATCCGTCGCCCGGACCTGGACCGGCCCGTTCGGGAACCTGCCAGACAAAGGTGTGCTTTCCACCCGTCGGTACGTCGTCGTCGGCCTTGTCTGCTCCGGTGGTGCCGTCGTTGTACGGCGCTCCCTCGCTGCTCTTGGTGTAAAAGACACCGTGCGGATGCATGCTGGTGGGGAAGGGACAGGTATTGCGGTAGACCACCCGGATGGTGTCGCCCACGGCTGCGCGGATGACGGGCCCCAGTAGACCGAGATACTGCTCGTCGGCCGGTCGCTGTTTCACCTGGGCGAAGGTGCCGTTCGTATACTGGCGGTACAAACATTTGAGGTATCGAGACCCGATGCGCCCCGGTCCGGTTTTGACATAGGTATCGGCGACCTCATCGAACGGCTTACCGGTGATCTGGTTTTTCCCGGTGGGTGCGTAATCCCAAGTGACGAGATCAGCCGATATGTAATAGACGCGGGTCACGCCGTCACTGTGGAATGGCGCACCGCCCACCGCATCCCAATAATTCGCGTCCTGCGTGCCCGCCATCGCCATTGAAGACGTCGCGTCCGGCATCGCCATCGAAGACGTCTCATCGGTGGATGCGGCTGCGACTCCGGTCCAGCCGAGGCCGAGGAGCATCACGACCACCCCAGCGATCACCGGAGCACGCGATGCCATCGGGCGCGGTGCCCAGTGGCGGACGTTGCCGACCAACGCCGCGATCGAGAGCACGACGACCAGCGATTCCGATGTCAATGCAACCAGGCCCAAGGGTTCGGTCCAGTTGCCAACGTCGTCTTGGATGAGGGGGAGCCCGATCGATCGACTCCAGACGTAGGCGCCGACCGCGGAGGCGCAAGTAGCGGACGCGAGGAGCCAGACCCAACGCCGATCACCCCAAAGCAACAGGACCGCCTCCACCAGGCATGCGGCGGTCAGCGCGATGAACAGGACGCCTATGTACGGTGCCTCGGTGAGATGATCGTCGATGACCGGGATATGGGACGCGGCGGCGACGGCGCACAGCGCCGAAGCGGCAAACCTCAGCGGAGACCGCAAGGGACTGTCTTGCATGGTGCGACCTTTCGCGATCCCGGTTCCGCCGATCGGTCAACCACGGTGGTGACGGCGGGCGGTCCAGGAGACTGTTGTTCCCCGACTGGTTGCTGCCGGTTAGGGGGATAGTACTGAGACGACGCAAACCGGACTAAAGTTCCAGGACGAATCACCCGAAAGATGTAGTTTAGGTCTTAAAGCACGCTATACAGTGAACTCGCGGCGTGCTGGCCGTATCGGCCGGGTGACGGATCGACACTTGTGGGTGATCGGCGACCAGCAGCTTGGGAGCTGAACACCCGCACGGTTTGGGGCCCTCCGCGGAGGGGCGCGGACCAGCGCGGCCCGCGGGTCATCGATATGAACTCCGCCGGATGGGCCGCGAGGTCCGCCGGCAGCCGCGCGGAAGCACCGAAGAAGCCGCCGGCGTAATGAGCCTTGTTTATGGTGCGATGGCGGGAAGTGAGCAGTTGCCAGGCGAAGCACTTAATTCTCGCGTTCCTGCCTGCATTCGACCCTCTGTTGGAGCCGATTCTGTTTCTAATCGCTTCGTAAAGGTGATTCGCCGAATGAGCCGTCGATGTCACGGAGGCCGATGATCGCCGTGCTGAGCGAAGCGTCCCGATCGTGCGTCGATGTGACCGAACATCCGGCCGGTCCGAGGAAGTCGACGGACGAGCTTGGAATAAGTGGGATCGCCCGAGACGATCCCGTCTCAGGCCTCGATGATCCGTTCGCGCTGGCAACCGGTCGCCGGTACGTGCAACCAGGACACCGCGCAAAGCCGTACCGACCCATGCGAGACAGAACGTGCCGGAGCCCGCCGGTCGGTGGAGGGTACGACCGGTGTGAGCAGCTTGAACGAGTCCGAGCACGGTCTGCAACTTTGGTTCATGGTGCTCTACCCGTTCGGTGCACCGTCGGCACAGCTGGCGGCAGCTGTTAGTAGCAGCTCGGAGAGGAAGAGCGTCGGCGCCGGCGTCCAGTCGCGCCGCCAGACCTATGGTGCTGTTTCATTCACGCTCTGCACGCCGAACGTGTCGTCCGGTGTCGGATCGGAAGCCGATGAACGACGGGCGGCGGTCTCCGTAACAGTGTCAGTGCAGCTCAGAACGGTACTCCGGCCGACGAAAGCCGGCGCGCAAGTGCTCGGTCGGTCGCGCCGTACCGGCCGGCCGGCCTACCACGGGCGGCCTAGGCAGACGCTGCTCCGATGGGTGATTTGTTAAGATTCAGCGGTTTTGGTCGCCTCGGCGCCTGTCCTGTTCTACTCTGGCGGCATGGTCGCGTTCGGCTACGAAACGTGACCGTGTCGGGGATGTTCATTCGTTTGTTCGGTGGTTGAGTGCATCGGTAATCGAGGGCGACGCCTATTGGGTTTGGTCATTTGGCCGTCGTTCTCGATCATTGTCTGAGTCGGTCCAACTTTGGGGTGGGGATGTTCCAATGCGGTTGAAAATGGTGCGGTGGCCAGTGGTGCCGCTGGTGCTGGCTGTGCTGGTGTTAGCGACGGGTTCGGTGGCGGTGGCGCAGAATTCGCAGTCTGCGCCGGGCGTGGTAACTGCTGCCGCGGCCCCGCCGATGCCGGGCACGGACCCGGCGATGCAGCGGTGGTTCTTGAATGTGGACAAGGCGCGGATAGCCTTCAACAACGTGTTGTTGAAGGCGGAGGCTGATGTCGCTGCCGGCGCGCGAGCTGCTGCTGGTCGAGCCGGCGCCGCTGCTGGTGCGACCGGGACGGCTAATTGTGCGGCTTTGGTGGCGGCCACCGGGGCGATCACCAAGGTGTTGCCGGTGTTGCGGAAGATCGCGGCTGGGGGCGCGGCGGTTGCCGATGCTTATGCGCCGTCGTTGGATGCGTTCGCGGCGGCGGGCAGTGCCTGTGTGAAGGGTGATTTCAAGGGTGCGCAGGCGATTCTGGGTGACACTTCGACCGGCGCGATCGCCGGGTACGGGGTGGCTCAGGAAGAGGTCGACGAGATTTTGGACGCAGGGGCATGAGGCGACGGGGGATGATCGTTGATGGGTAGGCGGCGGGTGCGCCGGTTGGCGGCGGGGATGGCTGCGGTGTTGGCGTTCACGGTGGTGATCGTCGCGGAGGTGAACGGGTTCACTCCGGCGTCTGCAGGCTTCGGCGCCCGACCCTGGCGGGATCAACGCCAGTGAGGACACGTCTGTCAGCGGAGCAACCCCAGATTCGAAGGGCCCTCGGACCCGTTACTGAACCCCCCCGTTCCCGGCTCGTCGAAGACTCTGGTCGCGAACGCGACCGGACCGGTTTACACGCATCTGAAGTTTGTGGTGTACGGGCAGCAACGGCGCGACTAGTGCCACGTTGCAGGTGTACTCGACGAGTTCCGGCGCCACGCTGACCAAGGTGTACGCGGAGCCTGCCACCTGGACAGAGACGGGTCTGACCTACAACTCGCAGCCGACCAGGGGCGCCCTTGTAGGTAGTTTGTCGACGCTCGTCGCCAATAGCTACTCGACTTTGAAGGTGCCACTGACGGGCGACGACACCTACGCCTTTGTGTTGACCACCACGGCCACTGCGGCCCGGAACATGACGAGCCGGGAATCGTCCACGCCACCACAACTGGTGCTGGACGCTCCGCCGACCACGACGACGCCGGCGACTACTACGACTACGACTACGCCGACGACGACTACGCCGACGACGACTACGACTACGCCGACGACGACGCCGACGACTACGACGACGACACGACGACGCCGACGACGACTACGACGACCACGACGCCGACGACCACGACGACCACGACGCCGACTTCTAACGACCCGGTAATCGTGGCTGCCGGTGACATTGGGTGTGCCGCGAATGATCCGTCGTTCAACAATTTGAATGGCACCGCGACGGCGTGCCGGTCCAAGTACACAGAGACCCTGATCGAGAACATAAGTCCGATGTACTTGTTGCCGTTGGGTGATGAGCAGTACAACTCGGGATCGCCGGCTGACTTCAGCGCCTCATACGGTCAAACCTGGGGAAAGTCATTAGGCATCAGCATGCCCGTTGTCGGGAACCACGAGTACGGGACGAGTAAGGCTGGCGGGTACTTCGGCTTCTTTAGCAGCCGGCCAACTGGGGGGTCAGCTAAGGGGTATTACAGCTATGACGTTGGTACTTGGCACGTGGTGGCGATCAACACCGAATGCACCCGGATCGATGGTGCCGTGGGCTGCGCGGCCGGTTCGCCGCAGGACGTGTGGCTGAGGGCCGACCTGAAGGCTCACCCCAACACTTGCACGCTGGTGTACGGCCATCGACCCCGGTGGGCTTCATCCAGTTTCGCCTCAGCCGATATCGCTCCGTTGATCGCGGACATGGTGAATGGCGGTGTTGATCTGTATCTGACCGGACATGCGCACAGCTACGAGCGATTTGCGCCACAGGATGACAACGGGGCGGCCAAGGCCGACGGCATGGTCCAGTTGACGGTGGGGACCGGCGGTGCCTTCTACACGGGTACCTCGTCAACGATCGCGGCGAACAGTTTGGTCCGCAAGACCAACTTGTACGGCGTCGAGAAACTGGTTCTTCACCCCACTGGCTGGGACTACAACTTCATGCCGGAGAACAGCACCTGGACCGACCCGTTGGGCAACAAGAGTGACTGCGTGAATAACCGGAAAGATACCCGGCCCTGAATGACCGGGCTCCTTCGGAGTCGCCAACTGTGGATGGAGATGTGCGGTGGCCGACCGGGCGGCTCAAATTGTTCTGATGCGGGCATCAACCGCCTTGTCCGCGCAGCTTTGCCCAAAAGCGGCTTCGGTTTTGGCCGCGCGCCTGCATGCGCTCGGTCCTGATGTGGCTTACCTCCCAGTAGCACGGCCGTGCACGAGCACACGACGGCAATCACTGTCAGTAGTCCACCACCCATACGCGTGTATTTTCGATGCACCAGTACGGGGACTAGGCAGGACGGCGCAGGGTGAGTAGTCTTCACTGTCTGTAGCGTTGCAGGGTCGAATGAGGAGGATGCCATGCGCAAAGTCGCCTTGGTCGCGGTGATGGTGGCGGGCTTGTGCTTACTGGCCTCGCCGGCGCGAGCTGACGGATCGGTCGCCAACTGTGGCGGTGATTCGCCGCTGGGCGTCTTGACTTGCGCGGTCACCGGGCCGGCCATGATCGACGGCACCTCTTTCAACGGCGACGGTGGTAGCTCGGCGCAGTATCAGTGGGTCGGATCGATCACGGCCCCGGCAGGGGGCACGCTGACCCTGAATTACACGTACTCGAATATCTACAACACGCTGTTCGCCAAGATCGGGATGCGGCTGACGTACGACCAGCCGACGTGCGACAACAACTCCCACGAGAGCAGCCGGGACTGGGTGGACCCTTCCACCGCTGACGGAGTACCGGGACAGATCAACCTGCGGGTGTACTGTGCCGGGCCGGTGACCTACACCATCACCTCCCGGGCTGCCAGCTATTCACTCGGCGGCTCATTCACCGGGGTTCTGGCCGCGCCCTCGGTTACCTTTGCCTGGGGCGGGTCGCACTCCACCACGATCGGCTAGGAACCTGCCCTTGTCTCGCAGGCGATCGCCGGGGCGGTACGCGCTGTGGGCCGATGGCCCGATCCGGCGTGACGCGCGTTGCTCAACTGGCGAACGGTTTAGCGTTCATCGCCCGCGTCGATGTCGCGCCAGTTGTCGCGCCCGAGCGCGATGCCGTGGGGACATTCGGTCGGTGCGGGTGCCGAGCGCGACCGGAACGGTCGTAATGTCGTTTCCTGAGCGGAATACCGCTCCGTGGGCTGGGAGTTCGTCACCATTGACGGCTCATGCGAAGAACCGAATTGCAGAAGGTCATGGAGAATTTGCCGGACTGCCTGAAATAGGACGGCCCCGTGAGGCTGAGGCGGAGGCCGACCTGACCGAACGCACTCGTCGACCCGAGCGATGAGGCCCGGACTCATGTTTCGCGTTGGTCGTCCGTCGGACAGCGCCTCGCGGAATCAATCAATCGCGTCGTCGGACGAACTCCACTGCTGCCTTCTGTGAAGTCAAGATGCAGCAGGCTATCTCGCCCGACCACTCGAGATGTACTGGATATCTGAGAACCTGACGGAGTGGGAGTACGGACGGCGACGACGTGTTGGATGTTTCGTCCGGGAGCATCGCGCCGTTTGGGCCTGCACCTGCAAGGTCCCAAGGATCACCTGATGTGTCCCTGATCGCCGGCAAGGCCGCACCCGCCGAGCCTAGGATCCGGGTGAGTATTCACGGTGTCACGCTGTGTTATGCTTCCCGTGCACGTGACCGCCGTCAGTGCGACGCCCGTCACACTTGGTTGCCTGTCTTCCGAGTCGCTCCGGCGACCTCCGTGAGCTGGCGGCATCGTCGGACTGAGGCCCAGTTCAGACCGCCGAGGCCGGACCCTCGGCGAATGTCTGTATGCAGACGGTCCGCGCGCATATCAGAAAAGGGCATCGGAAATGCGTTCACCTGATAGTGGCGCTTCAGGATGCGCAGCGCGTGCCAACTCTTGGGCTGCTGCTCGCTCGACCAGTAAAGGAACAAAGTCGCGAATAGGTCGATTATCGAAACGTCCGTGACATTCGCCCACAACATGAGCGACATAAGCCCGGTCCAGGTCGCCGAATCGGGTGCACAGCCGCTCGATCAGGTGATGGATCAGCATCTCCTCGTCATCGCCCGTCATGCAGACAGGTTGCGCCCAGAACCGTTTACAGTCAACGTCTTCCGAGCTTGTCTGCAGTTTTCACGGGCACCGGAGAGGGCAGTGAACTACGTCGCAAACGACCAGAAACGACTTGGAGTGAGACGGAGCACTCCCAAGATCCGCAGTGCAACCCTATCGGGTGGCGCGATTGGGTGATGGCAAGGCGGGGCGTCTTCTCCTGCTACCCGATCGGGGGTCCCGCGCAGGCATACGGGTAGATTTGCTCTTACGGCCTTGCTCCTACTGAGTATATTGCGTTTCACTTCTGTTGTTCCAGGCAATACCTGCTGTTCAGAATCATGATCTACTGCGTTTTCATTTCGGCGATGAGGGGACCACTATGACGAGAAGTACAGTGAGCACGCGGATGCTCCCGGGTTCGAGGAGCCGCAGGTCCGTCGACATAGCCGACGCTCCCGGACGGGAAGCTTCTGTCGACCGAACGGGTAATGCCGAGGTCATCACCGAACTGCCGCCGGGGGTGGCGGCGTGGTTCACGGTGATCGTGCCCACCAGGAACGAGGCCGGCAACATCAAGCCGTTGCTGGAGCGGTTGAGCAAGAATCTGGCTTCAACGCCTGCCGAGGTCCTTTTCGTCGACGACAGCACGGACGGCACCGAGGAGGTCGTCCGGGCAGTGGGACGGACGTCCGGCCTTGCCGTTCGCCTGCTCCACCGGTCGGGGGATCAGCGTACGGGCGGGCTCAGCGGCGCGGTGATCGCCGGCTTCCATCAGGCGCACGGCACCTGGGCAGTGGTCATGGACGGGGATCTGCAGCATCCTCCGGAGTTGGTCTCCCAGTTGGTCGCCGTCGGACAGAGTCGGGGGCTCGACCTGGTGGCGGCAAGCCGCAAGGCGGAGGCCGGCCGGGCGGACGGATTGGCCGATGGCTACCGCCGCGCCGCCTCCGGTTTTGCCACTGCCGCGGCGAAGATGCTTTTCCCGAGCCGCTTGTCAAGGCTTTCCGATCCCATGTCAGGTTTCTTTGCCGTTCGGTTGGCCGCGTTGGATCTGGACCGGCTCAAGCCGCTTGGCTTCAAGATCCTGCTAGAGATCGCGGTGCGTCAGCCGCGCCTCCTGGTCGCCGAGGTGCCGTTTGTGTTCGGTGTCCGGGTTCAGGGTGAGAGCAAAGCGTCTGCGGTGGAAGGCGCCCGATTCGTCCGGCACCTGGCCCGGTTGCGCTTCGATGTTCTCAAGCGCCAGATTGCCCGCTCCTCGACTCAGAGCAGGGCCGTCCGGATCCGCCGACTGATCGCGTTCGGCCTGGTCGGTGCGTCAGGCATGGTGGTGAACACCGCAGCGCTCTGGATGTTCGCAGGCCACCTGTTCAACAGCCACTACCTGCTGGCGGCCGATTCTGGCCACCGAGGTTTCGACCACGTGGAACTTCATCTTCACGGAGCTGCTGGTCTTCTCCGGCCCGAAGCCGGGTTCGCTGCTCAGTCGAGGCATCAAGTTCTTCCTGATGAACAACGCCGCCCTGCTGCTCAGACTGCCGTTGCTGGCCTTGCTGGTCGGCCCGCTCGGCATCCACCTGCTGGTCGCCAACATCATCACCCTGGTGCTGCTGTTCCTGTTCCGGTTCATCATTGCCGACGCCGCCATCTACGCGAAGGTCACCCACGCGGTTGACAAGCGACCGATGCGCATCATCGTCACGCCGGCCGACCTGGCCGTTCTGACGCCGCCGAAGCCTCGCGCGGCTCGTCCCGGTCATCGCCACCTGCCGTACCGCTACTCCATCGGTGGGCTCGTCACGATCGGTTCGCACGTGCAGCTGCCCGAACTCGAGTACTTCCGGGCGCAGTGGGTGGGATCCGATGTCGATCTCACGATCCGCGTCGGTCCGGTTGGCCGTAAAGCCCCGCGTACCCGTGCCCAGATGACGCAGTTCACGTCGCCATCTGGTCTCCGCTACGAGGAGCACCTTGGTCGTCTCGGCGCCAACTTCAAGGTGGACATCGGAGATCGGATCGACGTGGTCACGTCCGCGACGCTCGCTCGGTCCCCGCATGTGCTGTACACCAACGTGATCGAGGCACTCCTTCGGTTCATCACCGTTTCCCGCGGCTCCATCCTGCTGCACTCGGCCTGCATGGAACTCAATGGTCACGGCTTCCTGCTGTCTGCTCGGACGGACACCGGCAAGACCGGGACCGTGCTGAAGATGATCCGTGAGTACGGTGCGCAGTTCCTGTCCGACGACATGACCATCCTGGATCCCAATGGCCGGGCCACCTGCTTCCCGAAGCCGTTGACCATCAGCCACCACACACTGCGGGCGGTTCAGGCCGGTGACCTGACCGCAGCCGAATGGCGGCGGCTGAAGATCCAGAGTCGTCTGCACTCGAAGGAGGGCCGCGACTTCGCCCTGCTTCTCGCACGACTGAACATCCCGATCATGGGCTTCAACTCGCTCACGCAACGGATCATCCCGCCGCCGAAGTACACCATCGACCGCCTGGTCGACACGACGATCGCCACCAACACCCAGGTCAAAGACCTGTTCGTGATCGAGCGTGGAAAGCCGGCGCTGTACGACATCGACAACGCCGAGGCACTGGAGACGCTGGTCGTCAACACCGATGACGCGTACGGCTTCCCGCCGTTCCGCGAGATGGCTCCGTCCATCGTCATCGGGCAGGACGACTACGACGAACTGCGCCGCAAGGAGAAGGCGATCATGACTGCCGCCATGACCAACGTGCGCAAGCGCGGAATCGCCTCGGACGACTTCACCTGGGCAGACCGGATCGCTGGATTGCTGGCGGCCGAACACCCGGTGGAGAGCAAGCACACAATCCCAGAGCAAAAGTCAGCAGGTGCATCGGAGGCCGTCGCCATCGAGGACGCATCGGAGTTCGACCCGGCCAACGCATGACCTCGGATATCGCAGAAGTTCAGGAACAGACGACCACCGGGGGCAACCGCTCCCGGCGGCTCGTTTACACGGTCCTGCCAGTTCTCGCAGTTCTGGCCGTAGCAACGTTGCTGCGGTTCTGGCAACTGGACAGGATCGGTTTCAACAGCGACGAAGCGGTTTATACGGGTACGGCGGCATCGATCGCTGGTAACAGCTCGCTGTCGCCGTACTTTCCGATCTTCCGTGCGCACCCCGTGTTGTTCCAGATGCTGCTGTCCCTGTTCATGCAGGGACACGTCAGTGACTGGACGGCACGTGCACTGGCGGCAGGCATCGGAGTTCTGACCGTGGCGCTGACCTACTTCCTGGGTCGGCGCATGTACGGACACTGGGCCGGCGTGATCGGCGCCCTGATTCTCGCCGTCATGTCGTACCACGTGATCGTCTCGCGCCAGGTTCTTCTCGACGGGCTGATGACTCTCTGCGCCACGGGCGTGCTGTATTGCGTCGTGCGTTACAGCGAGACGTTGGCCCTGCGATGGCTCCTGGCCACCGGCGCGGTCATGGGTGCGACCATTCTGTCGAAGGAAACCAGCATCGCCCTACTGGGCGGGCTCTTCATCCACTTCGCGCTGACGCCGGCGATCCGAATTCGATTGGGGCAACTCCTCCTCGCGGTCGGTGTCATGGTCGCCGTTGCGGTTGTATTTCCGTTGGCCCTCACGCTGTCGGGACACTCCAGTTCGGGGCAGAATTATCTGCTCTGGCAGCTCTTTCGGCGGGCAAACCATCCGTACGCGTTTTACCTGCAGGTCGTGCCCCAGGCGATCGGCTTCGTCGCCATTGCGGCGGCGGTCGCCGGCTTGTTCTGGTTACGACGGGAACGGACCTGGCGCGAACGACTGCTCATCTGCTGGGCGATCGTGCCGTGCGTTTTCTTCACGGTCTGGCCGGTCAAGGGCTACCAATACCTCCTGCCGGTCGCGCCCGTCGTCGCCATCCTGGCCGGCCGGTTCATCGCCAGCCTGGGTGGATCTCAGATTGTGGCCGGTCACCGCGCGCGCGGGTTGGCAATCAGGATCATCGCAACGGTGGTGGTCGTCGGAAGCCTTCTCGTGCCGACCTGGATCACCATCAATGCCCAGCCGAGCGGGCAGGCCCTGGCGGGCACCGGGGGCGTGGCCGGAGGTCGGGAAGCCGGCGTCTGGTTGCGCGACAACGTGCCCGCGGGCGCGGAACTGTTAGCCATCGGACCATCGATGGCCAACATTCTGGAGTTTTATGGAGGACACAAAGTTGAGGCGTTGTCAGTGAGCCCGAATCCGCTCAGTCGGAATCCCTCGTACACGCCGGTGGCGAATCCGGATCGTTCGGTGCGTTCCGGAGAGTTCCAATTCTTGGTGTGGGATTCCTACACGGCTGCCCGCACCGGGTTCTTCTCGGACTCGCTCAAGAAGCTGATCAGCAAATACCATGCGGTGCCGGTCTTTTCGACCGGCGCCTCCGCCAAGTCGGGTCCTTCTGTCATCATCTACCGGGTCGGTGCCGCATGAGGCGGCTGCAACGGTATTCGTCTGTGCTCCTTGCAGCGTTGCTGCTGTGCTTCACGGTTGGCGCGCCCGCGGCCAAGGCCGCGGCGCCGGAACCTCATCCGGCTGCGACGCCGATCACTCATTTCATGTACATGATGCAGGGTGACCGTACGTTCGACAATTACTTCGGTACCTACCCCGGAGCTGACGGCGTGCCGAAGAACGTCTGTCAGGAGCTGTCGGTTGACCATCCCAAGGTGGGCTGTGTCAAGCCATTCGTTCTGCAAACCGGATCGCCGGCATCGTTGTCGGCCGGACCGGGCCTGGTCAATCGGCAACGCAACAACGGCCTGATGAACAGGTTTGTCGCCGCCTTCCATGCTCAAGGGCGGGATGGCACGGTCGCGATGGGCCACTACGACGCGACGGCGTTGCCGTTCTATTGGAGTGTGGCCCAGAACTACGTGTTGTTCGACAAGTACTTTTCTTCGTCGCCGCTCGGCGTTCAGAGCAACCGGAGCTACTGGGTGGCAGGTGCCTCGACGCCTTTGGTAACCGTTGACAACCAGCCCACCATTTTCGATCGGCTCCAGGCCGCCGGAGTGTCGTGGAAGTTCTACGTACAGAATTACCAGCCGGAAAAGGTCTACAAAGCACCATCAGCAACCAACCCCAATACGCAACAAGTGGCAGTTCCGCTGCTGAACCAGGCCCGCTTCGTCAACAATCCGGCGCTCAGCAAGAACATCGTCGATCTGAGTCAGTACTACAAGGACTTGGCGTCGGGCAATCTGCCCGCGGTCTCCTACATCGCCACCACAACCGCCACAGAGCGATCCGCCAGGTCGCTCGTGGCCGGGCAGCAGCTGTCCAAGACCATCGTCACGCAGCTGATGCTGAGCAAGTACTGGGACAGCTCGGCCTTCCTGCTGAGTTACGACGGCTCTGGTGGTTGGTATGACCACGTCGCGCCGCCGGCGGCCGACGGCCCCGGCTACGGACTCAGGGTTCCCGCGCTGCTGGTGAGTCCCTACGCGCTACCAGGCAGCGTGAACCACACGGTGCTGGACTCGGGCAGTGCGCTGGCCTTCATCGAACGGAACTGGAACGTGGCTCCTCTCGCATCCAGGGATGCACAGGCGAATAGCCTGGTTTCTGCCTTCAACTTCAAGAATCCGCCCAGAAAGGCAGTCCTGCTGCCGATACAACCCACGGTCAGTGCTTCGACGTCCGGCGCGCCGAAGACGGTCTACATCGCCTACACAGCGGCGTTGGCGATCATCGCCTTCTTCCTGACCTACGCGTTCGTCGCGCCATCGGGCCCGGTCAAATCCGCGCGGCTCCGCAGGCGGGCCCGCCGTTCGCCGCCCGCCGCAGGGGAACCGGTGCCAGAGCTAGTGGAAGAGCCGGCCCAGTGACGCTCAAGCACGTCGGCGTGGGACTGGCACTGCTGTTCACCACACTGCTGGGAACCGGCGTCGCAACGGCTGCCGTCCCGGCTGCAGCCACGGCGGCCACTCCCTCCGCTCAACCCAGCAGCACGCCGGTGAAGCACACCGCGGCAAAAGTCGCGGCGGTGAAACACGCGGCGGTGAAGCACACCGCGGTGAAACACACCGCGGTGAAACACACTGCGGTCAAAGCTGCGGCGGTGAGGGCCACGGCGGCCAAGAAGCCGCAGCTGGTTACTCTCACGATCCGCACCCAGCCTGCGCTCCCGAACGTTCACCTGATGCTGGATCATGTCCAGTTCGTGACGAATAGTGCCGGGATCGGGGTTGTCACCCAGAACCACGACTACGCCGCCCATACCTTGACCCTGACCACCACGACGCTTGTTGACGCCGGGCATCGCTACGTCTTCGCGCGGTGGGTCGGCGAGCGTGACCCGGATCAGGTCTACAACGCCACCCTTAACGGCGTTTCCATGCGCGCCAGCTATTTCATGACGGTGGCGTTCTCCACCCAGCGGGCCGTAACGGCTGCGTTCGTGGATCAGCATGGAGTAGCCATCCCGCCGAACCAGATCGAGTCGGCTGTTGCTCGCAGTGATACCGGCGCGAGTGTCAAGATCAAACCCGCAACTCCCATTTGGCTCGACGAAACGAAGGTCACCTACCGGGGTGGAACACTCGGTTTGGCCAAAGTCACCTACGCGTGGCAGAGCGTCATGGTCAAAGGTTCCAACGTGCTCGACGCGGGAAAGCAAACGTTCACCCCTGCCACACAATCGGCGGTCACGGCCACCGGCCAGTTCCATGACTTGACGGTTTCGGGTTCGGACACCTTGTTCGGGTCGGCGGCCGGGACGGCGGCGACCCTGACCTACCCTGATGGGTCCACACAGACCGCTGCCATGGATCCTGATCACCAGGTTCGCTTCGTTCACCTTCCGAGGGGCACCTACCAGGTTCATCTGGACGCCGGCTCATCAATTGTCGCGAGCCATACAGTTCGCCTGTCGAAAAATGTCGTGGTCTCGGTTCCGGTGATCAGCATGGCCGACATTGCCCTGGTCGTGGGTGCTGCCCTCTTGATCATGGTGGTTGTGGTTCTTGCCGGACGGCGGCATGTGGTGGCCCGATGGATCGCACCGATGTCCAAGACGAGGCGGCTGGCCCGATCGGGATGAGGTTGCGGGTACGTCGGGCTGCGTTGCACGGCAAGACGATCATGTGTCTGACTACAGCCTTTTTACTTGCCGTGGCGTTCTGGTTTCCATCTCCGGTCGCCGCGGATAGTGCTGCGTCCGGGCCCACCGTTAGGTCGACGTCCGGGTCGGCTACAACGACCGGCTCGGATGCAACGACAGGCTCCACAGCGGCGACCGGTACGGCGGGGCGACCGGTACCGCGGTGGGCGCGATACCGGTGATGGCGTACTACTACATGTGGTTTGATCCGAAGTCTTGGGACAGAGCCAAGACTGACTATCCGCTGCTGGGTCGCTATTCGAGCGGCGATGCCGACGTCATTCGGCAACACATCAAGTGGGCCAAATCCGCCGGTATCGACGGCTTCATCGTCAGCTGGAAGAGCAGCGCAACGAACAACATTCGCCTTCGGCTCTTGGTGACCATTGCCGGCGAGATGGATTTCAAGCTGTCGATCATCTATCAAGGTCTTGATTTCCACAGAAAGCCGCTCGATCCCAGTCGGGTCGCCGCCGATTTCGTCTGGTTCAGGGACAACTTCGCGAGCAGCCCCGTGTTCTGGCGGTTGGATGGGAAACCGGTCACCATTTTCAGCGGCACCTGGGCGTACAGCCATGACGAGATCGCGGCCGTGACCGGACCGGTGCGCGATGCGCTATTGGTGCTCGCAACAGAGAAGAACCTTGCCGGCTACAAGCGCGTTGCCGACGTCACGGACGGCGACGCCTACTATTGGTCTTCGGTCAATCCGAGCACCCAGCCCAATTACGCGGACAAGCTGGCGGCGATGGGCGACGCGATTCATGCCGATGGCAACTATTGGGTGGCCCCGTTCGCGCCCGGGTTCGACGCCCGGCAGGTGGGCGGCACCAAGACGGTGGACCGCAAGAACGGTGAGACCTTGAATGCGGAGTATGCCGCAGCCCGGGCTTCGAACCCGGATGCCCTGGGCTTGATCTCGTGGAACGAGTTCAGCGAGAACACCTACGTCGAACCGTCCGAAGCTCTCAAGACGCAATACTTGACGGTGCTGCAGTCTGTTCTGGCGGGCACGTTCGGAGCACCGCCGGCGCAGGTCCAGGTGCAGCCGAATACGGACTTCGCGGACAGCAGCACGTCCGAAGGCAGCGTCGCGGACCTGGTGCGAAACGTCGCGCTCCTCAGCGGGTTTCTGATCCTCTTCGGAGGACTTGGCATCGTCTTCTGGGTGCGGAGGCGCAGGAGTCCGAGCACGCTGACATAGCAACCGAACTCGGAATGGCCATCCTGGCCGTCACTCTGAGCCGCCCCGACGCCCCGAGGTCGCCGGCATCGGTTGGCCCTCCATTCACTGACCGGCCAGTTGCACCGGCCGGGCGGCAACGTGTAGGGAACACAGGCGGCGAGAGACTTTGCCCAGCACCCGAATCAGCGACGCCGTGTGGGTCAGACCTGCGCATCTCGCTCATGGACCTTTCGCGAGTCAGGAGCGTCATCAACCCAGCTTGGCCGCTGGGCCGCGGTGCAAGAGCACAGGATCCGGCGACGTCGAGCCGCAGCCTGCAATGCGCGAGCCGCGGAAGTTGCGTGCTGGCACCGAATGTCGAGTAGGGCCGCCCAGCGGGAAGTCGCTGGGCGGCCCTTGAACTCGGCATCAACCGCAGGTGACCTGCAGGCGGGGTCCGGCAGTGGCGCTGCCCTCTTTGGAGAAGAAGCCGGCGCCGTCACCACTCGTGTTCGATCCTCGGATCGAGAAGGTGCCACCGGCCGTCGGTACCAGCGACGTGACGTCCTTGCTGTAAGCGGTGTTCGCCGCCACGGCTCCAGGAATGCTGACCGGGCTACCGACCTTCGCCGGAGAAGTGGCCCAGGTGACAGAGCCCTCGGACCAGTTCGAGTTGGCTGCGGCGTAGAAGTCACCGCCGCGGACCGACGGGTCAGTCGAACCCGATCCCACCGTGAGCGTCAGCGTGGCCGACGTGACAGAGGAGCAACTCGCCGGGACGACGTACTTCATCAGGAGGTCGTTGACGGGAGTGTTTGCATCGGCCTTGAGCCGGCTGGCCGTCAACGTATCGGTCGTTACAGGATCGATCGTTGCGTCGTCCGTCGGGGTCAGGGTGTAGACGGTTCCGGAGGCGCCACTGGAGGTCGTTGCACTGGTGACCGCGCCGGGTGTGGACTCGTTACCAGCCGCGTCGATCGCCGTTACCTTGTACTGATAAGTGGTGCCGGCGAGCAATCCCGTGTCGGTGTAGCTGAGGCCGGTCGCGGTGGTGATCAGCGTGCCGTTGCGGTAGATCCGGTAACCGGTGACGCCGACGCTGTCGTTCGCCGCATCCCAGCTCAACGGAACGGTGGATGCCGACGGAGTGCCGGCGACCAGGGTGGTGGGTCCGGTGGGCGCAGTGGTGTCCGCAGCGGGTGGCCCACTGACACCGGCTGAGACGTTACCGGTGAGATCCCGCGCTTTGACCGTGTAGGTCGCCCCCGCCACGTAAGCAGCGTCGGTGTAGGTGAGGACGGTCCCTGGGACGGTGGCCAGATAGGTTCCGTTCCGGTAGATGTCGTAGGCGAGCAGGTTGCTGTCCGTCGCCGCATTCCACGTCAACGCGCGACTCGTGGTCTTGGGACTGGTGACCGTGAGCGTCGTCGGCCCCGTCGGCGCCGTCGTGTCGCTGGCGAAGTTGTACGACTTGCCGTCGAACGCGGCCCCGGCCGCATTGATGGGCTGCACATTCACCGTCGACCCACTGACCGTGACCTTGAGGTAGTGGAACACCTGACTGATGTTCGTGGGCTTCGGTCCGGCGCCACAGCTGCTGCCGGTGCCGTTTGTGTAGCCCCAACCCAGGCTGTAGGCATCAGTTGGGCTGCACTTGCTGGCGGTGCCTGCATTGGCCGGCTCGAGTTTGGCTCCTGCGCCGCCGGTTACGTAGCTGATCACGCCGCCCGGCGGCGGGACGTTGCGCTGATAAATGTGCGCGTGACCGTTGAACGCGAGTGAGACTTTGTTGTCGTTCAACAACTTTTCCAGGCTGGTGCTAGCACCGGCGGGGTTCGCGGGCGAATTCTGCAGATAGACGTCACCGGGCTCGGTGGAGCTGTCCGACCGCAGCGGATAGTGGAAGAAGGCGAACTTGAGCCCACCAGGGTGGGCCGCCAGATCTGCGCTGAGCCACTTGTATTCGGCGCTGCCAGGCGTCCAGTGATTGTCACGATCGGCGGAATAGGCCGTTCCAGTTCCGAGGTTGCTGTCGGACCAGGCAGCGGTAAGTACATAGAACCGAACCCCGCCGGCCGAGAAGGCGTACCACACCGATGGATAACTCATGGACGTGGTTCCATCGACGGACGGATAGGTCTGCATGGCGTCTACGCCGTTCGAAGCCAACGTCGTCGCCTTCTCGGGCCAGGTGTTGATGAACGTCGCGCTGGGTCCGTGGTTTCCGACGGCCGGGAACAGCGGAATCGACTTGCCCGGCTGCGCCCAGTAACTCGGCCCGAAGACACTGCTCACATCCTTGCCCGTGCTTTGCAGGTCGCCGTACTGCGTGATGGTGCCGTTGGGGTAGCCGATGTCCCCGGTGGCCACCGCGAACTGTGCACCACTGGCGGCAATGCTCGCGTCGATGGCGGCCTGGTTGACGTTCGACGGGGACCCGACGCCGGTGTTGTTCCCGCTGGCATCTGTCGTATCGCCCCAGTCGCCGAGTACGTCGAAGGTCAGGTTCCCGCCCGCCGACAGGGTGCGGAATGTTGGTGACGGATCAGTGCCCAGTAGATCGACGACGGGAGACGACGTCGATTTACTGGTGAGGACCCGGTAGCAGTAAGACGACCCGGGGGAGAGGCCGGTGATGGCTACCGAGTTCTGGTAGATCTTGTGACTGGTGGATCCGACGGTGACCGTGTACCCGACCCCGGACGTCGCTGCCAACACGCTGTTCGTGGCGCAGTTGCTGCCGGCGACACCCCACTGGACGACGCCCCGGTTGTTCGCCACCGACGTGGCCCAGGTGACCTGCACCGAGGTGCCGGTGAGGTCCGTGAGGTAGGGGTAGCGGGTGAGATGGCTATCAGGCGCCGCGGACGCCGTACCACTTGTCAGGCCGACCATCAGCATGACCACCGCGGCGCCGGCGACTGCCGTCCGGCGACGAAGGTTTCGGGCAACCGTCAACAATTGGGGCTCCTAGTATTCGCGACGAGCAGTACACCGCCGACGGCGAGGACTGCAGGGATCGTTTCACACGAACGGCGCAGCACGCCGATTACTATAAGTTTCGTAATACCTCGATTCTAGCAAATGGGGCTCACCGCGGACCACAGAGAAGCGAGATCTGACCCATTCGGCTCGAAATAATCACAGTACGTTTAACCGACGAAATTAGTAGATCCGGCGTTGCATCGATGACGACCCGATAGGGTTGGCCTTTGAGTGCGGAGTCCACAAGCCGAGTGCCAAGACCGTCCGGCTGTCCCGAGGACAACCAGTCCGACCGGCTCGAGAGGCCCCGCGGCACTCGTCAGCCGACAACGGGACCTCGGGCCGACGCCGAGGCGTGCCGTCGGCAGGGAACCTTGGATCCTGTTATCCGGCGTTGCTGTCCTTGGGGGTCGGCGCCGATTCTGTGGCTTGCGGCAGAAGTCGGCTGCGGTCCGCGGCCGGCCGCTGCGGCAGGTCGGCCGGACACCGCAAAGCCGACGCGTTCTTGATCGGGTGAATGACCGCCCCAAGCATTTCGGCGGCCGACGGTGATGAACGGCGGAAGTATCGGCGGTGAACACTAGGTGAAATCTGTGGCGCGCAGCGTCCCGCGGCCATGTCCGAACGGGCATCGCGCGCGTGCCGGAACGCAACCGGACCGCCGCTGCTCAGGCGGCGCGTTCCAGATTTGGCAGCCAATGACCGGATTGTTCGATTCGCTGTCATCATAAACGCTGGCCTTATTGAGACAGGGCATGGTGCGGGCGCGTTCCCTACCGCGCCATATTGTTCAAACCGGACGTATTGCGCGGACCGTAAGAACGGGAACCGCCAAATGGGTAACTCCGCCCAATACGCGGCAGCGTGCCGTTCGCATGCACGATACGCCGGGCCCTGTGCTTGGGCTAAGGGAAAGCCTGCATAGAATTGTTGTTGACGGTGAACCACAGGTCGTACAGTTCTCGCCCAGAGCGCCGATCAATGAGCGGCGGGTCGATCGCACCTTCAGCCGTCGTGGAAGCCATTTGGCGTGCCGGGCAGCCGCCCGGGATGTGCAAACCGTACGAGGAGGGGATTGCATGATGGACGGTCGTCGCGATGACGCTTTGATCAGTCGAACCGCACGGCCACACGGCCGACGGCGCACACGTGGGCAGATCGCGTGTGGCGTCGTGGTTCTGATGTGCTTGTCGGCTCTTGTGCCCCAAACGGCGTTCGCATCGAACCTGTCAGGGCCGAGTGAGCCGGGCGCGGTCGCCGCTGCCAACGTGACGGCGACCTCGGTGCTGCTGTCGTGGGGTGGTTCTCGTGCTGCGACTGGGATCGAGGGATATCGCGTCTATCGAGGGTCGGCCACGGGTAGAGGAATGAGCCTTATCACCACGACAGACGCCACCACCTCCTACGCGGCTTCCCACCTCCGCAGCGGCCAAACGTACACCTTCGGGGTGACAGCCATCGACGCCTCGAACGAACGAGTCCCCCATGCATTCGGTCGCCGTCACCACCGCGAGCAATACCGCCGACACGATCCCGCCGGTCGCACCACCGAGCGCCAGTGTCTCGTTCAGGGCCTTCTCTTCGTCTCGGATCGACGTGGTGTGGAGCTCATCCGTGTCAACGGATGTCAGCGGCTATCGCGTCCTGCGAAACGGACTGGTCGTCGGCGAGGTCGATCTGCCGAATACGCCCCGGTTCTCCGACAACGGATTAGCACCGTCCACTCCGTACACGTATTCAATACAGGCGGTGGACTCGGCGGGCAACATCTCGGCCGGGAGTACTCCGAAGACCGTGATGACGCCCGCAGCCGGTACTCCTTTCATCGTCCGCGGCCCGTACATCTCAAGGGTCACCGGCGACTCCGCGGTGATCTCGTGGTGGACCAATCTCGTCACCTTCGGGACGGTGGCGATCGACGGCCGCCTGGTCCCGGATCCCGCTGGGAACGTACAGCATCACAGTGTGACTGTCGGCAGATTGTCACGTGGGACGAGTTATCCGTTCACCGTCAAAAGCAAGGGCGCGACGGCATCGGGGGTTCTGCGGACGGCGGCAATTGCCGGTCAGACGTTCAGCTTCGCCGCGATCGGCGATTTCGGCGGCGGCTCGATCGGTGAATTCCAGAACGCCGCGAACATCGCCAGGGGCGGCACGCAATTCATCCAGACGGTCGGCGACAACATCTACCCGTCATCGGGACTGCCCGATCCGGACTTCGCCAAGTCATATTCAGACTTCGACCAACGATTCTTCAGGCCGTTCGGGACCGTCCTGACCTCGCAGGCCTTTTTTCCCGCGAACGGAAACAAGGAGTACTACGGTAACAAGGAATTCTGGAAGGTTTTCCCGATGCCGGGCGGCTTCCACACCTGGTACAACTACAACTGGGGGAACGCCCATATTGTGGTGCTCGACAGCGAACAGTCCATGGTGGCCGGCTCTCCCCAGTACAATTACCTGAAGGCGGATTTGGCCGCGAATCAGAAGGCGACCTGGCGCATCGTCGTCCTGCAGCGGCCGCCGTATAGTTCGGTCTCGGTCAACTCGAGCTCAGGTGCGGTCCAGCAATATCTCGTTCCGCTGTTCCAAGCGCAACATGTGAGCCTGGTGATTTCAGGCAACAGCCACAACTACGAGCGCACCTATCCTCTGATCAACGGAATCAAGGCGACTGGCGGCATCACGTACATCGTCACCGGTGCCGGCGGAAACAGCTTCAACCCGTTCGTCGGGATCCCGCCGGCTTACAGCGCGTTCCGCGAGTCCAGCTACTACGAGTACGCAAAGGTCACGGTGTCGCCGACTGCCCTGACGGTGCAGGGGGTTCGCGCGGATACGAACACGGTGTTCGACTCCACCGTGATCCCCCGCTGATCCGTTCGTACACGTCAGCCCAATCGAGGTGATGCGGTAGCCATGCCGCGAGTCGAGCATGGCTTTCGCTAATTCCCATCATGGTGGAGCGCGTCGAGGTACGCGCCCTGGCCGGAGCGGCTGGCCCATTGCTTGGCGCTTTCTACGGAGGTGCCTTCACCCCATTCATTGAACGAAGTGATCAGCTGCCAGTCCGCGCCCGACGACATCATGTCGCGAATGGCCTGCTTCCAGGATGTGAGATCGCGCGGGAGGAACCGCTGTTGGGCAGTCGTAACTGCTGTGGTTCTGGCATGCCAGAATCCTGGCGATATGGTGAAGGAACCCGACGTGTCCTGTCCGGCGGGGACCTTGCTCTCGCGCTTGGATGGACCGTACTGATGCCATCCGCTCGGTTGGGCTGCGCAGTCCTGCCATCCTCGGACTACCTTCAACACCACGTAGAAGTGCATGTTCGCGTTGGCCGCCTTCCAGCGGTCGGCTACTGAGCACCCGACGTCATCGGCGTTGTATACGAACAGCACCGGTTTGCCGTCGATCTTCAGATAGTTGGAGCGTCCCGCATATCTTGCCTGCATGTACTTCAAGTCGCTCGTCAGTTGTTGCACGGACGGGTTTCCGGTGCCTTCCTTCTCATAGTAGAGAGCCACCCGCATAGCCGGGTCCACCGTTGATGCGGTCTTCATCAGAGCCGGGACACGCGTTTGCTCGGATTTTGCGTGCTGGCCCCACCAGGAGACGATGACTGCTTGAATTTTCCCGTACTGCATTGATTCGACATGGGATTTGATGGTCGCATCATCTCCCGAGTCATATGTTCCCAGTGAAGGCTGATATCTGGTGAACAGGCCCGGACCGTTCTGATGCCAGCCTTCGGGAAACCATTGATAGTAGAAGGCGGCCCGAATCGGGAACTGCGGTTGTGCGCCGGCAGGAGTAGCGCGGACGGATTGTTGCGACCCGGTGATCGAGGATTGGGTGGCGGTCACCTGGGTGGTGGGCGGAGCGGAAGCGACAGTGTTGCCCGCGGATGTCGCGGAGTCCTCATTATCACGCTGAGATGTTGACGTAGGCGAAGCTGGACTGGTCGACGTGTGTGGACGTGCCGCGGTTGAGGTGGCGGCAACTGCAGTGCGCTGCACGACCGGCGTGGGGATGGCAACCGAGTGGTCGCACGACACGAGCAGCAGGGTCAACAAGCCGACGACGACAACGAGTCCGAGCAAATGCGGGGCGTCCGCTGACCTGCGTCGACGTGCGGCCCGCCTGGTCCTTCCGAGTTCTTGACTGACGAATGCTGGAGTGCGGACGTCGAGGGACCATCTGGTGAGCGTATTCGGTCGCTGGACCGGCACGATCTGAAGCCGCCAGCCGCTCGGGCAATGCGATCGTGGGTCGGTCGTGAGCTGAAGTGGCACCGCGGTTGGCAACGTGACTTGACCTTCGGCTGCTCGAATGTCTCGGGTCCGCTCCTGTGCATCGGGAGGGAAACGTTCTGCGACGCATCTTGGTGGTTTGCGCGGTGGTAGCCGAGTTGCTGTTCGGCTCCGTGGAGCCGGTTCCTGGGCTTCCAACCGTCGCCGAGCTGCACGCAGCCCCTCGGGTTCGTCTCGACCGCCGCGGTGATCCCGGTGCCGAACGCGACGCACACCGGCACGCTGCCGGCCGTTTATGTGGCGGCACCCGACGGCTACCTGTATTCGCTGAACGGCACGACCGGGCGCGACCAGGTGGCGCAGTTTGATCGCGAAGCCGTCCACCACCGTCAACGACGCCTTCAACTGGTCCTCGCCCACCATCGTGGGCGGCCGGGTCTACATCGGGTTCGCCTCCAATTGCGACACGCCGTGGATTCGGGGTGGGGTGATGTCGCTGGATCAGAACACCGGTGCGCGGCTGGCCACCTGGTACGGCGTGCCGCCCGGCTCCATCGGCGGAGGGGTGTGGACCAGCGCCGCCGTGACCAGCGACGGAGTGTTCGCCACCACCGGATCGACCTGCGGCAAGCACCCGAATCCGGCCAGTAACTGCTCGCCGACGAATCAGCTCGGGAACGCGTACAGCCTCGTGCGGCTGGACCCCGTCACACTGAAAGCTCGAGCGGTCGTGGACGGTACCGCCGGCGGAACTGGAGCTCGCCGGCGACCCGGACTGGGGCTCCTCTCCCATCGTGTTCAACGCCACGGTGAACGGGACGGTCACCAGACTGGTCGGTGCGTGCCACAAGAACGGCTTCTTCTACGTCCTGCGTACCGCGCAACATGAGCGCGCCCCTGTGGCAACGTCAGATCGGAACCCCGACCACCGACGGAGCAGACGGATGCCTGGCCGGCGCAATCTACGACGGCACCAGACTTTTCCTGGCCGGTAACGCGACAAAGATCGGTGGGGTCGACTACCAGGGATCCATCCGGCGCGTTGACCCGGCAACAGGCCACACGGTATGGGAGCAGGGCTTGACCGCGGACGTCCTCGGGACGCCATCGGAGAACGGGGCCGGAGTGATCGCCGCCGCCACCCACGACTTCAAACCGATCGGGCTGACCAACCAGACGTATCTGATCGACGCCGATACCGGCGCGATCCTGGCGACCATTCCCAACGGAAAAGAATTCGCCCAACCAATCTTCGCCGACAAATACCTGTTGCTGACCGGCGGATATACCAACACCCTCCAGGCCTTCGTGCCAGGTGCTTGAGACTCGCGAACCTGAGTTTGCCGACGATCGTTAGTCAGGCCGAATTCCTCGATCGGTAAGACGAACCGAACTGACGCCTGCACCCTGAGCGTTGATTACATCGCGCGACCCGGCTGACCGCTGGGCAAGCGGCATGATGCGCCACTGCTCGGGTCGTCGGCACGTCCGGTCGGGTCGTCGCCAGTCCGGCCGCCGTGGGTCAGCGGGCGGCGTTCTGGGAATGCTGGCTCGGCATCGAGCGCAAGGGCAGACCGACACCGTTGCCGGAGTCGTCCCCAGCAAGATCCGGCGTCGCCTTTCCGGCGCCACCCGATTGAGCAACACAATCACGACCAGAAGCTTCCTTTACCCAATACGACGTCTCATCGTGGTCCGGCAGTCGGGTGACGACAGCCCTTTTCGTGTCCGAACAAACCGCTTCTGTAGACCCAACAGCCGCGGGTTTGGATTCGGGCGACGGGTGGCCAGACGTGGTACGCGGCCGCCGGTTGACGCAGATTCGAGTGGTCGGCGTCGTCAATGGCCGGAATGGTCCGAGACGACTATTGCGCCTCGCCTGACGGCGTGTCGGATGAATCGTCTCGGTCCGAATTATAACGATCCGGTGAATCCCGTCGCCGCTGCAGCTGACCCGTTCTAGTCTGTCGCAGAGTGGCGCGTCACGGCATGCATGGTGCTCGGTACGCATGATGAGGTGCAGCGGACGACCATTTGCTTGGCTGTCGTGGGCGGTTGTGTTGTTGCTGGGCGGGGGGTCTCATGCGGTTGAAGATGGTGCGGTGGCCGGTGGTGCCGCTGTTGCTTGCTGTCCTGGTGTTAGCGACGGGTTCGGTGGCGGTGGCGGAGAATTCGCAATCCGCGCCGGGCGTGGGGCCTGCTGCCGCGGCCCCGCCGATGCCGGGCACGGACCCGGCGATGCAGCGGTGGTTCTTGAATGTGGACAAGGCGCGGATAGCGTTCAACAACGTGTTGTTGAAGGCGGAGGCTGATGTCGCTGCCGGCGCGCGGGCTGCTGCTGGTCGAGCCGGCGCCGCCGCTGGTGCGACCGGGACGGCTAATTGTGCGGCTTTGGTGGCGGCCACCGGGGCGATCACCAAGGTGTTGCCGCTGTTGCGGAAGATTGCGGCCGGGGGCGCGGCGGTTGCCGATGCTTATGCTCCGTCGTTGGATGCGTTCGCGGCGGCGGGCAGTGCCTGTGTGAAGGGTGACTTCGCGGGTGCACAGGCGATTTTGGGTGACACCTCGAGCGGCGCGATCGCCGAGTACGGGGTGGCTCAGGAAGAGGTCGACGAGATTTTGGACGCTGGGGCATGAGGCGGCGGGGGATGATGTTGGTGGGTAGGCGGCGGGTGCGCCGGTTGGCGGCGGGGATGGCTGCGGTGTTGGCGTTGACGGTGGTGATCGTCGCAGATGTGAACGGGTTCACTCCGGCGTCGCGGCGCGGTTCGGCGCCCGACCCTGGCGGGATCAACGCGTCCGCGGACGCCTATGTCAGTGGGGCGTCGCCGGGTTCGAACTACGGCTCGTCGACGACCTTGGTCGCGAACGCGACGGGTCCGGTGTACACGCATCTGCAGTTTCAGGTCAGTGGCAGCAACGGGGCGACGAGCGGCACGTTGCAGGTGTATTCGACCAGTTCCGGGACGACGCTGACGAAGGTGTACGCGGAGCCGGCCGACGTGGACCGAGACGGGTCTGACGTACAGCTCGCAGCCAACGAAGGGTGCCCTGCTGGGCACCCTTTCGACGCTCGCCACCAACAGCTACTCGACGTTGACGGTTCCGCTGACGGGCGACGGTACGTACGCGTTCGTGTTGACCACGACGGCCACCTCACCGCGGAACATGACCAGCCGGGAGACGGGCACGCCGCCACAGCTGGTCCTGTCCAGCGCACCACCCACCACCTCCCCGCCCAGTTCGAATGATCCGGTGATTGTGGCGGCGGGTGACATTGCGTGTGCGGCGAATGACCCTTCGTTCAACAACTTGAATGGCACTGCAACCGCATGTCGGTCGATGTACACCGAGCAGTTGATCCAAAAGATCAATCCGTTGTGGTTGTTGCCGTTGGGTGACGAGCAGTACAACTCTGGGTCGACCGCTGACTTCAATGCGTCTTATGGCAAGACGTGGGGTAAGTCAGTAGGCATCAGCATGCCGGTCGTCGGCAACCACGAGTACGGGACCAGCAAAGCCGGCGGGTACTTCACCTTCTTTGCCAACCGGCCGAACCGGGGGGTCAGGTAAGGGGTATTACAGCTACGACGTCGGCAGCATGGCATGTGGTCGCGATCAACACCGAGTGCACCCGGATCGACGGGGCGGTGGGCTGCGCGGTGGGTTCGCCGCAGGAGAAGTGGCTCAAAGCGGACCTGGCCGCTCATCACAACACCTGCACCTTGGTGTACGGGCACCGGCCACGCTGGGCTTCGAACAGTTTCGCTTCCGCCGATATCGCCCCGTTGATAGCGGACATGGTCGCGGCGCACGTGGATCTGTATCTGACCGGGCATGCACACAGCTACGAGCGGTTCAACCCGCAGGACGCGAACGGGGCGGCTAAAGCGACTGGGTTGACCCAGCTGACGGTAGGTACCGGCGGTGCCTTTTACACCGGCACGGGGACGATCGCAGCAAACAGTGTGAAGCACCAAACCCAGCTGTACGGGGTGGAGAAGCTGGTGTTGCATTCAACGAGTTGGGACTACTCGTTCATACCGGAGAACTCCTCTTTCACCGACTCGGGCACCGGCACCTGCCACTGAATCCGGCCACCGCTCAGCGGCGCTGGATTGCTGATGACCGCTGTACGCAGCGCCTCGCGGGTGCGGTGAGCACTCATCGCCCGGTGAAGCCTGTGTCTAGGGCAGCTGACCGGCACGCGTCGGGACGGCACGGCGCGCGCTGTTCGCCCACGTATGAGCGCCCGCGAGACGACGGCAGGGCCGTCGGGTACCCGATCTATCGCTGAGCAGGCGCTGGTCAGCGTCCGGTCTTCGGGGTTGATCTCCGGGGACGTAGGCGTCGCGACCTGTCCAATCACGCACACCCGTGTTACTGTCTGTATGTCCTGTGTTGCTCAAGGTAATGGGGCGAAACGGCTGGGCAGCGGCGCCTCCGCTCGGACCATGTCGAGCAGGAACCGTTTGCCCCCATGCGGGGAGTGCTGGCATGGTGCGATCATCAAGTCGTGTCCTTGGTCTCGCGGCCATCTTCACAGCCTTCGCGGTTCTCCTCGGTGCTGGTGCGGCACTCTTCATCGCGCAGCCCACGAAGCGGCTGTCGGCGCGACGGTGGTGCGGGCCCCGTTCTACTATCCGTTTCCGACTTGACCGCCAGGTCGGTGTCCTTGGGGTCATTGCTCTTCGACCACCACTACTTCATCCACCACCGCCCCGACCACCCCACCGAAGGTGCCGGCGGGCAGCAAGGCCTTGGTCATCATGGAGGAGAACCACACCCTCGCCCAGGTAAAGAGCGCAAATGCCGTACCTGGTGCGCATGCAGAAGGCCTACGGGCTGACCACGCATTACACCGCAGCCACTCATCCCTCGCTGCCCAATTATCTGGAGATCGTCGGCGGCAGCACCTTCGGGGTCACCAACGACAAATCTCCCAATTCACATCCCATCAAAGGGCCATCGGTATTCGGTGCGGCGCTGGCCCGGGGAAAGACGGCCCGAACCTACAGCGAAGCAATGACGAGCAACTGTCAGACCAGCAGCCACGGACTGTACGCGGCCAGGCACAATCCATGGGTATATTTTGTCGACGAGCACTCCGCTTGTACTCAAAACGACGTTCCATTGACCAGGTTGGCAAAAGACATCAGTTCGGGCGCGTTGCCGAATGTCGGCATGCTCACCCCTGATTTGTGCAATGACGCTCACAACTGCTCCCTGCGAACTGCCGACGCCTTCCTCAGGTTGTGGCTTCCGCGGCTCATGAGCGGACCCGACTACAAATCCGGAAACCTCACGATCATCGTCACCTTCGACGAGGGAGTCGGATCAAATCAGACCATCGGCGCGGCCGTGATCAATCCGACCGTGCACAAGAAGGTCGTGACCGCTGCGCTGACCCATGCGGGTCTGAGTCGTTGGCTATACCAGCTGAGTGGGTCAAAGCCTCGGAACCGCGCGGCGACCGCCGAGAACTTCGGCACGGCTTTCGGTCTGTGAGCCAAGTCCACCAAGGAAGATGGGGTGCCTCTCGCCTCCCGGGTGGTCGGCAGAGTCATGACCGGCGAGAGGGGCCTAGTGACACGACGTGCTGCCGCTGTCGTTGTTCGTCGCACCCGGCGATCCGTCGTGCACGAATTTCCAATCGTAGGATGAGTTGCGCAGAGTCATTTGCAGAACGCCGAATGAATCGTTGTTGCGCACCTCGCTGTTGGGCACCACTGCGCCGAACCTGTTGTCATCGTTGTCTCCGCCGGTCCCAACGACGAATTCTCTGATACCGTGCTCCGGGTCGCTCTGCCCAGCAGGATTCATCGGCGCAAACCGCTCGTAATCGTGATCGTGACCATTAAGAATGACGTCGACTCCGCCTGCGTAGAGATCATCCCAGAGATAGTTCAGGGTGTGATCCGAGTTTGCGTCATTGTGGTGGTCCAAACCGCTTGTAAATCGGGGGACGTGGAAGTATGCCAAGGTGCACTTCGTCGGGTGGGCGGCCAAGTCCTGCTGAAGCCACATTTCCTGGGCTGAGCCCTTCGCGCACATGTCGTTAGATCCATTGAACGAGTATTCGCCACAATTAGAATTCAAAGCCACGATGTGCCATGCGCCGATATCGTAACTGTAGTAACCCTTGGTGCGGTCGCCTGCGGCGCGAACCGAAATAGTCGAAGTAGGCCTTGTTGGTTCCGCCCTCGCCGCCCTCGTGATTTCCGATGACAGGATACGTGATGCTTTTGTACCGGCCCCAGGTGGGATTATACGACTCGGCGTAGTTGCTCGCGGTCCCATGGACGTACTGAATGTCACCGAGCGCCAACACCGCGGCAGGTTTGATCTGCCCGATGACATCCGAAGTTGCCTTTTCGTGACAATCGTTAATCGCGCCGGCGCCATTGTTGAAGGTGGGATATGCCGGGTCGCAGGCAATGTCACCTGCGGCAGCGATGACCACACCCTGGTCGTCGGTAGGTGATCGAATGATCCCGAAATACACTACCGTCGCGATGATCACCAGCATCAACGCGCTGGCAGCGACTATTATCCTCGACCGGCGTGTCATCTCTGACCTCAGCTGTTCCGGGATAGCGCTGAATTGGCACAGTCGTTGGCGCTTACCTTGTGCGCGCAAATCGAACGCGTTGCGGGGGAGATGGCTCTCATGCCTGCATGGTAGGTCATGTTCGCCGCACGACGTGGGTACGGCAAAAATGCCGAATCTCCGTGGGTCGGCATACGGACGTCGTGGACGGTGTGTGTGAGCATTGTGTTAGCGATGGTGGAACATTTCACCCTCACGCCAATTTAACGCGCCAATGCCGGGGGCGGCGGATTGCCTGAATTCTCGCAGGTGGGCGCGGCCAGCCTGGCTTCCCCAATACGGCTGCCGCGAGTGGCGGCCCTCGGGCTGGGCCATGATGCCGTCGCCGGCGTTCGCATCCGGGAGAAATGAGGGTGTTGAGGGTCACGGCCCGAGTCGGCGACGGTGCGGTCGTCCACGGTGACCGGTGGTGACTGATCTGGCGTCGCTGCCTACGAGATCGGCACGGACTGGTCCGATCTACAGTTGCCAGGCTCCGTCGTCCTGCGTTCCGCGGTCACTGAACTCCGACAGGTCGCCCAGTGCGAGGCTGAGATCAGATGCCCGGATGATGGCATCGCTGCTGGCCGCCGTCCGCTGGGCCCACACGGACAAGTCGCGCAGTGCCCTGATCTGATCGAGAACGGAATTCAGGGCCGCCATCTCCCGTGCCTGTTGTAGCACCAGGCCCTCCAACCGCTCACGATGCTCGGGATCGGAGAAGCCTGTGCAGGCGGAGTCCTGGTCCGGTCGGAGGTCGAACGCGCTGGCCGTTCGCGGACCGGGATCAGGTGCCAGCCCCGACGGCCGGGCACCGTTCCCACCGACGAACGTGCCGGCAGCAGTCAAAGGCTTGGGTGCGATGTGGTGTGGGTTCTGCATGGAATCGAAGGGAACCCACTCGAGTACTTCAAGTTGATTCAGAGCCAATTGATTCGCCCGTACTGCTGTGAATACCCCGTTCGCCACGATCTCGGCGTGCACCTCGCTGCTGAGTCCGTCGGCGATGACCGAGTATTCTGCAAGGTTTCGGTCGATCAGCTCGAAGTCCTGTTGCTCTGCACCATGCGCCCATGTGAACGTGTCGGGGGTGCCATATCCGGCGCCCACGATCCTGTGATGAGCGATGTCTCGTAGCAGATAGACAGACAGCGCTGACCGACCGCGCGACTCCGGCTGCTGTGGATCTTGTGTACCCATGGTTCGAGCCTAGAACCAAACGATGAAGGATGCCTGTGAGGAAGGTGAACAACGGTCAAATGTTGCAGTATGTCGTTCAAATCGTCACCATCCTTGCTGTTCGCCACTGCTCTTGGCGGGGACCATCCTGGCGACTGACGATGCGGACGGCGAGATCGCCATCGAAGCTTCGTCGCCGTCGGCGCGATCTCGGCCCGGTGGTGTGCCGCCACCGCCTTGGTCGCGAAGGTCACACCAGGTACCACGGCGTTCGGGTACCCAGGGCGTGCGGTAAGAGAGGGCGGCCGAACGAGCCGAACGCCGGTCCGTCGTCGGCGACCCACAATGCGTGACGACAACGACTCGATCCAAGGGTGCCGCCTCGATGAGCAGCAGTTTGTACGGCTGGTCGATGGGTATGACGTAACGTAGAGAAGTTCCTGTCCGACAGGGCTGCTAGAGCATTCATCAAGTTGGCTCATCGGAGGCTTCCGTGACGAGCTGAGTTCAGGAGGGCATTGCACGTGGATCAGGAACGTGACCCAGCGAGCCATCGTTGGCAATGTATGCGGACCGCCGACGTTCGGATCGTGTCGTTCGTCGGGTACCCGAGGTGATCCATAGGCCCATAGGCGCAGGTCAGCCGAGGTGCGCACGCTATGGAGCTGAGGTCTCGAGTACGGGGGCAACTCTGGTCAAGCGAAAATAGCCGGCTTTCAACTCTCTCGCACTTGTAGCCATCCGGCCGCCCGTCTACTACAAATCTTTGCGTATGAGCATGCCATGGACGTTCGCCAATTAACTACTACAAAATTCCGCGTATTAGTGGCATCGCATTTTACGCAGGTATTCGACCTGGAGGGAACCGCAGTCTCGGCGCCACCGCAATCGAAAAGATGACGGCGCCGGAACGCTCGCAGGTCGGCGGCACTGCGCAACCAGTCGAACAGGCGATGCACGAGGACCGGCGGTCGGCTCACGTCGGCCTCCGTCGTCGACAGGTCGAACGGCTGGTCTGCCCTGTGGCTGAGTCATACGGGAACGTCGGCAGGCCGTGCCTCAGCGCCGCCGCGCGTGGGCCGCCCCGCTGCAAGCTATCGCGGTCTTGGTCGCGTTGGTGTGTGTGCTCCTCACGTCCTGCACCGCATCGGCCTGTGCGTCGACTGTGACGGCCGCCCGTGCCGCTGTCCGGACTGACGCTCTCGAACCTGACGCCCGGAAGCGTGACACTGTCATGGGACACGGCTGGGCAGGCGCCGGCCGAGGGGTACGGAGTGTTTCGCGGCCCCGCCGACGCGGACGACAACCAGCTGACCCTCATCGCCACCACGGACGACGCCCAGAGTTATACCGCCAGCGGTCTGCACACCGGCGACACATACAAGTTCGGTGTGGCCGCCCTGGATGTCGCCAACCACCAGAGCAAGATGCTGACCGTCATCGTCACGACGCCGAAGATCTTCGATCCAGATCCGCCGAGCCCGCCATCGGACTCCAGCCTCACTCTGAGTGCATTCTCGGCCAGCCGAATCGATGTCCGCTGGGGCGCATCGCCGTCGCCCGACGTCAGTTCCTACGAGGTTTTCCGCGACGGGAAACGTGTCGCCACTCTGGTGCGGCCCAGCCCACAGCGCTACTCGGACAACGGCCTGAGCCCCGTCAGCGTGCATTCCTATTCGATCGTTGCGGTCGACACATCGGCAATCTGTCCACCCCCACCGGCACGAAGTTCGCTCAGACCCTGGCCAAGGGCGAGGTCAGTATTCGTCGAGGCCCGTACGTCTCCAATGTCACCGCCACCACGGCCATCATCTCGTGGTGGAGCAACATAGCCGCCCCCGGACGATATCGATAGCCGGTCGCTCCGTGACGGACCCGCACGGCGCGCTGCAGCATCACGCAGTCGAGGTGACAGGCCTGCGACCCGGTATCAATTATCCCTACTCCATCTCGACAGGGCAGGACTCGGCCCAAGGATCGTTCTGGACCGCCGCGCAGCCAGGACAAACCTTCAGTTTCGCCGCCCTCGGTGATTTCGGCAGTGGCAATAGCGCCGAGTACGAGACGATCGCCGGTATTGCGTCGGCTGACACACAATTCATCCAGACAGTCGGGGACAACGTCTACCCGGCAGCGGGCTTGCCCGACCCCAACTTCACCACCACCCTGTCTGATTTCGACACTCGAGCCTATCGCCCATTGGGGCCGGTCCTGGCCACGCAGGCATTCTTTCCCGCGAATGGCAACAAAGAATATTATGCGGGTGGGGCTTTTTGGGCTAATTTCCCCATGCCGGGAAAAAACCACAGCTGGTACAGCTACGACTGGGGCGACGCCCACATCCTGGTGCTCGACACCGAGCAGCCATTCGGTCCGGGGTCCGCCCAGTACCAGTTCGCCCTGGCAGATCTGGCAAGTCATCAGAAGGCGGCCTGGCGTCTGGTCGCATTGCAGCGCCCGCCTTACAGCTCTACCACGGCGTATTCGAGTTCGACGAAGGGCCAGCAGTATCTGGTTCCGCTGTTCGATACCTATCGCGTCAGCCTGGTGCTCTCCGGTAACAGCCACAACTACGAACGGTCTTTTCCGCTGACCAACGGTGCGCCGGTCAAGGGCGACGGAGTCACCTACATCGTCACGGGTGCGGGCGGCAATGGCTTCAACCGAATCACCGCTGCGCAACCCGCGTACTCGGCATTCCGGGAGGACACGGCGCACGAATTTCTCAAGGTCACCGTCCGGCCGAACCAGCTTGTCGCGGAAGCCGTGAGCGGCGCAGGATCATGCCGTCATCGACCGCACCACGATCCAACGCCGGAAGGACGACACCAAGGCGCCTGCGGCACCATCGGGCGTGGTCGCCACCAGGAACACGTCGTCGACCGTGTATCTGGCCTGGAAGCCGAGCGTCGACAACGTCGGAGTGACCCGATTACCAGATCTTCCGAAACGGAACAGCCAAGCCGATCGCCACGGTGTCCCGAGCCGAGCTTCACTCAATCGACACTGGATCCCGCAACCAGCTACACCTACACCGTCCGCGCCGTTGACGCCGCCGGCAACGTGTCGCCCTCCAGTCAGGCGGCTGTCGCCCCGCCGCTCGGTGACCTCATATCGAACCAGGACGGCGCAAAACATGCCGATCCAGCGCCACCAGCCAAGGCGCGCGGCGGATGTGCCAGCGGCGACAGTCCGCAACGCGCGCCAGCAGGAGGCCAAGCGGTCGCCGCGACCACATTCGCGTTTCGGCGACGCCCGAGGTCTCGATACAGCATCGCGCCCAGGTCTGGCGACCGAACTGACCCAGGGCTGTAGCCGGCCACCGGCCGGCTACACGCCTGGCCTCTGGTTCCACACATTCGGGGATATCCCCGATGCGGATCAGCCGGTCGCCGGGCAGGATCTGATCGTGAACCATTTCCGATTCGGCCTGGTGGCAGCACAGCCTGAAGCAGGAAGATCCTGGGCGCAGCTCGCCCGGGACGTCGAGAGCCTGGGATACAGCACGCTGCTCGTCCCGGACACTGTGCACACGCTGGCTCCGAACATCGCGTGCGCCGTCGCGGCCGCGGCGACCTCCACGCTGCGGGTCGGGCCGTACGTGCTCGCTGCTCCAAATCGCACGCCAGGCCAGGTGGCGCTCGAGACGCGAACCTTGCGGACGCTCACCGACGATCGCTACGAGTTGGGCATCGGTGCCGGTCGGCCCGGCGGGGACTCCGATGCCGCCGCCTACGGGATGCCGTTCGGCACGCCGCGGGAGCGGATGGCGGCCGTTGAGGCGACGGTGTCAGCCGTCCGGGAAAGCAGCCCTGGGACGCCCGTACTGGTCGCTGCGAGCGGACCACGACTACTCGAGATCGCCGGACGAATCGCCGACACCGTCGCGCTGGGGCTGCCGCCGGCTGCTGACGAGCAGGCCCTGGGTGCAGCGGTCGAGCGGGTGCGCGCTGGCGCTAGCGGCCGCACCGACCCATTGACGTCCGACGACGTCGAACTGTCGATCAATCTGTTGTGCGTCGGCGACCAGGTGCCGCCCTGGTTGACCCGGTACCTGAACGCGGACATCGGTCAGCTCATCGCCAGTGGGTCGATATCTGTGCTCACCGGATCGGTCGAGGCGATGACGGAGACGCTCGTCCGGCGGCGGGAACAGTTCGGTATCAGCTACGTCTGCACCAATGTCGCCTTCGCGCGGGCGTTGGCGCCGGTGGTCGAGCGACTCGCCGGCACCTGACCGCGTCAGAACTCCGGGCGGACCCGGATGGCCGACTCAGGACGCGCGACTGCCTGCCAGATTCATGCGCGTGGCAGTCGAGCCGATCCCCGAATGCCGACTAATTCGGGACCGCCTTGGTTGGCAGCATGGCTTCGCCATCAGAGCAAGTCGATTTTCGTAGGGTGTTGCGCCGTGGTCGTTGCATCGGATCAAGCCAACTCGGCGGGATGAACTCGGGCGTGCCGTCCGCCGCGATCTGGATGACCCATTCGAGTTTGTGAATCTCCGTGTGATGGTGCGGGCAGAGCAGACACCCGTTGGCGTAGCTGGTGTTCCCGAAGTCCCGCCGCCAGAATTCGATGTGGTGACCGTCGCACCAGTCCGGCGGCCTATCGCAGCCCGGCCAGGCGCATCCCTTATCTCGGGCGGTGATGGCCCGCCGGATGTGCGCCGGGAAGGTGCGGGACGCCCGTCCGACGTCGAGGACTTCGGATTTGGAGCCGAGGATCATCGGGATGACCTGCGCGTCGCACAGGAACCGGCGGGCCTGGGCGGGGCTGATCATCGCGCCCGAGTCGAAACTCGCGTTCGAGATCAGCCCGGTCAGGGCGTCCCAGTTCATGGTGATGGTGACGTGCGGCCGTTCCCCGCCCTGGATCGGACCGATCCCGGCGTCCAGGTACCGGCCGAGGGCTTCGATCAGGCCGTGGGCCCGGCGGTTCGCCGCGGGCCGCGCGATCCTGCACGGCGTCGCCGTCCTCGTCGCGGGAGCCGTCCGGCCGGGGCGCGGACAGCGCGTCGATGGCCTTCTTGACGACTTCGACGCCGTGGTCGTCCAGTTGCCCTTTGATCGGGGTCAGGCCGGTGCGGGTGGAGCGGGTGCCGAAGTGGAATTCCATCTTCGACGCCGGGGTGGTGTCGTCGATGTTCCCGTCGGGGTCGACCCGGTCCAGGATCCGCTGCGCCGCGTTCCCGAGGAAGTTCGGGTCGCAGTCGATCGCGGTGTCGACGAGGGTGGCCTCGCACAGGTCCCGATCGGCGGCCGCGACGTTGGCCGGGACTTTGGCCATGGTCTCGACGATGATCTTGACGTGCTCCGGGTCCGATGCAGCCGCCGTCGACGGCCTGCGCCAGTTCGGGCAGCTGCGGGCCGGCGGTGCCGCCGGTCAGCAGCTCGCGGGGCAGGATCTGGGCGGCGGCTTTGACCCGGGCGGCGGCGTCGGCGGCGGAGATGGTGAACGCCTGCCGCAGCAGCGCTGCGGTGGAGGAGCAGGACCGGTCGCCGGCGATGCCGAGGTGTTCGATTTCGCCGGTGTGGTGGACCTGCGCGGCGTACACCGTTCGGGAGAGCATTTCCAGGCGGCGTCCGAATTCCAGTTGCTCGTCGGGCAGTAGTTTCCAGAACGCGCCGTCCCGAATGTTGCGGACCGCGGCGAGCGCCGATTCGACGAGCGTGTACGCCTCGTCGATGATCGGCGAATCCGGTGGGGCCCATAGGAAAGACACTACTCAGGCACACCGACAGTCGACCCTCGAAACCGAACCGTACCAGGCGCTTCTCGGTTGGCCGACACGCATTGCGGGGATCAACTTGGCCCGTTTGGTATTGGAGTGACAGGAATGGACAACTTCATCCCCGCCGGCGAAGTTGATCCCCGCCGGGGGCGACGGAGGAGCCGCCGTCAATGGCATCGCGGCAGTCCCGAGGGCGCGCCAGGACCTCGGGCCGCGGCCTCGACGGATCTCCGCGATACTGATTGCCGTGGCTTATGACGAAGAGCTCGCCGACCGAATCCGCGCGGCACTCGAAGGTGAGGTCGGCCTGAGCGAGAAACGGATGTTTGGCGGTCTGGCCTTTTTGATCGACGGCAAGATGGCCCTCAGCGCGGACAGCAAGGGAGCCATGTTGCTCAGGGTCGATCCGGAGCGGGCCGAGGAATTGGTGCGGGACCCTGCCGCGGACCGGTACGAGATGCGTGGACGCGAGATGAACGGTTGGCTGCGTATCGATCCGCTCGGCCTCGCAACCGAGGCCGATCTGGAGCGCTGGGTAGACATCGGTCTCAGCTTCGCGCGGTCCCTGCCGCCGAAGAAGTGAGCAGGAGCCCGCCCGGACAACCGAAGTGCATTTCCCTCCCGGCTATGCATTTGCGGGCGCGCCGTACGATCGCCTCGTGCATACCGACATCAGTGCCGACGAAGCAGCGCACACCCCGGTGGTCTCGACGGGCCGGTTGCCCGAGCCCGAAATCGTCGCGGCGCTGCTGGTGGAGGCGCACGAACGCTATCGCGGGGTCGACGACGGGACGGTGGCGGACTACATCCCGGCGCTGGCCCGCGCATCGCGTGATCTGTTCGGACTCAGTGTCGTCGGGGTCGGGGGTAGAGCGTTCAGCGTCGGGGACAGTGATGTGAAGTTCTCGATCCAGAGCGTTTCCAAGCCGTTCGTTTTCGCATTGGTGTGCGAGGCAATCGGCTACGAACAGGCTCGGCTCAAGCTCGGGGTCAACAGCACCGGCCTGCCGTTCAATTCCATCATGGCGATCGAACTCAATGCCGATCGTACGATGAACCCATTGGTGAATGCCGGCGCAATCGCCTCCACCAGCCTGATTCCCGGCGAAACGGCGGAGGCCAAGTGGGCTTTGATCGTGGATGGCCTTTCCCGATTCGCCGGCCGCCAGCTGCGCGTCGACGAGGAGGTCTACGCGTCGGAGTCGGCCACCAACCAGCGAAATGAGGGCGTCGCCAATCTTCTGCAGAGTTATGGGCGGCTCTATTTCGATCCGCTGCAGGCCACCGACCTCTACACCAGGCAGTGCTCGTTGGATGTGACCGTCACGGACCTGGCCGTAATGGGCGCGACGCTCGCCGACGGTGGAGTAAACCCGGTCACCAAACAGCGGGTGGTCGAACCGGGAGTGTGCCGCAGGGTGCTGGCCGTGCTGGCGACGGCTGGTCTGTACGAATTGTCCGGGGAATGGTTGTACGCGGTCGGTCTGCCCGCGAAGAGCGGCGTGAGTGGCGGCATCATCACCGTTGCCCCCGGCAAGGGCGGGATGGCTACCTTTTCCCCACCGCTGGATGCGGCGGGCAACAGCGTTCGTGGACAGCTGGCTGTCAAGTTTCTGTCGGACCTTCTGGGCCTCAACCTGTTTGCCTCGACTCCCGCCTGAGGCAGCCGGAGACTGATTCGGCGCTGCCTCATTGGCGCGGTCAGCTGTAGTAGCCCTCCAGCGGTACCCGCGCCTCGTCGAAGAGTGCCGGACCGACCTGCGGTACGGACGGGAAGACGGACGCGGGCTCGAGCCGGGCGAACTGCTCGTTGGACAGCGCGAAGACCACCCGGCCGAGTCCGGACCGGTCTATGGCCCCGGTGCACATGCTGCACGGTTGGCAACTCGTGTACATGGTGGTGCTCGCGGCCACTTCCGGCGTCAGATTGACAGACGCCCACTTCGCCAACTTGAACTCCGGGTGCGCGCTGATGTCGCCGTCGCTCAGCACGGTGTTGTGGTCCTCGGCGAGGACATTCCCGTCTTCGTCCACCAGGAGCGACCCGTAGGGCTCCTCGCCTGCTGCCCGGCCGGCCGCGGCCAGGGCTATCGCCTGCCGCAGGAACTGCTCCTCCTGCTCATCCATCGTGCGTCCCTTCCGGCAGGTCTACCGGCCACCCCGCACGACCGGCCATCTTCCGTCGGAACCAGCCGGAAGACGTCAGCGTCGTCGTGAGCGCAGCCGCGCCGATACCGATGACGGCGCCGCCGAGCACGTCGGAGAACCAGTGCGCGCCGACGTGCAACCGTGAATAGCCGACGGCCACAGCCAGCGGCGCGAGCGCGGCCCCGGCCAGAGGTTGTTCGAGGGCGACTCCGGTGGCGAAAGCCACGGCTGAAGCGGTGTGTCCGGACGGAAATGAGCCTGACGTTGGCGTCTTCAGCATCCGGCGGGCGAATGGCACCGAGCTGATATCGGGCCGGATTCCGCCCACCAGCGACTTGCCGACGAGATTGGCTGTGGCGCTGGCGATTCCAAGACTGATCAGGCCACGCGCGGCCGCCCGTCGCGAGTTCGGACCGCTCAACGCAAGCACTCCGGCCAAGCCGAACCACAGCTTTCCGTGATTGGCGGCTCTGGACAGCTTGCGCCAAGCGGCGTCGGCGTGGCCGGGACGGACGGAGACGATGGCCCGGTGGACCGAGCGATCGACCGCTGCCCGTCTTCCGCGCCCAGGTGTTCCTCGTACGGCAGTCATTCTCGCAGCTTAGGGAGTCCCGGTGATTCCCGCGCCGCGACACGTGGCGCAGGACCGCGCGTCGCCTCCTGAGGCAGACTGACCGAATGCTGAAATCACCCGCCCGTTTCAAAGACCTCTGCTTGGACGCGGTAGAGCCGGCCCGACTCGGGCGGTTCTGGGCGGAGGTGCTCGATCGGGAATGGGAAGGATCCGACGACGGCGGACGGCTGACGGGCGTTGTATCCGGGCACACCATCTGGATCAACCGGGTCGCAGAGCCCGTGCAGGTAAAGAATCGGGTGCACCTGGACATCTACGCTCAGCGGCTCTCCGATCTGCAGCATCTCGGTTCGGAGATCGAGTTGCCCCAGGGCGATGATCGCGGTTGGACGGTGATGAGGGATCCAGAAGGTGGTCAGTACTGCGCCTTTCTGCGCGATGAGGTCCCGAGCGAGCGACTGCACGGGCTCGTGGTTGATTGCGTCGACCCGGCTGCTATCGCTGCCTGGTGGACGCAGGCGCTGGGTGGTGAGCTGACCCACGACAGCAGCGGCTACTCCACCATCTCGAAAGTGCCGGGGATGCCGATCGAGACATTTGACTTCGTTCCTGTTCCCGAACCCAAGACGGCGAAGAACCGAATCCACTGGGACGTCACCGGTGACCCGCGCGAATTACAGGCCATGGGAGCCACCCTGCTCCGTCCGCACGACTCGGACATCGCCTGGGACGTGTTGACGGATCCGGAGGGTAATGAGTTCTGCGTTTTCCAGGCGTAGGCCTGGAGACGCGTTGCAGCAACCGGGCGAAGATCACCGGTTCGCAGACGAACCGGATGCGCAATTCAATCTGCTCACATTCGTCATCGGCAGTATGAGTTCTGTCAGCGGTACCGCGTCCCCCCCGGCGGTGCCGCTGGCCCGATAACTTCTCCGGCGGAACCCGTATCGCTCCTGCGCAGCCACCCTCCTGCGGCAGAGCAGCAGATAGCCGCCGAAGCCGATCAACAGGGAGACGGCCACGCCCAGGTTCGCGGAGGCCCAGGTCCCGTTGGGGCCGCCGAGATGCAATGGTGTGAGCAGGTATCCCTGCCAGGTCAGCCAGTCGGCCAACCCGTTGGTGACCAGTCCGAAACCGACGAACGAGCCCAGGACCAGCAGACTGACCGACGCCCAGTTGACGGCGCCGTAACGGCCGCGGCGGTCATATAGGTCGGCGTCCGCATAGTTCTGGCGACGCAGCACCATGTCGGCCAGGAATATTCCCGTCCACGCGGCAATGGGTACACCGAGGGTGATCAGGAAACCCTGGAACGAGGCGAAGAAATTGCCGGCCACCCAGACCACATAGATGGTGCCCAACACCATGATCACGGCGTCGATGCACACCGCCACGTACCTCGGTGTCCTCAGGCCGAGGCTGAGCAGTGCAAGCCCGGACGAATAGATGTCCAGTACTGCACTGCCGATCAGTCCCAGCAAAGCGACCAGGATGAACGGGATCAGGTACCAGGTAGGAAGAATGCTGCCCAACCCGCCGATCGGATCGGCGCCGACCGCCGATTCGAGCTCGGGGCTGGAGCCGGTGAGCAGCAGCCCGAAAAAAATGAGGAATACCGGACCGATGCTCGCTCCGAACGTCGTCCACCCGACGACGGAGAGCCCCCGCGAAGTGGTCGGGCAGATAACGGCTGTAGTCCGCACCGGTATTCGTCCAGCTCAGTCCGAAACTCGTGAAGGCGAAGATCAATGCGCCGACGAACGCTGCCACACCGCCCGTGGGCAGAGTTTTCAGCTCGGCGAGATTGATGTGGGTGAGGGTGAGCGCGACGAAACCGGCGGTCAGTGCGATCATCGCGTACGTGATGTAGCGCTGGAACGTCATGATGACGTCGAAACCGAGGAAGCCGGCGCCGACGATCACCGACGCGATCACGACGAAGGCGATGATCCGGGTGAGGGTTCCGTCGGGCCAGCCCAGCCGGACGAAGATGGTATCGACGGCAAAGATCGCGAGCACCATGGTGACGGTTTCCCAGCCGACCAGGAGCAGATAGCTGACCAGCGTCGGGAGCTTGTTGCCGGAGACACCGAACGATGCCCTGGACAGCACCATGGTGGGAGCCGACCCGCGTTTTCCGGCCAGCGAGGTGAAGCCGACCAGGAGGAACGACGCGGCGATGCCGACCAGCCCGGCCAGTAACGCCTGCCAGAAGGAAACGCCGTGGCTCAACAGGTACGCCGCGTATCCCATGCCGAGCACGCCGACATTGGCCGCGCACCATGGCCAGAACAGTTGGGATGGCTTGCCCTTGCGTTCGACCGGGGCGATGACGTTGATGCCATTGAGCTCGAGGGTCGGCAGCCTGGTCTGCTCGTGACTGACACCGGGCTGCATTCCGGGATCGATGACGGCGCTCATCTGGATGCCTTTCGGGGCTGGATCGACGTAGGGCGGTTCGGTCGGTGCGGTCAGAATAAGGTTCCGACGACGGCAACCGGCAGATCGGGGCGAATGGCTCGCAGATCGTCCAGCGCCACCGGATCGAGGGAGATCAGCACGCACGATGCTGGGCCGCCCGACGCGGCGAGGTCGAGTGCGCCCGCGCGTAGGCGGTGGCCGAGCCGCGCGGTTCCGGCCAGCGCGATCAATTCGGCAGCGATACCGGCCGATCCGACAGGCAGCGCTTCCCTGACACCGGGCAGGGACAGCGCCGTTCGCACCTCGGCGATGGTGGGCATGCCCACGTCTTCGACGCCCAGCCGGTGCGCCGGCGCGGAACGCGGTAGTCCCAGGCAGGCGACCAGGTCGCCGGCCCGGCTGCGCCCGCTGCGGAGGCCACCGGGGGCGGCCGATCCCACGATGGTGATGCCGATGCCGGATGTGGTGGTGGTGACGTTGTCCTCGGTGCTGCCGGTCACCGCGGATCGATCGAGGCCTACCTCGACCGCAACCTCCGTGATCGCGGCAATGATCGCATCGGCCTCTCGGCCGCGCTCGAAACACAGGTTGTTGACGATCAGGCGTGGCTGGGCACCGACCGCCAACAGCTCCAGAATCGGCGTCCGTACTGCGAAATAGCCAGTGGCATAGGCAGTTGCCGGGACCGTGTCACCCGGCTTGGGTCCGATTCCACCGACCGAATCACAGGCGATCACCAGATGCGAGCCGTCCGGCATCGGGATCACCGAAAGATCCCGAACCCGCGCCACGGACCAAACCGCGCCGCCGGTCATCGGACGTTCGTCATGTCGGCATGCCTCCGTGGTCGATTGGGCCGACGGTAAGGCCGCCGCCCAGTTCAGGTCAAAGTGGGCGGCCCCGACCCGGTCGGGTGATGATGGAGGCATGTCGAGTCCGTCGAGCCCACCCTCGCGCCTCCTGCAGCAGATCTGGGACGCGGCCGCGAGCAGGGCATCGAGGGGCGAACCGCTTGCGCAGATCCAGGCCGCTGCGGTGGATTTCGCCGGTCCGCGGATAGACGCGGAAGCGGCGCGTACCGTGCCCGCTCACGGCCGTGTGTTCTGGTGGTCCCTGTCCAGATCGATCGGCTGGGGCGCCGCCGCCGCCGGGTCATTGCTCGTCATCGGATCGTTCGGAACCAGGCCGGTGCCTGTGTTGAAGGTGGCCATCTTTGTCGGGGTGCTGCTGTGGGCCGTTGGCTTCGGCTTGTTCGCCGGCAATCAGCGCGTCCGTGAGCGGCGTAGGCGGATCCGCGACGACCAGCGCGGTGAAGTATCGCGGCTGGCGCAGGAGGCCGCCCGCTACGTCTGGGCCGCCGAGGTTCCAGGGGACTGGCAACCGCTCGGGCCCGATCCGGAGGCCAGTGCCGGCAACGATATGACGCTGCCAACCGCATGGCTTCGCCGCTTCGGAGCGACCGATGCGGATGCGGTCGGCCGGTTCGTCGACGGAACTGAGGCGAGCGTGCGCCGTGCGGCGGGCGCGGCGCGTGGAGCTCCCGTTGTTCTGTTCGTGGCCGAGCCGGGTTTTTTCACCGACGAGGCCCGGGGAGTGGCGGACGCCTGCGGTATTGCACTATTCGTGGTTGGCCGGATCGGTTTGCTGCCGATGAGCCGGGCCGCTTCCGACGCGATCAGGACCTATCGCGATCCCACGGCGATCGGTGGCCCCGTCGGCGGGCTGTTGTCGAGTTGGGCCAACGCGGCGAAGACGCGGGATCTGGCCTGACGACAAGCTTCCGCTGAGCTGGAACGTGTCCGCTGCCTCGATGCGGCGGACCGGCCGCTCGGCCTAGAATCGCAATGTCCCCGCGGGAGCCCGCAGATCGGGCTGAGAGGGTGGCCACGTCGAACGCGTTCGCCGCGTTTCTGGTGCGGGCCACCGACCGCTTGAACCTGATCCGGCTAGTACCGGCGCAGGGAGAGGTTGGCCACCGTGTCCGTTTCAGTGTCGCCGTCATCGAATTCCCCTTCCCCGCAGTCCGGGAAAAGCCCCGCCCATCCGCGATCCGACGCCTTGCGACAGGACCCGGAGCTGCGGCGCGGCGAGCAGCGTGCCGCCGAAGTGACCAATGCCGAGGTACCCAACACCCTGACCGGGGTGGCGCCCCGGACTCTCGGTCTACTGGATCAGCTCGGCCTCTGGGGCAACCTGGGCGTCAGCCTGCTGGGCTTCGCGGGCGCGCTGGCGATTCTGCAACCGACCGGCGCGTCGCCACTGAATCTGCCGGCCGCGGTCACCGCGATCGTGGTCGGATCAGTGCTCGGCGGGTTGATCCTTGGCGCGACGCTCGTCCTCGGTGCGGAGACCGGGGCCCCGGCCATGGTGTTGTTGCGCGGCCTGCTCGGTGCGAAGGCGTCGTTCCTGCCGACCGTGCTGAACATTGCGCAATGCCTCGGCTGGGCCGTCTTCGAGTTGGTGGTCATCTCAGCCGGACTGGAGGCACTGACCAGAGGACATCTCGCGTCCTGGGTGTGTGTGGTGGTCGCGGGTGGCGTCACCACCGCCCTCACCATTCGGCCTCTCGGGTCCATCAGGGTGCTGCGGAAGTACGTCTCGGTGCTGGTGGTTCTCGCCCTGGTGGTGCTGGTGGTCGGCCTCCTCCGGCGTCCGATGGGCGCCGTGTCCGGGTCGTGGAGTGGCTTCTGGCTGGCCGTGGATGCGGCGGTCGCCCTGACCATCTCCTGGGTGCCGCTCGGCGCCGATTACTCCCGTCACTCGCGTAGCGCGAAGGCCGCCTTCGCGGGCGGCTTCTTCGGCTACGGCGTGACCCAGATCGCCTGCATGCTCATCGGAGTGGTGGCGCTCTCGCAGCTGAACCAGGATCCGGACGGCGTCTTCCAGCTGTTCCTATCGGTTCCGTTGGGCACGGCGGCGTTCGCGGTTCTCGTCCTGCGGGAGACGGACCAGTCGTTCGCCAACGTCTATTCGACCGCCGTGTCGATCCAGAACATGGCGCCACGCTGGGACCGGCGGGTGTTGACCACGATCATCGGCGTCGGTGCGACCGTTGTTGCGCTCACCGTCGACATCGACCAGTACCAGAACTTCCTCTACCTGATCGGGGCCGTGTTCATCCCGCTGTCGGGAGCGTTGGTGGCCGCGTGGATCCGGACGAGGGGTCGGGACTGGGACGTCTCGGCGCAGGCCCCGGTCCGGCCGGCCATGCTGCTGGCGTGGGCTCTGGGTTTCGCGGTCTACCAGCTGATCAACCCGGGCTCCATCGCCGGGTGGTCGGACATGTGGACCCGGATCGGCGAAGCCCTGCACACCCAGGGTCACCCGTGGTTGTCGGCGTCCATCGCCTCGTTCGTGGTCGCCTTCGTCGTCGCGTTGCCGTTCGCGGCCGGGAAGGCGGGCCAGGTCTCGCCGCGCCAAGCGGCGTCCCAGAACATCCACTCGTAACGCGCCGCGGTCGCGAACGCGGCGTGCATCCGGGCCAGCACCTCGCTCGACGCCCGGTCCGCGAGTTCGTCGACGATGTCCTTGGCCCGCTGGGTGGTGACGGCGAAATCTGGATCGCCGTACGCCCGAGATCCAGTCCGCGTACGGATGTCCGGTCAGGTCGACGCTGTTCTTCAGTCGCCGTCCGACGTCCTCGTAGATCCAGAAGCACGGCAGCAGCGCAGCGGCCAGCACCGGGTAGGACCCCTGGGTCGCCGTGCCGAGCAGGAACGAGAGGTACGCGGTGCAGGTAGGGGAGGCCGGCACCGCGGGAAGACCGGCGACGTGGCTGTCGTGCAAGGACCGTTCGACGACGATGGCGTCGTGCGCGTTCGAGGCCCAGAACGCGATCTGTTCAGTGGTGGGAGCTTGTGCTGCGCAGAGAGCCAGGGCCCTGGCGTAGCCGACGAGGTACAGCGCATCCTGTGACAGGTAGCCGGTGAACGTCTCCCGGTCCAGCGTTCCGTCGCGGAGTTCCCGGAGGAACGGATGGTCGTCGATCGCCGCGCGGATGTCGGCCACCGCGGACCACGCCGACGCGGTGAAGGACTGTGGTGAAGGCACCCTGCCAGTGTGCAGTGCATGGAATGAAGCCTGGATGCGGACCCGGCACGCCCGGCGTCCTAGGCTGTCCATTGGAGGAGGCCGCCCGACCGTGTCCGACGAAACTGCGCCGACCGATCCACCCGAGGCAGTGCCGGCGGCGTCGCCGAGCGGATCCCTGTTCAGTACGACGAGCCAGTGGACGCGGAACATCACCGCGCCCGCCCGCGTCTTCCTGCAGACGGAATCCGGCAGCGCGGGGGTGCTGGTAGCCGCCATCGTGGCGGCGCTCGTGTGGTGCAACATCGCACCCGCGTCGTACGAGAACCTCTGGCACACCGACCTTTCCATCCATCTCGGCCGCTTCTCCATCGCGCTCGATCTGCGGACGTGGATCAACAGCGGGCTGATGACGCTGTTCTTCCTGGTCGTCGGACTGGAGGCCCGTCGGGAATTCGATCTCGGCGACCTGCGCGAACGCAGGCGATTCCTGTTGCCCTTCGTGGCCGGTCTGATCGGCATGGTCGTCCCGGTCGTGATCTATCTGCTGATCGTCGGGAACGGACCTGGGTCCCATGGTTGGGGCGTCGCGATGTCGACCGACACGGCGCTGGCCCTCGGTCTGCTCGCAGTGGTCGGCCGGGACGTGCCGCAACGCGTTCGGATCTTCCTGTTGACGCTTTTCGTGGTCGACGACGTGGCCGCGCTGATCGTCGTCACCTTCGTCTACAGCGACAAGATCGAGGTGATGCCGCTGATCATCGCCCTGGTGTGCCTCGCGGCACTGCTGGCGGCGCGCGCCGCCGGAATCCGGTCGGGCCTGGTCTACGCGGTGATCGGCGTCGTCGCCTGGTGCGCATTGCTCGGAAGCGGGATCGACCCGATCGCGCTCGGCTTGATCATCGGGCTGGCGACGACCGCGTACACCCCGTCCCGTTCGGATCTGGAGCGGGCCAGCGGGTTGTTCCGCCTGTTCCGGGAACAGCCGACCCCGGAGCTCGCCCGGTCCGCAGTCCTTGGCCTGACCACCAGCCTGTCGCCGAACGCCCGGCTGCAGAAGATGTACCTGCCGTGGGCCAGCTACGTCATCGTTCCGCTGTTCGGCCTCGCCAACGCCGGCATTCCGTTGTCGGGTTCCTTCCTCCGCCAGGCCTACGCGGCGCCCATCACCATCGGCATCATCGTCGGCTACGTGGTCGGGAAACCGATCGCGGTGATCGCGACCTCCTGGTTCATCGAGCGGGCCAGCACCGGACGGCTGCGGCCCGAAGTCGGCTGGGCAGCAGTGGCCGGTAGCGGCACCATCGCGGGCATCGGCTTCACGGTGTCGTTCGTGATCGCCGCGCGCGCTCTTGACGGTACCGAGCTGGCCCAGGCCAAGCTCGGCGTGCTGACGGCGGGGGTCCTCGCGGCCCTGCTGACCTGGGTCGTCTACACCGTGACCGCAGCGCTCCCGGCCACGAGGAAGGCCAAGGCGCTGCTGGGCGACGCCGATCAGCTGGTCGACCTCGCGACGCCGGTCGACCCGGAGTGCGACCACATTCGCGGGCCGGGCGAGGCGTCGGTGACGCTCGTCGAGTACGGCGACTTGCAATGCCCGTACTGCGGGATGGCCGAGCCGGTGATCCGCGACCTGCTCGCCGACACGGACCTGCGTTACGTGTGGCGTCATCTGCCGCTGACCGATGTGCACCCCGAAGCCCAGTTGGCCGCCGAGGCCTCCGAGGCGGCCGGCTGTCAGGGGCGGTTCTGGGAGATGCACGACCTGCTGCTGACCAGACAGGACCACCTCAAACCGATGGACCTCATCGGGTACGCGCGTCAGCTCGGGCTGAACGAAGATCTGTTCCACCAACAGCTCATGCACCACGATTTCGCGGGCCGCGTCGCGCAGGACGTCGAATCAGCGGATCTCAGCGGAGTGTCGGGGACTCCGACGTTCTTCATCAACGGCCAGCGCCATTTCGGCGCCTACGACATCGAGACGCTGACCGCCGCCATCAAGGTGGCCAGAGCGCAGGGCGGCGATCAGGGCGGCGTCCGGCGCTCGCTGAACCGCGTGCAGAGCGCACAGTGGAGGTGGATTGCGTCCGGTGGAATATGTGCACGTCCCGGGGCGCTGAACCGACCACGAGCTCATCGATGAAGGAGCATCAGCAATGACAGAGACCACACAGAAGGCCATCCTCGCGGGCGGCTGCTTCTGGGGCATGCAGGATCTGATCCGCAAGCGTCCGGGCGTCGTTTCGACGCGCGTCGGATACTCGGGCGGCGATGTGCCGAACGCGACCTACCGGAATCACGGTTCGCATGCGGAGGCCATCGAGATCACCTTCGACCCGAGCAAGACCTCCTACCGCGACCTGCTGGAGTTCTTCTTCCAGGTCCACGACCCGACCACGCGCAACCGGCAGGGCAACGACGTCGGCACGAGCTACCGCTCGGCCATCTTCTACCTGGACGACGAGCAGAAGCGGATCGCGGAGGACACCATCGCCGACGTGGACGCCTCCGGCCTCTGGCCGGGCAAGGTGGTCACGCAGGTGGCCGCCGCCGGTCCGTTCTGGCAGGCGGAACCGGAGCACCAGGACTACCTGGAGCACTATCCGAACGGCTACACCTGCCATTTCGTCCGGCCGAACTGGAAGCTGCCGCGCCGGGCGGACAAGGTCAGCCAGTAGGCGGCGTCCTCGAGGTCCGACGATGCGCGGATCGAGCGACTAGATCGAAATACGAACAGGAGTGCTTGCATGTCCAAGGTTTGGTTCATCACCGGAGCGTCCAAGGGATTCGGGCGTGAGTGGGCGGAGGCCGCCCTCGAGCGCGGCGACAAGGTGGCCGCGACGGCGCGCAAGGTCGACACGCTGTCGGCCCTCGTCGAGACCTACGGCGATTCGGTCCTTCCGATCGAACTCGACGTCAACGACCGGAGCGCCGACTTCGATGCGGTGCAGCGGGCGGCTGATCACTTCGGCCGGCTGGACGTCGTCATCAACAATGCCGGCTACGGCCACTTCGGCATGATCGAGGAGCTGACCGAGGACGAGGTCCGCGCCCAGCTCGAGACCAACTTCTTCGGCGCCCTGTGGGTCACCCAGGCCGCCCTGCCGATTCTGCGCGGTCAGGGATCCGGCCACATCATCCAGGTGTCCAGCATCGGCGGCATCAGCGCCTTCCCGACGGTCGGGGCCTACCACGCATCGAAGTGGGCACTCGAGGGCTTCTCGCAGGCGCTGTCGCAGGAGGTGGCCGGCTTCGGGATCCACGTGACCCTGATCGAACCGGGCGGATTCTCCACCGACTGGGCGGGACCGTCCTCCGTGCACAGCCAGGAGATCCCGGCCTACGCCGAGGTCAGGCAGGCCCGCAACCGGCAGCGCGCAGCGGCGAGCGCCGGGGACCCGACCGCCACGCGCGGCGCGATCCTGAAGGTCGTCGACGCCGAACAGCCGCCGTTGCGGATCTTCTTCGGCGAGGCTCCGCTCGGCATCGCGACGAAGGACTACGAGTCGCGGTTGGCCACGTGGAACGAATGGCAGCCCGTCTCCATCGAGGCGCAGGGCAGCAGGTAACGCCAGACCGATACGGCGAAATGAGGAAGCGGCGCAACGGACATTCCGTTGCGCCGCTTTGTCGTTCCGGTGGCCGCGCTGACCGACCAATGGCCTCAAGCCAGGCCCGAAGCGTCAGTTGCCGGCCATACGCGAGACCGACGACGGGCTCGACGCAAGGGCCTGCTCGTCGGTCAGCGGCACGTAGGTGTTCATCTTCCCGAATCGCATTTTCTTGGTGTGCTCGAGCGTGTCCTCGATGAGCATTCGGTTGGTGCGGATCAGATCCGCGGTGATGCCGATGATGATGGCCAGGAACGCGACGATCAGCGACACCGCGCCGACCAGGATCGACTGCAGATGCTCCCCGTGGTTCCCGGTCAACTGCAGCACGCCGTACCGGACGAAGAAGAACAGGCCCGAGCAACCCGAAGAGCCCGGCGAAGAACGAGAACAGCGCCCAGGGCTTGTACATGATGTACGACCGGATGATCGCTCCGGCGGACTTCATGATGTGCTCGCGCATCGAGCCGAAAAGACGGGACTCCCGGGTCTTCGGGTTGGTGACCACGGGCAGGCTGGCGATCTTCAGCTTCTTGTTGCCCGCCTGGATGATCGTCTCCATGCAGTACGAGAAGCGGGTGATCGTGTTCAGCAGCATCAGGCTGTCGCGGGAATAGGCGCGGAAGCCGCTCGCGGCGTCGGGCAGATCGGTGCCGGCGGCGCGATTGACCACGCCGCTGCCGAAGTTCTGCAGTTTGACCTTCAACTTGGAGAAGTGCTCGACCAGGTGGACCTGACGGTCGGCGATGACGATCTCCGCCTCACCGCGCAGGATCGGCTGGACGAGGTCGCCGATGCGCTCCTGCGGGTACTGGTTGTCTCCGTCGGTGTTGACCACGATGTCCGCGCCGAGCTCGAGGGCGCGCTGCACTCCGTCGTGGAAGGAGCGGCCCAATCCGCGATTGCGGGCGTGCCGGACGAAATGGGTCACCCCGTGGGCCTTCGCCACCTCGACCGTTCGGTCGGTCGAGCCGTCGTCGATGATCAGCACGATGATCTCGGCGACGCCGGGAATCTCCTTCGGGATCGTGGACAGGACCAGTCCGAGGGTGTCCTCCTCGTTCAGGCACGGCACCTGGACGACCAACCGGATTCCGTGGTGGCCCCCGCCCGACAGATCCGCCGGCGCCGTCGCCTGTACACCCGTCTGAGCTGCGTCGGTTGTCGCCCAACCCGGGTCGGAACCGATCATCGACGGTGACTCTGTCGCACTCATTCCAGGCTCCTACTCTTTCGCCTCGGCCGGGCGTGCCGGCCCGCTGATGCGCCGAAGGCGACTCGCGACGGTGTGTCGGTGCCCCGGCCGACGCTGCCGGGCTCGTGGCACGGCGGACCAAGGGGTTACCACGAAAGGGTAAACCGATCCACGCCTGAATCCGGCATCACGCGGCCCGAGGGACGCCGTGATGTGGGCAGCTAGAGCCCGTGTAGTCACCGGCCTGAGCGGGCACGTCTTGGACGGCGGCCGTACCGTTGCGAGCGCGTAGCGCCGGGGAGGCTGAGTCCTTCCCGTTGAGAAAGGATGATCATGAAGGCTTTCGGATACAGCGTCAACGGCGGACCAGAGGTCCAGGAGTTCTTGGATCTCCCCGTGCCGACACCACTGCCCGGAGAACTGCTGGTGCAGGTCAGGGCGGCCGGGGTCAACCCCGTCGACTGGAAGATCCGCTCCGGCCGCTACGGGGCGGCCGACGCGGCCGACCTGCCGGCCGTTCTCGGATCCGAGGTCGCGGGCGTGGTGCGCGAGGTGGGCGGCGATGTGGATGGCTTCGCCGTCGGCGACGAGGTCTTCGGCGCCGTGGCGCCGGGTTCGGGCGGCTACGCCGAATACACGCTGCTGACGGCGAGCTGCGACCGCGGCCAAACCGCCGCAGGTGTCCTTCACCGATGCCGCCACCCTCACCGTTGCCGCTGCAACCGCCTACGACGGCGTGACCCAACTGGCCCTCGAGCCCGGGCAGACGCTGCTGATCAACGGAGTCAGCGGTGGCGTCGGGCGTGGCCGCCGCCCAGATCGCCCGCGACCTCGGCATCAACGTCATCGGCACCGCCGGCCCGGACAAGCAGGCGCTCGTCGAGTCGCTCGGGGCCACGCTCGTCCCCTACGGCGACGGGGTCGCGGACCGAATCCGGCAATTGCTGCCGGACGGTGTCCATGCGATCTTCGATCTGGCCGGTGGTGACGGCCTTCGGGCGGTTGCCGAACTGCTCGGCGACCGCAGCAAGCTGATCAGCGCCGGCGACCCGGCCACCGTTGCCGACCTCGGTGGTCACATGATCGAGCGGGACCGCACCAGCCGGGTGCTGGACATCGTCGCGGCGATGGTCGCCGCCGGCAAGCTGGATCCGCACGTGGAGGACATCATCTCGTTGGACGACGCCGCTGACGCGATCGCGGCCGTCGAGGTCGGGCACGCCAGAGGCAAGGTGGTCCTGCAGATCGGGTAGTCGATGTCGGTCCGTCGTGCAAGGTTGTTCGCCATGACGGACTACGACCCCAAGGCGGATCTGCAGTTGTACCTGCAGCGGAGCCGGGACGCGCTGCTGTGGAAACTCGACGGGCTGACCGAATACGACATCCGGCGACCGATGACGCCGACCGGGACGAACCTGCTGGGTCTGGTCAAACACGTGGCCAGCATGGACGCCGCGTATCTCGGGGAGGTGTTCGGTCGGCCGTTCGCGGATCCGCTGCCGTGGCTCGCCGACGACGCCGAACCGAACGCCGACATGTGGGCCACGGCCGACGAATCGCGTGATTGGATCGTCGACTTCTATCGCCGGGTCTGGGCCAATTCAGACGCCACGATCCGATCGCTCACCGCTGGATGCGCCCGGCCGCGTGCCGCTGGTGGGGTGACCGCGGCGACGTGACCTTGCACCGCATCCTGATCCACATGATCGCGGAGACCGACCGGCACGCCGGTCACGCCGACATCATCCGCGAACTCATCGACGGGTCTGCCGGTCTGCGGGCGGACAACAACAACCTGGTACCCGGGGACGCGGCCTGGTGGGCCGGCTATCGGGACCGGCTGGAACGCGTCGCCCGGCAGGCGTGAGCCGTCCGGGTCCTGAGCCGACGGCGGCAGGTCGGCGCCCTAACCGCTGTCAGCACACCGGGCTACGGCTAGCGTAGGCGACATGAGCAACGGTCCGATCTCGTCGCTGCGGCGTTCCACCATCGCGGTCGCGGCCGGGCGGCCGGACGTGGCGCCCGGCGAACCGCTCACCACCGGCATCGGTATGTCGGCCACGTTCCATGCGGGCACCGAGGCCAACTATCTCCGCCAGGGTGGCAGCGACAGCACCCGAGCGTTCGAAGCGGCATTGGGTGAGTTGGAGGGCGGTCGGGCGCTCGGTTTCAGCTCCGGGATGGCCGCCGCCGCCGCGGTGATCGAGAGTCTGCCGACCGGCAGCGTGATCGTCGGCCCCACGCAGTGCTACTCCGGCACCAGCCTGCTGCTGGACGAGCAGGAGCGACTGGGCCGCGCCACCGCTCGCCGGGTCGACATCAGTGACACGGCAGCGGTTCTGGCCGCGGTCACCGAAAAGCCGACGCCGGCGTTGCTGTGGGTGGAGAGTCCGACCAACCCCACGTTCGGTGTTGCCGACCTTCCCGTGCTGGTCGACGCCGCCCACGCGGTCGGTGCGCTGGTCGCGGTCGATTCCACCTGGAACACACCCATGGTGTTGCGGCCCTTGGCCTATGGTGCCGACATCGTCATGCACTCGGCGACCAAGTACCTGGCCGGGCACTCCGATGTGCTGATGGGCGCGCTCGTCGCGGCCGACGGCGATCTGTGGGCCCGGCTGAAGATGCGGCGGGATCTCGGTGGTGCGGTCCCCGGCGCACTCGAGACGTACCTGACCCTGCGCGGCATGCGCACGTTGGCGGTGCGGATGGACCGGGCCCAGGCCAACGCGTGCGAGCTGGCCCGGCGACTCGACGCACACCCGGCCGTGCGACGGGTGCTCTACCCAGGCCTGCCGGCAGATCCCGGCCACGAGCGGGTCACCCGGCTGCACGACGGATATGGCGCAATGATCTCGTTCCTGGTCGAGGGGGGAGCGACCGCTGCGGATGCCGTCTGCGACCGGGTCGCGATCATCACTCACGCCACCAGCCTGGGCGGGGTGGAGTCGCTGATCGAACGGCGGGCGCGATACGCCGTTGACGCTGCCAACGGGACGCCCGAGAACCTCCTGCGATTCTCCGTCGGCATCGAGGACGTCGACGACCTCTGGGCGGACCTGGTTCAGGCGCTGGGCGCATGAGCTGCGCTGCGTAGGCTGGGACAGCGGACGACCCGTGGCCGACGGCGCCGTGGCCACCGCGCATGACATTCGTCGAGGTGGTGGAGGACGTCGGCAAATGCCTCGACGGTGCCGGCGTCATCGCCATCGTGATCGGTGGCATCATCGCCGGCGGACGGGCGACCGTCGCCGCCGCACGGCACTCGGCCAATGTCTACCGCGGATTCCGGCAGCAGTTCGGGCGGTCCATCCTGCTCGGACTCGAACTGCTGGTGGCCGCCGATATCATCAGAACCGTGGCGGTCACGCCTACTTTGCGTGGCGTAGCAGTACTGGCTGGAATTGTTTTGATCCGAACGTTCCTCAGTTTTTCCCTCGAATTGGAGATCACCGGGCGATGGCCGTGGCAGAAGCCATTGGCGCAGAACGCTGAATCAACGCAAGGACCGGTATAGGTCTTTGTTCCTCCCAGATCGGTCGCGGAATTTTGCGCGGCTGCTGAAACTATGGACTCCCATTCAGCGGAGTTGTAGCGTCGCTCATGCCCGTCGCGGACGCCGGGCAACCGCTACACCCGGGGATGGCTCATGAGATTTCTGAATCGCCTGCCGATCGTCGGCGTCGCCATGCTGGCCGCCGGACTTCTGATGCCGAGCACGTCAAATGCGTCGGTGGCCCAGGCATTGGCCCAGAGCGCGCCCGACCGGTTGACGATCACGTCGGTCTCCAACCCGCACCCCGATCTGATCAGCGGCGGGCAGGCATTGCTGCGCATCACGGTCCCGAAGGCGGACCGCGGAGCGTTGCGCGTCACCGTCAACGGCCGGGCGGACACCCGCGTGTTCAAGGACCAGGGCGACGGGACCGCCCTCGGGTCTCGTCACCGGCCTGCGAGCGGGCCGCAACCATATCGTCGCGCGGATCGGCCGGGATCACGCCCAACTCGAGTTGGACGACCATCCCATCACCGGTCCCGTCTTCTCGGGAGCGCAACAGCACCCGTTCTACTGCGAGACCACCGCCTACGGGTTGGCCGCTGCGGTCCAACCGCTGTGCAGCGCACCGACCGTCGTGAGCTACCAGTACCGGACCGTCTCGGGAGCCTTCACCGCACTGTCCGATCCGTCTGCCAGGCCGACAGATCTGGCCAGCACCACGGTGAACGGCCGTTCGGTGCCGTACATCGTGAGGATCGAGACCGGCACCATCGATCGGGCCGTCTACCAGACCGCGGCTCTCTACGACGGCCGTGCGCCGTCGCCGTACCGACCGGATTCCAGCTGGAACCGCAAGCTGATCTACACCTTCGGGGGTGGTTGCAACGGCGGCTACCACCAGGGAAGCAGCACCGGCGGCGTGTTGAACGATCTGTTCCTCTCGCAGGGCTACGCGGTGGCGTCATCCAGCCTCAATGTGCTCGACAACAACTGCAGCACCATCATCTCCGCTGAGGCCGCGATGATGGTGAAGGAACACTTCATCGAGACGTACGGGCCCGTCTCGCACACGATCGGTTGGGGCGGCTCGGGCGGCGCCATCCAGCAGTACGACATCGCCGATGCCTACCCCGGGATCCTCGACGGGATCGTCCCCGGCATCTCCTTCCCCGACCCGCTGACGGTGCTCGGCCCGGTCACCGATTGCCGGCTGCTGAACACCTTCTTCGCCGGCGCCGGATCGTCCTTCAGCGCGTCGGCGAAACGCGCGGTGGAGGGCTTCCCGACCACCGACAGCTGCCTGTCCTGGGACGCCACCTTCGCCAGCCGCTCCACCGCCACCCAGAGCTGCAATGCGGCCATTCCGCCCGCTGCCATCTGGAATCCGGTGACCAACCCGAAAGGCATCAAGTGCAGCGCCAACGAGCAGCTCGTCAATCAATTCGGCCGTGACCCGAAGACCGGATTCGTTCGCAGCACGCTGGACAACACCGGTGTGCAGTACGGCTTGGCGGCACTGAAATCCGACCAACTGACACCGGCGCAGTTCGCTCTGCTCAACGCCCGGATCGGAGGTCAGGACTACACGGGCGCGCCGTCGCCGAAGCGAACGGCCGCCGACCCGCGCGCACTTCGCGCCGCCTACGCCGATGATCTGGTCAACAGTGCGGGCCTTGGGTTGCGGACCACGCCGATCATCGACCAGCGGATGGATCTCGACTTCGCCGGCATACCCAGTGACATCCACACCACCCAGTGGTCGTTCGTCATGCGGGCGAGACTGCAGGCGGCGAACGGCACATCGGCCAATCAGGTGATCATCGAGAACCAGCCGCTACCGGACCAGATCGCCGCGTCGAATGTCTATGAGCTCGCGGCCATGGATCAGTGGCTAACCGCAATCGGCGCCGACCACTCTCGGCGGACCGCAGCGCAGAAGGTGATCGCCGACAAGCCGGCCGGCCTCGGCGACGGCTGCTATCTGACCGCGGCCCGGCGGATCCAGGAGCATCTGACGTACCCGGCCGGCGGCCAGTGTGGCGTCCTCTATCCCGTTGCGGCCGACACCCGTCTTGCCGCCGGTGAATCGCTGCGCGAGAACGTGCTGAAATGCCGGTTGGTGCCGCTCCGATTCTCCGACTACGCGCCGGTGACGTTCACCGCCGAGGAGAAGGCCGAACTGAGATCCGCGTTCCCGCAAGGGGTCTGCGACTACCAACGACCCGGCATCGGTCAGCAACGTCCGAAGGGAACCTGGATCGACTACAGCACACCCGGCCGGCATTGACGCTGCCGGCGGAGCCCGGCAGTCACCGGGTTCGATCGATCCGATCCCTGATGGCGTCGGCAACCTCGCCCGGATGGGTTTCGGGTAGCCAATGGCCGGAGTCCAGTTCCAGGAAGCGGTAATCAGCGATCACGTGGGCGCCGGTGCGCCTTGCGGCTACGTCGCCCAACGCGAAATCGGTTCTACCCCAGATGTAGGTCGTTGGGACCGCGATGTCGGGCACCTCGGGACGGAGCGAGAAGGGCAGCCCGCGGTACCAGTTGAGCGCCCCGGTCAGAGCCGAGGGCTCGGCCATCGCCGCCGCGTATTCGGCAGCCCGGTCAGCGGGCAACCCGCTGTTCCTGAGCTGCCCGGCGAGATCGCGCGATAGCACCCGCTCCGGCAGTGCCGGCAGCTGGAACAACGCCATGTACCAGGACTTGACGGCCTGTGAGCTGCGCAGCAACGACTCACGCATCGCCGCCGGATGCGGCGTGGACAGCACGGTCAGCGACCTGCACCCGTTCCGGTCGCCTGCCGGCTACGGCCCAGGCGACAGCGCCGCCCCAGTCGTGCCCGACGAGGTGAACCCGCTCGGCGCCTGCCGTGTCGACCAATTGCAGGACATCGGCAGCCAATTCGCTGATTCGGTAGTCGCGACGGCGAGAAGGACGGGCGGTGGCCGCGTAGCCGCGCTGAGTCGGTACCAGGGTCCGCAGTCCATGCCGGTTCAGCTGGCCGACGACGCGATCGTAGGACGCGGCCGTCTGCGGAAAGCCGTGGAGCAGAACCACGGGCTCCGCGTCGGCCGGGCCGGAATCGCGGACCGGGAACGTCAGGCCGGATCGGGTGAAATGGTCCATGCTCGCAGTCATGCGAATTCGCCGTGCGGTGCACATTGACATTCGTTTGACGCTAGCCCGACCGCCGCACCGCGTCGCGATCCTCGCGCCGATCCGACGGTTTTGCACCGAGGATCGCGACACGGTGCGTATGGTTTCGTCCATACTTGGGTGGGCCGTCTGGCCGCAGCACGGGGGTGGCCCGATTTGGAACGTCAGCAGGTGACAAGCTCGACCATCGAGTCGATCGGGTACGACCCGGTCACGGCGGTGCTCGAGATCCGGTTCACCCACGGGGATCTCTACGAGTACTTCATGGTGCCGAAGTCCACGTATTCGGCCCTGTTGAAGGCGCCCAGCAAAGGCCGGTTCTTCGGCGAGTCGATACGCGACCACTTCCAGTTCCGACGCTTGTGATTACGCGTGCAACTCACTATGGACAGGGGTTTTCGGCCAACTGAGCTCGGTCACCTCACCGCCGACGACGCTGGCCGTCAGCTGGACGGGGCCATCGGGCCGGACGTACAGGTCGTAGGTGCCGCCGCTCCAGCTCCCCGTAGACGAGGCTGTGCACGGTCGACCCGTCAGGTGCGGGTCGACCCACGACCGCCACGTGCGGCGGTGCCCCTGCCGGATGGCTGTGCGGTTGCCCTCCGCCATGGTCGTGATGATGATCGGGGCTGTCGCCGTGCTCGTGAGAGTGCCCGTGCCCGTGAGAGTGCCGGGCGTCGGTCCCGCTCGGCACGATCTCCACCTCGAGATCCTCCATCCAGGCGGGCATCGTCACGACCAGTGCGCCGATGTCCCCGCCGATGTCCAATACAACCGGACCCTGTCCGGCGGTGGGATTCTCCTTCGTCATCTTGTCGCTTCCCGTCAGACCGCGGGCACCGGCGGCTTGGTCTTGTAGCCGCTGGCCGGCGGCGCGACGAAGGGGAACGTATTGAGCAGTGGGGCATTGGTGTACGCTCGTGCCGTCGCGCAATGTATCCGTGGAGAGAATCGCGTCCTTCTGATACGTCGGATACGTCAGCGGGATGGTGAGACCGGCGATGGCGCGCAGTTCGATCGTGGTCACATCATCGAACACCCTGCGGCCGTTCGGGAACCCGGCCGGGTCGCCACCCAGCACACCAAGATTGCTGATCTTCTTCGGATTCGTGGTGGGCGGTACGGCCAGATTGAGCCGGAGCAAATCTGCTTCGACCGGTCCGGTGTAGGTGGTGAAACTGCCGAGCACCGAACCCGGGGATGCCGGTCAACAGGATCGCGTGCAGGTCGGTCCGCGGCTTCCCCGACTTGTTGAATGCGTCGAGGTTCGGAAAGGCGCCGGGGTAGAGCGCCGGTAGCAGGCCGGCGAGCTCGGGATGGTTGACGTATTCGGCGAATTTGGAATCCGCGCTCGGAGGCAGGGCATTCCACCTGTCCTTGACCGACATCGGATTGATGACCTCGTTGAACAGTGGGTTGGCGAGCCGCGAAATCTGCACCTGGGGACCGAAGGGGCGATAGGTGCCCGACCTCGAATCGAAGACACGTGCCTTGGCCCGCCACGTCGACGACCAGACGCCGATCACCGATGAGGATGCCAATGGATTCGTCGGAGCGTGCCCGCCTGCCGTCACCGACGTCTTCGGCACCTGGATGGCGATGGTGTGCACATTCATTCCCTGTAGGCCGTTCATTCCCTGCATGACCGGCAGCGGAATGACATGTGCAGGGTTGAGCGGTCGCAGCCCGGCCAGGTCGAAGACGCTGCCCAGGTCGACGAAGAACGGGTCGGACCGTTGGCCGGCGAAGACCTTTCCGCCACCCTTGAGCGGATGCACAGCAGCGGCACCGAACGTGGCCTGGTAGTGCGGCGTGCTCCGTTCGCCCACATTGCACGGCGGGACGTTGAACGAGTTGCCCAGGGACGTCGAACGATGCGTCTTGCCGTGAGAGTCCCGATCGACCCTGGTCACCGAGAACGTCTGTGGCCGGTTCCAATTCGGCGAGTCGATCGAGGTGATGGGGCCGGTGTTGTAGAGGAAAGTCTTGGGATTGCGAATGGTGGTTGTGAACCTGAATTCGAAGCTGATGTCGGCCTGGGCCGTTCCCGCGTTCGCAATGTTGATCGTGTAGACCACGTCGTCAGCGAATTCACTGAAGTTCGGTCCGCCATAAGGGATTTCGAACGGATTGAAGTTGGCGATCAGCGTGACGGAATCAGGATCTGTCGGGGCTGACGAAGGCATAGACGTCGGTGTTGTCTGCGCTCGGATCTTTGGAGATTTCCGGCGCCTCGCGGTGTGAAGACATGGCTGACCTTTCGAGGACGAGCAGGGAGACAGGAACAGGGGACCGATCGGTGTGGCGGACTGCGACAGACCGGACGGCGGTCGCAGATGGATCAGACGGCGGTTTCGGCAGCGTGCACTGCGGTCGCCAGCCTGGCTACCAGGTCGTGATCGGAAACGACGACCTGCCGGCCCTCGACCATGACACTGACTTCTCCGGTGGAGACATCGTCGATGTAGGCAACCATCGATCCGGCAGCCTCGACGGGGAGGCGCGCGGCGGCCTTGGGGGCGACGGCAGGGGCGGCGGCGCCGGCAAGCCCGAGCGAGCCGGACTCGGTCAGCAGTGTTGCTGCCCCGGCTACGGCCGCGCCGGTACCGGCGATCTTCAGGAAGCCTCTGCGGTTGGCGCTGTTCATGTTTCTCCTTCGAGAGGACCGGATCGACTGCGATGTCGGTCGGGCGGGAGCGCGGGAACACGACTGATTCGGAGCGCTGGAAAGTTCGGATTGCCCGTGGCTGATCCGATGTGCGATTCCACCCGGCTGCACTAACGGCGAACGACGCGGCGGCTGCAGCGGTGGTTGCCGGGTCGTTCCACGCCGTCTGCTAGACCGAACGGGCGGCATCGAAGGACGGCTCGGTGCCGACGCTTGTCGCGTTTCCGCGACGCTATGGCCGTCCGGTGAATGATGACAGGGTGGAAGGACCTACGGACGGGGATGACCGGCAACGTTGGAGCGGTGGCCCATTGCGGCCCGCCCAGCCTGACGGGCTGGATATTCCGGGCCGCCGCACGGCTGGTGGTCGATCGACGAGGTGGTGGCCGTTGCTGGTGCTCGGGTTGATAGCTGTCGTGGTCGTCGCGGTGGTGCTGCACCCCCGAGCCCCGCTGGTCGCGCAAATTCCCGCACCGGTCCCAACACCGCAACCGTCAACCGCGTCGTTCAGCTCGACAACGTCGACGCCGCGATCGTCTGCGCCGGCAATGCACACCGTTCCTTCGCCGAACACTCCCGGTTCGGTGGACGTGGGCCATCCGATTCTGGGCGTGACCGCGGGGTGGGAATTGTTCGCCCGCGGCGAAGTCAGTCTGACGCGGATCGAGCTGGCCAAGGGCCATCTGGTCAACACCTCAGGTTTGGGTGTGGCCAGCGGCGGTCCGGTCAGTTTCCTGGCCGGACCGGACCGAGCCATCATCCGGCCACTGGACTTCGTAGCCGGATTCGCCGTCCGCGACGGGCAACGCCCGACCGACCTCACCGGAGCGTTGAGCCACGGCGGCGCTGCGGTCGTCGGCCCGGGCGCGACCCACCTCTGGGTCGACATCGGCGGCAACGGCGGCCGTGACGTGATGACGCTGACCGATTGGAACGGTAACCCGACCGGGACAACCTTTCTCGTCCCGGTCGATTGGTTCGCGGTGTCGGCCACATCGGACGGGGCGGGCGGTTTGCTGTTCATGGCGCAGAACGGCGCTACCTATCAGGTGTGGCCGGGACGGCCGAAAGTGCTGACCACCGGAAACCTGCTCGCCGTAGGCCCGACCGGATTCCTGGTGAGCGAATGCGGAACCGCTGGGACGTGTACGACCTCGCTGATCGACCGGACTACCGGTCGACGAAGGACGCTGGCCATGTCGATCGTCCCGTCCGTGGGTAACGTCGGTCTCATCTCCCCGGACGGTCGGACCGCCGCCGTCATCGACGCTGCAAAGATCGGACCCGCCGCCGGAACACTGTCGCTGGTCGATCTCGCAACCGGCGTGAAGCATCCGCTAGGCGCCAACCTCGGAACACCAACGGGGTCGGGCCGTATGGTCTGGTCTCCGGACAGCCGGTGGCTGTTCGTGGTGACAGCTGCAGGACACGTCGTCGCCGTCGATCCCCACACGCGGCAGGTGCGCGGCCTGGGCGTGCAGCTGCCCGTCATCGAGCAGCTAGCGATCCGGGAGGCACCCAAGCCCGGCACGCCATGATCCCCTTCCTGTCATGCACCAGGCAGTAGCTGGAGCTCCGCATTGGCGTGCTCGGTGACAAGGGTCAGAACGCGGCCCGCGGCCACCAGGTCATCGGGGTCGATCCCGGCCCACACCCGGGCGACAATCGGTGCGGCCTGAGCTCCAGCCGCCTCGAAGAGGGCCTGACCTGAAGCCGACGGCGCGATCCCATCCTGGCCGACGGTGAGCAGGTCGCGCGTGATCAGATCGTCCAGGATCGCCACGGCCTCGCCCTGGTCCGCTTTCAGCGATTGCTGGATTTGCGCCGCGAGTTTCGCGGGGGACGTCGACGGTTCCGCCGCGACCGCCGCACGTAACGCCACATGCTGCTGGAACGTGAGACCGTGCTTGGTAAGGACCCGCTCCAGGACCCCGCGCGCGGCGTAGTGAGCCAGGCCGAGCATGCGGGCATCGGCCACGGGCGTTGAGGCAGTAGGCGTCGACATCGGGGCACTCCTTATCGTTGGAGCCACCAACGTTACAACTCGTTGGGTCCACCATCAAGTCTTAGGATCGTCTGATGTCACTCGACCGTGTCGCGGCCCAACCCACGTGGCTGTTGAACCGGGCGAGCGCCCGGGCGCAGGGCATTGTGGCGAGCGCGTTCGCTGGCGCCGGAGTCAAGGGGTACGAATACCGGCTGGCGGCCGCCCTGGCGCAGTATGGCGCCCTCAGCCAGGCGGACCTCGGGCGAAAGACCGGTATCGACCGCAAGGACGTGGCTATCGCCGTTGCCGCACTCGAGTCTCGCGGTTTGGTCGCTAGAGAGTCGGATGCAGCCGATGCACGTCGAAAGGTTGTGTCCATCACGGATAACGGCACGAGCGAGTTGAACCGACTCGATGTCGTGCTCGCCGAGGCCCAGGAGGCAGTCCTGGCCCCGCTGACCGGTGATGAGCGCGCCATTCTGGTGCGACTGCTTGGCAAGCTGGCTCGAACGGTGCCTTGACGGTGTCGACGGGCAGGCCTCAGGCCATGCCGCTGGTCAGTGTCTGTCCGGTGGCTTCGAGGTGGGAACGCAAACGCAGTAGGCCATCTCGGATGCGGGACTTCACGGTCGGAAGCGGGACGCCCAATATTGTCGAGACCTCCTGATAGCTGTGGCCGCCGAAGAAGGCGAGCATGACGGACTGCCGCTGCTTGGGCGTGAGTACCCAGAGGGCCTCATGCAGGATCCGATGGTCGAGCCGGGCGACGACGTCATCGGCTGAGGTCATCTCCGGCTCGACCGACAGCGCGGCGTAGTTGCGGTCGCGCAAACGCGACGATTGCACCGCCCTGATGCGATCGATGGCCCGGGACCGGGCGATGCCGATGATCCAGGCGGCCCCGTCCCCGCGAACCGGGTCGAAGCGCAAGGCACCCAGCCACACGGCAAGGAATACCTCCTGGGTGACATCCTCCGCGAGCGCGACGTCCCGCATCAACAGTCGGGTGAGACGGGAGACGGGGGATAGGAGACGGGCGTAGAGATGGTCGAAAGCACCACGATCGCCGTGCGCCACGGCGTCGAGCAGCTCGTCGACGGAGACGTCCGTCGGATCGAGGGCTATGTGTCCGTTCGGGTCGCCGACCCAGTCGCGCAGTGATTCGCTCACCTGCCTGGTTCGTTGCTCGGCGCTATCGCGGATGGGCCGGAACTTGGAGAGCAGTGGGCTTCCTCAGCCCAGTCGGAACCGATGCCCGTCGAGTACCGGCAGGACCACCGCGGACGGATGGTCGGCGTCGTGCCACACGCATTGCTCGGCGACCAACAGTTCAGTGGCAGTCGCCCTCGGCTCGCCGGTGCCCGGATTGCGGGCGTAGCGCGGGTGCGATCCGCTGGACACCTGCACCCTGATGCGGTGTCCCTTGCGGAACAGGTAGGCCGTCGGCCACAGGGCAACCGTCACCGGCCGTGCGGCTGTCCGGTCGGGAGCTGCATCGACCCCTACGATTCCGTCGCAGATGTTCGTGGAACGTCCGCGACGGTCGACGTCGCACAGCCGGACGAACAGATCCGCCGACTTCTGGTTCGATGCGAACCAGATCTTCGCGCTGACCTCGCCGATCACCTCGACGTCGCCAGCCAACGGTCCCGTCGTGAACGTCAATACGTCGCTTCGACTCTCCAGCTTTCGATTGTCCTTCGGCCCGGCGCCGCGGGCGAGGAACGGGCCGCCGAACGAAGGTGTCGGATCAGCCGGGTCGTAGCGGAATCGCGACGGAGCAGGTGGGCCGGCGTGGCCGGCACCGGGTGGAGTCGCCGTGGACAGAGCGGCTCCCGAGGTCAGGTGCAGCCGGGTGCCCGGATATCCCGGTGGTGGCCAGCGTCTCGAAGTCACGCCACGGACGGGCTGCGCGCCCCGCGACACCCGGGGCCGCCGACCCCTTGTGGGAAGTCCCCATGACGTACAACCGGACGGGCGCCCTGCTGCCAGAGGTGGATCCGCGGGCGTAGGGCAGCCCGAAGTACAGCGCCTCGCAGGCTGCGGCGCCGATGCCGGCCGGCGAGCCGTGGACCCACGGTCCGATGGTAAGTCGTTGTGGTGCGCCGGATTTGACCGTAGCGGCGTAATCCCGCAGCTGGTCGGGAAGGAAGATGTCATACCAGCCACCGACGTAACTGGCCGGCGTAGAAAGCGACGCGACATTTCCACTGTGATCGCTTTTCACCCAGTGTGCATCGTTCGAGTCGTGGCGCAGACAGTCCTGGAAGAACTGCCAGCGGTCGACCGGCCAGCTGCTGGTCCACCGACTCCCTCGGCAGTGTCATCAACGCCGCCTGCAAACGCTTTTCATCAAGCCGGAGGACGGAACGCAGTAAAGCCCGCGGCTTCTCCTGGTTCTCGAGCAGAAAGTTCCATCGCACCAGTAGATCCCAGTCCAGAGCGTCCGGCTCTGATGAACGGAAGGGTGAGTCGCGAGCTGGTCACGTGCGGAATCATCGCGGCGACGGAGTCCGGAACCTGCACCGCCGTCGCCCACTGCGTGTAGCCGAGGTAGCTCGGACCGGCCAGCACCGCTGCACCGCCGAACCACGGCTGCTGCTCGAGCCACCGGAAGGTGGCCAGCCCGTCCGCCGCTTCGTCGCGCATCGGCATCCAGTCGCCGCCCGAGCCGAAGGTGCCGCGACAACTCACCACCACCGCCTGCGCCCCCCTGGCGGCGTAGGCGCGGCCGAGCAGATGCAGAAAGCTGCCGCGACCGTAGGGACTGCGCATCAGGATCACCGGGTCGCCCGACCGGCCCGATTGCCAGTACCTCGCGCCCAGCAGGGTCACCCCGTCGGCCATCGGCAGCCGGACCTGCTCCGTCTCGATGTCCCGGCCCTGCGGCGGCGGCAGGTGCATCACCCGATCCGCTACGGCGTCCAGCAGGCTCATCAGAAAACCTTGCCGGGATTGAAGATGTTGAAGCGGATCGAGAGCGTGCTTGACGGCCAGCTGCATCAGCAGCGAACCCGGGTCGAGCTCGCGCCGCAGACCGGCTCGTTTCAGCAGGCCGACGCCGTGTTCGGCGGTGACGGTGCCGCCGAACTCGAGGGCGGCGTCGAGCATCTGCTCGAATGCGGTCTGCGCGCGGGTGCGGGCGGCGTCGTCGCCCACCGGCGTCGAGATCAGCGGATGCAGGTTGCCGTCGCCGGCGTGCGCGATGGTGGAGATCAGCAGATCGTTGTCAGCCGCGATGGCTTCGATCCGGGCCAGCATGTCCGGAATGCGGGATCGGGGCACACAGATGTCCTCGGTCAGGGCGGGGCCCAGCCGCTCCATGGCCGGGTAGGCCAGGCGCCGCGCGTCGAACAGCGCCTCTGCCTCCACCGGATCCGTCGACCGGGTCGACCACATCGCGCCGGCTGCCTCGAAGCATTCGGCCATGGCTCGGGCCTCGGCTTCGCCGGCCTCCCCCTGGGTGTCGATCCTGGCCAGCAGTAGAGCAGCCGCGTCGGATTCGATCCCCAGATGCTTCCAGTCCTCGACGGCACGCAGACAGGCCCGGTCCAGCAACTCGAGAGCGGACGGAACCAGACCCCGCCTGGTGGCCAGGGCGACCGCGGTGCCGGCGTCCACCAGCTGTGAGAATGCGCCGACCACGGTCACCGGCGTGCCGGTGAGCGCCGGTCGCAGCTTCAGCGTCACCTCGGTCACCACGCCGAGCGTGCCCTCGGAACCGACCATCAGGGCGACCATGTCGTATCCGGCAACACCCTTGGTCGTCCGGCGGCCGAGTCGGACTGCCGTCCCATATCCGGCCGGCCCACCGACGACGGCCCGCAGACCAAGGACGAAGTCACGGGTCACCCCGTACTTGAGACAGCAGAGACCGCCCGCATTGGTGGCGACGTTCCCGCCGATGGTCGACCACGGTGCGCTCGCCGGATCGGGTGGATACCAGAGGCCGCGCTCGGCCACGGCGGCTTTCAGGTCGTTGTTCACGATGCCTGCCTGCACCACACAGGTCATGTTGTCCGCGTCGATGTCCAGGATGGCCGTCATCCGCGACAGGTCGACGACCAAGCAGGCGTCCACCGCGTTAGCCCCGCCGGACAGCCCGGTGCCGGCTCCACGCGGGACGATCGGGGTGCCCAGTTCGGCCGCGATGCGCACCGCCGTCCGGACGTCCGACTCGTCCCTGGCGCGGATCGCGACGGCGGCCCGGCCGACCGTGGCCCATTCCGCCTCGTCGTGCGAGATGCTCTGCAACACTTCCCGATCGACCACCAGTCGGTCGGCCGGAAGTTCCCGGCCCAGAGCCTCGATCAGGATCGGCACGGTCCCCATCGACGTCGTCGTCATCCCCCGAGACTACGACCGGACAGCCGCGCTGGATCCGTCAGGATCCGTAGGCCTCCAGCACAGCCGTCGACAGTCGCGGCCAGACCGTTTTGGCCCAGGCGCCGAAATTCGTGTCGGACAGGCTGACACAGGCCAAGCCCGCGCGTCTATCGACCCACAGGAAACTGCCGGATTGACCGAAGTGGCCGAAGGTTTCCGGGCTGTTGTCGGGACTGGTCCAGTGCGGGCTCTTGTGGTCGCGGATTTCGCAACCCAGGCCCCAGTCGTTGTTCTGGTGCTTCCCGAAGCCAGGTACGAAGCCCGACAAGCCGGGAAAGGCGAGAGTGCTCGCCCAGTCGACGATCTCGGGTCCCAGCACGGTCGGCAGGAGCAGATCCTGGGCCAGGGCGGCCAGGTCGTCCAACGGTCCGACCGCGGCTTTGGCCGGCGACCCGTCGACGACCGTTGCCCGCATGCCCAGCGGCTCCAGAACCCGGCCGATCATCTCGTCGCCGAATGGTCCGCCGGCTCGCTTCGCGAGCTCGTCGGCGAGCGTCTCGTACCCGTAGTTGGAGTAGAGACGCGTGGTGCCGGGCGGGGCGACAGGCTCCCCCCGCTCGGCCGGCAGCCCGGAGGCATGGGACAGCAGATGGGCGATGGTGGCCCCGGGCGGGCCACCGGGGAGATCGAGAGAGAGCGTCTCGTCGGCGCAGGCGTCGAGCACGGTCAACGCGGTCAATATCTTGGTGACCGACGCCCACCAATAGGTGCCGGCGCCCTGACCGGTCTCGAAACGATCGAGGACGCCGTCCGCTCCGATCACCGCGACGGCGGCCCGACCGACCGGCCAATCGGCGAGCTCGGCGCGCAGATCCATGGTCGACCTCTCGTAGATGTTCTGGCGGGGACGCACAGTTTCCCACGTGCATCGGTCCGTACCCACAGCCTTGAATTCCGATGCGTCACCCATCCGGCGAGCTCGGAGCGAGTGACGACCGGCAGAATGGGGATGCGGTCCCACCAGGGGAGGAGGTGTTCCAGCGGTGACCGAGTCGAACGGAAGGACGGATGGCGGGCGCGCCTGTCCCGGCTGCGGGGCCAGCGTCGACACGCCGTACTGCCCGCACTGCGGGTCCCGCACGGTGCCCGCCGACCAGCCCGTTTGGTCTGCCCGGAGTGCTGCGGCCGCCATCAGCGACAACGCGTCCACCGCACCCTTGGTGCCGGTCGCCCCGCAAGACGCCCCGCCCAGGGCAGTGCCGGAGATGTTCCCAACGGAGCTGGTGCCCACCGCGGGTACGGGACAGGCCTGGTCACAGGCGCCCGAACTACCGGCCAATGCCGCCGCTCCGCAATCCGGGCTGTTTCCCGGATGGACCGGGATGTACCCGTCGGTGGCCACCGCCGGTGCCAAGGGAGCACTCGCGCCCCGACCCGAGCGTCGGCGCAAGGCCATCTATGCGGTGGCCGGAATCGCCGCCGCCACCGTGTTGGTCCTCCTGGCCGCCTTGTTGGTCTCGCCCCATCTGGGCGGTGGCAGTGGCGTCGCCGACAAGGACGGCCAGCCGGTCGCCCTGATCTCCCCGCCGCTGTCGACGGCAGCAAGTGTGCCGGTCCAGTCCGGTGATCCAGGGCCGGCCACCCAGTCGCTGCCAGGACCCGTCCCATCCACAGCCGTCACGATCACCCGGACACCGACTGGCGGCCCGACACCGACCGGCAACGCGAAACAGACCGGCAGCGCCAGAGCACTTGGCACCACGGCTGCGGCCAAGCCGTCAGCCGCAACACCGAGCAGGCCGAAGGCGGTGCCACCGAAGACCACCCGTAAGAAGCCCGCCCCGGCCAAGGCGGCGGCGGCCCCACTCGGCGTGCCCGCTCGGAACATCGCCTGTAGCGGCGGCTACATCGTGCAACTGGCCTCGGATGTGAGCGCCGCGGCCTTTGCCGCTCATGTGGCGAGGCTGAAAGCCGGCGGGCAGCTTCCCGCTGGTTCGCTGGCGGCTGATTCCACTCATTCGTGCAAGCTGTTCAGCAGCCAGATCAACACGGTAGTGCTCTACGCCGGTCCCTTCGCGTCCAAGTATGCCGGTTGCGCGACGCGACTCTCCGGCCCGGCCGACGCCTACATCAAGGGCGGCAACCCCGAGCATGCGAGGGACTACATCTCGTGCCTGTGCCCCGCCCACACGAACAAGCTGCCCAAGTTCTCCCACATCGGTCAGCAGAACGTCTGGGTGGGTGAACTGCAGCGGATGCTGGGCAATCGGCTGAACATCCCCATCGGGGACCTGACCGGTCGGTGGGGGATCTACACGCCGGACACCAAACGGGCCGTGCAGAGTTTTCAGCGTTCGCAACACCTGCCGGCAAACGGCGCGGTCGACAGCCGGACCTGGAAGCGGCTCCAATCGGCCGGCTGCTGATTGCGACCACGCCTGGCTGCGTCGGCAGGAATCCCGCCCGGGACCAGCGGCGCGTGGTCCGGGAGTGGCTGTTATAAGTCGAGGACGCGGCGAAGTCCACGGTCGACCTCGCGCATGAGCGACTGCGGGGTAGTGCCGATCCACTCCCCGAGGTCGGTCTTGTCCAGGGTGACGAGGGCAGTGATATTCACGACGGAGTCGCGGCGCAGGCCGGTCACCGCGGACGGAAGGAAGGTGTTGCCCGGCATCGTCGCCAGGGCCGTGTTGGACGTCACCACCGCGACCAGGACGGTCGCCAACCGGCTCTCGTTGTAGGACGAAGCCTGGATGACCAGGACTGGTCGCCGTTTGGCGGGCTTGCTGCCGACGGCCGGACCAAGCTCAGCCCAGTACAAGCCGCCCCGTTCGATCACCATTCATCGTCGACGGCAGCCAGGGCTCGGTGGCCACTGGCGACTGCCGCAGCCGACGATTCATCGATGGCTTGGAGCTGGTCGAGGGCAGCATCGATCTGCCGAGTGACCGATTGCTCGTCGAGTTCGTCAAGGTAGTGCCGGGCCGCAGTGGTGAAAAATTCAGATCTGCTGACGCCGAGGTCATGAGCTCGCGCGGTTGCACGTTCAAAGGTTTCATCCGGGACCGAGATCGCAGTTTTCATGCCTGGAGTATAACCGGGTATGACCAGATAGCTGCTGGTCACCGGCTGAGCAGAAGCCGGTTCCATCCGTCCGATGGCACTAGGGATCGCGCGTCATTCAATTGGATCCTCAATATTGGATCACCTCGAATTCGCATGCCGGGTGCGCAATCTCGTCCTGTGCTTCGATCAGCTGGATCTCCCTCGAACCGCTCTGAGCGGTCAGCCTCAAAATCCCGTAGACCGACGAAGCGACCTTCGCCAGTGCCGATGGCACGCCGGACGCCAGATGGGCCAGGAAGAGCGCCGCTGTCACATCGCCGGCGCCGTTGACGGAAATCGGCAACCTGGGCGTCCGGACCAGATAGGCCCCCGTCGGATCGACTGCCAGCATGGCGATCTCGTCGACCGCAGGACGGCCGGGCAGCGCGGCCGGCAGCCCTTCGACCGATGTGACCAGAACAGTCGAGGGACCGGATCGTCGCACCCGGTCGACGGCCGTGAGCAGCCCTGGCAGCTCCGTCATGTCGGTCATCGGAACGCCGGAGAGAAACGAGAGCTCGAATGCATTCGGTGTCACCACATCCGCTACCGGGACCACCCGGTCCCGCATCAGTTCGGGGACGCCCGGCAGCACGAACATGCCGCGATCCACGTCACCCATCACCGGGTCACAGCAGTAGATCGCCGCCGGGTTCAGCGCACGCACCCTCGCGACGGTGTCGAGCACGACCTCAGCCACGCCCGGTGAACCCTGGTAGCCGGTCAGTACAGCGTCGACAGAGCCGAGCACACCCCGGTCGGCAATGCCTTCGATCACTTCGGCGACCATCTCGGGTGCCAACACCTGGCCGCGCCAGGATCCGTAACCAGTGTGGTTCGAGAAGTGCACGGTGAGCACCGGCCACACTTCATGACCCAATCGCTGCAGCGGAAAGGTGGCAGCGCTGTTGCCGACGTGCCCGTAGGCGACCGACGACTGGATCGACAGGATGCGCATGACCGATGAGCCTAGGGTGCGGCTGCACCGTCACCTGCAGACTGCTGACCAGGGAACGACACGCCGACGATCCGTGAGAGCATGGTCACGCTGGGCTTTCGATCGTCAGAGTTGTCCGGGTCCATCCGTTCACGGGGAGAGCAGAATGGCCGCACCCGCCGCCCATCGCGATTTCGAGCAGTACCTACGAGATGAACCAGCACCGCCGCCGCACCCGGCGCTGGTGCTGCCGCCCGCGCAGTTGGCCGGACGCATCCAACACACCCTCGTCGGTCAAGCGATCACCGAGCGTGAGGTACGCGAACACGTCGTGGAAACGCTGACCCACGGATTCGACGCGGCCATCGTGCCGCCGTCCTGGGTCTGGGCTGCCCGCGACGAGATGCGAGGCACGACAGGACGCGTCGGATCGTTCATCGACTACCCGCACGGTAACGGCACCACGGCCGGCCGGGTGGCCGAGGCGAAGGCCCTCGTCGACGCCGGTGTCGACGAGTTGGATTCCACGGTCAACATCGGATACCTGCTGTCCAGTCGCTACGACGAGTTCGCGTCCGACATCGCCGCCGTCGTCGAGGCGGCGTCGCCGATCGGTGTCAAGGTCATGCTGGAACTGCCGCTGTCTGAACCCGCGCCAGCGGGAGCGATGTGTACAGGCGGCTATCGACGCCGGGGTCGCGTTCGTCAAGAACGCATCGAGAGGCGCTGTGGGCATTGCCGACCCGTCCACCATCTCGTATCTGCGGGCCGCGGTTCCCGACTCGGTGGGAGTGAAGGCGGCCGGTGGGATCAAGACGATCGAACAGGTGCGTGCCGTGCTGGTCGCGGGTGCCGACCTGGTCGGAACGTCCTCCGGCGTCCGAATCGTCACCGGGGGCGGCCCGGTTCGCGGATCCTTGTATTCCTATTAGATAACGGTGCTGGTCGATCGGATTGTCCTACGTCGGCGATTGGGTGACACGTCTTCGCAGGTACTGGCCGTAGTTGGTCGCAAGCAGTATCACAATCGTGACCAATTCGGATGGACGGTGACCTAAAGGAGACCTTGTCCTCGCTTGACAAGCGCTAACGGGGGTCCATAGTTTGTTGGACGGCTGACCTTGCTCGTGAAGTACATCACGGCATAGTTCCCGCACCTGGCGCATCTCGCCCTGGTGGCCGAACAGCGAAGGACACCGATGTCTGAGTTTGCAAGTGTGTGGTCGAGCAGTGCGCTCGACCACGGTGACAGACCTTGGTCGTTCCGGCCTCGTTCGGAAATCCGCAGTGTCCATTCGGTCACGAGCATCGCCGACGCGCCGATCGAGCACGCCGGCTCGACAGTAACCGCCAGCTCGGTGGGTACCTAGCTTCGCTCCCGCCGCTGGTCGGCATCTGCACCCCTGCACGACGGCTGGTGATCATTCCCCGATTCCCGGTCTGCCTTCCCACCGCCCGGCCGCCCGGCCAGTGGTGCTTCAACAGAGAGGAAAGTACATGCGGCTCAAGACATCCGCTGCTCTCGGCCTATTGATGGTCGGGACGCTCGTGGTTGCAGCATGTAGTAGTTCGAGCTCGTCCACGCCGAGTTCGTCGTCCACCGCGGCGGCGGCCCCGGCGTCGTCGGGAGCCGCGGCTCCGGCATCGTCCGCCGGTGCTGGTGCGGGCTCGTCCGCAGGTGCCGGTGCGTCGGCGGGCGCTTCGAGTTCGCAGGCTCCGGCCTCGTTCGCGGTGACCGCCTCGGGTTCCAAGGCCTCCGCCGTTTCCAGTGCCGTCAACAGCGCCGGCGACAAGGTCGGCAAGGTCGGCGTCATCCTGCCGGACACCAAGTCCTCCGCCCGCTGGGCCACCGCAGACGCGCCCCTGCTCGCCGCCGCGTTCAAGGCTGCCGGCATCCCCGCCAACATCCAGAACGCTCAGGGCAGTGCCACCCAGATGGCGACGATCGCCGATCAGATGATCGCCGGCGGCGTCACCGTTCTGGCCATCGTCAACCTGGACAACGCATCCGGTGCCGCGATCGAGAAGAAGGCGGCCACTCAGGGCGTCAAGACCCTGGACTACGACCGGTTGACCCTCGGCGGCAGCGCCCAGGCCTACATCTCGTTCGACAACGAGAAGGTCGGCGAGCTGCAGGGTGCCGGTCTGGCCAAGTGCCTTGGCAGCGGCAACAAGAGCATCATCTACTTGGACGGTTCTCCGGACGACTCCAATGCCACCGCCTTCGCCGCGGGCGCCCACAAGGTGCTCGACGCCATCAGCAGCTACAAGAAGGTCGGCGAGCAGGCTGTCGCCAAGTGGGACAACCAGGTTGCCGCCACTGACTTCGAGGGCATGTTCACCGCAGCAGGGGGCAAGGTTGACGGCGTCCTCGCCGCCAACGATGGTCTGGCCAACGCCGCGATCTCCGTTCTGAAGAAGAACAACCTGACCGTCCCGGTCACCGGGCAGGACGCGACCGTTCAAGGCATGCAGAACATCTTGGACGGTCAGCAGTGCATGAGCGTCTACAAGCCCGTCAAGCAGGAGGCCGCCGCCTTGGCCGCCGCCGCCATCGCACTGGCTCAGGGCGGAGCCCCGAAGACAACGGGCACCGTCGATGACACCCAGACCAAGAAGAAGGTCGCCGCGATCCTGCTGACCCCGATCTCCATCACGAAGACCAACATCAGCGTCCCGATCAAGGATGGCTATCTCAAGCTGTCCGACGTCTGCACCCCTGCCTACCAGGCGAAGTGCACCGCCGACGGCGTGACCGGCTGATTTAGCGCCGTTGACTGAAACGGGCGGCGGCGCATGAATTACTGTGCCGCCGCCCGGTTTCGTCCCACACTCTTATCTGCCCGTACCGATGTCGCGCTCTGCGGCCCGCAGTTCTACGGTCACTTCAGAGACAAACCTGCCTCTTAACCGGCCCGGCCTCAGGCAAGTCAGTTGCGGTGGCCAGCACAGAGATGAGAACGCCGATGACACAGACGCAAACCCCCATCCTGGAATTGCGGGGGGTGAACAAGAGTTTCGGTGCTGTGCAGGTTCTGCACGACGTCAATTTGTCGCTATACCCCGGACAGGTCACCGCGCTGGTCGGTGACAACGGCGCCGGCAAATCCACGCTGGTCAAATGCCTGGCCGGCATCAACTCGATCGACTCCGGCGACTACTTCTTCGAAGGAAAGGCCGCCCACGTCGCCAGTCCTCGTGACGCTGCCGCTCTCGGCATCGAGATCGTGTACCAGGACCTCGCTCTTTGCGAGAACCTCGACATCGTGCAGAACATGTTTCTCGGCCGCGAGCCTAAGTCGGGCGTCGTGCTCGACGAGGCGACGATGGAGACGCGGGCCAGAGAGACGCTGGCATCCCTCTCCGTGCGAACGATCTCGTCCGTCCGGCAATTGGTTTCCAGTCTCTCCGGCGGCCAGCGCCAGTCTGTGGCGATCGCCAAGTCCGTGCTCTGGAACTCCAAAGTCGTCATGCTCGACGAGCCGACCGCGGCCCTGGGTGTGGCCCAGACCCGGCAGGTGCTCGATCTGGTCCGCCGACTGGCCGACAACGGCTTGGCCGTGATGCTCATCAGTCACAACATGAACGACGTCAAGGAAGTATCCGACCGGGTCACCCCGCTCTACCTCGGCCGGGTAGCGGCAGACGTGGCGGCGGATGACGTCACCACTGCCCAGATCATCGAGCTGATCACCACCGGTCGCACCGGTGACATCGGCCTACCACGAGCGGTTGCGGCGGTGTCGGCATGAGTGAGCAGCAAAGCGAGGCAAAAGCGGCTAGCGGAGCGAATATGGCCATGAGCGCTTACGCGAAGGGTGGGGATCTGGCATGACAGCTCCAGACATGAGCAAGGTGAACCCCAGCAATTCGGGGGACGAGCAGCTCGAGGCCAGGACCGGGTTCTCGGCTGACAGTGCTGGGCCGAAAAGCCTCGGCGCCTACTTCCGGGGCTACGTCGACAAGGTGCGTGGCGGCGACGTGGGCGCCCTGCCCGCCGTGCTCGGCCTGGTCGTGCTGGTCATCGTCTTCACGATCGCCAAGCCCGGAGCCGACGGCTTCCCCACCGTCTACAACTTCGCCAATCTATTGCAACAGGCCGGCTCGATCATCGTGCTGGCCATGGGTCTCGGCTTCGTGCTCCTGCTGGGTCACATCGACCTGTCCGCCGGTGTCATCGGCGGTGTGGCCGCCGCGGTCATGGCCGAGCTTCTGCTCAACCACAACTGGTCCTGGTACACCGCCGTCCTCGCGGCCATCGTCGTCGGCCTCGTCATGGGCCTGCTCACCGGCTGGATCGTGACGGTGATCGGCATCCCCAGCTTCGTGGTGACCCTGGCCTTCTTCCTGGCCTATCAAGGCGTGTTGCTGCTGATCATCGGCAATGGCGGCACCGTCCCGGTCACCAACAACACCGTGGTGGCGATCGACAGCGGCAATATGAGCATCGCTGTCGGCTGGACCGTCTCGATCGTCTCAGTGCTGGCCTATGCCGCGCTGAACCTGCTGGTCTGGAAGCGCCGCTCGGACGAGAAGTTGGTTACTGCACCGCTTGCCGTCGTCGTGCTCCGCATCGTGGTCATCGCCGTTGTCCTACTGGTGGGCACCTGGGCCCTTTCGGCAAACCGGTCCAAGGGACCGGTCCCGCTGGAAGGAGTTCCATGGATTGCGCCGATCGTCGGGGTGCTGTTGGTGATCTGGACCTTCGTGCAGAACCGGACCAGCTTTGGCCGGTACGTCTATGCCGTCGGCGGTAACGCAGAGGCTTCGCGGCGGGCTGGTATCCGGGTCGGCCGGATTACCATCTACTGCTTCGTCATCAGTTCAGCCATGGCCGCCTTCTCCGGCGTCATCGACGCATCCCGGCTCGGTTCGGTTGCCGCCAGTTCCGGCGGTGGCAACGTGCTGCTGTATGCCGTGGCCGCCGCCGTGATCGGTGGTACCTCGTTGTTCGGTGGCAAAGGCAAGGCGAGGGACGCCGTGCTCGGCGGTTTGGTTATCGCGGTCATCAACAACGGACTCAGCCTGCTGGGCCTGGAGGCCGACGTCAACTACATCATCACCGGAGTCGTGCTGCTGTTGGCCGCAAGCGTCGACGCATTGTCCCGCCGCCGGCGGGCGGGTTCAGCTCGCTGACCCCGGCGCCGGCGTATTCGTCCGTGGCCCGGCGGCTGCTCGCCGCCGGGCCACGGTCGTCCGACCCACTTTCCGGGCCGCCTGATCTCGCCGCATGCCAGGCGCGATCACCGACCAGCAATCGTTCTGCATGTCCGACACGCCAAAGGAGGCCGACATGCGCACCATCTCGGCCACCGGCGAGCCCGGGTCGCCGGCCGACCAGGCCACCGTTCGGCGACTGAACCTGGGTCTGCTGATGCGCAACCTCGCTGCCGGCGGCCCGCGATCGCGGGCCCGACTTGCCGACGACACCGGTCTGAACAAGGCAACGGTGTCGAGCCTGGTCTCGGAATTGATCGATCGCAGTCTGGTGATCGAGGGGATCATGCAGCGCGCCGGTGTCGGCCGTCCGGCACGGACCATCGAGGTCAACACCGCGGTCGTCCGATGTATCGGACTCGAACTCAACGTCGACTACCTCGCCGGCGTGATCACGGACCTCACGGGTCGGGTGCTCGCCCGCCGCCGCCTGAGCCTGCCCATGATCGAACTGGGACCGGCCAGGGCGATGAGCCGGGTGGCCGATCTGGCGGCCGCACTCGTCGTCGACAGCGGCGCCCGGCCCGAACAGGTCGAGACCCTCCACCTGTCCCTTCCCGGCCTGATCGACATCGACGCCGGCGTGCTGGCGTACGGACCGAATCTGCACTGGCGCCAGGTGGATGTGGTGCACACACTGATGGGCCGGCTCCAGTGGCCCCAGACGAGGATCGGTGTGGACAACGACGCGAACTTCGGCGCGATGGCGGAGTACGCATCTGGACCCTCCGCAGGATCGTCGAATCTGCTCTACCTGGTCGGTGAGATCGGGGTCGGCGCCGGCATGATCATCAACGGCCGCATCATGAGGGGCGCAACCGGTTTCGCGGGAGAGGTCGGACATATGCCGATCGGTGATCCCAGCGTCAAGTGCGCCTGCGGGCGGCGCGGGTGCTGGGAGACGGCCGTCGGGATGAACGCGGTGGTCGAGGCGGTCGCGGTCCCGGGTGACCGGCTGCACGAGGGCGACATGTCCTCGCGTCTGACGGAGATCGTCCGCCGGGCCGAGGCCGGTGACGAGCGCACCCTGCACGCCCTTGACGACGCCGGACGCCAGCTCGGCGTCGGTGCGTCGGTGCTTGCCAACCTCCTCGATCCGGAGGTCATCATCTTCGGCGGCCACTTTGCCGCCCTGCAGAAGTACATGGTCGAGGCCGTCGTCGCCGAGATGCGCTCCCGCGTGCTCGGCGGATCGGTGATGGCCTGCCGGCTGGAATTCTCCACCCTCGGCTTCGAGGCGCCCGCGCTCGGCGCCGCGCACGCCGGCATCGATGCGCTGATCAACGACCCGACACTGGTTCTCGTCGGCGCCGAGTCCGGCGGCGGCTGACGGCCGCTGCTCCCCGGTGCGGTGGATGCACCGGCATGGAAGGCTGTTCGCAGTGAAAGGATGCAGCTGTGACCGAAACTCTCGTGGCCGGAATCGATTCCTCGACGCAATCCACCAAGGTTCTGCTGGTGCGGGCTTCGGACGGCAAGGTCGTCGACCAGGGTTCCGCCCCGCATCCGAACGGCACGGAGGTGCACCCGGACGCCTGGTGGGAAGCATTGCAGCACGCGGGATCCGGCCTGCTGTCACGGGCCGCGGCGATCGGCGTCGGTGGTCAACAGCACGGAATGGTCGCTCTCGACGCCGACGGTGAGCCCGTCCGCGAAGCGCTGCTCTGGAACGACCTCCGATCTGCGCCGCAGATCGAGACCGTGGTGCAGCATCTGGGTGGCCCGCAGGCCTGCGCGGACGAGATCGGGTCGGTGCCGCCGGCCTCCTTCACCATCACCAAGTTGCGGTGGATGGCCGAGCACGAGCCGGAGAATGCGGCCAGGACGAAAGCCGTGCTCCTGCCGCATGATTGGTTGACCTGGAGACTCGGGGGCCGGCGGGAGATGACCACCGACCACGGCGACGCCTCTGGCACCGGCTACTACTCACCCGCGCGGCGCGCGTGGATCCCGGAACTCGCAGCCTGGGCCCTCGGCCGCGCCGAGGCGCCCACGCTGCCCCGGTTGGTCGCTCCCGGCGCAGTGGCCGGTACGACGCCCGAAGGCACCGCGTTGTCCGCTGGAACCGGCGACAACATGGCCGCGGCTCTTGGCTTGTCGATCGAGCCCGGGGACGTGGTGGTGTCCATCGGCACGTCCGGTACGGCATTCTGCATCGCGGACAGCGAGTGCGCCGATCCGACGGGGTCGGTCTCCGGATTCGCCGACGCCACCGGCCACTACCTCCCGCTGGTCTGCACCATCAACGCCTCCAGGATCCTCAGCGTGACCGGCGGGTTGCTCGGCGTCGACCATGCCGAGTTCGCCCGGTTGGCGCTTGCCGGCGACGTGGGCGCCGGCGGATTGACCATGCTGCCCTACCTCGACGGCGAGCGGACCCCCAACCGGCCGACGGCGACCGGCGTGTTGACGGGCCTCACCTCCGGTGCCACCAGGGAGAACCTGGCCAGGGCGGCCGTCGAGGCGTTGCTCTGCTCGCTCGCGGACGCGGTCGATGCGCTGGGTGTCACGCCGAACCGGATTTTGATGATCGGCGGCGCAGCCAAAAACCCGGCCGTGCAGCAGTTGGCTCCCGGAGTCTTTGCTCAGCCGGTGCAGGTGCTGGAGGCAGGCGAATACGTTGCTCTCGGCGCTGCCCGGCAGGCGGCGTGGGCACTGTCCGGCGAGACGGAACCGCCGGTCTGGGCCCGGGCGGGCTACCAGGAGTTCAGTGGCCCTTCCACTCCGATCGTCCGCGCGCAGTACGACACGCTCCGGGACGCGACCATCGGCTGGTGACACCCGCCCGTGACAGCAGCGGCTCGTACGCTGGCGGCCATGACGCGTCGCCACCTTTATTCGGGCTCCAGCTTCGAGGAGCAGATCGGTTATGCGCGAGCCGTTGTCGATGGTGACTGGGTCTTCGTGTCCGGTTGCACGGGCTACGACTATCCGACCATGACGCTGGCGGACGACGTGGTCGGCCAGGCCGCCCAGGCCATGCGCAATGTCGAATCAGCGTTGGCGCAGGCGGGTGCGGCCATCACCGACGTGGTTCGCGTGCATTATCTGCTGCCGGACCGTGCCGACTTCGAGCAATGCTGGCCGGTGTTGCGCCGCCACTTCGCCGCTGCGCCGCCGGCGGCGACCATGCTCCAGGTCGGCCTGCTGGATGCCCGGATGCGCATCGAGATCGAGGTGACCGCGTTGATCCGCCGCTGCTGACGGATGGCACTGCACTCGCCGCGGTGTCGGCGGATCAATCCGCGCGGGCACCGGCGGCCGGGGTCACCGTGCGGATCACCGGCGCGGTGAAGTCGCGGGCTGCGAAGGCTGCCGTGACGCCGTCCGAAAGCGCTTGCACCTTGTCCTGCTCCACCAGCGCGATGATGGATCCGCCGAATCCACCACCGGTCATCCGAGCGCCCAGCGCCCCGGCAGCCAGGGCGGCCTCGACCGCGACATCTAGTTCCTCGCAGGACACCTCGAAGTCATCGCGCAGGGACACGTGCGATGCCACCAGGTCAGCTCCGATAGCCGCGACCTCGCCCCGTTCGAGTTGGGCGACCACGCGGCGCACCCGCTCGTTCTCGGTGACCACGTGCCGGACCCGCCGGCGGAGAACGTCATCACCGAGTCGCTCGAGAGTACCGTCGAGCTGATCGAAAGCGATGTCCCGCAAGGAATGCAGCCCAAGCTCGTTCGCCGCCTGCTCGCACGATGCCCGCCTGTTCGCGTATTCGCCGTCGGCCAGGGCGTGGTGCGCCTTGGTGTCGACGACGACCATGACAAGTCCGCCGGCCGACGGATCGAACTCGATGTTCTCCGCTCGATCCTGTCCGATGTCGAAGAACAGCACATGTCCGGCCTGACACGTGGCCGAGGCCATCTGGTCCATCAGTCCGCATGGCATTCCCACGTAGTCGTTCTCGGCCTGTTGGGCCAACCGGGCGATTTCCGGAAGCGGCACATCGTGGGCGAAAAGCGAGCTGAAGGCAAGGGCAGCAGCACATTCCAGTGCGGCCGACGACGACAGTCCGGCGCCGACCGGGACCTGTGAGTCGACCGCCAGGTCCACTCCGCCCAGCTTTCGTCCCGATTTCGCCAGGGCCCAGAAGACGCCGAAGACGTAACTCGACCAGTCGTGATCGGCTGCGGACGGCTGGATCTGGTCCAGCGGCAGTTCGACCACCGGACCTGGTCGCTGCGCCGAAACCATCCGGACCACGCCGTCGTCGTTGGTCGCGGCGGCGATGTGCGCCCTGGCGTCGATGGCGAACGGCAACACCAGACCGTCGTTGTAGTCGGTATGTTCCCCGATCAGGTTGACCCGGCCGGGAGCGGAATATCGGCCGGTCGCCGGACGGCCGAAAGTGGACTCGAACAGTGTTGCGGCAGGAGTCGTCACGCTCTCACGACCGGGCTGTTGCTGAAATCCCATGCGTCGGCGACCATCTGGCGGAGATCGAGTCGAGGCTCCCAACCCAGCCGCTCCTTCGCGCGTTGGGCGGAGGCAACCAGCCGGGTGGGATCACCCGCACGGCGCGGGCCGGAGACGATCGGAACCTCGAGTCCGGTGACCCGTTCCACTTCCGTGATCACGTCCCGGACGCTGAAACCGTTGCCGTTACCGAGGTTGCAGATCAAGTGCTCGCCCGGATTGGCCGCGGTCAGGGCCAGCACGTGCGCCCTGGCCAGATCGGCGACGTGCACGTAGTCGCGGATCGGGGTGCCGTCCGGCGTGGGCCAGTCCTCTCCGAAGATGTCCAGCTTGTCCCGCCGTCCGGCGACCGCGTCGAGCGCGATCGGGATGAGATGCGTTTCGGTCGTGTGCCGTTCGCCCGCTCCCCAGGCTGCGCCCGCGACGTTGAAATAACGCAGCGAGACGGCGGCCAGTTCGGTGGCGGTGCACTCGTTGGTGATCATCATGTCAACGGCGAGTTTGGTGGCGCCGTAGGTGCTGGTGGGCTTGGTGGGGGAGTCCTCGGTGATGGGAAACGTGTCCGGCTCGCCGTAGACGGCCGCGGTCGACGAGAAGACCAGCCGCGGTACCCGGTGCTCGGTGATCGCGTCGAGCAGTGCACGAGACCCGATCACATTGGTGTGCCAGTACAGCGACGGGTTGGCCACCGACTCACCGACCAGCGACTTGGCCGCGAAGTGCAGCACAGCATCGAAGTCGCCACCGGCCAGTACCGAGCCGGCCCGGCTGATATCGGCCTGGACGTGCTGCACCCCAGGAGGTATCGCGTCGGCGTGCCCGGTCGAGCAGTTGTCCAGCACGACCACCTCGTGACCGTCTTCGAGGAGCAGTCGAACCACCACAGACCCGATGTAGCCGGCGCCGCCGACGACGAGCGTCTTCATTTCCTCGATCCCTCCGCTGTTCCGCGTTCCCGCGGAGAATTACTGGTTGTCGGTCGTGCCGGCCGCCGCAGCGACCGGATCAAGGGTCACCGCACGCAGCCGCGCCGCCGCGACCTCGGGTGCGATGTCGTTCACGAACGCGCCCATCGCAGACTCGGACCCGGCCAGGTACTTGAGCTTTCCTTCCGCCCTCCGGATGGTGAAGATCTGGAGGTGCAGCCAGAAGTCGTCCCGGCCGGAATGTACGGGCGCCTGGTGCCAGGCGGTGATCGCAGGCAGGCTGTCGTCGAAGACGCCTTCCATCCGGCGCAGCACCTCGAGGTAGATCGGCGCAAGTGCCAGCCGCTGATCCGGAGTGAGTTCGGTCAGATCGGCGCGCCTGACCCGGGGGAAGACCTGTACCTCGACCGGCCAGCGTGCGGCGAACGGCACGAACGCCACCCATTCGTCGTTCTGCGCGATGATGCGCGAGCCGTCGGCGATCTCGGCTTCCACCAGATCACCGAACAGGTTCCGTCCGGTCGCGGCTTTGTGCGCCTCCACCTGACGCAGCATGGCGGTCGTGTGTGGAGTGACGAACGGGTATCCGTAGATCTGGCCGTGCGGGTGCGCCAGCGTCACGCCGATTTCGGCACCGCGGTTCTCGAAGCAGAACACCTGCTCGATGCCCGGCTGGGCCGAGAGTGCGGCAGTGCGATCCGCCCACGCCTCGATCACCGTACCCACCCGCTCGGGCGTGAGCTGCGAAAACGTGGCGTTGTGGTCGGAGGTGAAACACACCACCTCACAGCGACCATTTCCCGGTGTGGCGCTGAACAGCCCGGTGACCTCCGCGGGCTCGCCCGAACCGGCGAACGACGGGAACCGGTTCTCGAACACCACGACATCGTATTCCGGGGACGGGATCTCGCTCTGGTTGCTCGGCCTGGAAGGGCAGAGCGGGCACTCGTTCGCCGGCGGGTGGTAGATGCGGGTTTGCCGGTGTCCGGCGATCCCGACCCACTCGCCGGTCAGCTGGTCGTAACGCGCCGTCGAAACGGAAACCACCGGCGGCAGGTCGCGCGGATCGTCGAGAACCCGAACCGCGTCAGTGGTCTCGTCGAAGTAGATGATCTCGCGACCGTCGGCGAGACGGGCGCAGGTACGGTGCACGGTCACTGTCGGTCCGGATTCTTTTCGTCGTCGATATGGTTTGGGTGGTGCTCCGGCGCATCGTCCGGTGCCGGAATGATGATGACCTCGCCGACCTGGTCGGCCAGGACTGCTGCGGCGTGGGGGTCCGAGCCGGTCGTCGGTGATCAGCGTGCTGACGGCGCGCAACGGCGCGATCTGCGCAAGCCCGACGACTCCCCACTTGGTGTGGTCGGCCACGACCACCAGTCGGCGTGCTGATTCCACCAGCGCGCGGTTGGTCTCGGCCTCCATCAGGTTCGGTGTGGTGAGGCCGGCGTGCTCGTCGATCCCGTGCACACCCATGATCACCATGTCGACGCGCAGCGATCGGATCGCCTGCACGGCAATGGGTCCGACCAGGCCATCGGACGGCGTACGCAGACCTCCGGTGAGAACGACGGTCAGATCGGGGCGCTGCTGGTGGTTGAGCACCTCGGCCACCTTGAGCGAGTTGGTCACCACCGTCAGGTCGGCGACGTCGGCGAGATGCCTGGCCAGGGTCCAGGTCGTGGTCCCGGCAGTGATCGCGATGGCCATCCCGGGCCGCACCAGCGTCGCGGCCCGTTCGGCGATCGCTTCCTTCTCCGGGAGTTCGCGAACGCTCTTGGCCTCGAAATCGGGTTCCAGGGCACTCGCCGTCTCGACGGCCGTCGCGCCGCCGTGCACCTTGGCCAGCAGGCCCTTCCGGTCCAGGATCTCGAGGTCCCGACGGACCGTCATGTCGGAGACGCCCAGCAACGACGTCAGGTCGGATACCCGGACACCCCCCGAGCGGCGCACTTCGTCCAGGATTCGCGCTTGGCGGACCTGGGCCAGCAACGGAACTCCTGACGGCTCGTGCGGTGAGTGATTACGGTCAATAATGTTCGTTGCTGTTGATTATGCGTGCTTGATGCGGTGGCGAAGTCAATCACAGGAGACGCATTCGTGTGTCTTTCTGTGGGAACCGGGGGACCGACGGGTGAGCCAGCTGGTCCGCTGACCTGGGAAAGGTGACGATGCACGACAGGTGACAATGGAGTACGTGTCCGTCTCCGAACAGCTCGTCGTCCAGACCAACGCCGACGCGGTGACCGCGGCCGACGTCGAGCGGGCCGGAGAACGGATCGCCCGCATCATCGCCAGAACTCCGCTCGAGCATTCCGAGCGGTTGTCCCAGGCCACCGGGGCGCAGGTCTACCTCAAACGCGAGGACCTGCAGGTGGTGCGTTCGTACAAGCTGCGCGGTGCGTACAACCTGATGAGCCAACTCACGCGGTGACGAGCGGGCAGCAGGCGTCGTCTGTGCGAGCGCCGGCAATCACGCCCAGGGTGTTGCCTTCGCGTGCAGGTCGCTCGGCATCGACGGCACGATCTATCTCCCGCGGACCACGCCGAGGCAGAAGCGTGACCGGATCAGGGCGCACGGCGGTGATCAGGTCGAACTCCTCCTGGTGGGCGACACCTTCGATGACGCCGCCGACGCGGCGCGGGCGCACGCATTCGCCACCGGGGCCATCATGGTGCCGCCGTTCGACGACCCGAGAACGATCGCCGGGCAGGGCACCATCGCCCAGGAGATCCTGGCCGACCTCGGACGGGCACCCGACGTCATCGTCGTACCGGTCGGCGGCGGTGGTCTGGCGTCGGGCCTGCAGCGTCTATCTGCGGGAGCGAGCCCCCGGTGTGCGGATCGCCGCCGTTGAGCCGATCGGTGCCGCGTCGCTGACGGCGGCGCTGGCCGCCGGGCGGCCGGTGCGACTGGACACGCTGGATCCGTTCGTCGACGGAGCCGCCGTGCGTCGCATCGGCGACCTGCCGTACGCGCTGCTCGCCGGAAGTGGCGTCGAGGTGAGCAGTGTCGATCCGGGAGCCATCTGCACCGAGATGCTGTCCCTCTATCAGAACGAGGGCATCATCGCCGAGCCGGCCGGTGCGCTCTCGGTAGCCGGACTCGCCGGCCTGGAGTTGCCGCCCGGCTCGACCGTCGTCTGCCTGATCTCGGGTGGCAACAACGATGTGTCGCGCTACGGCGAGATCGTGGAACGCTCGCTGGTGTACTCGGGACTCAAGCACTACTTCCTGGTCGACTTCCCGCAGGAACCAGGCGCGCTTCGCCGGTTCCTGGACGACGTGCTCGGGCCGGACGACGACATCACCCTGTTCGAGTACGTGAAGCGGAACAACAGGGAGACCGGGCCGGCGCTCGTCGGTATCGAGCTCGGATCGGCGGACGGACTGGCGGGCCTGCTGGAGCGGATGTCGGCGGGTCCGATGGAATCCGAGCGGATCGAGCCCGGCTCGGCGGCCTACCGCTTTCTGATGTAGTCGCCCGTCCGGAAGCACTTGACCTGCTCAATGTGCAATTGCTTGCACATGTGCAGACTTTGCGCGTACTCTCCAGTCATGACGGATCCGCTGCAGGCCAGCATCGAAGCCGCCCGTGAACTGCTCGACAATCCGCTGCCGACGTCGCCGGTGGAACTGACCGAAGTGCTGACCCGTGCTCAGGAACACCTCGACGGCTGCGCTGGACGAGACGATGGCAAGGGCAGCGCTGAGCGGAGCGTCGCTCCGCGCCATCGCGTCGTCGGCCCAGGTCGCGCCCAATACCGTTCCGCCGCGGCTGGCCAGGTCCGCGGTGCTCGGCTCGTACGCGGAGGGCGGCCGGGTCAGCGCCGAGGGGCTTGCGGTCGCCAGGGCCGACCAGCGGCAACAACGCGACGCGGACGGATCCGCTGAGCAGCCCGCATTCACCTTCACTCCGCGACGAAGGACGAGGCCATGACCCGGAAGACCGTCACAACTGGAGGAACTTGCCATGACAGACCCGAACTACACCCACATCGCATTCCTGCTCGATCGCTCGGGCTCGATGATGAACATCAAGTCCGACACCGAGGGTGGATTCGACGCCTACATCGCGTCGCAGAAGGGTCAGCCCGGGCGCTGCACGGTGACCTTGGCCCAGTTCGACAACGAATACGAGGAGCTGTTCAGTGGTCTGCCCATCGACGCCGTGCCCCGGCTCGACCTGCAGCCAAGGGGCTCGACGGCGCTCAACGACTCCATTGCGCGACTGGTCCACTCGACGGGGGAGTTCCTGGCCGCGATGCCGGAGGACGAGCGTCCCGGCGCGGTGATCGTCGGCATCATGACCGATGGCATGGAGAACGCGTCCAAGGAATGGACGAGGCCGGCGATCAAGGCGCTGATCGAGGACCAGGAATCCCGCTACGACTGGACGTTCTCGTACATGGGCGCCAACCAGGACGCGGTCGAGGTGGGCAGCAGCATGGGCATCGCCGCCGACCGGTCACTCACCTATGGCACCGGCGCCGGAAATGTGGCGGCCGCGATGGATGCCTACGGCGCATCATCGGTGGCCTTGCGCGGGGCGGTCGCGGCAGGCGCTCCGCCGGCCTCCGCCCGGGCGACGATGGGCTTTTCAGCCGCGCAGCGCGCGGCCGCGGCCAACGAACAGGCTCCAGCCGATCCGCCCACGCCGAAGGGTCGCCGCTTCTCGCACCGGGCGCGCTAGCGTCGATTCTGCGGACGCCGCGCGGGAGACGTACGGGTAGCCGGAGCACGACCTTCAGGGCTGCTCGTGCCTCGGCATGGTGAGGACTTCGGCTCCATCGCGGGTGATGGCGATCGTGTGCTCGCTGTGTGCTGTCCGGCAGCCCGTCGCGCTTCGGAGTGTCCACCCGTCGGCGTCGGTGATGAGCGTCAGCGGTGTCGGCCATGACCCACGGCTCCAGCGCCAGCAGCAGCCCAGGGCGCAACTTGTAGCCACGGCCGGGCCGGCCGACGTTCGGAACATGCGGGTCCTGGTGCATTGTCGATCCGACGCCGTGACCCCCGAATTCGGTGTTGATCGGGTAGCCGGCCTCGTGCAGGACCGAGCCGATGGCGTACGAGATGTCGCCGATGCGGGCTCCGGGGCCGGCAGCGGCTATCCCGGCGCGTAGCGCGCGCTCGGTGGCATCGATGATCGCGACGCTCGCGGCGTTCCCGGGTGACCTCGGGTCGCCGACGACGAAGCTGATGGCCGAGTCGGCAACCACTCCGCCTCTGGAGACGGCGAGGTCGAGTGACAGCAGATCTCCGTCGGCCAGCGTGTAGTCGTGCGGTAGTCCGTGGAGCACGGCGTCGTTGACCGACGTGCAGATGTAGTGGCCGAACGGCCCGCGCCCGAAAGATGGTTCGTAGTCGACGTAGCAGGAGAGCGCGCCGGCTTCGACGATCATCTTCTCCGCCCAGCGGTCGATGTCGATGAGGTTGGTGCCGACGGTGCTGCGGCTCTTGAGTGTCTGCAGGATGTCTGCGACGAGGGAGCCTGTTTCCCTCGCCCGGGGCAGGACGGCGGGGTTGAGGATCTCGATCATGCGGTCGCCCTCCCTTGCTTTACGCCAATAACTACCACGTCCTGCGTCCCCTTTTGATGGGGCGTCAACGACCGGGGTCGAAGGTGGCCGGGATCGCCGGCGCAGGGTCGCCGCCGAGCCGCGCGAGCGCGTGCTCGGCGATCACCGAGCCGCAGTACGGGCCGAAGGTCAGTCCGCTGGGCCCCATCCCGGTAGCCACCCAGAGGCCGTCCACCCCTGGCACCGGGCCCAGGTACGGAAACCCGTCATGGCTCGCCGGTCGCAGCCCCACCCTGGCCTCGATCCACGTTGCGTCGGCGAGTGCGGGAACGAGAGTCAGGCCCTGAGCGATCACCTGGGCGACGCCGCCGGCCGTCAAGGTGGCGTCGAATCCACTCCCGGTCTCCCTGGTTGCGCCGATCACCACCCGATCGCCGGGGAAGCTCAGCAGGTAGTGCCCCGCGGACGTGTCCAGCGTCGGGAGGGCAGAGGCGCCCGGCAGCTGCAGGTGCACGATCTGCCCACGCTGCGGCTGCACGCGCGGGCCGAGAACATCGACCAGTCCGCCTGACCACGAACCGGCCGCGACGACGACCGCGTCGACCTCCAGCAATTCGGGTCCGACCCGAACGCCGACCACCGCACGGCCGCGGTACTCGACGCGCGCGGTGGCGTTCATCAGGTGTGCACCGTCGGCGAGCGCCAACTGCGATCAGCGCATCGCGCATGGCGCGGCCGTCGACCCTGGCGACCTCGGGCAGCCAGAGGCCGCCGGCCATCGGCGCCAACAGCGGGAACCGATGCGCGATGTCCGCGCCTGTCAACGTTTCCGGCGTACCCACCCCGTCCCGGCCGAACTGGCTGACCAGCTCCCGGGCCCGTTCCAACTCGGCCGGTAGCTCACCTGCCTCAGCGCCGTCGAACGCCACGCTCAGTTGTCCGACCGGGGCGTACGAATGGTCCGCGAAACCTGCGGCATTGCACAGCTCCACCAGTTCGGGGTAGTGCCGCGCGGCGGCGAACCGGAAGGCTGCGGTCGCCGGGTCGGTGCGCCGCGAGCCGATGGTGGCGATGATGCCGGCACCGGCTGCAGTGGCGCCTCCCTCGGCGCCGTCGTCGATCAGCAGTGACCTGCACTCCCGCCGCGGAGAGTCGCCGGGCCGCACTGGCGCCGACGATTCCGGCTCCGATCACCGCGACTGTGGACACGTGCCGAGTCTTTCATCCGGCGGCCGGTCGCCCGGCGGACCGGCTTGGTGCGGACGCGCTGACGGCGAACACCGTCTCCAACCCAGCCTGTGACGAAAGTTCCTGCGGGTCTTTCGCGTGATGGGGGCGTCACCGGCTCGTCTCATCTATGCCGCACCTGATGAGAGAAGCCAAACCATGACCTCCGACAACGACGCACCCCGCACCGAACTGACCGCCCAGATGACCCGCGACCTACTCGCTCAGACCGCCGACAACGTCCGGGTCCGGGAAATGTTGGCGGAGGCATGGCACATCGGGTATCTGGCGGCCGCCGACGGGTGGGCTATCAACCCGTTCGCCGTCGACGGCCTGCGCTGACCGGGCCGTCAGCCGCCGAATGCGGACCCCGAACCCGCACTCAGGATCTCCGTCGAATCGATCTCAACACCCACCTGGATTCCGGTTGGGCCACCGGGCCGGGCGGTTACCTTCGAAGGGTCGCCGGAACGTCGAACCGGCGTCGGGGGAGGTCAACGATGGGTGCAACGGAGGCGGATCCGGATCCTGAACCGGACTGGCCGCCGGTGACACGTAGCGGCATCGACGGCATCGTCGAGCGGCAGATCCGGGACGCGCAGCGACGGGGAGTGTTCGACAACCTGCCCGGAGCGGGCCGACCACTGCGAGATATCGGCGGTCCCAGGGACGAGAACTGGTGGCTGCGGCAGTATCTCCTCCGCGAGGGGGTCTCAGGGGTGCCGTTCCTGCCCCCGGCCCTTGCGCTCCGGAAGGAGGCGGAGGACCTGCCAACAGTGGTCGCCGCACTGGACACGGAGGCCCAGGTCGAAGTGGTGGTTGCGAGGCTGAACGCCCGCATCCGCGAGGCGCTCGCCAAACCCGCGGACGGACCGTCGATGACGCTGATGGAGGTGGACGTGAATCGGGTGATCCTGGAATGGCGACTGTCCAGAATTGCCCGTCGCCCCGCTGCGCAACAACCGGGCACCGAGCCGGAGCCGACGACCCGTCCGCGAGCGGAGCGACGGCGGCGGTGGCGGCAGCGCGGCTGCTGACCCCGGTGGTTGGCGGCGCGGCGCCGACCTGGCAGATTCTCGTGATATGGCCCCCGCGATCGATTCTGCCCCATTCCTGTCGGCGACGCGCTCGGATTTGCTGCAGGCGCTGGATTGGCAAGCGGGTCGCACGATCGCTTCCCCGCCGGAGAAGGTGCCCGGCGCCTGGGTCGGGGGCCCCAGCGCGGTCGCGCACGACGGGGTCATCCACGTCGCCTACCGTCGGCGCCGACCGGTCGGCGCCGGGCGCGGCTTCGCCAATGTGGTAGCCCGGTCGGCCGACGGAGTCACCCTCGAGACCCTCGCGGTCGTCGAGCGAGGACAGGCACCGCGCGGAGTCGCTGGAGCGACCTGCGCTGGTACGCACCGACGATGGCCGTTGGCGGCTCTACATCAGTTGCGCCACACCGAATTCCAAACACTGGCGGGTGGATGTTCTTGAGGCGGCGACGATCCGTGAATTGCCGGATGCGGCACCTTTGACGGTGTTGCCCGGTGATGCCGCCACCGGCGTGAAAGACCCGGTCATCGTCCGCAGCACGGTCGGCTGGCACCTATGGGCGTCGTGTCATCCCCTGGACGATCCGTCCGCCACAGACCGGATGACCACCGAATACGCGACCAGTAGCGATGGCCTGCAATGGGTCTGGCAAGGGACCGCGCTGGATGGTCGGCCCGATTCCTGGGACTCCAGGGGTGCCCGGTTCACCCAGGTGATGCGACTGGCCGACGGCTTCCTGGCGTTCTACGACGGCCGGGAGAGCGCGGATCAGAACTGGGAGGAGCGCACGGGGGCGGCGTTCGCGGACTCCCTGGACGGACCATGGGAACGCCTACCGGAACCGGTGTTCGTCTCGCCCGCCGGCCGCGGTGGACTGCGGTACCTCAGCGCGGTGACTGATCCGTCCGGGGGGCTGCGCCTCTACTACGAAAGTGCCTGCGCGGACGGTTCTCACGAGCTGCGCACGCAGCTGGTTCGCTCGGGCGCACGGTGAAGGCGCTGCGTTTCGACACTTTCGGCGGCCCGTTGGAAATGGTGCAACTGCCCCGTCCGGTCTGCCCACCCGACGGCGTCGTCCTGGACGTGGTGGCGACGGGCGTCTGTCGGTCGGACTGGCACGCGTGGAAGGGCCACGACCCGGTCGACCTACCGCACATCCCGGGCCACGAGTTCGCCGGCGTGATCGACGAGGTCGGGCCGGAGGTCCGCAACTGGAGTCGGGGCGACCGGGTGACCGCACCGTTCGTGCTCGGCTGTGGGGTCTGCGCCTTCTGCCTTGCCGGTGATGCGCAGGTCTGCCCACAGCAGGAACAGCCCGGCTTCACCCTTCCCGGTTCGTTCGCGGAGCTTCTTGCTTTGCCGCGCGCGGACGCCAACCTGGTGCGGGTGCCCGATTCCGTCGACCTGATTGCCGCAGCATCGCTCGGCTGCCGGTTCGCGACGGCCTTCCGCGCGCTGACCGCCCACGGCGGGGTTCATTCCGGAGACTGGGTCGCAGTGCACGGCTGCGGCGGCGTCGGGTTGTCCGCAGTGATGATCGCCGTCGGACTCGGCGCCCGCGTGGTGGCCGTCGACGTGTCCGCCGACGCTCTGACCCGGGCCGTCGAGCTCGGCGCAGCCGGGGCGGTGCAGGTCGCCAGCGTCCAGGATGTTCCCGCTGCCGTGCTGGAGCTCACCGAGGGTGGGGCGCACGTGTCCGTCGACGCGATCGGCCGACCCGCGACCGCAGCCGACTCGGTCCGATCCCTACGGCGCCGCGGCCGGCACATCCAAGTGGGTCTACTGCTCGGCGGCGACGCCTCGACCGCCCTGCCGATGGATCTGGTGATCACTCGGGAACTGTCGATCCACGGTTCGCACGGGATGGCGGCCCACGAGTATCCAGCCATGCTGGATGCGGTCGCCGACGGTCGGCTGCGCCCCGGACTTCTGGTCGGGCAGGTGATCGAGTTCGCGGGGGCCACCGGTGCCCTGGCGGCTTTGGATCGCCCAGCGCCCGCCGGCATGACCGTCATCCGACTGTGAGCCTGCTGTAGGGGCTACCGTCGGAGGCGGACCAAGATCTCGCGGACGGTCCGAAGGGAGTACACCGGTGACGATGTCGTTGCACCTGCCGGCCGCCGTGAGCGTGCGCGAAGTCGGGCTGCGGGACGGCCTCCAACTCGAGGCGCCGCTGGATCTCGACGTCAAACTGCGGATGATCGAGGCACTCGTCGCGACCGGCGTCCAACGTATAGAGGCGACAGCGTTCGTGTCGCCGCGCGCCGTGCCGGCCATGGCCGACTGTGAACAGCTTGCCGCGCAGCTCTATCGCTGGCCGGCGGTCACTTGGTCCGCACTGGTCGCCAGCCCGACTGGCGCGAGACGGGCGCTCGCCGCTGGATTCACGCATCTCGAATACGTCATCTCTGCTGCAGACGGTCATTCGATGGCGAATGTGGGCCGGACGACCGACGAGGCCGTCGCACTGGTCGAAGAGATCGCCGACCTCGTCCATGCCGCCCACGGCAGTCTCGAGGCGATCATCGCGACCGCTTGGGATTGTCCGTTCGACGGGCCGACGCCACCGGAACGGACCGTCGACATCGCTTTTCAGGCCGTTGATCTCGGAGCGGATCAGCTGGCTCTCGGAGACACCATCGGGACGACGACGCCACGGCGCGTGGTCGACCTCGTCCAAGCCGTCCGGGTCGGCGCCGGTCATACCGACGTCGGGGTGCACTTCCACGACACTCGCGGCACGGGGCAGGCGAACGTGCTGGCCGCCGTGCAGTGCGGCGTCACCCAGATCGACGCGTCCGTCGGTGGGTTGGGTGGCTGTCCGTTTGCGCCGGGTGCCAGCGGCAACATCGCGACGGAGGAACTTGTCTACATGCTCGAGGAATCCGGCGTGCGGACGGGCATCGACCTCGACGCACTGATGGTTGCGGCCGACATGGTCGAGAAGGCAGTCGGCCACCCGCTGACCAGCTCGCTACATCGCGCAGGGGGTCGACCCATCCCCATGGGGCGGGCCGGCCTGGCCCGCCCCTGAGCGATCGTCGGCAGCGGTCAGCTGGCCCTCGCCCCGTCGGCTGCGCCTTCGACCTCCGTGTTGGCGCCGGTGGTGGCCAAGGACCCGGATGCGTTTTCCAGGTGGGCGCGGATGAACCAGTGGAAGAGCTCGATCTGGTGCAGGTGACCGATCAGCATGTCATTGGTGACCGGATCGATCTCCTCCGTCTCATCGGCCGCCTTGCGGTGATCGGCGATGACACCCTGATAGACCAGGTCGAGTGCGCCGAGGTGAGCGATGGCGTCGGCGCGGCCGATGGAATAGTCGTCCCAGGTGCGCTCGCTGACCAACGTGCCGGGTGTGCCCTTCGGGGAGGCGCCGAGGGTGGCAATCCGCTCGGCGATCTCGTCCGCATACGCCCGGATGACCTCGATCTGCGGGTCCAACATCTCGTGCACGCCGATGAAGTGCGGCCCGACCACATTCCAATGTGCGTGCTTCAGCGTCAGCTGCAGGTCGTTCATCGCGTGCAGCCGCATCTGCAGGATGGCGGCGACGTTCGCGCCCACCTCGGCGTCGAGGCTGGGAACGGTGAATCGGGGCAAGGTCCTGCGGGCCATGGTTTTCTCCTTGATCTCGGGGTCAGGTCGGGCGTCACGTCCAACCTGCTGATGCCGAATCTGATCCGCTGGATCGGATCGAGCACTGTGCAAATTCGGTACCCGCCCGGAGTCGCGGTAAACAGCGACGCACCGCCGCGCACCGGGAATCCGGGTTTTGACGTCGCGCAGGACCAGCCGGGTTTATCTTGCTGCCATGACAAACCCCGCGTACCCGCCACCGCCCCCGTACCAGAACCAGAACCGGCCGCCGTCCGGCCCCTTGCCCCGCCCGGCTCCGTCAACGGCGCGTTCTTGATCTACCTGATCTCGGCCGTGCTGGCCGTCATCGGCATCATCCTCACGCTGACGAGCAACGTCTGGACGCGGGCGCTCGCCGACACGGCCACCGAAAACGGCCTCAGTGTTGATCCGCACACCCTGGTGAACACGGTCAAGATCGTTTCGGTGATCTTCGGGCTGATCTTCGTTGCGCTCTATCTGCTGTTCGCGTTCAAGATGCGCGCCGGCCGCAACTGGGCCCGAATCGTGCTGACGGTGCTGTCCGCACTGTCCATCATCAGTGCGTTCTCGAGAACCACCAGCACGGTCACGATCAATGGCCACGCCTACACGTCGACGTCCACACAGGTGACCGGCTGGATCGGCGTGATCTTGTCCGTCATTGCCATCGTGCTGATGTTCCTGCCGGCCTCCAACGCCTATTTCGCCGCGTCCAGGGCTGCCCGCCAGCGCGTCTGACGCGACACGGCACGTCAGGCGGACTGCAGCACCACGTACTGACCGTATCGGGCCACCTCTCGGAAGTGCCCCGATGAGGTCAGTGCCGTCAGCAGTACTGCGCTCCAGCCGGGTGTGTAGGACGTGCTCGCCAGGTCGAGCACCACCCAGCCGGCGCGGATCGGGAAGGCCGGTCGGATCGACGAAACCTGGATAGGCCTGCATGACCTGCGCCCGGTCCACCAGATGCGGCATCAGGAAAACATCAGTGGCCACCCGGGCGCCGTCGGGAATCCGGGCCAGGGCCTGCGCAGCGGCCGTGCATCGATCGCAGCTGGTGACTACCGAACCGATGGTGGCAGCGGCCGGCGCGCGCGCCAGACTCACCGCGACGACGCCGGCAAGTACCAGCGTCTGGGCGCGAACCAACACGCCGGACGCCGCGGTCGGCACCCGGCGTTGCCTGGCCAGCCCGTCGCCGAGCGCGACGAAGCAGATCACCATCAAGGTGGCGTTGTAGTGGTACAGGAACCCGGTGTACGCGTAATTGTTGGAGACCAGGCGGGCGGCTAGTGTCGGCAGGATCGCCAGGATGACCGGTGAGCGTAGGCCTAGCCCCGTGGTGACCGCCAGCGCGCCGATGAAGATCAGCCCGCGACGCGAGAACACGGTATGTAGTGCGGAGGAGATCAGGCCGCCGAGCCCGTGCGCTTGTCCGGCACCCGCGTACGCGAAGTACGTATAGGTGTGGGAGTAGCTGAAGAACGGGATGACCACCAGGATGATCAGCAAGAAGCTGACCACCCCGATCAAGGCGAGCAACAGTGCGGGCCGGTACCGGCGCTGGGCCGCGAGCACCAGTGCGATCCCGACGACGAGCAGCGGCGAGTCCTCCTTGACCAGCACGAGCAGGCTGCTGAACACCACCACGTGGAGGTAGCGGCCGGCGAGGAGCGCCTCCAGCGCGAGGGCCAGCAGGGGAACGGCGAACGCAATCTCGTGGAAATCGAAGTCGACCGCTTGCAGGATCCCCCAGCTGACGGCGAATGCGGCGCCCAGGAAGTAGCCGAAGCGGCCCAGCGTGCGGACCGACATGCGGCAGACGACATGGACACCGACCGCGATCAGCAAGGCCTGGGCCACCAGCAGCACCCGGGCGTCGGGCCAGAGCCGGTAGAACGGCGCGAGCAGCATCAGGATGGGGTGGAAGTGATCACCCAGGATGTTGAAGGGCTGCTGGGACTTGACCAGCACGTCCGGCGCGTGGAGGTGGGCGTACTGGGCGATGGCCTGATCGAAGATGGTCAGGTCGAACCCGCTGCGGAACCGGGCGTGCCGGATCAAGGAGTCCAGCAGGTAAAGGGCCAGCGCGCCGACACTGACGATCCACACGCCGCCCGGCGCCGACGGGTAAGCCGCGCGCTTCCCGACCACGTGCCGCACGGGCTCGCTGCGAGCGTCCGGTTCAGCGGCTTCGGAGCGCCCGCCGGTCATCGGATACACCCCTGATCTGCTGTCCGCCGGCTGCCCGGATCGGCTCAGGACTCTACCCGGGCAACGCGGGACGGGACGGTGATCACGTCATCGACCACGACGAGAGGCAAGCGCTCCCTGGCGGGTAGGTAACTCACCGCGGCCAGCATCCAGATGCACTGCACGCTCCCGGCGATGGCGGCCCAGAAGCCCAGGCCTTCGTACGCGGTGTCGGGGAGCCCGAAGAAGTCACGGGTGTTCATCACGAACACCATCAGACCGGTGACGGTCAGCAGAACCGTGCACAGCCACCTTCGCGCTGACCGCCGTTCGGTCGGGTCCAGACGCGCGAACGGGGCCGACGACGACCTGATCAGCTCGAACCAACGCAACGGGAAGGTCGAAACCAGCCGGGAGAGCAGTACCACCATCGCAGGGGCGATCCAGACCGCGTGATGAATCCAGCTCACCGGGCTGATGAGCACCCCCAACAGGCCGGTGATGGTCACGGCCAACAGCGTGTCGCCTGCTGCGACCGCGTATCTGATTCGCCGCAGCCCGATCAGCAGGATGACCAGTGAACACAGCGCCCAGGCGATCTTGTCGGGGGGCAACGGGGCCGTGAAGCGAGCCAGAGCGCCATTGATGGACTGGTTGGCGGTGTTGGCCGGCACGCCGACCCGGCTGGAATCCCACAGCAGCGACGTGAAGTATTGCCAGGTGGCGCTGGGCGCCATCAGGGCAGCCAGCAGGGTTGCGCCGACAGCCGTCAGGACCGCGACCCTGAGCATCCGCCACTGCCGCGAAACCACGAGATACAGCAGGAAGATGGCCGGGGTGAGCTTGATCGCCATGGCCAGACCGATGCCTACGCCGGCCCACCTGCTGTTCCGCCGCCCGAGTACGAAGACGTCGAACATGACAAGGAGCGCGAGAAATACGTTCACCTGCCCGTAGGCCGCTGTCTGGCTGATGGGCTGCAGGGTGAAAGCGGCTGCCGTCGCCAGGCCCGAGACGAACAGCAGCTGAGGCCGCCTCATCTGTAGCCGCTCCCGCACGGACAACAGGGCGACAGCGACGACCGAAGCCAGGATGGCAACGCTGGACAACACCACGACGGTCTCGAACGAGAAACTGGTCATCGGGGACATCACCATCGCGGCGACCGGCGGGTAGGTGAATCCCAGAGTTCCCGTTGGTCGGGTCGGGCTGGATGTAGCTATAGAGGCCCCCGCCCGAGCGCCACTGGTTGAGGGCGCCGTAATAAATATTCAAATCGTATTCGTTGCGCGGTGCGCCGAAGTGGCGGTAGGTCGCATAAGAAATGACGAAAGCGGCGACCAGACAAAGAACCGCTGCGGTCAGCACAATCCAGCGGTCGCGCACACGCAACTCCCGCAGGTCCTGCCGTGCCCAGGCTCCCGGAGAACGCAGGGACCCCAGTTCAATCACAGGTGCATTCTGCCACCTACTTTGCTGGATCGGGCCGACCGAGGCGGTTTCAGTGGTGTCCGGATCATCTGCGAATTGGATTCGGCCGGCTCCGGCCGGGCCTCCTTGTCAGCCGCACGACGTGTTCCATTTGCGTGCTGGAACTGCGATAAGTCTTGCCTGCGTGCCGATGTGGACGACTGGTCGTAGGGGATCCGGGCTTGGCGGTATTCCGGCGAATTAACTGGTAGATGTGTGAAAAACAACTGGTTCACGACAAGGACGCAACCAATCGAGGTGATGAGTTTCACGACTACATTCACCCATAAGCCAGCATGTTGAGACGTTTGAACCAATCCCATTGTGGTAAGGCGCTGCCGCGAAACAGCGATGCGAAACCCGTCCAGAACCGGTCGCGCCGACCGGTGGGACATCAGGCCCGAAGGCACAGCGTCCCGACAGCTTTCCAGCCGTTGAACACCCGGTAACGTCCGTGCCATGCGTGACACCGATCTGTCCGGGCCCGACCCGTACGTTCAGGGCAGCACTGCGGTGGACCTCAATGCCGATCTGGGTGAAAGCTTCGGCAGGTGGGTGCTGGGCGACGACGAGTCCATGCTGAGCCTGGTGACCAGTGCCAATGTCGCCTGTGGCTTCCACGCCGGCGATCCGTTGACCTTGCGTCGCACCGTGGCGGCGGCCGCGGCCAAGGGGGTGATCGTCGGTGCGCAGGTTGGGTATCAGGATCTGGCCGGTTTCGGGCGCCGATTCATCGACGTCGAGCCGGCGGACCTCACGGCTGGCGTCATCTACCAGATCGGGGCACTGGCCGGACTCGCCCGCAGCGTCGGCGCCACCGTCCGCTACGTGAAGCCCCACGGTGCGCTGTACAACGCCATCGTCCACCACCGCGCTCAGGCCGCGGCAGTGGTGGCGGCCGTGCTCGCGTACGACCCTGCCCTCCCCGTCGTCGGCTTACCGCAGTCTGAATTCCTCCGGCAGGCGGCGGAAGCCGGCCTGTCCACCATCCGGGAGGCCTTCGCAGACCGGGCGTATTCAGCCGACGGCACCCTGGTGTCCAGGGCGGAGGCGGGTGCGGTGCTGCACGACCCGGTCGAGATCGCCGCCAGGGTCACGAGGCTGGTCCGCACCGGACAGGTTCGTGCGGCGACCGGCGAGACGGTCGATGTGCACGCCGATTCCATCTGTGTGCACGGGGATTCGCCGGGCGCCGTCGTCATCGCCACCGCGGTCCGCGACGCCTTGTCCGGGGCGGGCATCCGGTTGCGGCCGTTCGTGCCCTGACCGAGAGCAGGCGGCGCCCGCAGACCGTCGAGCAACGGTGGCCGACAGTGTGTTCGGCGTTTACCGTTGCGGCATGCTCAAAGACGCGCCGGGTCGGGAACTGCCGCTGCTGCCCGGGGATCTGTTCGGCTACGAATCGATGCTGACCGCCCCCGAGTGGGAGTTGATCCTGGCGACGAGGGCTTTCCTGGACGAGCACGTTGCGCCCGTTGCAGCGCAGTGCTGGGCCGAGGCCGAATTCCCGTTCCAGATCATCGAGCCGATGGCGAAGCTCGGCATCATCGGATTGGCATACGGGCTCGACGGCCTTCCACCGGCCGGGCAGCTGCTGACCGGCTGGCTCGGCCTCGAGATATCCCGGGTCGACCCGTCGATCGCCACCTTCTTCGGCGTCCACAACGGATTGGCGATGGGCACGATCTTCCTGTGCGGATCCCAGGAGCAGAAGGACCGCTGGCTGCCGCCGATGCAGCGGATGGAGCTGATCGGCGCCTTCGGGCTGACCGAACCGGACGGTGGCTCTGACGTGGCAGGCGGGATGCGCACGACGGCCCGCCGGGAAGGCGACCACTGGGTGCTCGACGGAGCTAAGCGCTGGATCGGCAATGCCACGTTCGCAGATCTGAACGTCATCTGGGCCCGTGATGTGGCCGACGACCAGGTCAAGGGTTTTGTCGTGGAGAAGGACACGCCCGGTTTCACCGCGACGAAGATCGAACGCAAACTCGCGCTTCGCACCGTGCAGAACGCCGACATCGTGCTGACCGGCTGCAAGGTCAGCGACGACAACCGGCTGGTGGGTGCAAAATCATTCCGGGACACCAGCCGGGTGCTGCGGACCACGAGGGGCGGGGTGACCTGGTCAGCGGTCGGCTGCCAGATCGGTGCCTACGAGGCGGCCGTCGCCTACGCAAAAAGCCGCGAGCAGTTCGGCAGGCCGATCGGCCACTTCCAGCTGATCCAGGATCTGCTCGCCCGGATGCTCGGCAACATCACCGCATCGCTCGGCATGGCGGTGCGGGTGGCGCAGCTGCAGCAGGACGGCATCTTCCGGGACGAGCAGGCCGCTCTGGCCAAGTGGTACTCGACCACCCGGCTGCGTGAGACGGCGGCCTGGGCCAGAGAACTCATGGGCGGCAACGGCATTCTGCTGGATCGCGACGCCGCGCGATTCTTCTCCGACGCCGAGGCCCTCTACTCCTACGAGGGCACCGCTCAGATCAACGCCCTCATCGTCGGGCGGTCCATCACCGGAAAGAGTGCCTTCGTGTGACGCTTGCCGGCTGAACAGGTCAGCGGCGGATGAATTCCAGGTCGTGGATCTCTCGACCGGCGGCCAGGCCGCGCCGCTCGAAGCGGGTACGGGGCCGGAAGGCAGGTCGCGCCGCCCAGCCCGGATAGGCGTTCCGAAGGCCCTTGGTGGTCGTGCAGACGGCCAACATCTGCTCCGCGTACGGAGTCCAGTCGGTCGCGAGACGAAAGACGCCGCCGCGACGAAGCCGCGAGGTCACCAGTTCGGCGAACTCCGGTGTCACCAGCCTGCGCTTGAGGTGCTTGGTCTTGGGCCACGGATCGGGGAAGAACAGCCAGACCTCCGCCAGTGAGCCCGGGGCGATCAGGTCCGTCAGGATCTGGACCCCGTCGCCGCGCATCACCCGCACATTCCTGACTCCGTTGCGGGCCAGATGATGCAGGGTCTGTGCTACCCCGGGTTTGTAGACCTCGATGGCCATCAGATTGATATCGGGCCGAGCGATTGCCATCGCTGCGGTGGATTCCCCCATGCCCGAACCGATCTCGATGACCAACGGGGCTGACCTGCCGAACGCGGCGTCACCGTCGAAGGGGTGGTCGGGACCGAACGTATCGGGATCGAGGTACCAGTTATCGGCGTGGTCATTCCAGGCGCGGCGCTGCACATCGTTCAGCCGGCCGCCCCGCGGGTGGAAGCTGACCACCCGGCGGAAGTGCGCGGGCAGGCCGTCGGTCGGTGCAACGGTTCGAATCCGCGAGTCCTGCATGATCGGAGGGTAGGTGGGTGCGGAGGGTAAAGCGAATCTCAGGCGTCTCGCTTCATCAGCACGAAGGCGGCGATCAACCAGAGCACGATGCCGGTGGCCAGGAACACGAGCAGGCCCTGCACTGGCGTCGGGGCGTTGCTGTTCAACAAGTTGTCGATGCCGGCGACGTTGGCGGTCGGTGCGACGAACTGCCCACCGGCAGCAAACGGCAGCCACGGCCCGACCTTCGGTCCGACCGTGGGAATCAGGGTGAATAGCGACTCGACAAGGAGAGGCCAGAGCAGCAATAGCGAGATCGCCCCGGCCGATTGCCGCAACAGGGTGCCGATGGACACTGCGATCACCGCTGCGATGGCGAAGAGTGCGGCGTAACCGGCGACCTCGCGCCAGACGTCGCCCGACAATTCCAGGGGTATCGGTGGCTCTTTGGCCAGGGCCTTGGCCAAAAAGAAGGCACCCATGGCACAGATGAAACCGACCACCGCGCCCAGAGCGGCCAGCAGCACTGTCTTGGCCAGGAGCACATTCGTCCGCTTCGGCACCGCGAGGAAGGTGCTCCGCAAGGTGCTGAACCGGTACTCGGTGGTGACCGCGAGCGCGGCCATCACCATGAAGATGCTCTCGCCGAGTGCAACCCCGCGGAGCGCGAAAAATGGGATGGCCTCGTGGCCGTGGTCGACGAGCCCGAGCAGCAGGCCGAAAGCGATGGAGGCCACCAGGATCGCCCCGAGGCACCAGTACGGAGAGCGGGTGGAGAACAGCTTGATGCGTTCGACTGCGATCAGGCTCACGTCGTTCACTTCCCTTCGGGTGCGCTGTAGGTGGGCAGCGGCGCGGGCGGCGGTGCACCGGTGGGGAGCATCGGATCGGTCCCGGCCGTGATGCCGTGACCGCTGTACTCCACGGAGTCGCCGGTCAATTGCATGAACGCCTCTTCCAGGGAGCCCTGCACGCCGGCGAGTTCGTGCAGCGTGATCCCGGCGGCAGCCGCCAGATCGCCCACCCGCTCGATGGGGGCGTTGTGCACGATCAGCGATCCGTCGCCCGGAGTGACCCTGAGCTGGTCGCGGTCCAGCACATCGGCCAGCGCGGCGAGTTGGGGCGAGCGCACCCGGACGGTCGACTCCGTCGACTGCGAGATGAAATCGGCGGTGGCGGCGTCGGCGATCAGTCTGCCCTTGCCGATGACGATGAGATGCTCGGCCGTCACTGCCATTTCGGACAGCAAGTGAGAAGAGACGAATACGGTCCGCCCGGCGGCGGCAAGGCTCTGCATGAACTGCCGGATCCAGAGGATGCCCTCCGGGTCGAGGCCGTTGACCGGTTCGTCGAACAGCAGTACCTCGGGGTCTCCGAGAATCGCTCCCGCCAGTCCCAGCCGCTGCTTCATGCCGAGGGAGAACTTTCCGACCGCCTTGCCGGCGACCGCTGTCAACCCGACCGTGTCGAGCACCTCGTCGACGCGCTTGGTGGACAGCCCGTTGGAGGTGGCCAGCCAGCGAAGGTGCGAGCTGGCGGAGCGGTTGGGGTGCACCCAGTTGGCGTCGAGCAGCGCGCCGACCTTTGTCAGCGGTCTGGTCAGCGATGCATAGCGCTGACCGTCGATCAGCGCTTCGCCTGAAGTCGGGTTGTCCAGACCGAGGATCATCCGCATGGTGGTGGACTTGCCGGCGCCGTTCGGCCCGAGGAAGCCGGTGACGGCACCGGGATGCACCTGGAACGACAGGTGGTCGACGGCCTTGGTCTGGCCGAAGGTCTTGGACAGGCTCGAAACTTCGATCATGCCGCCCATCCTCTATCAATCGGTGCCGATTCTGTGGAAGTCGGCAGCATTCGAGACCGGTTTCTCAGTGTCCTCGAGCCGCTTGGGTACAGGTCGCCCGGTGGTGGGCAGCTCGGCTGCGGGAAATTGGAGACTGTTCACCGCCACGACGAGGCAGAAGGTAGCGACCGGGATTTCGAGGACGACGGCCAGCACGACGGCCATCACCGTGGCGTGTCCGGCAGCCGAGGTGATGACGTCCACCCAGGCGTCGAGGATCAGCACGGCCGCCGTGAAGGCTGCGGGGATCCCGCGATATCGACTGCGGCGCAACATGAGAACGCCGGTGACAATCAGGCCCACCGCCTCGGCCGCATCCATTCCGGCCCACATCAGCGACCAGTTGTGGGCGCGGGTGGTGCTCGGCAGAGTCAGCGAGACGTAGCACAGCCACGGCACCAACAGCAGCCCGGCTCCGACGAGCAGGGTGGAAACCACCACGTGGCGGTCACGGGTCAGGCGTCGCACACCATCGAGAGTATGGCGATTTCACCGTGACCGTGGTTGGGCCTGCTGTGCAGCGCCGGGTCGAATCTTGGGCGGCACCGAATGTGGGGCGATGCCTGGGCCTCACGCGGCCCGATCAGCATGCCGATGCGGGCGCCAACAACTGCGACTACCACGATCACGACGGCCACCACCATGGAACCGATCAGCGAGCCGAGCGGATTCCGCATGTCGCGCGGTCCGCGATCTCGGGCGTGCAGGAGCAAGGCCAGTGCGGCCCGCGCCCGGGTCGCATGCGCCTGGAGCACCGCCCTGGGTCGGGGTTGATTCGTCACCCGGCCCACCGGCCGGACGGACCGGGTCGGGGAGTCGCGTCTGAGTGATCCGGCCTGTCGACCTCCGGGGCACTTGTGGATGGCGGGTCGGTTCGGCCGCAGTACGACGGTCCGCAAACCCCGCTCGAAACCGACTTTCGGGCCCCCGGTGTCGGGGTCAGCCGGCATCCATTGCTCATCAAGCCCGTCGTCGGTCGCCTTGTCGGTCGCCGTTGTCCGGTCCGCACCCGGGTCGACGGTGCTGATGCCTTCCGCAACCGAACGCATGAGCTTCTCAAGGCCACCGGTCAGCTCGGGGAAGGCACTCGCCGTTGAAAGGACCACGGTCCACGTGGTGCCGGTGATGGGCAGGAAGATCTGAATGCTGGTCAGTGCCACGATCTCTGCGGTACCGGGCACCACCATCGTCACCCGGTCGCGGTGCAGTACAGCAGGTCCACATCCGGTGGCCAGCTCGGCGGTCGTGCCGGAGCGAGGGAGCATGTCGTGCACCCGCCCGAGCGACGCGGCGCGACCATCGGCGGCGAATGCGAGATGGAGGCCGAAAGTCGCCGCACCACCGCCTGCTCGCTGCCCGACGGTGAGCAGACTGAGGGCGGCGCCGGCCCGTTGGCAATCGGCGACCAGGCCCTCGAGCGTCGACAGAACACTGCGCCGATCCCTGGCCGACAGGCGGGATCCACGAAAGGCTCCATCGATCAGCTGCTCGGCGGAGCGCCGCCAGGTCTTCGGATTGGAATCAAGGAGCGACCAGGACGTCGGGATCGCGCAACCACAGCGGAAACGGCGGGAACGAGACCTCCGGGTTCAGCACGATCGGGTCGCCGGAACGCTGGTCGACCGCACTCACAGTGCTGGACTCCCGGGGTGGGAGACCCGGCGGCCCGGACTCATCGATCGCGCCAATTCGTCGTCGAACTGCCCGCTCGCGGCGCCGATCTGGGCGCTGAGCTCGCCGAATGCGCCGATGTTCTCAGCCAGCTTCTGCACACTGGCCGCCCACTCGTCGCGGAAGTGGTCCAGTGCGGAGCTGATCCGTGCCTGGTCTGCGGCCAGTCCGCCTACCTCGAACGCATTCTTGGATGCCGAGCCGATCCGCTCCCGGATGTCGACGAGGTCGCGGCCGACCGTCGCCAACGCCTGGAACGGGTATTGCGCATAGTCCGACATGCCTCATCCATTCGTCTTCCGATGCGGGCGATGACCATGGGTCAGGTCATCTGCGCGGTCGTCCGACGGCCGCCGCGTGAAATGCACACTCTCAGTTCAGGACGGAATGCCGGGCCGGTTGTCCACATTCCGCCGTCCTCGCTGCATCAGGGCCGCCGCCATCGACGGAACGATCGGCGCCGGGCTCCGATGGCCGGCAGAGCCAGCTGGACCAGGGCCGGTTTCCGGCCGCGCCGAACAAGGGTTGCCCGGCCGGGGGGCGCCTCGGCGAGCTGGACGCCCGGATAGATGGGGCCCTCTCCGCGATCGCCGGACAACAGCAGTCCGGTGGCGCCCGCGTCCCGCAGTCGTTGCAGGACCGGTTCGTACAGTGCCCGTCCGACGCCCGCCGATCGCCTGGCGACGATGAGGTGGAAGCCCACGTCGCGCGCCTGCGGCAGGAACTCCAGTAGCGGTGCGAGCGGGCCGGCGCCACCACCTGGCGCGAGCAGGTCGTAGTCGTCGACCAGGACGAACACCTCCGGCCCGCGCCACCACGACCTCCGACGCAGCTGCGCAGCCGTCACGTCATGGGGAGGCAGTCGTGCCTGCAACTCGCCGGCCACCCCCGCGGCCATTCCGCCCGCCATCGACGTGCTGCCCGCGTAGGCGCCGAGATATGCCTCCGGAACGGCGTCCAGCAGACTGCGCCGGACATCGAAGACCGCGAAGACGACCTGCTCGTCGGTGTACTTGGACACCAGGTCGTCGACGATGAGTTTGAGCACTGATGTCTTGCCCGACTCCGTGTCGCCGATGACCAGGAGGTGAGCGTCGGCTGCCCGCCAATCGAGCTCCACCGGTCCCAGGTCGCTCTCCTGCACGCCGATGACCACACCGTCACGCCGACCGGCCAGCAGGTCCAGTTCTTCTGCGTCGACCAGCGCGGGCAGCATCCTGACGGCCGGCACCGGATCGCCCGGCCAGGTCTGCGCGATCGCCTCGACCAGCTCGTCGGTCGAATCGAACGAGTCGAGTCGGGGGAGGCTGACCTGGACCTGGCGCCCGGCGTCGACAAGGCCCCGCCCCGGATTGTCGGCGCGCAGGTTCGCCGCGTACTTCCGTCCGATGACCGAGTCGGCGGCATCGTTGAGGCGGAGCTCCAGCTTCTGACCGATGGCGGCCTGCAGCTGCATCCGGATGTCGGACCAGCGTCCCGCCGCGAGGATCAGATGGATGCCGTAGCCAGGCCCGCGGGTGGCCAGTGCCTGCACCGCGTCGACCAGTTCCTCGAAGTCACTGCGCAGGACGGGAGAATCGTCGATCACCAGGAACAGATCAGCCACCTCCAGTTCGGGAAGTCGTCCCTGTGCGTGTCTGCTCCGCATGTCCTCGACCGAACCGATGCCCAGCCGGGCGAAGAGTTCCTCCCTGGCGGCCATGGCACCGGCGACCTCGTTGAGCGTCCTGCGCACCCGATCCGGATCCAATCTGGAAGCCACGCCGGCAACGTGTGGCAGGCCTTCGAGGCCGCGCAGCGCTCCGCCGCCGAGGTCGAGGCAGTAGAAGGACACTTCGCCTGGCCGGTGGCTCAGAGCGGCGGAGACGATCAGGGTTCGCAGCGCCGTCGACTTGCCCGTCTGTGGTGCACCCAGTACGGCGAGATGGCCGCCGGATGCGGTGAGGTCCAGCAGCAGGGGCCCCTGCCTCTGCTCGCCCGGCTCGTCGAGCAGCCCGAGCGCAATGGTGAGTCCGCCGGGGCCGGGGCTGCCGACCGCGGATCCGGCGTGCCGTGATGGAGCGGGTGGCGCGCAGGCCGAGCACCGGGTCGACCTCTACCCGTCCGACCGCCGGGTCGAGAGAGAGCGAACCGGGAAGCGGCGCCAGCCAGATCGCCTTCACCTTGCCGCGGCCCGCAGCCAGTCGCCCGACCGCCACCTCGAGCACGGTCGGGGTGGAGGCCGTCACCTCCGGATCCGCAGCCGAGTGCTGCGGCTGGAACACCTGCAGGTAGGCCGCGGTGTCGTTGAACAGCGGAAAGGGCGCCGCAGCCGGCTGTGCCGCGACCGTTGTTCGGCCCGGCGCGGTCTCGGGACACGGCGACGAGACGTACGCGGCCTTGAATCGCTGGAAGACGGTGGAGTCCACCTTGAGGAAGCCGGACCCCGGGATCGGAGGCAGCTCGTAGGCGTCGCCGGACCCGAGAACGGCGCGCGATTCCCCGACGTTGAAGGTGCGCAGCCCGATCCGGTACGACAGGAACGATTCCAGCCCGCGCAGGCGCCCCTCCTCGAGTCGCTGACTGGCCAGCAGCAGGTGTACGCCGATCGAACGGCCGATCCGGCCGATAGCCAGAAACAACTCGATGAAGTCGGGTTTGGCGGTCAACAGCTCACCGAACTCGTCGATGACGACGAAGAGATTGGGCAGTGCCGCGACACAGGCCGGATCCCCGCTGTCCCGTCGTCGGTTGTATTCCGTGATGTTCGGCAGATTGCCGGCCTTGGCCAGCATCAGTTGACGCCGCTTGATCTCCCCGAACAGCGCGTCGTGCAAGCGATCGACCAGTCCGGCGTCGTCCGACAGGTTCGAGACCATCGCCGCGCACTGTGGCAATCGCTCGAGACCGGCGAAGGTCGCGCCGCCCTTGTAGTCCACCAGCACCATGGCCAGTCGGTCCGGCGGGTGCGACATGGCGAGTGCCAGGACCAGCGTCCGCAACACCTCCGACTTGCCCGAGCCGGTGGCGCCGACGCAGAGTCCGTGCGGACCCATGCCGCCCAGTGCCGGCTCCTTCAGGTCCAGGTACACCGGCTCGCCCGAGGGTCCAAGGCCGAATGGGACCCGGAGGAATTCAGTGATTTCCCTGGGCGCCCAGGTGTCGGCCGGATCGAAGTCGGCAGGGTCTTCGACGCCCAGCAGCGCGCCCAGTTCCAACGTGTCCAGCATCGGCTCGCCGGCCGCGTTCTCCGATACCAGCCGCACCGAGGCCAGTTCGGTCGCGAGCGTTCTGGTCGCGGACAGCGTGATCAGATCGGGTGTGCCGGCCCGGGCGCCGGCCGCCCGGAGTCTGGCCCCGGCACTGTCGTCCTCTTGCGGTGGGCGCAGGTCCTCGACCTGGACTCCGCCGTCCTGCGCAGGTCAACCGGATGTCGACGCAGTCCGGCTCGTCCAATGCAGAGGCGACCAGGGTGAGCACGGCGAAACCGAGATCGGCCGGCTCCGAGCTGGGGAGGCAGGCCCGCGAAGAGGTCGCCACCGGGACCGCCGACGTCGACCACCACCACGATGGCCGGACCCAGCCGGGACGGGTGGCCGGCACCGTACCGGCCGGTTCGGCCGGCCTCGGCGGCGCGCCGGGAGATCTCCGGGCCAAGCAGCAGGGCGAGCGCTTCGGGATGCTCGACCACCAGTCGCTGTGGTGCCGGGCCGTCGTACTGGTCGCTCCGACAGCGTGTGCGGAAGCCATTTCAGCCAGTCGAGCCAGCCCGCGGCCCGACGAGGCACGCAACCGACAATTTGTACGTCGCCTGGCGGGTGCCATGCCGCGAGCTGCATCAACGCCGACGTCACGATCGACCGGCACACGACGGACGGGCCGATCACCGAGACCCGCCCGGTGAGCGGCAGTCCAACCGGCATCTCGCCCACCATGCGGTCGCGTTCCACGATTCTGGCCGTGGCCGCGGCGATGACCAGGTCCGGTTCGGCGAGCGGATCGCGTTCCGCCGGCGGGACGACCCGCTGCCACAGCGGAGCAGGTCCGGTACCCACTCTGACGATCAGGAAGTCCGGGTCGGCCGGGCGGCGCTCCCACAATCGCGCCGGATCCCGCATCAGCTCGGCCAAGCGCCGTCGGATGGGGATGCTGCCGGAGAGCGACGGTGCGCTGAGCGGACACCGCTTGGGCGAGCTCGCCACGCACCCGGTCCAGATAGTCCAGGTACCGCCGACGCAGATCGGTGGCCCGCTTGGCGGTGCCCGTTCGTCCCAGGACGTACAGCGCAACGGCGCCGACGACGGTGGCAACCAGCATGATCCCGCCGGCGATCAGCATCAGCGGATTGCGATTGGACACGATCATCACCAGCGATCCGGCGCCCCCGACGACCGGCATGAGCATCTGCAGGACACCGTGGGAGCCCGCGGTCCCGTCCGGCAGCGCCGGCGGCGATCGCAACTCGACCGGCCGCAGATCGACCGTCGGTGACCCGGCGCGCGCAGGACGGTGGACAAGTCGTTGCGTCATCCTGCCTCCTGTTCCGGGTCGCCGATGCGGCCGGCGGGGTCAGGTTAGGTCGGATGTGCGATCCCAGGACGGCTCTGTCCACAGGGGGTGCACGGCGCAGAGCATCGCCGACTCGCGGGTGTCACAGTCGACCGATGCGCTCGTCACCCCGGTCGGGAGAGAAAATGGGAACTCGCTTCACCAGGGTGACGGTCGTCGCTGACGGGCGGCGCGTCGACGTCTCGCTGCCTGCGCAGGAGCCGTTGGGCGAGCAACTGCCGACGGTGCTGCGCCTGCTTTCCGTACCCAGTACCGGTGTCCCGGTTCGCTGGCGGCTGGCTGCGCCGCAGTTCGGTCAGCTGGAACCGTCTCGCTCGCTCGACGAGGTCGGCGTCCTGGACGGCACACAGCTCTACCTCACCGAAGCGGCCGCCGCACCGATGTCACCGATCGTCGACGACGTGGAGTCGGCGGCCGCCGAGTTGGTGTCGCACCACGCTCCGGCCTGGACCGGCCCGGCGAGGCGCAGCGCCGTCGGCGCACTGCTTGCCGTCATCCTGCTGGCCGGCGTCGTTGTCGGCCTGGCGGCACCGGCACCGGTCAGCTGGATCGCCCCGATCATCGTCATCGTCGGGGCGCTGGTCGCGGGTCGGTCGATCCCGGAATGCGGCGGCTGGCTGAGCGCGTCGACGGCTGCTCCGGCGGCGAGCGCTCTGTTGATCTCGCTGACCGCCGCCCTATCGACCGGCGCCGATTCACATGGCGGCGCGCTCCTCGGCCCTGCGGGTGTCCCAGGGGCTGTTGTCGACCGGATTCCCGGTCGCAGTCGTGGGTGCATTCGCCGTGGGATTCGTCCCGGTCGGGCTGGTCCGTCGAGCGCCGGCATTGACGGTCGCGGCGGCGTTGCTGGCCGTCGTGTCGATGCCGACGGCCATCTGCATCAGCTTGGCGGTCCCGGCCGACCGCATCGCCGCGCTCGGTTTGGTCTTGGCGGTGGTGCTATCGGCCTTGGCCGGAACAGTTTCGGTGAGTGCCGCCGGACTGGTGGGTCTGATGGTTGCCGACGAGCGTGGTGAGGCGGTGGCGCGCACCGCGGTCGCCGCTTCGATACGGCGTGGGATGGGGACGGCCACTGGGATGATCTGGGCTGCGGCGACCATCGCCGCGCCGGCCTGCTGGCTGCTGATCAACGCCGACTGGTCTCTGGCCTCGGGAACGACCGGTTGGTGGGCACCGGCGTTCGGAGTGCTGGGCGGCGTTGTGTTCGCGACGCGGAGTCGCATGTTCACCCGCGCACGGCATGTCACTCCGATGCTCGGTGTGGCGGTGATCGCCGGTGTGGCTGTTGCGCTCCGCCTTCCGCTGTGGTGTGGGGCTCGGACCGTCGGCCGCGGCGTTGGTCTCGTTGCTGCTGCTCGGCCTCGAAGCTGCGGGCGTCGGGTCCGCGTTGGGCACGCTGCAGCAGGTGGCGCGGGCCCGACTCCAGCGCGGCCTTGACTGGTTGGAATTGGTCGCCGTGTTGGCCTTGATCCCGGGATTGGTGGTCCTGTTCGACCTCGTCGCGACCGTTACCCGGTGGTGGAGCTGAATCGAGTGGAACTGTTGCAGCGCAACGGGGCGGTCTGCACCATCGCCCCCAATTCTCCGATTTCCGGACGACAGCCCAACGGACAATGCGCCCTTCGCATCGGTTGCATATGCGTCAGAGCGGCCGCGATCACCGCAGCAGCTAATCGACGAACTCGAGCGCTTTATCGCGACTAATAGCGAGGGCGAAACGGATGGTTGGCGAACGGATCTCGGCTTTGACCGTCGCCGATCCGTGTCGGCGTCGGGCGTCAGCTCGTCCCGTCGAGCTCCGATGAGGGTCGAACATCACTCGCATACCAGGGAAATCTGCTTTCGACGCACCGGAGCGCAGTTGTGAGTTTTTGCCTCTCATGAGAGATGATGTCGCTACACGTTCATCTGAATCGAAAGGCCACATCATGGCGCAGGTCACAAATGTCAAACTTCTCGACGACATCGACGGAACCAAAGCCGTCGAGACGGTCTCCTTCGGTGTCGACGGTGTCGGTTACGAAATCGATCTGAATGCGAAGAACGCCAAGGCACTCCGCAAGGTCCTCGCGGACTTCGTCGGTGCCGCGCGTCACGTGAAGGCTTCGGTCCCGTCATCCACGGGCCGCGGGGCGCCTCGGGCCAAGTCGGCCGGACCGGACGCGGCGAGCATCCGGGCGTGGGCGAACGAGGCCGGCGTGCCGGTGTCGGTGCGCGGCCGCGTCTCCGCCGACGTGAAGGCTCAGTACCTGGCCGCTACCGGGCAGTGAGCGCAGCGCGGGGCGAACACGTTGGTCGGCACGTTCCTGCCGCCGCGGACATCGAACGCAGAAGTTAACTCTCGGCGAATCGGGGTAGTTTCCTCTCAGAGCCTGCGCAAGCGCCCATGTCGTGACCGCGCCGGGCAGATCGCGCAGACGTGGCCCGTGGCCCTGATTGGAGAGCACCTTGACGACGACGACCGGAAGCGCCCCGACTGGGCCGATCGCCGCGAGTGGCAAGAGCACTCGGACCATCCCTCGCGATGCCGACGGGATGCAGACCAGGTTGCTGCACGACCTCGAACCGGTGGTGGCCGAGAACTTGAATCGCCACCTGTCCGTGTTCAAGAACTGGATGCCGCACGACTACATCCCGTGGAGCCAGGGTCGCGATTTCGCGATGCTGGGCGGCGAGGACTGGCGCCCCGAGGATTCGCCGCTCGACGCAACCGCCCGCACGGCCATGATCGTGAATTTGTTGACCGAGGACAACCTGCCCTCTTATCACCGGGAAATCGCCACCCGATTCGGCCGGGACGGTGCCTGGGGTCAATGGGTCGGTCGCTGGACCGCGGAGGAGGGTCGGCACGGTATCGCGCTGCGCGATTACCTTGTCGTGACGAGAGGCGTCGATCCGGTCGAACTGGAAGATCTTCGGATCGCGCACATGAGCGCGGGATACGACTCCGGCGACAAGACGGTGCTGCAAACTGTTGCCTACGTGTCGTTCCAGGAACTGGCCACCCGGGTCTCACATCGAAATACCGGAAAAGCGACCGGGTGCCCGTTGGCCGAGCAGCTGCTCGCCAGGATCGCGCTGGACGAGAATCTGCACATGATCTTCTACCGCAACCTCGTCGCTGCCGCCTTTGATCGCGAGCCGGACGCGACCATGGAGGCGATCCGGGACGAGGTGGTCGGCTTCGAGATGCCGGGTGCCGGAATGCCGGGTTACACCCGAAACGCCGTCACCATCGCGAAGGCCGGCATCTACGATCTGCGCCTGCATCACGATGCGGTGGTTGCGCCCGTCCTCAAGTTCTGGAACGTCTTCGGCCGCGACGACCTGGGGCCGGCCGGTGAGAAGGCGAGGGAGGAACTGTCCGAGTTCATGACGGGTCTTGATGCCCAGGCCTCTCGGTTCGTCGAGCAGCGGGAGACCATGCGGGCGCGCCAGGCAGCGCGAGCCGCAGCGAGGTCCTGACCTTCCGGCAGGCTGAGGCGCTTCACCTACAGTTGCGTGCGTGAACCGCACCGTGGATGAGGACTTTCTCGCTCTGCCGCTTCGGTCGCTCGCCGATGCGGCGCTGTCGGCCGCGTCGGAGGCCGGCGCCGATTTCGCGGACTTCCGGTTCGAGCGTCTGATGTCGAGCTGGCTCAGCCTGCGGGATGCCGCGGTCGAGACATCGGTCGACTCGGTGACGACCGGGTTCGCCGTTCGCGTCGTCGTCGACGGCGTCTGGGGATTTGCGGCCGCGGTGATACCGACTCCTGAAGTGGCGGCCGCCACTGCCCGGCAGGCGGTTGCCGTGGCCAGGGCCCTGTCCGGAGTGGTGGCCGAGCGGGTCGAGCGCGCCGACGAGCCGGTGCACCGCGATGTGAGTTGGGTCAGCGCGTACGTGACCGATCCCGTTCGCGGTGCCCACCCAGGAGAAGGTGGCGCTGCTGCGTCGACCGGTCGGAGCGGCTGCTGGCTGCCGACGGTGTCGCCCATTCCACGGCCGGCCTGCTGTCGGTCAAGGAGAACAAGTTCTACGCCGACACCGCGGGCAGCATGACCACCCAACAACGGGTGCGGATAGAGCCGAGCCTGTCCGCCATCGCCGTCGATGCGGCGTCGGGCGGATTCGAGACGATGAATTCGCTGGCGCCTCCCGTCGGCCGCGGTTTCGAGTACCTGACCGACGGACCGTGGGATTTCGACGCCGAGATCGAAAGAATCCCCGAATATCTGGCCGAGAAAGTGAAGGCGCCGTCGATCACCGCCGGACGCTACGACCTGGTCATCGATCCGACGAACCTGTGGCTCACCATCCACGAATCGATCGGACACGCGACGGAGTACGACAGGGCGATCGGATACGAAGCGGCCTACGCCGGAACGTCTTTCGCGACACCGGACCTGCTCGGCACGCTCGTCTACGGCTCACCGGTGATGAACGTGACCGGCGACCGAACCGTCGAGCACGGACTTTCCACCATCGGCTACGACGACGACGGAGTGGCCGGTCAGTCGTGGGAGCTGATCGCTCGCGGGATTCTGACCGGGTACCAACTGGACCGGGTCTTTGCTTCCCGACTGGGTCTGACCCGGTCCAACGGTTGCGCGTACGCCGATTCCCCTTTGCATCAACCGTTGCAACGAATGGCCAATGTCTGTCTGCAGCCCGATCCGGCCGGCGGCTCCACCGCGGACCTGATCTCCGGGGTCGACGACGGCATCTACGTCGTAGGCGACAAATCCTGGTCGATCGATATGCAGCGCTACAACTTCCAGTTCACCGGACAACGGTTCTACCGGATCCGAGGCGGCCGGATCGCCGGTCAGGTCAGGGATGTCGCCTATCAGGCGACGACAACCGACTTCTGGGGGGCGATGGATGCCGTCGGAGGACCACAGACGTACCTGCTCGGCGGCGCTTTCAATTGCGGCAAGGGCCAGCCGGGGCAAGCCGCCGCCGTTTCGCACGGGACGCCATCGGCGCGCTTTCGCGGCATCTCGGTACTCAACACCGTTTCCGAAGGTGCCGCATGAGCACCGATCGCCTGACCAGGCCGCCGTTGACCCCCGAACAGGTCGTCGAGGCGGCGCTGGCCGCCTCCCGATCGCAGGCCTGCATCGTGGTGGTCGAGTCGACCAGCACTGCCAACGTGCGGTGGGCCAACAACACTGTGACCACCAGTGGGGTATCGGATGGCCTCTCCTGGTATGTCATCTCGGTGATCGACGGTGCGGCGGCGTCGGTCAACTCGTCGATCTCCACCACATTCTCTCCGTCGGCAGTCGCCGAAGTTGTTCGCCGGGCGGAGATCGAGGCCCAAGCTTCGGCGTCGGCAGGACGCGCAAGGGACTACGCCGAGTTGGTCACGCCTGCGGACGCGGGCGGCTCGGAGGAGGGTTTCGACGAAGCGGCGGAGCGGACCTCGTTCGAGGTCTACCGCAGTCTGCTGGCCGATCTGGCCGGTGCCTTCGATGATGCGGGAACGGCAGAGCTACTGCTGTACGGCTTTGCGCGTCACGAGCTGGTCACCACGCATCTGGGGACTTCCACCGGAGTTCGTCGCCGTTGGGTCCAACCGACCGGAACCGTCGAACTCAATGCCAAATCCGCCGACTTGACTCGCTCTTCGTGGGCCGGCGCATCGACCAGCAATTTCGTCGGCGTCGACGTCCGCGCCATGTCCAGCGGGCTGGCCGATCGTCTCGGATGGGCCCGCAGAACGATCGAGTTGCCGCCCGGTCGTTACGACACCGTCCTTCCACCCACCGCCGTCGCTGATTTCATGACGTACCTGTCCTGGTCAGCCGGAGCGCTGCCGGCCTACGAGGGTCGATCTGCCTTTGCGGCTCCAGGTGGAGGTACCCGGATCGGTGAGCGGCTCACGGCTCTGCCGCTGTGCCTCTACGCCGACCCGGCGTATCCCGGCCAGGAAGCCGCGCCGTTCATCGCCACCGCGGCCTCCTCCGACGAGCAGTCCGTCTTCGACAACGGTGCCCGGATAGGCCGCACCGATTTGGTCACCGCCGGTGCGCTGGCGAACCTGGTGCACACCCGGGCGTGCGCCCGCGAGTTCGGTGCCGGTTTCTCGCCGTTGGCAGACAACCTGGTGATCGACGGCGGCGACCCGTCGCTGACGACCGAAGACTTGGTCGCTGGGGTCAGTCGCGGCCTGCTGGTCACCTCGCAGTGGTACCTGCGCGAGGTCGACCCGATGACGATGCTGCTGACCGGACTTACCCGGGACGGCGTGTTCCTGATCGAGAACGGCGAGATCGCCGGTTCGGTGAACAACTTCAGGTTCAACATGTCGCCGCTGGATGTCCTGCGGCAGGCGAGTGTGGTGGGCGGTACCGAAGCGGCCCTGTCGCGGGAGTGGAGCGATTGGTTCACCCGCAGCGCCATGCCGCCCATGCGTGTCGACGGCTTCAACATGTCCTCGGTATCCAAGGCTCGATAGTTCCGTTTTCTCGCTGACTCGATACTGGGCATAACCCCGCAACACTGAACAAAATCGAACAACCGTGTGTGCCATCACGTGTTCTGAATCGATCTCTTTCACGATTCTGTGGTGCGCACCTCACCGCGCCACGACGAAAAGCTGGGCATCTGTCGATAAAGTCTCTGGAATCCCGCCAGGATGGGCCAGTTGACGCGGATTTGTCCGCTTCGTCGGTCCCTCGTCCAGCATGGCACCTCGAGTCCGAGTGTCCTAATCAAACGAAAGTCAACAGGAGATGGTTCCATGACCGCCGTTGTGAATCCGCCCGTCGAACACCTGCTCGGCCGGCAGGCCGGCCAGTCCGCCTCGCCGCGACGGACCCGGCTGGGGTCGCTCCCTGCCCAAATGGGACCCGTTCCTGCAGGGCTCGGCGTCGTCGCCACCGATCCCGGATTGCTCGACTGGGTTACCGGGATCGCCGCCCTGACGGAGCCCGATGCCGTGGTGTGGATCGACGGCTCGGACGCCGAGTGGGACCGGTTGACCACCAGACTCGTCGATGCCGGCACGTTCACCAGGCTGGCCGGCAAACCGAATTCGTTCCTGGCCCGATCGGATCCCGACGACGTGGCCAGGGTCGAGGACCGAACCTTCATCTGCTCGGTGGACGAGGCGGATGCAGGTGCGACGAACAACTGGATGGCGCCCGCGGAGATGAAAACCATCCTGACCGAGCTGTACCGGGGCAGCATGCGCGGTCGCACGATGTACGTAGTGCCGTTCTGCATGGGTCCCTTCGACGCCGACATTCCCATGCTGGGCGTGGAAGTGACCGATTCGGAGTATGTCGTGGCGTCCATGCGGATCATGACCAGGATCGGCAGCCGAGCCCTCGAGATCATCAATTCCGGAGTGCCGTGGGTCAAGGCACTGCACTCCGTCGGCGCTCCACTACGTCCCGGTGATGTCGACGTGCCCTGGCCCTGCAACAAGACGAAATACATCACCCATTTCCCCGAGGAGCGGGCCATCGCCTCGTTCGGTTCCGGATATGGCGGAAACGCACTGCTCGGCAAGAAGTGCTATTCACTGCGGATCGCCTCGGCCATTGCTCGGGAGGAGGGTTGGCTGGCCGAACACATGCTGATCCTGAAGCTGACATCACCGGCCAACGCTGTCCACTACGTTGCGGCCGCCTTCCCAAGTGCCTGCGGCAAGACGAATCTCGCCATGCTCGAGCCCACCATCCCGGGCTGGGAGGTGCGGACGCTCGGCGACGACATCGCCTGGATGCGGTTCGGCACCGACGGCCGCTTGTACGCCACCAATCCGGAATACGGGCTGTTCGGGGTCGCTCCGGGCACCGGATGGCAGACCAATCCGAACGCGATGAAAACCATCGGCGGCGGCAATTCGATATTCACCAACGTCGCGCTCACCGACGACGGGGACGTCTGGTGGGAGGGAATGACGCCGGAACCGCCCGCCCACCTCATCGATTGGAAGGGGCGCGACTGGACGCCGTCCGGCCTGGACGCCGCCGGCCAGGAACTCGCATCGGCCGGCGAACCGGCCGCGCACCCCAATTCGCGGTTCTGCACCCCGATCGACCAGTGCCCCATCCTGGCTTCCGAGTACGAGGCGCCGGCGGGCGTTCCCATTTCGGCCATCCTGTTCGGCGGTCGTCGCAAGACCACCATCCCGTTGGTGGCCGAGGCGAACGACTGGCAGCACGGGGTCTTCATGGGAGCCACCCTGTCGTCCGAGACCACCGCCGCCGCAACAGGTGCAGTCGGTGTGGTGCGCCGCGATCCGATGGCCATGCTGCCGTTCATGGGCTACGACGCCGGTGACTATTTCGCCCATTGGGCCGACCTCGGTGATCGGCCGGACGCGGAGCAACTGCCGAAGATCTTCTACGTCAACTGGTTTCGCCGGTCGGCCGACGGGCGCTTCCTGTGGCCCGGATTCGGGGAGAATTCCCGCGTGCTGAAATGGGTCATCGATCGGCTCGAGGGCACGGCAGATGCGGTGGCCACGCCGGTCGGTCTGGTCCCGGTCCCGGGCGGTCTCGACGTCGAGGGCCTCGACGTGAGCGAGGCTGATCTCGCTGCCGCGCTCGACATCGACAGGCGCGAATGGCAGGCCGAGATCCCGCTCATCGAGGAATGGTTCGCCCATATCGGGGACACCGTACCGGCTTCCCTGCACGCCCAACTGGCCACGCTGAAGGACGCAGTAAGCGACTGACCGGCGCCGCGGTTGTTGATCAGCGCGGCGAGTCCGTCAGTCGGGCAGTGCGTCGAGTGCGTCGAGTGCGGCCGTCGCGACGATCTTCGCGAGGCGGCGGTGCCGGCTGAGGCGAGCGATGATGATCACGGCCAGGATGCCGATCACAATGGGCGCCAGTCGCTTGGCGATCGGCGCGCCCGCCGACCGGAGAAGATTGATGGGCTGCGCCGGCTCACCGGGCGTGCGGTGAGCGCCGACGGACCGGTACGGCTGGGTCTCGCCTTCGGCCGCGGCCTCCGATGCCGCCGCCACCTCGGCGGCGACGTCATCCGGGTTGACCTCGTTCAAAAGCTCGGCGCCACCGGCCGGACGGCCGGACAGCTGGGTCGAAACAGCGTCCGCGAATTGGCCGATCAGTTTGTTGCCGACCTCGACCATCACGCCGCGGCCGAACTGCGCGGGACGCCCCGTGATGGACAGGGTGGTGACGAGATCGACGGCCGTCCGGTTCGCCGAGATGGGGGTCGCCGTCGCGGTGACCAACATGGCGGCCGTGGACGCGGAACTGGCATTTCCGGAAGCCTCGATCTTCGCGCGATGCGCGACCGGGTCCTTCTCGACGATCTTGGCCTTGCCCTTGTAGGTGAGCTGGATCGGACCGAGCTTGATCTTCACGGAACCGGTGAACGAGTCGCCGTCGACGGTGTCCAGCGTGGCGCCGGGGAAGCACGGACCGACCTTTTCCATGTCCAGCAGGGTCGACCAGGCGGTTTCGATGCCGACGGGCACCTCGAATCGGTGTTCCAGCTCCACGGTGAACCCCTCAGTGATCGACAGCGTTCGGAAGTGACACGGCACGGACGGACGCAACGCCGGTCCGCTGGGATCGATGGTATGGCCGCGTTCGAACCGGCGGCCACCGGGGTTGCGGCGATCCCCGTATCGCCCGGACCGGCAGGCTCGTCGGCTGGGTCCGGTGCCACTGGTCAGCGCGGTCACGGTGGGATCGAAGGTCCTCCGAGTGTCGGAGATGGTCGCGATCACGATCGCCGGCCATTCGTGCCAGTATCTGAATCAGGTTCGCTGTTCCGACTCGACGAGCGGGTGCAACACGCGGCGATCCGAAGCTGACCGTCAACGCCGACGGGCGGTTCGGCGGCCCCCACCCATGGGCCGTTCGATCTCGCCTCCTCGGCGCCCACGACGTCCGGCGATCCCGCCAATACCTGCGGGCCGGAGCGTGGGACTTAGTGAACGAGGAGATGTACCGGTGGTCAATCAGCAGTGGATCGACAGCCTGACGACAGCAAGGGGAGTGCGCGAGCGCGGCGTGACCGGCGCGGGCGCGACCCCTGCCCCGCTGTCCTCACCGTCGCCGGCCGAGGTCATCGCGGGTCTGAAGGCAACAAGTGGTGGCGAGGACCTGATCCAGATGCTCAGTCCGGAGGGCGAGTTCACCCCGCATCCGGACTACCCGTTGGAGGTCTCGGCGGAGTTGCTCAAGGGGCTCTACCGGGACATGGTGCTGGTTCGTCGCTTCGACCGCGAGGGTAATGCGTTGCAACGGCAGGGCCAGCTCTCCATCTGGGTGCCGCTGCTTGGTCAGGAAGCGGCCCAGATCGGGGCGGGCCGGGCGCTGCAGCCGCAGGACATGGCCTTCCCTTCGTACCGCGAACACGGCATCGCCTGGTGTCGCGGTATCGATCCGACCGAGTTGCTCGGCCTCTTCAGGGGCGTCGAGCACACCGGCTGGGATCCGAACGAGAAAAACTTCGCCGGCTACTGCATCGTCATCGGCAATCAGGCCGTCAACGCCACCGGTTACGCGATGGGTCAGCGGCTCGACGGGAAAGTCGGTCCCGGGAGCGACTCCGAAGCGACGATCGCGTTCTTCGGCGATGGTGCGACCAGCCAGGGCGACGTGCACGAGGCCATGGTGTTCGCGGCCGCCTACGATTCGCCCGTCGTCTTCTACTGCCAGAACAATCAGTGGGCCATCTCGGAGCCGGTCGAGCGTCAGTCACGGATACCGCTGTTCAACCGCGCCCGCGGCTATGGCTTTCCCGGCGTGCGGGTGGACGGGAACGACGTGCTGGCCTGTCTGGCGGTGACCAGGTGGGCACTGGACGAATGCCGGTCCGGGAACGGTCCGGTACTGGTCGAGGCGTTCACCTACCGGATGGACGCCCACACCACGTCCGATGATCCCAGCCGCTACCGGCAGGTGGATGAGGCCCAGGCTTGGAAGCTGCTCGACCCGATCGAGCGGGTCAAGGTCAATCTGGCCCGGGGCGGCATGGCCGACTCCTCGTTCTTCGACGAAGTCGATGCCGAGGCCGACGCGCTGGCCGCGAGATTCAGGGCGCACTGCATCGCCATGACGACGCCCCCGCCGGAGCGGATGTTCCGTCACGTCTACTCCGAACCGAACCATCAGATCGAGCGCCAGCAGGCCGAATTTCTGGCATACCTGGACGGCTTCGCGGACGAGGTGCAGTCATGACGCCCCAAGGACATCTGGCATCGGGCACGGTGAACGGTCATCCGAGCGCGGCCGCCGCCACCGCCGACGACGCTGGCCAAGGCATTGAACATGGGTCTGCGGGCCGGCATGGAGAAGGACCCGAAGGTTCTGATCATGGGGGAGGACGTCGGAAAGCTCGGCGGTGTTTTCCGGGTCACCGACGGGCTGCAGAAGGATTTCGGCGAGCATCGGGTGCTGGACACTCCACTCGCGGAGTCAGGGATCATCGGCACGGCCATCGGGTTGGCCATGCGCGGCTACCGTCCGGTGACCGAGATCCAGTTCGACGGCTTCGTGTTCCCTGGGTTCGACCAGATCATCTCGCAATTGGCCAAACTGACGTTCCGCACGCAGGGGTACGTCAAGATGCCGGTCGTCGTCCGGATTCCCTATGGCGGCGGAATCGGAGCGGTCGAGCACCACGCCGAGGCGCCCGAATCGTTCTTCTGCCACATCGCCGGCCTCCGCGTCGTCACCTGCTCGAATGCGGCTGACGCCTACTTCATGATTCAGGAGGCGATCAGCTGCGACGATCCCGTCGTGTTCTTCGAGCCGAAACGCCGCTACTGGGAGAAGGCACCATTGGACGTCTCGGCAGCGCCGGGGACCACCTTCTCGTCCGTCGTCCGTCGTCCGGGTACGGACGTCACCGTGGTTTCCTACGGGCCGTCCATGCCGGTACTGCATGCGGCCGCCGACGCCGCGGCAGCCGATGGACGGTCGCTCGAGCTGATCGACCTGCGGTCGCTGTCGCCGCTCGATCTCGACCCGGTGCTCGACTCGGTGCGGCGTACCGGGCATCTGGTGGTCGTCACCGAGGCGCCGCGGGAGTCCTCGATCAGTGGCGACATCGCCGCCCGGGTGACGGAGGAGGCGTTCTACTCGCTGGCCGCGCCGGTACTCCGCGTCGCCGGCATGGACCTGCCGTATCCGCCGAGCAAGCTCGAGGAGTACTACCTGCCCGACCTCGACAAGGTGCTGGACGCGGTCGACCGCGTGCTGGCCTACTAGGACGGGATCATCAACATGACAAGAATCCAGACGTTCCCGATGCCCGACGTGGGCGAGGGACTGACCGAGGCGGAGATCCTGACCTGGCACGTCGCCGTCGGCGACACCCTCACCGTCAACCAGGTGATGGTCGAGATCGAGACGGCCAAGGCCGCCGTCGAACTGCCGTCGCCGTACGCCGGAGTGGTGCAGGCGCTGCTGGTCGAACCGGGCATCACCGTCGACGTCGGTACGCCGATCATCAGCATCGACACCGATCCGGGAGGTCTGGACGACGGGCCGGCCGCCGACGAGGCTGATGGCGAAGAAGGCGGGGCGAAGATCGGCGAGATGATGGCTGACGGCCGGATCGCCACCCTGGTCGGGTACGTATCAGCCGGACCGGCCACCGGCGGGCGACGTCGGCGGAAGGCCAGCGTTCCGCTGGAGGATCCCGGCTCGGATGTCGAGCGGGTTCCCCCTGCCAAGGTGCCGGCCACCAGCGCAGCATCCGCCGGCTCCCGCCCCGAAGGCGACGCCCCCCGTCCGCAAACTGGCCAGAGACCTCGGGGTCGATCTAGCCGGCGTCCACCCCAGCAGGGCGGACGGCGTGATCTCCCGGGCCGAGATCGAGCAGGCCGCGGCCGGACTGGCCATATCGGAGACCGGACCGGATGAGGGTTCCCGTTCGGCCGGGTACCCGACAGGTCAGACTGTTGGTCGGACCCGCAGCCCCGAGGCCCGCGAGTACCGGCGACCGATCAAGGGCATTCGGAAGATGACGGCGCAGGCCATGGTCGCCTCCGCGTTCACCGCGCCGCACGTGACCGAGTTCCTGACGCTGGACGTCACGCCGATGATGGAACTGCGGGACCGGCTGCGCAAGCGTCCGGAGTTCGCCGAGGTCAAACTGGGCCCGCTGGCCTTCGCCGCCTTCGCCGTGTGTCTGGCCGCCCGCCGGACGCCGGAGATCAATTCGGTCTGGGACGGCGACGCGGGAGACATCGTCTTCAAGAACTACGTCAATCTCGGTATCGCGGCGGCCACTCCGCGGGGACTGATCGTTCCCGTCATCAACGATGCGGATCAGCTGGACCTGCACGCAATGGCGGTGGCGCTGGCCGATCTGACCGCGACGGCCGGGCAGGCCGGACCTCCCCCGCCGAGATGAGCGGCGGCACGTTCACCATCACCAACGTCGGCATCTTCGGTGTCGACACCGGAACGCCGATCATCAACCCGGGCGAGTCGGCGATCCTGGCGCTCGGCTCGATCAAGGACGCGCCCTGGGTCGTCGACGGTCAGCTGGCGGTGCGGAAGGTCTGTCAACTGTCGCTTTCGTTCGACCACCGGGTGATCGACGGGCAGCAGGGTTCGCAGTTCCTCGCGGACGTCGGTGCCCTGCTGGCGGACCCTGGTCTGTCGCTGGCGTTCCCGAACACCAGATGAAGCTCAAGCTGGACCTGCACGAGATCTACAACAAGGGCAGGACATCGACCGGGCCCTGCGCGCGATCATCGACGAAGCCGTCGCCAAGAAGGCCCCGCTCGTCGAGATCATCCCGGGCAAGGGTTCCGGCGCGCTGAAGAAGCATGTGCTGCGATTTCTGGACCGGAAGGACATCAAGGCGCTCTATCACCGCGTCGAGAAGGACTCGGACAACTTCGGCCGGGTCTTCGTCCACTTCCGCTGGAAGTGAACCTGCACTGACCCTCATGAGCATGGGCCCAGCCCGAGAACGGCCACCGGCCGCGGATTGGAGTGCGGTACCGGCTGCCTGTCAGCATGGACGGCATGACGGATTCACCGACCGATGACCAGGCCCCCGACCACCACGGCCGCGCGCTCCGCGCCTTGCAAACGATCGAGAAGCGGACCAGGCCCGACCTGAAGCGGGCAATTCCGGCCGTGGTCATCGCGGTCGTGAGTTTCGTCGTGGGCGAGCGACTAGGGGGACTGGCACGCTCGAGACCCGGCGAGTTCGACGTTTTCGGCCGCCACTTCTCGGTGGAACCCGGCTACGTCATTTTGATCGACGTCGTACTTGCGGTGATCTTCGTGATCAGTGGCGTCATCGCCACCCGGTCGATCGGGAACGAACTCGCGCGAGTGACTCGGAACCGGGCCGGGGCGCCCGCGGCGTCCGCCATCCGGTTGATCTGTTCCATCGCCGGCTACGCCACGGTGGGTCTGGCGCTGATGTCCCTGCTGCACGTCGACCTCAGCAGTCTGTTGATAGGCGGCGCGGTGACCGCCGTGGTGATCGGCATCGCGGCGCAGCAGACCCTGTCGAACTTTTTCGCCGGTCTGGTCCTGCTGTTCACCCGTCCGTACGTCCCAGGGGAACGGATCCGCGTCCGGACCGGCGCAATGGGCGGACCGTTCGAGGGTGTCATCTTGGCCGCAGGCCTGATGTACACGACCATCCACACGGATGAAGGCCCGGTCAGCATGCCCAATTCGGGCCTGCTGGCCGCAGCGATCGGCCCCGCACCCGATCCGGCACCGGCAGTGCCCGAGTCCACCACGCCGACCGCGACGCCGACTGCCACAGACGGGGCCCACGGGGACAGACCGGCGTTATGAATGCGATCTAGAGATTTCACCGGCGAATCAACGGCGTGTGACCGGGTTCACCGGCTGATCGGGTAACGAACCTGGGTCGCTGAGCGTCTTATCTGATGTCACCAACGACGTGACGCCCGGAACGACCGGAAGTACAAGCAGTGCCTGTACTGAACTGAATTGTGAGGAACCATCATGAGCCGCATCACGCAGTCGATTCCGCACCAACCGTGAGGCTTCGCGCAACCGTCGCGCGCTGAGCCGCGCCATCGAGCGTGCGGGCACGCCGGCGATGCGCGACGAGATCATCCTGATGGCGCAGCGCCAGGGCCTCAGCCGCTGAACCAGGTCGTCGGACAACTCCGACGACCTCATCCTGACGAGCCGTCGCGACGGGATCTCCTCCCCGTCGCGATAGCGCGCTCCGGACCGCGGAACGATCCGCGGAAAATTGGTCCAACGCCCGTGTAACGCGGGGCTGGTGCCCAGCGATAACACACATGACCCCGGTTGCTGCCGGACCCCCGACCTGGCAGCCCCCGGGGTCTTTTGCTGCCGCAAGGTGGCTGCCGTCATATCGTCCAGATGTGATCACGTGGGACCCAGCTCAATACAGCCGATTCGCGGACGACCGCGCCCGACCGTTCTTCGACCTGGTCGGCCGCATTCACGTGTCACGCCCCCGCCGGGTGGTCGACCTCGGCTGCGGTCCCGGAAATCTGACCGCCACCCTTGCGCAGCGTTGGCCGGATGCACAGGTGCTGGGCGTCGATTCCTCCGCGGAGATGATCCAGGTGGCCCCGGCCGGCGACCGGCTGTCCTTCGAACTGGGCGACATCAACACCTACCATCCCGATGGCGATGTCGATGTGCTGATCAGCAACGCCGCACTGCAATGGGTCCCGGAGCACCTTCGTCTGCTGCGCAGCTGGGCTGAGGCGCTGCCGCCCGGCGCCTGGATGGCATGGCAGGTGCCCGGCAATTTCCAGGCCGACTCGCACCGGCTGTTGCTCGAACTGGCCCGTTCGGCGCGCTGGTCCGGCCGGCTCGCCGACGTTCCCCGTTTCGACCGCGCTGTGGTGCCGGCCGCCGAGTACGCCGAGCTGCTACTGGACGCCGGCTGGTCCGCGGACGCCTGGGAGACCACCTATCAGCACCTCCTCGACGGTCCAGATGCGGTTCTCGAATGGGTGCGCGGCACCACTCTCGGACCGATCAGGGCCGTGCTCGGCCCGGACGAGTCTGAACAGTTCGAAAGGCAGTACGCCCAGCTGCTGCGGGAGGCATATCCGCCGCGGCCCGGGGGAGAAACGCTTTACGCGTTCCGGCGGATTTTCGTCGTCGGTCACAAATCCTGACCGTCAGAACCCGGTCGGCGCATCCGGCAGAATTGACGGATGGGCGGTCAGGATCCGACCGGCCGGATGTTGGGCGCTGAGGGCAACCGGATGGGCGAAGGAGAGTGTGGATGATCTCGCGTGAACTCGCGGTGGCGCTGCGGGAGGCCGGGGTCCGGTGGAGTCCGGCGTCGGGAGACCGGTTCAGCCTGGTCGATCCGGCGTTCGAGGGCGACGTCTTCACGCTCAGCGACATGACGATCGAGGCGCAGGGTCCACCCGAGGCCAGAGTGCTCGGCTTCAACGGCACGACGGAATGGGCGCTGGACTCCGTGGAGATCCAGGCTGCGCTCTGGCTGCCGCGCGAGGACCAGCTGCGCGAGCTGATGGGTGCAACATTCGTCGGCCTCCGGGTGTCCGATGGTGGGTTTGCGCTCACCGTTCGGCTGCCACCCCGCCCAGACGAGGAGATCGAGGCAGAGACCGCCGCCGATGCCTACGCCCTTGGTGTGCTGGCGAGGATCGCGGCGGCCAACGAGCGGCTCGCGCCACCGCCCCTGGATACCCAGATCGACAGCTGACCCACCGGTCACAGCACCAGCCCAGACGTCACCCAGGTCAATTTCGTGTTGCGGGCAGGCAACATGGGGCTCCCCGATTCCCCGATACTGCCCGGGGGGACGAAGATGGCGAAAGGTGCCCGGGCCACGGGCTCGACCTGCGGCAGGAATGAGTTCGTCATGGACCACTTCGACCTGATCGTCATCGGCTCCGGCCCCGCAGGACAGAAGGCGGCGATCGCCGCGGCGAAGCTCGGCAAGAAGGCGGCCGTCATCGAGCGCCGCAACATGGTCGGCGGAGTGTGCATCAACACCGGCACCATTCCGTCCAAGACGTTGCGGGAGGCCGTCCTCTACCTGACCGGACTGAGCCAGCGCGAGCTCTACGGACAGGCCTACCGGGTCAAGGACGACATCACCGTGGCCGACCTCTCCGCCCGCACCCAGCACGTCATCAATCGCGAGATCGACGTCATCAGAAATCAGCTGTCGCGCAACCGGGTCGCGCTGATTCCCGGCACCGCTCAATTCCTCGATGCGCACACGGTGGAGGTCGAGAACGAGTTCGGCGTCAAACAGAACCTGACCGCCGACAAGTTCGTCATCGCCGTCGGCACCCGGCCGGCGCGGCCCAGCACGGTCGAATTCGACGGGGAGACGATCGTCGATTCCGACCAGATCCTGAACATGAACAGGGTGCCCGCGTCGATGGTGGTGGTGGGTGCCGGCGTCATCGGCATCGAATATGCGTCGATGTTCGCTGCACTGGGCACGAAGGTCACCGTCGTCGAGAAGCGTGCCGCAATGCTCGAATTTTGCGACGACGAGATCATCGAGGCGCTGAAATACCAGTTGCGCGACCTCGCGGTCACCTTCCGCTTCTCCGAATCGGTGCGGACCGTCGAACGTCATCCGTCCGGCACGCTGACGATCCTCGAGTCTGGAAAGAAGATTCCGGCCGACACGGTGCTGTATTCGGCCGGCCGCCAGGGCGCCTCCGACACGGTGAACGTGGCGGCTGCGGGGATCGTGGCGGCCGAACGCGGTCGGTTGGAAGTGAACGAGAATTTCCAGACCTCGGTCGATCACATCTACGCGGTCGGCGACATCATCGGCTTCCCGGCGCTGGCTGCGACCTCGATGGAGCAGGGGCGTCGAGCTACCTACCACGCATTCGGCGAAGCGGTGGGCGGCAAGCTCGGCGACCTGCAGCCGATCGGCATCTACTCGATCCCGGAGATCTCCTACGTCGGTCGCACAGAGAACCAGCTGACCAGCGAGAACGTGCCGTTCGAGGTCGGCGTGTCGCGATATCGGGAGCTGGCCCGCGGCGCCATCCTCGGCGACTCCTACGGGATTCTGAAGCTGCTCGTCCACGCCGAGTCCCGCGAACTGCTCGGAGTACACGTCTTCGGCACCAACGCGACGGAACTCGTCCACATCGGCCAGATGGTGATGGGGTGCGGCGGCACCGTCGACTTCCTGGTCGACGCGGTGTTCAACTATCCGACCTTGGCCGAGTCCTACAAGGTCGCGGCCCTCGATGCGGTCAACAAGATGCGGGCCATTCAACGCGTGACCCGGGTGTAACCGACCGAATCCCTCCGTCGGCGCAATGGCGTCCCCGGCCCGTGTCGTGGCAAGGTCGGAACCATGACTGTCTTGTCCAAGGGTGCGAACGCTCCGCTGGCGACCGGCCGTGCGGACATCGCCGTGGCCGGTGTCGGGGCGGGCTCGGTCGACCTCATGGTGTTCCAACTCGGCGCCGACGGGAAGGTCCGCAGTGACGCCGACTTCGTGTTCTTCAACCAGCCTTCGTCGCCAGAGGGCGCCGTTCGCCTGGTAGCAGTCGACCGCGTGACCGCTGACCTTGCCGCCGTTCCGGCCGCGATCCAGACCCTGGCCGTCGCCGTGGCTCTCGACATCGCCGTCCCTGGCTCGCTCGCCGCGATCCGGGGGCTCGGGGTGACCGTCTCGGCCGGGGAGTCGCACCGCGCGGATGCCTCAGGGCTGACGACCGAGCGAGCCGCGATCCTGGTCGAGATCTACCGACGGGCGGGCGGGTGGAAAGTGCGCAACGTCTCGGCCGGCTGGGCGGCCGGGTTGCCGGCACTGGCAGCCGCCCATGGGGTCACGGTGGACGATGCTCCAGCCGATCCGGCGGTCGCGCTCCCGCCGGCCGTGTTGCCCGATGCCTGGATTCAAGACGCGCCGGGCAGTCTGCCGGCGACGACACCGTTCGGGCCGCCGACGTCGGCGCCCGGGGGTGACTACGTCGCGCCGGCCGCCGCGCAGAGCTACCCGATGCCGGGTGGGTTCCCGCCGCCCGGCGGTAGCCTTCCGCCGCGCCCCGAGATCGTTCCGCCCCGCCCTGGCGGCTGGTTGCCACCGGGCGGCTCGCTCCGTGCGCGGTAGTCGATTGCTTCCCGTTTACACGTTGTCCACAATCGAATGGAAGGTGTGGGCGTGACCTGGTCGGCCCGACGACTGATCGCCGATGCCGTTGCGCGCCTTGACGCCCGGGCCGACCAGGACGCCGACCCTGCTGCGCTGACACCCAATTTGCGGCGGTCCCGGCGGCGTGATCCCCCCGACCGCGACGCGGCTGAAGCGCAGCGTGCCGGCGAGTCCGAACACAATCTCGAAATGGATCTCGAGCCGGGAGCCGCTAGGAGGGCTGCCCGCGACCCGGAGCGCACGGAGACGGAGGCACAGGAGGATCTCGCACGCATCCTGGAGGCCCAGCGGCGCCGGATGCGCGGCCACCGGCGAGACATACCTGATTCCGAGTAGGCAGGTGGGCTGGGCAGCCTGACGACCCGGCGCCGCGCTCATGAAGTTGTCGATTCCTGTCCCGGCAGTCCCAATTCCAGGACGATCCTGAGCGCCGGCGAAGTTGATCAGCGCGGTGGGGGTGCGGGGCGGCGGAGTGCGGTGGCGCGGGCGAGCACGGCGTCGAGCATGTCCGGAGTCAGCCGACCGGTGAAAGTGTTCTGCTGGCTGACGTGATAGCAGCCGAGCAACGTCAGCTGCTGGCCCCGTGGCCCGGTCAGCGTCACCTCTGCGCCGTGCCCGAACGACGGCCTCGGGCGGGGGATCAGCCAGCCCTGCCTGGCCAGACTCGCCAGCAACGCCTGCCAGCCGAAACCGCCGAGCACCAGGGCGATCTGCAGCGTCGGAGCGAGCAACTCGAGCTCGCGCCCCAGGTACGGCGCGCAGTTGTCGCGCTCCGCCGGGGTTGGCTTGTTGTCCGGGGGTGCGCAGTGCACCGGGGCGGTGATGCGCACCCCGCGCAGCTCCATGCCGTCGTCTGGTCGGAGCGAAAGAGGTTGGGAGGCAAAGCCCGCGCGGTACAGGGCCGCGTAGAGGACATCGCCGCTCCGGTCGCCGGTGAACATCCGGCCGGTCCGGTTCCCGCCGTGCGCCGCCGGAGCCAGACCCACGACGGCGAGCCAGGCATCCGCCGGTCCGAATCCGGGGACGGGCCGACCCCAGTAGTCCTCGTGCCGGTAGGCGGCTCGCTTCTCGGCCGCGACGAGTTCGCGCCAGGCGACCAGACGCGGGCAGGCACGGCACTCGGTGACCACCAGGTCCAGCTCGGGGAGGCTGCCGGCCGCACGGATCGAGGACAGCCTGCGATCCGGCGCACTCGTCGAAGCACCACGATCTTCCGTCTGTGGTTCAGCCGTTCGTGGGCGAACCGGGTGTTCGGACTGCTGCACCGAGCCGAACTTACTCTGCGAACCGGAACTGCCGTTCTCGGAATGAGAATCGGTTCCTGAGTGCTATATGTGAGGGTGGTATGACCATCTGCGTGACGGTGAGTGAACGAGGGTGAGTGATCTGAAGCAGGTGCAGCCGGCTTCCGATGGCCGCACGGATGCAGCGGAACAGCAGGCACGCCCGACATCCCGCGGTTGGGTCACGGCCGCCGACGTTTCCGCCATTGTCGTCCTGTTCATCGCATTGTTGATCACCGTGCTCGCGCGACGGACCACCGATCCGCATGTACAGCGGGCCTGGGTTTACGCGACCGCCGCCGCGCTGATCCTGCTCAGCCGCGGCCTGCGGTTACGGCGTCCGATCACCGCCCAGCACGTCGGCTGGGCGGCCATCGGACTCGTCGTCGCGATTGCTGCCGATCTCGAGCATCTGCGCGGTATCGGTGTCATCGCAACCGTTCTCGTCGGCTTCGCGCTGGTCCTGCCGAACAAGTCGGAGCCCAGTCCCGCGCTGCTGCCGCAGATCATCCCACTGGTGGACGAGACGCCGGACGATCCGCTCGCCCCTTTCGTGCTGCATTCCCGCAAGACCTACTTCGTCAACGCGCGCGGTACGGCGGCGCTCGGGTACCGCACCAGGTTCGGCATCGCCGTCGTGGGCGGCGATCCCGTCGGGCACCGACTCGACTTCCCGTTGCTGATCGATGAGTTCAACAGGTTCTGCAGGCGGAATGGTTGGCGGGTAGCGGTTCTCGGAGCGGGTGAGGACTGTCGCGAGCTGTGGGCCGACCGCAGCCCGGGACAGCCGGGCCTGCGTTCGGTTGCCTTCGGGCGTGACGTCGTCCTGGACGTGCAGACCTTCTCGATGGAGGGACGGAAGTTCCGGAACCTTCGCCAAGCGGTCAACCGCTCGCACAACGCGGGCGTCACGACGCGGATCGTCGCCGAGTCGGCGATCGACGAACCGTTGCGCGCGGATCTGCGAGCAGTCGCCGAGTCCGCCGATCGGGGCGAGAGCCGGCGCGGCTTCTCGATGATCCTCGACCGGCTGCTCACCGGCGAGATCCCTGGTTTGTGGCTGGTCATCGCCAGCGACCGCACGGGTCGGGTCGTCGGATTCCAGCGGTACGGAACGGCGGACGGCGGCCGGGAGGTGTCCCTCGACGTGCCATGCCGGCGGCCGGATGCGCCGAACGGCACGGACGAGCGGATGACCATGGACATGCTGGCCTGGGCCAGACGATCAGGTGCGCGCCACCTGTCGTTGTCTTTCGCTGCCTTCCCGGAGCTGTTCGACGATTCCACGCGCGGGCGGGTTCGGCAGACGATGTACCGGCTGGTCCACCTCGGCGACGGGCTGCTCGAGATGGAATCGCTCTACACATTCCTCCGCAAGTTCCACGTGCTCGGTCAGCGACGGTTCGTGATGTTCCGGCTGCGGGCGTTCCTGCCGTCCATCGCTGCGATGCTCACCCTGGAGTTCGCACCGAATCGGCGAAAGAACTAGAGCCGACTCTTGACCGACTCCGATTCAGCCGGACATTCAGAGCGCGGACAGTGACTTCCAAGTCGACCAGGAATACGTCCAGTCGTAGATGTCGCCGTCCGCGGGGGAGAGCTGCACACTCGTGTTGAGGACATCGACCGGATCGCCGTAGATCGCGGAGTTGTAGTACGCCACGGCGTCCGTCGGCGACAGGTTGATGCAGCCGTGACTGACGTTGGTGTTGCCCTGGTCGCCGACGGTGTTCGGGTTCTCGTGGATGAACTCGCCGTTGTCACTGATCCGGACCGCCCAGTGCTCGATGGAGTTGGTGTAGAAGCCAGGATTGCTCATCGACACCGTCTGCTGCTTGTCCATCACGATGTGGATGCCTGACCTGGTGACCTGCTGGGGACTCAGTCCGAAACGGCTGTTCGGGTCGTCGCCGCCGCCGAAGGACCCCGGATAGGTCGCCACGGTCTTGCCGGACTGCTGCACGACGATGTCGAATTTCTTCGCGTCGGCGATCACCACCTGGTTCCGGCCGATCGTGAAGTCGCTGGTCTCGTCGGCCGCGCCGTAGACGCTGTCGGCGAATTCGGTGCCGTAGATGTCGGCGTCGACGTGCACTCTGGTGAACTGCGGCCAATAGTTCTTCGGGCGCCAGTCCAGCGACGGGTAGGTGTCGCCGTCGTGGGTGATCCAGGCCCACGAACCCTGCACGGCCGGTGAGGTGACGACCTTCATCCGTTTCTCGATCGCCGCCTTCTGTTCGGTCGGGTCCGAGCTGAAGCGGACGATGATCGGCGCCGCCACCCCGACCACCTCACCGTCGCCTGGCGAGATGTGGGCGGTGGCCTCGTCCTGCGGGCTCAGCGTCGAGTAGGTGCCGCTGATCTTCACGCTCTTGCCGTTCCGCCCGACAGCCGTGCCGTTGACCGTGTAGGTCTTGCCGTAGCCGAGATCCTCACCCAGCTTCCAGCTGGAATTGTCGGCGGACAGCTTTCCGGTGACGGTCTTGCCGGCCGGATTCACCACCTGCAGGGATTTGATCGTCCCGTTCTTCACCGCGATCGAAATCGGTGCAGCCGGGTCGAGGTCGGACGCGCCGAGTGCCGGGGAGGCGACGACCGCGGCTGCGGGTTTCGGCGGCGGCGGCGCGATCGAGGGGGTGGACGCCGCGGCACTGGATGATGATGCAGACGTGGGCGATCCGGTCTGGGTCGGGTGCATCCGCGACGGTGACCTCGGAGGTCGAATCGGCGAGCCGCGCTGCCCGCCTGAGTGGTCCCGACTCCTAGGACCGCCGAGCCGGTGCCCGAATTGCCCGAGGTACAGGCCACCGCACCCGCCAGCAAACCGACGGACAGACCGGCGAAGGCCACGCGCCTGCCCCAGGTCGTCACTCGAGCGGTCATTCCCATGCGACGTTCCTCCGCTGGTGTTGCCTCGGACTGCCGACGCTCCGCCGGTTCCGACCCCGAATCCTGCAGTTGTGCAATGTGCGAAGTGCTTGCCATACAGCACAGACGCGCCACCCGGGCCTGGTTTTGCCCTCGCCAATCTTGCGTACGGCGTGGGTACCTGGTGAAGTTCCGGCTGTGCGGCTCAGGAGCGGGACTGTCGCCGGAGACGGGAGAGGGGCGCCCGCCGATGTGGCAGACGCCCCTCGAGACATCCCGACGATCAGAACGCGCCCTCGGGGACCTCCATCAGCGAGCCGTCTGCCGCTTCCAGGATCGTTCTGCGGGCGGTCAACTCCGGCAACACGTTGCGGGAGAACCAGTGTGCGACCGCGAGCTTGCCGGTGTAGAAGTCGACATCCGTGGCGTCCGCACCCTTGTCGAGAGCGGCCTGGGCGACGACGGCCTGCTGGAGCAGCAGGTAGCCGATCAGCAGGTCACCGGCGCTCATCAGCAGCGACACCGCATGCTCGCCGATCTTGTACACGCTGGCCTCGTTCTCGCCCGCCGCCATCGCGTAGCCGACGAGCACGCCGACCATGCCCTGGAAGTCGTCGAGGGCGCTGTGCAGCAGGCCGAGCTCCTCCTTCAGGCGGCTACCCTCGCTGTTCTGGGTGGCCAGGAAGGTGCCGATCTCGCCGGCCACGACCGCCAAGGCGCCGCCGTTGTCCCTGACGATCTTTCGGAAGAAGAAGTCCTGCGCCTGGATCGCGGTGGTGCCCTCGTACAGAGTGTCGATCTTCGCGTCCCGGATGTACTGCTCGATCGGATAGTCCTGGGTGTAACCGGAACCGCCGAATACCTGGAGGGACAGGGCCAGGTTTTCGTAGGCCCGTTCGGATCCGACGCCCTTCACGATCGGCAGCAGCAGGTCATTGACACGCTTGGCCATGGAAAGGTCGCCCTCGGACAGTGCGATCCGGTCCTGCCAGCCGGCGGTGTAGAGATAGGCGGCCCGCAGGCCCTCCGCATAAGCCTTCTGCTTGAGCAGGATCCGCCGCACATCCGGGTGGTGGATGATCGTCACCCGTGGTGCGCTCTTGTCTCCGGCCCTGGTCAGGTCGGCTCCCTGGACACGAATCTTCGCGTAGTCCAGGGCATTGAGGTAGCCGGTGGACAGGGTGGCGATCGCTTTGGTGCCCACCATCATCCGGGCGTACTCGATCACGTGGAACATCTGGGCGATGCCGTCGTGCACCCCGCCCACCAGGTAGCCGACCGCCGGTGTGCCATTCAGGCCGAAGCTGAGTTCGCAGGTGGTCGACACCTTGAGCCCCATCTTGTGCTCGACCCCGGTGACGAAGGCGCCGTTGCGCTCGCCCAGTTCGCCGCTCTCAACGTCGAAGTGGAACTTCGGCACGATGAACAGGCTCAGACCCTTGGTGCCAGGGCGGGATTCGATGCCCGGCCCCTCCGGTCGGGCCAGGACCAGGTGCACGATGTTCTCGGTCAGGTCGTGGTCGGCGGAGGTGATGAATCGCTTGACGCCCTCCAGGTGCCAACTGCCGTCGTCCTGCAGGATTGCTCTCGTACGGCCCGCGCCGACGTCGCTGCCGGCATCGGGCTCGGTGAGCACCATGGTCGAGCCCCACAGTTTGTCGATCATCGTCAGCGCCATCTGCTGCTGCTCCGGCGTGCCAAGGGCGTGCATCAGCTTCGCGGTGTTGGGGCCGGAGCTGTACATCTGAACGGCAGGGTTGGCGCCCAGGATCAGTTCCGAGGCCGCCCAGCGCATGGACGGGGAAGCTCCGAAACCGCCCAGCTCGGTGGGCAGTTCCAGCCGCCACCAGTCGCCGTCCATCACGGCGGCGAACGATTTCTTGAACGACTCGGGCAGGGTCACCGAGAAGGTTTCCTGGTCGTACACCGGCGGGTTGCGGTCCGCATCCACAAACGACGCGGCGATGGGTCCGCTGGCCACCTTCTCCAGCTCTGCCAGCACGGTGTGGGCCGTTTCCGGGTCCATCTCGGTGAACGGTCCGGTGCCCATCCGCTCGCCGGCTCCCAGTACCTCGAAGAGGTTGAACTCCAGGTCACGAAGGTTTGATCGATAGTGGCTCATGCATGTGCTCCCTGCTGCGTCGACAAGTTACCGGCGAGTAGGCACCAGGTTATTACTGGCCGGTAACTTAGGCAAGAGAGAGTGACGGAGGTCGGCCAAGTAACCTCGATACCACGTTTGGGAGGAGACACCGATGGACGAACCCGCAGACGCAGATGCTGGTGACGGCGGTACCGCCGTCGGCGGACCGACCGCCCCGGAATCGCCGGTCCCCGGCGAGACGGCGCCGCCGGCCGTCGATGACGATGACGATGTCATCGACGCCGAGATAGTCGAATTACCGGCCCTCACGCCGTCCGCCTACCAAGCATTGCCGCGCCCTGACTACAGCGAATCCGGCGTGCCGAGTCTTGACTACGTGCGCGACAAGATCGAGGGCCGGTACGCGACGGCGATCGGAAGTACGGAACTGGCCCAGGCGGCTGCCGATCGGGAAGCTGCGGCCAGGGCGGCGGCCGAACAGCGGCAGGCATTGACCGCCGAGGAACAACGCGTGGCACGTGAGCAAGCCGCGAAGGACAAGCTCGAGGAGATCAGGCGCTCTTTGCGCCCCTAAGCGTTCCGGCGTCCGTGGGCGCTGCGTGATTCGTCGTTCGGTCGAGTCATCCTGCGGCGCGTCCCGAAAATTTGTCGACGAGCAGTGTCGAGGTTCACGGTGCAGCATCGACATCTGGAATGGAGGCGCCCGCAGGGGGCACCGCAAAAGGAGGACACCGTGCCGACGAAGAATGAGACGGCGCCGATGGCCAGCGAGACCGTCACAAGGGTGACTGACGCGCAGCAGACCGCCGACGAGTCCGACATCCGGCAGCTCATCGCCAACCGTACGGCCGCGATGCGGACGGGCGACGCCCGGAGCCTGTGCGGGATGTACGCCCCAGGCGCCGTGGTGTTCAGCCTGGCGCCACCGCTGGTCCAGCCGGCCGGGAGTGCGTCCGATGTGGCGAAGCTGCAGGCCTGGTTCGACGAGAAGGGGGGCAGCGTGTGGGCCGATGTCCGGGACCTGGCGGTGACCGTCAGTGGCGACCTGGCCGTGTGCACCAGCCTGAACAGCATGGGCGCACCGCCGGAATCGCCCCAGCCGTTCACGCTCTGGTACCGGTCGACGCTCGGCCTGACCAGGGTCGGCGGCGAGTGGCGAATCGCCCACGAGCACACCTCGACGCCCTTCTACATGGACGGGTCGATGCGTGCGGCCACCGATCTGGAACCCTGACCTCGGGCGTTGGTCGACGTCGTCGGTGCTGGCAGTCATGTCACTTCGGCCGATGACCGGGCGACGGCTCGCGGGTTGTGAAGTCTGGCCAGGATCGCCAGGGCAGCTTCCCGCGCGCCGGCGGCGATGTCGTCGTCGGTCGACGTCGCGGCCGCAGCGCTGACCGCAGCGTTGATACTGAGGAAAGCCATCCGCACGAGCAACACCCGGATCGGATCCTGCGGGTCGCCGGCGAACAGCTCGACCAGAGCGCCGAGGCTGTCGCGAATCCGATGTGCGGAACCGGTGGCGATGGTTTTCACCACTGCGGGGTTGGCATTGAGGAATCGGATGCCGCGGAGCTTGTCGACGGACAGTGTTTCGACCCAGCGGAGGACAACACGGTCCAGAAGATCCGGCGACGGTCGCTGGGCCCGAGCCCAGGTCAGGAGTTCCTCGGCCTCGTTGGCGCGGTTGACCATTACCGACGTGACGATGGCTTCCTTGTTCTTGAAGTGGTAGTACAGCGAGGCCTTGTTGATGCCCAGTTCTGCCGCGATCTGCCGTAGCGACGTCGCGGCGTACCCCTGGGCAATGAACAACGACAGCGCGACACGCTCGGCTTCCGCCTTGGTCTCTGCCCCGGTTCGTCGGGCCGGACGGCTCATACCCGGCAGCGTATCCCTACCTGCCGGTAGGTAGGCTGGCCGACATGCATTGGATGCTCAGGACGTGATGGTCCTCGAAACCATCGGCTTGGTACTGGCCGGGCTCCTTGCCGGGGAGGAATTCATCGTCCGGTACGGGGTACAACCGGCTCTGAGCACGCTTCCGGACCGGTCGCACGTCCTCGCGCGTCAGGCACTCGTCCGCCGGCTGCGCATCGTGGTGCCGGCTCTCATGGTGCCGACCGTGCTGGCGGCCGTGGCGACGCTGGTCGTCGGTGGCAGCGGGGCCGGGGTCGGTTTTCGCTGGGCCGCGGTGATTGCGTTGGTGGCGTTCGTCCTGTTCTCCTTTCTCGGCACAGTGCCGATCAACATCAAGGTGAACGACTGGCGTGTCGACGATCTGCCCATGGACTGGAAGGTGCTGGTGCTCCGCTGGGAGCGGATCGACATCTTCCGTTCGTCGGCTGCTCTGGTGGCCTTCGGCTGTTGCGCGATCGCTGTAGCGATCCAGCTGCCTTGAGGCGCACCGGCATCCGATCCGCACATCGCACGCTGGCAGGATGGCCACCGTGACCTGGATCGATCGGACGCTGCTCGCGCATGCGTGGTCGGCTCTCGGTGGCCACGCCGAGATGCTGGATCGGGTCTCGTTCGACGGGCCGCGGGTGCTCAGTTCCCGCTACCCGGTCGCCGACCTCGCGGCGGCCAGCGTTGCCGCCGCTGGCCTGTCGCTCGCCGAGTGGGCCGCCGGCGAGCAGGACTGTCCGCCGGTGGTCGTCGATCGGGGGCTGGCGGGCGGATGGTTCGGTCTGACCTTCACGCCGCAGGGCTGGCAGCTGCCCGCCGTCTGGGACGCTGTGGCCGGGGATTACCGCTGCGCGGACGGCTGGATCCGGTTGCACACCAACGATCCGATCCACCGGGCGGCGGCGCTGGCGGTGCTCGGTGTTCCCGATTCCGATCAGCAACCGGCCGGTCGGGCTGCCGTCGCCGAGAGGGTGCTCGGGTGGACCGGGGAGTCCCTGGAGACGGCTGTGTCGGAAGCCGGCGGGTGCGCCGCCGAGCTTCGGACTCCCGAGGCCTGGCGCAATCATCATCAGGGGATGGCCGTGGCGCACGACCACCTGGTCAGCCGCACCTTCACCGACATCTCGCCGACCACAACGACTTCCGGCCCGGCGGAACGGCCACTAGCGGGGTTGAGGGTGCTCGATCTGACCAGGGTGCTGGCCGGTCCGGCCGCGACCCGCTTCCTGGCGGGCTTCGGCGCGCAGGTGCTGCGGATCGATCCGCTCGACCGGCAGGAGCCGGCCCTCGAGGCGGAGATGACAGTGGGCAAGAATTGCGCGCGGCTGGACCTGCACCGACACCGGGATCGACTGCTTGCGCTACTCGCCGGTGCGGATGTGCTGGTGCACGGCTACCGGCCCGGGGCCATGGACGGCCTTGGCCTCGGCGAGCGGGAGTTGCACTCGGCCCGGCCCGGGCTCGTCGAGGTGATGCTGGACGCATATGGGTGGTCCGGGCCCTGGCGCGGCCGACGCGGGTTCGACAGCCTGGTGCAGATGAGCACCGGGATCGCCTTTCCCGTCGGCGGCCATCCGGAGAGCGAACCGACTCCGCTGCCGGTTCAGGCGCTCGACCATTCCACCGGTTATCTGGCCGCGGCGGCTGTCCTGCGCGGGCTCTCCGAACGGCGCCGGACCGGTCTGGGCAGCGTCAGTCGGTTGTCACTGAGCCGTACGGCGATGCTGCTCCAGGACTCCCGGTCTTCTCGGGTGGAGGAACCGATCGAGTCGGTCGATCGATCCGGCTCGATCCCCGAGCAGACCTACTGGGGCCCCGGACACCGGCTGCCGGGGCCGGTCACGGTGGGTTCGGCCCGGATGGCGTTCACGATCCCTGCCGCGCCCTTCGGGTCTGCGCCGGCCGGCTGGAACTAGCCGCGCAGTTCGGTCCCTTCGACGTGGCCACGCCCCTTCGAAGGGACCGAACCGGATGGGCCCCGTCAGTGGGTGTGCTGCATCCAGTCCTTGGGCACGCGGCCGGCCGGTCCCGGCGCCGGCTGATCCAGCGGGTGGTGTCCCGGAGGGGCGAGCTCGGGCCCGTCGTACATCTGCTGGTCGGTGTAGTTGTAGAACCAGGACTCGCCCGGCTCATAGCTGCGAATGAACGGGTGACCGGTCGCCCCCGCATGGGCGGTGGCGTGTTGGGCGGGCGAGGTGTCGCAGCAGCCGATGTGCCCACACTCAGCGCATCGCCGCAGATGAACCCACCAACCCCCAGCGGCCTCGCACTCCACGCAGCCCGGACCGCTGGGCGGGACGGCCGGGTTGATGCCTTCGATTTCCGTCATGGCTTCTCCTGGGGCGGTACGAGTTCGGCGGGGGCGAGGATGTGTGGCGGCCGGTCAGCTCTCCGGCTCCGGCGGAACCAGTGGAAGTCGGATCTGGAATCGGGTGTCGCCAGGCTCCGAGATCAGCTTGAGGTCCCCGTGGTGCTTCTTGACGACGATCCGCCAGGAGATGTCCAGGCCGAGGCCGGTGCCCTGACCGACCGGCTTGGTGGTGAAGAACGGCTCGAAGATCCGGTTCCGGATTTCTTCGGGTACCCCTGGGCCGGTGTCGCCGATCTCGACGAGCAGCCAGTCCTCGTCCCGGGCGGTCCGGATGGTGAGCGTGCCGCCGCCGGCCATGGCCTGGACCGCATTGTCGATGGTGTTGGTCCACACCTGGTTCAGCTCCGAGGCGTAGGCCGAGATGTGCGGCAGGGTGCGGTCGTAGTCCTTGACCACGGTGATGTGCTTGCCGATCTTGGCGCTCAGCATCAGCAGCGTTGCGTCCAGCAGTTCATGGACGTCAACCACCTGGAAGGGAGCCCGGTCGAGCTGGGAATATTGCTTGGCCGACTGCACCAGCGAGGAAATCCGGGTGACCGAATCCTCGATCTCGTTCATCAGCAGTTCGGTCTCGACGCTGTAGTTGATCCAGCGCACCGCACCTTCCAGCACGCCGTCGCCGACCACCGCCTCCACCTCGTCCAGCCAGTCCGCCGCCAGCCCGGCCTGGACGAACGTCGGGGCCAGATCCCAGCCGCCGGCGATCCCGTGGTCGTCGAACCAGTCGCCGAGCGCATCCTCCCGGTCGGTCGCCTCCATCGGGCTCAAGGCGGGTGCCTTGGCCACCTGCTCCACAGCCTTCTCCTGCAGCTGGATCAGCTGCTCCAACGTGCTCCGGTCCCAGGGACCGGCGGAGATCGCACCCAACTTGTGCCGCATGCCGGCGACCCTGTTGCGAAGCTCGGAGGTGGCCCGGACGGCGGCCGCGGCCGGATTGTTCAGCTCGTGGGTCAGACCCGCGGACAGTGATCCCAGCGCCAGGAGGCGTTCCCGCTGGTCGGTGGTCTGCCGGATGTTCTGCTGGCCCCAGAACAATCCCTCCAGCAGGTGCACTGCCATCGGGAACCATTCCTTCATGATCAGCGCCAGGTCCTTGGCGTCGAGAACCAGCAGCCGCGACGGCACGATCACTCGCATCGAGTTGCCGTAGGTCTTCGGCGCGTGCTCGCCCATGTACGCCTGCCAGGCGCCCGTGTACGCACCGACCTGCGACGATCGGGTGACCTCGACCTCATCGCCGCCGATCAGCTTGGACATCACCAGAGTGCCGCTCAGCAGGACGTAGAAACACGTAGCAGGGTCGCCTTCGGCGTACACCTGCCCGACCTCGGCGTGGATGGTGTGGCCGTGCCGACAGATCCAGTCCAGCTTCTCGTCGTCGAGCTTCTCGAACAGGAACAGTGTGCGCAGTTCGTCGATGTCGCAGGGGATCGGATCGGTTTTCACGGACATCAGGCGCTCACAGTTTTTCCAAGTAGCGGTGGACGAACATGACGGCCATGGCGCCCTCGCCGACGGCGGAGGCAACGCGCTTGGCCGACTCCGCACGGGCGTCGCCGGCGACGAACACCCCCGGCACGCTGGTCTCCAGGTGATAGGGCGCTCTCTCCAGTGTCCACCCCGGCGGCCGCCCCTCCACGGAAAGGTCGGGACCGGCCAGCACGAAGCCGTGGTCGTCCCGGGTGACGACGCCCTCCAGCCAGTCGGTGTGCGGAGTGGCGCCGGCGAAGATGAACAGCCAGCCGGCGTCGATGGTCTCCGTCTCGCCGGTGTCGCTATCGCGCAGGGTGAGCCGCTCGAGGTGATCGGTCCCGCTCGCCTGCACCACCTCGCTCCTGGTGCGGATCCTGATGTTGTCCATGCCGGCGATCTGCTGGATCAGGTAGTAGGACATCGAGGCTTCCAGCGAGGCGGCGCGCACCACGATGGTCACCGACTTGGCGTTGCGGGCCAGGTAAACCGCAGCCTGACCGGCCGAGTTGGCTCCGCCGACGATGTAGACGTCCTGCGCGGTGCAACTCGGGGCCTCGGTGAGTGCGGAGCCGTAGAACACCCCGAGGCCGGTGAAGTCGGCCAGACCGGGCGCTCCGAGCTGCCGGTAGGACACGCCGGTGGCGAGGATGACGGTGTGGGCGGCAATCGACTCGCCGTCGGCGAAGTGAACCACTCGGGACGACCCGGTCACCTCGAGGTTGACCACGTCCCGAGTGGTGATCAGCTCGGCACCGAACTTCATGGCCTGGCGCCGGGCGCGTTCGGTGAGTTGGGAGCCGGAGACGCCGTCCGGGAAGCCAAGGTAGTTCTCGATCCGTGAGCTCTGGCCTGCCTGACCGCCGGTCGCGGTGCGTTCGATCAGCACCGTTCGCAGCCCTTCGGACGCGCCGTAGACGGCGGCGCCCAGCCCGGCGGGGCCACCGCCGATCACCACGATGTCGTAGAAGTCGCCGACCGGAGACGTGGTGAGCCCGACCACGGCAGCCAACTCCGTGTCGGTCGGTTCCACCGAGACCGTGCCGTCGGGCGCGATCACCACCGGGAGCCTGAGTGCGTCGACCCCGGCCGCGGACAGCAGCCGACCGGCCTCCGGCTCGTCGCTGGAATACCAGTGATAAGGAATCTGGTTGCGCGCCAGGAACTCTCGCACCCCCGACGATCTGGCGTTCCAGCGGTGACCGATGATCTTGATCTCGGAGACCGGCTTCCGATCGGAGGACAGCCACGCATCGAGTTGGGCATCGACCACGGGATAGAACTTCTCCTCCGGCGGATCCCACGGCTTGAGCAGGTAGTGGTCGAGGTCGACGACGTTGATGGCCTCGATTGCCGCCCCGGTGTCGGCGTAGGCGGTGAGCAGCACCCGGCGTGCCCAGGGGTACAGATCCATCGCCTGCTCAAGGAATTCGATGCCGCTCATCTGCGGCATCCGGTAGTCGGCGAGCAGGATGGCGACTTCATCGCCGCGGAGTTTCAGTTCCGTCATGGCGGTCAGAGCTTCGGCACCGGACTCGGCCCGCACGATCCGGTACTTCGCTCCGTATCGTCGCCGCAGGTCACGGGCGATCGCCCGGGACACTCCTGGATCGTCGTCGACGGTCAGGATGGCGGCGCGCGCCGTCGGCTGGGCGGGAACGGCAGCCGTACCTGCCGATGCGGATGTCACGAAAGATGCTGCCGGGGACGTGCGGATATGTGCGTCACCGGCCCACCTTATCTAGCGCGCCGGTCAGCAGGCAGGGGTGTTCGCCGCGCGCGGAACTGTTCTTCCATCGTGCTCTATTGACTATCCGCAACAGGCTTAGCTTCAGGCTTGATCCTGGCTGGGGACGAGCACCTCCCGGAGGATGAGCAACACCGCAGCAGCCGCCGGAATGGCCACCAGTGCGCCGACGATGCCGAGCAGGGCCCCGCCGATGAGGACCGACACCACGGTGACGAGTGGCGGCACCTCGACGGCCCGGCCGATCACCTTCGGCACCAGCAGGTAATCCTCGAGGAGTCGGTAGACGACGAAGAAGGCGATGGTGGCCAGGCAGATCGGCAGCGACACCGTCAACGCCACCAGTGCCACGATCGCTCCGGCGATGGTGGATCCGACCACCGGGACCAGGTCGAGCAGGGCCACCATGATCGAGAGCAAAAAGGCGTAGGGCACGTTGAAGATCAACAGCCAACCGTAGGTCAGCAACGCGGCGACGAGAGACACGATGAAGTTTCCCAGCACGTAGCCGCCGACCTTCGAGGCGATGTCGTCGCCGATCAGGATGGCTCTCGGCCGGCGGCTCTGCGGAAAGAGCCGGTAGAGGGTGCGGCGGATCCGCGGCATGTCGGCCAGGAAGTAGATCATCAGTACCACGACGATCAGGGTGTCCGTGATGGCGCTGAACACCACCTTTCCGGCGCCCACCACCCCGTCGGCGATATCCGTGCTGGAGGTGCTGAGGATGGACTGGATCTTGGTCTCCAGATGGAACCGGTCGTTGAGCCTGCCCAACAGCGAGTGATGATCCTTCGCCTCTTGGGCCCAGACCGGGATGTTCTTCACGATCTGACCTCCCTGAGCCACCAGCGCGGGTATTGCCGCGGCCAGGAAACCCGCCACGACCAGGATGATGACCAGCAGGGTGATCACGACGGCCGCGGTCCTGGGCACCCGGTGGCGTACCAGCCAGACGACCGCCGGCTCCAGACCGACGGCCAGGAAGATGGCCAGCCCGATGAGGATGAGGACACCCCGGGCGTCTCCCAGCAGTTGGATGATGGCGTATGTGACGGCGACGCCGGCCGCACCGAACATTCCGACGAAGAACGGTGATCGCCGGTCGAACCGTCTGCCGGGGCGGCCCATCGGCTGCTCCTCGGTGCTGATCCTCGCGGCCACGCGCTCGGCCTCGAGGACCGGTTCGCCCGGTTCGGGTGTGTGCTGGCGATCGTTCGCCGGTTGATCCGTCGCGGTCATGGTTTCTCCGGGTTGCTCAAGTTGTTCACAGGTGCACGGTTCCCAGTGCCGACCCGGCCGAACCCAGCCATAGCGCGCTGTCGGTCTGGGGCCGTCCACGCGCGCTCGGTTCCCCGAGTGGCGCCGGGGACAATGGGAGCGTGATCACAGCGTTGGTGCCCAGAGCCGACGCAGAGCCCGGCTGGCTCGTGCAAACGCTGTCCGACGAGGGCTCACCGCGGGCGGAGCCCGTTGTGGTCACGTCCGTCGAGTCGCTGCACCACTGGGAGGGCAAAGGGGCACGCTGGCTGTGGGATTCGACCGAATTGCTGTATCCGCCCCTGTTGGCGGCTGGGTTCAGCCCGCATGCGGTGCCACGACATCACCCTCACGGAGCGGATCTTGCTCGGTCGGGAGGGGCGGCACGGAGCGCCCTCGGCGGCAGCGGCCGTCTACGCCCGACGACATCGGTTGCCGGTCCCGAACGATCCGGTCACCGTAGAGGCGGGAGCACATCCGGCCCTGTTCGCAGCCGCAGACGAGTACGCGCCCGCGGTCGACGCCTTGACGGTCGTTCGCGAGGCCTACGTCGATCAGCTCGGCAGGATGTCGACGAGCAACCCGCTCAAGCTGTTGGTGGCCGCCGAGTCCGCCGCCGCTCTGGCCGCCGTCGAGATGGGTCACCTCGGGCTGCCACTGCGGGCCGACATCCTGGATCAGATCCTGACGGAGGCGTTGGGCCCGCGCCCTTCGCCGGGAGCCAGGCCGGCGAAGCTGGCGGCGCTGGCTGCACAGATCGGCGCGGCCTTCGGAGCCGAGGTCAATCCGGACTCGCCGCTGGAGTTGCGAGCCGCCTTTCGCCGGGTCGGGTTCGACATCGAGACCACCCGCTCGTGGGTCATCAAGGATCTCGACCACCCGGCGGTGGCACCGTTGCTGGCCTACAAGGAATTGTCCAGACTGTTCGCCGCCAACGGCTGGAACTGGTTGGCGGAGTGGGTGCGCGACAATCGGTTTCATGCCGGCTATCTACCAGGCGCCGTGGTATCCGGCCGGTGGGCCGCCCGCGGCGGTGGTGCCCTGCAGATCCCGAAGCTGGTGCGGCGGGCGGTGATCGCCGAACCGGGCCACCTGTTCGTCGTGGCCGACGCAGCCCAGTTGGAACCCCGCGTGCTGGCAGCGATCTCACGAGATCCGCTGCTACAGGCGGTATCGCAGGAGAACGACCTCTACACCGCGCTCGCCGACGATGGCTTCGGCGGAGATCGCTCCCACGCCAAGGTCGCCATGCTGGGAGCGATGTACGGAGCCACCTCCGGGGAAGCCGGCCGACTCCTGCCGACGCTGCGTAGACGCTACCCGGTCGCGATGGCCTGCGTAGAAGATGCGGCCAGGCAGGGGGAATTGGGTGGAACCGTGGCATCTGTGCTCGGCCGGACCAGTCCGCGACCCGGCCAGCAATGGTGGGATCTGCTGCAGGCCGGGTCATTGCCGGATGCCACGCCGGCCCAGGAGCGACGGGCCCGGCAGGTCGCCAGGGACCGGGGCCGGTTCACCAGGAACTTCGTGGTCCAGGGATCGGCCGCCGACTGGGCCGGCGTCTGGCTCTCCGGGCTGCGCCGCGATCTGCGAACCGTGCCGGGCGCCGAGTTGGTGTTCTTCCAGCATGACGAACTGGTGATCCACACTCCCGTCGACACCGCCGAGCGGGTCGGCGAGTTGGCCGTCGCCGCCGCGGAGTCGGCGCGCGCACTCGTTTTTCCCGGCAGCGACGTCGCCACCCCGGTCCGGCCGGTCATGGTGGCCTGCTATGCGGATGCCAAGTAGAGCTCATCGCCCTGGCGTGCAGGAGGTCAGGCCTGGTGGCTCGACACCAGACTCGCGTAGGCGACGATGTTGCTCTCGTAGCTGTGCTTGCTCGGGTCGAAGGTGCCGCCGCAGGTGATCAGTCGCAGGCCGGCGTGATCGATGTTGCCGTAGACGTCCTTGGTCGGGAACATGTTCTTCGGATACGAGCGGACGCCGTCGACCCTGAACACCGCGACCGTACGGTCCTGCCTGGTCACCTCGATCTCTTGACCGGGCTTGAGCGTGCCCAACTCGTAGAACACACCTGGCCCGAACTGCTTGGAGTCGATGTGCCCGAGGATGATCGCCGGCCCGATCGATCCAGGCGTCGGCGAGTTCCGGTACCAACCGGCCTTGGAGTCCGGGTCGGTCAGGGAAGGAACCTGCACCGTCCCGTCCTTGTTCAGCCCGAGGTCGAGCAGAGCGGACTTCACCCCGATGGACGGGATGCTCAGCGAGATGGGAGGCGAGGACTGCAGGATCAGTCCCTTGGCCGCGTCGGTGAAGGACGGCACCACGATCGGTGCCGATTTGGTCGGCTTCGGAGTGTTCCGAGCGCTCGCTGATGTGGTCGCGGGCTTGGCAGGGCCGTCGGCGAGGCCGTCGTTGGTGCGGTGGCTGATGGGGCCGGCGCCGACGACACCGCTGCTGATGAGCTTGATGCCGGAGCCGGGTTGATCACCCCGGCCGCCGCGGCCGATGGCTGCGGCGGCCCGGGCCTGGAACTGCACGCCCCCAACGTGATCAGCAGTACGCCGAGCAGTCCGAAGATCACCGCGAGCGTCATGGGAACGCGTCGGCCGTTACCGGGGGTGTTGCGGTGTCGTGCCGTTGTCATCGATTCAGCCTCCGAAAGCCGTTCGACGCCATGACCTACGCGGATGGGGACACGGCACGGCGACGGAACGCAAGGACGGCTGCGGACAGCGCGGCGAGGATCGCGAATCCACCCATGATCATCACGTTGCCCGACGACGATGCGGCCGCGGACCCGCCGCCGGTATCGGCGCTCCCCGCGGGGACGGACTGGGCCATCTGGGCAGCGACGAACGTCCCGCAGAGTGCCGGATCGGTCGCCTCGGCGGGAAGGGACGTGTGTCCCGGTGTGGCGCCGAGGACGCCGTCGTATTTGCCGTTGGCGTTGTAGTCGATTCCGTGCACCACCAGCACTGCCTTGCCGCTCTTGACCGCGGTCACCACGGCCGGCGGCACATCGAATGTCCGGGTGTAGGTGTAATCGCCGGCGGTCGGGAAGCGGGACATGGCCAGCGCGGACGTGGCCGAGGTGTCGCCCGTCGTGGTCAGCGCGACCTCCGGGCGATCCGAGCGTCGACGTGTTGTAGCCGATCGCGGAATGTCCGTTGAAGGCGGCTGCCTGACTCGCGGCCGGGCACGCAGCAGCCGCGCCGACGTAGAGCTGTGCCGGATGAGGTGCGCCCGCCAGTAGGCCGTCAACCTGCAGCGTGAACTTGGCCGACTGTCCCGTCAGGGAGATCCAGACTCCGCCGCTCCCCGTGACGTGATTCGTGGTCACCGGCTTGAGCGCCGCGTAGAAATCCAGCGTTGACGTGGCGGATGCCGCGGCAGGCGTCAGCAGCGTGCCGCACACCGCCAGACCGGTTGCTCCGACGAGTGTCAGTAGCTTCTTGCTCATGTGCGATCCCTCCGCTGGACGATCCGGATCGGTCGTCGGCTCCTCAAATTGACTGATGCGGAGCAATCGGCACGCCGCACCGAAACGGGGTTCGCAGCCGGACCGACAGCGGATGGGTGGGAAGGCCGAATATCATGAACTGGACGGGAGGCGCCGCTAAGGTAACCATGCGATGAAGATCTCCGTGCGCCGATGCCGGCCCAGCAAGCTGACGGTTGCCGCAATGATCATCTTCGGTTGCGTGCTCGCAGACGCCTGCTCTGGTAGCCCGAACCACGCGCCGGTGGGAACGACCGTTGCCACAGCGGCCTTGCAGTCGGCGCCCGCGTCGGCCCCGAGCACCACAGCGGCGTTCCCTTCGGGTCCGGTGAAAGACTTCGGCCATGCCCAGCCGGCCGTGCCGGCAGTCGCGCGGCTCGGCTGGCTGGACGGCCCCAGCGTGGAGCCGGGGATCCGCATGAAATCCGACGGCCTCGTCCGCTGGCAGGGGCCGGAGGCAGATGGGCAGGCGGTACTGCTGCCCGACGGCTCATACCGTTGGATCGGCCTGGACGGTTCCACAGTCGGTTGTGTGCTGCTGCCGTCGACCGGGGGAAAGCGACGGAGCTGCGTCGGAATGGACGGCGCCGGCAATACCGCGGTGACCATGGGGCCCGATGCGCGGCGAACGCTCTACGGTCGGGATGGTCACCTCATCGGACAGTTCGACAGGTCCGGGGCCCGGATCGGCTCGATCGGGTCGGCGCCCACCAGAGCTACGGCCATCGCCGCCTCGGGAGTCGATCTCCCCGGGCTGGTCGACTTCGCCACCAGCAGGCAACCCTTCGCCGGTGGCGTCACGGGCGATCCACATCTGATCACCGCCGGCGGCATCCGCGTGAACATGCAACAGGCCGGCGACTTCGAGGCTCGTTCGGATGACCACGCCCGTCACATCCAGATCCGCACCGAGATGATGCCGTACCAGACCGACGTCAGTTACGTGACCGCGGTCGCCGTTGCGGTGCCGGGGCACCGCATCGAGTTCTTGCTGGACGGGACCGTCTCGATCGACGGGGCCCCGGTCAGGTCGGCCGCCTCCTTCCTGCAGCTAGCGGTGGGCGACGGTCTGCAACTCGGCCGGTGGCCGGCCGACGCCGCCGGCGTCGTCGACTCGACCCTGCTGTGGCCCGACGGATCTACCATCTCGGTAGCCGCTGACTCCTCACTCGGCCTGACCGTCATCACCCGACTGTCACGTCGCCCGGCAATGGGCCTCTTCGGTGATGTAACGGCGCCGGTGGACGCCGTGGTCGCGCCGGCGACGGTGACCCGCAACGCGCAGCTTCCCGACGCGGACCCTCCCGGTCCGGGAGGCGACTTTCGCGGCCGTTCCGGACCAGCGGCCGAGTCCAGTGACTCGGTGGTGTCAAGTTGGCGGGTTCCGGCCGCCAACTCGCTGTTGTCAGGCTCCGCTCCGCGCACCGAGCCATTCGCCGGCTCCGCACCGACCAGCCCCACCGCGACGCGAGCCGCGCAAAGGGCCTGTGCCGCAGCAGGTCTGGTTGACCAACGAGATGTGTTCGCGTGCGTCTTCGATGTCGCTCGCACGGGGGACGACGGGTATGTGTCCGGCAACGCCGAATTGGCGAGGGCGGCCACACCATCCCAATTGCCGGCCATACTGGCCGCCCGGTGGCCTGGACTGGTGCTCGGCAGCACCGCTTCGTCGCTGCCGCTCAACCTGGGAGTCCAGCTCGACACCACACTGTCGGCGGGCGGCCGACGGCTGTACCGGCTCACCCTTGCCCGCCCGACCAGCGTGTCGATCACCGCGGCGGCGTGTCCGCACGCACCCGGAAATGAAGCCCCGGAGGGCGTTGCAGCGCTGCGCCTGTTCGACGTCTGGGGCAGTGCGGTCTCGGGTCGCCAGGCGGACTGCGGCAGCGGGAACACGGGACTGCTTCCCGGGGGCACCTATTATCTGCTGCTGGCCGGACCGACCGCCGGCCCGAGCGCACGGTTCAAGCTGCGGGTCGGTTGACGGCCGTGGCGACTCTGTCCAGGGCAGATGCGCTACAGCGCTTCTCCGTCCGAGTACGTCGCGGTGCTCGGGACCGCGGACGCCACCGGGACCCCGCACCTGGTGCCCGTGACCTTCGCGGTGGTGGACGACTGCGTGGTCTTTGCCGTCGACCACAAGCCCAAGAACGGGCGCCGGCTCCGGCGCCTGGAGAACATCGAAGCTCGAGCTGACGTCAGCTTTCTCGTGGACCACTACGACGACGACTGGGCGCGGTTGTGGTGGGTGCGGGTGGACGGGCGGGCGACCATCGCGGCGGATGCTCTGCAGGACAGCCGTTATGACCGCGCCGTGGATGCGCTCGCGGCCAGATACCAGCAATACCGGGAGGTGCGTCCACACCAGGCAGTGGTGATCGCACGAGTTGGCACCGTGACTGGCTGGGCTTACCACCGCACCGCCTCAGGGAACGCATCCACCTCGGAATAGTGTGCCTACTGTGACCGACGGCGCAGGTGCGAATCATGATCCTGTCCCGCCGATACCGGACGACAAGGACTGGACCTGGGTGCTGGATCAGCGGTGCCCGGAATGCGGCTTCGATGCAGCGAGTGTGGCGAGAAATACGATCGCCGGTCGACTGCTGGCGAGCACGCCCCGATGGCAGGCCGCGCTGCTGGGCCCCGATGTCGCCCGGCGTCCGGCACCCGGGACCTGGTCGGTACTCGAATACGCGTGCCATGTGCGGGATGTGCACACCGTCTTCGGTGCTCGGGCCCGGTTGATCCAGGAGCGGCCCGACCCGCTGTTCGACAATTGGGACCAGGACGAGACCGCGCTGGAAAAGCGCTACTGGGAGGCCGATCCGGCCGACGTGTCAGTCGAGGTCGAGGTGCGGGCCCAGGCCGCTGCAAAGACCTTCGAGGACCTCGACGACGACCGGTGGACACGCGCCGGCCGCCGGAGCAACGGATCGGTCTTCACCATGGAGACGCTGGGCCGCTATTACCTGCACGACGTCGAGCACCATCTGCATGACATCGCCCGCTGACCGTGTCTCCTGCGCTGCGGGACTCAGGAACCCATGGTCGCCTGCAGGACGATGCCGTTGCCATCTGGATCGTCGAAGGTGGCAAACCTGCCCCAGGGCTGGCTTTCGATTTCTCCGATCCGGACGCCATCCGCCCGCAGGCGCGCGACGTCACCGTCGAGATCGTCCGTTTCCAGCACCGTTCCCTTCGTCGAGCCGGCCGGCATGGTCGGGAACCAGGTGACCAGCGTGATCGACGTCGCGGCACCCGGCGGGGCGACTTGTACCCACCGCATGCCGGGCTCCATCTGCGTGTCGGACACCAGCTGGAAGCCGAGTTTCCCGACGTAGAACGCGAGGGCGCGGTCCTGATCGGCGACGGGCAGGGAGAACAACTGCACGGAAGTGATCGCCATGACCGTAGTGTCCGGGTGCCGCAACGGACCGTCAACATCGCGCCGTGCCGGCCGCAGTGCGTCTGGAGCGGGTGACGAGAATCGAACTCGCGCTATCAGCTTGGGAAGCTGAAGTTCTGCCACTGAACTACACCCGCGTGGTGGCGTCACTATACCGAACACGGTTCATCGGTTCGGACCGAACGCAGGCCCCCGATAGGGTGTGCGCCATGCTGCTGTCCGACCGCGACCTGCGCGCCGAGATCGAATCCGGGGCGCTCGGCCTGGATCCGTTCGACCCGACGTTGATCCAGCCCGCCAGCATCGACGTACGGCTGGATCGGTTCTTCCGGGTGTTCAACAACTCGAAGTACACGCACATCGATCCGCAGCTGCAACAGGACGAACTGACCAGTCTGGTGGAGGTGGAGCCGGATGCCGCGTTCGTCCTGCACCCGGGGGAGTTCGTCCTCGGCTCGACGTTCGAGCAGGTGACGTTGCCGGACACGCTGGCCGGTCGGCTGGAGGGGAAGTCGTCGCTCGGCCGCCTCGGGCTGCTGACCCATTCGACGGCCGGATTCATCGATCCCGGCTTCACCGGTCACATCACCCTGGAGCTCTCGAACGCCGCCAACCTGCCCATCACGCTGTGGCCGGGGATGAAGGTCGGCCAGCTGTGCCTGTTCCGGTTGACCTCGCCGTCGCTGCACCCGTACGGCTCGGCCGAGTACGGCTCGCGCTACCAGGGCCAGCGCGGCCCGACCCCCTCGCGCTCACATCTCAACTTCCGCAGGGACGACACGCGACGCTGAGCGGCCCCTTGTTACTGACCGGTAACCTCGTAGGGTCGGCCTAGATCGAGGCCGCCGACCTCGTGCCCCGCGAAGGAGTTCTACCGATGCGCGCTGATTTCCTGTCGATTCGCGGAGTGACCCGTTGAGCGCCGTTCAGTGGGTCTGCGGGCCGATCGCCGCCGTGCTGATCGTGGTCGGTTTCGCCTTGTTGGGCCGGGCGGGTGTGCAGATATACCGCACGGTGCGGTTGGGTGGCGCTGATCCGACCCGTCGGGGCGCCCCGCTGGCGCGGGCGAAGACGTTGGTCAAGGAGTTCCTCGGACATACCCGGATGTTGAAGTGGGGCATCGTCGGGGTCGCGCATTGGTTCGTGATGGTCGGGTTCGGCGCGTTGGTGCTGACGTTGGTGGAAGCCGTCGGGGAGACGTTCTACCCGCAGTTCGAGATTCCGTGGCTGGGTCATCAGGCCTGGTACGGCCTGTTCGTCGAGTTGATCGCGCTGACCACGGTGCTGGGCATCGGCACGTTGATCGTGATCCGGCAGCTGAGCCATCCGCGGCGTGCGGATCGGCGGTCGCGGTTCGCGGGATCGAATTTCTGGCAGGCCTATTTCGTCGAGTCGGTGATCCTGTCCATCGGGATCTGCATCTTCTTGATCCGTGGTTTCAAGTCCGCGACGGGGAATCTGCCGTATCCGGCGTGGGCGGCGCCGATTTCCACGGCGCTGGGCCACATCCTGCCGGCGTCGCTCGCGGCGATCTCGATCGTCGCGCTGATCAAGGTGATCATCTCGATGGGCTGGGCCATCGTGGTCTCCCGGAACCTGACGATGGGCGTCGCCTGGCACCGGTTCCTGGCGTTCTTCAACATCTATTTCAAGCGTGAGGATTCCGGGCGCACGGCTCTGGGTGCGTTGAAACCGATGATGTCGGGCGGGGCGCCGTTGGATTTCGAGAAGGCGGATCCGGAGGTCGACACGTTCGGCGCGGGGAAGATCGAGGACTTCTCCTGGAAGGGCTGGCTGGACTTCTCCACCTGCACCGAATGTGGGCGGTGCCAGTCGCAGTGCCCGGCGTGGAACACGGCGAAGCCGTTGTCGCCGAAGTTGGTGATGCTGGCGTTGCGGGATCACGCGTTCGCGAAGGCGCCGTACCTCGCGGCGGGCGGCGGCACCGACATGACCGGGACAGAACGGCTCGGCGAAGCCGACCTGGCGGCGTTGGCGCACAGCGATCCGTTGGCGATGTTGGAGGCCGGGCGCCCGCTGATCGGCGGCCCCGAGGTCAACGGGGTGATCGATCCGGAAGTGCTGTGGGATTGCACGACCTGCGGGGCGTGTGTGGACCAGTGCCCGGTGGACATCGAGCACGTCGACCACATCGTGGACATGCGCCGCTATCAGGTGATGATCGAGTCGGAGTTCCCGTCGGAGTTGGGTGGGCTGTTCCGGAATCTGGAGAACAAGGGCAACCCGTGGGGGCAGAACCAGGCCGGCCGGATGGACTGGGCGAAGGATCTGGACTTCGAGGTTCCGGTCGTCGACGACGTCTTGCAGGATGACCACGAGTACCTGTTCTGGGTCGGCTGCGCCGGGGCGTTCGAGGACAAGGCGAAGAAGACGACCAGGGCGGTCGCGGAGTTGCTGCACCTGGCCGGCGTCGGCTTCGCCGTGCTGGGCACCGGGGAGACCTGCACCGGGGACCCGGCCCGTCGGGCCGGTAACGAGTTCCTGTTCCAGATGCTGGCCCAGCAGAACGTGGAGACCATCAACGCCGCGTTCGCCGGGCGGAAGCAGCGCAAGATCGTGGTCTCGTGTGCGCACTGCTTCAACACGCTGCTCAACGAGTACCCGCAGCTGGGCGGGGAGTACGAGGTGGTGCACCACACCCAGCTGCTGAACAAGCTGGTCCGGGACAAGCGGCTGGTCCGCAAGGTAGAGCCGGCCGGGACCGCGCTGAACGTCACGTATCACGACCCGTGCTACCTGGGCCGGCACAACCAGGTCTACTCCCCGCCGCGGGAACTGATCGGCGCGGCCGGCGCGACGTTGACCGAGATGCCGCGGAACTCGGCGCGGGCGATGTGCTGCGGCGCCGGCGGCGCCCGGATGTGGATGGAGGAGAAGATCGGGAAACGGATCAACCTCGACCGGGTCGACGAAGCCCTCGACACCAGCCCGAAGCAGATCGTCACCGGCTGCCCGTTCTGCCGCATCATGCTCACCGACGGACTCACCGCCCGGCAGAACCAAACCGAACCCGTCGGTCAGGACGTCGAAGTCGTCGACGTCGCCATGATGCTCCTCGCCGGTGTCAAAGGCACGAGCTGAACTAGCGTTAGTCGGCGGTCGCGACCTGAGTCGAGGCGTCGGCGGCGGCCGTCGGCGGTGGCCATCGCCGCGCTCGCGAGTGCGGCGGCGGCCAGGATCGGGACGAACAGGTCCAGCGCGGCGTGCAGGCCGTGCGCTGTGGTGAACAGGCCCGCCAGCACCGCGATCACGCCCTGGCTGGCATAGGCAGCGAGGTACAGCGCTGCGAGCAGCCCGGATCGGTGGGCGGCAGGAGCGGCTTGGTTGATCAACCGCAGGCCGCCGGCGAAGCTCAGGCCGTACGACGCACCCGATACGACCCCGGTCAGCAGGAACAGGATGAGGCTGCCGGTGACGGCGCTGAGTTGCAGCAGCCCCAGGCTGAGCGCGGCCAGCAGACCGCCGGCGACGATCGAGGTGTGCGGGCGCAGGCCGCGCAGCAACACGCCCGTCGCGGCGAGCGAGATCGTCAGTACGGACAGCGTGATGCCCGCAACGAAGGCGTTGTTGGTGTGGATCAGTTCACGAGCCATGGATGCCCCGAGCGAGAGGAACAGGGCGCCGACGGAGAACACGACGGCCACCGGCACGGCTGCGACGACGTAGAGGCGGCGAAGTGGGGCGGGCACGGTGATCGGCTGCAGCTTCCAGGATCCGGTCGATGCGGACGGCGCCCCGGGCATCATCAGGACCAGCGTGATGGCGGTCAGCACCAGGGCGAACAGGACGATGAAGGTCAGGTGCCGCGGCAGTGGTGCGTACTGGAGCAGCGCACCGGTGACGACGGAGGCCAGGGTGAGGCCGGCGGCGTTGGCCACCATCGTCGTCGATCCGACCCTGACGGGGCTGCGCTTGACGTCGTTGTCGACGAGAGCGGCACCCGCCGCGCTCAGCGCCAGGCCGGTGGCCACGCCCTGCAGCAGTCGGCCTGCGTACAGCCAGGCCAGATCGGCGGCGAAGATGAACGCCAGCACCGACGCGCCCATGGCGATCATCCCGGCCAACATGGTGGCCCGTCGCCCGATGCGGTCGGAGATCCCACCGGCGACGAACAGCATGATCACCAGCGCCAGCGGATAGGCAGCGAAGACGCTGGTGGTCACCGTCGGAGTGAGGTGCCACGTCGACGCGTAGATCGGGTACAGCAGCGACGGCGCTCCGCTGCCCCACAGGCACAGGGCGATGACGAATGCCGCGGTCCAGTAGCTGGCGTTCCTCCCGAGTCTTCGGCGCGGGCGGATCCGTTCGGGGATGGCGACCTGATCGGCGATCATCTCGGCAGAACTCATGGCTGTCCTTGGGGTGCGGAGGCGGAGGGAGGCGCAGCCACGACGTCGAAGCTGAGTTGTTGAAGCCAACTTAGGTTCGGCCTAGGATATTCCCATGAGCAGTACCGCCCCGGTCACGAACAATCCGCGTTGCTCGATCGCCCGCACGCTGGAGGTGCTCGGCGAGCGTTGGACCTTCCTGGTCGTGCGCGAGGCGCTGCGCGGACGGACCAGGTTCGCCGAGTTCCGGGACTCCTTGGGCATCGCTTCGGACGTGCTGTCTGCGCGCCTGCGGACGCTGGTCGACGCGGGCATCATGGAGCGCCGCGGATATCGGGAGCCTGGATCCCGGGAGCGGTTCAGCTATCACCTGACGCCGGCCGGCCTCGAGCTGCGACTCGTGCTCGGCGCACTGCAGCAATGGGGAGACGTGCACCGCCCCAGCGGTTACGGGCCGGCCGCCATCCTCAAGTCACGGCGCGACGGCGGCGGCGCCCGAGTGGCCTTCGTCGACGACCACGACCAGGTGCTGGCGCCGGAAGACGTGGTGAACATCGCCGGTCCGGGCGCGCTGGACCCCTCCGGATTCGCCTCGCTGAGCTGAGCGGACGCCCCGCTGGACGGTGAGGGCCCGCAAGTGGGCTTTACGTTGCTGTCCGTCCCGCCCGAGATGACGGCCGCCGGCGGTCAGGCGGTCAGCCCTGCCTGTTGGCCGGGGTGAAACCGGACGCGTGCGACCTCTCCTCCGCCCGGATGACGTGGGTCACCGCGTTGATCAGGGCGAGGTGGGTGAACGCCTGCGGGAAGTTGCCCAGATGCCGGCCGGTCTCCGGGTCCAGTTCCTCCGCGTAGAGGCCCAGGCTGGACGCCTGCGACAGCAGGCGCTCGCAGAGTGCATGGGCCCTGTCCAGCTCACCGATCTCGATCAGGGCGGAAACCAACCAGAACGAGCAGATGGTGAAGGTGCCCTCCTCGCCGGTGAGTCCGTCGTCGGTCTCCTCGACCCGGTAGCGCAGCACCATGCCCTTGTGGGTCAATTCGTCCGCGATGGCCAGCACGGTGGCCCGGATTCGCGGGTCGTCGGGTGGCAGGAACCGGACCAGGGGCGCCATCAGCAGTGATGCGTCGAGTGCGGTGGAGCCGTAGTGCTGGACCAGCGCTCCTCGCTCGTCCACCCCGTTGGCCAGGATGTCGGCGTGGATCTCGTCGGCGACCGCCTGCCACTTGTCCGCAGTGGTGTGCGAGTCGTGCAGCCGGGCCAGCCGTACGCCGCGGTCCAGAGCCACCCAGCACATGATCTTGGACGAGGTGAAGTGCTGCGGCTCGCCGCGCACCTCCCACAGACCGCTGTCGGGCTCCCGCCAGTGGGCGGAAGCCTGCTCGACCTGCGCGACCACGATCGGCCAGAGTTCCTCCGGCATCTGCTCCCGCGAGCGGGTGTGCAGGTAGATGGAATCGAGCAGCGCGCCCCAGACGTCGTGCTGCTGCTGGTCGTAGGCGCCGTTGCCGATCCGCACCGGGCGGGCGTCGTCGTAACCGGTCAGGTGATCCAACGTGGATTCCGTCAGCTTCCGCTCACCGCCGACGCCGTACATGATCTGCAGCGCATCGGGATTGTCGCGGGTCACGTCGTGGATGAAGAAGAAGAAGTCGTTGGCCTCGCGGTCGAACCCGAGCGTGTACAGACCCCACAGCGCGAACGTGGAATCCCGGATCCAGGTGTAGCGGTAGTCCCAGTTCCGTTCGCCGTGCGGGGTTTCCGGCAACGACGTGGTGGCCGCGGCGAGCAGCGCGCCGGTCGGTGCGTACGACAGACCCTTGAGAGCCAGAGCGCGAGGACTGCAGGAAGACGCGCCACGGGTGATCCGGGAAGGAGCCCTGCGTCAACCACTCCCGCCAGTACTCACCGGTCCGCCACATCTTGTCCTCGGCCTCGGCCATGGTGGCCGGCGGCGGCAGTTCCGAGAAGGTCAGCGCCACGTAGTGCGAGTCGCCGAGCGTCATCTTGGTCCTGGCCATCGCGGTCCGGCCTTCGACTCCGATCCGCAGCGAGCTGGTCAGGGTGAGGCTCGGTTGGTCCGATGCGGTGGCCACTACCTGCGAGTAGTCGGCCCGCGGGTAGTTCCACGTCGCGCCGACCCTGGCGTAGTCGAAGACGGGCTCGCACACCATGGAGAGGTCGACGGTTCCGTTGATGCACTTGATGGTCCGGAGCAGACAGTGCACCGCATCGATGTCGGTGGGGGACCGGCGGTGGGTCTTGGAGCGCTCTTCGACGTTGTGCCACGGGCCGACGATCAGCGCGTCGCGGACGATGAGCCAGCCGGTCGGCGTCTGCCAGGTGGTCTCGAGGACCAGCGTGCCCGGCAGGTAACGGCGGGCAGCCGGCACCTGCACGCCGAACGGGCCGACGCGGAACGAGCCGCCCGAGCGATCCAGCAGGGCGGTGAAGACGCTCGGTGAATCCGGTCGGGGCATGCAGAACCATTCCACCGCGCCCGACGGCGCGATCAGGCAGTTCGACTCGCAGTCCGAGAGGAAGGCGTAGTCGGCGATGTTCGGGAAGTTGCTGTTCTCGAACCGCTCGAGCCGCGCTCCGTCGGCGCCGATGACTGCGGACCCGCTCGACGGCGAACGTGCCCTGTTCGGAGTGCACCCCGTCGTGCGGTCGCCGTTCGTATCGACCCGGCCGTTCGTGGTCGCCGCCTGGGCCGCCGTGCTCGTCTCGTTCACCTGGCCATTGTTGCGGGTCTTGCGCCACTCGGGCGCCTCCGGGTTGGTAAAGATCAGCGAACATTCTCGCGATGCCGCTGTGGTGCTGTCCTGGGTCTGCGCTCATGCTGGTGATGCAGCAGCAGTGCGGGACGCTATGGATGACGTCGACGAACGGAGGCCGATGCCGAAGACCCGGTATGTGGCGTTGCTCAAGGGCATCAACGTCGGCAAGGCCAAGCGGCTGGCGATGGCCGACCTGCGCGACCTGCTCGACGGTCTGGGCTACACCGATGTCGTCACCTACCTGCAGAGTGGCAATGTGGCCTTCACGGCTTCCGGCTCGGCGGCCGCGGTCGGGGCCGCGGTGCAGGCGCGCTCTGCTCGAGCGAGCTGAAACTCGATGTGGCCGTGGTCGTTCGGACGCAGCCCAGTTGGCCGAGGCGATCGACGCCGATCCCTTCGCAGACCTCGCCGACGACCCGGCCAAACACCTCCTCGGCTTCTTCTCGGCGGTACCGGCGACCGCCAGGGTCACCGCGTTCGAGGAGTTCCTCGCCGCTCGCGCATCCCGATCCGGACGTCGTCGGCCGGTACCGGATCGACCGTGATCACTGCTATCTGTGGTGTCCGCAGGGCGTGCAACAAGTCGCTGTTCGGCACCGTCGACTGGGATGGCAAACTCGGCGTGACGGTCACCATGCGCAACTGGACCACCGCACTCAAGCTGCTCGAGATCAGTGCCTGACGCGCCGAGCTCCTGCCTCACGCATACAGAACGCCCTGCGCATACAGAACCGTCCGCGCATAAACCGTCCAGGCGTTCATCGCTCCGGGCTGTTCGGCAGGCGCAGGAGTCTGTATGCGCATCAGGCGTGGCTGGTGCGACGCTCGGCCACCCGCCTCGGGAACCAGGGCACGATCGCCGACACCCGGCGGCGGTAATTCGCATACTCGGGATACTTCGATGCGCTGATGGATTCGGTGAAGACCGTCGAGCCGATGAACAGCAGCGTCAGGAGCACCGCCCCGACGATGGTCAACTGCGCGACCGATCGGGCGGCGATCGCGCCGAAGGCGAAGACCACCCACCAGATCGCAATCTCGCAGAAGTAGTTGGGATGGCGGCTGTAACGGAACAGGCCGGTCCGTAGGAATCCGACACCGAACGGCCGCCCCGCGTCCGCTTCAACCTTCTTGCGTCGGTGGAACGCCCATTGCTGTTGATCGGCCAGCGTCTCGCCGGCCAGCAGCACCAGGAACAGCAGCGTCGCGAGAGCGTCGAGCAGACCGAACCCACCCTGGTGGTCGGCGGCGGTCCATGCGGGCAGGGTGATCGCGAACAGCAGCGCGTTCTGGTATGCCGCGATGAAGAAGAAGTTGAAAAGCTGGAACTGCCAGTTGGTCATGCGAGCGCGGAGCACGGCCCACCGGTAGTCCTCACCGCCGCGCGCGTATCCGCCCTTCCGGGCGAAGTTGTACGTAAGCCGTGCGCCCCAGAGCGTGACGAGTACGGCCATGACGTCGAGCGCGGGCGTCGGCCAGATCGGCCGAGCCCGCGAAGATCCAGAGGTAGACGACCGGAATGATCGACCAGATCCGGTCGACCCACGAATGATCGCCGGTGACCAATGACAACACCCAGACGATGGCGGTCGAGCCGCCGGCAACCAACAGACCCACGGTAAGCGCACTCACGATTGCAAGGCTAACCATCATTTCTCCGAGCGCGTTCCTGTCCGGCGTCGGGCGGCGGACCGGACAGCTGGCCGCGGCCCATTAGGCTGGCGTCAGCCTGGTCCGGCCGAGCGGCTGGCGATCAACGGCTTGGAGGCCTCGCGGTGGGTATCGCACTGTTGGTGATCCTGTTCCTGGTACTTGTCTTCGTGGTGGCCGTGGTCATGTGGCGAAGTGTGCACAAGAACAAGAGGGACGGCCGCGCCTGGTGGAAGACGCCGATGCGCTGACTCAGCCTTCATCGCCGGGCAGACCGGCGGCGACTCGGGACGAAACCGGATGGCGAGTCCCGCGCACAACGACTCCAGTTGATCCCCGCTGCCGGATCCAGCCGGCCAGCAGGGCGATCAGGAGTGCCGCGCCGACCAGAAGCAACAAGGCTCCGCGGAGGCCGAACAGTCCGGCCAGTGCGCCGATCAGCGGCGGTCCGATCAGCATCGCCGGCCACTGACCGAAGGAAACGACGGACACCCCTCGACCGGTGGGGATGCCGGGTTGGTTGCCGGCCAGCCCCATCACGCTCGGCACGATGCAGCCCGGACCCGAGGCCCAGCACCGCGAATCCAACAAACGCCGCGGTCGGCGTGCCGACCAGCAGAGCCGCGCCGAATCCGACCGCAACGAACAGTTCGGAGAGCCGGATGAACCGACGTTGGCCGAGCCGGTTGACCAGCCGGTCGCCGGTACTCCTGGAGATCGTCATGGCGATCGTGAAGCAGGTGTAGGCGGCAGCGCCGGCTGCGGCGCCCGCGTTCAGGGCGCCGGCGGTGTACTGCGCGCTCCACTGCGCAGCGGACCCTTCGTTGATCGACGCCAGGAAGGCGATTGCCGCCAGCAGGAACAGCTGCGGCGTGAACCGTTGCCGCACCGGCACTCTCGTCGTCTTCGACGACTTGCCGCTCGCGCGGAAGTCGTCTGGTGGGTACTCAGCAGTAGGACGCCGAGGACGACGCCGGTGCAGGCGAGCTGGACATTCGGGCGCACCCCGGCGTGGGCGGCGAAGATGCCGATGACGCCGCCTACCAGCTGGCCGCAACTGAAGGTCGCATGAAAGCTCGACATGATGCGTCGCTTGTATTGCCGTTCCACTTCGACGGCCTGCGCGTTCATCGGCCCGGCCAGCAGGCCCGTCGCCGCGCCCTGCACGAACAGGCCGGAGATCAATGCCGGCAGACTGGTCGACCCGGCCAGAAAGGGAGCATTGAGCAGCAGCAGCGGACCGCCGATCAGCGAGAGCCGCCGCGGCCCGACCCGGACGATCACCGCCATCACCACGGTGAGCGAGATCAGAGAACCGACGGTCGCCCCGACGTTGGCCAGACCCCACTGGGCGTCGGTGACATCGAGCTGCTGGCGCACGCTGGGGATCCGTGCCGCCCAACTCCCGGTCGTCGTTCCCATCAGGACGAACAGCACCACAACGGACAGTCGCGCCCGGCGTGCCGGGTTCGGGAGTGCCAACCGAGCCCGGTCGTCGACCGAGCCATAGGCGATTCGTGTATCCGGCACGTCTCCATCATCGTCGTTCGCATGGCTTACGAATAAATCAGTGATGGAAATCAACCTGTCCGCGCCTTGGGTCACGCGCGTCCTAGAGAGGTTCAGGCGGTGACGACGCGGAAGACCGGGTAGCCGGCGGCGATGGCGAGCAGCTCCTCATCGGTCGAGTCGGGGCCCACCCCGTCGAAGAAGACGCCGATCTCGAACTTCCATCGCTTCAGGTAGGCGCGCAGGATCGTCGGCTTCTCGTGGTCCGCCAGTTCCACCGGCGTGAAGGTTTCGCTCCGCCGGCCAAGTCGCAACTCGCCCTCGCCGGCCACCCTGATGTTGCGCACCCATTGGGTCACGCCTCGGGGAGCGACAAGGTATCGGACTCCATCGACAGTGAGCAGGTTGACCGGAGTCTGTCGCAGCTCTCCGCTGGATCGGCCCCGGACGTACAACTGCCGGCTTCCCCACACGCTGATGCCGCGTCGCGTGCAGAAGGCGACGACGGCATTGAAGATCCTGGTCGAGCGGCCGGGTTCGAGGTAGCGGGTGTCGGTCATGGCGGACTCCTGACGGTTGGAGAGCACTGCTCTGGTCAGGGACCAGTAGACATCATGTCACTCTCGTAGTCAAGAGCGGTGATCTTCTTATTGATCGATGCTCTCGCTTGAGGCATGATGAGGACATGAACGCCAGTGTCAGCGCCAGAGAATTGGCCAGAGCCAACGTCACCGCAGCGATCAAGGACGCCGCCCGCAGCCGGGTCGCCGTCGAGGGAGCGGCGAAGTTGTCCGTCCGGGCGGTCGCCCGCGACGTCGGCATGGTCTCCTCTGCGGTCTATCGCTACTTCCCGACCCGCGACGATTTGCTGACCGCGCTGATCGTCGACGCATACAACGCGCTGGGCGAGGCCGTCGAACGGGCTGACGCCGCGGTCGCCGTTGACGACATCAGAACGAGGTGGTGGGCGATGAGCACAGCGGTCCGCAGTTGGGCGAAGGCGCATCCGCACGAATACGCGCTGATCTTCGGGTCACCGGTGCCCGACTACCAGGCCCCGCCGGACACCATCGGGCCGGCGGCCAGAGTACCGACCGCGCTGCTCACGGCCGTCCGGCACGGCTGGTCCATCGGCGCGATCGATGCGGCCACGGACGAACCGATGCCGGACACACTCCGTGGACAGGTGGCAACGGTAGCCGAAGAGTTGGCGCCCGACCTGCCACCGGCCGTCGTGCTCTGGGTGGCGATCGCCTGGACCCAGCTGTTCGGGATGGTGACCTTCGAGCTCTTCGGGCAATTCGCCGGAACCCTGGAGCCGGCGGACGAATTCTTCGACACCACGGTGGGTGTGATGACCGACTTTCTCGGTCTCGCCTAGCGGGTACTGGCAACCTTGTGATGCGCTGCGGTGTGTGCGAGCCGTCCGGCGTCGACAGATTGGATGACCATGCTCGATGCACGCCCTTTGATTGCCGACAGTGCAAACGTTGTTGCCGCAGCTGGTGGCCTTGCGACACGACCTGCACCGCTACCCCGAGATCGGCCTTCAGTTGCCGAGAACGCAGCAACGGGTGCTGGCGGCGCTTGATGGATTGGGCTTGCAGATCAGCACCGGGCGGGCCCTGTCCTCCGTGGTGGCAGTGCTTCATGGCGCAACGCCCGGACCGGCCGTTCTGCTGCGCGGCGACATGGACGCGTTGCCGGTCACCGAGGATTCCGGTGTCGGGTTCGCCAGCGAAAACCCCGGCGTCATGCACGCGTGCGGGCATGACCTCCACACCGCCGGGCTGGTCGGGGCCGCCCGTCTCCTCGCCGACCGCCGCGACCAGCTGACCGGCTCGGTGGTCTTCATGTTCCAGCCCGGCGAGGAAGGCGATCACGGCGCCAGGCTCATGATCGACGAGGGCGTGCTCGACGCTGCCGGGGAGCGCGTGGTGGCGGCCTACGCCTTGCACGTGACCTCGTCGATGTTGCCGTGCGGTCTCCTGTCTTCCCGGCCCGGAACGGTGTTGGCCGCTGCGGACAACGTGCACGTCACGGTGCACGGACGGGGTGGACATGGATCGATGCCTCATCTTGCCGCCGACCCGGTACCGGTTGCCGCTGAGATCGTCCTGGCCCTGCAGACCATGGTGACCAGGCAGTTCGACGTCTTCGACCCGGTGACCGTGACGGTCGGCAGGATTCTGGCCGGCACCACGAACAACGTCATCCCGGAGTCAGCGACCATCGAAGCCACGGTCCGGACATTCTCCGAAGCCGTGCACGCCATGGTCGAGGAGCGGTTCACCCGGGTCTGCGAGGGTGTCTCATCCGCGCACGGGCTGACCGTGACCGTGGACTACCAGCGCGGTTACCCGGTAACGGTCAACACATCAGTCGAGGTGGACAGGGTGGCGCGACTGAGCGTCGACCTGTTCGGCGACCTGGCCTATCACCCTGCTGCCCAACCGATCGCCGGCGCGGAGGATTTCTCCTACGTTCTGCAGGAGGTGCCAGGCGCGTTCTTCGGCCTCGGTGCGACCGCGCGGGGGACCGATCCTGCGACCGCCGCCTACAACCACTCACCACAGGCGAACTTCGACGACGGCGCTCTTGCCGTCGGCCCGGCAATGCTGGCGGCCCTCGCGATGGACCGGCTCGGCGAAAGCTGAACGGAGGAAGGTAAGAGCTCCCGGTTCGAGATCGAGATCACCGGTGCCCGGGCACGGCAGCCCGGGGTTTGGCTACGCGCACCGATGCACGGGCGCGTCGCTGTTCCGGCAGATCAGGCGGGCCTGCGCGGCTCGGTCCGCCGACCGCCATCAGGTTGCGTTCGGCGGCGACCGAGATCTCTCACAGGCTCTGAGGTGGCACCGGACCTCAGCCCTGCTTCATAATCGATTCAGATCCCCGACCTGGGGTGATCTGATCGTAGAAGGCAAAAGTCAGTAAAGGAGCCACCATGAACAGCACCAGAACCGGCTTGGCCGGTTGGATTGCCGCCCGTTCCGAACGTCGCGAGGAAACGGCCGAACGCCGCCGTATCGAGCAGGAGCTGGCGGGCTTCGTATCCGAATCCGAGAAGGCCGAACTATCTGCAATCCTGGATCGCAACTCCGAGGAGCAAGGCGCCGAGATCCATGACCTGATCAGCCATCACGTCCTGGCCGTCACGGAACATCCGGCGGCCTGACCGCTCCCGGGGGCACCAGCAGCACGCGGCCGCCACCAGAAGAAGCTCGGCCCGTCAGTAGCGTCCGGCACCGGTCGGCGTCGTTTCATCCAAGGCCCAGGGCAGAGGTCCGCCGCAACGGTGCGGTGTGACCAGCCGCTGGGCCTTTCGCGTTTCCTGCGATCGTGCTGGAGACCCTAGGCTTTGCTCGCCTGTAGCACTTGCAGGATCTGTCCCTGCTGGCAATAGCTCATCACGTCGGTTCGGATGACCCCGACCACCTTGACCCTGGCGCCGACCTTGACGATGGCCCGGTCACCGCCCATGGCGTTGTAACGCCGGCCTGTCTTCTCGTCCGTGAGGATCAGACAGCTCGGCTCCACGCCGTCCTCCACCGTTCCGACGACAGTGAGCCGAGCACCTGCCGCGGTCGTCGTCGAGGGCAGCACCGCCCGGCTCGGCGTTGTTCCGGCCGTTGGCGACGTCGACGTCGATCGATCAACCGGCGGCAGCAGGGCCGAGGTTGGAGTTGACGGCGCAACCGGACCCTGGCGAGCCGGCCGAGGATTGGGCAACACCGGCAGAGCTCGAACCGGCGTCGGAAACCGGTGACCCGGTTGTGTTCGAGACGCTCGCAGCGGCCGCGCTCGTCGACGAGGTGATGCCGGCGCTCTTGCTGCCGGAGGCGCACCCGCCCAGCAGGACGAGAACGGCCAACGCCAATACTCCGCCGACGCCCGGTCGCAACGATGACATGTCTTCTCCTCATGAGTGGCGTTGCTGGGTAGACGGCTCGGCAGGCTCCATGGTTGCAGCCCGCCGCCCTCCGATACCCGACATGGGCGTGTTACCGACTGACCACAGGGCCGTCTGATTGGCCGGATCCGAGAGTCAGCGGGCGATCAGGTCGAACTCGTTGCCGTCCGGGTCGGCCAGAGTGGTCCAGCCGAGGCCGGTGGTCGAGGCCCGGTTCAACACCGTTGCGCCAAGCCGGAGAAGTCTCTCGGTCTCCGCGTCGAGGTCGTCGGTCAGGATGTCCAGATGGAGCCGGTTCTTGACCCGCTTGCCCTCCGGGACCTGATGGAACATCAGGCGCGGGCCGGTGCGCTCCGCGTCGACCACTCCGATCGCCGCGAACTTCGCCGTCGCCCCGTCGGCGATCGGCCGATCCAGCACCGTGGCCCAGAACTGGGCGATCGACGCTGCGTCGGCCGTGTCGAAACTGAGTGCGAGTAGCGAGTTGGTCATCCTGCGGCTGCTCCCTGCATTGATGAGCCGAGACCGTCCTAGCCCGGAAAGCACTACAGGGTGGCCACTTCGCGAAGAAGTGACCACCCTGTAGGCGGAAGATCTAGGACCGGGGTCCAAGGTGGTGCAGATGCACCGACGCAGATCAGACGGCGGTGACGCCGGTTGCCTGCGGGCCCTTGGCGCCCTGGGTGACCGTGTAGGTCACCTTCTGGTTCTCCTCGAGCGAGCGGTAGCCGCCCGACTGGATCTCCGAGTAGTGGACGAAGACGTCCGGTCCGTCACCCTCGGGGGTGATGAAGCCGAAGCCCTTTTCAGCGTTGAACCACTTGACGGTTCCCTGTGCCATGTTGTTTCTCCTTGCATGTGACCGATCAGAGCGGCGTGGATCGCCTCTCCGGGTTCGTCGACGAGTGCGACATGTCGGACACAAGATCCGAGAGGTCCCAAGACGATCGACTGCCTTGGGACCGCTATGACACGAACTCAAGAACTGTAACCACGAACCAGTATTCCATGACAGGGACTGAACACCGAATCCACGCTAGAACTCGTCCTCAAAGCACCCATCCGGAGCAGCACCAATCTTCGTTACGAGTGATTCCGAGCCTTGCTAAGCATCGCCGCTGCTCAGGGCGGTGTCGTGGCACCTGACGTCGGTGAACCACCTCCGCGTCAGAGCTCGTCGAGCAGCCGGCTCCTCATCGCGTTGTAATCGGCCTCGCTGATGGTTCCGGCCGCCTTGCGGTCCCGGAGATTGAGCAGCTCCTGGATCGGATCGTGCTCGGGAAGCGCCCCGGGGTTGATCAACTGACGTCGGACCGCCTCGGCGAACGAGGTGGCCTGGGCTCCGAGAATCTTGTCGACCTCGACGATCGAATCCGTCGAGCGCAGGATCAGCCGGCCGGTCATGGTCCTGACCTCGTCGTCGACGGTTGAGATGTCCGCAAGCGGGATGCTCGTCAGCGCGTTGGGGGCGGAACCGTGCGGCCGGAAGCAGACACGTTCGGTGGTCAGGGTCAGCAGCCCCATCTGACGCGCAAGCCGCCCCTCGACCACGGCGATGACGGTCTCCGACGGTCGCAGGCAGCTGTCGAGCTTCTTGAGCTCCCCGTCGGACCTCTCGTCGATGATCATTTTGGCGGCGGCGGCCGTCAGATCGGGTCGAAGATGTAGGCCCGCCAACCGCTCCGCTGCGGTCGGGATGTGAAACAGCTTCTTCAGATCGAACTGAACCATTTCGGTGCCCGTTCCTGCGGAGTGAGAGGGCTGAGATCACCAATGCCGCCTGGTCGGAAGGGACGCGCCGGCAGACGGTATCTACGGATCAAGTTTGCCACAGTAACCAACGGCAGCGCTGCAAATGGCCGTCAGGCCGGCTCGGCGGCGAGCCTCTCGTCGCCGTCGGCCGAGCGTGTCGGGAGTCCATGCTGCGGCCGGACGTCGATCGGGTGGATCGAGGCGAAGTGGGCCAGGGCAACAGCGCCGGAAACGGCAAGTACGAAGCCGAACGCGGCGGGAACGGTCCAGTTGGTCCGAATGGAGTCGCCCAGCAGCGTCAGACCGATCACCGAAGGAAGCACCGTGTTGGTGGAGAACATGACAGCCGAGGCCGAGGTGGCGGTGCCCTTCTGCAGGGCGAGCGCGAAGACGACGGTGGCTGCGACCCCATTTGCGGCGATCGCCCAGACGGACGGCTCGCCCAACCACTGCCAGAAGCTGTCCGGGAGGTGCAGCGTTCGAGCCGACACCGCCACCGCCGTGAATCCGAGACCGGCTCCGAAGGCCAGCAGGGCCGAACTCCAGCGCCATTGCGACCGGCTGCCGAAATAGCCGATGAGAATGACCGGAACGACAACGGCCAGGATTATCCAGTGCCAGCCGTGTGGCAACGAGCGAGCCGGACCAGGGTGCGCGGAGAGCCCGAGGGTGATCAGACCGACGGCGGCGATGGCCAGGCTCGTCCAACCCATCCGGCCCAACTTCGAACCCATGAATGCTGAAATGGTCGCGGTGACCCCGACACTGAACGCCAGCACGGACTGCACCAGGAACAGCGGTAACCGGTGCAGGGCAGCGGCCCCGGCCACGAAGCCCATGATGTCGATGGCCACCCCGGTGATGTACAGCGGCTGGCGCCCGATCTTGCCCAGATCGTCGGTGTCGCCGCCGAAGGCGCCCGCCCGCCGGATTCCGATCGACTCGAGGACGGAGCCGACACCGGAACCCAGGGCCGCCATGAAGGCGAGCAGGTAACCGATGATCACGCTCGATCCTTTCCTGCTCCTGCGTGCCAGTCTCGCAGAAATGGACTTCTGTGATTGGAATGACGCGACATTATCCCGACGCTGACACATATTCTTGATTCGAGATGACGGACACTGCAGCAGCGCCAACCGTACCGACGATGGCCGACCTCTCGGCCCGGCTGGACCAGCTGATGACCGCCGACTCCGTCCGGCTCGGCCGGCGGCTCGACGGGTTGCGCCGGGTGTCCGGTCAGTCGAAGCGGGCCAAGGCGTTGACCGATCTCGGTGTGCAGATCGACCGTGCGGCCGAGAAGGTGGAGCGACGACTTCGCGCCGTTCCGGTTATCACCTTTCCGCCGGAACTCCCGGTGTCGGACCGGGCGGACGATCTGGCCCAGGCCATCCGGGACCACCAGGTCGTCATCGTCGCGGGCGAGACCGGCTCCGGTAAGTCCACCCAGCTGCCGAAGATCTGCCTTTCCATCGGCCGCGGGGTGCGGGGCCTGATCGGGCATACCCAGCCGCGCCGGATCGCCGCGCGGGCACTTGCCGAACGGATCGCCGAGGAGACCGGTACGGAAGTCGGCGGCGCAGTCGGTTACACCATCCGATTCGGCGACCACACCGGCCCGGACACGCTGGTCAAGCTGATGACCGACGGCATTCTGCTGGCCGAGATCACCAGGGACAGATTGCTGTCGGCCTACGACACGATCATCATCGACGAGGCGCACGAACGCAGCCTCAACATCGACTTCCTGATCGGTTACCTGGTGCAGTTGTTGCCGCGTCGTCCCGATCTGAAGGTCGTCATCACCTCGGCGACCATCGACCCGCAACGATTCTCCCGTCATTTCGGGAACGCTCCGATCGTCGAGGTGTCCGGCCGGACGTATCCGGTGGAGGTTCGCTACCGCCCGTACGGTGCGGACGCAGTCGAGGCGGACGACTTCGACGACGCCGATGTTGAGCACGGCGATGTCGACATCCCCAGCGCGCCGGTCGCGCTCGCCTCGGCCGCAAGGGCGAAGCCGAGCAAGACTTCGCGAGGCGACGACGGCAGCCGGGATCTCGCGCAGGCCATCTGCGACGCCACTGACGAGTTGGTCGCCGAGGGCGACGGCGACATCCTGGTGTTCCTGTCCGGAGAGCGCGAGATCACTGATACAGCAGAGGTTCTCCGTGGTCATCTGGCGTCACGGCGCGGAGTGACCGAGGTGCTGCCGCTGTACGGGCGACTGTCCGCCGCCGATCAGCACAAGGTCTTCTCCTCGCACGTCGGGCGGCGAATCGTGTTGTCCACCAACGTGGCCGAGACCTCGCTGACTGTGCCCGGGATCCGCTATGTCATCGACCCTGGTACGGCCCGCATCTCGCGCTATTCGCCGCGCACCAAGGTGCAGCGGCTGCCGATCGAGCCGATCTCGCAGGCCTCGGCCGGGCAGCGGGCCGGGCGATGCGGCCGTGTTGCCGACGGAGTCTGCATCAGGCTGTACTCCGAGACCGACTTCGCCGGCCGGCCCGAGTACACCGATCCCGAGATCGCCCGCACGTCACTGGCGTCCGTCATTTTGCAGATGGCCTCCCTCGATTTCGGTGACATCACCTCGTTTCCGTTCCTGGAGCCGCCCGACTCACGCCAGATCAATGACGGCATCACGGTTCTCACCGAGCTTGGTGCGCTCGACCGGTCGGGCGACGACGGCCGGGTACGGCTGACTGACACTGGTCGGTCACTTGCCGCGCTGCCGCTCGATCCGCGGCTGGCCCGGATGATCGTCGAGGGCGACCGGCGGGGTTGTCTGGCGGACGTGCTGGTGATCACCTCCGCTCTGGCCATCCAGGATGTACGTGAATATCCGCTCGAGGACCGGGATCGGGCCGTCGCCTCCCACGCCCGATTCGCCGACCCGAAATCCGATTTCCTCTCGGTGCTCAACCTCTGGAACTACCTGGCTGATGAGGCGAAGACCCGTTCTGGCAACGCCTTCCGCCGGATGTGCCGCACGGAGTACCTGCACTACCTGCGGATCCGGGAGTGGCAGGACCTGCACGCCCAGCTGCGACAGGTGGCCCGCGGGCTGAAGATGGACACGGAGTCGCGGACCATTATCAGCGCTGCGCAGGCCACCGCCGGTGCCGTCTCGGCCGGTAGGCCAGCTTCGGTTGGTTCGGGGCCGGCCGGCCGCTCCGCTTCTGGTCGGAGCTCGGCGGCGGGCGGTCGTCGTCGCGGCCGCCGCCCGGTCGAACGGAACCCGGAAGTCCTCGAGGCCAAGCGCCCGGGAACTTCGGCCCTGGCCCAGGCGCAGGCCGCCGGATCGCGCGTGGATTTCATCGACACCGAGCGCGTGCACACGGCGCTGCTGTCCGGATTGATCTCCCATATCGGGTTGCGTCTGGAACCCGGGCGCGAGTATCAGGGCACCCGCGGTACCAAGTTCGTCATTTGGCCCGGTTCGGCGCTGGCAAAGTCCGGGCCGCGGCTGGTGATGGCGGCCGAGCTCGTCGAGACGTCCCGCCTGTGGGGTCGCATCGTCGCATCCATCGACCCGACCTGGGTGGAGCAGGTCGGCGGAGATCTGTTGAAGCGCAGCTATTCCGAGCCTCGCTGGGACGCGCGGCGCGGGCAGGTGACGGCGACGGAGAAGGTCACCCTGCTCGGCGTCACCCTCATCGGTGGCCGCTCGATACAGTTCGACCGTATCGATCCGGTACAGAGCCGCGAGATTTTCATCCGGCATGCGCTGGTAGAGGCCGATTGGCAGACGCGTCACGCGTTCTTCGCCGCCAACCTTGCCGCGCTGGACGAGGTCGCCGAACGGGAGGAGAGGACGAGGCGTCGCGACATCGTTATCGATGACGAATCGCTGTTCGCCCTCTATGACGAACGGATACCGGCCGACGTCACTTCCGCCAGGCACTTCGACAGCTGGTGGCGCAAGGCTTCTCGAACCCAGCCGGACCTATTGACGTTCACGCCGGACATGCTGCTCGCGGCGCACGCGAAGGATCTCGACGTCGCGGCTTACCCTGACCGGTTCACCGCCGGCAACGTCGATCTCGGCCTTGACTACGTTTTCGATCCGGGCCGGGCGGACGATGGCGTGACGGTCACCATTCCGCTTGCGGTGCTGGCCCGAGTTGACCCAGCCGCCTTCGAAGCTCAGATCCCCGGCCTGCGCAAGGATCTCGCCGTGGCGCTGATCAGGTCGCTACCGAAGACGTTGCGACGCAACTTCGTTCCTGCGCCTGATTTCGCCGCCGCCGCCCTGTCCCACATGACTGACGACGGCGTGGCCGGCCTGGGCGCGGCATTGGCGGCCCAACTGACGGCGATGACCGGCATCGTCGTCAAGCCAACGGATTTCGATCACGAAAAGGTGCCTGCCCACCTGCGGATGGGATTCAACGTCGTCGATGACTCCGGTCGCTCGGTTGGCTCGGGCAAGGATCTGACGGCCCTGCAGGACGCGCTCCGCACCGACAGCCGCAAGGCGGTCGCCAAGGCGTCGGGAACAATCGAACTGACCGGACTGACGGCATTCCCCGCCGACGGAATACCGCGTCGGGTGACGAGTTCGGTTGCCGGACAAGAGGTAGAAGGATTCCCGGCGCTGGTCGACGAAGGTAACACCGTGGGGATCACCGTGTTCACCTCCGAAGCCGATCAACGTCGGGCGATGCGGTCCGGGGTCAGGCGACTGATCGCCCTCGGGTCGCAGGTCCCCCTGTCGTACGTGCGGAACGGGTTGTCGCGCGAGCAGATGCTGACCCTGACCGTCACTCCGCATGGCAGCGTGGCGGCGCTGCTTGCCGATGCCACCGAGGCGGCGATAGACGCGCTGCTGGATTGGGCGGGCGGTCCGGCCTACACAGCGGAGGGCCACGCCGCACTGGTGAAAAAGCTGACCCCGCAACTGAACCGGGCCGTCCTCGAGATCGTCGTGGCCGCCGAAGCCGTCTTGCGCGAGGCCCACAAGGCCGACGAAGCGATCGGGTCCGTGAACGGAAGCTCGCTGGCTCCTCAGGTCGCCGACATGCGTGCCCAGTTGCGGAGTCTGGTGCACCCCGGCTTCCTCACCTCCACCACCGCCGCACACCTGCCGGACCTGACCCGCTATCTGCAGGCGCTGACCATCCGGGCGCAGCGGGTTCGGGAGAATCCCGAGCGTGATCGGCAACGCATGACCGAGATCAACGCACTCAACCGGCAGATCGACGAGGCCGTGGCTGCCCTGCGGCCGGAGCGGGCGGCCGATCCCGATGTCATGGCGGTGCGCCGGCTGCTGGACGAGTATCGAGTGGCCAGCTTCGCCCAACCGATGCGAGCGGCTGTGCCGGTGTCGGAGAAGCGCCTGCTCGCGGCGATCGCCGCGCTGTCGGACTGACACACGGTCGAGTCCGCAGGCAGGTTGCCGGGGGCGGCCGGCTACGCGAGGCGGTCGGACAGGCCCGGGAAGTGGATCACGAACCCGTCCGCGTCGATGGTGAGTTCGCGCCGGCCGAGCGGGCCGGTGTATTCGATCACCGCGCCCTGACCATCGGCGGAAACTGTCCGGTAGACGTGCTCGACCGGAGTGACCTCGGGATCGGGGCTGCCGACCGAGGCCACAGTGAGGGTGGCCGCACCGACTGCCCGGTGCAGACCGAGGCGGCGGATGGCGAGTGAATTGGTGAAGGCGGAGGACAACACGTCGATGTCGATTGCCGACTCCACCTGCGACAGAGTGCGCGGCCCGCTGCCCTGGTCGGCGACCCACTGACCACCCGGCACCCGGGACAGATTCAACGTGCGTTCGCCCGTGCCCGAATCGGTCTGGACGGTGAGGCGGCGGGTGCGTCCCTCCGGGTCCACCAGCAACGTGTAGGCGACGCCGAACGGATTTCCCGACGCGCTGACGATGTGGCCGCTGGCCCGCATGCCGCGATCGGTCAGTACGACGCGGACCGTTTCGAGGCGGTGCTGGTCGTCCGACGTCCAAGCGAGCATCCGGGTCGACGTAGAGGTGTTCACAAGGCCTGAGGTTAATCGCGTTCCCCGGGAAATCGAATCCCGCTCGTACCTTCGTGAACATCTTCACTACCGGCGAGCGGACTTCGATTTCTCGCTTGACGGGGACTTGCCCATCGGCAACGGTCTGGATGTGGGACATCTGGATGTGGCCGGCATCAGCTACTCGTTGGCCGACGGGCGGCCGTTGTTGGCGGACGTCACCTTCCGCGTGAGTCAGGGACACGTCACCGCGCTGATCGGACCCAACGGCACGGGAAAGACCACTTTGCTGCGCATCATCACCGGCGAGATCCAGGCGGAGGACGGCGCGATCAGCCGCACGGGCAACCTCGGCGTGATGCCGCAGTTCATCGGCTCCGTGCGCGACGACTCGACGGTTCGAGACCTACTCCTCACCGTCTCGCCGGAACCGATGCGCGAGGTCGCCGCCAGGATCGACGCCGCAGAACTCGAGATGATGACCGACGAGAGCGACGCGGTGGCGATGGGCTACGCGCAGGCACTTTCCGACTGGGCCGACGTGCACGGTTACGACCAGGAGAACGACTTCGATGTGGCCTGCGTCGCCGCGCTCGGCGTCCCGTACGACCGGGCCAAGTTCCGTGCGGTGACGAGCCTGTCGGGCGGCGAGCAGAAGCGGCTGGTCCTCGAGTTGCTCCTGGCCGGCCCGAGCGACGTGCTGCTCCTGGACGAGCCGGACAACTATCTGGACGTCCCGGGCAAGATCTGGCTCGAGGGCAAACTCGCCGAGACCACCAAGGCCGTGCTGCTGATCAGCCACGATCGAGAATTGCTGGCCAAGGCGGCCACCCGGATCGTCACCCTGGAGCCAGGAGTGGCCGGTGCGGTGTCGTGGGTGCACGGCGGGTCGTTCGCGAACTACGCGCAGGCCAGGATCGACCGCAATTCCCGGCTCGAGGAACTGCGCAGGCGCTGGGACGAGGAGCACGCCAAGCTCAGGGCTCTGGTGCTGATGTACAAGACCAAGGCCGCCTACATGGACAGCCTGGCCTCGCGCTACCAGGCCGCGAAGACTCGCCTGGTCAAGTTCGAGGAGGCAGGGCCGCCCGAGGAGCTGCCGCTCTCGCAGCAGGTCACCATGCGGCTCAAGGGCGGCCGCACCGCCAAACGGGCCGTTGTGTGCACCCGGCTGGAGTTGACCGGTCTGATGCAACCGTTCGATCTGGAGATCTTCTACGGCGAGCGGCTCGCCGTACTCGGTGCCAATGGGTCGGGCAAGTCGCACTTCCTCCGGTTGCTGGCGGCCGGCGGATCCGACCCGGATGTCGAGCACCGGCCGGTCAGCGACTCACCCGTCGAACCTGTCCGGCATACCGGCACGGCTGTGCTGGGCGCGCGGGTGCGGCCCGGTTACTTCCGCCAGACCCACGCGCATCCGGAGCTCGACGGCAAGACGCTTTTGGCGATCCTGCACTACGGCGATCGCCACCGGGCCGGGATGGGACGCGAGCAGGCGGCTCGGGCGCTGGACCGATATGGCCTGGCCAGGGCGGGGGAGCAAACCTTCGATACCCTCTCCGGCGGCCAGCAGGCACGGATGCAGATCCTGCTGCTCGAGCTGTCCGGCGCTACCCTGCTGCTGCTCGACGAACCGACCGACAACCTCGATCTGCACTCAGCCGAGTCGCTGGAGCTGGCCTTGGACGCCTTCGACGGGACGGTCGTGGCAGTCACCCACGACCGCGCTTTCGCGAAGACCTTCGACTCGTTCCTGGTCTTTGACGCGAGCGGCTCGGTGTCCGGCTTCGACGAGCCGGTTTGGGACGTTTCCCGGGTTCAGCGAGCACGCTGAAGCGAAGGCTCGCGCCGCCGTCGAGCGTGTCACCATGATTTCGTGATGAGGGCGCAGGGCAGGCGGCGCAACGTCGTGTCGACTGCTTCGGCCGCCGGACGGTCATCCGGACCGCCCGTCCGATTCGCGGGTCTGCTCACTTCCAGCGGCGCTTTCGCACTGTTGGTCGTCGCCGCGGCACTCGTCGCCACGATCGTCGGGACGGGCGTCACCGAGGCCGGTCCGGTCGTTGGTATCGAATCGCCTTCCTGGATCGTCACCTTTGGTATTCCCGTGTTTCGGACACTGGTGGACCTCGGCGCCGTGTCGGTGGCCGGCCTCGCCCTGTTGCCGAAGATGGTCGAGTGCGGTCGCCCGGAACGCACCGAAGCGGTGGTCGGGCGTGCCAGCCGGATGGCCGTCTGGGCCTCCGCCGTGTGGGGTGTTTCGGCGCTCGTCTCTATCGTTTTGCTGTCCGTGGAGCTCAACCCCGGTCACCCGCCGACACCCGCGAGGGTATGGAGCTACATCGCCAACATCGCGGCCGGGAAGGGCTTGTTGATGTCGGCCGGTTGCGCGATGCTCTCGTTCTGGCTGGCCCGGCTGGCCGTCGCACACGGCGAGGCGGTTCCCGCGGAGCTACGCATCGGCGTAGCGCTCTTCGGACTGCTGCCGCTGGCACTGACCGGCCACGCAGCCGACTGGCACAACCACGACCTGTCGGTGGTCTCGATCGAACTGCACGTGGTCGCGGCGGCCGCCTGGGCCGGTGGGCTCGCCGCCATCGTCGTCTACCTGTCCCGGCAGCCGGCCCTGCTGACCGTCGCGCTTCCGCGGTTCTCCAAGCTCGCCACCTGGTGCGTCTTCGTCGTCGGCGTCACCGGTGTCTTGAACGGCCTGCTGGAACTGGCGTCGTCGCCGGTCAGCCACCTGCCGGGTTCGATCGTCACCACTCGCTACGGGGTATTGCTGCTGGCCAAGGCCGGTTGCATGGTCGTCGTCGCAGTCACGGCGGTGCACGTCAGGTGGAAGATCCTGCCACGCGTTGCGGAAGGCCGGCGCACGTCCGTCGCGCTGTGGTGCGGCTGGGAAGTGATCACCCTCGGCGTCGCCTTCGGTATCGCGGTGGTCTTGAGCAGGTCCTCCGTCACTCCCTTCTGACCTCGCCGTTCCCGCACATCACCCCGCACCGTCAGCTCGCACATCACCCCGCACCGCGTCGCGATCCTCGCGCCAAAATCGCCAACTGGGCGCGAGGATCGCGACACGGTGCGCGAAGGAGGCGGCGGCGGGGCAGGGGGGTCAGGCGTGGTCGGGGTCCGGGTCGGGGTAACGAACCTGGACCCTGATGTCCTCACCATGGCCCGCGATTCCAGTGACGTACCCGCCGGCCGAGCCGACGGCGAGCAGTTGATCGATCAGGTCGTCGCCGGCCACCTCCAGCTGGGTCAGGTCGTGCTCGCGCCGGTCGAAGGCGCCCCGGGCGTCGTGTCCGCCGAAGGCCAGCTTCTGCAGGGATCCGGTCGAGGCCAGCGACGCGCGCGCAACGCCCAAGATCCCCAGAACCTCATCCATGGCATCCACCAGGGCGCTTCGATTGCCCTCACACATGGCTCTGATCAACTCAGGTCGGGTGGCGGCGACCCGAGTGCCGTCCGCGAAGGAGGACGCGGCCAGGGACAACGACAGTGATCCGCCCGCCTCGCCCACTTGGGCCAGGGCCAGGGCGAGCAGGTGCGGTAGATGCGACACCCGGGCGACCGCGTCGTCGTGTGCGTCGGCGTCGGCCGGAACGACCCGGCTGCCGATAGCAAGAGCCAGCGCGGTGACCTGGGCCCAGACATCAAGATCGGTCGCCTCGTCGAGGCAGGTCACCCAGGCGGCTCCGTCGAATAGCACCGCCGACCCGGCCTCCCAACCGCTGAACTGCGTTCCGGCCATCGGATGGGAACCTGCATATCGCGCTTCCGGGCAGTGCACCGCGACCTGGTCGGCAACGGGGCGTTTCACCGAAGCGATGTCGGTGACTTTGGAACGGGGTGCCACCTCGTTGATGGTCGCCAGCAGGGTGTCGTAGGCATCCGGCGGCGTGGCCAGCACCAGCAGGCCGTCCTGCTCGGCGGCCTGTCGGATCATCTCCTCCGGGGTGTCGAAGACCTGATATCCCTGCGCCCGGACCGTGTTGCGAGTGTCACGGTTCCGGGCCCAACCGGACGCGCCGGACACCGTGGCGGCCGCGCGGAGCAACGAGCCACCGATCAGGCCAAGTCCGAGGACGAAGACCGGGGGTACGCCGGGACTTCCGTTTGTCATGGGTTCATCATCGCCCGCCCGGCCGAACGTCGTGGCGTGACGGCGGTGACGCCCACCGGGTGTCGAGCCCGGCGTTCCGCGTGGTGGTGATCTGCGTGGCCCCCAGGACAAGAATCTGCGTAACGTCTCGTCCCGTGACTATCGACGGGTTCGCTGCGGCAGTCGTCCGGGAAGACGGCGCCTGGAAATGCTCGCTGCTCGCCGCCGAGTTGCTGGAGGATCTGGACGGTGTGATCACGGCGCTGCGCCGGGTGGCGGCGACCGGCGCCGTCTTCGGACTGCTGGCGATCGACGACGAGTTCTTCGTCGTGGTGCGGCCGATTCCCGGTGGGGCGTCGCTGCTGTTGTCGGACGCGACCGCGGCCCTCGACTACGACGTGGCCGCGGATGTCCTCGATCTTCTGCAGATCGAGAGTCCCGACGAGGAAGACGTTGACGAAGAGCCGTGGCCGGAGGGCGATCTCTCTCTGCTGGCCGATCTCGGTGTGCCGGAGCAGGAGATGCAGCTGATCGTCGGCGAGGTGGATCTGTATCCGGACGAGCAGCTGGCGCTCATCGCGCAGCGATGCGGTTTCGGTGACCAGTTCAGCGCGTTGTTGGAAAAGGTCTGACGGGCGGGCGTGTCGGGATTCGCGGCCGATCGCCGGTCCGATGAGGCGCTGGTCCGATCCGCCCTTGTCGCCGCATCGCAGGCTATGGCAACTGCTGACGTGCCCATCGGTGCGGTGCTTCTGGACGCATCGGGGGTTCAGGTCGCGGCGGCCTGCAACCAGCGCGAGGCGACGAACGACCCGACCGCCCACGCGGAGATGCTCGTCCTCCGTTCGGCGGCGCAGGTTGCCGGAACCTGGAATCTGACCGGTGCCACGCTGGCGGTGACCTGCGAGCCCTGCACGATGTGCGCGGGAGCGATCGTGCTGGCCCGGGTGTCGACGGTGGTCTTCGGCTGCTGGGAACCCAAGACGCGGCGCCGCCGGCTCCCTCTGGGACGTGCTCCGCGACCGCCGTCTCAGTCATCGGGTCGAGGTACGCGGCGGTGTGCTCGCGGACGAGTGCGCCGCCCTCCTGGTCGACTTCTTCACCCCCCGCCGCTGAACTCCCCTCCCGCGGGGATCAAGTTCTCCGGCAGGGATCAAGTCGTCTGTTCCTGTCACTCCAGCCCCAACTGAGCAACGTTGATCCCCGCGTCGCACCGCCGGGCATGGCGGTCGGATGGTCCGGCAGTGGCCTCGGATTCCGTTATAGTTCTCGGCGGTGGCGTGTCCGAGCGGCCTAAGGAGCACGCCTCGAAAGCGTGTGAGGTGAGAGCCTCCGAGGGTTCAAATCCCTCCGCCACCGCCATGGTTCGGCACACAACGCCAGGCATCCCGACGCGGATGCCTGGCGTTCTTGTCGTTGTCGGCCACCTTCGGGTTGGTCCCGCGCCCGGGGTCGGAGGAAGCGCCGGATTCTGCAAGATCGACAACACGGTGGTCATTTCTTGCAAAAAATCGACAAGAGGACGACGCCAATTGGGCAAAGCATGGAAATTTCCTCTTAACCCCTTGAGACCGTGGGCGCGTTGGACCTATGGTGACCTCACTCCCGGCGGCCGATACGCCCGGGCGTCGGGCGGCGTGCGCCACGTGAAGAGAACGGATCATCCCATGGCAGGAAGCAACAAAGGTGTTGCGGCGAATCGGTTCTGGCGGCCATCCAGGTGGTCCGTCACGGTGGCGTCCGCGACTGCATTCGCCGTCGGCCTCAGTCTTGCCTCCAGCGTCGGGGCCGCCTGGTCGACGACGCCCGCGCAGGCGCCCCACCCGGCCGCGACACGTGCCGCGCTCGACCCGTCGCTGGTCCAGGGTCGGGGAGCGACCGTTGGGTTCGCCGAGCAGGAGGCGGAAACAGCAGCGACAGACGGCGCAGTCATCGCTCGCAACACCGTCGCGTATACGTTGGCCGCCGAGGCGTCCGGCCGCTCAGCTGTCACCTTGACGCCGGGACAGTATGTCGAGTTCACGCTGCCGAGCGCCGCCAACGCGATCACCGTGCGATACAGCATTCCGGATGCAACAAATGGTGGCGGGATCACCGCGCCGCTGAACGTCACCGTGAACGGTGGCCGTCCCAGGACCATGACTCTCACCTCCCAGTACGCCTGGCTCTACAACCAGTACCCGTTCTCGAACGACCCGAATGCCGGTCTGCTGCATCCGGATTGGTGGATCACCGAATGCTCCTGCGTACCCAGCGCCACCACGCCGACGCCAGTGGTCGACCGACCCTTCCGCCCCAATCATTTCTACGACGAACAGCGTCTTCTGCTGGGGCGGACGTACCGCGCCGGGGACACCGTGCGGCTGACGGTTCCGGCCGGCGCGCCCACGACCACCATCGACCTGATGGACTCCCAACTGGTCGGTCGGCCGAAGGTCGACATCATCGCTTCAAACGTGCTGCTCTTCGGGGCTGACCCGTCGGGTCGCCGTGATTCGGCCAATGCCTTCGACAAGGCCATAGCGTTCGCCCAGCGCTCCCACCTCAAGGTCTACGTCCCGCCCGGCACCTATCAGGTCAACCGGCACATCATCGTCGACAACGTAACCATCGAGGGTGCCGGCAATTGGTACACGATCATCAAGGGCCACCAGGTCGATCTGAGCACGCCCGCATCAGATGGATCCGTGCACACCGGCGTCGGCTTCTACGGCAAGGACGCGTCCGTCGGCGGCAGCAGCAACGTTCACCTGTCCGGTTTTGCCATCGAGGGTGACGTGCGCGAACGGATCGACCTCGACCAGGTCAACGGAATCGGTGGGGCGCTGAGCAATTCGACCATCGACGGCCTCTACATCCAGCACACCAAGGTCGGCATCTGGCTGGACGGCCCGATGAACAACCTGAAGATCAGCAATAACCAGATAGTCGACCAGATCGCCGATGGCATCAATTTCCACACCGGTGTCACGAACTCGGTGGCCAGCAACAACTTCATCCGGAACACAGGCGACGATGCGTTGGCGATGTGGTCGGAGAAGACGGAGGACGCCAACGACACCTTTGATCACAACACCGTGCAGACCCCGGTTCTCGCCAATGGCATTGCGCTGTATGGCGGAACGGACAACACCGTTTCGAACAACCTGGTCGCCGATCCCATTCGGGAAGGCAGCGGCATCCAGATCGGATCCCGCTTCGGCGCTGAACCGTTCACCGGACACGTGTGGATCACGAACAACACCACCGTCCGGGCCGGCACGTTCGAGTTGAACTGGAAGATCGGTCTGGGTGCCATCTGGTTGTACGCACTGGAGCGGAACATCGACGCCGATATCGAGGTCGTCGGCGACAACTTTCTGGACAACACCTACAACGCGATCATGCTGGTCGCCGATTTCCCGGTGAAGGACCTGTACTCGATCACCAACGTCCATTTCAAAGACGTCAAGGTGGACGGCACAGGGACATCGGTCCTCAGCGCCCGCGTCGAGGGGCTCGGCGACATTCGAGAATGTGGACGCCCGCAACGTCGGTGCGGTCGGAATCAACAACTGTGGTTCTTTCAACTTCCTATCGACGGGCTCGGAATTCTCGGTGATCGATCTGGGTGGGAATGACGGGGGCGGCACCACCGGGCCGTGGTTCGCATCGTGGGAACTGCCGAACACCATCACCTGTGACGACCGCCCGCCGGTAGTGCCACCGCCGGCACCGTCGACCTGGTAAGTCGGCCAGGGCTGCGGGTAATCAAGGGGCAAATGGTCGCGATCATCTGTCGCGTGATTTGTCTGCAGGTCACAGGCGCTTCTCAGACGATCGGTTCATGGTTGGCTAATGAACGCCATCCATCCCAGCCGGCCACGCACGTTGTGGAGTGTACTGCTCGACAGGCTGGCATCGAGTACCCGCGAACGGAACGTCAGCATTGCGCCGGCGACGGGTTCCGGTAGTTGGCATTGGCTCTACGTCGACAGGAACGGTGTGGCCGTTGCCGGTCCCCGCGCCTCCTTCGCCACCCAGGATGCTGCCGAGAGCTGGGCGGACGTCAACTCTGTACCACTGCGATCCCTGGGCATTTCGGCTCTGAGCCTGCGCGACGGCGAACACGCGATCTACGGCCCGACCGCGGTCTGACCGCTTTGCAGGAGCCGGGGGGCGCTGACCGAACTTCGATGCCGGAGCTGAGCGGAACCGCCCGGCTCCGGCACCCTTGCCAATGCGACTGCTCGCGACCGGCGCCGACGGCGATCGCGAAGTTGGACGGCGCCCGGTCCTTCGACGATGGGTTCGAGGAACTGGGGCCGTAACAACCACACTCGGCCGCGGCACTGTGTCGACGAGATGCTGCACCTGTGCCTTTCCCATGTGCCCTCGCCGGTTCTCCTCTTCGAGGTCATCCTCACGATCGGGAATGACGTGACCGACCTGGTGCGTTGGTGACCAGCGTGCCCGTCGTTGGTGGCCGGCACGCGATGCGACAGCAGAAGGAGAGTCATCATGACCAACACAACAACCGCAAACCGTCCGGCCACAGCTTCCGGGACGTATCGAATCGGCGGGGACCTGCTGGTCAACCGCCTCGGCTACGGCACCATGCAGCTGACCGGAACGGGCGTATGGGGCGAACCGGCAGATCGTGACGAAGCCGTCCGCGTGCTACGCCGCTCGGTTGAACTCGGTGTCAATCTGATCGACACGGCAGATGCGTACGGCCCGTTCGTCACCGACGCATTGATCCGCGAGGCGCTCCATCCGTACGCGGATGACCTGGTCATCGCCACCAAGGCCGGATTCACCCGCCAGGGGCCGAACCAGTGGATTCCCGTCGGCCGTCCCGAGTACCTGCGCCAGCAGGTCGAATTGAGCCTGCGCAACCTGGGCCTCGACCGCATCGACCTGCTGCAGCTCCACCGGATCGATCCGAAGGTCACCCTCGAGGACCAGATCGGCGAGCTCGTCGCACTCCAGCAGGAAGGGAAGATCCGGCACATCGGGTTGTCCGAGGTTTCGGTGGCCGACATCGAGGCCGTGCGGAAGATCGCGACCGTCGCGTCGGTGCAGAACCTGTACAACCTGGCCAACCGCAGCGCCGAGGATGTGCTCGACTACGCGGAAGCCAACGATATCGCGTTCATCCCGTGGTTCCCGCTTGCGACCGGCAAGCTCGCCAAGGCGGGCGGGCCGCTCGACGAGCTGGCTCGTCATCACGACGCGTCGCCGTCGCAGCTGGCTCTCGCCTGGCTGCTCCGCAGGTCGCCGGTCGTATTGCCCATCCCCGGCACCTCCAGCGTTGCCCACCTCGAGGAGAACGTGGATGCCGCACTGATCACCTTGAGCGAGGACGAATTCGACCGCCTGACGAAGGCCGCCTGACCCCGGCAACCGCCGATTGCGGCACCTGTGAGGCGCATTTACGACTCCCAGGTGCCGCAAGCGGCGATCTTGATGTTGGGATGGACGGGTGGACCCGTCTAGCTCGTTCTCCGTCACCAACCGCCTGCCCGACGCCCAGGGACGGACGGGCACGCTCCGCACGCCGCACGGGGACATCCAGACCCCGGCGTTCATCGCGGTCGGCACCAAGGCGACGGTGAAAGCGGTGCTGCCGGAATCGATGTCGGATCTAGGTGCCCAGGCCGTGCTGGCGAACGCATACCATCTCTACCTGCAGCCGGGGCCCGACATCGTCGAAGCCGCAGGGGGTCTCGGCAGTTTCATGAACTGGCCAGGGCCGACCTTCACCGATAGCGGCGGCTTCCAGGTGCTTTCGCTCGGTGCCGGTTTCAAGAAGGTGCTGGCCATGGACGTCAAGGGTCTGCGGTCCGACGACGTGATCGCCGCGGGCAAGACGCGGCTGGCCACGGTCGATGACGACGGCGTCACCTTCAAGTCACACCTCGACGGTTCGAAACACCGGTTCACGCCGGAGGTTTCGATGCAGATCCAGCATCAGCTCGGCGCCGATATCATCTTCGCGTTCGACGAATGCACCACTTTGATGAACACTCGTGCGTATCAGGAGCAGTCGGTGGACCGCACCCAGGCCTGGGCCGTCCGGTGCGTCGACGAGCATCGCAGACTGACCCAAGAGCGCGCAGGCAAGCCGTACCAGGCCCTGTTCGGGGTGATCCAGGGCGCTCAGTACGAGGACCTGCGCAGACGCGCCGTGCGCGACCTGTTGCCGCTCGGCTTCGACGGGTTCGGCATCGGCGGCGCGCTGGAGAAGGAGAATCTCGGGACCATCGTGCGCTGGTGCTGCGAGGAGATGCCGGAGACCATGCCGCGACACCTGCTCGGCATCAGCGAGCCGGACGACATCTTCACCGCGATAGAGAACGGCGCGGACACCTTCGACTGTGTCTCCCCTTCGCGGGTAGCCCGAAATGGCGCGATCTACTCGCCGACCGGGCGGTACAACGTGGTCACGGCCCGGTACCGTCGCGACTTCTCGGCACTGGCCGAGGATTGTGACTGCTACACCTGTGCCAACTACACCCGTGCCTATCTCCACCATCTGTTCAAGAGCAAGGAGATGATCTCCTGCACGCTGGCCACCATCCACAACGAACGATTCATCGTGAATCTGGTCGATGATGTGCGGCGCAGCATCGACGCCGGCACCTTCGCCGAATTCAAGGCCGATTTCCTCGGCCGCTATTACGGCGTCTAAAGCCCGTTGTGCCGCAGATGCGTCTGGGTCCACGACCCACGGCTGCGGGTCGGATCGCCGCTCGGTTGAAATCTGGTCAGTAATTGCGCCGGCCGGACCGGTTCGCCCGGCGACGCCAGGCCCGAGCGACGCTGCCATCAGGCCCAGCACCTGAGCGGGTGAATGACCGGCGGCCACCAGTTCGGTCAATGTCACCGCGCCGTCTCTTTTCGCCAGCCGCGCTCCGCGGACGTTGAGGGCCAACGGGACGTGGGCGTAGGTGACCTCGGCAAGATCGAGCAGCCGCGCCAGGTACGCCTGCCGCGGCGCGGAGCTGAGTAGATCGTCGCCGCGCACCACTTGATCGACGCCCTGTTCAGCATCGTCTACCACGACCGCAAGGTTGTAGGCCACCACTCCGTCCCCGCGGCGCAGCACCAGATCGTCCACTGCACCGGTGTACTCGCCGGCCAGCTCGTCGTGCACGGTCCAGGTCGCGACGCCGGCTCGTAGCCGCAACGCCGGCGGGCGCCCGGTGGCCCTCCGGTCGGCCAGCTGGTCGGCGGTCAGGTTGCGGCAGGTGCCCGGATAGGCGCCCTCGGGTGCATGCGGAGCCGACGCGGCCTGCTGGATCTCCCGACGGGAACAGAAGCACTCGTACACGGCGCCCGCAGCTTCGAGTCGAGCGATGGCGGCAATGTAGGCGTCGTGACGGCTGGACTGCCAGAGGATTTCACCGTCCCAGTCCAGCCCGATCGCGGCCAGGTCGGCGAGCTGCCGATCCGCCGATCCGGGGGCGACCCGGTCCAGATCCTCCATTCGCATCCGGAAGGTCCGGCCGGTGCTACGGGCGAACAACCAGGCCAGTAACGCCGTCCGCAGATTACCGACATGCAGGTCGCCGGACGGGCTGGGTGCAAACCGGCCGGCGCCCGTCATCGCATTCCCCTTGGTTGCGGGTTCAGCTGAAAACCTGCTCCGCGATCGCGTCGACCCGGTCCGGATAGAAGGCAACGTGATCCTTGATCTCCGACACGGCGGGGTATGGATCTTCGTAGGTCCAGATGGCGTCGACCGACCGCTCGCCACCAACGGTGATGCTGTAGTAGCTGGCGTCGCCCTTGAAGGGACAGTATGTCGAATTCTGCGTGCGCTGCAGCAGGGTCTGATCGACGTCTGCCAACGGGATGTATTGCACCGCAGGGTACGTCGATTCTTTCAGGACGAGAGCCCGCTGCCGTGTTGGCGACAACCCGGCCCGCGACGGACACCACGACGCGATTCGGGTTTGCCACCACGCTGATCGGGTGATCCGGTCCAGGTTGGAGAACGATCTTGTCGGCCATGACCAGCTTCTCTCTGTCGGTTTCCTACGTGCAGATTCGTGGTGGACAACGTCGCGAAGAGCGGGATTAATCCGGCCGGACCCTATCCAGTCGGGCATGCTGGAGCGATGCAGAAGACGCTGGATGACGTGGTCGCGCTCGGCAGCAAGGAGCAGTTCCTGGCTGTGGTGTCGACCCTGCGGAGCTCGGGCACCATCCAGTCCTCACTGGTCAACGCCGGGGTGATGGCGCATCCGTTCACCGGGCAGCAGATTTTGGCGTTCGTCACCTACGGACCGGCGAAATTGCGGAACCTGCGGGCGCGACCCGGGGTGACGGTGACCTTCCGTTCCGGTTGGCAATGGGCAGCGGTGGAGGGGCGAGGCCGAACTGATCGGGCCCGACGACCCGCACCCGCAGGTCGACGCGGAGCGTCTTCGGTTGCTGCTCCGGGAGGTTTTCGTCGCGGCCGGTGGCACTCACGACGACTGGGACCGGCTACGACGCGACGATGGCCGAGCAGCGCCGAGTCGTGGTGTTGATCCGGCCGACCCGCATCTACGGCTGAGCTGGGTGCGGCCGACAAGCGGTCCGGCTTGTGGATGGCTGGACCTCGCTGTCGGTCCGACCGCCTAGCGTGGGTAGGCGAGCACACCGGCGAGGGAGAACCGAATGGCAGCCACGATGACGGACACCGACACCTTGCGCGATCGTGCCGAAGGCCATCTGCGCGCCTTGGTCGGCTCGAACGAGGCCACCTTGCGCGACGATCAGTGGACGGCCATCGAGGCTCTGGTGGCGGGGCGCCGTCGGGCACTGGTGGTGCAACGGACCGGCTGGGGCAAGTCTGCGGTGTATTTCGTCGCGACCGCGCTGCTGCGGGAACAGGGGTCGGGCCCGACGGTGATCATCTCGCCGTTGCTGTCGCTGATGCGGAATCAGATCACGGCCGCCGCCCGGGCGGGCATCAGGGCGGTCACCATCAACTCCGCCAATTCGGAACAGTGGGCGGGAGTGCACCAACAGGTCAGGGCCGGCGAGGTGGACGTGCTCCTGGTTTCCCCGGAACGGCTGAACAACCCCGGCTTCCGCGACGAGGTTCTCCCCGAGATCGCTGCCACCGCCGGGCTGGTGGTCATCGACGAGGCGCATTGCATCTCCGACTGGGGACACGACTTCCGCCCCGATTACCGCCGGATCAGGACACTGCTCCTCGATCTCCCCGACGGCATTCCGGTGTTGGCCACCACGGCCACCGCCAACGCCAGGGTGACCGCCGATGTCGCCGAGCAGTTGCAGATCGCAGACACAGTGCCAGTTCTGGTTCTGCGGGGCACCCTCGATCGCGAGTCACTGCATCTGGGGGTGGTGGAGCTGGCCGACCAGCCATCGCGGCTCGCTTGGCTGGCTGAGCACCTGCCCGAGCTGCCCGGCTCCGGCATCATCTACTGCCTCACCGTCGCCGCCACGCAGCAGGTAGCTGACTTCCTGCGGTCCGGCGGCTTCGACGTCGCAGCATATTCGGGTCAGACGGAACAGGCGGAGCGCTTGCAGGCCGAGGAGGATCTGCTGGACAACAGGGTCAAGGCCCTGATTGCGACGTCGGCGCTGGGCATGGGTTTCGACAAACCGGATCTCGGCTTCGTGATTCACCTCGGCGCCCCGGCGTCGCCGATCGCCTACTACCAGCAGGTCGGTCGCGCCGGCCGCGGCGTCGAGCGGGCCACGGTCGTGCTGCTGCCGGGACGGGAGGACCAGGACATCTGGAACTACTTCGGCTCACTCGGCTTTCCCGCCGAATTCGACGTCCTGCAAACACTTTCCGAACTGGAGAACGCCGACCGCCCGTTGTCGCTGCCGGCCCTGGAACCCAGGGTGCAGCTGCGCCGGTCGCGCCTGGAGATGATGCTCAAGGTACTGGATGTCGACGGTGCGGTACGCCGGGTGCAGGGCGGCTGGATCGCCACCGGGCAGCCGTGGCGCTACGACGCCGACCGGTACGCCCGGGTCGCGCAGGCCCGGCGCACCGAGGAGCAGGCGATGATCGGCTACCAGGAGACCACCGGTTGTCGGATGAACTACCTGCGGGCGCAGCTGGACGATGACCCTGGTCCGGTTGGCTGTGGTCGCTGCGACAACTGTGGAGGATTGACCCTGTCGACGCGGATCCGGCGCCGCCGGTGTCGAGGCGGCCAGGGAAACGCTTTCCGTCCCCGGGGTTCCGGTCGATCCGCGTGCGCAATGGCCGACCGGAATGTCGTCGCTAGGCGTTTCGCTGTCCGGCAAGATCGCAGTCGGTGAGCGGGCCGAGAAGGGCAGGGCGGTGGGCCGGATGGATGGCATCGGCTGGGGTTCCGCGCTGCGCGAGGTGCTGCGGGTCGGCGCCCCGGATGGCGAAACTCCGGTGCCACTGCGACATGCGGCAGTGCAGGTGCTCGATGCCTGGCCGGAGGTTGCCGATGTCGAGGGGGTGGTTTTCCTGGACTCGATCACGCACCCCCGCCTGGTCGAGCACCTGGCCGCGGGCCTGGCTCGATACCGGAAGATCCCGGTGCTGGCCCGCTTCGAGCTGACCGACGACGGACCGCCGCCTCCATCGGCGGTGAATTCGGCCCAGCGGCTGAAGGGAGTGATGGGACGACACCGACTCAGCGACCCGACTGCGATCGGCGGTCGGCGGGTGCTCCTGGTCGACGATCGGACGGACAGCGGCTGGACCCTGGCCGTGGCCGCCAGGGAACTGCGCCGCGCCGGTGCCGTCGTCGTCTTCCCGTTCGTACTCGCCGTCGGTTGAGACGCCGGACCGGGGTCATGACACCTCTGCGCCCCGCGGGGCCGGTATCTGGTCAAGGAGACCCGGGGCCTGATCATGCACCGGAACGACGATCAGTTCACCGACCTGTTCCTCGAGAATTCTGCGGGCGTCGTCGGTGATCCCGTCGTCGGTGATGAGCACGTCGGCGATCGAGAGCCGGCCGAAATCGGCGAGCCCGACATTGCCCCATTTCGTCGAGTCGGCCAGGACGACCAACTGGCGTGCGCTGGCGATGAGTGCCTGATTGGTCTGCGCCTCGGCCAGGTTCGGCGTGGTGTAGCCCGCTCGTCGATCCATCCCATGAACGCCCATGAAGAGCCGATCGACGTGCAGGGAGGCGATCGCACGGTCGGCGATCGGGTCCGACGAGGGCCGCGCTCGGTGTGCGCACCCCGCCGGTGAGCACCACACTCGTCTGACTGGCCTGGTCGCCGGCAGCGAGCATGTCGGCGACGGTCGTCGAATTGGTCACCACCGACAGCGGCGCGGTCGTGCCCTGCAATTCGCGCGCGAGCATCCACGTGGTGGTGCCGGCGGAGAGGGCAATCGCCGTATTGGGTTCGACCAGGGTCACCGCCCGGGCTGCGATCGCCCGTTTGGCCGGCTGCTGCAGGAAGCTCTTGGCCTCGAAACCGGGCTCCTCGGTGCTGCTCGCGGCCAGGACGGCCCCGCCGTGCACCTTGCGGAGCCAGCCGTGGGCTTCGAGCTGTTCCAGATCCCGACGCACCGTCATGTCCGAAACGCCCAGCAGCTCGGTCAGCTCGCTGACCCGGACGCCACCGGCGCGCTCGACCGCAGCCAGGATGAGCTCACGACGTTGGGTAGCCAGCACGGTTGAGTCCTTCCTGGTATCGATGGAGCGTCGGCTTTTCGGTGAGTTCACCACTGATGCGGATCAGTCGTCGACGGGACGGGAGATGACCGCAACCTGCCCGGCAGCGAGTTGGTCGTCTGGTGCCCAGGCACGTCCGGTGAGCAGATCCACGCCGGTGCAGGCGATCTGGCGTTGCCGTGGATCCGGAGTTGATCGCGAAGAGGTACTGCCTGTCGGCGTCCTGCCGCACCACGATTTCCAAACCGCTCGGCCACGGGCTCAGAGCCACCGGCGGATGCACGCCCGCCGAGGAGCACGCCTGTGCGAGAAGTGCGGTCAACAGTTCCGAATCCGGTTCGGTGGCGACGTACCAGGCCGTTCCGCCGCCCGGCGAGAGCGTCCGGCGGGTCACCGCCGGACCGCCTGGAAACACGCCGCCGTCGAATGAGGCCAGCACCTCGACGTCTGCTCCCACGTGCCCGATGAATTCCGTCCACTGAGTGACCGCCGAGGACGAGGCGACGCCGAGGGCATCGGTCACCGTCAGTCGCACGCTGTCGCCGTCGAGGAGTGGCGAGAACTCTTCCGTGCGAACTCCGAGCAGGTCCGTGAACGCGCCGGGGTAGCCACCAAGCCGGATGTGGTCGTCGACGTCGACGATGCCGGAGAAGTAGCCGACCACCACGGTGCCGCCGCGCTCCGCCACGCCGGCGATATTCCGTGCTGCGTCGTCGGTGCAGAGGTAGAGGGCCGGAACCAGCACCACGGCGTAGGCCGACAGGTCGCGGTCCGGGTGGACGAAGTCGCAGGTGTAGCCGAGATCGGTCAGCGTTCGATGCCAGCGGCGCACCCGCTGCATCTGGTCGACGTCGACGCTCGGGTGGGAGTCCAGTTCGACGCCCCACCACGCGTGCCAGTCGAAGGCGATCGCGATGCGGGCGTGAACCCGGCTGCCGGTGACGGCCGCAAGTGCCTGCAGGTCGGCACCCAGCGCGCACACCTCCCGCCAGCGGGCGGAGTCGGTGCCGGCATGCGGCAGCATTCCCGAGTGAAATTTCTCGGCTCCGGCCCGGGAAGCGCGCCACTGGAAGAACAACGCTCCATCAGCGCCGCGGGCGACGTGGGACAGACTGTCCCTTCGCATCTGACCCTGGGTCTTCGCCGGGTTGCGCGGCTGCCAGTTCACCGCCGAGGTCGAATGCTCCATCAGCAACCACGGCGCGTCGTCGGCCAGCGACCGCACCAGATCGGCGGCCATCGACAGATCGTGGGTGGCGCCCTGGCTGCCGCGGGAGACCATCCGATAGTGGTCGTTGCTGATCAGGTCCATCTCCTGCGACCAGCGCCAATAGTCCATCGGCTTCCAGAACTGCATGAAGTTCGTCGTGACCGGCAGATCCGAACGGGCGCGGATGATCTCGGCCTCGGCTCGGAAGCAATCGAGCAGCTCGTCGGAGGAGAAGCGGGAGAAGTCCAGCTGTTGGGTGGGGTTGGCGAACGTCTTGTAGGCCGGCGTCCTGGGTGGCAGGATCTCGGCCCAGTCGTAGTAGTGCTGACTCCAGAAGCTGGTGCCCCAGGCGCTGTTCAGCTCGTCCAGCGTTCCGTACCGGCGCCGCAACCAAGCCTGAAAGGCGGCTGCCGATACGTCGCAGTAGCAGCTCCAGTTGTGGTTGCCGTATTCATTGTGGACGTGCCACATGGCCAGCGCCGGATGGCTTGCGTAGCGGTCGGCGATCGCCGCCGTCAGCGCGGCGGCCCGCTCGCGGTAGGCCGTCGACGACGGGCAGAAGCCCTGTCGCGCACCGTAACTCCGGCGGACGCCGTTCTCGTCGACCAGCAGTGACTCCGGGTGGCGGTGGGAGAGCCAGGGCGGAGGTGTGGCCGATGCGTTGGCCAGATCGACGGCGATCCCGCCCGCGTGCAGCAGATCCATGATGCGGTCGAGCCAGCCGAATTCGTACTGCCCGGGAGCGGGCTCGAGCAGGGCCCAGGAGAAGATTCCGATCGAGACCAGGTTGACGCCGGCCTCCTGCATCAGTGCGATATCTTCCGGCCACACCGTCTCCGGCCACTGCTCCGGGTTGTAGTCACCACCGAAAGCGATTCGTCCGCCGAGCTTTTCGGTGACGCGTGCCATTGCCGCAGCATGCTGCCCGGAGCGATCGGGCAGGGTGGCGGCCAGAAGGTGTCGACTGGACGGCGCGCCGTCATCATTCGCGGCGAAGGTCATCCCTTGTTCGCCCCGAGCGTCAGTCCGGCGACGAACTGGCGCTGCAGCACGAGGTAGACGATCAGGACGGGTACCGCGGACAGCAGAGCGCCCGCCGCCAACAGGCTGTAATTGGTCGAGAACTGGCCGTTCAGGTTGTTCAACCCGGAAGTGATCGGGAGGCGATCACCCTTCTGTACCAACAGCAACGCCCAGAAGAAGTCGTTGTAGATGAAGATGACCTCGAGGGTGGCCAGCGCGGCCAGGGCCGGTCGACAGAGCGGCAGGATGATGTTCCAGTACTGGCGCCACACGCCGGCCCCGTCGACCTGGGCTGCCTCGGTCAGTTCGATCGGCAGTGCCTTCATGTAGTTGCTCATCACGAAGGTGCAGAAGCCGAGCTGGAACGCCACGTTGACGGCGATGACGATGTAGTAGGTGTTGATGAACGAACCGGAATCCGACACCGACAGCGGCAGCGGGGTGTGCTTGGCGATCTGGAACAGGGGAGTGGCCAGAACCTGCTGAGGCAGCAGGTTTCCGGCGGTGAACAGGATGAGCAGGGCGACGTTGAAGCGCCATGGAACGCGGGAAAGCTTGAATGCGGCGAAGGAAGCCAAGAGCAACGTCAAGGCCACTGCAGGAACCGTGATGATGAAAGAGTTCCTGAAGTACAGCGGCAGTTGCGCCTGATTCCAGGCATCGATGTAGTTCTGAAAGCCGTAGTGGCCACCTATCGAGAAATATGAATGGCTGGTGAAGTACTCGTTGGGACGCAACGACGTGTACACGGTCCACAACAGGGGAACGAGCCACAGCGCGGCGGCGACGATAAGGAAGATGAGAATGGCGATCCGGCCGCCCCGGGTGCCGCGGGTCAGGGGTGAGCCGGTCAACACCTTGTTCTGTTCCGCCGGTCCGGGCGTCGTCGGCGCGGCCGTGTTCACCATCGCCGTCATCGGTTCTCCTCCTTGAACGCCTGGCTCAGATAGCTGATGATCGGGACCAGGGCGAACACCAGCAGGATCACGGCAAGGGCTGATGCGTAGCCGACCCGGGCGGCGGCGCCGCTGTTCGTGTAGATCATCGTGGACAGCAGTTGCAATCCGTTGGTGCCCTTGTTGATGATGAACACGATGTCGAAGGCACGCAGGGCCTCGATGATGGTGATCACGACGATCACGATGTTGATCGGCTTCATCGCCGGGAAGATGACCCGGAAGAACGTCTGGCGGCCATTGGCGCCGTCGATGGCGGCCGCCTCCCGCAGTGACGGGTCGATGCCCTTCAGGCCGGCCAGATACAGGATCATGATGTAGCCGCACATGTTTCCAGCTGGCCGCGACCAGAGCGGCCCACAAGTTGATGTTCGGATTGCCGAACCAGTCGACGTCGGTGCCGAAAACCCCATTGATCAGGCCTTGATCCGGCGAGAAGACCAACTGCCAGATGATGCCGACGAGTGCGAGCGAGAACATCACCGGCAGGAAGAAGATGCTCTGCAGGATCTTGCCGCCGGCCAGCTCACGGTCGAGCAGCACGGCGAGGAAGATGCCGAACGGCGTGGCGATGAACGCCAGGAACAGCAGCCAGGTGACGTTGTGCTCGATGGCCGGCCAGAAGTTGGGGTCGAGCGTGAAGATGTTCGAGTAGTTGGTGAATCCGATCCACTCGATTCGCGAGAACGGCGCCGACGCCGTTCCACCGCCCGAAGGACAGCACGATCGACGCCACCGCCGGGAACCAGACCAGGATGAATTCGACGAGGGTCGGAATGCCGATCATCAACGCGATGACGACTTTGTCGCGGGAGCTGAGTTTGCGCACCCGGCGCCCCCGGGCGAGCGGCTGTTCTGCTCGCTCCGGGGGCGTCGAAGTCTGCGGCGATGCAGTCACAGGATTCATCTCTCGTCTGGTCGAACCGAGCAGATCAGGAGGTGAAGATCGTCTTGGCCTGAGCTTCCAGGTTCTTGGTCACCGCGTCGGTGTCGCCGTCCTTGAGGAACTGCTGCAGCGCCGGGATCACGACCGGGCTGGCGAAGTCCGGCCGGCTGTCGCGATCCAGGAACTGCGAGATGGTCTTGGCCGAGCCGATCAGCTCGACCGCGCGCTTCTGCAGAGCCGCTGTAGCTGGCAGTGCTGGCTGTCTTGTTGGCCGCCACGATTGTTCGGGTCGCTCTTGAGATAGATCAGCTGCGCCTCCGGTGAGCCAGGTAGGACATCAGCGCCTTGCTCTGGTCGGTGGTGCCCTTGCTGCTCAACAGGAAACCGTCGATCGGTGCCTCGACGGCGTCCATGCCGATGTTCGAGTCGACCTCCGGGAAGGGGAAGAAGTCGATGTCCGTGTCGCCGGCCGGGAACTGCTGCCCGACGAACATGCCGAGCAGGTACATGCCCGCCTGCTTCTTGACCAGAGTCTGTGGCCGCTTCCTGCCACGTCCGGCCGAGCGCCCCGGTCTGCAGGTACGGGAACAGGCTCTTCCAGGTGTCGAAGACGGTCTTGACCTTCGGGATCGGTCCACGACTTCCTTGTGCGTGGCCACCAGATCCATGTGGAACTGGTAGCCGTTGATCCGCTGGTTCAGGTAGTCGAACGTGCCCATCGCGGGCCAGCCGTCCTTGTCCGCGAAGGCGATCGGCGTGAGCCCGTCCTTCTTCATCTTGGCGGCCAGCGTCTTGAGTTCGTCGAGCGTCTTCGGCACCTCGTAACCCTTGGCCTTGAACACGCTGGGCCGGTAGAAGAACGCCCACGGGTAGTTGTAGAACGGGACGAAGTACTTCTTCCCGTCGGCGGCGGTGGACGCCTTGACGAACGCGTCGGAGTACTGGCTCTGGAACTTCGTCCACTCGTCGTCGATCGGCGTCAGCAGGCCCTGTGCGGCGAAGAACTGCATGCGGTTGCCGGCGAACCAGGTGAACACCTCGTCCGGGCTGCCCTGCAGATAGTTGTTGATGTTCTCCTGGAAGGAGTTGTGGTCGACCGTGTTGACCTTGACGTCGGTGGCCGACGGCCGTCGTGAACGCCTTGAAGACGTTCGGCGTAGGCCGCCTTCGGTACCGCATCGGACTGCGTTCGAACCGAACGTCGACCGTGCCGCCCACCTTGGCCACGGGCGCCGCGGCACTCGAACCGGCGCCGACCCGGCTGCGCTGCCGCGGCCTGGACTGCCGCACTCGAAGCAACCGAACTCGACCCGGCCGAGGTGCTCGCCGCCGCGGCACTGGATGTCGAAGTCGCCGAGCTTGCGCCGCCGGACGACGTTCCCGTGCAGGCGGACAGCAGAGGCACAGCTGCCGCACTCGCGATGCCCGCACCCATCACACGCAGCATCGCCCGGCGATTCATGCCGGCCTTGCGCAGTAGTCCCCCGAAGTCCGAATCTGTCACCGTTGACCTCCGATTTCATGGTGGGCGTCCGTCGACCACCGAATCCGAACAGAACTTCCCACCATCGGTTGGTGAAGTCAACACGCCACGGTTGCGGAACGGTAACGGTTGTGACCGGCGAGCACGGCACAGCCGGTCAAGAGCTAGCTGTCGAATGAAACGGCGAAGGCGTTTTCCGGTCGCATCAAAGCTACAAGAACCAACAGTGGACTATGTCGTTCACGGAGCGATCGAGTCGACATGCCCGGTCAGGCCCAAGCCTGGGCTTCGGTGGTCACCGGAAGTCCGCCGGCGGCCGATTCGTCGATGGCCAGCGCGATGAGGTGGTCCTGGCAGCCGTCTGCAAGCGGATACGGTGGCGGCCCGCCGTCGCGTGCCCATTCGCCGGTGGCCACCATCAGTGTGGCAATCGCGATCTCTTCGTCCATGAATCGCTTGCCCACGAAGGGGTTGCGATAGATGACCCGGCCGTCCAGAGAGATGTGCTCGGTATCGTGACCGTCGAGATTCAGATCCTGGCCGAGCTGGTAGCGGTGCAGGTCGGACCGGACGATGGCGCGTGGCTCGGCCAGCCGGACGACCCGGTCGTCGGAGATCTCTCCCAGGCTGCCGCGAATCAGGATGCGCCGGAAGCGCAGCTGGTTGTGCCACTGGTTGTCCGTGAAGTCGTACAACCCGGACCGGCCGTCGCCGAAATCAATGGTGGCCAGGACGGTCGTCGCGATCTTCGGCTCGTCGTCGTCGGTCCAGGCGTCGCGGCGCAACGGGTCGACAAGCGGAGCATCGAAGGTCCGCGCGGACACAGTGACCGGATCGCGGCCCGCACCGAGGAAACCGCGCATCATCGACACGGCGTGGTACCCGTGCGTCGACGAGACCTGCACGGAGGTCGGCGTTCCGATCAATCCGCTGCGAACCGCGATGAGCCGCGCAGCGTGCGCCGGCGACATCAGGTATTGCTCGGCGACCTGCACCTGGCCGGTGCGGCCGACTGCGCTCCAGAGCTTTTGCAGCCCGGCGACATCGGGTGCCGGCGGGGTTTCGGTCAATACTCTGGCGCCGGCCTCGACGAGCGCGGTGACCACTCCCGGGTTCGTCTCCCACGGTACGGACGTGACGACGAATTCGGGTCGCTGCGATTCGATACAGTTCGACGGGATCGAGGAAGGTGCGAACGCCCCAGCGGCGATGGATATCGTCCGCGGACGATTGTCGACGGGCCGCCGCGCCGACCACGGTGAAGCGATCGGGCATGGCGAGCGCCACCTTGGCGAAGAACTCGGCACGCCAACCGGTTCCCACGATTCCGACGGCGACGGGGCCGGCGACGGCAGTCATCCCGGCCATGTTGCCATTGCTACGGGCGGTCACGGAACCCGGGCCGTCCATTCGGCGGTCGAGAACTTGGTCTCGGCCAGGGCTGCGGCTTCTGCGAGCGTCGGCTCGTCGAGCGCCACCCTGGTCAGCCCGTAGCGCCCGTCGAAGTGCGCGATCATCGCGTCGATGATGGCCTCGCGGCTCAGTCCGGTTTGCGAACGCAAGGGATCCACCCGCTTGTTGGCGCTCTTGATGCCCTTGTCGGAGATCTTCTCCCGCCCGATCCGGAGCACTTCCAGCATCTTGTCGGCGTCGATGTCGTAGGCCATGGTGACGTGGTGCAGAACCGCTCCGCCGGCCAGCCGCTTCTGGGCCGCACCGGCGATCTTCCCTGCTGGGGAAGCGATGTCGTTCAAGGGCACATATCTTGCATCGATACCGACGTCCGCCAGCGCTCCGAGCACCCAGTCGTCGAGGAAGGCGTACGACGCCGCGAACGACAGGCCCTCGACGAGGGAGCCTGGTACGTACAGCGAGTAGGTGATGGTGTTGCCCGGCTCGACGAACATCGCGCCACCGCCGGAGATGCGGCGCACCACAGTGACGTCGTGGCGGGCGGCGGCTTCGAGGTCGACCTCGTTGCGGAGCGACTGGAACGAACCGATGATGACGGCATTCGCCGCCCATTCCCAGATCCGCAGGGACGGGTTGCGGGTCCCGGCACCGACCTGCCGGGCCAGCACCTCGTCGATCGCCATCTGCATCGCCGGGAATTGCGGGCCGGCGTCGACCAACTCGAAGTGATGGTCACGCCAGCTGGTGGCCCGGCCGAGCGCTCGCCTGACGGCGATGGCCACGGACTCGGGAGTGAAGCCGATCATCTGCACGTCAGGCCCGATCACGGCCTGCACGGCGTGGGCAAGGGCGGCCGCGTCGGTGTCCGACGCCAGTCCGGTGAGGATGGCGTTGATCTGCTCCAGCGCCTCGTCGGGCTCCAGGAAGAAGTCACCGGAAATCGCCACGTCGGTCAGCCTGCCGTCGACCACCTCGACATCGGCGGCCACCAGCTTGCCGCCCGGGACCTTGTATTCACCGTGCATCGTGCGCTCTCCTCCGTTATCCCGATTGGACAACGAACTCTGCGCCGCACCCATTCCGCGATCGGGTCAGGCCACTGCGACGAGTGCCCGGTCGACGGGCTTTCGAACCCGCAGCAGGATGAGCAGCCCCACCAGCAGCACCAGCAGGATGCCGACGATGCCGGCCCGGTCGGTCCCGAAAATTGCCACGAACAAGGCGAAACAAAGAGGGGAGAGGAAGGAGACGGCCCGCCCGGTGGTGGCGTAGAGCCCGAACATCTGTCCCTCGTTGCCCGGCTGTGGTCAGCCGGGCCATGAAGGTCCGCGACGACGACTGGGCCGGCCCGACGAACAGGCAGAGCAGCAGGCCCAGTACCCAGAATGCGCCGGAACCCGAGACGAACAGCAGGGCGGAGCCGCTGACCAGCAATCCGAGCAGAGCGATGACGATGACGGCTTTCGGTCCGATCCGGTCGTCCAACCGGCCGGCCACCAGGGCGCCCAACGCGGCGACGACGTTGGCGACCGCGCCGAAGATCAATACATTGCCCGCGGTGAATCCGTAGACACTGGCTGCGAGGATCGCGCCGAAATGGAAGACGCCGGCCAGTCCGTCCCGGAAGATGGCGCTGGCCAACAGGAAGGTGCCGGACTGCCGGTCGTCGCGAACCAGCCGGGCGATGTCGCGGAACAGCAGCCGGTAGGCGGCCAGGAACGCGACCCGGCGCTGTTTCGGCCCGGCCGGGATCTCCGGGATCTTGAACAGAACGGGCAGAGCGAAGGCTGAGAACCACACGGCCGCAATGAGTGCCACCAGCCGGATGTTGAACCCGCCGGCCGTGCTGACGTGGAACAGGCCGCGGGTGGGTCCGTCTCCCGAGATGAATCCGAAATAGCAGAACAGCAGCAGGAAGATGCCGCCGAAATAACCCATCGACCAACCGAAACCGGAGATCCGCCCGATGTTGGCCGGCGTGGAGATCTGGCGCAGCATCGAGTTGTAGAAGACGGTGGCGATCTCGAAGAAGATCGAGCCGAGGCCGATGAGGGCGGCACCAACGAAGAAGTAGTGGTAGTCGTTCCGGACGAAGAACAATCCGACGACCGAAATAGCCACCAGTGCCGAGAAGATGGCCAGGGACCGGCGGCGGTGACCGGTGGCGTCGGCCTGTTGTCCCGTCACCGGGGCCAGCACGGCGATGAACAGGCCGGCGACGCCGACGGAAATGCCGTACCAGGTGCTGGCCGAGAGGGACCCGGGCAGCGACTTGCCCACCGAACTGGTCAGGTAGACCGAGAAGACGAAGGTCACCACCACGGTGTTGAAACCGGATGACCCCCAGTCCCACAGCCCCCAGGCGAGGATCTGACTTCTGTTGACTGTCGGCCCGGATCGGCCCTGCGCCCCAGTGGCAGCCGCGACGGTGTTGTCCATGGGCGAAGCGTAGGTGCTCCGGCCGGCGGCGATGCCAAGCGGCAACCCGCGCGTTCAGGTCGTGAACCGGGTGCCGGATAGCCTGACGACCATGTCGCGCAGCGTGTACATCGCCTCGCCCGAGGGCGAGTCCGGCAAGTCAACGGTTGCGCTGGGCCTGCTCTACCTGCTGAGCCGGCACGTCGGCCGGGTAGGGATATTCCGTCCGGTCACCGAGTCGAGCGAAACGACCGACCGGGTCGTCGAACTGCTGATCGCGCAGCCGGCGGTCGACCAGGACTATGTGGACGCGGTCGGGGTGAGCTACCAGGTCATGCACGCCGATCCCGCAGCGGCGCTGTCGGAGATCGTTCGCAAGTTCCACGAACTGGGCAGCAGGTACGACGCGCTGCTGGTGCTGGGCAGCGACTACACGGACGTGTCGACGCCGTCCGAACTCGCGTTCAACGCCAAGGTCGCGGCCAACCTCGGTTCGCCGGTCGTCCTGGTCGTCCACGGCCGGGGCCGCCATCCGGAACAGATCATGATGGCCGCAGAGTTCGCCATCACCGAGCTGACCGCGGCGCACGCCCGTCCGGTCGCCCTGATCGCCAACCGGGTGACGCCTTCCGATCTGGAGGCGGTGCGGTCGGCGCTGGGCACCGGACTACCCGTGGCCGCGATTCCCGAAGTTCCCCTGCTGTTCGCGCCGACCGTCGGAGCGCTGCTGGAAGCGTGCGGCGGCACCCTGGTTCGTGGGAACCCGGAGTGGCTGGAGCGGGAGGCGCTCGGCTTCGTCGTCGCGGCGATGTCACTGCCGAATGTGCTGATCCGGTTGCACGAGGACATCACGGTGATCGCCCCAGGTGATCGGTCGGACCTGTTGCCGGGGTTGCTGATGGCGCACCAGTCGGGAACGTTCCCGCACCTGTCGTCCATCGTGCTGACCGGCGGCTACGAACCGCCCGAGCCGGTGGCGAGGCTGCTCGACGGAGTGCCCCAGGAACTGCCGATCATCATCACCGATCTCGGAACCTTCGACACCGCCACGATGCTGCACGGCACTCGGGGCCAGCTGACCGCCAGATCTCGGGTGAAGATCGAAACGGCGCTGCGGGTCTTCAACGAATCCGTCGACGGGGATGCGTTGATGGCGGCGATCGACGTCGGCGGCGGCGAGGTCGTCACTCCGCTGATGTTCCAATTCCAGCTGATCGAGCGAGCCAGATCCGCCCGTCGGCATGTTGTACTGCCCGAAGGCGAGGACGAGCGGATCCTGCGGGCGACGGCCAGCCTGCTGCGGCTCGGGGTGGCCGAGTTGACCCTGTTGGGCGAGGAAAAGGCGATACGCAGCAAGGCGTCCGCGCTGGGACTGGACATCGGCGCGGCCCACATACTGTCGCCGCACGATTCCGCGCTGGTGGAGATGTTCGCGGCCGAATACGCCCGACTGCGGGCCGCCAAGGGTATGACCACCGAAAGGGCGAGGCAGATCGTCACCGATGTGTCCTATTTCGGCACCATGATGGTGCACCTCGGGTTGGCCGACGGAATGGTCTCCGGCGCAACGCATACCACCGCCCACACCATCAAGCCTTCGTTCGAGATCATCAAGACGGTCCCGGGAACGGCCATCGTCTCGAGTGTTTTTCTGATGTGTCTGGCCGACCGGGTGCTGGTGTACGGCGACTGCGCGGTGAATCCCGACCCGAACGCGGATCAGCTTGCCGACATTGCCATCTCGTCGGCCACCACGGCGCAGCAATTCGGTATTCAGCCGCGGGTGGCCATGCTCTCCTACTCCACCGGCTCCTCCGGCGCCGGTGCCGACGTGGACAAGGTCAGGGGAGCCACCGATATCGTCCGCGCGATGCGACCGGACCTGCTGGTCGAGGGGCCGATCCAGTACGACGCCGCGGTGGATCTGGACGTGGCCGCGACCAAACTGCCCGACTCGCTCGTCGCCGGAAGGGCGACGGTGTTGATCTTTCCTGACCTCAACACCGGCAACAACACCTACAAGGCAGTGCAGCGCAGCGCCGGTGCCGTCGCGATAGGCCCTGTGCTGCAGGGTTTGAACCGCCCGGTCAACGACCTTTCCCGCGGTGCCCTGGTCGCCGACATCGTCAATACCGTTGCCATCACCGCGATCCAGGCGCAGGGCTCGCCGGCCGGAGCCGGCCGGTGACGCAAGCGGTGCTGGTCATCAATTCCGGGTCGTCGTCGATGAAATACCAGTTGGTCGATGTGCACGCCGGAACGGCGCTGGCGTCGGGGATCATCGAGCGCATCGGCGACAAGGCCGCCAGAGCGGTGCACGAGCAGAACGGGGTCAAGACAGAGCGTTCGACGCAGATTGCCGACCACGCCGCAAGCTCTACGCGTCATGCAGCAAATCTTCGACACATCGGGCCGATCACTTTCGGATGCGAAGCTGACCGCTGTCGGGCATCGGGTGGTGCACGGCGGGTCGCTGTTCGGTGATCCGGTGCTGATCGATACCGCTGTGCTGCAGCAGATCAGGGATCTCTCGCTGCTCGCGCCGTTGCACAATCCAGCGAATGCGATCGGTATCGAGCAGGCGATGCTCACCTTTCCGGACACCCCGCAGGTCGCCGTCTTCGACACCGCGTTCTTCCGGACGCTGCCGCCGGCCGCCTACACGTACGCCATCGATTCGAAGGTCGCTGCAGCCACATCAGGTTCGGAAGTACGGTTTTCACGGCACATCGCACCGGTACGTGGCCGAGCAGGTGGCCCTGACGCTGGGTCGGGATCTTCGGGAGCTCGACCAGATCGTCCTGCATCTGGGCAACGGCGCCTCGGTGTCGGCGATCCGGGGCGGCGCGGCGGTGGAGACGTCGATGGGGCTGACGCCGCTCGAGGGTCTGGTGATGGGCACTCGCAGCGGCGACATCGACCCGGGCGCGCTGTTGCACCTGCTGCGTGCCGGCGGGATGGACGTCGACGAACTGGATGCGCTGCTGAACCGGCGCTCCGGCCTGCTGGGTCTGTCCGGGGTCAGCGATTTCCGGGATCTGGCCGCGTTGATCGACGGCGGCGACCAGGATGCGGCGCTGGCGATGGACGTCTACTGCCACCGGGTACGCAAGTACGTCGGCGCCTACCTCGCCGTGCTCGGCGGCGCCGACGTCATCACGTTCACCGCCGGCGTGGGCGAGAATGCCCCGGTCGTTCGGGCACAGATCCTGTCCGGTCTCGATCGCCTCGGCATCACCGTCGACCCGGTGCGGAACCTCGTGCGATCGAGCCGGCCGCGGGTCATCTCGCCGGACGGGGCTGCGGTCACCGTGATGGTGGTGCCCACCAATGAGGAACTGGCGATCGCCAGGGCTGCGGCCGAGCTGGTCGCCGGCGGCGCGCGGTAACCTCGCACGTCCTATCCGAACGCCTGGAGGTCACCATGTCTCTCGATCGCCCGATCGCACCCGACCCGTACGAGCTGCTTCCCGCCGTCGGGTCGTTCACCGTCAGCAGCGCGGACGTGCAGGACGGTCAGCCGGTCGATGATGCCTACGCGGGCGGTCACGGCAATCGATCCCCGCAGCTGAGTTGGTCCGGGTTCCCGGAGGGCACACAGAGTTTCGCCGTCACCTGTTATGACCCCGACGCTCCGACGCCCAGCGGTTTCTGGCACTGGGCGGTCGCCGGCATACCCGGTCGGCACCACCGAGCTAGCCCAGGGTGCCGGCGACGGATCCTCGCTGCCGGCCGGTGCGATCCAGCTGCGCAACGACGCCGGCCAGGCCGGGTACACCGGGCCGATGCCGCCGCCGGGAGACCGGGCCCACCGGTACTACTTCGTGGTGCACGCCGTCGATGTCCCGGCCCTCGAGGTCGACGCAGAACGCCAGCCCGGCCTATCTGTCGTTCAACCTTGTTTTCCACACCCTGGCCAGGGCCATCCTGGTACCCACCTATCAGGTGGCGGCCGAGCTGTCCTGAGCGGTGCCCGCCCTCCGGTTTCGCCGGCGGTTCGATGGAACCATCCGCCGAGCTTCGACAATGCCTGGTGAACTGCACCGATTCGCAGATCAACGTCGCCGAAAAAACCCAGGCGTACCGTCGGAGAACGTGCGAACCACACCACCAGAAGATCTTCCTGCCACCCTCGGTCAGCTCCGCGCCTCCGGACATCAGATGTCCGGAGTCAAGGACGAGATCCGGAACAACCTGCTCGTCGCGCTCCGCAGCGGGACCGATCCCTGGGTCGGCATCGTCGGTTTCGGATCCACGGTCCTGCCACAGCTGGAACGTGCGCTGATCGCCGGCCACGACATCGTCCTGCTCGGCGAGCGGGGACAGGGCAAGACCCGCCTCCTGCGCAGCCTGACCAATCTGCTCGACGAGTGGACACCGGTGATCGCCGGTTCCGAACTCGGCGAGCACCCCTACGACCCGATCACCACCGAATCGATCCGCCTGGCTGCCGAACTCGGCGATGGCTTGCCGGTGGCCTGGAAGCACCGCAGCGAACGCTATACCGAGAAACTCGCCACGCCCGACACGGCCGTCGCCGACCTGATCGGCGACGTCGATCCGGTCAAGGTCGCCCAGGGCCGTTCGCTGGGTGATCCGGAGACCATTCACTTCGGCCTCGTGCCGCGTTCCCACCGCGGCATCGTGGCCATCAACGAGCTTCCCGATCTGGCCGAACGGATCCAGGTTGCGTTGCTCAACGTGATGGAGGAGCGCGACATCCAGGTTCGCGGTTACACGTTGCGTCTTCCCCTCGACGTACTACTGGTCGCCTCCGCCAATCCCGAGGACTACACCAACCGCGGCCGGATCATCACCCCGCTCAAGGACCGGTTCGGCGCCGAGGTTCGCACCCACTACCCGCTGCGACTGGCGGACGAGATCGCGTTGATCGACCAGGAGGCCGACCTCGTCGCGGACGTTCCGGAACACCTGCTGGAGATCATCGGCCGATTCACCCGCCTGTTGCGGGAATCCACCGCCATCGACCAGGGCTCCGGGGTGTCCGCCCGGTTCTCGGTTGCGGCGGCCGAAACCGTTGCGGCCGCTGCACTTCGACGGTCGGCTCTGACGAATGAGACGACGGCGGCGGCTCGCCCGATCGATCTGCAGTCCGTCTTGTCGGTGCTGCGCGGCAAGTTGGAATTCGCGACCGGCGAAGAAGGTCGGGAAGAGGAGATCCTGGAGCACCTGCTCCGCCGCGCCACGGCGGAAACGGCGAGATCCAGACTTCGTGGTGTCGATCTCACGCCACTTGCGGAGGCGGTCACCCGGCACCCGCTACGAACCGGGCGATCGGGTTCCGGCCGTCGATGTGGTGGCGGCCCTGCCCAACGTGGCGGTGCTGACCGTGGTAGCCCAGCGGCTGGGCGCCGGCGGCACCGAGGATCCCGGTCCGATGGCTTCGGCCGCAGAACTGGCGCTGGAGTTGCTGTTCCTGACCCGTAAGTTGGCCAAGGCGCCCAGCGACGACGGTGACACGGTCAGCTATGGCTGACTCGCGTCGCCACCCCAGCGACTCCTACCTCTACGGGCCGTTTGTCGACGGTCCCGACCCGCTCGCTCCGCCGGTCGACCTGCGGGCCGCGCTGGACCGGATCGGCAAGGACGTGATGGAGGGCAGTTCCCCGCGGCAGGCGTTGCGGGAACTGATGCGGCAGGGATTGAAGGACCGACGCGGGCTGGACGATCTGGCCCGCAAGGTCTGGCAGAAGCGTCGGGATCTGCAGCGGGACAACAGGTTGGACGGCACCCTGCAGGAGGTTCGTGAGCTGCTGGCGCAGGCGCTCGAACAGGAACGCGACACTCTCGCTCGGATGCAGAACTCGGATGACGCGCGCTTCAAGGAGATGGAGCTCGATACTCTTCCGGGTGACACCGGTGGCGCAGTTCGGGAGCTCGGCGAAGTATGACTGGCAGTCCGTCCGAGGCCAGGCAGACCTTCCAGCAGATCCAGGATCTGCTGGGCAAGGAGATGCTGGACCAGCGATTCGCCGGGATGAAGCAGGCGCTCGAGCAGGCGACGCCGGAGGACACCGAGCGGATCCGGGAAATGCTCGACGACCTGAACGCGCTGCTCGAAGCCCACGCGGCCGGCGCGGACACAACGCAGCAGTTCGACGAATTCATGGCCAAGCACGGCGAGTACTTCCCCGAGCAGCCGCAGACGGTCGACGAGTTGATCGACTTGCTGGCCGCGAGATCCGCTGCGGCGCAGCGGATGATGCAGTCCATGACGCCGGAGCAGCGGGCCGAGCTCGCTGAGCTGTCCCAGCAGGCCTTCGGGGATCCGCGCCTGGCGCAGTCGCTCTCGCAGTTGGATGCGCAGCTGCAGGGTCTGCGGCCCGGTGAGGACTGGTCCGGGTCCGGCCGGTTCAACGGCGATTCGCCGATGGGGCTGGGTGAGGGGACACGGGCGCTGGAGGAACTCGGCCGGCTGGACGCCCTGTCGGAGCAGCTCTCGCAGAGTTATCCAGGGGCCAGGCTGGACGATATCGATCTCGACGCACTCGGGGACGCGCTGGGCGACCAGGCCAGGATGGACGTCCGGGAGCTGGCCGACCTGGAGCGCGAGCTCCGTGAGCGCGGCGTGTTCGAGCGTGCCGAGGACGGGTCACTGCGCCTGTCTCCCAAGGCGATCCGGCGGCTCGGTGAATCCGCGCTGCGGGATATCGCCGACAAGATCTCCGCCCGACGGGGCGAACGGGAAACCCGACGCTCGGGTGCAGCGGGCGAGCCGACGGGGTCGACCAGACCGTGGGCCTTCGGCGACACCCAGGCCTGGAGCGTTCCCCGAACCCTGCTCAATGCCCAGCTCCGCCGGGCCGGCGGCGACGAGAACCTGCTCGACGTCACCGATGTCGAGGTCATCGAGACCGAGCAGCGCAGCCGCGCGGTCGTCGCGCTGTGCGTCGACACCTCATGGTCGATGGTCCAGGACGGCCGCTGGGTACCGATGAAGCGGACGGCACTTGCCCTGCACCAACTGATCTCGACGCGATTTCGGGGAGACGATCTGCAGCTCATCACCTTCGGCCGCCAGGCGGAGAAGGTCGAGCTGGCGGAGCTGGTCGGATTGGAAGGTGCGTACGTCCAGGGCACCAACCTGCACCATGCGCTGATGCTGGCCGGCGAACACCTGCGTTCGCAACCCGATGCCATGCCGGTGGTACTGGTGGTCACCGACGGCGAGCCGACCGCGCACCTCGAACCCGACGGCGAATTCGCCTTTTCCTATCCGCCGGACCCGCGGACGCTCAAGGCGACCGTCGTGGAACTGGATCGCCTCGCGGCACGCCGTGCGGCGATCAGCTTCTTCATCCTCGGCGAGGACCCCAGGCTGGCATCTTTCATGGACTCGCTGGCCCGACGCTGTGGCGGCCGGGTGATCGCGCCGGACCTGGACGGCCTGGGCGCCGAAGTCGTTGCCGACTACCTCAAGACCCGTCGTTAGCTGCCAGCAGCGCGTCGCGTGGCCAGTAGGACGGGGTCGCCTACCGGTTGTCCTTCTTCGCCTGGCGGCGGGCGCCCTTGGCCTTGGTCGATGCGGCCCGTTTCTTGCGGTCGGGCGTCCTGCGTACCGCCGGCACGCGGCCGGATCCGACGCCTTTCGATTTGCTTCCGGTACCACCCGGAGCTGCGCCCGCCTTGCCGGCAGCCGCCAGGCGCTCGGCCTTGAGCTCGGCTGCGCTTGCCCGCGCGGCGGCGGCCAGCCGCCGGCTGACCCTGGCCAGCGCATCCTCGAAAACCTCCGCCTTGCCGGCATTGCGGGTGTTCTTCGGACGGGCGATGCCGCGCCCGCCCTTCTCCGCAACCTTGGCGCTGGCCGCGCGCCGGTAGAGCTTGACGTACTTGTTACGCGCTCGGCGGATCCGCTGGTGCAGTTCGACCAAGCCGTCCTCGTCCAGTTCCTTCAGCTTCGACAGCTTCGTCTCCCGGACCAGCTTCGATTCCGCCTCCGTGAGGGAGTTCAACAGCGCGTCCATCAGTGCTCCAAACCATGGTCGGCCAGGCGGTGGATAGCACCCTATGCCAGGCGGGCAGGGAAACCGCCGGTGGCCACCGGGGACCAGTGGGTAGGGGTCAGACGCAGCAGAGATTTCCCTTGGACGACCATCGCCTGCCGGTATTCCTCCCAGTCGGGATGCTCGCCGGCGATGCTCCGAAAATACTCGACCAGCGGTTCGATGGCCTCCGGGATGTCCAGAACCTCTGCCGTGCAATCGATCTGAACCCAGGGGCCGCCGAAATCGTCCGACAGCACCAAGGCCGTCGCCTTTCCTGCGCGTCTGGCGTTGTGCACCTTGGCTCGCTCGGGGTAGCTGGCGACAACCAGGCGCCCTGAAGAATCCACCCCACCGGAAACAGGCGAGCTCTGCACGCCACCGTCGGATCGCCAGGTGATGATGATCATGTGGTGGCGCGGCCGGACGAATTCCAGCAGCGATTCCCGGTCGACATCGGTGTTGGTGGCAATGGTCCGGCCCATGTCGGTCAGACTTCGACGTGGTCGGTGCCGTCGACCGCAACCGCCGTCACGGAGGCAGCCTCCGCGACCGCATCGGCGATGGGGTGACGGCCGGAAACCAGGTCGAGCGAGAGTCCGGCGGTGCGCGGCTCGTCGAGCACCGCGACGAGGACCGCCGCGACGTCCTCGCGCGATACCGATCCACGGCCCACACTCGTCGCCAGCGTGACGTGACCGCTGCCGGACGCGTCGGTCAACGCACCAGGTCGTACGACCGTCCAGTCGAGGTCGCGGGCGCGCAGGTCATCGTCTGCGGCCTTCTTCGCCGACATGTACGCGGCGAACACGGGATCGTGGTCCGACTGGGGGCCTGCATCGGCACCGATGGCCGAGACGATCACGTAGCGCCGAATGCCGGCCAACGTCGCTGCGTCCGCAAGCAGAGCGGCGGCTGCCCGGTCGACGGTGTCCTTCCGTTCGGCTGAACTGCCCGGCCCGGCGCCCGCTGCGAACAGCACCGCGTCCGCGCCGGCGAGGTGCTCGGAAAGAGCTGCGGGAGAGGTGTTCTCAAGATCTATGACGACCGGGTGTGCGCCGACCGCGATGAGGTCGGCCGCCTGAGCCGGATCCCTGATGAGGCCAACTGAATGATCACCGCGTTCGGCCAGCAGCCTTTCGACGTGCAAAGCGATCTTTCCGTGGCCACCTGCAATGACAACCTTCATCACTCCACCGTACTCACCGGTAGCTCCCCCTGGTTACCGGGCGTTGCGTCGCGTCCGCGCTCTGGGCCTAGCATTGCAGTCGTGTCACCCAAACGCGAACCCAGAGATGCGCAAGCCGCCACTCGCCAAAGCTCGACCGGGCTATCGCCATGGCGATCTGGGTGGTGACCGGGCTGCTGACCGGGGTCGCCCTGTCCATCTTCGTCAACGGCGGCATCATCTGGCTCGGCGTCGGACTGCTGATCGGCCTGTTCCTCGCCTTCCGTCTGACCAAGCCGGAGCATCAGGTCGAGGACGACTGACGTTTGCGGTCGGCGTAGCGTCGATGAGGATCGTGGACCTTCGACGAACGGATTTGACCATGGCCACAGCAACCTGGAACGGCACCGTCATCGCACAGAGCGACAGCACGGAGATGGTCGAAGGAAATCACTATTTCCCGCTCTCGTCGGTGAATTCGGCCTATCTCAAGCCGTCCGACACGCACTCCGTGTGCCCGTGGAAGGGCACCGCGTCCTATTACTCGCTGGACGTGGACGGGCAGGAAAATAAGGACGCCGCTTGGTACTACCCGCAGCCGAAGGACGCAGCGGCCCAGATCAAGGACCATGTCGCATTCTGGAAAGGCGTCACCGTCACCGACTGAGCATTCTCAGTGCCATCGACTTCGGCGAGCGGTTCGGGGACGGCCGGTAGCTCGAGCGCATCTTCGGCGAGGTTCTGCAGATCCATAGCGGACAGTCCTCACGCGCACCCTGGGTGCACCCGACCCGCAGTGACGCTGCGGTCGCCACCATGCACCGTAGTAGTCGGCTCCGACCTGCGGTCGGACCGATGCAGCGCGTGAGAAGCCACCGACTTCCCGCCCCACCGCGGACCCGGAGTGAAGCGCGAGTTAGGACAGAGGTCCGCCAAGCCGGTGTCTCCTGTGTCGAACCAGTGACCCATCCGACCCGTCCGGCCGCGCGAGTGAGCGAGCCGACGGTGTTCGCGTTCGATGGGCGTTCGTCTGAATGGTCCTATTTGACGAATCCTTTACGCAAACGTGTGGCGCTGTTTGAAGGCATTGACCTGAGGTTGCTGCCGGGGCCAAACTGGCAAGCCTGGAGTGTTATCCACGTCACATTGGAGGCTCCGATGCGCATCTTGCCGGCCGGTACAGCAGTAGCGGTAGCCGTGGCGATGATTGGGTTAGCAGGGCCGGTCTCCGCCTCTGACAGACATGACGGGACGCGCGTCGTGAGAGTGACGGAGGACCGTACCGGCGCGATCCGGGTGAGTACCGCCCGGCTCCACGAGGGTGTGGTCAAATTCGATGTGAGCACCACCAATCCGAACGGCGCTGGGATCACCCTGTTCCAATTGAACAAGGGGGTGACGATGGCCAAAGCTGCCCGGGATGTCAAGGAGGAGTTCAGCAGCGATCCCCGGATCGCGGCCAAGGGCACTCGCGACCTCAACCACGACATCACCTTCTACGGTCTGGCCGACTTGGGGCCCGGGGTTTCGGCCACTGTTACTGAGCGGCTTTACGACGGCACCTATTACCTAGCCGACGTTCAGGCGGGGCCATTCTTGAAAAACGCCGTCGCCATCCACGTGACCGAGGGTGGCGATGCGCACGCCCAGCTTGATACCGATGACCTCGCCAGTGTTCTGTTGACTTCGTCTGACCGGTTCGTGGTCAAGGGTCACCTGCCGGCCAAGGGATCGGTATTGGTCAGGAACGTGGCCGACACCATCCATTTCATGGGGGTGCAGCCTGTGAAGCCCGGTACCACCGATAAGCAGGTTCAGGCCTATTTTGACTCCGGCGTGCAGTCTCCTCCGGCATTCGGATTGAACGGCCCCGCCGTGGCCATGGATGTTCTGTCGCCCGGACATCAGCTCGTGCTGAGCTACAACCTGCCCAAGGGCACTTACGTCCTACTCTGCTTCGTTGCCGACGACGTGACCGGTATGCCGCACGCCGTCATGGGCATGCACAAGGTCGTCAAGCTGGACTAGTCAAGTGAGGCGAGCGTCGTTCATGGGCACTTCATAGCTTTCTATTTTGCAGCCATTGACGCGGCATCCGTCCGCTCCCGCGTTTAGTTGTTCAGGATATTTCCGCAGGTCCCACTCAGGAGGCTTCCGATGCGTATTGTGCCGGCTGGTACAGCAGTAGCAGTAGCAGTGGCGATGATTGGTTTGGCGGGTCCCGTGTCCGCCTCCGACAACCATGACGGCCAGCGGGTCGTAAGGGTGACCGAGGACCGTGCCGGTACGGTGCGGGCGAGTTCCACCCGGTTCCACGAGGGCGTGGTCAGGTTCGATGTCAGCACCACGAATCCCAAGGGCGCGGCCATCACGTTGTTCCAGCTGAACAAGGGCGTGACGTTGGCGCAGGCTGCCCGGGATGCCAAGGAGGAGTTCAGCAACGATCCCCGAATCGCAGCCAAGGGCACCCGCGACCTCAATCGTGACATCACGTTCTACGGCCTGGCAGACGTCATGCCGGGGCAGTCGGCGAGTGTCACCGAGCGGCTGTACGACGGCACCTATTACGCGGCGGATGTCAACACGCCCGGCGGACAAACTTTCAAGGACGTCGTGACCATCAAGGTGACTGAGGGCGGCGACGAGCACGCCCGGCTCGATACCGATGATCTGGCCAGTGTCTGGCTCACCTCGGCGGACCGGTTCGCGGTCAAGGGTCACCTACCGGCCAACGGCTCTGTGCTCGTGCGGAACGTCGGCGACACCATCCACTTCATGCAGATCCAACCCGTCGCGGCAGGTACCACCGATGCGCAGATCCAGGCGTTTTTCGACTCCGGTTTCCAAGGCCCTCCACCATTTAGCAACGGGCCCAGCGTTTCCATGGACGTTCTGTCCCCCGGACACCAGCTCGTACTGAGCTACAGCCTGCCGAAGGGCACTTACGTCCTGCTCTGCTTCGTGGCCGACGACCAGACCGGTATGCCCCACGCCTTCATGGGCATGCACAAGGTCGTCAAGCTGGGCTGAACGCTCAGGATTGCACGCCACCATCAGCGAGAATGGGCGCGTGTACATTCCCTCGTACTTCGAACCGCCGGACGACGAGTCGGTGCGTGAGCTGCTTCTCCAGCAGGGAGCCGCCGACCTCGTCACGGTGACCGAGCGGGGGCTGCTGGCGACTTTCCTGCCGCTGATCCATCTGCCACCCACCGAGGAGGATCCGGGTCGACCGCTGGGGGCACTGATCGGCCACGTTGCCAGGAACAACGAACAGTGGCGGCTGCCGGCGATCGGGGAGGCGCTGGCGATCGTCAGGGGCGAGGACGCCTACATCACGCCCAGTTGGTACGCGGCGAAAGCCGAGCACGGTCGGGTGGTGCCGACCTGGAATTACGTCACCGTCCATGTCTACGGCGAATTGGTCGTGCACGACGACCGGGATTGGGTCGAGTCGATGGTGCGGGGCCTGACCGCGAAACACGAAGGCCGCCGCTTGTACCCCTGGTCGGTGGACGATGCGCCGTCGCAATACATCCAAGGTCAATTACGTGCCATCGTCGGGGTGGAGCTGCTGATCAGCCGGATCGAGGCCAAATTCAAGCTCAATCAGAACCGATCCGCAGACGACATCCGCGGTGTAGTGACCGGACTGGCCGACGCCGGTCGCACACAACTGGCTGAGGAGACGCAGCGTGCCAGCGCGGCGAAGTTGTCCGCGGAATCGGCTCAGCCCGCCAACTGAGCTCGGACGAAATCGCTTGCCGGCGTTGACCAACGGTCGTGCAGGCGGTCGAATACCCGGAAGGCTCGCCGGCCCGGCCAATCCGACGGAAGCAAGGCGACGGGCAGGCCGGGGTCGATCCGCGGAAATTGCCGCCAGTCATCCACCAGCGCCAGGTAATCGACCAGGGCCCTCTCGCCCGAGGGCACCAGAGCGGTAGCCGTGGAAGACCTCTCCCATTTCCCAAGGAAGTCGAGGTAGTGGGCCGCCAGTCCGCCGAGGTCCCACCACCGGCCGACCTCGGGCTCGAGCGGCCGGCCGGTGAACCACGTGACGTACGAATCCAGTCCGCAAGCCTGGAGATGCGCCTGCGCGTGGTGGCTCAGCGTGGCCGGGGCGATCCAGACGCCGGCGCTCACGGTGCCGAATCCCAGCCAGGCCAACTGACGTCGCAGCTGATGACGGGAGGACCTGGCGTCCTCCGGCACCGAGAAGACGGCAAGCACCCAACCGTCGGACTCGGCGGCCTCGCCGTACCGGAAGATCCGGGCGTCTCCGACGGCGAGATCGGCCTTGCCGAGCGCCGTGAGTCGGTAGCCGGCTCGCCCATCATGTCGTTCACCACTGAAGAATCCCCGGGACTTCAACCGCACGACGGCCTGTCGAACCGCGGCGGGCGGCTGACCGGCCATCCCGAGCAAGGAGATGAGATCGGCGACCGCGATCCAACCGCCGATCTCCCGCACATACAAGCCCGCGAAAGTGACGATCAAGGAGCCTGGAGTGGACACGCCCGGCTCGGGACGGGCCGCCGATTCCGCGGTCATCAGCGGGAAAGGTCCCTGATGACCGTCATCGCCTCCCACAGCGACAGAAAGGTCGTCGGCAACGGGGACAGTCCCAGTCGTATCGCGTCGGGTGCCCGGAAATCGGGCAGCACACCCACGGCGGTGAGCTGTGCGCAGAGCTCGCGGGCGTCCGGTCTGGTGATGCTGACGTGGCCGCCCCGCCGGCGGGCGTCCCGTGGCGAGCCAAGGGCAAAGCCCTGCGGTAGCAGCCATTCATCGGTCAATGCCACGGCCATGTCGGTGAGTAGCACTATCTTCGCCCTGCACGGCATCGATTCCGGCCTCGGCGATCACTGCGGCACCCTCGCGGACGGCGAGAATGGCCGGGATGGACGGCGTTCCGGAGATCATCGACCGAATGCCGGACGCGGGTACGTATCCCTGTTCCATCTCGAAGGCATCCCGCCGTCCCAGCCAGCCCCAGATCGGCTGATCGAATCGACCGTGGTGCTGCTCGTTCACGTAGGCAAAGGCGGGAGCGCCGGGGCCGGCGCCGACGAACTTGTAGGTGCAGCCGACCGCGAAATCGACATCCCAGGCATCGAGCTCGATGGGCACCGACCCCACCGAATGACACAGATCCCAGACCACCAGCGCACCGACCCCGTGCGCGGCTGCGGTAATCGCCTGCACGTCGGCGAGATACCCGGAGTGATAAGCGATGTGGCTGAGGGTGACGACGGCGGTGTCCTCGTCCAGCACCCCCTGCACGTCCTCGACGCTGATTCCACCGGAATCTGTGCCGCTGAGCCAGACAGCCTCCAGCCCAAGGTCCTTGACGAGCGACTCGACCACATATCTATTGGTGGGGAAGTTGTCGCGGTCGATGACGATCTTCCGGCGGCCGGGCCGCAAATTGATTGCTGCTCGCATCGACTTGTAGAAATTCACGGTGGTGGAGTCGGCGATGACCGTCTGACCGGCGGCGGCGCCGAGCGCCGCGGCGGCCAATTCGTCCCCGACCGTTTCAGGTAGTTCCATCCACCCTTCCGTCCAACCCCGGATGAGCCGGCCACCCCACTGTTCACGCGCGAAATCGCCCCAGATCCGCGCGATCGATCGCAGCGGCCGGCCGAGTGAGTTGCCGTCCAGGTAGGCGACGACGTCGTCGGGCAGCGGCAGGAACCGGTGTTGGAAGTCCGCCAGCGGGTCGGTGGAATCCAGCAGCAGCGCGTATTCCCGACTGATCGGAACACTGGAAAGCGAGTTCGCCATGTCAACGCCCTATCTCGGTGCGGACGGCATACAACTCGGGAAAGAAGGTCAGGTCGAGAGCCCGCCGCAGGAACGACACACCCGAGGATCCGCCGGTTCCCTTCTTGAATCCGATGATGCGTTCCACCGTCTTGAGGTGGCGGAACCGCCAGGTCTGAAAAGTGTCCTCGACGTCGATCAGCTCTTCGCAGGTCTCGTAGACGTCCCACTGCCTGTCCGGCTGTTCGTAGACGGCCACGAAGACGCCGACCAGATCGTCGTCCAGCGTGTGGGGCAGCCGGAAGTCCCGATCGATCAGCGAGGTCGGGATCGGGTAGCCGCGCCGGCCCAGAAATCGAAGAAACTCGTCATACAGGCTCGGCGCCTCGAGGGCGTCCTGGAGGATCCGCTGCGCCTCCGGTGAGTGCGCGAAGATGCTGACCATCGCCTCGTTCTTGTTGCCCAGCAGGAACTCCAACAGTCGGTACTGCATCGACTGGAAGCCCGACGCCTTCCCGAGTACGTCGCGGAATTGCGCGTATTCCGTCGGAGTGAGTGTCGCGAGCACCGACCACTGGTCGGTCATCTGCTTCTGGATGTGTTTCATCCTGGCCAGCCGTTTGAGGGCGGGACCCAACGAATCCGCTGCGATCAGTGACATCGCGGAGCGGAGTTCGTGGATGAGGAGTTTGAGCCACAGCTCGGTGGTCTGGTGCGCGACGATGAACAACATCTCGTCGTGGTGATCCGACAGCGGCGTCTGTGCCGACAAGAGGGTGTCGAGCTGCAGGTAGGAGCCATAGTTCAGGCCGGCCAGGTCTCGCTCTATGCCTGCCTCCAGCGGCCTGATGTTGTTGCCGCGGTTCGTCGCCATCGAGTTTCCCTTCCGGGCCGCGGGGCCACGACTCCCGCTGAACCATATTGCGCCTTCTTGACGTACGTCAAATCAGCACACTATTCCGCGTCAGTGCAGCAAGCGTCCTTTCCGGAAAAAGGCAGCGCCAGTGTGTTTGTCGGTCAGAAAGCCCGGGTACAAGCGCTCTCGAAACACGATTGGGATTTCCGAGTCGCGGCGCTCGGTCGATTGTTTGGGGGACACGTGACAACGTCGTCGAAGACCACCACCACGCCCGTGACGAGCCTGGTCCCCGCGCGAATGGACCGATTGCCGTGGACCAGATTCCACTGGACGGTGGTGGTCGGGCTCGGAATCTCGTGGATTCTGGACGGCCTCGAGATCCAGCTCGTCTCCGTCGCGGGCTTCCAGGGCACGTTTCACATGTCGTCCGGAGCCGTCGGGCTGACCGGGACGATCTACTTGATCGGGCAGGTGGTCGGGGCCCTGTTCTTCGGTCGGCTGACCGATCGACTCGGCCGCAAGAGGCTGTTCATCCTGACGTTGGCGATCTACCTGATCGGAAGCGGACTTGCCGGGCTCGCTCCGGCGGTCTGGTTCCTGTGGCTGTTCCGGTTCGTCGCCGGCATGGGAATCGGTGGCGAGTACACCGCGATCAACTCGGCGATCGACGAGTTGATCCCGTCCCGGTACCGCGGTCGGGTGGACATCGCTGTGAACGGAACGTATTGGGCTGGAGCGGCTCTCGGTGCGTTCGCGAACCTGTATCTGACCGATCCTGCGGTCATCTCGCAGAACTGGGGCTGGCGTATTGCGTTCTTCATCGGCCCGGTACTGGGTCTGTTCATCATCTTCCTGCGCCGGACCATCCCAGAGAGCCCACGCTGGCTGTTGACGCACGGCAGGGCGGACGAGGCGAACAAGACGGTCGACGACATCGAAGCGAAGGTGATCGCGGACGGTTACACACTCGAGCCGGTCCCCGAGAGCAAGGCCATCTCGGTGGTCGAGGTGCCGCCGTTACCGCTCAGTCAGCTCGCCCACGTTTTCATCAAGGTGTATCCGAAACGGACAATTCTCGGATTCACGATGATGGTCACCCAGTCGTTTCTCTACAACGCCATCTTCTTCACCTACGCGCTGGTGCTGGAGAACTTCTACGGTATTGCCAAGGATCAGACCAGTTACTACTTCTTTCCGTTCGCGTTGGGTAACCTGGCCGGCCCGCTGATCCTCGGGCCGCTCTTCGACACGGTCGGCCGACGGAGAATGATTTTCGGCACCTACGGCGCAGCCGGTGTGGTGCTCGCGATCTCGGCCTTCCTCTTCCACGCCGGGTCGCTGACGGCCACCACCCAGGTCGTCTTCTGGTGTGTGTCGTTCTTCTTCGCCTCTGCGGGTGCGTCCGCGGCCTACCTCACGGTCTCGGAAATCTTTCCGTTGGAGCTGCGTGGGCAGGCCATCTCGTATTTCTTCGCCATCGGCCAGGGAGCCGGCGCGTTGGCGCCGACCATCTACGGCTTGATGATCGGCGATGGGTCGAGCCGGGGACCGCTGACCGTCGGGTACTACCTCGGAGCGGGCCTGATGATGATCGGGGGCATCGTCGCCTTGATCTTCGGGATAGACGCCGAGGGCAAAGGTCTGGAAGACATCGCCGATCCGCTCTCCAAGGTTGGATCGCCCTCGTCCGCGGGCCCGGCCACTACCGGAGGGCAGCAATGAGCGACGCCGGGGTGCGGGTCCGGCGGCCCTTCACGGTCGTGGTGGGCATGAGCAGCACCCGCGAGTCCGCGGCAGCGCTCCGATGGGCGGTCCAGGAGGCGGCGCACCATGACGGCGTAGTCATCGCACTCCGCGCGTGGCGTCCACCACGCCCGCCGGCCGCCGTCGGGGCGAAGCCGCCGACCACGTCATGGAGCAGCTCCGCCCTCGCCGCCCAGGCCCAGGAGGACCTGGAGTCGGATGTGGCGCACGTCCTCGGCGACGAGCACGACGTGGAATGCCGATTAGTGAAAGGCGGCCGCCGCAAGGCGCTGCGCGGGATATCGCGGTATGCGGACCTCGTGGTGATCGACGCGCCGCAGCGGACCGATCTGACGTCGCCACCGCTGTTCGCCACGAGGTTGATCCACAGCGCGCGGTGCCCTGTTGTCGTCATACCACCTGCGGTCGCCCAACAGTTGGACACACCGCTCGTCGCGGCCGGCAAGCGCATCGGCAGCTTGATGGTGGAGGCTGCGGGAACGGCCGGGAAGCCGGGTCTTCCACCGACTCCCAGGTCCACGCCGCACGATGAAGGGGCAACCGCCGGAACCCGTAGGCCGGGCGGCGCATAGCGGCGGCGGCGACCCGTACCGTTGGTGTGTCCACGGTCGACTGGTGGGTGGGCCATGTTCTGACAGCGGAGGAATGGTGAAGAAGGCAGTTGTTGCGGTACTCGGCTTCGCCCTGTTGTTGATCGGTGTCGCCCTGCTGGTACTTCCCGGACCCGGGTTCCTGCTGATCGCGGGCGCTCTCGCGCTGCTGTCCACCCAGTTCGCCTGGGCCAAGAAGCCCCTGGACTTCGCCAAGGACAAGGCCGAGTCAGGTATCCAGGAGGTCGCGGGCAGCAAGCTCAGAACCGTTTTGGCGGTCTTCTGCGGCCTGGTGCTCGTTGCGATCGGCATCGTCGACCTGGCGGGTGTCGACATCCCCTGGGTGAACAGGATCTCCGCTGTCCTGCTGATCCTGTCCGGCCTGTTCCTGGTCGGCACGCTGATCTACGCGCTCCGGCGCGCACGGCAGCAGCAGGGCGAGCCCGCGTCGATGTAGCTCCCACCGGATCCGGCGCAGTGGCTCAGGCGCGGGTCCAGGCCCGGGCCGTGGATACTCGAACCGGAACGTAGTCGGCTCGTCCAGCGTTGGACACATGCGGAGCGCGACAGACACCACACTCGTCCGTTCCTCCCCGTCACCGGGGGAATACGGTCATCGACAGAAAGAGGCAAGACCCATGAGCGTCAGCCTGAGCAAGGGCGGCAACGTCTCGCTCACCAAAGCCGCACCGAACCTGACGGCGGTGACCGTCGCGCTGGGCTGGCAGGTCAGGGCTTCGACCGGCACTGACTACGACCTGGACGCCAGTGCGCTGGCTCTGGGCGAGAACCACAAGATACCGAGCGATGCGTACTTCGTCTTCTTCAACAATCTGCGCTCGCCGGATGGTTCTATCGAACACCTCGGCGACAACCTGGTCGGCGGCGAAGGCGGCGACGACGAGCAGATCAATGTCGACCTGTCCGCGGTACCGCCGAACATCGTGTCGGTGGTCTTCGCCGTCTCGATCTACGAGGCCGATCAACGACGGCAGTCGTTCGGCCAGGTGCGCGGGGCGTTCATCAGGGTGATCGACAGAACGACCGGTTCCGAGCTGGCCCGTTACGACCTCACCGAGGAGGCCTCGAGCGAGACGGCCATGGTCTTCGGCGAGCTGTACCGCTACAACAACGAATGGAAGTTCAGAGCCATCGGTCAGGGCTACGCCTCCGGGCTGCGCGGAATCGCTCTGGACTTCGGGGTGAACGTCTGATGACCGCGACGATGGCCCCGGCGGCCAACCACAGCACGACCCGCATTTTCGGCATCTCCGCGCTGGTCTCGTTGGCCGCGGTGGTCGCCGCCTACTTCTACGGAGGCTGGAATGCCGCCTGGCTGACGCTGATCCTGGGCGTTCTCGAGATCACCCTGTCGTTCGACAACGCCGTGGTGAACGCCAAGGTGCTCGAGCGGATGAGCGAGAAGTGGCAGCAGGCGTTCCTGACCATCGGCATCGTGATCGCGGTCTTCGGAATGCGGTTGATCTTCCCGCTCCTCGTGGTGGGCGTCACCGCCCATCTGAGTCCGTCGGAAGCGGTGACGCTGGCCTTCGAGAAGGGTCCGCTTTCGGATCCGAACAGCTACGCCAGCCTGCTGCAGGATGCTCACCCGCAGATCGCGGCGTTCGGTGGCATGTTCCTGTTGTTGCTGTTCCTGGACTGGATCTTCGAGGAACGGGAGATCACCTGGCTGACCTGGCTGGAGAAGCCGCTGGCGCGGATCGGCAAGTTCGACCAGCTCTCGGTCATCATCGCCGCCATGGCGTTGTACCTGATCGCCGAACTGGTCGCCGAGAAGCCGGCCACCATCTTCGCCGCCGGCATCCTCGGCATCGTGACCTATTTGCTGGTCAACGGCCTCGGCGGATTGTTCGAGAGCTACGAGGAGACCCAGGAGGAGGCGTTCGAGCAGAAGCGGTCCACCGGGCCGACCGAGCTGGCCAAGGCCGTCGGCCGGGCCGGCTTCTTCCTGTTCCTGTACCTGGAGGTGCTGGACGCGTCGTTCTCCTTCGACGGGGTCATCGGTGCCTTCGCGATCACTCCGGACCCGATCATCATCGCTCTCGGTCTCGGCCTGATCGGTGCCCTCTTCGTCCGTTCACTGACGGTCTACCTGGTTCGCAAGGGCACGCTGAACGACTACGTCTACCTGGAGCACGGCGCCCACTGGGCGATCGGAGCGCTGGCCGTCATCCTGCTGGTGTCGATCGGTGTGCACGTCGACGAGGTGATCACCGGGCTGGTCGGTCTGTTGCTGATCATTGCGGCCTTCATCTCGAGCGTCGTACGCAATAGGCGGCTGACCGCTGCCGGCGACGGTGAGCCGGAGCCGGATCCCGAACCCGTCAAGGAGTATCTGCCGTAGCGTGCGGTCGCGCTGAGTGCAAGCAGCGCGCAGGGGCCCATCCAGCTGCACGCCGGTGACGTAGCGTCGGACCACCATGACGCTCGACCTGATCCTCATCGGACTGACCATCGCCTGCGAGCCGCTGCCGTTGACCGCCTACCTGCTGGTGGTCAGTTCCGCCGACGGCAGGCGCAAGGGCCTCGGTTTCGTGATCGGGTGGGTGGTCACCCTCATCGCCATGGTGGTGCTGACTCTGGTGCTGACCGGCGGCCAGCCGGTGGCGCCCGGCACCATCCCGTCAACGGCGGCGTTGATCGTCAAGATCCTTCTCGGAATCGTGCTGCTCCTGCTCGCCCGGCGCCAGCAGTCGCATCGAGGACGGCCGAAGTCCCCGCCGTCGTGGATGGCCAAGATCGACCAGATGAGCGTGCCCGCAGCCGCCGCCCTGGGATTCCTGGTGCAGCCGTGGCCGCTGGTCGCCGCCGGAGCGGCCAGCGTGATGGCCGCCGATCTCTCGCAGACGGCATCGGTGATCGCCCTGGTCGTCTTCTGCCTGCTGTCAACGGGCAGCTACCTCGTCATGCAGGTCTACATCACCGTCGCGCCAGACGCGGCCGGGGTGCGGCTGCACGCCTTCAACCACTGGATCACCACGCACACCGACGACATCATCATCGTGGCCTCGGCGTCCATCGGGGTGTGGTTGATCGGAAGCAGCGTCTACCAGCTGGCGTCCTGACTCGACCGCCTCGCCGTAAATGGCGCTGGAAATGTCTGCCGCTGGAAAATGTCTCCAGTGGTGGAACCTGGAAGCGGCCACGAGACTCGTCAGCGTAGGACGCAAACGGCGGCCGAGCGACAGGGTCAGGAGCTGTGCATGGCCGCGGACGATCCGAGGTGGTTCGAGACCCTGTACGAGGCCTCCTACCTTCGGCTGACGCTGATCGTTCTGGCCAACACCCGTGGAAACATCGCCGACGCCGAAGAAATCGTCCAGGAGGCTTTCGCCAAGGCGTACGCGAAGCGCGACACCCTGGAGCGCACCGCCAATCCCGAGGCCTGGGTCTGCACGGTGGCCCTGAACATCGCCCGTCGCCGATGGCGTCGCGGCAATCTGGCTGACCGGTTGCTGCGCCGGGATCGGACCACACCGCTCGACGGCTCCGATGTTGACGCCGGCAACGTCGACCTCTATCTGGCCATTCGGGCGTTGCCCGATACGCAGCGGGAAGTCGTCTTCCTGCACCACCTCGCCGACCTGTCGATCGACGAGATCGCCGACCGCACCGATACGCCCGCGGGCACCGTCAAATCGCGACTGGCCCGCGGCCGGGCGGCACTGGCCGAACAGCTCGGCCGACCGGAGAACCAACAGGCATCCGGCTTCGCCCGCGAGGCAAGGGAAGGGACGTCGACGACCATGACTGACCTGGATGATCGGCTGGAATTGCTCCGAGCCGACCTTGCGCATCGGATCGTCGGGCCGCCCCTGACCGCGGTCGTGGCCGCCATCGTCATCCCACCTCGACGCCGACTGACGGCGACGCTGGTGGCTGCCGCGGTGGTGGCGGTGCTGGCCACCGGTGCTGTGCTCGCCAGATCGCATGAACCGAACACTGCGCCCGTGAGCCCGAACCCGGTGGCGGGCCATCCACCTGCCCAGCTCTCACCTGCCGTCGGCGACCCCTACCTTGAGTACGACGACGGCTCCGGTGATTCCGGCGGCGCCGGTGCGGTATCTGGCGGCGGCCGACATGGCCGACAGCCACCATGGGTTCGCACTGTTCCAAAGTTGCCGGCCCGACGGGTCGTCCTGCCGGGTGACGAGCATCTCGGTCACCGCAGACGCCACCCACTGGGTGCAGCGTGCCGTGCCGTCGTCCCCGGTGAACGACGGAACGACGGCCGGGGCGGTTGGAATGGTCTCGCCCGGCCTGACCGTTCTTGGTCCCCGGTCGGTCTTCTACCAGGCCGCGCCGAGTGGCCCCCGCTCCGGCTTTTTCAGCTCCGACGCCGGCCTCACCTGGACCGCGGTCCCGGCGGGCGTCAACGGCTCGGTGGCCGCCATCCCGAGCAACGGTGTGCTGCAGGCGATGTGCCCGACGGGAGGCGCCGATCCGTGTACCACCGTCGCGCTGACGGTGCGGCTACCCGGCAACGGGCAGCTGGTGAAGCTCAGCCATCAACCCGATATCGCCGTCGAGACGGCCAACGCCGCGCCACTGGCCGACGGCTCGTGGTGGGTGTCCGGTAACCGGGCCGGCAAGCCGGCGCTGGCCGTGAGTCGCGATCAGGGTCGTAGCTGGACCAGTTCGCTGCTCCCGGCCGTCGGCGGCCAGCAGCTCTTCCTCTCAAATGTCACCGGATCAGGCAATCGATTGTGGGCGCTGGACATCGGACAACTTCCGGACGTCAAGAACGGGCTCCTGGCGGTATATCGCAGCGATGACAACGGGAGGAGTTGGGCGGTGGCGTGGAGGGCGAAGCCGGGAAGAGAACCCCGGTCCGCCCTCGGTGTCGCCATCGCCTCCGGCAATCACCTGGTCATCTGCGACGAGAGCCAGCCGCAACGGGGCTGGGCCGCCGGGATCGGCGGCGCGACCTTCGAGCAGACCACCTGCCCGGCCACCTGGGGGCCTCGGTGGTCGCGTGTCGGCTACCTCAGCTACTCGGACAAGACGGTCTCGTTCTCACCCGACGGCATCCGCTGGACCCGCACCACCCCGTGACCGGGCGCCGGCAGAGCGGCGTCGGGTTCCACGACGTCGGTTCGATCATCCAGCGGCGGCCGAGCTCGCCCTTGGACTAGCGTGAGCGCATCTGCCGGGTGGCCGGGTCGATCGGGGGTGCTTGTGACCGAATCCGGGTCAGCACCGGCCCGCTCCGCACCTACCGGCAGCTGACGACCGTTCCAGCTCTGCAGGATTCGCAACTCATCGCCCGCCGGTCGCCACCGGTCCACTGCTGATCGCCGGCGCGGCAACGACCATTCTCCTGATCGCCACGTCCGGCCGGTACGGGTACCACCGCGACGAGTTGTACTTCCTGGCCGCCGGAGGACACCTGGCCTTGGGTTATCCCGATCAGGGGCCGCTGACGCCACTGCTGGCCAGGGCGATGTCGGCGATCGACGACCACTCACTGTTGGTGCTGCGGCTGCCGTCGGCGTTGATCGCGGGCGTGGTCGTCGTGCTGACCGGCCTGATCGCGAGGGAGTTCGGGGCCGGCCGGGCGGGGCAGCTGCTCGCGGCCGCGTGCATGGCCGTGGCCGGCGGCACCCTGGCCGTCACCCACACGCTGAGTACCACCACCCTCGATCTGCTGTGCTGGACCGTGGTCAGCTATCTGATCGTCCGGTTGCTCGGCGGCGCCGACCGATGGTGGTGGCTCGGTGTCGGCGTGGTAGTCGGGATCGGCCTGGAGAACAAGTGGCTCATCGCCTTCCTGGCCTTCGGCCTGGTCGCGGGCCTGGCCATCTCCGGTCCCCGTCGGGTGTTCTCGATACCTCAGTTCTGGCTCGCCGGCTCATCGCAGTCCTCATCTGGACGCCGAACCTGATCTGGCAGGAGCCGGCACGGGTGGCCGCAGTTCGAGCTGTCCAAGGCCATCGCTGCGGGCGGTTCCACCAGTTCCCAGCCCTGGTATCTGTTCATCCCGCTCGAGCTCGTTTTCATGAGTCCGGTACTGGTCCCCATCTGGGGCATCGGCTGGTGGCGATTGCTCAGGGCACCCCGACTGCGGATCTTCCGCTCCTTCGGCTGGGCGTACCTGCTGTTGGCGCTGATCTTCCTGGCGACGGGCGGCAAGCCGTATTACCTGCTCGGTCTGTATCCGGTGCTGTTCGCGGCCGGTGCCGAGCCGGTGGTGGCCTGGGCCAGGCGGTCCGCCGGTCGCCGCGCCGGGCTTGCCGCGGTACTCGCGCTGAGCCTGGTCGTCGACGCGATCATCACGCTGCCCGTGCTGCCGGTGCGATGGCTGGGACCCAGCCCGGTGCTGGCGTTGAATCCGGACGCCGGCGAGACAGTAGGCTGGCCGGCGTTTGTCGAGACGGTGGCGCAGGTCGAGCACACCGCGCCGGTCGGGACCGTCATCCTGATGGGCAACTACGGCGAGGCGGGGGCGGTCGACCGGTTCGGCCCGGCGTTCGGACTCCCGGCGGCCTACAGCGGGCACAACGGCTACGGGTTGTGGGGTCCGCCGCCAGACACCAGCGGGGGTTCGGCGGTGGTGGCCGGCATTCCCGAAACCCAACTGCGGCAGTGGTTCGGGTCGGTCGTCCCGAAAGCGATCGTTGACGACGGCGTCGATCTCGACAACGACGAACAGGACAACACCGTGTGGCTGTGCACCCGGCAACGCGAGCCGTGGAGCAGGCTCTGGCCATCGGTGCGACACCTCGGGTGAACCGGGGCGACGACCGCAGCTCAGAGTCCGGCGGCCTGCTCGACCTGCTCCGCCTGGCGATTCCATTCGGCCTTGCCGGCGCGCCAGCCCTCTTCGGTCGCCCCGACCCGCCAATACCCGGAAATCGACAGTCGATCGCGCGGAACGCCTCGATCCACCCTCAGCAACTTCCGCAGATCTTTGACGAAGCCGGCCTCGCCGTGCACGAAAGCGTCGACCGATTCGGCCGGGAAGCTCAGGGCTTCGACTGCCTCGACCAACGCCGCGCCGACCGGCCCGTCACCTGCGTGGACCCATTGGACGGCTACGCCTTTCGGCGCCGACACCGGCAGTTCCGACGACGCATCGTGCACCTCGATCAGTACCCGTCCGAGCGCGTCCGCGGGCAGGGCTTCGAGCGCGGCGGCGATGGCCGGCAGCGCACTCTCGTCCCCGATGTACAGGTGGAAGTCGGCGTCCGACAGCGGTGCATAGGCGCCACCGGGACCGGAAAACAGCACTTCGTCGCCCGGTCGCGCTCCCGCCGCCCACGGGCCGGCCACGCCGGCGTCGCCGTGCACCACGAAATCGATGGAGAGCTGGGCGGCTTCGGGGTCCCAGGTTCGTACGGTGTAGGTGCGGACCACCGGCCAGTGCTCCTGCGGCAGCTCGGCCCTGACCCGCTCCAGGTCGAACGGCTGCGGGTACTCGACCCCTGGGGTGAGGAACGACAGCTTGACGTAGGAATCGGTGAAGCCGCGGTAGCCGAACTGCTGCAACCCATTTCCTCCGAGCACCACGCGCGTCAGCGTTGGGCTCAGCGTTTCGGTCCTGATGACCGTCGCGGTCTTGGGCGCTGGTCGGGTGCGGGCGGGCGCCTGCGTCATGAAACCCCTCATCGTGCTGTCTCGGATCCTCTTGTTAGGGTGACCTTACCAGGACCGATTGTGAAGAGTTCCCGGCGACAGGTTGTCCACATTCTTCCCTTCCCGCCCCATCGATCGATCCGGGCTGGATACCGTTTCACTGGTGAGTCGGCGGGTTGGCCGCTGGCCGGATTCTCTTGGGTTGGGTGAGCTGAATGGGTCCGAAATTTGCCGTGCGGGACAACGCGGTCAATGTGCACGCATCGAATCTCGAGCAGTCGGAGTCGTCGATGAATGCCCAGGCGGCGGCGTTCCTGCGGGCGATAGAGCCGCTGCCGCAGGATTGGAAGGGCTCGTCCTTCTCATCCTGGGATTCGCTCACCACGGCTTGGTCCGCGGCCATGACGGACTTGAACGCCGCACTGGGGTCGATCAAGGCGAACGTCCGCAGTGCCGGCGGCTTGTACGACACGTACGAGGCCCAGATGACCCAGTCGCTGACGTCGGCGAACGGATCATCGGATTGGGACTCGACCAAGTTCAGATTCTGAGCAATCTGTCTGCTTCGGGCGGGCTCTTCTACCTTCGATGATCGGAGTGTTGTGATGTCGGGTGGCGTTTTTTCCTACAACGAGGCGACGGCGGAGTCGGCGAGCGGATCGCTGGGTTCGGTGATCGCGGGGCTCGAGTCCTCGCTGTCCGATCTCGGCGGATTCGTCGCGAGCGTGCGATCGTCCTGGGACGGCGACGAGCAGGACACCTATTCCGGAGTGCAGACCAGATGGGATTCGGCGGCGGCCACCGTCCAGGAGATCCTGTCGGCCGTCTCGAAGTCGCTGTCTGCCACCACGTCGGGGGTGCGGGACATGAGAGGACAGGTCAGGAGCGCTCTGACGGCTCACTGAGGAGGCCGGCGTCCTGGAGTCCAGGAGCATTGCCGCGATAGCGCCGACTGGATTGACCGCCGCCGACAAGAATGTAGGGATCGGCCATGTCGGATTACGCCTGCTTCGATCGTCGATTGGTCGTAGGTTCCGACCGTCGTACCGTCCAGCCGAGGAGATACCGATGAAGTACATGATGTTCGTCGCGACCGACACCAACCCCGACGCCTCGCCGGAGCAACCCGGTGACATCGAGAGGTGGTTCGCGGGGGTGGAGGGCACCGGAAAATGGGTCGCCGGTGACCGGCTGCGTCCGGTGACCGACGCGACCACCGTGCGCGTGCGGGACGGCGAGCTGCTGGTCACCGACGGCCCGTTCGCGGAAACGAAGGACTGGATTGCCGGGTTCGACATCCTGGAGTGCGCGGACCTGGACGAGGCGATCGAGATCGCCTCCAAGCATCCGATGGCCAGGGCCGGTCGGCTCGAGTTGCGGCCTTTCTGGCCGATCGACGAGGGCTGAGTGGCCACCGGCGCTGTCGGCGTCGCGGAGACGTTGGCCGCCGCGATCGGCGGCGAGCGTCTCCGGATCGTGGCTTCCCTGATCAGGGTGACGGGTGACTGGGACCTCGCCGAGGATTGCGTGCAAGACGCGGTGGAGCGCGCCTTGGCTCGCTGGCCGCGAGACGGAGTCCCCGACAACCCGGCTGCCTGGCTGACCACCACGGCGCAGCGGCGGGCGTTGGACGTCTTGCGCAGACGCACCACGGAGACCGGCAAGCTGCGCGAACTCACCGCGATGGCCGAGTCCGAAGACCCGCCCGACCGTGCCTGGGCCGAACTGGATCCGTACCACGACGTCTACCGCGACGATCGGCTGCGCCTGCTCTACACCTGTTGCCATCCAGCACTTCCGATCGCTGGTCAGGTGGCCCTCACCCTGCGCACGGTGGCCGGGCTTTCCACAGCGCAGATCGCGTCCGCCTTTCTGGTCAGCGAGGCGACGATGGGTCAGCGGCTGCTGCGGACACGCAACAAGATCGCCCACACCGGCATCCGCTTCGCGGTACCCGAGCCGCATCGGATCGGTGAGCGGACGGCTGGGGTGCTGGCCGTGGTGTACCTGATCTTCAACCAGGGGTACGGGACGCCCGGCGGCGAGGGGACGGGCGAGGACCTGGCCGCAGAAGCGATCCGGCTCGCGGACCTGCTGACCCAGCTGCAGCCCGACGATGACGAGGTGCTGGGGCTCAACGCGCTGTTGCTCCTGCAACACGCACGGCGGGCCACCAGGGTGGACGCCGACGGCGAGCTGGAGCCGATGCAGAGCCAGGATCGGAGTCGCTGGGACCGGTCGATGGTGCTGCGCGGACTGGCCGGCCTGATGGCGGCCAGGGATAGCGGCCGGCCGGCTGGGCCATACCGGTTGCAGGCTGAGATCGCCGCGGAGCACGCCACGGCCGCCACGGCGGCCGCGACCGACTGGGCGCGGATCGTGGCCGCCTACGATGCGCTGTTCCAGGTGCAGCCATCGCCGGTGGTTGCGCTGAATCGAGCCGTCGCGCTGGGGTTTCGGGACGGCCCCGACTCGGGGCTGGCCGCCCTTGCCGCCGTGCAGGACGATGGCCGACTGGCCGGGTACCACCTACTGCCGGCGGTCCGCGCGGATCTGCTGCGCCGGGCCGGCCGCCGGAGCGAGGCCGCGGACGCGTACCACGAGGCGTTGAGACTGGTGCGGACTGCTCCAGAGCGTCGTTTCCTGGAGCGCCGGGTGCTCGAGCTGGCCTCCGAAACATGACCGGCCTAGCGTATGAGCGGTGAGCACGCGGGCTCTACCCGTCGGAAAGGACAGGTCATGGCTGCAGGAGGTCAGGGACGCTCGTCGTCCGGCGGCAAACGGTCGGCCGACAGGACGCTGACCGGCGCCGGTGACCGGCCGCAGCGGCGCGGATTCAGCCAGCCGGGCCGGACGAAGATCGACCGCAACCGGGATCTTCCGGTGGAGCGCCAGATCCGCTCCCTGCTCAAGAACCCGACGCCATCGCCGGCTGAACAGAACCGGCTGTGCGAACTGACCAGGACCAAGAGCTACCGGGCGGCGGTGGGCGTCGCCAAGCGGATGCTGGTGCCTCCGCGGCCGGATGATGTTGCCGTTGTCGACGACTCGCCCGACCGCCAGGCGCCGCGGCTCCCGCTGACCGGTGCCGGGTCGTGGTCCGCGGCTGGCCCGGCCTCGAAGGATCGACGGGCACGAAACGTGCCGACAACACATCGGAATTACGCTCGTCCTCACGAACCTGCCCGGCGGCCCGTTCGGCGATATCTGCGACGACCGACCAGGGCTGACCCGCCGGGGGAGGCCCGGCCAGTGGGAGCATCGCGTGACCTTCAGACGCGTCCGGATCGGCTGCGACTTCGAGTACCGGGCCGAGGTCGACACCTCGACGGTATTCCAGGTGGCGCCACTCGGGGACCGGATCGCGGACGAGTCATTCCTGTTCACCCCGGACGTGGACTCGCACGAATACCGCGACATCTACGGCAATCGCTGCCTTCGCGTCGTGATGCCAACGGGCGCCTCTCATTTCCGGTACCGCGCATTGGTCGACGTCCCGGATGCCACCGAGGAATTCGACGTGAACGCGCCGCAGATCGCGCCGCACGACCTTCCGGATGACGTGCTGGTCTACACGATGCCGAGTCGCTACTGCCTGCCGGACATGCTCGGAAACGAGGCCTGGTCGCGTTTTGCCCAGACGCCGCCCGGGTACGCCCGCGTGCAGGCCGTCTGCGACCACGTGAACAGCCACCTCCAGTTCGCCTACGGCAGCAGCTTTCCCACTTCGACCGCTTGGGACGTGAACAACTCCGGGTTCGGCGTCTGCCGCGACTTCACGCATCTGGCCATCTCGTTCTGTCGGGCGCTGAACATCCCGGCCCGCTACGTCTTCGGCTACCTGCCCGACATGGATGTCCCGGTCGACCCAGCGCCGAACGATTTCGCGGCCTGGATGGAGGTCTGGCTCGGTGACCGATGGTGGACCTTTGATCCGCGCAACAACCGGCGACGCAAGGGCCGGATCCTGATCGGTCGCGGGCGTGACGCTTCGGATGTCGCGATGGTGACCACTTTCGGGGGGCCGCTACTGGAATCGATGACGGTCATCGCGGAAGAAGTGCCGGTCGGTGATCACTCGGTGGCGCAGGCATCGGTGACTGACGACGACGGAAGGGCGGCAGGTCGCGGCTCGGCTGGGCCTGCAACCCCTGGATCACGAAGGCGGCCTCTTTCGTCGCACGTACACCTCCGCCGCCGTCACGGCGATCTACTACCTCGTCGTCGGACGCGATTTCTCGGCGATGCACCGGATGCGAACCTCGGACGAACTGTTCCTGTTCCACGCCGGCTCGCCGCTGCGGATGCTGATCCTGGACTCGCCCGACGGCCGTGAGGAATTGGTCGGGCCCGATCCGCTGGCCGGGCACCTCCCGCAACTGCTTGTGCCGGGCGGCATCTGGCAGGGCGCGTCGTCCACCGGTGGGTGGAGTCTCGTGTCCACGGTGGTGGCACCGGGTTTCGACTGGTCGGATTTCGAATTGGGGGACCGGGCCAAGCTGGTGGCCGGCTATCCGAACCGGGCGGAGCGGATCGCCCGACTCACTCGATGACGGCCCGGCCGAGCGCGGACATGGTTCGGCGGACCATGCCGAGCGGATCCGGCCCCACTGGTCGCAGCACGACGCAATCCGCGCCGGCCGACCACAGCGATCGGACCCTCGTGGCGGCTTGCCCTTCGTCTCCACCGACGAGGAACACTTCCTCCTCGGTCACACCGGCCGCCTCGGCGAACTCTCGGCGGATCGGTGATGCGGTGGCGACAACCACCGCTGGATCGTCATCCACGCAGAGGAAGGCGAGAACGACGAGCTGGTGGGACTTCCGGGCCGCGATGGTCCGGAGTGCGGCGGACACCCCCTCCGGGGCCGTGCCCTCGACGAGGATCGTGCCGTCGGCCACCAGGCCGGACAGCCGCAACGACCTGGGCTTCATCACGCCCGCCAGCAACGGCGGAACGGTCGCCGGGGCGTGGACCAGTTCAACCCCGTCGAGCTGGACGTAGCGTCCGGACGATTCGACCCGGCCACCGCTCAGCAGGGCCCGCACTCCGACGAGCGTCTCCTCGAGCAGGGTCAGCGGGGAGCTCACCGCGGCGCCCACCTGCGCCATCCACCCGGGGACACCGTGCCCGATCCCGGCGATCAGCCGGCCGGGGTGCAATCGCTCCAGGGTGGCCAGCTCCATCGCCAGCACCGCCGGATTGCGCAGCGGGGCCGGCACGATGCCGATCCCCACCACGATGCGTTCGGTGACCGCGAGAGCCGTGGCAGCGGAGGCGATGGCACCACCCCAGCCGAGGTCCTCGACCACCCAGAGCTCGTCCACGCCGAGGCGTTCGAGATCCATGGCGAATCCGATCAGCTCCTCCGGCCTCCGTGCCCGATCGAACATCACGCCGACCCGCTGCGCTTTCATCACCCGGTCCTCCTCTCTTTCGCTGCGGCGAAGGCAGCGGAATTGGATCCCGCGGTGCGCAACAGCAGGGTATCGACTATTACCGTGGTGGGCGCGCGGGGCGTCGGGCCAATACGGTCCGGCTGATATGCACCCGTGAAACCCGCCAAGGTAGTGCCGCGAAGGGACTCCCCAGATGACTTCAGCTCCGACGACCACCGAACTCGACCTCACGCCGGTGATCGACGCCGTGCGATCCGGTTCACCACTGGTCCACTGCATCACCAACACGGTCGTCACGAACTTCACGGCCAACGCGTTGCTCGCCGCCGGTGCTTCGCCGGCGATGGTCGACGCGCCACAGGAGTCCGGCATTCTGGCGTCGGTGGCCGGGGCACTGCTGATCAACCTCGGCACCGTGACCAGCGCGCAGGCCGATGGCATGCGGATGGCGATCGCCGGAGCCAATGCTGCCGGTGTTCCCTGGGTGCTGGATCCGGTTGCGATCGGCGCGCTGCCCATGCGAACCGCTCTGGCCCGGGAGTTCGCCGGACTCGAACCCGCCGTGATCCGGGGAAATGCGTCCGAGATCAGTGTGTTGGCCGGGGGTTCGGGCGGACGTGGGGTCGACTCCACCGCGTCGACGGACGAGGTGGCCGAGGTGGCAGTGGACGTCGCCCGGCAATACAACACGGTCGTCGCGATGAGCGGTGCCGTCGACCTGATCACCGACGGAGCCCGGACGCTACGGGTCGCCTCCGGGAGCCCGATGCTGACCAGGGTGACCGGAGTCGGTTGCGCCCTCGGCGCCATCATCGGGGCCTGTCTCGCCGTGCAGGACGATCGGGTCCTGGCCGCCGCGGCCGCGACCTCATGGGTCTGCGTGGCCGGCGCAGAGGCAGCAGCCACGACATCAGGTGTCGGCACATTCGCCGTCGCGTTCCTCGACGGCCTTGATCTGCTGCCCAGCGGCGACATCTCGGCCCGCGCCGAGGTGAGCGCCGGGTGAGACGCATCGACCCGTCCGTCTACCTGGTGACGGACACCGCACTGTGCCGCGGGCCGGCGGGCGTCGTGGAGACCGTGCGCCAGGCCGTCCTCGGCGGGGTCACCGCCGTCCAGGTACGCGACCCGCCCGCCACCACCCGAGAACTCGCGGCCTTGGCCGCGGCCGTCTTGGAGGCCTTGCGCGGGACCGGCATTCCGTTGATCGTGAATGACCGGGTCGATGTCGCCCTCGCTGTCGGGGCGGACGGGGTACACGTCGGGCAGGATGATCTCGACCCGGTGGCGGCCCGCAGACTGATCGGGCCGGAGCTGCACCTCGGATTGTCGGTCTCCTCCGACGCCGAACTGGCCGAGGCTCTCGGGTTGCCGCCCGGCACCGTCGACCTGCTCGGCGTCGGGCCGATCAGGGACACCCCGTCGAAGACCGACGCTTCCCCAGCGCTCGGCTTCGACGGCCTGGCGCGGATTTGTGCGGCCAGCCCCCTGCCGTGCGTCGCCATCGGCGGCCTCGGCGTCGGCGACGTCGTCGACCTGATGGCCAGTGGAGCCGTTGGCGTTGCGGTCATCTCGGCCATCTGCGGCCGTGCCGATCCCCGGGCCGCTGCCCGCGACCTGGCCACCGCATGGGTCAGGGCATGAGCCGCCCCGTCGGGCATCCGACCGTGGCGTTGACCATCGCCGGGTCGGATCCCAGCGGCGGTGCGGGCATCCAGGCCGACCTGAAGACCTTCAGCGCGCTGGGTGGTTACGGCTGCGCGGTGATCACCGCGCTGACCGCGCAGAACACCGCCGGTGTCACGGGGGTCTTCCCCATCCCCGCCGGCTTCGTGACCGAGCAACTCGACACGCTCTTCGCGGACGTCGGAATCGACGCGGTCAAGATCGGCATGATCGCCGACGCCGAGATCGCGGCCGCGGTGGCCGCGGCGCTGCGCAGGTATCGGCCGGCGGTGGTGGTGCTGGATCCGGTGATGGTGGCAACCTCCGGAGATCGGCTGCTATTGCCCGACGCCGAGGGGGTCCTACGCGAACAGCTGCTGCCACTCGCTTCCATCGTCACCCCGAACCTCGACGAGGCCGCAGCACTGCTCGGGGCTGATCGAGCGACCGACGCACAGCAGGCCCGCGATCAGGCGATCGCCCTTCTGGCCCTGGGCGCCCGCCGGGTACTCGTGAAAGGCGGCCATCTCGACAAGACGCAGCCGGCGATCGACTATCTGGCCCTGCCCGACGGTGTTGTTCGGGAGTTGAGCGCTCCCCGCATCGACACCCGGAATACCCACGGAACGGGCTGCACGCTCTCCTCGGCGATCGCCGTGCTGCGTCCAACGGCGCCCGACTGGCTCACCGCGGTCACCGACGCGAAGAAATACCTCACCGACGCGATCGCAGCGGCCGACCAACTGGTCATCGGTGGAACGGGTACCGCAACGGCCGACTACGAAGGTCACGGTCCGGTGCATCATTTTGCGGGTGTTTGGCGTTCGTCTTTGACATGAGAAGGGGACATGGCCAGTAATCGGACGATCGGGACGACTCGGGGCACGACGGCCAGCGGCATCACCAGGTACGCGCGCGGCTTCTGGGTGGTCGCCATCGCCTTCACCATCGGCATGGCGTTCTCCACGGTGCCGACTCCGCTGTACGGCCTCTACCAGCGCAGGGACGGCTTCTCGACGGCTGTGATCACGGTGATCTTCGCCTGCTACGCGGTGGGCGTGCTGATCAGTCTCTTCTTCGCCGGGCACGTGTCCGATTGGCTGGGACGACGCCGAATGCTGGTGGCCGGGCTGCTCGTCGAGTCGGTCTCGGCTGTGATGTTCCTGGTCTGGACCTCACTGCCCGGTCTGCTGGCGGCCCGCGTCGTATGCGGTGTAGGGGTGGGTTTGATCACCGCAACGGCGACGGCCCATCTTGGCGAGTTGCAGGGCGTTGCGCGTCCGGACGAAGGACGGACACGATCCGACATGGTGGCGACTGCGGCCAATCTCGGCGGACTGTCGTTGGGGCCGTTGATCGCCGGTGTGCTCGCCCAATTCGTATTGCGGCCGCTGGAGGTGCCGTACTGGGTCTTCCTGGTGGCCATGCTGATGGCCGTCGCAGGAATCTTCGTCGTTCCGGAGACGGTGACCAGGCAACACCGTCCCTATCGGCCGCAACGCATCTCGGTGCCGCAGGATGCCCGGTCCGAGTATTTCGGCGCGGCCGCCGCGGCCTTCGTGGCGTTCGCCCTGATGGGACTGTTCACCGGCCTGTCGGCCAGTTTCGTCGCGGGCACCATGCACCAGACGTCACATCTGATGGCCGGGCTACCAGCATTCCTGGTCTTCTTCTGTGCCGCGGTCGGCCAGATCGTTTTCGGGCGCCACCCATCCCCGGTGCTGTTCCGCATTGGGCTTCCCCTGCTGGTGAGCGGCCTGACCGTGACCACCGTGGCTGTTTGGATTCCCAGCCTGCCGCTCTTTCTTCTCGGCGGTGCAGTTGCCGGTGCTGCGGTCGGGCTGATCTTCAAGGGGGCCATGTCCAGCGCCGCGGCCTTGGCTGCGCCGGGAGCCAGGGGTGAAGCGGCCGCGGGTATTTTCCTGGCCGCATACATCGGGCTGACCATTCCGGTGGTGCTGGTCGGTATCGCAACTCAATTCATTTCTCTGCCGGCGGCCATGACCGGTTTCGCGGTGGCCGTCATCCTGGCGTGCGTGGCCCTGTCCTTCCGCCTGTTCACCGCTTAGCGGGCTTCTCCCGCTGTCGCGAGATATTCGGCCCAGCCGCCGAACTCGGTGATGTCCGTCCCGTCGACAGCGGCCTGGTAGGAACAGCCGAAGCCGATCACCCACCGGCCGTCGGACAGTTCTACGCTGGTCAGACTCATCGGCGCCGGTAGATCCGCCAGGAACGTACCGAGCCCGGCCGGCGAGATCAGCCACCTCTCGCCGGCCACCGCAGCTCCTGCACCGTCTGCGACCCGGACCAGGCCCGGCTTGCCCGGTCTGGTGTCGAGCACCTTGAGTCGGTAGGAGTCACTGGTGCGGATCGGCTCCAGGAAGCGGGCGCCCTGGGCCTGAAGCTGCCAGTTCAAGGGCTGACCGCGCAGGTGCGCCCCGAAAACGGCTAACTCGATCCCGTTGCCAGGCAACGGTTTTCCGGGAGTCTGGCGGAGAAAGCGGGCCGCCAGATCAAGGGCGACCTCATCATGGAAGGCCGGAACCACCATCATCACGCCAAAGGGCAAATCGGTTGCCGGACGGGCGGGAAAGGCAACCGCGGCCATGTCGAGCACGTTGCAGAATGCCGTGTAGGTGCCCAACCTGGTGTTGATCCCGACCGGATCGTGCTGGACGGCGGCAATTGTCGGGTGCTCGGTGGTGGTCGGCAGAAAAAGGGCGTCGAAGCCGGCGAGAAGCCCTGCTGCGGCGGCTTTCACCCGCCTTTGCGTCGCCAGACCGGCGATGATCGCCGCCCCGGGGACGGTGCGTGCGTTCAGGATGATGGCCCGGACGGTCGGGTCCGCACCCGCCGGCTCGGTGGCCAGGAAATCGCCGACCGCGGTAAAGCGTTCGGCGACGACTGGTCCATCGTCGACGGGCAGGGTGGCGTCGAGCAAGACGAGATGTCGATGGGGTGTATCACCGCGCCGGTTCGTTCCAGATCCGCGACGGCGACGGCGAACGCGACGCGGTAGCCGTCGATCCAGTGGTGCCAGGTCGACGGCGCGGGGGATGGCGATATGTGGTCGGTCGGGAGCGGCGAACGGGACGTCGGACGGCCAGACCCGGCTCCGGGAATCTGCACGCGTCACTGCCGATCATCACGGCGAGCGCCCGCCGGGCCAGGGCCAGGTCAGCAGCCAGTACGGTGACGCAGTCGTAGTCGGCGCACACCGCCAGGACGCCGGTATTCGGTACCAGGCCCGGCGTTGCCTTCAGACCGACCACCGACTGGAACGCCGCCGGCACCCGAGAAGAACCTGTCGTGTCCGTTCCGATTCCGATGTCGGCGATACCCAAAGCGACCGCGACCGCCGAGCCGGAGCTCGAACCGCCGGAAACCCGCTCCGGATCCCAGGCGCAGCGAACCGCGCCGAATGGCGATCGGGTTCCGTCCAGGCCGGTTGCGAACTGGTCCATGTTGGTCTTGCCCAGCACGATCGCACCGGCCGAGATCAGCCTTCCCACGGCCGTGGCATCGGCGGCGGGCTCGAACGAGAACTCAGGACACGCAGCCGTTGTCGGCAAGCCGGCCACATCGATGTTGTCCTTGACGGCGACCAGCAGGCCCGCCAGCTCCAGCACTTCCCCTGCTGCCACACGGGAGTCGACCGCGGCCGCTTCAGCCAGTACCGATGACACGTCGCGCAAGCAGATCCATACTTCCGGTCGGTTGCCGGTGGAGATCCGCTCGAACGCAGAACGGACGCGTTCCACTGCCGGCAGATCTTCGGGAATCCGGTTGACACGGAACGCCGGGTCGTCCGAGGTAGACCCGACGATCGCACCCGACATGGCGTTCCACCGGATTTCCTCGGGTCGAAGGAGTTCCTCGCCTGGTTGCCGGCGCCTCGACCCGTCGAACGGCCACAGTCGGTATTGCGGCATGAGTCTATCCCTTTGATACCGGCTGATTTCGAAAGGCGACGGCTTCCCGGCCGTGCTCCTTCCGCGGAGGGCCAGAACGGCGGTCCGGACCTGGCATCATCTGCATCTGTGAGCGCAACCTTGCTGGCCCGCGACCTCAGTGCCGGGTTCGGCGACAAGCTGCTGTTCGCTGGACTCGATCTGGTCGTCGCTCCCGGCGATGTCATCGGCCTGGTCGGGGTCAACGGCGCCGGCAAGTCGACCCTGCTGCGGCTGCTGGCCGGCCTCGAGCAGTCCGAGGCGGGACAAGTCAGTCTCAGCCCACCGGACGCCACCGTCGGATATCTACCGCAAGAGGTCGAGCGACCCGTGGGAGAGACGGTCGCCGGGCACCTGGCCCGCCGAACCGGCGTCGCGGCGGCGAACACGGCACTGGAGGCCGCGACGACGGCGCTCGCCGAGGGCCTCGACGGCTCGGACGACGACTATTCGGTGGCACTGGAACGTTGGCTGTCGCTGGGCGGTGCGGATCTGGACGAGCGCGCGGAGGCCATGCTCGCCGATCTCGGGCTCCTGGTCGACGCCGAAATGCCGATGACCGGTCTCTCCGGTGGCCAGGCGGCCCGCGTCGGTCTGGCCGCCTTGCTGCTGTCCCGCTTCGACGTGCTCCTCCTCGACGAGCCGACGAACGACCTGGATCTGGACGGACTGGACCGATTGGAGCGGTTCGTCACCTCTCAGCGGGTCGGCATGGTCGTGGTCTCACATGATCGGGAGTTCCTGTCGCGGTGCGTCACCACGGTCGTCGAACTGGATCTCGCCCAGCAGAGCGTCGGCGTCTATGGCGGCGGCTATGACTCGTACCTGGCCGAACGTGCGGTGGCGCGTCGGCATGCCCGCGAGGCGTTCGAGGAGTACGCGGACCGCAAGTCGGGATTGCAGGAGCGGGGTCGGATGCAGCGCGCCTGGATGGATGCCGGCCTCCGCAAGGCCGCGACGAGACGGAAGGACAACGACAAGATCGGGCGCAATTTCCGGGTCGAACAGACCGAGAAACAAGCGGCGAAGGCCCGACAGACCGAGCGACTGATCGAACGTCTGCCGGAGGTGGTCGAGCCCCGCAAGGAGTGGGATCTGCAGTACTCCATCGCGGCGGCGCCGCGGTCGGGCACCGTGGTGGCGGTGGCCCGGGGTGCGCTTGCCCGGCGGGGCGACTTCGTCCTCGGTCCCGTCGACCTGCAGGTCGACGTCGGCGACCGGATCGGGCTGACCGGGCCGAATGGCGGGGGAAAGTCGACCCTGCTCGGGGTGTTGCTCGGCCGGCTGGAACTCGCCGCCGGCGCAGCCTACGTCGGATCCGGGGTCGAGATCGGGGAGGTCGACCAGGCGCGCGGTCTCCTGCTGGGACCGGCGCCGTTGCTCAGAACGTTCGGCGACCTGGTTCCTGACTGGTCCGAGTCGGATGTTCGAACCCTGTTGGCCAAATTCGGTCTCAAAGCCGAACATGTTGTACGCCCGGCGATTTCGCTGTCCCCTGGTGAGCGAACCCGCGCCGCGCTCGCGCTGCTGCAGGCCCGCGGGGTCAACCTGTTGGTGCTCGACGAGCCGACCAACCACCTTGACCTCGCGGCCATCGAACAGCTCGAGCAGGCACTCGAGGAATACGCCGGCACCCTGCTCCTGGTCACCCATGACCGCCGCATGCTGGAAGCCGTCCGACTCAACCGCCGATGGCAGGTCGAAGATGGCCGGGTTCGGGAGCTCTGACGCCAAAACACCCCCGGACGCGTTACCCACGTCGAGGGGTGTTCATGGCGGAGGATAGGGGATTTGAACCCCTGAGGGCGGTTAACCCAACACGCATTCCAAGCGTGCGCCATAGGCCACTAGGCGAATCCTCCGGTCGAAACTATACCGGGCGGGTCGACCACTCCCTACCAGTCGACGGCGGGTACGCCGGGCTGGACCAGGAGACCGCGCCGACATCGAGCGCTCGATCGGGATGACACCTGGGCCGTCCGCGGGCGTCCGAGAAGTTCGCGATCCGGTCTGGACCCGCCACCGACCGGTGTTGATTCACCGCGGCTGAGCGCGCTATTTCACGACGGATATCCCATGGGGTATGGCGGGAGAGCGTGCGACAAACCGCCGTCTTGGAGATGACGAGTGATGCGGGCCACGGCAGGGTCCGCTCGACATCATATGGGATGTGAGAGCACGGTAAAGGGCATGTGACGAGCGCGCGCGCACCACGGCTCACGGGCCGCAGAAGGAATCATCGGAACTCGTTGGCTCGACTACCTCTGAATTCCGGATCTCTGGAGAGACCGAGTGCCTTTCGCTGACATTTCACTCCGTGTTGTTGAGGCGCACGGCGAATTCTTTCGCCTTCGATCGCTGCCGATGATGATTTCGGTTGGCATCGACAGACCGGTGTGACCGGGCCGTATTCGAAACTTTGCCAGGCCAGTCGCGACCGGCGGTCGGAAGCACCAGCGAGCAGCTTCGCAGTGCGGCTCAGTTGCAGTGCTGACTGTTTCCGGATTGTTTCGGACACTCCGGACGGCAGCCGCATTGCGGTCACTCTGCGAATACATCTCGTTACGCAGAATACAGAGCCAAATCGTTCCGGTGGAGTCGGCGTGTCCGGTGCGTGCGCATAGACCTGTCGTAAGGCATCATGGTGCGTAGACAGGCTCGTGCATTCGCCGAGTCGTTGATGTGGAGGCCCGATTTGACGCAAATCAGGGTGCACGAGTTGGCTTCGGAACTGAATGTCAGCACCCAGCAGGTAATGTCCCTATTGGCCGATCTCGGCAAGAAGGTTCGCGGTCCGTCGACGGTGGTCGGAGCATCCGACGCCGCCAAGGTCCGCGGGCGTTCGCGGGCGCAGCGATCGACTGACGTAGTCGAGCCGGCCGCGCGAACCCGCCGGCGGGTTCGGCTGCACCGCAGACCGCGGCGGTGATCTCGCAGTCGCTGTTCCTGCCGCCGATCGCGCCGCCTGCGCAGCCGGTGGTGGCGCCGTCCACGGCGGCGTTCGCCAATCCGTTCGCCGTGCCCGCCACCACCGCCGTGCCCGCATCACTTCCAGCGCCGACCGCCACCACCGCCGTGCCGGCACCGCATCCCGCGCCGACCGCAACGGCGATCCCGCCCCAGGCCGCGCCCCCGGCGCGGCCTTCCGGTCCGGTGAACTCACGTGTTGTGCTCGATCAGGGCAGCTCCGAGGTCGCCGGAACCCGTCGTGGTCTCCGCGATCATGGCGCGGCGTGGGATCTGCAGAGGATCAGCAAGGCGGATCGTGAGGCGTGGTGGGCAGCCGGGATGCGACCGAACGAAGCAGAACTGGCCGGCCGGTGCCACTCCGTCGGGATCACGCCGGCTGATTTGTCGATGAGACTGTCGGGTCGCACCAGTTTGCAGCGCCTGCGCGATGGCGAGGCCACCACCTCGGTGTGGGCGCGCATCCGCGAGGCGGAGCAGCAACCGGGCAAGTCCGGTACCAAGCTGACCGGTCGCTTCCAGCTGAGCTGATTGCACCGTCGCGCGCAGTGGCCGGCACCCGATTCGAGCCGCTAGACTGACCGGCGGACCCCCGCGGCGTCCATCTCATCAACCCCCCCAGGGCCGGAAGGCAGCAAGGGTCCGTGAGCTCTGACGGGTGCGGGGGTCCCCTTTCGTCCAGGTGGGCAGCTCCTTTGGTTAGTGCGCTGTCTGTGGCACCACGTAGTCTCGGGCCGTGGCGCTCGCTCTGTATCGCAAGTACCGCCCGGCGACCTTCGCCGAGGTGGTGGGACAGGAACATGTGACCGAACCGCTGCGCACCGCGCTGGCGGCGGGTCGGATCAACCACGCGTATCTGTTCTCCGGCCCTCGCGGCTGTGGAAAGACCTCATCGGCCAGGATTTTGGCCCGCTCGTTGAACTGCGTCAACGGCCCGACGCCTGATCCGTGCGGTGTCTGTGGTTCCTGCGTCGCGCTCGCCCCCGAAGGTCCCGGCTCGCTCGACGTCGTCGAACTCGACGCGGCGAGTCATGGCGGCGTCGACGACACTCGCGAATTGCGTGATCGAGCGTTCTACATGCCGGCCGAGTCGCGATATCGGGTGTTCATCATCGACGAGGCCCACATGGTCACTCCGCAGGGTTTCAACGCCCTGCTGAAGATCGTCGAAGAGCCGCCGGAGCACCTGGTCTTCATCTTCGCGACCACAGAGCCCGACAAGGTGCTGACCACCATCCGGTCCCGTACCCACCACTATCCGTTCCGGTTGATCCCGCCGGCCACCTTGCGCGCCCTGCTCGAGCGACTGTGCGCGGAAGAAGGCGTCTCGGTGGAGCCGGCCGTTTTTCCGTTGGTGATCCAGGCCGGCGGCGGGTCGGCCCGCGACTCCCTCTCGGTCCTCGACCAGCTTCTGGCGGGGGCCGGCGACGAGGGCGTCACCTACCGACATGCCGTTGAACTGCTCGGTGTCACCGACGCCGCGCTCTTGGACGAGATGGTCGACGCGCTGGCCGCCGGTGACGGTTCATCGGTGTTCGGCGCGGTGGACAAGGTGGTCGAGGCGGGCCACGATCCACGGCGGTTCGCCGCCGACCTGTTGCAGCGGATGCGCGACCTGGTGATTCTTTCCGCCGTGCCCGATGCGTCGGGCAAGGGTTTGATCGACGCGCCGGAGGATCAGTTGGCCCGGATGGTGATCCAGGCCGAGAAGCTCGGTACCGCAACAGTTTCCCGCTTCGCCGAAGTGCTGCACACCGGGTTGGTGGAGATGCGCGGGACCACGTCGCCGCGCTTGGTCCTGGAATTGATGTGCGCCCGGATGCTCCTTCCGGCCGCGTCGTTGGCCGACGGTGCGCTGTTGCAGCGATTGGAACGGATGGAACGGCGGATGTCCATCGCCGGCGAGGACCCGGGACCGGGAACGGGTCAGCAGGCTCGACCTGAGTTGCCGGCGCCCCCGGCCGCGCACTCGCCCGCCCCCGCGGCTGCTGATCCGGTGCGCCCAGCTGCCCCTTCCGCCGAGACAGCGCCGCCCGGGGCGCTCGAGGACGGGCAGGGCGAACCGGCGCCGCGGTTTCGCCGTCCTTCGCAGGGTGGGCCTCCGGCAGCGGCGCGCGCGAAGCGGTCGACAGGGCGCGGAGCGCTCGACGCCGGCTGCGCCGGACCTCGGACTGCCTGCGCCACCGCGACTTTCCAGCAGTCGCCCGCCGGTCGCTGTCGGCCCGGTCTGCGCAGACGCCCACCGGCGACCAGTTCGAGCGCGCGACGCCGGCAACGACGACCAACGATCGGCCCACCGGGCATTCAGCTCCTGATGTCCCGGCGGCGCCGCCGGCCGTCGAAGCGTCCGGAGCCGAAGCCGAACGCTGGTGAGGTGGACGTGACCGACGTCCGGCGGGTTTGGAACGAAGTGCTGGCGGCCGTGCAACGGCATCGACGAACCACCCAGATCCTGCTTGCCTCGGCCACCGTCGCGTCGGTCGGCGGGGGAGCGCTGCACCTGACCATGCCTGCGGCTGGGATGGCCAGACGGGTTGTCGAACCGGCCAACGCCGACCTGCTGCGGGCCGCGCTGAAAGAGGTGCTCGGTGTCGACTGGGCGATCCGATGCGATGCTGCCGACGGCAACGGGGGCGGCACGGTTCGGCCTGCCGCACCGCAGCGCAGCGGTGCTCAGCTCAGTGCGCCGGTCGCGGACCTCATCCCGCCGCCGGAAGACGACGACATTCCCGACGACTACGGGGACGATCTCGATCCGGCCGTTGTGCCGGCTGCCGTTCGCGACCCGGAGGAGATGGCCATCGAACTGCTGACGAGCCAGCTCGGCGCCAGACGGCTCGAGCCCTGAGCCCGGCCGTGCTTGCGCTACTCCGTCGCTGACTTGGCCGAGGGCGGGAGGCGGAACACCCGATCGACCATGTCGTCGATCATCCGGCCGACGTCGGGCCACGGGAAGTGCGGGCGTGACGTCCGAAGAGCAACGACGCCGTGCACGAAGGACCAGATGTTCGTCGCGACCAGTTGGGTGTCCGGGTGGTCCAATGCCACCCCGAGAGCAGCGGCGACCTCGGCGGCCAGCGTTTGGAACGTATCCAGCCCGACCATCAGACCCGAAGGACCGACGAGCATGCCGCGGGATGACGCCGAGAACATCACCCGATAGTTGCCGGGTTGCTCCAGACCGTAGGACACGTAGGCGTGGCCGACCGCCCGCACCCGGTCGACAGGTGCCACACCGGCTTTGGCTCGGGCTGCGCCGAGCATCGCCTCGAGTTCGGCGAACCGCCTGAGCTTGACGGCCAGGATCAAGGAGTCGATGTCGGCGAAATGGAGGTAGATGGAGGTCGTCGCAATCCCGACCCGACGGGCCACCGCACGCAGCGACATGGTCTCCACGTCACCGGATTCGGCCAGCAGCGCGCTGGCCGCCTCGATGATCTCGGTACGCAGCGTCTCGCCGCTGCCCCGACGGGCGGGGGTGCGCCGACCCGACGCTGGTCTGTGCCTCGACTGCCATGTGCATCATCTTCTCCCATCCGCTCGAGGTGCGGTCGGCTCGAATTCGTTGACAAGCGTAGCGCTACGGGTGTACACCTTGTTCACACAACAGCCGTAGCGTAATCCTTTGGAGACCACGATGGACAGAACAGCAACGCTGTCACCGGCCGCAGCGCCAGGCTCGGACAGGAGTGCAGTGCCTCGCGTCCGGCCGACTTGGACGCTGGTGCTGGTCTGCACCGCGATGTTCATGCTGCTGCTCGACTTGACGATCGTCACCGCCGCGCTGGCCAACATTCAGAAGGATCTGAACTCGTCGCTCAGTTCGCTGCAGTGGGTGGTCGACGCCTACACGCTGCCGGTGGCCGGACTGCTGCTGACGGCGGCGACCATCGGTGATCGGATGGGTCGCCGTCGGCTCTACCTCGCCGGGATGACCATCTTCACGCTGGCCTCGCTCGGTTGTGCGCTGGCCGGAGATGCCTTGATGCTCAACGTGATTCGCGCCGTACAAGGGCTCGGAGCGGTGATGTTGTTCGGTGTCGCGCTACCGCTGATCGCTGCCGCGTTCCCTGATGTGAAGAAGCGGGCGGGGGCGATCGGTGCGTTCGGTGCCACCTTGGCTGCGGCGACGGCGATCGGTCCGCTGCTGGGAGGGGCATTGGTGGACGGTCCCGGATGGCGCTGGATCTTCCTGATCAACGTGCCCGTCGGGCTGGCCGCTCTGATCGGTGCGCGTTTCGTGCTGACCGAGTCGAGAGCGACGAACGCCCGGAAGGCCGACTGGCCGGGGACGGTGCTGCTGTCCACCGCTCTGGTGGCCCTGGTGCTGGGCCTGATCGAGAGCAGCGACCGCGGTTGGGGATCACCGACCGTCGTGTCGCTATTCGTCGCCAGTGTCGTTCTGGTGGTGGGTTTCGTGGTCCGCGAGAACCGGACGCCGCAGCCGATGCTCGACCTGTCGCTGCTGCGTCGACCGTCGTTCCTCGGGCCTGCGCTGATCGCCCTGATCTCCTCGGCGACGCTGGTCGCCTCCACCAGCTACATCGCGCTCTACTTCATCAACACCCTTGGCTACACGCCGTTCCAGGCCGGCCTGCGTTTCCTGCCACTGACGGTCGCCTCCTTCCTGGCCGCACCACCGGCGGCGAAGTTCGGACACCTGCTTCCGACGCGGTACTCGATGCCGCTGACCGGTGCATTGGTGGCGATCGGCCTGGCCAGCATGACCGGCCTGGACGCGTCGTCCTCCTGGACGCACCTGATGGTCGGCTTCGTCGTGTCCGGCGTCGGGCTCGGCATGAGTTCGGCGCTGATCTCCCAGGCCGCGCTGGCTTCCGTGCCGACGGCGCAGGCCGGGATGGCCACCGGAACGGCCAACACCTTCCGGCAGATCGGTCTGGCTGCGGGTGTGGCCGCCCTCGGATCGATCTTCACCGCGCGGGTCACCGGGGCCATGAGCAGCAACCTGAGTGTGCTGCCGCTGCCGGCCGGGGCTGACGCCCAACTCTCCGCCGCCGTCGGTTCCGGTGCCGGCGTGCAGGTTGCGTCGCACGTGCCGGCCGCGCTGGCGCCGACCGTGGCCGAAGCCGCAAGGGCGGCCACCGCGAGCGGCGTCAATCTGATCTTCATCGTCGGCGCTTCCGCCGCCGCCGCCGTCACCGTCCTGGCCTTCGTTCTGATGCGGAACAGCACGGCCAGGATCTGATTCGGCGCCGACCCGCGAACCGGCCAGGAATCAATGCCCCCGGACGACCCACTCGTCGAGATCCGGAGCTTCGGCGCCGATGGTGGTGTCGTCGCCGTGGCCGGTGTGCACGACCGTCTCGGCCGGCAGGGTCAGCAAACGCGAGCTGATCGACTCGATGATGGTCGGAAAGTCGGAGAACGACCGACCGGTCGCGCCCGGGCCTCCTTTGAAGAGGGTGTCGCCGGTGAAGACCACGCCCATCTCCGGGAAGTAGACGCTGACCGCGCCCGGCGAATGGCCCGGGGTGTGCAGAACCGTGCCCTGCAGGCCGCCGACCGAGATCAGCTGGCCGTCCTCGAGATCCGAATCCGGTTGGCGGTCTTCGTGCTTCATCCCCCAGAGGTGCGCGTCAGCTGGGTGCAGCAGGATCGGCGCTCCCGTCATGTCGGCCAGGGCGGGGGCCGCATCGATGTGGTCGTCATGGCCATGGGTGGACAGGATGCCGACCACCTTCCGGTTGCCGACTCCCCACTTGATGGCGTGGGCGTCATGGGCCGCGTCGATGACCAGCACTTCGTTGTCGTCGCCGATCAGCCAGACGTTGTTGTCCACGTCCCACGTCCCGCCGTCGAGCGAGAACGTCCCGGAGGTGACCACCTTGTCGATACGCGCTGCCACGGTTCTCCTTCGTCCCTCGGCCGCCCACGGGTCGGCAGGTCGGACGTCCAGGCTTGCACGGATCGGAGCGGATGGAAACATTCGGATGGCTCGATGTCCCTTCGACCCCCCGATCGCGCTGATCAACTTCGGCGGCGCTGATGATCGTCACGGTTCTGGGACTCGAGTGGCGCGAGTCGACCCGATCATGAGCGCTGGTTCAGACGTATTCCGGTGCGGTCAGCAGCAGCCACTGCGCCAGATGGGCCGCGAAAGAACTGCGCACCAGTATCTTCAGCAGATCGTCGTCGGTCCAGGCAGGGCCGTCGCTGAACACGACGACAGCACACTGCGCCAACAGCGTCTGGGCGCAGCTGCTCTCGGGCAGTTTGTCCAGGTCGATCGCCAATCCGTGCGCGAGCATGCGGCGCGCCTTGCCGCCCGAAATGCGGATCATCGTCCGCGCCGCCGACACGTCCGTCACGGCGGCGGGTTCGCTGCCGACCGCGCTGCGGAGCCGCAACTCCAGCTCCACACCGTGACCGGGGCCGGCCAGGATGAGGAATTCGTCCGGGCCCAGTGCCAATATCGCGTCGCTGCCCGAGTAGGTCACCTCGCCGGTGCGCCCGGGTAAGGCGGCACCCAAAGCGCTCGACGCGAGCGCAGCGGCAGCCGAGCCGGGTGCGACCCGCAGCAGCACCTGACTCGTCAGCGGGGATTCCGCGATGCGTACACCCGCCGCCTCGGTCTGCGACAGCTGCGCGAACGAGTCGCAGTACGCGGCCAGCGGTGAGACCGGCAGCCCGCCGGTCAGGCGGGGAGCGACGATCGGCTCGCCGTCGCCGGCCGGGTCACCATCGCGTCGGAGCCCGTCGGGATCGACGACGACGGGACCGGCGACGAGTCACCGGTCGCGGCTTGTCGTCGACCACGACGTACACCGTGTCGCCGATCCGGTCGCGGCCGGCCTTCAGAAGTGCCAACGCGAAGGTTCGGTCCAGGGCGGCCGATCGGTACGAGGAGGTGACGTGCCCGAGCATCGGCACCGGCGGCGCCGGCAGCTCCGGCGCCTCGACGATCTGCGAGCCCTCCGGCAGGAGTAGATGTTCGCTGACCGGCAGCAGGGCGACGAGATGTTTGCGGTCCGGTCGCGAGTTGTCTCCTCTGGCGTAGGAACGCTTGCCGATGAAGTCGGCCTTCTTCTTGGACACCACCCAGCTCATGCCCAGGTCCTGCGGCGTGATCGTGCCGTCGGTGTCCTGACCGATGATGGGGTAACCCTTTTCGGCCCGGAGCACGTGCATGGCTTCGGTGCCGTACGGGGTCAGCCCGATCGGCTCACCGGCCGCCCAGACCGCGGCCCACAGCGCGGCGGCGTCGTGCCAGGCCACATTGATCTCGTAGGCCAGCTCGCCGGAGAAGGAGATCCGGGCGACCCGCGCGGTCAGGCCGGCGACCACGGTGTCGCGCCAGGCCATGAACGGAAAGTCGTCGTTGGCCGTGCGCAGATCCGGTGCCATCGCCGTCAGCAGGGCGCGGGAACGCGGCCCGACGAGTGCCATGGTCGCCCATTGCTCGGTCACGGACGCACACCAGACCTGAAGCTGCGGCCACTCGGTCTGGAGCCATTCCTCCATCCAGTCCAGGATCTTGGCGGCATTGCCGGTAGTCGTGGTGACCAGGTAGCGGTCGGCACCCAGCCGGAATACCGTTCCGTCGTCCAAAGCCATTCCATCCGGTGTGCACATCACCCCGTACCGGATCATGCCGACCTTGAGGCTGGACATCACGTTGGTGTAGAGCATGTCCAGGAAAGCCGGAGCATCCGGTCCCTGAACGTCGATCTTGCCCAGCGTCGAGCCGTCCATGAACGCGACATTCGTTCTGGCGGCGGCACACTCACGCAGCGACAGCGGTTTCCATGTCCTCTCCGTGGTCCGGATAGAACCAGGGGCGCTTCCACTGCCCGACGTTCTCGAACTCAGCGCCGTGCGCCAGGTGCCAGGAATGCGCGCCGGTGGTACGGACGGGGTCGTACAGGTTGCCGCGCTCACGTCCGGCCAGCGCGGCGAACGAGATCGGCGTGTAGGGCGGCCGGTAGGTCGTGATACCCAGATCGCCTGGTTCGACGCCGAGCAGGTGCGCGATGACGGCGGTGGACAGCACGCCGGAGGTCTTGCCCTGGTCGTGCGCCGTGCCTGCGGTCGTGTACCGCTTCACGTGTTCGACGGAGGCGAGTCCGGCCCCGGTGGCCCTGACCAGATCAGCGACCGTGACGTCCCTTTGCACGTCGACGAAATGCTCGGTGAGGGTCGCCGGATCGACGCCGTCGTCCGCGACCAGGTACAGCGCGGCCGGGGCAGCGACCTCGGCCAGCAGGTCCTCCGCCGGTGGCAGGATGACGGCGTTTCCGGTCAGACCGGTGTCGCCGCCGGCGGCGCCGCCGTCCGCGACGGCCTCCGCCGTGGTGCGCAGGCCCCTGGCCGCACCGACGACCGTCACGTTCTGGCGCCCGCGGCCCGGAACGAACGAGCCGATCTGCGGATCGAATTCCAGCGTGCCGCCGGACTGCGAATACAGATGCACGGCCGGATTCCAGCCACCGGACACGGCCAGCAGGTCTGCAGGTATGCGCAGAGTCTCACCGGACGGACCGCGAACGACGACACCGGTCAGGCTGCCGTCGGCGCCGGCCTCGGTTGCTGTCACCACGGATCCGGTGAGCACGCTGCCCGTGGTGACCTCGTCGTTGAATACGACGGCGGGACCGTCGGTCTGACCTTCCGGAATTCGCGGGTCGACGACCACCACCGCCGCACCGACGGCCATCAGTTCCCCGGCGACGCGGTAGGCATCGTCGTGGGCGGTGAAGACCACCACACGCTCGCCGGCCAGCACGCCGTAACGCTGGAGATAGACACGCACCGACTCGGCCAGCATGACGCCGGGAATGTCGTTGCCCTGCGAACACGATCGGCCGCTCGTGCGCGCCGGTGGCGAGCACCACCCGCTCGGCTCGGATGCGCCAGATGCGTTCCCGCACCTGCAGCTTCGGCACTCTGGTGACCGACCAGTCGCTGCACGGCGATCAGGAAGTTGTCGTCGTAGTATCCGGTCACGGTGGTGCGCTGTAGGTGGACCACATTCGACAGTCCCGAAAGCTCGAGCACTATCGCGGCCGCCCAGGCCATCTCGTCCTTGGTGAGTAATGCGCCGCCGGGTGCGGCGCCGTCGTCGATCAGCAGCACCCGTCCGCCGTTGCGGCCCGCGGTGAGCGCAGCGGAGAGTCCCGCCGGGCCTGCTCCCGACCACGACCAACTCGCAGTGGTGATGGATGGCGTCGTAGGTATGCGGATCTCCGGTCGGGGCCAGGCGACCCTGTCCGTAGATGCTGCTCGCGGCGAGTCCGTCGACGGCATCGACAGTGGTCGCAGCGAGCATGGGCTCCGGGAACGGCTTTTCGATCTGCACGATGCCGGTCGGCTCCTCCGGGCCGGCTGACATGATGCCGCGCGGACGGCCGAGGATCACGGAGTGGCCGGCGACCCTGACTCCGGAGGCCAGCAGCGCGGAAGCCAGGGTGTCACCGGGATGTGCGTCCAGGGTTCGGCCGTCGAAGCTGACGTTCAAGCGGCGGCTGCGGTCGATCCGGCCGTCGGCCGCGAGTCGGCTGCTGCTCATGCGGTAGCCACCTCGGCGACATCGGACCGCGGCGTCGTCTCCGGCTGCCCGGCGGCGAGGTCGGGCCGCGGTTCGCCGGAGCGATAGACCGCCAGGAATTCGTAGGTCACGGTGTCCCGAATGACGTTGAACCATCGCCGGCAGCCCGCGAAATGGACCCAGCGCTCGGCGAACGGTCCCTTGGGATTGTCCCGGAAGAACAGGTACTCGGCCCATTCCTGATCCGACAGGTCGGCCCCGCCGTCGGCCGGGTACGGGACGTGCGCCTGCCCACCGTAGTGGAATTCGTTCTCGTTGCGGGGCCCGCATTCCGGGCAGGGGATGAGCATCATGGATGGTCTCTTTCGCGCAGCTCAGTGGGCGACGGCGGCGGCGCCGTGTTCGTCGACGAGGCGGCCCGTGGTGAACCGTTCGAGGGAGAATTCACGCATCAGCGCCGGTACCTCGCCGGTGGCGATCAGCTCGGCCATCTGGTCGCCGACGCCCGGTGTTGCCTTGAAACCCCCGGTGCCCCAACCACAATTGAGATAGAGGTTCTCGACCGGTGTCAGTCCCATGATCGCCGAGGCGTCCGGTGTCGTGTCTACGATCCCACCCCAGGTGCGCAGCACATGGGCTCGTGCGAAGATCGGAAAAAGCTCGACCGCGGCAGACATCTGGCGCTCGATGACGTGGAAGGCGCCGCGCTGGCCGTACCCGTTGTAGGAATCGACGCCGGCGCCCATCACCAACTCACCCTTGTGTGCCTGCGACACGTAGACATGGACCGCATTCGACATCACCACCGTCGGGTGCACCGGTTCGAGCAACTCCGACACCAAGGCCTGCAAGGGATGTGACTGCACCGGCAACCGGAACCCGGCCATGGCGGCGAGCACCGAGGAGTGTCCGGCGCCGACCATCGCGACCACGTCCGCGGTGATTGGGCCACGCGAGGTCTGCACACCGGTGACTCGACCGGCGCTGATGTCGATCCCGGTGACCTCGCAGTTCTGGATCAGGTCGATGCCGGCCCTGTTCGCCGACCGGGCGAAACCCCATGCGACGTAGTCGTGCTTTGCGATCCCGCCGCGAGGCTGGTAGGTGCCGCCGAGGACGGGGTACCTGATGTCGTCGGAGATGTTGAGGATCGGGCAGATCTCTTTGGCGCCTTTGGCATCCACCCACTCCGCGTCGACCCCGTTCAGCCGGTTGGCGGCCACCCGACGGCGGGAGTCCCGGATGTCGGTGAGCGAGTGATCGAGGTTGAGGACGCCGCGCTGGGAGAACAGGATCGGATAATCGAGATCCTCCGCCAGCGTCTCCCACAACTTCAACGAGTGCTCGTAGATGCCGGCGCTGGCGTCCCACAGGTAGTTCGACCGGATGATCGTGGTGTTCCTGGCCATGTTCCCCCCGGCCAGCCAGCCCTTCTCGAGGACGGCGACATCGGTGATGCCGCGCTTGGCGAGGTAGTGGGCGGTAGCCAGGCCGTGACCGCCGCCGCCGATGAGAACAACCTGATAGTGACGCCGTGGCTCCGGATTTCGCCAGAGGAAGTCCGGATGTTGGGGGAGGTCGGCCCCCGGGGGAAGCTGCGGCGTCACGTGTCCGGCCCTTCTAATAGGTGAGACCGGAGTACAGCGGGTGCTTTTCAGCAAGGGCAGCGACCCTGGACCGCAGCGAGTCGGCGAGTTCGGCCTCGAGTTCGCCGACCGGGGCGATGAGCGCGGCGGCGATGATGTCGGCGACCTCGGCGAATTCGGCGTCGTCGAAGCCGCGGGTGGCCAGGGCCGGCGTCCCGATGCGCAGACCGGACGTGACCATGGGCGGCCGCGGGTCGAAGGGCACCGCGTTCCGGTTGACCGTGATCCCCACCGAGTGCAGGCGATCCTCCGCCGACTTGCCGTCGAGAGTCGGAGTTGCGGAGATCGACCAGGACCAGGTGAACGTCGGTGCCGCCGGTCAGCACGGAAATTCCGGACTTGGTGACGTCGTCGGCGACCAGTCGCTCGGCCAACACGGCGGCACCTCGGACCGTGCGCTCGGCCCGCTCGGTGAACGCCGGATCGGCGGCCATCTTGAACGCCACCGCCTTGGCCGCGATGACGTGCTCGAGCGGCCCGCCCTGCTGTCCGGGGAACACCGCCGAGTTGATCTTCTTCGCCAGATCCGCGTCATTCGTCAGGATGACGCCGCCGCGCGGGCCGCCCAGCGTCTTGTGGGTGGTCGTCGTGGTGACATGGGCATGCGGCACCGGCGACGGATGCAGCCCGGCAGCGACCAGCCCGGCGAAGTGTGCCATGTCGACGAGCAGGTACGCCCCGACTTCGTCGGCGATCTCCCGGAAACGGGCGAAGTCCAACTGCCGGGGATAGGCCGACCAACCGGCGATGATCAGCTTCGGCTGGTGCTCTTTGGCCAACCTGGCGACTTCGTCCATGTCGATGCGGTGGTCTTCCTTGGACACCTCGTAGGCCGCGACGTTGTACAGCAGGCCGGAGAAGTTGATCCGCATGCCGTGCGTGAGGTGCCCGCCGTGGGCCAGCGACAGACCGAGGATGGTGTCGCCCGGCTTGATCAGCGCCTGCATGGCAGCGGCGTTGGCCTGCGCACCGGAGTGCGGCTGGACGTTGGCGAAGCCGGCGCCGAACAGCGACTTGATCCGCTCGATGGCCAGCTTCTCGATGACGTCGACGAACTCGCAGCCGCCGTAGTACCGGCGTCCCGGATAGCCCTCCGCGTACTTGTTGGTCAGCACGCTGCCCTGGGCCTCCATGGCGGCGACCGAGGCGAAGTTCTCGCTGGCGATCATCTCCAGCGTGCTCTGCTGGCGGTGCAGCTCGTTCGCGATCTGTGCGGCGACCTCCGGGTCGGCCTCGGCGAGTCCGGCGTTCAGCCCCGGCCACGCGGTTTCGGCGGTCTTGATCTCGGTGGTCGTCATCGCAGCATCTCCCTGGGGTGTGCACCGGCAGTGACTAGGTCAGCGGCGCGGGCGTCGGTCACGGGAGCCCATCGCCCGCATCCGCTGTCCACCGTAGTGAGATCCGCGGGTCTTCCCAATTCCCACGGTGACCGGGTCAGCAACGGATCTTCTTCATCTCGGGATCGAAGGCCGGCTCGGCGGTGACGACGGCGCGGTACCGCTCGCCGAAGTACCCGATCTCGACCGCGGTTCCTGGTGCGGTGAGCTCGGCCGGGAGCCAGGCGTAGGCGAGCGGCACACCCAGCGTGTAGCGCGTACGCCGCCGACGTCACATACCCCACCGCCTCCCCTCCGTCCGCGCCTCCCGTCGCGCTTATCAACTTCGCCTGCGCTCATGATCGGGTCGATTTCTGCCCCATCAGTCACATTCCCGCGATCTTGGTGAGCGCCGTCGATGTTGATAAGCGCGTCGGGGGAGGTCGGGGTGGAGGCGTAGACGGGTTCGGAACCGAGGACGATGTGTTGCGGGTCGTCCAGGACCAGCAGGCAGAGCCGGCGGCCGTCGTCGGGGCGGGCGACGAGCGCTTCCTTGCCGAAGAAGTCCTGGTCGAGCTTGACCGCGAAGTCCAGGCCGGCCTGGGTCGGGGTGTGCTCGTTCGTCATGTCCGTGCCGAACGAGCGGTAGCCCTTCTCGATGCGCAGAGCGTTGAAGGCACCGCGGCCGGCGGCGATGATGCCGTGCTCGGCCCCGGCCTTCATCAGCAGATCCCACAGCACGAGTCCCTGGTCGGCCGTCGTGTACAGCTCCCAGCCCAGCTCGCCGACGTAGGAGAGCCGCATGGCCGTGACCTCCACCGTGCCGATGAAGCACGACTGCGCCCGGAAGTACTTGAAGCCGGTGTTCGAGAAGTCGGCGTCGGTCAGCGGTTGGACGACGTCCCGCGCGCGGGGGCCCCAGATGCCGATGCAGCACGTCCCGGCCGTGATGTCCCGGATGGCGACCGTCGAGGCGTGAGGGCTCGAACGCAACTTCCGCAGCATCCAGTCCACGTCGATCGCTCCGTTGGCGCCGACCTGGTACCGCTCGGGGGCCAGCCGGGCAACGGTGACGTCCGACCGGATGCCGCCGTCGACATCCAGCATCAGGCAGTAGGTCACGGCGCCGACCGATTTCGCCATCTTGCCGGTGACCAGCGTCTGCAGGAATTCGGTGGCACCCGCGCCGGAAACCTCGATCCGCTTCAGCGCGGTCATGTCGTAGAGCGCAACGTCGGTCCGGGTGATCGCCGCCTCGGCGGCGATGGTGGGGGACCAGAACCGCGCGGCCCAGTCGCCCGGCTCCGGAATGTGCCAACCGGTGTTCCGGTCGCCGGTCAACAGGTGGTCGTTGGCGGCGTACCAGTGGGGCCGCTCCCAGCCGTTCGCCTCGAGGAACATGCCGCCCAGTTCCTGCTGGCGTGGATAGAACGGTGACGTCCGGAGCGGCCGCGAATGATTCATCGGCTCCAGCGGATGCAGGATGTCGTACACCTCGACGAAGTTCTGGCAGTCCTTGGCCTCGATGTAGGCCGGCGACAGCTGATGTCGTTCGAAGCGATTGATGTCGCAGGCGTGCAGGTCGAATGATCCGGAATGGCCGTCGATGATCCATTCCGCCATCGCTCTCGCGACTCCTGCCGAGTGGGTGACCCAGACGGCCTCGGCCACCCAGAATCCATCGAGCGTGGCGTGCGGCCCGAGGAGCGGCAGGTTGTCCGTCGTGAACGAGAAGACGCCGTTGAACGCGTTCTTCAGCTCGACATCACCGAGAGCGGGCAGTATGCGCGCCGTTTCGGCGAGAGGGAATTCGAAGTCCGCCGGAGTGAAGTCAAGAATGGACGGCTGGCTTCCGCGGGCTTCGGCCTCCGTCCAGGATGCGAGATCCGTTGCCTTGAGCGGCATGGGGCGGTGCCGGTAGGAGCCGATGCCGACGCCGGTGCCGTTCTCGCGGAAATACAGGTCGGCGTCCTGGTGACGCAGCACCGGCCGGGTCGCTTCGGCGGTATGAGCGGCCAACGGCGAAACCGGCCCTGTCCAGGCGAACTGGTGGGCCAACGGAGTAAGCGGAAGGATCTGGCCGACCATCGCGGCGATCTTCGGGCCCCAGATGCCGGCGCAACACACGACGATGTCAGCGGCGATCTCACCATGGTCGGTGCGGACACCGGTGACCTTGTTGCCGGACGTCAGCACATCGAGCACCTCATGACGCTCGAGAACCGTTGCGCCCGCGGGCGGTCGCGCGATCAAGTTGAGCTGCCACCGCACGAACAGCCTTGGCGATGCCGTCGTCGGGAACGAACAACCCACCCAGGACGACGCTCGGCTCGAGCAGATCCCAGGCCTTGGCGGTCTCCGCCGCATCCAGTAGTCGAGCACCGGGAACCCCCCAGGCCTGCGCAAAACCGAAACGGCGCTGGAGTTCGACGGCGCGCGCGGCGGTGGTTGCGATCTCCAAGCCGCCGACCGGTAGATAACAGGGTTCACCCTGGTAGGTCAGACCTTTGAATTTATCGACCGTGTACCGGGCGAAGTCGCTCATCACCTTGGTGCCGTTGGTCTGGAAGACGACGCCCGGTGCATGCGACGTGGAGCCGCCCGAAATCGGGCAGCGGTCCGCCGTCGACGACGGTGACGTCCGTCCAGCCGCGTGCGGTGATCTCGTCGGCCAGGCTGGCGCCGACGATGCCGCCGCCGATGATGACGACGGATGGCTGTGCGGACGGGACTGCCGTCATCTTGTCTCCCGTTTCGTATTACGCAACGCGATGCGGTGCATGCAACAGCCTGATCCGAGCTGGCGGGGGCTGTCAAGGGGCGGTGGCGCCTTTCGGCACCCTGGGAACGGGACGAGAGGCGCGGGCGGGGTGCACCTACCCGCGCCTCTCGAGTGTGTTGTCGGGCGAAACTACTTGCCGAGCCAGGCGTTGACCTTGTCCTGGTTGGCGTCGACCCACTTCTTGGCGGCGGCCTCCGGTGTCATCTTGTCAGCGGTGATGTACTTCGCGACCAGGTTCTGGTCATCGTTCGTCCAATGGAAATTCTTGATCAGGGCGGCCGCGGGCGAGTTCGAGTTGGCGAGTTTCGTCGACATGATCTTGTTCAGGTTGTAGTTCGGGTAATCGCACTTGATCGTCTTGGGATCCGCATCGCAGCCGGCCGTGTACTTCGGCAGACTGATCTTGGTCAGCGGGATCTCGGACAGGAACCACTGCGGCGAATAGAAGTATCCGAGCACGGGGGTCTTGTTCTGTTCGCCGGTGCGGAAAGCCTGGATCAGTGCCGCTTCCGAGCCGGCGTAGACGACCTTGTAATCCAGGCCGAGATTCTTGACCAGAGCAGCATCGTTGGTGACGAACGAGGGATCACCGTCCAGTAGTTGACCCTTTCCACCGGATTCCGACGTGGCGAACTTGGACGCGTACTTGTTCAGGTTCTGCCAGTTGGTGATGTCGGGGAACATTTTCAACGTCGAAGGCGGTACGTACCAACCGATCTGGCCGAGGTTGCCGGTCAGGCCGGCGTCGACGGCGGTCTTCTGCTGCGTGATGTACTTCTTGGTCAGGTCAGCATGCCCCCAGTTCTCCATGATGACGTCGATCTGCCCGCTGGGCAGTCCCTGCCAGGCCAGCTCCTCGGCCAGTGCCTTCTGGTTGACCTTGCACTTCAGGTCGTTCTCCAGCACGTAGGTGACCACGGCAGCGTCCGCGGTGTATCCGACCCAGTCGTTCATCGCCATGTTGATCGGCGCGCTACAGGTGCCGGTGACCGGCAACATCTTTGCGCCCGTCGCCGAACCGCTCGCCGCTGCGCCACCGGACGAGGCGGGAGCCATCGAAGCCGCAGCGGAACCTGCCGCTGAACTGGCGGGCGCCGCTGGTGCTGCGGATCCCGCTGGTGCCGCGGCACTGGCGACCGGCGTCGCAGCCGCGGAACTGCTGGTCTGATTCACCTTCGCCGCACAGGCGCTGGTGATCAGCAACGCGGCCGCGGTGAGGCCGATGCCCAATCGCTTGACGGTTGAGGACTTCTGCAAACGCATGTGTGCTCCTACGGTGTCGGGGACGAAAAGCTGCTGAGTTGGACTGCCCGGCAAATGCTGAGATCAGGAAACGTTCGAATTTCGCCGTCAGGTGGCACCGACCGCGGCCGTTGCTTTCGACGGACGCCGGACGGGCGAACGCATCTCGGTCGCCTTGCGGGCCCGCCGGCCCGAACGGACCGCAGTCGCCTGCGTCACGCGGTCGACCATGATGCCCAGCACGACGAGCGCCAGGCCGGCGGCCAGGCCCTTTCCGAACTGGCTCGCGTTGTCCAGCCCACTGATGACCAGGTAGCCGAGGCCGCCACCGCCGACCGCGGCGCCGATGACAACCATCGAGAGGCAGTAGATCACGGCTTGATTCGTTGCCAGCGCAATGGATTTCGTGGACATGGGGATCTGCACCCTGGTGATCATCTGCCACTTGGTCGAGCCGGAGGACATCGCCGACTCGACGGTGTTGGCCGGAACCTGGCGGATGCCGTCGGCCACGATCTTGATGGCCGCAGGAGCGGCGTAGATGACGGCAGCGAAGATCGCCGTGACACGTCCCGGTCCGAAGAGACCGAGAAAGGGCACGAGGTAGACGAGCGAGGGCATGGTCTGGGCACCGTCCAGGATCGGCCGGATGGCCCGGTCGGCTCCCTTCGAGCGCCCCATCCACACGCCGACCACCACGCCCAGTATCGCGGCGGCGATGGTCGCCAGGATCGTCGAGGCCAACGTCACCATCGAGTCGGCCCAGACGCCGAGGATCAGGATCGCGGCGACGCCGGCCACCACGACCAGCGCCGTCCGCCAGCCCCCTGCCACGAAACCCAGAACGGTGAAGACAAGGGCGACGATGAACCACGGTGTCTGCGTCAGCAGGGACTGCAACGGATTCAGCAGACCGTAGGCAATGGCGTTCTTCAGGGTCAGCGTCAGGAACGTCAGATTGGCCTGCGCCCAGTTCGACGCGCTGTTGACCGCATCGATGATGACCTGGCCCCAGTTCGGCCACGTCTGCGGTGATTCGGCCGCCCACAGGTACGTACGGGACAGATAGATCGCGATCAGCGTGACGACGGCACCAGCGGCGATGAGAATCAGGCGCAGCCGCCGTTTGCTCTTGTTCGGTTCGTCGCGACGGTCGGATCGTTCGCTCGCCGTCGTCGATACCCGGTCGAAGACGATGGCCATCAGCACGATGGCCAGCCCGGCGTTGAAGGCGGTACCGACGTCGAGGCCCTGCAAGGCGTTCCGTACATCCGCACCCAGGCCCGGCGAACCGATGAATGCCGCGATGGTGACCATCGACAGCGCGGCCATGAACGTCTGGTTGACGCCGATGACGGTGGTGCGCTTGGACATCGGCAACAGCACGGTCCGTAGCCTCTGGGCGCCGGTGACGCCGATGGAGTCCGCGGCCTCTCTGGTGGTGGACGGGACCTGGCGGAGCCCGTGTGCCGTGATCCGGACGATCGGCGGCACCGCGAAGATGAACACAGCCGCCGTCACGGAGGCCGATCCGAGCGAGAAGATCAGCACCAGCGGCGCCAAGTAGGCGAACGCCGGCATGATCTGCATGAAATCCAGGACCGGCGTGACAAGCGCGTTGACCCGATTGCTCAGGCCGGCCCAGATTCCCAGCGGCAACCCGATCACGAAACAGAACAGGATGGCGCTGATCACCTGCGCGAAGGTCGCCATGGCATCGGACCAGAGCCCCTGGAACACGAAGAACAGGAAGATGCCGGCGGTCAGCGCTGCCACTTTCGCGTTGCCGATGGCAAACGCGAGAAAGGTGACCAGCACAGTCGTTCCGAGCCAGCCGATCTCGGGAATGCCGAGACCCGTTGGCGTCTGGTAGAAGACTTCGCTGACGAAATCACTGACGTGCTCCAGCACGATCTGGACGTAGTTGATGAAATAGAGGAAGACGGGACTGACGTTCTGGTTCTGCACCACCCAGTCCGGCCAGGTGTTCAGGTTGTCCTGGATGGTGGTCGTGTCCTGGGGGTCGAGGGCGAGCGTCCACTGACCGCCCCAGAAGATCCTGGCGATCAGCCACACGGCGATGACCGCCAGGACGGCGACCGCGGCCGGACCGATGTGCAATCGACCTTCCGCCTGCGCCCGACCCTCACGACCGCCGTCGGCGTCGATGCCGATCTGCTCCTCGGACTTCTCGAGCCTGGCGCGCGCGGCCGGGTCGGTACTGGTCGCGGACATCAGGCCACGGCCCGCGTGCCACCCGGGAGAGCACCCACCACGTTCAGAATGTCGTCACGGGTGATCACTCCGATCGTCTCCGCACCGTCGACCACCCGGACCGGGGCGGCCGAGGCGAGCACGGCCGGAATGGCGTCGCGGATAACCGTGCTGGGCCGGCAGGTTGGTCGCGGTCGACAGATCCACATCCGCAACGGGGCGGGCGATCCATTTCAGCGTCAGCACATCGGCTTTCGGCACCTCGGAGACGAAGTCCGCGACATAGTCGTCGGCCGGTGCGCCGACCAATTCATCGCCGGTGCCGATCTGGACCAGTTCGCCGTGCCGCATGATCAGGATTCGGTCACCGAGCTTCAATGCTTCGGAAAGATCGTGGGTAATGAAGATCATCGTCTTGCCCATGTCCCGGTGCAGCCGGATGACTTCGGCCTGCATGTCCCGACGAATGAGGGGGTCGAGTGCCGAGAACGGCTCGTCGAAGAGCAGGACGTCAGGGTCGCCGGCCAACGCCCGGGCCAGGCCAACCCGCTGCTGCATCCCGCCCGAGAGCTGGTCGGGGAAGCGCCGTTCGTAACCCTGGAGGCCGACGAGGTCGATCACGTCCTGGGCTCTGCTGTACCGCTCCGCTTTTCCGGTGCCGCGTACCTGCAATCCGTAGGAGACGTTGTCGAGAACGCTGCGGTGCGGGAGCAGGCCGAAATGCTGGAAGACCATGGAGATCTTGTTGCGCCTGATGTTCCGGAGGTCGGCAGTCGAGGCTTTCATGATGTCGTTGCCTTCGAGCAGGACCTGGCCGGCGGTGGGCTCGATCAGCCGGGTCAGACACCGGACGAGGGTCGACTTTCCGGAGCCGGACAAGCCCATGACGACGAAGACCTCGCCGCGCGCGACGTCGAAGTTCATGTCCCGCACGGCGGCGACGCAGCCGGTCTGCTCCAGGATCTGTGGCCCGGACAGGGCGGCCATCGCCGGGTCGTTCGGAATCCGCTCCGGCTTGTGGCCGAACACCTTCCACAGATTGCGGATGGAAAAATCCGGCGTTGCGGTTGTTGCTGCCGTCATCACATCTCCAGAGTGGGAAGAATCGCTAGCGTTTGAACCAGTACTGCGCTTCCGGTGCGGTGTTCTGCCAGATGTGCTTGATCTCCCGATATTCCGCGAGTCCTGTCGGGCCTAGTTCACGACCATTCCCGGACTGCCCGAAACCGCCCCATTCCGCCTGCGGAACGTAAGGGTGATAGTCGTTGATCCAGACGGTGCCGTGCCGCAGGGCGCCCGCCACCCGCTGTGCGCGAGAGGCGTCGGAGGTCCAAACGGCCCCGGCCAGGCCGTAGTCCGTGTCGTTGGCGATCTCGATCGCCTCCGCCTCGGTGGTGAACGTTTCGACGGTCATCACCGGTCCGAAGGATTCGTCCCGCACCACCGACATGTCTCTGGTGCAGCCGTCCAGCACCGTGGGCGGGTAGTAGAAGCCATGCGCGAGTGGGCCTTCCGTGGGAATGACGCCGCCGGTGCGCAGCACGGCGCCCTCGGCAACGCCCCGCCTGCACGTAGGCATGCACCTTGGCGCGGTGCGCAGCCGAGATCAGCGGACCGGTCTCCGCGGCGTCGTCGAACGGACCGCCCAAGCGGATTTCCGCAGCCCGGACAACGATCTCGTCCACGACACGGTCGTGCAGTTCCGCTGCGACGATCAATCGCGCGCCGGCCGAGCAGACCTGACCGGAGTGCAGGAACACGGCCGTCAAGGCATAGTCGATCGCCGCTTCGACATCGGAGTCACCGAAGATGATGTTCGGATTCTTTCCGCCGAGTTCCAGCGCCACCCTTTTCACGGTGGCCGCCCCGGCGGCCATGATGGCCTTGCCGGTCGCCACACCGCCGGTGAACGAGACCATGTCGACTCTTTCGTCGGTGGTCAGTACGCTGCCCACCTCGGGTCCGCTGCCGGTGACGAGATTGGCGACACCGGGAGGAACGCCCGCCTCGGTCAGCGTCTCCATCAACATGATCGCCGTGGACGGAGTGAGTTCACTGGGCTTCAGCACGAACGTGTTCCCGGCCAGCAAAGCCGGCGCTACCTTCCACGACACCTGCAGGAGCGGATAGTTCCACGGCGTGATCAGGCTGCAGACGCCGACAGGTGCATAGACGATCCGGCTGATGGCGTTCGCGATGCCGGTGTCGACCACCCGTCCCGCGTCCGTTCCGGCAATTCCGCCGTAATAGCGAAAACAGGCCACGATGTCGTCGATGTCGTATTCGGCTTCGACAAGTCGCTTACCGGTGTCCAGAGCCTCGGCCCTGGCGTATTCCGCCTTGTCCCTGACCAGGAGATCGGCTGTGCGCAGGAGCAGAGCGCCGCGCTGCTTCTCGGGCATCGCCGGCCAATGGCCCTGGTCGAAAGTCGAGCGCGCGCTTTGCACTGCGGCTTCGGCGTCGGCGGCCGATCCCTCGACAACCGTCAGGACCGCTGATCCGTCGGCCGGACAATTGATCGATCGAGTGCTTCCACCGTTCGATGCCCGCCACCGACCATCGACGTACAAGCCGGGGAGGATGTCGCTTGCAGCCCTTTCCGGGACGGTCCTGGTGAACTTGCCCTGGGCAAGGCTCGCGTTCACTCGGCACACCTCCTGGGTTCGTCTGATCGCCTACTGCGGATCGACCGGCATGCGCCGCGGCGGCCTTACGGGTTCAACTATGTTGCGTATTACGCACCAACAAGCCTCATGAGCAACAGCATGGAACGGTCGGCACGGGGGTGTCAAGGGTCCAGAGGTATCCGAACCGAGGGGCACGACAAGATTTACGTGCCTGTGATGAATCGAGTGCCATGGGTCGGGCGCCGACACACGATTGTCATCCGTGGCGACCGGACGCCAGGATCGGGAGTCAGTCGCGGCGCCGAACCGACGGCGCCAGGTATCCCATTCGTTCGGACACCGCAACGGCCGCCGATTTGACGGCGGCGACCGTCGCGGCGATCCGACCCGGCTCCAGGCGAAAGCTCGGTCCTGATACCGACAGCGACGCGATCACCGACCCGTCCATCCCGCGGATGGGTGCGGCCACTGCGGTCAGTCCTATCTCGAGTTCGTCCACAGCGACCGAGTAACCCTGTCGGCGAACGGCTTCCAGCGAGTCGGCCAACGCGGCCCTGTCGGTGATGGTGTGGGGCGTCAGTGCGCGGAGGCGGCCGGACGGCGTGAGCGCCGCGGCGAGCACGGCGTCGGCCTGCGCGGGCGAGGCATGGGCGAGAAGTACACGCCCGTTGGCGGTGGCGTGCACGGGATTGCGCCGGCCCACCCAGTTGTGGATCTGCAACGCGGACGGCCCTGCCACCTGGTCTAGGTACAGCGTCTCGGTTCCGGACAGGATCACCACGTTCACCGTCTCGCCCACTTCCGCGGCGAGCGCCACCGTCACCGGTCGGCTCTGGTGCACGATGTCCAGCCTGGTCCGAGTCGCTCCGGCCAGGCGGAGAACACCGACGCCCAGGCGGTACCTGCCCCGGTCCGGCAGTTGCTCGGCGAGATCGTGTGCCTCCAGCGTGCCGAGCAGTCGGGATGCCGTCGACTTGTGAACGCCGATCAGACCGGCGATCTCCGTGACACCCAGTTCCCCGTCCGCCGCCAGCAGCTTGAGGATGGTGAGGGCACGATCCACGGACTGGACCGATCCCGGAGTCTGGTCGATCCCGTCAGCCGGCACGAGCGGGCGGCCGCGACCGTCGCCGGTGGGCGGTGCCATCGAGTGCGACAGCTGGAATTCGGACACTGCCGGAGCGTAACCGTCCGCCGTGTGCCGCGGCAGACTGCCGTACGGTCGGGCGTTCGCCGACGCGGAACCGGGGGTCTTGACCAGAGGGCGCCGAGCGAACATGCTTTCGTTGCGCATCGCGACGAGTGTTGCGTGAGACGCAACGTTCGGAGGCCCGATGTCCCCCCGTCCCGCTCTTGGCCGTGAGTTCATCCTCACTTTGTCCTGCCAGGACGCCCCTGGTCTGGTGTACGCCGTGACCGGTTATCTGGCGGAGCGCGGAGCGAACATCCTGGTCAGTCAGCAGTTCGGCGATCGGCTGACCGGACGATTCTTCATGCGAATTCACTTCGATCTCGTCGGCGGAGTCGGCGACGTGGTGGCTCTGCGGACCGGTTTCGAGGCAGTTTCCGTGGCGCATTCCATGCAATACGAATTGGTGGACGCAGCGACGCCCACCAGAACGTTGATCATGGTTTCCAGATTCGGCCACTGCTTGAACGACCTGCTCTATCGATACCGAATGGGCACCCTCAACATCGAGATTCCGATCATCATCTCGAATCACGCCGACTTCGCCTCGCTGGCAGCATCTTACGAGATTCCGTACGTGCATCTGCCTGTGACTCCTGACACGAAATCGGCCGCGGAGTCCCGCATGCTGGAGTTGGTCGAGCAGTACAGGGTCGATCTCGTCGTGCTGGCCCGCTATATGCAGGTGCTTTCCGAGACGACCAGTCACGCCCTGTCCGGAAAGGCGATCAACATTCACCATTCCTTCCTGCCGAGTTTCAAGGGCGCGAAGCCATATCACCAGGCGCACGATCGCGGCGTGAAGCTGATCGGCGCGACGGCGCACTACATCAATGACGATCTGGACGAAGGCCCGATCATCGAGCAGGACGTGGCCCGCGTCGACCACAATTTCGATCCTGACGATCTGGTCGCGGCCGGCCGCGACGTCGAGACCCAGGTCCTGTCCCGCGCGGTGAAGTGGCACTGCGAGCGCCGGGTGATGCCCAACGGGTCGCGCACCGTCGTCTTCCGCTGACCGGGCTCGCCGGGTTCGCAGCAGAGTTCCGCTGAGCGTCAGGTCAGGTCAGGTCCGACCGGCGCTCGGCTGCCCCGACGCGAGCCGGACGGACCCGATGAGCCAATATCGCACCGGCGGCGGCGAGCGTTGCCGCGACGGCGAAGCCGGCGATGTACGGCGCCGAGTGCGAGTCGACGATCAGCACGGCGAACACGGTGCCCGAGACAGCGAGTGTGATCGACTGCAGGAGCGCGTCATTGACCTGCAGGGCGGAGGTGTTCCGGCCCTCCTCGGCCGGTGCGGAGAGTTCGAGAGTGAGCACCGAAAGGGTCGGATATGCGATGCCGATGCCCACTCCGGCTACCACCCAGGCGGGGTAGACGACGAGCAGCGGGACCGGATGCCACACGACGGCCGACGACAGCGCGATGCCGAGAGCCAGCATGCTGAAGCCGAGCCGCAGCAGCGCCGGACGCCTTCGCGCCGAACTGACGCGGCCCTGGAGAGCAGACCCGGCGGACCAGCCCAGAGCGCCGACAGTCAGCACGATCCCCGCCTCGGCGGGCGAGAGCCCGCGCTCGCGGAAGAGCAACAGCGGCAGGAACACTTCGGCCCCGGTAAAGGCCGCCGACGCCAGTCCGCGAAGCAGAATCACCGTCGGAAGGCCGCGCCCGGCGCGATACGTCCGGTGCGGCAGCAGATGCGGAACCGACCAGACCAACGCGGCAACGGCGACGAAAATCAGCGGCACGGCCACACCTGGTCCGTGCTGACCGGCCACCGACAGCAGGCACGCCGCGGCGCCGGCCACCGCCGCGAACCCGATCTTGCTGATACGCGGGGTCGAGTTCACTGTCGGTGTCGGGCAGCATGGTCAGTCTGCGACACGGTCCCCATCCGGCGATCGCCGCGGCCACCGCGATGAATGGCACGGAGAGGAACACCCACCGCCAGCCGACGTGCACGACGAGAAAGCCGGCGACGGCGGGTCCCAGCAGGGCCGGCAGCACCCAGGCGGCCGCGTAGGCCGAGAACAATCTCGGGCGCAGTGGTTCCGGGTAGGTGCGGGCCACCACCACGTACAACGCCACCGTGGTCAGGCCGGTACCCAGTCCCTGCAGTGCCCGTCCGGCGATCAGAATTGACATCGTGCCGGCGGTTCCGCTGATCAGCAGACCGACCACGAAGAGCACCCAGCCGGTCGCCAGAGCCCCGACCGGCCCGCGTCGGTCGCTCCAGATGCCGGCCGAGACCATTCCGATGATCCCCGCTGCGGCCGGCACGCCGAACGCCAGGGCGTACTGGCTCAGTCCGCCCAGCGCGGACGCCACCGTCGGCATGGCCGTGGATACCGCCACCTGTTCGAAGGCCTCGACCGCGACCAGAGTGACGCCTGCGACGGTCAGGGCGCGAAGACCCGGAGCCCACAGCCCCGCAGGTTTCGTCGTCGTCGCCGCCATCATTTCAAGCTATAAGTTGAAGGGGCCTTCAGGTCAAATTTTCATCGGTCGTGGGGCGACCACGGTCTGACCAGGTCGGCCCGGAAGCAGCGGGTGATGTACGGCATGCGTGAAGTGCTCGCGGCCGACGAGGGCCGGATCCGTGTCGAGCAGTTCCCGGACCTGCGCCATCAGCACGTCTCGCCGATCCGCCGACGCCGTGATGACGTAACTCCGCGAAGCGACCATGTCCAGCAGCATGTCCGGGCGTCATGTCATGGGCCCACTCGGCCTCGAACCGTTCCACCGGACCGAGCCGCCGGCCGAGATCTGCTGCGTCGCTGTCCGTCAGCTCCGTCTGCGTCGCGGGTTCCGGACCGGCACGCAGGATGCTCCCCAGCTGTGCGACCCAGTCCACCCGCTCGTCCCGGATATTCCACATGAGCCCCAGGCGGCCGCCGGGCCGCAGCACCCTGGCCACCTCCGGAATAGCCCTTGCCGGATCGACCCAGTGCCAGGCTTGTGCCGCGACTACTGCATCGACGCTGCGGTCGGGCAGTGGAATGCTCTCGGCGCTACCGGCCAGGACGCGCGCTCCGGGCACCACGGCGACCAATTGCTCGCGCATGCCGTCGGAGGGCTCGACAGCGACCACCGGCAGACCCCGGGCGAGAAGCTGCCGCGTCAGCTTCCCCGTCCCGGCTCCGAGATCGGCGACCTCATGCACATTTTCGGGCAGCAGCCAGTCGATGGCCGATTCCGGGTACGGCGGCCGTCCGCGTTCGTATGCGTGGGCGGCCCGGCCGAAGGAAGCTGCATTGATCTCCTTGGATTCCACACCAGCGAGTGTGCCGCAGCATCAGTACCGCTTGGTCATCCTTCCGCGGCCCGGTGCCGATAGAACGGAGCGTTCGAAGGAGCAAGCGGCGGCCGTCCCATGATCAGATCGGCCGCCTTCTCGGCGAGCATCATCACCGGCGCATAGATGTTGCCGTTGGTGACATACGGCATGACGGAGGCGTCGACGACCCGAAGTCCGTCGACTCCGTGGACCCGCATGGTGGCCGGGTCGACGACGGCGAACGGATCGGAGGCTGGACCCATCTTCGCCGTGCAGGACGGGTGCAAGGCCGTCTCGGCGTCCGCCGCCACCCAGGCGAGGATTTCGTCGTCGGTGGTGACCGACGGACCGGGCGAGGTTTCGCCGCCATTGAACGGCGCCATGGCCGGTTGGTTGAGGATGTCCCTGGCCACCCTGACCGCCTCGATCCACTCGCGCCGATCCTGTTCGGTCGACAGGTAGTTGAAGCGCAGCGCCGGATGCTGCCGGGGGTCCGTGGAGACGATCTTGAGCGTGCCGCGGGCGTCGGAATACATCGGGCCGACGTGTACCTGGTAGCCATGGCCGGTGCGGTCGACCTCGGCCGGCGACGGTGCCGTCATAACGCACCGCGATCGGCAGGAAGTGAAACATCAGATTGGGATAGTCGACGTCATCGTTGGAGCGGACGAAACCGCCTCCCTCGAAATGGTTCGTGGCCGCGGGGCCCTTCCGCGCCAGGATCCATTCGAGACCGATGAACGGCTGACGCCACTTCGCCAGATAGGGCTGCATGGTGACCGGCTCCGTGCAGGCGTACTGGATGTAGACCTCGAGGTGGTCCTGGAGGTTCGCGCCGACACCGGGCAGGTCGACGACGCTGCGGATACCCAAGGCGCGCAGTTCATCGGCGTTGCCCACACCCGAGAGTTGCAGCAGCTGTGGACTGTTGATCGCACCGCCGCACAGGATCACTTCACCCGCAACAGCTTTGTGGTTCCGGCCATTGCGGGAGTACGTCACACCGGTGGCCCGCTGCCCGGTGAAGGTGATCCCGGTGGCCAATGCCCTGGTCAGCACAGTGAGGTTCGGTTCGCCGCATGCTCGGCCGTAGATAGGCCCGGGAGGCGGAGAGCCGGCGACCCTTGTGCACATTGCGGTCGAAGGGTGCGAAGCCCTCCTGACGAAAGCCGTTGACGTCGTCGGTCAGCGGATATCCGGCCTGAACCGCCGCGTCGAAGAAGGCGCCGAACAGCGGGTTGGTGGCCGGCCCGCGCTCGAGAACCAGCGGCCCGGAGCGCCCGCGCAGCGCATCGTCGCGATCGGCGGCCAGGCAGTTCTCCATCCGGCGGAAGTAGGGCAGGCAGTGTGCCCAGTCCCAGTCCGACATCCCCGGGTCGGCGCCCCACCTCTCGTAGTCCAGCGGATTGCCGCGCTGGAAGATCATCCCGTTGATCGAACTGGAACCGCCCAGCACCTTGCCGCGGGCATGGGCGATCCGCCGGCCGTTCATGTGCGGTTCGGGCTCGGATTCGTATTGCCAGTCGTAGAAGCGGTTGCCGCTCGGGAAAGGTGAGAGCCGCGGGCATCTGGATGAACAGGTCCCACGGGTAGTCACTGCGACCGGCCTCCAGTACCAGGACGGTCGAACTGCCGTCCGCCGAAAGTCGGTCCGCCAGCACGGATCCCGCACTCCCGCCGCCCACGATGACGTAGTCGTAGCTGTGCGCGCCGTGTCGGTGGTGTGGTCACGGTGTTCTGGGCTCCTGATCATCGACACGGCCTGGTCTGCGGGCCTTGAGTGCGTCCAACGCCTATCGTTGCGTCATGAGCAACCACGAGGGCGAGGTTCTTGACGGACCGCAACGGTCCGCTGGGTCGGTTCCCGTCGGTGCGACGAGCCAGGTCAGTGCGGTGCAATCGGTGGACAGGGCGATCACGGCGCTCGAGTTCCTGGCCCGCCGGGGCGAGGCCGGTGTATCGGAAGTCGCCGGCGCCATCGGCGTGCACAAGTCCACTGCCTCGCGATTGCTCGGTGCGCTGCAGAAGCGCGGGCTGATCGAAGTCGCCGGGGACCGCGGCCGCTACCGATTGGGTTACGGCATCCTCCGCCTGGCGGGCGCTATGGGTGGCCGGCTGGACGTCACGAGCCAGGGCAGGGAGATCTGCGAAGAGTTGGCCGAACAACTCGGCGAAACCGTGAACATCGCTGTGCTGCAGGGAGACTCGGTCATCAACGTGTACCAGGCCCATGGCGGTGGCGCCATCTCGGTGAATAACTGGGTGGGTCGACCGACGCCGCTCAATGCCACGTCGTCCGGAAAGGTGCTGCTCGCGCATCTGACGAAAGCGATGCAGGACAAGATGATCGACGCGGGCCTGAGCAGGTTCACGCCGGCGACCGTCACGGACGGCAGGGTGCTGCGCCGCCAACTGGCGCAGGTCCACGTCGACGGCTATGCCGTCACGACAGGAGAGTACGAGGTCGGCCTCAATGCGGTCGCGGCGCCGGTTTTCGGTGCCAGGGGTGTGGCGATCGCGGCGGTGTCCGTCTCCGGGCCGGCGTATCGCCTGCCGTTGGCCGAGGTGGAACGTACCGCGGGCAGCCGTGATCGCCGCCGCCGCGCGGATCAGCGAGCGGATGGGCCATCTCGGCTGAGTCGCCATCGTGTCCGATCGGCCGACCGACGCGGGGACGAAGTTGGCGGAATTGGGACTGGAGTGGCAGAAATGAACGACTTGGTCCCCGCGGACGAAGTTGATCCCCGCCGGGGGAGGGGGTTGGCACTGGTCAGGCGCCGATCTGGGTGCGGAGCCAGTCGTGGAAGACGCCGATGTGGTGTTCGCTGGGCACCAGCACGCCACCGTCGCGGTAGACGCGGGACGACATCGCCGGCTGGCACCGCTCGCAGGCGTCGAAGTCCTGGCGATTTACCCGGTCGAACAATTCCACCGACTTGGTGACGTCCTTGCCCTGTTCGACCACGCTGGGCAGATAGAGCCAGTCGCATTCCACGACCGTCCGGTCGACGGCCATCGGGTACATCCGGTGGAAGATGATGTGGTCGGGGACCATGTTGATGAAAACCTGCGGTTTGACGGTGATCGCGTAGTACTTGCGGTCCTGGTCGGCATCGATTCCCGGTATGACGTCCAGACCGGCCGACCCGTCGATGGTGAACCCCTCGACCCCAGGCGCGAAATCGGCGCCATGATTGACGAAAGCCTGTGCCGCGTAACCGTTCGCAAACTCCGGCAATACTTCGGTCAATTCCGGGTGGATGGTGGCGCAGTGATAGCACTCCATGAAGTTCTCGATGATCAGCTTCCAGTTCGCCTTGACGTCGTAGACGATCCGACGGCCGACGGCCAGATTCTCGACACCGTAGTGGTCCAGATTCGCCACCTCGCCCAGCCGATCGACCACCTCCTTGAGGACCGTCTCCTCGAATTCGGGCGGTTCGTCGGCGAGACTGACCCAGACGTAGCCGAGCCATTCCCGGACATGCACGGTCCGCAGTCCGTATTCGACCCGGTCCACGTCCGGCATCTTCGTGAGATTCGGTGCGGCGATGAGCTTTCCGTCGAGGTCATAGGTCCAGGCGTGGTACGGGCACTGGAAGGCGCGGGCGACGGTGCCGGATTCCTCCGTGCACAGGGTGGCGCCGCGATGCCGGCAGATGTTGAAGAAGGCCCGAACCTGACCCCGGCGGCTGCGGGAGATGAGGATCGACTCGGTTCCGACCTGCACGGTGCGGAAGTTGCCGGGGAGTGGGACATCGGAGCCGCGAATCGCGCAGAACCACATCTGTTCGAAGATCTTCGCCTGCTCGAGACGCGAAGATCTGAGGGTCTGTGTAGAAGTGCCCCGGAAGCGTGGACATCAGCGATTCCGGCAATTCGGTGGTCGTCATGAAATCACCTTCGCGGTCACGGCGGCGGAGTACTTCTGCTGGAACATCAACGGAGGTCGACATCGACCGAGAGCGTAGCGAACCGTTGCGCAAAGCGCAACGTGTCCTTCTGGGTGCAACGGAATCAGTTTCCTGCCGCTGCCGACAGCATGTCAAGGCACTCGGGCGCCGATGCCGGCCGAACCTACTACTGCCGGTCGCACAAGCCCGGAGCCGGACAGTTGCTTGCGCCAGCGGGTGAAGAGCTTCGGCTGGTTCATCCCCAGCACGGCGACCGGCTCGCCCGGCCCGCCGGTAGATCACCAGCAGATCGTCGGTCTCCGCGCTGCCTGCCTCGATCGTCAACTCCTCGTCGCCGTGACGACGACCGGCGAACTGGATCTTGACGCCGTACTGGTCGGACCAGAAATAGGGGGGCCGAAGTGGCGTCGTGAGGGGTTTGCCGAGCATTGCGGCCACCATGACGGCCGGCCGGTCCCGTGAGTCGGTCCAGTGTTCGATGCGATGGTGTCGTCCTCGGACGTCGTCGAACCAGGCAGAACAATCCCCGACGGCATAGATTCCGGGCGCGCTGGCGGCTCCGACGGCGTCACATGCAACGCCGCCGCCGAATTCCGGTGCGGCAAGTTCGATCCCGGACCCGTCCAGCCAATCAACCGCGGGTACCGCGCCGATGCCGGCCACCACCACATCGGCCTCGACCCTGGTGCCGTCGGCGAGCAGCACACCGGTCACTCGGACGTCGCCGAGTAGACCGGCCACCGGGACGCCGCACATCAACCGAACCCCGTGCCGGGCGTGCAACCCGGCCACCACGAGCCCCATCTCGGGTCCCAGCGGACCCGCCAACGGGGTGGCGGCGGCTTCGATGACAGTGACCTCGGCGCCCAGACCTCTTGCCGTCGAAGCGATCTCGGCCCCGATGAAGCCGGCTCCGATCACCGCGAGCTTGATGCCGGGCACGAGCTCAGTGCGCAATGCTGCAGCATCGGCGAGTGTTCTCACCGTGTGCACCCCCGGCGGTGCACCCGGCATGCGCCGCGCTGTCGAGCCGGTCGCGATCACGACCGCGTCCGAGGTCACTTCGCCACCGTCAGCCAGCCGCACGGTGTGGGTTGCTGCGTCGAGGGCAACGGCCCGGGCGCCCAGCAGCCACTGCGCATCCAGCGCCTCGTCGTCGAGTTCCAGGGCCAGTTCCCGTTCGGTGACGGTACCGGCGAGGAATTCCTTCGACAGCGGCGGCCGGTCGTAGGGCCGCGTGTGCTCCTCACCGACGACGGTGATGACACCGGCGAAGCCCTGGCGGCGAAGTGCCTTGGCCGTTGCGTGCCCGGCGAGACCGGCGCCGGCGATCGTCACCGACGTTGAGGACGGTCACCGGCTTCGGAACGGTCATCGAGCCGACCTCATCAGAGGGCTACGCCAGGCGGAAGTACGGGGGCATCTTCGGAGAGCGTGACGTAGATGTCGCCATCGTTGATCGTGACCTGATGGGTACGGACCGGCTGCTTTGCCGGCGGCGCGTCAACCTGGCCGGTGCGCAAGTCGAACCGCGACGCGTGCAGGGGACATTCCACCTCGCAGCCCTCCAACCACCCGTCGGCCAGCGAGGCATCCTGGTGGGTGCAGGTGTCATCGATCGCGAAGACCTCGCCGTCATCAGTGTGGAAGACGGCGATGGGCGGGGACACCTCGTCCACCCGGAGGGCCTCGCCCGCGGGCAGGTCGGCGAGCGGACAGACGCGCAGCACGGCTTCCTCATTTGCGCTAGACACAACCGAGTTCGTTATACGCAACAGCTTCGGCCCGCCCGCCCGGTGTGTCAAGGCGTCGGGTGCGCCGTCCCGAGTTGTTTCGACCGACGAAATGCGCGGGACATCTGTCGGCGCACGTCGGTCGTCGATCGTCTGTCGGCATCCCGCCGTACGCTGGGGCGGCTCGGGCAGACTGACAGCAGCAGTCACAACGAACCCGTCACGTCCCCGTGGGAGAAGAGGAATTGCCATGATGCCCGGTATGCCCGACCTCGGTGCGCTTCTGGCGCAAGCCCAGCAGATGCAGGAAGACATGGCCCAGGCGCAGGCCGATCTGGCCCTGACCGAGGTCACCGGGCACGCCGGGGGCGGTTTGGTCTCCGCGACGGTCAGTGGCGATGGCCAATTGAAGGCGCTCGTGATCGACCCGTCCGTTGTGGATCCGACTGACGTCGAAACACTGGCTGACCTGGTTATCGCCGCGGTACGCGATGCGAGCCGGGCGGCTGCCGAACTGGCGGAGGAGGCCATGGGGGAGGTTGCGGGCGAGTTGGCCGGACCGCTCGGATCCGACGGGCCAGGAGGCTTTGATCTCTCCGCCTTCGGGCTCGCCGCGCCCGACGTGATCGACGATGACGATGACGATGATGACGATGACGACGATGACGACGACGATGATGACGACGACGACGAGACGGGCAGTCTTCGGGTTCTGCCTCCGTCGGGAGTCTGATAGGTGTACGAGGGGCCCGTTCAGGATTTGATCGACGAGCTAGGCAGACTGCCAGGGATCGGCCCGAAGTCCGCGCAGCGCTTGGCATTTCACTTGCTCACCGCCGACGGCGCCGATATCTCCCGGCTGCAGACCGCACTACAGCGGGTGAAGGACGAGGTGCGGTTCTGCACCGAATGCGGCAATGTCGCCGAGGCCGAACTGTGCCGTATCTGCAGCGACCCGCGCCGCGACATCGGGGTCATCTGCGTGGTAGAGGAACCCAAGGATGTGCCGGCCATCGAGCGCACCAGGGAGTTCCGCGGCCGGTACCACGTACTTGGCGGTGCCATCTCACCGATCGACGGAATCGGACCAGATCAGTTGCGCATCGCTCCGCTGCTCCGACGGATCGCCGAACCGGGCGTCGGGGAAGTCATCCTGGCCACCGACCCGAATCTCGAGGGCGAGGCGACGGCGACCTATCTGATCCGATTGCTGCGCAACTTCCCGGACCTGTCGGTGACCAGGCTGGCCAGCGGGCTGCCCGTCGGCGGCGACCTGGAGTACGCAGACGAGGTGACGCTGGGTCGCGCCTTTTCCGGTCGCCGTTCCGTTGACGCATAGCGGCCGATAGAGGCACGGGTCAAGATCGTCGAGGCAGATGGGTGGAAGTCGACGTTTCATCCGGTGGCGCTTTGGATCACCGGAGGATTGTTTGATCGGCCAATGGGCGACCTGGTGTCCGAAAGATCCTCAAGCGTTTCTCAAACGTGACCGTACGTGAACGTGAAGCGGTAATCCCGGACGGTATGGTCCTGGAATTCGCGCGTTGGCGGACGGCTCGCCGCGCCGCGCCCGAGCACGTCGCCGCTCACTCTCGCTCTACAGCCTGTCGTCCGACCGGCGGAAAGAGGTTCCATGCGCAGCACCACATTCCGGCGGTTCATCGCTGCCGCCGGCGCCGTCACTCTCGCCACTTCGCTGGCGGCCTGTGGCGCGGGCCGTACCGACAACGCGTCGTCGTCCTCCGCAGCACCGTCGACCGCGGCCGCCGCTCCTGCTTCCGGCTCGGCCGGTTCGTCGCCCGCGGCCGCTTCTCCGTCAGGCTCGGCCGGCGCGTCTGCGCCCGCCTCCCCGGCCGCCGCAGCGCCGACCGGTCCCCCGATCAAGATCGGCACCATCGACCAGGTCGTCAGTCTGGACCCTGCCGGCTCCTACGACAACGGCTCGCTGATGCTGGAGACCCAGCTGTACCAGTTCCTGCTGGTGATTCCGGCTGGTCAGAAGGTGCCGACCCCGGACGCCGCAAGCAAGTGCTCTTTCACGGACAGCGGCGCTACGTACACCTGCACGATGAAGCCCGGATTGAAGTTTTCCAACGGTGACCCACTCACCGCCAAGGATGTCGAATTCAGTTTCAACCGGGTCATCAAGATCAACGACCCGAACGGTCCGGCGTCGCTGCTGGCCAACATGAAATCGGTCAAGGCGACCGACGCCAGCACCGTCGTGTTCACCCTCAACAGCCCCAACGACCAGACGTTCCCGTTCGTGCTGGGCACTGCGACCGGTCCGATCGTCGACTCCAAGGTCTTCCCGGCCACGAAGCTCCTCGAGGATTCGAAGGTGATCGGTTCCGGGCCCTACAAGCTCGGTGCCGGTTACCAGAAGAACCAGCTGGCCCCTCTGACACCCAATGCCAACTACAACGGCAACGGGGGCGCCGTGATGAACTCGGGCGTCACACTTCAGTACTTCACCGAGGCCTCCAACCTCAAGCTCGCCGTACAACAGGGCGACATCGACGTGGCGTGGCGCCAACTGGATGCTCAGTCGATCGCCGACCTACGGACGAACCCCAAGGTCAAGGTGCTGGACGGCCCGGGCGGCGAGATCCGCTACCTCGTGTTCAATCTCAACACCATGCCGGGTAGCAACGATGCACAGAAGCTGGCGATCCGCCGAGCGGTCGCCGAATCCGTGGACCGGCAGGTGCTGGCCAATGCGATCTACCAGGACACCTACACGCCCCTGTACTCGATGGTCCCCGACGCCCTCCCGGGCCACATCGACGCGTTCAAGACCGAGTTCGGTGCAGCACCGGACAAGTCAAAGGCCGCCGCCGAACTGAGCAAGGCCGGAGTGAGCACGCCGGTCACCCTCAACATCCAGTACACGCTCGGGCACTACGGTCCGACCTCTCCGGACGAATACGGCGAGATCAAGCGCCAGCTGGAAAGCACGGGGCTATTCAAGGTCAGCATCCAGTCGACCGAATACACCACGTACTCCAAGCAACGGCGCGCGGATGCCTACCCGGAGTACCAACTCGGCTGGTTCCCCGACTTCCCCGACGCGGACAACTACTTCGCGCCGTTCCTGGTCCCGAACAACTTCGTCGGGGCGCACTACTGCGACGATCCCAAGACGGTCAAGACGGTGAAGGTGGGCACCCGACCCTGCGACATCGACAAGGTCCTGCCTTTGGTCACCACCGAGGAGTCAGCGTCCGGAGCCGCCAGGACCGCCGCCATCGAGAAGATCCAGACGATCAGCGCCACCGGTGAACTGCCGACCATCCCACTGCTTCAAGGAAAGCAGATTGCCGTGACCGGTACCGATATCACCGGTGTGGACAAGACCCTCGACTCGGCCTTCCTGTTCCGCTTCTGGATGATCGGCAAGACCTCCTGATCCCTCGAATCGTCTACCGGGTCGATCGGGCGCGAGCCCGGTCGGCCCGGTTTGTCGATGCCCGCGACGCCCAGGCATCGGTCGCATTCGGCAGTAAAGGAGTAAGTCGATGACCACCAGGACCACCTCCGGCGGCCTGCGCCGCTACCTGCTGACCCGGCTCGCTTTGATGATCCCGATGATTTTCATCCTGGTCACCGTGGTGTTCTTCTTCATGCGGGTGATCGGTGATCCGATCGACGCGGCCCTCGGTGGCCGGCTGCCGCCGGACCAGATCGCTGCGCGCAAGCATGCTGCGGGTCTGGATCAGCCGATCTTTACGCAATACTTACACTATCTCGGGCAGCTGCTGCACGGCGATTTTGGTACCACGATCACCGATAACCAGAAGGTCTCGTCGATCCTTTGGGTCAAGGGTGCAGCCACACTGGAGCTTGCCTTCTGGGCCTTCCTGGTAGCCGCCGCCGTCGGCATTCCACTCGGGCGGATCGCGGCCCGGCATCGGGACCGACTTCCCGACATCTTTCTACGGGTCAGCGGGGTGCTGTTCTATGCGGCTCCGGTGTATTTCGTCGGCCTGATGGCCAAGCTACTGTTCGGCATCGTCTTGGACTGGCTGCCGGTCTCGGGGCGGGCGGACCCAGCGACCGAGCTGGCCATCGCCAACGTTTCACCGCGTACGCACATCTACATCATCGACGCCATCCTCTACGGTCAGCCCAGCTATATATGGGATGTAGTGCGGCACACCATTCTTCCGGCCCTGGTACTTGGCCTGTTGACGGCCGGCATCTTCCTGCGGCTGGTCAGGACGAACTTGCTGCAGACGATGAGGTCCGACTACGTCGAGGCGGCGAGGGCTCGCGGGGTGCCGGAGGGCAGGGTGATCCGCAAGCACGCCTTTCGCAATGCGCTGGTCCCGGTCATCACCGTGATGGGCCTGCAGGCCGCCCTCCTGCTCGGCGGTGCGATCCTCACCGAGCGAACGTTCGAATGGCAGGGGCTCGGCTATACGCTGGGTGATTATCTGGTGCGTCGCGATTTCGTTGCGGTGCAAGGCATCGTCACGGTCATTGCCATCATCGTGGTCGTGCTGTCGTTCTTGATCGACGTGGCCACGGCTCTGATCGACCCGAGGGTGAGGTACTGAAATGGCTATTTCCGTGGTCGGCCCGGGGCTGGAAGACCCCTCGCCGGCGCCGAAAAGCTCCACGCGGAGGTCGCGCGGCTTGTTCGCGGCAGTGCGGCAGACCGGCGGCGTTCAGCGCGGAATGCTCGTTACCGGAGCAGCGATCACCTCCTTCTTCCTCGTCGTCGCCGTCTTCGCGCCGTGGCTCGCTCCCTACGGGTTCGACGACGTGACGAACGCCGAAGGTGTTCGGTTCGTCCGCCTCCAGGCGCCGAGCCCTGCCCACTGGTTCGGAACCACCAACGGCCAGGGCTTCGATGTGCTCTCCCAGGTCATCTACGGTGCCCGCACCGAATTGATCGTCGTCGTGCTGGCCGTCGTGCTGTCCCTGTTCATCGGCGTGCCGCTGGGTCTGTACTCGGGATATCGCGGCGGGTGGGTCGATCGTGTCTTCGTTCTCGTCACTGACTCACTTTTCGCATTCCCATCGCTGCTGCTGGCGATCGTGGTGTCCATCGCGTTCGAGAGCGGCTCGTCGAGCGCCGCGGGCGGAATTCTGGCCGCGGCGATCTCGATCACCGTCGTCTACATCCCGCAGTACTTCCGAGTGGTTCGCAATGCCACCATCACCGCCAAGCAAGAGCCCTATGTCGAAGCGGCCAGGGCGGTGGGAGCGTCGCCATGGGGTGTCATGCGCCGGTACGTCTTCGGCAACGTAGTCCAGTCGGTGCCGATCATTGCGACCGTCAACGCCGCCGATGCCATACTCACCCTCGCCGGCCTCGGGTTTCCTCGGCTTCGGGATCGAGCCGTCGTCAGCGGCCGAATGGGGAACGCAACTCAACAAGGCCCAATCCGATTTCGCCTCGGACATCTGGTGGACCGCAGTCTTTCCGGGCATGGCCATCGTGCTGTTGGTACTGGGCATCTCGCTGATCGGCGAAAGTCTGAACGACGTGCTCAACCCGCTGCTAAGGGCCCGTCGCCTCTCGACGGTCGTCCTGCCCGGACACCCGGGGCGGAAACGGGAGATGGCCCTGGTGCCGACCTCCATTCCCGACGACGACGCCGCTGACAGCGTCTTCGGCTTTATCGACATGACGGATGAGGCCATCGAAAGGCCATTCGACGAAGGAACCATTGGAGACACCCGCTGATGGCCGAGAATGCAGGCGCGACGAAACGACGTGCCCGAGGCGCGGCGGCCCCAGCCAACAATGCCGACGGAACAGTCCTGGATGTGGTCGATCTGCGCGTCTGGTACGCGGGCGCGGGTGGGCCGATCAAGGCCGTCGACGGCGTCTCGTTCGCGCTGCGCCGTGGCGAGGTACTGGGCCTGGTCGGTGAGAGTGGCTGCGGGAAATCGACCCTCGGTCGGGGGCTGCTCGGCCTTGGCCCGGCCGGCTCGGCCATGGATGGTCAGATCAACTTCCGGGGCGGCAATCTCGTCGAACTGTCGGCAAAGGGCTGGACGACCGTTCGGGGAGCCGGCCTCGGGATGATCTTCCAGGAACCGATGACCCGGCTGGACCCGCTGCGTCGCATCAGCGACCATTTCCGCGAGGCGATCCGCTCCCACGAAAAGATCAGCAATCGGGACGCTGACCTCCGCGCGCTGGAGACGCTGCGCTCGCTGGGAATCCCGCCGTCGCGCTACAAGAACTATCCCCACGAGTTCTCGGGCGGCATGCGTCAGCGCATCATGATCGCGCTCGCGTTGTCGGTGCGGCCGGCCTTCGTCGTCGCCGACGAGCCGACCACCGCACTGGACGTGCTGGTGGAGGCCCAGATCATCAACATCCTCGGGCAGATCCGCACCACCTTCTCGCCGGCCATGCTGCTGATCACGCACAACCTGGGCATCGTCGGCCAGGCCTGTGACCGGGTGGCGGTGATGTACGCGGGCCGGATCGTCGAACAGGGCACGGTGGCCGAGGTTTTCGCCGATCCAAAGCACCCGTATACCCGGGAGCTGTTGGGCGCCACCATCTCCCTGACGACCACCGAACTGCGGACAATTCCGGGGGCTCCGCCCGACCTCGGTAATCCACCACCAGGATGCCGGTTCCATCCGCGCTGTCCGCATGCGATGGCCATCTGCGCCGACAAACTGCCCGTCACTACGGATCTTCCGCACGGTCGTGAAGTGGAATGCCATCTGCTGCAACTTGAATCACTGACCGACGCCGAGCGGGCGCCGCTGGCCAAGGAGGAGGTGCTGGTCGCCGATGAGGCCTGACCTGGTCACGGAATCCACTGGCTCCGAAGGGGACCGGCGGCAGCCGATCCTGTCACTCACCGACCTCTCTGTGCACTTCGCCCTGGGCGGTTCCGCCGTCGGCCGGCTCTTCGGCCGTTCACTCGGATCGGTCAAGGCACTGGACGGCGTCAACCTCGACGTGATGCCCGGGGAGGTCGTCGGTCTGGTCGGAGAGTCGGGTTCCGGGAAGTCCACGCTCGGTCGATCGGTTCTCGGGCTGGCGCCGATCACCGGTGGCAGCATCAAATATCGCGGACGCGAGATCAACGGTCTGAGTGAATCGGCGATGCGACCGCTTCGTTCCAAGTTGCAGATGATCTTCCAGGATCCGCACGCCGCCCTGAACCCATCGATGACCGTCGAGCAGTCGATCTCCGACGCGCTCCGGATTCATGGAGTTCCCAAGGCCAAGCGCCATGAGCAGGTGGCCGACGCGTTGGAGCGGGTGGGACTTGCGCCCACCGAACGCTTCGCCGCGAAGTACCCGGCGGAGCTGTCGGGCGGGCAGAAGCAGCGTGCGGTGATCGCGAGGGCTATCGCACTCGGGCCAGAGGTGCTGGTCGCCGACGAACCGATCTCGATGCTCGACATGAGCGTGCGGGCCAAGATTCTGCTGCTGATGGACGAACTGCGGACCGAGCTGGGTATTTCCTTCATCTACATCACCCACGACCTGGCGAGCGCGAGGTTCTTCTGCGACCGGGTGGCGATCATGTACCTGGGCAAGATCGTCGAGATCGGGCCCGCTGACGAGATCTTCGCCAACCCCCGGCACCCGTACACCCAGGCGCTGCTGAGGGCGATACCTGACGTGTCACATGTCGGTGTGCCGCCGGCGGAGCTCCCGCGCGGCGAGATCCCCGACGCGGCACGACCTCCGCAGGGCTGCCCGTTCCATCCTCGCTGTCCCAGAGCCTTCAACGTATGTGGCTGGGAGGCAAGGGATCTGAAGGTCGTGCTGGAGGAGCGCTGGACCACCGTCGACGTGACGGTTTTCGAGCGCGAGTCTGCACTGTTCCCCGACCTGGAGGGCCTGGTGACCAGGGACGGCCGCTGCCTGATCAAGACCAGCAAACCCGATGAGGTGATAGGGGTGCTGGACACCGTCCGCAGAGAAAGTCCGGCGGAGCCCTTCTTCTCCGGTCTGGTCGACATCAGCCGGACGGCCTCCGGGGTGGAGCTGGAATTCGCGGCGTCGGAACGCCCGGTGCTTTTGCCGATCGTCTCGCTCACGACCGAGAGGCCCACCTCGGTGGCCTGTCATCTGTACTCGTCGGAGGTTGGGTGAAAAGCGGTGCGTACAAGCGTGAGTGCGGGTTGTAGAGTCCGCCGACGATGTAGCAGACATTGGTGACGATGATGAGTACCGCGGTGGTGACGAGGTACAGCAGCGTGCCCAATCCCGGCACGCTGTCGATCGGTAGTCGGTAGGCCATCAGCACCCGCAGCAGCGCGTCCACCAATAAGCCGATCGCCCACAGCACGCTGGAAATACGCCAGAGGCGCCGGAACCGGGGCAGACTCGCCCACAACTGGTCCCACGGCACCCCCGCCGGTCCGAACCGGCGCTCCAGCAGCGGCCTGGTGTAGAGGTAGCTGAGCGGCCGATTCCCCCACGCCGACACCAGGAACCACAGACCCGTCACGCCCGTCAGCCACGCGTCCCGCGCGAGCAAGAACCGCGGGCTGCCGCCGATGAACGAGATCGCCGTCGACAGCACCAACATGCTGAGCATGTACACGGCCAGTCCGTCGACGCGGCCGCCCTTTGCGAATCGGTACACGCTGTAGATCGCCGGCGCGACGGCGCTGATCAGCAGGGTCAGATAGACGCCGACGCCCGACGCCCGCAGGCCGTAGTAGAGCGCAACCGGGATCACCAGTTCGGCCAGCACCCGCACCGCCCTGGCTAACCTGTTGGGCGCGCGGTTCGCCGGCTTCGTCGTCATGGCGCTGCCCGGGTGGCCAGGTCGAACAGCTCGGACAATTCCGCCGAATACAGGATCAGATCGAGATCAGGTCTGCCTCGCAGCAGGAAGGGGATGCCGTCGATCGATCGCTGGATCGTGGTGGCCATCACAAAAGCGTCGAAAGGGCGGAATTCGCCGCTCTGCTGCCCGGCCAGCAGCATCTCCTGCAGTGGTGTCACCACGACGACGTCGGTGTCCGCGTCATAGGTCGGGCCGCCGGCTGGATCCCGGTGGTCCAGGAACACGGTCATCAGCGCCTGCATCTGCGCGGGATGGGTGGAGATGAATTCGACCAACGCCGAGATGTACGTACCCAGGGCACTTCTCAGATTCGGCTGGTCGGCCATCCGATCGATCATGTGCGCCTCGATCGCCCCGTGGACGTCCTTCACCACCGCGTCGATGAGGTCGTGCTTGCCGGCGAAGTGATAGGAGATCAGCCTGGTGCTGCTCAAGCCGGCCCGCTCGGCGATCCGGCTGAAGGTCGCCTGCGCATAGCCCGACTCGGCCAGAATCTGCACGGTGGCGTCGACGATCTGCGCACGCCGAGCCGTTGCCGTGAAGGACCTTTCCGCTGGCAACGTCCCCGCGCTTACTCGCATGCGTCAAGATTACGTCACCTGAGTAAGACGCGCTGAGAGGATCTGTTCAGGTGATGCGGACGCTGATCCCGTCGAGCGTCACGACGTCGCCGCGGTGTAGTTGACGGCCCCTGCGCATCTCGACCTCGTCGTTGACCGTCACCAACCCGTCCTCCAGGATCGGTCGGACGTCGGCACCGGTCTCCACCGCACCGGCCAGTTTCAGCAGCTGACCGAGACGAATCATGTCTCCGGTGATCGATATGTCGTGCACCGTTGCATCATCCCGTGCGCGGGGTCCGATGTTCAATCAGTCGCCGGACGTCCGCTTGCCCGGTCAGGCCCGGCAGCGTGCGGCTACCCGGCTACAGCGCGCGCATCCGGTTGTTCCGCGGCTGATGCTCCAACTCCGCGAGCCCGAGCGCCTCCAGCAATGGAGGGAGGTACATGCCGAATCGACCTCGGTACCCCTTGCGAAGGCCGTACCACCCACCGATCGGATTGGACTCGTCGCGGCCCCACGCCTCGACCGTTCCGTCCTTGGCCGGCTTGTTCTCGTCGGCGCTGCCAAGGGGAATCCAATCGCCGGTCTGCTTCAGCATGACGGTCAGGTCGTCGATGGCGCGCAGGTCGTAGTACAGGGTCGTCGACCCGACCACGCAGACCAGCCGCGGCCGTTCGGCGTTCTCGTCGCGATACATCGTGTACTCGGACGTGCCGGGCGGCGTCTCCAACCGCCAGGGATCGTCTCTCGTACCGCTGCCGCTGGCCGTCATCCGGTGACTCTCCGCCGTGGTTCCCCGCCTTGTCAACAGATCCTGCTTCAGGCGGCCGCCAACCTGCAAGATCGGCTACGGCACGTTCCGCTCGGCGATGTCACTCGTCAGCCGGCCCAATACATTGAGAAAGGTCCGCCGGTCGCCGTCGGGTATGTCAGCCAGCGCATCGTCTTCCATACGAGCAATTGCCGCTCGGCACCGGGCCACCACATCCCTGCCCGCACTGGTGATCTCGACGATCTTCGCGCGCCTGTCCGTCGGATCGGGGCGGCGGGCCAACAGGCCGGCCTCCTCCAGTGTGTCGAGATTACCGATGATTCGGGTCTTGTCCCGCCCGGTCACCTTCGCCAATTCCAGCTGGGTGGGGGCGACCCCGCCGTCGAGTGCCGACAACACGACGTAGTCCCACATCCGGATGTCATTGGCTTCGAGCAGCGGCGCCTCCGCCGCGTTGAAGGCCCGGCTCAAACGGAAGAACTGGGCGGCCAGTTCGCGGCGGGACTGCTCCTGGGGCTTCGGCATGTGGTAACGATAACCCTTGACAGATCATCTACCTAAGTAGACGATATACGGATGTCTATCGATGATGGAACGGTCGATTCCGTGCGGCTCCTGGAGTTGCACAGGTGCGCTCAGGAGCTGGTCAACGGCGTGCTCCTCGACCTCCCTGGGGAGTCCCTTCAACGTGAAACGCCGTGTTCGGACTGGAAGCTGAACCAACTGCTCGGGCACGTCGTCGGGCAGAACGTCGGGCTGACGGAGTCTGCTCGAGGCGGTGGGCAGAATCGAACTGCCTGGCGGCCAGTTGTTCTCGGATGCGAGCCGGCACGGAACGTTGCGGAGTCGGCCTCGGGCCTGGTCGCCGCCTTGGCCGATCGGGGTCTGGACGGAACGGTCTGGATGCCGGAGATCTCGGCGGCGGCGCCCATCCCGGCCAGGGTCGCCGTCCTGGCCCACCTGGTCGACACGGTCGTGCACGGCTGGGATGTGGCCGTCACCCTGGGCCGCTCGTATGTCGTGCGCGACGACGTACTTGCCGTCGCTGCCGCAGTTGCGCAGGCGGTGCCGGACGGGGCGAATCGGAGCCGACCGGATCAGGCCGGTGCGTTCAAACCGGCCGTACACGTTGCGGTCGAGGGCAAGCTGGAGATCCTTCTAGCGCACCTGGGTCGGGACCCACGCTGGGCCCCCAGCTGACCGGCTAGCGCCTGCTATTCACCAGGGGCCAGTGGGAACCAGACGGTCGAACAGTTGCGCCAGAACCGCCGGATCGACCGGCGGCAGGCCGGTCAGTGCGGAGAAATACAGCCCGAAGCCGACAAGTCGGATGTTCTCCGCCTGTACCGGATCTGTGACGGCGGCCCGCATCGGTTCCTCCCAGGCCCGGAAGATGTCGGCCAGCAACCCGGCGGCTTTGGCGTCGTTCTCGTCGGAATCTGCGTTCTGCCCCGTGCGCACGGCCGCAATCAGCGACGTGAAGAAGCCGGCTTCATCGTCGGCGGTGGGTTCGGAGTATTCGAGGAACCCACGGGCCGCTCCTGAACGCGCAGTTGCGGCGGCCATCTCTGCGGCGACGGTATCTCTGACGGAGCTCAACAGTCCTAGATAGAGGGCGGATTTGGAAGGGAAGTGGTAGAGCAGACCGCCCTTGGAGACGCCCGCCTCTGCGGCGACCGCCTCCAGCGTGACCGACGCGTTTCCGGTCCTGGCCAGGATGTCGCGAAGGGCACGCAATATTCGCTCGCGCGTGTCTGTTGGCACAGATAGACTGTACCGGCTGGACGGTAAACACGACGTTTCAGCTTCGTCAGGCTCTGATCACAAATCGGAGCCCAGTAAGGAGAGTTCGGTGTTCGGCCCCTACATCCAGGTCTTGCGACGCCCCGGCGCCGCCCGCTTCTCGGCGGCCGGGATGCTCGCGCGCATGCAGATGTCGATGGCCGGTCTCGGCGCCGTTCTGCTGCTGTCCGCCGAACGCGGTTCGTTCGCCGTGGCCGGTATCGTGTCGTCGATCTACGCACTGTCGGCCGCTGCGATCAGCCCACAGATCTCCCGGCTGATCGACATCCGCGGCCAGCGTCGGATCGTACCGAAGCAGCTCCTGGTGCACGTTCCGGCGGTCGCGCTGATGATCGTCGTCGCCGTCTACACACCCCTGACCTGGCCCATCTTCGTGCTGGCCTTCATCGCGGGCGCGTCACAGCCGATCATCGGTCCATTGGTCCGGACGCGGTGGTCGACGATGCTCACCGGTGATCCGTCCCTGCGGACGGCGTTCGCCTGGGAGTCGCTGATCGACGAGGCCGTCTTCATCATCGGTCCGCCGCTGGCCACCATCGTCGCCCTGCAGTTGTTTCCGGCGGCGGCTTCGATACTGGCCACCACGCTGCTCGTCGTCGGCACCCTGCTGCTGCTGACCCAGCGTTCGACGGAGCCGGTGCCATCCGGTCGGGCCAAGGCCAAAGGCGGCCGTCCGGCGATCCTATTGCCGGGCGTTTTCGGCATCACGGCGATCTTCGCGCTGATGGGCGGCATCTTCGGCGCCTTCGAGGTGACAACGGTGGCCTACGCCAAGGAAGCCGGGCACGCCGGTGTCGCCGGGCGTGCTGCTCGCGCTGTACGCCTTCGGCTCGCTGCTCGCGGGCCTGGTTTTCGGTGTCTTGAAGCTCCAGGCGTCGCTGCTGAAGCAATTCGGGGTTGCGATCGCGGCCCTGGCCGTCGTGACGCTACCGCTGCCGTTTCTGCCGAATATCGTCTGGATCGGCGGCGGCCTGATGCTCGCCGGTGTGGCGTGTTCGCCAGCCTTGATCTCTGGGATGAGCCTGGTCGAGCGCATTGTGCCGGCTCACCGGTTGACCGAGACGATGTCCTGGACGGGGTCCGGTATGGCCGTCGGCATTGCGATGGCGACACCACTGGCCGGGCTCGTCATCGATTCACACGGGGCGTCCGCCGCGTATTGGGTCACGTCGGCCTGTGCGATCGGCGCCTTCCTGGTGTCCGCTGCTGGTGCTTCCGTCGCTGCGCCGGTCCATCGCCGCCGCAACCGACGTCGAGGGCGACCAGGCGAGCGGACCGGCAGTGATCAGCGACGTGATGCCCGCGATGGTCACGCCGCGGCGTGAGTTGTCGCCCAGGTAAGGAGCCGCTCGAGCGGCCAGGTGTTGACGATCCGGTCCGCCGGTACGCCGCACTCGGCCGCCCGGGCGCAACCGAGGATCTGCCAGTCCAACTGGCCGGGCGCGTGCGCGTCGGTGTCGATGCTGAACAGGCAACCGGCCTGGAGTGCCATCGAGATCAGCCGCTTCGGCGGGTCCAGACGTTCCGGTCGGGAGTTGATCTCGACTGCCACGTTGTGCTCCGCGCACGCGTCGAAGACCATCTGCGCATCGAAGGTGCTCTCCGGACGAGACGTCGGCCGACCCCTGGTCGGTCCGGCCGCCACCATTCGTCCGGTGCAGTGCCCGAGCACATTCGTGTGTGGGTTCCGCACGGCCGCCAGCATTCTGGCTGTCATCTCACGCGAACCGGACCGGAGTTTCGAATGCACGGACGCGACGACGACGTCGAGCTTGTCGAGCATGTCGTCGGTCTGGTCGAGTGAACCGTCCTCGTTGATGTCGACCTCGATTCCGGACAGGAGCGTGAAGTCCGGGATCACCTGGTTGATGGCGGCGACGAGGTGAAGTTGCTTCTCGAGGCGCTCGGCGGTGAGTCCGTTGGCGACCGTCAGTCGGGGGGAGTGGTCCGTGAGCACCATGTATTCGTGCCCGATCTCCTGGCCGGTGATCGCCATCTCTTCGATCGGACTGCCGCCGTCGCTCCAATTGCTGTGCGTGTGCAGATCGCCGCGCAACGCTTCGCGCAGGTCCTCGCCGCCGCTGGCCAGCGGCTTCAGTTCCCTCTCGAGATCGGTCAGGTAGTCGGGCACCACACCCTGCAGCGCCTGCTCGGCCACGGCGGCGGTCTTCGGCCCGACCCCGGCCAGACTGGTCAGGGTGCCTGCAGCCGCGCGCTTCTCGATGTCGCCATCGGGCAGTTTGGCCAGAGCAGCCGCGGCTGTTCGGAACGCCTTGACCCGATACGTGGGTGCCTGCCCGCGTTCGAGCAGGAAGGCAATGCGCCGCAGCGCCGCGACGGGATCCATGTCAGAGATGGTAACGAGCGCCGGGTGGCCGGCAGGTGGCACCGTGCACGGCCGCCGGACTTGCGTAACTGTCCGCATCCGACCGCCGATCAGCTCGACCGCACCACCCAGGTCGCGATCTCGGTCCGTCCGGTGAAGTTCATCTTGGCCAGTATCGCCCGCACGTGCGACTCGACGGTTCGCTCCGACAGGAAGAGGCGGTCGGCGATCTCACGGTTCGAGAGCGATTGTGCGACCAGAGTCGCCACCTCGGACTCGCGCCGGCTGAGCGGATTGTCGAGCTGACGGGTCGCGCCCAGCTTTCTCTCGAGCTTCTCCGCGCGGGCCAGCGGGCCGGGCATGCCGAGTCGACGGAACTCGGCCGCGCTATCCCGGATCAGCTTGGTTGCCACCGTCAGGTCCGATCCGGCTGGTCTTGTGTCCCGGGCGATCAGCGCGGAAGCCCAACCAAAGCGGGCCAGGGCAACGAAAGGTCGCGCTCCCAGGCGGACGTTCACAGCAACCGCGTCGGCATAATGCCGCAGTGCGTCGTCGATTCGTCCGGTGGTCAGCGCCAGATCACCCAGATTCAACGAATTCGAACCATAACTGAATACCGCGCCCGAACCGTCGCCCGTGCAGTATCCGGCTAGCGGCAGCAGCAATTCGTAGACCTGCGCTGCGACCTCGACGTCCTCGAGAAGGATGGCGGTTAGCCCGATCTGGCCAATCGTTGCAGCCCACAGGGTGCCGAGGGGAAAGGTGGCCGGAACACTTCGGAACTCCTCGAATGCGGCTACGGCAGCGTCCCGGTCGCCCCGCATCGCCAGGACGATGGGCCAGGTAATCCGTACCACCGGTATCGGCGGAAGCGAGTTGAGATAGTCCGCGGTGAGCTCGCTCTGGATCGATGCGTCTCCCGTGACCATGGCCACCGCATTCAGGAAGGCGAAATACATTCCGGTGGTCGAGAGGTCACGCATTCTCTCCGACAGTGTCCGGGCATTCTCGTTGTGCATCAGCGCTTCCTCGAAGTTTCCGACCAGCGCCGACCGAGTTGCCGACAGCCGTTCCCAGTGCCATCTGGCGATGGGTGACTGTCTGGCTCGCGCGATGCGGTCGACGACGGCAAGTTCCCGGTCGAAGTCGATCAGGTCGCCCAGTTGGAGGGAGGCCTCGAGGCGCCAGAGGTGTCCCCATAGCTCGGCCATCGGGGAATTCGACCTGGATCCGAGTTCGATGGCGCGGTTCGCCAACTCCAGTCGCTCGTGCACCGTCTGCGGAATGGTGATGGACAGATGTCGCGCGGCGATGGCCTCGAGAATCGCCGTCGCGTCACCGCTCGCTTCGGCTGCGGCCAAGGCGCGAGCCGAGAGAACCTGTGCCGCCGGTCCTCCTTCGTCCTCGGCGCCCGCGATCGCGACCTGCGCGAGCAGCCGCGCCCGAATTGCCGAGTCATCAGCAGGCAGTTGAGCAAGGGCGCGATCACACAATCCCCGGATGACCCGATAGACGTCGACGGATCCGATGCCGTGAATCACCAGCGCGGCTTCGGCCAGCAGATCCGGGCGCCCTGCGGCGTCGGCCAGGTCGGCGGCGAATACACAGGCATCGATGCTTTCGGGCAACTGCTCAGCCGCGAACTGCGCCTTGGCCAGTTCCACCGCGATCTCCGCCAGGTTGGCACCAGTGATGCCGCACGCCTGCGCCTGCTCCATGGCGAGCTCGGCGAAGCTCGCGGCCTCGTCGTAAGCCAGCATCGAGTGCGCTTGCGCCGCAGCTCTTCTGGCCCAGTCAACGCACTCGCCACGGCGGCCGGCCTGCAGCCAGTGATTCGCTATCGGTCCGGACAACTCCGGCTGTCCCAGCTGACCCAGTGCGGTAGCAACTCGCGCGTGCAGATCGGAACGCACCCACGGCAAGAGGTCCGCGTACACCGCATCCCGAACCAGTGCGTGGGTGAACGCCAGCCCGTATGGCCCGTCCTGTAGAACCCCCGACCGGACGGCCTCGCCGAGCCACTCCTGGATCTGTGCGGTGGACTTTCCGGTGAGCTGGCTGAGCAGGCCCGGCTGGATTCGCTCGGCCACTACACTTGCCGTCGCCATCAGCTGACGTGCCGGGTCGGACAGCGCGTCGAGGCGCCGGGTCACTAGGGCGCGTATGTCTGCCCGCTCGGACAGCAAGCCGTCCAGTGCGCCGGCAGTCGCATTGCGAGGTAACGCTTCTGCCATCATCCGGATCAACAGGGGGTTGCCGCTGGTCCGGGACTGCAGGACCGTCGCCACCTGTGACAAACCGGCCAGCTCGGGTGTGGCCCGCATCCAGTCGGCGATCGCCTGGGCGTCGAGCCCATCAAGACGGATTATCCGGTGACTCCCACCGCGCATGAGATCGGGCAGAGCGCTCGAGAACGGATTCGCCGCGTCTTCACGGAACGTGGCCACGACCAGAAGCCGGCAATCCGGCAATTCCGCCGCCACGTGTTGGAGCAGAAGCACCGACGATCGGTCGGCCCAATGCAGGTCCTCGAGCAGCAGCAACATTCCGCTCGATGTGGACAGCTTCCGTAGTGTGGCCGTGACCTCGACGAACATTTGGAAGCGCACTCGGTCATCGGCGTCATCGGCTGCCTTGCGCTCGAGGATGCTGCGGAGATCCGGGATGGCCCGGGCGATCCGCAACCACGGCCACATCGGCGGCGCGCCGACATCGTCAACCGCATAGCCCTTGGCTACCAGCATGCCTCTGGTCGCGGCGAGCTCGGCCGTGGCCTCGGCCAGTCGGCTCTTGCCGATCCCGGCTTCCCCGCAAACCAGTGCGAGCCGGCCGGCCCCGCGGAGCGCATCGTCGATCGCGCCCGCGAGGACGGTCATCTGCTCCATCCGACCGGCCAGGACCGCCACGTCATCAGTATCGCGGATCAGTGCCCGACTCAGTGGTGGTTTCCAGTACTGGTGCTGATTCGCATCACCGCCGATGGGGACAAGCTGAGGACCTGAACACATTCCGACCAGAGAGAAGGCCCAGATGTATGCACAGCTAACGTATTTCGACGGTCCGCGCACCGACGAGCAGGTTGCGGCCACTCGCCGCGCGGGCTTGGAGCGTATCGAGCCGGCGATCAAGGCCGACGACGAACTCAGCGACCAACTTGTCGCAACGTATGTCCTGGCGGCCCCGGATGGCGGAGAGGTCGTGATCAACATCGTGAAAACCGAAGCAGCGCTCCGTCGCGCGCAACAGGTCGTCATGTCCACGGAACTGCTCCCAGGCGAGGACGCCGCGCTGCTACCGGGGCCTGATCGAGTGGAGGTCTACGGTGTGGTTCACGCCGATACGTACACCGTCCTCACCTCCGCCGAATAACGGGGGCGACCATGTCCGAGATGTCTCACACCGAGGCGGTAATCGGCATTCCCACCGGAAGGTGGGTTCTGGGTACCCCGAGCACCGCAACCTTCCGGGTGCGCAATCTGGGCCTGAACACGGTACGAGGGAACATTCCGATCACGGCAGCGGAGATCACGGTGGCCGGTGAGCAATGTTCTGTGCACGCCGAACTCGACCTCTCCCGAATTAACACCGGCAATAAGAAGCGGGACACCGATCTTGCGAAGCCTAAATTGCTGGATACGCGGCAATTCCCAATGATGACTTTCGACGGATACGGTCACTCATCCGGCGAGGACCCGATGACGGGAACCTTCGCCGCACGTGGACATTCCATCGAGTTGGCGTTGCGCTGCACGGTCGAGCGAAGCGCTGAGCAGGAATTGCTGGTACGGGCCGCCGGCGGGTTCGACCGCCTCGACCTCGGCATCAAGGCACCCAGTTTCATGATCGGTCGGCGCATCGAGGTGGAGCTCAACGTGGTGTTCCAACGGGCGGAATGACCGTCAGCCCACCAGTTCACGCTCGAGCGGTGTCCGGAATCGCGGTGTGAAGCGGAGCTGGCCGAGCCACTCGGCCAGCTCCGCAGCCCTGGCGGCAACGGCAGAGTTCCCATCCGCCCCGATGTCCTCCAGCAACCGCACCCGGATCTCGCCGTCGGCTCGCTGTGCCCAGCCGCCGACCACGCGACCTCGCCACAAAATCGTCGGCCCGATGTTCCCGGTGCGGTCGAACAGCGGTGCGCGGTGCGGGCCCAAGTACCAGTCCCGCTCTACCCAACCCATCGGTGTCGGGTCGAGTGCCGGCAGCAAGGCCGCGGTGGGGTCGGGTTCCGGAGTGCTCTCCACGTCGTCCGCCAGCGCAAGTCCCGTCGCCCCCTCCATGTCGACCTCGACCGTGCGGATCGATCTCAAGGCGGTGCGTACCTGCCCAAGGGTCCAGCCTGTCCACCACACCAGGTCGGCGATCGGCGCCGGCCCGAAGGCTTGCAGCCACCGTCGGGCGATGTCGACTCTGGCCGTCGCCGGGTCGACGTCGCCCAAGCCACCCGGTAGCCAGGACGCCGCGGGCCACCACTCGTTTCGGGTTCCGGTCCAACTGCCGGGCGGCTTCCCACGGACAATTTTGCCCTCCAGAGCCAACACGGTGAGCACGCGGCTGGTGACCTTCTGCGGTGCGGCGTATGACTTGTCGGGCGCTAGATCCAACACGGCGTTCAGCCGGGGCTCGTCAAGGACGAGGTCGACCGCCGACGCGGAGCCGCGCCTTTCCAGGGCGGCCAGTGCCGAGGCGGAGACCTCGTCCAACCAGCGTTCGACGTCCTCGGCGACGCCGGCCTTGCGTAGGTCGGTCAGCAGTCGCTTTCGTTGGGTCGCCCCGACCGCGATCGCCGACGACGCCTGGACCGCGGGTGCCAGTGCAGTCGGCACGACGAACATGGTGCGCCGCATCGCCATCATCCGCACTAGCCGCCTCGACGAGTAGATGGCGTCGGCGATGTCGCTCTGACTGCCGACCGAGGTGCGGGCCCAGGCCGACAGGTACACAGTCGCCGGGTCGGTGGCGTGCAGCGCGATGACCGACTCCGCGGCACGGACCACGTCAGCGGCATGCGTAGCCGCGGTCAGCCGGTGTCTGGTCTGCAACCGCCGCCGGCGCTCCGCTGTGTCGATCCGGTACACGGGCGCAATTGTTCACGGCAGCCTGGGAGGCGCCGGTCGCGGGGATCAACATTGCCCGGATGTGACCACTGGGACATAGATGGACACGTTCATCCCCGCCGGCGATGTTGATCCCCGCCGCTAGACCCGCTTGATAAGTCTCATTGGCGACTGTGATGGTGATCAATTCCGGCGCATCTTGATAAGATCAATTGGCTGGTACTCAACCTGATCAAGTGCGCTCGGGAGATGTGTTCATGGCTCGTGGTCGCCCTGCGAGAGCCACCATCTATGCGCGGCTGGAGTCAGCCCTCACGGAACTAGAGGAGCGCCTCGGCGGCTTACCGACACCTGAGGAGTCGGAGGCGATCTGGTCCGACATCTGGCATCAGGAGGCGCACCACTCCACCGCTCTGGAGGGAAACACCCTGGTGCTTCGTGAAGTCGAGCTGTTGCTCGACAGGGGACGGGCGGTCGGCGCCAAGCCGCTGCGCGAATACATGGAAGTCAAGGGATACGCCGATGCCGCCCGGTGGGTGTACGCGCAGGCCATCGATCCTGGCGACTGGCACGACGGCAATCTGGTCACCCTGGCCGAGATCCGGCACATCCATCAGCTGGCGTTGGCCCCGGTCTGGAGCGTCGATCCGCACGAGCAGGCAACCGAGAAGGAGTCACCCGGTCGATTCCGCGAACACGACATCAGGCCGTTCTCTGCCGGGATGACACCACCATCGTGGCCGCTGGTGCCCGCCATGCTCAACGACTGGCTGGACAGTGTCCGCAGCCTGACGCCTGTTTTGCGGGCTCATCGTCAAGGATCCGACCCGCTGCCGGAGTCGCTGGCACGCTTGCACAATCAGTTCGAACGGGTGCACCCGTTCCTGGACGGGAACGGCCGTGCCGGAAGGTTGGTCCTTAATCTGATGCTCGTCCGTCTCGGGTATCCGCCGGTGATCATCTTCAAGCGTCAGCGCGACTCCTACCTCAAGGCCATGCAGCGAGCGGATGCGGGCGACTTCGGTCCGCTGGGGGAGATTCTGGCCCGAGCCATGTACGACAACCTGACCCGCTTCATCGTGCCGAACGTTGCGGGGCCGGCCCGAATGGTCCCGATCGCAGCGCTCGCCAATCAAGAATTCAGTCTGGCTGCGCTGCGCCAGGCAGCGCAGCGAGGTCGTCTGGATGCACTACAGGGTCCGGACGGCGTTTGGCGCAGTTCCCGCAAGGCGGTGATCGCCTATCGTCGGTCGAAGAACCAACGCAGGCCCAGCCTCACCGACGGACCAGCAGCACGGCAGACATGACAGACGGCTGGTCCATACCTGCGGTCGTCCTGTACGTCAGTTGCGGTCGGCAACCTGCGGTCGTACTGCAGGTCAGTTGCGGTCGGCGTGCTGGGCGGCGGAGCGGTTGACCGCGGAGACGATGGCTTTGAGCGAGGCACGGGTGATGGACGAGTCGATGCCGACCCCCCAGAACACCTGACCGTCGATGGCACATTCGAGATACGCGGCGGCCCGCGCGTCGCCGCCGGCCGACAGCGCATGTTCGACGTAATCCAGCACCCGCACGTCGTAGCCGGCCTCGGCCAGGATGTTGCAGAAGGCGGCAACGGGCCCGTTACCCTGCGCCCGCAAGGCCTGCTCGCTGCCGTCCATCACCAGGCGCGCAGCGAGCGTGTCGAGCCCGTCGGGCGCGTCGTCTGGGTTCTGGATCTGGGCCCGGATGAACTGCAGGGGAGCGGTGCGCTCCAGATATTCGTCGGCGAAATAGCGCCACATGGCCCTGGCATCGACCTCGCCACCCTCGGACTCGGTATGGGCCTGCACCACGCGGGAGAACTCGATCTGCAGGCGGCGCGGCAGGTCGAGTCCGTGCTCGGTCTTCATGATGTAGGCGACGCCGCCCTTGCCGGACTGCGAATTCACCCTGATCACAGCCTCGTAGGAACGTCCGACGTCCTTGGGATCTATCGGCAGGTAGGGGACCTGCCAGGTGAACTTCTCGACCGGAACCCCGGCCGCGACGGCGTCGCGGTTCAGGAAGTCGAACCCCTTCTTGATCGCGTCCTGATGCGATCCCGAGAACGCCGTGTAGACCAGATCGCCACCGTAGGGATGCCGCTCGGGCACCGCCAACTGGTTGCAGTACTCGACCGTGCGGCGAATCTCGTCGATGTCGGAGAAATCGATCTGCGGGTCGATGCCCTGGCTGAACACGTTGAGGCCCAACGTCACCAGGCAGACATTGCCGGTGCGCTCGCCGTTCCCGAACAGGCAGCCCTCGATGCGATCGGCACCGGCCATGTAGCCGAGCTCGGCCGCGGCCACCGCAGTGCCGCGGTCGTTGTGCGGGTGCAGCGAGAGCACCAGCGCGTCCCGTCGTTCCAGGTTGCGGTGCATCCACTCGATGGAGTCGGCGTAGACGTTCGGGGTGGCCATCTCGACGGTGGCCGGCAGGTTGACGATCATCGGTCGGTCGGGCGTCGGCTGCCAGACGGCGGAGACGGAGTTGCACACCTCGACGGCGTATTCCAGTTCCGTACCGGTGTAAGACTCGGGGGAATACTCGAAACGCCAGTCGGTATCCGGATACTTGTCGGCCCAGCGAGCTACTTCCTCTGCTCCGTCTGTCGCGATTCGAGTGATGCCTGCCCGGTCCTGACCGAACACCACCCGCCGCTGCAAGGTCGAGGTGGAGTTATACAGGTGGACGATCGCCGAGTGCGCGCCTTCCACCGCCTCGTAGGTCCGGGCGATCAGCTCGGGACGCGCCTGCGTCAGCACCTGGATCCGGACATCGTCCGGAACGGCCTCCTGTTCGATGATCTCGCGGACGAAGTCGAAGTCGGTCTGCGATGCAGCCGGGAAGCCCACCTCGATCTCCTTGTAGCCCATCGACACCAGCAGGTCGAACATCCGACGTTTGCGGGCGGGCGTCATCGGGTCGATCAAAGCCTGATTGCCGTCGCGCAGGTCGACCGCGCACCACAGCGGCGCCTTCTGGATGACCGTGGACGGCCAGGTGCGATCGGGCAGGTCGATCGGGGTGAACGGGGTGTAGCGGGTGAACGGCATCTGGCTGCCGCGCTGCCGGTTGTAAGGACGCTGATCGGCGGGGATCTCGCCGGCCGGCGGGTTCAGGCGGGAGACGGGCGGAGTGCTCATGACAGATCCTTTTGTTCAAGGTCCCGGGCTCGACATGATCTGCCCGGACGGGGATGTCGACCAGCAGCACAAAGACCCGCGACGGAGGAGCCAGTCTGGATCAGGCTCCGTCGCGGCCGCTAAGGAGCAGGCTCACGGCGAGAACGCCGGCCGCTGCGATGCGCACCACGTCACGGACGATACTCCGGGCGGTCCCATCGTTGCGATCGGGGTGGCGAACCGCCTGACCGCCGCATCAGGTCAGCAGGTCGATCCCATAGTCGGCAAAGCGTGGATCCGCGGTGATCAGGTTAGGTGTTCAACTCTCGCCTGCGCAATCAGCATGCGATCGAACGGATCTCGGTGATGCCAGGCGAGCAGCCCAAGTTCAGCTGCATGGGCGGCATCGAACGACAGGTGTCCGAAACCGCTGTCCCTGGTCACAGTGGCCAGGTCTGGCGGAGCCTGCAACTTGCCGAGCGAGGTCTTGATCGAAATTTCGGCCAAACGAGATGGCAGAGATCAGTAGTTCGTTCTTTCCGTCAGTCATCGCGGAACGCGCGAGCTCCGGCAAGGCCGGGTCGTCCGTGAGCCACCACAACAGGATGTGAGTGTCGATGAGCAGCCTCACCCGAAATTGCCGCCGTACCAATCAAGATCGTCGGCGGGCTCGAACTTGTCGAAGTCAGCACCGATGTGGACGAGCCCTCGTAGCGATCCGGGCGTGCGATCGGGGCGATGAGCAGCAATGGCGGTCAGCCGGGCGACAGGGCGACCATTTCTGGCGATGATGATCTCCTCGCCGGACTCTGCCCTGTTCAGCAGGCTCGATAGTCGTGTCTTGGCCTCATAGACATTGACGGTGATCGTCATACGACCCATCGTATCGGCTGGTCTGACCAAGCTTGGTCAGACCAGCGGCATCAGGTCAGGAAGTCCAGCAGCAGGGCGGACAACTGATCGGGCGCCTGCGTCGGGATCCAGTGAGTGCCGGGCAGGCGTTCGTATCGCCACGGTCCGTCGACGAACGCGGCGGAGCCGACCATCTGCTCCTCCGACAGGAACACGTCGCCGGTGGACCAGACGCCGAGCACCGGGCAGGCGACGTGCGGCATCTGCGTCGCGCCGGTCACGAAGTAGTTCTCGGGCCGGATATTGGCGCGGTACAGGTTCAGCGCCGCGGTGAGGGCGCCCGGGCCGGGAGAGGTCGGCGATCTGCCGGTCCATGTCCGGGTCCGAGCCGCGCGCGGCGCCGTCCCAGGCCCACTCGCGGAAGGCCAGCCAGTCCTGTCGCGGCAGCACCTGCTCGGCGACTCCGCGGTGCAGGAACCAGAGCATGTACCACGACAGTTGCCGTTGCCTGATCCCCGCCGCCACGTTGGCGCCAGGATGACCGACGGACAAGGCGGTCAGCCGGTCAACGAGGTCCGGGTGCCGATGGGTGAAGTTCCAGGCGATGGCCGCGCCCCAATCGTGGCCGACGACGGCCGTTCGGGCAATGCCGAAGTGCGTCAGCACATTGCGGATGTCATCGACCAAGATCGGCATGCCATACGCTGCAACATCTTCCGGCCGCCCCGAAGCTCCGTGGCCACGGAGATCAGGTGCGATGACCCGGAAGCCATTGCCGGCCAACGCCTTGATCTGGGCTCGCCACAGGTGCCAGGAGTCAGGGAAGCCGTGCAGCAGCAGCACCGGCGGCCCGTCGCCGGCGGTGGCCACATTCAGCCGGACGCCGCCCGAGTCGACAGACGTTTCGGCGACGTCCGTACTCGTGTGGGAGACCACAGCCCTTTCACTCCCCGCGGCGGGCGTTGTAGACGAGCGACTGGCTCTGACCGTAGGCGGTAAAGGTGGCAATGGCGCCCTCCCGCAACACATCCTGCTCCACTTCGATACCGCGCAGGTGTAGCTGCTCAGCCCAGTCGGCGACCACCGGTCCCTCGTCGAAGCCGGTCAGGCGCTCCAGGTCCGGACCGTCGCCGGCCACCACGAGTCGTTGCACACCGGACCACAACACAGCTCCGAAACACATCGCGCAGGGGCGCCAATTCACCACCAGTTCCAAGCCGGGCCGCACTGCGGCGAGATCCCATGATTTCATCGCCACCTGCGCCAGCGAGATCGCTGTGACCTCCGCATGGGCGGAAGAAAGTCCGCTGGACAACACCACATTCACCCCGACAGAGACGATTTCGCCGGTCTCCGGATCGGCCACCACTGCAGCGAACGGACCACCGTTTCCGGCCACGAAGTTGCGATCGGCCAGCGCATGGACAAGTGCCATGCGCTCCTCGGAGGTGCCGGTCGGGCCGTGATAGGCGGTCACGAAGGGCAGCACCCAGTCGGGCAGGCCCGCGGTGAAAGTGGTGGCCATCGATGCAGTGTCGATCATGGCTGGCGGCTCCTGGAGTCTGCGTGGCGTCCCGGTGGGTGAATCGTCCGATGCGGCCGATGTCGGGGTGACCGGGCGTTCGTTTGCGACGTCACCAGCGTATCGAGCGCGAAGTGCCGCGTGGCGGCGCCTGCTGACCGGGTCGCCGATCAGGCCTCGTCCTCACGGCGCCCTTTCTGTGCCGAAGATCGAGTGAGGCCGATGATCCTCCGTCGATTTCCTCCCCTGGCCGGACTACTTTCGCCGCACGACGCATGGCCCGGCGATGCAGGCGTGCTCGAGGAAAACGGTTCCGCTGCGCAGGTAGTCTGAACCCGAATATCGCCGCGTCCGGCCCTGCTCCGGTCGGCGTCGTTCGCGTCCGACTGCGGTAGACCGCGTCGACCATTCGTACGGCGACCAGTCGTCAGCGGCGGGCCACCGGATGTGGTGCGTGACCGAGGAAAGGGTAGTGGCAGCGCAGTGAGTCTGGTCGTCCAGAAGTACGGCGGTTCCTCGGTGGCGACCGCGGAGCGCATCAAGCGGGTGGCCGAGCGGATCGTTGCGACCCGGAAAGCCGGTAATGACGTGGTCGTCGTTGTCTCTGCGATGGGCGACACCACCGACGAACTGATGGACCTGGCGCAGCAGGTGGCCCCGGTGCCGCCGGCGCGCGAGTTGGACATGCTGCTGACCTCCGGGGAACGGATCTCCAATGCCCTGGTGGCGATGGCCATCCATTCGCTCGGCGCCGAGGCCAGATCGTTCACCGGATCGCAGGCCGGCGTCATCACCGACTCGACGCACGGACGGGCGCGCATCATCGACGTCACCCCGGGTCGCATCAGGGCCGCGCTGGACGACGGCGCGATCGCCCTTGTCGCCGGATTCCAGGGTGTCTCGCAGGACACCAAGGACATCACCACGCTCGGCCGCGGCGGGTCGGACACCACCGCGGTCGCACTGGCCGCCGCACTGGACGCAGACGTCTGCGAGATCTACACCGACGTCGACGGTGTCTTCAGCGCCGACCCGCGGATCGTCTCCGATGCGACGAAGCTCGACACCATCACCTACGAGGAGATGCTGGAGATGGCGGCGGCAGGCGCCAAGGTGCTGATGCTCCGGTGCGTCGAATACGCCCGCCGCTATCACGTCCCGGTGCACGTCCGTTCGTCCTACACGGACAAACCCGGCACCATCGTCACCGGCAGCATGGAGGATTTGACCGTGGAACAGGCATTGATCACCGGCGTCGCCCACGAACGCGGCGAGGCCAAGGTCACCGTCGCGGCGGTGCCTGACCACCCCGGTGTCGCGGCCCGGATCTTCCGGACCATCGCGGACGCCGAGATCGACATCGACATGGTGGTGCAGAACATCTCTCGCGCGGCCGAGGGCAAGACCGACATCACGTTCACGCTGCCGAAGGCCGACGGTCCGAGAGCCGTTGCGGCACTTGAGAACAACAAGGCAACGATTAACTTCGACACCATCGTGTACAACGACCACGTCGGTAAGGTGTCGCTGATCGGCGCCGGGATGCGGTCGCATCCCGGAGTGACGGCAACATTCTGCGAGGCACTGGCCGACGCCGGCGTGAACATCGACATCATCTCGACATCGGAGATCCGGATCTCGGTGCTGGTCCGCGACGTCGAGCTGGACACGGCCGTCAAGGCCATCCACAACGCTTTTGAGCTCGGCGGCGACGACCCGGCGACCGTGTACGGAGGAACAGGACGATGAGCGCAGGTCTGAATGTCGGCATCGTCGGTGCGACCGGGCAGGTCGGCGGCGTTATGCGAAAGATATTGGCGGAGCGCAATTTTCCGGTTGCATCCATCCGGTTCTTCGCCTCCGCCAGGTCCGCCGGCTCCACTCTGCCCTGGGACGGCCGGGAGGTGATCGTCGAGGATGCGGCGATTGCCGACCCAACGGGTCTTGATATCGCGCTTTTCTCGGCCGGCGGATCGACCTCGAGAGCGTTGGCGCCGAAGTTCGCCGCCGCCGGTGCGATCGTCATCGACAACTCGTCCGGCTGGCGGATGGATGCCGAGGTCCCACTGGTGGTGGCGGAGGTCAATCCGGAGGCCGCCCTCGGAGTGCTGGCTGGCGGCGGGGGCGCGATCATCGCGAACCCGAACTGCACAACCATGGCTGCCATGCCGGTGCTCAAGCCCCTGCACGACGAGGCCGGCCTGCTCCGATTGATCGTCAGCACCTACCAGGCCGTGTCCGGCAGCGGGCTGGACGGCGTCGCCGAGTTGGACGGCCAGGTCAGGGCCGTGGTCGAAGGCGCCGCCGGACTGACACACGGCGGAGACGCAGTGGAGTTCCCGGCGCCGAAGAAGTACGTTCGGCCGATCGCCTTCAACGTGATCCCGTTGGCGGGCAACGTCGTCGACGACGGTAGTTTCGAGACCGACGAAGAACAGAAGCTGCGCAACGAGTCTCGCAAGATCCTGGCCATCCCCGACCTGCTCGTTTCCGGAACCTGTGTGCGAGTACCGGTTTTCACCGGGCACTCGTTGTCGATCAATGCGGAGTTCGCCCGGCCGCTCTCGGTCGAGCGCGCGACGGAGTTGCTCGCCGGCGCTGCCGGCGTCGAATTGTCCGAGGTTCCGAACCCGTTGCAGGCGGCAGGTTCCGACCCGTCCTACGTTGGACGGCTGCGGGCCGACCCAGGCGCACCGGACGGTCGTGGCCTCGTGCTGTTCGTCAGCAACGACAACCTCCGCAAGGGTGCCGCGCTCAACGCCGTACAGATCGCCGAAGTGGTCGCGGCTGCGCTGTAGGTCGGTGGTCCTTCATCGGCACGCCACGCCGGCCAGACTGGCGCGGGTGCCCCCTGGGCCTTTCTCGGACGTCACTTCGTAGCCGCACCCGATGACATCACCGGTGATGCCCTCGGACTGGATCATCGGCGGGTCAGGCAGTTCATGATGCGGCCAACCGGGAAAGGCTGCCGGGTCGGCGTGCCGGGTCGGCGCCAGGTACTCGATCACCTCGTCATAGGTCAGCAGGAGCAGTCGCCCGTCGGCGTAGGCGGCGTCGGTGACGACCGTCCCGGTGAACAGCGACTGCGCTCGCCTGGCTGGATTCGGCGGCGTGAACGAGGAGACGTAGCGCAGCTCACCTCCGCCTGCAGTGCCCCGGTAGATGCGATGCGGCGGAACCACTCCGGTGGTCGGGTTGGGAGCCGACTTGGTGATCACGACCAGCGAGCCGTCGTCCGCGACGACCATCGCCTCCGCATTGTGCGGGCCGTCGGGATAGCGGTAGTGCCAGACGTCGGCCGGCAACGGGCTCCTCGGCGGCGGCGCGAGGGATGGTTCGGAGAGTCGGTAGACGGTGATCCGATCCCGCTTCTCGCTGTTGTCGCCGATGTCACCGACGTAGAGGCATCGTCCTGATCGATCGCCGCAAGGTCCCGCAGCAAGGGCTTCCGCATTGCCCGCGGACATCCCTGAAACCACCAGATTTGCGATGCGGGAGCCGTCGGATCGCACGGCCACCACTTGATCGGCGCCCGTACCGTCGTCGACGACGAAGAACGAGCCGGGCGACTTCGCGGAGGCCGCAATTCCGCTCGACTCGGGAGCAACGCCCACGGCCAGCTGGTGCACGACACCCACCGTGTAGCAACGTCCGGCAACACAGCTTCCGGGCGTCCCGGCGCCCTCAGGTGCTGCGGGTCGGCTGGTGCTCGTGACCGCGGTTGGGGAAGGCGGTAGCGATCCCCGGGGCCTGAGGGTCGGAGCGGGCGTAGTGGCCGCCGAATGACCCGCGGTGGAGGTGGTCCGGCTGATCGACGCGCCATCGGACCGGGGAGAGGGTCCGGCGGAGTCCACCGCGCCGGTTGCGGCTGTCGTGCACGACGTCAGCAGGACGGCCAGCCCCAGCGCCGGTGCACCCCATCGCCAAGGAGCTGCCGAGCGTGGCATGCGGTTCGGCACAGGCGAACCATAACCCGGGATTCAGATGGCTACGGAACGACGGTGACCGGCCAGCGACCGGCTCTGACCAGTCGCACGCCGATCGACCCCACCAGACGATGGCCGGCGGACGTCGAGGCCCCGACCACCACCGCATCCGCCATCACCGCCGTGCAGACCTTCGCGATCTCGGTGTACGGATCGCCCTTCTTCTCGATGAATCGAGCCCTGATTCCGGCGGCGGCTGCGCCGTTCTCGACCTGCGCCCGCAGATCGTCGGCCACATCCTGCAAGGCGGAGTCGACAGCGGAGCCGGCGGCCGGGACGAAGTTCGCCATCGCGGAGCCGCCGACGACGAACACCACCACGAGTTCAGCAGACTGCCGGCGAGCCAGTCCGGCGGCGTAGGCGGCCGCGCGCATCGACGTCGTCGAGGCGTCGACCGCGGCCACGATGACCCGTGGCCCGTCGGTGCCGCGTTCGAACCCCATCACCATCACTCCACTGTTGCATGCCGCAATGAAGCGGCAGTTGAGCGCAGCCGCCGCGGCCGACGCCCCTGCCGCCGCGAACGCTCGTACATTGGCAGGCATCATGGGAGATCGTCGGGTACGTGCGCATCCGGCTCGACGGCTGCTGCGGGCTGGTGCCCTCTGCGTTCTGCTCGTGGTCGCCGCTTGCACGAACCCGGGGTCAGCGGTGATCGCGCCCTACCGGAGCCCCGCGCTGAACGGGCTGACGGCAACCGCCGTGCGGGCCGACGGAAGCGACGTGCTTGCCTTGTCACCCAACGGTTCGAGCGTCGCGGTTTCAGATCCGGCACACGGGGTCTGCGTCAGGCCGGTTGGTTCCACCAGCGGTGCGGTCTGCGCCGACCTATCGCTGACCGGGCACCTGCAGATCACGGCCGCGTTCTCACCCGACGGCCAGCGGGTGGCGGTCGGCCGAGATGTGTCGGCACGGGGCAGCGGGGTGGTGTGGCTGCTCGACGTGCACACCGGCATGGCATCGCGGGTGCCGGCTCTTTCGACGCCGTCGTTGAAACCGGATGGATCGAGCGCCGGTGCGCCGTCGTCATCAGGATCGGCCTACACCGGCATGATCTGGAATTCGACGAGCGGGCATCTACTACTGATCAGCGATTCGTTCGAAGCCGCAGGGCCAACCAGCAGGGTCGTCGATGTCGATCCCCACTCGTTGATTCCCCGGGTGGTCGCACTGGCCAGCGGACCGTACGAGTTCCAGTCCGGCTACCTGGCCAGCGGCGGCTCGAAGGTGATCTTCACTGTGTACAGAGGCGATCAGGTGCCGCCGAACCTGGTGGTCGTCGATCTCAACAGCGGATTGCGCAGGGAATTCGGCCCGCTCGGTCCCAGCGGGACGCAACTGGCACCGCTGGCCGTATCGCCGGACGGTCGGCAGGCGATCGTCGGTTCGACCACCTTCGGCCCTGCCGGACCGCCGCACCTTCTCGACCTCGGGACCGGCGCTCTCACGGGCATCCCGGGGCTGACCGGCAACTTCGTGGCAGCCGGCTATTCGCCCAATGGTGCTCAGCTGGCAATGGTCACGGAGTCCGGCGGTGGCGCACTGGAGCTGTGGGTGGCGTCCATGACCGGTGCGCGCGCCAGGTCACTTTCCCTGCTGCCCAGCGCAATCGTCGCCGGCAGCAGGTTGGCCTGGTCCGGGTTGGACACCGTGTCGATGTCCAGCCCATCTGCGCTGCCCACAGGGTCGATCGTCGGCTGGTCACTGTCCTCACCCTGATGTCGGCCCGGCGACTTGTCGTTGCCGGCGTGCATCTGCTCACCCGGAGCGATGACATGTCGCCCTAGCGGGCAGGATCGAAGGTGTGAGCAACCTGATCGTCGGCATCGGCGGGTCCGTCGACCCTGACTCCCAGTCGGAACGGGCGCTGCGAGCAGTGCTGAGCGCCGCCCGGCGACGGGGCGCGTCGACCGTGTCGTTCACCGGGCGGGCCCTTGACTTCTCGCCGTATCACTCCGGAGCCGCCCTGCCGGTCACAGCCCGCGACTACATCGAGGCCGTGCGCTCGGCCGACGCGGTGGTCATTTCGTCGCCCGGCTACCACGGCACGGTATCGGGCCTGGTGAAGAACGCCCTTGACTACCTGGAGGAGCTGCGGACCGACCGGCGTCCCTACCTTCATGGCCGCCCGGTGGGAGCCATCGCGGTCGCCCGTGGTTGGCAGGCCGCCGTCGGCACGCTCGGCACCCTGCGGCAGGTCATCCACGCCCTGCGTGGCTGGCCGACGCCGCTGGGCTTGACGATCAACAGCGCGATCACCACCTTCGACGCCGTGGACGTGGCAGATGACCCTGCCGTGATGACGTCGGCGGAGATGCTTGCGGAACAACTGACCGGGTTCGCCGCAGGCGTGCGCTGACGGCGCTCGGGCCGGAATGCGGCAGGGCTGCGGCCCGCCGGACCGGCTGGGTCGTAGGGTCGTGTGAGGAGCGAGAGGAATCGACGATGACGTCAGGGCCGAACAGCGCCAGGCAAGCGTCGGCAGGCACGGGAATGCTGCGCGCCGCTCGCGAATTCCTGATGACACATCGGACCGACTACGAAACCGCGGTGCGCGATTTCAGGTGGCCACGTCCGGCGACCTTCAACTTCGGGCTCGACTGGTTCGACGTGATCGCGGCGGAACACCCTGACCGGCCGGCTCTCGCGATCCTCGAGGAGAACGGCGACTCCGGCTCGTGGACCTACCAGGAGTTGTCAACCCGTTCCGACCAGGTCGCCGTCTGGTTGCGGAGTCTGGGTGTCCGGCGCGGAGACCGGATCATCCTGATGCTGGGTAACCAGGTCGAGTTGTGGGAGGTGATCCTCGGGGCGATCAAGCTCGGCGCCGTGCTGATCCCGGCATCTACCCTGCTGAGTTCGACGGATCTGCGTGACCGGGTGGACCGGGGACAGGCCCGATTCGTGATCGCGCGCGACGCGGACACGGCGAAGTTCCTCGGCGTAGCAGGCGGTTTCGTCCGGATCGCGGTCGGCACGCCGGTCCAGGGGTGGATCTCCTACGCTGAAAGCAGTGACGGGTCCGATGATTTCCAGCCCGATGGTCCGACGCCGGCCGATGATGCGCTGCTGCTCTATTTCACCTCGGGCACAACAGCTCTGCCGAAACTCGTCGAGCACAGCCATGTCTCGTACCCGATCGGGCACCTGTCGACGATGTTCTGGCTCGGCCTGCAGCCCGGCGACGTCCACCTGAACATTTCCTCGCCCGGCTGGGCGAAGCATGCCTGGTCCAATGTCTTCGCGCCCTGGATCGCCGGTGCCACGGTCTTCATCTACAACTACGCCCGATTCGATGCGCGGGCATTGATGCAGGTGATGGGCGAGAATCGGGTTACCACCTTCTGTGCACCGCCGACGGTCTGGCGGATGCTCATCCAGGCGGATCTGTCCCTGTTGACCACCCCGCCGCGCGAGGTGGCCGGAGCCGGCGAACCGTTGAATCCGGAGGTGATCGATCAGGTGCGGCAAGCCTGGGACGTCACCATCCGGGACGGGTTCGGCCAGACGGAGATGACATTGGCCATCGGCAATTCGCCCGGTCAGTCGGTGCGGGAAGGGTCGATGGGCCGACCCATGCCGGGGTTTGCCGTCGCGTTGGTCGACGTGATGACCGGAGCGGTGGTCCCGGTGGACGGATCGGGCGTGGTGGGCGAGGGGGAGATCTGCCTCGACCTGAGCAGCCGCCCGGTCGCGCTGATGGCCGGCTACCACGGCGACGAGGAGCGGACCGCGGAAGCGATGGCCGGCAACTACTACCACACCGGCGATGTCGGGTCGGTGGACGCAGACGGTTACGTCACCTACGTCGGGCGGGCCGATGACGTGTTCAAGGCCAGCGACTACCGGATCTCCCCGTTCGAACTGGAATCTGTTCTGCTGGAGCATGAGTCGGTGGTGGAGGCAGCCGTAGTCCCGTCGCCGGACGCGCTGCGGCTGGCCGTTCCCAAGGCCTACGTCGTGCTCGCGGCAGGCTTCGAACCGAGTCGCCGGACGGCCGCACTGATCTTCGCCCATTCGATGACGCACCTGGCACCCTACAAACGGATTCGCCGGCTGGAATTCGCCGAGCTGCCGAAGACCATCTCCGGAAAGATCCGCCGGGTCGAGCTACGTGGCCGGGAGGATCAAATCCACGCGGCAGACGCGGATACGCTGTCTCCCACGGAGTTTCGCCTCGAGGACTTCCCCGAACTCCGCCCCTGACCCCCTGACCGCGCTTATCAACTTCGACCGCGCTCATGATCGGGTCGACTTGCGTCCCCTCCGTCCCAGAACCGGGACGTTCGTAAGCGCGGTCCAGTTGATGAGCGCGCCGGAGCGGTGATGAGCGCGGGAGTCAGGCGCCCGGCATGCCGAGGGCGGTACGGGCGAAGGCGATCTCGCAGGCCACCTGGCGGATGCGCTCCTGGACCACCATCGAACCGTGGCCGGCGTCGTAGCGGTAGTGCGCGTACGTGGCTCCATTGGCCGAGAGCGCGTCCAGGTAGGTGTCGATCTGCCGGATCGGGCAGCGCGGGTCGTTCTCGCCGGCGAGGATCAACACCGGCGCGCGCACCTGGTCCACGTAGGTCAGCGGTGACGAGTCGCGGTAGGCGAGTGGGACCTCCTCCGGAGATCCGCCGAACAGGGCTCGGTCGTACGCACGCAGCGGTTCCATCTCGTCCTCGTACGCCTGGACGTAGTCGGCGACCGGCACTCCGCCGATGCCCGCCGCCCAGCGCGACGGTTGAGTCCCCAGACCGAGCAGGGTCAGGAATCCACCCCACGAATAGCCGGCCAGCACCGATCGGTTCGGATCGACCACGCCGTCCTTGACCAGGTGATCGTGAACGGCGGCGACATCGGCCAGCTCGGTATGTCCGACCCGGGCGGTGAGTGCGTCCCGCCAGGCCGAGCCGTACCCCGTTGATCCGCGGTAGTTGACCTGCACGACTGCGAATCCCGCATCGAGCCAGGCCGAGCGGGTGGCGTCGTAGGAATCTTCGTCTGCGGCCGCCGGCCCGCCGTGTAGGAAGAACACGGTGGGCAGGGCGGAATTGGAGTGGTCCGGCGCCGGCGGGCAGTCCGGGGCCGGCGGTCGCGCGAGCAGCGCGTGGATCGAACCGCCCGGTCCCGCGATCCACAAGTCGGTGAGTGGCTCGGAACTCGGCGCCGCGCCGCCGGGCGGTAGCAGCAGGGTGCGGTCGGTGCTCGCGTCCGGTGCCAGCACGCGGAGCTGGCCTGCGTGGGTTGCGCTGGACCAGTGGTACCAGACCGCGCCGTCTGCTCTGGTGATGGCGCCCGAGATGACGCCGGGTGCCGCCGGCAGGTCGGTCAGCGCGCCTGTCGACAACTGGTAGCGGTGCATGCTGGTCCGGCCGGCATAGGTCTGGAGGATCAGCAGCGACTCGGCGTCCGGATAGAAATCGCCGTAGACGTCACCCGGCAGGTCGATGTCCAGTTCTTCCACCTCCCCGCTCGCCACGTTCCAGATCAACAGCTGGTTGTGTCCCCGACGCTCGTGCCCGACCAGTACCCGCTGATCTCCGGCTTTCGGGGAGAAGGCGATGGCCTCCAACCCCCTACCGGGACTGTCGTCGAGGTTGCCGAGCACCTCGCCGTCCGCTACCGCGATCGCCCGCAGTGCCGGATACCTCGAGTCGCCGTGCTCGGAATGGGCCAACAGCCAGATGGTCTCGTCTCGCGACAGTCCGTCGACGCTGGCGTCATTGGCATGCCGGTACACCACCTGCGGCTCTCGCCCGTCGGCCGACAGGTGGATCCGGGTGCCGTCGTCGTCGACGAAACCGGCAATGGTCACCCGGCGTCCTGCCTCGAGCCCGCCCGGATAACCCGGCGGGACGGTGGGCATCGACGGCGACGCCGAACCGGGCCCACTGCCGAACGGCTGTCGCTGCCACCGACCGAATTCGTCGCCGTCGGTATCGTCGAACCACAACAACTGCGGTCCCGTCGGCGGACACGGTGCCGTGGACCGTGCCGTCCGGCCGGGAAGTGGCGATCGAGTGGACGTCGCGTGCAATGTCCCAGCAGTACAGCTCGTAGCGGCCGTTGGCGTTGGAAACGTAGACGGCGTGGTCCTGGATGTCGTGGGCCGGCTGCGGCAGGCTCATCCGGACGGCCGAGAACCGCTGCCGCCAACGCTGTTCGGCGTCGTCGTCGACGAAAAGTCGATCGGGCACAGGGGCAGCCGGGTGGGCTACTTCGATTTCTGACCGGTTCGACAAGAGGTCAGTGCGACCGTCCGTAGTGCTGCTCATGAGCTCCATCCTGCCTGCCCTCGTGCCGTTCTCTGACCGCCATGGCGTCGGCGGCCGGCAAGAACGCGGCCCAGTTCGACAAATCCGTCCCGTTCGACCACGTTCGAGTGGGAGACTCCGCTGATGACTGAATCTGTTCCAGCGGGCTGGTATCCCGATCCGTCCGGAACGCGGTCGGAGCTCCGCTGGTGGGACGGCTCGACCTGGACCGAACACCCCACGGGGTCGGCCGAGGAGCCGGGAACGGGTGATCAGAGTTTCGGCGCCAACATGCAGGACGATGGGCCCGCCGTCGGCTATCGATCGCCGATGACCGAGCAGGTGCTGATCGTCAGCCAGAAACGGAAGATCATCGAACTCACCAACGAGTACGCCGTGTTCGCTCGGGACGGCGGACAGGTCGGCTGGATCGCGGAGGTGGGTCAGACCAAGAAGAAAAGGATGATGAGATTCCTGATGGATCTCGATCAATTCTTCACGCACCGGATGGAGGTGCGGGACATGGACAACCAGCCGCTGCTCGTCGTGATCAGACCCGCGAAATTGATGAAGTCCACCCTGGTCGTGCAGCGTCCCGACGGTGTGGAGGTCGGCCGGCTGGTCCAGCACAACGTCTTCGGCAAGATCCGTTTCCGTCTTGAATCCGGCGGAGAGGAAATTGGGTCGCTGAATGCGCGGAACTGGAGGGCATGGAATTTCTCCATCAAGGATCAGACCGGAGTGGAGATTGCCCGGATCACCAAGACCTGGGAGGGCCTGATGACAACGCTCTTCACCACCGCGGACAAATATCTGGTGGAGATCGAACGCCCGTTGGTCGATCCGATTGCGTCGCTGGTGGTCGCAGCGGCGCTCACGGTGGATACGGCACTCAAGCAGGACGGGCGCGGCCTCAACTAGCATTCCAGCTGCGCAGTGAGCCTCCTCGCGTCCGCCCCGCACATCACGACCATCGCTGCATGACCCGGCTCCAGCGCAGAACTCTCGAAGCGGGCAAGGCCGACGCTGCCGGCGCGAAAAAAGCATCGCCGACGATGACTGTGGCGAAACTGTGCGATTCGGCGTACCCGCTAGAGTATGGCCCCGGGGCCTTCAGGGGCTGGTCGGGACTCGCTCCTACCGGCATTCTCGAAGTGCAGTGACAGCGTGACGACCAGCGTCGCGAACGATCTTGCCAACGATGTCACCACCACGTGTCAAACAGCATTGCGTGCTTGCCGATGGTCGGCCGGCACGACCGTTCACGTCATAGGAGTCGAACGATGAACTTCCCGCTGCTGCAAATCTTCCTGGAGATGATGTACTTCTTCCTGTGGATCCTGTGGTTCTTCCTGCTGTTCCGGATCATCACGGATCTGTTCCGCAGCACCGACGTCGGCGGATGGGGCAAGGCCGCCTGGCTGATCCTGGTCATCCTGATTCCACTGGTCGGCGTGCTGATCTACCTGATCGTCCGTGGCGGCGGCATGGCCGAGCGCGAGGTGGCCCGGAACAGGGCGGCTCAAGAGGATTTCCAGGAGTACGTCCGCAAGACCGCAGCCACTGCCCCGTCGAAGAGCTCAGCCGACGAGCTGGCCCAGCTCGCCGATCTGCGCGACAAGGGTGTATTGACTCCCGAGGAGTTCGCCAGCCAGAAGGCCAAGTTGTTGGTCTGATCGATCCCGAGAACGGCCCTCCGGTGCGTGCACCGGAGGGCCGTTCTCGCTCTCATGCACTTACCTCGGCGGCGTTCATCGCCCGGTCCGTCAGCGTCCCCATCGAGCCCGGCGAGCGCGAGCACCACCAGGGCCATGATCGCGAAGACCGCCCGCAATCCGCAGAGCTCGGCGAGCACGCCGCCCAGCGCCGCACCGAGCGGCATGGTGCCCCAGCCGACCAGCCGGTAACCGCTGTTGACCCGACCGAGCAGCCGGTCGGGGGTGATCCGTTGGCGTAGCGAGACCGTGACGATGTTGACCACGACGATCGAGATGCCGCCGAGGACGAAGACAGCTCCGATCACGAACGGGTCCGTTGTGACGGCCGGAATGCCGACGACGGCCGCGCCACACAGGACTCCGAGTCGCAGGGATCGTGCCCGGCCGACCATGCGTTCGATCCACCCGGCCACGAACGTCCCGATCAGGCTGCCGGCGGCAAGCGTGGTCAACAGGAATCCGTAGGCCGCGTCGGTGAGTCCCATCGGTGAGTCAGGGCCGACCGCATACAACACCAGAACGGCGAAAGTGGCGCTGGTGGCGAGGTTGTAGACGCCGGTGATGGCCGCGAGCGAGCGAAGCACCGGGGTGCGCCAGAGGAACCTCAACCCTTCGACGATGTCGGAAGTCACGCCGCTGGGCTTGGCTTCTCGCGACCTGGAATCGACCGCGGATGAGCAGCAGCGCGCTGACGGCGATGAGCCACAGGGCCGACGGGAACGGCGAAGGCGATCGCCGCGCCGATTCCCACCAACAGCCCACCCAACGGCGGTCCGAGGAACTGGTTGGCGGTCAGTTCGGCTCCGTAGAGGCGTCCGTTCGCACGTGACAGCCGTTGCCGCGCAACCAGCTGCGGCAGGATGGTCTGGGCCGATGTGTCATAGACGGTCTCGGCCACGCCGATCCCGAAGGCGATGCCATACAGCGCCAGGATGGAACCGAATCCGACAGCCGCCGGGACGAGGATGGCTACCAGGGCGGCGCGGGCCAGGTTCGCTCCCAGCATCAGACGGCGACGGTCGAAACGGTCCGTGATGGCGCCGGCATGCAGGGCGAAGACAGCCACGGAGGGTTAGTGCGAACGCGTCGGTGATTCGCGTGTACCGCACCGCGATGAGCGGTCATGCGACCTTGAAGGTCCCGTCAGCCAGATTCGACAGTCCGGAGGAAACCCAGAGCCGCCGGAATGCCGGACCAAGTGGTTCGCAGTTGTCGGTGAAGGCGGCCACGCAATGGACGATTCCACATCGATTGAGTAACTTCAAGGCGGTGGATGCATTCCACCGACCTACTACGGTGGGCGGTGTGGATGCGACCAGTGAGCATAGGGCCGCTCGGCACCGTCCGGATCGGCGCCGGGCCGCCACTGTCATCGAAGCCAAAGCGGCGGCGCATCCGCTTCGTCTGCGCATCCTGCGCCTCTGCGGGCAGCAGGAATTGACCAACAAGCAACTCGCCGACCGGCTTGATCGGGATCCCGGAACGGTGCTGTACCACGTTCGCCAACTGGTGGGGGCGGGCCTGCTTGAGCCGGCACCGGTTCGCACCGGGGTCAGTGGGGCTCTGGAAAAGCCCTACCGTTCGACGGGTCTGTCCTGGTGGCTGTCCCTTGAGGACACCGAGGCCGCCGGTTCACTTGCTCCGGTGGAGGCGTTCATGGCGGAGCTGCGCGAGGCCGGGCCCGACCCGATCGCCGAGATGTCACGGTTCGTGCTGCATTTGTCGCCGGCGGACGTGCAGGGCCTCTCACAGCGGATCCTGCAGGTCCTCGACGAGTACGTCCGGACAGATGACGAGCGTCTGGACCAACCTTCGCACGGTGGGATTTTCGTCCTGCACCGCTCGATTGACTGAAGCTTGTGAGGGCTTCACCGGAGGGGTCCCCGCCCGTCCGAGTGTGGGTGTTACAGCTTGGTGACGGCTCGTCCCATCGCGGCGCGCCGACTTTGGGAGCAGACGGATCCCACCTAGTTTTGCCTTGCCCGCTACGCGCGGGAGCCCACAACAGCAGCGACCAATGGAGCATTGATGACCATCCGCATTCAGCAGCAGGACCCGGCGGCAGCGAAAATCCAGTTCGTTCTCCCGGACGACGTCCACGACGGCGCAGTCTCCGTCGTCGGATCGTTCAACGACTGGCGCCCTGGCGTTCATCGGCTGGTCCGGCGTAGCAATGGAACGCGAAGCGTCAGTGTTGCTGTCCCGCGAGGCCAGGAGGTTCGCTTCCGCTATCTCGGCAACGGCGGCGTCTGGTTCGACGATCCGGACGCGCACGAGATCACCCGTGATGGATCGGTTGTCCGTCTCTGACAACGGGGGACACGCCTCAGGCCCACGCTCCGAAACTTCGGAAAGCGTGGGCCCGGGGCGGAGCCCTGGTCGGGGTGACAGGCTTGGAACCTCCGACCTGTTCGTCCCGAACGACGGTCGTTGACGTCCTCGGCATATCGAGGAGGGCCGGCCGGTGTGCAGCCGGCCCCGCGGAATGATCAATCGTCGATGCGGACGATCGCTCCGCTACCTTTCATCGGGCTGGCCGAGTTGATGCTGACGTACATGTCGCCGTTCGGCGCTTGGGCGATGCCGCCCGGCAGTGGAAGCTTCCCGCCACCGATTCGGGTCAGCCGGCTCGGGTGTTCGAATGGGATGCGTATTACGTCTCCAGGCGCGCCGGTTGTCGGCTGGAACATTTCGGTCGCCCAGAAGTTGCCTCGGCGGTCAAATGTGCAAGCTGTGGGTGTGGTCAAGCCCTTGGCCCACACTTTCGGGGCGGTGGGATAATTGGCGTTGGGGTTGATCCGCCAGACATCCGACTGTCCGGAGCCGAACACGACAATGTTCGCCACCAGGTGCAATGTCGCGACATACAGCCAGCCGTCCGGGCCTTGCGCAATGCACGTCGGCGTGGCATCTCGGAAGGGGGCAGCCGTCTCGTTTGGAATGTACGCGATGATACGTGTCCTACCTCCTGGCATGATCTCGCTGATCGTGTTGGCCCCGGCGTCCGCGACGAACGTGCGGAGTGAGCCGTGGTTATTTCCTCGGGTGACCAGGACGCCGTACGGGTTGGAATCGGGGAAGTCGGGTGGGAACAAGTTCTTGTGAGCCTTGGTGAATCGGTACTGTTGGTCGCCGACGTCACTCTTGTTGGTCGCCTTACCGGTGGCCGGATTGAGGCTGTACAGATGTCCCGCATTCTTGGTTTGAATGGCGTTGTGGCTTGCGGCCGCGATACCGTCGTGTGATTCGCTCATGATCATCATCACGACGCATTGGGGGCCGTGCTCCCGGCGATCATCACCACGACCGCCGCAGTTGCTGCCCGTGGCACTGATTCCTTCCGGACCGAGGACGTCAGGTGGTGATGCCGGATCCTCTGTCGCATAGAACGATTCAAAAGTTGTCGTCCACAGCGCAACGGGTCCACCGCGGCGGTATTTGGTGACCCGGCCGGTACGGGTAAGACCAGCAGCTCCGCTGCCGGCCGCCCCCGACTGGGACACATACAAGTCTCCCCGGCCGTCAAATGCGATTCCCCGCGGGGAGTTGAGACCACGGATGACGGTGGTGATCTCCGAGTTGTGCTCATTGGCTGTCGCCGGGACAGCCCCTGCGATAGTCGACCCAAGGACGACTAGGACGGCCAGACCGAGCGTGAATGCTCTTGGACTGCTGATTCTCACAGCAAACATCCTTTCGTGACCAGCAACGTTGCAGACACAAGGGGGACGGAGAAGGGCGCGCTGCACCGAACTCCGTCGGGCGAGGCCCTCGCCGCTGAAGGTGGTCGGATACGGTTTTCCGTATCAACCCCGCGGACGGTAGACCTCCGTCCCACGGTCGTCAACCGGACACTGTGCACAAATCGCCGTTGTCTGAAGCGGGGTAACCCAATCGATACTGCCTGTCCCCTGACGGCCGTTATTTATGGCAAGACATTTCAAAATGTTGACTCTTCGCTATGCTCAGTAAGAAAATGCGCGGCTGGAATAGATACGCCTGTCAGGCGCTTGCGCTAGTCAGATTGGGCGCACGCGATGGGTACAGAGCGCCCGGTGACGCACTATCGGCGACCAAGTTTTTTTTCACCCGGTCGCTGCGCTGTTCCATTGCTTCCTAACGGCACGAGCCGATCGGGGCAGCATGATGTGAATGATTGCACCTTGCTGTGCAGGAGAACTGGCTCCCCGCTGATAGCTTCGGCCCAACCTGCCTGGCAACAGGCCGGAAGCCCCGTGCCCTCACTCAGTTCACTATGCCGGGCGCCGCGGTGTGTGCGTTTCCGTATCGGCGTTTGACGCAAGTCGGCACAACCGTCTCAACAGCGGAGCATTGATCGAATCGATACACGTCGACCGTGCCCATGTTTCCAGACGTGCAATTCCCTGCTCGGTTGGGATCGCCCCCGCCGTGCATATCTCAACAGGCTTCGCCAACCGTTTCTGCATTCGGGTTACCTTGGCGCGTTCCGTTGGCCGCTTCCTGCCTTGACTGCACTGACCTACATGGTGTCGTCATCCGGTAGTCCTCGGCTGTCACCTCATGTCGGCCGTCAAAGGGGCGTACGGTCGTTGCCCATGTCCGGCCGTCGCGTTTGCTTCGAGCACTCACAGACATGCCTGTCGTCCACCGCCAGATTCCGGCGTTTCCTGTGGCGGCATCAAGCCGCGCAAACCCAACAGCAGGGGCATCAAGTCCGCGAATCCGTCAAAAACACGAACGGCGCAGTGTGCCCTTCGCCGACTTCCTCACCGCGGAGCCTAGCGGACCCGATGGGCGGCAAGTCGCTCAACCATGCTCGGCCGCGCCTCCGCGGCGATGACTCTGGACACCTATGCCAACCATGTTCCCGGTCGACCTTGACGCCGTGGCGGATGCGCTCAGCGTGGCCCGTTCGCGCAGAATATCGCGCATCAAATGCAAGGACCCAGGAATCAGAAAGACCCGGCCTCAGAAGCTCTGAGCACCGGGTCTGACCTGCGGAACACTGGTCGGGGTGACAGGATTTGAACCTGCGACCTCTTCGTCCCGAACGAAGCGCGCTACCAAGCTGCGCCACACCCCGGTGAACCTCGAAAAGTCTATCCGATGCCGACAGGTAGTCCGGACCAATTGCGGCCGGAAGGCCGATCTACCCGCGCGGCACCAGGGTGAGCAGCGTCGCCTCCGGTCGGCAACCGAACCGGACCGGTGCGAACGGACTGTTGCCCAGCCCGGCCGAGACGTTCAGCCACATGTGTGCGCCCCAGCGCGAAAGACCGCGTGCGCGCGACCGATCAATCCCGCAATTGGTCACGATCGGTCCGTAACCGGGGATCCGGATCTGTCCGCCATGGGTGTGTCCGGCCACCACCAGGTCGTATCCGTCGCCGGCAAAGGAATCGAGAACGCGCGGCTCCGGGGAGTGCGCCACCCCGATGCGCACCACGGCATCCGTCATCGCAGGCCCCGCGATCTCGCGGTACCGGTCGCGGCGCAGGTGGGGATCGTCGACACCGGCCAGCGCGATTCGCTGCCCCCGCACCGTCACCACCTGCTTCCGGTTCGACAGATCGATCCAGCCGCGGGCGGCCTGGGCGGAACCCAGATCACGCCACGGCAGCGGTGCCGTCCTGGGCAACGGCGGTGAATTCGTGAAGTAGCGGTGCGGCGATTTCATCCGCGGGGCGTAGTAGTCGTTGTTGCCGAAGACGAATGCGCCCGGCACGTCCAACAGGGCACCGAAGGCGGCGATCGCCGACGGCACCGCCTTGGCGTCCGAGAGCGTGTCGCCGGTGTTGAGAACGAGATCGGGTCGCAGATCGGCCAGCGCGCCGACCCAGGCCGCCTTGTGATGGTGCGCCGGCGTGATGTGGAGATCGGACAGGTGCAGCACCCGAATCGGCCACGCACCCGGCTGCAGGACCGGAACCTGCACGCGCCGCAGCGCATACCACCGGCGTTCGACGACCGTCGAGTAGAGCACTCCAGCGGCAGCCGCCACAGTCAGCGCCGCGGCGACGGCCCGGCGCCGGTTAGCCACCGGTGGTCGTGCTTCCGGCCGAGATGAACACGTTGATCACGCTGCCGGGCAGCGCGCTCTGCCCGAAGGCCGGATCCTGCCGGGTCACCGTGTTGGCCGGTGCGGAGTTCGGCAGATTCTCGATCTGGTTGTTGAACTTGAAGCCCTTGGCTGCCACCGCGGCCTTCGCCTCATCGACCGAGAGTCCGGCAAGGTTCGGGACGTGGGTGTCGTCCTGACCGGCCACGTACGCCGGCGAGGACGGCGCGAAGTACGTCGGATTCGGCTGGATCTTGTTCATCGCATCGAACCAGGTTGCCGCAGGCACCGAGCCGCCCGTCATCCCCGTGTTCTTGCTCGTGGTGCTGCCCTCGCTGCTCTTGGCGACGGCGAGCGAGCAGGTCCCGGTGAGCTGAAGCGGCTTCAGCGTCGCCGTCGCCGGAGCGTTCGGCGGGTACATGCAGATCGGCTGCGGTTTGGTCAGGTAGTCCCACGTCACGTTGGCAGCGCTGAACAGCGGCGTGAACCCGAGAAATGCGGACGACTTGTAGTCGCCGGTGGTGCCGGTCTTCCCGGCCGAGCTGCCCAGCGCCATGTTCCAGCCGGCATTCTGTGCCGACTTGTTCGCCGTTCCGTACGGCGTGGTGATGTCGTCACCCATGGCCTGGGCCAGGCTTCGGGACAGATCCTGCGATGCCCCCGCCTGCCCGGGCACGATGTAGCTGCACGCCGCCGCGGGCTTGATCGAGACGACCTTGCCGTTCCGGTCGACGATGCTGTTGATGGGGGTCGGCGGGCACCAGACGCCATCGGACGCCAGTGTCGCCCCCACGTTGGCCAGTTCGAGCGGACTCACCGGGGTGACTCCGAGTGTGAACGAAGCGACCTTGTCAGCCACGAGTTCCTGTGCGTACGTGTTGGTGCTGTCCGTGAAGGCGGAATCAACGTCGCCGGCCGGGAGCAGGTAGCCCTTCATGCCCATCGCGACCGACATGTTGACCACGGTGGCCAGGCCCAGATCGTCCTCGAGCTTGACGAATCCGGTGTTCGGCGAGGTGGCCAGCGCCCTCTGCAGCGTCATCGACGTGGGGAAGGTCTCGCCGTTGTCGGTGTCGTTGTGGAACGCATGCGGCGACAGCGGACTGCGGTACACCGGCGGCGTCTGGATGACCGACGCGGTACCCAGGCCGGCCTGCAGGGCAGCTGCCGCGGTGAACACCTTGAAGGTCGATCCCGCACCGAGCGGCGCGAAGGTCGTCGTCAGCTTCTGCGTGGTCTGGCCCTTCGTCGGGTCCAGTCCATACGGCCGGTTGGCCGTGAGTGCGACGACCTTCCGGGGCGTTCCAGGGGCGACCACCGCCATCACGTTCGCAATGCGCCGGTCGGCGGCATTGAGCGGAACCTGGTCCAGCACCGCCTGGTGGGCCTTGGTCATCTGCGCCGGATCCAGCGTCGTGGTGATGGTGTAGCCGCCCTTGGCGATGGTGTCCGCGGACAGGCCCGCATTCGCCAGGTAGTCCAGCACGTACTGGCAGAAGTAACCGTTGATCTCTGAGTTCCGGGCCGGCAGGCAGCCGTTTCCGAGCTTCTTGCCGTTGGAAACGTCGATCGGCGTTGCCGCCGCGAGGTCGTACTGGCTCTTGCTGATCGAGCCATCCTTGTAGAGGACCTTCAGCACCACGTTGCGGCGGATCTTGGCGTCGTTGACGCGGTCAGGGTTGAACGGATCGTACTTGTTCGGATTGTTGACCATACCGGCCATCAACGCGGCCTGTGGCAGTGTGAGGTCCGCCGCATGAACGCCGAACATTCGTTCGGCGGCGGCTTCGGCGCCGTACGTGCTCGGCAAAAAGGCGACCAAATTCAGGTAGCCGGCAAGGATGTCTTCCTTGGTCTCGTGCTGCTCGAGGGTAAGGGCCAACTTCGCCTCGCGCAGCTTCCGTCCGGGCGTGCCTGCGATGGCGTCGGCACGTTGCGCGTCGGTCTGGGCCTGGACCAGGAAGAGGTAGTTCTTCACATACTGCTGGGTGATGGTGGAACCGCCCTGCTGGCCGGTGCTGTCGCCCTGGGCGTTGCTGAGCAGCGCCCTAGTGGTGCCGCGCCAGTCCACGCCCTTGTGCGAAACGAAGCGGCGATCCTCCACCGCGACGATGGCGACCTGGAGGTTGTTGGAGATGGCCGACAGTGGGACGACGGTCCGGCTCTGGTTGTAGAGGTACGCGATCGGGGCACCGGTGCTGTCCGTGATGGTGCTCGTCTCCGGCATCGGACCGTCCAGCGAGTTCGCCGGTGTGCTCGCCAGTGCATTCGTAATCTTGTTGGACGCCAGTCCCAACCCGAGTGAATAGGGCAGCAGGAGACCCGCCACCAGCACACCAGCCAGCAGCGTCGCAATCGTCAATCGGCCAAGACCACCAAGAACACGCACGTCGGCAAGGTTACCGGGGTCGAAGTGAGGTTCGGGTTTCCCGCCGCCCGCAGTGTGCATGCTCACCTGCGTCGTACACGCGACTCCCAGGAGATTAATGCGAGAAGTAGGTATCTGGACCCCGGGTGCGCTTCTCTTCCAGTCGAGGATGGTCCATCTTGTGGACCGGCGGGAAGGAAGGTGGCCCCGATGAACAGTCCGACACTGAGCGTTGTCCCCGATCCCGGCTACGAGCTGTGGCCGCTGACGTCGCTGATCGGCGATTTCGACTGGGTCGCGAGGGCAGTGTGTGCTGGTTCGAATCCGGACGCGTTGTTCGTCACCGGGGCCGCCCAGCGGGACGCCGCCAAACTGTGCCAAGCCTGCCCGGTGCGGCTCGAGTGCCTCGCCGACGCGTTGGACAACCAGATCGAGTACGGCGTGTGGGGCGGCATGACCGAGCGTCAGCGCCGGGCCGTGTTGAAGAAGTCGCCGGACGTCACAAGTTGGCGAGCACTGCTCGAGGAGGCACGAGGGGCAGCCACCGCAGAGCGGGCCAGTTGAGCAGCTGCCGCCTGGCTCAGCGTGCCGCGGTCAGATGCGCGCCGATCAGCCGCAGCGCCGGTATGTCGTGGGCATCGAACGGCAGGGCCGGCACCTCGACGACGGGAAGGTCGGGATGAGCCCGATCAAGCCTTGCCCGCATCCGGTGTTCCTGGACGTGGACGGTCAACCGGTCCGCGTGGATGTTGAGCGCAGAGGCTGTGATGGGTGAGGACGCGGCCACCTCGGCGGCCGCCGACGTCGCAGTCGACAGTGATAGATCGGCGATCGGCGGGTGCATCCGGTTCAGGACAAGGCCCGCGAGCGGCATTCGGTCAGCGCGTAGTCGGTCGGCGAAGTACGACGCTTCCCGCAGCGCGTCGGGCTCGGGGGCTGCTACCACCACGAAGGCGGTACGCGAGGACCTGAGTAGGTCGTAGGTGGCCTGCGCGCCCTCCCGGAACCCACCGAACATGCCGTCGAAGAGCTGTACGAACGTGGCCGCGTCGGACAGCATCTCGCCCCCGATCACCGACGTGACGGCCCTGGTGAACAGGTGGAAGCCGGCTCCGAGGACCTTCATCACTCCGCGACTCGGGGCAGCGAGCACCCGGATCATCCGCCCGTCGAGGAACGACGAGAGCCGTTGCGGGGCATCGAGAAAGTCCAGCGCAGACCGGCTGGGCGGGGTGTCGACGACGATGAGGTCGTACTCGCCGGTCGCAGCCAGCTGACTGAGCTTCTCCATGGCCATGTACTCCTGCGTTCCGGAGAACGAGGTCGAGATGGTCTTGTAGAACGGGTTGGCGAGGATCTTCGCGGCGTGGTCCGGCGTCGAGTTGGCTGCCACCATCTCGTCGAAGGTGCGTCTGGTGTCGAGCATCATCGCCCACAGTTCGCCAGCCGGTTCGTTCTGGTGCTTTTGCCCCCAAGGAATAGCGTCATTTTCGACGGTCACCTCCCGCGGCACGTTGTCCAGCTCGCCGAGGCCGAGCGACTGGGCCAGTCGTCGAGCCGGATCGATGGTGAGGACCGCCACCTTCCGGCCGGCGTCGGCCGCGTACAGCGCCATCGCAGCAGCCGTCGTCGTCTTCCCGACGCCGCCGGATCCGCAGGTGACCACCACGTGGATGTGCGGATCGGTGAGTACCGCCTTCAGATCAAGTGCTGCCCGTGCACTCATCGGCCCACCCCCTGGTCGGCCAGAAGATCAGCCAGTTCATATACACCGCCGAGGTCGGCGCCGTCGACCAGCCGTGGGAGCGACAGCATCGGTACGCCGGCCGCCGTCAGCTGTTGACGGCAGTCGAGCTCGGCCAGCACCCGGATCGCATGTTCTCCGGTCTCGGTGGCGAGACCGGCCAGCAAATCCGGCTCGGCATCGATGCCCGCGGTTGCCAGCCCGGCCGCCAGCCGATCCCGGTCGAGAGTGTTCTGCGCCGCCGACTCCAGTGCGTCGGCAGCAAGACGGGAGACGGTGGCCGCATTGACGATGATCGACCCGACGGGCAGATTGGCCGCCTTGAGGTCCGCGATCGCCTCCAGCGTCTCGCTCACGGGCATGTCCTCCAGCAGCGTCACGAGGTGGACCAGAGTGTCGTCCGAATGCAGCAGCGCAACCACCCCGTCGGCCTGATTTCGAATCGGTCCCCGCTTGGCGAGGTCCGCCATGGCGACCGTTACGTTGAGAAAGGTCACGATGCGCCCCGTGGGCGGGGCGTCCATCACGACGGCGTCGTAAACCGGCCGGGAGTCCGACCCCCGCCGCGTCACCGTCTCTTTCACCTTGCCGGTGAGCAGCACGTCGCGGAGTCCGGGAGCAAGCGTGGTCGCGAACTCGACCGCGCCCATCCGCTTGAGCGACCGGCCGGCGAAGCCAAGGTTGTAGAACATCTCGAAGTACTCGAGCAGTGCCGCCTCGATGTCGACGGCCAGTGCGCGCACCTCGCCGCCGCCCGAGGCCACGGCGATCTTCCGTTCCTCATAGGGCAGCGGGGGGACGTCGAACAACCTGGCGATGCCCTGCCGCTCCTCCACCTCGGCCAGCAGCACTCGGCGGCCTTCGGCGGCAAGCGCAAGCGCCAGCGCCGCTGCGACCGTAGTCTTGCCGGTTCCGCCCTTGCCGGTGACCACGTGCAGCCGGGCCCGACGCGCAGCGGACGGCCAACGGTTTCCGGCGTGCCCGCCGATTCCGGCTGTCACGGCTGCCATCACGGATTCATCCCATCAGTTCGCCAACGCCATCACCCCGACCGCGCGCGCCGGAACAGCGATCGCGACCCGCCCAACCACAAGCGCCGTGCCGCCGTCCATGGCCCGACACTAGGGCATGTTCGCGGGCTCTAAGGTGGGCCTATGACCTCTCCTTCCCCGCGGCGGACCTACGAATACGCGACTGTGCCGCTGATCACCCACGCCACCAAAGCCATCCTTGACACCTGGGGCGAGGACGGATGGGAGCTCGTCCAGGTCGTGCCAGGTCCGAACCCGGAGCAGCTGGTGGCCTATCTGAAACGAGAGCGCGCGTGAGCGTGCTGGAACGCCTGCAGGCGCTGGGCATCGAGCTCCCGTCGGTCGCCGCCGCGGCGGGCTCGTACCTGCCGACGGTGCAGACCGGATCGCTGCTGTACACCTCCGGACAGCTTCCTTTCGTCGACGGCAAGTTACCGGCGACCGGGAAGGTCGGCGCGGAGGTCAGCCCGGAGGATGCGAAGACCTACGCGCGGCTCGCTGCGCTGAACGTCCTGGCCGCGGCGCACGCGGCCGTCGGTCTCGACAACGTGGTCCGGGTCGTGAAGGTGGTCGGTTTCGTCAATTCGGCGCCGGGGTTCACGGCGCAGCCCGGCGTCATCAATGGCGCGTCGGACCTGTTCGTCGAGGTGTTGGGTGAAGCGGGCCGGCACGCCAGGTCGGCCGTCGGCGTATCAGAGCTGCCGCTGGGCACGCCGGTCGAAGTGGAAGCGATCTTCGAGGTCCGTTGACGCGCGTCGCATTTCACCGGAGGGCGAGGTTCGCCGCGTGGGCGGTCGCCATGCCTGGCGAAGCCAGACGCGCGTCTTCGACCGGGCGTCCGGCGAGTATGGCGTCCAGATAACGCCGATCGGCGACCCATCTCCTCATCGGTGAGTCGGTCGGGTGGCCGTGTCCTGGTACGAGGATGCGGGCTCGCCTGACGTACTGCGCCAGCGAGCCAAGAGCGAGGTCGTACGCTTCGAGGCCGGTCTCGTCCGCGAGTGGGAGCTCGATGTCGCTCAGCATGTCGCCCGCAAGCAGCACCCGGGAGCTTTCCAGCCACACCGCGGCGTGACCGGGCGAATGCCCGTCGTGGAGGATGATTTCGGCGGTTTGTCCCGGCCACGGAATATCCTGCTGCGCAAGGGGTTCCACCAGCCCGACCAACGCTGCCAGTCGCTGCGGCCAGTCTGGCCCCAGAGCATTCACCAGCTCGCCGCGATGCGCCCTGGCGGTTCTTGTCGCTGCCGGAGATGCCCAGCGCGGCACATCGCCGAAGTCCGGATGCCACAGCACGTGGTCGTGGTGAGCGTGCGTGGCGAATCCGGCGACGACGCGCAGAGCCGAACTCGTGATGAGCTGCGCGAGATCGTCCAGCTCGTCCGGGTCCCAGGCGGGATCGATCAGGACGGCTCGCCCGTTGTCGGTCAGCACAGTGGATGCCGTGGTGTCCCGCCGGCTGTGCGTCACCAGGACACCCGGCGCAATCTCGGTCATCGTGCGTCGCATCTGCCGAGGGTAGGACGGTCAGGACCGGCGGTTTCAAGTGGCAGACCGACGCGTTAACGTGGGCGCGTGACGGGGGAGAACAACGGACCAGGAACGCGACGCGGCTCGGTCGGTCGGGTGCGCGGAGTCAGCTCCGGCATCAGCGTGCTGTTGGCGGACAATCCCGGTCCGATGACGCTGGACGGAACCAACTCCTACCTGCTCGGCGGTGACGAAGGCCCCGGGCTCGTCGTCGTGGATCCCGGTCCGGCCGATGAGGACCACCTGCGAACACTGGCCGGCCAGGGCTCTGTCGAGCTGATTCTGATCACCCATCGACATCTGGATCACACCGCAGGCGCCGCTCGGCTGGCCGAGCTCACCGACGCACCCGTCCGGGCCGCTGACCCGTTGTACTGCGTGGGCGGTGCCCCGCTCGAGAACGGCGAGTTGATCACGGCCGCCGGGCTGCAACTTCGCGTGGTGTCGACACCCGGCCACACCACCGACTCGGTGTGCTTTCAGCTGGTCGCCGACGGCGACGCCGGGCCGGTACTCACCGGGGACACGATCCTCGGGCGCGGAACCACGGTCATCGTCCATCCCGACGGTCATCTCGGCTCCTACCTGGCCTCGCTCCAGACCTTGGCCGCTCTCGGACCGGCTCTGGTGCTGCCCGGACACGGTCCTGAACTGCCGGACCTCGCCGCGGTCTGCGCGGCCTACGCCGAGCATCGGCAACAGCGGCTCGATGCCGTGCGCGCGGCTCTGCTGGTGCTCGGCAGTGACGCGTCGGTGAGCGAGGTGGCCGACCTCGTCTACGTCGACGTCGACCCCGACGTCCGCGGCGCCGCCGAACTGTCCGTCGCCGCTCAACTGCACTATCTGCGCGACCGGCAATGACCGGCTCGCCGCGATCCGGGCACGTACGGGCCGCTGCACTGCACCACCCGTCGCGCCCCCGGGATCGCCGCTATCCCGACGAGGCCGTCCGTGCGCTGGCCTGCCCGCACTGCTCATCGCATCTCGCGCCTCACGACGGCCTTTTCGACTGCCCGAACGGCCATGCCTTCGACATCGCGAAGCAAGGTTACGTGGCTCTGCTGCGCGCCGGGGCGCGAACCGACACCGGCGACACTGCCGACATGGTGGCCGCACGTGCGGAGTTCCTCGGGGCGGGTCATTACCGGCCCATCGCGTCAGCGGTCGGTGCCGCGATGGCCGGGCGTCGTGGGCCCTGGCTGGAGATTGGTGCGGGTACCGGCTACTACCTGGCGGCCGCCCTGGATACGGCCGGGTCGACCGCCACGGGCATCGCGCTCGACTCGTCGAAATACGCGGCCCGCCGGGCAGCAGCCGACGCCAGGGTGGTCAGCGTGGTGGCCGACGCCTGGTCCGCCTTACCGGTGCAGGACCACTCGATCGGCGCGGTGCTCAGCGTTTTCGCTCCCCGGACCACGGCCGAGATCATCAGGGTGCTCGTGCCCGGCGGCCTGTTCGTCGCGGTCACGCCGCAGCCGGAGCATCTCGCCCAGCTGCGCGAACGGGTCACCATGCTGACCGTCGATGAGGGCAAAGCCCAAAAACTCGCCGAATCCTTCGCCGGTTCGCCGGCGTTGATCAGGACGGAGACGGTCGAGTTCGACCTGACTGTCGACCACGCCGCCGTTTCGGCGCTGATCCGGATGGGACCGACTGCCAGGCACCTGAGCAGTGACGGACTGGTGGAACAGATCGACGCCCTCCCGGACGTGCTGACCGTCACCGCTTCGGTGACGGTCAGTGTGTTCGAGCTGGTCAGCGAGCCCGACGGGAAAGACGTTCGGCATCGAGGATGACGACGCTCTTGCCTTCGAGTCGCAACCAGCCGCGGTGGTTGAAGTCCGCGAGCGCCTTGTTCACCGTCTCGCGGGAGGCACCGACCAGTTGGGCGAGTTCCTCCTGCGTCAGGTCGTGCGTGACCCGCAGGTGACTGCCTTCCTGCTGACCGAACTGGCGCGCCAGTTGGAGCAGCGCCTTCGCCACCCGGCCTGGAACGTCGGTGAAGATCAGATCCGCGAGATTGTTGTTGGTCCGCCGCAGCCGCCGGGCCAGTACCCGGAGCAGTTGCTCGGCGATCTCCGGGCGCTTGGCGATCCACTCCCGCAGGGCGGCGCGATCCATGGTGGCCAGCCGCACGTCGGTGACGGCGGTGGCGCTGGAGGTGCGGGGCCCCGGATCGAAGACCGAAAGCTCGCCGAACATGTCCGACGGACCCATGATGGCCAGCAGATTTTCCCTGCCGTCCGGCGAGTTGCGCCCCAGTTTCACCTTGCCGGACAAGATGACGTACAGCCGATCGCCCAGTTCCCCGACCGAGAAGATCGCGCTTCCGCGGGGGTATTCGACCGACTCGAGCTGCGACCCGAGGGCGAGCGCGGCATCGGGGTCGACCCCTTGGAAGATGCCGGCCCTGGCAAGGGTTTCTTCCACGTGTCCTCCTGGTCAGCAATTGCCTGCGTCACATTCCACCATGGCGGTGGCGTTCTGCACACGGTGGGGCGCGAGTCGTCCGGCAGTTCTCCATGGACCCGAATGAGCGTCAGCCTCTGCGGACCTTCCGTTCCCGAGGTCGCCGGCGAAGCCGGAAACGAGCCAGCGCTCCTGTCCAGCCCTCTCGGATAAGGGTGTTGACCTCCTCCGGACGCGCCTGGTCGAGAAACTCGCCGACCTCGTCCTCGGTCACGGTGGCAGGATGCAGCCGGTCTTCGACCCGGCCCATCAGCAGGGCGAACACCATCAGCAACAACGGGAAGAGCAGCACCAGGAAAACGGTCATGATCACTGCATCATTCCTCATCGACGGCTTCTGATGTTGCTGTGCGATTCTGACGGGGTGTCCAGCACTCCGCAGAGCAAGCCAGCCGCCGCCGGAACCGGTGCAGCGCCCGTCCGAAACGTCAGGCGGGCGGCCGCCCCATTGACGCCGCTGGCCAGGACGCGCAGAGCCAGGCGGTTGGCGGCTCAGCTGGCGGACGGTTTCCCCGACGCCAAGTGCGAACTCGACTTCACCACGCCGTTGGAGCTGGCGGTGGCCACGATTCTGTCCGCCCAGTCCACCGACGTCCGGGTCAACATGGTCACGCCTGCGCTCTTCGCGAAGTACCGGGACGCCGCCGCCTACGCCGGTGCCGACCGGGCCGAGCTGGAGGAGATGGTGAAGACAACGGGCTTCTTCAGGAACAAGGCGAACTCGCTGATCGGGCTGGGCCGTGCCCTGCTGGAGCGGTTCGACGGCGAGCTGCCAGGCCGGCTGGACGACCTCGTGACGCTGCCCGGATTCGGCCGCAAGACGGCGAATGTGGTGCTGGGTCACGCGTTCGGGGTCCCGGGCATCACCGTTGACACGCACGTCGGCCGGCTGGTCCGCCGGTGGGGCCTGACGACCGAGACCGACCCGGTGCGGGTCGAGCTGGAACTGAACGCCATGCTGCCGGCCGCCTCGTGGACGACGTTCTCCGATCGGACGATCTACCACGGCCGCCGGGTGTGTCACGCCAAGAAGCCGGCCTGTGGGGCCTGCTTCCTGGCGGAACTGTGCCCGTCCTACGGGACCGGCCCTGTCGAACCACTCTCCGCGGGGAAGCTGATCGTCGGCCCGGAGCGACCTCACCTGCTGGCCATGGTCGGGTTGGCGGAGGCCGAGTGACCGGAGGGACGGCAGCGGGCGAGTTCCGGCTCACCGGTCGGCGGCTGGCGCAAGACGAGGACCTGCCGGATTGGCTGGCGAGAATCGTGGGCCGGATCGACGGCGCCACCGTCGCCGACCTGCAGCCGCGTCCGCTCGGCATCAGTCCGCGGGTAGCACGGCGCAGTGCGGTGCTGATGCTGTTCGCGCAGGGACCGCAGGGACCGGACCTGTTGCTCACCGCCCGGGCGTCGACGCTGCGTTCCCACGCGGGTCAACCCGCGTTTCCCGGCGGCAAGCAGGACGGTGACGAGGACGCCGTCACAACGGCATTGCGGGAAGGCGCCGAGGAGACGGGTCTGGACCCGGATTCCGTGCTGCCCGTTGCACTGCTGCCGGACATGTTCCTGGGCGTCACCGGATTCCTGGTCTCGCCGGTACTCGCGTACTGGCAGCAGCCTGGTCCGGTTGCTCCGGTCGATCTGGCCGAGACGGCAGCCGTGGCCAGGGTTCCGGTGTCAGAGCTGGCCGACCCGGCCAACCGCGGTCGGGTACGTCACCCCAGCTGGTTACGTCGGGCCGGCGTTCGAGGTCGCTGACATGGTCGTCTGGGGCTTCACCGGGGGACTGGTCGACATGCTGCTCGACCTCGGGGGCTGGAGTGTTCCCTGGGACAGGCAGCGTTACATCGTGCTGCCGGACCTCGGAGAGCAGTTGCCGGATCCCGAAGCAGGCCACCTCGGGCGACGAGGTCGGGCCGGTCGAGGCAGGACCGGCCGACGAACGGATAGGTCGATGAACTTCGTCGATGCCCTGATCCTGGTCCTGCTGCTCGCGGCCGCCTGGTCGGGTTACCGGCGCGGTTTCGTCAATTCCTCGATCGCGTTGGTCGGTGCGGTCGGCGGGGCGGTCGTCGGGGTCCGGCTCGCACCGTTGCTGATGAGCCATGTCGCAGACAGTGCGGCCAAGGTGGCGGTCGGCGTCGCCGTCGTCATCGTCGGTGTCGGGATCGGCGAGATCGCCGGCGCGACGGTCGGCCATGCGCTTTCCGAGCGACTCACCTGGCGTCCGGCCAGGGCACTGGACCACGGTCTCGGTCTGATCGGAAACACCCTCGCGGTGCTGATCGTGACGTGGATGATCGCGATCCCGCTCGCGTCTACCCCTTACCCTTGGATGGCGTCGTCGGTCCGGTCCTCCTCCGTGCTCGCTGCCGTCGACAAGGTGATGCCGGACAGCGTGCGGAACGTGTCGACCCGGATGCGCCAACTGTTCGACGACTCCGGGTTCCCGGCCATCCTCGACCCGCTCGCACCGACGCCGGACGTCGACGTCAGTGCCCCCGACGCGACCCTGTCCGCCGCCCCTGCTCTGCGAACGGCGGGGTTGTCGGTGCTGAAGGTGCGCGGGGCGGCGCCGGCGTGTTCCCGGCAGATCGAAGGCTCGGGCTTCGTCATCGGCCCTGGAAAGCTGATGACCAACGCGCACGTCGTCGCCGGTACCGATCGGTTGTCCGTGCAGCAGGGCAACACGAGCCTCCCGGCCTCCGTCGTGGTGTTCGACCCCAACCGGGATCTGGCCGTTCTGGACGTACCCGGTCTGACGCGGCCGGCCCTGACCTTCGCCGCGAAGGCCGGTAAGGCAGGCCAGTCCGCGGCCGCCGCCGGCTACCCGCTGGACGGGCCGTTCACTCTCACGCCGGGCCGGATCCGCAGCGAGATCACCCTGAACGGGCCGAACATCTACTCGTCCAGCACGGTGACGAGGGACGTGTTCACTCTGCGCGCCGACGTCAGGGCCGGCAATTCCGGTGGTCCGCTGCTGGCCCGCGACGGAACCGTGCTGGGCGTGGTCTTCGGGGCGGCGATCGACAAGCCGGACATCGGGTTCGCTCTCACGGCGCAGGAGGCCGCGCCCGTAGTCGCGGCCGGACTTGCGGACGACACGGAGGCAGCGACGGGGTCCTGCACTGCCGATTGACCGGACGGAAATCCCCAGTGCGCGCCGCTGGTCAGGCGAGCCGCTGCTCAGCGGCCGGTGGCCCTCGGCTCGGGCAGTCGGCTCAGGAACTCCACGATGGTCTCGTTGACGAGTTCCGGGGCTTCCTCGGCCGGGTAGTGCCCGACGCCCGGAATGATCTTCAGCGTGCACTCGCCATCGCACAACTCCTCGGTGCCACGCAGCATCTCCGCTGGCGTGAACCGGTCCCCCTCGCCCACCAGTTGCAGGACCGGGGCGGTCAGCTGCGTCTGCAGTGCTTCGCGGTGTCGGTGACCATCGGAGCGCCACGGTGAGCGGGCCGCCCAGCGGAGCGGTTCCAGGGCGCCGTGAGCCGCGCCCGGGTTCACGATCGACTTCCGCATACCGGCGATGGTGTCGCCGAAATCGGTCGAGGCTGCCCAGGCCGGCCCGGCGTGAGACCGGACGATCCGTTCGAGCATGGCTCCACCGGCAGCGGCCAGCCGACGGTCCGGTGAGATCGGCAGCGAGGCGAACGTCATCAGCCGCCCGTAGGGGTCGGTGCGCACCGGACGACGCAACTTCGCCATCCGACTGGGGTGGGGGGCGGCTATGGCGACCACGGAGCGGACCAGGTCCGGGTACATGACGGCGGTATTGAATGCCAAGACGCCGCCGTAGCCCTGCCCGACGAGCGTCGCGTCGCGTTCCCCCAATGCCCGGACCAGGCCGGCTACATCCGCGGCCAGGGTGAAGGCGTCGTAACCGCGGGGCGGCTTGTCCGACTCGCCGGCGCCGCGGAGATCAGCAGCCACGACATGGAACCCGGCCGCGGCGATCCCGGACAGCTGATGTCGCCAATTGGTCCACAGTCCGCCGAATCCGTGCAGCAGCAGGACGAGAGGGCCGCTGCCGGCTTCCGCGAGGTGGAAGCGGATGCCGTTCGCGCTCACCGAACGGTGGGTGACCGAGGCAGTGGAAACGGTTCCGAACTGCCGAACGGTCGCCGGCACATCCACCTGGGTCGGCACTGTATCGGCGCGCGCAGCCACCACATCGGTGGGATCGACGGGGACCCCCGGGATCCCAGCGCTCATCGGAGGATCGTCGCCGGGGGACCGTGCCGGATTCCGACGCTTGCGCTCACTTGCCGACGGCCGGCTCGGTGTGGGTGGCCGCCGCCTTCAAGGCCGCTGCCGAATCGGTCAGCGTGGAGATGGTGCGTTCGGGCTTTCCGATCTGCTTGACCTTGCGGTAGCCGAGGAAGGCGAGGGCGCCTGCCATCAGCACCATGAGGAAGAAAACGATGGTGAAGGCCGCCCACTGCGGTAGCCAGATGGCGATGATCTCCGCCAGCATGAAGAAAAAGAAAAAGAGACTGAAGACGCCGATCGCACCGGCGGCGATGAAGAAGACGGCCCCGCGCACACCGGTCTTGATCTCGGTGGTCAGCTCGACCTTCGCCAGTTCGATCTCGGACCTGACCAGGGTGGACAGGTGTGTGGTCGCGTCCTTGACCAACGCCCCGATCGACTCGTTCGGGTCGACGTCCGGCTCGGCGACGAGGGGGATCAGGGGGCGGCCGGTGTTGCCGCCGTAGGTGATCGGCGGCTGGGCGGAGCCTGGCATGGTCGCGTCCCTCTCTGCGGGTGATCTACGCCGGATACGGCCTCCGGCGCGGTGGTTCGTCCGGACCGCCGCACTGCGGGTTGGACGGGCCTATCGTGCCATGCCTCCGGCCGGAATTCGTGCCGGGCCTCCCGGTGTGCCTCGACAGGCCGGCCGATCAGCCGACGCCGATCGCGATGCGGGGGTGCGCCGCGGGCGTGAGCCAACGCATGATCGAAAGCAGTGTCGCCTCGTTGATTGCCACGCAGCCCGCCGTTGAACCGCCGTCGGTGACATGGAGGAAGTAGGCACTTCCGCCGCCGGAAATCGCGGGCCACCGGTTCACGTCCATCACTACGGCGTAGTCATACACCGGGCCCGCGTCGTAGAGATTCTCGCCGGCGCCGGTGTTGAACGGACAGCTGCTGGCGGCGCAGATCTGATGGGTGTTGTATTTCGCCGAGTACCGGTCTGACACCCACCAGTCGCGGTTGGTGACGTGGGAATACGGCAACGAGGTACCGGGGTCTGAATTCCGGCCGAACGCCTCGGTCAGTCCGTAGGTGCCCCTGGGTGTCCTGGAGTGGTCCTCGCTGGGGGTGCCGACTCCCTCGCTCCCGAGATGAGCGATGACCGGACCGAACTGTCGGGTCCATGTGCCATTGGCCTGCTTCTGCCAGGCCGCCAGGGTGCCGGTGGTCGACGAGCTCGAGGGGGCCGTCACGACGATCATCTGCGTCGCGTTTCCGACGGTGACGGGGATCCCGAAGTTCGGGGCCGGCGCGGGCCTGGGTGCCGGTCTTCGGGTCACGGGTTTCGGCACAGCCGGTTTCGGCACAGCGGGTTTCGTCACGGCCGGCTTCTGAACGACCCGCTTCGGTGCGACCGGCGCCTTCGCCTGCGGTTCCGGTTTGGCGCTGACAGGGGCGCGTCTCGGTGTAACGGGAGCAACGGCGATCGTTGCGGTGATTTTGGGGACCTGCTTGCGCAGCACGCCCACTCCGGCCCCCGTCGTCGGCGCGGTGGTTGTCTTCGCCGCGTACGGCCCGGTCGACGAAGTCGACGGTGTAGCCCGAGCCGGCGACGGAGACGCGGCGACCGTCACGTGCCGGGCCACGGATCCCGGGCCCGAACCGGCGCTGCCGGTCGAGGTGGCTTTGGGGCGGGTCGAGTTGACGCTCGAGCTGGAAAGTTTGCTCGCCCCGGGGGCAGTCGTGTTTCGGACCGGCGAGATCAGACCGGGGACGGTCACCGCGACGACCGGTGACTGCGGCGCGGAAGCCTGCGGAACCGAAGCCGAGGTCACCGGCAAGGCCACGTCTTCACCGGCGGGGCCAGACGTGTCCGGCATCACCGATGGCAACGCGTAGATGGCGCCCATGACCGCCACTACGGCAGCGACGGTCAACGCCAGCTTCTTGATCACAGTGGCCACGGTAGTCCCGCCAGTACCATCGGCGACAGCCCCGAGATAGCGCGAGCGCGACGACACGCCGGGGCGTCTGCGCTCGACGGCGCTGCCGGCGGACTCGTACTAATCGTCGCTCTTGCCTTTCGAGAGTCCGGAGGTGATCAGCCCCATCACCGCGGAGTCCTGCAGCGTGGTGACGTCGCCGAGATCACGGTTCTCGGCGACGTCGCGCAACAGGCGGCGCATGATCTTGCCGGAGCGGGTCTTGGGCAGTTCCGGCACGATCATGATCTGCCGGGGCCTGGCGATCGGACCGATCTGGGTGGCGACGTGTTTGCGGAGCTCCGAGATGAGGTCGGCGCCTGCATCAGCGCCTCCGTCGGCCACCCGTTTCGTTGCGTCGCCGCGCAGGATGACGAACGCGACGATGCCTTGGCCGGTCATCGGATCATCGGCGCCGACCACGGCCGCTTCGGCGACCGACGGGTGCGCGACAAGAGCCGACTCGACTTCGGTCGTGGAAATGCGGTGTCCGGACACGTTCATCACATCGTCGACCCGGCCCAGCAGCCAGAGGGCGCCATCGGTGTCGTATTTGGCGCCGTCGCCGGCGAAGTAGTAGCCCTGCGCGGCGAAACGCGACCAGTAGGTGTCCCGGTACCGTTCGTCGTCGCCCCAGATGGTCCGCAGCATCGACGGCCACGGCTTGGCGATGACCAGGTATCCGCCCTGTCCCTTGCCGACGGGGATGCCTTCGTCATTGACCACTTCGGCATCGATCCCGGGCAGGGGGCCCATCGCCGAGCCCGGCTTCGTGGCAGTCACGCCGGGCAACGGCGAGATCATCATTGCTCCGGTCTCGGTCTGCCACCAGGTGTCCACGATCGGGCACTTCTCGTGACCGATGTTGACCCGGTACCACATCCAGGCCTCCGGGTTGATGGGCTCGCCGACGCTGCCGAGTACCCGGAGCGAGCCCAGGTCGAATCTCGCCGGGATCTCGGCACCCCATCTCATGAACGTGCGGATCAGCGTGGGGGCGGTGTAGTAGATCGTGACGCCGTACTTGTCGATGATCTCCCAGTGCCGGCCCTCGTGAGGGGTGTTGGGCGTGCCCTCGTAGATCACCTGGGTGGCTCTGTTCGCCAGTGGTCCGTAGACGATGTAGGAGTGTCCGGTCACCCACCCGATGTCGGCGGTGCACCAGTAGATGTCGGTCTCGCTCTTGTGGTCGAAGACCGCGTTGTGGGTGTAGGCGACCTGGGTCAGGTAGCCGCCGGACGTGTGCAGGATGCCCTTCGGCTTTCCGGTGGTGCCCGACGTGTACAGGATGAACAGCGGGTGCTCCGCCGGAAACGCCTCCGCGCGGTGCTCGGCCGACTGGTTGTCGACCAGCTCGTGCCACCAGAGGTCCTTTGCGCCCCAGGTGATGTCGATGCCGGTGCGGTTGACCACCAGGACATGCTCGATCGGACTGCCCGGTGTCGCGACCGCGTCGTCGACGGCGGCTTTCAGCGACACCGCCGAACCGCGCCGGTACTGTCCGTCCGCAGTGATGATCAGTCGAGCGTCCGCGTCGGCGATCCTGGTGCGCAGTGCTTCGGCCGAAAAGCCGCCGAAGATCACCGAATGCGCGAGCCCGAGACGGGCGCAAGCCAGCATCGAGAAGACCGCCTCGGGGATCATCGGCAGGTAGATGGCCACCCTGTCACCGGTCTTGAGCCCAAGGGAGGCAAGGGCATTGGCCGCCTTGCACACCTCGTCCTTGAGCTCCGAATAGGTGATCGTCCTGCTGTCGCCCGGCTCGCCCTCCCAGTGGATCGCCACCTTGCTTCCGAAGCCGTCCGCGACATGCCGATCAACGCAGTTGTAGGCCACGTTCAGCTTGCCGTCGGCGAACCACTTCGCATGTGGCGCATCCGAGAAATCGAGTACCTCCGTGAAGGGGACATCCCAGGAGAGGCGGCGAGCCTGCTTTTCCCACCACGCCATCGGGTCGGCGTCGGCCTCGGCGTAGGCCTGCGCCGACAGGTTGGCGGTGGCGGCGAATTCCGCGGTCGGCGGGAACGTCCGGTCCTCGGCGAGCAGGTTGTCGAGCGTGTCGGCCGTTGGGCGCTGCGAAGGCGTCTGCTCCGAATCCTGCGGTGATGCCTGATCCATGACCGAATCTCCCTGTCGACGACGCTGTCGGTGACGGTGGTGCGGCAGGCTCGCGTCACGACCTGCCCAACCCTGTAAAACCTATCCCCGACACGTCGGCGGCCGCTATCACGGGTGGTGCTGACGCATCCAGAGGAAGGGCGACACACGGGATCCGCTCGCCGGTTCGCCGTACGGTGGCTCGGTGAACTCTCCAACGCGGCCTGATCTGACCCGGCTGCCCGGCGTTTCCGAGGCCGTCGAGGCGGCGCGCACGGCAATCGAGGGGGTGCACCGGCATCCCGCGAATCGGCGGGGCTGGCCGAGAACGTCGGCCGCCGCCTCGATCCGGGCCGCGCGTGCTTCGGCGGTACTCGACGGCGGGTCCGGCGAGCTCGATCGCGCAAGCCCAGTCCATCACCGATCCGATCTTGGCGGGTTCGCTGCGGGTTGCTGCCGCGATCGGGTCGCTGGTAGGAATCTGGGAGCGCGCTCCCCTCCAGGCCCTGGCCAGGATGCACACCCTGGCTGCTGCGGACCTGGCCGCGCCGGAACAGTTGGGGCGTCCGCAGGGCGGGCGCCCGGAGACTTCTTCTCGACTGGGGGCGCTTGCCGATCTGATCCTGGCTGCGCCATGGCCCGGGCCGGTCCAGATTGCGGTGGTGCACGGTGAGCTGTTGAGTCTTTCGCCTTTCGGAACGGCTGACGGGGTAGTCGCCAGAGGCGCCGCGCGGTTGACGATGATCAGCAGTGGACTAGACCCACACGGGCTGACGACGCCCGAAGTGGGTCACCTGCGTGCGGGCTCTGCATATCGCGCGGGCAGCCGTCGGGTTCGGGAACGGATCAGCCGTGCCGCAATGGATCCTCCACGTGTGCACCGCACTGGTGGCCGGCGCCCGGGAGGGCCGGTCGATAGCCGACGCTGCGGGGTGACGGGCTGGCATCCGCAGCCGGCCGTCAGTCGTCCGAAAGGGGGTGGATCTCGGTGCTCCGTCTGTGTCAATCGGGCAGCGCTCGCAAATGGTGCGCAACCTATGCAATCTCGCTCGCATTCGTCTCGTCGGATCGACGTGCCGGCCGGTTCTCCAGCGCCGAACGCCGATTGCAGCATGACACCGGACGGATGAATTGTTCCAGCCTGAAGCGACCAAAAATTCGCAATGAAACTTAGCGAGCATTTGATGGCCACCGGGGGCCGTCGGAACGGGCCTTTTCGGGCAGCGCTCGATTACCTGGCGTTAGCTGCTGCTACCTAAAGTGTCGAACACGCACATTGATATCGCGTAGTTCCCGTCTTTCACAGATACGACATATGCAGCCACTTGTAGTTGACGGCAGCCGCCGCGGGCAATGAGAACGGCGCCCCGTCTTGCAACGGGGCGCCGTCAGCCCGAACTGACCGGCTACCAGGCTTCACCACATTCGTCGTTGACGGACTGCGCGAGTCTCGCGGAAAAGCCCTGACGACGTGCCCTTCGCGGCTCATAGCGGTGAGTGAGTACCGGGGTCCGAGCGGGGAGCTCCAGAGTAGGTGGACTGTAGTTTCTCCTCCACTGCAGTCCCTGGCCACCCGGGGGTCCGTATGTCATTCGTACCGCTAGTCGGGCGAGTTCGGCAAGGGCTGGACGGTGAGGTTGCCGAGCCGGACCGATTCAGTTGTGCACCCGAATGGGTTATGCCTCGTGAAAGGTCGGATGTGAAAGCAGGACATGCCGCTTTGTGGAACGTGACGAGTCGAAGTGCGCGGTCTACAGTGAATGGGTCCGGTTTCCACCCCCCCGGAAGCCGGCCACCGGGTTCAGCTCAACCCCCCGGAGCTGAACCCCCGCGGCCCCCGCCCTCCCCCCTGGCGGGGGCCGCCCCTAGTCGCAGCCAAGCGGTGGATGCCGGCCTGATTTTCTGGTCCGGCGTCCACCGCTTTTGCTATTCGCCCTGCCGCTGTTGCGCCGAACCCTGTGCGTCCGGGCGCTTGGTGACGGCGCCGGGGCCGTGCCGTGCCGGGATGCCCACTCTCCGGAAATTGCTGGCCGACAGGTTGTCCACAGAGGTCGAGCTGTCCACAAACTCGACGCTGTGGTGGACCTTCCCGCCGGGTGGCGGTCGACTGATCGGGCCGGCACTGCCGCTCGAGTCGCGCCGTCGGCTCGAATGGCACCGGTCAAGTCGTGCCCGGACCGGCCGGGCCGGCGCGAGGGGGAAGCGCATGGACGCACGGCCGTTGATCATCACCGGCGACGAACTGATGCTCGACGACCTGCTGCGGGTGGCGGCCGCCGCCGGGGTCGAGGTGGCGCACGGCGTCGACCCTGGGGCCCGTGCCGCATGGCGCGGCGCTGCCGTTGTCCTGCTCGATGTGGACCTGCTTCCAGCGGCCATAGCGGCTGCACTCAGTCCGCGAAGCGGCGTGGTCGCGGTAGGGCGATCGGAACCGGATGCCGTCGTGCTCCGGCAGTGCCTTCGCCTCGGGGTCGACAGGACGATAACGGTCGGCGAGCAGGATGAGGCGTTGATCGCCTTGCTGGCGGGGACTCTGGGCGGCGGGTCCGGCGACGGTCACACCGTTGCCGTGGTGGGGGCCTGTGGCGGCGCAGGCGCTTCGGTCTTTGCCGCCGCGCTGGCGGCGACGGCTGAGCGGGCCGGTCGCTCGGTCGTGCTCGCCGACTGCGACCCGTGGGGACCGGGCCTCGACGTGATGCTGGGCATCGAGGACCGCGGTGGAATTCGGTGGGACGAGTTGGCGGCGCCCTCCGGGCGGCTGCCGCCCGACGCACTGCATCGAGCGCTGCCGCCGGCCCCGTTCGGCCGGGGCCGAACCGCGGTGCTGTGCCCGGGCCGCGACGGCAGCCGCGAGATCTCCGCCGCAGTGGTCGACGTGATCCTGGAAGCCGGCCGGCGGGCGGGCGACCTGACCGTAGCCGACGTGCCCCGATATCCGACCGCGGCCGGGGATCGGATGATCGAGACCGCCGACGTCGTGGTGTTGCTGACGACCTCAGATATTCGCGGGTCGTACTCCGCGTCCCGTGTTGCCCGCCGACTCACCGAGTTGGGTGCCCTCCCGGAACTGGTGGTGCGTGGACCGTCGCCCGGAGGCATCGGAGCGGAGGACATCGGCGATGCCCTCGGACTGCCGCTCGTCGCCCGGATGCGTCCCCAACCGTCGCTGGCCAGGGATCTGGAGCATGCCCGTCCGCCGGGCAGCGACACACACGGACCTTTGGTGAAGGCGGCCAACGCGGTGCTGGCCCGCCTGTCTCCCAGGTTTCCGGGATGACCCCGGGTCCCCGGAGCCCGGCCGGCGCCGTCCTGTCGGAGGAGATGATCGAGAACGTCCAGCGGCGGCTGGCCGACGAGCGGAGCGAACCGACGGGCGCGGCCCTGGCCAGGGCGGTCAGGGCAGAGACGTCGGTCCTGGTCACAGACGCGGAGATGCTGCGGCTGATCAGAGGGCTCCAGCGAGAGCTGGTGGGGGCGGGCCCGCTGGCCGAGGTTCTCGCCGATCCGCTGACGACGGACGTGGTGGTGAACGCCCCGGACGACGTCCGGGTCGACCGCGGCTCGGGTTGGGAGCGGCTCCCGATCAGCTTTGCGGACGAAGCGGCAGTGGCAAGGTTGGCCCGCCGGCTGGCCGGCTCGGCCGGTCGACGCCTGGACGATGCACAACCGTCCGTCGATGCAAGGCTCGCCGACGGCACCCGGCTGCATGCCGTTCTCGCGCCGGTGGCGGCGTCGGGAACGTGCCTGTCGCTCCGTGTGCTGCGGCCCACCAGGCACGATCTGCAGGCGTTGGCGGCTGCTGGGACATTGCCGGGGTTGTGCGGTCCGGTCATTGCAGCCGCCCTCCGGGCGAGGCTGGCATTCCTGGTTTCCGGGGGCACCGGTTCCGGAAAGACGACTCTGCTGGCCGCGATGCTGGCGGCCGTCGATCCCGCGGAGCGCCTCGTCACGGTCGAGGACGCTGAAGAGCTACGACCGGCGCACCCTCATGTTGTCCGGCTGGTGGCCCGGCAGGCGAACGTGGAGGGGGCCGGCGCCATCCACCTTCGACATCTGGTTCGGCAGGCGCTTCGGATGCGACCTGACCGCATCGTGGTCGGTGAAGTCAGAGGAGTGGAGGTCGTTGATCTGCTGGCCGCCCTGAACACCGGGCACGACGGCGGAGCCGGAACGGTCCACGCCAACACGGCGGCAGAGGTGCCGGCCCGGTTGGAGGCGCTCGCTGCCCCGGCCGGACTGAGCAGGGAGGCGATGCATGCGCAACTCGGCGGCGCACTGCAGCTGGTATTGCACATGCGACGAACACGGGCGTCTCGGATCCTGAGCGAGATAGCGCTGTTGAAAGCCGGGGCCACCGGTTTGGTGGCGTCCGTACCGGCCGTGCTCGACGGACATCCGGTGTCCGCAGGGATCGAGCAGCTGGCTGATCTGTTGCGGCAGAGGGGGGTTCCGGCGCCGTGGTGAGCATCGTCCTTCTGGCGCTGGCACTCCTGAGCTGGCCGCCGTCACACCGTCGCCTACGCCGGCCGGCAGGATTGGACGTGGCCGCGGTTGGCCGGGCTGGGCTGACCGGATCGGGCGTGGCCGCGGTCGGCCGGTCTCGGCTGATTGGCGTTGGCTACCGCAAGCCGGCCATCCTGCTGATCAGCGCGTCCGCTCTGGTGGTCGGCAGCGCTGACGGAGTGCTGGTGGGTATTGCGGCCGCGGTGGTGTTCGCCACCGTCGCCTTCCTGGTCTCCTTCGAGTTGGCGGCCCGACGGGAACAGCATGATTTGACCGAGATGCTGGCGGCGACCCGGACTCTGGCCAGGGAGGTCCGGTCAGGAGCCGCACCCGTAGCGGCCGTCATGGCCAGCGCCGCGGCGCACCGGGGGTTCTCGGCTCAGGTGCTGGAGACGCTCGCGATCGAGGTGGCGGCCGACCGCGGCCGTTCGGGACCGGCTGTGGCTCGCGGGGACGGCGGACCGGCAGCCGAGCTGACCGTGCGGCTGGCTCGCGGTTGGGCGCTGTCGTGCAGGTACGGCGTGCCGTGGGCTGCGTTGGTGGAGACGGTGTCCCTCGATCTGGCCGATCGGGTGCGGGCCAAAGCCCAACGCACAGCACAGGTTTCAGGTCCCAGGGTGTCCGGATACGTGCTCGCGCTGATGCCCTGCCTCGGGCTTCTCCTTGGTGCCGGCATGGGTGCCGATCCGGTCCATGTGCTGTTGGCCACGGGTGCCGGGCAGCTGATGCTCCTGGTCGGCTGCCTGCTCAGCTGCGCGGGCCTGGTCTGGACAGCAAGGATCGTCCGGGGGTGAACGCCGAGCTGGTCCCATTGGTACTTGCCGCGGCCGCCCTGGCGGTGCTGCCCGAGCCCTGCCAACTGCCGAGGCGGTCGGTGTCGACGGCGGTCGGACGGTCGGTGCCGTCGCCCGGGCTTCGACGAGCTGCCGTGGTGGCACTGGGCGTCCTGGCGGTGGGCTTGCTCCTCGGGATATGGCCCTGGTGGCTGGGTATCCTCGCGGCTGCCGGGTCAGGCGTCGTGGCCGGGCGTCTGCCGAGCCGTCGATCGAGTGCAGATCGGGCCGTCGACAGGCATCGGCTGGCGGTCGAGGCCGACTTGTTGGCGGCGTGCCTCGACGCGGGTATGTCCGTCGGACCCGCACTGCTGGCCGTGCGCGTCGACGAGGTTCCCGGCGTCCCACGTCGGTCGCGCGGGCAGGACGATCCGTTCCGGGCGCTGGACGCGGTGGCCGCCTTGTTGATGCTGGGCGCCGACCCCGACACCGCCTGGCGATCCGCCCAGATGCATCCTGAACTGGCGTCCCTCGCCGCGGCGGCTCGTCGCTCGGCCGCCGGTGGGGCCGGGCTGGCCGACGCCGTTCGAGAGCATGCGGTCAACCTCAGGGCGGCGATCGCAGATGCTGCTGAGCGTTCCGCGGGACGGGCCGGAGTGGCGATGACAGCGCCGCTCGGGCTCTGCTTTCTGCCCGCCTTTCTGTGCCTGGGGCTCGCTCCGGTCGTCGTCGGGCTGCTGTCCGACCTGCACCTGTTCTGAGACCCGAGTGGCTCGGGGTGCCGAGGTCCGAGCCGACCAGATTGCGTCGAGCCGGCTGACGGTTGGGCTCAGCCTGCCGGCATTCCCGCTGCTGTCGAGCGCAGGTGCGGTTCCAGCAGGTTCATGATCGTGGTCCGGGGCTTCACGCCGACGAAGCGGACGACGATCTCCCCGTCGACGAACAAGGCCAGCGTTGGCATGCCCAGCACCTGGTAGGTCGCTGCGGTCAACGGCTCGGCATCGACGTCCAGGGAGAGCACGCGTAGCCGCTGGCTCTCGTCGGCGGCGATGCGGGCGAGAACCGGTGCGATCATGACGCACGGTGGGCACCAGGCTGCGGTGAAATCGACCAGCACCGGGATCGGGCTGGCCAGCACGTCATCGGCGAAGCTGGCATCACTGGTGGTGTCGAGCGTCATACTTCCTCCTGCGTCCGTGGTTCATCGTTGTGCCCGGCCGGAGCCGAGGTGAGCTGCGGTGTTCCCCTGGCGGATCTCTCAGCGATTGACTTCGGCGACCAGCCGATCCCTTGGGTCGGTTCGCTGACCGCATTCACAGAACAGCCCGACTGCGATGCGTCCGCCGCATCCGCTGTGCCGATAGACGATTTCCGGCATCGCGCCGGACGCGATGTGCCGCTCGCCCCAATCAGAGAGGGCCGACAGCACCGGGAGCAGATCGAAACCGGCGTCGGACAGTGCGTACTCGAGCCGGGGGCGGGATCCGGGTACCTGGTAGGTCTGCGTCTGCAGGATGCCCGCGGCGGTCAGCCGCCGCAGCCGGTCCGACAACACCGTCCTCGGGGCGCCGGTGGCGCTCTGGATAGCGTCGAACCGGCGCAAGCCGAGCGAGACCTCACGTACCACGAGCAGGGACCACCGTTCGCCCACCACCTCGAGCACCTTCGTCAGACCATCGGTCACAGTCCTGAGTCTAGACCATGTACTCAGGTCGCGCTAGGCGGCCCGATGAGACGCCGGGTGAGTCGCCCGCCGTATGGGTCAATTGATCGCCGGATGAGTCGTCTACTCAGCCGGGCGCATGTCTCGTGTACTCAGCCGAACCACCACGGCCGCAACGGAACGGCGGAATCGCCGTTCGCGCCCGGCTTGCAGGCGAGCACCTGGTGCAGCTGGATGTTGTTGCGCTCGAAGCCCAGTCGCGAGGCGGCCATGTACAGGCCCCAGACCTTCGCCCGGCCAAGGCCCACTTCGGCGACGCAGGCATCCCAGTCCCGTTGGAGGTTGGCACACCAGTCCCGAAGCGTGAGAGCGTAGTGCTCGCGCAGGTTTTCCGAATGTCGGACCTCGAAACCGACATTCTGCATCTCGGTGATGATGCGGCCGGACCCGGTGAGCTCGCCGTCCGGAAAGACGTAACGGTCGATGAACGCCTCGGGCTTGACCGTCGAGTTGTTCTCGGGTCGGGTGATGCAGTGATTCAGGAGGCGGCCGGCGGGCCGCAGCTTGTCCCGTAGCAGCGTGAAGTAGGCCCGGTAGTTCTCGACGCCGATGTGCTCGGTCAGACCGATCGAGGAAATCGCGTCGAAATCGGATTCCGGCACGTCGCGGTAGTCCTGGAACCTGACCTCGGCGAGGTCCTGCAAACCTTCGTCGCGGATGGCCCGCTGGGCCCACTCCGCCTGTGCTGCTGAGAGTGTGGCCCCGATGACGTGGACACCACGGCGTGCCGCATATCTGACCATGGACCCCCAGCCGCAGCCGATGTCGAGCAATCGCTGGCCCGGTTGCAGGTCCAGTTTGTCGAAGACCAGCCGGAACTTGTTCTCCTGTGCGACACCCAGGTCGGCGTTGGCGTCGGGGTACGCGGCGCAGGTGTAGGCCATGGACATCCCGAGAACGTGCTCGTAGAAGGCGTTCGAGACGTCGTAGTGCCGACTGATCGCCTCGGCGTCCCGCGCCTTGCTGTGCCGAAGACCGTGCAGAGTTCGACGCCAGCGAGGCGGCGCTTCCTGTGGCGGCGGTGCCACCGGCTTCAGCGTCGACACCCCCACGCCCTTGATGATCGAGGCGAGATCGGCGAGGCCGGGGCGTCTGAGGTGTAGGCCTTCCGCCATCGCTCGTAGCAGCGGGTACGGGTCAGCCGGGTGCACCCCGATGAATTCGAGATCGCCCGCGATGTAGGCCCTGGCCGTTCCGAGATCTCCCGGCGCGGTCAGCAGGTAGGTCAGTGCCCGTTGCCGGACGACATGGATGCCCAGCGTCGCGTCGGGTGGTCCCGCGGTGCTGCCGTCGAACGCGGTGAGCCGGAAGGGAAGTGGCGGGACGATCGCGGCGTTGGCAACGTCGGCGACCGTCGTCGGGCCGGAGAGGTGCTGGGCCGTCCGGATGTCGCGTCCACTGGACGCTTTGAAGGTGGTCATCGACGCTCCACTGTCTTGGCGTAAAGACCCAGCAGTCTGCCACTGGGGTCGTAGCGGTTCTTGAGTTCCTGGTACTGCTGACCGCCGTACAGGTCAGCGAAAACCTCTGGCGTGTAGAACGAATCGGAGTACAACGACTTCCGCCCGTTGGCCGCCGTCACCTTTTCCTCGATCTTCCGGTTCGTCTCGCCGTCTATCGAACCGGGGTGGGTCGGTACGGCGGACCAGAAGCCGACGTTCACATAGGTCTGCTCCGGGTCCAGCTTGTACAGGGGCCAGATCCTGGCGGAATTGTCGGGCCCGGGCCGAGAACGTAACGGACACAACCAGATCGGCTCGATCGGCACCGAGTCCAGGAACCAGTCCAGGAACTCTGCCGTTCCATCGACCGGAACCTCGACATCCTGGACCACTCGTTCCATGGGTGGCCTGCCGTGGAGGCGCTCCACCTTGTCGGCCAGCCCGAACCTGCGGTCGAGCGCGACCAACTTCCAGTAGAACGAGCTGCGGCGCAGGCGCTTCGGCCAGATCCGGCGGATCAGTGGCACGTTGTGCTCCGAATGCACGCGAGCACCAGAACCAGTCGGTGTCCCAGCGCCACAGGTAGTCGTGGGTCGTCAACCGGTCCGTAGTCCTGCTCGCGATGGACCGGTAGTAGATGTGCTGACCGGTGTAGTCACTGACCGGACCCGGTGCATCGGTCTGGGTGCCCAGCGTCAGGTAACTCTCGTCGGCTGAGAACACCACCCCGTCGAGGTAATCGACTTGGACGCCGTCGTGGGAACCGGTCGCCACGATGGTCGCCAGCGCACCCTGCAGCTCGGTCATGGAGGAAAACCTCAAGTGGCGGAGCTCGACGTAGGACTTCACCTCCTCGAGCTCGATGCGCACCCGGGTTGCGTACCCCAGGCTCCCGTACGAGTTCGGGAAGCCGTAGAACAGGTCGGCATGCGGACCGACCGGTGTCGCGGTGATGAGGTCGCCGGATCCGGTGAGTACGTCGAACTCGAGGACGGATTCGTGAACCAGGCCGTTTCGGAACGACGCCGACTCGATGCCCAAGACCGGTGAGAGCGCCGCCCACGGTGATGGTCTTCAACTGGGGAACCACAAGGGGGCTGAGGCCGAACGGCAGCGTCGCGGCAACCAGATCCTCGTAGGTGCACATGCCCGCCACATCGGCGGTCCTCGCGTCGGCGTCGATGGACAGCACCCCGGTGAGACCGGAGACGTCAAGACCAGGTGCCCGGGTTCGGCTCCGCTGACGGAACAGGTTAGACGTCCGCTTCGCCAACCTGACGGTGGCTGTTGCGGGCAGGGCGCGGAAACTGGCCAGCAGACGTTCTACGGCGTCCTGGTAGGCGCCGGCCGGATCGATCTCCGACGGAGCCGCAATACGTCCGGGCGGACCGAGAGCCACCTTCTCGTCCGACATGTTGGTCATGCTAATCGCCGGGCGGGGACGCCCAACACGGTGGTCGCCGTGGTGGCGTGCCAGCCGGAAACGCACCCTGGCCGGCGCGCGCTGGTGACAGATCGATGCGGATTCTCGGGGTGCCGGTCTGCGCACCGTGTCGCGATCCTCGCGTGTTTTGGCCCGATTTGCCGCGAGGATCGCGACACGGTCCGAGCCCGGCGGCGGTCAAGCGGGCGGTTCTCGATCCACAGGCTCTCCAGTTATCCCCATTCCGGTGGTCGTCATGGACGATTGCCAACCGGGATTGCCACGCTCTTCACACCGGCAGACGTCGGTGCGGAAGAGGGGAGCGGCTGTGGTGGTGGCGCGGATTAGGCGTTGGTTCGCCGAGCAATGGGTCAATCTGGACGGTCCGGTGGTCAGTGGTACCGGCTGCGTCCCGATCGGTCCGGCGGTGCCGGTCCTACCCGGCGAGGACGGTGCCGAACGCTGGGATGCGGGTATGTCGACGGTCGAATATGCCGTCGGCACGGTCGTCGCGGCCGCGTTCGCGGCGGTTCTGTACAAGATCGTGACCGGCGATTCGGTTGTGGCCGGGTTGACTTCTCTGGTCAATTCGGCGCTGCATACATCCCTGTGACGCAGACCCGGTCCCGGGCGGTCGCCCGCGACGGCCCCGGTCTGACCGACCGCGGCAGCGTGACGGTCGAGGCAGCGCTGGTTCTCGCCGTTCTGATGGTGGTGGTCGCCGCGTGTCTGGCCGGGATCGGCTGCGTCATCGCCCAGCTCAGGTGCGCCGACGCGGCCCGGGAGGCAGCCAGGCTGGCCGGACGGGGTGACACCAACGGTGCCGCGTCTGCGGTCGCGGCGATTGCGCCTGCCGGGGCAGCACTGACCCTGCGGACGCAGGGAGACCTGGTCACCGCGACGGTCACCGTCGGCGCGGTGAGCGGTCTGCTCCCCGGTGTGACGGTCAGAGCCAGCTCGAGCGCGGCGAACGAGGACGGCGTGTCAGGTGCTTGAGACCGAGCTGGCTGCATCTGGCGGGCCCCTCGCCGGCCGATTCATGGGCCGCTCCCGCGCGGGCCGATCAGGGCGTTTCGACAGTCTTTGCCTGCCTGTCGGTCGGCCTGTTGATGGCGGTGACCGTGCTCGGCATCCGACTCGGCGGCGCGATGCTGGCCCGCCAGCAGGCGGAGACGGCTGCCGACCTCGGTGCGCTCGCCGGTGCCGCGGAGATCCTCAAAGGCCAGGGTCCGGCCTGCGCCGCCGCCGTGCGAGGTGGTGACGGCCAACCGTGCGACCGTGACGTCCTGCCGCGCCGACGGTCTGGACCTGTTGGTCGAGGTGCAGTTGCCTGCTCCGGCCTGGGGTGGGACGGCCTTCGCGCACGCACGGGCAGGGCCGGTGACCAGCCGGTGACGCCCGGCTCAACCGGTGAGTGCGGTCTGCCGGGATGTCATCGCGCGGACGACCAGATCCAGGACGATGATCGCCGCCGCCTTGTCGAGCGGCTGGTTGCCGTTGCCGCACTTCGGGGACTGCACGCAGGACGGGCAGCCGTTCCCGCAGGGGCAGCCCCGGACCGCTTCCCGGACAGCGGTCAACCAGTCGGCCAGGACCGCGTGCCCCCGGTCGGCGAAACCGGCTCCACCCGGATAGCCGTCGTAGACGATGACCGTCGGCGCGCCGGTGCTGGGGTGCAGATTGGTCGACAGACCGCCGATGTCCCAGCGGTCGCACCCTGCGAAAAGCGGCAGCAGACCGATCGCCGCATGCTCGGCTGCGTGCAGTGCACCGGGTATTCGGGAGTCGGGAATGCCTGCCTCGCAGAGAATGTCGTTGTCGATCGTGTACCAGACGGCACGGGTGTGCAGGCTGTGCTCCGGCATGTCGAGCGGGACCATGTCGATGGTCTCCCCGCCCGGCCGGCGCCGCAGGTACCCGACGACCTGCTCGGTCACACAGACCTGGCCGAGCCCTATCTGGATGCCGGCGCGGGGCCCGTGCTCTGCCGGATAGCCCTGTTGCACCTCTGTTTCGGTGATGTCGACGGTGGAAACCGAGCGGGCGATCGTCGACCACTCCGGCCGATCGGCCTGCACCAGGGCCACTCCGGCCGCAAGGTCCAGGTCGAGTACGGAGTAGGTCTGGCCGCGATGCAGGTGCACGGCACCCGGATGCACCGCGGCGGGGGCGCGCGCTTCGTCGACGGTGCCCAGCAGTCGGCCGGTGTCCATCTCGACGATGGCAATCTGCCCGCCACCCGACCCGCGCAGGTCGACCGTGTCGGCCGGATGCTTCGTCTCCGCGTGGAACCAGCCGGACGGCCTTGCCCGCAACACTTTGCGCTGGACGAGGTCGTGGATCACGGGCAGGGTGCGCTCTCCGAACAGCTCCAGGTCATCGCGGGTGAGCCGGTGCTCGGCCGCCGCGCACGCCAGGTGCGGGCCGAGGATGTAAGGGTTCCCCGGGTCCGTCACGGCCGACTCGACGGGTGCGCCGAACACCGCCTCCGGATGGTGTACGAGGTAGGAGTCAAGCGGGTCGTCCCGGGCCACGAAGACGACCAGCGCCCGCCGACTGCCGCGCCCAGCCCTGCCTGCCTGCTGCCATACGGACGCCAGCGTGCCCGGGTAGCCGGCCAGCAGTGCGGCATCCAGACCGGCGATGTCGACGCCGAGCTCCAACGCATTGGTGCTGGCCACGCCGAGCAGGGCGCCGGAGCTCAAGGCATTCTCGAGTTCGCGGCGTTCCTCCGGCAGGTAGCCGCCACGGTAGGCGGCAACCCGATCGACCAGGTCGGGATCCGTGTCGCCGAGCCGTCGCCGAGCCGTCATCGCAGTCTGTTCGGCGCCCTGTCGGGACCGGACGAAGGCCAGCGTCCTGGCGCCGGCCGCTACCAGATCGGCCATCATCCTCGCCGCCTCGTTCGGCGCGGAACGCCTCACCGGCGCACCGTTCTCACCTTCCACGGCGGTGATGACCGGCGGCTCCCACAGGACGAAGTCGGCACCCGCACGAGGTGCGCAGTCGCGGGTCACCGCGGCGACCGGCGACCCGATCAGGCGCTGTGCGGCCGCCGCCGGGTCCGCGACGGTCGCCGATGCGAGGATGAACACCGGGTCGGAGCCGTACATCCGTGCCAGCCGACGCAGTCGGCGGATGACCAGCGCGACGTGCGAACCGAAAACCCCCCGGTAGGCATGGCACTCGTCGATCACCACGTACTGCAGCCGCTTGAACACCCGGGCCCAGCGGTGATGGGAGGGCAGGATGCCCCGATGGAGCATGTCCGGGTTGGTGAGGATCAATCTCGAGTGCGAGCGCACCCAGTCGCGTTCGTCGATCGGGGTATCGCCGTCGAACAGGGCGGCCCGGATCCCTGGCAGCTCGAAAGCCTCGATGGAGGACAGCTGGTCGACGGCGAGCGCCTTGGTCGGCGACAGGTAGAGCGAGCACGACTGCGGATCGGCCGACAGGGCGGTCAGCACCGGCAGCTGATAACCGAGTGACTTACCCGAGGCAGTGCCAGTGGACACCACCACATGACGCCCGCTGTTGGCGAGATCGGCAGTGTCGGCCTGATGGCGCCAAGGGGCCTTGATGCCCTTGGCATTCAAGGCGCCGATGACCGACGAGGCGACCCAACCGGGCCAGGGCGCCGTCACTCCGGGCTGACGGGGGAGCCGCTCCACGTGAGCGACAGCACCGGGATCACCGCCGCGCCTCAGCACCGACAGCAGATCGTCGGTGTAGCGGTCGGGGATCGTCACCCGTCCATTGTCCCGCTGGGCACCGACATCACGAGCACCATGCAGCCATGTCGCACGAGAACTTCTCCGCACCCCCGGCTGCATCGACGCATGTGAGAGGGATCACCTGAATCGAATCAGACAGTGACCGGTCGTGACCTCGTGTCAAAACCGAGGCTCCGCCTTGCCCTAGAGTGATCACACTCGCGCCGGGATTCCCGGCGTTTGATGTCTGTCGACCAGCGCCGGTCCACACCCATGGCACGGTGCCGAGCCAAATGCGCGCATCGCGCAGTGGATCAGGAGCTTTATGAACGACTTGTCATTGGCCGAGACCAGCACTTCGCTGGCCCTGACCAGTACCGACCGCGCCATCGTGCTCGTTGTCGGCCTCGTGGCGATCATCGCCCTGATCATCTCCTTCGTGTTGCGGGCCGGCGTGCTGGCCGCCGGCAAGGGTAGCGAGAAGATGCAGGAGATCTCCGCCGCGGTGCAGGAGGGGGCGGCCGCTTATCTCACCCGGCAGTTCAAGACGCTCAGCGTTTTTGTCGTCATCGTCTTCGTGCTGCTGTTCGTGCTGCCTGCGGATTCCACCGCGGAGCGCATCGGGCGCAGCATCTTCTTCCTGATCGGCGCAGGCTTCTCCGCCACCATCGGCTACACCGGTATGTGGCTCGCCACCCGGGCAAACGTGCGGGTAGCAGCTGCGGCGAACAGCGAGAGTCGTGAACGTGCCATGCAGATCGCTTTCCGCACCGGCGGCTCGGTCGGCCTGGCCACTACCGGTCTCGGTCTGCTCGGTGCTTCCATCGTGGTGTTCTCCTACGTCGGCGAGGCTCCGACGGTCCTCGAGGGATTCGGCTTCGGCGCCGCACTGCTGGCCATGTTCATGAGAGTCGGCGGCGGCATCTTCACGAAGGCGGCCGACGTCGGCGCGGACCTCGTAGGCAAGGTCGAGCAGGGCATTCCCGAGGACGACCCCCGCAACGCGGCGACCATCGCGGACAACGTCGGCGACAACGTCGGCGACTGCGCCGGCATGGCCGCGGACCTCTTCGAGTCGTACGCGGTGACCCTGGTCGCGTCGCTGATCCTTGGCGGTGCCGCCTTCGGCAACAAGGGTCTGGTGTATCCGCTGATCGTGCCGGCCATCGGCATCCTCACCGCGATCATCGGCGTTTACATCACCAAGGCCAGGGCCACCGAGAGCGGCCTCACGACCATCAACCGGTCGTTCTACATCTCCGCGGGGATTTCGGCGGTGCTGTGCACCGTGGCCGCCCTGGTCTACCTGCCGAAGACCTTCTCCTCCCTGGACGTCGGTCCGGCGGTGCGCGCGCTGCCCGGAAACCCGGCTGTCATCGCCATCATCGCGGTGATCATCGGCATCGTGCTGGCCGTCGTCATCCTCCAGTTGACCGGGTACTTCACCGATACGCACACGAAGCCGACCCAGGATGTCGCCCGGAACTCGCTGACGGGCGCCGCGACCGTGCTGCTCGCCGGGCTTTCCGTCGGCTTCGAGTCGGCGGTCTACACCGCACTGGTCATCGCAGCCGCCGTTTACGGGGCGTTCCTGCTGTCCGGCTCGCTGGCCGTCGCGCTGTTCGCGATCGCGCTCGCCGGCTGTGGTCTGCTGACCACGGTCGGCGTCATCGTCGCCATGGACACCTTCGGACCGATCTCGGACAACGCACAGGGCGTGGCCGAGATGAGCGGCGAGGTCTCCGACGAGGGTGCGAAGATCCTCACCGATCTCGACGCCGTCGGAAACACCACCAAGGCCATCACCAAGGGCATCGCTATCGCCACCGCGGTGCTGGCGGCGACCGCACTGTTCGGCTCGTACTCGAACGCCATCACCAGGGCCCTGAGCACCGCCGGCCAGGCGGCCAGCGACGGCGTTGCCGCACTGGCCGGCGCCACCAACAACGCCAGGTCATTCGTCACCGCGGTCATCTCGCCAGGAACTTTGGTCGGTATGTTGATCGGCGCCTCGGTGGTATTCATGTTCTCCGGGCTCGCCATCAACGCCGTGTCCAGAGCTGCCGGCGCGGTGGTACGCGAGGTTCGCCGCCAGTTCAGGGACATTCCGGGAATCATGGAAGGCACCAACAAGCCGGAGTACGGCAAGGTGGTGGACATCGTCACCCGCGACTCCCTGCGGGAACTCGCCACTCCAGGTCTACTGGCCGTACTGGCGCCGATCGCGGTCGGGTTCGGTCTCGGCATCGGGCCGCTGGCCGGGTATCTCGCCGGAACCATCGCGACCGGGACCCTGATGGCCGTCTTCCTGGCCAACTCGGGCGGTTCCTGGGACAACGCCAAGAAGCTGGTCGAGGACGGCAACTACGGCGGCAAGGGATCACCCGCCCACGAAGCGACCATCATCGGCGACACCGTCGGCGATCCGTTCAAGGACACCGCGGGTCCGGCCATCAACCCGCTTCTCAAGGTGATGAACCTGGTCGCGCTCCTCATCGCACCGGCAGTGGTGGCGCTGAGCATCGGCGATGACAAGAACACCGGCCTGCGGATCGCCATCGCACTGGTGGCTCTGGTCGTCATCGTCGGCGCGATCGTCGTCTCCAAGCGCCGGGCATCGGTCCTGCAGGACGATTCCAAAGTGACGGTCGGCTGACGGGCCATTGCCAGCGACGGTGGTAATGGCCCGTCCGGCGTAGCTGCCGGCAGGTTGGGCTGTTGCCCCGGAGCGGATCGCAACTGGTCAAAACGCTGCGCCGGACTGCCACTCTTGTTAGCTTGACAGGTACGTCCGACGAACGAGATGTTGCGCGCCCGACTCGACCCGGTTCGAGGTCGACAGCAACCATTGGATCGGTCGTGAGCCAGGTGCCGTCGTGGCATCGACGGAAGGAAACGAATGAAGCGGACCACGACCCTCACTGCTGCACTCACCGGAGTCGCCGTGCTGCTGGCCGGATGCAGTTCGACGAGCGGGACCCCAACCGCCGCCAGCAGCGGCATCACAGCGACCTCAGACGCCGTCTCGTCCAGCGAGGCGACCTCGACCGAGGTGTCGTCCAGCGTGGCCGCGCCGGAATCGTCGGATGCCGGTGCACCGCCGGTCGGCGAGTCGACCGAATCATCTGCTCCCCGTTCCGCGGCGGCTACGACAGTCGGCGATGCGTCCGGTGACCTTGATGAGCAGACCGCCGCCTGGTTCACCGCCTTCTGTGGAGGGCTGGAGCCCGCGATGGCAGTCTCCGGGTCACTGAGCGCGCTGGGCTCGGGTGCTGGGGCCGACCCAACGGCCGCGGTCAAAAAGATCGTTGCGGTGTTTGGTGCACTGGGCGAGTCGATGACCAAGACGGCGGCGACGCTGAAGGACATGCCGCCGCCCACCTTCGCGGGCGGGAAGGACTTCGCAACCAAGGTCGTTACCGCATTCGCCGCGGAGGGGCCGGCCATCACCGAGGCGGCGAAGAAGATCGCTGCCGACCCGTCGAAACTGGCGACGTCAGCCGGCGGACTGAGCGACCTGATCACGAAGGCCACTGCACCCGGGGGGGACTTGAGCTCCCTGAAGCTCACGGACGCGACTCAGAACGCCATCAAGAAACTCCCCGCCTGCGCCAAGGTCATGTCGCAGGCCGGCGGTTGATCGGCCGCGCGCCAGCTAACCTGACCTGCAGTGTCCCAGCTCTCGTTTTTCTCCGCTGATCTCACGCCGCCGCTGGTCGAGGATCTCGGCGGACTGCTGGCTGCCCACGGTCAGATCTCTCGCAGCAACTCTGGCGCGCGACTGTCCATCCTGTTGGCCGACACGTGGCGGGCCAAGGCGCTGGTGCGCGAGTTCCGGGTGAGGGACGTCGAAACCGAGTTCATTCCGGCCGCGGAGGCGCAGTCCGCAGGTCTACTGGACGCTGACCTTTTCGATGGCGGGCCGTCCGGCGGGTCTGATGGTCGGTCCCCGTACGGAGTCCTCCTGCGTACCGTGCGGACGCCCGAACTGCAGGCATTGGCCTCGGCCTGGACGCGGGGTGCGGTCAAGGCAGTGCCTGTGGGGCTCACCGCGGGCGCCGGTCTGTTGAGGTGCTGGACGCTGGCCGCCGGCCGGCCGGACGACACCGGGTTTCTGCTCGGTCTCGACCGGCGCGCGCCGGACACCTATGAAGCCCTTGCCTCGACCTGCGCGCACGCAGGGCTGGCCGGCGCACTGATCGGAGCGCGCGCCGGCGGTCCCGCGCTTCGCATCGTCGGCCATCGGCGTCACACCCGGTTGGTCGAATTGCTGGGGACCGCTCCGCCGGAGGCGCCGGCCGATGCGTTCCCTCTTCCGGACCACTGATCAGGGCGCTGACCTCCCGTTTCTTGCCGCTTCGACGATCCGGCCCGGTCGGGGACTTGCCTCCTTCGGGTTCCGTGACCACAGATTCACCGGTCCCATTCGGGGTAATGCGGCACATGGGACTTGACAATCCATGGCATCCTGCAGTCCGACGCCGGGTTCGCCGCGGTTGGCGCACCCGCCTGCGTCCGGGGTGACCCCTCGCCATGAGGCGCAGTGATTGCACCGCTATATAGAGGAGAACGTGAACGAGCATGGCCACACGTAAGGCAGCTACCCATACCGGGGTCCGCCTGGTCGTCGTCGAGTCGCCGGCAAAGGCGAAGACGATCTCGCAGTACCTCGGTGACGGCTACGTCGTCGAGTCGTCCGTTGGGCACATCCGCGACCTGCCGCGCAACGCCGCCGACGTCCCGGCCAAGTACAAGGGCGAGAGCTGGGCCCGTCTCGGCGTCAACACCGAGAACAACTTCGAGCCGATCTACGTCGTGTCGCCGGAGAAGCGGGCGCAGGTCGCCAAGCTCAAGGGGCTGCTGGCCGGGGCCGACGAGCTCTACCTCGCGACAGACGAGGACCGCGAAGGCGAGGCCATCGCCTGGCACCTGCTGGACACGCTCAAGCCGAAGGTTCCGGTCAAGCGGATGGTGTTCCACGAGATCACCCCGGCCGCCATCCAGGCCGCAGCCAACAGCCCGCGGGAACTGAACGACAACCTGGTCGACGCCCAGGAGACCCGACGCATCCTCGACCGGCTGTACGGCTACGAGGTATCGCCGGTGCTGTGGAAGAAGGTCGGCTCGAACTTGTCCGCCGGGCGCGTGCAGTCGGTGGCCACCCGGATCATCGTCCAGCGGGAACGGGCCAGGATGGCGTTCCGCTCCGGGACCTACTGGGGCATCGACGCGTTGCTCGAGCCTGCTGAGGGCAAGACGAAGTTCACCGCCGCGCTGAATTCCATCGACGGCCGGCGACTGGCCGCCGGTCGCGACTTCGACGAGAACACCGGTTCTCTCAAAGCAGGCGCCGACGTGCTGCTGCTCGACGAGGACGGCGCCCGTACCGTGGCAGCCGCGCTGCAGGACGGGACCGCCGTCGTCTCGTCCGTGGAGGAGAAGCCCTACACCCGTCGGCCCTACCCGCCGTTCATGACCTCGACCCTGCAGCAGGAAGGCGGACGCAAGCTCGGTTTCAGCTCCGAGCGCACCATGCGGACCGCACAGCGCCTGTACGAGTCGGGCTACATCACCTACATGCGTACCGACTCGACCACGCTGAGCCAGACCGCCCTTGACGCTGCCCGGAGCCAGGCGCGCGAACTCTACGGATCCGAGTATGTGCCGCCCGCTCCCCGGCAGTACACCCGGAAGGTGAAGAACGCCCAGGAAGCCCACGAGGCGATCCGTCCGGCCGGCGAAACCTTCCGGACGCCGGCGCAGGTCGCCAACGGAATGGGTGCCGACGAGTTCCGGCTGTACGAATTGATCTGGCAGCGGACCATCGCCTCGCAGATGGTCGACGCCCGCGGGCTCACGCTCTCGCTTCGGATCACCGCGCCGCTGCGCGGCGCTGAAGGCTTCGGCAGCGAAGCGCTGTTCACCGCCTCCGGCCGCACCATCACATTCCCGGGCTTCCTGCGTGCCTATGTCGAGACCGTGGACGCCGAAGCCGGCGGGGAGGCCGATGACGCCGAGCGCCGCCTGCCGAACCTGAAGGTCGACGAGACGCTGAAGATCAACGAGCTCACGCCGGGCGGGCACACCACAACGCCGCCGGCCCGATACACCGAGCCGTCGCTGATCAAGGCCCTCGAAGACCTGGGAATCGGTCGACCGTCGACCTACACCTCGATCATCAGGACCATCACCGAACGGGGGTACGCCTGGCGCAAAGGCCAGGCCCTCGTGCCGTCCTGGATTGCCTTCGCCGTCGTCGGACTGCTCGAGCAGCACTTCTCCCGGTTGGTCGACTACGACTTCACCGCCGCCATGGAGGACGAACTCGATGCGATCGCCGAAGGCCGGCTCGGACGCACGGCGTGGCTGTCCACCTTCTACTTCGGCGGAGACGTCGGCCCGGAAGGATCGGTCAGCCGGTCCGGCGGCCTGAAGAAGCTGGTCAGCGAGAACCTCGAGGAGATCGACGCCCGCGAAGTGAACTCCCTGCCGCTCCTGGAGGATTCGCGCGGGCGACAGATCACCGTGCGGGTCGGTCGTTACGGGCCTTACCTCGAGCGTCCGGCGTTGCCCGCGGACGGCGCGCCCGAGTCGGATCCGCCGCAGCTCGAACGTGCCAACCTGCCCGACGATCTGGCTCCTGACGAAGTGACCGCGGAAGTCGCGGAGGCGTTGTTCGACCAGGCCGAGATCGGCGATGCCGAACTGGGTGTTGACCCGTCCTCGGGCAACATGATCGTCGCGAAGGACGGCCGGTACGGGCCCTACGTCACCGAGGTCCTGCCGGAAGATGCACCCACCAAGGGCAAGAACGCGGTCAAGCCGCGGACGGCCTCGTTGTTCAAGTCGATGTCGCTGGACACCATCGACCTGGACACCGCGCTGAGGTTGCTGACGCTGCCCAGGGTCGTCGGCAACGACCCCGTCAGCGGCGAGGAGATCACGGCGCAGAACGGTCGCTACGGACCGTACCTGCGCAAGGGCACCGACTCGCGGTCCATCGCGTCCGAAGAGGACCTGTTCACCGTGACCCTGGAAGACGCGCTCGCGTTGTACGCCCAGCCCAAGACCAGAGGGCGGCAGGCGGCGGCCGCCGCACCACTCAGGGAGGTCGGGATCGATCCGGCCACCGAGAAGCCGATGGTCATCAAGGACGGCCGGTTCGGTCCGTACGTGACCGACGGCGAGACGAACGCGTCGCTGCGCAAGGGCGACGAGGTCGACACCATCACGGTCGAGCGGTCGGCGGAGCTGTTGGCCGAGCGTAGGGCGCGCGGTCCGGCGCCGAAGCGGGTGGTGAAGAAGGCGGCCAGGCGGCCGCGCAAGAAGGCCGCTGTTCCGAAGAAGGCGGGCACGCCGAAGGCGGCGGCGGCCAAGAAGCCCGCCGCGCGGACGACAGGAGCCACCAAGACGGCAACCAGGACGCGCACCGCCGTGAACGAGGTCGACGGGGTGGCCTGAACCGATCGATGGCTCGCTTGCCCGTTGCGCCTCGGATGTCGGTGCCTCGGCCTACCATCGGTGGATGGTTGCAGCGGGCGGATGGGAACCGGAGCCGATGTTCGGCGACGCCCTGGCCGGGTCGGGCGGTATGGCGGAGCCGGTACAGCCGAACCTGTTCGCCGGTGTGACGCCGGCCGACATCTTTCCCGATGCCCTGTCCGGCGTCCTGGTGGCCGGGGCGACGGTCGCACTTCCCACGCCTGACGCTGGTCCAGCGCCTGTCACTGCCGGCGGTCAGCTGCCCGGCGGCCGGGCGCCCATGGAACGGCGGCCGGTCGGGTCGGGTCGGCAGGCGCCACAGCGGTCCTCGGCCGGCGTGGTTCGTCCGCCTCCGGGGTCCCGGCCAAGGCCGACGCAGCCCGGGGCACCGGCTCCGACGCAGCCGTGGGCGCCGGTTCCACCCGCCGGCCCACCGGGACGGTACGCGTCGGTATCCGCAATCCCGACCGTGGCGCCGTCGTCGCGACGGCCGACGGCGGGTACGGGCAACGTGCCCGCTCAGTCGTCGGCGGCTCTTTCCCGGTTGATCCGTCCGCCCGCCTACCTGCCCCAGGACGTCGGCCTGGCCCAAGTGCGGGCCGCGCTGCAGAAAATCATCACCGCCATCTCACAGGTGCAAGGTAAGTGACGGCAGCAGAGATGTTTTCCGAAGATGAGTAGGACGAAGGAGCCCAGTTCCGTCCGGGTGTTGCTGCGCATCCCGGTGTTCCGGCGGCTGTGGGCCGCCATCGCGGTCTCGAGTTTCGGTGACTGGCTCGGCCTGCTTGCGACCACCGCGCTCGCCGCTTACCTGACGAAGGATTCGTCCGGTCTCGCGCAGGGCGCAGCCGTTTCCGGTGTTCTGCTGACCCGGCTGCTGCCCGACCTCATCCTCGGCCCGATCGCCGGTGCGCTGGTGGACAAGTTCGACCGGCGAACGGTCGCCGTCATCGGTGACACGATTGCCGGTCTGCTGTACCTCTCCATCGTGGTCGGCGGCAACCTCACCTGGCTGCTGATCGCCCAGTTCCTCGTCGAGGCCGTCGGACTGTTCTCCAATCCGGCCAAGCAGGCGATGATCGTCAACATCGTGCCGCGCGAACGGCTGGCGGTGGCAAACCAGCTCAACTACGTGTCGATCTACGGCATGGTTCCGGTGGCCGCTGCGGTGTTCGCGCTGCTGTCGACGGTGGCGCAGTTCTTCGGTGCTCCAGCGGCAGACGGCGCCACCGGCACGTCACAGTTGATCAGCGGGCCGACCAGTTCGATCGCGATCGACATCGCCCTGACCATCGACGCCTGCACCTACTTCGTCGTAGCTGCGACGGTCCTGATCTCGCGCCACCTGATCCCCTCCTTCACCAGCGAGCGTTCGGCCGGAAAGTCGATCTTCTCGCTGATCAGGGAGGGTGTTTCCTTCATCAAGAACAGCCGGGTGATGCGGGCCGTCTACATCGGCATCCTCGGTGCGTTCTTCGCCGGCGGCCTGACCGCCGGTGTCGCACAGGCATACGTCTCCGCCCTCGGCGCGGGTAACGCGGGATACGGCATCCTGTTCGGGTCGGTGTTCACCGGCCTGGCCATCGGCATGCTGATCGGCCCCAAGGTGCTGCCGGTGGTGCCGAGGCGGATGGTGTTCACCTCCTCCATCGGAGCCGCTGGGCTGGTTCTGATCGTGATGAGCCTGCTCCAGGACTTCCTCGGCGCCACGATTGCCGCCGCGGTGATGGGGTTCTTCGCCGGTATCGCCTGGATCAACGGGTTCACCATGATCGGCCACGAGGTCTCGGACGCGCTGCGCGGTCGGGTCTTCGCGTTCGTCATGTCGTCGGTTCGCCTGACGCTGCTGGCCACCATCGCGGCCGGTCCCATCATCGCCGGGGCAGTTGGATCGCACCTGTTCGTGGTCGGCTCCTTCAAGTGGTCGCTGTCCGGTGCCGCCATGGTGCTCGCCGGAGGTGGCGTGATCGCCGTCGTGGTGTCGGGGTACGCAGCCCGCCAGGTCGGCGGGGTGGGCAGCGGCCTTGTTCCGGCGGGTCATGCGGCATCGCCGCCCCGAGAACCTGATCGACGAATCAGAGCACCCGGGTGCGTTGCTCGCCATCGAGGGAGCAGATCCGGTTGAGGTCGCCCGCTATTCGGCGGCTATCGCAACGGACCTGGTGGGACAGGGCTTTGCGGTCGTCAACCGAAGCGTCTCGGGACCCGTGGTCGACAGTGGATCCGGCCAGAGCCAGCTCGGTCTCGTCGTGCACGAAGTCACCGCCAGCCAGGCGACCGCGTTGCGGGCGGGCGCCGACCTCGCCGAGCTCGTCGCCGAAAAAATCCGTCCCGACCTGCTGGCAGGATTCGTCGTGCTCACGAACGGCTTTGTCGACGAGTTGGTGGTCCGCTACGGCGTGCAGTCGGGGATGGGCGAGGAACGGGTGCTCCGGTTGGCTCAGTGGGCCGTCGGCGGCCTGCGGCCGGACCTGACGATCCTCGTCGATACGCCGGCGAGCGCAGTCCAGCCCGATGCGGCCGCCCGATCCATGCCGGACGAATCAACCCCCGTTGGGTCAACCCCGGACGATGTCCCAGGGCTCGCAGTGCGCCAGGAGGCGGCTCGACTGGAGGCTCTGTCGGAGACCGAGCCGTTCGCCCTGGTCGACACCGCCTCGGAGTTGGTGGAGGACCGCCTCGAGCAGCAGGAAGAAGGAGAAGGCGAGCCGACCGTCGATCCGGCAACGGCGTTCCTCGATCGGGCCTCCTCGGCGTCCGAGCGCTACCTGGTGGTGCCCCCGCTCTCCCGGACCTCGCCGACGCTCTCGCCTGAAGTTGTCGAGCGGGTCGCATCGGTGCTTCGCGGCCGGTCGCCTGCTCGGCTCGATCCGGCCGATCCGCACATCGGATGGCCCGATGCTGCGCCGGTCGACCCGGCTGCCCATGACGGCGGCGGGCCGGCTGCGTCGGTGATGATGTCGGTAGCCGACGGTCTGCACGAAGGCGCTCGATGACGAGCGTTGGACCGAGGCGGCCTTTGCTCCCGTACGTTCCGATGTGACGACTTCCGATGTCACCGGCGTATTTTCCGATGTGATCGGCCAGCCCGAGGCCGTCGCGGTGCTGCGCACCGCGGTCGCGGCCAGTCACGGGGATACGGACGTCCCGGTGGCCGCGATGACCCACGCTTGGCTGTTCACCGGCCCGCCGGGATCTGGACGCTCCGTCGCGGCGCGCGCATTCGCTGCCGCCCTCGAGTGTCCGGATCGAGGGTGTGGGCATTGCCCGCACTGCCACACCGTGCTGGCCGGCACGCACGCCGACGTGCGGTCGGTCGTGCCCGAGGGCCTGACGATCTCGGTCAAGGAGATGCGCGCCGTCGTGCAGCTGGCGGCCCGCCGCCCGGTCACCGGGCCATGGCAGATCGTGCTGATCGAGGACGCCGACCGGTTGACGGAGGGCGCCTCGAATGCGCTGCTCAAATCCATCGAAGAGCCACCGCCCCGCACCGTTTTTCTGCTCTGCGCCCCGTCGACCCACCCGGACGATGTCTCCGTGACCATCCGTTCGCGCTGTCGCGTGCTGTCGCTCCGCATTCCGCCCGCGGCCGCGATCGCCGATGTGCTGATCCGGCGCGATGGAATCGATCCGCAGATGGCGGACTGGGCCGCATCCGTCGCTGCCGGTCATGTCGGCCGGGCGCGCCGGCTCGCCAGGTACGACGACGCGCGCGAACAGCGGAATCGGGTGCTCGCTCTTCCGGGCGCCCTGCGATCGCTGGGTGACGTCTTCGCGGAAGCCGGTGAGCTGCTGGCGACGGCCAAGGGTGAGGCGAAGTCCGTGGCCGACCGGCGGGACGGTGCCGAACTCGAAGAGCTCAAAACGGCGCTCGGGGCGGGCGGAACGGGCAAGGGTGCCGTCGGGGCGGCACGCGGCACCGCCGGGGTGGTCAAAGACCTCGAGCGTCGACAGAAGTCGCGGGCCACCCGCACCGAGCGGGACGTACTGGATCGCGCCCTGGTTGACCTGTCCGGCTTCTACCGGGACGTGATCGCCCGCGGCGTCGGCGCCACCGTCGCGTTGACCAACCCCGACATGGAGCGGGAGGTCGAGGTGGCCGCTTCCCGTTTCGGCGCAGTCGGCGCGCTCCGTCGGCTCGACGCGATCCTGGCCTGCCGAGAGGCGATCGAGGCCAACGTCAAACCGCAGATCGCCGTCGAGGCGATGATGATGAAGCTCTACCGCGCCTGAAGCCCCCCTGCCGCACCTCTCGCGCCGCCCCCGTCCCGCGCTTATCAACTTCGCCGGCGCTCAGGAAGTCGTCGATTCCTGCCCCACCTTTCCCAAAACCGGCACTTTGGTGAGCGCGAACGGTCGCGGGTGTGGTCGGCAGGCGCGGGGTAGCGTTATCGCCCATGGGCATGCTCTGTGCGGTCACCTTCACGGCGAACGGCCAGTTGCACTACGCCGACCCGGGGGACATGCATCCGGAGGTCGGGGATCACGTGTTGCTGCCGACGGATCGTGGGCCAGTGGTGGCTCAGGTGGTGTGGGCGGCTGAATATTCGTCAGAAGCGACAGACGGTTTTCCGGTGTTGGTCGGGCCGGCGAGCGCCGCCGACCTCGAGGCCCAGGAGGCCACCAGAAAGGTAAAGGCTCGCACGCTGGTCGCGAGTCGCAAGTTGATCCGTGAGCACGGCCTGCCGATGAAGGTGCTGTCCGTTGACCCGCAGCCGGGCAACAACAAGACCGTCATCTACTACTCATCGCCGGAGACGGTGGACTTCCGATCGTTGCTGCGCGATCTCTCGGCGACTCTGGGCTCGCGGGTCGAACTTCTCCAGTTGGGCGCGCGCGACTCGGTCCGGGTCACCGGCGCCATCGGGTCGTGCGGCCGGGACACCTGCTGCTCGACGTTCCTCAAGGACTACGAACCGGTGACCCTGGCGATGGCCCGTGACCAGGATCTGCCGGCCAACCCGATGCGGATCTCCGGCGCCTGCGGCCGCTTGATGTGCTGTCTCAAGTACGAACACCCGCTGTACCAGGACTTCAAGGCCACCACGCCCGCCGTGGGCGAGGCGGTGGATTCGCCGGCCGGACCCGGAACTGTGGTGTCGCATTCCGTTCCCGGGGAATCGGTCGTGATTCGTCTCGCGTCCGATGGCAGCAAGCAGGTCTGTCCGAAAGCTTCGGTGTGCGGCGCGCGCAAGGCCTACGACTCCAGGCCGCCGCGTTGAACCGTCGAGCGGACCGAGTGCGCTCGAATTCCGGGGCGTTGCATCTCTGGCACGCCGTTGAATCTGAGGCCGCGGCGTTGAGCGCTCCGTTCGAGATTCTCTGCGAGATCGAGCCGGCCACCGGACCTGATCTGACCCGGGTCCGTCGCCAGATCGCCGTACTCACCGGGGCGGTCGACCGGTTCCTGGTGCCCGACAACCATCTCGGTCGGGCAACCGTCTCCAGCATCGCCGTTGCGCAGGAGGTCGCGGCGCTGGGCGGGACGGCGGTCGCCTGCGTCAACAGCCGGGATCGCAACCTACTCGGGTTCCGGCGGGATCTGCTCACCGCGGCGGCGTACGGCGTGAGCGAGTTCCTGTTCGTCCGGGGCGATGAACCGGCCGTGGGCACCCGCTCGACGGACCTCACGGTGCGCCGGATGATCGACGAGGCGCACGCCTATGCCGAGCGGGATTTCCTCGTCGGCGCGACCCTTCGCTGTGGTGGGACGCTTCCGAGCTGGAAGCGGGCGGCCGACTTCCTGTTGGTTCAGGTCAACTACGACGTCGAGGCCCTGCTGACCTGGCGGGACAGCATCGATTACCACGGGCGTCTGCTCGCCGGAGTAATGGTGATGGCCAGTAGCGCGATGGCGACCCGAATCGCCGCCGACGTCCCCGAGATCGGGGTACCCGCACACTTGATCACCGCCCTCGACTCCAACCGCGACGCCGGCGTAGACCTGGCTGTCGAGATGATCGACAAAATCCGAGCATCGGGCGCGTTCGACGGTGTGCACCTGGTTCCCGTTGGCCGCTACACCCAAGTCGCCGCGAAGCTCCGCGCCGCCCGCCCCGCGCGGATCATCTAGCCTCGCGCGGCCGAACTCGGCCCGAATGTGACTGTTGGGACTCGAGTCAACGAGTTCATCCGCGCGGCAGTTCGGCAGGGTCGCGTACGTGGCGGCCCGGTGGGAGTTACTGGGCGGTCCAGCCACCGTCGAGTGACAGCGACGTTCCGGTCATCAGTTCGCCGCCCGGCCCGACGACGAACGAGACGGCGTTGGCCACCTCCTCGGGCTCGAGCATGCGCTTGATCGCGGATCGGGCCAGGATGACCTTCGCCAGTACCTCGTCCTCCGGCAATCCGTGCGCCTTGGCCTGATCGGCGATCTGCTTCTCGACCAGCGGGGTGCGGACGTAGCCGGGGTTGACGCAGTTGCTGGTGACGCCGTGTTCGGCGCCTTCCAGGGCCGTCACCTTCGACAACCCTTCGGTGCCGTGCTTGGCCATCACATAGGCACTTTTGAAGGCCGAGGCACGGAGCCCATGCGCCGAGGAGATGTGCACGACGCGGCCCCAGCCGCGTCCGTACATGCCTGGAAGCGCCGACCTCACCAGCAGGAACGGGGTGTGCAACATCAGCCGCATCATCAATTCGAACTTCTCGACGGGAAATTCGTCGATGGGCGAGACATGTTGGATCCCGGCGTTCGACACCAGGATGTCGGTATCGATGGACAGGCCGGCGACCGCAGCGGTGTCGGAGAGATCGACCACCAACGCCGCCCCGGAGACTCGCTCGGCGAGGGCCTCCACGGCATCGCCGTTGACGTCGACGCAGGTCACCGCGGCGCCGTCAGCCGCGAGGCGGACGGCGATGGCAGCGCCGATTCCCGATGCCGCTCCGGTGACGAAAGCGGACCGACCGGCGAGGGGGAGGCTAGTCATTCCTCGACGATAGAACCGTCGTGCCGGAGCGCTGAGACCGGCCTCGAAGTGGGTCGGGCTGCCCTGCGGAGCCGGTAAACTATCGCCGTTGCCCCTTTAGCTCAGTCGGTAGAGCGTCTCACTCGTAATGAGAAGGTCTACGGTTCGATTCCGTAAAGGGGCTCGTCGCGCAGGCCAGCGGCTCCTTGGAGCTGCTGGCCTGTTGCGTTTGCGGTTTGTTTCGCGAGCCGGGCAAGGTGATGACCCAGTACGCCGTTGAAGTGATGGTCCGACGCGGCGTACCCGCCGCCTACGTCGACTCGGCCATGGCCATGCATCGGCACCGTGTCGGTACTCGCCGGCACCGTTACGGCGACGTGCCGAGCTTTGCCCGGGATTACGCAGGCCGAGGTGGGGCGTTCAGTACCGGCCGCCGTACTGATCTGGCCGCCGCCATGGCCGGCCGGAACCCCTGCACCGGATGCCTGATCGCATACCGGCGCAGCCATGCCCGCAGCACGACGTCCCGGTCTGTCGGTGTCTGCGCGATCGGTGCCGCGAAGGTGTGGCCCTGACCCAGGAGCGCGGCGGGCGGGTCGTGCCCCACCCCGGACAGACCGTCAGCTGCCCGCCCGGGATCGAACACTGGCACGGTGCCTCCACCGAGGCCTACCCGCGGCGTCCCCTACGAGGGGGGAACCAGCAGTACGTCTATCAGTGGTGCCTTCCTCGGGCGTGAAAAGGGGTGTGCAGTGGAATCTGTCAAGGAAGTGAGGAGAGATCCGTGGCTGACTGAACCCCCGAGGAACTGAACGCGAACGGCGCTTCGGACGTCGGCGGCACTTGCATCACACCGATGACGGCGCTCGCTGCACAGGAAGCGACGTTATCCATCCGCCCGCGTTGACCAGGGCGCCGACTCAGAAGGAACCCACCATGACAAACCAGATTGAGCAGCCCCGCCAGGTCGGCGGCGGTCGCCGTGCCATCGGCGACATCGCCCCCAAGCTAGCCGAGCTCACCGACGACGTGCTGTTCGACGACGTGTGGAACCGGACCGAGCTCGCCGCCCGCGACCGGAGCCTGGTCACCGTGGCCGCGCTCGTCGCCGGCGGTGATTCCGCTCAGCTGACTTTTCACCTTGGTCACGCCAGGAAGAACGGCGTCACCGAGACCGAGCTCATCGAGGCGATCACCCACCTCGCGTTCTACGTCGGCTGGCCCAAGGCCATGACGGCCATCACCGTCGCCCGGCAGGTCTTCACCGGCTGACCGCCGACACCAACCACCACTCGCCCCAATCCGAACCACCCTGAAACGAGGCACTGTATGAAAGCCACCCTGATGTACAAGGCCGGCGACGTCCGTGTCGAGGACGTGCCGGACCCGACGATCACCGAACCGACCGACGCCCTGGTCCGCGTCACCTACGCCTGCGTGTGCGGCTCGGACCTGCACCCTTACCACGACCTCGAGGCGACCCCCGAGGGGCGCAGGATGGGCCACGAGGCCATCGGCGTGGTCCAGCAGGTCGGTGAGCAGGTCACCACCCTGAAGCCGGGTGACACCGTGATCGTGCCGTTCGCCTGGTCGGACGGGACCTGCGCGTTCTGCCGCGACGGCATCACCACCTCCTGCGTCCACGGGGGCTTCTTCGACGGCGCGCCGTCCGCGATGCAGGCGGAGCTTTTGCTGGTGCCGCAGGCTGACGGCACGGCCGTCGTCATCCCGGAAGGGACGGACGAGTCGCTGATGCCGTCGCTGCTGACGTTGTCCGACGTGTACCTCACCGGGTACCACGCCGCCCGCCAGGGCCAGGTCGGGCCGGGCAAGACGGTGACCGTGATCGGGGACGGTGCGGTCGGGCTCTCAGCGGTGCTCGCCTCGAAGCAGCTGGGCGCGGAGACGATCATCCTGATGGGCCGGCACACCGACCGCACCGACCTGGGTCTGGAGTTCGGCGCGACTCACGTGGTCGCCGAGCGCGGCGACGAGGGCATCGCGAAGGTTCTGGCGATCACCGGTGGCGAGGGCTCTCACGTGGTCCTGGAGGCTGTTGGTCACCTGCCTGCCTACGAGCAGGCCTACGCGGTCGTCCGCCCGGGTGGGGTCATCTCCCGGGTCGGCGTCCCGCAGTACGAGGACGCGCCCGTCGGGTTCACGTCGCTGTTCGGCAAGAACGCCACGCTGACGGGCGGGCCGGCCACGGTCCGGGCCTATCTGGAAGCCGCGATTCCGCAGGTCGTCGACGGCACCATCAACCCCGGCAAGGTGTTCGACCGGGAGCTGCCGCTCGGCGAGATCGCCGAGGCCTACCGGCTGATGGACTCCCGCGAGGCCCTGAAGGTACTGATCCGGCCGTGAACGACCTCACGAAGCTCACACTGAACAACGGAATCGACATCCCAGCACTGGGACTCGGAGTCCTGCAAAGCGAGGGCGGTGAGGCCACGTCGGCGGTATCGACCGCCGTGCAGGCCGGCTACCGGTTGATCGACACGGGCCAACGCGGTGCGATCGACCCTGACGACGCAACCCCCGCGGTCATCGACCTCACCATCGACGGGGCCTGACGTCAGCCCGACAACACCCATCCAGACAGCTGATGCGCCGCCCGTCTTCACTACGACAACACCGGAGAACCATGAATAAGCTGCTGACGCTGAACAACGGTGTACAGATTCCCGCACTCGGCTTCGGCGTGTTCCAAAGTGCACCTGAGGAGACCGCCGTCGCGGTAGAGACTGCCTTGCGGGCCGGCTATCGGCACATCGACACCGCTGCCGGCTACGGAAACGAGCGCGAGGTCGGTGAAGGCATCCGCCGGGCCGGCATCGACCGGGCCGACGTCTTCCTCGAAACCAAGGTCTGGGTCACCGACTACGGCTATCACGAGACCCTGCACGCGTTCGACAAGAGCGCGACCAAACTCGGGGTCACCCAAATCGACCTGCTCATCCTGCACCAGCCCATGCCGCAGCACTTCCAGCGCACCGTCGAGGCCTACCGCGCGCTCGAGAAGCTCCTCGGCGACGGACGGGTGCGATCCATCGGGGTCAGCAACTTCATGCCCCACCACCTCGCGGCGCTTCGGGAGCAGACCGAGGTGATTCCTGCGGTCAACCAGGTGGAGCTGCACCCGTATTTCACCCAGCCAGCCGTGCAACGCGCCGACGCCGAACTCGGCATCCTGACCCAAGCGTGGTCGCCGATCGGGGGCATCACCTTCTACTCCGGATGGGGCGACAAGCGCGCCAGCGTGCTCGACGACGACACCATCGGCCGCATCGCCGGTGCGCACGCCAAAACCCCGGCACAGCTCATGCTGCGCTGGCACCTCCAGCAGGGCCGATCCGCCATCCCGAAATCGACGAACCCGGAACGCATCGCGCAGAACATCGACGTGTTCGACTTCAGCCTGTCCGACAGCGAGATCGCCGAGGTCGATGCGCTCGACCGCGGCGTGCGCGGCGGACCGGATCCCGACGAGGTCGACCCCTCGACATGGGACCTCCACATTCCGGAAGCCTGAACCGACACCCGCCGAATTCTTAGCAGCCAAGGCGCAACGAATACTGGAGGCAACGCGTCTAGTTCCACCGTCCTACCGATCGAAAAGGTGCACCGATGAGGGTGACCGTGCCCGCCGGCGACACCACCCAGGTCGAGGTCCCCACAGACCCGCGGTTGTGGCGCCGTTGGGACAACGACACCCGCAGCTGGACCCGAATCGCCCACGGCGGCCGGCTGCTCGTGGCCCGCGGACTGGGCGTCATCAGAGCCAGCCTGTCGCTCTAGCCTCCAATTCCAGCATTGAGAAGGCCTACGGTTCGGTTCCGTAAAGGGGGTAGCTTGTCGCCGGCCAGCGGCCATAACACCCTGTCCCCTGCGGGAAACACAGGTATGCCAAGCTGAGTCGATGCGTGCCGCGGTCGTCGCAGATTTTTCGAAGCCACCTGCCCTGGCCGACTTCGCCGAACCGGAGCCGATCGAGGGGGAGGAACTCGCGCAGGTGCGGGCGGCCGCGGTGTCGAACCTCGTCCGTCTGGTGGCCGCGGGGAAGCACTATTCCAGCGCTGCGCAGCCGCCGATGGTGGCCGGTGTCGATGGTGTGGCGGAGCTGTCCGACGGATCCCTGGTGTACGTACCGGGGGTGCGATCGCCGTGGGGGACGCTTGCGGAACGCGTTGCCGTCCCCGTCGCGGCTGCTCGTCCCGTACCCGAGGGGCTCTCGGCGGTGCAGGCGGCTGCGGTCGTGAACGCCGCCTTCGCGTCCTGGCTGCCGCTGACCCGCATCCTGACCCCGGGGGCGACGCCGACCGTGCTGGTGATCGGAGCGACCGGCGCGGCCGGAACGGTCGCGGTGCCGATCGCGAAACATCTCGGCGCGCGGCGGGTGATCGCCATAGGTCGGGAGGGCGATGCTCTTCGGCGCACCGCCGAGCACGGTGCCGACGAGGTGATCCCGATCGACGACGAACTAGAGGATGCGGTGGCTCGGGTGGGAGCCGAGGGTGTCGACATCGTTCTCGATTTTCTCTGGGGCGACACGGCGACGAAGGCACTGCAAGCCCTGGCTCGCTCGGCTCCGCACCCCCAGTACCGGATCGACTGGGTGAACCTGGGCGCCCTGGGCGGAGTGCAGGTGCCGTTGGACGCCTCGTTACTGCGGATGAGCGACCTGCATGTGTGGGGCAGCGGCGCGGGGGCGTATTCCCCGGAGCGTCGTCGGGAAATGGTCGACGCCACATTGGATCTCGCTGCCAGAGGAGTGATCTCGGTCGATGTGCAGGAGCGGCGTCTCGCCGATGTCGGCGAAACCTGGGCGGACCGGGGCCGTCTGGTTTACGTCCCCTGAGTGTCGGCCGCCCGGCGCCGACGATCTCACGACCGCCGGAGCCGGCCGGGGTCAAGCCGGAATCGGTGCGGCGGCGGATGCTGCTGCGGGTCGGTTCGCCTGGGCGGTGCATTCCAGGGCGAACGCCAGCTGCTCGAGTTGGAACGCTCGGGCGGGCAGGTGGAAATCGATGCAGTGGCCGGCGTTGGGCACTAGCCGTGCGTCGACCCACGGAGCGCCGGTGAACGCTGCCTTGAATTCCGTCACCTCTGCCTCGTCGGTCACCCAGAGATGGTCGAACTCGCCCTGGCGGCTGTGCACCGGAACTCGCACCTGGGCGGCGACGTCACGCATCCGCTCGATCCAGCCACCGGTGATGTCGAGCAGTTCCGCCTTCGGCACGGGCGCGTCGGCCGCATGCCCGGCCTCCGGCATCGCCGCGGTGTGCGTCCAGTCCGGCCCGTACATGACGAAGTCCTTCATCGGTCCGGGGAGCTCGACGAACTCGAGGTCGGGCAGCGCAGCCCATGCGCCGCCGCTCTCGGCAGGGACCCGCACCAGGCAGCCCGACACGGCGATGCCGAGCAGCGGCCAGGCCGGATGTCCTGCCGCGATGGCCGTGGTGATCGCGCCGCCGATCGAATGGCCGATGATCACGACGCCGGCGAGGCCGGCGCCGTACGCCTGCCAGAGGTCGCCGATCAGATCGCCGAGTACCTCCGCGTTGCGCAGGATGATCGAGTCGCCCGGCTCAACCGGTGTGCTGCCGCGATAGCCGGGCCGGTCCATCGCGATCACCGGGATTCCGACGATCTCGGCGGTGTCCAGCAACGACTGGCCGGGAACGTCGAAGTAGATAGAGGAATAGGTGCCGCCGGGAAGTGCGATGACCAACGGGGCGCCGTCGGCGGCCTGCACGTCGCGCCTGCGGCGGCCGGTGAAGGTCATACCGTTGGCGGGCCGTCGGAGTCGACGGTATGGGTGAACTCGGTCGTGGTGCTCAAGCTGCACTCTCCATTGATCTGTCGTGGTGGATTCCGGCTTGGCGCCGGAAGCTGTTCAGGCGGGCGTGCCGATGGGTCGGTATTCGCGTTCCAGCAGGCCCCGCCGCAGGACGGTGTCGAGCAGCGTCCGGGCCTGCGCGGGAGACGGCGCCGCGCCCAGCCAGGCGATGTGCTGGTCGGGGCGGACCAGTACGACCTCGGCGCCGAAACGTGCCTGTGGCGTCCACGATGTCGTCGCCGACGGGAGCTAGAGGAATGCCCGCACGCTTCGCCGCGTCGCGCGAGGTTCGCCGTTGCGCTGTCCGCGCCGAGCACCGTCAACGCCGTCCCCAGGTGGTCGTAGAGGGAGTCGCCCGGCGAGATCCACTGGTGCGGGAGACGGTTGCCCGGAGCCGCCACCGGCCGGTAGTCGGAGCCGTCAGTCGTCTGGTCGGCGGCGTGGATGCCGTACCCGTATCCGAGCACGAGCCCGAGGCAGTGGAACTCGATGTGCTTCATCCGCTGCACCGTCTCGGCCGCGGCCGGCTGCGCGGCGGCGAACTCCTCGGGGGTACCCATCAGCTGCTCGGAGGCGAGTTCCGTCGCGAGGGTCTTGGCGTTCAGTCCGGCGATCCGGATGGTCTCCGCGGCGATGGGCCGACGTTCGGTCTCGTAGCTGTCGAGCAGTTCGGCCGGCGCCCACCCCTGCAGGACGGCCGCGAGTTTCCAGCCGAGGTTCACCGCGTCGCCGACGCCGGTGTTGAAGCCGTGCCCTCCCCAAGGCGGGTTCTGATGGGCGGCATCGCCGGCGAGGAACAGCCGGCCGTTCCGGTAGCTGGTCGCCAGGAGCGAGCGTGCCTGCCATGGATCGGTGCCCAACACTTCGACGTCGATGTCCGAGCCGACCATCGCCCGCACGATCGCGACCGGATCTGCGTCGCGATCGTCGTCGGGGCGGCCGGTCGCGATCGCCCACCAAACCTCGTGCAGGTCGAACGGGCCGACGACGCCGGGGGCGGCCGGGTTCAGTATCCAGCGGTGGACCGCGCGGTCATGGATGAGCCCGCCGAGCTGCCGGGAGCGGAACACGATCGACAGGTTCGGTTTGCCGGCGTTGCCGCCCTCGTACATCGCGCCCATCACGGAACGCACGATGCTTCGGGCGCCGTCCGCCCCGACGGCGTACCGGGCGCGGATGGTCGTGGCTCTTCCGCCGCCGTCCTCGACTCGCACCACGACGTGGTCATCGTGCTGGCTCACGCCGATCGCCCGGTGGCCGAAGCGCAGTCCGACGCCGTCGGCACCCGCGAGCGCATCCCGCAGCGTCTGCTCGACGATGGGCTGGGCCGACCTGCTGGCCCGGCTCGGCGACGAGGTCGTTCCCGGTCAGGTCGAGCCCGAGGGCGCCGGTGAAGCGGGTGATCTCCGCCCCGGCAGCCGTCGTACAGAACACCACGTCGCTCGACCAGCGGCAGGGGATGGGGGCCCGGGCACGGAGCTGATCGGCGAGCCCCCAGCGGCGGAACAACTCCATCGTCCGAGCCGACGTGGTCTTCGCCCGCGGCCGAACGGCGGACACAGTCGTGCGCGGCTCCACAACGGTGCAGGCGACGCCGTGCAGGTGCAGCTCCATCGCCAGAGCCAGGCCGACCGGCCCACCGCCGACCACGACGACGGGGACGTCGATCGGTCCTTTGCCGAGCGAACCGGCAGCAGCGGGGGTCATGGCGGGGGTGGCTCCTCGGTACGGGTCCGGAACGGCCTGGTCAAGCCGCCCGCTGAGCTCAGTAGAGGTCGGGCAGGAAGATGTCCTCGGGGATGTGCGCCGGCAGGTACTCGCCGGCGCGGGCCCGCTGGTGGATCTCCTGGAAGGACAGGCCCTGCTGTCGGGCCTCGACGAGCTTCTCCGGGTCGAAGTAGGTGCCGATGGGGTTGGTGGCGAACTCCAGTGCGGAGGCGATCCACTGCTTGGAGTCGGCCCAGTCGCCGAATCCGTCGACCTGGATCTCGACGCCATTTCCGTCCGGGTCCTGGTAGTAGACCGACATGGTGATCCCGTGGTCGAGCGTGAGCCAGGGCCGGATGCCGTGGTTGCGAAGCCGGATGTAGTTGTCCAGCCACTGGTCGAACGTGGTGAACTCGAAGGCCGTGTGGTGGATACCGGTGGTGTGTCCCTTGTCTTCCGGGTGCTTGAGCCCGGGAGGGGACAGGAAAGCGATCCGATGGTTGGCGGCATCGTTGGACAGCCAGGCTGCGCTCTCTCCCCAGAACACCGGCAGCAGGCCGGCCACCTTCTCGTACCAGGCGACCATCTCGTCCAGGCGCAACGTGGTGAACGTCGTGTGATGTAGGGCGGGCGGTGTGACCGGCCGCCCGGTCGCCCGATTCAGTGGGGGTTGCGGCTCCGGCGTGGGTGTGAACTGCTCCTCGTCGACCTTGAGGGCTTCCGCGGAGCCGGTGGCGGTGTCGTTCGGCATCGGTGTCTCCTTGTTGACGGTGGTGCTGGTCAGTCGTTCTCGACGGGTGCGGACTCCCGCACCCGGGCTAGGGCGGCGCGGACGGCCGGGACCCGCGCCAGCGCGGCGTCACGGTTCAGTCGCTGCGCGCGGAGGCCCAGGATGTTGCCGCTTCTGGACTCCGGTGGGATGTCGTCGGTGCGGACCGTCACGACGCAGTGGAAGTGCGGATATGCCTCGCCGAAGGTCATCAGGTATCGCGCCGGGGCATCGAACGCCCGCTCGAGCGCGGCCATCACATCTCGCACGGTGGGCCCGAAACTCCGGAGCTCGGGCGGCGTCAGGTCGGTCCAGCCGAGCGCGTGGCGGCGCAGCCGGAGGAAGTACCAACCGGGGACCTCGAACCCCGGCGCCACCTCGCAGGCCCAGTCCGCGTCCCGGAACACCACCGCGTCTTCCAGGGCGCCGTCCAGGTGACAGATGAGGCAGTGTGCCGGATCGGTCACGCTGCCCTCCGGGAACCGGCGGGTTGCCGTCGGGGCGTCGCTCACCGGGCGACCACTCGGGTGGTGAGCGTGCCGATGCCCTCGATGGTCGTCTCGATGCGGCTACCGGGGCGCAGTGTCTCCCTCGGTTCCCGCATCCAGCCGACGCCGGCTGGCGTGCCGGTGAACACCAGGTCGCCCGGATGCAGCCGGACCCGGGACGACAGATATGCGACAAGCGCCGGGATGCCGAAAATCAGTTGCGACGTATTCGACGACTGCTTCAGCGTCCCGTCGACCTGGCATCGGATGTCGAGCCGAGGTTCGGCGCCGAGCTCGTCCGCCGACACGACCCACGGTCCGATGGGCCCGAAACCCGGCGCGGACTTCCCGAGGCCGAACTGCGGGTTGGCGCCGCCCTCGAACTGCACGACCCGATCGCTGAGGTCCTGCCCGACGGTGTAGCCGGCGATGACGGACAGCGCGTCCTCGGCTGGCACCTCGTAGCACTCCGACCCGATGACCACCACCAGCTCGGCTTCCCAATCGAGAGACTCGGAGCGCGTGCGAACCGGCTCGTTGGGGCCGGCGATAGAGGAGGAGAACTTCGGGAACACCAGCGGCTTGTCCGGCAGCGCCATCGCCGACTCACCGGCGTGATCCAGGTAGTTCAGCCCGATTCCGAACGCCTGCAGCGGAACGGGAATCGGTGCCTCCAGTGCTGCCATATCGAGCGTCGGCGCATCTGCGGCCACCACGTCCAGCCGCTGTTCCAGCTGGATCAGGTCGGTCCAGGCGGAGAACATCGCCTTCGGATCCGCGGGGACCGAGCCGTTGCTGGCGCGCTCGCACGTCCACGGCGTGGTCCCCGACGACCAAGATCGTCCGACCCTGCAGCACCCCGACTCTCACCGGGAGAGCCCGCCGTGGTTCCGATCGTGCTGCGTCATCGCAGGCTCCTGAACGTCGTCGTTGGCGCGAGCCGAGGTTGGCGCCGACCATACGCCCGCTATATCGTGTAGCGCTAGTACCGCTTTATCGCTGGTGCTGCTCCGGCATGCTGGTCGATCGCGGCGATCCGCTGAACGATCTGGCTCTCGTTCTCTCCCAAATGTGCAGCGAGCTCGGCCTCCAGTCCCATCTCATCGCCGGCCGCTGCGCGGTCGAAGAGCCGACGGTGCCGCGAGTACCGGTGGGCGCGCTCCGCGTCGTCGACCACGATCGGGTCGAACACCAATAGCGTGTACCGCTCCGCCGCGGTCCACAGGGTGTGCAACAGCCGGAGATCCCATGCCGACGCAGCCGGCGTGACCAGCTGCTCGTGGAAGTCGTAGTGGCCCTGCCAGGCGCGGTCCGGATCCTCGTGGCGGCTCTCCTCGAGCGTGCGCTCGAGTTCAGCGACCCAGGTCGGGGTGCCGACGGCGGCCGACCTGCCCGCCAGGTCTGGTTCGATGCGCAATCGGAGCCGGTATATGGCTGCCAGATCTTCGACGGATAGGGGCGCCACCGCGGCGCTGCGCGCCTGGCTGAGCACGACAAGCCCCTGGCCCTCCAGGCGCCGAAGGGCTTCCCGGATCGGGATATGGCTGACGCCGAGCTGACGGGCCAGCTCCCGGATCGAGAACTGCTCGCCGGGTGGCAGGGTGCCGGTGAGGACGGCTCGCCGGATCTCAGCGGTCACCAGGTCAACGGCGGAGAGGTTCCGGTCGGCGATGGAGCGCAACGGGCCGGGCGTTGTCATCGGTGGCCTCCGAGTCGGATGGTTAATGGTGGCACGACGCCAGGCTTCGCCCTCGTGCTATACCGTATAGCAATCGTCGTCGAAGGAGACGTCATGGCGCTGATCGAAGTCGTCGCGTCCGCCAACCAGGCGGGCCAGGAGCGATGATCGAGACATTCACGAACGTCCGGCTTTTCGACGGCGACCGGCTGCTGGAAGGCGCCTGGGACGTGCACATCGACGGTGAAACCGTCGACGCCGTCTCGCCAGCGGGCAGCGCCTCCGCTCGCGATGGGGCCGTCGTCGACGGCGGCGGGGCGACGCTTGCTCCCCGGGTTGATCGACGCCCATGTGCACCTGCGTTCGATCGACGATCTCCACACCCTTGCCCGATTCGGGGTGACCACCGCGCTCGACATGGGGTCCTGGCCGCCGGCGCTGATCGTCGAGCTGCGTTCCGCCGGCTCGACCGACGTCCGCAGCACCGGCGCGGCGGCCGTCGGCCCGGAAAGCCTGCACGTGGGCGTGCCGGGCCGCCCCCGCGACAGCATCGTCGCCGATCCCGAAGATGGACGCCGCTTCGTCGCCGCCCGCGTCGCGGAGGGTATGGACTACATCAAGGTCATCGCCGACGCGCCGGGCCGAGGCGGTGTCGACGCGGACACGATGGCCGCGATAGTCCAAGCCGCTCACCAGGCCGGCCGGATGGTGGTCGCCCACGCGGCGAGGATGGGCGCCGTCCGCACGGCGCACGCGGCGGGAGTCGACGTCCTGACCCATTCACCCCTGGACGGCGAACTCGACGACGCCGAGATCGACGACGTGGTCCGCGCGGGCCGGACCGTCGTGCCGACCTTGCTGATGGTGCAGGGCGTTGCCGCGAACGCGCCGGTGCCGGGCCTGGACTACCGCCACGCTCGAAGCTTCGTCTCCGCGCTCCACCGCGCCGGGGCCGCCATCGTGCTCGGCACCGACGCGAATCAGGCACCGCAGGTGCCCGCCAACGTCCCCTACGGCGACAGCGTGCACACGGAGCTCGCCCTCCTGGTCGACGCCGGGCTCACGCCGACCGAGGCGCTTCACGCCGCCACCGGAGCAGCGGCCGACCGGTTCGGACTCTCCGATCGGGGCCGGATCAGGTCCGGACTGCGCGCCGATCTGCTCCTCGTGGACGGAGACCCGACGAGCGACATCGCGGTCAGTCGTGCCGTCCGCACCGTCCGCATCGCCGGCCGCGACCGATGACGAGGCGCCGAACCGACGCGGCTCCCTCGCCGGGAGCGCCGTTGATCCTGGTCACCGCCGCGAACGGCAACCAGGGACGATTGCTCGTGCCGAAGCTGGTGGCCACCGGCATCCCGATCCGTGCCTGCGTGCAATCCGAGGCGTCGGCGGCGCGGTTGCGCCAGCTGGGCGCCGCCGCACGTGTTGGTCGGCGATGTCTCGGAGCCTCAGATGGCCGAGCGTGCGGTCGCCGGAGTGGACGCGGTCTATCACATCGGACCCACTCTGCATCCGCGCGAACGCGAGATGGGACTGCTGCTCGTCGACGCGGCCCGGGCGGCAGGCGTCGGCCACTTTGTCTTCAGTTCGGTCCTCCACGCCATCATCACCGATCTCGTGCAGCACGAGATCAAACGCGACGTCGAAGAGCACCTGCTGGCCTCGGATCTGGAATTCACCATCCTTCAGCCGTCGAACTACATGCTGCCGCTCAAGCTCAGGCCGGCGTTCGAACGCGGGGTGTTCGAGCTGTCGTGGTCATTGGAGCGGCTGCAGTCGTTGGTCGACCTCGACGACGTCACCGATGTCGCCGTTCGAGTGCTGACCGATCGCGATCGGCATCTGGGCGCGACGTACGAGCTGGCGGCACCGGGCCGCTACACCGCGCACGCGCTCGGGTGCGATCATTCAGCGGGTGCTGGAACGTCCGATCACCGTGGAGCAGATCGACGCGGACACCTACCTCACGAGATGGCTGCGGGACCGCGACCCGGCACTGTTCCCGCACGAGCTTCGGGTGATGCGCGCCATCACCGCCCGGTACAGCGCCCACGACTTCGTCGGGAACCCGAACGTCCTGACCTGGCTGCTCGGCCGCGAACCGACCGGTTTCGAGCAGTACGTCAGGCGTGAGTGGACCGCCTATCGGGGGGCCAGGCCATGAAGCGATCAGGCAACACCGTGCTGATCAGCGGCGCGACCGGGGGTGTCGGTCGCGCACTTGCCGAGGAGCTCCATGCGCGCAACACCGGCATCGCGGCCGGTCGGCACCAGCAAGACGCTTACACCTGCACCGAGGTCAGACCCGCTGCAACCGCGCGGCGTGTGGCCCGACGCCGACGCCACCGTTGTACACGGCGCACATAGAACATCACAATTTCGTGGCCGCGCGGTATCCGAGCTGCCTGCACTGTGGACCAGGAGATTTCCTTGTGCACTTTGAAACCATTGGGCATGATGAGGTAGCTGTCGGCGGCGAGCACGTCGGGCTTCGGGTGCCGCATCACCCTCTTCTGCAGGTGGATCAAGAGGGCGGTCCTCCGTACGGGCCGGCCATTTTGCCAGCTGTACTCGCAGACATCGCCTTGCTCCCAGGCGTACAAACGTGGATCACGTCCCTTTGGCGCCTCGGCTCTAGTCCGGTACCGGTGAAATGAGATATCGAAGATGACGTCCTCATCCCACGCGCTCGCCCCGAGATCTTCAACGATATAGTAGATGCCAGCCCATTCGTCGAAGTGCATGGCCGCCGTCTCGGTCATTGCGCTCCTGTAATCCACCTTTCCCACTTGGTGGCGATACCAGCTGGCGACTCGCTCACTATTCCTGTATAGACTGAAGCTTCCGTTGAATAGTATTTTGTCGGCTTCGAAGGCAACTGCGGGTAAGTGATCACGGATCTGTCCAAAGATCAGGTCGAGGTCGCTGTGGCCCCAGAAGTCGTATCCCACGAGGTCGCTTGCAAAGATCTCCCCGAAGGCGGGCCGGAAGTCGCACAGCTTGTACGGACTTTCGAGTGCGATGTCGAAGTCAAAGTGAGTTCGAATTCTATTGGCGAGCTCTCTGAATGTGCAGAGTTGCACGGATACGTTCGGCGGCACGTCCCTAACGGGTTCTTCGGTAAATATCAACCAAGAAACGTCCGGGTTTGCTGCCATGCTTCGTATCACAAGCGCGAAGTAAGTGGGGCGCTGTCCGAAATATGGCACTATCAGTCGTATCGATGGGCAACCATTGGCGGTTCTCGACACCGTCGTGGGACCTTGTGCAGGGTCTGGCCGCATGACATCAAGGTTGCCCACGGGTCCTGATTCCAAACCAACGATTCAACGGTGGCAATTGCGGTCGGTGTTGGCGACTGTCCGTGCTCTCCGAGTGCCGGGTTGAGTCCAGCAGACTGGGCGCATGACCGGTGCGCTCAGTAACGAACGGAGCGCGGGCCGCTGAACAAACATCCTCGACGCGGCCCGGGAAACCGGCGGATCGCGGCGAGCTCGTGCGCGAGTGAGTCTCATCCGTCAAGAGGCGTTCGCGGTCAACCGAGCCGGTGCAAGGATTCTGATCTGCGGCGTCCCGGCGAGGGGCGGGAGAGCGCTCCGGGACCGACCAGATCTTGGTCTGCAGGATCTGCAGGAAGGGTCTCGGCCTCCGGGTGGTTGCGAAGTCCAGGTCGATGACCACGTAAGGGGATCGTCGATAGGGCATCGCCCGTGACCTCCGCCTTCACCCCGGCCGGCAGGCCCTGCGCGACTGCCGCGCGAACACTTTTGACCGCGGCGGCGTTGGTGGCGTCATCGACGCCTGCCTTCAGTGGAACAGCGACCAGGGCAACGGTTCTGTTCGGGGACACCTGCGGCGGAGACACCTGGCCGCCGGCGCTCCGAGACCTGCGACTGATCGCGCCGTTGATCGTCGCGGTCATCTTTCTGGTGGTGCTCGTCCTGCTCAAGGCGCTGGTCGCCCCACTAGTCCTGATCTCCACCGTGGTCCTGAGCTTCTTCGCCGCCCTCGGCGCAGGGAGCTTGCTGTTCACCAACGTGCTGCACTACCCGGGACTGGACAACCAGGTCCCCCTACTGGCCTTCTTGTTCCTGGTCGCCCTGAGCGTCGACTACAACATTTTCCTCGTCACCCGCGCGAAGGAGTAAGCGACCAGCGGCACCCGCCGAGGCATGGTCAATGCTCTTGCCGTCACGGGCGCGTCATCACCAGCCGGCATCCTCTCGCAGCCGTCTTCACCGTCCTGGGCGTCCTGCCCGTCACCGTGCTCACCCAAATCGGCATCATCGTCGGCCTCGGGGTCCTACCGGACACCCTGCTGGTCCGCACGGTCCTCGTTCCCGCCATCGTCCAGGTCCTCAACAACCGCTTTTGGGCACCCGGTCAACTAAGCAGATCACCAGCAAGGAAGGTCACCGAACCCGTCACCACCGAGGTGAACCAGAGTTCGGTGAAGGTCGGGCCGCTTGCGTCCCTACCATTTACCAAGGGCAGCGGTGAGCCGCCGCCGTCCCCCGGTGGTTGCCGAGCCGCGACGGGCCGCCCGGCCGCGCTGCCCTCGGCTGTCGTGTGAGAGCCTGCAGACAGTTCGATGACGGCGGGCGAGACCGCTGGTTCGCCTCCAAGTGTTCGTCGGAGGTCAATCGGCTGCTCCGGGGCTACCTCGGGGTATCCATCGGTGGTAACGCAGCACGTCGCAGGCAACACGCCGCGCTCCGCGCAGGAGGTTGCCCGCCAGGCGGGGACAGGTCGCCCGCCGTCGTCGGCGCACAGCGACGACAGCGGGAAAGACATGTGAGCAGGCAAAAGCGGTTGGCTACCGTGCTGGCCGATGCCTTTCTGGCCGGCATCTGGACTCGCCAGGGATTGATCGATCGGGCCGGTTTCGTGCTCGATGCCCGGCACCGCTGGGTGCGGCGGTTGGTGAGCGAGGTGCTTGAGTCCTACCCGCGGCCGCCGGCCGGCACCCCTCGGCAACTCGCGGCGTTTGTGGCAGTGAGCGAAACCTTCGAGGAACTCGAACGGCGTGCGACGCGGCGCCTCGGCGGACCGGACCCCCGGTTGCGACGCGCAAAGCCAAAGGGCAGGCGCGACATCGAGCCGCGCCACTGGATCACTGAGCCGACGACGATGGTGCGTCAAAGGTTTCCGGTCGCTGCGGTTGACGATGCAAGAGCGCTCGCCGACCTGCTCGACGTCGACCTGGACGAGCTTCTCTGGTTCGCCGACACCAAAGGTCTGCAACGCCGAGCCGCTGGTGAGCGCTTGCACCATTATCGATCTCGCTGGACTACGAGCTCCAGTGGGGGCTATCGACTGTTGGAGGCGCCGCTGTTCCGGCTGAAGAAGATGCAGCGACTCATCCTGGACCAGATGCTCGCACCCGTGCCGCTCCACCCGAGCGCCCACGGTTTTGTCGCGGGCCGGTCGGCAAAAAGCGGTGCCCAGCGCCACGTCGGCGCGGAGCTGGTGATCAGCCTGGATCTGGAAGGCTTTTTCGCATCCATCGCGGCCGGCCGCATCTACGGGGTGTTCACGTCGATCGGCTACCCGGAACCGGTGGCGCATCTGCTCACTGGACTCTGCACCAACGCCACACCCGTCCGGGTACTGTCCGCGATGCCGCAGACCACCGATGGGACAGCCGCCTTCCGACTTCGAAGGCGTCTGGCCGCGGCCCATCTGCCGCAGGGCGCCCCAAGCTCACCGCAACTCGCCAACCTCTGTGCCTTCCATCTCGACCGGCGGTTGGCCGGCTACGCCGCGGCGGTCGGCGCCACCTACACCCGCTATGCCGACGACTTGACCATCTCCGGCTCGAATCTGGCCGTGAGACAGCGCGGGATTGTGGCCGCTGTATCCCGGATCAGCCGAGAAGAAGGCTTCACGCTGAACGCCGGCAAGACCAGAATTCGGGGCCAGGATGGGCGGCAGCAGGTGACTGGTGTGGTTGTCAACCAGGTCACGCGCGTGCCGCGGGAACAGTACGACTTGCTCCGAGCGATTCTTCACAACTGTGTGGTGCACGGCCCGGACAGCCAAAACCGTTTGCATCACAGTGATTTCAGAGCACATCTCCTCGGCAGGTTGGCGTGGGTTGCGGCTCTGGATGCGGAGCAGGGGCGAAGACTGATGGTCACCTTCGATCGAATCAACTGGGCCTAGTCGTCATTCAGCTGGGCCAGCACGGTCGCGCAGATCTCCTGAAACTGCCTCAGTCGGCGGTCGGACAACGGGTCGAACATGATGGTGCGCACCGTTTTCGCGTGGCCCGGCGCCACCTCGACCAGCCTAGCCAGCCCGCTATTCGTCAGGATCGCCAACTGGCCACGTCTGTCGCCCTTCGCCTGCTCGCGGCGAACCCAGCCGTTTTCCTCCAGCCGCGACACTGCATGGGACAGCCGCGACTGTGATGCCTGGACGATCCCGGCCAGTTCATGCATGCGCATCGAGCGGCCCGGAGCCTCTGACAACATGGCGAGGATCAGGTAGTACGCATGCGGCATGCCGGCTGCCTTCTGCAGCTCCCGCTCGATCCTTTCGGCCAGCGCCGCTGTCATCTCGAGGTAGGTCCGCCAGGCCTTCTGCTGTTCGTCGCTCAGCCAAGGATCGTCGTCGTCCATCACCCGAGCATATCCAGCAATACTTGAACGCTCATGTAATGCGGGTAGTGTGGTCGGTATGACGGACCCGATCCACTCCCGTATGCCAGTGCTCTATCTGTCGCATGGTGCCCCGCCGCTCGCCGACGACGCGACGTGGACGGGGGAATTGCAGCGTTGGGGCGCCGATCTCCCCAAGCCGAAATCCATCCTGGTCGTTTCGGCGCACTGGGAGTCCGCCCCCGTCACGGTCGGTGCCACCGAACAGCGTTCCGCTCACCTACGACTTCGGCGGCTTTCCGCAGCACTACTACGAGGTCACCTACGACGCCCCCGGAGCCCCGGAGTTGGCCCAGGATGTCGCGAAGCTTGTTGCGCGGCCGGGCACTCCGGTTTATCAGGACCCGAACCGCGGACTGGATCACGGAGCCTACGTCCCACTGGTGGAGATGTTTCCGGACGCCGATGTGCCGGTGCTGCAGGTCTCGATGCCGACCCTCGACCCGCAGCAGCTTTTCGAACTGGGCAAGACCTTGGCTCCGCTGCGCGACGAAGGGGTACTGATCATCGGGTCCGGTTTCACCACGCACAATCTGCGTGAGGCCATCTTCGGCGACGTCTCGGGCGCTGCTCCGCAATGGGGACGCGAGTTCGACGCCTGGGCCAAGGAAACGGTCGAAAGCGGGGACATCGACTCGGTACTCAACTTCCAGCAAACTGCGCCGGCCGCGTTGCGAGCCCATCCGCGCACCGAGCACTTTGCCCCGCTGTTCGTGGCGCTGGGGGCGACCGCGGACGCCGGAGTAGATGCCACCAGCGAGGTGGACGGCTTCTGGTTCGGCATGTCGAAGCGGTCCTTCCAGTTCAACTGAGTGCGGACCCCGAAGGCTCGACGGGCGATGTGCACAGGTCCGCGTGCCGGTCGCCGAGCTCGGGTCGCCCGGGCACACTGGTGGACGTGACCGCCGCCGCGCTGACGTCGACCGAGACGTGGGCCCTGAGCCGTGCTGTCGAACTCGCCGCCAAGGGCGACGGGTCGGTGCTGCCCAATCCGGTTGTCGGTTGTGTCCTGCTCTCCGCCGCGGGGGAAGTGGTGGGGGAGGGCTTTCATGCACACGCGGGTGGGCCGCACGCGGAGGTTGTTGCGCTGGCCGAAGCCGGCAGCGCCGCGCGTGGCGGCACCGCCGTCGTCACCCTGGAGCCGTGCAATCACACGGGCCGCACCGGGCCCGTGTTCCGCAGCGTTGATCGCTGCCGGTATCCGGAAGGTGATCGTCGCCGTTGACGACCCGTGGCCCCCGGCGGCCGGCGGCAGCCAGACCCTGCGAGCGGCCGGGGTCGAGGTGGTAACGGCGAGCGAAATCGGTTCTGCTGCAGAGGACGTCAATCGCGTCTGGCTGACGGCCACCCGACTACACCGGCCGTTCGTCACCTTCAAAGCCGGGATGACGATCGACGCCAGGGTCGCGGCCGCGGATGGCACCAGCCGCTGGATCACCTCTGCCGAATCCCGTCGGGACGTTCACCAACTGCGGTCACGGGTCGACACCATGATGGTCGGGATCGGGACCGTGCTGGCCGACGACCCGCTACTGACCGTGCGCGATGCCGAGGGGCGGCCGACCGGAAGTCAACCGTTGCGGGTGGTCGTCGACTCGACCGGTCGCACGCCGCCTGCGGCGAGCGTTCGCAATGCCGATGCGGAGACCTTCGTCGCCACTGCGGCGGACTTCGGTGGCGGCTCATCCGTCGACCTGGCGGCCCTGCTCGCCGACCTGTATCACCGGGGGCGGCGGCACGTGTTGCTCGAGGGCGGTCCACGCCTGGCCACGGCGATGCTGGATGGCCATCTGATCGACGAGATCGTCGTATACATGGCGCCGCTGGTGCTCGGCGCCGGTCGGCAGGCCTTCGACGGCGGCGCGGTGGCCACCCTGGCGCAGGCCCATCGGGCTCGCCTTCGTGCGGTGGACCGGCTCGGTCCCGACGTCCGCCTGAGCTATTCGGTCGGTACCTGAGACCGAACGGCCAGCGGAGTCGTTTCGCCAGGGACCTACTTGGTGGCGACGTTCTCCACACTCATCACCAGGATGACGCGGTCTGCGCTGTCCGGCGGCGGCTGCTGGTCGGCATTGCCGTAGCGCTGCCCGAGCCGGACGTAGAACGCGCCGGTCGGGTCCGGGATGACCTCGGCGAGTCGGCCGCGCAACTCGATGAAGTCATAGGGATCGTCCGGGTCCGAGATCGACAGGCTCATCGACGGATTGTGTTGCAGGTTGCGGTATTTGGCCCGCTTCGTGGTGTGGGTGAAGCGGACGAACTCGCCGTCGAACTCGAACCACATCGGGTTGACCTGGACCGTGTCGTCCGGGCGGATGGTCCCGAGATTGCCGAACAACGGCTCCTCGAGGAACCGGGTGTAGGCAGCGGGGATCGTTGCGCTCATCGCCTTATTGAACGCCGCTGCCGCGCCTGCCAACACGAGGGGTGCCATTGGTGGCGCGTTGGGCGTTCGCCAATTCCGGACTGGAAGGACGTGCGTCCGATGAGGTTCGGCGGCCGCCAGGAAAGCACTGACGGCCGCTCTTGGCGTCGGCACTGCTCTTCACCAACAGCCGGGCGTCCGCGTTGTGACCTACCGTCCCGCCAGCGCGTTTCTCACCAGACTGGGCGTGGGGTTCGTATATGGGATGCCGTCGATGACGACCGTCGGCACCACCTCGTTACCAGCGTCGTTGACGCTCCGGACATACGCCGCACCATCCGGGTCCGACCAGATATCCACCCACCTGGCGCGGTCGGCGTATTTACGCACAGCCAGACGCAGCCGCAAACAGAACGGACAACCGTCGCGCCAATAGATGGTCACTCCGCGGTCAAGGCCGGAGGCGGCTTCCGCCTGGCGGGTGAGAGGCGGTCGCCCTAGCAAAAGATCGGGAAGCGGCACGACCCCAGTGTCGCATTCATGCCCGGCCGCGTCGATGCTGGGCGCGGGCAGCGGTGCTCGCCCAGACAGTTACAGGGTCCCGCTGGTACTGCCAGCGGTGCGGCCGAAGAGATCCCAGCATGTACTCCATCGCGCCCGACATTTATGGCGTCGCCGAGGTCTACTGCGTCCAGATCCTGGCGTACTTCGCCGTCGAGTCGTCCGGTAGGGGCGGGAGCGTGAAGCATTGGGGTAGTCTTTTCGGCTGCCAGTCAGTCGACTCCGCGGTCGAATGGGTCGGGTGGGCCCCGTGGGACTCGAACCCACAACCCGCGGATTAAAAGTCCGCTGCTCTGCCAATTGAGCTAGAGGCCCTGACGTTGCTACCTGTTGTTGCTTCTAAAGGCTCCGACCTGGGCTTATGCTCAGTCGTCGGGTGCCGCCGTCCTTCACCTCGTCCCTCGTCCGTACTGCTAGATCCCGGTGGTTTTCCGGGCGTTTTCCGTGAGCGATTCATGCCTTGCCCACCGCATCCCATCGCAACCTCCGAGAAGGTTCGGTCATACCGTACGGGAGCCGACTGGAGATCGCGAACACCCGTCCGTCCCTACGACGGGACCACGCGAGAAGCCGAGAAGAGCGGCCGGACGAGGCCTGAAGGGTGGTTTGCCGCTGGGTGCGTGTGGGCGTTGCTTCAGGCAAGAGGCTCCACTTCGCCCGGTCTCCAGGTTTGGTCGAACCACCGTGCGAGGGGCCCGTAGAGCCGAAGGATCGTGAACCAGCCCTTGCGGGCTGGTGGGGCCGAAGTACAGTCGATCGACCCGTCGGGGTTTGTCTGTAACGGGTCCCGGCGGCTGTTCTTGCTGAGATATGGCTGCGTTGTCTGTAGCTCGGACCGGGTTTGCGGGTCGTAGACCACGATGGACCAGAAATCTTTGGCGGGCGCGTCGGCCGGGATACGCAGCCGGTAGTCCTTGGAACCGTCGAGGTAGTCGCCGTTGCTGTCGAGGTCCAGGACGGCGTACTGCGAGCCGAGCTCCACCATCTTCATCGCCATGGCTGGGGTGTTCACGGTGGCCAGGTAGAAGAACCGGGTGCGGGCGTCGAGGTTCCGGCCGCCGATACCGCCGTCATCCAGCCATTGGTAGTCGCCGCCGATGAAACCCGTGGCCCAGGCGCTGTTGTCGTAGATGAATGTCGCTGGGTCGCGGGGTTGGAAAGACACCGCGCGTGCGGTCGCGTTTCCGACCGCGGCTGCCTCGTTCAGGATCGCGGTCATCCGGGCGTCGGGGGTGAAGGGCCGGTTCTTACGGATCCCGATGGTGGCGGCCTGTCCGCGGAGTTCCGAGTCGAGGAAGTCGAGCGGTTCACGCTCGAGCACTTCGGCGATTTCGGAGTAGAAGGTGAAGTCGTTGGCGTGGACGGTGTTGAAGGACTTGCCGGATCCGTTGATGAATTCCATGGCCGGCCGGTTGGCGGTCTCGTCGAGCGGGTAAATCTTCAGACCCTCACGGAAATTTCGGGTCGCGTTGTCGGGTTTGCCGTCGACGAGCAGACCGCGCAGCACGAGCACGTTGACGGAGCTCGGTGACCGTCCGACGAAGTAGCCGTCCGGGATGTCGCCGTCGTAGTCGGAAGGCACGATGAGGTACTTCCCGCCCTGCCCGCGGTCCGGGCCAGGGGCGCCCATGTCGATGATGAACCGGAAGTAGGCGTCGTTGACTGTGCCGGGGCCGCACCTGGGCGGCACCTCGACCACATTGGGGCCGTCGGCGGCGAGGTCGAACAGGGCGAGGGCGTAAACGGTGTCGGTGTTCCCGGTGAGGAACAGCGGTTGGAATCCATCAAGTCGTCGAAGATCATCACCTTGTGGGCCGAGGTCACGCCCATCTCCGTCAGAATCACCGACCGTCGCCTCCAGCTCGTCAGCGATCCGGTCATCCGGCCCGGTGATAGACTGCGCCAGATGCCCAAGCCCGCCTGAAGGTTTCACTCTCCGGCAACACCTGCGCCAATGCTCGATGTGCACGCTGCCGCCGTGCCACCGTCTCCTGCTGCAGCACACCGGAGCGGACCAGCGGATGGCGGAAGCGCATCAAACCCCCGGCTGTGCTGACCAAGCCGGTCGCCTCCGCGGGACCGAACACGCTGCCATCGCAGGTGCTGCCCGTGAAAGCCGATGCGGCCGAGAGAACCTCGACCAAATCGCTGGACGAGTCTGTTGCGGCCAGCAACAACGCATCCTTGGTCACCGTCGGGAATTCGACAATCCGCCCGGCGAAGGCACGCTCCAACCGCGTCGACAACGCCCGGGGCCCATCGACGATACCGGGAGAGTGGGCCCAGACTGCAGGAAGCTCCAGCAGCGCGAGCGGATTGCCTTGGGCCTGATCGCAAATGCTTCGTCGCTCGGCGGCACTCAAGAACCGCGGATGGCCGTTCAAAATGATGTCGGCCGCAGCTTGATCGACGCCGGTGACATCCAGCACGGGGAAGCCCCCGGCGATGAACGGACCCTCGTAGCCGGACCGTGCCGCACCGAGCACTCCCACCCCAGCCGTCTGGGACCGATGGCCGACGAATGTGATCACCTGGTGCGACTGCGGATCCAGCCACTGCAGGTCGTCGGCCAGAACCAAGACCGGACGGCGGGCACGTTCCAGAGACAGCAGGTGCAGGGCCGATTCGGCAATCAGGAACAAGTCCGGACGCGGACCTGCGAACAGCCCAAGAGCCGTGTCCAGTGCCTCACGTTGAAGCTGGGGCAGATCATCCGCGCTGTCCATCAGGGAGACAAAACCTGCTGCAAACCCCCGAAGGGCAAGTGCATCTCGCTCTCCACTCCCACAGCGGACAGGACACGGAAGCCGGCCTCCGTCGCCTAGGTCCGCACCTGAGTCAGCAACGCCGACTTGCCAATCCCCGCATCGCCGGTCACCAAGACAACCGACCCCCGACCATCAAGCCCGGCCAAAACGGCGTCACGTAGCACCGCCAATTCCTGGTCCCGACCCAGCAGCCGTCGAGGGTCCACACGTCCTCCCTCGCCCGCCGCTCGCGACCAGACCGGCCACGAGAATGCTATGTATCAGTGTGGCCGTCCGGCTTGCGTCATCTGACTGAACCACAAAGGGCTTGTTCCAGACGGCTTCGCCGGATACTCGCCACCGGTCGGTCGCCGTGAGAGCAACCACACCGATAAGCGTTTGCCAAAGGCAACGATCGGGTGCATGATTGCGTACTGAAAGTAGATGTATTGCGCAAGCAAGTGCTTGAGGAAGTGCCGGAAGGTTGGAGATCGTGACGAGCGACATCGCCGATGCGGCCACCACGGTCGGCGCAACGGAAACGGTCACTGCAGACCAGCGAAACGCGGAGGAGCAGGGCCGGGAATCCGAGATTGGCCAGGCCGCTGAGATAGCCGACGCGATGGTGAACCTGATCCACACGTACCAAAATCTGAAGTCCCGGTTGGCGAGCTCGCTGGATCCGGAACTTGCGTCGCTGTTCCTGCTGGTCAGGTTGGTCAAGGGCGGCCCGAAAAGGGCCAAGGAACTGGCCGATGCGATGTGCGCCGACCAATCGACGGTCTCCCGTCAGGTCGCGGGCCTGGTCAGGTCCGGGCTCATCGAGCGGCAGGCGGACCCGGATGACGGTCGCGCGTCGATCCTGGTACCGACCGAACTCGGCATCGACCGGGTGCGGGGGCACTTCGTCAATCGGGGCCAGGGCGTCGAACCGATCATCGCGGATTGGCCCGACACCGACCGCGGCGAGTTCCTGCGGCTGCTCCGGCAGTACAACGCCACGTTAGAACTCAAGCGCGACGAGGTAATCAACAACATGGCCAGGGGTCATTCACTGCAGCAGGCGGCCCGCGAACCACAGACCACGCTTCATTCACCAGCGCACGACCGCACCGAGAGGTCCAACTGATGGCCACCACCCAAACACCGGCTGACATTGCCAAGAGCAGTCCAGGCGGTCTGACCCACAAGCAGATCCTGACGATCATCGTCGGCCTGATGTTCGGCATGCTGCTCGCTGCTCTCGACCAGACGATCGTGTCGACGGCGATCCGCACCATCGGAGACGAACTCGGCGACCTGAAGTTCCAGGCCTGGGTCACCACCGCCTACCTGATCACCTCAACGGTGACGACGCCGCTCTACGGCAAGCTCTCGGACATCTACGGTCGCCGCCCGCTGTACTTGACGGCGATCTCGCTGTTCGTGATCGGGTCGCTGGCCAGCTCGTTCGCGACCTCGATGCCTCAGCTGGCCGCCTTCCGGGCCTTCCAGGGTCTCGGCGCCGGCGGTCTGTTCTCGCTGTCGTTCGCGATCCTCGCCGACATCGTGCCGGCGCGCGAGCGGGCCAGGTACCAGGGCTACTTCCTCGCCGTGTTCGGGATGTCCTCGGTGATCGGGCCTCTCGTCGGCGGCTTCTTCGCCGGTGCCAACACCATCTTCGGCATTTCCGGCTGGCGCTGGGTCTTCCTGATCAACGTGCCGATCGGTCTCGTCGCCCTCGTGGTCGTGTACCGGGTGCTGCACCTTCCGCACATCCGCCGCGACCATCGGATCGACTGGTGGGGCGCGTTGGCACTGATCGTCGGTATCGTGCCCATCCTGATCGTGGCGGAGCAGGGTAGCCAGTGGGGTTGGGGTTCCACCCGGATCCTGTCGCTGATCGCCATCGCCATCGTCGGCATCGTTGCGTTCATCTTCGTCGAGATCAAGATGAAGGATGAGGCGCTGATCCCGATGCGTCTGTTCAAGGCTCCGACATTCAGCCTCGGTCTGAGCGTCAACGCACTGGTCGGCGTCGGCATGTTCGGCGCCATCTCGATGCTGCCGCTCTATCTGCAGTTGGTGAAGGGCGCGACGCCGACCTCCTCCGGCCTGTTGCTGCTGCCCCTGATGGCGGGCCTCATGGTGGGATCGATCGCCTCCGGTCAGCTCACCTCCAAGACCGGCAAGTACAAGATCTTCCCGGTGATCGGGACGGCGCTGCTGACCGTTTCCTTCCTGCTGCTGCTCACCATCACGGTCAACACCGGCTTCGTCCAGCTGGATGCCTACTTCCTGATGGTCGGCCTCGGCCTGGGTCTGTGCATGCAGACCCTGCTCATCGCGGTGCAGAACGCGGTACCTGCGCGGGACGTCGGTGTGGCCACCTCCTCGGCGACGTTCTTCCGTCAGCTCGGCGGCACCCTGGGTGTCGGCATCTTCCTGTCGCTGCTGTTCAACACCCTGCCGGGCAACATCACCTCTTCGATCAAGTCGTCGCTCACCGACCAGAACTTCCTACAGGCAGCCGGCAAGGCCGCCGAGGCGGCCGGCAAGAGCGTGCAGGAGTACCTGGCCGGGCTGGGCGGCCAGCTCACCGTGGACTCGTCGTTCCTGAGCAAGATCGACCCGGTCATCGCTCATCCGTACCAGGTCGGCTTCGTTTCCTCGACGCACGTCGTCTACATCTGCGGCGCCATCTGCATGGCTATTGCCTTCGCACTGGTGCTGATGATCAAGCAGGTGCCGCTGCGCACCATGTCGGCCATCCAGGAGAACCAGATGGAGCAGGCGTCGCTGGATGCCGAAACGCTCCGGGACGCCGAGTCGGCCACGGCGTCGACGAGCGCCCAGGTGTCTCAGGGTCCGGCGCACGCTCCGGAGACGCTTGGTCACCCGGTGGCGGTCGCCGATCTGATCGCCGGCTCGGACCTGATGCCAGCCGGTCAGACGGTCGGTTCCGGACCCGGCCAGCCGCAAGCACCAAGCCTGACCCAGCGAAGCGAAAGGCCGGGCCGCACTCCCCGTTGGGACTGCGGCCCGGCCTTTTCCGTTGAGGTCTACCTGTCCCGGGGTTCGCCGTCGATCGGCCTGCCCAGCATTACTGCCAGGGTGCGATGACCGGCAGTTCGCGATCGTCGATGGCCGGTACCGGCCGCCCGTCGACGCTGATGTAGCGGCGACGCGGCCCGCAGGAAGCGATGGAATCGATGGCGTCGACGAGACGGTCGACGTGCTCCGTCGTGGTGGCCAGGCCCACCGAGGCCCGGATCGCGTGGCCGGTGCCGTCCTCGACGTTGCAGCCGGCCGCGCCGAGAAGGCGGCGAACCAGCGGCTGGGCGCAGAAGGCACCGTCCCGGACGCCGATGCCGTGCTCGGCGGACAGCGCCGCGGCGACGACTGCGGACGACTGTCCGGCGATGGTGAACGTGACGACACCGATCGTCTCGACCTGGCCACCGAACAGCGTGTGGACGGTGACGCCGGGGATGTCCGCGAGTCCGTCGCGAAGCCGTTCGGTGAGCGCCTGTTCGCTGGCCGCGAGTCCGGCCCGATCAACCTGCGACAGGGCGTGGCAGGCGGTGGCGAGAGCGACGGCTCCGGGAACGTTGGGGGAGCCGGCCTCGTGGCGATCGGGGACTGGCTTCCACGTCGTCTCCTCATCGGTGACGGTCGCCGTGGCTCCGCCACCCACCAGGTACGGCGGTGCCGCGGCCAGCCAGTCGGAACGTCCGATCAACGCGCCGGCCCCGTACGGTGCGTAGAGCTTGTGGCCGGACAGCGCGACGTAGTCAACGCCCAGCTCGGTGATCGAGAACGGACGGTGCGGGGCCAGCTGAGCCGCGTCCAGCGCGATCCGGGCGCCACGGGCCCTGGCGACCGCGGCGAGCGCGGTGATCGGCCAGATCTCCCCGGTGACATTCGATGCGCCGGTGACGACCAGCAGCGCAGGACCCGGCGCCCTGGTGCGCAGCGCCGAATCCACCGAGTCGACTGCCGCCTGCGGTGACGCCGGTGCGGGCAGGCGGACCACGTTCACGCCCTCGCGCTCCCACGGCAGCAGTGCTGCGTGGTGCTCCGTCTCGAACACAACGACCGTGGTGCGCGCCGGCAGCGAATGTGCCAGCAGATTGAACGAGTCCGTCGTGTGTTTGGTGAAGATCACCGCGTCGTCGGCCCGACCGCCGACGAACTCGCGTACCGGCCCTCGCGCCCCTTCGTAGAGTGCCGTGCACACCTTCGAGTGCCATCCCGCGCCGCGGTGCACGCTGGCGTATCGCTCCAGCAAAGCGTCGACGGTGTCCCGGACGATGCGGAGAGCCGGTGCCGACGCGCCGTGATCCAGATTGGCGTACTCGATGTGGCCGCCGCCGGCCAGCGGCACCAACGCCCGGGCGCCGACGACGTCAAGCCCGGGGGCGTGTGGATGGCTGACCCCGGAGCGGGGTGCGATCGGTGCTTCCAGTTCCCACCGCGGCCGGCGCGGTGCGGAAGTGGCGGAAAGCCAGTCGGGGCGGTCCAGAACAACGGTCATCAACGATCCTCAAGGTCCGTCGGACCACCAGATCGACCGGGGCCCGCGCTTGCCGGATGCACCTCGCACCAAGCCAGGTCTTCATCCGGGGCACCCCACCGCGGTAGGAGGGTTGCCGGCCAGCAAGCCGGAGCTATCCGCTGGCACTCATGACCTTCGAGATGGGACTCTAGCAAACCTCCGGCATCGGAAGGAAGACCCAGAATCATGCAGCGGGACGGTTTTGGAAGTGGGTCCGCTGATGTCGTATGCTTCCGTAGCTCCCAACGGACAGCCGCTGGAGCTGGATCGCCCAGAGCAATGACATGGCATTTCAGCTCCATCGTCTAGGCCCCCATCGTCTAGCGGCCTAGGACTCCGCCCTTTCACGGCGGCAGCACGGGTTCGAATCCCGTTGGGGGTACGCGATCGTGTTTTCCCATGCGGATAACGCCGTGGGCGGCTCGGTGGCGGAGCATGGCACTTAGAAGTTGGCCTTGACCCATCAAGGCCCCGTAGCGCAGTTGGTTAGCGCGCCGCCCTGTCACGGCGGAGGTCGCGGGTTCAAGTCCCGTCGGGGTCGCCAAACGCCGGCCGGGCTCGGCTCCATCGAAATCGATGGCGCTGGGTCCGGCCTCTCGTTTGAGGCCAGGTAGCTCAGTCGGTACGAGCGTCCGCCTGAAAAGTGGAAGGTCGCCGGTTCGATCCCGGCCCTGGCCACACAGTCCCACCAGCAGGACCAGCCCGAGGGGCGGTCCAGCCGGTGGGATTTTGTGTCTCGCGCGCGGGTGTACGCGTGTGGTTGGCTCCCTGGGCAGGTTCCGACTGTGGTCGGAACCTGCGGAACGCGACAGCAGAGGAGCGACCGATGACGCAGACCAGGAAGGTGACCCTGCCGCGAAGCACGCCTGAGGCGCAGGGCATCTCGTCCCTCGCGCTGCTCTCGATGATCGACCGATTGGAACGGACGGGACTCGAGCCCCACAGCCTGATGGTGCTGCGACACGGGCAGGTCATCGCGGAAGGTTGGTGGCAGCCGTACCACCGCGACGGCGTGCAGTTGCTCTATTCGTTGAGTAAAAGTTTCACCTCGACGGCGGTCGGGCTGGCCGTCGGTGAGGGGCGCCTTTCGCTGGATGACAACCTGGCGACGCTGTTTCCGGAACAGGCACAAGGCGCGGGGCCACGCGCACGGTCGCTGACCCTGCACCGTGCCCTGTCGATGTCGACGGGCCACCGGGTGGACACGCTGCCGAGTTCGCCGGAAAAGGACCCGGTCGCCGCCTTTTTCTCCTACGAGCCGGAAGAGGAGCCCGGCTCCTGGTTCGTCTACAACAATGGTGCGACCTTTATCGCGGGTGCCGCCGTCCAGCTCGTGACCGGCCAGCGGCTGCTCGACTACCTCCGGCCCCGGCTGTTCGACCCGCTTGGCATCGCGACGGCGAAGTGGCAACGCGAGACCCAGGGCCGTGACTTGGCCTTCAGCGGACTTCACCTCAGCACAGAGGCCATCGCTCGATTCGGGCAACTTCTGCTGGCCGACGGTGTGTGGCAGGACCAACGGTTGCTGCCGGAAGGCTGGGTCGCCGCGGCCAGCTCGCCGCTGACCGACAACAGCATGAACGACTCGACCATCGACTGGCGGCTCGGTTACGGCTATCAGTTCTGGCGGTGCCAACACGAGAGCTACCGGGGCGACGGCGCCTACGGGCAGTACTGCATCGTGATGCCGGAGCAGGATGCGGTCCTCGTGTTGACATCGGCGCACCAGGAGATGCAGCTCGCCCTGGATGCGGTCTGGGAAGAGCTCCTGCCGGCTTTCGGTGATGGTGAACTACCCGAGGACGCAGTAGCTCTCGGCCGGTTGACGGCGCGGCTCGACGCCGCCCGGATCAAGCCGGTCACGGGCACGCACGCGGGCCCTTCGGCTGACGAACTGACATTCGTCCACCAGCCGACTCCGGAGCATCCGACGCTTCGTTCGGTCACGGTTCGGCCGACGGCCGGCGGGGCGGAGTTAGTCGTCGACGACGGCGGGCTCTTCGTCGTTCCCTGCGTCGACGGCGGGTGGCCGGCCCCGCGATCGCCGTACGTCGCCAGCGGAGGTTGGACCGCGCCCGGCGTCTTCCAGGCCCGTATCGTCGCGGTCGAGACTCCCCACCACCTACTGGTGACCTGCAGCGGGGACACGCTCCAAGCGCGCTGGAACCAGGTGCCGCTGCACGCACAGGGTCTGGGTGAACTCGCCGCGCCGCGGAGTTGACCCGGCGTGCCGCAGCATCGAACGGCGTGCTGAGCCCAGCGCGACGAACTTTTCAGACTACGAAAGGTGCCGACAAGCATGCCCTATGACGTGGAAGCTCTCCGGGCCCACTTTCCAGCGTTGGCGAAGGGTGCCGCCCACTTCGACGGGCCGGGCGGATCGCAGGTGCCGGACGTCGTCGGCGAGGCGGTGTCGGCGACGCTCACGGCGGCGATCGCCAACCGCGGCGTGGTGACGGCCGCGGAGAGATTCGCCGATGAGGTGGTCGTTGCGGCCCGCGGTGCGATGGCCGACCTGCTCGGTGCTGATGCCGGTGGGATCGTCTTCGGGCGCAGCATGACCCAGCTGACCTTCGACTTCGCTCGAACGCTGGCCAAGACCTGGCGGCCTGGCGACGAAGTCATCGTCAGCAGGCTGGACCACGATGCCAACATCCGGCCGTGGGTCATCGCGGCGGAGGCCGTCGGTGCGGTCGTCCGCTGGGCCGAGTTCGACGCGAGAACCGGTGAGCTGCCCACCGGGAACGTCGCTGCGCTGCTGTCCGAACGGACGCGATTGGTCGCGGTCACCGCCGCGTCCAACCTGATCGGCACCCGACCCGATATCAGTGCCATCTCACAAGTGGTGCACGAGGCCGGGGCATTGTTGTTCGTCGACGGGGTGCATTTCACGGCTCATGCCGCGGTGGACGTCTCGGCCATGGGTGCCGACGTCTTCGTGTGTTCGCCCTACAAGTTCCTCGGGCCGCACTGCGGTGTGCTCGCGGCTCCACCAGACCTGCTCGCCTCACTCGACCCGGACAAGCTGCTGCCCTCGACCAATCAGGTGCCCGAGAAGTTCGAGTTGGGCACCCTGCCCTACGAGCTGCTGGCGGGAACCACCGCGGCCGTCGACTTTCTCGCCGCCCTGGCCGGCTCGGAGCCGGCCGGTCGACGCGCCCGACTGGTGGCCGCCATGGCCTCGATCGAGGAGCACGAGGATCAACTGCGGCGCACCGTCGAAGAGGGGCTTGCGCAGTTCCCTGGAGTGCTGGTGCGGTCCAAGGCGGCGAGCCGGACGCCGACGCTGCTGCTGACCTTCGACGGCCGGGATGCGGCGGACGTGCAGCGACAACTCGCCGGCGTCGGCGTCAACGCACCGGCCGGTTCATTCTATGCGCTTCAGGCGAGCCGATGGCTCGGCCTCGGCGATGCCGGGGGCCTGCGGATCGGCTTGGCGCCATATTCCAATGCAGACGATGTCGCCCGCCTGCTGACCGGGCTCGAAAAGTTCTTGGCCGGCGGCTGACCGCCCGTGCCCGGAGCCCTCGCGCGGGTCAGCTGATGGCACCGGCGGCTCGCAACTCGGTCACTTCGGCGGCGCCGAAACCCAGTTCGGTGAGTATGTCCACGGTGTCCCGGCCGGGAGGCGTCAGCTTTCCGGGTTGACCTGGGGTCGCGGAAAACCTTGGCGGCGGGACCGCGAGAACGGCGTTGCCGACCGGGGCGAACGACGATCTGGCCTCGCTCTGCCGGTGCCCTGGCGCTTCGGTCAGGGTGAGAACCGGTGCGACACAGGCGTCAAGGGGCTCTAGCAGCGCGGCCCATTCATCGCGAGCTCTGGTTCGGAAGATCGATGACAGCCAGCCGGCGCAGGCTTCCCACTGCTCCTCGTCATAGGGCGACGGCGCAGCGTCGACGTCCGTGCCGAGCGCGGTCACCAGGTTGGCCCAGAATTGCGGCTCCAGTGCGCCGACGGCGACGAAACGACCGTCGGCGCATTCGTAGCACCGGTAGTTGGGCGCACCTCCATCCAGCAGATTCACTCCGCGCTCGTCCGTCCATGCCCCGTCGGCCAGGAACGTGCGGGTCGGCGAGCTCAGGTAGGCAGCGCCCTCGGTCATCGCGGCGTCGACGACCTGTCCTTCCCCGCTGACCCGGGCGTGCAGCAGGGCGGCCAGCAGGCCGGTCGCGAGAAACATTGCGCCGCCGCCGAAGTCGGCGACGTAGTTGACGGGCGGCACGGGAGGCCCGGTGGCCGGACCGATTCCGTGCAGCAGTCCGGAGACGGCGAGATAGGTGATGTCGTGTCCGGCCCGGTGCGGACAGCGGACCCTGCTGACCCCAGCCGGTCATGCGGCCGTAGACAAGCGCCGGATTGCGGCCGAGCACCTCGCCCGGGCCCACTCCCAGCCGTTCGGCGACGCCGGGTCGAAAGCCCTCGATCAAAGCGTCCGCATGGTCGGCCAGTCGCAGCACCACCTCCGCGGCACCCTCGCGACGCAGATCAAGCCCGACCGAGCGACGACCGCGACCGAGCGGACCGGCCGATAGGTTGTCTCCCAAGCGATGCGGCCCACCTTGGAGTCGATCGACCCTGACTACCTCGGCGCCCAGATCGGCCAGCAGCATGCCGACGAAGGGCACGGGTCCCATGGCGGGAAGCTCGATGATCCGAATACCGTCGAGTGGGCCTGGCATGCGCACCATCCTGCCGCACCGGCTACCCGTGGTCCTCCCGCGCAGAGGCCGGAGGTTTCAACCGATCTCGGCGATCACCGTCCCGCCGGCCACCTGCTCGCCGACGGCAAGGACCAGACCCGACACCACGCCGTTCTTGTGCGCGGTGACCGGATTCTCCATCTTCATGGCCTCGATGACGGCGATCAGGTCGCCCGACGCGACGGTGTCGCCGTCGGCCACCGCGATCTTGACCAAGGTGCCCTGCATCGGTGCGACCACCGCGTCACCGGACGGCGCCGCCTCCCGTTTGGTGGGGGAGCGACGGGCCCTGCCCGGCGTGGCGGGGACCCCCGTACCCAAGCCGACCCCCGCGGGCAGGGTCACCTGTACCCGCCGACCGTTGACCTCGGCGACGATCGTCTGCCGCGGCGGGGCGGTCTCGCCCTCCGCCGCCAGGGCGGCGTCAAACGCTTCGATCCTGTTGTCGAATTCCGTTTCGATCCAGCGGGTGTGCACGTGGAAGGAGTGCCCGTTCCCGATGAAGGCCGGGTCGTCGACGACCGCACGGTGGAAGGGAAGGGCGGTGGCCATGCCGTCGACCCGCATCTCGGCCAGCGCCCGACGGGCCCGTGCCAATGCCTGCGGCCGATCCGCGCCGGTGATGATCACCTTGGCCAGCAACGAGTCGAACGCGCCGGAAATCACCGAGCCTGTCTCGACGCCGGAATCGACGCGGACACCTGGGCCGGCTGGAGCGATGAAGGAGGTCAGCCTTCCGGGCGCGGGCAGGAATCCGCGACCCGGGTCCTCGCCGTTGATCCGGAATTCGATCGAATGTCCGCGTGGCAGCGGATCACTTGTCTGCTCGAGCTTCTCGCCATCGGCGATCCGGAACTGTTCGAGCACCAGATCGATCCCGCTGGTCTCCTCCGATACCGGATGTTCCACCTGGAGCCGGGTATTGACCTCCAGAAACGAAATGGTGCCGTCGAGCCCGACCAGGAATTCCACCGTGCCGGCCCCGTAGTAACCGGCCTCGGCGCAGATCGCCTTGGCCGCTTGATGAATGCGGCTCCGCTGATCGTCGGACAGGAACGGCGCCGGTGCCTCCTCGACGAGCTTCTGATGCCGGCGCTGCAAAGAGCAGTCCCTGGTCCCGACGACGATGACATTGCCGTGGGTGTCGGCGAGCACTTGAGCCTCGACGTGACGCGGACGGTCGAGGTATCGCTCGACGAAGCATTCTCCACGTCCGAACGCCGCCACCGCCTCCCGGACGGCCGATTCGTACAGCTCCGGAATTTCCGCCATGGTTCTGGCCACCTTGAGCCCGCGGCCGCCCCCGCCGAAAGCCGCCTTGATGGCGACGGGGAGCCCGAATTCTTCGGCGAACGCAACCACCTCGTCCGATCCGGACACCGTCTCGGAGGTGCCGGGCACCAACGGTGCGCCGGCCCTGGTGGCGATGTGCCTGGCCGTGACCTTGTCGCCCAGGTCCCTGATGGACTGGGGCGAGGGTCCGATCCAGATCAGGCCGGCGTCCAGTACGGCCTGGGCAAATTCGGCGTTCTCCGACAGGAAGCCGTAGCCAGGGTGTACGGCGTCTGCTTCCGACCGGGCCGCAGCGGCCAGGAGTTTGCCGATGTCGAGATAGGAGTCGGCGGGAGTGGATCCACCCAGTGCGTACGCCTCGTCGGCCGCCCGGACGTGCACCGCGTCGGCATCTGGTTCGGCGTAGACGGCGACGGACCGCAGACCGGCGTCAGCGCACGCCCGGGCCACCCGAACGGCGATCTCGCCTCGATTTGCGATCAGAACGGTGTGCATCACATTTCCCTGGTCATCGATTCGTCGGATTGGTGGGAGCGGCGCAGTTGTGCATGTGCGAGTTCATCCGGGTTGTCCGGACGCCCACCAGCCGGTCCGGGACGGGGCGGGCTGCCGCAGTATGCGGGCGGGATCGCCCCACAGGGCGCGGCTGGACGCAGCCACCGGCGGCGGCTCCACCGCGACGGAGAGCAGCGCGATGATCAGGGCAGCGTCCTCTTCGTCCCGGCGGTCCCGCTCGGTTTCGTCTGTCACAGCGGAATGTTTCCGTGCTTACGCGGCGGAAGTATCTCGCGCTTGTCGGCGAGGACCTCCAAGGCGCTGGTGATGGCGGCCCGGGTTGCGGACGGTGCGATGACCTGGTCGACATATCCGCGTTCCGCGGCGATGTACGGGTTGGCGAAGGCGTCTTCGTACTCGGTCTGCAGTCTGGACCGCACGGCCGGACACGTCGTCGCCGCTGGCCTCTGCGCCGGCGATCTCCTTGCGATACAGCACGCTCACCGCTCCAGGCGCACCGACGACGGCGATCTGGGCGGTCGGCCATGCCAGGTTGAGGTCCGCGCCGAGATGCTTGGAGCCCATCACGTCGTAGGCACCCCCGTAGGCCTTGCGGGTGATGACCGTGATCAATGGAACGGTGGCCTCGGCGTAGGCGTAGATCAGCTTCGCACCGCGGCGGATGATGCCGTTCCATTCCTGGTCGGTCCCGGGAAGAAAACCCGGCACGTCGACGAACGTCAGCACCGGAACATTGAAGGCATCGCACGTCCGGACGAACCGGGCCGCCTTCTCGCTGGCGTTGATGTCCAGGGTTCCGGCCAGGTGCATGGGCTGATTGGCCACCACCCCGACGCTGCGCCCCCTGACCCGGCCGAATCCGGTGATCACGTTGAGCGCGTACAGATCCTGCACCGGGAGGAATTCCCCGTCGTCGAGAACGGCTCGCACGACGGTGTTCATGTCGTACGGCTGATTCGCGGAATCCGGTATCAGCCGGTCCAGGGCCAGGTCCTCGTCCGTCGGCTCCAGATCGGCAGGCGAGGGCGGCGGCCAATTCCCGTCGGGCGGGGTGATCGAAAGATTGTTGGACGGCAGGTAGGACAGCAGGTCTCGCACATAATCGATGGCATCCTGCTCGTCGGGCGCCAGGTGATGGGCGTTTCCGGAGCGGGTGTTGTGGGTGCGGGCGCCGCCCAGCTCCTCCAGGGTCACCTCCTCACCGGTCACCGTTTTGACGATATCCGGGCCGGTGATGAACATCTGGGAGGTCTTGTCGACCATCACGACGAAGTCGGTGAGCGCGGGCGAGTACACATGACCGCCGGCTGCGGCGCCCATGATCAGCGATATCTGCGGGATCACGCCGGAGGCGTGCACATTCCGCCGGAAGATCTCGGCGTAGAGGCCAAGGGAGACAACGCCTTCCTGGATCCGGGCGCCACCTCCCTCGTTGATACCGACCAAGGGCCGGCCGGTCTTCATCGCAAAATCCATCACCTTGACGATCTTCTCGCCGTAGACCTCACCCAGCGATCCGCCGAACACCGTGACGTCCTGGGAGAAGACGCAGACCTGCCGACCGTCGACGGTGCCGTAGCCGGTGACCACGCCGTCCCCGAAGGGGCGATTCGCATCCAGTCCGAAGTTCGTCGACCGGTGCCTGGCGAGTGCGTCGAACTCCACGAACGACCCTGGATCCAGCAGCAGGTCCACCCGTTCCCGAGCGGTCTTCTTGCCCCGATTGTGCTGCCGCTCCACCGCCGCGGCGGAACCGGGTTGAATCGTTCGCTGCATCCGGGCGTGCAGATCGGCGAGCTTTCCCGCGGTGGTGTGCATGCCCGGCGAGGAGACCTCGGGCGCGGACTCGGCTTTCTCCACAGCTCTTGCGGTCTCCGTCTCGACGTTGCTCGCCGTTTTCCCGATCGTCACAGCGGATACGGTAACGCTCGGGCGTGACTCCAGCGCTGACTCGTGCACACAGCTCACCTGGTAATGGCGGCCAGCGCGTTCGTGAGAACTTTCATCATGGCCAGGGAATCAGCGTGCGGCATGACCGGACTTTCGATCTCGCCTGCCCGGACCCGGGCCTGCACTTCCCGAAGTTGCGGAACGTAGCCGGACCCTTCGGGTGACGTGGTGAAGATCTCCGGCTCGGAGCCACGGCGGCGCAGCGTCATCCGGGTCGGGTTCAAAGCATTCGCGTCGATGTCCACCCGGCCGAGCGTTCCGACGACCGACGCGGTGTTGGGTCCGTCGGCCAGCAGCGTGCAGGTTCCGACGCCGGCTACACCGTCCGGGTACCGGAAGAGCAGCGTGGCGCTGTCGTCTACCCCGTTGGGTGCGCGACTGCCGACGACGTCCACGGACTCGGGGTCGCCCAGCAGCGACTGGATCATCGAGACCGGATAGGGCCCCTGGTCGAAAAGAGCCCCGCCGCCCTGGGCCGGGTCGTAGAGGCGGTGAGCCGGATCGTAAGGGAAGTAGAAGCTGAAGTCGTCGACCACCCTGCGGATCTCGCCGAGCATGCCCTGGCTGATCCATTCGCGGAGCGCGACGTGCAATGGGTTGAACCGGGTCCAGACCGCCTCCATCAGGAAGGTGCGGTGCTCGCGGGCCGCTGCCACCATGGCCTCCGCATGGCGGTAGTCGACGGTCATCGCCTTCTCGGTGAGCACCGCGGTCCCGGACTCCAGCGCCGGGATCACCGATTCGTGGTGCATGGCATGAGGTGTCGCGACGTAGAGCACGTCGATCACCGGCAACATGTCGGACAGCTGCCCGTAGACGGCGACGTCGGGGACTGCCTGGCCAGGCGGCACCGTCAGGCCCGGCGCGTAGGCGCTGCCGCGTTCGGCGGATCGGGAGCAGACCGCCACCAGTTGGGCGTCGGGCACCAGCAACAGGTCCGACATGACGGTGTGCGCGATGTTGCCGGTGCCGATCACTCCCCAGCGGAGCGGGTGGTCCAGGTCGGCCTGATAGGTCGCCGGTGCGGGGAAGACCTTCGGCACGCTGGAACCTCCGGTGAGTCGGGTTGGCGGTGAAGCGCCCACGCGAGCACCATACGGGCCGTCGGTCAGGTGGTCACATCGCCCTCAGTCGGCGAAAGTCCTCGCGGATTGCCAGCAATTCGTTCCGCATGGTCGGCTCGGCATCATCCAACGCCCGGTCGAATTCCGCGATGTGGCGACGGGCGATCAACTGCTGCCGCCAACCCGACCGCAATTGCGCCAGTCGGTGTCGCCGGTACCCGCGGGCCACCCTGTGGTGAATCGAAATAGACGTCATCTGCTCAGTTCTCCAATGATCGCGGCGAACCGGCTGAGGGTTTTCCTTCGCCCTCAGCTGACTGATCGTTTCGGTCAGAGCCAACGACAGGTCGATCCGAGTTCCGGCTCCGGTACAGCGGTCCGGATCCATCTGTCAGCAGCAGATGCGCCATGGCGACGCCGCGGGCAGGTACGGGTTGATGAACTCGAAGGGCGGTCGCGAGTTCCCGGACGTGGTCCCGAGCCGCGATGACCGCACCCGGCGCCAGCGGAGCGCGGGGATCGCCGGGCCGGCGCGGCGCCAGTGCGCGATCCAGCACCTTCTCCCAGTGGTCCGCGAGTTCTGCTCGCGTCTTCGGTGCGACCAGTTCTGTCGCGCGCAGAGCTCGGAGGCGGTCTCCGCCGGGCGGCAGTCCGGCTGCCAGTTGCGTGTCCAATCGATGGGCGCCGAACCGGGTCAAGAGGCGATCCCAGTACCGCGGTCGGACGGTGATGAGGTGTGCGGACATGACTTCATCGTTCGTTCCGGCGGCGTCGGACGGAAAGTGGCATCATTGTCGCCATGCGTGCCAATACGGCCAACTTTGATCCGCGTTGCCAGACGGTGGCGATCCTGGCCTACGACGGCCTCTCGATGTTCGAGTTCGCCGCTGCCAGCGAGATATTCGGTCCGAGCAGCGTGGTGAAACCAGGTGCACCCTGGTATCGGCTGGTGATCTGCGCGGCAACTCCGTCGGTCGCCCTGGACAACGGTCTGCGGATCGAGGTTCCGTACCGGCTTGGTGAGTTGCGCCGGGCCGGGACCGTCGTCGTCCCTCCGAGCTACGCCCCGGACGATGTGCCCGTCGAAGTGCTCCAAGCACTGCGCCGGGCGCACGCCGCGGGCACGCGTCTCATCTCGCTCTGCACCGGAGCATTCGTGCTGGCCGCTGCTGGACTGCTGGACGGGCGGCGCGCGACGACCCACTGGACGGAGTGCTCCGCGTTGCATCGGCGGTATCCGACCGTGACCGTCGACCCGAGCGTCCTGTACGTGGACGGCGGCGACATCCTGACGTCCGCGGGGAGCGCGGCGAGCATCGATCTGTGCCTGCACGTGGTCCGCCTTGATCACGGCGCCGAAATGGCCAACAGGCTGGCCCGTCAGCTCGTGGTGCCGCCGTATCGGGACGGCGGCCAGGCGCAGTACATCGACATGCCGCTGCCGGACATCGAAGAAGCAGATCTGTTCTCGGACACCATGACCTGGCTGCAGGGACACCTCGACCAGAGTGTGACGGTCGAGGAACTCGCCACGCGGTCGGCCATGAGCAGGCGCACGTTCGCGCGCCGCTTCGCCTCCTCGACCGGTACGACGCCGTTTCAGTGGCTGCTCCGGCAACGAATCCAGCTGGCCGAGCGGATGCTGGAAACCACCGATCTGCCTATCGAGGTGGTGGCCCGGCGTGCTGGTTTCGTCAACGCCGGCAACCTCCGGAAACATTTCGCCCGCGTCGTCCGCACCACGCCGCTCGCGTACCGCAACACATTCGCCTCCAGGGAGGCTGCAGTCGTTGCGGGGCAGCGGCATTGGTACTAGCGCCTCGTTCCCGACCGGCCCGGAGGCCGGCCGGTCGGCGTTGGGCGGTGTAGTACTAAGGTTGGCGAACCTTTCTTGGTGAGGCGAAGGAGTCAGCGATGACGACACCGGGCAGCATTCTGGGCACTCGGGTGCTCCGCACCGAAGACCCGGTCTTCCTCACCCGCGGTGGCACGTACACCGACGACCTCACCGACGAAGCCCTGACCGGCGCGGTCTGGGTTACCTTCGTCCGCTCGCATCACGCGCACGCCCGCATTGTGTCGATCGATACCTCCGCGGCGGCCAAGGCCCCCGGTTTCGTCGCGGCATACACCGGCGCGGACATCGGGTTGCCTGCGCGGCCCGCGATGCTGCCTACTGTGCCCAAGGGTATGGGGCAGCCGATTCTGACCAGCGATGTGGTCAGGTACGTCGGCGATCCGGTGGTTGCGGTCGTCACCTCCGGGCGCTACCAGGGCGAGGATGTCGCCGAGCTGATCGAGGTGGAGTACGACCCGCTGCCCGCTCTGGTCGACCCGCGGGTGGCTGCTCGCGACGAAATTCTGCTCTTCCCGGACGTCGGCACGAACACGGCGGCAACGTTCGAGCCGCCGACGCGGGACGAACATCTTTTCGACGAGTGCGAGATCGTGGTGTCGCGGGAAATCGTCAATCAGCGGATCGCGCCGGCACCGATGGAAACCCGTGCTGCCGCGGCGGTGTGGGGCGAGGATGGCCGCCTGACCACCTGGATACCCAATCAGGGAGCGCAGGGCACGAAGGCTGCCGTGGCCTTCGCGCTGGGCGTCGATGCCGGCTTGGTGCGGGTGGTGACGCCCGACGTCGGTGGGGCCTTCGGGGCCAAATTCGGCGCCGACACCGAGGCCGTGGTGGTCGCGTGGATCGCCAGGGCTCTGGGTCGACCGGTTCGCTGGACCGAGAACCGCTACGACAACCTCATGGGCATGACACACGGCCGCGCGCAGGTGCAGACGGTGACCATCGGAGGTACCCGCGATGGCCGGGTGACGGCGTACCGCTTGGAAGTCCTGCAGGACTGTGGTGCCTATCCGCTGCTCGGTTCGCTTCTGCCCTCACTCACCAGACTGATGGCGCCCGGAACGTACGACATCGCCAAGGTCGAGTCGACCGCTCGCTCGGTGGTGACCACGACCACCCCGGTCGGTGCCTATCGCGGCGCCGGCCGGCCGGAGGCCACCGCCGCCATCGAGCGAGCGATGGATCTGTTCGCGGCCGAGATCGAGATGGACCCGGCGCAGCTGCGGCGGCTGAACCTGTCGCCGCCCTTCGCCGAGCCGCATGACAACGGTCAGGGCGCCGTCTACGACTCGGGCAACTTCGTCGGTGCGCTGGATCTGGTCCTGCAGGCGGCGGACTACGACGAGTTGCGCGCCGAACAACGCCGACGCCGGGAACGGAAGGACGTGCTCGCGCTCGGCATCGGCATCGCCAGCTACGTCGAGATCACCGGCGGGGGCGAGGAAGCGGGAGCACCGAAGGAGAACGCCCTGGTCGAGGTGCACGACGACGGCAGCGTCACCATTCTGACCGGGACCTCGCCCCACGGGCAGGGACACGGGACCGCGTGGGCCATGCTGGCCAGCGAAGAGCTCGGCATTCCGGTCGACAGGATCACGGTCAAGCACGGCGACACCGATCTGATTCCGCAAGGCGGGGGCACCGGCGGATCTCGAAGTCTGCAGCAGGGCGGGGCGGCCGTTCGGCAGGCCTCCCAGGAGCTGGTCGAGCTGGCGCGGCAACGAGCGTCGGACGTCCTGGAGGTCGACCTCGCAGACCTCGAACTCGACAAGTCCACCGCCTCCGTCATCGTGCGTGGAGCCCCCGACGCGTCGGTTTCGCTGGCCGATCTGGCCGGCCGGGAACGGCTTTTCGTCCGGAGCATTTTCCGGGCGGCCGGCCCGACGTTCCCGTTCGGCGCGCATCTCGCCGTGGTCGAGGTGGATCTGGAGACCGGAAAACCGACTCTGCAACGATTGTTGGCTGTCGACGATGCAGGGGTCATCCTGAATCCACTGCTCGCAGACGGGCAGCGGCACGGCGGTATCGCCCAGGGTGTTGCCCAAACGCTGTTCGAGGAAATGGTCTACGACGCCGACGGAAATCCATTGACGGCGACGTTTGCCGACTACCCATTTCCGTCCGCCGCCGAATTCCCGATGTTCGAACTGCTCGAGATGGCCACCCCCACCAGTTACAACAGTCTCGGGGCGAAGGGTGTCGGCGAGGCGGGCACGATCGGTTCGACTCCGGCCGTGCAGAACGCGGTCGTCGACGCCGTCTCTCACCTCGGTGTGCGGCATATCGATCTGCCCACCACATCCAGAAGGGTCTGGCACGCCATCAACGACGCAACCGGGAACGGAGCACTCTGATGCAGGTAGACATCACCGTCAACGGAATGCCCCGGACGGACGAGGTGGAGTCGAGAATGCTGCTGGTGCACTACCTCCGCGACGTCTGCGGCTTACGTGCGGCGAACGTCGGATGTGACTCCAGTTCCTGCGGCGCCTGCACCGTGCTGCTGGACGGACGCTCGGTCAAGTCGTGCACCGTGCTTGCCGCCCAGGCCGACGGTAAGGACGTGACGACCGTTGAGGCACTGGCCGACGGGGACGAGCTACACCCGGTCCAAGTCGCGTTCCGCGCGGAACACGGTCTGCAGTGCGGCTTCTGCACACCGGGGATGGTCATGGCCACCGTTGGACTCCTGAACGACAACCCAGCTCCGACGGAACAGCAGGTCCGCGCCGGGCTCGAGGGCAACTACTGCCGCTGCACCGGTTACCACAACATCGTGCGTGCCGTGCTGTCGGCGAGCGAAGCGATGTCCGGCGGTGAGCAGCGTTGATCACCGCGACGTTCGAGTACCTGCGCCCCGGCACCGTTGATGAGGCGGTCGAGCTGCTGCAGACCCACGGTGACGACGCGAAGTTGCTCGCGGGAGGCCATTCGCTGTTACCGATGATGAAACTCAGGCTGGCTCAACCGGAAGTATCTGATCGATCTCGACCGCCTGGAGCAGCTCCGCTACGTCCGGGCAGACGGTGACATGGTGGCCATCGGCGCACTGGCCACCCACGATCTGGTGGCCACGTCCGACCTGACCCGCAGCGATGTTCCGTTGCTGGCCCACTCCGCCTCGCAGGTCGGCGATCCGCAGGTCCGCCACCGCGGCACCATCGGCGGTTCGCTGGTGCACGCCGACCCGGCCGCCGATCTGCCGATGGCCGTGGTGGCCTGCGCGGCAACGATGGTCGTCCAGGGTCCGGACGGCCGGCGCGAGGTCAGCGCCGACGACTTCTTCTCCAGTCCCTTCGATACGGCGGTAGGGGCCGAAGACGTGTTGGTCGAGATCAGGGTTCCGCGCCGGGCCGGAGTGGGCTGGGGATACGAGAAATTCACCCGCCGCGCCAATGACTGGGCCATCGTCGGCGTCGCCACGGTGGCCGGCCGCATCGTGCTGGCGAACATGGGCGGGCGGCCGTTGCGGGCAACCGCTGCCGAGCAGGCGCTGGCCTCGGGAGCATCGGTGGACGATGCCGCCGCCCTGGCGGCAGAGGGCACCGATCCGGCCGAGGACATGCACGCCGATTCGGACTACCGCCGGCACCTCGCCCGAATCCTGACCTCCCGGGCGCTGCGGTCGGCCGGCCCCTGATTCAGGGTTTACCTCCGGGCTCGGCTGGAGCAGGATGTGAACGTTGTCACATTCGGCTCGAGGGAGGAGCATCGTGTACCCGGGAGCCTTTGCCGCGACAAACCCCGACAAACCGGCAGTCATCATGTCGGACACGGGTGAGACGCTCAGCTACGCGGCTCTGGAGGAGCGATCGATTCGGCTGTCCCGCCTGCTGCATGAGCACGGCCTCCGACCCGGGGACGGAGTCGCGATCCTCGCGCCGAATTCGCCGCTGTGCCTCGAGGTGTACTGGGCCGCCATGCGCAGTGGCCTGTATCTGACCGCCGTGAACCACCATCTCAATCCGGTGGAAGCGGCCTACATCGTTTCCGACTGCGGCGCCAGGGTTCTCATCGTCGGCGCCGGGATGGACCAGATGGCGAGTGAGATTGCTTCCGCAGACACCGGGTGTCGACCTGCGATTGGCTTCCGGTGGAAGCGTTCCGGGGCATCGCGACTACGAGTCGGCGCTCGCCGCAGCGCCGTCGACCCCGCTGGTTCGGCAGCCGCGCGGCAAGGACATGCTGTACTCCTCCGGTACCACCGGGCTACCCAAAGGCGTCAAGGCCCCGCTCCCGCCGTACGAGGTACACGAGGGCGGTGATCCGCTGTTGCCGCTTTTCCGCAAGCTCTACGGGTGGGATACCGACACTGTGTATCTCAGCCCGTCGCCGCTCTATCACGCTGCTCCGTTCCGCTTCTGCGGCATGATCCATTCCGTCGGTGGAACGGTGATCATCATGCCGCAGTTCGAGGCGGAGAAAGCACTGTCGGCCATCGAGAAGTACCGGGTGACGGCCAGCCAGTGGGTTCCGACGATGTTCGTCCGCATGCTGAAATTACCCGACAGAAGTTCGCAACCGATATGACCTCTCCTCGCACACCACGGCGGTGCACGCCGCAGCTCCATGCTCGGTCGAGGTCAAACAGGCGATGATCGACTGGTGGGGCCCCATCCTCTACGAGTACTACGCGGCGACCGAAGCAATCGGTGTGACGGCGATCGACTCACCGACCTGGCTGACCAGGCGCGGGTCCGTGGGACGTTCCATGCTCGGCGTCATCCATGTCTGTGACGAGTTCGGCGGCGAACGGCCGACGGGAGAACCCGGCCTCGTCTATTTCGAACGCGATGTATTGCCGTTCGCGTACCACAATGATCCCGAGAAGACGGCGAGGGCAACGCATCCAGACCATGGCAATTGGGGAACTACCGGCGACATCGGCTATCTGGACGACCAGGGATACCTTTTCCTGACCGACCGTCAGGCTTTCATGATCATCTCGGGTGGCGTCAACATCTACCCGCAGGAGATCGAGAACGCCCTGACGCTGCATCCTGACGTGCAGGATCTCGCCGTCATCGGGATCCCCGACGAGGAAATGGGGGAGCAGGTCAAGGCGGTGGTGTTGCCCGCTCCTGGTGTTCCAGCAGGTCCGGATCTCGAACGCGAACTCATCGACTTCCTACGCGCGCGGATCGCGCATTTCAAGGTGCCTCGCAGCATCGACTTCGTGACCGAGCTACCACGGACGCCGACGGGGAAACTGCAGAAGGGCAAGATTCGAGAGCGCTACCTGCACCCGCAGGTGACCTGATCCACTGCTGCGCAAAGCCTTTGGTGTCGACTCCGGCACCAGGGATTGTGCGCAATGTAGCTGGGTCTGTTACAGACAGTGACGGATTGGATACGATTTGCCCTCCAATGGCCCCTATCGGTAGCCGGTCGAGTGCCGTTCTCTGAGGTCATGTCTTCGAAGATCTTCGGCCGGCTCCGACCGCACTCGCGACCCTGGGCGGTGACCATGGCGATCTTGGTGGGCCTCACAGCAGCCCAAATAGTCGGTGCTCCGGCGTCGGAGGCGCTGGCAGCTTCCAGGCCGGCGGCGCAGGTTGCTGCGGCGACCGTCCCGACGCCGCCGCCATCGACGTTGGTCGCCGGCCAGGTCTTGACGCCAGGCGCGGCGATGGTCGCGCCCGGCGGTCACGTGGTGATGGTGATGCAGACGGACGGTAATCTCGTCGAGCACCGAGACTCCCAATTGATCTGGGCGACCTATACGCAGGGCAATCCAGGCGCCTGGGCCGTCATGCAGCCGGACGGGAACTTCGTCGTCTACAGCCACCAGAACAAGCCGCTCTGGCACACCCACACATTCCTTTATCCAGGCGCTCACATCGCTCTGCAGGACGATACGTATTTCGTCGTCTATTCGGCGACGATGACGCCGTTGTGGTGGCGCGATGTCGGTCGCGGTGCGGCCCTGTGCAATGCCACTGCCCCGAACCCGGCCGGTACGGCCATCACTCGCTGGAATCCAGTCATACTGTGCGTCCTGCAAGTCTTGCGGCTGTCCAGCGGAAATCTCGCCGATGTGAACACGATGATCTACTACGAATCGAGTGGTAATCCGAACGCCATCAATCTGTGGGACATCAACGCCAAGGAAGGTCATCCCTCCAAGGGACTGATCCAGGTCATCCAGTCCACTTTCGACCGGTTCCACTCGCTGCAACTCTCGACGAACCTTTTTAATCCCGCGGCCAACCTGTACGCCGGATTGAATTACGCCACTTACACCTACGGATCGATCCATAACATTCCCGGCTTGGTCTCGCTGCGCGGCGGTGGCCGCTACAAGGGATACATCTTGAACGGTTGATCTGCGGTAGCGCTGGATGCCCGCCGGGCCGGGACTGGTGCGCAGCCCACCGCAGCCGCGGTCGGCGACGGGTGACAGACTCGGGACTCGAGTTCCCAGCCACCACCGCGCGGCCGACTAGAAGGACATCGCATGCCGACCAAGATCACCGTCATCTACGACAACCCCACCGATCCCGGCGCCTTCGAGGCCGGCTACGCGGAAGGGCAGGTGGCCCTGGCGAAAGCCCTTCCCGGGCTGGTGTCGCTCGAGACGTCCAAGGTGTGGCCGAAGGAGGACGGCAGTCCGACTCCGGCGTACCGGATGGTCGACCTGTACTTCACAGATTACGAAACGGCAAGCGCAGCGGTGACGACACCGGAAGCGGCGGCGCTGTTCCCTAGCATCTTCGGCCTGGCGACCGGCGGCGTCCGGATCCTGTTCTCGGACGTCGAGGAAGCGGTGGCGTTCTGACTTCGGACCACGGGCCGGTCCCGGCTGCGACATACTGCTGGCTATGGGCAAGCTGAATCTCGGTCTGGATGACAGATCTGCTCGGTTGATACACGGCCGCGACGTATGGACCGAGATCCGGGGGCTGTTGTCGGGCTACAGCGCCATCTCGGCGGCAATCGCCTTCGTCGGTCCCGATGCCGACCAATATCTTCCGCTTCGTGGGCCGGCCACGATCGTGGTGAATGCCGGGGACGACGCCCTGGCCAGCGGCTGGACCGACCCCGAGGTGCTGTTGCGCTGGACCCGTCGCGGCGTCCGCGTCTACTCGCTCACGTCCCTGCACGCGAAAGTGCTGCTCGCGGAGGGACATCCCTCATTCGTACTCATCGGCTCGGCGGATGTGCTCTCGACCTCCGGCCGGGTTCTGGACGAGGCGGTTCTCGTAGCCGACGAACGCGAGACGGTCGACGAACTTCGGAACGCGATCGCCGACTGGCGCCGCCGTGCGGGCGAGTCCGCTCACCGAGGCCTGGTTGCAGGCGGCTGGGTCCAGGTACCGCCCGGCGGCTCCACATCGATTGCCCGTCCCACATGCGGCCGCGCCCGTCCTCCACCAGGGCCCGATTCCCGACCCGCACGGGCCCGACAAGGCATTTGTCGACTCGGCGCCGGCCGCCGCGACGGCCCGGCCCGCGATGACACCGCCGACCCAGGACGTACCGGCACAACTCGAAGCAGATGCCGACGCGGAACCGGTCGCGGACGCTGAGGCGGTGTCGGTTCTTGGCGATGCGGAACCGCCGAGCGACGATGACGGCGGCGAGCCGACGGCGGACGATATCGCAGCGCCCGGGGTCGATGGGAATGCGGAGGCACAAGTTGTACCGGACTCCGCCCGGGCTGATCCATCCGCTGTCGCGGAGATGCTCACGGTGGACTGGCCTCGTCCCAAGTACATCTACCTCGCCGCCCTGACCCGGGACGGCCACGTTTCCGACGGCGCGCAGGAGCGGCTGGAACAGTTGCGAGCCGACTTTCGGGTGCCAGGGGACCGGAGTCATCCGGCGACGCTCGAGGTCGACATCCTGTGGTGGGACGAGCCTGCTCGCACCGGGGGCAAATCCAGCCCGACCTACCGCGAGGGCTGGCACGTCGTGCCGATCTCGGTGACCGGCTCCGGGCGGCCGGCGGTATCCTCCCAGGTCGATTCCCCAGGCCGGGTACTGAGCTCGTACACCGACTACAGCGGTGGTCCGGCCCGGACCTATTACTACCTGCTCAGGCACTGTGGCGGCCCATCGGTCACATTCCGAAAGTTGCGTGAGGCGCTGACCGCGGTCGGCGAGAAACCGTCCTACAACCACGCGTACATGATGCAGCACAAGGTTGATGCGATTCTGGACCTCTGGCCTGAGATCGCATACTCGGAATGAGTCAGACCGGGCCGAATCAATCGACCGGGCCCCAGGTCGGCGAGCCGGTCAGGAGACTTTCGACCGCCTGTTGATGGTGTCCATCGACATGTCCTCGAGTTCCATGCCTTTGGTCTCCGGGATCTTGGCCATCACGAAGAAGAACGAGCACAAGGCGAAGAATGCGTACATGCCGTAAGTGAAGCCGAGCGAGATGTCGCGCAGCACCGGGAACGTCACGGTGACGAGGAAGTTGAAGATCCAGTTCGCGGCCGTCGCTATGGCCATCGCCACGGCCCGGATGCGATTCGGGAACATCTCGCCGAGCAGAACCCACATCACGGGGCCCCACGACGCCCCGAAGAACACCACGAACAGATTCGCGGCGATCAGCGTGGCCACTCCCCAGAATCCGGAGAGCTGCGGTGACATCACGCCTTTGGCGTCAGGGACCAGCGTCGCCTGGGCGAAGCCGATGGCCATGATGCCCAGCGAGACGAACATTCCCGCCGACCCGACGAGCAACAGGATGCGACGTCCGACCCGGTCGATCAGCAGGATGGCGATGACCGTGACGACGACGTTGGTGACCGAGGTGATGACCGATGCGGTGTAGGAGAACGAGGCGGGGAATCCGACCGACTGCCACAGCGAGGTGGAGTAGTAGAAGATGACGTTGATACCGACCAGCTGCTGGAACGCGGCGAGCAGAATGCCCACCCAGACCAGCGGTAGCAACCCGAACCGTTTGCCGCGCAGGTCCCGGAAAGTCGGCTTGTCCTCGCGCTTGATCGACTTCTGGATATCGACGATGCGCTCCTGCACAGCATCGTGCGTCTCGCCGAGGACCCGCCGCAACACCTTCGCCGCCGCCTCGGTCTTGCCTCTGGCCACCAGGTATCTCGGCGACTCGGGGATGCCGAGTCGAGAGCATCCCGTAGACGACCGACGGAACGACGCCGACCAGGAACATCCAGCGCCACGCTTCGAGGCCGAACCAGCGGGTGCCGAGGGCACCGCCGGCCCCACCGGCCAGCCAGGCGTCGGACAGCAGCGCAACGAAGATGCCGAGGACGATGGCCATCTGCTGCAGCGAGGCCAGGCGCCCGCGCAGACCGGCCGGTGCCACTTCGGAGATGTAGGTCGGCCCGATCACCGAGGCCACGCCGATGCCGAGGCCGCCGATGAACCGCCAGAATCCGAGATCCCAGACCGAGAAGGCCAATCCGGACCCGATTGACGAGACCAGGAAGAGCACGGCGCCGACCATCATCACCTTGGGACGGCCCCAGCGGTCAGCCAGGTTGCCGGCGAACCATGCACCGACGGCTGAGCCGATCAGAGCAATCGCCACGACGAAGCCGGTGACACCCGAGGCGAGATCGAAATGGCTGGTGATCGAGTCGACCGCGCCATTGATCACCGAGGTGTCGAAGCCGAAAAGGAAGCCGCCCACCGCGGCGGCTATCGAAATGGCGGTCGCCCTGGCCGGGTGCCGGTCCCCGTGGTCGGCGTAGCGCGGATCACGAACCGCATTGCTGTCCACCATGACAGGGCCGCCCTTCGACTGCGAAGCCGGGCGCTTCTGTCCGCCCGGACCGTTACGCAGTGTTTTCCCCAGCTCGGCTCCGCGTAATCATCTTCGGCGCCGACCGCGGGAATGCAGCGGCGGCCCTGCTGCTGGAAACGCACGTCCGGCGTCAGGACAGGGAGCAACGTCAGCAGGATCGCAGGAACCGATCGAGAACCCTCGTGCCGAACTCGAGTGCCGCGACGGGCACCCGCTCATCGATACCGTGGAACAACGCCGAGAAGTCCAGTTCGGCCGGCAACTGCAGCGGGGCGAAGCCGAAGCACCGGATGCCCAGCTCGGAGAACGATTTGGCGTCGGTGCCGGCCGACAGCATGTAGGGCAGCACCCGCGCGCCGGGATCCTCCGCGACCAGCGCCCGGGTCATGGCGTCGACCAGCGCGCCGTCGAAGGTGGTCTGGACCGGCGGCAGGTCGTCCCATTCCCGCTCTATGTCGGGTCCGAGGACGTCCGCCAGCTCATCGTAGAAGGCCGTCTCACGGCCGGGCAGAATGCGGCAGTCCACCGTGGCCTCGGCCACCGACGGCACCACATTGCCCTTGTATCCGGCCCGAAATGTGGTGACGGTGGCCGAGTCTCGCAGCGTTGCCCCGACAATTCGTGACAGGTTGCCCAGTCTGGCCACCGCAGCGTCCAGATCGTCTTCCGGAAACTCCATCCCGGTCAACTCGGTGACGCCGGCCAGGAAGTCGGCCAGGGCCGGTGTGACGATCTGCGGGAACCGGTGCTGGGACAACCTGGTGATGCCGGCGGCGAGCTTGGCGACTGCGTTGTCGGGGTTCAGCATCGACGCGTGGCCCGGCGTGCCACGGGTCTTCAGCCGCATCCAGGTGACGCCCTTTTCCGCCGTCTCGATCAGATAGGCGCGGACCGGGTCGCCGTCCTGACCGGGGGCCGTTCCTGGGAAGGTCACGGAGAAGCCGCCGACCTCTCCAATTGCCTCTGTGACGCCCTCGAACAGCTCCGGCCGGTTGTGCACCAACCACTTCGCCCCGAAGAACCCGCCGGATTCCTCGTCCGCGACGAAGGCGAAGACCAGGTCCCGCGGCGGTCGGACGCCGTCCCGGGCGAACTGTCGCAGGACGGCGAGGGACATGGCCACCATGTCCTTCATGTCCACCGCGCCGCGGCCCCAGAGATAGCCGTCCTGCACCTCACCGGAGAGCGGATGTACCGACCACTCACCAGGGTCGGCCGGCACCACGTCGAGGTGACTGTGGATCAGCAACGCACCCCGCGTCGGATCGGAACCGGTCAGCCGGACGATCACATTGCCGCGACCGGGCGCGCCCGATTCGACGTAGACCGGGTCGAGTCCAACATCGACCAGCTTCTCCGCCACCCACTCGGCGGCCGGCCGTTCGACGACCGTCGAGCCGGAATCACCGGTGTTGGTGGTGTCGATCCGGATCAGTTGGTGGGCCAGCGTCAGCACCTCGGCCTGCGCCGTCGTTGCTGCTGCGCCCGGTGACGCCGTCATTCCGCCGGAACAGTGACGCCGAGGAAGTCGGTGACGAGGCGCAACCGAAATCCGAGCGATTCGTACAGTCTGATGGCAGTCGTGTTCTGTGCTGAGGCGTGCATGAAAGCGCGCTCGCCACGCTCAGCGATACCGGCGGCCACCGCACGCACGAGTCGGGTGCCCAATCCCTGACCTCGGTATGCGACATCGGTGCAGACCGCGCTGATCTCGGTCCAGCCGTCGGGGTGCAGCCGCTCGCCCGCCATGGCGATCAATGCCCCGTTCCGGCGGACGCCGAGGTACGTGCCCAGCTCGATGGTCCGCGGGCGGAACGGGCCAGGACGGGTGCGCTCGATCAGTTCCAGAATCTCCGGCACGTCGGCCTGGCCGAGAACTTCTGCTTCCGGGTCGGGCGCCTTCCGCAGGTCGACGTCGACCAGTTGAACCCCGCCGCCTACCGATTCGAAGGCCCAGCCTGCCGGTGGCTGCACGTTCTCACCAGCGATTGCGAACGTCCCGCCCGGACCCACCAGCGCGGCGACGTCGGCCCAGGCCAGGGGATCGCGGTGATCGCGCAACGCGACGAACGGCGAGATGTCGGGCTGGTACCGCACGGCGCGGCCCACCCGCTCGGCGAACCGCTGGTGCGGGCCCGTCAACGAGTTCCAGGCGGCGTTGTCGAGAATCGGCTCGCCCAGCGTCGGGTCCTGGGCCAGCCGGTAGGACTCCACGGTCGTCACGAGGCCGACCGTTCCGCGGCGGGCACGCTCGGAACGGGCAGCGGGTCGCTGCAGGCCGAGATGTTCGCGCAGGGTGGTGCCCTGGTATTCGGTGCGGAAGACCCCCCGCTCCTGGAGGATCGGCACCACCTTGTCGGCGAATTCCGCCAGGCCGTCGGGCGTGATGTGCGGAACCAGGATGAAGCCGTCGCTGGCGTCGGCCTGGACGTATTCGTCGATGGTCGCCGCCACCGTCTCGTGCGGTTCCGATGAAGTTCTGCCGCGCGGTCTTCTCGACCACCACGTCGCGGAGCGAGAGGCCCTTGGCGGCGGCGAGTTCCCGCCATTCATTGGCCACGGCAACGGGATCGGCGTTCATCCGGACACTGGCCCGGCCCTTCGCGATGGTGTTCTCACCGACGAGCGGATCAAGTTCGGGCAACGGACCGTCCGGGTCGTAGGAACTCAGATCCCGGTTCCACAGTTGCTCGGCGAACTTGATCGCGGTCTGTCCGCTGACCTGCTGGCGGCGGACGACGGCCGCATATTCCTGGGCTTCCGCGTCCGTGTCACCCAGGATGAAGGTCGCCGCGGGCAGGACCAGCAACTCCTCAGGTCGCCGGCCGTATTTCGCCAGCCGGCTCTTGACGTCGGCGAAGAACGCCCGGCCGGCATCCAGGGTGCCGTGCCGGGTGAAGATGGCATCCGCCGTGGAGGCCGCGAATTCGCGTCCGGCGTCGGAGTCACCGGCCTGGAAGATGACCGGGCGACCCTGCGGGCCGGTCGGCACGTTGAAGTTGCCGCGGATGTCGAAATGGTTGTCGTGCACGCTGAATTGCCCGGGATTTCCGTGGCGCAGGAACGTCCCGGCCTCCTTGTCGGCCACGATCTCGTCGTCGGCCCAGGAGTCGAACAGCACCCCGGTGGCCTCGAGGAACTTCCGCGCCCGCTCGTAACGCTGGTCCTGCGCGAGAAAGCCGCCGCGCCGGAAGTTCTCGCCGGTGAACGCATCCCACGAGGTGACGACGTTCCAGGCCGCCCGCCCTTGCGACAGGTGATCGAGGGTGGCGAACTGCCTGGCCACGTCGTAGGGCTCGTTGAACGTCGAATTGATCGTCCCCGTCAGTCCGATCCTGGTGGTGACGGCGGCCAGTGCCGTCAGGATGCCGAAGGTGTCGGGCCGGCCCACCACGTCAAGGTCGTAGATCTGCCCGTTCTGCTCGCGCAGGCGCAGACCTTCGGCCAGGAACAGGAAGTCGAACTTGGCGCGCTCGGCGATCTGCGCGAATCGGCGGAACGATTCGAATTCGATGTGGCTACCCGACCGCGGGTCGCTCCAGACGGTGGTGTTGTTGACGCCGGGGAAGTGCGCCGCCAGGTGGACCTGTTTGCGCGACTTCGTTCCCACGCTGCGCTCGCCTCGCTGTCGATGCTCACTCATGCGAAGACTCCCTTGGTTGCTGTGCCGGCCGCATAGCGGTTGGCAGGACGGTGGAATCCGAGCAGCCCCCGCAAGGTCGACGCCTCGTATGCGGTGCGATACAGCTGGCGCGACTGCAATTCGGGGATCAGGGCGTCGACGATGGTGGTCAGGTCGTCCGGCAGCGCCGCCGGTCGCAGTCGGTAGCCGGTAATGCCGGCCGATTGCCAGCGAACGAGAAGTTCGGCCAGCTCGGCCGCCGATCCGGTGAACACGTATGCGTCACTGGTGTAGACGCTGCCGGCCCTGTCATCCAGCCGGGACTTCCGGGCAGCGCCCGACTCCGTGGCGGTGTCGAGAAAGACCACGACGTCCGCGAAGATGTGTAGGAGGTCGTCGCTCCGGCCGGCGCTGAGCTGCTCGCGGCGGACCTCGTCGACGATGGCTCGGGCATCCGCTTGGTCGACCGGTGTCACGAAGACGATGTCGGCACTCCGGGCGGCGAAGCGGTAGGGAATGGACGAATGGGCCAGTGCCGTGACGATCGGCTGGCCCTGCGGAGGCCGGGGCACGATGCTGGGGCCCTTGACCGAGAAGTGGGAGCCGACGAAGTCGATGTAGTGGATCTTCTCCCTGTCGATGAAGCGGCCGGTGGCCGCATCGCGGATTTCGGCATCGTCCTCCCAGCTGTCCCACAGTCGCCTGATCACTTCGACGAAGTCCTCGGCCTCGTCGAACAGATCGGCGACCAGCTCCTGCACCGCAGGCTCGGTGAGATCCGCCGCCGCCAGGTCCGGAATCTCCCGCCTGCCGAAGTGCCCGGCCTCCTGTGCCACGGCCGACACCTGGACCCGCACCCCGGCACGACCGGTGCTCACGTAGTCGAGCGTGGCGATCGACTTCGAGATGTGGAATGGCTCGGTGTGCGTGACCACGGCGGTCGGAACCAAACCGATGTGGTGGGTCAAGGGTGCGACCCGGTCGGCGATGAGCACGGCGTCCAAGCGACCGCGGACCCGGTCGGTGCGCTCGTTCTCCGGCGTGAACCGGTTGGCCTGCAGGCCGAACGAGTCTTCGATGGTGACGAAGTCGGCCAGCCCGCGCTCGGCCTCACGGACCAGGTCGAGCCAATAATCGGCCGTGAACAATTCGGCCGGTCGAGCCGCCGGCTCGCGCCAGGCAGCCGGGTGCCAACCCGCTCCGTCGAGAGCGATCGCCAGGTGGACAGGTGCGGACGCGCTGGGCACTCGAGGTTCGGGTGCGGCTGAAATCTGGGACATGGGGACCTTCGGGTGTGATGGGCAGTGGGGCTGGTGTTGGCGAGGTGAGGCCGGCGATCAACAGATCGCGCTACTGGCCCGCTGCAGATCGATGTGACGACGGGTGACCAGGCTGACGTGCACCGCCAGGCTCAGCGCCGTCGTTTCGGCCGGTGCCAACAAGGCCGTCACCTCACCGGAGACCCGCAGCATGCTCTGGTCCGTTCTCGTGCTTGCGGATGCCGGTCGACAGCCGCCAGGTCGTCACCTGGAGCACCCCGCCACGGAACGGAGGGTTGCCGGTCAGCTAGCCAGGGCTTGTTGCTGACACTCATTACCTTCCGCGCACGATATCACCGCCACTACCATCTACTGATGAGCAGAGGGTCGATTGTCGTCCCGGACGTACTCGGGCTGACGTTTGCCAGTGCTCTGTCGGTCGGCAGTGCCGCCGGACTCCGCGTGTTGGGTTATGCCCCGGACGGATCGCCCATCGCCAGGGACTCCGAGGGCATCGTCGTCGAACAGGACCCGCCGGCCCACGAGAGCACCAAGGCCGGACGACAGCTCCGGCTACGCGTCGGCCGGGGTGACGGCGGTTCGAAGGATCCGGAGCCGAGAGTCCCGGATCCCTTGGTGGACAGCGACTTCGGCGATTTGGGTGATTCCGGTCCCGATCGTGAACTCGTTCCGGTCTGAACCAGGCCGGACCGTCCGTTCGCGCTGACTGCAGTTCGGGCATGATGCGGGAGGATCACCGCCGATCCGACGGGGGGCCGCGTACGGCACCGGCACGAAGGAGCGGCTACTGATCGGCGCGTCCTGCCTGCGCACGTCGCAGCCCGGGAGGATCCTTTGCCGGAGGTGGTCGCCGTGACGGCGCGTCACTCGCTCGACGTGCGACTCCGTGCCCGTCGAGGTCGTCCGGGTGAGAGCGTCATCGTGGAGGCGTCATGTGGCACGACCTGTTCGTCGACCAGATCCCGTTGCTGGAGAAGGTCATCCGCACGGTTGCGGTCTACGCGCTGATGCTGCTGATCTTCCGGATGATCGGCAAACGCTCGATCGGTGCGTTGAACACCTTGGATTTCGTGGTGATGTTCCTGCTGTCGAACGTGGTGCAGAACGCCATCATCGGCAACGATGATTCGTTCATCGGCGGGGCGATCGGCGCCCTGACGCTGGTCGGGCTCAACGCCCTGGTGGACCGGCTCGCCTTCCGCTACCCGGCGGTCCGACTCCTCCTCGAAGGGAAGCCGGTCGACGTCATCGCCGATGGCAGGGCCGTCGAGACAGCCCTGCGCAGACTCGGCATGCGTGAGGAGGAATTGGACCATGCCATCCGCCTGCAGAATGGCGACGACGTCTCGGAGGTGGCGACGGGGGTCCTGGAACCCGGTGGCCAACTGGTGCTGACCCTCAAGCCGGCCGACCAGAGCGCGGACCAGGCCGACATCGCCGCGCTGCGAGCACAACTGGATCGAATCGAGGCCTTGCTGGCGCAGCGCTGACCTGTTTCCCGTGCATCAGTTGATTCGCTGCTCAGCGCGGTCCGGATTCGCCGAGCAACCTGCGGGGGTTGACCACCCGCACCGCTCGATCGGCAGCATCGCCGAGCCGCAGTTCGCTGGTGCTCGCGTAGGGCTTGTCGGTCCCGTTCACCACCACGTCGATGCCCAGCACGCGAATCAGCGCATCGAGCCCGCGGGGACCGTACGACGATGTCTCGACGAAGCTCAGCCGGTCGATCGGTGGAGGATTGCCGCCGCCCCGCACGGTGAATCTCTCGTGGTGGACCGGGGCCAGGCCCGCCCCGGCGGCGAAACAGATCCGGAGTCCCGGCAGCAGCGAGCGGCCGGCGACGGACCAGGACCACCAGGCCGCGGTCATCTGCGCGGTGTAGTCCACGACGGCCGGCCACCACACCGGGAATTGTGCCGAATCCGCACCCACCGTGACCGGGCCGGGATGTACCAGGACAGGCTTGTCTGCGGCCTCGCAGACCCTGAGCACCGGAGCCAGCCGGTCGACGGCCTGCGGCGTCGACATCGAGGTGGCGGGCACCTGCAGGCCGACGAAGTCGCCCCCCAGTCGACGCTCGAGATCAGCCAGGTCGGGATGTCCGGAATGGACTGCGGCCCAGGCGCGGAAGGGTGCGGGCAGGCTGGCGGCACCGTCGTGCCATGCCGCGAGCAGCGGCAGCGCTACGTCGGGAGGCATGTCCTCGATGCCGAGCGGGCTGGACAGGGAAACCAGAGCGGTCGCAGTCCGCTCCTCCTGCGCCACCCGGCGCGCGAGTTCGTGGTGCGCCGGGTCCACCTCGTACGGGGGCTCGCCGGGCAGATGCAGCGTCCAGCCGTCCAGCCGGACGGGGCCGGAAGGATCCAGCCCGCGGAGGGCCTCGATGAGGGTCGGAGGCCACAGATGTTGGTGGACATCGATGATCGTTGGTGGACCGATCACAGACCAGCTCCACTCGATCGTCGTCATTGGTGATGCTCAGGCATTATCGGCGGTGGACGGCCGCCGAACTGGGCATCGCCGCGATATCCGTGTAGAAGTATAGGTATGTGCGCGCTGCCGGTCCTCGAGCCGTTCTGGACGGGACGGCGCAGCGACACCTTCGACGGATGGTGTTGTCGGGTCTGAGTTCTCGAACCCAACCCTCATATCCGAACCGAAGGAAACCGCATGTCCGTCACTGATGAGTACCTTGCCAACAATCGCGCGTACGCCGCCACGTTCACCGGCCCGCTACCGCTTCCGCCGTCGAAGCATGTCGCGGTCGTGGCCTGCATGGACGCTCGGCTCGACGTGTATCGCATCCTTGGTCTGGCCGAGGGCGAATCGCACGTGATCCGTAACGCCGGTGGTGTGATCACCGACGACGAGATCAGATCGCTGGCGATCAGCCAGCGACTCCTCGGCACCGAGGAGATCATTCTCATCCACCACACCGACTGCGGGATGCTCACCTTCACCGACGAGGCATTCAAGGCCGCCATCGCGGAGGAGGTCGGGATCAAGCCGCCATGGTCGGCGGAGGCGTTCAGCGACCTGGATGCCGACGTGCGGCAGTCGATCAACCGCATCACCGGCAGCCCGTACATTCCGCACACCGACAAGGTCCGCGGTTTCGTGTTCGACGTCGCAACCGGTTTGCTGAACGAAGTGGATGCGGCAGGTGGCACCGGTGGCCAGTAAATACTTGACCTTCCCCAATCCGGTCAACGAGCACGCGGCGCGGTCGGTGGCGGGCATGGTCGTCCTGCTGACCGCCCTGACGCTCGTCGTGCGCAGCGAATGGCTGCTGTGGGCGCTGGCGATCGGGTTCCTGTTGCGGGTCGCGGCCGGTCCGAGATACTCACCCTTCGGGCAGTTGGCCACCAGGGTGATCGCCCCGTTGTTCGGGCCGGCGAAATTGGTGCCCGGGCCGCCGAAACGGTTCGCCCAGAGCATCGGCGCGACCTTGTCGGTGGCGGCGGTGGTGACCTTCTACGCCGGCGCACCGACCGCTTCCTGGGTGCTCGTCGCGCTGATCACCGTCGCGGCGTTGCTGGAATCGGCTCTCGGCATTTGTCTGGGCTGCTTGATCTTCGGCTGGCTTCAGGCCAGGGGCGTCATTCCGGCCTCGGTGTGCGAGGCCTGCAACGACGTCCGACTGCGGCATCAGGTGGGCAGCGGCGTCTAGAGGCACCGGCGGCTGGGGACCGGTGCACGCGGACGGCGCCTCGTCAACTGTTGATGCCGGTGCTCTCCACCCCCTGGACGATGAACCGCTGCAGTCGCGATGAAGACCAGGAGGATGGGCAGGATCGAGAAGGTCGCCGCGATGAACAGTTCATGCAGGTTGATCGTCTGGGCCGTCAGGAATGTCGACAGGGCTATCTGAACCGTCCAGGAGTTCGCGCTCTGCCCGATCACCAGCGGCCACAGGAATGCATTCCAGCTACCGATGAAGGTAATCGTCGAAACCGCCGCGATGAACCCCATCGAATTCGGTATGACGATCCGGAAGAACGTTCCTGGATATCCGAGCCCGTCGATCTGCCCTGCGTCTTCGAGTTCTCGCGGAAAGTTCACGAAATACTGCCGGAAGAGGAAGACGACGAGGGCCTGGAACAGACCTGGCACGATGAGACCTTGGAGTGAGGAGACCCACCCGAGGCTGGACACCATCACGAAGGTGGGCACGAACGTCACCGCGGCGGGTATGAGCAGCGTGGCCACGATGAAGCCGAGCACCAGGCCGGCGAATCGGTAGGGGATGCGCGCCAGGCCATATCCGGCCAGTGCCCCGATCAGCACGGAACCCGCGGTCTGCAGCGTCGACACCACCAGCGAGAAGACCATGCTGTGCAGCATCGGCACGGCCGGGTCCGAGAACAATTCGGAGACATTGCCCCATTGCAGGGATGTCGGCAGGAACTTCCAGTGCGGTGAGGTGATGTCCGCGTTCGTGGACAGGCCATTGCGGACCAGCAGATAGAACGGGACGAGAAACAGGCCGGCCCCCAGCACCAGGACGACATACCGCAACGTCGACCCGGCCTTCTCGGTGGGCGTGCGATACCGGCGGCGGTGAGAGGGTTTCGATGGGGCGGCGACGGGCCGATCGAGAATCGTCATTCTTCGTTCCCCCGGCGGCCGAATCCGAGAAGGCGGCCCTGGGCCACGGTGAAGACCGCGATGACCAGCGCCAGGATGATCGCTCCGGCGCTCCCGTGGCCGAAGTCCTGGCCTTTGCCGAGCGCGATGTAGTACAGATACACCAGCGGTGGCCTGGCGTACGGCGGGTAGGTGCCGTTGTTCGAGAGCAGATTGTAGAACTCGTCGAACGATTGAAAGGCGTTGATCAGCAACAGGACCAGCACGGCGACCGACGATGTGCGCAACTGCGGAAAGGTGATGTACCGGAACGTCTGCCAGCCGGGCTTGGCTCCGTCCACGGCAGCGGCCTCGTACAGGATCGTCGGAATGCGCTGCAGCCCGGCCAGAAACAGGATCATGTAGAAGCCGAGCTGTAGCCAGAGACGCAAAGTGACCAGCACCAGCCAGTACCAGGGCGGGTGGGTGACCGACAGCCACGAGACCGAATCAAGCCCGACGGCGCGCAGCACGCTGTTCAGGAGCCCGAACCGGACGCCGGAGAAGATGGACATCTTCCAGATCAGTGACGCCACCACGTACGAGCACGCGGTCGGCAGGAAATAGACCGATCGGAAGAAGGCCTTCGCAAATCGAGCCCGGTGCACCAGCAGTGCCAGCCCGAGGGCGCCGGCGAAGGTGGTCGGCACGATGAACAGGGCGAACACGATGAAGGTACCGAGGCTGGACAGGAAGGCGGGGTCCGTCAGCATGTCGCTGTAGTTGCGCAGCCCGACGAAAACCGTCGGCGTCACCGTGTTGCGGGCGTCGAAGAAACTCAGGTAGACGCTCCAGAGGATGGGGATGTAGACGAAGATCCCCAGGCCGATGACGAATGGTCCGACGAACACCCAGAACCACAGGTTCCGGTTCTGTGAGCCTGCCAACCGCCGGCCGATACCCACCCGGCCGGCGTGAGCGGAAGTCACCACCTCGGACGCTGTTACTTCTGCACCCGAGCCAGCTCGGCGGTGACGACCTTGCTGACCTTCGCCAACTGGGCGGTGGCGTCGGCACCGTTCTTGATGATGTTGTTCAGTGCGTCGCTGTAGGCCGCCCCCGATGCGGTCGTCCACAACAGCGGGGTCTGCGCCTTTCCGTACTTCTGGGTGATCGTGACGGCATCAGCTGCCGGTCCGGACTTGAGCTTCTCCGCCTTCGCCGCCAGGCTCTTGCGCGCCGGAATGTGGAAGCCGTAGCTCTGCGCGAAATCGAGCTGGTCGGCGGTCTGATCCACCCACAGGTATTTGACGAAGGCCTTGGCCGCAGCGGGGTCCTTCGATTTGGCGCTGACCGCTGATCCATAGGCGCCGATCGGCACGGAAGGGGCACCGACGGAGGCGGAGAACTTCGGCCAGGGCAGCACTCCGAAATCGTCCGCCAGCGCCTTCTGCAGATCGGGAAAGGTCCACAGGCCGGTCCACTGCATGGCGGTGAGGCCCTGTGTGAGGGCCGACGGGTCGGACCAGTCCGTCGGGGCGCCCAGCAGCAGCGATCCGCTGGTGAACAGGGAGTGCAACCCGGTCAGCGCCTTGGCCACGTTCGGGTTGTCGAAGCCGACCTTGTTGTCGGTCGTCAGGTAGTCGGCTCCGACCGACCAGAGAGCTGGACCGCCCATCACCCCGACCCCGGCGTCGTTACCGAGAAACAATCCCTTGACGTCGGAGTTGGTCAACTTCTTCGCCGCCGAAACCAGCTCGTCGAAAGTCTGTGGCGGTGTGACGCCCGCGGCCTTGCAGCATCGATTTCCGGTAGACCAGCAACTGCATGTCGATGACCTGCGGAACGGCGTACAGCTTGCCCTTGTACGTCATTCGCTGGATGAGCGACTGGGTGAAATCCTGGGCAGCGCCGTCAAGGATGCCGTCGAGCGAAACCACCTGACCGCCCTGGATCTGGTCGATGTTCGGCCCGTTGCCCGCCTCGAAGACGTCGGGACCGGAATTGGTCAGCAACGACGAAGCCACCTTGGTGTCGTAGTCACCCGGTACCCATTGCACGTTGACCTTCGCCGCCGGATAGGACGCGGCGTACCTTTCGACCGCCTGTTGGGTGCCGGCTTCGCCGTACTGGTGGTACCACTGCGACAACGTGGGCTTCCCGGCCGCTGCCGCCGAGCCGGAAGAAGAAGGAGCCACGGAAGAAGCCTGGCTCGACGAAGCCTGGCTCGACGAAGCCTGGCTCGACGAACCGGCGACGGATGTCGGGACACCGGACGCGACGCCACCACCGGATGCCGGAGCCCCGGCCGAGGAATCGCTTGTCCTGCCGTTGTTGGACCCGCACGCGGTGAGCGCGCCGGCCGCGAGAAAGCCTGAAGAAACGGTGAAAAAGCGTCGCCTGCTCAGTGGCGATGCGGTCCAGAGATGGGCCTTGTCGATCATGCTTCCTCCCATGGCAACCGTGGTCGGCAAGTGTCTTCGACCATGGACAGGAGGACATTTCCCCGTCTCTGCGCATCTGAATCAGATCAGGGACGAGCCTCGTACACGAGGTTGAACGGGGTCTGCGATGCCCTGCGGAAGCGGCTGAATCCCGCTTCGGTGGCGATCCGCCGCATGGCATCCTCGCCGGCCTGCGCCCCAAGGGCATACCCACCGGGCTGGGACAGTGCGTTCGGGACGCAGAGCAGGGTGGAGGCACTGTAGAAGATCCGGCCGACCGGGTTGAGATTGTCGGCGACGGTGTCTCCGGCGAAGGGTTCGACGATCAGCCAGGTGCCGTCCGGTGCGATCGCCTCTCTGATGTGCCTGGCGGTGCCGAGCGGGTCGCCCATGTCGTGCAGGCAGTCGAAGGTGCAGACCAGGTCGAACTGCGAGCCTGAAAAGGTTGCGGCCGTTGCCACTTCAAACGTCACCCGGCCGGTTACGCCGGCGTCAGCGGCACGCTTCCCGGCCAACTCGATCGAGCCGGCGTGGTAATCCGATCCGACGAATGTGGACGCCGGGAACTCCTGCGCCAGCAGCACGGTCGAGGCCCCAAGGCCGCACCCGAGGTCGGCGACAACGGCGCCGGCGCGAAGCTTTGCCTCGACGCCATCGAGCGCCGGGATCCAGCTGGGCACCAAGTTGGCTATGTAGCCGGGCCGGAAGAACTGTTCGGTTCCGACGAATACGTCGTGGTCCTGCTCGTGCCAGCCGAATCCGCTTCCCGTTCGGAACCGCTCGGTGATCTCGGGCACGGCGCGGAGGGTCCCGAGGGCCAGGACGAAGGCTCCGGGAGCGTAGATAGCACCATCCGGATTGGCCAGCACGAATGACTGCTCCTCGGACATCGAGTACGTCTGGGTCGTCGCGTCATAGTCGACGTATCCGCCGGCGGCCTGCCCGCGCAGCCACTCGGCAACGTATCTCGGCGAGGTTTCCGTGCGTGCCGCCAGTTCATCCGCGGTTGCCCGGTCCTGGCCGAGAGCGGTGTAGAGCCCGAGCTGATGTCCGATGACCACGCTCCCGGCAGCCATCGTCGCGCCGAGATCGGTGACGAACCTGCCGATGAATTCTCCGAGCTTCTCCTCGTTCAATGCCATGGTGGTTTTCCTTCCTCTGCTGCGTCGGACGCCTTTTTGCGGCTCCGACTGTTCGGTTGTGATGGGTACGCATCGGGGGCCGAACACGGTTCCACGATGGTGTGATGCATTCCGTGGCTCTCGTCTGTCGGGCGGCAATTTGCCCCAAGGGGGCTGCGTCACGTAGGAGGAACACATGACGACTACCCATGTCCCTGGCTCTGAGTCCGAACACGTGTTGCTACGGGTGGAGGGGCGCCTTGGCCACCTCACGCTGAATCGGCCGGAGCGGATCAACGCGCTGAGCTTGTCGATGGTTCGCACCGCGTTGAACGCGCTGGCCGGCTGGGCCGAGGATCCGGATGTTGATCTGGTGTTGATCGACGGCAACGGGCCGCGTGGTCTGTGCGCGGGTGGTGACATCCGCCAGGTCTACGAGGGCATCCGCGGCGACGGAGTCCAGGCGGCCACCTTCTGGGCGACCGAGTACGAGATGAATGCCCGCATCGCTCACTATCCCAAGCCCGTGGTGGCGTTCATGGACGGCATCGTCTTCGGTGGCGGCGTGGGCATCTCGGCCCACGCGCAGGTCCGGGTGGTGACGCAGCGTTCGCAGGTCGCGATGCCGGAGACGGCCATCGGACTCTCACCCGACGTCGGCGCTCTGTACCTGCTCGCCAGGGCGCCGGGGGAACTCGGGACCCACTGTGCCCTCACCGGCGCTCGGCTCGACGGCCCATCGGCGATCCACGCCGGTCTGGCGGACCATTTCGTCGACTCGGCCGTGCTGCCGGACCTGGCTGAGCGACTGAGATCCGGACGGTTGCCGGACATGCCGGCGGTGAATCTCCAGGGCCACCCCGCCTGGATCGACGACTGCTATGCGGCGGATACCGTCGAGGAGATCGTCGAGAATCTCCGGGGCTCCGCCGAGCCCGCCGCCCTGACTGCTGCCGACACCCTGACGGCCATGTCGCCGACGGCGTTGAAGGTGACGCTGGAGGCCCTGCGGCGCGCTGCTTCGATGACGGTTGACGAGGTGCTGGACCAGGATTTGCGAGTTGGAGCGAGATTCGTGATGCACCAGGATTTCGCAGAGGGAATCCGGGCGATGATCATCGACAAGGACCGCGATCCCCGATGGAATCCGGCTCGCCTGGATGACATCTCGCGTGCCGAGGTGCTCTCCTTCTTCGAGCCGCTAGCGTGAGACCAAGCCGCCTGCGAAGAATTCGGGGTTTATCCGGACGCCCGCCGGGAAAGGACTTGAACCGGGTCGGCAGCGAGCCGGTATGAGAGCGAGGTGAGATGGTCAGCGTTCAGCGGTCGTTCGATGTCAGCAAGCCAGTTGCGGCGGTGGTGGACTATCTGGCGGACTTCGCTCACGCGCAGGCCTGGGATCCGGGCACCAAGAGCTGCAAGCCGACCGGATCCGGGCCGATAGCAGTCGGTTCGACCTGGCACAACGTCTCGGTGTTCAGGGGCAAGGAGACCGAGCTGACCTACCGGCTGGTCGAGCGGGAATCGCACCGACTGGTATTCGAGGGAACGAACAAGTCCGCCACCTCCACCGATGACATCAGCTTCGATGCCCTCCCAGGCGGGGGTACCAGGATCACCTATCGGGCGAACATCGAGTTCCACGGGCTGCTCAAGCTTTTCGGTTGGGCCGTGCAGCGTGAATTCAACAGGCTCGGGGATCTCACCGCAGCCCAGATGACGAGGGTCATCAACGCGCTGTAGCCGTGACCGCCGTGGAGCCGAATTTCAGCTCCGCATCATCCATCGGCGATCGGAACAATGCCGCGTCCTTCGCGTAGTGCTGCTGCAGCCGCCAAGGCGCCCGGTCGCCCTGGCGGGGCAATGCGTCCAGCGACCGCCGGAAATAGCCGGATCGCATGTCGATGAACGGTGACGTCGTCATCGTCTCGGCCGGCAACGTCGGGGTGACGATGCTGTACCCCTTCTCCCGCATGGAGTTCAGCAGCCGGGCGACGTAGGAGGAAACCATGTCGACCTTCAGCGTCCAGGCGGCGTTCGTGTAACCGATGGCAAAGGCCATGTTCGGAATGCCGTTCAGCATCATCGCCTTGAAAGCGACCCGATCCGGCACCGACACCGCTGCTCCGTCGACGGTGAATTCGATTCCGCCCAGGGTCAGCAGGTTCAGACCGGTTGCGGTGACGACGATGTCGGCCCGAAGTTCGGTGCCGGTTGCCAACAGGAGGCCGTCCCGGGTGAACGAGGAGATCTCGTCGGTCACCACCTCGGCCTTACCGGAGCTTATCGCCTCGAAGAAGTCGCCCCCGGGAACCAGGCACATGCGTTGGTCCCACGGTTGGTACCGCGGATTGAAATGCGTACCGACGTCGTACCCCGCTGGCAATTGTTTCGCGACCCCTTTGATCAGGGCGGACCGCGCCCTGGCCGGATACTTCTGGCAGAGCGTGTAGAGGGCCGTCGCGATCTTGACGTTCTTCCATCGGATCGCGCGGAAGGCCTTCCGCTCGGGCAGCACCTTCTGCAGCACCCCGGCGACGGCGTCGTGGGCGGGCATAGTCATCACGAACGAGGGTGAGCGCTGGAGCATCGTGACGTGCGCGCCGGCCTCCGTCAAAGCAGGGACCAGAGTGACGGCTGTCGCGCCGCTACCGATCACCACGACGTGCTTGCCGTTGACATCGACGTCATCCGGCCAAGCCTGGGGGTGGATCAGCCGGCCCGCGAAGTCCTCCTGGCCGGGCCAGGCGGGGGTGTAACCCTCGTCGTAGCGGTAGTAGCCGGCACAGAGGTACAGAAAGCCGCAGGTCCGGGTGCTGCGCGCCCCCGAATCGACACGTTCCGTCGTCACGGTCCAGATCGCGCTCTCGGTCGACCATGACGCGCCGACCACCCGGGTCCGATACTCGATGTGCCGCTCCACGTCGTACTCCGTGGCCGTTTCCCTGATGTAGGAAAGAATGTCCGCGCCTTCCGCGATGGACTTGTTGCCGCGCCAGGGTCGGAATGGGTAGGCGAGCGTGAACATGTCGGAATCAGAACGGATGCCGGGGTATCGAAAAAGGTCCCAGGTTCCCCCGCTGGAGCCGCGGGCCTCGACGATGGCGTAAGAAAGTCCCGAGGCCTCGGTCGTCAGGTGGCAGGCCGCCCCGATGCCGGACAGGCCGGCGCCGACGATGAGAACGTCGACGTGCTCCGATGGGCGGCCGTCGCCGAGACGGTCGCCCATCGGCTCAGCGGTGCTCACTTGGACGATCTCCCATCTGACGGCGCAGTGGTGCGGTGAAGCCAAAATTGCATTTCGGCGTGGTCTCAGCAGAGTATCGCCGGTCGTTGCGGGACGCACAGGACGCACAGCAGACAGGACGCAGCAGTCAGGATGCACAGCAGAGAGCCTCCCCTGGGGCCTTTCGGCTCGCGGCGGGGAGGCTCCTGTCAAGCCAGGCCGGACTCAGCCGGCCAGTTGGCCGATCGCCGCGTGTCCGGGCCGGACCGCCGTCGTGGTGGCCGAGATGCCGGCCAGCTTCATCAGTTTGCGGACATCGTCGGCCTGCTCTGGGAGCATCACCGTGATGACCGTTCCGCCTGCGCCTGCGCGCGCGGTCCGACCGGAGCGATGCAGGTAGGCCTTGTGCTCGGTCGGCGGATCGAGGTGGACGACCAGTTCGACATCGTCCACGTGGATGCCGCGGGCGGCGATGTCGGTGGCCACCAGCACCTTCGCGTTGCCGGTCGAGAACGCGGCGAGATTTCGCTCCCGCGCGTTCTGCGAGAGATTGCCGTGCAGGTCGACGGCTGGAATGCCGTTCTTGGACAGTGCAGCCGCCCATTTCTTGGCGCCGAACTTGGTGCGGGTGAACAACATCCGCCGCCCGCCGCCGATCGCCAGCTGCCGGATGACCTCGTTGCGGTCGTCCTTGTTCACGGCGAAGACGTGGTGCGTCATGGTCTCGACGTGGGAGCTTGCATCGTCGACCGCGTGCACGGCCGGGTCGTGCAGGAAATCCTTGACCAGCACGGAGATGCCGTTGTCCAGGGTCGCCGAGAACAGCAGCCGCTGACCGTCGGGACGGGTCGCCTTGAGCAGCCGTCGCACGCCCGGAAGGAACCCGAGATCGGCCATGTGGTCGGCCTCGTCGAGCACGGTGACCTCGACATCGCCCAGGTTGCAGACGCCCTGCTTGATCAGGTCCTCGAGCCGGCCCGGGCACGCAACCACGATGTCGACACCGGAACGCAGCGCGCTGATTTGCGGGCCGAAGCCGACGCCCCCGAAGATGGTGACCATCTTGAGGCCCGCGGCCTTGGCCAACGGCTCGATGGTCCTGGCCACCTGCAGGGCCAGCTCCCGGGTGGGCAGTAGTACCAGTCCGCGCGGGCGGTTCGGGGTGCGGCGACCGCCGGTCAGCCGGGCAACGAGTGGAACGGCAAAAGCGATCGTCTTGCCGGATCCGGTGCGGCCGCGTCCGAGCACGTCGCGCCCGGTCAGCGAGACCGGAAGGGTCGCCGCTTGGATCGGGAACGGTGAGAGGGCGCCCAGGTCAGCCAGCGGCTTGATCAGCTTCTCCGGAACGCCCAACTCCAGGAAGGTGGTATCCGACATCGGCGCCGCATCGGCGGTGACGGTCTTGGTGGCCGCGAACAGGGCGCCGCCATCGGACGTCGCGCGACTCGGGTCGGCCGGTGTCTCGTGCGTCCGCGGAGCGTGAGCCGCGAAGACGACCGGCGAACGGTCGTCGGCTGCGGCGTTTCGCCTACCTCCGCGCCCCCGCGGGTTGCGGCTCGCGTCGGTCAGGCGTTGACCGCCGTCGCTGCGGGCCGGGCGATCGGAACGAACGGGCGCGTTGCCGCGCGGCTGATCGGTGCGCTGGTTGCTGCGCGCAGCACCGGATCGCGGTGCATCCGAGCGGACGGAGTCGGACCGACCGGAATCGGGCTGTGCGGGGCGCCGGTCGTTCTGGCGGCCTCCGCCCGAATGTCGCGAGGCGCCGCTTTCGTCGGTGGGAATGCTGGCGGCGAAGGCGCCGGTGGAGAACATTCCTCCGCTGGTGGCGCCGGCGGGATAGGAACCGCTGGAATAGATGGTGGTCGAGCCCTGGCCGCGTCCTGTCGCCGACCGCGTTGCGCCGGAACGTGCTCCGCCGGAACGGCCTTGGCCGCCGCTACGGCGACCGCCGGAGGACGCGTTCGAACGACCGCGGCCGGAATTCGAGTTGTTGCTGCTGGGTGAAGACATGAAGTATTTGGATCCTTGCTGCGCCCGTCGGGCACGGTGGCACACGGCCTTGACAGCGGCCGTGCTGATGGTTGGCCGTAATGCTGACCAACCCGGCAACAAGCGCACCGGCGGACAAGAAGGCACCTTCATTGGCACCTGCAGCAACGACCCGAGCGCACCGGTAGTGCGTCTCGACCCGATCAGTCTAGCGCAGCCCCGGCTACGGGTGAGGACCGCCCATTGAGACGTGCCACACCAACCCCGCCTCGTTCAGCCCTTCTTCGATCAGATCCGCCGCTCGGCCGGGGCGTCCGGCCGGCGTCAGCGGCCTGGCGGCCTCCTCCTCCACGATCGAACCGGCGAACTGGGCGTTGTAGAGGCGGGCGTACGCCCCGTCGAGCTGCAGCAGCTCCTCGTGGCTACCCTGCTCGACGATCCGGCCGGCCTCCATCACCAGGATCAGGTCGGCGTCGCGAATCGTCGAAAGTCGGTGCGCGATGACGAAACTGGTTCGATCCGTTCGCAGCGCAGCCATAGCGTGCTGCACCAGCACCTCGGTGCGGGTGTCGACGGATGACGTCGCCTCGTCCAGGATCAGCAACGACGGGTCAGCGAGGAACGCCCTGGCGATGGTCAGCAACTGCTTCTCGCCCGCGCTGACATTGCTGCCCTCGTCATCGATCACGGTGTCGTATCCGTCGGGCAGACTGTGCACGAATCGGTCGACGAAGGTGGCCCGGGCAGCGTTCAGCACCTCTTCCTCCGTCGCCCCTGGACGGCCGTAGGCGATGTTGTCGCGGATCGTGCCGCCGAACAGCCAGGTGTCCTGCAGCACCATCCCGATCCGCGAGCGGAGGTCGCTGCGCTCCATCTCCCGGGTGTCGACGCCATCGAGAGTGATTCGCCCGGAGTCGATCTCGTAGAACCGCATGATGAGATTCACCAGCGTGGTCTTGCCGGCGCCGGTCGGACCGACGATGGCCACCGTCTGGCCTGGCGCCGCGACCAGCGAGAGATTCTCGATCAGTGGCGTATCCGGCAGGTAGCGGAAGGAAACGTCCTCGAACTCCACCCGCCCGGCTGTCGAGGTGATGGCCTTGACCCGGCTGACCTCGGCACTCTGTTCCGGCTCGTCGAGCAGCTCGAAAACTCTTTCGGCAGAAGCCACTCCGGACTGCAGCACATTGGCCATCGAGGCCACCTGGGTCAGGGGCTGGGTGAACTGCCTCGAGTACTGGATGAAGGCCTGTACATCGCCGAGGCTCATCGAGCCGCTGGCCACTCGTAGACCACCGACGACCGCGATGGCCACGTAGGTCAGGTTCCCGATGAACATCGTGGCGGGCATGATGATCCCGGAGACGAACTGGGCGCCGAAGGAGGCCTCGTATAGCTCGTCGTTCTTGTCCTTGAAGGTCTTCTCGACCTCCGGCTGCCGACCGAAGACCTTGACCAGGCTGTGGCCGCTGAAGGCCTCCTCGATCTGGCCGTTCAGGCCGCCGGTGTGGCGCCACTGAGCGACGAACATCTTCTGTGACCGCTTGGCGATCGTCGTGGTGACGACGATCGAGAGCGGAATGGCGATCAGGGCGATCACGGCGAGCAGTGGCGAGATGACGATCATCATCACCAGGACGCCGACGACGGTGAGCAAAGAGGTGAGCAACTGACTCATGGTCTGCTGCAACGACTGCGAGATGTTGTCGATGTCATTGGTGACGCGGCTGAGCACCTCGCCGCGCTGCTGCCGGTCGAAATAGGAGAGCGGCAGCCGGTTCAGCTTGTCCTCGACGTCGCTGCGGAGCCGGTACACGGTGCGCTGGACGATGCCGTTGAGGAGGAAACCCTGGCCGTACGAGAGGACCGAGGCCAGGACGTACAGCGCGAGCACCATCATCAGGACGTGGGCCAGTGCGGTGAAATCGATGCCGTGGCCGGGTATCAGGTTCATTCCCGCCAGCATGGTGGCAAAGGTGTTGTCTCCTTTGGCCGTTGCTGCCGCGATGGCCTGATCCTTGGTGATACCCAGCGGTAGCTGCTTGCCGACTACGCCGTCGAAAATGATGTCCGTGGCCCGGCCGAGAATCTTCGGCCCGAGAACCGAAAACGTCACGCTGAGAATTGCCAGGGCCAGAACCATTGCAACGCCGACACTCTCCGGACGCAGGCGGCCGAACAGCCGCTTCGCCGACGGCCCGAAGTTCAGTGACTTCTCGGCTGGCATACCTATGCCGCCGAACGGGCCGCCGCCTCCTGGGCCTCGACGCGGTGCGGCATTCCGGATGGTCGCGCGGTCCTCCTCGGACTGCTTGCCCTTCACCGGCGCGCTCATGCCGCCACCTCCGTCACATTGGTCGGCGCGGCATTCGCTCCGGTCCTCGCTCGTGCCTCGCTGCGATCCTCACTCATGCCGCCACCTCCGTCACATTGGTCGGCGCGGCATTCGCTCCGGTCCTCGCTCGTGCCTCGCTGCGATCCTCACTCATGCCGCCACCTCCGAACACACTGGTCGGCGCGGCATTCGCTCCGGTCCTCGCTCGTGCCTCGCTGCGATCCTCACTCATGCCGCCACCTCCGAACTGATCTGAGAATTGACGATCTCCGCGTACGTCTCGCACGTCTCGAGCAGTTCGTCGTGGCGGCCCTTACCGACGATCCGGCCGTCCTCGAGGACGATGATCTGGTCGGCATCGAGGATGGTCGACACCCGCTGCGCGACGATGATCATGGTGGCCTGCCGGGTGTGCGGTCTCAGCGCCGCCCGCAGTCGGGCGTCGGTGGCCAGATCCAGCGCGGAAAAGGAGTCGTCGAACAGGTAGATCGAAGGCTGCCGGACGAGAGCCCTTGCTATCGCAAGACGCTGGCGCTGGCCGCCGGACACGTTCGTGCCGCCCTGGGCGATGGTCGAGTCCAGCCCGTCCGGCATCTCCTGCACGAAGTTCTTGGCCTGGGCGATCTCCAGAGCGAGCCAGAGGTCCTCGTCCGTGGCGTCCGGGTTTCCGTAACGCAGGTTGGTCGCCACGGTGCCGGTGAACAGGTACGGCTTCTGGGGTACTAGACCGATTCTCTCCCACAGTGTTTGCGGAGCCAGGTCCCGGACGTCGACACCGTCCATCGCCACCACACCGCCGGTGACGTCGAAAAGCCTTGGGATCAGCGATATCAACGTGGTCTTACCGGCACCGGTGGATCCGATGATCGCCGTCGTCAGACCGGGTTCGGCGGTGAAGCTGATCCCGCGGAGTACCGGTTCGGTTGCGCCCGGATACCCGAAGTCGACGTCCGTGAATTCCAGCTTGCCGGTCCGCCTGGCCGGCATCTTCGACGTTCTTCGGTGGCCGAACCGAGCTTTCCGTGTTCAGCACCTCGGAGATGCGCTCAGCGCAGACCGTGGCCCGCGGGATCATCACGGCCATGAACGTCGCCATCATCACGGACATCAGGATCTGCATCAGGTAGGTGAGGTAGGCGATGAGCGAGCCGACCTGGATCTGACCGGCTTCCACCCGGTGGGCGCCGAACCACAACACCGCCACCGACGACACGTTCACGACCAACATGACGGTGGGGAACATCAGCGCCATCAGTCGACCGGCCTTGGTCGCCGTCTCGGTCACCGACTGGTTGGCGTCGGCAAACCTGGCCCGCTCCTGCGGCTCCCGGACGAAGGCCCGTACGACACGGATGCCCGAGATCTGCTCGCGTAGCACCCGGTTGATGGTGTCGATCCGTGCCTGCATCTTGCGGAACTGCGGCACCATCCTGGACACGATCAGCCCGATGGCGATGATCAGCACCGGCACGCTGACCAGCAGCAACCAGGACAGCGAGAGATCCGTCGACAGGGCCATGAAGATGCCACCGACGCACATGATGGGCGCCGCGACGAGCAGGGTGCACGTCATCAGCACGAGCATCTGCACCTGGGTGACGTCGTTGGTGTTGCGGGTGATGAGCGAAGGAGCACCGAACTGGTTCACCTCACGGTCGGAGAACTCGCCGACCCGGTGGAAGATGGCGGCCCTGACATCCCGGCCGAAGCCCATGGCGGCACGGGCGCCGAAGTAGACGGCGACGATCGAGCAGATGATCTGCACAAGCGTGACCCCGAGCATGTATCCGCCCGGTGTGCAGGATGTAGCTGGTGTTTCCCGTTGCCACCCCGTTGTCGATGATGTCGGCGTTCAACCGCGGCAGATACAGGGATGCGATGGTCCCGATCAGCTGGAAGATCACCACCATCGTCAAAGGTCGCCGATAGGGCTGTAGATACGTTTTCAAGAGCGACAGGAGCATGAGCTTTCCCAGGTGGGTGAGGGTGTTGCGGGCGATGCTGGGGTGCGAAACGCGGTGGGATTGGAGGTGCCAGATCAGATTGTGTCGGAAGCCACTGACACAGCCCGCACAGCGGACTGGCACGACGGTGGCGGATCTGGCGAATGAGCGCGCAGTCCGTCCATGAGCAGGTCGATGATTTCGTCGGAGGTCAGGGGATTGCCGTCGGTGATGCGCGGGTGGGTGCCGGCGAACGTCACCAACCGGAGGATCCTCGCGACCTGCGTCAGGGTCGACCCTGAATTGATGGCGGTCCGGTTCGAGCAGAGCGATCAGTGCCTGCGGCAGTTGGTCGTCGAGGTGATGCGATGCGAGCGCGGGGCGTAGACGGGCGTTCTGTTCCGGCGCCCCCATCATCCGCATCGCGGACATGAGTTCCCACACGCTGTCCAGTCGCGCCGCTGATGATGTGGATGGCTGCCTGCAGTCGCTCGCGCAACGGCAGTAACCGGTCGATCGCGCGCATCGCCTCGATCGTCGGCTCAGGATCGAAGACCTTGGCGATGGCGGCGGTGATCAGTGAATCCTTGTCCGGAAAGACGCGAAAGATCGTGCCTTCGGCGATGCCGGCCGCGTCTGCGATCTGCTTCGTGGTGACAGCGTCGCCGTGCTTGCGCAGCAGTGGCAGTGCCGCATCGATGATCGCGTCACGTCGCTGCTGCGCCGGCATGGGGGCGGCGCGGACGCCGACTGACTTCATGAACGCCAACATAGCTGAGTGAGGGCTCACTCACAAGTGAATTATCCGAGCTTGGCGCGCTGTGGAGTCGGCGCCCGAACCGGACCTCCGGGTCGAATTCAGTTGTCGACGAGAGCGCGCCGATGCTGTCCGTGCTAGGCGACAGGGCCCGATGCCGGACCACTGTCGGGGTGAACAAGCACAATGGCCGGGTGAGCGTGAATCGGGGTGCCGCCCAGGATGCCGGGTCGTCGGGACATTCGCCCGTCGCCGCCCTGGCACGCTTCTCACCCCTGGTCCGGGAATGGTTCACCAGCAGCTTCGCCGAACCCACGCCCGCGCAGACCGGCGCCTGGGATGCCATCGGCCGCGGTGAGAACACTCTGGTGGTGGCGCCAACCGGCTCGGGCAAGACCCTGGCCGCCTTCCTCTCCGCGATCGATGCACTGGTCACCGAGCCGCCCGCCGCAGCCGGTGCCCGGAAATGCAGCGTGCTGTATCTGTCGCCCTTGAAGGCGCTGGCCGTCGACGTGGAGCGGAATCTGCGGTCGCCGCTGATCGGTATCGGATCGCTGGCCGCCCGCAGCGGCATGCACATTCCCGACATCTCGGTGGCCGTCCGCTCGGGCGACACTGCGTCCGGCGACCGGCGCGCGTTCGCCAAGGACGGCGCCGACATCCTGATCACCACCCCCGAATCGTTGTTCCTGCTGCTGACCAGCAGGGCGCGGGAGATGCTCAGCGGCATCACCACGGTGATCGTCGACGAGGTCCATGCCGTCGCCGGGAGCAAACGTGGTGCCCACCTTGCCGTTTCGCTGGACCGGCTGGACGCGCTTCTCGATCGCCCGGCACAGCGCATCGGCCTGTCGGCGACCGTGCGCCCCATCGAGGAGGTCGGGCGATTCCTCACCGGCGGCCGGCCCGTCACGCTGGTCCGGCCGGTATCGACCAAGGAGATCACCGTTGACGTGGTGGTCCCGGTGCCCGACATGTCAGCCCTCGGCGAGCCGACGGGCGACCTGTCGGGCGCTGCCGCAGGTGAGGCTCCGCGGGCGTCGATCTGGCCGCACGTCGAAGAGCGCATCGTCGATCTGATCGAGTCCCATCACTCCACCATCGTGTTTGCGAACTCCCGTCGGCTGGCCGAGCGCCTGACGGCTCGATTGAACGAGATCTACGCCGAGCGGCATGCCGTGGTCGAGCTGGCGGATCCACCACCTGGTCCGACGAACCTGTCGGCGCTACGACCTCCGCCCGCCGAGCTGATGGGACAGGCGGGCGCCTCGTCCGGGTCGCCCGGCGGTGCTCGCCCGCGCCCACCACGGATCGGTCTCCCGCGAGCAGCGGGCCCTCATCGAGGACCAGCTCAAGACCGGTGTGCTTCCAGCCGTGGTGGCGACGTCCTCGCTGGAACTCGGCGTCGACATGGGTGCCGTCGATCTGGTGATCCAGGTGGAGGCGCCGCCCTCGGTGGCCAGCGGTCTCCAGCGGATCGGCCGGGCGGGGCACCAGGTGGGCGCCCCCAGTCACGGCGTGATGTTCCCGAAGTACCGGGGCGATCTCATCTCCGCCGCCGTGGTGGCGGGCCGGATGAAGACCGGCGCCATCGAGGCCATGCGGGTGCTGCTGAACCCGCTGGACATCGCCGCCCAGCAGATCGTGGCCATCTGCGCGATGGATCCGATCACCGTCGATCAGCTGCACGAACTGCTCAGAAGATCGGCGCCGTTCGCGGCGCTCGGCCGCGGCGCGCTCGAATCGGTGCTGGACATGCTGTCCGGCCGTTACCCGAGCGAACAGTTCGCCGAACTGCGGCCCCGGCTGACCTGGGACAGGGTGACCGGCGAGCTCACCGGCCGGCCCGGGGCGCAGCGGCTGGCGGTGACCTCGGGCGGCACGATCCCTGACCGCGGCATGTTCGGCGTCTTCTTCGCCGGTGGTGAGGGTCCGGGGCGCCGCGTCGGCGAACTGGACGAGGAGATGGTCTACGAATCGAGGGTCGGGGATGTGTTCGCCCTCGGGTCCAGTTCCTGGCGAATCATGGAGATCACGCACGATCAGGTGCTGGTGCTGCCCGCACCGGGGGTTCCTGGCCGGCTTCCATTCTGGAAGGGCGACACCCTGGGCCGCCCCGCCGAGCTGGGTCGAGCCCACGGCGAATTCGTGCGGGAGATCGGGTCGATGTCGGCCGGTGACGCTCATCAGCGCCTGTCGGACGACGGTCTGGACATCTTCGCGGCGGACAATCTGATCGCCTACCTCGGCGAACAGCGGGACGCCGTCGGATTGGTTCCAGACGAGAAAACCATTGTGGTGGAACGGTTCCGGGACGAACTGGGGGACTGGCGGCTGGTCCTGCACTCGCCCTACGGGGCGGCGGTGCATGCGCCGTGGGCACTGGTCGTCGCGGCCAGGATGCGGGAGCGGTTCGGCGTCGATGTGCAGGCCATGCACGCCGACGACGGCATCGTTCTGCGGCTCCCGGACGTCGAGTACGACGGAGACGCCCCGGAGATGCTCGACGCGATCGCGCTGGACCCGGAGACGCTGGAGGCGGAGGTGACCGCCGAGATCGGCGGATCGGCCGTTTTCGCGTCCCGTTTCCGGGAATGCGCTGCGCGAGCACTCCTGTTGCCCCGCAGGCAGATCGGCAAGCGGCAACCGTTGTGGCAACAACGGCAGCGGGCCAGCCAACTACTGGAGGTGGCCGCCCAGTACCCCACCTTCCCGATCGTCGCCGAGGCGGTCCGCGAATGCCTGTCGGACGTCTTCGACGTACCCGCATTGGTTTCGCTGATGCGGCAGATCGCCGCCAGATCGGTGCGGGTGGTCGAGGTGACCACGCAGTCACCGTCACCCTTCGCGCGGTCCCTGCTGTTCGGCTATGTGGCCCAATTCCTGTACGAGGGCGACTCACCGCTGGCGGAACGTCGGGCCGCTGCGCTGACCGTCGACCCGGCGCTGCTCGCCGAACTCCTCGGCGGGGGCGACGGGCTCTCGCTGCGGGACCTGCTCGACCCGAAGGCATTGGCCGACACGGAGTCCGATCTGCAGCGGCTGACCGAGCAGCGACGAGCCCGCTCGCCCGACGAGATCACCGATCTGCTCCGCATTCTCGGGCCGCTCACCACGGACGGAAGTGGCAGCACGGTCGGTGGTGCCCGATGCGGCTGCCACCCTCGCTGAATTGGAGGCGACCCGCCGGGCGATCGTCGTGCGGATCGGCGGCGTGCAGCGCTGGGCAGAACCTGCCGACGCGCCGTTGCTGCGCGATGCGCTGGGTACCGCCCTCCCGCCCGGGGTGGCGCCGTCGCTGCTGGAGCCCGTTCCCGACCCGCTCGGCAGGCTGCTCGGTCGGTACGCCAGAACCAGGGGCCCGTTCGTCCCCAAGGAACCGGCGGCCGTCTTCGGTCTGGGTGTGGCCGTGGTGACGGACGCGCTACGCCGACTGGCCGGCTCCGGCCGGGTCGCCGAGGGCGAGTTTCGTCCGCTCGGCCGGTCGGGACCTGGGGTCGACGCAGACCGTCCCGGCGAAGGGGTGCGCGAATTCGTCGACGCGGAAGTACTGCGGCTGCTACGCCGTCGGTCGCTCGCCGCCCTGCGGGCCGAGGTCGAGCCCGTGCCCGCGGAGGCCCTCGGCCGGTTCCTGCCCGCCTGGAACGGAGTTCTTCCCTCCTCCAAGTCAAAGCAGGCTAATGGTTTCGATCGCGCCGGTACCTATTCGAGCACTCCGGCGGCGCTCCGAACGCCCGGCGGCATGGACGCTTTGCTGCGTGCCGTGGAACAACTGGCCGGCGCGATCCTGCCGGCTTCGGCGGTGGAGACGCTGATCCTGCCGGCCCGCGTCCGCGGATACTCGCCGGCGATGCTCGACGAGCTGATGTCCTCGGGTGAGGTGTTGTGGACCGGGCACGGCGCGCTCGGCGGCGACGACGGCTGGGTGTCACTGCACCTGGCCGACTCCGCGGCGCTCACCATGCCGGTCCGAAACGACGAGGTACTGGGCACGGCCGACGGCCCCGAGGAAGCCCACGGCGAACTGCACCGTGCGGTTCTCGAGGTGCTGTCCAGGGGCGGCGCCTTCTTCTTCCGGGCGTTGACCGACGCGGTCGCCGAGCAGACCGAGGGCTTCCACTCAGATGACGTGCTCGCGGAGGTGTTGTGGGACCTGGTGTTCGCCGGGCTGGTCACCGGGGACACACTGGCGCCGCTACGGGCCCGCCTGACCGGTGGCCGCACCACGCACAAGGCCAAGGCGCCCCCGCCGCGACTGCATCAGCGCGGCTCCTCCGGATTGGCCCTGCTGTCGGCGGGACGTCGGCAGCGGGTCGGCCCTGCGGTGCGGCGGGGCGGTCCGCCGATGGTGGCCGGCCGGTGGTCGCTCATCCCCGAGGTGGAGACCGATCCGACCGTCAGGGCGCATGCCGCTGCCGAGGTGCTGCTCGACAGGTACGGCATCGTCACCAGAGGATCCGTGGTCGCCGAGGAGACGCCGGGCGGATTCGCCGCGGTGTACAAGGTGCTGTCCGCTTTCGAGGAGTCGGGGAAGGTGCGGCGTGGATACTTCGTCGAGGGGCTCGGCGCCGCCCAGTTTGCGACTGCCGGTGCGGTCGACCGGGTCCGGGCCTTCGTCAGCTCCGACGCCGATCGCGTGCCCGGTGGGGGCTTGGTACTTGCGGCCGCCGATCCGGCCAATCCGTTCGGTGCGGCGCTGCCCTGGCCGGAACGAGCGGTGGACGCCGATGTCAAACACCGTCCCGCCCGGCGCGCCGGGGCACTGGTGGTCCTTGTCGATGGGGCCCCGATTGTTTACGCGGAGCGGGGCGGCCGCACCCTGATCTCCTTCTCCAGCGATTCCGACGAGCTCACGGAGGCCGGCCGCGCGTTGGCCGAGAAGGTCACCGGCGGGGCGATCAGGTCGTTGACGGTCACCAGGATCGACGGCCGCGATGCCGTGTCCAGCGCCGGCCCTGTGGTCGACGCCCTGGTGGAGAACGGGTTCGCCATGACGCCCCAGGGTCTGCGGCTCCGACCCTCGGCGGGCCGACGTGCCTGACGACAACCGTGCCGCGAGGCAACTATGCCGGAGGGTGACCGTGCCGAGGGTGACACAGTGCTGCGCACCGCGCGGCGACTGGACGCGGCGCTATCCGGGCGAATCCTGGTCCGGGCCGAGCTTCGATGGCCCGACCTGGGCGACGTCGACCTGGCCGGCCGGACGGTCAGCGAGGTGCGGGCCTACGGCAAGCAGATTCTGACCCGGATGAGCGGTGAGCCCGGCCGCGAACCACTGACGCTGCGCTCCCATCTCCGGATGGAGGGCCGGTGGTCGATCGCGCCGGCCGGCCCGGAGCATTGGCCTCGGGCTGCCGGGGTCAGCGTGCGCGCGGTGCTGGCGAACAACGACTGGACCGCAATCGGCACGTGGCTGGGTCTGCTCGACCTGGTGCCCACCGCGGCCGAATCCACGCTGATCGGCCATCTCGGTCCGGATGTCATGGACGCCGACTTTCCGGGCTCTGGTCGCATCGAGTCGATCCGGCGGCTGGCGCAGCGGCCGGAAACGGCCATCGGCGCGGCTCTGCTGGATCAGACCAACGTGGCCGGGATCGGCACCATGTACATGGCCGAAACGCTTTTCCTGGAAGGGATATCGCCGTGGACTCCGACGGCTGACGTCGATGTTGGCGGCACCCTGGACACCGCCCGGCGGCTTCTGCTGAGGGGGGTGCAGCTGGCATTGCCGACGACGACCGGCAATCCACGGCCCGGTTCCAACACCTTCGTCCACGGGCGGTCCGGCAAACCGTGCCGACGATGCGGAGCAACCGTCCGGGTGGCTTCCATCGGGGCCGTCACCAAGGAGCGGACCGCGTTCTACTGTCCGGTCTGCCAGCCCGGGCCGACTCCGACCGACGACGGCCGGGTGCGGCGACCGTTGGGTGCCCATGACCAGTACCGGGAGAATCGGCGTCCATCCGGGTATCGCCGGAACAGCTGAGCATCGCGGCTGCGGCTGTTGCTTCCGTGCTCTGGCACAAACTGCCCGGTCGAGGTGGGGACAGGGAATTGAGTCGCTCTGCAGGCACGGCGATCGTCCTCGAGCGGTTCGTCCTGCCGCCCGGTAGATTTCCGCTATGGCTCGCACCGCGGTTCCGCCCGTCGAACTCGAGGTCGCCGGCCGCACCGTACGGATCAGCAGCCCGACCAAGATCTACTTCGCCGACCGGGGGCTGACGAAACTCGATGTGGTGCAGTACTTCCTGTCGGTGGGTGACGGCATCATGCGGGCCCTGAAGGACCGGCCCACCACCCTTGAGCGGTGGCGGGACGGCTATTTCGAAGGCGCCAAGCTGTCGACCAGGGCCGATAACAACGGCGACGCGTTCTATTCCAAAAGGGTGCCGAAAGGTGCGCCCGACTTCGTCCAATCCGTGGAGATCACTTTCCCGAGCGGACGGACGGCGGAGGAGGTGTGCCCGACCGAACTGGCTGTCGTCGCCTGGGCGGCCAACATCAGCACCTTGCGCTTTCACCCTTGGCCGGTGACCTCGGCCGACGTCGATCACCCCGATCAGCTGCGCGTCGACCTCGATCCGCAGCCAGGCACGGACTTTTCCGATGCGGCGGCCGTGGCTCCCGTGCTCCGCGAGGTGCTGCAGGAGCTCGGGCATGGAGGGCCATCCGAAAACCTCAGGCGGCCGCGGACTACACGTGTACGTGCCGATCCGGCCGACGGCAACCTTCATCGAGGCCCGTCGCGCGGTCATCGCGCTGGCCCGGGAAGTCGAGCGGCGGATGCCCGAGCGGGTGACCACCAGCTGGTGGAAGGAGGAGCGCGGTGAGCGGATCTTCATCGACTTCAACCAGATGGCGCGGGATCGGACGATGGCCAGCGCCTACTCGGTGCGGCCGAACAGCCGGGCCACCGTGTCGGCGCCGCTGACCTGGGACGAGGTGCCCGTCGTAGCTCCGCAAGACTTCGACGTGATCTCGATGCCGGCCCGGTTCGCCGAGTTGGGGGATCTGCATGCCGGCCTGGACGGCGAACGGTACGACATCGCGCCGCTGCTCGAGATGTCGGAACGGGACGAACGCGACCGCGGGCTCGGGGACATGCCTTATCCGCCCGAGTATCCGAAGATGCCGGGCGAGCCGAAGCGGGTCCAGCCCAGCAAGGACACCGATCGGCGGACCATCGGCCGCGCGGACGGCCGAAAGGAAGACTAGGCAGTCCACGCTGGTTCGGCAGGTGACGCGCAGGACTCGGATGAAACACTGGGCCGATGAAGCTGCCCGTCATGCCACCGGTCGCTCCGATGCTCGCGAAGTCGGTCCCGACCATCCCGTCCGGAGCGTCCTACGAGCCAAAATGGGACGGCTTCAGATCCCTGATCTTTCGGGATGGCGACGAGGTCGAGTTCGGCAGCCGCAACGAGAAGCCGATGACCCGCTATTTCCCCGAGCTCGTCGAAGCGGTCAAAGCCGAGCTGCCGCAGCGATGCGTCATCGACGGCGAGATCGTCATCGCCACGGACGGCGGGCTGGACTTCGAGGCGCTGCAGCAACGCATCCACCCTGCCGTATCGCGGGTGACGATGCTGTCGGAGCAGACGCCGGCCTCCTTCATCGCCTTCGACCTGCTCGCGCTCGGTGACGACGACTACACCGATCGGCCCTTCGCCGAGCGCCGCGCCGCTCTCGAGGGCGCGTTGGCCGGCGCGAAGGCGCCCATCCACCTCACGCCGACCACGACCGACCTCGACGTCGCCAACCGATGGTTCGTCGAGCTGGAGGGCGCGCATCTCGACGGCGTCATCGCCAAGCCGCTCGACGGCACGTACCAGCCCGACAAGCGCGTCATGTTCAAGATCAAGCACGTCCGCACCGCGGACTGCGTGCTCGCCGGCTTCCGTTGGCACAAGACCTCCGCGGAGGCCGCGCCGCTGGTGGGTTCACTGCTCCTTGGCCTGTTCAACGACGAGGGCAAGCTGCAGCACGTCGGCGTGGTCGGCGCCTTCACCGCCAAGCGGCGCGCCGAACTCGTCGACGAACTAGAGCCGCTCCAGCTCCTCGACGACGAGGACCACCCGTGGCAGGAATGGTCGAGCGCCGAAGCTCACCAGAGCCAGCGATTGCCCGGCAACGTCAGCCGCTGGAACGCGACCAAGGATCTCTCGTTCGTGCCGCTCCGGCCGGAACGGGTACTCGAGGTCAAGTACGAACACATGGAGGGCACGCGCTTCCGCCACCTGGCGCACTTCGTCCGCTGGCGCGACGACCGCACTCCCGAGTCGTGCACCTACGAGCAGTTGGAGCAGCCGCTGACCTACGCTCTCGCCGATATCGTGCCCGGCCTCGGCGGGTGAACCAGTCGCTCGGCTGATTCGCCCGACTCCGTCGACTTGGCCGGGAGCGGGCGTTGCAGGAACAATGGCGCCGGTGACCGACGACCCCCAGCAGACCCTCGGGCCCAGCGGTGGAGTCGCTCTCGTCCGGCGTACGGCACGGCCGCCGAGCAGCTTGCTCGGCAGCAGGTTCCTGGACGTGCTGCTGGCGTCCCTACTGGGCGCGGCCACCTTCGTCGTCCACGACGTGCCGTACATGTTCTCGCTTCCGTTCTGGACCGACGAGGCCTGGGTGGCCATCTCCACCAAGCTCCCGGTGAGTCAGGTGCTGAAGGTGACGACGAGCACGCCCGTCGGGTGGACGCTTCTTCTTCGCCTGGTCGTCGTCGGCGGCCCGGAACGGTTGCGGATCGTGCCATTGCTCTTCGCGGCGGCCACCGTGGTGGTGGCCTACGGCTACGCCCGTAGTCTGCCGTGGCCGACCCTGCTCACCGGCCGACTGGCTGCTGTCCTAGCCGGTCTGGCGGCGTTGCTCACGCCGTCCGCCCTGGCCAGGGACGACCTGAAGCAGTACACCGCGGACGCCTTCATCACCATCGCCGTTCTCCTCCTGGCAGCGCGGTTGGAATCGTCGTGGACCCGGGGTCGGCTGGCCGGACTCGGCGCCCTGGTGGTCGTCGGATTCTTGTTCAGTGCGGTCAGCGCCTTCGTCGGTGCCGCGGTGTTGGGCAGTTTCCTGCTGGTCGCGCTGTTCCGCCGCGACTGGGCGCGGGCCCGTCAGGTCGCCGTCGTCGGTTCTGCGGCCGGTCTGCTGCTCGGTCTGATCTTTGTGATCGCGTACAAGCCGGGGCTGTCCCCGGGCCTGAATGCGTACTGGGCCGCCCACTACCTGCCCACCGGACAGGGGTGGGCTGCTGCGTGGAAGTTTCTCCTCGCCGGCGGCCGCAGTATCGCCTCGTTCATGGGTTCCGGTCCCTTGATCGTGTCCGTTCTGCTGGTGGTAGCCGGGGTCATCACCCTGGTCCGATTGCAGCGGGTGGCGTTGGCCGTCAGCGTTCCAGCTCTGCTGTTCGAGATGATCGTGCTCGGCGCAGCCAAGCAATATCCGTTGTTCGATCTTCGGACCTCGCACTTCCTGACCACGGCCCTGGTGGTGACCGCCGCGATCGGGGTGGGCGGCCTTGCGGCGTTGGCCGCGCGGGTCAACCCGGTGCTGGGGATCGCCGTTGCGGTCCTGGCCCTGGTGCTGTTCGTCGCGGGCCCTGCGGTGCGCGGAACCATCCGCTCGCACCCGATCCCATCGGAGGATCTACGGACACCAGCTCGCCTATGTTGCCGCGCACCAGCAACCGAGCGACATCATCGTCGTCAACATGAACAGCAACTGGGGCTTTGGTTACTACTGGGACCAGCGGCACGCCGGCGATCAGACCGGTGACCAGCAACTTCAACGGGTTCATCACGGTGTTCCCGGACCAGCCGAACATCCTGATCGCGCCGGATCGCAGTCCCGCGGCCATCGACGCCGTCGATGGACGAGGCCGCAGCGGCCGCTGCGAAAGCAGGGCCGCGAGGCCAGGATCTGGTTCATCCACCAGCACACCTCGGCGCAGGAGATGCAGGCGTACGCACAAGCGGCGGAAGCACACGGCCTGAGCTGGCACGACGTGATACCGGAGTCGCTGGCCCTGCTGACCCAGCGTCCGTGATCACCACGCCTGATCTGGCCTAGCGACCGTTGGCCGAGAAGTGTTGGTAGTCGCGAGGCGAAGACCAATCGCCACCCCAGGTCCAGCCAACGGAGGCGAACGCCGCCACCACCGCGTCGCCGTCATGGATCACCCCGGCGGTGTCGGGTCGGTCCGACGTAGGCCGACCCGGCCGGCGGGAGTACCTGACTGCTGCTGACGTAAGGGTTCTCGACCGGGTTCACGTCGACCGCGTCGCCGTAGGAATGCTGGGAGAACGCAGAGCCGCCGGTGATGTGACGACAGTTGAAGGCGGACGTGTTGTCCGCAGCCATCGAATCGTCGTCACTGCCGCCGAAGCCGTCGACAAGTTTCATCGACCGAATCGGATACCGGTGCTGGAAGAGCAGCTCGAACACCGCGGTCACCTGCGGCGCGACCGTCGTGGCCACCACCATCTCGCCGAGGTGGGTCGTCCCGTCGAATCCGAGATACGTCAGCCGCAGATAGGACAGGTCCGAGAGCCCAACGGGGCAGCCGGGTCGCCAACTGGTGTGCATGCGTGCGGCCAGCACAGCGTCGATGGGGGCGGTGGTAGCCACGAAACGGGGCGGATGCGGCGAACCGCCCGCTGAGCGAAGCGAACTCGCGGTTGGTCGGGCGGAACTGCCGATCGAGTGCGGCGAACCATTCGTCGACCGCGGCGAACTTGCGGTCGACTCTGGTCCGCCGGTCGAGGTGCCGAACACATTGGTCGAGCCGCGAGAGGTGCCGGAGGTTGGGGGAGTGGTGGCTCGGCCGGCTGCGGACGGCTGCTTGGCGGCGCCGTAGCCGGTCCGATCGCGGACCCAGTGTCGCGACGTCGAGAACGTCTTCGTCGGCGGACGTTCCCGTGGTCGTACATGCCACCACCGTCCAGAGCAGTCCGGCGATCAGCGCGATCGCCGCCGTCCGGCCGCACGGGTGCCAGGTCATCCGCGCCAGCCTGGCACCATTCCTGTGATCTGGCGGCTCGGGCGGATAATCGCACCATGTCGCACGACCTCGGCGGTCGCGCGCGAGCCGCACACGGTGCGGACCAGCGCGTCTCTGGCTGCGCGCGAGCGGGCCAAGGAGGCCCTTCGAGCGCAACTACGGGCGGTCGCCCGCCGGCACATCGCCGAGCGTGGCGCCGCCGACCTCTCCCTGCGCGCGGTGGCCAGGGAGCTGAAGATGAGCTCGTCGGCCATCTATCGGCTGGTCAGCAGCCGGGACGAGCTCTTCACCGCCCTCATCGTCGAGTCATACGCCTCGGTGGCCGAGGTCGTCGAGCAGGCCGACCGCATCCAGGCCGGTCAGGGTCAGGATGCGGCCGCCCGCTGGCTGGCGATCTGCCGGGCCGTTCGAGAATGGGCGCTCGGGCATCCCCACGAGTATTCCCTGCTCTACGGTTCACCCATTCCCGGCTACCTCGGGCCGGTGGACGCCAGCCAGGGTTCGGCACGGATTTGGCGCGTCGTGGCCGGCGTGATGGACACCGCCGTGTCCACCGGAGTGCTGCGTCCGCAATCCCGCACGTTCGACGTCGATGGTTTGGTCACCCCGTACGTGCTCGTGACCGTCGGCCAGCCGGCGCCGCCGTTCAATGATTCGATCATCAGGGGGATGGCCCTGTTCTCTTCACTGATCGGTGGCATATCGGCCGAGTTGTTCGGTCATTTTCACGGCCTGACCACCGATCCGGACCGGGTGTTCGACCTGGTCGTGGCGACCGGCGCGCAGGGTGCCGGCCTCGAACTGCCGGTCAACTATGTCGACGGGGGCAGGAATCCGGACGTGCGGGCCGCGCTCGACTGACATCCCCCAGGGCCGGCTGGCCAAGCATAAGCAGAGCCGAAGAGAGTCCCGGCCTGTCTTCAGAGTGAGCCGGGACCCTCTGCGCGGCGCCGGAGCCGTCGGGGGCGCAGCGCTGCACCCAGCCGGCAGCTGCCAGGGGTGGCTTCCTGGACCCACCCGACGTGCTGGTCCTTGTCGGGCAGGAAATCCTGCCCTCCGACCGTGCGCATCGAGCAGCCGCTCACCGCACCGAAGGCGCGAACTGCGGGACCCACATCCGGTGCCACCGGCCGGGGTTCGCGGCGCGCACGCACAGCGCCAACAGGCACTGGAACACGTCGCCGATCGTCCTGCTCGTACCTTCGGTTCACTGCTCACCCGGACATCCGTGCGTCGCCGAAACCGATACTCGCCGCCCGGGTGGTTCTCGGGCTCAATTCTTATCCGGACCGGTCCGGGCCATCAAGTGGTGCACGTTTCGGAATCGATACACCATGAGCACTCGCGGTCAGTGGTGTAGTCCTGACATGCGGCTGCGGTGCTGCCAGGAGTTCTTGGCCGCCCTTGCGGCCAGGGCGAGTTGGGCGCCCAACCGGCGACCGGCATCACCCAGCCACCAACGCATTCCGAAGAAGCGTCCGGCCCCGACGACGGTGTTGACGACGAGAATTGCGATGACGCCGGACAGTCCAGTGGCGTTGGGCAGTTCGGCCAGGACCAGCGAGGTGACCAGAAGCCCCACCAGGCAGGTGATGAACGCGGCGGCCTGGTCTGCCGAATTCCGCGCTGGCCCCCGCACACCGAAAGTCAAAGCGCGATGGGTGGCGTTGGTGGCCAGGGTGGACATCAGCCAGGAGGCGATGGACGCGATCTGGGCGCCGATCAGCACGGCAGACGCCGCGTACAGCCCGAGTTGGAGGCCCGTGCCCGCACTGCCGACCAGAAAAAACTTGATGCCCTGCCTGCGGATCGAACCGGCTTCGGACGCGGCCGCCTCGGGGGCTGCGACGGGCGCCCGCTCGTCGGTCCGGGTCGACTGGGTCACATAGATTACTTTGCCTGGCTTATTAGCTGGGCGGCTGTCGGGACGCTGTGCGAATGCTTTGATCTGCGTGGCGGAAGCTGCGGCCCGCGTGGCGACGGGCTGCCTCCGCCCGCCGCGCATTCGGCACGGCATCCTGCGCAAGGATGGGCAGGTGCTCCCACTTGTCGACACCAAGGTCACATTCCCGGCCGGCGGACTGATCTCGGAGGCGACTGTGCTCGCGGTCGTCGAGCTTTCCGACTCAGACGCTAGCGGGGCGATCGGCATGGTCACGGACATCTCGCCGTTCCATCCGGTCGACCCGGGTTGGCCGGACCAGGGCGCGGACAGGGGGACTGCAGTCATCAAGGGATGTGCGGTCGAGGTCGTCGACGTCGTACTGGGAGCCACACAAGGCGACAACTTGCTGATGTCAACTAATATTCCGGTTCGGCGTGGGGAGCCTGGATGGGCCTTCGTGGTCATCCACGTGCTGGCTCCCGGTAGCGGAATTCCGAGCGTCGGCGAGCGGGTCGAGCTGCGGGTGGACGCCGCCCACCGGGAGGCGCTGAGCCGTGGCCACACCGCCTGCCATGTGGCCGGACTCGCCCTCAACGCCGCGTTGGCCGATCGGTGGCGCAAACCTGTCCCGCTCGACGGTCTCGGCCATCCCAACTTTGATCGTCAGGCCCTGGCCAGTTCGAAAATCCATCCGGACGGCGCAACCGATGTCTACCGGCTTGGAAAGTCCTTGCGCAAGAAAGGGTTCGATGCAGAATTCGATGCCGCGGCCGTTGCGGCGGTTGCCAACCAGACGCTCGCACGCTGGCTCGCTGCGGGGGTCAGCATCCGGATCGAGGCCGAGGGCCCTGGCCTGACCGACCGGCGCACCTGGGTCGGAACGTTGCCGGACGGGGAGGAGCGGATCGCCTGCGGTGGGACGCATCCGACGTCCCTGGAGAGCTTCGGCGCCATCGAAATCGCGCTGACGCGCGCTGATTCTGAGTTGACCATGGATACGAAGGTCAGCCGCGTACACAGTTCATAGTCGGCCGAGCGAAGCGACCTCGGCCGTGTCGGCGGCCTCATCGATCACGCGGAGGATGTTGCCGCTCGTCAGCCCGGCCAGGTCGGCATCGCTCCAACCGCGGTCCGCGAGCTCGGTGAGCAGTGCCGGGTAGGTCGAGACGTCCTCCAGTCCGACGGGTAGGGATTCCACACCGTCGTAGTCCCCACCCAACCCCAGGTGATCCGCGCCGACCACCTCGCGAGCGTGGTCGAGATGGTCGGCAACGTCGGCCAGGGTGGCCACCGGCGGCGGGTTCTCGTCGTCCCATCGGCGCAGCAGCGCTGCTGCGGCCGGGTCAGCGGGTTCGCCACTGTCCTGGGTATAGACGGTGGTCGGCGGCAAGCCGAGCTCATCGCGTCGCCGATCTCTGGCTGCGGAATGATCGGCGCAGGCCTGTGAGACGAAGTCCGGCACGAACGTCACCATCAGGACGCCGCCGTTGCCCGGCAGTCGGCGCAGTACATCGTCAGGGACGTCCCGGACGTGGTCGGTGACCGCCCGGCAGGCCGAGTGGGAGAAGATCACCGGCGCTGTCGAGGTGTCCAGGGCATCGTGCATCGTCGACGGGGCCACGTGAGACAGGTCGACGAGCATGCCCAGCCGGTTCATCTCGCGGACCACCTCCCGCCCGAAGTCCGACAACCCATCGGCCTCGGCGGCGTCGGTAGCCGCGTCCGCCCAGGCCACGCCGGCTTTGCGGGGATTCTGATTGTGGGTGAGCGTCAGGTACCCGACACCGAGCCGGCTCAGGGTTCGCAACACCGCGAGTGAACCGGCGATGCTGTGGCCCCCCTCGGCGCCCATCAGCGCGGCGATGCGGCCCGAGGCCATCACCTCGCGCACCTGCGCCGCCGTCCTGGCCGGCGCGAAATCATTCGGATAGCGGGCCAGAATTGCCTGCACGCAATCGATCTGCTCGAGCGTTGCGACCACGGCGTCACCTGGCGGCAGCGTGCCCGGGACGTAGACCGAGAAGAACTGGGCACCCACACCGCCCGCCCGCAGACGTGGAATGTCGGTGTGCAGCAACGGCTGCGGCGAGGCGATGTCGCGGGCGTCGAGGTCGTAGGCGACCTGCTTGCGCAGCGCCCACGCGATGTCGTTGTGGCCGTCCAGCACCGGATGCCGGGCCAGCAGTGCAGCGACGCGATCGGACGGGTGCCGGATGCTCGTCGGCTCTTTGTGGCCTGTCACCGACTCATTCTCGCAAGCCGGCTTGCGGCTTCGTCGATGATCGCGTCCTGCTTGCAGAATGCGAACCGGACGAACGGTTTTCCGTCGACCGGATCGTCGTGGAACACCTCCTGGGGCACGGCGACCACGCCGGCCAGCGCGGGCAGGTCGAGGCAGAACTGCATCCCGTCCGCCGGGCGACCCAGCGCCGCGGTGACCGATCGGATGTCGGCCACCACGAAGTAGGTGCCCTGCGGCCGGTAGATTCTGAATCCCGCCGCGATCAGCCCCTCGATGAGCCGGTCGCGCTTGCGCTCAAGGCTCGTCCGGAGCCCCGCGACCCAGTCCATCTCGTTGCGCAGCGCATAGGCGATGGCCGGCTGGAACGGGGCGCCTCCGACGTAGGTGAGGAACTGCTTGGCGGCCCTGACCGCCGCGATGAGAGGCGCTGGGCCGCATGCCCAGCCGATCTTCCAGCCGGTGGCGGCGAAGGTCTTGCCCGAACTGGAGACGGTGATGGTCCGTTCCGCCATACCTGGCAGGGTCGCGATCGGTACGTGTTCGGTGTCGTCGTAGGTCAGGTATTCGTAGACCTCGTCGGTCACCACGATCAGGTCGCGTTGCACAGCGAGTAGTGCGATCTCCGTGAGCTCAGCCCTGCTGAGTACCGTGCCGGTCGGATTGTGCGGCGAGTTGAGCAGGATCATCTTCGTCCGCGGGGTGATCGCGGCGGTCAGATCGTCCAGGTCGAGGGCGAATCGTCCCTGGGCTCCCGTGTCGGAGCCGATGGTGGCTCGCAAAGGCACCGAAACGTGTCTGGCGCCCGACATCGCGACGACGGCCGGGTAGGAGTCGTAGTGCGGTTCCAGCATCACCACCTCATCACCGGTTTGAACCAGCGCGATGACCGCGGCGGCGATGGCCTCGGTGGCGCCGACGGTGACGAGCACCTCGGTGTCTGGATCGAAGGTCTGCCCGCGGTCGCGCAGACGGCTCTCGGCGATGGCCTGGCGCAACTGCGGAATGCCAGGGCCCGGCGGGTACTGGTTGTGCCCCTCTGCGATGGCGCGCCGGGCCGCCTGCAACATGGCCGGCGGCCCGTCCGAGTCGGGGAATCCCTGACCGAGATTGATGGCGCCGGTGGATACAGCGAGCGCCGACATCTGGGCGAATATCGTGGTGCGGAAAGGCTGTAGCGCCGGAACCAGAGGCATGGGGCATTCCTACCGCACGCACAGCCGATTCGGGGCGCGCCGACGGCACACGGACAATGAGCCCATGACGACGCTGCAGCAGTTGACGCCGGCCGACGTAGAGCGGCGCCGCCGGCTGAATCAGATGAAGATCATCGCCACCGCCATGTTGGTGGCGATGGGCTGCATCTTCGCGGTCGCGTTCGCTTTGCAGGATCGATATTCCTGGCTGGGTTATGTCCGGGCAGCGGCCGAGGCGGGCATGGTCGGCGCGCTGGCCGACTGGTTCGCCGTCACGGCGCTGTTCCGCCATCCCCTTGGGCTGCCGATCCCGCATACCGCGATCATCCCGACCAGGAAGGACGCCATCGGCTCGTCGCTGTCGGAGTTCGTGGCGACCAACTTTCTGTCCGAGGAGGTGATCAGGGAGAAACTGGCCCGGTTCTCCCTGGCCGCGAGGCTGGGCGGCTTCCTGGCCTCGCCGGATGGCGCGAATCGGATCACCGCAGAGTTGGCCAGCGCGGTGCACGGCATCTCGAACGTGCTGGAGGACGACGAGGTCGCCGGTGTGCTGGAGGCGATTGCCCGGCGCAAGATCGCCGCGACCGAGGTGGGACCGCCCCTCGGCCGGATCGCCGGCGAGGTCTTCGCCCGAGGCGAGCACCACCCGCTGGTCGATTTCATCATCGACCGCGTCTACATCTGGATCAGGGACAACTACTCGCTGGTGTCCCGGGTGGTCTCGCAACGGGCGCCGTCGTGGTCGCCGAAATTCCTCGACGGGTATCTGGCCGATCGGATCTATCGCGAGGTGGAATCGTTCGCGTTTGCGGTGAAGACGGATCCCGAGCACCAGTTGCGGATTGCCCTGGACAAGTTCCTCGCCGAGTTCGCCGTCGATCTCCAGCACGACCCGCAGACCATCGCCAAGGCCGAGGCCATCAAGGAACGGCTGATGGACAACGACCAGGTCCGCGTACTGGCGACTGGAGCCTGGCGGTCGATCAAGGAGGCGCTGCTCGCCGCCTCCGACGACCCCGAGTCGCCGCTGCGGCTGTCGGTCAATCGAGGGCTCATCTCGTTCGGGCACAAACTCCAGGACGACGCTGCGACCGCGGCGAAGGTCGATTCCTGGGTCGCCGACGCCGCCGGCTACCTGGCCCGCAACCACGCCAGGAGTATCACCGGCATCATCGACGAGACCATTGCCCGCTGGGACGGTGAGGCGACCAGCCGCAAGATCGAATTGCAGGTCGGCCGCGACCTGCAATTCATCCGGATCAACGGCACCGTGGTCGGAGCGCTGGCGGGCCTGGTCATCTACACGGTCGCCACCGCCCTGCTCTGACCGGCTCGCCCCCACGCCGCGCTTATCAACATCCCCCGCGCTCACAACAGATGTGCGTTTTGGTACGGGAGGGGCACGAATCGACATTTTCATGAGCGCGGAGGGGACGGCCTAGGGCGCTGTCGGGGGTCGGGTGCACGATGTCCGGCATGACAGAACAGAGTGTGCAGACGCCCATCGCCACCTTGGGTTTCACCGTGTTGGACACGCCGGACCCGCGCGCCCTTGCGGATTTCTACGCCGCGATCCTCGGCTGGGAGATCGTTTCCGCCGAGGACGACTGGGTGACCATCCGCGGCTCTGGGGGCGCAGGGCTCGCCTTCCAGCTGGCTCCCGACCATGTACCGCCGACCTGGCCGGACAACTCGGTCCCCCAGCAATTCCACCTAGACCTCGATGTTCCAGACCTGGACCGGGCCGAGGCGCAGGTGGTGGCCCTCGGTGCACGGACGACGGGAATGCCCGAGCAACCCGCAAGCTTCCGCGCCTTCCTCGATCCATCCGGGCATCCGTTCTGTCTCTGCAAGATCTGACCTCCAGCGGCCCTGGTCGACGGAACTGGCAGGGTGGGTCGGGTGCGATTCACTCCGCTCACTCCGGCCAAGCTCGTCGACGCCCTTGCGGACTGGGTGCTCGACCGGGCCCGGCAGCTCGGGCCGCCCGCCGGCGCCGTGATCGGATTCGACGGACTGGCGGAGATCGGCGCGTCCGCCCTGGCCGACGAGGTCGCTGGGACACTCCGCGGATCCGGCCGGCAGATCATCAGGGCCAGCACCCGCTGGTGGTGGCGTCCGTCCGCGCTCCGGTTGGAGCTCGGACGGCAAGATCTCGACATGCTGCTGACCGGGTGGGTAGATGCCGACGCCATCCGACGGGAGTTGGTCGACCCGGTGCGAGCCGGTGGGTCGACCTACATCACGCGGCTGCGCGACCCCGACAGGGATCGCTCGGTTCGACAACGGGCCGACCTTGTCTTGCCCGGTGCTGTGCTGCTGTTGGACGGCCCCTTCCTGCTGGCCGCCGATCTGCCGCTCGACGCCGTCGTCGGCTTCAGCGTCAGCGGCGGTTCCCTGGACCGCGCGTTGCCCGACGATCGGAGGTGGTGGCTTGGCGCGTTCCGGAAATACCAGCACGACTACGCCCCCGCGGACAGGACCGACGTACTGCTGTCCTACGACCACCCATCCGCACCGGCGGTGTCCGGGCTGGAAGTCAGCCGACTCCGGTGACCGGGCGATGACCGCGACGAACCCATCCGGTGGCAGGCTGACCGGCAACCCACGCCGTGACAGGAGGATCGGTCGATGACCACAGACCTGGCTGGATCGAATCCGGCTCAATTCCACGTTCCCACCGTCGACATCTCGGCGTACGTGGTCGGCGGCACCGATGAGGAGCGGGCGGCCACCGCCGCGGCGGTCGACAGAGCCTGTCGCGAGGTTGGGTTCATCCAGATCATCGGTCACGGGATTCCGCAGGCGGCGATCGACGGCCTGACCTCCGCCATGGACGACTTCTTCGACCTGCCGGTGGAGCGGAAGAAGGCGGCGGTGGTCGCCGGCGTCAACCGCGGTTACACGCCACCGAAGAGCGAACAACTGAGCCTCAGTCTCGGCGTCGAGTCGGCGACGAGGATGAACGACTTCTTCGAGGCGTTCAACATCGGCGAAGGCGTCGACGCCTACCCCGACCTCGATCTGCCCGCCGAGCACTACGCCGAGAACGTCTGGCCCGCCGACGTGCCGAACTTTGCCGAGCGCACCCTCGCCTGGTTCGCGCGAGGCGGGCCGGGTGGCCAGAACCTTGACCACGATCTTCGCCGACGCGTTGGGGTTGCCGGCCGGTTACTTCGCGACATTCACCGACCATTCGCTGGACGTGTTGCGAATGAACAACTATGCGTTGCCGCCGGGTGAGATCGAACTCGACGGCGACCTGACCGGGATGGGTGAGCACACCGACTACGGCATCGTCACGGTGCTGTGGGCTGATCGCGTGGCGGGCCTGCAGGTCCTTGCCGAGGACGGCTCCTGGAACGACGTGATGCCGGAACCGGGTGCCCTGTTGATCAACCTCGGTGATCTGACTGCCCGCTGGACGAACGAGGTGTGGCGCTCGACCCTGCACAGGGTCAAGCCTCCGGTGGTCGACGGTCGCATCGAACGGCGCCGCTCGGCGGCCTACTTCCACGACGGCAACGTCGATGCCGTGATCGCGACGCTGCCGGGAGTGGTCGGAGCCGGCGACGTCGATCTGTACTCGCCGATCACCGTGGCCGAGCACATCTCGGCCAAGCTCGCCGGGTCCCGGAAGCTGGTCCCAACTCGCGGGCGGAGCGCGAAGCAGCCCGGGTGGTCAACGCGGCCAGGTGAACTCGACCGGGGAATGCCTGCTAGCCAACTGCTTGCCGTTGCAAGCGGAAGGAATTAGCCTGGTGCTCGTTACTGCGCCGACGGCCAGGAGCACGGTTTCCGCCATCGGTATCCTGGCACCGACACCGGATTGGAGTGAGCACGATGGATCTCGGCCCCGTACTGGCTCCGGTCAAGGACATCGGCGCGTATATCCGGGACCAGCGCACTGCAGCCCGGATTTCGCTGCGCGGCTTGGCCGCGAAGGCAGGCGTCTCCAATCCCTACCTCTCCCAGGTGGAGCGCGGTCTGCGCCGGCCGAGCGCTGAGATTCTGGCCCAGATAGCCCACGGGCTGTCGATCTCCGTCGAGTCCCTACTGGCGAGGGCCGGGATTCTCGATTCGGCTGGTGCGCCGGAAGTCGTACGAGCCATCCGGACCGATGAGGTGCTCACCGAGCGCCAGAAGTCATCTCTGATCGACATCTATTCGGCGTTTCGCAAAGAGGCCGAGTCATCGCCGTCAGAGCGCACCGCCGCCGTCTCCGTCCAGGGCACCGTTCCATCTGCGGCGAAGAGGGCAGCCAACCCATAGCAGTGCAAGAAATACTCGATCCCCCAACAAGGTCGGCGCGGACAGTGCCGGCGCAAAGGAGCGAAAGATGTCGTTGGTCACCGATCTTCGTGCGGTCTCGGAGAACGCCATCGAGCAGGTAGCCGCCCGTTTTCCCGATCTGCCCCGACCGCTGCTGGCCGCAATCGGCGCCGGTGACATGGCGGTCGAACGGCTTGCCGAGCTTCGCGAGGAAGTGGAGGGCACGGTCAAGGATCGGGTGGCGGGCGGTCCGTTGGACCTGACGGGAGTGCGCGCAACCGTGTCGGACCTACCCTCCAAGGCGCAGCAGATGGCCGCCGGCCTGCAGGACAAGGCACAGCATGCGGCCGGGGATCTGCCTGGTCGCGCGCAGAAGTTCGCGGCGGATGTCCAGGACAGGACGCAACATGCCGCCGCCGACCTGTCGGGCCGGGCGCAGAAGGCGGCCGCGGATCTGCCGGGCCGGGCGCAGAAGGCCGCCGCGGATCTGCCCGGCCGGGCGCAGAAGATCGCCGGCGATCTTCCGGGCCGGGCGCAGCAGGTGGCAGCAGATCTACCCGCCAAGGCGCAGCAGGTCGCCTCCGATGTGGCCGGCAACATCGAGCACTTCGCGGCCGACGCTCCGGGTAAGGCGCAGAACCTGATCGGCCAGCTCCCGGGCATGGTGAGCGAGTTCCAGGCCGCGGCCAAATCGCTCTCTCCCGACGTGCTCAGCCAGACCGTGGAGGCCTACACACAACTGGTCGGCCTGATCTACGGAAAGCTGGCCGAACGAGGCGAGAGGACCTGGTCGAAGGCGGGCGGCGCGGGCATGTTCCACGGTTCGGTGGTGGACGCGGCCAAGCCGAAGCCGACTCCGCCGCCACCGTCATCGGCATCCGTACCGACCCCGCAGGCCACCTCCGAGGTCGGCGACCCATCCACTGCGACGACGCCGGATCGCACCACGATGCCCGAACATCCGCCGGTGGTGCCACCGGGCGCACACGTGAAGATCGAGGAGAGCTGAGCGAACTTCTGACGTGCGAGGTGGGTCACGCCGATCCACACGTATTCTGGACGGCATGACGTTCGTAGTGCCGATCATCAACGCGATCGACCTCGCCCTCGCGATCGGACTTGCCCTGCTCGGCGTCTTCGCCGCGATCGATGCCGGGTCCCGGCGGCCGGACGCATTCGCCGCCGCCGACAAGCAGACCAAGGGCACGTGGAGCGGGATCACCGCCGCGTGCGCGGTCGTCGGAGTGCTGGGTTTGCTGGTAGCGGGACCGTTCGGCGTACTGGGTCTGCTGTGGCTGGCGGCGCTGGTTGGTGATCTGGTCTATCTGCTGGACGTTCGACCTAAACTCCGCGAGGTGCAACGCGGCTCCCGATGGTAGGAGCACTGCGGTAGATCGGCCCCAAAGGAGCGGGCCCCACGTCAACGTGGGGCCCGTTCTCCTTTGTCACCGGACCAGTTGGTCACACCGCGACATTCGTTCGCTAACCATTCAATCCGTGTCCACTCGTGGTCGTGCGCGAGGAATTGCCCAGCGAGGAAACCGCTCAGTGACCAGCGCTCTCGCCGTTGGCGGCCTCGGCGGCCAGTCGCTTGGTCTCGCGGTCGTACGAGATGCGAATCTCCGTCTCCGCATCGCCTCGGCCCACCCAGTTGGCGCCCTCGACGCTCTTGCCGGGTTCCAGATCCTTGTAGACCTCGAAGAAGTGCTGGATCTCCAGGCGTTCGAAGATCGACATGTCACCGATGTCCTGGAGGTTCGCCTGCCGCGGATCGTTGGCCGAGACGCAGAGCACCTTGTCGTCGGGACCCTTTTCGTCCGTCATCCGGAACATGCCGATGGCCCGGACCAGGACCAGGCAGCCGGGGAAGGTGGGCTCGGACAGCAGTACCAACGCGTCGAGCGGGTCGCCGTCCTGGCCCAATGTGTTGTCGATGAACCCGTAGTCGGCCGGGTACTGCGTCGCGGTGAAGAGGGTCCGGTCCAGCCGGATACGGCCGCTGTGGTGGTCGACTTCGTACTTGTTCCTGCTGCCCTTCGGAATTTCGATGGTGACGTCGAATTCCACTTGTGTACCTTCTCTCGCCTCGTTGCGATCGACCCCGGGGTCGAACACCACCGGTCGGATGATCGTAACTGCCATGGTGGAGGCGAATTGAGCGGAACTGACCGGCGAAAACCGGATGCGCCGGGAGCGCCACTTCACAAACGGCCTACGTCCAGACTCTAGTCTGGAGGCTGAAGCGCGTTGGGTCTCTGCGGCCCTGTCGCACCTCCTCGCGGGGCGAGGTTTCGATCACATCGGAGTGTCTTTCGTCGGACCGGCACCACGCTCGGTGAGACAACGCATGGCGACCGGCGCAATGGCGCCGCTAGGGAGTGTTGTGGCAGGGAACCGTCCTGGTGGCAGCAAGGCGCTGATCATCGTGGTGTGCGTGATCCTGGTGGCTGCTGCGGCGACGGCCGCGGTGCTGTTCTGGCCGAAGTCGACCACCCCGCCGACGGCGGGGTCCTCGATCACCTCGGTCGTCGCCCCGCCCACCATCTCCGCGGTCGACCCGCCGGTCACGGCGCCCGCCGCCGAGATCGCGCCGCTGCCGGTCCGTTCTGGAAAGCCGCCGACTCCGGCTGGGGTGGCCAAGGTGCTGGCGCCTGCTCTCGCGAACCCGGCCATGGCGCAGTACACCGGCGAGGTCATCGACGCGGCGACGGGCAAGGTGATGTGGAACGCGAAGTCCGCGACAGCATCCCAACCAGCCTCCACCATGAAACTGCTCACCGGCGCAGCGCTGCTCACCAAGGTCGACCCCAACAGCCGGTTCACCACCAAAGTGGTGCGCGGTCCGGCGGCCGGCGACATCATCCTCGTGGGCGGCGGCGACGTCACCCTCTCGGCCAGACCCGCCGGCGTGACCACGGTGTACGACGGCGCACCGACGGTCGCGGACCTGGCGGCTCAGATCGTCGCGTCGGGTTACCAGGTCAAGCGGATCCTGCTGGACACCAGCTACTGGACCGGTCCCGACATGGCCGACGGCTGGGACGCCAGTGACATTCCCGCCGGCAACACCACCAGGATGCAGCCGTTGATGGTGGACGGCGATCGGAAGGACCCGTCGAAGGAGGATTCCTCGCGGACCGGAACGCCGGCCATCACCGCCGGAAAGGCGTTGGCGCGCGCGTTGGGAAACGCTGACCTACCGCTGGGCGACGGCACGGCGACAAAAGGCGAGAAAGTCCTGGCCACCGTTCGATCCCAGCCGATGGCGGTTCTGCTGTCCCAGGCGTTGCTCAATTCCGACAACGTCCTCGCCGAGGCGCTGGCCAGGCAGGTGGCGATCGCGCTGGGCGGTGCACCCAGCTTCGACGGGGCGGCCCAGGCGACTCTGATCGCACTGCAGGATCTCAAGCTGGACACCATCGGACTCACGATGGCCGACGGCTCTGGCCTTTCCCACAAGGACATGGCGCCTGCCTCGCTGCTCGCGACGGTGATGGGACTGGCTGTCACCGGGAAGGTGGCTGCGCTCCGGGGGCTGCTGGCCGGGCTGCCAGTAGCCGGGGTGTCCGGCACCCTGAGCAAGGAAAGCGGCCGCTTCCAGACTCCGGCTGCGAAACCCGGGGTCGGCTGGGTGCGAGCCAAGACCGGCAAGATCGACGTGACGTATGCGATGGTCGGGTATGTCCCCGACATCGACGGTCGGCTGCTGGTGTTCGCGATCAACTCCAACGGTGTCACCGCGGGCAAATCGCTGAATGCCCAGGACACGTTCGCGGCCGCCCTGCGCACGTGCGGTTGCAGCTGACCCGGGGCATCCGCGCGGAGCACGGGATCGGTCCGGCGGTTGCTCTACCGTTGTCGCATGGCTGCTGAAGCGATCGACTGGGGCGCCGCCGTCCGTGCCGGACAGCGGTTGGCTCCCACCGGGCCGAACATTTCACCCGAGCAGGCCAGGGCTGTGGTCGACGACCTCCAGCAGTTCTCCGCGAAGGCCGAACTCATCGTCCGGGACACGACCGGTCTGGGTCACGGGCTGCCGGTCGAGGTCGCGCAGGTGGTCGACCGGCCTCGTTGGATAGAAGCCACCGCGCAGGGGATGGCGGAGCTGACCGCCCCGCTGGCCGCCCAGTTGGCCGACCGCATCGGCCAGGCGCCGAAGGCGAAGGCCGCCGCCGGTGCACAACTGGGGTTGGTGCTGAGCTTCCTGTCCAGTCGCGTGCTTGGCCAGTACGACCCGCTGAGCGCCGCTGGTCCGGATGCTTCCGACCCGTCGGTACGCGGTCGGCTGCTGCTGGTGGCGCCGAACATCGTCAAGGTGGAACGCGAACTGGGCGCCGACCCGGTTGATTTTCGGATGTGGGTCTGCCTGCACGAGAGCACGCACCGCCTGCAGTTCACCTCGGTGCCCTGGCTCAGAGAGCATTTCCAGGGTCTTGTCGCCCGGTTCGGGGCGGCCGCAGACACCGACCTGACCGAACTGCTCCGTCGGTTGGTCAGTGCCATCACGGGACGCCGCGGCGCGACCGGCTCGCGGTCATGGATCGAGACCATCCAGACTCCGGAGCAGCTGGCCGTCTTCGACGAACTCATGGCCCTGATGACGCTTCTCGAGGGCCACGCCGACTATGTCATGGACGCGGTCGGTCCGACGGTGATCCCGTCGGTCGAACAGATCAGGAAGTCGTTCACGGTTCGTCGGAAACGCGGTCGTGGCCCGTTCGATCGGATCGTGCGTGCGCTGTTGGGAATGGACATGAAGCTGGCGCAGTACATCAAGGGTGGCGCCTTCGTGACCGCAGTGGTCGACGAGGTGGGCATGGAAGCGTTCAACACCGTCTGGACGTCGCCGGAAACGCTACCGACCAGAACGGAGACCAACGACCCGCAGGCCTGGATCCGCCGGGTGCTCGGGTGAGCGTCGATCTGGTGCGCGCGGCCGTCGAGGGCTGGATGCGTACTCATCCGGACGCAGGGGCAACGATCACCGTCGCCTGCTCCGGCGGCGCCGACTCGCTGGCCCTGGCGATCGGCGCAGTGGGCGTCATCGACGGATCCCGGCTGTCGGCGGTGACCGTCGATCATCAGCTGCAGGTGGGTTCGGCGGAGCGGGCGTTGCGAACGGCCGAGCAGCTGCACGAGATCGGCTACCAGACCGTGCGGATCGACACCGTCACGGTCGGCACGCTCGGCGGAACCGAGGCGGCCGCGAGGGCTGCCCGCTATCAGACCCTGCGCCCGTCGGGCCGGGGGGCGGTGCTGTTGGCCCATACCGCGGACGACCAGGCGGAGACGGTGCTGCTCGGCCTCGGCCGCGGCTCCGGGCCACGTTCCATCGCCGGGATGACACCCTGGCTCCGGCCCTGGGGCAGGCCGTTTCTCGGTCTGCGCCGGACCGACACCGAAAGCGCCTGTCGTGAGGCCGGACTGATCTATTGGGACGACCCGCAGAATTTTGATGCGACGTTCACCAGGGTGCGGTTGCGGCGTGAGGTGCTGCCCCTGCTGGACGACGTGCTCGGCGGGGGAGTGACGCCGGCGCTCGCCCGGACTGCACAGCTGCTGGCCGAAGACCTGCAGGCCCTGGATTACCTGGCGGCTCGGGTTCTCGCCGACGCCTGGGAGACCGGAGGCGGTATCGACCTCGAGGCGTTGGCCGCACATCCGGTCGCGCTGCGGCGTAGAGCGCTTCGCGCCTGGGCCGATGCCGTGGGGGCGAACGCGCTGACATCGGATCACCTTTTCCGGCTGGATGCTCTGGCCACCGGTGACCGACGCAGCGGCGCGGTGCGACTGCCGGGTGCACTGGACGCGGTGCGCACCGGCAGCACCCTGCGCGCGGTACCGGCGGGCTGAACGAAGCGGCACTGCTGAACCGGCAGGCGCATGGCCGGGATGGACGTCGCCAATCGGGAATGGCAGGCTGGCCAATGCCGCGAACGCGGAGCCACAATCAGCCGATCCGCCCTCCGAGATCGGGCGCGGAGAGCAAATCTTGGGAGACGCGTGTCCGGGAGCCAGGTATCAGCAGAGCCGTTGACCACCGTCCTGACCTCAGCAGATGCCGTCCGGCCCGGCCCGGATGACCCGGATCCAGGACTCCGGCACGGATACGTCGGCGAAATCGCCGCGACGCTGATCAGCGAGGACGTGCTGCAGGCCAAGATCACCGCGCTGGCGACGGCGGTCGCCGCCAACCACACGGGCGAGGCTCCACCGCTGCTGGTCTGTGTCCTCAAAGGTGCGGTGATGTTCGTCACCGATTTCGCCAGAGCTTTGACCATCCCATCGGAACTCGAGTTCATGGCGGTCAGCTCGTACGGGTCCGCCACCTCGTCGTCCGGCGTAGTGCGAATTCTCAAGGACCTCGATCGCGACATCACCGGCCGCCGCGTGCTGATCGTCGAGGACATCATCGATTCGGGCCTGACGCTGTCCTGGTTGCACCGGAATCTGCAGACACGTGGGCCTGCCTCCATCGAGATCGTGGCGCTGCTGCGCAAGCCGGAAGCAATCAAGGTCGAGGTCGAGGTCGGATACGTCGGTTTCGACATCCCGACGGACTTCGTCGTCGGATACGGCCTGGATTTCAACGAGCGCTACCGGGACCTGCCGTTCGTCGGACTGCTCGGCGAGCACATGTACAGCTGAAAGGCCTGCCCGTCCGGGCTGCCTTTTTCGCAGGTGAAGCCCTGATCACGGCCCGCGACGATGCAGCGGGGAACCAATTGGGTGCGCGGTACGCTCAAAGCATTGGTCGCGTGCTGCGATGACGCCGGATGTGAAGACGCTGCGGTTCCTCCGAAGCACTTCGCTTTGTCGCAGCACATGACGTGGCCAACAGAACCGACCACGCAAACAAGTCAGGGCAATCCGGGCGCATGTCCGGCCGCCGGCCGCTTGTGTTGAAAACTCAGAGAGGGTGGAGGCCGCAGTGCGGCCGAACGCCACATGGACCGTAAGCGCCTGATCCGCTCACCCCTGCTGTGGGTCGCGGTGATCTTCGTGGCCTACCTGCTGTATTCCTACCTGTCCGACGACACCAAGGACTACAAGTCCGAGCCGACTTCGGTAGCGCTCTCGCAACTGTCCGCGGGCAACGTCACGAACGCGATCATCGACGACAAGGAACAGCGTCTTCGGCTCACGCTGAAGACTCCGGTCGACGGCTCCAGCCAGATCTATGCCGTTTACCCGGCCGCGTCCACCGAAAGTATCTTCACCGACGTCCAGAACGCGAAGGTGCCGACGTACAACACCCAGGTCACCAGCCAGTCGACGATCGTCTCGCTGCTCATCTACCTGATCCCCATAGGCCTGATCATCCTGTTCCTGCTCTGGATGATGAACAACGCACAGGGCGGCGGCAACAAGGTTCTCTCGTTCGGCAAGTCCAAGGCGAAGTTGCTCAGCAAGGACATGCCGCAGACGAAATTCACCGACGTGGCCGGTGCCGACGAAGCCGTCGAGGAACTCGACGAGATCCGTGACTTCCTGCAGAACCCAGCCAGGTACCAGGCTCTCGGGGCCAAGATCCCCAAGGGCGTGCTGCTCTACGGACCGCCTGGCACGGGCAAGACGCTGCTGGCCAGGGCTGTTGCCGGCGAAGCCGGGGTGCCGTTCTACACGATCTCCGGTTCCGACTTCGTCGAGATGTTCGTCGGTGTCGGCGCCAGTCGGGTACGTGACCTCTTCGAACAGGCCAAGGCCAACTCACCGGCGATCATCTTCGTCGACGAGATCGACGCCGTCGGCCGCCACCGCGGTGCCGGCATGGGCGGCGGTCACGACGAGCGCGAGCAGACTCTCAACCAGCTGCTCGTCGAGATGGACGGTTTCGAGACCAAGGGCGGCATCATTCTGATCGCCGCCACCAACCGGCCGGACATCCTCGACCCGGCACTGTTGCGTCCGGGCCGTTTCGATCGTCAGATCCCGGTGGGTCAGCCCGACCTCAAGGGTCGGCAGGCCATCCTCGCGGTGCATGCCAAGGGCAAGCCGTTCTCACCGGACGTCGATTTCCTGCCGTTGGCCAAGCGCACGGTCGGCATGTCCGGCGCGGACCTGGCCAATGTCATCAACGAGGCGGCGCTGCTCACCGCGCGCACCCACGGCACGGTCATCACCAACGCGGCGCTGGAGGAGTCCGTCGACAGGGTGGTCGGGGGTCCGGCCCGCAAGGGCAAGATCATCTCCGAGAAGGAGCGCAAGATCACCGCCTACCACGAGGGTGGACACGCACTTGCGGCGTGGGCGATGCCGGATCTCGAGCCGGTCTACAAGGTGACGATCATGCCGCGCGGCCGCACCGGCGGGCACGCGCTCGTGGTGCCGGAGGACGACAAGGGCCTGATGACCAGGTCGGAGATGATCGCCAGACTGGTGATGGCCCTCGGCGGCCGTGCCGCGGAGGAGCTCGTCTTCGCCGAGCCCACCACCGGCGCCTCGTCGGACATCGCGCAGGCCACCAAGATCGCCCGCGCCATGGTCACCGAGTACGGCATGTCCGCCAAGCTCGGCGCCGTGAAGTACGGCACCGGCGACGACGAGCCGTTCCTCGGCCGCACTTACGGTCACTCACCCGACTACTCGATCGAGGTCGGCTCCGAGATCGACGGTGAGGTGCGCGCGCTGATCGAGGCGGCTCACACCGAAGCATGGTCGGTACTCAACGAATACCGCGATGTGCTGGACGATCTGGCCAGCAAGCTGCTCGAGCGGGAGACACTGGACCGCAGGGACCTGACCGTCATCTTCTCCTCGGTGGTCAAGCGGCCGAGGATCACTACCTTCGACGACTGGGGTCAGCGCACCCCGTCCGACCGTCCGCCGGTCAAGACGCCGGGCGAGCTCGCCATCGAGCGCGGCGAGCCTTGGCCTCCGCCGTCTCTGGTGAAGGCACCGGTCCCCGTCGGGGTGGCGATCGCTCGTGATCAGCATGGTCAGCCGATGCCGCCGGGCTACGGTCAGCCGTATCCCTACCCCGGACCTCCGCAGGGCGGTCCGGCCGGATATCAGAACCCGGGAACGAATCCGTACGCGCCGTCGCAGAACGGTTCGACGCCGCCGCCGAACTGGACAGGCGGCGTCCTGCCGGGTCCACTCGCGCCCATGCCGGGGAGCTGGAACGGCAACGGTGGTCCGAACGGTGGACCTCCGAGCGGTTGGACCGGTGACGGGCATGGTAACGGAAATGGGACAGGGCACCCGAATACGAACGGCCACACGGGAAATCGGTCCGGTCAGCCCGGTGGCCACCGGGCTCCGGATCCGAACGACCCGATAGACCCATGGGCGCCGCCCGGCGACCAGCGTCGGTGACCGACGCCAGCAGGCCGCAATTCGATCAGGCTCGCGCGGAAGCCGCCGTCCGGGAATTGCTCATCGCGGTTGGCGAAGATGTGGAACGCGATGGTCTGCGGGATACGCCAGCGCGTGTCGCGAGGGCATATGCCGAGCAGTTCAGCGGCTTGTACACCGAACCGGATGATGTGCTGGCCACGGTCTTTGCCGAGAATCACTGCCGAAATGGTGTTGATCAGGGAAATTCCCCTCTACTCGACATGCGAGCACCACCTGGTGCCCTTTTTCGGTCACGCCCATGTCGGTTACATCCCTGGTCAGGACGGTAAGGTCACCGGCCTGTCAAAGCTCGCCAGGGTGGTCGAAGGATATTCGAAGCGTCCGCAGGTGCAGGAGCGGCTGACCACCCAGATCGCGGAAGCACTGGTCCGACGGTTGCAGCCGGCCGGCGTGATCGTGGTCATCGAGGCCGAGCATCTCTGCATGGCCATGCGTGGAATTCGCAAACCCGGTGCGGTCACCACCACTTCCGCCGTCCGGGGCGTCTTCCAGAACCACGCCAGCACGCGGGCAGAGGCGATGAGTCTGATCACCGGCCGATGAGTGGTCTGTTTCCCACCTTCGGGTCGAGGGCGTGGGTATTCGGCGTGCTCAACGTGACGCCGGATTCCTTCTCCGACGGGGGGCGGTGGGACCACACCGACACGGCGGTCGAACACGGTCGGGAGCTGGCCAGGCAAGGCGCCGACGTCATCGATGTGGGTGGCGAGTCAACTCGCCCCGGCGCGCACCGGATCGATGCGGAAACCGAGGCGGCCAGGGTCATACCGGTGATTCGGACGCTCAGCGCCGATGGCCTCGTGTGCTCGGTCGACACCACAAGGGCGGAGGTCGCGCGGGCGGCTCTCGCGGCCGGGGCTTTGATCATCAACGACGTCTCGGGTGGCTTGGCCGACCCCGGGATGGCGCACGTTGCCGCGGAGACCGGTGCTCCCTGGATCCTGATGCATTGGCGCGGGCACAGCGCCCACATGCAGGAGCAGGCGCATTATTCCGATGTCGTGGCTGAGGTGCGCGCGGAGTTGCTGGTCCAGGTCGACCGGGCACTGGCCGCCGGCGTGGACGAGCGAAGCCTGATCCTGGACCCGGGACTGGGCTTCGCCAAGGACGCCTCGCACAATTGGCTCTTGCTGCGGCGCCTCTGCGAGCTGACGGCATTGGGGCTTCCCGTCTTGGTCGGCGCCTCGCGCAAGCGCTTCCTCGGCCAGCTGCTCGCGGGGAGCGATGGTGCCCTCCGGCCACCAGCCGACCGCGAAGCCGCCACCGCCGCGGTATCGGTGCTCGTCGCCGCCGACGGGGTCTGGGGCATCCGGGTACACGAGCCCGCGGCCCACGCGTGACGCACTCGCGGTGTTGTCCTCGGTTCGGGCCGGCCGGCCCGACGCACAAGCGTCCGCTGACACTGTGCTCTCGGCCGCCGATCTGGCCGGAGCACGATTCGGTCGGCTCACGCCGCAAGGATCGGCGCATGGCTGACCGGATCACCCTGACCGGACTCGTACTTTTCGGGCACCACGGCGTATTCCCTCACGAGAAGCGCGACGGGCAGGAATTCGTCGTCGATATCACGCTCTGGCTCGATCTGAGTGCGGCGGTGTCTTCGGACGATCTGATGGCGACCGTTGATTATGGCGAACTCGCGCAAATTGCGGCCGACATCGTCACCGGCACCGGCCGCGACCTGATCGAAGCAGTGGCCGGGGAGATCGCGGACACCATCATGCGCAGCTACCCGGTGCACGCCGCGGAGGTGACCGTGCACAAGCCGTCTGCCCCGATCCCGCTGACCTTCGCCGACGTCGCGGTGACAATTCGTCGCTCGCTGAAAAGGGGAACCGCATGAGTCGAGCGGTCCTCTCGCTGGGCTCGAATCTGGGTGACCGGCTCGGGCACCTTTCGAAGGCCGTTGCCGCACTTGGCTCTTCGGTGTCAGCGGTGTCGTCGGTGTATCGCACGCCACCGTGGGGACCGGTCGCCCAGGACGACTACTACAACTTGACGCTGATCGCCCGAGCGGCGGAGCTGGACCCCTACGGGTGGCTGGACAGATGCAGGGCGCTCGAGCAGGCGGCCGGCCGCGTCCGTGACATCCGCTGGGGACCAAGAACTCTGGACGCCGATGTGATCGCTGTGGATGACGTCGTCTCGGATGATCCTGATCTGCTCCTGCCGCATCCCCGGGCCCACGAACGCGGTTTTGTACTGGTGCCTTGGGCGGAGATCGAGCCGGCGGCGGTACTCCAGGGCTTCGGACCGATCGCCGCCCTACTCGAAGAACTGGACTCGACCGGGATTGAATTGGTCGGGCATGTCAGCTGATCCGCCGCCCGCATTTCGGATGGAACCCACTCGTCCGCGTGACCTGTTCGCCGTTGCGCTGGCGGCGGCCATCGTGGGATACGTGCTGGTTCGCCTGAACTATGGACGGATCCCTCCACTCCCGCGATTCGCCGGGCTGGCCGCGGCCGCCCTCGGAATCGCCGAGGCGGTCTTCGGTCACGGCCTTCGCGCACGAATTCAGGCGAACCGCACCAGCGGCCGCCGCCCGGCCAAACCGCCGGTTCCACCGCTGGTTGCGGCCAGGGCCGTGATGACCGCGAAGGCGACGGCCTTGGCAGGCGCCGCAGTGGCCGGCCTCTGGTTCGGATTGCTGGCATTCGTTCTCCCCGACTCGGCGTTGATCTCGGCCGCGCGATCGGACACGCTGACCGCCGTCGTCGGCTTGTTCTGTGCGGCCGTAATGGTGGCCGGTGCCCTCTATCTCGAATTCTGCTGCCGCGCACCGGAGGATCCCCGAGATCATTCGACAAGCCGCTAACATGCCCCCGGGAGCTGCTGTGGGGTTCAGGATTGCGGGTGGGCCGGCGGCTCGGTGGCCGGGATTGCGGCGAAGGCGCCGGACATCTCGCCGAGCAGCCTCGTTCTCAGGGCCTGCGCACGGTCGGCGAAGCCGCGCTGAGCCGCGACGTATTCCGCTTTGCCCGCTGGGGTTTCGATCGTGATGGGTTGGTAGCCCAGCGCCGAAAGGTCGTACGGCGAGGCGCGCATATCGACTTCGCGAATGGCGCGCGCCAGGCGGAAGCAATCCAGCAAGAGGGCACTGGATATGACCGGTACCAGCCGGAATGCCCACTTGTAGAGGTCCATGGAGGCGTGCAGACAGGCCGGCTGCTCCAGCTGATCCCTGGTCATCAGGTCCGGCGTCAAAACGTTCCTCGGTTTGGCGGCCGGTGTGAAGAACCGGAAGGCGTCGAAATGCGAACAGCGGATCTGATGCCCGCGGACGACCTCGTCGGTGCCCGTTTGTCCGAGCCGCAGCGGCCAGCCGAGATGCCGGTGTCGGTCCTCACGAAACACCATTGCCCACTCATGGAGTCCGAAACAGCCGAATGCAGGAGTTGCGGCCGCTGTGGAAGTCAGGAGACCACGGATAAAGCTGACGCTCCTGCCGCGTGCGCCGAAGAACTCATCAACATTGGCCACCACGGCGGGACCATCGGAGCCGGGGACGGTCAGCACGCGGTGAAACCGCCATTCGGCGCGTTCTCCTGCGTCCAGCAGTGCGAACCGGGCTCCCGGATGCCACCGGCGCAACTGCGATGGGCGGAACGAGTAGTAGGTGAACAAGAAATCCTCGACCGGGTGGGTCCGACTCTCGGCAACGCGGGCGCGGTGCGCGGAGGTGAGCTCGTCCACCTCTCGTTGATGGTCGGCTTCGAGCTGCGTCCAGGTGGCCCGGTCCAGGAAAACGGGCGGCGGTCTCACGGCGGTCGCCTCAGGTAGCGGGAGCGTCATGAGCCAATTGTCCCTCGCCGACACGGGGAATCGTCCGCCCCCTCACCACCGGCCGTTGCGGTCCTGAGGCTGGTCTTTGCGCACGTACCCTTTACAACTGTGAACTCTCCATCCGGCGGTCCAGAAGACGGCGCCAACACTGACGATCTGCCTGAACAGATGCGGGTTCGGCGGGACAAGCGGGCCCGATTGCTGGAAGCCGGAATAGATCCCTATCCGGTCGGCGTGGACCGCACCATCGGTCTGGCCGAACTCCGGTCGCAATTCCCCGATTTGGAGCCCGACACTGCGACCGGCGAGGTCGTCGGCGTCACCGGCCGGGTGATCTTCCTCCGCAATTCCGGGAAGCTGTGTTTTGTGACACTCCGGGAGGGCGGCGCGGGGGAAACAGGGTCGGAGTTGCAGGTCATGGTTTCGCTGGCATCGGTCGGGGCAGATTCGCTCGCCTCCTTCAAGGCGGACGTCGACCTCGGTGATCACCTTTTCGCTCATGGCGAGGTCATCACCTCCCGGCGTGGCGAGCTGAGTGTGCTGGCAGATTCCTGGCAGCTCACGTCCAAGTCGCTGCGTCCACTCCCGGTGGCGCACAAGCCGTTGTCCGAAGAGAACCGCGTCAGGCAACGGTATGTCGATCTGATCGTCCGCCCTCAGGCGCGCCGGAACGTCGAGGTCCGGGCGCAGACCAATCGGTCGCTTCGGCGAACTCTTCACGCCCGGGGCTATCTGGAGGTGGAGACGCCCATGCTGCAGGTTCAGCACGGCGGCGCTGCCGCGAGGCCCTTCCAGACCCACATGAATGCCATGGACCTCGACCTGTTCCTGCGTATCGCCCCCGAGCTGTATCTCAAGCGCTGCGTGGTCGGCGGCATCGATCGGGTATTCGAGATCAATCGAAATTTTCGTAACGAGGGCGCGGACTCGTCGCACTCACCCGAGTTCGCGATGCTCGAAACCTACGAGGCGTACTCCGACTACAACGGGATGGCCGAGCTCACCCGATCTCTTATCCAAAATGCGGCTGTCGACATCTTCGGGTCGACCACCGTTGCGCATGCCGACGGCTCCGATTTCGACCTCGGCGGCCAATGGCCGAGCATCACCCTCTACGGCGCGTTGTCCGAAGCGGTCGGCGAGGAGATCACTGTGACTACGCCGATGTCGCGCTTGATCGAGTTGGCGGAAACTTCGGACGTCGCGGTCGCTCCGCATTACGGCCCTGGCAAGTTGGCGGAGGAACTATTCGAAGCGCTGGTCGTGCCTGGGTTGGTGCTGCCGACCTTCGTGCGTGACTTCCCGGCCGAGACGTCGCCGCTCACCAGAGCTCACCGCGAAGTGCCGGGCCTTGCCGAGAAGTGGGATCTGTACATCCGCGGTGTCGAAACGGCAACTGCATATTCCGAACTTGTCGATCCGGTAGTGCAACGTGAGCGATTTGTCGACCAAGCGAAGTTCGCCGGTCTGGGTGATGTCGAGGCCATGGTGCTGGACGAGGACTTTCTGCGCGCCATGGAATACGGCATGCCGCCCGCCGGAGGGATGGGGATGGGTGTCGATCGGCTGCTGATGGCGCTGACCGGTCTCGGAATCCGCGAGACGATCCTCTTTCCGTTTGTGCGGCCCGGCGACTGAACTTCACCTTCGCTTAAGGCAACGACCGCCACGGTTGTCCGCGTTGTGGCTCAGTCCAATACCCGGAGTTAGTCAACACACCGTGCATCTGTCGTCGCTGGTTGTGTTTAGGACGTTGTTTAGCTGTGAACCGGTGCATGATGGATGGCACGAGTTGTTGCGGGCTCGCCACCCTGCGACAAGAAAGGTCGCAAATCACCACCCCGAAACGCCTTGCCTGTTGGTTATTTACTGATTTGTGATCTACTCTCGAACTCGAACACAAACGGCCTAACTGGCCCTATCAGGAGGAACATTCATGGCCACCATGACCACCGTCAGTCTGGTTGATGATCTTGACGGAACCGTCGCCGCCGAGACCGTCGCTTTCGCGCTCGATGGAGCGAACTACGAGATCGACCTGACCGACAAGAACGCAAAGAAGCTTCGCGACGCGCTGGCCAACTTTGTCGACCACGGACGGCGTATCGACGGCGGACGCCGGGTTTCCGCTCCTCGCGGAGCGAAGGCCAAGCCCGCGCGCGCCACGAAGTCTGCGTCTCGCACAGCCCCGGACCGCGAGCAGACCGCGGCCATCCGGGAATGGGCTCGCGCAGCGGGCCTCGAGGTCTCCGAACGCGGTCGCCTGTCCGCAGCGGTGCTCGATGCCTTCGAGGCGGCGCACTGACCATTCCGACCCGAACTGATCGGGCCTTACGGCCCGAACTGATCGGACGCGCCTGGATCCCAGTCGCCCTCGACCCCCGTCGCCCTGTGGGCCGGGGGTCGTCGGCATTTCTGACGACTCGGCCGCCTCCATGAGTCCTGTTCGCCCTCGGCGTACCGGAGTTCTCTGGTGGAACGTCGCAGCTAGGGGGAGCGTTAGACCCACTGTGGCAGTTCTGGTGCGCAGAACCCGCCTTGACAAGTGGACGAAGGACCGGGCCGCGAGGCCCGGCCCGACTAGACTTCGATGATCGGAGTCCGTGAGGGCCTCAGTAGCGAACGACTCGCTGGTGGCGCCGTTACGAACCCCGGTCACCTCCCTGCCGCGCACGCTCGTAAGGAGTGCACATGTTCGAGAGATTTACCGACAGAGCGCGACGCGTGGTTGTCCTGGCCCAGGAAGAGGCCCGGATGCTCAACCACAACTACATCGGGACCGAGCACATCCTGCTCGGCCTCATACACGAGGGCGAGGGTGTCGCCGCCAAGGCGCTCGAATCGCTGGGTATTGCTCTGGAAGGCGTCCGGGCCCAGGTCGAGGAGATCATCGGCCAGGGTCAGCAGGCCCCGTCCGGTCACATCCCGTTCACGCCGCGCGCCAAGAAGGTGCTCGAGCTCAGCCTTCGTGAGGCGCTGCAGCTCGGTCACAACTACATCGGCACCGAGCACATCCTGCTCGGTCTCATCCGCGAGGGCGAGGGTGTTGCCGCCCAGGTCCTGCAGAAGCTCGGCGCCGACCTCAACCGGGTGCGCCAGCAGGTCCTCCAGCTGTTGTCCGGCTACCAGGGCAAGGAGACCGCAGCCGCCGAAGGCGGACGGTCGGAAGGCACCCCGTCGACTTCGCTGGTCCTCGACCAGTTCGGCCGGAATCTGACCCAGTCCGCCCGCGAGGGCAAGCTGGATCCGGTCATCGGCCGCGAGAAGGAGATCGAGCGGGTGATGCAGGTCCTGTCCAGACGTACCAAGAACAACCCGGTACTGATCGGCGAGCCCGGCGTCGGCAAGACCGCTGTCGTCGAGGGCCTGGCCCAGGCGATCATCCGCGGCGACGTGCCGCAGACGCTCAAGGACAAGCACCTCTACACGCTGGACCTCGGATCGCTGGTGGCCGGCTCCCGGTACCGCGGCGACTTCGAGGAACGCCTCAAGAAGGTCCTCAAGGAGATCCGCACCCGGGGCGACATCATCCTGTTCATCGACGAGCTGCACACGCTGGTCGGCGCCGGGGCAGCCGAGGGCGCGATCGACGCTGCGTCCATCCTCAAGCCCATGCTGGCCCGTGGTGAGCTGCAGACCATCGGTGCCACCACGCTCGACGAATATCGCAAGCACGTCGAGAAGGATGCCGCGCTCGAGCGTCGTTTCCAGCCGATCCAGGTCGGCGAGCCGACGGTGGCCCACACGATCGAGATCCTCAAGGGTCTGCGCGATCGCTACGAGGCGCACCACCGGATCACCATCTCCGACGAGGCGCTGGTAGCCGCGGCCACGTTGGCCGACCGGTACATCAACGACCGGTTCCTGCCGGACAAGGCGATCGACCTGATCGACGAGGCCGGCGCGCGGATGCGCATCCGCCGGATGACCGCACCGCCGGACCTGCGTGACTTCGACGACAAACTGGCGAACGTCCGTCGGGACAAGGAATCGGCCATCGATTCGCAGGACTTCGAGAAGGCGGCGTCTCTCCGCGATTCGGAGAAGCAACTGCTGACCAAGAAGGCCGAACGCGAGAAGGCTTGGAAGGACGGCGACCTCGACGTCGTTTCCGAGGTCGACGACGAGCAGATCGCCGAGGTGCTGGCCAACTGGACCGGGATCCCGGTGTTCAAGCTGACCGAGGAGGAGACCTCGCGTCTGCTCCGGATGGAAGATGAGCTGCACAAGCGGATCATCGGCCAGGACCAGGCAGTGAAGGCGGTCTCCCAGGCGATCCGCCGTACTCGGGCTGGTCTCAAGGACCCGAAGCGGCCGTCCGGTTCGTTCATCTTCGCCGGCCCGTCCGGCGTCGGTAAGACCGAGCTCACCAAGGCGCTCGCCGAGTTCCTGTTCGGGGACGAGGACGCGCTGATCCAGGTCGACATGGGCGAGTTCCACGACCGGTACACCGCGTCGCGGCTCTTCGGAGCGCCTCCCGGATATGTCGGTTACGAAGAGGGTGGCCAGCTCACCGAAAAGGTGCGCCGCAAGCCGTTCTCGGTGGTCCTGTTCGACGAGATCGAAAAGGCGCACCCGGACATCTACAACACGCTGCTGCAGGTGCTGGAAGATGGACGGCTCACCGACGGCCAGGGTCGCACGGTCGACTTCAAGAACACCGTCATCGTGTTCACGTCCAACCTCGGCACCCAGGACATCTCCAAGGCCGTCGGCATGGGCTTCTCGCAGGGCGGCGACGAGTCGAACTACGAGCGGATGAAGTCGAAGGTCAACGACGAACTCAAGCGCCATTTCCGTCCTGAGTTCCTCAACCGCATCGACGACGTGGTGGTCTTCCACCAGTTGACCACCGAGCAGATCATGACGATGGTCGGCCTGATGCTCAATCGCGTCGAGGGTGCGCTGAAGAACAAGGACATGGGCCTCGAGGTCACCGACGCGGCCAAGACGCTGCTCGGCGAGCGCGGCTTCGACCCGGTGTTGGGTGCCCGGCCATTGCGTCGGACCATCCAGCGAGAGATCGAGGACAAGCTCTCGGAGAAGATCCTGTTCGACGAGATCAAGCCCGGCCAGATCGTTCTGGTAGACGTCAAGGAAGGCGAGAACTCGAAGGCCAGCTCCGACAAGGTCTTCACCTTCGTCGGCGTGCCGCGCCCGTCCGAGATTCCGGATGCGGTGGTCGCCGCACTAACCGCCGAAGGCCCCGGGGTCAGCTTCGAAAAGGAATAGGTAGCAACAGCACGAAAAGCGAATCACGCGGGCGGGTCGGACGAGAAATCGTCCGGCCCGCCTTCGCTTTTCCGTTGCCCGCCTTCTGCGCACCGCGTCGCGATCCTCGCGCTCCAAGGGCGGATTTGGCGCGAGAATCGCGACACGGTGCGCGGGTGGGGTGGCGCGGTCGCGGGTGGGTGGCGCGGCGCGGGTGGGCGCGGTGCGCGGGTGAGTGGGGGGCGCGGGCGCGGCGGCGGCCGGCTCAGGTGGGTAGCGAGAGGCTGCCGTCGGCCAGTTCTGTCGCAAGGCCGTCGGCGATGAGTGAGGCAACGCATCGGCCGCACTGTTCCGAATCGGGCCAGACGACGTCGATGGCTTGGCGCGGCACGGGATGTTGCGCGTCCCGCAGTAGCGCCATGATTCGGCCGCGCACCTGGCGATCGGTGCCGGCCCAGGTCTGCACCGACCGGGCCGCGGTCGCGGCCGGATAGCCGGCCGCGCGCCAGGCACAGCCGTCGGCGATCGGGCAGTCGGCGCATCGCGGCGCGGCGGCCGTGCAGATGAGCGCCCCCAGTTCCATGACCGCAGCCGAGAACCTCGCCGCGACAGCGGGTTCGGTCGGTAGCAGGTTCTCGAGTTGTCGGCGGTCGGCCGGCGTGGCCGCCTGCCTGATGCTGTCCCGCCCGTTGACTGCGCGCGAGAGCACTCGGCGGACATTGGTGTCGACCACCGGGGTGCGGGCGCCGAAAGCAAAGGCGGCCACCGCTCTTGCCGTGTATTCGCCGATTCCGGGCAGCGCGATCAATTCCGGTACGGTCGCCGGCACCCGGCCTTGATATTGGTTGGTGATGGCGGTCGCGGCGGCATGTAGACGCAGCGCGCGTCGTGGGTAGCCCAGCCGACCCCATGACCGCACGGCGTCCCCGGGCGAGTCGGCAGCCAGATCAGCCGCTCTCGGCCAACGTTGCATCCAAGCTGCGAACACCGGCAGCACCCTGACGACCGGAGTCTGCTGGAGCATGAATTCGCTGACCAGTACGGCCCAGGGACCGGCGTCCGCCTTACGCCAGGGCAGGTCTCGACCCTGGTCGGCGAAAAAGCCGAGCAACCGTTCTTCGTCGAGCCCGGATCGTGCCGTCAGTCGGCGGACACCTCTTCCAGGAGGCCAGACTTGACGTCGAAGACGAAACCTCTGACGCCGTCGGTATGCAGGATGAATGGCGACTCCCGCACTCGCCGTAGCGATTCGCGGACGGAGTCATGGGGATCCTTGAACGCCTGTACGGCCCACGTCGGTCGATAGCCCGCATACTTTGCGAGCTGTTCACGGAAGGCATCTTCCTCGAGACGGGCCAGGCCGCAATCGGTGTGGTGGACGATCATCACCTCGACCGTGCCCAGTGCGTGCTGGGAGATGGCCAAGGACCGGATGGTGTCGTCCGTGACCACACCGCCGGCATTGCGGATCAGGTGCGCCTCACCGGGTGTCAGGCCGAATGCCGCGTGTGCATCGACGCGGGCGTCCATGCAGAGCACCATCGCCACCCCCAGGGTCGGTGTCGGGCCAACCCAGTACGGGTGCGACATCGCCTTGGCGTGATTGCGGTTCAACAGCTCTTCTATTGCCGTCATCGCGTCCCTTGCTCGAATTCTCCGGTCGGTCGTGATCGACCCCCGTTGGCGTCAGGTCGATCCACGCCGATCGGCCCTGCCTACCCGGGAACCGGGCCTCTCGAGATTACCGTTCGAACTGTGATGCATCCCGTCGGTCCCCGCCCGTCACGGGTCTACTGGCTGCGCCGGGTCATTGTGGTGGTGGCTGGTGTTGCCGTTCTACTGGGCGTGATCTTTCTGGTCGCCGGCCGTTCCAAGGGTGCCGCGAACGACGCCGGCGGCCTCGCCGCCTTCACGAGCGGATCGGCGGCGCCGTCGCTGACGGGCGTTCTTGCCTCTGACCTGGAATCGGCTTCCGCTCCCGTCTCGTCGGCAGCCGTCTCGGCGGCATCCTCCCCGGCGGCGCAGTCAACGCTCGTAGCAACTACAACGGCCGGGTCGAGCCCGGTCGTCGCGAGCGGTACCGCAAGCTCCGGCGCCCAGATCAGCCCTCTAGCGAGTACACACCCCGAGACGACGGCAACCACCTCACCGAAGCCGACGGGTGCCCCGACGACGGCATCCGGTGCATCGGCCGGCGCGAAGACCGGCGTTTCGACGTCCCCGCCGAGCGGCCCGGCCACCGGCCCCAGTAAGTCGGCGCCCACCGGGTCGCCACCGGCCACGTCGACGAAGGCCACATCAACGAAGGCCACGTCGACAAAGAGCGCTCCAGCCCGGACGACGGGAAACGTGACGCCGGCTCCCAAGACGTCGACGACACCCAAGCCGACCAGCGCGGCACCGACGACCGACGCGATGGGGCGACTGTTGTGCCCTGACTCGAGCCTGAAGCTGATGGCGACCACCGGCGCGCCCAACTTCGCGGTCGGCCAGCAGCCGATCATCGGGGTTTCGGTCGCGAACCGTGGAACCGTCGCGTGTACCCGAGATCTGTCCGGAACGCTGCAGGTCTTCTCGGTCTACACCTCCGCAGGAGCCCGGGTGTGGTCGACTGCGGACTGCTCACCTGGATCGGGCACTGACGTCCGGACGCTCCAGCCGGGAGAAGCGGTGCATTACAACATCAAATGGTCCGGCACCACCTCAAACCCCGGTTGCACGGCTGATCGGATCCAGGTGCCGGCGGGCCATTACCAGCTCCGGGCGGACATCGGCTCACTGCACGCAACACCCGTGTCGTTGACCATCGGCTGATCGGACTACAGCGGGGCGCCGTAGCGATCGACGATGGACGCCTCGGCCAAGCGCGACAGGCCTTCCCGCACCACTCTCGCCCGGCTCTCGCCGACTCCGTCCACCATCTGCAGGTCCGCGGCGGTGGCTGCGAGCAACCCCTGGAGATTGCCGAAGTGCTGGATGAGTCGGTCGAGAACTGTCGGAGGAACCCGCGGAATTCCGGCCAGCAGGCGATAACCGCGTGGACTGGTTGGCGCCTCCAGCGTGTCGATCTGCCCCGGGTAGCCGAGCACCTTGGCGACCGCACTCAGATCGAGGATCTCGGTGTCGTTCAACCTCCGCAGACTTGCGACAACATCGTTCACGTCCCGGTCGCCATATTCCGGCGGCAGGTAGTCCCGGATCAGCAGCTCACGCATTTCCTCTGTGCCGCTGACCATTTCCTCCAGCTGCAGGCTGAGCAGGCGGCCGTCGGTGCCCAGCTCGATGGCGCTGCTGGTGAGCTCGTCGGCGATGCGGCGGACCATCAGCAGACGTTGCAAGACAGTCATGGCATCTCGGAGAGTTGCGAAGTCCTCGATCTCCAGTGCGGATAGCGACGCGGTCACCTCGTCCAGTCTGGACTTATAGCGTTGCAAGGTCGCAAGAGCTTGATTCGCACGGCCGAGGATCGCCGACGGATCTGCGACGACGTGACGAAGCCCACCGAAATACAGGCTGATGATCGCCATGGAATGGCTGACCGCGACGACCGGGAGGTCGGTCTGCACTGCCGCGCGCTCGGCGGTTCGGTGCCGGGTACCCGATTCGACCGTATTGATGGTGGCGTCCGGCATGAGCTGCACGTTGGCCCGCAGGATTCTGGTGGCATCGTCGCTGAGCACGACCGCGCCGTCCATCTTGCACAACTCACGAAGCCGGGTAGGGGAGAATTCGACGTCGAGCCGGAAGCCACCGTCGCACATCGCCTCCACAACGGCGTTGTAGCCGAGAACGATCAGCGCCCCGGTTCGCCCTCGCAGAATGCGCTCCAGACCTTCCCGAAATGGAGTTCCCGGCGCCATCCGGGCCAGCACATCCCGCTGCGCCGCAACGGTTCCGCGCTCGTCGACCACCAAAAACCCCCAGTTTCAACTGTCTCCGTCGTCGAGCCGTCGAAGCGCGGACAGGCGCTCCGGCAGGACGCTTCCACTACGAAGATCGGGCTCAGTGTAGTTGCCCGCAGAAGGCCAGTCGTCGATCGACGGCGAAGCGCGGCCCGCGGCCAAAGGGGGTCCGGCCCATCACTTCTTCAGCGTGCCCTTCGCTCGAGCCAACGGACCACCCCGCTGTCGTTCCCGAGTGCCCGCATCGCGTCACCAAGATTTTCGGCCCTGTCCACGCGCATGCCGGGCGGCCGGTCGATGTCGCCGCCGGCCGGAATGACGGCGTGATCAAAGCCGAGGCGCGCAGCCTCGGCAAGTCGTCGATCCGTGCTCTGTACCGGCCTCAGCTCGGCAGACAAACCGAGCTCGCCGAACATGATCAGACCGGGAGCCAGCGGGATGTCGCGGACCGAGGACCACACGGCCATGGCCAGCGGAAGGTCGACGCCGGGCTCGACGACCTTCACCCCGCCCACGGTCGCGGCGAGCACTTCCCGCTTTGCGACATTGACACCACCAAGACGGTGCAGGATCGCCAGCACCATCGCCGCCCGTGCGCCGTCCAGCCCGGAGAGTGTGCGGCGGGGCGGCCCTTCGCTGTCCGCCGGCCCGACGAGCGCCTGCAGTTCGACGGGGATCGCCCGCCGGCCCTGCATCGTCACCGTGCTGCAGGTGCCCGGAATATGCAGCTTCCGGCCGGAGAGGAACAGCCCGGACGCATCAGTGAGACCGACGATGCCGTTGTCGACCATCTTGAAGCAACCAACCTCGTCGGACGGGCCGAATCGGTTCTTCACCCCTCGGATCAGCCGCAGCGGAGAGTTGCGATCGCCCTCGAACTGCAACACCACGTCGACAAGGTGCTCCAGCACCCTCGGCCCGGCGATGGCACCGTCCTTGGTGACATGGCCGACCAGCACGCACGCGATCCCGCGCTCCTTGGCGATGGCCGTCAACGCGGCCGCAACGGCCCTGACCTGGGTGACGCCTCCGGCGCTCCCGTCCACCTCGGACATCGAAACGGTCTGTACGGAATCGAGGACCAACAGCCCGGGACTGACCGCGTCGATGTGCGCCAGCACAGCAGACATCTCCGTCTCTGCGGCGAGGAAGAGGTTCGGGTGGATGCAGCCCATCCGGTCCGCTCGCATCCGCACCTGGGCGGCCGACTCCTCCCCGGTGATGATCAGGGCGGGAGTGGGGTGTGACGACGCCCAAGCGTGTGAGGCAGCCAGCAGGAGAGTCGACTTGCCGACACCCGGCTCCCCGGCCAACAGCACCACGCCGCCGGGCACCAGACCGCCCCCCAGGACACGATCGAGCTCGGACACGCCGCTGGGCTGGGCTGCCACTTGGCTGGCGTCGATCTCACCGATGGGCCGGGCGGCCGCCGTGACCGGCCCCGGCGTGACCTTGCGGAGCATCGTGTGGGCGGCGCCGACCTCGGCCAGGCTGCCCCAGGCCTGGCAATTCGGACAGCGCCCCGCCCACTTCGGCACGGATGCGCCGCACTCGGTGCAGTGGAAAGCCGGTTTGGGAGCCTTGGGCGGCTTGGCCGCCGACCGGGCACCGGAGGCCGTTGCGAACGAAGATCCGGACCCGGGTCCGGCCGAATGATTGGCTGAGCGCTGCGAGAAGGTCGAGTTTCCGGTCATGATTCGAACGCTAGTTCAAGCCACCGACAGCAGCCTTCCAACGCACCGCCTGGTGCCTCTCGGACGCACCTTTCGCGGGCCGCCACCCACCTCTACCGTGGCCCGGTCACCCTCCGGAGCCCGCGCTCTCGCCGTGAGGCTGGTAGAGCGACGACTGTTCAGGTTCCTGGATGTTGATCTGGGGCCGCCCTGGCGTCCGGGTCGGACGGAATCGCGATCGGCACGTTGACCGTGAGGCTGCCGGCGGTGGCGAAGGTGAAGGTCACCGGTATGGAGTGGCCGTAGGGGATCGTCTGGGTGAGGCCTTTGAGGGTGATGGCGCCCTTCGGACCGGTTAGATCTTTCAGGGTCTGGCCGGGTATCGCCTTGATGCCGTTGATCTGCACGGATGCTGCCGCCGTGGTGCTGATGCCGCTCAGCTGATCCGGCTGGATGCCCGTGTTGGACAGCCACAACTGGAGTGGAGCGTCGGCGCCTTTGGGGTAGGCCGCATTCGACGTCGGGGCCAGTACGACGTTGAGTACGGACATGTAACCGATGGTGCCGTTGGCGCCGTCGATCGCCGCAACCTGGTCGGCGGTCTGCGAGATCTGACCGGCGGCACAACCGGAAAGGGCGAGTACGGCGGCCATGACCACGGGCACGAGCACGCGACGCGGTGATCGGACGGTGCGGGACACGGCAGTTCCCCTTTGACTCGGGTGGTGCGGCTCGAAATTGACAGCTGCTACTAGCGTCCGACGGGCATCGACATTTTGGGGAAGATCACCGTTCGGCGCGACGATCAACCCTTCACCACCAAAGATTAACCGGCCCGGCTGCGGCAGCGTGCTCGGGGCACGCGTCGATCGCCGATTTGCGTAGGAGCGCACCCCGGGCCGGGTGCCGCCCGGCTCTCGAATGCACGCCAGACCCCTCGCTGTCAAGCCGGTGGCAACGACCAGCCCAGAACGAACGGATGCTCTGACCTGCGGCAACGAGTCGATGCCAGGGTTGCTGACGTGTTAAGATGGACTCATCGAAAGGGGTACCAGACACATGGTTTTCAAGGTCGGCGAAACTGTCGTCTACCCCCATCATGGGGCCGCTCTGATCCAGGCCACCGAAACGCGGATCGTCAAGGGCGAGGAGCGTCTCTACCTCGTCCTCAAGGTCGCGCAGGGTGATCTGACCGTGAAGGTTCCCGCGGAAAACGCGGAAATCGTCGGCGTTCGTGATGTGGTCGACCAGACGGGATTGAACAGGGTGTTCGACGTGCTGCGCGCGCCGCACACCGAGGAGCCCACGAACTGGTCGCGCCGTTACAAGGCCAACCTCGAGAAGCTGGCTTCGGGCGATGTCAACAAGGTGGCCGAGGTCGTTCGCGATCTGTGGCGCCGTGACAAGGAACGCGGACTTTCGGCCGGCGAGAAGCGAATGCTGGCCAAGGCCAGGCAGATCCTCGTTTCCGAGCTGGCACTGGCCGAGGGCACGAACGAGGACAAGGCCGAGGGCATCCTCGACGAGGTACTTGCTTCCTGATCTGCCGGATGACTTTCCAAGGCGCGCACCGCCGAGGGTGTCCGCCGTCGTCGGCATGATCCACGCGTGACCGTCGTCGCACTGGTGCCGGCCGCTGGTCGCGGTGAGCGCCTCGGCCTGGGGCCGAAGGCGTTCGTCCAGGTCGGTCCAGCTCCGTTGCTGGTCCACGCCGTTCGTCGACTGCACGAGGCAGGCGTCGACCACGTCATCGTGGCCGTCGGCGTGGATGAGAGTTCGCGTGCCGCCGAACTGCTGGGCGGCAGTGCCGATGTGGTGATCGGCGCAGCCGACCGGGTCGGCTCCGTTCGCGCTGCCCTGGCCAGAGTTGATCGAAGCGCGAGCGTCGTGCTCGTTCACGACGCAGCACGTGCCTTCGTCCCCGTCTCGGTGATCACGGCCGTAGTGCGGGCCGTCCTGGGCGGCGCGCCCGCGGTCGTCCCGGTGTTGCCCGTCGTGGATACCATCCGGACCGTGCATGCCGGGAACGGTCCTTCCGTCGTCGACCGGGAAGATCTCCGGATCGTGCAAACTCCGCAAGGGTTCGACCCGGACACCCTTCGGCGAGCCCATGCGCTCGCCGAGCGCGAGGGTGTCGGCGCCACCGACGATGCCGCACTCGTCGAGATGCTCGGGATCAGGCCCTTGTTCGTGCCCGGTGACAGGTCCGCGTTCAAGATCACCACGCCAGAGGATCTCGAGGAGGCCAGGCGCATGACGGTCGCCCTCCCGCGCGTCGGCAGCGGCATCGACGTCCATCCGATCGAGGTGGGCCGGCCGTGCTTCCTGGCCGGGCTGCATTTTCCGGACGTAGACGGTTGCCAGGGGCACTCCGACGGCGACGTCGCTGCGCACGCGCTCTGCGATGCGCTGCTGTCGGCTGCCGGACAGGGCGATCTCGGAACGGTCTTCGGGACCTCTGATCCGCGCTGGTTCGGTGCGTCCGGTGTCGAACTGCTGGCCGAGGTGGTCGGTCGGGTCGCTGCCGCGGGTTACACGATTGCGAACGCCACCGTCCAGGTGGTCGCGAACACGCCGCGCCTGGCGCCGCGCCGGGAAGAAGCCGAGCGCGTGCTGTCCGCAGTCGTGGGTGCTCCTGTTTCGGTGGCCGGCACCACCACCGACGGACTGGGCCTGACCGGCCGCGGCGAGGGCCGGGCGGCTACCGCGACGGCTCTGCTGGTCAGCGGCTGATCATCTCGCGACTGCCGGCTGCAGTTCGTCCTCGATGTACCGGGTGCGCGCGGCGGCCAACCCGAATGCGAGATGCACCAGCACCAGGGCGATCAGCATCACCAGCGGAGCCGTCCAGCTGCCCGACACGTCATGTACCACTCCGAACAGGAACGGGCCGACGGAGGCGAGCAGGTAGCCGAAGGACTGGGTGAACCCCGAGAGGGCCAGGGTGCCGCTGGAGGTCCGGGACCGCATGCCGATCAGCGTGAGAGCGACGGGAAACGCGCCCGTCCCGATCCCGATCAGGACCGTCCACAGCCACGTCGATCCGGCCGGGTCGAACAACAGCCCCAGATATCCGGCCAGATAACACGAGGCCATGGTGACGATGATCAGCACCACCTTGACGTGCGCCATCAGCGCCGGCACTACGGCCGCGATGACGACGCCGATCAGGGCGAGCAGTGAGACGTACAGTGCTGCAACGGTATCGGTCGCTCCGGCACTGGTCAGGATCTCCGGAAGCCAGCCGAACATCACGTAGGCCTGCAGAGCCTGAGTGCCGAAGAAGCCGACCATGACCCACGCCAGCCTGGTCCTGCCCAGATGTCGGATGCCGATCAGCCTCGGGCGACCCCGCTGCGCTCCGGCAGGTCGACCGCTTTTCATGATGAGCCACGGAATCAATGCGATCGCCGCCGTCACCGCCCACAGGCCCAACCCGAAACGCCAGTTCGCGCCAGCGGCGTGTTCGATCGGCAGGGTGACGCCGGCCGCGATCGCACCACCGGCGGACAGCGCCGTTGTGTACACCGCGGTCATCAGGGTGATCCGGTCAGGGAAGTAGAGCCTGACCAGGCCCGGCATCAGGACGTTTCCGACCGCGATGCCGGCCAGCGCGATCGCGGACCCGGCGAACAATGCCGGCACGCCCGATCCGACGGATCGGACCAACTGGCCGACGACCATGGCGACGATGGCGAAGGTCACCGTCCGGTTCGTACCGAGCCGGGACGCCAGCGCCGCAGCGGGCAGACCCAGCAGCGCGAACGACAAAGTCGGGAGCGCCAGCAGCACGCCGACCGCGGCACCGGAAAGCCCCGTCGCCGCCCGGAGCTCCGGCGTGACCGCGCCGAGGCCGTTCACTGCCGGGCGGAGATTGAGGCCGAGCGCAATCACCGCCGCCGTGATCAGAACCCGCCCGCCCGCTCGCTGCGCTCCGGGAGATGCCACGGGAACAGGTTAGAGGGAGCTCTTGGGCCGGGCGGTGATCCCCGTACCCGCACCCATGGCACCCTTGACACCCATGACGACGATTGGCATCTTGGGCGCCGGCAAGATCGGCGAAGCGCTGCTGGCGGGTGTACTGGCGGCGGGCCGTCCGGCCGATTCGCTCATGTTCACCGAGCGCTACCCCGCCAGGGTGATCGAACTGACCGAGCGCTACGGCGTGCGCGGTGTCGACACCGAAGAGGCGGCACGGATTGCCGACGTGCTTGTCGTTGCCGTCAAACCGCAGGACATCGAACCGCTGCTGCAAGCGCTGGCCGGCTCGATCACCCCCGGCACCCTGGTGGTCTCACTGGCGGCCGGGCTGCCGACCAGCTTGTACGAGAAACACCTGCCGGGCGGAACACCGGTGGTCAGGGTGATGCCGAATACACCGATGCTGGTCGGGGAGGCGATGAGCGCGATCTCACCAGGCACCTATGCCACGGCGGAGCATCTCCAGTTGGTCGAGGATCTGTTGTCCTCGGTCGGCAGAGTCGTGAGGGTGCCCGAATCGCAGCAGGACGCTGTGACGGCCCTGTCCGGGTCCGGACCCGCCTACTTCTTCTTCCTGGTCGAGGCCATGATCGACGCCGGGATCCTGCTCGGCCTGCCCCGGGACGTCTCGACGACGCTCATCATCCAATCGGCCGTCGGCGCGGCGACGATGCTCCGCGACTCGGGAGAGCATCCGGTAGCGCTGCGCGAGGCCGTCACCTCACCGGGCGGAACCACTATCGCCGCCATTCGTGAGTTGGAGAACCACGGTGTACGAGCGGCTTTGCTCTCGGCTATCGAGGCGGCTTCGCTGCGGTCGGCGGAACTCGGCCGGGCCCACGACTGACCGGGCAGGCCAGCGCGCGAGGCCAGGAGCGAGCAAACCTCCCGGCTCCGGCGTGTCGGACTTGATATCGAGTGAACAAAGAGTAAAAGCGATCCTCGCTTTCGTCCCACCAGTAACGCTAGAGTGCACGCAGCACGTGCGTGAGTGTCCACCGGAGGGGAAGCCGGCGGCGCGATTCGTGCTGGAAGACGGTGCCCAATGGCTGGAGAGCCACAAGACCCCGTCCAGCGTGATCCTTCGCTGGCCGAGATGAAGTTTTTGACGGTGGCAGAGGTGGCTACTGTCATGCGGGTCTCACGCATGACGGTGTACCGGCTCGTCCACTCCGGCGAAGTGCCGGCCGTGCGCGTCGGCCGTTCTTTCCGGGTCCCCGAAAGGGCAGTGCACGACTACCTTCGAACGGCGTACAACGACGTCGGTTGACCTTGTGCAGGCGTTCTCGCGTTCTTTCGTGTGCACCCCAGCCGGTAGGATATGGCCTGATCGCCGACGGTGGTCGATGCGGGTTTTCCGGTATCGGGCGGGTCGGTCGTTGGAAGAAGTTCATTCACGTCGACGACAAGCGTCGACCGGTCTAGGCAAGAGGGTCTGCACATGGGTTCTGTGATCAAGAAGCGTCGCAAGCGGATGGCGAAGAAGAAGCACCGCAAGTTGCTGCGCAAGACCCGGGTGGCCCGTCGCAAGGCCGGCAAGTAACAGCCAGGCAAGTAACAAGGGCAACATACGACGAGGAAGTCGGAACGCGTACGGAACGATCGGTCCGGCCATACGGCCGGGATGATCGCTCCGTGCGCGTTCATCCTTCTCAGCCCGGGTGTCCGCTGCGCCGAGGCAGAATAGGGCGTCAAGCCCACCGGGTCTTCGGAGCAAAAGTGAGCTCTGACGGCCCCAAGACGGGGAGGTGCGGGCGATGACCGGTTTGACCGTGCTGGTGACCGGGGTGACGGGATATGTCGGCTCGGCAGTGGCCGGGCGACTCGCTGCACATCGTGATGTCGACCGGGTCATCGGCGTAGATGCCGCACTTCCGGAACCGGCGGCAAGGGCGCGGCTGGGTGCGGCTGAGTTCGCCAGGGCAGACATCCGGAACCCGATCATCGCCAAGGTGATCGAGGCCGCCGGCGTAGACACGGTGGTGCACGCCTCGGCGTCGTCGCGGCCCGCGGGCTCCGCAGCCAGGTCGATGGCCAAGGAGATGAACGTTCTGGGCACCATGCAGTTATTGGCGGCCTGCCAACGGAGTCGGACCGTGCGGAGTCTGGTCGTCCGGTCGACCAGCGCCGTGTACGGAAGCTCGCCGAGGGATGCCGCGGTTGCCACGGAGGCCACGACCGCCCGTTCCGTCCCGGCGACCGGGCCGGCCAGGGACGCCATCGACATCGAGGGATACGTCAGGGGATTCGCGCGGCGCCGGCCGGACGTTCGCGTCGCCGTCCCGAGGTTCGCCGAAATCATCGGTCCCACCATTCGGACGTCGTTGACCCGGCATTTTTCATTGAGCCCGTTCGTTCCGGTGGCCGCGGGCCATGACTCCCGGATTCAGCTCGTGCACGAATCCGACGTGGTCGCCATGCTCGAGCACCTCGTCCTGCACGACCTCGCCGGCACGGTCAACGTCGCTGGTGACGGCGCGATGACGGTGACCCAGGCGATCCACCGCGCCGGCCGCCTACCCCTGCGGATTCCCTTGCCTGCGCTCGACGGTGTCGGGCGCGGGTTGGCCCTGTTGCGGATCGGCGGGTTTTCCGCCCCTCAGGTTCGATCGCTGGCACAGGGTCGGGTGATGGACACGACCCTGCTACGTGAGCGATTCGGCTTCGTGCCGACCTTCACCACGCTTGCGGCCTTCGACGACTTCATCGGCAGGTTGAATCCGGTGGTCGACCCCCGCATCGTCCGTGCCGCCGAACTGCGGATCGCGTCCACGCTCGGATTGCGAGCCGACGCCGACAGGCCATGGCGCGGACGGGCAGCGGGAGACTCGAGCACCGGGACGGTGAACGGTACGTCCGACAGCACGGACGCCGCCGGCGGAACAACGCCGCCAGTGACCTCCTCTTCGCCAGCGGAAGACGGCCCCGCCGTCACCGAAGAGCTCCCGTCCGCGCCGCGTCGCCTGTTCAGCATCAACGGTGACGCGGTCAGATCGTCGCCCCGAACACTGCGGCCCGGAGGCCGGAACCAATGAGCAGCTACGGAGGAGAAGCCGGACCACGCCCGGTTCCCGATGACGGACAGGCGGAGGCCGCTGGTGTTGGCGGGGTACCGGAGACCGGATGGAAATACAACGTGGCCGGATCGCTCGCCTTTCTGCGCCGCCGGCTGACCGGCGAATACGAGATCGACGAGTTCGGCTACGACCCGGACTTCACCGAGCACGTACTGCTGCCGCCGCTGCGGCTGCTCTACGAGAAATGGTTCCGGGTGGAAACCGTCTCCATCGAGAACGTCCCGGCCACCGGCGGTGTCCTGCTCGTGGCCAACCACTCGGGAACCGTTCCTGTCGATGCGCTGATGATGGGACTGGCCGTACACGACCACCATCCCGCGGGTCGCACGCTCCGCATGCTCGGCGCCGACCTCGTCTTCGACACGCCCGTCCTGGGCCCACTGGCTCGCCGGGCCGGAAACACCTTGGCCTGCAACGAGGATGCCGAGCGACTGCTCGAGTCCGGCGAGGCCGTGTCGGTCTTCCCCGAGGGATTCAAGGGAGTCGGAAAGCCGTTCTCCCAGCGCTACAAACTGCAACGTTTCGGCCGCGGCGGCTTCGTGTCCGCCGCAGTGCGTAGCGGCGTCCCGATCGTTCCCTGCGCCATCATCGGAGCCGAGGAAATCTATCCCATGCTCGCCGACATCAAGCCGTTGGCGCGCGCGCTCGGTCTGCCGTACTTCCCGGTGACGCCGACGTTCCCACTACTCGGACCGCTCGGCGCGATCCCGCTGCCGAGCAAGTGGCTGATCGAGTTCGGCGAACCGATCCCGACGGACCACCTACCCGAAGGGGCCGCCGAGGATCCGATGGTGGTGTTCAACCTGGCGGATCGAGTGCGGGAGACGATCCAGCAGTCCCTCTACCGGACGCTCCTACGCCGCGGTCACCCATTTCTGGGCTGATCCGTATGCGCCGGATGATCGCCAACGGCGGCGCCGGCGCAAGGCCAATCCTCCGGCCACCAGGGCACCGACGACGGCCGCGCCCAGAACGGATGGCACACCGATCTTGGCCGCTTTCCGACCGGTCCGGAAGTCGTAGATCTGCCAACGGCGACGACGGGCGATGTCCCGGAGCTGTCCGTCCGGGTTGATCGCGATCGCCGTGCCGACGACGGACAGCATGGGCACGTCGTTGACGGAATCCGAGTAGGCGGTGCAGCGCCGGAGATCGAGGCCCTCGCGTGCGGCGAGCGCCCGGACCGCCGCGGCCTTCGCCTTGCCGTGCAGCAACTCGCCCACCAGCCGTCCGGTGTACACACCGTCCTCCGTGGCGGCCACGGTCCCCAGCGCACCGGTCAGCCCCAGGCGTCTGCCGATGATCTGGGCGAGCTCGACCGGTGTCGCCGTGATCAACCACACCCGCTGACCGGCATCGAGATGACGTCGGGCGAGTTCAAGGGTGCCCGAGTAGATCTTGTCGGCCATCAGTTCGTCGTAGATCTCCTCGCCGAGCGAGACGATCTGGGCAACGCTCCGGCCGGCCACGAACGACAGTGCTTCCTCCCTGGAATCAGAAGCGTCGATCAGATGCTCGCCACCGACCCGGAATTTCAACTGACGAAAGGCGAATCGGACCAGGTCGCCGGTAGTGAAGAATTCGCGGGCGGCAAGTCCGCGAGCGAAGTGGAAAACCGAGGCGCCCTGCATCATCGTGTTGTCGACATCGAAGAATGCGGCGGCCGTGAGGTCGGCACCAGGCAGCACCGCGACGGGTTCGGAGAACTCGTCGCCGACGTGACCGGCCTGGTAGGCGGCCTCGGCCGAGGCCTGGCCGGCGATCTCGGCGCGGGCGGCATCCTGCCGGGCCTTTCCGGTTCGCGAGAACCTCATGTTTCGCCTCCTTCCACTCCGGCGTTGTCGGTCCAGACTAGGGGGTTGCGTCCTCGTGCGTCCGGATGCCGCCCGCGGCGAGTGGCGCAGCACGTGCCGCCCCCTTCTGCCAGTGTGTAGCGGCTATCGTCGGATCGAGTGGACGGATCGAGAACTCTGCTCGAACGTCCCGCCGCATGATCGCCGCTAAGCCATCGGGGTGAGATGAGCACAGGAACCACGAACGACGACGGTCGGGCGGCCAATGTGTCCGACCTGCTGCGAACCGCCGCGTCCAGGTTTCCAGGGCGACCGGCGCTGCTCGCGGCCGGCGAGACCCGCAGCTGGGCGGACCTGGACCGGGCCGTCGACCGCGGGGTGGCCGCACTGCGGTTGGCCGGTCTGCGAACCGGCGATCGGGTCGTGGTGTCGATGCAGACTTCGCCGGGCATCGTCGCAGCGCTGTTCGCGGTGGCCAGGGCAGGCATGGTTGCCGTGCCGATCACGCCGTCACAGCCGGAGATCGATGCCGTCGTTCGCACCGTCCGTGCCCGCGGGGCCATCGGTGATCAGCCGGTGATCACCGCTGACGTCGTTCTCCGGCCGGCTGCGATCGGCGAGTGGTGGGACGCTCAGCCGGAACAATCAGAGCCGACTGGGCCGACAGCGCTCCCGACGGCGGAGTCGGGCGGTGAGGACATCGCTGTGCTGGCCCGCGCGGCCGCCGGCGATCGGCCGGTGATGCTCTCCCATCGGGCGATAACGGCGGCGGTGGTGGCCATCGCGGCGGCTCCGAGCCTGCACCTGCGATCTGATGACCGGGCGATCCTCGTCCTCCCCACCTATCACCTGGCCGGCTGGGTGACGGCCTTCCTGCCGCTCTGCACGGTCGGAGCGGCCGCCGTCATCCCGGATCAGCCCACTCCGGGTACGACGTGGGTCGACGTGGTGTTGTCCACCATTCGATCGCAACGGGTCACCGTGATTCCTGGCGCTCCCAGCCTCTACCGCAGGCTGACCAAGGCGGTGGGGGTCGAACGGGCTCTGTCTTCCGTCCGGCTGATGACGTCGGGGGCGGCACCGTTGGATCCTGGGGATGCCTCGGCCATCCGGTCGTTGACCGGACAGGCGGTGTGGGAAGGCTATGGGGTGTCCGAATCCTCTTCCGTGGTCTCCACGAGTTTGATGACGCGGGCGGCGCGCATCGGTTCGGTCGGCCTGCCCCTACCCGGCATCCAGTTGCGCATCGTCGGTGACGACGGCGTGGATCTCAACGCCAAGCCAGCCGACGAACAATCCGCAGTCGACACCGGCTTCGACGATCCGGCAGCCGATGCCGCAGCGGGCGGCGAGGTGGGTCGGGTCCAGATCAGTGGGCCCACACTGTTCTCCGGTTATTGGCCGGACGGTGAAGACGGTCCAGATGATTCCGGCTGGTTCGGCACCGAGGATCTCGGTTATCTCGACGACGGCGGTGAGTTGCACCTGGTCGATCGGGCGGCCGAGACCGTCCGGATCGCAGGCTTCACCGTGTACCCGAGGGAGATAGAGGATGTCCTCACGGCGCATCCGTATGTTCGGGATGCGGCCGTGATCGGCGCGCCCGGTCGGGCGGGCGATGCCGTCGTCGCGGTACTGGTGCCGTTGTGGGGCACCCATCCGACCACGGCCGACCTGGACGAGTTCGTGGCACAGCGGTTGCCGGTGTTCAAGCGACCGCAGCGCTACTTGTTGGTGGACCGGTTGCCGCGCAACGAGATCGGTCGCATCGATCGCCGTGCCGTCGGCCCCCTGTACGAGAGGGGCAAGTCTTCCGAGATGGTTTCGTCGTCGCCCGGCGAATCGGCGGAGTTCGCCGCCGAGGTCATGCTCGTCGACGACGCCGGCGAGTCGCCGGAGGCGGGTCCGGTCGATCCGAACGAGGCTGAACCCTCCACGAAGGCTCCGGACGCGCCCGACGTCAGACCGGAGGCGGCGGCCCCACTGGAAAAACTCGGGACTCGACTGCCGAGAACCGGCGGGCGCGAGCGACGCGGCACCGACGACACCGACGACGACTTGTTCTAGAGCCAACGGTTGCAGAGCAAGGCCCGACTGGAAGGCACGGTCCTAGAAATGGCGATTCCCCTTGCACCCGCTTCCATCGACCGCGAATTGCCGACCGAAGAAGCCGCCGAACTGCTAGCGCTCACCCGTGATCTGGTCCGCGGCGAGCTGTTGCCGCAAGTAAACGCGGCGGAGGCCGACGGGCAATTCCCTCGCCAGGTGTTCACCACTCTCGGCGAATCCGGTTTGCTGTCGCTCCCGTATCCGGTGGAGTTCGGTGGCGGCGACCAACCGGCCGTCGTTTACCTACAAGTGGTCGAGGAACTTGCCAGGGCCTGGCTCGGCGTGGCGATGGGCGTCAGTGTGCACGTGCTCTCATGCCACGCACTGGTCTACTACGGGACGGAGGAACAGAAGCAGCGGTGGCTACCCGATCTCCTCGGTGGACAGTTGCTCGGGGCGTACTGCCTTTCAGAGCCGCAGGGCGGCAGCGACCCGGGCGCAATGCTCACCAGCGCGACCCGGGACGGCGCGTCGTACGTGGTCAATGGCGAGAAGGCGTGGATCACCCACGGACCGGTGGCGGATTTCTACCTGCTGATGGCTCGCACCGGGGAACCAGGTCCCCGCGGCATCAGCTCCTTCCTGGTGCCCCGCGGCACGCCGGGCGTCGTTGCCGGCGCCAACGAGAGGAAGATGGGCGTCCGCTCGTCCATCACCAGCTCGGTCAGGTTCGACGGAGCCCGGATCGACGCAGACCGGCGGCTGGGGGCGGAGGGCATGGGGTTCTCCATCGCCATGTCCGCGCTGGACTCGGGCCGCCTCGGCATCGCGGCGTGCGCAGTGGGGCTGGCCCAGGCCGCGCTGGACGTGGCCGCCGAGTACGCCAGAACCCGCCGCGCTTTCGGCAGTCTGATCAGCGACTTCCAGGGCGTCTCCTTCCCCTTGGCGGACGCGGCCGCGAAGATCGCCTCGGCCCGTCAGCTCTACCTCTACGCGGCGCGGCGCAAGGACAGCGGGAGGTCCTTCTCGACCGAGGCGGCGATGGCGAAATTGATTGCCACCGACATGGCCATGGCCGTGACGACGGACATGGTGCAGGTGCTCGGCGGAGCCGGCTACGTCGAGGACTATCCGGTCGAGCGCTACATGCGGGAGGCCAAACTCCTGCAGATCGTCGAGGGCACCAATCAGATCCAGCGCCTGGTCATCGCCCGCTCGCTGAACAAGATCACCCGCGCGGCAAGAGCGGCTGCAAGCGAAGCAGGCGGCTCATGAACTTGTCACGATCGTGGCTGCGCATGAGTACAGCGGCTGCAAGCGAAGCAGGCGGCTCGTGAAGGAGGTGACGTTGTTGACGCGGCAGGGATGCCATCTGTGCGAGGACGCCAGAGCGGTGGTGCAGGCGGCTGCCGCCGTGTCCGGCTCCGTGGTCACCGAGATCGATGTCGACGAGGACCCGGAGCTGCGCGCCGAGTACGGGGACATGGTTCCGGTGGTACTGATCAACGGCGTCCAGCACGGCTATTTCCAGATCGACGCCACCCGCCTGCAACGCGATCTTGCTCGGTAGCGCGGCGTTCTAGGCCGAACGGGTGGCGTGTCCGGGGATGGGGCCGTTGCGGCGGTTACGGAATTGGTCCCTGGTGTGACGTCTGGTTAGGGTGGCTGTGACAAGGCGACGTAGCACACGGTTGCCGAAGCGCAGCGGCGGGGTAATACCTCGGTGCTCCAGATGTCAATCGGGTGGGCACTCATGACAGGGCAGGCCAGCGGGGATCCCAGTGGATCCCATCGGCACTCCCGCTCGCGTGTCATACCCGAGGCGACGGTCGCCCGACTGGCCGTCTACCTGCGCGTACTGACCGACCGTTCGGTTATTCCCGCCGGTGGAATCGGTTCGGACGGGATCGTCTCATCGGCCGAGTTGGCCGCAGCAGCCGGCGTCAACCCTGCTGGACTACGTCGCGACCTGTCGTTCCTGGGTAGTCATGGGGTGCGCGGGGTCGGTTACGACGTCGCCAAGTTGGTCGACGAGATCCGGCGGGTGCTCGGCGCCCATCACGCCTTCCGCGTGGCTCTGGTTGGCGTCGGCAATCTGGGTCAGGCGTTGGCCGGATACGGCGGATTCGCGGGTCGTGGTTTCGACATTGCCGGCCTTTTCGACGTGGACCCGGCCAAGATCGGTCGCGAGGTGAGCGGTCTTGTCGTTCGGCACCTCTCGGAACTCTCGGCCGCCTGCCTCGACGACGCCATCACGATCGGGTTGATCGCCACCCCGGAGAGTGCGGCGCAGGCGGCAGCGGACGCGCTCGTCGCGGCCGGAATCTTCTCCATCCTGAACTTCGCCGCCGGCGTTGTCGTTGTGCCGGAAGGGATAGAGGTTCGGCGGGTGGACCTGGCCCTCGAACTCCAGATGCTGGCCTTCCACGAAACCTCACGGATTGCCGGGGTCGCGAGTTCATGATCCCGTCGCATTGCACTGGTATCTGTTGCACCATCGCACCGCACACCGGTCGGCCCTGTGCCGGCGAATATCGAGGTAGTCAGGTAAGGAGCAGGTCATGACCCGCGCACGAAGGACTGGCGGCCGCATCATCTTCGTCGGGGCAGGACCGGGTGATCCTGGGTTGTTGACGGTCCGTTCGGTGGAGACGCTCGCCGCCGCTGCTGTCCTCGTCACCGATCCCGACGTACCGGACGACGTCGTCGCCCTGGCGGTCAACGCCGAGGTCCATCCCGCGGTCGGCGAGGCGGCAGAGGTGGCGAAGGTGCTCGTCGCCGCGGCCAAGGCCGGACGGGCTGTCGTCCGGCTGGTCGCCGGTGACGTGCTCACCGCGGACTCCGTGGTCAAGGAGTTGCAGGCCGTGGCCAGGACTGCAGTCCCGTTCGACATCGTGCCCGGCATCTCGGCGGCTTCGGCGGCGGCGACGTATGCGGGCATCGCAGTCGGCTCTGTCCACACCATCGCCGATGTCAGGTCGACATCGGATTGGTCCCGGCTGGCCGCCTCGCCGGGCACGCTTCTGCTGCAGGCGTCCGGCGGTCACCTCGCCGATACCGCCGCGTCGCTCGCCGAGTCCGGTTTCGCCGCCGAGACGCCGACCTCGGTCACCGCCCATGCTTCCCTCCCGACCCAGCGCACCGTCGACGGCACGCTGGCCGGGCTGGACGGCATGGGCCGCGATCTGAGCGGGCCGCTCGTAGTCGCTGTCGGAGCGAGTGCCGCTGCGCGGCAACGGTTGTCGTGGTGGGAGTCCCGCGCGTTGTACGGCTGGCGGGTGTTGATACCGCAGACCCGGGACTCCTCCGATCTGATGGTGGAACTGCTGCGGTCCCACGGAGCCATCCCGGAACGGGTCCCGACGATCGCCGTCGAACCGCCGCGGACGCCGGCCCAGATGGAGCGGGCCGTAAAGGGTCTCGTCGACGGCCGCTACCAGTGGGTGGTCTTCACCTCGATCAATTCGGTGCGCGCTGTCTGGGAGAAGTTCACCGAGTTCGGGTTGGACGCCAGGGCGTTCGCCGGAGTGAAGATCGCCTGCGTCGACAGCGCCACCGGCGATGCCGTGAAGGCACTCGGCATCAAACCCGAACTGGTTTCCGGACATCCCGAGTTCTCGGTCGGACTGCTGGACGACTTCCCCGAGTTCGACGACATCCTCGATCCCGTCGACCGGGTGCTGCTGCCCAGAGCCGACATCGCGACCGAGACGCTCGCCGAGGGCCTGCGCGACCGTGGCTGGGAGATCGACGACGTCACTGCGTACCGAACGGTCCGCGCAGCGCCGCCCGCGGCCACCATCAGGGAGGCGATCAAGGCAGGAGGATTCGACGCCGTCTGTTTCACCTCGTCCTCCACCGTCCGCAACCTGGTCGGGATCGCCGGAAAGCCGCACGCCCGGTCCATCGTTGCGTGCCTCGGTCCCAAGACCGCCGAGACGGCCCGGGAGTTCGGACTTCGGGTCGACGTGCAGCCGGAGGCCCCGGATATCGCCGCACTGGTGGAGGCTCTCGTCGGGCATGCAACCCGGCTCCGCGCGGAGGGCGCCCTGCCGCCACCCCGTAAGTCGCCACGCAGGCGATGAGTATCGAAAGTTCAAGAACAACCCATGTCGGCCGGTAGGTTCATCCCATGAGCACACCCGGATCCCGCCCGAAGAAGAGCGGCTTCATGGCGAACCTGCAGTCCGTCATGGCCCCGGCCATCCCCGCTGACGACGGCCAACCGATCGTTCGTCCCCGCAGCGTCCTGGTTGCCTCGGTCCTGGTCATGGTGGCCGCGGTGCTGTTCCTGCTGATCGGCGCACTGTCGGTATCGAGCACAGGATCACAGGCCAGGAGTTACCAGACCTTCTACGCCAGCGCCGTCAAACAGTGCACCCAGAACGTCGGCGGCATCGGCACCGCCGTGCCGACCTCCGTGGCGACGCCGACGGCAGGTCCGACAACGCCTCTCGCCCTCACCGCACTGCCGAGCAGCTGCCGGAAGATCACCGAGCCGACGCTGTCGGCGGCCGCGTTGTCCTCCTACAAGACAACGCTGCTGATTTTCTCGGTCGTGCTGATCCTCGTCGGCCTCGTCACCGGTGCCGCCGGCTGGTTCATGCGGGAAGGCAGGAAGTGGACCCGTCGGGTGCTGATCGGTGTCGTACTTGTGCAACTCGTGCTCGCGTTCTTGTTCCAGGTCTCCAATACGGTGACTCTGTTCGCGACGTTGCTGATCGTCATCGGCCTGGCCATGACCTTCCTCGGGAAGGCCGCCGCCTTCTTCATGGGCGTAGCCCTGCGCAAGAAGCAGCACTAGATCTTGACGCGGCCGGAATCCGGTCAGACCGACTCGGAGCGCTGGCGCGAGGAGACGGCTCCCCAGGCGGCCGTTGACCTGCCCATGTCCGCCGCGGCCGAGGGCAGGGCCGTCGGGGACGTGTCGACCGTGCTGCTGATCCGGGTGCTCGTCGCCGCCCTGGCGGGGATCGGCCTCGCGACCGCGGCCGTTCTGCTGTTCCGGCACGGGGTCCGGCCCGACCACTTTCCCGCTGTCGTCACCGGTACCGAGACGGTGATCACCCGGTACTCCGGTCCTTGGATCGGAGCGGCCGCGGCGGCCGCGCTGCTGGCCGGGCTCGCCCTGACCTCCTGCTGTGTCGACCTGTTCCGGTGGGCGCGGCTGCGGCGGGCCAGACGGGCTGTCGCACCCGACCGGATCCGCTGAGTCCGGTTGACGTTTTGCTCACGCGGGACCTTGGTCCTACCTCGGGCACACCGCGGACCTGGGACACTGGTGCTGTGTGTGCGATCCCGAACGTCCTCAGTCATCAATTGCCGCGAAGGTCCTCACCCGCCGTCATTCTGGACGGGTGTCCGTGAGCCGCACCGTTGTCCATCTCCTGCGCCACGGCAAGGTGCACAACCCGTCCGGCATTCTCTACGGTCGGTTGCCCGGTTATCACCTGGCCGCCTCCGGTCTGGCCATGGCTCGTGGCATCGCCGACCACTTGGATTCGGCCGATATCACCTACGTGGCCGCGTCTTCACTGGTGAGGGCACAGGAGACGGCGGAGCCGCTGGCACAGGCCAAGGGCCTTGCGGTCGTCACGGACGACCGCGTTCTCGAGGCCGCCAACGTCTTCGTGGGCATGAAGGTCGCGGTGGGCGACGGCATCTTGCGCGAGCCCCGTCACTGGCCGAAACTACGCAACCCGTTCCTGCCATCGTGGGGCGAGCCGTACCTGGACATCGCACACCGCATGATGGGTGCCATCTACGGTGCGGTGGCCGCGGCCGAGGGTCACCAGGCGTTGATCGTGTCGCACCAGCTGCCGATCGTCACCGCCCGCCGATATCTTGAGGGTCGACGGCTCTGGCACAACCCCACCAATCGGCAATGCAGCGTCGCGTCGTTGACGAGCCTGACCTTCGAAGACGGCGTCTTCTCCCGGCTGCGGTACACCGAGCCGGTTGCGCACATCGCGGCCGTCGACGACGTCGGAGTGGCCCAACCCTCCACCGCGCCCGACGGTCCGGACAAGGGCATCGGGCCGTGAAACGAGTACGGGGCGCCTTGCTGGTTGTGATGGCGGTGGTGGGACTTGTGCTGGCGGGTTGTAGCTCCGGCAACGACGCGACGGTCTACGGCGGCTCCTTCACCTTCACCTCGCCGGGTGGGCTCTCCGAGTTCAGCTACCCGATCGGGAAGCGACAGCAGGTCGGGGCGCTGTCCGGACCAGACCTGACCGGAAAGAAAACGATCAGCGTGTCCGACTACCGCGGCAAGGTCGTTGTGCTCAACTTCTGGGGTTCCTGGTGTCCGCCGTGTCGTGACGAGGCGCCGGGTCTCGAGGCGGCCTCGCAGAAGTACAAAGCGGATACCCAATTCATCGGTGTGGACGTGAAGGACTCGGCTCAGGATGCGCTGGCGTTCTCGGCCGGGAAGCAGATCACGTACCCGTCGATCTTCGATCCTGGAATGCGCACCATGCTGTCCGTGCGGGGGCTGCCGACAATTGGGCTGCCGATCACCATGGTCCTGGACAAGCAGGGCAAGGTTGCGCACATCTGGCTGCGGGAAATCACCGGGGGCGATCTGAACACCGTTCTTCCCGCGCTGGCGAGCGAGGCCTGACATGTTGCTGGCGCTGGCGGTCGCCTCCGGCCCGACTCGGACCGTGGTGGACGGGCCGTTCGTGGTGGCTGCCGGCGCTGGCCCTAGCGGCGGGTTTCATCTCGTTCGCCTCCCCCTGCGTGATTCCGCTGGTGCCTGGCTACCTGTCCTACCTGGTCGGCCTGGTCGGCGCGGAAGGCGTCGGTGACGAGGCCGCGTCCGGGGACACCAAGGTGCGGGTGCGAACCCGAAGCCGGGTCGTCGGCGCGGCGGCACTTTTCGTCGCCGGCTTCACTCTGGTATTCCTGGCCGAGCAGAGCCTGGTGCTCGGTGTCGCCCACACGCTCGCCGTCAACACCGAATGGCTGATGCGGATCGGCGGAGTGGTGACGATCCTCATGGGGCTCGTCATGCTGGGCCTCGTCCGGCCGTTGCAATCCGAGAAGCGGTCCACGCCAGGCCGACCGGTCGGGTGTTCGGCGCACTCCTGCTCGGCGCGTTCTTCGGGCTGGGCTGGACCGTCTGCATCGGACCGACACTCGCGGGCGTCATCTCGTTGTCCGTGGCCACCGACTGGAACTCCTCCGCGTGGCGTGGCCTGTTCCTGGTGCTGTTCTACTGCGCCGGGCTGGGTGTGCCATTCCTGTTGCTGGCCTTCGGTTTCGGCTGGGCGGCAACCGGTGTCGGTTTCCTACGGCGGCATTCACGGACCATCCAGGTGGTCGGTGCCACCATGCTCATCCTGTTGGGACTGCTGATGGTGACGGGTCTCTGGGGAGATTTCGTCGCCTCGCTCCAGTTCCGTTTCAGCAACTTCGGGACGGTCATCTAGATGGTCACCCGGGACACCACCCACCTGTCCGGCGGCCTCCCCGCCGATGTCCCCGAGACGACCGACGGCGGAGCGCCCAGCCAGTCGCCGTTCCATCAGGGCCCGATCAGGGGTGCGCTCGCCTTCCTGCGGAACATCTGGCGCCAACTCACCAGCATGCGCACCGCGCTGGTGCTGCTGTTTCTGTTGGCGTTGGCTTCGCTCCCGGGTGCGCTGCTGCCGCAGTGGTCCCTGAACACCTCCAAGACGGCCCAGTACATCGTCGACCACGGCTCCTGGGGCGTGCTGCTGAATCGGCTGGGCTTTTTCCAGGTCTTCGGCTCGCCCTGGTATGCCGCGATCTACCTGCTGCTGTTCACCTCGCTGATCGGCTGCCTGCTACCGCGGACGTGGGACTTCGTCGGCCAGATCCGGATGAAGCCCGTCAACACCCCTCGGAATCTGGCCAGGATGCCGCACCATGCGTCGGTCGACACCGTGGGCAGCCTCGATGAGGTCGCGGATCGGATCACGGCCGGCCTGCGCCGCTGGCGGCTGATGCGCCGCACCGAGATCAACGGCACGGTCACCACCATTTCCGCTGAGAAGGGATTCCTCCGGGAGGTCGGGAACCTGATCTTCCATTTCTCGTTGCTCGGTCTGCTCGTGGCGATCGCGGTCGGCAAACTCTTCGGCTTCGAGGGCTCGCTGATCATCAATGCAGCTGACGGCCCCTCGTCCAGCTTCTGTTCGATTTCGCCGGGCATCTACGACAACTTCCGACCCGGTCTGCTCGTCGACGGCACCGACCTCGCACCGTTCTGCGTCGCCATCGACAAGTTCGCGGCGACGTATACGGACACCGGGCAGGCCAGTTCGTTCGTCGCCTCCATTCGCTACCAATCGGGTGCCCAGGTCAGTGGTCGGACCTGGACCTCGGCCAATCTCGAGGTCAACGACCCGCTGCGGATCCAGGGTCAGCGGCTGTACCTGCTCGGCCACGGCTACTCGCCGGTCTTCACGGTGACCTATCCGGACGGGCAGACGCAGACCGGAACCGCACCGTTCCAACCCCAGGACTCCTCCTTCACCTCGCAGGGGACGGTGAAGTTCACCGACCCGCCCGGCTACGTCGGAGACGCGGTCCGCGCCCATCAGCTGGCCATCGTCGGGATCTTCGCGCCGAGCTCGTTCATCCACGGAGGCATCATGACCTCCACGTTCCCCGCCGCCGAGTCGCCGGGAGTGGCTATCCAGATCTACCGGGGCGATCTTGGCATGGAAACTGGTAAGGCGCAGTCGATCTTCACGATCGATGCCGACCAGGTGGCCAACGGCCAGTTGGTCAAGCTGAACAGGGCCAACCTGGCACCCGGCGAGTCGATGAAGCTGGACGACGGGACCAGGATCACCTTCACCGGATACAAGGAGTGGGTGTCCCTACAGACGTCCTACGACCCCGCGCAGGGCTGGGCCCTGGTCTTTGCCATCACCCTGCTCATCGGCCTGATGTCGTCGCTGACCATCAAGCGCCGCCGGGTCTGGTTCCGGATCAGCTCCGCGGACGGGGTGTCCGACGCCAGCCGACCACCTGCTGTCACCCGCAGGACACGGGACGCCGACGGTGTGTCGGCGGTAGGCAGTACCGTGGCCGGTGAGGGTCGGGTCAGGGTCGAAGTCGGTGGTCTGGCCAGGACCGATCAGGCCGGGTACGGCGACGAGTTCACGAAGTTGGTTTCTCTGGTCGACGGAAAGGCAGCGGGCTGATGGCGGTCAACGACCATCTCGGCGACATCTCATATCTGGGGTTTCAGGCTGCGCTGGCGGGCTACATCGCGGCGCTGGTCTGCTTCGGGATCGAGTTCGCCTCGTCGCGTGGTACCGCTCCGACCGCAGCCGAGGCGGTCAGCATGCAGTTGCGCGCGGCGAGCAAAGGCGCAACGGCGTTGATCGACAGACGAGGCGGTGTTCCGGGTGATGCACGCATCGGCCAGATAGTCCGGCCGTCGAAACCGGAACGGAAGTCGATGGCCGCGCTGTTCGGTCGCGCCGGCTTGATCGTCGTGACGATAGGCTTTGTCGCCCAACTCTTCTCGATCGTCACGAGGGGAATTGCCGCGGGCCGGGCGCCGTGGGGCAACATGTACGAGTTCACGTCGATGATCTGTGCCGCTGCCGTCGCCGGTTTCCTGATCATCCTGTACAGGACGAAGTCACGGTCGTTCGGCTTCTTCGTGATGATCCCGATCGTCATCCTGATGTTCGTCGGAGGGACGAAGCTGTACACGCAGGTCGAGTCGCTGGTACCCGCCCTGCATTCCTACTGGCTGCTCATCCACGTACTGGCGGTGTCGCTGTCGAGCGGCGTGCTGATGGTGTCCGGCGTCGCCTCGGTGATGTACCTGTTACGGGCCAGCTATGAGCGCAAACTGCTGGCGGAGCAAGCGTGGGCCAGGGACTCGGGCCACGAACTGCTCCCGGCTGCCAACGGCGTGACGACCGCATCGTCGTTGGCAGGTGCGTCGCCCGGTTCTCCAGGTCGGTTCACGCCGCAGGCTTCGGTAGCGAGCAGGTCACGGCTCGCTTCGCTGCCGTCACTGGCGGCACTGGACCGAGTGGCCTACCGGACGACGATCGTCGCCTTCCCCGTGTACACCTTCGCCGTCATCGCCGGCGCCATGTGGGCTGAGGTGGCTTGGGGACGATATTGGGGTTGGGATCCGAAGGAGACCTGCGCCTTCGTGAGTTGGGTGTTCTACGCGGCGTATCTGCACGCGAGGGCGACAGCCGGCTGGCGGGGGACCCGCGCTGCCTGGATCTCGGTGCTGGGGTTCGTCTCGGTGCTGTTCAACTTGTTCGTCATCAACATCGTCGTGTCGGGACTGCACTCCTACGCGGGACTGAATTGAGCGACGCGAAGCCGATCGATCGGTAAAGCCCCTGACCGAACGGCGGGATAGATCGCCTCAGCTGCTCTTGTCCTCGCCCCGTAGCTTGCGATCGATCTCTCGGAGAAACTCCGGATCATCGTCGGGTGCAGTAGTTCTCGACCGCGCCCTATTCGGCCGACTCGGCCGTGCCTGCGGAGTTTGCGCCGACTCTTCGCCCTGTGACGCAGCGCCGATCCCACGCCAAGCGAGCGCGATCACCAGAACGGTCACGGCTATCGCGATGAGCATGTACATCCGGCACCTCCTTTGTCTGGTTCCACAGTACGCATACCTGTCTGAAATCGCCCTGTCGAGGACGCGGCGGTTAGCCCTACCCACGCCGACCGCCGGCCCTGGCGGGAGCGGACAGCCAGCAAAATCTGAGGCGGACAGCACGATGCCCCCCGTCCACACTGTTGCGCAGTGGGCACGGGGGGCACGGTCTGGTGGAACGGACTGGCCGATCGACTGTTGTTCGGTGTCGAGCCGGGGTGCGATCAGGCTGTGTGTCGAGCCGCTTCCACGGTGAGGTCCGCGAGCAGGACGCTGACCTCCGATTCGCGGAACCGGCGGTGTCCACCCGGCGTGCGGATCGAGCCGATCCGGCCTGCCGACGCCCACCTGGTGACCGTCTTGGGATCCACCCGGAACATCAACGCAACTTCGCCTGGTGTGAGCAGTCGTTCCGACTTCTCCATGGCTACGTGCCTCCTGTCTCTCAGGCCCCGACTGGCCTCGTACGCCCGTGTTGGCGTGGTGCCCATTGTGCCCCATTCATGCCGTTCCGTGAGACTCTTCACATGAACGTAATATGAGCGAAAGTCTCTTTTGACCGGAAAGCCCGTTTCCGGACGGACTCGGCCGAATGGGAAACCGCCGAAATTTCACTGCTCCGAGAGCGTCGATTTCGGCCGTCAGCTGCGCAAATCGTAGCCATGTCGTCACCCAGAGGTTTGATGGTCGTCAACGGTGGGACCGCCGTGGTCCGCCAGGTAACAAAAATGTTACGACTCGCGGAGCACTGCTCCGCTACCCGCCCCGGGCCGGATGAAACCTCCGAAAGGCTGCGGACTGCACCGCTGACAAGTCAGTCCAAGGCCGGGCCGGGCGGCAGGATGGACCACTACGCTGACGACGGACAGGAACGACCACCGAGGGTGGACCACCGGCGCTGCGCTGCGCGTCGACGCCTGCGGTCGATGTGCAGGAGGCAGTCGTGGATCTGGTGGATCGGCAGCTGATCGACGCACTGCGGGCCGATGGGCGGGCGAGCTACGCGGAATTGGCGCGACTGGTCGGCCTGTCGTCGTCGGCAGTGCACGAGCGGGTAGGAAAACTGGAGGCGTCCGGGATCATCACTGCATACCGTGCAGTGGTGTCGCCGGGCGCAATCGGCGTGGGGGTCACCGCGCTGGTCGGGATCGCGCCGGGGGAGAACGGCCGGGACGAGGTCATCGCGTCCGCCCTGGAAGCGATGCCGGAAGTCGAGAGTTGCTACTCGGTCGCCGGCGACGACGCATTCATCGTCATCCTGCGCATTGCCAGTGTCGATGAATTGCACAGCTGCCTCGGTCGACTGCGCGCCATCGACGGCGTGGCGCGGACGACCACCACCGTCGTGCTGGCCACCAGGTTCGAAGGCAGACCGGCTTCGGTCGTCGACCGGCAGGGAGGGAACCTTCCGGACTAGCCGGCGCCGGGTCAGCGCATATCCTCGACAAGTGGACACCGCACCGGATCCGGCCGAGAACGGCGAAGCCACGGCAGCAGCCGAAATGCCGGCGACTGCTCCTCATCTGGCGAAGTGGTTGGCCATCTACTCTCTGTTGCGCGTCGCACTCCTGGTGGTCCTTGCGGCCGCCCTCTCGCTCCTGATGCCGCTGATCCTGGCCCTGCTTTTCGCGATCGTGCTGGCGCTGCCCCTGTCCTGGCTGTTGTTCGGCAATGTCCGGCAACGGGTCAACACGGCGATGGCCACGTCGAATGCATCTCGCCGAGCCGAACGGGAGCGGCTGCGGTCCGCGCTGAACGGCGGGGAACAGCAATGAGCGCAGCGGAACGCCGTCAGCGCACCGCAAGGATCCGGGAACGCAGCCAGTCGAGCACGTTGTCCCGGTCGGCGATGAGATGTCGCGTCACCAGGATGTGATCGGGAGCCAGCTGCCAGGCGTGCTGGGTCTCGACCGGAATCACCGTCAGGCGCAACCGGAAGGGCTTCGAGCGCCACATCTCGCCGGCCTGGATGGCCAGCTCCTCCAGACCGTCCTTGGGTACCGAATGCGCCCGCTTCGTCCGCGGATCGCTCGAGATCGAGTCCGCCCACAGGCTTGCTCGTTCGTGATACATCTGCAGCAGGATGCGCAGCGATGGCGTACCGGTGAACGCGGCAAATCGGGGTGGTCTGCAGGTCATCGGCGGCGGCCGGCCCTGCGGCCAGCGCATGGCGCCACCACCGAGCCCACTCGCGCGCTGTCTGCTCCCGGTCCAGCGAACCGGTGAAGGGGTCCGGCAGGGTCGTCATGCCGTCGGACGGCCGGGGCGCCCAGGCCGGCCAGATGTGTGATGGCGGGTCCAGTCGCGGGATCTCGGGGACGGTCAACTCGGCCAATCCGGCAGCCTCCCGGATATAGAGCGCGATGACGAGCGTCGACGGTTCGTCGACGGAGATCTGGCAGCTCTCCGGACCGGCGATGTACATAACGGACATGGTCCCCGTCGAAGAACGATTTTGCACGCGCCCCGCTCTGAGCGGTCTTATTGTGCCGTCCCGGGCTACCTCCCGAGCACCAGACCAACGGTCAGCAGCACCGCGTAGACGGACTCCAACCGGCCGATTCCGCCGAGCGCGGTGATCAGAGCGGGACCCTTGTCCCCGGCCAGCACCTGCCGGATCGGCGGGAAAGCCAATGGTGCGCTGAGCAAGGCCAGCAGACACCACGGCTGGCGAACACCCATCACCAGAACGGCCAGATAGGCGCCGCCGATCGTGAGAACCAGGACCAGCCGGGCCAGCCGGTCGCCCAGCAGGACGGCGAGCGTTCGTTTGCCGGATTGCACGTCGGTCTGGACGTCTCGCAGATTGTTGACCATCAGCAGAGCGCAGGCGAGCAGCCCGACACCGATCGCGGCGACCACGGAGGCGAACGTGATCTGCCCGCTGTTGACGTAGGTGGTGCCCAGGACCGCCATCAGGCCGAAGAAGACGAAAACAAACACCTCCCCGAAGCCGGCGTAGCCGTAAGGCCTCGGACCGCCTGTGTAGAACCAGGCAGCAATGACGGCGGCCAAGCCGAACGGCAGCAGCCACCAAGTGGTGGCGGCGGCCAGGATCAAACCGGCGATACCGGCAACGCCAAAACAGCAGAAGGCCGCCGCCTTGACGGCCCGCGGCTCGGCGAGGGCCGAACCGACCAGTCGCATGGGGCCGACCCGATCGTTGTCGGTGCCGCGGACCCCGTCCGAGTAGTCGTTGGCGTAGTTCACGCCGACCTGGAGAGCCAGCGAGACGACGAGCGCCAGCAGGGACCGCCACCAGGAGAAAAGGTCGATCGCTGCGGCTGCGCCTGCACCGACGAGCACGGGGGCGACCGCGGCCGGGAGGGTGCGGGGTCGGGACGCGGAGAGCCACTGCGTTGCTGTTGCCACGTGGATGAACCCTAACGGGGCGACGGGGCGGCCCGCGCCAGTTCTGCGGCGGCCAGCTCCGTGGCGGCCCTCCGGTCCGGCTTGCCCGGTCCACGCGAGGGCAGTCCATCGACGAGGGTCAGCGACCGCGGCAGGAACGCGTCGCCGATTCCGGCAGCGCCGCAGGCACGCTGCAGATCATCGAGCCGCGGCGGATTTCCCGGGTCGACGGCAACCACGACAGCGGCCACCCGCTGGCCCCATTCCGGATCGGGAATGCCCACGACCACCGCTTCGGCGACGGCCGGTAGCCCGGCGATGACAGCCTCCATCGGGGTCGGTGTGATCTTCAAGCCACCCGTGACGATGACGTCGTCGATCCGGCCGAGGATCCGCAGTCGTCCGTCGCACCATTCGCCGAGGTCGTCGGTCCGGAACGAATCTGAGCGTGCGGTGGCAGCCGGCGGCGCCTGGAGCGGAGCGAATGCCGGATGCCCGGGCCTGTTGCGGTATCCGCGCCCGACCACCGCCCCGCCGAGCACCACCCGGCCGGTCTCCTCCAGCTCCACTCGAACCCCGTCGAGCGGTAGGCCGTCGTAGACGCAACCACCACACGTCTCGCTCATGCCGTAGGTCGTCACGATACTGACCCCGGCTCCGCGTGCGAGCCCCTGCAACCGCTCTGGCGTGGCCGAGCCGCCGACCAGCACGCTGTCGAACGTCCGCAGCGCGGCGGTTGCCGCTTCGTGCTGCAGCAGCCGGTGCAGCTGGGTAGGCACCAGCGAGACGTACGCGGGCTCCGGGTGGCAGCCGGTCGACCGCTTCGGTGAAGCGCTCGGCGGTGAAGGGCAGGGCGGTGTCCATGACGTGCGGCTCGGAACCGGTGGCCAACGAGCGCAAAAGGACCTGCAGACCTGCGATGTGCTGCGCTGGGAGCGCCAGCAGCCAGCACCCCGCCGGGCCGAGCCTGGCCTGGGTGGCTGCGGCCGATGCCGCCAGTGCCGACCGGGGCAGCAGAGTGCCCTTCGGCGGTCCGGTCGACCCGGAGGTGGCGATGACTATCGCTGTTGGGTCGGCAGGATCGTCCTCGTCCTCGGCGAGTGCGGTGCCGGTCCCGAACGCCTTGGTCAGCCGCGCGATCTGCCCGGTGTCCCCAGCGGCAACCGGCGCGAGCGCCGGACCCCGTCCGGACAGCGCATCCGCAAGCTTGGGTAGCACCGCAAGCAATGCGGGTCCGGTCGGCACCTGCAGCAGTTCGACGGAGCGGCTCATCGACTCACCGACCAGGCGCGCCCGGACACCGGGGACCGGTCCGCGGATCTCAACCGCGGCAACGAGTCGCGGTGCTGCTCGTCGATCTCCCGCGCCCGGCCCGCCGTCCCGGTGTACCGGAGATAGTTGGTGTGGGTAAGGTTTTCCAATCCACAACCGGGAACGGGTCGCCAAGCGTCGGATTCGAACACCTCGCTGACGAGGGGAGTTGCCATGCTGCTCACCCTACGGTGGGCCGATCCGGCCGTGCTGACGTCACGCCGCCCTCGAATCCTCGTCGGACCCGGACCCGGACACGGCACGCGGTCTACCTGAGTGCGCGCACGGGATGCGCCGTCGGACGAGGCACTCCGCCGACTATCCGGGACACGTCCGCATCGAGTTGGAAAGGAACTCCGATGGAGCCTTCGGGTGCGACCGGAACTGGTCCGGCCCGCGGTCTCGTTCTGGTGGTCGAGGACGAGCGCGCGATCGCCGACGTGATCCGCCGCTACCTGTCGGCCGCCGGGTTCTCGGTGCGGACCACCGGCTTCGGTCGCGACGCGCAAGCCATGATTCGACGGGATCGTCCGGTGGCCGTCGTGATGGACATCGGTCTGCCCGACATCGATGGACTCACCGTCTGCCGGCAGTTGCGGGCCGCCGGTGACTCGACGCCCATAGTCTTCGTCACCGCTCGCGACGAAGATGTGGACCGGATTCTCGGTCTGGAACTGGGCGGGGACGATTATCTGGTCAAACCGTTCAACCCACGCGAGTTGGTGGCCAGGGTCCGCACGGTGCTCCGTCGAGCCGGAGCTGCCGCCGTTCCAGGCTCATCTGTGCTGGTCGTCGGCCGACTGCGAGCGGACATCTCGCAGCGACGGGTCTGGGTCGATGCGCGAAAGATCGCCCTGACCGCAACCGAATTCGATTTGCTCATCCATCTGATGAAGCACCCGGAACGGGTTTTCGACCGGCAGAGCCTGTTGAGCTCTGTGTGGGGTCACGCTGCCGCGTCCGGTCTCCGCACGGTCGATGTCCACATTGCGGCGCTGCGGTCGAAGCTCGGCGATGCGAGCCCGATCAGGACGGTGCGCGGCGTGGGGTATGCGGTCGAGGCAAGCTGAACCGGCCTGGGTGGAACTACGCGACGATCCGGTCAGTGGAACTGCGGGATGATCAGGTAGAGCCCGTACAGCAGGATCAATCCGGCGACGCCGACGCAGAGATAACCGGCGATCCTGGCCGCGATGCCTGATTGGCCGGCCGCCGTCCGGTTGTCCGCGCTGACCAGCGCAGAGATGCCCACAGAGACGACTCCGACGACCACCAGCGAAACCGCGACGGTCACGACGGCAACCGTGCCGAGCGACGCCCAGTCGATCTTCACGAGGACTCCTGCTTCAGACTGTGGCGATGGTGGACGTCGTGGACGGTTCGGTCGCCGCTGGTTCGGCGGTCAGCGAGACTTCGTCGGAAGCCAGGACATTTTCGCTGGTGACCGGGGCGCGACGGGAGATGGCCCAGATCCCGGCTGCACTCGCGATCAGGGTGACGCCGACCAGGATGGTGCCGACCGGTCCCTTCTCGGCGACATATGCGGCCAGCCCCCCGACCGTCGCGGCTGCGGGGAGGGTGAGCACCCAGGCGTAGACCATCTTGCGAGCCGTGCTCCACTTGACTACGGCCAGCTTCTTGCCGATGCCGGACCCGACGATGGATCCCGAACAGACCTGGGTGGTGGACAGCGCAAATCCGAGGTGTGACGACGCCAGGATCGCCACGGCCGAGGACGTCTCGGCCGCGAACCCCTGTGGAGCCCGGACATCGACGATGCCCTTGCCCATCGTCCGCATGATGCGCCAGCCGCCGGAATATGTACCGAGGCCCATCACCAGGCCGGCCGAGAGGATGACCCACAATTCGGGTCCCGACCCGGCCGCCTGATAGCCGGCGGTGATCAGGACCAGGGTGATGACGCCCATCGTCTTCTGGCCGTCCGAGGTTCCGTGGGCCAGCGCGACGAGCGACGAGGACATCTTCTGGCCCTGCCGGAAACCCTTCGCCCCGGCGCCCTCGTCAGGCTTGCGGACCAGCTTGTAGGCCAGATAGGTGGCCCCCGCAGCGGCCGCACCCGCCACGACGGGAGCCATCACGGCCGGCAGCACCACCTTGGACAGCACCGTCCCGACGTTGACCGCGGAGACCCCGGCGCCGACCACCACCGCGCCGATCAGCCCGCCGAACAGTGCCTGCGACGAGCTGGACGGCAGGCCGAGCAGCCAGGTGGTCAGATTCCACAGAATGGCACCGACCAACCCAGCGAAGATCATCAACGGGGTGACCTTGGCGTCGACGACGATGCCACCCGAGATCGTCTTGGAGACCTCGGTGGACAGGAGTGCGCCGACCACGTTCAACACCGCCGCAATCAGCACCGCCACTTTGGGCCTGAGCGCTCCGGTTGCTACCGACGTGGCCATCGCATTGGCGCTGTCGTGGAATCCGTTGGTGAAGTCGAAGGCGAGCGCCGTGATGACCACAACGACCACGAGAAACAGCGTTGTATCCATGTCGTATTCCCAGTCTCGGCAGGATCCCGCCCGGCTCGGCAGGACAGAAACGCGGTCGTTTCGCTTTCCCACAGCGCAACGAGGTAAACGTTAGATGCCCCAGGTGAACGGCGAGTGAACCGGGGGCCAACTCGGCGCCCCGGAAGGGCCTGCCGGCCGGTGTCGGGCGACGGATTCGAGCCCGCCCGTCAACGGTTCGATTTTCGAGCCTTTTGAATCATCAGACATGCCAAGCACTTTCGAGGGCTTGCCGACTCGTCGGCCAGATCCCGTACACGCCCAACCTACCGCGACCCGGCCAATTATCACGATCCGGTTAAGAATCCGCCAGTCGCACAACGCCCGCGATCGGCGGCCCGAGGCGCGGCTCGACTGACCAGTCACTCTCTTATATTCTGACCGTATGGCCAGGCCGAGGAGTATGGATCGACGCGATGCGATCCTGTCCGCTGCGACCCGGGTGATCGCCAGGCAAGGACTGCGCGCCCCGACATCTGTGATCGCCGAGGAGGCGGGTGTTTCCAACGGGTCGTTGTTCATGTACTTCGACGCGAAGGCGACCCTCTGGAACGAGCTCTACATCGCCCTCGGGACAGACCTGAGCGCGACCGCGGTCGTCGGGCTGCCGATCGAGGACGACGTGCGAGAGCAGGTCATGCACGTGTGGAACCAGTGGCTGCACTGGGCCATCTCGTCTCCGGAGAAGCGAAGGGCGCTCGCCCGACTCGACGTCTGCGATGACATCACGGCCGAGAGCCGCCAGATCGTGGACACCGGGTTCGGCGACGTCACGGCTCTGCTGGAACGAAGCGCGGGCGACGCAGGGATGCGAACGGCACCGTTGGGTTTCCTACTGGCGCTCACGAGGGCGATCGCCGACGCGACCATCGACGCCATGATGAGCGAACCCGACGAGGCCAGGGCCACGGGCCGGATGGCCTTCGATGCCCTGTGGCGGATGCTGACCTGACGTTCCGCTCAAAGGGCCGCAGTCACTTCTCGTTCTGTACCGGAGCGTCCCAGTCGATGGTGTAGCGCTGTTCCCATCCCATCGTCCGTTCGGGGTTCATGAACTTGAACATGAGGGGCATCACCGACTGCATCAACCGGCGCGCCACCGGACCCGGCGCCTTGGCGTGGTTGATCCTGGCGCCGCGCTTCGTGATCTTCTCCACCCGCGGTCGGCGCAGCAGTTCGTAGGCCGCGAACGCGGACGGCGCATCCGGAAGATCCCGTAGGCATCGAGCCAGCTGGATCGCACTCTCGATCGCCAGTGACGCACCCTGCCCGGTGCTGTTGGACGGTGCATGCACTGCGTCGCCGACGAGCACCATCCGGTCGCGATACCAGTGCGGTACCGGCGGCATGATGTGGATTGCGCCCAATACCTCCAACGACTGCGTTGTCGTTCCGGCGGCCAGCCGCTCGCCTGGGACGTCACCGGCGTAAGTCTCCCTGAGGGTCTGCAACCACTGCTGCGGCGGGATGTCGCGGGCCTGACCGAGGGTCAGGTAGTCCTTCGACGGAAGATTGGCGCCCCAGGCGACCCGGCCGTCGGACATGGTCCAGTACAGGTAGTAGGCACGCTGGCCGAATGCGAACGTCATCGTGCCGGGATCGTCCATGAGCCCGCCGTCGACGATGCCGCCGAAGCCCAGCAGTCCGGTGTATCCGGCGGCGGGCGCGTCCGGGTCGATCAGCCTGCGCACGGTGGAGCGCACGCCGTCCGCACCGATCAGAATGTCGGCGGACGCGGTACTGCCGTCGTCGAATCGCGCAGTCACGCTGTCGTGGCGCTCATCGACGCCTACCAGGCGCTTGCCGTACTCGAATCGCAACTCCCGCGGCCAGTGGCGCGGTCGTGCAGCACCCGGTGCAGGTCGCCGCGGTCAATCATCTGCAGCGGCGGCAGATCGGCCAGGGTCGGCAGCGCACCGAGGCTCTTCCCGGCCACGGACATCGCTGTCGCGGTGATGGGCAGCGCGGCGTCACGCACCCCGTCGCCGGCGCCGATGATGTCCAGGGCGGCCAAACCGTTGGGTGCCAGCGCCAATGCGCTGCCGATGCCTTTGGATGCGTGCGGGGTAGGCCTCGTAGACGTCGGCCCGCAGGCCGGCCTTCCGTAGGGCGGTGGCTGCGACGGGTCCGGCGATGCCGCCGCCGATGACAATTGCGGTTCTTACTGGGGACATGCGTTTCCTCCGGTGAGTTGCGGTGATATGGCATCGCCCAGCTGCGGAAGAGAATCCGGATATCCTTCGTCTGCCAACTCGTGGCCGGATTCGCCTCTCGCAGGCGATGGTTTCGAGCAACGTCCCGGTGGCGGTGTTGCCGCACAGCCGCCGGGACGTGGTGTTTGCCTCAGTCCGGGATGGCTCCCCTTTCTGCGAGTTCGACAAGGTCGTCCGGCATCTCGCCGGTCTGGTGCCAGGCGCGCCATCGGGCCAGGTCCGGGTAGCTGCCCGAGGTGAGTTCCTCGAGCAATGAGGCGACCCAGGCCGCCTCCGCAGCGAGAATCGCAATGCTGTATTCGTTCTCGATCAGGAACAGCCGAGGAACGTCGGCCGCTGCCGCCTCGATCGCTGCCCGTTGGGCGGCGACGGATTCCTCGAGCCGCCCCAACCGGACCCGCAGAAGTTCGATGACCTCGTCCGGCGGCAGGGCAGCGAGAACCGATAAACCGGCGGCGAACCGTGGGTGCTCGGGGTCCACGGCGGAGATCAGTTCCCTCGTCCAGTCGACGAGCTCGTGCCGGCCCGCCTCTGTTATCTGGTACACGGTCCGCTCCGGGCGCGCGCCCTGGCGCGTGTTGCCGATGGTTTCGACGAAGCCGTGCTTCTCGAGATTGTCGACGACCGTGTACAGCGACCCCCACTTGATCGCCATGTCCTGCTCTTTGCCGCGCGCCCGCATGATCGACGCCATCTCGTAGCGGTGCATCGGTCGTTGGTAGAGCGTCGACAGCACCGCCAGGGCCAACAGGTTGGCGACCTTGCGTCGTGCGGCCATCTTGATCCTCCGTAGTACTCGTAGACGAATATACGTCAACGAGTATGACGGCCGCAAGACTTCAGTGAAGTCGGTTCTGCGTCTCCAGCAGACCGATGCGGATCAACGACTCGACGGCGTCGGCAGCGTTCTCGAGATCGATCGGCAGCTCTTTGCGCTCCGCTGCGGAGAAATCACGCAGCACGTAGTCGGCGGGATCCATCCGGCCGGGCGGCCGACCGATTCCGCACCGGACACGCAGGTAATCCTTGGTGCCCAGCGAAGCGGAGATGGATTTGAGTCCGTTGTGGCCGCCCTCGCCGCCGCCCTGTTTCACCCGGATCACCGACGGCGGCAGGTCCAGTTCGTCGTGCACCACGATGACGTCGGTCGGCGGGACTTTGAAGAACCGGGCCAGCCCTGCGGTCGGACCGCCCGAAAGATTCATGTAGGTACGGGGTTTCGCGACGATCGCGCGGGTTCCGCGCCAGCCGGCCCTCGGCGATGTCGGCGCCGGCCTTGTGGGACTTGAAGCGCCCGGAGAAGCGAGCGGCGAGCGCGTCCGCCACCATGGCGCCGATGTTGTGCCGGTTGCCGGCGTAGCCCGGACCGGGATTGCCGAGCCCGATCACCAGCACCAGTTCGGGAGGTTCATGTGGCGAGGTCATCGGGTGTTCCTCTCGGACCGTCCGGTTCGGTCCATCGGGAGTGGTAGAGCCACGCGGAAGGGACCGAAGTGGGAAGACAACAGCGGGCGCGCCCGGAGTCCGGACGCGCCCGCTTGGTGGAGCTGGGAACTATCAGGCTTCTTCAGCCGGTTCAGCCTCGGCGGCCGGAGCCTCTTCCTCGCCGGCATCCGCTTCGGCGACGGCCGAAACGGCCACCACCAGCGTGTCGGGATCACTGATGAGGATCGCGCCGTCGGGCAGCGGGACCTCGGAGGCCAGGACCTGGGATCCGATTTCCAGACCGGACAGCGAAACGTCGAGCCCCTGCGGAATGTGCAGGGCCTCGACCTCGATCGACAGGGTGTTGGCGTCGGTGAGAACGGTCGAACCGGCCGGCGCGTCGCCGACCAGGACGACGGGAATGTCGACGGTGACGCGCTCTCCACGCACGACGATGATCAGGTCGACGTGCTCGTAGTAGTCGCGCAGCGGGTGGCGGACGACAGACTTGGCGAGCGCCAGCTCGTCGCCGTCCGGCAGGCCCAGGGTCAGCACGGTGTTGGCGCCGCCCTTGATCGCCTTGGCGAACTCGCGCGCCGGGAGGGTGAGGTGGCGGGGATCGGTGCCGTGGCCGTACAGCACAGCGGGAATCTTCCCGGCAGCACGGAGACGGCGGGCGAAGCCCTTGCCGAACTCGTTGCGGGACTCGGCGGAGAGGCGGACCTCGGGCACTTGATGCTCCTAGCAAACGGTGGGTCTGGATATTCCGGCTGACGTGACCACGGCGTGCGAAAAGAACACGAGCGGATCTTCGTCCAGCGACCCACCGCGTCGATCACGGTGACCGGGAACCTGAAGTGCTGGTCCGCGCGGCCACCCTCGCCGAGGCAACCCCCGAAGTCTACGGGGAAACGTTGGTCGCACCAAACCAGCACAACTCAGTGATCCACCAGCGTCACCTCGAACGAGTACTGGCTGGCGCGGTAGACGTGGTGGCCCCACTCGACCGGGCGTCCGGAGTCGTCGTGCGTCGCGCGGTCCATCGTCAGCAGCGGGCTGCCCTTGCGTTCATCAAGGAGCTGGCATTCCTCCGCCGTGCCGGCCCGTGCGCCGATGCGTTGTTTGGCGACCCGGATGTGGACGCCCTTGGCCCGCATCAACTGATACAGCCCGCGCGCCTCCAGATCCGCCTCTCCGATGTCCGCCAGATCTTCGGGCAGGTAGTTCTCCAGGATGGCCAGCGGCTCGGCATTGGCGAAGCGCAGCCGTCGCAACCGCAGCACCTTGGCCCCGACCGGCACATCCAGAAAACCGCTCACCTTCTCGGTCGCCGGAATGATCTCGTTGACCAGCAACGTGGTCCGCGGTGCCTGATGGCCGCGGGCAAGGTCGTCGTACAGACTGGTCAGTTCCACCGGCCGGGTGACCTGTCCGTGCACGACCTGGGTGCCGACGCCGCGCTTGCGCACCAACAGGCCCTTGTCGACAAGTTCCTGGATGGCCCGCCGCATGGTCGGGCGGGATAGGCCGAATTGGTCGGCAAGGCTGATCTCGTTGTCCAGCCGGGCCCCGGGGCCGAGCTGACCGGAGGAGATGGCACGCTCGATCTGTTGGGAAACCTGGTAGTACAGCGGAACCGGACTCGATCGATCCAGGTCCATGAACAGGTCCGGCATTGGTCCTCCCGTCAGGTTGGGTCAGCGTACGCCCTCAACGCCTGACGGCCGAATGACAGAATGTACTAACAAACTATTGACATGCGGCCGAAGTTTCGCCACCCTTGGTGCATCACGGCAGCGCGGCCACGGATTATTCGTTCCGGTCGGCCGCCGTCAAGCAAAGGAGCGGCGTGAGCGGGCATCTCGATGTATTGACGATCGGCCGGATAGGTGTCGATCTATATCCCCTCCAGGACAACGTCGGTCTGGAGGACGTGGAGACCTTCGGAAAATATCTGGGCGGCAGTGCGACCAACGTGGCCGTTGCGGCCGCACGGCACGGGCGTCGCAGCGGCGTGATCACCCGGACCGGACCCGATGCGTTCGGCCGGTACATCCACAAGGCCCTGAAGGAATTCGGTGTCGACGACCGGTTCGTCTCGGTAGTACCCGATCTGCTGACGCCGATCACCTTCTGCGAGATGTACCCGCCGGACCACTTTCCGCTGCTGTTCTACCGGCTGCCGAGCGCGCCGGACCTGCAGATCCGTGCCGACGAACTTGATCTGCAGGCCATCTCCGATGCCGGGATCTACTGGTCGACGGTGACCGGGCTGAGCGAGGAGCCGAGCAGGTCGGCGCACTTCGCAGCGTGGGAAGCGCGGGCCCGCAAGCCGCTGACCATCCTGGATCTCGACTATCGACCGATGTTCTGGAATGACCCGGCGGAGGCCAGTTCGCAGGTGCGCAAGGCCCTGGCCCACGTCACCGTGGCCGTCGGCAACAAGGAGGAGTGCGAGATCGCCGTCGGTGAAACGGAACCGATGCGCGCCGCCAAAGCGCTGCTGGACGCCGGAGTCGAGGTCGCCATCGTCAAACAGGGTCCGAGGGGTGTCCTGGGTATGACGAAGGACGTGACGCTCGAGGTACCACCGACTCCGGTCGACGTCATCAACGGCCTGGGCGCCGGGGACGGATTCGGCGGCGCGCTGTGCCACGGACTGCTGTCCGGCTGGGACCTGGAGACCATCTTGCGCTTCGCCAATGCGGCCGGAGCGATCGTCGCCACCCGGCGGGAGTGCTCCAGTGCCATGCCCACCACCGCCGAGGTGGAAGCACTCCTGAAGGAGGTTGGCAATGACTGAAACAGTTGCCGCGCGCAACGAATGTCGCCGACGGCAGGACGATCAGGCAACGCCTCGCCGAGATCACCGAGATCCGGGTGAGTGATCCGGACGCCATCCTGCGGGCGGCCGACGCGAGGACCAAGCGGGACACCGTCCGGGGGGACGGCCGCCTGATGATCGTGGCCGCGGACCACCCCGCGCGCGGTGCGTTCGGTGTCGGCGATCGGCCGATGGCGATGGGCTCCCGGATCGAACTGCTCGATCGTCTGGTGACGGCACTGAGCCGGCCCGGGGTCGACGGGCTGCTCGCCTCACCGGACATCCTGGAGGACCTGCTGCTGCTCGGCGCGCTCGAGGACAAGGTCGTCATCGGCTCGATGAACAGAGGCGGCCTGCAAGGGGCGGCGTTCGAGCTGGACGACCGGTTCACCGGCTACGACGCCAGGGGCTGCGCGGACATGGGACTCAACGGCGGCAAGATGCTGACCCGCATCGCCCTGGGTGACCCGGGCACGGTGGCGACGATGGAGGCCACTGCACAGGCGGTCAACGAGTTGTCCGATCGCAAGTTGATGGCCATGGTCGAACCGTTCTGGTCGACCCGCGAGGGTGGTCGGGTATTCAACGACCTCACGCCTGATGCCGTCATCAAGTCCGTCGGCATCACCAGTGCGCTGGGGCGCACCTCGGCGTACACCTGGATGAAATTGCCGGTGGTTGCCGAGATGGAGCGAGTGATGGATTCGACGACGTTGCCGACGCTGCTGCTCGGTGGCGATCCCGCCACGAATGCCGAGGAGACCTACCAGAGCTGGCGCGATGCCCTCGCACTGCCCGCGGTCCGCGGCCTGGTGGTCGGTCGAACGCTGCTCTACCCGAAGGACGACGACGTGGCGGCGCGCGGTCGACACCGCCGTGTCGATGGTCCGATGAGCGAGACATGTTGATGACTTCGGACAAGGGCCTCTACCTGCCGGCCGGGTCAACGGCGGACGGCATCTTCGACCTGGTGGTCACGCCGGAGTCGGCCGGCTGGGGCTACTCCAGCCTCAGAATCCTCACCCTGACGCCCGGAACACCGGTGAGCTTCCAGACGGAAGACCACGAGATGATCGCGCTGCCCTTGTCCGGCGGCTGCCACGTCACTGTCGACGGGCAGCGGTTCAAGCTGGAGGGCCGCACCGGCGTCTTCGATGAGGCCACTGACTTCGCCTACCTGCCACGGGATTCCACGGTCCAGCTGATCAGCGACAAGGGTGCGGTGATCTCGTTGCCCGGCGCGAAGGCGAGCCGGCGGCTGCCGTTCCGGTACGGCCCGGTCTCCGGGGTGTCGGTGGAGCTGCGCGGCGCAGGTTCGAGCACCCGGCAGGTGAACAACTTCGCCACCCCGGCCGTGTTCGAGACGGACAAGATGATCGCCTGCGAGGTGCTCACGCCGGCGTCGAACTGGTCCTCCTACCCGCCGCACAAGCACGACGAGGCGACCGAGACCGAGTCGGAACTGGAAGAGATCTACTACTACTCCTTCCGGTCCACCGCACCCGCCGACGTCAGAGCCAGCAAAGCTGCGGGCTATCAACGGGTCTACGGCACCCGGGACCGGCCGATCGAGGTGCTCGAGGAGGTCGCCGAAGGCGACCTGGTGCTGGTGCCGCACGGCTGGCACGGTCCCTCGATCGCTGCACCCAGCCACGACATGTACTACCTGAACGTGATGGCCGGGCCAGCCGCCGAGCGGGCCTGGCTGATCAGTGATGACCCCGAACACGGCTGGGTCCGCCAGACCTGGGCTGACCAGCTGGTCGATCCGAGACTGCCGTTCTACACAACCTCCGAGGGAGACACCGTATGACTGACACCTCTGCTTCGCCTGCGGTGGTGCGGCTGACCGTCGGCCAGGCGATCGTGAAGTTCCTGGGCCAGCAGTATTCCGAGCGAGACGGCGTGCGGCGTAAGTTCTTCGCCGGCTGCTTCGGCATCTTCGGGCACGGCAACGTGGCCGGCATCGGCCAGGCGCTGCTGCAGGCCGAGCTCGACGAACCCGGCCTCCTGCCGTACCACCAGGGCCGCAACGAGCAGGCCATGGTGCACATCGCCGTCGGCTATTCCCGGCAGAAGGACCGGCTTGGAGACCTTCGCCGTCACGGCCTCCGTCGGCCCCGGCGCGGCCAACATGCTGACCGGAGCCGCGCTGGCCACGGTCAACCGCATTCCCGTGCTGCTGTTGCCGGCCGACATCTTCGCCACCAGAGTCGCTTCGCCGGTGCTGCAGGAGCTGGAACAGCCGTACGGCTATGACGTCTCGGTCAACGACGCCTTCCGTCCGCTGTCCAAGTTCTTCGATCGTGTCTGGCGTCCGGAGCAACTGGCCCGCTGCGCTGCTCGGGGCGATGCGGGTGCTGACCGATCCAGTTGAAACAGGAGCTGTCACGATCGCTCTCCCCGAGGATGTGCAGGCCGAGGCCTTCGACTTCCCTGCAGAACTGTTCGCCGAGCGGGTGTGGCGCATCTCCCGCCCGCTTCCGGAGCCGGAGGTCATCGCGACTGCGGCCGAGATCATCAAGGCTGCCAAGCGTCCGATGATCGTCTCGGGCGGCGGGGTCACCTACGCCGAGGCGAACGAGGAGCTGCGTGCCTTCGTCGATGCCACCGGTATCCCGATCGGTGAGACGCAGGCAGGCAAGGGCTCGCTGCCCTACGACCACCCACTCAACATGGGCGCGATCGGCGCGACCGGCACGACGGCGGCCAACGAGATCGCGGCCGGGGCGGATGTGATCATCGGCATCGGCACCAGGTACTCGGATTTCACCACCGCGTCGAAGACGGTCTGGCAGCACCCCGGTGTCAAGTTCGTCAACATCAATGTGGCCGGCCTGGATGCCGTCAAGCAGTCGGGCCTGCCCGTCGTAGCGGACGCCAAACGAGCGCTCCCCGCCTTGCAGCAGGCCCTGACCGGCTACCGGACGGAAGCGGACTACCAGGCCCTGGCGACCAAACTGGCGGGGGAGTGGGACGCCAGAGTCGTTGCCTCCCATCACAACGGGTACGGCGCACGGACCGGCGTGCTGGCTCAGAGCGAGGTGCTCGGGGCCGTCGAAGCGGTGATGGAGCCGCGGGATGTGGTGGTGTGCGCGGCCGGCTCACTGCCGGGTGACCTGCACGGCATGTGGCGGACGCGCGAGCGCAAGGGTTATCACGTGGAGTACGGATTCTCCTGCATGGGTTACGAGATCCCGGGCGGCATCGGGATTTCCATGGCCGCACCGGACCGGGACGTGTTCGTGACGGTCGGCGACGGCTCGTACCTGATGATGCCGACGGAGCTGGTCACCGCGGTGCAGGAGGGCATCAAGATCGTCGTGGTGCTGCTGCAGAACAACGGGTACGCCTCTATCGGTGCGCTGTCCGAATCGCTCGGTGTACAGCGCTACGGCACCAAATATCGCTACCGCTCGGCGGAGTCGGGCCGGCTGGACGGCGGCGTGCTGCCGGTAGACCTGGCGGCCAACGCCGCCAGCCTTGGCGTCACGGTCTATTCGGCCAAGACGCTCGAAGAACTGAAGGACGCGCTGGCCAAGGCCAAGGCGTCGACCACGGCGGTCATGGTGCACGTCGACACCGACCTCTACGAGCAGTCGCCCGCAGGTGACGGCTGGTGGGACGTTCCGGTGGCCGAGGTGTCCACCATCGACAGCACCGAGCAGGCCCGTGCCGCGTACGACAAGTTCAAGCTGGCCCAGCGCCCGTACGTCACCCCGACCAGCTGATCAACTTCCACTCCACAGCAGCCGGCTGGAAGCAGCACGGCGAAAGGACGAACGACATGACAGCCACTCAAGAGGCCAGCGCTCCGGTGACGGAGCAGGAGCTGCCCGTGGTCGGGCACTGGATGGCGGGCGCCGCCAGCGCGGGAACCAGCGGCCGGACCGCAGACGTCTTCGACCCGGCCACCGGCCAGGTCACCAAGAAGGTGGCGCTGGCCTCTCGGGAAGACGCCGACGCGGTGATCGCCGCCGCGGCCAAGGCGTGGCCGGCCTGGCGCGACATCTCGCTCGCCCGCCGCACCCAGGTGCTGTTCGCCTTCCGCGAGTTGCTGAACGCCCGCAAAGGCGAGCTGGCCGAGATCATCACCTCCGAGCACGGCAAGGTGCTCGACGACGCGCTCGGTGAGGTGTCACGCGGCCAGGAGATCGTCGAGTTCGCCTGCGGGCTCTCGCATCTGCTCAAGGGCAGCCAGACCGAGAACGCCTCGACCAAGGTCGACGTCTCCTCGCTCCGGCAGCCCCTCGGCGTCGTCGGCGTCATCTCGCCGTTCAACTTTCCGGCCATGGTGCCGATGTGGTTCTTCCCGGTGGCCATCGCGGCCGGGAACACCGTCGTGCTCAAGCCGAGCGAGAAGGATCCGAGCGCCTCCATCTGGCTGGCGCAGATCTGGAAGGAGGCCGGGCTGCCGGACGGCGTGTTCAACGTGCTGCAGGGCGACAAGGTGTCGGTCGACGCACTGCTGGAGAATCCGGCGGTCAAGGCGATCTCGTTCGTCGGCTCGACGCCGATCGCCCGTTATGTCTACGAGAACGGCACCAAGAACGGGAAGCGGGTCCAGGCTCTGGGCGGCGCGAAGAACCACATGCTGGTGCTGCCCGACGCCGATCTCGATCTGGCCGCGGACGCCGCGGTCAACGGTGGCTTCGGGTCGGCCGGGGAACGATGCATGGCGGTCAGCGCACTCGTCGCCGTCGACAGCGTCGCCGACGAGCTCATCGGCAAGATCGCCGATCGCATCTCAGGGCTACGCACCGGCGACGGAAGGCGCGGCTGCGACATGGGCCCGTTGGTCACCGGCGCCCATCGGGACAAGGTCGTCGGTTACATCGAGCAGGGCGTCGAAGCCGGCGCCGAGCTGGTGGTGGACGGCCGCGGTCAGCCGGTGGACGGTGCGGCGGAAGGCTTCTGGGTCTCGCCGACGCTGTTCGACAAGGTAACCCCGGAGATGTCGATCTACACCGACGAGATCTTCGGGCCGGTCCTGTCCGTGCTGAGAGTGCCCGGATACACCGAAGGCCTGCGAGCTGATCAACGCCAACCCGTACGGGAACGGCGTCGCCATCTTCACCAACGACGGCGGTGCGGCCAGGCGATTCCAGAACGAGGTCGAGGTCGGCATGGTGGGCATCAACGTGCCCGTTCCTGTTCCCGTCGGGTACTACTCGTTCGGCGGCTGGAAGAATTCTCTGTTCGGCGACACCCATGCGCACGGAGCCGAGGGCTTCCATTTCTTCACCCGAGGCAAGGTCATCACCACCCGCTGGCTCGATCCGAGCCACGGCGGAATCAATCTCGGATTCCCGCAGAACGTCTGACCCAGCTCGCGCTCGGCCACAAACGAATAACGGATGTCAGAATGTCTGTACAAACTATTGACATGGCGTGTGCGGTACGACACCCTTGGTTCCAGTCGGCAACGCCGCCGGCGATTTCTCAGGAGGACAGCACGAATGACCGCCAGTCCGCAAGCCGGTTCGACGTTCCAGGGCTCGACGCCCGGACAGCGCGAATTCGCCCATTTCGGTCTCTGGTCTGCCATTCCGCTGAAATCCCTTGCCGGCCCGTGTGCGCTGCGGGTTCCACGTTCGGTGAATTCCAGCCGGCCCGGTGCATAGCACCGCCGGCGAAACGGCTCACGTCGCGGATTGCACACCGTGCATTCGAACCGCGAGCCGATCGGCATTCCAGCTTCCATCCCCGGCGTCGCGGTGGCTCCGGGCCCTTGAGTTCTGTGAAAGGAACGGATCAATGAGGATTCGCAACAAAGCCGCCGCCTCGGTGGCAGTTGTCCTCGGTATGGCTCTCACTCTCAGTGCCTGCAGCAGCACTGGCGGCGCGAAGGCCACCGAGACCACGTCGGCACCGGCGCCGGCGGCGTCTGCACCTGCCGGGTCGGCAGCAGCCGGCGGAGCTGCGCCAGCGGCCGGTGCATCGGCTCCGACAGGTGGCAGCTACACCATCGCCATGGTCACCCACGAGACGCCCGGGTGACACCTTCTGGGACAAGATCCGCTCCGGCGCGCAGGCCGCCGCCAAGAAGGACAACATCACCCTGAAGTATTCGAACGATCCGGACGCCACGAAGCAGGCGGCGCTGATCCAGAACGCGGTGACCAGCAAGGTCGACGGCATTGCCACCACGCTGGCCACGCCGGACGCGCTCAAGTCGGCGGTGCAAGGCGCCGTCGCGGCCAAGATCCCGGTGGTGGCCTTCAACTCCGGCATCAACCAGTACCAGGCACTCGGCGCCATGGAGTACTTCGGCTCGGACGAAACCCTGGCCGGCAACACCGTCGGCAAGCGCATCACTGCTGAGGGCGGCAAGCATCCACTCTGCATCATCCAGCAGGCCGGTTCGGTGGCTCTCGAAGCACGCTGCGCCGGTGTGAAGGCTCAAGCACCCGGAACCGAAAACATCCAGGTCAACGGTGCCGACGACTCCTCGGTGAAGTCCACCCTCCAAGCCAAACTGGCCCAGGACCCGAGCATCGACTACATCGTCACGCTGGGTGCCCCGCAGGCGCTGGACGCGATCACTTCGGTGAAAGCGGCCGGTAGCAAGGCCAAGATCATCACCTTCGACCTGAACGCCAGCGCGGCCAAGGCCATCCAGTCCGGCACCATCGAGTTCTCGGTCGACCAGCAGCCGTACCTGCAGGGCTACGAGGCCGTTGATTCCCTGTGGCTGTACCTGACCAATGGCAACGTCCTCGGCGGCGGCAAGCCGGTACTCACCGGCCCGGCCATCGTCGACAGCCAGAACATCGCGCAGATTGCCAAGTTCGCGGCGGCCGGCACCCGCTAGTCCTCCTCAGGTTGCGGACGGTGGATATCCGCTCGACGATAAATGTCGCGGATATCCACCGGGTGCGATCAGCTGATCGAATGATTGATAGGAGCAAACCATGAGCCAGGCGGTGAAGGCACCGGAAACACCCGGTACCACAGACGCATCAGGCAGAGTGACATTGTCTTTCCGGCACCGTCTGATGGCCCGCCCCGAGGTGGGAGCGCTCATCGCCGCGGTGGTCATCTACATCTTCTTCTTCATCGTCGCCCCGAGTTTCCGGACGGCGGCCGCGCTTTCCCTGGTGCTGGGACAGAGCGCCACCGTCGGCATCGTCGCCGTCGCCGTCGGTCTGCTGATGGTCGGCGGGGAATTCGACCTGTCCGCAGGTGTCGGCGCCTTCACGGCCGGCCTCTGTGCGGCCATGATCACCTACCAGTACAACCTGAACATGTGGGTGGGCACCATCGTCTCGCTGGCGCTGCTGCTGGCCATCGGCTTCATCAACGGCTACCTGGTGGTGAAGACGAAGATCCCCAGCTTCCTGGTCACCCTTGGCACCTTCTTCGTGCTCCAGGGCGTCAACCTGGGAGTCACCAAGCTCGTCACCGGTTCGGTGTCCACGTCCGACACGAGCGATATCGCCGGGTACAACACGCTGAGCAATATCTTCGCTCACACCTTCGTGATCGGTCACGTGCAGATCAGCATCCTGATCATCTGGTGGCTGTTGGCCACGGCCCTCGCGGCCTGGATCCTGGTACGCACAAAGATCGGCAACTGGATCCTTGCGGTGGGCGGCAATCCGGACAGCGCCCGGGCCGTCGGTGTCCCGGTCAACAAGGTCAAGATCGGCCTGTTCATGGGGGTCGGCCTGATGGGCTGGGTCTACGGGCAGTACGTGCTCTACAGCTCCAACGGCGTGATCCAGGCCGGTGGCGGTGTGGGTAACGAGTTCATCTACATCATCGCCGCGGTCGTCGGCGGCACCCTGCTCACGGGTGGGTACGGCAGCGCCATCGGCGTCGCGATCGGTGCCTTCATCTTCGGTATGACGCAGGAGGGCATCGTCTACGCCGGCTGGGATCCCAACTGGTTCAAGGCTTTCCTCGGCGTCATGCTTCTGCTGGCCGTTGCGGTCAACCTCTACGTTCGTCGGCTCGCCACCAGGAGGAGGTCCTAGTCATGACTGACACCATTACCGAACACGCTGCGTCTGACCTGCACAGGGGTGAGGCACTGATCGAGATGAACCACGTCGGAAAGTTCTACGGAGCTATCCGGGCGTTGGAAGGCATCAACCTGCGGGTGAATGCCGGCGAAGTGACCTGTGTCCTCGGCGACAACGGCGCCGGCAAGTCCACCCTGATCAAGATCATGTCGGGGCTGCACCCCCACTCGGAGGGCGAACTCCGGGTACACGGCCAGGACGTGCACTTCTCGTCGCCCCGCCAGGCGCTGGACGAGGGAATCGCCACGGTGTACCAGGATCTCGCCGTCGTGGGCTTGATGGAGGTCTGGCGCAACTTCTTCCTCGGGTCGGAGGTGATGGCGACGAAGGCGCCGCTCGCCCCGATGAAGGTGAAGGAGATGAAGCAGATCGCCGACAGCGAGCTGCGCAAGATGGGCGTGGTGGTCAAGGACATCGACCAGCCCATCGGCACCCTCTCCGGCGGACAGCGCCAGTGTGTGGCGATCGCCAGGGCCGTGTACTTCGGTGCGCGGGTGCTGATCCTCGACGAGCCGACCGCCGCGCTCGGTGTCAAGCAGTCGGGCGTCGTGCTCAAGTACACCGCGGCGGCCAGGGACGCCGGCCTCGGCGTGGTTTTCATCACCCACAACCCGCACCACGCCTACCTGGTCGGTAACCACTTCATCATCCTCAAGCTGGGCAAGTGCGTCCTGGACAAGAAGCGGTCCGAGGTCACTCTCGACGAACTGACCGCAGAGATGGCCGGTGGCCAGGAGCTGGCCCAGCTCTCCCACGAACTCGCACGCTGATCTGACCCGCCAGCCGGTCCGGTCAGTTCGCTGGCCGGGCCGGCTGTTCGCTATCCACCAACCACCTTTCATCACCCAGGGAGCACACACATGACAGTCAACGTCGGAGTGATCGGCGTGGGCATGATCGGCAAGGACCACATCCGGCGGCTGACCACCGTCCTGGCCGGCGCCGACGTCGTCGCGGTGACGGACGTCAATGCCGAGGAGGCCAGCCAAGGTGGCGGCCGGTCTGACCGCGGCGACCGCCCATGCGACCGGGCAGGACGTCATCAACGATCCATCCGTCGACGCCGTCGTGGTGTGTTCCTGGGGCCCGACGCACGAGGAGTACGTGCTGGCCGCCATCGCCGCCGGCAAGCCCGTATTCTGCGAAAAGCCTTTGGCCACCACGGAAGAGGCTTGCCGACGGATTCTGGACGCCGAGTCTGCGTTCGGACGCCGGCTGGTCCAGGTCGGGTACATGCGTCGCTACGATGCCGCTTACCGGGCATTGAAGGCGGTGGTGGACAGCGGCGACATCGGGACTCCGCTGATGATGCACTGCGGTCATCGGAATCCCAGCGTCCCGTCGCATTACACCAAGGACATGGCCATCACCGACACCGCGGTGCACGAGATCGACATGGTGCGTTGGATGTTCGGCGAGGAGATCGTCGCCACCACCGTGCTGACGCCGCGCAAGAGCCGGCTCGGCGGCGAGCTGCAGGACCCGCTGTTCCTGATGCTGGAGATGGAGAGCGGCGCCCTGATCGACGTCGAGATCTCGGTCAACATCCGCTACGGCTACGACATCCGCGGTGAGGTCGTCGGGGAGGAGGGCACCGCCGCCCTCGGTGAGTCGAGCCCAATTGTCGTGCGCCGCAACAACACTTACGTCGGGCGCGTGCCCGAGGATTGGCGCGAGCGCTTCATCCGCGCCTACGACGTCGAATTCCAGGAGTGGATCGACGCCGTCGCCACCGGGGGCGAATTCGGCCCGAGCGCCTGGGACGGCTATGCCGCCGCCGTCGTCTCCGACGCCGCCGTGCAGTCGCTGTTCGGCGGCAGCGGCCGGGTCGAGGTCAAGCTCGGCGACAAGCCGTCCCTGTACAGCGCGGTCTGACGCCGTGCGTATCGCCCTTGACCCGTACATGATCCGGCACATCCCCCTGCTCGAACTGCCCGGCGTCGTAGCCGATCTCGGCTACGAGTGGATCGAACTCTCGCCACGCGAGGACTTCCTGCCGTTCTTTCGCCATCCCCGGGTCGATCTGGCCACCGTTCGGGCCTTCCGCAAGGAACTGGAATCCGCGGGAGTCGCAGTGGCAACGGTGCTTGCCGCTGTACCGCTGGTCCGGTCCGGACGAGGACGAGCGGCAGGCGGCCGTGCGCAATTGGAAGCGCGCCATCGACATCACCGCCGAACTCGGTGTCTCCCGGATGGTCTCGGAATTCAACGGCCGTCCCGAGGCGGTGTCGCTCTCGGAGAACCAGTTCTTCAAATCGCTGGAGGAGTTGCTGCCGATCTTCGAGCGCAAGGAGATCGATCTGGTCCTCGAACCGCACCCCGACGATTTCATCGAGGACGGCGTCGAGGCGATCGACGTGATCCGGGGCATCGATTCTCCGCGCTTGTCCTATCTGTATTGCGCGCCGCACACGTTCCACATCGGCAACGACCCGGCGAAGATCATCCGGCACGCCGGGAACCTGCTGACCGACGTACATCTCGCGGATTCGCTGGACTTCAATGCGTCGTCCGGGCTGCGGTACATCATCAACCCGCCCGGCTCGACCGCCCGGATCCACCAACACCTGGACATCGGGCAGGGCGAAGTGGATTTCAACCAGCTGTTCTCGCTGCTGAAGGAGATCGGCTTCGACGGCCAGCTCACCGCCTGCGTCTTCGCGTGGGAAGACAGGGCCGAGGAGTCGAACCGGTTCATGCTCGAAAAGATCAACCAACTCTGGGACGCACGATGACGCTGGCCAAGACCGACCTCTCCCGCCTGACGTTGGGCACCGCTCCCGATTCGTGGGGCGTCTGGTTTCCGCTGGACGACCATCAAGTGGGCTGGAAGCAGTACCTCGACGACGTGCAGAACGCCGGGTATGTCTGGACCGAACTCGGGCCGCAGGGTTTCCTGCCGCAGGACCCTGCGCAGTTGCGGAACGAGCTGGACCAGCGCGGCCTGAAGGTCTGCGGCGGAACGGTTTTCGCCGGGCTGCACAAGGGTAAGGAGGCCCTGGACAAGGCCATCGTCGACTTCAGCCGGGAAGCGAAGCTGCTCACGGAGGTGAACGCGAAATACCTGATCCACCTCCCGGAGCAGTACACCGACATGCACACCGGTGCGGCGACCGAGGCCGGCGACATCGACGCCGAGCAGTGGAGCAACCTGATCTCGGGCACCAACCAGCTGGGAAAGATCATCTTCGAGGAGTTCGGCGTCGAACTCGTCTTCCATCCGCACGCGGACACCCACGTCGACACGCAGGACCGGATCGAGCAGTTCCTGCGGGACACCGATCCGGAGTTCGTCAACCTGTGCCTGGACACCGGGCACATCGCCTACTGCGACGGCAACAACCTCGAGATCATCGAACGGTTCAAAGAGCGGATGACCTACGTCCACCTCAAGCTGGTCGATCCAGTGGTTCGCGAACGGGTCCGCGCCGAGAAGCTTTCCCTGGCCGAGGCCGTTCCGCTCGGCATCATGGTCGAGCCGCCATACGGAGAACCGGATCTGCCGTCTCTGCTGGACGCGCTGGCCGCGCTGGATCGCGACATCTTCGCCGTCATCGAGCAGGATCTCTACCCGGTGGCGCCGCACATTCCGCTGGCGATCCAGGCCCGCGCGGCGGGATACTTCACCGCCCTTGGTCTCGGCCCGGTACGTCGGTGGCCCTACTGAATCCCGTGATGCCTGCTCCGATCGGGTGATTCGTTAGCAAGATGTTGCCGTTAGCTGGCTAACTGGCTAATCTGCTAACAGACCCGGCGGACAGTCGGGGTCACCCCTGACTATAGGAGCATCGATGACTGCCAGCGATACCGTAACCCAGGCTCAGCGCGACATCACGGAGGCGACCCGCGCGGCGTCGGCCGCCACGACGGCGGCCGGTAAGGCCGTGACGTCGGCCGCGGTGCGGGCCACCCGGAGCACCGTGGACGCCACCGTGGAGGCGGCGAAGTCGGTGACGGCGGCGACCAACAAGGCCGCGACCGATGCGGCGAACCGGGCCGTGACTGCAGCGGCCGAGGCCAACACCAGGCTGGTGGCGGACGCGGCGATCCGGACCGTGCGCGGAGCCGTTGATGCGAACGCCAAGGCGGTCACCGAGGCCGCCACGAAGGTGATCGATGCGGCGACCGGTGCTGCGACGAGCGCGTCGGACTTCCGGCCGGCGTTCGGCGATGCCCAGCGGCAGGTCCAGGAGTTCGTCGACACGGTGACGGCGCAGACGAAGGAGTTCTCGCTGGCCTGGCTGGACGCCTACGACAGCGGGTTCGCCGCTTTCCTGGAGCTGGGCAAGACCGCGGCCGGGGCGTCGCAGGTCCAGGCGTTGACCAGTGTGGCGGAGTTCAACTCGTCGGCACTGTCGGAGATCAACGCGACGTTCAGCAAGGCCGCCCGCGAACTGCTGCAGTGACCCGGGCCCGGTGCGCCGTGGCGGTGCGCAGGTGCGGCGGATGATTGGGCCGGAATTGTACGGCGGGTTCTATGGTGGGGCGGTGAACACGCCGTGGCCGGAATCGTTGTCGTTGGGCGAGATCATCCGTCGGCAGCGTGAGTTGACGGCGTTGCCGATGCGGCAGTTGGCCGCGATGGCCGGCATTTCCAATCCGTATCTGTCGCAGATCGAGCGTGGTCTGCGGGAGCCGTCCGAGCAGGTTTTGAAGTCGTTGGCCGATTCGTTGCAGTTGTCGGCGGATTCGCTGCGGCCCCCGCCGGGAGCAGGACGAGGTCCCGGTCGGCGGTGTTGGAGGCGATCGCGGCGGACCCCGATCTGACGGGTCAGCAGCGGAAGGCCTTGCAGGAGTCCTACCGGGCGTTTCGTGAGATCACCATCGAGCATCGCCGCGACAAAGGCCGGCAACGCCGGACGCGGTAACACACCCACCACAGTGGGTGAGAGGAGCAGTCAATGTCGACAGCCGAAGAAGTCATCACCCCGCCCGATGGAAGTGATCCTCAGACCAGAGTCCAACCGCAGACCGCGGTGGATCTGTTGCGCACCAAGATCATCCGGGCCGTCGACCGCATCGACAGCGGACCGCTGGGTAAGCATGACGCCCTGAGCATGACACCCGCTCTCGTCCGTTCATCGCTGTCGGTTTCCAGCCGGCCCGCGGTGTTGGCCACGGTCGCAAGCAATTACTGGACCGGACTTTTCACGTCGGCCTGCGCTACGGCGGCACGCTGCCTGGGTGTGCCGGCGACCGGTCAGGAACTGGCCAGGGACAAGCGGTTCGCCGATCCGTCGTGGGCGGAAAATCCCGGATTCTTCTGGCTGCGCGAGCAATACACCTTGTTCCAGCGTGCCGCCCTGGAACTCGTCGATGCCGCCGAAGTGACGCCGCGGGAGCGGGACAAGACCCGGTTCGTCGTGCAGGCCGTCGTTGACGCGCTGGCTCCGACCAATCTTCCGTCGACGAACCCAGCGGTGCTGAAGAAGGCCGTCGAGACCGGCGGTCAGTCGTTGGTCCGCGGCATGCAGAACTTTCTCGGCGACCTCGCCACCAACAACGGCCAACCCCGTCAGGTGGCCCAGGGCGTGCACGAGGTGGGCCGCAACCTGGCCGTCAGCCCGGGTCGCGTGGTCTTCCGCAACGACCTGATGGAGTTGATCCAGTATTCGCCGTCCACCGAGATGGTGCACGAGATCCCGCTGCTGTTCAGCCCACCCTGGATCAACAAGTACTACGTGATGGATCTGGCGCCCGGTCGTTCGCTCGTCGAATGGGCGGTGCGGCACGGCCACACCGTCTTCATGATCAGCTACCGCAATCCGGACGAGACCATGCGCGACGTCAGCATGGACGACTATCTGCTCGCCGGACCCAGGGCTGCGCTGGATGTGATCACCGACATCACCGGGTCCGCGAAGGTGAACCTGTTGGGCCTGTGTCTGGGCGGCACCCTGACGATGGCGACCCTGGCGTATCTGGACGCGACCGGCGACGATCGCATCAACAGCGCAACCTTCCTCAACACCATGCTGGACTTCAGCGAGCCCGGGATGCTGGGCGTGACCACCGACGAGAGCACGGTGGCCAAGCTCGAGAAGACCATGAACGAGACCGGGTTCCTGTCCGCTTCGAACATGGCCAGGACCTTCGACGCCTTGCGCGCCAACGACCTCGTCTGGAACTACGTGGTCAGCAACTGGATGATGGGCCAGGATCCGCCGGCATTCGACATTCTCACCTGGAACGGTGATTCGACGAGGATGCCGGCGAACATGCATTCCTTCTATCTGCGCAACTGTTACCTGGAGAATCGTCTGGCCCAAGGTCAGATGGAATTGGCCGGTGAGCAGCTGGACCTGGGAAAGGTGCGTCAGGATCTGTACTTCCTGGCGGCCGAACAGGACCACATCGCGCCCTGGCGCAGCTCGTTCGCCGGTGCCAGGTTGCCGGCGGGCAACGTCCGCTTCGTGTTGTCCAATGCCGGCCACATCGCCGGGATCGTCAACCCGCCCAACCCGAAGTCCGTGCACTGGGTGGCGCCGGACGGCCCGCTGCCGGAATCCGCCGACGAATGGCGGGCGCAGGCCACCCGGCATGACACGACCTGGTGGGAAGACTGGGCCACCTGGATCGGGGAACGGGCCGGAGCGATGCGCCGGCCACCGGAACTGGGCAGCGACAGATATGTCTGCATCGGCGATGCGCCGGGCACTTACGTCCTGGGGTCCTGAACCCACCCCGGTCATCCCACCTGGAGGAGATCAGTTGAGTACGCACTACAGCGTTTCGAAGGCGGTCGTCACCGGCGGTGCGCAGGGCATCGGAGCGGCCATCGCCACCCGCCTTGCGGGCGAAGGCATGTCGGTTGCGCTGCTCGATGTCAACGACGTCGGCGCGAAGGAGACCGCCGTCCGCATCGCCGGCGAGACCGGTTCGCCGGTCTACGGTTTCGGATGTGACGTCACCGATCGCGAGCAGCTGGACGAGGTCGTCAACGAGGCGGCGACGGCGATGGGTGGCCTGGACACGTACATCGGCAACGCCGGAATCACCCGTGATGCCATGTTCCACAAGCTCTCCGACGACGATTGGGATCGGGTCATCGCGGTCAACCTGACCGGAGTGTTCGCCGGGCTGCGGGCCTGCGCTCCCTGGCTCAGAACGCAGGGTCCCGGCCGCGTGGTCCTGATCTCGTCGGTCGTGGCGAAGGCCGGAAATCTGGGCCAGATGAACTACATCGCGGCGAAGGCCGGCGTGGTCGGCCTGGTGCGATCGGGCGCCGTCGAGCTGGCCCGCTTCGGTACCACGGTCAACGGCATCCGTCCCGGATTCATCGAAACTCCGATGACGGCGGCCATGCCTGCGGCGGCCAGGGATGCGCTGATGACCTCGAATCCACTGGGCCGGGCGGGCCAGCCGGCCGATATCGCCGGCGCTGTGGCTTATCTGTGTTCGGACGACGCGAGTTTCGTGACAGGGCATCTGCTTGATGTGAACGGCGGCATGGCGCTCTGAACCGCTGAATATCCGGATCTGCGCGCCGTTTGCCCCGGTGCGCGACACGCTTCATGTGTCTGGCCAATCTGCGTTTGTGATCCTGCGGGTGGGGGCATGATCAATGGGCGGGTATTCCCTCTCGTCGACAACCGTTGACCTGCGCGACCGCGGAACACAAGGACGACGATGAACGAGAACCTGGCCACCGTCCGCGGCGGGGTGGTGTCGCACCTGAAGTACTCCGGCCCGGCCGGCAGCCGTCGGTACGATCTGTTCGTTCCGTCGGGGTATGGCGGAGCGGCGGTGCCCGTGGTGGTCATGCTGCACGGCGGCAGTCAGAATGCCGCCGACTTCGCGGCGGGAACCGCGATGAACGCGCTGGCCGAGCAGCACACCTTTCTCGTCGTCTACCCGCAGCAGTCGCGGCGGGCGAATCCCGGCCGGTTCTGGAATTGGTTCCGGCCGGAGGACCAGCGCGCGGGCATCGGGGAACCGGGGATCATTGCCGGGATCACTCGACAAGTCGCCGGTGACCGTGCCGTCGACTTGTCGCGGGTGTACGTTGCCGGCATGTCCGCAGGTGGAGCGATGGCGGCGGTGATGGCGGCTACCTATCCGCAACTCTATGCCGCCGTTGCGGTCCACTCGGGCGTGGCATACCGCGCCGCTCACGATGTCAAGTCAGGGTTCAATGCCATGCAAACCGGTGGGAACCCTGCCGCCGGTGGCACGATCCCGCTCATCGTCTTCCACGGCAACAGCGACAAGACGGTCGCCCCGATCAACGCCGAAAAGCTGATCGCCTCCGGAACATCGTCCTACGGCGGTGGACTCACCCGGGTTCTCACCGCGGGCGAACGACACGGGCGAGCATACGACCGCACCAGTTACCTGGACTCTTCGGATGTTGTCGTCGCCGAGTCCTGGATGGTGCGCGGAGGCGGGCACACCTGGTTCGGCGGCAATCCGTCCGGCAGTTACACCGATCCGACAGGACCGTCGGCGTCCGCCGAGTTCATTCGATTCTTCCTGAGCCATCCCAAAACCTGACCGGTTCAGACGCCGAAGGCGATGCCGATGTCGTCCGAGGGCGCCGGAGCAACTCGCTCGCGACCGGCGTCCTGCCCGACGCCGACGGTGGGGTGCTCGGTCGCTGGTGGGCGAAGACCCCGTGGCGACCACCGCCGGGTCGATCCGCATCACCGAATAGCCCGCCACCGCTCCAGCGCCGAACCCGGGCGCGAAGATCCACATCGGCCGGTCGATGACGCCCTCGGCCACGGCGTCCGCGATCGCGATGGGGATGCTGGCCGATGAGGTGTTGCCCATTTTCTCGATGTTGAAGTACAAGCGGTCGGCGGACAACCCGGCCGCAGCAGCGAGATTGATGATCATGGTCTTGTTCGCCTGATGTGGCACCACCAGTTCCACGGTGCCCCAGGCTGTTTCCGCCCGACCGGTGGTGTCCGGCAGCGCCTGCAGCTCGGCGATCATCTGCTCCAGATAGCGGCCTGCCATCGTCTTGACCTCCGGGCCGAAGACGGTGATGTTGTTGTCGAACGCCGGATTCGGCCAGATGATGGAATTGACCTGGCTCACCGGACCACTGGCGTACGTCTGCAGGAGGCTGATGTCGCCCGCCTCGCCCGCAGCCGCCGGCACCAGCACGAGTGCCGCGGCGCCGTCCCCGAAGATCATCCGGGACGGCCGCACGGTGCCGATCTTGTCGGAGAATTTCTCGCCGCAGACGAGCAACACCGGGCGGTTCACCTCCTGCAGGATCCGGGTGGCCTCGGACAAGCCGTAGGGCAGTCCCGCGCAGGCCGCGATCAGGTCAACCGAGGCGTGCGTCTGGTGCAACCCGAGCTGGCCGGACAACCAGGTGGCCACGGACGGCATCGTCCGTGCGCTCGTGCACGAGCAGAACAGCACCGCGCCGATGTCCGCGGCGCCGACTCCCGCGTGCTCCATCGCCGACCGCGCCGCCAGCAGCGAGATCTCCTCGAGTTCGAGGGCGGTGTAACGCCGCTCCTCGATTCCGGTCTTGTGGGTGATCTCCTGCGCGCTCATCGGCGACCAGCTGTACGCCGAGTTGCGGATGAGATCGTCGTTGCGTGCAGGTGTATTCGCCCTTCACGACGGCCAGCGCGGCGATCCTCGGCTGGATCAGGAAGCGGTGGGGGACATCGAGGGCGGGATATGGCGCCACCGGGTCGGCTTCTGGAACGGCGGTCGCGCCGAAAGCCTTCGCGGGCGGAGTACTGCCGCCGTGGGCCTGCTGGGACTTCACTTTTCCGATGAACCGCAGTACCTCCCGGTTGCGCGGCCGGAACAGCACCACCACGTCGTCGTCCGAGATCTCGCCGACCGGCTTCAACCGGACGCTCTGGTGATCCCATGGGTACTGATTGCGCAGCACCATCGCCCAACGGCGCAATGACTCGAGCTCCGGAACGTCGTCGCTGACGTCGAGAATCTCTTCGTAGCTGTGTGTGGGGTGATCCGGGTCGAAGTCGAGAAGTGTGAACGTCAGGCTCTCCGGCTGGGCGAGTGCCTCCGCGATGGTGGGCTTGATCGACGGCAGGTCGGTTGCGTCGTGGGTCCGATGCCCGAACACCTCGAACAATTCGCGGAAGATCCGATCCTCGGATTCCTCGTTCCAGGTGGCCGGCAGCTGCTGGTAGGCCGTGGCCACGGCGGCCACCTTGATCTCGGCATCGTTCCAGGGTGCGACGATGGGCAGGAATACATCGTCGCGACGACGCGGAACGTCCCGCCATCGCACCGGCTGCTTTTCGTACATGGTGAACGCAAAGCGGTTGACCCAGAACAGGTTCAGCGCGACGTCGCGGAGGAGCTCGAACCGGCTGGAATACCCGCCGGCCTGGATCCGATTCAGTATGTCGGTTCCGGTGGGTGCCTTGGTTTCGAAATCGCGGCGAATCACGCCGTCCAATTGGCTCTCACTACCGATGACCGAGAAATCCAGGTCAGGCAGGAAGTTGGAGGGGAACACCAACCGGCCGTGCCGGTTGAGAACAAACGGCTGCACGAGCTGTCCCTTCGTCGGAACGCCAGGGGCCGACGTGGCATCGACCGGGAATACCCAGACCAGACTGGCTGACCGTCGGCCACAAGTCAAGTCTTTGTCTTGACATTAGTACATCAAGTTGCCGTCAGCCAGCCCAGGATGGTGTCCGCATCGCCGTTCAGCACGGGCGGCGCCCGGTGGGCCAATTTGGTGGTCTCGACTTCAGCACCGTCTTCGGCGGTGAAGAAGCGGATGGGCGAACCGGGAGGGTCACCGTGCCCAAGGTGGTGTGCTGCACATCGACCAGCAGGTGCTGTGAGATGGTCTGGTCCCATTGGTAGACCTCGTCGAGCGTGCGTACCTTCCCGGCCGGAATGCCGGCGGCGGCCAACCTGACCAGTAGCGGCGCGGCGTCGCTGTCGGCGAAGGCGTCCTCGCACCAGCGCGATCGTCGCGTCCCGGTTGCCGACGCGATCCGAGTTGGTGGCCAGGCCCTCGGTCAGCGGATCGATCCCGAACTCGGCGCAGAATGCCCGCCACAGTCCTTCGCTGCCGACCGCGATCTGAACCGCCCCGTCGCGGCATCGGAACAGCCCGTACGGGCAGATGGACGGATGGTGATTTCCCTGGGCCGCTGCCGACCTTGCCGGCCACCGTCCAGGCGGTGCCCTGAAATGCATGAACACCGACCAGGCTGCCCAACAGCGAGGTACGAACCACCTGTCCACGTCGGGTGGCGGCGCGCTCCACCAGTGCGGCCAACGCCCCGATCACGCCGTACAGGCCGGCCAGCAGGTCACCGATCGGGACCCCGACCCGCTGCGGGTCGTCCGGTCCCGAGCCGGTGAGCGACATCAGCCCGGCCTCACCCTGCGCGATCTGGTCGTATCCGGCCCGGCCACCCTCCGGTCCGTCGTGGCCGAATCCGGAGATCGACAGGGTCACCAGACTCGGATTGATCTCGGCGAGCCGGGCCGAGTCGAACCCCAGTCGGCCGAGGACACCGGGCCGGAAATTCTCGACGAGGACGTCGGCGCGGGTGATCAGTGCCGTGAGAACGGCGCGGCCGTCCTCCGATTTCAGGTCCAGCGCGATCGATTCCTTGTTCCGGTTGCAGGACAGGAAGTACGTGGACTCGCGGTCGGCGCCCTCCGGCGTGACGAATGGTGGTCCCCAGCCCCGGGTGTCGTCGCCGGAACCGGGTGATTCCACTTTGATCACCCGGGCGCCAAGATCGCCGAGCACCATCCCGGCGTGCGGGCCGGCCAAGGCTCGGGAGAGGTCGATGACGAGCAGACCGGTCAGTGGTCCGGTGTCATGGGCCGTCGCGGTCGCGGCGTTGGTCATCGTGATCCTTCCGGGAATGGACGTTCAGGGCTTGGTGGAGCGATCGCTACATGTCCATTCCGCCGTTGACGCCCCACACCTGCCCGGTGATGTACGAAGACGCGTCCGCCGCCAGGAAATGCACGATGCGGGCGATCTCCTCCGGGCGGCCCAGGCGGCGCAAAGGAATCTGCGCCTTGATCTTGTCCAGCACCTTCTCAGGCACGGCTGCGACCATCTCGGTGAGCGTGTAGCCGGGGGTGACGGTATTGACGGTCAGGCCGATGCTGTCGTCAGTCAGTTTGCCCGCGCGTTCCAACAGGAAGGCCGCCTCCCTGGCCAGCGTCTTGGTCAGCCCGAAGAGCCCAGATTTCGACGCGGCGTAGTTCGCCTGACCGATATTGCCGATCTCGCCGATGATGGAACTGACGTTGATGATCCGGCCGCTGCCTCGCTCGACCATGTGCCGCAACGCGGCCTGGGACAGATAGAACGCCCCGGAAAGGTTGACGGAGAGTACTTTCTGCCAGTCGTCGTCGGTCAGCTTGAGGATGGTCTTGTCGATGGTGATCCCGGCGTTGTTGACCAGGATGTCCAAGCGGCCGTGTTGCTCGATCACCTCGGCCACCACCCGCCGGCAATCGTCCCCGGATGCGACGTTGCCCTGGTGGACGGAGACGGGGGTGTGGAAGCGTGCCGCGAACTCCTCCTTGAATTGTTCGGCGCGGTCGACATTGCCGCTGAATCCGGCGGCTACCGTCGCCCCCTGCGAAGCCAGGCTGGAGGAGATCGCCGCTCCGATGCCGCGGGTTCCGCCGGTGACCAGGGCCACCCGGCCATCCAGCTTGTCGCCTACCCGGGCCGCCGCGAACGCGTCCGTGCTGTCGCTGTTGGTCATGAAGTTCCCTCTTCAATCGGCATTGATCTGAAAGGGCGGGCTGATTGCGCGCGCCGTGGGGATGATCTCCACAACGCCAATGGTCGCAGATACCTGCGCCGGAGCGCGAGACCCGTCCACTGAGCACCCTGGACTTTGTTCGGACAAACCAATACAATCACAGTCAGCACCGGGGCGCTCGACGAGGTGCCCACGAACCCGGATGGATACTGGTGGACGAGGCGGAACTGTCGCCGTTCGACCGGTAAACGACCGTATCGACCGCATGGTCCGACCCGCCAGCACGGTTTCCCGAACCTGGACAACCCGCCGACCACCGAGGGTCGGCCGCAACGAGAGGAACAGCGTTGACCTCTACCGTCACGACCCCGACCAGCCCGTCCACCAGCATTCCCGATCGGCCGATGCTGATCGGTGGCGAATGGGTGGAAGCACTGGGCGGCGAATGGACCGACGTGCAGTCGCCAGGACGCCGCGGCACCGTACTTGCTCGGGTTCCGCTGGGCCGCGCCGCGGACGCAGACCGCGCCGTCAAGGCGGCCAGGGCCGCCTTCCCCGCTTGGCGCGCGCTGCATTTCAAGGACCGCCAGAAGGCGTTGCTGCGCATCGCGGACGCCCTGGAAGCCGCGACGGAGGAGCTGGCCCTGCTCACCGCGGCCGACACCGGCAATGCGCTGCGCACGCAGGCCCGGCCGGAATCGATGACATTGGTCAGTCTGTTCCGCTATTTCGGCGGCGTGGCCGGCGAATTCAAGGGCGCGGTGCTGCCTGCGGGCGACGATCAATTGCAGTACACCCGTCGCGAGCCGCTGGGTGTGGTAGCCGGCATCCTGCCGTGGAACTCGCCCCTGATGATCGCCGGCATGAAGACCCCGGCGTCGTTGGCCGCGGGCAACACGCTGATTCTCAAGACGGCCCAGGAGGCCCCGCTCACCATCCTCAAGATGGCCGAGATCGCCAACGAGTTCCTGCCGCCGGGCGTGCTCAATGTGGTGACCGGGCCGGGCCGCGACATCGGCGAGGCTCTCCTGGTGCACCCGGACGTCGACAAGGTGTCGTTCACCGGATCGACCGACGTGGGCAGGCATGTCGGCGAAGTCACCGGCGCGCGGCTCGCCCATGTCTCGCTCGAACTCGGCGGTAAGAGCCCCAATATCGTCTTCCCGGATGCCGCGGGACCGGACTTCCTCGAGGACACCGCAAGTGGCGTGGTCACGGCCATGCGATTCAGCCGGCAGGGTCAGTCCTGCACTGCGGGTTCGCGCCTGTTCGTGCACGCGGACGTCTACGACACCTTCATGGCCAAGCTGGTGGAGAAGGTCAGCGCGCTGAAGGTCGGGGACCCGCTCGACGAGGCAAGTGACATGGGCTCGATCATCAACCAGAAGCAGTTCGACTCCATCCTGGACTACATCGAGGACGGAAAGTCCCAAGCCGGTATCGAGGTTCCTCTCGACGGATCCTCGCTGGTTCCAGACGGACTCGACGGCTTCTACCAGGGCCCGACCATCTTCTCCGGCGTGGACAATTCCTGGCGCATCGCGCAGGAGGAGATATTCGGACCGGTTCTGGTTGCCATTCCGTGGCGCGATCGCGACGACGTGATCCGGATGGCGAACGACTCGCATTTCGGTCTCGGCGCCTATATCTGGTCGCGGAACCTCACCGCCGCGCTGGACACCGCCCACCGGATCGAATCGGGTTGGATCCAGGTCAACCAGGGTGGCGGTCAAGTGATCGGCCAGGCCTACGGCGGCTACAAGGCCAGCGGCTTCGGTCGGGAATTCTCGCTCGAGGGCGCACTCGAGTCGTTCACCCAGACCAAGCAGATCAACGTCAAGCTGACCTGATCCACCACCGCTGCCACCCCGTCGCGCTTATCAACATCGACGGCGCTCATGATCGGATCGATTTCTGTCCCACCGATCCCAAAGTCGAAACGTTGATGAGCGCGACGGTTGGTCAGCGCGACGGACGCTCCGGGCGATCAGGCGGTGGCGAGTGAGGCGGTGAGTGCGGCGTCGGCGTCACGCAGTACGGCGGCCGCGACTTCGAGGCCTTCGATGCGGCCCAGTTCGACGTCCTCGTGCTCGATGTTCACCAGCATGTCCGGATCGACCTCGTACAGCGCGCGGAGGAACTCGGTCCAGAACGCGGTGTCGTGCCCCTTGCCGAGAGCGACGAAATCCCAGGCCGAGTTCTTGGGCCACTCGTTGGCCCATTCGTCGCCGCCGAGGTTGACGCGGGGCTCGTCGGGGGACAGGCGCCGGAAGCTGTTGTCCAGTACGCCGTACAGCGCCGCGTGTTCCTTGTTGACGCGGACGTCCTTGGCCGCGGCCTGAAAGACCAGTGGGCCGAGCGCACGGACCACCGCGACCGGGTCCATCTGCTGCCAGAAGAGATGCGAGGCATCCAGTTCCACACCGACGTGGGTGGCGCCGGTCAGCTCGACCAGCTTGCGGGCGTCGGCGGTGTTGAACACCAGGTTCTGCGGGTGCAGCTCCAGTGCCACTTTGACATCGAGATCGGCGGCCAGCCTGTTGGTTTCCTTCCAGAATGCGGCCGCGATGTCCCACTGGTAATCCAGGACGTCCAGCGCAGCCGAGTTCCAGGCATTGACGATCCAGTTCGGGCGGGTCGCGCCCGGTTCCCCGCCCGGGAGCCCGGACATGGTGACGACGCGGTGTTGTCCGAGCCGGTTGGCCAACCGGATGGAGCGACGGACGTCCTCGGCATGTTTGTCGCCGATTGCCTTCGTCGGGTGCAGGGGATTCCCATTGCAATTCAGGCCGGCGATCGAGACGCCGGTGCCTTCAAAGATCCCGAGGTAGTCGTCGCGGGCAGTGTCACTGGTCAGGATGTCGTCGAACGTCGGAATGTGCACCGGTGGGAGGAATCCGCCGGAGTTGATCTCGATTCCGGTCAGACCGAGATCGGCGATCACCTTCAGCGCCTCGGGGAGGCTGCGGTCGTGCAGGATGGCGTTGTAGACACCGAGTTTCATACCCATACCTCGTTCTTGATGGTGGATACCGCAGCGCCGTGGTTGGCGGCGGATTCGACAACGGCCGCGAGCAGTTCCATATTGTGGACGCCTTCGGCGAAACTCGCGCAGCGGGGCAGACTCTCGGCCTCCGGCACCCCGGCGACCTCCTCGAGGAAGGCCCGGGCCTGATAGGCGAACGCGTCGTTCTGGCCGAAGCCGACGCTGGGAGCGTCCATGGCCAGGCCGCCGGAGATGTACGGGTGCTCCGGGCCGAGAATGACCTGACGGTAACCGTTCTGCGCCGACTTGCCTTCGCGCAGCAGCAGCTGGATCTCGGCTGGGCGGCGCTGATCGAAGGCGGCCGCGCCGTTCTCGCAGAACACCTCGAAGATCAGGCTGTTCGCGTGACCGGCAGCGACCCGGGACACCTCGATCGCGCCGGCGCCATTCTCGAAGGTCGCGGAGAAAGCGGCGTAGTCGTCGTTGGTGACCGGCTCGAAGACGTCAGAGACGGCGGCGTGGTCGTGACCCATCACGGCGCCGAGCGGCAGTGGGCGCTCGGAGATGACGGTGCTCAGCTGTCCACCGCTCACCGAAGTCATGTCGCCGCAGAGGAACTCGGCGACGTAGGCCATGTGGCTGCCGACATCGGCCAGCGCGCCGGAGCCCGGCCGGCCGGCGAAACGCCAGCTCATCGGGCCGTGCGGGTCGCAGCCGTAATCGGTCCAGTAGCGGCCGGAGAAGTGCAGCACCTTGCCCAGCTCGCCGGACTGGATCAGTTCGCGGATATAGGCGATTCCGGGGGTGCGGCGGAAGGTGAAGCCGACCTTCGCCACCGTCGAGGCGTCGTGGGCCGCGTCCGCCATCGCCACGGCGTCGGCCATCGTGTCGCTCAGCGGCTTCTCGCACAGCACATGCTTCCCGGCGGCCAGGAGCCCCTCGACGACCTCACGATGCAGCGAGTTGGCGATGACCACGCTGACGACGTCGATGTCGTCAGCCGCGGCGATCGCCTGCCACGAGGTGTCGTTGCGTTCGTATCCGAAACGTCGCGCGGCCAGCGACCCGAACTCGGGCGTTCACGTCACCGATCGAAACGAGGCGGATGGGTGGCAGGACCGGGTTGTACAACGCGGACGCCGTGCGGAAAGCGGCGGCGTGGGCGCGCCCGGCCATGCCGGCACCGATTACCGCGACACCGAGGCCATCGGCCATGTCTTCTCCTCTGAAGCCTGTGATACTGACGGTGGAGCGCTCCATAATGGAGCGCTCCACTAGAATGGCAGATTGAACATGTCCTGTCAAAGTCCGGGCGCCTGATTTCTGCGCGCGGCCAGTATCAAAAGGAGCCGGCCAGTGATGGTGGCCCGAGATGGAAACCGACCACCGACGATCTACGACGTCGCCGATCGGGCCGGAGTGTCGAAATCCTTGGTATCACAAGTACTTCAGGACAATCCGCGGGTGAGCGAGGCGCGTCGCGCCGCGGTGCTGGTCGCAATCGCCGAGCTCGGCTACCGCCCGAACCGTGCTGCGACCCAGCTGGCCAGCCGTCGCACGAAGAGCGTCGAGGTGGTCATCGATGATTACAGCAACCTGTGGTTCGTGGGATTGCTGGCCGGCCTCCGGTCGGAACTGGCCGATCACGGCTATCACCTCTCGGTCGCCGAGACCCAGCTCAACGCCCACCTGAGCCGGGAACGACACGCCAGTATTCTTTCCACGAATTTGGACGGTCTGGTCATCGCGGCTGAGCTCGACGACGCACTGCTCGAAAGGTGGACAGGCCCGACCGTGATCGCTGGGCGCCGCAGGACCGAGGCCGCCGGCGCCGACGTGATCGCCAGCGACGATGATATGGGCGGGCGGATGGCCGCCGAGTACCTGCTCCAGTTGGGGCATCGCACCATTGGCCACCTCACCGGCGGCGGGGGACCGGCCGCCCATCGCAGGGCCGGCTTCACCGCCCGCATCGCAGCGGAAGGTCTCCAGCCGCTGGTCAGCGGTGACGACGGTGGGACGTCGGAGGCCGATGGCTACCGGGCCGCCTGCCTGCTGCTTAGCCGAAAACCCGGATTTGACCGCCATTTTCGCGGCGAACGACACCATGGCGGTGGGCGCGCTCGCTGCCATCCGGATGAACGGACGCACGGTGCCCCATGACATATCGGTCATCGGGTACGACAACTCCCCGCTCGCGAAATCGCTCTATCTGGATCTCACCTCGATCGACGACCGAAGCGAGGTCATCGGCGCGGCCGCCGGCCGGGCTCTGCTCGCCCGTTTCGACGATCCGAACCTGGAACCTGCGTACACCCTGGTCCAGCCGGTTCTGGCGGTCCGTTCGACGACGGCCCAGGCGTCACCGCTCACCTGAACCCACGGAAGAGGTTCGCGACAGTCAGGTTCCGCGCGGTCGCAAACCGGCCCGTCGGTAACACTCGTCGATCAACTCGGCATTGGCGACAGCGTCGTCGATGTCGACCAGGAACGGGACTCCTTCCTGCAGGGTGCGGGCCAGGTTGGCCAACTGATATGTGTAGGAGGTCTGATCGCCATAAGCCTGCGCCGTGGTCTGCCCGTCGCGGGTCAGCAACAGCCGGTTGTCCTGGTGCGGCACGCCAAACGCCGGCGAAGTCGCCGTGCCCGAACTTCCGATGACGGTCCAGGTCATGGTGCGTCCGGTCGAGTTCATGTCCCAGACCGCGCTGCCGGTGACATCGCCGGGATAGGCGAGTGCCAAGCCCATCGCGGCATCGAGTTCCGGTGCTTTGAGGTCGACTTCGACCGAGAGGATCTGCGGCGCACCGCCGATCCAACTTCCGAAATGTCGGGCTGCGCTGATCACGTAGCAACCCAGATCCATGGTGGCCCCGCCCGCCAGCTCCAACGACCACCGCGGATCGGCGTCCGGGGGACTCGGAATCGCCAGCACCAGCTCCACCCGCTCGATGCGGCCGAGTTCTCCGGAGGTGACCATCCGTCGCAATTCCAGATTGACGGGGTGGTGGAGATAGTGGAAGCCCTCGACGATCGTCCTGCCGCTCCGCCGGGCCACCTCCCGCACGGCTTTGGTCTGCCCTGCGTTGCCGGTCATCGGTTTTTCACTGAGTACGTGCTTGCCCGCCTGCAGCGCCGCGATGTTCCACTCCGCATGCAGCGAGTTGACCAACGCGTTGTAGACGAGGTCGATATCCGGGTCGTCGATCAGCTCCTGATAGTGGTTGTGCACCCGCGGTATGCCTCGTTGTCGGGCGAAATCCTCTGCTCGGTTGCGATCCCGGGCCGCGACGGCCACCACATCGTGGCCGAGAATCCTGGCCGGGCTCGACGATTCCCTCGTCCGCGATGCGGGCGGCCCCGAGGATTCCGATGCGCAACGGGACCATCAGGCACCGACCCGAACTGTCCGACCGGTGGTGGCGGCTTGCACGATCGCGTCCTGGACCTGCAGGTTGCGCAGGCCGTCGGCGAAGCTCGCCTGGGCCGGGAGTCGATCCAGACCGGCGATCTGGTCGAGGAACGACCGGGCCTGATAAGTGAAGTACTCCTGGCCGCCGTGACCGATACCGGAGAACGGCATCGATTGGGCCGCAGCGATATACGGATGGGCGGCTCCCACCACAACACGGCGCCAGCCGTTGGTGACGGGATCGGGAGTGTTGTCGACGAAGCCGAATTCGGCGTTGCGCGACAGGTCGAACCGGGCTGCCGCCTTGGTGCCGAAGACGTCGAACGCCAGGTCGTTGGGGTGCCCCCAGGTGACCCGCGAGATGGAGAAGGTGCCGACCGCGCCGCCGGCGAATCCGACGACGAAGGTGGCGATGTCGTCGTTGGTGACCGGTTCCCGTTCGTCGCTCACCGCTACTCCGGCGGCGTGGCCGAGCGCCGCGCCGAGGGGAACCGGCCGGTCGCGGACGACGATCGGCAGCGCGGCACCGCTGATGGAGACGATCGGGCCGCACAGCTGCTCGGACAGGTCGATCAGATGGCTGCCCAGGTCGGCCAGCGCGCCGGAGCCGGGCGGCCCGGTGTACCGCCAGCTGGTCGGGGCATCGGGATCGGCTGCGTAGTCGCACCAGTAGCGACCGTCGAACTGCAAGATCTGCACCCAGGTTCCCGGCCTTGATCTGCTGCCCGATGGCGCTGACCGCGGGGGACCGGCGATACGAGAATCCGCAACTGGCCACCTTTCCCGCGGCGTCGGCGGCGGCCACCATCGCCTCCGCGTCCGCGACCGTTGGGGCCAACGGCTTTTCGCACAGCACGTGCTTGCCGGCGGCGAGCAGACCCTCGGCGATCTCCCGATGAAGGTGGTTGGCCACCACGATGGAGACCGCGTCGATGTCGTCGGCGCCGGCGATGGCCTCCCAGCTGGTTTCCGCGCGTTCGAAACCGTAGCGCTCGGCGGTCTGGGCGGCGAAGGCCTCGTTGACGTCGGCGATCGCGACCAGATTGACCGGCGGTGCGTCGCTGCCGAACACCGTCTGGGCGTTGCGATAGGCCTGGGCGTGGGACCGGCCGGCCATTCCGGCGCCGATCACGGCGACGTTGATCGAATTTCTCATGTGGCGTCCTTGTCGAAAGGTGGTCCGGGCAGCGCCTTCGCCGGGATGACGCCTGGGCGCGAATCATCGAGTGGGCGGGGGACCGGTCGAGCCGCGCACCTGCAGGGTCGGCCTGATGAGTTGCTGGGTGGCAGCGGCGGCGGGTTCGAGGATCCGGCCGAGCAGCGCCCGGGCGGCCCGCTGTCCGACCTCGACGCTGGCGTTGTCGACACTGGTCAGCCACAGGTGGCGGATCTGAGCGAGTGAGGTGTTGTCATAGCCGACGAGCGAGACGTCCTTTGGAACCTCGAATCCCAGCTCCTGGGCGGCGGACATCGCCCCGACGCAGGTGATGTCGTTGACGGCGAAGATCGCGGTAGGACGATCGCTTCGGCTCAGCAGTCGTACCGCGGCGCGGTATCCGCCCTCCTCGGTCATGTCGCTGGGCTCCACGAGCTCATGCCGGGAAAGCCCTCGTGCGCGCATCGTGTCTCGGTAGCTGCGCCGACGCAGATCAGCGACGGCGCCGAAAGACCCGGCCAGGTGCGCGATTCGGACGTGGCCGAGGTCGGCGAGATGATTCACCGCCAGCTCCGTGCCGATCGTGTCGTCATTGGCGATCACGTCGACCCGGGGCACCGTGATGTCACGACTGGCCGCGACGACGGTCGGCACCGTCGATGCCGCCTCGACGATGGTGGGCGACGACGACATCGTGCCCACCAGCACCAGTCCGTCGACCCGCAGTTCCAGGAACCCCTCGAGCAGCGCGTCGTCGGTGCGTCGGTCCATTCGACCGTCTGCGAGCAGGGTGCGCAGACCCTGATCGCGGAGAACGGAGGTCAGCCCGTCCAGGCAGTCGATGAACCAAGGATTGCGCAGGTCGTTGAGGAGCACCCCGACCATGTTGGTGCGGCGTTCGGTCAGCTGCCGGGCGATCGCGTTCGGCCGGTATCCGAGCTCGTCGATCGCCTGCCGGACGGCCCGCAGCTTGGCGTCACTGACGTTGGGAGAGCCCCGAAGCACCAATGACACCAGCGATTTCGACACGCCGGCACGCTCTGCCACCGTCCGGATGGTGGCTGGCCGGGGTAGCGGCGATCGTCCGGCCATGGATCCCTTCCTGTTGTTGGAAAGCTATTGGACCGGTACAGAGTACTTCAGCGACGCGTTCCGACGCAGGTGTCCGCGACGTGGTGACAAGCTGACGTGCACTTTCGGGCCGACCTTGACAGCTTCCGGACGCCTTGGCAAGATATGACACGTATTGGACCGGTCCACAAGACCGGATGAACAGACCGTGCCGACCGCGCGGCCGTGGAGGGCAATCAGTGGCTGATCAGGATGACGACAGTGTTGTCACGACGACAAGGGAGGTTGTCACATCGGGACGTGAACCGATCGGGGTGGCCGTTGCCGGGTTCGGCTGGATGGGCCGGGTGCACACCCAGGCCTACGCCCGCGTCCTGCACCACTTCCCGCAACTGACATTGGCGCCGCGACTGACCGTGGTCGCGGACGAGGTGCCCGGCCGCGCGGAGGAGGCGGCGGCGCAGTACGGCTTTGCGTCAGCCACGCGCGATTGGCGGGACATTGCGGCCGACCCCGGCGTGCGCGCCGTCAGCATCGCAGCCCCGAATTTCCTGCACCGGGAGATCGGCGTGGCGATGGCGCGGGCCGGCAAGCACATCTGGATCGAGAAGCCGGTCGGGCTGAGCACTGCCGACGCGACCGCCGTCGCCGATGCGGCCCGAGATGCGGGCGTGCAGAGCGCCGTCGGCTTCAACTATCGCAATGCGCCCGCCGTGGTAGCGGCCCGGGAGCTCATCGGCTCCGGAGAGTTGGGCGCCATCACGCACGCCAGATTCCGGCTGCTCAGCGACTACGCCGCGCATCCCGAAGGGGCCTTGAGCTGGCGGTTCGAGCGCGAGCGCGGTGGCAGCGGAGTGCTCGGCGATCTCGCCTCGCACGGCGTCGACCTCGCGTGGTATCTCCTGGGCGACATCGCGTCTCTCGTCTCCGACACCGCCACCTTCCTGACCGAGCGGGCCCGTCCGACGGGTGCCACCAGCGGGCACGGCCGGGCGACGGGCGGCGTGATGGGTCCGGTGGAGAACGAGGACTATGTCTCCAGCCTGATGCGCTTCGCGTCCGGCGCCCGCGGCACGCTCGAGGCCAGCCGGGTGGCGGTCGGTGAACAGAACAACTACGGCTTCGAGATCCACGGCACCAAGGGCGCCGTGTTCTGGGACTTTCGTCGGATGGGCGAGCTCGGCGTGAGCGTCGGGTCCGCCTACCAGGATCAGCCGGTCAGCACGGTCTACGCCGGACCGACCTACGGTGCCTACGCGGCCTTCCAGCCCGGCTCGGCCAGCAGCATGAGCTACGACGACCTGAAGGTGATCGAGGCCTATCAGTTCCTCCGGTCCATCGCCGAGGGGACGCCGTACGGCAGCACGCTGGACGACGCCGTGCGCAGCGCCGCAGCGCTGGACGCCATGGCCGAGTCGGCGGCCACCGGGGCCTGGGTGTCGCTCCGATGACGATGCGCGTCGGCGTCATCGGCGCCGGCATCATGGGAGCCGACCACGCGATGACCTTGCAGCGCACGGTATCCGGCGCCGAGCTGACGATGGTGGCCGATGTCGACCTGGCCAGGGCCCGGGCCGTCGCCGACAGCCTTCCTGGTGTCCGGGCGAGCGCCGACGGCTTTGCGGTGATCGCGGATGACTCCGTCGACGCGGTCATCATCGCCTCGCACGACTCGACGCACGCCGCGCTCGCCATCGCCGCGGTCCGCGCCGGAAAGCCCGTGCTGTGCGAGAAGCCGCTGGCGCCAACGGTGGCTGAATGTGTCGACGTGGTGCGGGCCGAACGCGCCGCGGTGGCCGAGACCGGGGTGCCGCTGATCTCGCTGGGCTTCATGCGCCGATTCGACCCGGGTTACGTGCAGCTGAAGCAGGCGTTGGGAGACGGCACGATCGGTACACCGCTGCTGGCGCACTGCATCAGCCGCGGGGTGAGTTCGGCGTCCGGCGCCACGGACGAATCGAGCGTCACCGGATCGGCAATCCACGAATTCGACGTGTTGCCATGGCTTCTGGGGTCGCCCATCGTGGAGGTCGAGCTGGCATGGATCACGCGGCTCGAGCCCAGGCGTCCGGTTTCACCGACCCGCACCTGATGCTCCTCCGCACCGCCGACGGGGTGCTGAGCACCCTGGAAGTCTTCCTCAACGCTCGCTACGGCTACGACGTGCGGTGTGAGATCGTCGGCGAGGCAGGCACTCTCGCCCTCACCGAACCGGCGAAGGTGATCACCGACGTCAATCGCGGGCGAACGGTAGGCTATCCCGCCGACTGGCGTCCGCGGTTCGCCGATGCGTACCGGTTGGAATTGCAGGCGTGGGTCGATGCGGTGGTGGCCGGAACGACGCCGCCGTTGGCTACCGCGCACGATGGGCTGGTCGCCGGGGCGGTGGCGCAAGCCGTGATCGCGTCGATGCATGACGGTGGCCGCATGGTTGCGGTTGACGTTCCTGCACTCTGAATGCAATTCGAGCTGTTTCCGTAGCCGAAAAGAGCGAAGATGTCCGCATTTCCCAGCGCCTTGCCCGCCGCCCGCATCCCGGACTCGATGGAAGCCCCGGTCCTGCGGTGGGGGGTGGTCGGGCCGGGTTGGATCGCCGAGCGGTTCGTCGGTTCGCTGCAGCGCAACACCCGGCAGCAGGTGGTGGCCGTCGGCTCTCGTGATCTCGGCCGGTCGACGGCGTTCGCCGGCAAATTCGGGATCGAACATGCCTACGGGACGTACGACGAGCTTTTTGCCGACCGGGACGTCGACGTCGTCTACATCGCCACGCCGCACAATGCGCACTACCCGTGCGCACGGCGCTCACTCGAAGCCGGCAAGCACACACTGGTCGAGAAGCCTCTCGCGCTGAATGCCGCCCAAGCCACCGAGCTCGCCGAAATTGCTGCTACACAACGGGTCTTCTTCATGGAGGCGCTGTGGACCATGTTCCTGCCGAAGTTCGACGTCATCCGGCAGCTGTTGGAAACGGGCGCGCTGGGTGAGATCCGGACCGTCATCGCGGACCACGGCGAACATTTCGCCGACGAGCACCGCATCCTGCGGCACGACCTGGCCGGCGGTCCGCTGCTGGATCTCGGCACCTACCCGATCTCGTTCGCGGCCTGGATTCTCGGAGCGCCGGCCACGATCCTGGCCTCGGGACAACCGCACCCGGCCGGCGTGAACGGCCAGGCCTCCGCGATCCTGACGGACGCCGGAGGCAACCAGGCGCTGATCAACACCACCGTGTTCAGCAACACGCCGACGATCGGGGTGATCGCCGGAACCGCTGCCACGCTGACAATTCCGGGGCCCTACTACCAACCCGGCGACATGACCCTGACCTCCAACACCGGGGAGGTTTTGAGTTACACCGAGCCCCAGATCGCCCACGAGGGGCTGCATTTCGAGGCGGCCGCGGTGGCCAGGTGCATCAGCGCCGGACTGGTCGAATCACCGCTCCGCCCACTGGCCGATTCCATTGCCACCATGCGCATCGTGGACGAGATCCGTCGACAGCTCGGGATCGTCTTCGACGAGGAGCGCTGAGCTGCCCTCAGTCGACGGTCCCGCCGGATCAGTTCAGCACCAAAAGATTTGTGGCGTCCGCGCCGTGCACCGCCGTTGTAGGGATTGACCGGTCGAAGGTGACCAGGCGCAGATGGTGCGCAGTCGCGAGTGCCAGGAGGTACGCATCAGTGATCTGTGCGGAGCTCAATACGCGGCGGGGGTCGACGATGTCGCCATCCAAGATGCTCACCGAGGACGAGATGAATCTGTGATGCGGTCCCGCCGTTGCTCCAGCCAGCCGGGCTATGGCCTGGGTCGGCGGCACGGGGCTTGGATAGCGTGCCTGGGAGATTATCCGCACGAATCCGTTCTGCGTGATGCTGCACGATGCCCACCCGGCCGTGATTTCCGAGCGAAACCATTCGCGTGCAGCAGTGTGCTGAACATGATCGCTGTCCAAGAGGGCAAGAAGAACGTTGACGTCCAGAAGGGCGCGTTTCACATGAACTCGTCATCGCGCAGTTGATCGATGAGCTCATTGGTCACCATCGGACCCCGAGGCGGGAACGGCTCAAACCCGTAGAACGCTTCTACCGGTGTCGACGCGATGTCCGCTCTGATCTGGGTCAGGGCCAGTCGGGCGAGATCAGAGAGTACGGCGCCTGCGGTGCGGTGTTCGCGTCGCGCGCGTTCTTTGATCGCCACGAGGATGTCGTCATCAAGAGCAAGGGTCGTGCGCATGCATCTGATGCTACCGCATCAGATGCATGTTCGTCAGCCTTGCCCGGTGACTCAGGCCGCAGCGAGGATGCCGCTCAGAAAACCGAGTGAGGCGGCGACGTCGGCGAGCGCGGCTTCTGCTTGGTCCGGGCCGGACAGGATGGTGTCCTGCTCCATGACGTACCAACCGGAGTAGCCGGCCGTGTGCAGAATGCCGAGGATGGCGGTCAGGTCGACATCCCCGGTGCCGAGCGGGACGTACATACCGGCCGCGACGGCGTCGGTGTAGGTCAGGTCACCATGCTGCACCTGCCGGGCCAGATCGGCGCGCACGTCTTTCAGGTGGGTGTGAGCGATCCGATCCGGGGCCGAGACCGCCAGAGCGAGGACATCGTTACCGCCGATCATCAGGTGGCCGGTGTCCAGCGTCAGTGCGATCCCGGAACCGCTGAGCACCCTGTCCACCTCGGCCGGCTTTTCGATCATGGTGCCGACGTGCGGGTGCAGGGTGGGGACGATGCCGCGTTCGGTCGCGGCAGCGGCGAGCCGATCCAAGTTCTGCAGCAACCGTCGCCAACCGGCCTCGTCCAGCTCCGGACGGTCGTCGTATCCGTCGCCACCGGTGGCTGCGGCCAGGACCAGAGTGCCGGCGCCAGCCGCGACGAAGGCGTCCAGTTCGAGCTGCAGGCCGGGTAGCGGATCGTGGCCGGCCTCGTGGAGCAGTACCGGGACGAAACCCCCGACCGCGCGCAGTTCGTGCGCCGCAAGGGTTGTCGCCTTCTCGGACGGGTCCGGAGGGAGAAAGGTGTCCGGCCCGAACTCTGTCGCGGTCAATCCGAGTTCGTGCATCTGCGTGAGCACCAGGTCAGGCTCGAGCTGATAACCCCAGCCGGGCACTTCACAGACGCCCCAGGAAATCGGCGCACCGGCCACTTTTTCCATGCCGCTCATCAGCTGATAACACCTCTTCGTCGAGGAAAAATTCGGTCACCACCACTGTGGTACGTCGATCACTGACTGTCAATAATATGTCAGGACAAACTTGCGTCGGCAGACTCCGTATCGTCGAGGGATGGCCGGTCGCCGCACCAACCTCGCGCTGCTGGGGCTTGCTGCCGCTGGCCACCGTGACCGGTGCCATTACGTTCCTGGTCGGCAGCGGCCCGATCGCGTTGGTCGTGATCGCGCACGGCGTCGTCGGACTGGCCCTGGTGGTGCTGCTCCCGTGGAAGTCGATGATCGCCCGCCGCGGCCTCCGGCACCGCCGGCCAGGTCGGGCAATGTCCGTCGTGCTCGCGGTCGCGGTCGTCGTGGCTCTGCTGAGCGGCCTGGCGCACAGCACCGGACTCCTGATCGCCGCGTTCGGGATCACGGCGCTCCAGGTGCATGTGGGCGCGGCGCTCGTCGCCCTTGTGCCAATGGTCGTGCACGTCCGGCAGCGACGGATCCGTCCACGGAGCACCGATTTCGGTAAACGCTCGGTGTTGCGCGGTGGCATGGTGATGGCCGCCGCCGGCGGGCTGTATGCGATCCTGGCCGGAACGGCGTCTCTGCTGGCTCTGCCCGGCGCACGCCGACGGGCAACCGGGTCCTACGAGCTCGCCTCCGGTCAACCGCGGCTGATGCCGAACACCTCGTGGCTGCTCGACGAGGTGCCGGCCATCGATCCGACCGCGTGGCGGTTGACGGTGAGCTCCGGCGGTTCGTCGCGGCAGTGGAGCCTGACCGATTTGGAAGCCTTCGACGATGATGCCGTGACCACGATCCTGGACTGCACGGGAGGCTGGTGGTCCGAACAGAGGTGGACCGGCGTCAGGGTCTCCCGGCTACTGCCCGCCGGACGCGACCGGGAGCGTCGAGGTCGCCAGCGCCACCGGGTACTCCCGCCGCCTGCCGCTGACCGACGACCTGCTGCTCGCGGTCGCCGTCGGCGGCGAGCCGCTGAGCCAAGGTCACGGCGCGCCAACGCGTCTCGTCGTTCCCGGCCGTCGCGGATTCCACTGGGTGAAGTGGGTGGTGCGAATCGAGCACGACGACCGGCCCTGGTGGCTCGAGCCTCCGGTGCCGCTGCAGTGATCCCTAGGCCTCCGCGAGCAGCCGCTTCAGCTCGCCGACGAAGGCATCGACGTCGGCTTCGGTGGTGTCGAAGGCGCACATCCAGCGCACCTCACCGGTGGCCGGGTTCCAGTCGTAGAAGCGGAACAGCTCCCGCAGTTGGCTCGCGACGGCCGGATCCAGGATGGCGAAGACCGCGTTGGCCTGCACAGGTTGGGTGATCCGGACACCTTCCAGTCCGCGCACGCCCTCGGCAAGCCGAGCGGCCATCGCGTTGGAGTGCTGAGCCGATCGCAGCCACAGGTCGCCCTCCAGCAACGCGATCAGCTGGGCCGAGACGAAGCGCATCTTGCTCGCCAACTGCATGTTGAGCTTCCGGAGGAACGGCAGAGCGGCGGCGGCCTGGCCGTCTTCCGGATGCATCACCACGACAGCCTCGCCGAACAGCAGCCCGTTCTTGGTACCACCGAATGACAGCAGGTCCACCCCCGCCTCGCTGGTGAATGCGCCGAGTCCGGTTCCCAGAGTCGCTGCCGCATTTGCGATTCGGGCGCCGTCGACGTGCAGCATCATGCCCTTGCTGTGCGCGTGGTCTGCGATGGCTCTGATCTCGGACGGGGTGTAGGCGGTCCCGAGTTCGGTGGTCTGAGTGATGGAAACGGCCAGCGGCTGCGCCCGGTGCTCGTCGCCCCACCCCCAGGCCTGCCGGTCGATCAGTTCCGGCGTCATCTTGCCGTCGGTGGTCGGGACGGTCAGCAGTTTCAGTCCACCCACCCGCTCAGGAGCGGCGTTCTCGTCGGTGTTGATGTGCGCCGTTTCCGCGCAAACGACGGCGCCCCAGCGGGGGAGCACCGACTGGAGGGACAGCACGTTCGCGCCGGTGCCGTTGAACACAGGGAACGCCTGCACCCCGGCTCCGAAGTGCTGCGCCATCACGGTCTGCAGGTGCGCGGTGTACGCATCCTCGCCGTAGGCGATCTGATGGCCGCCGTTCGCCTCGGCGATGGCCGCCAGCACTTCCGGGTGCGCGCCGGCGTAGTTGTCCGAGGCGAAGCCCCGCTTGGTCACGTCATGCAATCTGGTCACGGTGTCATTGTCTCCACGGCAGGGGTCACCCACCAAAACGCGAAGGGTTGGTCAGGCGACGGAGATGCGGGCACCGTTGATGTCGGAGGCCTCTTCGGTGAAGAGTTCGACGACCCTCGCGGCGAGTGCGTTGACGTCCGTGTATCCGGTGAATGCCTTGTCGGGACTAGCGTCGCGCATGGCGCGATCGACGAGCGCCTTGATCACCAGAATGGTGGCGGCAGATCGCTGCAACGTCGGCTCCGTCTTGGATCTGGACTGCCCTCGGGCGAAGGATTCGGCCAGGGCCAGCATCCATGCCTCCGTCGCCGCCTTCGCCGCGGCGTAGTTGGCCCCGCCCGGTGTGGGCGAGTCCACGGCGGTCGCCGAGACAATGACGGCTCGGCCATCGGCCGAAGCCGCCAGATCGTCATGTAGAGCAATCGTGATGTGCCGCAGGCTGTCCACCAGCGCGTGAGACAGGATCGCCCAGTCCTCGTCCGAGTTCTCGACGAATCTCGACGCTCCCCGCCAGCCGCCGACCAGGTGCACCAATCCGTCGATGCGGTGGTGGCGCCCGCGAATTCGCTCGGCAAGCGCCTGGCACCGCGGACCGTCCGACAGATCTGCCACCTGGGGGTGAACGCCGCTCACCTCGTCGAACAGCGCGGCCAGCCGGTGTTCATCGCGGCCGACGGCGACGACTTCCGCGCCGGCCCAGGCCAGCGCCCTTGCGGTCGCCCGCCCGGCCGAACCGGTAGCTCCGGTGACGACGACGACGAGACCGTCCAGTTCGCCGGCCGGCCGCCTGGTCATCGCCACCTTCTGCTCATCCGGTGATCATCCCGTAATACCGGCGGTCGCGCTGACTACGGGGGACAACTTGCGGTTCAGCGCCTCGTAGAACATCGACAGCGGGAACTCGTCCGGGAGCACCGCGTCCGTCAGGCCCTTCGGCGGTCCGTCGAGCGGCAGGGCATCGGGGCCCTTCGCCCAGGTCGACATCGGGCTAGGGGCGACCGTGGCGGAGACCAACTGATAGGCGGCCAGCCAGTGCGCGGTCTTCGAGCGATCGATCGACTGCCAGTAGAGATGCTCGATCTGACGGCCGAGTTCGAGGACCGGCTCGGTCACTGCGTCCCAGTCGATGGTCAGCCGGTTGTCGGTCCAGTGCAGTACGTGGTGCTGGTGCAACCAGGCGAACAGCAGTTGACCACCCAGACCGTCGTAGTTGCGGATCCGGCTGCCGGTGATGGCGAACCGGAAGATGCGGTCGAACAGGATCGCGTACTGGACGAGGCGGGCATGCGGGATGCCGTCACCCTCGAGCTTGACCGCCTCCCGGAAGGCGGTCAGATCGCAGCGGAGTTCTTCCAGGGTGTAGAGGAAGTAGGGCATCCGCTGCTTGATCATGAACGGATCGAAAGGCAGGTCGCCGTGCATGTGGGTGCGGTCGTGGATCAGGTCCCACATGACGAAGGTCTGCTCGGCCAGTTGCTGGTCGGCGAGCAGTCGGGCGGCATCCGGTGGTAGTGCCAGTCGGGTGATATCGGCGGCAGCGGTCACCACGGTCCGGAATCGAGCGGCTTCACGGTCCGCGAAGATGGCACCCCAGCTGAACTTGGGCACCTCCCGCATGGCGACGGTCTCGGGGAACAGCACGGCCGAATTCGTGTCGTAACCGGGGGTGAAGTCCAGAAAGCGGATCGGCACGAACAACTTGTTCGAATAGTCACCGGCTTCCAGATCGGCGATGAACTCGGGCCAGATGACCTCGATGAGGACAGCTTCCACATTGCGATCCGGATTGCCGTTCTGGGTGTACATCGGAAACAGCACCAGATGTCGCCGCCCGTCGACGCCGATCAGTCTGGGGATGGAAAGCGAGCAGCGAGTCGAGGAAATCAGGTACCCCGAAATCGCCGTCGGACCAACGGGTCAGATCCTTGACGGTGGCGGCCAGATAATCGGCGTCATACGGGAACTCCGGTGCGATCTCCTCGATGGCATCCGATGATGGCGCCGACGAGAAGTCCTTGCCTCGGAGTGGTTCTCCAGGATCGATCCGTCCTTCGCCTGCAGTGGGCGGAGCGACGTCACGGCGGCCTTCAGGCGGAGCCAGGCCGGATGTTGGGCGATGTCGCCGTTTCGGTGCTGTCGCGCCGGAGTGCGGACGGCGCGCGGCGTAGGTGACGGCGTTGAAGAACAGGTCGCCGGATCGGCCGTCGATGGCCACGCCCAAGGACGACGACGCGCGATCCACCGACCAACGACGTGGCGGCCACCGGCGCGCCGGGGTCCCGCGAGGTGCCGGGAAGCCGTAATACGGGTGTGGCCGGGGCGGACAATTGCAATGTCGAAATGGGCAGCAATTGCTCGACGTCGACCCGGGCCAGCAAATCTTCGGCGATGCTCCTGCGGGGCGCCCGAATCCTGCGGGTGCAGGCCGGCTCCCGGCGTTTCGAGCGAGGATTCCGAAACTCCGCGTGAGTCGGCGTCAGCGTTCGGGAACGCTGCGATACCTCCGGGCACGGTGAAGGGTCCGCCCGACGCCAGGACGACCAGCCCGGTACCGCTTCCGAGCATTTCCAGCGACGACGGATCGGCGGCCAGAGCCTGCGAGCTGATGACGACGACGTCGGCATCAGCCGCCGAAGCGGCAGCGACGTACCCGCGCCGACTCAGCAGGGGTTCCGGCGGAAAAGCCCTCTCGCGCCCAAGATCTGTCGTCGTCCAGCCATACCCGTGGAAATTGTGTCACGTTCAGCCCTCTCAGCGTTAGATCTTCCTGTCATCCAGGCTACCGGCAGTAAGTTATCCGGTCAATCCCGGAAGCCCGATCAGAACCTCTTTGTCGTTGCTCCTAGCGCGCAGTCGACTCCATACCGTCATTGTTCTGGGTTATCTGGGCCTTGGCCGCGTGAAATGTCGGGTTTGCATTACTCTCATCGTGTCCGAATCACCCTTGGTGAGATCCAGCTAGGTGGCCATCCGTGCGCAACTTGCCCACGACCTTGCCCGTCGTATCCCGTCGACGGGCCAGAGTCACCATCTCGTTCGCCTCTGTTCTGGCGCTCGCAGCCGCCGGCCTGATGTTCTATCCGGGTCAATCACAGATGGCGGCAATGGGCGGGATTCCCGTTCCGGCATTCGTCCAGCAGGTCAGCGCCCACCTCGCCAACGTCACCACCCTGGCCGTGACTCCTGGATCCGCGCTGCGTGCTGGTGATCGCCTCGTCGTCGAAGTTGGAATATGGAATTCCGCCAGCGCGACGGCAAAGGCGGTGACCGATGCCTCGGGAGATGCTTTCGTGGAAGTCAGTCATTTTGCTGCGGGGGATGGAACCGAGCAGTCCGTGTGGACGGCAGTCGTCTCTGCCGGTGGTGGAGCCAAACCCGCAGTCACGGCCACCTCGACCAGCAGAGCCGATATCGGGGTCGCGGCGGTGGAATACAGCGGACTGTCCACCCTCGCAGGCTCTGCCGCAGTCGATGTGCAGAGCCACGCAGTGGGGGTCACTGGCGGCACCGCGGCGAGCACGGTGTCGTCGGGTGCGACCAGTCCGGTGACCTCCGCCGGCGAGCTCGCGATTGGTTTCTATGCCGACTCGGGATTCAGTGACGCCTTGACTGCAGGTGACGCCTTCACCAAGAGGGTTGGTCTGGCGCCGACGAGTGACATGGAACTGCTGGTGGAGGACGAAGTCACGATGGCGGGTGACGCTCCCGATGGCAGTGTGGGCACCGGCAAGAACACCTATTGGTTGATGAACACGGTCGTGTTCAAATCGGCGGCGATCTCCTCTCCAACGGCGCCAGGGGCGCCCGCAGGGGTCACCGCAAATCCATCCGAGTCTTCCGTGAATCTCAGCTGGACCGCGCCATCGGACGGGGGCAGCGGGATCACGGCCTACACCGTGACCCCGTATGTAGGTGGGGTCGCACAGTCGCCGATCACCGTGGCGGGAAGTCCGCCGGCGGTGACCACCACCGTCACTGGATTGACCAACGGAACCGCGTACACCTTTACGGTTACCGCAATGAACGCGGTGGGTTCGGGTCCGCCTTCGCCGGCTTCCTCACCCGTGACACCGGGACAGGTGCCCGCGGGTCAATGGACGACGCTAGCCGCCTCGCCCATCGTGGCGGTCCACAATATGTTGCTGCCCAACGGAAAATTCTTGGTGTTCGACGGGTGGGAACAGCCGCAACCGACCTATGTCTTTGATCCTGTCGCGAATACCTACTCCGAGGTGAATGCGCCGGACAGCATCTTCTGCTCGGGGAACGTACTGCTGCCGGACGGCAGGGTCATGACCGTGGGCGGATACGGGTCCCTCAAGGGTGGAGACCTGGGCATCAAGGACACGGCGATCTTCGACCCGGCTACCTCCACCTGGACCCGGGTAGCCGACATGCACCTGGAGCGCTGGTACCCGACACTGACCGAACTGGCGGACGGCCGATACGTCGCCATCAGCGGTAACTCATCCGATCCGTCGCACTGGGCGGATACACCTGAGGTGTACGACCCCAGTTCGAACACCTGGACACTGCTGTCGGGGGTCTCGACGCCGCAAGTGCACGAGGAGGAGTACCCGTTCTCCTACCTTGCGCCCAACGGGAAAGTCTTCACCATCGGGCCTTCGGAGGATCAGTCCTTCTTCCTCGATGTGCGCCAACCAGACGTGGACCTCGGTCGGGTCGAGCGGAATCCTGAACGGTTCCTCGGTCATGTATCTGCCGGGGAAGATCCTCTACAGCGGCGGTGCGGCCAGCGTGATCAACACGAAGAACTCCACAAACGGCACCGCTGTCATCGATCTGACCGCCGCGACGCCCACGTGGAGGCAAACCACGCCGATGGCGAACAATCGCGTCTATCACACGCTGACCATGTTGGCCGACGGCCGAGTTCTGGCCGTGGGCGGTGAGGCGACGAGCGATCAGAATGTCGTGACGACGGGTGTGCTGCCGACAGAGATCTGGGATCCGACTACCGAAACATGGAGTGGGGCAGCCCCTATCGCTGCGGCCCGCAACTATCATTCGACCGCCGTGTTAATGGCAGACGGTCGAGTGATGGTGGCTGGCGGCGGCCATCCCAACTCGGGCAGTGATCCCGGAGAGTTCAGCACCCAGATCTATTCTCCCTCCTACCTGTTCAATGGAGCCCGGCCAACCATCGCGTCGTCCACGGCCGCTGTCACCTATAACTCATCCATAGCCGTGACAACCCCCGATGCCGCGTCAATCGGGTCGGTCAACCTGGTGTCGCTCGGCGCCGACACCCACCAGATGGATATGAATCAGCACTTTGTCCCGCTGAACTTCACGGCTGGCTCTAACACTCTGAGCATCCAGTCGCCGGCATCGGCTGCGCTCGCCCCGCCCGGAAACTACATGCTTTTCATCGTGAACAAGAAGGGCGTGCCATCCGTCGCAGCGTCCATCCGGATCCTGCCTGCCGCACCTACCGCTCCGGCTGCGCCCACGGCAGTCACGGCAGCCGCCGGCAATGGATCGGCGACGGTGAGCTGGACCGCGCCGGCAAATGGCGGAGCCGCTATCACGGCCTACACCGTCACGCCCTACATCGGTTTGACGGCGCAATCTCCGGTCGCAGTGGCCGGAAATCCACCGGCAACCGCCACCACGATCCCCGGACTGACCAACGGCGTCAGTTACTCCTTCACCGTGACAGCAACGAACTTCGTCGGTGCCGGACCGGCCTCGGCGTCGTCCAATGCGGTTGTGCCAGGGAGCGCGGTCACCCCGGCGTTCATCCAACAGACCAGTGGTCATCAATCCGGCGTCGCATCGGTCACGGTGACCCCGACATCCCCGGTAGGCGCTGGGGATCGCCTCATTGTCGAGGTTGGCGTGTGGAACAACGGGCATGCCACTACTAGCGCGGTGACGGACTCGGCCGGCGACGCCTTCACCGAAATCAGCCATTTCGCCGCGGCGGATGGCACGGAGCAGTCTGTTTGGACTGCGCCGATCACGTCCGGTGCTGGGCTGAAACCAGCCATCAAAGCCACGACCACCTCGGCCGCCGACATCGGTGTGGCAGCTCTCGAGTACAGCGGCCTGTCGACGGCTGCGGGTGTCGGTGCGGTGGACGTTCAGGCCCACGCGGCAGGTGTGACGGGCAGCAGCGCGACCACCGTGAAGTCGGGGGCCACTGGTGTGGCCGCTCAGGGAAACGAGTTGGCAGTCGGCTTCTACACTGACTCCGGATTCGGCGATTCGTTGCTGAGTGGGGTCGGATTCACCTCCCGCGTCAATATCAGCCCGGTGGGTGACATGGAGCTGCTGGCGGAGGATGCCCTCGTCGCGTCAGGAACGACTGCCAACGCCAGTGTGTCCACCGGAAAGGCCACCTACTGGTTGATGAACAGCGTCGTTTTCAAGACCGGCTGATCATATGTTCCGCGATCGGGTCGGAGCGAGGTGTCCGGCACGATCATTGCGGTCTATTGACTGCAGGAGGCGATCGCCACTGACCGCGTCCACCGGACAGTCGGTATGGACAGCGCCGATGAAACCGGCGTTGGTTCCAAGCCTGCGATGAAGCCGACAGTTGGCTCCAGCGCCGATATCGGCACGGCGGCAGCGGAATGCAGTGGCCTCCTCGCTGCTGCTGGCACCGCGACAATCGACATTGAACTGGTCCTGGACGACCAAATCGTGCCCGCTCGCACGAGTCCCAACGCGGCGGTCAGCACTGGTGCACGCACCTACTGGTTAAAGGAGCACAAGTCTCCAAGACGAGCTGACATCAGTCCCAGGTTCGCCATCCGGGACCCGCGGCCAGTGGAGGTCGCGATGTGCGCTGTGAGGGGATGGGCGCGTCTTCCGAACGGCCGCGGGCGGAACTGACCGGATCATGTGTGGGGAACCTTGAGGGCTCGATCGAACGCAGAACTGCTCGGGCAAAGAGAGCTTGCGCAAGACAGTTCTATATAGATAGATTTCTGCTGTGACCAGGCGGCCTTCTGACCAAACCCTAATGCTGCTGCGGGAGCTCGCGGTCACGCCCAGTGACTGGCGTTACGGCTACGAACTGGGCCAGGAGGTGGGCCTAAAGGCGGGCACCTTGTATCCGATCCTGATGCGATTGAGCGACCAGGGGCTACTCGAAGCATCGTGGGAGCAGGACCCGCCGATGGGGCGCCCGCGTCGACACATGTACCGAATTCTCCCGCCGGGTCTTCGGGTGGCGATGGAGCATGCACCGAGGGCGACGGAACCGAACGTCGAGAGGGTCAACCGCCGGTCCCCGCAACCCAGGGGCGCGTGGTAACCGTGTCACCGGCAGGCGACCTGGCCGACCGCATTCTTGCGATGGCCATGAGCGTGCTACCCGAACAACGGCGGGATTGGGGTCACGCCATGCGCGCGGAATTGGTCGCCGTTGAGGGAAAGTCGGCACGGTTGCGGTTCGCATTCGGCTGCGCACGAGCGCTTCTCGGGGAATCAGGCACCCGACGACGTCTGGGGTCGGCGATCGGCGTGCTGATTTTCCTGATCTTCGGAATGGTCTTCTCCTTCGGAAGCTCCTCGCCGGCGATTCAAATCGAGCTGATCACGTGTGTGGTGGCGTTGTGCGCTTGCTGCACGCTGGGCCGTCGATCTGGTTTCCTAGGTCCCGTCGGCGATAGTCGGCTCGCTGGGCGGGTTCGGGCTTCTCGGATGCGTCACTGTGATGGTCTGTCTATTGATCTTCGAGCGGTCGCCCGGTCCCAGGCACACCGACTGGTGGATAGCGGGATTGATGCTCGTTGTGTACCTGGCGGCGGTCCTTTCGGCGACAGCTCGGTCGCCCCGGCCCGTGCTGAGGGTTGCCGTGCTGGCGGCCGCGGCGGCCGTCCTCGGTTGGTGGATCCCGATGTTGGCCTCGGGCACCGTCCGGGCGAACCCACATGCGTCACTGTTGATCGTTGGGGCCGTGGTACTTGGATCACTGGCTATCGTTGGCGGCTCGAACAAGTCGCTGACCAACGGGATATTCGCCGCGTTGATTGCGGGCGCTGGCGCCTGTCTGCTCATCTTCGTCACCTCCGTGGGCACGTACGCAGTGCGGCCGGATCTTGTACCCGACATCGCCGGTTCAACCTGTTGTGCGGGCGGCCTGACAGCCGCCGACAGAACGGAAACCAACCGGATCGAATCCACCGATCCCTACATCGCGGAACTTGTCCTCGGCGCCGGCGTTGAGCGCATTGCTGGTTGGTGGGCTGGTGGGGTTGCGTCCCCGCGGTCGCAAAGCGCCTTCACCGGAGCCGGTTGACGCACCGGCGGTCTGAGAAGAAGTATCGGCTTCGTTCGCGACCAGGTAAGCGCGGTCGGAGTCACCTTCAGCTGGAAGGTCATCCAGTTTCCGGCTGTCGGCGCCGGGGTTTGTATCGAGCCCCCGAGTTGGATGCCGTCGGGTTTGCCGGCCTGGTGCCGAAACAGTTGCAGGCGGCCGTCTGCTCGCAGAATCGCGTGATAGCCGTTGCCCAGACCGGACCGGTGTTCGTAATAGGCATCGTCCGCGTGCGCGAACGCCATGGTCATGTTCTCCGACAACGACGTGGGCAGAGTGGGCCAGCGAAGCTTGGAACTGCACGGTGTAGCTCTGGCGGGCCTTCGCGATCGGGCCGAACTGACCGAGGGTGAGAAAGTGTTGTGCGCCTTGCAGCCGCAACTGGAGCTCGTTCTGCGACCAGGTGGGTGCGTAGGCGGCCCCACCGGGATCCTTTGTCATTTCTCCTGGGGCGATTGCACCGTATGCCCAGGTGTCGGCGACGGCTGTCGGTTCCGTATGCGAGACGTAGCGCAGGCTGGAGGAGATGATTCCCTTGCAGCCTTGCGAAAGGAACCGCGCCGCTTCGGACCTACGGTGTACTGGGAAGATCCAGATCGGAATACCTGTTGCCACCGCCTGCTTCACCAAGACATCCGAGGCACCGGTGGGCAGGATCATGTAGTCGCGTTGTCGCGTCCAGTTGCTTGGCCAGAGCGTCGATGCGAGCGGCGGTGACGTCGCTCGCCGAGCCGAAATAGGCGAAGACCGGATACCCGGCCGCTTTCGCCTGCAGCGATGCGCGGACTGCTGTAGTAGATCTTCGCGATCACGCTGCCCTTGAGACCGTGCGCCTCCACCGCCGCCATCACCGCCGGATACGCGGCGTCGTTCTTGGCTTCGATACACAGCACCAGCCGACCGCCGAATGCCCGGAGCACGTCTTCGTAGAGCGGCACCTGCGGCTGGGGCGGGAGCGCCCAGGCCGGACCCGAGCTGCGGAGCCGAAAGCCTGACGCTACGCAAGATGGTTGACGGCTGAGCTGCGATCTGGCCCTTCGCCGTTGTGGTGCGGTCGTAGGTCGGATCGTGCATGCACACCAGGAAACCGTCAGAGGTCATCCCAACGCTCAGCTCCATGCACTGCGCACCACCGGCGACGGCAGCCGTGTATGCCTCCATGCTGTGCTCGGGATAGACATCACCGCTGCCACGATGGCCGATGTAGTAGCGATCCCCGCGTTGCCCGACCCAGGACGCCACGGTCACGGACGAAGTAACGAGCGGCAGCAGACGCGACGCCTTCCCGGTCGATGACAATGCCCGCGCCCGCACCTACCCCGACCGCCGCACCCAGCCGAGTGCACCGAGCGCTGCACGTCGCGTCATTGCCGCCATGTTCTCCCCTATGTCGGCGGCCGCCTGAAATGATCGATGATCCGGCCCGCTAGCTGCAAGTATCGACCGTCGTCCTGTGGCAATAGAGTGAAAGACGCGAGATGAAAGCGACAGGTCTCAGACGTCGAACAGCGACGTCACCGACCCGTCCTCGAAGACCTCGTGGATGGCGCGAGCCAACAAGGGCGCGATGGACAGCACGGTGAGTTGGTCGAACTGATGCTCCGGCGGGATGGCGAGAGTGTTGGTCAGCACTACTTCGACCGCGCCACACGAGCTGAGCCGATCGGCCGCAGGGTCGGACAACACGCCATGCGTTGCGGCGACCACGACTTTCTCCGCACCCGTGTGCATGATCTGCTGCACCGCTTTCGCGATGGTCCCGCCGGTGTCGATCATGTCGTCGACGACGACGCAGGTCCGGCCGGCCACCTCGCCGACCACCCGGTTGGCCTTCACCGAGTTCGGCTGGGTTGGGTCCCTGGTCTTGTGGATGAAGGCGATCGGCGCGCCGCCAAGTCGGTTGGCCCACCGTTCGGCTGTTCGTACGCGACCCGAATCAGGGGAGACGACGGTGAGGTCTTCGGTGCCGTACTTGGCCGAGATGTAGTCGGTCAACAGCGGCTGGGCGAAGAGATGGTCGACCGGACCGTCGAAGAATCCCTGCACCTGGTCGGTGTGCAGGTCGACCACCATCAGCCTGTGAGCACCGGCCGTCTTCAGTAGATCGGCGACCAATCGGGCCGAGATCGGTTCCCGGCCACGGTGTTTCTTGTCCTGGCGCGCGTAGGGATAGAACGGCAGCACCACGGTGATCCGCTTGGCCGACGCCCGCTTGAGTGCGTCGATCATGATCAGCGTCTCCATCACCCACTTGTTGATGGGCACGCCGCAGGATTGGATGATGAACGAGTCGGTACCGCGGACCGAGATCTCCGGACGGACGAAAATTTCCCCGTTGGCGAAGTCGTAGACGGACTGCGGAGTGACCTCGGAATCGAGATGCCCGGCCACCTCCTTCGCCAGTTCCGGATAGCCCCGACCGGAGAAGAGCAGCATGCTCTTGCGGGTGTTGGTAAAGATGGCATTCACGCGGGACGGTCCCCTTCGGTTGCGGGCGATGTCACGTTGCGGCGTCGCCGTCCCCGGCACCGGCAGATCTCGCGGACTCGTCGCTGGCGGTTCCGGCGCGACGTCGCAACACCCAGCCTTTCACGGCACGTTGTCGTCCCCGTGCCACCGCGAGGTCCCCGGCATCGACGTCACTGGTGACCGTCGAACCGGCGCCGATATATACGCCGGCGCCGATCGTCACTGGAGCGACGAGGGTGGAGTTGGTGCCGACGAAGGCGTTCTCACCAATGAAGGTGGCGGATTTCGTCATGCCGTCGTAGTTGGCAGTGATCGTGCCCGCTCCGATATTGGTCCCGGACCCGATCGTGGCGTCGCCGATATACGACAGATGCGGCACCTTGGCCGCTGGTCCCAGGGTCGACTTCTTGACCTCGACGTAGGCCCCGACTTTAGCTCGCGTTCCAATGACGGCCTCGGCACGGAGATACGAATACGGCCCGACGCTGGCGCCCGGCCCGATCGATGCGCCGATGCAGTGCGACCGCAGGACGGTCGCACCGTCGGCGACCTGACAGGCTGACAACGTGGTGTCCGGTCCGATCACGCAGCCCGAACCGATCACGGTGCCGGCCTCGAGTGAGGTTCCGGGGAGAAGTTGGGTGTCGGGGCCCACGGTCACGTCGGCGTGGATCCAAGTGGTCGGCCGGGTCGTTCACCGTGACCCCGGCCAACTGGGCCTTGCGAATCAGCCTGGCATTGAGTTGACGGCTCAACTCGGCAAGCTGGACCCGGTCGTTGACGCCTTCCGTCTCGGCAGCGTTTGCCGTCCGGAACGTGCCGACCGAATGCCCATCGCTCCTGGCCATCGCGACCACGTCCGTCAGGTATTGCTCGCCCTGCACGTTCGCGGACGTCAATCGACCGAGGGCGGTCGTCAGGACAGCGCCATCGAACGCATAAACGCCCGAGTTGATCTCGCGGATCTCACGTTGAGCGGAGTCGGCGTCCTTCTGCTCCACGATCGCCGGTCAGTGCACCCGTCGGAGTCCCTGATGATCCGGCCGTACCCCGTCGGGTCGTCGACGACGGCGGTCAGGACCGTCACAGCGTTGCCAGCACTTTGATGCTCGTCGGCAAGCCGCGCGAGGGTGTCACCGGTCAGCAGCGGCACGTCGCCGTAGGTGACCAGGACCGTGCCCGTGAACTGACCCGACCCGTCCATCGCACTGGCGACCGCATGTCCGGTGCCGAGTTGGTCGTCCTGAATGGCCTGCCGCACCTGTGGGTGTGCCGCGGTGAGGTATGCTACCTACCTCGTGCCGGCCATGGCCGACGACGGCGACCAGGTCTGTCGGTTGTAACGCGGCGGCAGCGGTGATCGCGTGCCACAGCAGCGGCTTGCCCGCGATGGGGTGAAGCACCTTCGGTAGCGCGGACCGCATGCGAGTGCCGGCACCCGGCGCCAGCACCACGATCGCCGAGATCTTCGGGTCGGGCTCTAGAAGGTCGGTTGTCCGGCATTGGCGACTCCTCCTGTGGCGATCAACGTGTGCTGGGCGCCTGGGCGATGCTGCCGCCGTACGCGCTCGCGCGATTGAACGAACGCTGCTCCGCCGCCAGGATTCGAACCTGAACCATCTGAACCAAAATCAGAGGTGCTGCCGTTACACCACGGCGGATTGCTGCGCCGACATCATCCCACGCCTGCCGCCCAGCACGCATCACCGCGCTGAGCCGCCGGTACGGCGAGGTGAGCGAAGGGTCACTTGCTCGCAACTCATTCCGACCTGACGGCGGACCCGGTACCGTTCCTGAGGAGAGTCCCCGCAACCGCCGACGTCGTGGTCGCCCGAACAGATTGCTTGCCTGTGACCCTTTCGCACACCGCCACTGTTACCCCTGCCGTAGTACCGACTGCTCCCGCCGCGCCCTGCCGCCGGAACCCGGGCCGAGAGCCCGATACCGGCGGCCCGAAACCGATCCTGGACGGTGAGCGCGGCATCGCGGCGCAGATCGCCGTCTACGGCTTCTCGCTCGTTCCTCTGCTCGCGGTCGTCCTGGCCGTTCCGTTCGCCTGGGGCTGGGGACTGGGCTGGACGGACGTCGTCGTTGCCGCCGCTTTCTACATCGTGTCGGGCATGGGCGTCACCGTCGGGTTCCACCGCTTGTTCACCCACGGTTCCTTCAAAGCCAACCGGCCATTGAAAATCGCCCTCGCCGGTGCCGGTCAGATGGCCGCTCAGGGCCCCGTCATCATCTGGGTGGCCGACCACCGCAGGCACCACGCGTTCTCCGACCGAGAAGGCGACCCGCACTCCCCGTGGCTCTACGGAACCTCGGTGGCTGCTCTGTCCAAGGGTTTCTGGCACGCCCACATGGGCTGGATCTTCGACCGCGATTCGACGAATCAGCAGCGGTTCGCACCTGACCTGCTGGCGGACAAGGACATTGCCCGGCAGAACAAGTATTTCTGGGTCTGGACTCTCGGCTCGATCTTCGTCCCCGCCCTGATCGGCGGACTGCTCACCATGTCCTGGATCGGGGCGCTGACCTGCTTCTTCTGGGCCGGACTGGTTCGCATCGCGCTGCTGCACCACGTGACCTGGTCGGTCAACTCGATCTGCCACATGATCGGCGAGCGGCCGTTCGCCGCCCGCGACAAGTCGGCCAACTTCTGGCCGCTCGCGTTCCTCTCGTTCGGCGAGTCCTGGCACAACCTGCACCACGCCGACCCAACCGTGCGCGCGGCACGGGGTGCTCCGGGGCCAACTGGACATCTCGGCCCGCACCATCTGGCTGCTGGAGAAGTTCGGCTGGGCGACGAAGGTCCGTTGGCCGAGCCCACAACGGCTGGCTCGCATCCAGGCCACTGTTGGTGAAATGGGTCACTGACCTGGCGCGCGGCTCCCAGGCACACCGTCTCCTTCGTTGTCGTCGTCGCGACCACGAGCCCGCCCGACCCCTCCGCTGCCGGTCTCGGCTGCCTACTCCGCCTTGGATCCGGTGATCACCCCCCTGCGGACTGCCGGGGGTTTTCTGGCGTGTCGGCACCCCGGCACGCCGGGTCTGGCGCGCCTTTTCGCTCGCTCGAGGCGAACGTGGCCGGCGACCAGGTGGACGAGGAGTTCCCAGGTGGCACAGCAAGTGGCCAAGAAGCCGGCATCAAGCAAACCCGCATCCAAAGCGTTGCCACCGTTGGTGAATCCGGTTCTCGGTGGGCTGCTCGCGGCTGTCGTCGAAACCGAAGTCGTACGGGACGTCGTCGCTGCGGCGGGGGCGCCGACCAACCGCATCATCGCCCCCGCGGGCGTCCGACCTTTCCTGGCGTCCGCACTGGCGACCGGCAAGGACGACGGCGGCGCCGGGGTTCCGGTGCTGCTGGTCACCGCCACGGGTCGGGAGGCCGAGGTCGCGACGTGTGCCATCGGCGATCTGATCGGTATCGACCGGGTGATGATCTTCCCGTCATGGGAAACACTGCCCCACGAACGACTTTCCCCTCGCGCGGACACGGTCGGCAAGCGGCTTGCCACGTTGCGCCGGCTGGCGCACCCCGAAGAGCACCCAGCCGGCGCGCCCCGCGTGGTGGTGGCCACCATCCGATCGCTGATTCAGCCGATGGCGCCCGACCTCGGTGAAGCTGGCGCCGGTCGAGCTGGCGGTAGGCGACTGGACGGACCTCGGCGAGTTGGTCGACCGGCTGGTGACGTTGGCCTACACGCGGGTCGAGATGGTCGAGAAGCGCGGCGAGATCGCCGTGCGCGGCGGCATTCTGGACATCTTCCCGCCGACGGCCGATCACCCCGTGCGAGTCGAGTTCTTCGGTGACGAGATCACCGACATGCGCACATTCGCGGTGACCGACCAGCGATCCATCGACGCCGTCGAGTCGCTCACTGCGCCGGCTTGCCGCGAGATCCTGCTGACCGAGGAGGTCAGGAACCGAGCGGCGCACGTGTCGGCCGCGGGCACCGGTGACCCGACGCTGGCCGAGATGCTCGGCAAGCTCGCGGCGGGCATCGCAGTCGAGGGCATGGAGGCGCTGATCCCTGTGCTGGTGCCTGGTCGTCTCACGCTGTTGCCCGAGCTGCTGCTGCCTGGCACCCATGTCGTGCTCGCCGATCCGGAGCGCATCCGGACCAGGGCCGAGGACCTCGTGCGGACCGGTGCTGACTTCCTGGCGGCGTCCTGGATGGCCGCGGCAACCGGAGGCAAGGCGCCGATCGACCTCGCCGAATCCGCCTATCGGACTCTCGGTGAGGTCGAGGATGTGATCCGGGATCACGAGCTGCCGCTGTGGCGCATCGCGCCGTTCGGCGTGGACAACCCGGACGATCCGACCGCAGTGGTCGGCAGCTCGACCTCGACGGCTCGAGATCGTCGCCGCCCCGGCCTACCGCGGCGAGATCGCCGCTGCCGTCGGCGATGCGCAGGAGCGGGCGGCGCGCGGGGGTGTGACCGTGCTGGTGGTTCCGGGCGCCGGAACCGCGGCGCGAGCGGCGGAACGCCTCGCCGAAGCTGATCTCGCGGTGTCCGTCCCCGGCGACACCATGGAACACCCGCCGCAGCCGGGCATGGTCACGGTGGCTCGTGGTCGGCTCGAGGACGGCTTCATCATCACCGGTGCCGGCTTGGCGGTCATCACCGAGTCGGACCTGACCGGCACTCGCGGCTCCGCGCCACTGATGCCGGCCAAGATGCCGTCCCGACGGCGCAACGCCGTCGACCCGCTGGTACTCAAGCCCGGCGACTACGTCGTGCACGCGCAACACGGCATCGGCAAGTACATCGACCTGGTCAGCCGGACCTCCGGTGGGGCCGAGCGCGAGTATCTGGTCGTCGAGTACGCCCCGAGCAAGCGCGGCCACCCGGGTGACCGCCTGTTCGTGCCCACCGATTCGCTCGACCTGCTGTCCCGCTACGTCGGCGGCGAACTTCCGACGGTGAACAAGTTGGGCGGAGCGGACTGGGCGAAGACCAAGGGCCGGGCGCGCAAGGCCGTCCGCGACATCGCGGCCAAGTTGGTGCAGCTGTACGCGGCCCGAGCGTCGGCGCCCGGGCACGCCTTCGCGCCGGATACCCCTTGGCAGCGAGAGCTCGAGGACGCCTTCCCGTTCACCGAGACCCCGGACCAGATGGCTGCCATCGACGAGGTCAAGGCCGACATGGAAAAGGCCGTCCCGATGGACCGGGTCATCTCCGGTGACGTCGGCTACGGCAAGACCGAGATCGCCGTCCGTGCAGCGTTCAAGGCCGTCCAGGACGGCAAGCAGGTCGCCATCCTCGTGCCGACCACACTGCTGGCCGCAGCAACATCTGTCGACCTTCACCGAGCGCATGTCGGCGTTCCCGGTGACGGTCCGCGGGCTGTCCAGGTTCACCGACGACGCCGAGTCGAAGCAGACCATCGAAGGGTCTGGCGGACGGCAGCGTCGACATCGTCATCGGCACCCACCGGCTGCTGCAGCCGACGATCCGCTACAAGGATCTCGGCCTGGTGATCGTCGACGAGGAGCAACGGTTCGGCGTCGAGCACAAGGAGCACATCACCGCGCTGCGCGCCCACGTGGACATGCTGACCATGTCGGCGACGCCCGATCCCGCGGACGCTGGAGATGAGCCTGGCCGGCATCCGGGAGATGTCGACCATCCTGACGCCGCCGGAGGAGCGGCACCCGATCCTCACCTACGTCGGCGGCTACGACGACAAGCTGGTCGCCGCGGCGATCCGCCGCGAACTGCTGCGCGACGGCCAGGTGTTCTTCGTGCACAACCGGGTCTCCGACATCGACTCGGTCGCCGGCCGGATCCGGGAGGCGGTGCCCGAGGCCAGGATCGCGGTCGCACACGGCCAGATGAACGAGGATCGGCTGGAAAAGGTCATCGACGGGTTCTGGGACCGCTCGTACGACGTGCTGATCTGCACCACCATCGTCGAGACCGGGCTGGACATCTCCAACGCCAACACGCTGATCGTCGACCACGCCGAGATCCTGGGTCTGTCGCAGATGCATCAGCTGCGCGGCCGGGTCGGCCGTGGCCGGGAACGCGGTTACGCCTACTTCCTCTACCCGAGCGAGAAGCCGCTGACCGAGACGGCCCACGACCGGCTGGCGACCATCGCGCAGAACTCCGATCTCGGCGCCGGCATGGCGGTGGCCATGCGCGATCTGGAGATCCGCGGTGCCGGGTCGATCCTGGGCGCCGAGCAGAGCGGCCACATCGCCGGCGTCGGCTTCGACCTCTACATCCGGCTGGTGGGCGAGGCGGTCACTGCCTTCAAGAAGGCCGCCGGCGCCGCCGGGATCGGCGAGGTCGAGGAAGAGGCGAGGAGACTGCTCGAGGTTCGGGTCGAACTGCCGATCGACGCCAGCATCCCGCACGACTACGTTCCGTCGGAGCGGCTGCGGCTCGACGCCTACCGCAAGATCGCCGGCGCGACGTCGGCGGACGACATCGCCGCGGTGCGGGCCGAACTGGTCGACCGGTACGGGCCGCTGCCGACCGAGTCGGAGAACCTGCTGGCGGTGGCCGCATTCCGGCAGCTGCTGCCGGGCGGCCGGTGTCACCGAGGTGGCGCTCGGGCCGCAGGGCTTGCGCTTCTCGCCGCTGGAGCTGCCGGAGTCGGCGCAGATGCGGGCGGCCCGGCATCTACCCGGGGTCGAAGTACCGGCGTTGACGAACACTCTGACGCTGCGTCCGCCGACCGAGTCGGACCGGCTCGGCTGCCGATCACGCTGCGAGACCTGGAATTGCTCGAATTCTGCGAGCAGGTGCTGCAGGAATCTTGTGCCGGCGGCCGCCCGCGCCTGATCGAGGTTGCGCCGGTGGTACGGCCGAAACGATGAAAGGCGCCCGCGCGGTGCGCGAAAATCTCCACGCTGGCTGCCACGCGCGTGAACGCGGCCGTTGCACCTGTGCGGCCTTGTGCGGATCTTGGTTCCGACGATGGTGAGGCCGATCCCGACGAGCAGGACGATCAGGCCGATCGTCACCACCAGTCCGACGTTGATGCCGGAGCCGGTGTAGGACAGGGACTTGACCCCGATGTTCTGGCTGGTTCCCAGCACGTTGATCCCGTGGCTGGTGCTGAGCACGGTGGCGACTGTGGACGGCGTCGATCCGTCGGTGGTCGGCAGCACACTGGTCGGCACGTAGTCGTCGGCAGATGCGATACCGACGAAGAGCAGCAGCGAGGAGAAAGCGAGCGCCAGGACTGCGGCGAGCTTGTGGAACATGGTGGTCTCCTGACGAAAGGTTCGCTGCGCCACCGATGCTGGTGACGCTGCCTGATCGTAGGGCCTTTCGAACCATCAGCGGTCACTTGCTGTGATTTTTTCTGCGGTCCGCGGGGAATTGCACTCGAATGGGTGATGTGTCCGGGTCGAAAAGCGCCTTTTTGATGGCTTTGGGTGATGTTGATCTTGATCCCGCGTTCGCCTGCGTTTGCTGGGCGTTTGCTCGAGAGCGCGTTCAGCAGTGCGAGAAGGTCGCCTCGGTCGTCCCCCAGGTGGTGACTCCGGGCGTGATCTGCATCGTCGTGGTGAAACTGTCGGCGACCTCGGGCGACGCCGGTGTGGAAAGAGTGGCGACGACCACCGCCTGCTGGCCCGGCTTCTGGTCCACCGTGACCATGTCCACCCGTCGCCCGTTCTCGGTCGCCGAGGCGATGGGTATCGCCTTGCCGTCCACCGTCACCGAGGAAAGGTCGCCGCCCAGCGGAGCGAACGACCATCACGTTGGTCCGGAGGACATACGGACCTGCCTTGGCCAGTCCGAGCACATAGGCGGGCAGGCCGCTGGCCGGCGCGGTGTAGCGGAGGGTGACCGTCACGGTCAGCGCGCGGCGTCCATCGGCCCCGCACGACCCGGCGGTCACGGTGGCCTCACCCGAGGCGTAGTACCCGAGCTTGCCGCCGGTGCCGTCGTTGCGGAACACGCCGATGGTCGGCGTCGCTCCGTCGGAGCTGGGGAGCACGCCGGCCAGTTCGGTCGAAGCCAGGTCCTGTTGCTCCGCCGCGTGTGCGCTCCAGACCAGCAGCCTCCGTTCGCCGGCCGCCCGGGTGATCCGGCCAGTTCGGCTTTCGCGCTGCCGGACGACTGGGTGAGTACGGAGAAGGCCTTTGCCGTCGCATTCGCCAGGAACAGATCCCGGGCACCGATATCCGAGTCGTTCGGATAAAGCTTGTAGGCCTCGGACAGCAGTATCTCGGTGATGCTCGACGAGGTGAGCGTCAGGCCGTGCTCGATGTCGATCGGGGCTGCGCCGTCCAGCAGGTAGGAGAGCGCCACCGGGTCGATCGATATCACCCCGTCGAGTTGGACCGAGGTACGGATCGCGTACATCTTCGCCAGAAGTGTTGCGGTGCTGGGGAAGTCGGGAGTCAGGTTGGTGTCGGTTTCGTATTCACCCGGCAGGGTTCCGTACAGGGCCGCCGACAGGTTCGCCGGAATGGGCACGGGCGGCTGAAATACTCCAAGGCCTCTGGACCCAGCCCCCTGATCGCCGATGGTCAGCTTTCCCTTGTTGATCGTCAGCAAGATGGAGCCGGGCAGACCCGCCGCTCGCCCGTGGCTCGGCCAGGTTCTGGAAGACCACCAGATACTTGCGGGCCCCGCCATCGCCGAGCATGGGCGGGACGAGCCGTCCGATCCGCGCGGCGATACCGGTCGTCGATTCGAGCTTGATCAACTTCTGCTGCAGTGTGTCCACGGCCCGGGCGATCGGCCGGTCACGACAGGGTCCTCGGTCGATCGCGTCCATCGACTGACCGGCGGCGATCACCGAGGCGTCGGCGTCCTGCAGGGTCTTGGATGCCGCTGCGATAGGGCAACGTCGATGGTGCCGTTCTTCGGTGCCAGCAGGCTGGGCTGCAGAGTCTTGGCGACCTCGATGAGGGCAGGTGCGGTCTTGGTGGCCAGCGAGTCGACCGTGACCGCGATGGACGTCACTGCCTGCAGATTCGGCCCGAGCCAGGGCAGGTGCCCGGCCAGCCGGTACAGCGGATCGGTGGTGGCGCTCACCGCATCGTCGGCTTCGATGCGCAGTGCCGCGACGGCCGCCCCGGCCTTGCTGAGATCGATGTTGGCCAGCCCGTTGACCTGCGCCTGCAGCGCACTGACCTGGTCGGCGGCGGCATTGAGGTGGCGGTAGGCCTGATACGTCCGAAACCCGACCCAGCCGGCCGACAACAGGATCAGGACGCCGACGACCAGCAAGCCGCGGCCGATCCAGCGCCGCCGGGACCCCTCGGTTTCGGTTGGGCGGGGGGGCTCGGTGATCGGTGGCTCGGCCTGCGTGGGTTCGGCAGCCGGGGGTTCGGCAGCCGGGGGTTCGGTCGTCGGAGGTTCGGTCCGCGGAAGCTCGGTGTCGGTGGGCTGAGAGAGGCGGCGGCGTTGCGGGAAACGCCGGTACCGGTTCGTTGTCCGCGCGCGGAGCTCCCGACCTGGCTCACGGGCGTCCCAGAGCGCGGTAGGTCCAACCCGCGTTTCGCCAGCGGCCTGGGTCAAGTGCATTGCGTCCATCCAGCATGCGTTTGCCGGCGACGACGGTCGCCAGTTCGTCGGGATCGATGGCCCGGTACTCGTGCCATTCGGTCAGCAGCAGCACCAGGTCGGCGTCGGCGGCGGCTTCCATCGCCATCGGCGTATGCAGGTCTGGCCACCCGCCGGGCGTTCGGCGACCGCCTCGGGATCGGTGACCATGACAGTGGCTCCCTGCAGTTGCAACTGGGCGGCGACGTCCAGAGCGGTGAATCCCGGATGTCGTCGCTGTTGGGCTTGAAGGCGGCACCAAGCACTGCGATCCGCCGCCCGACGAATCGAACCGCCGCACACCTCGCGGGCGAGGTCGACCATTCGGACCCGCCGGCGGATGTTGATCGAGTCGATCTCGCGGAGGAAGGCCAGCGCCTGGTCGGCACCCAGTTCACCGGCTCGTGCCATGAACGCCCTGATGTCCTTCGGCAGACAACCACCACCGAATCCGAGCCCGGCGTTGAGGAACCGACGTCCGATCCGGGCGTCGTGGCCGATCGCGTCGGCCAGTTGCGCAACGTCGGCCCCGGCTGCCTCGCACACCTCGGCCATCGCGTTGATGAAGGAGATCTTGGTGGCCAGGAACGAGTTGGCAGCGGCCTTGACCAGTTCGGCGGTGGCGTAGTCGGTGGTCACCAGGGGTGTTCCGGTGGCCAACGGTATCGCGTAGACCTCGTCCAGCATCGCTTTCGCCGTGACCTCGTGCGGCGTGGGTGGCAGGCCGTAGACGAGCCGGTCCGGAGTGAACGTGTCCTCGACAGCGAAGCCCTCGCGCAGGAACTCCGGATTCCAGGCCAGCAGGGCGGTCGGCTGGTGCTCGGTGATGACGTCCCGGCCAGTCGCGCTGCTGTGCCGACCGGGACCGTCGATTTACCGACCACCAGATCGCCGGGGGACAGGTGCGGCGCGAGGGCGTCGACCGCGGAGTCGACGTACTTCATGTCCGCGGCGTTCTCGCCGGCGCGTTGGGGGTGCCGACGCAGACGAAATGCACCGTGCTGCCGCGGGCGGCACCGAAATCGGTGGTGAAGGTCAGCCGGCCGCTGGCCAGTGCCTCGACCAGCACCGCTTCGAACCCGGGTTCGAAGAACGGGGCCCGGCCGGCCGACAGTGACTCAACTTTCGGCGCGTCGACGTCGATGCCTATCACGTCGTGGCCGACCCGGGCCATGCACGCCGCATGGACTGCTCCGAGGTATCCGCATCCGATGACGGTCATCCTGGTCATGTGCTCTCCTATGTCGCTGCAGTCCCTGGCGTCGCGGCCGTCGGCCGTCGCTGCCGCGGCCTGGATCAGCCGGTGTTGCGCATACCGGCGGCCACCCCGTTGATGGTGAGCAGCATGGCGCGTTGCAGATCGGGTCGATGTCGGTATCCGGCTCCAGACTCCTGATCCGGTTCAGCAGATCCACCTGGAGGTAGGAGATCGGTGCCAGGTAGGGCTCGCGCACGGTCAATGTGCGGCTCAGGTCCGGCTGCGAAGCCAGCAGATCGGTCGACTGGGTGATCCGAAGAACCTCGGCCACCGTCAGCGCGTGCTCGGCCTTGATCAACTCGAACAGATGGCGCAGATTCTCCGGCACCAACGACGAGACGTAGAGCTCAGCGATGTCGAGATCGGTCTTGGCCAATGTCATCTCGACGTTGGAGATGAAGGTCCGGAAGAAGTGCCAGCTGCCGTAGATCTCGCGAGCAGTTCGCCGTGGCCGGCGTCGCGAGCGGCTTTGAGCCCGGAGCCGACCCCGAACCAACCCGGGACGATCTGCCGCGACTGGGTCCAGCCGAACACCCAGGGAATCGCCCGCAGGCCGGACAGACCCGCACCGGAATCGGGACGCCGGGACGGGCGGGACCCGATGTTGAGCGAGCCGAGCTGCTCGACGGGCGTCGACGCAAGGAAGTACGCCGGCAGATCGGGGTCGTCGATCAGGGTCCGGTACGGTGGAGAACGCCGCCGCGTTGACCGTCTCCATCACGTCGTCCCAGGCGGCCAGTTGCTCGTCGGACAGGCGCGGCGCCCGGTGCAGCGCCGACGCCTGCAGCGCCGCGGCGACGGTGAGCTCCAGGTTCTCCCGGGCCAGTTCGGGCAGCGCGTACTTGTCGCTGATCACCTCACCCTGTTCGGTGAACTTGATCGCGCCGGTCAGCACGCCGTGCGGCTGGGCGAGGATGGAGTCGTAGGTCGGCCCGCCGCCCCGACCGACGGTGCCGCCGCGGCCGTGGAAGAGCACCAGCGACACGCCGTGTTTGGCAGCGACGTCACGGAGCACCCGCTGGGTCTTGTGGATCTCCCACTGGCTGGTGGTGATGCCCGCGTCCTTGTTGGAATCGGAGTAGCCGAGCATGACCTCCTGGACATCGCCGCGCAGCCGGACGATCTCCCGATAGGTGGGGTCGGACAGCAACTCATCGATCACCTCGCCCGACTTGCGGAGCTCGTCGACCGTCTCCAGCAACGGCGCGAACCCGATGCGGGCGTATGGCTCGGCTCGATCCCCGGGCGCGGCATGCACGTCGATGAGGCCGGCCTCGCGGGCCAGGATCGCCGGCGCCAGCACATCGTCGGCGCCCATCGTCATCGAGATGATGTACGTCTGGATGACCTCCGGACCGTAGGTGTCCAGCGCATTGGCGATCTCGGCGAAGACGGCGAAGGTCTTGGCTCCGGCCGCATCCAGCGGGGCTGGTCGGTAGGTCAGCGGTCGATGCGAAGTCAGCTCGGCGGAGAGCAGCTTCATCCGTCCGCTCGGCTCAGCTCGGCGTAGGCGGTCGGCTGCTCGCCGAGCCGGTCGATCAGCTGCGCGAGGACGTGGTGATGGGCTTCGGCATGCTCGCGGATGTCCATGGTGGCCGCGTGCAGACCGATCGCGGCGATGGTCCGCCGGACCGTGGCGACAATGCCGGTGACGGCGAGCTCGCCGCCGTGTGCTGCCAAGGAGTCGGCGATGACGGCGAGATCCGCCAGCAGTTCGCCGCCGCTGGCGTAGTCGCGGCCCGGCTCGTGATTCGATGCGGCCGCGAACCGGGCGCGGGTGTTCAGCAGCTTCGCCTTCATGCAGGTCAGCTTCAGCCGGTACGGCTCGGCCTCGTTGATCTCCTTCACCCGTGGGTCGAGGCCCGGCAGGTGCGCAAGATCCTGCTCGACGGACGCGGCGAGTTCCGCGGAGACCTGCACGATCACCGTCGAGCTGACAGATAGGCGATCAGCTCGTCGACGTTGGCGATGGCGAGCTCGATGGCCAGCTGGCCGTCCAGCGCCAGCACCTGATGGGTGACGGCGGCCGTGACATTCGGGTTGCCGTCCCGATCGCCACCGATCCAGGTGCCGACGGCGAGCGGGACGGCTTCCGGGGGCAGCGTGACCCCGTGTGCGGCCAGCTCGGCGGCCAGGTCGTCGGTCAGCTCCGGCAGGCTCTCGCCGCCGATCTGACGCAGGTAGTACAGCAGGTTTCGGGCCTCGTCGATCGGAGTCGGCCGGATCTGCCGCAGCTCGTCGGTCTGCCAGATCAGATCGACCAGTTCGGCCAACTGGCGGTCCTGCCGCGCCCGAGCCGTCGATCCCGGTGCGGTGTCGGACGCCAGCAGATCGCTGATCCGGCGGAGCTTGGTCAGCACGCTCCGGCGGCTGGCCTCGGTGGGGTGGGCGGTGAAAACGGGCCTGACGTCCAGCTCGGCGATCGACCGCGCCAGCTCCTCCGGGCCGAGGGTGGCGGCGATCTCGGCGACGGTGCGGGCCAGCCAGCCGTCGGCCACCGGCCGCAGACGGAGCGTCCGGATCCGATCGACCTGCTCGGCGGCGTTGGCGAGGTGAAAGTAGGCGCAAAGCCCGGACCAGCGAGGTCGCCTGTGCGATCGGCAGGCCGGCGAGAATCGCCCGCACCTCGTCGGTCGCCTCCGCCGGGATTCCGCAGACTCGCTTCCTGAGCCTGTTTGGTCAGGCCCGGACCTGTTCGACCAGATCGAGCAGCTCGGGACCCTCCTGCCGGACAAGCGTTTGACCGAGCAGATCGCCGACCCGGCGTACATCAGCGCGTAGGCCGTTGTCATCGGATCGATTCTCATGGGAGGTACTGGCAGCCATCATCCAACGATCCTTGCGGATTTGACGAGCAGATGACCAGGGGGTCACGAAGGGTCGCGTGGCGCGGGGCGCGGAGACTCTGCGCGCGAGTCTGGGTCGCCCGCCTGGTCCGGACACCCCGCCGGGGCGACTCACTACGTTCGAGAGCTCCGGCATCCGCGAGAGCACCGTAGTCTGTCTAGGTGTGACGATGCGCCATTCCTGACACGGAACTAGGTCTAAATCGGACTTTCCAACTCGGAGGGAGGGCGAAGTATCCTCATGCGCGTAGAGTCAGCCGTAAGGCACGGTCACAATTCCACTAAGTGAGATAGTCGTACTCAGGGTGCGATCACCGGTCGGACAGTCGGGGCATGCCTCCATCAGCGTCACTCGAAATGCTCAGGGGCGGCCCTCCGGACGTCACCCCACTCGGCGGCGGCCGTCTTCCTCCGATAGATCCGCCACTTCCTGGTAAGCGTGGTCGACATCGGGGTTGGGCAAAGTTCGCGAACCACGCCCGGACAACGAGTCCGAACTGGCTCAGGCGGCGTTGGTCCTTTGATGGCGATTGACACCCCCCTGCACCTCGGGAGGCCCCGCGGGACTGCGCATTGCTATGGTCGGGACACGCGCGCTGCGCGTTCGAGACTTGCGTTGAAGAGGTTGGCGCTGCTGGCGATCACGACATCGTGTTCCGCCATCTGAGCGAGCAAGCTCCTACCTCGGGATGTCCCTCGTTCACCTGCCTGCGATGCGGAAGCGGTCTCTGGAGACGCTGAGCCACACCGGCTTGTCAGTCGGGCATCTGGCAATTCACCGGACGGACGCTGCCTTCGTCTTCAACTGTGCGAACGCACCGTGGCTACCCTTTCTCCGGGCGCGCGGGATTCCGTTTGCTACCCATGTGGACGGCCTGGAATGGCGGCGCGCCAAGTGGGGTCGGAATGGCCGCCGCTACTACAAAGCCGCGGAACGCATGTCCGTTCGATGGTCGGACGCTCTCATCGCGGACGCCGTCGGGATCAGTGACGACGACAGTGCCAACTACGGTGCACCCACCGAGCAGATCGCGTACGGCGCACCGCAGGTATCCGCGCTTCGGACCGCCTCAGCGAGTTGAATCTGGTTGCCGGCGAATATCACCTAGTTGTCGCGCGATTCGAACCCGAAAACCACGTTGAGGAAATCGTTCGTGGCTACGTGGCGAGCGACGCCTCAGAAACCGCAGTCGTGGTGGGATCGGCTCCTTACGCCCACGAGTACACGCAACGGATTGCATCTGAGGCCGACCAGAGGGTGCGACTTCTCGGCGGTCTGTGGGATCAGGAGCTTCTCGACGCAGCTCTACTCTGGCGCACTCGTTTACTTCCATGGACATTCGGTCGGTGGAACAAATCCGTCACTGTTGCGTGCGATCGGCGCCGGTGCTGCCACAACGCATTCGACGTCACCTTCAACCGCGAGGTCCTGGGCAATTCCGGTCGCTACTTCAGAACCCCCGCTGACGTCAAGGTATTGGTTGAGTCGGCTGAGGCCGATCCAGTGGCCGCCGCTGCCCGAGGCCGCCTTGCTCGCGTCGAGGCCAGCCGATACGACTGGGACGACGTGGCCGACAAGTACGAGGCACTCGCTCGTCGGTTGACGCGCAGTGGTCGCAACGCTGCGCCCGTCGGACGTCCGCTGGGGGAGAGGGACCGATGACCATATCGATCAATGCACGATTGGCGGCTGTGTCGATAGCCGCCGCGGCGCTTCTGGTAACGGGCGGGTGCTCTTCGACCCATGCGGCGGCCGATAGCTCGGCGGCGGCATCGAGCACATCCGTTGCCGCGACAACAGCTCAGGCCTCTACCATCCCAACGCGGTTGTACAATCCCGACCCCTGCAACCGAGCCTGTCCCGCCAACGATCACAGGCCCAACTACGGCATACGTACCAAGCACTCAGTCAAAGCTTCCCGTTATCCCGATCTCGGCCGCGGCCTCCATTGGCGGGAAAGTGTCGGCCAAAATCACAGGTATTAAAACCATCAAGCAGACGGCACGGCTCCCAGGCGAAATCTCAGGCTTGGCCCTCGCTGTCAGCGTCCAGTTGAGCAATGAGTCCGTCAGCCCCGTTGATCTAAGTAGTGTGATGGTCGAAGTCCAAGACCACGCTGGAGTTCCGGCGAGTCCGGTCAGCTCTGTTCAGGAGAGCCGATTTGCTGGCTCGCTCGGAGCGAAGAAGACCGCTGCCGGCGTCTACCTGTTTACTGCGCCAAGTTCGAATTCAAACCCCATCACGATTGGTGTCAGTTACTCGAACGGAGCGCCCCTGGCGCGTTTCGTCGGCGACGCCAACTAGCACAGGAGACACAAATGCTCATCACCTCTGCCTTGCGAACGCGGTTCGCGTCCGCGGGCACGATTGTGGCGATGGTGGCGGCCGGACTGTTTGTCACCGCTGCGCTTGCGGCTCCGGCCGCCTCTGCTGACACGCCGGTGTTCGCCCCCGGTGTTCCCGGACCGATTCTGCAGGGCACCGCGTCGACGGTGACGGCCGATGCCCTACCAACGGTTCAGGTCGACGGCGTCGTCTGGTCCCAGGCAGTGGTGGGCAACACCGTATTTGCCGGCGGCAAATTCACCGTTGCGCGCCCGGCAGGATCCGCAGCGGGCCAGAATACGACCTCGCGCCCAATCTTCCTTCATACGACATCACAACGGGGACCCGAAACGCCGCCTTCGCCCCGAGTTTGAACGCGCAAGTTCTCGCGGTCGCGGCGAGCCCAGATGGCTCTCGGATCTACGTCGGAGGTGACTTCACGACGGCGAACGGGGCTAGCCGTAGCCGTATCGCCGCCTACGATGTGGCCTCCGGAAGTTTGATATCCACGTTTGCCCCCAACGTCGGCTACCAGGTCCGAGCCATAGTCGCAACAAACACGACGGTCTACGTCGGTGGCTCGTTCGCTGGTGTCGGGAGTGCGACGCGTGGCAACCTGGCGGCATTCAATGCTGCCAATGGCGCACTACTGCCCTGGGCGCCGAGTGCCGACTCCACTGTAAGCGCGATTACTCTCACTCCGGATGGGACTGCGGTCATCACCGGCGGCACGTTCCAGAATGTGAACGGCACTCCTGCATACGGATTGGCGAAAATCAGTACCCCTGCTGGGGCGCTGCCGGGCGGCGCATTGATGCCGTGGAACGCCACGCAGGTCGTGCAGGACGCCGGGAAGAATGCTGGGATCACGAGTCTGAGCACCTCTGGTGGCCACATTTACGGAACCGGCTATGTCTTTGGGGCGGGCGGCAACCTGGAGGGAATGTTTCAAGCTGATCCGACGACCGGAAATATAACGGAAATGGAAGACTGTCACGGCGACACCTACTCGTCTTTGCCTCGGGTGGCAACGTCTACGTTGTAAGCCACGAACACTTCTGCGGGAACCTTGATGGTCATCCCCAAACCAGTCCGAATTGGACATTTCAACGGGCCACGGCATTCACCGACTACCCAAACGGCACGCTCAAGCACAACCCAATCGGTGGCTACACCGACTTCTACGGCCAGCCGGCACCGTCCATCGTCCAGTGGTATCCCTCGTTGGCTGCTGGCACGTACACCGGCCAGGGTCAGGCCGCGTGGACGATCACGGGCAACAGCCAGTATGTCGTCGCGGGCGGTGAGTTCCCGTCTGTCAACGGCGACAGGTCAGCAGGGGCTGGTGCGGTTCGCCACAGTGGTACCGCGCCGGACAAAGTCGGCCCACTATTCCCGAGCGGAACCCTGGCGCCGACCCTCAAAGCCCTGACTGCAGGTACGGTTCGAGTCTCCTGGCAAGGCGGTTGGGACTTCGATGACCGCACGATTACCTACAAGCTATACAGAGGATCCGCGCTCATCGCGACCCTGACCGGCGACGGTGAATGGTGGGCACTGCCCCAGCTGACCTTCATCGACAAGAACGTCACGGCCGGCAGTACGTATAGCTACCGCGTCGTTGCAACCGACTCGCCGAATCCGGTGAACGGTGCAATGAACACGGTGAACGGTGCGTCGAGCTCGATCACGGTGCCGACGGGTCTCCCTGCCCAAACCGCATACGCACAGAAGGTCATCGCGGACGGCGCTACAAGCCTGTACCCGCTGGACGAGGCCTCGGGGTCCGTTTTCTACGACAACGCAGGTTCCAATGACATCGACGTGGCTGCGGGCATTGCTCGCGGTACAACGGGCGCCATTCCGAACGACCCTGCGACAACGTTCGACGGTCAGTCAGACGGCACCTCCTCCACCCGCACAGCAATCGCGGGACCGAATACGTTCTCGGTATCCGGTTGGTTCCAGACAGCTGCGGGATACAACAAGGGCGGCAAGATCATCGGCTTCGGAAATGCTCAGACGGGTGAGTCGAGCGGCTACGACCGTCAGGTCTACATGGGCAACGACGGAAAGATAAACTTCGGCGTGTGTTCCAACAACTGTCCAGCCGTCCTGACCAGTGCCGGCAGCTACAACGACGGTGCCTGGCACCAATTTGTCGGAACACTGCAGCCGGCCGGAATGATGCTCTTCGTCGACGGTCGCCAGGTCGGCATCACCTCCAGCGTGAACACCGGACAGAACTTTTCGGGTTTCTGGAGGATCGGCGGCGACAACACCAACGGCTGGAGCAACAAGCCAACCAGTGATTTCTTCGGCGGTGCAATCGACGACGTGGCGATCTTCCCGACCGCGCTGACAAAAGACACCGTGCAGGCTGAATACGTGGCCAGCGGACGCGCTTCCAACGTCCCGCAACCGCCAACGGACAAGTACGGAAAGGCCATCGTGGCGGACTCGCCAAGCGTGTATTACCGACTCGACGAATCGAACGGCCCGACGGCGACTGATCTGTCGGGTAGCAGCAATGACGGCACTTTTGTGGGCGGGGAGACCTTCCGCACGGCAAGCCCGGTCAGCGGCGCGATCGGATCGTCTGTGCTCTTCGACGGGCACAGCGGTTCCACGCTCGGCTCCGGCGTGGCCCAGGACGGTCCGTCGAGCTATTCAGAGGAACTTTGGTTCAACACGAAGTCCACGAACGGCGGCAAGTTAATCGGCTTCGGCAATTCGCCGACCGGCAACAGCGGCAGCTACGACCGCCATGTCTGGCTGGAGAACTCGGGTCAGATCTCCTTCGGGGCCTGGACCGGGCAGGCGAACATCGCCACGTCGCCGGGGACCTACAACGACGGCCAGTGGCACTACATGGTCGCTACCCAGGGCGCAGACGGAATGAAGGTCTACATCGACGGTGGCCTGGTGGCAACGAACCCCCAGACAGGCAACCAGGCATATCCGGTTACTGGCGGATCGGTGGCGACACATCCTGGGGCGGCAACGCCTGGTTCAACGGCGCACTCGACGAGGCCGCCGTCTATCCGACGGTGCTGACAGCGCGCAGATCGCTCGGCATTACGCCGCAGCGGGTATCAATCACCCACCGACAGCTTCAATCGCGACTCCGGCGGTAGCCGGCCTGGGGGTTTCGGTGGACGCTCCTCGTCCAGCGATGTTGACGGCCCACTGGCCTCGTACTCCTGGGACTTCGGAGACAACAGCCCCGCAGTGACGACACCGACGGCTAGTCACACCTACGCAGCGGACGGCACGTACACGGTCACGCTGACGGTCAAGGACCCGCAAGGTCTGACGGCGTCCAAACAGGTCAGCGTCCAGGTTGCCAATGCGCTTCCGACGGCGTCGTTCACGGCGAAGGCGACGAACTTGAGCGTGGCGTTCGACGGGTCGGCTTCTGTTGATCCGGATGGCACGATCGGGAATTACAGCTGGGACTTCGGCGACAACAGTGCCGTGGTTTCGGGTGCGGCGGCGACGACCTCGCATGTTTATGCGGCCGGCACGTACACGGCCACGTTGATCGTGACGGAGAATTCCGGGTGCCGACCCGCGAAGTCGACGCAGACCGTCACGGTGGCGGCGGCGACGTGCCTCCGACGGCGTCGTTCACGGTGACGCGCAGGCTCCGACCGGGTTGACGGTGGCGGTCGACGGATCGGCTTCGGCCGATTCGGATGGTACGATCGCCAGCGATGCCGGGAATTTCGGTGATCACACCGTGGTGGTCAGCGGTGCACCGCGACGGTGTCGAGCACCTATGCGGCCGGCGGCGACACGATCACGTCGACCTGTCACGGACAATCGGCGCGAGTACCTCGACCACGACACCGTCACGGTCGCGGCACCCACGCCTTCCGACGGTGTCGTTCACGGCGAAGGCGACGAAGTTGAGCGTGGCGTTCGACGGGTCGGCTTCTGTCGATCCGGACGGCACGATCGGGATACAGCTGGAAATTCGGCGACAAGAGTGCCGTGGTTTCGGGTGCGGGGGTGACGATCTCACATGTTGACGAGGCCGGCACGACACGGTGACGTCGACCGTGACGGACACTTCCGGCGCGACCGCGAAGTCGACCCAGACCGTCACGGTGGCGGTGGCGAGTGCTCCGACGGTGTCGTGCGCGGTGCCTGCGCAGGCTCGACCGGGTTGACGGCGGTGGTCGACGGATCGGCTCGGCCGATCCGGATGGGCACCATCGCCAGCTATGCCTGGTATTTCGGCGATCACACCGCGGTGGTCAGCGGTGCTACCGGGACGGCGTCGCACACCGATGCGCCGTGGGCAAGTACACGACCACGTCGACTGTCACGGACAATTGGGTGCGAGTACCTCGACCGACGACACTGTCACGGTTGTGGCACCGATGTGCTTCCGACGGCGTCGTTCACGGCGAAGGCGACGAAACTGAGCGTGGCGTTCGACGGGTCGGCTCTGTTGATCCGTACGGCACGATCGGGAATGACAGCTGGGACTTCGCGACAACAGCGCCGTGGTTCCGGGTGCGGCGGCGACGATCTCGCATGTTTACGCGGTCGGCACGTACACGGCCACGTCGATCGTGACGGACAATTCCGGTGCGACCGCGAAGTCGACGCAGACCGTCACGGTGGCGGCGGCGAATGTGCCTCCGACGGCGTCCTTCACGGCCAAGGCGACGAACTTGAATGTGGCGTTCGACGGGTCGGCTTCTGTTGATCCGGATGGCACAATCGGAACTACAAGGGCCTGAACTTCGGCGACAACAGCGCCGTGGTCTCCGGTGCGGCGGCGACCACCTCGCACGTCTATGCGGCCGGCACGTACACGGCCACGTTGACCGTGACGGACAACTCCGGCGCGACTTCCCAGGTGACGCAGAGCTGCACGGTTGCGCCGACGGTGTACGTCAACGACACATTCAGCCGAACTTCTGTCAACGTGCTCGGGAACCGCGACAAGGGTGGGCCGTGGACCCTGCAAGGTCCGGTCCAACTCTGGAGACGCATCCCGGCGTCGGCACCATCAAGATGTCGCGGCAGGTGCAGGCCCGAGCGCCTCGCCGGCACGGTGGCCGGTGCCGATGTGGACGCTACGTCGACGTGGCCACGGACAAGGTCGCCACCGGCGGCGGTACCTATGTTCTCTGGGACTCAGCAAGTTCGGGACATCCGACCATCGCGTGAGTCGCGGTGGTCGGCCGGTGGGACCGTGTCGACTTCGATCACGAAGACAATCGGCGGGACGGAAACAACGCTTCGACCAGACGATCGCCGGGCGACCTACGCCGTCGGAGACACTTCCGTATCCACTTCCAGGTCTTCGGATCGGGCGGCACGAGCACCCTAAGGACGAGGTCGGAAGGTCCTGGCGACCGAGCCGACGGGCTGGCAGCTGACATCAACAGACAGACCGCGGCGCTCCAGGGAGCGGGTGGCGGAGCGTGGTCAGCTACCTGTCGACAACTTCGACCAATGCGCCGACATCGGTGATCGTCGACAACCCGAACGTGGGATCGCTGAACTGAGCAAACGAATGACAGTTCCATTGCAGTGCGGCCGACATGCATCATCGTCGGCCGCACTTGCAGTCTCCAGTTACGGAACACCAGGACGCGAGGAATCAACCGCATGTTCGCTGGAAACGAGGCAAAGGTGGAAGGTTGATGGAGATGAGGCCTGCACCCGGCCGATCGGCCGACGGAGCCAGTCAGCACACAAAACCACCGGTTGATCTGAAGTCTGCGACCGGCCGAGACAGAACAGAGCGTCGCACATCGCAACGAAGCGCCGTTCACGGGCGCTGGTGGGGTAGCTGCACAGGATCGCAGGCGGCCGCGAGTTTCGTACTCCAGATTCTGGCGTTGCGCCTGTTGGGCGCTGACGGCCTGGGCCGATCCGCCACCTGGTACGCCATCATCGTGTTGGCCACCGCCGTTTCCAGCGGCTTCGTCGGTGACGCCGACGGTCCTGGACCGTTCGGATCGGCGGACCAGGGCAGGGCTTCAGCGCTGGTGGCCGGCCTCGCGGTCGGGTCAGGCTCGCGCGCCTGGGCTGGTCCATGGCTGTCGGGCCTGCTGACACCGACCGCCGCAATCGCATTCGGCTGGTGACCGCTGCTCCACCTCGAGGATGCCTTCGGCGACCACCGACGGCCAATCTGCGTTTCTGGTGGATCGTGGCCGTTGATCTGTTGTTGCTCGCCGCCACCATCGTCGCGGTGCTGATCCCACGAACGCCGTCGGGCACGGTCAGCCTGGCCCTCCTGCTGACCGCCCTGGCCGTTGGACAGGCGATTGCCATCGTCGTCGCGGTGCCCCTGCTCCACCCGACGATCGTCGGTTGGTCCGCCTGTTCCGGCCGACTGGCTCGCCGTTCACGCGACGGGTCTTCAGAGCCATGCAACAAGGTGTTCGGCCGGCTTCCTTGCACTGGTGAAGACGCTGTGCCTGGTCCTGGCGGGAGCCGCTGCGGCTGGCAGGCCGAGGCTGCCGCATCGATACCGCCCCGACGCTGCGATCGTGAGTGGGATCAGCTCAGCGCTTTTTGCCTCCGACGCCGCCGCGAATCGCGCAGCTTCGGACGCCGTTCTTCTCAGAAGGCAGACCGAAGCGTCGGAACTCTCGTTGCAGCAATCGCCGTGTTCCGCCTGGCCGCCGTGGCGGCGTCGCCGTGGCTCGGCCCGATCCTCACCGTGGTGGGTACCAGCTCTCCATCCTGGCAGTGATCGGGTGGTCCGTGTACGCAGCCTCTGTCGCGGCGGTTACCCCGTATGGATCTCGGCGGCCGTTCGTGGACGGCATACAGCGGACTTTGCCGCGCGCGGCCGACTCGGCCCTGTCACCAGCCGCCGCTGTGCTCCTTCTGCACGCGCATCAGGTGGATCGGGTCCTGTTCGCAATGAGCGTTGGGTCATCGCCGGCGGTGTCGCCATCAGGCAGCTTCTGCTTCGTGGCAAGGCCACGGGTGTTGCTCCGGAGCTCCAGCGGGTCCACTAGTTTCCTCCGTGCTTGCGCCGGTGGCCGAGGGCTGTGCTCGGCGATACCCCGCGAATCCTGTGCGGTATCGGTCCTTGACCGATTGTGTTCAACAGTCACTGTTTGTGGTTGCCGTCTCACGATGTGAGACGAACTTTCGAAACCCCAAGCTTTTAGACCGTCTGCATCGAAAAAAGGACAGACGGCCTGTTTTCACAGCTGAATGGGAGTCGCTCGGTAGGGTGGCAGGATGGCTCCGCGCTCGAGATAGCTCAGCTGGTCTGAAGACACTCTTCGTATCGGTCGCTTATCGTGGCTCCTCCGTCGCTCACAGTTCGCCGCCTTCTTGATGCGCTTCGCTTCGCCATGCATTATTCGCAAGGCGTTCACTAATTCGGGTGACGCGCACGCCATTTGGTGAAGTGAGTCGACGGTAGGAGCGAATCTTTGAGGCTAGCTGCACGGCATCGCGTGTCATCTCCGCCAACTGCGACAAGTGGTCGCCGTTCCGGTGGGCATCGCTCCCGAAACCGTGCCGCTACGTCGCGGCTTCGTGCCCTCTTCAGCGTCGTCGCGGCGGTGGGTGCTGGCTGTGTTGTGGCTGTCGGACTTTCTGCGGCAGCCGTCCCTGCCGATACCAACGAAGCGGTTGCCTCGCAGAGGGCAGTCGTGCTGGCTTCGGATTCGATGTCAAGACAGGTCGCGCACGGATGGGGCAGCCTCGACATCGGCGGCGCGTACTCGGCCGGCAACAACAACATCATGTCCGTCAACGGGTCCAGCGGCCGAATCAGCCTCCCCGGGGCAGGCGTCTCGGACACTGTCACCCTGGCGGGCGTCTCCGCGCGAGATCAACGGGTTCGCGCTTCCTTCAACCTTGCAACGCTTCCGACGTCAGGTGGGGGCGTCTACCTGGGCCTGGCAGTTCGGAAGGTCGGCGCTTCCTACTACAGGTCGGTGCTCAGGGTGGTGCCCGGCGGTGCTGTCTTCTTGTCGATTTCACGCCTCGGCGCTGCCGGCACGGGGGAGAGCAAGATCGGGCCCGAGATCCCCATTGCGATGACCGCGGTGCCAGGTCGCTGGATGTCGCTCGAGGTACAGGTGACCGGCGTGGCCGCGGTTTCAGTAGCGGCAAAGGCTTGGATCCGATCTGGGCCCGAACCCTCGACGTGGCAGTTGACCGCCTCAGATACATCCGCAGCGCGCATCGGAGGCACAGGCGCTAGTGCCGTCTGGGTTTATACGTCCCGCACGGCTGGAGCAGCGATCATCGGCGTGGACGACCTGACGGTGTGGGAGTTGCAGTCCGCGGCACCGGTGACTTCCGCACCGCGCACATCCGGGAGCCAGCCAACCTCGTCCACCCCTTCGAGCCCGCCGGTGGCCTCCAGCACTACCTCGGCCCGCACCACAGTCACGACCACGTCGTCTCCGGTCGCGCCGCCTGCTGGTTCCATAGGTTCGACGGGTTCGACCACGATTGGATCTGCTCGCTACCCGATTCCAAGTGGTGCAGTGTTCGTTTCCCCGACCGGCTCCGATTCAGCACCAGGTACGTTGGCAGCTCCTTTCCGCACGGTTGCCCACGCCATCAGTAAGGTGGCGGCAGGAGGCACTGTGGTGCTCAGAACGGGTAGTTACCACGAATCGATTTCCATCACTGCGAACACGGTGACGATCCAGAACTACCCGGGTGAAGCGGTTTGGTTCGATGGAAGTTCATCGATAAGTGGATTCGTCAAGTCCGGTTCCTCGTGGGTACTGGGCGGGTGGACCGCGAAGTTCGACTCGAGTCCGACGTACACGGCCGGAGCGCCGGATACGGGGGCTGCCGGCGGTTTCGTGAACTACACACTTGCCCCCATGGCAGCCCATCCGGACCAGGTGTGGATCAACGATGTGGCACAGCGGCAGGTCAGTGCTGCCGGCCAGGTGGTGCCGGGCAGCTTCTACGTTGATTACGCCACATCGCGCCTCTATCTCGGTTCTGACCCCACTGGGCGCACTGTCCGAGCAAGCGACCTGGGAAAAGCGATCACTATCCGGACGGCTAACTCGCGGCTTCTCGGCGTCGGCATTCGTCGATACGCAGACTCGATCCCGACGATGGGTGCCGTCACTGCGGAGCGACCGGGAATAAAGATCGAGAACGCCGTATTCTCCGATATGGCAACGACTGGCCTCAGCTTGGATTCGACCGGCATCATCGCGAATCGCATCACTGCTGTACGGAACGGGCTCCTGGGCATTCACGGGGTCTACGCCGACAACCTGCGGCTGAGCAACATATATGCATCAGGCAACAACACCGAACAGTTCAACCAGGCACCCGTCTCGGGCGGCGCTAAGATCACCCGCACCCGGGGTATTGCCGTAGATCACTCTTCATTTGACGGCAATAATGGCCCCGGCCTGTGGCTGGATGAGTCCACCTACAACTCGACCATCATCGCCAGTACGTTCCGCAACAACAAGGGTCATGGGATGTCTTTGGAAATCTCAGCAAAGACAGTGGTCGCAGACAATCTGATCGCGAACAACGGTGGCAACGGGATCAAGCTGAACGACACGAGCGATGCGACAATCTGGAACAACACGTTCATGGGAAACAACAGGCCGCTGAATATCGTCGAAGATGCCCGGCGCGCCAGCGACAGGTCGGTGCCGGGCCACGATCCGCGTCAGGCCTTCCCTGATCCGACCATGAGTTGGATCATCGGGCCGGCAACGGTCCGCAACAATGTCTTCGCCGGCACGGCCGGCAACTGTGAGTTGTGTGTCGAGGACTACTCGCATCAATACTCTGCCGAGCAATTTCGGGTGACCGCTCTCGGCGACGTCTACCAGCGCGATTCGGCGGGCTCACCATCCTGGTTGGTGGTGTGGTCAACCGGCGGGGGTAATCCGAAGGTCTTCAATACACTGAGTGCGTTCCACCAAGCAACACAGCAAGAGGCGCAGGGACTCGAACTCACCGGCGTGGAAGCGGTGACCGGGGCCGGGAAGCTCACAGCGGCGGTCACCTCGACCCAAGCCGGGTTCAGCCAGTCGTTGCCCGCCGCAGTAGCGTCATTGGTAGGGCAACCCGCCGGCACCAGGAAAGCTGGCGCGTTCTTGTAATGGCTTGGTTCGAGATGCGTCAGACAGGTTGCTCGAGCCGTCGCTAGCCAAGTCGAAGAGGCCGCTTCTGGACCGCCGGTCAGCCAAGAGTGAGACGACCAAAAAGACGATGAAGGCTGGTGTGCTGTCCATCAACCCGCTCTCGAGCACGCTTCTGAACAACAGGAAGACCAATAGCCCACAGAAGATCATCCTGGCCGGCGGGGGCGTCCTGAAAGCACTCACGAGCGCCGAACCGGCCCAGATCAGCAATGTCAGCGCGCCTAGAAGACCGGCTTGCACCATGGCGGAGATCCAACTGCTATCAAGCGTCTGCTGATTCCAATATTGTCCGGCAACCGGGATCTGCTTGAGCGATAAGCCGCCACCCATCCAGCGCACCCATGCCGTGTCCGGGTAGGTGAAAGCGGCCGACCACGCGATCGATCTCGAGTTCAAAGTGGTCACGTTGGCTCCTCCCCGGTCGAAGTAGCCGGCCAGCAGAGACGTCCCGAACGCCATATAGAGCATGACAGGCACCAGGCAGGCGATGCAGATTGCGATCCAGGGCTTGAGCCTGCGGGCGGTGAGCAGCATGGTGATGATTGCGACAAGAAGCGCGACCAGTCCGGTTCTGGAACCGGTGGCCCAGATCACCGCGACGATGACAACGAGAACAATCCCGTGAAGCGCGCGCCCGCGACCATTGAGGGCCAACCACACCAGACCTATTGCGGACAGGCTCAGGAGCATCGAGATTTCGTTGGGGTTGAGTGGGGGAATCCCACCCTGCAGACGCTTACCTCCCAGGTATGTGCCGATACCGGTGATCGAGCCGAGCAATCCGACGGCGAGTGTCGTCACCAGGAGATCCCGGATGACTCGCTCAGCCGGAACTGTCTTGATGAGCAGAACAGCTGTTACCCCGAGGATGAGCATCCGAACCGATAGGACGACGCTGGCTTGCGCCGAACCGGTGGTCCAAGCTCCGAAGGTGGATATCGTCAGGAAGGCCCACCATGAACCAAACCGACCGGGTTCCCATAGGTCGTGGTTGCCTGGCAGGAGAGTCTTGCCCCGAGGGCGATGGCCAGCGCTGCGATGCTCAGTAGCCCCTTGAGAGCCACGACCGGATCAAGGCCACCGGTGTAGTACACCTTCTGCCGCCAGGTCACGGTCGCGGCGATCATCAGTACCACTACGAATCTTGATCGACTGAACCAGGCTGAAAAGGATGCGCTGATCCCCTGCAGGCCGCGCGTTGATGTTGCTAAAAGGGGCGTTCCGCCAGTCGTTGTGTCCAAGTCTGCGCCGACCCGCACCGGTCCCATCAGCTGCTCGAATGCTGTCGGGAAACTGCGCTCCTCAGTCCGCCAACCGGTAGACGGTCGCAGAGATACTTCATTGCGCTTCCCGGTCGTCGCGCCCAGCGACGAACGGTGCGACAAGATCATTTTGCGGCGTTGAGTTGTCCACCTTGTTGGCGTCGGCGCTCGGGACACTGCTTGAAGTGGTACCCGGTCGCACAGTCTCCGCAGGCGCCACGCGGTTAAGGTCGACGCCCGCGTTCACATCGTGTCCTGCGCTCGCATCGGCTTGTTCAGCAGATTCATAGTGCGTGCTTGCTGTGGAATACGCATGCACACCGGTCGACGCCGTACGGTTCAGCACGACTCCTAGCAGCCGTGCACCGACGTTGCCAAGGCCCTCCAGTGCCCTGGAGAACTCATCCTTCGTAATCGCCTTTTTGTCCGATGCGATCACCACGATGACCCCGGCACAGCGCTTACCCAAGATGATCGCATCAGTAACGGGGAGCAGGGGAGGCGAGTCGACGATCACGACGTCGTAGCTGGATTCGAGGTTGGAAAGGACGACGCCCATGGCCTTTCCCGCCAGCAACTCCGAGGGATTGGGCGGTATGGTCCCGGAAGGAAGGACGTCCAAGGAGTGGGCTCCCCATCGCTGCAGCGTCCCCTGAAGTTGGGCACGCCCGACCAGAACGTCACTGAGCCCTGCTCCGGGGCGCAACCCGAAATAGCGCCCTGCCGTCGGCCGGCGCAGGTCCGCCTCGACGAAGCAGACAGAGAGCCCCGTCTCCGCCACCGCGATGGCGACGTTCACCGCTGTGAGCGACTTGCCCTCACCGGCGACAGACGATGTGATGACATACGACCGGTGCCCGCCTGGAACGTCCAGGAACTGCAGGTTCGTTCTGACTTGGCGAATGGCTTCAGAGCGGGCAATGAGAGCCGCACCATCGGTGATGAGAGGGTGCGAACTGACCGCCTTGTCGAACGGCACGTGCCCGATGACGGCAACGTCCGCTACTTGTTTGACATCAGCCTCACGGCGGATCTGCTTATTGAGCAGTTGCCGCGTGACGGCCCATCCGAACCCCAGTGCCAAGCCGATCACGAAGCCCAATCCGATGTAAAGCTTTTTGTTGGGCGATACCGGCTGCTGCGGGCGAGCTGCGGGTTGCACGACCGTGATCTTGACGGCGGGCGATTTGCTCGCCAAAGTCGGCTGGAGATCAGTGGCTACCTTGATGAATTCAGCCGTGACCGCGTTTGCGATCGAGGCTGCTTGCCCTGCCGACGGATTCGTCACCGTGATGTCGAGGAGAACTGTGTCGGTGGGTGCGGTGGCCACCACCTGCGACGCCAACTCTTCGACGGTCATGTCCAAGCCAAGCTTATCGATGACGGGCTGTAGGACAACCGCGCTGTCCACGAGGTAGATGTAGGACTTCACTTGGGCTTGCATGAACGTCGCACTCTGTACGAGGTCGTTGGCGGTAGTGGCCGTCGCCGGCGATACGAAGAGCTGGCTGGTTGCTTCGTATTGCGGTGTGATCGCGTACGACACGCCCCCCGCCACCACCACACAGAAGACGACGATCGCAACGACCGACCGCCACCGTGCCCGCAAGGCGCGGACGTAGTCCTTGAGCTCCATGAATCCCCTTCGTCGTGCCGCCGTCGTTACATCCCTGACCCGTGAGTCAAGCCCCGTCAATGACACCGACGGCACCCGTCGAGTCAGTTCTCGTCGAGTTGTCGCAACCGAGGTTCTCCTGCTCAACCTGCAACACGAGTTGATGTCGGCTGGGGAGTCACGGTGGCTATCGTGAGCGACATCGTTACCCCTAGGCCGGTAAGACAGGCGTTGGGCCTGCGTGGGACCGTTGTCAGCGTCCATCAGCTGGAGCACAGATCCTATCTCACTCGCATAGCTGACTCGCTGTTCGCATCGAATCTCTTGATGCATACAACTGGGTGCAGATGTTGTCGTAACCGCTCTGTACGACGCTCCGACCAGCCACCGAGTCGAGTTGGTCGTCGACGCCGAACGCTAGGCAAAGGGCGCCTGGTCTCTGAATACTTATTGGAGTAATCGTCGCCTCGAGAGCAATGCTTGAGACCTGTGGATCTGCGGGGAGGACGTACCTTCCCGATAGACCCAAGTAGCCCTCAAGCAAGGCCGGCGCGCCAACGCCGGTCGGGAAGGTACGTCCGTGCTCACGGTAGTTGCATCGGAGGATGCGGAAAGTCGCCGGCCGGTCGGTGGTTCGTTGTTGGATGAGATCGTCCGGGACGGTGCCCGCCAGATGTTGGCGGCGGCGTTGCAGGCGGAGGTCGCCGCCTACATCGACGCGTTCGCCGACGTCCGCGACGAGCACGGTCACCGGTTGGTGGTCCGCAACGGCTACCACGAGCAGCGGGAGGTGGTGACCGGGGCCGGTGCGGTGACGGTGGCCGCGCCGCGGGTGAACGACAAGCGGGTCGATCCGGAAACCGGTGAGCGGCAGCGGTTCTCCTCGGCGATCCTGCCGGCGTGGGCGCGCAAATCGCCGAAGGTCGCCGAGGTGCTGCCGCTGCTGTATCTGCACGGGCTGTCCAGTCTGGACTTCGGGCCGGCGTTGGAGCAGTTCCTCGGCTCCGGGGCCGGGCTGTCCGCGGCGACGATCACCCGGCTGACCACGCAGTGGCAGGACGAGGCCCGACTGTTCGCCGACCGGCGCCTGTCCGAGGTGGACTACGTCTACCTGTGGGTCGACGGGATCCACGTCAACGTCCGCCTGGAGCAGGAGAAGCTGTGCCTGTTGGTGATGATCGGGGTCCGCGCCGACGGCAGGAAGGAACTCATCGCGTTGACCGACGGCTACCGGGAGTCCACCGAATCCTGGGCGGGTCTGCTGCGCGACGGCCAAACGCCGCGGGATGCGGGCGCCGGTACTGGCCATGGGCGATGGTGCGCTCGGGTTCTGGGCCGCATTGCGGGACGTGTTCCCGGAGACCCGGGAGCAGCGGTGCTGGTTCCACAAGTCCGCGAATGTGCTTGCGGCGCTGCCGAAGTCGGCGCACCCCGCCGCGGTCCGGGCGATGCAGGAGATCTACAACGCCGAGAACGGCGACCTGGCCCGGGTCGCGGCCAAGGCGTTCGCCAGTCGACTACGGCGCGAAGTTCCCCAAAGCCGTCGCCAAGATCATCGACGACCTGGATGTGCTGCTGGAGTTCTACAACTTCCCCGCCGAGCACTGGGTGCATCTGCGGACCACGAACCCGATCGAGTCGACGTTCGCGACCGTCCGGCACCGCACCAAGGTCACCAAAGGACCCGGTTCCCGCGCAGCCGGCCTGGCGATGGCGTTCAAGCTCATCGAAGCCGCGCAGGCCCGGTGGCGGGCCGTCAACGCACCGCAGCTCGTCGCCCTCGTCCGAGCCGGAGCGACGTTCCATCACGGCAAACTTGTCGAACGACCCGCCGACGACACCGAGACGAGGTCGCCTAAAAGATCTTCATCCACAAGTCTTGACTATTGCTCTCGCCTCGAAGCGAAAGCGGCATGCCGTCCGCCGGTTACCTGCAACGCGAGAAACCTGCAGACAGACGCCAATGACCGCACTTGCGTCTGACCTACAGCCGCAAAGATGACCGGCGGGAAGTACGGACGGCGTAGCTCACACCGGAAGTTGACGCTCCGAACCGGGCTCCAGCCCGGAGCCGAGGGACCGTCGAGCAGCCTGTGGAGTCCGCCGTAGTCCGTCGCCCGCAAGGTCCCCTCCCGGTTGGTGCGAATGGTTGCCATACCGAATTGAGCTCCGGGAGGCAGCCGGGCCAAGGGCCACCTTTGGGCTAACCGTCGCGTGCAGAACCATTCGTATCAACACCGGGTAACGCATCTCACACAATAAACTAGTCCGTATGGGTGGTCATAGCACCCCGGCGACGATCGATCCGCTACTCTGAGATACAACCGATGGGACCATCAGTTGTCGGGGCTGATTGGGCATGAGCGGCGCGACCGCCTACCTCGGAACCCGCTCCGACGACCAAGGGACCACAAGTGGCAGTACGAATTGGCTATGCGCCTGGCGCCTATGACCTGTTCCACGTAGGACATCTGAACATCCTGCGTCAGGCGAAGTCCAGATGCGACTATCTGGTGGCCGGCGTGGTCTCCGATGAGATCTGCGAGCTCACCAAGGGCCGTCGGCCGGTCATTCCGCTTGCCGAGCGGATGGAGATCGTCAGCCACATCTCCTGCGTCGACGAGGTCTACGCAGAGCGAACCGTCGAGAAACTCGATTCCTGGCGCGACCTGCACTTCACCCACATCTTTAAAGGCGACGACTGGCGCGGCACTCCCAAGGGAGCGAAGCTCGAGACCGATTTCGCAGCGGTTGGTGTGGAGGTCGTGTACTTCCCGTACACGGTCCACACCTCCAGCACTGCGTTGCGTCGGGCACTCAGCGCGATCGTCGATGCATCCAGCATGGTTGCGAGCGCTTCGTGACGAAACCACTGCTCTCGCCACGTCGCAACGCCAAATCGCTCGTTGAAATAATCAAAACCCCCAATGAGATCAGGCCACAGACGTCGGCTGACGCGACGTCGGCCACTGGCGGCGGGGACAATCACAGACCCCGACCGGTATTGGTTCGAAACCGTTCGTGGTCGAAGCGATACGCATCGCGCCTGCTGATCGGAGACTTGATAGCTGTCATCTGGGCCGCCTTCGGCGCGCACCTGGTCCAAATGGGCAGTCTGAGCCGGGTGTCTCGAGATCCAGCTGCCCTTCCCTTCATCGCCTTAACGGTTGGACTTGCCGCCGGCTGGATGGTCGCACTGCATTGGGCTGGGACGAGGGATCAAGAAGCCGTCGGGCAAGGACCCGAGGAATACAAGCGCGTAACTCGCGCGTCGGTCGCCCTTTTCGGCATGGTCGCCATCTCGTCGTACATGTTCGACCTACATCTGCCGCGGGCTTACCTGCTCGGTGATGCTTCCCGCAGGTCTTTTCGCCCTTCTGGTGTCAAGGTTCACCTGGCGTCGCTGGCTGCACGCTCACCGTCTGAACGGGCGGCTGACGTCCAAGGTCCTGGTGGTGGGCAATCTCCGAACGGTCCGCGAACTCCTGATGGACCTGCACCGTGCCCCGCTATCCGGTTACGAGGTGCTGGGCGTCTGCGTCCTTCAGAACTCGGCAGCAGTCGATCTGCCCACGGATCCGGAGACCGGGAACGCCACGCTCGACGGAGTCCAGGTCCTGGGAGATCTGGACGACGTCGCAGCAACGGCCCTTCGTTTCGGTGCCGACACGGTCGCGGTCACGTCAACGGGGGCATTCGGGCCTGCTGCCGTTCGTCGGCTGAGCTGGGAACTGGAGAAGACCGACATCCAGCCCGTACTTGCGCCCGCCCTTACCAATGTCGCCGGCACGAGAATCCACACCAAGCCGGTTGCCGGCCTGCCGCTGATCCATGTCGACCGCCCGACTTATCGGGGCGCAAACCGTATCGTCAAGCGGTCGTTTGACGCTGTCGGAAGTGTGCTGCTGCTTCTCGCTTTCTCGCCGCTCCTGATGGGCCTGGCGATCGGCGTGAAAGTTTCCAGTCCTGGACCGATCTTCTTCAAGCAAGAACGAGTGGGACTGAACGGCAGAACTTTCCGGATGATCAAGTTCCGCTCCATGGTCGTCGACGCCGAAGCCCGCTTGGCCGAACTGAAGAAGTTGCAGCGAGACGCGGGCAACGAAACCTTGTTCAAAATGAAGGACGATCCCAGGATCACCGGTATTGGAAAGTTCATCCGCCGGTACAGCCTGGATGAACTCCCTCAGCTGATCAACGTCCTCAAGGGCGACATGAGCCTGGTCGGTCCGCGACCGCCGTTGTCCGACGAAGTTGCGACGTATCACGGTGAAGCTCGACGTCGGCTGTTGGTCCGTCCGGGCATGACCGGCCTCTGGCAGGTATCCGGCCGCTCTTCACTCGACTGGGACGAGACTGTCCGTCTTGACACGTACTACGTCGAGAATTGGTCCTTGACCTCCGATTTCGTGATCCTCTGGAAGACGGCCAATGCGGTGGTCTCGTCCGCGGGGCGTACTGACGCACACCAGGGTCCCGTCGCGACGGGAGAAGCACTGACGATCCTGCCGCCGCGGTCGCCGATCGCAGCGCCGTACTGGCAGTTGCTCAAATGATCACCCGAACGGCCGGAGGTTGATCCTCTGAGCACACTCAGACAGTATGCAATTCGGGCAGATGAGGTAAGATCGGGCGGACGTGTCGCGGGGGCACGTACGTTGCGTAGCACTATCAGGCTTCGATCAACCGGTCGAGAGTCCACAAAACGGGTGGGGACGAATGAGCTCAAGCGCGGCGAACCAGCTGCGGGTTGCGGTTGTCGGCGCTGGATATTGGGGACCGAACCTGGTCCGCAACTTTCGCGGGGCACCCGATTGGGACCTGGTAGCTGTTTGCGATCTGGATGAGGCCCGGGCCCGCAAGGTCATCGGGTCAAGATCGACGGTCGAGGTTGAGACGACGCTCGAGCGGCTCCTAGCCCGAGACGACATCGATGCGGTCGCCATTGCGACGCCCGCCCGCACGCATGCGCCGATCGCCCTCGCTGCCATCGCTGCCGGTAAGCATGTCGTGGTCGAGAAGCCGTTGGCAGACACTCCCGAGGCGGCCGAACAGATGGTGCGAGCAGCCCGACTTGCCGACAGGGTGTTGATGATCGACCACACGTATTGCTACACCCCTGCGGTCCAGTACATCCGTGAGGCCATTGCTGACGGTCTACTGGGCGACTTGCTGTACATCGACTCGGTTCGGATCAACCTTGGACTGGTCCAACCCGATGTCGACGTTTTCTGGGATCTCGCGCCGCACGATCTGTCGATCCTGGACTTCATTCTGCCTGGCGGCTTGGCGCCGACGTCGGTATCCGCCACCGGGTCCGACCCTTCGGGTGCGGGAAAAGCGTGCGTCGGCTACGTGACGATGCCGCTGGCCTCCGGCGGCATTGCCCATGTCAACGTGAACTGGCTGTCGCCCACCAAGATTCGGCAGATGGTGATCGGCGGCAGCCGTCGGACCCTTGTCTGGGACGACTTGAATCCGCAGCAGCGTGTGGCGATCTTCGACCGGGGCGTCGACCTCGCTACCCAACAAGCCGATGCCGATCAGCGCGTGGCCGCCATCGTTTCGTATCGGCTCGGCGACATCACCGTTCCTGCCCTTCCCGAGAAGGAGGCCTTGTCCTCGATGGTCGCGGAATTCGCGTCCGCAATCCGGGAGGAACGGGCCCCTCGCACCGACGGGCTGGCCGGCCTCCGCGTGCTCTCGGTACTGCATGCGGTTTCGACCAGCCTTGCGCTAAACGGAGCGCCGACTGAACCAACGCGGACGGCCGCCGAGGCGTCCATCACCAGTTAGATTCAAACCCGCTGACAAACGTATCCAGCTCCACTATCTAGACGAGAATCTGCAGTTCCAACGAGGAGTAGTGATGACGGCATTGAGTGGTGCGACGGTCCTGGTGACCGGAGGTGCCGGGACCATTGGCTCGACCATCGTCGACCAGCTCCTCGGTGAAGGTGTGAGCAGCATTCGGGTGCTGGACAACCTGGTACGTGGTCGCCGCGCCAACCTGGCCGCGGCCCTCGCCGACGACCGGGTTGAACTGATCGTCGGCGACCTGCGCGACCGGGACCTGGTGCACGACGTCACCAAGGGTGCGGACCTCGTGATGCACCAGGCCGCCCTGCGGATCACCCAGTGTGCACAGGAGCCACGGCTCGCTCTCGACGTCCTGGTCGGAGGCACCTTCACCGTCCTGGAAGCCGCCGTCGAACACAAGGTCGACAAGGTCGTCGCCGCGTCCTCAGCTTCGGTCTATGGCCTAGCCGAGGAATTCCCGACGGGGGAGCGGCACCACCACCACAACAATGACACCTTCTACGGAGCGGCAAAGTCGTTCAATGAGGGGATGCTGCGCAGCTTCCGCGCCATGTACGGCATGGATTACGTCGCCTTGCGACCGTTCAACGTCTACGGACCCCGGATGGACATTCACGGGCTGTACACCGAAGTGCTGATCCGCTGGATGGAGCGCATTACAGCAGGTGACCCGCCGCTCATCTTCGGAGACGGTGCGCAGACGATGGACTTCGTCTACACAGTCGACATCGCGAGGGCCAATATCCTGGCCGCGGCGTCTGACGTCCGGGAGGGCGTCTACAACGTCGCCAGCGGCACCGAGACCAGCCTCGCCGGTCTTGCCCACGCATTACTGCGGGCCATGGACTCGGACCTGCCGCTCGAGCACGGCCCGGACCGGGCGGTGAATGGCGTAACCCGGCGGCTGGCCTCGACCGAGGCGGCGTCCAGGGATCTGGGCTTCACGGCTCAGATCGGTCTGGAGGACGGGTTGCGCGATTTGGTGGCCTGGTGGCGTGGCGAGCGCGCCGCGGACGAGGCCAAGGCGGGGGCGGCCGTATGAGCCGGATCAATGTGATGCAGCCCTTCCTCGGTGCTGAGGAAATTGCTGCCGTCAGTGAGGTGATCGCCTCCGGGTGGGTCGCTCAAGGTCCGAAGGTGGCCGCGTTCGAGACCGCCTTCGCTGCCGCCATGCAGGCCGAGCATGCCGTCGCGGTATCCAGTTGCACCACGGGCCTGCACTTGGCGCTGGTGGTCGCTGGGATTTCCGCCGGCGACGACGTTGTTGTGCCGTCCTTCTCCTTCATCGCCACCGCCAACTCGGTGGTCTATGTCGGTGCCCGGCCGGTGTTCGCAGATGTCGACCCGCTGACCGGCGATGTCACGGCGGCGACCATCGCGGCCGCGCTCACGCCGGCGACGAAGGCCGTCATCGTCGTCGATCAGGGCGGCGTACCGGTCGACCTCGATCCGATCCGCGCCCTCTGCGATCCGCTGGGGATCGTTGTGATTCAGGATTCCGCCTGCGGTTCCGGCTCGACCTACAAGGGCAGGCCGGTCGGAGCCGGTGCCGAAATCGCCGCCTGGTCCTTCCATCCGCGGAAGATCATCACCACCGGTGAAGGCGGGATGATCACGACATCCCGTGCGGATTGGGCCGACCGGGCCCGCCACCTGCGTGAACACGCCATGAGCGTCTCGGCCGCCGATCGACATGCGAGTGTGCTGGCCCCACCAGAGCAATACCTGGAAATCGGTTTCAACTATCGGATGACGGACCTGCAGGCTGCGATCGGGCTGGTGCAACTCGGCCGGCTGACCGAGATCGTGGACCGTCGCCGGGAGATCGCCGCCGGCTACGCCAAGGCCATTGACGAGCTACCCGGCCTGCGACTGGTCGCGGACCCGGAGTACGGGACGACCAACTTCCAATCCTGCTGGGTGGAGGTCGGCGAGGGCTACGGATTGATCGCGACGGGCTGCTGATTGCCCTCGCCGAGGCAGATATCTCCGCCCGGCGCGGGATCATGGCCTCGCACCGCCAGCCGGCCTATGCCGGCGGCCACCACGGCAGCGTCGACCTCGCCGTGACGGAGTACCTGACCGACAACACTCTGATCTTGCCGCTGTATCACCAGATGTCGGACAGCGAGCAGTCCCGGGTCGTGGACGTCCTTCGGTCGAAGGCTAGATGACGCATGGATGAACGACCTACCGTCTTAATCGGCGCTAGCGGCATTGCCCTCGAAGTGATTGCCGCGATCACGTCTTCTCGTCACCCATTGCCTAGTGCCATTCTGGACGATGATCCGTCACGCATGGGTGAGATACTCAACGGTGTCAAGGTGGAAGGCGGCATCGACTCCATAGAAAGATATCCCACGGCCCAATTGGTCATCTGCGTCGGTTCAGGAACCAGCAGGCGGGCATTAGCTCAAAGGCTAACGAGATGCAACGTGGGCCCCGATCGCTACCGCACGATAGTGCACCCGCGTGCGTCCGTGGAGTCTGATTGTGTGATTGGGACTGGCAGCATCGTATTGGCGGGGGTCGTGGTCACGGCAAACGTTCGGATTGGGGCTCACGTGGTGGCGATGCCGAACGTAGTGGCCACGCACGACTGCGTAATCGATGACTTCGCAACCGTCTGTGCGGGTGTCGTACTCGGCGGCGGTGTTCGGATCGGTGAGGCCGCCTACCTCGGCATGAATGCAAGCGTCCGGCAGAACCTGTCTGTTGGAACGGAGGCCGTACTCGGGATGGGTTCCGTGCTGCTGCAAACAATGCCGCCCGACTCAACATGGGTTGGTGTTCCTGCTCGTCCCTTGCGGAAGCAGAGTTCGTATCACGTGCCCCATGTGGAGATGCCTAACATGCGGCCGACCGAGTAGGAAGGGATGAATGTGCCCCTCAGACTGATCTCGGTGGAAATTCCGAGTGCAATTGAATCGAGTGTCGATAATATGCTGCAGGCCACTGCTCTCATCGATGGCTCGGCTGTAAGTCGATGAACCAACATCCTCAGAATCACGCCAATCTAAATTACTGCGTCGGAGTAGCCAACCGGACACAGCCAGCTATTAACATGCTAGGGGCGTTGAGGGGCGAGAGAACTAGCTTGTACCCCGTAGCGGTGTCCGTTGTGATGTTTCCGACCGACAATCTTCCGATGTCGCAGCGCCTCCAAAGCTGTATGGATGCGGCTACCCCGCCATCTGTCACCGCCGTTGATCTACGCCGCACGGTTCACTTTCGACGCGCTTTCGTATTCGTACTAATGCGGCGACAGAGCAAGGTCATCGAGCCGACGGGGAGGGCGACGACCGCCATAGCGGCCGACTCGGTCACACTGAACGGGCAGATCCGTGCGAGCGTGCTGGCAAGACGTATCGCTGTAACAAGAGCTCCGAAGCCACAGCTCCGCACTGGACGAGAACAGGATTAGGTACATGGTACACCGTCGACCGGCGAATTTAACGGATCCAGCGCGGGTCTCCGTTCTAATTCCGTGTTACAACTACGGCCATTACCTCGCCGAAGCCGTCGAGAGTGCGCTGACACAAGTCGATGTTATCGTAGATGTACTCATAATCGACGATGCATCAACCGACGACAGCGCAAACGTCGCGTTAGAGCTGGCAAACCGACTTGAGCATGTGCGCGTGCAGCTGCACGCCTATAATATGGGGCACATCGCTACCTATAATGAAGGCTTGAAACAACTCAAGGGCGACTACGTCGTGTTGCTCTCCGCTGATGATCTTCTGGCCCCGGGGTCACTGCGTAGGGCGGCGGCCGCGTTCGAAGCTTATCCTACCGTCGGCATGGTATACGGCTTTGCCTCGCCATTCCTCGATATCGTTCCACGAAGGCTTGAGATAATGCAGCGCTGGACGATTTGGTCTGGGAGCGATTGGCTGGCATTGTTCTGCCGGCGAGGAAAGAACCCGGTCGTCACTCCCAGCGTAATAATGCGACGCGATGCCATGGCTGCGATGGGAGGCTACGATGCCAGGTTAAGGCACGCAGCTGACATGCTTCTGTGGTTGCAAGTATCGCGGAGCTGGGATATCGCGTACATTGAAGGCGTCGACCAGGCATTCTATCGGGTGCACGGTAGAAATATGCACGCTACGGAGTTCGCGGGATGGATCACCGATCTGCGAGCGCGGCTAGAAACGTTCGAATTGTTTTTTCAGGAGAGCGATCCGGATGTACCTTGCGGTCAGGAGCTACTCAGCAATGCAAGGGCCGCCATTGCCGAGGACGCAATGCGGATAGCAAGAGCCAGGCTGTTGGATCACCGGTCGACGCTGGACGAGATTACAGAACTGCTAGATTTCGCTGTCTGCGTGGTGCCGGATCTAAGCGCCACTAAAAAGATGCGCCATCTTCGGAGGATGGAAGTTGCGCGCCCGGAAAACATAAATCCCACGACTAGGGTCCATCCTTACAGGATGTATCTAGCTTCTGCCCGTCTCCGCCAAAGCTTTCATGACCGGACCCACTGGCGCTATTGGCGCCGATTTGGGGTCTACTTATGACGGTGGAGCCGACTACGGGAGCCAAGGTAAGATCCGGACTGGCATGGGGCCTTGCGAATACGCTTACTTTGCGCTTAGGTTCGCTAGCCGTCGGAGTGCTTCTGGCGCACCTTCTCTCACCGAAGGAGTTTGGTACATACGCGGTGGCGTTGACAGCACAGTCGATACTGGTGACGTTCTCCGAATTGGGTCTGACCGCTGCCCTTGTCCGCGGCAGGGACTTGGAGGCGCGCGCGCCGACGGCGATGACCCTTGGTTTAATACTCGGCGTTGGCCTTGCAGTTTCCATGTCTTTGTTGGCTGAGCCCATCGCTGTGGCATTAGGCAGTGCCGCGGCGACCAACATCATTCGGGTGCTATCTTTAACACTAATCCTCAGTGGTATCTCCGTTGCCCCATCGGCCGTGATCCAGAGATCCTTTATGCAGTCGCGGCAATTTATCGCGGACTCCACGTCATTGTTCGTGTCATCGATCTCCACTATATTGTTTATATGGGCTGGCATGGGCCCGATGTCCTTGGCTTGGTCTAGGGTGATAGGACAAGCGGTTACTTTAGCTCTTCTTATGGCGCTCAGTCGGACTCGCCTGCATTTTGGCTTCAACGCCGGCATAGCTTCCGAGCTAGCGAAATTCGGGTTACCCCTCTGCCTTGCGAACTTTCTCTCATGGCTGCTGCTAAGTATCGATTATATCGTTGTTGGGCACCAGCTTGGCGCCACCTCGCTGGGCATATACGTACTAGCTTTCAACATAGCATCCTGGCCAACCAGCGCCATTTCACAAAGCTTGCGCGGCGTAGCGCTACCGGCGTTCTCAAGGCAGAACGACGACGGTGTGCAGGGCAAGGCGTCGACTGGCCGCGCTCTCGTGCTCTCCACCGCTCTTACTTGGGCATGCGCCGCGCCTATGGCCGGCCTATTGCTCGTGCTGTCGGCTCCGTTGATTCTTGCCCTGTACGGCTCGCCTTGGGCGGCGGCCGCAGGCGTGCTCGCAGGGCTAAGTGCCTTCGGGGCTATGCGTACGGTATTCGATTTGTTCGCGACATTTCTGACGGCTAAAGGGGCAACTCGGCGCGTGTTGATAGTTCAGGTGATCTGGACCGTTTCTCTCGCTCCGGCGATGATTTTAGGAGTCCACATTGGCGGTCTTCAGGGCGCAGCTTGGGCGCACGTCGCAATCGGCACGCTTGTGGTTTTACCCGCGTACTTGGTCGCCATTGTCCGGCAGGGGACACCCCTAACCGGGCTCTCGCTTGCAATAGCACGGCCGTCTGTCGCTGCGGTGCTCGCTGGAGCCGTCGCCTTTGTGGTCACTTCACTTATTGCCGCTCCTTGGGTCTCCTTGCTCCTGGCGGGGGCAAGCGCGGGCCTCCTCTACGCTGCGTTAACCATGCGGTGGATTAAGTCGATGATCAATCAGCTTCAGAACGTTGGCAGCCCTGGATCAACCTGATGGGCTACAGATGACACTATGATCCCCTATTTCGACTATTGTGGAGCGCTTTAGTGAACGAACACACCCAAGATATCCCTCTGGTGAACCTATCAACCCAGAACGAAGAGGTACGCGACGTCACGATGGCGGGATTTGAAGCCGTCCTTTCATCCACTGCATTTGTGAATGGTCCGGAGGTCGCTGCCTTCGAGCGTGAATATGCTGCATACAGCCAAGTCGAACATTGTGTCGGGGTTGCGAACGGGACTGATGCACTCGAGCTGGCTTTGCGGGCCTTGTGCATAGGCCAAGGTGACGAGGTCATCATCCCAGCGAATACGTTTGTCGCCACGGCCGAGGCGATCAACGCGGTAGGGGCTAGCATCGTCCTGGTTGATTGCGACGAAAATTTCTTAATCGACGTGAATGCGGTGGGTGGCGTACTGACAAGTCATACTCGTGCTGTGATCGCCGTACATTTATACGGTCAGTTGGCAGATGTCGACGGTCTGCGCCGCGTTTTGAGAGACCGAGACGTCGCAATAGTGGAGGATGCTGCTCAGTCGCAGGGTGCGCGGCGCGATGGTGGCGTGTCGGGTGGCCTAGCCGACATTGCTGCGACGAGTTTCTATCCTGGCAAGAATTTGGGTGCATTTGGTGACGCAGGGGCGATCACTACGAACTCAGACCAGCTTGCTGAAAGGGTTAAGAAGCTACGAAACCATGGCGGCATTGCCAAGTATGAGCATAGTGTGGTTGGCCGGAATTCGCGGTTGGACTCGCTGCAGGCAGTAGTGCTGCGCGCTAAGCTACGCCGACTGGACGAATGGAATGCCCAACGGCAAGTAGCGGCTCAGTTGTATTGCGAATTGCTATCTGGTGTGGGTGGCATCGCCGTTCCAATGTCGGCCGAGCCTGGGTCACATGTGTGGCATCTTTTCGTAGTTCGTTGTGTACGGAGAGACCAGTTGTCACATTGGCTTAACCGGCATGGAATCGGAACCGGTGTTCACTACCCTCGTCCGATCCATCTAATCGATGCTTTCCGGTATCTAACCGTGCCGCATGGTGCGCATCCCGCAGCGGAGCGTGCATCTTCAGAGATTCTTTCCTTGCCGATGTATCCTGGAATATCAGCTGATCAGCAGGTACGAGTGGTTGCGGCTATTCAGGCTTTCACGGTCTCAATCACTGACCGAGGGAGGGAGCTGTGATCGCGACGCACGCCCGTTGGCGTACCCGCTGGGTAGAGTTTCTTCAGCGGTCGTTTGCTTGGTTGCCTCCCCCGATCCGAGCGCTGGGTAGAGGGATTGTGCACACGTCTTCGGCCGTAGCATCTGACCCGGTTGAAGGCTGGTGCGGGCCCTTGATTGACAGAAGACCACATCAGAAGTGGACGGATTGGCCGACCGGCCTTCCGTTGTTCGACTCGCCCAGGCAGCAGAACCAAACTGGAGATCCGGGATATGCTCCGTTGCGCTGCATTCTGGCCACTGAGTCGATCGATGTAGGCGGCATGGACGAGGTCGTGGCGTTTCTGGCACGTCGTCTGCCTGAACTGGGCATAGATGTGTCGGTGGTTCACGCTCCAATCAACCCGGCGCAGAAGCTCGGCCGACTGGGCGAGCAGCTTCGGGTTGAGGGCGTGCATGTCGTTGATCTGAAGGGCAGTGAATTGAAACGATGGATGGTGGAGTTCCGTGCGGATGTCATGAGCGTCCATGGCGCCCCTGACTCAGTCATCCAGATGGCGGCCGATCTTTCCGTCCCTGCCGTGGAAACGCTTCATGGAATGCACACACTTTTCGACATGCACCCCGATGCGGTAGCAGCTCGTTCCCAATTGGTTGCGGGCATCGTCGCGGTAAGTGAGCTTGTGAGAGCGCAGTACCTTCACTTGGACGGCAGCATCTCCGCGGAAAGAGTATTGACGATCCCAAACGGGGTTGACACCCAGCGGCTGGCTCGGGTCAGCAGAGCAAAAATGCGCGACCTGCTCGGCTTGGAGGACGAATTTTTGTTTGTCTCGTTGTCCCGTCATTGCTTGCAGAAGAACACCTACGGGATCGCAGCGGCCTTTGATGATGTCAGCCGAAGGCTGAGCAACGTGCACTTGGTTATAGCCGGGCGAGCCGACGACAGACAGTACGCATCCCAAGTGTCAGCGCTCAAGGACCGCATGCGGTGGGGTGACCGGCTGCACTTACGTGATCATGCGGATTCTCCGTCCGCCCTCCTGGCGGCAGCCGATGGCTTTGTGCTAGATTCTTTTTTCGAAGGGTGGGCGCTTGCGTCCATGGAGGCTCTCGGCGCTCGGTGTACCAATCATCATCTCGGACGTCGGCGGGGCCCGAGAACAGGTCCGCTCCTCACGCAACGCCGGCACTTTAGTTCAGAACCCGTTAGGCGACCCGCTCGCCGTTAACTGGTCCAGTATCAGCTCAGCTCGCTTCAAGCGGCAAGCAAATCGAGATGACGATTGGTTGCCGCAATGGTAGATATGGAAGCTACCCGGGGATGGAAGCGCATCCGAGAGAGATGGAATTTCTTCCGCCGCGCTCGCTAGTTTCAGCGATAAAATTTGTTTGCAGGACCACGCCAAAGTGCTGCGAGCGGCGGCCCTCGGAGCCCCGCTATCGCTGGCGCCGTCTGTGCCCGCTGATCAGCGGGCGACACGGGTAGGTGATCCGCGCGAGCGCCATGTCCCCGGTAAAATACGAAATATCAAGCGCCGGGTATCGCAACTTCGCCATATTCTCCAAGCCGGGGGGGTCAGGCTACTGCTGCAGCGCGGTCTGGGACGCTTATACTCGCATTACGGTGATCGAACACTGCAGTTCCCGCTCTCACCAGAGGACGTGACGTACTCCAGCGCTGTTTCCTGGACTGGAGTGGCGAGAAATCGGAAGCCCGCGCGATCCCGCTTGCGCCTTGCATGGCTGATGACTCCACCTGGACCAGGTTCTGGTGGTCACACAACGTTATTCAGAATGATAGAAGGGTTGGAGCGGCCGACCCGATCCGGCGCGTATATTGCTCTACGACATATACGGGTCCCCGAGCTCCTTCCATAAGTCTGTGATTCGGGAGTATTGGCCAAACCTTGCTGCGGATGTCCAAGACATAAACGATCCGGTCGCAAGCGCTGACGGGTACGTGGCGACCCCTGGCGGCCGACTGCGCACGTCCTCTGGTCGACGCAGCGATTTGGTCGGCGACCGGTTCTATTTCGTTCAGGACTATGAGCCCTATTTCTACCCCTTGGGTTCAGAAGATGCGACGGCAGCGGAGATGGAAGAGGTTTGGTCGCCGCCATAGGGGGAATGATAACCGACATACTGCAGCGGGAGTATGGCGTGGCGGCAGTGTCGGTTTCCTTTGGGTGCAGGGTTTCCGCGACGCTACCAGTACCAGGAACTGGGCGTCGGAATGGGCTCGTCTTTTACGCGAAGCCCGGGGCTGCGCGGCGGGGCTTTTATCTAGGAATGTCAGCTCTGAGATGTTTCATCGGCGGTATCCAGAAGAGCAAATCCATATATTTGGCGACTCCTCTGTGAGGCCTACTTTCCCGGCTATCGTTCACGGCAGCCTGAGTCCACAGCGCCGGAATTGACAATAGTGTGAAGGCCGGTATCTGCCTGTCATTCACTAACATCTCGCTCGTGCCGTATGAGTTGTTGGCCTGCGGCGCGGTTCCGTCATGAATGAAACGCCGTCGGCTGGACTGGAATTAACCGATCCTTCGGTCCTGTGGGCGAGAGCGACGCCTTCCGGAATCGTCGATCGTTGGCCGAGGTCTTTGATACCTGGTGATGAGGCCTCGGATTCGAGGAGGATTCATGTTGAGGATAACGAAATGCTGCAATGGTCCGCCGCTGGAGCGGTTGTGGTCCAGGCTTTGGATCCTCGATTGACAGCCGTCTCTGTCGAGGGCGACGAATCTCAGCTTCCGATGGCGAGTGGCTGATGGATCTGAAGCGGGTACGGTGCACCGCGACTGTTCCACCGCGAGTAGATGAAGGAGCGGCCCAACTCTCGACCAGATCGCCGACACGCACGAGAGGCGTTTCTCGTCGGCCAGCGGTATGGCGCCGTCGACCACTTGGGTCATGATCATTCGCCCGGCCACCCCGAGCTAGCCGGGGATTGGCGACACGGTCTCGCGTCATGGAAACGGACTTGCCCCGATTGGCCACCGCCTGGCCCATCCCGTCATGTTCGCCCCGGTGCGATCGCATCGTGTTGTTCGGTCCAGGTATGGATCTGGCGCGTAACCGACCCGCGCGGGCAGGTCGGCCGGGTCGGTCCGCCGGCCGCCGGGAGGCTGCCCGGGGGGGGCCTTGATCAGTGGCCCCGGTGGAACAGTTTCACCAGCTGCGAGTCCGCGCGGGCGTCGAGCGTCCGGCCGATGTACTCACCGGGCACCGAGTACAGCGCCTTGCCGATCTCGATGTGGAAGTCGCGGTGCACCTTCACCGACCGCAGCACCGGCACGTCGTAGCGCGGGCGGGACCGGCAGCAGCGCAGCGGCTTCCAGCTCGTTGAACACCTCCAGCGGGCGGGCGGCGATGGTGCCGTGGATCCGCATCCCCGCCGTCTGGGTGCACCACAGGGTGGCCGCGGTCTGCGCCGCCTGGCAGGTGCGTCGAAGGTTTCACCGGCGAAGAAGTTGCCGCGGACGTACTGCACGACCCGCTCGACCTTTGGTTTGTCCTGCGGTGAGCGGACTCTCGCCGGGTCGGTGACGAACCCGGCGTGCTGGGAGTAGTCCAGCCAGCCGACCGACAGCCGCGGGTTCACCGCGTCCGCGTCGGTGACGACCGGCTTCAGGTTGTCCGGGATCAGGACCTTGAACACGCCGCCGAAGAACGCCCAGGCGGCCTCGCACCCGGCGATCACCTCCGCCAGGGTCTGCGAGTAGGACAGGTGCACGAACATGTGCCGGGACAGCACCGCGGTGAAGATCAACGCGTGCACCTTCCGCCGCCGCCCGGTCTCGGCGTCGGTGATGAAACCCATTTGGCGCGAAATCGATCTGGCATTCCACACCCGGGTCGCCGTCCAGGACCCGCATCGATGGTTCCGCGGGCCCGGAACCCGCACTCCTCGGCCGCGAACCGGTGCAACGTCCGATACGGCACGGTCGTGCCCGACCGGGTCAGCAGCACCTCGATCTTCACGATCGACAGGCCGTCCTTGACCCACTTGGTGATGTCAGACTTCCGTGGCCGCCAACAGGTCCCACGCCGCACCGTGACCGTTCGGCCGGGCCGGGCGGACCGCGGCGATCACCGCGCCGATCAGCTCGTCGGACAACGCCGCCAGCCCGGCGTCGCGGGTCAGCCCGGCCGCCTGCGCGGCCTGGACGTAGCGGCGGGCGGTCTTCCGGTCCACGCCGGCCCGCTCCGCGACGGTCCGCAACCCGCCACCATCGAGCCAGCCGCGCAGCACCTCACGTACCTCAACCACGTCGACCTCCCGGAACGCCATCATCAGCGACCTCCATGCCAGCAAACAGGACATGAAGATCGAACAAGCGCCCCGAACCGGCCGGCGTCAGGACACGCCGGGTGGTCCCATAACTGGCAGAACGGTGGTCCCATGACCCGTGGCAGAAAACCGGCCCAGGTGGTCCCATCACGGTGGCAGGCGACACAAATGCCTGTCGTCGGCGAACCGCGCCGAGATCGGTGCCGATGTTTGTAGGTGAGGCAGGTCCCCGCCGGCGGAAAGGATCGGGTAGCCGAGTAGTAGAGCAGGTCGCCGGATGTCGCGGTGGTCCAGAGCCGTACTGTTGCACTCGGCGACGACAGAGTTCCAAGCTCTGCCCGGCCAGCCGGACGACGTGAAAGGGGTCCATCACAACACGGTAACCTCGTCGTTCAACTGTTCGATGGCGGCGTTCTCGAAACCGGTGAACCCCTCCATAACGAACGACTGCTATTGCGGTGCACCACGCTGCGTCCCAATGGGACAGCCACGTCTTGAGGACTCGCTTGGATCGGCCCGGGACCATGTCCAGCAGTCGGCGGGTCCGGTGCGGTCGCGGACCGGGGTCAGGGCGATGACGATGACCATCTGTCGCTGGCTATGAGCCAACAGACTCCAACGAATCATTTCGGCTCACCGACCAACACCTGACAAACCAAAAAAAGCCGGAAGCGGCTGCGGACGGTCGACCAATTAGCCATCCCAGCCATCGAAACACGACCATAAGAGCCGAATCGCCACGCCAAGAGATCAACGAGCGGTTCCGACGGCCAACTCATCATCGAATGTCTGGACCGCGGACGGTCTCCCGGCCAGATGCGCCACTCAATCACTACGCCGTTCAAATGCTAGGAGCGGGTTTAGCAATGCTGTTGGGTCTCCGTCGGCGACCATTGACGCCGCTGACCATTAGATGGAAATCCGATAGATATGATACGACGACTCATCAGAGAATTTGTCTTTGAAGCGACCATTGGCGTCTACGATGAGCGTCCGGTTTTCGTTGAGTACGTGTACGACCTTTCCCCTTACACCTTGCGGCAAATGGAACGTTCTGCTGCCCGCTGAGGAATTCCCGTCTATCATCGAGAATACGTAAGCAGACTGGTTTTGGATCTTCAACATTGTGTTTAGCCCCGGTCCGAAGGTATACTTGTACGATTGGGTATTAATCACTCCGGCGAGCTGTCTAATTTGAGCATTGACGACCGAGATTGCCGCTATTTGGGGATCGCCACAGAAGCCAGAACTCTTTTCGGAATCGCGGATTACGTTGGTCGACCGACAGCGACCGGAGAACGACTGGTTGAAATAGACAATGCCCCTCGCCTCGTTTATAATTGAATTTACTACCGCACCCTTCAGCTGTGCAGGTGTGATGTATACAGCAGGCACGGACGGACCCGGTCCTCCGTTTAAGTTCTCGACAAATTGCCACAGCGGCTGTAAAAAGCCGTCTTTCGCATCGCGAGCACGCAAAGATTGCATGGTCTTGCCATAGCTGGATGAAGTGCGACAATTCGATTCCGTCACGGGAATCAGAGTAAAATCAGCATATGGCTTTTCTGAGCAATGAGGTATGGTGTACCAATACATGTCAGTAGAAGCCACGTCCGTGTAGTTGTTTACGTACTTTTCGGATGATAAGTTGTTTGTCGGTCCGTAGTTTCCCGTGACAATTTGAGTGAAATTTGCGTAATTGAACTTGCCGTTGCCATGGTACTGGTTGGCTAATCGCTGCAAATACGCGTGACCTGCTGACGGCGAGTAGCGACCGTCTACCTCATCAGCCAAGAAGTTACCAACCCAATTACGGCTCAAGGGGTCAAATGAGCCATTGAGCTTGCTGCCTATCCAATAGACACCGTTCCTCGTGAAAAGACTGAATGGCGTCGAGTTGTCCATGCCGATGTAGGTGTTAATTCCAATCGACTTGTCGTACTCAACCTCTGCGTCGCTTGAAACGCCGTCATACCAAGCAACGATAGGAAAGAATGACGGGTCAGTCCACGGGCCGTTAGCCGTGTTTCTGAATCGTTCCCAGTAAGCGGGACCGCCCTCCCAGGGAATGCGTGGCAGTTTCAACGCTGCCGTTGTGAAAGGCGGCGAGACAACGGGGCCCAGCGTTGTTAACGGCCCACTCAGTCGTGTCGGCGACGCACTTGCCATACGGCCGGCGGATAAAACCGTGCTGGGCGACCCGGGATTGGACGATGCGCCGTCGACGGTTGACCGAGTGCCGATTTGTGCCTTGAACTGTACATCGACATAGTAGCTGGAATCCTCCCAGACCAGCGTTGGTAATGAGCCGAGACTGTAAGAGTAGACGCCACGGTGGAGCGTTATTGCGTCTCGCGTGGGCGGATGCTCCGGTAAGAGAGCGTTCGCTTTGTGAGCGTATCCGCCGTTTGGGGCAACATAGGACGCTGTGTAGCGTTGCCCGGCACTGACCGATACTGGGAAACGCAGATCTACCCGTTGCCAGCCGGGTTTCGTTGAACTGTACGGCTGCGTTACAAGCAACCGCCCGGCCGGCGACCAAAGTTCGACCGTATAGGGGAGCATGCTTGCCACAGGCCGATAGAACTGTACGGCCGTTATCCATCCAGAAAAGCCGACTGAGAATTGCACGCCTACATCGACGGTCGACGTGTCTAAATTGGGATCGCTCGGGGGTGAGATGTCCGTCCTATAGAAACTCGCGGAGGGCAACGACTCGTCGAAGGTGCTTTTGCAAGAAGCGGCTGTGAGTAACGCAATCCCGACAATCAAAGACGCCAGGATGTTACCACCTCGTAATAGCGCGCGTCCGTGCCCGTTGTGGCGACCCACAGTTGCCTCCTAGCTTCAAGAGTTCAGTCGCGACGCATTTGAACGCCGTTGACGCCCTATTGGATTGACGCGCCGGCAGATGCGGGCAGCATGTTGGGTGGGGAAGAAGCCTAGGCGATTATCAGTTTGTGCTCATCAACCCACTGCCTCGTCTCACAGCAGGCTCTGCCCTAAATGTCCTATGCTGGTCCTGCCGACCTAGCCGACGTCGCAGAAACCCGACAGAGAGACCTGTGATCGAGGCGCCGAGCATGATAACGCTGGCGACCATCCGCGATCGACTCCCTGCTACGTAGACCACCTCGAACATTGACGAGTCTGATATCGGCTGAATGAAGTTCGTGGAAGGCAGTCCAGCAGATGCCTGAATGTCGTCTGACTTGGCGTGGATATGCTGCACCAACTCATTCATGCGACGACGCACAGCATCCGCCGAACGGTCCACGACCTGCACATCTAAAATAGGCTGATTAAAGTTTGTTTGCCATTGGCCACCGTTGTCTCTTAAGGAAATTGAGTAACCTGAGCGGACGCCCGCACCGTAGAGCGGGGACGCAGACGAGGCCAACTTCAACTGGGGGACGTTACCATCCAGTTCTCGCTCGACCACAGCGGCAAAATGCACAACTGCTGACTGATCGTCGGTCAGCACGTTCCCGTAGGATTTGTTGCCCGGGGCCAAAAAAACTACACTGACGTGGGCGTAGTAGACCCCCTTCGCGTGTGACAGGTACGCAGCAACGGTGAGGGTCGCCAGTACCCCGAGAATCAGAGTCAAAACCGGGACCCATGTAAGCAGGCGTTGGAAGGCCCGTGGGGGTAGAGGGGTGCCAGCCAATCCTTGGACCCTCCTTCTCGACGAGCTCGTCGGCGTATTCGCTACCATCGTACCTTCCGTGAAGGCCAGGGAACGTACACGAAGAGCAGATTCCGCCGGGTAATCCTGTGACGCAGCCAGGCCGTAGCCGTCGGTTTGCAGCTGACGGCGTACATGTGCTGGTTCGGCGACCCGTCTGGGGGACTATGCTTGAGTCGATTCATTGCGTTAATCCGGAATCTCCGCTCAATCATGCGTGAGATACCGACAGCGGCCGACCAACGTTTGGTAAGGAAAGATCGTGATCTCGCACCGAGGGAAGAGCCGCGATGATCAGCGTGCTGGGATGCTTTCTACCCTGCGTACGCGTGTTGGAGATTCGCTCGATGTAGGCCCGCGACCTGACGCTGCGAGTGTGCTGACGGTCTTCCTTGTACTGACATATGCAGTCCCTTCGGACTTGACCCTTGGAACTTTGGGGGGGGCCGGGTCGCCGGGGGCACTGTGGTCGCTGGCGGCCGGTCTTTGGTGGAGTTGGGATCATCTGCAACGCCGCAGAGTTACCCGACCCATTGTGTCTCCGCCCGTGAGACTTGCCGCGTTGATCTTTTTACTAGCCTGCGTGGTTAGTTATGCTGTGGCTGCTACCCGTCCACTTCCATCGGTCGAGGCCAGCCAGGCGGACACGGGTCTACTGAAGATTCTAGGTTGGACAGCGCTTCTACTTATAGCTACGGACGGACTGCCGAGCGCCGACAGATTGTTGGTGATTCTCCGCCGAACGGCCGCAGTTGGGGGCTGTTTCGCCGTCCTTGGCCTTGCTCAGTTCGTCACTGGGCAGTCGTTCGTGAACGCCATCTCAATACCAGGTTTCGCACGAACAGAAGCGTATTTGAATGTATCTGACCGGAGCGGCTTCATAAGGGCTGCCGCTACGGCGATGCAGCCCTTAGAGTACGCCGTCGTAATCTGTATGATTCTTCCTTTAGCACTTAACCTAGCTATCACGGACACGTCTAGATCTGTCGTGGCTCGGTGGTGGCCGGCGATCGCGCTGACATTCGCCGCCACTCTTTCTGTCTCTCGGTCAACCCTGCTGGGCGTCGCGGCCGTTATCGCCGTACTAGCGCCGGCATGGGCGCCAAATGTGCGCAGGGTGGCGGCGATGGTGGGCGCCATGCTGGCCATTGGCACTTATGTCCTAGTGCCCGGCATGGCCGGCACTGTACTAAATCTATTCACCACCGTCGGGCAAGATCATGGTACGGCCTCACGCACCGACAGTTACTCACTCGTGTTCGCCTTTTTTTCGAGAGCACCTCTTTTCGGCCGTGGTGTGGGGACGTTCCTTCCCGAGTATCGGATCCTGGATAACGAATATCTTCTGTACTTAATCGAAGGCGGTGTGGTTGGTTTAATTTGCATGCTTGCGCTGCTGATTGCAGGCATTCGGTCAGCATGGGCTGCTCGTGGGCCGTTTGCTACGTCATTGGAACGAGCAGTCGGCCAAGCGCTAATTGCCGCCTTTGTAGCTGGCGGTGTTCTTATGGGGTTCTTCGACGCCTTTTCGTTCCCCAAGGCAGGAGCGACACTCTTCTTATTTCTGGGTCTCAGCGGCGCCTTGTGGCGCTTCAGCGGCAACCATACAGGGTGGCGAGCGTCATCCTTCAGCGGTTCAATTGAGTCTGGTGTCAATGGAAGGTTGCCGGCTCAGTAATTTTGAATGGCCTGAGCCGTAAGTCGATGATAAGCTGCTCTGATGTCGCCTAAGGCTATTCCACTGCATGAGCCCACCACCTGCTGCTGTTTTGGATGTCTATCAGCATCCAGCCGAACTGCTATCGGCTCGGCATAAGTCCAGTTGGCTGAGGGCCGTCGTAGCCGTGCGTCGGTCGGTCTAGGGCCCTTCTCAGCCCTTCCCTCCTAGGCCTCGGTGTTGTCGCGTCGGGCCACCCTGGATGCTGCAAATTGCGCATCTTGTCAGGCTCGGGCAGAGCTTCACCACCACATAGTCGTGGGCTGTTGCAACCGATGCTGTTGTGTCATCCGTTAGCGCTGCTGGGCCCTAGGAGATTCGCAAGGGGTCGTCCGTCTTACTGAGTGGCACTTTCTGCGGTTCGGGCCGTGGTTGCATCCGGATACGCTTTGTCGGCTGAGCTCGCAGATTGAGGGCTGAGGACGGCTCCGTGATCGCATTTCGGCGAGGTGTCTCGTCTTGTGTCAGGCGGTGTTCGGGAGCGGGGATCAGGGCCGCTGCGCGTCCTTGGACCGGGCCTTCGGTCTTCTCACGTCCACGTCGCCGCGTTAGCATCAGGCCATCTAGGAGTCCGCAGATCAGAACTGTAGCTGCTAGCCCGACGGCGACGACTGCGAGAACCCCCCGCGTGCGCGTCTTTGTGAGCGGCACGGGCTCCTGATCAAGGGAAATGGTCATCACACTGATGCGTGACTGTTTGGACACTGAAAGCTGTTCCTGTAAACGCGTGAGCTCCTCCGGCACCGCGCGCATCACCGCATCCATCGTCGAGATGGCGGATTCAGTCGATTCACCATCGACAGCGATGGACACGATAGGGCCGCTGGTCGTGGGATCAGGGTTGGCCGCGAAGCTCGCTCCGACATGTGCTGCCAAGATCGGCCGTTGGGAAGCGTCTGAATTGAGGCTATGCGTGAGGACGTCGACAGCCTGATTGAGTCCACCCAGCAACATATAAGGATTGCCGTTGGAACCCACTGTGGTGGGGGGAGGCAGCAATACCACGCTCGCGCGGATCTCGTACTTCGGCGGGATCAAGTAAAAAGCGGTCAACGCAAGTCCTACCGTGATGAGCAGACCAGCGATGACAAAGTACCAACGACGCAGTAGGCTCGACTTGAGGTCAGTGAGGAACATGGATCCGCTTTCGTGTCGGCATTTTTGCAGTCAACCGCAAGCTTCGTTGGCTCTCGGTTAAGGCCGTACACTGCCGACGGGCGTGCGGGCGCTGAGTCAGACCGGTCAAGACCGACCACCCGAGTGTAAGCCACGGTCGGGCCGTCGCCGGTTCTGGGGGGTTGACAGTGTTCGGCATGCTCAGCGCTTCCTGCGTGTCTTTATGGCGTGCTTCACCTTGTCCAAGCCATCCTTGCCGACCAGCGCCAGTGTGATGGTCTTGGCTGCCGTCCGAGTTGTCTCCCCGAGGGCCCGCTGCGTCCGATCGATGATGCGATCACGGAGGATCTCGCCCATGGTGGGATCGGGAACGTCGTCGAGCAACCCCGCGAAGCGTTCGCGGTAGGGGGTCGGTGACACGCGGATACCGCGGGCACGGTTGCTCACGTTTTGACCATGAACCACCTGTAGCCAAGTCGGTGATTCGTTGATTTCTTCGACTGGCATCGTGCGACCAAGGCGGTTGTGCCAGTCAGCCCAGGCTGTCACAGGGTCATCGGCTGGCTCGCGAACACTGCAGAACGCGTTTGCCGGGTCGGTACGAAGGTAGAGCTGTTCGTCGCTCCGGATCAGACCTCGGGTCATATATAGTGCGGTTCGCTTAGCGGCTGGCCGGGCGTTTTGAAGTCGCTCCACGAAGTCGATGGCTAAGCCATCGTCGTTATCAAGGTTCGTGGTCAGTAGAGTCGACCTCGTAGGGTCGGAAATGGCTCGAATATCAGAGAGCAGCTCAGTCCGACTGACTGCTCGCCGGAAGATGGCAGTATATGTCCCGTCATCGACGGCGCTTTTGATCTTACTTTGCAGCCATGTAGGGCTGTCGGGGTCAAAGTATATGATCCATTTGAAGTCCTGACAGCTCTGAGCGCGCACCGACGGAACGCAGTATCGCTCGAACAGCCGATTGCGGTTACGCAACCACCCGTCACTCGCCCGAACGAGGCTCTCAACGCCCGCAGTAGGCAGGTTAAAGCGAGTGAGTACTACATGCTGCACGTCGGACATATCGAATCCTTAAACCAGCCTTGCCTGGGGGTCTTTGACTCTAGGAGGTTCTCAGGCCACTTGTGTCCGGCTGCTTTCGTCGCGCTCCCATGTGTTTGAGTTCGCACCGTCCTGCCAACGAGATGTGGCTGCAAAAATTCCGTAGATGATGGCGTCGAAAAGCGACAAAGGCCCACGGATGGTCGTGAGCAGGTCATGACCCGTGCGAAGGCCGGTACTGTTTGGTCTCTGCCCGTTCATTGACGACGGGACTGCCAGAACTTGCCTGTTGCCGCGCTGCACTCGCCGCAGAACGGCAAGCAAGTCCCTGGTGCGCCGCGGCGTGCGAACCATGACACTTTCTGTTGGAAGGACCGTTTTCTCCCCAGCGCCAAATTGGTTGTCAACGAATAGGTCATCGGCGATCAGACTGGGGAAACGCATAATTCGGTGGTGACCAGCTTCAGAAAGTCCATAGACGCCCGCCCCCCACATGGAGCCATGCAGCGACTGCATACGGTTTCGAGCGCGATAGTAGGCACAGACCAACCCGCTCGCGCGTGCTGAGTCATACTCCGCGAACGGGCGAGCAGCCAGGAAAGCTCCGTCCGCAAGTGTGGCAAGGACGGCTAAAGGCAGCCGAAACCGACATTCGCACATCTGCGTCGAGATAAATTCGTGGCCAAGCCGTAGCGGTCGCGTCACCTGCATTGAGTGCCGCAGGTTTAGACGCCTCTTCGATCTCGACGACCGTGACCCCAGGGAAACATCGTGCCCTTCTTGGCCGTGTCGTCTGTACAGCCATTGCAAACGACAATGACGTCGAGGACACGTGCTGCGGCTGCCTCGGCCAACTCGGACAGAGTCTCCTCAATGGTCGCCGACTCATTGTGAGCCGGAATAATTACAGTGCCTCTTGGTGGACAGTCACTGCCGATTCGATGTGGCAGTGCGACTGCTTCGGTGTCTGATGAGGCAGACTTCTCCCAAGACTTACGATGCAGGACCGTTCGAAGAGCGCGTCGGTGGACCGGGTCGTATGACCTGAGTAAGTTCGGCCATGGCGACTGCACCACGGAACGCCACTGACTTCATCACGGAGTGATGCAACTCGGCGTAGCGCACACGGTTCACAGCCATGAGTACCGGTGAGCTCGGTAGATCGGCCCGATCCCCCTTGCCGGTGGTGAACTATTGCCGAGGGCTCGAAGTGAACTGTGTGCCCGGCTTCGCGCGCCCGGCGGAAGAAATCGGTTTCCTCCGAGTACAAGAAGAACTTCTCTTGCCAATCGCCGACCTCTCGGAAGACGTCTGCGGCGATGAGGAGTGCCGCCCCGGTCGCCCAATCCACCGAGTGGCCGGTTTCGTAATGCTTGCTTTGGTGATCAATTTCGGACAACCAGGCGGGTCGGCCAGGAAGTCGACTGCCTAGCAACGCGTCACCAAAGGCGCGAAAGACACTCGGCTCCCGGCGTAGCGACGGATAGACTTTGCCGGCTTCGTCGAAAATTCGAGGGACAACAACCCCGGCACCGGTTGTACGTAGCGCAAGCAGGAGGTTCGGCACGCAGTCGGGATCGATCCGCAAATCCGGGTTCAACACAAGAACACCGCCGGTACGGCCGACGTAACGGCTCGCCACGTTGATTCCCCCGGCGTACCCGAGGTTGCCGTGGTCCACGAGCACCAATGCGTCATCAAGACGGCTCAAAATCTCAAGAGTGTCGTCGACAGAGCCGTTATCTACGATGATCACACTGATGGCGACCGACTCAGCCAAAAGTCGGAGGTCGCCAGAACCCCCGGCAAGTCGTCTCCATTGTTGAAAGTCACAATGACTGCCGTTACCGCCGAACGTTCCTCTACGCCGACGAACCGACCGGAGCCGACCAGTCGGGACGGGGCAGACGCGCCCTCCCGGGGGACGGCACCAGCTGGCTGTTCCGACGGAGCCGCACATAAGACGGGGGACCCTGGATCAAGTAACGGCGAGCCAGACGTCTTGGTTCGTGAGCGAACCGCCAGGCCCACTCGAGGCCGTGGTCGGAAAGCCACCGCTGGCGCGCGAGGGATCTCGCCGGCCAGGAAGTCAACTACGGCACCGAAGGCCAGGAGGACACGTGCGGCGGATGCAATCCCGTTCTCGAGAATCCATTGCTCCTGACGGGGCTTGCCCAAACCGACGATGAGGATGTCGACGGCGGCTGCGGCAATCTCGGCCGTCAGGTGTAGCGCCCTTTCGGGATGCGTCAGTTCCTCACGCTCCGGAGCCCACCAACCGGCTACGGTGATGTCGGGATATGCGGAGGACCATCCCGATTGCAGTCGGTGGTGAGTCTCAGGTCGGCCACCAAGGAAACCAACGCGCAGTCCTGAGCGTCTGGCGATGTCGAGGATGGGGCCGATGAGATCACTTCCCGAAAGCTTTGGTACCGCCTCCCCGCTGAGACGCCTGGCCTGCTGCGCCACCGGGGCACCATCGACCAAGTTGAGCCAACGGATGCCGCAAGGCCCACCGTTTGCGTCGGAGGTGGATATGAAACATCCAGCCATCCGAGGATCCCGGCCGAAGTGGTGAATGTGATCCAAATTAACAGATGAAACTGCCAGCTGGCCTGACTCGAGCCCACTGGCATAACTCTCGATCAGGCGCAGGGCGACTGCTCGCGACATCAGGTCGGCACGTACCCTTCCGAGCATCGCGACCCTTCCGAGCGGTGTGTCCATGTGGAGTGGGTCGTCTTGTGGATCGGATAGAGACGACAGATTGATGGTCGACGGCACGCCATTCTCCTGACACAGGTGGGGTCAATCGGATCGCAGCATATCGGCTAATTTCCCACCCCGATACCGTGGGCAAAGTAACACTGCTTGTGTTCAAACGACTACGTATCGAAGTCACCGAAGAATTTCAACCTCAGACGAATACTGCCTTGAATACGGCGATCGGCGGCAAAGTAAGCATTCAGTTGTAGGAGGCGGGCAGACCAGCCCATTGCGCTGGTTCGAAGGTGCGGTGTGAGCACGCGACCATGTGCTCGCTACACCAGACGCTGTGAAGCGTGGCGGCCAAGGTAGGCGAATCAACAACAACCCGTGACCTTCCCGCCACACAACACGCCCCCGGGAGCTCCGTGGATTGGCTCCTACCGGACCCAGCGGTCCGGCTGTATGCGTCACAACTTCTCCGGTGCGTAGCAGGTCGGGTCGGGAGACTCAGTCGTTACGGTCCGAAACTTTCCACTAGACCGCGCAGCCAGAAATGGCGCACGTTCGGTCGCTGTCACCTCCCGTTCCAACAGGTGAACCTCGCCCTCGAGATGCGAATAACTCCTCTGAGGAAGCAAGTTTCCCACACAGGTGCACCATCTCGGTCCGTAGTCACCCATACGGAACATTCACACCCAAACGGGTGATGGCATGCACTGGTGCCAGAAACGGTCCCGGTCAGTAGGGGAGCTCTCGACACGGACGCTGTCTGAGGACTCAATTCACCCACTTGGCTGACTCACTGCGACGATATGGCCGTAAATATATGGTGCTGGGCCGGGAGTCGTTTTGTCGGCCGACCGCTCCTGGTCAGCGGGCCGACATCAAGGACAGAGGGACAGTGGCAGCAAACATGTCCGGCGAGCAGTCGGTTAACCGGGAACGCATGTCGACGTCCGACGAGACGGTCTGGTCGGAACCGGCCAGTCGTCCCCCGTGAAGGATCGGAGACCGCCGACTGTCTGGTGGTTGACCGGCCGGCCGGTGCGCCGGCACCTTCGGCCGAGGTCGTTAGAACCGAGCGGCGGCGGGTGCTTCGTTGGGTGCCGATCGTCGGTGGACTAGTCCTGCTCGTCCTCGTGGGCTTGGCTGGGGATTCGCGCCTACCAGGCGTACCACCATCTGCTGGCCGCTAAGGACGTCGGGGCGCAGATGCAGACCGAGTTCGCACAGTCCGGCATATCGCATCCGGCTAGATTGACGGCGCTAGCCGGAGATTTGGCGGCTCAAAGTGCAGATGCTCGATCCGCAGTGGACGATCCGGTCTACGGATTCGCCAGCCACCTTCCCTGGCTCGGCTCGAACCTGCAGGCGGTTCGTCAGGTAGCGCGGGCCGTTGGCGAGGTCGGCCAGACAATGCCCGCTTCTGCCGCGCTGGCTGGGCGCCTTGATCCTGCTCATCTTCTTCCCCATGGCGGTGCCATAGACATCACCGTGGTTCAGGACGCCGCGGCGGCGTTGGAGCGCACGGACGGAGCAGTTCAGCATGCGCGCGCACTCATCGGCGGAGTGGACCGTCGGCACCTGGTCGCGCCGATCGCCAGCGCGGTGACTTTGATAACCGACAAACTGGCGCAGGTCAGCCCGCTGACTAGTGCTGGATCCAAACTCGGCAGGATCGTGGTGCCGATGCTGGGCAGCGCTGGACCGCGTAACTACGTGCTCGCCTTCCAGAACCTGGCCGAGCCCCGGGCGACTGGCGGGATCTTTGGCTCGTACGTGGTGATACACCTTGACAGGGGACGGATTTCGATCGGTGGTCAGGGGGCGGCCAGTCGAGTCTTGGCCAGGTTTGACCCGCCGGTCGTGCGCGTCGACGCCCAGACCAAGTCGCTGTATACCGATTTAATCGCGAGGTTCGCCACGGACGTCAACTTCACGCCCGACTTTCCCTCGGCGGCTTCGACTTTCCAGAAGATGTACACGCTCAGAACCGGACAGAGGGTCGATGGAGTACTGGCCATCGACCCGTCGGTCCTCGGCGTGTTGCTGCTCGGCAGACCGGCAATCCCCCTGGGGCACGGTCTCGAATTGAGTTCCGCCAACGTCACGCAGGTTCTCCTGTCCGACATCTATCGGGTGTTTCCGACCGGCGCTGATGCCGCGAGGCGCGATCTCTTCCTGGCTGCCGCCACCGCCAAGGCGTTCGACATCGTCACTTCTGGTGGCGGCGAGTTTCGTCCCATCATCAGCGGGATCAAAGACCAGGTGGACGTCCGGCGGGTTCTGATCTGGAGCGCCCACCCCGAGGAGGAGTCGCAAATCTTGACGACCTCGGTCGGTGGCCGCCTACCGATCGATCCGGTCACGAAACCAACTGTCGGCGTGTTTCTCAATGACGGTACCGGCGCAAAGCTCGGCTACTACCTGGACGGCAATACCAGGCTGACGCCGGGTTCCTGCGCCTACGGGGGCCGCGAACTCGATCTCTCGGTCGTACTCGACTACAGTGCGCCGGCGTCAGGCTTGCCCACCTATGTACTTGGGCCGAGCGCCACCGGCGTTCCCTACCTGCTCCGGACCAACGTCATGGTATTCGCGCCGACCGGAGGGCAGGTCACGAGCGTCAAGGTCAACGGTATGACCGTCCAAGTGCGGCGCGGAGTCGATCACGGACGGCAGGTCGGCGTGGTGACGGTGAACCAGATGCCAGGACAACGGGCCACGATCGATGCCACCTTGCTTGCGGCGGACCCCCGGGACGGCCTGACAACAGTGAATCCCAGGCTGGTCACGACCCCTGGCCCGCGGGCTTGGGACAATCAGGCAATCAGCTATGAGGCGTGCGCCAAATGAGGGCGCGAGTTAAGACCGTCGCCAAGACGACGACCTGACCACTCTTTGATGGGAAGACTGGTCCGTGATTCGCTACTGAGAGCTCCGATGGCTGAGCCTCTGGGATAGTCCTGACGTTCACACGAACCCTTCGGATCCAGGTGAGATATCGACTGGACCTTTCTGCGCCTGCTACGAGTCCGGCGTCCGAATGGCTTCGTTGCCCACAAGCCAGGTCGATGTCTCGAAGCCCGTCGGCGCATTCAATATAGGAACGGCCGCATGCGCACGACAGGCTCGCAGGCAGTCGCTCACCACATTCGCAGGCCCACCCGATCTGCCGCCCAGGATTTCCGACCACAAAGGCGTGGGCCGGCACGTTCTTCGTGATGACCGCCCCCGCACCAACGAAGGCGAAAGAGCCGATCGTGGTTCCGCAGACGACGACGACGCCGGCGCCCAGCGTCGCCCCATGGCGAACGGTGGTTGGCAGGAGAGCGTCGCCGCCTCGCTTGATCGCCGCCCGCGGCCGCAGATCGTTGGTGAACACCACGCCGGGGCCGAGGAAGACCTCGTCTTCGATAGTCACGCCCTCGAAGATCAGCACCTGATTCTTGATCGTCACGCGATCGCCGACTACCGCCCCCGACTCGACGTAGGCTCCGTCACAGACATTGCAGTCCCGGCCGACCACGGCGCCGTCCAGTACATGCGCGAACGCCCAGACCCGTGTCCCGGCGCCCACTGTCGCGCTCTCGCACAACCCGAGCGGATGGACGAAGACACCCTCGGGATTAGAACGTGTTTCCGCCATCACCGGGGGACCTTTCGATCTGAGGACTGTAGCTCGTCGTCCCGAGTGAGATGGCCCGATCGACACCTTGAGCACCCGGATGCACCGCCTGCGAGTTTCGCATATGAACCGCCCTATGTCGTTCGGTCGTGGCCCATCGGGGCGCAGGAGCGGGCGGGCTGGATGCCTGACGACGGCAATGTCGCTGGGACGGTTCCGGGGCCCAGGCATCAAATGTCGCCGTGCGTGGCAACCGAATGTCGGCGCCGCCGCCCCTCAAAAGCTACGTGGCTCTCTGGCGAACGGGTGATTCAGCCTGATGCGCCACCCGAATAGCCAGGAAACGCGACGAGTTCGCTTCGGTAAAAGCCATCCATACGACTGATCGGGCGACTAGCCGTTGTAGTGAAGTGCGCAGCGTGTTTGACTGTGGCCGTATGCACGGTTTGTCCGCATCAGCCCAACGGATCCGCGACACTCGGTGTGCGCGGCATTCTCGCCGTAAGGCACCGAATGGAGACGGCATGACAGTTCGGACGGTGCCGATGCGGCGCTCGTTGACCCGGGTGCTTCGAATCGCGGCACCCCTGCTGCTGGGAACGACGCTGCTCGTCGTGCTGCCCGGCGCAGCTGCAGCCGCGGCCGATCCATGCGGCGCCGGCGGCAATCCGGTCGCCTGCGAGAACACCCTGCCGGGCACTCCGGCAAGCACCTGGGACGTATCCCAGGCTCGGCAGCTCCACCATTCAGGGTTTCGCGACCGATATCAGTGTCAATGTCGGCACGACGGTGCATTTCAAGGTCAAGACGACCGGCGACGTCCTACAGCGTGGACATCTACCGGATGGGTTATTACGAGGGCAACGGCGCGCGGCTGATCGCCTCGGTCAACCCGTCGGCGACCCTGCCGCAGACCCAGCCCGCCTGCACCAGACCAGGCTTCGACCGGACTCTATCGACTGCGGAAACTGGGCCGTGTCGGCGTCTGGCCGGTCCCGGCCACCGCCGTCTCCGGCATCTACTTCGCCAGACTCGTCCGGACCGACGGCACCGCCGGCGCAAGTCACATCATCTTCATCGTCCGCAACGATGCCAGCACACTCGAGCATCCTGTTCCAGACCTCGGACACCACCTGGCAGGCCTACAACCACTACGGCGGCAACAGCCTGTATACCGGTGGCCCGGTCGGGCCGGGCATACAAGGTGAGCTACAACCGACCGTTCGACACCCGGACCAACGGCACTGAGGACTTCGTCTTCAACGCCGAGTACCCGATGGTCCGGTTCCTGGAGGCGCAACGGCTACGACGTCAGCTACTTCACCGGTGTGGACAGCGACCGCCGCGGGCAATCTGCATGCCGCAACCACCAGATGTTCCTGTCGGTCGGCCACGACGAGTACTGGTCGGGCGGCCAGCGCACCAACGTCGAGGCGGCCCGGGACGCCGGGGTCAACCTGGCGTTCTTCAGCGGCAACGAAGTCTTCTGGAAGACGCGGTGGGAGAACAGCATCGACGGCTCGGGCACGCCGTACCGGACGTTGGTCACCTACAAGGAGACGCACGCCAACGCCGTGATCGATCCGCTGACCCGCCGACCTGGACCGGCACCTGGCGCGACCCGCGATTCAGCCCGCCGGCGGACGGTGGTCGCCCCGAGAACGGTCTGACCGGAACGATCTTCATGGTGAACGGCGAGCGGACCGACGCCATCGCAGGTGCCGGCCGCGGACGGCAAGATGCGGTTCTGGCGGAATACCAGCGTCGCGACCCAGGCGGCGGGTGCAACGGCGACGCTCGCGCACCGGCACGCTCGGGCTACGAGTGGGACGAAGATCTCGACAACGGCTTCCGCCCAGCCGGGTCTGATCGACCTCTCCACGACGACCATGGACGTACCGGCGTGCAGGTGCTGCAGGACTACGGCTCGACCTACGGCACCGGCACCGCGACCCACACCTGACCCTGTACCGCGCGGCGAGCGGCGCGCTGGTCTTCGGTGCCGGAACCGTGCAGTGGTCGTGGGGCCTGGACGGCAACCACGACCGCGGCCACGGCGACGCCGAGCGTGCCGATGCAGCAGGCGACCGTGAACCTGTTCGCGGACATGGGCGCTCAGCCGGCCACCCTGCAGTCCGGGCTCGTCGCGGCAAGCCGCGTCGACCGACACGACCGCGCCCACCACGACCATCACCGCGCCGACCGGCGGGGTCCTCCGTGCAAGCCGGCTCGCCCGTGACCGTCTCCGGCACCGCAACCGACACCGGCGGCGGTGTCGTCGGCGGGGTTGAGGTGTCCACCGACGGCGGCACCACCTGGCACCCGGCGACCGGACGCGGCGCCTGGACCTACACGCTGGACGCCGACCGGGCCGTCGGCACGGCCACGATCATGGCGCGGGCCAGCGACGACAGCGCTGAATCTCGGTGCAGCGGCTACGGTCTCCGTCACCGTGCGCAGCCCGGTCCTGTCCGTGCAGCATCTGGGGTTCCGGCAGCAACTCCCGACGATCCGCCGCGGACCCCGACGCCAGCGCCAACGAGCTCGGCGTTGAAGTTCCGTTCGGACGTCGCCGGGCAGGTCACGGCGCTGCGGTTCTACAAGGGCGCGGCAACACCGGCACCCACGTCGGCCACCTCTGGACCGCCACCGGCACGCAGCTCGCGAGCGTCACCTTCACCGGTGAAACGGCCAGCGGTTGGCAGCAGGCGACGCTGTCGGCAGCCCGGTCACACTGTCCGCGGGGACGACCTACGTTGTCTCCTACTACGCGCCGAATGGCCACTACGCCGAGGACGACGACTATCTTCGCAACATCGCGGCATCGACGCCCCGCCGTTGCACGCGCTCAAGGACGGGACCGACGGGCCGAACGGCGTGTACCGACCCGGCAGCGGCGGCGGTTTCCCGACCCAGGCGTTCCAGTCAGCGAACTACTGGGTGGACGTCGTCTTCGCGCCGTCCAACTCCGCACCGGACACCACGCCGCCGACGGTGACCGCACGAACGCCCGCAGCCGGGGCGACCGGGGTAGCCACCGGCACGACCGTGACGGCAACGTTCAGCGAGCCGGTGCAAGCGGCAGCGCAGCGATCTCAGTGACGAACGGCAGCACGTGCGGTCGCCGGTGCCCTCACCTACGACGCCGCCGCTCAACGCGCGACCTTCACGCCCGCGTCGGCCTTGAGCGCCGCACACCACCTACACCGCAACGGTCAGCGGCGCAAAGGACCCGAGCGGGAACGTCATGTCGCACGGTGTCGTGGTCCTTCACCACGGCCGCCAGCCCACCCCCGGACACCACGCCGCCCACGGTGACCGCCCGCACGCCCGCAGCCGGGGCGACCGGGGTTTCCACCGGGACGACGGTGACCGCGACGTTCAGCGAGCCGGTGCAAGCGGCAGCCCAGCGATCTCATTGATGAACGGCAGCACGCCGGTCGCCGGTGCCGTCGCCTACGACGCCGCCACTCAGCGCGCGACGTTCACGCCCGACGTCGGCCTTGAGCGCCGGAACCAGCTACACCGCAACGGTGAGCGGCGCCACGGACCCGAGCGGAAACGTCATGTCGCCGGTGTCGTGGACCTTCACCACGGCCACCGCCCCACCGCCACCGGATGTCCATGCTCGATCTGGGCTGCATCTGCGCTGCCGGGCACCCCGGCCGAGGCGGACTCGGCGGCGGTCGAGGTCGGCACCAAGTTCCGCTCGGACGTCGCCGGGACAGGTCACCGGCGTGCGGTTCTACAAGGGCACCGGCAACACCGGCACCCACGTCGGGCACCTGTGGACGCAGCACGGGGCGAGCGCTCGGCACGGTGACCTTCAGCGGTGAGAGCGCCACCGGTTGGCAGCAGGCCACTTTCGCCACGCCGGTTCCGATCACCGCAGGTACCACCTATGTCGTCTCGTACTACGCGCCGGTCGGGCGCTACGCCACCGACGCCGGGTTCTTCGCGACGTCCGGGGTCGACAGCCCGCCGCTGCACGCCCTGAGCCGACGGCCAGGACGGCGCCGAACGGCGTGTACCGCTACGGCACGGGCGGCGGTTTCCCGACCCTGTCCTGGCAATCGAGCAACTACTGGGTGGACGTGACCTTCGTCCCGGCCGGCTGAGGAGCTGACATGCGTGTTATCGGGAACGCGGCACCGCCGCTCAGCCGGCATCGCGCATTCCGGTGCCGGTTGGCGATTGGCTGTGCTGCTGGTCGTCTCCGTGCTGGTGCCGATCGGGACGAGCAACGCCGGCCAGCGCAGCGCTGCCCTGCCCGTGCTCGATCTGGGCAGCGACGACGACCCCGGTCAATCCGGCAGAGGCGGACACCGCTGCGGTCGAGGTGGGCACCAAGTTCCGGTCGGACTCCGACGGAGTTCGTCACCGGGGTGCGGTTCTACAAGGGCGCCGGCAACACCGGCACCCACGTCGGCACACCTGTGGACGACCGCGGGGACGAACCTGGCCACCGTCACCTTCACCGGAGAGAGCGCCGACGGGTGGCAGCAGGCGACCTTCGCCGCTCCGGTGGCGATCTCGGCCAACACCACCTACGTCGTGTCGTACTACGCACCCGGTCGGCCGGTACGCCGCCGACGCCGACGCTTTCGCCGCCTCCGGGGTGGACAACGCGCCGCTGCACGCGCTGGCCAACGGAGTGGACGGTGCCAACGGGGTCTACCGGTACGGCACCGGCGGCGGTTTCCCCGCCAACACCTATCAGTCGACGAACTACTGGGTCGACGTCGTCTTCAACACCATCGGCGACCGACACCATCGCGCCGACGGTCACCGGCAACAGCCCGGCGGCAAACGCGACCGGTGTCCCGACGCAGCACCACGGTCACCGCCACCTTCAGCGAGCCCATCCAGACCGGCACCGCGCAGGTGACCGCTCGCGGCCGGGGCCTCCGCGGTCCCGGGCACCGTCGGCCTACGACGCGCCGACCCGCACCGTGACCTTCACCCCGACCGCGGCGCTCGCGGCGTCCACGCGTGCACACGGCCACGGTCACCGGCGCCAAGGATCCGAGCGGCAACACCATGGCGCCGTTCTCCTGGTCGTTCACCACCGGCGGCGAGCCGCGATCCGGCCTGCCCGTGCACCATCTGGGCCAGCACCGCGGTGCCCGTCCACCGTCACGGTCAACGACAACTCCGCGGTCGAACTGGGTGTCAGGTTCCGTAGTTCGACCACGTCGGGTTACATCACCGGTCTGCGGTTCTACAAGGGGCCGAGCAACACGGGCACGCACACCGGATCGCTGTGGACCAACACCGGCACCCGGCTGTCCACGGTGACCTTCACCGGGGAGAGCGGGTCCGGCTGGCAGACCGCGACCCTGCCGGCGCCGGTGCCGGTGACCGCGAACACCACCTACGTCGCCTCCTACCACACGAACACCGGCTTCTACTCGGCCAACTCACCTGGTGGATTCACCTCGGCGGTGTCGCGCGGCCCGCTCACCGCGCTCGCCAACGGCACCGACGGCGCCAACGGCGTCTACCTCTACGGCGGCAGCGGCTTCCCGACCAACACCTACCAATCCTCGAACTACTGGGTCGACGTCGTCTTCGACACCTCCGCGGCGGATACCACCGCCGCCGACCGTGATCGCCCAGGCACCGGCGCCGAGCGCGAGCGGCGTCTCGACCGGCACGACAGTCAGCGCCACGTTCAGCGAACCGGTCACGCCTTCGTCGGTCACGATGACGCTGACCGGCCCGGCTGGGTGCCGTGGCCGGCGCGGTCGGCCTACGACGCCGGCTCCAGCACCGCGACGTTCACCCCGACCACGGCGCTGGCGAACTCGACCGCCTACACGGCCACCGTCAGCGGGGCCAGTCGACGCCGTCGGGCAACGCGATGGCCCCGGTCAGTCCTGGTCCTTCACGACCGCGGCGCCGCCTCCGCCGCCGCCCGACCAGGGTCCGGGCGGTCCGGTGCTGGTGATCAAGAACTCGGCTGCCGGCGGCGAGCCAGTTCACCCCGTTCATGGCGGAGATCCTGCGCACCGAGGGGCTGAACGAATTCGCCACCGCGGACCTGTCCACCGTCACGGCCAGCCGTGCTCAGCCAGTACGACGTCGTGCTGCTCGGATCGACGCCGCTGACCGCCGCGCAGGTGGGCATGTTCACCACCTGGGTGACGGCCGGCGGCAACCTGATCACCTTCCGCCCGGACAAGCAACTGGCCGGCCTGCTCGGTCTCGACCACCACCACGACAACGCTTGGCCGAGGGCTACCTGAAGGTCGACACCACGACGGCGCCCGGTGCCGGGCATCACCGATCAGACGATCCAGTACCACGGCACGGCCGACCGCTACACCCTGAACGGCGCGCGCTCGGTGGCGACGCTGTACTCGAACGCCACCACCGCGACGACGAACCCAGCGGTGTCGCTGGTCAGACGTCGGCACCAACGGCGGCCAGGCGGCCGCCTTCACCTACGACCTCGCGCAGTCCACCGTCTACCTGCGCCAGGGCAACCCGGCGTGGGATCAGCAGGAACGGGACAGCCAGGCGCCGATCCGATCGGACGACCTGTACTTCGGCGGGACCAGCACCGACTGGGTCAACCTGAACAAGGTCGCCATCCCGCAGGCCGACGAGCAGCAGCGGCTGCTGGCCAACCTGATCGGCGCGATGAACCTGGACCGGAAGCCGCTGCCCGCGGTTCTGGTACTTCCCGCGCAGCGCCAAGGCGGTCGTCGTGGCGACCGGCGACGACCACGGGAACGGCGGCACGGCCGGCCGATTCGACCAGTACCACGGCCAACAGCCCGGCGGGCTGCGTCGTGGACAACTGGGAATGCCTGCGCTTCACCTCCTACGTCTACGCCAGCACGCCGCTGAGCAATGCGCAGGCGAGCGCCTACAACGCCCAGGGCTTCGAGGTCGGCGCTGCACGTCTCGAGCAACTGCGCCGACTGGACGCCCGCCTCGCTGGCCGACAACTACACGACGCAACTGAGCGCACTGGAGGCAGAAGTACGCCAGCGTCCCGGCGCCGACCACCAACCGGCTGCACTGCATCGTCTGGTCGGACTGGTCCGAGCCAGCCGACCATCGAGGGTCAGAACGGCATCCGGCTGGACACCAACTACTACTACTGGCCGGGCTCCTGGCTGGGCGACCGACCCGGCTTCATGACCGGTTCCGGGATGCCGATGCGGTTCTCCGCCAAGACCGGTGGCCTGATCGACGTCTACCAGGCGGCCACCCAGATGACCGACGAGTCCGGGCAGAGCTACCCGTTCACCCCGAACACTCTGCTGGACAACGCGACCGGCCCGCTGGGCTACTACGGCGCGTTCACCGCCAACGAGCACACCGACAACGCCACGACGTTCGAGAGCGATCAACTGCTGGCCTCGGCCATGGCGCACGGGGTGCCGATGGTCACCGGCCGGCAGATGCTGACCTGGCTGGACGGCCGCAACGGCTCGTCGTACTCCGGGACTTCCTGGAGCGGGCAACACGCTGACCTTCACCGTCAACGTCGGTGCCGGCGCCAACGGGCTGACCGGCATGGTGCCGACGCACGGCCCGGGCGGCAGCACCCTGACCGGCCTGACCCGTCGGCGGCAGCCCGGTCGCCGTTCACCCGGACGACCATCAAGGGCGTCGAGTACGCGATGTTCCTGGCCGCTGCCGGGGAACTACTCGGCGACGTACGCACCGCCGGCCGCCGGGCAGCCGGCCGCCACCGGCAACGGCGTCGCGGCAACCTCTCGCGGGGCGTCAGCGGGCCTCTTTCACAGCTCAAGGCGCCTGCGCGCGACGTGTCCACAGCGGCCGATGTCCCGACGCTGGCCGCCGCGGCTGCGGATCACGGTCGCGCCGGTGATCTCCCAGGTCGCCGCTCGACCGTTGCCTGACGGCACCGCGGAGGTCACCTGGAGCACCGACGAGAACGCGGACGCCACCGTGCAGTACGGACAGCAGCCGGACAACCTCGCCGACCTGTCACGACGACACCCGGGACATCACGCACACCGTGGTCGCGACCGAGCTGCAGCCTGGAGCGACGTACTACTACCGGGTCAAGAGCGTCGACGCGGCCGGAAACGCCACCGTGTGGCCGGCACGCGAGCGACCCACCGGCGTCGTTCGTCGCCGCCGCCAACGGCGTCGCCGACCATGACGGCAGCAGCAATTCCGCACGGTCAGCCGCCCAGTCCGGCACCTACGTACAGCAGGACAGCCTCGGCGAGGTCTCCCTGGCCCCGACAGCCGCCGCCGAGTTCGACACCGGCAATCGCTGCCCGGCGTCTGGGATCAGCAACCGGAGGTGACCGGCGGCCAGACGGTGCTTCAACGCGGCAACCTGGTGCTCGACGGCACCCGGGCGGGCACCGAAGGCGCAATTCGGACCCGGGCGCTCGCTGGTGTTCCGGGCGACCTTCGCCGGACCCGGCACCCAGTGGGCGGGACTCGCGGCCGGCACGGCCAACGATCCGTGGGCGATGTTCGGGCTGCGGAACGGCACCCTGTACGCCGGCGCTGAACACCAGCACGCTGCAGACCATCGCGCTGCCGGCCAGGCTCATCGGGACTGCGCACGTCTACCGGATCGATTGGACCAGCACCGGATTCACGTTCTCCGTGGACGGAAAGCAGATCGGCTCGATGCCGGCGGTCATCCCGTCGATGCGCCCACGGGCCCGGGACGCGGTGGCCGACGGCAGCCCGCTGACGATCGACTGGGTCCGGCTGTACCGGATACACCGGGAGCGGCAGCCGGGTGTCGCGGGTGCTGGACGCGCACCAGATGGTGACCTGGGACCGGCTTGACCTACCGGCCGACATTCCTGCCGGCGCAACCCTGCGCGATCAGCGTCCGGATCGGCAGCACCGCCACACCCGATGCCACCTGGACGGCGTGGACACAGGTACCGTCGGGCGGTCGGGTGGTCGGTGACTCGCGCTACCTGCAGTACCGCGTGGAGCATGTCGACCACTGTGCCCGCTAACACGCCGGTGCTTCACGACATCGGCATCACCAACAATGGGACGCAGTTCGTCCCACCGACCGAAACGCAGAACTGATCCGAGAGGAAGCAACGGGTGACGTCTCGCTCGAGGTTGATCCGGCTCGCGATCACGGCTGGAGTGGCGTTCACATCTGACGCCGCTGATCGCGACGGCCGCTGCGGCGGCTGCCGCGCCAGGGGACCTCATCCTGGTCTCGGCGTCGAGCAGCTGGTGTCCCCGGTGACGGCTCGAGCGGCTTCGGCCTGTCGACGTCAGCCGACGGCCGCTACGTCGCATTCGCGTCGATGGCAGCGAATCTCGACGCCGGTGACACCGACAAGGTCGTCGACGTCTATGTCAAGGACCTGTCGACCGGTGAGCTGCGGCTCGCATCGCAGACCGCCGATGGGGTCAAGGGCAACTCGATCAGCGAACGACCGTCGATCTCCGCGGATGGTCAGACCGTTGCGTTCCTCTCTGCCGCTGACAACCTGAGCGCCGACGACCCCGACGGCTATCCGGACGTCTACGTCAAGGACCTGCGGTCCGGGGCGCTGACCCTGGTCTCCCGAGCCGCTGATGGCACCAAGGCGGCCACCGGTGCCACGTCCGCCGTGCTGTCCGCCGACGGTTCCACCGTTGCCTTCACGTCGTCCGCCACCAATCTCTCGCCGGACGCCGTCGATGGCAAGTCGCACCTGTACGTCAAACGTCTGGACACCGGGCACGCTGACCCAGGCGGACGGCGGCACCATCGCTCGGCCCGACGAGCAGCAGGGCGCCAGCCAGCCATCGCTGTCCGCCGATGGCAGCGTGGTGGCATTCACCACCGACGCCGACAATCTGGATCCGGCCGACACCGACGGTCGCGCGGACGTCTACGTCCGCGACCTCGGCTCGGGTGCAGTCCGGCTCGCGTCGGTCAACGCGGACGGGATCAAAGGGGCCGCGCCCAGCGGCGAGCCGTCGCTCTCCGGGGACGGCACCATCGTGGCGTTCGCGACCGGGTCGGCCAACCTGCTCCCCGAGGATACGGACCCGTCCTCGGACGTCTACGTCAAGGACCTCACCGACGGATCCCTACAGCTTGGTTCGACCGACGGCTCCGGCACCAAGGCCAACCAATCCGCCTCCTACCCGTCGCTGTCCGCCGGACGGTCGCTACCTCGCGTTCAGCACGGACGCGACGAACCTGGGCATCGACACCCCGCCTCTGGTGAAACAGGTTTACCGGAAGGACCTGAGCACCGGTGCGCTGCTCCCGGCATCGGTCACGGCGGACGGCACGCCGGGTGATTACCTCAGCATCGAGCCGTCGATAGCGGCGGACGGCGCGGTGGTCGCCTTCTACACTCCGTCGACCAACCTGGTCGCGGACGGCGGATAACCGCGTCGCCGACGTCATGGCGAAGGTCTTCTCCACACAGGATTCCGTCGCGCCGGCGTGCCACGCATGGCGGCGTTGCCGTCGCGGCTGACCGGCAACCGGGGAACCCGGACAGTGCTGATCACAGGATCCGCCCAGGACGACGGCGGCCTTGCGACCGTGTCTTTCTCGGTGACCGATGAATACGGTCGAGACCAGCCGACCATCGACGGACAAGATTTGGCCGGGGCGACCCAGTCAACCTGGCAGCGCTCGGTATCGCTGGATACCAGTTTGCACAGCTGCGACCGCGCGAGGCACTACACGATCACGGCCACGGTGACAGACTTGGCCGGAAATGTGACCACCTCCTCCACCCAGGTGGTCGTCATCCGTTCGCGGTCGACAGCCACGAATCGTGACCCAGAACCTCAACTAGCGGCGAGCCATACAGACTGGAACTGCGTTCGCATCAACGACTCCGTGGCCGAGTCCACGCGGCCCTCGTGGACCAAGGCCCGATCGCTGACATTGCAGTCTCGACCGACAACCGCTCCGTCGAGTACCTGCTCGAACGCCCAGATGCTGGTGCGGCGCCGACGGTCGTGCTCTGTACGATTCGCTCGGATGGACGACGACGCCATTAACGCTGAGATCCATTTGCGCCATCACTGCAGGCACCATTTCTATGTTGTTAGCTAATGATAGATTCCTCCGCAAAAGAGATATTTGTATCAAACGTTGTATTCTCGCGATCCACCCGTTCGAGTGTGGCATATTGCCGTTCGAACTCCGCCAAAATCGTCCTGTCGGGCCACATACGGCTGAACGGGTGATGCAGCGCCATCATGGCGCATACGGCACTAGTGAGACCGGATGGCACGGCCGATCCGCCGCCCCCAGCACTTCAGCAAGTGCGCCCACCTTCGGTGTCGCTGGATTAAAAGCGCCCCGGCACGCCACGGACTGTCCAGCCATCGCTTGAAGGACGAGTCGCCCATCCGCTCTCCCTGGGTCCGTTGACGTTTCGGCAACGAGTTGACATGTTGAACCGCGGTTTTGCAGAATCGCTATTCCATGCCGTGGCATGCACCTGATCGCGACTGCGTTCGTCCAATCCACGACGCGTCTCGGGTCGTCCAGGCCACGCTCCGTCCATGAACCGTTGCTCTCGGTTCTGCCCTGGAAAGACAAATGAACCGTCGTTCACATGCGTGATGGCCCGATACGACCAGACGAGTGGTGATGTCAGGTTTCACGTCGCAGTTGTCCTTTTTGCATGACTCGCTGTTATAGTCTTAGAGCAGGCTCAAGACGGTTGGTAGGGGAGTTGGCCGGCTCGATGAAACCCAGTCGGTCACCTCTTGGGGGGAGAAGTTATGAATCAACGTGAGAGACGATTTGCCCCGCGCTCGACAGTGCGATGGATGATCGCTGCCTTAGTGGTCGCTCCCATCAGCGGAGCAGCTCTGCTGATGTCGGTCGGCCTGAGCTTCGCCGGGACACCAGCCGCCAGCAGTGTCGCCGCGCCGGGAAGTCACATCCTGGGACTGCCTATGGGGACTGCCCTTTGGGCGTTACTTGGCCTGGCGGGGTTGATGAGCGGAATGGCCACGGTTCGAAGATCTCGTCGGCGCCCGCACCAGGAAATCTCCGGATCTTCGAGCTCGGCCGGTGACCCCGCTGTGGTGACAACCTGATATTCGGATCGAACGCTTAGTTCGGCAATTCTTCTTGAGTTAAACTAAGGTTTCTGTGTCACATACCTGCGCAAGCTTTGATCGCGCGGTTGTAACGTCCATCAGTCAGATGCTGGTGGACAGAAGGTTTGGAGGACGGCAAGCAAAATGCCGTGTGATTTGTCAACCAGTGATCGTGCGACTGGTTGATCGGGTCTGTCGGGGCCTCGATCGGCTTGCTGTGCCCATTTGTCGGAGCGGCTCATGGTTTACAGCCGCTTTTTCTCCAGATCGACCCGATAGGTGAAGGCCTTCATATGACGACTTCGAAGAAGATTTCGCTCGAGCCCACCTGGGCTCCGTGGCACGATGTGACTCTGGGAACGGCGGCCCAGACCACCGGATCGCGCAAATTCCGAAGAACCCGTTCGGTCGGTGCGACGGCCACGGTAACGAAGTCGCGGTTCGAGGGTTGGGGGCGCCGCTACGCATCTCGCCTGGTCTGCCTGGATGCCTTTGCCATCCTGTGGGGTGCAGCCGGTGTGCACATGGTTCATTTCGACGTGATGACCTCAAGGCTCGCGCGCGATCCGACCAATGCGCTCTACGTCGGCCTGACGGCCCTGCTCACGTTGGCATGGTTGCTGTCCCTCAGTTTGGGCGGTAGCCGTGACATACGAGCGATCGGTTATGGCGCCGACGAGTACAAGAGCGTCATCAACTCGACCCTGGCACTTTTCGGCGCTGTCGCGATCTGCGCCTACCTCTTCCAACTCGATCTACCGCGCAGCTACCTGTTGGTGATGATGCCAGCGGGACTGACTGCCGTCCTGGCGGGACGGTTCCTGGCCAGGAGGTGGCTGCACAGCGCCCGAGCGCGCGGTGACTTCCTGGCCGACGTCCTGGTGGTGGGCAGCGTCCGGACGGTTCGTGACCTGATCGCCGATCTCAAGCGGGCGCCCTATGCTGGCTATCGAGTCATCGGCGTCTGCGTCGAGACCCATTCCTCCGCTGTTGATGCCGATGGTGTGTCACGTGTCGATGGTGTTCCGATCCTCGGTGGATTCGAAGACGTCGCCGGTGTAGCTCAGCGCTACGGCGCTCACACGGTTGCTGTCACGGCGACGGACTCCTTCGACCCCGCCGCCGTTCGACGGTTGAGCTGGGAACTGGAGAACACGGACGTGGCGTTGGTGTTGGCGCCGGCCTTGGCCAACATCGCGGGGCCACGCATCCATACCCAACCGGTCGCCGGACTGCCACTCATCCACGTGGACAGGCCGACCTACCGCGGCGCCACCCGCATCCGGAAGAAGACCTTCGATATCGTTTGCGGCAGTGTTCTTCTTCTGTTCTTCTCGCCATTGTTCGTCGCCATTTCCATTGCCGTCAAGTGCACCAGTCCCGGTGCCATCTTCTTCCTACAGGATCGGGTCGGGCTGAACGGACAGACCTTCCGGATGATCAAATTTCGATCGATGGTGCGGGATGCTGAATCCATGCTCGCCGATCAGCGGGAGCAGATCCAGGACGCAGGTAACGCTATCTTGTTCAAGCAGAAGAATGACGCGCGCATCACGAAGGTCGGCAAGTTCATGCGGCGGTTCAGCATTGACGAGCTGCCGCAGCTGATCAATGTGCTCAAGGGTGACATGAGCCTGGTCGGTCCCGCGGCCGCCTCTTCGCGCGGAGGTGGATCGCTACGAGGATGACGCCATGCGCAGGTTGCTGGTCAAGCCGGGAATGACCGGTCTGTGGCAGGTGTCCGGACGGTCGGACCTCTCCTGGGAGGACACCGTGCGACTGGATATGTACTACGTCGAAAATTGGTCGATCCCCGGCGACCTGATGATCCTCTGGAAGACAGCCAAGGCGGTCACCTCGTCCGTCGGCGCCTACTGAGGTCGGCCGATCTCCCGCAGGCGGTGGCGCGGCACTCGTCGGGGTCGGCGCAATGTGGCAAGCTGAGTGCGCGACACATGATCCTCGTGGTCGCACGGTGACCGATCGGAAGGACCCATCTTGGCCCTGCGCGTGTCTCTACAGGTCCTGGCTGGGCGCGCCGGCGGGCGCCGTAGACGGCTCATCGCCGCCGGCGTGGGCGTCGCCCTCGCGGTCGGCTCGTTGACCGGTTGCACGGTGTCGGCCGGGTCCGCTGTGCTGGTCGGCGGCAACGCCGTGTCGGAGCAGTCGGTGCAGGCCGACACAGCCGCGTTCATCAGCTCGCAGACGGTCACGACACCGCCGACCCCGCTCGAGGTCGCCGGCGTGAACCGGGCCCAGATCAGTTACCAGGTCCGGCATGCGCTGATCGCCGACGCGTTGCAGGCAAAGGGCCTCGTCGTCAGTGACGCCCAGATCGCCGCTCTCACTGCCCAACTCAAGACGCAGGGCACCAACATCGCCCAGCAACTTCAGCTACCGCCGTCGGAGTCTGCCGGGGCTATATACGACCTCCTTGCGATCGAGGCGCTGCTGAAGGCCCAACCGGCGGTCGGTGCCCCAGTCGGCAACGTCTCGGTGACGGCGGAAGGAGTCCCGGCTCCAACCCGTGACGAGGCGGTGGCCTTGCGATCGAAGTATCTCGCCGATCCGGCGACGATGGATACCGCAGTCAGTGCGGCAGGCGCCAATGGACTCCCGAAGGACGTCTACCAGGTATTGACGACCCCGGGGGTCGGGCCCTTCGGCTTTTATCAGCCTTCCACCGGCGGGGTGGTGATACTGCCCACTTCAGCCGGCTACTTCGTGGTGCGGACGTCCGATCGCGCGGTCCACGCGGGGCTTCTCACCGAGACCTCGCTCAGCGCCTCCAAGACCGTCGCGGACTATTTCAATCTCGGTGCCCTCTTGCTGGTGCCCTACGAGAATGGCGCCCACATCTCGGTCAATCCGAGGTACGGCGTCTGGGATCCCTCCACCGTCCAGGTCGTGCCCGGCAACGACGGCCTGTGAACCCGCGTCCATTCAAGCCGGACGACCACGGCACCGGAGCGAGCCTGCTCGCCGCCGTTCGGGTGATGGATGAGCTGCGCTCGCCGGGTGGCTGCCCGTGGGATGCAGAGCAGACTCACGATTCTCTGCGCCGCTACCTGGTCGAGGAGTGCTACGAGCTGCTGCAGGCGATCGAGGACGGCGACGCCGTTGCCATGCGCGAGGAGCTCGGCGATGTGTTGCTCCAGGTGCTCTTCCATGCCCGGATCGCGGCTGAACGACCGGCCGACGAGGGCGGATTCGATATCGACGACGTCGCGGCCGAGCTGGTCGACAAGCTGGTTCGTCGACACCCACACGTTTTCGCAGCCGGAGAAACGGTCCACACGGCCGCGGATCAGCAGTTGCGCTGGGACGAGCTGAAGAAGACCGAGCACGGTCGGTCGTCGGTCATCGCCGGCGTCGCGATGGGTCAGCCGGCAGTGGCGCTGGCGGCCAAACTTGGATCCCGGGCGGCAAGAATCGGCATCGAGATCGGCCTCCCGGACGGAGAATCGGCCGCGGAGCAGATCTTTCGCCTGGCCTACGCGGCCGGTGCTGCGGGCCGGGATCCGGAGTCCGAACTCCGAACCGTCGCCAAAGAGTTCGCAGCACGGCTGGCCGCCGCGGAATCTACAGCGGATTAGCTCACCCGACGTCGCGGCGTCGAAACCCGGCGAACCCGAGCCAGGTGGCTGCTCCGGCGATGATCAACAGCGACAGCACGGGAGTCCAGTTCATCGCGGCGGCGGGTAGGGCACGGGGTGCGGCTGAAGGGGGAGAGGTCAACAACGGCCTGCGGTAAGCCGAGCAGCGTGCCGAGCTGCCCGAGTAGGACGGACAGACCCAGGATCAGCCACCCGCCGGCGGCCAGCTTGGGTGCCCAGCCGATCAGCGCCGCGGTGAGGCCGCCGATCACCAGGACGGCGGGGATCTGCACCGCCATCGTCTCGAGGCCGACGCTCAATCCAGCCCCGAGGTGACCGATGTCGGAGCCGCGTACGAGGCCGGCGGCGATGCCCGCGATCAGGAGCAACGACGCCGAACCACCGAGGCTGAACAGTAGGTGCGCGGCCAGCCATCTGGTTCTGGACACGGAAGCCGACAGCACGGCATCGGCCCGTCCCATGACCTCCTCAGCACGAATCCGCAGGGCCGCGGACACCGCGTACGCCGCAGCCACCAGTGCGCTGAACCAGCCCATGGTCGCGAGGAGTTCGTCGACGAGGGTGCCCCTGCCGCCCAGGTCCTCCATCAGGTGCTGGAGTTGCGGGTTGCCGCTCAGGAGGTCGTTCGCGGTGCCGGCCAACGATCCGGCGAGCAGGCCGAGAATGAGAAAGCCAATGGCCCAACCGATCCACGAGGCCCGGTGCAGACGTACGGCCAATGCCAGGCCGCTGCCGAGACGCGGGTTGTGGGCAGGACCGATTCGGGCCGGAAAATAACCGAGGCCGAGGTCGCGGTGCCTGGACAGCAGAACGGCAACTCCGGTCAACGCCAGGCTGAGGATGAGCGGCAGCAGTAGCACCGCCCATCGGTTGGCGCCGTAGGCCTGCGTCTTCTCCGGCCAGCCCAGCGGACTGAACCAGGTCAACCAACGGCCAGCCGGCCAGAGGTCGCCGACGGCCCGGACCGCGAACGCCGCAGCCAGCAGGGCGCCGGCCGCGGCCGTTGCCGTGCGCGCGTTTTCGAAGAGCTGGGCGGTGACGGCCGCGACCGAGGCGAACACCAGACCCGGACCGACCAGCGCCGCGCCGAGGGCGAACGAGCCGGCCACCGGTTGGCCGCCGCCGATGGCGCCGAGCGCGGAGATCAACCCGATGACGACGGCCGTGGCCCAGGCCAACAGGAGCCCACCGCTCAGCAACGAGTCGCGGCCCAACACGCCGGAAGCCAACAGTTCACTCCGCCCGGATTCCTCGTCCGCCCTGGTCCGGCGGATGACCGTCAGCAGCGCCATCAACCCCACCATCGCGCCGCCGAGAACGCCGACACGCCAAGCGGTCACGCCCCCGATCGACGTCACCGTCACAGGACCGGTCAGCGCCAGGAACGACGGATTGGCCGAGATGGAAACGGCCAGCCGGGTGCGGTCCACCTCGCTCGGGTAGAGCCCGGCGATCGCGGACAGGGACGACAGAACGGTGCCGGAAATCGCGAGGACCCAGATCAGCAAGGGCAGCCGCTCCCGTCGCGCGTTCAGCCGAAGCACCGCCAGCAGACCCGCGAAGTGTTGCGGGCCAGTCCTTTCCGGAGTCAGGACCGTATTCATGGCCGAGGAACGGCGGCAACGGCCCGGTCACCGTAGTGGCGGAGGAAGAGCTCTTCGAGCGTCGGGGGAGTAGCGCTCAGGGTGCGAATTCCGCCCCGGCTCAGGGCGGTGAGGGCGCCGTCGAGCATGGCGTTCTCGACCTCGAACGTGACCCGGTCGCCCTCGACGACCAGATCGTGCACTCCGGGCATGGCATGAAGATCGGTGGGGACGGCGCCCAGCTCGGTCTTGATGCTGGTCCGGGTCAGGTGGCGGAGCTGGGCCAACGTTCCAGATTCGACCAGTCGGCCCGACCGGATGATGCTGACCCGGTCGCAGAGCTGTTCCACCTCGGACAGGATGTGGCTGGACAACAGCACGGTCCGCCCCTGCTCGCGCTCGGCTCTGATGCAGTCCGAGAACACCGACTCCATCAGCGGATCGAGGCCACTGGTCGGCTCGTCGAGAATCAGCAACTCCACGGGCGCGGCCAGCGCAGCGATGATCGCGACCTTCTGGCGGTTGCCCTTGGAGTAGGTGCGGGCCTTGCGCCTCGGGTCGAGTTCGAACGCTTCGATCAGCTCGTCCCGGCGCCTGACATCGAGGCCGCCACGGAGTCGGCCCATCAGGTCGATTACCTCACCCCCGGTCAGTGTCGGCCAGAGACTGACGTCGCCGGGCACGTAGGCGAGCCGGCGGTGCAGTTGGACGGCGTCGTGCCACGGGTCGCCGCCGAGCAGCTGCACCCGGCCGCTGTCGGCCCGCAAGAGACCCAGCAGCACCCGGATCGTGGTCGACTTGCCGGACCCGTTGGGCCCGAGGAAGCCGTGCACCTCGCCCGTGGCAACGCGAAGTTCGAGACCGTCGAGCGCTCTTGCGGTCCCGAACGACTTGGTCAAACCGTCGATCTCGATGGCTGCGGTCACGATCGATACTCCCGGTAGGCGTCGAGATAGGCGCTGTCGGCGAACAGCCCGTGGGTGTAGAGCTCGAGCCCAGCCAGCATCAGCCGATCGGATGCCTCTGGGATCAGCTGCTCGGGCGGCGTCCCGGGCGGACTCAGGTATTCCGCCAGCAGCTGCGAGCCGAGGCTGGTGATCACCATCAGCTGGGCACGGCCGCGTTCGTCGTCGGTCGGCCGGATCCGTCCACTGGCCACGGAGCGCTCCAGGTAGAGCTCGGTCTCAGCGACCAGAGAGTCGAAGATCCGGCGGGCGAACGAGCCGCCGTCCGTCAACGAGCGACGAATGTAGGCCGCCAGCGGCAACAGCTCGGGGGACCGCTCGATCATGCTGATGACCGTGGCCGGGGAGTCGTCCCGCGCGATCTCGTCCACCCGCTCTGCGAAAGTGGCTAGCACGAAATCGTCGCAGGCCTGCCGTAGACCATCTTTGGACCCGAAGTGGTGCAACAACAATGCCGGTGACACGCCCACCTCGGCCGCGATGGCCCGGACGGTGGTGGCGGCAAATCCGGAACGGCCGATCAGGTCGAGGGCGGCGTCCCTGATCCGGGCTTTCGTAGTCAGGTCGTCAAGTGCCACGACCTTGCCTGAACGCATGGTCAGCATTCTAAACGCTTGTTCAGCGTAAGGCAAGGCTGCCCAGATGAGGCGGACAAATCAGTCGATGGCCGGGTGGCTACACTCGTCGCAGGTCATGAGTTCCAGCGACAGCCCCGGCTTGCTGGGCGGCAACCCTCCACTCGCGGTGGGGTGCCCCGGGTGATGACCGGGCGCTTCGCTCCTGTCGCTTTCCAGACGGGTGCGCGGCGCAAGCGCGGGCCCGCCGGTGGCGAGCCCAGTCGACGCAGTTCCGTTGTGTTCGCAGTTCGTTCGAACCGTTCAAGGGCCGGCGCCCGTACCAGTGCGTACGAGGCTCGACTCCTCCACACGCCCGCCATCAACCCTCACAGGAGAGCAGACGATGAGCCCCAACTGGTCCTTCGAGACCCGCCAGATCCACGCCGGCCAGACGCCGGACCCGACCACCAAGGCCAGAGCGCTGCCGATCTACCAGACGACGTCGTTCGCCTTCGATTCTTCCGAGCACGGGCGCAAGCTGTTCGCGCTGGAGGAGCTCGGCAACATCTACACCCGGATCATGAACCCGACCACGGCCGTGGTGGAGGAGCGCATCGCTTCTCTGGAAGGCGGCGTCGGAGCGCTGCTCGTCGGGTCAGGACAGGCTGCCGAGACGCTGGCGATCCTGGCGATCGCCGAGGCCGGCGATCACGTTGTCTCCTCCCCGCGCCTGTACGGCGGCACCTACAACCTGCTCCACTACACGCTGCCGAAGTACGGGATCACGGTCGGTTTCGTCGACAACCCCGACGACCCGGAGTCCTGGCGAGCGGCGGTCAAGCCGAACACCAAGCTGCTCTACGCCGAGTCGATCTCGAACCCGCAGCTGGACGTCCTCGACTTCGAGGCGGTGGCGGCCGTCGCGCATGAGGCCGGCGTGCCGTTGGTCATCGACAACACCGTGCCGACGCCCTACCTCATCCGCCCGTTCGAGCACGGCGCGGACATCGTCGTGCACTCGGCGACCAAGTACCTCGGTGGCCACGGCACGGCCATCGCCGGCGCCATCGTCGACTCGGGCAAATTCGACTGGACCGCTGACCCGGAGAAGTTCCCGGGCTTCAACAACCCGGACCCGAGCTACAACAACCTGGTCTGGGGACGCGATCTCGGGCCCGAGGGTCTGTTCAAGACCAACGTGTCGTTCATCTTCAAGGTGCGGCTGCAGGGCCTGCGGGACATGGGGCCGGCGCTGTCGCCGTTCAACTCCTTCCTGCTCGCCCAGGGCATCGAGACGCTCAGCCTGCGGATGGAGCGGCACACGTCGAACGCGACCAAGGTCGCCGAGTTCCTCGAAGGCCGCGAAGAAGTGGAGTCGGTGTCCTACCCGTCGCTGGCGTCCAGTCAGTGGAAGGCGCAGCAGGAGAAGTACTCTCCGCGGGGCGGCGGCCCGATCGTGGCCTTCGAGATCAAGGGCGGCGTGGAGGCCGGGCAGAAGTTCACCGATGCGCTGGAGCTGTTCACCAACCTGGCCAACATCGGTGACGTGCGGTCGCTGGTCATCCACCCGGCGTCGACCACCCATAGCCAACTGTCCCCGGCGGAGCAGTTGACCACCGGTGTCACCGCGGGTCTGATCCGGCTGGCCGTCGGCACGGAGAACATCGACGACATCCTGGCCGATCTGGAGTCCGGTTTCCGGGCCGCCAAGTCCTGAGCCTGCTCAGCTTCGATACCCGATGACCGCACTGACGACATCGTCCGCCGCCGTCCCGACGCCCTCCGTTGGCGTGCGGGGCGGCGACGGCGGTGGACCTGGGGCGGGTCGTCGATTTGCCGAGATCGGCGACGTGGCCCTGGAATCGGGTCTGGTGCTGTCCGACGTGACGATGTGTTTCGAATCCTGGGGCCGGCTCAACGAGGCCGGCGACAACGCCGTGCTGGTGCTGCACGCGTTGACCGGAGATTCCCACGTGATTGGCCCGGCCGGCCCTGACCACCCGACTCCAGGCTGGTGGGACTCGCTGATCGGGACCGGGCGCACCACTGGACGACGATCGATTCTTCGTCCTCGCCGCCAATGTGCTGGGTGGCTGCCGGGGCACCACAGGGCCGGCGTCGAACGCGGGGGATGGAGCGCCGTACGGGTCACGGTTTCCCAGGCTCACCACGAGGGATCAGGTGAGGGCGGAGTCGGCCCTCGCCGACCTGCTCGGGATCAACTCGTTCGCCGCCGTGGTCGGCGGCTCCATGGGTGGTATGCGGGCGCTGGAGTGGGGGGCGATGTATCCGGACCGGGTGCGACGGGTCATCGCCCTGGCCACCACCGCCGCTGCCTCCGGGGACCAGATCGCTTGGGCCGCACCGCAGCTCGCGGCCATCCGGATGGACCCGAATTTCGCCGGCGGGAACTATTACGGCGGTCCGCTGCCGTTGGCCGGGCTGTCTGTGGCCCGGCAGATCGCCCACATCACCTACCGGTCCGGCTATGAGCTGGATACGCGGTTCGGCCGAGCGGTTCAGGCCGGCGAGGACCTACGCCGCGGTGGTCGCTACGCCGTCGAGTCGTACCTGCAGCACCACGGCGAGAAGCTGGGCCGACGTTTCGACCCCAACTCCTATCTGGTGCTGACCGAGGCGATGAACTCCCACGACCTCGGCCGCGATCGCGGCGGGATAACGGCTGCACTGCAACTGATCTCAGCCGAGCTGACGGTCGCCGTCATTGATTCGGACCGCCTCTACACGCCGGCAGCAGGGCGCCGTCATCGCGACCGCACCAACAGCACGGCCGTTGGTCACCATGCACTCGGACTACGGACACGACGGCTTCCTGATCGAAGCCGCGCAGGTCGCCGAGGTCGTGCGCGGAGCAATGCGCGGTTCGTGACGCTGGGCAGTCCGTAAGCCGGAGCGGCGTCCGGGAACTTCAGTGTTCCCGGACGCCGCTTCCTTCCAGCCCGCCGGCTGACGGGCGAGCAATTCAGCCGTTGAGCCGGATGACGGATCCGCCGCCGGGCAACACGCTGTTGATCGACACATACACGTGGCCCCAGGCGTCTACCGCCACACCGCCCGGTGTCGGCAGTGGCGTCGATACCCATGGCATGCCGTTGGCCGGGATCTTTACCAGCGCACCGGCAGAGGCGAATGGCGCACCGGTGAACAGCTCGGTGGCGTAGATGTCACCGTTCGTGGCGACCGCCACGCTGGTCACCGACGTCAGCCCGGTGTAGACCTTGAGGCCGCTTCCAGGAACTGTTGAAGACGGTGATCTTTCCCGCTCCGGGGATGAGACTGCCCAGTTGACCGACGTAGAACTTGCCACCGCCGTAGGCGATCGAGGTCGGCACCGCGTCGTGGCTGATGGTCGGCCGGGAGTTGAATTTCGCGACCGTCTTCAGGTGATTCCAGGCGTCGATCTGGTAGACGACGTTGTTCGCGGCGTCAGCGACGTAGCTGGTGCCGTTGATGCGAAGCAGTCCGTACGGATCCGAATCGGGCTCGTGGCCGGCGATCGGATGGGCGAGCGAATAGGAGGCGACGTCGAAGTGCAGATCGACCTTGCCGCCCTTGTCGATCTCGATCAGGCGACCGTTCTGCTTTGCCACCGACTTGGGCAGTTGATGGCCGGTGGCCCGTAGGTCACGATGCCCCAGATGTCACCGCTCAGCAGGCGCTACCGACACGGCGTCGACGCCGGTGGCGCCGGTGCCGTCGGGCCCGGCAAAGGAGAGAAGGCCCTTGACGACCCGCCGGGACGAGGCCATTCCCGCCGGGTTCTTGATGCGGGTGACGGAGGCGGTGTTACCCGCGCAGCTCGGCCCTTCCGGACCGGCGGCGCAGCTGCCCGACTGATCTGTGGCGTGCAGCTTCCCGGTGCCGGCTTCTGCGACATACAGGTTGCCCTTGGGCATCGAACGTCAGCTGTCTGGGGTTGTTGAGCCCCGCCGCGACCGTGGTCCAGGGCGGTGCCGCAGCCTTCGCCGGAGCCGCCGTCGCCACTCCGCTCAAGCTGGTCGAAGCGGCCACGGCCGCAGCCGTTGCCACGACCAGGAAGGTCAGTTTGCGCATGTCGTCATCCTTGTCCTTGTAGTCCGATTGCCGACCAGAGGACTGTAACGCTGGTCACAGATCGCTGCCACGCAAAGCGTGATAAATGCGACGTCGGTCCACCCGATCGGCACATCGACATGCACCATCGACTCACCGTCTCGACACGCGGCGTGTCCATGGGGCCGAACCTGACGTCGCATCGACCCGTTTACGCGCTCGCGGCCCGTCGGGCGACAATGGCATGACCATGACCTCACCTCTGAGGATCACGGTGGTAGAGGGAGCATGAGTCACATGACACTGCGTTTGGGATACAAGGCTTCGGCAGAACAGTTCGGACCCAGAGAGCTCGCCGATTTCGGGGTGCTGGCTGAGCAGGCCGGCTTCGATTCGGTGTTCGTCTCCGATCATCTCCAGCCGTGGCGCCACGACGATGGTCATGCGCCGGCCGCGCTGCCCTGGCTCGGTGCGCTCGGTGCCAGGACCGAACGGGTCATCCTGGGCACGAGTGTGCTCACACCGACATTTCGCTACCACCCGGCCGTCATCGCGCAGGCCTTCGCCACTCTGGGAGTGCTCTACCCGGGTCGAGTGATTCTCGGTGTCGGATCGGGTGAATCACTCAACGAGGTCCCGCTCGGCTTGACCTGGCCGGACGGCAAGGAGCGGTTCGCGCGGATGAAGGAGGCGGTGACCCTCATCCAGCAGCTCTGGCGGGAGGATCGGGTGACCTTCCAGGGCGCCTACTACCAGACCGACAAGGCCACCATCTACGACAAGCCGGAGACCCCGGTGCCGATCTACATCGGCGCATCCGGACCGGCGGCCACCCGGCTGGCAGGACGGATCGCGGACGGCTTCATCACCACCTCCGGCAAGGCCGACTCGTTGTACCGCGACACTTTGCTGCCCGCACTGGCGCGAGGGTGCGGGCAAGGTGGGTCGGACGCTGGACGACATGGATCTGTTGATCGAGATGAAGGTTTCCTTCGATCACGACCGCCAACAGGCCATGGAGGACACCAAGGCATGGGGAGCACTGGCGTTGACTCCCGAGCAGAAGAGCGGCGTCGAGGACCCGATCGAGATGCAGCGCCTGGCCGACGAACTGCCGGTGGAGCAGGCCGCCTCCCGATGGATCGTTTCTACCGACCCGGATGAACACGTCGGGAAGATCCGCCACTACCTCGATCTGGGCTTCAAGCACCTGGTGTTCCATGCGCCTGGTCCCGACCAGGCGAAGTTCCTGGAGCTCTACGGCAGTGAGGTATTGCCCAGGCTTCGTGCTCTGGGCGGTGAGTAGCGCCGAGAGAGCCGGATCGCCCATCCTGGCGAGTCAGATACCGACGTTGCCGACGGCGCCGATAGGCTGCGCGCAAAGAGCAACGTGGCTCTGACTGCTCTCACTACTGGACTGCTAGCGAAGGGATGTGCCCGTGGCGGCCATCGAACTCATCGGAGCCCGCGAAATCCTCGACTCGCGGGGTAACCCGACCATCGAGGTCGAGGTGGCCCTCGAGGACGGGTCGCTGGCCCGCGCCGCTGTGCCATCTGGTGCCTCCACCGGCGAGCACGAGGCCGTCGAACTACGGGACGGCGATCCGGCCCGCTACCTCGGCAAGGGTGTGCAGAAGGCCATCGAGTTCGTGCTCGACGAGATCGGTCCGGAGCTGGTCGGTTTCGACGCCACGGAGCAAAGGCTGATCGACCAGAAGCTGATCGACCTCGACGGCACACCGGACAAGAGCCGGATCGGTGCAAACGGAATCCTTGGGGTGTCGCTGGCGGTGGCCAAGGCCGCGGCCGAGTCAGCCGAGCTGGAACTGTTCCGCTACGTCGGTGGCCCGAACGCGCACATCCTGCCGGTTCCGATGATGAACATCGTCAACGGCGGTGCCCACGCCGACAGCAGCGTGGACGTGCAGGAATTCATGATCGCGCCGATCGGTGCCCCGACCTTCCGGGAGGCTCTGCGCTGGGGGGCCGAGGTTTACCACTCTCTCAAGTCCGTATTGAAGTCGAAGGGCCTGTCCACCGGCCTCGGTGACGAGGGCGGGTTCGCACCGTCCCTGTCCTCGAACCGGGCCGCGCTCGACCTGATCACCGAGGCCATCACCAAGGCCGGCTTCACCCCGGGCAGCGACATCGCCTTCGCGATGGACGTGGCCGCCACCGAGCTCTACAACGACGGCGTCTACACCTTCGACGGTGCCACGAAGACGGCCGAGGAACTGGTCAGCTACTACGGCGAGCTGGTGGCGAACTACCCGATCGTCTCCATCGAGGACCCACTGGACGAGAACGACTGGGAGGGCTGGGTTGCCATGACCTCCGAGATGGGCCACCGGATCCAGATCGTCGGGGACGACCTGTTCGTCACCAATCCGGATCGGATCGAGGAGGGCATCGCCCGCGGCGCCGCGAACGCGCTCCTCGTCAAGGTGAACCAGATCGGCACCCTGTCAGAGACCCTGGACGCTGTGACACTCGCGCAGAGCAACGGCTACCGCTGCATGATGAGTCACCGCTCCGGCGAGACCGAGGACACGACCATCGCCGACCTCGCGGTCGCGACTGGGTGCGGGCAGATCAAGACCGGCGCACCCGCTCGCTCCGAGCGGGTGGCCAAGTACAACCAGTTGTTGCGCATCGAGGACAACCTCGGCGATGCGGCGCGTTATCTGGGCGATCTCGCCTTCCCGCGGTTCAAGGCCTGAGCTGTCCCCAGCGGACGGCGACCGAACAGAAAAGGTGATGAGTAGTACTTGATGGACAGCAGGCCGAACCAACGTGCGCGCAGTACCGGGCCCTCGCGGTCCGGTACCGGGACGCGAACGCGGCGTTCGGGTTCGGTCCGAACGGGCCGGACCGAGACTCCGCGGCATCCGAGCGACGCGGAAGCCGACGAGCTCGCCGGCCAGCCGGCGGTGGGTGATCCGCCCGCTGCACCGCAGGATCCTTCGTCGACCGAATCGCTGTCGACCCGTCGCAGGCGGTCGTCATCCGGCCCGGCCGGCACTCGGCCGGGTAAGGCGCCGTCAGCCGCGGCAACCGTTGGTCTTCGCCGGGTCCGCCGGATCAGCGCGAAGGGTCGGACTGCTCCCAAGGTGGTCCGAACCAAGTCGCAGCTGGTCAGGCAGGTCGTCGTGCTGGCTCTGGTGTTCTTTGCGGTGGCTTTTGCGGTTGCGGTGCCCTTGCGGAACTATTTGTCCGAACGCGCGGAACTGGCGGCAACCGTCACTGCGGAACAGCAACTACGGGCCCAACTGGCCGCCCTTCAGGCGCAACAGCAGTCCCTGTCCGACCCGGCGTTCATCATGTCCCAGGCCACACGCCGACTGCAGTACGTCAAGCCGGGCAGCACCGTCTATGTCGTCAATGCGCCACCGCTCGCCGCGATCAAACCGGCCGGCCCGGCTGCCCCGGAGTTGACGACACCCTGGTACTCCCAACTCTGGAACACGCTGGCCGATCCGGTGGCACCCCGCAAGGCGGTCACCGGATCGGCGGCGCCGCATCGTCATCCTCGGTTGCACCGAAGGCCGGTCGATGACCCCCGGTGTTTTCGGGGCCGCCGTCAATCTGCAGGAGGTCACCGACGCCGACCGGGAGGCCTTCACCGAGCAGTTGGGTCGGCCACCTCGTGGCGTCCTCGCCGTCGCGTACCGGTGTGGGCACGACGTCCCCGCCGTCGTGTTGACCGCTCCCCGGCTGGAGGACGGTACTCCGTTCCCGACGATGTATTACTTATGTTGCCGCGAATTGAATGCCGCCGTGAGCCGCATGGAGTCGGCTGGCCTGATGCGGGAGATGACGGAACGGATCGGCGTCGACCCGGACCTGGCGGAACGTTATCGGTCCGCTCACGAGAGCTACCTCGCAGCACGGAACGCGTTGGGCGACCTCGGCATCGCGGTCACGGCCGGCGGAATGCCGGACCGCGTCAAGTGTCTGCACGCTCTCGTCGCGCATTCCCTCGCCGTGGGCCGGGGTGTCAACCCGCTCGGTGACGAAGCGGTCGACCTTCTTCCCGACTACTTCCGCGGCGAACCGGCCTGCTCGCAGCTGTGAGGGTGCGCCGATGGTGATCGGTCTGCTCTGCGCAATCGCTGCGTCGCTGTGTTACGGCACAGCGTCTGTGCTGCAGGCCTTGTCGGCCAGACGAACGGAGATTTCGGAGGATCTCGATCCCCGTTTCCTGATCCGGATGTTGCGTCAGCTGCCCTACCTGATTGGTGTCAGCCTGGACGGGATCGGTTTCATCGCTTCGGTCTTCGCGCTGCAATTGGGCCAGCCGCTGTTCGTAGTGCAGGCGATCGTGGCCGCCAGTGTCGGCGTCACCGCGGTCATCGTGGCGGTGATGGGCACCAAGCTGGGCCGCAGTGAATGGCTGGCGCTGGCCGCCATCGGGCTCGGGCTGGTGCTCCTCGCACTGGCCGCAGGGCCGGAGAACGACGTGGTCCTGGGCAACGGCTGGTACTGGGTGATGCTCGCGGCCGCGGTGCCCGTCGCGCTCATCGGCGCGGCCGGCCTGCGGGTCGAGGGTGCGTTGGCGGCGGTACTGCTCGGCCTGGGCGCGGGACTCGGGTTCGCCATCACGGCCGTCGCCGCGCGGACGCTGCGTATCCCCGACCCCTGGTGGCACCTCGTGCTCATGCCGGCGACCTGGGCGATCGCGGCCGGCGGCCTGATCGGCATGCTCCTTTTCGCGCTGGCCCTGCAGCGGGTGGCGGTGACCACGGTGACCGCACTGGTGCTGAGTGTCGAGACCGTCGTCCCGTCCATCCTTGGTCTGGCGTTCTTCGGCGACACCGTTCGCAGCGGCTTCGTCTGGGTAGCGGTGCTGGGCTTGTTGCTGGCCCTGGTCGGCGCAGGCCTACTCGCACGGTTCAGCGACGTAGACCTGACCCCGGTCGACGCTGCCCCGCGCTGACCGCGCACCCTTCCCCGCGCTTATCAACTTCGGCGGCGCTCATCTTCGTCGTGGTTTTGGGACTGGTGGGGCGCGAGTCGACACGTTCGTAAGCGCAGTCGATCTTGATAAGCGCGGCCAGGGTGCCCGGGTCGGGGGCTCAGCGGACGATGAGGACGCGGAGCGTGCGGGGGCCGTGGACGCCCTCGACTCTGGAGAGTTCGATGTCGCTGGTCGCCGACGGCCCGGAGATCATCGTCAACGGCGCGGTCGGGTCGAGGCGGCGCAGCCCGTCCGGCACCGTCTCCACAATCTGCTCCAGCCTCAGGATGACGACGAGCAGATCCGGGACCAGGCTGATGGCCCGTCGCCCCTCGTCTTCCGCTGCGCTCAGGATGATCGTTCCGGTCACCGCCACGGCCACCGTCGCCGCCGTGACCGCGGCGTCGATCCCGTCGAGCTCGGCGGAGGTCAACACCCTGGGACGACCGTCGACGACCACGGTGCGCCCGCTTCCGGCGGCGCCGTTCTGCGCATCCGTCGGCAACCCGACCGGCAGCACCACCGAGGTGGCCCCGGCCAGAGCGACATCCACCGCCTTGGCCAGCGCGTCCGGCGTGACCACGGTGACCTCGGCCTTGTAGTCGACGAGCCGGTTCACCAGCAGCACCAGCACGTCATCGGATCCGGCGGGCTGCGTGCCCCGGCGTTGGTAATCGCGCGGGACCGGGGGCACCGGTGTGTTGGGGGCGCCGGCGGCGACGGCCGCCCGAATCCGCTCCAGCATCGCCTCCCGGCTGCTCATGACGACCTGCCCTCGTGCTCGTCACGCCACCACTGACGGAAGGTCTGGCGTGGCGGAGCGGGCAGGTCGCGGCTGGTCGACCACGCCGAGAGCGGGAACGGCAACGTACTGATCCGGCCCTTCTTGCCCTGCCACCAATCGACCGGCCTTGCTCATGTTCTCTGCGGCGGCGAAGCGCTTGTCACTGGACATCACCCAGGACGCCGCCTTCATCGCCGCGGCCCACCCGCTCGGGCCACCGTGCCCGCGGTCGGCGTCGACCGCCTTTCCGCGCAACTCGACGAGCATGCTTGGAATGTCGATCTTCACCGGGCACGCGTCGAAACATGCGCCGCAGAGGGTGGACGCGTAGGGCAGGGTCGAGTTCACGTCGTCGTGGCCGGACATCCCGGTGAGCTGCGGGGTCAGCACAGCGCCGATCGGTCCCGGGTAGACCGAGCCGTAGGCGTGCCCGCCCGCCCGCTCGTAGACCGGACAGACATTCAGGCACGCGGAGCAGCGGATGCAGTGCAGCGCAGTACGTCCCAACTCGTCGGCGAGGGCATTGGTCCGGCCGTTGTCCAACAGCACCAGATGGAATTCCTGCGGGCCGTCGCCGGGCGTGACACCCGTCCAGAGCGAGGTGTACGGATTCATCCGCTCACCGGTCGACGACCGTGGCAACAGCTGCAGGAAGACCTCGAGGTCGCTGAAGGTCGGCAGCAGTTTCTCGATACCCATGACGGTGATGAGGGTTTCGGGCAGGGTCAGGCACATCCGGCCATTCCCCTCGGATTCGACGACGGCCAATGTCCCGGTTTCGGCGATCCCGAAGTTAGCGCCGGACACGGCCACCTTGGCAGACAGGAACTTGCGCCGCAGGTGTGCCCGTGCGGCCATCGCCAGCACTCTCGGCTCATCGGTGAGGTCCGCTGGTGCGTCAGCCATCTCGGCGAGGAAGATTTCTCTGATCTCGGCCCGGCCCCGATGGATCGCCGGCACCAGGATGTGCGAGGGCTTGTCGTGACCCAACTGCACGATCAGCTCGGCGAGATCGGTTTCGATCGCGGCGATCCCGTTGTCTTCCAGATACTCGTTGAGTCCGATCTCCTGTGTGGCCATGGATTTCACCTTGACCACCTCGTCGGCGCCGGTGGCCTTGATCGAGGTCGGTGACGATCTGGTTGGCCTGCAACGAATCGGCGGCCCAGTGCACGACTCCGCCGCGGGCGGTGACCGCCGCTTCGAGCTGCTCGAGCAACTCCGGCAGCCTGGCCATCACGTCGGCCTTGACCGCGGAAGCCGTGTCGCGCAGCGCTTCCCAGTCGTCGACCTCGGCCACCATCGCGGCCCGCTTGGCCCGGATGGTGGCCGTCGCCCGCCCGAGGTTGCGACGCAGCACGGTGTCTGCGACGGCGCCTTTGGCGGCGACCGGGAACGTCTGCGTGCCGCGCAGCGGAGACTCCGCCTCGGCTGCACGCCGCACCGGGACGCCGAGAAATGTCGTCATGCGGTCAGCGCCGTCGCGGCCGAGCGGGGTTGGGCAGCCGTTGTCCGGGTGGCGGCCAGGATCTCGGCCAGATGCACCGTCCGGACCCCGGTCCGCAGCCGGCTCAGGCCACCGCCGATGTGCATGAGGCACGACGAGTCGCCGGCGGAACACACCTCCGCCTTGGTGCGCAGCACATCAGACATCTTGTCGGCCAGCATCGCCGTCGACACGTCCGGATTCTTCAGCGCGAACGTCCCGCCGAAACCACAGCACTGATCGGAATTGGGCAGTTCCACCAGATCGATGCCGTCGACATTGCGCAGCAGGGTCAACGGCTTATCCCCGACCCTGAGCATGCGGAGCGAGTGACAGGTCGGATGGTAGGTGACCCGATGCGGGAAATAGGCGCCGACATCGGTGACGCCGAGTACGTCGACGAGCAGTTCGGAGAGCTCGTAGGTCTTGCCGGCCAATGCCTTTGCGCGTCTCTCCAGATCGCGGTCGCCGGCGCGGCGGGCGACCATCGCGTGCTGGTGCCGCACGGATCCGACGCACGATCCCGACGGCGCCACGGCGACATCGAACTCGGCCGGATCGAAGACGTCGACGTGATGGCGGACCACCGGCACCGCCTCGTCGAGGTAGCCGGTGTTGATGTGCATCTGCCCGCAGCAGGTCTGGGCCGCCGGGAAGACCACCTCGTGACCGAGCCTTTCCAGCAGACGGGTAGTGGCGATCGGGACGCCGGGAAACAAGGCATCCGCGAGGCAGGTGGCGACGAGGGCAATGCGCATGAGGCGACTCCGGCGGGTGTCCGATAGCGGCGGCACATCCAGGTTTGCGTGTGGTCCGACCACAGTAGACTAGCGTGGTCGGACCTCACCAGGCCCACCATGACCAACGCCGACCGCTCTCGGCGCCCAGCAGGAGAGGCGGTGCAGGTGGTCACCCGCAGCTATCAGACCGTGTTGGCGCGCATCGAAGCGGACCTCGCCGCCGGGCGGCTGGAGGTCGGTGGCCGGTTGCCAGGTGAACGAGTACTGGCCGAGAGGTATGCGGTATCCCGATCGAGCGTCCGGGAGGCGATCCGGGTGCTCGAGGCCATGGGGCTGATCCGCACGGCTACCGGTTCGGGTCCGGAAGCCGGCGCGACACTGATCGCCGATCCAGCTGCCCCGATCGGGTCTGCGATCCGCTGGCACCTGACCAGCCGGCACCTGCCGGTCGCCGACATCGTGACCACGAGGGTGCTGATCGAGGCCTGGGCGCTGCGCGAGGCCGCGAGGCGGCAGCAGTCGGGTCCTGCCGATCTGACGGGGGTTCGAAAACTGCTGTTCGCCATGGAGGCCCCAGACCTACCGGCATCACAATTCCTCGTGCTGGACACCCGTTTCCATGTCGCGCTGGCGGAACTCGCCGGCAACTCAGTGATCGCTGCCATCATGTCGGCCATGCGGGAAGGTATCGAGAGCTATGTGACCGAAGCCGTTGCGGGAATGCTCGACTGGCCCGCCATGGCCACCCTGCTGCGCAGCCAGCACTCGGCCATGCTGGAAGCTGTGGCAGGCGGTCGGCCGGACCTGGCGGCGACGCTGGTCACCGACCACATTCACGGGTTCTACGCCGCGACCGGCGTGGGGCAGGTAGTCGACGCTGCGGCGGGGCAGGTTCCGGCTACGGCATTCATCGCAGGGACGAGATAGGCGGTCGATGGGCAGGCACAGTGTCGGAGGCGCAGAAGAAACGTCGCGCCGTGTCGCAGCGATCGACTGCGGCACGAACTCGATCCGGCTGCTGGTCGCCGATCTGACGGCTGACGGGGGCGCCGTCCGACTGACCGACGTGCACCGGGAGATGCGCGTCGTCCGACTCGGCGAAGGGGTCGACGCCACCGGCCGACTGTCCACCGGGGCGCTGGACCGAACGTGGCACGCACTGTCGGATTACACCGCGACGTTGCGAGCCGCCGGCGCCGTCGACGTGCGGATGGCCGCCACATCGGCCACCCGGGATGCGACCAATCGGAAAGATTTCGTCGACATGGTGCGCTCGACGCTCGGGCAGGAGCCGGAGGTGATCACGGGTCAGGAGGAAGCCGAACTGTCCTTTCGCGGCGCCGTAGGTGACCTCGATCCGACCACCGGGCCATTCCTGGTCGTCGACATCGGCGGCGGCTCGACCGAGCTCGTCGTCGGCTCTGTCGTCGACGGGCGAATCGAGATCGCCGGGCAGGTCAGTCTGGACATCGGCTGCGTGCGGCTGACCGAACGAATTCTGCGGAGCGACCCGCCGACGGCCGCGGAGCTGGAGGACGCCCAGGCACTGGTCCGATCGATGCTCGCGCAGGGACTGGATCGGCTGCCTCTTCGGTCGGTGCGACGGTTGATACCGGTCTCCGGCACCGCCACCACGATCGCGGCCGCCGCGCTGCGACTGCCGTCCTACGATCCACAGCGCATCCATCTGGCCACCATCGCCTCCCGTCGCGTTCGCGAGGTCTCCGGCATGCTGCTGAGCGCAACAAGAGCACACCGCGCCGCCCTCGGTTACATGCACCCGGGCCGGGTCGACGTCATCGGAGCGGGGGCGATGATCCTCTCGACCCTGGTCACGCTCGTCGCGAAGCGCGCCGGTCCAGGATTCGCAGACGAGATCACGGTGTCCGAACACGACATCCTCGACGGGCTGGCGCTCTCCCTGGTCTGAGCAATCCGTTCGACTCGAGAATGTGCCTGAAAAATGCCCTCGAGAATGTGCCCAAATGTGACGGTGCCCCCGGCGGGACTCGAACCCGCACTGCACCGATTTTAAGTCGGTCGCCTCTGCCGGTTGGGCTACGGGGGCCGGCGGTCGCACGCCCAGGGTAGGGCCCCGGCCCGACAAAACCGGACCGCGGTGCGAAAATCCCGGCGAAACGGACACCGCGGCGCGAGGATCGCGACGCGGTGCGCGAAGGACGGGAACGCGGCGGCGGCACCTCGCCGGGAACTTTCAACCACTTCGGCGGCGTTGTGTTGATGGCGTGTCGGGACTGCGGCGCGCCGGATCGGGACGTCCTTGCGTCACGGGGCGACCGGGGTTCGTCGACAGCATCGGTCCAGAGGAGTCATCAAGTGGAGAGCAGTAACCCGGCCTTTCGCGGCTTGCGGGAACAACCGGGCGGTCTGCCCGGTGTGCAAACACCCACCGCGCCGACCGCGGCGTATCTGCAGGAGATGTACGGTCAGCCCTCGACCGGCGCGCCGGCCAGGGAGCGATTCCTGACCCTGGACGACGTCGTCGCCAAGACGGCCGCCGTGCTGGGAGTCGGTATCGTCGCTGCGGTCCTGGCGGTATCGCTGAACACGTCGTGGGGACTCGTTGTCCCGGCCGCCATCGTCGGTCTGGTGCTGGCGATGTTCATCATCTTCAAGCAGTCGACGAATCCGGCTCTGATCCTTTCCTACGCCGCGGTCGAGGGGGTATTGCTCGGCGCCGTCACGGCCGCCTTCGAGTCGAACCCGAAGTACGCCGGCATCGGACTGCAGGCGCTCGTCGGAACGCTGGGCGTCTTCGCCGGCATGCTCATCGTCTACAAGACGGGTGCCATCAGGGTCACTCCCAAGTTCACGAAGATGCTCATCGGCGCGATGGTCGGCATCTTCGCGCTGGTGCTTTTCGACCTGATCGCCGGCGCCTTCGGCGCTGACCTCCATCTGCGCGACGGCGGCACCATGTCGATCGTTCTCACGCTGGTGATCATCGTGGTCGCGGCACTGAGCTTCCTGCTGGATTTCGATCAGATCGACCGCGCCATCAAGGTGGGCGCGCCGGCGAGCGCCGCCTGGTACTTCGCTTTCGGACTCATGGTCACACTCGTCTGGCTGTACCTGGAGATCCTCCAGCTGCTCGGCTTCATGCGGAACAGTTGACCGGCGGGACAGCTGCCGGATTTCCTGACCGGGGAGCCGAGGACCTGGTCCGCCGGGTCCGCAACTGGAATCTTTCGTCGTGGCGACACGGTGACCGGATTGCTCGAACCAGGTCGGCGCTGAGTTCATTGGCCGCGAATGCCACCACCTACGACGGGATTCCGCGCCCTGCGGTGCCGGATGCCGGTGTGCACGCGCTAGCCGACCAACTGCAAGTACTCACGACGGACGCCCTCGAGGCCGGTGTCCCGGCTGATGAGGTGCGTACCCTGCTCGGCCGACTCGCTCGCGACCTCGGTCTGGCGAATACCTGACCCGTCCCCGTGAGATTGTGGGGGCCGCTCGATCGATCTGCGCTCGAGGCATACGACGATCGACGCTGCCGAGCCATCAACACCATCTCCGACGGGAGCCATCACCATCGATCGCGAAGACCGCCCGGACCTGCCGACGGCCCTGGGCGATTCCCAATTGCAGTCCCAGACGTTGCAGTCGCTGACGACGACGCACAACTACCACGACTGGTTGACATCGATGGCACTCCCGTTCCTCGGCGAGCATGCGATCGAGATGGGCAGTGGGCTCGGTGATTATGCCGAGCAGTGGCTGGCGTCCGGAGTGCCGGAGCTGACCGTCAGCGAAGTGGATCCGACCCGCCTGGCCGTCCTCGAGGAAGAAATTCGCCGATGAGCCACGGGTACACGTCAGGGCTCTTGACGTTTTCCATCCGCCGGCCGGGGACTACTCGGCCATGGTCGCGTTCAACGTCCTCGAGCACATTCCGGACCACGTAGCGGCACTACGGGCGGCGCACCGGTTGGTGCGGCCCGGTGGTGCGGTCGTCATGTTGGCACCGGCCTTCGGGTTCGCGATGAGCAAGTTCGATCGTGCCGTCGGACATGTGCGGCGCTATACGGTCGGTTCGATGACCGATGCGATGCGTCAGGCCGGTCTGTCGGTCGAACAGGCGAAATACGTGAACATCCCTGGACTCGCGGCCTGGTTCATCGGGATCCGGCTCCTGCGGATGACGCCGAAAGAGGGCCGGATTCTCACTACCTGGGACAACCAGGTGATCCCGCGAACGCGTCGCTGGGAGGCCGCACACAGGGCACCCTTCGGCCAGTCGGTCTTCGCGGTCGGCCGGGTACCGGCTTGAATCGCAGGCCCGCGTGCTCAGGCCACCGCGGCGTCATTCCCGGCCACGACGGCCCGCAGTTCTTCCAGAGCCGGCGGCAGTAGTGCCGCTACCGCGAGCACGTACCCCGCCGCCGACGGGTGGAAATGATCGCGGGCGAACAATTCGGGGTGCTTGACGAACTGCGGGCTCACCAGCCTGCCGATCGCCACCGCGCGCCCGCCGTTGGCGATCACCACCCGCTCCTGCAGCGTGGCCAGCAGGCGCGACCAGGTGTGCAGGACGGAGCGGAGCGGCTGGGGGATTTCGCCGATGACCCCGAAGTCAGGACAGGTGCCGACGACGACGGGGATGTGCTGCGCCCTGAGCGCTGCCACTGCGTCGCCGAGGTGTTCGGCCGATCGCCGGGGCGGCACCTTGGCGCGGATGTCGTTGGCGCCCACCACGATGACCACGATGTCCGGGCCATCCGCCAGTGCCTGCGTCAGCTGTCGCGGGAGATCCGCAGCGCCGCATCCACTGAGCCCGTGCGTGCTCAGCCGCACCGGCAGGTGCAGCCCGGCGGCCAGCCCCCTGGCCAGCAGCACCCCGGGAAGTTCGGATGCGGTGCGCGTCCCATAACCGACGGCGGTCGAGTCGCCGAGCATCGCCAGCACCAACGGCCGACCGGTCGCGACGGAGTCCGGTCCGCATTCGTCCGGCTGCAGCGAACCGTCGGGAAGATAGACCCCGTCGGCCCGTGGCACCGGCAGTTCGGCGACCACCACATCGCGGGGGTTCGCGTCGGAGCCGATCAACCCGTCCATGACCGCCGACTCGATCGCCGCCTGTTCGATCAGCCGAACGGTCGCCTTCGCCTGGTTCAGCAGTGCCGCAACAGTGGCTCCCGCCACGCCGGCGAAGACTCCGACACCCGCCGCGGCGGTCAGCACGGCGACAGCTCTCGAGTCGCGGGCGATGGTCGGTGAGCTGGGCACCTGCGGTCGCGCAACGGTTGCCCGGAGGACGGCCTTCGGCAACGCGGTGAAACCCGCCCAGCGGACCTGCGACATCTCGACCTCCAGACTGCGCTTGCGACTGCACCAGGCCGGTCGACCCGCCGGTTCGGTCCCATGGTCGCATTCCCTGCGCGGACGGCTGGTAGTCCAGCGGACCGATAGCCTGACACTGCTGCGCAACGCCGAAACGGCGCGCGCGCATTCCCGATCGGAGCCGGCCCGCGATGATGTGATGCAGCGGGTCAGCAGTTACGTCACCGACCGGGGTGAGCATCCGAGGTGATGTCGTCGATGTGCGCCTGCCGGGCGCCGACAAGGAGAACTTCCCGTGCGCTATGCCCACTCTGTCGTAGATCTGGTCGGCGGAACGCCGCTGGTGCGGCTTAATTCATTGGCCGCCGGTCTCAAGCCACTGATCCTGGCCAAGATCGAATACGTCAATCCTGGTGGGTCGGTCAAGGATCGGATCGCGCTGAAGATGATCACCGAGGCTGAGGCCTCTGGCGAATTGCGGCCCGGCGGCACGATCGTCGAACCGACGAGCGGAAACACCGGCGTCGGATTGGCGCTGGTGGCGCAGCAGCGTGGCTACCACTGCATCTTCGTCTGTCCGGACAAGGTCAGCGAGGACAAGCGGAACGTGCTGCGGGCGTACGGCGCGGACGTGGTGGTGTGCCCGACGGCCGTCGCTCCGGAGGACCCGGACAGCTACTACTCCACCTCCGACCGGCTGGTCCGCGAGACCCCGAACGCCTGGAAGCCCAATCAGTACGCCAACCCGGCCAACCCGGCCAGCCACTACGAAACCACCGGCCCGGAGATCTGGGCAGATACGGACGGCAAAGTCACCCACTTCGTCACGGGCGTCGGCACAGGCGGAACCATCTCCGGCACGGGGCGCTACCTCAAGGACGTCTCGAACGGCGCGGTGCAGGTCATCGGCGCCGATCCGGAGGGTTCGGTCTACTCCGGCGGGACCGGTCGCCCGTACCTGGTCGAGGGGGTCGGTGAGGACTTCTGGCCCAGCGCCTACGACCCAACCGTCGCCGATGAGATCGTGGCCGTGTCGGACGCCGATTCGTTCATGTACACCCGCCGCCTCGCGCGTGAGGAAGGTCTGCTGGTCGGCGGCTCGTGCGGGATGGCGGTCGCCGCCGCGTTACGGGTCGCGGAGCGCCTGACCGAGGACGACGTGGTGGTGGTGCTGCTGCCCGACGGCGGCCGTGGCTACCTGTCCAAGATCTTCAGCGACGGCTGGATGGCCTCCTACGGATTCCTGTCCAGGGACGGGCACATCACGGTGGGCGATGTGCTGCGCCGAAAAAGTGGGGAGTTGCCGGCCATGGTGCATACCCACCCGAACGAGACGGTGCGCGACGCCGTCGAGATCATGCACGAATACGGCGTCTCACAGATGCCGGTGGTGTCGGCCGAGCCGCCGGTGATGGCGGGCGAAGTGGTCGGCTCGGTATCGGAACGGGCGCTGCTCGATGACCTGTTCACCGGCCGCGCCTCACTGGCCGACGCGGTGTCGACGCACATGGCGTCCGCGCTGCCGCTGGTGGGTTCCGGTGAGGAGATGCCGGCGGTACGGACTCTGCTGCAGGAATCAGATGCCGTCATGGTGGTCGACGACGGTAAGCCCGCCGGCGTGCTGACCCGGGCCGACCTGCTGAACTTCCTGGCCGGCTGAATTTTCATCGGGTGAGGCGGCTGACCGGCGCGGCCGGGCTTGGCCACCTACCATCAGTAGAAGGCGGGCGGTGCAGCTGCCCAGTGCAGGACGGAGCGGTACGTGAGCTATCTACCGGCACCGTACGAATCCGCGCAGCAGGACGACCTGCCGGCGGCGCTGGCTGCCGGATTGGCCGCCACCCTGGCCGGCATCACCAGTTGGATGCTCGGAAGGTGGGCCTACCACGGGATCCGGTCCCTGATCGACGACGGCAAGCCGAACCAGTCGCTGCCCAGCTTCTGTTCTGGTTGCCGACTGTCGGTTGGTCGATCGCCGTGATGCTGATGGTCATCGGTGCGCTGCTGCTGATATTCCGTCGTGGGCGCGGATCTTTGATTCTCGGTGCCCTCGTCTCGATCGCAACGACAGCTGTCGCCCAGTACGAACTGCACCTCGGTCCGGCGACGCAGTCGCAGTCGTGGCTCTACTGGGGCGGGATCGGCGTCCTCGTCGTTGCCGCACTACCGGCCACCGGGCGCTGGGTCCGGAAGCCAGTGGCCGAACCCGCGGGCTTCCCGACCACCGCCGTCTATCGGCCCCACTAACCTGGATGCATGACTGCACCGGCCGATGACGGCTTTGCCACCCGCGCCATCCATGTCGGCCAGGAGCCCGACGCCACGACTGGGTCGGTGGTGGTGCCGATCTACCAGACCTCGACCTTCGCGCAGGACGTTGTCGGTGAGTCAAGGGCCGGGATACGACTACTCCCGGGCCGGTAATCCGACCCGAACGGCGCTGGAGCAGGTGCTGGCCAGCCTCGAACGTGGGCGGCACGCCGTGGCCTTCGCGTCCGGCATGGCGGCGGCCGATGCGGCGATCAGGGCGATGCTCCGCCCAGGTGACCATCTGGTCATCCCCGACGACGCCTACGGCGGATCGTTCCGCCTGATCGACAAGATCGGCGTGCCCTGGGGTTTGACGTACACCGCGGTTCCGATCTCGGACCTGGCCGCCGTCCGCGCGGCCGTCCGCCCCGAGACGAAACTGATCTGGTGCGAGACGCCGACCAACCCGCTGCTGACCATCGCCGACATCTACGGGTTGGCCGAGGTCGCCCAGGATGCATCGGCCAAACTGTCTGGTGGACAACACCTTTGCCTCTCCGTACCTGCAACAGCCGCTCGTTCTGGGTGCCGATGTGGTGCTGCATTCGACCACCAAGTACGTGGGCGGTCACTCCGACATCATCGGTGGGGCGCTGGTCACGGCGGACGACGAACTGGCTGAAGCGTTCGCCTTCCACGCGAAGTCGATGGGTGGCGTGCCCGGCCCGTTCGACTGCTGGCTGACGTTGCGCGGCCTCAAGACGCTCGCGATCCGGATGGAGAAGCACTGCGACAACGCGGAGGCCGTCGCCGAACTGCTGAACTCGCACAGCCGGGTGAGTCGGGTCTACTACCCGGGGCTGGACAGTCACCCCGGTCACGACGTAGCCGCCGGTCAGATGCTCCGCTATGGCGGCATGGTGTCGTTCCAGGTCGCCGGTGGCCGCGAGGAGGCGGTGAAGATCTGTTCCCGGACAAGGCTTTTCACGCTGGCCGAGTCGCTCGGCGGGATCGAGTCGTTGATCGAGCACCCGGCGCTGATGACGCACGCCAGCGTGGCCGGCTCCTCGCTGGAAGTGCCGGATGACCTGATCCGGCTGTCCGTCGGGATCGAGGACATCGACGACCTCCTGCTCGACCTCTCCGACGCACTCGACTGAGCCGCCCTAACCGCGCTTATCAAGATTGACTGCGCTGACGAAGTCGTCGATTTCTGTCACTCCGGTCCCAAAGCGCGAACGTTCGTGAGCGCCGTCGAAGTTGATAAGCGCGACTGGGCTGGCAGGATGCGGATATGGCGGACATGGGCGAGTCGGTGGACAAAGCGGATGTGGCTGGTGCGACGTCGGTAATGGGTGACTTGATCAGCGTCGAGGAAATCGAGGCGGCGGCCCAGTTGCTCGAGGGAGTGGTCCGGTACACCCCGATGGAATCGTCCCGACCGCTCAATCTGCTGGTGGGCGGGCCGGCGTACCTCAAGTGCGAGAACCTGCAGCGGACCGGGTCGTTCAAGATCCGCGGGGCGTACACCAGGATCGCCCGGCTCAGCGATGCAGAACGCGCCAGGGGCGTCGTCGCGGCCAGCGCCGGCAACCATGCGCAGGGCGTGGCGCTCGCGGCGGCGATGCTTGGCTGTGACGCCACGGTGTACATGCCGGTCGGAGCGTCGATCGCGAAGTTGACCGCCACCCGGGCGTACGGGGCCACCGTTCACCTGCTCGGCGACACCCTGGACGAGTCGCTGGTCGAGGCGCGGGCGTTCGCCGAGCGGACCGGTGCCGTACTTGGTGCACCCCTTCGACCACCCGGACATCCTGCGCGGGCAGGGAACCGTCGGCCTGGAGATCATGCAGCAGGTGCCCGACGTCGCGACCATCGTGGTGTCGGCCGGTGGCGGCGGGCTGATCAGCGGGATCGCGGCCGCGGTCAAGAGTCGGCGACCGGACGTCAGGATCATCGGGGTGCAGGCGGAGCAGGCGGCGGCGTGGCCGCAATCGCTGGCGGCCGGCCGGCCGATCCGGCTGATGCAGATGTCGACGCTGGCCGACGGCATCGCGGTGGGAGAACCGACCGCGCTGACCTACTCACACGTCACCGACCTGGTCGACGAGGTCATCACCGTGTCGGAGGATCAGCTGTCCCGCGCCATGCTGCTCTGTCTGGAGCGGGCAAAGCTCGTGGTCGAGCCAGCTGGTGCGGCATCGGTGGCCGCCGTCATGGCGCATCCCGAGAAGTTCCGTCCGCCGGTGGTGGCGGTGCTCTCCGGCGGCAACATCGATCCACTCGTCCTGCTGCACGTCACCCAGCACGGCCTGGTGGCCGCCGGACGCTTTCTGTCGCTGCGCATCGAGATCTCGGACCGGCCCGGCTCGCTGGCCCGGCTACTGGCCTTGGTCGGCGCGCTGGGCGCATCGGTCGTCGACGTCACTCAATCCAGATTGGGCAGCACCCTGCCGCTTGGAGACGTCCAGGTCGATCTGCGGCTCGAATGTCGCGGCGCGGCGCACCGGGACGAGGTGCTGACCCAGCTTGGCGTCGACGGCTACCGGATCATCGATCACCGGTAGCGGAGCGACTCAGGCCCCGAAGGGCTTGGCGTCCACGATGGTGACCTTCTGCGTCTTGCCGTTCGGCAGCAGGAATTCTCGCGACTCGCCCTTGGCCGCGCCGCGGATCGCTGCGCCGAGCGGGGACTGCGGCGAGTAGACCTGCAGCGAGCCGTGGGCACCCTCTTCGCGGGAGCCCAACAGGAAGGTTTCCTGGTCGCTCTCGTCACCGTCATAGGCGATGGTGACGACCATGCCGGGCTCGACCGTGCCATCGTCGGCAGGGCGGACACCGACCTGTGCCTCGCGTAGCAGCTCCTGGATCTTGCGGATCCGGTCCTCCATCTTCGCCTGCTCGTCGCGGGCCGCGTGGTAGCCACCGTTCTCCTTGAGATCGCCCTCTTCGCGGCGGGCGTTGATCTCGGCGGCGATGATCGGTCGCTGCAGCACGAGCTCGTCGAGCTCGTGCTTGAGACGATCGTGCGCCTCCTGGGTCAGCCACGTTGCGACTGTTCCGGTCATGGCAACTCCTCACTACGAGTATCAAAGGGCCGGGCAATGAATGACTGGGCCCGATTGGAGAATCGGCAATCTTTTCAAGCGGTGATCGAAAATCTTGAAGCTGAACGAACTTGCAGTCTGGACGTGACAGCCACGTCACGATTTCGCTGGTGACGGACTGCCGGACCGGCGAAATAACGCCGTGACGACGCCCGCCAGGCCCTGGTCACACCTGTTCGCGGACGGCGATCGAGCTCGTTGCCGCGCTCGTCGTTCGCTTCGTCAAAAGGACCAGACGGCCCACGAGGGACCGCCTGAGTGGGGACAAGTTTAACACGCTGCGATCGACGCGGACCAGAATTACACCCATCGGAGCTGCCCGTCGCTCTGTCGCCGATCAGGCCGAACGGCCGCACTTCTCACTTCTCGGCAGGCGCTCGACCTGCGGCAACGTGGCACCGTGTCCGAGCCTGAGCCGCGCGGTGGACAATAGAGCGACGAGGCGTGGGACGCCGACCTGGAAGGAAACCCGAAGCACAGTGAGTGAACCTCTGATCGTGGCCGATGACACCACCAATAGTCGGGGAGCCGGCGTCGTGCGGCCCTCGAACCATCGGCCGAGTTACGGCGACGGAGTGCCCGGCTCCGCTCTGACGTTGGCGGCAGAGCGTCGTGCGGCCACCGCGGCAGCAGCGCCTTTGCGCCTGATGGCAGTGCATGCCCATCCCGACGACGAGTCGAGCAAGGGTGCGGCAAGTCTGGCGAAATACGCGCACGACGGCGTCGGAGTGATGGTGGTGTCCTGCACCGGAGGCGAACGCGGCGACATCCTGAACCCGAAGTTCACCAACGTCGACATCGACATCCCGGCGCTGCGGGTGACCGAGATGGCCCGGGCCGCCGAAATCCTCGGTGTCGCCCACACCTGGCTGGGCTTCGAGGACTCCGGTTATCACGAGGGCGCCCCGGAGACCTGGGACCTACCTCCGGACAGCTTCGGCGCACTGGACGTCGACATCGAGACCGAAGCACTGGTCAGGGTGATCCGCGAGTTCCGTCCGCATGTGATGACCACCTACGACGAGAACGGCGGCTACCCGCACCCGGACCACATCCGTTGCCACGTTGTGTCCATGGCGGCTTTCGAGGCGGCCGGCGACCCGGATGCTTTTCCCGGTACCGGCGACGTGTGGCAGCCCCTCAAGCTCTATTACAACGTCGGTTTCTCCAGGGCGCGGATGCTCGCGATCAACGAGGCCGTACGGGAGCGCACCGGCAACGGGCCGTTCGACGACTGGATCAAGCGCTTTTCGGAGAACCCGCGGCCCGACCCTGGCCTTCGGACGACGACCAGGATCGAGGTTGCGGACTTCTTCAGCCAGCGCGACGGGGCGCTGAAAGCCCATGAGACGCAGATCGACCCGGACGCGCACTGGTTCGCCGTGCCGCACGACATCGAAGCCTCGGTCTGGGCCACCGACGACTACGAACTGGCCAGATCGCTGGTCGATACCGAGGTGCCGGAGACGGATCTCTTCGCCGGGATCCGGGATCGGGTGGAAGCATGAGTCTGCTGACGAGTGCGGCGATATTTCTCGCTGATGGCGGCGACAGTCCTTCGGATGTGGACCCGACCACTGGACACGGCCCGGAGTGGGGCGAGGCGGCGCCGATCGGGCTTCTGGTCATCGTCCTCATGTGCGTGGCCGTCTACTTCTTGGTCAAGTCGATGAACCGGAACCTGAAGAAGGTCCCCGAATCCTTCGGCGATGTCCCGATTTCCGTCGGCGCTTCGGCCGCCGAGGACGGTGAAGGAACAGCCCCGGATGGGGACTCCAAACCGAAAGAGCGGCACGACGCCGAGACGCCGCCCGCCGCCCCGCCCTCGGCCTAGCGCGGCTGCGGTGAGCGGCTCGCGCCTGGCCGAGGCCACCTCCACCTATCTGCGGCAGCACGCCGGGCAGCCGGTGGACTGGTGGCAGTGGGGGGATGAGGCCTTCACCGAAGCACGGCGGCGAGATGTTCCCGTCCTGCTCTCCATCGGGTACGCCTCGTGTCACTGGTGCCACGTGATGGCCAGGGAGTCGTTCTCGGACGAGGCCATTGCAAGCGAGATCAACGAGCACTTCGTCGCCGTGAAGGTCGATCGGGAAGAACGGCCGGACGTCGATGCCGTCTACATGACGGCAACCCAGGCGCTGACCGGCTCCGGCGGCTGGCCGATGACCTGCTTCCTGACCCCGGACCGGCAACCGTTCTACGCAGGTACCTATTTCCCGCCCGAGCCGGCCCATCGGATGCCCTCCTTCCGGCAGATCCTGACGGCCATCACCACCGCCTGGCGCGACGACCGCGAACACGTGATGGAAGCGGCAACCGGCATCACGCAATCGCTGGCTGAAGTGAGCGCCTCGGGAAGCGGGCCTGCGGGTGACCAACCCTTGGACGGGGACGAGCTGACGCTCATCGCGGATTCTCTGGTCGCACAGTTCGATCCGGTCAACGGAGGCTTTCCCGGCGCGCCCAAGTTCCCGCCGGCGATGACCTGTGAATTCCTACTGCGCCACTTCGAGCGCACCGGCGACGAGTCGGCGCTCGATGTCGCAAGTCTCACCCTGGACCGGATGGCCCGAGGCGGAATCTACGATCAGCTGGGCGGCGGATTCTCCCGCTACAGCGTCGACTCCCGTTGGCATGTGCCACATTTCGAGAAAATGCTGGACGACAACGCGTTGCTGCTCGCCGTGTACGCCCATCACGCCCGGCGGACCGCATCCGCCTTTTCGGCCCGGGTGGCGCGACAGACGGCCGAATTTCTGATCGACGAGCTGGCCACCACCCATGGCGGGTTCGCCGCATCGCTCGACGCGGACACCCGCGGCGTCGAGGGTGCGACGTATCTGTGGACCCGCGAGGAATTCGAGCAGGTGCTCGGCGTGGACGACGCCACCGAGGCGGCCCGCATCTTCGGTCTCGACCTACCGGACCATGATCCCCAGCTGGCCGGTGCGGTGTTGCGACTGCAGGCCGAGCCGTCGGACGCCGACCGGTTCGCCACGTTCCGGCAACGTCTGCTCGAAGCGCGGGCCATACGGCCGCAGCCGGGGCGGGACGACCTCATCGTGCTGCGGAGCAACGGCCTCGCGATCCGGGGGTTGGCCGAAGCCGGCGCGGCTCTCCGCCAGCCGGCGTGGGTAGAGGCGGCTGCTCGGGCAGCGCGCTACCTGATCGACGTCCACCGCGTCGATGGCAGGTGGCGCCGATCCTCGCGGGACGGAACTGTCGGCTCCGGCGCCGCAGTCCTGGTGGATCACGCCGACCTGGCCGCGGGACTGCTGGCGTTGTATCAGGCGACGGGTGAGCCGATCTGGCTGACTGAAGCCGGTGGCGTGCTGGACCTCGTGCTGGAAATCTTCCTGGCTGCGGACGGCGGATTCAACGACACGGCCGACGACGCCGAAGCGCTCTTCCTCCGTCCCCGCGACCCGGGCGACGGCGCGGCACCCTCTGGAGCTTCGTCGATCACCGACGCGTTGCTGACGGCCGGTTCGCTGACCGGAGACGGGCGCTACCTGCGCGCCGCCGAGCGCGCTATGGGAACGGTGGCCACGTTACTGCGACGCGTGCCGCGATCTGCCGGTTGGCACCTGGCCGTTGCGGAAGCACTCGTGGCCGGACCGTTGCAGATCGCAGTGTCCGGTCAGCCGGGCGAGCAGCGCGATGCCCTCGCCGCCGCAGCCCGCGAACACGCTCCAGGTGGGTCGGTGGTGGTGGTGGGCGAGCCGGACACCGCCGCATTGCTCGCCTCGCGGCCGGCCATCAACGGACAGCCGGCGGCCTACGTCTGCCGTGGATTTGTCTGTGACCGGCCGGTGACCGCGGTTCCGGATCTGATCCGACTCCTCACTCCCGGCCGCTAGCTTCGTCGCAAGCGGCCCCGCCTGAGGTCGCCGGGCCGCCGTTCACCCTCGTTTCGACACAAGCTCCCTGCGTCTCGGTCGCCTGGGAACAAATCTCCTAGCGCTGCGGTTGTAAGCGGTGTAACGTTGTAATCAATGCAGCGCACAATCATAGAAAAGAGAATCATCATGAGGACACATTCACATCCAGGTAGGCCTCCCTTCGGCGCTCCGGGCTTCGGTCCCGAGTTCGGTGGCGAGGGTGACGATCCGCGCGGCCGCGGTGGAAAGGGTGGCCGCGGACGCGGTCCCGGCTTCGGTGGCTTCGGTCCCGGCGGACGCATGGGCGGCGGCCCGCGTGGCCGCGGTCGTGGCGGAGCGCCGGAAGCGCCGGACGCGTCCGATGCAGCCGGCTGGTTCGCCGGGCGTCTGCCCAGCGAGTGGTTCGTCGGCACCCCGACGGTCACCGTCGACCGCGACGAAATACTGATCGTCGGTGAGCTGCCTCCACTGGAGACGTCCACCGACGACGCTGCCGCCACCGCCGCCGCCGAGGCCGGCCGCATCGCCAGGTTCCGCGAGGACACCCGCGAGGCCCGCATCGAAATCGCCCGTCAGGGCCAGTTCCGTTACGGCCGGGAGATTTCGTGGGGCGCCAAGTTGGGCAGCTCCGAAGAACTGTTCACCACCGCTTCGGTTCCGGTCATGACGCGGCTGCGCCAGCCCGAGCGACAGATCCTCGACACTCTCGTCGACTCCGGCGTGGCCCGGTCGCGATCGGACGCCCTCGTCTGGGCGATCCGGTTGGTCGGGGACCACGCCGACGAGTGGCTCGGTGATCTCCGGTCCGCCATGGAAGAGGTCAACCGGCTTCGGACGGAAGGGCCCGACCTGGGCTGATCCGGACGGGAAGAGCCTGGCCGACCGACAGCGGCTCATCGGACTGGAAACAGTTCGGTGGGCCGCTGCTTCCTGTCGAAGGATGCCGGTGACCCAGGCTCTCTAGAGAACCAGGAAGATCGCGACGTAGTGGCACAGGGCGGCGAGGGTCACGGTCGCGTGGAAAAACTCGTGATAACCGAACGTGCCGGGCCAGGGGTTCGGCTTCCGGATGCCGTAGAAGACCGCGCCCGCCGTATACAGCAGTCCGCCGGCGATCACCAGCACCAGCACGGCCACCCCACCGCCGCGCAGCAAGGCAGGCATGGCGAAGACCGCGACCCAGCCGAGCGCAACGTAGAACGGCACTCCCACCCAGCGCGGCGAGTGCGGTGCCAACATCTTCAGGGCAACGCCGCCGGCCGCGCCTGTCCAGACGACGAGGAGCATCACCAGCCCTTCGGTGCCGGTGATCGCCAGCACGGCCAGCGGCGTGTAGGTGCCGGCGATGAACACGAAGATCATCGAGTGATCGGCACGTTTCATCCAGGTCCTGGCCCGGACCGAGACCCACGTGTGCCGGTGATAAGTCGCACTGATGCCGAACAGTCCGACGATGGTGACGGCGTAGATCGAACAGGCGATCGCTGCGACGGCGCCGGACAGGACGGCGGCCATGACGACCAGGACGATGCCCAGCACGGCGCCCACGATGGCCGAATAGAAGTGGATCCAACCGCGGGCCCGGGGCCTCGCCGTTGCAGGGCGCGGCAGCGTCGCGGAGGTCATCTCCTCATGGTGGCTCAACGACGCCGGTTTGGCGAGGCAGCACAGACGATCCCCATGGGCGTCGGATGCCCCCCGCCAGTAAGGTCGGCCGATGTGAGGCTTCCGACGCTGCTGTACCGGGTCTACGAGCGACGACTGATCCACAACCTGGCGGGCGCCGTCATCCCGCGCCACGTCGGCGTCATCATCGACGGCAACCGGCGGTGGGCCCGCAAGGAGGGCATGACCAACCCGAACGACGGTCACCGGGCCGGCGCCGCACACATCTCCAACCTGCTGGAATGGTGCCAGACCAGCGGTGTCGGCATGGTCACGCTGTGGCTGCTCTCAACCGACAACCTGCGCCGGCCGGACGACGAGCTGCAGCCGCTGCTGGCCATCATCGCCGATGTGGTGGACGACCTGGCCGCGCCGGATGAGCCGTGGAAGCTGCGCATCGTCGGAGCGATGGACGTGCTGCCGCCGTGGATGGCCACCCGCCTCACCGCTGCCGAGATGCGGACGTCGGAGCGGTCCGGCGTCGAGGTGAACGTTGCGGTGGGGTATGGCGGCCGTCAGGAGATCGCGGACGCCGTCAAGTCGCTGTTGCAGGCGGGCGCCGACGCCGGGCTCACGGTGCAGGAGGTGGTCGACAGTCTGGACGTCGATTCCATCAGCGATCATCTCTACACCTCCGGGCAGCCCGACCCGGATCTCGTCATCAGGACGTCCGGTGAACAGCGGCTGTCCGGATTTCTGCTCTGGCAGAGCGCCCATTCCGAGTACTGGTTCTATGAAGCCGACTGGCCGGATTTCCGGCGGGTGGATTTTCTGCGGGCGCTGCGCGACTACGCCGCTCGGCACCGCAGGTTCGGTGAGTAGCCCGGCTGCGCGGGACTGAAAAGCAGCTCGGCAGCATTCAGAGCAAAGGACGAAACAGATGGACCTGGTCAACGAATACCTGAAGCTGGGCCTGCGGTTCGGCCGGGTGGTCGACGGTTTCGTCGACTCCTACATCGGCGATCCGCTGCTCCAGCGGCAGGTGGCCGACGAACCGGCGCCCGATCCGGCGCAGTTGTCGCGGCGGGCGGCGGAACTTTCAGCACAGGTGCCCGACGCTGGGCTGTCGCCTGACCGTTCGGAATTCCTGACGGCGCACCTGGATGCGCTGGCCGTGGCCGGCCGCCGCCTCGCGGGCGAGCCGATGTCGTTCATCGACGAGGTCCACTCCTACTTCCAGGTGCACATCGACCTGGTGGATACCGATGTGTACGCCACCGCGCACGATCGGATCGCCGGCCTTCTCGACGGGGCCGGCGTGCCAGGCGCATGGCAGCCTCGCGCAGCGCCTGGCCACCGTCAGGGCCGATGAAGCCTGCCCGCCGGAGCTGGTGGAAACCGCGGTCCGAGCCCTGGCTGCGGCACTGCGCGAACGGGTGGCTGGGCCGGCGGGGCTGCCGGCCGGAGAACGCATCGACTTCGAGATCGAGCGCGACGTCGCGTGGAGCGGCTTCAACTACTACCTGGGGAACTACTCGTCACGTGTCGCGGTGAACGCCGACGTCGATCACCGGATGAGCCAGTTCCCGGTGCTGGTGGCACACGAGTGCTATCCCGGTCACCACACCGAACACTGCCGCAAGGAGAAATTGCTGGTCCGGGACGGAGGCCAGGCCGAGCAGAGCATCTTCCTGGTCAACACGCCGCAGTCGCTGATGGCCGAGGGCCTCGGCGACCTGGCCCTGACGGCCGCGGTCGGACCAGGCTGGGCGGCTTGGGCTGCCAAGGTACTCGACGGAATCGGGCCGCGCTTCGACCCGGATCTCGCAGAAGAACTCGAAATTGCTTCGAGGCCGCTGAACACCGTCCGGCAGAATGCCGCGATCATGCTGCACGACCGCGGCGCCGACGCCGACGATGTCGTCGCGTACCTGCAGCGATGGAGCCTGGTCGACGAGAAGCGCGCGCGCGGGCAGCTGCGTTTCATGTCCGACCCGCTGTGGCGGGCCTACACCTCCACCTACGTGGAGGGAGAGAGGTTGTTGCGTCCCTGGCTCGAGGCGCGGCCCTCGGATCAGAGCGCCATGGCCCGGTTCACCAGATTGCTGGACGAGCCCCTGACCCCGGCTGCCATCCAGGCGGAGACGGCTAAACTGGAAGCGGCCACGGCAACCTGAGCCGTCCGGCCCCTGGGCGTTCCGCCTCCGCGCCGATGCCAAAGCTCACGTCGACCGACGGTCGACGGTGAACAGTCTGCGAGGAGTTCGACAGCTCGATGGCCACTGGTGTGCCCGTCCCGGACGGTGCTGACGACGGTAGGAACGACGGCGCCGCGCCCGACCCATCGACGTCCCCCTCGCCGCTCCCGAAACCGCGGTTGCGCCGTTTTGTGCGACTTGGCTTTCTTGCCGTCGTGGTGTTCTTCGCAGGGATCTGGGCCTGGTCCAACCGCGTGGAAGTTCAGCAGGCCTGGTCCCGAGTCACGCTGGTGCCCGTCATGCTGTCGCTCCTTGCGGCCGGGATCGCCGCCTGGTTCGGTGTGCCCGCCTGGCGTGCGCTGTTGGGCGGCCTCGGCTCGAAACTCAGGTTCCGGGACGCCCAACGCGTTTTCCTGATGGGGCAGCTCGGCAAATACATCCCTGGGGGCGTCTGGACGGTTCTCGCCCAGACCACGATGGCGAAGGAACTGCACGTACCGCGCTCGCGGGGCGCCACCGCCGGCCTGATGGCGATCCTGCTGGCCGTCGTCACCAGTGCCGCCCTCGGCGGGTTCTGCCTCGGAATCGCCGGACGACAGGTACTGGGCAGGTACGGCTGGCTGCTACTGCTGGTCATCCCGCTGTTGGCGCTGCTGCACCCGGACGTCTTGGTATGGGTGGGGTCGGTCGCGAGCCGACTCACGAAGCGCGACGTGGGGCTGCAGCGAATTCCGGAACGGACCTTGATGGTCGCCGCGGCCTGGCTGCTGGTCGGACAGGTCTTCAGCGGTGTGTCCTTCTACTTTCTCGCCAGTTCGATCAGCGGCAAATACGGAAATCCGTTGTTCTCGGTCGGCCTCTTCGCCCTCGCCGCGGCCGCCGGCATCGTCGTCGTCTTCGCACCGGCCGGTGCCGGCGCGAGGGAGCTCATCCTCGCCTTCGGCCTGTCGACGGTCGTCGACCCCGGTTCGGCCGTCCTGATCGTGTTGCTGTCGAGACTTGTCCTGACGATCGTCGACGTGCTCCTGGCCATGTTCGCCGTGGGCATCGGGCGGGCTCGCCTTCCCGCACCCAATACAAGCTGAACGAGAACTGAGCCACACTGATGGGCAACGAGACGATCGCTGCCGCGATGGCCCCGAGCCGCGACCCGACAGGTCGACGTGCTGCTGAGACGAAAGAGAAACATGCGGATCATTGTGTTCGGCACCTATCAGGCCGACTCCCATCCCAGGGTGCGGGTGCTGATCGAGGGTCTGCGGGCGGCGGGTCACTCCGTCGTCGAGATCAACCAACCCCTCGGTCTGTCCACCGCTGACCGGGTGGCAATGCTCAACAGGCCGTGGACCGTGCCCGCCTTCGGTCTTCGGATGCTGCGCCTGTGGGCCACGTTGTGGCGGCGTGGTCGGGCGGAGGCCAAGCGGGCTCGCCCCGACGCCGTGCTCGTCGGCTATCTCGGTCACTTCGACGTCCACCTGGCGAAGCGAGTCTTTCGCGGCACGCCGATCATCCTCGACCACCTGATCTTTGCCGCGGGTACGGCCATCGACCGAGGGAAGAAGAAGGGCCTGCTCACCGGCATCCTTGACCTCGTTGATCGTCGGGCGATGTATGCCGCGGATGTCATCCTGGTGGACACCGCAGAACACCTCGCCAGAGTTCCGCCGCCGATCGCGGATCGCGCACTCGTCGTACAGGTCGGCTCCGACGAGAGCTGGTTCGCGGCGGGCGAGCACGCCGCACCGGATCCGGGCCCCGGGGAGCCCGTGAAGATTTTGTTCTTCGGGTTGTTCACGCCATTGCAGGGTGCGCCGGTGATCGGGGCGGCGCTGGCGAAGCTCGATGCCCTCGGTTTCGGCGCCGGCAAGGTGTCGGTCACCATGATCGGCTCCGGTCAGGACCTCGACACGGCCAGGGCGGCGGCGGGTCGGACGGCCCCGGTCGAGTGGATCAGCTGGATGGGGCCGGACGACCTGCCGGCGATCGCCGCGGCGCACCACATCTCGCTGGGCATCTTCGGCACCACACCCAAAGGCGCGCACGTGGTCCCGAACAAGGTCTATCAATCGGCGGCCGCCGGCTGCGCCATCATCACCTCCGACACGACACCGCAGCGGCTGGTGCTGGGCGACTCGGTCGGTTATGCCAGAGCCGGCGACCCTGACGCGCTCGCTGCCGCCATCGCCGAACTGCTGGTGGATCGGGACAAGCTCGCCGCGCGCCGCCGGCAGGCACGCGAGTTGGCGATGAGCTCGTTTCACGCGTCGTCGGTCATCGAACCGCTGTTGGCCAGGCTCGATACCGCGGGGTCGACCGCGGAATCGGCGCTGACCACGACTCCGGTGGCCCCGTTGACCCCGCGCGCAGCACTGCGGTGGCCTTTGATCAAGCGTGCGCTCGAGCAGGTGAAGCCGCGCAGCGTTCTCGAGATCGGTTGTGGGCAAGGCGCAATGGGCGCCCGACTGGTCGCGCTGACCGAGTCGTTCGTGGCGGTGGAACCCGATACCGAATCGGCGATCGTGGCTGCATCCCGGATCGAGCCGCGCGGTGGTGAGGTGATCAACGGTCTCTCAACGGCGCTGGCCGCTGATCGCAATTTCGACATGGTGGCCGCCTTCGAGGTGCTCGAGCACATCGAGGACGACGAGGCGGCGCTGCTCGCTTGGCGGGAACAGGTGGCGCCGGGCGGGCACCTGCTCCTCTCCGTCCCGGCGTGGCAGCATCTGTTCAGCCCGTCCGACACCGCCGTCGGTCACTTCCGTCGCTACTCGCCGGCCGAGCTCACCGACAAGCTGAGGGCGGCCGGGTTCGAGCCCGTGCGCGTGCAGCTGTACGGGTGGCCGCTGGTGTACATGCTGGAAGCGGTGCGTAGTCGGCTGGCCAGGACGTCCGGCAAGTTCGGCGAGTCCAAGGAAGACCAGTCGGCCGAATCGGGTAGGTGGCTGCAGCCCTCCGGCAAGGCGATGTCGATCGTCATCAGCGTGGGCATCCTGCCGTTCCAGGGTCTCCAGCGTCTGTTTTCCGACAAGGGGAACGGGATCGTGGCGCTCGCCCGCCGGGCTGACTGACCGTCGAGCGGTCAGGGGGGCGCTTTCCAGTCGTTAGTCTGAGTGGGTGTCAGACAACTCGCTCACGGCCACCACAGACTCGCTCGTGGCCCCCTTGAGCCCACGCGCAGCGCTGCGCTGGCCGCTGATCAAGCAGGCCATGCGAGCGGCCCGCCCCACCACCACCTTGGAAATCGGCTGCGGTCAAGGTGCGATGGGAGCCAGGATGGTCGCCCTGACCCCGTCCTTCACCGCGCTGGAACCGGACGCGGACTCGTTCGACGTCGCCAGGGCGCGGATCGAAGCACGTGGCGGCCAAGCGCTCAACTGTCTGTCCAGCGACCTGCAGGGTGAAACCTTCGACATGGTGTGCGCCTTCGAGGTACTCGAACACATCGAGGACGATGCAGCGGCCCTCGAGGAATGGCGTTCGCACGTTCGCGTCGGCGGCCATCTGTTGTTGTCGGTGCCGGCATGGCAGCACATGTTCGGCCCGTGGGACGTCCTGGCCGGCCACTACCGTCGCTACTCGCCGGACGAGCTCAACTCCCTGCTGCGCGACGCCGGGTTCGAACCGGTGACGACCGAACTGTACGGCTGGCCGCTCGGCTTCATCATGGAGTCGATCCGGGACCGGGTGGCCCACCGGTACGACAAGAGGGAAGACACGCTCGTCGGGCAGACGACCCACTCCGGCCGGGTCCTGCAGCCGTCGAAAAGGCTCACCGACGTCGCGATCACCATCGGCGTCTTCCCGTTCCAGCTGCTGCAGCGCCTGGTGCCCGGCAAGGGCAACGGCATCGTCGCGCTGGCCCGCCGGGTGCGGTGACCCGCGGCCATGTCCGTTCTGCCTGCCGGGCCCGACGTGCCCGTACCCCCGCCCGGTAGAGGAGCCCGCATGAGTCTGGCCAGTCTTGGCATCCTGCTGTTCGCAGTGGCGCTGGCGGCCACCGGTCAACTGCTGCTGAAGAACGGCATGAATCTCGCCAAGAGCGCGTCTGCGGCAAACGGCAGGTCGTTGGCCCTGGCCGCCGCGACCTCACCCTGGATCCTGGGCGGACTAGTGGTTTTCGCCGTGTCCGCGGTGGCCTGGCTGGTCACCCTCTCCCGGGTGCCGCTGAGCATCGCCTACCCGTTCAACGCCCTGGGTTACGTGGTGATCCTCGTCGCCAGTACGGTGATCCTGCACGAGCGCGCCAACGTCTGGACCTGGTTGGGTACGGTGCTGGTGATCAGCGGACTGATCGTGGTGGTGAGCACCGCGCCCGGAAGCTGACGCTTCTCCCATCCCGTTCACAGGCGTAGACCGGGCTTTTCTCGGGTGATTGCGATGTTGTTGTCCGTGACGCCCCTGGCGTCATCGGGGTGGTCGGGCATTGGATTCGACCTTCGGCGGATCAGACGGAAGAAGTGAGCCTCGCAAGATGACGGCGCAGTCCAAATTGCTCGTGGTGGACGACGAGCCGTCCCTGCAGGACATCGTCGCGACGTCGATGCGGTTCCTCGGCTACGACGTCAGTGTGGCCTCCACCGGCCGTGAGGCCGTCCGCGCGGCCACCGACCTGCGCCCCGATCTGATCATCCTGGACATCATGCTGCCCGATTTCGACGGGCTGGAAGTGATGCGCCGGGTGCGGGCGGCGGGCGTCGATTCCGGCGTTGTCTTCCTGTCGGCGCGCGACACGCCGGCCGACAAGATCGCCGGCCTGAGCGCAGGCGGGGACGACTACGTCACCAAGCCGTTCGGTCTCGAGGAACTTGCCGCTCGGGTCACCGCGGTGCTGCGCCGGGTGCGTCCCGACATGTCCAGCGACGGAGTGTTGAAGGTCGCGGATCTGGAACTCGACCCCGAGACCTATCAGGTCACCAGGGCGGGCGTGCCGATCGAGCTGGCACCGACCGAATACAAGATGCTGCGTCACCTGATGATCAACGCCAACGTGGTGCTGTCCCGGCAGCAGTTGCTCGACGCTGTCTGGGGCACCGATTTCTACGGCGACGACTCGGTGGTCGCGACCTATATCTCCTATCTGCGGCGCAAGGTCGACGCCACCGGCGAGCCGCTGATCCACACTCATCGGGGCTTCGGCTACGTGCTGCGGGTCCCGCGGCGCTGATGGCCGCGGTACCGATGACCATCCCGGCGCCCGTGACCGGACGCCGGTGGAGTCTGCGGGCCAGGCTCACCGCCCTGGTCCTTGCCGTCGCTGCCGTGGCTCTGATCGCGGTCGACATCGTCGTGCCGCTGAGCATCCGGTCGTCTCTGCTCAGTGATCGGGACGCCACGCTGAACAGCGCCATACAGAGCGTCGCGAACCGGCCGCTGAGCCTGGAGTCGCTGGCCGTGATGAACAACACGGCGAACCCGCTCAGTGGTGAGATCGGTTGGTCCACCGTCAGCCCGGAGGGAACCGGCAAGGTCATCCACAAGCCGGTGCGAGACAGCGGCGGTAACCCCAGCGTGGGCGCCAATCCGTCCACGACGCAGCCGCAGACTGTGGGCGACAGCAACGGCGGTGATACCAAGTACCGCACGTTGGCCATCCCGCTGTTCGACCTGGATTCCCACACGAGCCAGGGCTATCTCGTCGCTTGGTTGGACATCGACGACGTCTCGGCAACGATCCGCCAACTGGTGTTCCTCGAGTTTCTGATCACCGCGGGCCTGCTGATCCTGCTCGGCTTCACCGCATCGCTGATCATCCGCCGGGAACTCAAACCGCTCGAGGCGATGGCCAGCGCGGCCGACGAAATCGCCGACGGCGAGTTGGAGCGCCGGGTGACGCCCGGTGACCCGGGTACCGAGATCGGTCGGCTGGGCACCGCATTCAACGGCATGCTCGACGGCATCAGCTCTCTGGTGGACGAGCAGCACCGCAACGAGGACCGGCTGCGGCAGTTCGTCGCCGACGCGTCACACGAGCTGCGGACGCCGGTGGCGGCCGTCCGGGGCTACTCCGAGCTCTACAAGGCCGGCATGTTGCCGGAGGAGTCGGCCGTCGCAAGGGCGATGGACCGGATGGGCTTCGAGGCCAAGCGGATGGGCGAGCTGGTCGAAGACCTCCTCACCCTCATCAAGGCCGACGCCGAACAACCGCGGGAACTGGAGCCGGTCGATCTGGCCCAGCTGCTGGTCGGTGTCGTCGACGACGCTGCCGTGATCGACGACAGCCGCACCTGGCGTCTCGTCGGAACGGCCCACCCGACCATGGTCGCTGGAGACAGGCTGCGTCTGCACCAGTTGTTCGCCAACCTGCTGTCGAACGTCCGCACCCACACCCCGCCCGGGACGACGGCCACCGTTTCCATCCTTCCCGGCCAGGACGAGGTCGCCGTCACGGTGACCGACGACGGACCGGGGGTGCGGCCGGATGAGCTGCCGAGGTTGTTCGATCGGTTCTACCGTGCGGACGAGTCGCGATCGCGAGAGAACGGTGGCAGCGGCCTCGGGCTGTCCATCGTCGCGGCCATCGTGCGCTCCCATGGGGGGCGGATCCTCGCCTCGCACGCTCCCAATGGCGGCCTCACCATGACGGTGGTGCTGCCGCGTCCGGTGGGAACCGCCGCCATCACCGGCCTCGGGGCGGGCGCGCCCATCGGCGTCGCGACCGGGCCCATCGATACCGCAGCGGTGACCGCCGGCCTGCAGTTGACGTCGGCGCATCGAGACCAGTCGGCGGTCGGTCCCACCTTGCAGCCGAGCCCTGGAATCGCCGTCAACAAGACCGAAACGTGATGTTCACTCCTGCGTTCGCGTTTCTGCGGAGTTCGCCCAGAACGGAAAGGTAGCGTCCCAGAGGTGCACCGCAGTTCTGCGGTGGACACGGGAGGCCCCGATTGGACAGTGCCGGACGGTTCCAGCACAGGACAGCGAGGGGGCCGGTACCGGGCCCCTTTTCGGGTCGGCCACGCGCCGATTCCGTCGGCGGGACCACCGGCCCACTCTGCCAGGTGCGCGTGCCCGCGCCGTCAAGGAGCTGTTCGTGGCCTCACGCCGTTCCGCCCCCCTCGCGTCTGCCCAGCCCGGCAGTGCAGCGTCGAATCCCGCACCGTGGAACCCTGACGGGCCGGATTCCGCGGCAACCACCGCCCGCTTGACCTATGTCGTCGACACTTCCGTTCTGTTGTCCGATCCGTGGGCACTGACGAAGTTCGCCGAACACGAGGTCGTGCTGCCGCTGGTGGTCATCGGAGAGCTGGAGGCCAAGCGTCACCACCCCGAGCTGGGTTATTTCGCCAGGCAGGCATTGCGGATGCTGGACGACCTGAGGATCGAGCACGGCCGGCTGGATGCTCCCGTACCCATCGGGGAGAAGGGCGAGATACCCACCGGCACTCTTCATGTCGAGCTCAACCACACTGACCCGTCGGTCCTTCCTGCCGGATTCCGCAATGACTCCAACGACTCCCGGATCCTGGCCTGTGCGCTCAACCTGGCGGCCGAGGGCAAATCCGTCACCCTGGTGTCCAAGGACATGCCGCTGCGGGTGAAGGCTTCGGCGGTCGGCCTGGCCGCCGACGAATACCGTGCGCAGAACGTGGTCTCCTCAGGCTGGACCGGAATGGCCGAACTCGACGTGGCCACCGAGCAGGTCGACACGCTGTTCCACACGGGTTTGATCGACGCCGACGCGGCCAGGGACCTGCCGTGTCACACCGGCGTCAAGTTGGTCACCCCGTCCGGGTCGGCCCTGGGCCGGGTGACGCCCGGCAAGCAGATCCGGTTGGTGCGCGGCGAGAAGGAGGCCTTCGGACTGCGTGGGCGGTCGGCCGAACAACGGATCGCGCTGGATCTGCTGATGGACGACGAGGTCGGCATCGTCTCGCTCGGCGGGCGGGCCGGTACCGGTAAGTCGGCACTCGCCCTCTGTGCCGGGCTGGAACTGGTGATGGAACGCCGGGCACATCGCAAGGTGGTCGTTTTCCGGCCGTTGTACGCCGTCGGCGGCCAGGAACTCGGTTACCTGCCCGGCAGTGAGAACGACAAGATGCAGCCCTGGGCCCAGGCGGTGTTCGACACCCTGTCGGCGATCGCGTCGCCGGCCGTCGTCGAGGAGGTGATCGCCAGGGGAATGTTGGAAGTGCTGCCGCTGACCCATATCCGCGGGCGTTCGTTGCACGATTCGTTCGTCATCGTCGACGAGGCACAGTCTTTGGAGCGCAACGTTCTGCTCACCGTGCTGTCGCGACTCGGGACCAATTCTCGAGTGGTGCTCACCCACGACGTGGCGCAACGGGACAACCTGCTGGTCGGCAGGCACGACGGCGTCGCCGCCGTGATCGAGGCGCTCAAGGGCCACCCCCTGTTCGCCCACGTCACGCTGACCAGGTCAGAGCGCTCGCCGATCGCAGCCCTGGTCACCGAGCTGCTCGAGTTCCCCGAGCTCAACTGACGGGTGGATCCGAACGGTTCGTCGATCGCCGGGCAGCGGGCGGCAGTGTGCCGCCCGCTGCGCGTCCCGCCGCCGATCGGCCGACCCGATGGGACAAGATGATGCGGTGACCAACGGACCACGACCTGCCCCACTGATTCGTCGCCGCACGGCCGGGGCCCTTGCGGCGGCGGCGGTGTTCGCCGCGGGTCTGCTGATCGCGGTCGACCAGAACGCCGTGGCGGCCGCTGCCACGGCACGGGCAGCCGCGGTGCCGCAGCGCAGGAAGCGGCCGCTCCCGTCTCGACGACCGCGACATCTGCCGGCGGTACCGGCGAGCACGCGAGTCTGACGGTGGACCCAGCCACCGGGCTGACCGCTGCGGGCGCCTCCATCAAGGTCACCGGCGCCGCGTTCGACCCTGCGGGCGGTCTCTACGTGGCCATCTGCCATCGCAACGGCGAGCGCCCTGCCGAACCTGCGGACCGACTGCGTCGGCGGTCCCATCCCAGCAGCCAATACCTCCAAGTCCTGGGCGCACATCAGCACCTCGGGGGTGGCCGGCCCGGGGCAGGTGGCCGCCAAATGGGGGGACGGGGGGCACCTTCTCGGTAGAGCTCGACCTGCCGGCGTCGGATGCGAGCTCGGCCGGGCCCGACTGCTCGAAGGTCGACTGCGCCGTGTTCACCGTCCCCGACGCACAGACGAGCGACACATCCCAGGATCTGTTGGTCCCGCTGACCTACCAGGCAGTCGTCACGCCGACCACTACGGCCACACCCACCACGACCTCGTCGAAGACCGCCGCCAGCTCGTCACCGACGACCACGTCGCAACAGGCCGTCACCAGCACGGTGGCCGGCGCGGGGACAACCGTGCAGCCAAAAGCCATCGGCTCGCCGTCCGTGGCCGCGGGCGGCAGGCAACAGGTCCTGTTCGCCGGGTTCGCCAAGAACGAACCCGTGGCGGTCACGCTGTACTCCGAACCCATCAAACTGCCCAACACGACGGCCGACGCCGACGGCATCGTGACCATCGTCTTCACCGTCCCGGTCACCCTGCCGCCGGGGACGCACCTGCTCACGGCCGTGGGTCAGACGTCGAAGGTCACCGGTGTTGCGACGTTCCAGGTCACCGCGCCGGTCGTTGCATCGGCGTCCACTCCGTCGTCGGCTCCGTCGTCCACTGCAGTGACGAGCGCCCCGGCCAGCTCGGCGTTGGTCGCGCCGCTCCCGTCTGCTTCGGCGACCGCGGCATCCTCCGTCGCTCCGTCGTCGAGCTCGACCGCGATCATCGTCGTCAAGAAGTCCAACCCACGACCTGTCTGGCCGTGGTACGTGCTGGCCGTCGTCCTCCTGTTGTGGGTCGCTTTGGCGGTCTATCTGGTGCAACGACGGCGGAAGAGGCTGGTCGCCGAAAATCGGGAGAAGGAGCGCATCCTCGCGCAAGCGGCTGCGGCAGAACAGCAACGCGCAGCCGACGCGCTGGCGGTTGCCAATTCGGACGCGCCCACCTCCTACATCGGGCCGCCGCCGACCGCGGGGCCCGACGAGTACCTGGGATACCACCCCGGCGAGCACGGCTTGTTGTCCGGACGTGACCATCCCGACAACCCCGAGATGATGTCCGGCCGCGGCGAGCAACCGAGCTCCGCCGCCGAAGGTCCCACCGCGGGTGGCCCCCCGGCGAGTTCGACGGCACCACAACCCGCGGTCAGCCCGGCTGATCCGTCGCCGGGGTCCACCCCCGCTGCCAGTTCAGACGTCGACGGCCCGGGCACCTCAGGTGGCAGCCGAATTTCGACGACGACGACGAGACGGACACCGGTGGGCCACCGGCGGGTGGTCGAAACAGCAGCTGAGATCTTGTTCCCGCCGTGATCAAGTTCGTCAGGGATGCGTCATCGAGAGCACGTCGAGCGCCGCGTCCAACTGCTCGGCGGTGAGCTTTCCGCTTTCGACGTGGCCGCGTTCGAGGACGACCGTCTTGATGGTCTTGCCGTCCTTCAAGGCCTGCTTGGCGACCGAGGCCGCCTCCTCGTAGCCGATGAATTTGTTGAGCGGTGTCACGATCGACGGCGATGACTCGGCGTAGACGCGGCATCGTTCCTCGTCTGCGACGATCCCGGAGATGCAGCGGTCCGCCAGCAACCGCGTCACGGTGGACAGCAGCCGGATCGACTCGAGCAGATTGCGTGCGATGACGGGCAGCATCACGTTCAGCTCGAACGACCCGGTCGTGCCGGCGAAAGCGACCGTGGCGTCATTGCCGATGACCTGCGCGGCCACCATGGCGGTGGCCTCCGGCAAGACCGGATTCACCTTTCCGGGCATGATCGACGAACCGGGCTGCAGATCGGGCAGGTGGATCTCGGTCAAGCCGGCCCTCGGCCCCGAGCCCATCCACCTGATGTCGTTGCAGATCTTGACGAGTCCCACCGCGATGCTGCGGAGCTGACCGGAGGCCTCGACCAACCGGTCGCAGCTGCCCTGTGCCTCGAAGTGATTCCTCGCCTCGGTGAATGGCAATCCCGTTCGTTCCGAGACCTCGGCGATGACGGCGGCACCAAAACCAGGCGGTGTATTGATCCCGGTCCCCACGGCGGTTCCGCCGAGGGGCAGTTCGGCCAGTCTCGGCAGGCTCGATTCCAGGCGCGCAATTCCGCTTCGGACCTGGGCCGCGTAGCCGCCGAACTCTTGTCCGAGGGTGACCGGCGTGGCATCCATCAGGTGGGTACGGCCGGACTTGACCACGGTCGCCCACTCGTCGGACTTGCCCTCCAGGGCTTCCGCCAGATGCGACAGCGCCGGCACCAGGTCGTTCACGACGCCCTCGGTCGCGGCGACGTGGATGGAGGACGGGAACACGTCATTCGACGACTGGGACGCGTTCACGTGGTCGTTGGGGTGCACCTTGCTGCCCAGCAACTCCGACGCAAGCGTCGCCAGTACTTCGTTGGTGTTCATGTTGGAGCTGGTGCCGGAGCCGGTCTGGAATACGTCGATCGGGAAGTCGGCGTCGAACTCGCCGGCGGCAACGCGCTCGGCAGCGGTTGAGATCGCGGCGGCCATCGGGGCATCGACCACGCCCAGTCGGGCGTTCACGGTGGCGGCCGCCGACTTGATCAGGGCGAGAGCCCTGATCTGCCCGCGCTCGAGACCGCGACCAGAGATGGGGAAGTTTTCAACGGCACGTTGCGTCTGCGCCTGGTAATGGGCACTAGCGGGCACCCGCACTTCGCCCATCGTGTCGTGTTCGATCCGGTAGGCGCCGCTGTCGTCGTTCCGCGTGCTGTTTGCGTCGTTCCGGGTGCCGTCCGTGTCGTTCCGGGTGCTGCTCGCCGATGGGAACGCGCCGTTGTGTTCTGCCATGAGGTCACGCTAGCGGGGCCGGTCGGACGGAGCCACCCGATCTGCGCCGATCTGTGTCACAGCTACGCAGCTGATCGGCGGATGAATGGGTCGGCCGACTCCCGTGACAGCATGAGGACGTGGCCGACCGCAGGAACAAGACCATCAGGGACATGTCCATCTCGATGGGCGTCGTCGTGGTCGGCGTGTTGTTCATAGCCATCTTCAATGGCGGATTCTCGTTGTCCCCTGGGCGACCTTCCGGCGGTACTGCGGCAACTGCCGACGTGCAGGGTGGGTTCGCGACCGCCGGACGCGTCACGGGGTTCGCGATCGTGGTGCCGAAGGGTGTCCCGGCCGCCTGGCACGCCAGCTCGTTCTCCGTGACGGCGGCTCCCGGCACCGCGGAGGCGCCCCCGACGGCACGCGGCGGCTGGCTGGTGCCGAGCGGCGCCTACGTGACCTTGATCGAGTCCTCCGGTGAGCCGCCGGTCGTGCTGAAGGCCGAATTGGGTCAGACCAGCGGAGGGACGACCGGATCGGTGACAGCAGGCGGAGCGAACTGGACGGTCGGCCCGGGCGTGCGCGACGAAACGGCCTGGTGGCGCAGCCAGAACGGTGTCACTCTGTTGATCACCGGCAACGCCTCGCCGGCGGAGTTCGCCACGCTCGCCGGTACGGTCGGCTACTGACAATTGTTGCTCAGCGGGGGTCGTCGGCCTTGGCCAGCGCGGCCTCGACGCGATCCCTGGCCCCGTCGAGAAATCGGTTGCAGACCGCCGCCAGGTGCTCGCCTCGCTCCCACAGCCGAAGCGACTCGTCCAGGCTGAGTCCACCGGACTCCAGCCTGCCGACCACATCAGCGAGTTCGTCCCTGGCCAGTTCATAGGTCGCCACGCCGGCCGGCTCTGGCGTGGATTCGTCCGAGGTTCGGCCTGCGGGGCCTGGTTCGGTCAACTCTGCTTCCTCTCTGTCGAGACGGGCTTGGGTGCAACAGCCGTGGATGGTTGCGCGGCATCGAGTTTCACCGGTGACCCCGCGCGCCTCACCGTTTGCGTGCGGCGGCGTTGCCCAGACGCGCCGCCGGCTGCGTCCTCGACACCGGAGCTGCTGGCCAAGACCGCGCCATCGGCCAGCCGGATGCGGAGTCCAGTCCCGGGAGGCGCCTGCCCCACCGAACGCAGGATCGTCTGGCCCACCTGGACGACCGCGTAACCCCTGGCCAGGGTAGCTGTCGGGCCGAGCGCCGATAGCTGGGCCCGGCGGTGGGCCAGATCCCGTTCGATGGCGTCGAGTCGGGCCAGTATCACCGCGCGGCCGCGCTGAGTGGCCCGCGAGATCTGGTCCGCCCTCACTTCGATTTCGCGGAGGGGGTCGACAAGCACCGTCGACGAGGTCAGCCGGGACAGTTTTGCCGTCTCGGTGGCGACCCAACCGGTGAGTGCCCGCCGAGCCCGCAGTCGCAGCTGCTCCACTGCGCGGCTTTCCGCCGCCGCATCGGGCACCACACGCTTCCCGGCGTCGGTCGGTGTCGAACACCGCACGTCGGCGACGTCATCGACGATGGGATGGTCCGGCTCGTGACCGATGGCCGACACCACCGGCGTCCGACAACTCGAGACGGCACGGCACAGTGCCTCGTCGGAGAACGGCAGTAGGTCCTCTACGCTGCCGCCGCCCCTGGCCAGCACGATCACCTCGACCTCGGGATCGGCGTCCAGGATTTGCAGGGCCGTGATGATCTGGGAAACGGCGGTGACGCCCTGCACCGCCGTGTTCTCGATCCTGAAACGCACGGTCGGCCAGCGCGCGCGGGCATTGGCCAGCACATCAGATTCGGCGGCGCTCGCTCGCCCGGTGATCAGACCGACAGCCCGGGGCAGGAACGGGAGTGGCTTCTTGCGGACGGGAGAAGTGAGCCCCTCGGCGGCCAGCAGCCGCCGCAGTCGCTCGAGCCTCGCCAACAACTCGCCCAACCCAACCGGATGCAGCTGATCCAGCCGGAAGGACAGCGAGCCACGGGCCGGGTAGAACTCGAATTGCCCGTGCACCACTACCCTCGATCCTTCGGCGGGCGGCACCGGCAATGCCGCGATCAGGACCTTCGAGCAGGTGACCTGCAAGGACATGTCGACCGACGGGTCGCGCAACGTGAGGAATACGGTCGAGGACCGAACGTTGAGCTGCGCTATCTGTCCCTCGATCCAGGCGCCGGGCGCTTTTGCGATGTACTCCGCCATGCGTTGCGACAGCGCCCGAACCGGCCAGGGGTTGTCCCTGGTCGTATCGCCGGCGCGGAGCGGCCGGGCCGGCGGTGACTGGGGTGGTGCGAATTCCGGTCCGGTCACCGGTTCTCGTGTTGCAGGGTGGTGAGGCGATTCGTGAGCAGCGTCAGATAGGGCGCTCGATTCGGGCCGGACTCCTCTTGCGCCAGTAGCAGGCGCACCGCGGCGGAGTCCAGGTCCGGCAAGCGTTCCTTCAGCTCGGCGACGCTGAGCTCGTGATCGGCGGGGATGGGTGACTCGTCGGTGTCGCTGCTGGTGCTGAACACCAGCTCGTCCACACCGGCCGCGGCGTCTGCGGGTAGGTCGATGAAATCGTCCGGGTCGACCGTTCCCGAATCGTCCGTTGCGGAGGAGCCCACCACGCCTTCCACCCCCAGGCTCCCGACCAGCGTGCGGGTCGGATCCTCCGGCTCCGCGTTCGGCGGCAGACCCTCGTCACTCGCACTGCCGGCGCCGAGGTCGTCGTCGGACAGCTCGTCGAGCGGTATCTGCGCGTCGGCATCTTCGGCCCCGGACACGAGAACGGGCTCGCCGGTGGGTGCGCCGCCGAGGTCAGCCGCCTCGGCCGGTGCAGCCTCGGTCGGATCCGCGGCAGCCGAGGTGGTGTCGCCTCCGCTGCTTGGCGTCGGGTCGTCGGGACTGTCCTCGTCCTCGTCGAATGTCGCCCAGGCCGGATGTTCTTCCGCGCCGCCGATGAGCGGTGCGAGCAGTTCATCACCTCTGCTGGCAAGTTCGGCGACCTCCTGACGAACCCGCATCGAGGTCCTGAGCAGCTGCCCCGCGAAGCTCACGGTCAGTCCGGGCAATTCGCCGGGCAGCTTGACGAGATGATCAAAACTTGTCGCCACCAGGCCGGCGGCGACTCGGATGCCAAGGGGCAAGGTAGTGGCCATGACATCAGCCTGCCTCACATCCCGCCTGGCCGTGTCATCGGGCCCGGCACCGAGAGGGTCATGCCGATTCGCCGCCTAACATGGGGGAATGACAGCTGTCCCGACCAAACGTGTCCTGCTGGCCAGACCTCGCGGTTACTGCGCCGGTGTGGACCGTGCCGTGGTCACCGTCGAGAAGGCGCTGGAGCAATACGGGGCACCGGTCTACGTGCGCAAGCAGATCGTCCACAACAAGCATGTGGTCGCCACCCTCGAGTCTCGCGGCGCGATCTTCGTGGAAGAGACCGAGGAAGTGCCTGAGGGCGCCCTCGTGGTGTTCTCGGCCCACGGGGTTTCTCCGGCGGTGCACGAGGAGGCGGCCAAGCGCGACCTACGGGTCATCGACGCCACCTGTCCGCTGGTGACGAAGGTGCACAAGGAAGCGAAGAAGTTCGCCTCCGAGGGCTTCGACATCCTGTTGATCGGTCATCGCGGGCATGAGGAGGTCGAAGGCACCCAGGGGGAGGCCCCGGAAGCGATCCAGCTGGTCCACGACGCGGCCGACGTCGACACGGTGCAGGTGAAGGACCCGGAAAAGGTCATCTGGCTCTCCCAGACCACGCTCTCCGTCGACGAGACGCTCGAGACGGTTGACCTGCTACGCAGACGGTTCCCGCTGATGAGCGCGCCGCCCAGCGACGACATCTGCTACGCCACGCAGAACCGGCAGGAAGTGGTCAAGCAGATCGCCGCCGATTGTGACCTGGTGATCGTGGTGGGATCGAAGAACTCGTCCAACTCGGTGCGACTGGTCGAGGTCGCCCTGGATGCCGGCGCGCGCGCCTCGCACCTGGTGGACTTCGATCACGAGATCGAGGAGGCATGGCTCGACGGTGTCAACACCGTCGGGTTGACCTCAGGTGCTTCGGTGCCGGAAGAGCTCGTCGAAGGCGTCCTGCGCTGGCTCGCCCAGCGGGGTTATGCCGATGTCGAGGAATTCACCGCTGCCACCGAAACCTTGACGTTCTCGCTGCCGAAAGAGCTTCGCAAGGATCTGCGGCCCGCCTGAACGGGTCGGGACGGGTCAGACGTGAGCCCGCTGCGGCTCGGACTGCTTGGATCTGCGCAGCGGCTGCGCGAAGAGGCGAATGACGCACAGCGCGACCGCGACGGCTGTTCCGATGATCATTGTCGGGAAGGCGTTGACCACCTTGATCAGCGAGATGGTGGTGCGCTCGCCTCCCATCAACCGGAGCGCGATGAAGCTGACGACAACCATCACCAGCGGCGGCTGAACCAGAGCCGTGAAGATCGACCCGCGCCGCACCAGCAGTGCGGCCAGGCCGACCCCGGCCACGAATCCGAGCCGGAAACCCCAACTCAATGTGCCGGTGACGATGCCGTCGATGGCCGCTCCGAAGGCAGTCAGCCCGCCAGCAACCAGAATCGCAGCCCAGGACGGGATGCCGCGGACCGTGGAAACGGCCGACGCGTCCTCCAAGCTGGGCCGGGATGACCTCGGGCGGCGCTCTGGCATATTCACAGGTCCACGGTAGCGGGCCGGTGTCAATTCCGGGTGATCATGGCCCCTCGGCCGCCTACTGGCACGACCGGCGGTCTCGTGCCGCGGTGGGATGTGCCGGGCCCTTCCGCTCTTCAGCCGACTGCGTCCGCCGCCGTCCCGGTCCAAGTTGCGGAGCGCGCCGGATGCCACCTCCTCGAGCGTCGGGTGGTGCGTTTCGATCCCGTCCAGCCAGTCCGGCGCCTGCAATCGCCGAGGAGTAGTCAGGATGGGATCAGGCGTCGGCAGGTCTCCGGTGCCGACGCCCAGATCGGTGAATCTCCGGGCGGTGACCAGCACGCGGCTCTCCACGGACCCGACCGCCGAGTTGTAGGAGTCGACCGCCCGCTCGAGGTTCGTCCCCAGGTGCGCGAAGTGGGATGCCAGAGTGACCAGTCGGCCGTGCAGCTGCTGCCCGAGGGCGTGGATCGCGGCAGCCGACTCGGACAGGCGTTCCTGCCTCCACGTGAACGCAACCGTCCGTAGCAGAGCGATCAGGGTCGTCGGCGTGGCGATGACAACATTTCGGGCAAATGCGTATTCGGTCAGGCCGGGGTCGACGGTCATGGCGGCGTCAAGCAGCGGCTCACCCGGCACGAACATCACCACGAACTCCGGCGCCGGCTGGAAATGTTGCCAATAACTCTTGGCCGCCAGCGCGTCGACATGGGCGCGAACGGCCCTTGCGTGCATCGTCATGAGCTGTCGGCGACGCCCCTCGTCCGCAGTTTCGCGGGCCTGTAGCCAGGCGTCGAAGGGCACTTTTGCGTCCACCGGGATATGTCTGCCGCCGGCCAGCCGAACGATCATGTCCGGCCGGACGCCGGCGGCGTCGGCCACGGCGGCGGACACCTGGGTGTCGAAATCGCAGTGCTCCACCATCCCGGCCAGCTCGACGATGCGCTGCAGTTGGACCTCTCCCCACCGACCGCGGACCGTTGGGGCCCGCAGGGCGTTCACCAAGGATCTGGTCTGCGCACCCAGATCCGTCGAGGTGCGGTGCAGCGCGGCCACCTGTTCGTGGAGGCCGGCGTAAGCACCGGCACGATCGCGCTCCACTTCCCGAAGTCGCTGCTCGACTCGCACCAGTGCGTCGGAGGCAGGGCCCAACAGTGCGGCCACTTCCAGCGTGGGGTTCGACCGTGCTGACGCCGGTTCGCGCCACCAGCCGGCGGCCAGCGCTATGCCGACGCCGATGCCCATGGAGAGCAGCAGCGCACCGATCAGAAGTGCCGTCGCGTTCATGATCAGGAGCATCCACCAAGCCACCGACAGTGAGCTTTGTAGCGCGCCGACGCCGGGCAGGTAGAGAGCGCTGCAAGTCCTGAATACCGACGCCGAATGCCGCGCGGATCTCACCAGCTGGTCTACCGTCCCACTTGGTGAAACGGATCACCGCGGTGAATCGGCCTGGGCACGCTATGCTCGTCCCATGTCCGTCCAGGGAGTGCCTTTGGTGTGCCGTCGCGAGGTTGACCTCGTGCGCGTCGCCAGCGCTGCCTGTTGCGCCGAACGCTGACCCGCCGCTCATCGAGCCGTCGGGTGTGTGTCGACGGCATCGTCCCGGGCAGATCAATCCCGACATGATGGTCCGTTGCGCCGCGCCCCGGCCTATCGCTAGGACCCCGTCGTGCCGACTGCTTCGCCCCGGACAGCCCCGTCCGAAATTCAGCCTCCCGCCGACCCGGCCGCTGCTGTTGCGTCCGGTCCGGAGCGGGCGGCCGTAGGCGCGCCCAGGCCGCCCCGCAAGCGCCCCGACGCCGGCCGAGGTCAAGGGCAGTGGGCGATGGGTCATCGCGAGCCGTTGAACCCGAACGAGCGCATGAAGAAGGACGACGACGGGCTGCACTGCCGGGCCCGGATCGAGAACATCTACCGTTACACCGGTTTCGACGGCATCGATCCAGGGGATTTGCGGGGCCGTTTCCGCTGGTGGGGTCTGTACACCCAGCGTGCCCCCGGTATCGACGGTGGCCGTACTGCCGTACTGGAACCGCACGAACTGGAAGACCCGTTCTTCATGCTGCGCGTCCGGGTCGATGGTGGTCTGCTCACCACGGCGGCGCTGCGGACCATCGGCGAGGTCTCGACGAAGTACGCCCGGGACACCGCCGACCTCACCGATCGGCAGAACATCCAGCTGCACTGGATCCGCATCGAGGACGTTCCGGACATCTGGGAGGCGCTGGAGGGCGTCGGCCTGAGCACCGCGGAGGCCTGCGGCGACGTGCCGCGGGTGGTGCTCGGTTCGCCGTTGGCCGGTATCGCCGCCGACGAGATCATCGACGGCACCCCCGCCATCCAGGCCATCCTGGACCAGTTCATCGGATACCGAGGAGTTCTCGAACCTGCCGCGCAAGTTCAAGACGGCCATCTCCGGCTCGCCCCGGCAGGACGTCGCCCACGAGATCAACGACATCTCCTTCGTCGGTGTGGTGCACCCCGAACTCGGTCCCGGCTTCGACGTCTGGGTGGGTGGGGGACTGTCCACCAACCCGATGCTCGCGCAACGGCTCGGTGTCTTCGCGACCATCGACGAGATCCCGGAGATCTGGAAGGGCGTCGTCTCCATCTTCCGGGACTACGGCTACCGGCGGCTGCGCAACCGCGCCCGACTGAAGTTCCTGGTGGGCGACTGGGGCATTGCCAAGTTCCGCGACGTGCTGGAATCCGAATATCTGCATCGCACACTCACCGACGGTCCTGCGCCGGCTGTGTGGGACGGGCCGCGCGACCACGTCGGCGTGCATCCGCAGAGCGACGGGAAGTTCTACGTCGGCATCGCCCCGACCGTTGGCCGGGTCAGCGGCAAGCTGCTCACCGACATAGCCGACGTCGTGGAGCGGCACGGATCGTCTCGCGTCAGGGCGACCACCGAGCAGTCGCTGGTGATCCTGGACATCGAGCAGGACCAGCTCGAGTCGTTGCAGACGGCGCTGGCGGAGCTGGGCCTTTCCACGACGCCGTCGACGTTCCGGCGGAACATGATGGCGTGCACGGGTTTGGAGTTCTGCAAGCTGGCCATCGTGGAAACCAAGGCCCGCGGCATCGCACTGGTCGACGAACTCGAAAAGCGCCTCGGCGACCTGGATGTGCCGTTGACGATCAACATCAACGGCTGCCCGAACGCCTGCGCCCGCACCCAGATCGCCGATATCGGACTGAAGGGCATGATCGTCACCGACGCCGCCGGCGAACAGGTGGAGGGCTTTCAGGTGCACCTCGGTGGTGGCCTTGGCCTCGACGCCGGGTTCGGCCGAAAGGTCCGCGGCCACAAGGTGACCGGTGACGAACTCGCCGACTACGTCGAGCGTGTCGTCAACTCCTACACCGCAGATCGTAAGCCAGGTGAGCGTTTCGCCACCTGGGTCGCCCGCTCCGATGAGTTGGCACTCCGATGACCCCGCACCCCGCCACCCTCGCACCGTGTCGCGATTCTCGCGCGATCGCGGTCCTTTCTGCACGAGAATCGCGACACGGTGCGATCCTCGACGGTGCGCTTGGGGTGCGGGATGTCTGAGAACCGAGCCCCCGCGCAGTACTGCCCCTATTGCGGCGAGACGAACTTGTGGCCGCACGAGGAATCGCACGGCGCGTGGACCTGCCGGGACTGCCGGCGGGTCTTCGCTGTGCGCTTCATCGGACTGGCCGGCGCCGGGAATACCGGCGGATCGATCGACGCTGCTCCGGTGACCGCCCAAAGCTCCGGCAGTGAAGAGGTCGCCCGATGATCACCACCGTCCGTTCGCCTGAAGACCTGTCCGCCGTTGCGGCTCGGGCAGCGCTGGATCTCGAAGGTGCCACGGCGGAAGAGATCCTCACCTGGGCTTCCGACGAGTTCGGCGACGGACTGGCCGTCACCGCCTCGATGCAGGACACCGTGCTCACCCATCTTGCTGCCAAGGTGCGACCCGGTATCGACGTCCTGTTCCTGGAGACCGGTTATCACTTCGTGGAAACCATCGGCACTGCCGACGCTGTCGAGGCGGTCTACGACGTGAACCTCCGCCGGCTCCTGCCGTTGCAGACGGTGGCCGAACAGGACGCGCAGTACGGCCCGGAGTTGTTCTCCCGCAATCCCGATCTCTGCTGCAGCCTGCGCAAGGTGGCCCCGCTGAACGCGGCGATGGAGGGCTACAACGCCTGGGCCACCGGGTTGCGCAGGGCCGAGTCGGCCGGCCGGGCGAACACGCCGATCGTCGTCTTCGACGCCAAGCGCAATCGGGTCAAGATCGCGCCGTTGGCCACCTGGTCCGACGACGATGTCGAACGCTACATCGTCGCCAACGGTGTCCTGGTGAATCCGTTGCTGTCGGCGGAGTATCCGTCGATCGGATGCGAACCGTGCACCCTGCGGGTGGCCCCTGGCCAGGACAGCAGGGCCGGCCGCTGGGCCGGCTTGACCAAGACCGAATGCGGATTGCACACATGACAAGCACTCAAACGACGGAGCCGCAACGGTTGCAGGCCAACGCAGTTGGCGCGACCGTGTGGCTGACCGGTCTGCCCAGCGCCGGAAAGACCACGCTCGCGTTGGCGCTGGCCGATCGACTGCGCGCGGACGGCGCCGACGTCGAGGTACTGGACGGGGACGAGGTCAGGACGCATCTGTCGGCCGGCCTCGGATTCAGCCGAGCAGATCGCGACACGCATGTCGACCGGATCGGTTTCGTCGCCGAGCTTCTCGCGCGCCATGGAGTGCTGGTCCTCGTCCCGGTCATCGCGCCCTACGCGCGGGCCAGGGACCAGGTGCGGGAGCACCATCGAAGGAACGGCACCACGATCCTGCAGGTACACGTTTCGACGGCTCTCGACGTCTGCGCGGAGCGCGACGTGAAGGGCCTGTACGCCAAGGCGTTCCGGGGTGAGATCAGCTCGATGACGGGTGTCGATGACCCGTACGAAATTCCTCGGGATCCCGACCTGCGCATCGATACGGCCGTCGTCGACCAGGCCGGCGCGGTCGAGCTCATGCTGAATCTGCTGGCCGACAACGGGCTGGCGGAGAACGGGCTGCGTTCGAGAGGGCTCAGCCGATGAGTCTGCAAGCGGATTCCCTGCCGCCGACGATGTCAGCAGCGGGTCACGCCCGCGGCCATCTGCGCGCTCTCGAGTCGGAGGCGATCCACATTCTCCGTGAGGTGGCCGGCGAATTCGAACGACCGGTCATCCTGTTTTCCGGGGGCAAGGATTCGATCCTGGTGCTGCACCTGGCGCGCAAGGCTTTCCATCCCGCCCCCATCCCGTTCTCGCTCCTGCACGTGGACACCGGGCACAATTTTCCGGAGGTTCTTCGCTACCGCGATCAGGTGGTGGCCCAGGGCGAATTTCGGTTACACGTCGCTCACGTCCAGGAGTGGATCGATGACGGCCGGTTGACCGAGCGTCCGGACGGCACCCGCAATCCGCTGCAGACCGTGCCGCTGGTCGACACGATCGCGGATCAGCGTTTCGACGCGGTGATCGGCGGCGCACGGCGTGACGAAGAGCGATCGCGAGCGAAAGAACGGATCTTCTCCCTTCGAGATGCGTTCGGGGGCTGGGATCCCCGGCGTCAGCGTCCGGAACTGTGGGACCTGTACAACGGCAGGCACGCTCCTGGCGAGCACGTACGGGTGTTCCCGATCTCCAATTGGACGGAACTGGATGTCTGGAACTACATCGAGGCCGAACAGATCGTGTTGCCGAGCATCTACTACGCGCATCAGCGGGAGGTGTTCCAGCGCTCCGGTATGTGGTTGGCGCCGGGCGATTGGGGCGGGCCGGTCGGGAACGAAGTCCTGGAGACCCGTCAGGTCAGATACCGCACCGTTGGAGACATGTCGTGCACGGGTGCCGTGGATTCCGCGGCATCCGATGTCGGCGCCGTGATCGAAGAGATCATCGCCACCAGGATCACCGAGCGGGGAGCCACCCGAGCGGACGACAAGCTCAGTGAAGCAGCCATGGAAGACCGCAAGAAGGAGGGGTACTTCTGATGAGCGAGATCACTTTGGCCGCGCCGACGACCGTGACGCCGACGACACTCAACGGGGCTTGCTCAGGTTCGCCACTGCCGGTTCCGTCGACGACGGCAAGTCGACTCTGGTCGGCCGGCTGCTGCACGACTCCAAGTCCGTGCTGTCGGACACCCTCGATGCGGTGGAACGGACATCGGCAGCCAGAGGCCTTGACAGCCCTGATCTCTCACTCCTCGTCGACGGCCTCCGCGCCGAGCGCGAACAAGGCATCACCATCGACGTGGCCTACCGGTATTTCGCCACCGGCGTCCGCAGCTTCATCCTGGCCGACACCCCAGGGCACGTGCAGTACACCCGCAACACGGTGACCGGCGCGTCCACCGCCGACCTGGTGATCATCCTGGTGGATGCCCGTACCGGAGTGGTGGCGCAGACGAAGCGGCACGCCGCCGTCGCTGCGCTGCTCGGCGTGCCACACCTGCTGCTGGCCGTCAACAAGATCGATCTGGTCGATTTCGACGAGTCCGTTTTCGACAGTATCGCGGCCGAGTTCGACCGTTACGCGGTCGATCTCGGAATCGGCGAGATCACCGCAATTCCGATCTCGGCGCTACACGGCGACAATGTGGTCGCTCGTTCCGAGCGGATCGGTTGGTACACCGGACCGAGCATCCTCGAACATTTGGAGCAGGTGGATCTGACCGACACCCGCGGTTCTGGGTCTCTGCGATTCCCTGTCCAGTACGTGATCAGGCCGCGCTCGGAGCAGTATCCGGATTACCGTGGCTATGCGGGTCGGGTCACCGCCGGAACGGTCCGGCCCGGTGATGAGATCGTGGTCCTGCCATCCGGTCGACGGTCGGTCATTTCCGCCATCGATACCGCTGACGGCGCAAAAGATGTCGCCACCGCGGGTGACTCAGTGACGCTGCTGCTCGCCGACGACATCGACCTGTCCAGGGGTGATCTCATCAGCGGCGCGGCGGACGCCCCGGTTCCCGTGACCGAGTTCTGCGCGACCGTCACCCAGCTCGCCGACAAGGGGCTCCGCCCTGGTATGCGGGCATTGTTGCGGTACGGAACCGCGACCTACCGGGTGATCGTGTCCACGCTCGACCACCTGCTCGACATCGACACGCTGACCGAACTGCAGGCGCCGAATGTGCTGTCCCTCAACGACATTGCCCAGGTAACTCTGCGCACGGTGGAACCGGTGCCGGTGGAGCCGTTCCGGCCCGGTGGGGCAGTCGGGTCGTTGCTGATCATCGATCCGGCCGACGGCACCACGTTGGCCGCCGGCATGGCGGGCGACCGGCGGTCCGCGCTGCGCCGGCATGCCCTTCTCGACCATGCCGATGAACGATGTCGACCCGGAACCGATCTTCTAACCCCTGGTACTGCCGCTGATGCACGTGACGCCGCTGTGCCGTCCAATAGCTTCCCCACCCCTGGTCCTTAGTAGACCGGTCCCGAAAGGCATTGCCATGATTCGTCTTTCCCGTCGCAGACTCGTTGCCGCCACGCTTGTCGCCGGCGCGCTGGCGCTCACCAGCGCCTGTGGCTCGAACTCCACCGCGTCATCGTCTTCAGCCGCCGCCTCTCCGGCGGCAGCCGCCGCTCGCGCAGGTCTGCCTCTCCGGCGGCAGGTCCGCAGCTCCGGCATCGGCCGCGGGGCCTCACCGGCAGCGGCTGCACCTGCCGGATCTGCCGCATCGCGCCCCCGGTTCGGCCGCGTCCACTGCGGCCGCCGCTCTGCGTCTGGGCTATTTCGCCAACGTCACCCATGCCGCCGCCGTCCTCGGCGTGGCCGATGGGTCGTTCGCAAAGGCGCTGGGCAAGACAAAGCTCGAGACCCAGGTGTTCAACGCCGGTCCGGCCGCAATCGAGGCGCTCAACGCCGGTGCCATCGACGCAGCCTTTCTCGGCCCCAGTCCGGCGATCAACTCTTTCGTGAAATCGCACGGTGACTCGCTGCGCATCGTGGCCGGCGCCACCGCCAACGGAGCCTCGCTCGTGGTCAGCCCGAAGATCACCTCCGCGGCGGATCTCAAGGGAAAGACCATCGCCACGCCGCAACTCGGTGGAACGCAGGATGTGGCCTTGCGTGAATATCTTTTCAAGAACGGCCTGAAGGTGCAGACCAACGGAGGCAGCGATGTCGACGTGGTCAACCAGGACAACGCGCAGACGCTCGACCTGTTCAAGTCGGGTCAGGTTGACGGTGGCTGGCTGCCGGAGCCGTGGGCCTCGCGGCTGGTGGTCGACGCCGGCGCAAAGACCCTGGTCGACGAGAAAACCCTCTGGCCGAACCAGGAATTCCCGACGACCATCCTGATCGTCGCGAAGCCCTACCTCGAGCAGCACCCGGACACGGTGCAGTCGTTGATCGCCGGCGAGTTGGCCACCATCAAGACCATCGCCGCCGACCCGGCCAAGTCGTCCGCTGCGGTGAATGACGCCCTGGGCAAATTGACCGGTAAGAAGCTGTCGGACGCTGTCATCGCATCGTCGTTCAAGAACATCAAGGTGACCGACGACCCGATCGCGGGCACGTACAACGAGTCGAGCCAGCACGCCGTCGACGGTGGATTGCTGAAGTCGGTGCCCGACCTCAAGGGCATCCTCGATCTGCGCATTCTCAACAAGTTGCTCAAAGCTGCCGGCCAGACGCCGGTCAGCGCGGCTGGTCTCGGACAGGAGTGAGTCGATGACGACCCTTGCTGATGTTGATAGCGACCTCGTCGAACTGGATTTCCACGAGGACGATCCGCGGGTGGTCCCTCTTGCGCCCGAGCCGAAGGCCGAGGTCACGCCCGGTGTGCTCATCAACGGTGTGAGCAAGGTGTTCCGCGGACCCGGTGGCCCGGTCGCCGCTCTCGACAACATCAGCCTTTCCGTGGCGCCCGGTGAGTTCGTCTGCCTGCTGGGGGCGTCGGGATGCGGTAAGTCGACGCTGCTCAACCTGATCGCCGGTCTCGAACAGCCCACGGCGGGCACGGTTCGAGCCACCGGCCGGCCGGCGCTGATGTTCCAGGAAGCTGCGTTGTTCCCGTGGCTGACCGCGGGCGGCAACATCGAGTTGGCGTTGAAGTTGGCCGGTGTGCCGCGCAGGTCGAGGGCCGGACGGGTAGCGGAACTGCTGGAACTCGTGCGTCTGGGCGGCACGGCCAAACGTCGCGTGCACGAGTTGTCCGGTGGCCAACGGCAGCGCGTGGCGCTGGCCAGAGCGCTGGCCCAGAGTGGCCAGGTGCTGTTGATGGACGAGCCGTTCGCCGCCCTCGATGCCATCACCCGGGACGTGCTGCACGACGAGTTGACCCGGGTCTGGAAGCGAACCGGAAACAGCGTGGTGTTCGTGACGCACAACGTCCGGGAGGCCGTCCGTCTGGGACAACGCGTCGTGCTGCTGTCGTCCAGGCCCGGCCGAGTGGTGGGCGAGTGGCGAGTTGACATCAAAGGCCCGCGCACCATCGAGCATCCCGAGGTTTCCGCGCTGGCCGCCGAGATCACGTTGCGCCTCCGGGAGGAGATTGCCAGCCATGCCCGCCCTTGAAAAACAGCTGGAATCCACCGGCGTGACCAGCGGGACCCAGGTGGCCGAGCCGGAGGAGGTTCTGGAACGGGAGGACACCGCTGCCGTCGGCGCCGGCCTCGATGTCCTCGAGCACCACATCACCGCGCGGCCGCCGCTGTGGAAGCGGTTCCTCGGCGGCTTCTACCCACCCCTGCTGGCTCTCCTTGCCCTGCTCGCACTCTGGCAGGTGGCGTACTTGCGCCATTGGAAGCCGGACTATGTGCTGCCGTCGCCGGCCAGCGTGTGGTCGACCTTCAGTGCGATGGTGGCCGACGGTACCGCCGGCAGCGTGATCTGGACCAGCATCAGCCGCGGGCTCATCGGCTTCGCCGCCTCCATAGTCATCGGCAGCCTGATCGGGCTTCTGCTGTTCAGGTTCAACTGGCTGCGGGCCGCGGTCGGTCCATTGCTGACCGGTCTGCAGTCGCTGCCCTCCGTTTCCTGGGTACCGCTCGCGGTGTTGTGGTTCGGGTTGACCAACAAGGCGATCTACGCCGTTGTGCTGCTGGGCGCCGTGCCTTCCATCGCCAACGGGCTGATCGCCGGCATGGACCAGGTACCGCCGCTGCTGACCCGGGTGGGCAAGGTGCTGGGGCTCGGGCAGATCGGCTTGATCAAGGACGTGCTGATTCCTGCTTCGCTGCCCGGCTACCTGTCGGGCCTTCGTCAGGGCTGGGCCTTTTCCTGGCGGTCGCTGATGGCCGCCGAGCTGATCGCGACCTCGTCCAAGCTGGGCCTCGGGTTGGGCCAGCTGATGAACCAGGGCCGCGACCTGGGGGATGCGCCGACCATCTACACCGCTCTCATCCTGATCTTCATCGTCGGTGTCGGTATCGAGATGATCTTTTTCCGGCCGGCCGAACGCGCAATCCTCTCGGCTCGCGGGCTGACCCCAGGGCCCAGGTGACGGAGCGCACTCCGCAAGGGACCCGGCTGCCGTTGGTGGGTCTGGCCCATGGCAGTCGGGACCCGCGGGCCGCGGTGGCCATCGATGAGTTGATGGCCGAAGTGGCCCGATCACGGCCTGGCCTGGTCACGACGTCGGCCTTCCTGGACCTGGCGGAGCCCGATCTGAGCACGGCAGTCGCCCAGCTCGACGTCGCCAGAGCGGTCGTGGTGCCGTTGCTGTTCACCCGGGCCTATCACGCCAATGTTGATGTTCCGGACGCCGTCGGCAACGCGACCGCACGGTCAGGGACCGAGCTGCTCGTCAGCGAAATACTTGGCCTCGGCCCGGACGTGCTTGCCGCGCTGCAGGAACAGGCACGAGCGGCCGGGATCGCCCGCTGACCGGCCCATCTTGCTGCTGGCCGTCGGAAGCTCGGATCCGATCGCCAACAAGGCGGTCGAGGACCTGGCTGAGCTCTGGGCATCGATCAAGGGAGCCCCTGTTCGTGCCGTGTTCGCCACGACCGAACCGAGGGCGCTGACTGCGCTGGCCGAAGTCTGGACGACCCCGCCTGCCATCGTGCCCCTGTTCCTGGCTCCCGGATTGCTACTGGACCAGGTCGGCCGGCGGGCTGCCGAGCTGGGGTTGCCGGTGACCGAACCGCTCGGGGTGTCGATGGTTCAGATCGTGCTCGCCCGGTACGACGCCATCCTGCGCTGAACGGGTGGACCAACTGACCCGAGCGCACCCCGATTTGCTCACGCGGCGCGCTCGTGGTCCAGCAGCCAGCGTTTGGCCGGCAATCCCCAGCGAAATCCGCCCAGGGTGCCGTCGGTCCGGAGGACTCGGTGGCACGGTACGAACAACGCGACCGCATTCCGCGCGCAGGCCGAGGCGGCGGCGCGAACGGCAGGCGGCCGTCCGGACAGCACGGCGAATTCCGAGTAGGTCACCGGTCTGCCCGGCTTCACGGTGCGCAGGACATCCCAGGCGTGGAGCAGGAATGGTCCCGATATCTGATGGACCGCAACGTTTTCGATAGCCATCAGGTCACCGTCGTGATAGTCCAGGACGGCATCGTTGATACCGTCGATCCTCGGCACGAAGGTGATCTTCCCGGGTCTGAGTGCAGGTGCGATCACCGGGAGCAGGTCGCCGACGTCGCCCGTCCAGCCCGAAGCGAGCACCACAGGAGCGTCAGCATCGGTCGCGATGACGGTGAACGATCCGATGGGCGTAGCGATACTGGTGGCCAGGGCCGTTGTCGCGGGAATCGACGTGGCGGTCCTGATGGATGTCATCGTGCTGGTCGGTGTGGTCATGCTGAGCCTTTCGGAATGGGTTTGGCCGCGATGTCGGCGAATTGTGGGTTGTTCACGGATGTCGCTCGATGCCCGCCACAGGTGCAGTCCCGCATACGAGCGAAACGGGCTCCAGCGGTGTGCGTGCTCGGTCAGCGCCAGCGGGTCGGGCGGGAGTCCGAGCGCTGCTGCGCCCTGCCTGAGGGCGAGGTCGCCGGTCATCAGGATGTCTGGATCGCCCAGCACGCGCATGCAGACGTACTGCGCCGTCCACGGTCCGATGCCGGGAAGTGCCATCAATTCCTCGGCCAGTTCGCTGCTGCGTCTACCGGCGTCGACCACGAGAGCACCCGAGGCGATGGCTTGGAAGGCTCCGACGATAGAACCCGCTCGCCGTCTGGGGCCGGGAATCTGGTTCGGATCGAGCGCGGCAATATCGGCGGCGGACGGGAACAGGCGGGTCAGGAGCGGATCGAAGGCCGCATCGCCGGTTTCGAAGCCCAATGGCCGACCCACCGCCGCGGTGAAGTTCGACAGAGTGCTGCGGGCCGAAGCGACGGAGACCTGCTGGCCGAAAATCGCGCGGAGAAGGATTTCCGGGCCGTCGACCGCGCCGGGCACCCGCAGCCCGGGACACTGCCGGACCGTGGCTGCCAGGAACGGGTCGTCGGTGAGTTGAGCATCGACGCTCGTCGGGTCTGCGTCGGCATCCAGCAGACGCCGGCAGCGGTCGACCGCAGGGACCAGATCGGAAAGCTGTTCGAGCCGCAACGTGGCGGTCACCATCGGAGCCGCTCCGGGGGCTGGAAACGCTAGATGGACCGTCCCTTTTCCGCCGGGCAGGGACAACGTGCGGGCGTACGTGCGACCCCGCACGTATTCGACACCGGACACGGAGCGCGCGCCGAGAAAGGCGAGGAGCTCGTCGCCGGCGAACGGCGGGCGAACTGCAAGCCGCAAGGTCAGTGTGCCCGGGGCGGCCGACACCGGACGGCCATGGCTGCGCAGGCCCGTCGGGTCGGTTGCGTAGACGTCACGGACGGTGTCGTTGAACTGGCGAATACTGGAAAACCCAGCCGCAAAGGCGATGTCACCGATGGACAACGACGTCGTGGTCAACAGCACTCGTGCGGTGTGTGCGCGGCGCGCCCGGGCCAGCGCCAGCGGCGTGGCTCCGACCTCTGCTGCCAGCATGCGGCCGAGATGGCGTGGTGTGTAGCCCAGCCGATGGGCCAGACCGGGCACGCCCTCGCGATCGACCACGCCGTCCCCGATCAACCGCATCGCCGCTCCCACCGTGTCGGCACGGAGATTCCACTCCGGCGATCCTGGCGTTGCGTCCGGCAGACAACGCCGGCAGGCCCGGAATCCGGCCGCTTGAGCCGCAGCCGAGGTCGGGTAGAAGTCGACATTCCGCCGCAGCGGCGTCCTGGCCGGGCAGGCCGGTCGGCAATAGATTCCGGTGGTGCGGACCGCGGTGAAGAACTGCCCGTCGAAACGGGAGTCACGGGTTTGAACTGCACGGTAGGCAGCCTCGGTATCAGCGATCACAACGATGACTCTGCCAGCCCGAGCGACCTCACGCTGGCGGGATTCGGACATCGCGGTGCGGCCGGTCCATCCTGCGGTCTGGGCACGTGCGCCGTGGCAAGCTCAGGATCATGACCGATGTGCCGGACACGAACCGCCCACCTTGGGCATCGATTGAGCAGTCTGGACAAGGCTCGCCCGCCACCCGGTGGGAGCAACAGGTAGTGGGGGAGCGGTGGACCTTCTATGCGGACCGTTTCGCCCAGATGATCGCCGACGGCACAGACCTCGAAGGTGAGGCCAGGTTCGTCGACGCGATGGCAGCACGCGATTCGGCCGTCCTGGACGCCGGTTGCGGTACCGGGCGAATCGCGGCTGCGCTGGCACGGATGGGCCACCGTGCGATCGGGGTGGACAAGGACGCGGGTCTCGTCGACATCGCCAGGCAGCGCTATCCGGGTGTGCCGTACCTGGCCTGCGACCTGCTCCGACTGACTCCGCGAGGCGCTGCAGGAGGCCGGCGGGCCGGCGGCGTTCGACATCATCGCGTTGCCCGGGAACGTCATGGTCTACCTGGCACCGGGCAGCGAGCGGGCGGTGCTCGGCAACCTCGCCGGTCTGCTCCGACCGTCGGGCCGGATCGTCGCCGGGTTTGCCACGGATCGCGATTACACGCCGCAGGAGTTCCGCTCTGATGCCACGGCGATCGGATTGACCGTCGAACACGACCTTGTCGACCTGGCACTTGGACCCGCTGACCGAGGGTTCTGACTGGGTCGTCACCGTGCTCCGTGGGCCGGGGGCCGTTCAAGACCCCGATGAAAGGACGCAGTGGAGTCCGGCAGGCAGTTGGCCGGGCGACGCGGGCCGAGGCGTCGACGCGGAATCGGCCGGCGGCGCGCGCACCTAGACTGATCCCTCGTGAGTCTGACCCTCGGTATCGTCGGCCTGCCCAATGTCGGCAAGTCCACCTTGTTCAACGCCCTGACCCGTTCCGACGTGCTGGCCGCGAACTATCCCGTTCGCCACGATCGAACCCAACGTCGGCGTGGTTCCGCTGCCCGATCCGCGGCTCGACGAGCTGGCCAAGCTCTTCTCGTCGGCCCGCACCGTTCCCGCTGTGGTCTCGTTCGTCGACATCGCCGGGATCGTGAAGGGGGCGAGCGAGGGTGCCGGCCTCGGCAACAAGTTCCTGGCCACCATCCGGGAGGCCGATGCCATCTGTCAGGTGGTGCGCGTCTTCGACGATGACGACGTGGTCCACGTCGACGGCAAGGTCGACCCGCTGGCCGACGTCGAAACGGTCAACACCGAACTGATTCTCGCCGACATGCAGACCGTCGAGAAGGCGCTCCCACGGCTGGAGAAGGAAGCCAGGAACGCCAAGGACCGCAAGCCGATCCTCGAAGCTGCGCAGCAGGCGGCGGCCATCCTCGACTCCGGTAGGACGCTGTTCTCCGCCCGGGCCAAGCTGGATCTGCCTGCGCTCCGCGAACTGACCCTGCTGACGGCCAAGCCGTTCCTGTACGTGTTCAACTCCGACGAGGGTGTATTGACCGATCCGGCCAAGCGGGCCGAGTTGGCCGCGGCCGTGGCGCCGGCAGACTCGGTATTCCTCGATGCCAAGGTCGAATACGAGCTGCTGGAACTCGACGACGAGTCGGCGCTCGAGCTGCTGGAGTCGGTCGGCCAGGACGAGCCCGGCCTGCACGCTCTGGCCCGCGCCGGATTCCACACGCTGGGACTGCAGACCTACCTGACGGCCGGCCCGAAGGAGTCAAGAGCCTGGACCGTCAAGCAGGGCGCGACGGCCCCGCAGGCAGCCGGCGTCATCCATTCCGACTTCGAGCGTGGCTTCATCAAGGCGGAGGTCGTCTCGTACAAAGACCTGATCGCCGCCGGATCGATGGCCGCGGCGAAGGCGGCCGGCCGGGTCCGGATCGAAGGCAAGGACTATGTCATGGCCGACGGCGACGTGGTCGAGTTCAGGTTCAATGTGTGAGTAGACCAGCTAGGTATACCACTTGGTATACTCGTTGGATGGCTACCACCACCATCAAGGTGCCGGTCGAGCTCCGCGACCGAATCAACCGGAATGCGCAGAGCAGGGCATGACTGCGGCCGGTCTCATCGAGAAGCTGCTCGATGGCTATGAGCGGCGCAGGCGCATGGAGCAGTTTGGCCGCGCGTTCCGTGGCGCCGACCAGGAGTACCGAGACGAGTTCGGGGAGTGGGACGTCGCAATGAGCGACGGACAAGATGGCAACTGATCTCCGGCGAGGGATCGTGGTGTGGGCCGAACTCGATCCCGTGCGCGGGCGAGAGCAAGCCGGGCGCCGGCCAGCTCTCCTGATTGCCAGTGACGGCTATCTTGAGCAGGCCGACACGCTCGCAATCATCGTCCCAGTGACCACGAAGAATCGTGGATGGCCGAATCACGTGCTCTTGAGGGGCTCCGGTCTGGCGCTCGATCGGCCGAACTTTGCCATGACCGAACAGCCCCGAACGGTCACCCGCGACCGGCTTTTCGACCTCGCAGGCTTCGTCGATGGGGCGACCATGACGGAGGTCGACGGCTGGCTTCGTGACTTTCTGGCGCTGCCATGATCAGCGCGGCGCACGGAGCTGCTCCGTGACGGACTTGCTCCGACGATGAAACTGCATCAAAGGTGATGTCAGTATGATGCAGGTATGAGAACCACTGTCGATCTTCCGCCGGCTCTCCATCGGCGAGCGGTGGCGCTGGCCGAGCTTCGGGGTCAGTCGCTGTCGGCCACTCTGGCGGAACTGGCCGCTCGCGGGCTGAGCCAACTAGACGAACCCGTCGTCGTCCGTACCGACGCAGTCTCCGGCTTTCCTGTTATCAGCATTGGGCGCCGCATCACCTCAGACGAGGTTGCGGCAGCTCTCGACGAAGACTGATGGCCTACCTTCTGGATGCGAACGTACTGATCGCGATGACAGTTGCCGAGCACGAGCATCATTCCCGCGTTTCGACATGGCTGTCCACCGTCGATCGGATAGCCCTGTGCCCAGTTGTCGAAGGCTCTCTGGTCCGGTTCCTGGTCCGGATCGGCGAATCGGTCGACGCGGCGCGGGAGGTCTTGCGCTCGCTCCATGCCAACTCGCGATGTGAATTCTGGCCGGACGAACTTTCATACGCCGATGCCGATCTCAGCCACGTCCGCGGCCATCGTCAGGTGACCGACGCATATCTCGCTGCGCTGGCGGCGACACGCGGGGGAGCGCTCCTGGCCACACTCGATCAAGCTCTAGCCCGCGACCGGCCGGCACACACTCTGCTGGTGCCGCAGGTGTGAGGACGATCGCGCTCCTGAGCTCAGAAGATCTCGAAGCGGAAGCTGCCGATCTCCAGGTCCTCGTCAGCGTCGAGCTCGAGTAGTTCCGAGGCGCCGTTCCGCAGGGCCGTGGCGAGTTCCTCCGCGCTGAACCGCCCATTCGCCGGGACGCCGACGAGTACGCGGAATTTGTCACGCTGTCGGTCTCGTGGGAGATGGGCCACACCCCAACGGAATCCGTCGTCCACCTCAGCGGGAAAGACTGCGTCCAACTCGATTCCGGCCTTCGCCAGTATCTTGCTGGCTGCTCTGGTGGTGGAGTCGACCGCTGGCATCAGCTGATCCTTTCGGTGCCACTCCGGGTGGGCGTTCGTTCAGTATCGCCGATGAGCTATCGGGACCAGCGGGCCCAGACGGCATCCGGTTTGCGGAATACGAGGCCGGCGGGATCGGAGCTGCGGTCTGGATCACCGGCAAGATCGGGGAGCGCAAGCAGATTCCTGAGGGCGCATCGGGTTTCGAGCCTGGCCAGATGCAGTCCGATGCAGGTGTGCGGACCTTGCGCGAAGGCCAGCTGCCGCCGAAGGTCAGCCCGGTGCAGGTCGAACCGGTCCGGATCAGTGAACACCGCGGGGTCCCGGTTCGCGCCGGCCAGCGAGACGACAACCAGGTCGCCGCGGCGGATGTCGATTCCTTCGACCGAGATGTCCCTGGTCGCATATCGATCGACTACCGCCGCCGCGGGTTCGAGACGGAGCGACTCCTCAATGGCTGCGTCGATCAGCGACGGATCGGCCCGCAGCCGAACGAGCACGTCATCGTCGAAGAGAACATGATGGAAGAGATTGGCCATCATCCCTTCGGTCGTCTCGATGCCCCCGAAAAGCAGGACGGCGGCATTCGACAGCACCTCGGTCACGGTCAGATCATCTGCTGCCGATGCGATCTCACCCAGGAACGTGTCATCCGCGCCGGCGCTGATCGCAGCCTCGATCGCGGCCGCCAACGACGCGTAGGCAGTTCGTCCGGATGCGGGAGGGGCGGCGCCGGCGGTGATCTCGGCCACCGCCGCGACGATCGCGGTGTACCACTCCAACAGCTGATCGACCGGAATACGTTGCAGGCCAAGGGCCAGCTGCATGGATGCGGTGGCCAGCGGAGCCGCAAGGCCGGTCCGCAGCTCCGCCCGACCAAGGGGCGCGATGGACGACACGAGCCGGGCTGATTCCCGCTCGACGAACTCGGCGAAGTACGCCCGTGAGGCCCTCGGGGTGAACGGCTCTACGAAGGGCTTCCGGTGACGGGCGTGATCGGCTCCGTCCGTGGACAGCATGCTGGGACCGACCACCCGGCTCGTGGTGAATCGAGGGTCGTCCACGGTGAAGGTCTCGGCGTCGCGCATGACGGTCACCGCCAGTGCGTGGCCGACCACCATCCAGCCACCGAGCGACTCGACCCAGCCGATCGGACCACCCAGCCGCAACGCCGCCAGGTGCGGGTGTGGGTCGGCCGTCAGCTGTGCGATGGACGGAGATCGAGCGCCGGTCAAGACGCGAAGATCTCCTCGAAGAAGTTGAGCATCGCTGTCCAGGAACGCTTCTCGGCGGAAGCGTTGTACTGCGCACCGTGATCCGGGGCGTCGGCTTCGGGCAGCGTGAAGGCATGCATGGCACCCGCGTAACGGGTGTGCTGCCAATCGACGTTCGGGGCGGCGCGGAGCGAGTTCTCGAAGGCCTGCACCGCGTCATCCGGCACCACCGGGTCGGCCGCCCCGCCGAGCAGCAGAATCTTCGCCTTGATGCCGGCAGCGTCCTCCGACGGCACCGGCATCAAAGCGCCGTGGAACGACACGACGCCCGCCACGTCGGCTCCGCTGGCGGCAAGCGCCAGAACGACCGAACCGCCGAAGCAGTAACCGATCGCCGCAATCCGGTCACGGTCGACCCGCGGTTGGGCCCGCAACTGTTCGAGGCCGGCGAGAACCCGGGAACGCATGAGCTCCGGGTCGCCGTAATAGCGGGCGGCGACCTGCGGCGCCTCACTTTCGTCCGGCCGGATACCGGCGCCGTAGATGTCCGGCGCGAAAGCGACATATCCCAGCCGGGCCAACATCTGCGCCCTCACCTGTACGTACTCGCCGACGCCGGTCCAGTCGTGCACGACCAGCACGCCAGGCCGGGTCTCGTCCGTGGCCTCGTCAACGGCGAGATAGCCCTCCAGGGAAACGCCGTCGGATTCGTAGTCCACGCTGTGGGCGACGACGCGGGAGGAGCCGGCCGGCACGGTGTCGAGCAGTCTGGTGTGCGCGGGCGAGAAGGTGCTGGTCAACTTGGATCTCCTTGACGGACAGCGGCTGGGATCGTCGCGGTCGATGATCCTCGATGAAGCTTGCGGTCTTGACGGCTGGCCCGGACGAGCACTGCCGCGTCGGTGCACCGCCGTAGCATCACCGGGGCACCGATCCGTCGAAAGGTTCCCGCAGTCGTGTCTGCTCAAGCGCTCCGACGCTTCGTCGCCTCCGCCTGGGCGCCGTGGTTGCTGTTGGTCGTCAGCGTCGTTGCGCATGTCGTGTTCACCGAACTCGGCCCGGATCCCTTCAACATGATCGATCTGCGCGTTTACGTGGACGGCGCGGGTCACCTCACCGACGGGACGCTCTACGACTTCTCCTCCGGCGCGTCGGCGCTGCCCTTTACCTACCCGCCGTTCTCGGCTCTGATCTTCAAGCCGCTCTTCTGGTTGCCATGGGTCGTGACCAGGATCCTGTGGCAAGCGGCATCCATCGCCGCTCTGGCCGCGATCATCTATCTCACCCTCCGGTTGATCGGCCGGACGGGGCCGGATTCCCGACTGGATTCCGTCCGCGGCATCGTGGTCACCGGCACGGCGCTTTCGATGTGGCTGGAGCCGGTCCGCACCACGTTCAACTACGGCCAGATCAACCTCTTCCTCGCCGTGCTGGTGTTGTACGGAGCCGTCTCGACCAGGGATTGGATCGCCGGCGCCGGGGTTGGACTCGCGGCCGGGATCAAGCTGGTGCCGGCCATCACCGGTCTGTACTACCTACTGCAACGGCGCTTTGCGGCGCTGGCCTGGTCGGTCGGCTTCTTCGCCCTGACCGTCGTGCTGATGCTGGCGATCATCCCGCACCAGACCTGGCGGTATTTCACGAAACTGATCCTGGACCCAGGCCGGACGGGTCCGGTGTATTCGGCCATCAACCAATCATGGCGGGGGGCCTTGTCCCGGCTGCTCGGCCACGATGTCAGCACCTCCTGGCTGGCGGTCTGCCTGCTGACATCGGCCTTGGGAATCTGGGCGGTGTGGGCGGCGCTGCGGGCCGGTGACCGCACCGCAGCCCTGCTGGCCACCCAGTTCATCGGACTGTTGATCTCGCCGATCTCCTGGTCGCATCACTGGGTCTGGGTGCTTCCCCTGCTGGTGTGGGGATTTTTCGGTGCACGCCGCCGACAGCGCGCGGTCCGCATTCTGATGGTGTGCTGGTTGGTGGCCTGCTACAGCTTCCTGGTCAGTGTGCTGGTTGCGCTCCAGGGTGAGGTGCCGGTCCTGTCCCGCCCGGGTTGGCAATCCTGGTTGGGCACCGTCTACGTGGTGCTGGGCATGGCGACCTTGGCGGTAGTCCTGGTGGCCAGCCGTCGTTCGCCGGCGGTGGCGATGGCAGCGGACGAGGTGAGGACGTGACTCGCCGGATGCTGGTGCGCAGCGAAACTGTCATCGACGGGCCGCCGGCGTTCAGTGCGTCGGGTGCTGCGCCGGTCCGACGTCTGGGTCAGGGCGGCCAGGGCGGTCGGCGGCCGGCTGGAGGTCGCCGGTGATCCAGGCACGCTGCCGATCGGTGGTCTGGTCCGGTTCCAACCGGCCGGCGGGTGGCGCCGGGTACTCCTGCGCGTCGACGAGTCGGCCGGCCTCCCGGTCCTGGAGTCGGCGCTCGGGGGCCGAGTCGCGCGGGTAAGCGTCCGGGTGACGGTGACTCCGACCGCGGCGGGCACGTTGGCCACCGTCGAATTTCACGTGGCGACCGCCGTGCCCCTTGTAAATTCTGTGCTCCGTCCTTTGCTGGTCCGTTACGGCGAGATGCTGTTGGGTATCGCCACGCTGGCTGCGCGCGAGACGGTTCGGGTGGTGGCCGGAGCGATCGTCCGAACTGGGAAAGTGCTGTTGGCCCGGCGCAGCTCGACCCGCACCGACCCGGGGCGGTGGGAGTTGCCGGGCGGCAAAGTGGAGCCCGGCGAGACGGATCAGCAGGCCCTGCGTCGGGAGCTGGCCGAGGAGCTTTCCCTGCCTACCAGGGTGTTTGCGCAGATCGGTCCGGCCGTCGAAGTCGAACCGGGTGTCGAACTGCTCTGCTACCGCGCGGAACCGACCTCGGACGAGCCGGTCAGATTGATCGATCACGATGCCTACCGATGGGTCGGGCCGGACGAACTGCATGCGATGGACCTGTTGGAATCGGACAAGCGGCTCGTGGATTCGTTGCAGGTGGTGCTCCGAAGCCTGGCATGAGACGCAATTCGGCGATCGTGTCGACATCTTGTGCATTGCGTCATCCGAATGACATATTCGGCGTGGCAGTATGCCACGAACGCGCAATCTCCTTCCTCGATCCCGAGGGAGGGAGCAGTCCCACCGCATTTCTAGGGAGAGACGTGGCATCAACCCAAACCCGTACCACGCGAGCGATGCTGTTGGCAGCCGTCACCGCCAGCGCACTCGTACTCAGCGCCTGCGGTTCCAGCTCCAGCAGTTCCCCGACGTCGGCAGCGGCGCCGGCATCCTCCGGAGCGGCAGCACCTGCCTCGACAGCCGCAGCATCCGGCGCAGCGCCGGCTTCGGGCGGCGCTCCGGCTTCGACGTCGGCGTTCGTGCCGCCGAGTACGGCGGCCCCGGCCACGCTGACTCCCGACATGATCTCCGCCGCCAAGGCAACCCTGACCGACAAATCGGCGCTGACCGTCTGCACGTCCCTGCCCTATCCACCGTTCGAAGTCGACGACGGCACCGGAAAGATCGTCGGGTTCGACATGGACTTGATGGACTTCGTCGCCAAAGACCTCGGCGTGACCAAGAAAGTCTCGGTCCAGCAGTTCCCGGCCATCAAGTCGGGCCAGGCGACGAAGTCGAAGAAGTGCGACATCTCGGCGGCGGCCATGACGATCACCCCCGAGCGGTTGGCGGCCATCACGTTCTCGAACCCGTACTACGACGCGTCGCAGGCACTGATGGTGAAGAGCGCCAGCGATGTCAAGGGCTTGGCGGACCTGAAGGGGAAGAAACTCGGCGCCCAGACCGGCACCACCGGTTTGGCGTACGCGCAGAAGTACGCAAGTCAGTACGGGTACACGGTTCAGGAGTACCAGCAGATCTCCGACGAGGAGCAAGCTCTCCAGTCGGGCAAGATCGATGCGGCCATCCACGATCAGCCGGCCCTGAACGAGTACATGAAGCAGCAGGCCGGCAAGGTCAAGATCGTCGACAACTTCAACACGGGTGAGGAATACGGCTTCGGCGTTGCGTTGGGTAACACCGCCCTGGCGACCGTGGCGAACTACGCCCTGGCCAAGGCAAAGGCCGACGGCACGTACCTGACGAGCTACAAGAAGTGGATCGGTGGAACACCGCCGACCAAGTAACGGTGTACCGGGCGGGGCCCGAGCGGACATCGCGCGGGCCCCGGCCGATCTGGTTCCACAGCATCCGACCTCGGAACAGGAGTTGGCCAGTGACGGCACCTACGCAAGCACCTGCTGCAGCGCCCGCCAGACCGCAGACCGGCATGACGAAGAAGCAACGCACCACGATGATCCGGACCATCCAGTATTCGGCGATCGTCGTGGTCGTCGTGGTGCTGGCTCTGGTGGGTCACTGGAAGGATTTCCGGGTCCAATTCCTCGACGTCCACATCATGGGTCAAATTCTTCCCAGGATGATCAAGACGGGGCTGGTCAACACCCTGATCTACACGGTGACCTCCTTCATCTTCGGGCTGATCGTCGGGCTGATCATCGCGCTGATGCGGCTGTCGCAGGTCCGGCTGTACCGCTGGATCGCAACGGTCTACGTCGAGCTGCTGCGCGGCCTGCCCACGCTGCTCGTGTTGTATCTGCTGGCGTACGCCATCCCGACGATTTTCGGCAACAGCAACAAGTTCTTCACCAACTTCTACGTACTGGTCACTTTGGGGCTCGGATCGGTAGCAGCCGCATACATGTCGGAGACGATCCGCGCCGGCGTACAGGCGGTTCCCAAAGGCCAGATGGAAGCCGCCCGGACCCTGGGTATGCCGCCCGGCCGCGCGATGATCTCGATCATCCTGCCGCAGGCCTTCCGCATCATCATTCCGCCGCTGACCAACGAGGTCATCCTGCTGGTCAAGGATTCGTCGCTCGTCTACGCCCTCGGCTTCACCTCGGTCCAGTACGAGTTGACCTACCTGGGCCAGACCGCGGCGAGCGGTGGTATCACTGGAATCAATGCCAACTCGTCGCCGCTGATTCTCGTAGGGCTGGCGTACCTCGTCATCACCCTGCCGTTGTCGCAAGCGGTTCGGGCCCTGGAACGCAAGCAAGCTAGAAGGCGATGAGCGATGACTCAAACTGTCACTGACTTCCCCGGCCAGGGCGCGATTTCCATCAAGGGCCTGGTGAAGAAGTTCGGCGAAGTCGAGGTTCTGAAGAACATCGATGTAGAAATCAAAAAGGGTGAGGTCGTCTGCATCATCGGCCCGTCCGGCTCCGGCAAGACCACGATGCTGCGCTGCGTGAACCTCCTGGAACAGCCCACCGCGGGCAAGATCATCGTCAACGGTTTCGACGTCACGGACAGCGAGTGCGACATCGACGCCATGCGCAAGAGCATCGGCATGGTGTTCCAGCAGTTCAATCTCTTCCCCCACCTGACGGTGCTGCAGAACCTGACGATCGCGCAGATCCGAGTGCTGAAGCGCTCGAAGAGCGAGGCCGAGCAGGTGGCACGGCACAACCTGGAGCGGGTGGGCATGGCGCACAAGGAGTCGTCATATCCTCCGCAACTGTCGGGCGGCCAACAGCAACGCATCGCCATCGCTCGATCGCTTTCGATGAACCCGGCATTGATGCTGTTCGACGAGCCCACCTCCGCGCTCGACCCCGAACTTGTCGGCGAGGTGCTTGCCGTCATGAAGGGCCTGGCCCGGGAGGGTATGACGATGATGGTCGTCACGCACGAGATGGCCTTCGCCCGAGACGTGGCCGACCGGGTCGTCTTCATGGACGGGGGGTATGTCGTCGAGGAGGGCACGCCGGACGAAGTCATCGGCAATCCGCAGAACGAGCGCACCAAGTCGTTCATGTTCCGCGTGCTCAACCCGACTCAGGTCGAGGAGGGTGACGAGTACGCTGCGCCACCAGCTGAGCCGATTCTTCCGCCGGAGCTCACCCTGGCCCTGGATACCAACTTCAACCGCGGTCAGGGCGCCTGACGCTGCCGTGGTCATCCGCCTGTCCGAGGTTGCCCTGGTGCTGCACCCGGACGATGACGTCGCGATCACGACACGTGATCTGCCTGCAGGCACCCGCTTGAGCTCCCCGGACATGGAGCTCGTGCTGCGAGGCGACATCCCCCGCAGTCACAAGTTCGCGTTGCGGGACGTCCCGTCCGGGGGCACCGTGCACAAGTACGGCCAGTCGATCGGCTGCGCCACCGTGGACATCATGGCCGGTGAGCACGTCCATTCACACAATCTCGGCATGGACATGACGCCGCGGGCGTACGAGTTCGGCACGGCGCGGACCGTGCTGCCCGCTCCGACGGGACCCGCCCGGTTCTTCCAGGGTTATCACCGTGCGAACGGGCGCGTGGGCACGCGCAACTATGTTGCGGTGCTGACGTCGGTGAACTGCTCGGCTTCCTCGGCCAGGATGATCGCCGACCAATTCCGCGGGGCAGCCCTCGACGCGTATCCCCACGTTGACGGCGTGATCGCGCTGACCCATCAGAGCGGTTGCGGGCTGGTGACGGGAAGCGATGGGGCGAACACGCTGGTCCGGACACTGCGGGGGTACGCGCAGCATCCGAATATCGGTGGCCTGCTCGTTCTCGGGCTGGGCTGCGAGATGGTGCCGGTGCAGTCGCTGGTCAGCGGTCTTGGCCCGTCGTCGGACACCTTGGTCGAGACTCTCACCATCCAGGACACCGGTGGCGTGCGCGCCACTGTGCGGGCCGGGGTGGAGCGCATCAAGGAAATGCTGCCGCGGCTGGAAGCGCGCCGCCGCGCGCCCGCGCCGATCAGCGAGATCGTGCTGGGTCTGAACTGCGGGGGCTCCGACGGCTATTCGGGTATCACCGCGAACCCGGCTCTCGGCCGAGCCTCGGACCTGTTGGTCGCCGCCGGTGGCACCTCGGTCCTGGCCGAGACGCCCGAGGTGTTCGGTGCGGAACACCTGCTCACCCGGCGGGCCGTCTCGGAGGCGGTCGGCCGGCGGCTGCTGGACCGGCTGGACTGGTGGCAGACCTACGCGGCTGCCGGCGGCGGAACCCTGGACAACAATCCGGCGCCCGGCAACAAGGCCGGTGGGCTCACCACGATCCTGGAGAAGTCTCTTGGCGCGGTGGCGAAGGCCGGTCAGGCCGACCTGTCTGCGGTCTACGAATACGCCGAACCGATCACCGAGCGGGGTCTGGTCTTCATGGACACCCCTGGCTACGACCCGGTCTCCGTCACCGGGATCGTCGCGGGCGGCGCGACCGTCGTCTGCTTCACCACCGGTCGCGGGTCCGTCTTCGGATGCCGCCCGACTCCGTCGATCAAGCTCGCCACGAACACGGAGATGTTCCGGCGGATGTCCGAGGACATGGACATCAACTGTGGTCGGATCATCGACGGGACAGCCACGCTCGCCGAGGTCGGCGACGAGATCCTCGAACTGATCATCGCCGTCGCCTCGGGCGAGCAAACGGTCAGCGAAGCGCTCGACATCGGCCAGGAGGAGTTCATCCCCTGGCAGCTGGGCACGGTCACCTGACCGTCGGGATCAGAAACCGGGGAAGATCTGCCGGAGCTGGGGGAGGGTCAGCGGCCCGGTAACGGAAACCTCCGCCGGGGTGTGCTCCACGCCGAGTCGGCCGGTGGCCAGTCGGAGCCAGCTCTCGGCCGGCAGGTGAAGATCCGCGTCCGGGTCCGTGGGAGCGTCGCCGAGCGTGACCTTGTCCGCGATCAGCAGCCCGAAATCCCTGGTGGGGTCGGTCGTGTGTACGGCGACATTCAGCTGCCGACCGTCCAGGGCATCTCCCGGCTTTCCGATCCAGCCGATCAGGAACGGAATGACGGCCAGTATCGGCTCGACCGCGTCCGCGGCCAGGACCGCGCGCCGGATCGCTCGCCACCGCCACATCCCAGGAGTGCAGTGCGAACTCTTCCAGTCGAAAGCTGGCTGCGGTGGCCACATCGACCGGCGCAGGCAGGAAACCCATGTCGACCGTCGCGGTGTTCCTGGTGGCCTCGTCGATGGATTCGTAACGGCGGACCAGCTTCTCGTTGGAGATCATGAAGTGGTGGGCCTGTTCGGCCGGCTCCATGGCGTTCCAGCGGTCCCAGACGCTCTGGTTGAATCCGTCGGCGGGCTTCTCCGCTTTCCCGAGTGCGGCCTCCAGCGTCGCCAGGCCGATCTCGGCCCCGCTGCCGAGATGACTGAGCACCTGGGCCACCGTCCATTCCGAAGCTCCCGACGGACCGGTGATCGCCTCCGGCGACAGCGAATGCACGTGCGAGACCAGTGCGTCGTGGCCGGTGCGCAGGGCGCTGATGGGTTGGTCTGCGTCGCTCGTCATCAATTCGTCTCCGAGGCTCGCGCGAGACGCGCGTTCGGTGTGCTGGTTGCGGCTGGGTGAAGATAATCGCTCGTCGACTGGATCCTGAGCGTGGATTAATTCTTCGGGTTTGCCGACATTTCGCCCAAGATGATTCCATACCTGCGCACATGGCCGAACGGAGATGTGTCCGCTCGGCCATGAGGAAATTGATGTCTGTCAGCTTTCGACGCTTTGTTCTGCCTGCCGCCCTGGTGCTGCTGACCACGCTGATCGGAGTGGCCGGACCGGCCCAGGCGGCGACGACGTCGGCTTCGGTGTCCGCGAATGCGGTGGCGGCCGGCGTCAAGGGCTTTGATGCCGGGACGGCGCCGACCGACAGCCAGCTGTCGTGCCTGAAGACGGCCGGCTACGGGGTCGCATTTCTCAACGACCTGGACAGCACGAGCAGCCCGACCTTCGCGCAGGCATATGCCACCGCGAAGTCATTGGGCATGACTGTTGTTCCGTTCCAGGGCTACTACTCGCCGGCCTTCGGCGATCTCGCGCAGGCGACGAGCCGCGGAAAACTGATGGTCACGCATGCCCAGGCCGTCGGCTATCCCAAGGGCTCTCAGGTGTTCGTCGACATCGAGGGCAACAACATCGCCGGAACCAGCCGAGCCGCCCAGATCCAATGGGTCCAGACCTGGGCCAAGCAGGTCACTGCGGCCGGTTACATCGCCGGTGCCTACGTCGGTCAACCGCAGGAACTTCTGGCGACGGACTTCAATGAGACCTCGATGCCCGACGTGTCGGTCTTCTGGCAGTCCCAGTCCAGTTCGGCGCCGGATCCCCTCCAGGGTTACGTCGTCAAGCAGTCGCTGCCGATCACGGCATGTGGCTACGGATTGGATCCCGACGTCATCAGCACCGACACCTACGGAATGGGGTTGGTCGGCAGCAATGGCGGCGGGACCCCGGCCCGCGTTTCACCGGGCTCGGCGGCGGTGGTCTCCAGTGACGGCAACTATCACGTCTTCAGCGTCGGAACGAACCACAATCTGTACGCCGTCACCCACACCGCTGCCGGCTGGAGCGCACCGCTGAACCTCGGCGGCCAGCTGGCCGGTTCACCCGGGGTCATCTACAACGCTGCGACGAACCGTTACGACGTCTTCGCGGTCGGTACGAACGGCACCGTCTATCAGACGATGTACATCGGCGGCTGGCGCGCGCCGGTCCCAGTTCCGGGGGCGACCAGCTTCGTCGGCGGGCTGACCGGCGTTGTGACCTCAGGCGTCTACCACGTTTTCGGCGTCCGCACGGATCATCGGCTCTATCAGGTCGCCTACCAGCCCGGGCACGGCTGGCTGGCTCCCCAGGTGCTCGGCGGTTCCTTCCGGGGAACGCCGTCCGTCACCTACCGGTCCGGGCGCTACGACGTCTTCGGGGTGGGCACGGACGGCCGGATCTACCAGGTGACTTACTCCGCCACGTGGCATGCGCCGGTCGCACTGCCGGTCAGCGGTGTCTTCGCTGGTGGGGTTGCCGCCGTGGTGGCATCCGACGGTTCCTTCCACCTGGCGACGCTCGGCACCAACAAGAGCCTCTACCAGGTCACCTGGCTACCGGGCAAGGGCTGGGTCGCCCCGCGGAACATGGGAGGTTCGTTCGTCAGTGCACCCGCGATGACCTACCAGCCGCGAACCGGTCGTTACGACGTCTTCGGCGTCGGCGTGGCGGGCGCCCTATATCAACAGGCCTACCAGGGCACCTGGGGCGGGTTCGCCCGGGTCGGCGCCGGGCTCTTCATCTGATCCGACCGGCTGCCGCCTGTGAAGCAGAGGGATACGAACGGTCCTCTCCGACCTGTATGGCTCGGGCGCTCTTGTAGGACTGTCAGCTGGGCTACGGGCGCTTGCGGGCTCATACAGGTCGCGCGGTTGGGCGGAAGCGGAGTGGTTCGGGGCTCCAGTCGGTAAATCCGGCGCGCTTGAATGCGGCCCGAAAGCGTGCGAGGAGCGAGTCGGTCCGATCGAGGTCTGCCCAGATGACGCGGACACATTCGCGGCCGGTGTCTCGGATTCGGTCTTCTCTCACCTTTTCGGCAAAAACCACGTCGCTGGCTTGCTGGCCCGGTTTGAGCAGTCGACCGTATTTGATCTTGCCGTCGAATTCGGTGACCGTGTGCAGACGTTCGAACTCGAAATCGACTCTGGCGCCCATGTTCTGTGCGAGTCCGGGGATCGCGGATTGGAGGGTCGGAGCGGGCAGTCCGAGCTGGGCCATCCGGAGGCGGCAGATCGATTCACCGACGCTTTCGGACAGCCCGTCGGCGAACTCGAGGATTCGCCTGGCTCGGAGCACGCCCGGCACTCTCCTGCCCGCCGTGAGGACATCAGCCAAATCCGAAGCGGCGCAGAGTTTTTTGTGCAGCGCCGAATCTGCTGCGGAGATGGCGCGCTCAATGGAAGCCGAGCAAGCGACGTCGAAGACGGTACGCGCCGGGCTGGTCGCCAATACGCCGTCGATCATCTGCATTTGCGCAGCGGAGACTCGTCCTCGATGCGGCGTGATGTTGGCGGAAGCGTGCTGGCCCAGACTCGCCGGCCAGGTGACGTGGACACGCCGGATCGGTCCGCCGGGCAGGTCCAGGCCGTGCAGGAGAGCGGCCGACTCGTGGCTGATGACAGCGCGACCGGCGAGAGCATGACCCAGTTCAAGAGCCTTGATGCGGTGGCGCTGATGGTAATCGGCCTCGGCCCAGGCGTCACCGAAGGCGTAGCGGCCTCGACGCAGACGCAACAACTCCCCGGAACGCACCATGGCGCGGATTTGTGCAGGCCCGACGTCGCCCTCGAGAAGGACCGCGCGATCGATCCAGGCCTCACCAGCAGTGATCATGGCTCCGAGGGTCCCGAGCAGGCACCCGCCAGGTCTAGCTTTTGCGCAGATTGTGGACAACTCGAGCCGTGTGGACAACGAACGAGCGGGACCGCTAGGTCCCGAGCCTCACTTTTCGGCCCGTGAACGGCCATACGGGCGCGCCCGGCCCATACAAGGCGGCGCGGCCCGAGGCCAGCGGCGTAAGCGAGGCTCCGGACGCGAGGCTCCGGAGCGACGCGAGCGAAACAAACGCGGCGGCGCGAGGCGAGGGAGTTGGGGGACGTTAGGTTCTGTGGGATGTGTCGAGGCGAAGTCCGGGTCCGCTGGCTCAGTGTGGGTCGGGTGCGGAGCGTTCGATATCTGCGAGTTCCTCCTCCGGGCGAGGCGGGATCGTCTCGTCATCTTCGAGGACATGAAGAGGAAAATCGGGCGGGGTCGGCTCGTCGGGCATCGGCTATCTCCAGTCGGTCGGGCGGACTTCCGACAGTCTGAACCACCCGTATGGCGCGGCGACCACCCGTAGCCCCGTCAACGGCCATACGGGTGCCGCAACGCCATACAAGTCGGTCGACGGCGGGAGGCTCGGGAGGACGGGGTGATGGGCCTGTGATGCAGTCGTGCGGCCGCCCGACCGGGACAAGGAGGCCTCGCCGGTAGACTGGAGCGGCTGCACTGCGCCGGACGAGAGCCGGGTGGGTGGCTGCCGCGGCCCTGGTCGCGGCTTTTGTCATGCTTCCGGCAGATTCTGAAGAGCCGGATGCGCCCCGTCGCAATGTAGGCGACACCGTCAAAAGAGGAGCACTGCAGCTGTGGCTGTCCGGTCAGATCTACGAAATGTTGCCATCGTCGCCCACGTCGATCATGGCAAGACCACTCTGGTCGACGCCATGCTATGGCAGTCGGGTGCCTTTCGCGCCGGATCGGCACACACCGACCGGGTGATGGACTCCAACGACCTGGAGCGCGAAAAGGGCATCACCATCCTCGCGAAGAATACGGCGGTGCACAGAAGCACTCCGCAGGGCAACATGATCATCAACATCGTCGACACCCCCGGTCACGCGGACTTCGGCGGCGAGGTAGAGCGCGCGCTGATGATGGTCGACGGCGTGGTGCTGCTCGTCGACGCATCGGAGGGCCCCCTGCCGCAGACCCGTTTCGTCCTGCGCAAGGCACTCGAAGCCCGGCTGCCGGTAGTGCTGGTCGTCAACAAGACGGACCGCCCCGACGCCCGCATCGACGAGGTCGTCGACGAGACCTATGCACTGTTCATCGACCTGGATGCCGACGACGAGCAGATCGAGTTCCCGATCGTCTACTGCGCGTCGCGCGCCGGGCGGGCCAGCCTGAACAAGCCGGGCAATGGCGAGATGCCCGATCACGAGAACCTCGACCCGCTGTTCGACGTGCTGATGGAGGCCATCCCGGCTCCGTCCTACACCGAGGGTGCGCCGCTGCAGGCGCAGGTCACCAACATCGACGCCTCCCCGTTCCTCGGTCGCATCGCCATGTGCCGGGTCATCGAGGGCACGATCACCAAGGGCCAGCAGGTCGCCTGGATGAAGCTGGACGGCACCGTGACGCGGACCAAGGTGAGCGAGCTGCTGATCACCGAGGCGCTGGACCGGGTTCCGGTCGAGTCCGCGTACGCCGGCGACCTGATCGCCGTCGCCGGCATGGCCGACATCACGATCGGCGAGACGCTGGCCGACGCGGAGAACCCGGTGGCCCTGCCGCCGATCACCGTCGACGAGCCGGCCATCTCGATGACGGTCGGCATCAACACCTCGCCGCTGGCCGGCAAGGACGGCGGCAAGAAGCTGACCGCCCGACAGGTGAAGAACCGGCTGGACCAGGAACTGATCGGCAACGTCTCGATCCGCGTGCTGAACACCGAGCGACCGGATACCTGGGAGGTCCAGGGCCGCGGCGAGCTGGCCCTGGCGATTCTTGTCGAGACGATGCGCCGGGAGAGCTTCGAGCTGACCGTCGGCAAGCCGCAGGTGGTGCTGCGCGAGGTCGACGGCAAGAAGCACGAGCCGTTCGAGCGGCTGACCATCGACGTGCCCGAGGAGTACCTCGGCGCCGTGACCCAGCTCCTGGCGACTCGCAAGGGACGCATGGAGACCATGGTCAACCACGGCACCGGATGGGTCCGGCTGGAGTTCCACGTGCCGTCCCGCGGTCTCATCGGCTTCCGCACCGATTTCCTCACCGACACCCGCGGCACCGGCATCGCCAGCGCCATCTTCGACGGCTACGGCCCGTGGGCCGGCCCGCTGCGGGCCAGGGCCAGCGGTTCGCTGGTCGCCGATCGCGCCGGCAGGGCGACGCCGTTCGCCATGCTGAGTCTGCAGGAGCGCGGCGCGATGTTCGTGCCGCCGACCACCGAGGTCTACGAGGGCATGATCATCGGGGAGAACTCGCGCGCGGACGACATGGACGTCAACATCACCAAGGAGAAGCAGCTCACCAACATGCGGAAGTCCTCCAGCGAGGAACTGGTGCACCTCGTCCCGAACCGGGTGCTGAGCCTGGAACAGGCGCTCGAGTTCTGCTCTGACGACGAATGCGTCGAGATCACCCCGGTCTCGGCCCGCATCCGCAAGGTCGTGCTGAACGCGGGGGAGCGGGCGCGGACGAGGTCCCGCGCCAAGGTCTCGTCCTGACCGCAGCGGGTCTGCACGCCCTCCGACCAGAGCGGCGTACGCCTTAGGGTTGGCGACATGACCGGCCAGGCGCAGCGACGAGGCCGGCGTGCCGTCTCGAGGCGGCCGGGTCGGCTCCTCGCGGTCGCCGGGCTCGGCCTGCTGGTACTTGCCGTCGGCTGCACGCCGCCCGGGTTGCCGGCCCCCATCGCACCGGCGGCGAGCTCTGTGGTCGGCAGCGTCCCGGCGGCCGAGGCGGCGGTGACGGTCGGCGTCGACGGGGCAGTCGTCGGCTTCAACCCGCACGCCATCGCCGACTACTCGCCGGCCGAATTGGCGGTTGCGGGTCTGGTCCTTCCCTCGGTCTCCACGGTGGCCGCCGACGGAGCCGTCGAACTGAACCGCGACCTGGTCGAAAAGGCCCAGGTGACCTCCGGCAATCCGTTCACGGTGACGTACACGCTCAACCGAAATGCCTCGTGGTCCGACGGCACACCGATCACCGCGGAAGACTTCAGCTATCTGCGAGACCAGATGCTCGTCCAGCCGGGAACGGTCGATCCGGCCGGCTATCGACTGATCGCATCCATCGTTTCCCGGGACGCAGGCAAGTCGGTCGACGTGATCTTCGTGCATCGGGTCGCCGACTGGGAAACGCTGTTCTCGCCGCTGCTGCCCTCGCACATCCTCAAGGACTCCCCTGGAGGATGGACCGAGGGTTTGTCGGCGGGCCTACCGGTATCCGGCAACCGTTACAAGATGCAGAGCAACGACGTTGCCACCGGCGAGATCACCCTCGTGCGCAACGACAAGTTCTGGGGGTCCCAGCCCGGCCCGCCCACCGCGGTCATCAGGATCGGTACCGCGTCCGCGCTGATCGACGCGCTCGGCCGGGGCGACCTGCAGGCGGTGCTGCTGCAGCCCGACACCGCGAACCAGCGCACGCTGGATCAGATCGTTCCGGTGGACCGCCGGACGGCCGTGCCGCTGCCGGGCACGGTTCAACTGGTGTTCAACACGGCAGCCGGCGCGACCGCAGACAGAAACGTCCGTGCGGCGGTAGCTGCCGGGCTCGATCTGACGCAGTTGCGCTCCGCGCTGCAGGGCGGCAACCCAGCAGGGCGGAGCGCCCGTCCCGTCCCTGGTCAGTTTGTCGCCGACGGGTTCCTCAGGGATCGTCACCGGCGACACCGCCAGGGCTCTGGAAGACCTCGCCGCCGCCGGCTATCACCGCGAGTCGCTGTACATGACCAAGAATGGTGCCGTCCTGCGGTTGACCTTGACGTATCCGAGTGGGGAGCCGCGGTTCGCTGCCGCCGCCCGGCTCGTCCAGTCCCAACTCCAAGGCATCGGGATCGATGTCGAATTGCTACGTGACTCGCCCCGTGCGGTGGTCAACAGCCGGCTCGCGCTGGGCAAAGTAGATCTCGGGCTGCTGATGGTGCCTCGCGGACCGGTCGACGCGCTGGCCGCGAGTTCCGCGTTCGACTGCCCGTTGCCTGCTGAGCAGACGGCCGGCATCACGCCGACCCCGCTGCCCCGGGCCGGCAATCTCTCCGGGTACTGCTCCGCCGCGGTGCAACCGATGCTGACGGCCGCTGCATCGTCGGGGATCGTCCCGCCGGATCTCGATCCGGCCCTGACCGCGGCCGTGCCCGTACTGCCCATCACCCGGCCGTCAGCCGTTTTTGCCACGTCGCCGATGATTGCCCCGCAACTGGGTCGCGGGGGTCCTGGTTGGGTCTTCTCGGGCCCGCTGGTCGGTCTTCCGCAGTGGCCGTCACGCTGACCACGAGTCGCGGGATCTGGATGGATCGCCGTCGATCCTTACGGCCGCGGGAACATTTGCGGTCAGGGCCGTCGGCAGGAACGAAGTTGCTCCGCACCGGTCAAAAGACGACCCGGATGTCCGATTGATGTTTCCCTAGTGCGAACCACCGATCACCTTCTGGTCACGATCCTGGTTGTCCACTGGCCCAGATGGTGAGATTGTTCGTAAGGTCTGGCGGTCAGACACGACATGGTTGCTGGCGTGATTCGGAGTAATGCGGCGGTCGATGGGGGCCGACGCGGACGTCTCACGCAGCGCTCTTACGGAGGATTCTTCATGATCAGAACACGGGCAGTGTCACTCACTGCTCTCGTCGCGGCATCGGCAATGCTTTTCGCCGCATGCTCGGGCTCGCCCGGCCAGCAGTCGTCGACCAGCACGGCCGGTTCCGCGCCCGCGCAGTCGGCGAGCGCGCCGTCGGCCAGTGCGCCGGCCGGCCCCGCCAGCAGTGGCGCCGCGGCCAGTGGTGCTGCCGGTAGCAGTGGCGCGGCGGCCAGCTCAGCGCCGGCCCAGGCCTCCAACTCCGGCACCGATGGCTGCGGCAAGGCACACGGGCCGTACACCGCAGCCCGGTGCACAGGCGGGTGCGATCACCACCGGAAGCGCACAGTTGGCAGACTCGTGGAACAACGAGACCACGCACGGCAACTCGGTGTACAACACCAACCCGGCCTACCTCACCCAGGCGCAGATGTACTACTACGACAAGAAACTCAACGTCGTAAACAATGATTCGTTCATCACCTGTGTGGTCACCTCGAAGAGCCCCTTGACGGTCAAGTACACGATCAACAAGGCTGCGAAATGGTCCGACGGTGTCCCGGTCACCGCTGAAGATCTGCTGATGCAGTGGATCGCCAGGAGCGGCAAGTACTCCACCGGTAAGGTGAACACCGATAAGAATGGCGCCATCACGAGCACCACCGGCGTCGCGTTCGACGCCGCCGACCCGGGTGCGGCCCTGATCACGCAGTTCCCGGAGATGTCCGCCGACGGGTCGTCGATCAGTTTCGTCTACAGCAAGCCCTACGTCGACTACCAGCTCGGGTTCGGTACGCCCAGCTTCATCCCGTCGCACGTCGTGGCGGAGAAGGCCCTTGGCATCACGCGACCCGACGGCCGCGCTCAAGGCATTGGTCGCCGCGGCCAAGACGAACAATGCCGCCAGCATGAAGAAGATCGCCGACTTCTGGAACACCGGCTTCGACTTCACCCAGCTGCCGACCGACAAGTCGCTGTACCTGTCGAGCGGTGCCTACCTGCTGACGGATTTCAAGAAGGATCAGTACATGACCTTCACCGCGAATCCGGCCTACACCTGGGGACCCGAAGCCCAGCATCAAGACGATCACCTACGAATTCCTGCCCGATGCGACTGCCGCCGTCCAGGCCATCCAGAACGGTGAAGTGCAGGCCGTCGACCCGGAGCACCCGACCACCGACTTCACCAAGGGCCTGGCGGCCCTGGCCGACCAGGGCGTCAAGTCGGTCAGCAGCGTCAGCGGTAGCTATGAGCACGTCGATCTGGTCTTCGACAACGGCGGCCCCTTCGATCCCAAGACCTACGGTGGCGACGCCGTCAAGGCGAACGACGTTCGGGAAGCCTTCCTGAAGACCGTTCCTCGTCAGGAAATCGTCGACCGGCTGGTGAAGCCGATCGACCCCAAGGCCACGCTGCGGGATTCCTTCACGCAGGTCCCGGGCTCGCCGGGCTACGCTGCCATCGCGGCGACCAACGGCATGAGTGCATTCGACAAGGTCGACATCGCCGGGGCGAAGGCGCTGCTCACCAAGGCCGGCGTCACCAATCCCAAGGTTCGGTTGCTGTACTCCTCGACCAACCCGGTCCGGGCGCAGGAATACCAGCTGATCTCCGCCTCCGCGAAGCTGGCCGGTATCACGGTCGTCGACGGCAAGGATCCGAACTGGAGCAACAACCTTCCCAACACCACCAAGTACGACGCCTCGTTGTTCGCGTGGCAGAACACCAACCTGGGTATCGGCCAGATCCCGCCGAACTACCTGGGCAAGAACGGTGGTCAGTGGACGGGTGCCAACAACTACGGGCACTACGACAACGCCAAGGTCAACGCCGAGATGAATCAGCTGCTCATCACCTCGGACGCCGCCAAGCAGAACCCGCTGATCGCGTCCACCGAGAAGCAGTTGGTCACCGATAACTTCGGCACCATCCTGTACCAGTACCCGGACATCGTCGGGTTCGATTCGTCGAAGGTCACGAACGTTTCGTCGATCCCGGTCAGCCCCCAGCTGTTCTGGAACTTCTGGGAGTGGAAGCTCGCGAGCTAGTCGGGAGCAACCAGTCTCGGCGCGAGCGATCGTGAATGACTGAAGGAGGCTGCTGCACCCACACGTGGGTGCGGCAGCCTCCGATTGCGTTCGGTATTGCTTCGTAGTGGAAACTGTCGACACCATAAGCCCGCCGTCATGCAGCAGAGAGGCTGGATTCACATGTTGACTTTTGTTGTCCGACGGTTGGTGGCGGCGTTCTTCATCCTGTTGGGCGCCACCTTCATAGCTTTCGAACTGGTGGCCCACGCCGGTGACCCGTTGGACACCGCAAGGGGATTGCCCAACCCGGACCTGCGGCAGCACACCATCGACGTCATCACGGCGAACCTGCACCTGGACGTCAATCCGGTGGCCCGATACTTCATCTGGCTCAAGGGCGTCGGCGGCTGTCTCGTCGGCAACTGTGACTTCGGCAAGACCATCACTCAGGTTCCGGTGAACGGGATGCTGTCCAACGCCATCCTGGTCTCGCTGCGGTTGATCATCGCCTCGACCGTGATCGCCATCGTCCTGGGCATCACCATCGGCATCATCACCGCGTTGCGCCAGTACTCGGGCCTGGACTACTCCGTAACGGTCATGGTCTTCCTGTTCTTCTCGCTCCCGGTCTTCTGGATCGGGGTCATCCTCAAGGACCTCCTGGCGATCCGGTTCAACTCCTTCTTGCAGTCCGGCGCGGCCCTCAGCTGGGCGGTGATCATCGGCATATCGGTGGTCATGGCGATCATCGCCTTTTCACTGTTCGGCGGCGAGCTGCGCCGCCGTTTGTTGACCGGTGCCGTTGTCGGGAGTGATCTTCTTCGTCGGCCTCTACTACGTCACGGTCACCCACTGGCTGCTCAACCCAAGTCTCGGCCCGGTGATCATCGGAGTCCTCGGCGTGTTGCTTGCCTTTGGCATCACCGAGTTGACGTCGGGTCTGAGTAACCGCAGGTCCCTGTACACCGCCCTCACCACGGTCGCCGTCGGCCTGATCCTGTGGTGGCCGCTGCAGTACTACTTCCATTCCGGCATGAGCTTCTTCAAGCTCTTCATCCTGCTGCTGATCGCCATCGCCGTCGGCGTTGGTATCGGCTACCTGTGGGGCGGCGACGACCGCGGGCTGTCGGCCCGGAACGGCGCTCTGACCGCTTTCGCCGTCGGCTTCGTGATCTTCGTCGACCGGATCATGCGGGCCTGGCACACCTACATGATCACCCCTGGCATCAACGGCCGGCCGATCAAGACGAACCTGCCGAACACACCGAACCTGCAGGGTGACTTCTGGATACAGACCACCGACACGCTGACTCACCTCGCGTTGCCCACCATCACGCTCATGCTGATCTCGCTGGCCACCCACTCCAGGTTCGCCAGGGCCAGCATGCTGGAGGTGCTCAACCAGGACTACATCAGAACTGCGCGGTCCAAGGGACTGACCGAACGCACGGTGATCATGCGGCACGCCTTCCGCAACGCGCTGATCCCGATGGCCACCGTGATCGCATTCGACATCGCCGCATTGCTGGGCGGCGCTGTCTTCACGGAAACCGTCTTCGGCTGGAAGGCCCTGGGGGCGATGTTCCAGAATGGATTGACCCAGCACGACCCGAACCCTGTCATGGCCTTCTTCGTGGTGAGCGCCACGGTGGCCGTCCTGGCCAATTTGTTGGCCGACCTTGCCTATGCAGCCCTCGATCCTCGAATTAGGGTGTGACGGTATGACAACAGTGCCCCCGGAGCTCAAGCCGAACTCGGTCGAGGTGGTCAATCGCGGACGACGAATCGAACTTCGAGCAGCAGGAGGTCGCCGGCCTCTCGCAGGGACAGATTGTTCGCAAGAGGTTCGTGCGCCACCGTGCGGCGATGATTTCCCTGGCGCTACTCATCTTCGTCGTGCTGCTGGCGGTGACCAGCATCGGCTGGGGCCCGATACCGGGCTGGTGGAAATGGAACTACTACACGTCCGTCGGCAGTGCTTCCGGCGAGCGCGCCACGCTGGCCATCCTCGGCATCGGTGGCCCGCACCTCTTCTCGATGGGCGACTTCCCGTTCGGCGCGGACGGCGCGCTGGGATACGACAACTTCGCCCAGGTGATGCGCGGCACGCAGCAAACGCTGGTGGTCGTCTTCGTCATGGGACTCGTCTCCACCACCATCGGTGTGGTCATCGGTGCGCTGGCCGGCTACTACCGCGGTTGGGCCGACTCGGCCACCATGCGGTTCACCGACCTGATCATCACCCTGCCGATCGTGTTGATCACCGCCGTGCTCGGGGTGGTCTTCAATGCCCGGGGGGTCTGGTCGGTGGCGTTGGCGCTGGGCCTGTTGTCCTGGACCCAACTCGGCCGGTTGGTGCGTGCCGAGTTCCTGACTTTGCGCGAGCGCGAGTTCGTCGATGCCGCCCGGGTGGCGGGTGCGTCCGACTCGCGGATCATCTTCAAACACATCCTGCCGAACACCGTCAACGTCATCGTCGTCAACGCGACACTGGTGATGAGCGGCGGCATCCTGCTGGAAGCCGCGTTGAGCTACCTCGGATTCGGCATCCAGTTCCCGGACGTCTCGCTGGGATCGTTGATCTCCAACTACCAAGGCCGGATTCTGACTGGAGAGCCATATCTCTTCCTCTGGCCCGGCGTATTCATCGTGATCATCGCTATGTGCCTGAATTTCATCGGTGACGGTTTGCGTGACGCCTTCGACCCACGTCAGAAGCGCATTCCGAAGGCGCGAGATCTGCGCAAATCGCGGGAAAACCCTCCGGTCCACACCGCCGCCGAGTCCACGTGAACGAGGCCCGGCGGGCCCGATCACCGAAGCACGGAGGCCAGACAGGCGATCAGCAGCAGTCCGATCCCCGCCATCGTCAGCCAGTGCCAGTGCACCGGCGGTCGGTTGAATTCCAGGCGCGGGTCGTCGAGGTAGCCGGCCTCTCTGAGCTCCTCCCAGCGTCGCCGCACCGCGGTGGCGGCGTCACCGGACGACGAGCCGGGCAGATCGCCGGGGCGGACGCTCACGCCGTCGGAGATGGCCGACTCGGGCAGCGACCCACGAGGCCCCGGATGCAGTTGGGACGAAGCCCGCAGACCAGGCGCGGGGGCAGCCCATGCCGTGTACGGGCCGTAGGCCGTGTAAAGCATCAGTGCCCATTTGGTGTCGATGCGTTGGATCGACGGCCACGGCAGATCGATGGTGCGCAGCACGTTGACCAGGTGCACGCCACCGTCGTCGACCTGGACGCATGGCCGCCAGTACATCGCCCAGACGAGAAGCGAAGCCAGGGCGAACCAGGGGAGCACGGCCAACGCCGCTCCGGGCCGGGCGCCCACCTCGCGCACCAGACCGAAGGCGCACACGGCCCAGATACCCATGCAGAGCCATCTGCCGAAAGCTGGGCGATGGGTGTAGTTCACCGCTCCATGGTGGCACGCACGACAACGAGGAGAATGAACGCCGTGACGACGACCGACACCCCCCGCGCGGCGGCTCCGACGGGCACACCTGTGCTTGCTGTGCGCAACCTGAATATCGACTTCTGGGTCAACGGAGTCTGGTACCCGGCGGTCAAGGACGCCGACTTCGACCTGTTCCCGGGCGAGGTGCTGGCCATCGTCGGCGAGTCCGGCTCTGGCAAATCGACCTCGGCGATGGCCATCATGGGCCTGCTCCCACGAAACGCCAACGTGGAGGGTTCGATCAAGCTGGGTGATCGGGAACTGGTAGGTGCTCCCGAGCGCATCATCCGGCAGATCCGCGGGAAGGAGATCGCGGTCATCTTCCAGGAACCGATGACCGCGCTGAACCCGGTGTACACCATCGGTTTTCAGATCGCTGAGATGCTCCGCGCCCACCAGGCCATGGCGCCCAGAGCGGCGCGCAGAAGAGCCATCGAGCTGCTCAAGATGGTCGAGATCCCCGACCCCGAGCACCGGGTCGACGCCTACCCCCACCAACTGTCCGGTGGTCAGCGGCAACGGGCCATGATCGCCCAGTCGCTGGCCCTCGACCCCAAGCTGCTGATCGCCGACGAACCGACCACCGCCCTCGACGTCACCGTCCAGGCCGAGATCCTCAAGCTGATGCGGGACCTCAAGGACCGCATCGACGCGTCGATCATCCTGATCACCCACGACATGGGTGTGGTCGCCGACATGGCGGACCGGATCCTGGTGATGAAGGACGGAGTCATCCTCGAGCGGGGAACCGCTGAGGAGATCTTCCACCGGCCGGTCGAGCCCTACACGATCCAGCTGCTGAATTCCGTACCGCACCTCGGGTCGGTGGTCGCCAAAGAGGGCGTGACTACGGCGGAGAACCTCGCTGAGGGCCTCACCACCGGCACCGGCGTCACGTCCGCACCGAGCGCCGGAACGACGGACGGTGCGACGCACGACGGCGCCGAGGCGCCGTCCGTCTTCGCCGGCCCGTCACCGCTGTCCACCTCCGACGAGAAGACCGTCACCTCCGAGGAGAACGGCGGCACGACGAACGGGGCGGCCACCAGGGCGGACCGGGTGGTCGCGACGGCAACGAAGGACGTCGCCCCCGACATCACCAAGCGGTCCGGTTTGTTGCCCGGTGTCGAAGCGGTCGTCGACCTGCGCGCGGTGGCAGTGGAATATCCCAAGCGTGGAAGTACCCCGGCCTTCCGGGCGGTCGACAATTTCAACCTGGAGATCGGCCGCGGCGAAGTCGTCGGCCTCGTCGGCGAATCCGGGTCCGGCAAGACGACGATCGGGCGGGCCCTGGTCGGGCTGCTGCCATTTGTGAACGGCGAGGCACACGTCGTCGGCACCGACATGGTGACCGCCAAGGGCAAGGAGTTGCGCAACGTCCGAACCGCCGTCAGCTTCGTCTTCCAGGATCCGGGCTCCTCGCTGAACCCGCGCCTGCCGATCGGCGAGTCGATCGGTGAGCCGCTGTACCTGCACAAGGTCTCCAAGGGCAAGAAGGATCTGTCCAATCGGGTCGAAGGCCTGCTCGACCAGGTGCAGCTTTCCCGTTCACTACGAAATCGCTACCCGCACGAGCTGTCCGGCGGCCAGCGGCAGCGGGTCGGCATCGCCCGCGCGCTGGCACTGAACCCGCACCTGCTGATCGCCGACGAGCCGACATCGGCGTTGGACGTTTCCGTCCAGGCGAAGGTCCTCGATCTGTTCCAGGAACTTCAGCGCGAGCAGGGATTCGCCTGCCTGTTCATCTCCCACGATCTCGCCGTGGTGGAAATTCTCGCCCGCCGCATCGTGGTGATGCACCACGGCAAGTTGGTCGAGATGGGCACCAAAGAGCAGATCCTGTCGGATCCGAAGGATCCGTACACCCAGCGTCTCCTCGCCGCGGTGCCCGTTCCGAACCCGGAGCAGCAGCAGATTCGGCGCAAGCAGCGGGATGCCCTGCTGGCGGCGGGTATCGGAGCAGAACCCGACGAATACGCGGTGTTCCCGGACCACGACGAGATCGAGCCACGAGAGAATCGACCGGGATGATGATGGGCGCGATCCTCGCGAAAGAGTACGACGACAGCGAGATCCCGCCGGAACGCGACTGATCCCGCCGTTTCGACCGACCGAGGGGGAACCGTCCTCGCTCTGGCGGTTGCCGGGCCTGCGTGGGCTGGTCTACCTGAGCCTGCTGGCGTTCACCAGCTTTTCGCTGACGCTGTCGTCGTTGCCGTTGTACTCGATCTCGATCGGCACGGCGGCCGCTGCCGCGGGGCTGGTCACCACGGTCATGCTGGGCGCGACCGTCGCGGTTCAGGCGCTGGTGCCGGCGATGGTGAGCCGATTCGGGCTGATCCCGGTGCTCGCCTTCGGTCTGGTCATGCTGGGCGCTCCGGCGCCGCTGTATCTGATCGGGCACGCGTTCTGGTGGGTGCTGATCGTGTCGGCACTCCGCGGAGTGGGTTTCGCGATCATCACGGTGCTCATGCCGCTCACCGCAGGCCGATTGGTGCCGCCGGGACGGCGCGGCGAGGCCATCGGGATCTATGGCCTGGCCGTCGCCATCCCCAACCTGGCGAGCGTCCCGATCGCCGTCGCGCTCACATCGGCGGGACACTTCGGCCCGGTGGCGGTGGCCGCCGCGTCGCCGTTACTGGCGTTGCCGCTGCTGCCCTCGATCGGCCGCTCCCTCAGGCCGGGCCCGAGCGCGGCTCCGCAACCGGGCGCCACCGCTCCTCCGGACAGCGACCGTTCCTCCGCGACGCTGCGTGCGGTCGGCGCGTCGGTGTTGGTGCTGTTCGTGGTGACCCTGTCCGGCGGCGGCTTCCTGACCTTTCTCCCGGTGGTTCGCCCATCCGGTGCACTGGCCGCCACTGCGCTACTCGTCTTCGGGGTCACCGGCGCCGTCGGTCGGTGGCGTGCCGGTGCGCTCTCCGACCGCCTGGGAGCCCGGCTGTTGCTTCCGTGTCTCCGTGCTGCTCGCGGCCACGGGTCTCGCATTGTTGGCGGCGGGCCTGGCGGCCGACCAGGCGGCACTGGTACTGGCCGCATCCGGGCTGCTCGGCGTCGGCTACGGCGCGGTGCAGAACCTCACTCTGGTGGTGGCCTTCGATCGGGCCGGCCCGGCGAACGAGACCACGGCCAGCGCGGCCTGGAATGCCTGCTTCGACGCCGGCACCGCCATCGGGGCGCTGCTGGTCGGCGTGGTGGCCGCGGCCGGCCCCGGGCTGCCGGCCACCTTCGGCGGTTGCGCGCTGTTGATCGCACTGACGGTGCCGCTGGCGATCCGGGCGACCCGCGGGTCCCGGTAGCGATCGCCCTGCGGGTCGCGGTAGCGATCGTCTGTCCGGTGGCGCGGTCCGGGGCATTTACCCTTGGGCCATGTCTACCGGGCGGCCGAGTCGAACCATGCTGGCCTTCCACGCACACCCGGACGACGAATCGATCACCATGGGTGGGACGCTCGCCCGGTACAGCGCCGCGGGCGTCGGTGTCACGTTGGTGACGGCCACGCTCGGCGAGGAGGGCGAGGTCATCGGTGCGGAGTTACAGGGCCTGACCTCGGCCAGAGCCGATCAGCTCGGCGGGTACCGCTACGCCGAGTTGGGATGGGCCTGTGCCGCGCTCGGCATCCGTGACCGGCGGATGCTTGCCGGGGTGGGCACTTTTCGCGACTCCGGCATGGCCGGCACCCCACCCGCAGACCACCCTCGGGCTTTTCTCCGATGCGGGAGTGGACAAGCGGACCACGACAGAGCAGTGGCCGCGCTGGTCGCGGTGATCGACGAGATCCGGCCGTCGGTGCTGCTGACCTACGACTTCGACGGTGGATACGGCCATCCCGACCACATCACGTGTCACCAGGTCGCGATGGCGGCCGCCGGCGGGCGGGTACCGCGGGTGCTGGCGGCGGTCCGCACCGCGGAGGCGGCGAACGAGGCGTTGTCGGTGCTGCCGGTGCCGGACGGCTACCGGCGAGCGACCGCGGCAGACCTCGGTTACCTGACCCGCGACGGTGAGGTGGCGGTGACGGTCGACGTCGCGGCGTTCGTCGACGCCCGCCGAGCGGCCCTGGCCGCGCATGCCACCCAGGTGCAACTGATCGCCGGTGGGTTCGCCCTCTCCAACCGCATCGCCCAGCCGGCGGAGAACGTCGAGCGTTACAAACTGCTGCTCGGCCGACCGCTTCCGGCCGGCGCCGACGACATCTTCGCGGGGCTCTGATGATCGACGCGACGACGGCAGTCGAACCGCAGCTCGAATCCGGGCCGGGGTTTCTCGACTGGGTCCTGGTTGCGCTGCTCACCGCGCTGATGATCGTGATCGCCGTCTTCGGAGTGTTCTACCTGCCCATCTACATCGGCGCGGTCCCGGTCCCGGTGTCGGTGCTGCCCGTCGCGTTGGCACTGGCGTTGATCCCGCGGGTGGCCTACCGGCTCACCGGGCGGATGTGGGCGGCGATGGCCCCTGTGCTGGCCTGGCTGGTCGTCTCGATCGGCCTCTACGCCACCACGAATTCGCTGTACCTGTCGGTTCCGGTCACGTGGCGCGGTTGGCAGTTCGTCCTGCTGATGGGTGTGGGCGCGTTGTCGGCGGCGGCTTCCGTCGGGCTGCTCTGGGGTGATCACATGCGCGCCCAGTACGACACTCGCCCGGCCGCCGCCACCCTGTCGCGCTGAAATGCGACAGTTCCGCACGGAGCCCGGGAACACATGGGCAGGCGTACATCCGGGACGGGCGGACGGGGGATACTGATGGGCGTTCACGAAGATGTGCGCGGTCGCCCGAAATGCTTGCTGTCGTCAGCGGTTGCCGTGCCTTCTTCGCCAGACGTGAAACTGCCAGTCCGTACAACCGCGCGTGGAGACCTGCCGTGACCTATGTGATTGCCGAACCGTGTGTCGACCTTCTCGACCGCGCGTGTGTCGAGGAATGCCCTGTCGACTGCATCTACGAGGGCGAGCGGATGCTCTACATCCACCCCGACGAGTGCGTCGACTGCGGGGCCTGCGAGCCGGTCTGCCCGGTAGAAGCGATCTTCTACGAGGACGACGTGCCGGCCGCCTGGGGCGAGTACACCAGGGCGAATGTCGATTTCTTCAACGACCTCGGGTCCCCCGGTGGCGCGTCGAAGGTGGGCAAGACCGGCACGGACGACCCGTTCATCGCCGCCCTTCCACCGATGGCCCAGGAACACTGATCCGGTAGCGACCGGACACACCGACGGCTCGGCGACCCGATGGCCGAAGAGAAACGCGGATCCTTCATGACGCGACCGAGCCCGGGCGGTCGGCTGCCCGCTTTTCCGTGGGATCAGTTGGCCGAGGCCGCCCGCATCGCCCGCAACCACCCGGGAGGTCTGGTCGACCTGTCGGTGGGTACCCCGGTCGACCGGGTACCGGGGCCGGCCAGGATGGGGCTCGCCGACGCGTCCAATGCCCCCGGTTACCCGACGGTGCACGGTACCGACGAGCTGCGTCAGGCGTATTCGGGGTGGATGGACCGGAGTCACGGGGTGTCGAACATCGACCCGGAAGCAGTGTTGCCGACGATAGGTTCGAAGGAACTCGTCGCGTCCCTGCCTGCGCAACTCGGTTTCGGCCACGGCGATGTGATCATCATTCCGGAACTGGCGTACCCGACCTACGAGGTCGGCGCGGTGATGGCGGGCGCGACGGTGATCAGAGCGGACGGCCTGGCCACTCTCGGACCGGAACGCCCGGCGATGATCTGGCTCAACTCGCCGTCCAACCCCACCGGGCGGGTGTTGCCGACCGAGCATCTGGCGAAGGTGGTGAACTGGGCACGGGCCCGCGGGACCGTCGTGGTGTCCGACGAGTGCTACATCGATCTCGGCTGGGACACCACCCCGATTTCGGTGTTGCACCGCGAGGTCTGCGGCGGAAACTTCAAGGGCCTGCTCGCCGTGCACTCGCTGTCGAAGCGGTCCAACATGGCCGGCTATCGGGCCGGCTTCGTCTCCGGGGATCCCGCCCTGGTCGGCTCACTCCTGGCGCTGCGCCGGCATCTGGGCCTGATCGTCCCCACCCCCATCCAGGCCGCCGCTGCGGCCGCACTCGGCGACGACGGTCATGTGATGGCCCAGCGGGCCAGATACGGCGAGCGTCGGCGCAAGCTGATGGAGGCGTTCGAGGATGCGGGGTTCGCGGTCGGCAACTCCGAAGCCGGCCTCTACCTGTGGTGCACCAGGGGCGAGTCGGCGATGAAGTCGGTCGACTGGCTGGCCGGGCGCGGCATCCTGGCCGCGCCGGGGACGTTCTACGGCCCGGCGGGTGCCCAGCACATCAGGGTTGCGCTGACGGCCAGCGACGAACGCATCGACAGCGCGGTGGCCCGGCTGAGTCGCTGACCGGAGTCCTATTCGGATTCGGCGGGGTAGGCGCGCTCCGCGGCGGTCTGGACCGCATTCCAGGCGGCCGGGAATGCCTTCCTGGCCGCGACCTTGCGCCGGCGGGCTCCCTCGATCACCCGGCCGGCGGCGATGGCCGCGACCGGATCCCGGGAGGCGGCAACCATGGCGCGCAACTGGTCCTCGAGCACGCTGGCGTCCTGATGGTTGCCCAGCACTTCCTGCAGGCCGGCCAAGGCATCGAGGAAGTCGCTGATCGGTTTGGTCTTCTGTTGCAGCTCTGCGGTGTAGCGGGCCCGTTTGCCCAGGATGCGGAGTTCGTGCAGATCATCGTCCGGCGGGTCGTCGCCGAACTGCCTGGTCATCTTCCGATGGGCTTTGGCCAGCCTGCCGAATTCTCCGGCGCCGAGTTCCCTGAGGTCGGCCCAGGGATTCGCGACCGGAGGCTTGCGTGTGGTCTCGTCCAACTCGACCAGGAGCGCGCCGTAGTCAGGGTCGTCCAATTGCTCGACCAGAGTCCTGCGGGCGGCCGTGCGTTCAGCGTCCAGCGAGCCGATGAGAGCCTCAAGGGCCGCGGTATCGGGCTCGCCGAGGGCGGCGGCCTCCGAATGCAGTTGCTCGATCATCACGTCGAGGTCGCGGACGACACCGAGGGCCTGGGCCAGGTCCGACAGGTCCATCCGCAACCCGTCGGCCGCTTCCCGGTCCAAGGCCGGCTTCGCCGCTTTCAGGTAGGCCCGGATGCGACGGGTCGCCACCCGCATCTGGTGGACGTTCTCGATGTCACCGCCCTTGCGGCTGCCGGCCTCGTGCGTTCTGATCGACAGAGTCGCCTTGCCGACCACCGCAGAAATGGCATCGGCGATGTCAGTGGGTATCAGTCCCGGGCGTCGCGGCGCGGGGCGCGGCGGCGCGAACGCAACCGCCGGCTCGTGCCCGATATCCGGATCCGCCGGATGGAGGTCGGTTCTGGGTTCCGGAGCCAGGCGCGGAGCCGGTCTTGCTCGCGGACGCCGGGCAACGGGCTGCGCGGAACTGGTCCGACTGACGGAAGTCACGCCCGAGAGTATTGCCTACCAGGACGGTTCACAACGCAGCCGCGCCGGTGTGTCCGGAGCGGCGACGGTCGCTTCGTGCACCGGCTGCGGTGCGTCCGGCCCTACTGTGCGTGCAGCACGGTGTTGAGGCCGCCCCAGGATCCGGCGCGTGGAACGGCTTCGACACCCCCGGACAGCGAATTGCGCCGGAACAGCAGCCCGGCCACTCCGGAGAGCTCGCGAGCCTTCACCACCTTGGATTCGCCGTCGGCCAGCAGAGTGAGCTTGGTGCCGGCCGTGAGGTAGAGGCCGGCCTCGACCACGCACTGGTTCCCCAGCGAGATGCCGACCCCGGAATTGGCGCCGAGCAGGCAGCCGGCGCCGATGGTCACCTGCTGGGTACCGCCGCCGGACAGGGTGCCCATGATCGAGGCGCCGCCCCCGATGTCGCTGCCGTCGCCGACGATCACCCCCTGCGAGATGCGCCCCTCGACCATCGACGTGCCGACGGTTCCGGCGTTGTAGTTGCAGAAGCCCTCGTGCATGACGGTCGTACCGGCCGCGAGGTGGGCCCCCAGCCGAACCCGGTCGGCGTTGGCGATCCGCACTCCGGCCGGGACGAGGTAATCGGTCATCCGGGGGAACTTGTCCACGCCGAAGATGCTCAGACGCCGGCCGGCGGCAGCGGCCGCGAGACGAACCTGCGCCACGGAATCGGGCGGCACCGGACCGAGCGACGTCCAGGCGTTGTTCGGCAGCAGGGCGAATATGCCGTCCAGGTTGATCGAGCGAGGCAGCACCAGCCGGGCCGAGAGGAGGTGGAGACGCAGGTAGACGTCGGCGGTGTCCACCGGAGGGTCGGCCAGCGAGTCGATGGTGGTGTCGACGACGACCAGATCCATGTCGCGGATGGCATCATGCCGTCGCGCGGCCTCGAGGTCGGGCTGGGCGCTCGATCCGGCCGGGCCCAGCGCGGGTGCCGGATACCAGGTGTCCAGCACAGTTCCGTCGGCGGTGCGATTGGCCAGTCCCCTTCCGTGGGCGGAGGACGGGAGATCCGCGGGTTCGGTCATGGCGGAAAGCCTATCGAGCGGGCGGACCGCGGCCGCACGCTCAGCCCGCGGTGATCGATACCCGGCCGGCCGGTTGCGTCGTGGGGGCGACATCCCAGGCTTGCTCGGCCCACTTCTGCCTCTCCACCGACACCGTGGTGACGGTGAATCCGGTGCCGTGGGCTACCCCCCAGGCAGCCAGCGCCCGGCCGCCCTGGCCGGTCGGGACGCCGGGAACGGTCACCGTCACGACCGCGGTCGAGCCGCTGTGGGCAACGAGTTTCAGTCCACCCAGTTCCGCCTCCGCAGCGGCGAGCAGATCGACCAGGGCCGGCGGCGCAGTGGAGCTACCGGCCAGGGGCTTGCGGGACGGGGCGTCCGCGGTGGGAGCCTGCGCACCGGCGATGCAGGTCAGACTGAGCGGCGCGGCGCCGCCGAGGGCGACGGCCAGCGTGGTGGCCTCGTCCTCCCACTTGGCGTACGCATCCGGGAATCCCGAGTACTGGACGGACTGCGCGGCCTTGGTCAACGTCATCTTCTGCCACCCTGCGACCTTCACCAGGGCGTCGTAGAACTTTCCGGCGGCGTAGACCGGGTCGAGGAGTTGGACTTTCGGTCCCCAGCCCTGCGAGGGCCGCTGCTGGAAAAGCCCGACCGAGTCGCGATCGCCGCTCGGCAGATTTCGCAGACCCGACTCCTGCAGCGCAGTGGCCAGCGCGATGATCCTGGCTCGCTCCGGCAGCCCTCTCGACATCCCGACCGCATTGATGGTGGAAGCGTGCTGCAGCTGGACGGCACTGAGGTAGACCGTGGAAGGCTGAACTGCCGATCCGGCGGGAGCACGACCAGGAACGGTGCACTCTGCGGTCGGAGTCGGATTCGACGACGAACTCACCAGGTGAATCCCGAGGACGACGGCGGCGACCAGTACGCCGGCCAACGCCAGGCCGGCCACAGTCCAGGCGATCGGCTTGCGCACATGCGGAACGGTACTTGGGCGCAGTGTGACGTCCCGGTAGGTTCGGGCGGTGCCAACTCTCGATCTGTCCGCCGATCCGGCCGACCTGACCGCCACGCTCGTCGACATCCCGTCCGTGTCGCGGGGCGAGGGTCCGATCGCCGACGCCGTCGAGTCGGCGCTGCGCGCGCTGGGCCGGTTCGAGGTGTTGCGGCTCGGCAATTCGATACTGGCCCGGACAGCATTGGGCCTTCCGACCAGGGTGCTGATGGCGGGCCACATCGACACGGTGCCGATTGCGGACAACGTGCCGTCCCGTCGTGACGGTGACACGCTCCACGGTTGTGGGACAACGGATATGAAATCCGGCGACGCGATGCTGCTGCATCTGGCCGCCACGCTGGCCAGGCCTGCCCGCGATCTCACCTTCGTGTTCTACGAGTGCGAGGAGATCGAGCACGAGTTCAACGGACTGACCAGGATCGAGAAAGAACGGCCCGACTGGCTGACGGCCGACCTCGCCATCCTGGGCGAGCCGACCAACGGGCAGGTGGAGGCCGGTTGCCAGGGAACCGCCGCAGTCGCGGTCACCGCCCGGGGGCATCGGGCCCACGCGGCCCGATCCTGGCTGGGAGACAACGCTATCCACGGTGCGGCCGAGGTGTTGAACCGGTTGCGCAGCTTCGAGTCGCGATCCGTCGACATCGACGGCTGCCTCTACCGCGAGGGCCTCAACGCGGTCGGGATCAGCGGCGGCGTGGCCTCGAACGTGATCCCGGACGAATGTGTGGTCAAGATCAACTTCCGGTTCGCGCCGGACCGTGACGCGGACAGCGCGATCGGCTTGTTGAAGCACCTGTTCGACGGCTTCGAGGTCGAGGTGCTCGATGTGGCGGCCGGCGCTCTGCCCGGACTGTCCGCACCGGCCGCCGCCGAGTTCGTGACGGCCGCCGGCGGTGTCGCGGTGGCGAAGTACGGGTGGACAGACGTGGCCCGGTTCGCCGCGCTCGGCATCCCGGCGCTGAACTACGGCCCTGGCGACCCGTCGCTGGCGCACACCAGGGAGGAACACGTCTCCCGGACGGCAGATCCAGCAGATGACCGAGGTGCTGCGCTCGTTCCTGTCGTGATCGGGGAGTTGGCAGGCTCTAGGGTGGCGGTCGTGACGAACGAACAACTTCCCGACGGTCTCGTCGAACGAGAGATAGTCGACGGCACCGAGATATCCGCGCGACCTGGGTACCGGGCGGTCCGGTGCTGTCGGAAGGCTCGGGCGAGAAGCACCGGGGGCCGGTTGTGCTCCGCGGCAGCCAGTCGGAGAGCACCAGCACCACCGACCAGCGGCTGCTGGATTCCCGCGGGCCGACCGACTGGGTACACACAGACCCGTGGCGGGTGCTGCGGATCCAGGCGGAGTTCGTCGAGGGCTTCGGTGCTCTGGCCGGACTGCCGAGGGCGGTCACGGTCTTCGGCAGTGCCAGAACCAAGCCCGACAACCCCCGGTACGCCAAGGCGATGGAGATCGGCGGTGCGCTGGCCAAGGAAGGATTTGCGGTCATCACCGGCGGCGGTCCCGGGATCATGGAGGCGGCGAACAGGGGAGCCAAGGAGGCCGGCGGCATGTCGGTCGGGCTGGGCATCGAGCTGCCGTTCGAGCAGGGCATCAATCCGTACGTGGACCTGGGCATCAACTTCCGCTACTTCTTCGCCCGCAAGACGATGTTCGTCAAGTACTCGCAGGCCTTCGTCTGTCTGCCCGGCGGCTTCGGCACCCTGGACGAGCTGTTCGAGGCGCTGACCCTGGTACAGACCAAGAAGGTCACCAAGTTCCCGGTGGTGCTCTTCGGCTCCGAGTACTGGGGTGGGCTGGTCGACTGGATCCATCAGAGCGTGGCCGGCGCCGGCAACATCAACGAGCCCGACCTGGCCCTGCTGCACGTCACCGACGACGTCGACGACATGATCCGCGTCGTGCACGACGCGCACGCGGCCTGGATCGCCGCCCACTGACCGTCCCGCCCCGCATCGCGCTGATCAACTTCCACTGCGCTCATGATCGGGTCGACTCCTGCCTCCCTCGTCCCAAAGTCGGCACGTTCCCGAGCGCGGGCGAACTTGATAAGCGCGGCTAGGGTGCAGTTGGCGGTGCGGCGGGGCCGGTGCGGCGTGGGAGAATGACGAACGTGTTGCGCTGGATCACCGCAGGGGAATCACATGGACCTGCCCTCGTCGCCGTCCTCGAGGGTCTGCCTGCCGGTGTACCGGTAGCGACGTCCGACATCGCGAGGCAACTGGCCCGGCGTCGCCTCGGATACGGCCGGGGCGCCCGCATGAAGTTCGAGCAGGACGTGGTCACCCTGCTGGGCGGAGTACGTCACGGCAGCACGCTGGGCGGCCCCATCGCCGTGCAGATCGGCAACACCGAGTGGCCCAAGTGGGAACAGATCATGTCCCCGGATCCGGTCGACAATGAGGTGCTGGAAAGCCAGGCGCGCAACGCGCCGCTGACCCGGCCGCGGCCGGGTCACGCCGATCTGGCGGGCATGCAGAAGTACGGCTTCGACGACGCCCGCCCGGTGCTCGAGCGTGCATCCGCCCGGGAAACGGCTGCCCGAGTGGCTCTCGGCACCATTGCCCAACAATTCCTGCGCGAGGTGCTCGGCGCCGAGGTGGTTTCCCACGTCGTCTCCATCGGTGACGCGGATGCCGTCGACGGCCCGCTGCCGACGCCGGACGACCGTGACGCCATCGACGCTTCCCCGGTGCGCGCGCTCGATCAGCGGTCCACCGACGCCCTGGTCACCGAGATCGAAGCGGCCAAGGCGGACGGCGACACCCTCGGCGGCGTCGTCGAAGTGCTGGTCTACGGTCTGCCGCCCGGGCTCGGCTCGTTCGTGCAGGGCGATCGCAAACTCGACGGCCGGCTGGCGGCCGCGCTGATGGGCATCCAGGCGATCAAGGGGGTCGAGATCGGTGACGGTTTTGCCACCGCTCGCCGCCGCGGCTCCAAGGCCCACGACGAGATCGATCCCCGGCACCCTGGTGTCACCCGGCGGTCGAATCGCGCCGGGGGCATCGAAGGCGGCATGACCAACGGCGAGATCCTCCGGGTCAGGGCGGCGATGAAGCCGATCTCCACCGTCCCGCGCGCACTGGCCACCCTCGACGTGGTCACCGGCGAGTCGGCCGTCGCGATCCACCAGCGGAGCGACGTGTGTGCCGTCCCTGCCGCCGGCGTGGTCGCCGAGGCGATGGTCGCATTGGTGGTCGCCGATGCGGTGGTCGAGAAATTCGGCGGTGATTCGGTGACCGAGGTGCGTCGCAATGTCACCGGCTACCTGGCCACGCTCACCGACACCAGGCCCATCCCGGCGGATCCGGCGACCGCGGGTCATGCCGCGGCCGCCTCCTGACGGCCGTCCGATGGCAGGTGCGGCGAATGGCTGACGTGACTGCACATGCCGGTCCGGGCACGGCGACCGACCGGGCCAAGGCGGCCGCGCAACACGCCGCCACCGAACGGGGGGCGGCGTTCGATCCATCGGTCCGCCATCCGGCCGTCGTGCTCATCGGCCCGCCCGGTTCCGGCAAGTCGACGGTCGGTGCGGCCATCGCCCGGTCGACCGGACTGCTGTTCCGCGACACCGACACCGACATAGAACGGCGAGCGGGCCGGAGCATCCCGGACATCTTCCTCGAGGACGGAGAGCCGCACTTCCGCCAACTCGAACGAACAGCGGTGCTCGAGGCGCTGACGGAGCACACCGGCGTGCTGGCCCTTGGCGGCGGGGCGATTCTCGCCGACGAGACGAGGGCGCGCCTGCTCGGTCATCAGGTGGTGTTCCTCAATCTGTCGATGCCGGTCGGGATCAAGACGGACCGGCCTGGCGGTCAACCGGCCGCTCCTCGCCGGCGTGAATCCGCGCGCCACCTACCGCGCTCTGCTGGAAGGCCGGCTGGTGTACTACCGGGAAACCGCGCGATTCGAAGTGCAGACCGACGAGCTGAGCGTCGCTGAAGTGGCGCGGGCGATCATCGAGCGGTTGGACTTGCGGTGACCAGCCAATTGGGCGATCCCATCACCGTGACGGTGTCCGGCCCGGCGCCGTACCCGGTGGTCATCGGCCGCGGACTGCTCGACGAACTGGTGAGCGCGGCATCGGCGGGAGGCAAGACCAGCAAGGCCGCGCTGATCCACGCGCCGACGCTTGGTGCGACCGCCGACGCCATTCGGGATGCCCTGCTGGCAGTGGGAATCGATACCCATCTGCTCGAGTTGCCAGATGCCGAGGACGGAAAGTCCCTGGAGGTGCTGGGCTTCTGCTGGAACGTGTTCGGCGAGATCGGCATCGGCCGAACGGATCTGGTGATCGCTCTCGGCGGTGGCAGCGTGACCGACGTCGCGGGCTTCGCCGCGGCGACCTGGATGCGCGGCGTCCCGCTGATCAATGTGCCGACCACGCTGCTGGCCATGGTTGATGCGGCCGTCGGCGGCAAGACCGGGATCAATACCGGCGCGGGCAAGAACATGGTCGGCTCCTTCTACGAGCCCACCGCGGTCATCGTTGATCTGGCCACGCTGGAGTCCTTGCCGCCCAACGAGTTGGTGGCCGGGATGGCCGAGGTCGTCAAGTGCGGCTTCATCGCCGACCCGGTGATCCTCGATCTCATCGAGTCCGATTCGTCAGCGGCCGTCGACCCGACCTCGCCGGCATTGGCCGAGCTGGTCCGCCGCGCCATCACCGTCAAGGCGACCGTGGTCGCCGCCGACCTCAAGGAGACCGATCTCCGCGAGATCCTCAACTACGGGCACACTCTCGCGCATGCCATCGAGAAGCGGGAGAAGTTCCGGTGGCGCCACGGCGCGGCCGTGTCGGTGGGCCTGGTGTTCGCCGCCGAACTCGCCAGGGCCGCCGGGCGATTGGACGACGCCACCGCGGACCGTCACCTCGAGATCCTCCACCTGCTCGGACTGCCGACCACCTACGACCCGGATGCGTTGGGGGAGTTGGTGAAGATCATGGGATCAGACAAGAAGACGAGGTCAGGAATGCTGCGGTTCGTCGTACTGGACGGCCTGGCCAGGCCCGGTCGGCTGGCGGGTCCGGACCCGTCACTGTTGGCTGCGGCCTACTCGGTGGTCGCCGGCCGGCGCAGACCGCAAGGGCTGGTTCAACTGTGAGCGCAACCCCGAGCCGCCGCAGCGCCCTCCGCGGACTGCTGGCGGACGCCGGCCTGGACGGTCTGCTGGTCACCGATCTGATCAACGTCCGCTACCTGACCGGGTTCACCGGATCGAACGCGGCCGTGTTGATCAGGACCGAAGGTGACGACAAGTCCGTCTTCTGTACCGATGGGCGCTACGAGCTGCAGTCGGCCGCCGAGGTCCCCGATCTGCCGCGGAAGATCGATCGTCCCTGCGATGCGGCGCTGCTCGGAGCGACCTCCGGAAAGGTCGGATTCGAGGCACTGGCTGTCTCCGTTTCCCAGCACACCCAGCAGGCGGCCGCAGCGGCGGCCGCGGTCGAGCTCATCGCTACCGAAGACCTGGTTGAACAGTTGCGGGCGGTGAAGGACCCCGGCGAGATCGACGCGCTGCGGACGGCGTGCGCCATCGCGGACCGGGCGCTGGCGGAACTGATCGAGCACAACGGCATTCGCCCCGGCCGGACCGAGCGTGAGGTCGGCCTGGACCTCGACGAGCTGATGCGCAGACTCGGCGCCTCCGGCCCGGCCTTCGAGACCATCGTCGCCGCGGGGGAGAACTCGGCCATTCCGCACCACCGGCCGACCGCCCGACCGCTCCGCGCGGGCGACCTGTTGAAACTCGACTTCGGAGCTGCGGTAGCCGGGTACCACTCGGACATGACCAGGACGTTCGTGCTGGGTCGACCCGCGGACTGGCAGGTGGAGATCTACTCGGTCGTCGCGTCCGCCCAGCGTGCAGGACGCGAGGCGGCGGTGGTCGGGGCGACCGGCGGCGAGGTGGACGCCGCGGCCCGCGACCTGATCACGGCGGCGGGTTACGGCCCGCAGTTCGCCCACGGTCTCGGTCATGGGGTCGGTCTCCAGGTGCACGAAGCACCGAGCCTGGCCCGCGGTCAGACGGGTATCATCTCCTCAGACATGTGCGTCACCGTCGAGCCCGGGGTCTACCTCCCGGGCCGGGGCGGGGTTCGCATCGAGGACAGCGGCGTAGTGCGGGCCATCGATTTCCCGGATCAGGATTCTCCTGGCGGCGGGTACGAGGTGCTCACACTGACGTCCCGTGATCTGGTTGTGCTCTAGGGGGATCCCGGACAGCGGCCGGCACACGGTGCCGTTCGCGCTGTTGATCCGCCGGCAATTCCACGAAACGAAAGGCACCGCAACCACCCCATGGCTTCCACCAGCGACTTCAAGAACGGTCTTGTTCTCAACCTCGACGGCAACCTCTGGACCATCACCGAGTTCCAGCACGTCAAGCCCGGCAAGGGCCCCGCATTCGTGCGCACCACGCTGAAGAACGTGATGACCGGAAAGGTCGTCGACAAGACCTTCAACGCCGGCGTCAAGGTCGACTCCGCCACCGTCGACAAGAGGGACATGACGTTCCTGTACAAGGACGGTTCCGACTTCGTCTTCATGGACAAGGACACCTACGACCAGATCAACGTGCCCGCCCAGGTGGTCGGAACCGTCGCCGACTATCTGCTGGAGAACCAGGAGGCGATGGTCGCGCAGCACGACAACGTGGTGCTGTACGTCGAACTCCCGGCCTCCGTGGAATTGATCGTTTCGCACACCGATCCCGGTCTGCAGGGCGACCGGTCCACCGGCGGTACCAAGCCGGCCACCCTGGAAACCGGCGCCGAGATCAACGTGCCGTTGTTCCTGAACACTGGGGACAAGATCAAGGTGGACACCCGCGATGGCCGCTACCTCGGCCGAGTAAACAGCTGACGTGCGCCTTTTCCACTGCACCGCCCCGACCCACGTCCGGTCGTCCCGCTGATGTCGGCCAGGTCCAAGTCGCGCAAACGCGCCCTCGACGTGCTGTACGCGGCGGACGCCAGAGGTGCGGACCCGCTGGACGTGCTGAGCGAGCGCATCGATTCCGAGGAAGCAGCGCCGCTCGGCGAGTACGCCGAGACACTGGTCCGCGGTTATGCCGCGCACGCCGGCCGCATCGACGATCTGCTCAGCGAGCACGCCGAGGGCTGGACCGTCGACCGGATGCCTGCCGTGGACCGCGCGATACTGCGGATCGCCGTTTACGAGCTGGTCTACTCCGCCGACGTGCCGGCGCCGGTTGCGATCGACGAGGCCGTCGAGATGGCGAAGACACTGTCGACCGACAATTCGCCGCGGTTCATCAACGGCGTCCTCGGGCAGATCCTCACGATCACGCCACAGCTTCGCCGGGTGTAGCGGGTTACTCGAGCTCGGTGCCGGCGGGCAGCACGCCCCAGCCCACCAACTGTTCGGTGAGGCTCTCCGGCGTCATGTCGTAGATGACTGCGAGTGACCGGAGGTCCTCGGCCCTGATGGTCAGCACTTTGCCGTTGTAGTCGCCGCGCTGCGACTGGATCGCGGCGGCGTAACGCGCCAGCGGCCCGGCCTGGTGAGCCGGCAACTCGGAGAGGCGATGCAGATCGATGACGAGCTTCGGAACCGGCGCGCCCCGCCGCGAGGCCCTGGCATCGGGCAGCAGTTCGGCCACCGGTACCCCGTAGAACTCGGCCAGTTCCGCGAGTTTGGCGACGGTAACAGCCCGGTCACCACGCTCGTAGGAGCCGACCACGACCGCTTTCCAGCGCCCGTCGGATTTTTCTTCGACGCCGTGCAGGCTCATTCCCTGTTGCGCTCGAATCGAGCGCAACCGCTGCCCCAGCGCTCGCGCGTAGTCCTGAGTCATGTCAGCCCTTCTGGCTGTTCCGGGAATGTCGGCCGTCGCAATGGGAACGGAGTGATATCTAAGTACGGAGAGTAGTCGATAATCACCTCATTGTTCCACCGGGGCGCGCGAAAAGATGGCCGGTCGCCGGCCAGGGGTGTGCCCGCGGGGGCGATGACTCTCCGGTTCGGGCAGCGATTGCCCGGCCGGGACCTGCGAGTTGGTAGCATCGGCCGGAAGCCCAACCATCCTTTAAAGCCGTCCAGTGAGGCGGGAAAGGAGGTCGGTGTGGTGCCACCGCGCCCAAGCCGGTCTGAAGCTGCGAGTCCCGTTCTAGGCGTCCACCGTTCCCAGAACGAAGCGCACATCGACTCCGCGTCCCGATCTCCCGCCCTGCCCGTGGTCCCGCTGCTGTCGGCAGCGGACATCGGCCGGACCATCGACCGCATCGCCCACCAGATCCTCGAGCGCACCGGTGACGTGCGGGTGGTGCTCATCGGCATCCCGACACGGGGAGTCCACCTGGCTCGGAGACTCGCGCAGCGATTGACCACGTTCACCGGTCGGCCCTATCCCGTCGGATCGCTCGACATCACGCTCTACCGCGACGACCTGCGGCGGCGGCCGCCGCGCGCGCTCGAGGAGACGGTCCTCCCGGAGTCCGGGATCGATGACGTGACGGTGGTGCTGGTGGACGACGTGCTGTTCTCCGGCCGCACCGTGCGGGCTGCGTTGGACGCGCTGCGGGACCACGGCCGCCCCGCGGTGGTGCAACTCGCCGTGCTGATCGATCGGGGACATCGACGACTGCCGATCCGTGCCGACTATGTCGGCAAGAACATCCCGACCGCGCTCGATGACGACGTGGCGCTCCGACTGGTCGAGACCGACGGCAGCGACTCCGTCGATCTGGTGCGGGGGCACTGATGACGACGGTGATCGACGAGACGAACATCGGCGCCGAAGTCTGGGGACCCGGCGCGTTGCCGCGCCACCTGCTGTCCGCCGGCGACCTGGATCTCGCCGGGGCGCTGCGCATCCTGGACACCGCGGCACGACTTGATCAGGCCATGTCGGGCCGTGAAGTCCGCAAGCTTCCCACGCTGCGGGGCCGGACAGTGGTCAACCTGTTCTTCGAGGACTCCACCAGGACCAGGATCTCCTTCGAGTTGGCGGCGAAGCGACTCTCCGCCGACGTCATCAACTTCTCCGCCAAGGGATCCTCGGTCTCGAAGGGCGAGTCCCTCAAGGACACAGCTCTGACCCTGCAGGCGATGGGCGCGGACGCCGTGGTCTGCCGCCACTCCTCCTCGGGCGCGCCCCAACAGCTGTCCGGCTGGGTCGACGGCCACGTCATCAACGCCGGTGACGGCACCCACGAGCACCCGACGCAGGCGCTGCTGGATGCGTACACGCTGCGGCGTCACCTGGCGCCGAGTGGCAGCCTGGCCGGACGAAGGGTGGTCATCGTCGGCGACGTCCTGCACTCCCGCGTGGCCAGGTCCAATGTGCTGCTGCTCGCAACCCTCGGCGTCCGCGTCACCCTGGTGGCCCCACCCACCTTGCTGCCGCTGGGCATCGGGTCCTGGCCGGCCGACGTCACCTACGATCTGGACGCCGCGCTCAAGGGCGCCGACGCGGTGATGATGTTGCGGGTCCAGCGGGAGCGAATGGGCGGGGCGTTCTTCCCGACGGAGCGCGAGTACAGCCGTTCCTACGGTCTCGATTCCCGGCGGGCGGCGCTGCTCGCCGACCACGGCATAGTTCTGCACCCGGGGCCGATGAACCGCGGCATGGAGATAACGCCGCAGGTGGCTGACGGTCTTAACTCCGTGATCGTCGAGCAGGTGGCCAACGGGGTGACCGTCCGAATGGCCGTGCTGTACCTGCTGCTCACCGGCGGCCTGGGCGACGCCGGATGACCCGGCCCGGCGCGAGGGCCGACCAACCGGTGTTCCACCTGGGCGACCCGGTGCCCGACGACAGCAGAGGAACTCGATTGCCAGAGCAGTGGTCTCCGCCGCCCATCCTGATCGTCGGGGCGCGTCCGTACGGCGAGGAGCGGACGGATCTGCTGCTGGCCGACGGCATGATCGCGGCCATGGGTGCTGATGTCGGGCAGCATCCCGCGGCCGGTGTAGCGAACGTCATCGACGGTTCCGCTCTCATCGTGCTGCCCGGACTGGTCGACCTGCACACCCATCTGCGCGAGCCCGGACGTGAGGACTCAGAAACCGTCGCAACGGGGTCCGAAGCGGCGGCAGCGGGCGGCTACACGGCCATCTTCGCGATGCCGAACACCGACCCGACGGCGGACACCGCCGGAGTGGTGGAGCAGGTGTTCCGGCTCGGAGTCGAAACGGGCCTGGTCGACGTGTTCCCGATCGGCGCCGTGACGGTGGGTCGCAAGGGTGAGCGGTTGGCCGAACTCGGCGCGATGGCCGCTTCCGCGGCCCACGTCCGGATCTTCTCCGACGACGGCGACTGCGTGGCAGACCCGCTGCTCATGCGGCGTGCGCTCGAATACGTCAAGGCGTTCGACGGCGTCATCGCGCAGCATGCGCAGGAGCCGAGGCTGACGGTCGGAGCCCAGATGAATGAGGGAGTCGTCTCGGCGCAGTTGGGGATGACCGGCTGGCCGGCCGTCGCCGAGGAGGCGATCATCGCCCGGGACTGCCTGCTCGCCGACCACGTCGACTCCCGCCTGCACGTCTGTCACCTGTCGACGACAGGTTCGGTTGACATCGTGGCGGCGGCCAAGGCCAGGGGGACGCGCGTGACAGCGGAAGTCACGCCGCACCACCTGGTGCTCACCGACGAGCGAGCGGTCGGCTACGACCCGGTGTTCAAGGTCAACCCGCCGCTGCGCACCGAGGCCGACGTCGAAGCGCTGCGCGCCGCGCTGGCCTCCGGCGTGATCGACATCGTTGCCACCGACCACGCACCGCACGCCAGCCAGGACAAGGAAACCGAGTGGGACAACGCCAAACCGGGCATGCTCGGGCTGGAGACCGCGCTGTCCGTCGTGGTCAGCGCGATGGTCGAGACCGGACTGCTGGACTGGCGTGGCGTGGCCAGGGTGATGTCCGAGGCGCCGGCGCTGATCGGCGGCCTGACCGGGCACGGCCGGCCGATTGCGGTCGGTGAACCGGCGAACCTGCTCTTGCTGGATCCCGCTGCGAGCTGGACGGTGCGCGGGTCGGAGATGGCCAGCCTGTCTGCGAACACGCCCTTCGAGGGGACGACGCTGCCCGCCAGGGTGGTCGCCACCTTCCTCCGCGGCACGCCGACCTTCATCGCCGACGGCGTTGTCGGCGGCCGCGAGCAGCCACGAAATGGGGGCCTGAGATGGACCGCACCCTGCTCACCGTTCTGCTGGTCCTGATCGTGCTGCTGGCCGCCTGGGGGCTCCTGGTCGGCTGGCGTCATCGGGCGCAGCGGCAGGCCGATCTCCCCGAGTTGCCGGTGGTGCCGGTGGACACGGGCCTGGATTTGGCGCAGCCGTTGACCGGCCTGTACGTGTCCACCACCAAGGCCGGATCCTGGCAGGACCGCGTGGTCGCCCGCGGTCTGGGCCGGCGCGCCGCGGCCACCGTGCGCCTGACCGGCGCCGGGGTGCTGATCGACCGGGTCGGGGAGACCCCGATCTTCATCCCGCTCGACAACCTGGAGGCGGTCGGAACGGCGCCCGGGATCGCCGGCAAGGTGATGGCCATGCCAGACGGGATCCTGGTGCTGACCTGGAGTCTCGGCGGCACCAGGCTGGACAGCGGCTTGCGGATCGAGGATCTGGCGGCCCAGGCAGACTGGATCGAGCGCGCAGCGCGATTGATCCCGCCTGGGTCCATTCCGGCAGGGACGGCGGACGACATGGAGGGTACGGCGTGACCAAGGCTGCGATGCTGGTGCTGGAGGATGGCCGGATCTACCGCGGAACGTCTTTCGGTGCAACCGGTTCCACTTTCGGTGAGGCGGTCTTCTCCACGGGGATGACCGGCTACCAGGAGACGCTGACCGACCCGTCCTACCGTCGTCAGGTGGTCGTCGCCACCGCACCGCAGATCGGGAACACCGGCTGGGTGAGTTCCGGTGGACCCGACCACGACCAGGACGACAACGAGTCCGGGCGGATCTGGGTGGCCGGGTACGTCGTCCGGGACGTGTCTCCGGCCCCGTCGAACTGGCGGGCCAGCTCGAGTCTGCAGGATGCGATGCAGGAGCAGGGTGTGGTAGGCATTTCCGGTGTCGACACCCGTGCCCTGACCAGGCATCTGCGTACGGCCGGCGCCATGCGATGCGGCATCTTCGCCGGCGACGGAGTCGTCGACGAGACTGCGATGCTGGAGCAGGTGCGGGCCCAGCCCGGAATGGCCGGGGCCGATCTGACCGGGGAGGTGTCGACGGCCAGGGCCTACACCCGGCCGGCCGTCGCCGAAGCGCGGTTCAGCGTGGCGGCCATCGATCTCGGCATCAAGGCGAACACCCCGAGAATGCTGGCGGCGCGGGGCATCAGCACCCACGTGGTGCCGGCCGGGGTCAGCATCGAGGAGATCGAGGCGCTCGGCGTCGATGGTGTGTTCTTGTCCAACGGACCAGGGGATCCGTCAACCCAGGATCGCCTGGTGGCGTTGACCCGGCAGATTCTTGAGCGTCGCATCCCCTTGTTCGGCATCTGCTTCGGCAACCAGATCCTCGGCCGGGCATTGGGTTTCGGCACCTATAAATTGAAGTTCGGGCATCGCGGCATCAACCAGCCGGTGCTGGAGAAGGCCACCGGGCGAGTGCTGATCTCCGCGCACAATCACGGCTTCGCGGTCGACGCCCCGCTCGACGAGGTCACCGAAACCGAGTTCGGCCGTGCCCAGGTCGGATTCGTCTGCCTGAACGACGACGTCGTCGAGGGGCTGGAATGCCTTGACGTGCCTGCCTTCTCGGTTCAGTTCCATCCGGAGGCCGCCGCCGGCCCACACGACGCGCAGTCGCTGTTCGACCGGTTCGTCGCCCTCATGGCTGACCCATCGCAAGGTGTTCCACCGGCGTCGCCCGGCTCTATCGGAAGGCTCGAAGCCTGATGCCCGCACGTACCGACATCAAGCACGTCCTCGTCATCGGATCCGGCCCGATCGTCATCGGGCAGGCGTGTGAGTTCGACTACTCCGGTACACAGGCCTGCCGGGTGCTGCGCGAAGAGGGCATCAGGGTGTCCCTGATCAACTCGAACCCGGCCACGATCATGACCGATCCGGAATTCGCCGACGCCACCTACATCGAGCCCATCACGGCGGAGTACGTCGAGAAGGTGCTGGCCGATCAGCGCGACCGGGGCTACCCGGTCGATGCCCTGCTGGCCACTCTGGGCGGCCAGACGGCGCTGAACACGGCGATCGCCATCGCCGATGCCGGCGTGCTGGAGCGCTACGACGTCGAACTGATCGGCGCGGACATCCCGGCCATCCAGCGCGGTGAGGACCGGCAGATCTTCAAGGACATCGTCAGGTCGGTGGGCGGTGACGTGCCGCAGTCGGCGGTCTGCCACACCCTCGGCGCAGGTACGGGCCACCGTTGCCGATCTCGGTCTGCCCGTTGTCATCCGGCCGTCATTCACCATGGGCGGCCTCGGTTCCGGGATGGCTTACACCCACGATGATCTCGAACGGATCGCGAGCACCGGACTGGCCGCCTCGCCGGTGCACGAGGTGTTGATCGAAGAGAGCGTGCTCGGCTGGAAGGAGTACGAACTGGAACTGATGCGTGACGCCAACGACAACATGGTCGTCGTCTGTTCGATCGAGAACATCGATCCGATGGGCGTGCACACGGGCGACTCGATGACCGTCGCGCCCGCGATGACGCTGACGGACCGCGAATACCAGGAGATGCGGGATCTGGGGCTGAAGATCCTGCGTGCCGTCGGGGTGGCCACCGGGGGCTGCAACATCCAGTTCGGCATCGAGCCGTCCAGCGGGCGGATGGTCGTCATCGAGATGAACCCGCGGGTGTCCCGGTCGTCGGCGTTGGCCTCCAAGGCGACCGGCTTTCCGATCGCAAAGATCGCCGCGAAGCTCGCCATCGGCTACACACTTGACGAGATCGCGAACGACATCACCAAAGCGACTCCGGCGGCGTTCGAACCTTCGCTGGACTACGTCGTCGTCAAGATCCCACGGTTCGCCTTCGAGAAGTTCCCCGGTGCGGACCCCACGCTGACCACCACCATGAAATCGGTCGGGGAAGCGATGTCGATCGGCCGCTCGTTCGCCGAGGCGCTCGGCAAGGCCATGCGGTCGATGGAGACGAAGGCGTCCGGCTTCTGGACCGGGCCTTCCGGGGCGAGCGAAGCGACGGGGGATGTCACCGGGGCGAGCGAAGCGACGGGGGATGTCACCGGGGCGAGCGAAGCGACGGGGGATGTCACCGGGGCGAGCGAAGCGACGGGGGATGTCGCTGTGGAAGAGGTTGACCTGGCACAGCTTCTGGCTGACATCGCCGTGCCGACCGACGGCCGGATCTACGACATCGAACGAGCCATGGCCTCTGGCGCCAGTGTCGACCAGGTCTACCAGGCGACCCGGATCGATCCGTGGTTCCTCGAGCAGATCAAGCTGATCGCCTCGATCGGCACCTCCGTTCGCGATGCCGCCGTACTCGATGCCGATCTGATCCGCACCGCCAAGCGGTACGGGCTGTCGGACCTGCAGATCTCGGTGCTGCGGCCGGAATTGGGCTCCGAGCAGGCGGTGCGGGAGCTGCGCTGGGCGCTCGGTGTCCGGCCGGTGTTCAAGACCGTGGATACCTGCGCCGCCGAATTCGAAGCCACTACGCCGTACCACTACTCGGCCTACGAGACCGATCCGGCCGCGGAGTCGGAGGTGGCCAGGCAGACCGAGCGGCCGAAGATCATCATCCTCGGTTCGGGCCCCAACCGGATCGGTCAGGGCATCGAATTCGACTACTCCTGCGTCCACGCGGCGTTGGCACTGCGCGAGGCCGGCTTCGAGACCGTCATGGTCAACTGCAACCCGGAGACGGTCTCCACCGACTACGACACCTCCGACCGCCTCTACTTCGAGCCGCTGACCGCAGAGGACGTGCTGGAAGTCATTGCGGCCGAACAGGAATCGGGGACGGTGGCCGGGGTCATCGTGACCCTGGGCGGACAGACGCCACTCAAGCTCGCCTCGATCCTCGACGGTGCATCCATCGCCAGCCGGGACGGTTCCGGAGCACGCATCTCCGTTGCGGTGCTCGGAACGTCCTCGGACGCAATTGATCTCGCCGAGGACAGGGGACGCTTCGGCGACCTGCTCAGCCGGGCGGGACTGCCCGCGCCGGCGTTCGGGATGGCGACGTCATTCGCCCAGGCGCGGCAGGCGGCCGAGCGCATCGGTTACCCGGTGCTGGTGAGGCCGTCGTATGTGCTGGGCGGCCGGGGCATGCAGATCGTCTACGACGAGCCGTCGCTGGCCGACTACATCAGTCGGGCCACCGAGATCACCGACGACCACCCGGTTCTGGTGGACCGATTCCTCGACGACGCCATCGAGATCGACGTCGATGCCCTGTGCGACGGTACCGAGGTGTACCTGGGCGGCGTGATGGAACACATCGAGGAAGCCGGGATCCATTCCGGGGACTCCGCGTGCGTGTTGCCGCCGATCACGCTGGGCCGCGCCGATGTCGAGCGGGTGCGATCGCACACCGAGGCGATTGCGTTGGGCGGCCGGGTGGTGGGTCTGCTCAACGTCCAGTACGCCCTGAAGGACGACACGCTGTACGTACTGGAGGCCAATCCTCGGGCCAGCCGGACGGTCCCGTTCACGTCCAAGGCCACTGCCGTCCCGTTGGCCAAGGCGGCCGCCAGGATCATGGCCGGCGCCACCATCGCCTCCCTGCGGGCCGAAGGACTGCTGCCGGCCGAGGGCGACGGCGCCGTGCTGCCGGCCGGCTCACCGGTCTCGGTGAAGGAGGCCGTGATGCCGTTCCACCGTTTCCGCCGGCCGGACGGTACCGGGGTCGACACGCTCCTCGGGCCCGAGATGCGTTCCACCGGCGAGGTGATGGGCATCGACATGGCCTTCGGTCCGGCCTTCGCCAAGTCGCAGACGGCGTCCTACGGTTCCTTGCCGACCAAGGGCACGGTCTTCGTCTCGGTGGCCAATGCCGACAAGCGGTCGATGGTCTTTCCGGCGAAGCGCCTCGCCGATCTCGGCTTCACCGTACTGGCGACCGAGGGCACGGCGGACATGTTGCAGCGCAACGGGATGGACGTCCAGGTGGTGCGCAAGCACTTTGAAGGATCCGGCAACATCGTCGATCTGATCAAGGCGGGAAAGGTGGATCTGGTCATCAACACGCCCTACGGCCAGTCGGGGCCACGGATCGACGGTTACGAGATCCGCACCGCCGCAGTGGCTGCCGACATCCCGTGCATCACCACCATCGCCGGGGCGGCGGCTGTCGTGCACGGCATCGAGGCGCTGATCCGGTCGGACGTGGGCGTGGCCCCGCTCCAGGTGCTGCAGGCCCGCCTCCGCGACGGCAGGGCCAGGGCGATCACGGCGGCGGCCGTGGCAGTCGGTGCCGCTCTATGACCCCCGCCCCCTTCCCCGCGCTGATCAACTTCCACCCCGCCCCCCCCCCGCGCTGATCAACTTCCACCGCGCTGATGAAGTCGTCGACTCGCGTCCCACCAGTCCCATTTCCGGTCAGTTCATGCGCGCAAGCGAAGTTGATCAGCGCGGCGGGGTGGGTCGCCGCGGCTCGACCGGCAGCGGCAGGGCGGCGGGCGGGCGATGAGCGCGCTGGACGGGGTGTACGGGCGGGTGGCCAAGCCGCTCCTGTTCCGGCTCGGGCACGGCGACGCGGAGGCGGCGCACCACGCGACCCTGGCCGCCCTCAGCGGCGTCGGCCGGTTCGGCCCTGCGCTGACGGCACTGTCGTGGATGTTCGCGCGAAATCAGGAGCCGCGCAGCGTGTTCGGACTCGATTTTCCCTCGGCCGTCGGACTGGCCGCCGGTATGGACAAGGACGGGACCGCCACAAAGACCTGGCCCGCACTGGGTTTCGGGTTCGTCGAGCTCGGCACGGTCACCGCCCACGCCCAGCCGGGGAACGAGCGGCCCAGGTTGTTCCGGCTGCGTTCCAGCGAAGCGATCATCAACCGGATGGGTTTCAACAACGCCGGAGCGGCCGCACTTTCCCAGACGCTGCAACGAACCGGACCGGTCGGCGTTCCGATCGGCATCTCGCTCGGTAAGTCCAAGCAGACTCCGATTGATCAGGCCGTCGGCGACTATCTGACGTCGCTCCGGGCGGTGCACCGGCACGCGGACTACATCGCCGTCAACGTGTCCTCGCCCAACACGCCGGGCCTGCGCTCACTGCAGGAGCGAGAACCGCTGCTGGAACTGCTGGGAGCGCTGACCGGGAGTGCCAGAGCGTTGGCGGCCGGCCGACGACCGGTTCCCGTGCTGGTGAAGATCGCCCCCGATCTGACCGATGGAGCCATCGGCGAGCTGCTGCAGGTGTGTACCGAGACCGGGGTGTCCGGTGTCATCGCAACCAACACCACTCTGGGACGCGACGGGATCTCGGACCGGGACCAGCATCTGGCGTCCGAGGTAGGAGGACTGTCGGGCGCGCCCCTGCGCCGCCGGGCCCTGGAGGTCGTCCGGTTCGTGGCCGGGCACACCAACCTGCCCGTGATCGGAGTCGGCGGGATCGCCGCACCCGAGCACGGCATGGCGATGCTCGATGCGGGCGCTTCGCTGCTGCAGATCTACACCGGTCTCGTCTATTCCGGCCCGGGGCTGGTGACGGGTCTGAACAAGGCGATAGCCACCTCGTCCCGGACGGCTGCCGTGGCCGGCGCCCAGCGCGGCCCAACCACCTGACGAGGAGGACCATCGTGGAATCATTCGGTTCGAAACTGGCGGCGGCCATGGCCGACCGTGGTCCGTTGTGCGTCGGGATCGACCCGCATCCTGGGCTTCTCAAGGCCTGGGGTCTCCCGGAAAGCGTTGCCGGACTCGAGAAATTCGCCATGACGGCGGTCGATGCGCTGGCCGGAACCGTCGCGCTGCTGAAACCGCAGTCGGCGTTCTTCGAGGCGTACGGCTCGGGCGGGATCGCCGTCCTGGAGCGGCTGATCGAGCGAGGCGAGAGCCGCCGGCGCGTTGGTGCTGCTCGACGCCAAGCGCGGCGACATCGGATCCACCATGGCCGCCTACGCCGCGGCGTATCTGACCGAGGGGTCACCGCTGGCCGCCGACGCGGTGACGCTGTCCCCGTACCTCGGATTCGGATCGTTGCAACCGGCGGTCGATGCGGCGAAGGCCAACGGACGTGGCATCTTCGTGCTGGCGCTCACCTCCAACCCGGAGGGCCCGGCGCTGCAGCACGCCGTCGCGGCTGACGGCCGCTCGATCGCCCAGACCATTGCCGACGCGGCCGCCGACGAGAATCGCGGCGAAACACCGATGGGATCGGTCGGTCTCGTCGTCGGCGCGACCATCGGCCGGACCGGAGTCGACCTGAGCCAGGTGAACGGGCCGCTGTTGGCCCCGGGTCTGGGGGCCCAGGGCGCGACCGTGGCCGACCTGCAGGTGGTGTTCGGACACAACCTCTCTGCGGTGGTGCCGACGACCAGTCGGGAGGTGCTGCAGGCCGGTCCGTCCGTCGATCGGCTGCGTGAGACGGCCGCCGCGCTCGCCGGGCAGCTGCGAGACGCGCTGAGCGCATAGTCGGCGGCCGGGTCCGAGCCCCGAGCCGCGCGGGACCGTTCACCCGCTCGCCGATAGGCTGCAGGACGTGAGCACACCGGACATCAAGCCCCGCAGTCGCCAGGTCACCGACGGGATCGAGAGCACCGCGTCCCGCGGCATGCTTCGGGCGGTCGGTATGGGCGACGATGACTGGGGCAAGGCGCAGATCGGCATCGGCAGCTCGTGGAACGAGATCACCCCGTGCAACCTGTCCCTCGACCGACTGGCGCAGGCCTCGAAGGAGGGTGTCCACGCGGGCGGCGGCTACCCGTTGGAGTTCGGCACCATCTCGGTCTCCGACGGCATCTCGATGGGCCATGAGGGCATGCACTTCTCCCTGGTCTCCCGCGAGGTCATCGCCGATTCCGTCGAAACGGTGATGCAGGCGGAGCGCCTCGACGGATCGGTGTTGCTGGCCGGATGTGACAAGTCGTTGCCGGGCATGCTGATGGCCGCGGCCCGGCTGAACCTGGCGTCCGTTTTCCTCTACGCGGGCACCATCGCGCCCGGCTGGGTGAAGCTGGAGGACGGCACCGAGAAGAACGTCACGCTCATCGACGCGTTCGAAGCCGTCGGCGCCTGCAAGGCCGGCAAGATGAGCACGGGCGACCTCGACCGCATCGAACGGGCCATCTGTCCAGGTGAAGGCGCGTGCGGCGGGATGTACACCGCCAACACCATGGCCTCCGCCGCCGAAGCGCTGGGAATGTCGTTGCCCGGCTCGGCCGCGCCGCCGGCGGCCGACCGTCGCCGGGACCATTTCGCCCATCTTTCCGGCGAAGCCGTCGTCAACCTGATCCGCAACGGCATCACGGCCCGCGACATCATGACCAAGAAGGCGTTCGAGAACGCAATCGCAGTGGTGATGGCGCTGGGCGGCTCGACGAACGCGGTGCTGCACCTGCTGGCGATCGCGCACGAGGCCGAAGTCGACCTGAATCTGGGGGACTTCAACCGGATCGCCGACCGGGTGCCACATCTGGGCGACCTGAAGCCGTTCGGCCGGTTCGTGATGAACGACATGGACCGGGTCGGCGGTATCCCCGTCGTCATGAAGGCGCTGCTGGACGCCGGGATGCTGCACGGGGATGCGCTGACGGTCACCGGGCGCACCCTGGCCGAAAACCTGGCGGACCTGTCGCTGCCGGATCTCGACGGAGATGTGCTCCGCAAGCTGGACAACCCGTTGCACAAGACCGGCGGCATCGCCATCTTGCACGGCTCCCTGGCGCCCGACGGTGCCGTGGTCAAGACGGCCGGTTTCGACCTGGCCGTCTTCGAGGGCCCGGCCAGAGTTTTCGAACGGGAGCGCGCGGCCATGGACGCGCTCACCAATGGCCAGATCAAAGCGGGGGACGTCATCGTCATTCGCTACGAAGGCCCCAAGGGCGGCCCCGGTATGCGCGAGATGCTCGCCATCACGGCGGCCATCAAGGGTGCCGGGCTGGGAAAGGACGTGCTGTTGCTGACGGACGGCCGCTTCTCCGGCGGTACCACGGGGTTGTGTATCGGCCACATCGCGCCGGAAGCCGTCGACGGAGGACCGGTGGCCTTGCTGCGCGACGGTGACCTGATCAGGGTGGACATCGCCGCCAAGTCGCTGGATCTCCTGGTCGACGCGGCCGAGTTGGACTCCCGCAAACAGGGCTGGACGCCGCTTCCCCACCAGTACAAGCGAGGGGTGCTCGCCAAGTACTCCAAGCTCGTTGGATCGGCCGCGCAGGGCGCCATCACAAGCTGACCACCTGTTCGCGGGAGCACCACCAGGTAGATCGGCCACCCACGGTGCCGTGCACCATGTCCGCGCCGCACCGCGGGCACACGCCGCCGGGCCGCCGGGCGGGGATGACCTCGCCGGTATGGACCCCGCCCTTGGCGATGGCCGACTTCAGCGCAGCTTCCAGCGCCTGGTAAAGGCGGTCGGTGTCGCTGGGTCCCAACGCATCGACCGGCTGCGCCGGTGACACGCCGGCCTGCCAGAGCACCTCGTCGGCGAGCAGGTTCCCGATGCCGGCGATCTTCGATTGGTCGAGCAGTCGGGCCTTGACGGCGATGGTGCCCCTGGTGAGCAGCCGGTTGAATTCGGACGCCGTCACCTCCTCGGCGTCCGGTCCCAGGGCGTCGACGTCGGGGTCCAGCCGTACCCGTCCGAGCCGTCGTTTGTCGAACAGCACCAAAGTGCCGCCGTCGGCGAATTCGAGAGTGAACCGATTCCATTCCGGCTTGTGCGGACTGCTGCTCGGGCCGCGCGGGTCGCCTCCCTCTTCGGCCCGGCCGCCCTTGGAGCTCACGACGATCCGACCGCCCATGCCGAGGTGAATACCGAGGTCGGGGCCCGGCCGACGAGACCGCCCGACCCCGGATGTCTCGCACCACATGGTTTTGCCGCGCCGCCGCGCCGTCAACAAGGTGCGCCCGACCAGCGCGGCACGCAACTGACCCGGCGAGTGCGGACGGCAGACGAAGGTGTCGGCATCATCGACCGCGACGATGCGGCGATGTAGGGCCCTGGCGGCGATCAGGCTACGTGCGGTCTCGACCTCGGGTAGTTCGGGCATGGACTCCAGGTACCCGCGCTCGCCGTCTTATCTCGCACCGTGTCGCGATTCTCGCGCTGATTCGGCCTTTTTGGCGCGACAATCGCGACACGGTGCGGGCAGGGCGCGCTCAGTCGTTCGGGTCGCCGGCGGGTCGGGCGGTGGTGTTCCCGAGATGGAACTCGCTGGTGAAGCACGCGGCCTCGCGGATGCCCGTCGTCGAGCATCGTCAGCACCATCCGCGCGGCGGTCGCGCCCTGCTCGGCGGCCGGCTGCACCATGGTGGTCAGATCGTGCGAGATCACGTTGTCCAGCCGGATCCCGTCGAAGCCGACAACACTCAGGTCGCCCGGTACCGCAAGGCCGAGTTCCTGGGCGGCGCGGATCACTCCGGCGGCGATCAGGTCGCTCTGCGCGATGATGGCCGTTGGTCGCTGCGCCGCCGGTCCTGCCAGAACCTCCCGCCCGGCCAGCAGACCCTCGTCCACCAGACTGCCGCCGGCCACCGTCACGGCGACGTCCGGGAAGACGTCACGGGCGCCGGCCAGTCGGTCGACGGTGGTCGAGACGGTGGCGGTCTGCTCCCATTCCGGGGTCAACGGACCACGCGTTCTGCGTCTCCTCGAGCGGCAACGCCACGACCGCGACGCGGCGATGGCCAAGGGACTCCAGATGGCGAGCGAGCCGCACCGTGGCCGCGCGGTCGTCGAGGGTCACCGACAGGACGTCGGCGAACGGTGTGCTGCCCAACGCCACGATCGGAATCGACCGGCGGCGGGTGATCGCGATCGACCGGGTGACGTGCGGACTGCACCCCAGTAGTACGACCGCGTCCATGGTCGCGTTCTCCAGGGCGGTGGAAGCGGCGGTCGGGCCGTCGGTGATGTCCGGAACCAGCAGCAGAGCGCGACCTGACCCGGCGATCTCCTGGGCGATGCCGTCCAGGAAGGCGATCTTGACCGGGTCCCGGAACGCCTGCAGGACAGTTTCTTCCAGCACGACGGCGATGATTCCGGACCGGCCCTGGCGCAATGACCTGGCCCGCGGGTCAGGTCCGGCGTACTGCAGTCGCTCCGCCGCCGCGAGCACCCGCTCGCGGGTCTGAGCGGAAACCGGCCCTGACCCACTGAAGGCGAGTGAGGCGGTGGAGACGGAGACGCCCGCCAGTGCCGCAACCGCGGCCAGCGTCGGGCGCTTGTCCGCCGGTGAACGGCTGGGGCGGGTTGCGATATCAGTCACCGTGCACCACCCCTCCTTCCCGCTACCCGAACCGTTGCCTGACCGACGGACCGCATTTCGGCTCGTTTGACCACGCCGGACGCGTTCGCTACCTTAGTCCACATAGGCGATCGAATCGATTCGACAGCTGCGCACCGAGGAGTTCGGGCCAGCGCGAGAGGACCCTTTGAGCAACGTCGTCCGGCCGACCATTTCGCCGCCCGCGCTGACCCGTCCGCAGCTCGTCGCCTGGCGCAACGCTGTTTTCGTCATCTTCAGCCTCGGTGGCCTCGGATTGGCGAGCTGGGTGGCCAGGACTCCGGCGATCAGGGACTCACTCGGCGCCAGTACCGGGGAGATGGGCTGGATCGTCTTCTGCCTGGCCGCCGGATCGATCGTCGGACTGGTTTTCTCGTCCCACGTGCTGGTCACCTTCGGTCCCCGCAGGACGATCTCGGCTGCGGTAATCGGCGGAGCCATCGGCCTGGCTCTCACCGGCGTCGGCGCTTCGCTGTTCTCGACCCCGCTGGTGGTCTGCATCGGGCTGGCGCTGTTCGGTGCCGGCACCGGGATGTGTGACGTGGCCATGAACGTCGAGGGGGCGGCGAACGAACGTGCCCTCGGGCGCACCGTGATGCCGTTGTTCCATGCCGCTTTCAGTGTCGGAACGGTCGTCGGGGCCGTGCTCGGGGCGACCGCCGAACTGCTGCACATCCCCATCGCCATCCATCTCGGCTCGATCGCCGCCATCATGGTGCTCGCCGCTGTGCTTTCGGTCAGGAAACTGCAAACGCACCCGGACGCACCGCAGGACAACGTCGAGCACGAACATGCCGAAAGTGGCTGGCGCGGCAGGCTTTCCATCTGGAAGGACCGACGCACCATCCTGATCGGTCTGATCGTGCTGGGAATGGCCTTCGCCGAGGGGTCCGCCAATGACTGGCTCGCGCTGGCGATGGTGGACGGCCATCACGTGAGCAATGCCACCGGTGCCTTCGTTTTCGGCGTCTTCGTCGCCGCGATGACGGTCGGGCGGGTGGCGGGGGTGTATCTGCTGGATCGATTCGGCCGGGTCCCCGTGCTGCGGGCGTCGGCGGTACTGGCGGCCTTCGGACTGGTGATCGTGATCTTCGTGCCGAGCGCGTGGCTGGCCGGGCTCGGCGTCATCTGCTGGGGGCTTGGCTCGGCGCTCGGCTTTCCGGTGGGCATGTCGGCCGCGGCCGACGACCCGGCGACGGCAGCCGCCCGGGTCAGCGCCGTGGCGACCATCGGCTACTTCGCGTTCCTGGTCGGACCGCCGACGATCGGCTTCCTGGGCGTGCACTTCGGCTTGTTGAACGGGTTGCTGCTCGTCCTTGTGCTGGTCGCGCTGGCCGGCATCACCTCCGGTGCGGCGCGCAAGCCAACCACTGCGTGAAGTCACGGCGCCGACAGTCCTCGGCCGGAGTTCCGCAGTGCCCGGGTGGCCGCCACGCCATGACATCGGGCACGAATGGCCGTTCAGACACCCGGATCACGGCTCCAGCGGTTATCCTTGAACCGACATGCACGCCCTTCTGGGCGTCCGGTGCAGGGCTGGCGCCCGAGTCCGGCCGTGGAGCGCTACGGCTGGCGTGGCGCAGATGACCTGCACGAGGAGCAAACGTTTTGACATCAACACTGACACCGTCCGGTCCCGGCCTTACGGCCGACCGCATCGGGGGCCTCGACTTCAAGGTGGCCGATCTCGGCCTGGCTGAATTCGGTCGCAAGGAGATCACTCTCGCCGAGCACGAGATGCCCGGCCTGATGACCCTGCGCCGCGAGTACGCGGAGGTGCAGCCGCTCAAGGGCGCGCGCATCGCCGGCTCGCTGCACATGACCGTCCAGACCGCCGTACTCATCGAGACTCTCGTCTCGCTCGGGGCCGATGTCCGTTGGGTGTCGTGCAACATCTTCTCGACCCAGGACCACGCCGCCGCTGCCACCGTGGTCGGCCCGTACGGAACGCCCGAGGAGCCCAAGGGTGTCTCGGTCTACGCCTGGAAGGGTGAAACGCTGCCGGAGTACTGGTGGTGCACCGACCAGATGCTGCGCTGGCCGACGGTCAATTCAGAGGACGGCCGGAACATGGGCCCGAACATGATCCTCGACGATGGTGGCGACGTCACCATGCTCATCCACAAGGGCGTGCAGTTCGAGAAGGCCGGCGTCGTGCCGCCGACCGACGAGTCCGACTCCGAGGAATACGGCGTCATCCTCGATCTGCTCCGCGCCTCGCTCGCGGCGGACCCGGGCTACTACACCGAGATCGGCCCGCAAATTCTGGGCGTCACCGAGGAGACCACCACCGGGGTGCTGCGGCTGTACCAACTGGCCGCCGCAGGCGAGCTGCTGTTCCCGGCGATCAACGTCAACGACTCCGTCACCAAGAGCAAGTTCGACAACAAGTACGGCTGCCGCCACTCGCTGATCGACGGAATCAACCGCGCCACCGACGTTCTCATCGGTGGCAAGGTCGCCCTCATCGCCGGTTACGGCGACGTCGGCAAGGGCTGCGCCGAGTCGCTTCGCGGCCAGGGCGCCCGCGTCATCATCGCCGAGATCGACCCCATCTGTGCCCTGCAGGCGCTGATGGACGGCTACGAGGTGTCCACCGTCGACCAGGCCATCGGTCGCGCCGACTTCGTCGTCACCACGACCGGCAACAAGGACATCATCACCACCGCGCACATGCAGGCGATGAAGCACCAGGCGGTGCTGGGCAACATCGGTCACTTCGACAACGAGATCGACATGGCCGGCCTGGCCAAGCTTCCCGGCATCACCCGGCTGGAGATCAAGCCGCAGGTGCACCTCTGGACCTTCGCCAACGGCAAGACCATCCTGGTGCTGTCCGAGGGCCGACTGCTCAACCTGGGCAACGCCACCGGTCACCCGTCGTTCGTCATGTCGGCGTCCTTCGCCAACCAGACGATCGCCCAGATCGAGCTGTTCACCAAGCGCAGCGAGTACGACCTCGAGGTGTACCGCCTGCCGAAGCACCTGGACGAGAAGGTCGCGCGGATCCACGTGCTCGCGCTCGGCGGCGAGATGACCAAGCTTTCCAAGGAGCAGGCCGAGTACATCGGCGTCGACGTCGAGGGCCCGTACAAGGCGGACCACTACCGCTACTAGGACGCTGGCCGGCTGCGGTCGGCGGTGCCCGGCTCCGGTCGGCGCGTGGCCGGCTCCGGTCGGCGGCGCATACAGATGAGCCCGAATTGCCCGTGTCGACGGGCAATTCGGGCTCTTTGGTATGCGCAGGGCGGTTCGGTATGCGCGGGCGGTTCGGTATGCGCGGGAGGCAGGGGTCAGGAGACGCCGAGGAGGTCGATGACGAAGATGAGGGTCTGGCCGGACAGACGGTGACCGCCACCGGCCGGTCCGTACGCGAGCTCCGGCGGGATGACGAGCTCACGCCGGCCCCCGACCTTCATGCCGGGGATGCCGTCCTGCCAGCCCTGGATCAGACCGCGGAGCGGGAACTCGATGGATTCGCCCCGGTTCCAGGAGGAATCGAATTCCTCGCCGCTGCTGAATTCGACGCCCAGGTAGTGGACTCGGACCTTCGCACCCGGCACCGCCTCCGCACCGTCGCCCACTGTGATGTCACGGATCGTCAGCTCGGTCGGCGGTTCGCCGGTGGGAAAGTCGACCTCTGGTTTGCTCGCAGCTGCTTCAGTCATGACGACCATCCAATCACTGCTCCGCGGTGGCAATGGGACGGGGCCCGCGGGCACTACTGCTCCGCTAAGGTGCAGCGCGTGGGTCGACTGGTGGTCATCGAGGGGCTGGACGGCTCGGGCAAGCAAACGTTGACCAGGGCGTTGGCGGAGCGCGCGAAGGGCGGTGGCGCGTCGGTCGCGACCATGGCCTTTCCGCGGTACGGCGTCGACATCCACGCCGATCTGGTGCACGACGCGCTGTACGGGCGGCTGGGCGATCTCTCCGACTCCGTCTACGGCCCCGCCCTGCTGTTCGCTCTCGATCGCCGGGCAGCGGCCGCCGAGATTCGGCGGTTGACCGCACACCACGACCTGGTGCTGCTCGACCGCTACGTCAGCTCGAACGCCGCCTACGGCGCGGCGCGGCTGGGAGCGCCGGAGCTGGAAACGGACTTTCCGGAATGGGTCCGTGACCTCGAGATCGGCCGGTTCGGGCTGCCTTCGCCCGACCACCAGGTACTGCTGGCCACCCCGCCGGCGCTGGCCGCCGCGCGCGCCGTTGGCCGCGCCGAAGCAGACGCCACCCGATCACTCGACCGATTCGAGGCCGATGCCGGCCTGCAGCAACGGACCATCGCCATGTACCGCCGGCTCGCCGACCAGGGACTTCCTGTCCCGGTGGACTGTGCTGGCGCCGGGTGACCCGACCGCCGACCTGCTCGTCCGACTGCTCGATTGAGGCGAGGTCAGCGAACTCCGGCCCGCAAAGCGTCGGCCAACCCCTCGCGCCGGATCCGGATGTCGATGTAGAGCATGGCGGTGACGGTGGCGGTCCACGGTGCGATCAGCGCACCGAGCAGGACGCCCAAGCCCTGCGTCAACAGCAGATGCCGGACGGGATCCGTGCTGCTGACCAAGCCGCCCAGGATCGAGGTGCCGATCAGTGAGATGCCACCGGCGATCAGCGCGGACAGCGATGTGACCCCCAGCAGACGCCATCTGAATCCCCTGCTCACGACCAATGCGCGCTTGATCGAGTCCGCGAACGGCAACCGCTCCATCACCGCGACGGGACCCGCGGGCAGCAGGGCCAGCCACAGGATCAGACCGGGAATGATCAACAGCACGAAACCGCCGGCGGTGAGCAGGCCGACGGCGACCGCTACGGCGAGTAGCACCGGAAGGCGGCCCCGCAAGCGGGCGGTGGCGACGCTGTTCGTGGCCGTCGGGGTGGTCGCGGCAACGGCGGCGAACGGAGTCGCGATGCCGGCGAGAATGGGCGCCGAGATCAACGAGATGACGAACATGACGGCCAGCGGGGCGAGGAGGTGGTGGATCAGATTGTCGGTCACCGCACTGATCTGATCCGGCGTCGGGTTCGGCGGCAGGGTCAGGTAATCACCCGTGGCGTAGCTGTGTAGACCGCCGTTGGCCGCCAACATGCCCACCAGCGCGGCCGAGCCGATGATCTGGAAAACCAACGCGATCGGGGCGAGCAGCATGATGTGCCGCCAGCTGACCCGGAATGCGGCGCCGAGGATTTCACCGATGCGTAACGGGCGCAACGGGTACAGACCCGGCTGAGCGCCGTTCGGGTTGGGACCGGTCGGCGAGGGATATGACGGAAGACTCACCCGATCATGGTCCCACGCAGGACCGGGGCTACCCGACCGGATGACGTTGCCCCCGCCCGGGCCGAATGGATGACACCATATAGACATGAGAGCGCGCGTTCTAGTGGTCGACGACGACCCAGCCCTGGCCGAGATGCTGACGATCGTGCTTCGCGGTGAGGGTTTCGACACCGCGGTCGTCCGCGATGGCGCCAAGGCGTTGGACGTCTTCCGGGAGACGCACCCAGACCTGGTGCTGCTCGATCTCATGTTGCCGGGGACCTCGGGCCTCGACGTGTGCAAGGAGATCAGGGCCGAGTCCGGAATTCCGATCATCATGCTGACCGCCAAGACCGACACGGTTGATGTGGTTCTCGGCCTCGAGTCGGGTGCCGACGACTACGTCATGAAGCCCTTCAAGCCGAAGGAACTGACCGCCCGCATCCGAGCACGGCTGCGCAGGGCCGACGTGGGGACGGCTGAACGGCTGCGGGTGGCCGACATCGAGATCGACGTCCTCGGCCACCAGGTGACACGGGACAGCGACGCCATCCCGCTCACCCCGCTCGAGTTCGATCTGCTCGTTGCGTTGGCCCGCAAGCCGCGCCAGGTGTTCACCCGCGAGGTGCTGCTGGAACAGGTCTGGGGCTATCGCCACGCCGCCGACACCCGCTTGGTCAACGTGCACGTGCAGCGCTTGCGCAGCAAGATCGAGAAGGATCCGGAACGACCCGAGGTGGTCGTCACCGTCCGCGGTGTCGGTTACAAGGCGGGCATCGGGTGAGTACGGGTCCATCGCCGGCGCAGTTCACCGAGCGGCGGGCCCATGTTCTGCGGCGGCAGGGCTCGCGGCTTCGAGCCGGGTTGTCCTTCTGGACCCGTTCCCTGCTCTTCCGGGTCATCGTGTTGACGCTGTTCTTCTCCACCTGCGCGATGTTCGGTATCGGCTTCATCCTGCAGCAGCAGATCACCAAGGGCCTGTTGGAGTCGAAGCAGAACGTCGCCGTCTCCGAAGTGAAGAACGCCGCACAGACGGTGCAGACCGGCATGCAGGGCGCCGACGCCGATCCCGCCTCGTTGAAGTCGGCGCTCGATCTGACCCTCCAGGCGCTCGGAAACCCGGCCCTGGCCACCGATTCGAACGCGCAGGGCAGCAATACCGGCGCCTTCGATCCGGTCATCGTGCAGAACCGACCGGACGGCGGCATCAACCAGGCACAGGGATTTGTCGACGACGTGCCCGCCGACCTGCAGGCCAAAGTGGCGTCGGGGGTGGTCGCGTACGAGTACACGACCGTTCGACGGGAGGGCGCGAATGTACCCGCCCTTGTCGTCGGCTCACCGGCGCCGACCAGCACCGACAACTTCTCCGTCTTCCTGATCTTTCCGCTGACCGCGGACCAGACCACCGCTGCCGTCGTGCAGCGGACCCTGCTGCTCGGTGGCGCTGCCCTCGCGGGGGCGCTCACCCTGATCGCGGTGCTCGTCGCCCTGCAGGTCGTCCGTCCGGTGCGCAGGGCCGCCGCGGTGGCGCAGCGGCTCGCGGCCGGTGACCTGGCCGAGCGGATGCCGATCAAGGGACCGATCGAGCTGACCACACTGGCCCGATCCTTCAACGGCATGGCCGATGCGATCCGTGCGCAGATCCGGCAACTCGAGGAGTTCGGCAACCTGCAGCGCCGGTTCACCTCGGACGTCTCGCACGAGTTGCGTACCCCGGTGACGACCGTGCGGATGGCTGCCGACCTGCTCTACGACAGTCGCGAGGATCTGCCGCCGCACCTGGGACGGTCGACCGAACTGCTGGTCAACGAGCTGGACAGGTTCGAGACCCTGCTCGCCGACCTGCTGGAGATCAGCCGTTACGACGCCGGGATGGCGGAACTGGCCGCGGAGCGGATCGACGTGCGGAGCCTGATCGCATCGTGCATCTCGGTCGCCGAGCCGCTGGCGGTCAATGCCGGTGTCCGGATCACCAGGGTGCTTCCACCCAAGCCGGTCATCGCGGAGGTGGACAGCCGCCGGGTCGAGCGGATCCTTCGAAATCTGCTGAACAACGCCATCGATCACGCGGAAGGGGAGAGCGTCGACGTCGAGCTGGCCAGTGACGCGTCCGTACTGGCGATCACGGTGACCGATCACGGTGTCGGCCTGAAACCCGGCGAAGCGGGGCTGGTGTTCAACCGGTTCTGGCGCGCCGACCCGTCCCGGCAACGGCAGACCGGCGGCACCGGCCTCGGGCTGGCGATCTCGCTCGAGGATGCGCGGTTGCACGGTGGCTGGTTGCAGGCATCGGGCGCGCCCGGCCATGGTGCCCGGTTCCGACTGACCCTGCCGCTGACGGCGGGAACTCTGGTCAACTCGTCGCCGTTGTCCCTGCGGGTCGGCGGCGACGACGTCGAGGTGCCCGTTGATGGAGCTCCTGATCCTCTCGACACGCGGGATTGGTCGCATCACGGGCTCGCCGGCGCGCTACCGGCCGGTGCCCTGATCTCCTGGCCAGGGGTCGCAGACGGATCGGACGGAACGAACCAGTGAGCCCGCGCCTTCGTCGGCCTTCAGCAGTGGCCCGCTCGTTTGCGGCGCTGGTCGCTGCGGTGCTCCTCACCGCCTGCTCGGGAATCCCCGGTTCCGGTCCCGTGCACGAAGTCACCAAAGTCGCCGACCAGGTGAATCTGGATTCCCCGGCCACCCCTGACCCGGGCATGACACCGGACGCCATCGTCCGGGGGTTCATCTACTCCGCGGCGCGGATCTCGCTGGCGGGTGCGGCCGGGACGGCCTACGCCGCCCCGGAGGAATACCTGACGACCAAGGCGGCCCGGACCTGGAAGCCGTTGTCGGTGGTCATCCTGTCCGACCAGTTCCGGATCGATCCGAGCGCCACCGATCCGAACTCCTACAACATCGTTTCCCCGTTGGTGGGCACGCTCGACCCGGACAAGGCGTACCACGCCGGTAGCGGGCTGACCTACAAGGCCACCGTGCACGTGGTGAAGGACAAGGGGGAGTGGCGCATCAGCGACCCGCCGGCCGACCTGCTGATCAGGCAGACCGACTTCTCGAGCGTGTTCTCTGTTCGCACGCTGTACTTCCTGGATGCGGCCCACTCTGTCGTGGTACCTGATCGTCGCTACCTCATCCGGAGCACCCCGGACACCAGGGTGAACACCCTGCTCAACTTGTTGCTGCGCGGTCCGGCGGGGGTGCTGAAGGGTGCTGCGGACTCCGAGCTGACGGGTGGGTCGCTACGCACCAGAACGGTCACCGATTCCACCGGCCTGACCACGGTCGACCTCAGCGGCATCGACGTCCGGACGGCCGCTGATCGCAATGCGCTTGCCGCCCAGGTGGTGTGGACCCTATCGCCCGACACATCGCAGATCTCGATCGACATCAACGGTGCGCCGCTGGATCCGAATCAGCTCACCTATTCCGCGTCGTCGGTCGAATCGTTCAGTCCCGACAGAGTTCCGGGCACCGGCGCCGTCGCGTCCGACCCGTACTTCATCAACGAGGCCGGCGGCATCGTCGATCTCCGGACCAAGAAGGCGCTCTTCGGTGCGGTGGGAACCGGGTCCAAGCATGTGGTGACGGCGTCGATGTCCGCGGCCACCGGAACCCTGGCGGCGGTGTCCAATCTGAGGAATCCCGACGGGACCAGCGGCCAGCAACTGCTGATCGGCCAGCCGTTGGCGTACGAGCAGTCGGTACCTGCCCTGCAGGCGGACACCCTGACCCAGCCCAGCTTCAGCCGCTCTGGTGACGAGGTGTGGGTGGTCCAGAACGGTCGCGGCCGGAACCCCGAGATCTACCAGATCTCGACCAGCCGGACCAGCGCGACGGTGGCCGGCAGCGGCGCGGCCAGCCGTGCCAAGGTGGGATCCGCTCAACTGGCCGGCAAGGGTGCTGTGACCGCATTGGTGGTCTCGCCTGACGGCGTGCGCGTCGCCATCGTGGCCGGTCAGAAGCTATACCTCGGCGCGATCGCCGCGGTGACCACGGCTTCGACGGACGCGAGCAATCCGGCGATCGCGGACGCGCCCGCGGCACTGACCGTGATCAACCTCCAGCAACTGCAGGGCAGTCTGACCGACGTCGGACCCGTCGCCTTCCAGAGCTCCAACGAGCTGATGGTCGTGTCCAGCAATCTGCCCGGCTATCGATCGATCAAGGAACTGAAGATCGACGGATCGGATCTCGCCCAGGCGACGACCAATTCGCAGTACGGCGACGTGACGTCCATGGCCGTCTCGACGGTCGACTCCACCGCCGACGTGGCGGCGCCCGAGGCTTCCACCGACGTCACCACGTCGGCGGCCGCCGCCGTGTACGTGACGTTGGGTCAGCCGGGCGCGCTCGGACCGATCCTGAAACTTCAGGGGTCACTACGCGACGGGGAATGGGTGCCGGCCGACGCAACAAATCCGATGGCCACCAGCCTGTTCTTCCCGAACTGACCACGGCGGCCCGCCTCACCGCTCCAGGACACGGCGGAGCCGACGGGCTCGACATGTTCCCTCGCCGAACTTGTCCACAGCGCCGGAAGTTGTCCACATCCGGCCGATGACGACGACGGTGCCAGGGTTTGAAGTTCAGTCTTGGTGCATGGGCCAAGGTCGATCGGTAGGGGAGGCGGTGACGTGGAACCCATTGCGGATCGCTCTCGATCTGGTTCTGCCGAGGCCGTGTCCCGGGTGTGGCGGACCGGAGCAGTGGTGCGCCGGCTGCTCCTCGACCCTGGACGTCCGGCCGCGACTGGTCCTGCTGCCGGAGGCGACACTCGATGCGGCTGCCGGAATGTCGCTGCCACCGATCAGGGCCATCGCCCGATATTCGGGCCCGGCGCGGGCGGCCATCCTGGCGGGGAAGGAACACGGTCGCACCGACCTGCCCGGTCTCATCGGCAACGCAGTCGGCAGCGCGCTGCTGCGGTTGCGCCGCGCCGCGTTGCTCCCCGAGCAGGTCTGGATAGTGCCGGCTCCGAGTCGACGGGCCGCCGCCCGCCGACGCGGTGGCGACCCGGTGACCCTGATGGCGCGAGCCGCGGCGAGGCGGATGGCCGAGTACGGAGCGTTCGCCGGAGTTGCTCCGTGTCTGTACACGGCCGCCCGTGCCCGCGATTCGGTCGGACTGGACGCCGCCGGACGGGCCGCCAACCTGGCGGGGCGGGTCCGGCTCCGCCGCTCGGCGACACCACCGGCCGGAGCGCAGAACGGTGCTCCTGGACGACGTGCTCACCACCGGATCGACGTCGCTCGCGAGCATCAGGGCATTGGATGAAGCCGGCATCGGGGTCGCCTGTGTACTCGCGGTGGCCACAGCCGCGCCGTGGCGGTCGTGAAAGAAGGACGAATATGGCGAATGAAGTACAAGCATGGGGACCTATCAGGTTGCGCGCCCGCCATGTCCCGGTAGGTTCGACTTATCCCGGGCAGGCCCGGTTCCAAGAAGCGCACGAGGGTTGCGCTCGGGACAACGCAATCCGTTGCGCGCCCGGGGGAACGCGGGTCGCCATGATCGCCGGGAGGATACGTGGAAATTGTCGTCAAAGGTCGCAATGTGGAGGTTCCGGATCATTTCCGGACGCATGTGGCCGACAAGTTGGCCCGCAGCGAGCGTTACGACTCGAAGATCATCCGAGTGGATGTCGAGCTGTCGCACGAGTCCAACCGCCGCCTGTCGAAAACGTGCCAGCGGGTGCAGATCACCCTGGCCAGTCGGGGCCCGGTGGTGCGGGCCGAGGCGAGCGCCGACAGCTTCTACAGCGCCCTGGATGCCGCGGTCATGAAGTTGGAGGCGCGCCTGCGCCGGTCAGCGGACATCCGGCATCACAAGCAGCACGCCCGCACGCCGATCTCAGTCGTGGCCGGTCCCGGCGGTGGTCTGCCCGAGGAGCCGGCCGAGGACGAGCTCGACAGGTGGCAGGACGACGAGTTCGGCGATACCGCCGACGGCAGCCCGGGTCGGGTCGTCCGCGTCAAGGACCATCCTTCCGACCCGATCACGGTCGACCAGGCTCTGTATCAGATGGAGTTGGTCGGTCACGACTTCTACCTGTTCAAGGACGCAGACTCCGGGTTGTGCTCCGTGGTCTACCGGCGGAAGGGCTTCGACTATGGACTGCTCCGCCTGACCTGAGCTCGGCGGCGACGGGTGGTGTTCAAGCGGTCGCGCCGGATAGCCGACGATGGTCGTCGGACCCGTGCGGGCCACGATGCGCTTACCATTGTGACTGCCGGGAGCGTCAAGAAGTTTCCGGAGGTAGCTGGCTGCGCCGGACCAGGCGCCAGCCGGATACGGCTGGTGAAATACAAACCGAGGGTGACCACGTGGTTCTGTCCCGACTGCTCCGCGCCGGCGAGGCGAAGACGATCAAGCGTCTGCGCGCCATCGCCGACCACATCAATCACATCGAGTCCGACTACACGGACCTGACCGACGCGGAGCTGCGCGAATACACCGACTCGTTCAAGGCCAGACTGGCGGACGGCGAGACGACCGACGACATCCTGCCGGAGGCCTTCGCCGTCGTCAGGGAAGCCGCCAAGCGGACGCTGGGTCAGCGGCACTTCGACGTCCAGCTGATGGGTGGCGCCGCTCTTCATCTCGGGAACATCGCCGAGATGAAGACCGGCGAGGGCAAGACGCTCGTCTCGACCCTGCCGGTGTATCTCAACGCGCTCGAGGGCAAGGGCGTGCACGTCGTCACCACCAACGACTACCTCGCACAGCGGGACAGCGAGTGGATGGGTCGGGTGCACCGCTTCCTCGGCCTCGAGGTCGGTGTCATCCTCGCCCAGCAGACACCTGACGTGCGCAAGGCGCAGTACGCAGCCGACATCACCTACGGCACCAACAACGAGTTCGGGTTCGACTATCTCCGGGACAACATGGCTTGGTCGAAGGACGACCTGGTCCAGCGCGGTCATCACTTCGCGGTCGTGGACGAGGTCGACTCCATCCTGATCGACGAGGCCAGGACGCCGTTGATCATCTCCGGACCGGCGGATCAGTCGTCGAAGTGGTACTCGGAGTTCGCCCGCCTCGTGCCGCGGCTGCGCAGGGGCGGCGAGGGCGGAGTGGACGGCGACTACGAGGTCGACGAGTCCAAGCGCACCGTCGGGGTGACGGAGGAGGGCGTCGAGAAGGTCGAGCAGGCTCTCGGCATCGACAATCTCTACGAATCCGTCAACACGCCGCTGGTCGGATTCCTGAACAACGCGCTGAAGGCCAAAGAGCTGTACAAGAAGGACCGCGACTACATCGTGGTGTCCGGTGAGGTACTGATCGTCGACGAGTTCACCGGACGGGTACTGCACGGCCGCCGCTACAACGAGGGCATGCACCAGGCGATCGAGGCCAAGGAAGGCGTCGAGATCAAGGCCGAGAACCAGACGCTCGCCACGATCACCCTGCAGAACTATTTCCGGCTCTACGAACGGCTCTCCGGCATGACGGGAACCGCGCAGACCGAGGCCGCCGAGCTCAGCCAGACGTACAAGCTCGGCGTCGTCCCGATCCCGTCGAACAAGCCGGTGATCAGGGTCGACGAAGGTGACCTGATCTACAAGGGTGAGGACGCCAAATTCGACGCCGTCGTCGCGGATATCTCGCATCGCCACGAAAAAGGTCAGCCGGTGCTGGTGGGTACCGCGTCGGTGGAGAAGTCCGAGCTGCTGTCCAAGCTGTTGTTGCGGGCCGGCGTGCCGCACGAAGTGCTCAATGCGAAGAACCATGCGCGGGAGGCCGCGATCATCGCGCAGGCCGGCCGCGCCGCCGCTGTCACCGTGGCCACCAACATGGCCGGTCGAGGCACCGACATCGTGCTCGGTGGCAATCCCGACTTCACCGCGGACCTCGATCTGCGCGAGCAGGGCCTCAGCCCGTCCGAGACGCCCGAGGAATACGAGGCCGCCTGGCCCGAGGCGCTGGAGGCCGCAGCCAAGAAGACCAAGACCGAGGCCGAGAAGGTCCGCAACGCCGGGGGTCTGTACGTGCTCGGTACGGAACGGCACGAGTCCCGCCGCATCGACAACCAGCTGCGTGGCCGCTCCGGTCGGCAGGGCGACCCGGGCGAATCGCGCTTCTACCTCTCGCTGGGCGACGACCTGATGCGCCGGGTCGGCGGCGGCACCGTCGAGATGCTGATGACCCGGCTCCGCATGCCCGACGACCAGCCGATCGAGCACAAGTTCGTCTCCAAGGCGATCCGCAGTGCCCAGACCCAGGTCGAGCAGCAGAACTTCGAGATCCGCAAGAACGTCCTGAAGTACGACGAGGTGATGAACAAGCAGCGCACCGTCATCTACGAGGAGCGCAGGCGCGTTCTCGATGGCGAGGACCTGCACGTCCAGGTGCAGAACATGATCAACGATGTGATCACCGCCTACATCGACGGCGCAGCGTCCCAGGGATATGCCGAGGACTGGGACACCGACACCCTGTGGGCCGCGCTGAGGACGTTGTATCCGATCACGATCACGCCCACCTCTATCAGCGAGTCGCACGGTGATCTCACCCGTGATTCGTTGCTGGAGGCCGTGCTGGCCGATGCGCACAAGGTCTGGGCCGAACGCGAGGAGATGCTCACCCCGGAGATCACCCGGGAACTCGAACGTCGGGTGGTTCTGTCCGTGCTCGATCGCAAGTGGCGCGAGCACCTCTACGAGATGGACTACCTCAAGGAAGGAATCGGCCTGCGCGCGATGGCCCAGCGCGATCCGCTGATCGAGTACCAGCGCGAGGGCTTCGACATGTTCGGCGCCATGCTGGACTCGCTCAAGGAGGAGTCCGTCGGGTTCCTGTACAACCTGCAGGTGCAGATCGTGCCCGCCGACGCAGAGCAGGACGGCGGTGCGGCAGCCGTCGACGCCGGGCCCGACAGCACTGGGACGAACGGCAGGAACGGCGATACCGCCCCGGCCAGTCGCGTCGGGATCCGGCCAGAACGGTCAGGGCGGCCTTCCGGCGCCGAAGCCGGTCGGCGGCAAGCAGGCCGGCGCGGTCCGAACCCGGGTTCGTCCGGTGCAGCCGCTGCCGAGCCAGCAGGTGGCCGCACCGGTGGTCACCAACACCGACGGAGCGCCGGCCGCGTTGCGGGCCAAGGGGCTGGCGCGGCCAGTGGCGCCGGCCGCGGCGTTGAGCTACTCCGGCCCCAGCGACGACGGCGGTGTGGAGACGTCCGGCGCCACCGCCAAGCCGGGAGCCAATGGTGCGCCGGCCCGAAACGCGCCGTGTCCCTGCGGATCCGGCAAGAAGTACAAGCAGTGCCACGGGCGTCCGGGCGCCGTCTGATCTTCAGTGGTCCCGCGGGCCCGACCGCGATGGTCGGGCCCGCGGATCTGCAGTTCCCGGCGGTCGATCATCCGGTCTGCAGCGCGGTGATTCGCCATCTGCCGTCGACGCCCTGGATCCGAAAGGCGAGTGCCCTGACCCGCTCGCCGCGCCGGAATACGACGCTGATCTCGGCAGCGCCGTCGGCCGGCTCGCAGACCCTGACGTTCAGCAGGTGCCCGAGCGCGCCGCGCACCACGGGTCGTGCCTGCAGGCCTGCGAAGACGTCGGGTGCGCAGTGCACCCTGAGCTGCGAGAGCGGTCGTTGCCCCGACAGCACCTCGACCAGTGCGCGCGCCAACACCGGCCCCGACCGAGTGGCTGCCGGGAGTGCGGCGGTAGCGGTGCGGCGCACGCCCATGTCCGCGTCCTGCGACCAACCGGGTACGGCCGGATCCTTGACCGTGTCCGGAACCGTCCTGACCAGTGCTGCAGAGCGGGCCGTGACCCGCAGCTGCCGCAGTCGGCTCACCGCTGACCGCTCGTCGTCGAACGGCGGTTCGCAGTCCGGCACCGGCGTGAGGTAGGGCCGTTCGCCTCGCGCAGGTGCAGCGTGGGCCTTGATCGGAGCCGGCGCGGGTACACCGCTCGGCACATCGGCCGGCGACCGGAGAGTGCCATCGGAGATCACTGCGGAAGTCATGATCATTCACCTGTTTCGTGGGTCGGCGGCAGCAAGATCTGCCCGGGCAGGATGAGATTCGGGTCGGGTCCGATGACGGTCGCGTTCGTCGCGTACCACCGGTGCCAGGTCTGCGCGATCTCCGCGGCGGCGGCGTCGGCTGGTAGGTGACGAGCGGCGATCGACCACAACGAGTCGCCGCGGTGGACCACCACGGCGCCACCGGCTGCAACGCCCCGGACGGACTCGTTCGTGCCGGGTCACCCGTCGGCCAGTCGAGGCTGATCGGGGCAGGGGCGAGCTGTCTTGGCCGCCCGGGTGTCGTCGGCCGATGCAACTGGCCGGCTGCCGGCCAGTCGACGTCGAGCTGGGCCGACTTGTGGTCCGCCTGCGGGCGGGAACCGTTGCAGGCCAGTCGATGTCGAGCTGTTCGGCGGAATTGGCCGGCACGTGCAGCCCCCGCAGCGACGATGGTCCGACTGTCCAACTGCGCCGCGTGTCCGTGGCGGGCATGCCGCAGGCAGTCAGGCCCGGGAGGAGCGACACGCCCGCGACAGTGAGCAGCACGTTCCGGACGGCAGTCGGGGCGATGTGTCCGAGCAACTGTCGGGCTCGCCGGCCGGCCTGTCCTGGCCGCCCGACGACCGCAGCGACGGCGGCAATTCCGACGATCCAGATGAGCAAGGACCACACGATCAGCGCCGCGACCAGCAGCATCGCGGTGTCGGTGACCGCCGCCGATGCCGGAGCTCGGTGCCCGGACAGTTGACCGGCGATCTGCCGCGGGCCTGGCAGCGAGTGCAGCCAGGCCGATCAGCGCGACAACCGCGACCAGTAGCCGGGTCCAGGCCGCGCGCACTGGTCGCGGCCGAGGTCTGCGGCGGCACACTCAGCTTGATGCCAAACCTCTCGTTTATGCATGTAACGCAGTCAAACAGGGTCAAATGATCGTTAGTCAAGCCGATCCGCAGACAGACTTGACGAAATGAGCAGGATCAAGGACGGTGGAGCGATGCGATGGGAGCAGCTGTTCAGCGATCTCGACGCACGATTCGACGAGCTGGCCGACGCCGAGATGATGGCCGAGCTGGCGGATCGGGAGCGGGTGGCTGCCGGTGCGATCTCGGTGGTCGAGCGGATCGGTGGTGCCATCGGCCGCCCGCTGCGGGTCCGGACGACCGCCGGCATCGCGGTAACCGGCGCGCTGCTGGAGATCGGGCCCGATTGGCTGTTGATCCAGGAGGGGCCCGGGCGTGAGGTGCTGCTGGCGCTGACCGCGGTCACCATCGTCGAAGGACTGGCGGCCGCGACCGGTCCCGCCGTCGGTGGAGTGAAACTGCGATTGAACCTGCGATTCGCACTGCGCGGAATCGCCCGCGACCGTTCACCGGTTGCCCTCGTGGTCTGCGGCGGAGTCGGTGAACCGATGGGTCTCTACACCGAGATCACCGGAACCGTGGACCGGGTCGGCGGCGGACTTCGTCGAGGTGGCGCTGCACGCTCCGTGGGAACCGCGCCGCGCCGGGAGCGTTCGATCGGTCGTCCTGGTTCCACTGGGGGCTGTCGTCCTCGTCCGCGCACTACCGCTGGGGTGACTCGCCTGCCGCCCGCACTACGGCGAGGTCGCAGCCGTCATCGCTGATCCGCCGCATCCGGTGCCTTCGGCCCCCGCTGATCCCTGTTTCTCGGGACAACGGGCCGACAGGTTCCTCGGCCTGGGCCGCACCATCACGCCAGGAAGTCCCTGGTCGACGGCCATCTCGTTCCGGACGTTTCGGCCGGCCCGACGGCGCGCCAGAGATCCGCCGGCCAGCGCTGGGCCGCCTGCCTGGTCGTCGTGCCGGTCGCCCGGGACGATCACTCCGGGGCGTCCGCGGTCGGCGCGCTCTACCTCGGCTCCGTGCGACACGTCGCCGGAAACGCGATGCCCGACCGTTCGCACTGTGCATCGACGGCCCCGACCCGACCTCCTCCCCAAGACGGTCGACTGTGCTGAGCCGCACCGATATCAGGTGCTGGCATCGGCCTTTCTCGACAAGGGCGGCCCGGGTCAGGGCATTCTCGACGACACCTGTCGGGCCGCAGCTGCGAGCATCACCGGCATGCGGGATCCGCGCCGCGGGCGGTGCCCTTGTCGTCAACGCCGAGGCGGTCAGCTTCAGTCAGTACGGAACGGTGCGGCCGCGCCTCGGTTCGGAAGCGCGACAGGCGTTCTGCATGATCGGCGCGTCCACGAACCGGGAACTGCCGGGCCAGCCTCGTCGGGCTGGGCGACTCACGCGATCCCGTGGGCCTGACCCGGCGCGGGCCGAACCCGGTCCAGCGTTGGCCCCCATCGGTGCTGATGGCACAGGTCGAAGTTACGGTGCTAGCCATGTCGACATGCCTACCGTGTCGCTGCGCACCCGCACCGACGACGACCTCGATGTCTTGTTCAGCATCGCCGCCGATCTGGACACCTGGGAAGAGCGGAACCCGTGGGCACCAGCCCCGCTGACCAGGGAAAAGTTCGACGCGCAGCGCCAGCAGGCCGCCGACAGCGATGCACCGGAGGACGCGGTGACGTTCGTGATCGAGGTCGACGGCACTGCCGTCGGCAGCGCCGCGCTGTTCCACTTCGACGCGTTCGCCCGCCATGCCGAGGCCGGGATCAGCCTGGTGCCCGACGCCCGGAGCCGCGGCACCGGGACGGCAGCGATCGCCCAGCTCGTCGAATTCGCTTTCGTCCGGCGCAACCTGCGCCGAATCCACCTCCAGGCGATCGCGTCCAACGCCGGCGCGATTCGCGCTTACCAGAAGGCCGGGTTCGTGATCGAAGGGCGGCAGCGCGAGCATGCGTGGGTCCGAGGCGCCTACGAGGACATCGTGCTGATGGGAATCCTGCGCTCGGAGCACCGTCCGGCAGTGGAACTGGTATCCGACCCGTTACGCCGCCGGTCAGCCGTTGAAACAGTTGGTCAGGAATCGGCAGGCAGTGCCGAGGGCAACTCCGACAGCGAAGCCGCCGTCCGCTCATAGGCCTGATCGATGTATTCCTCCAGCCGCGAGCGCTCCACCCGCCATTGATTCCGCCCCCCGATCTGGATTCCCTTCAGGTCGCCCGCGCGCACCAGCGCGTACGTCTGCGACGTCGAAATGTTCAGGATCTCGGCCACATCGGCCAACGTGAGGAAGCGTTCGGCTGTCATCGACGTCCTTCGAATCGGATCACTGATGGGTGAGTTCCTCGCCCTGATGAGTGCTCTGGCTTCGCATCGAGCATCTTGGGTGCATTTGATCGTACCCGGTCGAGTTGCCGATGTCAGATGAGCGATCGACGCGATTAGGTGCTGTAGCGGCGTTATGGGCTAGTTTGTCATCTGGACAGTTTGACACAGCCGCCTTGTCGGGGGACGGCCGGTCCACACGCGTGTCGCCGACCCGGGCACCGCAGTGCGACAACCACGACGAAGGCAGTGTTGCGATGAAGCCAGTTCCGCCGGACGGCGCCCCCGTACCCCGACGGGTCGGTCGGCCACGGTGGCTCGATATCCGGGTCGTCGGCGGCCTGGTGCTGGTGATCGCCGCCGTCGTGATCGGCGCTCGCGTCGTGGGAGCCAGCTCCCACACCAGCCCGGTCTGGGCCGTCACCACGAACCTTGCTGCCGGCACGGTGCTCACCCAGACCGACCTGGTCGCCGGTCGATGTCAATCTCGCCGGCAACGCCACGCAGTATCTCGCTGCCGGGTCCGACGTCACCGGCGTGATCGGTGTCGAGCCTGCAGGCGCCGGTCGACGCGGGTGAACTGCTGCCGGTGTCGGCCGTCACTGCGACCAAGCCCGGACGCGTGGTGGTGATCGGCGTTGCACCCGGATCGCATGGCGCCGGGTGTCGACCACGGTTCGGTCATCGACGTGTACCTGACCCGCGGTGGCGTCAGCTCGTCCGCGCCCGGCCCAGACCGAGCAGATCGCCGCCGGCATCACCGTCCAGTCGATCACCGCGCCGGCCTCCGGCGGCCTCTCCGGTGCTACCTCCAGCCGTTATCAGATCGCCGTTCTGGTCTCGGCTGCGGTCGCGGACTCGCTCGTCAAGACGCTGCCGCAGGGGACGCCACCGTGGTCGCTGGTGACCGGTACCCCATGAACCCGGGTTTGCTCACCGCCGGCAACGGCCAGAGCTGGGAGAACGAACTGGTTGCCGCGCTCGACCGGCCAGGCGCGGCGATGACGGTGATCCGTCGCTGCGTCGACATCGCCGACGTCCTCACCGCGGCGACCACCGGACAGGCCTCCGTGGTGGTGCTGTCGGCGGAACTGCGGCGCCTGGACACCGACGCGGTGCAGCGGCTGACCGGGCCCGGAGTGGCGGTGGTCGGTGATCTATCCGGCCGGCGAAGACCGCATCGGTGGGTCGGTGGGAGCGGATCGGGATCGACCCATCTGGTGCGCCGACGACGTCGGCTCCGCCGCGCGTGCTGGCCGCGGCCCGAACCGCGGTCAACGAGCTGGCCACCGGGCCCGTTCCGGGCTTTCGGCACATCGGGCCGTGGCCGATCCACGATTCGCGCTGCCCGGCTCGCGATCGGTCAGCCGATCGACGGTCGATTCCGGAAGCTTGCGGACGGTACGATCCGCCGCCCACCGGGCGGGTGATCGCGGTCTGGGGGCCGGTCGGCGCGCCGGGTCGGACCATGCTGGCTACCAATCTGGCTGTCGAGACCGCCGCGGCCGGCATCCCGACGCTGCTCGTCGATGCCGACGTCTACGGCGGCGTGCTGGCCAGCGCCTTCGGACTGCTGGACGAGTCGCCCGGGCTGGCCGGGGCCTGCCGGCAGGCCGCCAACGGCCGACTCGACCTGGCCGAACTCACCCGCTGGTCTGGGCCGTGCGACCCAACCTGCGGCTGCTGACCGGGATCACCCGGGCCGACCGGTGGCCCGAGGTGCGGCCGTCGGCCATCCCGTCGGTGCTCGGCGTGTGCCCGTGCGATGGCCCCGCTGATCATCGTCGACTGCGGCTTCTGCCTCGGAGGCCGACGAAGAGATCACCTTCGACACGGTGGCGCCGCGGCGCAACGGTGCGACTCTCGCCGTCCTGGCCGAGGCCGATGTCGTGATCGTCGTCGGGTCGGCCGATCCGTCCGGGAATGGAGCGGCTGGTCCGGGGATTGGCCGAGCTGAAGGAGATGGTGCCGGAGGCCGGTCCGAGCGTCGTGCTGAACCGGAGTCCGTCGTCGGCCGCTTCGCCGGAGGAGTCCGCGGCTGCGCTGGCCCGGTTCACGGGTCTGGCGGTGACGCGCGTCGCTCCCCGAGGACCGGGCGGCCATGGACAGACCTGGCAGCTGGCCGTGCCGCTGGCCGAAGCCGCACCGGGATCTCCGCTCGCGCAAGGCGACCCATCAGGGCGACGTCGGGCCACGGTGACGCCTGTGCCACGATGATCAGATGACCGACCGCCTTTCGGCGACCGATGCCGCATTCCTCTACGCCGAGGACGTGTCGACCCCACTGCACGTCGGCGGCGCGGTGATCCTGCAAGCCCGAGCCGGGCACCTTCGACTACCAGCACATCGTCGACCTCATCTCGGCCCGGCTGTCGCTGGTGCCGCGGTATCGCCAGCGGGTCCGGTTCGTTCCCGGGCGGCTGGCTCGCCCGGTCTGGGTCGACGACGACAACTTCGACTCACCTACCACGTGCGGCGGTCGGCACTGCCCAAGCCCGGCACCACGCTGCGCTGGACGACCTGATCGGGCGGCTGATCTCCCGTCCGCTGGATCGACGCCGGCCGCTGTGGGAGATGTACGTCATCGAAGGTCTGGCGGGCGGTCGGATCGCGATCGTCAACAAGACCCATCACGCGATGGTCGACCGGATCGGTGCGGTCGACGTGGCCGCGGCCATCCTGGACGTCGCCCGCCGGGCACGGAGCCTGCCGGAGCAGCCCTGGATCCCGATGCCGCCGCCCAGCGACATCGACCTGGTCGTCGATGCCATCGCCGACATCGCCGGCCGGCCGTCCGAGCTGGTCGACGTCGTTCGACTGGCGGCCGCCGACGTCCGGTCGACGGTCGCCAAGGTCGCCCACGTCGGAGTCGAGGTCGGCGGAGGTCATCCGTCGTACGGTCAGATCCGGCGCCGCGGTCGGTGCTGAACGTGACCATGAGCGGGCAGCGGCGGTTCGCCACCTTCCGGGCCGAACTCGCCGACTCAAGGCCATCCGGACGGTCAGCGGGCGCCTCGGTCAACGACGTGATCCTGACGGTCATCACCGGCGCCCTGCGGACCTGGCTGCTGTCCCGCGGCGAGGCGGTCACTGCCGACACCACGCTGCGGGCCCTGGTGCCGATGTCGGTCCGACCGGCTGCGCTGGCGGACGACGATGCCGATGGCGCGACGTCCTGCCGGTCGTCTCCTACGTGGTCGACATGCCGGTGGCCGAGCCGAACCCGGTGATGCGATTGCACCAGGTGTCGTTCGCGATGGGCGCACACCTCGAGTCCGGACGACAGGTCGGCGCCGATTCGCTGCTGGAACTCGGCCGGTTCGCGCCGCCCACCCTGCACGCGCTCGGCGCCAGGGTGGCCGGCCAGCTCTCCAGCCGGATGTACAACGTCCTCATCACCAATGTGCCGGGACCCCAGGTGCCGCTGTACGCCGGTGGGTATCCCGGTCGTGGCGATGTACCCGATCGCGCCGCTGGCCCAGGGCCAGGCGCTGGCGGTCGCCTGCACCTCCTACGACGGAGGGGTGCTTCTTCGGCCTGACCGCCGACCGCGACGCGATCCCCGACGTCGAGGAGTTCGCCGAGTACATCGGCGAGGCGATCGCACGAGCTGCTGCCCGACGGCCGGTGCCACCGCCGGTCGAGAAACCGGCCCGACCGGTCCGGAGCGGCCGCTCGGACCCGCCGCTCCCGCGCCGGTCCGGCCCGCAGCGGGCACCCGACCGCACGAGCGCCGGACGGAGCAGTCGATGAGGATCTACATCCCGCTGACCCTGTCCGAGGCTGCGCGAGGTGGTCGCCGCGCGCGAGGTGACGCCGGACGGCGGCGTCGGTTTTCGGGGTGACCGACGACCTGCGCGGGGAGTACCCCGACGCCGACGACGAGGAACTGGAATACCTGGCCATGTCCGACGCGGCCCGGGCCTGCCTGCGGCTGCTGGCGGCCGGCTCCGGCCGACGAGCCGCAGCTCCGGGTGGTGATCTCCGCCGACGTCCAGACTGTCGTGGCCACGCCGGATCGTGGACCGGCCGCGGCCAGCATCGAGTGGTCCGGTGCCGTGGAAGCAGGTCGCGTCGGTGCACCTGGACGGCGCGGAAGCGGCCGACGTCGTTCGGGCGGCGGCGGCGATGGTCGACCGGGCCGATCTGGGGGACGACGACGCCGAGTTCGCGGTCGGTTCGGCCGAGGACATCGCGCTGGCCTGGTACGCCCCGGGTGAGGTGGCCTACCTGCTCGAGGATCTCGACAGCGCCGAGCTGAGCCCGGCACGCGGTCTGACCGGCCGGAGACGCACGCGAACCCCGGGCACCGCCGAGTGGCCGAACGCGAGGTTCGAGGTTTGCGCGGTCGGTTCATCCGCGATGGCTCGCGTGATCAAGCGTGGTGCGATCAGGCGCGCTTGGTGAACTCCAGCTCGAGGGAGATCTCGACCTTGTCGCTGACGACGGCGTTGCCGGCACCGAAGGCGGCGTTCGAACGACACGTCGAACTCCTTGCGGCTGATCGACGTGGTGGCGGAGAACCCGGCCCGCTCGGCGCCGTAGGCGTCGGTGGTCGCGCCGAGGAACTCGATCTCCAGCTCGACCGACTTGGTGATGCCGCGGATGGTCAGGTCGCCGACCAGGACGAATTCGTCGTTGTCGAAGTTCTTGACCCCGGTGGAGACGAACTTCAGCGTCGGGTACTGCTCGACGTGCAGGAAGTCCGGGGACTTGACGTGCTCGTTGCGCTGCTCCTGCTTGGTGTCGACGCTGACCGCGTCGATGACGGCGGTGACGGTGGCGTCGGCCAAGCCGGTCTCCGGGACGGTCAGGGTGGCCGACTCGAGCGCGAAGGTGCCCTTGGCCTTGCCGACGGCCATGTGGCGAACCTTGAAGCTGACGTCCGAGTGAACGGTGTCCGCGACCCAGGTGCCGGTCAGGGTGGTGGTGGGAGTGGTCATGAATCCTCCAGTGGTCTTGGCGCCTGCGAAGCGCACTGTTGGTGCGGTGAGTGCCGCACTGTTGGTCGCGATGTGGATGCTCCGCTGCATCTTCGCGATGTATGACGTGTCAACAAGCTCTGACACGACTTTAGTCCCCGGAAAGTGGACCTGTCACCTAAACCTGCGGCTCGGGATCTGTGACCTTTGCCATCGATGGTTCGGGACTAATCCAGCGTCGAGCCAGGGGTTACCCGCAGGTAACATCGAGCTCTCATGAGTGGAAGCGACTGCGGGCCGGCCGATCTCTGGGCCGCTATGTGGCGATCGGTGACAGCTTCACCGAGGGTGTCGGCGACGACCTGCCGGACGGTTCGGTTCGGGGCTGGGCCGATCTGGTCGCCGCGGTTCTGTCCGCGGGCTGGGTACGGCGAGGACCCGGACGGCGTGCGCACCGGCTACGCCAACCTCGCGATCCGCGGAAAGTTGCTCGGTCCGATCATCGACGAGCAACTCGACCCGGCGCTCGAGCTCCATCCGGATCTGGTCACCTTCGCCGGCGGCGGCAACGACATGCTGCGCCCGCGGTCGGACGTCAGGTCGCTGATCCGTCTGATCGACCTGACCACGGCCCGGTTGGTCGACTCCGGGTGCAACCGTGGTGCTGTTCACCGGGCCCGACCCGTGCGACGGTCTGCCGCTCGGCCACCGTATCACGGTCGACCGGCGATCGCCTGGCGGCCGGCGTCCGCGCGGTGGCCGAGCGCCGCGGTGCGTTGCTGGTCGACCTCTGGCCGATCGAGGAACTTCGTGACCCGCGGTACTGGGCCGGCGATCGGCTGCACCTGGGCGAGATCGGTCACCGCCAGGTCGCCGGCCAGAGTCCTGGACGCGATCGGCGTCGAGCGGCCCGCCGATTGGACGGCTCCGGCCGGCGCAGCGGTCAGACGCACCGCGCACCGCCCGCGACGAACTCGACTTCTACTGGGAGTACGTCGGCCCGTGGGTGCGTCGCCGACTCACCGGGACCTCCTCGGGTGACCACCGGCCGCCGAAACGACCGGTGCTCGCCCCGATCGGCCGATAGCCGAGCAGACCGCCGTGCTCGGGACCGGCCGGAGAAACACGCGCTCAGGGGAGAACCGCTTGCTCAGGATGACTTGACGCTCAGGTTCTTCCAGGTGCTCCAGGAGTAGGTCCAGTCGAACATGTCGCCGTCGGAGGAGGACAGCTGGATGGAGGTGCCCGTCACCTCGACCGGATCGCCGAGCAGGGTCGACTTGTAGAACGCCTGCGCATTGGCCAGCGACAGGTTCACGCAACCGTGCGAGACGTTCGTGTTGCCCTGGTCTGCCGACGGTGTTGGGGTTGGCGTGGATGAACTCGCCGTTGTCGCTGATCCGCACCGCCCAGTGTTCGAGCACGTTCGTGTAGCCGTACTTCGGGTTGCTCATCAGCTTGGTCGGGAACATGTCGTTCACCACGTGGATACCCGACCTGGTGATCTTGTCGGGAGTGTCACCCTTGCCGTAGGAGGCCGGGTAGGACGCGACCTGCTTCCCGTCCCGGTAGACCAGCAGATTGTGCGAGTTGACGTCGGCCTTGACCACCTGGTTGCGACCGATGGTGAAGTCACTGGTGACGTCGTCGCCGCCGTAGACGCCCGTTGCCGAACTTCGAGCCCGTAGACGTTCGCCTCGACGTGCACCTTGGTGTTGGCCGGCCAGTAGTCCTTCGTGCGGAAATCCAGAGCCCACAGACCACCGTCGTGCTGCACCCACACCCAGGCGCCCGTCACCTTCGGCGTCGTGGTGATGGAGATGTTCTTCGCGATCGCGTCGCCGTCGGCGGGCTTGACGCTGAACGACACGATCACCGAGATGGCGACGCCGACCACCTGGCCGTCACCGGGGGTGATGGTGGTGCGCACCTTGGTCTTCGGAGTCACCGTGGTGTAGCTACCCGTGATCGGTACCACCTTGCCGTCCGTTCCGGTCGCGGAGCCGACGACCTTGTAGGTCTTGCCGTAGCCGAGCACCTCGCCGAGCGACCAGCTGGCGCCGTCGCTGGAGATCGCGCCCTTCACCACCTTGCCGGTGGGGTTGGTCATGGTCAGCTCGGTGATCTTGCCCTGGGTGACCGAGATCTTGATCGGGGCCGCCGGGGTGAGTGCCTTGGCGCCGAAGGCCGGACTGGAACTGACCTTGGCGACGGGAGGCGCAATGGGACTGGGTGAAGCGGTCGTTGCGGGGGCCGCGGAACTGCGACGGCGGCCGAGGACGCCGGGACGGATGCCGCGCGTCGATCCGCCGACGCTCGGGACGGTCACGGCGGTGGTGTCGGCACGCTGCGGCGACCGTCGAGCTCACGGTGACGGTGGCCGGTTCGCCGGACCCCGAGCTCTTCGCGGTGCACGCCGTCGCCAGGACGCCAACGGCCACCAGCAGGGCGGCGATCCGCCCCGGCCTCATCGGAGTTGTCCGTCCGAGCACCTGCATGTCAACCATCCAATGTCTGCTTCGTTCACTTCGCGGAACCGGGAGTCGCAGGGGCAGATAATTGCCCCTACCAGGGACGTACCGGATGTCGGGTCGGTTGCGCCGACGTCCGTCTCCATGGTGCCTGTCGCCCTGTGATCCCCGCGTCACGCCGGATGGCCGGGTCCGAGGGTGGCCACCTGTAGCGGTACCACCCGACCCGCGAGCACCAGATGCCCGCGACCGGGGCCGTCCTGCCCGCGGCGACGCGGGATCGCGGCATCCAGAAGCGCGCCGTCTGCGGAATCAGCCTGCAGCAGGATCCCGGTGCGCGATGCTGCCACTTCGGTGATCGGACCGCGATGTGCTCGCAGCGCGCGGTCCAGCCGGCAGCCGGTGGCCAGGTATTGGCCCGGTCCGGCGACCGAGACGAATCGCTCGAGCAGCTCCGTGCCCGCCTCGGACCAGCCGTCGACGTCATCGGCGACCAGCAGGATCGGGCCATGGTGCTCGGCGAGGAGTGTCCGGAGCTGCGCCACCCCCGCCCGCACGTCGACATCGACGAACGCCGGGCAGTGCGGTCGAGCGGCTGCAGACAGCCGCGGACGACCCGGATCCCGGCTTCGGCCGCGCCGACGGCGAGTACGGACAGGGCCGTACTGACTCCGCTGCGGCGGGGTCCGGAGATCAGCAGGCCGCCGCCGGGGCCGGACAGATCGATGAACTGGGGCGATGCATCGTCGCCTCCGACACCCGACCGGAACGGCATCCGGCGAGGCAGGCGGCAGGTGGCGCCGTTCGACCGTCTCCGGCAGCGCGCGCACCACGATCCCCGCGGCGCTGCGACGTGCCCGGCCTCGTCGCCGGCGGTGGCGGCACGCCGCGATCGCAGCGCGCGATCTGGATCTCGTCGCCGCCCAGCCTGCCCCGACCCGCGATCAGTCCGTTCGCGGACGGCGGTTCCGCGTTCGTCGATTCCGAGCCGGACCGTTGTCGTGAAGGACGAGGCGATCCGATGATGCTGCAGCTGCAGATCGCCGCTGACGACCACGGTGATGCCGGCCGCCGGACCCCGGGCGGCCAGATCGGCGATCCTGGACATCGTGGTGCCGTAGTCGAGTGCGTCCAAGGGCCCGCTGAGCAGTTCCCAGCCATCGACCAGCAGCAGCACAGGCGGCCCCGGCAGTGGCGGACCGGAGCCGGAGCTCGCCGGCGAGCCGGCGACCAGCCGCTGGACCAGCAGCGGATCCTGACCGTCGAGGTGGGTTCGGACGGCCGGCCAGGCGGCGACATCGCGCAGCCCCTGTCCGGGATCGATGACCAACAGGTCGGCGCCGGCCGCGGCCGCGGTCCAGCCGAATCGGCGCAGCGCCGAACTTCGGCCTGATGCCGGCGAACCCAGCACCATGACCGATCCGGACGGCGCCGGCCAGCTGACCTGACGCTGTTCGGCGGGCCGGTCGAGAAGTCCGATCAGCACCGGATCGGCCGTTGCATACACGCCTGGGCAGTGGTGGTAGCCAAGGCGGGCGCGGGGGTTCGATCCCGGCGGCCGCCAGTCGCGCCGAGGCCACCACCTGGTCCAGGTCGGACGGGCCGACCTCGGCCGCCGGCCCTGGAGTCGAACGGCGTGTCGGCCGCACTTCGGAGTCGCACTCGATGACCAGCGGCCGGACGCGGCCGAGACCCGGGCCACCTGGAAGAGGATGCTGCGTGATCGGCTGAACCGGAGTACCGCGCGGCCGGGGACGCCCGAAGGTAGCCGGGCCGCCCGGCTCGAATCGACGACGTCGACCGAGTCGGCGTCGTCGGTGACCCGCAGACAGATCCGGAGCCCGATGTTGGCCTTCATCGCCGGGCTGATGACGCCGGCGGGGCGTTGGGTGGCCAGGATGAGATGCAGCCCGAGGGATCGCCCCCGCTGGGCGATGTCGAGCAAGCCGGCCAGGAACTCGGGCCGCTCGGCGGCCAGGGTGGCGAACTCGTCGACCACGATCACCAGCGACGGCGGAGCCGCGCGACGGTCGCGCAACCGGGCCAGGTCGGCGACCTGGTGTTCGGCCAGCAGGTGTTCGCGCCGGCGCAGCTCGGCGCGCAGACTGATCAGCGCCCGGGCGGCGAGCGAGAAGTCCAGATCGGTGATCACCCCCGTGGTGTGCGGCAGCTCGGCGAGCGGCCCGAATGCGGCTCCCCCCTTGTAGTCGATCAGCAGGAATGTGGTCCGGTCCGGCGGGGCGGAGATGGCGAGCCCGGCGATCACGGTCTGCAGCAACTCCGATTTCCCCGACCCGGTGGTGCCCGCGATGAGCAGGTGCGGGCCGTCGCGTTCGAGGTCGATGGACAGCGGGCCGCCGGCCCAGGTTCCGATCGCGGCGGCCAGGCCGGGACGTGCCCAGCGCTCCGACATCGACGCCCGGATGCCGGCCGGCGCGTGCAGGGCCGACATCAACACTTCGCGGGGTAATCCGTCGTCGGGTGCGTCCGGATCGACGAGCGGAGCGAGGGCGCAGACGAGCTGCTCGAGGTACTCGCTGGGATACGCCGACCTGCTCCGCGTCGATGGTGACCTGGCCTGCGGCGATGCACACCCTGCCGTCCTGCACCGTCGCGATGGCGCGGCACTCGACCGGCAACGCCGCGACCGACGGCGAGACGCAGATGGCGACGAACCGCGAGGCCGCGGCGTCGAGTGCTCGGCCCAGTAGTTCGTTCATGCGTGGCGTCCGGCGCCACCGGTCGGCTCCGTCGAGCAGGACCACCGTGATTCGCTCGTCCTGGCTCTCCAGCAGCCGGGCCACCGCGGCCGCCGCATCGGCTGCAGGTCGGGAACAGAACGCCCGCGCCGTCGGTGACCGTGTGCGGGAGATCCTTGGTTCGCGCCAGATCCGTCTCGCCGGTGAACACGACCAGGCGGAGGTCGGCCGGCGAGTGCAGCGCAGCCAGCTGTCCGAGGAGCTGGCGGAGCAGTGGGCGGCACCTGCCGGTCAGGCCGAGCACGCCGATGGCGGCCAGGTCGACCGTGATGGGGACCTCGGGGGTGATCGGCGGGACATCGCGGGGGAGTCGGGCGCTCCGCTGCCCGATCCCGACGACGAGATGCAGAAAAGCCGGATCGCCACGGCGCCGTTCCCAGAGTCGCGTGCTGCAGTTGACCGCCCGACGCGCCAGCGTGGCCGGATCCGGATATCGATCCCAGGCGTCCTGCCGATCGGCGGCCACCCCGGCCTGCGAGTTGTTCCGCCTCGATCCGCAGTGCCGCTCGGTGCGCGGCGAGGGCACGGCGGTGGCTGCGGCGCCCGCTCGCCCGGTCGGACAGACCGCTGATCAGCATCATCAGCGGCCCCAGCCCAGCGAGCAGCAGGAAGGTCCAGATGCCGGTGATCGCGGCGATCGGCGCCGCCGGCCAACGCGCCGATAACGGCGGCCAGCAGCGGGATGGGACGTCTGCTCCGTTCCGGCATCGGGCCGACGGGCGGCGGAAGCGGGTGATCGAAGGACCGGGCCAACCGGGCCGGGCGGGCCACCGTGAGGTGACCCTTCGCCATCCGGTGTGAGCAGCAGCGTCGGCTCGGAGTCGAATCCGGCCCGGAAAATGCTGCCGCCCAGCCGGATCAGTCCGCCCAGCGGCACGGTGATCGGAGCGTCGGCGTTCGAGCCGTCGACGCGCAGACCGTTGGCCGAGTCCAGATCAGTGATCAGCGTGCCGCCGTCCGTGCACCTGATCCTCGCGTGCCGTCTGGAGAGTTCGGGGTCGTCAAGGCTCAGCTGACAAGCCGGATCGCGACCGATCAGCACGCCCCGGGTGTCAAGGGCAACCCAGCGACCGGCGTCCGGGCCGGCGACGCAGGACAGGTTGACGGTGCCGACCTCGATCGGGTTGTCGGACGGGACGGTCGACAGGATGCAGCCCGCGAGCAACGGCGCCTGGCCGAGCATCCATTCCTGCTCCACCGGTCCGACGCCGAGGTTGAGCGCGACGGAATCCGGCAATCCGGCGCAGCGCCTGATGTCCGGCAGTACCGTCGCCAGCCGCGTCGGACCGGGCAGTTCCACCAGCAGGTCGACGTCGCCACCGCCGGTTCTGACGGTCATCGGCAGCACGAAGGCAGTCACCAGCGAAGTGTGCCGACGCACCGTCTGGCGCGGCCAGTCCGGCGTCGCCGATGTGGACGGGTACGGCGTAGGGGGACAAAGCCCGAGGAAATCAGACTTCTGCAGAGCCGGCTTCGGGTGCGCCGGGGTCGGCGGCGCCGGATCTGGAAGCCAGTAGTCGTCGGAAGGAGGCGAGCCGGCCGGGGCGGGCGCGGCCGGCGGCCACGAAGGCGTCGAGAGCACATCCGACACCGGTCGAGTCAGGGCCGCCGTCGGGACCGGAGTGATCGCAGCCCGGCGGGCAGTCGACCGTCGCGGGCAGCAGGTCCTCGAACGTTTCCAGCAGGTCGTCGGCGGTGACGTGGGCCAGGCCGAAGGACCGGACGCCGGGGGTGTCGATGACCCAGCCCCCGTCCGGTAGCGGCGAGCGCGATCGCCGAGGTGGACGTGTGCCGCCCCTTGCCGACCCCGGTGACGGATCCGATCGCCCGCAGGGCGTCGGGGACCAGGGCGTTGACCAACGTCGACTTGCCCACTCCAGAATGCCCGACCATGACCGAGATCAGCTGGTGTAGCTGCGATCTCACCGCGTCGATGCCCGGCTGGGTCGATGTTCCTGTCGGTCCCGGGCGCTCGCTTCGTGACGATGATCGGCAGATCCAGATCTCGGTAGGTCTCGGACCAGCGGGGCGGGATCGGCGAGGTCGGCCTTGGTCAGCACCAGCACCGGATCGAGATTCCCGGTGTAGGCGGCGACCAGGCAGCGGTCGATGAATCCGGTGCGGGGGAGCGGATCGGCCAACGAGCTGACGATGACCAGCTGATCGGCGTTGGCGACGATGACCCGCTCCGCGAGATCGGTGTCGTCGGCGGACCGGCGCAGCACGCTGCGTCTCGCGTTGATCCTGATGATGCGGGCCAGCGCGTCGGTGTCACCAGAGATGTCGCCGACGATCTCCACCTGGTCGCCGACAGCGATGGCGCGGCGGCCGAGTTCCCTCGCTCGCATCGCGGTGACCGATCGGCACCGCGCGGTGCCGCCGTCGACCAGGCAGGTGTAGCGGCCGCGGTCAACGGTCGTCACCATTGCCGAGGTCGAGTCATCATGTGCTGGACGAGTTTTCGTACGGGGCCGGGAGCGGCGGGACGGACGGACGTGTACGTCGTCGTTGTCCCAGTGCTCGCCGAGGGTGTTCAGGACGAAGCTCCGTCCGCGGCCAACATGCGTGCCCACATCGATGCGAAACCCGGCAATGTCTTGGCCGTCGTGTCGATGTCGTCGACGACGATGTCGTTGACCCGGAGCCCGACGATGGCGCCTGCGGTTGCCATCCGGTGGTCGGCCCAGGCGGGCCAGATGCCACCGGTCAGCGGGCGCGGGCGGATCACCACCCCGTCGTCCGTCTCGTCGGCGTCGCCGCCGATTGCTCTGATGTTGCCTGCTATCGCCGCCAACCGGTCGGTCTCGTGCCCGCGCAGGTGCCCGATTCCGCGCAGTCGGCTGGGGGCGTCGGCGAACAGGGCCATCGCCGCGATGGTCGGAGTCAGCTCACCGACGTCGTGCAGATCGAGGTCGACACCGGCGGGGCGACCGTCACCGGTCACCGTCAGCATCCCGTCGGTCAGGTCCACCTGGACACCCATCATCTTCAGGATCCAGCGAATCGCGTCACCGGGCTGCGTCGTCCTCGCCGGCCACGATGGGATGCGGACCCTGCCACCCGTCACGACAGCGGCCGCCAGGAACGGGGTCGCGTTGGACAGATCCGGCTCGACGGTGGCGTCGACAGGGGAGACCGGACCTGGCTCGACGCGCCAGGTGTTCGCTCCGCTGTCGTCCACCGCCACTCCGGCGGCCCGCAGCATCTCCACGGTCATCTCGATGTGCGGCATCGAGGGCACCGGCTTGCCCGTGTGCACCACGGTCAGTCCGTCCTCGTACGAGGCGCCGGACAGCAGCAGACCGGAGACGAACTGCGACGACGACGAGGCGTCGATGTGCACCGTGCCGCCCGGCAGCGAGCCGGTTCCGTGCAGGACGAAAGGCATGGCGCCTCCGTCGATGCGCGCCCCGAGGTTGCGGAGGGCCTCGAGCATGGTCGCCATCGGTCGCAGCCGCGCGTATTCGTCGCCGTCGACGGTGATGTCACCCGATGCGGTCACGGCCAGCGGCGGGAGAAAGCGCATCACGGTGCCGGCCAGTCCGCAATCCACGGTGGCCGGCCCGCGCAACGGTCCGGGAGTGACCGTCCAGGAATCGGATCGCCGGTCGATCCCGACCCCGAGCCGGGACAGGGCCGCGACCATCAGATCCGTGTCCCGGCTGTGCAGCGGTGCGGAAATGGTGGACGGCCCGGTGGCCTGGGCGGCCAGGATCAGTGCCCGGTTGGTCACCGACTTGGAACCGGGCACCCGGACGGTGGCATCGACCGGCCCCGATGCGGTCGGCGTCGGCCAGCCGGCGGTCGCGGAAAGGGTCACCCGTCCATTTTCGCCCATCGGCCGCGGTCGGCGTGACCAGCGGCGGGCCACGCCGGGATCGGAGGCCCCAAGCAGTTCTCTGTCGGCATCATGTCAGCGGCAGCGGACCGGCTCCGTGATTGATCAGGGTAGCGGTCAGTGACCGGCTGGAGGTGGTGGTGACCCAGCAGCTGGTCACGCCGCTGGCGTTGCGGGCCAGCAGCGCCAATTGACCACCGAAGGTCGGATCCGCGGTGCCGATCACTGAGCTGACGAGTCGTCGGCAGTCGTCGGCCGTAGCTGCCGCCCTGTTGTACGACCGCGTCAACAGTTCGGCGTGATGTGGTTTGTCGCAGGAGACGGCAAACTCGCCCGGCCCGTCGGAACAGTTCGCGAAGGCGCCCGGTGGGGTGCCGATGCTCGCATTGCGCGCCGTGCCGCGGTAACTGATCGGGAAGTCGAGCACACCGGGCATCAACTCGCAGCTGTACCACCGCTGACCCAGCTGCCACTGGACGTCGCCAGGCACGGTCAACCGTGTGAAGAAGCTGACATTGATGCGGGGAAGTGCAGTTTTGACGCCCCAACCCACGAAGCGCCCCGCGAGCCGATCGCACTGCTGGCTCAGCGGGCCGCCGGTGAACGCCGCGTCGCCGACCGAGGGTCGCCTGGGCCACGTCCGGGCGTCCAGGGTTCCGACGGCCAGCACCTCGGCGCTGTGCGGTGTGCCGCACGGGACCGGCGGGACCACGTCGAACACCGAATTGAGCTGCGCGGGCGTTTGCAGCGGCGCCAAGCAGTCGCCCGGCTGCGGACGGGGATCGACATGCACGGCCGCAGCCGACGAACCGGACACTCTCCTACCCACGACGGCAGGAAGACACAGGACCGCCACCAGGATCAGCACCATGACGGTGCCGCCCGCTAACCGTCGGTCCACGGCGCCTCCTTGCACGTCTGGTACCACTATGGACCTCGCGGTGAAGCGCCGTCGACCTGCGGATCCGCCCGGATCAGGTGGCCGCGCAGCGTGCACAATTGCTCCTATGTGCGGCCGCTACGCGAACTCAGCAGACACCGCCAGCCTCTACGGCACGTATGCCTTTGACGAGGTGATCGGAGACGACCTACCGCCCTCCTGGAATGTCGCCCCGACGGACGAAGTCCGCGGCATCGTCCAACGCAAATCCCGCAGGGAGGACGAGAACCCCGGGGCGGAGGTGAAGCAGCTCAGAACCCTTCGCTGGGGTCTCGTGCCGAGTTGGTCCAAGACACGAGCCGGAGCGGCGAAACTGATCAATGCCCGCCAGGAAACCGTCACGGTCAAGCCCGCCTTCAAGACGGCGGCAGGCCGCCGTCGTTGTCTGCTACCCGCCGATGGCTACTACGAGTGGCAGAAGACCCCCGATGGCAAGATTCCGCATTTCCTGCACGCACCCAACGACGAGAAAGTCGCGTTCGCCGGTCTCTACGAGCTCTGGCCGGATCCCGCCCTGCCCGACGACGATCCTGCGAAGTGGCTGTGGACGTGCACCGTCATCACCCGACAGGCCGCCGACACGCTGGGCGAGATCCATGACCGGTGCCCGGTCATCGTGCCGGCTCACATGTACGACGCCTGGCTCGACTGCTCCACCGGCACCCCGGAGGTCGCGAGGCGGTTGTTGGACGAGATGCCCGAGCCGCGATTGGAGCCGCGCGTCGTCTCCACGGCGGTCAACAGCGTTCGCAATGACGGACCGGACCTGATCAAGCCGGCAGACGTGCCTCCGATCACTGAGCAGACGATCGATTTCCAACAGCTTGCGTAGCATCGGCTCTTTGCGCTCGGAGTCCGAAATAGCCCGATCTGGGTGATGTACTCAGGGTGATCAGCGGAATACTATGAGTCGTCGCCGCCGCTCTAGCTCCCGCTCACAGCGTCGCCGGCCCCGATGCTAGTGAGGGCTCATGCTATCGATGCGCACCCGACGTGATCCTCTACTTCGCACACCGGCAGCGTTCACGCTGCTGGTCGGAATGACTCTGGTGACGGGCACGATCGTCGTCACCGCGGGCCCGGCCCAGGCAAGCCCCACGCCTGCCGCAGCAACCCCGGCGGTCGCTTCAACTGCGGTCACGGCCAGCGATGACGGATATGTGACGGCCAGTGAGCCGACGGCCCGCTCGGGAGGTGCAGCCACCCTGGTCGAGGGGACGGCCAAGACGGATCGAGTGGTGTATCTGAAGTTCTCGGTTGGTGCGATCCCGGCAAACACACCGGTCGCGGTGGAGTTGTTCAGTGAACGGGCCAGCACCATCCCGGCGCAGTTGCGCGCAGTGGCCGACGTGGCTTGGGAACAGAAGGATCTGACGTGGAACAACCGGCCGGCGGTGGGTGCCCAGATCGTTTCGATGGCTGGGGTGCCGTTGAACAACTGGGCGACCTTTGATGTGACCAATGTCGTCAAGGGGCCGGGTACCTATTCCTTCGCTGTTGATTCGCCGGCCGGCGGCGCCTCGAACAACACCTTTACCGCGACGGAGAGCAGCAAAGGCAACGGGCCGCGCCTGGTGATCGGGCCGACGGCCCCGCCGACGAGTATTTCGGTCCCGGCCAGCGATGACGCGTACGTGGTGGCGAGTTCCCCGGGAACAAAGACGGGGGGCAACACCACATTGCTCGAGGGCACTTCGGAAACCAGTCGGGTCATCTACATGAAATTCACGGTCAGTTCGCTACCGAAGGACACTCCCGTCCAGGTGCAACTGTTCAGTGAGCGGGCCAGCAAGATCCCGGCGCAGTTGCGCGTGGTGGCCAACACCAGTTGGTCGCAAGCCACGCTGGACTGGAACACCCGGCCGCCGCTGGGCGCTCAGGCCGCCTCCATTGCTGGGACGCCGCTCAACAATTGGGTGACGTTCGATGTGACGACGCTGATCACTCGTCCGGGCACCTATTCGTTCGCTATCGATTCGCCCGCCGGTGGAGCTTCCAACAACCTGTTCTCCGCGACGGAGAACAGTAACGGCAAGGGTCCTCGGCTGGTGGTCGCGACGACGAATCCTCCGCCGATCGCCAAGGTGAAACCGTTCTTCGTCATCTATTACCTGTGGTGGAGCACCTACCACTGGAACAACAAGCTCAACGTGAACTATCCGTACAGCGCGAAGCCCAGCCCGCTACCGGCCACCGTGGATGCGAGCGGTTGCAACGCCAAGTCGCTGTACGTCGGGAATCAGCTCACCGACGTGAGCAACCAGCTCGTCTACCAGCAGGATGGCAAGGATGTGATCCTGAACGACGTCAGGCTGGCCGCATCGATGGGAGTGACCGGGTTCGCTGTCAACTGGCGCGGTGACGGCACCACGACCCAGACCCCGACCAGCGACTCGTACAACAAGCGGTTGCAGGCAACGATCGACGCGGTGAAAAAGGTGAACGCCGAGGGCATTCCGTTCAAGATAATGCTCAACTACAAGGGATCAGCACAGATCGTCCCGGTGCCCGAGATTCGCAACGACATCGACTACTTCATGAAGCAATACGGTAAGGAGCCGGTATTCGACCACACCTACTCCCAAAAGCCGGAAGTGATCTACGCGGGAACCTGGAAGTACGCCGACTCGACGCTGGCGCAGATGGCCGACATCATTCGGCCGAACATGTACTTCATGGGTGATGAGAAGCCGACGACATGGACCAGCAACCGGGCTCGCTATCTCGATGGCGATGCGTATTACTGGTCGAGCCAGAACCCCTACCAGAACCCGCAGTCCTTCGAGCAGCTGCAGGACCTTTCGTCGCGGATCCATTCGGAGAAAAACCCGGACGGCTCGACCAAGACCTATCTCGCGCCCATCATTCCCGGTTACAACGCGCAGTTGCTGACCGGCTCCGCCACATGTGTGCCGCGCGACGGCGGCCAGACCCTGAGCGAGCTCTACCACGGAAATCTGACATCCAACCCCGACGGCTGGGACGTGATCTCCTGGAACGAGATCACCGAAGGTAGCTACATCGTCCCGCTGACCCGGTATGGACCCCTTTACACCGACAAATTGAAGTCGGTCATCGCCAACGGCGGATGACCGGCGCGCCGGACATCAAGAGTTGAGAAATCCGGCCAGGGACATACTGTCAGCGGATCTTCAGACTCAATCGCTTGCAGTTGTTACCTGGTGCGGGATCGCGAACGCCGCTCAAATTGGACGCGCACGCCGTGACAGTTGTCGTTCCAGTTGTCCTAGGACTCACCAGAACTGCGACGGTCTCGGTCTTGGTGGGAGGTAACCTACCGGGTTCACAGCTCGAGGTGTCCGGATTGATGTTGAAATGGCTACTGATGAGCGGACAGATGTAGTCCCGACGACTAGTTGTCCCGTTTGTCACCGAGAACGTCACCGCCAGATCCGCGGACCGGGAGGCGCTGTTGTTCGTCACCGTGTAACCGAACACAATTTCCTGTCCAACCTGTGCACCGGTGAGACCGGCGAACATGCTGCCCGTGATGGACAGATCAACGCCGGCAGGTTGCGCCTGGGTGACGCTCGAGGCGGCCACAGTACCGGCCACGGCCAGGACCAGCGCGCTCAGAATGATCTTCTTCATCAGCATTTGTCCGATTTTTGAGTTGGGACGTTATCGTATCGTCGCGTCCACTCCCCTCGTATAGGTGATCGCAGCGCCGACCTCATCGACCCCGACATCGCGTGATTCGACATCTCGTCGTCCGGTTGACCGACCGCACTCCGGTCGAGCGCAGTGTCGAACTGATTGCACAAGTAACCGAGCCCAGCGTCGACCTACTAGCCGTACGATAGTATGAGTCGGAGTACTGCGGCGCTCGTATCTCATCTCGGAGGTCTCCTTGAATAGCCGTCCCTGGTTCGCGTTGGCGGCCCTGCTCCTCGTCAGTGCCTGTGGCACCACTTCGGTGCCCGCACCACAGCCACCGACGATCGAGAGCCCCAGCGCGGCGGCGGCGGAAAGCTCCGCCAGCCCGAGCGAGCTGACCGGTCCGGCGGTGTCACCAACGGACTCGTCGTCGCGCGCCCAGCCAGACGCCCGTCGGCAGCAGCAAGCCGCCGGCCACTCCGAAGAAGGGTCAGGTCGACAAGCTCCTGGTGATCATCGAGGAGAACCACTCTCTCGACCAGATGACGAAGCAGATGCCGTATCTGAACGGCCTGGCCAAGCAGTACGCCTATGCCGACCACTACACCGCGATCAGGCACCCGTCATTGCCGAACTACCTGGCGATCGCCGCGGGCGACACCGCCGGCGTGGCCGACGACTCCAAACCGTCCCACCACGTGATCACTGGCCGGAGCGTGTTCGGTCAGGCTCTCGCCGCGAACCGCACCGCGAAGGTGTACGAGGAGGGGATGCTCAGCAATTGCGCGGTGACTGGAAACGCGGACAAGGGATATGCGGTGAAGCACAACCCGTGGGCCTACTACGTCGACGAGCGGTCCGCGTGCAAGACGTTCGACGTTCCCGGGTCTTCGTTCGTCGCCGACGCTGAGGCGAACAAGCTGCCGAACGCCGGTCTTCTGGTGCCCAATCTGTGCAACGACGCTCACGATGAAAAGCTGGGCTGCGACCTGGGTACGGCGGACCGCTACCTGGCCTCTGTGCTGCCGGCTGTGCTGAAGTCCTCGGACTTCAAGGCCGGAAACCTGGCTGTCGTCGTCACGGCTGACGAAGACAACACTTCATCACTGGACACCAATGGTGGCCCGGTGTTGACGGTGGTGCTACAGGCCGGTCTGGACGGCTCACACCGGGTCGTCACCACGCCACTGACCCACTATTCGCTGTCGCGCCTGTATTCACAGGTGATCGGTGCCGAGCCTCTCAATCAGGCGGCCAAGGCACCGGACATGGCCAAGGCGTTCAATCTCAAGGTCGGCTGAGACCCGAGTGGGCCAACCGCACGCGCTGACACACTGTCGCCCCGTCAGCAGGAGCGACGGGGCGACAGTGGTAAACCAGAGGAGACGTCAGAAGCCGCTGGTGATGGCGCCTTTGACTGAGGCGAGCGAACTCACGCCGTAGCGCCTCATCGGATCAACGTAGGTGCCTTCGGCAACTTCGTTCCAGCTGATCAGCCCCCAGGCGTCCGGGTGCGTGCGGTTGTTGCCGGAAAACAGAGCCCGCAGGGTGGCCCCGTTGCGACGCGGGACGCAGTTGTGCCCTCCCGAAAGCTCCTTGTTGTAGCCAGGAGACACCGGCGCCACCCACATCTTGGCGCTCCCGTCAGGGTTCCGGCCGCTCGCCCGGACGGACGCCGCCAAGCTGGCAAGTTGCCCGAAGGACTGCTGGTTGGCCCAGGGGTCCTGAGAGGACCAATAGTAGGCGTCACCGTCGAGGTACCGCGCTCGGCTGCTCGACCAGTTGTATTCGTCGCCGATCAATCGGACCGACGGTCGAAAGCTCCCGTTGACGGCCTGGAGGACATTCACCGAATACTTTCGGCTGCCCTGCCAGATGATCGTGGGTTTGTGGCTGGTCGAGTGGTCGAAGGCCGGGTCGGCACCATACGTGCGCATGAAGTACTTCAGATCTCCAAGAATCCAGGACGTCGAAAGGTTTGTTGCGGACGCTCTGTAGCTCAACCAAAGCTTGAAGGGAATACCCTCGGCATTGACTTTGTGAACCGCTTTCACCATTGCGGCCAGTCGGCGGTTGTAGACGGTTGACGTCGACCCTTGCGAAGCGCTTCCGTCGCCGAGCCAGTTGACAGCGAAACCCGCGAGCTTGGCGGAGGCAGCTTGGCGAACGTCGGCCTCGATGACGCCGGGATCGTCCTGGCTCGACAAACGAGACGGCACGTCCGTGAGCTCGTTGCCCTGATACACGCTCCTCGTGGAGCAACCATTGGAACCCAGCACGGCCGGCAGGGGCAGGGTGCTCGCCTGGACTGGATAGTGCGGCCCGAGCATATCGATCCAATGATTCTTGCTCCACCACAGGTAGTAGTACGCGAAGACCGGTTTCGCGGCCCCGCTCGATGCGGCAGCGACCGACGCCGGAGCGGTGGCCGACGCGGAGACGGGAGTGGTGCAGATCACAGCAGCGGCCGATATGGCTGCCACGGCACCTAGGCGAAAAAGTCGATAGTGTCCGATTCGTGATCTACGAGATGCCAAGAACTGCGGCATTGACGCTCCTCTGCGAAGTAGGCGGTTTTAGCTTTCCTGGTCGATTTGTCCGACGTGCTGGCCAGCGCAAAATCGGTGAATCCGGACCCCGCGGCATATACTGCTAATCCTTTTCGGGGTGGATAACATTATAAATGTGATACTTGTCCGGGTCGATCCGGACAATTGCGGCGGTTTCCCTAATGCGCCGATCCGGGCTAATCAAACAAGTCGTGCCGGGTGCGGGAGAAACTGATGTGCCGGCCTCGCCACGTTTACCGGCCGAATCGAATTGGGTCGATCAGCCCAATGGCAAACTGTTCCATTCGGTGCGATTCACTCAGCTGCGCCTGGAAAGTCCCCAGCAGGTACCCGTTGTCCTGAACCTGGGGCGGGCCAGCCGCGCCCCATCGAAAGCGCCCGACGTCGCAGCGCGGCTTGCGTGGACGACGCGCGCCGCACTGCGCAACCACGATCCGGCGCTCATAATCATGAAAGAGGCGGTGATGAGTGGAGGTGTTCGGGTGTGGCGCAGATCTTGTGCATCGGAACGGCGAAGGGTCTGTTCACTGCGATCAGCACCGACGACCGGAAGTCCTGGCAGATCGGTCCGCCGAATTTCCCGATGAACAGCGTCTACGCGGTCGGCGTGGACACCAGGCCCGATACGCCACGGCTCCTGGCCAGCGTGACCAGCTCCCACTTCGGCCCGAGCGTCGCCGTCAGTGATGATCTGGGCCTTACCTGGACTGAGCCGGATACGCCACCGCTGGCTTTCCCGTCATCGGCCGGGGTTGCGCTCGAACACGTCTGGCAGTTCGCCGCGAGCCCCTGTGTCGCTGCCGTCGTCTACGCGGGGTCGCAGCCGTCGGCCTTGTTCAAGTCCACCGATGGTGGCCTGACCTTCGGCATCGTGTCCGGACTGTGGAACCATCCGCACCGACCGCTTTGGGGTGCGGGGTTCGGGGGCCAGGCGGTGCACACGGTGCTACCGCACCCCAGTGATCCGGACCGATTGCTGGTTGCCATGTCGACCGGTGGCGTCTACCGGTCCAATGACGCCGGTCAGAGCTGGAGTCCGGCGAACAAGGGCATCAAGGCATACTTCTTCCCGGACCCCTGGCCCGAGTTCGGGCAATGCGTGCACAAGGTCGCCAGAGACGCGGGCGATCCCGACCGTCTCTACGCCCAGAATCATCACGGGGTGTACCGCTCGGACAACGGCGGCGACAGCTGGGAGAGCATCGCCGAGGGCCTGCCCTCCGATTTCGGCTTCGCCATGGTGGCGCACCCTGCCAAACCCGGTGTGCTCTATACGTTCCCGATCGAGGCGGACGGCCGCCGCTATCCGCCCGACTTCCGTTGCCGGGTATACCGTTCCACAGATGCCGGCGCGACCTGGGAGCCATTGCAACAAGGGATTGCCGTCGGGAGACTTCTACCCGGTGGTGCTGCGCGACGCCATGTGCACGGACGACGCGGCGGTCACCGGGGTGTACTTCGGCACCAGGTCCGGCGAGGTGTTCGGCAGTGCTGACGAAGGAGAGTCATGGTCGCTCGTTGCTGACCATTTGCCGGACGTGCTATGCGTGCGATCGTTCCAGGGGTGAGGGATGGATAGCGGTGCCCCCGAAACGACGGTCGCGGTGACCGTGCTGATACCCGGAGTCCTGCGGCCTGATTGCGGCGGTGCCTCGGTGCTGGACCTGCAGTCGGCGCCGGTGTTGGGGGCGCTGTTGGACGAACTGGCGGCGGTGCACCCACGCCTGCACCGGCGGATCCGCACGGAGAAGTTGGAGATCCGCCGCTACGTGAATGTCTACGTCGACGGCGAAGATTGCCGGTCGATCGGCTTGCTGGACGCGCCGCTACGGCCTGGGTCGGAGGTCCAGATCCTGCCGTCCGTCGCAGGCGGTTGAGCCAGTCGCCCCGGTGCCTGATCGCCGATCCTGCGACGACCAGGCACCATGGTCCGCCCTCGCGTTGGCCGGACCTCATCCACTTGCTCAGGTCAACGAGTTCCAGAACCCGCATTGATGCTCGCTGCTGAAGGCGCCCGTCGAGATCAAGGCACTCTGACCGCCGACCCGTAGCGACATGATCTCTGCCGGTCGCGTTATAAGTCGACCAGCGGGCCAGCCCCCGCGCGTCCGGCTTGCCGTCGAAGGTGAACGCACCCCAGTACTGGATCAGGTTGCGGGAGAGTTGACGTTGCCCGGCGTTGAACAGCGCCGCTATCGGTGTGCCGTTGTTGAAGGCCGGCGACAGGTACGCCAGCTCGGCCGCATGTCCTGCGCCCCAGACGTATCCGGGAATCCGAGTGAGACCGGGACCGTTGCGGGCATCGAACTCGTACGCATAGGTGGTGGTGTAGCGGGCGAACGTATTCGTCAACGCCAACTGAGTGCAGCCGCCGATACCTGCGGCCAGGCCGGCATCGGTGATGATCGCACCTTCGAGATAGGCAACCGTGAACTTGTCGGACTTCTTCGGCCACGGGTAGTGCGACAGCACGGCCGCCGACTTCGCCCCGAACGTCGCGTCCAGGTACTTCAGGTAGTCAGCCTTCGTCTGCCCGATGGCGCCTACGGCGAAGGTCCGGCCTTCATCGCGATTGCTGCCGACGACCAGGGGGACGCGGGCGAAGTGACCGCTCTCGACCGCCGACTGAGTGCTCGTGGGCAATACCGTGGTGCCGCTGGTCAGCGTGGGCGAGAATGTGGCGCTCCATCCAGCAGCGTGCCGCTGGCCTTGTTCCGCAGGCAGCTGAGCACCTGGCCCGGAACGGTGCAGCCGAGGGAGGCGGCATAGGTCCTGGCGTTCGACTCGGATTCCTTCAAGGGCCGGCTGACGCAGGATCCGCTCTGCATCATTGCCTGCGTGAACAGTCCTCGCGACAGCGGCGACACCAGGTGCGCGCACACCGAAAAGGCACCGGCGGATTCCCCGCCAAGGGTGACCTTGGACGGATTGCCACCGAACGCGATGATATTTCGTTGGACCCACCGCAGTGCTGCCTGCTGGTCCATCAGCCCGTAGTTCCCGTCGCCGGGCACCTTCTCCAGACTGGGCAGTGCGAGAAAGCCGAATACCCCAAGACGGTAATTCAGGGTGACGACGATGGCGTTCGTTTCTCGCACGAATTTCGACCCGTCAGCCTGATTCGAACTGCCGTTGACCAAGCCACCCCCATGGACGAAGACGTAGACGGGCAGCCGCATGGTCGACGACGTCCCGGCCGGCCGCTGCACGTTCACGAAGAGGCAGTCCTCCGAGGTCGATCGAGGGCCGTTGGTGCTGACCAACGCCGGGCAGCGGTTGCCGTAGGCCGTGGCCGACCTCACCCCGCTCCACGACGGTGCCGGCTGCGGAGGGTCGCCAGCGAAGCGGGCCGACCGGTGCTGCGGCGTACGGGATCCCCAGGAAGCTGTCAACGCCGCCGACGCTGGCGCCCATCACCGCGCCGGTGACCGTCTTGACGACCGGCGAGCGGTTCACTGTGGGCGCCGCCCCGGCGCCGAAGGCACGACGACCATGGCACCCACCAGCGACATGACAGCCAGACCTCGAATGATCGTCTTTGCAAACACGTGACACTCCTTCGGCCCGGAAGCACGAGCGAATTTGCCGGATTCGATGAATCCTGACACCGGCCTGCTCGTCCGTCAAGGTGAAAAAGCACTGCTCGCAGTGACCAATGAGAGGCAGATGGGTTACAGAGTCACACATTTCATCAGCTCCCGCGACAGCCATGCCTGCCGCTGGTGACCCCCGCGTCCAGTTCCCATTTCGGGGTGTGCTGAACCTTCCGGGTGTCGTCGGCGTGAGTTCGATACGGGCGTCGGTGTTGATGGATCCCGGCCAGGGTTCCGCGGGCCGCAGACATACCCTGCGAGGGAAGGCGGGTCATGATCGTGATCAGGAATACCGGGAAGTGGTGGGCGGCGGCGATCGGTGCAGCAGTATTGGTCGTCGGTTCGGCGGCGCCGATCTCAGCCTCGGAACCGCAAGGGCACGACAAGGACCGCGACCGCGGTTTCCTGCAGACGAAACTGGTCTCCAACATTCCCGGGATGGCTCTGCACACCGATCCAAAGCTGAAGAACCCCTGGGGCATCTCGACCACTGTTGGCGCGCCGTTGTGGCTGTCCGACAACGGTACCGGGCTGTCGACCCTGTATGACGGGAAGGGTGTGCCGGCGCCGGCCGGGACTCCGCTGGTCGTGACCGTTCCGGCCGCCGCTACGTCGACGCCCGGTGCGGTCGGCAATCCGACAGGCACGGTGTTCAATTCGGGAACCGGCTTCACCGTTTCCAAGGCGTCGCTCAGTGGGGCGTCGCGATTTTTGTTCGCGACCGAGGACGGCACTCTGGCCGGGTGGGCGCCGACGGTTGACGTCGGCAGCGCCGTGACCGCCGTGGACCGCTCGAAGGTGACGGATCCCGAGGGTGACGTCGGCGCCGTCTACAAGGGGCTGACCATCGCGTCCACCCCGGCGGGCCAGTTCCTCTACGCGACGAACTTCCGCTTCGGCCAGGTAGAGGTGTTCGATTCGGGCTTCAACCTGGTCCGGACGTTTACCGACTCGAGCATTCCGAACGGTTACGCTCCGTTCGGAATCCAGAATATTTCCGGCCGGCTGTTCGTGACCTTCGCGAAGCAGGACGCCGAGAAGCACGACGACGTCGCGGGTAACGGCTTCGGATATGTCGACGTGTTCACTGCCAGCGGAAAGATGCTGCAGCGGTTCGCCTCTCGGGGCCCGCTTGATTCGCCGTGGGCAGTCACCCAAGCACCGGCCACCGTGCCGCAGATCGGCGGCGACATACTGGTCGGCAACTTCGGCAACGGCAGGATCAACGTCTACAGTGCCAAGACCGGCCGATTCATCCGGACACTGCACAATACCCAGGATCGGCCGATCTCCATTCCTGGTCTGTGGGATCTGAAATTCCCGACCGGATCGCTGAATGTCGTGCCGAATGCCCTGTATTTCACAGCCGGTCTGAACCACGAGGCGGATGGTCTGTTCGGATACCTGACCGCCGCCAGATGACCGCCTGAGGAAACGAACTCCTGAAGTAGGCGTCGCTGTGGCAGCAGTGATGGGTGGTCGGCACGGGGTCGGCCGCCCACAGCACGTCGGATGCTCAGCTTCCGTTGATCATCGCCGGCGGCACGGTCGGCAGCGGAGTGACGGGCGCGTGTCCCGCCTCCGGTGCCGGGGCCGCCGTGCCCTTGGCCGTGCGGTCTTCGAGGAATCGGAGCAATTCGACGGGGAATGGCAGTACCAGCGTGGAGTTCTTCTCCGCGGCCACCTCGACGATCGTCTCCAGCAGTCGGAGCTGAAGGGCGCCCGGCGTTTCTGCCATCGCACCGGCCGCCTCGGCGAGTTTCGCCGAGGCCTGGAGTTCACCATCGGCGTGGATGACCCTGGCTCGGCGTTCCCGCTCCGCCTCCGCCTGCCGGGACATCGACCGCTTCATCGGGTCCGGCAGGGCGACGTCCTTGATCTCGACCCGGTCGATGTGAACGCCCCACTCGAGCGCTGGGCTGTCGATCATGAGCTCGAGCCCCTGGTTGAGACGCTCCCGATTGGTCAACAGGTCGTCCAGATCGCTTTTCCCGATGATCGACCTGAGTGAGGTTTGGGCGACCGTGGAAATGGCGAACGGATAGTTCTGCACGCTGACCGTCGCCGCGACCGGATCGGTGACCCTGAAATACACGACGGCATCGACTTTGACGGTCACGTTGTCCCGGGTGATGCCATCCTGTGCCGGAATGGCCATGGTCACGATCTGCATGTTGACTTTCCGCATGCGGTCCATTCCTGGAACGATCATCGCCAGACCAGGGCCACGGATGTTTCCCCGCACGCGCCCGAAACGGAACACCAGCCCCCGCTCGTACTGCTTCACCGTCCGGGCGCCGAGGCCCACGCCGACGACGGCAAGCGCAATCAGCGCCAGCAGAATGATAAGAACGGTCATGGTCAGTCAGCCTCCTGTGGCGCCGAACCCGAGCAGACCGCCCGAACTGCCCCGATCCGGCCTGCACCATGAGATTACGCCGTTCGCGGTGCCCGGTGGATAGTCACGGCGCGCATCGCCGGCCACCCGTTCGGCGGGGATGTACGCACCACCATGTCCGGGATGCGCACACGACCCGGGATAGACGCATGTCGGCACCATCGTTCCGCGGGACCGTGACGGCGACCCTTTGAGGACTATCCACTCCACACCTCAGGGGAACCGATGTCCACAGAGCAACACTCATCGAAGTTCGTTCGCATGCGCACCATTCTGCGAACTGCCGTGATCGTCCTGCTGTCGTTCCTGATGGCAGCAACGCTCGCGGTATTGCCGGCGAATGCCGCCTCCGCGAACGCCATTGCTGAGCAGCAAGCAATCGCGAAACTACTGTCCGGCTCCGCGACTCGGAGCCGACGAAGCCAGCGACCGTCGGCGGCCGCCAGCACGCCGCTCCGACTCAACCCGGCGGAAAGACGGTCACTGCGCCGGTCAACGCCGGTCGTCAAGGCCGCGGTCGGTCGGCAACGCGTCCGCGGTGCCCTCCTCCGGGAGATCTGCGCCGAAGGTCGACGACCGTTGTGCGCACCCGAAGGTGGTGACTCGCGAAGCCCGTGACCACAAGCCCCGTTCCCTCGACGACTCCGGTGACAACCGTCAGTCTGGCCGTCGCCACCAACCCGGTGGCGAAGCCGGTCACCACAAGTGCCGCTGCAGCCGCAGCGCCGGTCGTCGCGCCGCACGTCCAACCTCTCGCCGGTCAGGCCACGTCGACCTACTCGTTGTCCGCTGCGGCCAAGACCTTCCTGACGGGGCTGCATCTTTCAGTGGGCACCGGAGTCGTGTCCGGCACCTTGCAGGGCAATGTCCTGACGGTGTCGGTCGGTGCGCCCACCCTGCCGGTGACTCTGCCGATCGGCGGCCAGACGCTGACGTTCTCGAACGCCACGCTGACCATCGACAAGTCCACCGACACCCTGTCGCTGTCCGCCTCGGCTGTTGCCTCCGGTGGTATCGGCGGCACCTTGACGGCGACGATCACCCATGTCTCCAGCACCACGCTCGGCACCACCGGGCACAACGACCTCTCAGCAACGGTTGCCATCACGGGACTCTCGGTGCTGGGCACCACCGTCAACCTGTCCGGAACCCTCGCCTACACCGGCGGAAAGCCGGTCGCGTCGCTGACCGGAGCACTGGCCGCCGACGCCGTCGTCGCACCGGGCAAGCTCACCGTCAAGTCCGGCAGCACCGTCACGCTCTCCACTGCGACCGGGCTGTCGTTCACCGGCTCCGCCGTGCTGGGCTCCGGCCCGGCCGCCTTCACCGTCGGCGTCACGGGTGCGATCAAAGACCTGAAGAACTGGTCCCTGACCGTGGACAGCACGAAGAACACACCGACCTTCTCGCCGGTCGCAGGTCTGACGCTGAACCCGTCCTTCTCCGGAACCATCACTGACACCAAGGGCCAGATCGGCTTCGACGTCAGCGGCAACGATGTCACCAACTGGCAGACCGGTCCGGCAACACTCGCCCTGTCTCACGTCGAGGTATCGAACCAGGCTGTCCCGGCCGGGTTGTCGTGCCCGGCCGCCACCGATGGCCAGATCTGGTTCGACCTGGCCGGTCGGTTGACCGACTCCAAGGCCGGCATCGACGTCAGCGCCGAAGCCTGTGTCGTACCGGCTGCGAAAGCGTTCAAGATTTCGGCCACGGCTCCGTCGAACCTGCTTCCCAACGTCAAGGGCTTCTCTGTCACCAACGCGACCGTCGCCGTCCAGGGCCAGTTGGCGGACACCGCGTCGAGCCAGTCGGCGTCCGTGTCGGTGACCGCCGCAGCGACGCTCACCGTGACCGAGGGTCTGCCGAACCCGCTGGTCCTGCCGATCACCGTTTCGTTCAGTTCCGACGGCACTTTCATCGCGTCGGCCACCGTCGACCTCGGGATCGTTGAAACTCGGCACCGCACCGCAGCACCGGCACGCTGGTGCTGGCCAGCGCCGACCAGCCGAAGTTCGATCCCACGACCGTCGGCTCCAAGGGCGACGCCTTCGACCTGCCGGCCGGCATCACCGTGCTCGTTGCCTACACGCCGACCGCTGAGGTCGCCCACGCCCTGCGCTACCTTCAGCTGCCGGTGCCCACCTCGCTGACCGCCCGCGCCACGCTTGTCCACGTCGGGCTTCTCCGCCTCCATCGACATCCCGTTCGGCGCCGGTGACCAGGGCGCGAAGCTGTTCGCCCAGGACACCCCCGGCGGCGCGGCTGCCTACGTCAACAACCTCTCGCTCGGGATCAACCTGAACGCCGTCAACACCTCCATCACGGTGGCCGGTTCGGCCTACCTGGTGCTTCCGGCCTTCTATCCCGGTTCCAAGTCTTCCGCAGTCGAGGTCACGCTCGGTGGATCGCTGGGCGTCACCGCGGAGTCGGTGTCCGTCGCCGTCCGCTTCGACATCGCGGGTGTCAACGGCCCGTGGACCGACGCGTTCGGCATCCCGGACCTGTCCGTCGACGAAGTGGCCGGTCAGATCGGCGTGGAGGTGAGCGCCGAAACCTCGGGCATCCCGGTGCCGACGCTGTCGTTCCTGGTGAAGAACCTGAAGCTGCCGTCGTCCTGGGCCAACGCCATCGGAATGGTGCCCGGCTCCGTCGTGTCGCTCAACGTCGCCCTGGACGTCGACAATCCCGATCGCGGCCATCTCGATCTCCGGTCCGACGCCCGGCGCGGTGGCGCTGAAGCCGTTCGCGGTGGTCAAGGACGTTCCCGGTGGTGACTCAGTCCCGCAGTCGGTCGTCGACTCCGTCCAGGTGAACACCGCTTCCCTGCTCTTTGCACCCTTCGGTGGCTACGACGCCTCAGGAACGACGATCGAACCCGGTGCCACACTCGTGTTCGACGGCAATGTGGCCGGCGTGTACGTCCACGTCGACGGTGCGCTGGGCCTGCTGCCCTACCCGAGCCTGGTCGCCACCGCCTCCGTGTCCAGTTTCTCCGTCGGCACGGTGTCCCTGAACAACCCGAAGCTTGCCATCACCCTTCAAGCCGATCCCACCAACCCGGTGGCCGACTTCTCCTTCAGCGGCGGCTTCACCGACTCCTACACGGGCATCGCGTTCAACGCCACGATCGACGAGGGTCTGTCGATGTCTCGGGCGAACGCATCGGTGGCACTGCACATCGCCGGCGGTCAGCCCAGCTACATCCAGGCCGGAGCGGACCTCACCGGGAACGTCGGACAGTTCCGGAGCATCCTTCTCGGCTTCCGGTACCGCGAAACTGGTCATCGCCAACCAGAACCTCGGGAACGTCCAATTCAGCTACTCCACCACCGGGGGAGCGCTGTGGCAGGAACTGCAGGACAATGCCGCGCTGGTCGCCAAGGCCTTCCAGTCCGGAGGTTTGATCGACACCCAGGTGATCAGCATCATGAAGTCCTTGAAGTTCAACACGGACCAGATCGCCTGGGGCCTCACCTACGCCTTCAACGAATCCGCCGCCCAGCTCACCACGGCGTTCTATCAGACCGGCACGGCTATCGGAACGGCCATCAGCGAGGCGCAGGTCTGGACCAACGCCACCGACGCGCAGATCGGCGGCGCCCTGAACCAGCTCGGCTTCTACGCCTCGACCATTGCCGCCCAGCTGCGCAGCAGCTTCGGCGACGGTGATCAGCAGGTCGCAGCGGTGCTCAAGGGGTTCGGCGTGAGCGCTTCCAACATCGCGAGCAGTCTGCAGCAGGCCTTCGGTGACGGTGATCGTCAGGTCGCCAGCGTCCTGAACCAGCTCGGCTACTCGGCCGGCACCATCGGCTCCGTGCTCTCGTCGGTCTACGGCGATGGCCAGGCGGCCGTGTACAACTCGCTGCAGGCGATCGGTGCCGCCGGATCCTCGGCCATCGACCAGCTCGCCGGAGTATTCAACAGCGGGGCCTACTCGCCCTCCACCCACCCGTGGTACTCGGTTCCGCTGCTGCTGGACGTGCAGGGTGGATCGAACGCCCCGAACGCTCCGGTCATCCAGTACACCTGGAACGGCGGCCACAACCAGCAGTGGTACGTGCTGCCGACCGACAGCGGCTATGCGGAATTGGTCAACCGCAACAGCGGCCAGTGCCTGTCAGTGGTCAACAACTCCACCTCTCCCGGTGCAGGCCTGGTCCAGTACCCCTGCTACGGGTCGCCGAATCAGCAGTGGTACCTCGGGGTCTACCAGGGCAACAGCAACATCATGGGCCAGACCAAGGTCATGACGAGCCGCAGCTCAGGTCTGGTGGCAGATGTGGTCGGAGCCAGCACCAGCAACGGCACCGCCATCGACCAGTGGACCAACAACGGTGGCTGGAACCAGCAGTGGTACTTCGGCCCGGCGGTCGGCTGACCAGCGGACTAGACGCACAGTGTTTCAAACAATGTTCGTTCGCCGGAGCCCGCAGGTTCGACCTGCGGGCTCCGGCCCATTTCGCCGCAGTGGACTTACCCTTGGAGCTGTGCCGCGGTTGGTGGAAGAAGATGATCCGGAAACGTCGGTCCGACCCGATATGCGGCAACCAGGTCGGGCCGATATGTTCTGGCGGCTGTTCTTCCGGGTGGCTTTCTACCTCTACGCGGTCGGGCTGGTGCTCTGGTTGTTGCTCGGCCTGTTGCCGACGCTGGCCGACTCCATTGCGTCCGTACACCGGTGGTTCGCTGAATTGGCTTTCGGCGGGGGACCGGCGGCCGGCGCGGCGATGCGCATTCTCGAGGCGAACACCTTGACCGGGGCGACGTCCACCTCGACCGCCTTTCTGCAATACGGCTTCAGTGTGCTCAATCTTGCTCTCGGCCTGATTCTATTTATCAAGCGCGGAAATGCTCTCGTGCCAAGGCTTCTCGCATTCGCTCTGCTCGGCACGGCAGCCACCTTCAATGCCCCGGCTCACCGTGCTTTCCATATCACCGGCAGCCCCTGGCCGATCTCGCTGCTCCACTTCACCTTTCACATCGTGTCCGGCGTCTGCTACCTGTGGGCTGTCGTGCTCTTTCCCGATGGCCGGTCACCACGACGGCTGCCGTCGGTGCCGGGGCCGCGCTGGATGTTGCCCGGCGCGGTGACGGCCGCGGCCGTACTCATCTGCTGGTTCAGCAGCTTTCTCGACCATCCGATGTTCTTCGTCGTCTTCTTCGGAATCGTGGTGTCGTTGGTGGGATCGGCGAGCCAACTGCTCCGGTTGGCGGATCCGGCAACGACCGCCGGCGACAAGCAGGCATCCAGGTTGCTGATCGCGGGCCTGCTGCCGGCTTTAGCGCTTTCCCTGGTCTGGCTCGGTGCCCGGCTGGTGTCCTCCTGGCACCCCGGAAGGTGGCCCCAGTCGGTCGCCGACGCCGTCCAAACTCTCTTTCCGTTGGCGTTCGCCCTGGTCCCCATTGTTTTGTTCGCCGGGGTGGTGCACTACCGATGGTGGAACATCGAGCGAGTACTCGGCCGGATATTGGTGTACGGCCTGATCGGCGGTGCCACCGGCATCCTCTACATCGTCGTGGTGTCGGCGGCCGGCCGGCTGGCCGGTGGCGGGCTGTGGTCCTCCGTGCTGGCGCTTTCGGCCGCCGCCGCGCTTTTCGAACCGCTACGCCGACTGGCTGATCGCTGGGCGAACAGGATCGTCTACGGGCAGGTCACCAGCCCCGTCGAGGCCATGCGATCGCTGGTCAGCGGAATGGAACAGCTGTCCGCCGGCCGGCGGCCTGATGCAGGTCGAAGCGGTCACGGTCGCGTCGACCCGGGCCAGTTCGGCGACGCTGTGGCTGATCGACGGAGACCGGCTGATGCGGGCGGCCGCGCCAGGCGCGCCGGCTGTCGTGCTGCCGGGCGACGATCGGTCCACCGAAGCGGTGACCCGGGCGCTGGGGGCCGACCGCTGCCATCGCATTGCTCACCACGACGAGTTGCTCGGCTTCTTCGCCATCAAGGTGCCGGCCGGCACCCACCTGACCGCTGCAGACAACGCACTCATCGAGGATGTGGCGGCACATGCCGGCCTGCTGCTGCTCAACGCACTCCTCGGAGTGCAGCTGACCCGCCGCGTCGATGAGCTCGGCGAGCTGTCGGCGATGTTGCAGACGACGCGGCGCAGGGTGGTCACCGCGCAGGACCAGGAACGCAAGCGCCTTGAACGTGACCTGCACGACGGCGCCCAACAGGCCCTCGTCGCTGCGATGATCGGGCTCAGGACGCTCCGCCCGGGTCCCGGGGTCGGAGCCGACATCGAGGCCCTGACGGAGGTTCTGGATACGGCACAGACGTGGTTGGCGGGATTGACAGAGTCGGATCATCCGCCGGTCCTGGTCCACTCCGGACTGGAGGGAGCGCTCAAGCAGGCCGCGCGGGCGGCCGAGATATCGGGCCTGCACACCAGGGTCGCGGTGACCGGGACGCGGATTCCTACGCGCGCGGACCGACACAGACCTGGTCGACCACGACCGACAGTTCCAGGCTCAGGAGGCGGTGTATTTCTGCTGCGTCGAGGCACTCCAGAACGCGGCCAAGCATGCCAGGGCGTCCCAGATCGACGTGACGGTGGCCGCCGACGGCCATGGAATCCACTTCGAGGTGGCCGACAACGGCATTGGCATCGAGCCGGCGCAGCAGTTGGACGGCACGGGCGGAATACCTCAGCTGCTGCAGCGACTGGCCCTGTGCGGCGGCATGCTGACGGTGGAATCCGCCCCAGGTCGTGGGACGAAGCTTTCCGGAGTGGTGCCGCTGGGCAGCTATGTGGAGTTGACCGGATGAGCGGCGAATCGAGAACGCAGGACATCGGGCCGGCCACCGGATTCTTGGCCGGCAGACAGCTGTCGATGGGTTGGCTGGTGGACACCGCCGTTCGGTTCGTTGCGGCGTTCACGCTGTTCGCCATCGGTGCCGTGATCTTCCGACTGACGACACCCGTCGCCCGCCCGCCTCTCCCGCTGGTGGCGCTCTGGACGACCATGGTGGCGGTGATTCTGTGGTGGCTACGGCATCAGCTCGACCGGGTGGCCAATCTCGTTCGATTCGGCCGGGACGCGGGTGGATACGAATCTGTCCGGTCGCTGCTGCAGCGGATGTCGACGACCTTGCCGATCGACGAGGTGGTGCCGCAGTTGGCCGAGTCGCTCGGTCGCAGTGCCCACTCGTCACGGGCGGAGGTCCGCATCGCGCTGGACGACGGCGAACAACGGTCCCAGGTGTGGCCACCCGCCGCTCCGGCCCGCCATGAGCCGCTCACGGTGCAGGTCAGACATCTCGGCGATCGAATCGGGGAATTGGAAGTCGACAACATCCAGGGTCCGATCGACGAGCATGACCGGCGATTGCTCAGCGACATCAGTGGGCCGGCCGGACTGGCCATGTCCACGGTGCGACTGACCTGGAGTCTGCGGGCCAGGATTGCGTCGCTGGAGGCGGTCAACGCCCAACTGCAGCGTTCCCAGGAACGGCTCATCGGGGCCCGGCTGACGGCTCGTGAGCAGCTGCGGGCCGAGATCGAGGACAGGGTGCTCCCGTCCTTGCGGGCCGTCGCCGATGCAGTGGCGGAGATGGCTGCAGCTGTCGCCGATGGCCGGCCGGCCGATGGCGCCGACGTCGCGGCGCAACGCCTTTCCGTCGCCCTCGATGCGTTGAGAACGATTGCCAGGGGCATCTTCCCGCCCCGGCTGGGCGAAGCCGACCTGGAGGTGTGCTTGCACGGATGGGTCGAGACCATCGACGTGCCGACCAGTGTGCAGGTCACCGGCGATGCCGCGGCCCTGGCCGCTGACGCCGACATCGAGACCTGCGTGTACTTCTGCCTGGTCTCCGCCATGCAGGCGGCAGTGTCGGCCGGCGCCACGTCCATGAGTGCCGAAGTGGTCGCCGGTTCGGAGCTCGTATCGTTCCGGCTGGCCGTACAGGGCGTCCAGCGGCTGCGGGAGGCTGTGCTGACCGGAGCCACCGACCGGGTGGAAGCTTTCGGTGGCCAGTTCGGCGTGCGCACCACTGACGTCGGCGTCGTTCTGATGGCGTCGATGCCGTTGGCGCAGGCCCCCGGTGACGTCGCGATGACAGTTGCCTCGACGGCGATCCCACCAGGCCTGCCGGCGGGGGCGACACGATGACCGGCAGCGGGCCGGTGACCGGCCGGGAGCCGATGAGCAGGGGGGACAGGGCTGACATGGTCACTCGTGCCGACCAGGCAACACTGCGCGTCGTCGTCGTCGAGGACAGCCTGCTCGTGCGTGAAGGCCTGCTGCGCATGCTGGGCACGATTGACGACATTACGGTGGTCGACTCGTGCGGGTTCCTCGACGAGGCCATCGGATCGATCGAGAAGCACGTTCCCGACGTGGTTCTCACCGATATCAGGATGCCGCCCAACCGGACCGACGAAGGGTTGCAGATCGCCGAGTACTGCCGTCGCAGCCACCCACGAATCGGTGTCGTGCTGCTGAGCCAGTACATCGAGGTCAGCTACGTCCGGGCACTCCTTCAGCGTGGCACCGAGGGCCGCGGCTACCTGCTCAAGGAACGGATCGCCAACCAGGAAGACCTGGAGCGCGCCATTCGTGCGGTGGCGAGACGGCGGCTCGGCCATCGATCCCAAAGTCGTCGAATCCCTGGTCACGGTGCGCACCCGTGGCGGCGACAGCGGACTACAACGGCTCACCCCCCGGGAGCTCGACGTACTGGCGGCCGTCGCACAGGGACGGAACAACGCTGCGGTAGCGCAGGAGCTCGTACTCAGCCAGCGCGCCGTGGAAAAGCACATCAACTCCATCTTCGCCAAACTCGGCCTGAGCGGCGATCAGACGAGCCACCCACGGGTCAGAGCCACTCTGCTGTACCTCGCGCAGGGCAGTTGACGATGGCGACCCCCCACCCCGCATCCGGTTCGGCCGTTCGGCCGGAAACGACGGGGCCCGAGTTGCTCGACTTGCCCAAGGACGGCGCCAGCCGCATTTCAGTGTTGGTCGTCGACGACCAGGTGTTGTTCCGCCGCGCCGCGGTATCGCTGGTGCGCTCGCTGGAAGATTTCGCGGTCATCGGGGAAGCGCAGTCCGGCGAACAGAGCGTGGCGATGGCGGCCGAACTCCAGCCCGATGTGGTGCTCATGGACGTGCGGCTACCGGGCATCGACGGTCCCGAGGCGACTCGCCGAATCGTCGCGCAGCGACCATCCACCCGGGTCCTGCTGACCTCGACCTACGACGCCCGCGACCTCCCGGCTGACTATCTGAGCTGTGGCGCTGCCGCCTTCGTCCGCAAGCAGGATCTGCAGGCGGAGGACCTTCGCGCGCTCGCCGAAGGCCTTCGTTGAGCGCTTTGGCGCCGCAGCGGATACCGCGCCGGATCTACGTCGCGGAGATCACGGCCAGGCTGGCCCGGCAGACCCTGACCAGATCGGCAGGGGAGATCTCCATCTGGAGGCCGCGCCGCCCGGCGCTGACGAACACTGTCGGAAAATCGCGGGCACTGCTGTCGATCACCGTCGTCAGCAGCTTGCGCTGCCCCACCGGCGAGATCCCGCCGGCGACGTAGCCGCTGGACCGTTCTGCCACGGCGACGGGCGCCATCGCCGCCTTCTTTCCGCCCGCGGCGGCGGCCAGGGCTTTGAGGTCGAGCTGCGCGGCCACCGGCACGACTGCCACCACGAGCTGCTCGTCCACCGCGGCGACGAGGGTCTTGAACACCCGCGCCGGATCCTGCCCCAGAGCTGCGACGACCTCGTCCCCGAACGCGGTGGTGCGCGGATCGTGCTCGTAGGGACGGAGTGTGTAGGCGATCTTCGCCTTGTGCAACGCCGCGATCGCTGGTGTCGGGGCTCCGGCCATCGGTGCAGATTAGCCCCTGCCTGCGCGCGTCCCAAGGCGGAATAGCCCGTTCCCGGGAGACGTTGCGCATCACTGAGAGAAAGGTGGCCGATGACGTCGTCAGCAGTGATCGAACGGCCAGTGCCGCTTGCCGGCGTACCCTCCATGACCAGTGGGGCCGATGGCCCGCGCGCCCGGCAATCGGGCGGGACGGTAGGGACGAGGGTGCTGGTGGTAGCGGACATACAGACGGCGGAGGCCGGCTCGGAAGGTGCGGCCAAGGTTGCACCGATGACCGAGCAGGAGCTCTCCGACCGATTCACCGAGCAGGCGATGCCGCTGTTGGATCAGCTGTACGCGGCGGCCATGCGGATGACCAGGAACCCGGCGGACGCCGAAGACCTGGTCCAGGAGACCTACCTCAAGGCGTACGGCGCCTTCAAGTCGTTCACGCAGGGTACGAATCTGCGGGCCTGGCTGTACCGGATTCTGACGAACACGTACATCAACGGGTACCGGAAGAAGCAGCGTCAGCCGCTGGTTTCACCGACCGAGGAGATCACCGACTGGCAGCTTGCCGCGGTCGAGTCACACACCTCGACCGGGCTGCGCTCCGCCGAGATGGATGCGCTGGACCGGCTGCCGGACAGCGATGTCAAGCAGGCCTTGCAGGAGCTGCCGGAAGACTTCCGACTGGCGGTCTATCTCGCCGACGTCGAGGGCTTCGCCTACAAGGAGATCGCCGAGATCATGGGAACGCCGCTCGGCACGGTGATGTCGCGTCTGCACCGCGGTCGTCGTCAGCTGCGGGACCTGCTCACCGATTACGCAACCGAGCGCGGGTTTCTGCGCAATTCAGTGACCGAGGATGATGAGGTGTGACCGATGGCTGGCGGAGATCCTGAAGACATCGAATGTGGGAGCGTACTGCGCGACGTCTGGCTGTTCCTCGACGACGAGCTGGATCCGGAGAAGAGGTCTGCGGTCGAGGCGCACCTTGACGGGTGCTCGCCGTGTCTGGAAGAGGCGAACCTGGACCAGAAGCTCAAGGCCCTGTTACACAGCAAGTGCGGTGGCGACCGTGCGCCCGAGCAACTCCGGGCTCGGTTGGTCGAGCGTCTGCGGTCCGTCTCGGTGACCACGGTGTCCGGCCCGGGCTTCAGCTCGACGACGACCGAAGTTCGCACCGTCGAATACTGACCACGCATTGCCCGCCCCCGGCGGGCACGTTTTCATGCCGACGAGCCCCGTCGGTGAGTTCCGCAAAGACACAACTGCGTCCTGCTGGAACTCACCGACGGGGCTCGTCGGCGAAGACACCGGGAACGTCAGGCGTTGGGACGGTTGCCGTGGTTCGCGCCGTTCTTCTTACGGGACTTCCGCTTACGGCCGCGCTTGCTCATGCTGACTCCAAATAGTGGGTGCTCGGTTGCCGCCGCCGGACCGGAATGGTGCAGGGCTCGACCTATTTTGCCACGTCGGCGAGTGCCGCCCGGCCAAACCCGAGCGTCGGGCAGGTGGAGGGCCGGCAGCGTGAAAGGATGTGCGGCAGTCCTGCGACAGCGCCGCGTCGCTTCCCGTCCGCCGCGCGACAGGCCACCGAAACCGACAGTGGAAGGAACGCCGATGGCGGAGGAAGTTCGCGCCGAGATGGTCGCAAACGTCTGGAAGGTACTCGTCGCCGAGGGCGACACGGTTGCCGACGGCGACACCTTGGTGATCCTCGAATCGATGAAGATGGAAATTCCGGTTGTGGCCGAAGTGGACGGGGTTGTGGCCGTTCTCGGCGTCACCGAGGGTCAGGTGGTCCAAGAGGGCGATCTGATCGCAGAGATCTCCTGAGCACAGTCTCGGATCTGCTGGCCGAGCACACCGCTCTGTCCGGATCCGCAGTCGCTCACCTGCAGGGCTTGGTGTCCGAGTGGCAACTGCTGGCCGACCTGGCGTTTTCCGACCTGCTGCTCTGGGTGCCGATCGAAGCGCAGTCCCACGACGACGGACGGCAGCCCGACCAGTGGATCTGCGTCGCGCAGGTGCGCCCGACCACGGGAACGACCGCGCACGTGGACGACATGGTCACCGCGCGGGCGACGCCGGACGAGGCCAACCTTCTGAAGGAGGCGTGGAGTTCACCGGAGATCATCTCCGACTCCGAAGTCGGTGAGCTGGACGAAGACGGACTGCCGCTGGTGCCGGCCAGGATTCCGCGCAGCAGTACACACCGCCGGGAGGTGATCCCGGTGCGTCACGCCGAGGCCACCGTCGCATTGGTCACCAGGGACACCGGGCGGTTGGTCGACCGCGAGGGTTCGCTGCTGGAGACCGCCTACGTGGATGCCGCCGAGGACCTGTTCCAGATGGTGGCGGACGGCACCTTCCCGCCCGCGGTGCAGTCGGGGGAGATCCACACCGGTCCCAGGGCCGGTGACGGACTGCTCCGCCTCGATGCGGACGCCAAGGTCGTGTATGTCAGCCCCAACGCGGTGTCCGCCTACCACCGGATGAATCTGACCGGCTCGGTGATCGGTACGGACCTGGCCAACGTGACCCGCAAGCTCATCGCCGACCCGTTCGACGCCGCCGAACTGGCCGCCCGCATCAGCGGCGCCGTCCAGGGCCGGAGCAGCCTGCGGATGGAGGTCGAGGTGCGGGCGGCGACAGTGCTGTTCCGGGCCCTTCCGCTGCGTCCTCGCGGCCGGCCTTCCGGGGCGCTGGTGCTGGTCAGGGATGTGACGGAGGTGCGCCGCCGGGACCGGGCGCTGCTCAGCAAGGACGCCACCATCCGGGAGATCCACCACCGGGTCAAAAACAACCTACAGACCGTCGCGGCCCTGCTCCGTCTGCAGGCGCGGCGATCCAAGGACGGCGCCGTGCGACACGCGCTCGCCGAGTCCGTCCGCCGGGTTTCCTCCATCGCGCTGGTGCACGACACGCTGTCACTCTCGCCGGACGACCGGGTGGACCTGGATCAGATCGTCGACAAACTGGTGCCGATCGTCGCCGAAGTGGCGTCGGCGGAAACCAGGGCCAGGGTGCGCCGCATCGGCAGTTTCGGGATCATCGGCGCTGACCTGGCGACCCCCTTGGTGATGGTGCTGGCCGAAGTCGTCCAGAACGCGCTCGAGCACGGCTACCGGGTGCCGCGAGCCGATGCGGAGGTGGTGATCGGGGTCGAGCGTTCCGCACGTCACCTGGACATCAGGGTCGTCGACGACGGCGTCGGCCTGCCCGCCGGCTTCTCCCTCGAGAAGGGCGCCGGCCTCGGCCTGCAGATCGTGCGCACCCTGGTGGATGCCGAACTGCTCGGGTCGATCGGCATGCGCCGCCGGGACGACGAACCGGGCACCGAGGTGTTGATCCGAATCCCCCTCCGCGGCCGCGCGTAGCGGCTCCGCGCTCCGCACAAGGCAGCGCCGGGCTTCGCCGCCTACCAGGCTCCGCGTTCGTACTGGGGGCGGTAGGGCGCCTTGTCGGCGGCTAGCCCGAGTTCGTGAGCGGCCCGCAGGGGCCAGCCGGGCTCGCGCAGCGCCGCCCTCGCCAGCAGCACCACATCGGCGGAGCCGTCGGACAGGATCTGCTCGGCCTGCACCGGGTCGGTGATCAGTCCGACCGCGCCGACGGGCAGGCCGGTGGCCGACCGCACCGCGCGGGCCAGCGGCACCTGGTATCCGGGGCCGACGGGAATGTCGGCGCGCGTGACGTTGCCGCCGCTGGACACGTCGATCAGATCGGCGCCGAGCCGGCCGACCAGAGCGGCGGCCGCTTCGGTGTCTTCGATCGACCAGCCACCTTCGGTCCAATCGGTCCCGGAGAAGCGGACGAACAGGGGCTTGTGCTGCGGCCACACTTCCCGGACAGCGGTCACGATCTCGGCCAGCAGCCGACTGCGACCCTCGAAGTCGCCACCGTAGCCATCGGAACGGCGGTTGGACAGCGGCGAGAGGAACTGATGGACCAGGTAACCGTGCGCGGCATGGATCTCGACCACGTCGAAGCCGGCCGCGTCCGCGCGCATCGCGGACGCGCGGAAGTCGGACACGATGCCCCGGATCTGCTCGACCGTCAGTTCACGCGGTACCGCGTACTCGCCGAAGGGCAGCGCCGACGGCGCGACGGCGATCCACCCACCTTCGGCAATCGGTACCGATCCTGACCCTCCGGCGAAGGGGGAGTACGTGGAGGCCTTCCGACCGGCGTGGGCCAACTGCACCCCGGTGGAGCTGCCCTGCGCGTGCAGGAAGGTGTTGATCCTGGTCCAGGCCGCCTGCTGCTCGTCATTCCAGAGGCCGGTGTCCTGCGGAGAGATCCGTCCCTCCGCGTTGACTGCTGTGGCCTCGGTCAGCACCAGCCCGAAACCCCCGATCGCGTGCGAGCCCAGATGGACCAGATGCCAATCGGTCGGCACACCGTCCTGGGCGTCGCAGGAGTACTGACACATCGGAGCGAGGAAGATGCGGTTGCTGAAGGTGACTCCCGCGCAGGGTCATCGGTTCGAAGAGAAGACTCATGGCTGGTGCAGCGCCAGCCGCGCCGGCAGCATTCCTGCGGGGACCGGCGGTATCAATCACGTTTGATCGCGCTCCAGTTAGATATGGAGCCGACATGGCGATCTGTATTGCCGGATGGGACAGAACCGCCCCGATGCTGTGCGCATCGGGGCGGTGCAGGTGCTGTGCGGAAATCGATCTCCGCGTCCGGACTACAGGCTGCGGGCGCGTGCCCGAGCGCGGCGGCGTTTGAGAGCCCGCCGCTCGTCCTCGCTCATCGCCCCCCACACGCCAGCGTCCTGACCGGTTTCCAGCGCCCAGGTCAGGCACTCGCTGGTGACCGGGCAACGCTGGCAGACGGCCTTGGCTTCGGCAATCTGCAGAAGCGCCGGCCCGGAGTTCCCGACCGGGAAGAAAAGCTCCGGATCCTCGTCACGGCAGATTGCGCGGTGGCGCCAGTCCATCTTTGACCACTCTTTCCTAAAGGCGGCTCCGGGGTGGGAGACGTCATGTTTCATAGTTACCAAGTTAAAAATCTTCAACCCGCTCGCCGACCTCGGAGAACGAGCAGATCGGCTCGAGAGTTCCGACAGCCGATCTCCCGCCAGCGGGTGTTCGATGTTGTTCGACTTCGCTGTTGCACGACACCTGTGATAGAAGGCCCCCGAACAGCGACCTCAATAGTTGCATGTGACACGGGGATGTCAAGGGTTCGTGTCGGTCAGGTTACGTACCTCACGTTTGGGTCACGGCCAGATCTGCGCTCATCCATGATGCCTGCTCGGAACGATTCAGACCAGCCCCTTCAGGTCAGCGAGCTCAGTTGTCGTCCCGAAGACGGACCGGAAGTCCGGTTAGCACCCGCAATGCGTTCGGCACCGACGTGAACTCGGCTCCGTCCCGGAGGCCGAGATAGTCGCCGTCGACCTGGAGCCCGACCGGCTCCGAACAGCGTACTGTGACCGAATTCACACTGTCATCTCGGAGCAAGGCACCGGAGGAAGGCTCGGCGCTGCGCCGGAGTAGCTGGGCGGTGACCCGCAACACACTGGGCAGCCGCAGACTGGTCAACGCGAACAGCCCCAGGCCGCCGTCGCTCGAGGTTCCGGGGTTCGTGCGCACCGGCCTGGCATGCAGATACGTCCAAGGGTCGACGTTCGACACGAACACGAGGTGTACGCCCGGCCGGGGTGGTTGGTCGTCGACGGTGATGGTCAGCCGAGCCTTGCCGCGGTCACTGCGGAAGAACTGCGACACCGCCTTCCGCACATGGAGCATGTTGGTGATCGGCTTGCCGTCCGCTCGCCGCTTCTCGACGGCCTCGACCACCTCGGCGTCGAGGCCTAGCCCGGCGTTGAAGGTGAAATAGCGGTCGTCGACCCGGCCGAGGGAGATGGTCCGCGGCGGTTGCCGGACGATCAGAGCTTCCAGTATCTGTTCGGTGGCGAGCACCGGGTCGGGGTCCATACCCATGGCCCTGGCGAAAACGTTGGTTGATCCGCCCGGAACCACGGCCAGCATCGGCGCGATCCTCGTTCCGTCGGAGGTCGCGGTCTTGATGCCGTTGACCACCTCGTTGACGGTGCCGTCGCCGCCGTGCACCACGATCAGCTCGGCGCCGCCGACGACGGCCTTCTCGGCGAGTTCGGCGGCATGCCCTCGACCCGTTGTCTGCGCGACGACCAACCTGACCTCGGCGGCCAGCGCGTGCGCCAGCAGGTCACGCCGTCGCTCGGTCGTTGCCGTTGCGTGGGGGTTGACGATCATCATGGAGCGCATCGTCGGGCAGCCTACGTCGTCGAGCGGCCGGGGAGCCCGCGTGAACCGGCGGTAATCTCGGCAGCGTGACTCAAGCCACCGGCGACGGCCCGCTGCGCATCCCGCCGCCGAGGCCGGTCGTGGCCTCCGGGGTGCTGATCTGTGTCCAGGCGCTCGGTGTGGTGATCCTGGCCGTTGGCATCGTGATCTCCGGGCTGGGAAACTCGGCAGCAGCCGGGCAGCTGCTGGCCCAGGGTGCGTACTACGTCGTGTTGGCCGCGGCGATGGCCACCTGCGGGATTGCGCTGTTGCAGGGTCGGCGGTGGGGCCGGACCCCGACCATCGTCATCCAGATCCTGGTGCTCGCCGTCGGCTACTGGATGGCGGTGCCCAGCGGCCGTCCGGGATGGGGCATCGCACTCATCGTCATAGCCGTGGTCACCGGCGGACTACTGCTGACAGGCCCAGCCAACAAATGGATCAGTCGGTTCCCTTCGCTGTTCGGGCCAGAGCCGGGCCCGTGAGCCGGTAGACGGTCCAGCCGTCCATCGGAACGGCGCCGAGCGCCTGGTAGAAGGCAATGGACGGTGCGTTCCAGTTCAGTACGGACCACTCGACCCTGGCGTAGCCGGATCGCACCGCGATCCCCGCGAGGTTGAGCAACAGGGCCTTGCCGAGGCCGGATCCGCGGTGCGTCGGGCTGCACGTACAGGTCCTCCAGGTAGATCCCGTGGACGCCCTCCCAGGTCGAGTAGTTCAAGAAGTGCAGTGTGTAGCCGACCACCTCGCCGTCCGCGACCGCCACATGCCCGAACAACGCCGGAGAATCACCGAACAGCGCAGCCCGCAACAGGTCACCGTTCAGGTGGCATTGCTCGACGCAGCCTTTCGTACTCGGCCAACTCGTAGACCAGCCCGACGATCTTGTCGACGTCCTCCGGGGCGGCCGGCCGGATACCGTTATCAGGCACTGGAATCGGACCCGGCGGCCGGATTCGGAACGTAGGTTCCCGGCTTCACCAGCAGGTGGAACGGCACGACGTTGGAATGGTCGATGCAGTTCCGACCGTGGTAGGTGCCCAACACGGTCACCGCGGCCGCGTTCATCATCAGCAGACTGCCCTCGCCCACCGGCAGTCCGACCCACCGCACCGCCAACACGCGCGACATGTGACCGTGGCAGACCAGGGCGACGTCACCGTGCTCCAAGGCCTGCGCCGCCCTGACGAGCACCCGGTCGGCCCGGGCCGACACCTGTTCGGGAGTCTCGCCTCCCGGTGCCCCGTTCTCGAAGATGTTCCAACCGGGCCGGTCGACGTGGATCTGCTTGCTGGTCAGCCCCTCGTAGTCGCCGTAGTTCCATTCCGCCAGGTCGTCGAGGGTCTCGGTGACCGTCGAGTCCGGCCAGCGCGGCCGTGCGCTGGGCGCGCAACCGCGGACTGCTGAACACCGTGACCGGATCCAGGTGCAGTCCCGAGAAGACAGCGGAGAGCGCGACCGCTTGTTCGACTCCCTCCTCGGTCAGGTCCAGTTCGGTGATCGAGGTGTGCTGACCGGTCGCACTCCACGTCGTCTGACCGTGCCGGATCAGGGCGATTCTCGAGGACATCTGGCTCCTTCCCTACTTCAGGGTCGCGATGAATTCCCGACAGGCGTCCCAGGTCGGAAGCAGCCCTGATGCGGCGGCTTCGGCCAGCGACGGCGCGGCCCGATCCTTGTCCGACAGGACGAATTCCAGGTCGTCCGGCAGCGGCAGCCGCAGTGCCGGGTCCAGCGGGTTGACCGCGTGCTCCCGGCCGGCCGCGTACCCGGTGGAGCACAGGTAGGTGAGGGTGGAACCGTCCTCGAGAGCCAGGAAACCGTGCCCGATTCCCTCGGACAGGTAGACCGCCCGGCGGTCGACCGCGTCGAGACGGACCGCGTCCACGGCACCGAAGCTCGGTGATCCGACGCGCACGTCGATGATGAAGTCGATGACAGCGCCGGCCGGGCAGGTCACGTATTTCGCCTGACCGGGCGGCACGTCGGCGAAGTGAATTCCGCGGAGGCTGCCCGCCTTGGACACGGACATGTTCGCCTGCGCCAATTGCAGAGCGTGGCCGGCTGCCGTTCGGAGCGTGTCCACCCGGAACCATTCGAGGAACAGGCCTCGATCGTCGCCATGCTGGACAGGCGTGAATTCGAAGGCACCTGGGACGGCCAGCTGTCGTACCTGCATGATCGACGAGCCTAGAGGTCGGCACTTTCGCGGGCGAACTCCGGGCGGGTGCCGAACCGGCTCGAGGTCAAGCTCCGACCGATACTGATGCCATGATCGAGGCGGTCTTGACCGATGCCGCGGCGCGGGCGACGGTGGGGTATGACCAACTTGCTGGGGAACGAGGAAGTAACCGAAATGCTCGCCCGACTGCCGGACTGGCAGCGGGCGGGCGACGAGATTCGCGCCCGGTACCAGGCCGCGGACTTCGTCGCGGCCATCGCTCTCGTCGACGAGGTGGCGCTGGCGCGCCGAGGCTGCCGGGCACCATCCGGACATCGACATCCGCTGGAACAGGGTCAGCTTCGTGCTCAGCACCCACTCCGAGGGTGGACTCACCGCGAAGGACATGTCGCTGGCGTCCGAGATCTCGGCGCTGTCGGCGGCGGCTGGTGCGGTGGCCGTCGGGACCGGTTAGGCGGACCGGCCGGTCCCGGCGGGCGCCCGCCCACCGATCGCCGTTGTCAGCGCGGCCACCGCCTGCAGCACCGGTTCTATCAGCTCGTCGAAGGAGCACGTCGGCCGCCTGGACGTGCCGTCCGGACAGTGATGCGGCACGGTGATGCCGATAGCCGCGATGGGCATCGCGTTGTGGTCGAACACCGCTGCTGCGACCGAGGCCGCGCCGACGCTCACCTGGCCGTCCTCCGTGGCCCAGCCGCGGCGCCGGATCTCGCCGAGCGCCGACCGCAGCTCCGACAGGGAGCGGACACCACGGCCGGTCCGATCGACGAACCTGGACGCGTCCGGGAACAGTGCCCTGACTTGCGCGGACGACAGCCACGCCAGGATCGACAGGCCCGTTGCGGTCAGAGTGGCGGGTAGCCGGATACCGACATCGGTCACCAGCGTCACCGAGTGCCCCGGTGGTTTCTCTTTGGCCAGGTACAGCGTCTGCGGGCCGTGCAGGATCCCGAGGTGGGCGGTCGCCATGGAGGTCAAGGCAGAGACGGGCCAGGATCGGCCGACCGAGCCGTTCCAACGGTTCTGATCGGACATACGCGGATCCGATCTCGAACGCGCCGACGCCAAGTCCCCACAGCCGCTCTGCGGGCAGGTGGACGGCGAATCCGGCTGCGGCGAGTTCGGTCAACAATTCGTACGTCGTCGACCTGGCCAATCCGAGATCGCGGGCGATCGCGCCCGCCGACACCGGGGCCGGCCGGCCGGCCAGCAATCGGAGCACCGCGAGCCCGCGCCGCAGCGCCGGGGCGGCTTTGCTCGGCACTGCTGGCTCCCCGGCGGGGCTGACGGTTCGGCACCTGTCCGGTATACCGGACAGCAAGTCGTCGGGCACTATCGCGCCGTCGTCACCCGAGGGCATCCAATGAACAGGTGAACACTGTCGCTCCCGCAACCATGCCGAGATCCAGCGCTTTGGACCCGGTGCTGATCGGAGTCGGACCGGTCGGCCGCGCTGAACTCGTCGACGTCGCACGCGGCGGCCGCGAGGTGGTGATCAGCGACGAGGCCCTGGCCGAGATCGCAACGACCCGCACTGTGATCGATGCGCTGGCCGGCGACGTCGCTCCCCACTACGGCATCTCGACCGGCTTCGGGGCGCTGGCCACGACGCACATCACCGCCGAACGTCGCGCCGCCCTGCAGACCTCGCTGATCCGTTCCCATGCCGCCGGCAGCGGTACGCCGGTCGAGGTGGAGGTGGTGCGCGCTCTGATGCTGCTCCGGCTCTCGACGCTCGCCACCGGGCGGACCGGAATCCGGCCCGACCACCGCACTGGCCTACGCGGGACTGCTCAATGCAGGCATCACGCCGGTGGTACCCGAGTACGGATCGCTCGGCTGCTCGGGAGACCTCGCTCCGCTGGCCGCCGTCGCGCTGACGCTGATCGGCGAGGGCCAGGTCATCGATGCCCTGGGGGAGCCGAAGGGAGCGCTGACGGCGCTGTCCGAAGCCGGACTGACTCCGGTCGTGCTGGCGGAGAAAGAGGGCCTGGCGCTGATCAACGGCACCGACGGCATGCTCGGCATGCTGCTGATGTCCCTCGCCGATCTGGAGGAGCTGCTGGACGTCGCGGACATCAGTGCAGCCATGTCGGTCGAGGCGCTGCTGGGCACCGATCGGGTCTTCGCCGCCGAACTGCACGCGCTGCGGCCGCAGTTCGGTCAGCGGCTCAGTGCGGCCCGGATGGCTGCGGCGCTGGCCCGGTCGGAGATCGTCGCGTCGCACGCCGGTCCGCAGGACACCAGGGTGCAGGACGCGTATTCGCTGCGCTGCACACCTGCCGTGCACGGGGCGGCCAGGGACACCGCCGAACACGCCGGCCGGATCGCCGACCGGGAGCTGGCCAGTGCGATCGACAACCCGGTGGTGCTGCCGGACGGCCGGGTCGAGTCCAACGGCAACTTCCACGGTGCGCCGGTCGCAGCGGTGCTGGATTTCCTGGCCATCTCCGTCGCGGATGTCGCCAACATCGCCGAGCGGCGCACCGACCGCATGCTCGACGCCAACCGCTCCCACGGTCTGCCGCCGTTCCTGGCGTACGAGGTGGGCGTCGATTCCGGTCACATGATCGCGCAGTACACCCAGGCCGGGATCGTGGCGGAGCTGAAGCGGCTGGCCGTCCCCGCCTCCGTCGACTCCATCCCGTCCTCGGCGATGCAGGAGGACCACGTTTCGCTCGGCTGGCATGCCGGCCGCAAGCTGCGGCGGTCCATCGACGGTCTGCGCCGGGTGCTCGCCGTCGAGATCCTGACGGCGGCTCGGGCGCTGGATTTCCGGGCGCCGCTCCAGCCCGGTCCCGTCACCGGTGCCGTCCGCGACCTCGTGCGTACCGTCGTCGACGGGCCTGGACCTGACCGCCACTTGGGCCCGGAGATCGATGCGGTGGTCGAACTTCTCCAATCGCATGCCATCACCGCCACCATCGAGCCGCTGCTCGCCCGGTCGTACATGCTCGCCAATTCCGAACAGCTTGGAGTCCTGATGACTGCACTTCCCGGCGCCCGTCCAGTCCGAGCGAATCGCGGTACCACGCTCACCGCCAAGTCCTGGGCCACCGAGGCGCCGTTGCGGATGCTGCAGAACAATCTCGACCCCGAGGTCGCCGAGGATCCGGACAACCTCGTCGTCTACGGCGGCACCGGCAAGGCGGCCAGGGACTGGGCGTCGTTCGACGCCATCTCCCGGTCGCTGATCGACATGGAGCAGGACGAAACACTGCTGGTCCAGTCCGGTAAGCCGGTCGGCATCCTGCGCACCCACGAGTGGGCGCCGCGGGTGCTGATCGCGAACTCGAATCTGGTCGGGGACTGGGCCACCTGGCCGGAGTTCCGCCGGTTGGAAGCCATGGGACTGACCATGTACGGCCAGATGACGGCCGGGTCGTGGATCTACATCGGGAGCCAGGGCATCGTCCAGGGCACGTACGAAACGTTCGCCGCGGTAGCCGACAAGCGGTTCGGCGGCACGCTGGCCGGCACCTTGACGGTCACCGCGGGTCTCGGTGGGATGGGTGGCGCCCAGCCGCTCGCCGTGACGTTGAACGGCGGTGTCGCGCTCTGCATCGAGGTCGATCCGGTCAGGGCTCAGCGCAGGGTCGACACCCGCTACCTCGACGTCGTCGCGTCGTCCCTGGATGAGGGGATCGAGCTGGCACTGGCCGCAAAGTCAGCGCGGCAGGCGCTCTCCGTAGCCGTCATCGGCAACGCCGCCGAGATCCTGCCCGAACTGCTCCGCCGCGGCATCGACGTCGACATCGTCACCGACCAGACCAGCGCCCACGACCCGCTGTGGTACCTGCCCGTCGGGGTGTCGCTCGAGGACTGGCACGACTACGCCGCCGCCAAGCCCGAGGAGTTCACCGACCGGTCCCGGGAGAGCATGGCCACCCACGTCGAGGCGATGGTCGGCTTTCTGGACGCCGGTGCCGAGGTCTTCGACTACGGCAACTCCATCCGGGGCGAGGCCAGACTGGGCGGCTACGAGCGCTCGTTCGACTTCCCCGGCTTCGTGCCGGCCTACATCCGCCCGCTGTTCGCCGAGGGCAAGGGCCCGTTCCGCTGGGCTGCGCTCTCGGGCGATCCGAAGGACATCTACGCCACCGACGTCGCCGTGCGGGAGATGTTCCCGGACAACGAGAAGCTGCAGCGCTGGATGAGGCTGGCGCCCGAGAAGATCGCGTTCCAGGGACTACCGGCCCGGATCTGCTGGCTGGGGGCGGGCGAACGTCATCTGGCCGGTGGCCGGTTCAACGAGATGGTGGCGTCGGGAGAGATCAGCGCGCCGGTGGTCATCGGTCGGGATCACCTCGACTCGGGGTCGGTGGCGTCCCCGTACCGGGAGACCGAGGCGATGGCCGACGGCAGTGACGCGATCGCCGACTGGCCGCTGTTGAATGCTCTGGTGAACACGGCATCCGGAGCCAGTTGGGTCTCGATCCATCACGGCGGCGGGGTCGGCATCGGCCGGTCCATCCACGCCGGTCAGGTCTGCGTCGCGGACGGAACCGACCTGGCCGGCCAGAAGCTGGAGCGGGTGCTGACCAACGACCCGGCGATGGGCGTGCTCCGACACGTCGACGCCGGCTATCCGGAGGCAGACGTGGCGGCCGAGCGCACCGGGCTGGTCATTCCGATGGCAGCGCCCGCCGAGGCCGACCGGTGAAGACGCCGCCGCCGGCCGATGGCATGCGGTTCGCCAGTGCCTGGTCCGACCTGGCCGGTCTGGGCCGGGATCACCGCAGGGGCGGTTACTCCCGACACGTTTTCGACGACGGCGAGATGCAGATGCGGGAGTGGTTCGTCGCCCAGGCGGAGCGTCGCGGACTGGGCACCGAGGTGGACCGCAACGGCAACATCTGGGCCTGGTGGGGTGACCCGGGCATCGACGCCGTGGTCACCGGATCGCACCTGGATTCGGTGCCGGGCGGTGGCGCGTTCGACGGGCCGCTGGGAGTGGTCTCCGCGCTGCTCGCCGTTGACGAGTTGCGGGTTCGCGGCGTCTCGCCCTCCCGCCCGCTTGCGCTCGTGTGCTTCGCCGAAGAGGAAGGCGGGCGGTTCGGGCTGCCTTGTCTCGGGTCGCGACTGATGACCGGTGCTGCGGAGCCGGACCACGTCCGGCGCTTGCACGATCCGGACGGGGTGTCATTCGCGGATGCGGCCCGGCGGGTCGGCATCGACCCGGCCGACATCGGACCCGACCCGGCTCGGGTCGCTTCGATCGGCGCCTTTCTCGAACTGCACGTGGAGCAGGGGCGACTGCTGCATGCGGCCGACCCGTACGCGGCGATCGGCGTCGGTTCGCAGATCGTCGCCCACGGCCGCTGGCGGATGACGCTGACGGGCGAGGGCAATCATGCCGGGACGACCAGGCCCGAAGACCGGCACGACCCGATGATTCCGGCCGCCGCGGCCATCCTGGCCGCTCGCAGGGCGCTCGGACGGCACGAGGGCGCCGTGGCGACCATCGGCCGGCTGCAGCCGATTCCAGGCGGGACCAACGTCATCGCCTCCTCTGTCGACGCCTGGATGGACGTTCGATACGGGTCCGCGGCCGATACCGCCGCGCTCGTCGACGAGATAGTTGCGGCGGTACGGGAGGAGGCCGAGCTGGAGGGCTGCTCCCTGGTGGTGCACCGCGACTCGCTGTCCGATCAGGTGATGTTCGATCCGACCCTGACGATGGACCTGGCCGCCGCCCTGCACGCCCCGGTGATCAGGACAGGAGCCGGGCACGACGCCGGCATCCTGGCCGACCACGTCCCGAGCACCATGTTGTTCGTCCGCAATCCGACGGGCATCTCGCATGCGCCCGGCGAACATGCGGAAACCGCCGATTGCATGGCCGGTGTCGTCGCCCTCGCTGATGCGCTGACCGAGTTGGTCCGTTGACCGTCTTCCGCTGCGCCTCGGCGTTCATCGACGGCGAACTGACCGGTCCGGTCGACATCGGCTGCTCGGACGGGCTGATCGAGGCGATCGTCCCGGCCGGTGATACGGCGGCCGACGAAGTCCTGCCCGGGCTGGTCGTGCCGGGGTTCGCCGACGCTCATTCGCATGTCTTCCACCGCGCTCTGCGTGGCCGGACGCACGGCGATTCCGGCGGCCTCGGCACCTTCTGGACCTGGCGCGAAACCATGTATGCGCTGGCCGACCGGCTGAACCCGGACACCTTCCGCTCGCTGGCGGTCGCCGCCTATGCCGAGATGGTCTGCGCGGGCATCACCGCGGTGGGCGAGTTCCACTACCTGCATCACGCACCGGGCGGGATCCGCTACGACCAGCCCAACGCGATGGGCGTCGCGGCTGCGGAGGCCGCCGTCGAGGCCGGAATCGGGCTCACTCTGCTGGATGTCGCCTACCTCGCCGGCGGCTTCGGGGTTCCGCTGAACGTATCGCAGCTGCGCTTCGGTGACGGATCGCCTGCGGCCTGGGCCGAGCGGGTTGCCGACCTCGTCGCCGTGCTGCCGGCCGGGCAGGCCGCGCCGATCAGGGTTGGCGCCGCGATCCATTCCGTCCGAGCCGTTCCGGTGGCGCAGTTGCCCGAGGTCGCCCGCTTCGCGCAGCAGAGTGGGCTGGTGCTGCACGTGCATCTGTCCGAGCAGATCGCCGAGAACGAGGCTGCGATCGCCGCGACCGGGCGGACGCCGACGCAGCTGCTGGACGATGCCGGCGCGTTGTCCGATCGCACCGCGGCGGTGCACGCCACCCACCTGACGCCCGGTGACATCGCCCTGCTCGGCGCCGCCCGCAGCTCGATCGTGGTCTGCCCCACCACCGAGGCCGATCTGGCCGACGGTCTCCCGCAGGCGGGTCGGCTGCGTGCCGCCGGCGCTGCATTGGCCCTCGGCGGGGACCAGCACGTCATCACCGATCCGTTCGCCCAGGCCAGAGGCCTGGAGTACGGCGAGCGACTGGCGACAGGAGCGCGTGGGACGTTCTCTCCCGAGGTACTCCTGGATGTAGCGACGGCCGCCGGGCACCGGGCCATCGGTTCGGGCGGCGGTCGCATCCAGGTCGGTGCCCCCGCCGATTTCGTCGCTGTGCGCACCGACAGTGCCCGCACCGCGGGATCAGCGGGACTGGGGTTGATGATGGCCGCCTCAGCGGCTGACGTCGCCGTCGTGGTGGTCGGCGGCGAGGTGCAGGCTCGGGACGGCATTCATCTGCGGCTCGGCGATCCGGGCCCGCTTCTCGCGACGGCGATCGAGGAGGCGTGGAACGCGTGACGGGAACTGCAACCGGTTCGAGCGATGCCGGTCGATCCACGGTGCTGACCGGCATCTCGAAACTGGTCACCAACGATCAGGCGAACGGGCCAGGGCTGCTGGGCATCATCGAGGACGCGGCAGTCGTTCTCGAGGGCGATCGGATCGCCTGGGTCGGCTCTGCCCGGTCGGCGCCGGCGGCGGACGAGTCCTTCGACGCAGGCGGACGGACGGTGCTGCCCGGCTGGGTCGATTCGCACAGCCATCTGGTGTTCGCAGGCGACAGATCGGCCGAGTTCTCGGCCAGGATGGCGGGCCGGCCATACGAGGCGGGTGGGATCCTGACCACCGTCGATGCCACCCGTGCGGCGTCCAATGCCGACCTGGACGTACTGCTGGCCAGGCGGATGCAGGAGATGCTGGCCGGCGGCACCACCTGCATCGAGACGAAGACGGGCTACGGCCTGACCGTCGTGGACGAGGCCCGGTCGGCGTCCATCGCGAAGGCCGGCGGGGTCGACGCGGTGACCTTCCTCGGTGCTCATCTCAACGCCCCGGAATACGCCTCGGATCCCGATGGATACGTCGATCTGGTCTGCGGTCCGATGCTGGACGCGGTGGCCCCGCACGTCCAGTTCATCGATGTGTTCTGCGAATCCGGCGCCTTCGACGAGGCCCAGGCCAGGCGGGTACTGGCGGCCGGCACCCGAAAAGGACTGGGACTCAAGGTGCACGGCAACCAACTCGGCGAGGGGCCGGGCGTGAGCATCGCGGTCGACAACGGTGCCGTTTCGGTCGACCACTGCACCTACCTGTCGGACAAGGACATCGCCCTGCTGGCCGGTTCCTCGACGGTGGCCACCCTGCTGCCGGTCTGCGACCTATCGACCCGTCAGGCGCCGGCTCCCGGTCGCAAGCTCGCGGACGCCGGCGCGACCATCGCGATCGCCTCAAACTGCAACCCCGGATCGTGCTACACGCCGTCCATGGCGCTCGCCGTGGCGCTGGGCGTCCTGCAGTGCGGCCTCACGGCGGACGAGGCCGTCCACGCCGCCACCGCCGGCGGCGCAAAAGCGCTGGCCCGGGACGACGTCGGCGTGATCGCCCCGGGCAAGCGCGCCGACCTGCACGTACTGGACGCGCCGAGCCACGACTACCTGGCCTACCGCATCGGACTGCCGATGACCTTCGCGGTCTGGCGCGCGGGCCGCCGAGTCGTCTGAGCGCCCCCCGCCCCCGCGCCGCGCATACGGTTCTGCCCGGCGCATACGGTCGTGCCTCGGCGCATACCGTTCCGCCCGGCCGGCGCATACGGTTCCGCCCGGCGCATACGGTTCTGCCCGGCGCATACGGTTCTGCCTGATTTCATTCCCCAACGACCGAGTTCGTGGCAGTTCTGTATGCGCGTCGCGCGAACGATTCGTGGTACTGCCAGGCAAAGCTGCACGACGGGTCGGATTAGGTCGCGAACTGGGGCGTGGGCCAGCCTGCCCCCAGCTGCCGCGGACCCGAGCCGGGCGGTGCTTCGCGGCTCCAACAGGCAGGAATCGGGACGGCCGTTCCGACGGGTGATGGCCCGGCGGATCCGTCCGGCCAAGACGGCGGGACGTGCAAGTGCGAGGTTGGCGTCGAAGCGCAGGACTTCGAAATCCAGCTCGCGAAGCTCCCGTTCGCGCTCCACCTGCTCGGCTACGACGCGGGCGGCGTCCGGCCGGTTGTTGTACTTGAGAGCGCCGTCCGCTTCCAAGATGATGCCGTGATCCGGTAATAGCAAGTCGACTCGTCTGCGGTGATGGACCGCCGAGGATCCATGGGTTGGGAATGACCTCTGGTAGGTCGAAAGCCAGACACACCAGCCGTCCTGCCGATTCCAGCGGACTTTCCGACCGACCGTCCGCCCGGGTCAGAATCCAGTCGACGGACGGCATCCCCTTGTAATTCCTGAGCTCTCCGGCGATCTGCCAGAGACGCTCGCGCGATATGCCGACCGCCAGGGCGAAGTCGGCAACGGTCAGACCCTGCACACGACTGCCCATGCGCATGACGTCGATGCATGTGTAGGCCGCGCTCGTCACCTGGACACCGGAAAGCAGCCACTGGTGCGGCGATGGTAACCAGCCGTACCGGATGCGGCCGTTCGGTGTCCGGGAATGGCCGCGGTGGGCAGAGCCGGGGCGCAAGAGGCGAGGAAGATCAGGTGGCGTGCCCCACATCGGCAGGCCGAGCACGGCCGCCGCCGAGAAATCCGCCGCATGACCGTCGTTCCTGGCACTCAAAGTCCAGGCCCGACTGCGCATCTCGAATCGGGACCAGGCCGCAGAGTCCGCGTATCGGCCAGACGATGCGTAGATGCCACTCGCCAACTGCAACAGCTGCCCATCCCGTTCGAGGCGGCGAAGTACCTTGTCCGAAATTCCGAACTCCCGCGCCGTCGAAGCCATGACCAGACCCGTCCGGCTGATTCGATCAGCTGAAGGTCCTCCTGCAAGGCGATCCGTTGCATGACACAGGAGCGTGCAACGCGCATTGCTGCAAGGGAGTCGACAGCTGCGGATTGTGGACGGGTGGCAGCGTTGTGGACAAGCGGATGTGGTCGCATCAGGCGTGCCCAGCATGGATGCGATTACAAATCCCTCGCCAGAGCTCTCGTCCGGACCAGCGGCAATAGCGGTGGACGAGTCGACGAGCGCAACACGGTACGCCGAATCGCTTCTTCGGCGGCCGAGTAGGGCCGCGCAGACAGAAGTGCCCGGAATCCCTGATTTCGCAGCTAACGCGGGCATCTTCTCGAGCGCCGGGCACGAACCGTATGCGCGCGCACGCCGGGCACCGTATGCGCGCGCCCGCCGGCACAACCGTATGCGCGCGCCACCCCGCCGGGCACAACCGTATGCGCGCGCCACCCCGCGGGCACAACCGTATGCGCGCGCCACCCCGCCGGGCACAACCGTATGCGCGGCGGGGGTTTCAGTCGGCGAAGGCAGCCGCTATGACGGCGGCCTGCTCCACCTCGTGAACTCGCAGCGACCCGGCGGAGGGAGCCGCCATCGCGCGTCGCGAGACCCGCTTGATGCCGGTCAGCTGGGGCAACATCTCGGGCAGGGCCAAGGCCAGGAAGGTCCAGCAACCCTGGTTGGCCGGCTCTTCCTGCACCCAGCGGAAGTCGGTCACGCCCGGGTAGGACTCCAGGATGTGGGCCAGCTTGCGGCGTGGCACCGGATAGATCTGTTCGATCCGGATGATCGCCGTATCGGTGATGCCGTGCGCCTTGCGGTAGGCGTCCAGCTCCCAGTAGAGCTTGCCCGAGGTGAAGAGCACCTTCTTCACGTCACCGCCCACCACGCCGTCCGGGATCACCGACTGGAACTTGCCCCCGGTGAAGTCCTGCACCGCCGATACGGCGGCCTTGTTGCGCAGCATCGACTTCGGCGTGAAGACGATCATCGGCCGGTGCACTCCGTCGAACACGTGACGGCGCAGCAGGTGGAAGTAGTTCGCCGGGGTGGAGGGCATGGCGACCGTCATCGAACCCTCGGCGCACAGCTGCAGGAAGCGTTCGATACGACCGGACGTATGGTCCGGACCCTGGCCTTCGTGTCCGTGCGGCAGGAGTAGCACCACGCCCGTCTGCTGGCTCCACTTGGCCTCTCCGGAGGAGAGGTACTCGTCGATGACCGACTGGGCGCCGTTGACGAAGTCGCCGAACTGCGCCTCCCAGAGCACCAGCGCCTCGCGGTTGGCCACCGAGTAGCCGTACTCGAAACCAAGGCCCGCGTATTCGGTGAACGCGGAGTCATAGGCGAGGAACTTCGCCTGACCATCCGAGAGATTCTGCAGGGGAACGTATTCCGCGCCGGTGTTGCGATCGATCAGCGCCGCGTGCCGCTGGACGAACGTGCCGCGGCGCGAATCCTGACCGGACAGGCGGACCAGCCGCCCATCCATCGCGATGGAACCGAAGGCGAGCAATTCGGCGAAGGCCCAGTCGATGCCGCCGTTGCGCGACATCTCCACCCGGCGTTCCAGCACCGTCTTGACCCGCGGGTGCGCCGTGAAACCGGCCGGAAAGTCGACCTGCGCGTCCGCGATCCGGTGCAGTGTGGCCTCCGAGATCGAGGTTTCGACCCGCGGCGGGATCGGCTGCTCGGCCTCCATCGAGGGGGAGGGCGTGGCAATCCCGCGCTCCAACTCCTTCACCTCGTTGAACACCCGCTCGAGCTGCTGGTGGTAGTCCTTGAGCGACTCCTCCGCGTCCTCCGGGGAGAGGTCACCGCGGCCGATGAGCGCCTCGGTGTAGATCCGCCGGACGGACCGTTTGCCGTCGATGATCTGGTACATCAGCGGGTTCGTCATCGAGGGGTCGTCGCCCTCGTTGTGCCCGCGGCGCCGGTAGCAGACCATGTCGATGACGACGTCCTGGCCGAACGCCTGCCGGTATTCCACGGCCAACCGGGACACCCAGACCGCCGCCTCGGGATCGTCGCCGTTCACGTGGAAGATCGGGGCCTGGATCATCTTGGCGACATCGGTGCAGTACTCCGACGAACGCGATGCCTCCGGTGCCGTGGTGAAACCGACCTGGTTGTTGATGATCACGTGCACGGTCCCGCCGGTGCGGTAACCGCGGAGCTGCGAGAGGTTCATCGTCTCGGCCACAACACCCTGACCGGCGAAGGCCGCGTCGCCGTGCAACGCGATAGGCAGCACCGTGAACCCGCCCTCGCCGAGGTTCAGCAGGTCCTGCTTGGCCCGGGTGACACCCTCGAGCACCGGGTCCACCACCTCGAGGTGCGACGGATTCGCGACCAGCGACACGTCCACCTGCCCGTCGCCGAACGGGCGGACGTACTTGCCCTCGGCGCCCAGGTGGTACTTGACGTCACCGGATCCGTGGGCCTGCCGCGGGTCCAGGTTGCCCTCGAACTCGCGGAAGATCTGCTGGTACGGCTTGCCGACGATGTTGGCCAGCACGTTCAGCCGGCCGCGGTGGGCCATCCCGATGACGACCTCGTGCATGCCGTACTCGGCTGCCCGGTTGAGAGCCGCATCCAGCAGGGCGATGACCGTCTCGCCGCCCTCCAGTGAGAAGCGCTTCTGCCCGATGTACTTCGTCTGCAGGAACGTCTCGAAGGCCTCGGCGGCGTTGAGCCGACCCAGCACGTACTTCTGTTCCTCCTGCGACGGCTTCTCCCGCCTGACCTCGACGCGCTGCTGCAACCACTTGCGCTGCACCGGATCCATGATGTGCATGTACTCGACGCCGACGGTGCGGCAGTAGGAATCGCGCAGCACGCCGAGCACGTCGCGCAGCTTCATGAACTCGGCGCCGTTGAACCCGCCGACCGGGAACTCGCGATCGAGGTCCCACAGGGTCAGGCCGTGCGAGAGCACGTCGAGGTCCGGGTGTCGGCGCTGCCGATAGTTCAGCGGGTCGGTGTCCGCCATCAGGTGACCACGGGTGCGGTAGGCGTCGATCACCTCCAGCACCCGGGAGGTGCGGTCGACAGACCCGGCGCGGCCCGAGTCGAAATCCTGCACCCAGCGCACCGGCTCGTACGGCAGCCGCAGCGAGGTGAAGACCTCGTCGTAGAAGCCGTCCTCGCCCAGCAGCAGTTGGTGGACCCGGCGCAGGAACTCGCCGGACTCGGCGCCCTGGATGATCCGATGGTCATACGTCGAGGTCAGCGTCATGATCTTGGAGATGCCGAGCTCGGACAGCGTCTGCTCGCTGGCGCCCTGGAAGGCCGCCGGGTACTCCATCGCGCCGACACCGATGATGGTGCCCTGCCCGGACATCAGCCGCGGCACCGAATGGTTGGTGCCGATGCCGCCCGGGTTGGTCAGCGAGATCGTGGTGCCGGCGTAGTCCTCGGCGGTCAGCGCGCCGGCTCTCGCCTTCCGGACGACGCCTTCGTACGCGCTCCAGAACTGCGTGAACGTCATGCTTTCGCAGTTGCGGATCGGCACGACGACCAGCGTCCGTTGGCCGTTCTTGCCGGGCAGGTCGATCGCAAGGCCCAGGTTGACGTGCGCGGGCGTGATGATCTGCGGCTTGCCGTCGGGGTCGGCGAAATGCCGGTTCATGTTCGGGTAGGCGCCGAGCGCCTTGATGATCGCGTACCCGATGAGATGGGTGAACGACACCTTTCCGCCCCGGTTGCGGCGGAGGAAGTTGTTGATCACGATGCGGTTGTCGGCGATGAGCTTGGCCGGGACCGCCCGCACCGAGGTTGCCGTCGGCACCTCCAGCGACGCGGTCATGTTGCGCACCACCGCTGCCGAAGCGCCGCGCAACGGCGCGGCCACCTCGTCGGGACCCGCGGTCTTCTCGGCGATCCGGGCTGCCTTCGCAGCCTTGTTCACGACCAGGTCGTCGGGGGTGGCAGTGGTGGCGTTGCGCTGCGTCGGCTTCGCCGGGCTCGGCTGTACCGCCGGCTTCGCCGGGGCGGGAGCCGTCGCAGGCGCTACCGACGCCGCCGGCTCGCCGCCCGTTTTGGGCCGGGATTGCGCGCCGCCGTTGTGGCGCGCCGGTGGTGGCGGTGGAGGCGGAGGAGTGGTGCCGCCGATCCGGGCGGGCGCTGCTGGTGGGGGCGCTGCGGGTGCGCTCGCTTTCGGTGCACGCGCTGCCGGTGGAGTCGCTGCCGGTGCAGTCGCTGTCGGAACCTGCGCAGGGGGCGCTGACGCTTCCGCGCGGTCGATCGTGACCGCGTCGGTGTCGGAGCCGGCACGACTGGCCGGCGCACCATTGACCGCATTGGCCTTGCGCGACTCTGCGACGGGATCCGTGAAGAAATCACGCCAGATCTGATCGACGCTGCTCGGATCGCTGAGGAACTGGTTGTACTTCTCCTCGACGAACCAGTCGTTGGGACCAAACTCCGGCACGGTGGTTGACGACACTGTCGCTATACCTTCTCGACTCTGGACGATATGTAGACCTGTCAAGGCTAGACCGCAGATCTCCCGGAGGTGGACCCGACAGCGGCACATCGGTGCAGATTGTTCAGACGCAACCCGATCAGGTGAAGGCGTCGATTCCGGTCAGCGTCTTGCCCAGCACCAACTGGTGGATCTCGGCGGTGCCTTCGTACGTCAGCACCGTCTCCAGATTCGCTGCGTGCCGCATGACGGGGTAGTCGCCGGTGATGCCGTTGGCGCCGAGGATGCTGCGACAGGTGCGGGCAATGTCCAGGGCGGTCCTGGTGGAGTTCAGCTTGCCCATGGAAATAGCGGCCGGAGTCGCCGCCCCCGAGTCCACTGCGCGGCCGATGTGCAACGCCATCAGGTAGGCGGCCGTCCACGCGGTGGCCATATCGGCCAGCTTTGCCTGGGTCAGTTGGAAGGCGGCGAGCGGTTTACCGAACTGAGTGCGGGTTTTGGAGTACTCGATCGCCGTGGCCAGCGCGTCGCGGGCTGCGCCGAGCGCTCCGAAGAGAATCCCGGCCCGTGCCTGGGTCAGGCACGACAGGGGACCGCGCAGTCCGGTCACGCCGGGCAACACCGCGTCGGCGCCGATCTCGACCCCCTCCAGCACGATCTCGGCGGTGGCCGATGCGCGCAGCGACAACTTCGCCGGTACCTCGTTGGCCTTGAAGCCGGGCGCGTCGGTAGGCACCACGAATCCGCGCACCGTGTCCTTGCCGGTCGTGTCGTCGGCGACCTTCGCCCAGATCACCGCCACGTCGGCGACAGTGCCGTTGGTGATCCACATCTTGACCCCGTCGAGTCGGTAACCATCTGCGGTCCTGGTCGCGCGCGTCGTCATGGAGGCCGGATCGGAACCGGAGTCCGGCTCGGTCAGCCCGAAACAGCCGAGCTGTTCACCGGCGGCCATGCCGGGCAGCCAACGATCCTTCTGCTCGTCCGAGCCGTACTTCCAGATCGGGTACATGGCCAGCGACCCCTGCACCGACACCAACGATCGGATGCCGGAATCACCAGCCTCCAGTTCCAGGCAGGCCAGCCCGTATTCGACCGCCGACGCGCCGGCACATCCGTAGTCGGTCAGGTGCATACCGAGCAGGCCGGCCTCGCCGAACTGCGCCGCGAGTTCCCGGGCCGGGATTCGTCCATCGGCGTACCACCGGGCGATGTGCGGCCGGACCAGGTCGTCGACCAACTGACGGGTGGCCGCCCGGATGTCGCGTTCCGTGTCGGACAAGGTGGCGTCGATCCCCAGCACGTCAGCGGGCAATGGGCTTCCGGCAGTCATGGGATTCAAACTACGTCGCGGGGGAGCTGGCCGTCTCCAGCAGCTACCAGGTGCGCAAGGCGTCCAGATCGAGCGTCACGGCAAACGGCTCGACGATCGTGACGGTGCCGCCTTCCGCATGGCCCGATCGGACGTACGAACCGCCATCGAGTCGGAAGGTATCCAGCCCGATCGCAGGACCGTCGGTCGTCACGATCCAGTAGTGCGGGATCCGAGCTTCGGCATACTCGGACAGCTTCGTCACCCTGTCCCGACGTCCGGAGCCTGGAGACACAATTTCGATGGCCAGCACGACGTCCGCTGGATCGAGCCGTTTCAGATTGGCGTCCGCCGCGTCCATGCGCGCCACCGAAATATCGGGTTGGCGAACTGTTGCTGGAAATGCACCGTCGATCAGGACGTCGATGTCGGGAATTACGGTCAGTCCGGAGCCGACCGTAGCGGTAAGCAGTTGGACCATGAGACCGGCGAGCATCACCTGGTGGCGAACGGTTGGGCTTGGGTTCACCTGGAGGATCCCTTCAGCCAGCTCGGCCCGTCGATAGGTGTCTTCCGGAAGTTCGTCCCATTGCTCGAGCGTAAGCAGGTAGTCAGGCACACCAACCATGGTCATCGGCAGCACCCCTCGCAGAACATTGAAGAACCAACCCTGCCCAAGACATTAACGAAGAAGCGGGGCAGCAGCCGAGTCCTATCCACAATCTCCCGGCTCACGGCTCCTGCGAATACAGCCGGGCATACACGCCGCCCCGGGTCAGCAGCTCGGCGTGGGTGCCGATCTCGGCCACCCGGCCGTGATCCATGACCACGATCCGATCGGCCCGCGATGCCGTGGTGAGGCGGTGGGCAACCACGATCGTCGTCCGGCCCCGGGCCAACCGATCGGTGGCCGCCAGCACGGCCGCCTCGGCGGCCGGATCGAGCGCGGCGGTCGCCTCGTCGAGCAGCAACAGTTCCGGATCGACGAGCTCGGCCCGGGCCAGGGAGATCAACTGTCGCTGGCCGGCCGAGAGATTCCGGCCCCGTTCCTCGACCTGGTGGTGAAATCCATCGCGCAGTCCGCCGATCGCCCCGATGGCGCCGACGGCTCTGGCGGCGGCCTCGACGTCGGCATCCGGCGCGTCGGGGCGACCGTAGGCGATGTTGTCGCGCACGGTTCCGGTGAACAGGTGCGGTTCCTGCGGGACGACACCCAGCTGCCGGCGGTAGGTGCCCAGATCGAAATCCCTGACGTCGATGCCGTCGATGAGGATGGATCCACTCGTCACGTCGTAGTACCGGGCGATCAGCTTGACGAGCGTCGATTTGCCGGCGCCGGTGGGGCCGACCACCGCGATGGTCTCCCCGGATCGGATATCCAGATCGACACCGTCCAGTGCGGCCGCCGCTCCAGGCTGTGCGGTGGAGTATCGGAATCCGACATCGACGGCAGCGACCCGACCGGTCAGCGGCGGTGCCGGGATGGGGTGCGCCGCGGCCGGGGTGGACGTCTGCGTGGAGAGCAGATCGCCGATGCGGCTCAGGCCGACCGTCGCCTGCTGGTAGCCGTCGAAGATCTGGGACAACTGTTGTATCGGTGAGAAGAAAGAGTCCAGGTAGAGCACGAAGGCGATCAGCGTGCCGGCGCTCACGGCGCCGGTGATCACCCGGTGGGCGCCGACGCCGAGTACCAGGGCGGCAGCGAGCTCGCTGAGCAGCGCAACGAAGGGGAAGTACAGGGAGATCGCCGTCTGCGCCCGCATCCGGGATCTTCGGTAATCGTCGCTGCGCGCGGCGAATCCCGCCGCGTTCGTCTCCTCCCGACCGAGTGCCTGGGTGACCCGCATCCCGGAGACGTTTTCCTGCAGGTCGGCGTTGACGATGCTGACCTTCTCCCTGGCCTCGGTGTACGCCTTGGTCGAATAGCGCCGGAACGCCACAGTCGCAATGAACAGCGGGGGCAGCACGGTGAAGGCCAGCAGCGCAAGGCCGACGTTCATGAACAGCAGAATGACGGCGATGCCACCGAAGGTGGCCAGCGAGACGACCGACGTCACCAGGCCCGTCTGCAGGAAGGACGAAAGCGCGTCGACGTCCGTCGTCATCCTGGTCATGATGCGGCCGGCCATCTCGCGTTCGTAGAAGTCCAGACCCAACCCTTGCAGGTGGGCGAACTCCCGGATGCGCAGGCCGTACAGCACGGTCTCGCCGGCCTTTCCGGTCACGGTCAGCTGTCGGCGCTGCACGAAGTAATCGAGAATGACGATGACCAGCGACACCGCCGAGGTCACCCAGACAACGCTGATCACGCCCTTGGAGACGCCACTGTCGATGCCGTGCTTGATCAGAGCGGGAAGGGCCAGCGAGGCAAGGGCATCGAGACCGATCAGGATCACCGAGAGGATCAACAGGGCCCGGACCGGACGCAGCGTACGGCTCAGGGACAGCTTGCCGACCAGCGGCGGGGTGCCGGAGTTCGGCAGTTCGGTAGACCGCAACGGCGACCCCGTTCCGGGCTTGGCATCGAGGCACGATCAGGTCCCCGGAGAGCTCGGGCGGCGGCGGATCCGCTGCCGGCGGCAGGGCATCGACTCTGGCCAGCAGCTCCGGCGTGGCCGGCAACGAGCCCAGCATGCTGCCGAAGCCGCCGCCCCCACCGCCACCACCACCACCGCCGCCGGCACGGGCGCCCCGTGCGCCACGGCCGCCGCCCGCGGCAATGCCACCTACTGGCGCCTTCAAAGACCGGTCGACCGCCCGGTTCTCCACTGCAGGCCACAGCGTGGGGGTGACGCCGCCGTCTGCCACCGCTGGTTCGGTGACGATGGGAGTCAGCGGAGCGTGGTCGATCTCCTCCTCTTCGCCACCGAGCAGCTCGCGATAGGGCGAGCAGCGGGCCATCAGCTCGCGGTGGGTGCCGGTGTCGATGACCCGGCCGTCGACGACCATCGCCACCGTGTCGGCAAGGGCCAGCGTGCTGCGCCGGTGCGCGATCAGGATGGTGGTCCGGTCCGCGGTCAGGCGGTGCAGCGTGAGGTGGATCGCGGCCTCCGTGGCCGGATCGACGGCACTCGTCGCGTCGTCCAGGATCAGCACCCGGGGATCGGTGATCATGGCCCTGGCCAACGCCAACCGCTGCCGTTGCCCGCCGGACAGGGTCAGCCCACGCTCGCCGATCACCGTGTCGTAGCCATCTGGCAGGGCGTTGATGAACTCGTCGGCCTCCGCGGCGCGGGCGGCGGCGATGATGTCGGCCTGGTCGGCATCCGGACGGCCGTACCCGATATTTGCCCCGATGGTGTCGGAGAACAGGAAGGCTTCTTCGAAGACCACGCCCACCGTTCGCCTCAGGTCGGCGAGCGAGAAGCGGCTGATGTCGGTGCCGCCCAGGCTGATGCCGCCGTCCTGTCCTTCGTAGAACCGGGGCAGCAGCAGCGAGACGGTTGACTTTCCGGACCCGGACGCACCCACCAGGGCAACGGTCGAGCCCGCCGGGACGTGCAGGTCGAACCCGTCGAGCACCGGCTCGTCGTGGGTGTAGCCGAACCGGACGTGGTCGAGGCGGACATCGAGCGGGCCGGCTGGGATCGGCAGCGCGGTGCCCGCCGGGGGATCGGTGATGGCAGCCCGCGAGTCGATGATCTCGAGAACACGCTCGACGGACGCCCGCGCCTGCTGACCGAGGATCAGCAGGAACGACAGCGTCCTGGTCGGTGCGACGAGCTGCGACAGGTAGAGATTGAACGACACGAAGACACCGAGGGTGATGTCGCCGTGCAGGGCCAGGTAGCCGCCCAGCGCGAGCACGCCGACCTGCCCGATGGCGGTCATCGCGGCCAGACCAGGGTTGAGCCTGGCCGTCAACCGCACCGCCCGCATCCGGTCGGCGTACAGCCGCGCCGCGCCGCGCCGTAGCCGACCGACCTCCCGGTCTTCCTGGCCGAAGCCCTTGACCACGCGAACACCGGTGACGTCCTCTTCGACGATCTCGGCTACCTCGGCTGCGGACTGCTGCGCCGCCCAGGTCGCCGGAAACAGGGTGGTGCGGGTGGCCCTGGTGAGCAGGAAGATCGCCGGCAGGGTCAGCAGCGCGGTCAGGGTCAGCACCGGGGACAGCACAGATCATGATGATCAGGGAGGCGACGAACAGGACCACCTGGCCGGCGGACAGCGGCACGATCGCCAGCAGACCCTGGACGATCTGCAGGTCCGATGAGGCGCGGGATACCACCTGTCCGGTGCGCAACGCGTCCTGCGCAGCGCCGTCCAGCCGGGCGAGCGCGGCGAACACGTCCTGGCGCAGGTCGTGCTGGACGTCGAGGGACAGTCGGCCGCCGGCCCAGCGGCGCACGAAGGAGGAAACGAAGCGAATCACCGCCAGCGCTACCAGGGCCGCGATCACCAGCGGCAGACCGGCCGTTCGACCTGTGGTGGCGTGGTTGATGGCGGAGCCGGTCAGCAGTGGAGTGAGGGCGCCGAGCCCGACACCGGCGAGAGCGGACAACCCGGCCATCCAGGTGACCCGCGGATGCTTGCAGCAGTACGTCCACAGGCGGCGGATCCAACCGCGGGCGGCCCCTCCGGACCCGGATGTCGAGTCGGTAGAACGGGTCGGCGGCGCTGCTGCGGTTGCGGTCTGGCTCACGGGTGGCACTTCGCCACCGTAACCACGTTCACCGACAACCATCTTCATCGAAGGTTGACGAAGGCTACCGGCAGCCGACGACCAGGATGCTTTGGCATGAGCCGGCCCTATGCTGGCGCGAATGCACATGGTCATGCCCGACGACTCGCTCGGCGGAGGTTCGTCGCCGCCCAGGAACGGCCGCGTGCTGGTCGTCGGCGGGGGCCACAACGGTCTGGTGGCCGCGATTCTGGCTGCTCAGTCCGGCCGCACCGTGACGCTGCTCGAGGCGTCGGATCATCTGGGCGGGGCCAGTGTCGGAAGTCAGGTCTTCGCGGGTCATCCCGTGCGGTTGAGCCGGTACTCCTACCTCGTGTCGCTGCTGCCGCAGCAGCTGATCCGCCGGCTCGGCATCGACCTGCGACTGGCGTCCAGGGAAATCTCGTCGTACACGCCGGTCCGACGGGCGGGCCGGGCGACGGGACTGCTGGTGCAACGTCAGCCCGGAGCCGCGACGGCCGATTCTTTCCGGGAACTGACCGGTTCCGATCGCGAGTACCGGGCCTGGGAGCAGTTCTACGGCGAGATCGCCGCGATGGCGGCTGTGGTGGCGCCGGCCCTGTCGGGCCCGATGCTCCGCCGGAGCGAAGTTCGCCGGCTGGTCATCGATGCCGCCGGCCGGCAACTCTGGGCCGACCTGTTCGAGGCCCCGATCGGCGAGGCGATCACCCGACGCTTCGCCGACGACACGGTTCGCGGGGTAGTCGCGACGGACGCACTGATCGGCACCCACACGTCGCTCTTCGGCGAGTCTCTGCTCGCCAATCGCTGCTTTCTGTACCACCTGATCGGGCGGGGCACGGGCGAGTGGCTGGTGCCGGTCGGGGGCATGGGCGCGCTGGCGGACGCGTTGACCGCGCGGGCCAGGCAGCTCGGAGTGCAGATCATCACGGGAACGGTCGTCGACCGGGCGAGCGAGGATGAGTCGGGAATCGTCGTGGCCGCCGACGACGGCCGCGATTTCAGCGCCGACGTGTTGCTCGCCGCGGTCGCTCCGGCCGTGGTGGACGGGTGGTTCGGTCGCCCGCACCGCACCCCGGTCGGCGCCCAGCTGAAGATCAACATGTTGCTGAACAGATTGCCGCGCCTCGCCTCCGGGATTGACCCAGTCATAGCCTTCGGCGGCACCACGCACCTCGAGGAGGGCCTCACCCAGCTCGAGACGGCATACCGGGAATCGTCGGCCGGTCGCCTCCCGGTTCCGACTCCGGGCGAGGTCTACTGCCATTCGTTGACCGACCCATCGATCCTGAACGGACACCCCGGCGCGACGCTGACACTCTTCGGACTGCACACTCCCGACGCGCTCTTCCGCGCCGATCCCGACCGGGCGCGGAAAGAGGCCGCCGGCGCCGCGCTGGACGCGCTCCAGCTGCATCTGGCCGAACCCTTGGATGACTGCCTCGCCAGGGATGCGGCCGGCCGGCTCTGTCTGGACATCGCGTCGCCGCTGGATCTGGAGGCCGATCTCCGCATGCCCGGCGGCAACATCTTCCACGGGGACCTGAGCTGGCCGTGGCTCGCGGACGACGTCGATCCGTCGACGGCGCAGCGTTTCGGCACGGCGGTGGACGGGTGCTCCAGGGTGTTTCTCGCGGGCGCCGGAACCGTCCGCGGTGGAGGTGTGTCCGGACTCGGCGGAGCGGCAGCAGTCGACACGGTGCTGGCCGGGTGACGGGCGGCGGAAGCTCCGCCGCGATGGAGGTGAAACGATGCTCGATCAGCGCTCACCACAGTCGCCGCAGAGTTTGGAGATCCGATGTCCGATGCTGAGGCCGGCCCGACCGATGCCGACCTGAACCACCTCGCTGCCGCCGTCGCTGCGGCGAGGGCCGGGTCGGGCGGCCGGCGGCATTCCGATCGGTGCCGCGCTGGTCGTCGATGGGGCGGTTCTGGCCACCGGATCCAATCAGCGGGTACAGCTGGGCAGCGCCATCAGGCACGGCGAGACCGACTGTCTGGAGAACGCGGGCCGGCTGCCGGCAGCTGTCTATGCCAGGTCCACGATGGTGACCACCCTGTCACCGTGTGACATGTGCACAGGGGCGATCCTGCTCTACAAGATCCCCCGCGTCGTGATCGGCGAGAACAGGACGTTCTACGGTGCCGAGGACTTGTTGCGGAGCCGGGGCGTCGAGGTCATCGTGGTCGACGACGACGACTGCGTGGCCATGATGACGGAGTTCATCGCGGCCGAGCCGTCGCTCTGGAACGAGGACATCGGCGAGCAGGATTGACCGACGCACGATGATCCGGCCGGCCGAACTGACTGAACGGGCGACTCAGTTGCCGACGGTGGTGAGCCAGAGGTCGGCGTATCGGCGGGCGTCCACGCCCAGCGCCACGTCGACCATGGTCGGCTTGGCCAGGTGGGGATCGGCCTGGAGATCTCCGATCCAGGTGCGCCGGTCGACCAGAGTCTGACCGCGCGCCAACCCGTTGCCGAGTTCCACCTGCACCGGCCAGATCTCGGTGGTCAGACCGTCCGGGTCGACGACCGCACATGCGGTTCCGGCGTCGCCGATGCTGGCCGCGTCGGAGTCGAAGGTGTTGCAGGCGAACTCGATCAGTGAACCGGCCAGCTGGGCCCCTGGATCGAGATGACGTCGCAGTTCGGCGGCCTCGTCCCTGGTGATGAGCACGTCGTTGAAGACGTCCAGGCCGTACATGGTGATCGGGATGTCCAGCTCGCCTGCGGCGGTCAGGGCGATCGCGGCGGCCTCCGGGTCGTGCCAGATGTTGAACTCGGCAGCCACCGTGACATTGCCCACTGTCGCCGACCCGCCCATGAACACGATGCGTTCGATGCCGGCCGCCACTTCGGGGTGGGTGCGCAGCAGTAGAGCGATGTTGGTCAGCGGCGCACTCGGGATCAGCGTGATCTTCTCCCCGATTCCTACCGCGGCCATCAACTCGCGGCGCAGCAGTTCGACCGCTGGCAGTGTGCTGAGCCGACGGTCGGACGGGCGGGAGAAACCGCCGAGGCCGTCGATCCCGTGCACATGACTGGCGTCGGCCGGTGGAACGAGCAACGGGCGGGCGGCTCCGCGGGCGACTGGTATGTCGGCCGCGCCGGCGGCATCCAATACGTACAGCGTGTTAGCGGCGACCTGCTCGACGCCGGCATTCCCGCCCACGCAGGTGACGGCACGCAGGTCGATGCCTGGGTGTCGGACCGCGAACAGCAGCGACATCGCGTCGTCCACTCCGGTATCGACATCCATGATCACCGGAACCGGGCCGATCGGGTCGCTCGTCACCGGGCCGGCCGACCGTTGGCCGCGGCACGCAGCTCGGCCTCCATCGCCCGTCTGGCGTCCTTCGCCTTCTGGCGGCGATCCCATCGCCGGCCCAGGATGACGACCACCGGTACCGCGATCACCGCCGGCAGGAGCCACCACTCCCAGGTGGCCTGCAGGGTGATCAGCGTGGCACCGAGGAAGAACAGCAGCATGATGCCGACCACGAGGATGTGGGTCGTCAGCGGCACGTTCGACTTCAGCGGGTTCGCGCCGGCGCTGGTCAGCTCGGCGTGCGAGCCGACGGTGGGCCTGCTCAGGCGGGGTTCGGAAGAAGACACGCCCTCCAGCGTGCCACGTGCTGTCCGATTGGCCACATGTGGCGGCGTTGGACAGCGACGGGGGTGTTGCCTGGCTAAGCTACTGGTCAGTAACTTAGCTCTGCGATGTCCCGTCGACCAGTGGCGGCGGGTTGGAGGGAAGGGTGCTCCGGCCAGAGGTGGGAGCATGGGCACTCCATCGGTCGGCCGACACCGAACCGGGCACGCGGGGAGCCCCGCGATATAGCCGAGACGAACGACTGAAAGGTGAACGAGACCATGGACATTGCAGTTCTGGTCAAGCAGGTCCCAGATACGTATTCCGAGCGCAAGCTGCGGGCCTCGGATTGGGTCCTCGACCGTGACGCCGCTGATGCGGTGATCGATGAGATCGATTCCAAGGGTGTGGAGATCGGCTTGCAGCTGACGGAGCAGCACGGCGGTGAGGTAACCGTGGTGACCATGGGCCCGGGCCGGGCGGCGGAGACGTTGCGGAAGGCGTTGGCGATGGGCGCGCACAAGGCAGTGCACGTCAGCGACGACGCCTTGGCCGGGTCGGATGCGTTGCAGACATCCGCCGCGCTGGCGGCGGCGCTGCGCCCTGGTGGCTTCGATCTGATCATCACCGGGAACGAAGCCACCGACGGTCGGACGGCGTCGATGCCGGCGATGTTGGCCGAACGTCTGGGTCTGCCCGCGGTGACCTCGGTCGTCTCGATCGAGGTGGACGGGACGGTCCTGTCCGCCGAGCGGGTGGTGGAGGGCGGCGCCGCGCGGGTGACTGCGTCCCTGCCTGCGGTGATCTCGGTGAACGAGAAGATCGGCGAGCCGAGGTATCCGAACTTCAAGGGCATCATGGCGGCGAAGAAGAAGCCCGTGTCGACGCTGTCGGCCGCGGATCTGGGCCTGGATCCGGCCGGGTTGGGCTTGGCGAACGCATCGACGGTGGTGGTGTCGGGTGCGCCGCGACCGGCCAAGTCGGCTGGCGAGAAGGTCGCCGACGACGGTTCGGGCGGCAACCTGATCGCGGAGTTCCTCGTCGCGCAGCGACTCGTCTGAAAGATCGGAGAACCCTCATGAGTGACGTTCTGGTGTTGGTGGAACACGCCGACGGCGAGATCAGGAAACTGACCGTCGAATTGCTGGCCGCGGCTGCGCGCCTCGGCACTCCGGTAGCGGTGGTGGTCGGCGCCGCCGGCACCGCCGCCGCATTGACGGATCAGCTGGGGGCGGCGGGCGCGGCGAAGATCTACGCCGCCGAATCCGCCGATCCGGGGCAGCTGTTGCTGACTCCGCAGGTGGCCGCGTTGGCGGCGGCGGTCGCGGCGACGGACGGGCCGGTGGCGGTGTTGGTGGCGGCGACGTTCGACGGCCGGGAGATCGCCGGCCGGTTGGCGGTGCGGTTGGACTCGGGCGTCTTGGCCGATGTCGTCGATGTCGCCTTGGAGTCGGTGGCCGGCGCCGACGTGGTGGTGGCCACCCATTCGGTGTTGGGCGGCGCCTACAACACCCGGTACCGCGTGGCCAAGGGGGTCCCGGTGATCTCCGTCCGGGGCAACGCCGTCGAAGGTGCGGCTGCGCCTGTCGAGTCGCCGGAGGTCGCTCGCGTTGGCGACCGAGGTGGATCCGGCGACGGCGGCGACGGTGCTGGAGTGGCTGCCGGAGGAGAAGGGTGACCGGCCGGAATTGGGCGGAGCGAAGGTCGTCGTGTCCGGCGGGCGCGGGGTCGGCTCCGCCGACAACTTCCACGTCGTCGAAGAGTTGGCCGACGTGTTGGGCGGTGCGGTGGGGGCGTCGAGGGCGGCGGTGGACTCGGGTTACTACCCGCACCAGTTCCAGGTCGGTCAGACCGGCACCCAGGTGTCGCCGCAGCTGTACATCGCGCTGGGGATCTCCGGTGCGATCCAGCACCGCGCCGGCATGCAGACCTCCAAGACCATCGTCGCAGTCAACAAGGACGCCGACGCCCCGATCTTCGAGATCGCCGACTTCGGCGTCGTCGGCGACCTGTTCACCGTTGCCCCGCAACTGGCCGCGGCCATCAAAGCCCGCAAGGGCTGAACAGCGGCTGGTTTCAGCGCGTCGGCACGCGGCCTACCCTGGACGACGATGACTTATCTCGATCATGCTGCCACCACCCCGGTTCTGCCGGCGGTGGTGGCTGCGATGACCTCCGCCATGGCCGACGTCGGCAATGCGTCCTCCTTGCACTCGTCCGGTCGGGCTGCCCGCCGCCGGGTCGAGGAATCGCGTGAGTCGATCGCGCGCGACCTGAACGCCCGTCCGAGCGAGATCATCTTCACCTCGGGTGGCACGGAATCCGACAACCTGGCGGTGGCCGGCATCTACCTCGCCCGAGTGCGCGCCGACCGCGCTCGCCGTCGCATCCTGGCCTCGCCCATCGAGCACCACGCCGTACTCGACGTCCTCGAGTACCTGGAGGCGACCGAGGGTGCCCGGATCAGCTGGCTCGAAGTCGACGACTACGGCCGGGTCCACGCGGACACGCTCGCCGCCGCCATCGCCGAGAACCCGGCGGACGTCGCGCTGGTCACGGTGATGTGGGCGAACAACGAGGTCGGCACGATCAACCCGATCCGCGAGCTGGCCGGAGTGGCCCACGCGCACGGCATTCCACTGCACACCGACGCCGTGCAGGCGCTCGGCCAGATTCCTGTCGATTTCGCGGCCAGCCGAGCCGACGCCATGACGATCACCGGCCACAAGATCGGCGGTCCGACCGGCGTCGGCGTCCTGCTGCTGTCTCGGGATGTCGCCGTGGTCCCGATTCTGCACGGCGGCGGCCAGGAACGCGGCGTGCGATCCGGGACGCTGGACGTCGCCGGCATTGCAGGCCTGGCTGTCGCGGTCGCGGACGCCCAGGCCGGGCGGTTGGAGCGGGCGGAGATGCTCACCGCCCTACGCGACGAACTGATCGCCGGCATCACGGACCTCGTCGAGGACGTGGTGCTGGCCGGCGACCCGGGACAGAGTCTGGTCGACGGCGGGCCGTCGCGGTTGCCCGGCAATGCGCACCTGCGCTTTCCCGGTTGCGAGGGCGACTCACTGCTGATGCTGCTGGACGCCAGAGGCATCGAATGCTCGACCGGTTCGGCCTGCACCGCCGGTGTCGCCCGCCCGTCGCACGTGCTGCTGGCGATGGGTGTGCCGGAGGAGGAGGCACGGGGCGCCCTGCGGTTCTCGTTCGGACACACTTCGACCCGGGCCGACGTGCGGGCGGTTCTCGAGGCGATCGGGCCGGTGGTCGAACGGGCCCGTAAGGCTGCGCTCGCCGGAATGCGGCGCAGATCGTGAGCGTTTTCGCAACGAGAATTGCTGTGGCCGAGACTGTCTCGAACGTAGTGCCGAAGGGTTTGGATCACTGATGAAGGTGCTGGCCGCGATGAGCGGCGGGGTTGACTCTGCGGTGGCGGCCGCGCTCGCAGTCGACGCGGGGCACGACGTAACAGGTGTGCACATGGCGCTGTCCCGCCAGCCCGGAACGTTGCGCACCGGATCGCGTGGCTGTTGCACCGTCGAGGACGCCTTCGACGCGCGCCGGGTCAGCGACTTGCTGGAGATTCCTTACTACGTCTGGGATTTCAGTACAGAGTTCGCCGACGGCGTGGTGGCGGACTTCCTCGCTGAATACTCAGCCGGCCGGACCCCGAATCCCTGCCTGCGTTGCAACGAGAAGATCAAGTTCGCCGCCCTCCTCGATCGGGCGATCGCGCTCGGGTTCGACGCGGTTGCGACCGGACACCATGTCCGACTGGTCGATGGCGTGCTGCACCGGAGCGTCGACATGGCCAAGGACCAGTCGTACGTTCTTGCGGTACTGACGGCGGAGCAGTTGTCCCACACCATGTTCCCGCTCGGTGACATGACCAAGGACGAGGTGCGCGCCGAGGCTGCGCGGCGCGGCTTTGCCGTGGCCGCGAAGCCCGACTCGTACGACATCTGTTTCATCCCGGACGGCGACACCCATGGCTATCTAGTCGAGAAGCTCGGTGCGGCACCGGGTTCGGTCGTCGACTCCGAGACGGGCGAGGTGCTGGGCGAACACGACGGGTTCTTCGCCTACACCGTCGGTCAGCGCAAGGGACTCAACCTGGGGCGCCCGGCCGCCGATGGCAAGCCTCGCTATGTGCTCGGCGTCGAGCCGGTCAGCGGCACCGTCAAGGTCGGACCTGTGACGGGCCTTGACGTTTCGGTGATCACCGCCAACCGGGTTGTCTTCTCCACCGGTGTCGCGCCGGAGTTCCCACTGCGCACGGTCGCTCAGGTTCGGGCCCACGGCGGCACTGTCCGCGCGTCGGTGGATCTGGTGAACGGGCATCTGCGACTGTCGTTGGACGAGACCATCCGGGGGATCGCCCCCGGTCAGACCGTGGTGCTCTACGACGAGAACGACCAGTACGTCATCGGCGCCGGCACTATCGTCAGGGCCGGTTGAGCGCCGGTGGCTGAGAGCGTGCAGGTGATCGGTGGGGGAATGATCGATGGTCACATCGTGATCCCCGAAACCGGCGAGATCATCGGTTCCGCTGAGCCGCGACCGGCTTTCGCCAAGCGGTCCTGGCACCTCGGCGTCGGCACCGGAATCGGCTCGCTGCCCGGCGTTTCGCCCGACGAGGCAGCCAGGACGGTCGCCGGCGAGCTGCCCGATCTGCCGCACCTCGCGGAGCTTCCCGATCGCGGCGTCGGCGCCGACATGGTCGGCCGCGCCGTCGGACTGCTGGTGGACATCTTCGGCGAGGTGGTGCCCTCCGGTTGGCGGGTGACTCGCAGGCCGGGGCGAGACACCAGGCGTGCCACTGACTTTCTCGAGTGGGACCTCGACGCCGCAACCGAGCACTACGCCGGCGCCGACTGGGTCAAGGTTCAGGTCTGCGGGCCGTGGACACTTGCGGCTGAACTCGAGCTGGCTACGGGGAACCGGGCTCTGGTCGATGACGGTGCCGTCGACGACATCGCCGCGTCGCTGACCCAGGGCATCCTCGATCATCTCGGCGAGCTGCAGCGACGCTTGCCGGGCACCTCTTTCGTGGTGCAGATCGACGAACCGTCGCTGCCTGCGGTCATCGCCGGCGTACTGTCCACCCCGAGCGGGTTCGGCACCGTTCGGCCGGTCGACATGGCCAGGGTCGGCCGAGTGCTCCAGGTCATGACCGATGCGCTGGGCGAGTTTCCGAAGATCTGCCACTGCTGTCATCCCTCGGCCCCGCTGCGCCTGCTGAAGGCATCGGGATTCGACGCCCTCTCCGTCGACTTCACCGAGATCGGCACCACCGCCGCCCGAATGGATCCCGATCGGTGAACTGGTCGAGGCGGGCACAGTCCTGCTGGCCGGTCTGGTGCCCGGCCAACGGCCACCCGGTCCCGACCGTTCAGCTCAAAGATTGGGCGGCACCGGTTCTGGATGTGTTCGACCGGTTGGGCTTCCCTCGCGAGACCCTGTCGTCCAGGGTCGTCCCGACGCCGACCTGCGGGCTGGCCGGCGCCGACCAGGACTGGGCCGTCACCGCGATGAAGACCTGCCGCGAGCTCTCGCACGCGTTCGAGGACCTACCTGCGGGTTGGTAAGGGCTCGGCCGGAAGCTCAGGCTCGAATGTTTCCCATGATCCGGTCGACGGTGATGATGAGCGCCACCCTTTTCGGATTGACCTTGGGCTGTCGGTAGCGCTCGTGCGTACAGCTCCACTGCGGCGGCCACGTCGTCCGGGTCACGCGAAACACGAATGGGACCCTCGAGAGTCAGCCAGTACCGGCCCTCGAGCTGGCAGATGGCGGCCCGGGCACCGGGAATGGAGGCGTTGCGAACCTTCACGGAGTCGTCGCTGGTGATCACCCGGGCGGATGCCTGCGGGTCGAAAGTGAACCCGACCGGGACCACGTGAGCGGTCCCGTCGCGTCGCAACGTCGTCAGGGACGCCAGATGCCGCTCTGTGACGAACTGCAGAGCGGCATCCGGTAGGTCGAACGGATCGAATCTCACGATCCCAGAGTGTCAGACGGTGGCGCGCAGCGGTTCGAGGGCGGCGCCGACCTTGCTGATCTCGTCGAGCATGAGGTTCGCCGCTGCGACGTTGGCGTCGGTCGGGACAAACTCGCCGTCCACGATCTGCGGGAAAACCATCGGCAGGGCAACAGCTTCCGGTACGGGGATCATCTTCAGCACGGAGACGACCTGGCGGATCTGGTGCGCGGCGCGGGTTCCGCCGGACATACCGCCGTAGGTGACAAGGCCGACCGGCTTGTAGGCCCATTCGGCCGACAGGTAGTCGAGGGCGTTCTTCAGCGGCGCGGTCATCGAAAAGTTGTATTCGGGCGAGACGAAGACGAAGGCGTCTGCCGAATCGACGGCTTCGGACCAGGCGATGGTGTGTGGGTGGACGTACTGGCGCATCCGGGGATGGTTCGGTTCGTCGAAGAACGGCAGGTTGATCTCCGCCAGGTCAAGGAGCTCCACCCGATCGAAATCGCCGTGCTCCTGGGCCACCTGGGCGATCCAATTACCGATGGGCAGGCCGATCCGCCCGGGACGGGTCGAGGCAATGATGATCTTGAGCGTGGTCATTGGCGTTCTCCTGGCGTGGTTGCTCGTGTTCCGACCACACAGCGGTCTATGACACGTCAACCATCATGCGGTGTTGGTTGTTCCGGCTAAGGAAGTGAGGACGCTCACCGGATCGCGACCGTCCACCAGGCTGTCGGACGTCCTGGCTACTCTGCATGCATGTCAAACGAGACGTCGACGCCGACGCAGTCGTCGAAGGGCACATCGGTCGACACGGCTGCCCCGCCGGAGCCGCCGCCCACTGTGGTTGACGTGCCGAGCGAAGCCGCCCACCGCCACGCGGAGCTGTCCCAGCAGATCACGGACGCACAGTTCCGTTATTACGTGCTCGATGCGCCCACGCTGTCCGACGGCGAGTTCGACGTGCTGCTCCGGGAGTTGCAGGGCATCGAGGATCAGTTTCCGTCGCTGCTCACGCCGGACTCGCCCACCCAGCGGATCGGCGGCGCCGGATTCTCCACCGGGTTCGCCTCGGTCGAGCACGCCGAACGGCTGCTGAGCTTGGACAACGTCTTCTCGGCCGAAGAACTGGCGAGCTGGCTGGACCGGGCCGAGCGGGACGCCGGAGCCGAGGTCGGCTGGCTGACCGAGCTCAAGATCGACGGACTGGCCGTCAACCTGACCTACGAGAAGGGTCGACTGACCAGAGCGGCCACGCGGGGCGACGGCCGGGTCGGCGAGGACGTCACCCTCAATGTGCGCACGATCGCCGCGATCCCACACCAGCTGGCCGATGACGGCGGGCACGATGTGCCCGAGTTCGTGGAAGTGCGCGGCGAGGTGTTCTTCCCACTGGCCGGCTTTGCCCAGCTGAACGCCGACCTGGTTGCGGCCGGCAAGGCGCCCTTCGCCAACCCACGGAATTCGGCCGCCGGTTCGCTGCGGCAGAAGGATCCCAGGGTGACGGCGTCCAGACCGCTGACCATGCTCTGCCACGGCATCGGCGCGCGGCGGGGGTTCGAGGTCGCCCGGCAGTCGGAGGCCTACGAACGGCTGCGGGCCTGGGGCCTACCGGTGTCCGATCACAACCTGGTGGTGCAGACCAAGGACGAGGTCGTCGCTCGGGTGGCCTACTGGAACGAACATCGCCACGACGTCAGTCACGACATCGACGGTCTGGTGGTCAAGATCGACCAGATCGCCCTGCAACGGCGTCTCGGCGTCACGTCGCGCGCACCGCGCTGGGCCATCGCCTATAAATATCCACCCGAGGAAGCAACGACGCTGCTCCGCGATATCCAGGTCAACGTCGGACGAACCGGCCGGGTCACGCCGTTCGCACTGTTGGAGCCGGTGCTCGTAGCCGGCTCGACCGTCGGCATGGCGACCCTGCACAACGCACAGGAGGTGGTGCGCAAAGGCGTCCTCATCGGCGACACGGTGGTCATTCGCAAGGCTGGCGATGTCATCCCGGAGATTCTCGGCCCGGTCGTCGAGCTGCGTGAGGGGCGAACGCTGCGCGCTTTCGAGATGCCCACCCACTGCCCCGAATGTGGCACCGAGCTGCGTCCCATGAAAGAGGGCGACATCGACATCCGTTGCCCCAATTCGCGAACGTGCCCGGCGCAGCTCCGGGAGCGGGTCTTCCACCTCGCCGGTCGCGGCGCCTTCGACATCGAGGGAATGGGTTACGAGGCGGCCACCAGTCTGTTGGCCGCAGGCGTCATCGTGGACGAGGGTGACATCTTCGATCTGAACGAGGAGAAGCTGAAGGCGGTCCCGCTGTTCCTGCGGGCGAAGGACGGTGAGCTCAGCGAGACGGGCCGGAAGCTGCTCGCCAATCTCGAATTGCGCAAGCAGCAACCGTTGTGGCGGGTGTTGGTCGCCCTGTCGATCCGGCACGTCGGCCCTACCGCGGCCAGGGCGCTGGCCGGCCACTTCAGTAGCATGGCCGCCATCCGCGAGGTGGCCACGGATGAGCGGCAGGACGAGCTGGCCGCTGTTGACGGGGTCGGCCCGACGATCGCCGCCGCGGTGACCGAGTGGTTCAAGGTCGACTGGCATCTGGCCATCGTGCAGAAGTGGAGCGCAGCCGGGGTCCGGATGGAGGACGAGGCGAGCGAAAGACCTGAGCAGACCCTCGCCGGGCTGTCCATCGTGGTCACCGGATCACTCGTCGACTTCAATCGGGACGAGGCACGGGCGGCGTTGCTGGAGCGCGGCGCCAAAGCGGCCGGGTCGGTGTCGTCGAAGACGGCATTCGTGGTGGTCGGGGACAGCCCGGGTACCAAGTTCGACAGGGCCGTCTCCCTCAAGGTGCCGATTCTGGACGAGGCGGGCTTCAAGCTTCTGCTCGACCGGGGTCCGGAACGGGCTCGCGAGGTGGCGCAGATCGGCGAGGAGCACCCCCTGACGGCCCGCGGCCTGCTCGTCGCCGGCACCTCCTCCGATGCCGGAAAGTCGTTGGTGACCACCGGTCTCTGCCGCTACCTGTCGCGACAGGGACTGCGGGTGGCTCCGTTCAAGGCGCAGAACATGTCGAACAATTCGATGGTCTGCCGGGACGGTGCGGAGATCGGCCGGGCGCAGTATCTGCAGGCGCAGGCGGCCAGGGCCGAACCGGAGTCCGCAATGAACCCGGTATTGCTCAAACCCGGCTCCGACCGGCGGTCCCACGTGGTGCTGCGGGGCAGACCGGATGGCGAGCTGGCGGCCGGCGAATTCGCCACCGGCCGAAAACACCTGGCGGCAGCCGCATTCGCCGCCTACCGCGAGTTGGCCGAGAAGTACGACGTGATCGTGTGCGAGGGCGCGGGGTCTCCGGCCGAGATCAATCTCCGCTCCGGTGACTACGTGAACATGGGGCTCGCGCGGCGCTTCGACCTGCCCGTTCTGGTGGTCGGAGACATCGACCGGGGCGGCGTCTTCGCTTCGCTCTTCGGGACGGTCGGGCTGCTGGACGCGGAGGATCGGGCGCTGGTCAAGGCGTTCGTCATCAACAAGTTTCGCGGGGACTCCTCGCTCCTGCGACCGGGTCTGGACCAGCTCACCGCTCTGACCGGCGTGCCGTTCCTCGGCGTGTTGCCCTGGCTCGCCGACGTGTGGCTCGACGGCGAGGACACCCTGCTGGTCGGACGGTGGGCCGGTGAGCAGGCACCTTCGGACAGCCGGTCGCTCAACGTCGCGGCCGTTCGGTTTCCGCGGTTGTCGAATGCGACGGATCTCGATGCCCTCGCCTGCGAGCCGGGCGTCTCGGTCACCGTCACCACCGACCCGGTTGTGCTGCGATCCGCCGATGTCATCGTGCTGCCGGGATCCCGGGCCACGGTGTCCGACCTGGAATGGTTGCGGCGCAACGGTTTGGCCGCCGAGATCATGACCGCCGCAGCCGCCGGACGCACGGTGATCGGCATCTGTGGCGGATACCAGATGTTGGCCAGGTCGATCGACGATCCGGTCGAGTCCAAGGCCGGTCTGGTCCAGGGCCTCGGCCTGTTGCCGACCGCGGTCAGTTTCGGCGTCGAAAAGCACCTGGGCCTTACCTCCGGCTGCCTGGCAGGGACAGGAAGTGTCCGGGTACGAGATCCATCACGGGGTGGCGCAGGTGGACCCGGGGGCCGAGCCGTTTCTCGACGGCTGCCGTCAGGGCAGCGTCTGGGGCACCACCTGGCACGGCACCTTCGAGAACGACGACTTCCGGCGCGCGTTCCTGGCGAGCGCGGCACGGGTGGCGAATGTGCCGTTCAGCGCCCAGAAGCCCTCAGGAGCGGTGGGTTTCGCCCAGCGGCGGGAGGCCATGATCGACCGACTTGCCGACGCCGTCGAGGCTCACCTGGACACCGGGCGACTGCTGGGACTGCTGGGCCAGTGAGCTGCGCAGCCGGTGGACAGCTGTCGCGGCCCGCGGTCCATGCCCAGCGCCAGTACCAGAGCGCCGACAAGCAGCACGGCGATGGCCACGACGGTTGCCGCCCAGCCGCCGGCGAGGAACGCAATCCCCACCGCGGCACCGAGCACACTGGACCCGAAGTAGTACGAGAGCAGGTAGAGCGCCGAGGCTTGGGCGCGATTTCCCGTCGAGCGGGCGGAGATCCAACCGCTGGCGGTCGAGTGTGCCGCGAAGAATCCTGCCGTGAAGATCACCAGGCCGAGGGTGATCGACCACAGATCGTTCGGCAGGGTCAGCGCGAGACCGGCCAGTGCCAGGGCGATGCCGATGGAGAGCACCCGCCGACGGCCGAATCGTCCGGCACAGTAGCCGGCCACCGCCGAGCTGATGGTGCCGGCCAGGTACGCCAAGAACAGTCGGGAAGCTGCGCTGTTGCTCAGGCTGATCGGCTCCGACGTCAGTCGGAACGTCAGGAAGTTGTAGCAGGCGACGAATCCGCCCATCATCAGGAACGCGATGCCGAACAACCGCAGGTTTCCGGCATCGCGCAACAGTTCACGAGCAGAACGCACGTGCTCTCCGACGTCGGCGGGCATCGGCTTGAAGCGTCGGGGTCTCGGCAGCAGCAGGATGAATGCGACCACGGCAATGGCTGCGAATCCGACGAAGGCGAGGATGGCGAAGCGCCAGGACCCGAAGTCCAGTGCGGTCCCTGGAATGAGGCGGCCCACCACGCCGCCGACGGTGTTGCCCGCGACGTAGATGCCCATCGCCGCGCTGACCTTGGACGGCTCTACCTCGTCCCCGAGGTGTCCCATCGCCACCGCCACCACCGCGGCCAGGGCGACGCCCATCAGGGCTCGGCAGGCCAGCAGCTCCCATAGATGGGAGCTCAGCGCACAGCCTGTCGCCAGCAGGAGCGCGGCGATCAGTCCCGCCCGCATCATCCGGACGCGACCGAAGGACTCGGCCAGGCTGGACATCGGCAGGACCGCCAGAGCGAGAGCGCCGGTCGCGCAGGAGACGGTGAGGCTGGCCAGCGTCGGACCAACGCCGAAGGCAGTACCGATGGAGGGCAGGACCGCCTGCGTCACGTAGAGCAGCCCGAATGCGGCGAGGCCGGCGGCCAGCATCGCCGCCTCGAGGCGACGCACTTCGCCCGGGCCGGCGTAAGCCCGACCCTCGCGCGTGTCCGTGAGCCGTATCCGCCTGTCCTGCTTCATCCGCACACCTCCGACGATAGGAAGCAGGAATTGATACGTCCAATGCATGAGCGCACATAGACTCATGCAATGCCGTATGAGACGTCTGGCCTTGCCGAAGGCCTGGAGCAACTCGCCGCCGTGGCCGAGTTCGGACAGATCACGGCGGCGGCCCAGCACCTGGGGATTCCACAACCTACGTTGTCGCGCGCGCTGGCCCGGCTGTCCGCGGAACTGGGCACCCCACTACTGCAGCGGGACGGACGGGGAGTCCGGCTGACCAGGCATGGCGAGCTGCTGGCGGCAAGCGCACGACGCGCACTGGAGGAAGTACTTGCCGGCGTAAGGGCCGTCAGGGCCGAGACCGACCCAGCCACCGGGACGGTCATCCTGGGCTTCCTACACAGCCTGGGCCCGTCTGTCATCCCAGCCTTGTTGCGCGGCTTCCGTCAGCAGAGGCCACGAGTGATCGTCCGATTGATCCAGGACTCGGCGCAGGCCCTGATCGGATCCATTCCCACCGGCGCCGTTGACCTGGTGCTTGCCGCTCCGGTGCCGGCGGATCAGCCGCAGGTGACGTCGACGCCGCTGGCCGAGCAGCCGCTGGTGCTGCTTGTGCCGGCAGGGCATCGCCTGGCCCGCCGGGAGGCCGTGCGGCCTTGCGGACCTGGCCGGGCAGGACTTGATCACCCTGGCGTCCGGTTATGGGATCCGGACCATCACCGACCGGCTGTTGCTGGCCGCGGGTGTGCCCCTTCGATACGCGTTCGAGAGTCAGGAGATGAACACCGCCGCCGGGCTGGTGGCGGCCGGACTGGGGATCGCCGTTCTCCCGCCGGGAAATCAGGTCTCCGGCACCCATCAACTCGCACTCACCGATCCGGGTGCCTCCCGGACCCTTTCGCTGGCCTGGTCGGCCGACCGCGACCTGTCGCCGCCGGCCGAGGCACTCCGCGATTACCTGCTGAGCCATGCCCCGGACATGTTGCGGCCCTGACGGTTGAACGGACTTGGCCCTACCGCGGCTGTGCTACGTGGCTTGCGCAGCCCGCGTGACCGCCAGCAGTCACGCGCCGGCATCCTCCAGGTCTCCCTCGACGTCGAGGTAGACCTGTGCCATCTGCTCCATGATCTCCGAGTCGGGCTCGGCCCAGAGCCCGCGGTCGGCGGCTTCGGTGAGTCGCTCGATGATGCCGCGTAGGGCCCACGGGTTGGCGTGCCGCAGGAAAGCCTGATTCTCCTCGTCCAGGGTGTACGTCCTGGCCAGCGTCTCGTACATCCAGTCGGTGACCACGCCGGCGGTGGCGTCGTAGCCGAACAGGTAGTCGACCGTGGCTGCCAGCTCGAAGGCGCCCTTGTAGCCGTGCCGGCGCATGGCCGAGATCCACCGCGGGTTGACCACTCTGGCCCGGAACACGCGGGCCGTCTCCTCGGTCAGCGAGCGGGTGCGGACGGCATCGGGCGACGTCGAATCACCGATGTAGGCCTCCGGCGCAGTCCCGGTGAGCGCGCGGACGGTGGCGACCATCCCGCCGTGGTACTGGAAATAGTCGTCCGAGTCGGCGATGTCGTGCTCGCGGGTGTCGGTGTTCTTCGCCGCCACGACGATCCGCCGGTAGTTGGCCTCCATGTCGGCCCTGGCCGGCCGTCCGTCCAACTCGCGCCCGTACGCGAACCCGCCCCAGGCCGTGTAGACCTCGGCGAGATCGCCGTCGTCGCGCCAGTTCCCGGATTCGATCAACGGGAGCAAACCGGCACCGTACGAGCCCGGCATGGACCCGAAGATCCTGGTGGTGGCGCGCCGTTCGTCGCCGTGTTCGGCGAGATCGGCCTGGGCATGGGCCCGGACGTAGTTGGCCTCGGCCGGCTCGTCCAAGCCGGCCACCAGTCGTACCGCGTCGTCCAGCATGGCCACCACGTGTGGAAAGGCGTCGCGGAAGAATCCGGAGATGCGCACGGTCACGTCGATCCGCGGTCGTCCCAACTCGTCCAGCGACAACACCTGCAGATCCGACACGCGCCGGGAGGCCTCGTCCCAGACCGGCGAGACACCCATCAGAGCAAGCACTTCCGCAATGTCGTCACCTGACGTACGCATGGCCGAGGTGCCCCACACCGACAGGCCGACAGACCGCGGATATGCGCCATTGTCGGCGACGTACCGCTCGATCAACGATGCTGCCATCGCAGCACCGGTGTCGTACGCCAACCGGGACGGGATCGCTTTCGGGTCGACCGAGTAGAAGTTCCGCCCGGTGGGCAGCACGTTGATCAGGCCGCGCAGCGGAGATCCGGACGGGCCGGCGGCGACGAAGCCGCCGTCCAGTGCGTGCAGGATGGAGGTCAACTCGGCGGCGGTGCCCGCCAGACGAGGAACCACCTCGGTGGCGGCGAATTCCATCACGGCCAACACCGACGGATCCGAATCGGGCATGAGACTGTCGACGACGGACGCCATGGCGGAGGGTTGCCACTGCGCCTGCTCGGCGGCGAGAACCAACGCTCGCGCCTGCGCTTCGACGGCGTCGACGGCGGCCAGTTCGGCTCCGTCCTTCAGTCCGAGTGCTGCCCGCAAGCCGGGCAGCGCATTGGTGACGCCACCCCACACCTGGGTGGCGCGCAGCATGGCCAGTACCAGATCTACCCTCGGCTCGCCGACGGGAGCCTGCCCGAGAACGTGCAGACCGTCCCGGATCTGCATGTCCTTGATCTCGCAGAGCCAACCGTCGACGTGCAGGACGAAGTCGTCGAACTCGGTGTCGTCCGGCCGACCGGTGGCGCCCGATAGTCCGAGATCGTGGTCCATCTTGGCGGCCTGGATCAGCGTCCAGATCTGCGCCCGCACGGCCGGCAGCTTGGCCGGATCCATCGCGGCGATGCTCGCGTGCTCGTCGAGAAGCTGTTCCAGGCGGGCGATGTCACCGTAGGACTCGGCTCTGGCCATCGGCGGGACGAGGTGGTCGACGATGGTGGCGTGGGCCCGGCGTTTGGCCTGGGTGCCCTCGCCGGGGTCGTTGATCAGGAACGGATAGATCAGCGGCATGTTGCCGATCGCAGCGTCCGTACCGCAACTCGCCGACATTCCGACGTTCTTTCCGGGTAGCCATTCCATGTTGCCGTGCTTGCCGAGATGGACGACGGCGTGCGCGCCGAAATCGTTCTCCAGCCAGCGGTAGGCGGCCAGATAGTGGTGTGAGGGCGGCATGTCCGGGTCGTGATAGATGGCGACCGGGTTCTCGCCGAAACCGCGCGGCGGCTGGATCATCACCACCACGTTGCCGGCTTGGAGGGTGGCAAGGACGATTTCGCCGTCCGGGTCCGATGAGCGGTCGACGAAGAGGTTTCCCGGTGCGGGGCCCCAGGTCTCGACCATCGGCACGGACAGGTCCGTGGGCAGATCGGCGAGCCAATCGCGGTAGGACGCAGCCGGAATGCGGACCGGATTTCCCGAGAGCTGTTCCCCGGTCAGCCATTCCTCGTCCTGACCGCCGGCCGCGATCAACGCGTGGATGAGCGCATTGCCGGCGGTGGTGTCCGGTTCCTCGCCGTCGATGACGTCCAGCGGCGCCAACCCGGGGAGCGCGCCCGGTCCCTGCGCAGGGCCGACGTCGTAGCCGGCGTCCCGCATGGCCCGCAACAGCCGGATGGCCGACACCGGAGTGTCGAGCCCGACGGCGTTGCCGATCCGGGAATGCTTGGTGGGGTAGGCCGACAGCAGCACCGCGATCTTGCGTTCCGCTGGGGGCGTGTGCCGCAACCGGGCGTGCGACAGGGCGATACCGGCGACCCGCGCGCACCGCTCCGGATCCGACTCGTAGTAGGGAAGGCCATCCGGATCGGTTTCCTTGAAGGAGAACGGCACCGTGATGATGCGGCCGTCGAATTCGGGAACGGCCACCTGCGTAGCCACATCCAACGGCGTCATGCCCTCGTCCGATGCCGCCCAGGCTGCCCTGCTCCACGTCAGGCACAGGCCCTGCAGAATGGGGATGTCCAGGGCGGCCAGGGCCGCGACGTCCCAGTTCTCGTCCTCGCCACCCGCGGTCGCGGCCGCCGGCTTGGTGCCGCCGGCGGCGAGAACCGTCACGATCAGGGCATCACACGACCCGAGTTCGGCGAGCAGGCCGGCGTCGGCCCCGCGGAGCGAGGAGCAGTAGATCGGTGCACCGCGGCCGCCCGCTGCGTCGATCGCGTCGGCCAGGGTATGGACGAATGCGGTGTTGCCGGACGCCTGGTGGGCCCGATAGAACAGCACGCCGATCTTGGGTCGGACGAGGTCGCTGTCGCGATGTTCGGGACGCGGTAGCGCCCCCCACGCGGGCAGCACCGCCGGCGGTTGAAAGCCTGCGCCGGTCAGCAGCACGGTGTCGCTGACGAAGGCGTGCAACTGGGCCAGATTGGCCGGGCCGCCCTCGGCGAGGTATCGGTGAGCTTCCGCGGCGATCCCGATCGGCACGGTGGACAGGCGCATCAGTTCTGCATCCGGAGTCTGCTCACCGCCGAGCACGATCACCGGAGCAGAGCCGGCCAGCACCAGGTCGAGGCCCTGCTGCCAGGAGCGCGCCGTTCCCAGAATGCGGACGATGATGACATCCGCCCCGTCGATCACCTCGGGCAGTTCCCGCTCGACGTCGATCCGGGCCGGGTTGGCCAGCGCGAAGTTGGCCAGCGAGGCGCGGCCGGACAGCAGGTCCGTGTCGGAGGTCGAGAGCAGCGCGATGCGCGGCGCCGGATGAGCTTCGATCAGGTGTGGCCGGATCGGGCGTGGTCGTACTCGGTGAAGTCACGGTCGAGCTCCTTCTCACCCGGCCTGGACCGATGATCGACGTCGTGGCTCAGGCCGCCCCGGAGCTGCACCGGGTCCTGTTCACTGCGGCGTGTGTTGCTTGCCCGCCACTGTCCTTGCCCGAGGCGTGTCAGTCAAGCAGATCAAGCAGAGCCGAGCGAGGTGACGAGCCAGATCGACTACAGAATGCGATGCCCGGCGGCTCGCACCAGGACGGTCGCCCAGGTCCGGTAGGGACGCCACGGCTCGGCGATCCGTTCGAAGTCGGCCGGTTCGCAGGGCTTGTCCAGGTGGTACAGCCGGGTGATCAGATCCCGGGCCAGTGGCTCGTCGACGGGCAGGACGTCGGTGAAACCGGTGGCCCGGATGGTGATCAGTGAGGCATAGAAGGGCCCGATGCCCTTGATGCGCTGCAATTCGGCCGTGGCCACCTCGGGACCGAACCGCCGCAGTCGATCGACGTCCAGGACGCCGTCCAGTGCGGCCCGGGCAACGCCCTGCATCCGGGCGAGCTTGTCGCCCGGAAGTCCGGGGAAATCGTCGATGGCCAGCAGCTGATCCGGCGTTGGTAACGCCGCCATGGCCTTGCCGGCGAGCTCGAACGTCCGCCCGTGTGCCTCGGAGAGCTTGCGTCGCACTTCCGACATCTGCTTGGCCGGCCGGCGCGCACTGAGCACCGACCACACCGCAGCCTCGTAGGGCGAGTAGAACAGTGGCGGCAGCAGCCCGGGCGCTGCTCGCTGCAGTGCGCCTATCACCGGGTCTCGCTCGCCCACCGCGGCAAAGCCGCCGGCATCGTGATCGAGCGAGAGCACCCTGGCCACCTGGGCCGTCACAGAGGCGACATCACCATTGCCGCCGTGTATCTCGCCATGCACGCCGGCTGCGTTCTGCCGGACGACGACGCCGACCTGGGTGGCCAGGTCGTCCTGGCAGAAGGCCAGGCGCATGCACCCGTCGAAATCATCCGCGGTCCGCTGCCCGAACCCGAATTCGACCGACTCCCGCAGGGAGAAGACGCCACTGGGAACGATGGTGAATGTATCCATGGCGATGAGTGTGGCCCGGGGCACCGACAGTCATGCTGACCTGGGTAGATCGACAACACCGTGAAATGCCGGTGGCCGTACCGCCGGCAGGGCGGTACGGCCACTTCGGTGCTCGGAAACTCAGGCGGCGATTTCCGTCGCCTGCCTGCACGGCGGGCTCCAGTGCCACCGCCAGGATCTCGGCGACATCGCTCACCGGGACAACGGTGACGGCAGCCAGAACCTCGGCCGGCACGTCGTCCAGGTCGGGCTCGTTCCGCTTCGGGATGAAGACGGTCGTCACGCCGCGCACGTTGGGCAGCCAGCAATTTCTGCTTCAGCCCGCCGATGGGCAACACCCGTCCGTTGAGGGTCACCTCTCCGGTCATCGCCACATCGGCCCGGACGTTGCGGCCCAGGGCGAGTGAGGTCAACGCGGTCACCATGGTGACGCCGGCGGACGGCCCGTCCTTGGGCACACCGCCGGCCGGCACGTGCAGGTGGACGTTGCGCTGCAACGCTTCCGGTGTGATACCGAGCTGCGCTGCGTGAGCCTTGACGTAGGACAGCGCGATCTGCGCCGACTCCTTCATCACGTCGCCGAGCTGGCCGGTCAGCTTGAGCTGGCCGCCACCCTCCTTGACCTCCACCGCGTTCGCCTCGATGAACAGAACGTCGCCACCCAGTCCGGTGACCGCCAGACCTGTTGCTACGCCCGGAACCGCAGTGCGCTCTGCGGTCTCCGGGGTGAACCGTGGTCGGCCGAGCAACTCCTTCAGCTGCGGCTGGTCGACCTCGATCGGACCGGTCTCGGTCGCCAGTCGGGCTGCCACCTTCCGCAAAGCCTTGGCCAGCAGCCGTTCCAGCTGACGCACCCCGGCTTCGCGGGTGTAATCCGCCGCGATCTCGTGCAGTGCCGCGTCCGTGATGGTCACGTCCGACTCCTCCAGCGCCGCGCGCTCCAGCTGCCGGGGCAGCAGGTGGGTACGGGCGATGGCAACCTTGTCGTCCTCGGTGTACCCGTCCATGGTGATCAGTTCCATCCGGTCCAGCAGCGCCGACGGAATGGAGTCGATGACGTTGGCGGTAGCGAGGAACAGCACGTCCGACAGGTCGAGATCGATGTCCAGGTAATGGTCGCGGAAGGTGTGGTTCTGCGCCGGGTCGAGCACCTCGAGCAACGCCGCGGCGGGGTCGCCGCGGTAGTCGGCGCCGACCTTGTCGATCTCGTCGAGCAACACCACCGGGTTCATCGAACCGGCTTCGGTGATGGCGCGGACGATGCGGCCGGGCAGCGCGCCGACGTAAGTCCGTCGGTGACCACGGATCTCGGCCTCGTCGCGAACGCCACCCAGGGCGACTCTGATGAACTTGCGATCCAGGGCGCGGGCGACACTCTCGCCGAGCGACGTCTTGCCGACGCCAGGGGGACCGACCAGCACCATGACGGCGCCGGAGCCACGACCCCCGACCACCTGCAGCCCGCGGGAGGCCCGCCGGCTACGAACCGCCAGGTACTCGACGATGCGGTCCTTCACGTCGTCCAGACCGTGGTGGTCGGCGTCGAGAACCGTTCGGGCGTTGCCGATATCGGTGTTGTCCTCGGTCTTCACCGACCACGGGATCTCCAGGACCGTGTCGAGCCAGGTCCGGATCCAGCCGGATTCCGGGCTCTGGTCGCTGGCCCGTTCCAGGCGGCCGACCTCGCGCATCGCCGCCTCGCGGACCTTGTCCGGCAGGTCGGCGCTTTCGACCCGGGTACGGAAATCGTCTGCACCGTCCGGCTCGCCCTCGCCGAGTTCCTTGCGGATGGCCGCGAGCTGCTGACGCAGCAGGAATTCGCGCTGACTCTTCTCCATACCCTCGCGGACGTCGCCGCGGATCTTGTCGGCCACGTCCATCTCGGCCAGGTGGGCCTTCGTCCACTCGATGACCTGGGTGAGTCGCTTGGCGACCTCAGGGGTTTCCAGCAGTTGCCGCTTCTGCTCGGACGTCAGGTACGGCGCCCAGCCGGCGGAGTCGGCGATGGTCGATGGATCGGTCATCTTCTCGACGGTGTTGATGACCTGCCACGCGTCCCGCTGCTGCAGGGTGGCGATCACGAGTGACTTGTATTCCTTGGCCAGCGCACGGCTCTCGTCGGTCGTCGGTTCGTCTGCGACGAGTTCCGCGGCCACCCAGAGGGCAGCGCCCGGCCCGGTGACGCCGGTACCGATCTTCGCCCGGCGTCCGGCGCGGAGCACCGCCGCCGGGGCCCCGCCGGCCAGCTGGCCGACCTGCTCGATGGTGGCGACGACGCCATAGGTGGCGTATCGATCCTTCAAACGCGGAGCGATCAACAGTTCGCCGAGGTTTCCGTCCTGACCGGTCCCGGTGGACTGGGCAGCGTCGACAGCGGCTTGCGATGACTCGTCGAGTTCGATCGGCACCACCATCCCAGGCAGGATGACGGCGTCGGTCAGCGACAGCACCGGCAGGTTCTTCGTTTCAGTCGTTGTACTGGTCATGTTGGAGCACCCTTCAAACTTGAGCGTGTTTGACTCAAGGCTGGCGCCCGCAGGTTTGTTCCCGCTGCTATTCCGGCTTCGCTGTGGGCGAACTGCTGTTTCTCGACATCGACCCGGCGAACTTGTCATCAGACTTCACGGCCGAGTCAGTAGGGGGCAAGCAGGCCGGGAAACATCGGGAAGTGGCGGATGTTGCGGGTGAGAAGGCGAGAGTCCGTGTGGATGGCTGTCGCGGCGATGGCAAGGTCGGCGCCGTCGATCGTGTGGTGACTTGGCAGCCATCTTCGGCCGAGTGCACCGGCCCGCTCTGCGATGTCGGCGTCCACAGGATGCCAGCGCAGGGTCGACAGCAGCAAGCGGGTGGCTTCCTCTTCGGCTGACCTCATACCGGCGAGCACCTCCAGGCGGGTCATTTCGCTGGCATGCAGGGGCGCCGATTCGCGCTCGCGTTCGAGGGTCGCCGCCGCGCCGTCATGTCCCCGCAGATAATCGATCAGGACCGAGGTGTCGACGAGAACGGTCACGGATTGGGCCGCAGGCGGGACCCTGACCGCAATTCGTCAACCCACGCTGCGCCATCCACTTCGCGGTTGCGCCAAGCCCCGAAAGAGCGCCGCATGATGGCCAGGTCGTCGTCTTCGGACCGCTCGGCGCCGTAGACCGTTTGGACGGCGTCGCGGATCAGGGCCGCGATCGACCGCCCGGTCCGTGCCGCCGCCGCATCCAGGACACGCCGTTCATCGTTGGTCAGCGAGATCTGAGTCCGGATCATCATAGTGATGTAAGCCTACATCACAACAGCGGCCTTGCCTTGGGTGTGGATCCGTTGCATTGCCGTCATGCGGCTGGGGTCATGCTCAGCGGTCGAGCGCAGCTGCCAGGGCCGCCGGCGCGTCCGCCGCGCTGTGCAGTCGTCCCACCCTGGCGTCGGCCGCAATGCCGAATTCCGTCGCTTCGGCGCAGTCGTCCGCTGGAGCCAACACGATGAGTTCCTGTAGGGCCCGGGCCGCGGGCACGGGGTTCTCCTCGTCGGTCGCCCGGCAGTCGCTCAGCAGGATGGTGATGCGGCGGGCAGCTCGCGCCGACGCCAGCTGGTCGGCGGCGGCCCGCAGCGCGGCCGCCAACGCCGTCACGCCGTGACCGCGCAGTTCGAGCAGACCGGTCACCGTCTTCACCGGCGCGCTGGTAGCCGCGATGGCCCGATGCACCCGGACGTGCCGGTCGAAACTCAGCACCGCGAATTCGGCCGGGGCCCGCCAGGCACAGGCCGCGGCGGTGAGGGCAGCAGCGGCGAGGCGGTCGCCGCTCATCGAACCGGAGGCGTCGACCAGCAGGCACAGCGCAACGTCCGGGCGTTTCCAGTCCCGTGCAAAAAGCTCATCGAGGTTCGGAACATGGCCGGCCGCCCGTGCTGCGTAGATCGATTCCATCGACAGGTCGACGTCCAGATCACCGCCCCGATCGGCGGAGACCCGTTGGAGCTGGGCGCTTCCCGACCTTCTTGCCGCACCCGCCCGGCCGAGGTCGAGCATGATCTTCCCGGCGAGGCGGCGCGCAGTTTCACGGAGCGCTTCATCGGTCGCGGTGCTGAGATCGGCGAGCAGGTGCAGCGCCTTCGCCGCATCAGTGCGCAACGCGTCGTCGAGCGCAGCCTCGTCCAAGGCACCCAGTTCCGGCGAAACGGCGGCGAACTGCTCGTGCCGACGGTTCAGGTCGGTTCGCGAGATGGTGCGAGCTCCGCGCTGCGGGCGGCTGACCGGCGAGCTGCCCGCCCCAGGCGGCGGGCCGCTACTTCCCCCGGGGAACCACCGTCCTCGGTGGGGAAGTCGGGATCGGCGGGCTCGGGACCGAAAACATCCTCGTAGAGCTGGCGGACGATGTCCTCGGCGGTCCGACCCGCAGACTCGGACAGACGGATCCGGCCCGAGAGTGACACGAACGCGGCGTCGAGTCCGAGATGCCAGTCCTGGACCGGACATCCGCGGGCGCTGGCCAGCGAGGCACCGACCCGCACCATGTCGATGGCCCCGCGCACCGATGACCCGACCCGCACGTCCGGATGACTGCGGGTCCGACGGGTCAGCTCCACCGCCTTGACCCGCCAGGGATCCGGGACATCAGGTGCGCGGGCCCCGACGATCGCGACCTCGTCGGTGGCCGGCTGGTAGCCCATCGCGATCCGGCACGTTCTGTCATAGACGGCGGCCGAGATCCTTGCCGTACCAACGGCATCGAAGGGATTCATCGCGGCAACGAGGCGGAAGCCCGGCGCCGCGTCGATGCGACCCAGGCGCGGGACGTGCAGTTCCGCCTCGGACATCACCGTGATGAGGACGTTCAAGGTCTCCTCGGGCACCCGGTTCAGTTCTTCCACGTACAGCAGCCCGCCATCGCGCAGCGCGGCCGCGAGCGGGCCGTCGACGAAGATCTCCTCCACGTACCCGTCGGAGAGCACGCGCGCCGGGTCGAAGTGGCCGACCAGTCGAGCGGGTGTCAGTTCGGCATTGCCCTCGACGAAATGGAAGGGAACATCCCGGGTCCTGGCCACGGTGCGGAGCAAGGTGCTCTTGCCCGTGCCGGGCGGTCCCTCCAGGACGACGTGCGCGCCACCGTCCAATGCGGCGAGCAGCAGTTCGACCTCGCGGAACCGCCCGATGGCGGCGTCGGCAGCTTCGCTCACGAATGCTCGTGGATGACCACGCCGCGCACGTTCTTACCGGCGAGCAGATCGTCGTAACCCTCGTTGACCTGGTCGAGAGTGTAGGTGCGGGTGATGATCTCGTCGAGCTTGAGATCGCCGCTCTGGTACAGGCCCAGAATCTTCGGGATGTCGGTCGTCGGGTTGCAGTCGCCGAAGAGGCTGCCCTTGACGTTCTTGCGGAACAGCGTGAGGACGGCGCCCGACAGGTTGATGGTGGCCTCCTCGAACTTGTTCAGCCCGGTGACGACAACGGTGCCGCCCTTGCCGATCGCGTCGAACCCGCTGCTGACCACTTCCGAAGTCATCAGTCCGACGGTCAGGATTGCCGAGTCGGCGCCCCGCCCGCGGGTCATGTCGGTGATCGCGGTCTGTGCTTCGGCCGCGGTGGCGAAGGCGTGCGTGGCCCCGAGCTCCATGGCCTTCTCCCGCTTGTTCTCCAGCGGATCGATGGCGACCACGTTCTTGGCGCCGGCATACCTTGCGCCCTGTACCGCGTTGATGCCGATGCCGCCGACGCCGTAGATGGCCACGGTGTCGCCGGGCCGCACGTTCGCGGTGTTCACCGCGGCGCCCCATCCCGTCGGCACACCGCAACCGACCAGGACGGCCTTGTCCAGCGGCAGGTCGTCGTCGACCTTCACCGCGGAGTTCTGGTGGATGACGCCCCACTGGCTGAACGTGCCCAACATGCACATGGCGCCGTACTGGCCGCGCGGTCCGGTGATCGGGAAACGGTCGCCTGGGAGGTAGCCCTCCAGGATCGTTGCGCCCATGTCGCAGATCGACTGCCGTCCGGTCGCACAGTAGTGGCAGACCCCGCAGTTCGGAATGAACGAACAGACCACATGGTCGCCCGCCTTGACCCTGGTGACGCCCGGACCGACCTCTTCGATGATCCCGGCCCCCTCGTGGCCGAGAACCATCGGCATCCGTGCCGGAAGGTCGCCGTGGGCGATGTGGATATCCGAATGGCACAGGCCGGCGTGCGTGTACCGGATCAGTACCTCGCCCTCCCGCGGGCCGTCGAGGTCGAGCTCCTCGATTTCGATGCGCTTGCCAGGTTCGACGACTACAGCGGCATTGGTCTTCATCTGCACAGCTCCTTTGGTGTGGGTGACGAGCATTACACTCCCAGAAGAATCCGAGGACGGCCGACCCATCGCGCGGTCGTCGGCGACTCGGATGGACCGGGCGCAGCCGGTGACGGCCGCCCTCAGTCGACTCCCAGATCACGACGAAACCCGTCCGGCATCACGATGTCCTGCGGTGTCAGCTCATGTATGTCTGAGTGGCCGAGGCCCAGCAACGCGGAATCGATGCCCCCGCGCAGGATGTCGAGAACGTTCTCCACTCCGGCCTGACCATTGGCGGCGAGGCCCCAGAGGTAGGCGCGCCCGATCATCACCGCGCGGGCACCGAGTGCGACAGCCTTGACGACGTCGCTGCCGCGACGGATGCCGCCGTCCAGCACGACCTCGATCTGATGGCCGACGGCCGCCGCGACCGCGGGGAGTGCCCTGATGGTCGCCGGCGTGCTGTCGAGATTGTTGCCTCCGTGATTGGACACCGAGATGGCGGTGACGCCGGCGTCGACTGCCTTCCGTGCGTCGTCGACGCGCGAAACACCCTTGAGCATCAGCGGTCCGCCCCATTCCCGAACCAGCCACGCGACATCGTCCCAGCTGGGCGGCGGGGTCTGCATCCACTCCCCGTAGACGCCGAAGAACGTCGGAGCCGGGCTGCCGGGGGCGGCCATGTTCGGGACCGTGAGGTCGGGGATCTTGCCCGTGCGTGCGAACGCGGTCAGCCACTTCGGGTGGGTCAGGGCCTCCGGTGCATATTTCAGCACGGCCTTCAGGTCGATCTTTTCCGGGATGGACGGACTGCCCCAGTCACGGCCCTGGGAAAACGACCAATCCAGGGTGACGATCAGGCCGACGGCGCCGGCCGCCCTGGCCCGATCCATCCGCTGCTTGATCTGGTCCAGCGATCCGGACCAGTACAGCTGGAAGAAGGTCTGCGGGTTGGCCGCCACCACATCCTCGACGCTCCTGCTTGCGAACGAGCTCAAGCCCATCACGGTGCCGCGGGCGGCCGCCGCCCGGGCCACTGCGACCTCACCGTCGGGATGGACAGCCTGGACACCGGTGGGGGAGATGATCGACCGGCATCGAAATCACCTGTCCCATCAGTGTCGTCGCCAGCTCGCGCTTGGCCGACAGGCCCGCGACGTGTGGCGCGAAGCCGAGCTGGCCGAATGCGGCCTGGTTGTCCGCGATGGTCAACCCGCGTTCGGAGCCCGCCACCAAGGCCCCGTACACCGACTTGGGCAGTCGCTTCTTCGCCCGCCGTTGCGCCTCGGCGACGCTCTCGAACCACGGATTGCCCATCGGGAATGCCATTCCTGTTCGTTGACTACTGCGGTACGGCTCAGGTCAGTGCTTCGAGCCGCAACCCGGCGACCGGATCTTCGTTGCAGTCGCGGCTGGGCGGATTTCTATGGGTGGCTTTCGGCCGAGAGTCAACATCACCGGTCCATTTGCCGGTTGGGTCTTCGCGGGAATGATCAAGGGACGGCTTCGGGGACAGGCCCGGAGTCAGCTTCGACAACGCGATCTCGCCGTAACCCTTGACGCACTCCGGATCCGGTCCGTCCAGCGGCAGGCCGGTGAAGAACTTCGCGGCCATGCAGCCTCCTCGGCACGAGTCGAAGGCCGAGCAGGAGGAGCAGGCCCCGCCGCTCTGCGGCTTGCGCAGCTCGGCGAACAATTCGGAGTCACGCCAGACGGTTTTGAATCCGCCGGGGGATCGGACGTTTCCGGCCAGGAACGACTCGTGGATGGCGAACGGGCACGCGTAGACATCGCCGACCGGATCGATCAGACAGACCACCCGTCCGGCTCCGCACAGATTGAGCCCGGGCAACGAGTCGCCGAACGCGGCGAGATGGAAGAAGGAGTCGCCGGTAAGGACGTTGTCCCCGTTGCGGACCAGCCAATCATAGAGCTCGCGCTGCTGACCGCCGAGCAGGTGAAGTTCATCCCAGACATCCGCTCCCCGGCCCGACGGGCGCAACCGGGTCAGCCGCAACTGGGCGTTGTACCTGTCCGCGATGGCTTTGAACTCGTCCAGCTGCCCGACATTCTGGCGGGTGCAGACGACCGAGATCTTGAAGCCGGAAAAGCCGGCCGCGTAGAGGTTCTCCATGGCCCTGATCGCGGTGTCGTAGGAGCCGACACCCCGGACGTAGTCGTTGACCTCGGAAGTGGCGCCGTCGAGCGAGATCTGCACGTCGACATAGTCGCTGCCGGCCAATCGTCGCGCGATGGCCGGCGAGATCTTCACGCCGTTGGTGGAGAATTTGACACCCACTTTGTGGGCCGTGGCGTAGTCGACCAGCTCCCAGAAGTCGGGCCGGACGGTTGGTTCTCCGCCACCGATGTTCACGTAGAACACTTGCATCCGTTGGAGTTCGTCGATAACCGCCCTTCGCCTCCGCGGTCGTAAGCTCACGCGGATCGCGCCGTCCAGAGCTCGACAGGCAGTGGGCACAGGCCAGGTTGCAGGCGTAGGTCAGTTCCCACGTGAGGCAGATCGGTGCGTCCAGGCCCAATGCGAAGTGGTCGACCAGCGGCAGTACGGCTGTGCTCATGCTCGACGCTCCCGGATGGTTTCGGTGGAGGTCAGCGTGGCCAGCGCCGTTTCGAACATGACCAGCCGCGACGGATCGGTGATGCCGGCGGCGGCGCAGGCGGCCGAGGCGGACGGGTGGTCACCGAGCGTGCGGACGACCGTGACGAGTGCGGGATCCTTGAGGAAGGACAGGCGTCTGGTCTTGAACGAATAGAGAAGAGCACCGAAGGATTCCGGCCGAATCTCGACCTGCGGATGCACTTCGTAGGGCAGCGTCGGATCGAACGGTCGATGGTGGCTTTGGATGGTGGTTCGTGCTGTCTCGATCCGGGCGGTCATGCCGGTGTCTAGTAGACGCCGCACATGCCGTCGATGGAGACGTCCTCCACGAGCAGATCCGAAAGCACCGGCGGCGGGGCAGGGGTTTCCGGAGCGGGATCTGCAGCGATGACCTGGTCGACCACGGCGTTGTCGGACATGACGTTGTCGGACATGAGAGCCCCTTCGTGAAACGATCGCATGAAGTGTGCTCTGGGTCACTTCGGACGCTAATGGCACTGCGTGCCGTTTGTCAAGGATTTCGGATCCCGACTTCCTGCTGAGCTGAAATGCGCTGGTGTGCAACGATCTGTTCCATCGCTGCGGGTGCGGGTAGGGTAGCCGAGCGGTGTGACGGTTGCCCGCCGCGAGAGGAGTTGACCGAGCGTGAGTCGAGCTGCTGTCGTCGAGTCGGAGCCTCCCGGCCTCGGCCGTCCGCCCGTCACAAGCAGGGCCGAGCTGGAGAACATATCGTTGGCAATGTTCTCGACGCACGGTTTCGAGCTGACCTCCGTCGACGAGATCGCTGCCGCGGCCGGTATCGGCCGCCGCACCTTTTTTCGCTATTTCAAATCCAAGAACGACGCCGTCTGGGGAGATTTCGACGCCGAGCTCGAGCGATTCGCCCGGTGGTTCGACAATTGTCCGCCCGAGGTCCCCATCCTTTCGGCGATCCGCGACGGGGTGCTGGAATTCAACTCGTTCGACCAAGCCGCAACGGCGTCGCTACGGGACAGGATGCGCATCATCCTGTCCTCGCCCGCGCTGCAGGCGTATTCGACCCTGCGCTACCACGCCTGGCGACAGGTGATCGTCCGCTTTTCCGCGGCCCGGCTCGGTGTATCCGAGAACGACCTGATACCAAGGGCGCTCGGTCATCTGGCTGCTCGCCGCCGCGCTCGCCGCCTACGAGCAGTGGCTGGCCTGCGACGGTTCGGATTTGATCACCATCCTCGGTCGGTCATTGTCGCTATTGGGGAGCACCGATCTGGGCCAGACGTGGTGACGTCAGGCACCTCCGGCTTCCGTCCGGATCGGGGAGTGGCCGTCATCACCGGCGCGGCAAGGGGAATGGGCGCGCAGGTCGCGAAACGCCTGGCTCTGGACGGTTTCGACCTGGTGTTGACCGATGCCCCGGCAGTCGACGCCATCGACGGTCTGGGCTACCCACTGGGATCCGGGGAGCAGTTGCAGGAGATCGCGGAACTGTGCCGCGGAGTTGGCGCACAGGTTCGTGCGGTGGCCGCAGATGTACGTGATGAGGATCAACTGCGGCAGGTGCTCGAGAATGTCGAACCTGGGCAACTGTTCGCCGCGGTGTCCGTCGCGGGAATCATCGGCTCCGACAAATTGGCCTGGGAATTCACCCGCGCCGACCTGGACCGTGACATGGACACCAACTTCCACGGCATCGCCAATCTGGCGAGAGTGTCGGTGCCGGCACTGCTAGGTGCACCGGCAGGTCACGGACGATTCGTGGCGGTGGTGTCGACGGCCGGCGACACCGGGCTGCCCCGACTGGCCGGGTACGTCTCGTCCAAACACGCTGCGCTGGGCTATATCCGTAGCCTGGCCGCGGATCTGGGGCCGCTCGGAGTGACCGCGAACGCGGTCCTGCCCGGAAGCACCCGGACGATGCTGCTCGAGCGCAGCGCTCAGGTGTACGACCTACCCGACGTCGACGCCTTCGCCCCGCACCAGCGGCTGAACCGGATCCTGGAGCCCTCCGAGATCGCAGCGGCGGTTGGTTGGCTCTGCAGCCCGGCGTCTTCCGCTGTCACCGGCACTGCCATGCGGGTCGACGGTGGTTTTGTGGGATGACCGGAAGTCCGGACGTCTGGCACCTGGCACCTGCAGTTCGCTGGCTCGACCGGGTCACCCTCGCCGGTGGTGCTCCGTATCGGGTGATGACCCTCACCGAGCTTGGCTCCAGAACGGTGCGAGACCTGCTCGACAGCAACCGGTCCGCCGGTGACCAGGCGGTCGCGGACCTGCTCGACCGACTACAGACGGCGGGCCTGCTGATCGCGCCTGCCCCGGCGCCATCCGACGAATTCGGCGTCACCGTGGTGATTCCGGCGCGTTCCGCGCCGGAACCCGTTGCGCTGCTGCTCGATCAGCTTCCCCACGGCGTTCCGGTCATCGTCGTCGACGACGGATCCAACGATCCGCTGGCGGATCTCGCACGCACAAGGCCGGATGTCACCGTCCTCCGGCACGAGACATCTCGTGGTCCGGGTGCCGCCCGCAACACGGGCGCAGCACAGGTGCGGACGCCGTGGATCGCATTCCTGGATGCGGACACCGAACCGGACGCCGACTGGCTGCGACAGCTGAAAGGACGGATAGATCGTCTGGATGGGGCCTCGTCCGACGATCTTGGGAGAGTAGTGCTTGCCGCCCCGCGGATCCATGCTCTGCCCGCGCCGGGATGGGGCGGTTGGTTCGAGCACCGGGTCTGTGCACTGGATCTCGGTGGTACACCGTCGGACGTCGGCATCGGGAAGCCCGTCTCGTACGTGCCCAGCGCGGCGATGTTGGTCGAAACCGAGATCTTCCGCCGAGTCGGCGGATTCGACGAGACCATGCAGGTGGGCGAGGACGTCGACCTGGTCTGGAGACTGGCCGAGTTCGGGCGGATCCGCTACATGCCAGACGTCCACGTCGGTCACCAACCGCGCAACAGTCTTCTCGCCGCGCTTCGGCGTCGCGGCGACTACGGCTCCAGCGCAGCTGATCTCGGCCGCCGGCACCCCGGATCGCTTCGACACGTCGACGTCTCCATCTATTCGTTCGGCCCATGGGCGCTCGGCCTGCTGGTTCACCCGCTCGTCGGTGTCGTCGCAGCCGGTGTCACCGCATGGATCGCGCCGTGGGGAATGCCCGCGTTGTCACCATCGCACGCCCGCAGGCTGGCCGTGCGCGGCCACCTGCTGGCCGGCGGCTCGCTCGGTCGTTGGCTGGTCCGGCCGATGGCGCCGGCCACGCTGATCGTGGCAGTGCTCGTACCCCGGCTCCGGCGGCGTCTTGCGCTCGCGGTGGTCGGTGGACTGGTCTACCTGGTCGGCATGGATGTCCGCGCTGCCCGCGCAGCTGCCGAGAACTGGCCGCGAGCAGCACTTTCGGCCGCCGAGTCCCTGGTGGCTCGTACGCTGGACGACCTTGCGTACAGCGCGGGCGTCTGGGCCGGTGTGCTGAAACGACGGACGTTGGATCCGGTCCTGCCGCGGATCCGCGACGTCCCGCGCGGTCGTGGTGCGTCGTCGGCCCCGCGCCGCAGGAGCCTGATCAGATGGCAGCCGATCCACGATCGGTCCCGCTGCCACCGCTCGAGTCCGCCCGATGGGCGCAGGTCGACGAGTCGGCGCGGCAGGTGCTGCTGTGGCCCTTGGGCTCCACCGAACAACACGGTCCGCATCTGCCGCTGAGTACCGACACCGTCATCGCGAGCGCGCTGGCGGCAGCCGCGCACGCCCGGGTACCGCAACTCGGTCTGGCCCCCGCGCTGCCTTACGGCGCGAGTGGCGAACACGCCCACTTTCCCGGCACCTTGTCGATCGGGACGACTGCGCTCACGTCGGTGATCGTCGAGTTCGTCCGGCACGCCGCGCTCAGCTGGCAGCACATCCTGATCGTCAACGGGCACGGCGGGAATGTGGAAGCGCTGCAACGTGCTTCGAGCCTCTTGCGCTACGAGAAGCGGTCGCTGACGATCTGGCACGCCGCGAAGCTCCGGGCCGCGGGCCGATGCGCACGCTGGGTACCGGGAGACGTCGCTGATGCTGTTCCTTCGACCGGAAGCGGTTCGGATGGACCTGGCTGCCCCGGGTGTCACGGAGCCGCTCGGCGATCTGCTCGGTCTGATGCGCATCGGCGGAGTCAGGGCGGTGAGTCCCAACGGAGTTCTGGGGGATCCAACGGGGGCGACGGCTGAACGCGGACAGCAAATCTTCGACGAGATGACCGATCGCCTGCTCGCCACCATCCGAGGCCTTCGCATCCCGTGACCTTGAAAGGCTGCGATTGACCAAGCCGTCTTCGGGGAATTGCCACCCCGCATTGCGAATGCACTCCGGCCTGCGCGATCGGCGCGCGGCGACCAACGATGTTCTCAGGAGGACAGCATGAGCCATTCCGCACCACACCCGACAGCACGCCGGCGGCGGTGGCGATCCCGCGGGCTCGTCGCGGGAGCCGCACTACTCGTGGCCGGTGGACTGACGGGTCTGATCGGCCCGGCGCAGGCATCGCCGGCCGCCGCTCCGATCGCCGGCCAGAACGCACAGCGGGCATCGCACGACGTGCTCGCCAACCTGTTCGAGTGGAATTGGCCGTCGGTGGCCAGGGAGTGCACCAACGTTCTCGGGCCGGCCGGTTACGGCGGCGTACAGGTTGCGCCGCCGCAGGATTCGGTCAAGCGGACGTCCACGACGGCACCCACTCCGCTGCACCCGTGGTGGGAGGTCTACCAACCGGTGGACTACAACCTCACCAGTCGGATGGGCACGGAGGCGCAATTCAAATCGATGGTGCTCACCTGCCGCCGGGCCGGGGTCAAGGTCTATGTCGATGCCGTGATCAACCACATGACCGGCCAGGGCGATGTGTCCTACGGCGGCGTCAGCTACTCCAAATACGCGTATCCCGGGCTGTACCAGCCGGCCAATTTCCACTCCTACCCGGCGGACTGTCCTGTGCCGCCGCCGGCGGGAACGGCTGATCGCGAAGGCGTCATCACTGACTTCAACGACTACACCCAGGTCTTCAACTGCGAGTTGGTGGGACTGTCCGATCTACGCACGCAGTCGACGTACGTTCGCAACACGCTGGCGGCGTATCTGAACAAGCTGCTCGGTTACGGCGTTTCCGGGTTCCGGGTGGACGCCGCGAAACACATCGGTCAGACCGACCTGGCCGCAATCGAATCCCGGCTTCGCAACACGGTGGACGGCGCCCGGCCGTACATGGTGCTGGAAGTGTCGCCGGGTAGTCCCGGACGCATCTCGCCATTCGCCTTCCAGGGCGTCGGCGACCTGTTGGGCTTCGACTACGCGGCGGGCATTCACGATGCCTTCAAGAGCTATAACAGCCCGACGAACGACGGCAACATCGGCGATCTGAAGATCTTCGGCCCGGAATCGGGGCTACTCCCGAGCAACAAGGAGTTGGTGTTCGTCGAGAACCACGACTCCGAGCGGAATGGTTCGACGCTCAACTACAAGGACCCGAACAACACCATCGCCACCGAGTTCATGCTCGCCTGGCCGCAGGGCACGCCCGAGGTGTACGCGAGCTTCGCCTGGACAAGCAGCGACGACTCGCCGCCGTCCGACGCCAATGGCCTGGTGACCAACACCGTCTGCAACAACACCACCTGGGTCTGCGTCGATCGTTACCAGGGTGTACGGAACATGGTGGCGTTCCACAACGCCACCAAGGGTGCGGCCGTGAAGAACTGGTATGACGACGGTGTCAACCTCATCGCCTTCAGTCGCGGTGATCGTGGCTTCTTCACCACGAACAACGAAGCTGCGGCGAAGACCATCAGGGTCCAGACGGGACTCCGCCGCGGGACCTACTGCGATATCATCCACGGTTCGAAGACTGCTGGAAGATGTTCCGGGCCAACGGTTACCGTCAATCGTGACGGTCTTGCCACCATCACGGTCCGGAAGTACGACTCGGTGGCGTTCACCGCGACGGATCGCGTCAGCTGACCATCGGCCCAGTAGCGACAGCGTCTCCGGCCGCCGTCGCAATGTAGCCCGCCATCGAACAGTGGCCCTCCTGGTTGTCGGGAGGGCCACTGTTGTACCCACGGCTTCGGCAGCCCCGCCGCCCGGACACCGATCATTTCCGTGGCGCGCGAAGTGGGCAGCCAGGTACGGTTCTCCGGCGCACCACACCCAGCCCTGTCACGGAAACCGGCCATGATCCAGATCTCCAAGAAGCTGCTGAGCTGGGCGTCGATCATCGACGACCTGACGCTCGAGCAGGCCAAGACCACCGCCCGACTGCCGTTCATCTTCCCGCACCTGGCGCTCATGCCCGACGCCCATCTGGGCAAGGGCGCCACCGTGGGATCGGTCATCCCCACCCTTGGCGCCATCATCCCGGCTGCGGTCGGGGTCGACATCGGTTGCGGCATGCGGGCAGTCCGAACCCAATGGGTCATCGGCGATCTCGCCGGCCGAGATCTCGCCGCGCTGCGGATGTCCATCGAGCGGTCCGTTCCGCTGTCGGCCGGTCACCACAACAGCCGGATCGCCACGACGGCCGAGTCGCGGATCGCCGAGTTGGAGCTGTTGGCCGGTGCAGACCTGTCGGCCATCAACGGGCACTCGAACAGCTGGCACCGCCAGCTCGGTTCACTTGGCAGCGGCAACCATTTCCTGGAGGTGACCGCGGACGAGACGGGTCGCATCTGGCTTTTCCTGCATTCGGGTAGCAGGGGGGTCGGAAACAGGATCGCCCAGCACCACATCGACGTCGCGAAGAGGTTGGCGAAGCAGTGGTGGATCGAGCTGCCGGACCCGATCTGGCCTACCTGGTCGAGGGCACGGCTGAGTTCGACGCCTACATCCGGGAGCTCAACTGGGCGCAGCATTTCGCTGCTCTCAACCGGGACGAGATGATGGACCGGATGATCGCGGACCTGCAGCGCTGGATGGGGCAGGAGGTGGTGATCGACGCGGACATCAACTGCCACCACAATTACAGCGCGGTCGAGGAACATTTCGGCAAGCGGGTCTGGGTGTCCAGAAAGGGAGCCATCCACGCGGATGTCGGTGTGCCGGGCCTGATCCCGGGCTCGATGGGTACCGCGTCCTACGTGGTGGAAGGTCTTGGCAATCGACTGGCGCTCAACTCGTCGCCACATGGCGCAGGTCGTGCGTACTCGAGGACGAAGGCCAGGAAGACGTTCACCGGCGCCGATCTGCGCGCGGCGATGGTTGGTATCGAGTACCGCGATTCCGAGGCCTTCATCGACGAGATCCCAGGGGCGTACAAGCCGATCGAGCAGGTGATGGTCGACGCCGGCGATCTGGTCACCGTAATCCACGAGCTCCACCAGATCGTCAACGTCAAGGGCGACTGATCGAGACCGGCCGCGTTGCGTGGTCCATTTGGCGGATCACGCAGCGCGGCACCGGGCATTGCGGACTACGGTGGATGGGAAGTTCACCGGGTCGCTTCGGCAGGAGCGGTGCTATGCAGGTCAAAGATGTCCTGGCTCGTAAGGGAACCGAGGTCGCCACCACGCTCCCGACAGCAACGGTGGCCGATGTCGTGGCTGCGCTGTCCGCCCGTGGTGTCGGTGCGCTCGTAGTGAGCGACGATGGTAGTTCCATCGCCGGCATAGTGAGCGAGCGCGACGTGGTACGCGCGCTGCATACGTTCGGCGCCCATCTGTTGGACATGACGGTCAGCGAGATCATGACCGCGGATGTGCACACGTGCGTTCCGGATGACGCGGTCCGAACGGTCGCAGCGACCATGACGAACCACCGATTCCGGCACGTCCCGGTCATGGTCGACGGTGTGCTGTCCGGGATCGTTTCGATCGGTGACCTGGTGAAGAGCCGGGTCGACGAATTGGAGACGGAGCACGACCAGTTGGTCGAGTACATCTCCTCCGCTCGCTGACCGTCGCACCGAGCTACTCACCCTGCGGCGCGAGCGCCTCGTCGGCCGCGTGTTCGGCCTTGCTGATGGTTCCTTTCAGGTGCTCGAGTTTCGGACTTGTCGCCTCCGGCTCGGTCCCCGACGTCTCGGCGTTCTGGTCTTGCCGGTCAGTGGTATGGCGCTGACGTTCCTCGGCTGCCGTTCCGGTGTCCACCTCAGCACCGGGAGCGGCCGGTGCCTCCGTGCCCGCGCCGGGCTGTTCCGGGTTTATCTGAGTCATCGTTTCATCCCTCGGTGATCTGTCGTGCCCGTGTGATCGGTCGTGGCGAAGGTTGGCGTCCCGCTTGGACCGTGCCTCTGTTCTGTGCCCCATCCACCAGCAGGTGACGCGCGGCACGTGCCGAAAGGTTAATTTACGGAGGGCAGCGGGAAACATGCACCGACGTCTTGGAACGCGCCCTATCGTTTCCTCTGGCCGCTCGGGCGGCGCCTACGTCGGCAGGTCGACATGACGCATGGAAAGGGGCAGGGTATTTCGGGTTTCGATAGGCCGCAAACGCTCGCCGGCAGCGGGAGCGATGTGTTCTTGACCAGCGAGGCCGACCGGACTGAAGGCACGGCTCTCGGCGAGCTGGCTTTCCGGGCCGATCGGGTCCGTGGGAGCGCCGACGCGGCGATCGCGCTGGCTCTCGGGCTGGGAAGTCGTGCCCCGCTACCCGGCGATGGCAACACGGCTCGTCGCTGGGAGTTGCTCGCGACCCTAGCCGCGGTCGACCTGACGGCAGCCAGGGTCGCCGAGGCCCACTTGGACGCGCTCGCGATCATCGCCGAAGCTGGTCTGGACGCCAACCTGGATCTGACCCAAGTGGGGGCCGGTGCCGGCTCCACCTGGGGCGTCTTTGCCGCCGAGGGTCCTGGCGTCAAGGTGCAAGCCGAACCGATCCAGTTCGATGGTCGGGAACACTGGCACCTGATCGGCCTGAAACCGTGGTGTTCACTGGCCGGCCAACTCAGTCACGCCCTGATCACGGCCCACACGACCGCAGGCCATCGGCGCTTGTTCGCCGTGTCGTTGCGCACGCCCGAGGTGCAGCCGGGCGACGGCCAATGGGTGTCGCGCGGCCTACGCCAGGTCGTTTCCAGTCCGATAGAACTGCGCGGGGCGGTGGGGGTCCCGATCGGCGCAGACGAGTGGTATCTGCGGAGATCCGGTTTCGCATGGGGCGGCGCCGGCGTGGCGGCGTGCTGGTACGGCGGCGCGGTGGGGCTGGCCCGCACCTTGTACGCGAAGTTGTCGGAACGCGAGCCCGACCAGATCGGGCTGATGCATCTGGGTGCGCTCGATCTGCGGCTGAGCGCGGCGAGATGGGCGCTCGCAGCCGCGGCCCGCTCCATCGACGAGGGGGGTGCCGACGGCGCCGCCGGTGTCGTCTTGTCTGCCCGGATTCGCGGCATCGTTGCCGGCGCTGTCGAGGAAGCGCTACAACGCCTGGGCCATGCCCTCGGCCCTGCGCTCTTGACCCAGGACGAAGAGCATGCGCGGCGTGTTGCCGATCTCGAGGTCTACCTTCGCCAGCATCATGCCGAACGCGACGACGCTGCCCTCGGCCGCCAACTGCTGACGGGCGGCACGCCGTGGTAACCGGTGCCGAGTCGGCCTCCTTCGACCATCTGACCGCCGGCACGCCGGAAACCCATTGGAGTACGTCTGCGTTACTGCGAACTGCGCCAACCCTCGACCTTGCCGGCGCACGACGACTGATCGTCGTGGCCGCGCATCCGGATGACGAGACACTGGGTGCGGGTGGTCTTCTCGCTACCGCGGCGCAGTCAGGAACGGCCGTTGTCGTGGTGATTGCGACGCTGGGTGAGCGGTCACATCCACACTCCCGCACCCACACGCCGGACCAGCTCAGGTCGATACGGAGAGCCGAAGTCACCGCCGCGGTTGAGCTCCTCGCCCCGCACGCCACCGTTCGCTTACTGGAACTCCCGGATGGGGATCTGACCGACCACGAAGCCGCCTTGACGGCGGTCCTCGCCGAGTTCATCGAGGAGTCGGGGACCGTCGTTGCCGCCCCCTGGGAGGGAGACGGCCATCCGGACCATGCCGCGGCCGGCCGCGCCGCGCGTGCTGCTGTCGCCGGCTCCGACGTCAACTTGCTCCAGTACCCCATCTGGGCCTGGCACTGGGGAGTCGCGGCCGACCTGCCGCCCAATCTCGCCCGCCTGAATCTGCCGGATGCCGCCCAGTTGGCAAAACACGCTGCACTGCAATGCCATGGCAGTCAGATTCGACCACTTTCCGGCGCACCGGGCGATGAGGCGATCGTCGGGCCACAATTCACCGAGCATTTCGAGCGCAGCTATGAAATCTTCGTCGATATCGATGTCGAAGCGGAGTCGTCGATCGAGTCGTCGGCGGGTGCGCAGAGCCTCGGTCAAGATTTCTTCGACGACTTCTACGGTGATCACCACGACCCCTGGGGATTCGAGAGCCGTTGGTACGAAAGACGCAAGCGTGCGATCACGATGGCTTCACTGCCGCGCGAGTCGTTCCACAGCGTTTTCGAACCCGGATGCTCGATCGGGGTGTTGACCGCCGAACTAGCGTCGAGGTCCGATCGGGTGCTGGCGACGGACATCTCGGAGCGCCCACTGGTCCGAGCGCGCCGTCGGCTGGCGGGTTTCCCGGGCGTGCGTTTTGAGCAACGGCGAATTCCCGATGAGTGGCCCGACGAGCAATTCGACCTCGTGGTGCTGTCCGAGGTCGGTTATTACTGCGGTGCAGATGATCTCCGAAGACTTGCCGAACGAGCGTCGTCCTCGCTGACCTCCGACGGCGTGCTGCTTGCCTGCCATTGGCGGCATCCGGTCGGCGAATATCCGACTCCAGGCGACGAAGTCCACCGCGTGCTGAAAGGCACGCCGGCACTCGCGGTGTTGGCCGAGCATGTCGAGGAGGACTTCATCCTCAACGTCTTCACCCGCCCGACTGCCGGTTCGGTGGCCCGGGCGACAGGTCTGCTCTCGTGACCGCTGCCCTCAGACGCGCCGAGCAGGTACCCGGTTCGGCGCGTCATCGACAGCGCGATGCCGGCGCTCCGCCTGGCTGTGGTCATTCCGGCGCGGGACGAGGAGCGACGGCTACCGCGCTGCCTCGCTGCCGTTGAACGGGCCGAGCAGATCGCTGAGAATCCGAAGCATCCGAGCACACTACCGAGTCGGATCGTGGTGGTGCTCGACCGCTGCACCGACGGCAGCAGGCGAGTTGCTGACCGACTGGCCGTCGATCGAAGTGGTCACCTCCGATCATGGTCGGGTCGGTGCCGCCAGGGCGGCGGGGGTCGACGTGGCGTTGTCGGCTACCCGACGGTCTGCCCGAGCCCGAGCTGGCTGGCGTGCACGGACGCGGATTCCGCCGTTCCGGCTGACTGGCTCGTCACCCAATTCGAGCATGCGCGCGCAGGCACCGAATTGCTGCTCGGTTTGGTCCGGCCCGATCCGGCGGAACTGGGCGCCGATCTACTAGGCGCATGGAATCAGGCGCACCGCTTGACCGACGGACACCCGCACGTACACGGTGCCAATCTCGGGATCAGCGCTGATATGTATGCGCGTTCGGGTGGCTTCCCCGATGTGGCCGCGCACGAGGACGTGCTCCTCGCGACCCGTGTCCGCGAGCTCGGGGGCACGGTGGTCAGTACCGCGAGCAGTCCCGTCCTGACGAGCGCGCGCCTGTTCGGGCGGGCTCCGACCGGAATGGCGCAATATCTGACGGGGTTGAGCGGCGCCGACGAGGCGATCGCCTCGTAGCCCGAGCGGTGGCGGCTGCAGGGCATGGGGCGTGGCGGGCGCATGCGGTCGTCAGTCGGCGTGCACCTCCATCTTCGAGTTGGCCTCGTAGTTGATGTTGGTCAGGTCCGAACGCAGAAAATCGTCGTCGAGCAGCTTCAACAGCGCCCACCGGTGTTGGGCCCCGGGCTGGAACACGAGTGCGGGAGCGTCCCCGCTGGAGTCGATCGGCACATCGATGTGCGGATTGCGGGCCAGGAAGGCGAGCACGCTGGGCATGTCCAGCGCCTGGGGATATCCCGGCTGCTCCATCTTGTGCGCGATGCTCAGCAACTTGCGCATCATGTTGATGTCCGACTCGCACGCGGCCCGGAGTTCGGTGCCCCCGACGATGTCCAATTTCCCCAACGTGGCCGTGTACGTCGCCGCGGCCTGTACGCGGAGGTCGGGCAAGGGCCCGAACAGCGACTCGTAGGCACTGTTGCTCTTCATCACCATGACGGCGTCGAACACGAGCAACCGCAAGGTCCGGTCGATCACCAGCGGCTGAGCGTCGAGCGAGGCGAACTGTTCGCCGTTCCAGAACGCCATGATCCGTTTGCCGTGTTCGAGTGCCTTCTCGGGTGAGAAGCCCTGGTAGACGCGCCCCAGCTCACGGCCATCGGGATCGGTGAGTCGCAGCGCGAGCAGGCTGCGCCGGCCGAACTCGGTACCGCGTTCGTACTGTCTGTGGGTGGCGCTCACTACCGACCGATCGAGCGCGGTCAGGGAACCGTCTGGTATCGGCGCGTGTACCCACTGCTGGGGGCCTGGGCTGAACCCCGGCTGTACCGGCTGCAGCTCGGCCTCGACTGCGGTACGCGCCGTCTGCGCCACCTCGCCGGTGAACTCGCGGGCCAGATCGACGCTGATCGGAACGTCGTACACCTTGGGCAGCTCGGAGCGGTGATCGCTGATCAACAGGAGGCTCACCCGCAGTGCGTCGGGTTCCACCAGGGCGCGCAGCCTGGACCGGATGGCCTGTTCGTCGATCGGACGCCGCGTCGGTATCGGACATCAGGGCTGTCCCGCTTTCGTTGGTGGGAGCCTTCGGCGGGGGATTCGCTGACGGCCCTGCTGGACGTATATGTAACCGCCGAGCGGCACCAGGGATACGGACTCGTCTGGCGCAAGGTGCCAGGACCGGCTGATCACCAGAAGGAAGCCGCGGTCCTCCCGGGTGAGCTCGAAGATGCGATACCCGAGTGCGGCCAACACCGGATTCGAGAAGTACATGTCACCCTGCAGGTAGAGCGCCGAGATCATCACCAGGTAGATCAACAGCCCCCACCGGGCGGCGGGCTGCGCGGTCGCGGTGACGAAGAAGGGCACCACGTAGGAGGCAAAGAACTTCAGCGCCTCGCCCTCGCGAGGTTTGGCCGTGTAGATCTGTTCCACGGTGGCGTTGCGGGCCGGTATGGCCACCCTGAGGAACAACACCGTGACACAGATGCCGACCACGGCGAGGCCCGAGAACAGCCAACGAAGCCACTGCACCCCGAACGAGTCGAGCACGGCCAGCAGGATGAGCAGGGGTGCGTAGGCGGACGTCAGCATCATCACCCGAACCGGGACGGACGGTCGGAACGTCGAACTGCGCATGGAGGAAACGGTAGCGACGACCACCGACAACGGGGCGATGCGACGGGCGGGTCCGTGCGACTTTTGTGAGGTCGGCCATAGTCGGCCAGCGAAGATCAAAGTTCCGCTGGAACTGCGAAAATAGCGATAATGCGGGGGCGACTGAATGCGCGTTACCCTGCCGTGATAGGCGGCTCTGTCAGCCGAAATTCAGGAACGTCTCGTATCTTCGATACAGGCGGTCGAAATGAATCGCCTCAAAGAACCTCCGGGAACCACGCGCCGAGCGCTGTCCACATCGGATTCCTGGAGCCCCACACGTAGAAAGGCTTGGACAGCGGCGGGGGACCCACCCGTTTCACGGAAATCACACAGAAGCAGGTCAGTGATTTCCTGGGGTCAAGCCGACCTAGGTCGGCCGGGCGAAACCCCATATCCGAATTGCGAAGTAGCAATCCGGACACGCCCGAACCCGACAGCTCACCTCGCAGGCGCAGCAAGGGGACCACGACACACATGAGCACTCGCTACCTCGGGCGGCACCGCCGACCCACCACCGCTCGCACCATCGCGTTCCGGACCATCGCCGCAGGCGTGGTGATCGGTGCGCCGATCCTTGGCCTGGCCACCCCGGCCTCCGCCGCCCCCAACTCCACCTGGGATGCAGTCGCCCAGTGCGAGAGCGGTGGCGACTGGTCCATCAACACCGGTAACGGCTACTACGGCGGCCTGCAGTTCGATCAGTCCACCTGGGACGCCTACGGCGGCCAGGCGTTCGCCGGCCGCGCCGACGAGGCGTCCAAGAGTGCCCAGATCGCTGTGGCCGAGCGCACGCTCGCCGCCCAGGGATGGGGCTCGTGGCCGGTCTGCTCGATCAAGGCCGGGGCCACCGGTCAGGGCGTCGACCTGCGCAGTGCCTCGTCGGGCAGCAGTTCGACCAACACTGCTTCGAGCAACACTGCTTCGAGCAAGACGAGTTCAAGCAACAGCCGTTCGAGCAGAACCGCTTCGACCAACACCGGTTCCAGTACGGCGGTTTCGTCGGGCAATAGTTCGCGGACCAGCACCCGCAACAGCAGTCATGCGACGCCGGCCGCTTCGACCAGTCACGCGGCCGGTTCCTACACGGTCCAGTCTGGCGACACGCTCTCCAAGATCGCTGCGGCCCAGGGCGTTTCCGGCGGCTGGGAGGCCTTGGCCAAGGCGAACGCCGACTCGATTCCGAACCCGGACATGATCTACCCCGATCAGGTCATCCAACTCGGCTGATCCAAGATCCGGTTGTGCCGACCGTCCCGCGACGGCGATTTCCGTTGCGAGTCATGCGGCACTGAGAGCCAGCTCTGCCAAGCGCTTCTCGAAGGCGGAGACTGTCGGCCACGGTGACGATGTCGGTGGGGGCGGCGGACTGCTCGAGTAGGTGTGGCCGGTGGGGGTGGTGGTGGAAACAACGCCACCCCCACCGGCCCGGCTTCGCCATCCGGGCGCCTGTTTGCTCAGATTGCACGCTTCGCACAGCCCCTGCCCGTTGCTGATGTCGGTCGGGCCCCCTCTGCTGTGCGGGGTGACGTGGTCGATGTGCCGAATGGGCGCGTCGCACCAGGGTGACCGGCACGTTTGGTCTCTGGCAATCAGGAACTTCACGGCATTCGCGGGGAACAGCCGTTGCTGCGAGTCCATCGCGATCAGTTGGGCACCCGTCGGCGCGGTGTAGAGCCGGCGGACCCAGGTCTTGGTCTCGTTGTCCGCCCCGCCGCAGACGAGCGACCGGGCCAGCGCTGCGGGAATCGGCCCGTGGCCGACCAGGTGTGCGGGTTCGTCGTCGCAGCCGAACAGGGTGCGATCGGTCATGATCAGGCTCAGCTGGAGGCCGCTGGTTCGGCGGGCGCCGTCGTCGCGTGATGGCGGCCGCGCCGTTTCGTTGCCGGAAATTTTGGTCGCTCCCGTCGCCGGCTTCCCTCTCAGACATAGGCTCCGCGGGACAGGCAGGCTCGGCCCCCGTGGAATCACTTTCGCAATATCCCGGCACATCAACGCTTGTCTCAGTCGGCGCGTAGGTCGGTGCGCCGTAGGCATCGCAGCCCGTGATCGTCTGACCCGTGACCCGGGACACCAGTTCGTCCGCCATGATCTGGCTGCGTCCGCGTGCGTCTCCCGTGGCGATCGTGCTGTCCGCGGACTTGCTCAGCGCGGCATAGATCGCGACGCCGTGCGCGACGGGAAGCAGCGCCGACAGTCGGCTCATCGTGTCGGGCGCCGGCCTCAGCGAGATGTGCCGATCCTTGACCGCCCCGCGGACTTTGCTCATCACCGCTTCCGGGTCCAGCCGGTAGGCAATGGCTGCGGCCCGTGTTTCGGCGGACCGGTCGCCCAGTTCCGGGAGTTCCGCGGCGATGATCGCGTCTGCCCGGGTGCGGTCGGCGGGCGTCAGGCAGGCCAGCTCGGTGATGATGACACGTGCCCGGTACTCCGTGAGCTCGCCACGGGCCATCGCGGACAGGGTTTCGGGCATGTCCGCGACCAATGCGTGTGCCACACCGACATGTTGCTGGCCGCGGAACCGGGAATCACGACGGGCCAGGGCAACTTGAGCGGCAATGCTGCGCCGAGTCATGTCCGAACGGCTCTTCCTGGCCGCACCATCGGCCATCTGCGAAAGAGCGAAAGTGTGGGTCAGTCGTGCCTGGCCTGCCGCACACGCCGATTTGATCCGCTCCAGCGTGGCGATCAGGTCGATGAGCTCACCATCCGACCCGACCGTGCCCAAGCCGTTGACCGTGTTCATAAGTTGGCCCAACTGCGCCGCGGCATCGACTGCATCATCGATGGCTTCGCTGGACATGTGTTCTATTCTAGTCGTTCCGTCCGATCGGCACAAGCCCCTTCGGCTCCCGAATCGCTTGACGCACAGTAGATCCGACCATTACCAGAGCCCAGCAACTGACCTGGCAGCAGCGATTCGCCGAGTGGCTCGATCACCCGAGGCAACAGGGGAGCGTCCGCTGCGGCGACTGACCCGAGCAACCACTCACTCCACGGATGGCCGCTGTCGTCAAACACTGACACGACCCCGCGGCCTGCGGGTGGAGAGTGAGTGTCCGACGGGCATGCCACCATGGACAGCGTGACGGCCCCGACTGCGCCCCGCACCCCCAGAGGTCTGGTCGATCGCTGCCCCGGGCTGCTGCGGCCGCACCAGGCGGCCGATGGCGCGTTGATTCGGCTGCGACTGCCCGGCGGTCGAATCACGGCTGCTGCGCTCGCCGGTGTGTCCGCCGCTGCGGTGGAGTTCGGCGACGGGCAGGTCCAACTGACCTCGAGGGGCAATCTGCAGCTCCGCGGCGTGCAGCTGGACTCGGCCGGAGCAGTCGCGGACGCGCTGGTCGATCGGATATCGGCGGCAGGATTGCTTCCCAGCGCGACCCACGAGCTCGTCCGCAACATCGCCTGCTCCCCCCTGTCCGGCCGGATCGGCGGTACTTGCCGACCTGCGCGCCCTGCTCGCCGATCTCGACCAGCTCATCTGCGAGACCCCGGAACTGGCCGGTCTTCCGGGCCGCTTCCTGTTCGGCCTCGATGATGGCCGAGGTGACATCAGCGCAGCTGGGAGCAGATATCGCGCTACGGGCCGTGTCATCGGACCGAGCGGTGATCATAATCGGTGGTTTTGTCGGTCCAGAGGTGGCTCTGGCCGCGGCGCCGGCTGGCCTGGTCGCCTTCGCCAAGCGGTTCCTGCAGGCCAGGTCTGACGCCGGCGGCACTGCCTGGCACGTCCGGGATCTGCCCAAGGCCGGCGCTGAGCTATTACCTCGTTCCGGACGCGAGCAGACTCAGCCGAAACCAGCGAGCGCAGCGCACCCGTACGGCATTCTGGCGCAGCGTGACGGCAGATCGTTGCTCTCGCTGATGGTTCCGCTTGCGTTGCTGAGCGCGAATCAGGTGGAGGCGGTCATCGGCGCTGCCGATCGAGAGGTGATCGTCACGCCCTGGCGCGGACTGCTCATCCCCGACCTGACGCACGACGTCGATCACAGCGCGAAATCCCTGACGGATGTTGGTCTTTCGGTCGAGTCGGCGTCCGGGTGGTCAGAGGTGTCCGCGTGTACCGGCGCTCCTGGCTGCAACAATGCCAACGCACCGACGCGACCCGTCGCGGCAGAGATGGTCGATGTGGTGCGCCGCACCAAAGGGCTTCCCGTACACGTGGTTGCGTGCGAAAGACGTTGCGGTGCACCAGCAACGGACCATGTCGAGATTGCCCTCGGCCAGGGCGAACTGGCAGGTCGGGGTTCGGTCTCTTGCCCGCCACCACAGTCCGCGGGGGTCGGGCTCGACCACTGACATGTCCGCATTGGCACACGTTGTCGCTCAGGCAAGGAACGGATTGTGACGAAGGCGCCCGCCGTCCACACCGCCGGCGCGGAGTTGGCGCGGCCACCTCGCCGGTACGACTACCTGACCGACGGCGGCGAGATATACCGTCGCTCGTTCGCGACGATCCGCGCCGAATCGGACCTGACCGGTGTGCCGGCCTCGGCCGAGAAGCTGGCCGTGCGGATGATTCACGCCACCGGACAGACAGACCTGACAACTGATCTGCGGGTGCACGCTGATCTCGTGCCTGCGGCCCGCACGGCCCTGAGGTCTGGCGCGCCGATCTTCACCGACGCCAACATGGTTGCCTCCGGCGTGACCCGAGCTCGCCTCCCCGCCGGGAACGAAGTGATCTGCCTGTTGCGCGATCCCCGGGTCGCCGAATTGGCACAGCACTGGGGCACCACCAGATCGGCTGCGGCGGTGTCATTGTGGGGCGAGAGACTGGATGGCGCGGTAGTGGCCATCGGTAATGCACCGACCGCGCTTTTTCATCTGCTCGAACTGATATCCGCCGGCGGCCCGCGACCGGCTGCCATCATCGGCGTTCCGGTCGGCTTCATCGGCGCGATGGAGTCGAAAGAGGCGCTGCTGCAACACGACGCGGGCATTCCGTACCTGGTCGTGCGCGGTCGCCGCGGGGGCTCTGCCCTGGCCGCGGCCGCGATCAACGCCATCGCCCAGGAGCGTGAGCGATGACCGGTCTGCTCTACGGCGTCGGGCTCGGCCCGGGCGATCCGGAATTGATCACGCTCAAGGCGGCCAGATTGATAGCGGCCGCCGATGTCGTGGCGTACCACTCTGGGACGCACGGCCGGTCCATCGCCCGGTCGATTGCGGTGAACCTGTTGCCTCCGAACGTCATCGAGGAGGCCTTGATCTATCCGGTCACCACCGAGCGCTCCGCCCACCCGGGCGGCTATCAGGGCGCGATGACCGATTTCTACGACGAGTCGGCGGAGCGGCTCGCGACACATCTACGCGCCGGCAGGACGGTAGTCGTGCTGTGCGAGGGCGATCCGATGTTCTACGGCTCCTACATGTATCTGCACGATCGGCTGGCGCCCTATTTCCCGGCTGAGGTCGTCCCCGGAGTCACCTCCGTATCCGCGGCGGCCGCCGCGGCAGGGCAGCCGTTGGTGCGTCACGAGGATGTGTTGACCATTCTGCCCGGAACGCTCCCCGCACCTGAGTTGGCCAGGCGGCTGGCGGACACCGACGGTGCGGCGATCATGAAGCTGGGTCGCACCTTTCCGGCGGTGCGGGCCGCGCTGGCCGAGGCCGGGCGGCTGGACGACGCGTGGTACGTCGAGCGGGCATCCACCGCGGCGCAGCGCATGATCCCGGTGGCCGATGTCGATCCTGCTGCGGTGCCGTATTTTTCGATCATCCTGGTGCCTGGCGCGGATCGCCGGCTCGGCCGGATATCCAGTGGCGAACAGCCGCCCGCACGGTCCAGCACGTCGGCCGGCGGCGAGGTGCTGGTGGTCGGCCTCGGCCCAGGCCCGGACAAGTGGATCACTCCGGAAGTATCGGCGGCGCTCGAAACCGTTGCGCACATCGTCGGGTACGGGCCATATGTCGAGCGAGTACCGCAGCGAGTCGGACTGCAACGGCACGCTTCCGGCAATACCGTCGAGGTGGACCGTGCGCGGTTCGCGCTCGACCTCGCGCTGGCGGGGGAGCGGGTGGCTGTCGTCTCCGGCGGCGACGCCGGTGTGTTCGGCATGGCGTCGGCCGTCTTCGAGGCCGCTCAGGACGAGGCCTACGAATCGGTGGAGATCACCGTGCTGCCCGGTGTGACCGCGGCGCAGGCGGTCGCCGCTGCGGCCGGCGCACCACTGGGCGGCGACTACGCGGTGGTGTCACTGTCCGACCGGCTCAAACCGTGGGAGGTGATCGCCGATCGGCTCCGAAGAGTTTCCGAATCGGATCTCGTGCTGGCCATCTACAACCCCGCGTCCCGCAGTCGCGCCACCCAGATCGCATTGGCCAAACAGGTGTTACTGGAATGCCGCTCGCCAGACACCCCGGTGATCATCGGCCGATCGGTGGGCAGGGCACGTGAGTCGGTGCAGATCACCACGCTCGGGCGAGCTGGACCCGACGACGATCGACATGCAGTGCCTGCTGATCATCGGCGCGACCGGCACGACGGTCTCGGCGGGTCGGGTCTGGACCCGACGCTCCGTCCCGGCCGTCGAACTGTCCCGTTGAACATCACGGTCCGGAAGGCGCACGACGGTGAGTGGCGGCTGATCGCTGACATCCACCTGGCGGCCATTGCCGCGGAACTGCCGTACCTGCCCACCACGCACACGGATTCCGAGACCCGCACCTGGTTCCGCGATACGGTCCTGCCCAACAGTGAGGTGCTGGTCGCGTTGGACGAGGGCGAGATCCAAGGATTCGCAGCGGTTGCGGACGGTCGGCTCGATCACCTCTACGTACGGCCCGACCGGCTCCGCCGGGGGATAGGCACCGCCCTGATCGATGCCGCGAAAGAGCTTTCGCCGCAAGGACTCCGACTGTTCGTATTCCAGCGGAACGATGCGGCGCGAGCGTTCTACCGTCGTCATGGCTTCACGGTCGTGTCCTTCGGCTCGGGCAACGGCAACGAAGAGCGCGAACCGGACCTGACGATGGTCTGGGTGCCGCTCAGCCGGTCGGGGCATGCGGTGGACTGACCGTCCCGCTCTGGTGGTCCTCGCCGTCCGGTCTCAGCGGAACGACCTGCAACTGGGCAATGCGCCAGCCCTGGATGGTCAGCACCGTCCAGCAGGTGGCCGGATTCCTCGATCGAATCCCCTTCCGTCGGCATCCTGCCCAGACGTCCGACCACCATCCCGCCGACCGTGTCGTACGACCCGGCCGGCACGGCGATCCCGGTTCGGTTGGTGAATTCGCCGATGCGCATCAGACCGTCGACGACGGTCGCGCCGTTGTCGGCGACCGGATGATGGTTCGTCACGTCATGCTCGTCGTAGATGTCGCCGATCAGCTCTTCGATGATGTCCTCGAGCGTCAGGATCCCGGCCAGGCCGCCGTACTCGTCGACGACCACCGCGAATTGGCTTGCGCTGGATTGCATCTCGGTCAGCGCGGGTAGCAGTGGCTTCGAGGTCGGGAACACCGTCACGGGCCGAACGATCTGTCGGATCGGGATGGACTGTTCGTGGGACGGATCGAGGAGGTCGCGGGAGTGCACGAAACCGATGATCATGTCGGGCGAGCCGTCCGTCACCGGATACCGGGTGTGGCTGTGCTTCCAGGCGAGCGTCTGAGCCTGGGCCACCGGGATCGAGGCGTCCAGGAAGTCGACGTCGGTGCGCGGCAGCATGGCGTCCTGGACATTGCGGCCGCCGGCCGCAAACACATCGCGCACTATGCGCCGCTCCTCGTCGCCCAACGCCTCGTGTGATTCCACCAGCGCGCGCAACTCCTCGCTGGTGATCTGGTCACCGAACACGGTCGGGTCGGCGCGCAACAACCGGAGCAACGCGTTGGTCATTTTCGACAGGAGCCAGATCAGTGGCCGGAACAGGAGGGACAACCGATCGAGCAACGGGCCGAGGACGACGGCGACCGGCTGCGCGCGCTGCATCGCGTACCGGCGCGGCGTCAGCTCACTGACCACGAGGGCGACCACGGTGACGGTCAGCGTGATCACGATGACGGCAATACTTTCCGCTCCGGCGTGCGAACCGACACCCCAGGAGACAAGGCGGTCGGCCAGCGGGTCGGCGAGGGTGGCGGTGGCGTAAGCCGCGGCGAAGAATCCGGCCACGATCGATCCGATCTGCACCGCCGCCAGGTACCGCGAGGGATCATCGGCCAGCCGGGCCACCCGGGCCCCGCGATGGCCGCTGTCGCCGATGGCCTTGCGTTGTCCGGCGCGCAGGGACACCAGAGCCAGCTCGGTTGCCGTGAAGAGACCCCCGGTGATCAGCAGCAACAGGACGATCAGAACATCCAACCAAGGACTCACGCCGGCCTCCTTGTGGCAGCGCACGTCGTGGCGCCGATCCGGCCCCGATTGTCCCTTTTCCGAGCCCATCAGTGCGCAACGCCCTGAAAATGCCCGCAGAATCTGCCGCACGGGTCATCCCGGTCACAGTTGCTTGAGTCATGCAACAATATGATTAGCATTGGTAACTGTGACCGACCAAGATCCCCGACCGTCTACGGCGAACTGTGTCGAACTGCTGCGATCGCTGCAGCAGGTGACAAGGGCGCGGCGAAGGGCGACCAGGGCACGGCCGGACGCCGGTGCACTGATGACCCTGAGCGCGCTGGAGGGAAGCACCGGGATGAGGATCTCCGTGCTTGCCGAAATCCTGATGATCGACATCTCCGCCGCCAGCCGGCAGGTGGCCTCGCTGGAGAGTGCGGGGTTGGTCGGCCGGATCAGGGATGAGGCCGATCATCGCGCGCAACTCGTTCGGCTGACCGCGGCCGGTGAGGCCGAGCTCGCCGCGGCGTGCACATCCGCCGGTTCTGAGATCGCCGACCGGATCTCCGATTGGGCCGAATCGGACGTGTTGTTGTTGACCGCGCTGGTTCGCAGGCTCGCCGACGACCTGGTGGCCAGCGAACCCGGATGTGCGAAAACACATCCGGCATCGCCCCGGTCGTTTGCCGTCGCCGGCCCATGACCTCCGATCGCGCCGTGGCACCTCTGTCCAAGACAATTTCGAAAGCGTGAATTCATGACCAGCACCGCCCCACACCACCCGGCTCGGCACACTGCAGACCGGCGCCGAGCCTGGGACTCACATCCACTCACCGCAACACGCCGGCGAGATCGGCACGATGTCGCACAAGCAGATCATGCAGTCGCTTTCGGGCCTGCTCATCGGCATGTTCGTCGCCATGCTGTCGTCGACCGTGGTCACCAACGCGCTGCCGACGATCATCGATCAACTGCACGGCACCGAGTCGGGCTACACCTGGGTCGTGGTAGCGACTCTGCTCGCGCTGACCGCCACGACCCCGCTATGGGGCAAGCTTTCGGACCTGATGAGCCCGAAGCTGTTGGTACAGCTGTCGTTGGTCATCTACGTAGCCGGTTCGGCCGTCGCCGGCCTATCCCAGAGTGTCGGAATGCTGATCTTCGCCAGGGTCATCCAGGGTATCGGTGCGGGCGGTCTGCTCGCGCTGGTCCAGGTCATCATGGCCAGGATGATCGCGCCGCGTGAGCGCGGGCGCTACAGCGGCTACCTGGGAGCAGTCTTCGCGCTGGCCACCGTACTCGGCCCGCTGGTCGGCGGCGTCATCGTCGATACATCCTCGCTGGGCTGGCGCTGGTGCTTCTACGTCGGTGTTCCGTTCGCGGCGCTCGCCATCGTGGTGCTGCAGAAGACGCTGAAGCTGCCGACCGTCCGACGGGAGGCGAAGATCGACTATGTCGGTGCCACTCTGATCGTCGCGGGCGTGAGCCTGCTGCTCATCTGGGTCTCCCTGGCCGGCCACAACTTCGACTGGGTATCGGCGGCGTCCGCGCTGATGGTGGTCGGTGGCGTCGCGCTGCTCGGACTGGCCATCTGGGTGGAGAGCCGGGTCGCCGAGCCGATCATCCCGCTGAAGATCTTCCGTAACCGCACGGTAGCCCTGGCCTCGATCGCCAGCCTGTTGGTCGGGTCCACCCTGTACGGCATCACCGTTTTTCTGAGCCAGTACTTCCAGGTTGCCCGCGGCGCCACTCCGACCATGTCCGGGTTGGCCACAATTCCCCTTGTCCTCGGCATGTTCCTCTCGTCCCTGATCATCGGGCGCATCATCACCAGGACCGGCCACTGGAAGCGCTATCTTGCCGCCGGCGGCGTCCTGCTGACCGCCGGCCTGGCCGTGCTGGCCACGTTGTCCTCGACCAGCCCGTACTGGGTGCTTGCCGTGGGCATGGTGCTGGCCGGCACCGGGATGGGTGCCACGATGCAGAACCTGGTGCTCGCGGTCCAGAACAGTGTTTCGATCCGCGACATCGGCAGCTCCTCCGCCACCGTCTCCTTCGTCCGGTCCCTCGGCGGCGCCATCGGCGTCAGCGCGCTCGGCGCCGTTCTTGCCTCGAAGGTCAGCACCACCGTGGCGTCCGGGCTCTCCGATCTCGGCGTCCCGGCTTCCGCGCTCGGAACGTCATCCGGTACACCGAACCTCGCGACGGTCCCTGCTCCCGTGGCCGCGGTGGTCGAGAACGCCTACGGCGTCGGCACCGCGTGGGCCTTCGGCCTCAGTGCTGTCGCAGCCGCCGTCGGAGCCATCGTGATCTTCATGATCAAGGAAACCCCGCTGCGGGCCAGCAACGTCACCCCGGACGAGCCCGGCATGGTGCTGGAGGCCGAGGTAGTCGACCAGGAGCTTGCGGAGCGAGATCGAGGCCGGGATCGACGAGGACATCGAATTGGCGGGCAGTTTCCGCCGCTGACCAATCCACCGCGGCAGCGGCTGCGAATCACAGACACGTCGGTAACAGTGTCTCAGCGGCCGCTGCTTTCCACGAAAGCACCAACAGATCGGCGCCGCATCTCACGGGGGGTGCGGCGCTGATCTGTGCTCCTGCTCTTGACAGTCCCGCCAGCGAGCGTGTTTAATAACCACATGGTTTGCAAACCGATTGGTTTGACATGATGGTTGTCGAAACGGATGCGACGGACCGGCTGAGCGTCACGTTCGCGGCGCTCGCCGACCCAACGCGCCGGGCGATCCTGGCCCGGCTGTCCACCGGCGAAGCCACGGTCAAGCAACTGTCGGAACCGTTCCAGATGAGCGGCCCGGCGGTTTCGAAGCATCTCCGGGTACTGGAGCGCGCCGGTTTGATCGTTCGGGGCCGTGACGCCCAGCGGCGCCCCTCGAAACTCGACGCCGCGCCGCTGAAGTTGATCGCCGAGTGGGCCGACAACTACCGGCAGTTCTGGGATGCGAGCTACCAGCGACTCGACGAATACCTCGTCACCCTCCAGCAGAAGGAGCAAGAACATGGCATCTCTGCCTAGCGTCAACAAGTCCGTCTGGACTACGCCATCGGACCTGGAGATCGTCTGCACCAGAACCTTCGACGCACCGCGGCAACTGGTCTTCGCGGCGTTCACGGACGCCGCGCACGTACCCAACTGGCTGCTCGGGCCGGACGGTTGGGAGATGCCGATCTGCGAGATCGACCTGCGGGTCGGCGGGAACGTGGCGGTACGTGTGGCGCCATACCACCGACGGCCGGGAATTCGGCATGCACGGGGTCTATCGCGAGATCGATGCCCCGGCAAGGATTGTCCACACCGAGATCTTCGAAGGCTCGGAGGCCGTCAACACGTCTGGAGCTGACCGAGGAGGACGGTCGGACTTTGATGGTTCACACCATGCTGATGCCGTCCATCGAGGCCCGCGACGGCGTCCTGGCCACCGGAATGACTGACGGTGCCGACACCAGCTACGACCGTCTGGAGAGTTACCTCGCGTCCGTGGCTCGGTAGAGTCAGAGGTCTCGTGGTCGGTCTGCGTACAGATGTGACTCGACAAAGTCGTTGCTCTGCAGGGCTTTTCCGACGATGATGACCGCAGCCTGGCGCAGCCCGGCTGCCTGCACCTGTTCGGCGATGTCGGCAAGTGTTCCCCGCAGGACCATCTCGTCGGCGGCGGAGGCGTTGGCCACCACCGCAACCGGCGCCTCCGGACCGTAATCAGGCAGCAGGTCCGCCACCACCTGACGAATCCTGGTGATCGCAAGGTGCAGGACGATGGTGGCCTTGGCCTTCGCCAGCAGCGGGAGCGCTTCCGTTTCCGGCATTGCCGTTGACCTGGCCTGCGCCCTGGTCAGGATGACGGTCTGGCTCAGTTCGGGTGCGGTCAGCTCGCGGCCGAGAATGGCGGCCGCGGCAGCATAGGCCGGCACTCCTGGGGTGACATCCCAGGGGACGCCGGCCTCGTCGAGTCGACGGGTCTGCTCGGCCAGCGCCGAATAGATGGACGGGTCGCCCGAGCAGAGCCGGGCGACATCCCGTCCCCGCACATGGGCGGCGACGAGATGCTCGGTGATCTGGCCGAGGTTCAGGTGTTGGGTGTCGATCAGCTCGGCGCCTTCGGGACAGTGAGCGAGAACCTCTGCGCCGATGTACGTCCCGGCGTAAAGGCAGACAGGCGCGGCCTGCATCAGGGACACCGCCCGGAGGGTCAGCAGGTCGGCCGCACCCGGCCCGGCGCCGATGAAATGGACGGTCACGTGGTAACCGGCGCCTTCGTCGCTGCCCATTGCGTGACGGCCCGCGCTGGTGTCCAGCCAGTGAAAGAGCCGATCGGAGCCGCATGTTCGACTGACAGGCGGACCAGCTCGCCGCCGTGCGTCTTGTACTTTTCGACGAGCAGCGATTCAGTCTCCAGAGTCACCGCGTGAACCACCATGCGTCCCGCCGGAACCAATGCTGCCCAACAGCTTTCGAGACACCGGTGGTACAGTTGCGCCGCCGCCGACGAAGATGGCGTCCGGGATCGCGGCATTCCGCGAGAGCCTCGGGTGCCGACCCGTGACCACCGCAGCGTCGGCACGCCGAGTCGACTCGGCGTTGCGCGCAGATGCGTGCTGCCCGCTCGGCGTCGCGTTCCACAGCTATTGCGCGGCAACGCGGGTCAGCGCGCATCCACTCGATGGCCACTGAGCCGGCGCCGGCTCCGACGTCCCACAGCAGCTGGCCGGGCACGGGCGCCAGCCGAGCCAGCGCAGAGGCCCGCAGGTCGCGCTTGGTCAATTGACCGTCATGTTCGTAGGCGTCGTCGGACAAGCCCGGTACTGCGGGCAGCAGGGCGGTGGTCGATTCGGCCAGGACCTGCAGGCAGACCAGGTTCAGCCGCGGCGCGTCGGTCGCCGCCCAGTCCGCCGCGGTGCCGTCGATGCGCCGCTCCTCCGCGCCCCCGAGATCACCCCACACCGTCATCCTGGACGGCCCGTGGCCGCTCTGGCTGAGCAGCTCGGCCAACAGTCCGGGGGTGTGCTGGTCGGACGACAGCACGATCAGTCGCCGGCCGGGCGTGAGCGCGGACAGTACTGCGTGCGGGTCCCGTCCGACCACGGTGACCACGTCCACCGACTCCGCCGACCAGCCCATTCTGGCCCGCGCGAGGGCCACCGACGAGACCGCCGGGACGATCCGCACGTTGTCGCTGCCGAGTCGGTCGATCAGGGTGGTGCCGACCCCGGACACCAAGGGATCCCCGGAAGCCACCACCAGGATCTCCCGCCCGCGGTACTCCTCGAGCAGCGCGGACAACGACGGCAACATCGGGGTGGGCCAGCGGCGGCGGTCCTGGCCCGGGATGTCGGGCAGCAGCGTCTGCTGGCGGTGGCCGGCGATGACCAGCGGCGCCTGCTCGATCAGCCGGCGGGCGGGCTCGCCGAGGCCGCTCCAGCCGTCCGCGCCGATCCCGACCACGGTGACCACGGGGGCCGCCGAGTCGGTCTGCCCGGGCTGGTCACTGGTCACGTTTCGGCACCCTAGTGCAGCCGAGGCCGTCGCGGGAACGCATGCGCTGCCCCTGATAGGCGCTCACGCTCGCCGTGCGCGGGGGTCGGACGAGACTGTGGGATCATCGGCAGCGACGGCTTCGACAGGAATCCGGTGGATCGCGGCGCATGTCGCGGTGAATCCGGAGCGGTCCCGCCACTGTGATCTGCACGTCGGTGTACGCGACAGGCAGTCAGCCAGAACATTCGGCGCCGTCCCGCCGCCCGCAAGTGGGCAGCGGCCACCAACGCGGGCGTGGACACCTGCATGAGGCGAGAGGCGGCCGGTCCCGGCCATGCGTACCTACCCCTTCACGGCGGTCGTCGGCTCCGACGACATGGCGCTGTCCCTGGCGTTGTGCGCAGTCAATCCGGCGATCGGCGGTGTGCTGGTCCGCGGGCAGAAGGGCACCGCAAAGTCGACGATGGTCAGAGCCCTTGCCGCCTTGCTGCCGGCCGTCGACGTGATCGACGGTTGCCGGTTCTCCTGTGACCCGATCGATCCGGATCCTGCCTGCCCCGACGCCGCGCACCACGCGAGCACCTCGAACCGCCGCCCGGCCCGGCTGGTGGAGTTGCCCGTCGGTGCGACCGAAGACCGGGTGATCGGATCGCTGCATCTGGAGAAGGCGCTGTCGGCCGGCGTCACCGAGTACGAGCCCGGCCTGCTGGCCGCCGCGCACCGTGGTCTGCTCTACGTCGACGAGGTGAACCTGCTGCACGACCACCTGGTGGACCTGTTGCTCGACGCTGCCGCCATGGGCCGGTCGACGGTCGAACGCGACGGGGTGTCCGTTGCCCATGCGGCCCGGTTCGTGCTCGTGGGCACCATGAATCCGGAGGAAGGCGAGCTGCGTCCGCAACTGCTCGACCGGTTCGGTCTGACCGTCGAGATCAGCGCGCCCAGCGACCCGAACATGCGGGCCGAGGTGATCAGGCGCCGGCTGGCCTTCGACGCTGATCCTGTGGGTTTTGCGGAGGGGTATGAGGCCGCAGAGGACGCGATCGCTGCCCGTATCCTGCGGTCGCAGGCCGCCCTGGCGAGCGTGACCCTCTCCGATCGGGCGTTGATCAAGATCGCCGAGGTCTGCGCAGCCTTCGAGGTCGACGGCATGCGTGCGGACATCGTGACGGCCAGGACGGCGGTTGCGCACGCCGCATGGCACGGGCGGACCTTCGTCGGTCGAGCGGACATCCGGGCGGCGGCCCGGCTCGCGCTTCCACATCGTCGGCGCCGCAATCCGTTCGACGCGCCAGGCCTGGACGAGGAGCTGCTCGACGCGATCCTCGGCGACCAAGAGCCCGAGCCGGAACCAGAGCAATCGTCGCCTGGGGAAGGGCGCGACACTGACGAACTGGGGCCGGAGGAAAGTGCGCCGGGCGGTGGTCGGGACGCCGACGAAGCGGACACTAGCGCATCCGACAATTCCGGCGGCGCAGACCAAGACCCCTCGACTCCGGAGTCGGCCGCGGAACCTGACCTGGAGCCGCAACCTGACGAGCCGGCCGAGGCGCCGACGAAAGTCGGGGCCTCCACCACCGCCGCCCCTGGATTCGCCTTTCGCACCAGGCTGTTCACCGTGGCCGGTAGTGGCGAAGGCGAGGCCGGCCGCCGATCGCGCGCGATCACTTCAGTTGGCCGCACCGTCGGATCCGCCCCGCTGGTCGGCCGGTCCGGCGGCAGCGTGCACCTGACCGCGACCGTCAGGGCGGCGGCGCCGCATCAATTGGCCCGCGGCCGGACGGGCAACGGGTTGCTGCTGCGATCCGACGACCTGCGCATTGCGGTCAAGGAAGGTCGGGAATCCAACCTCGTGCTCTTCTGCGTGGACGCTTCCGGATCCATGGCCGCGCGAAAACGGATGGAACACGTCAAGACCGCCGTGCTGTCTCTGCTGATGGACGCCTACCAGCGTCGGGACAAGGTCGGATTGGTGACGTTCCGCGGCGCGGGCGCCGATCTCGCCCTGCCGCCGACATCCTCGGTCGAGGTGGCCGCGCGGCGGTTGACCGATCTGCCCGCCGGCGGCCGCACCCCGCTGGCGGAGGGTCTGCTGACCGCACGGGAGGCGCTGCGGGTGGAACGCATCCGAGACCCGCGGCGGCGGGCCCTGTTGGTCGTCGTGACCGACGGACGTGCGACGTCCGGGGCTGACGCGCTGAGCCGCTCCCGCCGCGTCGCGGAACTGTTGGCCGCAGAACGTGTTTCCAGCCTGGTCATCGACTGCGAGACCGGACGGTTCCGAATGGGCCTCGCCGGTGTGCTGGCACGGACCCTTGCCGCCCAGTACGTCCCATTGGGCGAGGTGGCGGCGCAGTCGCTGGTAGGCGCCGTGCGCGACGTCCGTGGCAGCGGCAGGGCCGCCTGATGCCGCAGGCTCAACCGGACATGGTGCCGCAGGACGGCCTGACCACCCGGCAACGGCGGAACCGGCCGTTGCTCATGGTGCACACCGGTGACGGCAAGGGAAAGTCAACGGCTGCTTTCGGTCTGGCCCTGCGCGGGTGGAACCAGGGCTGGTCGGTCGGGGTATTCCAATTCGTCAAGTCGGCGAAATGGCGGATCGGCGAGCAGACCGCGCTGGAAACCCTGGACGCGGTGCACGACGAACGGGGCACCGGCGGACCGATCGAGTGGCACAAGATGGGCTCAGGCTGGTCCTGGAGTCGCCGGGCCGGCAGTGAAGCCGATCATGCCTCCGAGGCTGCGGAGGGTTGGGCGGAGATCAAACGCAGGCTGGCTGCCCAGACGCACGGTCTGTACGTGCTCGACGAATTCACCTACGCGATCAACTGGGGCTGGGTCGACATCGACGACGTGATCGGCACTCTCGTTTCCCGTACCGGACACCAGCACGTGGTGATCACCGGGCGGAAAGCAGATCCCAAGCTGATCGAGGCGGCGGATCTGGTCACCGAGATGACGAACGTCAAACACCCGTTCAATGCGGGGCAGAAGGGCCAGCGGGGGATCGAATGGTAGGGCCGGCACCGGCCACCGTGCTGCCCCGGGTGGTCATCGCCGCACCCGCGTCGGGCCACGGAAAGACCACCGTCGCCATCGGATTGATGGCGGCCCTGCGCAACGCCGGACACGTCGTTTCGGGTCACAAGGTCGGCCCTGACTACATCGACCCCGGCTACCACGCGCTGGCCACCGGACGCCCGGCCCGCAACCTCGACCCGCACCTGGTCGGCGTCGAGCGACTGGTTCCCCTGTTGCTGCACGGTGCGTCCGTGCCGGTGCCCGCGGACGTCGCGGTCATCGAGGGGGTGATGGGGCTGTACGACGGCGCCATCGGCAGGGAGGGCTTCGCGTCCACCGCTCACGTGGCCGGGATCGTCAGTGCGCCCGTCATTCTCGTCGTCGACATCTCTTCGGCTTCGCGCACCATCGCGGCGGTCGTGCACGGGCTGGCCTCCTTCGACAGCACGGTCCGAATCGCCGGGGTGATCTTGAACAAGGCCGGATCGGTCCGCCATTCCACGGAGGTGACCGATGCCCTCGAGGCGACCGGAATCCCGGTGCTCGGAGTGCTGCACCGGAACGACGGGATCGCCGCGCCGGCCCGGCATCTCGGCCTGGTCCCGGCCGCGGAACGCGACGACGCGCGGGCCGCACTTGACCGCCTGGCGATCCAGGTGGCCGCGAGCACCGACCTCGACGAGGTATTGCGGATCGCTCGCGGTGCCGGTCCGCTGACCGGTGCGCCTTGGGATCCCGAGCAGGAAATGGCCGACGTGGCGCCGGTAGCCGGTGCCGACCGTCCGGTGATCGCCGTGGCCGGTGGGCGGGCCTTCACCTTTCGGTACACCGAGACGGACGAGTTGATGCGCGCCGCCGGTCTGGAGCCGGTCGTGTTCGACCCGGTCGTCGACACGGCCCTGCCCGCGGGTACTGCCGGGATCTATCTGGGCGGCGGCTTTCCCGAGGTGCACGCCGCCGGGCTCTCCGCCAACCGTGGTATGCGAGAAGCATTGTCGGCGGCCGTGAATGCTGGTGTGCCCACGGTCGCCGAGTGTGCCGGACTGCTGTATCTGTGCGCCGACGTCGACGGTGCCCCCATGGTTGGGTCGCTGGCTGGCCGTGCCCGGATGACGCCCAGACTGACGCTGTCCTACCGAACTGCGATCATGCCGGCGGATACGCTGTTGGCGCCGGCGGGATATCGGGCCACCGGACACGAGTTCCACCGCACCACCGTCGATCCCGGCCACGCCGGGACGCCGGCCTGGCTGCTCGACGGTGTGCCCGCGGGGTTCAGCGAGGATCCCGCCGGGACCGGACGCCCTACCCTGCACGCGTCCTACCTACACACGCACTGGGCCGGACATCCGACACTCGCTGCGCATTTCGCCCGAGCCGTGCACGAGTCCGACGCTGTCGTGCCGGCTTGCGATGAATCGTTCGCCGGGATGCCTCCGATCCAGTCACGGATGACCCTCCGGTGGATTTCGATCTGCACCACCACGGTGACGCCGAAATCGCCGATCACCTGATCGACCTGGCGGTCAATGTGCGGACGGCGGCCCCGCCCGGCTGGCTGTCCGCCCGGATCGCCGCCACCGTCAAGGATCTGGGCCATTACCCGCGCCCGTCGGCGGCAATTGATGCGATCGCGGCGAGGCACCGGCGCCCGGCGGGCCAGGTGCTGCCGACCTCCGGTGGTGCGGAAGGTTTCACGCTGCTGGCGAGGGCGCTGCGTCCCCGTCACGCCGTGGTGGTCCATCCGCAATTCACCGAGCCAGAGGTGGCTCTCCGTGCGGCCGGACATCGCGTCGATCGGGTCATCCTCTCCGCTGCAGACGATTTCGCGCTCGCGGCAGGGAAGATCCCGGAGGACGCGGACCTGGTGTTCATCGGCAACCCGACGAATCCGACCGGCGCGCTGCACCCGGCCGAGTTGCTCCGGGCGCTGATTCGTCCAGGGCGCACGCTCGTGGTCGATGAGGCTTTCATGGACGCGGTGCCCGGCGAGGCGCAATCGCTGGCCGATGCGCATCTTCCGGGTCTGGTCGTGCTGCGATCGCTGACGAAGACGTGGGCGCTGGCCGGTCTTCGTGCCGGATATGCCGTGGGCGACGACTCGGTGATCGCGGCCATGAGCGCCCAGCAGCCGACCTGGTCGGTCTCGACGCCGGCGTTGGCTGCGATCGTTGCCTGCCTGGAACCGGCGGCGTTGGCGGAGGCGGCGGCGGCAACCCGAGTGATCGCCGCCCACCGGCGGGTGCTGGCAGAGGGCCTTGCGGGGCTCGGATTGCCGGTTGCCGGTCGGCCCAGCACCCCCTTCGTACTGGTCGACACCTCGTCGATCGGGTCAGCCGGTTCCGTGCGCGCGGCCTTGCGGGACGCCGGGTTCGCCGTCCGGCGGGGCGACACGTTCCCGGGTCTGGGCCCGGACTGGATCCGCATCGCGGTGCGTGAGCCGGCCGTCATCAGGCGGCTGCTGGAGGCGATCGCATCCATCGCCGCGACGGCCGCGACTGCGCCGGGATCGCCTGCCGCTGCAGCAGGTCAGGACATGACCGCCCCGGTCGACCACCTGAGAGTCGACCTACCGGTCGCCGGCCGCGAGGTGGTCGTGGTGGGCGGCGGTGTCGTCGCGCTCGGACGGATCGCCGCTCTGCGTGCGGCGCGCGCGCAGGTGGTCGTGTTCTCCCTGGAACCGGTCGCCTCGGTCAGCGATTTCGCCGATCGCGAGCTGATCGTGTTGCACCGGCGACCGGTGACCGATGCCGACCTCGCCGCGGCCTGGCTCGTCTTTGCGGCCACCGGCGACCCCGCGCAGGATCAGGACGTGGCGGCCAGAGCGGCGGCCGCCGGTCGATTCTGCCTGACCGGAACGGGATTGCGCGCCAGCGAACCGGCAGCCCGCGGTGGGAGGCTCGATGGGCGAGTGGTGCTGGTGGGTGGCGGTCCAGGCGATCCCGGGCTGCTCACCCTGGCCGGCTTGACCGCAATCCAGCAGGCGGACGTCGTGATCGCAGATCGACTCGCCCCGCTCGCGGTGCTCGAGCACGTCCGGCCCGGTACCGAGATCATCGACGTGGCCAAGATCCCGCGTGGGGAATTCACCTCGCAGGAGGAGATCAACCGGCTGCTGATCGCCCATGCCGGCGCGGGGAAGTCGGTGGTCCGACTCAAGGGCGGCGACAACTTCGTCTTCGGCCGCGGTGGCGAGGAATGGCAGGCCTGCGCGGCCGCCGGCATCGAGGTGCAGTTGATCCCCGGGGTCTCTTCGGCGCTGGCGGCGCCGGCGCTGGCCGGTATCCCGGTGACGCATCGCAGCCTGAATCAGGGCTTCACGGTGGTCACCGGTCATGTCCCGCCGGGCGATCCCCGTTCCACCCTGGATTGGTCGGCGCTGGCCCGGACCGGGACCGCCATCATCGTGATGATGGGTGTCGCCAACCTGGCTGCGATCTCGGCTGCGCTGATCGAAGGCGGCATGCGGCCGTCAACACCAGCGGCCACCGTTTCGAACGCGGGACATCCGGGGCAGCGCGCTGCACGAGGGACCGTTGCCGACATCGCTGCAGTCACAGCCCACGCCGGACTTGCGGCGCCGGCCGTGACGGTCATCGGCTCGGTGGCGGGCTTCGACCCGCTGTCACCGCAGTGATGCGATCGGCAGCCCGCGAACTGTCCGAGAAGGCCAGTCCGAGGCTTCATCTCGTCCGGCATGGCCAGTCGACCTGGAACATCGAAGGGCGCCTGCAGGGGCAGACCGACGAGGCCGAGTTGACCGAGCTGGGCCGGCAACAAAGCCGCCGGGTCGCCGAGTTCCTGGCCCCGATCCGACCTGCGCGATCTGCTGACCTCTGATCTGATGCGGGCCCGGCAGACCGCAGAAATCATCGGTGCGGCAACGGGTCTGGTTCCGATGCCCACGACGCTGCTGCGGGAGGTGCACTACGGCACGATGGAAGGTCTGACGACAGCGCAGGCCGCCCTCGAATGGGAGAGCCTTTCCCGACTTGCGGTCGACGAATACGGCTACCCGCTGGCGTTCTCGGAGCGGCGGCTCGGCGGTGGCGAGTCGATTCTGGACGTGCGGGCCAGGATGGATGCGCTGCTGGCCACGCCCTGGGTCACCGAGGCCACCGGCGATGTCGTGATCGTCACCCACGGAGATGCCATCAGGGCCATGTTGGGCCGCCTGCTGGGTGATGACCCGGACGAACCCATCTGGCGCACGGTAGGCAACGGTGAGGTCTACTCGGTGCAGCGGAGCCCGGCCGGCGACGTCGAGTATGTGCGGGCGCTGTCCTCATGAGATGTCGGTTCGGTGCAACAGAGCTGACCAGGCCGAAAACGGCATCAGTCCGCTGAGTTTCCATCTCTTGCCGAAAGCGCTGCAGGACAAGGCGGACAACGGCTCGACGTCCAGGCTGAAGAATGCCGAACTGGGTAGAGCGAGGAGATGGATGGCAGCTGCCCTCACCACCATCGGGGAGGTGATCAGCAGGCTCCTGCCGTCGGGCCACTCCCGGTCGCAAAGTCGGCCGACCCGGGCGATCAACTCGGAGACGGTTTCACCATTCGGTGGTCGAACCGTCGTGAAGCTGAAGAAGTTGTCGATGGCGGCGGGGTCGGCCGCCATCACTGCCATCGGATCAGCACCGGCCCACGAACCCAGGTCGAGATCGGCCAGTTCCGGCTCAACGGTGGCGTTCCAGCCCAACGCGTCGGCAGTTTGCGCACATCTGAGCTCAGGTCCGCGATGCTGCCCAACCGATCTGACGCTCACCGGCTCGAGGTTCGAGGTGATCTGCGACGTCGGCAGCGGAAAGGCGGCTCTCCTGGTCTCGGCGATAGGTGCGTGTGCCACGAACACCAAGCGAGCGGCCAAGTTTGAACTCCTCGGACTGACTTTCACCGGAACTACCTGCATTGACCTTGTCCGATGGCAGCCGCTACGGTCAAGAATCATTTCTCGACTAGCTGTGATCGCCGACGGCATTCGCCTTTCGGTGGGCACCCTGACGGCCGTGCCGGTCAGGCCCCCGGAACGGGTCGATCCCGCCACAGCCCGGATCGCTATGTTCGCCGCGCCCGTGGCGGTGTTGCCGATCGCGCTGCTCGCCGAGGCCGTCGGGCAACTGGCGCGCCTGCTGTGGTTCCCGCCGTTGGTGGGCGCCGTACTCATTCTCGGTGTCTTCGCCCTGGGCAGCCGGGGACTGCATCTCGATGGGCTGGCCGACACCGCCGATGGACTGACCGCGTCCTACGACCGGGATCGGGCCCTCGAGGTGATGCGCCGGGGCAATACCGGCCCGGCCGGCGCATCGACGCTGGTGCTGGTGCTGCTGCTGCAGACCGCCGCGCTGGTGCCGGTGCTGGCCCGTCCGTGGGGGCCGGTCGTCGGCGTGCTGCTGCTCGTGCTGGCCCGGTGTTCGCTGTTGATCACCTGCCTGGCCGGCACCTCCGCCGCTCGGCCGGGTGGCCTTGGCGCCACCGTTGCCGGGGTCGTGCCCCGATGGGCCGCGCTCATCGGCGGGACCATCGCCGCCGCCGTCGCCGCGGCACTGCTCGCGTTGTCAGGCCAACCGTGGTGGCAGGGGGTGGCCGCGGTGGCGCTGGCCGGCCTGGTCGTCACTGGATTGCTGCTGCGATGCCGCTCCCGATTCGGCGGCATCACCGGCGACGTGCTGGGCGCCGGGATAGAACTGGCGGCGGCCGCTCTGCTGGTCGCCGCTGCTGCCGGATGAAGTGGTGATGTATGGGATCAGAGCGTCGTGTCCCGTTGGATGACCTGGCCGGTCACGTAACTTGTCCTGTGTGACAGACCGCGGAGCCAGCATCGGAGGCAGTGCTCATGTCGAATGACCCGAAGCCAGCGAGCCCGACCGAACCTCTGCGGTTGTCCAAGAAGGTGTACGAGAAAGAACTGCTCCGGCTGCAGGCCGAATTGGTGGTGATGCAGGAGTGGGTGCAGGAATCGGGGGCCCGGGTGGTGTTTCTGTTCGAAGGACGCGACGCCGCCGGCAAGGGCGGCGCCATCAAGAGAATCACCGAATACCTGAATCCTCGGGTGGCGCGCGTGGTCGCACTGCCCGCGCCGAGCACTCGGGAACGCGGGCAGTGGTACTTCCAGCGCTACATCGAGCATCTGCCGGCCCGAGGCGAGATCGTCCTGCTCGACAGGTCCTGGTACAACCGTGCAGGCGTGGAAAAGGTGATGGGCTTCTGCACGCCGGAGGAATACCGGCGTTTCCTGGCTCAGTGCCCGGTCTTCGAGCGGCTTCTCGTGGACGACGGCATTCTGCTGCGGAAGTACTGGTTCTCGGTGAGCGACGAGGAACAGGAGCGCCGTTTCCGGGCTCGCAGCGAAGACCGTATGCGCAACTGGAAGCTCTCACCGATGGACCTCGAGTCGATCACGCGCTGGGAGGACTACTCGCGCGCGAAGGACGAGATGTTCATCCACACCGACACGGCCCAAGCGCCCTGGTATGTGATCGAAGCCGAGGACAAGCGCCGGGCCAGGATCAACATGATCGCCCACGTTCTATCCACGGTGCCCTACACGAAAAGCCCACGGGTGCATACGAATTTTCCCGAGCGTCCGGCGCCCAGCGGATACATTCGCCCGCCCCGCGAGCTGTTTCATGCGGTGCCCGACCACGCAGCCACACTGGAGCCGTGATGCCGGCCGCCGGCTAGTTCCGCGAGATCGCGAACATCCGGAGGATCTCCAGGTACAGCCAGATGACCGTCACCATGATCCCGAACGCGCCGGACCAGCCGTACTTTCGCGGGGCCCTGTTGTTGACCCCACGCTGGATGAAATCGAAGTCCAACACCAGCGAGTAGGCGGCCATGATGACGACGAGCACACCAAGAACCAGGCCGAGCGGGAGCCCGAAGATGTGGACGCTGCCGCTCAGTCCCCACGGGTTGCCGTCCGCGCCGCCGAAGATCATGATGCCGAGGTTGATCAACGAGAAGACCAGGTATCCGACCATGGCGACGAGGAACACCTTGGTGGCCTTCTTGGACGCCCGGATCTTGCCACTCGCGAACAGTGCGAGCGTGACGGCTACGACGACGAGAGTTGCCACCACGGCCTGCACGACGATGCCCGGATACTGCGCCTCGTAGTAGAAGGACACACCGCCGACGAAGACACCCTGTACCGCGGAATACGCGAGGATCAGAGCCGGCGATGGTTCCCGCTTGAAGATGTTGACCATGGCCAGGATGAAGCCGACGAAGGCGGCGGCGATCCAGACTCCAGGCCACTGCTGCGCAGTGAGCCAACCAACCGCAGCCCCGACCAGCAGCACGATGAACGAGACCGTCGACTTGGCGATGGTGTCATCGATGGTCATCCGATCGGTGTCCGCGGCATTCGCTGCGGGTTGGTTGTACATAGCCTGCAGTTGGGCTGCGGAAAGCCCGGTCGGGGCAGTCGAGGACGTGCGCTTCTCGCTGAAGGCCTCGTTGCGGGTGAACGCCGGATTATTTAAAGCCATGGTAAAGCACCCTCTCGGTCGGGGGTCGAGACGACGCGATGTCGCCGCCACCCAATGTATCGGAGATCGTCGACCCTGACCGGCGTGGTTTCATTCCTGTGATGGACACCAGTGGTTCAGCCGCTTCGCCGGCGATGGGCGATGCGCTCCCGGGCGACGGGACCATGCGGGACCCACCCCCCGGCGACCCGGCCGTGCGCGCGGAGGCGGTGATCGATCTCGGCGCGGTGGCGAACAACATTGTGGCGCTGCGCCGCCGGTTGGCGCCCGGAACCGAGCTGATGGCCGTCGTGAAGGCGGACGGTTACGGGCACGGCATGCTGCCGGTCGCCCGCACCGTGGTCGAGAGCGGCGCTGTTGCCCTGGGTGTTGCCACACTCGACGAAGGAATCGAGGCCTGCAGCGCCCATCTCGGAGTGCCGGTCGCGGCTTGGCTCTGGCCGCCCGCCCAGAACCCGGGACCGGCCTTGCAGGCCGGGGTGCAGGTCGGCTTGTCGTCGCTGGGTCACCTGGACGCAGTTCTCGCCGCTGCGACGGCGCGCGCCGAGGTGCACCTCAAGATCGATACCGGCCTTGGCCGGGGCGGTGTGACGATGGCGGAGTTGGAGGCGCTGCTCCGAGCGGCCGGCGCAGCGCAGTCCGCAGGGCGAATCTCAATCGTCGGGCTGATGAGCCACCTCGCGTCCGCCGATGTGCCCGGCGATCCAAGCGTCGCGGAACAGACCCGGGCCTTCAACGACGCGTGCGCCGCAGCCGGCGATCTCGGGATCCGTCCGCGCTGGCGACATCTGGCGAACACAGCCGGCACGCTGGCGCACCCGGAGACGCATTTCGACCTGGTGCGATGCGGGATCGGCGTCTACGGCATCACGCCGGTCGCCGATCCTGGCGGATTGCTGCCGGCGATGACACTGCGGGCGAGTGTCGCCTTGACGAAGCGAGTGCCAGCTGGCCAGGGAGTTTCCTACGGTCTGACCTACCGCACAACAGCGGCGACGACGCTGGCGCTAGTGCCCCTGGGATACGCCGACGGCATCCCGCGGAACGGATCGTCGGTGGGGGAGGTGCTGCTCGCGGGAAAGCGGCGGCGCATCGCCGGTCGGGTGGCCATGGACCAGTTCGTCGTCGACTGCGGTGACGACCGGGTCGCGCCCGGTGACGATGTGCTGGTGTTCGGTCCGGGCGATCGCGGCGAGCCGACCGCCGAGGAGTGGGCGGCGGTCACGGGGACGATCGGCTACGAAATCGTCACCAGGATCGGACCGCGGGTTCCGCGTCGATACATCGGCTCCCCGTCCTGATCGGATTTCGGTCCGCGGGGCGACGCGCGAATATCCGGAAGGCAATCAGTCAACCAGTCGATAGAAGCGGAAGAAGCCGTGCTCGATAGGAAGGACATCCACTCCGGCCCACCCGGCACGGCGGGCGAACGACTCCAGGGTCGCGGCCCGCATGACTGTTCCTGGTGCTTCGCAGTCGGGTACGACTCGGCTCTGCGGCAGACACCAGGTGGCACTGACCAACGCAAAAAACGTCTCGATCGGGTCGCCGACCTGTGGGTCGTCGCCGGTGCGTTCGTCCATGACGATCACGGCTCCGTCGCGCGCTACCGCGGTTCGCGCGGCAGCCAGCGCCTCCACGGGTCGGCCGAAGTCGTGTACGCACTCGAAGAAGAACACCACGTCGTAGTCTCCAGCTCCGTAGGTGTTGCTCGAAGCGTCGACCAGGTGGAAGCGGACACGGTCGTCGACGCCGTGTTCCGCAGCGTTGTGGCGCGCCCGCTCGATGGATTCCGCGTCCGCGTCGTAACCGTCGATCAGGACATGATCGAAGGCCTTCGCGAGTTCGATCGCGGACCAACCGGAGCCGCAGCCGATATCGGCGACTCGTGCCGGGTTGGTTGTATTCCGTAGGCGGGCGTGGACGTCCGTGATCTGCGGTATCCACGAGGCGGCGAGTTCGTTCACGAAAAGCGGCCGGTTCATCGCCGCCTGTGCCGGCACCATTTCCGGGCCGTATGCGTCGACTGCCACGCCGGCCCCACTGCGGTACGCCTCCAGCAAGGCTCCGCCGGCGCTCGCCACAGCCGTCAACGCCAGCGGCACGCCGCCGACGTAGGCGGGGTGCGTTTCGTCGACGAGCGCAGCCGCGACGCCATCGGCGAGTGTGAAACGCGCGGTGGCGTAGTCAGTCCCGTCCGCGACCAGCAGCTCGGCGTAGGTCTCTGCTTGCAGCCACTCGACGGCGTAGCGGGCGTCGATCGATGCAGCGGCCGCCAGTTCGGCCGCAGTCAACGCCGGGGACTCGGCAAGCGTTCGGAACAAGCCCAAGCGGACGCCCAGATACACGGTCAGCAGGTGGAACGCGCCCAATCCTTCAGCGAAGATGCGCTCGGCGAGCGCCTGTGCCCGGTCTGCGGTGTTGTCGGTCAATGCTGCACTCATCGCTGCTCCTCGCGTTCGACCCGGGGACTCAAGAAGTGGCTATCAGATAGCGGAATATGTTATTCATGCGCACGGTGCCGTCGGGCTGGCGGTAGCGCGTCATCACCGTGGTCAGCGCACTCCGGAGCGCATCCTCGCCGGCATGCTGAAGGGCTCTGGCCGCCGGTCCGGACGCGGACTGAGCCCGCACCGCGGTCTCTACGTCGGGGTAGATGTAGGGAGTCGGAACCTCACCGGTGTTTTGTGGCGTGAGGTCGGCGCATTCCACCAGTCTCTCCAGTGCTCCAGGCAGGCTGAGCGCGAAGGGACCGCCGGTTCCGGGCGGCGGTGGCGGCAGCAGACCGCCGATCGCACCGAGCACATCTCGCATCTCCGAGCGAGCGGGGTCGCCCCAGGTGACGATGGCGATGGGGGTTCCGGGCTGGCTGACCCGGCCCAGTTCGCGGAGGGCTCGCTGCGGTTCGCGTCGCGTATTGAACGGCGTTGAACGAGGTGACGGCGGTGAAGGACGCGTCCGGGAATGGCAGTTGTTCGAGATCACCCTGTCTCAGGTCGGCCTGCGGTAGGCGTTCCCTGGCGATGGCGAGCAGCGGTTCGGACGCGTCCAAACCTGTGACAGTTGCTCCCCGGCGGGCAGCCAGTTCCAACGCCAGCCCCGCCCCGCACCCGACGTCGAGCAGGGCGCTCTTACCGGATATTTCCAGCGCGTCGAAGACTGCCTCATAGAACGGCGTCTGCCCGGGTTCGGCGAGTTCCGCCCACGTTCGGGCTTGCGCTCCCCACAGTGGTCCTTGGATCGATGCGGATCCCATCGCTGACTCTCCTTGTCGGCTCGCGTTTCTCGGTTTCGAGTGGATTCACCCGAAGAGGTTTCGTCGCAGTTCAGGGCTTTTTCGCCAGGACATAACGGAAAACGTTGTCCTGCCGCAGCGCACCGTCGGGCTTGCGATCCGCCTCGACCGGCCCGGCGGCGATGACCTCTTCAACGGGGGCCTGGCAGGTGTGGAGAACGGTTTGCTCGATCAGGGTCACCTGCTGACCGGCGGCCGTCGCGTCAACCCCCGTCAGCGGTCGATGTTCGAGACGCTGGATTGGAGTGTGGCCCTATTGGATGTGGCCGCCCGCAGCGTGCTCAGCCGACTTTCGGTCCTCACCAACGTCTTCGACGTCGACGCCGCGACGGCCGTCGCCGCGTTCGCTCCACTGGGCCCGGATGACGTCCGGTCGGCGGCCGCTGAGTTGGTCGAGCAGAGCCTGTTGACTACGTCGCCGCTTCCCATGGGTCGCATCGGTTACCGACTGCTCGAGCCGGTCCGCCAATACGGCTTCGCTCGGATGACGGCCACGGACATCCCCGCGTTCGCGCAGCACCTGCAGTGGTGTCTGCGGACAGTCGACCGCTGCCGTTGGATCCGCCGACGGACGCCGTCGCCCGATCGCCGGTGACGCCCGGGCTGCCCTGGCCTGGGCGGTCGATCGTCATCCACCGGACCCGCGGCGCACGCCCTGGCGCGGAGCTTCGCGTTGCTGCTGTTTCGTGTCGGCGCTTTGCCGGAGGCCCAACAGCGGATGGAACAGGCTGCCGAGCTGGCGCCTCATCCGGGGGAGGCCGCCGCCGACTTCCGGTGCGCCGCTGCCGTTGCGAAATGTCGGGTGCTGGGCGAAGCGGCGCTGAGCTCTGGAACTGTCAGCAGCGTCATCGGCTCAGGCAGCAGGCGATTCGAGAGCTGCTGCCCTCGGGTTGATTCGTGCCGCCGAGGTGCTCACTCGGTTCTCGGGAATGTTTGCGCAACCCGGCGAAGGCGAGGCCGACACGCTATTGGAGCGGGCGCGGAGCTCGACGCCGAACGACCCAAGCGTTGCAGCCGCCATCATGGTCACCCGAGGGCAGCAGCTCTCGAATCGCCTGCTGCCTGAGCCGATGCGGCCGGCTGACAGTTCCAGGGTCAGCGCCGCCTCGCCCAGCACCCGACCTTTCGCAACGGCAGCGGCGCAACGGAAGTCGGCGGCGGCCTCCCCCGGATGAGGCGCCAGCTCGGCCTGCGTCGCGGGGCTCCGGTTTCGGCGAACTGTTCGACGCTCTCGTGCTGTTACATGAGGGCAATTTGAAAGCAGCGCTCGAGCTGCTGGAGCAGGATGTCTCTCCTGGAATATTCCCGCTCGTGTTCAGGCAGTGGACCAGAGCACTGGCCGCCGAGGCAGCCGTGCTCTCGCGGAACGATCGCGTCGAGCAGTTTTTGAAACAGGCTCGGGCGTCGAGTGCCAATAATCCGATGGCCACGGCGATCACTCGTCGGGCCACCGCGTTGCTCACCGCCGATCACCAGGCCCTGATCGGTGTGGCGGACGACTTCGGAAATGCCGGTGCCACTTATCAACTGGGCCGTACCCGCACGCTGGCGGGGCTGGACCGCCACCAGTCTTGACCGGACTCGCGGCGTGCGGTCGTGTCGGTCGCTTCTGCGCGTTTGCGGTCTGTTTGGGTGATGGCCACGGATACGGAAGCCACAGCGATGGTGGTGGGCGATACAGGGATTGAACCTGTGACCTCTTCCGTGTCAGGGAAGCGCTCTCCCGCTGAGCTAATCGCCCGGGCAAGTTCTGCTCGGCTGCGCCGACGCCAGCCGGGCAGTGGTAGATCCATCGGGTTCGGATCCGTCTGGTGGAACTGTGACACGAAACCCATCGGGCGTCGTGCAACGAGGTGGGAACGGGATTCGAACCCGTGTACACGGCTTTGCAGGCCGTTGCCTCGCCTCTCGGCCATCCCACCGGGCAAGGCCATCCATCGCGACGGATAAAGCCTGCATCGAGCGAACGACGGGATTCGAACCCGCGACCCTCACCTTGGCAAGGTGATGCGCTACCAACTGCGCCACGTTCGCACGCCCCTGGCATTTCGAAGACTTCGGTTGTGCAAGCTCTTCGGCCGGCCGGGGTGCGATTGGAAACTCTATCTGACTCCGGGGCCTGTTCCAAACCGATCAGCGGCCAACCGGGCGGCCCGTGGACCCGCCGTCGAGGCAGGATCTCCGGACCGGGCTGGTCAGCTGTGGGACGCGCCGGGGAGCTGCAGATCGGCCAGCATCGCGATTTCCTGGTCCAGGTCGAAGTAGCTCAGCTCGCTGCCGAGAGGCACGATCTCGAGCATTTCCTCGGCAAAGACGCTGAGGGCGTCGGCGTCGCCGAGCAGGCGGGCGCGGCCGCCTGGGGAGTTCAGTTCGAGAATGATGCCGTCGTTCGTCGGGAAGATCTGAACGTCGCCGGTTCCGGCCGGGATCCTGATGCCGCCGATCAAGAGCTCGCGCGAGAAGACCCACTCAACGGGCTGCGAGGAGGCAACAGAGAACAGGACCCGAAGCGCGTACGGATCGCTGCTGTGGTAGCTCAGCACGGCATCCACGGGAACGTTTGCGCCGTCGGCGATCAACTTCATGTTGGTCTTGGTGCGCACTGAACTCTTGCGTGCCTCGGCCGGCTGGACTGCCATCTCTGGTGCTCCTGTCACTTTCATCCAGGCCCAGGATTCGTGGGCCGGTGGTTTTCTTGTTTGTTGCAAAGGAGACGTACGGGTCGTTTCGGCGTCACGCAGTAACCGAAACTTCACCCGATCGGGCTACTCGCACGCTCGGACGAGGTACATGTCGGGTCTATTCGTCAGGTTTCGGACGGCCTCGGGCATCGGGTATCGTCATGGCTGCGCATCGGTCGAGATGCAGTCGTGATCTGACGGCTGTGTGCGACCGATGGTCGATGATCAGCATCGCGGGTGATTAGCTCAGTGGGAGAGCGCTTCGTTCACACCGAAGAGGTCCGGGGTTCGAAACCCCGATCGCCCACCCTCATCAGTGCAGTCAGAGCCGGTTTCCGAAGTCAGGAGACCGGCTCTTCTGCTGCTCGGGGGGCACGTTTTGGGCCCACCAGTTGATGAGCGGGTTGATCCAGGGCGACTGAGCGCTGCCATCCACCACCGCACGGCAGTCCGGTGTGGGGCGACCAGATTGTGAGCGACCGGAAGTCGGAATAGATAACGGTTCGACTGACGTCACAGGCGTTCCGGCGTTCTCCTTCATTTCCTTCGTTAGCTGATCGACTTGGGTGTGGGTGAGTTAGCGCCGCGTGAACATTTCGGCGAGCGGTGATGTGTGGTCGCTGTTAACGTCTCCGGTGATTCCGGGCTTGACGAGGGAGCTACCCAATGCCGGACACCGGGGGAATGGGCACCGCTTCATGCGGGGGCGTCCGTGCGGCGGTAGGTCTTCCGATTTCTGAATCCGGTCCATTTCCCGTTCAGTGGAGGTATCGATGAAACCTGCCCGCAGCATCATCACCTTCGCGGCGACCGTCGTCTTGGTTGCCGCGTCCGCCGGTTACGCGGCGGCCGCCGCTCCGGCCACCGCCCGGGTATCGGGGCCCTCCCCGTACGCCGCGTGCTCAACTCCGCCTGACGGAGATTCGGTGACCGTCGGAGCAGAGGTCGAACCGGACGTGGCCGCGAATCCTGCCCGACCCGGGCAATCTCATTGCGGTGTGGCAGCAGGACAGGTGGGGCGGTGGCGGCGCGCACGGGTTGATGGCTGGCTACTCCTTCGACGGCGGGCGAAGCTGGGGGCGCACCACCCTGCCGTTCAGCAAATGTGCGCCGGGCGGGCTGAACTACACCCGCGCGTCCGATCCTGCCGTGTCCATTGGACCGGACGGCGTCGCCTACGCCATCGGCCTCTCGGTGGACGTACCCGGTACGCGAACCGCGGTCGCCTCGGTCGTATCCCGCGACGGCGGCCGCACCTGGACCAGGCTGCGGGTCATCGCCGCCGAGAAGACGGCCGTCGGGGTGGATAAGGAATGGATCACCGCTGACCCGAAACGGCCCGGCACCGCCTACGCCGTGTGGGACAACCTTCAAGTAGCGGGCGCCCACTTCACGGGCCCGACCTACTTCTCCGCAACCACCGACCATGGCCGGACCTGGACCGCCCCGAAGGCGATCGCCGCGGTCGGGCAGGATCGGCAGATCCATCGGAAACCAGATCACTGTTGACCCCACCACCGGGCGGCTCTACGACACCTACGCGTACTACTTCTGCACCTGCGCCAGCATCGGCAAGGTCGCCTACGTGTACTCAGATGACCACGGCCGCAGTTGGAGTCGCCAACATGTGGTCAGCGACATCCTCACTCTCGGGGTCGTCCAGCCTGGCACCAACGCCCCCGTCCGGTCCGGCGGGTTCCCGTTCGCGGCGATCTCCCCGAAGGGCACCCTCTACCTCGCCTGGCAGGACAGCAGGTTCAGCGGCGGCAGCTACGACGAGATCGCCGTGTCCAGCAGCAGTGACCGCGGCGAACATTGGACGACGCCGCACCGCGCGAACAAGCCCACCGGCCGGGCCGCGTTCACCCCGAGCATCGCGGTCAACACCTCGGGACAGGTCGCCGTCACCTACTACGATCTGCGCCGCGACAACATTCACGACAAGGCGTTCAGCACCGACTACTGGGCCACCACTACCCGTGACGGTGTCCACTTCACCGGTGATCTGCACCTGGCCGGCTCTTTCGACCTGTCCGCGGCGCCCAACGCGTTCGGCTACTTCCTGGGTGACTACGAGGGCCTCACCGCAGCGGGCAGGGGCTTCGTGGCCGTCTACGCGACCAGCAACTGCGGCACCACGTGCAGCCGGAACGCCACCGACATCTACAGCAGCGCCTTCCCCGCCCACCTCGACGCCGCGGTCGACTCCGCACCAAGCCAACCGGCACCAGACGACTCGCCCAGGCCAACACAAGCGCCCAGCACCTCGTCGCCCACAGCGTCCGGTAAGCACCGCGGACAGGCGGCGCGCCGTTAGACGCGCCGCCCGTCCGGTCACGAGGGGAAACGGTCACCAGGATCCCCGCCGAATCCGACTGACGACTGTGGATGATCTCGGACGCCCGCGTATAGGGAAAAGGCGTGCCAGATGCGATGGTGCGGCCATTGTTGGTGAACGAGCCCTGGTTATGGTCGGGGTTTCCCACAGAAGCGGCGCGCGCCAACCCCTGACGGCGCATCGGTAGAGTGCGCCGGCTGTCCGCCGGCCCAGGTCAGGCGGCGAGGGCTTTCGCCTTGAGTTTGTCGAACTCGCTTTGGGTAATGGTGCCGCTGTCCAGGAGGCCCTTGGCCGAAGCGATCTCGTCTGAAGCGCTCGTTGATGCGCCGCCCGCGACGGATCGGACGTAGTCGGCCTGTGCCGCCTGGATGGCGTGCGCCTGCTCAATCTGCCGCTGCTGCATGCCGTGTCCGCGGGCGATCATGTACACGATGATCCCAAGCCACGGAATGATGATGACGAACACCACCCACAGTGTCTTCGCTACGCCGCCGATGTCCTTGCTCCGGAAGATGTCGCCGAGGATCCAGAAGAGGCACATGAACCAGGCGAAGAACAGAAAGAACTCGAACAGCACCAGTAGGAACGAACCGTTGTTGTTGAACATCGAAGTCCTTTCGTTGCGACCGTGGCCTGACGGCCCACTGTGGGTCGATCATGCAAGCATGACGCACTGCCAACCCCTTTCAGGTGAGGTGGCCCGTGTCGCTCTGGGCTAGATCCGACCGGCTGCGGGCGGGTGGTCTGAGGAGCTCAGATTCCGGTGCTGTTCCGGGCTGAATATTGTTAACGCATTAATCGGGCGGGTGCACGATCGCGAAGGAGTCCTCATGGCCGGCAGGTTCGTGTACTGGATGAATGTTTCGCTCGACTTGTTCATCCAGCGTGAGGAGGGTGAACACGGTGACCTGGACGGACCCAGCTGGGTCCGCATCGGGGAGCCACTGCATCGCGAATTCAACGCACGCGCACGCGCCTTGTCGCTGTTGGTCCAGGGCCGGGTCGTGTACGAGATGATGGATCCTTTCTGGCCGAATGCTCGCACGGACGAGTCGCTTCCCGACTTTCTCCGCGAATACGGCCAGATCTGGACGGATCTCCCCAAGGTGCTCGTCTCGCGCACCCGAACGACGGCGCAACACAACACGCGCGTCATCGGCGGCAACAACGACGCGATCGAACAGCTCGCGGTACTGCGGCAGAACACGGACGGCGACATCGGCGTTGGCGGCGCGACTCTGGCCACGCAGCTTTTGCAGGCGCACCTGTTGGACGAGCTTCTGCTATTTACCCACCCGACGGTGCTCGGCACCGGACGCCCGCTGTTCGACGCGCTCGAGGAGCCCTTGGATCTCGACCTGTTGGAGCAACGTTCCTTCGACCAGGGCGTGACAATTCACCGTTACGCAGTGCGCGGGGCAATCTAGAGCCCGGGAAGCCACCAGGCGCCTAGATCAGGAGGAGGCCGGGGTGTGCAGACGGAGGATCACGCCGTTGGTGTCGTCGGTAATCCACAGGTCCCCGGCCGCGACGTTCAGCGTATTGACGGCGCCGCCGACGTCCACCTGTTGCTTGATCACTCCGGTAATCGGGTTGATGTCGAGCAGTACGCCGCCCGATGATGCGCCGGTGTCGGGGTCGAAGGCGGTCCCGTAGCCGACCCACACATCTCCCCGGTAGGCGACGAGCGCAAGACCGTTGGCGGTTGTCTGGGTGGCGTCCCGGGGAAGGTCGATGGAGCGGAGCAGGTGGCCCGTCCCAGCGTCGACCTGCAGGAGCCCGGTCCGGCTGCAGTAGCCCACGAAGAAGGAACCACGGACGAGTGCGACCTGGCTGCACAGGTCGTTCGTCATCGGGTAGGTGGTGACGGCATTGGTCCGGGGGTCGATTCGTTCGAACGGTCGGTCGCCGTTGCTGGAGTAGAGGTAGAGATAACGGCCGTCGTCTGCGAAGTTCTGCGGTCCGTTCGCGGAACGTGTGCTGGTCGCCGGCCGGCAGGGTGGCGACGACGCGGTTGGTTCGCGGATCGATGCGGGTGATTGATCGGCCGTGGTGGTTGGAGACCCATACGGACCCGAAGGCGACGTGCACGTACTGCCGGTTGCAGTCCGACGGGGATCCGGGCGATGACCCGCCCGTGTTGGTCGATTCGTTCGACCGTGTTGTCGTAGGTCATCGTGACCCAGACGCCGCCCTCTCCTACGGCGATGTCGCCGGCCGAGGAGTCCAGGAGGTAGCTGGCCGTGATCCGGTTGGTGGCCGGGTCGATCCGCCGCAATGTCGAGTAGTTGTCGATAATGCGGTCGACGAACCAGACGGCGCCCAGTCCGCCGTCCAGCCCGAACCGGGTGGACGGCACCTGGATGCGAGCGACCACGACGGGCGTCGTTGACGCTTCGGTTGCGGCCAGTGGACGCGCCGGCGCTACCGGACCCTGCTGAGGAGGGAGCCAGCGCGACTGGCGCTGCAACGATTCCGGCGACCGTCAGAGCGATCAGGACAGTGCGACGTACGGCCTTCATGACGTGGTTCCGATCTTGGCAGTGAAACGCAGAACGTGGTCGGCGGTTTTGGCGTCGTCGGCCCAGAGGGCGGAGCCGATGGGCCACAGCTCTATTCCGATCTTCTCGACGGGTAGGCGTAGCAATTCGGCACCGCTCACCGCGTCCCGGGCCACCAGGTCGCCGTCGGAACTGCAGGTGAAATTGCCCAGGTAGTGAGCCTCCTCGGTCACCACCACCCCGGCCGGCCTGCCGGGTAGGGCGTGCGATGCCGTGACTCCGAAGAGGCAGGAGGAATCCGGTGCGTTGACCTGCCTGATCTGGCCGGTCCGGACGTCGAAGCGGCTGTAGCTGTTCGAGCACAGGGAATCGTCGATGATGACCGCGTGCGGTGCCGCCGACAGCACGCTGCACGCATAGGCCGGTGCGACATTCCGGCTGCTGACCACCCGGCCGGTTCGGGCATCAACTCCGTACAGTCGTTGCTGTGCGGGCACGTTCGCCCACACCACGCCGTCCACGTAGGTCAGCCCGCGGGGTCCGGCATTGAAGTCTTTCGGATCGCCGATTCCCGCGATGGTCTGCACCACTCGGTTCTTTCCGGTATCGATACGCGAAAGTGACGAAGCGTGCGAGTCGGCCACCCACACCGAGTGCCCCACACCGAGCACCGAGGTCGGCGACCGGCCGACGTCGATCCGGCGTGTCACCTGCAAGTGAGTCGGGTCGATGCGCAGCACCTGGTTGTAGAAGAACTCGGAGACCCACAGCGAGCCGTCGGCCACGGTAAGCCCCGAGTGATAGAAATAATCGACGCTTCCGCCGGGTTCTCCGAGGCCGAGATGAACGGTCCCGGTCACCGCATTGTTTCGTGGGTCGATGCGCTGCAAGGTGGCGGTATTGCCCTCGGTGAGGGTCCACACCGACCCGAATGCTCCGACGATGTCGGAGGGCCATTCCGGCACGGCGACTGACGCCTCAACGACCGTCCCCGGCGCGGTGCCGGCAGTAGGCGCAGACCGGGGTTTGGGTGCGGCCGCGACGATCCGGGACAGCATTGGAGGTGCGGCGCTGTGGGTCCCCATCCCGCGTTCGGCGGGTGAATCGCGGTGTGGCGACCCGTGGGAGGACGGGAGCGGGGGAGCGGACGAGTTGGAAGACGGCGAGGCGGTGGCGGCTGCCGTGCCCATGGTGAGTGCGATGGCGACCGCGACGACCGTCACGAGAGCGGATGACTTGCGCATGCGACGAGGGTGGACCGGCCCGGTTGTGGCTTGGTTGCACCGGCGAGTCGCCAGGCCCCTGACCAGCCAAAATGTCGTGGAGGTGCAACAGCAAGGTGACGGAGGACCAGTCAGCAGAGCTGCGGGTAGGGCCGGTCCGGAATCTCGCTGGCCCATTGCGTCGAGGTCATCGGTCCGCCCGCCAGTCGGCATGCCTGGCCCAGCCATTCCTCCGGTTCACCGGGGAAGGTGAACTCTTGGCTGTCGTTCGGCTGCTGTCCGTCGACGATCGCCTGCGTGGGCATCAATCCGGTCACCTCGCCGGCCGGGGTGAACCAGGCCCACCAGCTCGCGGATGGATTTCCGACGCTCCTGATCGGAGGCCCCAGCCGGGTCAACGTGTCCGTCGACCAGAACGAGAGCGCTCCATCGGCGCCCCCGACGACCAGCATCCGTCGATCGGGCGAAAAGTCCACCGACTGCACGTATCCTCCGGTCACGACGACCGGCCGGTGCAGCACCGCGAGCGTGCGCGCGTCGAAAGTCTCGACCGTGCCGTCGATCGTGCCAACGGCGAGGGTGCTCCAGTCGTGCGACCAACCGACGCTGCTGATGTCGTAGATGGCGCCCAGCGACGCCTGGCCCAGCAGTCGACCCGACAAGGGATCGATCAGCCCGAGCCGATCGTCCCTCGGAGACTGACCTCCTGAGCTGATCGCTTGATCGCCGGGAGTGCCAACCGCGGTGATAGGGGACGGTCCGGGATCGACTCCGTCGACGAGTACGTCACCGTCTGGCGTCAGCGCCATCGGTTGAAGGTCGAGGCGATCGCTGCGCGGCCCGGCGAATTCGGCGCGGAACGATCGCCGGACCCGTCCCCCAGGTAGCGACAGCACCTCATACGTTCCGTCGTCGGTTGCCGTCAGCAGGCTGCGCCCATCGGGTAGTACCACCGCCGGTCCGGTTCTCGAGGTCGGGATGCTGGCCACTCGAGTTTCCGAGCCGAGGTCCCAAACGTCGTAACGAATGACCCGTTGGTCTTGACCGGTCCCGCCGATGATCGACACCGCGAGCGTCCGGCCGTCGGCGCCGAGGTCCGGCCAGGTCACGAAGTCGTCGGCCGCTATTGGCACGGACAGGCGCGTCCGCCGTCCGGTGCGCAGATCCCGCGTGTACAGACCGTCGTTACCGAGGATGCCGACCACGATGTCGCCGAACCGCGTCATGGTCACCACGTTCGAGACGGTCGAATGGCCTGTCGTCAGTAGCGGTGATGTCGTCGAGGTCTGCCAACCGATCACCGTGCTGTCGCCCGCATCGGTGAGCAGCCGACCGTTCGACCACACCGCACCTCGCACGCCTCCGGTGTGCCCGGTCAGACTTTCGGTCGCAGATTGGTTCGCTGTGTCGACGACGGTCACGCCACCGTCCGCGAACCCGATCGCCAGTCGGGAACCGTCGTCGGAGAAGGCGAGGGCCTGAACCGTTCGCCCGCGCGCCGGCACCGCACGCGCGGCCGCACCTGGAGTGGCAAGAGAAAGCAGATCCACGTTGCCAGACGGACTGGCGTAACCGAGGTACTTGCCCGCCGGATCAATTGCCAATGCCGGTCCGAAGTTCGAGACACCGTCGACGACGGCCTGGTCGGGCAGATCTGTTCGCTGTACGGACGCCTTGACGCGCAAGGTAACCGGGTCGATCAGGTAGAGCCTGCCGTCCGTTGTCTCTGCCGCCACCGCCGTGGCGCTTGCCGCAATCTGAAGGACGGGTTGTCCAAGCGCGACCGTGCGGGCCGGGCGGCTCCAATCCTCCGTGTCCTGGATCACCACCTGGTCGGTGGGAACGGACCCGAGACGGTCCGCCTTGTTAACCGTGACCAGCCATCGTCCGTCCCGCGAGATGCTCGGTATGGCCCCGACAAGCATCGCGCTCATGCTGACGGTTCGCTCGACCGCGCCGGTCAGGGCGTTGAGGACGGTCACGCGGCCGTGCCCGTCGAAATCCTCGTCGTGGGCCCACCCGTTGACGACCAGCTCGCGGCCGCCGTCGATGACACCGACCAGATGCTGGGACTCCGCCGGGTAGGTCCCGACAACGGACCGACTGGCCGGGTTGATGACCTGGATGGTCTGGTTGATCTCATACAGGTAGATGCGGTCCCCACTCCGTGACGCGACCATCGAGATCGGACGTTCGGGGAGGAGCACCCGATAGGTAGCCGAAGGACTGCGTAGCAGCGCCGACAACAGAGCTCCACGGGTGTCGTCGGAGTCCTGCAGCCGGTAACCGGCCACCGCGAGCTGGGCAGCGGACACGGTGTCCGCCGCAGCCAGAGACGCAGCGGCCAACCGTGCGGCGTCGGCCGTGAGGGCCGATCCGCGTGCACGGTCGGCGGCGCCGTCGGCTGCGGATCGGGCGGAAACGGCGACCGTCGTGGCCGCCACTGTGGCCAGCAAGGTTGCCACCAGTGCGATCACGACCCGACGCAGTCGTCGCCGACCATGCCATTCGCGATCCGCGCGGGCGGTGGCCTCCGTGAGTTCGGCTTCGGCCGACCGCGCCGACGCCTCGACGAAGGCGGACTCGTCGGCCGTCAAGTCGTCGGGGTGATCGGCGCGCCAATCCAGGACCGCCTGCAACCGTGCCCCTCGATAAAGGTCGGTCGTCGGTGACCCGGCCGCTCGCCAGGCGTCGGTCGCCGCGGCCAGGTGGCGCAGCGACTCCGCCGCCGCCGCATTGTCATCCAGCCAATCCCGCAGTCGCGGCCAGTGATCCAGGAGGGCGTCGTGCGCCGGTGCCACGCTGTGATCGCTCGCCGTCACCAGGCGATTGGCGGCCAGGATGCCCACGACTTCCCGAGTCGATGCGTCGGACGGCAGCGCTAGCGTTCGACCCGTCCAACCGCGCCGGTTGCGATGCGACAACCGGACGAGCAGGCGGCGCGTCGCCCTCTGCTGCTCGTCACTCATCGCGCCGTAGCAACGTTCTGCGGCGGCTTGGATGGCGCCGGCAACGCCGCCGCCGCTGCGATAGGCCGCCAGATCGATGCGGTCGTCGACGCGTCGTTCCCATGCATGCACGAGGGCGACGGACACGAGCGGCAGCGGCTGCGGCTGTCCGGCAGCTTCGTCGAGCACGGCGTCGACCGTGGCGGCGTCGACCGTGACCCCGGCCAGTGCAGCCGGCTCGACGATGACCCGCTGGAGGTCACGGTCGCGAAGCGCGCCCACCAGCACCGGCGCCCGCTCCGCCCAGTCCGCCAGGAACGGGTGCTCGACCAGGCGCGCAAAGTAGTCGCCACGCACTGCCAGCACGACGCGGCCGCCGCGGGCGACGATGGCCCGAACCGCTTCGACAACCGCCTGGGCGGCAGTCTCGCCTAGTTCGGTGAACAGCTCCTCACCCTGATCGAGAATGAGCAGATCGATATCGTCGAGGCCGACCATCCGACAAGGTGTGGTGACGATCGTCCGCCAAGTCCGGCTGCCGGGTAGAGCTGCCACTCGCATCGACGGAACAACTCCGGCCCGCAACAATGACGACTTGCCCGAGCCGCTCGCCCCGGTCATCACCACCACGCCCGGGTTCGCCAACCGTGCGACCACCGTCGAGACGAGCTTCTCGCGACCGAAGAACACCGCGGCGTCGTCTGGCTGGTAGCCATCGAGACCCCGATAGGGACACGTCGGAACGGATCGCGTCGTCGACGTGACCCGTGTGTCGAGAAGCGAGTGGTCGTGACCCAGTACCTTTCGCTGCAGCGACTGCAGGGCCGGCCCCGGCTCGACGCCGAGCTCTTCGCTCAGCAGCGCATGCACCTGCCGGTAGGCGGCCAGTGCGTCGACCTGCCGACCTGATCGGTACAGAACGAGAATCAGCTGTTCCCAGGGCCTTTCGCGGAAGGGATGCTCCGCCACGCGGTGCTGGAGCTCGTCGATCAGACTCGACGATTCACCGGCCGCCATAGCGGCGTCGGTGCGCCACTCCTGCGCGCACAGGCGCAGTTCCTGCAACCTCGTCCGCTCGGCCAGGAGAAACGGAATATCGGGAAGATCCGCATACGCGTCGCCGCGCCACCACCTCAGCGCCTCATCGAGCAGGTCCACCGTGTCCGTGGGCCGGCTGAGATACCTCGACTGCCGGGCGTGGTCGATAGCATCGCTGAAACGTAAAGCGTCGACATCGACGTTCGTCAGGTCGATGCGATAGCCGGTGCCGCTGGTGAGGATGCAGGCCGCGCCAAACGGTGCGAGGTCGTGACGAAGTCGGACCAGGTGGCTCTGCAGCGTCTTGTCTGCACTGGGCGGAGGCGTCGGTCCCCATAGGTCATCGATCAACTGGTGTGCCGGGACGATGCGCGGAGCCCGGCAAATCAGCGCGGCCAGAAGGGTGCTGCGCATTCTGCCGGGCACCACAATGGTCCGCTTCTCATCGCGGACTTCGAGGGCGCCCAGTACGCCGACCCACATGTCGTCGCCCTTTGACTCGTCACTGCATGCCAAAGCGGATCGAACCGGTCGGGTGTGACGCTTCCGCCACGTCCGACAACTCTTGAGGCGAAGTATCGGCTGGAAACGCCATGCTGACAAGCCAATCGGACCATTTCACCCACCACGACCATGCAGGACATCGATGGCCGCGACCGGCTTCGGCCGGCACCGCGGCTCAGCGAGGAATGAGCCGGTCGACCAGGTCGTTGCGGAACTTCCCGGCGGGGTCGAACGAGTGCAGAAGCGATCGGAAGTCGGGAAGTCGTTCGTACAAGCCCTCGATGACCTCTGGCGTGGTATTGAAGACCTTTCCCCAGTGCGGCCGCGCCCGGAACTGAGCCAGGCGTTCTTCGATCGCCGAGAGTACGGGCGAAACGGCCGCCGCATCGGGAATCCAGGTGAAGTGGAAAGCGATCGTGTCACGTGTGGTAGTTCGGGCTGATCCACAGCTCGTCAGCCGCGATGGTGCGAAGTTCGGATACCTGAAGGACGGTGGCCACCCGATCGGCGATGTCGTCGAGCGAGCGGAGGGCCTCGACGGCGAACTGACGGGGCAGCAGATATTCGGACTGCAGCTCCTCGCCGCTGCTCGGTGTGAAATCCAGCCGGAAGTGCGGCAGACGCTCGTTCCAGGGACCGAACTCGCCGAGTTGTGCGGTGGCATGCGCCGGCGGCATGCCTGCGACCGGATTCCTCGGTGAGTCGGCGAGGGTAGCGGAATACCACGTCTGCGCGCCCGCCGCCGGCACCGTCGGATCCATCGTGCGCTTACGCCAGATCTGATATATACGAGGAGCTTTCCAGTCGCTGAATACGCTGACGCTGTATCCGCCGGCCAGGATTTCGGCCAGGTTGTCGTCCAGTTCGGTGTCGGGTAGACCGTCGTACACGTGTTGCTGCACGTTGAAGGTGGGAACGATGTCCAGAGTCAGACTGGTCATGATCCCCAGCGATCCGAGTGCCAGCACCATCCCGTTGAACTTGTCTCCATCGGTCTCCCGGCTCGCGCTGACCAGATCTCCCTCAGCGGTGACCAGTTCGATCCCTGACACGATGGCGGCGAGATTCACATTGGCCACTCCGGAACCGTGCGTGCCGGTCGAACTTGCTCCGGCGACCGAGATGTGCGGAAGGGAACCGGTATTCGAGAGTGCGAAACCGGCCTTCTGCAGTGCCTGCCCCAACTCGCCGTAACGGATTCCGGCACTCACTTTCACCTGGGCCCGTCGGCTGTCGATCTCGATGATTTGTGGAAGCCCCGCCACAGTCACCAGATCGCCTGTCGTGTCGGCAATTCGGTTGAACGAGTGGCCGGAGCCGAGGGCCCGCACCCGGGCACTGCGGGAAACAAGACCCTGAAGTTCGGAAACCGTCGACGGACCGTGGAATCCACTGGCCCGAAAGACCACATTCCCAGCCCAATTCGTGCGTGGCACTTCCATTGGCACACTCCTGCCCTGGGGGAACCGCTTCCGGTGGGCAACGATAGGCGACCGGGTCCGTGGACGGAATCCGCATTGCCCACGGCTCACAGGCTCCCGATGGCTACCAACGGAAGTAGCCGGTAGTCGGTGATCTGGGGGCAGTCGCGATGCCATACCACTTGCCTGGGACCCCTACCCTAGGTAGAGTAGAACCTAGATGTTCAACGCCGAGCGAGGGAGGACAACATGTCCGACGAGGTCAAGACGGGGAAGAGCTGGATGTGCCGACTGGGACACCATCACTATCACGTCGAAAGCGATGGCAATCCGGAGAATCCGAACGCATCACATTTGGAATGCTCCGAATGCTCGAAGAACAAGGACATCGTCAGTGCCGGGAAGTACACCCCGCTGGACCCCAACTATCTCGGTGGCGGCGGCATCGGTAGCGGACACTGATAATCCGCCGATTCTAGAGGGTCGGGAACAGGCCGACTCGGCGTTGAAAGTGTTGCCGCGGGACGGGGCGGGCAGCCTTCGGGTGAATGTCTGCCTTCCTGCCCCTACGGGATCCGATCGCCTCCTATGTGGTTCGATACGCAAACGACGCGGACTTTCGAACAGGGGAACCGATGACCTCACTTGCCCGTATTGCGATGTTGAGACCCAGGACGTTCATGCCGCTCGTGCTCGTGTTCGCCGGAGTGCTCGCCACCGGGTGTTCGAGTCAGTCGTCCAGTGCCCCGGCGTCGGCGCCCGCGGTGAGTTCGGCGTCCCTGGTGAGTTCGGCGTCCGCGGTGAGTTCGGCGCCCGCGGCAAGTTCGGCGCCCGCTGCAGCAACGACGGTCGTCGGTACGTGGATGACCGGAAAGACCTATCAGACCACGGTTCAACCCTTCGTGACGTTCGCGACGGACGGGACGTGGACCGCCTCGGACGGGTGCAACCAGACCCACGGCACGTGGAAGGAAAGCGCTCCGCAGACCTTGGTGGTCACCTCGGGCCCGATGACGATGATGGCCTGCGATGGCGCGCCGTTACCGGGCGCCGTGGCGGACACCCACACGTACAAACTGGCCGACGACAAGCTGGCGTTGTACGACAAGGCCGGCAAAGAATTGGTCGTTCTGGTTCCCGGTGCTGCTGCCACAGCCGTGTCCTCTGCAGCGGCTCCGTCCAGTTGAGATCCGGCCGGCTCCTCTGAGCTTGTCCGACGTCGGTGAGCAGGCTATGCAAAATCTGCGGCTCCGGGTTTGTCAAGGCTGCGCACACGTTTCAGGCCTAACCCATATGGAGGCCTGGCGCCCTGACTGCACAGTCTCGGGTCGATCAGAAATGCGGTTTTACGGCGTACGATCGGATGAGATCCAATGGACACGGCGTCCTGTACAAAGATGCCGCAGGTGCCGGGCCGCGTGCTAGCCAGTCGCCCGGATGCGCCTTGACGGGAGAAGCCCTCAGTTCTACCAGCGACGTCTCCCGCCGTTCTGATGACACATCGCGTAGGTCCATCGTTCCTGGGCGTCACGATGCCGTCGTCACCGTCCGAATATTCGGACTGGAAGTCCGATAGGAATCGTCCGCGCTCACCATCGTTCGACCCACTTGCACGCAACGATCATCGAATCGAGAAGCCATCATCGTCACCAATCCCACCGCGGCGGCCACTGCGAGACCGCGTCGGCTGCCGCGGCCACCCAGCGACTTTGCGAAAGTCTTGCAATCGGCGCAGTCGCTCGACCTGATGCGGCGGGCGTACACCTTCTACGCCGTGCGGATCAGCCTGCTGGCGCTCGCTCTGGTGGGCGTGTGCGTCGCATTCGCCCTCGTCGGTGACAGCTGGATCCAGCTGGCGGTCGCCGCCGGACTCGGCATCGTGCTGACCCAGATCATCTTCTACAGCCACGACGCGGCGCACCGGCAGATCTTCCAGTCGCACAAGGCGAACGAGATGACCGCACTCATCATGGGGACACTGGTCGCCGGAGTCAGCCTGGCCTGGTGGAACAACAAGCACAACAAGCATCACGCGGCGCCGAATCAGATCGGCAAGGACTCGGATATCGCCGCCTCGGTCGTGCATTTCTATCCGCCCGAGAAGGAGATGCGTCCTGGCTTTTCCTCCTTCATGCATCGGCATCAAGGCTGGTGGTTCTTTCCGCTGCTCACTGTCGAGATGCTGAACCTGCATGCGCAGGGCGTCCAGGCGCTGGTCACCCGGCCGGGCATGAAGCGTCGGTGGACCGAGCTGATGATGATGCTGGTCCGGCTCGCCGGGTACCCGGCTCTGCTGTTCATCTTCCTTTCGCCTGGTCGTGCGGCCGCCTTCCTCGGTGTCCAACTCGCCGTCACCGGTCTGTACCTGGGCACGTCCTTCGCCGCGAGCCATATCGGCATGACGGTCCTGCCGCGGGACTCCCGGATCGACTTCTTCCGCCGGCAGGTGCTGACCTCGCGCAATGTCTCCGGCGGCCGCCTGGCCAGCTTCGCCATGGGCGGGCTCAACTACCAGATCGAGCACCACCTTTTCCCGAGCATGCCGCGGCCCAACCTGCACAAGGTGCGGCCGGTCGTGCAGAACTTCTGCGCCAACAACGACATCGACTACAACGAGGTCAGCATTCTGCGGGCCTGGCGCATCGTCGCGACCTACCTGAACAGGGTGGGGCTGTCAGCCCGGACCTTTCAGTGCCCGATGGTGGCTACCCTCCGCTGAGCCGGCGGGCCATTCGGGCGCGGACTGCCTGCCGGGAGACCCAAGCGTGATGGACTCCACACGTACGCTTACCGGTCACAGGTCTTGCCTGTCGCCGCTGGTGGAAGGATCGATCAAAGGCTGGGCTTCGCTCCCGCTGGCGTGAACTGCGGTGCCGGTTGTCCTGCTCCCAGGCTCTGTCCATTACCGTTCTCCGAGGTAACTCTCCGGCGTGCCCAAACGAACGAGATCGGACCCCGTCTGACTCGATCCAGCTGCGGCTGGCGACTGCAGGAAGGTCCGTATGCGCGGAAACGCGATCCACCGGTTCAGCAACACCTCGATTCTGTCCGTCTGCGCGATCGACGCGCCCCGGGTGGTGACCTCGGACGAGATGGACGATCGCCTCTCCGACGTCTACCAACGGGTGGGTCTGCGTCCCGGGATGATGCAGCGCCTCGCCGGGATCCAGGAGCGCCGGTGGTGGGCCGACGGGACCTCGTTCTCCGACGGTGCCGCCATGGCCGGCGCGAAGGCGATGGCCGAGGCCGGTGTCTACCCCGGGCAGATCGGGCTGATGGTCAACACGTCGGTCAGCCGTGCGCACCTGGAACCGTCCACCGCGGTCGCGGTGCACCACGCGCTGGGACTTCCGAGTTCGTGTCAGAACTTCGACGTGACCAATGCCTGCCTCGGGTTCGTGAACGGGATGCAGCTGGCAGCGGCCATGCTGGACAGCGGCCAGATCGACTACGCGCTCGTCGTCAACGGCGAGGATTCGCGGGCCATCCACGATTCGACCATCGGTCGCCTGCAGAACGGCGACGCGAACGCCAAGCAGGTCTTCGCGCAGTTCGCGTCGCTGACGCTGGGCTCTGGTGCCGCGGCGATGGTGCTGGGCCGGACCGATCTGCATCCTGAGGGCCACCGCTTCGTCGGTGGCGCCACCAGGGCGGGCAGCGAACATCACCTGCTGTGCGTCGGCGACATGGATGACATGCGCACCGACAGCACCGGTTTGATGAACGCCGGGCTGGCCCTGTCGATGGACCTCTGGGCCGAGTCCGCGGTTGATTTCGGGTGGGACCGCGGCATGGATCGCTACATCATGCATCAGGTCAGCAACGTGCACACCCAGGCGATCTCCAAGGCGTTGGACCTCGATCCGGCCCGGGTCCCGCTGACCTTCCCGACCCGCGGCAACCTCGGCCCTGCGGCCATTCCGGTCACCCTGGCCGGTGTGGCCGGCGATCTGTCGGCCGGCGATCGGGTCCTGCTGATGGGCATCGGGTCAGGTCTGAACGCGTCGTGCTCCGAGATCGTCTGGTGACTTTCGGTTCCCGCTCGCGCTCTGCCCCGGCGACCGAACCACCGCCGGGCCTGCCCGGACTGGATCCGCGCTGGTCCCGGTTGGTCGAGGTCACCGATCTGGACGCAGTCGTCCGGACGTTCCACGTGCTCGACTCCTGGCACGGGCGCGCCGACACCGACCCGGCCGAGCCGATCGGCACGCTGCTGTGCGTGCACGGCAACCCGACGTGGAGCTATCTGTGGCGCCGACTGCTGGCCGATGCGCCTCCGGGCTGGCGCGTGGTGGCCGTCGACCAGCTGGGCATGGGGTACTCGGAGCGGATCGAACGGCCTCGGGTGCTCTTGGAGCGGGTCGAGGATCTCGACCGGCTGACGGACGCCCTCGGAATCACCGGCGGCAGGTCCGGGCCCGTGGTCACCGTGGCCCACGACTGGGGCGGGATCATCTCGCTCGGGTGGGCGCTCCGGCATCGGGATCAACTCCGCGGAGTCGTGCTGACCAACACCGCCGTCCATCAACCCGCCGGTTCCAAGGGGCCGATCCTGATCCGGCTGGCCCACCGGCCGCTGCTGAACCAGATCGCCTGTCACTGGACGTCGCTCTTCGTGCGGGTGACCACCTCGCTGACCTGGCCGCGGCCGCCGGCCGGCGTCCGGAATGCCTTCGCGGCGCCGTACCACACCAGGCGCCGCAGGCTTCCGGTCGGCGAGTTCGTGGCCGACATTCCCTTTCGCCCCAGAACATCCGAGCCATCCTGCCCAGGTGGCAATCGCGGACGCACTGCCGTCGCTGGACGTGCCGACACTGCTGCTGTGGGGACCGCGCGACCCGGTCTTCGGCGAGGTCTACCTCCGGGACCTGCAGGACCGCCTGCCGCAGACGGTGCTGCACCGGTACGAGTTGGCCAGCCACCTGCTGCCCGAGGACGCCCCGGGATATCCGGCGCGCCATCGCCGCCTGGCTCGACCAACTTCCGATGTCGACGCCCGAACCGGCGTCGGCGAGACAACCGGCCGCGCAGGACCGGCCGCGGCCGACCGTATTGGCACAGCTGGCGGCACGTTCCGCGGACGAATCCTCGGCGGTCGTCGAGGTGGGCGGTGCCCGCGTCAGCTGGGCGGAACTGGGTCGCCGGGTCGAGGCGATCGCAGCGGGCATGACGGCCGCCGGGATGGCCAAGGGCGCCAGAGTGGCTCTGCTGGTGCCGCCGTCGATCGATCTGACGGTCGCCCTCTACGCGGTCTGGCGGGCGGGCGGGGTCATCGTGGTGGCCGACCGTGGTCTCGGCCTGCGCGGGATGGGCCGGGCCCTGCGCGGCGCACGTCTGGACTACCTCGTCGCGGACACTGCGGGACTGCTCGCGGCGCGGGCCATGCGGCTGCCGGGACGGCGACTGGCCATCCGCGCGCGGCCGGCCGTGCTCGAGCGGGCCGGCCGGGTCGATCGATCCTTTCCCGAACTCGAGAAGCTCGGCGCGGACCGTCCGCTCCGCTACGGACTCCGATCCCGGTGACGAAGCGGCCGTGCTCTTCACCTCGGGCGCCACCGGACCGGCCAAGGGTGTGCTCTACCGGCACCGCCAGGTGCGAGCCCAGCTCGAGTTGATCCGGAATACCTACCGGCTGACCGGCGATGACCGGATCGTCGCGGCCTTCGCCCCGTTCGCCCTGTACGGGCCGGCCCTCGGCCTGCCGTCGGTGGTTCCGCGGACCGACGTCACGAAGCCGGGCAAACTGACGGCCGCCGCACTCGGTGAGGCGGCGCTGGCCCTGGGCGCGACGGTGGTCTTCGCATCGCCGGCGGCGCTGCGGAATGTCGTCGCCACCTCGGACGGCTTGTCGGCGGAGCATCGGCGGGCTCTGTCCGGCGTTCGACTGTTGATGAGCGCAGGTGCCTCGGTGCCCGCAACGCTGCTGCGCCGGGTGCAGGAACTCCTGCCCAACGCCGAGTTGCACACGCCCTACGGGATGACCGAAGCGCTGCCGCTGACGGACATCTCGCTGGCCGAGATCGATGAGGCCGGCGACGGCGACGGCGTCTGCGTGGGTCGTCCACTCATGGGCGTCACCATCGCATTGGCGCCGCTCGACCAGCTCGGCGTGGCCGGCCAGGAACTGACCACCGAACCCGATGTCACCGGCGAGATCTGGGCGTCGGCCGAACACATCAGGGATCGGTACGACGCCGCTTGGGTGGTGGACGCGGCCGCGGCGGCACACCCAGGATGGCACCGCACCGGCGACGTCGGCCATCTCGACGAGCAGGGTCGACTCTGGGTGGAAGGCCGCGCCGTTCACCTCATCACCTCGGCGAGTGGTCCGGTCACACCGGTCGGTATCGAGGTGCGGGTGCAGGCCGCACTGGACGACGGCGGGCTGTCGCACGCGGCGCTCGCTGACGTGGCGGCGGTTGGGGTGGGTCCGCCCGGTACCCAGCAGGTCGTGGTGGTGCTCACCGGACGTGGAGCCCCGCTGGCCCCGACGGCGGTCAGCGACATCGTCAGGGCTGCGGCCGCAGTCCCGGTCGCCGCCGTGCTGATGATCAAGGCGATGCCCGTGGACATCCGGCACAACTCGAAGATCGACCGGGTCGCGGTGGCCGGCTGGGCAGCGGGAGTGCTGTCCGGAGGATGAAGGTTCTTGTCACGGGCGGCAGCGGAATGCTGGGTAGGGCGGTGGCCGGCGTCCTGATCGACCGCGGTGACGACGTCACCGTGCTGCAGCGTCGACCGGCCGGCCTCGACTGCCGGGAAGTCCTCGGCGACATCACCGACGCAGACATCGTCCGCAAGGCGGCGGCCGGGCAGGACGCCGTGCTGCACATGGCGGCGAAGGTCGACGTCGTCGGGCCGTGGCCCGAGTATGTGCGCATCAACGTGGAGGGCACCAGGTCCGTGGTCGCCGCGTGCCTGGCCGGCGGTGTCGGACGCATGGTCAACGTGTCCTCGCCATCGGTGGCCCACGCGGGGTCGGCGCTCGTCGGCGCCGGAGCCGGGCCGGCCGACCCCGAGGCGCGCGCGGGGCAACTATTCCCGTTCCAAGGCCATGGCCGAACGCATCGCGCTCGCCGCCGACGGATCCGAGCTCGCGGTGTTGTGTGTCCGCCCGCACCTGGTGTGGGGACCGGGGGACACCCAGTTGATCGGCCCGTTGGTCGAACGGGCACGGGCTGGGCGACTACCGCTGATCGGAACCGGTGCCGCACTGGTGGACACCACCTACGTCGACAACGCCGCTGATGCCCTGGTGGCTGCGCTCGACCGGTGCGCCGCCGTGCACGGCGAGTCGTTGGTGGTCTCGAACGGCGAGCCACGGTCGGTCGGTGACATCCTCCGGCGGGTCTGCATAGCCGCCGGCGTCCCGGAGCCCCGCCGGCACATTCCGCTGCCGGTCGCGGCAGCGGCCGGCGCCGTGGCCGAAACCATCTGGCGTGCAGCGCATCTGTCCGGCCGCCCACCGATGACCCGATTTCTGGCCGAGCAGCTCGGCACCGCCCACTGGTTCGACCAGCGGCGCACCAGGGAGGCGCTCGGCTGGGCACCGCGGGTCAGCCTGGCGCAGGGCTTCGACTTGCTGTCGGCCAGCTTCCAGTCCTGACCGACGGCAGCTGCGCCGATCGGTCCGACCCGGGCGCGGGCAGCGACGTTTACCGGCGAGACCGGTCGGGCAACTGACCTTCGAGCTTCGCGCACCGTGTCGCGATCCTCGCGTCAAAACGAGCAGTTCGGCGCGAGGATCGCGACACGGTGCGAGACATCCGACGAAAAGGAAAAGACTATGTCCGACAACGTGTCCGAGGCCACCGAGGTCACCAGGGTCGCGGAACTGGCCAAGGGCATCCGTATCGCGATGCTCACCACCCTTGACGACGAAGGGCAGTTCATCTCGCGGCCGATGGCGCAGCAGGAGGTCGAGTTCGACGGCGACCTGTGGTTCTTCGCCGAGCGGACGTCGCGCAAGGTGATGCAGATCGTCGCCCATCCTCAGGTTGCGGTCACGCTTGACCTCGAACGACGTCTGGATCTCGCTCCACGGCACCGCCGAGATCGTCACCGACACGCAGAAGATCCACGAGTTGTGGAACGCCTGGGTGGAGGCCTGGTTGCCGCAGGGGCCTGACGATCCCAACGTCGTGTTGATCAAGTTCACCGGCGTGGGCGCCGAGTACTGGGACACCCCGGGCGGACGAATCGCGTCCGTCATCAGTTTCGTGAAGTCGAAGGTGACCGGTCAGCGCTACGACGGCGGCACGAACGAGAAGGTCGAACTCTGAAGTCGCGGCGGCAATGCACCCGAGCCAGGGTTCAGCCGGCCAGCCGCGGCTCTGCGCCGTTGCATGCATCCAGGTAAGCCCGCAACTTCGCCAGCACGCCGCGCACCAGCCGCGATACCTGCATCTGGCTGACCCCGATGGCCTCGCCGATCTTCAGCTGGCTCATGCCCTCGAAGTAGCGGAGGCGCAGAATCTTCCGCTCCCGTTCGGTGAGCTGTTCCATCGCCTGCCGGATCATCATCACGTCTTCGACGCGCTGCATGTCCGTCTCGGCGAACGAACTCGGGCGACCGGCGGCCGCCGCCTGGATGGACAGCTCGTCCAGGCTCAGCACCTTGCAACTGAGGACGGCCACCCGACCGGCGTGCACCTGGTCGACGGCGATGCCCGATGCTTCGGCCAGCTCGGACTCCTTTGCGGCGTGGCCCAACCGCTGCTCCAGCTCTTCGGTAACCGACAGCACCTCGGTGTACCGGTCCCGAAGCCCGCGAGGTACCCGGATGGCCGTCCCGTGGTCGCGGAAATAGCGCTTCATCTCCCCCAGGATCGTGGGGTACGCGAAGGGCAGGAAGTCGACGCCGATTTCGGGCTGCCAGCGCTTGACCGCCTTCAACAGACCGAGCCGGGCCAGTTGCTGCAGGTCATCGAACTCGACCCCGCGATGCTGGTACCGGCGGGCCAGCGCCGTGGCCAGACCGAGGTGGGCGTTGATCACCTCGTGCTCCGCGGACCGGACGCGCCCGGCATGCCCTGCCGCCCGCGCACTGGTCAGCTGTTCCAGGGCTTCGTGCTGACGGGTGTCGACCGACTGGCGCGAATCGGTGGGACGAGGCGCATGGCCCTGTTCGGGAAGGTCAGGAACGGTGCACTCGGCGGTCGATGTGTGGGGTCCGGCTACTGCAGAGTTCATTGGCACGATCCTTCGTTGCTTGCGAACCTGGCTGGGCACTCTGCTGTACCTGTTGCAAGTAAACCCGCCGGAAGCCGACGAAAAGGGCGCCAGATTATGCAAGGCTTCCGCAAACTGCATGAGCTGACCGGGCCCTCGGATTGCGCCTCTGGCGCCGCTGCAGAGGACACTCATGCCGTGACAGATGATCAGATAGACAGGTCCACCTCCAAGGATCGCGCCGCCACCGAGGCTGCCCTGCGTTCGGGTTGGTCGCACCGACATCGCGATGTTTCCGGGGGTTGGCTCCGCCCCACCGTGTTCGGTGCGGTCGACGGGTTGGTGACCAACGCATCCCTCATCGCCGGTGTGGGCGGCGGGGGCGGATCGACCCATGCGATCGTCCTGACCGGACTGGCCGGGCTGGTGGCCGGGGCCTTCTCGATGGGAACGGGCGAATACGTGTCGGTGACCAACCAGAATGAATTGGTACACGCCGAGGTCGCTGTCGAACGCCGCATGCACGAGCAGTTTCCCGATGCGGAACGAGCGGAGCTGGTGCAGACGTTCCGCGGCTATGGAGCCGACGCGGAGACGGCGGGAAAGATGGCCGCAGCGGTCTCGGCGGATCCCGAACTCGCCCTGCGCTTCCACACGCGCGACGAACTGGGACTCGACGCGGAAGATCTGCCTTCCCCCCTGATCGCCGGAAGTGCGTCCCTGGTTGCCTTCTCGGTGGGCGCCATCCTGCCTTTGGTGCCGTACCTGCTGGGCTTCCCCGGGCTGCTGGCGGCCATGCTCATCACCGCCGCTGCACTCATCGGTGGCGGCATGTTCGTCGGCCAACTGACCGGTCGCCCAGTGTTGCGGTCGGGCCTTCGCCAATTGCTGCTCGGAGCGGTCGCGGTGGCGATCACCTTCCTCGTCGGCCACCTCATCGGGGCGGTGCCATCCTGACGAGTTGACAGTCGGCAAGGTTCAAGACACCAGCCAGTCCACCTTCCGGTCGCCGTCCCATCGGCGAACGGCTACCGCGTGACCGACGAGTTCGTCGATCGGCTGCAGGGTGGTGAGCGCCGCAGCCAGCTGCCCAGCATCGAGCCGTCGGCCGAGGGTGACGTGCGGGCTCCACGCGCCGGGGCTCTGGTGGTCAGCAGAGCCTTCCCGGCCGGCCATGTTCCCGGCCACTCGCCGCTGGACATCGAGCAGTTCCACGGTGGGCACGACTGCTCTGGTGAGCACGAACGGCCCGGAACCGAACACCAGCAGTCCGCTCAGCCGCAGCGGGAACGGCACCACGCCGCGAGCCGCCGCCGCGCACTCGATCTCCTGCTCAGCGGTGAGCTGCCGGGCGACGGCGAGCGTGATGTGCGGGCGGTTGGAAATGCCGGAATGCCGACCCTGGCTCGGTAGTCCGGCGGCCATGAGTTGTTGCCATTCGCCGCGGATGTGCGCCTCCGTCGCCGCGTCGGACAGCAGCTCGATCGACTGGACCATGCACCGATAGTGCCCAGCTACCGGTCCCGCATACGCCGGTGGCAGCGACCCGGCAGCGTCACCGGTCGTAGGCGGTCAGGAAACGGTTGCGGAAGGTATCCATCCGCCAGACCGGAGCCTGCGGGCCCGGCTTCATGCCGTCCTGCCAACCCCATCCCGAAATCCGGTCCAGTACCGCGGGGTCGTGCGCGACGATCGAAATGGGCACATCGTGACCGGCGCTCTGGCCGCTGACGACGGTGGCGGGTTGGTGGTCACCGAGGACGACCAGCACGAGGTTGGGATCGGGATAAGTCTGGACGAAGGACACGAGCGTGTTCATCGAGTACTCGATGGACCGACCGTAGGCCGCCCGTACCTGGTCGGCGCTGCGCCACAGGACGCTGGGCGACTCGCCCTGGGCGGGCATGCCGGCGAAGATCGAACCGTTCCCCACCGCGCTCCAGGGCACCAGCCGCGGTAGCGGGGTCCATGGGGTGTGGCTCGACACCAGATCGATCTCCGCCATGACCGGGGCGTGACCGCGTCCGGCCAGCTCGAGCCGTTGGAATGCGGAAAGGATGTACTGGTCCGGCATGCTGGCGTAGCTGAAACTCGGTCCGCGATAGCCGACGTCGTGGTCCCCGTACGTCTGGTCGTAGTGGTAGAACGCTGTGCCCTGCGGCCAGGGATCGCCGTTGGACGGCACATCGCCCACCGTTCGCCACCCGGCCCGCGCGAAGGCATCGCTGAGGGTGAATCGTTTACTGGCGACGAGTTGGTTGTACCGCTGCTGGTTGTCGATCCACAGCCCCGACTGCAACGTCGAATGCGCCAGCCAGCTGATGCCGCCGAAGGTCGGAGAGGTGAGGAAGGCGCTCCGGGCGGAGAATCCGACCCCGTGCAGCCGAGCGGCGGCACCGTCGAGGACGGCGTCGACACCGGGGGAGAAGGACGAGTTCTGCACCGCGACCCTGCCGTAGCTCTCGACGAATACGAAGATCACGTCCTTGCCACGTAGACCGGTCAGCAGGTCGGCGGCCGGGGTGATGCTCAGCGGATCATGCGAGATCGTGTCGGCGAAGCTGTGCTGATCCTTGATACCGGCGCGGATCTCGCTCACCTGGTCAGCCGCGAGCCCGGCCGCGCTCGACGACGCGACCGGCAGGCCCGGGACGAGCTGCCAACCGAAGCTCCCCGCGACGAGCCAGCCGGCCGCCAGTGCCGCCACGACTGCGCTCCAGCTGCGGCGGTGCCGCACTCCGAGCCGGGTGAGGCGGCCGATCGCAATCGGCATCAGCACGACGATCGCCACGATCATCAGCGCGGCAGCCGACGACCGAGAGGACAGCACCGGTTCGGCCGATGGAATCACCGAGAAGGCCGACGGCAGGACCGAGGTAGCTCCAGTCGGACACGGGGTCGAACGGGCGGTCGAGCGTGGTCAGGAAGCCCATGTCGAGGATCTTGACGATGGTCAGCAAACCGAGCACGACGCCGGCAAGGATCGTCAGTACCCGGCGCGCCCGCGGCGGCAGCACCAGGGCGAGAGCAAGCAGCAGCAGGCCCTCGATCGGAATGCGCACGAAGGCGCGCCGGCGACAACAGGGCGAGGTCGTTCGGGGCGACGAGAGCGAGCCAGACGAGCAGGCCGGCCAGGCCGGTGGCCAGGGCCGATGTACAGCGGCGGACCCATCGGACATCCGGAACGCGGTCGTGCGCGGCGTGCTGCCGCGCGGTGGGTCGGTCGACCTCTACGACGACGCCGGCGTCCTTCATCGAGCTAACCACGCTGCGGCAGGTCGACGAACAGGAGAGACTTCGGCGGCGATGATCGGACCGGACGCCGTCGTCTCCGTCCGGCCGAGCCGTCTGCGCCGGTTCAGCCCAGCCACATCGCGCCCGAAAGACTCGGTCAACAGCGCCAGCGAGATCAGCAGCAAGGCGGTCATCACAGGGTGGGGCAACAGCTGCGTGACGGCCACGGTCAGCATGATGCCCTGGATCGCGGCGACGACCTTGCGCCAGTACCGGGGCGGGAGCGGGGCATCCAGCCAGGGCAGCAGCAGGCCCGCACCGACGAACGCGTAGCGGGCAGCGCCGATCGCGAGTACCCACCCGCCTGCCGATGGGACCAGGTAGACGGACAGGACGAGGATGAGGAACGCGTCGACCTCCATGTCGAACCGTGCGCCGAGCGTCGAGCACGTCGCCGTACGCCGCGCCACCCGACCGTCGACGGCATCCATCACCAGCGCGACGGTCGCGAGTCCGACCATCAGCGGTGTCGATCCGCGCACCGAGATGGCCGTCGTCGCCTGCGCCGAAGCGACGATCGAATCGGCGGCCAACGCCGCGACGCCGCCGACCAGGATGGCTCTGGCCAGGGTCACCCGGTCGGCCGGCCCCAGTGCGTCCTGGCCGCGGCGTTCGAGTCCGAGCACCAGCGCGGCGTTGGTCACGGTTCCGACCGCAAGTCCCGTGAGGGCGCCGGACAGGCCGAGGCCGACCGTCGCTGCCAGGGCCGCCAGCAGTACGAACTGTGCGACGAGTCCGAGCAACGGGCCGAGGAGAACCTTCCGCACCATGCCTCCGTGTCCAAGGTGTACAGCACCTCATACGATCGCATGGGACGGTCTGGTTCACGCCGGCGTCGGACGGGGGTGCGACAGTGGCAGGCGAGGAGCTCGCGTTCTGGCTGCGGAAACCGGGCGTCGGTGAAATCAGGTCCGTGACGCTGCCCGAGCCGGTCGACGGGGAGGTCCTCGTCCGCACCGTGTGCTCGGGTATCAGTCGGGGCACCGAGACGCTGGTGTTCCGCGGCGGTGTGCCCGAAAGCCAGTACGCGGTGATGCGCGCGCCGTTCCAGGACGGGGAATTCCCGGGACCGGTGAAATACGGCTACCTCAATGTCGGCGTCGTCGAGCAGGGCCCGGCGAACCTGGTCGGGCGCACCGTTTTCTGCCTCTATCCGCATCAGAGCGCGTATGTGGTGCCGGCATCGTCGGTCGTCGTCGTGCCCGATGATGTACCGCCGGCTCGGGCCGTGCTGGCGGGGACGGTGGAAACCGCGGTGAACGCCCTGTGGGACGCAGCCCCGTTGCTCGGCGACCGAATCGCGGTCGTCGGGGCCGGCATGGTCGGCTGCTGCGTGGCCCGCCTGCTCACCCGGTTTCCCGGCGTCCGGGTCACCCTCGTCGATACCGACCCCGGCCGGGCAGATGTCGCGGACGCGCTCGGTGTCGACTTCTCGCTGCCTGACGAGCGCCGACGGTGATTGCGACATCGTCCTGCACGCCAGCGCGACGTCCGCGGGGTTGCAGCGTTCGATCGATCTGCTCGCCACGGAGGGCACCGTCATCGATCTCAGCTGGTACGGCGACGCCCGGATCAGGCTGTCGCTCGGCGGCGCCTTCCATTCCGGTCGGCTGACCGTCCGGGCCAGCCAGGTCGGCATGGTCGCGGCGGCCCGGCGCACCAGGCGGACAGCTGCAGACCGACTCGCCCTGGCCACCGAACTGCTGCGGGACAACGCTTTCGATGCGCTGATCAGCGGCGAATCGCGGTTCGACGAACTGCCGCAGGTGATGGCGCGACTGGCCAGCGGCGACCTGCCCGCGCTCTGCCATCTGATCACGTACGACCACGTCGCACACCCGACCACCTGATGACGCACGACGACGAGGGAAAGGCATGAAACCGTGTTCAGCGTGACCGTCCGCGATCACATGATGATCGCCCACAGCTTTACCGGGGCCGTCTTCGGCCCGGCCCAGCGCCTGCACGGGGCGACCTTCGTCGTCGATGCGACGTTCCGGAGCGAGCACCTGGACGCGGACAACATCGTCGTCGACATCGGGCGGGCGACCGACGAACTGCACGCCGTCATGGAACGACTGAGCTACCGCAACCTCGATGACGAACCCGCGTTCGCCGGCATCAACACGTCCACCGAGGCGCTCGCCAAGGTGGTCGCCGATCGACTGGCGGAGCGTCTGCTTGCCGGCGCCATGGGGGAGGGCGGGCGCCAACTCGCCGGGCTCGCCGTCACGCTGCACGAGTCGCACGTAGCCTCGGCGACGCTACGAGCGGGCGTTGGCGGAAACCGAGAGGTGAACAGGCGAACATGGGTCCGGCCGAGCAGCGTCTACGTCGTGGTGCCGGACGGCATCGACGACGCGACCCGGCCCAGTGGCGGCAACACCTACGACCGCCGGATCTGTCGGGAGCTCTCCGCCATGGGCTGGTCGGTCAACGAGCGGGCGGTGGCCGGCTGCTGGCCGCGTCCGTCGACGGCCGCGTCGGCGACGCTTGCCGGAGTGCTGGGCCGGATACCCGACGGCGCGCGTTGTGTTGCTCGACGGACTCGTCGCCTCGGCGGTGCCCCAGGTGCTCCAGCCGGAGGCGGCACGGTTGCGGCTGGTCGTGCTGATGCACATGCCGCTCGGTCTGGATTCGCCCGACCCTGCGCCGAGCGGTTCCGGGCTGCCTGCTGTCGGCGACGATTCCGGCGAGATTCTCACGACGATCTCGGCGACGGCGAGGGCGTCGTGCTGTCGTCTGCCGTTGCCGTCATCACCACCAGTGCGTGGACCCGGTCCCGACTGCTCGAGCGCTATGGGCTGCCGCCCGATCGGGTGTACGTCGCGACGCCCGGCGTCGATGCCGCTCCGCTCGCGCCGGGGACCGCGGCCGGCGCCGAGCTGCTGTGCGTGGCCGCGGTGACACCTGTCAAGGGCCACGACGTGCTGTTCGCCGCTCTGTCGCTGATCGAGGACCTGCCCTGGCGATGCCGGTGCGTCGGCTCGCTCGATCGCGATCGGCCGTTCGTGCAGCGTTTGCGCTCCCACGCTTCCCTGCGGGACCGCGTCAGCCTGGTCGGGCCCCTGGTCGGCGCGGAGCTGGACAAGGAATACGCCGGCGCGGATCTGCTGGTGGTGCCCTCACGCGGCGAGACCTACGGCATGGTGGTCACCGAGGCGCTTGCGCGCGGCCTGCCGGTGATCGCGACGAATGTCGGCGGTGTGTCCGAGGCGATCGGCAGCACTGGTGACGGCCGGCGTCCCGGACTGCTGGTTCCGGCGGACGACCCACCTGCTCTGGCTGCCGCCCTGCGTCGTTGGCTCGTCGACTCAGCCCTGCGGGAGCGGCTCAGGCAGACGGCCCGCGATCGCCGCACCGCCTTGTCCGGCTGGTCCGTCACGTCAGATCGGATCGGCGGCGTCCTGGCCGCGGTGGCGCGGTGAGGCCGCAGGCCGCACCGGTCCAGGTCAGCTCCGAGTGGCTTGCGCTCCGGGAGCCGGCGGACGCCACGGCGCGATCAGCCGAACTCGTCGAGCTGGCCATGCTGCACCTGCCGGTCGCCGCCCCGTTGATGATCCACGACCTGGGCTGCGGCACCGGTTCGATGGCCAGGTGGCTGGCTCCGCGGCTGTCCGCGACGCAGCACTGGGTCCTGCACGACCGGGACTTCGATCTGCTCGCGAAGGCAGCTGCCGCCAGCCCAGAGGCGGGCGCCGACGGGTCGGCGGTGACCTGCGAGACCCGGCAGGGCGATGTCACCCTGCTGACCACCCGCGAGTTGGCCGGTGCCTCTTTGCTGACGGCCTCGGCCCTGCTCGACATGCTGACGCGGGACGAGCTGGAGCGGCTGACGCGCGCCTGCGTAGCAGCTGGCTGTCCGGCTCTGCTGACGGTCTCGGTCGTCGGCCGGGTCGATCTGACGCCGTCCGATCCGCTGGACGACGTCATCGGGGAGGCGTTCGATGCGCACCAGCGCCGGGTCAGCGGCGAGCGGCGTCTTCTCGGTCCGGGCGCGGTCGGGGCTGCGGTTGATTCGTTCAACCGGCTGGGCGCAGAGGTCGTCGTGCGGGCCAGCCCGTGGTCTCTGGGGCGGCCCAGACCCGGCTGGCGCAGGAATGGTTCGCCGGATGGCTCGGTGCGGCCTGCGAGCAGCGTCCGGCGCTGACCGCCCTGACCGGCGTCTATTTCGATCGCCGCATGGGACAGCTGGCCGCCGGTCGGCTGCGCGTGACGGTGCATCATGACGACCTGCTGGCCGTGCCGAGGTGACCGCGATGGCACCGGTGAACCCCGACGTCCTCGCCTGCGTATCCAACACCGTGAGGACATATTCGGCTGACCCGAAATTCGTGCCGCCGGAAGCAGCCGGAAGCGAGCGGAACCGTCGGACAGCGTGGAGCTGGATGCGGTCGCTCGGTGGAGTCGCGATCATCTGCGCGATGTTCTGGTGGGTGGGCGTCGGTCCGGTCCTCGATGGTGTCGCGTCCATCAACGGCTGGTCATTGGCTGCCGCGGCCGCGCTGGCGGCCCTGACCACCCTGTGCTGCGCCTGGCGGTGGTCCCTCGTCGCTCGCGGTCTCGGCGTCGGACTGCCGGTCCGGGTCGCCTTCGGCGCCTACTACAGGTCGCAATTTCTGAACACGGCGCTTCCAGGCGGCGTACTCGGCGACGTGCACCGCGGCGTGCAGCACGGCCGGCAAGTCGGAGCTGTCGGACTGGGCCTACGGGCCGTCGGCTGGGAACGCGTCGCAGGTCAGGTCGTGCTGTTCGGACTGACCGGCGTCATGCTGCTCGTGCTGCCCTCGCCCGTCCGTTCCTCAATGCCGCTGGTCCTCGGCTTGCTCGCGGCGGCCGGATCGATCGTCTTCTTGGTGTGCAGGCGGTTTCGGGGACGTGGACCGGTCGCGTGGCGCTTCGCCCTGCGCACGGCGGGCGCGGACGTGCGTGGCGGTCTGCTCGCCCGGCGGAACTGGACCGGGATCCTCGTCGCCTCCACGGTGGTCGTCGTTGGTCACACGGCGACCTTCATGTTGGCCGCCCGGACCGCCGGGAGCACCGCCTCGAACCTTCGTTTGCTGCCGCTCGTCCTGCTCGTCCTGCTGGCCATGGCCGTTCCCGACGAACGTCGGGGGGTGGGGTCCCCGCGAAGGGGTCGCCGCCTGGGTCTTCGCAGCGGCCGGGTTGACCGCCGCCCAGGGGCTCGCCGCCGCGGTGGTGTACGGGGTGATGGTCTTCTTCTCCGTCCTTCCGGGTGGCATCGTGCTCCTGGTGACCTGGCTTCGCTCCGGACGACGCCCGGACCCGCACGGTGGACTCACCACGTCCTCGGAACCCGGTCCTGACCGGCGGGGCGGGCGCGCATGGCTGACCGTCCGTACACCCTGCTGAGCTGCAGCATGTCGCTGGACGGCTACCTGGCCAAGGCGGGCGAACAGCGGCTCGTGTTGTCCAACGCAGCGGATCTCGACCGGGTCGACGCTGTCCGCGCTGACTGCGATGCCATCCTGGTCGGGGCCTCGACCGTGCGGAAGGACAACCCCCGGCTGTTGGTGCGTGAGCCGGCGCGGCGGGCGGACCGGGTCGCCGGCGGGCGCCCGCCCTCACCGATACGCGTGACCGTGACCGGACGGGCGGACCTGGACGCCTGCGCGAACTTCTTCGGCTCCGGGAGACGGTGACAAGCTCGTCTACTGTGCGAGTTCGGCCGTCGCCCGGGCCAGACAGCAGTTCGGTCACCTCGCCACCGTGGTCGACGGCGGCGAGCCGGTCGACATGCGACGGCTGAGCGAGGACCTTGGTGCCAGAGGGGTGCAACGGCTGATGGTAGAAGGCGGCGGCCTGGTGCACACCCAGTTCCTACTCGCCGACCTCGTCGACGAACTGCACCTGGTCGTCGCACCGTTCTTCGTCGGCGACTCGCGGGCCCGCCGCTTCGTGGGCGATGGCCGGTTCCCCTTCAACCCCGACCGTCGAGCGCACCTCGAGGAGGTGCGTCAGATCGGGGACGTCGTCCTGCTGCGGTACGCGCTCTCGACGCGGTTCAACGGAGCGGGCGACCAGGGTGGACCGACTGCCGACAAGCTTTCCGCTGACAGCCCGTAACCTATGTTCTACTGCCCGTATTGTCTTCCTCCGTCGAAGGCGTGACCGCAGGGCGTAATGTGCGCGTCACCGGCACTGCCCGCAGCCCACCAGGTGAGAGAGGTAGCCAATTGACCCGACCGAGTTGGGCACCCCCGGAAATCGATCTGGATCGCCCGAGTGCGGCCCGCGTGTACGACTACTACCTCGGTGGATTCCACAATTTTCCGGCGGACCGGGAGATGGCGCGGGAAGCCATTCGGATGTGGCCGGAGCTTCCGCTGATGATGCGCACCAACCGGGCATTTCTGCGGCGGGCCGTGCGGTATGCGGTGGGGCAGGGGGTGACCCAGTTCCTCGATATCGGCTCCGGCATCCCGACTGTCGGCAATTCCCACGAGATCGCCCGACAGGCGGACGCCGCGGCTCGGGTGGTCTATGTCGACGTCGACCCCGTTGCGGTGGTACACAGCCGAGCCATTCTCGGCGGCGACACCAGGACGGCTGTCGTGCAGGCAGATCTCCGCGATCCCGACCGCATCCTGGACGACGAACTGATCCGGGGCCTGATCGACTTCGACCGCCCGGTGGTCATTCTGCTGGTGGCCGTGCTGCATTTCATCGGGGACGAAGACGACCCGAAGGAACTCATCGCCCGCCTCTACGACGCCGTGGCACCCGGCAGTCTGCTGGTGCTCTCGCATGCGAGCCAGGACGGGCAGCCGGCGCTGGCGGACAGCCATCAGCGCCTGTATGCCCGCACTCCGACCCCGATGACCATGCGATCGCAGGATCAGATCCGGGAACTGTTCGGCAAATTCGAGATGATCGAGCCCGGCGTGGTACCGATCAGGCAGTGGCGTCCTGAGTCGGACCCGGCCGATGACGACCCGGCCGACAATTCGGAGCGCATGGTCGGTTTCGCAGGTGTAGGAATCAAGGGGTGGACGGGTTAGGGATGTCCGGCGCCCATTTCAGCGAGGCAGAGGTCGCCGCGCTGGCCAGCCGGTGGACCCGGGCCGTCGCCGGCACCAGCTACGCCCCGATGGACCTGCCGGAGACGCAGCAGCAGCTCCTCGCCCTCGCGCGCCGGCTGCTGCTGGTGTGGCACGGCCAACCGTTCGATCCCGATCAGGCGCGTTCGGTCGGGTCGGCCCTGGTGGATGCGCACTTCACCAATCCTGAGACCATCCGTCGGACGGTGGGATTGCTGTCGGAGGCGCTGGTCTCGGATCCAAGTGTCGATGCGGTGACGGTTTCCAGGATCGGCGCGATGCAGGGCGCGATGGCCGCCGGTTACGCCGCCCGCTTGCAGGAGCGCACCCTGGCGGAACAGGATGAGATCCGTTCGGCGGCAACCTCGGCCCTTGGCGAGGCCGAGATCGCCGTCCGAGCCGGCGAGGCGCGTTTCCGGGCGGTTTTCGCCGGCGCTGCCATCGGCATCGGCATCGGCGACGCCGACGGCAACATCCTCGATGCGAACCCGGCCCTGACCAAGATGCTCGGATATTCGGTCAGCCAGATGCGGCGCCGGAACGTGAGCAGTTTCATGCATCCGGAGGACGCCGACCGGGTGTGGGAACTCTATTCGCAACTGATCGTCGGCCAACGGGAGAGTTTCCAATTGGCGAAACAATTCCTGCGCAGCGACGGACGCGGACTCTGGACCCACCTGACGGTTTCGCTGATCCGGGACGAATTGGGGGCGCCCGCATTTCAGATCGCCGTCATCGAGGATGTCACGAACCTTCGACGGTTGCAGAACCAGCTGCAATATCAGGCTCACCACGACGAATTGACCGGGTTGGCGAATCGGGCGCTGTTCCAGAGCCGTTTGGAGCAACTGACGAAGGACCCCGCGAAAAAGAGCAGAATCGGTCTTTGCCTGATGGATCTGGATGGCTTCAAGACCATCAATGACAGCGTCGGCCACGCGGTCGGCGACGAGGTGCTGGTCGAGATCGCCAGGCGGCTTCTGGCCATTCTGACGCCGAACGGACACTTGGTCGCCCGGCTGGGCGGGGACGAGTTCGTGATTCTCCTGGAGGACACGGCGGAGGCTCAGGACGTGATCGCGGTCGCCGAGGATGCGCTGGAGGCGGTCGCACGACCCATCACCGTCGACGGTCGCGCCTATGGCGTGACCGCGAGCGCCGGGCTCGTCGAGCGGGAGGCCACCGCGGAGGCCACCGCCGATCTGATGCGCGCCGCCGACATCACCTTGTACTGGGCCAAATCCGAGGGAAAGGGCCGATGGGCGTTCTTCGACCCTGAACGGAGCAACCAGGAGGTGGCTCGCTACACGTTGGCGCGCATGCTCCCGGCCGCACTGGAAGGCGACCAGTTCAGCCTGTACTACCAGCCCCTGTTCGAATTGGCCACCGGTATCCCCTCCGGCGTCGAGGCGCTACTGCGATGGGATCACCCTCGGCTGGGGCACCTGTTGCCGGCCAGGTTCATCGCCGCCGCGGAGGAGACGGGCATCATCGTGCCGCTCGGTCGGTGGGTACTCCAAACCGCCTGCCGGCAGGCCAGGAGGTGGGCTCGCCGATTCCCGAATCCGCTGCGGATCAGCGTGAACCTGGCGATGCGTCAGCTGGCGGACGACCAGTTGGTCCCTGTGGTCCGGCGGCTGCTGGAGGAGAACGATTTGCAGCCCGGTCAGTTGCAGCTCGAGCTGACCGAACGGTCCGTGATCGGTACCGACAGTGAACCCCTTGCGGTACTGGGTGATCTGGCCGCCATGGGAGTCAGGATCGCCATCGACGACTTCGGCACCGGCTACTCGAACATGACCTATCTGCGCAGGCTGCCGGTCTGTGAATTGAAATTGGCCGGGTCGTTCATCAACGACGTCGGCCCGAGCGGCGTCAACCATGCGATCGACGTCCAGATCGTTGGATCGCTCGTGTCGCTCGCCCACACTCTCGGAATGACTGTGACCGCGGAGGAGGTCGAGACGGTGTCACAGGCCGACGCCCTGCGCGAGTTGGGCTGTGACACGGCGCAGGGCAATTACTTCGGCGCGCCGGCACCGGCTGAGGTGGTACAGGTGCTGATGGACAGCCATCTGCCACACCCGTCCGACCGCTGAGACTTGAAGATCACGCTCGCGGGCGAGGTTGGCATACTGGGTGCATGACGGGGGTTCCACAGTCGCCAGAGATCATCCTGCGGCCGATGCGCGAACCTGATTGGCCGGCGGTAGCGACTATCTATGCGGCGGGAATAGCAACCGGCAACGCCACTTTCGAAGCGGAACCGCCGAGCTGGACCGAATTCGACAGCTCCCGATTGGTCGGCCACCGCTACGTCGCGGTGACCGCCGACGATGTGGTCACCGGTTGGGTGGCGGTTTCTCCCACATCGGGCCGGGCGGTGTACCAGGGCGTCGTCGAGCATTCCGTCTATGCCGACCCGGCTCAGGCGCGCCGTGGGATCGGCAGAGCGCTGCTGGCGAAACTGATCGAGTCGACCGAGCGGGCCGGAATTTGGACGCTGCAATCCGGAGTCTTCCCCGAGAACATCGCCAGTCTCGCCTTGCACAGCCGAGCCGGGTTCCGAGTGGTCGGCGTGCGCGAACGTCTCGGCAGGCGGGACGGAATCTGGCGGGACGTCGTACTTCTCGAACGCAGAAGCGCAGTCGTGGGCTGATGTCGCCGGGGGAGCGCACAGTAGGGTGATCCGTGATGGGTGGGGATGTCGTGGCGCAAGTGTGCCGACCCGCTCACCAGTCAGGTCGATCCGCGGGGAGTCGCCATGACCGACAAGCATGAGGAGAGTGTCTTCGCCCGCGGCAGCTGGCCGGAGGTCAGCCGGATCACCGAGATCCTCCGTAAGGAAACCGTTGGCGGTGCACTACTTCTCATCGCCGCGGTCATCGCCTTGGTTTGGGCGAATTCGGGATGGTCTGCCTCGTACGCCAAGGTTCGCCATACAGAATTCGGTCCCACCGCATTGCATCTGCACCTGAGCGTCAGCGAGTGGGCAGCCGACGGATTGTTGGCGATCTTCTTCTTCGTGGCCGGACTCGAACTGAAGAGGGAATTCGTCGCCGGTGACCTGCGGGATCCCCGCCGCGCCGCCATACCGGTCGCCGCGGCGATCAGCGGTGTGCTGGTGCCCGCCTTGCTGTACGCGCTGTTCAACCTGGGGGACTCGGTGAGCCTGAAAGGTTGGGCCATCCCGACCGCAACCGACATCGCCTTCGCGCTGGCAGTTCTGGCCGTCGTCGGCACGCACCTGCCATCCGGTCTGCGGACCTTTCTGCTGGCCCTGGCGGTGGTCGACGACCTGCTGGCCATCACCATCATCGCCATCTTCTACACCAGCTCGCTCTCCTTCGTCCCACTGCTGTTGGCGGTCATCCCGTTGGCCCTGTTCGGCTTTCTGGTCCAGAAGCGGGTTCGCTCCTGGTACCTCCTGATGCCGCTGGCCGTGCTGACCTGGGCGCTCGTCCATGCGTCCGGAATCCACGCCACCGTAGCGGGTGTGCTGCTGGCCTTCACCGTGCCGGTGGTCCGCAGCGAGAGTAGCGGTGGCCCGGACGCCGGGCCGGGCCTGGCCGAGCACTTCGAACACCGGATGCGTCCGCTGTCCTCCGCGTTCGCGGTTCCGGTATTCGCCCTGTTCTCCGCCGGCGTGGTCATCGGCGGTGTGAGCGGTTTCGGCCACGCGCTCACGGACGAGATCACCATCGGCATCGTCGTTGCTCTCGTGGTCGGTAAGACGATCGGCATCTTCTCCTCAACGTGGCTTATCTCCACCTTCACCAAGGCGAAGCTCGACGATCAACTGGCCTGGACGGACGTACTGGGCATGGCCATGCTGGCCGGGGTCGGATTCACCGTCTCCCTGCTGATCGGCGAGCTCGCGTTCGGGCCGGACAGTCCGGACGACAACAACGTGAAAATTGGTGTCCTGGTCGGTTCCGTGGTCGCGGCGGCGCTGGCCGCGGTGGTGTTGCGGGCACGCAACTCGGTCTACCAGCGCATGACAGCGGCCGAGGAGGCCGACGCCGACCATGACGGCATTCCGGACGTGTACGGCGCCGACCGTCCTCGCGAGTGACCCCGGCGAACGAGCCTGCTCAGTGTCGCGGATGAAGGTCCGAATGGCTCGCGCCGACGGCATGCAGGATGTCGTGGATCTCCCGGTCGGTCACCGACCAGCGCCGGTATCGCCCATCCCTGTCCGCTCCGACGACACCCGCGATCCGCAGCGCCGACAGCGCATGGGACGCGGCGTTGTCGGTCATTCCGACCGCTGCGGCCAGATGTCCGACGGTGATGCCGGGCGCGCGGTGCAGGGCGAGCAGGATCTTCAGCCGGTTCTCGTCTCCGAGCAGGCCGAACCTGATCGCCCATCCCTGTACGTCGTCAGCGCTGGTCAATGCTCTCCGGGCCTGTTCCGCACGAGCGGCATCGGTCCCGGGTAGCTCGGCGCTGCGCCGCTCGCCACCACCGGTGCTGGCCGGGGCGGGTTCGTCGTGGTCGGGCACCCTCGCATTTTCGCACCTGCCGGGTGAATTCGGTCCGCCGATGTGAACGCAGCGGGCGGCCGACCTGACGGCAGCACGGCCCGGGGCTGGGCTTAGCCTTGGGCACGTCGGCTTCGCCAGGCGCAGCTAGCCCGCTAGCTGCGACACGTCAGAGGGAGTTCTCGTTATGCAGCTCGGAATGATCGGCCTGGGCCGTATGGGCGCCAATATCGTGCGGCGGCTGATGCGCGGCGGCCACGACTGCGTGGTGTACGACGTGAGCGCCGACTCGATCAAGACCCTCGAGTCCGAGGGTGCCTCTGGCGCGCCCACCTTGGCGGAATTCGTCAGCAAGCTGCAGAAGCCGCGGGTGGCCTGGGTCATGATCCCGGCCGGCATCACCGGGCAGACGGTAGAGGAACTCTCGGAGTTGCTGGAGGACGGCGACATCATCATCGACGGCGGCAACTCCAATTACCGGGACGACGTGCGGCGGGCTGCAAAGCTACGCGAAAAGGGTATCCATTACGTCGATATCGGCACCAGTGGTGGCGTTTTCGGTTTGGAGCGGGGTTACTGCCTGATGGTGGGCGGCGACGATTCGGCTATCGAGACCATCGAGCCGATCCTGCGGACGATTGCCCCCGGCCCCGGCGAGATCGACCGCACACCAGGGCGATCCGGCGAGCTGGCGCCCGAGGAGCAGGGCTACCTGCACTGCGGTCCTTCCGGCGCGGGGCACTTCGTGAAGATGGTTCACAACGGCATCGAGTACGGCATCATGGCTGCCTTCGCCGAGGGACTCAACATTCTCGACAATGCCGATGCGGGTATTCGCTCGGCGGAGCATTCCGCGGAGATCGCCCCGTTGGAGGAGCCGGAGTTCTACCAGTTCGATGTCGACACGGCCAAGGTCGCCGAGGTCTGGCGCCGGGGCTCCGTCATCGCTTCCTGGTTGCTGGACCTCACTGCGGCTGCGCTGCAGTCGAATCCAACTCTCAACGGCTTGGCCGGGCGGGTCTCCGACTCGGGCGAAGGTCGCTGGACGGTCAAAGCCGCGATCGACATCGGGGTACCGGTTCCAGTGCTGTCGGCTTCCTTGTTCGAACGGTTCGCCTCCCGCGGGGAGGACCATTTCGCGAACCAGGTGCTCTCCGCAATGCGCCAGCAATTCGGCGGCCACAACGAACTGCCGGCCGGCGATTCGCTGGAGGCGGGATCCAACAAGGCGGACCAGGGCGGCAAGTCGCAGACCTGATGACCGGCTCTGCTGGGCGGGATCCGTTCGTTCCGGTCAGTCGGCCTTGACCCAGTAGAAGCGCCAGCCGCCCTCGAACGGTTCAACCTGCAGCAGTTGCCAACCGTCGACGGCTTCCGCGGTCAGATGAGGCCCGATCAATGCGTCGGCAGCAAACGGCTGATCGATGACGCCTCTGAGCAGGCTCGTAACCTTCGTGGCCATGATCGGTCCCTTCGCTAGAATCAGTACCCTACCGATCCGGGCAACGGAACGCAGAAATCAGGAGACCGGGAGGGACGCCATGCCAGCCGACGAGCCTGTCGAGGCACAGAAAGCGCAAGCCCAGCCACACGATGAGCAGGTGCAGGCGGTTGAAGCGGAAGCCCAGGAGACCTATGACCGCATCGATCGCACGTGGCGCCTGCAATCCACGGCGGACAAGATCGCAATGGTCAACGACCTGAAGGCGTACCCGTCCACCAGTCTGGCCGGTCTGGTGGCCAAATTGATCGATGAGATCGAGACCGAAGTTCGCCTGGAACAGATCGAGGACAGCGAATAGTTCGGCGCGACATCACCTGACGATTGCGAGCGATGGAAGCGTGCCGGCTGCCGATCGCTCGATGACATGCTGCCGGAACAGTTCCGCTGAGGGCAGCAGCCGGCGATCGGCTGACCAGCCGAGCCCGATCTCGCGGGTCGCTCCCGCGTCGGCGATTCCAAGGTGATGCACCGCCCCCGAGACGGCATCCGGCGAACCCTCGTGCAGCGCAGGAACGATCGCAACACCGAGACCTGCAGTGACGAATCCCCGCAGGGTGGGAATGTCCTCACCTTCGAAGGCGATGTCGGGCTCGAAGCCGGCCCGATCACAGAGTTCCTCGCTCTGCCGACGCAGTAGGGATGGCCGCCGCAGCATGATGAACGGCTCGGCCGATGCGTCGGCCAGTCGCAGGCGATCATGGCTCGAGAGGCGATGTCCGCGCGGCACGGCCAACCAGAGTGGCTCGAGCAGCAGGTGGTGCCATTGCATCGAGCGGTCCGTCGGTCGCACCGTGGTGATCTCGACATCGAGTCGGCTGTCCTGCAGCACGGACGTGGTCAGTTCGTCGCGCACCTGCTGGATCTCGAACCGAACATCCGGGTAGTCGGCTCGAAAGCTGCTGATCAGATTGGGCACCAGCCAGGTGCCAAGGGAAAGCTGGGAGGCCAGAGCAACGGTGCCGGTCTCGGGATCCACCAGCTGATCGACGGCGGCGAGCCCGTCGTCCAATTGATGCAACAGGGCGTCGACGTGGCGCTTGAAGGCCGCCCCGGCGACCGTCATACGCAGGTTGCGCCCGGTCTTGCGGAGCAGTTGCGCACCCACCTCGACTTCCAGTCTGGACAAGGCTCGGGAGATGCCGGACTGGGTGACGTACTCGATCTGACTCACCTCCGTCATGGTCACCCCGTCGGCGATTTGCTGGAACCAGCGCAGAGAGTCGGTGTCCATGAACTCAGTGTAGCGACAGATGCCTGCCAAGCATGAATCACATACAAAAGAATCATTGGACTCATGAATCTTCATCGATCAAGATGGAGGCATGACAAACAACGAGATCGATCGCAAGTCCGCTTGGACCACCGTGCTCGAGACGTACCGCGAGCGAAAGGCTCAGCGCGCGTCCGTCAAGGTCGCCGAGCGGGAGCTGTCCAGCTACACCACGCCCGCACAACTCCAGGACCTGGACGGGATGCTGGAGCGTTTCGCCGACGAGGATGACACCGTGTACGGCCCCATCGTCGAGCGCATCCGCCTCCGCGCCGCCTGAGTCGCGTCGTCTGACATCCGCGGCGATGCTCCGACGCGAGTTCGCCGCATTTCTTCCGCAGGAGGTACACCATGAATCCGGTCACCGATATCGAGGCGCTCCGTCGCAGGCTCGAGGAGGGTGCTCTGACGCCGGCCAGACGCGAGGCATTGCAGCGAGAGCTCGCTGAGAGCACCACGCCGGCGCAACGCGCGGAACTCGACGAGATCCTGCGCCGCTTGCCGGCCTCGGAGACAGCCGCGATCCGGGATCTTGTGTACCGCTGAACCCTGCTCGGCCGAGCGGCGGTGGGAAACTGTGCGGCGCGGGCCGAGTTTGCATAGTTAGCGCCTTGCGCCTGCCGTACGGATTTGTGCACGTTGGACAGCAGCAGCGCCGTACCTCGGGGCGCTGCTCCGACGTGCGGAGGTGTGACCAAGTGCCAGAGCAGCGGACCAGGTACCAGTTGTCCGTGCTGCCCCGGCAATCGGCCTGTCGGCCGACCGAGGTCGACCAGTGCCGGCGGTCCTGATCTGGCGGCCGACCTGCTGTCCTGTGTCGCGGTCGGCGCCGCGTGACCGCCCAGCCGGAGGACAGATCTCCGACCGAAACGATCGGCGAGTCATTCAGCCGGCGCCGGGATCCGCGCGCCGGCGGTGTCTCCATCGCGGACGCGTCCGAGCTGTTGCGGGTGCCGATGCCCACCCTGCGGTCGTGGGAACTCAGATACCAGATCCCGGAGTCCTCCCGGGTACCCGGTAAGCATCGGCGCTACAGCGATCGGGAGATGCACACTCTCCGGCTGATGCGGGACGAGATCGCCCGCGGCACCAGAGCGAGTATGGCCGCGCAATCGGTGCGGGCGTTGTTAGGCATCGACGGTCCTGCCGCCGAGTTGATTCAAGACTTTCTCGACGCGTCCAGCCGTTCCGACACCGACGGCATTCGCGCGCAATTGACTCGCGCCGCCAAGCTGCTGGGCCTGGCCGGTTGCATCGATGAAGTACTGCTGCCTGCGATGCGGCAGATCGGCCTGTGGTGGGAAGCCGGCAGGTGCGACCTCAAACAGGAGCACCTGACCACTGAGGCGGCACGGGCCTGGTTGGACCGCAGCAGCGCATTCGCTCCGGTGCCGACCAGGCGCAATCCGATCGTGCTGGCATGCGGTCCGGGTGACCTGCACACCATCGGCATCGAAGCCCTTGCCCTGTTGCTACGGGAGAAGGGGTGGCCTTGTCGGATTCTCGGTGCGCACACTTCCATCACATCGCTGACCACGGCGGCCTCCGCGACCGGGGCGGCCGGGGTGGTCATCGTGTCGCATCTTCCCACCGGCCGCCGTCGTGCCCTTGCCTGCATCGCCGCCGTTGACCAACTGCACATTCCGGTCTTCTACGCGGGCAACGCCTTCAGCTCCGTCCGCCGCCGAACCCAGCTGCCCGGCACCTATCTGGGCAACCGCCTCCAGGACGCCTGCACCACCATCGATTCGATGCTTTCGCCGGGTTCGGCCATCTAATGCTGCGGCGTCGGCCCGCGGTCCCAGCGGGCGGGCTTCAGCGGTGCGCAAGATCTGTGGCGCCCGTGGTCGCGGTCCGCCCCGCCAGCGCCGCGGTGACGACGGCCAGTTCGTCGACCGGCATGCGGTAGCTGTGCTCGGGCGCCGGAAAGCTGCGTGATCGCACATCATCGGCGTACGCGCGGACTCCGGCGGTCATCGCGTCCTGCAGATCGGCGTAGCGGCGCACGAAGCGGGCACCGGCCCCCTCCCGGATTCCGAGCAGATCGTGGAAGACCAGCACCTGGCCGTCGGTGCCGGACCCGGCCCCGATGCCGATGACCGGAATGGACAACGTGGGCATGATGGCCGTGGTCAGGGCGGCGGGAATGGCCTCGAAGACCAACGAGAAACAGCCGGCCTCTTCCAGCGCACGGGCGCCGTCGGCCACGAGTAACGCCGAGGTGGCGGTCGTGCCCTGGGCACGGAATCCGCCGAGCGCGGTGGCCGTCTGCGGAGTCAGGCCGACGTGCCCCATCACCGGGATCCCCGCGTTGACCAGCGCTCGCGCCCGCGACACCGAAACGGCGCCACCCCCTTCGAGTTTGACCGCGTCGGCGCTCGCCTCCTTGATAAATCGAACGCCGGTGGCGACTGCCTGCTCGTCGCTGATCTCGTACGACCCGAAGGGTAGGTCCACGACCAGCAGCGGGGTGCGGACCGCCCGCCGGGTGGCCCTGGCCAGCACCAGCATCTCGTCGACGGAAACCGAGACGGTGTCCGGATATCCCAGCACGGTCATGGCGCCGGAATCGCCGACGAGGACGATGTCGACGCCGGCCGCCTGCGCGGCCGCGCCGCTCGGGTAGTCATATGCGGTCACCATCACGATGGGCGTGTCGGATTGCTTGTGCCGCAGCAGATCAGGGATCGACACCGGCTTTCCGTCGGCCGGCGTTCCGATTCCTGTTGTCAGTGGTGCGGTGGTCGACATCGACACGGCCCTTCGTTGATCATCAAGCCTTCGGTACGGACTGAAGCCTGCACGCCAGTTCCTGCCGCGTAGCTCGATCGCGGCGCGGGAAATCTCACCCCGGTCCGAGGACGACGTTGTCGATCAGCCGAACGGAGCCGATGCGGGCGGCCAGAAGTATCAACGCGGGCTCGTCGACGACATCCACCGGAGTGAAACTCGATTCACTCACCACGGCAAGATATTCCGGCACGATTCCGGCCGAGGCGAGGACTTTGCCCACGGTCGACAGCAGGTCGGCGGCATTGCGGGTGCCGGTCCGGAAATCGCCGAGGCCGGCATGCAGCGCACGGCTCAGTTCGGAAGCACGGCTGCGGTCGGAGGGCGAGAGTCGCACGTTTCTGCTCGACAACGCCATTCCGTCCGGTTCTCGAACGGTAGGCACCGAGGCGACTTCGATGTCGATGTTCAGGTCGGCGACCATCGCCCGCACGACATGTAGCTGTTGGGCGTCCTTCTGGCCGAAGTAGGCCCGGTCGGCCCCGACCATGTTGAACAGCTTGCTCACCACGGTGGTGACGCCGGCGAAATGGCTGCTGCTTCGTTCGGCGCCCTCGAACGTTTCGACGATCGGCCCATGCAAGGCCACACTGGCCGTGAAACCAGCGGGATAAACCTCCGAGACAGCCGGCACAAAGGCCACATCCACGCCCGCGGCGGCCGCCATCTCGAGATCTCGGCTCTCGGTTCGCGGATACGCGGCCAGGTCGGCCGTGTCATCGAACTGGGCCGGGTTGACGAAGATCGACAACACCACTGCGTCGCAGTCGACGCCGGCCTGCCGGATCAGCTCCAGGTGGCCGGCGTGCAGGGCACCCATGGTGGGGACGAGCGCCACCGTCTTCCCCTGCATGCGGAGAGCTCTTATCCGGGCGCGCAGGTCGGCAACGGTGCGGACTACCAACATCAGGAACCTTCCGCAGTTGTGGGCACAGCCAGCGGAGGATGCGCGCGACGTGGCAAGGGCCCGGGTGGCCAGGACGAACTCGTCGAACAGGCCGAGGAGATCCGGAGTACGGTCGGCCACCGCCTCGCCGCTGCGCGGCAACGGTTCCCAGATCACCGCGTGCCACCGGGCCGGTGAGTGCGCCGGGACCGAGGTCGGCCCAGTTGTCGAGCGCCTGGCGGGCCAGGGGTACTACGACGGCGGGATCCACGGAAGCCGACGCGAGCAACCGGGCCGCGGCCCACTCCAAGGTGATGAGGAAATTCGCCGCCATGGCGGCCGCCGCATGATAGGCGGGGCGGTCGTCGTCGGCGACGGAGAACGCCCGCATGCCCAGTGCGCCGGCCAGCGCGATGGCGACGGTCACGGCCGCCTCGGATGCACCGGCGACGGCCGCGGATGCGCCGGCGAACCGGGTCCCGGTCGGGCTGGCGGTGATGAGCGGATGGACGGAGAAGGCCCGGCCAGGTAATGCGCTGGTGCGGAGCACTGCCAGGCTCGTAGCACCGGAACAGTGCCCCAGGAACGGGCCGGCAGCAATCACGGAGGCGGCCTGCGCGATGTGGTCGTCGGGGACACACAGCAAAACGATGTCAGCGGCCCGACCGTCGAAGCCCCGGCCATGGGGCCCGGTCACCTGGACGCCGACGGCACGCAGGGCATTGGCCAGCGCGCTGCCCAGACGCCCCGCGCCGACCACCGCGACGGACTGTCCCGCGAGCCCGACGGGCAGCGGCGATCGCACCGGGAGGGCATGCTCCGCCCGACCCGGGAACCGGCCAACAGCCGAACCCGTCATGCTGCCATCATCCCCGGTGTGCGGCTCCACAGCAGACCGGTCGGCAGTGGCGCTGCGCACACGCGGCCATGGCGGTGGCCGATGTCGCCACGGCCACCGGCGCGACGTCTCGGCCCGCCCGAGACTTCTGCGTACCCAGCCCGGTCCGAATCAAACCTTCCGGACGCGCTGAATTAGTCGAGTGAGAGCCTTTTATTTTCGCACCAATTCCATTCATCAATCTCGTATTGCGGCCGATGGTGCAACGATCTAGCGTGATGCGTATTCCGCTCCCCGACATCAGCCGGGGTGGAACGGCCGTCAGGGACCGCCCTCTCGGCGATTCATGGTGCCCGAAAATACGGCACCAATTCACGATGGGCTCGGTGATGATAATGGCGTCTTCCCGTAGATCGGCCCCGAGTAGGTTCTGGTCGGTATTGCTCGCGGCCGCACTCGGGGTCGCCGGAATGGCGACCGTCGCCTCCCCGGCCGCGGCATCCCGAGCGTCGACGACGGCGTCCCGGGTGGTGGCCACGCCGAAGGCCAAGCCATGGATGGACGTCCGGACGGCACCCGAGCGGCGCGCTGCCCTGCTGGTCCGGCAGATGACTTTGGACGAGAAGATCACGATGGTGCACGGGGCCGGATATCCGCTTCCGCTGAATTCGGCCGGCTATGCCGGAGTGGTTCCGGCCAACACCCGACTCGGCATTCCGGCGCTGTACCTGGCCGATTCCCCGGTCGGCGTAGGCAACGGCTCGACCGGAGTGACCCAATGGCCGGACAGCGCAAATCTCGCCTCGACCTGGGACACCGCACTGGCCAAGTCCTACGGCGTGGCCTACGGCGCCGAACAGGCCGGCAAGGGCCACAACGTTGCGCTGAGTCCAACGGTGAACATTCTTCGGCTTCCGTTGTGGGGCCGCGCGCCGGAGACGTTCAGCGAGGATCCCTACCTCACCGGCCAGACGGCGGCATCGGAGATCACCGGCATCCAGAGTCAGCACGTCATTGCCACGGTCAAGCATTTCGTCGCCAACAATCAGGAGGTGCTGCGCAGCTCGATCAATGTCAACGTTTCCCAGCGCGCGCTGAACGAAATTTATGAGCCGGCCTTTCGCACCGCGGTCGAACAGGCTGACGTCGGGGCGGTGATGTGTTCCTACAACCGCGTCAATGGCACGTACGCCTGCCAGAACGGTGAACTGCTGACAGACACTCTGCGAGATGCCTGGCGTTTCGACGGCATGGTCATGTCCGACTGGGGTGCGCTGCACGACACGGTGCAGGCCGCCAAAGCGGGCCTGGATCTCGAAATGCCCGGCACGGCCGACGACGCGCATCCGACGTTCATCGATCAACTTTTCGGGTCGTTCTTCAACACCAAACTCAAGGCCGCCGTCCTCGACGGCTCGGTCAGCGTCGCCACCCTGAACGGCATGGTGACCCACATCCTGACCGCGATGTTCCGGATCGGCCTGTTCGACCATCCACTTCCGAATCCGGCCGACGTCAAAGCCGCTGATGTGAGCACGCCCGCGCACCTCGCGTTGGCGACGCAGCTGGCCGAGTCCGGCGCGGTGCTCCTCAAGAACCCCCACGCCACCCTGCCGCTCAACGCCCGAACCGTTCGTTCGCTTGCCGTCATCGGGGACGCCGCCGAGCACCCCGTGACCGCCGCCGGGGGTTCGGCTGTTGTCACCGCTTCCGAGCCGGTCATCACCCCGTTGGCCGGCATCACCACCCGCGCCGCGCAGGCTGGCATCTCGGTCACGCACAGCCAGGGAACCCTCGGGCTCGCGGCCCTGCCGCCCGTTCCGGCCAGCGCGTTCGGCGCGGGTCTGGCGGTGGCCTACTACGCCACCAACGACCTGAGCGGGTCGCCAGTGGCCAGCGCTACGGTCCCGAACCTCGACATCACAGGCAATCCGCCGCCGGTGGCATCCCTTCCTGTGTGGTCCGCCCGCTACAGCGGAACGATCACCGCCCCGGCCGCCGGTACCTACCGGTTCTCGTTGTCCGCCGGCGCCGATGTCAGGGTGTGGATCGATGGCCGCCCGGTCGTCGACTACACACCGATGCGGGAAGCGGTACGCAATGGCCTGATCAATTTGACGGCCGGAAGCCACCGCATCCGCGTGGACGTCACGCCGTTCCAGGCCACTCTGGTCACCGTGGATGCCTTCGCGGTCACCGCCGGACTGCATCTCGGTTGGCAACCGCAGGAGAACAAGCTGATCAGGGCGGCGGCTGCGGCAGCTCGCCGGGCCGACGTAGCGGTGGTCGTCGTCTCCGACGCGACAGCGGAGGGAATGGACCGCAGCACGCTGCAGTTGCCCGCCGACCAGGACGCGTTGATCACGGCGGTGGCGGCGGCCAATCCCAGGACGGTGGTCGTGCTGAACACCGGAAGTGCCGAGCTGATGCCGTGGCTGTCCAAGGTGGCTGCAGTGATGGAGATCTGGTACCCCGGACAGACCGGCGGTACTGCGCTCGCCAAACTGCTGTTCGGTGACGTGAATCCATCGGGCAAGCTCCCGGTGACCTTCCCGGCCGAGCGACAACCAGGGCCCGGCGCAGAACACGGCGCAATACCCGGGCGACGGCACCAACGTCTACTACGACGAAGACCTGCTCGTCGGATACCGCTGGTATGACGCCACACACCAGCAACCACTGTTCCCGTTCGGATACGGCCTGTCGTACACGGCATTCCGCATCAGCCACTTGGATCTCGGCAGGCGGCCCAATGCAGTGACCGTCACCGCCACCGTGACCAATACCGGCCGACGGTCAGGGGCCGAAGTCGCCCAGCTCTACCTCGGATCACCGAGCAGTGCCAAAGAGCCGCCGCGGCAACTCAAGGGTTACCAGAAGGTCTCTCTCGCACCGGGGCAGAGCAAGCAGGTCAGCTTCACGCTCACCAATGCGGACTTGGCATCCTGGGACAATCCGAGCTCCGGCTGGACGGTCCATCCCGGCAGCTATCGCGTCTGGGTCGGCGACTCCTCCAGCAATGCCGCAGTGAGCGGGCAGTTCGCCATCCACTCCTGACCGTCGGCGCCGGCCCCCGCTTTCGGGGGCCGGCGGCTGCCGAAGGGCATCTGAGTAATCTCAGACGGTGAGCGAAGCGGCCGACGACGGAGACACTTCCGTGGTGGGTCAGCGGAGGTATCAGCCACCGAAACTCAGGACGCAGGTCATCAGCTACCTTCTCGCCTGCGCTCTGATCGTATTCGAGGCGTTCCACGGGCGTTTCGATTTCCTTCTGCTGTACCTGCCCATCGGCCTCGGCGCTCAGGCCTGGCATCGATTCCGGCCACCGACGGTCGTGACGGAAGCGGGTGTCCGCCGACCCTGGCGCCGGATCGGTTTCCTGTCTTGGGCCGACGTCGCAGCCGTGGGCAGGCCGCAGTTGGGTGTGTGGGCGGCCAGTCTGATCCTGGTGAACGGAAAGCGCGTCGTGCTCGACGACATCGCAGCCGACCGATCGTCCGTGATCGCGCAGATCGGGCAGCGGAATCTGGAGCCGCCGCCCACGGTCCGGATGCCCGCCGCCGGCTCGCCGTACCGCGTCCGCACACCGATGGAGATCGAAGCCGACGTCACACGCCAGGCGACGGCGTTGGCACACCAGCGGGAACGGCTCGCCGCCGAATCAAGGCGGCTTCGTCGATTGCCGTGAATCGCAGCGTCCGGCCGTCTCGCCTCAGCCGGAGAGGAAGCTGATTCGAACCTCGCGTTCGGCATTGTCGATATTGGTGTCGACCAGGCAGATCGATTGCCAGACACCGAGTTGCAGGGCGCCGCCCAGGACCGGCACCGTGATCGACGGGGCGATGAACGCGGGCAGCACGTGATCGCGACCGTGCCCGGCCGATCCGTGTCGGTGGCGCCAGCGGTCGTCGCGGGGCAGCAGATCGTCGATCGCATGGAGCAGATCGCCGTCGCTTCCGGCCCCCGTTTCCAGAATCGCTACGCCGGCGGTGGCATGCGGAACGAAAATGCTGAGCAGTCCGTCGCCGGCATCGGTGATGAATCGCTCGCACCTGGGCGTCAGATCGTGAACCTGCGGGTGGTTGCCGGTCCGGACGGTGATCAGTTCGCTGCGCATGCGGAACATCCTGCCAGCCGACCATTCTCGCCGTGCTACCGCGACAACCCGGCCACCGCGAAAACTGGCTACCGCGACCACCCCGCGGGACAGGCTCGACGTGCAGCTCCCTTGACGGCTAGGTAGAATACGAGCATGGCCGACTCAGCACCCCGCATGACGATGTCCACCCAGGCGGTCCTCCGGGTCCTGGTGGCCGAGCCGGCCAGTGTTCGCTACGGTCTGGAGATCTCCGCTGCGACCGGGTTGCCCAGCGGGACCATCCACCCCATCCTGGCTCGTCTGGAAAATCTCGGATGGGTTCAGAGTGACTGGGAGGACATCGATCCCAAGGCGGCCGGCCGGCCGCGCCGACGCTACTACCAGCTGTCCGAACACGGGCTGACGATGGCCAGGAATTCGCTCGCCCAGGCGCACGCCGCCCGCGCGAAGATCGTGAACAGATTGCGACCCATCGGCGAGACGACGTGAGCGCGCCCCCGAGGTCCAGGCCAACGCTGCTCGCCGGCGCCATCGTGACCATCGCCGTTCGGGCGTTGCCCGCTGAGCACCGCGACAGATACGACGACGAATTCAGAGCCGACCTGTGTTTCCTGTCCCGCCGCCGGCAGATCCCGCAGGCCGCGGGGCTTCTGATCGGGATGGTGCCGCTGCGTGCGGCACTCGTCGATCCGAATCCGGCCGACGGGAAGTCGGCCATCTATTGGCGTTGTCGGCTCGGTCGACATCGATATCTGGTCGTCAGCGATCAGAATCCCGAAAACAGGCGGTCGTATCACCTGGAATGCTCCCGTTGCCTGAAATTCAAGGAAACGAAGGAGTACGAACACACCGACGGACGCTGGATGAGCGGTGGCATCACTATGTGAGGCCAACGCTGCGCCCGGCTGCCGCGCATCGATCGTTTCAGCCGTCGTGGCAAGCTGGCCTGATGGCACATCGGATGACAGACGACGAGGCCCGGGCATTTCTGGCCGCCGGCCAACGCACCGGCAAGGTGGCGACGACCCGCGCCGACGGGCGACCACACCTAGCCCCGGTCTGGTTCGTGCTGGACGGCGACGATCTTGTCTTCACGACGGGCGCCGGCACCGTCAAGGGCAAGTCGTTGGCGCGCGATCCACGGGTGTCGCTGGTGGTGGACCTCGAGGAGCCCCCGTACAGCTTCGTCATGGTGGAGGGCACAGTCACCCTCTCCGGTGATCTTGAGGCCATGCTCCCGCTGTCGATTGCCATTGCGCGCCGGTACGTTCCGGCCGAACAGGCCGAGGAATTCGGCCGACGGAATGCGGTCGAAGGAGAGCTTCTCGTCAGGATCACGCCCACCAAGATCGTCGGGCTGGCCGACATGATGGGTTAGCGGCCTGTTTGCGGAACCATTAGGCGGGGTAATGGTCGGAACATGGAATACACCCACCTCGGCCGCACCGGCCTGACCGTCAGCCGCCTCTGCCTGGGCACCATGAACTTCGGCCCGCAGACGAGCGAGGCCGATTCCCACGCCATCATGGACTCGGCGCACGACCGGGGCATCAACTTCTTCGACACCGCCAACGCCTATGGCGGCGACAAGGGCAAAGGCGCCACCGAGGAGATAATCGGACGATGGTTCGCCGGCGGCGGTGGGCGCCGCGAGAAGACCGTCCTGGCCACCAAGTTGTACGCCGACATGGACCCGTGGCCGAACAGCGGAAAGCTGTCGGCACTGAGCATCCGGCGCTCGCTCGACGCCAGCCTGAGGCGCCTGCAGACCGACTATGTCGACCTGTACCAGTTCCACCACATCGACAGGGCGACCCCGTGGGACGAGATCTGGCAGGCCGTCGAGGTAGCCGTGACGCAGGGAAAGCTGCTCTACGCGGGCAGCAGCAACTTCGCCGGTTGGCACATCGCGCAGGCGCAGGCCGCGGCGAGCACGCGTCACTTCACCGGCCTGGTCAGCGAGCAGTCCATCTACAACCTGATGACCCGTGACATCGAGCTCGAGGTGATCCCGTCCGCCGAGCACTACGGCCTCGGCATCCTGCCGTGGTCGCCCCTGCACGGTGGCCTGCTCGGTGGAGTGCTGCGGAAGGAGCGGGACGGCAAGCGACGCAACGAGGGTCGCTCGGCGCAGGCGGTGCAGGACCACCGCGAGCAGATCGGGAAGTTCGAGGACTTCGCCGAAGAGCGTGGACTGGAGCCGGGCGACGTGGCCCTGGCCTGGTTGCTGCACCAGCCCGCTGTGACCGCGCCGATCGTCGGACCCCGCACGATGGAACAACTCGAATCGGCCGAACGTGCCCTCAAGGTGGACCTGGACGAGGCCTCGCTGGCCAAACTCGATGACATCTTCCCGGGCCACAAGACTGCTCCCGAGGACTACGCCTGGTAGCAGGGGGCGCGAGCGGGCTACCGTTGGCTCTGTGCAGCAGCCGGGCAATCCCGCGGACGACGACGCCATCCTCGATGTCTTCATGCAGGGCACCACATTCTTCGACATGGTGCTGACCGGTCTGCCGTCACAACCGATGCCGGGCGCCGAGATCCACGCTGAGGGTATGGGATCGTGCCCCGGCGGCATCGCCAACCTGGCGATCGCGGCCAGCCGGTTGGGGCTGCGGACCGGGCTCGCCTCCACCTTCGGCGACGACGTCTACGGGGAGTTCCTCTGGCGGACCCTGGAGCAGGAGGGCGTCGACCTGAGCCGTTCGCAGCGGGTCGCCGACTGGCATTCCCCGGTCACCATCTCGCTGGCCATGCAGCGGGACAGGGCGATGGTCACCCACGCGCACGACTCGCCGATCGCCATCGCCGACCTGGTGACCGATCCACCGGCGACCAAGGTGGGTTTCGTCAGCCTGGAGGAGGCAGCCGAGCCGTGGCTGGTCAAGGCGAAGGCCAAGGGCGCCAGGCTCTTCGGCGATGCGGGTTGGGACGCAAGCGGTCAGTGGCGGCCGGAGGACCTGGTCGGCCTCTCGGAGCTGTACGCGTTCATGCCGAACAGCACCGAGGCCATGGCGTACACCCGCACCGAGGATCCGCGAGCGGCGTTGGTCAGCCTGGCCGACCTGGTGCCGGTCGTGGTGGTCACCTGCGGGGGTCAGGGCTCGATCGGGCTCGACTCCATCACCAACGAGGAGGAGTGGGTGCCCTCCCTTCCGGTGAACGCGGTCGACCCGACCGGGGCCGGCGACGTCTTCGATGCCGCGTTCATCCTGGGCACACTGCGCGAGTGGCCGCTGCGCAACCGGATGGCATTCGCCAATCTGTGCGCTGCGCTGTCGGTACAGCAGGTCGGTGGCTCACTGGCTGCACCGGGGTGGGGCGACCTCGCCGACTGGCTGGCCGGCGTGCGGACGGCAGCGGCGGACGGCTCGAGATCGGCTGCGGTGCTGGCGAACAGCTACGGTTTCCTGGCCGACGAGTTGCCCAGCCACGCCGCGATCTCGCTGCGCCGTGCCGTCGCCACCATCGCCCGGCTGTCCGACGCCTGAGTCACCGGAACAGGGCCGCCACGCTCGGCTCGTCGGCCTCGACGGAGGCGACCAACCGGTGCGCCAGGTCCCACGATCCGATCAACGGGTGGATCGCGAAGCCGTGCACCGCCGCATCCCGGTCCCGGTTCACCACAGCCTCGATGATCGATTCCTCGGCGGCCCGCACCGAGGCGATCAGACCTAGTTGGTGCAACGGCAATTGCGGTCCCGCCACCGGCGTCGCCCCGGTGCCGTCAACGGTGCAGCGCGTCTCGACGATCATCCGGGCAGGCAGTGCGGGGAAGGCGGACCCGTTGGCGGCGTTCACGATCAACTCGGCAGGTCGCCCCGATGTGAGCGCCTCCGCGAGGTCGAGGGCCACCTCCTCGTATCCGCCACCGGACAGATCCGACTCGTCCCGCTGCACGGTGCGCGCTTCGGCCAGATACGTCTGTTCGCGGTGCAGTCTGGTTCGCTGCCACAGCGGTCCGGCCTGCTCGAGGGCCTGACCCGCCAACCGGTAGAAATCATCCTGCTCGGCCCTGATCACCTCGCCACGGGTGGTGCCGCCCGGTCCGAGAAGTGCCGCGGTCACCTCACGCGCGGCGTAGTAGAAGTAGAGGTACTCGTTGGGGATCGCCTGCAGCGACCGGAGCAGGGCCGCTGGGAACAGCCGGCCTTCTTCGGTCGTCGCGAGCAGCACGTCGTCCTGCAGCAGATCACCCAGCACGTCGCGACCGTCGTGATGCAGTCCGGTCAGCCAGCCGAGATGATTGATGCCGGCATAGTCGTATCGCACCAGTGCCGGGTCGAGGCGCAGTGCCCGGCAAGCTCGCCGGATCAGTCCGATGGGCGAATCGCAGATCCCGATCACCTTGTGGCCCAACACGTCCGCCAACGCCTGGGTGATCAGACCGGCCGGATTGGTGAAGTTGATCAGGAAGGCGGCCGGCGCCAGTTCGGCCTGCAACCGTGCCGCCTCCAGCACCACGGGAAGGGTCCGCAGACCGAAACTCAGTCCTCCCGCACCCACCGTCTCCTGGCCGAGCACCCCCAGCGCAAGTGCGCGCCGTTCGTCCCGCACCCGGCCCGCAGCACCACCGACGCGAACCGCCGAGAACACGATGTCGGCGCCGGTGAGTGCGTCCGCCAGCGAGTCCGTGATGATGATCCGCACTCCAGCGGCGGGTTCCAGTACCGCGGCGATGACGGCGAGGCGTTCCAGGTCGACGTCGAAGAGCACCACCTCGTCGATGCCGAGTGCCGCGCGCCGGACCAGCGCGCGATAAACCATGGGGACCCGGAAACCGCCGCCGCCCAGGATGACGAGTCTCATCGGCTCAGGACCCGCACCGGCCTGCCGGCGGCGAAGGCGGCGATGTCCTCGACGGCGTCGGTGTAGAAGATGCGGTACTGCTCGTCGACGACGTAGCCGATGTGCGGCGTCACCACCGCGGTCGGCAGCGACCGGATCGGGTGATCGGCCGGCAGCGGTTCGGTGTCGAAGACGTCGACGGCCGCTCCGCGCAATGGTTCCCTTCCGCAGGGCATCGATCAGTGCGCCCTCGTCGACGATCGGGCCCCGCGAGGTGTTGACCAGGATGGCCGACGGCTTCATGGCGGCCAACTCGGCGCTGCCGAACAGTCCGCGGGTGCGGCCGGACAGGACCAGGTGGATCGACAGCACGTCGGCCCTGGCCAGCAGTTCTTCCTTGGGAACCGCGGTGACACCGAACTCCTGTGCCCGCTCGGCGGTCAGGTTCTGGCTCCAGGCGATCACCTCCATCCCGAAGGCCAGGCCGACGGTGGCGACAGCGGAACCCAGCCGGCCCAGGCCGGCCAGGGCCAGCGTTCGGCCGGCCAGGCTCACTCCCACAGTCTGTTGCCACCGGCCGGTTTCGATCGCTCTGAACTCGGTCGGCAGACGGCGCGCAGCGGCCAGGATCAACGCCCAGGTGTGTTCGAGCGTCGGGGACGAGATGTAACCGGTAGCGCACACCGTGATGTTGTGGTCGGCGGCGGCCTTCAGGTCGATCGCGGCGTTGCGCTGACCGGTGGTCACCAGCAGGCGCAGGTCGGTCAACCGGGCGAGTAGTTCGGCCGGAAAGGGCGTGCGCTCTCGCATGGCCACGATCACGTCGTAGCCGGCCATCGCCGAGACCACGTCGTCGTGGCCACCCAGGTGGTGACCTACGAAGGTGACCTCGGCGTCCAGCGATCCCCAATCGGCAAAATCGGCGGCGGCGTGCTGATAGTCGTCCAGCACAGCAACTTTCATTCCCGGCTCCTTGCGATGCACCTGCTGCGGTCAGCGAGTCTCCGCCGTGTCAACGAGCATCCAGAGCGGCACGGACGATCTGCAGCGCCTCGTCGTCGGGTAGACCCAGGCCCCGAACGGTAGCCGCGTACTCGCGCGCCGCGGCAGCGGCCCTCTGCCCGGCCTGCATCGCCGGATCCGCGTCACCGTGGTACCGGCCCGGCCGCGGGTCTGCACGAGCCCGGCGTGCTCGAGCTCGCCGAACGCCCTGGCCACGGTGTTGGCCGCCAATCCCAGCTGCAGTGCAAGTCCGCGGACGGTCGGCAATCGGGCCCCGACCGGCAGCCGACCGCACTGGATCTGCTCGGCCAGCTGCGAGCGCACCTGCTCGAACGGCGGTACCGATGATGCGGCGTCGATGGTGATCATTGCCATGTTCGCCATTGTCGGCCATCGGAGCCGCAGCGGCATTTCGCGGCTTCGCCGGCACGCGACGGAAGACCCTGCTGCATCCTCGGGCCTCGGACCGCGGTGAACAATGCCGACATGGACATCTCAGGGACCACCGCTCTGATCACCGGCGGGGCGTCCGGGCTCGGCCTGGCGACCGCCGAAATGTTGACGGCGGCGGGCGCGGCGGTGGTCATCCTCGACCTGCCGCAGTCAGCGGGTGCTTCCGTCGTCGATCGGCTCGGCGCTCAGGTGCGCTTCGCGGCCGCAGATGTCACCGATCCGGACGCGGTGACGCGCCGCCTTGGACATGGCCGCCACCACCGGCAAGCCGCTGCGGATCCTGGTCAACTGTGCCGGCATCGGGCCGCCGGCCAGAGTGGTCGGCAAGAACGGCCCCTTTCCCCTCGACCTCTTCCGAAAGATCATCGAGGTGAACCTGATCGGCACCTTCAATGTCACCCGCCTCACCGCGGAACGGATGTTGGGGCTGGAGCTGGACGGCGAGGAGCGCGGCGTGATCGTGAACACCGCATCCGTTGCCGCCTTCGACGGCCAGATCGGCCAGGCGGCCTACTCCGCGTCGAAAGGCGGGATCGTGGGAATGACGCTGCCGATCGCGAGGGAGTTGGCCGAGCGACAGGTGCGGGTGGTGACGATCGCGCCTGGTCTGTTCGAGACGCCCCTGCTGGCGGGCCTGCCGGAGGACGCGAAGGCATCGCTCGGTCGGCAGGTCCCGCACCCGGCTCGGCTCGGGAAGCCAAGTGAGTACGCATCTCTGGTGCAGCAGATCATCGTCAACCCGATGCTCAACGGCGAGACGATCCGGTTGGACGGGTCCATCCGGATGACCGCCCGATAGACGGCGTCGCGTACGACGCCCATGTCACCGGCACAGCCGGGCGACACATAGGCTTGCCGGCAGGGATTTTCAGTGAGGAGTAGCAACGTGTCGTCGTCAGTGCGGTCAGCTTCGGACAGGGCACTCCGGGTCGGGGTGATCGGCCTCGGTTGGGCCGGCCGCCAGCACCTGGAGGCCTACCAGGGGATCGAAGGGGTGGAGGTCGTCGGGCTGGCGGGCAAGGAAGCCGATCTGCTGGCCGAACTCGGTGCCGCCCATGGCATCCCGGCTCTGTTCGAGGGCTGGGAGGAGCTCATCGCGTTGCCGGAGCTGGACGCGGTGAGCGTCGCGGTTCCGACCTTCCTGCATGCACCGATCACCATCGCCGCCCTGGACCGGGGTCTCCACGTGCTCAGCGAGAAGCCGATCGCGCGGAACGCGGCCGAAGGGCAGGAGATGGTCGACGCCGCCAGGCGGTCGGGCCGGGTGCTCGATGTGGCCTTCAACCACCGGCGGCGTGGGGACATCGGTGCCCTCAAGGAGATCATCGACGCCGGCGAGCTCGGCCGTCCCTACTACGCGAAAGCCTCGTGGCTCAGGCGGTCCGGTATCCCCGGTCTCGGAAGCTGGTTCACCAGCCGCGAACTGGCCGGCGGCGGACCTCTGGCCGACATCGGCGTGCACGTGCTGGACTACGCGCTCTACTTGCTCGGCGAACCCAAAGTCGTTGCGGTGTCGGCAGTTACCTACGCCGAGCTCGGACCTCGGGGTCGCGGGGGTTCGGGCCGCGCGAGCGCCGACGCGTCCAAGTCCCACTTCGAGGTGGAGGACTTCGGCTCCGCGTTCCTCCGGCTCGACGGTGGCGGAACGCTATTGATCGAGGCGGGTTGGGCGAGCTACCGGAGCCCGGACGATCTGATGGACTTCACCGTGTACGGCACCGACGGGGGTGCCGAACTGCGGATCGAGGGTGCGTCGGAAACGCCGGTCGGGACCTTGAACGTCTTCACCGAGGCGGATGGGCGCAACACCGACCGGATGGTCCTGGCGCTGCCGGGACGCGCACATCAGCACGTGGTCGAGGACTTCGTCGATGTGGTCCGCGGCGACCCGGCCGGCTGGAGCGCCCACGACGGATCGCTCGCCCTGAGCAGAGCAACGGTCATCGACGCGGCATACCGGTCGGCCAGGGAGAACAGGGAGATCCAGTTGTGAGCAGGGGATTGCGCATAACTGTCTGGAACGAGGGCGTGCACGAGGCGAACGGTGCGCCGGCCAGCATGGCGACCGACTATCCGGACGGCATCCACGGTGCGATCGCGGCCGGACTGGCTGAGCTCATCCCGGATGCGCAGATTCGCACCGCCGTACTGGCCGACCCCGAACACGGTCTGACCGAGGACGTACTGGCCGAGACCGACGTCCTGCTCTGGTGGGGCCACATCGCCCACGACCGGGTCGCCGACGAGGTCGTCGAGCGGGTCAAGCGCCATGTGCTGGGCGGAATGGGCTTGCTGGTCCTGCATTCCGGACACTTCTCCAAGATCTTCACCCGACTGCTGGGTACCACCTGCTCGCTGAAGTGGCGCAACGAAGCCGAACGTGAGCTGGTCTGGACCGTCAATCCGACCCATCCGATCGCCGCCGGCATCCCGCAGCCCCTCGTCATCCCGCACCAGGAGATGTACGGCGAGTTCTTCGACATCCCGACCCCGGATGACCTGATCTTCGTCAGTTCCTTCACCGGCGGTGAGGTCTTCCGCTCCGGAGTGACGTTCAGCCGCGGCCGCGGCCGGATCTTCTACTTCAGCCCCGGTGACCAGGAATATCCGGTGTACCGGCAACCCGAGGTCCGCCAGGTGCTGGCGAACGGCGTGCGCTGGGCTGCCCAGCCGGAGCTGGCCAGGGAGATTCCGACCGTGACGAATCCAGCTCGCGACTGGTTCGAGGTGTGACGGATGAAGCAAAACCGGCGAATGCGCTGACGGTGACCGGCCACGCCCAGTACGAGGCATGGTCGGCCAAGATTCCGCCTGAAATCGAACAGCTCCGCAGCGACGTATGGTCGGTACCGGTCCCGGTCCCGGACAACCCGATCCGATACACGTTGTGCTACCTCCTGTTCGGCGCTGCCGGCGAATTGGTCGTCGTCGACCCCGGTTGGGACACCGACCGGGGTTGGGCCGCCCTGCTCCTCGGTCTCGGCGAGGCAGGAGCCGATCCGGCACAGGTGACCGGCATCGTGATCACCCACGTCCACCCCGATCATCACGGCATGTCCGCCAGGCTGGCGGAGGCCGGCAACGCCTGGATCGCGATGCACCCGGCGGAACGAAATTCGCTTCCGGGGCGCGCGTATCCCCGTGGCTCGGTCGAGGCCGACGACGGCCGTTGGCTTTCCGATCAGGGCGTCCCGGACAACGAGACGGATTCGGTGCGGATGTCCGAGACCGGTTTCGAGATCTTCCGGACCATGGCGGAGCCGTCATTGATGCTCGAGGACGGGGACCTCGTCCCGCTGGCCGGGCGCACGATCAGGGCGATCTGGACGCCCGGGCATACGCCCGGCCACCTGTGTCTGCACGACGAGACGAACGATCTGATCCTGACCGGGGATCACGTCCTGCCGCGGATCAGCCCGAACATCGGACTGCAGCCACATACGGCCGCGCCGCCGCTGGCCGGCTACCTCTCGTCGCTGCGGCGACTGCGCCACGCTGGACAGCGCCGAGGTGCTGCCCGCGCACGAATGGCGCTTCCGTGGCCTGCGCCTGCGCACCGAGCAGCTGCTGGCGCATCACCGCCAGCGATGCCAGGAGATCCTCGGCGTCATGGCGGATCTCGGGCCGTGCACCGCCTGGCAGGTCACCGAGCGGCTGAGCTGGTCGCGCGGGTGGGACGGCATTCACGGCTTCCAGCGCCGTGCCGCGCTGGCCGAAACCCTGGCCCACCTTGCCTATCTGGCCGATCTGGACCAGGTGTCGAGCGCCTCGGGAGTGAGCCGGCCAACCGTCTACTCGGTGGCCTCCTGAACCCATGTCACGGGCGCGCCGGTCGCCGCACGGACGTCCTCGAGGCTCACCCCAGGTGCCAATTCGACCAGTTCGAAGTGATCCCCGCGGACGTCGAGCACACCCAGATCGGTGATGACCCGCTGCACCACTGCAGTGCCGGTCAGCGGAAGATCGCACCGGGTAAGGAGTTTAGGTGCGCCGCCCCTGGCGGTGTGGTCCATCAGCACGATCACCCGCTTGGCGCCGTGCACCAGATCCATGGCGCCGCCCATTCCCTTGACCATCTTGCCGGGGATCATCCAATTGGCCAGATCACCGCCGGTCGACACCTGCATGCCACCGAGGACGGCGACATCGATGTGACCGCCCCTGATCATCGCGAAGCTGGTCGCCGAGTCGAAGTAGGAAGCACCGGGCAACACGGTGACCGTCTCTTTGCCGGCATTGATCAGGTCGGGGTCGACCTCGTCGTCGTACGGGTACGGGCCGACGCCGAGAATGCCGTTCTCGGAATGCAGGTTCAGCTCGACGCCGGCGGCCAGATGATTCGGAATCAACGTCGGCAGGCCGATACCGAGATTGACATACTGCCCGTCGGCCAATTCCTGCGCGGCGCGACCGGCCATCTCCTCGTGGGTCCAGGGCATCAGCGCATCTCCCTTGAACCGGTTCCGTCGGCGTCGGCGGGGCGCGGCCTGATAGTCCGCTTCTCGATCTCCTTGCGGTGGGCCTGATCCGACGACAGGGGAACCACCCGCTGGACGAAGATGCCGGGCAGGTGGACGTCGTCGGGGTCGATCGTTCCGACCGGGACGATCTGCTCGGCCTCGAGAATGGTGACGGCGCCGGCCATCGCGACCGGTACGTTGAAGTTTCTGGCCGCAGCGTGGAAGCGGGCGTTGCCCGCGGAATCAGCGACGGCGGCGCGGACCAGCGCGACATCGGTGTGAATACCTTCCTCCAGCACCATTTTCCGGCCTCCGAAATCCCGGACCTCTTTGGGCGTGGACGCTTCGGCGATGGTTCCGTCGGGGTGGTAGCGCCAGGGCAGCCCGCCGTCGGCGACCTGCGTGCCGACACCGGTTGGAGTGTAGAAGCCGCCGATGCCCGAGCCGCCGGCGCGGAGGCGTTCGGCGAGCGTGCCCTGCGGGGTCAACTCGACGTGCAACTCGCCGGCCAGGTACTGGCGGGCGAATTCCTTGTTCTCGCCCACGTAGGACGCGATGACCCGGTCGACGCGGTGGGCCTCGAGCAACAGTCCGAGCCCGGCGCCGTCCACCCCACAGTTGTTGGATACCACGGTGAGTGCGGTTGCGCCCTGATGCAGCACGGCCTCGATCAGGATCCAGGGGATACCGGACAGGCCGAATCCACCGACCCCGAGGCTGGCGCCGTCGTGCACGTCGGCGACGGCTTCCGCGGCCGTGGCGAACAATTTGTTCACTTCCAGGTGCCCACTTCCGGGTCAGTCGTGCGTGGAGAAGGCGGCGTCGAAGGACGTGGACGGCGGCATCGAACAGTTGCGACCGAACGAATTTGATCGCCTCCGGCGCTCCGTGCAATCGGTCCATTCCGGCGTCTTCCCACTCGATCGATATCGGTCCCTGGTAACCGATGGTGGTCAGCATCCGGAAGCAGTCCTCCCAGTCGACGTCGCCGCGGCCGGTGGACACGAAATCCCACCGACGACGAGGGTCGGCCCAGCCGAGGTGCGAACCAAGGATGCCGCGGCGGCCATCGGGCGTGCGCACCTTGGTGTCCTTGCAGTCGACGTGATAGATCCGGTCCTTGAAGTCCCAGATGAACTGGACCGGGTCTATGCCCTGCCAGACCATGTGGGACGGGTCCCAGTTGATGCCGAAGGCAGGCCGATGCCCGATGGCCTCGAGGGTACGGACGGTTGAGTAGTAGTCGTAGGCGATCTCGCTCGGGTGCACTTCGTGGGCGAACCGCACCCCGACCTCGTCGAACACGTCAAGGATCGGGTTCCACCTGTCTGCGAAATCCTGGTAGCCGGCGTCCACCATGCCTTGCGAGGCAGGCGGGAACATCGCGACGTACTTCCAGATCGATGATCCGGTGAAGCCGATGACGGTGTCCACGCCGAGGCGTGCGGCGGTGCGGGCGCTGTTCTTGACCGCTTCCGCGGCCCGCTGCCTGACCCCTTCCGGATCGCCGTCGCCCCACACGGCGGACGACAGAATGCCTTTGTGTCGCTGGTCGATCGGGTCATCGCAGACGGCTTGACCCTGGAGGTGGACCGAGATCGCGAAGACCTTCAGGCCGTACCTGTCCAGGATGTCGTGGCGGGATTGGATGTAGTCGTCGTCGACGGCGCCGCGGTCGAGATCGAGATGGTCACCGGAACAGGCGATCTCGAGTCCCTCGTAACCCCATTCGGAGGCCAGCCTGGCTACTTCCTCAAAAGGGAGATCGGCCCATTGCCCGGTGAACAAAGTGATCGGATGCGTGCTCATGGAGCGCGACGCTACTCCGCACAGGTTTTCCGGATCCGGGCGCCCGGGCCGTGTCGTGGCCGCGGTCAAGGACGAGGTGTCGGTCGACCTTCTGGCAGGATCCGGCTGGTGAGATTCAGTGCTGGGCTGCTGCTGCACCGCACCACCGCATCCGGCGACGTCGAGGTTCTGCTGGTGCACCCTGGCGGACCGTTCTGGGCCAAGAAGGACGAGGCCGCGTGGTCCATCCCCAAGGGGGAGTATGACTTTGCGGAGGATCCGCTTGCTGCGGCGGTCCGCGAGTTCACCGAGGAACTGGGTGCGGCGCCACCGCACGGCCAGGATGTCGAACTGGGCACGGTACGGCAGTCTTCGGCCAAGTCGGTAACCGTGTACGCCCGGGAGGCAGATTTCGATGCCAGCAGTGTCAGCAGCAACGTGATCGAGATCGACTGGCCGCCGCGGTCGGGACGAAAGTTGGAGATCCCTGAGGTGGACCGGGCCGAATGGTTCGACCTGGCCACCGCACGGCTCAAACTGGTGAAGGGCCAGGTTCCGTTCCTGGACCGGCTGGTCGAGCGGATGGCGTAGCGCCGACCAGTCGGACGTCCGGCGGTGAGCGCCAGGTCTTGCGCCACACCGTTTCCTCGGCCGTCATGATCTCGCCGCATTCACTGCAGACGTCGGGCGTGCCGCTCACCCGTCCGCACCTGACGTGCACGATGAGCATTTCGACGCCGGGATCGGGATGTGGACGATATCGCTCGCCCCACAGGACCAGCGCGTTGATGGCGGGGAGCAGAGCCGCCCCGGCCTCGGTCAGCAGGTACTCGTCGCGGTACCGCGTGCCGTCCCGATAGGGCGAGCGGCGCAACAGGTCCGCGTCGACCAGAGATTGGAGGCGCCGGCTCAGCACGTTGTCCGCAATCCCGAGCTCCGTGCGAAAGCCCTCGTACCGGCGGACGCCCGACAGTGCCTGCCTGAGAATCAGCAACACCCACGGGTCGCCGACCACGTCCAGAGATCGGGCGATCGGGCAGGCCCGGTCGGACCAGTCGGATCTCAACGGCACGCCGCCAGCTCCCTCCACGATGCCTGACTTGCTTGAAGAAAGTAACGTCGCCTATCGTGACGCATCAGCCGGTGTCCTGTCCACTGCATGTCCGATGAACCTCGGTACGTCGCCGGATGGAGGGCCGATGTTCGGCAGAACCAGTGAAGTCGCGGTCGGTATGACGCAGCCGCTTGCTGCGCGTCCTCGTCGGATCCTCGGCGTGCATCCCGCCATCGCGGTGGCGACGGTCTCCTTCATCGCGCTGCTGGGCGCGGCCGGATTCCGGGCCGCTCCGAGTGTGCTGATGATTCCGCTGCAGCAGGAATTCGGCTGGTCCCGCAGCGTGCTGTCGGTCGCGGTCGGGGTGAACCTGGTGCTGTTCGGCCTGACGGCGCCGTTCGCCGCCGCTCTGATGGAGCGTTTCGGCATTCGTCGAGTGGTGTCCTGCGCGCTGTTGCTCGTCGCCGCGGGCAGCGGCCTCACCGTCTTCGTCCACCAGCAGTGGCAGCTGATCCTGCTGTGGGGCGTGCTGGTCGGCCTTGGCACCGGTTCGATGGCACTGGTCTTCGCGGCGACCATCGCCTCGCGGTGGTTCGTCAGACGTCGGGGACTGGTGATGGGAATCCTCACGGCCGGCAGCGCCACCGGTCAGCTGATCTTCCTGCCGGTCCTGGCCGCGGTGACGGTGCACCACAGTTGGCGGATCGCCTCGCTGGTCATCGCGGGTGCGGCCCTCGCGGTAGTGCCGTTGGTGCTCATCTTCCTGCACGACCGGCCGGCGGATCTGGGTGTCCGCGCCTACGGCGAGGCGGAGCCAGGTCCCGGTGACGTTGCCGTCGAGCCCGTCGCAGCGACGACAGGATCGGCCCGACGGGCGATCCAGGTGCTCTTCATGGCCGCCCACCACCGCACCTTCTGGGCGCTGATGGCCGGCTTCGCGATCTGCGGTGCGACGACCAACGGTCTGATCGGCACCCACTTCATCCCGGCGGCGCATGACCACGGATTGGGCGAGACGACGGCCGCCGGTCTGCTGGCCGTGGTCGGGATCTTCGACATCGTCGGCACCATCGGCTCCGGCTACCTGACCGACCGCGTCAATCCACGCGTCCTGCTGGCCCTCTACTACGGCTTCCGCGGGGTCGGCCTGATGATGCTGCCCGGTCTGCTGTCGGACTCCATCCATCCGAGCATCGTGGCTTTCGTCGTCGTCTACGGACTCGACTGGGTCGCCACCGTCCCGCCGACGGTCGCGTTGTGCCGTCAGGCGTTCGGCGACCAGGGGACGATCGTGTTCGGCTGGGTGTTCGCCTCCCACCAGATCGGCGCCGCGATCGCCTCGGTGGCTGCCGGGGTCATTCGCGACCAGTCCGGCGCGTACACCATCGCGTGGTTCGGCGCCGCCGGCATGTGCCTGGTGGCCGCGCTCGTCTCGTTCCAGATCCGCAAACTGCCGACCGCGATGGCGGATCCGGCGGTCACGCCGGTCGGGTCAGGCCTTCCCGGCGAACAGCGGAAGTGAGCGAGAGCCGGCCGCGGCCAGGCCGTTGAACGCTCGAGCCGCCTGGTGCCGCGCCGCGTCCACCGTTCCGTACGTGGTGGTCCGCTGGACGACCGGGCGCCCAATCGGGACGGTGATCTCCTCGATGTCGGCGACCGTCTTGTAGGAGCCGAACTCGGAACCGGCCATCCGCGAGATCGTCTCCTCCATCAGGGTTCCGCCCAGATCGTTGGCGCCGCCGCGCAGCATGGCCCTGGTGCCGTGGATGCCGAGCTTCACCCAGGAGGTCTGCACGTTGTCGATCGAGCCGTGCAGCATGAGCCTGGCCATGGCGTGCACGGCCCGGTTCTCGTCGTGGGTCGCGCCGGCCCTGGCCAGCCCGGCGAGATAGATCGGCGAGTTGGTGTGGATGAAAGGCAGCGGGACGAATTCGGTGAAACCGCCGGTCTCGCCCTGCAGTCTGCGGAGCAGAGCCAGGTGCGCCACCCAGTGTTCGGGGGTGTCGACGTGCCCGTACATCATGGTCGACGACGACGGGATGCCGAGGCGGTGCGCGGTGGTCACCACCTCGATCCAGGCCGCCGTCGGCAGTTTGCCCTTCGTCAGCACCCAGCGGACGTCGTCGTCCAGAATTTCGGCGGCCGTGCCCGGAATGCTGTCCAGCCCAGCCTCTTTGGCGGCCGTGAGCCAGTCGACGATTGACAGGTTCGCCCTGGTGGCACCGTTGACGACCTCCATCGGGGAGAAGGCGTGAACGTGCATCTGGGGCACCGCGGCCTTGATGGCGCGGACCAGGTCGAAATATGCCGTGCCCGGCAGCTCCGGGTCGATGCCGCCCTGCATGCATACCTCGGTGGCGCCGAGATCCCAGGCCACCACGGCTCTCTGCGCAACCTCGTCGGTGGAAAGTGAGTAGGCGTCCGCGTCGGTGCGGCGCTGGGCGAACGCGCAGAAGCGGCAGCCGGTGTAGCAGACGTTGGTGAAGTTGATGTTCCGGTTCACGACGTAGGTCACGTTGTCCCCGTTGACGTCTGCACGAACGGCATCGGCCAGGGCGCAGACCGCGTCGAGCTCGGATCCGGTGGCGGTCATCAGGGAGAGTGCGGCGGCCCCGTCGAGCGATCCCGGATCACTCTCGGCGATCCGGAGGGCGGAAAGGACGTCCGACTCGAATTTTCGTGGAGCCCGGATGCGGCTCCGCATCGACTCCCAGTCGCCGTACACGTCCAGGAAATCGGATCGACGGTCGGCCGTCCGCCCTTGCGTGTCGATAGAGGTGGCCAGGTCGGTACGGCCCGACGATGTCAGTCCACCGGGGCCCTGCGCCGGGTCCTCCGGCTCCTGCCATGGTCGGCCCACCGGAATGACATCGGTTCTGGCCAGTCCCGTTTCGGGATCGGCCAGGGCGTCGACGTGAGCCCGCAGCCGCGGATCCAGCCACGGCTCACCGGCTCTGACGAACTCCGGATAGATGGTCAATCGCTCGGCCAGGGTGAAGCCCGCCGCCGCAGTGCGGGCCGACAGTTCGGCGATCTGCGGCCAAGGCCGCTCGGGGTTCACGTGGTCCGGGGTCAGTGGGGAAACCCCGCCCCAGTCATCGATGCCGGCCGACAGGACGCGAGAGAACTGGTCGTCGATCAGGTTCGGTGGTGCCTGCAGCCGAACGGAAGGCCCGAGAACGAGTCTGGCGACCGCAACGGTGGCGACGAGCTCGTCCATCTCGGCATCCGGCCGGCCGGCCATGGCGGTGTCCGGCTTGGCCCGGAAGTTCTGCACGATGACTTCCTGGATGCCGCGGTAGGCGCGGGACGTGCGCCGGATGGCGAACAGTGATTCGACCCGATCCGCGAGGGTCTCGCCGATTCCGATGAGCAGACCGGTGGTGAAGGGGATCGACGATCTGCCTGCGTCTTCCAGGACCCGGAGACGGACGGCCGGATCCTTGTCGGGCGAACCGAAATGGGCACCGGACTTATTTTCGAAGATCTCTCGGGAGGTGGTCTCGAGCATCATGCCCATCGATGGCGACACCGGCTTGAGCCGGGCCAGTTCCTGCCAATCCATAACGCCTGGGTTCAGGTGGGGCAGTAGCCCGGTCTCTTCCAGCACCCTGATCGACATGGCCCGGACGTAGTCCAGGGTGGAGTCGTAGCCCGCCTCCGCCAGCCACTTTTTCGCGGCATCCCACCGGTCCTCGGGTCGGTCGCCGAGGGTGAACAGGGCCTCCTTGCAGCCCAGAAGCCTGCCGGCCTCAGCAATCTCGAGGACCTCGTCGGGCGAGAGGAAGGGTGCGGGCACCCGGCCCGGGGTGGTCGCGAACGTGCAGTAGTGGCAGCGGTCCCGGCAGAGCCGGGTCAGCGGGATGAATACCTTCTTCGAATAGGTGATGACCCCCGCCCGGCCCGCAGATGCCAGACCCTGGTCGCGCACCCGCGACGCAGACAGACACAGATCGTCGAGATCGGCCCCCCTGGCCTGGAGCAGGACGCCGGCCTCCGTCTCGTCCACGGCCACACCGTCACGAGCCCGGCGCAGCGCCCGCCGCATCGCACTGGGCGATGGCGTCGGGCCGGTCGAATTCACAGTCGGGTACGGAAGGTCAGCCATGGAGTCGTCCTCTGGTGGGAGTTCTTCGGGGCGCAGGTTCTCGCCGAACTCCTCGGCCGACGGCTGGTCGACATCGACCGCCACCCACTCGTCTGGCAATGGAGCAGCGCCGCTGGGCTGGCCTCGCCGGCATGAACCGGACCGCGTCGCTCCTCCGCGTGCAGCGGGTTCGACCCACGCACACCAGCCACCGTAGTGCTCGTCGCCTGCGGACCGGCCGTCGCCCCCCGCCGGGTGTTGGACGTGGTGACGGTCCGGGCCGGGGCGGGGTTTCTATCGGGTCAGCGCTCGGCCCGGTCGCTCTCCCGCCACCACAGCACGGTGCCCAACAGCAGCAGGGTGACGACGTGCACGCCGGTACACCACAGGCAGATGGCATCGACCTTGAACAGTTCCACATAGATCAGCCAGAGCACCATGACCGTGCCGACCAGCACTCCGATCAGGCGAAGCGCCTCGACGTCCCGGGCGAATCGGGTCGGAGCGCACAGGAGCGCCATGGCCAGGAAGAAGGCCAGCCCGGCCACGGCGACCGGCACTCCGGCAATTTCCGACCACGCGCTGGTGGTCACCTTGAGGCAGTTGACCGTGCCGTTGCCGGAACAGGCCAGCGTCGTGGAATCAGTGAAATGTTCATAGGTCAGGTAGCCGGAGATCAATACGCCAACGATGCAGAGCCCGAAGGACGCCCAGGCCGGGGCCGATCGGTAGGCCTGCCGGGCCTGGGTCATGCCGGCAGTTTCTGTGTGGTGACCGCCGTCGAGGTGCAGACGGCCGCCGGTTGGTTCTTCGTCATACCGCACAGGATCGCGGTCATCATGTTGGCCGCTCCCAGCACCTGCTGCGCCACCGGCGAGTTCGGATCATGCAGGTCGGCAGCTATCTGGGCCTGCGTAAGGCCCGCGAGAACGGTGGGCTGGTAGGACGCCCCGACCGTGACAAAGGTGTTCCCGAAGTCGATGAACGGGATGCTGCCCGCGGTGTTGTACTTGTTCAGCAAAGCCTGGTCGGCCGCACTGATGGAGTCCAGAGCGGTGTAGCCGCTGCTCGCATCGCCGGCCACCTTCGGAATGTTGGTGGTCTGTTCGACGCCGGTGAAGGCCAGCAGGCTGCTGGCGAAGGTGGCGCCGTGGAACGACAAGGTCGCCGTGCTCGGAAAGACGTCCAGGGCCGACGATGTCGTCACGCCGAGACCGGTGAACGTCCCGAACCGGGACATCGCCGTCACCACGGCCCAGCGCTGCGCCGCACAGTAGGGGCAGTATTCCGCCCCGATGTACAGCACTCTGGGCTTGTTGTCCGCAGTGAGCGGCGGTCCGGTGACCGGGGTAGGCGGGTTGACTCCGGTTCCGGTCCCGACTGCATCAAAAGTCGCCGCCGGGATCGTCGACAGCGATTTCTCCAGGGCGGCTCCGGCCGGCGTGGCCGCAGCGCCGGTGGCAGTGGGTGGGGCCTGGTTGGCCTTCACGATCACGAATCCGACGATAATCAACACCACGATGAGCACCGGCGCCCCGACGACGACCAGCATGCGCCTGCGTCGGTCCCGCTTCTTCTGAGCCTCGCGGAGCTGCCGCGCGTGCTCGCGAGCAGCAGCTTGGGTCACCGACTTCGACTTGCCCTTCGGCGCCTTCGCGGAACCGCTGGTGCTCACCTTGTCTGACACACCCTCTAGTCTCGGCCGCTGGGGAATCCTGGCGCAAATCGCAACGCGGGACATTTCTGCGGGCGCAGCAAAGATTTGCCGTGCGCTGCGCAGCGATCGGCCAGCACTTGGTGAAAATGTGGGTTGAGCGGCCCGGCTAACATCGGAGGCAAGCTCGGGTTCTCCGAGACCAACATCGGGATCCGGGTCCCGTGCCGAATGAGGAGTTCTGTCGTGTCCGTCGCCGCCCATCCCCCCGCCGCTGCGCGCGTGAGGGTTCCGGCGGGAACGACCGCATCGCAGGCGATCGGCGAAGCCGGCCTCCCTCGGAGTGGCGCCGACGCGATCGTCGTCGTCCGTGACGACAGCGGGCAGTTGCGCGACCTGGCCTGGTCCCCGAGTGCCGATTCCGAGGTCGAGGCGGTAGCCGCCAATACCGAGGACGGCCGGTCTGTCATCCGGCACTCGGCTGCGCACGTGCTTGCGCAGGCCGTTCAGCAGCAGTTCCCGGATGCCAAGCTGGGAATCGGCCCGCCGATCCGCGACGGCTTCTATTACGACTTTGCCGTCGAAAAGCCTTTCACCCCGGAGGATCTGGCTTCGCTGGAAAAGCGGATGAGACAGATCGTGAAGGCCGGGCAGCGATTTTCCCGTCGGGTTTACCCGTCCATCGAGCAGGCCAGGATCGAGCTGGCAAACGAGCCGTTCAAGCTGGAACTGGTCGACCTGAAGTCGGTCGGGGCGGTCGACACCACCGAGATCATGGAGTTGGGCGCGGGGGAGCTCACCGCATACGACAACCTGCATGCGCACACCGGCGAGCGAATCTGGGGAGATCTGTGCCGCGGGCCGCATCTTCCGACCACCAGGGGAATCCCGGCGTTCAAGTTGACCAAATCATCGGCCGCCTACTGGCGGGGCGATCAGAAAAATGCTGCCATGCAGCGCATCTACGGCACCGCCTGGGAGGATCAGGCGGCTTTGGACGCCTACCTGGTGGGACAGGCCGAGGCCGAGCGTCGCGACCATCGCCGGCTCGGTAACGAGCTCGATCTGTTCAGCTTTCCCGAGGTTCTCGGTTCTGGTCTCGCTGTTTTCCATCCGAAGGGCGGGATCATCCGGAACGAGCTGGAACACTATTCGCGGCTCCGCCATATCGAGGCCGGGTATGAATTCGTGAACACCCCGCACATCACCAAGAGTCGGCTCTACGAGATCTCCGGGTCACCTGGACTGGTACCGCGACGGCATGTTCCCGGCCATGCACCTGGATGCCGAATACCAGGAGGATGCGGACGGCATCCTCAGTGTGCGCAAGCCCGGTCAGGACTATTACCTCAAGCCGATGAACTGCCCGATGCACAACCTGATCTTCGAAGCGCGTGGCCGGTCCTACCGGGAACTTCCGTTGCGGCTCTTCGAGTTCGGCACCGTGTATCGCAACGAACCCTCCGGGGTGATCCACGGATTGACCAGGGCGCGCGGCTTCACCCAGGACGACGCGCACATCTATTGCACCCGCGAGCAGATGCGCGACGAACTGGCCAGTCTGCTGCGGTTCGTACTGAATCTGCTCGCCGACTATGGGCTGGACGATTTCTACCTCGAACTTTCCACCCGCAACCCGGCGAAGTCGATCGGTTCGGCGGAAGCGTGGGAGGAGGCCACCGCGACACTCGCGGAGGTCGCCGGCGCCTCCGGTCTGGAACTGGTGCCGGACCCGGAGGGAGCGGCCTTCTACGGGCCCAAGATTTCCGTGCAGGCCAGGGACGCCATCGGCCGGACCTGGCAGATGTCCACCATCCAGCTGGATTTCATGCTGCCGGAGCGATTCGGACTCGAGTACGCCGCCGCCGATGGCACTCGGCAGCGACCGGTGATGATCCACCGGGCCCTGTTCGGTTCCATAGAGCGCTTCTTCGGTGTACTGACCGAGCACTACGCGGGTGCGTTCCCGGCCTGGCTGTCTCCGGTCCAGGTGGTCGGTATTCCGGTCGCAGATGCCTTCGGTGATCACCTCGTCGAGGTGGCAGCGCTCGCGAAAGCAAAGGGCATCCGGTTCGAGGTCGACCACTCGGACGACCGGATGCAGAAGAAGATCCGCAACCACACCACCGGCAAGGTGCCCTTCATGCTGCTGGCGGGCGCGCAGGATGTCGAAGCCGGAGCCGTTTCGTTCAGATTCCGCGACGGTTCCCAGATCAACGGGGTGCCGGTGGTCCAGGCCGTCGACGCCATAGCCGACTGGATCGCGAGCCGGCGAAACATCTCCCCGGAGAAGGACGTCTTCGCCGGAGCACTGGAGAAGGTCGGTTGGCAGGACCTGCAGGTCTCCGGTGGCTGATGACGTCTGCGCGGCCGGGACGGTACAGCTCGAACATCAGGACGGCGTGGGGGTTCCCGATCGGTGGGCAAGACTGTGGACACCCCACCGGATGGCGTATGTCACAGCCGGCGGTGCGGATGCCGGCGCCACCGGGTCACGATTGCCCGTTCTGTCGCATCCCGACTCTGGATGACGCTGCCGGACTGATGGTGGCCAGGGGCACGCTGGTGTACGCGGTGCTCAATCTCTTTCCCTATAACCCTGGTCACCTGATGGTCGTGCCGTATCGCCACGTTCCCGACTACACCGAACTGTTGCCGGCGGAGATGGTGGAGTTCGGCGAGTTCACCAGCCGGGCCATGACGGTGCTGCGCACCGTTTCCGGGCCGCACGGCTTCAACGTCGGAATGAATGCCGGGGAGTCCGCGGGCGCGGGCATCGCTGCCCACCTCCATCAGCATGTGGTTCCGCGGTGGGGCGGCGACGCCAACTTCATGCCCGTGATCGGAGCGACGAAAGTCCTTCCGCAACTCTTGGCCGAGACGAGGGGACTGCTCGCCGCAGCCTGGTGACCCCGCAGGAGGCGTTTCGGTGCGCTCCGCCGGTCGTCGTCCGGCACCGTGCCGACTATCCTGGGACCCTTGCACGTCCGTACCGGGTAGCCGCCGGGTGGCCCCTCGGACGCGTCGTGCATCGTCTATCGAACGCTGCTGATTGGATCAAGGGGTTCCGTAATGCTGAACGCGCTTGCGCGAGGCTCGGTCTCCAAGATCACCGATCCGGTCGGGCGGGGCATGTTGCACATCGGTTTGAGCCCCGATCTCGTCACCGTGATCGGCACGCTGGGAGCGGTGGCGGCGTCGATCGTGCTCTTTCCCACCGGCCATCTGTTCTGGGGAACGGTGGCGGTCACTCTCTTCGTCTTCTTCGACCTGTTCGACGGGGCCATGGCCAGGGCCAGGGGCTTCGGTACGGACTTCGGAGTCGTGCTCGACGCGTCCTGTGATCGGATCGCCGACGGTGCGCTGTTCGGATCGCTTGCCTACTACTGCCTCGTGGTCAAGCAGGACAATCCGCTCGGTGTCGCCTGTCTCGTCATTCTTGTTGCGGGACAGGTCATCTCCTATGTCAAGGCGAGGGCGGATTCGGTAGGTCTGCGCATCGGCGGCGCGCTGGCGGAGCGAGCCGAACGCAATGTCCTCGGACTGGTGGGAGCCGGCCTGGCCGGGCTGGGTCTGACCCTGGCCCTGCCGATCTGCCTCTGGCTGCTGGCTGCGGCGTGCCTGGTCACGGTGGTGCAACGACTGGTGCAGGTGCGGGGTGCCGCGCGTGCCGCATCCGGGCCGGAGAATTCCGATTCCGCCGGACCGGGTTCGGCCAGCGGTATGCACCTGTGACCGACAGTTCGGGAAGGGTCGGTAGGTCGCTGTCCGGGATCGCCGAAAAGCTGGTCGCGCTCGGTTTCAGCGCCGCCTGGTCGGTGACTGGGGCGCTCCCGCCGGGTGCGAGCTATCGGATCGCCGATGCTGCCGCCGACCTGGCCATGGCCCGGCGCGGTCCGGCCGTCGTCCAGTACGCGAAGAACCTCCGCAGGGTGCTCGGCGCCAACGCGACGCCGGCCGGTTTGCACCAGCTCACCGCGGCCGGTCTGCATTCCTACGCGCGCTACTGGCTCGAAACATTCCGGCTGCCGTCGATGGATCACCAAGAGGTGGTCGCGAGCTCCCGGTCGAGGGCAATGGGAATGGAACACATTCGAGCCGCGATCGATCACGGCCGCGGGGCGGTGGTGGTGCTGCCACATTCGGGCAATTGGGACGTTGCCGGCCTGATGCTGGCGCAGGACTACGGCTCCTTCACGACGGTCGCGGAGCGGTTGCGGCCGGAGAGCCTCTACCGGCGGTTTGTCACTTATCGCGAGTCGTTGGGGATGGAGATCGTCCCTTTGACGGGCGGTTCGACGATGGCGTCCTCGGTGCTCAAGGAGCGATTGCGGGCCGGCGGCATCGTGGTCCTGCTGGGCGACCGGGATCTCACGGCCAGCGGCGTGCCGGTCGACTTCTTCGGCGAGCGGACCCGGATGCCGGCCGGGCCGGCGATGCTGGCCGCGTTGACCGGAGCCGACCTGTGCGTGGCCCACCTGAGCTTCTGGCGCGAAGGGACCGCGCGCGGTTGGCGAACCGTCATACATCCACCGATGGAGCTGCCGGGCACCAGGCTGACCGAGCGTGTTCGGGGTGGTACCCAGCTGATCGCGCGGGCCTTCGAACAAGACATCTCGCAGTGTCCGCAGGACTGGCACATGCTGCAGCCGTTGTGGTTGTCGGATCTGCCGGCCCACCACACGGCCAGAGTCGGCGAGCGGTCGTGAAGGTCGGCCTGGTCTGCCCCTATTCGTTCGACATCCCAGGTGGGGTACAGGGCCACGTCGCGGATCTCGCCCAGACGCTGATCAAGCTGGGCCACCACGTTTCCGTGCTGGCACCGGGCGACGACGACGGTGACTTCCCCGACTTCGTGGTGCCTGCCGGCCGTAGCGTGGGCATCCCGTACAACGGGTCGGTAGCGCGCCTCTCGTTCGGGCCCGTGTCCTATACCCGGGTCCGGCGCTGGATGAAGGCCGGCAACTTCGACGTACTTCACCTGCACGAACCCGTCGCCCCGAGCCTGTCCATGCTGGCCCTGATGGTGGCGGAGGGACCGATCGTCGCCACCTTCCACACCGCAAACCCGCGATCGAGGATGTTGGCCACCTTCCAGGGCATGCTGCAGCCATTCCTGGAGAAGATCACCGGTCGGATCGCGGTCAGCGAACTGGCCAGGCAGGTCCAGGTCGAACACCTCGGGGCCAGTGCGGTGGTGATCCCGAACGGTGTCGACGTTGCGCTGTACTCGGGTGCGTCCCCGCTGCCCGGGTACCCAAGGGCAGGCGGCACGATCGGCTTCATCGGGCGGTTCGACGAGCCTCGAAAAGGAATGTCGATACTGCTGGATGCACTGCGGCTGCTACAGGTCGCACCGTGCCGACCTGCAACTGTTGGTCGCCGGCAGCGGCGACGAGCAGGAACTGCTGGAGCAGGCGGGCGATTTCGCCGACAAGGTGCGCCCGCTGGGGCTCATCTCGACACCGGACAAGGCCTCCTTGTTGCACTCCGTCGACCTGTACTGCGCGCCGAACATCGGGGGCGAGAGCTTCGGGATGATCCTGACGGAGGCGATGAGTGCCGGCTGCCCCGTGGTGGCCAGCGATCTCGACGCCTTTTCCCGGGTGCTCGACGGTGGGGCCGCAGGCGTGCTCAGCCCGGTCGCGGATGCCCCGGCGCTGGCGGCGGCGATCGGTGGTCTGCTCGATGACCCGGTGCGACGTGCATCGCTCGTCGCTGCGGCCAGGACGGCGGTGGCGGGGTACGACTGGCCGGTCGTCGCGGCCAAGATCGTCAAGGTCTACGAGACAGTGATAGCGGCGGATCCCCGCTCGGTGGTCGTCGCAGACTAGCCGGCCCGGGATCAGGTCGGCGTGGGTGACCGCATGGCAAGCAGGAGACGAAAGGCGCAGCCGCAGCAATGACCACTGTCGTAGTCGTCGTCCTGCTGGTCGTGTTGCTGATCGCCGCGTTCCGGCTGTGGCTCACGGCCAATCGCCTCGACCGCCTGCATGTCCGGACCGAAGCGGCCTGGGCGGCATTGGAAGGTGCGCTGTCCCGCCGGATCGTCGCCACCCGAGCCGCCGCCGCGACGGGGGCGTTCTCGGACGGAGACGCTGACCGGCTCCGGCAGCTCACCCGACAGGCAGATCGGGCGGACCGCGCGCATCGCGCGGACGCGGAGAACGACCTGTCGCGCGCTCTGGCCGCCCAACCCCCGGTGATCGAGGCCGACCTGGCCGCCGAACTGATGGATGCCGGCGAGCGCGTCGCGCTGGCCCGCAGCTTCTACAACGACGCGGTGCGGGACACCAGGGCACTGCGGGCCGCCTGGTTCACCCGGTTGTTCCGGCTGGCCGGCCGGGCCGCCCTACCCGACTACTTCGAGATCGCCGACCAGATCGGCGCCGGCACCTCACCGCGGATCGCGGCTCGACTGGTGCTGTTCGACCAGGAGTACCGGGTGCTGCTGTTCTCCGGTACCGACCCACACGGAGCCCGGATCTGGTTCCCGACCGGCGGCGGGATCGAGCCGACCGAGGAGTTGCGCGGCGCCGCCATCAGAGAGCTCTACGAGGAAACCGGCTTACGGCTGCCGCCCACCGCCCTGGTCGGCCCCATCTGGCGGCGTTCCGCACGTTTCGTGTTCACCGGCGTCGCCTACGAGCAGACCGAGTTCTACTTCGTCGCTGCCGCGCCGTCCGGATTCCAGGTGGACGTCAGCGGCTTCAGTGAAGTGGAGCGCGGCAGCATTACCGGCCATCGGTGGTTCTCCGTCGACGATCTGATGAGTTCGGCGGACACCGTGTACCCGGTCGAGCTGGCCCAGCGACTCGGGGAGGCCCGCAAGGTGCTCATCGCCGGCCAGGTTGGCTCGGGCATCCTCGACATCAACTGACACCGACACCGATCGGCGGACAACTTCCCTCTGTTCGCGGCGGGTCTCACGCCCGCAACACCCTCCGTCCCCCTACGGTGGGGCATGCGCTCCGCTCGAGTGGTTGCCGCGCTCGCGGTTCCAGTACTGGTGCTGTCGGCTTGTACGTCGTCGAAGCAGGCGACGACCACTCCGTCGAGTACCGCGGTGTCGAATGTGGCGGTGGCCAGCAGTTCGGCAGCTTTGTCACCTGCTGCACCTACACCGACAGTGGTCGGCAGTACCACGGCCAAACCGAAGCCGAAACCGAAACCGGTTCCGGCTGCGAAACCGAAGCCCGCGCCACCGAAGGTGCCACCCACCGATCCGCTGACCGGCGGCAAGCCGAACAACAACCCAGCCTTCGCGGTGAAGATCGACAACACGTACTTCGAGGTACCGCAGTTCGGTCTTTCGGATGCCGACATCGTCTTCGTCGAGCAGGTCGAGGGCGGATTGACCAGGCTCATCGCCGTCTTCCACACCACACTGCCGTCTGAAGTCGGACCGGTGCGTAGCGTCCGGACGACCGACGCGCAACTGCTTCCTGCTTTCGGCAGGCCGGCCCTGGTCTTCTCCGGTGGGGCGGCCGGGCCGCTGGCCGCTCTGGCCGCGACCCCGATCGTCGACACCAGTTCGTACGGGAACGCCTATTTCCGGTCCGGTGTCGCGACCGGCAGCTACAACCTGCACGCGGACCTGACCAAGATCAAGGCTGACGTCAAAGGGCTGCTACCGGCGCGCTCGATCGGCTTCCATTTCGCGAAGGATTCGCCTCAGGCGGCGCAGGGTAAGCCGATTTCAACGCTCCAGGTCGTCATGCAGGCCGGCACCACCGACTTCAAATACACCGGCGGACGGTACGTGAGGATGCGGAACGGCAGTCCGGCCTCGGACTACCAGGGCAAGGTCGAGGCCACCGACAACGTCCTCGTGCAGCACATCGTGGATCGGCCGGACGGAAACGTCGACGTGATCGGTTCCCCCTCGTATCTGAGTGAGACCGTCGGCTCCGGCGCGGTTTCGCTGTACCGCGACGGGCGCGTCGTCACTGGAACCTGGCAACGGTCCAAGGCGACCAATGCGTTCACCTATCTCGACGCCAAGGGAGCGCCACTGCTGTTCAAGCCGGGCAAGACCTGGGTGCATGCTCGCCCCGCAGAACGCTCAGATGACGGCCGACTAGCTTCGCACCGCCGGAACCTCAGGCCAGCCATCCCGGGACTTCGGAGCCGCGCCAGCGCGCGGCCTGCGGTGCGACGGAAGCCAGTCGGCGCACGGCCGTGATGAGGTTGTCGCGCGGTTGGGTGAACGGCAGGCGCAGGTAGGACTCCATCGTGCCGTCCGGTCCGAAGCGGGGGCCCGGGACGATCCGCACACCGACGGACGGCGCGAGCCGGGCCAACTCAGAGGCGAACGGACCGGGCAGTGCGACCCACAGACTGGCACCGCCGGTGGGGCGACTGACCCGCCACTGCGGCAGCTCCCTGGCGATGGCGGCGGTGAGCACGGCCGCCCCGTCGGCCAGTCGCTGCCGCTGCAGGTCGAAGGCCCGATGCGGATCGGCGAGGACGTGGACCGCGATCAGTTGATCCAGCACGGGGCCGGACATGTCACCGAGTGCTCTGGCGGCCGCAAGCCGGTTGATCAGAGCCGGCGCAGCGCGGATCCAGCCGATTCGGAGACCCCCCCAGATCGATTTGGACAACGATCCGAGTGACAGCACCCGCAGCCCCGTGCCGTCGAGCGAGGCCATCCGCGGCGGAAGGGGCGCGTGACCGGGGAACGGCACGTCGCGGAACGATTCGTCGATGAGCAGCAAAGTGTTGCTCGACCGAGCCGCCCCGACGATGCGTGCCCTGGTTTCGTGATCCATCAGAGCACCGGTGGGGTTCTGAAAATCAGGAATCAGATATGCCAATCGGGGAGCGGTCTGCGCCATGGTGGCAGCGATCAACTCGGCGTCCCACGTGTTCTCCCGGTCGCCGTCCCAGCTGGAACTGTCTGACTTGTCACCGATGAACACATCAGGGCCGGGCAGGCCGATGGGTCCCGGGATTCGGCGGGCGGCCCTGATCGCGTCGAGAGCAACTGGATAGGTGGGGCTTTCCAGGAGAACCCGATCGCCAGGTGCCGAAAGTTCTTGCAGGGCAAGCACAAACGCGTGCTGGGCGCCATTGGTGACCAGGATCTGCTCGGGGCCCGTTGGAACGCCGGAGGCCGCGTAGTGGTCGGCGATGGCCTGCCGGAGCACCGGCAGGCCGAACGGGGCATAACCGTCGCCGTCGGCATAGGCGGGCAGATCCTGCAGGGCCAACCCAGCGGTCTCCTGCAGGACCTGGACCGGCGCAGGCAGGGATGCGGTGCTCAGGTCGATGGTGTCCTCGCCGGCCGGTGGGTGGCCGAACGGTCCGGCGTGGCCACCACCGCGGTCCTGTCGGGTAGCCGCCGCACGGCCGTCAGGGAGCCGCAGCCGACTCCCGGAGCCGCGCCGCGAATCGAGCCAGCCCTCGTCCCGGAGTAGCGCGTAGGCGGCGGCCACGGTGGTGCGCGACAGGGCGAGTCCGGCAGCGAGATCGCGTTCGCTCGGCAGACCGGAACTGACGGCCAGCCGCCCGTCCAACACGGCGCTGCGGATGCGGTGGGCAAGTAGGCGGTAGGCCGGGCCGCTTCCACCGGAGGGCTCGGGCCCAAGTCGCCGCGACAGCGACGCCGCGGACATACGCGGAGTGGACTCGCTCATAGGGCCACTTTCCGGCAATTGGCTATGGATGTCCAGGCCAGTTGGCGAAATGATCCTGAGGTGTCCCAGTCGAAGCATGTTGTCGCCCGCCGTCGCGGCCCGCTGTCCTTCCTGACGCCGATCCCGCCGGATCGGCGCATCCGCCGATTCAGCCAGCTGATCATCGGTCTGCTCCTGTACGGCTTCACCATGGGTCTGATGGTGCGGGCCGTTCTGGGTCTGGATCCGTGGGACGTGTTTCACCAGGGGATCACCAAACTGCTCGGGCAGTGGGTCGACATCTCCTACGGAACCGTCATCACCGCGGTGTCCGTCATCGTGCTACTCGCGTGGATCCCGCTCCGACAACGGCCGGGGATCGGCACCATTCTGAACGCCGCGATGATCGGCTGGACCACCGACGCGACGCTGCGCCTGGTCCCGCCGGTCGACAACCTGACCGTTCGGATCGGGATGCTCGTCGTCGCGGTGATCGGCAATGCCGTCGCCGGTGGTCTCTATATCGGAGCTGGTCTGGGTCCGGGGCCGAGGGACGGTCTGATGACGGGGCTGGTGGGGCGGGGCATCGGTTCCGTAAGAGTGGTGCGGACCTCCATCGAATTGTGCGTGTTGGCCGTCGGTGCGCTGCTCGGCGGCAAGTTCGGCGTCGGAACGGTCATCTACGCGCTCACCATCGGCCCACTGCTGCACCTGCTGCTGCCGAGACTGCGGATCGGCTCGCCCGCGGTCGACTCGACCGGATCGGTGGGCGACGGGTCGGTGGCCCGGGCCGGCGTCGAGCGCGATGTGATCGCTGCCGACGAGGCGCCCTTCTCGGCCGACGAAGGCCGTTAGGAGCGGTCGCCCCCGGGCGGTGAGAAGGCCCCGAACGAGCGCCCTGACCCCGGGGTGCCGCCAGCGACGTAAGATTTCGGGGTTCGGTCCAGCGCTGAAATTCCGCGACCGGCAGCCATGATCAACACGCGGGCGATCGATGTCGTTCGCCCGCAGGAATGCAAGGGGTACTTCGCAGATGAGCGGCCATTCCAAATGGGCGACAACCAAGCACCAGAAGGCGGCCAAGGATGCCAAACGGAGCAAGGCGTTCGCGAAGCTGATCAAGAACATCGAGGTCGCGGCCCGGATGGGCGGCGGTGACCCGGACGGTAACCCGACCCTGTTCGACGCGATCCAGAAGGCCAAGAAGACCTCGGTCCCGATCGACAACATCAACCGTGCGGTCAAACGCGGTTCGGGTGCAGAAGCAGGCGGCGCCGTCTACCTCTCGACCACATACGAGGGCTACGGGCCGAACGGTGTGGCCATGATGATCGAGTGTCTGACCGACAACAAGAACCGGGCGGCGAGCGAGGTCCGCGTCGCAGTCACCCGCAACGGCGGCAACATGGCCGATCCCGGTTCGGTGGCATACCTGTTCAGCCGCAAGGGATTGGTGGTCGTACCCAAGGCCGGCGACCTGAGCGAGGACGACCTGCTGCTTGCGGTGCTGGATGCCGGCGCCGAGGAGGTCTCCGACGCCGGTGACGTCTTCGAGGTCATCTCGGAGCCAACCGACCTCGTCGCCGTGCGGACAGCGGTGCAGGAGGCGGGGATCGAGTACGACTCGGCCGACCCGACCTTCATTCCGTCGCTGAACGTCCCGCTCGACGCCGACAGCGCCCGCAAGTTCATGAGGCTGATCGATGCCATCGAGGACCTGGACGACGTCCAGAACGTCTACACCAACGCCGACATCCCGGACGACGTGCTGGCCGAGCTGGAAGACGACTGAGCGAACTGACCTGAGGTGCGCCCTCGCCCCGCCGCGCTGATCAACTTCCACCGCGCTGATCAACTTCCACCGCGCTGATCAACTTCCACCGCGCTGATGAACGGGTTGACTCTTGTCCCGCCAGTCCCAAATCCTGCACGTTCGTCAGCGCCGGCGAAGTTGATCAGCGCGACGGGGCGTAGGCGTGGCCGCCCCATCAGCGCGACGGGGCGGGCGCGTGAGCGGGCCGGGCGGCGATTGGGGCGGCGCTGTGCACGTATCGGCGTGGCGGTGCCGGGGCTGGGCGGGTGCGCCGGGTAGCGTCGGTAGGACAAGTGTTCGGCCGATGGTCCGGGCTGGCACCCGGGCTTCTTTCTGACAACGACCGGCAGCATTCTGCGAGAGGCGTGACAGGTGCGTGTGCTCGGGGTCGATCCAGGGCTGACCCGCTGCGGGGCCGGGGTGGTCGACGGCGGACCGGGTCGGCAGCCGACGCTGGTCGGGGTGCTGGTCGTGCGCACCCCGGCAGAGGACGACGTCGCCCATCGGCTACTCGCCGTCGCGGTGCGCATCGAGGCCATGATGGATCAGCACCGGCCCGACACCGTCGCCATCGAGCGGGTCTTCAGCCAGTCCAACGTCCGCACGGTGATGGGCACGGCGCAAGCCGCCGGAGTGGTCGCGCTCGCCGCAGCCAGGCGCGGCATACCGGTGGCCTGGCACACTCCGAGTGAGGTGAAGGCGGCCGTCTCCGGTAACGGCAACGCCGACAAGGCCCAGGTCACGGCCATGGTGACGCGACTGCTGCGACTGGACGCCGCTCCACGACCGGCGGATGCGGCTGATGCGTTGGCACTGGCCATCTGCCACCTGTGGCGGTCCCCGATGCAGTCCAAGATCGCTGCCGCCCTGATCCGCCCGGCCTATCTCAGAACTGCCCCGGCGAGGGACGGCAGATGATCGCCTCCGTCCGCGGGACCGTCACCGCAGTCACCCTCGACCACGCGGTCATCGAGGTGGGCGGTATCGGACTCGCCGTCCGGACCACGCCCTCGACGCTGGCCGGCCTGCGCCGGGGTGAACAGGCGCGACTGGCCACCACCCTGGTGGTTCGCGAGGATTCGCTCACCCTGTTCGGTTTCGCCTCCGACGAGGCCAAGGAACTCTTCGAACTGGTCCAGTCGGTTTCCGGGGTGGGACCGAAGATCGCCCTCGCGCTGATCGCGGTGCTCGAACCCGACGAGCTGCGCAGAGCCCTGGCTTCCGGTGACTACGCGACCCTGACCCGGGCACCCGGGATCGGCCGCAAAGGGGCCGAGCGATTGGTTCTGGAGCTGCGCGACAAGGTCGGGATCGTCGCCACGGCGTCGGGCTCGTCGACCGGCCACCTGGCTGCGGCTGCGTGGCGGCCGAAGCTGTCCGAAGCCTTGGTGGGCCTCGGGTTCACGCTCAAACAGGCGGACGACGCGATCACCACCCTGGCCACCGACAGCGAGGATCCGGCCGTCGCGGACGGCGACGTCGGTCTGTTGCTCCGGCGGGCGCTGGGCCTGCTCGGGCGGCACCGATGAGGCGGAACCGGTGAGTACCGCAGACCATCGGGACGCCGAGCTCGACCCGGCGCAGCTGCCAGGCGACGCCGAGATAGAAGCGTCCCTTCGGCCACGGACGCTGTCGGAGTTCGTCGGCCAGGTCCGGGTGCGGGAACAGCTGGAGCTGGTGCTCTCCGCGGCCAAGCTGCGCGGCGCGGTACCGGATCACATCCTGCTGGCCGGGCCGCCCGGTCTGGGGAAGACATCGCTGGCGATGATCATCGCCGCCGAACTCGGAGCGGCGATCAGATTGACGTCGGGACCGGCGTTGGAACGGGCCGGCGATCTGGCGGCCATGCTGTCCAACCTGGTCGAGGGCGATGTGCTGTTCATCGACGAGATACACCGCATCGCCAGGCCGGCCGAGGAGATGCTCTATCTCGCCATGGAGGATTTCCGGGTCGACGTGATGGTAGGCAAGGGGCCCGGGGCGACGTCGATCCCACTGGACATCGCTCCGTTCACCCTGGTCGGGGCCACCACCAGGTCCGGTCAGCTGACGTCGCCCCTGCGCGACCGTTTCGGCTTCACGGCGCACATGGAGTTCTATTCACCCGCTGAACTGCTCAGGGTGATTTCCCGTAGTGCGGGCATCCTGGGCATCGACCTGCCACCGGACGCCGGCGCCGAGATCGCCAAGCGCTCCCGCGGAACGCCCAGGATCGCCAACCGGCTGCTGCGTCGCGTCCGCGACTTCGCCGAGGTCAGGGCCGGTGGGGTGGCCGATCTGCAGGTCGCACGAGCTGCGCTCCAGGTGTATGACGTCGACGAGCTGGGGCTCGATCGGCTCGATCGTGCGGTGTTGACCGCGCTCTGCCGCTCGTTCGGCGGTGGCCCGGTCGGGCTGACGACGCTCGCTGTTGCGGTTGGGGAGGAGCCGACGACGGTGGAGGAGGTTTGCGAGCCGTTTCTGGTCCGGCTCGGGATGTTGGCCAGAACCCCTCGCGGTCGCGTCGCCACGCCGCTGGCCTGGTCGCATCTGGGCCTGAAGCCCAAGTCGGACATCGCGTTCACCGGTGTGCTGTTCGACGACGAAGGGTGACGCGCCGGCACCAGGGACACCCCCGAGCAGTAGGAACGACGAGCCGAGCTGATGAATGGGTCGGAAAGGCGATCCGGTCCGGTAGTCTGGATGGGTCTGTCGCGGGTGCCAGCGGCGAGTATTCGGATTGCCGCGGGGCTGTGACCCGCAGGAACTTCGAAGACTCGACATTCGTTCACCGCCCGTCCGCGACGATTTTGCAGCTGATTTTCACGTGGGCGCGCGAGAATGGTCGCGAGTGTCCAACGGCAATCGAAGTAAACCGGCCTTCTGCTCCCTGATGTGCGGATGTCGGTAGCAGTCAGTCCAGTAGTACCCCAGTCAGACCGGCAGTACTCAAAGGCGCGGCCCAGTCAGGTCGCCGCCACGCAATCTCTTCGGAGGAGAAGCATGCAGAACTTCGCGCTCTTGATCCTGATGTTCGGTGCGGTGGGCGTGATGATGGTCTTCGGCTCGCGCAACAAGAAGAAGCAGGCGCTCAAGGCGCAAGAACTCCAGGCCTCCATCGTGCCGGGCACCCGCGTCATGACGACCTCCGGGCTCCACGCGACGGTGACGGCCGTCGACGACACCACCATCGAGCTCGAGATCGCCCCCGGGGTGTACACCACCTGGCTACGCGCCGCGGTCCGCGAAATCGTCGTGGCCGCGCCCGAAGAGGACGCCTACGACGACACCGAGTACGACGAGTCGGAATACACCGAATCCGACTTCACGAATCCGACTACAACGAACTGTCCGGTCAGGACGTCATCGAGCCGATCCATGACGACCACCCGTCCTTGGACAAGCGTCCGTCGTTGGACAAGCGCAGCAACGACGTCGGCTAGGTCGGCGAAGCCCGCCGGCCCTGGTCAGGGCCGGCAAACGCTTGGGCGCAATCGTTCAAGCATATTGACGAACTTCGGCGTGCGCGCTGAAGGTCGGTTGAACGCAATGAGGAGATAGGCGCGACGTGGCAAGCCCTGCTGGTCAGTTCCGACCCTGGCGGTTGATCACCGTCTATTTGATTTTAACGGCTGTCCTCTATGCGTTGGTGTTTTTCACCGAAGGGTCGAATTCCCCGAAACTCGGTATCGATCTGCAGGGCGGAACCCAGATCACGCTGACCGCGGAGACGCTGGACGGCAAAGCGCCGTCCTCGTCGTCGATGAAGCAGGCCCAGCAGATCATGACCAGCCGGGTCAACGGCTCCGGCGTCGTCGGTGCACAGGTCACGATCGATGGCTCCAACCACCTGATCGTCACCGTGCCGGGCAACGACGAGCTGACCGGTCTCACCGCGCCGGCCCGGCTGAACATCCGTCCCCAGCTGGCCACCGGCTACGACTACACACTGGTCAGCGCCGCGTCGACGGCGACCGCAAAGGCCAGCGGCACGGCCGCCTCCGGTGCACCCAAGGCCTCCGGTGCACCGTCCTCTCCGTCTTCGGTGGGCGCAGCCCCGACCGGTACCAGCACAGGAACCGCTCCGAAAGCGACCGCGGCGCCCGGGAAGACCACCGGCAGCTCGGCTCCCCTCGGACTGCGGGCAAACGCCGCCGCCACCACTCCGGTGCCCGCGCCCTCCGCCGTTCAGGTGAAGGCAACTCCCACAACGACCGCAACGGCGACCGCGACGAAGGCCGCGCCGTCAGCCACTGGCTCGAAGCCGGCTGCTGCGGCTCCGGCGTCGACGGCCGCGGCCAGCTCAGCCGCCACGCTGAAACCGTCCGCGTGGCCGTTGCCCGGCAGCGACAAGCTCAATCCGAACCAGCCGGCGGGGACGACGGCCGCAGCCTGGGCCGACTGGGTCACCGCAGCCAAGGCGGCGGTCACGGCGAACACGATCAGTTGCGCCAAGGTCAACAAGACCGCCGGCCTCGACGTCCCCGGCCGCCCGCTGCTGGCGTGCGGCAGCGACGCCGATCCGACTTTGAAGGCCTCCACGTTCGTCCTGGACCAGACGTTGATCACCGGCGACCAGATCTCGGGAGCGAATGCCGGCCTTGATCAGCAGGGCACCGGCCAGCTGGGTCATCAACGTCACCTTCGATTCTCAGGGCTACAAGACGTGGTCGACCTACACCGCCAACAACGTCGGAACCCAGACCGCGTTCGTGTTGGACGGAGCGGTGATCTCGTCGCCGTCGATCAGCGGCCCCATCAACACCGTCACCACGCTGATCACCGGCAGCTTCACCCAGCAGAGCGCCACCGGGCTGGCGAACTCGCTGAACTTCGGCGCCCTGCCGCTCAACTTCACCCAGGGCACGGCGACCACGATCAGTGCCCAACTCGGCTCGCAGTACCTGCAGGCCGGCCTGATCGCCGGCGGCATCGGGCTCTTGCTCGTCGTCATCTACTGCCTGATCTACTACCGACTCCTCGGCCTGATCACCATCGGCTCGCTGATCCTGTCCGGCAGCCTGGTCTACGCGGTGATGGTCCTGCTCGGTCGGTGGATCGGCCTGAGTCTGGACCTGGCCGGCGTGGCGGGCCTGATCGTGGCCATCGGTATCACCGCCGACTCGTTCGTCATCTACTTCGAACGACTCAAGGACGAAGTGCGGGAGGGCCGGACCTTCCGGTCCGCTGTGCCGCGAGGATGGGAGCGGGCCAAACGCACGATTCTGTCTGCGGATGCCGTCTCCATCCTGTCGGCGGTGATCCTCTACCTCGTGGCCATCGGTGACGTGCGCGGTTTCGCGTTCACTCTCGGGCTCTCGACGATCCTCGACCTGGTCGTCGTGTACATGGTGACGCACCCGCTCGTCGCAATCGCCTCCCGCCAGAAGATCTTCAATTCGCCGCGCTTCTCGGGGCTCGGCGCAGTCGCCGTCGCCGGGGCGAGACAACGGGCCGCCACCGCACGGTTCACCGCGAAGGAGGCCTGAGATGTCGACGGACACCACGACCGAAGTCAGCCATGAGGAACAGGCGCGGCTGAACAAGGCGATCCACTCTGGCAGCTTCATCTCGCGGCTGACCACCGGTACCGGCGCTTTCGACATCATCGGACGGCGTCGCTACTACTACATGTTCTCCACCTTCCTGGTGGTCGGCTCGATCCTGATGATCGTGCTGCGCGGCTTCAACCTTGGTACCGATTTCGCCGGCGGTACGACGTTGACGTTCGTGCCCAGCGCCGGAGCCGCCAACGTCAGCAACGCCAGCGTCACCAAAGTCATCGACGACGCGCTCGGAGCAGGCACCGCGGAAGCGGTGCAGACCCTCGGGGGCTCCACCATCCAGGTCACCATGAAGGTGCTGCCGGAGCAGTCGGTGGCGGCCGGAAAAGCCGCCATCACCAAGGCGTTCGCGCCCACCGGTGGCGTTTCGGGCTCCAACGTCTCCTCCAGCTGGGGAGCCCAGATCTCCGAGCGCGCCATCCTCGCGGTGGTCGTCTTCCTGATCGCTGTCGGGCTGCTCATCTGGCTCCGGTACGAGAAACGGGTGGCGATCGGTGCCGTCGGGTCGACCTTGCACGACGTCCTGGTCACGGCGGGCATCTATTCGCTGACCGGGTTCGAGGTCACCCCCGCGACCGTCGTCGGCCTGCTCACCATCCTCGGGCTTCTCGCTGTACGACACCGTGGTCGTCTACGACAAAGTCGAGGAGAACAGCAAGGGGATGCTGTCCCTGCTGCGCAGAACCTATCCGGAGACGGCGAACCTGGCGGTCAACCAGACCCTGATGCGATCGCTGAATACCTCGCTGATCGCGCTGCTCCCAGTGGCCGGCCTGCTCGTCGCCGGTGTCGCCGTCCTCGGCGGCGGCACGCTCAAGGATCTGGCGTTGGTGCTGCTCGTCGGCATGCTCGTCGGGGCCTACTCGTCGATCTTCGTCGCGGTTCCGGTCGCGGTCGACCTGAAGATCCGTCAGCCCTCGATCAAGGCCCACACCGCCAGGGTGCTGGCCAAGCGCAGGCATGACGGTCTGATCGTCGACGCCGACGGCGACCCGATCGGCCGAAAGCTGCTCCCGGGGATGGAACCGGCGAAGCCGACCAGGGTCGGTGTTCCCGCCGTGCCGGTCAGCGGGCTCAAGGCCGGTGCACCGCCCAAGCCGGGCGTCAAGCCGGTCCGTCCGGGAAGAGCGACTTCGGGACGCGCTTCGACGACGAGTCCGGTGCCACCGTCGTCCCCGGCCGGCAGCACCCGATTCGTCCCCGGCGCCGAACAAGTAGCCGACGCCTCGGCGCTGACCCCTGACCTCGGTCAGCCGTCGGCGGTCAGTGGCCCTCCGGTCCGCACCGCACCCAAGCCGGCCGGGAAGGCACCTCGTCCGACAGGCAAGCGTGGACGCTGATCAAAGCGTTGCCGCTGCCGGCAAGGCCATTGATCGGCTGACGAGGGTCCAGCAGGACTTCCCGGTCGCGGGTGTGCTGTTCCGGGATCTGACACCGGTACTTGCCGACGCCGAAAGTCTCCGGCTGGTCGGTGCTGCCCTCGGCGTCGGATTCGGCTCGTTCGACGTCGTCGCGGGTATCGAATCGCGGGGTTTCCTGTTGGCCACGGCGGCCGCCATGGTCGCGGGGACCGGCGTGCTGGCCATCCGCAAGCCGGGCAAGCTTCCCGGCGTGGTGCTCGCCGAGACCTATGAACTCGAATACGGCACGGCGACCCTCGAGCTCAACCCGGACGACGTCGCCGCCGGCATCCAGGGTGCTGGTCATCGACGACGTGCTGGCCACGGGCGGCACCGCCGCTGCCGCCTGTCGACTGGTGCGGGCCGCCGGGGCGCAGGTCGCCGGCGTGTCCGTCGCGGTCGAGTTGGCCGCCCTTCGCCGGACGGGCGCAACTGGCGGACACGCTGGTGCGAGCCATCCGAACGTACTGAGCCGCGCCCGTTTCCCTAGGGTGCCGGCGTCCCGTTCGCGGGAAGGCCGCCACCGGCTACGGCGTTATGCTCGGATAGTTGGGTGACGATCAGTTCCCAGGATCGGTGGACGGGGTGCAGATGAGTTCAGAATCGCTCGACCGCTCCGTCGACGCGCCGTCCGCCGACTCGTCCCCGGCTACGACCGCGACCAGCCCGGTGTCCGGGCCAGCAAGAACGGTCCAACCCAATGGTCACGCGGCGACGACCGTGGCCGTGCCGGCAGTACGCCCACCACGAGTCGAGGCAGCAGCTGCGGTGGACCTGTTGGACGAGGAATCGGACACGCCTGCGCCGGCGATGTCGGCCACCAGACGGATGCGATCCCGGCTGACGCGCCGCATGAGTGGGCAGCGCACCCCGGCGGCCGCCGGACGCACCGTGCTCGAGCCGCTCTTCGCGGTTCATCGGGCCCTCCACCCGAAGGCCGACCTCAAGGTCCTTCAGCATGCCTACGAGGTCGCGGAGAACGCGCATCGTGGGCAGTTCCGGAAGTCCGGCGACCCGTACATCACCCATCCGCTCGCGGTCGCCACGATCCTGGCTGATCTCGGCATGGACACCACGACGCTGGTGGCGGCGCTGCTCCACGACACCGTCGAGGACACCCAGTACCGGCTGGAGGACCTGCGCAGGGACTTCTCCGAGGAGGTCGCCCACCTCGTCGACGGCGTGACCAAACTGGACAAGGTGCGCTTCGGCGACGCGGCAGAGGCGGAGACCATCCGCAAGATGATCATCGCCATGGCGCAGGATCCTCGCGTCCTGGTCATCAAGCTCGCAGACCGGCTGCACAACATGCGCACCATGCGGTTCCTGGCCCCGGACAAGCAGGCCCGGAAGGCCAAGGAAACACTCGAGGTGCTGGCGCCGCTCGCCCATCGCCTCGGGATGGCCACCGTGAAGTGGGAGCTCGAGGATCTCGCCTTCGCGATCCTGCATTCCAAGCGCTACGACGAGATCGTCCGGTTGGTGGCCGACCGGGCCCCGTCCCGCGACACGTATCTCGCGGCCGTGACCGAGGAACTGAACGCCGAGCTGACTGCGGCCAAGATCCCGGCCGAGGTGGTCGGGCGCGGCAAGCACTACTACTCGATCTACCAGAAGATGCAGGTCCGCGGGCGCGAGTTCGACGAGATCCACGATCTCGTCGCAGTCCGCATCCTGGTCGGCACGGTACGCGAGTGCTACGCCGTCATGGGTGTGGTGCACGCCAAGTGGGCACCCATGCCAGGTCGGTTCAAGGATTACATCGCCCAACCCCGGTACGGCGTCTACCAGTCCCTGCACACCACGGTGATCGGGCCGGAGGGCAAACCACTCGAGGTGCAGATCCGGACCTACGACATGCACCACACCGCCGAGTACGGGATCGCGTCGCACTGGCGGTACAAGGAGACGAAGGGTACCCATACCGGTTCCGGTGCGTCCGTCGACGAGATGGCCTGGATGCGTCAACTGCTCGACTGGCAGCGGGAAGCCGGCGACGCCGGAGAATTTCTCGACAATCTGCGCTACGAGATTGCCTCGAACGACATTTTCGTGTTCACGCCCAAAGGTGACATCCATACTTTGCCGGCCGGATCGACCGCGGTGGATTTCGCGTATTCGGTGCACACCGAAGTCGGGAATCGATGTATCGGGGCCAAAGTCGACGGCCGGCTGGTGGCGCTCGAGCGGACGCTCAGCAATGGTCAGATCGTCGAGATCTTCACATCGAAAGCCGTTGGCGCCGGGCCGAGCCGTGATTGGCTGGGTTTTGTCGTCTCGTCGAGGGCGAAAACCAAGATCCGCCAGCATTTCGCGAAGGAGCGCCGCGAGGAGGCCGTCGATCTCGGCAAGGAAGCGATCACCAAAGCGGCCCGCCGCGAGGGCCTCCCGGTGCAGCGACTCATCTCGCACGACGCCTTGGCCGCCGTCGGTCACGACCTCGGCTTCAAGGACATCGCCGCCCTGTACGCGGCCGTCGGGGAGAATCACGTATCGGCCAAAACGGTTGTCTCCAAAGTCGTCTCGATATTGGGGGGTGCTGAGGAGGCCGGCGACGCCATTGCCGAACGATCCGTACCGTCGGTCGCCAGACGACCGCGGCCAACGGCTGATGTCGGGGTCCTGGTGAAGGGGTTAGCCGATATCCAGGTCAAATTGGCGCGCTGTTGTACGCCTGTTCCGGGAGACGGCATTCTCGGATTCATCACCAAGGGCGGTGCCGTGTCCGTGCACCGCGTCGACTGCACGAACGCCGACGCATTGCGTGCCGAGTCGGCGCGGCTCGTCGACGTGAGCTGGGATCCGAATTCCGCATCCGTCTTCCTCGTCACCGTTCAGGTCGAGGCGCTGGACCGGGCCCGTCTGCTCTCGGATATCACCAAGACGCTGGCTGACGAAAAGGTCAACATCCTTTCGGCCAATCTTTCGATGTCGAAGGACAGAATGGCGATCTCGCGATTCTCCTTCGAAATGGCCGATCCGAAACATCTCGGCCACCTCCTGCGCGCGGTGCGCGGCGTCGAAGGCGTGTATGACGTCTACCGGGTCACCAGCGCCTGACCAGCGGCTCCCAGGCAAACCTGGAAGCCGCTGGCACGGTCACTTGCTGGCGGTGGCGGCACTGGTCGGTGCGGCCGCGGTCGGAACCGCGGCTGGCGCTGAGGCCGAAGCGGATGCGGTGGGCGTCGGGGCGTAACTACCGGTGGCGGTGACTGCGTCCCCGGGGACGGTCACCTTGTCGATGGTGGCCTTGGCGACCGGCGGTCCGTCCTGCGCGTTGTTCTTCACGCCCTTGGCGGCGATGGCGTCGATCACCTTCATTCCGGCGTCGGACACCTTGCCGAAGACCGTGTACGCCGGGTCGAGGGTCGAGTCCTTGTAGACGATGAAGAACTGGGAGCTGTTGGTATTGGGACCGGAGTTCGCCATGGCGACCGTTCCGCGGGGGTAGGTCTTGGTCTTGGTCAGCTCGTCGGCGAACGTATAGCCGGCGCCGCCGTTGCCAACGCCGGTCGGGTCACCGCACTGCAGGATGTTCAGGGCCGAATTACCGGTGAGCCGCCAGCAGGGGGACGCGTTGTAGAAGCTCTGCGAGGCCAGCGAGACGAAAGAGTTGACCGTGCACGGCGCCGCCGCGCGATCCAGCGTCAGGTCGACCGGCTGGCCGTTCATCGTGATGGTGGCCGCCACGGTGCCGGTGTTGGCCGGCGAAAGGTTGGTCGGCGGGTTCACCGGCTTGGCCGGCTTGCCCGTCTTCGTGTACACGCAGGGCGTCTTCGGGGCGGAACTGCTTGCGGTCGCCGATGCGCTCGCGGCCGTACCGGTGGCACTCGTCCCGCCGGCCGTGTTGTTGCTGTTGCGCGTCGTAAGGAACCAGATGCCGCCACCGACCACCAGGACGGCCGCGACGACGCCGACGATGATGAGCCGTTGGCGGCGCCCTTTTTCCCGCTCCTCGCGGCGAACGAGTTGGCGCTCCAGCTTCCGCTTGGCTGCTTCGCGTCGCTGCTGGTTGCTGGGCACTGTTGATCCTCCTGCGCGGTTCACTTGAGCCTGGACAACGTGACAGGCCCCGGCCGGTGAGTCTAAGTGACGTCCGCACCATGCTCTGGCGCAAACTGATGTGAACCGGCTGTGCGTGAACTTGGGCGCCCGTTCGCCGGCAGGTGTCCGGTTGGCTCCGGACGAGCGCCGGTGACCGCCGCGTTAGGGTTGAGTGGTGTTCATCGCAGGGTTCCCAGCCGGATCGTTCCAGGCCAATTGCTACGTCATCGGCGCAGACCGCGGAGGCGCCGCTCTTGTCGTCGACCCGGGTGAGGACGCAGCGGACCGGCTCAGCAAGCGTGCTGGACGAGAACGGCATGCACGCCGTCGCGGTCCTACTGACCCACGGACACCTCGATCACGTCGCCTCCGCTGCGCGCGTCTGCGACGCTGCCGGCATTCCGGCCTATCTGCACGGGGCCGACGAGTACATGCTCGACGATCCGCTGGCGGCGCTGTCGCCGGAGTTGCGGGGGGCGCTGGCCGGGCTGGACGTCTCGGGGCTCCGGCCGGCGCAAGTGGCCACGCTGACCGATGTCGGGGAGCTGACCTTGGCCGGCCTGACGCTTTGCGTGGATTCCACTCCCGGTCACACCGAAGGGTCGGTGGTCTTCCGGTTCCCTGCCGACGGCGACCGTCCGGAGGTGTTGTTGACCGGCGACACCCTCTTCGCCGGGTCCGTCGGCCGCACCGACCTGCCAGGCGGCTCCACCGAGCAATTGTTGGCCTCTATCGAAGTCCAGTTACTCACCAGAGGCGACGACGCGGTAGTGCTGCCCGGCCACGGACCGACCAGCACGATCGGTGCCGAACGGGCCCGCAATCCGTTCCTGAGCGGGCTCAGCCGCGCCTGACCTGATCGACCCAGACCGACGCCGCCGCCCGCGGATGCGAATGGCGGAGGCGACCGCACCGAACAGAGATGACGGACCCGAGAAGATGGCCGGCAGGACCAGGATCAATGCGCCGAAGGGCGTCCCCGACTACGTGCCGCCCGCATCGCGGACCTTCACGGCGGTGCGGGACAAGCTCATCTCGGCCGCGGATCGGGCCGGCTATTCGCCGATCGAACTGCCGATCTTCGAGGACACCTCGCTGTTCGCGCGCGGTGTCGGCGAGTCGACCGATGTGGTGTCCAAGGAGATGTACACCTTCAACGACAGGGGCGACCGATCGGTCACCTTGCGGCCGGAGGGCACCGCCGGAGTGATGCGGGCGGTGATCGAACACGGGCTGGACCGCGGATCGCTGCCGGTCAAGCTGGTCTACTCGGGGCCGTTCTTCCGTTACGAGCGCCCGCAGGCCGGCCGACACCGACAGCTGCAGCAGGTCGGCATCGAGGCGATCGGGTCGGACGACCCGGCCCTGGACGCCGAGGTGATCGCCGTCGGGCATGAGGCCTTCCGCTCGATCGGGTTGACCGGTTATCGGTTGGAGCTGACCTCGCTGGGCGACGCGCGCGATCGGCCCGCCTACCGGGAACGCTTGCAGCAGTTCCTGGCCGGGCTGCCGTTGGACGAGGCGACTCGCGAACGGGCCGCGATCAACCCGCTGCGCGTGCTCGACGACAAGCGACCCGAGGTGCAGGCGCTGCTGGCCGATGCGCCGCTGATGCTGGATCACCTCTCAGCCGAGTCCGACGCGCACTTCAGGGAGGTGTTGGCCATCCTCGACCGGCTCTCTGTGCCGTACCTCATCAACCCGCGCATGGTCCGCGGTTTGGATTACTACACGAGGACCACCTTCGAGTGGGTGCATCCCGGGCTTGGCGCGCAGTCGGGCATGGGTGGAGGTGGCCGCTACGACGGCCTGATGACCGAACTGGGCGGACAGCCGCTGTCCGGCATCGGATACGGACTCGGAGTGGACAGGACCGTGCTCGCCGCGGCCGCCGAAGGGATTGTCGTCGGCGACCAGGCGCGCTGCGAGGTCTACGGCGTTCCGCTCGGCGACGCCGCGTCCAGGGAGCTTGCCGTGATCGCCGGGCGGCTGCGCGCTGTCGGGATCCGGGTAGACCGGTCCTACGGTGGGCGCGGCCTCAAGGCCGCGATGCGGTCGGCCGATGCATCGGGCGCCAGGGTGGCTCTCGTGCTGGGGGATCGCGACCTGGAACAGGGCACGGTGATGGTGAAGGATCTGGCGTCCGGCGAGCAGCAAGCCGTTTCCCTGGACGACGTGGAAGCGGCCGTCGCGGTTCTCCTCCAGACGAACTGACGCCCCTTCCGCGCACCGTGTCGCGATCCTCGCGCGGATTCGCCGGTCTTGACGCGAGAATCGCGACACGGTGCGCAGAAAGGTTGCGCTCCAGATCAAACGTATGTTCGAATGAGATGTGCGTTGGGACAGTCAGGAGATCGGGAGCGAGGACGGTGCGGCGCTGCCCGGGATGGGGCGGCTGACCGGCCTGGTCCGCACCGTCCGGACGCCCGAATTCGCCGGGGTGACCTTCCACGAGGTGCATTCCAAGTCCGCACTGAATCGCGTTCCCGAGCCGATCGCCGATGCCGTTCCCCTGGTCGATCAACCCCTATCGGGGTTGCACGCACGGATGTGTGTACTGCTTCGCCAGGGGCACTCACACCTACTTGGAGTTCGACACCGGGCACGATTTCGACACCCAGATTGTCGTCAAGATCAACATTGCCGACGTTCTCCGCCGGGAGTTGGGTCGCAAGAGCTGGCAGCGCGAGCACGTCGCCATGGGGACCAACACCGACCCGTACCAGCGTGCGGAGGGCCGATACCGGCTGATGCCCGGCATCATCTCAGCGCTTGCCGACAGCGGGACGCCGTTCTCGATTCTGACCAAGGGCACGGTGCTGAGCAGGGACATTCCTTTGCTGGCGGACGTCGGGCGACGGGTTCCCGTCGGTCTGGCCGTCTCGCTGGCCCTGCTCGACCCCGAACTGCAGGCGCTGCTCGAACCCGGGTACCCCGAGCCCGCGCGCCCGGCTCGACCTGATCCGGCGCATTACCGGTTCCGGTCTGCCGTGCGGGGTGCTGGTCGCTCCGCTACTGCCGCACCTGACGGACAGCACCGAACAGCTCCGCGAGCTGGTGGGGCAACTGGTGGAGGCGGGAGTGACCGGGGTGAGCGCGGTGACGCTGCACCTGCGTCCGGGTGCACGCGAATGGTTCTTCGGCTGGCTCGTCCGTACGAGGCCGGACCTGGTGCCGGTCTACGAGCGGCTGTACGCCAGGGGAGCGAACGCGTCCGCGGACTACCGCAAACTGCTCTCCGATCGATTCAGGACAGTGAGGGCCGAGTTCGGGCTCGACAAGTCCGATCCGCCGACCCTGCGCGGAGTCCCGGGTGATCCATCCGCGTCGTTCCCTGCCGGCAGCCTGCCGATAATCGGCGCCTCGGCCCGGTCGGAGCAGCAGGTGCTCTTCTGAGCCCGACTGCCGACACGGTGCTCAGAGGTCGAACTCCGTCGGGGAAATGCCGACGGCGAAGCAGGCCTCCTTGACCGCGGCCCGCTCGTGGGCGTCGAAGTTGCCGTCGGCGCCGCCGATGATGATGCCGATCTGGATCACCGCGCGGGCTTGTTCCGGTTTCGACTTGAGTCTGCCGATGGTGGCGATGGCCTCCACCTTGCCGAAGTCGTAATCACTGGTCAGCTTGTCGCAGTAGAAGTCGAACTTCTGCTGCAGATCCGACGGCGGGAAGATCCCGAGCACGTCATTGCTCATGATCAGCGACGCAGTCTTGCGCCGTTCGCTGGGGTCGATCGTGCCGTCCGCCGCCGCGATGAGCGCGCAGATGGCCATGCTGCCGGCCGCGAACTCCTTGTTCTTGAACTGTCCGGTCTTGGTCTTCAGCTGGGTGTTCATGTCCTGGGTCTTGGTCTTGAGCGAATCCCAGAATGCCATGGTCAGTCTCTCCGTCACGTGTCTGATCGCTTGTCGCCGAACGAGTTCGTCCGACCGGGGGTGCTGTGACGTCAACGGCCAGGGCAACAGATCGGTTCCGCGAGCACATGTGCCATAGCGGCCGCGATGGCGGCGCCGGTGCCGTGCGCTGAATCCGGGGCGGCAAGGGCCGGCCGGGGCCCGCCGCCAGAATGTTGAGCGCTGTGAGGACCGTGATCACGCCTGTCGCGAGCGCGATGGGTTCGCTTCCGTGCTCGGACGGTTCAACGCGGTTGCCAGGCCGGGACGTACTGGAGTGCGGTTCCGGTCGGGTCGTACACCGGGTGCACGCAGTGCTGCAACAAAAACTCCCCAATCATACTCCCCCAATACTTCCTACTACCCTTCTCCAATCAATCTCTTTACCTTTTCTAGTAATTCCCTTGTTGTTCCTACCAGTTGATGCTCAATTCGTCGATGCTCGAAAGCTTCCGGGTAGCTGTTCACGCGCCAGGCCACGATCGACACCCCACTGTCTGCATGCTGCGAAGTGCTGCAGTGCTGGGTGAACTCCGGAAACCTGCCATGCGTGTCAACTGGATGGATTCGACGGCGTCGGACGCGCTGTTCACCACGGGCAAGGTGTGTTTTACCCGTGGGGCAACTGGGACGCGGCGACGTTCGACAAGTCGATGACCGGCAACGTCGGCGTTCATGACCATCACGCCGGTGACCGCCGGGGGCCAGGTCGCGGCGATGTCGGACGCGGCTACCGCGTTCGGTGTTCCGTCGAAGTCGACGAACAAGACGCGGCGGCGCAGTTCCTGAACTTCCTGTCCAGTGACGAGGCGCGGCAGATCGCCATCGACAACGGGTTCATGCCGACCGGTCTGGCCTCGCAGCCTGCTCCGAAGATCAAGGCCGGCTTGTGCTGACCGACGTGGTGGCCGCGTTCAACAAGGTCTCGCGCGGCGGCAGGTCCCGTTCGTGCAGAACGCGACCCCCGGCATCTCCAACCAGGCCTGGAATCCGGAAAGTCAGCTGCTGGTGGCCGGTAAGAGCACCCCACAGCAGTTCGTCACCAACGTGCAGGCCAAGTACGAAGACGAGTTGAAGTAATGAGTACCGTCTCCGGATTCACCGGTCTGACCGATATCGAGGAAGAGCTGGCCCGGTTCCCGGCGGTGGCAAGCGGCGGGGGCCCGGGGCGTGGCTGGCCGGTGTGTTCCGGCGCGGCGGCAACAGGAACTGGAGTGGCTGGCTGTTCGCGCTGCCGGCGTTATGACGTATGCGGTGTTCGAGTTGTGGCCGATCATCACCTCGATCAACTATTCGTTCTTCGACTGGGACGGGATCGGCGCGGCCACCCCCGTCGGGTTGGGCAACTACAAAACGGTTTTCACCGACCCGGCGTTGTTGTCCTCCATCGCGCACGCGTTCATCCTGATCATCTTCTTCACCGTGCTGCCGGTGATCGTGGCGCTGATCGTGGCCTCCATCGTCCGCGAAGTGAGGTCGAAGTTCTTCGGCGGTGTGGCGCGCACCCTGATGTTCCTGCCGCAGATCATTCCCGGCGCCGCCGCGGCGGTGGCCTGGACCTGGATGTACTCACCGAACGGCGCGGTCAACCAGATCCTGGGCGCCATCGGCCTCCAGTCGTTCGAGAAGGCGTGGCTCGGGGATTTCACCTGGGCGCTGCCGGCGGTCGGCATCATCGGTACCTGGCTGGCGACCGGGTTGTGCACCCTGCTGTTGCTGGCCGGGATCGGCAAGATCGACGCCACCCTCTACGAGGCGGCCGATCTGGACGGGGCGGGCCGGATCGCGCAGTTCCGGTCCATCACCTTGCCTGGTCTGCGGCAGGAAATCGGTGTATGCGTCACCATCACGGTCATTTCGGCGTTGGCCAGCTTCGACGTGGTGTTCATGTCCACCCAGGGCGGCCCCGGCTACTCGACCATGGTGCCGGGTGTGCAGGTCTACCAACTCGCGTTCACCGAAAACCGGATCGGACCGTCCTCGGCCCTGGCGATCGTGCTGAGCATTTTGGTTTTGATTGTCATCGTGCCCCTGCAGCGTGTCTTCCGAGAGAAGTGATCGGCATGGCCACCGCACTACCCACCACCCGAACCTCGGCGGCCGCTTCCCCTGCGCCGTCCGCCCCGAAAGCTGATGTGCTCACCCGGCTCCGCGATTCCGGGCCGAAGACGACCCTGCTCACCCTGGCGGCGCTGTTCTCCATCTTCCCGCTACTGTCGATGTTCTCGGCCGCGCTCGCGCCCCAAGGCAGCGTCCCGCAAGGTATCTCGTTCCCAACCCACCCGCAGTGGCACAACTTCGTCGACGCCTGGAACATCGCGAACATCACCACCCTGGTCAAGTCCAGCGCCATCCTCGTCCTCGGGGTCGTCCCCATCGCCGTACTGATCGCCGCGATGGCCGGATACGCCCTGGGGCAGTTGAAGATTCCCTTCGGCGGCCTGTTCTTCCTGCTGCTGCTGTTCGGCCTGACCCTGCCGTTCGAAGCGGTCGTGGTGCCGCTGTACTTCCAGATCCAGACGATGCGTCTGCTGAACACCAGGCTCGGGCTGATCCTGCCGCTGATCGGCTTGAACATGCCGTTCGCGGTGTTCTGGATGCGCACCCACTTCCAATCCGTGCCCAAAGACATCTCCGAATCGTCCGCGATCGACGGCGCCGGGCCGTGGAAGTCATTCCAGCACATCCAGCTGCCGCTGGACGTCCCCGCGTTGGCGTCGCTGGCCGTGCTGATGTTCCTCAGCACCTGGAACCAGTTCCTGCTGGCCATCGTGCTGATCGACGATCCCAACAAGCGGACGATGGCCGGTGCGCTGCAAGAATTCGTCGGGCGCACTCCACCGACGTCGTGCTGCTGAACGCCGGATCGCTGCTCATCATGGCGCCCACCATCATCGTGTTCATCATCTTCCAGCGGTTCTTCGTCCGGGCCATGCTCGCCAGCGCCGTGAAGGGCTGCCGCAGCACCGAGATCCGCGTTCCACCGAGATCTTCTTTCCACCAAGGCAATCCGTCCGTCGGCGAAGACCCGCCGGATCGCAACACCTCGACGGCTGGTCGGGAAACGACCGGCCAGCCGCCGAGCCTGCCACGCCGAAGCGGCCCCCGACTCATCCCCTCACACACAGCTCACAGCAGGAGATCCCATGACTGACCTCCAGCGCCAGCAGAGCAACGTGGTGGCGTACGCCTGGTGTATCAATCTATCCGCGCAGCTTCGCCGACGACAACGCAGACGCATCGGCGATCTCGCCGGTGTGATCAGCCTGCTGCCGTATCTGGCCGAGCTGGGCATCGACGCGATCTGGCTAGCCCGTTCTACCCATCGCCGCTCGCCGACGGCGGCTACGACATCACCGACTACCGCGACGTCGATCCCCGCCTTGGATCCCTGCAGGACTTCGACCAGCTCGTCGCCGACGCCCACACCCTGGCCTGAAAATCCTCATCGACATCGTTCCCAACCACACCTCCGACCGGCATCCCTGGTTCCAGGAAGCGCTACAAGCACCACTCGGGTTGCCTGCCTGGTACCGGTACATCTTCCGAACCGGACCCGCCGACGGCCAGCCGCCGACGGACTGGCTGTCCCACTTCGGCGGCAGCGCCTGGGAACGCGTCGGCGACCAGTGGTACTGCCACCTGTTCGCCCGGGAACAACCAGACCTCAACTGGGACAACCCGTTCGTCCGGGAGTACTTCCTGCAGACCCTGCGGTTCTGGGCCGACCGCGGCGTCGACGGATTCCGCATCGACGTGGCCCACGCCCTGTCCAAGGACCTGGCCGAACCGCTGCGGAGCCAGCCGCACCTGGATCAACGGCTCCCGCTCGACGGCACCGATCCGCTCTACGACCGGGAAGAAGTGCACGAGATCTACCGGAGCTGGCGGGCCGTGTTCAACGAATACGACCCGCCGCTGATGGCCGTCGCCGAAACGTGGCATCCCACCAGCGCACGTACTTACCTCTACGCCCGCCCCGACGAACTGGGGCAGGTGTTCGACTTCTCACTGCTCAAAGCCGGCTGGTCCCGGGACCAGTTCCGGGACGTCATCACCAGATCAATCGCCGACCACCACGGCGTCGGCGGCGGCCTGACCTGGGTGCTGTCGAGCCACGACGTCCCCCGCCGCGCGTCCCGCCTCGCTCTGCCCGCCGGCGCCGACCTCGAGGGCTGGCTGCTCAGCAGCGGCACCGCGCCGCCCGATCGACCCCGCCCGGGCGGGCGCCGGGCCCGCGCCGCGACCCTGATGATGCTGGCCCTGCCCGGATCGGCCTACCTCTACCAAGGCGAGGAACTTGGGCCTACTCGAGGTGGCCGACCTGCCGCCCGACGCCTTACAAGACCCGGTCTGGAACGCACCGGCCACACCCTGAAGGGCCGCGACGGCGCCCGCGTCCCCCTGCCATGGAACAGATCCGGCAGCTCGTACGGCTTCAGCGACGACGGCTCCTGGCTACCCCAACCGCACTGGTTCGGCGAATCCTCCGTGCAAGCCCAAACTAACCACGGCCGGAAGCACCCTGCAGATGTACCGGGCAGCACTGGCCCTGCGCCCCAAACTACAAACCCAAGACAGCGAGCTGTCGTTTGTGGATCAGGGCGCCGACGACGTCCTGTATTTCCGCAGAACCAACGGCTGGCGGTGCATCACCAACTTCAGCCACCAGGACCAGCCACTCCCGAGGGAGAAATCCTCCTGAGCAGCGGGTCGCTCGACCACGGCGACGTGCTCCCGCCGGAAACACGATCTGGCTCCTCGAAAAGCGGACGAGGCGGCGCGCGATGTCGCTTGTCACGATCTCGCCATCGCAGGCCAAGTGGCCGGGGTCGTCGGCCCGCCGCCAGAACTTGTTGAGCGCTGTGAGGTGAGTCCGTGATCAACGCGCCTGCCACGGATGGGCTTTCGCTGCCGTGTCGTATACATATACTCCACATCCAGTTCTCAGCTGTCGCGAGCGCGATCTCTTGGGTTCGATCCGTGCTCGGACGGTTCATTCGGACGGTTGCCAGCGCGTTGCCGGCCGCGGACGTACTGGAGTGCGGTTCCGGTCGGGCGACACCGGGTGCCGCGCGGCCAGCGGCCGTCGCCGCCGGGCTCACGGGGCGGTGGCCGTTGAGAAAGCGCGCAGGACGTGCGATTCGTGCCGGCACGTCGGGCGTCGCGTGCACCACGCCGGTCCGAAGTCGCCGCGTGGCCGCCGCGGGACACCTGGTGCTGCGCCGACCCGTTCCGCAGCATCTTCTCGATTTCCCTCGTGCACACCTTCACCCTGTGCGTATGCGATCTGTCGTCCGTCGGGCCGCCAGTCGGGTACCTGCCCGTGCGCTACGAGCTGGAACGTCAGCTGGGTCTGCCGCGCTCCGTCGGCGCGCATCGTGAAGACCTGCTCGATGCCGGTGCGGTCGCTGATGAAGGCGATCCGCCGGCCGTCGGGCGACCAGGCCGGCCAGTCGTTGTTGCCGGCACCGGAGGTGAGCTGCCGCAGATCCGAGCCGTCGGAGTTCATGACGAACAGTTCATCGTTCGGGTTTCCGGTCACCTGGCCGTCGAACACGATCCGGCCACCGTGGGGTGAGTAGTCCGGAAATGAGGCAGAGACGATGGTCGTGAGCTGACGCAGATGGTGACCGTTCGCCATCATGGACCAGATCTCGAAGCTTCCGCTGCGGTTGCTGCAGAAGGCGATGTCCCTGCCGGTGGCCGAGTACGCCGGGCACAGGTCTCTGTACGGACCGCTGGTGAGCCGTTGTAGGCCGTGACCGTCCGGCGAGACAGAATAGATGTGCGCGCCGGTGGTGTCCCCCATGCCGAACGCGAGTCGGCCGTTGTCTCCGGGGTAGGTCGCGTACGCGGCCTGCACCGGCCCGGCGACGACCGTCAGGACGGCGGCCATCAGAACCGCGATCAGAACTGCCAAGGTCTTGCGCATGATTCCTCCAGGATTCAGCTGACGCTGTAATTGTGAGTTGGAGCACCGAAGCTCGGACGCCGTGGTGGCTGGCGCCCGGTGCGGTAGCGCGTTGGGAGTCGCGAAGCCGATCGACCGGTACGGCAGGTCATCGCGACCGCTGTCCCCGACGTTGCGGGCATTCCAATCCGCTTCGTTGACTTGAAGCAGGAGTTCGGGTGGGTGACCGGGGGTGTCCTGTGGTGCCTCGATGCCGGCGACGCGGCGGCGGCGAGGACCAGGACGGCCGGAGTGCAGAAGGGACGGCTGCGATCTCGATGGTGTTCTCCGAATCAGAGCAGGCAGTGCCGGCAGGCTGTCGAGGGGTGGCGCTGGGTGGTTAGCAGTCGATGGGTGGACCGGTCGCACCGACGGGCGGTGACCCGGGCGGGCGAGGCGGCCCGCTAGGGTGCCGTAGAACTGCTGCGATCGGTGCCATGTCGTCTCCCGGGTTGGCAATGGGATGACTTCGACACGAGACGATCCGCCCGGCTGGTTGCAGTTCGGTTGAAGCTCGGTCTCCCTCCGCTTCAAGGGCGGATCCGGTCGAATCGCGGCATGTGGTTCGGTGTATTGGGCGCCCTCGAGGCTCGCGACGAAACGGGCCGGGCGATCCACGTCGGCGGACCCGTCTGCCAGCGTTGGCGAATCGGGACCACCACCCACCAACATGCACGCGGCCCCGTCGAGTGCCTGCGTCGCGGCTGGGCCTAGGTGATCCGGACTGCCGCCGTGGTCGGTGAGTGGATCAACGCGGCTCCTTCCGCTTGCCTATGGCGACCGAGAGGCTGTCCGGCAGCTGAGTGTTTACTCCCAGCCGCCCGGGTTCGCACCTGCCGGTATGGGAATGATGCTGCTGAGCCGGGAGGCATCCCGAGGCGTGTTCACGACGTGGACTTGGACTCCGCAGCTCAGTAGAACTCGTCCGGATCGACCAGATTGATCAACTGCTCGCCGGCCAGATAGCGGCGCAGGTTCTCGGCGAAGAGTTCGGCGATCCGGCGGTCCTCCGCGTCGTTGAGCGCGGCGGTGTGCGGCGAGATGACCACGTTGGGCAGGTCCCACAGCGGTGAGTCGGTGGGCAGCGGTTCGACGGCAGACCACATCCAGGAACGCCGATCCGAGCGGACCGTCGGTCAGTCCAGCGATGAGTGCCGATTCGTCGATGACGGTGCCGCGTCCTACATTGACGATCACCGCACCGGGCTTGGTGGCCGCGATCAACGCCGGGCCGTAGAGACCGGCCGTGGCATCGGTTCCCGGCAGGGTGAAGACGATGGCGTCGGCCCGGCCGACCAGATCGGGCAGCGCACCGAGGGGAAAGACCTCGTCGACGTGTTCCACCGGCTCTACCGTTCGTTTGACTCCGAGGACCCTGGCACCGAGCGCCTTGAGCAGGCGAGCCGTTTGGCCGCCGATGCCGCCCAAGCCGACCACCAGCACCGTCTGCTCGCCGACCTGCCGCATCGCCCAGCGCTCGGGCCACTCGTGGGCGGCCTTGAGCCTCTGCAGCCGGGGTAGATCCTTCGCGCCGGCCAGGACGCCGAACAGGGCGAACTCCGCGAGGGTGTTGCCGTGCACGCCGGCGGACGTGGTGAAGGCCACCCGGCGCAGGTCCGCCGCCGACAGCTGCGCCGCCTGGACCGAAGCGCCGCCGCCGGCGGCCATGGTCTGCACCCATCGCAGCTGCTGATTCCTGGCCACCGTGGCGGCCAGCATCCGCGGATCGACGTCCGGGATGCCGTACAAGACGTCCGCCCTCGCGAGCAGCGACTCGAAGGCCGCCTGCTGATGCGGCGAGCGCCGGTAGCCAGGGTCGCCCGTGTGATCGCCCGGAAAGCGTTGCGGTGGCAGCAGTTCGTCATCGAGGAGAAGGCGGACCCGCGGATCCACGTCGGTGATCAAATGCCGAAGATCGGGCTCGAGCGGGGTGGCCAGGACGACGGTCAGCGGATCTCGATCAGCAGTCACGTGCTCGACAATATGGATGGGCCCTGGATGCAAAGGACCCGGGCGCACTGTGCAGTGCGCCCGGGTCCTTGGTCGTCAGCTGTCCCGCTCGGTGGGACTGCGCTCAGCGAGCGGCGCGGTACGCGCTGCGGGCGGGGCGCTCGTGGCCGGGGCCTGACCGACGCGGCCCGGAGGACGCACCACCCGAGTGCGCCGGGCTGGTGTCCAGCTGGATCTTCAGCGACTGGCCGCTGACCTTGGCGTTGGAGATCCGGCCGAAGGCGGCGGGGGAGATGTGCCCGCCGATCTCGACGAGCGAGTACGTGTCGAAGATGTCGATCCGGCCCAGATCGCGGCCGGTCAGCCCGCCCTCGGCGGTGATCGCGCCGACGATGCCGGCGGGACGGACGCCATGGGCGTGACCGACCGCGACGCGGTACCGAGGACCGGCCGGAACGGCGTCACGCTTGCGCGGACGGTCCGGACGGTTCGTCTCGGCGCGCGAGTGCACGAAATCGTCTCGCCGCCGTCGCGACCGCCCGGAAACGTCGCACCACGGCGGGAGGCATAGTCGCCGCCGCGCTCGGGACGCTCTGCGGCGAACGATGCCGTCGACTGCTTCGGGGCAGCAACGCCGTCGTCGCCCGCGGCCAGGGCCAGCAGGTCGCTGCCAGCTCGGCGGCCGTCAGATCCTGCTGCGACAGATAGGTCGCAACGGCCTGCCGGTAGTGCTCGAGGCGACCGACGGACAGTCGCGCGGTTGCATCTTCGAGGACCTTGGAGGCCTTGTGCGCCGCCACATCCGCGTGCGACGGCGGGGTGATCTGCTCCAGGGTGGTCTTGGTGTATCGCTCGATCAACCGCAGGCGGCTCATCTCGCGGGGGGTGAAAAACGTCAGCGCCTCGCCGGACCGGCCGGCCCGGCCGGTACGACCGATGCGGTGCGTGTAGGACTCGACCTCGCCCGGCGCGTCGAAGTTGACCACCAGGTCGATGCGGTCGACGTCCAGACCGCGAGCGGCGACATCGGTGGCGACGAGCACGTCGAGCTTGCCGGTGCGCAGCCGTTCGATGATCCGTTCGCGTTCCTTCTGCGCGACGTCGCCGTTGATGGCGGCGGCGGAGACGCCGCGGGCGATCAATTCGGCACCCACCTCGTCGCACGCGCCCTTGGTGCGGACGAAGACGATGGTCGCATCGCCCTCGCTGACCTGCAGGATGCGGGCGAGCGCGTCGACCTTCTCGCGGAAGGGGACGACCGCGTAGGTCTGCCGGATGCTGACGGTGTTGCCGGCCTTCTTGGCCACGGTGATGTCGACCGGCTTGTTCATGTGGCGGTTGGCCACCGACCGGATGGCGGAGGGCATGGTCGCCGAGAAGAGCGCCGTCTGGCGATCCTTCGGCGCATCCCGCAGAATCCGGTCGACGTCCTCGGCGAAACCCATGCGCAGCATCTCGTCGGCTTCGTCGAGAACGAGAAAACGAATGCCGGTCAGGTCGAGGGTGCCGCGCTCGAGGTGGTCGATGATGCGGCCGGGAGTACCGACGACGACCTGGGCGCCGTTCTTCAGCGCCTGCTTCTGGGGCAGGAAGCTGGCGCCGCCGTACACGGGGACGACGGTGAGCCGGGGCATGAACTCGGCAAAGGTGCCGATGGCCTCGGCGACCTGCATGGCCAGTTCGCGCGTCGGGGTCAGGACCAGTGCCTGGACCTGGCGCACGGACGGGTCGATGGCGGCGAGCAGCGGAAGGCCGAAGGCGGCCGTCTTGCCGGTGCCGGTCTGTGCCACACCGGTGATGTCGCGACCGGACAGCAGAGCGGGGATCGCCTGCTCCTGGATTTCGGACGGGATGGTGAAGCCCAGCTTGTCCACGGCCCGAAGGAGATGGCTGGGAAGCTGGAGATCGGCGAAGCCGAACGGCGCGTCTGCAGCGTCATCGTCGAGTCTACGCGTTCAGCTTCGAAGCGTCGTCGGTGTAGTCGTGAGCGGATTCGCTCGAGTTCCTGATCCAGGTCGGCGTCGAGGGTGACTCCGAAGTTATTGTCCAGAATCGATTCAGTAGTCGGGGCGGGGGCAGCAACGGGTGCCATGGTGGCCAATCACTTCGAGGCAGGAGCTTCGGAACCCGCCCGGTTGGCAGGGGTTCCGGTCGCAGCCTTCGATTTGATGTGACATCCCGGCGAAACTTCCACCGTCGAGAGCGCGCGACACACTCCAAGAACTTGATCAGCTTATCAGGGACGAGCCTGGCAATGATCAGGTGAGTTGCCGCACAGCGTCGTCAGTGCGAACTCCAACCCGCCTGTGGTGTCGAATCCGGGAGGCTCAGCTCGTCTTCGTTTCGAGCGCAAGCAGCCGCCGGCGCCCTATGCAGCGAACACGGTCGATGCCTGACAATGATCCGGACAACGGAATCGGACGCAGGCTGAGCCGGGACAAGGAGCGTGAACCATGCCCAAGTACATGCTGACGATCGTCGAGTCGGAATCGGCCTACGCCGAGGCCGGGTCGGCCGAGTTCGACGCCGTGATGAAGGCGCACAACGACTTCGCCGAGGCGGTGAAGGCCGCCGGAGCGGCGATCGTCTCGGGTGAGGCACTGCAGCCGACGTCCACGGCGACATATCTCCGCGGGACGAGGACGGCCGACGTCACTGCCATCGACAACCCACTGCCGGAAGCCAAGGAGGTCGTCGGCGGCTACTACGTGATCGAGGCCGCCGACGACAAGCTGGCCCTGGAGCTCGCCAAGCTCTGTCCGGCCCCCTACGGCTACGTCGAACTCCGTCCGGTCTGGGAGTTCGGCTGATCGTCGACGAGGGGGTCGCCGAGGTTGCTGCCAGGGCCCGCCGGGAGCTTTCCGGGCGGGTTCTGGCGGCCACCCTGCGGTCCGTCCGAGACCTCGACATCGCGGAGGAGTCCACCGCCGACGCCTTCCTGTTGGCTCTGCAGAGCTGGCCTACCACCGGCATCCCGGCGTCGGTGGAGGCCTGGCTGGTCACCGCGGCGCGGCGTCGCGCGATCGATCGGATCCGACGAGCCCAGGTGGCGAGGCGTTCCCTGATGACGCTGGCCGGTGGCTGGTCGGGGGTGACCGGGCCGGCCGACACGGTGGCCGATGCGGCGGTGGTCGGGCGACGACGATCTCCGCATGGTGGTGCTCTGCTGCGACCCCCGACTGGCCCGCCAGGATCAGGTCGCGATGACCCTGCGACTGGCCTGTGGAGTGTCGACGGCGGGCATCGCGGCTGCTCACGGCGTATCAACGCCCACCATGGCCGCGCGCCTGACCAGGGCCAAGGCGCGTCTGGCCGGCGCAGGACCGATGCTCGACCTTCCCGACGACGCCACGGTCGACGTGCGGCTCCCGGCCGTGGCCCAGGTGGTGCACCTGGCGTTCACGTTGGGTCACACCGCCGCGGACGGTGCGGAACTGCGCAACGAGGACCTCGCCGACCGGGCTCAGTATCTCGCCGGCGTGCTGCACGCGCTGCGGCCGGCATCGCCGTCCTTCACGGCACTGCTGTCGTTGATCCTGCTGACCCGGGCGCGGGCCGGCGGTCGGATCGACGGTCTCGGTGAGCAGGTGTTGCTCGAGGACGCCGATCGCAGCCGTTGGGACCAGCGCCTGGTCAGGGCTGGAATCGAACTACTGGCGCCGGCGATGAGGGCGGCCGCCGCCGATCCAATGGTGTTGCAGGCGGCGATCGCCGCCGAGCACTCGCGCGCACGCTCCTTCGAGACCACAGACTGGGCTGCGATCGTCAGGTTGTATTCGTGGTTGCTCTCCGTCGACCCGTCGCCCGGATTCGCGCTCGGCCGCTGTGTGGCGGTGTCCTATCTCTCCGGACCGTCAGCCGGGCTGGCGGACCTCGACGAGGTACTGGCCATGGGCACGCTCGACCGCTATCCCTACGCGCCCGCTGCCCGCGCACAGATGTTGTCGCGTCTCGGTCGCCTCGATGAAGCCGCCGCGCACTGGCGCAGGGCGGCCGAGCTGGCCAGGACGGCCGCCGAACGCCGCCATTTCATCCAGCGTGCCGTCGCGTCGAACTAGAAGCCGGGTCGTTTGCGTCACTCGACCGGCGAGGCACGGTGCTTGTGCTGCAGAACGTGGTCGGCCATCTGCCCGAGTCGCTCCGCCCGGGTCAACGCGCCCGGCTTTGCCAGCCAGTTGACGTACTCCCGTTGATCTGCCGAGCCAAGGGATTCGAAGGTGGACAGTGCCTTCGGGTTCTCGGCGAGCGCGGTGGCCATGTCCTCGGGGACGGCTATTCCTGCGGTAGTGATCATGGTGATGACTCCTCACGTCGGTGGATAGGCGTCTGTCCATTGTGCTCCCGCGTCCCTGAGGCCCGCGTCCGGTAAATGGTGCCGGGGCCATCGAAGCGGGCCAGTAGGATCTGTTCGAGCCTGGTCGGAGCGATCGATCGGGCTCGAAACCAACCTCTGGACAAAGGATTGCCTGTGCTTCGCGACCGTCTTGCCGGCTCACTCCGCCCCACCGATGCCGGGGCGGCCGGAAGTGGGAATGGGGAGAGCGGCACGGTCACATTGGCCGGTTGGGTGGCTCGTCGGCGTGATCACGGCGGGGTCATCTTCATCGACCTGCGTGACTCCTCCGGGGTGGTCCAGGTGGTGTTTCGCGAAGGCGAGATCCTCGACCAGGCCCATCGGCTGCGCAGCGAGTACTGCATCCAGGTCAGCGGCGTCGTCGAAGTCCGCCCGGAGGGCATGCAGAACCCCGAACTGGAGACAGGGGCCGTCGAAGTCAATGCGACTGTGCTGACGGTGCTCAGCGAAGCGGCCCCCTTGCCGTTCCAGATCGAGACCGAATCCGAGATCGGCGAGGAGACCCGGCTCAAGTACCGCTATCTCGATCTGCGCCGATCGGGTCCGGCCGCCGCGCTGCGGCTGCGTTCGGCGGTCAACCGGGCCGCCAGGACGGTGCTCGACCAGCACGATTTCGTCGAGATCGAAACGCCGACGCTGACCAGGTCCACCCCGGAGGGCGCCCGTGACTTCCTGGTGCCGGCTCGGCTGCGTCCGGGGTCCTGGTACGCGTTGCCGCAGTCGCCGCAGCTGTTCAAGCAGCTGCTCATGGTCGCCGGTATGGAGAGGTACTACCAGATCGCCCGCTGCTACCGCGACGAAGACTTCCGCGCCGACCGGCAGCCGGAGTTCACCCAGCTGGACATCGAGATGTCCTTCGTGGACCAGGACGACGTCATCGCGCTCGCCGAGCAGGTGGTCGGCTCGCTCTGGCGGCTGATCGGGCACGAGATCACGACGCCCATCCCGCGGATGACGTTCCGCGAGGCGATGGATCGGTACGGCTCGGACAAGCCGGACCTCCGCTACCGCGGGGAACTGACGGAATTGACTCGCTACTTCGCCGACACCCCGTTCCGGGTGTTCCAGGCCGCCTACGTCGGGGCCGTCGTCCAGCCTGGTGGCGCGAGCACTCCACGCCGCGGGTTCGACGCCTGGCAGGAGTGGGCGAAGCAGCGCGGCGCCAAGGGCCTCGCCTATGTGACCGTCGCGGACGACGGAACGCTCGGCGGCCCGGTCGCCAAGAACATCTCCGAATCCGAGCGCGACGGTCTGGTCGCCGCGGTCGGCGCGAACCCGGGCGATGCCATCTTCTTCGGCGCCGGTGCGCGCCGGGGAGCGCAGGAACTGCTCGGAGCGGCCCGGTTGGAGATCGCCCGCCGGGGCGGATTGATCGACCAACGCGGCTGGGAGTTCGTCTGGATCGTCGACGCACCGCTGTTCGAACTTGTCGCCGAATCAAGCGACGACGCGGTCACGGCGGTCGGCGGCGCGAACAGCACGTGGACCGCGGTGCACCACGCGTTCACCTCACCCAAGCCGGAGTTCCTGGAGACCTTCGACACCGATCCCGGTTCCGCTCTGGCCTACGCCTACGACATCGTCTGCAACGGCAACGAGATCGGCGGCGGGTCCATCCGTATCCACCGTCAGGACATCCAGGAGCGGGTGTTCGCGATCATGGGCCTGACCGAGGCCGATGCCAGGGAGAAGTTCGGTTTCCTGCTCGACGCCTTCACCTTCGGGGCCCCGCCGCACGGCGGGATCGCGTTCGGCTGGGACCGCATCGTCATGTTGCTGGCCGGCGCGGACTCGATCCGCGAGGTCATCGCCTTCCCGAAGTCCGGTGGCGGCTACGACCCGCTGACCGCAGCGCCGGCACCGATCACCGCTGCCCAGCGGCGTGAGGCCGGGGTGGACGCGGTTCCGGCCAAGCCGCGAGGTGAGGCGCCGAACCCCGGCTGACGCCCGGGATACCGGCGCTTGCGTCTCCATGTTCCACGATGGAAACACGCAGTCCATACAGTTGCCTGGCGTCAACGTCCGGTCAGGGCACGTGCGTGGATCTCGTGAGAGGACATCTGTGGGTATCAAGGTCGCGCTGGAGCACAGAACCACGTACAGATTCGACCGGCTGGTGACAATCAACCCGCATGTCGTGCGGCTGCGTCCGGCACCGCACTCCAGAACGAAGATCGAGTCCTACTCGTTCAAGGTCACGCCCGAGGATCACTTCCTGAACTGGCAGCAGGACCCGTTCGGGAATTTCCTGGCTCGCCTGGTCTTCCCCGAGCGTTCGACCGAGTTGTCCATCACGGTCGGCATCGTCGCCGATCTGCAGGTCTTCAACCCTTTCGACTTCTTCATCGAGGACTATGCGGAGCACTACGGATTCGAGTACCCGGCAGAACTGGCCGCGGATCTGGAGCCGTACCTGCACCAGGTCGACGAGGACGGGCCAGGCAGCGGGCCGGGCGCCGTCGTCACCGATTGGGTCAAGCAGCTGGTCATCGCACCTGATACCCCGATGATCGATTTTCTGGTGCAGATCAACTCAGCGGTGCGCGGCGACGTCGGATACTCGGTCCGGATGGAGCCGGGTGTGCAGACCCCGGATCACACGCTGACCACGGCGATCGGCTCCTGCCGGGACTCGGCCTGGCTGCTGGTCGCCGTACTGCGGCAGCTGGGCCTCGCCGCCCGGTTCGTGTCCGGCTACCTGGTGCAACTGGCGTCCGATGTCGAGTCGTTGGACGGACCATCCGGCCCGATGACCGATTTCACCGATCTGCACGCCTGGTGCGAGGTCTACGTTCCGGGAGCCGGCTGGATCGGTCTGGACGCCACCTCGGGGCTGTTCGCCGGCGAGGGTCACATTCCGCTCTCTGCCACGCCGCACCCGTCGAGCGCGGCGGCGATCACCGGATCAACGGGCATCGCGCAAACCACTCTGGAGTATTCGAACCAGGTGATCCGGGTCCACGAGGATCCCCGGGTCACGCTTCCGTATTCGCCGTCGCAGTGGTCTGCCATCCAAGAGCTGGGCGACAGGGTGGACCAGCGGCTGGTGGCCGGCGAAGTGAAACTGACGATGGGCGGCGAGCCGACCTTCGTCTCGATCGACGATTTTGTCGCGCCGGAGTGGACGGTCGACGCCGACGGTCCGGCGAAGCGGGAGCGGGCCGGGGTGCTGGCCAATCGGTTGGCGCAGATCTATGCCCGCGGCGGTCTCGTGCAGCGCAGCCAGGGCAAGTGGTACCCGGGGGAACCGTTGCCTCGTTGGGCCATCTCGCTCTACTGGCGGACCGACGGCGTGCCGCTGTGGCGGCAGCCGGCCCTGCTGGCCGATCCCTGGGCCGTGCCGACCGAGAGCAAGGCGGCCGACCCACTTGCTCCGAGGGTCACCTGGCCGCCCCCTGCACCGGGCGGGACCTCGATCGCGGAGAAGCTCGGCCTGGCCGTCGCTTCAGGTTTCGGACTGCCGGCAACCCAGGTGCGCCCGGCCTACGAGGACGCGGTGGCCCGGCTGGCCCGGCAGATCCGGCTGCCGCAGGGCGAGCCACCCGTCGACCTGGACCCTGAATCCGACAGTCCCGGCGCCCGAGCCGATCTGGTGGCTGCGCTGGAGCGGGACGTCGACCGGCCGACCGCCTTCGTACTGCCGCTGATCAGGGCGACCCTGCCGATCACCGATGAAGAGCCGGCCGACCACTCGGGCGACGTGTGGGGGAGCCCGAACTGGGCGATGCGCCGAGGCAGGATCGTCCTGCTACCGGGCGAATCTCCGGCGGGTCTCCGGCTACCCCTCGACTCCATCTCGTGGGTCCCACCGGAGCCGTCGACCGAGCCGGATCCGTTGCACCGCAGGGCACCGCTGAACCCGGAGACCGCCCGCGCCCGGGTGATCGACGATCCGGAGGGGCTCCCGACCACGGCGTTGGTGGTCGAACAACGCGGCGAGCACGTCTACGTCTTCCTGCCGCCGCTGGAAGAGTTGGACCCCTTCGTGGAACTGGTCTCCATCGTCGAGGACGCGGCTCGCACACTGCGCGCTGCGGTGGTCATCGAAGGCTACGGGCCGCCGACCGACGCCCGCCTCACCAGCATGTCGGTCACGCCCGATCCGGGCGTCATCGAAGTCAACATGCAGCCCACGTCCAACTGGAAGGCGCAGGTCGAGCTGACCTCGACCCTGTACGAGGAAGCGAGGCAGACTCGTCTGGGCACAGAGACTTTCGCCCTCGACGGGCTGCACGGCGGCACCGGCGGTGGGAATCACATCACGCTGGGCGGAATCACCCCGGCGGACTCTCCGCTGCTCCGCCGGCCGGATCTGCTGGTGTCGCTGTTGACCTACTGGCAGCGCCACCCCAGCCTTTCCTACCTGTTCTCCGGGCGTTTCATCGGTCCGACATCGCAGGCGCCGCGGGTCGACGAGGGCCGGCCGGAGGCGCTCTACGAACTCGAGATCGCCTTTTCCGAGATCAGGCGATTGACGTCTGAAGACGGCACATCGTCTCCGTGGATGATCGACCGCGCGCTGCGGCATCTGTTGACCGATCTGACCGGCAATACCCACCGGGCCGAATTCTGCATCGACAAGCTGTATTCGCCGGATTCAGCGCGGGGTCGGCTCGGCCTGCTGGAATTGCGTGGCTTCGAAATGCCGCCGCACGCACAGATGGCGCTGGTCCAGGCCTTGTTGGTGCGGTCACTGGTGGCGCGATTCTGGGAGTCGCCGTTGCAGGCCGGGCTGATCCGCCACGGTGAGAACCTCCATGGCCGACACCTGTTGCCGCATTTCGTCATTGCCGACATCGCAGCCGTGGCAGCCGATCTCCGTCGGCACGGCATCGATTTCGCCACCAGCTGGCTGGACCCGTTCTGCGAGTTCAGGTTCCCGCGCATCGGAACGGTCAGCGTGAGTGGTGTCGGCATGGAGTTCCGGTCGGCCATCGAACCCTGGAACGTGCTGGGCGAGGAGGCCACTGCCGGGGGCATGGCACGGTACGTCGACTCGTCCGTCGAGCGCATGCAGGTACAGGTGGACGGTGCTGACGTCGGTCGTCATGTGCTGACCTGCAACGGATATCCGGTTCCACTGATGGAAACAGAGACGCCCGGCCGGCAGGTCGCCGGCATCCGCTACCGCGCCTGGCAGCCGCCCAGTGCGCTGCACCCGTCCATCGCTCCGCACTCGCCGCTGATCTTCGATCTGATCGACACCGGCACCGGGGTGTCGCTCGGCGGCGCCACGTACCACGTGGTGCATCCAGGCGGTCGGTCCTACGACGCGCCGCCGGTGAACGCACTGGAGGCCGAGTCGCGGCGTACCAACAGGTTCGAGGCGGCCGGCCACACCAGCGGTCCGGTCGACGTCGCGCAGATCAGGGAACGGATGGCCAGACTGGCCGTCGATGCCGCACCGGTCGGCATGCTCGACCTCCGACGTGCGAGCGCAGTCTGCGGATGACCGCGGATCTGCAGACGACCGCCGACTCGCTCGTCGGGCGGTACCTCGGTCGTTCGGCGATGTTTCCGGCCGCGGGTTCGCCGGCTCAGCGTCGCTACGACGAACTGACCGGCACCCATGGAACGCTGCTGCCGGGCTGGGCCGAGATCGCCGCGGCGATGGACTCGATCGGCCGTTCCGGGCTTCCCGGCCTGACCGGGCTGGTCGAACGGCTGCTGGAGGACGACGGCGTCACGTACACGCCCGTCAGCGCCGGTCAGAAGGTGACCGCCCAGCCACAGCGGTGGGAGCTCGACCCCGTTCCGCTGCTGATCGATGCGTCGGACTGGAGTCGACTGGAGGCCGGACTGGTGCAGCGTGCCCACCTGTTGGACGCACTGCTGACCGACGTCTATTCCGCGCGCCGGGTGCTCACCAGCGGATTGCTGCCACCGGCACTGATCTTCGAGCACGAGCACTACCTGCGGCAGGCGCACGGCATCACCATCCCGGGTGCACACCAGCTCTTCTTCCACGCCGCCGACCTCTGCCGCGGTCCGGACGGGGCTTTCCAGGTGTTGGGCGACCGTACCCAGGCGCCCTCGGGCGCCGGCTACGCGATGGCCGACCGCCGGGTTCTCTCCAGGGTGCTGCCGGCCGTTTTCCGGCGCAGCGCGCCCCGCGGTCTCGGCAACTTCTTCCACAGCATCCTGGGTGCCCTGCACGCGGTGGCTCCGACCGGTGCGGAGCATCCGCGGGTGGTGGTGCTGAGCCCGGGCACGCATTCCGAAACAGCGTTCGATCAGGCGTTCCTGGCGTCGATGCTGGGTCTTCCGCTGGTCGAGAGCGCCGACCTGACGGTTCGCGGCGGCCGATTGTGGATGCGCGCACTGGGTCGCTACGAACCCGTCGATGTGGTGGTGCGGCGCGTCGACGGAGCGTGGTCGGACCCGCTCGATCTCCGCCCGGACTCCCAGCTGGGAGTGGTCGGCCTCACCGAGGTCTGCCGCCGGGGCACCGTCACGGTCGTCAACAGTCTGGGCAGCGGAGTGCTCGAGAATCCGGGACTGCTGCCCTATCTGCCCAAGCTGGCAACGGAACTCCTCGGTGAGGATCTGAAATTGCCGTCCGTGCCGACCTTCTGGTGTGGTGACGAGTCGAGCCGGTCGCACGTGCTCGCCCACTTCGACCAGATGGTGCTGCGACCCACCGGCCCTGGAAGCGCTGTGGTTCCGGCGATGCTGTCGATCGACGCACAGCAGCAATGGCGACGCCGGATTGCGGCGGAGCCGACCCGCTGGGTCGGCCAACAGCGCGCGACTTTCTCCGAGGCGCCGGTGGTCGGCCCGGACGGTCTGAGGGCTGAGCGGGTCGGCATGCGACTGTTCACGGTTGCTCACCAGAGCGGCTACGTGGCGATGCCTGGTGGGCTCGGACGGGTGGTCGGTGACCAGGGACTCGTCCCGGCCACGACGGCCGCCAGGGAGAGCGTGCCTGCGGGGCCCTCGGTGGCCAAGGACATCTGGGTGCGTTCCGTGCGCGCGGAGGCGTCAACCTCGGCGGAACCGATCAGCCTTCTCGATTCGGGCCCGCTGGTCGAGCCGATCGAGATGGCGGCGGCGGCGTCCCCCCGGGTACTGGAGGACCTGTTCTGGCTGGGCCGCTACGCCGAACGCACGGAGGACCTCACCCGGCTCTTGATCACGGCACGGGAGCTGGCGGACACCTTCCGGTACCGGCCGTACGATCGCGGCGCTGGGTCCGTTCCCGTGCTGCTGTCGGCAGTCTCGGTGGTTTCTGCTGCCTATCCGGCGCTGCCGACGTCGATGGACCCCGCTTCCCGGATGCGGCAATTGGTGCTGGACGCCGCGACACCCGGCACCGTGGCGCAGTCGCTGGCCGGCCTGCAGGAGACCGCGCGGGCGGTGCGGGACCAGCTTTCCGGCGACACCTGGACGGTGCTGGCCGGCGTCGATCGAGCCATGGCCGAACTGGCCGCCAGCCCCGAGGACAGCGGCGCGGTACTGCAGACGACGCACGCCGCGGTGTTGTCCGGCATGCTGGCGTTGTCCGGTCTGGCCAGCGAGAACATGGTGCGGGACCCGGGCTGGCGACTGATGGATGTCGGACGCCGGTTGGAGCGCGCGCAGCAACTGGCAGCGTTGCTCAGGGCGACGCTGACCAAGGCCCACCCGGCCGACGTGGAGACGATCGTCATCGACTCGGTGCTCGCGGTGGCCGAATCGGGCCTCACCTATCGGCGCCGCTACCGAGGTCGGGTGCAGGTGGGGACCGTTCTGGAACTGCTGATGCTTGACACCGGCAATCCACGCTCGCTGGCGTACCAGGTCAACACGATCGCGGAGGATCTGCGGCAGCTCCCGGACGCGTCGGGCACGTCGCGCCCGGAACGGCTGACCGAGGAACTCACGGCGACGCTGCGTCGGGCCAGGCCGGCCGAGATGGATGACATCGAAGCCGACGGTCGCCGCGCCGAACTCGCCGCATTCCTGACCGACGTACACGAGTCGTTGCGCAATCTCGCGGATGCTGTTGCGACCGCACACTTCTGGCGATCGCGTCCGATGCTGCCACTCGGGCAGAACGTACTGGATGCGGCGGTGATCTGATGTCGGCTGATACCGGGGTGACGAGACCGGCCGAGCGCAGCTACCGGATCGAGCACCGGACCGCTTACAGCTACTCGGACAGTGTCTCCGCGTCCTACGGTCGCGGTTACCTGCGGCCGAGGCAGTTGCCCTGGCAGGACTGTGAGCAGTTCGCGCTGAGCATCGAGCCTGCCCCCTCGGACGCGGCCGAGTCGACCGACGTCTACGGAAACTCCGACACCTACTTCCACGTCACCAAGTCGCATACCGAACTCGTCGTCACCGGGGTGTCGGTGGTGCGGGTGCGCGCGCCGGACTTCGACCGGTCGGCAGCCGCGCTGCCATGGGAACAGGGCGCCGCCGGTCGCGCTGATCCCGAGGCGGTCGAGTTCGTGCTGGCCTCGCCGTACGTGCAGATCACCGAGGAGGTACACGCCTACGCGGCTGTCACCTTCCGGCCCGGCAGACCCGCCCTCGAGGCCATGATGGATCTGGTCCACCGGATCCATGCTGATTTCACCTACAAGTCCGGGGCGACCAAGATCGGCACGCCGATCCCGGAACTGCTTCTGGCGCGAGCGGGGGTGTGCCAGGATTTCGCGCACCTGGCCGTGGCCTGCGCCCGGTCGCATGGCATTCCGGCGCGGTACGTGTCCGGCTATCTGGCGACCGATCCACCACCGGGTCGACAGCGAATGGTCGGCGTGGATGCCAGCCACGCCTGGGCGGCCGTTCGATTGCCGGACGGGCACTGGCTGGCTTTGGACCCGACGAATGATCAGCTCGCTGATGAGCGGTACACGACCGTGGCCTGGGGTCGCGACTACGGCGACGTGCCGCCGTTGCGCGGGGTGATTTTCACCGATGCGGAAACCAGCACGATGAAGGTCGCGGTGGATGTGGCGCCCCTTTGATCGGTTCTGGTCAGCGCCATATCGCGTGTCGTGAGTTTGTCCTCGTTTGACCGGATGATCTGCGGGAACCTCCGTCGGCCGGTCCATCGATCAGTTGGGCGGCCGTTAGGGTTTCCTGGGGCCGTAGATCGCCCGCAGCAACGACAACGCGCCGCGGGCGCAGGGAAAACAGGGTGGATCTGATGCGCGACTTCTTGTGTCCCAATTGTGGTCAGCGGCTGGCCTTCGAGAACTCGCTGTGCCTGAATTGCGGAAGCGGTCTCGGATTCGACCTTGCTGCAAAGGATTTCGTGGTGGTCGGACTTGACGGCGCGACCAGCGAGGTGCCGTCCCAGGTGAGGTGCGCGAACCTGCATGTTGCTTCCTGCAACTGGGTGGTGGCCGCCGATGCCCCGGGCGGTCTGTGCGTCTCCTGCGCGCTGACCAGAACCCGACCCTCGGATCAGGACGTTGCCGCCCTACCCGAATTCGCCGCCGCCGAAGCCGCCAAGCGTCGCCTGGTGGTCGAGCTGACCGAGCTTCGCCTGCCCATCACCGGTCGGGACAAGGACCCGGAGTTCGGCCTGTGCTTCGATCTGCTGTCGAGCGAGCACGAGCAGGTGATGACCGGTCACGACAACGGCGTGATTACCCTGGATCTGGCCGAGAGCGACGACGTCCACCGCGAGCAGCTGCGGGTGTCGATGGCCGAGCCGTATCGCACCCTGCTCGGCCACTTCCGGCACGAGATCGGTCACTACTACTTCTCGGTGCTGGCCGAGAACGGAGCGCCGCGAGCGGATTTCGAGCGGCTCTTCGGGGACCCCGACCTGGACTACCAGGAGGCGCTGGATCGCCACTATTCGACAGGTGCTCCGGCCGGCTGGGAAGACATCTACGTCTCCTCATACGCCACCATGCATCCGGCCGAGGACTGGGCCGAGACATTCGCGCACTACCTCCACATCCGCGACACGATCGACACCGCAGCGGCTTTCGGTTTTGCACCGGCGGGCGCCACGGTGGATCGACCGCTGGCCGGGGACACCGGTTTCGATCGGATCATCGAGCTGTGGCTGCCGCTCTCGTGGTCGTTGAACATGATCAACCGGTCCATGGGCCACCAGGATCTCTACCCGTTCGTACTGGCGCCCGCGGTGCTCGAGAAGATGCGGCTCGTGCACCGACTCGTCACTGCCTGAGCCTCCCGGAGGCCCTCGCCGGATAGTTGTCCACATTGTCCCGGCGGATCGTCGTGGACCACCGTATTTGGCTACGGTTCTGGCGATACGGCTTTGGCAGGTGGACCGAACCCCTGTTGTAGAGCGTCGTTGCGAGACGAACGGTGGGGTGTCGGGTGGATGCTTCGGTCCTTGTGCTGTCCGGTGACCCGGAGGCGATCCGGTCCTCGGCGGCCGTTTGGTCGGCCTTCGGGACTTCGGCGTCGTCGGCCGCCGCCGATGTGCGGGGGATCGACTCCGGCGACTTCAAGGGCGACGAGGCGGACATCTACCGGGACCGGCTGAACCGGGATCTGCCGCCGCACCTGGACGTTGCTTCCGATGCCTGGTCGACCGTAGCCGGCGCTCTCCGGTCGTATGCGGGCGCCTTGGAGGCGGTGCAATCGAGGATGTCGACGCTGTCGGCGCAGGCCGGCGAGCAGGTTGCCGACGTCCACGCCGCTGACGACTCATTGGCCGTGGCGCAGGCCCAAGAAGCGGTGCAGGCCAACACAGATGCGGCGAATCGGTTGCATCTCGAGCACAGTGCAGCAGTCGATGCCTGCGTGGGCGCGATCAATCGGGCGGCCGGCATGCGCTTCGAGCAGCCACCCGGCTTCTGGGGTCGACTGGAGCACTCCGTCGTCGGCTGGGTCGGCGCCCATGCCGACGTGTTGCGCTCCGTGTCGGCGGTGCTCAAGCAGGTGTCGAGCATTGCCGGGCTGCTGGCCATGATTCCGGCATTCGCTCCGGTGATGGGGCCGCTGGCGGTGGCATCGGCAGCCGGCTCGGTGTTGATCGACGGTTCCTTGAAGCTCGCGACCGGCGAGGGGTCCTGGAGCGACGTGATGATCGACGGGGCGTCGTTGGTGCCATTTGCCCGGGGGCTTGCTGTCGTGCGCGGAGCGCGCGCCGGGACCGCTGCGGTGAAGAGCGCGGAGACCGTGGAGAAGGTCGCAAGTGATGTGACCGGCGGACGGCGGGTGCTGACCGGCGCACGCGGTACCGCCGCCGAGGAGAATGTTCCTCGTACCGCAGGGGCCAGGGCGGTGGACAGCCCTGGTGCAGCGGTCAGTGTCCGAACACCGGTCGAGAAGCGGACCTGTGTGAGCGACCCGGTCGATGTGGTCAGTGGCGAAGTGGTCATGGCCCAAACGGATCTCGCGCTACCCGGCGTGCTGCCTCTGGTACTCCGGCGGGTACACGTGAGTTCGTACCGGTGGGGCGGATGCTTCGGCCGATCCTGGGCATCGACCCTGGACCAGCGAGTGGAGGTCGGAACAACCGGCGACGTCTGCTTTGTCGGCGAGGACGGCGTCGTATTGCATTATCCGGCAGCGCCGGTCGGCGCCGTGTCGCTACCGACGCACGGGGTTCAGCGCTGGCCGTTGCGCCGCCTGCGCGATGGTGGCTGGACTGTCGAGGACCCCGACTTGGGGATCATTCGACGATTTGCCGCGCCGGACGCTGACGGCCGATCCGTGCTGCTCGAGATCTCGGACCGCAACCTGAATTCCATTGCATTCGACTACGGTCGCGGTGGGAACCTTTGCCGTGTCACGCATTCGGGTGGGTATGAGGTCGACGTCCAGACCAGGGACGGCCTGGTGACGGGCCTGATGCTCAGTCACGGTGCCTCTCCGCTGCTGATCCGGTCATTCGGATATGAGGCGCGAAATCTGATAGAGGTCAACGACTGTGACGGGCAACCTCTGCACCTCGAATACGACCGCGACGGCCGAATCCTGAGCTGGGCCGACCGAAACGGCATCTGGTATCGCTACACCTACGACGAATCCGGGCGTTGCGTCCGGACGTCCGGGCGAGGGCGGGTGCTCTCCTACGGGTTCTCCTACCTGCCCGGCCGAACGCTGGTCACCGATTCGCTTGGTGCGGTGAGCACTTACGAGCACAACGACCTGCGGCAGGTCACCCGGCATGTCGATCCGCTGGGTCATGTGCGGGCGATGGTGCATGACCGGTTCGACCGGGTGTTGCTCCACACCGATCCGCTGGGCCGGACCACCTCGTTCGAATACGACGACGCGGGGCGGTTGTCGGCCGTCACCAAACCGAATGGCACCCGAGAACAAATGCGCCACGATGATCGCGGACTTCTGAGGTCGGTGGTGGAAGCCGACGGTTCCGAATGGCACAGCTCGTACGACAGCCGCGGCAACGTGGTATCGCTCACGGACCCGATGGGGGCCGTCGTCCGGTGCACCCGGAGTGTGTCGGGTGCGGTCGAGACGATAACCGATGCGTTGGGCGGGATCACCTCTGTGGCTACCAACGCCGCCGGCCTACCCGTGGAGATCATCGATCCAGGCGGAGCCCGGACCATTTGGAGCTACGACGATTTCGGCCGACCGATTCGAACGGTCGATGCGGTGGGGGGCAACACGTCATTCGGTTGGACGCGGGAAGGAAAGCAGGCCTGGAGAATCGGACCGGACGGTGCTCGAGATCGATGGCAGTGGGATGGCGAAGGCAATCTCACGGCGCACATCGGACCGTCCGGTGCTCGGACGGAAATCGAGAACGGCGTCTTCGACCTGCCTGTCGGCCGCACCACTCCCGACGGCGGCCGGCTGCAGTTCGAATACGACACGGAGTTGCGCCTCGTGTCGGTCCGAAACCCGGCCGGCCTGACCTGGCACTACCGATATGACGCGGCGGGGCGCCTGATCGGCGAAACCGACTTCAACGGGCGCAGCCAGGCCTACGAGTGGGATGGGGCCGGGCAACTGGTGTGCATCGTCAACGGTCTGGGCCAGCGGATCGAGAGTGCCTACGACGCAATGGGAAACCTGGTGGCCCGAACGTCGCCCGACGGTTCGAGTCGCTTCGGCTACGACCGTGTCGGACGCCTGCTCTCCGCACAATGCCCTGGCGCCGTTGTGGAGATCGCCCGCGACCGGGTCGGTCGGGTCATCAGCGAGACGGTCAACGGCCGCGAGGTCACGTCGGAATTCGATGCCGCCGGGCAGCGGATCAGCAGGACGACGCCGAGCGGAGTGGAGTCACGGTGGCGGTTCGGGCCATCCGGCCGACCCAGCTGGCTGAGCACCGGCGGTCACGCCATCGCCTTCGGCTTTGACGCAGCCGGACGCGAAACCGATCGAACGTTTTCGGCGGGTGGTCGTCTGCGGCAGACCTTCGATGGTGCGAGTCGACTGATCGGTCAGCAGCTCGGTCCAATCTCCCGAACCTTCGGCTACCGATCGGACGGTGCGCTGCACTCGACGGGCGGTCCGGAGGATGGGACAGCTCGGAACCTGGATCTGGATTCGTCCGGACGTGTCGTCGGGGTGAATGCGATGAGCTGGAACGAGTCCTATGCCTACGACATCTCCGGGAATGTAATTCGTTGATGGAATTGCGGGGGAGCGTGAATATTCGGGAACGTTGATCAACCGCGCCGGCGCCGTCCATTACCGATATGACTCGCAGGGCCGCATGGTCAGGCGATCCCGCAAGCGCCTTTCCCGCCGACCGGAGGTGTGGGAATTCGAGTACGACGCGGCCGACCGGATGGTGTCTGCCTCGTCCGACGACGAGCGCTGGACCTACTGCTACGACGCCTTCGGCCGGCGGATCGGCAAACAGTGCGTCCGGGATGGCGTCGTTGCGGAGCGGTTCGTGTTCAGCTGGGACGGCGACCGCCTGGTCGAACAGACCCGCACCATCGGCGACGGGCCGGTGGTCACGACGACTTGGGAGTATCTGCCGGATAGTTGGGCTCCCGTCAGTCAGCTGGTCGGTAGCTCGCCGCTCGATCGAGAGTTCTACGCGATCGTCAGTGATCAGGTCGGTGAGCCCACCGAACTGCTCGCACCTGACGGTGCCCGGGTAGTTTGGCGCAATGGTGACCGGACGGTCTGGGGTGCTCCGCGGAGTGCGGCTGCGGGTAACCGTTCGACGAAGTACGAGGTCGACTGCCCGATCCGCTTTCCCGGCCAGTACGCCGACGACGAGACCGGCCTGCACTACAACCGCCACCGTTACTACGACCCCGAATCCGCCCGCTACACCACCAGCGATCCGCTCGGCCTGGCCCCCGCCCCGGACCCGTACAGCTACGTTCCCAACCCCACCATCTGGTCCGACCCGCTGGGTCTTGCGCCCTGTGACCCGGCGAACCTGCAATGGGATGAAGCAAACGGAGGACACACCATCGCCCGGCACGTAGGAAAGTCAATCGAATATCTTAAGGGCCGCGGCATTGAGGAGGCATCGACTTTCCCTGACCTGCGTGACGGCGTCAACTGCAGACCGCCTCCAATTTGACTCAGAATCGCAGGCGCAATCAGATGGTGGCTCGACGAACAGTCAGGTCAGGACTCATGTCGATCTCGGGACATCTCTGCAGCCCGGGTGCGGGGTCGACCTACGTGCGCTCAATGCGACGCGACCGTCGAAGCAACACGAATAACGACAGTGCTTACGCCGCTAGCCGAGCGCGCCCGGCAGGCTTCAACATCTATAACTTCGCTATCCCGAGCCTTAGGAGACGACTATGCCTGACGAGATCATGCTGAACTATCTTGGGTCGAGGATATTTTCACCAGGACTTCGATCTGGATGCGCCGATTCGCCGTCGCTGCTTGGTCAGACGATTCGCGACGAAGGAGTATCGCCGATTACGTTCAGATAATGGCTGATGAGCTTCCGAGATCCTGAGGAGCGGTCTCAGGAGGCTGAGGCTCGTAATTGTGGATAGATGATGCGAATGCCATTACGACCCAGCCCGGATGGGAATCCTACCTCGACTGGCTGAACGAAGTTCTCGAGATCGTCGAGCAGGCTCTTCGAAATCGGCCGGAGACTGGCGATGACTGACGTCGGGAATGCGACAGGTGACCTACGACCGCGACCACCCACGGCCGTGTCGTCAGTGCGTCCACCGCACGGGTGGCTCGAAATCGCCCAATTGACCATGTTGCCTTTGCCGACGCAAGGTCGAAGTCGGCCAACGAAGGCCATGAGGCTACCGTTGTGCACCAGTGGACCATGGTTCAATTGTCACGCTTGCTATCGCCACTCCAGACGCACCTGCGGCTTTGTGCCTCCGCGGCATGACTTGGGTGCGCGGAAATGGCCCTGCACGGCAGCAAGCCGTCCTGTCGAATATCGTGATCTATTCGTGACCTGAGTGACGTCCGAAATGGCGGTCTGTGGAGGGTCGACTGTCGGTGGTGCTGAGTAGTGTCTTTCGCTATGGGCCACACCGGATTCGCCGATCGCGACGAAGCGTTCGCGCTCGTCGAATCGGCGCTCGCCGCGGTCCGCAACATTCGGGACGGCGCGTTCTGGAAACTACTGCCCGACGAGCAACTGGAATTCGGTCGCCGCCTGGAAATGCTGGCCCGGACCGTGTACGCCGCGCAGGTCCACCACACCGGCGAAATCGAGCACCTCGGCATCGCCGGCGACCGGTCCTGCTCCTCCACCGCAGCGTTGCTGCGGCAGGCGTTCACCATCTCCGCCGCCGACGCCGCCGCCCGCGTCAAAGCCGCCGCGCAGATCCTGCCCCGCGAGCTGATGACCGGCGGCACCGCCGCGCCGCTGCTCCCCGAACTCGCGGAGGCTGTCGACGGGGGCTGCATCGGACCGGAACACGTGAAGATCATCGTCGAGACCATGGCCAAAGTCCCGGCCAAGGTCGCCGGCCGCGGACCGGGACCTGTGCGAGGCCACCCTGGTGGACACCGCGATCGACTGTGACCCGAACTTCCTGGGGAACGCGGCGCAGCGGATCCTGGACCGGGTCGACCCCGACGGGACCATCGACGACACCACCCCGGCGTCGAAGATGGAATTCCACTTCGGCACCCGCTCCACCCGCACCGGCCTCACCCCCATCAAAGGGCAACTGGACGACCACGGCGTCGAAGTCGTGAAAAAGGCCATCGACGCCCTGTCCGCACCCCGGCCGGACGGCTCCCGCGACGCAGGACGGCGACGCCGTGCAGGACGTGCGGCCCGCGGCGAACCGGCGGGCCCACGGCCTGATCGAAGCCCTCGGCCGGTACCTGGATGCGGAAGCGGTCCGATCCAGGGTGGGGAACGGCCGCACGTCACCATCACCATGAACTGGGACGCCCTCACCGGGCTGATCTCGAACGCGAGTTTCGACTCGGGCGCGATGATCAGCCCCGCCCAGGCCCGACGGTTCCTCTGCGACGCGCAGGTCATCCCGATGATCCTCGGCTCCAAATCCGAAGTCCTGGACGTCGGCAGAGCGTCCCGGACGTTCCCCGCGCACATCCGGCGGGCCATCACCGCCCGAGATAAGGGATGCGCCTGGCCGGGCTGTGATCGGCCGCCGGACTGGTGCGACGGCCACCACATCGAATTCTGGCGGCGGGACTTCGGCGACACCAGCTATGCCAACGGGTGCCTGCTCTGCCCGCACCATCACACGGAGATTCACAAACTCGAATGGGTCATCCGCATGGCCGCCGACGGCACACCCGAGTTCATCCCGCCGAAATGGCTGGATCCGATGCAACGACCACGCCGCAACACCCTACGAAAATTCGACCTGGTCTGACGGCGGAGCCATGTGCAAGTTCAAGAGCCGGGTCGGCTGAAATGAACACCGCTTGCGCAATGCCAAGGGTGCCCGCCGCGCGCAGCGCGGCACTCGCCTCCGCATCAGCCGGAAAGAACGCGTTGGTGCTCGGTTACCTCGACGGGATTTCGGCCTGAGCCCTCGGAGGCCGCCGGCCGTCGCGGTCGCCACGTGACTGTCGCCGGCCGGTAGCCTCGCCTCGTGACCGACACCGAGCCGAGCCTGTTCGAGCAGGACAGTCGGACCGACGTGGGTACCGTCGGGGAAACCGGTCTGGCCCGACCGAGCGCTTTCGATCCCCGGGCACCCCTCGCGGTGCGGATGCGCCCGCGCACCCTGGATGAAGTCGTCGGCCAGGCGCATCTGCTGGGTCCGGGAGCGCCGCTGCGACGGCTGGTCGAGGGTGGCTCGCCGTCTTCGATGCTGCTGTACGGGCCGCCCGGCACCGGCAAGACCACCCTGGCCACCTTGGTCGCCGGCGCAACCGGACGGCGATTTGCCCAGCTCTCCGCGTTGTCGGCCGGGGTGAAGGAAGTCAGGGCGGTGATCGCCGATGCCGCGACCGCCCTGAGGAGGACGGGTGAGCAAACGGTCCTGTTCATCGACGAGGTGCACCGGTTCTCGAAGACCCAGCAGGATTCGTTGCTGGGCGCGGTGGAGAACAGAACGGTCATCCTGATCGCCGCCACCACCGAGAATCCGTTCTTCTCCGTCGTTTCGCCGTTGCTCTCCCGGTCCTTGGTACTGCAACTGCTGCCGCTCACCGAGGACGACATCGGCGATCTCCTCGATCGGGCCGTCGCCGACGAGCGTGGGCTCGCCGGGCGTTACGTGCTTGACCCGGCCGCCCGATCCCACATGCTGGCCCTGGCCGGCGGTGATGCCCGGCGCGCGCTGACCGCGTTGGAGGTGGCAGCGGGTTCGATCGACGACTCGGACACGTCGAGGATCGCGACCGTGCCGACGATCCGGACAGTTCGGCCCGCCCGGTGATCGACCTGACGGCCGTCGAGCGTGCAGTGAACCGAGCGGCGGTGCGCTACGACAGGGACGGCGACCAGCACTACGACGTGACGAGTGCGTTCATCAAGTCGATCAGAGGCAGCGACGTCGACGCCACGCTGCACTATCTGGCCCGGATGATCGAGGCCGGGGAGGATCCGCGCTTCATCGCCAGGCGGCTCATGATCCACGCGTCCGAGGACATCGGGATGGCCGACCCCACCGCACTTCCGACCTGTGTCGCCGCGGCCCAGGTGGTGCAGTTGGTCGGGCTTCCGGAGGCGCGGATCGCGTTGGCCCAGGCCGCCATTCACCTGGCGACAGCCCCGAAGTCGAACTCCGTCGTGATGTCCATCGACGCTGCGATCGCCGATGTGCGGGCCGGTCGCATCGGATCGGTACCACCGCCACTGCGTGACGGTCATTACCCAGGGGCGGCAAAACTCGGGAATGCCCAGCGCTACGTATATCCGCCGGACGTCGCGGGAGGCGTTGCCGAGCAGCAGTACCCACCCGACGAACTCGTCGGCCGTGACTATTACCACCCGGTTGGACGGGGCGCCGAGCGCGCAGTTGCCGAACGGTTGCCGCTGCTGCGCAAGGCCATTCGAGGCGAGAATCCGAAAGCAAAGGAGGAACGACCATGACAGCCAGCGGTGGAGACTCGAAGACAAGAGCGATCAAGGTCAGCGAGGCGGGAGGCCCCGAAGTCCTCGTCCACGACGAGGTCTCGCTTCCAGCCCCCGGTCCCGGGGAGGCCACGGTGAGCATGTTCGGAGCCGGAGTCAACTTCATCGATGTCTATCGGCGGACGGGGCAGTACCCGATGTCCCATCCGTACGTGCCGGGCGTAGAGGGCGCCGGCCGGGTCACCGCCGTCGGGCCTGGGGTGACCGAAGTGGCAGTGGGGGACCGGGTGGCGTGGTGCGACATTCCAGGGTCGTACGCGGCCGCCACGGTCGGACCTGTCGACAAGATGATCCCGGTGCCCGACGCCGTCGCAGACGAACAAGCCGCAGCGATACCCCTGCAAGGTCTGACGGCGCACTACCTTGCGACTTCGTCATACCCGATCCAGCCTGGCGACACCGTCCTCGTCCACGCCGGAGCAGGCGGGGTCGGGCTGCTGCTGACCCAGATCGCCAAGATCAAGGGCGCGACGGTCATCACCACGGTGTCGACGCAGGACAAGGGTGTGCTCTCCGAAGCGGCCGGGGCGGATCACGTGCTGGTCGGATACGACGGCTTCGCCGACCGGGTGCGGAGCATCACCAGCGGGGTCGGAGTGCAGGCGGTATACGACGGAGTCGGTAAGGCGACGTTCGACGAGTCCCTCCGCTCGCTGGCGCGCCGCGGGACGATGGTGCTCTTCGGGGCTTCCAGCGGTCCGGTGCCACCGGTCGACCCGCAGCGACTCAACAGAGGGGGTTCGCTCTCGCTGACCCGTCCGACCCTGGTCGACTTCACGGTGACCAGAGAGGAACTGTTGGGCCGGGCCGCAGACCTTTTCGGGTGGCTGGCCGACGGCAGGCTTCGCGTCACCGTGGGTGCCACCTATCCGCTGGCCGAGGCGGCCAGGGCACACGAGGACCTCACCGGGCGACGGACGACCGGCAAGGTGCTCCTGATCCCTTGACGCGCACTCCCGCCAAGACGTTCGGTCAGACCGCGGACAGGACTGTGAACAACGCGGCCACGGGTATGCCGACGACAACCAGGTGAACGAGCAGAATGTGCGCGGGCAGCCCATTGATCTCGGTCACCCTCCCAGCATGGTGCATCGACCTGCATCGGATGCCGAATCCGCGCCGGTCACCGGTAGCGGATCCCGTGGCGGACGATGCAGCGTGATTGCACGGGTGGCCGGGTACGCTGGCACCGCGAGCGGACACCGTGGCGCGACACCGTGGAACTTCCAACAGCACGAACCAACAGCAGCAGCAACCAAGGGCCTTCGAAGGGACATCCTCGACCGTGAAGCGCATCTACTACTTCTCCGCGGGGGTAGCACTGGGCGCTCTGGCGACCCGGCGCACCCGGCGGGCGAAAGAGGCTGCCCGCGCCGCACTGGCGGCGAAGTTGACCCCTTCGGCCATCGCCGCCGACGTCGCCGATGCGATCGCGGAGCTGGGCAACGCCGTCGGTTCCTTCTCGGCCGACGTGCGTCAGGGTGCAGCGAATCGCCGCGCCGCGTACCGGCCCATGATCGACAACGCCACCGGAAGTGTCGCGATGTTGGCCCCGGACCAGGTCGGCCCGGCACGTCCGATCGATGCGGTGGCCGTCGCCCCGGATGCGACGTCGGCGGCCGATCGCGGGCGCAGATCCGCCTGACGGCGGCCACTGCGTTGCACCCGGGCCGGCGCCGCTCGTCGTCACCGGCCGCGTCGCGAACGTCGCAAGGCACCCGGCAGGTCATCACCAAGTCCGGCAGGCGGCCGGTCTCAGCATGACTTCACCAGGTGGCTTCACCACAGAGAAATACCAGCGCAAAGAAGGACACCTTGCAGACCCACGAGATTAGACGTCGATTCCTCGAGCATTTCCAGCGATCGGGGCACACCCTGGTGCCCTCCGCCTCGCTCGTTTCCGAGGATCCGACCCTGCTGTTCACCGTGGCCGGCATGCAGCAGTTCAAGCCGTACTTCCTCGGTCAGATCACGCCTCCGTTCCGTAGAGCGACGAGCGTCCAGAAGTGCGTCCGGACCCTGGACATCGAGAATGTCGGCCTGACCACCAGGCACAACACGTTCTTCCAGATGGCGGGGAACTTCTCGTTCGGCGACTACTTCAAGGCCGGCGCCATCACCCACGCCTGGGAACTCGTCACCAAGTCGCAGGACGACGGCGGCTTCGGGTTCGATCCCGATCGGCTCTGGGTCACCGTCTACGAGACCGACGACGAGGCGTTCGCGCTCTGGCAGGAGATCGCGGGTCTGCCGGCCGAACGGATCCAGCGGATGGGGATGGCCGACAACTTCTGGTCCATGGGCACCCCGGGGCCGTGCGGCCCGGATTCGGAGATCTTCTACGACCGGGGGCCCGAGTTCGGCCCGGAGGGTGGACCTGCCGTTTCGGACGGCCGCTACATCGAGATCTGGAACCTCGTCTTCATGCAGGACATCCGCGGGGAATCAGGCGACTCGCCAGACGATTTCCCGATCCTGGGTCCGCTGCCCCAGCAGAACATCGACACCGGCCTCGGTGTGGAGCGTGTCGCGTTCCTGCTCCAGGGTGTGGACAACGTTTACGAAACGGACCTCTGCCGGCCGATCATCACGGCGATGGAGGAGGCGTCCGGCGTCAAGTACGGCAACCCGGTGGACGCGTCCGGAACGGCACACATCGACGACGTGCGGATGCGCATCATCGCCGACCACAGCCGGTCCGCAGTCATGCTGATCTCGGACGGCGTCACCCCCGGCAACGAGGGCGGCGGTTACGTACTTCGTCGGCTGATCCGTCGTGCCGTCCGGTCGGCGCGGCTGCTGGGTGTCACCGAGCCGGTGATGGCCGCCCTGGTCAAGGTGGTGTCGGACTTGATGAGTCCGTCATATCCCGAGGTCGCCGACGACTACGCGCGTATCGAGCGGGTGGCGGTGAAGGAAGAGACCGCATTCCTCAAGACGATCGCGTCCGGTTCCAAGCTCTTCGAGACCGCAGCCGAGAAAACAAGGGCTGACGGCAGCACGCAGGTGTCCGGTTCCACCGCGTTTCTGCTGCACGACACCCAGGGATTCCCGCTTGACCTGACCCTGGAGATGGCCTCCGAAGCGGGCCTGACCGTCGACACGGTGGAGTTCGACCGCCTGATGCAGGAGCAGCGCAGCCGGGCCAGAGCGGACTCCAAATCCCGGAAGGGCGGCCTCGAGGATCTCACCGTGTACCGGCAACTGCTCGACGCCGGGCCGACCGAGTTCACCGGCTACACCGACCTGGAGTCCGAGGGGACCGTGCGCGGGCTGATCATCGACGGTGAGCGGACCGCAGCCGCCGGTGAGGGCCAGACGGTCGAGGTGGTGCTGGACCGCACGGCGCTCTACGCCGAGTCCGGCGGCCAGGAGTCCGACGCCGGAACCATTGTCGGGACAGACTTCCTGGCCGAAGTGTTGGACGTGCAGAAGGTCGACCGCAAGCTCTACGTGCACAAGGTACGGATCCTGGAGGGTGAGATCACCGAGGGTGCCGGGGCGCTGTCCAGAGTCGATCCGGAGTGGCGTCTCGGTGCTCGGCAGGCGCACAGCGGCACCCACGTGGTGCACGCGGCGCTGCGACAGGTGCTCGGCCCGGAGGCGCTGCAGGCCGGTTCGTACAACAAGCCGGGCTATCTGCGGTTGGACTTCTCCTGGTCGAATTCGCTCTCCGCGGAGACCCGCAGCGAGATCGAGGAGGTGTCCAATCGCGCCGTCCGCAGCGATCTCGGGGTGAAGGTGCTCTACGGCAGCAGGGAGGAAGCAGCTGCGATGGGCGCCATCGCCCTCTTCGGCGAGACCTACGACGAGACGGTTCGCATCGTGGAGATCGGCGGACCGTGGTCGGTGGAGCTGTGCGGCGGCACGCATGTCCAGCATTCCAGCCAGATCGGCCCGATCGCGCTGACCGGGGAATCATCCATCGGCGCCGGTGTGCGCCGGGTCGAGGCGGCCGTCGGCATCGAGGCGTTCCACCGACTGGCCGCGGAACGCAGCCTGCTCGCTGCTGTCGCCGGCTCGCTCAAGGTTCAGCCGGCGGAGTTGCCGGGACGAATCGAAACGTTGCTGGAACGACTTCGAGCAGCGGAGAAGGAGCTGGAGAAATACCGGGTCGCTGCGGCCCTGGCGTCGGCGGGCGCGCTGGCGGAGGGTGCGGTTCCGGTGGGCGGCGTGTCGCTGGTGGCTGCGTCTGCGCCCGATGGCACGACGGCGGCCGACCTCCGCACCCTGGCCACCGACGTCCGCGGGAGATTGGCCGGCCGGCCCGCCGTCGTCGCCCTGTTCGGTCCGAACGGTGACGCCGTTTCCTTCGTCGTCGCTCTCACGCCTGAGGCCACCGCGACCGGTCTGAAGGCCGGCGACCTGGTGAAGTCATTCGTGTCCACGATCGGCGGCCGCGGCGGTGGGCGGCCGGACATGGCGCAGGGCGGCGGGACGAAGCCGGGCGGTGTGCCGGACGCGATCGCAGCCCTGCGGGGTGCCCTCGGCGGCGCTCGGACGTGAACGCAGAGCACACGAAGGATTTCCAGATTCCGGTTGGGGGTGTACGGCTGGGCGTCGACGTCGGTACGGTGCGAGTGGGCGTCGCACGAAGCGACCCACATGGCATTCTGGCCACCCCGGTGGCAACGCTGGCTCGGGACGAGTCCGGGGAGTTGGATCTGGACGCATTGCGCGACCTCGTCCTCGAGCATCAGGTCGTGGAGGTGGTCGTGGGTCTGCCCCGAACGTTGCGTGGTGCCGTGGGCAGCGCAGCGACGGCGGCGCGACATTACGGTCAGTTGCTGGAGGCCCGGATAGCTCCCGTGCCGGTGGTCTATGTCGATGAACGGTTGACCAGTGTGACTGCGAACCGGATGCTGGCTCAGCGAGGTGTGCGCGAGAAGTCGCGTCGATCGGTGGTGGACCAGGCCGCTGCGGTGACGATCCTGCAGATCCGGCTCGACCAGCTTTCCGCGAGCCGGGGGCGCGGATGAACGACCAGCTGGGGCTGTTCGATCGGCATGGCGACGACGAGACCGGAGAGCTGGATCTCACCGAGCTGCGGGCCGCCCTGACCCAGACGGCGGCCACCACACCGCCGCCGCCGGCGCGTCGGTCTGCCGCCAGGCGGGAACAACGCGTCGCCCGGCAGAAGGCCGCCAAGCGCCGCAAGCGCCGGGTCCGACACTCCGTCGTCGCGCTGCTCGTGCTCGCGGTGATCGCGGGCGGGATCTTCGTCGGCTTCAAGATCTGGCGCAAGGATTCGACGGCCATCCCCGACTTCTCCGGTCCAGGAACATCGCAGACTGTGGTCCGGGTCGGCAGTGGGGACACGCTGACCGATATCGCCCAGACGCTGGCCGATGACGACGTGGTGGCCTCCCCGGCCGCCTTTGTGAACGCAGCCAGCGGGAATTCAGCGGTGAACAAGATCAAGACCGGCTTCTACAAGGTGAGGCTGCACGGTTCCGCCGCGGCCACGGTGACCGCGATGACGGATCCGGCCGCCCGCGTCGGCCAGCTGCGGCTCATTCCGGGAATGCAGCTCGCCGACGTCACCACCCGGGGCGGCACCACGGTCACCCCCGGTTACATCACGGCGATCACCAAGGCGGCCTGCGTACCGCTGAACGGGGTCAGCAACTGTTTCACCGCCGACCAGTTGTGGCACGCCGCGGAAACGGCGGACCCGGCACGTGAGCTCGGCGTTCCTTCCTGGGCGGTTGCGGACGTACTCAAGGCTCCGAACGCCAAGAAGCGACTCGAGGGCATGCTGGTGCCCGGTGATTACGACATACCGCCCGGCTCCACCCCCGTGCAGGCGCTGTACGCCGTGATCAGCGCTTCGACCGTGAACTGGAATGCCACCGATATCGTGGCCGGCTCGAAGGCTATCGGCCGGACTCCCTACCAGGTGGCGGTGGTGGCGTCGCTGGTCGAGCGGGAGGGCCATTCCGCTGCTGACATGCCGCAGATCGCCAGGGTGATCTATAACCGGCTGGCCATCGACATGAAACTCCAGCTGGATTCGACGGTCGACTACGCCCTCGGGCATTCCCAGCTGTCGACGACAGCGGGGGAGCGGGCAACGCCGTCGCCCTACAACACCTATTTCGTCAAGGGTCTGACCCCGACGCCGATCACCTCTCCGGGGGCGAACGCGCTGGACGCCGCGCTGAACCCGGCGCCGGGGAACTGGTTGTTCTTCGTGAAGGTGGACCAGCAGAACACGTTCTGCTTCTCGGCAACGTTCGCCGAGCACAGCAAATGTGTCGCCGAGGCACAGGGCGAACGGGGTATTCGGCGGGTGATCCACCGCGCTGCCGTACTTGGTTCGCCGATTGCCCATTCGCTGTCACCGGCGCTGCATGAGGCCGGGTTCGCTGCCGCCGGGTTGAACGACTGGGTCTACGACCGTATCGAATGCGATGCGCAGCGGTTACCCGGACTGGTGCGCAGCAGCGGTCCGGAATGGGCCGGCTACTCGGTGACCATGCCCGGCAAGGCGGCGGCCGCACAGGTGGCGGATGCCCGAAGTGCCCGTGTCGAAGTCCTCGGGGTGGCCAACACGCTGTCGCGCGGGCCGCAGGGTTGGCACGCCGAGAACACCGACGTCGACGGTGTTCTCGGTGCGCTGCGAGCAGCGGGGATCATCCCCCGGCGGGTGCTGCTGCTGGGCGGCGGCGGGACGGCTCTCTCGGTCGTCGCCGCACTGGCCGAGCTCGGCAGCGATGGGCTGACGGTTGCCGGTCGCCGACCGGAGAGCACGGCGGATTGCGTTGAGCTGTCCGGGCGGCTTGGGATCGACGTCGTGGTGACCGACCTGACGCCTGAGAACGTTGCTCGGGTCGTGGAGGACATCGACCTGGTGGTCTCGACTCTGCCGGCCGGTGCACCCGATCACCTGGCCGCCACCTTGGCCGGCGTTCCCGCCCTCTTCGACGCGGTGTATCACCCATGGCCGACTCCGCTGGCGGCAGCGTCCACGCCGGGCCGGGTCACGGTCACCGGGCTGGACATGTTGTTGCATCAGGCATTTCGACAGTTTGAACTGTTCACCGGCCACCCGGCCCCGCGGGCGGCCATGCGCAACGGGCTGATGACGGCCAGCCGCTCGGGTCTTGCGCTGCCGGTCGAGTGAACTGTGTCCGCTGAGAGGATCGGCGTCCGATGAGTCGGCAGACGGGTCGGTCGGGGGCGAACCAACGCACCGGCAATCTCCGACTGGCCGCTTCACTCCTGGGGATGCTCGCGGCCGCCGGTTGCATAGCCGCGTCCGTCCTCACCTGGCTTTCTCTGCCGGACGGAACGGGCGGAACGACGATGGTCTCGGGCTGGGGCGCCATCTCCGGCGGGAGCCAGATAGCGGGGGAGAACATCAACGACGCCATGAACGGCAACGCCACCTTCCGTCCCGGCACGTTGGCCGTCGTCATCGGTGCATTCGCCCTCCTGGCTTCGATCGGCATCGCCCTGGTGGGCAAGGGCCCACGGCCGCATCGCATTCCGGCCGCTGTGCTGACTTTGTGCGGCGCGGCCGGCCTGGTCTGGGGCATTCTCCATGGTCTTCGGCCCGATTCGGTCGGGGTGCTGCGCCCGGGGGAGGGCAGCAGCGGAATCGGACCGTGGCTGCTCGCCGGTTGTGCGCTGGTGCTCTTGGCGGTGGCGGCGGCGATCTTCGCGGGTCTGCTCGACCCGCCACGCCCAACGGGTCGCCTCCGCAGTCAGCTTCGGTGAGCGGGCCTGCGGTGGCTGTGGAATTCCGGTCCGGCGCCGACGACACCCGTGGGAGAGTGGCCCGATGCACCAGGAACCGGTCGTTCTGACGGCCGTCGTCGTGGTGATCGCCGGGGTCGTCGGCGCGGTATTGGGCGTCGGCGTTCGGCTACTCCTCGGGCGATTGCGTCGCGGGGTGGTGCTGCGTGTCGGCGTGGCCGAGATCGCCACCGCGGTGGTCACCGCGGTCGGCGCAGCCATCGGATGGGGTCACCCCACCGTCGGGCTGATCCTGCTGGCCGGCCTGCTGATGGTGATGCTCGGTGCGGTGGACATCGTCCACCATCGGCTGCCGGATGCCATCACGCTGGTGGCCTTGCCGCTCACCGCGCTGACCGTGATCGGAACGCACCTGTTGGCGCCCTATTCCGGATCGCTGACGGGGGCGGCCATTTCGGCTTCCGTACTCTGGGTTGTCTTCGCGACGATGGCCCGCATCTCGTCGTCCTGGATGGGTCAGGGAGATGTCAAGCTGATTCCCACCCTCGGGCTGATGATGGGATATCTGTCGTTCGGATCAGTCGTCGTCGGCTTGGCCGTCGCCTTCGGTTTGGGTTCTGTGGTGGCGTTGGCCGGGATTGTCACCCGGCGATTGGAGCTCCGCTCGGCCATTCCACTCGGCCCGTACCTGCTCTTCGGGTGCTGGTCGGTGCTGCTGCTCCCGGCGCTGATGACATGAATTCGCGGTACAACTCATTTGCCGGCGATGGGGTGAGCGGCGATCACCTCGGCGCAGCCGGGCCCATCCAGGTCGAAGATCTGCGGCGCCCCGTCGATCGGAATCACTGACACCGTGACGTCGCCGCCCGGGTACAGCCGCACGAGATTGAATCCCGCAGACCCGAATGTTCGTTCGTGGCCGGGCGGCGCGAGTGGATCGGTGCGGATCGCGGTGGAGGGTGCGACCGCGACGGGGACGCCGCCGAGCATCGCGAAACCGGCCAGGTGGTGATGTCCGGCCAGGATCATCCTGACGTCGGTGCCGGCGACCGCCGCGGCCAGTGCCGTTCTCGATCGCCGGTCGAGCGCGAAGTAGGTGAGCAACGGCGACGGCGGTGGCAGCGGGGCGTGATGCAGGACGACCAAGGTGCCGCCCGGATACGGGCGGGCGAGTTCGGCGCTCAGCTCGGCCAGGTGGTCGGGAATCAGCACGCCGTGACCGGCGCCGACCACCGTGGAATCCAGTACCGCCACCCGGACACCGGAGAAACGGTGCACCTGCAGAATGGGTCCGGTCTCGTCCGGTCGGCGGAGCAGTTCGGCGTTGAAGACCGACCGCACGTCATGGTTCCCGGTCGCGTAGACGACGTGCGGGGCAAGCGGTTGCAGGACGGCGGCGAGGTGCCGGTAGCGCTCCGGATCGCCGGAGTCGGTGAGGTCGCCGGACACCACGATGACGTCGGGCGCCCGTCCGTCGATCATCGCCCGGCGCAGCGCGGCGACGACCCTCTCGAGTGCGGCCGCCGGATCGATCACCCCGTTGTAGAGCGTCCCCGGGCTGGTCAGATGAGTGTCCGACAGGTGCGCGATGGTCAGGTCCGGCACCTCTGCCGGTAGATCGTCGGGGGTCGGCACGGCTGCCGGGTCGAAGCGGCCGGTGGCGTTCATCGGTTCGGCTCCTGCGGTCAGTGCCCCGTGATCGGCTGCCCAGACGCGGATGTCGGGGATGAGGGCCGCCAGATCCGGCGCGCGTACGGTCGGCGAACCGTTCCCCCGGCCGAATCGATCGATCATCCCGGTGACCGCACCTACCTTCTCCGCGTGGGCGAGATCGGGTTCCCATCGATTGCCGATCACCATCAGCCGGTCCGGCTCGCCGACTGCACCGATCCGGCGGAGGACTCCGTCGATGATGTGCGGCATGGTGTCCGGCTTGTCCGGCGGCAGTGATGACGTCGTCGATCTGCCCGGCCAAGCCGACCGCGGACAGTACCTCGGCGACGCCGGTGGCGTCCGCGCTGGTGACCACCATGACGTGCACATCAACCAGATCGTGGAGCAGGTCCGTCAACCCGTCCGGCGGGTCCAGTGCGAATGCCGATGCGGCCAGGTCCGCTCGGGCCAGCCGGTAGGCGGCATCGACTTGAGCAGGCAGCAAGCCCGCTGCCGCGGCGAGCAGCTCGACGGCTTCGTACCCGTCCTCGGCGGCGGTCAGATCGATCCGCCTCTCGCTGATCGTCTTGCCTTCGAGGAAGAACCTGATGCCGTCGATCATGGCCGTCGCGGCCGCGGGCGGCAGCTGCTCGGCACAATGCCGGGCGTAGGACAGGACCGGCAGGTCGCCGACGTAGAGAGTGCCATCGAAGCCGAACAACAAAGCAGTACGTACGGACACAGGCCCGATGGTAGGGCGAGAACGCACCCACCACCGGGCCTGCCGTCAAATCTGCCACCGCAGTTCCGCGGTGACTGCCTCCTGGCTCAGACGCGGGACCGCGACCTGGAGCCGAAGCGGAGCCACAGCAGCAGGACGATCACCGCGCCGATGATGGACCCGATGATCCCGGAAGGCTGGATGAAGCCGCTCTGGGAGTCCTTGTGGAAGATCAGATAGCCCAGGAAGCCGCCGACGAAGGAACCGACGATCCCGATGACGATCGTGCCCAGGATCGACAGGTTCTGCTTCCCGGGTACCAACAGCCGGGCAATGGCGCCTGCGATCAGTCCGATCACGATCAGGCTGATGATGAGTCCGAGCATGATTTCTCCTTCAGTGTGGGGCATGGAGCGTGTCTCCTGAGGTTTGATGCCCGCAACTCAGCTGGGCAAAACTACTCAAATTCGAGTTCGCCCGTTCGAGTGTGCAAGTCGACCGAGCGAAGCCCGGTGGTTACATTCGATGAAGAGGGACCAGACCATCTCGAGACGGAGCAAACTGTGGACCGCCAGCCGCTTGACGTCGAGAACCGCTGTCGACCTGCGTAAACAACCGAGTCCGGTGGAGATGGCCGAGACATCTGGCGAACTCGTCACAGCGGCGCAGCCAGCAGTGGGAAAGGTGCGGGGAGCCATCACCGGGCTGCCGACCCAGCTCCGGAAGCTGCCGGCGCAGGTCCAGAAGGTGCCGGTGCAGCTCCAGAAGACGGTGGCCGACGTGGTGCGGCTGCTGGCCGCGGTCATAGATCGGCTCCGGCTGCCGTTGCTCATCCTGCTGCTCGCGCCCGTGCCGCCCGGCGCTGGTCCTGCTGATCGCCTCGGTCGCTCGGGGTGGTTCCGATGTACCGCTTGCCTTCGTGCTGGTCGCGGTGGGTCTCGTTCCGAGTGCCTGGCTCGCCGTTCGACGTCATCAACTGCTGAACGCATTGCAGCCGCCGGCGCAGGCGGCCGCTCAGATGTGGGCCGCCGTCAGTGCCCCGGACATCTGGGCACAGGTCAGGGCCAATGTGGTACGGCTGGCGGACCGCTCCGAGAAGCTGCGACTCCGCTCGCTGAGCCGCCGGCTCTGGCGCGGCGTCCGGGTGAGTCTGGATCTGAAGAACAGAGTGACGGACTCGCCGCGGTTCGCTCCGTTTCTGCCATCCCGCCTGCGGGGCCTCGCCTACCTGGCCGGCTGGTGCCTGCTGTCGTTCGTCGTACTGACGCTGCTGGCAGCGGCGAAGCTGCTGGCCTCGTCCCTCGGTGTCGGTTGATTGCAGTCACGGTCGGTACTCGCCGTCCACCAACATCGCCGCGATCCGGTCGAGGAGGTCTTCGTCTCCGGCGTAGGTGCCGCTGGGTCTCGGCCAGTGGATGACCACGTCCGTGAAGCCGAGTTCGTGCGCCCGCCCCGCCGACTCGACGAACGAGGACACCTCGGAGAACGAATAGCCCGGTGCAGCGTCCATCGAGAGATAGCGTCTGACCTTGGCGGGGTCGCGGTCGGCCTGCTGTACGGCCGTGGAGAAGATTCCCGCGAGCCTGCCCACGCGTTCCCACCACTGATCGGTGGTGAACTCGCCGTCGGGTCCGGTCGTCGCCCAACCGTCGTACCCGGCAGCCAACCGGACCGATCGGGGTCCGTTGCCGGCGAGGACGAGCGCGATCCGTGCGCGCGAACCGGCAGGGTGCATCCGCGCCCGTTGTGCCGTGAAATACGTTCCCTGCCAGCTGGTTTCCGGCTGGGTCAGGAGTAAATCGGTCAACGTGGCGAATTCCGCGAGCCGGTCGACCCGGTCCTTCGGTTCGAGATCGGGACGGCCCAGCACTGCGGAGTCCCAACCGAGGCCACCGGCTCCTATCGCGGCGATCAGCCGGCCGTGGCCGGCGTCGTCGAGTTCGCCGCCGGCGATGTCGTCGAGCGACATCAGCTCCTTGGCGTAGGGCACCGGGTGCCGGAAGTTGGGCGAGGTCACCCAGGTGCCGATGCGGAGTCGGCTGGTGGCCGCCGCCGCGGTGGCCAGCGTGGTGACCGTGGCGTACCACGGTTCGTCGGCCAGGTCCCGCCAGGCCAGGTGATCATAGGTCCAGCCGTGGGCAAACCCGCGGTCCTCCAACGATTTCCAACGCCGAGCCGTCTCGGCTGCCCGGTACTGGGGAAGGATCACCACACCTACTCGCATGCACGGGAACCTACCGGGTACTGGTAGTACTGGTGAAAGTCCAACCGAACGCGGAACGCAAAGAGGAGCTCACAGATGGCTGAAGTACCGAACATCGCGCTGAACAACGGCGTGGAGATCCCGCAGCTGGGATTCGGCGTGTTCCAGATCGATCCGTCCGAAACCGCGGCGGCGGTGACGCAGGCGTTGAAGGTCGGGTACCGGCACATCGACACGGCGCAGATGTACGGCAACGAGAAGCAGGTGGGCCAGGCACTCGCGGAGTCGGACCTCGATCCGTCCGAGGTGTTCGTGACCAGCAAGCTCAACAACAACCAGTTGGGCTACGACGCAGCTCTGACCGCCTTCGACGAGACCCTGTCGAAGCTCGGCCTGGAGCGGATCGACCTCTTCCTGATCCACTGGCCACTGGCCACCGTCCGCAACTTCGTGGACACCTGGAAGGCATTCGAGCAGATCTACGCCGACGGCCGCGCCCGCTCGATCGGTGTGTCCAATTTCCAGGCACATCACCTCCGGCGTCTGCACGAGGAGACGACGGTGCCGCCGGCCGTCAACCAGATCGAGGTGCATCCGTACCTGACGCAGGAGCCGCTCCGGGCGTTCAACGCCGAGCACGGCATCGCCACCGAAGCGTGGTCGCCGATCGCCCAGGGCAAGGTGCTCGACGACCCGACGATCACGGCGCATCGCGAAGGCGCACGACAAGACTCCGGCCCAGGTGGTGCTGCGCTGGCACGTGCAGCACGGCAGCATCGTGTTCCCGAAGTCGGTCAACCCGGAGCGGATGAAGGAGAACTTCGAGATCTTCGACTTCGAACTGCCGGACGGTGACATGGCCTCGATCTCGTCGCTGAACAAGGACGAGCGCACCGGTCCCGACCCGGACGTTTTCGACTGGGTCCCGGCCTGAGCCCCACGCCGGTCAGAAGCCGAGTTCCGCCCGGGCGGTGAGCGGGGTAGGGGTCGCCCAGCGGCCCAGGTAGTTCTCGTTGTTCGTCAGCGAGCGGGTGAAAGCCCTGTCCAGGTAGAGCATTCCGGCGAGGTGGTCGGTTTCGTGCGCGACGATCCTGGCCGCCCAGCCGGTGACGATCTCGTCGATTGCCGCGCCACTCTCGTCGTGGGCTCTCAGCCGGATGGAACTCGGCCGCTCGACCACGGCCTGATAGCCGGGTACGGACAGGCAACCCTCGTAGAACGCCGCGACGCCGTCGCCGACTGCGGTGTAGTCGGGATTGACCAGGACCCGGAACGGGAGCGGAGAACGGTCGCGGACCCGGGCGGTCTCGGCGGGCACGGCGGCGGAATCCTCGAGCACGGCGAGCTGCACTCCGAGTCCGATCTGCGGCGCGGCGAGCCCGACACCCGGCGCGGCCAACATGGTCTCCCGCATGGCCATCAGCAGCGACCTGAACAGATCCGGCGGCAAGCTCGCCGTCATAGGGTTCAGCTCGACGCCGCAACACCGGATCCCCGGCCGCGACGATGGGCAGCGGAACCGGCTGGGACAGCAACATCTCGACCTTATCGGTGAGGGACACGCTGTCAGGTTAGTCAGCGTCGTCCGGCAGTCGGACGCGTGAGGGCTGCGGCGGCCTCCATCAGCATCCAGCCCGACAGCTGGACGGACAGGTCTCGCTCGGGTAGCATGGTCGGCCCTGGTCGGCAGCACGGCGGGTTGGGTCCACTCCGGACCGAACAGGGGGCCGTCAACGGACTCGGCGCTATGCAGCCATGCCGCTTCCGCGGACGCCAGCACCAGGCGGGCCGCCGTTGCGCGTGCTTCGCGATCGGCCGGATCGTCGCCTGGCAGCGCCACTGCGACCAGCGCGAGGTACCGGGCCAGGATGCCGGCGAACAGCCCGCCGTCGTCGCCGCCGTTTCCCCGGAGCACACCGTCGTCGGCCAGCAACGCTTCGACCGCCGCGACCAGGCGGTGCACCCGGACGCGGCTTCGTCCTGTCCTGGCCAACTCCACCTCGGCGCCGAGCACGACGCCCTGGACGTACGTGTAGTACACCGGCTGCGGCTCTTTGTCCGCGGTAGAAGCCGTCGGCGATCAGCTCGCTGCCGGGCAATCGAAGCCGGCTGTCCATCCAGTCGGCCGTCCGCTGGGCTCGGTCGTGAAAGCCGGTTCGGGCCAGCAGGATTGCCGCGGGACCGTTCGCCGGAGCGTTGAAGTAGTCGTCACCGACCCGCCACGGGATTCCGCCCACCGGTGGGTCCCACGCGTCCAGAATGCGCGTGACGATCTGTCTGATTCCTCGGGGATCACCGGAGCCGGCGGCCTCCGCACGCTTCAGCGCGAGTCCCATCCAGGCCATGTCGTCGTAGTAGGCGTTGGTGAATCGACCGAAATTTCGCAGCTTGATCGATCTGACCAGCGTCGCTATCAGCTGCGCCCTGACCGGGTCGGGTCGGCGCAGCCAGCCGTCGACGAGGCAGTCGAGCAGATGTGCCTGCCACCAGAAGTTCCACCGGACCGACGACCGATCGGGAAGGCCGGCCGGCCAGCGCACCACCCCGATTCGAGTTCCGGGCAACGCGACGAGTCGGCGGAGATGGCGGCCGAGCACGGCAGTCTCGGCCTGCGCTGCCCGCCGCTGCCAATCGATCTGCACCTGTTCAGTCAAACAACTGCGAGCGATCGAATCCGTCGCGCGCCGGTCGCTTCGACTTTTCCCCGGGGGAGCGACTGCGATCCGGATACGACTCGCGTTCCGGATAGGCGACGTTCCGGTCGTCCGGCCCTCTCGGATCGGTCGCCTCCCGGAAGATGAAGTAGGCGATGGCCAGGATCGACATGGCGCCGAAAGCACACCACTGCAGGGCATACGAGAAATAAGGCCCGCCATCGGTTTGCGGCATCCCGATCTCGTCCAGCACGCCCGGACTGCCGGCCATCAGCTGGATGTAACCCTGCAGCACGTTGCCGTCGGGACCGGCGACGCAGGTCCGCGTTGACCGCGTGCACCTCGACCCGCTTCGGCACGTCGACGAGCTTGCCGTCGATGAGCTGGGAAGTGACCGTGGTCGGGCCGCGGTGAGCCGGGTCCGTCTGATCCTGCTGGACACGTCCGGTGACCGTCACCTGACCGGTGGGCACCGGCGGCAGCGGCACCTGCGCGTCGATGTCGGCGAAGGACCGATAGCCGCGGTCGACCAGCAGGATGGATCCGTCCGCCAGTCGCATCGGCAGCACCACCTCGGACACCGGATTGCCGCCGTTGTCCTGGCGCAGCCGCACGTAGAACGTGTGCGCAGGGTCGAAGACGCCGGTGGCGGTTACCGGCTGATAGGCGTCGTGAGGCTGCGGTTCCTTGCCCGTGGACAGGATGTCCCGCACCGGGACCGGGCTGGCGGTTCTGGCCGCGTCGATCGCGTGGTTGGTCGCGGCTGTCTCGTAATGCCGGCTGAACTGCCACGGCGCCAGGATCAGCCAGCAGGCAGCGGTGAAAGCCAGCGCACCCACGATGGCGCCGATCCAGCCGGGTCTGAGCAGAAAGCCGAAACGGTGGCGCGGACGCACCGACTGCGTCGGGGCGCCGACCAATGCGTTCACCCAGCCATTGTCACCCGGATGTCAGACTGGGACACCCGCAGCCCGGACAGGAGGACTCCGATGAGCGTGACGGTGCGCGACGTGATCGCCGCGCTGGAGACCGCCTACCCTCCGGTCCTCGCGGAGGAGTGGGACACCGGGATCGGATTGACCTGCGGAGATCCTGCTGGTGCGGTTTCGAACCTGCTCCTCGCGGTGGATGTCGATGCGGCCGTGATCCGTCAGGCGGAGTCGATCGGCGCCGGGCTGCTGGTGACGCACCACCCATTGCTGTTCCGCCCCGTACAGTCCGTCTCCGCTGATACGCCGAAGGGCGCCCTTATCCATCGGATGATCCGTTCCGGCATTGCGCATTTTGCCGCCCACACCAACGCGGACAAGGCCGTTGGCGGGGTCAACGATGCGCTGGCGGCCGCCCTCGGCCTGACCGATCTACACCCGCTGGTTCCGGATCCGGAGGGAACACTGCCCCCCGGGCATCCACAGTCCGGCCGTACCGGGACTGGACGCGTCGGACAGTTGCCGACGCCGATGACGCTGGACGCATTCGTCGATCTGGTCGCCAAGTCGTTGCCCGCGACGGTGAGCGGGGTCAGAGCGGCGGGCGAGAAGTCCCGGCTCATCGCGACCGTGGCCCTTTGCGGCGGAGCAGGTGACTCCGAGCTCGGGTCGGCGACGACGGTCGGCGCCGACGTCTACCTGACGTCGGACCTGCGCCATCACGTCGTCAGCGAGCACGTCGCCGACCGGCTGGCCCCAGCCGTGGTGGAGGTGGCGCACTGGGCAGGTGAATGGCCGTGGCTGGCCAATGCCGCTCGGGTGATCACCGCCGCTACGGGGGACGGGACCGCGACGGGTAGCGTCACCACCACGGTTTCCGCCCTGCGCACCGATCCGTGGACGATTCACCGCAGTTGATTGCCAAACTTTCAGAAGGGTTGCCACGCCAGTGCCGAAGGCTGATCCGTTCGTCCAACGCCGATTGCTCGACCTGGCCGGGTTCGATCAGTCGATCAGTGCAGCCGAACACCGTCGGGCCCATCTGCCCGAACTGGCCGTGATCGCGGCCGGAAGCGAGAAGCTGGTCGAACTCCGGAACACCAAGGTGCTGGCCGAGACCGAGGTGAGCGACCTGGAGAGGGCTACCCGCAAACTCGACAACGAGATCGATCAGGTTCGCTCCCGCGCGGAGCGGGATGCCCAGCGGCTGGCGTCGGGAGCGGGCAATGCCAAGGACATGGACAACCTGCAGCACGAGATCACGTCGCTGAGCCGACGTCAGGGCGTGCTGGAGGACGAGGCGCTCGAGCTGATGGAGCAGAAGGAGACCGCCGACGCGGCGCTTTCGTCCGCCCAGGCCGAGTTCAGCAGGTTGGAAGCCGAGGTACAGGCAGCCAGCTCGGCGCGGGACGATCAGTTCGCCGACATCGACGACGAAGTCGGGCGCTACCGGAAGGACAGGGCGGAGCTCGTCGCGGGCCTCCCGACCGACCTCGCCGCCCTGTACGAACGCATCCACAAGTCGGGAAAAGTGGCCGCCGCGAAGCTCAACGGATCGCGGTGCGAGGCCTGCCGGATGGACCTGGACAGCATGGAGTTGTCGGAGATCAACGCCGCGCCATCGGACGACGTCGTGCGATGTCCGGAATGTGGCGCCATCCTCATCCGGTGGTGAGTCCGGTGGACGAGCCGGTGCTGGTCTACGCCGACGGAGGCTCGCGGGGCAACCCCGGCCCCGCCGGCTACGGCGCTGTGGTGTTCGCCGCGGATGGCAGCACGGTGTTGGCCGAACGCGCCGGTTACCTCGGTCGCGCCACCAACAATGTCGCCGAGTACTCGGGCCTGATTGCCGGGCTGGAGGCCGCTCGCGATCTCGGCGCGGATCGGGTCGCCGTCCGGATGGATTCCAAGCTCGTCATCGAGCAGATGTCCGGCCGCTGGCAGATCAAGCACCCGGACATGAAACCCTTGGCGGCCAAGGCTTCCGACTTGCTCAAGAGTTTCTCCTCGACGAGTCTTACCTGGGTCGCGCGGGCGCAGAACGCGCATGCGGACCGATTGGCCAACCAGGCGATGGACGCCGGGCTTGCCGGTCGGAACTGGTCACCGGATGGACAAAGACCCGAGACCGTTCCGGAGCGCGTGCCCGATCCGGCCGCGGTGCTGCCGGGACCGCTGCCGACGGGCGCCACCAGGGTGGTCGTCGTCCGCCACGGCGAGACGACGTGGGGCGCCGATGGCCGGTTCGCCGGTCGGGAGGACGTCCCGCTGACCGGTCGGGGACGGCGGCAGGCTTCATCGGTCAGCGACCGGATCAAGGCGCTGCGACCGAGCATCGTGCTGACGTCGCCGCTGCAGCGCTGCCGGTTGACCGCCAACGCCATCGGCGGGGTGTCGGGGGCGCCGGTCGTCGTCCACGACGACCTACTGGACGGATTGCTCGGGGAATGGACGGGCCTGCGGCCCGACGGAGATCGAGAGCGGCTGGCCGGAGCAGTTCGCCGTCTGGCGCTCCGATCCCGACGCGGCCCCTCCTGACGGTGAGTCGTTCAATGCGATCCGCGAGCGGGTGACGCCGCTGCTCGATGAGGTGGTCCGGCTCTATCGCGGACATACGGTCGTACTCGTCACCCATGCCGCGGCGACCAAGATGATCCTGGTCGCCGCCCTGGACGTGCCGACCGGCGCGGCGTACCGGATCCGGATCGACACCGCCTCCCTTTCCGGTTTCACCATCGACGAGGACGGCTCGACCGTCGTCTGGGCGATGAACGAAACAGGCCACCTGACCGGCTAGAACAGTGACGTCGCCGCCCAGAGCAGGGCGGTGGCCACGACGATCGCGCTCGGCACCGTCAGCAGCCCGAGGCGGGTGAAGCGACCCAACGACGGCGACGTCGAGTTGCTCAACAGCACCCGGCGCCAGAGCAATGTCGCCAGCGAACCCGTGTACGTCAGGTTGGGGCCGATGTTCACGCCGACGAGTACCGCCAGCACCGAAGCGGTCGGCGGCGCCGAACCGAGCGCGGCCAGCAGGACAAGGGTGGCCGGCAAATTGTTCACCAGATTCGCCAGCACGGCGGCGATGGCAGCCAACGCCAGCAGCGACAGGAAGTCCCCGCCGGTCGGCAGCAGCGCGGCGACCTTGTTTTCCAAGCCGTGACTGGTGGCCGCGTCCACCACGATCCCGAGCGCCGCCACGAAGGCCAGGAAAACCGGGTTGGCTTCCCTGATCACCGACACGATGCCGACCTGGCCGCGGATGATCGCCCGGGCCGCCATCACCGCTGCGCCGACGGCGGCGACCACGACTGGTTCGGTGTGCAGTAGCGGCCCGGCGGCGAACCCGGCCAGGATCAAACCGAGCAGGATCAGCGTGACCCGCGGGGCTTCGACCGGCCGCACCGCCGCCATCGGGCCGGCAGTCGGCTCGCTGAGGTCCCGCCGGAAGAACAGCCGGAACATCACGTACTCGACTCCGATGGCACCGAGCCACGGCCCGATCATCAACCCGGTGAAGCCGAGAAAGGTCAATCCCGACGCCTGGAACGCCAGCAGGTTGGTCAGGTTCGAGACCGGGAGCGCCAACGATGCGGTGTTCGAGAGGTGCGCCGTCGCATAGACGTGCGGGGCCGGCTTCACCTTGAGCCGGCGGATGGTCGCCAGAACGGCGGGGGTCAGCAGGACGACCGTTGCGTCAAGGCTGAGCGCGGCGGTCGTCAACGAGGCGACGACGAAGACCAAGATGAGCAGCCGTCCCGGATCGGCCTTGCTGCGCCCGGCCATCAGCGCACCGAGCCAACGGAACACGCCGTCGACCTCGCAGAGGTGGGCGATGATCAGCACGGCCGCCAGAAACCCGATGGTCGATCCGAGTTGCCCGACGGTGCTGCCTGCTTCGTCCCAGCTCACCAATCCGGTGGCAATTGCGATCCCGGCGGCCGGCACCGCCGCGACTGCCTCCGGTAGACGCCGCGGGCGCACGATTGCGAACGCCAACGTTCCGAGCAGGAGAACTACGCCGACGATGGTGGCCGCGACGGGCGTCACCGCAAGCTCGTCGGGGGAGTCACGCGGCTGCACGTTACCGGTACAGTTCGGCCCGGACGAGTTGGTCGGGCGACCGCGTCGGGCCGTCGGCATGCCGGTCGGTCCGCCGAGGAAAGTCCGGGCTCCACAGGGCAGGGTGGTTGTTAACGGCAACCCGGCGTGAGCCGCGGGACAGTGCCACAGAGAACAGACCGCCCCGAACCGAACGGCCCTCGGGCCGGGCGTTCGGGGTAAGGGTGAAACGGTGGTGTAAGAGACCACCAGCGTGCCGGGTGACCGGTGCGGCTAGGTAAACCCCACCCGGAGCAAGGTTGAGAGCGTCCTGCGGTGTCTGTGCTGCGGCATGGACACCGACGGACGTGCGCAGGCGTTCGAGGGCGGCCCGCCCGAGCCTGCGGGTGAACCGCTGGAGTGGGTCGGCAACGGCTCACCGAGATGGATGGTCGCCGAACGGGACCGCCGAGAGGCGCCCGGGAACAGAACCCGGCTTACAGACCAACTCGTCCGCCCCAAACCTAGGCTTTGCCGTCCCAGAGGACCCAGTCGGGATTGTGGACGCAGGCGGGCCGCACCCATACGGAGTCGCAGGCCCAACAACGCCACGTCCGGTGGACGAGGCCGGCGCACAGGCACGGGTGTGCCGCCACCAGAACCGTGTCGGCGACAAGTGGATGACCGAGCGGGCAATGACTCGGGACCCGTTCCAGCACGCCATGTTCGCCGGTGGCCGAGAAGTAGCGCCGATCGAACCGCGGTGCCCTTGATTCGATCATGTGTCCACACATATGCCCACTGTCGCCCTACCCGCTCCTGCGGATCGGTCACGCTAGTGGCAGGCTTGACACATGGGCGACGACATCGGCCGCAATACGGCCTTCTACTACAACCTGACCACCGGCCAGGTCGAGGAGGAAGGCCAGAGCAAGGCCAAGGATCTGCTGGGCCCGTTCCCGGATCGCGAGTCGGCGGCACGCGCGCTGCAGACCATCCGCGAACGCGAGGAGCGGAAGAAGGCCGAGGATCGGGAATGGCAGGGGTGACGCTGACGCTGTACCGATCATGACGATTCCGTTCGTGCGGCGGGCCCGCGACCTGACCTGGCTGGTCGCACTGGGTGCCGCTCTCTGGGGGACGGACGCGTTGTTCCGTCGCTCACTTGCCCGGCAGGTGTCCGCCCCCACGCTGGTGTTCGCGGAACATCTGGTACTTGTCCTGGTGCTGTCGCCGTTCCTGCTGCGGTCGTTCCGCGCCTTCGGAAGGTTGGACAGCAGAGGCAGAGCCGCCGTCATCGGGATCGGGGCCGGGGCCTCCGCGGTGGCCACCACCATGTTCACCCTCGCTTTCAAGATCTCGACCGAAGGCGGCGACTACGTCACCCCGGTCGTCGTCCAGCATCTGCAGCCGCTGTTCGCGATCGCCGGCGCCGTCATGATTCTCGGCGAGAAGGTGCGGTCGAGCTTCGCCTATTTCGCCGTCCCCGCGATTCTCGGCGTCTGGCTGCTGGCCTTTCCCGACCCATTCGACGTGACGGTGGCCCGTGCGGGCGTGGCATTGCTAGCGCTCGGCGCGGCAGTCCTCTGGGCCGGCGGAACAGTTCTCGGCCGAATGGTGGCGACCGAACTGAATCCCGTCGAGCTCACCACCCTGCGCTTCGCCTTCGGCCTCCCGGCCGCCGCGCTGATCGTCTGGTTCTCCGGCGACACGTTCTGGGTTTCGGGCATGAGCAGCAGCGTTGCGGTGATCGAGCTCGCGCTGGTTCCGGGACTGCTCGCGATGGTGCTGTACTACGTCGGACTCCGCCGCACGGCAGCGTCGAGGGCGACCCTTGCCGAGTTGGCTTACCCGCTGACCGGCGCAATCGTCGGGATTGTCCTCGGGAAGGGGGCGCTCGACTGGTCGCAGTGGGTCGGTGCCGCCGTGATCGCGGCCGCCGTCACCGCCCTCTCGTGGCACGAGGCGAAAGCGAAGGTGCAGGCCATCGAGGTGCCGAGAGCACTCCTGGAGCCCTCGCCGGCGTTGAACTGACGGAATCGGCCGGCGCTCCCAGCGGATTGCCAGACCGGTGCAACGATCTTCACAGGGTGACGATGGATGATCGCGCCATGCTCTCTGCGCGACGCCGGTCGCTTCGTCTGCCGACCACCGTCCGCGTCGTTGCACTGATCGGCGCCGTCGCCATCCTGGCCGGGTGCACGTCGGCTGTCGCCGGAACTGCCCTGCCAGGTGCTGCGGCGACGGGTCCGCTCACCGCAACGACCACCGCGGGCGGACAGATCACCGAGCCCAGCGTGCTCGCCGGGCGGTCCGACCACGGCCGCTCCGGGAACGCGCTCCAGCGCAGCTGCGCCGGCCACGCCCACCCCGGCGCCCACGGGCCTCCAGAGGTTCTACGGGCAGAAGCTCGGGTGGGAAGCCTGTGCAAATTACGCAACCGGCGCCGACACGGCCAAGCTCTACCAGGCGACGGACATCCAGTGCGCTCGGCTGACGGTGCCGTTGGCCTATTCCGATCCGACCGGCCCCACCGTTCAAGTGGGCGTACTGCGCAAGGTTGCCACTGACACGTCAGCGCGGATCGGTTCCCTGGTCACCGATCCCGGCGGTCCGGGCGGGTCGGGTATGTCTTTCCTGGCGCAGTTGGTCAAAAGCGCGAATAGCGCCAAGCCGACGTCGACCGGGGTCCAGGTCGACAAGCTGAACCAGGTGTTCGACCTGGTCGGCATCGATCCGAGGGGCATCGGTTCCTCGCTGCCGGCCATCCAGTGCCAGACGGATGCGCAGAAGGATGCGCTTCGGGCGATCGATGTGCGGTCCCGCAATCAGGCCGAAGTCGAGGCCGCGAACAGCGTGAGCAAACAAGTTGTCGCCGGCTGTCTGGCGAACACCGGCAAGGCGCAGGGAATCAATGGCAAGACCTTTCTGGCAAATGTCGGAACCACTTCTGTCGCCAAGGATCTCGACATTCTCCGGGCGGCCCTCGGCGACGACAAGCTGACCTACGCCGGATTTTCCTACGGGACTCAAATCGGCTGGGAATACGCCGAACAGTTCCCGGCCAACGTCAGAGCGATCCTGTTCGATGGCGACGTCTCGCCGATCGAGGACCCGGCGACCGCAGCGATCAACCAGGACAGCGCATTCCAAAAGGCGTTCACCAGCTTTGCCACCTGGTGCACCGCAAACGTCCCCGATTGCGCGCTCGGCACCGATCCGAATACCGCGCTGACCAGCTATCAGGCCCTGGTCAAACCGCTGCTGGACCACAAGATCGCCCTCAAGGACGGACGGGTTCTCTCGTTCGGCGACGCCGTCTCCGGCACCACAGAGGCGTTGTACGACAACTCGCATGTGGCCGCTGCTGGCGACAGGTTTGTCGAATCTTTCCCAAGGCTCGGGGGAATTGCTGATGGCCCTCGCGGATCAGTACGCCGAGCGGGACGCAACGGGGCACTACTCGAACATTCTCGAGGCATACGACGCGGTCCGCTGCGTCGACGGCCCGAGGATGTCCGACCCGGCTGAGGTCACCAAATTCAGGGCTGCACTCGATGCTGCGGCGCCGTATCAGAACAACGGCGACCCGGCGGGCGCCGTCGTGGACATCTGCGCCGACTGGCCCGTGCCACCGACACTGCTGCCGCACCGGCTCCAGATCACCGGCCTGCCCAAGACACTCGTCGTCTCCACCACCGGCGACCCGGCGACACCGTATGCGGACGGCGTGGAGCTGGCCAAGGAGATCGGTGGCACGCTGCTCACCGCCAAGGCGGTCCGGCACACCTCTTACCTGCTGTCCGGCGATACCTGCGTCGACACGATCGGGACCGCTTACCTGATTTCGCTCGCGCTCCCCGCGGCCGGCACCAGCTGTTCCTGAAGGATCCGAGCTGACCTGTTTCAGCCGTCAGGCCTGGTCCTTGACCCACAGCTCCAGCAGGCCGCCGAAGTGGGCGATGAACCGGTCATGCTCGGCTTCCGGATATGTCTTGCGCACCGTCTCCACCAGTAGCGCGTTGAACTCGGGCGAGTCGATCCAATCCCGCACCAGCGCCGGCAGCGACGCCAGGGACGTGGAGCAGAACTCCCGGTACTCGTCCGCCTGGAAGTACTGGTCGGCGAGCAGTCCGTAACGTCCCAGTTTGTCGTTCCACGACAGGTCAGGATCGTCCGCGACGTCGAACCATTCCCGGGATGTCGTGTCCACCCGTGGCCGGCGGTCGGTCACGGCGCAGAAGACAGACCAACTGATGAGCTGCGTGATGGCCCATGGGAAGTAGTAGTGCAGCGAGGTGATCGCGATGTCGGGGCAGGCGTTCGCGTAGTCGATGGGCTGCACCCTGGTGCCGGTGACCAGCGCCTCGCAGGAGTTGAACTCCCACCGGAAGAAGGCGTTGATGGTTCGGGACAGGGTCAGAATCTCCATCCCGGCCTCTGGCGGCAGGAACGAGTGCGCCACCTCGTACCGGTCGTGCATCGGCAGCTCGGGGCGGAACTTCATGATCTTGGTTTCCGGGCCGATGGTGAGCGACCGGGCGAAAGCGTCGAAGGGTGACACCGCGGCCTGCAGGTGCATCAACATCTGCCCGGACTCGTCGTACGCCTTGTGCAGCGTCTCGACGTCATCCACCCTGGACACGCCCCGCCACGCCCCGCCGTCGAATGGCTTCATATACATGGGATACCCGACGCGCTCGGCCACCTGGTCCAGCTCGAACGGCAGATTGTAGGTTCCGGCTGTGTAGGCCCACTTCTCGTGTTCCAGCGGGTTCTTGTACGGCACCAGCGTGGTGTTGGGGATGTCGAAGCCCAGCCGGATCATGGCGCAGTAGGCAGAGTGCTTCTCCATCGCCTGGAAGGTGAACGGGTTGTTGAGCAGGTAGGTGTCGTTGACCAGCGCCGCCTTCTTGAGCCATTCCCGCGGGTGGAAATACCACCAGGCCAACCGATCGATCACCACGTCGTGACGCACGGGGTCGCGGAGGTCGAAGGGTTCGATGGTGACCCGCTCGGTGCTGATCTGGTGTTCACGCCCGCGATGGCTCACCGGACCCAGCCGTCGGGTGAGCGTCTCGAAGGCCCGCGGCCAATCGTCCTCGGTGCCGAGCAACAGCCCGATCAGGTGGTCCGTCGAGTCACGTCGAGTCGTCATGACGCAGATCCTCTCAGTACCGGACTTCTAGCCCAACTGCGGGAGATAGACGCCGGCCTGGGCTCGCCAACTAGGCCAGTCGTGTGGCCACTCCGCCCCCCAGATGTGCAACTCGTGGGGGATCTGCTTGTCGCCGAGCAGGCCGGCCAGCTGCCGCGTCGACGCGTTCGCGCCGGTGCTGTCCTCCCACATGCCGCTGCCGACCACCAGCGTCAGGTACAACCGGGACCGCAGGTGATCCAGGTGTCCGCCATAGGTCCTGGGCAGGAACTGCATCGGGTCGGTCAGGTAGGTGTCCTGGTCGGAATCACCCCAGGCGTGCCAGTTCCACGGCTCGTAGCAGCCGGAGAGGGCAACCGCCCGACCGAAGACGTGGGCGTGCCGCAAAGCGAAGAGCACCGCATGGAAGGCACCCATCGACGGACCGGCGGTGACGATGTCATCCCGGCCGCCCGATGAATCGCGGATGAACGGCACCACCTGCCAGATGATCCAGTCCTCGTATCGCTTGTGCGCCCGGGCCCGCTCGCCCTGGGACAGATTCCGGTCGGACCAGGAGGACGAATCGTAGGACGGTACGCAGAAGACCTTGATCCGGCCGGCGTCGATGGCCGGGCCGAGCGTGTCCAGCATTCCGTGGGCCTCGAAGTCTCCTGGCGCGCCCATTTCCGTCGGGAACCACAGCACGGGGCGTCCCCAGTGGCCGTGCACGACCAGCTCCCAGGAGCCGCCGAGCGACGGTGCGTCCAACCTGTGGTATTCGGTTCGAGTCATGAGCGCGGCACTCCGCCTGTGTTGTCGAGAAGCTCTTCCAGACCAGGCGACCACGCGTCCCGCCAGCCGATCATGGTGTGTGCATCGCGCACCAGCCGCAGCCGCACCGGATAACCCTGAGCGGTCAGCACCTGCGCCATCAGCTCATTGTTGGCCCGGTTCTCCTCCACGGTCCCGCAGGTGATCACCACGGGGCACGTCCTCGTGGCCGGCCGCCCGGCGATGTCGGCAACGGCGGCGCAGATCTGCGAGAACTGGCCGTAGCCCGATTCCTGGGCGTCCAACGCCGAGGTGAAGAACGAGCCGGACTGGAGCATCAACCCGTCCAGCAGATCGGGATGACGGCGTTGCGTGGCCAGCATCGAAAGAGCGCCGAGACTGGCGCCGAGCCCGATCGCTGCGCCGACCGCCACCGTGCTCCTGATGGCCGGGACCACAACCGCGGCGAGATGGTCGGCGTAGGCCGGTGATGCGGCGTACCACTGGTCCCGGTAGCCGGGCGCCGGGTCCAGCATGGCGATCCGGAAAGGACGGGCGGCGGCGGCCCACGTCGCCCAGCGAAGCAGCGACCCGCGCCTGGCCATGTCGCTTCCGTCATGGGCCAGGAGCAGTGGTGCCGGTGTCCCCGGCGACAGATCGTCGGGCGACCACACGGTCACGGGAACCGGCGTCGCCAGGTCACCCTGCGGAGTCGTCAACGCTCGTATGTCGCCGTTCTCAGGTCCGCTGAGCCAGGTGGGCGGCCGGTATTCCGGGAACGTGATCTCTGACTTGTCGCCGAACGGATTGGGCACCGTGGATGGGTTGCCGGGGTCGGTGGTCCACTGCGTGTCGCCCTCTGACCGGACGGTGAACTGGTATTCGAACCGGTCGGCTGCCGGCCGGGGCAGGTACAGGCGCCACAACTCGCCCACCCGCTCGAATTCGGGATCCGTGGAGCCGAGGTCCCAGTCCACCTCGAGCCGTACCCCGGTTCTTCCCGGGGCGTCGGCCAGGACGAAATCGACCCCGCCGGCGGTGATCACCGGGTGTGGCGTCAGCCGGTCGGCAGCGGCCGTGGCGCGGTCCTTGGGCATCCGATCACGGTACGTCAGATCCCGGTCGGGATCGCTGCTCAGCCGTCCGCCCGGGTGGGCAACAAGTCTGAAATACGTCGTACATAGGGTGTAGTGATGGACCGTCAGCAGCAGTTCGTCCTGCGCACCCTCGAAGAGCGGGACATCCGCTTTGTCCGACTGTGGTTCACCGATGTGCTCGGCTACCTGAAGTCGGTGGCGGTGGCACCTGCGGAATTGGAAGGTGCGTTCAGCGAGGGCATCGGGTTCGACGGATCCGCGGTCGAAGGTTATGCGCGCGTCTACGAATCCGACATGATCGTCAAGCCGGATCCGTCGACCTTCCAGGTGCTGCCGTGGGAGACCGACGAGGGCAAGGTCTACTCGGCGCGGATGTTCTGCGACATCACCATGCCGGACGGCAGCCCCAGCTGGGCGGACCCGCGGCACGTACTGCGCAGGGTGATGGGCGAGGCCGCGTCGATGGGCTTCACCTGCTACGTGCACCCGGAGATCGAGTTCTTCCTGATGAAGGACCTACCCAGCGACGGCTCGGCGCCGGAGCCGGCCGACCATGGTGGCTTCTTCGACCAGGCCTCCCACGACGTGGCGCCGCACTTCCGTCGACGGGCCATCGAAACCCTCGAGGCGATGGGCATCTCGGTCGAGTTCTCACACCACGAGGGTGCCCCGGGCCAACAGGAGATCGACCTCCGTTATGCCGACGCACTGACGATGGCCGACAACATCATGTCGTTCCGCTACGTGGTCAAAGAGGTGGCCATCACCCAGGGCGTCCGGGCCACCTTCATGCCGAAACCATTCGCGGAACATCCGGGATCCGCCATGCACACTCACTTCTCCCTCTTCGAGGGTGAGACGAACGCCTTCTACGACGCCGACGACGAGTACCAGATGTCGCCTACGGGCAAGGCTTTCCTGGCCGGAGTGCTGCGGCACGCGGCGGAGATCACCGCCGTTTCCTGTCAGTGGGTGAATTCCTACAAGCGCCTGGTGATCGGCGAGGAGGCGCCGACGACGGCGTCGTGGGGTCAGGCGAACCGGTCCGCACTGATCAGGGTGCCGAACTATTCGCCGGGCAAGTCGTCGAGCCAGCGGATGGAGTTCCGACTCCCGGACTCGGCCTGCAATCCCTATCTGATGTTCGCGGTGGTGATCGCGGCCGGCCTGCGCGGCATCAGGGAGGGGTACGAACTCCCCGCCCCCGCGACCGACGATGTCTGGTCGTTGAGCGAGACCGAGCGCCGGGCGCTCGGCTACGTGCGGCTGCCGGCCTCCCTGGAGGGTGCACTGATCGTCATGGAACGGTCCGAGTTCGTACCCGAGGCGCTGGGGGAGCACGTTTTCGACTTCTTCCTGCGCAACAAGCGCGCCGAGTTCGAGTCCTACCGCCGCCAGGTCACCCCGTTCGAGCTGCAGCGATACCTGTCGCTCTGAGACAACGGTCGGCGAGCTGCCGCAGCGCTTCGATCAACTCGGGCGGCCCGCTGACGGTGAAGTCCAGTCCCAGCAGACCGAGGTAGAGGGCGAGGGTCTGGACATTGTCGGCGCCGGTGGTGAACAGACAACGAGCTTCGTCGATCTCCTCGACGGTGCCGATTGCCGGATTGATCCTGGCCGACACGAGCGCGGCCGGGGCGTGCACCACGACCTCGGTGTGCAGGCGCCACCGGGCCGCCGATACCCGCCCCGCCACGTAGCTCGCGATGTCGTTCGACGGCAGGTCCCGCTCGGCGAAGCGTGGCCCGTTGGGCACCTTCAGCTCCATCCGGTCGACCCGGAACGTTCGCCAGTCCGACTTGTCGACGTCCCAGGCGACCAGGTACCACCGGCGACCCCAGGTGACCAGCCGGTGCGGTTCGGCCCGACGGCGGGTCCCGTTGCCGGCGTGGTCGCCGTAGTCGAACCTCAGCTGCTCGTGATCCCGGCAGGCTGCGGCGATGGCAATCAACGCAGCCGGGTCGACGCTCGGGCCCGATCCGAACGCCGGCACCGGGACGATATATGTCTGCAATGCGTTCACCCGCCGCCGTAGGCGTGCCGGAAGCACCCGTTCCACCTTGGCCAGCGCGCGAAGCGAGGCATCCTCGATGCCGGCGACGGCATTTCCGGTCGCGGTCTGCAGCCCGATCGTGACGGCCACCGCCTCCTCGTCGTCGAGCAGGAGCGGCGGCAGCTCGGCTCCGGCGCCCAGTCGGTACCCGCCGACGGCGCCGCGGGTGGCGTGCACCGGGTAGCCGAGGCTGCGCAAACGGTCGACGTCGGTGCGTATGGTCCGGCCGCTCACCCCGAGCTTCTGGGCCAACTCGGCCCCTGTCCAGTCCCGCGGCGTCTGCAGCAGCGAGAGAAGCCGGAGCAGCCGGGCCGAGGTCGTCAACATCGTTCCATTCTGCCCCTCTCATTAGGAAGCGAACCTTCCGCATTGCGATCTACGATTCCAGTACCCGAAAAGAAGGAGCAGGTCATGGACTACAAGATCGAACTCATCATCATCCCGGTCACCGACGTCGACCGGGCGAAGGCCTTCTACGTCGACCAGGTCGGCTTCCACGCCGACTTCGACCAGCGGGTCGACGAGAACATCCGATTCGTCCAGCTGACCCCGCCAGGGTCGGCCTGCTCGATCGCGTTCGGCCAAGGGCTGACGGACGCGGAACCGGGTTCGGTGAAGGGAATGCAGATCGTGATCGCAGACGCCGATCAGGCGCACGCCGAACTCAGCTCGCGTGGTGTTCCGGTGAGCGAGGTCCAGGATCTGGACTGGGGCCGGTTCGTCTTCTTCAACGATCCCGACGGCAACGCCTGGTCCCTGCAGCAGCTTCCGAAGCGCTGAAACCGGGGCCTCAGTGACGGAGTAGCGAGTATTGGGCTGCGCGGTCCAGTACCGCACGGCCCGCCTTGGCCGGCGAACCGGCGTCGAACGGCGGCTCCGGGTCGTACTCCGCGCCGAGCTGGGCGGCCATGGCGGCCACGTCGTCCACCAGGCGGGCGATCACCGTCAGTGCCATGTCGATCCCGCTGGAAACGCCTGCAGCGGTAACGATCCGGTGATCCCACAACGGCACGACGCGCTGGGTCGTCACGGTCGCGCCCAGGGCGGCCAGCCGGTCGTAGGCGCCCCAGTGGGTGGTGGCCGGTAATCCGTCCAGCAGACCGGCTGCCGCCAGCACGAGGCTGCCGGTGCACACCGATGTGGTCAGCACACTGGTCCGGTGGGCCGTGCGCAGCCAGTCCAGCACGCGCCCGTCGTTGACGAGCGCGCGAGATCCGAAGCCACCCGGCACGAGCACGACGTCGGGCGCCGGAAGCTCCTCGAAGGTGGCATCCACCATCAAACCCAGCATGCCGTTCTCGGTACGCACCGTGCCGACCCGGTGTCCGACGAAGGTGATGTCGAATTCCGGAACCCGTTGCAGCATCTCGTATGGGCCGATGGCATCGAGGGCGGTGACGCGGTCGAAGAGTGCAATGGCGACCTTCAAGGTGTTCTCCCTGTCCAACGCGTTCTGCTGACCGTGAAGCGGTCCCGGTAGGTGTCGGGCGGAACCCCGAGCCGGCGCACAAAGGTTCGGCGCATGGTCTCGGCCGTGCCGAAGCCGCAGCGACTCGCGATGGCCGAGACCGTTTGATCGTCGGTCTCCAGCAGGGTCCTGGCGGCCCGCAATCGCACTCCTTCGACGTACCTGGCCGGAGGCTCGCCGACCTCCGCCGCGAAGACGCGGGCAAAGTGTCGTTCGCTCATCCCGACAGTGGCGGCCAGCAACGCCGCTCGATGATCGCCGCTCGGGTCCGCCTCGATCAGGTTCTGCGCTCGGGCCACTGGCGGCGTGCTGCCTCTCGGCGCCCACAGCGGTACGGCATACTGGCTCTGCCCGCCGGGGCGACGCCACGAGAGCACCAGATGCCGGGCGACGACCTGCGCGATTTCCGCGTCGTGGTCCTGCTCGACCAGCGCCAGGGCCAGATCGACACCGGCCATCACGCCGCCGGACGACCACAGCGGTCCGTCCCGAAGGTACAGCCGGTCCGGATCGACGGTCGCGCCCGGGAATTCATCCTGCAGCATCTCGGTCCTCGACCAGTGAGTGGCGACGGTCCGGCCCTCGAGAAGCCCGGCCCGGCCCGCGAGAAAGGCGCCGGTGCAGACGGTCGCGATCCGCCTGGCGTGCGGTGCTGCGCGCCGGATCCATTGCACCGCAGGCGAATCGGCGGGAGTCTTCCGCGCGCCGTCGCCACCCGGTAGCACCAGCGTGTCGATGCCGAGCTCGGGATCGGGCAACGGATCGGCATAGAGCACGATGCCGCCGGAGGTCGGTAGTGGACCGGCGTCCGCGCTGACCACCCGCAAGTCGTAGCCCGGCGCGTGCCCCGTTGACTGCAGGACGGTGTTCACGCTGTGGAACACCTCGTAGGGGCCGGTCAGGTCGAGCACCTGGAGTCCGGGAAACGCGAGGAAGGTCACCGCCCGCGGTGCAGGACCGGTCTCTGAGTTCGGCATGCACCTATCGTCAGGCACCGGCGCCGTGGCGTAAATGCCACGATGCCCACCATTTCTGCCAAAGCCGCCGATCACTGCGCACCTGCGATTGCGGGCGGCTCCACGGGGTAGGGAACAGTGAGCAGGTCGAACGCCCGCCCGCCCGTCCTCGAGGAGTCACATGCCTTCAGCGCAGCCCACCGTCTTCGTTCTTTTCGGTGCGACAGGGGACCTCGCCAAGCGCATGGTCCTGCCCGCCTTCTACCAACTCGCCCAGCACGGTCTGATGCCCGCTTCGTGGTTGCTGGTCGGCAACGGCCGCGGGGACATCGCCCACGAGGACTTCCGCGACCGGGTCAGGGCGGCTCTCGATGAGTTCGGAGGCTTGAAGGTCGATGAGGACCTCTGGTCCGATTTCGCCGGGCACCTCCGGTTCGCGGGCGGCGGCTTCGACGAGAACAACCCCGGCTCGTTGCTCGATGTGCTGAGCGAGGCGCATGACCTCCTCGGTAAGGACGCGGAGTACATCCACTATCTCGCCATCCCTCCGGTCGCCTTCGAGACGATGACCAAAGGCCTTGCGGCACATCAGCTTCTGGACGGGGCACGGGTCGTCTACGAGAAGCCGTACGGCACCAGTCCCGAGTCGTTCAAGGAGTTGGACGCCCTGGTGCTCTCCGTGATGAAGGAGGAGCAGGTCTACCGGATCGACCACTTCCTGGGCAAGGAAGCGACGCAGAACCTGCATGTGCTCCGCTTCGCGAACGAGATGGTGGGCCAGATCTGGAGCCGCGAGCACGTCGAGCAAATCCAGATCGACGTGCCGGAAACCCTCGACGTCGCCGACCGGGCCGCGTTCTACGATGCCACCGGGGCGCTGCGGGACATGGTGGTGACCCACCTGTTCCAGGTCGCGGCCGAGATCGCCATGGAACCGCCGATCGACTTCACCGCCGAAAACCTGCAGGACGCGAGGGAATCGGTGCTCGCCGCGTTCCGGCCGCTGGCACCGGAGGACGTCGTATTCGGACAGGCCGATGGCTACAAGGATCTACCGGAGGTGGCCGACGATTCGACCACCGAAACCTACGCGGCGGCCCGACTGTGGGTCGACACCGAACGCTGGCACGGGGTTCCGTTCCTGCTCCGCAGCGGCAAGTACCTGGCCGAGAGTGCGCAGCAGGTCTCCATCGTGCTGCGCAAGCCCGACGGACCGCTCACCCACATCCCGGGCCGTGGCTCGCTGCTCACCTTCTCGCTCGCCGGGTCAGGCTCCGTGGCGATGTCCATCGTGGTGAAAAAGCCGGGCGCGGGCATGGACCTGATCCAGCAGCACATCGATCTGTCCCTTGACGACGTGGCCGGTGGCGAGCCGCTGCCGCCGTATGTCTCGCTGATCCACGACGTCACCATTGCCGACAGGTCGCTGTTCACGACCAGCACCGGCCTCTCACACGCCTGGAACGCCGCCACCGAAATCCTGGACAACCGACCGGAGCCGCACCCGTACGCTCCCGGATCGGTAGGCCCGGAAGCGGGTTCTGCGTTGCCAGGGCCGGACGGATGGATACTGGACGCCGGCAAGAAGGACTGAGCGACGGCCGGAAACGCTCCCGCGAAAGCGGCAATTCGGACAGCTATCGCTGCAGTGAGCCGGCCGTCATCGAGCTGCAGCATCCTGGTCGCCATCAGCACCAGGGTGGCGGCCAGCTCGTCATCTGACAGGGCCGAATCGAAGGTGCCGAGCGCGTTCAGCATCCCGAAGCAGCCGTGCACGGTCGTCCTGACGACCTCGGCACTCCAGCCGGGGTGGACGGCGGCCAGCAGGCTGCGCCACTGCCGAACCAGGGCACGTTGCCGGTCGGCCAGTTGGGCGCGATGTTCGCGGGGCAGATGGTGGACCTCACGGACGAACACCGCCATCAGTCGTCGACGCGAGGCGACCGCGGCGGCGTAGACCTCGATCAGCGCGACAAGTTCGTCCGCCGGCGGCTGATCCGGCAGCACGTGCACCGGCGGCGCGGTCACGGCGTCGATGATCCCGTCGAACACTGCGGCGAGGATGGCGGCCTTGGAATCGAAGTGGCGGTAGATGCCCGGTCCGGTGATCCCGGCGGCGGCGCCGATCTGGTCCATGCCGGCGGCGGGGTAGCCATCGGCCGCGAACAGCTCGGCTGCTGCGGTCACGATGTGCGTGCGTCGAGATCCTCGCCGACGCCGCGGCGTCGCGGTCTCGGTGGCGGACAATTCAGACCTCCACGGTTCCGCCGGACCGCCAGTAGCGGCCGTCCGCCCTGTCCATCAGACCGAAGTCGATCAGGGCGCGCCGAAGAGTCACGTAGTCGTCATAGATGCCGATGAGCTCCCGGTTGACCTCGACCTCGAGATAGTGAACACCGGGAATGAATCTCGCGGCGATCACGTCCAGTACGGCCAGCTTCCTGGATTGCTTGCGCGGCATCGTATGCAGCCTGCCGTCTTCGTCGAAGTACCGCTTGCGCACCACATCACGTTGGGCCTCCGCGGCCCGGAGCAACTCGTCGCCGGCCACGGTCAGACGGAATCTCCTCGATTGACCCGCGGGCGGGGTACCCGCCACTTGCGGATGAGACAGGCGCGGTTGAAGGCGTAGAACGCCAGCGACCGCTGTCGGATGGACAGACCCGTCGGATCGCCCTTCGGGAACCGCTGCGCCACCATCCGGGTCAGCTGGCGGCCGAAAATGATCGAGTCGACGACGGCCGCGAGGATGGCAACCATCAAGATGATCGGGCCGATCACCTGAACCGTCTGATTCCTGATCAACAGGATGATGAAAGAGAGCAGCGCGACCGGCAGGAGGATCCCGGCGATGTTGCGTCGCGCGTCGGTTGCGTCCCTGACGAAGGCCCGCACCGGCCCGCGGTCACGGGGCAGAACGTAGGCGTCGTCGCCGCGCATCATGCGCTCGCGGCGTTCGGTGGAGGCCACCCGCTTCTCGTCCTTGGTCAGGGTCTTGCCGACCTCTTTCGAGCGCTTGATCGCCTCACGTTGAGTCTTGGGCGGCGGTGCGACCGGGCCCCGGCGAGCCTGCGCCTGGCTCCGCTTCGGTGTCGGTCGGCCCTTTCCCACGGTGGGCGTCTCGGGGACAGCCACGACTTCGGGTGCCTGGTCAGCAGATTTACGGCGCAAAAGGCTCACCTGGCGAGAATAGTTGACCGAGGGCCGCGCCGACACCGCCGAAGCGGCCGTGGGAATTTGGACCGGCCAAGGCGGGTTGCAACACATGGAGTGGCCGAGTCCACTCCTTTCCTCCCTTTCAGAGCGTCAGCACGTGGCATTATCGAATGGTCACCGCTGTTTACATCTCACCCAGCTTCGAGGAGTCAGATGACTACCGCCGATATTGATGCCGGCACCACCACCGAAGAGGTCACCCGCGCCCACGGCGTGACTCTCTCCGAGACCGCGGCTGCCAAGGCCAAGGCGTTGCTCGAGCGGGACGGCAGCTCCGACATGGTGCTCCGGATCGCCGTTCAGCCCGGCGGATGCTCTGGTCTGCGCTACGAGCTGTTCTTCGATGACCGGAGCCTGGACGGCGACGCGCTGGTCCACTTCGACGGCATCGGGCTCGCAGTCGACCGCATGTCCAAGCCCTACCTGGACGGGGCGGTGATCGACTTCGTCGACACCATCGAGAAGCAGGGCTTCACGATCGACAATCCGAACGCACAGAACTCCTGTGCCTGCGGCGATTCGTTCCACTGACCTCGCCTGACCGCTGAACTACGGCCGTCGCCCCTGACCCGGGCGGCGGCCGTCGTCGTTTCCCGGGCCGGGAGCCGAACGCAGCCGGGTAAGGTCTGCTGCGTGCCTATCGTCGTTACTGGATCAATCGCGACCGACCATCTGATGCATTTTCCGGGCAAGTTCACCGATTCGCTGCTGCCGGACCAGCTGCATCGGGTCTCCCTTTCTTTCCTGGTGGACGACCTGGTCGTGCGCCGTGGCGGGGTTGCGGCGAACATCGCGTTCGGGATGGGCCTGCTCGGCATCCGTCCGATCCTGCTCGATGCGGTCGGCGCCGACTTCGACGACTACGCGAGCTGGCTGACCCGGCACGGCGTCGATTGCTCGCACGTGCACGTCTTCTCCGAGGTGCAGACGGCCAGGTTCGTCTGTACGACCGACGACGACATGAACCAGATCGGCTCGTTCTACGCCGGCGCCATGGCCAGAGCCAGGGAGATCGAGCTCGGTCCGGTGGTCGAGGCCGTGTCGTCCGTGGATCTGGTGATGATCAGCGCCGGTGACCCGGCCGCCATGGTCCGCCATGCCGAGGAATGTCGGCAGCGTGGACTGACCTTCGCGGCCGATCCGTCGCAGCAGCTGGCCCGGATGGACGGTGAAGACGCGGGCAAACTGGTGGCCGGGGCCGAGTTCTGGTTCTCCAACGACTACGAGCTCGGTCTGCTGCTTTCCAAGACCGGTTGGAACGAGGCCGAACTGCTGGCCCAAGTCGGTCACCGGGTCACCACGCTCGGCTCCAAGGGTGTCGAGATCGTCGGGGCCGACGGCTCCCACCTGCACGTCAAGGTGGTCCCCGAGCTCGCCAAGATCGATCCGACCGGTGTCGGGGACGCCTTCCGCGCGGGCTTCGTCGCGGGCCGCTACCGCGGACTGTCCTTCGAACGGTCGGCCCAACTCGGGTCCCTGATGGCCACCTTGGCCCTGGAGACCATCGGCACCCAGGAATACGTCTTCGAACCGATCTCGGCGATGCGCCGATTGGCCGATTGCTACGGCGAGACGCCCGCCACCGAGATCATCTCGGCAATGGGCTTCGTCACCGTCTGAGCGTTCAGAGGTAGACCGGGTACACGGGCTCTGGGATGACCGGTGTGATCGAGCCCGTCACGAAGATCTCGTGCCACAGCTGGAAGACGAGAACCGTCCAGATCGTCCTTGAATGATCGGCCTCGCCGGCACGGTGCGCGTCGAGCATCGCCACCACCGCGGCCGGGTCGATGTACCGCTCCGTCTGGGAGGTGGTGATGATGTTGCGGGCCCAGTCATAGGACCCATCCTTGAGGTAGTGCCGGATCGGCACCGGAAAGCCGAGCTTCTTCCGGTTCAGCACGTGCGGCGGCACGATCAACTCCATCGCCCTGCGAAGGGCCACCTTCGTCGCGTGCCCCTGCACCCGTTGCTCCGGCGGCACCGTGGCCGCCACTTCGAACACCCTGGGGTCCAGGAACGGGACACGAAGCTCCAAGGAATTGGCCATGGTCATCTTGTCGGCCTTGACCAGGATGTCGCCGCGCAGCCAGGTGAACAGGTCGACGTGCTGCATCCGGGAGATTGGATCCGACCCGACCGAACGGGCGTAGACGGGATCGGTGACATCGCGGAACGACCGGTCGGGGGAGTAGGTGCGCAACACCGGCGGCAGTTGTTCCTCGCGGAAGATCCTGGCGTTTCCGTAGTATCGCTGCTCGAGGTCGACGGCTCCGCGGCGGAGCATGTCCTTGCCCCGGAAGCCGTGCGGGAGTGCCCGTCCCACGGCAGCGAGCCCCCGGCGCAGGGGATCGGGCAGCGCCGTGATCGGGGCCAGCGATGCCGGTTCGCGATAGATGTTGTAACCACCGAAGAGTTCGTCCGCGCCCTCGCCGGACAGCACCACCTTGACGTGTTTGCGGGCCTCGTTCGCCACGAAGTAGAGCGGCACGAGGGCCGGATCGGCGACGGGCTCGTCCAGGTACCAGACGATCAAGGGCAGACTCTGGGTGAGCTCCTCCTCGGACACCTTCCTGATCACGTGGCGAACGCCGATGGCGGCGGCACTCTCGGCCGCCACGTCGATCTCGGAATAGCCCTGGCGGTCGAAGCCGGTGGTGAAGGTCATCAGATCGGGGTTGTAGCGCTTGGCCAGCGCCGCAATCGCCGTCGAGTCGATCCCGCCCGACAGGAAGGACCCGACGGTGACGTCGGCCCGCATGTGGGCGCCGACCGAGTCGTCGAGCACATCGGCAATGCGCTGGTAGAGCGCCTGTTCCGCCGAAGTGCCGGAAACCTTCGCCGGCAGGAACTTGGGGTGGAAATAGCGTTCCGTACGGAGCTCGCCGCCCGGCCGCAGGGTGAAGTGGGTGCCCGACTCGACGCGGCGGATGGCGGCGTCCATGGTGGCCGGCTCCGGCACGTACTGCAGCACCAGATAATGCTGCAGCGCCGCCTCGTCGACGACGGCCGCGCCGGTCAACTCGCGCAGGCCCTTCTCCTCCGACGAGAACGCGATGCCGTCGTCCGTCGCGGCGGTGAACATCGGTTTGATGCCGAACGGGTCTCGAGCACCGAACAGGGTGCGCTCCTGCGTGTCCCAGATCAGGAATGCGAACATGCCGCGCAACCGCGAAACCGCCGACTTCCCCCAGTGGTGAACCGCGGCGACGATCGCCTCGCCGTCGCCTTCGGTTCTGAAGGCCGCGCCGAACTCGACTCGCAACGCCTCGCGCAGCTCCAGGTAGTTGTAGATCTCACCGTTGAAGACCAGGGCGTAGCGCTCCGGTGTCTCCGGCGGACCCCAACGCAGCGGCTGGTGGGAGTGTTCGAGGTCGATGATCGACAACCGATTGAAGCCGAACACGACGTCCCCGTCGTCCCAGGTCCCGCCCTCGTCCGGGCCCCGGTGCCTTGCGCACTGCATGCCCGCCGCCACCTCCTGCACCCGGTTGCCGGCCTGGCCGGTGGAGGACAGGAAGCCCATCAATCCGCACACGAGGTGGGTCGCCCAATTTCTGTCGGTCTTTCACTTCGGCCGGAACACCTGCCGGCCGGCCTGCAGAATGACCGTACAACCATCAGTTTGCGGAGTCTGCGAGCTGTCGCACGCCGCCCCGCAGGCCTACTCTGGAGCAAACTTCGACAAGTTGTAGATCTGGAATGCGCCGCGCGCGCCCTGACCGGGAGCCGGGGCAACGGGTCGAGTAATCTCAGCACTGGGTGGTAGCGGCTGCACCGCAATCGGTGTTGGCCGAGGTTCAGTTCAGGAGGGCGTCCGAGTGCTTCGGTATCGCAGTGCCAGGCGGTTGTTGCTGGCCGGCGCGCTGGTGGTCACTTCTCTGCTGATCAGCGGATGCTCCTCGACCGATCTGCCGCGCTTCGGTTGGCCTGTCGGGGCGACCCCGCAGGCGACCAGGATGCAGGAATTCTGGTCGTGGACGTTCATCGCGGCGCTGGTCGTCGGGGCGCTGGTGTGGGGCTTGATGTTCTGGGCGTTCATCTTCTACCGCAAGAAGAAGAACTCACCGCTCTACCCCAAGCAGACCAAGGAAAACCTGCCCCTCGAGCTCATCTATACCGCGGTGCCGTTCGTCATGGTCGCCGTGCTCTTCTACTTCGCCGTCACCACCGAGAACTTCGTCCTGAAGAACGTCGCCGACCCTGCCGTGAAGGTGAACGTCACGGCGGCCAAGTGGCTCTGGGATTTCAGCTACGACGGCACGAAGTCACCGGACCAACCCGGCCAGGAAGTGCACACCATCGGCACCGCGAACGAGGTGCCCATTCTCGTTCTGCCGGTACAGCAGACGATCCAGTACACATTGCAGTCGAGAGACGTGATCCACTCCTTCTGGGTGCCGGACTTCCTGTTCAAGCGCGACGTGTTCCCTGATCCCAAGGCCAACAACTCGCAGAATGTGTTCCAGAACAGCATCGACAATCCCGGAGCCATGGTGGGACGGTGCGCGGAACTGTGCGGCACGTACCACTCCTCGATGAACTTCGAGGTGCGTGGCGTACCCCAGAACGTCTACCAGACCTATCTTCGCTTCCGGCAATCGGTGAACCCGGTGACCGGCCACGGCTATACGAATGCCCAGGCCTTGCTCGCGACAGGTAAGGCAATTCCGTCGTGCGGAACGCTCTGCGCGCCGCTCTCGACCACGACCTATCCGATCAATCCCAATCGTGAAGCGAAGTCAGCATCGCAACCGCTCGCGGCCGGAGGCAAATGATGTCCGTCGATCATGATGTGGATTCGTCGGCGCCACCCAAGCGCGGAATGCGGGTCGAGGCCTGGGTTTTCCTGGCCCTGACCGGTTTCTTCTTCATCGCGACCTGTATCTACGCCTTCTTCGCGGGCAAAGATGAGCCGGTAGGTGTGGTGGCTCTCGCCCTGACCACCGGCCTTTCTCTGATCATCGGCACATTCCTGTTGTTCTCGGCCAGGCGCCTTGAGGCTGCGCGCCCCGAGGACAACGAAAACGCGGATGTTGCCGACGGTGCGGGGGATCTCGGCTTCTTCTCGCCCGGCTCGCTGTGGCCGTTCGGCATGGCTCTGGCGGCCGCGGTTTTTGCAGTCGCCACGGCTTTCCTGCTGGTCTGGCTGATGGTCATCGCGGGCGGCTTCCTCATCATGGCGGTCTGCGGTCTGCAGTTCGAGTACCACCGCCGGCCGACGTCCCACTGACCTCTGGTTCATCGCCGTTCAGCTCGCTGCGATCTCGCTGAGTAACTGGTCGGTGGTCAGCTTTGCCGGCAGCTTCGAGGAGCTCGGGATGACGAGGTGTGCATCGGGTCCGTCGATCTTGTAGGCAACGTTGCCGCCCGTGCTGGCGTACTGGCCCGTGCTCGGCGAGTTGGCTCCGAAGGTGAACGGTTGGACGAACAGGACGTAGTGGTTGTTGCTGGTCACAGCCGGTTGGTCTTCTGCAGACCCATGCATCTGCGGTGCCGAATTGGCGGAGCTGAATCACGCGTGAGCCGCCGACGGACCCTTGAAGGACTTTGTTCACCACGAGGTCGGTGACGGTCGCCGTAATGCCACTTGATCCGTCACTGGCGGCGGGGACCTCGCGTGATTTGTTGCTGGCCGTGACATCGATGACGGCCGTGGACGCCTGCTTGAGTTCTTTGATCGACGTGTAGTCCTTCGCCAGGCTGGCCTCGGTGCCTCCACCGGAGTGTGCGGTGCCGCATCCGGTCAGCGCAAGAGCCAGGAGCAGCATCGAAATCATGCTGCTCTTCACCGCTCCGTTCTTGGCCATGGAGATCGACTTTTCTCTGCGGCAGCGCATACGTCTATGGAGTATGACGACGGCATCGCGAAAGTGCACTGAACCGTCGATTTGTTGAGCCCGCAGAAATTCGCTGTTGAGGTCCCGGGTGGATCAGGGGCGGGAGCCGACCTCCAGTGAACTCTGACCGGCGTGATCCGCCGAGTGGTCGATCACGCCCGAGTCGTCCACCGGCCGCAGCGTGCCCTTGACGGCCAGGCCGGCCGACCCTAGCTGGTTCATCCGCTTCGGCACAGGAGCGCCCTGGTAGGCCAGCGGAATGGCATGTCCGTGCTCGTCCACCGGGCCCGAGCGGCTGGTGGATCTCGACGAATTCACCGTGCGGCAGCCGCCTGATGATGCCGGTCTCGATGCCGTGTTCGAGAACGTCCCGGTCCGAATGCTGCAGAGCCAGACAGATTCGATAGGTCACCACATAGCCGATGACCGGCAGCACGATGGAACCGATCCGACCGACCCAGGTCATCACGTTCAGCGAGATGTCCAGTTTCAGGGCGAACAGGTCGTTGGCGCCGTTGATCAGATTGAGGACGTAGAAGCAGAGGAACGCAACGCCGAGCGATGTGCGGACCGGAACGTCCCTGGGACGCTGCAGGATGTTGTGCATCGCATTGTCCTTGGTGAACGCCTTTTCGATGAAGGGATAGGACATCACCAGGATCATCAATATGGTGGCGCCGCCGATGGCCGCGAAGAACACGGCCGGGACCATGTAATGCCCGAAGAGACCGCGGATCTCCCAGGCCGGGAAGACCCGGACCATGCCGTCCAGGAAACCCATGTAGAAGTCGGGCTGGACGCCGGCGGAGACCTGTGCCGGGTTGTAGGGCCCCAGGTTCCAGATGGGGTTGATCTGGAACAGGCCGGCCATCGCCACGATGATGCCGGTGACGACGGCGAAGAACCCACCACCCTTGGCGGCAAAAGTGGGCAGCACTCTGACGCCGACCACGTTGTTCTCGGTGGCGCGCGGGCCGGCGAATTGCGTGTGCTTCTGGAACCACACCAGGGCGACGTGCACTGCGATCAGAGCCAGGATCACTCCAGGTATCACCAGGATGTGCAGCGCATAGAAGCGTCCGATGACGATCGTTCCCGGATAGTCGCCGCCGAAGAGTGCCCAGTGCACCCACGTGCCGACCACCGGGATCGACAGGATGAAAGCGGAGACGGCGCGGAGCCCGGTCCCGGACAGCAGGTCGTCAGGCAGCGAATAGCCAAGGAAGCCCTCGGCCATGCCGAGCACCAGGAGCAGCACACCCAGGACCCAGTTCGCTTCCCGGGGCTTGCGGAACGCACCGGTGAAGAAGATGCGCATCAGGTGCAGCATCATCGACCAGAGGAAGATCAGCGCCGCCCAGTGGTGGATCTGCCTGATCAGCAGACCGCCCCGCACCTCCAAGGAGAGGTCGAGCGTCGACTTGTAGGCCATCGACATCGGTACGCCGCGCAGCTTGTCGTACACACCGTTGTAGATGGTCTCGCCCATGGAGGCGTCGAAGAACAGCGTCAGGTACACGCCCGACAGCAGAAGTACGAGGAACGAGTACAACGCGACCTCACCCAGCATGAAGGACCAATGCGTGGGAAAGACCTTGTTCATGGCTGTCCGGAGTGGACGAGCCCCGTGGTAGCGGATGTCCGCACCGTCGAGAGCACCCTGAACCAAGTTGTTGGGCTTCTTGGTGGTGCGACTGGTCAATCTACTCATGACGGGGTGCTGCCTTTCGGATGCGAACTCCACTTGTACTTGAATCCGTTTTCCCAGAATCCGGGACCGACGGGTTCGACGAAGTCGCCTTTAGCGACGAAATAGCCCTCGTCGTCGAGTTCGATGGGAAGCTGCGGAAGCGGCCGGGCAGCTGGTCCGAAAACCGGCTTGGCGCCGTCGAAGACGTCGAACTGAGACTGATGACAGGGGCACAACACGCGCCCGGTCTGCTGCTCGTAGAGCGAGACCGGGCACCCGACGTGGGTACATATCTTGGAGTAGGCGTAGTAGTCGCCGTAGGAGAAGCTCTCCTGACCGGTCCGCACCGAAACCGGGGTGTCTGACCTGAGCCGGAACAGCATGACCGCTGAGTCAGAGGCCTTCAATCCGCCCGGTACCCCCGGGAATACGGTCGCCAGTGAGCCGGCTGCCAGATCCGACGGCCGTATCGGCGCGCCGTCCTGCATGACAAGCCTGACGTTTTTGCCGTTCGTCGGCCGCCACAGCGTCACCCACAGCTGCGACTCGGGCCCTTGGGCCCACGGATTCTTGACGAAACCACCGATGACCGGGACCAGGACAGCAAGCCCGATGACACCACCGGCCAGTGCGAGTGAGCTCTTCAGCACGCCCCGACGTTTGACGACGCCCATCTTGTCGCCGGTGTCCACGATCTCGGCAGCCAGCGTGCTGCGGTCGACCTCGTCCGACATGCCGATGTGCCGTTGCTGAACCGCTACCTCGTGGGGAGCGATCTTCTTGGCCAGGGCGATGACACCGATGCCGAAGAACAGCACACAACCGCCCAGGCAGCTGCCCAGCAGCGGGGTGTACAGCGCGTAGAGCGTCTGCTTGCTGCCCGCGTAAGCGGTCTGGTACCCGGCGGGCCAGAAGATGAACACGACGACCGTCAGTACGCCGAACAGCCCGGACAGCAGGAACCACTTCGCCACATTTCGCTCGGCTCGCCGATCGGCCGGCGAACCCGGCACGTAGCGCTCGCCGTATTCGACCAGTTCGACTCCGTCGAGGGCGGCGCCGAGACGGGCGCGGTCCTCCGTCGTCATCGTCGTGAGTTCCTGATCCGAGGGAACCACCACGTTTTCTCCGCCGCTCATGCGCGTGCCCCCATCCAGAGAGTCAGGGCCACGATGGCGCCCATGCCGATCAGGAAGGCGGCGAGGCCCTCGGGAGCGGGGCCGAAGCCGCCGAGGTCGTACCCGCCTGGGTCGACCGTTGCCTTGTTGTTCTGCACGAACTGAATGATGGCGAGCTTCTCGTTCGGGGTCAGTTGACCGTCGGAGAACTTGGGCATGTTCTCGGGGCCGGTGAGCATGGCCGCATAGATCTGCCGGTTGGTGGCCTGGTCCAGAGGCGGCGCGTACTTGCCTTGCGAGAGGGCGCCGCCCATGCCCGTGAAGTTATGGCAGGAGGCGCAGTTCAGCCGGTAGAGCTCGCCGCCCCTGGCCACATCGGCGACGTGCTGGAGATCCGTGTCGTTGGTCAGTGCATCCGGTACCTGCGGTCCGCCGCCGTTGGACTGGACGAATGCGCCCAGCGCCTGGATCTGCGCGTCGGTGAACTGTGGCTGTTTGCGGGGCTCCTGGGCGCCGTTCTCCGCGGCCGGCATGCGGCCGGTCGACACCTGGAAGTAGACGGCCGCCTGTCCGACCCCGATCAACGACGGACCGCGATCCAGCACACCCTGCAGATTGGTCCCGTGACAGATCACGCACGACACCTCGTAGATCTGCCTTCCCGCTGCGATGTCGGCCGCATTGGTCGGTGCCGCTGAAACGGTTTGCGGGCTCGGAGCGAGGGCGCCGTAGAGGAACCCCATCGTGATCAGCGCGAACAGCAAGGCCAGGCCACCGGACACCCGGCGCATCGTCTTGGACCGGCGGGCTTTCATGCGGTGCACCTCGTACTCATCCGGCTACTCGTCTCGTGTGCTGGGTGATACGGCCATCCGGACCGTTTCGGATGCGCGGTCATTGGATGATGTAGATCGTCATGAACAGGCCGATCCAGACGATGTCGACGAAGTGCCAGTAGTACGACACGACGATGGCGCTGGTCGCCTGGGCGGGAGTGAACTTGGAGAGCTTTGTGCGGCCGATCAGGATGACGAACGCGACCAGTCCACCGATGACGTGAAGGCCGTGGAATCCGGTGGTCAGGTAGAAGACGGTCCCGTAGGCGGACGACGAGAAGGTGGTGCCCTCCTCCACCAGGGTCCGGTACTCGTTCGCCTGGCCGAGCACGAAGATGGTGCCCATGATCAGCGTCAGCGTGTACCAGCGGCGCAGACCGAAGACATCGCCGCGCTCGGCGGCGAAGACCCCGAACTGGCAGGTGAACGACGACGCCACCAGGATGATGGTGTTGACGAGGGCATAGGGGACGTCGAGTGTGGTGGGTGGTTGTGGCCACCCGGCGGCGCTGGTCGCCTTGGCTGTGAAGTAGATGCCGAACAACCCGGCGAAGAACATCAACTCACTGGCCAGCCACACGATGACCCCTACGCTCACCATGTTCGGGCGGTTGAGCGTGTGGATGCGCGAGCTGATCGCGGGGGGCCCTGATCGGCCGGTCGCTGTCGTCACAACGCGATTATGGACCGCCGGTGGGTCGGCTGTCCGTGCGGGTCTACGCAAATCCGCAGCACTCTCCCTGTCGTTTCACATCTGCGCAGGTCAGGATGCCAAAACGTCTTCGACAGATTGTAAAAATTGGATGTCCACGGCGCGCCGGGAAGGTCGACCCTCACGGACCATGGCCCGCGTCCTTACCTCTACCATCATGAAGATGAGCTACCCCGTCGTGTTGGTGTACAGCCATCGCCAGGATGTCCGCGAGCGGATCATGACCGCCATCGGCCGACGGCCGGCTCCCGACGTCGGGCGCATCGACTTCCTGGAGTGTTCGTCCGTCGCGGACGTGTTGGCGGCCATCGAGGACGGGGTGCCGGACGTGGTGGTGTTGGACGGCGAGGCGCAGCCCACCGGCGGCATCGGGATATCGCGTCAGATCCATCAGGAGGCCATGGTCATCCCGCCGATCGTGCTGACCGTGCGCCGGGCCGCGGATCGTTGGTTGGCCACCTGGGCCCAGGCCGACGAGATCCTGGTCCATCCGCTCGATCCGGTGATCGCCGCCGAGACGGTCGCCTCGCTGTTGCGTCGGCTGCCCAGCCGGGTGCCGACCGCCAGCGCAGGCTAGGGCAGTGACGTTCACCTGGCCCGATGTGTTGTCGACCCTGCTGGACGGGTCTGATCTGACGTCGACGCAGACCTCGTGGGCGATGGACCGGATCATGACCGGGGAGGCCACGTCGGCCCAGCTGGCCGGCTTCGCCGTGGCCCTCCGCGCGAAGGGCGAGACGGCGCAGGAGATCGCCGGGCTGGCGGACGTCGATGTTGGCGCACAGCGTGCCGGTCGTCGTTCCAGGTCGGACGGTCGACATCGTCGGCACCGGCGGCGACCGGGCCAACACGGTCAACATCTCGACCATGGCGGCGATCGTGACGGCTGCGGCCGGGGCGACGGTGGTCAAGCACGGAGGCAGGGCGGCCTCGAGCAAGTGCGGCGCCGCCGACCTGCTGGAAGGCCTCGGCGTGCCGATCATGCTGGGGCCCGATGCGGTGGCCACCACCGTCGCCGAGGTGGGCATCGGCTTCTGCTTCGCGCAGGTCTACCACCCGTCGATGCGATTCGCCGGACCCGCGCGCCGCGAACTCGGCATACCGACGTTCTTCAACGTGCTCGGCCCGCTGACGAACCCGGCCCGGCCGGTGGCGTCGGCGATCGGCTGTGGGAATGCGGCCATGGCGCCGGTGATGGCCGGGGTGTTCGCGGCTCGTGGTGCCGAGGTACTCGTTTTCCGGGGCGACGACGGGCTGGACGAGCTGACCACCACGACCACCTCGACCGTCTGGGTGGTCCGCGACGGCGTCGTCAGTCAGGCGGTGGTCGACCCCCTCCGCCTTGGCATCGCCAGGGCAGATCCGTCCGACCTGCTGGGCGGAGTGGTCGCAGTCAACGTCGAGGTGGCGCGCCGGTTGTTCGCCGGCGCCCCCGGAGCCGTTCGGGACGCGGTGGTGCTGAACGCCGCGGCCGCCATCGCGGTGCATGCCGGGCTGACCGGCGACCTCGACTCCGATCTGACGCTCGGATTGGAACGTGCCGCCCTTGCCCTTGACTCGGGTGCAACGGCCGCGCTGCTAGACCGTTGGGTCGAGGTCGGCAGCGCGTTGGTTGCGTGAGTCAGTCCTGCAGTCCGATCGAGAACGCCCCAGCGGTGTCCTGCTGCGAATACGAGCGGAACGCGATGTGGGTGACGGTTCGCACCACGCCTGGGATCTTGGAGATGTGGGCGGGCACCAGGTCGGCGATCGCTGCGTGGTCGGCGACCGAGATGATCGCCACCAGGTCGACATCCCCGGCACAGGAGTAGACCTGGTCGACGCCCGGCAGATCGGCGATGGCCTGAGCCGCCTCACCGATGCGGTCGGCGTCCACATCGATCATCACGATCGCGGTGACCATGGGATGTACTCCTTATGCCGGTGCTGCGCTGACCTCTGACGCCCGATGCTAGCGCCACGACCGGACGGTCAGCTGGGACTTGGCCAACCCGACCGCGGCCATGAACGGACGCCATCGCCCGGCGCCGTTGGCGGGACTTCGCCATGGCTCGGTGCAACCGACCATCCGGGTTCCGGCCTCCTCGACCCAACGCAACAGCGTCGACGTCTCTTCGGCGCTCGCGCCGGGCAGCGGCCCTGGAAGCGGGATCACCGTCTCCGCCGAGGCGACGAGGATGGCGACCACCACCATCGGGTCGACGCCGACCCTGGCCCGCCCCGCGGCGGCCAGCCGGCCATAGCGAATGACCGCAAGGTTCCAGCCGCCCGAGCGGTCGGGTTGGGCGGTGATGAGTTCGGCGATGCGGGCGAACGCGCCTAGTCGCTGCCGCCGGTCGACGGCGTCGGCCAGTACCGACAACCGATCGCGCAACAAGGCCGCCCTGTCGAACCGTCCCTGCGTCGAGAGGCGTTCCAGCTCGGACCGGAGCGCCGACAGCACTTCATCCGACGAGCCGTCGATCAGGTCGCGGATCCGGTCGACATGTCCCTGATAGTCGGCCTTGTCCTCCCGCCCGGCGCACGGCGCGCCACACCGCCCGAGTTCTGCCAGGGCGCAAGGTGATCCGCTCGGCGAGCGCGACAGTCGTTGCGAGCAACGGCGAACCCGCACCACGTCCTGCAGGGCCTCGACGGCGGTGGTGGCCGCCACCCGCGACGTGAACGGACCGAGTGCGCCCGAGCCGACCACCGGTGCTCTGCTGACGATGCTGAGGCGCGGAAAGGTTTCGGTGGTGAGCACCACCCACAGGAGCTTGCCGGGTGTCCTGGATCTGCGGTTGTACCTTGGCTGGTGGACCGCGATCAGGCGCTGCTCGCGGATGTGCGCCTCCAGCGCGTGTGAGCACTCGACGTAGTCGACCCGCTGGGCCAGGACGATCATTTGTTTGATCTTGGACCGGGTCTCGCCGGCCCCGAAGTAGGACCTGACCCGTCGGCGGAGATTGCCGGACGTTCCGACGTAGAGCACCTCCTCGGACGGACCCCGGAAGAGATAGACGCCGGGCGTCGCCGGCAGATGATCGGCGAGGGTTCGCTTCCGCCGCCTCGCCGGTGACACGTCCCGGGAGAGTTGTTGCAGCTCGGTCAGGCTCTGTACGCCCAGCCCGCCGAGTCGTTCGAAAAGTGCGTGCAGCACGTCGACGGTGGCTCTGGCGTCGGTCAGCGCCCGGTGATCCGGGGCGACGGGTGAGCCGAGCAGGGGAGCCAGCAGCCCGAGTCGGACACTCGGCGCCTCCTCCCTGGTGAGCACCCGCCGGGCCAACTGGACCGTGTCCACCACCGGATTGCCCGGCCATGGCAGACCGAGTCGGGCGCACGCGGCCTTCAGAAAGCCGATGTCAAAGCGGGCGTTGTGGGCCACCAGCACCGTGCCTCGGATGAACTCGAGAAAGGAGGGCAGCACGGATCCGATCGTCGGAGCGTCGAAGACCATGGCGTCCGTGATCCCGGTGAGCATGACGATCTGCGGAGGAATCGCTCGCCCGGGATCGACCAGGGTCGCGAATTCGCCGAGCACCTCGCCCCCTCTGACTTTCACGGCTCCGAACTCGGTGATCGACTCGGTCGCGGCCGAGCCCCCGGTCGTCTCCAGATCCACTACCACGAAGGTGATCTCGCGAAGCGGATCCTCCAACTCGTCGAAGCTGTGCTGCTGTCCAGGCAGGACCGCGGTGTTACTGCTGGTACTCATGAGGCCGACGTTAGAGATGTGCACCGACAGCCAGGCCGTCGGCGCGACACAATGGCGGCATGACCGCGCCAGATCTTCCGTCGCCGGTGCGGGCGGTCATCGTCAACTGGGCCTCGGAAGCGCTCAAACGCCTTCCTGCGGCGCAGATCCCGGCGGGACTGGTGCGGGTCGCCAGATTCACCCCGGCCAAGCGGGCGCGACTCGGTGGCGCCGCACTGGCCCAGGCAGTGGAGTCCGACGCGGGATTCCGGGCGGCCGTCGCCGAGCAGGCCAGGGCTGAACCGGACGCCGAAGTCGATCCCGATCCGGTGCGCGCCGCGGCGTTGGCTCATGTGCTCCGGCTGCCGACCGAGGACGCGCTCATGAGCGCCGTGCGTGAGATGCCCGTCGCCACCACGCCATCGGAGACCGCAGACTTGGTCAGGACGGTCCGTGACCTCCGCCGGCAGTTGAAGCAGGTCATCGGCGAGCGCGACGACGCAACGTCCCGCAGGACGCAAACGCAGGCGGGCGCGGACGATCAGCTGGACAAGTTGCGGCGTCGTCTTCGTGAACAGGGGACACGTCTGCGGCAGGCCGACGAGGCGGTTCGCGCAGCCGGTGAGCAGAGCGCCGACGAAATGGCCCGGCTGCGCAGCGAGGTCGTCCGGTTGACCGGCGAGCTGACCGGGTGGCAGGAGCGCGCCCGGTCCGCGACGGAGCGTGCTGACAGAGCGCAGGAGAGTCTTGGTCGGTTGCGCGAACAGACCGGCCTGCAGAAGGCCACCGCTGATCGCCGGCTGGACCTGTTGCTGTCGACCGTCGAGGGTGCGGTCAGCGGACTGCGTCGGGAGTGGGACCTCACCGGGGGCGGCATCGATCCTGCGGACGTGGTGGCCGGCCGGTTGCCGGGCGCTGGAGCCACGGGAAGCGGCGAGAGTACCGGAGAGCCATCCAGATTGAACGCCTGGCTCGGCCTGCCCGCCGCGCACCTGATCGTCGACGGCTACAACGTGACCAAGACCGGTTTCCCCGAGCTGACGCTCGCGCTCCAACGGGACCGGCTGGTTCGCCTGTTGGGCGTCCTGTCCGCCCGCACGTCAGCTGAGGTGACCATCGTCTTCGACGGGGCCGCTGTTGCCGTACCCGCGCCGCCGGGTCGGGGCGTCAGGGTCCTGTTCTCCCCGCCGGGAGTGATCGCCGACGACGTCATTCGTGACCTGGTGGCGGCGGAACCGATCGGCCGGGTGCTGGTCGTGGTCAGCTCCGACCGAGAAGTCGCCGACGACGTGCGCCGGCGAGGGGCCAGAACTGCGAGCTCGAGCGTGCTGCTGGCGCTTCTCGGCTGAACAGGTCGCTGTCGGTGGTCCGATCTACCGTCCTGGGCATGCACATCGATTGCGATACCTGCACGGTCCGGGGCGCGGCGTGTTCCGATTGCGTCGTCACCGTTCTCCTCGGCATGCCGCAGCAAGGCGCGGAGTGGGACGAAACGGAGCAACAGGCACTGGGGGTGCTGGCCGCATCCGGCTTGGTCCCTCCGCTGCGACTCGTCCGTGCGGTCGACCATCGCTCCCAGCAAGCGGGGTAGGTGATAAATATCACCAAAATCCATGTCCGCGCCCCGGCTACCCGCACGGGTCAGCGGCCCGCAACCGACAAAGTTGACGCACTGAACAAAAAAGTTCGGCGTCTTTGCGGCAGGGGTGGACTCAGGCGTGTCCTTCTCGTAATCTGATCGAGATCTTCTGCGGAGGGCATCAGTCAGATGACCTGGAAGATCACGCCGAATCGGCGCGATCGAAAGCGCGCTGAACCGAGGACCCAGGTTTTTTGGGGTGAATCCCTGCCGTGGCTCGATGCACGCAGGGTAGGGCTACTTCCTGGCCCGAATCCGTCAGCTAACCCGGTAGGCGTCGAGGAGGAAAGGTGCGCCTCTGTTGGCGACGCACGCTCAAAAACTGCATGCCGGGAAGTTCAGCACGGCGAAGACGGTGACAGTCGGGCTCGCGGTCACCCTCGGGATTTCGATCCTCGGAGTCATCCCCGCCCAGGCGGCCCCGACCGGGCCCGCTCCGGCTGTGCCTTCCACCTCAGGTGACGCGAAAGCGGCCTGGGACAGGAGCAGCCACCAGGCCGAGATCGCCGCAGAGCAGGTGAACGGGGCTGTCGAGGCGCAGACGAAGGCCAAGCAGGCCGACAAGTTGGCTGTCGCGAGCCTCGCTGCGGCACAGGCACATGCGGCCGCCACCAAGACGGCACTTGCCGTCGCAACGGCCGGCCTCGCGACCTACCAGGCCAAGCTCGACGAGTTCGCGAGCGCCAGTTTCCGCGGCGCCGACCTGAGTCAGTTGAGCGTGATGCTGACCGCGACCTCGGCCGACGACTACCTGGACGAGTCCACCGTGATCGACAAGGTCGCGCAGGACACGCACAAGACCCTCGACGACGCGGTGACCGCGAAGCGGGTCGCTGCGACCGCCAAGAGCAACGCCGATGCGGCTGCCACGGCCGCGACCTCCGCGAAGACCAAGGCCGATGCCGCTGCGTCGGCGGCCACCACCGCCGCAACGACGGCGCAGAAGCGCAAGGCCGCCCTGGACGCTGCGGTCGCCAACTACAAGACTCTGTACAACAAGCTGTCGGCGCAGGAGAAGGCTGCTGCCGCCGCCGCAGCCGAGAAGGCCCGCGAGGACTCGCTCGCCGCCGCCGCTGCCGCGCAAGCCCAGGCCAACGCCGACGCGGCCGCACAGCAGGCCGCACAGCAGCAAGATGTACCCGCCCCCGCACAGCAGCCTGCGGCGGCGCCGGCCGTCGCTGCCGCGGAGCCCGCCGCCCCGGCCGCTCCCGCCGAGGTTCCGGCGACCGTCGATTCGTCATCGGTCAAGCCGACCGCGTCGAGCTCCGCCGCACCGGTTGCCTCCGCTCCCAGTAGCGATTCGGCAGGGGAAACTGCGGCCAGGGCCGCCATGACGAAAATCGGCAATCCGTACACGTACTCGGGCAACGGTCCGGATGCGTTCGACTGCTCTGGTCTGACCACGTGGGCCTGGGCCCAGGCCGGAGTGGGCATCCCACGGACCAGCAGCGAGCAGGCGAATTTCCCGGAGGTGTCGCTGGATCAGTTGCAGCCCGGCGACCTGGTCACCTATTACTCACCGGTCAGTCACGTCGCGATCTACGTCGGCAACGGCATGGTGGTGAGCGCGGCCGACGAGGCGCTGGGCATCATCTACGTCCCGGTCGGTCGGGGCGGGCCCGACGCGACCGGTCACCGGGTGCCGCGCGGCTGACGAATAACAGGGCACACTTCTCGCCGTGCGCCGAACTCTGCTCGTCACCAATGACTTCCCGCCGCGGGCGGGTGGCATCCAGTCCTACGTCCAGGCGCTGGCCGAGAGGCTGCCCGCCGCGGACCTGGTCGTCTACGCGCCCGATTGGCCGGGCGCGGCGCAGTTCGACGCGAGGCAACCGTTCGAGGTCGTTCGGCATCCCGGATCGCTGATGCTCCCCGTTCCGGCGGTGGCGCGGCGGGCTGTGGCGTTGGTGGAGCGGCACCGGGCCGAGGCCGTTTGGTTCGGTGCCGCCGCACCGCTCGCGCTGCTGACTCCGACGCTGCGCCGCGCCGGGATCGTCAGGGCCGTCGCCAGCACCCATGGTCACGAAGTCGGCTGGTCCATGCTGCCGGGGGCACGTCAGGCGCTGGGTTCCATCGGCCGGCACGTCGACGTGGTGACGTACGTGAGCAGGTACGCGCGCGATCGGATCTCGGCGTCGCTCGGGCCGATGGCCGCGCTGGAGTATCTGCCACCTGGTGTGGACACCGGGGTCTTCACCGCTGATCCGGCCGGCCGGGCCGGCATCCGGGCGGCTCTGCGCCTCGGCGAGCGTCCGGTCATCGTCTGTATCTCCCGGCTCGTCGCCCGCAAGGGACAGGACAAGCTCATCAGCGCGATGCCGGCAATTCTGCGAAGAGTCCAGGACGCGGTGCTCCTGATCGTGGGTGACGGACCCGATCGGAACTCTCTTGGCCGACTGGCGAACGAAGCCGATGTCGCCGCGAGTGTGGTCTTCGCCGGTGCGGTGCCGTCGCACGATCTACCCGCCTACTACGCCGCCGGGGACGTATTCGCAATGCCCTGCCGGACCAGGGGCGGAGGTCTGGACGTCGAGGGGTTGGGCATCGTCTTCCTGGAGGCGTCGGCGATGGGACTGCCGGTGATAGCCGGCGACTCCGGTGGCGCGCCGGAGGCGGTACTGCACGGCGTAACAGGGCTCGTCATCGACGGTCGCGACGTCGATGCGATCACGGCGGCCGTCGTCGGCCTGCTGACCGACCCGGCCAAGTCCAAGCGCTGGGGCGAGGCGGGGCGCGATTGGATCACGAAGCAGTGGAATTGGCAGAGTTCGGCTGACCGACTGGCCGAGCTGCTCAGCGCCTGAGGACGAAACAACTACGGTGGTGCCGGTGAGGGTCTCGTTCGTGTCCGATGTGCACGGCAACATCGACGGGCTGGCCCGGGCGGCCGCGCATGCCGAGCAACTGGTGGTGCTCGGAGACCTGCTCGACTACGTCGACTATCACGATCACGGGAGCGGGATCCTCGGGCAGGTTTTCGGCGCCGAGAAGATCTCCCACTTCGCATCCCTGCGGGCGTCCGGCTCCTTCGGCGCACTGCACGACTACAACCGACGACTCTGGGACTCGCTCGAGGACGCATCCGCGGTACTGACCGAGGTGGTCGAGAGTCGCTACCGAGCGGTGCTCGAGGCCATCGGAACCGAGGCACTGCTCATCCTGGGCAATGTCGACGTCGCCGCAGCGTGGGACGAGGTGGCCGGTTCGCAGCTGCCCAACCGGGATGGCCAGGTCATCGACGTTGCGGGCCGCCGGTTCGGCTTCGTCGCAGGCGGTTCCACCCGGCCAGGTGTGCAGTGGCGGCCGCCGGAGCACGTCTGGCGCCCGCTCGTGCGGCCGGCGGCGGAGTTCGCGGCGACGGCGGCAGCGCTGGGTCCGGTCGACGTGCTGTGTTCGCACGTGCCGCCGGAGTTGCCCCTGCTCCGATACGACCGCGTGCCGGCCAGGTTGGAGATGTACGGCCCTGGGCTGCTCGAGGCCATCGACCGGCACCACCCACAATTGGCCGTGTTCGGTCACGTCCACCAACCGCTGGTGCAGCGCACCCGGCGTGGCCGGACGGAATGCGTGAATGTCGGTCACTTTCAGCGGAATCCAACCGCGTTCGAGGTCGATTTCGACTGACCGCCAACAGGTAACCTTTGGCCATGGCCGACTCCTCGACTCAATCCCTGACCATGAACGCGGATCCCGCCGCGATCATGGACGTCATAGCCGACTTCGCCGCTTATCCCGAGTGGACAGGGGCGGTCAAGAAGGTGCAGGTGACGGATCCAGGAACCGGCCGGCGGGCCAAGCGGGTCAAGTTCGGACTGGACGCAGGACTGATCAAGGACACGTACGAGCTCGAGTACACCTGGTCGCCCGACGGTCTGGCGGTGAGCTGGGATCTGGTGATCGGCCAGATGCAGAAGGCTCAGCACGGGTCGTACGTCCTCCACCCGTTGGCGCAGGCCACCGAGGTGACCTACTCGCTTGCCGTGCAGCTGAATGTGCCGCTCATCGGGCCACTGCGTCGCAAGGCGGAGCGCACCATCATGGACACCGCGCTCAAGGAGCTCCGCAAGCGTGTCGAGCACGCAGCGTGAGGATCGTCCTGCATACCGGCAAGGGCGGCGTCGGCAAGACCACCGTCTCGGCGGCGACGGCCATTGCCGCGGCGGCGGCCGGCCACCGCACCCTGCTGCTGTCCACCGATCCGGCGCACAGTGTGTCGGACGTGCTCGGGCTCGATGTCGGTCCTGATCCCGCACCCGTCGCCGGCGTTCCCCGCCTCTGGGCCGCCCAGGTCGACACCATGGTCTCGTTTCGAGCAGGCCTGGTCGGAGGTGCGGCGCTATCTGGTGGGAGTGCTGGCTGCTCGCGGAATGGCCGAGGTGCAGGCGGAGGAATTGACGGTGCTGCCCGGGGCGGACGAGATCGTCGCATTGCTGGAGGTGCATCGCCATGCCACCGATTCGTCCGGTGTACCCGGAGGCGTGTTCGACGTCATCGTGGTCGACTGTGCACCGTCGGGGGAATCGCTGAAGCTGCTGGCGGTGCCGGAGACCATCCGGTTCTACGGCGACCGGTTGATGGGCGTGCCGGCACGATTGATGCGCACGCTCACCCTGCGGATTCACCGGGCGGACCGGCCCGCCCGACGAGGTGTCCGATGCCCTCGGCAGTCTGCTCGACAAGCTGAGGCAGGCGCGAAACTTGTTGGCGGACAGCATGATCACCGGAATCCGCATCGTGCTGACGCCCGAATCGGTGGTAATTGCCGAGGCCAGGCGACTGTTCACGGCTCTTGCCCTGCACGGATACGCCGTCGACGCCGTCGTCGTCAACCGGGTGCTACCGCCGGATCCGGACAACGGCCACGGCTTCCTGGCGGATTGGCGGGCCGCGCAAGCGGCCAATCTGCCGCTGATCGAGGAGTCGTTCGCTACGCTGCCGACGTTGCGGGTGGAGATGCGCGGCCACGAGCCGGTCGGCGTCGCGCGGCTGACCGATGTCGCCGACGAGCTGTTCAGCGGCCGTGATCCGGTCGCGGGTCCGGTGCCGGCCGCCGGCTTGCACACCGAGGGCAGCGATGGTCGCTATCGCCTGCTGATCTCACTGCCCCTTGCCGAACGCGGCGACATCAATCTCGGCCGGGTGGGCGTGGACCTGATCGTCACGGTCGGTGCACACCGGCGCCGCATCGCCCTGCCGTCCACGTTGCAACGATGCCGGACGACCGGAGCGCAATTCACCGACGAGGCGCTGGTGGTCGAGTTCGAGGCCGACCCGGATCTCTGGCCGGCAGCGCTGGCCGGGGCCCTATCGGCCAACCGGACGGCAGCTGATCTGGCGCCGGCCGGATGACCGCCGCCGACGCAGCATCGGGTCCGCCCCACGGGCATGCGGTCGGAGCCTTGGCCGAAGAGGCCAGTCAGCTGCTCGACGTCGTCGCGGCCAAGCTGACCGCGCTAAGGCTGGAGGGCCAGCAGCACCAGGCGGAGACGCCACCCCGGGACGAGGTCGGCGACGAGCACGAAAGCGGCCAATCCTGTGTGGGCTGGTGCCCGATCTGTCGATCGGCCGAACTGCTCAAGGGCGAGCGACCGGAATTGACGCAGAAGTTCGTCGACGCCGCGCTGCTCGTCGTCACGACGCTGCGGTCACTGATCCCGCCGCCGTCGCCGACGCAGACTCCGGACCCGACCGACGGCGACGGCTCGGCGGGCGTGGAACGCATCGAGATCCGATGACAGGTTCCGATCTCAACATCGGCATAGACATCGGCGGTACGTCGGTGCGGGCGGCCGTCATCGACGGAAATTGCCAAGTGGTGGCCTCGAGACGGTCGTTCACCCCGCACACCGTCCGCGAGACGGAGGACGTCCTGTCCCGCCTCATCTCCGAGCTCGCTTCGGAGTACGAGGTCGGAGCGGTTGGGCTCGCTGTGGCCGGCTTCGTCAGCACCGACCGCAGTCAGGTGATGTTCGCCCCACACCTGGCCTGGCGCTCCGATCCGGTGCCGGCCAGGTTGACCGCGCGGCTCGGACTACCGGTGGTGATGGATCACGACGTGAATTCGGCGGCCTGGGCCGAGTACCGGGCCGGCGCCGCGCAGGGCTCGCCGGTCGCCCTGCTGATCGCCCTCGGAACCGGGATCGGCGCCGGTCTGGTCATCGACGGCGCCATCTACCGCGGTGCTCACGGCGTGGCGCCAGAGCTGGGGCACGTCGTCGTCGTACCCGGCGGGCGCGCCTGCCCGTGCGGCAAACACGGATGCTGGGAGCGGTACTGCTCGGGTACCGCTCTCGCACAGACGGCGGCAGAACTGTTGGTCGGCAAGGCCTCCGGTACCGATCCGTTCGTTCCCTCGCTGTCCGCGGCGAGCCGAAGGGCGAGTCCGCTCGCCGGCCTTGATCCGGCTGGCATCACCGGCACCATGGTGGCGGCGGCCGCAGCGGAGGAGGATCCGATCGCACTGGCCGCGATGTCGGACCTCAGTCGATGGCTGGGCGTCGGATTGGCGATGGCGACGGACATCATCGACCCAGAGGTCATCGTCATCGGTGGCGGCGTGGCCGCGGCCGCATCGTGGTACCTGCCGGCCGCCCGGATCGACCTCTCGGCTGCGATAACCGGCGCCGGCCACCGCCCGGAGCCCAGGGTGGTGGTGGCGCAATACGGTGATCGGGCCGGGATCATCGGAGCGGCACTGTTGGCCGGGGCCGCCGTCGGTTCCAGCCGTTAGAGCCTGGCGCCGTCGTCCCAGCCGTCGGCATCGTCCGGATCGGACGCCCTGGGCCGCAGGCCGTGGATCAGCAGTCCGAACCCCCCGACCACCAAGGCGATGCCCAGAACGAGTACGGCATCCGGCGCCACCTCGAGCAGACTGGGGCGGACCAGCATCAGCAACCCGACGGCCAGCAGCAGCAGGGCAACGACCGTTCGGCGTTTCGGCCGCGGCACGGGCGGTGGGTCAGGTGGCACGAAGTGCGCGTCGTCCGCCTGCAGTTCGGCCTCGGCATTGGCCCGGTTCTCTTCGAATGCGGCAACCTCAGCGGCGCGCTCCGCGCGCCGCAATGCCCGGCGGCGCTCGCGATCCTTCGCCGCGGCGGACCCGTCCTCGTCCTCGGTAGTCTCGACGACCGGTGCCGGCCCGCCCTGTTCCTCATCGGCGGTGGTCCAGGACATCTGGTTCGAGATGCCGGAGATGATGGCGGCGAACTCGACGTCGACCTGCGCGGCCGACTTCTCCCGATTCGTCGAATCAGAGTCCTCCGGCGGCATCGGGGCGGTCATACCGTCACCGTCGTGACCCGTTTGGCGAACGCGACCGACGCGTCGAAGATCAATTCGTCGTCGTAGTCCAGAGTGGCCACGTGGTAGCTGCGTTCCAGCACGATCTCCGCGACATCGGTGGAGGAGATCCGGTCCAGGATTACCGCGGCGTTCTGTGACTCGACGACGTGGTCGACGCGGGACCGAAGGAGCAGCACCGGCAGCGTGATCTTCGACAGGTCGGCACTGGTCTGCGCCCAACCCTTGCGCAGTGCGTCCACCGCCTTGAGCGGCGTGCGGTGGTATCCGTACTCGGTGGAGCCGGGGCGGGCGATGTCGTCCGTGATTCCCTTCAGCGACGGAACGAGGTGCTTGAGCACCGGGAGCACCGTCATCTCCCTGCGCAGACTCAGCACGGACGGGTTGACCAGCACGATGCCGGCGATGGCTTCGGGGTGCAGTTCGGCCAGGCGAAGGGTGAGGGTGCCGCCCATCGACAGCCCGCAGACGACGACCGCCCGGCACCGCGCCGTCAGTTCCGTCAGGGCCCCGCGCACCTCACCCAACCAGTCGTCGAACGTGGTCCGGTTCATCTGTTGCCAGGTGGTTCCGTGACCGGGCAGCAGGGGAAGGCGAACCGAGAATCCCTCGGCGGCGAACCGATCCGCCCAGGGACGCAGACTGGCCGGCGAGCCGGTGAACCCATGGCACAGCAGGATGCCGACATCGCCGCCGTCATGGCGGAACGGTTGGAGTGCGGCATTCCGCGACGCCGGGGTCATCTGTTCATCCTCCCAGATCATCGCGCCGGCAAGACACAGTCGCGAACGGCCCCGTCGGCCCCGGTGAACGCTGATCTGCGCGTACGGTTGTCGAACACCGATGACAACGAAGACAGGGGCGCTTCCACCTTGCTGTACTACCTGTGCAAGTACGTGCTGATCGGCCCGGTACTGCGGTTGTTCTTTCCGGCCAAGGTGATCGGGGCCGAGTATGTGCCGGCCGAAGGTGGGGTCATCCTCGTCGGCAACCATCTGTCGGTGGCCGACTCCTTCTTCACTCCGCTTTTCATCAAGCGGCGGGTCACGTACCTGGCGAAGAGCGAGTACTTCACCGAGAAGGGCTTGAAGGGCCGCCTGAAGAAGGCGTTCTTCTCGGGCGTCGGCCAGGTCCCGATCGACCGGGGTGGCGCCTCCGCCGCCCACGACGCGCTGATGACCGGTGTGCGGCTGCTGAAGGAGGGTCAGTGCCTCGGGATATATCCGGAGGGCACCCGTTCGCCAGACGGACGCCTCTACAAGGGCAAGACCGGCGTGGCCCGGATGGCACTGGAGGCCGGAGTACCGGTGGTACCGCTCGTCATGATCGGCACCGACAAGGTCAACCCCATCGGATCGAAGATGTGGCGGCCGCGGCGGATCACCGCGATCATCGGGCGGCCGCTGGAATTCTCCCGGTATGAGGGCATGGCCGGTGACCGGTTCGTCGAACGGTCGATGACCGACGAGATCATGTACCGGCTGATGGAACTGTCCGGCCAGGAGTACGTGGACGTGTACGCGACCAAGGTCAAGGCGGACATGGAAGCGGCCAGGCTGGCCGAGCAGAAGCGGAAGACCGCGCTGGTGGAGGGCCGTGGGCCAGGAACGGTGACCCGACTTCCCGGGACGAAGGCCGGCTGACGTTGGTTCGAATGACACCGGCGGGTCCCGTGGCCCGCTACTTCTACGATTGCGAGTTCATCGAGGACGGCCGGACGATCGAACTGATCTCGATCGGTGTGGTCGCAGAGGACGGTCGTGAGTTCTACGCCGTCTCCACCGACTTCGATCCGGAGACGGCGGGACCCTGGGTCCGGCGAAACGTTCTGGACAAGCTGCCGTCGCCGTCAGACCCCAGCTGGCGCAGCCGCGCGCGTATCCGGGACGACCTGTTCGCTTTCCTGACCGAACCCGGCCTGCCCATCGAGCTGTGGGCGTGGTACGCGGCGTACGACCACGTGGTGCTGGCCCAGCTGTGGGGGGCGATGCCGGCGATGCCGAACGAGGTGCCGAGGCTGACCAGGGAGATCAGGCAGCACTGGGAAGCTGCCGGGTGTCCACCGATTCCCGATCCCGGTAGCGACCGGCACAACGCCTTGGCCGATGCGAGGCTGGGCTTCGAACGCTGGCGAGCGGCGGATGCGGTGCTGCGATCCGCATAGGCTGGACGATGTGAACTGGACTGTCGATATACCGGCGGACATCCTGCCGACCCTGCCGCCACTGCCGGGGTCGCTGCGGTCCGAGTTGGACAAGGCGCTCTCGCTACCCGCTGCCCAGCAGCCGGAGTGGCCGGACGCTGAACAGGTGCTCGCCGTCAGGGCACTGCTGGAGTCGGTGCCTCCGGTGACGGTGCCCAGAGAAGTGGACCGATTGCACGATCAGCTGGCCGAGGTGGCGCTCGGGCATGCCTTCCTGCTGCAGGGTGGCGACTGCGCCGAGACGTTCGTGGACAACAACGAACCGCACATCAGGGGCAACATCCAGACGCTGCTGCAGATGGCCGTCGTGCTGACCTACGGGTCGTCGATGCCGGTGGTCAAGGTCGCGCGCATCGCCGGCCAGTACGCCAAGCCGCGCAGCTCGCCCATCGATTCGCTGGGCCTGGCCTCCTACCGCGGTGACATCATCAACTCACTCGCGACCGACCCTGCGGCCAGGGTGCCCGACCCGTCGCGGATGGTGCGGGCGTATGCCAACGCGTCGGCGGCGATGAACCTGGTCAGGGCGCTGACCGGCGCCGGGATGGGCGACCTCGCCAGCGTGCACGAGTGGAACCAGGAGTTCGTCGCCAATTCCCGGGCAGGTGAGCGCTTCGAACGGATGGCGGGCGAGATCGACAGGGCCATGCGGTTCATGTCGGCCTGCGGCGCGGATTCACACAGCTTGCACTCAGTGGAGATCTTCTCGTCGCACGAGGCGTTACTGCTCGACTACGAGCGGGCCATGCTCAGACTGGAGCGCGGTATCGACCCAAGCGGCGCGGCGGACAAGCTCTACGACCTGTCCGGGCACTTCCTCTGGGTCGGCGAGCGCACCCGACAGCTGGACGGCGCACACATTGCGTTCGCGGAGATCCTGGCCAATCCGATCGGTCTGAAGATCGGCCCCGGCACCACTCCCGACCAGGCGGTGGAGTACGTGGAGCGGCTGGACCCGCACGGCACGCCCGGTCGGCTCACGCTCATCTCCCGGATGGGTAACGGCGCCGTCCGTGACGTGCTGCCGGCCATCATCGAGAAAGTGGAAGCGACGGGCCACCGTGTCATCTGGCAGTGCGACCCCATGCACGGCAATACCCACGAGGCTTCGACCGGTTACAAGACAAGGCATTTCGACCGCATCGTCGACGAGGTGCAGGGCTTCTTCGAGGTGCACCGGGATCTGGGTACCCACCCCGGCGGCATCCACGTCGAACTGACCGGTGACAACGTCACCGAATGTCTCGGCGGCGCGCAGGAGATCAGCGACACCGACCTCGCCGATCGGTACGAGACGGCCTGCGATCCACGGCTGAACACGCAGCAGTCGCTCGAGCTGGCCTTCCTCGTCGCCGAGATGCTGCGTAGCTGATGACCACCATCTCGATCAGCGCAACCGGCCGGGCGCCGGCGTCCCGGGTCTGGGAGTGCTACGCCAAACCGGCGCTCTGGTCGTCATGGTCGCCGCAGATCGCACGGGTGGAGTGCGCCGACGAGGTGATCCGGGTCGGCACCAAGGGCGTGGTGCACACGATCGTCGGCATCGGCGTCCCTTTCGAGGTGACTGCGGTGGACTACGACGCAATGACCTGGTCATGGACGGTCCGGCTCCCGCTGGGCGTCCGTCTGCAGCTGCAGCACCAGGTGAAGGCAACGGCCGATGGCACCTGGACCGGACTGGACGTGTCGGGATGTCTGCCGATCGTCGTCGGGTATCTGCCGCCGGCCAAGCTCGCCCTGGCCCGTCTGGTCCGCTAGGGGAAAGCGGTGACGCGCACCGTCCCGCCGGGCTCGACCCGATGGCCGGCGGACGGGCTCTGCGTGATCACGGATGCGCCGTTCGCCCCGAACAGCGCGATCACCTCGATGTTGAGTCCCAGCTCGGCGAGCTGGGAGCGGGCGGCTCGGACGTCTCCCTGGGTGACATCCGGCACCACGACGGCGTCGGACAGCGTCAGGACCAGCGCCGGATGCGCCGGGTCGACCTTGGCTACCTTCGGCGGGCGTGGTGCCGACCGCTGCGCCCGGATCGATGTCGCCGTCGAAGGCCGGGTCTCCCACGGTGACGGTGAAGCCGGAACGTCGCAGGTCCGATGTGGCCTGGCCGAGCGATTCGCCCCGCACCGACGGGACCACGATCGAGGTGGCGATGACCAGCGCCACCTTTGATCCCGATCCCAGAAGTTTCCCGCCCGCCGGGTCGGTGCCGAGTACGGTTCCATCGGCGGCGTCGATGTCGAAGCCGGGCTTGTCCGGCCCGAGGGTGAAGCCGGCGACCAGCAGCTTGTTTCTGGCGTCCTCCGCCGATTTGCCCGCCACCGCGGGCACGATGGCCGGGGGCGGACCCTTGGACCTCACCACCAGCACCCTGGCCGCGATGGGCAGTGCCGTGTCCGCGGCGGGGCGGGTGGTCACCACCGCACCCACCGACACGGTCTTGTCGTACTGATCGGCCGCCGGGTCGGAGATGGGCGTCAGGTGAGCGGCGCTGATCGCCTCGAAAGCCGCCGGCGTCGTGGTCCCTGGCGTGATGGCCGGGACAACGGGTTTCCCGCTGGACACCACCAGATCGACGTCGGACCCCCGCAGCACCCGCGCTCCGGGGCTCGGAACGCTGCGCGCGACGGTGCCCTGCCCGACCGTGTTGCTGGGCACTGACGTGAACTGCGGAACGAGACCGGCGCTGCGGACCAGGCTCTCGGCAGACTGCCGGCTCACACCGACGACGGCCGGGGAAGAGGTCCAGCGACCGCTGCCGAGCCACCAGCCACCCGCTGCCGCCGCCCCGCCGAGTAGGAGCACCACGGTGAAGACGATGATCCAACGCCGCAGGGTCGCCTTTCGCCGGGTTGCGGCGGTGGACTTCATCGCCGGCTGCGCCGATGTGGGCTGTGGTCCCGGCACCACACTGGTCCCCGTCGGACCGGCCGGCCGGACCGTCGGCCGGGCCACGGTCGGGGTGGCGCCGGCCGTGGCCCGCGGGACAGGCACTGCGGCTCTGGCCAAGGCCAGTCGGCCGCGGATGGAGACCAGCGCGGACAGAAATGCCGAAGCGTCCCGTGGCCGCGCCATCGGGTCGCGGCGGGTGGCCGCCAGGATGAGATCGTCCAGCTCGATCGGTACCCCGGGCGCCCGGTCGGTGACCGGCGGAACGTCGGAGTGCACGTGCTGGTAAGCCACGGAAATGGCATTGTCGCCGACGTAGGGTGGTGCGCCGGTCAGCATTTCGTAGGCCACGATGCCGGCCGAATACACATCCGATCGCGGATCCGCGGCGCCGGTGGACACCTGCTCCGGTGACAGATAGGCGACGGTGCCCAGAATCACGTCACCGGTGGCCACGGTCGAGGAGGTGACCGCCCTGACCAGGCCGAAATCCGCGACCTTCACCTCGCCCTTCGACGAGATCAGCACGTTCTCGGGCTTCACGTCGCGATGCACGAGGCCGGAGGCATGAGCCGCGCCGAGCGCCGCAAGCAGCGGCTCCAGGATCGACATCGTGACGGAGACGGAGAGCCCACCGGACTGCCGGATGAGGTCCCGCAAGGTGCCGCCGTCGACCAGTTCCATCACCAGGAACACCACGTCGCCGTCTCGGCCCTGGTCGTACACGCCGACCACGCCGCGATGCGCAACGCCGGCGGCCAGCCGTGCCTCGCGTTCGAACCGGGTCAGGAAACTGGGATCCGCGGCGAAGGACGGCTGCATGATCTTGATCGCGACGGGCCGGTCCAGCCGCAGGTCGGTACCCCGGTAGACGGTCGACATGCCGCCCCTGGCGATCCGCGCGCCGATGCGGTAACGCCCATCCAGCACGCGGCCGGCGGGCCCATCGCCAGAGGTACTCACGACTACCGATCCTAGGAGTGGGACCCTTGTCGGCGTGCCTAACACCCCGAACGCAGCCTCACCCGACGTCGGTCCGCCCACCCTGGTGCCCGTCCCCGACATCGCCAGGGCCATGCATCTCATCGTGACGCAGGTACACCAACTGCTGCGCGAGCGTCAGTTGGTGGCCACCAGGGTCGACGGGGTACTCCGCATCCCGGCCGAGTTCATCCAGAACGGGGCGGTCGTCAAGGGCCTGGCGGCGACCATCACCCTGCTGTCCGACGCCGGCTTCAACGATCCGGAGATCATCAACTGGTTGTTCGAGTCGGAGGATTCGCTGCCTGGTCGCCCGATCACCGCACTGCGGGAAAACCGTGGTCGCGAAGTGCACCGCAGAGCGCAGGTTGCCGGCTTCTGAGCTGCCGACCGATCAACGGTCGCGGGTCGAGGCTGCTTGCGCCAACCGGCGGAGGTTCGCGGCAGCCTCCGGGGCGATGACCGCAACGCCCTGATCATCCACCTCCTCGAGCGCGGCCATCCCTTCCGCGACGAGATCGCCGATCCTGACCTCGATCTCGGCCGGTGCACCGCTGGCCGCCACCAAGGCGGTCAACCGCTCCACGCGGGCCGGATCGAGGTCGCCGCCGACGCCGACGTCCAGTTCCGCGAGCCGATCGGGGTCGTTCTGCAGGGCCGCTCTGGCCAGGGCCAGCAGCACGGTCCGCTTTCCCTCGATCAGATCGCCGCCGGCCGGCTTGCCGGTCCGCGCCGGGTCGCCGAACACCCCCAGCAGATCGTCGCGCAGCTGGAAGCCGATGCCGATCGCCGCCCCGTACCTGCGCAGAGCGGCAATGGTGGACGACGCGGCCCCCCCGAGTGCGGCGCCCAGATGCAGCGGTCGTTCCACCGTGTAAGCCGCCGTCTTGTACCGGTTGACCACCGTCGCGTCGGCCGCCGCGGACCGTGGGTCGGGGGACTGGTCCACCGAGATGCGGAGGTCGAGCAGCTGTCCGGCCAGCACCTCGGTGCGCATGGCCCGCCAGGCACCGGCCGCACCGGCCGGCGCGCCCAGGTCGGCCAACCCCTCCTGGAACAGGTCGTCCGCCCACGCCAGGGCGAGATCGCCGAGCAGGAGAGCGGTCGAGGTGCCGAAATCGGCGGCGTCGCCCGACCAGCCGTTCCCGGCGTGCTGCTTCTGCACACTGCGATGCATGCTGGGTCGTCCGCGGCGGGTGTCCGAGTGGTCGATGATGTCGTCGTGGATCAGGGCGCAGGCCTGCACCAGTTCCAGCGCGGCCGCCGCCCTGATCACTCCGGTGGGTATCTCGGACGGCGATCCGGATGCCCGGGTGGCCAGAAAGCCCCAGCACAGGAACTGCGGCCGCAACCGTTTGCCACCCGATGCGATGAAGTCGATGAGCCGGTCGATGTCATCGGCAAGCCGATCGTCGATGGACACCACGTCCCGCCGTCGGCGCACCAGCTCGGCGGTCAGGGCCGATTCGACGGCGGCGAAGGCTTGCACGGACCCAGTCTGCATGACCGATAGGCTGCATCCCATGGTGACCGTCCGCGACCGCTTGGCTGCGCCTGGCCCCCACTTCTCGGTCGAGTTCTTCCCGCCCCGGGACGATGCGGAAGAAGCCAACCTGTGGCTGGCGATCAGGCGGCTGGAGCCGCTCCGTCCTGCGTTCGTCTCGGTGACCTATGGTGCCGGCGGCTCCAGACGTGACCGGACCATCCGGATCACCGAACGGATTGCGGCGGAAACCACACTGCTGCCGGTGGCACATCTGACCGCCGTCGGACATTCGGTGGCCGAGCTGCGTCATGTCATCGGGTCCTACGCCTCCGTCGGGGTCCGAAACATCCTCGCGTTGCGCGGCGATCCGCCCGGCGAGGACCCCGGCGCCGAATGGATCGCGCATCCGGAAGGGCTGAACCACGCCTGCGACCTCGTCGCGCTGACCAGATCGCTCGGTGATTTCAGCGTCGGGGTTGCGGCCTTTCCGGACATGCACCCGCGCTCACCCGACATGGATTCCGACACCCGCTATTTCGTGGAGAAGATCGCGGCCGGCGCCGACTACGCGATCACCCAGATGTTGTTCTCGGCCCAGGACTACGTCGACCTCCGTGATCGCTGCGTCGCCGCCGGCGCCGATGTGCCCATCCTGCCCGGCATCATGCCGGTGACCTCGTACGGTCGGCTGATGCGCATCATCGAGCTGTCCGGCCAACGGGTTCCGGTCGAGCTCGCAGCGCAGTTGCAAGCCGTCGACGGGAACGTTGCCGCCGGTCGGGAGATCGGGATGAGCCACGCGATCCGGATGTCCCGTGAACTGCTCGCCGCAGGGGCGCCGGGTCTGCACTTCTACACGTTCAACCGCTCCAAGGCGACCTTGGAGGTCCTCGGCGCGCTCGGCATAGCCCGCGTACCCGCGCTGCAGACCTGACTCGTCGGTCGGGCCAGGAGGATCGATGGAGCTGGAGACCGTACAGCACGCATTCGGCCTGTCCTCCCTGGTGCTGATCGTCGCGTTGGTCGCCATCCGGCTGTCGCGCCGGCTGGGACTGCCCTCGCTGCTCCTCTACTTCGGCATCGGCCTACTGCTCGGTAACCGCGGACTGGGTCTGGATTTCTCGAACACCCTGCTCACCGAGCAGCTCGGGCTGGCCGCGCTCGTCTTCATCCTGGCCGAGGGCGGTCTCACCACCAGGTGGACCGATGTGCGTCCTTCCCTCGGGCTTGGCATTTCGCTGGCGACCATATCGGTGCTGGTGAGCATCGCGGTGGCCGGCGCCGGTGTCTACCTGCTGCTCGGCGGGACGCTGCAGCTCGACTGGCGCACGTCACTGATGTGGGGAGCGGTGCTCTCCAGCACGGATGCCGCCGCCGTGTTCTCGGTGCTGCGGGGGGTCGGGGTCAAAGCCCGGTTGGGTGCCGCGCTCGAGCTCGAGTCCGGACTCAACGATGCACCGGTGGTCATCGCGGTGCTACTGCTGGCCGGCACCACCACGATCAGCTGGATCGACCCGCTGGTGGTCGTCTACGAGCTGCTGGCCGGCGCGGTTGTCGGCGCCGCCGTCGGGTTCGCCGGCGGCTGGAGCCTGCGTCGGGTGGCGTTGCCGGCGGCCGGCCTCTATCCGCTGGCGACCCTGGCCCTGGTCGGCGGCGCGTACGCCGCCGGCCAGTACGCGCACGCCTCCGGGTTCCTCGCCACCTATATCGCCGCCCTGATCCTGGGCAATTCCCGGTTGCCGCACCGGGCGTCGACCTTGTCGTTCGCGGAGGGCTTCGGGTGGCTGGCCCAGATCGGGTTGTTCGTTCTGCTCGGTCTCTACGTCGACCCGTACGAGCTCCCCAAGGCGCTGCTGCCCGGTGCCGCCATCGGACTGCTGGTGCTGTTGGTGGCCCGGCCGATCTCGGTGCTGGCCGCGGCCCTGCCGTTCCGGCTGCCCTGGCGCGAACAGGCGTTCCTGTCCTGGTCGGGACTGCGCGGGGCGGTGCCGATCGTGCTCGCCCTGATCCCGCTGATGCTGCGCCACGACGCGCAGTCCAAGTCGATGGCGAACATCATCGTGGTGGTGGTGGTCATCTACACGCTGGTCCAGGGGACCTCGCTGCCCTGGGTGGCCCGGAAACTCGACGTGATCCAGCCTGGCCAGGCCACCGAGATCCAGGTGGAGGCCGCGCCACTGGAAGAAATGCACGCCCAGGTGCTGCAGGTGACCATCCCGGAGCGATCACGGATGCACGGCGTCTACATCTCGCAACTGCGGCTTCCGACAGGCGCCGTCATCGCCCTCATCGTGCGGGACGGATCACCCGTGCCGGTCGAGAACACCGTCCGGCTGCAGTCGGGCGACCAATTGCTGATCGTCACTCCGGAGAAGGATCGGGAGGACACCGAGAGGCGCCTGCGGGCCATCAGCCGCGGAGGTGCGCTGGCCTCCTGGTTCGGCGAACGTGGCGATCAGCGGGGGTTTTGACCTGGGACACTGGCCTGGTGGAAATAGCAGCAACCCCCGAAACCGTGGTCCTGCCGCCCCGCCGACTCGGGCTGGTCCTGGCGATCGCGGTGATCGTCGTCCTGCTGGATCAGCTCACCAAGATGCTCGTGGTGCACAACCTGACCCCTGGGGAGTCGACCCGCATCCTCGGTGGTGTGGTCTACCTGACCGAGTTCCGCAACGCCGGGGCGGCGTTCTCCACGGCGACGGGCGTCACCTGGCTGCTGGCGTTGGTGGCGATCGCAGTGGTGGTGGTCATCGTCCGGATGGCCAGCAAACTGCGATCGGTGCCATGGGCCATCGCCCTCGGGCTGGTGCTGGGCGGGGCCGTCGGCAATCTGATCGATCGGATCTTCCGGTCACCGGGCTTCCTGCGCGGTCACGTCGTCGACTTCATCTCGCTGTTCGAGCCGGACGGCAAACACTTCGCCGTTTTCAATGTGGCCGACTCGGCGATCACGCTCGGCGCGATCGCCCTGGTGATCACCGCCCTGTGCGGGATCGACATGGACGGACGCCGCACCAGGGGTGCGAAGAATGGCTGATCGCCGTCAGCTTCCGGTGCCGGACGGACTCGACGGCATGCGGGCCGACGCAGGGGTGGCCCGCTTGCTCGGTATGAGCCGCACCACCGTCGGGGTGATGATCGAAGCCGGTGCTGTCCTGGTCGACGGCGATGTGGCCGTCAAGTCCGAACGGCTGCGGCCGGGCATGTGGCTGGAGATCACCCTGCCCGAGCCGACCCTGCCGCTGGTCGTCGTTCCGCAACGGGTCGACGGTCTGGAGATCCTCTACCAGGACGCCGATATCGTCGTGGTGGACAAACCGGTCGGCGTCGCCGCCCATCCGAGCCCCGGCTGGACCGGACCGACGGTGCTCGGCGCCCTTGCGGCGCTCGGAGTGTCGCTGGCCACCTCTGGTGCGGCCGAGAGGCAGGGCATCGTGCACCGGCTGGACGTCGGAACCACGGGCGCGATGGTGGTGGCGAAGAGTGAGCGAGCCTATTCGGTGCTCAAGGATGCCTTCCGCGACCGCACCGTCGAGAAGATCTACCACGCCATCATCCAGGGTTATCCCGATCCCAGTTCGGGCACCATCGACGCCCCGATCGGTCGACATCCCAAGGCCGACTGGAAATTCGCGGTGGTGGCCGGTGGACGGGACAGCATCACGCACTACGACACCCTCGAGGCGTTCCGCTCGGCGACGCTGGTCGAGGTGCACCTGGAAACCGGCCGGACCCACCAGATCAGGGTGCACTTCTCGGCCATGCACCATCCCTGCGTCGGCGACGCCACCTACGGCGCCGACCCCGTCCTGACCGCCCGGTTGGGCCTGACCAGGCAGTGGCTGCACGCGTACCAGTTGGCTTTCGCGCATCCCGACGACGGTCGTTGGGTGCAGTTCACCTCGCCGTATCCCGCGGACCTGATGCACGCCAAGGAGATTCTGTCCGCCGGGTGATCTGCTAGGCGGGGCCGAAGGTCCAACTCAGCGTCCGCTCCGGCGCGGACGGGTCCAAACTCCAGTGCACCTTGGCGACCTCCGTCGAGGCGGGCACCAGGAACAACGTCCAGCCGGCCACCAGCGTGGCCGCCGGCACCCCGCTGTTATTGGCCGGGTAACCCTCGACCGGGGTGTTGTCCTTCGGCAGGATCGTCCCGTCGCTGTCCTGGAGGACCAGGTACCGGTCCGGAACTCCGTTGAAGTCGACCGGTCCGCGGTTCCCGACGGTGATCTGCACCAGCAGTGCACGCTGACCCGGTTCGACCTCGCGGCCGATCGAGGTAAGGATGACATCGGCCGGATCGATGATCTGCTGCAGCGTGACATCCAGCTGCTCACCGCTCGGCCCGGTGATCTGCTGCATCCAGGCACCGGAGACCAGCGTCCGGCGAGTGGGATCGGACTGCGGCTCAGGGTGTGCGATCCGCCACAGCAGTTGCTGGTCGCCCTCGGCCACCAGGCGCAGCGGCATGCCGCGCTCGGCCATCGCGACCAGCCGGGCCGCCGCATCCGATTGGCTCATCCGGGCATTCCAGGCGGCCTGCGGCAGTCCGATCGATCCGTTGTTGATGATCTCCGTCAGCAGTCGCAGGTCGTCCGGATCCGGTACCGCTCGCCCCGGTGCTGGGTCAGCTGTCGTCACGACGGCGACGGTACCCGCATGGCGAATCGCCAGGACTGTCGGTGCGTCGTGCTAGAACTGACCGTCGGTAGATGTTGTCGTTTGCGAGGGAGGCACGGGGAAGTTGTCTTCCGTCTCCACCGATTCCTTCGTCCATCTGCACGTGCACACCGAGTACTCGATGCTCGACGGAGCCGCCAAGCTGGGGCCGTTGTTCAAGCGCACGGCCGAGATGGAGATGCCGGCGCTGGCGATGACCGACCACGGCAATGTCTTTGGCGCGCATGACTTCTACAAGCAGGCCAGAGCGGCGGGCATCAACCCGATCATCGGCCTCGAGGCCTACGTCACCCCCAATACCTCACGCTTCCACAAGAAGGGAGTGCGCTGGTCAGAGGGCGGTGACGACGACGTCTCCGGGTCGGGTGCCTACACCCACATGACGCTGCTCTCGGAGACCACCGAAGGCATGCACAACCTTTTCCGGCTGTCCTCGCGGAGCTCGCTGGAGGGCTTCTACTACAAGCCGCGAGCCGACCGGGAACTGCTGAACTCCTACGCCAAGGGTCTGATCGCCACCACCGGCTGCCCCTCGGGTGAGGTGCAGACCTGGTTGCGGATCGGAAAGTACGAGAACGCCCTCGCCTCCGCAGCGGAGTTCCGGGACATCTTCGGGGCGGGCAACTTCTTCGTCGAGCTGATGGATCACGGTCTGAGCATCGAGACCAGGGTGCGGGCGGGGCTGTTGCGCATCGCCAACGACCTCGGCCTTCCGGTCATCGCCACCAACGACTCGCACTACGTCGATCCGGACGACGCACCGGCCCACGAGGCACTGCTCTGCGTCCAGTCCGGCAAGACCATGGACGACCCGAAGCGGTTCAAGCTCGACGGCGGCGGCTACTACCTCAAGTCACCGCGCGAGATGCGGGAGCTGTGGGAAGGCAAGTACGAGCTGCGCGCTGCTTGCGACAACACCCTGCTGGTCGCGGAGCGGTGCAAGGTCGAGTTCGACGAGTCCGCCTCGTACATGCCACGTTTCCCGGTGCCGGAAGGCGAGACCGAGCAGACGTGGTTCGTCAAAGAGGTCAGGCGCGGGATGGAGATCCGGTTCCCGGGCGGCATCCCGGCAGACTGCCAGAAGCAGGCGGAGTTCGAGATCGGCGTCATCACCGGGATGAACTTCCCCGGTTATTTCCTGGTCGTCGCCGACTTCATCAACTGGGCCAAGGAGAACGGCATCCGGGTCGGCCCTGGCCGCGGATCCGGTGCCGGGTCCATGGTCGCCTACGCCATGCGCATCACCGACCTGAACCCGTTGCAGCACGGGCTCATCTTCGAGCGGTTCCTGAATCCGGAGCGCGTCTCGATGCCCGACTTCGACGTGGACTTCGACGAGCGCCGCCGTGGTGACGTGATCCGATACGTCACCGACAAGTACGGCGACGACCGGGTCGCCCAGATCGTCACCTACGGCACCATCAAGGCCAAGCAGGCCGTCAAGGACTCCGCCCGCGTACTCGGCATGCCGTTCTCGGTCGGCGACCGCATCACCAAGGTGATGCCGCCGCCCGTGATGGGCAAGGACGTGTCGCTGATCAAGATGTTCGAGCCGACCGACCCCAGGTATACCGAAGGCGCCGAGTTCCGGGCGCTGGTCGAGCAGGACGTGGACGTCCGCAAGGTCGTCGACATGGCCAAGGGACTGGAAGGGCTGAAGCGACAGTGGGGCGTGCACGCCGCCGGTGTCATCATGTCCTCGGAGCCGCTGCAGAACCTGATCCCGATCATGAGGCGCGAGTTGGACGGCGCCATCATCACCCAGTTCGACTATCCGACCTGCGAAACCCTGGGTCTGATCAAGATGGACTTCCTGGGGCTGCGCAACCTGACGGTCCTGGACGACGCGCTGATCAACATCAAGGCCAACCGCGGCGAGACCGTCGTCCTGGAGGACCTGCCGCTGGACGATCCGAAGACCTTCGAGCTGCTGGCCAGGGGCGACACCCTCGGCGTGTTCCAGCTCGACGGCGGCCCGATGCGTGCACTGCTCCGATCGATGAAGCCCGACAACTTCGAGGACATCTCGGCCGTCGGTGCGCTCTACCGGCCCGGGCCGATGGGGGCGAACTCGCACAACGAGTACGCCGACCGCAAGAACGGCCGGAAGCCCGTCATCCCGATCCACCCCGAACTTGCCGACGCGCTGGCCGAGATCCTGGGGGACACCTATGGCCTGATCGTCTACCAGGAGCAGGTGATGGCCATCGCGCAGCACGTGGCCGGTTACTCGCTCGGCGCCGCCGATCTGCTCCGGCGGGCGATGGGCAAGAAGAAGAAGTCCGAGCTGGACAAGCAGTTCGCGAACTTCTCGGCCGGCATGAAGGAGCGCGGATTCTCGCAGGCCGCGGTGCAGACGCTGTGGGACATCCTGCTGCCGTTCTCTGACTACGCATTCAACAAGGCGCATTCGGCGGCCTACGGGCTGGTGTCCTACTGGACGGCCTACCTGAAGGCGAACTATCCGTCGGAGTACATGGCGGCTCTGCTCACCTCGGTCGGCGACGACAAGGACAAGTCGGCCATCTACCTCGCCGAATGCCGCAGCATGGGCATCACCGTGCTGCCGCCGGACGTCAACGCATCCGAGAAGAACTTCGCGCCCGTCGGCACGGACATCCGCTTCGGCCTGTCCGCCATCCGCAACGTCGGCGCCGGGGCGGTGGCCTCGTTGATCGCCACCCGGAAGGCGAAGGGCGATTACGCCGATTTCTCTGACTTCCTGTCCAAAGTGGAAGCCGTGGTCTGCACCAAGAAGGTCGTCGAATCGCTGATCAAAGCCGGCGCCTTCGACTCGTTGAAGCACCCGCGCAAGGGCTTGCTGATGGCCCACGCCGAGGGCATCGACTTGTACATGAACGTGAAGAAGGCCGAGGCCGCCGGCCAGTTCGACCTCTTCGGCGAGATGAGCGCCGAGGACGTCGGCGGCGCTCTCACCGTGACGGTTCCCGACACCGAGTGGGACCAGAAGCTGCTGCTCGGATTCGAGCGGGAGATGTTGGGGCTCTACGTGTCCGGGCATCCGCTGGCCGGTATCGAGCACGTCCTGTCGGCGCAGTCGGACGCATCCATCCCGGACATCATCGACGGCACCATCCCGGACCGGGCCACCGTCACGGTGGGCGGCATCCTTACCGGTCTGCAGCGGCGGCTGACCAAGAAGGGCGATCCGTGGGCCTCGGCGCAGTTGGAGGATCTGGCCGGAGGCGTCGAGGTGGCGTTCTTCCCGAAGGTCTACTCCGAGTTCGCCCTGAGCCTGGCCGAGGACGCAGTGGTCTTGGTCAAGGCCAGGGTCTCCCGGTCGGAGGACAGACTGAGCCTGCACGCCCAGAGCGTGGTCGTGCCAGACCTCTCCGGGCCGTCCAACAAGGGCCCCATGCAGGTGACCATGGCCGCGGCCAGGTGCACGCCGCCGGTGGTAGCCAGATTATGTGACGTGCTGCAGGCGCATCCGGGAACGACGGCTGTGCACATCCGGCTGACCGGCGGGTCGTCGGACAAGAAGCTGCAGGTCGACGACCGGTTCCGGGTCACCATGAGCTCGGCCCTGATGGGTGACCTGAAAGCCCTTCTCGGCGCGGACTGCCTGGCGTGAACCGGGAGCTCCTGCTCTGGCGGTCGTCGGCTGCCATCGTCGCGATCACAGTGATATTGGGTGTCCTGCAAGGGGTGTTGTGGGCGCTGATCGCGCCCGGCGAGCAGTTCGTGGTCTATCCGAACGGGCAGTACCAGGCCCTGCCCACCGAGTCCTACCACCAATTCACCTCGATCGCGATCTTCGTCCTGATCGGAGTCGTGGTGGCGCTGGCCGTGGCGACCGCGGTCTGGCAGTGGCGATCGATACGCGGACTGGTCACGCTGCTGGTGGTGGCCGGCGCCAACGCTCTTGGCGCGCTCGCCGCCTATGCCGTCGGTCGGATGGTGGCCAGTGGCGTCGACCCCGCCGCCGTCGGGACAAGCCAGAAGGGATCCCTGGTGACCGCGGCGCCATCGCTCGGCACCGCCCTGGTGCTGCTGGCCCAGCCCGCCGTCGCCGTGGCCGTCTACACGTTCCTGGTCGCCTGGAGCGGTCGGCCCGATCTGGCTATTTCTCCGGCGGCCGAAACGCCGCAAATGGATCGGTGACCCGCAATTCCGAAACGGTGAACCGGTGCAGCGCAGCCGGTCGTCCACCGACGGGATTGCGCGGACCGGTTGTCCCGGTGCGCTCGAGCATGCCCCGGCGCGCCAGGATCCGGTGCAGGTTGGTCGGATCCACGTCGTGGCCGAGTGCGGTGGCGTACACCCTCCGCAGCTCGGCGATGGTGAACTCGCCGGGCGCCAGGGCGAACCCGATGTTCGTATAGGACAGCTTCGCCTGTAGCCGTCGGTGGGCCCGATCGATGATGACGCCGTGGTCGAAGGCAGTCACCGGGAGCCTGTCGACCGGGTGCCAATCGGTATCCGGCGGCAGCGTCGGGTCGGCATCGAGCGGCACCAGCCCGAGGAAGCCGGTGGCCACCGTGCGGGCGTCCGGCATCCGATGTGGCGCAGAGAACACCCCGATCTGTTCGAGGTGGGAGACCCGCGTCAGATCGACCTTCTGGGCCAGCTGACGCCGTGCCGAGGAGTCGACATCCTCCGACGGCAGCACGATTCCGCCTGGCAGTGACCACTTTCCGGCGTCGGGTTGTTGACCGCGCTGCCACAGCAGCACGTCAAGGCTCAGCTGCCCGCCGGCCCGCGAACGGACGCTGAACACCGCCGCCAGGACCTCGACGCTGATACGATGTGGCATGTTTTCGATTATAAGTCGAAAACCTCGATCGGAGGATGTCATGTCGGCACCAACCCTCGAATGGGTGGCGCAGGTCCACGAACTCGCCGAGCAGCGTGACGCCGTGATCCTGGCGCACAACTACCAGCTGCCGGTGATCCAGGACGTGGCCCACCACGTCGGCGACTCGTTGGCGCTGTCGAGGATCGCCGCCACCGCGCCGCAGTCCACCATCATCTTCTGCGGCGTCCACTTCATGGCCGAGACCGCCAAGATTCTCTCGCCCGAGAAGACGGTGCTGATCCCGGACGAAGCCGCCGGCTGCTCGCTGGCCGACTCGATGACCGTCCACGAGTTGCGGGCCTGGAAGGCCGAGAACCCGGGCGCCGTCGTGGTTTCCTACGTGAACACCACCGCTGCGGTGAAGGCCGAGACCGACATCTGCTGCACCTCGTCGAATGCGGTCGAGGTGGTCGACTCCATCCCGCGCGACACCCCGGTGCTGTTCGGCCCTGACCAGTTCCTCGGCGCGCACGTACGCCGGGTGCTGCAGCGGGACAACATCAAGGTCTGGGGCGGGGAGTGCCACGTCCACGCCGGCATCAATGGCGCTGAGCTGTCCGCGAAGGCCGCGGCCCATCCCGATGCGGATCTCTACATCCACCCCGAGTGCGGCTGCGCCACCAGCGCGTTGTACCTCGCCACCAGTGGTGCCGTGCCCAAGGAGCGGATCAAGATCCTGTCGACCGGCGAGATGGTCACCGCGGCCGCCGGTTCGTCGTCCAGATCGGTACTGGTGGCGACCGAGATCGGGATGATCCACCAGCTGAAGCGAGCCGCGCCCGGCATCGACTTCCTGGCCGTCAACGAGAAGGCCTCCTGCAGGTACATGAAGATGATCACCCCCGAGAAGTTGATGCGCTCGCTGCTGGAGAAGCGCGACGAGGTGCACGTCGACGTCCAGACCGCCGCCAGAGCGCGCGGCGCGGTGGAGCGGATGATCGCCATCGGTTCGTCGGGCGGTGGGGGCGAATGATCACGCCCAGCTGGGAGGCGAAGTCGCAGGTTGTCGTCGTCGGCACCGGCAGTTGCCGGGCTGACCTGCGCCCTGGATCTCGCCGCAGCCGGCCTGTCGGTACTGCTGCTGACCAAGGGCGAGCCGGACGAGGCGAATACGTACTGGGCCCAGGGCGGGGTCGCGGTGGTACGCGACGAACGCGACCCCGGTGATTCGATCGGCGCCCACATCGAGGACACCCTGGTCGCCGGGGCCGGCCTGTCGGACCCGGCCGCGGTCTCGATGATCCTGACCGAGGGGCCCGCCGCAGTCGCCGCCCTGATGGCGCGCGGTGCGCAGTTCGACTCCGGTCCCGGCGGACTCCTGCGCACCAGGGAGGGCGGTCATTCCGCGAACCGGGTCATCCACGCCGGCGGCGACGCCACCGGGGCGGAGATCGAGCGTTCGCTGCTGGCGGCCGGGAGTCTGCCCGGCATGCTGACGGGGCATCAGGTGCTCGACGTGGTCCTGGACGCGGCGGGCCGGGCGGGCGGGGTCACGGTGCTGGGCAACGACGGAACCATCGGCCTGATCAGGTCCGATGCCGTGGTGCTGGCGACCGGCGGCGCCGGTCACCTCTATGCGGCGAGCACCAACCCGGAGGTGGCAACAGGGGACGGCCTTGCGATGGCGTTGCGCGCCGGTGCGGCGCTGGCTGACGTCGAGTTCATGCAGTTCCATCCCACGGTGCTGTGGACCGGTCCGGGCGCCCGTGGTCACCGCCCCTTGGTGACCGAGGCCGTACGGGGTGAGGGCGCCGTGCTGATCGACGCCACCGGCGCACGCATCATGGCCGGAGTGCACCCGCTGGGCGACCTCGCGCCCAGAGACGTGGTGTCGCTCGCCGTCACCCGCCGGCTCGCCGGCGCGCCCGGTGGGGTCCGCGACCACGTCTTCCTGGACGCGACGGGGATCGCACCGGAGTTGTTCGCGCGACGTTTTCCGACCGTTTCGGCCGCCTGTGCGCAGGCCGGCATCAATCCGAACTTGCAACCGATACCCGTTGCCCCGGCGGCCCACTACCACTGCGGCGGGATCATCACCGACCTTCACGGGCGTACGACGGTCGCCGGGCTCTACGCCGTCGGCGAGGTCACCCGCACCGGCCTGCACGGCGCCAACCGACTGGCGTCCAACTCGCTGCTGGAGGGCCTGGTGATGGGTGAGCGGGCCGCGGAGGCAGTCGCCTCCGAACTTATCGTCGGCGTCGGTCGGTGAACTGGTGCTGCCCGAACTGCCGATCGCTTCGACAGCGGGTCGCGACGCGGGTCAGGCGGTGATGAGCGCGGAAGCCGGGATCGGGCGGGAAGCTGCAGGGTTGGCTCGCGCGCTCTCGACGATTCGAGCACACCGCAGGCGCAGTCGAGGCCACCAGGGCCACGGTCGAAGCCGCGAACCTGGCGCTGGTGTCCACCGCGCTGCTGTCTGCCGCGGCCACCCGCACCGAGTCCCGCGGCTGCCACGTCCGCACCGACCATCCCGAGGCCTCGACGGAATGGATGACCTCGGTGGTGGTCCGGCTCGAGAACGGCCAGGTGGTTACCCGGGTCGAGGCGCTCCGCGCCGCGGAGGTGAACGCATGACCGCCGCCTACGCCGTCGACCCGCTGCAGTGGTCAGCCGTCACCAGGGCCGCCCTTGCCGCGGCGGGACTCGACGAACAGAACGTGGCCGCGGTGGTGTCGAGGGCGCTGACGGAGGACTTCGCCGACGGCCCCGACATCACCACCGCTGCCACCGTTCCCGCCGACGCCGTCGCGGAAGCAGTCATCACGCCCCGGCAGCGGGGGATCCTGGCCGGTGGCCCGGTCGCGCTGGCCGTGTTCGACACCGTGTTGGGCGCCGGGACCTTCACCGTCGACCTGTCGCCGGACGGCTCGATCCTGGAACCCGGGCAACCGGTGATGACGTTGCGCGGCAGCGTCTCCGGCATTCTGACCGCAGAAAGAACCGCGCTGAATGCACTCACCCATCTGACCGGGATCGCCACCGTGACGAGCCAGTGGGTCGCCGCGGTGGCGGGCAGCACGGCGAGGATCAGGGACACCAGGAAGACGCTCCCTGGGCTTCGGGCTCTGGAGAAATACGCCGTCCGATGCGGTGGTGGCGTCAATCACCGGATGAGCCTCGGGGATGCCGCACTGATCAAGGACAACCACGTGGTTGCGGCCGGGTGTGTGCGTGCCGCGATCGAAGCGGTACGTTCCGTCAGCGCGGACATCACCATGGAGGTCGAGGTGGATACGTTGGAGCAACTGGAGGACGCGCTCGGTGCCGGGGCCGAGCTGATCCTGCTCGACAACTTCTCGGTGACGGACACCGCTGAGGCGGTTCGCCGTACCAGGTCGGGTCACCCAGGCGTGCGGCTCGAATCCTCCGGCGGCCTGACGCTGGACAACGCCGCCGCCGTCGCCGCCACGGGCGTCGACTATCTCGCCGTCGGGGCCCTCACCCACTCGTCACCCGCGGTCGACCTCGGTCTCGACCTGCGATGAGATCGCCCCTGCGGGTCGCCGCCATCCAGTGCGTCTCGCATCCGGGCGACATTCCCGGAGCGGTGGCCGAGCACGCCGCTCAGATTGCCGAGGCAGCGAGTTCCGGAGCTGTTGTCGTCCTGTTTCCCGAGCTCTCGCTCACCGGTTACGAGCCCGACCTCATCGACCTGCATCGCATCCGAATCGCTCCGAATGATCCACTGCTGCAACCTATTTCGTCGATCTGTCGGGAGCGGAAAGTACATGCTTTCGTCGGAGCGCCGACCGCCGACGGCGCATTGCCACGGATCGGGGTGCTGCACATCGACCCGCGCGGCGGCGTCCGGGTGGTCCACACCAAGCAGCGTCTGGCCGTCGGCGAGATCGGGATCTTCAGCGCCGGCCAGTCGGCCGCCCACGTGGTGACGATCGGTGGCTGGAAACTGGCCCTGTCCCTCGGTGATGCTGACGCCGACGCGCATCTGGTGGGCGCCATGTATGTGATCGGGTCGGAGGCCAGGATCGACGAGCAGATGCGCGCTCTCGCGTCCAGGGGCAGGTGGGTGGTGCTGGCCCAGTACTCCGGGGGCACCGGCGGTGGGCCGGCCTGCGGGCTGTCCGGTGGCTGGCGTCCGGACGGCAGCGAGGTGATCCGGCTCGGTGCCGGTCCCGGGATCGCCGTGGTCGAGCTGAGCGACTGATACCGCTCGCGCGGCACTTTAGGGTGGACCTTGCACCCCCGATGAAACGAGGAACTTCTCAGATGCTGCGCCGGATAGACCTGCGTCAAGGACTTGGCAACGTCCGCACCATGCTGCCAAGAGGAGCCGTCGACGTGTCTGCGGCGGTGGCCGCCGTGGCGCCGTTGGTCGAGGACGTGCGTCGCCGGGGGTCGGCCGCAATTCTCGAGGCAACCGAGAAGTTCGACGGCGTCCGGCCGACCTCGCTCCGGGTGCCGGGCCAGGTGATCGACGCCGCGGTGGCCGCCCTGAAGCCGCAGGTGAAGGCGGCTTTGCTGGAGTCCATCGCCCGGGCCAGGATCGGCCATCAGGCTCAGGTTCCGACCGAGAGGGTCACCCAGATCGTGCCGGGCGGCACGGTCACCCAGCGTTGGGTTCCGGTGCGCCGGGTAGGTCTCTACGTTCCGGGTGGTCTTGCCGTCTATCCATCCAGTGTGGTGATGAATGTGGTCCCGGCCCAGATAGCCGGAGTCACCGGAATTGCCGTCACCTCGCCCCCGCAACAGAGCACCGGTTGGCCCGACGCGACCGTGCTGGCCGCCTGCGGTCTGCTCGGCGTGACCGAGGTCTACGCGGCGGGCGGCGCCCAGGCCGTCGCGATGCTCGGCTACGGCGCGATCGACGTCGACGGCACCACCATCGAACCGGTCGATGTCGTCACCGGCCCCGGCAACGTCTACGTCACCGCCGCGAAGCGGCTGCTCCGGGGCGTCGTCGCGATCGACGCAGAAGCCGGTCCGACCGAGATCGCCATCCTCGCCGACGAAAAGGCCGATGCCGACCACGTGGCCGCCGATCTGGTGTCCCAGGCGGAGCACGACCCGATGGCCGCCTCGGTGCTGATCACCACGTCGACGGCGCTGGCCGACGCAGTCGAGAACAAGGTCATCACCCGCGTCGTCAACACCCGGCACCGGGACAGGGTCACCGCGGCGCTCACCGGGCCGCAGTCGGCGATCGTCGTCGTGGCCAGCCTGGAGGACGGCATCGCGGTGGCCGACGCCTACGCCGCCGAACACCTCGAGATCCAAACGGCGGACGCACCTGTCGTCGCCCGGCGGATCCGCAACGCCGGAGCGATCTTCGTGGGCAAGTACTCGCCGGTGTCACTCGGGGATTACTGCGCCGGTTCCAACCATGTGCTGCCGACCGCCGGCTGCGCCAGGTTCTCCTCGGGTCTGGCCACCACCACGTTCCTCAAGCAGATGCAGGTGATCGAGTACTCCCGGGATGCGCTGGACGCGGTGGCCGATCATGTGCTGGCCCTGGCTGCCGCGGAGAACCTGCCCGCCCACGGGGAGGCCGTCACCGCTCGCTTCCGGGATCGGGTGTCCAGGTGATCGGCGCCGACGCGCGGCTGGCGGATCTGCCGCTGCGTGCCGACCTGGTCGGTCGCAACCCTTACGGCGCACCGCAACTCGACGTGTCGGTACAGATCAACACCAACGAGAACCCGTTCCCGCCGTCGGCGGCATTGCTGGCCGATCTGACCGAGTCGGTGGCTGCCGCAGCGGTGTCGCTGAACCGTTATCCCGACCGGGATGCCGTGGAGTTGCGGACCGCGCTTGCTGCGTACCTGGCGTCGACCACCTCCGTTCCGTTGACCGTGGAGAACCTCTGGGCGGCAAACGGTTCCAACGAGATTCTGCAACAACTGTTGCAGGCCTTCGGCGGCCCTGGTCGTCGGGCGGTCGGCTTCGAGCCGTCGTACTCGATGCACCCGATCATCTCCACCGGCACGCAGACGGAGTGGCTGCCGGTACCGCGGCTGCCCGACTTCACCATCGACATCGATGCTGCGGCAACGCTGATCGCCGAGCACCGCCCGGACATTCTGTTCGTCACCAGCCCGAACAACCCGACCGGCGGATCCATCGCGTTGACCGATCTTCGGCGGATCGTGCTGGCTGCGCCGGGAATGGTGGTGGTCGACGAGGCCTACGCGGAGTTCTCCGACCGCCCGAGTGCGGTGTCGTTGATCGACGAGTTCCCGGCCCGGGTGGTGGTGTCAAGGACGATGTCCAAGGCCTTCGCGTTCGCCGGTGGGCGGCTGGGTTACCTCGCCGCCTCGCCGGCCGTCATCGACGCATTGTTGTTGGTGCGCCTGCCCTATCACCTTTCGGTGCTGACCCAGGCTGCTGCTCTGGCGGCTCTCCGGCACGGCGACGACACGTTGGGTTCGGTGGCCGCGCTGGTGGCCGAACGTCGTCGGGTCACGGCGGCGTTGCGCGAGATCGGTTTCCAGGTCATCGATTCCGATGCGAACTTTCTGCTCTTCGGTCGCTTCGACAACGCGCACGCAGTGTGGCAGTCGTACCTGGACAACGGAGTGTTGATCCGAGACCCCGGAATCCCGGGATTTCTCCGGGCCACCATCGGCACGGAGAATGACAACGACACCTTTCTGTCTGTCAGCGCCGGGATCAAGGAGAAATTGTGAGCAGCAATCGCCGTGCCGTGATCGAACGGGTCACCAGTGAGTCGTCCGTGCTGGTCGACATCGATCTGGACGGCACGGGCCTGGTCGACATCTCCACCGGTGTCCGGTTCTACGACCACATGCTCACCGCGTTCGGCGTGCACGGTTCGTTCGATCTCCGCGTTGCAGCGTCGGGCGACGTCGATATAGACGCCCACCACACGGTGGAGGACACCGCCATCGTGCTGGGCCAGGCACTTGGTCAGGCACTCGGGGACAAGGCTGGTATCCGGCGCTTCGGCGACGCCTTCATCCCGATGGACGAAACCCTCGCGCACGCTTCGGTCGACCTGTCCGGGCGGCCCTTCTCGGTACACACCGGTGAGCCGGAATCCATTCTCGGATTCACTGTCGGCAACAACTATCCGGTGGTGCTGAATCGGCATGTATTCGACTCCTTGGCTTTTCACGCCAGGATCGCACTGCACGTGCGGGTGATCTACGGCCGCGATCCGCACCATATCTGCGAGGCGCAGTACAAGGCGGTGGCCAGGGCACTGCGTGCCGCCGCCGAACCGGATCCGCGGGTGGGCGGTATTCCCTCGACGAAGGGAGTGCTGTGAATTGGTTTGCCTATGTGCTGATCGTGCTCGGTGGTTTCCTGATCGGTGGGGTGATCTCCTTGTGGCGCAATGATGCTCGGATCGCCTCCGTGATCATGGGATTGTTCGCCGTCGGCTGTGTGGCTGGTGGTGTGTTGTGGCTGGTGTAGTGATTCTCGACTACGGCTCCGGCAATCTGGCGTCGGCGGAACGGGCGCTGCGCCGGACCGGCGCCGATGTTCAGGTCACGGCGGATTTCGAGGTGGCACTGAATGCGGACGGTCTCGTCGTCCCAGGGGTCGGAGCGTATGCGGCGTGCATGGCCGGGCTGAAATCGGTACGCGGTGACCGAATCATCGGCCGTCGGCTGGCCGGGTCGCGGCCGGTCCTGGGAATCTGCGTCGGCATGCAGATACTGTTCGAATCCGGCGTCGAACACGGCGAGCAGACCGACGGCGTCGGTGAATGGCCGGGCACCGTGGAAAAACTGCAGGCGCCGATAGTGCCGCACATGGGCTGGAACACCGTCCTGCCCGGTTCCGGGTCGCGGCTGTTCGCCGGGCTGGAGCCGGAAACCAGGTTCTACTTCGTGCACTCCTACGCGGTTCGCCGGTGGGAACTCGAGGCCACCGGCCCGTTTCGTCCTCCGGTGGTGACCTGGGCCGAGCACGGCGGAGACCGCTTCGTGGCGGCGGTGGAGAACGGTCCGTTGTCGGCGACCCAGTTCCACCCGGAGAAGTCCGGGGATGCCGGCGCCGAGGTTCTCGAGCGCTGGGTAGCCACCCTCTAGCCTTCGGACTATCATCGAACTCATGTTCGAGCGAGATCGGCAGCAGACCCTCGCCGAGCTGCGTCACAAGATGGCGGCCGGGCTGGCTCCGGTCATCAGTACCAGTCGCCAGGTGATCACCGTCCCGGCGCCGTTGGCCGAGATCCTGCCGCGGGGTGGATTGCCGCGGGGTGGGGTGGTCAGCCTCGGTGGCCGGAGCGGGGTCACCAGCTTGCTGCTGACCCTGCTGGCGACGCCGGCTGATACCTGGTCCGCACTGGTCGGAATGCCATGGGTCGGTCTGCTGGCCGCCGCCGAGCTGGGGGTCGACCTTGATCGACTTGCTCTCATTCCGGATCCGGGACCTGACGTGCTGCAGGTACTTTCGGTGCTGACGGACGGCGTTGACATGATCGCCCTCATTCCGCCCAAGGTGCTGGCTCCGGCGCGGTTACGGGTGCTCACCGCCCGGCTGCGGCAGAGTGGCGCCGTGCTGTTGGTCGCCGGTCAGTGGCCGGGTGCCGATCTGGTGCTGAACAGCCGGATCGAGAACTGGACGGGCTTGGGTCCCGGTCACGGTCGGTTGCGGGATCGGGAACTGGTCGTCGAGGTCGGTGGCCGGGGAGCCGCCGGTCGACGAAGCACGGCGGTCATGTTCCTGCAGAGCACCCGGTCCAGCGTTGACATCGGGGCCCTTCCCGACCGGGTGCGGCCAGGTGGCCGATCCGTTGATCGCCGAGGTCGGCTGACCGGCCGGAAACGCTACCGCGAAAGCGTCAATTCGGACATTGACCACTCTGGTCCCAACTTCTTGATGACTGTCGTAGGCCTGATCTAGTCTCGAACAAAGGTTCGATGAGATGGGGTTGGGCGATGTCACTAGCGGCGATTGCGACGAGTGAGCCAGAGGTGCCGCTGGCGCGACTCGAGGCGCGGATCTGTTCACTTGCCGCTCAGCTGGCGTCCTCGACCTGCGAGTGGCTGCAGTTGATCGCCGAATTCGACCGCCGCAAGGGATGGGCGGAGGTAGGTATCAAATCCTGTTCCCACTGGTTGTCGTGGTCGTGTTCGGTGTCGCCACAGGCAGCGCGAGAGTACCTGCGGGTGGCCAGATCGCTGGAGCAGGTTCCGTTGATCACCGCGGCCTTTGCGGCAGGCAGGTTGTCCTTCTCGAAGGTCAAGGCGATCACCAGAGCGGTGGGTCGGATCAGCGAACAGACCTTGCTGGAACAGGCCCTGGTGCACACGGCAGCCCAGCTGGAACGGGTGGTGCGTGCGTTCCGGAAGACGGACAGTGCCGGGCTGGACCAGCAGGAGAAGCGAAAGGTCCGGTTTTTCTGGGACGAGGACGGAATGCTGGTGTTCACGGCGCGGCTGCCACCTGACGAGGGTGGGATCCTGCTGGCCGCGATGCGGCAGGCCGAACACGGCCTGGGTGCCCCGGACGCGCCGACTCGCGACACCGACTGGAGTGCTGCCGATGGTCTGGTGGCCATGGCGCAGAATGCGCTCGCCGCGGGGGAAGTGGACAGCTCCGGCGACGATCGTCATCTGCTGGTACTGCACGTCGACGCCGAAGTGCTCGGGGAGACCGAGGATTCACCTGACCATGCCGAGCGTCGCTGCCACCTCGAGGACGGTCCCGGCCTGGCGCGGACCACGGCGGAGCGGTTGATCTGTGACGCCGCGATCGTCGCCGTTGTGCGCACGTCGCTCGGTCCGACCATGGTCGGCGAACCGCTGCGGCTGGGACACAAGACCCGAAAGATCTCACCCGGTCTCCGCCGTGCGCTGCGAATCCGGGATGACGGTTGTCAGCATCCCGGCTGTCACCGCCGCCGACACCTGGAGGCGCACCACGTCGTGCACTGGAAGGACGGCGGCCCGACCAATCTCGAAAATCTGGTATTGGTATGTCGTTTTCACCACATGGCCGTGCACGAAAGAGGTTTCACGGTCAGCTTTGCCGCGCCGACCGGCTGGGTGTTCCATCATCCGGACGGTGCGCTCATCCCCGCGGTGCCCAGCATGCTGCCTGGCCCCGTTCCCGCGCCTGCCGAGTTCGATCCCGAGCTCAGCCATCCGGGTTGGCGGGGCGAACGATTCAGCCTCGCCGACTCGGTCGGAGTGTTCTGCCGCGCGGCCGATGACAGCCTTGATCAAGAGCCTGCCGGATACACCACTGACTTCGGCGACCCCGAATTCGACAATGTCATCAGGATCAACGACTTCAGTCGGCACATGTCATGAGCAGCCCTCCGGACCGCACCCGCACCCTGGTGATCTGGTGTCCCGATTGGCCGGCCGTGGCTGGCGCCGGCAGTCGGGAAGGCCGGCGTCCGATCCGGTGGCGATCTTCCACGCCAACCGGGTGCAGACCTGCACCGCCGCCGCCAGATCGGAAGGCATCAAGGTGGGGCAGCGTCGACGTGACGCCCAGTCCAGATGCCCGGACCTGCTGGTGCTCAAGGTGGACGCCGATCGTGACGCCCGATTGTTCGAGCCGGTCGTCGCGGCTGTCGAATCGGTGGCACCGGGAGTGGAGATCCTCCGGCCCGGTCTCATCGCCTGCGCGTCGAGGGGCCCGGCCCGTTATTTCGGCAGCGAAGTGGCAGCCGCCGAAAAACTCGTCGACATCATCGAAGCGCTCGATGTTGAATGCTCCGTCGGCATCGCCGACTCGCTCTCGGTCGCCGTCCTCGCTGCTCGTCAGGTTGTGATCGTGCCCTCCGGCGGCGCGGCCGATTTCTGCCGACCGTTGCCCATCGTCGAACTGGCCAGAGACCCGGCCATCGCGCCACCGGAGCGGATGGAGCTGGTCGACCTGCTGATCCGGTTGGGCATCACCACTGCCGGAGCCTTTGCCGCACTGCCGGAAGCGAAGGTGGCCACCAGGTTCGGAGCCGACGCGGTGGTCGCGCACCGGCTGGCCAGAGGGCTGTCCGAACGTGGGATGTCGCGCCGGGCCATTCCCGAGGAGCTGGCGGTCGAACAGCAATGCGACCCACCGCTGGACAGGGTGGATTCCGCAGCGTTTGCCGCGCGGGCGCTGGCCGAGCGGTTTCATGCCAGCCTGGCCGATGCCGGTCTGGCCTGCACCAGGCTGTCGATCAGTGCCAGGACCGATCGGGGCGGGCACTTGACACGAATCTGGCGGTGCGCCCGGCCGCTGACGCCTGCCGCGACCGCGGACAGATTGCGATGGCAACTGGACGGCTGGTTGACCGCCGGCCGGACTGTGCGCCCGGACGACGAGTTCAGTGGGCCGGGGGCCATCACACTGCTGCGGCTGGAACCCATCGAGGCGATCGGCGCCGGTCTGGTCCAGTACGGGCTATGGGGGTCCGACGGCCAGGATGATCAACGGGCCGGCTGGGCCTTTGCCAGGGTCCAGGGGTTACTCGGGCCGGAATCCGTTCTGACGCCGGTACTTTCGGGTGGACGGGGTCCGGTCGAGAAGATCACCATGGTGCCATGGGGGGAGGAGAAGGTTCCGGAACGCGATCCTGCTGCGCCATGGCCGGGTGCGCTGCCGGCGCCGGCGCCCACCGCTTTGCCGTCGGTCACGTCGGTAGCGGTCTGCGACGAACACGGAGCACCCGTCGACGTCACCGAACGTGGTGTGCTCAGTGGTCGGCCGGCACGAGTGCAGGGGCGAGAGTTCGATGCGTCCTGGATTCGGAGTTGGGCCGGCCCCTGGTTGTTGGACGAACGGTGGTGGCTGGCGGAGATGCCAGTGGTCTCCCCACCGGAGTCGCCCACCGCGATCGGCAGCGAGCCCGCCGGGCCGTACAGCCTCGGTCCGGGTGATTCCGCCTACGGTAAGCCGCCACATAACTTCCCGAGCCGCCTGTCCAGCTCTATCGGCACCCGGGCGCGGCTCCAGATACTCACCGAGAGTGGTACGGCGTTGCTGCTGCTGTTCGGCATGGACGGCTGGCAGATCGAAGGGGTGTACGACTGATGGGCTGGTCGAATCCGCCGGTGCCGTGGCGGGAGCTGGAACGCGCCTTGTCCGGGCTACCCCCGCTGGAAGGACGTGGGCCCACCACCGACGGTGCGCCGGCTGGAAAGTGTTCCCGTTGCGGCACAACTGGAACAGGTTGTTCCGTATGCAGAGTTGCACTGCCATTCGGCGTTCAGCTTTCTCGACGGTGCATCCACCCCGGAGATGATGGTTGCCGAGGCGAGCCGGTTGGGACTGACCGCCCTCGCCCTCACCGATCACGACGGTTTCTACGGCGTCGTCCGCTTTGCCGAGGCGGCCAAGGATGCCGGGCTGCGCACCATCTACGGTGCGGAGCTGTCGCTGGACCTGCCCACCGGTCAACTCGGCATTCCGGATCCGGTCGGCCGGCACCTGCTGGTGTTGGCCCGCGGTCAGGAAGGGTATCGCCGGTTGGCCGGGCAGATCAGCAAGGCGCAACTCGTCGGACATGAAAAAGGGCGTCCGGTCTACGATCTGGACGATCTGGGTAACGCAGCAGATGGCAACTGGCTGATCCTCACCGGCTGCCGGAAGGGCAGTGTCCGTCGGGCGCTGGCCATGGGTGGGCCGGCCATGGCCCGCCAGGAGATCCTGCGACTCGTCGACCGGTTCGGTCGGGAGAATGTCGTCGTCGAACTGACCTGCCGCCAGCAACCGACGGACGACGAGGACAACGACGAACTGGCCCTGCTGGCAACGACTCTCGGCCTCCAGGTGGTGGCAACCACCGGGGCGCACTACGCGAGTCCGCCTGGTTCGCGGTTGAGTTCGGCGATGGCCGCTGTTCGTGCCAGGCGCAGCCTCGACGAGGCCGACCCCTATCTGCCCGCGGGTCCCGGTGCACACCTGCGGTCCGGAGCCGAGATGGCGCAGTTGTTCGCCAGGTACCCGACAGCCGTGGCGAATGCAGCGCGGATCGGGCTGGAGTGTGCCTTCGACCTGATGCTGGTGGCTCCGCAGCTGCCACCGTTCGACGTGCCGGCCGGGCATGACGAGAACAGTCACCTGCGGGCCCTGACCATGGCGGGCGCGATGGGCCGTTACGGCTCACCGGAGGCGCGGCCCGATGCCTATGCGCAGATCGAGAAGGAACTAGCCATCATCGACAATCTCCATTTCCCGGGCTATTTCCTCATCGTGCACGACATCGTCGAATTCTGCCGCACGAATGACATCCTCTGTCAGGGCAGAGGTTCGGCCGCCAACTCGGCCGTCTGCTACGCACTGGGCATCACCGCGGTCGACGCGGTGAAATACGGCCTGCTCTTCGAGCGATTTCTGGCTCCGGAACGGGATGGCCCGCCCGACATCGATGTGGACATCGAGTCGGACCGGCGCGAAGAGGTCATCCAGCACGTCTACGAGAAGTACGGCCGGGAGCGGGCTGCACAAGTGGCCAATGTCAACACCTTTCGGCCGCGGATGGCGGTCCGTGACATGGCCAAGGCGCTCGGCCACTCGCCCGGTCAACAGGACGCCTATTCCAAGCAGCTCGACGGCTGGACCCCGCTGGCCGCGCAGCGTTACGAACGTGCCATCCCGACGGATGTGCTGGAGCTGGCCGGCCAGATCCAGGACTATCCAAGGCATCTCGGCATTCATTCCGGGGGGATGGTGATCTGCGACCGACCGGTGGGCGAGGTCTGCCCTGTCGAATGGGGGCGGATGCCGAACCGTACCGTGCTGCAGTGGGACAAGGACGATTGTGCGGTGATCGGGCTGGTCAAGTTCGACCTGCTGGGGCTGGGCATGCTGTCGGCTCTGCACTACGCGGTCGACCTGGTCCGCGAACACGAGAATATCGACGTGGATTTCGCCCAATTGGATCTCGAGGAGCCCGCGGTCTACGAGATGCTCCGCCGGGCTGATTCGGTCGGCGTCTTCCAGGTCGAGTCCCGCGCCCAGATGGCGACCCTGCCCCGACTCAAACCCCGTACCTTCTACGACCTGGTGGTGGAGGTGGCACTGATCCGTCCCGGTCCCATCCAGGGCGGGTCGGTGCATCCGTACATCCGGCGCCGCAACGGGTTGGAGCCGGTGGTCTACGACCATCCGGTGATGGAGCACTCACTTTCCAAGACACTGGGCATCCCGCTGTTCCAGGAGCAGCTGATGCAGCTCGCGGTCGACGTCGCCGGATTCGATGCCGGCGAGGCGGATCAGCTGCGCAGAGCAATGGGCTCCAAGAGATCCAGCGCGAAGATGGAGAAGATGAAAACCCGGCTCTACAGCGGGATGCAGGCGCTGCACGGGCTCACCGGCCCGGTCGCCGACCGCATCTACGAGCGGCTGCTCGCCTTTGCCAATTTCGGATTCGCCGAATCCCACGCGCTGTCCTTCGCCGCCCTCGTCTTCTATTCGTCCTGGCTGAAGCTGCACCACCCGGCCGCCTTCACCGCGGCGCTGCTGCGCGCCCAGCCGATGGGTTTCTACTCGCCGCAGTCACTGGTCGCCGACGCCAGGCGACATGGCGTCACGGTGCATCGACCGGACATCAACCTCTCCGGCGCTCAGGCCGGCCTGGAATCCGGACCTGGCGGCAAACCGGCGATCAGGCTGGGATTGGCCGGTATCAGGACGATCGGTACCGATCTGGCCGATTCGATCGTCGCGTCCCGGCCGGAGGGAGGGTTTCGGGACATCGACCAGCTGACCAGAGCCATCACCCTGTCGACCGCCCATGCCGAGGCGCTGGCCACCTCCGGCGCACTGGACGCGCTGACGCTCAGCGGTGAGAAGCCACTGGGCAAGGACCGCCGCCGGGCACTGTGGGCGGCCGGCGCGGCCGCGGGGGAGCGCACCGGCACCCTGCCCGGCACGATGGTCGGTCTCGACGCGCCGGCGCTGCCGGGGATGAGCGAGATCGAACTGACCGTGGCCGACATCTGGGCGACCGGGATATCACCGGTCGCCTACCCGACCGAGTTCTCCAGGGCGACCTTGCAGCAGATGGGCGTGGTGATGGCCAAGGACCTGGCAAACACCGAGCACGGAACCCGGGTGCTGATCGCCGGCATGGTGACCCACCGACAGCGCCCGGCAACCGCCTCCGGGATCATCTTCATCAACCTCGAGGACGAGTCGGGAATGATCAATGTCGTCTGCTCGACCGGGTTCTGGTCGAAGTATCGAAAAGTGGCACGCGAGTCGACATCGCTGCTGGTCAGAGGGATGCTCGAGCGGCAGGGAGCGGCCTTTTCGGTGTTGGCGGAGCGGGTCGCGCCGCTGAATCTGGTCGCCGCCACCCCATCCCGCGATTTCCGGTGACGGAGCACCATCAAGGTCTGGCACGATCACTGGAATGAGCGAGGTCTTCGAACGAGCGTCGGTCTCGTTGGTCCTGGCCGACTACGCGGTCGCCGATCAACTCGGCAAGCTGCAGATGGTCGGCGGCGGACTGCAGATCATCGGGCGCGACCATGCCAACGGCGTCTCCTCGGCGTTCGCGCTCGTGGTCTCGCTGGATTTCCCGCCGGAGGTCTTCAACGAGCAGTACGCCTTCGAGGTCGTCCTCGAGGACACCTCAGGGGCTCCGGTCGAGCTCACGGCCGCTCCCTCCGTCATCCGATTCGGCCAGACCCTGCAGGTCGAAGAACCGAATTTCCGTGGCAACGGGGTGCCGCGGTACGCGCTGCCCGCACGCTCACACGTCGTCCTCTACTTCAACACCGGTCTGCCGCTGCCGGCCGGTCAGGTGCTGGTCTGGCGGGCCCGGATAGACGGTGACTCGCGGCCGGAGTGGTCGGTCCCGTTCTTCGTCCCTGGTCCACCTCCGGGGCCGGTCCTGGGATGAGGTTCGCCACCTGGAACATCAACTCCCTCCGGGCGCGCCAAGACCGGATGCTCGCCTGGCTGGCGCGATCTGACATTGACGTGCTGGCCGTGCAGGAGACCAAGATTCCCGACGACAAGTTCCCGGTCGGGCCGCTCAAGGAACTCGGCTACGACGTTGCCCACCATGGCTTTTCGCAGTGGAACGGGGTGGCGCTGATCTCCAGGATCGGCATCGAGAATGTCAGGCTGGGCTTCCCAGGCATCCCGCGTCTACGGCGAACAACCCGAGGCCAGGGCGATCGGAGCCACCTGTGGCGGCGTCGACTTCTGGAGTCTCTACGTCCCCAACGGCAGGGCGCTCGGCGATCCGCACTACGCCTACAAGCTCGAGTGGCTTGCGGCGCTCGCCTGGTTCACCGCCGCGGAGCTCACCGCGGATCCGGCCAAGCAACTGGTGCTCTGCGGCGACTTCAACATCGCCCCGACTGACGAGGATGTCTGGAGTATGGCGGCTTTCGAGGGCGACACCCACGTCTCGGTAGCCGGAGCGCACGGCGTTCGCGAACATCCTCGGCGCCGGATTGGTCGACGTGGTGCGGCCATACCTGCCCGGCCCTGGCGTCTACACCTACTGGGACTACCGCCAGCTCCGATTCGCCCGGCGGGAAGGTATGCGTATCGACTTCGCGCTGGCCTCCGGTTCGCTGGCCAGGCAGGTCACCGCAGCCACCATCGACCGGGAGGAACGCAAGGGCAAGGGCGCTTCCGACCATGCCCCGGTCATCGTCGAAGTGGGAGTACCGGCATGACGAGGATCCTCGTGCTCGAGCATGATCCGAGCGATCCGCTGCTGCGGCTCGGTGGCTGGTTGACCAACGCCGGCGCAGACGTTGACGTGCTCCGGCTGCACGCGGGCGACGCGCTGCCCGAAGATCTGACCGGCTACGACGCCGTTCTCAGCCTGGGCGGTGACATGGGCGCCTACGACGACGACATCGCGCCCTGGTTGCCCGACACCAGGGCCCTGCTGGCCAGGGCGGTGGCCGAACGAATGCCCACCCTGGCCATCTGTCTCGGTTCCCAACTCCTCGCCGCGGCCACCGGAGGCACGGTCACCACCGGCGCCGAAGGCCCCGAGATAGGCGCGTACCTGACGGCGAAACGCGATGCGGCCGAGAATGACCCGCTGTTCGATCCACTGCCGATGACGCCCGACGTGATGCAGTACCACTACGACATCGTCTCGACACTGCCGCCCGGTGCAGTGCTGCTGCTGTCATCGACGGGTTACCCGCACCAGGCTTGGCGCATCGGCCCGTCCGCATGGGGCCTGCAGTTCCACATCGAGCCGTCGGCCGACGACCTCCGGGCCTGGGGACGGTCGGAAGGGCGGGAGCCGGTCGGTCGCCTCGGTCCGGTGCTCGATCAGGCCGAGGAAGCGATGGGCGAGGTGTGGCGGGATTTCGTCGCCAGATTCGTCGCTTTCGCCGCCGGTCGTCTGACGGGTCTGCGACTGCCATTGCACGGCAATCCGTGACTCGCCCGCCGCCGCGAACCCTGGCCAGATACGGACTGGACGAGGACGAGCGGATCAGCCGCGATCTGCTCGAACTCGGGCTGGCCGTCGACGGCGTCGCCCTGCCGGGCGCACACGAGGTGCTGTCCGCGCTGTCGCGGGCCGGGCGGCCCGACCTCGCCGTCCACGGTCTCGCGGCGCTGGTCGAAGCCGCCGACGACGGACCGGCCCTGCTCGCCGAGCTGCGCGAGCACCACCGCTTCCGCGGACGTCTGGTCAGCGTGCTGGGAGGTTCGACCGGGCTGTCCGAGCACCTGGCGGCGCATCCGGAGCAGTGGCGACTCCTGCTCCCGGAGGCGCTTCCCGGCCAGCTCCTCACCGCGGAGAGCATGCGCGCCGTGCTTTTCGAATCGGTGGGCATCGACCCGGACGAGCCGCTGTGCACCGGTACGGCCGGCGCCCGGGCCACCCTCACCGGCGGTGCTGCCGTTTTGGCGCTCCGCCGGGCCTACCGCTCGCAATTGTTGATCATCGCCGCACACGACCTGGCCCCAGCCGTCGAGGCATCGCTCCCGGCCACCGTGCTCCCGGCGGTCTGCCAGGCGTTGTCCGACCTGGCCGACGCCACCCTGCAGGCCGGTCTTGCCGTCGCCGCCGCATCATTGCCCGCGACTGCCGCGCCGGCGCGGCTCGCCGTCATCGCAATGGGCAAGTGCGGCGCCAGGGAGCTCAACTATCTGTCGGATGTCGATGTCATCTTCGCCGCGGATCATCCCGCGGGGGAGACCGGCGATGACGACCGGATGCTCGCCACCGCAACGAATCTCGCGGCCGGGTTGATGCGGATATGTGGTCAGGCGGCCTGGGAGGTCGATGCCGCACTGCGCCCGGAGGGCAAGGCCGGGGCGCTGGTGCGCACCCTGTCCAGCCACGCCGCCTACTATCACCGCTGGGCTCACACCTGGGAGTTTCAGGCGCTTCTCAAGGCGCGCCCCGCGGCCGGTGATCTCGAGGTCGGGGCCGGCTTCACCGACATCACCGCGACGGGCGTGTGGAGTGCCGCCGGTCGGGCCTCGTTCGTCGACGACGTGCAGGCCATGCGCCGGCGGGTGGAGGAGAACATCCCCACGCAGCTCAAGAGCAAGGAGCTCAAACTCGGCAGCGGAGGTCTGCGGGACGTCGAATTCGCGGTTCAACTGCTCCAGCTGGTGCACGGCCGCACGGACCCCGACCTGCGGCTTCCCGGCACATTGATGGCTCTGCGGTCGCTGATCCGCGGCGGTTACGTCGGACGGTCCGACGGTGCTGAGATGGCCACCGCCTACACCTTCCTGCGGCGTGCCGAGCACCGGTTGCAGCTGCAACGGCTGCGCCGGACCCACATGCTGCCCGAGGATCCCGCCGACCTCGAGTGGCTGGCCCGAGCGGACGGGTATACGGCGGCCGGCCGCTTCACGGCGGCCGAAATCTTCACGGCCGACCGCAACCGGCACAGCGCCGCCGTGCGCCGGCTGCACGAGAAGCTCTTCTACCGGCCACTTCTGCATGCCGTCGCCGCGGTTCATGACCAAGAACTGCGCCTGAGCCCCGAAGCGGCCACCGCACGGCTGGCCGCGCTCGGATTTCGCAGTCCGGAGTCGGCGCTGCGGCACCTGGCCGCCCTGACCTCCGGTGTCAGCCGCCGAGCCGCGATCCAGCGAACCCTGCTCCCGGTGCTGCTCGACACGTTCAGCGGCAGTCCCGATCCCGATGCAGGCCTGCTCTCCTACCGGCAGGTGTCCGAGGCGCTCGCCGAGACGCCCTGGTATCTCCGGCTGCTACGCGACGAGGGCCTGGTTGCGCAGCGGCTCGGCACGCTGCTCGGCGGATCGAAGCTGGTAGGGAATCTCCTGGTGAGGGCGCCGGAGGTGCTGCGACTACTGGTCGACGACGTCGCCCTGCTCCGGCCGCAGCCGGCCGATGTCCGGGTGGCCCTGCTGGCCCGCGCGAGGCGGGCGTCGAGCGCACAGGAGTCGGTGGACGCGGCCCGGTCGGCCCGTCGGCACGAGATGCTGCGGCTGGCCTGCGGTGACCTGCTCGGTCTGATCGACGTCACCGACATCGCCTACGGTCTGACCAGCGTTGCGGAGGCGTCGCTGCAGGCGGCGTACGAGGTATCGATCCGGCAGGTGGCCGCCGCCCGCGGGGGAGCGGTGCGCGGTCGGCTGGCCGTGATCGGGATGGGCCGGCTCGGCGGCGCCGAGCTCGGCTACTCGTCCGACGCCGACGTGATGTACGTGGCAGAACCGTTGCCCGGCGAGGAGATCCGTGCCGGGATGGACGACATGAGTGCGGTCGCCGACCTGATGGCCAGGCTGCTGGGACGGCCGACCCCGGATCCACCGCTGCTGGTCGACGCCAACCTCCGCCCCGAGGGCAGGAACGGACCATTGGTCCGGACCCTGGACGCCTACCGCTCGTACTGGCAGAGGTTCGCCGCGCCGTGGGAGCGGCAGGCTCTGCTGCGCGCCCGACCCATCGTCGGCGACGAGCAGCTGGGCGTGGAATTCGTCGCAGCCGCGGACGAATTCCGGTATCCCGTTGGTGGTCTCGATCACAAGGACGTCATCGAGATCCGCCGGATCAAGGCCAGGGTGGACGCTGAACGGCTGCCCCGCGGAGCCGACCCGACCACGCACACCAAGCTCGGTCGCGGTGGCTTGTCGGACGTGGAGTGGACGGTCCAGCTGCTGCAGCTCCAGCATGCCTTCGAGGTCCCCGGCCTGCGGACCACTCGCACGCTCCCGGCGATCACTGCTGCTGAGCAGGCCGGGATCATCGTGAAGGCGGACGCCAAGGCGTTGGCCCGCGGGTGGCTCGAGGCGACGAGGACCCGCAATGCGCTGATGCTGGTGCGCGGAAAGCCGGAGGACCAGATCCCGGCTCACGGCCGTGAACTGATGGGAGTGGCCCGAGCGCTCGGCTATCCGGAGGGCGGCGACCCGGGGGAGTTCGTCGATGACTACCGGCGTGCGACGCGGAAGGCCAGACGCGTGGTGGATCGGCTGTTCGACAGCGCCTGAGACAATGGCCGGGTGTCGACATTGATATGGATAGTCATCGCGGTCGTTGTACTGCTCGCTGCCGGACTGGCGATCGGCCTGGTCATCGCCCGGCGTCGCCGAATCTCGCTGATCGCCGCACCGCCGGCCAAGCCCGAGGTCGCGGGACCACCGGCCAAGGGCGGCTATCGAGCCGGCGGGTCGATCTCACTCAGCGCGACCGCCCCCGTCCTCGAGCACCCGGTGGCGGACCGCACGGAGACGGACGGCCAGCCCGGTGTCGGTGACGATGCTTCGGTGCCGCGGGATTCGATCCGGCGGGACGTCGTCGACGTAGCGCTGCCGGACGAGGATGTCGCTGCTGCTCTGGACGAACCACCTGCGGTGGATCACATCGATCCGACGGCGGGCCGGCTCGGTCGGCTGCGCGGACGGCTGTCCCGGTCGCAGAACGCCTTCGGCCGGTCGTTGCTGGGGCTGCTCGGCGCCGGCACGCTGGACGAGGATTCCTGGACCGACGTCGAGGACACCTTGCTGATGGCCGATCTCGGTGCCGGCGCTGCGGCTGAGATCACCGCGACGCTGCGCCGGGAGGTGGCCGCCCACGGAGTCACCGACTCGGCTTCGGCCAGGGCGCTGCTGCGCCGGGTGCTGATCGAAGCGGTGGAAGCGGATGCCGACCGTTCCATCCGGGCGCTCCCGCACGACGGCCGCCCGTCGGTGTTGCTGATCGTCGGGGTCAACGGCACCGGCAAGACGACGACGACGGGCAAGCTGGCGCGGGTCCTCGTCGCAGACGGCCGCAGCGTCGTGCTCGGCGCAGCGGACACGTTCCGGGCCGCAGCCGCCGACCAGTTGCAGACGTGGGGTGAGCGCGCCGGCGCCACCGTCGTACGCGGTGTCGACGGTGCCGACCCGGCCGCGGTGGCGTTCGACGCCGTGAAACGAGGCGATCGCCGACGGCGTCGACGCCGTGCTGATCGACACGGCCGGCCGGCTGCACACCAAGACGGGCCTGATGGACGAACTGGGCAAGGTGAAGCGGGTCGTCGAAAAGCAGGCGAAAGCTGGACGAAGTATCCTGCTGGTTCTCGACGCGACCACCGGCCAGAACGGGCTGGTCCAGGCCAGGGTCTTCGCCGAGGTGGTCGACATCACCGGCATCGTGCTGACCAAGCTCGACGGCACAGCCAAGGGCGGCATCGTGGTGGCCGTGCAGCGGGCGCTCGGCGTTCCGGTGAAGCTGGTCGGTCTGGGCGAGGGTCCGGACGATCTGGCGCCGTTCGAGCCGCCGGCGTTCGTCGACGCGTTATTGGGCGACTGACACTTCACCGCTTCGACATAATCCGGAAATAACCGCGAAACGCGAAATTCAGCCAATTCACGGGCACGAAACACGAACGGCCGCATCAGGAAACAACATCGGGTGAAGCTGGGCCACGTTCGAGGATCATCCGATCCCACTCCATCCCCTGCCTGGAGGTTTGATGCTCACGCCGTTAGCGACTTCGCTGCTGGCAGCAGCACCCGCGCCAGTTCTGAGCCCAGGCGATACTGCCTGGATGCTCGCGAGCAGCGCTCTGGTCCTGCTCATGACGCCCGGTCTCGCGTTCTTCTACGGGGGCCTGACCCGTTCCAAGAGCACGCTCAACATGATGATGATGTCGTTCATCTGCATCACCATCGTCAGCATCCTGTGGGTGCTGTTCGGATTCGCATTGGCCTTCGGAACGACCACCAACAGCGGGCTTTTCGGAGACTTCTCGCTGAGTCACCTAGGTACCTCAGCCGGGCAGATAGTTGCCTTCGGCGGAACGGGGACGGGCATCCCGGTCATCGTGTTCGCCGCGTTCCAGCTGATGTTCGCGATCATCACGCCGGCCCTGATCTCGGGCTCGGTCGCCGACCGGACCAAGTTCCTGAGCTGGTCGATCTTCGCGACCCTGTGGGCGATCATCGTCTACTTCCCGGTGGCGCACTGGGTGTTCGACTTCGGCGCACTCGGTGGTAAGCCGGGCTGGCTCACCACGCTGTGGGCCCCCGAGGGCAAAGCCGGCGTGGAGGACTTCGCCGGCGGTACGGCGGTCCACATCAACGCCGGCGCGGCCGCACTGGCCCTTTGCATCGTGCTCGGCAAGCGCGTCGGCTTCCAGAAGAACCCGATGCGTCCGCACAACGTGCCGTGGGTGCTGCTCGGTTCCGGCCTGCTGTGGTTCGGCTGGTTCGGGTTCAATGCCGGTTCGGCCGTCGGCGCGAACGGTCTGTCCGGTCTGGCGTTCATGAACACCCAGGTGGCCACCGCTGCCGCCTTGGGTGGCTGGATCATCGTCGAGTACTTCCGGGACGGAAAGCCGACCAGTGTCGGCGCCGCGTCCGGGGCGGTGGCCGGTCTGGTCGCCATCACACCGGCCTGTGGCTTCATCACCCCATGGGCCTCGATTCTGCTCGGGCTCCTCGCCGGCGCCGTCTGTGCTTTTGCCGTCGGCCTGAAGTACAAGCTCGGCTATGACGACTCGCTCGACGTCGTCGGCGTCCACCTCGTCGGCGGCATCTTGGGCACGCTGTTCATCGGGTTCTTCTCCTCGGCCGCCGCCAACTCCTTCGCCAACAACGGCGTCTTCTACGGCGGCGGCTGGGAGCAGTTGGGCAGGCAGGCGGTCGGTGCGGCGTCGGTGTTCCTGTATTCGTTCATCATCGCCGGCCTCATCGGGCTCGCCATCAAGCACACCATCGGATTCCGGGTCTCCGAGGACGCCGAGGTCGAAGGCATCGACATCAACGAGCACGCAGAGTCGGCCTATGAGTTCGACACCCAGTCGTCCAGCGGCACCATCCCGTCCGGTCACCTGACCGAGGCAACGAGCAAGGAGGTCAACGTATGAAGCTGATCACCGCCGTGATCAAGCCCTTCAAACTCGACGAGGTCCGCGCCGCACTACTGGCGTTCGGCGTGCAGGGTATGACGGTCTCCGAATCGTCCGGCTACGGCCGGCAGCGCGGGCACACCGAGGTCTACCGCGGCGCGGAATACACAGTGGAGCTGCTGCCGAAGGTCAAGGTCGAGATCCTGGTCGACGAGGAGGATGCCGACGACGTCGTGGACGTCGTCGTCAGAGCGGCGCGCACCGGCAAGATCGGTGACGGCAAGGTATGGGCGACCACCGTCGAGAACGTCGTACGCGTTCGCACCGGCGAGCGCGGTCAGGAAGCACTGTAGGAAATGGTTGTCTCCCCGTTGGATTCGGCAGCTTCGGATCCGCGACCAACGGGCGCATTCCCGCAATTGCGGGCCCAATTGCTGGGCCGGACCGGTATCGCCGGTCCGGCCCGGCGCCGGGCTCTGGCCCGATTGACCGACGGCTGGCTGTCCGGCCTGGCCGCGGAGGCCGGGGTGAACGTCGGCGGGGTGGCGCTGGTCGCCGTCGGTGGATTCGGCCGGGGGGAACTGTCGCCGTTTTCCGATCTCGATCTGGTGCTGCTGCACTCGACCGAGACACCGGCTACCTATGCCGAGATGCTGGCCGAGCGTCTCTGGTACCCCATCTGGGACTCGGGGATCCGGTTGGACCACTCCGTTCGCTCGGTCGGCGGTGCCAGACAGGTCGCCAAGGTCGATCTGCCGGCCGTACTGGGCATGCTCGATCTGCGGCACATCGCCGGTGATCCCGAACTGGCCGGCACGCTGCACCGCAGAGTGCTCGCAGACTGGCGCTCCGATGCGAAGGACCGGCTGCCTGCACTGCTCGCGTCGTGCAAGGAGCGCGCCGACCGAAGCGGAGAACTGGCCTTCGCCACCACGCCCGATCTGAAGGAGTCCCGGGGCGGTCTGCGGGACCTGGTCGTGATGCGTGCGGTGGCTGCCTCCTGGCTGGCGGACTGCCCACACCAGGGTCTGGAAGAGGCTCGGTCCGCGCTTCTGGACGTCCGCGACGCGGTCCAGACGGTCGCCGGGCGGGCTACCGATCGACTCCAGCAGCAGGACCAGGACGCCGTTGCCGACGTGATGGGACTGGACGACCGGGACATGCTGCTGCGTCACGTTTCTGCGATCGGTCGCACCGTCGTGCATGCCAGCGATCTGACCTGGCACCGGGTCGGCAGGGTGATCGTCGGGTCCGGGGCGTGGAGCCTTCACGGATGCCGGCGATCGGCTGATCCGCCGGCCGGACCGCACCCCGCTGGCCGACGGCATCGTCGAACAGGATGGCGAGGCGGTGCTGGCCAGGGGCGTGAACCCGGCCACCGCACCTGCGCTGGCCCTGCGGGCGGCGGCGGCGGCCGCCCAGGCCGGGCTGCCGGTGTCGCCGGCCACCGTGGTCCGGCTGGCCCGCACCTCGCCGGCGCTGCCCGAACCGTGGCCGCCCATCGCGCTGGATGCGTTCCTGTCGCTGCTCGGGGCGGGCGAACCGATGATCACCGCCTGGGAAGGGCTCGACCAGGCCGGCCTGATCTCCGAGCTGATCCCGGGGTGGGAGCGGTTGCGGTCCTTGCCGCAACGTGACCCGATCCACCTCTACACCGTCGACCGGCACCTGATGCAGACCGCGGTCAATGCCTCTCACCTGGTGCGCCGGGTCGCCCGACCGGACCTGCTGCTGCTGGCGGCGATCTTCCACGACATCGGCAAGGGGCTGCCCGGCGACCACTCCACGGTCGGCGCCGAGATGATCCCGGCCTGGCTGGGTCGGTTGGGCGTCGCCAAGCCCGACATCGACGTGATCCGCTGCCTGGTGCAGCACCATCTGCTGCTGTCCGAAACAGCGGCCAACCGGGACCCCGACGACCCGGCCACGGTGGCGAGAGTCGTTGCCGCACTGGGGGACGAAGCTCCGGCCGCCATGCTGGATCTGCTGGACGCGCTGACCGAGGCCGACGCGACCGCCGCGGGACCGGGGGCCTGGTCGTCGTGGAAGGCGAACCAGGTCCGCTATCTCGTCAACCGGGTGCGCTCGGCGCTGGCCGGGGAGCCGCCGGTCGATATCGGCGAGCTCAGCGTCACCGAACTGGACCTCATCGCGACCGGTGGTCTCGGCACCGTCATCCGGCCTGGCATCACCGGTCTCGAGGTCATCGTCGCCGCCCCCGACCGGCCAGGACTGCTGGCGGCGGCCGCGGGGGTGCTCACCGTGCACCGGCTGACGGTGCGTGCCGCAGCCGTTCGCACAGTCGGCGGCACTGGTCTGCAGACCTGGACCGTCAGCCCGGAGTTCGGCGATCCGCCGGAGTCCTCGACGCTGCGGGCCGACCTGGTCAAGGCCCTCGACGGCTCGCTGGACATCGCGTCCCGACTGGCCAAGCGTTCACGCGGGCGGACCGCAGCGGGGGCCGCTCCGCCCAGTGTGCGGGTGATCGACGGCGCTTCTGACCGGGCGACGGTCATCGAGGTCAGGGCGCATGACACGCCGGGTCTGCTCTATTCGGTGGCCAGCACCCTGGCCTCGCTCGGGGTCAATGTCCTGTCGGCCAGAGTGCACACCCACGGCGCTGAAGCGGTCGACATCTTCTACCTGGTGGCCGGCGACGGGTCGCTGCTGACAGCGGCCAGAGGCACCGAGATCGCGACCGCTGTGACAGCGGCGCTGGGATAACCTGGCTCTCGTGTTCGATACCCTCTCCGATCGTCTCGCGACCGTCTTCTCGAATCTGCGTGGCAAGGGCCGACTGTCCCAGGCCGACATCGATGCCACCGCTCGCGAGATCCGCATCGCCCTGCTCGAAGCCGATGTTGCGTTGCCGGTGGTGCGCACCTTCATCGCCGCCATCAAGGAACGGGCCGCCTCCGCCGAGGTTTCCGGCGCGCTCAATCCCGCCCAGCAGGTCATCAAGATCGTCAACGACGAGCTGATCTCGATCCTTGGTGGGGAAACCCGCCGCCTGGTCTTCGCAAAGACCCCGCCCACCGTGATCATGCTCGCCGGCCTCCAGGGCGCGGGTAAGACGACACTGGCCGGCAAACTGGCGCAGTGGCTGCGGGGTCAGGGCCACACCCCGCTGCTGGTCGCCTGTGACCTGCAGCGACCGAACGCGGTCACGCAGTTGCAGGTCGTCGGCCAGCAGGCCGGGGTCTCGGTGTTCGCGCCGGAGCCGGGAAACGGGGTCGGGAATCCCGTCGCGGTGGCCACGGCCGGCATCGACTTCGCCCGCGCGAAGCAGCACGACATCGTCATCGTGGACACGGCCGGCCGGCTCGGCGTCGACGCGGAGCTCATGCAGCAGGCCGCCGACATCCGTGACGCCGTCGACCCGAACGAGATCCTGTTCGTGCTGGATGCGATGGTCGGCCAGGACGCCGTGACCACGGCCCAGGCGTTCGCCGACGGGGTGGGCTTCACCGGGGTGGTCCTGACCAAGCTCGACGGCGACGCCCGCGGTGGCGCGGCACTGAGCGTGCGGCAGATCACCGGCGTGCCGATCATGTTCGCCTCCACCGGCGAGAAGCTGGCCGACTTCGACACCTTCCACCCCGACCGGATGGCGTCGCGAATCCTGGGCATGGGCGACATGCTCACGCTGATCGAGCAGGCCGAGCAGCACTTCGAGGCCGACCAGGCCGAGGAGATGGCCGCCAAGATCGCCGGCAACGACTTCACGCTCGACGACTTCCTCCAGCAGATGACGATGCTGAAGAAGATGGGTCCCATTGGCGGCCTGCTCGGCATGCTGCCCGGCGCCGGCCAGATGAAGGAAGCGCTGGCGAACGTCGACGATCGCGACATCGACCGCACCGCAGCGATCATCCAGTCCATGACGCCGGCGGAGCGCAAGGACCCGAAGATCCTGAACGCCTCCCGCAAGAAGCGCGTGGCGAATGGTTCCGGGTCGACGATCGCCCAGGTGAACGCTCTGGTCGAACGGTTCGGCGAGGCCCGCAAGATGATGTCCGCGATGGCCGGCCGTTTCGGTATGCCGGGCACCAGGACCAACAACCGCAAGGCGGTCAAGGGCCGGAAAGGCAAGAAGGGCAAGGGGTCAGGGCGCGGACCGACGCCGCCGAAGATCAGGGGCGGCATGCCGGCCGGCTTCCCGGGCATGGCCGGGATGGGCGGCGCCGGCGCTCCGCAACTGCCGCAAGGCTTCGGACTCGATCAGCTTCCACCCGGGTTCGATCCGTCGCAGCTGAAGTTCCCGAAGAAGTGACCAGGCCGCCGGCGCTACATGTCACCGGCAGCGACGCGGCCACCGGCGAACGTGTCGAGTACTGGACGGCCGGCGGCGTTTTCGTCGACCATCCCGTCCCCGGCGCCCTCGAGCTCTCCGGTTGGACCCTCCCCGGTTTTGTCGATGCCCATTGCCACGTCGGCTACTCCGAAGCCGGTGTGGTCACCCTTGACCAGGCGGAGCAGCAGGCCAGGAAGAATTTGGCCACCGGGGTCCTCGCCATCCGGGACTGCGGATCGCCGATCGACACCAGGCCGTTGACGGACCGGGACGATCTGCCCATCCTGGTGCGCGCGGGGCGGCACATCGCCCGGCCCAAGCGATACATCCGGGATCTGAGCGTCGACCTGGAGGACCCGTCCGAGCTGCCGGCGCAGGTCGCCAGGCAGGCTGCCTACGGCGGCGGTTGGGTCAAGCTGGTCGGCGACTGGATCGATCGGAGCATCGGCGACCTCGCGCCGCTGTGGCCGGACGCAGTACTTGTGGACGCGATCCAGGTGGCGCACGAGGCCGGCTGCCGGGTCACCGCGCATGTGTTCGGCGAGGACGCGCTGCCAGGCCTGCTGGCCGCCGGTATCGACTGCATCGAACACGGCACCGGGCTGACCGGCGACACCATCGACGAGATGACGCGGCGCGGCGTCCACCTGGTTCCGACGATGATCAACATCGCTAACTTCCCGATGTTCGCCGACGCCGCCGAACGATTCCCCGCCTACGCCAAGCACATGCGCGACCTGCACGAACGCAGTGACGCCACCTTCGCGGCCGCGGTCGAGGCCGGGATCAGCGTGCACGCGGGAACCGATGCCGGCGGGTACGTCGAGCACGGCCGGATCGTCGACGAGATCGAGGCGCTCGGCCGGATCGGCGGCCCGCCGCGGCAGGTGTTGGAGGCCACCACCCACGCCGCGCGGAACTGGCTCGGCCTCGGAGCCCAGGACCTTGGTGACTCGGCCGACCTCGTGGTTTACGACGACGATCCTGCTGCCGATTTCGGGGTGCTGCGGCGACCGACGGCCGTGATCAGGGCGGGTCGCGTGGTTTAATTGTGTGTCACGGCTGTCGCCCGGCCCCTCTCTCCGAGCGCAGCCGCCATTGGTGCGCCCCGGACCGCTAACCCCACGCGGATCGGATCGCCCGCCCCCTGACGGACGCGTCCGTCACCATTTTCAAGGAGTTACTCACCCCGTGGCTGTCAAGATCAAGCTCGCCCGTTTCGGCAAGATTCGCGAGCCGTTCTACCGTGTTGTCGTTTCCGATGCCCGCACCCGCCGCGGCGGTCGTGCCATCGAGGCCATCGGCAAGTACCACCCGAAGCTCGAGCCCAGCGTCATCGAGATCGATTCCGAGCGCGTGCAGTACTGGCTCGGCGTCGGTGCGCAGCCGACCGACTCCGTGATGTCGTTGCTGAAGGTCACCGGCGACTGGCAGAAGTTCAAGGGTCTGCCGGGCGCCGAAGGAACCCTGCGCACGCAGCCTGAGAAGATCGACAAGCGCGCGCGCTACGAGGCGGCTCTGGCTGCTATCGGCAGCGGCGACGACGTGCCGGCCGCAACCACTCCGCGCAAGAAGGCCGCCCCGGCGGCGGACGCTGTGGCTCCGGCCGCGGACGCCGACGAGAAGTGAGCATGCTCACCGACGCCCTCGAGCATCTGGTGAAGGGCATCGTCGATCACGACGAGGACGTCCGGGTCGATCTGACCACCGGGCGCCGTGGACGCACCCTGCAGATCCGGGTCCATCCCGACGATCTGGGCAAGGTCATCGGCCGTGGCGGTCGCACCGCAACGGCCCTGCGGACCGTGATGTCCGCGGTCGGCGGCCGCGGCATCCGCGTCGACGTCGTCGACACCGACCGCTGATCTGAAAGGCCGATCCGGCATGACCCAGTTACAGGTCGGCCGGATCGGTCGCGCCCACGGCATTCGCGGCGAGGTCACGGTGACTCCACTGACCGACGATCCCGCGGCTCGTTTTGCCGTGGGGAACACCCTGGCCACCGATTCCGCGTCCCGCCCCGTTCTGACCGTGTCCGGGGCCCGGCAGTCCGGTCCGGTCCAGGTGGTCGGGTTCGAGGGCATCGTCGACCGCAACACCGCCGAACTGCTGCGCGGCATCGGACTCTTCGTCGATGCGGAGTCGCTCCCCGAACCCGACGATGACGAGTTCTACGATCACCAACTCGTCGGCCTCGCCGCCCACCATCGCAACGGTGACCTCCTCGGCGAGGTCGTCGACGTCATGCACCCGCCCGCCGCCCCCGTCCTGGTCGTCAAGCGGCCCGACGACACCGAGGAACTCGTCCCGTTCGTGAAGGTGATCGTTCCTGTCGTGGATGTGGCAGGCGGTCGCGTCGTGATCGATCCGCCGGACGGCATGTTCGGGTGAAGCTCGACGTCATCACCATCTTCCCGCAGTACCTGACCCCACTGCGGGAGTCGCTGCTCGGCCGGGCGATCACAGACGGACTGATCGGCCTCGATGTGCACGATCTGCGGGACTTCGCGCCGGACCGCCACCGCACCGTCGACGACTCTCCGTACGGCGGCGGAGCCGGAATGGTGATGAGGCCGGACGTCTGGGGCCGGGCCATCGATCACGTGGTCGGCCGTCCGACGGAGGGCGTGACGCTGGTCGTGCCGACCCCCGCCGGGCGACCCTTCGACCAGGCTGTCGCGGCCGAGTTGGCCGGACGTGACCAGTTGGTCTTCGCCTGCGGGCGCTACGAGGGCATCGACCAACGAGTCGCCGACCACGCTTCCACGACCATGGACGTCCGGGAACTGTCCATCGGCGACTATGTCTTGGCCGGGGGAGAGGCAGCGGTGCTGGTGATGATCGAGGCCGTTGCCAGACTCATCCCGGGCGTCCTCGGCAACCCGCAGTCGGTGATCACCGACTCGTTCGGCGCTGCGTCGGTCGGTCTCCTTGAATCGCCCAGTTACACCAGACCACTTGACTACGAAGGCCTTTCCGTGCCCGCGGTGTTGCTGTCCGGGCACCACGGCGCGATCCGGCGATGGCGCAGGGACGAGTCCCTGCGGCGTACTGCGCGGCGTCGCCCCGACCTGATCGCCGCGCTCGATCCGGCTCGGCTGGACCGGGCCGACCTGGCCGTGCTGGAGCAGGAAGGTCTGACGATTTCGTCCGGCCGTCACCATCTGGCAGACTAGAGGGGTTGTGAGGACGCCCGGCAGATCCGGCAGTCCTGCCGAAACACGTCGTTTTACCTTAGTGAGGAATACCCCATGAACACCCTGGACGCTCTGGATTCCGCTTCGCTGCGGACCGATCTTCCGGATTTCCGGCCGGGCGACACCGTCAAGGTGCACGTCAAGGTCATCGAGGGCACGCGCTCCCGGGTCCAGATCTTTGCCGGCCACGTCATCCGTCGTCAGGGTGGCGGCATCCGCGAGACCTTCACGGTCCGCAAGGTCAGCTTCGGTGTCGGCGTCGAGCGCACCTTCCCGGTGCACTCCCCGAACCTTGACCGGATCGAGCTGGTGACCCGCGGCGACGTTCGTCGCGCGAAGCTGTACTACCTGCGCGAGCTGCGTGGCAAGGCCGCCAAGATCAAGGAGAAGCGCGACCGCTGATCCGCTGCGAGACCGCCGTCATTCCGCTGGGGGTGACGGCGGTTTCGTATACCCGCCCTTTATGCCGGAAGCCGTAGCCTGAGCCGTGATGAACGAGCAAGATGATCCTGTGCCTTCCGGCAACGGGCCGTGGCAGGACTGGGTGGTCTCGTCGGACGAGGGTAGGGCTGCCAATGACGACGAGCACGCCGAAGCGGTGAGCCGGTGGCGCAAGCAGTCCGAAGACCGGCAGAAGAAGGCCAAGCGCCCGTTCTGGGTCGAGTTGCCCATCCTCATCGTGGTGGCGTTCGCATTGACCTTCCTGATCCAGACCTTCATCGCCAAGGTCTACTACGTGCCGTCGGCCTCCATGGAAAAGACGTTGCACGGCGTTGCTTCGGGCGGTGACCGGATTCTGGCCAGCAAGATCGTCTACGACTTCCGCGATCCGAAACCCGGTGACGTGGTGGTGTTCAAGGGACCGGAGACCTGGGCCGCCGAGGCCGATCTCGCCGGCCCTACTGGCTGGTTCGGCCGGGCGATCGCCTCGGTCGGGTCGGTGGTGGGGATCGCCCCGCCGAACGAGAAGGACTTCGTCAAGCGGGTGATCGCGGTCGGTGGCCAGACCGTGGCGTGTTGCGATGCCAAGGGCAACGTGACCGTCGACGGCAGATCCCTGGACGAACCGTACATATACGAGCCGTGGCCTTTCACGCCCGGCGTTGCCGACTGCACGACGGGGGGTGACCCCACCCGCTACGGGTCGCAGCGGTGCTTCGTCCCGTTCAAGGTGCCGGCCGGCGAACTGTGGGTGATGGGCGACCACCGCAGCGACTCCTCCGATTCGTCGTACGACTGTCTCGGTCTCAAACCCGGGGCCGCGCCAGCGGACTGTGCGCGGCCGATTCCGGTCGACGACGTGATCGGAAAGGCGATCTTCATCGTCATGCCGCCGTCTCGCTGGGGCACGATCGGTAATCCCGACATCGACCCCACCGCGATGGCCCTCGGTTCTGGACCGACGGCGGCTCTGCCGGTCGCCGGCGGTCTGCTGCTGACCGTCGGCCTGCGTGGTTCCCTGGCCATCACGCCGAGTAGGCGCCGGCTCCGGAGGGCCCGAAAGACCCGGCCATGATCGACGCCAGGCCACACCTGCGGCTGGAGAAGGAACTGCTGCGCGGTGGCGTCCAGCGGCTGGCCGCCATGGACGAGGTCGGTCGGGGCGCGCTCGCCGGGCCGGTCAGTGTCGGCGTCGTCGTGGTCACCGCCAGGATCGGCCGGGTGCCGGCCGGGCTGAAGGATTCGAAGCTGCTGACCCCGCAGGCCAGGGAGATGCTGTTGCCGGTGGTGCGGCGTTGGGCCGGCGAGTTCGCGGTCGGCCATGCCAGCCCGGCCGAGATCGACACCGTCGGCATCATCGGTGCGCTGCGCCTGGCCGGCCGCCGTGCGCTCGCCGCCTTGTCGTCTCCGGTGGATGCGGTGCTGTTGGACGGAAATCACGACTACCTGTCAGAGCCGGAACCAGGGCTGTTCGGCCAATGCGACGTACAGGTGGTGACCGGGCCCGTCCACACCAGGATCAAGGCAGACCTCACGTGCGCCGGTGTCGCCGGCGCCAGTGTGCTCGCCAAGACGGAGCGCGACGGCATGCTGCGTCGGCTGGCCGTTGACTATCCGAGATACCTGTTCGAGCTCAACAAGGGCTACGGCACTGCCGAACACGTGGCGGCGTTGCGGGAGCACGGGCCGAGCGAAGTCCATCGCCGGAGTTGGCGGTTACCCGTCGCCGGTGCTGATCCCTTCGATGAGGAATGATGGCGCCATGAGTGCAGAAGACCTGGAGCAGTACGAAACCGAGATGGAGCTCCAGCTCTACCGGGAATACCGCGACATCGTGGGACAGTTCGCCTACGTGGTCGAGACCGAGCGGCGCTTCTATCTCTGCAATGCGGTCGACGTGCAGGTCCGCAACTCGGACGGCGACATGTACTTCGAGGTGCGGATGTCCGACGCCTGGGTGTGGGACATGTATCGCCCGGCCCGCTTCGTCAAGAACGTCAGGGTGGTCACCTTCAAAGACGTCAACGTCGAGGAGTTGGACAAGCCCGATCTGCGGCTGCCGGAGGGCGAGACGTTCGGCTGAGTTGTCCCCATGGGGTCCGGCTGTCCACATTCGCCGGTCGACCCTTGGCCCGGTGCCGTCCGGTAGCCCACGCTGGTCCCGATCGAGGCCGTCAGGGCTCGCGGAGGCGAATGGGGCACGCGAGATATGGCGTCACTGCTGGGGAACGAGCTGGGTCGGCGCGGGGAGGATCTGGCTGCGGAGCACCTCGAACGCCTCGGACTGGTGATCCTGGCCCGCAACTGGCGGTGCCGGGAGGGCGAGATCGACATCGTGGCCACCGATGGGCTGAGCCACCTGGTCATCTGCGAGGTGAAGACGCGCAGCGGTGACGGCTTCGGGTCACCGGCGGAGGCGGTGACCCAGGGAAAGCGGCGGAAGCTGCGCCGGCTGGCGATGCTGTTCCAGGCGGACTGGGGTCTGCGGTGGTCCCGCATCCGGTTCGACGTCATCGCGGTGATGGCCCGGCCGGGGTCCGAGGTCGAGCTGTCGCACATCGTCGAGGCGTTCTGATGACGCTGGCCCGAACCTGGGCGGTCGCTCTGGCCGGCGTCGCCGGCCAATTGGTCGCGGTGGAAGCCGATCTGGCGAACGGTCTGCCCGCGACGACGGTCATCGGCCTCGGAGACGTGGCGGTCACCCAGGCCCGCGACCGGGTCCGTTCGGCCGTGATCAATTCGGGCGCGAAGTGGCCGGAGCGCCGGATCACCCTGGCGCTGTCGCCCGCGGCGCTACCCAAGCGCGGAGCCGCATTCGACCTCGCTCTTGCAATTGCAGTGCTCGCCGCGGCCGGGGTGGTTCCAGCCGGGGCGGTCGGCAGAGACCGTGCTTGATCGGCGAACTGGGTCTGGATGGCCGGGTGCACCCGGTGCACGGCACGCTGCCCAGTCTGCTGGCCCTACGGGCGGCGGGCCGGACGTCGGCCATCGTGCCGCTGGCCAATCTCGCCGAGGCGGCCCTGGCCGGCGGGGTGCGGGTGCGGGGAGTGGCGCATCTGGCCGACCTGATGGCCTATCTCAACGGAGACAAGGAGCCGACTGATCGATGCGCCGGCTCCGGTGGTGCAGGCCGACCAGGCGATCCCGGACATGGTCGATGTGCTCGGGCAGCCGGAAGCCCGTCGGGCGCTGGAATTGGCGGCTGCGGGTGGTCATCACATCGCGATGATCGGTCCGCCCGGGAGCGGCAAGACCATGCTCGCTTCCAGACTGCCGAGTCTGCTGCCGCGGCTGAGCCAGGAGGCGGCGCTCGAGGTGACGGCGGTGCACTCGGTGGCCGGCACTCTGGACGACAAGGTTCCACTGATCACCCGGCCGCCCTTCGTCGAGCCGCACCACTCGGCCTCGCTGGCGGCCCTCGTCGGCGGAGGTTCGGGGTTGATCCGGCCGGGGAGCGTGAGCCTGGCCCACCGCGGCGTGCTGTTTCTCGACGAGGCTCCGGAGTTCCGGCCGACGGTTTTGGATGCGCTTCGGCAGCCGATGGAGAGCGGTTCGGTGTTGTTGGCCGGGCGTCGGGGGCGGTGCGGTATCCGGCTCGGTTTCAGTTGGTGTTGGCGGCGAATCCGTGTCCGTGTGCGGCGGCGAAGGATGTCGACTGTATTTGTGCGTCGGGGGTGCGGCGCCGGTATCTGGCGCGGTTGTCGGGTCCGTTGATGGATCGGGTGGATATCCGGGTTGATCTGGCGGCGTTGGATCCGCGGTCGCTGGTTTCCGGGGAGTCGGATCAGGAGGGTTCCGAGGTGATCGCGGGGCGGGTGGCGTTGGCCCGTGATCGCGCCGGGAGTCGTTGGCGTGGCACGAGTTACGGCACGAATGCGGAGGTGCCGGGGCCGGTGGTGCGGAAGTTCTGGCGGCCGGGTCGCGGGGAGGCGCAGCTGCTGGATCGGGCGGTGCGGGTGGGCCGGTTGACCGGCCGGGGTTACGACCGGGTGTTGCGGTTGGCGCTGACCAGCGCCGATCTGGGTGGACGGGATGTGCCGTCGTCGGCGGATGTGGCGACGGCGTTGGCGCTGCGATGCGGGGAGAACGCGTGGTGATCGATGCGGGAAGTGAACTGCAGCGGAGTTGGGCCGGTCTGCTGCGGGTGTTCGAGCCGCCGGAGGCGGCGGTGTCGGAGTACGTCGGCCGGGTGGGGGCGGTGCGCGCGTGGATCGGGATTCGGGATCGGCGGGCGCCGCGCCCGGTGTTGTCGCCGACCGCGGCCAGGACGGAGCAGCTGACGGCGGCCGAGTTGGAGGCGCTGATCGATGCCGATCTGGCCGCCGCCGGCGCGGTCGGCGCCCGGATCATCGGGCCGGGCGATGCGGAGTGGCCGGAGCAGGCGATGATCGCGTTTGCGATGGCGACCGCGCGGGGGACGAGGAATTCGGTGGCGCCGGTGGCGCTGTATGTCCGGGGCCGGCCGCTGGCCGGGCTGCCGCAGCGGGCGTTGGCGGTCGTCGGGTCGCAGGGCGAACACCGCGTACGGGCAGCGGGTGGCGGCCGATATCGCGATGGGCGCGGCCGACGCCGGGCTCACCGTCATTTCCGGTGCCGCGTTCGGCATCGACACGGTGGCGCACCGGGCGGCGTTGGCCTACCCGGCGGAGTTGCCGACGGTGGCCGCGCTGGCCTGCGGGATCGATCGGGCGTATCCGGTGGCGAACACGGCGTTGATCGACCGGATCGCCGAGGTCGGCGCGGTGATCAGTGAGTACCCGCCGGGTGCGTCGCCGGCGCGGCACCGGTTCCTGGTGCGGAACCGGCTGATCGCGGGGTTGTCGGCGGGCACGGTGGTGGTCGAGGCGGGCCGGCGGTCGGGGACCCTGTCGACGGCGAGTGCGGCCGCGACGCTGGGCCGGGTGTTGATGGCGGTGCCGGGTCCGGTCACCTCGGCGCTGTCGGTGGGCTGTCACCTGCTGCTGTCCACCGGCGCGGCGGTGTTGGTCACCGGACCCGAGGATGTGCTGACCGTGCTGGGTGAGCAGACGCCGGCGCGCGGCGCCGGATCCGCAGCCGAGCCCGGACCATCCCACCGACGGGTTGGAACCGGAGGTGGCCCGGGTCTACGAGGCGCTGCCGCGTCGCGGGGTGCTGACCGTCGCCCAACTATCGGCGGAATCGGCGCTGCCGGCACCGGAAGTCATCCAGGGCCTGGCTGTCCTCGAGCTACACCAATTGGTCAGCCGACAAGACGGGGCGTGGCGACGCCGGAAATCCTCCGACCGATGATCAGAAATGCAGAACCGCCAATCTTCTATGACCCACGGCGAGCGCATAACATTGCTTCGAGCTGTGACCGGATCGGATGAATTGGGCACACCCCAGGACACGTTGAGTGGTGACCATGAGACTGAAACCCTTGTATCGCATTGTCTTCACCTATCCCGAGAGCTGGGCAGTCAAGATCGGTGGCGGCTGGGAGCAGCACTTCTACCTGGCGGAAGGGCGCTGTGCCGGTGTGCTGACCGGACGGTTCAGGGGAGCGAATTTCCCGCTGCGAGAGGGCCCGGGCGGCTCGTTCCGCCCCGATTTCCATGCTGTGATCGAAACCGAAGACGCGGCCACCGTCATGGTTGAGTTGCGCGGCTACGGCCGCGCTTACCCGCAGCGCAGACGGCAGATCGTCGGAACGGTTTTGCACCAGACCGACGGCGAGCAATACTTGCGGCTGAACGATGCGGTATGCGTTTGTGTCGGTGAGGTCCGTATGCCGACCGATCCGAATCAGCGGGAGCCCGATCTCGTCCTTGATGTTGCTGAGCTTATTTGGGAGCCGATCGGAAACTGAGCAGGCGGGCCTGCCGGTCGGCTCACTGTCGGCGGTTGTCAATATTCATTGTCGGCTTATTGTTGCCGTCACGAACCTGTTCGGGTCGCTTGAATTTGACCGTCCCTGAGTACTGCCTCTGCCTGGCCGGGAGAGACGCTTTCAGTGCCGCCGGGTCGTCAGCTTGTGCGACGACCACTAGGCAGTTGCCGCTGCCATCCCCGGCCGGGCATTAGCCGACCGGGATGTCCCCGGGGCTTCCGTAGCTGATCGTGGCGATGTTTTTGATGAACCATTGGCCGGTAGATGGGCGGAACACTGCGAGTTGCGCGTGGCCGACACCGGTGTAGTCGCCAGGCACCGGGATATCGCCTGGCCGGCCCCATTGGACGTTCCCGACGCCCCGGATGTACCAGGTGCCGTTCGAGGGGCGCCACACGGCGATGTCGGAGTGCCCGGCCCCGGTGTAATCGGCAGGGACCGGGATATCGCCAGGAAGGCCCCATTGAACTTTGGCGAGGTCACGGATGTACCAGATTCCGGTCGACGGCCGCCACACGGCGGTGTCCGCCCATGGTTTGCCGTCGTAGTTGGCCGGCACGGGCACGTCGCCGCGCACGCCCCATTGGATGTTCGCCACTGCGCGCAGGTACCAGGTGCCGTTCGACGGGCGCCACACGGCGATGTCCGAGTGCCCGGCCCCGGTGTAATCGGCAGGGACCGGGATATCGCCAGGAAGGCCCCATTGAACTTTGGCGAGGTCACGGATGTACCAGATTCCGGTCGACGGCCGCCACACGGCGGTGTCCGCCCATGGTTTGCCGTCGTAATTTGCCGGCACGGGCACGTCCCCGCGCACACCCCATTGGATGTTCGCCACTGCGCGCAGGTACCAGGTGCCGTTCGACGGGCGCCACACGGCGATGTCCGAGTGCCGGGCCCCGGTGTAGTCGCCAGCGACAAAGTCGTTCGGCTTCAGTCCGAGGCCTTGTTTGGTCTGCAGCACCAGCAGCGCGGCCGCGTTCACCTGTGCCTGGAACTGGGTGTTGGCCCGAGCCTGGGCGGTTACGGCATCAACCATCTGCGGTATGAGCGCCGGGTTGACGTCGAGCACCAGGTCACCCCCGGCGCTGATGAAATCGATGGCGCGTTGACCAGGTGTCCAGGCCCGCACCTGCACAGCGTTACCGAGGTCATCGCTGATCACCACCCCGCGGAAGCCCAGTTCGCCACGCAGCATTCCACCGATCACTGTCGGCGAGAACGCGGCCGGGTGATTCGCATCGATCCGCCGGTAGTAGGCGCTCGACATCATGACCAATGGCGCGCCACGCTGAATCCCCGAGCGGAACGGCGCCAGGTACGGGTCGGCGTAGGTCGTGACATCGTCGGTGACTCCGGAAGAGGTGTCGGTATTTCCAGCAACCCGGCCCAGGCCCGGGAAGTGTTTCAACGTCACCCCTATCCCCGCTGCCCGCATTCCGTCCACGACAGCGTCACCGGCGACTGACACCCCCGACGGGGTGTGGCTGTATTCGCGGTACCAGTAGCCGATGGGCAGGTTGCGGGTGCCGATGCTCGCGGGCACGGTGTCCATCACCGGGGCCAGGTTCAGGTTCACGCCGGCTGCGGTGAGTTGCCGACCCCACGCTTCAGCGTCCGATCGCAGCACGGCGGCCGTCCAGCTGCCCTGGGTCAGTGCGGTCGGCATCGTGGAGAATCCAGGGCCCTGCAAGACCTGTACGTTGCCGCCCTCCTGATCGGCGGCGACCAGAAGCGGCGCGCCGAGCGTCGCCAGCGGAGTCGCTGCCTGTTGTAGCCGGGCTGTCAGCGCGTGGGTGGCCGAGGTGCCCGAGTAGCTGCGCCCGGTCAGGATTACCGATCCCACGTGATAGTTCGCGATGTCGGACAGCACCGTCGAATCGACCTTCGCGGCAGCGGTGCCGACCATGAATAGTTGTCCGATACGCTGCGCCTGCGACATCCGGTCGAACGTCTCTTGCGCCCAGTAGCCCGCCGCTTGGGCATTGGCGGGCGGCAGCCCGGCCGAGGCCGAGGCGGCGGCCGGCGATCCGGCCAGGGTCGGCGCCGTGACGGCCGCGAGTACGACCGTGATGGCACGGGCGATTGAAGAGAACATGGACGAACCTCCTGCGAACGAGGATGTCCCCAAGTTCCACAGAACGTGGTGGCAGGCAGTGAGCACCAGCGCGCTCACGTGTTTCAGTATGGGCCACCCTGCAACTGTTTGACTCAAACTGATTTGGCTCAAGTTCTGAAGCGGATGGCCTGGTTGATCGCTACCTGATTCTGCGGGGAGACCGGCGCATGGCGACGGCCGCTCGTGCCGGTGTGGCGCCGCTTTGCGATGCCTCGGGAGCGCGAGACGAATATCGATCTACTCGAAACTTATTCGGACACAAGCAATCTCACGCACTACTCCATCCTCGGCTACCAGTGGCCGGTTCTGAGTCTGCAGGTGACGGGTCAGCAGCTCACCGCCGGTCAGCTCGGCGGGTTGTCTTCCGGGCCGGGTGTGGGTTCGCTGCGAGGGAACACCGAAAGATAGAAGCCATCCCGCTCGTCGTCGCGGACGCCGGTGTCCTGTAGGAATGCGTGCGCGGCGGCGAGGACGTCCGTCCCGTCCGGGACCGTTAGCTCGAACTGCCGCCCAACGGCCAGGTTGGACAACGTGTAGGTGTGCAGGTCGGGAGTGGTCGTACCGTCAGGTTGTTCATCCGCTCCGGCGTTCGCTTCTTCCGCCGCGGCGGGGCCGCTGCTGGTCTGGGTGCGATGTTCCGCGAGGGCGGCCAGCCGGTGCAGAGATTCAGTGTTGCGGGCGGCCACGAGCGCGTCCATGACGCGGTTGTGCGCCCATTTCCCGGGCCCTGAGAGCGGATCCTCCGTCATCGTGACATCGGTGCCGCCGCCGGCGGGTTGCAAGTCGATGACGACCCGGGCCGACCCCAGGGGTCGGCCCTTGACGATGAGAACGAGCAGTTCGCCGGGGATGACCTCCTCCACCTCTGACTCGTCGGGTATCACCGCCGGCCAAATGCCGAACGCGTGCTGCAGGCGGGCACCCCGGTTCGGCCAGTGGGCGTCGACGGCCCGCAGGTGTGAGGTGCCGACCACCCAGTCGCTGTAGTACCAGCCATCGGCCAGCACCGCGAACACCGCGGCCGGAGTCGCCGCCGTGTGGCAAGTCACCGTGGCCATCACGCGTACCGCCGATCCTATTGAACAGCGCGTGTCCGCCGCGCCGGAATCGTGTTGATCCTAGCCGTCGACCTCGTCGTGCCGGCGCCGTACCGCGACGGCGGCGCAGCCCCGCTTCCAGGGCCCGGACCCTGGTGCGGGCCGGTTCCCGCCCTACGTCCTTCGAGCTCGTCCGCGAGAAGTCGATTCCGGCTGGGATTCCTGCAAAGGGTCCGGGAGCGCTGGTGTTTGCGAGGTGGGAGCCGATGTACAAGGACTGCGTCCGGGTGATGAGGTTTTCGGCTTCGCGCATGGTGCCTTCGCCCAGTACGCCACCGCCGATGCCGCCCTGATCGTTTCCAAGCCGGCCAACCTATCGTTCGAACAGGCAGCGGCGCTGCCACTAGCCGCCGTTACCGCCCTGCACGCGATCCGTGACCGTGGCCACGTCCAAGCCGGGCAGCGGGTCCTGGTGAACGGCGCTGCAGGAGGAGTCGGCACGTTCGCCGTCCAGATCGCTGCGGGGTTCGGTGCCGAGGTCACCGGCGTGTGCAGCGCTCGGAACATCGAGCTGGTGTCGTCGATCGGCGCCGCTCACGTGGTCGACTACGCATCCGAAGACTTCACCGACGGGCCGGTTCGATATGACGTCATCCTGGACAACGTCGGAAACCGGAGCTATCCGCGATCTTCGCCGCGCCGCCACACCGACCGGGATCGTGATCGTCAACGGGGGTGGATCACCCGGCCACATCATCGGCGCGGTCGGCAGCATCCTCCGCGCCGGCATCGTCAACCTCTTCGTTCGCCAGCGAATTACCATGGTCCCGACTACCTGGAGCCGGCAGGACCTGCTCGCCGTGACCGAACTGGTCGACGCCGGCACCCTCCGACCCGTTCTCGACCGGACCTACCCGCTGACCGAAACAGTGGCGGGACTGCGACACGTCGAGGCCGGACACGCCCGCGGCAAGGTTGTCATCACAGTCACCTGAAAACGAGTGATCACGCTGAACTGACCAGTCATGAAACTGCGTATCCACCACCGCGAAGAACTGCCTGCCAAAGGGGCAGTCATTCCGGTCTGCCCGCGGCGAACAGGAAGCGAGCGCTGGCGACCTTGTCTTGTGAATCCTTCCTCCTCAGCTCGTTCTTGCTCCCGGCGATTTGTGGTGTTCGGTGAAGCGACCAATGGATGTCCATGCAATCGACGCGAACTGAACGGCTGCAGCGGGGACTCTTATGAAGGGACATTTCAATTGGTCGCGGCTTCGATCCAGACGGGGAAGAACCGGCTTTTTTGCCTGAAACATTCGCGGATGTTCTCGCCTCTCGCGTCTCAGTCATGATGACTGAGACGCGTGGCCACACTTCGCCTTTCCTACGGTAATCGCGGACAGTTTTTTCCCAGCAAGAGGCCGTGTTGTCGCCGGCCTGGGACCGGTCGCGACTGCTGAAGAGCGGATGGAAAGCGGGCTTTTGAGCTGCCCCGCCCCTTACCGAGGACGTGTGGTTGAAGATCGAGAGTCGGCTGTTCGACCATCGGGCGACCGAGCAGCCTGTCCGCGAGTGGTCCGACGGTTCGTCATCGGCAGCCCGAACGGCAGGGTGGAGATTGGGGTTGAGCAGACCACCGAAGCGGAGAAGGATGCTGATCGTCAGGTCACTCAATTGAGGCGAACACCCGGTCCGCCGCCGAGATGCCCGCCTCCTCGGGAAGGAACAGCAATGTTGAACAACGGGACCGTCACCGCAAACCTCCCAGCCGCTGACCTCGGACGCGCTCGGGCCTTCTACGCAGACAAGCTGGGACTCACGCCATCACAAGAGTTGGCTGGGGTCATGTTGGTCTACCGCACGGCCGGCGGCTCGACATTCAGCATCTACCAAACCGAGTACGCCGGACAGGCCGGTCACACCCTCGCTCAGTGGCATGTCGACGACGTCGAGGCGGCGGTGGGAGACCTCAAGGGCAAGGGTGTTGCGTTCGAGCATTACGACATGCCGGGTGTCGAGTGGAACAACGACGTTGCCTCTATGGGTGCCATGGGGAAGGCCGCGTGGTTCAAGGACAGCGAGAACAACATCCTGTGCATAGACGACGGCTTTCCGGTAGAGAATAACGGTTAGCCGGCGGCTTAGCATTGGGGCCGACCGGTGGTAGTCGGGGGACACGGCCACCGGTTCCCGGGGGTAGGTCAATCAAGTAGCGACAGTGGTTGCTCTCTTCTTCCGGTCACCTGGACGTGTCGACCGGGTCGTCACTAGGCGGCGTCGCGCTGCATCGATTCGCGGAGATACTCGCCGGAAACACCATTTATGGGATAGAGCCCACGGTTCTCGTCCGACGACCTCGTCGACCGGCGGGGCGGCAAATATCCTTGCCACCGTTCGCCTGTGGGACAACGCGGAGGCAGAACTTCATTCCGTTCCTCGACTACGGCCTATAACGCTGTTGAAATCAAAGGTCCATCAGACAGGCTCCACACCGCCCGATTGATCAGCCCAGTCCTGGGCGGTTGTCTGGAGCATCTCGGCAGTGCTATTCGCAGGCGGTGTCGTCGTGGTGGTGGTCCAGTCGGGCGCGGTATCTGCCGATCATCGGCGGGGCCGCGGTTGTGCTGGTCGTTGGGGTGGGGCGGGCAGCCGTGCTGGTCGGCGGTGCGGCGGAGGCTGTGCGGGCAGAAGGCGTTGTCGCCGGTGGGGGACTGGCGGTGGTGCTGCTCGCCGCGCTCGGCGGTGAAAGGCGGCACTGCTGGTGAGAGGCGGTGTGTCGAGGTGGTGGCGGGGGCTTCGTGGTGGCCGGCGGTGCATTCGGTCGACGAGTGCTCGCTACAAACCTCGTGGATGGTCGATGGCTGATCCCGACGGCTCGGCTTGGCGTCGGCCCGGATGGTTCGGGCTGCCTCTGGTCGAGGCGGGTATTCAGGTCGCCCTGGCGGCGCTGGCCGTTGCCGGCGCCAACTAACTGCGCGGTCCGTAAAGGAAAATCGCCGGACCCCATTTCCACCCCCGCACGGATGGCTGGGCGTGTCGCATGATGGTGCGTCGGATCAGGCCGAGCAGAGTTTTTCACCGTCGCGGGCGAGGTGGCGGCCGACGATCATCAGTTTCGGGTCGAGAAGGGTCGCCATGGCGAACCGGCGCTACCAGGCTTTCTGGGCGGCGGTCGTCGGCTGTCTGGTGGGAGTTCTCGCCGGGTGCACCCCGGCGTCGACGCCTTCGAACGCTACCGAACCGAACGTGATCGGGCTTCCGAGCCGTGTGCCGCCACCGGGCGGCGGCGTGCCGGTCGCTCAGGTGCGGGTGCTGCAGCTGAACCTGTGCAACAGCGGCATCGCCGCTTGCTATACGGGCCGGTCGACCGCCGAGGCAGTTAGGGTGATCCGCGCAGAGGTCCCCGACCTGATCACGCTCAACGAGATCTGTCAGGGCGACCTGCCGGCCCTGCAGCGGGCGCTCGCCGAAGCCATTCCGCAGGCGAGGGTCGCGTCCGCGTTTCAGGCGGCGCGCGACAGGCGTACCGGAGAGGCGTACCGCTGCCGGAACGGCCAGCGATACGGCATCGGCGTGGTCTCGCGGTGGCCGTCGATAGCCGGATCCGCAGCCGGTGGTGGCATTTACCCGAGCCAAGACACGGATGATCCCGAGGAGCGGGCGTGGCTGTGTCTTGGCGTCGCTGCCGCCCGGGCCCTCACTCTCTGCGCCACACACCTGGCTGACACCAAGCTGGCGGTGGCAACTGCCCAATGCAGGTACGTGTTCGGCACGGTCATCGCTGGGAAGCGTGAGCCGGACCCGGCGGTGCCGGTGGTGCTCGGCGGTGACCTCAACCTCGGATCCGGCGACACCGCGGAGCTGACCTCATGCCTGCCGGCCGGTTCCGCCGTGGTCGGCGACGGCGGAGTGCAATACGTAGTGGCGACACCGGAATTCGTCGTCAGCGGCTCCGAACGGATCGACCTGCGCGGCACTACCGACCACCCTGGCCTGCTGGTCACGCTCTCTCCCCATGCGCACCGTTGAACAACGTGGCTCAGGCTGAAGCACCATCGGTGATGCGGTGCCGGACTCGCCTACCAGCCCTTGTTTGCGGGCCCGCAGTCAAGCCGTCACGCTTCAGATTCGCCACGTCAGGTGGCCGGCGAGCGCCGGCGCATCGATTCCGCAGTCGGCGCGACTGCTCGCCGCGGCCGCGGCCTACCAACAGTTGGCCGAGGCACGGCCGAACCGTCCGGCGCAGGAACCGAGCGAACGGCGCGCCGCCGTCCTTCGCGAGGTGAATATCGGCAGGCTCGATGGCCCCTCCGTTGAAGCCGTCCTTACCGCCGCGGGCCACCGAACTCGGCGGCTTGGCAGTCGGTGGCCGGACTGACCACCCGCGAGATCGAAGTGATGGACCTACTTGTCCGTGGCCTGTCGAACAAGCAGATCGGTGCCCGCCTGACCATCACAGAGCACACGTCGGCTGGGTGCGTGATCATCGGGCCGTCCTGCTACCTGACAACCGGGCGGCGACTTGGAACACTAGGCCGGCTTGCGGCCCCACGCCGTGATCATCGGTGCGAGCATGAGATCCAGATCGCCGCGGGCCAGGTTCGCCAGGTGTGTCTGGATCTCCTCCGGCGTCGCCAAGTCCGCGGCCAGCAACTGATCGCGGACGTGTCGGACCGTGGACGCCTCCAAGATCGAGCAGGTGCGTGACGCGACCGGGAAATACGCCTCCGCGCTCACCTCCCGCAGATCTGACTCACGCAGCAGCCGGGGCAGCGTACGACCGTACGCGAGGTCCGCGCCACGCTCGACCATCAGTGTGCGGATCCGGGTGCGCAGCCGGTTCGCCAACTGTTCGGCAGGGCCGCGCTCGTCCGGGCAAGCCATCCACCCGGCCGCAGCGCATCGATCATGCTTTGCAGTGCGGCGGCGCGGTTCTCGAGATGGACCAGCACCAGCCGCGCGTGGACCAGATCGAACGTCTCGGACGGCGGTGCATCGCGGGTCACGTCATGGCGGCGCACCTCGACTACGCCACCCGCCGCAGGCTCGATCCAGGACACGTCGATGTCGGTGGCCAGCACCCGCCCGCTCGCCCCTACCCGCTCGGCCAGACCGGACGGCACCGAGACGCCGCCGGCGCCCACCTCCCAACACCGCCACCCCTCGCCGAGCCCTAGGTCATCGAGGTGGCGGAACGTCCACGGATCGAACAGCTCGGCGAGCGCTGCGAACCGCTCGCCAGCCTCCCGGCGGCTGTTGTCCAGCAGGTAGCGGTTCACCACAACAGCAGCGCGCCGCGCCACGACGGCGCGCCGTAGCAGGACACACCAACGACGAATGGCGGCTGGGCCGCCGATTCGATCGCGAAAGAAATCGATGTCGGATTAGGTGGATGCCGAATCAGCCTGATGGATCAGCCCTCCGGGCGGACCACCACGGCCGTGCCGTAGGCGATGATCTCGGCCAGGCCGTTGCCGACATCAGATGAGTCAAACCGGATGCCCACCACCGCGTTTCCGCCCAGCTGTCGGGCGTGTTCGATCAGTCTCTCGAGCGCAGTCGTGCGGGCACCGTCGACAACCTCGGTGTACTGAGGGACCTCGCCTGCTTTGAACGACCGGAATCCGCCGGTTAATCCCTTGGCGAATCCGACACTGCGTACGACCAGTCCCCAAGACAGGCCGAGGTTCTGCTCGATGATGTATCCGGGCACATCGAAGGTGGTAGACGTCGGGAAATTCGTCCGGCCTGGCGCTGTCATTTCGCCTGCTCCTGTAGTTGGGTCTTCCGTTCGGCTCCGCTTCGATCAAAGCTGGCCGCCTCTGCGGCAGATCGTACGCATCAGGCGCAACCTCGGCCTGACAAGCCGACACTCCCGTGGTCACCCCGGGCGCCACGTCTACCCGGCCACGGGTTGTTCACATGTTTGGGCAAGTGATGGGAGTCATCATGATGCCTGACCATGACCACCGGGCGCAGCCTGGGTACCCGTCAGCACGACCGGCCCCGAGACGTCTTGCACGGCCGAGAGCAGCGCCCACGCCGGCACGGCACGCGTTGGAGCACGCGGAGGTTCTTGACCGCGATCGCTGCCGGCCTGGAAAGCGAGTCGCGAGCGACGACGTGGGCTCAGCCGCTACGCCTACCGTGCGAGTTGTTTCCAAATCCGCTCGGGGCGGCTCTCGTGCATCGGCAGTGGCAATTAGCGCGACCGGCCCGGGCGACGCGGACGGGTTCAGTCCTCGACTTTCATGGTGTTGACCTCCGTCCGGCTTCGCGACGGCGTCGCCCAATTACGGCGTCGGGAGGTCCGCACGTTGGTGGACGGCAGACGTAAGCGACATGTAATCAGTTCGCTCGGTGAAATCCCTCGCGGCGGCCTGACACTGTGATTGTTGGGTTGAAGCGTGGTCGAAGAGCCGAGGCTGGCGCGTACTTTAACGGGGTGGAGGTATCTGACCGTGCTGGCGATAATTTCGCTCGGACTGCTGGCCGGCTTGATCACCGGTGTCTCGCCATGTGTGCTGCCGGTGCTCCCGGTCATCTTTTTTGCCGGTGAGGCAGGCGCGGAGGCGTCCGCAACTCGACGCACGGCGCGCTCCACGGCGGCTGTTGCTGGCCTGGTGGTCAGTTTCGGGGCGTTTACCCTCCTGGGCAGCGCATTGCTCAGCGCGTTGCACCTGCCCGCCGGTTCGCTGCGGTGGTGTGCATTGGTGATTCTGTTACTGGTCGGCCTGGGATTCTTCTTCCCTCGAGTCGAAGACCTGCTGCACCGCCCGTTCCGGAGAATGCCGAACCTCTCGGCGCGGGGAAGCGGCAACGCCTTCGTGTTCGGAATGGCCCTTGGCGTGCTATATGTGCCCTGCGCCGGCCCGGTTCTTGCGGCGATCAGCGTCGCCGGCACGGCCGGCGAGGTCAACGGGAGCGTCGCGGTATTGACGATCTCATTCGCCCTGGGGGCGGCCCTGCCGTTGCTCATCTTCGCCCTCGCCGGAGCGTCGCTGTCCCAACGGCTGTCGTCCTACCGCCGGCGCTCGCGTGTTTTGCGGATGGTGGGAGGTTCGGTCATGGTGCTCTTGGCCATCGCTTTCACGTTCAACCTGACCGACGGTCTCCAACGGACCGTACCTAACTACACGCGAGCCCTGCAGGACCGGGCCGAGAACAACGAGTCCGCATCGAAGGCGCTGTCCGGCCTGGCCGGCGGTTCATCGACAGCTGCAGCCGGGCGGACAGAGCCCACCAGCGGTTCCTCGGACCTATCAGCGGCAGGTCCGGTCGTCTCTTGCATTTCGGGGGCCGCCGGGCTGGCGAATTGCGGGCCGGCACCAGCTTTGGCCGGTATCTCCCTTTGGCTGAACACACCACCCATCACCCTCGGTCAGTTCAAGGGCAAGGTGGTACTGGTCAATTTCTGGACCTACTCGTGCATCAATTGCCAACGCGCGCTGCCGTTCATCAAGTCCTGGTATGCGGCCTACCACTCCAGCGGCTTGGAAGTCGTCGGCATACACACACCGGAATTCGCGTTCGAACATGAGCTGAGCAACGTGAACGGCGCGGTCAGGAGCGAGCACATCGATTACCCCGTTGGGTTGGACAATTCCAGCGCCACCTGGCGCAGCTACCACAATTCATACTGGCCGGCCGAATATCTGATCGACGCCCAAGGCACCATCCGGCACGTCGTCTACGGTGAAGGCGGCTACGCCGACAGCGAAGCGCTGATCCGCGGACTACTCAAAGCCGCAGACCCCACGGTGGCCTTACCAGCGCCGACCGGGGGCTGACGAGACCCCGTCACCGTTCGCAGTCGCGAAGACCTTTGGCTCCCGGTTTGATGTCAGTGAGCGGCGCTGCTCGAGTGAATCGTTCCAGCTGATCGAAGGCGTTCGGCAGGCCGCGGGCATGCTCGTCGCGTAGCTCGGCGATCGTAAACCCGGTCTGGATCATCGTCATGAGCGTTCCGCCGTCGCGGTCGGCAAAGGTGAACTCGGTGGTGAAACTCTGCTCGTGGACTACCAGGCTCATCGACATATTGGGAGGAAGCCGACGGCCCCTAGCGCAGCCCACGTTGCTCTTGCGCGTTTGGCCATGCCCGCGACCGAGGGATGGTTGCCGTCGTCGGAGAAGTCGGCCGGCGTGACCACCATCTGTTGCCATGCTCCGCCGTCGTCCCTGCAGAGCGGGAACCGCCTGCAACTGGTGGCTTGAGCGGCGAAGTAGTGATCGGTGATGTTCTGAAGGCCCACGACGTGCGCCTTGTTCAGCACACCGTCGGCATCGAACGCGTCGCAGGGTCCGTCGCCTTGCCAGGCTTCCACCCATGCGGGGTTCGTCGCCGCCACGGCGGCGTTGTTGGCCACGGTTCCTGGTTGCGTAACAAGGAAGATCCGAGCGTGGGGGGCATGGTCGAAGATCAGGCGCAGTGCTGCGGTGAGCGCGGCGGCGAACGGGGCGTAATTCTGCGGGTCTGTTCCGTCGCAATGGATATCGTTGTCGATCGTTTGGATCAGGAACAGGTCCGGCGCCGGCTTGAGAGCCACGGCGTGGCGCGCCTGCGACATCAGATCCTGCACGGTCGCGCCGTCCTTCGCGAGATTGACCGCGTGCCCTTTGACTGCGCGGCTGTGAGCCAGAATCCGCAGATAGATGCTATTCACATCGGGGTTGGTGCCGGTGGCCCAGGAATTCTGCGGCACGTCGGCTCCGGGGCGGCCAGGGTCTGAGTTTTGGCCGGTTGCCCCTGAGTGACCGAGTACGACGATAGAACGCGGCCAACCGGATGCGGTGGCACCGCGGGCCAAGCTGGCTGATGAGTGGCGGCGCGCGGTTTGGAACGCCGAGGTCCCGACACCGGCATCTGCTCGGGCGACGCCGCCCGCACAGCCGATGACAACCAGCAGGGCAGTCAGCACAGCCCGCGCCATGGTCGGGTGGTGGTGGTGATTCCGTCGATGCGATGATCGCCGCGGGGATGTGTCGGAGCGATGCGATGCTGCCACGGTGATGAGAGTGACGGTCACAGGAGACTCCTCGATGAGCGGCGGTAGCAATGGGCGGCCGGTAAAAAGTCCGACCGTCCGACGTTATTCGCCGGTCGTGGTTCGGGTAACCGTGTTACCTCGGTATTCCGAGATATCACATCCCATTTCCCTCGACGGGACTCTCTGTCGTGGTCATTCCCCTTCCGGCGCGAGACATCACGGATATCCAGGTGCGCCCATCGTTTCGCGGGACGGGTTTGGCGCGTCGACGTGCAAATGATTGGGCCGAGCGGGATCCGACGGGTAGTCGAGGCGCAAGCCGGACGTGGTCAGGCGATCTTTGTCCAGGGCTTGAACGTCCAGGGCTTGTAGACGTCGCCCTGGTTCGCACCGAACCCGACAGTGTCGCTGAATTGAAGGTCCGACCCCCTGAGCGTCCATGCAAAACTGTACGGATCGGGATTCCCGCACTCAGAAAGTGGAGTGCAGCCAGTCTTCTTGAACACGGCCTGCAGGTCGGAGGCGAACCAGACGCGGGATTTGTCGCCACGCACCGGCCCGATCTCGACGAGGGTGTCGGGCTTTCCGTCGTTGCCGCAGTCGAGCCCGGACTCGTCGAGCCATTTGCAAACTACTTGGTACGTGCCTTTTGAGAGGGTCATCGTCCAAATTCCGACGGAGCCCAGGTCGTCGCTTCCCCCGGCGAGCACATCGTCTTGGGTCAGTGTCACCCGGTAGGTGCCGTCCGGGATGGGCGGGGTCGTCTTGGGCGGCGTTGCTACAACCGAACTCGCCGAGGCTTGAACCACGGAACTCGTCGCGCCGACCGGGCCACTGCCGGGTGACGGGGCAGACGCGGTCGATGCTCGCGCGGTTGTCGTGGCCGGTGCCGTCGACGTTGCGGCGGCGGCGACAATGGGACCGGTGGAGGAGCACCCGGCTAAGACGGCAATCCCGCCCACATAGAGAATGGTGATGCCAATTCTTGTCAGTTTCATGGCGGCCGCTCCCTGTTCGGTTCCGTCGACGGTACGACTCGCGCGTTCCGACCGGAACCGTGCTAACCCGGGGGCCGCCGGCCGGGCTGCAAAAGTGTTAGCACTGCCAGAACGCGGCGGTTGACGTCCGGGTCCGGCTTCAATCCCAGCTTTCGAAAGAGCTGTGCACACAACGATTCCACGCTACGTTCACCGATCCCTAGTCGCGCGGCGATGGCGGCGTTCGACCGGCCCTCGCCGACCAGGGTCAACACCTGCCGCTCGCGAGGGGTGAGTTGTCCGAGGGGCGAGCGCTCATGCATCTCGACAAGACGATTTACGATCCCCGGATCCATCACGCACTCGCCAGCCTGGACGCGTTCGAGTGCGTCCACCAGAGTCGCCGGATCGGCGACTCGCTCTTTGAGGAGATATCCGAGGCCGGCAGGGCGGTCCGCCAGCAGACGCTGGGCGTACCGCGCCTGCAGGTATTCACTCAAAACCAGAACTGCGGTGGTCGGGAATCGGCTGCGGATGGTGTGGGCGGCGACGATGCCCTCGTCGCGCCGGGTGGGCGGCATTCGGATGTCCACGATGGCGACATCCGGCCTTGTCATGGCCACCAATGACAACAACTCGTCGGCATCGCCCGCCTCGCCGACGATGTCGATACCCCTAGGCGCCAAGAGCTGTACCAGTCCGGCGCGAACGATCATGACGTCGTCCGCGATCACAACGCGCATGGCCAACTGCCCGTTAGTCGGGTCCACGGTTTCCCGTCAGGGTCGCGCTCCCAGGTCAACATGCCTCCGGTAGCGCCGACCCGGTCGGCTACCGCGACCGGCTCGGCCAACAGTCCCAGCACCTCCACCTCAACCTGAAGCAGGCCGTGACGAGAGCGAATGTGGACGGCTCGTGCCCTCCCGGTGCCCAGACCGAACTCAACGACGGCAAAGGCCGCGCGTTCCACCGAGGCGGAAAGCTCGGGAATCTGGTCCACGGAGACGTCGATGACACCGGGTGATGAATAGGCGAGGTCTTCAACAGCAGCAGCGAGACCCTCCGTCGTCAGTATGGTGAGGAGACCGCGATGGGCGATGGTCCGGAGTCCTGCCGTGGCGTCATGAATCAGTGCGCCGGTCCGGTCCAGTGATGTGGCTGCGGTGACGTCCAAGCGGTCTCGCGCCGCCGCGAGATGCATTGCTGCGGCTACCAACTGCTGTTGGGCGCCGTCGTGCAGATCCCTATCGATACGGTGCCGCTCGCGATCCGACGCCGCGACGATCCTGGCCTGTGAGTCTCTGAGCTGGGCAAGCCGCCAGGTGGCCACTGCCGTTAAGCGCCTGATGTCAAGGACCAGCAGGGTCAACGGCGTGATGCCGTCGATGAGGCCCTGCGAGCCAGACTCGACCAGCAGGACCGAGGGGTGGCCGTCCGGACCCGGCAGCGTGCGGCCCTCCGCGGTCGGCCGTTCGCGGCCGTCGATATCAACCCAGATCGAGGAGTCGGGAACCGCAAACAGCGGGGACTGCATACCCTTGATCGCCGAATAACGATCCTCGCCCAGTTCTCGGACGAGGACCCGAAGGTGTCGCCGCGCGCGCCAAATCCGCAGGACAAGGAATGCCGTGGCACTCGTAGCGATGGCGGCTCCCAGCGTTCGCAGCGCGTCGGGTGCCGGGCTCGCGTCGAGGGTTCCCCAGCGGATCCATGGGATCCAATCGGCGGCAAGGAAGCAAGAAGCGACAGCAATCACGACCATGCGCTCGGTTGTGGTGAACGATCCGCGGAGTTGGGCGACGACAAGAACGACGTAGGCCGCAAGCTCGGGCAGGAGCGCTGTGGCGAGACCCTCGCGTCCACCCAGCCGATCGGCGAGCGGCGCAGCCACCTCCGTACATGGCGACAGGCAAGCCGGATCCAGCAGCGGTTGGTAGGCGGCTATGTGCAGGACCATCGCCGCCACACACAGCGCAGCCACCCAGTAGCGCCTACAAGAGGGCAGCGAGTAGGCGAGCCCAACAAGGGCGAGCGGGCCCGTCGCAGCCGTCACTTGAACCAGCGGTGGGGGCATCCCAACGAGGCCCTGCATAGACGTGCCGAACCAAGCAATCAATACCAGCGCCAGTGAGGCCCGTACCTTTGGGCGGTCGGCCAGCCACATCACGGACACCGCGACGAACGCGACCATCCCACCGACGAGGGAAACGGACAACGGTGCCTCGGTGGCGAAGTTGAAGGGTGGGATGCCCAACACGCCTGCCCACGACGTGGCTGCCATGGCAGTCGCCACGATTGGCGGCCCCATGGCACCGACCCGTTCCACCGTTTGCGCCGCGGCCAGACCCACGGGTGCAGCGTAACGAGGTCAGCGGTTCATCGCGTCCCGTGCTAACACGGTTCTGTGGGAACCGTCGCGCCCGTAACGTCAGAACCAAGACGGAACGATCAGGGAGTCACCGTGACGGGACAGTTGGGTCGCAGGACCGGTCGGTTTCTCGCGGCATCTTTGGCGTTCTCCGCCGTTCTGACCGTAGCGGGCTGTGGCACAGCTGATCGGGCCAACAAGACGGGTGACGATACTGTCGTGCTGTCCTTCGGCACCATTGATGACTTAGGCCATACGCCGGCACCGGCAGAGTTCATTCGCAGGCTCACCGCACTCTCCGGTGGCAAGATCAAGATCCAAGTCAAGGGTCAGGTCGGAGCCGGCGGCGGCGACGCGGATACCCAGCTGGTAGATGACATTAGTTCTGACGCAATTGACCTCGGCATTCCGGTCATGCGCGGCTTTGCCGCCGCTGGATTTGCGGGTTTCGAGGCCCTTGAGGCGCCGATGGTGTTGACCTCTTACGAAGCGCAGAAGGCCCTAGTGCGAGGCCCCCTCGCCGACCGTCTGCTCAATACCCTGGACAACACCAAGCTGATCGGTCTGGCGCTGACACCGGGTACCCTCCGCCGCCCTTTCTCATCACACCCGCTCCGCTCGCCGCAGGACTGGCAGCGCATCAGGTTCCGCAGTTACTCATCGATAATCCAGGACGCGACGATCACCGCCTTAGGCGCAACACCGGTGCGGGCAGGATACAAATTTCCGGACAGAGCAGCCGAGGGCAAATTGGACGGCGCTGAGCTGGATGTCGCCGGGTACGCCCAAAACCACTACACACTATTTCCCGTGGCGGTGCGCAACATCGTGCTATGGCCGCGCATGACCGTGTTCACGATGAACCGTGTTCGGTTCGACAATCTCACCGAGGCGCAGCGCGGTGAGATCACCACAGCGGTCGCCGATGCGGTTCGGACCGCGATCGATTTCGACTACGAGCCGTCCGACGCGGTGACCCAGGCCTGTAAGCTCGGTGTTTCCTACTACGACGCGTCCGAGGCCGATCTGGCAGCGATGAAGAAGGCGGTGAAACCGGTTCTCGAATCCATCGCAGCCAATCCCATTGCAGGTCCGCTGCTCTCGCAGATCGAAGCGGTTGCCGCTCGATACCCGACGTCTGTTCCGGTCGTACCCGAGACCTGCTTCAAACGGTAAACGCGTCGGATCTTGCGTGGTTGGCGGCGGCCGGCGCCACGACTCGGATTGTCGTGCCAGCGCCTCGGATGGAGTCGATGCTTAGCGTGGCACCGACGACGCTCGCCCGATCGGCCAGCCCCCGCAGTCCCAAGCCGTCCGGGTCGGCGCCGCCGATTCCGTCGTCCACGACCTCGAGCGTTAAATTTCCACGGCCGCTGAGACGAATGTCGATCTGCCGCGCTGACGAGTGCTTGGCAGCGTTCACCAATGCCTCCCGACAGATGTAGAACAGTGCGGTTTCGGTGATGGCCGACCCCACCGGGTGGTCCTCGGTGCCGACCCGGACGGGGATAGAGGACAGCATGGCCAGATCATGCACGGCGCCCACCAACCGACCGTCCCCGAGCGTCTCCCTGGGCACGCCGGAAACAATCACGTCGATCTCCACGGAGACATCGCGCAGCAGCCTGGCGCTGGTGGCGAGCAGTTTCCGCGCATCCGGTTCATCGATCCTGAGGTTCTCCAGTTCACGGCTCGCCGCTGCGACGGGGCCACCGACATGCCGTGCTAGTTCCGTGGTCGCGGCTCTCCGTTCCGCATCGCCGGTCGCGACCAACCTCCGCCGCGCCGCATCCAGTTCAGCGATGCCTTCCCGGTCCGACGACTGCAGTCGCCGATGTTCGACGAGCAGCCTCACCGACTCGTCGACCGCAGCAGCGACGCGCGGGTCCGCCAACAACGGCGAAATCGTGTCGACCGACGCCACAATCTGTTCGCCGTTTCGTACCGGCCTCCCGCTGCCCGGTCCGGCGGTCAGGTGTAGGTGCGGGTCGTGCAGCATGTCGGCCAACAACCGTTCGAGCACACCCAGATCGTCGCCGTCGTTCCCACCCACGATCTGCTCGCTCAACCGCAACGACGGCGCGGAAGTCAGCTGCGTCGTCAACGCGTAGGCGAGCGCAATACCAATCAACACCGCCTCGTAGAGCCCCGGTTCTGCAGACCTGCTGCTGGCAGAGAGCCACGCCGCATGCAACAAAGTGAGCGAGAGGGCCGACGCGGCGGCAACCGAATAGATCCGGGGCGTCCAGGGATCGGTGGCAGCAAGGATTGCAAGTCCCACCGCCTCAGCACCGATCACCAGCGCGACGACGAGGGGCCCCGGTAACAGCACCGCAACAAAAACTGCGGCTGGCAGGGTAAGCCAGGTCGGCCACGGTCGCAGTCGACCGGACGGGTACGCGGCAACCATCACGATCAGGACGCTTTGGTGCAGGCCGATCGCCGCGCCCCACACGGAGCCCGCCAGCCAGGCGACGCCAACGGCGGCAACCAGGAGCCGCTGGATGAAGTCGCCTTTGCCGGCCAGGGCCGCAAACGGAAAAGCGACGCCCACGACGACGTCGTCGATCAGCCGGCCTCCGACACCGCCGAACACTTGGACATCGCTTGCCCAGGCCCAGACCACGAAAACCACTGTGATGACCGCGAAAAGCCCACCGATGACGCCGCGCGTCCTGCACAGTCTGGTGGCATCTGCCTGCCTGCCTGACCGCATGGATAAGCACGATAGCGCTCGGCGCGCTGGCGGCGCCATGACGCTAACGCGATGAATAGTCCACGAATTTCGTTGCTCGGATTTAAAGCCGATCGCACGTATCCGTCGGTGGCCGCTTCGGCGGCGTGAATCCCCACGGCAGGTACGAACATGAACTCCGATCACGGCACCCCGCAGAAGTGATCTTGGCTGGCATCTACAAGTCCCCAGGCGTCCAGAGGATTGCGCCAAAGCCAGCCGCAGATCCCACACGATGGCTGCCACGTCGCCGCCGACATGATGCTCTGGCAAATCAGGGGCGACGGTGGCGTCGTCACCATTGGTAGGACGCGACGCACATCCGCCTGCAGACCGGGGAGTCCCGGCACATCACCTGTCAGGCGACGCCATCAGCCACGTCGGACCGCTGAATTGGGAGAATCCCACTGACGCCGGCGAAAGTCCACGGCGCTGACCACGGCCTTCGCACAGGACGCTGGCGCTGGCGCCGAGGGCGACGTCACCGCAGTTCAGGCCGGTGAGCTCGGAGACTGGCAGACCGGTGTGGACACCAAGCAACAGCAGGATCTGATCTGGTCGCCCCTAATTGTCGGGCAACCGACACTCAGTGTTCAGTTGCCGACACTGAGGACCGTTCGCCACGTCCGCGCACCGCGTCGGTCACCGGTTCACTTCCAGCACGTCCCCCTGTGCAGCGACTTTCACCGGCATCGGAGCGGAGACCGTCTTCGCTAACAGGTCCAGCTCTTCATCCGTCCGCGTCGGCGAATGATGGGTGAGCACAAGACATCCCACCTGCGCGCGTACCGCAAGCGCGATAGCCTCGTTCACCGTTGCGTGCCCGTATTCGTGGGCCATTGCTCGTTCTGACTCGACGAATTGTGCATCGTGTAGCAACACGTCCACGCCGGTGATCAATTCGAGCGCATCGTCGCTCACCCCCAGCGCCGGGCTGTGGTCGGGCAGGTAGGCCATGGAGCCATTGGCATCCGATACCCGGTAGCCGAATGTCCGACCACCCTTGTGAACGATATCGGCGGAACCGATGTCGAAGTCGGTGACGGACAGGGAGCCGGACTCCACTGCCTGGAAGCTCCAGCGGCCGCGAAGATGTTCCGGTCCGATGGGGAAGTACGGTGGGGACATCATGCGGGCCAACAGGTTCCGACCGGAGCAGTCGCCTTGCGCCGGGAGGTACACGTCGACGGCACTGTCCGGACGGTCGCCGGCGTCGAAGAATGGCAGACCACAGATGTGGTCCCAGTGCAGGTGGCTGAGCAGGATCGATCCGTGAAATGCGGCTCCCGCCAACACGTCTGCGACTGATCTGATGCCTGTACCGGCATCCAACAGCAGGCTGGGATCGGTCTGGCCGGACGCCGTGATCGCAACGCACGAGGTATGTCCGCCGTAGCGGAGGAAATCGGAGCCGGGAGCCTGCGTCGACCCGCGTACGCCCAGCAGTTGGAGCTTCACCTGACAACCGGCCGGGTCGACGCGCGAGTTCCGGCGGTGTCCATGGAGGTCGGCGGGACTAGGAGACGGACGGAGCGATGACAAGCAGCTGGGCGATCGCTTCGGCTCGGGCGATGACGGGACCGGCACCGAAGGCTTCGGCGAGGGCTCGGGCCACGGTGACTGCCTCCTCGATCCCGTCCGGTTTCCTCGGTCACGCTGACCCTGGTTCCACTCTCGGTAAGTGCACCCACCTGATGCCGTCCCCTTCCGAAGGTTGCCGGCCCACGATCGACTCGGCGGTTCGTGTACCGATGTGTACCAGGCCGTCCAGTGCCCGCTGGGAGCCCGTAAACAAACAGGCTAATGACGAATCCGCTATGGCCTGCAACATCTGATCTTGCACTCCGCGCCAGCTCGCAAAAGACCTCGGAATCCGAGGCCTTCAGTCATTTGTTGACGTCAGCCTGCGGAGGCGAGCGAGCGTGGGCGTCGACGCGGGACGACGTGCGGGAGGCCCCGCCCGACCATGGCGAGGGTGCCGCCGAGGCGTCGCGGCCACGATGGATCGGGAAGCGGCGCGAGCGGCGCCGATATTTCGGCGACGTCGACAAAAAATGTTTGCACTGGTCCGATGCCCTCGAGGTCCTGCGCGACTTCGTGCATCGCGAGGTCGGAGGACGCGGGGCCACCGTTGCGGAAGAGCTCGTCGGAGACGAGGACGTACTCCGGCACCTTGACGGGGTTCTTGAGCAAGCGGTGGACGTAGATGACATCCATGCCGACGAGCTTCTTTCGGCGCTTGATGGTTTGGGTAGCGACATCCCCGACGTGCGCGACGAACTTCAATTTCAAGCCGCTGGTCTGCGTGCAGCTCTTGCAGGGGCAGATGTTGAGCTCGACGAGCCGACGCTCCGCGTGGAAGGCGCGATGCATAGCGACGGCCGCGTGGGTGATGGCGGACATCGTCGCGGGTCCGTCCAGCCCTTCCGCGTCGCGCGCGAGGAAGGCGGCGTCGCCCTCGATCTCGATCAGGTCAAAGCCTCGGGCGGCGTCCACGATCTTGTCCAGCATGCGCCTCGTGGCCGCCTCCGCGTGGCCGAGCATGCTGCGGTGGAAGTCCATGTACTCCGTGTAGCCGCCGATGTCAGCGATCAGGAGCAGTGCACGACGAGTCGTCATGGGGGGACAGTAACGGCTAATCGGCAACCCGGCTGCGGTAACGCTCCAACTCGGATACCGGCAGGCGACTTCCGGCGGCTTGCAGCAGCGAGACGACATCCTGCGTGCGCCGGTCGAGCCGTTCGGCGAGCACGAACGCCATATCGGCCACGATTGCCGTTGCGAGGCGTTCGTGGCGCGCGAGGCGGGCCCGGACGTCGTCCGCACGCCACCGGACCATTCGCACCGGCGAGGTCGCTCTAACTGTGGCAGTGCGAACAGCAGCTGGCAGGAACATCGAGAGCTCACCTAGAACCGCCCCCGGGCCGAGCGTCGCGAGGACCCGACCCTGTTTGAGGACCTCGACGTTTCCTTCGAGAATGGCCGCGACGCCGTCCGCAGGCTCGCCCTCTTCGAAGAGCACCGATCCGGCCGCCGCGCCGCTCATCGTGATCTCTTGGCTGAGCTGATCCAGGTCCTCGTCGACGACGAGGCGAAACGGACACACTGTCCTAATCGCTTCTTGTGGCTCCGCAGTCACGCGCCTTCTCCGCCGGTATCGATGGAACAGCGAGAACGAACCTAGGATGAGGCAGGGCCGGGTCGCTGGAAGATACGGTAGCCCCCTTCCGGCTGATTTCCCGCGCCCTCCGGCGACGGTTGAGTCCGGATTCGGGTAGATCGTCGAGCCGAAGGAGGCGATGATGGGTCGGGTCCAATCGAGCTTCATCGAACGGGCGTCATGGCTGTTGAGGCTTCCACTCGAAACGCCGACCATTCGTTTCGACGATGAGGCGAGCGCCTGCACGCTCTGGTTGAAGCTCGACTATCTGCTGCCCAGCGGATGCACCAAGGACCGGATGGCGACCAATATCGTCGCGTACGCGATCGCATCCGGCGAGGTATCTCCCTCCACCGTCGTGGTGGAAGCCTCGAGCGGGTCGACCTCGATCGCATTGAGCATGGTGTGTGCCACCGCCGGCGTGCCGTTTCGCGCCTACATGCCCAAAACAGTCAGCGGCGAACGGGTCTTGATGATCCGCCGCCTCGGTGGCGACGTCGTCCTCACCGCGGCCGAGCAGGGCATGGACGGAGCGGTCGCGGCATTGCTGCGCGACTCCGGGGCCGAGGCCGATCTCTACGCGGTCCGGCAGTTCGAGAATCCGCGCAACGTGTTCGCGCATCAGCATTCGACTGGTCCGGAACTCATCCAACAAGTCGGCGTTCGGCTTCACGGCTTCGTTGCTGGGGTGGGCACTGGTGGCACGTTGATGGGTGTGGCGCACGCGCTGCGTGATCACGGCTACGACACGACCATCGCTCAAGCGATGCCGACCGCGACGTTCAGGGCGGACGGCGCCCCAGAGATCGCCGGCGGGATACCAGGCATCGTCGAGGGCATGAGTCGGCTCCTGGATCCTGACGCCGTTGGACTCGACGAGGCAGTGCTGGTCTCGGAGCCGGAGGCAATGGCTACCGCGCGCGAGTTCGGTCGTCGCGGCCTCGGCATTGGTCCGTCGAGCGGGCTCAACATCGCCGCAGCGCGGCGGCTTGCCGGCCGCCTCGGACCCGGGCATCACATCGCGACGGTTCTGCCCGACCGCATGGAGCGGTACTTCTCGACCGCATTGTTCGACGACGTGACGGCAGAGCTCTAGCGGATCCGTGGACGCGGTCTGACACGTGCGCCGGCCCGGCTAGTCGTCGAGGAGTGAAGTCCCCAGCGCCCGCTCGGGCAAGACCTGGATGAAGTACTCGACTCCGAACATCTCTCGAAGGATGGTTTCGGGGAACATGTTCGGATCAATCGGATACTGGGAACGATGTGCGGCCGTAGCCCGGATCTTGTACCCGACGAAGTCCGAAACATCGATGCACGTGCTCACTCTGGCATCGATCTGATCCCCCGATGAAAGCGATCTGGTCCAGACGTCCCGCTCTCGACGTCCGTCGATCGACAGAGGTTCCGACGACGAGAACGTCAAGCTGGTCACGTCATCTACGGCGACCACATGTGCGTTGCGGGGCTTGCCAGTGGCGATGCCCGTTTCTCCGATGAATTCGCCGGGGCCGGCATTGTCGACCACCCGCACGCGTCCGTCCTCGCCCTCTCGGCGGATCTCGACACGACCAGAAAGAAGGAAGTGCATCATCGTCGCGGCTTCACCCTGCTCGATGAGGTATGAACCGGATGGAAACCACTCGACATTGACAAAATCAGCCGCATATCCGAGCGCCGTTGTCTCGCGAGAGAAGACCGACAGTGCGCGAACGAAATCCGTCGTGCCTTTGAACCGGGTTGTCAGGTCGACGACCCACTCGGCCAGGCGGTCGCGCAGAAGCATCCTGCTGCGCGGCAAATGGCATTGGAACAGTCGAATCGGTGTCGAGGACCGCATCTCGAAACAGGCCGCGGTGACCGCCGCACCGACAGCTATGTGGTCTGGATGGCCGGAGAAACCGTCAGGAGCGAATGTGATCACTACGTCGGGCGTGATCTCGCTCAGCAGTTGCGACGCCACCCCGACCAGGGTATGACTCTCGATTTTGGAGATGCCACTGTCCGGATAGTCGAGGCACCTGGTCTCAGTGAGCCCGAGTTCTTGTCCAGCCGCGTTGAGTTCCTTCTCCCGAACTGCGCCCAACGTGGCGCGGGTCGCGATGCTCGCGTCCCTGATCTGCCCGGCTTCGCCCTTGGTAAGTGAGATCACTCGGATGTCGGCGCCGGATCTCGCGTACTTGGCGAAGGTGCCTCCGGCGCAAAGAGTCTCGTCGTCGGGATGGGCGAAGATTCCGAGGATGCGTAGAGGCCGACCGCAAGTGTTCAATGAGTTGCTGTGCGCCACGTTTCCCATCGAATCTGCTGTCCGTAGGTTGCGACCGGACGTGTGCGCGGCCGGTCGAGGTCGTACCGTACCTCCCTCGCCTGAGGCGACAACAGGCGAGCAGCATGCGCTGGCAGGCAGGTGAGGAACCCGACGCTGACGCGGAGGATCGTGACGCGATGGGGCCGCCCTTCGCGCTGCCTGGCGATGTCCGCATGGAAATCGCACCCTCCTCCGCACAGCGACGTTCAAACCAGCTCGGCTGATAGCGTGCACTTTTGTGCGCAGTTCATACCGTGAGGCGTCGGCATGGATGACTGGAAATCGCAACCTTCGGCTGGCGCAGCTGTCGTCGCTGTCGGCGTGGACGGGCGAGTTTCTTTTTCTCACCGCGATGACGGTCTACGCGTTCGACACCAACGGCGCGGTTGGCGTGGGTTTGATCGGCTTCCTACGGGTGCTGCCTGCGACGCTTGCGCTTCCCTGGTTGGGCGCGCTGGCCGACCGGATCTCGCGGCGCAAGTTGTTGGTCATGAGTTGCGCGCTCCGAGCGGCAACCGCTGCCGGCGCCGCGGTGGCGACCAGCCAGCCGGCGGTGGTGTACACATTGCTGACCGTTTCGACGGTGTGTCAGGCCGCGTACCGGCCGGTGCTTGCGGCCTTGTTCCCCACCCTGTGCACCACACCGGAGGAGCTGGCCGGTGTGAACGCGGTCCGGTCAATTCTGGATGGGTTTGCGGCGCTGGTCGGTCCACTTGCCGCGGCCGCGCTACTGGCTACGTTCGGCCCGTCAGCCGCGTTCGCTGCAGTCGCTCTGCTCGCCGCCGTCGCCGGCGCCCTCGCTGCCGGGCTGCGCTACCAGTCGCTGCGCCGGGTTGGTGCCGACTCCCCGGCCCAGCGGGTCGGTGTAGTCGCCGACGTGGTCGATGGTCTGCGCGAGCTGCGCCGGCAGCGCCGAGCCCTGGACGTGATCCTGCTGGGGGGCTTGCAATGCGTCGTTCGCGGCGGACTCACCGTACTGGCGATAGTGGTAGCGGTGCAGGTCACGGACCTGGGCGGCCCGGGGGTGGGCGTGCTCTGGGCGGCGTTCGGAGCGGGCGGATTCGTGGCGGCGATGGCATCTATCGGCCTTGCGGGAAGCAGCCGGCTAGGCACCCTATTCGGTGTCGGGATCGCCACGTGGGGTATACCACTCATTCTCATCGGACTGGGCACGAGCAGCTACGTGGCGGTTGGCGCGTTCGTCATCGTCGGCGCCGCCAACGCACTCGTCGACGTCACCGGATTCACGCTCTTGCAGCGACTCATCCCTGATCAGGCACTCGGGCGCGTGCTTGCCTTGACCGAGGCGGTGTTCTCGTTGGCGTTGGCGCTCGGCTCGCTGGCGATTCCGCTCGTCATTTCGGCGCTGGGCGACGCCGGCGCGCTCATTGTCACGGGCTGCATTCTTCCGGTGGCCGTCGCGGGGTGCTGGGCGGGCCTGCGGGCCATCGATGCCGATATCGGCGTGCGGAAGGACCGGATCGCGCTGTTGCGTCGGGTCCGCATGCTTCGCCCGTTGCCCGTGCCGGTCATCGAGAGTCTGGCGATGCACCTGCGCTCGTCCCGAGTCGCGGCGAGGGCCGATGTGTTCCGAAAGGGTGAGGTCGGCGACGCGTTCTATGTCGTCGAATCCGGTCGCGTGGCCGTGATCGTCGACGGACATGAGGTCCGTCAGCTTGGCCTCGGCGATGCATTCGGCGAGGTTGCGCTGCTGCGCGCGGTTCCGCGAACGGCTACCGTCCGCGCGCTCGAGGACACCGAACTCGCCGCGCTCAGCGGGCCCGAGTTCGTGGCGGCGATCACTGGCTTCTCGGCAACCTTCTCCGTCGCCGAACAGCTCGTCAGCGGCTACCTCACCGAAGACCTGCACCGTCACTGGCGGCGATCACCGGACGAACCCGAGAGCGGACCAGTTTCGCCGTAGTGCTGGATGTCCCGACGCGCTCAGGGTCCGGATCCGAGACGAGCAGTCCTCGAGCTACCTGTACTGCGACCTTGCGAACTATTTGGCAGTTTCTATTCAGGGCTTACTCATGGCGATCACCGCAGTGCACGGTCAGCTTATAGGTAACGGCGGTGACGAAATGACCCGGCCGATATCGGCCTCCGAACGAGATTGTGTGCGTTCCGACGGATAGGGGACGAAGGAGAGCCCAGTACCCATCGGCGGCGGACCGTGTATTCGTCGCGGCCGGCACGCCGAAGACATTCTTCTTCACCGAGGTGAACCGGAAGACTGGTGAACGCACCCGGAACTTCGCAAGATCGCGCACCGCGACGCCATCTATGACCAGGTGTAGGTTGGTGAACTTGTTGGCAAAGGCTGCTGCGCAGGAGTGCAGCTTGGCAGGCGTGTGGCCGTTGCCTTCTATCGCGGAACACTCAACATTGATCAGCGGGACGAGGATCGCTTTGTCGGAGCTGATCGTGCACGACCTCGCTGCTCGGCCACCCCCGGTACCTGCGAGAAAGACGACTTTGCCCGGTCCCACATCGCACCGACTCAAGGGATGGCTGCGCGCATTGACCGAAAGGAAGCTCTGCCACCATTGGGCGGTGAGCTGCGGGGGCGCCTTTTTGACATCAGGGGCCGTAGCGAACGCTGGAGCCGCGACGAAGACGGTGCTCGCAATGGCCAGCACGACAGCCCAGACCAGCCCTGAAAGACCGAGGTGCGGTATTCGAGTTTTCGTGGACATGATTCCTCCCGTGTCGCGATAAGAGCCGTTTTGACCAGTTGCCCTCGCGTGTGCTGTGAATCTTTCGAATTACCTGGCCCGGCACGTCTACGCCGTTGGCCCTGGATGGTGCCAGCCGAATCTGAGAACGCCCCAGCGTCCGATTGGCGCTTGATCGTCCGGTTGAACTCTATATTGATCATCGGCTACCGCAACGGTGCGTCGAGCGTGATCAAGAGCGTAAAGAGTGTGGAAAGCGACAGTGCGGGGGTCCTTCGCCGCATGAATGAACGCGCTAGTGGGTTGAATCGCACGTTACTCCCAACCTGCCTGCGCGGATAGGGCGAATCTGGCCAATCACCCGTATGCAGTCGCTGGTTCGGTAATCGTGAGCGCATCAGCGCCGAGGACTGTAAATAGACACCTATTTGGCTTCTTTGGGCGTCATCCCACACCATGGTCGAACCTGACGATGAGCCAGAGGCACCAGGCGACGTAGCCGACGAAGTTGCTGATCCCCGCGCCGCTGAGGCGGAGCGGGATGACGACGCCGGTGGCCAGGACGATGAAGGTCGCGGTCAGCGCGTAGCCGACGGTTTCGCCGGTGATCGTGCCGAGCCGGAAGTGCAGGATGTCGAAGGTGCGGTGGGCGCTTTCGGCGAGGGCGGGCACGGTGGCGTTGTCGCTCAGGCCGGGGATCAGCAGGACCCACCGGGACAGGCCGATGACTTGGACGGTGGCGGCGGCGATGCCCAGACCGGTAATCCACTTGCCGAGAATTCCTCCGGTGAGACTGCCGAGTAGCACGCGGATGGGTCCCAGTAAGGCGGCACTGATCATGAGAACGAGAAACCAGCCGCAGACGGCGGTTTGGTGTCGGGCCCGGGTGTCAGTCCGACGTGTAGTGGAACGTCTTGGTAGGTGGATCTAATCGCGGTGTCACATGGGTTGATGCGTTCACACGCACCAGCTCAAGCTGGCTGCTCGGCCGTGACCTTCAAGCTACCGGCAGATAATTGGAAGGAACCGGCCACTGAATTCGAATGGGGACCCGCCAGATGATTCGGCAAAGGACAACCCTGAGTGTTCCAACGCTTACACCGTCACATGACATAGTGCGCTAAATTTCCTCAGCCTCGTCGCACTCTTGCCGTCGGCCGGAAACTTCGGGACACTATGGGTGGTCGTCGCGGACCACAGCTCCGCGAGGCTGCGGAGGGCCGATGCCCGAGCGAGCGCCTCGCCAGGAGCGTGACAGTTTCAGCGTCGAGGAGCATGAGCGACTCCGACGGGACTTCGACGCGCTGAAGGACCAGTTCGAGGCTGCCGAGTGAGGTGCTCTCGGCGATGGGTCGCTCGGCGGCCGATCCCGAGACGGTCCTCACGCGATCGTCGAAAGCGCTATCCGGCTGTGCCGGTCGCAGGCAGCCCACCTCTACCTTCTCCGCGACGGCGTCTACGAGCTGATCAAGTCGACGGGTCTGACTGAGGCATCCATCGCCGTCATCGCCGAACACCCGATGCCCGTCGACCGCGACACGCTCATCGGCCGTGTCGGGCTGGAGCGGCGGACCCAACAGATTCCCGACGTCGCTGGCCGATCCGGAGTACGGCAGACACGATCTCCAGGAGGTGGCCGGGTTCCGGACAACCATGGGCGCGCCGATGCTCGTCGACGACGAACTGGTGGGTGCGCTCATCCTCTGGCGAAACGATGTCAGCCCGTTCGACGATCGGGAGATGGCGATCGTGACGGCGTTCGCGGGGCAGGCCGCGATGGCGGTCAACGGCGTCAGGCTCGTGCAGGAGTTGGAGTCCCGCAGTGCCGAGCTCGCGAAGAACGTCGAGCAGCTGGAGGCCTTGCGCGAGATCGGCGAGGCCGTGAGCTCCAGCCTCGACGTCGATCACGTGCTCTCGACCATCGTCATGCACGCCGTCGCGCTCTCGGGGACCGACGGTGGCTCCATCATGGAGTACTCCGACCGGGAACGATGCTTCATGGTCCGAAGCGTCTACCGGACCGACTCGAGCGTGGTGGACCGCCTCCGGTCAATCCGCATCGAGCTCGACGAGACACTGGTCGGTCGAGCGGCGCTCGAGCGCCGACCGATCGCGGTCCACGACCTCGACGCGGTCCACCTCGACCCTCACCTGAAGATCCTGCACGACGCCGGTTGGCGCTCCTTGGTTGCCGTGCCGATGCTTCGCGAGGACCAGATCGTCGGGTCGCTGATCGTCCGGCGCAAGCGGACGGGTGACTTCACCGATGAGATCCTCGACCTGCTCGAGACGTTCGCCAGCCAGTCGGCCTTGGCTCTGCTGAACGCTCGGCTGTTCCGCGAGCTCGAGGAGCAGAGTGTCGAGCTCGAGCTCGCCAGCAGACACAAGTCCGAGTTTCTGGCGAGCATGTCCCACGAGCTACGGACGCCGCTCAACGCCGTCCTGGGGTTCTCCGAGGTCCTGCTGGAGCGGATGTTCGGCGACATCAACGAGCGCCAGGAGGAGTACCTCCGCGACATCCACGGGTCCGGCCAACATCTGCTGGAGCTGCTCAACGAGATCCTGGACCTGTCGAAGGTCGAGGCAGGCCGGATGGATCTGGAGTACTCGTCGTTCGGCCTCCGCCCCTTGCTGGAGCTCGCGGCGTCCATGCTCCGCGAGCGGGCCGCGCTTCACGGCATTGACTTGGCCATCGAGACTGCCGACGACGTGGGTCCGGTGTACGCCGACGAACTCCGCCTCAAGCAGGTCCTGCTCAACCTGATCACCAACGCGGTCAAGTTCACCGGCGACGGCGGCTCGGTTCTGGTCCGCGCCGTGCGTGAGGGGACGGAAATCCTGATCACGGTGACGGATACGGGCATCGGCGTGCCAGAGGCCGACCGGGAGCGGATCTTCGAGTCCTTCCAGCAGGGCGGCCGTGGCAGCTCACGCGAGGAGGGTACGGGCCTCGGCCTGACCCTGTCGCGTCGCATCGTGGAGCTGCTTGGTGGCCGCATGTGGCTCGAGACCCAGGTGGGTCGTGGGAAGCACCTTCGGCTTCTCGCTGCCTGCTGGTGACCGCGACACCGTCGGGCGGCTCACTGACGGGGTGTCGACGCCGGCCGGAGGCTGAGGTCGTCGTGATCGAGGACGACCGGCCGTCGCTCGACCTGTTCAGTGCCTACCTGTCGGGCGAGGCGCTCAAGGTCACCACCGCCCGCGACGGCAAGTCCGGTCTCGCTGCGGTGCGGCGCACGCGGCCGGACGCCGTGCTGCTGGACATCCGGCTGCCCGGCATCGACGGCTGGGCAGTGCTGAAGGAGCTCAAGGCGGCCAAGGACACCCGTGACATCCCGGTGATCGTCGTCTCGATCGTCGACGAGCGGGCGCGCGGTGTCGCGATGGGCGCGGCGGCTTACCTCGTCAAGCCCGTCGGCCGCGAGGAGCTGCTGGCCGCGCTCTCCGCCGTCGGAGCTCCGGTGCAGATGCGCGAGACCGGCCACGAGCACCGGGTGGGCCCATGAGCCGGATCCTGGTGGTCGAAGACAACCCGAAGAACCTCAAGTTGGTACGGGACGTGCTGACCTACGCGGGTTTCGAGGTGATCGAGGCGACGTCGGGCGAGGACGGTGTGCGGCTGGCGCGCGAGATGGTGCCGGACCTCATCCTCATGGACCTGCAGCTCCCGGGGATCGACGGCGCCGAGGCGCTCCGGCAGATCCGCACGGGCGACGAACCAGGTCCCGGTGGTGGCTTTGACCGCGTTCGTGATGAACAACGACCGGACGCGAGCCTTCGAGGCCGGGTTCGACGGCTACGTCGGTAAACCGATCAGCGTGCGCGCACTTCCCCAGCAGGTCAGTGACTTCCTCAAGCTCGGAGGCGCTCCATGAGCGAGACCACGACCGGGAACGCGCGCGTGCTGGTCGTCGACGACCAGCCTCCGAACGTCCGGCTCCTCCAGGCGATCCTGACCCCGCGGGGGTACGACGTGCGCACCGCCTCGTCGGGCGAGGAGGCTCTGGCCACCCTGGAGAAGGACGACATGGACCTGGTACTCCTGGACATCGTCATGCCCGGCATGGACGGCTACCAGGTGTGCCGCGAGATCCGAGAGACGGCCCGGCACGGCTTATCTGCCTGTCGTGATGGTCACGGCGAGCGGCGACGAGCAGAAGATCAAGGCGCTCGAGGCTGGAGCCGACGACTTCATCACCAAGCCGGTCAACAAGAACGAGATGCTGGCGAGGGTTGCCTCCTTGGCCAGGATCAAGCGCTACCAGGACACCATCAAGCGCCAGTCCGACGAGCTCGCCGCCTGGAATCACGAGCTGGAGGACCGGGTCGCCGAGCAGGTGTCCCAACTCGAGCGAATGGGGCGGCTGCGCCGCTTCCTGGCTCCCCAGCTGGCCGAGCTGATCGTCGACTCCGGCGACGAGTCGTTCCTCGAGAGCCACCGACGCGAGATCGTCGTCGTCTTCTGCGATCTGCGCGGCTTCACCCAGTTCGCTGAGGCGAGCGAGCCCGAAGAGGTGATGGGCGTGCTGGAGGAGTTCCACGCGGCACTCGGAGACCTGATCTTCCGGTTCGAGGGGACGCTCGAGCGTTTCGCGGGCGACGGGCTGATGGTCTTTTTCAACGACCCGGTCCGCTGCGACGACGGCCCGGCGCGCGCGATTCGGATGAGCGTCGCGATGCGGACCCGGGTTCGCGGCCTGGCGGAGTCCTGGGCGCGTCAGGGGCACGACCTCGCCCTAGGGATCGGGATCGCCCAGGGCTATGCGACCTTGGGTCGCATCGGCTTCGACGGCCGGCACGACTACGCAGCCGTCGGCAGCGTCACCAACCTGGCTTCCCGGCTGTGCGACGTGGCCGCGCCGTGGCAGATCCTCGTCACGGAGCGGGTCTTCTCCGCTGCCGGCCCGCTCGCCGTGGGTCAGGACGCGGGCACCCGGGAGCTGCGCGGCTTCAGCCGCAAGATCCATACGTTCGACCTGAAGGGCATCGACACTGCGCGGACGGGATCATGACCGGGGACCTCTGGACGCCACCGAACGCGTCGGCCGACGCGCTGTCGAGACTCGACGAAGACGAGCGCTATCGCCGATTCGACGTGCTGCAGGCCCGCATGGGTGGGGTCTGGGACGCGATGCGGCTGAACCACGACGACGAGTCGGTGGTCGTCATCCCCTCGGTCACCCTCGACCGTGCCGTGGCGTCGAGCGGGAGCATTTCGCAGTCGTACGAGGAGCGGTTCCTCTTCCTGCTGATGCTGCTCCGTCAGCCCCGGTTGCGCATGGTCTACGTCACCTCGATGCCGATCGCTCCGGAAATCATCGAGTACTACCTCGCGCTGCTGCCCGGCGTGATTCCGAGCCATGCGCGATCCCGACTGTTTCTGGTCGCCGTGCACGACGGGTCCCCCCGCTCCCTGAGCGAGAAGCTCCTGGAGCGCCCACGCCTACTGGCCCGGATCGCAGCTCGGATCCCGAACCGCGAGCGCTCACACCTCGTGCCCTACAACACCACGGAGCTCGAGCGGGATGTGGCGCTCAGCCTTGGGATCCCGATGTACGGCGCCGATCCGCGACTTGCACCGCTGGGCTCCAAGACCGGCTGCCGGAGGCTGTTCGCCGAGGCAGGGATCCCGCACCCCTTGGGCGTGGAGAACCTGCGCACGCTCGACGACATGGCCGATGCCGTCATCGGGATGCGTGCCCAGCGCGCCGCGATGGGCAGCGTCATCGTCAAGCTCAACGACGGTGTCTCCGGGGAGGGCAACGCCCTCGTCCGGCTGGGCGGCCTCCCGGCTCCTGGTGCCTCCGACGAGCGAGCTGCCGTCATGGAACGGCTGCTCGGCATGGAGCTCGAGTCGCTGACGACGCCGCTCGACATCTACCTGGCCAAGTTCGAGGAGGGGGCCGGGATCGTCGAGGAGCGGATCGCCGGCCAGGAGGTCCGCAGCCCCAGCGTCCAGCTCCGGGTCCTACCCGGACGGGGCGGTCGAGTTGCTGTCGACGCACGACCAACTCCTCGGGGGAGCCAGTGGGCAGAGCTATCTCGGGCTGCACGTTTCCGGCGGCTCCTGAGTACGCCTCGGCCATCACCCGGCACGCCGAGACGATCGGGCGGCGGTTGGCCGACCAGGGCGCGCTGGGACGCTTCGCCATCGACTTCGTCGTGGTTCGCGGGGGCGACGGCACCTGGACGCCGTATGCGATCGAGCTCAATCTGCGCAAAGGCGGCACGACGCACCCGTTCCTCACACTGCAGTTCCTGACCGACGGCCGCTACGACCCCACGACCGCGTTGTTCGTCACACCTCTGGGCCACGAAAAGCATCTGATCGCAACCGACCATCTCGAGTCGGGGCTGCTTCGCGGACTGGCACTGCCCGACCTGTTCGACATTGTGGCTCGACACGGCTTGCACTTCGACCAGTCACGTCAGGTCGGGATCGTGTTCCACATGATCAGTTGCCTCACCGAGCACGGCCGGATCGGGCTGACCGCCGTCGGAGACACGCCGGCCGAGGCCCATCGCCGTTATCGCGATGCTGAGGCCATCCTGCTGGGGGAGGCGCGGCAGGCCCTTGAGGAGTGCCCGCTGCCCGGCTGAGATGGGCATGCACGCCTGGCGGGTTGCCTGGTGACGAAGGTGATCGAAGCCGCCGACTATCTGGTGGTGGGGGCCGGCGCCACGGGGATGGCGTTCACGGACGCGCTGATCGACCATGCACCCGTGCGGGTTGCCATGGTGGACCGCCGTCACAGCGTTGGAGGCCACTGGCTGGACGCTTACCCATTTGTGCAGCTGCACCAGTCGTCGGATTTCTACGGTGTCGCGTCGACGCTGCTCGGTGGCGGCCGCGTACAGCAGCGCGGGCCAGAAGCCGGTCTGCACGAGCGGGCGACCGTGTCCGAGATACTCGCCTACTACGAGCGCGTCCTTCGTGACCGGCTGCTGGAATCGGGAAGGGTCCAGCTGTTCGCAAACTGCGAGTACGTCGGCCAGCGGCAGATCATCTCGCGGATCTCGGGTCAGCGGTTCGAGGTGCCGGAGAGCTGCCGGATCGTCGACGCCCGCTACCTCTCCCCGGACATCCCAGCGGACACGCCGCCGCCGTTCCAGGTCGACGACCGGGTACACGTGATCCCGGTCAACGACATCGCCGTCCTCGACCAGGCTCCGAGCCAGTACGTGATCGTGGGGTCGGGTAAAACCGCGACCGACGCCTGCGTCTGGCTGCTCGGGCGCGGGGTGAACCCGGATGCGATCTGCTGGGTGAGGCCCCGCGATCCCTGGATGCTCAATCGGGACATGGTGCAGCCCGATCCGGCGGTGTTCCTCGGGATGGCCGCGGGCATTATGCGGGCCGCTGCGGCGGCGGCGTCGCTGGACGACTTGTTCCGTCGTCTCGAGGATGCCCGCATCATGCTTCGCATTGACCGGTCAGTGACCCCGACGATGGCCAAGGCCCCAACGCTGAGCCACCTGGGAGCTCGACCAACTGCGGAGCATCGAGCACGTCGTACGAATGGGGCACGTCCGTCGCGTCGAGCCGGGGCGTCTCTCCCTGGATGAGGGCTCCGTCGCGGTCCGGAAGGACGCGATCGTGGTGCACTGCGCCGCGTCCGGCCTGCAGAACCCGCCGCTCGTGCCGGTGTGGAGCCGGTCGGCGATCACGCTGCAGCCGATTCGGGCTGGCTTCCCGTGCTTCGGGGCGGCACTCGTCGGCTACGTGGAGGCGACGCGCACCGATGACGAGGATAAGAACCGCCTTTGCCCCCCGACGCCCTACGGCAACACCCTCGCCGACTGGGCGATCATGAACGTACGCGGCACTCGGGCCGCCGCATCCTTCGGTTCGGAGCCCGACATCAAGGCCTGGGCCGACAGGGTCGCCCTCAACCCGGCGCGCAGCCCATCCGGGGGAGCCGGCGACGGGGATGACCCGCTCAGCAGGCTCCAAGCCGAGATACCGCGCGGTCTGGCCCGGCTCGCCGAGCTGAGCGGACTGTAAGGGGGAAACCGGACGGGTGCAACAAAATGCACAAGCGACGATGCCTCCTGATTCGAAGCGAGCCGATGGTCCGCGCAGTGGGGCCACCACTCACGGATCAACATTTTGCCCGATCGTTGTGTTGCGTCCTGCCTAGCAACTTTCTGCGCCCCCAAGGGTCGTCGTTTTCTCTGAGTACTTCGCGCGCGGCGGATCGCACACTGCCTGCACTCGCGGGCCTTGAGTAGCTACTGCTCGTCTTTCGCTGTGCGTGCACTTTTGCTCGGGCGTGTCAGTACTGCTGTGTAAGTGATCGTGGCCCGATTCTGAACCGCAGGGACGGTTCGGAGAGGCACGCAATGTCCCAGTGTCATTCAGGAAGGGTTCGGCGGGTTCGCTCCACGCTATGTTGCCGTTGGTGGCCACTGTCTGTAGGTGCGGCCCGCCGGATGCCAAGGATCGGCCGGCGTGGCTTGAGAGGAGCGTGGCGTCGCCCCTGACTGGGATGTGCCCAGCGGGTCACGCGGTGCAGCAGATGGCTGTGCCACATGACTACACGGGGATGGAACGTACAGACGCTGGCGGCCGTGGACCTCTACGGCACCAGGGCGCGGCCCGGCGACGGCGTGTGGTGCTGGCCGAGTTCAGCTTGGGCACGCTGGTGATGCTTTCTCTCGGCGGCCTTTTGCTGAGCCGAGGCAGTGGGTGGTGGGGCTGGTGGCTGTTCGGCTCTGGTTTGAACTATGCCGCGTTGACGCCCACGCCATGGTGCTATGCAGGCCTGGGCGGCTGGAGTCGGCGGTCGCCGCACTCGACATGCGCTTGGAACTGAGGCGTTACAGCGTCGCTCAGGCTCTCCTGTTCCTTCCAGGCCTCGTGGCGCTGGCCGCACTTGTCCAGGTCACAGTGAGATAGGGCCTCCTCGGCAGCGGAATCACCACGGCGAATGAGTGGTCCCGAGATTCCATGCTGCATCACCTCATTGCCCGTCAGGCCCCGGCCCACGACATACACGGTGATGTGGTCACGGGGGCTTGGGCCCTCATTTTGAGGCAGGTACGCCCGTGTCCGTCGTCGGCGGCGTTGATATGGGCTCGGGCCAGTCATAGCGCGGCAGCCAGTATCGGTACTGGGAGGTGAAGGGAAATGCCACTCCAGGTTCTGCGCCGAGGAGCACACCAAGTGCGGCGAGGAAAGCGATACAGGTAAGAGCGACGACGATCTTTTTCATGTTCTTCTCTTTGAGATTCGGGGCTTCGGGTGCTGATCTCTTTTAAGGGTAAGTGGGACCTTTCCCGGGAACTAAATGGCTCTTTCCCGTCGCGCTCGGGAAGCTTATTTCTATTCGATGCGACTGGATCTTGATACGCCAGCCGAATGGTGAGGGGCGCAATGGACCTCCGCGATTTCAACACTGTTTGCCTGACAGGCAGTCGGACGCCCACGTCGACGTTGGGCGCCTTCGTTCGCCATCCCATTCCCATGAAGCGCGGCCCCAAAATGGCGCCGACCCGATCTGATCGACTATCCGTTAGCCTGCGACCATGAGTGCGGCGCCGAAGACCGCCGCGGTGCAGCCGAAGCGCTGTCGGCCGGTGAGACGCTCACCGATCAATGCCCATGCCAGGACGGCGGTGGCGACCGGATAGGCCCCGGACAACACCGCCACCGGAAGGAGAGAACTGAAGGACAAGGCGACCGCGAAGCAGAAGTCACCCAGCACGTCTAGCACTCCTGATGCGGCGACCTTGAGATAAGGCAACTCGCGCAGCACGCCGATCAGGGCGTGACCGTCGCGGCGCCACCGCACCACGGTGATGGCCAGGAGGACTGAGACCGAGGTGATCCGCATCGCGACTGTCGACTGGATCGTTCCGGTGGTCGATGCCTGGGCGAACAAAGTAATGGCACCGCCGAAGCCCAGTGTCGCCACCAGGCAGAGGCCCTTGACTCTCGTGGTGAGCTTTCCGGTCCCGGCGCGACCGGGGAGGCCGACAGCAACCGACGCACCGATCGTGGCGAGTGCGAGACCGACCACGCCGGCCGGCGGTGGCCAGTGTCCCTGCGCCATCCCTGCCGCGACCGGAATGATGACGCTGGTTCCGACGACTGGCGCGACGATTCCCATGGGAGCGGCAGCGAGTGCGCTGTAGAACGCGAGGAAGGCAATTGCGCTGCAGACGCCGGCGGCTCCGGCGAGAAGGAGTGAGGGGCCCGAAAATTGAATCCCTGCAGAAATGGCCGGCACAACGGCGGCCACCAAACCGAAGACCTGGGCCACGAGGACAACGACAAGGGCCGGTCGATTGTTGCTGGCCATACCACCGAAAAAGTCCGCGGCGCCCCACGCGACGCAGCAGGCAAGAGCCAGAATCACACCCATCGGAAGACCTTTAAATGTGTGCATCTTGAAATCGGAAACTGCTCGGCATCGCCCATGCGCGGGCGACCGGTACGTCGGAACGATGTGTTGCGGACGATCCGAACACCTCGAACCGACATCACGGCGATGTTGCAACTGGTCCTGACGAAGAGCGGCACCGAGCGTTTCAACCGTCGGCGCGGACGAGGGCGCTAAGGGTATTTGATGCCGGGTTGCACCGTGAGGTGCGCGTTTTCAGTTCCTGTAGGGATGGTCTTGCTCACCATCTCGATGAGGTGGGCCCGTGTGGTTAGGTGCGCGGAACCCCAGTCGTTGCCGTGGTTCAGCACGACGGCCGTCGTTGGCGTAGACAGCGATACCGACTCCGGCGGACACTGCGCGGTGGATGGTTGTGCCGTTGCAGGTCCTGCGCTCAGCAGCACACCACCCCCGGCAAGCATCACAATGCCGGCCACAGTCGCGATGGCGTTTCTCATGTTGCTCTCCCTTTCCGAGGCTCAGCCTCGTTGGCTGATCCTCGAAGGATCGCCGTCAACTTTCCCGGGAATTCAGTGGCTGGTTCCCGCCAGGTTCGGGAAGGTTCACATGAATCAGGTGATGGCTCGGGTGGCGGGGGCGCAGGTCGTCGTCAAGGGTGAGTTCGGAACCGCAGTGTGGACGTCCGTCAGCTTCGCCCTAGGAGCGTGACGCCGCCGGCACTCCGATCGCCGGCATCATCCGAGTGACCGGGACAGGATGTCCGCCGCGAGACGATCCGGATCGAGTCGGGCTCCTCCTGGATTTTTCCCGGGTTCCCGGGAAGTTTGTGGTCGAGAATGGCATCTGTGAGCGCACAGGTGGTTTCGACGGTGACCGGTGCTGGCGTGCGCGAGCCGCGGTTGCGGCCCGGGCGTATGCCCCTGTTGGTTGCATGTTTGTCGGTGGCGGCCGCGGTGGCCGGGCTGGTTCTGCGGGAAATCGCGGCGGCACGCTCGCTGCCGCTGGGTGATGAGGGTAATAACCCGCTGCAGGTGCTGCCCCTCGCGGTCACCTTCTCTGTCTGTGGCGCGGTGCTGCTGGGTTATGGGAGCGCCCGACCGGTCGGTGCGGTGATGTTGGTGTCGGGCGCGTTGACGGCTGCGGGCGGGTTCGGCATTGGCCTGGGACTTGTGGTGGCGTCGAAATCGAGTTCGTTCAGCTCGGCGCTCAATGTTGTCGGCGGCCTGGGGATCATCCTGGGGTTGCTGTTGGCGTTGGTCGGCCTTCCCCAAGTGTTCCCGGACGGCCTGCTTCCGGGCCGGGGCTGGGGGCTGGTGGCTCTGGCGTCGTTGGGTGCGGTCATGTTGTCGGTGCTCAACCTGGTTGTGGTGAATCTGCTGGTCGGTGATCAGGATTGGCCCTGGTCACTGTTCGCGGGCGTGGTGATCGGTGCCGGCGTGGCTGCGGTGGTGACCCTGGTGGTTCGGTGGCTGGCCGCTACCGGACCGGTGCGGCGGCAGATAGTTGTGTTCGGAGTCGCTTCCGCTATCCCGGTGTTGCTGTTGCTGGCGGGCTTGGTTCCCGGTCTGCAGGATGTGGATCTCGACTGGGTAGCGATGTTCTGGCCGATCGGGACGGTCATCGCCGTCTGGGTGGCGGTCACCAAGTACGACTTGTACGACATCCGCGGCACCGTGCGTCGGGCCGGCTTGTACGCAGTGACGGTCGCTCTGCTGAGCGGCGTATTCGCCGTGGTCTATTTCGTGGTGCTGGGAGCACTGTCGGCACGGCCCGTCGGCGGGCCGTTCCGGTGGTTGGCAGTCGTGGCGGCCACGGTGGTCATTTTGGCGGTCGACCCGATCCGTCGCAGGGTCATGGCCAGGGCTGAGCGGCGGCTGCTCGGACAACGATCCGATCCGCTGCCGGCGCTGGCCCGGATCGGGGTGGCTGCGTCGCCGGACGGGTACACGACGATCGTCGACACGGTGGCGACTGCGCTCAGGTCGCCTGGAGTATTGCTGGCGGTTCGGAACCGCGACGAGGTGCTGAGTGTGGCGTCGACCGGCGACCCCGGCGCGGATCCGGTGGTCCTGCCGTTGTCCTACGCGGGGGAACTGGTGGGTGAGTTGGTGATCGCTCCGCGGACGCCGGGGGAGCGGTTCCAGCCCGCCGACAGGACTTTGCTTTCCGTGCTGGCGCAGCAGGCCGCGACGCAGCTGTACGTGGCCCGTCGCGATGCGGAGCTGACGCGGGTACGCCAGGAGACGCTGCAGCAGTCGGCGGCGCTGCGGGCGCAGTTGGGCCAGGATTTGCACGACGGATTGGCACCGCTGCTCGCCGGGGCCAGTTTGACCGCCGACGCCTTGCGCCGTGGGATGGCACCGGGTTCCACGGACGAGCACGATGCGGCCCGGTTGACCGATCGGCTGCGGGAGGCTGCCACCGAGGTTCGCCGGCTGGCCCACAATTTGCAGCCGGCCGTCCTTGACCGGGGCCTGGACCGGGCGATCAGGGACCACATCGCCGGTCTCGGTGGTCCGGGTGCGCCAGCGGTCACGGCGGAGGTGCGGGTCGACGGCCTGCCTGCCGCGGTGATCGAGGCCGCCTATCTGATCGTGCTGGAGGCGATGAACAACGCCGTGCGGCACGGCCACCCTGACCGGGTCTGGATCCGGGTCGAGCAGACGTCTGTGGATGTGTCCATCGTTGTTGAGGACGACGGCACCGGAATCGCGCAGCCCTACATCAGCGGTCTGGGCATCAGCTCAATGCGGCGCCGAGCCGACGCCTTAGGGGGCGGGCTGCAACTGCTGCCACGACCGGGCGGCGGCACCACCGTGTCGGCAACCCTGCGGACCCGGCCATGACCGCCCTCGGTGTGCTGATCGTCGACGACCACGCCGTGTTCCGCGACGGCATGCGCGCCCTGCTCGGAAGGATCGACACCATCGAGGTGCTGGGCGAAGCCGGGACCACCGACGAAGCCGTCGCCGCCGCCGCCGAACTCCGGCCCGACGTGATCCTGATGGATCTGCACATTCCCGGCCGGGGCGGGGTCAGCGCGACCGAGGCGATCCTCGCCGACTTCCCGGACACCGCAGTACTGGTGCTCACCATGCACGACGACGACCTGCATCTGCGCGACGCCATCCAGGCCGGGGCCCGCGGCTACCTGCTCAAGGACTCAAGGTCCGACGCCATCATCGACGCTATCCTGGCCGTGCACGGTGGACAGATGATCTTCGACCGCGGCGTGGCCCAGCACTTGCGTGCCGTCACCACCGGCCGGGTCGCCCGGCGGCCCTTCCCCATGCTGACCGACCGGGAATTGGACATCCTGGACCGGATCGCCCGCGGGCTGACCAACGACGCGATCGCCGCCCGGATGGGCATCAATACCAAAACCGTGCAGAACAACGTCTCCACCATCTTGCTCAAACTAGGCGCCCGCGACCGCGCCCAGGCCGTCGCCATCGCCCGCGACGCCGGACTGGCCCACTGAAACCAAATAGGCATCACCTGTGAGACTTTCGGAACGCATCGATGAATTGTGCCGAACCCGGCCGTATCCTCGGCTCGTCGAGCCCATCGCAGTCGGGTCGGTGCGGTTCGGGCATCCCCCGAAGACCCGGGCACGGAATGTATAAGGAATCGCTTCAAACGCCCTCATTTGCGACTCGGCCAAATATTGGCTGCGGACCATTCGGAAATCTCCGATTTGGCGACCTGGATTCGGATTTCTCATCTATGCAGTGCAAATCATATTCACCACGGTCGGCACGCCGGAACCTGCCGAGCACTTCTCGATTATAAAGCTTGAAATGGCGCCAAGCCGCCGCGAACCTATACGAGCCCGTTGTTCATGAACGGATCGGATTCGCGCCTGGAAGATCGCAGTGAGCTGATATCGAAGCTGGTACAGATGTAGGACGGCCAGGCTGCGTTCGTTCGTTAGGCCCGAGCACCGGGATCCGTCCGGCCAGTCGCGGTCGCGGGCGCAGATTTTAGAAGTGGGGTAGCGAGCGCCACCGAGCTGACTAGCTGGTCGCCGTTCCTCGCAAGTCGAGCAGGCAATTGCCGCTGAAGTCCGACCAGTCGTTTCAAGGCAGGGCGGCGTCCAAGGGTCGCCAGCATGAACGAGCAGCGCCCTACACGCGGCCAGGCAGATGTCGTCGCCGCCGAACGCGACCTGCAGCACGGTGTCGAAGAATTCGCCCGGGTCGACTCAGATGTGGTTTGCAAGGCCGAACGCGAGCGCACCGGTAACCAGGACCGCGGTTGCTTCCCACCTGAGTCCATAAGTCCGCAGGTGGTCGAGAGCCCAGCCGGTCGGCCGGCCATGGGTCGACTCGCCCGCGATGGGCCGAAAGCACCCGCAAGATGGCGGCGAGCTGGGCGTCAGGCGCCGCTGCCCGGAACGTCACCGACCCCTGCCCTCGATCTGAGGCCACTGGTGTCACGTGCCCGAAGCGTGTACGTGCCAGCCGTCAGTGTGGTGAAGCTGGCGCGGACAATTCGTTCCAGGACGCCGAGGTCGATCAGCGAGACATCCTTCAGGTACAGGCACCCGACACCGGTGGTGCAGGAACCGAGTTGTGGCAGCAGGGTCGCATGCGCCCCGATGCCATCAGCCAGATAGATAGCGGTCGCCGTCTTCCGCGGCGCGAAGCTGGCGGCCGGGCCGTCTCCGTCGCGACCACTGGCGTACCGGTAGTGGTACTGGCCAAAACCGATGATCGTGCCCCACAGCTGAGGCTGAAGGCCGGTCGCTCGCGCGTAAACGTGCAAGAGTGTTGCCGCATCCCGGCGCCGTCCGGCCGGGGTGACTCTCGCCAGGAATTCGAACACGTCGGTGATCGTGGTGCCCACACTCCGGTCGCAGTTCAACGTCGAAGTAACGGAGACAAATCCGCTCCGCTCAGGATAGGCCTGCCGCAACGGCGCTGGTCGTGTAATTGACCTGATGCCCGGTCGACCTGCGAAGTTCGTCGTCGAAAGGACCTACCCGGTGGACGCTGCGCGCGCTTTCCGTGCGTTCTGCGACGCGGGACGTAAAGAAATATCCCGCGATCGAAGCGCACTGGCCAATCATGAGTCATCCGGTTCAGCGCGCCAGGAACCGCCGCACGTGCATCACGACGGCGTCGGGCGCTTCCAGGAACACGAAATGACCACAACTGGGTAATACGACGAGGCGGGATCCGGGGATCGCGTCGGCAATGCGCACGGCAACGTCGACCGGAATCAAATCGGCCTCGCCGTGGAGGACCAGGGTGGGCACGGTAAGTCCATGCAGTCTTTCGAGCAGGTCGTATCCAGGCGACGACCAGGTCTGGTCGTACAGCCGTTGCTCGACGGCTCTAGCCATGAGCACCCGCTCCTGAGTGAAGTTGGCACGAAGCCGAGGCACCAGTAGGTCCAGCAGTCCGGGCGACTGGACGCCTGGCCGGAAATGTATCCGGTAGTACTCGGACTCCACTTCGGGATTCCCTGAACGATATTCGGCGGTCTCAGCCAACGATTTCATGGCCTCGATGTCGCAAGCCGGTCGGATTCGGCGAAGGTATTGCCGCAACCCGCGAACATCGTCATTTCCTGCAGGCGCGGTGTTCATCAGGATCAGATGAGTGACTCTGTCGGGATGACGGCTCGCGTACTCCATGGCTAGCACCGCACCCCAGCTGTGACCGAGGACGGCCACCGATTCCAATCCGAAATGGCGCCGCACCTGTTCCACGTCTTCGATTTCCGATGCGAGTGAAACATCTTCGGGTTCGACGCCGTCGGCGGATCGTCCGCGGCCGCGCTGGTCGTAGTAAATGAGCTGAAATCGTTCGGCGAGACGGTCGAGCTCGGGTAGCAGGTAGTCGTAGTCGAAGTCCGGCCCGCCGTGCAGCGCGATGATCGACGGTCCCCGGCCGATCTTCCGGACATGCAATCGAGCCGTACCGGAAGACGCGAATCCGGTGTGAGCTTCCACTGATGAAGCCTAGCGTTCCCGAGCCCGGTCATCGGCTTGAATTCTCATGGCCCACCACCCGCCAAGCCGGCGCCACCGCCTCAGTGCGATGCATGCCACGATTCGTTCATCCGGCACAACAACCCCAGCGCACTTTGGATCACAGTCGCAACTCGACGACATCACGCCTTTGACGGTGGGTTCGGCGGGGTCGCCGCGGCCGTGCCGCTGTCCACTGTGGTCCGGCACGAGGCATCCCGATTCGCTGCCGCGTGTGGCGCCGCGGACTTCCCACAGATCCTGGCGCACCTTGTGCAGCCCGTGGCGTCAAGTTGCGGAAAGTAGGTGTTGGTAGAGCTTGCGGGTGGCCGGGCTGGGTGAGACGCCGAGCTGGTCGCGCAATGTGTCGCAGAGCCGCTGGTAGATCTGCAGGGCTTCGGCGAGGTTGTCTTGGGCGGTCAGGGCTTGCATGAGGTAGCGGTAGCCGCTCTCGCGTAGTGGGGCGAGTCGGATCAATTGTCGCCCGGCGCGTTCGGCGCCGGCGAGTTCTGTTCCGGCGATGCCGAGTTCAATGGCGGCGTAGCACTCCAGTGCGCGTAGGTGCAGCATCTCGAGTTGGTTGCGGGTCTCGTTGATCCATGGCGCGTCTTCGCCAGGTAGGAAGCCGCGTTCGGCGGTGAACAGGGCGACCAGGACCGGGCCCCAACCACGGGTCCAGTCGCGTTGTGCGACGGCGGATTCGGCGCGGTGAACCGCGTCGAGCGCGGCTTCCAGGTCGACCCAGACGCCTGGCAGGCAAAACCGTAACGTAGCGCGGCCCTCGACGGCATCGGCACCGAGGACGCGGCGGAGTTTGGAGATAAGCGGGTTGAGCCGGGCGTCGTATGCGGCGGGGTCGGGTTCGCGCCACAGGGCCTCGGCCAGCTCGTCCCGCGGAACGTGACGGTGGCGGTTGGCGACCAGGTAGGTAAGCAGGAGTCGGCCCTGCCGCCCGGGCAGGGCGGTGTCCAGGCGGTGGCCGTCGCGTTCGACGACGAGTTGCCCGCAGAGCTGGATCCGCACTGGCCGCGACGCGGAGGTCACGCCATCATGATGGCAGTACGTTGTCCCGTCCGGGCAGCGGTTTGACAATTGTGGCGCGGGAGTTTCGATGGCCAAGCTGATCCGCTGCGAGTGCGGGTTCGTAGTCCGCGGTGACACCGATGATCAGGTCGTGGGGGCGATCCGGGAACATATGGCCACTGACCATCCGGCGTTGTTGGCGGCGGTCAGCCGGCAGGACCTGCTGGGTTGGATCCAGATCGAGTAGCGCCGCACCCGCTGGCCAGCCAGGCGTCGCGGCACGCCAAGGTTGCGCCAACCTGCTGGCAACGGCGGTGTCGTAGAACTTCGCGGTAGGCAGAATTCCACCGCGAAGGGGACTTCAGATGACAATCACGTCAACGTCGGTGCTGATGAGCGCCGAGGAACTGGCCGCGCGCCTGGAAGAACCAGGCCTATCAGTGGTGGAGGTGGACGTCGACTGCGCCGCCTTCGACGAAGGGCATGTCCAGGGGGCTGTGCTGTGGAACGTCTACACCGACCTCAAGGGCACCGACTACCGCACCGTCGACAGGACCGGGCTGGAGGCATTGCTGGCCCGTTCGGCTATCGGCCCGGATTCGGCGGTCGTCCTGTATGGCTACGCCCCGGCGTTGGGCTTCTGGCTACTCAACTGCTACGGGCACACCAACGTGCGCATCCTGGACTGCTCACGATCGGCGTGGCGGGCCGGCGGACACCCTTGGAGCACCACGGACCGCCGGTCGCCCGCCGGCGAATACCGGCTCGGCGAGCCTGATCCGCGGCTGCGGGCGACGTCCACCGCGGTGCGCAACGCCATCGGCGATGAGGGCATCACGCTGCTGGACGTTCGTTCCCTACCCGAGTACGAGGGCGAGCGGTTCTGGCCTTCCGGCGGCATGGACCCCGGCGGCCGCGCTGGACACGTGCCCACCGCGATTCACCAGCCGATCGACGGCCTGTATGACTCGAGCGGCGCTTTCCTGCCCGCGACCCAGCTACGCCGTCTGTTCTCCTCGGTCGATCTCGACGGCTGCGGCGAGCTGATCACGTACTGCACCATCGGCGGCCGTGCAGCGACGGCCTGGTTCGTGCTCACCCACCTGCTGGGCCGTGACCACGTCCGCGTCTATGACGGTTCGTGGGCCGAATGGGGACGCAGCCCCGACACTCCCGTCGATACCAACCACCCGCAAGGAATCGGAGGAACCGAGATGCCTGAACAGAACCGCAGCGCACTGATCCGGATGAGCCTGGACGAGCCGGAGGAGGTCCGCACGTTCGAGGCCGGCAGCGGCCAACTCCATCTGGTCAACCTCGACGCCGGACCAGTTGGCCGGGCCACCTTCCAGCCCGGCTGGCGCTGGTCCGAACACGTCAAACCGATCGCCGGCACAGATTCCTGCCAGGCCGCCCACACCTGCTACTTCCTCGCCGGTCGGATGAAGGTCGTCAGCGACGACGGCCAACAGGTCGAGTACGGGCCGGGCGACGTCGCGATCATGTCCCCCGGCCACGACGCCTGGATTGTGGGTGACCAGCCGTGCGTGGTCATCGACTGGCAGGGCTTCGCCGACTACGCCAAACCGCACCGCTGAATTCATGCCCCGCCAGCTGCGACGGGCCGCACGACCGAGGCTGAGCCTAAGGCTAGCAATGCGTAATGGGCGGCGGCGCTGCGAATGGCACCGTCGCAAGCAACTGAATCGTTATCCGAGCTGCTTGATTGGCAACCGATAACGGCGATCATGCCTCTGGTTCGTCGTGCGCCCAGGTCCAGCGGGGGACTTCACGCAACGGGTGCAGTTCGGCCTCGGTGGTGGCATTGGAGTTCTGCATCGCTACGTGGGAGCCGAATTCCACGTGTTCGAGTACGGCCGTGCGGAATTCGGGATCCGTTGGTAGGCCGGCGGTGTCCATCGCTTCGGCGTAGAGGTCGACGAACCGTTGCCGTTGGGCCTCGCTGATCTTCAGCCCGCGGTGTACGTCGATGAGGTGTGCAAATCCGATTTCTCGCGTGAAGGTGTCTGGCCCACCGAAGGATTCAGCGGTGAACATCGTCAGGTTCTTGACGTGTTGGGGTTGTCCAGCCCCGAATAGGGGCTGCAGGAGCGGATCGTTCAAAACGCTGCTATAAAAGGCCTCCTCAAGGCGGTGGATGGCTTCCATCCCGCCGGCGAACTGCAGCAACGATGGCACGGCGCCCCCTTCGTCATCGTGTGATCGTACAAACTGATCGTCAACCGGCCAATGCGGGTCAAGCCAGCGGCCGTGCTCGGGTGAACCGTTCCAGCCGATCGAAGGCGTTCGGCAGGCCGCGGGCGTGTTCGTCGCGTAGCTCGGCGACGGGAAAGCCGGTCTGGATCATGGTCATGAGCGTTCCGCCGTCGTGGTCGGCAAAGGTGAACTCGGTAGTGAAGCTCAGTGTCGATCCTTCGACGCGAAACTCGTTGGTGGCTAGGACGAGTCGTCGCGGTGGCTCGATGACCTGGAAGAGGTGCCGGTGGCGGTACAGCTCGCTTCGGGCGGGGCCGAATGTGACCGCCCAAACGCCGCCCACGCGGAAATCGCACACGGACTCCACGATCCAAGCGGGGTCGTCCTGCCCGTAGAAGGCCTCCTGTCCGCCCGGCGACGTGAAAGCCCGGAAGACGACTGCGGGCGGTGCGTCGATGACGCGCTCGAACCGTAGATCCTCGCTCACTGCTGCTCCACGTGTGCTCCGAAGCGATCGAGCCGGCGCTGCCACGCTAGGCGGTAGTCCTCGATCCAGCTCGTCACATCCTCTAGCTGCGCCGACCCCAGCCGGCATTCCCGTGACCGGCCCACTTTGGCGGTCACGACGAGGTCGACCGCCTCGAGTATGCCGAGATGCTTCTTGACGCCGTTGAGCGTCAGGTCGAGCGGGCGAGCGAGTTCGCCGATCGTCGCTGGTCCGCGGGCGAGTTGCTCGAGGATTCTTCGCCGCGTCGGGTCGGACAGGGCGAAAAATGTGCGATCGAGGGTTGCGCTTAGTGCACCGATGAGTGCACTATACCGCTCTGAGCGCACATGTTCGAACGAATACATTCCCTCCAGCCACCGCATCCGGACACCCCACAAACACACGCCGGAACAGGAGCCACCAATGGGCAAAATCGTCGCCGACATGTCCATCTCGCTCGACGGGTACGTCACCGGCCCGCACGACAGCCGCGAGAACCCGTTCGGCGACGGCGCCGGGACGCTGCACGACTGGCTCGGTGACGCGGCCACAGACGAAGACCGCGCCATCCTGGCGCAGCTGATGGGCGGCGTCGGCGCGGTCGTCATGGGTCGCACCTCATTCGAGAAGAACGAAGGCGACGGCGGCTGGGGTGATGCCGGGCCGGCGGGGGATGTGCCGTGCTTCGTGGTCACTCATGACCGGCCGGCTGAAACCTATCCGCCCGTATTCACCTTCGTCACGGAAGGCGTGGCCAGCGCCATCGAGCAGGCCCAGCGCATCGCAGGTGACAAGCTGGTGTACCTGTTCGGTGCGACCGTGATGCAGCAGGCGCTCCGCCTCGGCCTGGTCGACGAGATCCATCTGCACATGGTCGCGGTCCTGATCGGTGGCGGCACTCCGCTCTTCGCCACGCTCGGCGCGGCGATCCCGCTGGAACGTACTTCGGTGGTCATCACCCCGGCGGCGACGCACCTCAATTTCCGCGTCCTGCGGTAGTTCAAAAGGTGGAACGCAGCACGTCCCTGCAGAACGGTGTCCGGATTCGGTACAAGCACGCTCATAGGAGTTGGTATGACGAAAGTTGTGGCTCAGGCAATGATGTCGCTCGACGGCTACGTCGCCAAGCAGGACAACACCATTGGGCGGTTGTTCGATTGGCTGCAGAACGGCGACACGGCTATCCCGGCGCCGGCCGGCGACTTCGACGTCCACCTCACACCTGAAGGCGCCGAATTCTGGAACGCCTGGGTGGCATCAATCGGCGCTCTGGTCTGTGGTCGGACCCTGTTCGACGTGACCGATGGCTGGAATGGGCGACACACACTGGATGTGCCCGTCGTCGTGGTCACGCATGACGTGCCTACGGACTGGGTGGCCGCCCACCCCGACGCGCCCTTCACGTTCGTCACCGACGGAGTCGAAGCCGCAATTGATCGAGCGAGGGAACTCGCCGGCCACGGCGATGTCATCGTCAGCGGTGGAACGATGGCCCGCCAATGCCTTGACCTTGGCCTGCTGGATGAAGTGGCCGTCGACCTGGTCCCAGTGGTGATGGGCGAGGGCAACCGCCCGTTCTTCGGGAAGCTCTCCTCCGAAGACGTCTTGCTCGACGACCCCACCGTCTGCATTCAAGGGGATCGTGTTCTCCACTTGGTGTTCCCGGTGACCCGGTGAATCATTGGCCAGTCCGGCGGCGGTAGTCGACGAGTCGATGGCGGCTACCACATACTCGCTACAAGGGTTTGCAGCGAGGGTGCTGATTGCTCGGTACCGACATCCGGAGGAGACCACGTGCACTTCGGCACCTGGATCTTCGCCCGGGCCGTTGCCTATCGGTGGAACCTGGTGTTTCTGTTTCTATTGGCGTCAATACTGGCCGGAACGTTCGCGGGCTTGCGTGGCTATGTCGACGTGTCCACCGCCGACGGCGTTCGGGCCACACTGGTCAGGACACCGGCCGATGGTCGCGCGACGCAGCTGCGCACTGGCCTGGGCGTCGACCCGGTCGCGCAGACGGCTGCTGCCGACGCCCTTTTCGGCCGCGTCTTCCAGGGCACGTCCGTGCTCATCCATCGCGATGTCGAGGCGGGGCCGTTCCTCGTCGAGAAGCCGGCCGGTCCGTCCCCGTTGCACCTGACCGTCCGCGTGTTGCCGGAGATCGGTGAGCACACCGACGTGGTGGCAGGCCGCTGGCCGGCGACCGCCGTCGGAACGCAAGTGCCGATGGCGCTGCTGGCGCAGTCGGCCGCGGCCCTGCAAGTTGGGCTGGGCGATACGGTCACGGTGGAGGGCGACGACACCGTCGTAGCCGGCCGGGTAGCCGCGATTCTCCGGCCGATCGAGAACGGCGATCCCTACCTGTTCGCCGGCAACACGGATGCGATGGCCGTGGTGGACTCCACCGCCGAGTTCACTGCGGCCCCGCAGGTGAGTTGGACGGTCAGCCCGAGCGGCCGGATCTCTCCCGAACAGCTCGGTCCGCTTCGGTCGGAACTCGTCGACCTGCAGACCACGGTGAACAACGACATCGCGGTCAATACAGGGACAGTCAGTCAGACCGGCGACCTCGCTGCCACCGTCGCCGTGATGGATGCGAGCCTCACCGCGGCCAGGAGCGTAGGCCCCATTCCGGAGCTGCTCGTCGCCGTCCTCGGGCTGTTGCTGATCGTCCAGGCGTCTCTTCTGTTGGGCGGGATTCGTCGGGGTGAGACAGACCTGTTGCGCTCCAGGGGGTTGTCGGCCGTGCGGCTCGCAGCCGGTGCCGGCGTGGAGGCAGCCATCGTGACCGCGGCCGCAGCCGCTGTCGGCATCGCGGCGGCCGGCATCTTCACCTCGATCTCGGTGACCTCCGCCATGGTGTCCGCGGGGTTGGTGGTGATCACTGCGGCAGCCGCGGCGATCGTGACGGCCAGTCGTCGCAAGCTCCCGACCGGCTCGGATTCCAGTCGGTTTCGGTGGGTGGTCCTGGCCGGCCCGGCGGCACTGTTAGTGGTGGCAGCCGTGATTGCCCTGTTGCGGTTCCGCCACCTCCGCTCGGCGGTTGTCGTCGACGCAACCGGCGCCGCGCGGCTCGATCCGATCGCCGTGGCTGCCGCGCCGCTGTGCCTACTGGCCGTGGCGATGCTGGCCGCCGCGGCCGCCGGCCTGCTGGCCGGTGCCGGCGCCGCAGTCCTGCGGCGCAGGCGGGGGATTCTCGTGCTTCCGGCCAACGAGCTGTGGCGACGATGGCCGGCCTTCGGCATGGTCAGTCTGCTGCTGGGTATCGCCGTGGCCAGCACGGCCACCGCGGCGATCTTCGACCGAACCTGGAACGATTTCCGCCAGGCAGTGGCACGTTTGGACAACGTGACGGATGTGCGTGTCGCTGATCCCCGGAACGGCGACATCGACATCGGAACCGTCGACCCGGCCCTGCGTTTCGATGCGTTGCCGGCGGTCGCCACGGCCACCGATGCGCTGGTCACGAGCACCGAGATCGGAGACCACACAGCGGAGCTGATGGCCGCTCCGGCTGCCGGTATGGCGACCGTGCTGCCGTCGATATCCGGAGGGTTCGACGCCGACGCTGCGGCCCGGGAGCTCTCCTACACCCCCCGCGGTCTTGAGATGCCGCCAGGCACAGGTCAAGTCGAGCTGGAGCTCGCGGTCGCAGCGACACTGGCACCTCCGCCCGACCGTTCGGCACCAACGGCAACCGGCGTTCGGATTTCGTTCATCGCCTGGTTCGCCGGACCATCGGGGGTACTCATTCCGGTGCCGCTGGGGCAGCTGATTCTCCGGATACCCGCCGACGCACCGGCCGACGGCAGCCCAGCCGTGGTGGATCAACGGGTGTTCCACGGCACCATCCCGACCGGCAGGACGGGCGGCTGGCGGATGGTTGCGCTGGACACGACGTCCGACACCGACGCCCCCATCGTGCTGAGCGTCGACGTGCGATCGGTCGCAATGCGGCGTTCGCCGACCGGAGCGGTAACCGCGGTGCCGACCGCCGGCCTGGTGTGGGCGGTCCAGCCGACCGATGAATCGATCGCTGGGCTCAACCTGACCAGCCGGTCGGAGGGCTCGATCGGGTTCGGTGGCGCGGTCCCGCCGGCGACGCCGGTGGCCACCATCAGGCTGATGCCCGATCCGCCGACCACCGTGCCAGTGGTGGCCGACCAGGCCACGGCCGCACTGCTCGGATTGGGCCCGGGCGATCCGCTCGACCTGCAGCTCAGTGCAACCTCGCGGCACGTCCGGGCAACCGTGACCGCCATCGTGCCGGTGCTGCCGGGCGGCAGCGGCACCCCAAGAGTGTTGGCCGACCTCGGTGCCGTGTCGAGCCAACTGCTCGCCGACACCACGTCCGTGCCGGCGCCGAATCAAATCTGGTTGCAATCGGCATCACCTCAGGCGGCCGCCGCGCAGGCCGGTGCGCTCGCCGGCTCCGGTCCGGTTGTGACCCAGGTCGGCTCCGGGACGTCGGCGCCCCTGGTCCGCCCGGTGGCGGTGGCCTTTTGGTTTGCTGCCATCGCGTGCACCATCCTGGCTGTCGTGTCGCTGGGCACGATCGCCGTGACGATGGCACGGCAACGCAGATCTGATGTGGCTGCGCTGCGTGCCGTCGGGCTCGTTGCGCGTCAGCAGATCGCCCTGCGTTGCGGCGAGTTGGCCGCCACAGTGCTGGCTGCAGCGGTGATCGGAGCAGCCGCGGCGGTGGTCGACTCTGATCTGACCGTGGCCGACATGGCTCGGTCGGCAGTCATCGGCGGTGCCCTCGCGACACCGTTCCCGACGATGGCGCCGGCCGGCTGGCTGGTACTCGCCGCCGGTGGCGCTGCCGCGACGATGATCATCGTTGGTTATGGTCTAGTCATCGCCCGTCAAGTTCTGAACCGGCGGACATTCGGAGTCTTCGAATGAGCGACACCTCGACCGTCCGGATCCTGTTGCGGCACCTGGGAAGTGCAAAGGCTGCGGCTACGACCCTGGCGGTTCTGGTGCTGATCACGACCGGCCTGCTGGCTGCCATCCCCGGAACGCTGGATCGGATCGGGGGTGCCGAACTGCGTTACCAGGTGGCTGCGCTGTCCCCGAAATCCCGCTTCCCTACCAGTCGGATCGTGGCGGAACCACCCATCGGGCCGGGTCCAACCGGCGCAGCCGATGGCTTGCCACCCGGAGCGGAGAGCACATGGGGGGCAACCGACGCCGATTTGCAGGCGATTCGCCGGAGCGCTCCCGAGCCGTTGCGCGACCACTTGGGTAGAGCCCGGTACACCGCCTATACCGGCGTGATGGAACTCCCGCAGCCGCCGCCCGGTTCCGGCGAGATCGGTGACTTCAAGCTGATTCTGGCGGCGGATCCGCGGCTGGCCGAATCGGCCCACCTGATCAGTGGTACGTGGCCCGAACCGGTGCTCACTGGCTTCCCGCTCGACGCGCCCGTCGGAATCGCTCTCTCGGCCGCCACCGCACGACGGATGGGTTGGAAGATCGGCGAGGTTCAAACACCGCCGCTGCTGGATCCGACTCTGCGGACCAGGTTGATGCTGACCGGAACGTTCGACCAGACCACTGACAGTGGCGACTTCTGGACACTGAACCGATCGATCCTGTTGCCGAATATCCGCCGCACCAGCAACAGTGACATCGTCACCGGCACCGCGTTCGTCAACGCAGGCAGCTGGCCCGTAGCCGCCGGGGTCTTCGGTGGGCCGGTAGGAGCAGGCTCCGCCAACTACCTGTGGGTCTACTACCCGATGGATGTCAGACGGGTTCCGATCTCGCAGGCCGAGCAGCTACGCGCCCAACTCGACTCGTTCACCGACGGACCGCATCCGTTCGGACGTGCACCTGGCAACCCTCTCGGGGTCGCATCCATCCGGCTGGCCAGTGAAACAGCCGCCACGCTGAGCAGGGTTCTCAGCAGCGTCAGCAGTGCCGACTCCGTCCTGTCGCTGCTCGCCGCCGGCCCATGCGTGGCCGCCGTGGCCGTGCTGGTTCTAGGGTGTCGACTGTTGACGAACCGGCGGCGTCGGGCGTTCGCCCTGATCTCCGCGCGCGGGGCGAGCGGTGGCCTGCTGCGGTCGACGTTTGCCGTCGAGGGCCTGTTGCTGTCGGTGCCCGCGGCCGCCATCGGGATCACCGTTGCGTTCCTGTTCCTTCCGCCGGATCACCTGGCAACAGCGCTGGTCCTTCCGGTCGCCGCCGCGGCCACGCCGGCTGCGGTGCTGGCCGGATCGCTGTCCAGGAGTCGGATCGGGCGCCCGGACGTCGCCGGTGAGCGATCCAGACGAGTCCGTGCGACGGCCGAGATCGCCGTGCTGGCAACGGCCGTGGCATCAACGACCGTGCTGCTGCTTTCCGGGGACGGATCCAGTCTGGGGCTGGATCCGCTGGCTGTGCTGACGCCCGTCCTGATCTGCCTGGCCGTGTGCGTCCTGCTGCTGCGGATGCTGCCCGTTCCGATCCGGGCGGTCAACGGCGCATTCCGGGAGCGCCGGGGGCTCGTTCACTTTTTGGGCAGTGCCCGGTCGCTGCGTGATCGATCCGGTCTCGCTCCCGTGCTGGGACTGGTGATCGGAGTCGCGATGGCGGTACTCGCCGCCGTTCTGCTGTCGACTCTGCGAGCCGGCGTCGTGACGGCCTCCCGCACGGAGGTCGGCGGAGACCTGCGGGTGGACCAGCTCGCCCTGCTACCGGCCGACATTTCGGCGGTGAACCGGATTCCCGGCGTGACGCGGGTAGCCGCCTCGGACACCGTCGACTCTGTCCAGCTGAAGGTCGACGGGCTGGAGCAAGGGGTGCAGGTGTATCTGGTGGATTCGGATGCATTGCCGTTGGTGCAGGCCGACGTCGGCGGAGCCGTTCCGATCCCACCAGGGATGCGGGCCACCATAGGAACCGACGTACCCGTAGTCGTGTCCCCGGACCTCGCAGGCCGGAGTCTGGCGGTGGACGACCGGACATTGCGGGTCGTCGGCTCGGGAGCCGCGACCGCCGGGCTCGGCCGGGCGACGACCTGGGTAGTGGCCGACAAGCGTTTCCTGGGTGCATTTTCCACTGGTGACTATCTGCCACAAACGCTGCTCCTGCAACTGGATCAGCGGGCTGATCCAGCGGCCATCGGGGAAGCGATCGGTCAGCGGTTGCCGGATGCGGTGGTCGGCAACCCGGCATCGCGCACGGCGACGTTGCTCGCGGCTCCGGTGATCGGCGGGCTCCAGTTGATCCTAATCGTGGCGTTGGCCGTGATGGCCGCGCTCTGCGGGGCTGCGATCCTGATGACCGCCGTGGCGAACACCCCAGCCCGGACGCAGCTGGTGGCGGTCATCCGCATTCTCGGAATGCCGGGGTCGGCGGTTCGGCGCCTCGTCGGGTGGGAGCTCGGGCCTGGGGCCGTTGCAGCCGTCCTCGGCGGAACCGCGACCGGGATTGGGTTGTGTCTCCTGGTCACTCAGGTGATCGACCTGCGGCCGTTCACAGGAGGCGGCGACCAACCTGTCGTCGTGGTGGCCGGGGCCACCCTGGTCGAGCTGCTTGGCGGCTTTCTGCTGCTCGTGCTGGCCGCCGTCACCATCAGCAGCCGTTTCGCCGCGCGGGCCGGGCTGGCCGCCGAACTGCGCTTCGGTGACCCCTCATGAAAGCTGCGAAAGGTGCTGCCATGTCTGACATCTGGAGCAGGTCAACTTCGCCGGCCGCGCTGCGAGGGCCCAATGATCCGCTGCCGCGACCTGGTTCGGGTCTTCACTGCCGACAACATCGAGGTGCAGGCGCTGCAGGGACTTAATTTGTCCGTGAATCACGGAGAACTGGTCGGCATCGTCGGCGAGTCCGGATCCGGGAAATCCACCCTCCTGTCGATCCTGTCCGGCATGGACCGCCCCACCGCCGGCACAGCCGTGGTCGGTGGCCGCGACCTGGTCAAGATGGACTCCCGCCAGCGGGTGCTGTACCAGCGTCGGGTGGTGGGCTTCGTCTGGCAGGAAACTGCTCGAAATCTGTTGCCGTACCTCACCACGGCGGAGAACATCGCGGTCGTGCTCGCCGCCGGACATCGCAGCGGCCGGAGGGCCAGGGTGACCGAACTGCTCGAGTTGTTGGGAATCGCCGGGTTGTCCGACCGGAAGCCGACTCAACTGTCCGGCGGACAACAGCAGCGAGTGGCGATTGCCGTCGCGCTGGCAAACGATCCGCACGTACTGCTGGCCGACGAGCCGACCGGCGAGCTGGACGAGGCCACCTCGGCCGAGGTACTCAACACCATCCGGAGCGTGAACGAGAGTCTTGGCGTGACCACGTTGATCGTCACCCACGATCCCGCCGTCTCCGAACACGTGCGGCGGACGGTCGGTATCCGGGATGGGCGGACATCGACCGAGGTAGTTCGCAGCCCGGAGACGGGTGCCGACGGGCGGGTGTCGTTGATAGCCCAGGAGTTCGCCGTCCTGGACGCCGCGGGCCGGATGCAATTGCCGGCCGATTTCATCGCTCAGCTCGACCTTGCCGATCGGGTGCGGTTGGAGTTGGAGTCCGACCATGTCGGCGTCTGGCCGGGTAACGCCGTTCAGGATGCCGCCGAGGGTTCCGGGCGGCACCGGTCGGGGGGACGAACGTGATTGCGCCTCCCGTGCTGTCGGCCAGGTCGCTGACCAAGGTGTACCGCACCGGTGCAGGGGATGTGTTCGGCTGCCGCGATGTTGATCTCGACGTCCGTCCGGGCGAATTCGTGGTGCTTCGCGGCCGGTCCGGCGCCGGCAAGACAACACTGCTCAACCTGCTCGGCGGCCTGGACCGTGCCACTTCGGGCCAGGTTCTGCTCGACGGCCGTGATTTAGCTGAGCTGTCCGAGGCTGAACGCACCGTCCGGCGGCGCACCGACATCGGATACGTATTCCAGTCGTTCGGGCTCCTGCCGATGCTGTCTGCCGCCGAAAACATCGAGGTGCCACTGCGGATCCAACGTGTCGATCCCGCGGAACGTGATGACCGGGTGGCGCAGGCGCTGCAGGCCGTTGGACTGTCCCAGCACTCGATGCAGCGCCCTGGCGAACTGTCGGGCGGCCAGCAACAGCGAGTCGGATTGGCCAGGGCGATCGTCAGTCGGCCACGCATTCTGATCGCGGACGAACCAACGGCCCAACTGGACAGCGTCACCGCCGAGGGCATCATCGAGTTGATCGACACCATGGTCCGGGTTCACCACCTCGCAGCGGTGGTGTCCACTCATCAGGCACAGATCGCCGTCAGAGCAACCCAGTTGCTCGAAATCCGCGACGGACGCCTTTCCGTCGAGCGGTGAACGAGTTGGTAAATCGCAGGAACCTTCGTGTCCCTGTGCCATCCCGCTGCATCGTCGCGTTTGTCGGCGCGTCCGTCATCGTGCCCACCTTGCATTTCGCAAATTCTGTCGTTGAGCGATGAAATGCGGGGACCCCGTCACGGGAGGGTGCCTGCAGGCAGGGATCGGCCCCGATCCACCGCAACAATGGTGGCTCCGTCAAGGATAACGGCCGCACCGGGAACGTCCAAGGAGAGCACTTGCGGTCGTGCCAAGCCGTCCCTAGAATAACTAGCCTCAGAGCGGGTTCCCTTTACATCGAAGTAGGGAATATGAGCGACACGCCCACGGTCCCGAGGCTTCTTCGCCTGTCGACTCTATCTCCGTATGACCGTCCATCCGTCAATCGACCGTTCTCACTCGGTCTGGTCGACCGGTTGCCAACGCTACTCATCGCCGTGAGCGCCGATTGATGCGGATGCCACGCAGATTCGCGCGCGCCTTTCGCTTGTGATGCAGCACCAACCTGTCCAGTTACGGCTCGTGTCGAATCCTTGAAAGGGGTTGATCCTCATGTCGTTGGGTCTTTGGCGGCGGTCACCACGTTTGTGGTTGGTGCCGCTGTGCGCGTCTGCCGTCGTTCTGGGTACCGCTCTTGGGCCTGTCGCGCCGATCAGCGCAGGAGCGATCAGCTCCCCCCAGTGTGACGCTCAGGTCAACAACACCCCGGACAAGCTGATCCCGTGCATCCGAACGGATGACCTGTGGAACCACATGAAGGCGTTCCAAGCGATTGCGGATGCAAATCCGGGTCCGGACGGCCACCCATCGCGTAATGCTGGCGAGCCGGGTTACAAGGCGTCAGCCGACTATGTCGCCAAGGTCATGCGCCAGGCTGGCTACAACGTCCGGATCCAGAAGTACAAGTTCTTCTATTTCAGCTTCGCGGGAGCGCCTACTTTTAAAGAGGTCTCGCCGAACGCTCATGAGTTCGCCCTCGGAGCGGAGTGGAGCGCGTTCGACAGCCTTGGCACGGTGAGTGCCGACGTGCAACCAGCTGGAGGCATCGTCCTGCCGCCGACGCCCACACCCAGCTCGGCGAGTGGGTGCACAGCAGCGGATTTCAAGGGCTTCGTAGCGGGCCGGATTGCGCTGATCCAGCGCGGCGGCTGCAACTTCGGCGTGAAGGTGCAGAACGCTCTGGCCGCACGCGCTGCCGGTGTGATCATCTTCAACGAAGGAAATCCAGACCGCACCGGCGTGGACGGTGGTGGAGAACTGGTTGACGCAAACGGCAATCGTGTCATGCCGAACATCCCGGTAGCTTTTGTGCCCTTCGCTACGGGCAAAAAGTTGCTGGATGCCTACAAGGGGGCGGTGAAGGGCGGGACTGCGCTCCCGCGCGTGAATCTGACCTTCAAGGGTGCAGTCAATCCCAAGGCCGATGATTACAACGTCATTGCGGAATCCAAGACGGGCGATCCGAACAACGTCGTAGTGGTCGACGCGCACTTGGACGCCATTTATGGTGCCGGCATGTTGGACAACGCCTCCGGATCGGCCACTATCCTGGACATAGCCCAAAAGATGAAGAACGTGCATCCCCGCAACCAGTTGCGCTTCATCTGGTTCGGTGGTGAGGAACTCGGCTTGTTGGGTTCAACCTTCTACGTCAACAACCTCACCCCGAACGAACTCGGTCGCATCGGCTACGACTTGGACGCTGATGTGACAGCCACGCCCAACTACATCATCGGGGTCCTCGACCCGGCGGCGGTGGACTTCTTCGGACGTACGGTGTCGACCACATTCCCGACCAAGGTGTACCAGCCGTCGAAGGTCGCCCGGAACCAGATCACCAGCTACTTCACTTCGCAGGGGTTCAACCACGAATACATCTCACCCGTGGGTACCGATGCGTTCAACTTCAACATGGCGGGAATCCCGGCAAGCGGTGTGCTCACCGGGCAAGACTGCTGCAAGACGCAGAAGGAAGTCGATATGTTCGGGGGGAACCTCGGCAACTACGAGGGCAACATTCCGAGTTTCGACGGCGGTTGCGTGGACCAACCGTTCCGGTGGTGCGACAACTTGGGGAACAACAACCCAGCCGTGATGACCTTCGTCTCCCGAGCGTTTGCCAAGAGCGTCGTCGAGCAGGCCTTCAACAGGGACCTCACCTCCCCGGTCAAGGCCAAGGCGACGGTCCGCAAGGCCAACCTCCCCTCGCAGATGAGCGCAGGGACGCTGGCGGGATGAGCGCGGCGGTCCGTGCGCGCGCTCGCTTCAACCGGCGGACGGGCTCCACCCGCCTGAAGCTTCCTGCGCCCCAGGCCATTTGATGCCGGTTTTGGTTCGGCCGAGTGCTCCCGGCGGCGAACCGTCATCCGGAGACCGCCACGCGGGCGGAGGGTGATGGATGGATCGGTTTCGACGACGTCAGACCCGATCGGCTCGCAGGCGACCTGCTGCAGCATGGCGCCCATCACCAGCGTCATCTCCATCCAGGCGAACCCGTTGCCGATGCAGACCCGTGGCCCGCCACCGAACGGCAGGTAGGCGTTGCTGCAGCGTAGTGCCGGATCGAGCCACCGATCCGGGCGGAACTCGGCCGGATCGTCGAACGACGCCGCACTCCGGTGGAGGACCCACGGGCTGATCAGTACGACCGTTCCGAGACGGACCGGAACGCCGCCAATATCGGTGTGGGCCAACGCCTTTCCGGTCGAATGCATAAACCGGGTACAGTCGCATCGATTCTCGCAGGACCCGCTCCAGCACGACAAGGGCGGGCAGCTCTGCGGTGGTCGGGACGCGCCCAGCGAGTACCTCGTCGAGTTCTGCCTGCATCTGTTCGAGCACTTCCGGATGCCCGCCCAGCAGTTGCCACGTCCAGGTCAGCGCGATCACTGTCGTCTCGTGACCGCCGACGAACAGCGTCATGACCTCGTCGCGCAGCTGCACATCGCTCATGCCGGCGCCGGTGTCGTCCTGAGCCGACAGCAGCATGGACAACAGATCACCGGCATCCTGCCCGCTGGCCCGCCGCTCAGCGACCACTCGGAGTAACAACCGGTCCATGTCCTGACGGCGCGGTGCAACCGGCGGAGCGGCCTACGTCGCGCGCGATCCGCGCAACATCGGCGGCATTTTGCTCGACGCGGTCGGCCAGCGGCTCCGCCGCTCGCACTGCTGACGGCGACCGCCGGATTCTGCCGAAACGTCAGTTCGTTCGGCAGATTGTGCCGGGGTCGGATTGCTAGTCTCCGCGATGTCCAGCACGATCGTCGGCGCGGGCAACCTGGGTGAGTGGCGCCGCGTCCGGCTATCGCATCGTCAGCTGTGGGGCACGGCTGATTTCAAGTGCCAGCCGATGCCGGCCACGAGCTTGGCGGTGCCACCGGTTGCGAACAGGCTGACTCCGTTGCTGCTCGGTCCCGGAAATATCTGATCGGTGAGGACGATCTGACCTTGGTCTGTGAACACTTCCACCGAGGACGTGTCGACCAGGACGTGTAGCCGCACGCGGCCGTGACCATCCAGAGGCAGCGGTGCGGTTTGCCGGCCGCCGAACGTCGGGTTGAAGGTGACGTTGCCGGAGGCGCTGCGGTCGATGTACACCTGGTGGGTCGTGGTGTCATAGCCGATTTGGGTACGTTGCCCATTGCCGGTGTGGACGTTGACGCCGAACTGCTTGGCGCTGCCTGCTTCAAAGGTGCCATCCAGTTCCAAGGTGGCGCCCCTGATCCCGGTTGACCGGGTGCCCCGGATGTTCTGGTGGAACCCAACCACCGGCCTGCCGGTGCGCAATTGGGCGAGCTGGCGAACCGGCCGCTGGGTAAGTTGCAGCTTTCCGTCGATCTTTTCGAGGCCCAATTGCCGTGGCACGCTCATCGCGCTGCGCCAGGGCGACGTGGGGATGTCTCCGGCGTAGTTCCAGTTGTTCATCCAGCCGATGAGGATCTGCTGGCCGTGGGGAAGATCGGTGAACGACGTTGCGGCGTAGAAGTCGGCGCCGTAGTCGACCCAACGAGCTCGCTGGACACTGGACAGTGCCGGTGCTTTCGCGAACGTGAACTGGTCGGCGTTGATATGTCCCCAGCCGCCGGTGTTCTCGTCGACGATCTGGAGCTGAGCGTTCTGCCCCTGATACGGGGCGAGGTCGAACGACGCCCAGTCCAGCGCCTCGTTGTTGGAGCCGGTCGCCGACTGGACCACCTTGCCACCCACGACGAGATCGACTGCGGTCTCGACGTTGCGGATCTGGGCGGCCTGGCCGGAAAAGACGATGTTGTCGACGTTGATGTGCCCGAACCCGCCGTTGTTCTCGTCGATGATCTGGATTTGGGCCCGTTGTCCCTTCAGGGCTGTCACATTCCAGGATTTCCAGTCGAGATGCTCGGCGTTCGAGCCGGTGGCGGTGGCGACCACCTTGCCGCCGACGATGAGGTTGACGGCTGTCGGACCCTCGCCTGTGGCAAAGGCTGCGCCGGTGTAGGCATGTGAGCCCCCTCCGACGAGGAGGTCGATGTAGTCGCTGGAGATGGTGAATGTCGGGGAGGTGATGGTGCCCATCGTCAGGTCGTGGTTCAGGAAGGTGTTCACCAGTTTCTGCCCGAGGTAGCCGCTGACCTCTTGCTGATCGCCGATCGTGCCGGGGACCGGGCCGGTACCGACGAAGTCGCCGGTGGTGCTCCACCCGGTGCCGTAAGTGGTGCCTTCGAAGTCGGCGAATGTCTTTCCGGTCGGGATCGGAGGATCGGTGACCGAACCCTCGACGTGCGGATGATTGCCGCCACCGATCTTGAAGTTCAGGTACGGACTGGTCACCTTGAAGGTCGACGAGGTCAACGTGCCGGTGGCAGCGTCGCCGCCGTTGAAGCTGTCGGCGAACCCGGTGCCGACGACGCCGTCCACGGCAGACTGGCCGGGCAGCGGCGCTGTGGCGGGCTGTGCGTCGAACGCTGTACCCGTTGCAGTGAAGGGGCTGTAGGTGCCGGCGTCGAATCCGGCATAGGTAGTCCCAGCCGGCGGCGTGTAGCTGCCGGTGTCATCAGAGGTGAACTTCTTGCCGTCGAAGGAGCCCACGAAGTACTGGTCACCGGAGCCGCCCGCATAGGAGCCGGGGTTGATGCCGACCACCAGCACCCATTTGGTGTGCTTGGGGTTGCCGTCCACCGGCAGCGGGAACATGTTTGGCGTCTCCCAGACACCGCCGACGGCGCCGGCCGGACCGAAATCGCTTTGGTGGGTCCAGGTCTTGAGATTCTTTGAGGTGTAGACGGAGATCTTGTGCTGGTCCGACAGGGCCACGACCATCGTCCAGGACTTGGTTGGGGCGTACCAGAACACCTTGGGATCGCGGAAGTTGTTGGATTGGAGATCCAGGACCGGGTTGCCGGCATATTTCTTCCAAGTCAGCCCGCCGTCGGTGCTGGAGGCCAGGGCTTGCGCCTGGATGCCGTTGGTCAGCGCGCTGGTGTAGACCGCGACGAGTGGTGGGTTCGCCTTCGTACCGAGTCCGCTGCTGTTGGTCGTGTCATTGACCACCGAACCGCTGAAGATGAGCTCCTTCTCATCGCTCGGGATGGCCAGCGGAAGCTCGGTCCAGTGAACGAGGTCCTTGCTGACGGCATGCCCCCAGGAGATGTTGCCCCACGAGTTCCCGGTCGGGTTGTATTGGTAGAACAGGTGGTACCGGCCCTTGTAGTAGATGGGGCCGTTCGGGTCGTTGATCCAATTCTTCGCCGTCGTGTAGTGGAACTGCGGCCGATAGGGCTCGTGATACAGCGGCGGGGTCGACGGGTCCGCCGTCGTGGCGGGTGCGGCGCCGGCTGCGGGTCGGCTGGTGGCTGCAGCTGCGGATGGTGCGGTAGCCAGGCCGAAGGCCAGGACGGCTGTGCACAATAGGGCCAGCTTTTTCGAGCCTGGCCGGGAGTGATTGGACATGCGGATTGCCTTTCGTCGTTGAAGGCCAGGTCACAAAATGGCGGGAACCTGTTGGTTGCAGATATTCTGCACCCCGATAGTTGACCCCACGTTTCCGGGTCGTGGGCTGGCGTTTTCTTTCGTAGCTCCGTCAACATCACAATGAATATCCGCGCCGGCCCAGTGAACCGACGATCGTCAACTTCGGCGCACACCCCCGTTGTTTTCGATGCGGATGATCGGCGTCGTAGACGAGGCTGTCCCCTGACTGCTCGACCATTCGTAGCGTCATCAGCTGCGAACGACCGACGACCCTGGACTGCTGGGCTCCACCGTCGGTCGAGACGACCGCTCTCAAAGCCCCGGCGGCGTTCGCGTACGCCAACAGGCAGCATTCGTACGTCGGCCGGGTCGGCAGCCCATACTGCTCGCAAGACAATCCGATGATGGCTGGGCCTAGAACATTCCGCACGTTTCGGCGAACCCCACGAGGCGACAGTCTCCCAGTCGCAGGACTTCGCTATGCGGCCGAAAGCGCCGGTCGTGGTTGTCCGCTGATTGGGGGACGTTGGGTTCAGCTGTCCTAGGGCCGGTCGGTCGATGGATACGTCGATGCGGTGAAGACAGAGTTAGTGGTGTTCGGCAAGAACAACTGCCACCCACGAGGAGCCCGAAATGTTCAACCGCACCGCAATTGTCGCAGGAATCCCCGCCGGCTCAGGCCTGTACGTCACCTGGGTCGAGCGGTTGGACTCCGAGATCGACCTCACCTACCAGGCCTATGACGGATCCACCGTCGCCACCTCGACCGGCTTCAACGGATTCAGCGGCTGGGGCTACGGCTGCAACGCCGCCACAGGTTCGCTGAAGTGCGACGGCCCCGGCAACAACTCCTCCAGCAACGACAGCAACGTCACCATCGACAACGCCTGATCACCTGAAACCGCAACGACCCACACAGGCGAAGCAACCGCAGGGCCCGGACATGGTGTCCGGGCCCTTTTGGCTTATACCGGGGCAGCTCGACGGCTACCTCCGCAGTCAGGTGCCCGGCGCGAGTGCCGTTCAACGCCGCCTGATCGCTGATCTCCACGGCGGCTCCACCAGGCGATAGCTTGCTGGGCGGCCGTGCACACCTCTGACGCCTCGCAATCAGTCCGTATCTAAGAGTGCTGACGCCGCATCCATCGCATCCATCTCGGTCTCCGACGGCACGGGTGGAAGCCCGGAGGCGACGCCGAAGGCAGCCCAGTAGTAGGCGGCGCAGCGCCTCCGGATCACCATCTGGTCACGCAGCGACCAGCGCGGCGGGGGGTAGGGCAGGCCGAGACGCTTCAGCCGGCCGGCGGCGGCGCCCTCGGCCGCGGCGAACTCGGTCAGTCTCACGGGGTAATCCTGCCCTGTCTCCACTGAACGGCGACACGGCCCGGATCCGGGCAGGCCGAGGATCGGCTGGGGCACCTTCCCTTCAGGTGAGGATACGACTCTGGGCATTGACAGGAACTGTGCACGGTCGGAAGCTGATGTTCTCGAGCAAGGTCCGACGTCAATCCCCAAAGGAGAGAACAATGGCCAAAGTCGTGCACTTCGAGATCCCTGCCGACGACCTCGATCGCGCAAGGTCCTTCTACGGCAAGGTGTTCGGCTGGCGAATCAACACGATGCCGATGCCGGGCGGTGGCGAGTACACGGGCCTCACCACGACCGCCGTTGACCAGAACACGATGACACCGACTGAGCCTGGCGCTATCAACGGCGGCATGACGCAGCGTTCCGAAAGCACGCCGGCCCCAGTCATCACCATTGACGTCGAGGACATCGACGCCGCGCTAGCGCAGATAGAAGCGGCCGGCGGAAAGGCCGTCACCTCCCGAACGGCAATCCCGGGCATGGGTGCCTACGGCTACTTCAGAGACTCGGAGGGCAACGTCATGGGCCTGTGGGAGACAACGCCCTCGACCGGGTGACAGCAGCTCGGACGCAACTTCAGATTTGCGTTGCAGGGTTCATGCGGAAGTCGTAGTCGGCGGGTACAGGATGCTCTTGCTCTAACCGATCCTGGCTGTACTCGGAGGTGTGTGGGTAGAGGGCGCGGTGGTAGCTGAACCACAACTGGACCAACGAATCTTCGCCTTCGCGCAGATCATCGACGACGAGGCCGGACTTCAGGAGGTGCCCCGCGCGGGGAAGGTCGCCGGCCGCGATCGCTGCTCGGCATTCGAGCATCCGGATCCGGCCGTGAGCGCGCAGCTCTGCGGGAAGTTGGTCGACGAAGGCGAGCGCACCGTCGGGGTCGGAGCCGATGAGCAGGATCAGCAGTTCCACGGCGATTGCGCGTTGTTCCGGGACCAGGGTGTAGGCGTGCTGAAGGAGCCGGACCGCTGCATGCCGATCGCCGTTAAGATTGGCTAGTACGGCCAGATTTCGAGCGGCCCATGGGTTCTCGCTCAACATCCGGCTTTCCTCCCACGCGCTGCTGGCGCCGCGTAGGTCGCCGTGGTGGTAGCGCGCCACCCCCAGGTGCAGCCGGGCGAACCAGGTAGGGGCGGCCTCCTCCAGCAGTGCTCGCCATCGATCGCCGACAACGTAGGACGCCGGCGCGACGTGGGTCGCTGGAGTCGGCAGTTCACCGGTGCTCGCAAGCTGCCACCAAAGCTGTTCCGCGGCGCCAATGGTGGAGTGGGGGAATGGGGTGCCAGGTAGGTCGAATGGTCGGAGTTGGTGTTCAACCGCGCCCCAGCCTGACCCGGCGTGCAACAGTTCATCAGGAACCTGATCCAGACAGCCCCCGATGGCGTCCAGCGTAGTTCGTGGGATCAGCCTTTCCAGGGCGGCGGCGGGATCGCCGTGGGCCTCCAGGAGCCCGTAGGCCTCGACCCAGGACCAGGTTTCTCCGGCCGGGAGCGACAGATGCTCAAGCTGAGTGTGGGCGAGCCCGGCCTGGATTTCCAAGTACCGGAAACCTGGCGGAGACAGCCATTCCTGCCAGCGTCGCCCGCCCTGGCCCCTGCCCCAGAGGAACATTTTCCGGCCGATCAGTCGGTCGGTGGAGGTCTGCACCAAACCGGCGCCGTCCGGGCCCAGCGCGGCGATCCATTTCCGTTGTCCCTCCGGGATGTCGAAGAAGTGGTCGCTGGCGTAGTCCAACGCGAGCGGGTCACCGGACGGGGCGGGTACGTATTGCAGGCGGCGACCATCGTCTCCACGCCAGGCGTGCGTCGCCGGCACGACGACCCTGGTGTCGGGGGTTTCCCGGACGGCCATGTTGGACCACCAGTACACCGGGGTGGCTTCGCGCTGCGGATTGGTGATCCGTACCTGGACGAGCAGTACCTCAGAACGCGGGGGCGCCCAGATGTCAAGTTGATACACCAACCCGCGCAGGCGTTCCCACTCCCACAGCCGCAACACGCCCAACCCGTCGGGCCGGGTGACCCGGGCGGCGTGCATCGGAGCGCAGGTGAGCGCCGTGTGCCCCGTGGTGCCGAGGTTCCACTCCACCCCACCGGCGAACCAGGCGTTACGCAGGGCCAGGTTCGCCAGTTGCAGGTTGGGATTGCGGTACAGCAGTTCCCGGCCGGTGGGCTTGTGGATCAGTGACCACATCCGGCCGCCGAAGTCGAGGAGGAACTCGGCCCGAATCACGTCGTTTTCCACCACGGCTGTTGTCAGGTCGGTGATCACGAGTTTTCGGGAATAGCCGTCCTGCACGGTGTAGGGCAGGATCGAGGTGACCTGGCCATAGGCCAGGTTGCGGGCCATTTCCTCCCCGACTGTTTCCACCTGCACCGGTCCGGTGGTCAAACCCGACGGGGTCAACGGCGGCAGTGGGTTGTCCGGACCCAGGGCCGAGGCCGGCATGGTCATGGTGGACAGATACACGCTGCTCACTCGCCGGCTCCCACGGTAAGGCCCTCCTGATCCGTCGGCCGATACCGACGCGGATGGCGGTGATGGGCACAATGACGATGACCAATCCGGCGAACCGGCCGCCGCAGTTCGAGTTGTATCACATGGATCAGGAAAGCCCGGTTGAAGCGTGCGCAACGTGCACTTATGGCCCATCGAGGCCATCCATCCGCACAGTGCCACAGCGTAAACCGTTTGAATCAGCCAAGTTCGTTTGGGCCCTCGCCGGACGACGTCGACCACCCGATCTGGTCCACCGGCGTCGAACGCCGTCCAGTGAGCGCGGTGGACGTCTCAGAGGTGATCTTCCCTATGGACCCAGAAAGAACTGGAGGTCAAGTTCGCGATGTCGTCGGCGTCCCAATGACTACCACGCGTCCGATGCGGCCCAGCCAGCCCTGCTGCTGTGGGTGGCCGTCTTGTTCATGTCCGTCCACCTTCCGTTGATCCGTAGCAAGGAGTGAATGTCGACCCATGAGTCGCCTTCGATGGGCTCTCCGCGATGCATTTGTAACATCACGCATGCCACGTCTCCGGCTTGCGTGACTGAGAGGATCCGGCGTTGCCAAGGGCCGGATCTGGCCCAATCCGCGAAACAATCACTGATCGGCCAGCTAAACAGTTGGCCGGCTGCATCCGTAAAGGTAATCCGAGCATCGGGATGGAAGCACTGCGCGAACTTGTCGACTTTCCCGTCGAAGCCGTCGATGTATAGATCGACGGTTTCGACGATGTCGTCGTAATCCGGGGTGGCGTTCACGTTCGTGATGGATGGCTGATCGACAGTCATGACAGCTCCTCCCGCAGGGCGGCGTCTCGTCCGTCACATCGTCCTCCGCGTGCATGCGCTCGGCAAGACCCCGCCGCAAGGACCGCAGTGGCGCGCGGATTGCGCCTGGCCCTGAACTACTAGGGGATGATCACCTGGAGCTGCGGCGTAGTGACGCCGCCGCCTTGGATCGAGTAGAGGTAAGGCGTGTTCCGGTTCAATCCGATGTCCGTGAAAGTCGCGCCGGTGACGGTCGCGATCTTGATCCCGGACCGTAGTACGTCGTAGCTACCGGTGGCCGATCCTGTCCAAGCGAGCGTGATGGTGCTTGCCGTGGTGCCGGTCGCGTGTAGTGCCGACGGCTGATTCCCGGACGTCGAGGTGGTGGTTGGTAGGGAGCTGGTGGATGTCGGCGACACCGGAATCGTCACCGTCAGAACGGGAGTCGTGCCACCGGTGCCGCGCACCGAGTACAGGTAGGGCGTGTTCTTGTTCAGACCGACATCGGTGAACCTCAGCCCGGTTACGGTCGCGATCCGCACTCCGGATCGCAAGATGTCGTAGCTCGCTCCGGCATTGCCCTTCCAGCCGAGGGTGATCGAGCTGGCCGTAGACGAGATGACGGCCAGGTTCGAGGGACCCGTACCTTTGGGTGGTGTGGACGTCGGTGACACCGTTGTGCGCGTCGTCGTGATCTTGCTCGTCGAGGTCGGTGTGCTTGGCGGAGTTCTCGGCGTTGTGGTTTGGACCGTCCCGCCGTGATATTGGACTTGGACGTAGTCGACCACCATTGGCACGCCAGATTTGGTCGCGGCGGTCGGTCCGCCACCCAGCGCCGCGGGGAATGCGCCGCCGACGGCAACATTGAGAATCATGAAGTAACCGGCATGCGTTGTCATCTGAGCCCACGTGTCCGCCGGAACCCGGTTCTCGTCCACGGTGTGCGTCAGCTTCCCGTCGGTATACCAACGCAATTCGTCAGTGCCGCCACTTCGATCCCACTGGAACGTATACACGTGAAAGGCCGACTGGCAGGAAGCACCCGGGCAGACCACGCCGCCGTTGGAGATGCCGGTGGGTTCGTTGCACGGTCCGCCCCAAACCCCGCAGTGCAAAGTTGCCCAGTTCTTGTTGAGACCCTGGACATTCTCCATGATGTCGAATTCACCGATGCCCGGCCATGACCAAGGGTTGGCGCGGTACGGACTTCCCAGCATCCAGAACGCCGGCCAGTACCCGCTGGCAGCAGCGCCAGTCACGTTCGGCATTTGGATCCGGGCCGTCGCTTGCATAACGCCACCCGCCGGCGGTTTGAAATTGGCTCGATGAGTCTCGATCCGAGCCGACGTCCAATTCCCGGCCGAGTCCCGTACCGGGGTGATGTAGAGATCACCGCCACGAACTTGGAGATTGGCCTGGCTGGCGGTCAGCGTCTCGATCTCTCCGGTTCCGAATTGCGCCGGACCACCGGGGTACGACGTGCCGAGGTCGATCTGCCAGTTCGCCCGAGCGGGAAGCCCGCTGCCGCTGAAGTCGTCCTGGAACGTGGTGGTCCAAGTGGTGGCGGGCGCGGCGGGCGCGCGGGCGCGGCCGCCGCGGGCAGGCCGGAACTTATCACCACGCCCGCCGCGAGGACCGTCAGAGAGAAACAGCCAAGAGCAGCGATAGCTCTGGATCGAGGGAACATCGTTGATCCTCCAGATGATTGCTTGGTTGTACCTGTCGGACTCATCCAGGCAATCCTGGGCCGACCGATCGATCGTCAGCGGCGACCACTGCGCCGCAAGCCCTGTGTCTGCGGTCCGATCATCTCGATTCCGCCGTCTACGGCACTCGAAAAGCGGCATCTGCGACAACGCTATACGTCCGGCTACACCAGATTCAGTGCATGCTGTAATCCGTCCGACGGTAGGGCCGATTCGGTGAAAGTGTCAAGCAGCGGCCACCCGAAACCCAGAGTTCCCCTTATCGCCGACCACCGTCACCAAACGTATACCGGGTGCCGCCGCGTTCCTTGATCATTTGGGGGAATGCCATCGGCCGCCCTTGTCCTCGAGGACATGGGCGGCCGATTCACCTTCGTCTGCCTTCGGCGGGAGTGACGGTCCACAGCGGAAGGCACAGACGGAGCCTATGGGACAAAGCATCTCACGATTACGCGCCTGGATTCGATCTACTCAGGACCGAGGCAAGTACATACGACTTCGTGGTTCCGTTGTCGATCTGCGTCGGCAGATGCCCCAGCTCGGCACGTGCGGCAGCAGGATCGGCCAGCGCCAGGTACTGCACCATGTATTCGCCGAACTGCACGCCGTACCCCTTCGCGGCCGCCTCGGCAAGGTTCGCTGTGATGCGCGCCTTGTCGCCGCCCAGATAATCGGCGTACGGCCCCATCGGAATCAGCTGGATCCCGAGCATCGCGCTCGGCGCGGGGCTGAACCAGGTGGCATAGTCGCGCTTGCCGCCCCAGTTGAGCGCCACCATCTTCGGGGTGAACGCCGGGAAGGCACTCAGATCGGTGTTGGTCCAGTAGAGCTTCGCCGAGTTGGCTTCCACGCTCATCATCCAACGAGCCTGGTCATAGCCTCCCGCATTGCCGCGCACCTGCTCCCACAGGGCCAGCCCGTTCCAGGCGTTGACCGCCTCCGAACTGGACTCCTGATTGTTCCCATCGGCGAACGGACTGCTGCCGGATGCCCAGGAATGGCCGGAGTACGGGTCGAAGTTGCGATATTGCGGGAAACTTGAGTTCGCCTGCGGCGACCCGATGTCGGCCGCGAGCAGATCGACGACGGGCGCGATCTTGTTGGCCAGCGTCGAGTCATTCTTGGACACCACCGCAGCTGCGTACAACATGTAGCCGTAATGGAAATGGTGATCGTTCATCTCGTCCGATCCGAATGAAGCCTTGAGACCGATCATCGAATGGATCGTCGGGTCGTAGACGAAGCACTTGTTCGAACGACTGACGCAACCCTTCGGGTCGAACCACATGTCCAGTTGTGCCGTCAGCTTGCTCCGGAGGCTCTTGGCGATGTCCGTCACGCCCAACTGCTCGGCGAGTGTCATCAAGTTGGTCGCCCGGTACAGATACTTGCCGCCGAAGTAGGTGTCGTCCGCACTGAAATCGATCGCGGCCGCGTCCTTACGGATCTGGCTGACGATGGTCGCCTTGTCAGCAGCAGTCAACTTCGAAAGGTCAAGACTTCCGGTAGGTGTGGCTAGCGGAACAGTCGTCGTGACCGACGTTCCCGTATACAGCGGCATGGTGCCGTAGATGCTCTGATAACTGCCTGCCGCGGGCGTGCCGCCGGCAATCTTCTGGCCTCCCATCGGCGATATCACCGTAGCCGCACCGGTTTTGGTCTTGTAGCTGAGCGTCGTCTCGACGGAGTCGCCCTGCGTGACATGCGTGACAGAACCGCCGGTGACCGGATTGGCTGCCGCACTGGCCAACGATGCCGCGGTCGCCTTGTCCGGAGTTGCGTAGACCGTGAGGGTCGAACCGGCCTTGAGCGACACCTTGCCCGCTGTGTCGACGGTGGCGCCACCACCTACGACGAGCCCATATTCGTGGCCCGCCACGGTAGAGGTGTACACGCCACCCGGCTGCGGCTTGAACACCGGCTCGACCGGAATCGTCTGTGTCGCCGCGGCCGTATAGGTGATGAAGGGTGAGCCCTGAGCCATCAGCACCGAGCCGAGAACAGACCCGCCGGCCGAGGAGTAGGTGGCCGTCACGGTCAACGTGTCGTAAGCGGTCACCATCATCTTCGCCGCGCCCAACGGAAGCTGGATCTGCGGATTGTTGCCGCCCATGATCGTCTTGGCGCTGGGGACGACCTGAGGGAGACCGACGGCGATGCCGCTGTTCGTCAGTGCGGCAGACAGCGGCATCGGGAAGACCGGCTGCGGCTGCGCGCCGAACACCAGACCGGAGAACCAACGATTGGTCGGCGGGACTAGTCCCGCGGCCAGCCGAGTCGGTGCAACCTTGGCCACCTTCCGGTTGGTCACGGCCGCCAGATCTGCGGTCAGTTCCGAATCATCGACAAAGGACGGTGTCGTAGGAGCCGCCGAGGCAGGAGCGGCGTTCGTGGACCCGCTTTGGCTTGGCGCCGGCGACTCCCCGTGCGACGTACATGCTGCCAAGGCTGCCGCTCCCGCGATGAGCAATGCGATCGGGGCGCGCCGCGCGTGCCCTCTGCGTTTGGCTACCGTCATTTGATCGCCAGCAGGCCGGTGACCTTGTGCGTCACGTCGGTGACCACCCCGGAATTATCCAGGTAGAGCGTCGCGCTGACTGGTGTGCCAACCGCGAACACTCCGGCCCGTTCGGCAAGATCGGGACTGTAGGCCCGGACCGTGGTGCGGGTCTCGCCGTTGTCCGTGGTGACCTTCAATTGGCTGACCTTGGCCGGGATCGTGCTGTTGTCAGGTAGCACCACGTTGAGGGTCGCGTTCGCCGGGATGCGCGCATAGTCCTTGGCCGAGAGGACGAAGTCTGCCGAGACATACATCGTTCCGGCCTGCTGGACGGTCGCGATCGTAGAGTTCGCCGGCACGAAAGCTCCGCTGGTGAAGGCGATGGAATCCACCTGACCCGAATTCGTGGCCGTGATGACGAGGGTGTCCTTACCCTTCAACTCGTGGGACAGCGAGCTTTTGGTGACCAAGCCCTGGGCCAGGTCCCTGGCCAGGATGGGGCTCTCGATCTCGAACAGCGGTTGACCGGGCTTCACCTTGTCACCGACCTTCACGTACTGCTTGGTGATGGTTCCGGAATAGTCCGTTCCCACCGGGTAGTCCTCGGCCATCAGGGAGGCCGACTGGCCCGCGATCTTGCCGTTGTTGGCATTGACGTACATGGTCAACCCACCAGCGAGTACAACTACGAAAAGTAGACCGAAAACCAGACCAATTCTTTTGCGCCAGCTCATGATGCATTCTCCTTCAGTGCAAAGCGATTGGCGACGCTGCCATCGGGAATAGCGGTCGCTGTCAATGCGACCTTGGACAGTTGCGGGACGTCGTGCGATGCCGGTACTTCGACGCGGCGGACCTCCTGGGCCCTGCGACGATTCGCCCGTCGTATCTTCTTCGCTTCTCGGACGCCCGTGACGACGAACAGCCCCAGCACGAACGTGTTGAGCATGTTCCAGCCGAGAGCCAGAGTCACCGACGACACGGTGAGCGCTTGCCAGACACCGACCACGGACGTGATCAGCAAGAAGACGAAGGCCATCAGTTGTTGGGTCATGAAATTGAACGGCGATGCAGTCTTCCCCATGGCACCGGTTACATGCCACTTCTGATCCCGTCGGAACACCGCATTTATCATCGCCCGTCCGTAGATCGGGAATGACACGGTGGCCAACATCAGGGTTTCCCATCGGAATGACCCGATCGTGTACAGCGCCACCAGCACCTGCATGCCGTACATACCCAGGTAGAACAGCAGCCAGGTCGAAAACGGCACGCCCGAGTTGATGGGCTTGAGGCCCAGGAAGATCTGCATGGGCGGTACCAGCAACAGCAGGCCCGGAGTGATGCCGGTCAAATAGAACGTCGCGGTGCCGAAATACTGCAGTCGCTGGTCAAGGGTCAATTTGCGTTTGCGGGAGAAAGGGTTCGACTGCAACAAGATTTCGAACCCGCCGGTGGCCCAGCGCAGTTGCTGCTTGGTGTAAGCCTCGATCGTCTCCGGCGTGTCGCCGGTGGCGAGCACTGTCGAGATGTAGATGCTCTTCCATCCGTGCTCGTGCAGTCGGAGCGCAGTCCACACGTCCTCAGATTTGGAACCGGTGTACATGCCACCGATCTGCTCGATCGCTGCCCGGCGGAACACCACGTTCGTACCCACGCAGAACGCCGCATTGAACCGGTTCTTGCCCGGCAGGATGAACCGGTAGAAGACCGACTGCATGTAGCCGGCACCGCGGGAGATAAGGCTGCCGAGGTTGCCATAGGCCTGTGGTGTCTGCACGAAAGCCACGTTGGACTCGGCGAAAAAGGGCACCGTCTGGTACAGGAAGTCCGGTCTGGCCACGAAATCGGCGTCCAGGATGACGAAAAACTCTCCCGAGGTCACCGACAGAGCGTGGTTGATGTTCCCGGCCTTGGCGCCCGCATTACCTTCACGGGCCACGTACCGTGCACCCAGCTCAGCGGCTAGAGCCCGAACCTCGTCAGATTTGCCGTCGTCGAGAATGTAGGTGTTGTGTCGCCCTTCCATCGCCAACGCCGCCGTCACAGTGCGCCGGATGGTGTCGATGGGTTCGCCGTAGGTGGTGATGTAGACATCGACCTCTACCTGCTTGTCCTGCAGATACATCGGCAACTCGGTACGATCCGAGTGCGCGAGAACGGCTTTTGCCGACGGGCCGTACAACCGTGTCTGGGCGTTGTGGAATCGATAGCCCCGCGGATTGTAGCCGCTCGACATGATGGTCCACAGCGACAACAACACCTGAAAGATGATGATCGATTCACACACGAGCACCATGATGTACGGCAGCCAGTCGCCGCGGTTACTGAAATTGAAGAGAAAGCTCGTATAGAGCAGAACTCCGATGAATGCGATCAGCACCAGCATCATCAACGACGGCGAATCCCGCGCGCCGCGTCGGCGATCAACTGATTCGTACCGATCTTCTGGTGCCTGGTCGTCGGGTGAATGTGGAAGAAGCGCGATACTGCCTTGTTGTTTCGATGGATCTTTTTCTTTCATTACCTAGCCTTGTGGAGCTCAGGACGGTTGGTCATGGAATCCGCACCATGGCGGGTTCGATTGATCAAATCCCGGTTCCGGCTGTGCACGAGCCGCCGTGTGGATTGATCCGATGCTCGTCGGTGAACGATCGAGGTGTACCTGTAGACCAGTGGCGAGGCGGAGACCGTCACTTCCCGGCCTGCTCTGGTGATACCAGCTTGCTGTACCGATCAAGATAGTGCAAGGTTACTCGGCAGTAACGGACCCGAATGCATAGTGCATCTCGGTCGAACGCCTTTCGCTACCGCCGCTTGACCTGCGGGTTTTCCACGCGTGCGGACCAGAATCGCCGGCGTCAGTTGGATCACAGTCGGCCGACTCCGGTCGTCGTCGCCGGTATTCGGCTCGGTAGTCAGGCCGGTCGATGGACCGGCTGAACCTGAGGGTGTGACGTGGCGGCGCTGGTTTTGCGGTGCCCCTCGCACCGGCGCGCTGGCCCGACCCGGACCATCCCACCGGCGGCTCGTGGTCCGGCGTGAGAGCAGCGCATGGCGACGCCGGAGATCTTCCGACCGATGATTTGAACCCAGTAACTAGCGACGAGACCCCCGCGATCGAGTTAACTGGGACCATGAACGTGGTCGAGCGCGGAGTTGGAACGCCGATCGTGTTGCTGCACGGCTTCCCGGTCGACCACCACAGTCTGTTGTCACTGGACCCTGTTATCGAACGCTCGGGCGGGTGGCGCCGCCTGTACCCCGACCTGCCGGGCATGGGGCGAACTCCCATCGGCAAGGTCGCGAAGCGCCGATGACGTCGTCCAAGCTGTCGAGAACGAGATCGACGCCCGTCTCGGGAACTCACAGTTTGCGCTCCTCGGGAACTCCTTCGGAGGAATGCTCGCGCGCGCGATCGCGCACCGCCGCCGCGACCGGACTACTCGGCCTCGCAACGATTGCCGGGGTGTTCATCGCAGACCGCCGCCAACGACACCTACCGGAGCGGGTGGTGCTCCGCGAAGACCCGGCGGCCGTCGCCCTGCCGCCGCCGAAGGCGCTGCGGAGGACTATGTCGAGATTGCGGTCGTGCAATCCGTCGACAACGTCCGGGCCTTTCTCGACGGAGTCTGGCCGGGATTGCAGGTCGCGGACTACGAGGGCATCACCGGGATCGCAGCAGAACTACGACCTCCGCGACCGGCCCGAGGACTCCGACCCGTTCATCCAGCCGACACTGTTCATCACCGGGCGACAGGACGACGCCGTGGGCTATCAGGACGCATGGGCAGTCCTGGAGCACTACCCGAGGGCCACCTTTGCGGTCCTCGACGCGGCCGGCCACAACACACAGGTCGATCAACCCGACGTTACCTCCGTGCTCATCGCGGAATGGCTGGCACGGGTCCGCGACGAGTCCGATCGACTGACGATAGCGGGGTGAACAGTCTCGGCGCCGCCCTTTGGGGGCGTGCCAAAGAAATCTGGGGACATGAGACCGCAATCTGAGGTGCTGTTCCCGATGCCCCTGCGCTGAGGGATTCCTACGTTTGTGGAGGTACACAACCCCACTACGTAAGGAGTACGAAAATGCCGCTGTACATGGATGTTCACACCATCGAGGGGGGCGTAGCCATCGCCGATGTGGCGCTGGCCCACGCCGCCGACCTGAGGACGCAGGGCGCTCACGACGTCCGGTATCTCCGCTACTGGGTCGACGAGCCGGCGGGGAAGATCTTCTGCCTCGTCGAGGCGCCGACCAAAGACGCCGCCAACACCGTGCATCAACAGGCGCACGGTCTGGTCGCCGACGTCGTGTTCGAAGTTCAGGAGGGGCTGTGACGACGTCAAGAACCAAAACCCGGTCAAGGGTCGCAGTCATTGGTCTGGTCGGAATTGCCCTTGTCGCTGCGATCGTGCTGACGACAGAAGGGACTGCCTCATCGAAAGTCGCCGATCCGCAGACGTCCCGCACCTCGGCTGCGCCGCGCAGCAGTTCGATGATGGGGATGGCCATGACCGAGACGGACGTCCCGACGACGCGCGCCGATGGGGGGCCGGTCGCGCCGGACGGAGCCGATCCGCTGGCCACACACCCGTCAGAACAGCCGCTCGAGCCCATCCGCCGCGCGACCGCGAAATTCCACGACATCGCGACAGCGGAGGCGGCCGGTTACGTACCGTTCACCGATGTGAAAGGTATCTCCTGCATCGCCGAACCGGGCATGGGCGCCATGGGTGTGCATTATGTGAATCCCAAGCTGATCGGCAATCCGGCGATCGATCCGACAGCGCCAGAGGCGTTGGTCTATGCACCTGACCGCGACGGCACCCTGCACCTCGCCGCCCTGGAGTACCTGGTCGACAAGGCCGCGTGGAAGCGCACTCACCGCAGCGCCCCAGAACTGTTCCACGGCATGCCCTTTGCCGTGACGGCAGCGCCCAACCGATACGGATTGCCGACGTTCTATTCGCAGCACCTGTGGCTGTGGAAGTCGAACGCCGCAGGCCCGCTGGCGATGTGGAATCCGGCGGTGAACTGCGCCTGGGCATAGCAAATGCGCAGTGGAAATGTCTGGGCATGCGGCGCACGAGTGAACGTGCGCCGCATCTCGGACGAGAGGACGAGTGAACTGGGAGAATTTGCGGATGGCACTGTTGGAACGGGATTCCTCGCTGGCGGCCTTGCAGGCCTATCTGCAGGAAGCCGCGTCCGGCGAAGGGCGGCTCGTGATGGTCGCGGGCGAGGCGGGAGTCGGCAAGTCGGTGTTGATCGAGCAGTTGCAACGTAGAACGCCCGACGTCCATTGGGCGCTCGGCGCCTGCGATGGTCTGTCAACGCCTGGTCCGCTGGCACCGCTGTTCGACCTGGCGGAGTCTCTCGGGGGACACCTGCTCGAGTTGTGCCAGGGCCCCAATGACCGGGACCAGTTGTTCCGTGCCCTGCTGCAACAGCTGACCAACGCACAGCAGCCGCAGGTGATCGTGGTGGAGGACATCCACTGGGCCGACGAGGCGACCCTTGACATGCTGCGTTTCCTGGGCCGCCGCCTCCGTGCGGTTCCGGTGCTGTTGATCCTGACCTACCGCAACGACTCGCCGAACACCGTGAGCGCTGTCGGCGCCGCGCTCGGTGAACTGGGCACGCTGCGATGGGCCCGACGATTGGCCCTGGTTCCACTGTCCAGGGCGGCGGTCGGCCGACTGGCGGTCGACACCGAACTCGACGCCGACGACCTGTTCGACCTGACCGGCGGTAACCCTTTCTATGTCACCGAATTGATCGCCGCGGGCGTCCGCGGCGTCACCGCGTCGGCTCGCGATGCCGTAATGGCCCGCGCAGCCGATCTCACGCCATCGGCGCAAGCTCTGCTGGAGAGCGCCTCGTTGATCGGCGGTCGCATCGAGCCGTCGTTGCTGATCGCCGCCAACGGCTGTACCGCCGCCGATCTCGACGAATTGGTCGACGCGGGCTTGCTGGTCGAGGACAACCGCGCCCTCCGGTTCCGCCATGAGATTGCCAGAATGGCCGTAGAGCAGCGGATCCCGGCGCACCGGCGGCCCGACATCCATGCCAGGGTGTTGGCCGGATTGCTGACCGACGGCGAACTCGACGACAGCCGGCTGGCATTCCACGCGGACGAGGCCGGCGACGGCCCCGTCGCCTTGCACTACGCCGTCCGAGCCGCACGGCGGGCCGCCGAGCTCGGCGCACATCGCGAGGCCGCCGCCCAATTCCAGCGGGCCCTACGGTTCCGGGGCACGGCCTCCGCCCGGCTGCAGGCTGAGCTCTACGGCGGCCTTGCCGACGAGTCGATGCTGGCTGACGCCTGCCAGCTCGCGGCCGATGCCAATGAGATGCGCACTGGAGCTTGTGGCGGACGCTGGGCGACCGCCGGCAGGAGGGAAATGCGTTGCGCCGGCGCGCCGAACGCACTGCTGAATCTGTGCCGCGGAGACGAGGCGCTCGCCGCTGCGCAGGAGTCCATCGCGGTGCTCCGGCCGCTGGGCGTCAGTGTGGATCTCGCCGCGGCGCTGTCAACCCTGGCCACATTCGCCATGGTGCGCAACGAGATGGCGAGCGCCCTTGAGCTCGCGCGCAGGCCGAGGAGGTCGCCCGCAGCGTCGGTGCCACCGAGGTGATCGCCGATGCCCTCAACACCCGCGGCGTCGCAAGCTCGTCCACGGATCCGACGTGGACCGAACTCGTCCGTCGCGCCCTGGAACTGGCGCTCTCGCACAACCTGCAGAGTTCGGCGGCCCGCGCGTACTGCAATCTCTATGGACTGCTGGCCGATCAGTATCGCTACGCCGAGGCCGATCACTACTACTCGGACGGGGTCGCGTATTGCGAGGAACATGACCTGAACGGCTACCTGTATTGCCTGCGTGCGGCGCGAACTATGGTGCTGCTCAACCAGGGCCATTGGAACGACGTGCTGCGGATCAGCGAACCTCTGTTGGACGAGAGATCAACAGCACCGATGAATCAGATCTGCCTCTACAACCGCGTCGGGGTCGTACAGATCCGACGACAGGACCCGCAGGGCTGGAGCATCCTCGAGCGAGCCACGGCCCTGGCGCTGCCGAGCGGACAGCCGCAGTACATCGTGCCCCTGCGACTGGCCAGGGCCGAGGCCCGCTGGTTGGAGGGCATGGCCGCCGAGGCGCGCGTAGAAGCGGAGTTGGCGATGGACAGCGTCGAAGACCCTGATCCGTGGATGCGGGGTGCAATTGACAGCTGGCTGCGGCGCACCGGTTCACCGCGCCGGCCGGACGGCCCGACGGCCGGACCGTATGCACTGCAACGGTTGGGCCGGTTTGCGGAGGCCGCGACTCAGTGGGAAGCGATCGGCTGTCCGTACGACGCTGCCATGGCGCTGTTGGAAGCAGGGGACGAGGATTCCATGCGCGCGGCGCTGCGGACCTTTGATGAACTCGGGGCGAAAGCGACCGCATCGTTCACCCGCCGCCTGATGCGGAGCCACGGCGTCCGGTCGATACCCGCAGGTCCCCGAGCGGCGACCAGCCAACATCCGCTCGGACTGACCCCGCGCGAACAACAAGTACTCGCACTACTCGCCGAGCGACGGACCAATGCGGAGATCGGCCAAGAGCTCTTCATCTCGCCGAAGACCGTGGATCACCACGTGTCAGCGGTTCTGGCCAAGCTCAACGTCACCAGCCGAGAACAGGCCGCCAGATTTGCCGGCCGCGCTGATGTGGATGAACAAATTGCCCGACCAAGATTGCCGGAACATAGTTCCTGAAGTGGTCCGACATCGGGCGACGTGGAGCGGCACGACATCTGCAGTGTTCACGCGTCCCTATTTCGGGCAAGTTCAGATAGCCAGCTCTTGATGTTGTCCTGTTCGCGGGTGCTGCGGTGACCGAACGCCGAGCGTTCGACGCTCCGGACGGTTGTGGTCGCGGCGTCGAGAAGTCGCTGCCCGGCTTCACTGAGCTTTAGCAGCAGCGTTTTTCCTCGGCTCGGACGCTGTTCGCGATCCAGGAGTGAACGTGCGACTAGTTCTTGAACCAGCGTGTTCATCGTTTGCGGCGTGACGTCGAGCACCCGGGCAAGCTCGGCTGAGGACAACCGCGGGTGGGTGCTGAACGCACTGAGCGCGGAATATTCGGGCACCGTGAGCCCGTGGCCGCTCAGCGCTACCACCAGGCGACGCCGAAAGGCCTGGTAGGCCAGGCACCTGATACAGAGGGTCGAGGACAGGCCTGACGACATCGCAAACAGGAGGAGCACACCAGATGGAAAAAGACGGCGCAATCCGTATAGCGGAATCGGAATTGTTCAACTACTACCGGCTCGAAATGGAGGAGTCCTACCTGGAGCTGACCGGCGTGCGTCTCCGGATGCTCAGCACGGGTGTCGGTCCGCCGCTCCTGTTATTCCATGGCGTGAGTCTCTGCGCGGCCGCATGGGCACCCCTTATCCCGGCCCTTCCCGGCTACCGCCTTCACCTCGTTGAACTTCCTGGGCATGGTCTGTCCGACCCAGCCATCTACACGCCTGAAGCGGTCCGCCAACCCGTTATAGGGCTGGTCGGGGAGATTCTCGACGCGCTGGAACTGCGCGCGGCGGCCATCGTGGGCCATTCCCTCGGGGGCATGTTCGCCCTGTGGTACGCAAGCGAGCGGCCGGAACGGATCGCATCTCTTGTCGTCGTCGGTGATCCTGCCGTCGCATTGCCCGGCGCCACCGTCCGGATGCCACTTTCGGCGATGACCGTCCCATTCCTCGGGCCGCTGTTCCTGCGCTTCCCGATCCCGCGACGTCTTTATCGCTATTTGCTGGCACAGGGCCTGAGCCATACCGCGGCGGTAGTCGCCCCACGTCCAATGCTCGACGTACTAAGACTTTCCATGCGTCGCCGCGGAAACGCGGCCACCGTGGCATCGTTGATGCACGCCATCGATCACTTTCGGCGGCCACGCACCAGCAGCGTCATGAACGACATCGAACTTGGCCGGATCACCGCACCAACCATCTTCATCTGGGGCAAGGACGACCCATTCCTGAGCCCGGACAATGCCCGACCCGCGATCGCCGAAGTCCCGTCCGCGACCCTTCATGAGGTCGCCGGCGGGCACGCACCCTGGTTCGAGGATCCAGTGCGCTGCGGCTCCCTGATCGGCCGACACCTCACGGACACCGGCTTTCCGCCCGCGATTCCGTCCCCGATCCAACTGGAGCCGGATCCCGTCCCAGGCGAATGAATCCCCGTTGCTGGCGGCCTGGGTCACGACCGGTCTCAAGTTGTCCCGGAGCAGGACCTATGCGAGATTGACGGCCCGGTCCGGCGCGGCGTGACTGCTTGGCTGATCCGCGAATGAGTCGACGTCCGCTGCCGGGGGTACTGGCATTCAGTGCGGTGCCACCCGAGCGCCGATGACGCGACCGACCCATGGAGGTGTGGATGACTTCGCCCGGTGTGCGGCTGGCCGATCGGTATCGCCTGGTCGAACAGATCGCGTCCGGCGGTATGGGCTCGGTGTGGCTGGCGTGGGACGAGACGCTGTACCGCCGAGTCGCGGTCAAGCTGCTGCACGCCCAGCGCGGGCTGAACGACGAAGACGCGGCGATGACGCGGAACCGGGTGATCCGGGAAGCCCGCATCACCGCCCGGCTGCACCATCCGCACGCCGTGACCTTGTACGACGTCATCGAGTACAACGGGCAGCCGTGCCTGATTCTGCAGTACGTGCCGTCCCGCAGTCTCAGCTCGTTGATCGCCGAGCAGGGGGTGCTGCCGGTCCCGTTCGTGGCCAGGATCGGCGCTGACGTGGCGTCGGCCCTGGCCGCCGCGCACCAGGTCGGAATCGTCCACCGCGACGTAAAGCCCAGCAATGTGCTCATCACCCCTGAGGGTTCCGCCACGGTCACCGACTTCGGCATCGCCCATGCCGCTGGTGACATCACGCTGACCTCGACGGGTATGGTCACGGGCACTCCGGCGTTCCTGGCGCCGGAAATCGCCCGCGGGGCCCCGTCGGGTTACCCAGCCGACGTCTTCTCGCTCGGGGCGACGTTGTACGCCGCACTCGAAGGCAACCCGCCCTTCGGAAACGATCAGAACCCGATGGCGGTTCTGCACAGGGTGGCGTCGGGCGAGGTAATTCCCCCGCAGCGCACCGGTCTCCTGACCGATCTGCTCGTGCAGATGCTCGCAGCCGAACCCGCCGACCGACCGCAGATGGAGCAGGTCAGCAGCCAACTCGTCGCGCTGGCCCAAGCGGCCACCTTTGTGCCGCTGCTGCCGGCCATCGGAGGCCCGCCGGACGAGCCCTCCGAAACGGATTCGTCGCTCATCCCCTTGATGTCCGCCCCGACCGCCGGATCCCGGCCGCGCCCCGGCGTTTGGGCGCTAGCGGGCGTGGTCGCGCTCGCCGTGGTGGCAGCGGTCGTCACCGCGGTGATGCTGTTCTGGCCCAGCGGCACCGCGGGAAACACTGCCGGCACACCGGCGGGCAGCACGTCTGCGGCTGCTAGCGGCCCGAACACCGCATCGTCGGCACCGAGGACGACGCCGACCGTCGCTGCCCAGGTACCGCCACCCACCACCGACACGTCGCCGACTCCAACGGCCAGAACCAGCCCGACCACCAACGGCACGACGAATTCGCCGAGTCCCAGCGTGGCGCGCACCAGCGCCGCCCAGACCAGCACGGCGCAAACCCGGACCGCTGAGACCACCGCCACGTCGACGAGCACATCGACGGGCACGTCGACGTCGAGGTCCACGCCCTCCAGCACTAGCCAGACCTCGCGCGTCACCGCATCGTCCAGCGGATCTGCACCGACGTCACAGCGGCTGGCCGCGGCCGTCACCGACTACTACGCCATGCTGCCGACGGACACCGATGACGGATGGGCCCATCTGACATCCGACTTCCAGAGCGGCACCGCCCGCAACAGGGCGTACTACCAGCAATTCTGGGACGGCGTGAAGCGAGTTTCGACCAGCGACGTCCACAGCACCGGGCCGGATTCCGTTCAGGCAACGATCACATATCACTTCACCGATGGCCGTACCGCTGTGGAAGTCACTGATTACACGCTCCGCGCGGAGGACGGCATCCTCAAGATCGAGGCCTCGCACGTCGTGAGCAGCAATACGCAATGACGCCCCGGGGAACCTCCGACGGATGATTTGAACTTAACTATAGAGTCGCGGATAACTATCCGTTAGATCCTAAGGAGTTCTCAGGTGGCACGCAGGCGCGTTGAAATCGTCAGTAGCGACTTGACTGGTAAGGAGATAGCCAAGCCGGAAGAAGTAGCCGAGTTACGGGTACTTGCGCACCCGTTGATCGACTCCCCGGTTCGCCTTGACGCCTATGTACTGGAAGTAGCCGGATTGGAGAATACTCAGCGCGAGTTGGTCACCATCGAGTTGGCAATGCCCAATACACCGGCCGAACGCATCGTTCTCGAGCGCGAAGAATTCGACAAGCTGTTCAAATCGGACGTGGCCGAGGTGCTGTCAGCGGCCGAGGCCTATCGGGAACCGGGGGCCTCGTCGGAGCCGCGGCGTCGTGGTCGGCCGGCAGGTGGCTCCGGCAAGTCGTTCTCGGCCAACCCGGGTGTCGGCCGCGAGCAGCGCGAGGCCATCAGGACGTGGGCCAATGCCAACGGCTACACCGTGGGGGACCGCGGCCGGATCGCGGCGCACATCACCCAGGCATTCGACGCCGCGCACAAGTCGTAGACCCTCCGGTGCCCGCCCGCCGTTCGACCGCGTCGGCGATCGAGGACCTACCGCCTCAGTTGGCCGCGGCGCTGTCGGGCTACCGCCGCCACCTGAGCTCGGAACGGAATCTGTCCGGTGCGACGGTAGCCGGATATACGGCCGATGTGGCGAGCCTGCTGGAGCATCTGACCCGCCTTCACCCGCAGGCGGGTACGGCCGTCGCCGATCTTGATCTGACCGTGCTGCGGAGTTGGCTGGCCAAACTCCGCACCACCGGTGCCGCCAGGACGTCGCTGGCCAGAAGGGCGGCTGCGGCGCGATCCTTCACGGCGTGGGCGGTGCGCACCGGTCTGGCCGAAACCGACGCCGGCGCCCGACTGACCTCGCCGAGGGCAAATCGGGTGCTTCCGCCGATCCTCGGCGCCGGTCAGGCGGTGACCATGCTCACCGGTCAGGCGCCAGGCCCAGCCGGCCACGGAGCCATCCGGCTGCGGGACCAGGCCGTGTTGGAAGTGCTGTACGCCACCGGCATCCGGGTCTCCGAGTTGACCGGCCTCGACCTGACCGACATCGACCGGCAACGACGGGTGCTGCGCGTGCTGGGCAAGGGTTCCAAGGAACGGGTGGTCCCGTTCGGCGTTCCCGCCGATCGAGCGGTCGGCGAATGGGTCGGGCACGGCCGGGCGTCATTGGCGAACGAGAAGTCAGGCCAGGCGCTGTTTCTCGGCCTGCGGGGTCAGCGGATGGATCCTCGGGCCGTTCGCACCCTGGTCCATGCCCGAACATCGGCCGTCGCCGGTGCGCCGGACATCGGTCCGCACGGCCTTCGCCACAGTGCCGCGACGCATCTGCTCGACGGCGGAGCGGATCTACGCGCAGTGCAGGAATTGCTCGGACATGCCAGCCTGGCCACCACTCAGATCTATACGCACATCTCCTCCGAGCGGCTCGCCGCCGTCTACCGCCAGGCGCATCCAAGAGCGTGACGGCCCCCATCAGGTCCACGGCAACAACCGCACCTTCAACCCGGCCAACAGGCCCATCGGGTCGAGGTAGGAACCGTCGTGGAGCCGGGCTCCCCAGTGCAGGCAGGTCGAAGGTGAGCAGGACGGGTGACCTCGCTGCAGCCTTCCGATCAGCTGGCCCGCCGCGATCCGCTGACCAGCTCTGACCACCGCCGACACCGGTTCGTAGGTGGTCCGGATGCCGTCCGGATGATCGATCGACACCACGTCCCTTCCGGCCACCGGCCCGGCGTACGCGACCACCCCGGCGCCGGCCGCCATCACGGCACCACCCGCGGTCGAGGCCAGATCCACCCCGCGGTGCCCGGATCCGTAGCGGGTCGCGGGTGGTCGGAACGGAGTGAGAACGACGGCCGGTCCAGCGAGCGGCAGGACATAACGCGGCCCAACGGTCACGGCGGCAGCGGGTTCTGCGGACGACGGAATCAGTAGACAGGCAGCCAGCAGGACCAGGATGACCCAGGGCCGAGCACAGGCGGATCGCGGATCGGACATCTCCGCATGCTCTCCGTCGGCAGGTGCTGCCGCCAACCCCGCCTCACCAGATGTGCACCGCCACGGGGTCTGTGGATGACGATTTCCACCCGGGTGCCCGCATCACGTAACATAGCCGGGCGACCGATATCACATCGGTCGACTACGCACGCCCTTTTGCCCCCGCGGGAGATGTCATCCCGCACCGGCCGGCGCGCACCGTTGGTCCCGGATACCGGGTGGTGCGCATCGAGGACGTCAGGGCGCACGACCGCCGGTCGAGCGCGACAACCGAACTGCGCACGAGCTTCCCCGGGCGTGCGCGCAGAATCAGAGAGGACGGCTGGTCTTCAATGGCTGTCGTCACCATGCGCCAGTTGCTGGACGCGGGTGTCCACTTCGGACACCAGACCCGGCGCTGGAACCCGAAGATGAAGCGATTCATCTTCACCGAGCGCAACGGCAACTACGTCATCGATCTTCAGCAGACGCTGACGTACATCGACAAGGCGTACGAGTTCATCAAGGAGACCGTCGCCCACGGCGGGACGGTGCTGTTCATCGGCACCAAGCGGCAGGCCCAGGAAGCGATCGCCGAGCAGGCGACGCGCGTCTCGATGCCGTACGTCAACCAGCGCTGGCTGGGTGGGATGCTCACCAACTTCTCCACCGTCCACAAGCGTCTGCAGCGTCTCAAGGACCTCGAGGCGATGGAGACGTCGGGCGAGTTCGCCGGCCGCACCAAGAAGGAGGTGCTGCTGCTGACCCGCGAGAAGGACAAGCTGGCCAAGACGCTCGGCGGCATCCGCGACATGGCCCGCGTGCCGTCCGCAGTGTGGATCGTCGACACCAAGAAGGAGCACATCGCCGTCGGCGAGGCCCGCAAGCTGAACATCCCCGTGGTCGCCGTGCTCGACACCAACTGCGATCCGGACGAGGTCGACTACCCGGTTCCTGGCAACGACGACGCCATTCGCAGTGCTGCGCTGCTCACGAAGGTAGTGGCCGAGGCCGTCGCCGAGGGTCTGCTGGCCCGATCCGGTGGCGCCGCCGTCGCGGCCGGTGAAGAGCCGCTGGCCGAGTGGGAGCGAGAGCTGCTGGAGACCGGTACGCCGGCCGTCGTGGCCGCGGTTTCCGACGGTGTTGCTCCGCTCGACGCCGCAGCCCCGGTGGCGGACCCGACCCAGAACTGATCCACCACCCGCCCGTGCGACCGGTCAGCAAATGCCCGGGTGCGCGGGCGGGTGTCTGTGTTCCACCAGAACAGAAAGGAAGCGCCAAAGATGGCCAATTACAGTGCCGCCGATGTCAAGAAGCTCCGTGAACTGACCGGGGCGGGTTTCATGGATTGCAAGAAGGCCCTGGAAGAGAACGAAGGCGACTTCGACAAGGCGATCGAATTCCTCCGCATCAAGAACGCGAAGAATGCGTCCAAGCGGGCGGAACGAACCACCGCCGAGGGCATGGTCGCAGCCAGCGGCAATGCGCTGATCGAGCTGAACTCCGAGACGGACTTCGTGGCGAAGAGCGACGACTTCCAGACGCTGGCCGGAAAGATCGCCGCGGCAGCTGATGCGATCGACGGTGAGGTGACCGTCGAGGCCGTGCTGGCGGCTCCGCTGGGCTCCGGCACCGTCGAGGACGAGATCACCAATGTGGCCGGTCGCCTCGGTGAGAAGCTGGTGCTGAACCGGGTCGTCAAGTTCGACGGACAGACCACCGTCTACCTGCACAAGCGGTCCGCCGACCTGCCGCCCGCCATCGGCGTGCTGGTGCAGTACACCGGCGACAACGCGGAAGCTGCGCGCGGCGCCGCGATGCAGGTGTCTGCGCTGTCCGCAAAGTACGTGTCGCGGGACGAGATCCCGGCTGACGTGATCGAATCCGAGAAGCGCATCGCGGAAGGCATCGCCCGTGAGGAGGGCAAGCCCGAAGCCGCGCTGCCCAGAATCGTCGAAGGACGGGTCAGCGGCTTCTACAAGGCCGCCGTCCTCGGCGAGCAGAAGTCGGTCCGCGAGCCGGACAAGACAGTCGCCAAGGTCCTGGAGGAGGCCGGAGTCGACGTCACGGCGTTCGCGCGCTTCGAGGTCGGCACCGTCGGAGCCGTCTGACGTCAGGCCTGGCGCCGCGGTCCGGTTCGTGGTTCGGTCCGGATTCGTGTTTCGATGGAGCAGAACGCGCCCGCCGTAGGCCCGCGCAGAAAAGGGATGGACGATGACCGAGACGCTCAGCGACCGTCGACCGTTCCGTCGGGTGGTCCTCAAGCTCGGTGGCGAGATGTTCGGGGGTGGACAGGTCGGAGTCGATCCCGATGTTGTCTCCGCAGTAGCGCGGCAGATCGCCGAGGTGGTCAAGAGCGGTGTCCAGGTGGCCGTGGTGATCGGCGGTGGCAACTTCTTCCGGGGCGCCGAACTGAACAGCCGCGGCATGGACAGGGCCAGGGCCGACTACATGGGCATGCTGGGCACCGTGATGAATTGCCTTGCGCTGCAAGACTTCCTGGAACGCGAACACCACCTCGACACCAGGGTCCAGACGGCGATCACCATGGGTCAGGTGGCCGAGCCGTACATTCCGCGGCGCGCGGAGCGGCACCTGGAGAAGGGCCGTGTGGTGATCTTCGGCGCCGGCGTCGGGATGCCGTACTTCTCCACCGACACCACGGCGGCCCAGCGGGCACTGGAGATCAATGCCGACGTCGTGCTGATGGCCAAGGCGGTCGACGGTGTCTTCGACGCCGATCCACGGGTAGTGCCGGGAGCCACGATGTTCGCCGAGATCACCCACCGCGAAGTGCTGGAGCGCGGCCTGCAGGTGGCCGATGCCACCGCTTTCAGCCTCTGCATGGACAACGCCATGCCGATCATCGTGTTCAACCTGCTGGTCGATGGCAACATCGGCAAGGCCGTCAGAGGCGAGAACATCGGCACCCTCGTCTCCACACCGAAAGGCAGTTCAGATGTCTGACCTGATCGACGAAACCCTGTTCGACGCAGAGGAGAAGATGGAGAAGGCGGTCGGGGTGGCGAAGGAGGATCTGGCCAGTCTGCGCACGGGGCGGGCCAACCCGAACACCTTCAGCCGCATCGTCGTCGACTACTACGGTGCGCCGACGCCACTGCAACAGATGGCCTCCATCACCATCCCGGAGGCGAGGATGGCGGTGATCAAGCCGTACGACATGAGCCAGCTCGGCGCCATCGAACGCGTCATCCGTGACTCGGATCTCGGCGTGAATCCCAGCAACGACGGCCACATCATCCGCATCGTCTTTCCGCAGCTGACCGAGGAACGCCGGCGCAACATGGGCAAGGTGGCCAGGGCCAAGGGCGAGGACGCCAAGGTGTCCGTCCGCAACATCCGCCGCAGGGCGAAGGAGACGCTGGACAAGGCCGTGAAGGACGGCGAGGCGGGCGAGGACGAGGGCGCGCGGGCCGAGAAGGAACTGCAGAGCGTCACCGACCGATACACCGGCACCATCGACGAGCTCGTCAAGCACAAGGAAGCCGAGTTGCTCGAGGACTGATGAGTGGCCCGACATCCAGCGAGGTGACCGCGAAGGCCGGCCGCAATCTGCCGATGGCCATCGGCGTCGGCCTCGGTCTGGGCGTCGTCCTCGTGGCCAGTCTGCTGCTCTATCGGCAGTCGTTCGTGGTCATCATCATCGCGGCCGTCGTCGCGTCCATCTGGGAGATGCGCACCACGCTGGCCGCATCTCGCGAGATCAACCTCATCTGGATTCCGCTGGCGCGTCGGGTCGGCCGCGACCATTGCGCTGGCCTGGCCCTGGGGCTACGAAGCACAGGCGGTCGGGATCGCACTCACCGCGCTCGCCGTCATGGCCTGGCGCTTCGGCAAGGGCGCCGAAGGCTACCTCGCCGATGTGTCCGCCTCGATCTTCCTCGTCGTCTACCTGGGGCTTTTCGCCTCGTTCGCCACCCTGCTCGTCGCGCCGCACGACGGCCACGCCAGAGTGCTGGCCTTCCTGATCATGGTGGTCTGCTCCGACACCGGCGGTTACGCCGCCGGCGCGCTGCTGGGCAAGCACCCGATGGCCCCGACGATCTCGCCGAAGAAGTCCTGGGAGGGCTTCGCGGGCTCCATCATCACGGCCATGATCGGTGGGGCTCTCGCCGTTTCGCTGCTGCCGGCCCTGCACCACCCGTGGTGGCAGGGGGCGATCATCGGCGGGGTGCTGGCGGTGGTCTCGACGATGGGAGATCTGGCCGAATCGCTGATCAAGCGCGATCTCGGGGTCAAGGACATGGGCACGCTGTTGCCGGGGCACGGCGGCGTGATGGACCGGATGGATTCGCTGCTTCCGTCGGCCGTCGTGGCCTGGGCGCTGCTCAGCTTGTTCATCCCGGTCTGAGGGGACGTCAGTCGGAGCGGCGCCAGCGATCGAGGCCTGAACCGTCGAGCCGGCACACGTAGTGGTGGCCGTCCATCCCGATTCCGGTCATCCGCCTGCTCAGGCAACCACCGCCATCCACCACCGGGCGCCAGGACAGCGTGCCAAGCGCGAAGTCGAACTGGCAGAACACATTCCAGCCCTGCGGCGCGGTCGACTCCGCTCCGAGCTCCGAACACGGAGCGGCGGCCGCGACCACGGGCAGGGACGGTGCGGGCCGCGGACGGGTCGTCGGCGTCGACCGGATGGCGGGCGTTGGCGTAGGGGCAGGCGTAGTCGGTGTCGGGGCAATCCAGACCTGCGTCACGGACGACGGCGGTGTCACGGTCACCGTGGTGAAGATCGGCGTCGGTTTGGGCGTCGGTGTGGGTGCCGGTTTCGCGGAGCTGACCGTCCGGGCCGGCCCCGGCTTCGGGGCAGCAGGTTTGGCCTGCGGTGGGGCGGGCGCCGATGTGCTGGACGTAGAGGCCGCCGAACTTGACGTGACGGGATCAGGGAAGGACAGCAGATCGTCGCTGGAGGCGGTCACCTCCGGACTTGTGGAATCAGCTGCGACGTCCGAAGACGCGGCCACCGAAGAGGCGACGACCGGAGACGCGACGACCGGCGCCGGCGAGATGGCGCGCGAATTGCTGCCGATGGTGATGACGGCGCCGACCAGTACGCCAATGGTGACGCTCAGGGCGGATGCGGTCAATGCGATGCCTGCTCCTCGGCGCATTCGACACCACCCTTCCCTGGCGATTCCACTGTGGCATACGGGTACGGTTCTGCGGTGCCACGACGCTCCCGACGACCGGATCGCCGGGCGAACCAACCGGCCGCGTCGGGCTGGCAGCGCGCGCAATCGACCGCCGACGGAGACTTCCTGGTACGAACCGTGCCCGGCGCCGCGTCAACGAAGACCTATCGGTGTCCGGGTTGTCAGCAGCTCATCGCGCCTGGTCTGGCCCACCTCGTGGTCTGGCCGGCCTGGACCGACGGCGCCGACGACGGCGTCGAGTCGCGCCGGCACTGGCACCGGAGCTGCTGGGAACGCCGGGCGAGCCGGGGCGGACCCGGCCGGCTGAGCTGGTGATCGCCTCCGTCGGCCATCCTGTGGCAGGGTAGGCGCAGGCGACGACAGGGGGAGTGATGTCCGGCGAGGCGACAGACCGAATACCTGGACTGCCCAGTTACCCGACGCCCGACGTGCTGGTGTCGGCCGTGGACGGGCAGGCCCTGGCCATCAGGGGACTCACGAAGATCTACGACGGCCGTGCGGTCGTCGACCACATCGACCTCGACGTGCCGATCGGTTCCTTCCTCGGTCTGGTCGGGCCCAACGGCGCCGGAAAGACCACGACGCTGTCGATGATCACCGGGCTGCTCCGCCCGGACGCCGGACGGGTGATCATGGCCGGCGTCGACGTCTGGACGGATCCGGTCACGGCGAAGACGAAGATGGGCGTCCTGCCGGACGGGTTGCGCCTGTTCGAGCGGCTCTCCGGGCCCGAACTGCTGTCCTATCTGGGCCGCCTGCGTGGCATCCCGGCCGACACCGTCAACGCACGGGCCAAGGAACTCATCGCCGTACTCGACCTCGACGAGGCCGGCTCGAAGCTGGTGGCCGACTACTCCACCGGCATGCGCAAGAAGATCACGCTGGCCGCGGCACTCCTGCACGCCCCGCCGATCCTGCTCCTCGACGAGCCGTTGGAAGCGGTGGACCCGGTCTCGGCCCGGGTGATCCGGACCGTTCTGACCCGCTACACCGGCGGCGGCGGCACGGTGATCTTCTCCTCCCATGTGATGGCGCTGGTCGAGGATCTGTGCAGTCACGTGGCCGTGATGGGCCACGGCCGGATCGTGGCCAGCGGCCCGGTCGCCGAGGTCCGCGGCCAGGCCGCCAGCCTCGACGACGCCTTCATGCATCTCGTCGGAGCCGACGATATGGGGGAAGGGGGCCTGGAGTGGTTGGGCTCTTCGCCGGCCTGAAGTGGCGCCTGGTCACCAGCCGGATCCGGGCGGCGGGCGGCGGCACCAAGGCCGTCATGATCATCGGTTGGAGTCTCGCGCTGCTGGTGATCGCCCTGATCGTGATCGGATGCTTCGCCTTGCGGACCGATCCGGCGCTGGCCCGCACGCTGGTGGCCTCGCTGTTCACCATCCAGATGGTTTCGTGGGTGCTGGCCCCACTGGTCGCGTTCGGTGTCGACGAAACGGTGGATCCGGCGAAATTCGCGCTGCTCCCGTTGACCACCGGAACACTGCAGCGCGGACTGCTGGTGACCTCGCTCGTCGGCTACCTGCCGGTGGCGAACGCGCTACTGCTCATCGGCGCGGCGATCGCGCTGTCCTCCAGCTGGGGTCTGCTGCCCATCGCCCTGTTGTGCGCGGCCACCCAGCTGCTGCTCTGTGTGGTGGTGTCCAGGGCTGCGTCCACCGCGATGTCCGGTCTGATGTCGGGGCGCCGCGGGCGGGATCTGGGCATGGTCGTCGGGTCGCTGCTGTTCCTCGGTTACATCGGATTGTCCTTCGCACTGAATCAGACCAGCTCGTCGATCACGCCGGACGGTGGCGTCGGCGCTCGGCGCCGGCGCCACCACGGTCGGTCGGGTGCTCGGCTGGGGTCCCAATGGCGCGCTGGCCGTCATCCCGTCGGCGGTCGCCGACGGGCGGTGGGGCCGGCTGCTCATCGCCGTGCTGACCGCGGCCGCCGCCCTGGTTCTCGGCTGGCGGTGGTGGACGGCTGCACTGCGCTCCAGCCTCACCACCCTGCCGTCGACGACCGAGGGCTCGGCGCCCGCCGATGGGGCGGGAACGGGAACCGCCGTCGCATCGTCGCTGACCGGGATGATCTCGTTGGTGATCGCCCGTGACCGGCTGTTGACCTGGCGGGATCCGATGCGGCGGATCCCATGGTTGATGGTGGCGGCCCTGGCGGTGCTCTGGCCGCTGCTGGTGATCAGGGGTCACGGATCGCTGTTCGCGGTGGCGTTCCCCGCGCTGATGATGGGGTTGCAGGCGGGCAATCAGTACGGGGTCGAAGGCACCGGCGTCTGGCTTCACATGGTCGCCTTCGCGGACCGCACCAGGGCCAGGGGCGAGGCACTCGGTCATTCCATCTTCGTGCTGATCCCGGGCATCGTGATCGTGGTCGCGGCGGTATTCCTACAGGCCGTCATCCGCGACGACCTGCGCTGGGTGCCGGCCGGCCTTGCCATCTGCCTGCCGTTGATGTTCGGGGCGGTGGCGTTCTCCGGATACATGTCCGCCCGGCTGCCGTATGCGATGCGGCAGAGCCGGAAGTCCATGTTCGCCAACAGCATTCCAGGTCAGAAGGGCCGGACCATGGGTGCGACCCTCGCCGCGATGGGCGGCGGAGTCGTGGTCGCCCTGCCGGCGATCGTGCTGGTGGTGCTGGCGTTCGTCGTATCGCCGACGCTGGGCTTGGGCGGCTCTGGTCGTCGGGCCGCTGTGCGGTATCGCAGCCGTGATCGCGGTATCCAACATCACGGCGACCACGTACCTGAGTCGCATGCCGGAGATCCTCACCACCGTCGCGGTCGGCGACCGGAGCTGAGCGTCAGCGCGTCCGGCCGCTGCGGAACCGGGTCCGCTGGGTTCCCCCCGATTGCACCGGGCCGGGGCGGCCTCGACTTCTTCTTCGTCGATCGGCAGATCGTCAACGACCTCCGGCGGGGTGGCCTCGGCTTCCACCGCCACCGCGCGACCCGTCACCCAGCACCGGGAACGGCAGTTCCACCGAGGTCGGTCGGCCCGCCGGATCGGGCGGGAACTGGGCGGCCAAGGGCCGGTTCGGCTTCCAACTCGGGCGGCTCGATCAACGCCGGCGCGGACCGCGCCAGCTCCGTGATGTGGTCGAGGTGTGCGGCGAGGGAGCTGAGCTGTTCGGTCACTTCGACCCGCAGTGCATGGAGCGCGAGAACGGCGTCGTCCGCATCGGCGACCCGCTGGTGTGACTCCATGGCCGCACGGTTCACCAGGGCATTGGAGTAGGTCGTCGCCTGCTGCATCAAGCTCTCGGACTCCGCCGTCGCCACGGCGACGAGGCGCTCTGCCTCGGCGGTCGCGCGCGGCGATCAGCGAGGCCGCCGTGGCGGCCGCGGACTCCTCCTGTTCGGTGATGACCCGGTTCGTCTCGGTCCGCCGCGCCGCTGCCGCAATCTCGAAATCCTCGTCCACCTGGGTGCGATGGGCCAGGCTCTCGGCATCCAGCCGCTCCCGCTCCGCCGCCGCCTCGTTGGCCAGCGTCTCCGCAGCGGCCATCGCCTCGGCGAGGGTCAGCTCGGCGATCCGGTTTGCCTCTGCGATGGTGTGTTCGGCCTCCCGGATCGACTCCTCCCGGACGGCCGCCGCCTCGTTCTTCGCGGTGGTGGTGGTCTCCTGCGCCTCGGCGGTCGCCTCCGCGATCAACCCGTGCACCTGCTCGGCCAGCTGTTTGCGGGTCCGTTCGCGCTCCGCGTCGAAAGCCGCACGCGCGGCGGTGGTCTCGGCTACCGAAGTCTGCAGCTGACTGCGCAGCTTGTCGGCGTCGGCCTCGGCACGCGCCCGGATTTCGCCGGCTTCCTCGTCCGCGAGCCGGATCATCCGCTGCATGCGATCCGAGAGGTTCGCCATGGAGACCGGCTCGAGGGCGCTGCGGTCGAGCTGGGTGCGCAAGGAATCGGCTTCGGCCTGCGCGGCGGCGAGTTGCGCGCTCAGCTCGGTCACCCGCTGATTGGTCGCGTCCCGGTTCGCCGTGGTGATCCGCAGGTCGTATTCGAGTCGTTCCAGGTGGGCGGTGACCTGCTCGGGTGAGTAGCCGCGTCGCACCAGGTCGAACGGAGCTTGTGCGGGGATCCAGTCACCAGATGTCATGGTCCCAGTGTTTCATCCCCTCACCCACCCGACTGCTCCACCAACTCGACCAACACGCCGCCGGTGTCCTTCGGATGCACGAAATTGATCCGGGAGCCGGCCGTACCGCGCCGCGGCGCGTCGTAGAGCAGTCGAAGACCTTTGGCCCGCAGCGCCGCGGACGCTGCCTCGACGTCGGCCACCCGGTAGGCGAGCTGCTGCAGGCCGGGCCCGTTGCGATCGAGGAATCTGGCGATCGTCGAGGTCGGGCCCGACGGGGCCAGCAGCTGGATCTGCGCGCCGGAGGAGTACGAGATCATCGCCTCCTCGACACCCTGGTCGGCGTTGACCTCACGATGGGTGAGCGTGCCGCCCAGAACGTCGGTGTGAAAGGCGATGGCGGCGTCGAGATCAGGGACGGCCAGCCCGACGTGGTCGATGCCGAGGACGGACCCATCGCCAGGCGCTGTCATACCGGTCACGATATCCCGCAGGGTAACGTGGGTCTCGTGGGTTCAACCGTGATCATCGCCGGCGCGCGGACGCCGATGGGTCGGCTCTCCGGAGCCTTGGCCGAAGTCGATGCGGTGCGCCTCGGCGGCGCAGCCATCGCCGGAGCACTGCAGCGGAGCGGGGTGGCTGCCGCCGACGTCCAGTACGTGATCATGGGTCAGGTGCTGGCCGCCGGGTGCGGTCAGCTGCCGGCCCGGCAGGCGGCGGTCGCCGGTGGCATCGGGATGGACGTCCCGGCCATCACCATCAACAAGGTCTGTCTGTCCGGATTGGATGCGATCGCGCTGGCCGACCAGCTGATCAGGGCCGGCGAGTTCGACGTGGTGGTTGCGGGCGGCATGGAATCCATGACGCGGTCACCGCACCTGCTGCCGGGCTCGCGAGCCGGACACAAATTCGGCGACGTCACCTTGCTCGACCACATGGACTTCGACGGACTGCGCGATGCCTTCACCGATCAGGCGATGGGTGCGCTGACCGAACAGGCGAACGATCGCGAGCCGCTGACCCGGCTGGAGCAGGACGCCTTCGCCGCCCGTTCCCACCAGCGTGCAGCCGCCGCTGTCGCCGCCGGACTATTCGCACAGGAGATCGTCCCGGTCACCATCCCCGGCAGGAAGGGCGACGTCGTGGTCGATTCCGACGAGGGCGTCCGCCCCGACACGACGACCGAGGTGCTGGCCAGGCTGCGCCCGGCGTTCCGATCCGACGGCACCATCACGGCCGGTTCGGCCTCGCCGATCTCGGACGGCGCGGCTGCGGTGGTGGTGATGCGGAAGGAGCTGGCCGAGAGCCGGGGCCTGCGCTGGATCGCCGAGATAGAAAGCTACGGCACCGTGGCCGGGCCCGATTCGTCCCTCCAGCTGCAGCCGGCCAACGCTATCCGCGCGGCCTGCGCGAAACTCGGCATATCCACCGACGACCTGGACCTCGTGGAGATCAACGAGGCCTTCGCCGCGGTCGGTATCGCCTCGGCCAGGGACCTGAAGATCTCCGAGGACCGGATCAACGTCAACGGCGGGGCCATCGCCCTCGGACATCCGATCGGCGCCTCCGGAGCCAGACTCGTACTGCACCTGGCCCTCGAGCTGGGCCGGCGTGGCGGCGGTCTCGGTGCCGCTGCGCTGTGCGGCGGGGGCGGCCAGGGCGACGCGCTGGTGATCTCGGTCCCTGCGGTCGCGGCCTAGGCGAAATCCCCGGCCGACCGTCTCACCTTGGTCAGAAGTTCGGACAGTTGAGCCGATTCGGCCTCCTCCAGGCCGAACAGCCCGAAGTTGGCGGCGGTGACGGCCGCGGTCGACTCCGTCAGCCGTGCCCGACCGGCGTCGGTCAACTCCACCAAGGTGGTCCGGCGGTCGCTCGGATGGGGTAGCCGCCTGGCCAGTCCGTCGGCCTCGAGCCGATCGACGATGTTGGTGATCGACGTCGGGTGCAGCTGCAGCCGCTCGCCCATCAACCGCATCGGCAGCGAGCCGCGGCGTGAGAACGACAGCAACACAAGCGCTTCATAGCGCGCGAACGTCAGGCCGTGCGGCTTGAGAGCCTCGTCGACGCTGGCCTGCAGGATCTGCTGCACCCGCATGATGTTCGTCACGGCCGCCATCGCTCCGTTCGGGCCGATCCGCTCGGCCCAGGTCTGCGCGGCCTTGGCGATGGGATCGAAGGGGAGCGCACGGGACGGGGCGTTCGACGTCATTCGACGACGCTACCAAGCAGTAACACCGGCGAGCGCGTCCTACCGGCGGTTGTCGGGGTGGCCGCGTAGCGTCCCGGTCAGTTGATTTTCAGGAGGCACGCGAGCATGAGCACGGCGAACCCGTTCCAGCAGGGGCCGGCATGGCACAGCGGCACGCTGGTGGGTTTCGACCTGGAGACCACGGGTGTCGACACGACCACCGATCGAGTGGTGACCGCTGCCGTTGTGCACGTCGCTCCCTCCGGGCGGGTGCTGCGGTCGCGTGAATGGTTGGTGGACCCGATCGTCCCGATTCCGAGCGGCGCCTGCGCCGTGCACGGGGTGAGCACCCAGCAGGCCCGCGCCCACGGGACGCCGGCGTCGGCGGCCGTCGCCGAGATCATCCACGAGCTCGAATCGGCCTGGCTGGCCGGATTGCCGGTGGTGATCTTCAACGCTCCCTACGACCTGACCCTGCTGGACGCCGAGGCCGTCCGCAGTGGGCTGCCGAGGCTGGCCACCCGGCCATGGTGGCAGGCCGCAGCAGTCATCGACCCGCTCGTCATCGACAGGGGGCTGGACCGGTATCGCAAGGGCAAACGCACGCTGGGTGCGACTGCGGAACATTACGAGGTGGAGCCGTGGAACGCGCACTCGGCTCTCGGCGACGCCCTCGCGGCTGTCGCGGTGGCCAGGGAGATGGTGGCGGATCATGAGCTGATCCGGCACGCGGACGCAGCCACCATGCACAGCGCCCAGGTCGGCTGGTACCACGGTTGGGCGGTGCACATGCAGGCCTACCTGCGTTCCCGCGGGCGGGCTGACGCCCTCGTCGACCGGGATTGGCCGCTACGGACGCCGGTGGTCGGACGGCACCGGGCCGCCGAGATCCGGCAGCACGTCGAGTCGGCCGCCTGATCGGCGCGGGTTCGGATCGGCTGCGCCGACATGAGAAAATGGACCGATGAGCCGTCCGGATCGCCAACAGCAGGCCGCCCTTTCGTCAGCCTTTGCCGGCGCCATCGATCTATCAGTGCTGAAGAACAAGCCGGGCCCGGCCGGCGGTGCCGGCACGGGCCCGCAGGCCCCCAAGTCGCGGTACGCGATCGACGTCACGGAGGCCACCTTCGGCGAAGTGGTCCAGGCGTCCACCGACGTGCCGGTCGTCTTCGACCTCTGGTCCGCCCGGTCCTCGTTGTCGGCATCGTTGTCCGCGTTGCTGAACAAGGTCGTCGAGGACGGCCACGGTTCCTGGGTGCTGGCCAGGGTCGACGTGGACACCAGCCCGAGGATCGCGCAGGCCTTCCAGGCCAGAGAGATACCGACCATCATCGCGGTGGCCGCCGGACAGCCCGTCGACGCCTACGCCGGGCCGGCCGACGAACCCTCGGTGCGAGAGTGGATCACCGGATTGCTCGATGCGCTGCGCGACCGGTTGCCCGGAATTCGCGCCGCGGAGGAGGCCGCCGGTATCGAATCCGGGCCTGCGGCCGAGCCGGAGGACGAGCGTTTCATCGCGGCCGAGGACGCACTCATGGCGGCGGACTACGACACCGCGCGCTCCGAGCTGGAGCAGATCCTGGCCGCCGATCCCGGCAATGCGCGGGCCACGGCCGCGCTCGCGCAGACTGCGTTCCTGGCCAGGGCCGACATGCTGGCGCCGGACACCATCGAACGAGCCGATGCGGCACCGGGCGACGTTTCGCTGCAGTGCGACGCGGCCGATCTGCTGGTGGCCGCAGGGCGAGGTGCAGGCAGGCTTCGACCGGTTGATCTCGACGGTCCGCCGTACGGCCGGCGACGACCGCACGACCGCCCGCGAACATCTGATCCAGCTGTTCGGACTCTTCGCGGTGGACGACGACCTCGTCAAGCAGGCCCGGCGAAAGCTGGCCGCGGCCCTGTACTAACCGGTGCACGCGGCCCACCCCCTCGCGAATCCGTCGGCGTACCCGGCGAGCTCTTCGAAGGTGGCCGCCGGTCGGGCCCGCAGCATGTCGAGGGCTTCGTCGGCATCGCCGGCCCAGGAGCCCAGCTGACCCCGCTCGGCATGCCCGAAGACCGACGCTGCCCAGGCGCCCGTGAAACATGCCGCTCCGGCGGACGACGCGGCGATCGACCGCCCCACGGCCAACGCCAACGCTGCCGCCTGCGCAAACTGCCCGTACGGTGCAGCGGCCGCCAGATCGCCTGGTGCAGCGACGACGCCCGACAGCCCGGAGGAACGGGGCGCGTCGAGCGTCTCTGCGAAGGCGGCGATCGACGTGCGGGCCGCGGCCAGCGTCTCCGGTCGTTCCGGCGAAACGGTCGGCCGACCCGCCGGCTGTCAGCCCCGGCTCGACCCAGGGTCGGTGACATGTCCGACCGTTTCAGCTTGGCGCAGCTGCCGGCTCCGCTGCGGTAGCCCCGCAGAATGGCGGTCAGTCGGTCGAGGGACAGCCCGTGGGCGCTGGGGTCCTCCACCGGGACGTCCACCGGGTCGCGGAAATCCAGCAGCGGCGCCACCGTGCGGACCATCGAACTCTGCGGCAATCGGATGTGAGGCGAATCCCCGGCCGTGACCCAGGCGAGGAACGAACCCGCGAAGCAGTCGCCCTGCGCCTCGATGAGAATGCTGGGATACAGCTCCGGGTGCGCCGTTCGGTCTGCGGTCGTCGGGCCGATCCGCGCTTGGATCGCGTGACCGAACTCGTGAGCGAGCGATGCGGTGAGACCACCGACGCCGTAGTGGCCCAGCAGTACCGGGATCAGACCGGCCGAGTCGTACACGATCGCGTCACCCGACGGACAGTAGTAGGCATTCCCGGAGATCTGGTCGGGGGAGCTGACGCACGCGGCGGTGCCCGCCTTGGCCGTGGAGTCGATCGAGACGTAGCCGCCCTTCAACGGGACGAACGGCCGGCCGAAAGGCCGTTGGCAAAGTGGCGGCCCAGAATGCGTTGAGGTCGCTCAACACGCCGGAAACCGTGGCGTCGTCCAAGTCGACGGCCGGACCGGAAGGACCGACGTGACGGACGGAAACCGGTGCGATCCCCCCGCCGCTCAGGATCGTTTCGGCGGCCAACGGACTACCGCCGAGGGTGCGCGCAGGCAGCAGGAACAGCAACGCGGCGATGATCAGCCCGATCGAGCCCGAGGCCCGCACCGAACCACCGAATCCGATGCGGCCCCGCGGCGCTCAGAGCTCGGGCGCTGACTCGGGCACGAGCCAGAGCGCACCCAGTGGCGGGACCGTCAGGGTGGCCGACGCCGGCAGCCCGTGCGAGGGCTGATCGGAGGCCACCACGGCGCCCATGTTCCCGGCTCCCGACCCGCCGTAACTGGTCGAGTCGGTGTTCACCGCCTCCCGCCAGACCCCGCTGAACGGCAGCCCGACGCGGTAACCGGAGTGCGGCTGCGGCGAGAAATTGACCACGCAGACCAGGGCCGACCCGTCCGAGCCCCAGCGCAGGAAGGCGAGCACGTTGCCGTCCCGGTCGTTGGCGTCGATCCAGCGGAAGCCGTCGGGCGTGAAGTCCTGCGTGTAGAGCGCCGGACTGGCCTTGTAGATCCGATTCAGATCACCGACGAGAAGGCGCACACCCTCGTGGATCGGGTAGTCGCGCAACTGCCATGGCACCTGCACCGACTCGCTCCACTCCCACGGAGTGCCGAGTTCCTGTCCCATGAACAGCAGTTGCTTGCCCGGGTGTGACCACATGTACGCGTAGTACGCCCGCAGGGTGGCCGCCTTCTGCCACTCGTCGCCGGGGATCTTCGACCACAACGAGCTCTTCCCGTGCACCACCTCGTCGTGCGAAATCGGCAGTACGAACTGTTCGGTGTAGGCGTACATCATCGAGAAGGTCAGCTCGTTGTGGTGCCAGGCGCGGTAGATCGGGTCCCTCGCGATGTAACCGAGAGTGTCGTGCATCCAACCCATGTTCCATTTCAGGTGGAAGCCGAGCCCGCCGAGATAGGTGGGCCGCGTGACCCCCGGCCAGGCCGTCGACTCCTCGGCGATCATCAGTGTCCCAGGGGCGCGTTTGCCCACCGTCGCATTCGTCTCCTGCAGGAAGGCGACGGCGTCGAGATTCTCCCGGCCGCCGTAGATGTTGGGGAGCCATTCCCCCTCTTTGCGGGAGTAGTCCAGATAGAGCATCGACGCGACGGCATCGACCCGCAGCCCGTCGATGTGGAACTCCTCGAGCCAGTACAGCGCGTTGGCGACCAGGAAGTTCCGGACCTCACTCCTGCCGAAGTCGAAGACGAAGGTGCCCCAGTCCGGTTGTTCTCCCCGCCGCGGATCGCTGTGCTCGTAGAGCGCGGTGCCGTCGAATCTGCCGAGGGCCCATTCGTCCTTCGGGAAGTGCGCGGGCACCCAGTCCAGGATGACGCCGATGCCGGCCTGGTGCAGGCGGTCGACGAGGTATCTGAAGTCGTCGGGAGTCCCAAATCTAGGATCCGGTGCGTAGTACGACGTGACCTGGTAGCCCCACGAGCCACCGAACGGGTGGCCGGCCAACGGCAGAAACTCGAGGTGTGTGAACCCCGTCTCGGCGAGGTCCTTCACCAGCGCGTCGGCCATCTCGCGATAGCCGATGTCCGTCCGCCACGAGCCGGCGTGGATCTCGTAGATCGACATCGGGCCGGCCAGATGGTCGGTCGATGCCCGCTTCTCGAGCCAGTCCTGATCGGCCCACTCGTAGTTGCTCGTGGTCACCACCGATGCGGTGGCCGGCGGGACCTCCGATGCGAAAGCCATCGGGTCGGCCTTCTCCCGCCAGACCCGGTCCTGGCCGAGGATCTGGAACTTGTACCGGGTACCGACTCCGACATCGGGCAGGAACAGCTCCCAGACCCCGGACGACCCAAGGGATCGCATCGGCTGGCCGGCGCCGGACCAGTGGTCGAAGTCGCCGCTGACCCTGATACCTCTGGCATTCGGCGCCCACACCGCGAACGACGTGCCGGTCACGCTGCCGATCGGCGTGTCGTACGTCCGGACGTGCGCGCCGAGCACGTTCCACAGAAACTCGTGCCGGCCCTCACCGATCAGGTAGATGTCGATCTCGCCCAGCGTCGGCAGCCAGCGGTACGGATCGTCGACCTCGTACACGGCGTCGGGACCGTAATCGACGCGAAGTCGGTAGTCGACCGGCGGTCCCGGCACGGTCACGGCGAAGACCCCGCCGTGCACATGTTCCATCGGAATCTCTGTGTCGTCTGTCAACAGGTGACGGACTTCGCGTGGTGCCGCAGCGTCCTGATGACGGTGGAACCATCGGTCTGCGGATGCGCGCCGAGGATGCCGTGCGGATCGTGGGTGTCGCCGCCGATCAGCTTCTCGTACTCCTCGATGCTCGGACCGCTGGGAGCCGCAGGGGGCGGCGGCACAGCAACCGTGGTGTCCAGATGGCCGGTGACCACAGCTGACTCGCGCGGCGTGCTCGGACTTGTCACGACTTGCCTCCGGTGTTGATGAGTCGCTCGACGGCCTGGAGTGGGATGGGCTCCCAGGTGGGCCGGTGACCATGTTCGTAGGCGACCTCGTAGACCGCCTTGTCCAGTTCGAATGCGGCGAGCAGCGATCCCATGTCACGAGGGTCGTAGCCGGCCACCGCGGCATAACCATCACAGAAGGCAGCCCGGTTGCGATCCGCCCACTCATGTGCACGGTAGGCGTGTTGCGAATCGGACTGACCACCGGAGTGGTTGGCGGCGTAGTCGAAGGAGCGCATCATCCCCGCGACGTCCCGCAGCGGCGAATGCATGGCCCGCCGATGGGCCAGGGACTTGGACGGCTCGCCCTCGAAATCGATGATGACCCAACCGGTCAGCGTCCGCAGCGTCTGACCCAGCTGCAGGTCGCCGTGGATCCGCTGCACGGTCAGGGTGGCCGCGGAGGTGTCGGCGCGCCGGAACGCCGCCCTGATCTCCGGCAGATGCAGTGCGATCGACGGTACGTGCCCGGCGACCGCCTCGGCTGCGGAGATCATCGAGTCGATCAACTCGGCGACCGCGTCGGACGTCAGTTCCCTGGTGCCGAAGGCGGCGGCCAGATCCGCGTGCACCTCTGCGACCGCTTTGCCGAGACGAAGCGCCTCGGACGCGAAGTCGCCGCCGACCTCGTCGGCGCGCAGATCGCCCTCGGCCATCAGATCCCGAACGCTGGCGGTTGCCATCGCCCACCCCTCGGCGCTGTTGGCGAAGAATTCCGTCAGCAGGGCGAGGGTGGTGCGCTCACCGGCAACCGGACCTTCGATCACACCCAGCGGGGTGGCGATGTGCTTCGAGCCCGGCGGCCCATAGTGCGCGGTGCACCTCGGCATCCGGGTTGAGGCCGGGCTCCAGGCGGCGGAACACCTTGAGAATGCTGGTGTGTCCGTAAACGATCGACGTGTTGGACTGTTCGGCACCGATGACCAGCCCGCGCGCTGTTCGATCGATGTCCGTGCCGCCTTCGGCGCTGAACCGCAGATCACCGATCGCCACGCCGTCAGCGATGTTCGCCAGCACCAGTGCCGAGACGTCGTCGTCGTGCAGTGCGTCGTAGGCGAACTGCCCGTCGGTCTCGCCGATGAACACGTGCCCGAAGCGGTCGGGGTAGTGCGGAGACCAACCCACCCAGAGCTGATAACGGTGCGTGCCGCTGGACGAAGGCACCGTGAACAGCACCTGTTCGACCGACCGGCCGTCGAGTTCGGCAATCCTCGTTCTCGACTCGATGGCGACTCCGCTGATGCTGATCGCTCCGGCTCCCGAACCAGCGTTGAGCCGGCAGCCAATTCGCGAGCAGATCGGCGAGACCGCCTGCCGCACCGCCCAATTGGCCGGGCGCGTCCTGGTAGGTTTCCGGATCCCTTGTCTCGCTCATCCGCTCAGGACACCTCCTGGGCGCTGCTGTGCCCCGGTTCGCTGTTCAGCCCGGATGCGGTGATGTCGAACCAGTAGAAGCCGTGTCCTGGCAGCGTGAGCAGGTACGGCAGTTCGCCGATCGCCGGGAACGGGGTACCGCCGGTCAGCTCGACCGGCACGGAACCGCTGTGCTCACGCAGGTTGAGCTCGACCGGCTGCGGAAAACGCGACAGGTTGTTCACGCACAACACAGTTCCCCCGGGTCTGCCCTCCACACCGGCGTACGTCCGGGAGTAGGAAAGCACGGTCGGATTAGATCCGCCGAGGTCGGAGAACTCGCCGAGGGCAAACGCCGGGTGCTGCTTGCGGATCTCGATCATCCGGCGGGTCCAGTGCAGCAGCGATGCCGTCGTGTTCATCTGGGCTTCCACGTTCACCGTCTGGAAACCGTAGACCGGATCCATGATGGCCGGCAGGTAGAGCCGCGCCGGGTCCGACCGGGAGAACCCGGCATTGCGGTCCGGGGACCACTGCATCGGCGTACGCACGCCGTCACGGTCGCCCAGCCAGATGTTGTCGCCCATCCCGATCTCGTCGCCGTAGTACAGACACGGTGAGCCGGGCAGGCTCAGCAGCATGGCGGTGAACAGTTCCTGCGAGTTGCGGTCGTTGTCCAGCAGCGAGGCCAACCGGCGGCGGATGCCGATGTTGGCCTTCATCCGCGGATCGCGTGCGTATTCGTTCCACATGTAGTCGCGATCCTCGTCGCTCACCATCTCCAGCGTGAGCTCGTCGTGATTGCGCAGGAAATATCCCCCACTGGGAAGAGGTCGGGATGGGCGGCGTCTGGGCCAGGATCTCCGAGATCGGGAATCTCGATTCCCGCCGGGCCGCCATGAAGATGCGGGGCATGAGCGGGAAATGGAAGCACATGTGGCATTCGTCGCCGCCGACTTCGGGATCACCGAAATAGTCGACGACGTCGGCGGGCCACTGATTGGCCTCGGCGAGCAGAATCCGACCCGGATATTCGTCCTCCACCACCTTGCGGCAGCGCTTGAGAAAGGCGTGGGTCTCCGGCAGGTTCTCACCGTTCGTGCCTTCCCGCACGTACAGGTAGGGCACGGCGTCGAGCCGGAACCCGTCGATACCCAGATCGAGCCAGAACCGCATGATGTCGATCATGGCGTCCCCGACGGCAGGGCAGTCGAAGTTCAGATCGGGCTGGTGCGAGAAGAATCGATGCCAGAAGTACTGCTTCCGTACGGGATCGAACGTCCAGTTGCTCGGTTCCGTGTCGACGAAGATGACCCGGGCGTCGGGATAGCCTGCGTCGTCATCGGCCCACACGTAGTAGTCGCCGTACGGTCCCTGCGGGTCGCGCCGTGATTCCTGGAACCATTGGTGGCTGTCGCTCGTGTGGTTCATCACCAGGTCGGTGATGATTCGCATGCCGCGTTCGTGGCAGGCCGTGATCAGCGCGGCGAAATCGTCCACCGTGCCGAATTCCGGGAGCACCTTCCGGTAATCGCGAATGTCGTATCCGCCGTCGCGCAGCGGGGAGTCGTAGAACGGCGGGATCCAGAGGCAGTCGACACCCAGCCAGGCGAGATAGTCCAATTTTTCGATCAGGCCCCGGATATCGCCGGTACCGTCGCCGTTGGAGTCGAAGAAGGTCCGGACCAGCACTTCGTAGAAGACCGCCCGCTTGTACCATTCGGGGTCCTCGCGCAGGCGGTTGCGCGCGGCCGGCTGCTCGTCTGCGTAGTCGATGTAATCCGCGGTCATGCTCGCCTCTCCTGATCGGCTTACCTGTTTGGGGCACGTGCCTGGTTGTTCGCCCGGGAAGTCAGTAACGCCGGACAGTCAGGATGTGGGCGACCCGTCTCGCCGGTTCCAGGCCGACCATGTTGCGCCCCGACCAGTGGTAGACCTCGCCGGAGAGCTGGTCGGCCACCTGGAAGCTGTCCCCCCAATCGAGGCCGAGGGCCGGCAGATAGAGATCGGTTTCTCCCCAGTGGAATCCGGTCGGGTCGAGGCACACCACGACCAGCACCACGTCGCCGCTCTGCTCGTCGCGACGCGAGTAGCACAGCAGCGCGTCGTTGGAGATGCCGTGGAACCACAGGCCGGACAGGTGCTGCAGGGATCGGTGCTCACGGCGGATCTCGTTGAGCCGCCGGATGAACGGCTCGAGCGACTCCCCGCGCTCGAGGGCGCCCTGGAAGTCACGGGGCCGCAACTCGTACTTCTCCGAGTGCAGGAACTCCTCGCTGCCGGGTCGTACCGCCTCGTGCTCGAACAGTTCGTACCCCGAGTAGACGCCCCAGCTCGGTGACATGGTCGCCGCCAGCACCGCCCGGATGGCGAACATCGCCTGGCCGCCGAACTGCAGGGACGCGTGCAGGATGTCCGGCGTGGTGGGAAAGAAGTTGGGGCGCATGTGATCGGCCGAGTTGACCAGCTCGACCCCGTAGTCGATGAGCTCCTGCTTGCCGGTGCGCCAGGTGAAGTAGGTATAGGACTGGGTGAATCCGATGCGGCCCGAGCTCGTGCATCATCGCCGGCTTGGTGAACGCCTCGGCCAGGAAGATGACTTCGGGCGAGTCGATGTGTACCTGCGCGATGAGCCATTCCCAGAAGTTGATCGGCTTGGTGTGTGGATTGTCGACCCGGAAAACGGTGACCCCGTGCGAGATCCAGAAACGCAGCACCCGCAGGGCCTCCGCGTAGATCCCGGGCGGGTCGTTGTCGAAGTTCACCGGGAAGATGTCCTGGTACTTCTTCGGGGGGTTCTCGGCGTACGCGATCGATCCGTCGGGCCTGGTGGTGAACCACTCGGGGTGCTCGGCGACCCACGGGTGGTCGGGGGCGCACTGCAGCGCAAAATCGAGAGCCACCTCGAGGCCGAGACCCTTTGCGGCGGCGACGAAGTCGTCGAAGTCCTCGATGCTCCCCAACTCGGGGTGCACCGCATCGTGTCCGCCCGCCGAAGAGCCGATGGCCCACGGCGAACCGACATCTCGCGGATCCGGGTTGACGGTGCCGCCGGGCTCGGCAGGACTGTTGCGGCCCTTGCGGTTCACTTCGCCGATGGGATGGATGGGGGGGAGATAGACGATGTCGAACGCCATGCGCGGCGATCCGCGGTAGTTCGCCGATCGCGTCGGCGAAGGTGCCGTGCCGGAGCGGAAGGTGGTCCTCGTCGACCTGGGCGCCGGACGAACGCGGGAAGAACTCGTACCAGGAACCGAATTCGGCGAGCGGTCGGTCCACCCAGACCTGCACCGCGGGTGACCGGGTGATCAGTTCGCGGATCGGGTCGGCGGCGAGCACCGGCCAGAGATCGCCGGACAGTGCGGGGCCGATCCGCTCGGCGACGCCGATGTCCGGATTTCGCAGAGCGGTGACCGCGGCCTTGATGCTGGCCGCGTACCGCTGGCGGGGTCGCCGGCCGATCCGCTCCAGCAGCATGGCCCCGGTTTCCAGGTCGTTCGCCATTTCCGCGCCGGACTGCCCGGCAGCTGCCTTGGCCTCCACCGCGTGTCGCCAGGTGCCCAGCGGATCACTCCAGGCCTCGATCACCAGCGTCCACAACCCCTGACGGTCGGGCGTGACCTGCGCGTGGAAACGGTCGGTACCCGGAGTTCCCGGCCTCATCCTCAGCAGCGGACCCGCCTGGACGGCTGTCGCTTTGCGCGTTCCCGTCGCTCGGCGGGGACAGCAGGCGGCTTCCACACCACGTTCGCCGCCACGGCGTCGTGCCCCTCGCGGAAGACGGTCGCACCGACCTCGATCACCGCCCCGACGACGGCCTTGGCGGGGTACCTCCCGCCGGCCACGCTGGGGGAAACGTCGATCAATCCAATTCGTCCGGCCACGCGCAATAACGTACCGGCAGCTGACCGGGCCCGCAGTAACCGGACCCTTGGGCGGCGGCCACCCCGCGGCTTCCGCAGGCGGCTGCTAACCCGAGTTTGCAGTCCGAGATGCGCCAATCGTTACAATTCGTTGAACATCTCCTGTTCGACTTCGTGAACTCAGGCCGAACCGCTAGATTCCATCTGGTGAAGGCCCTCCGACGGTTCACCGTCCGCCCCCAGTTGCCCGAGCCGCTCCAGCCGCTCGGGGCGATCATTCGCAATCTCCGCTGGTCCTGGCATCCCGACAGCCAGGACCTGTTCGCCGATATCGACAGGGGCCTGTGGGCGAAGTTCGACGGCGACCCGCTCAAGCTGCTCGGCGCGGTGTCGGTCTCCCGGTTGGCCGAACTCGCACAGGACCAGGGCTTCCTCGACCGGATGCACGCGCTCGCCGGTGACCTTCACGCATATCTGACCGAGCCGCGCTGGTACCAGAACCAGATCGAAACGGCCGCAGCCGACGTTGCCCTACCCCGGGCGATCGCCTATTTCTCGATGGAGTTCGGTGTTTCGGAGGTACTGCCGAACTACTCCGGTGGCCTGGGCATCCTGGCCGGCGATCACCTCAAGTCGGCCTCCGACCTCGGCGTTCCGATCATCGGCGTCGGCCTGCTGTACCGGTACGGCTATTTCTGGCAGTCGCTGTCCGCCGATGGCTGGCAGCAGGAGCACTATCCGGCGCACGACCCGCTCGGTCTCCCGATCGACCGGGTGCTGGGTGCCGACGGCGAGCAGCTGACCGTGACCGTCCCGATGCCGGGCGGCCGTGAGCTGACCGCCCGCATCTGGCAGGCGAGCGTGGGCCGGGTGCCGCTGCTCCTGCTGGACGCCGACAACGAGGCCAACGACGACGAGCTCCGGTCGACGACGGACCGGCTGTACGGCGGGGATCAGGACCATCGCATCAAGCAGGAGATTCTGCTCGGTGTCGGCGGCGTCCGGGCGGTCAACGCCTTTGTCAGGGCTACCGGGCACCCGGCACCCGAGGTGTTCCACATGAACGAGGGCCACGCCGGATTCCTCGGTCTGGAGCGCATCAGATCCCTGATCGCCTCCGACGGCCTGAGCTGCAACGAAGCGGTATCGGTCGTTCGCGCCGGCACCGTGTTCACCACCCACACTCCGGTGCCTGCCGGTATCGACCGCTTCCCGGTGGACCTGGTCCGGCACTATCTGGACGGCGGCCAGGACGGCGACTCCAGGCTGCTGCCCGGCATCCAGGTCGACGACGCCATCGCCTTCGGCGCCGAGGACGACCCGTCCCGTTTCAACATGGCTCACATGGGCCTGCGGCTGGCCCAACGGGCGAACGGTGTGGCCAAGTTGCACGGCGTGGTCTCCAGGGAGATGTTCGCCGGCCTCTATCCGGGGTTCCAGCCGGAAGAGGTGCCGATCGGATCGGTCACCAACGGCGTACACCTGCCGACCTGGGCGGCCAGGGAGATGTACCAGGTGGCCGGCGACATGGCGGACTGGCAGGACCTGGCCTCCGCAGAGGAATGGCCGGCCGCCGGTCGGGTCAGTGCGGAACGGCTGTGGGACTTGCGCCAGACGCTGCGCGGCCGGCTGGTCGACATGGCCAGATCCGCGGTGAAGCAGAGCTGGTTGCTCCGCGGCAGCTCGTCGGCCGAGCTGGGCTGGACGGAGACCATCCTGGATCCGAACATCCTGACCATCGGCTTCGCCCGGCGCGTGTCCACGTACAAGCGGTTGACCCTGATGCTGCGCGACCCGGCCCGGCTGAAGGCGATCCTGCTGAACCCCGACCGGCCGGTGCAGATCGTGATCGCCGGCAAGGCGCACCCCGCCGACGAGTACGGCAAGCGCTTCATGCAGGAGATGGTCAGGTTCGCCGACGACGCCGGCATCCGCCACCGAATCGCGTTCCTGCCCGACTACGACATGGGTATGGCATCGGTGCTCTGCGCGGGCGCCGACGTCTGGCTGAACAACCCGATCCGGCCGCAGGAGGCCTCGGGGACGTCCGGGATGAAGGCCGCGCTCAACGGCTCGCTCAACCTGTCCATCTCCGACGGCTGGTGGGACGAGCTGTATGACGGCCAGGACGGCTGGACCATCCCGACCGCCGACGGCATCGCCGACGAGAACCGCCGCGACGACCTCGAGGCGTGGGCGCTCTACGACCTCATCGAGAAGCGGGTCGCGCCGCTGTTCTACAAGCGCGATGCCGACGGCCGGCCGGACGGCTGGGTCGACCTGGTGCGGCACACGCTGTCCTACCTCGGACCCCGGGTGCAGGCGACCAGGATGGTGCGCGACTACGTCACCGGTTACTACTCGCCGGCTGCCACCTTCAGCCGCAGGATCACCGGCGACCTGACGGTGGCCAAGGAGCTCTCGGCCTGGAAGGACGCCGTGCGTGACGCCTGGCCGCAGATCCGGGTCACGAGTGTGGACACCTCGGGTATCGGCTCGGAACCGTCACTGGGCAACGTCATGACGATCAGGGCCTACCTCGACCTCGGCGGGCTGGAGCCGAACGACGTCGAGGTGCAAGCGGTGACCGGGCGGGTGGACGACACCGAACAGTTGCACGAGGTCTCCACGATGTCCATGACGTTCGTCGGCAACGGCGATGGCTACCGGTACGAGGCTCAGCTGCCGCTGACCAAGTCCGGGCCGGTCGGCTACACGGTTCGGGTCCTCCCGCGGCACCACCTGCTGGCCTCGCCCGCCGAGATGGGGCTGGTCACCACCGCCTGAGCCATGGGCCGGACGCCCGTCATGAGGTTTCGGAGGTGCGGTGCGCCCGGAACACCCACAACGTGCGACCCGGCATGCTCATCTCGACACCGGCGGACAACGGACTCGGGTCGGCGGGCTCTCCGGTGGGGCTCCCGGTATCGAGAACCGGGGTGTAGGCCTCGCCGTACGGCGGGCCGGGCAGGGTGATCTCGATCGGGTCCGGGTCGGCATGCAGCACCAGCAGCCAGGAATCGTCCGCGAGTGGCGCGCCGACGGAGCTGTGCCCGCGGACATCCCGGCCGTCCAGCCACATCTGCAGCGTGCGGCGCCGTCCGTCGAACCAGTCCTTGTCGGAGACCTGGGTTCCGCCGGGACCGAACCACACCAGATCGGCCACCCCGTCACCGCCGGCGGCCGCCCGGCCCTCGAAGAACTCGCCCTGCCGCAGTGCCGGGGCTTCGGCGCGCAGGGCGGTGGCCCGGCGGACGAACGCCAGCATGGCCTCGCCCTCCGCCGATTCCGACCAGTCCACCCAGCTCAGCGCGTTGTCCTGGCAGTAGGCGTTGTTGTTGCCCTGCTGGGTTCGCCACATCTCGTCGCCCATCAACAGCATCGGCGTGCCGGTCGACAGCAACAGGGTCGCCACCATGTTCCGGGCCTGCCGGGCCCTGATCTCCCGGATCAACGGGTCAGCGGTCGGTCCTTCCGTCCCGTAGTTCGCCGACCGGTTGTTGTCCGTTCCGTCGCGGTTCCGCTCGCCGTTGGCATCGTTGTGCTTGTGCTCATAGGTGACGACATCGCGCAGCGTGAACCCGTCGTGGGCGGTGACGAAGTTGACGGAGGCCCACGGCCCACGGTTGCCGTAGAGATCCTCCGACCCGGAAAGTCGGTAGGCGATATCGCGGATCCCGGCCGCGCCACGCCAGAAGTCCCGGACGGAATCACGGAAGTGGTCGTTCCATTCGGCCCACTGGGCCCCGAACCGGCCGACCGCGTAGCCGTCGCCCGTCGCATCCCACGGCTCGGCGATCAACTTGCAATCGGCGAGCACCGGGTCGGCTGCGATGGCGGTCAGCAGGGCGGAGTCCGGGTTGAAAGGGCCGCCGCCCGGTCGGCCCATCACCGACGCCAGGTCGAAGCGGAAACCGTCCACGCCGAGTTCGGTCGCCCAGTACCGGAGGGAATCGGTGATCATCCGCACCACCGTCAGGGACCGCGGGTCGACCGTCGACCCCGTTCCGGTGATGTCGCGACCGGCGGGCAGGTAATAGGTGTCCGGCGCCAGACCGCGCCAGGACAGCTCGACGGGTAGGTCGGGCCCGCCCTCGCAGGTGTGGTTGTAGACCACATCGAGGATCACCTCGATGTCAGCCGCGTGCAGGGTCTCGACCATGGCGGCGAACTCGGCCAGTTCCTGTCCTGGAGTCGACGCGTAGCCGGGGTGCACCGCGAAATACGACAGGGTGGAATAGCCCCAGTAGTTCGTCCGTCCGGTGGCGTGGAGTCCGGGCTCTGTGGCATGGGCATGCACCGGGAGGAGTTCCAGCGCCGTGACATTGAGACGTTTCAGGTGGTCGATGATCGCAGGATGCGCCACTCCGGCGTACGTACCCCGGAGCGCGGCCGGGACTCCCGGGTGCAGCCGCGTCAGGCCGGCGACGTGGGCCTCGTAGACGATGCTGTGCTCCCAGGGAATGCCGGGCTTGCGCGTTCCCACCCGCCGGCTTTCGACGACCACTCCGAGCGGCACCCTGCCGAGCGTGTCGACGCCGGGTGCGGAGGCGGCCATCACGTCGTACTCGGTGGTGTCGACGCGCCGCGCGTACGGGTCGAGCAGGATCTTGGCGCGGTCCCGCACGTTCACCCGGTACCCGTAGCGCTGACCCGCCCGCACACCCGGCACGAAGGTGTGCCAGATGCCGTAGCGGCGGTCCTGCATCGGGATCACCCGCTCGCTGCCGAGCGCATCGACCAGACACAGATCCACCGAGTCGGCGCCGTCGGCCTCGACCGAGAAATTGGTACCGCGGGTGGACAGGGTTGCCCCGAGTGGAAGCGGCCGACCGGGAAACGGGCTGGAGCTGCTCGGTACGGACAACCTGGGATGGGTTGGCTTCAGCCCGTCCGGGCCCGAGATCGGCATGATCATCATTCTCCCGGCCCGCACCGGCGTCGCCGACCGGGGGGTGGGGAGTGCGTGGTCATGGAACAGCGCCGTGGCGCCACGGCGCCGCGGCGATGGGACACAATGACCGGCGTGACGATGACGATCCGGCCCGGCCCCGACTCCGTCCTGCACTTCTGGGACATCACGGTGCGGCGCGGCCGGACTCTGCTGCTCGACGGGGTCAGCTGGAACGTCGATGCGGGGGAGCAGTGGGTCATCCTCGGCCCGAACGGCGCGGGCAAGACCACGTTGCTCCAGCTCGCGGCCGCCTCGATGCACCCGACCAGCGGTCGGGCGCACGTGCTGGGGGAGCGACTGGGTGCTGTCGACCTGATGCAGCTGCGCTCCCGCATCGGGCTCTCCTCGGCGGCACTCGCGGCGCGGGTGCCACCGGAGGAGACGGTCGTCGACGTGGTTGTGTCTGCCGGCTACGGCGTGCTGGGGCGCTGGCGTGAGCATTACGACGAGATGGATTTCGAGCGGGCGGGCGAGCTGCTCGAGGCGATGGGCATCAGCCGCCTCGCCGACCGGCTCTACGGCACGTTGTCCGAAGGGGAGCGCAAACGGGCCCTCGCGGCGCGAGCTCTGATGACCGACCCCGAGTTGCTCCTGCTGGACGAGCCGGCCGCCGGACTCGACCTGGGCGGACGGGAGGACCTGCTCGCGCGGTTGTCCAAGCTGGCCGTCGACCCGATGGCGCCCGCGACGGTGCTGGTCACTCATCACGTCGAGGAGATCCCGACCGCGTTCACCCATCTGCTGCTGCTCCGCGAGGGCAAGGTCGTCTCGGCCGGGCCGATCACCGAAACACTGACGCCGCAAGCACTGTCGGATACGTTTGCGATGAAGCTGGTCCTCGATCAGCGAGACGGCCGCTACTTCGCGCACGCCAACTGATGGAGTAGGACATGCCGGATTTCGTCACGTTGGAAATCGACGGTGCCGTCGGGGTGATCCGGCTGGACCGTCCGCCGGTCAACGCCATCAACTCGCAGGTGCACGTGGAGCTGTTGACCGCGGCGAAGCAGGCGGCGGCCAGGTCCGACGTCCGCGCCGTCGTTCTCTACGGCGGCGAGCGCGTCTTCGCTGCCGGAGCGGACATCAACGAGATGGTGGGCCTCGATCCCGCCGGGATCGCGGCCCTGGGCGCCACCCTGACCGAGGCCGTCGACGCCATCGCGAGGCTGGATAAACCCGTCATCGCCGCCGTCACCGGGTATGCCCTGGGCGGTGGCTGCGAACTGGCGTTGGCGGCCGACTTCCGGATCGTCGCCGACGACGCCCGGCTGGGCCTGCCGGAGATCACGCTGGGGGTCTTCCCAGGAGCGGGCGGCACCCAGCGGTTGCCGCGGCTGATCGGGGTGGCGAAGGCCAAGGAGCTGATCTTCACCGGCCGCCCGGTGAAGGCAGCGGAAGCCGTCGCGATCGGCCTGGCGACCGAGTCGGTGCCGGCCGCAGAGGTGCTGCCGCGCGCAATGGCCATGGCCACCCGCCTGGCGGCCGGTCCGACGGTGGCCATCGGCGCGGCGAAACGGGCGATCGACGACGGCATGGACACCGACCTCGCCACCGGCCTGCGGATCGAGAGCGCCCGGTTCGTCGAGCTGTTCGCCACCGAGGACCAGAAGAACGGGATGGCATCCTTCCTGCAGCACGGACCCGGGAAGGCCACCTTCGTCGGGCGGTAAGGGCGATGACGCCGCCCGACCGCGCCGGTTACCGATTCACCGGTGCAGACCTGGATTTCCTGACGTCGGCCGCCGGCCGGGACGCACTGACGGCGGCCGCTGAGCGGCCGTTGACGGACGCCAGCATGCTCGCGGATCTGACCGGTCTGCGCCGGGCGGTGGGCGGCTTCGCCACCGCGGTGGCCGAGACGGTCCGACTCCGCCGCAGGGCGGTACCGAAGCTCGGTGACATCGCCGGTCGGTGGTTGCTGACGGAGCAGGCGCTGCAGCAGGCGACGCCGGCCGCCGTCGCCGACCACCGTGCGGCCCGGCTGGCGGGCATCGGAGTGCACGACCTGACCTGCTCGATCGGAGCCGATCTGACTGCGCTGATGCGGGTGTGCGCCCCGGCCATCGGATCCGACCTCGACCCGATCCGGGCTCGGATGGCGGCCCACAACCTTGCCGCCGCCGCAGTTGCCGGTGCGGGTGGTCGTCGCCGACGCCCTGACCCGGACGAGTACCGGGCTGCTGCCGTACGCGGACCCGGCCCGCCGAACCGTCGGCGGCCGCCGGATCACCTCGGTCGACACCCTGCCCTCCGTCGCGTCCCTCGACCTCGCGCATGCCGGCCGGCCACCGGTGCTGCGGCTGCCGCCGGGCATCGACTACGAGTCCCTCGACCGCCCCGGCGAGGTCGAGATCGTCTCGCTGGACGGTGGCGCGCGCGAAGCCGTGTTGTGGCCGGCGGAACTGGCGACCGTGGCCCGCCGGGCCACCGTGCTGGCCAGCGGGGCCGCCGGCTACGAGGTGACCAGCGCGGATCCGGACGACGTCGCCGTCGGTCCGCCGCCGGCGGAGCTGGTCGGCGACGTGGATCGTGGATCCGGACGCGGCCGTCGTTCGGGCCCATCTGGTCCGTCACTACGCCACCCGACACGGTCTCACCCAGCTCGATCCGCACCTCGCCTACCTCAGCGGTCGCGACAAGCCGGTCGGCGTCCGGGCGTTCCGGGTGCTGGACGCCGCGCCGTACCGGGTGAAGACGGTGGCGCAGTGGGTGAGCCGCGACGCCGCAGGAACCCTGGAGATCAAGCAGCGCGGCACCCCGGTCGTGCCGGACGAACTGCGCAAACAGCTGCGGTCGGCGATGAGCGGCGACACCGCCGCCGGATACACCCTGGTGATCGCCAGGATCGGCGACAAACCGTGGGCGTTCTGGTGCAGCGCTGCACCGTAGGCTGACCCGTCGTGACCTTCGAACTGTTGCCGGCCGTCGACGTCGCGGACGGGTTGGCCGTGCGCCTGGTCCAGGGCCGGGCCGGAACCGAAACCACCTACGGGACCCCGCTCGACGCGGCGCTCGCCTGGCAGGCCGACGGCGCCGAGTGGATTCACCTCGTCGACCTGGACGCCGCCTTCGGACGTGGGTCCAACCGCGAGTTGCTCGCAGAAGTGGTCGGCGTCCTGGACGTCAGGGTCGAACTGTCCGGCGGTATCCGTGACGACGCCTCGCTTGAGGCGGCGCTGGCCACCGGATGTACCAGAGTCAACATCGGCACGGCGGCCCTGGAGAACCCGGACTGGTGTGCATCGGTCATCGCCAGGTACGGCGAGCAGATCGCCGTCGGGCTCGATGTCCGTGGCAGCACTCTGGCCGCCCGCGGCTGGACCGAGGACGGGGGAGACCTGTGGGAGGTGCTGGCGCGGCTGGAGGCGCAGGGCTGCCCGCGTTACGTGGTCACCGACGTCACCAAGGACGGCACCCTCCGCGGCCCGAATGTCGAACTGCTGCAACAGGTCTGCGCCGTGACGAAGGCACCGGTGGTGGCCAGTGGCGGGGTTTCCTCGTTGGCTGATCTGATCGAGTTGGCGGCGCTGTCGGCGATCGGGGTCGAGGGCAGCATCGTCGGGAAGGCCCTCTACGCCGGCGCCTTCACCCTTCCCGAAGCCCTCGCCGCTGTTCGCTGACCCGCGCTGATCAACTGCGGCCGCGCTGATCAACTGCGGCCGCGCTGATCAAGTCGGCCGTTTTGGGGCGGGTGGGACAGGAGTCGTCGACTTCATCAGCGCCGTGGAAGTTGATCAGCGCGGTGGGGGTTGATGCAGCGCGGTGGGGGTTGAGCAGCGCGGTGGGGGTTGATCAGCGCGGATAGGGTGGCGGGTATGAGCGTCGCGGTCCGTGTCATTCCCTGTCTTGATGTCTCCGAGGGCCGGGTGGTCAAGGGCGTGAACTTCGTCGATCTGGTCGACGCCGGTGACCCGGTCGAGTTGGCCAGGTTCTACGACGCCGAGGGCGCGGACGAGCTGACCTTTCTGGACATCACCGCGACCAGCGACAACCGCGACACGGCGTACGACATGATCCGCCGCACCGCGGAGCAGGTGTTCATCCCGCTGACCGTTGGCGGCGGGGTCAGGACCAACTCCGACATCGACGCGCTGCTGCGGGCGGGGGCCGACAAGGTGTCGATCAATTCGGCCGCCGTGGCCCGCCCGGAGTTCCTGTCCGAGGCGGCGAACCGGTTCGGCTCCCAGTGCGTGGTGATCGCGATCGACGCCCGCCGGACCACGGACCCGGGTTGTCCCAGCGGCTTCGAGGTGACCACCCATGGTGGTCGGCAGGGCACCGGCATCGACGCCGTGGAATGGGCCGAGCGCGCCGAGCTGGCCGGCGCCGGGGAGATCCTGCTGACGTCGATGGACGCGGACGGCACCAAGGGCGGGCTTCGACGTGCAGATGCTGCAACGGATCCGCGCGGCCGTCGGCGTTCCGCTCATCGCCTCCGGCGGAGCCGGCACGCTCGACCACTTCCCGGAGGCGGTCGCGGCCGGTGCGGACGCGGTACTGGCGGCCTCGGTGTTCCACTTCGGCACCTTCCGCATCGACCACGTCAAGAAGCAGCTGGCCCGCGCCGGGTACCCCGTCCGCATGACGCGGGTCGGGGCGACGGCATGACGGATCCCGATTGCGGGGCTGAAGTTCAACGACGCCGGCCTGGTCTGCGCGGTGGCGCAGCAGTTCGACACCAGGGAAGTGCTGATGGTGGCGTGGATGGATGCGGAAGCTGTGCGACGGACGGTGCAGACCGGCCGAGCCACCTACTTCTCCAGGTCGCGCAACGAGCACTGGGTCAAGGGCGAGACCTCAGGCCACACCCAGCGGGTGGTCGAGGTCAGGCACGACTGCGACGGCGACGCGCTGCTCATCCTGGTCGACCAGACCGGGGCGGCCTGCCACACCGGCACCCGTACCTGCTTCGACGACGGACTGATTCAAGCCGGCGCCGCCAGATAGTGGTAGCCGTGGTGGGTGGTGAATCCGAGCCGCTCGTACATCGCGATCGCGACCGTGTTCGCCCGGTCCACCTGGAGGTAGACCGAGTCGGCCGACGGCCCGGCCCATCTCGCCAGCTCGCCCATCAGCTGCCGACCGACGCCCTGGCGTCGGCGGCTCTCCGCGACGGTGACGGCGGTGACCCCCAGCCAGCCCCTGGTGATGACGCCCCTGGCCACGCCGGCGGGAGGTGAGTCGGGAGCATCGCCGGCGAATCGAGACGAAAACCGGTGCGTCCGCATTCACCAGCACCTGGATCGCGGTCGACGGGAGTGGGTTGCCACGGTAGAAGTAGCCGGAAAGCCAACCAGCGCCTGGTGTCTCCTCGAACAGGGCGGGTGGCAGTCCCGGCGCGGCGGGACAGCGGGCGGCCGTCGACGACACCGACGCGGTCATCACGCAGGTGTGGTTGTACGGCCGCCAGCCACGCCGCTGCAGCCGGGCGTCCAGCTCCGCGAGTTCGGAACCCGGCGCGTCCTCGGGCAGCTGGAACACCGGTGGCAGTGCGTGCGAACGGTAGAAGTCACCGACGGTGGCCAGCGCCACGTCGAGGGCGCACCCGGCACTGCCCGAGCGGCAACACCGAGTTCGCCCGGCCGGTGAAGCCGTGGCCGGCCCGGAGCAGCCATTGACCCAGCGCAGCCGTGCTGGTGCCCCGCCAGCCCATGGCGGCGATGGTCTCGAGTTCGGGCACGCTCAGCATCAGCGGAAAGGATAGTGGCCGGGGCCGACCTGCGGCAGACGGCAGAATGAGCGACATGGCACTCGCGTCCCCACCACTCGTCGCCGCGCACCCGGTACTGGGCGCGATCTCGCCCAGCCGCGAGGAGTTCAGGGAGTTGGCACGCGATCGGCGGGTGATCCCGGTGACCAGGCGGCTGCTGGCCGACAGTGTGACCCCCGTCGGCCTGTACGCGACACTGGCCGGCGGCCGGGACGGCACTTTCCTGCTGGAATCGGCGGAGCACGGGAAGTCCTGGTCCAGGTGGTCGTTCGTCGGAGTGCGAAGTGCCGCAGCACTTTCCGAGGTCGACGGGCAGGCGTGCTGGTCCGGGAATCCGCCGGTCGGGCTGCCGACGGACGGGGACCCGCTGGCTGCGCTCGCGCAGACCCTCCGACTGCTGCACACCGAGCCGTTGTCGGGGCTGCCGCCGTTGACCGGCGGGATGGTCGGCTACCTGGGCTACGACGTCGTCCGGCGGTTGGAGCGGATCGGCACCCTCGGCCGGGAACCCGTCGACGAACTGCGGGTGCCCGAGCTGGTGATGCTGATGGCGACCGATCTGGCCGCCCTCGACCATCACGAGGGCACCGTGACCCTGATCGCGAACGCCGTCAACTGGGACGCCACCGACCAGCGGGTCGATCTGGCCTACGACGACGCGGTCGCCAGATTGGAGGAGATGACCGCGGACGCTGGCGGCGCCCGCGGCCGTGCCGGCGGCGATCTTCGAGCAACCCGAGCCGGTCTTCACCCGGCGTACGGAAAGCGGTGAGTACCGCGACATGGTCGAGGCCGCCAAGGAACACATCAGGGCCGGCGACGCCTTTCAGATCGTGCTCTCCCAGCGGTTCGACGTGCCGACGACGGCGCAGCCGCTGGAGATCTACCGGGTTCTGCGGGCCACCAATCCGTCGCCGTACATGTACCTGCTGCAGCTGCCCAGACCGGGTGGCGCCCCGCTGGCCGTGGTCGGGTCGTCCCCTGAGGCGCTGGTCACCGTCCGGGACGGGCTGGTGACCATGCATCCGATCGCCGGGACGAGACCGCGGGGGATCTCCGAGGAGGACGACATCCTGCTGGCCAAGGACCTGCTGGCCGACCGGAAGGAGCGCAGCGAGCACGTCATGCTGGTGGACCTCGGTCGCAACGACCTGGGGCGGGTGTGCTCTCCGGGAACGGTCAAGGTGGTGGACTTCTTCACCATCGAGCGTTACAGCCACGTCATGCACATCGTCTCGACGGTAACGGGATCCCTGGCGCCAGGTCGGACGGCGTTCGACGCCCTGATGGCCTGTTTCCCGGCCGGCACGCTGTCCGGGGCGCCGAAGCCGCGGGCCATGCAGATCATCGACGAGCTGGAGCCGGCCCGGCGGGGCATCTACGGCGGGGTGGTCGGGTACCTGGATTTCGCCGGTGACGTCGACACCGCGATCACCATCAGGACCGCACTGCTGGCCGATGGAGTGGCCTACGTCCAGGCCGGCGCCGGAGTGGTGGCGGACTCGGTGCCGGCGAACGAGGACGCCGAATGCCGGAACAAGGCGGCCGCCGTCATCGGTGCCGTCGCCTCCGCCGCCACGCTGAGATCGGTCAGCGGTGGCTGACCGTCCGGCTCGCCGGGGATCGGCGGTGCTGGCGCTGCTGGTCGTATTCGGCGCGGTCGCGCTGGCCGTCGGCGCGCACCTGATCTGGTGGAGCCAGATCCACCTGGATTCGCTGTCCGGCCCGGTCACCAGCAGCGCGAGAGGATCGCAGACCGAGCCGCTGCTGATCCCTGTCGCGCTGCTGGCTCTCGCCGGATTCGGCGCTGCGCTCGCGACGACCGGCGTGCTACGCCGCCTGGTCGGCGTGGTGCTGCTGGTGGGCGGAGGCTGGGCGGCGGTGCGGGCGGTCATCGATCTCTGGCAATCGCCGGCATCCCTGCACACCGATCTGTCCAGGCCGGCGGTCTCGTCGGCGCCGCCGCAGCTGCACCTGGTCGGCCCCCTGGTTGCGCTGTTCGGCGGTCTGCTCGTCGTGCTGACGGGCGCCCTCGTGATCCGCGGATTCGGCGGCGAGAGCCGCGCTTGGCGCCAGGTTCGACGCGCCGACTTCCCGTGCCGGTGGAGGGGGTCAGGTGCCGACCGCGCTGGACGCCTCCGGCGATCCGGAAGCGGCCGCCGGCTGGTGGAAGGCCCTCGACGCGGGCCAGGACCCGACCGCGCCGACGCCCGACCGCATTGACCCGGGTGTGTCCGGGGACATCACCAGGGGCGTCTAACATGAGTTCGCGGTAGGTCAGGCACCTGCCGGACAAACCGCCCGGGTCTGCCGAGACATCGGAACACCCGGAGGGCCATTGCCACGGCTGGGACTTCGCACCGCGGAAGTGCCGGTCGGCGAAGAGCCCCTGATTGTCACAAGGAGTTGAGCCGGTGAGTGTGCTGGACGCGATTCTCGTGGGGGTGCGGGAGGATCTCGCGGCCCGCGAGGCCGCTGTTCCCCTCGCTCAGGTGAAGGTCGCCGCTGCGGCGGCCAGGCCCGCTCTTCCGGTGCTGTCCATCCTCCGGCAGCCGGGTGTCGGGGTGATCGCCGAGGTGAAGCGATCCAGCCCGTCCAAGGGTCGCCTCGCGTCCATCTCCGATCCCGCCGCCCTGGCCGCCGCGTACGCGGCGGGCGGGGCAAGAGCCATCTCGGTGCTCACCGAGCGTCGGCGTTTCGGCGGATCACTCGCGGACCTGGACTCCGTCCGGGCGGCCGTCGACATCCCGGTGCTGCGCAAGGACTTCATCGTCTCGCCGTACCAGGTCCACGAGGCCAGGGCCCACGGTGCCGACCTGGTGCTGCTGATCGTGGCCGCGCTCGCGCAGCCCGTCCTGCACGGGTTGCTGGAACGCATCGAGTCGCTGGGCATGACGGCGCTCGTCGAGGTACACACCGAAGAGGAAGCTGATCGCGCCCTCACCGCCGGTGCCAAGGTGATCGGCGTCAACGCCCGCGACCTGACGACGCTGGATGTCGATCGGGACGTGTTCGCCCGGATCGCGCCCGGACTGCCGTCGGACATCGTCACCATCGCCGAGTCCGGGGTGCGCGGCACGCCGGACCTGCTGGCCTATGCCGGCGCCGGGGCACATGCGGTGCTGGTCGGCGAGGGCCTCGTCACCAGTGGCGATCCCCGTGCGGCGGTGGCGGATCTGGTCACCGCCGGTTCGCACCCGTCGTGCCCGCGACCGTCCCGCTGACCTGGTTCCTCACTTCCCGGTGCGTGCGCCGAAGAATTTCTCCCATCAGTTTGGAGTCGAGTCGTATATGAGTCACGCCCCCGACGTGCCACCCGGACTACCCGTCAGCAACCTGCGGCGGCCCCGTGCCGACGGACTGCCGAGGCCCTCGGACGGAATCGGCGGTACCGCCCACGATCCCGACGAGCGCGGCTACTACGGCACCATGGGCGGCCGCTGGCTACCGGAAGCGCTGGTCGGTGCGCTCGACGAGGTCTGGGATTCCTACAGCAAGGCCAGGATCGACCCCGAGTTCCTGGCCGAACTGGACCGGCTGGCCCAGGACTACGCCGGCCGGCCCAGCCCGGTCACCGACGCCGAGCGGTTGACCGCCCACGTCGGCGGCGCCCGCATCCTGCTCAAGCGGGAGGATCTCAACCACACCGGCAGCCACAAGATCAACAACGTGCTCGGCCAGGCCCTGCTGACCAAGCGGATGGGCAAGACGCGGATCATCGCCGAGACCGGGGCCGGACAGCACGGTGTGGCCACCGCGACCGCCGCGGCGCTGATGGGCCTGCAGTGCACCATCTACATGGGTCGCGTCGACACGGAGCGGCAGGCGCTCAACGTGGCCAGGATGCAGCTGCTGGGCGCCGAGGTGATCGCCGTCGACTCCGGTTCGGCCACCCTCAAGGACGCGATCAACGAGGCCTTCCGCGACTGGGTGACCAACGTCGCGAACACCTACTACCTGTTCGGCACCGTCGGCGGCCCGCACCCGTTCCCGCTGATCGTCCGCGACTTCCAGCGCATCATCGGCCTCGAGGCCCGCCAGCAGGTGCTGAACATGACGGGCCGGCTGCCCGACGCGGTCGTGGCCTGCGTCGGCGGCGGATCGAACGCGATCGGGGCCTTCCACGCCTTTCTGGACGATCCGGACGTCCGGCTGCTCGGCATGGAGGCGGGCGGCGACGGCATCGAAACAGGGCGGCACGCGTCCACCATCAGCGGCGGCACCATCGGCGTCCTGCACGGAGCCCGATCGTTCCTGCTGCAGGACAGCGACGGGCAGGTCATCGAATCGCATTCCATCTCGGCCGGCCTCGACTATCCGGGGGTCGGTCCGGAGCACGCCCACCTGGCGGAGATCGGCCGGGCCGAGTTCCGCTCGATCACGGACGCCCAGGCGATGGACGCCTTCGCACTGCTGTCCCGCACCGAGGGCATCATCCCGGCCATCGAATCGGCGCACGCCGTCGCCGGAGCGGTGGCCCTGGCCAAGGAGATCGGACCTGGCGGGATCGTGCTCGTCAACGTCTCCGGGCGCGGCGACAAGGACATGGAGACCGCGATGCGCTGGTTCGGCCTCGGCGACCAACCCGCCGGCACGCAGCCGCCCACGCCATCGCCGACGTGGAGCTGATCGCGGCGCGGCCTGGCCCATTCACCGGCGCCGAGGAGAACTGATGAGCGTGCTGTCGGAGTTGTTCGCCGGCACCAGATCCGAGGGGCGAGCGGCGCTCGTCGGCTACCTGCCTGCCGGCTTCCCGACGGTCGACGCCTCCGCCACGACGCTGACGGCGATGATCGACGGGGGCTGCGACCTGGTCGAGGTCGGCGTACCGTTCTCCGACCCGGTGCTCGACGGACCGGTCATCCAGGCTGCCGCCGAAACGGCTCGTCGCAACGGGTTTCGCCTCCGCGACACGTTCACCGTCGTCGAGCGGGTGACCGCCGCCGGCGGTAGCGCCGTGGTGATGTCCTACTTCAATCCGATCCTGGCCTACGGTGTCGACAACTTCGCCCGTGACCTGGCCGCGGCCGGTGGCGTCGGGGTCATCACCCCTGACCTGATCGTCGACGAGGCGGAGCCGTGGCTGGCCGCGGCGGCGGCCAACGGCATCGATCCGATCTTCCTGGTCGCACCATCGTCGTCGGCCGAACGCATCAGCCTCACCGCGGCCGCGACCAGGGGCTTCCTGTACGCGGCGTCCACCATGGGCGTCACCGGAGCGCGCGACCAGGTCTCGTCGGCGGCGCCATCGCTGGTGGCAAGGTGCCGGGAGCTGACCGACCTGCCGATCGGCGTCGGACTGGGCGTGCGGACGGGCGCACAGGCCGCCCAGATCGCCGCCTTCGCCGACGCCGTCATCGTCGGTTCCGCGTTCACCTCGGCCGCCGCTGACGGTCCGGCCGCCGTGGCCGCGCTCGCCGCCGAACTGGCCGCCGGCGTCCGATCGGCGGTCAGCGTCTGATGATCACCGCCTACCTCGCCGACATCCCGTCACCGCCGCGGGGCGTGCTGCACCTGTGGATCCTGCCGATCCGCGCGTACGCGTTCTGCATCATCGTCGGCATCATCGTCGCGGTCGTCTGGGGCAACCGCCGGTTCGTCGCCCGCGGCGGCAGGCCGGGCCGGGTCACCGACATCGCGGTCTTCGCCGTGCCGTTCGGACTCGTCGGCGGCCGGCTCTACCACGTCATCACCGACAACGAGCTGTACTTCCGGGCCGGCCGGAACCCGTGGAACGCGTTCGCCATCTGGGACGGCGGACTGGGCATCTGGGGCGCCATCGCGCTCGGTGGTCTGGGCGCCTGGATCGGTTGCCGGTACTACAAGGTTCCGTTGTCCGCGTTCGCCGACTCGGTCGCCCCCGGCATCGCGGTGGCGCAGGCGATCGGCCGACTCGGCAACTACTTCAATCAGGAGCTGTTCGGCAGTCGCACCACACTGCCCTGGGGTCTCGAGGTGTTCCTGCGAACGCCGGGCGGCGTCGCCGGGAGTTCGGCCGACTGTCCGGCCGTCCCCGAATTTCCGACCAACTACATCAAGGCCAACCCGACCGTCCTCTGCGGGACCTACCACCCGACCTTCCTCTACGAACTGCTGTGGGACCTCGCCCTGGCCGCCGTGCTGGTCTGGGCGGACCGCAGGTTCCGGCTGGGTGGAGGTCAGGTCTTCTGGCTCTACGTTGCCGGTTACACCCTGGGGCGCGGCTGGATCGAGATGCTGCGGATCGACACCGCGAATCACTTCCTCGGACTGCGCATCAACGTGTTCACCTCGATCGTGTTGTTCATCGTCTCGGTGGTGATCCTGATCGTCCGCTGGGGCGTCCCACGCGAAGATCCGGCCCGTCTGCAGGGTCGCCCACCCAGACCCGGGCCCGGCGGGGCGGACGCCCACCGAGGACTGCGGAGTCGGCCCCGCCGGACCAGGAGGGCACCGACGACGAGGAGATGGCGACGGGCGGTCCCGGCGGAACGCCGACCTGATCTTGCGCCGTCGAAATTCGCTCCGAGGATCCCCGGCATGGATGTCCTGCGGTGATGTTCGTTCCGCGTGAGTCCTGTAATCTGCGGCTACTGGGCCACCGTCGTCCTGGTGACTCGGATATGGGTCGCGGTTAGTATCGGCGGTTGTTCCTTCGATGTCGGTGCACCCGTCGAATCTTTCCGGGGCATCGCCGCGTCATCCTCGCACTGCCCACAAAAACATTCACTTTTGCTGCGACTGTCCGTCGCGTCCGGAAAACGGGCGCCCGGACCTGCCGCATCGCCGACGACGGGAGGCTTGCCGTGAAGTACTCGGCAATTCCGGGTCCGCAGGGACTGTACGACCCTGCATTCGAGCGCGACTCCTGCGGGGTCGCCGCGGTCGCCGACATCAAGGGCCGGCGGAGCAACAAGATCGTCGCCGACGGCATCACCGCGCTGATCAACCTCGAACACCGCGGCGCCGCGGGCGCCGATCCGGCGGTCGGCGACGGCGCCGGCATCCTGTTCCAGGTCCCCGAAGCCTTCCTGCGGGCGGTCGTCGACTTCGAGTTGCCCGTCGCGGTCGCGGCAGACGGCAGCGAGCCCGACGGCTGCGCCTTCGCGGTCGGCACGGCCTTCCTGCCGGCCGACGAGGCGGAGCGTGCCAAAGCCAAGTCGATGGCCGAGGTCATCGTCGCCGACGAGGGTCTGGAAGCTGCTCGGCTGGCGCTCGGTACCGACGGACGCGGTCGGGGCCGGGGTCGGCCGGATGGCCGTCGACGTGATGCCGGTGTTCGAGCAGTTGTTCCTCGCCGCGCCGGCCGCGGAGGGCGGAACCAGGCCGTACGGCCTTGATCTGGACCGGCTGGTCTATGCGGTCCGCAAGCGGATCGAGCACGAGACCGCGGCCGCGGACGTCGACGTCTACTTTCCCTCGCTGTCCAGTCGGACCCTGGTCTACAAGGGCATGCTGACGACCCGACAACTTCCCGACTTCTTCCCGGACATCCGGGACCGGCGAGTGGAGAGCGCGATCGCCATCGTGCACTCGCGGTTCTCGACCAACACCTTTCCCGCCTGGTCGCTGGCGCATCCGTTCCGATTCATCGCCCACAACGGTGAGATCAACACGGTGCGCGGCAACCGCAACCGGATGCGGGCGCGGGAGGCGCTGCTCGAAAGCAAGCTGATCCCCGGCGATCTCAACCGGCTGTATCCGATCTGCAGCCCGTCAGCATCTGATTCGGCCTCGTTCGACGAGGTGCTGGAACTGCTGCACCTCGGCGGCCGGAGCCTGCCGCACGCCGTGCTGATGATGATCCCGGAAGCCTGGGAGAACGGGCGCGCCACCATGGACCCGGCCGTTCGCGGATTCGCCGAATTCCACGCGTCGCTGATGGAGCCATGGGACGGTCCGGCCTGTGTCACGTTCACCGACGGCCGGCTCCTCGGCGCGGTGCTGGATCGCAACGGTCTCCGACCGGGACGGTGGTGGCTGACCAGCGACGACACCGTTGTGCTGGCCAGCGAGGCCGGTGTGCTGCCCATTCCGCCCGAGAAGATCGTCGAACGAGGACGGCTCCAGCCCGGCCGCATGTTCCTGGTCGACACGACGGCCGGCCGCATCATGGACGACCGCGAGATCAAGGCGTCCCTGGCGGCCGAGCATCCCTACGCCGACTGGGTGCACGCCGGGCTCGTCCCGCTGGACGACCTCCCGGCCCGCGAACACGTCGTCACCTCGCACGACGCCGTGCTGCGGCGTCAGCAGGTCTTCGGCTACTCGGAGGAGGATCTGCGGATCCTGGTCACGCCGATGGCGGCAAGCGGCGCAGAGGGCATCGGCTCGATGGGCACCGACACCCCGGAAGCCGTGCTGTCGGCCCGGCCGCGGCTGCTGTTCGACTACTTCTCGCAGCTGTTCGCCCAGGTCACCAATCCGCCGCTGGACGCGATCCGCGAGCAGGTGGTGACCAGCATGGCGAGCATCATCGGACCGGAGGAGAACCTCCTCGATCCGTCGCCGAACTCCTGCCGACAGATCTCGCTGCCGTTCCCGGTGATCGACAACGACGATCTGGCCAAGCTCGTCGGCGTCAACTCCGACGGCAACATGGCCGGCCTCGCCGCCGCGGTCATCTCGGGTCTCTACGAGGTCGACGGCGGGGGAGAAGCGCTGCGGACGGCGCTGGAGCGATGTCGGTCCGAGGCCGACGCCGCAATCGCCGGCGGGGCCAGGATCCTGGTTCTCTCGGACCGGGATTGCGACGCCAAGCGGGCTCCCATTCCGTCGCTGCTGTTGACCTCGGCCGTGCACCAGCACCTGGTTCGGCAGAAGTCGCGAACCAAGGTCGCCCTGATCACCGAGACCGGCGACGCGCGCGAAGTGCACCACGTCGCGCTGCTGCTCGGGTACGGCGCGGGCGCGGTCAACCCGTATCTCGCCCTGGAATCGGCCGAGGACCTCGCCACCACCGGGATGCTGGGTGACGTCACGCCGGCCCGCGCCGTGCGGAACATGGTGTACGCCCTGGGCAAGGGCGTGCTCAAGGTGATGAGCAAGATGGGCATCTCGACCGTCGGCTCCTACCGGCAGGCCCAGGTGTTCGCCGCCTTCGGTCTGGACGAGAGCGTGCTCGGGGAGTACTTCACCGGCACCACGTCCCGCACCGGTGGCAGTGACCTCGGCGTCATCGCCGGTGACATCACACGAGCGCCACTCGCTGGCCTTCGTGTCCAACGCGGCCGTCCGCGAGCACCGCGGCCTGGAGATCGGCGGCCAGTACCAGTGGCGCCGCGAGGGCGAGATCCACCTGTTCAACCCGGAGACGGTGTACCTGCTGCAGCACGCGACCAAGACCAAGCAGGTGTCGGTGTTCCGGCGCTACACCGACACGGTCGACGAGCTCTCCCGCAAGGGCGGCACGCTGCGCGGCCTGTTCGGGCTGCGCACCGATGTGCGCACCCCGATCCCGCTCACCGAGGTGGAACCGGTCGAGAACATCGTGAAGCGGTTCGTCACCGGGGCGATGTCCTACGGCTCCATCTCGATGGAGGCGCACGAGACGCTGGCCATCGCGATGAACAAGTTGGGCGGCCGGTCCAACACCGGTGAGGGCGGCGAGGACGTCGAGCGCCTACTCGACCCGAGGCGCCGTTCCGCGATCAAGCAGGTCGCGTCCGGCCGGTTCGGGGTGACCAGCGCCTACCTGGTCAACGCCGACGAGATCCAGATCAAGATGGCCCAGGGTGCGAAGCCCGGCGAGGGCGGCCAGTTGCCCGGCAACAAGGTCTACCCGTGGATCGGCAAGACCCGCCACGCCACCACCGGTGTCGGCCTCATCTCGCCGCCGCCGCACCACGACATCTACTCGATCGAGGACCTCAAGCAACTGATCCACGATCTGCGCAACGCCAACCCGCGCGCCAACGTGTCGGTCAAGCTGGTCGCCGAGCCGGGGGTCGGTACGGTGGCCGCCGGTGTGGTCAAGGCCCACGCCGACCTGGTGATCATCGCCGGCTACGACGGCGGAACCGGAGCGGCGCCGCTGACCTCGCTGAAGCACACCGGGCAGCCGTGGGAGCTCGGCCTGGCCGAGGCGCAGCAGACGCTGCGGCTCAACGGACTCCGTGAGCAGGTCAAACTGCAGGCGGACGGTGGCCTGAAGACCGGGCGCGACGTGGTGATCGCCGCCCTGCTCGGCGCCGAGGAGTTCGGCTTCGCCACCGCACCGCTGGTCGTCGCCGGCTGCGTGATGATGCGGGTCTGCCATCTCGACACCTGTCCGGTCGGCATCGCCACCCAGAACCCGGTGCTGCGCGAGCGGTTCACCGGCAAGGCGGAGTTCGTCGAGACGTTCTTCCTTTTCCTGGCCGAGCAGATCCGGGAATACCTTGCGGCCCTTGGGTTCCGGAGCATCAGCGAGGCGGTCGGACACGCCGAGCTGCTGGACATCGCCCCGGCCGTCGACCATCACCGGGCGCGCGGTCTCGACCTCGCCCCGCTGTTGGCCGTGGCCGACATCGATGCCGGGCACTCGTGCACCAACCCGGCCCAGCACGACCTGTCCGACACCCTGGACGCCCGGTTCATCGAGGCGGCAGCGCAGACTCTCGAGGACGGCAGCGAGATCGACCTGAGCTTCGACGTCCGCAACGTCGACCGCACGGTCGGCACCATGCTGGGGTCCGAGGTCACCCGCCGGTTCGGCCCGCAGGGCCTGCCCGCCGACACCATCCGGATCGCGTTGGCCGGTACCGCCGGTCAGTCGCTCGGCGCGTTCCTGCCCAGCGGCATCAGCATCACCCTGACCGGCGACGCCAACGACTACGTGGCCAAGGGGCTGTCCGGCGGGCACATCGTCGTCCGGCCGGCCGAGAACTCGCCGGCCCAGGCGCCGGGCATGAAGACCCAGGTCATCGCGGGCAACACCATCGGCTACGGTGCGACCTCGGGTGAGCTGTACCTGCGGGGTCGGGTCGGCGAGCGGTTCGCGGTCCGCAACTCGGGTGCGCTGATGGTCACCGAGGGAACCGGCGACCACGCGCTGGAATACATGACCGGTGGCCGGGTCGTGATCCTGGGTCGCACCGGCCGCAACGCCGCGGCGGGGATGAGCGGCGGCATCGCCTACCTGCTCGACGCCGACCACAGCCGGATCAACACCGAACTCGTCGACGTGGAAGGCCTGGCGCCGGACGAACTCGTCTGGCTCGGCGAGGTGATCGCCGATCATTTCCGCTACACCGGCTCACCCATCGCCAGAGGCCTGCTCGACGCCTGGGAGACCGAGTCCGCCCGGTTCTCCAGGGTGATGCCGCGCGACTACAAGCGGGTGCTCGAACTGCAGGTGCGCGCCGAGGAAACCGGCGTCGACGCCGATGAATTGATCATGGAGGCAACCCGTGGCTGACCCCAGCGGATTTCTGAAGTACGAACGGCACACCCCGACCCGACGGCCGGTGCCGCTGCGGCTGCGGGACTGGAACGAGGTGTACGAGCCGTTCAGCGAGGGGGAGACGAAGGAGCAGGCCGCGCGCTGCATGGACTGCGGCATCCCGTTCTGCCACCAGGGCTGCCCGCTGGGCAACCTGATCCCGGAGTGGAACGAACTGGTCCGCACCGGGCGCTGGGAGGACGCCTCGGAGCGGCTGCACGCGACCAACAACTTCCCGGAGTTCACCGGCCGGCTGTGCCCGGCTCCCTGCGAGGGAGCCTGCGTCCTCGGTATCGGTGACGACCCGGTCTCCATCAAGGTCGTCGAGCAGCAGATCGCGGACCGGGCCATCGCGAACGGCGGGCTCGCACCACGACCCGCCGCCCTTTCCACCGGCAAGAAGGTGGCGGTCGTCGGTTCCGGCCCGGCGGGTCTGGCCGCCGCCCAGCAACTGGCGCGGGCCGGTCACGAGGTGACCGTCTTCGAACGCGACGGCCGGATCGGCGGCCTGATGCGGTACGGCATCCCCGAATTCAAGATGGACCGGGAGGTGCTGGACCGCCGGCTGGAGCAGATGGCCGCAGAGGGCGTCCGGTTCATCACCCACTGCGCCGTCGGCGTCGATCTCCCGGTCGCCGACCTGCGGCACAACTTCAACGCCATCGTCATCGCCACCGGGTCGACGGTGCCCCGTGAGCTGCAGGTCGACGGCCGCCGGCTGGACGGGGTCGAGTTGGCGATGGACTACCTGGTCAGGGCGAACCAGGTGCTGGAGGGCACCGCATCGCCGTCACCCGCGCTGGACGCGGCGGGCAAGCACGTGGTCATCATCGGCGGCGGCGACACCGGCGCCGACTGCTACGGCACCGCGCTGCGGCAGGGTGCGGCGTCCGTGACCCAGCTCGACATCCATGTCCAGCCGCCGCTCAGCAGGCATCCGTCGACGCCGTGGCCGGTGTACCCGCTGCTGCTGCGGACGTCGGCCGCGCACGAGGAGGGTGGCCAGCGGGTCTTCGGGGTGAATTCCACGGCCTTCGAGGGCTCCGAGACTTCGGCGGACGGTGCGCCCGCGGGTCACGTCACCGGCATCCACCTGATCGAGGGCAAGCGGGTGGCCGGCGGATTCATCCCCTCCGCCGGGACGGAGACCCACATCAAGGCCGACATGGTGCTGCTGGCCCTCGGCTTCGTCGGCCCGGAGCGGGAAGGCCTGCTGGACGAACTGGGCGTCGACATCTCGGGACGCGGCACCGTGACCCGTGACGACGACTACATGACCAACATGCCTGGCGTCTTCGTGGCCGGCGACGCCGGTCGGGGTCAGTCGCTGATCGTCTGGGCGATCGCCGAGGGCCGCTCGGCCGCGGCCGGCGTCGACGCTTATCTGTCCGGCGGCTCCAGCCTGCCCGACCCGTTGGAGCCCACCGCCATGGCGCTGCGCTGACCCGCGGGGATCATCATCGACCGCGGGGATGAACTGCTTCCTTCAGGTCCCAGGAGCCCCAAACCGGGCAAGTTCATCCCCGCCGTCATGGATCAAGCCGGCAATTCGGCGGCGGTCGCGCCTGTGACCCCGGTGACGGAATCGGTTCAGAAAAGCGTTAAGCTCAGCCAATGGATCGTCGCGCAAAAATCGTCTGCACCCTCGGCCCGGCCACTTCCAGCGAGGAAGCAATCACCTCGCTGATCGAGTCCGGCATGAACGTCGCCAGGATGAACTTCAGCCACGGCGACTACGCCGACCACAAGATCGTGCACGGCCATGTGCGCTCCGCCGCAGCCAAACTCGGCAAGACCGTCGGCATCCTGGCCGACCTGCAGGGGCCGAAGATCCGGCTCGGCCGCTTCGCCGACGGCCCGCACCACTGGGAGACGGGCAACACCGTCACCATCACCGTCGACGACATCGTCGGTTCCGAGGAGCGGGTGTCCACCACGTACAAGGGCCTGGCCAACGACGCCAGGCCCGGCGACCGGCTGCTCATCGACGACGGCAAGGTCGGTCTGGTCGTCACCACGGTCGACGGCAACGACGTCAACTGCACCGTCACCGAGGGCGGCCCGGTGTCCAACAACAAGGGCATCTCGCTGCCCGGCATGAACGTGTCCGTGCCGGCCATGTCCGAGAAGGACATCTCGGACCTGAAGTTCGCGCTGTCCCTCGGCGTCGATTTCATCGCCCTGTCGTTCGTCCGTTCGCCCTCGGACGTCGACCTGGTGCACGCGGTGATCGACGAGGTCGGTGCGACCCGGATCCCGGTCATCGCCAAACTCGAGAAGCCGGAAGGCGTGGCGAACCTGGAAGCCATCGTGCTGGCCTTCGACGGCGTGATGGTGGCCCGCGGCGACCTGGGTGTCGAGCTTCCGCTGGAACAGGTGCCGTTGGTGCAGAAGCGCACCGTGCAGATCGCCAGGGAGAACGCGAAGCCGGTGATCGTCGCCACCCAGATGCTCGAGTCGATGATCGAGCACTCCCGGCCGACCCGCGCCGAGGCCTCCGATGTCGCCAACGCGGTCCTGGACGGTGCCGACGCGGTCATGCTGTCCGGCGAGACGTCGGTGGGCAAGTATCCGTTCGTCACCGTCGCCACCATGGCCCGCATCATCGAGGCGGTCGAGGCGGAGACCACGGTGGTCCCGCCGTTGACCCACGTGCCGCGGACCAAGCGCGGGGTGCTCTCCTATGCCGCCCGCGACATCGGCGAGCGGCTCGAGGCGAAGGCCCTGGTGGCCTTCACCCAGACCGGTGACACGGTGCGCCGGCTGGCCAGGCTGCACACCCCACTGCCGTTGCTGGCGTTCACCCCGCTCGAGTCGACGTGCAACCAGCTCGCGCTGACCTGGGGTACGAAGACGTTCCAGGTCGAGTCGGTGGATTCCACGGACGCGATGGTGGAATTGGTGGACGCGGCCATGCTGCAGGTGCCCGGATACCACGAGGGCGACACCGTCGTCATCGTCGCCGGCTCGCCGCCCAACACGTCCGGCTCGACCAACCTGATCCGGGTTCACCGGCTGGGGTACAAGGACTGACGGTCCACGCCCGACCGTTACGGTAGCGCTGTGAGCGAGCAGAGTCAGTCAACGGCCGGCACCCCGATGGCCCAGGGTCGGGCGGCCGTGGCCGGACTCATCTCGTTGCTGGATCTGGAACGCTTGGAGGACAACCTGTTTCGGGGCGTCTCCCCGGAGAATTCGACGATGCGGGTCTTCGGCGGTCAGGTGGCAGCGCAGGCGTTGACGGCGGCCGGACGTACGGTGCCGGACGATCGGCGGGTGCACTCCCTGCACGCCTATTTCCTGCGGCCCGGGCGATCCGACCGTGCCGATCGTCTTCGACGTCGACCGGATCCGCGATGGTCGCTCGTTCACCACCCGCCGGGTGGTCGCGATTCAGCACGGCCAGGCGATCTTCACGCTGTCCGGTTCCTTCCAGGTCGACCAGCCCGGCGTCGACCATGGCGATCCGATGCCGGCCGTCCCCGCGCCGGACACCCTGCCGACCTTTGCCGAGCGGGCAGCTGCCGCGTCCGCTCCGATGGCGATCTTCAACCGGATGCCCCGCCCGTTCGACGTCCGGTATGTGAACGACCCGCCCTGGCAGGCCGGAGCAGAGCCGAAAGCCAATGCCCGGAACCAAGTCTGGTTCCGCAGTTACGCCGAACTCCCGGACGACCAGCTGTTGCACGTCTGCATGCTGGCCTATCTCTCCGACCTCACCCTGCTGGACTCCATTCTGGCGACCCACGGCCTCGGTGGTTCGTGGGGCAGCCTCAAACTGGCGTCGCTGGATCACGCGATGTGGTTTCACCGGCCGATCCGGGTCGACGACTGGGTCCTCTACGACACCCACTCGCCCAGCGCCTCCGGCTCCAGAGGATTGGCCAGCGGACACTTCTTCGCCGCGGACGGCGGGATGCTCGCTACGGTCGTCCAGGAGGGCTTGATCAGGGTCGGTTGAGCAGAGCGCAGGAAGGCGGTGACGGAATGACCCTGGCCGGCCTCGCCCTGGTCCTGGCGATCGGTGTCGCCGGTCCGCTGTTGGCGACCCCGTCGAGGTGGCGAGTCCCCGTTGTGGTCGGCGAGATCCTGGCCGGTGTCCTGGTGGGCCGGACGGGACTGAACTGGGTGAACCCGGACGACCCGGTGCTGCTGTTCCTGGCATCGGCCGGGTTCGCGCTGGTCATGTTGGTGGCCGGCAGTCACGTCCCGGTTCGCAACGCCGAACTCCGTACTCAACTGGGCCGCGGCATCGCCCTGGCCGCGGGTACCGGAGTGCTCGCCGATACCGGTCGGCCTGGCCATCGCCTCGTTCGCCGGCACCGGCCACGGACTGCTCTACGCGGTGCTGCTGGCCTCCAGCTCGGCGGCGCTGGTGATGCCGGTGATCAACGGTGCCGGTCTCGGTGGCGACCGGGTCATCGCCACGGTTGTGCACGTCGCGGTCGCGGACACCGTGTGCATCGTGGCGCTTCCGCTGGTCGAGGATCCGGCGAGAGCGCTGCACGCCGCCGTCGCCGCGTTGGCCGTGATCGCGGCCGGTGTGCTGGTGCTGATCCTGTCGAGGCTGCTGACCACCTCCAGTGCCCGGCACCGACTGCAGAAGCTTTCCAAGCGCCGGCACTTCGGACTGGAGCTGCGGTGGAGCCTGATCATCGTCTTCGCCCTCGGCGGTCTCGCCCAGGCGCTCGGCATCTCCGTGATGCTGGCCGGTTTCGTCGCCGGGCTGCGTACTCGCCGTCCAGGGCGCTCCGAGAAGACTGGCCAGGCAACTGTTCTCGGTCAGTGACGGATTCCTCTCGCCGGTCTTCTTCGTCTGGCTCGGTGCCTCGCTCGACCTGAGGTCGATCGTCGGCAGCCCGAAGATGGTGGTACTCGCGGTGCTGCTGGCCGCCGGGACGGTCGCCATCCACGCGGCCGCCCGGTTCGTCGGTCAGCCGTTGCCGCTGGCCCTGCTGGCCGGAGCGCAGCTCGGAGTTCCGGTTGCCGCCGTGGCCATCGGAACCAGGAGTCAGCTTCTCGTGCCGGGCGAAGGTGGCGCGATCCTGGTTGCCGCCCTGCTGAGCATCGGGGTCACCAGCATCGCAGCGGCCGCCGCGGAACGAGCCGCGTCGCCGGCCGTGCCGACGTCCAGCACGACGTAGGCCGTGTCACAGTGCCCCCGGTCAGACTCGAACTGACACTAAACGGGATTTGAATCCGCTTCCTCTGCCAATTGGGATACGGGGGCAGGCGACCCGCGCGCGGGCCGATGAGAGCTTACCTGCCCGAGCCGGGCTGGTTGGCCAGGGTGTGGTGCGCGGTCGTCACACAGCAGTTACATCCTGTCGGTAGGCTCCCTCCGCTGGCCGAAACCGCGGTCCAGCACCACAACGGGAGGTGGCGGATGACCAGTCCGCGTCGCGTTCTCATCGCCGAGGACGAGGCTCTGATCAGGCTGGATCTCGCGGAGATGCTGGCGGAGGAGGGCTTCGAAGTCGTCGGGGAGGCAGGAGACGGCGAAGAGGCGGTAGCTCTGGCCGTCAAGCTGAAACCGGACCTGGTGATCCTCGACGTGAAGATGCCGAAGAAGGACGGGATCGACGCAGCGGCCGAGATCGTCGCCGGCCAGATCGCACCGGTGGTGATGCTGACGGCGTTCTCGCAGCGCGATCTGATCGAGCGGGCCAGGGATGCGGGCGCCATGGCGTACCTGGTGAAGCCGTTCTCACCGGCCGATCTGTTGCCGGCTATCGAGCTGGCCGTTGCGCGCTACGCCGAGATGGTCGCACTCCGCGAAGAGGTCTCCGACGTGACGGCCCGACTGGAGACGAGGAAGCTGATCGACCGGGCGAAGGGTCTGCTGATGACCAACCAGAAGATGAACGAACCGGAGGCGTTCCGGTGGATCCAGCGCACCGCGATGGACCGCAGGACATCCATGCAGGCAGTCGCACAGGCCGTTCTGGACGGGCTGGGCGCCAAGTCCTGACGATTTTTTCGCAGTCCGGCGGCAGCGCCGAAATTGTTACACCCGTATAGCCGCGGATGCTATTTGGTCACGAGCGAGTGCCGGATACCCCAAATCGCGACGTTGTTTGTTAGGTTCCCGGCAGGTCGGACTCGCCGACTCCCGGCATTGCCGGGTTTGAACAGAATTTTCGGAGGTGGCACGTGCGTCGTCCGTCGATGCGTAGTAGTGGGCTGGTAGTAGTGGTTGCAGCCGCTTTGACCCTGGCCGCCTGTGGCGCCAAGAGCACGGGTGGTGGATCCAGCAGCGCCGCGGCGCCTGCGGCTTCGTCCGCGGCCGCTCCGGCCGCGTCCGCGGCCGCTCCGGCCGCGAGCGGGTCGGCAGCAGCGTCGGGGGCCAGCAGTGCCCCTGCGGCCGGATCCGCAAGCAGCGCGCCCGGTTCCAGTGCTGCGGCCGGTTCCAGGCGCGCCGGCGCGCGGCGGCCGGCGGGGCGTTGAGCATCCAGCCCGTGGTCCAGATCGACACAACGGGAAGACCGTCGCCGCCACCAACGGTGGAACGCCGGCCAACCCGGCCGGCAACGGGAAGGCGACCTGCAGCGGTGTCCAGATCGCGATGATGGGCGCGCTGACCGGGTCGAACGCAGCGCTCGGGCATCAACATCCTCGGACGGCATGAAGGTCGCCCTGGCTGCGCACAACAAGGCCAACCCCGGCTGTCAGGTGACGATCAAGCAGTTCGACACCGAGGGTGATCCGCAGAAGGCCACCCAGGTCGCGCCGACCGTCGTCGCCGACACGTCGGTCATCGGCATGGTCGGACCGGCCTTCTCCGGTGAGACGAAGGCGACCGGCTCCATCTTCTCGCAGGCCGGGCTGCTGTCCGTGACGGCTTCTGCCACCAACACGCTGCTGACCACCCACGGCTGGACGAACTTCTTCCGCGGGCTGGCCAACGACGGTGTGCAGGGCCCTGCGGTCGCCAAGTACCTGGTGACAACGGCCGGTTTCAAGAAGGTCTGCGTCGTCCAGGATGACAGCGACTACGGCGTCGGACTGGCCAAGTCGGTCAACGAAGGCCTTGGCTCCGCCGCTGATGCCAATTGCGCGGGCAAGGTGAAGACGGGCGACAAGGACTTCTCCGCTGTCGCCAACCAGATCAAGACAGAGAAGCCCGACGCGATCTTCTACGCCGGCTACTACGCCGAGGCTTCACCGTTCGTGAGCCAGCTCCGCAGCGCCGGAGTCACGGCCACCTTCGTCTCCGGTGACGGCACCAACGACCCGCAGTTCGTCAAGCAGGCCGGGTCGGCCTCGAAGGGCGCAATCCTCTCGTGCCCGTGTGGTCCGGCGCCGGCTCAGTTCGCTTCCACCTACCAGAGCGAGAACGGGGCAGCTCCCGGCGTCTACTCCGTTGAGGGCTACGACCTGACCACCATCATCCTGACCGGCATCGATTCGGGCATCAAGGACCGGGCCGGACTGATCAACTTCGTGAAGAACTACTCGGGTGACGGACTGGCGCGCCACTACAAGTGGAACGACAAGGGCGAGCTGGCATCGGCTCTCATCTGGATGTACAAGGTTCAGTAGTAGCAAGGCGCAACTCCGCGACCGGAGACTCCCGCACGGAGTCTCCGGTCGCGGTGCATCAGGTCCACAGTCCTGACGAGGATGGGTGCTCCCATCCAGAAGCAAAGGAGCAACATGACGGGTCCCGTCGCGCAGGGCGTCAGCTACCTCGCCGACCCGGCCGTGATCAGCTTTGATCTGGGCAAACTGGGTAAGGCCTTCTTCCAGTCGACCATCGACGGGCTCGAGTGGGGTTCCATCTACGCGCTGGTGGCGGTCGGTTACACGTTGGTCTACGGCGTGCTGCGACTGATCAACTTCGCCCACTCCGAGATCTTCATGCTCGGCATGTTCGCCCAGTACGCGGCGCTGATGGCCATGGGATTCACCCCGAGCGGCAATGCCTACAACGAAGGCGTCGTCATGACGGTGGTCTTCCTCGGCATTGCGATGCTGGCCGCGGTACTGGTCAGCGGCGGCGCCGCCGTCGGCCTCGAGCGCGTCGCCTACCGACCACTGCGAAAACGGAACGCCCCATCCCTGGTCTTTCTGATCACGGCCATCGGTGCCGATTTCGTCCTCCAGGAGTTCGTGCACTTCGTCCTGCCGCAACTGACCAACGGCAAACTCGGCGGGCTCAATGCCGAGCAGCCGATCATCCTGGTGCAACGGGAACCCGCGTTCAACGTCGGCGACGGAACGGTCACCAACATCACCCTGATCATCCTGATCTCGGCCGTGATCCTGGCGTTCGCCACCGACTACTTCGTCAACCGGACGAAGTTCGGCCGCGGCATGCGAGCCGTTTCCCAGGACCCGACCACCGCGACCTTGATGGGTGTCTCCCGGGAGCGCATCATCATGCTCACGTTCCTCATCGGTGGTTGCCTGGCCGGCGCGGCTGCCTTGCTCTACACGCTCAAGGTTCCGGGCGGCATCATCTACTCCGGCGGCTTCCTGCTCGGGATCAAGGCGTTCTCGGCCGCCGTTCTCGGCGGTATCGGGAATCTGCGCGGTGCGTTGCTGGGTGGCCTCGTCCTCGGAGTCGCGGAGAACTGGGGCCAGTACATATTCGGTACGCAGTGGAAGGACATCGTGGCCTTCGTCCTGCTCGTACTGGTGCTGATGTTCCGGCCCACCGGCATACTCGGTGAAAGCCTCGGGAAGGCACGAGCATGAGCACTCCGGCGACACCGGCGTTCGTCGCGCCGACCAAGGTCGCCTTCGGCGACCGGTTCCGGCTCTGGTGGAATTCGCTCGCCCGGCCGGCGCAATGGGCCTTCGGTGCTCCGTTCATCCTGTTCATCGCACTGCTCCCGATCATCCGGCCACCGGGGCTCACCACCCCGGGAACCGACTTCGGTGCGGTGATGGCGCAGTTCGGCATGTACGCGCTGATTGCCGTCGGCCTCAACGTGGTGGTCGGTCAGGCCGGCCTGCTCGACCTCGGATACGTCGGGTTCTACGCCATCGGCGCCTACACGACGGCGCTGCTGACCAGTCCGGACAGTCCTTGGAACAAGGTGTCGCCCGAGGGCTTCCTATCCACCAATTGGGCCTGGCTGGCCGTCCTGCCGATCGCGGTCGGTGTCACCGCGCTGTCCGGACTGCTGCTCGGGTCACCCACGCTCCGATTACGGGGTGACTACCTGGCCATCGTCACCCTGGGATTCGGCGAGATCGTTCGTCTGCTGGCCGACAACCTGGACACGCTCACCGGCGGCGGTCAGGGCCTTTCCCAGGTCGCCTATCCGCGGATCGGGACGACCGCTGCGCAGCCGCTCGGCATCTTCTCCGCCGGAAACGGCGGAGATCCGAAAGGCACCTGGTTCACCCGCCACCTCAACAGCGGTGTCTGGTGGTTCTGGGTGTCCCTCGTGCTGCTGATCATCGTGCTGCTGTTCGTCGGCAACCTGGAACGTTCCCGCGTCGGTCGCGCCTGGGTCGCGATCCGGGAGGACGAGGACGCCGCCGAGATCATGGGCGTGCCCACCTTCAAGTTCAAGTTGTGGGCCTTCGTGATCGGCGCCTCGATCGGCGGCATGTCCGGCGCCCTGTACGCCGGCCAGGTGCAGTTCGTCGTGCCGACGAACTTCAACGTCATCAACTCGGTGCTGTTCCTGTGTGCGGTTGTGCTCGGCGGGTCCGGCAACAAGCTGGGGGTCATCCTCGGCGCCTTCATCATCGTCTACCTGCCGAACGCCTTTCTCGGGCGCACCGAGATCTTCGGGTGGACCATCAACGGCGACGCCATCGCCCAGTACAAATACCTGTTCTTCGGGCTGGCGCTGATGGCCCTGATGATCTTCCGTCCGCAGGGTCTGATCCCGGTTCGGCAGAAGCTGCTGACCTACGGCCGGCAGATCTACCAGGCCATGCGTCGTTCGCAGCGGCCGAACCGGGATTCGATGGGGGTGGGCAAGTGACCGACGCACCGGGCATGGGCATGGATACCGGCGCGGAAGGCGACGAGGAGTTCCGTGCGATGACCGGCACGGACGGCGTCCCCGACGCCATCTACGAGCCGGGCGGCGGTCTCAGCGAGCCCGGTGCGGTCAACGTGGAGGACGTCAACCCCGCGCTGGCCGACCCGAACCTGGTCGCCGAGATGATCGCTCCGTCGCGGGGCATCCAGGTGGACGTCGGGCAGGCCCTGCTGTCGATGGACGCGGTGACGATGAAGTTCGGCGGACTGACCGCACTTGATTCGGTCGATTTCGAGATCCGCCGCGGCGAGATCCTGGGCCTGATCGGGCCGAACGGCGCCGGCAAGACCACCTGCTTCAACGCGATGACCGGTGTCTACAAGCCGACCAGCGGCACCGTGACCTTCGACGGCAAGCCGCTGGGCAACCTGAAGCGAAATCAGATCACCCGGCGCGGGATCGCCCGCACCTTCCAGAACATCAGGCTGTTCAGCGAGATGACGGCGCTGGAGAACGTGGTGGTCGGGACGGACGCGCGGCACCGCACATCTGTTCCGGGAGCGACGTTCCGGCTACCGCGGCACCGCCGCGAGGAACGTGACGCCGTCGACCGGGCGATGGCACTGCTGGAGTTCGTCGGGGTGGGTGCGCGGGCCACCGAGAAGGCGCGAAATCTGCCCTACGGCGACCAGCGGCGGCTGGAGATCGCCCGAGCACTGGCCACCGAGCCCAAGCTCCTCTGCCTCGACGAGCCGGCCGCCGGGTTCAACCCGATCGAGAAGTCGGCGTTGATGGACCTCATCCGCAAGATCCGGGACGACGGTTACACCGTGCTGCTCATCGAGCACGACATGCGCCTGGTCATGGGGGTCACCGACCGACTGGTGGTGCTGGAGTTCGGCAAGAAGATCGCCGAGGGCCGACCGGCCGACATCCGGGACAACCCGGCCGTGATCGCCGCCTACCTGGGAGTGCCCGACGATGCCATTGCTTGAGATCTCCGACATGACGGTCGCCTACGGCCGGATCGAGGCGCTGCACGGCATTTCGCTCTCCGTCGAGGAAGGCGAACTCGTCACGCTGATCGGCGCCAACGGGGCCGGCAAGACGACGACCATGCGGGCGGTCTCCGGCATCCGGGCGCTGAGCCGAGGCTCGGTGGTGTTCGACGGCCAGGACATCACCCGGATGAAACCGCACCTGCGGGTACTGCTCGGAGTTGTACAGGCGCCGGAAGGTCGGGGGGTGTTCCCTGGGATGTCCGTCCAGGAGAACCTCGACATGGGCCACTATGCCCGGAAATTCGAGAACAAGGCCGCCTACAAGGAGACGCTGGACCGCGTCTTCGACCTCTTCCCGCGGCTGGCCGAGCGGCGCACCCAGGTCGGCGGGACGATGTCGGGCGGCGAACAGCAGATGGTCGCGATCGGCCGCGCCCTGATGGCCCGCCCGAGGTTGCTCCTGCTCGACGAGCCGTCGATGGGACTGGCGCCGATGATCATCCAGCAGATCTTCCGCATCATCTCGGAGATCAACAAGCAGGGCACCACCGTCCTGCTGGTGGAGCAGAACGCGCAGCAGGCGCTCTCGCGGTCCGATCGGGCCTACATCCTGGAGACCGGCGAGGTGGTGAAGACCGGGGCCGGGAAGGAACTGCTCGCCGATCCCAGCATCAAGGCCGCGTATCTGGGCGTGGCCTGACCGGGCGGAAGTAACACGACAGTCGGGCGGTGCACACCCGCCGTCCCTCGTCGTCCCGAACGACGATCTCGAACGTCGCCAACGTCCGTCCGGCATGAAGCACGGTGGATTCGGCGGTGACCGTGCCTGCGGTCGCCGATCGGTGGTGCGAGCAGTTCAGTTCGGTACCGACCGGTTGGGTATCCGGCGGCGCGATCATGGCTGCGTGGGTGGAACCGAGGGTTTCGGCGAGCACCGCGCTGGCCCCGCCGTGCAGCAGGCCCATTGGCTGGCGGTTCCCCGCCACCGGCATGGTCGCGGTCAACCGATCCGGCGAAGCGGTGACCATTTCGATGCCCATCTTCTCGTTGAGCTCACCGCGACGACCGTTGATCAGCGACAGCAGGGCCGACGCGTCGCCCGAGTCGGACAAGGGCACACCGAAGAGGCTGCGATCGGGCTGTGTCATCGATCGGGCTCTGTCATGGCGAGGTGGCTCCAAGCTTGGGGGTGGAACGAGGCCGGTCCGCTGTCGACCTTGACCCTAATGGGGCTGCAAGCACCCGACCGTCGGTGACCACGCGACGACTGGCCCGGAAAGTGATCGGAACCAACGATCGCAGCGTGTCCGGTGGTTCCCGGTTGGACAATCCGACGGTTTGGGACTGAGATGGGCAAGTGCGATCCTATGAGCGTCAAGTGACAGCTACTGCCCCTGGCGACGTGACCGATGACTGAACGGCAGCCGAGGTCGATGAAGTCACGGCGCGCAATTGCGACTTGGTCCTTGGTGGCCTTCGGCGTGATTCTGGTAGCGACAGGACTTGTGCTTTCTTTCGTCGGCCATACGCCGATCGAATTGCGCGCGCTTCTCTTCGTCGTCGGCTTCATGGGGCTTCTATATGCTGCGTTCCTGTGGGTGCGTCTGAGGGATTGACTCACGCGCTTCTCTGCGCCGTCCGTGGGTCTCGGGTTGGTGGTGTCGCACGTGCCATGTGTGGGACTCCGTCCCGGATTGGGAGCCGTATCTGTGGGACTCGCTGAGCGCGGACGAGAAGCGGCTGTTCGCCCGGATGGCGGAGGTGTTCGCCGGCTACATGTCCTACACGGATCACCAGCTTGGCAGGGTCATCGACTTCCTGGAGGTAACCGGCGAATTGGACAACACCATCGTGGTGGTCGTTTCGGACAACCGTGGCAGCGGCGAAGGCGGCCGCAACGGCACATTCAATGGATGGCGTTTCTTCAACGGCCTGGTTCCTCATCGAGTGAACGCCTGCGACCGACGGACATGGATCGGCTGACGAGACGTGTTGGGGGGCCCTGATGTCCGACCTTCCGGACCCATCGGCTGAGGATCCGTCACCAGCGTCGGCCAACAACGCGAGTTCCCCGGCCGACCGTCTGGGTTTGGCTGATTTCGACAGCGACCGACTGCGCAGGCTCAGGGTAGGGGCGACTCATGGCTGGCGCACCATTTCATCAACAGTTACCACCTGAGCGGGCGGGCTGCTGACGCGACGCGGGCGCTGTTCAACAGTCCGGCCAGCGCCGGGACGCAGGGCTGGTTGGCCTTCGGCCTGTCGATCGTGCTGGGCGTGGTCACCGCTTTGTCGCTCACCGCCGCGATGCAGCGCACGTACGAGGCCGCCTGGGGATTGAAACCGTTGGGCGTCCGTGGGCGGGTGTTCGGCATCGGCGGCGTCGTGGCCATCTCGCTCGAGCTGCTGCTGCTGTCGCTGATCGGCACAGTCGTCAAGGGCACCGGCAGCGGGGTCCTGCATCTGGTGGCACGGCTGGTCGTCGCGACCCTGTTCTGGCTGTTCATCTCCTGGCTACTGCTGGGTCGCCGGATCCGTTGGCACTCAATGCTTCCCGGTGCCGTCGCGTCGGGCGTCGGCACCGTCGTGGTTCACTGCGCGTCCGGTGTCTACATGCCGCACGTGATCGCGACCAACGCGGAACGCTACGGCGCCATCGGGATCACCTTCGCGATCATGACGTGGCTGTACATCATCGGCCTGGTCCTCGTCGTCGGCGCGGTGGTCGGCGCCCAACTCGGCGGCGCTCGTCTTGTCCGCCGCCTGGAGTTCGCCGACCAGTAGACCTTTGTCGTACCTGGGCGACCGGGAAGACACGGCGACCGGTCACCAACCCCCGTATCGTTTCTGACTGTTCACCGTCGAGATTGCGCCATACTCGCACCATGGATCAGACGTCGATCACAGCTGTCGGCGCGGTCGACACGTTTTTGGTTCTGCTGATCGGAATCGGGCCGAAGCTTGCTCTGGTTCCGTTCGTCGAGATCACCGCTGCGCTTGACCCAGCCGCCAAGCGGCAGGTGCTGCGCAAGATGCTGACCACCGCAGCGGTCGTCGCCGTCCTTTTGATGGTGCTGGGTGAGTTGCTGCGGCTGTTGCTGCACTTCACCATCGGGTCCTTATCGGTGGCCGGCGGCGCGATCTTGTTCGTGCTCGCGGTCGGAATGGTCTTGGGGTCAAGTGATACCAGCACTCATTCCGGCGCTGGTAAGGACCCGATGCAGCTTGCGCAGTTCCCGTTGGCGGTGCCGTACCTGCTGAATCCCGTGGGCATCGTCGGTCTCATCACGATCTCGGCCGAGGCCACGTCGCCCGCCGTTTTCGCGGTCGCGTTCGGAATCCTACTGGTCGTATTAGTGGTCGATGTTCTGGTCTTTGGATGGGCGAACCGGGTCAGCGAAAAATTGGACGAGAGCCGTCTGCTCGTCACCGAAAAGGTCTTCGGCTTTCTGATCGCGGCGATCGCCGTGCAATTGATCTTCGATGGCCTGGCCGCGGTCGGGGCCATCGGTCCCGTCGTTCATTAGGCGGGTGCATCACATGCGTTTGCGAGGGCTCCGCGGCACGGAAAAGGCAACGCGACGTCCCGTTTTCGCGTTGTGACGTCTCAGTGGAACACCCCAAGGTGCAGTCAGATCTGGTTGTTCGCATGCATTTTCACTGCCCGGGTCCGCCGGGTTCGAGCACCCGCCTCGGCCTGGTCGTTGACTTCGGCATATGTCGTGCTATCGATCGCGTCCAGTTATGCTGCCCTCGAGCTGGCCGTGGCGACCTCGCCAAATTGCCCGTATTACGACATGTCCGCTCTTGGAAGGTGGGTCCGAAGTGACACATGCGCGGCGTAGCGTTCCGCCGGCACTGCCCGCTGGTGGGGAGAGTTTCCTTCCAAGCGGTGGGCGCCGTTCATGAGCCAGGCGACGCCCGTTCCGGCCGATCCCGGCGCGCTCATCCGGACCAAGAGCTACCGCGTCTTATTGATACTGGCGGCGCTGATCGGCGTGCTCGTCTCGTTCGTGTCGTGGTGCTTCCTGGAATTGGTTCATTGGATTCAGCAGGAGGTGTACGAACGGCTGCCCAGCGACCTCGGCTTCCACACGGTTCCCTGGTGGTGGCCGCTACCCGTGCTCGCCGTGGCCGGGGTGCTGACGGCGATCGCAATCGTCCGTCTTCCCGGCCACGGCGGCCACATTCCCTATGAAGGGATCAAAGGAGGGACGGCGAAGCCGATCGAGTTGCCCGGGATTCTGCTGGCCGCGTTGGCCACGCTCGGGCTGGGTTTGGTGCTGGGACCCGAAGCGCCGCTTATCGCCCTGGGCGGCGGCCTCGGCGTGCTGGCGGTGCGGGTGGTCAAGAAGGACGCCCCCGATCAGGTTGTCGCGGTCCTCGCCGCCAGCGCCGCCTTCGCCGCGATCGCCACGGTGTTCGGTTCGCCGGTGATCGGCGCGATCATCCTGATCGAGGCGGCCGGCCTCGGCGGCGCGATGTTGCCGCTGGTGCTGCTCCCGGGTCTGATGTCCGCCGGCATCGGCTCCATCCTGTTCATCGGCATGGCCAACTGGACCGGGCTCAGCTCCAACGACTACGCGATGGCACCGATTTCTCTGCCCGCACTTTCCACTCTGACCGTCGCCGAATTCGGCTGGGCCATCGCGCTGGCCGTCGCGACCGCCGTGGTGGTCTTCGCGATCACCGAGTTGGCCCGCTGGACGGCGACCGTGGTCGCCAGGCAGCCGTGGCTGCTGCTGCCGGCGGCCGCGCTGGTGGTCGGCGGCTTGGCGATCGCATTCGCACAGATCACCGGGCAGTCTGCCGACGCGGTGCTGTTCTCCGGTCAAGAGGCGTTCGGTTCATTGACCAAACAAGGCGCCACCCTGTCGATCGGCACGCTGGTGTTCCTGATTTTGTTCAAGGGACTGGCCTGGAGCATTTCGCTGGGCAACTTCCGCGGCGGCCCGACATTCCCAGCGCTGTTCATCGGCGCGGCCGGCGGCCTACTCGCCGCCCATCTACCCGGGATGTCGGTCACACCCGCCGTGGCTGTGGTGATGGGCGCAGCCGCCGTGTCCATCCTGAAACTTCCGCTGTCCGCCACCATCATCACGTTGCTGCTGACCTCCCAGGCCGGAATCGGCACCGCACCACTGATCATCGTTGCCGTCGTGGTCGCCTACATCACCATCCAGACCCTGCCCGTTCGCGGCCGGCCGGAGTCGGTCGGCACGGCCGTCCCCGCGCCGCCAACCCAGCGAGTGGCGACCACCGATCCAAACGAAAGTCGGCCATAGTCCTACGTTTTCTCCGGGACTGGTTGATTGATCTGACTCCGGTGACCGGCTGTCATCGGTCACCGCTCCCACCGTGCGGGCGGCGGTCGTTTGGTTTGAACGGTTGTGCTTGCCAACGGCTCCGCACGCGTGGAGACCGCTGCGGCTCCAGGCTCCTCTGCACCCGTCCGGGGCGAAACGGAGAGGTGGACTGTCGGTGCTTGACCATAGACTCGGGATCGTGATGACTACTGCACCCGTTGGGAGTGGAACTGCGCCGACGAGGGTCTCCGGGCGAGGTCCTGCCGGCAGGACCAGGCGGACGGGGCTCACCCCGGCGGAGGTCAAGATCGCCGCTTCGAAGGCCGCCGCGCCCCGCACGTCGCCGCTGCTCCTCCTGCTCGACGGTCACTCACTGGCCTATCGGGCGTTCTACGCGCTGCCGGTGGAAAAGTTCTCCACTACCACCGGGCAGCCGACGAACGCCGTGTACGGGTTCACCTCGATGCTGATCAACCTGCTCCGGGACGAGCGGCCCACGCACATCGCGGTCGCTTTCGACCTGTCGCGGCAGACCTGGCGGAGCGAGGAGTTCGCCGAGTACAAGGCGAACCGCTCCACCTCGCCGGCCGACTTCAAGGGCCAGGTCGAGCTCATCAAGGAAGTACTGGGCGCGCTGCGGATCGACGTGCTGACCGCCGAGAACTACGAGGCCGACGATGTCATCGCCACCCTCACCACCAGGGCCGAGGCGGAGGGGATGTCGGTGATGATCTGCACCGGCGACCGCGACGCCCTGCAGTTGGTCAGTCCCGAGGTCACCGTGCTGTATCCCCGGCGCGGCGTCTCGGACATGACCAGGTTCACGCCCGAGGAGATGAAGGACAAGTACGGCCTGACCCCTTCTCAATATCCCGACTTCGCCGCACTGCGCGGCGACCCGTCCGACAACCTTCCCGGCATCGTCGGGGTGGGGGAGAAGACGGCGGCCAAGTGGATCCGGGATTTCGGTTCCCTCGGCGAGCTGGTCGACCGGGTCGACGAGGTTCCCGGAAAGACCGGAGATGCCCTGCGCGCCAGCCTTTCCAGCGTGCTGCAGAATCGGCGGCTGACCCAGCTCGTCCGCGACGTCGAGCTGTCGGCTGATCCGCTCGACCTGGTCGCCCGGCCCTTCAACCGCGAGGCCGTCCACGAGATCTTCGACAACCTGCAGTTCAAGGTGCTGCGCGAGCGACTGCTGGAGACCTTCGAGCAGGCCGACGAGACATCGACCGAGGGCTTCGACATCTCCGGCGTTCGGCTCGAGGTGGGTACGGTTGCCGCCTGGCTTGCGCTGCACGCGATGTCGACCGTGGGCATCTCCGTGCGCGGCCACTGGCGTCCGGGCGGCGGGGACGTCAGCACCATCGCCGTGGCCGACGCGACCGGAGTCAGTGCGGTGATCGATGTGACCGCGCTGGATCCGGCCGACGACGCCGCCGTTGCGGAATGGCTCGCCGACCCGGACCGGCCCAAGGTCGGCCACGATCTGAAGGCGGCCGTCAACGCCCTGGAGGAACGCGGCTGGCCGGTGGCGGGCATCGCCTCCGACACCGCACTGGCCGCCTACCTGGCGCTGCCGGGACAGCGGGCGTTCGACCTCGGGGATCTGGTGCAGCGGTACCTGCACCGCACGCTGGACGCCGGCCCTGCGGACAGCGAGTCGGTGCAGCTTTCGCTCTCCTTCGAGGAGGCGGGCGAGGTGAACCAGCAGGCCGCCGACGATCGCAGCGAGATGATCAAGGCGCTGGCGGTCATCGACCTGGCCGGTGTCCTCCAGGCCTCGCTCGAGGAGAGTGGGCAGCAGGCTCTGCTCACCGAGATAGAGCTCCCGGTGATGGACGTGCTGGGCCGGATGGAGCGGAGCGGTATCGCCGTCGACCTCGCGTACCTGGAGGATCTCCGGTCGACCTTCGAATCCGAGGCGCAGAGCGCCGCGGTGGCGGCGTACGGGGTACTCGGGCACGAAGTGAATCTCGGCTCGCCGAAGCAGTTGCAGGTAGTGCTGTTCGACGAACTGAACATGCCGAAGACGAAGAAGACGAAGACCGGCTACACCACCGACGCCGACGCGTTGACCGCCCTGCACGAGCAGACGCAGCACCCGTTCCTCACGCATCTGCTCCGCCACCGCGACGTCACCAAGCTGAAGACAACGGTGGAGGGCCTGCTGAAGTCGGTCGGCGACGACGGCCGGATCCACACCACATATCTGCAGAACGTCGCCGCCACCGGGCGTCTCTCGTCCACCGAGCCCAACCTGCAGAACATCCCCATCCGGACGGACGAGGGCCGGCAGATCCGGGCCGCCTTCGTGCCCGGCGTGGGTTTCGAGAACCTGATCACCGCCGACTACTCGCAGATCGAGATGCGCATCATGGCGCACTTGTCGGCCGACGCGGCCCTGATCGAGGCTTTCCGTTCCGGCGAGGATCTGCACACCGCCGTCGCCGTCCGGGCGTTCGGCGTGCCGGCCTCCGAGGTCACGCCTGAACTGCGACGCAGGATCAAGGCGATGAGCTATGGCCTGGCCTACGGGCTGTCGGCGTTCGGCCTGTCGGGCCAGCTGAAGATCAGCGTCGAGGAGGCGCGTGAGCAGATGGACGCGTACTTCGCCCGGTTCGGCGGAATCCGCGACTACCTCCGGCGGGCGGTGGACGTGGCCAGGCTGGAGGGGTACACGCAGACGCTGTACGGCCGCCGTCGGTACCTGCCCGACCTGACCAGCGACCAGCGGCAGCGACGTGAACTGGCCGAGCGGGCCGCGCTGAATGCGCCGATCCAGGGCAGCGCCGCGGACATCATCAAGGTCGCGATGCTCAACGTGCAGCGCCGGATCGACATCGAGGGTCTGAAATCGCGTCTGCTGCTCCAGGTCCACGACGAGCTGCTGTGCGAGGCGGCACCTGGTGAGCAGGAGGCGCTGACCCGGGTGCTCCGCGAGGAGATGGCCAGTGCCTATGCGCTGGAAGTCGACCTGGAGGTGTCGGTCGGTGTCGGTCGTAACTGGGACGCCGCCGCGCACTAGGCCCGAAGATGTTGCTGCCCAACGCGGTCGTAGACGGAATAGTCAGCGGTACTGTCACGCGCGTCTATCGGCGTTGGGACGTACCCCGCGCCAAGGCCGGTGGCACCCAGCTCACGCGTTCCGGCGTCGTCGCGATCGATGCCGTGCGAGTAATCGCCGACATAGGCCTGCTCACCGAGGCCGATGCGCTGGCCAGCGGCGAAAAGAGCCTCGCGTCCCTGGTCAAGTGGCTGATGAAGCGCCCGGACGACCGGATCTTCGAGGTCACCGTGCACTACGCCGGGCCGGACCCGCGACTGGCCTTACGTGCGGAGGTGCCCACCGAGGACGAGCTGATCGCGATCGACAAGGCTCTTGACCGGATGGACGCGGCGAAGCCCTCCGGGCCGTGGACCAGATTCATCCTCGACTGGATCCGGCAGAACCCGGCCGTCGTGTCCAAGGTGCTGGCCGGCGTGCTCGACCGTGACCTGCAGCCGATGAAGACCGACATCCGCAAGCTCAAGACCCTCGGCCTGACCATCAGTCTCGACGTCGGATATCGGTTATCACCCAGAGGCGAGGCCTATCTCGACTGGTACGCCTCCCGTGATCAGGCCAGGCGGCAGACGAAGATCGCCGTGCCAGGGAACAACTCGCCACGCTCACGCGACCACTGACCCCAGACCCCGTCGAAATCCTCAGGCCATTCCGGTTCGATCACGTCGCGGACGATGAAGCCGGCGGCGACGAGTTCCCGGATCCGGTCGCCCATCGTCCGGTGGTGCTCGACGTAGGCCGGCACGTCGTCCCGATCTACCTCGACATACGGCGAACGGTCGAAGTACGACTGGATGACGGTGAGTCCACGTCGGTCCGGGATCGTCCTGAAACATCCACCGCATCGGATGGGTCGCCGAGAACACCCATCGTCCGCCCGGTTTGAGCACACGCGCGACTTCTCGCATGGCGCCCGCCGAATCCGCGACGAAGGGGATGGCGCCGAAAGCGGAGAAGGCAGTGTCGAAGGAGTCGGTACGGAACGGCAGCTCACACACGTCGGCCTGGATCAATGGGACCGCGATGCCGGTGCGCGCGGAGCCCCCGACCGCGTGCCGGAGCATCCCGGTCGACAGGTCGAACGCCACCACCTCGGCGTGGCGCGCGGCCAGATACCTGGCGCACGGGGCCGAGCCGCACCCGACCTCCAGGATGCGCGCCCCGGCGACGTCGCCGAGCAGTCCGACGTCGCCTTCCCGCAGGTTCTCCGGACACCAGACGAAGTCAGCATCACCCAGGAATGCGCCGTGCTCCAGGTGGTATTCGTCGGCGTCGGAATCCCACCAGCGCCGGTTGGCCGTGCGAGATGTGGCCTGATCGGCGGTGCGGCGGCGCGGGCGGGTCGGTCCCAGATCTGTCGCGGTGTCCACGTTCTCCATCCTGGCAGGTGATAGACGCGCGCCCGGCCGGAGCAGCCCTGGGCCGGTTGTGCCCGCTTCCGTCGTGGTCCGATCACTGTCCGACACTGGCGTAAACTGATAGTTGCAACGTGGGTTCCGGCTGCCTCGGTATGGAGTAGGCAGCACTGAACTGGTCGGCCCTGGCACTCATCCGCCGCGGCCGATCTCCTCGATCTCGGCCCGCACTGCAGCGCCCGTCCCGGCCATCGGGACGCGCGTGCGCTGTTCACCGCAGCAATCCGCCCACCCAACCCACCCGTCGGAGCACCCCACCACATGTCCGCACCCACCCGTACCGCCCCACAGGTCGCCATCAACGACATCGGGACGGCTGAGGATTTCCTCGCTGCCATCGACCTGACGATCAAGTACTTCAACGACGGAGACATCGTCGAAGGCATCATCGTCAAGGTCGACCGCGACGAGGTTCTGCTCGACATCGGCTACAAGACCGAGGGCGTCATCCCCTCGCGTGAGCTGTCCATCAAGCACGACGTCGACCCCAACGAGGTCGTCACCATCGGCGAGCACGTCGAGGCCCTCGTTCTCCAGAAGGAGGACAAGGAAGGCCGGTTGATCCTGTCCAAGAAGCGGGCTCAGTACGAGCGCGCGTGGGGCACGATCGAGAAGATCAAGGAAGAGGACGGCGTCGTTTCGGGCACCGTCATCGAGGTCGTCAAGGGCGGCTTGATCATCGACATCGGTCTGCGCGGCTTCCTGCCCGCATCGCTGGTCGAGATGCGCCGGGTTCGGGACTTGCAGCCGTACGTCGGTCGCCAGCTGGACGCCAAGATCATCGAGCTGGACAAGAACCGCAACAACGTCGTGCTGTCCCGCCGGCAGTGGCTCGAGCAGACCCAGTCCGAGGTGCGCAGCGAGTTCCTCAACCAGCTCGCCAAGGGCCAGGTCCGCAAGGGCGTCGTCTCCTCGATCGTCAACTTCGGCGCGTTCGTCGATCTGGGTGGCGTCGACGGTCTGGTGCACGTTTCCGAGCTGTCCTGGAAGCACATCGACCATCCGTCAGAGGTTGTCGAGGTCGGCCAGGAAGTCACCGTCGAGGTGCTCGACGTCGACATGGACCGCGAGCGGGTTTCGCTGTCGCTCAAGGCAACCCAGGAAGATCCGTGGCGTCACTTCGCCCGGACCCACGCCATCGGCCAGGTCGTGCCCGGGAAGGTCACCAAGCTGGTTCCGTTCGGCGCGTTCGTCCGCGTCTACGACGGCATCGAGGGCCTGGTGCACATCTCCGAGCTGGCCGGTCGCCACGTGGAGATCCCGGAGCAGGTCGTCACCGTCGACGAGGAGATCTTCGTCCGCGTCATCGACATCGATCTCGAACGTCGCCGGATCTCGCTGTCGCTGAAGCAGGCCAACGAGGGCATCACCCCGGAGACCGAGTTCGACGAGGTGCGTGCCCAGTACGGCGTCGTCGATCACTACGACGAGGCGGGCAACTTCCTGCCGCCGGAAGGCTTCGACGTCGCCACCGGCGAATGGCTCGAAGGCTTCGAGAGCCAGCGCGACGCTTGGGAAAAGCAGTACTCCGACGCGCACAGCGTGTACGAGTCGCACCTCAAGCAGATCGCCGCGGCCATCAAGGCCGACGCCGAAGCAGCCGAGCCGGCGAACTACTCGTCGGCCACCGCTTCGACTGAAGGCGGCGCGGCGACGGAAGCCCCGGCCGGTTCGCTGGTCGACGACGAGGCACTGGCCAAGCTGCGTGAGCGGCTCGCCGGAAGCTGATCCGTCCCTGTGCGCCCGTCGTGATTTCGTCGGTCGCACGGAAGCCGGGAATTGACAGAACGGGGTCGACCTTCGGGTCGGCCCCGTTCTTCTCTGTTGCGGCGTCGCGTGCGTCCGGGTCGGTGACTCAGATCGCGTTGCGCGCTCAACAGGTACGACTGCGATCCTGCCGCCGGATCGGGTGCCCGGACACAAGTTGGTAACTCCTTGGTGGTGATCTCGGCGGGTTGACCGCACATTGGCTGCGCCGCCCCCTACCGTGGTGGTCATGCGCCGTCCCGCCTTGCTTCCCGCCTTCGCCACCACCGTCGTCCTCGCCCTGACCGTCGCCGGGTGCACCTCGGCATCCGCCACCAAGAAGACCGTGACCGTCGTCAACACGATCACCAGCAGTGCGGCGCCGGCGTCCAAGCCGCCGAGCAGCGTTGTGGTGGTCAGCCCGGCGGCCACATCGGCACCGACGACCACGAAGACGACTCCGAAGCCGACGCCGACCACGCCGCCGGTCGCCGCGATCGTCAAGGTCGATCCGCTGAAGGCCGACTGCGCTGTGCTGCTCGACCCCGCCGATGTCAAGAAGGCCATCGGCGCCACCATCGGCACCGGCGCCAATCGCATCCGGCTCGACGCCACCGGCCGTGGTGCCACGGGAGCCATCCGCTGCCTGTACGGGAGCAAGGACAAGGGAAAGACGGCGCCGGTCCGCATCCGGCTGACGCAATACAGTTCCGCCGCGGCCGCCAAGGCGCAGTTCAACATCGACGTGCAGACGGCCCAAGATGCCGGCGCGACCGTCACGGATGTCAAGGTCAACGGCTACCCGGCCAAGTTGATCCTGCAGGCCGGCGGCATCGTCGAGATGGTCTACGGGACATGGACGCTATCGGTGGCCGTCAGCGACAAGCTGGCCACCAACGCCCAATTGACGAAGGGTCTCCCGGTGCTGGCCGGTCAAGCTCTCACCAGGATCATCAAGAACGGCTGACGTACGGCCTGACCGCTGATCTGCGACTGTCTGATCGCCGCAGGACGGCGCAGGCGGACGCCGCGGTCAGATCGCCGGGGCTGGAGCAGCGCACGCCGCTTCGGTGCCGAGCAACGATGGGTGGACGGTGCCTGCCCGGGCGTCGCCAGGACTGGAACAACCCCCGGTAGACGACGGTGACGAAAGACGCGACGGGGACCAGACCCGGCCGTCCGAACCGGTGCCGTCCGCGACGAACGGGCGCGATAAGGGTGGTGGTCACGAGTCCTCCTAGGTGATGCATCCACTGGAAAGCGCTGCGCGAAGGCCCTGCTGGTTCGCGCACAGGACCTCGCGAACATCCAGCGGAGCAGCAGTCACGCTACGTGAGAGGCTGGAGTGCACCAGGGAGGTTCGCCGGTGTGTCGAGCCGCGCACCGGTAGTGCCGGATTCGCCGGTCAAGTGCCATCACGGTTCCGAAGGGCGCTCCGGTCGCCGGTGCCGTCGGCCGACGAAGACGAACGTCGCGCCCAGTGCGGCGAGCCCGATCCCGACGGTCAGTTGGACAGCCGGTGCAGCCCCGGTGTTGGCGAGATCAACGCTCCCCGATGCGACGTCACCCGCTGCGCTTCCTTCACCTGGTGATCCGCCATCCACGGACCCGCCGCCCTGCACCGATGCGGCAGAGGAGGTTTCGAGGGTGTTGTCCGTGGACGTTTCGGTCGACGAGGCATCGGCGCTCGACAGAGTTGTGGATGTGTCCGCCGATTCGCTGGTTGAACTGGTCGGGGTCACCGGCGTCGATCGCGTTGTCGCGACGGACGTGGCGGTCTGGGTGGTGGGGGTTTCACTGGGAGAGGTCTCCGTGCCCGTGCCCGTGCCAGTGATCGGAGTGACGTCCGTGGTCCCGGTCGTCTCAGTTGTCGTGGGGGTGTTAGTGGTCGTCCGTCGTGTCGGTCGTCTCGGTGATGGCCGTGGTGGTCGTCGTCGGTGTGGTCGTAGGGGGCACGTAGGTGTTGGTGATCTCGCAGGTGACGTCGTCGCCCTCTTCGAGGCTGACGCTGGTGCCGGAAGACGTGCCACCGGTACAGGACCACGTTCCTGCCGCGTAGTCCGGGGGCCCGCCGCTCTCGCTCAACTGGTAGTCGCCGGCGTTAACTGTGGCGTCAGTAACCGACTCGGAATTGCTCGGGACCGGTCGATCGTGCTCGGACCGGTGGCAGTGAGCGTCCAGTCGCCCGGGCTCGCCGTTCCGCCACCGGTGTTGTCGACGTGTTTGACGAGCGTCAGAGTTGCAGTGGGTGCCGCTACCTCGCACGCAACCGTGGTGTCGAAGGGAAAGTCGTGTAGCTCCCGTGCCTGGTCGGCCGAGGCCGGGCCGTGAATGAATGACTTGGCGATGACATTGCCCTCTACGTTCTGGGTCACTCGCCAGTTGAGGGCGGCGTTCGGGGCGTAGATGGTGCCCTCGATCGAATCGCCTCCGAGAACATCGACCGCCGTGGCCGTCGGGAAGTTCCACAGGACGTAGCGAGGCGCCGAGCCGGGCTGATTGGGGATGTTGCCGGCGAATGAATTGCCCAATCACGTTCACGATCAGTGGAGTCTCTGCGCTCGGTGCAGTGACGAAGTTGATCTCGGCCAGGTTGCCAACGTCGGCGGTCGACAGATTCAATACGTTGGTCTTCCCCTGGGTCAGCGTGAGCCGACCGCGCGCGCCCGCGGGAATCGGCTCGGGCAGCGGTGCACCGGGCTGTCGGGGCTCGTCAACACCGCGTTGGCCGGGCAGGCGGCCATCTGGGTCGTCAGGTGACGGTAGAGCGCGAAGGCGCCGGGTATGTCGATGACCGACGTCGGCACCGGTTGGCCTACCGAGTTTGGTGTCTGTTGGTCGGTCGTCCCCTCCACATGCGGGTTTGCCTCGTACGTTTGGCCCGGTTGGGTGATTCGGTAAGCAGCCCGCGCCCCGTTTCTGTCGGTGTCGTGGGCCGTGTAAGTGGATGTGGTGGCGATCTTGGTGAACCCGTTGTTCTGGACGCGCAGGATGGAGGAGCCGCTTCCAGTCCAATCCATCCCTCCGCCGACGTAGAGGAAAGTCGGTTGCGTGTCACCAGCAGCAGTGAATGTCGGCTCCACGGGCCTGGCTCCAGCCACGACGTTGTACGTGGTGCCGAAGGACAGGTTTCCGCCGACGGCGAGGGTGCCTTCCGACTCGTCGCCGTTGAGCCGGGTGTTGCCCTCGACGATTGCCAGGAAGCCGGTGTTGGCCGGGTGCCCGGCCAGGTCGACCCGTACCGGATTCACCGGCCCAAATGCGACGGCCGCCTGAGCTTGGCCGTGCGGCAATACTGCGGTCACCAGGATGGTCAGCCCCGCGGCCAACGCTGTTCCGACCGCTTTCATCAGGCCCCCTGGGGAAACGGCATCAACCGCCGCACTGTGTGTATGTGCCGCTGGAGCATACCCATGGTGCTTGCCAGGTCGCAGAGCGTAAACCACCCCGTTACCCTCGAAGCCCGGGGCGCACGTCGAAAGCCGACGGCCTTTACAAGCGGAGTCGGGACGTGTTGCGAGGTCACCGTGGCACGATGTCCCCGGTCGGGCCCGCCGACTGCGTGGTCCGTCGGCGGGGGATCGACCATTTTCGAGGAGTTTCTCCGTCGTGACGGTTGAAAACGGGTGAGTAGATGACGATCACCGTGGCGGTGACGGGTGGTATCGGCGCGGGCAAATCGACGGTCTCCGGTCTGCTGGCAGCGCGTGGTGCAGTCGTCGTCGACTCCGATCGTCTGGCCAGGGAAGTCGTCGGCGTCGGCACCCCCGGGCTGTCGGCCATTGCGGAGGAGTTCGGCCCGGACGTGATCACGGCTGACGGCGCGCTCGATCGACCGGCGCTCGCCTCCGTCGTCTTCGCCGACGCCTCCGCCCGCCGCCGCCTGGAGGGCATCACCCATCCGTTGGTCCGCGCCCGGTTCGCCGAACTGGAGGCGGCCGCCCCGCCCGACAGCGTGGTCGTCAATGACATCCCGCTGCTCACCACCCGCTCGGCGGCCGCTGCCTTCCACCTGGTCATCGGGGTCGGCGCGCCTCGAGAGGTGCGACTCGAACGATTGCTGAACCGTGGCCTGACCGTCTCGGATGCGACGGCCCGGATTTCGGCGCAGATCGATGATCAGGAACGCCGTCTGCTCTGCGACGTCTGGGTCGACAACAGCGCTGGAGTTGCCGAGGTTCGTCGGCAGGCCGACCAGATCTGGTCGCGCCTGGCCGCGTATGCCGCAAACGTGCGAGCACGCCGTGGCGCACCCCGCCCCGGTCCCACGCTCGTCCCATATCGGCCGGACTGGCCGGAACGAGCCGAAAGGCTGATGCATCGCCTCCGTTACCTCGTCGGCGAGGCCAGAATCGATCACGTCGGTTCCACCGCGGTTCCGGCTCTGCCCGCGCGGGACGTCATCGACCTCCAGCTGACGGTGTCCGATCTCGGACAGGCGGCCGACTTCGAGCCGCTGCTGACGGCCGGCGGTTTCCCGGTCGTCCGAGACATCACGACCGACACGCCGCACCCGGACGCGGGGGGCGAGGTGCGGCCGGAGCTGTGGTCGAAGAGGCTGCACGTCAACGCCGACCCCGGCCAGCGCCTGGACCTGCACGTGCGGGTCGGCGGCTCCCCGGGGTGGCACTGGGCCCTGCGCTTCCGCGACTGGCTGCGATCCGATCCTGGCGCCAGGGCTGACTACCTGACCGCCAAACAGCTGGCCGCCGCGCAAGGTGGCGATCCGTCAGCCGGTGGCTACGCCGCGGCGAAGGAGTCGTTCCTGGCGGCCGCCGACGGCCGCATTCTCCGCTGGGCCGAATCAACCGGCTGGCAGCCGTCCTGAGCTGCGCGGACAGCCGGAGCGCGAGCTGCCAGCGGTAGCCGCGAGATCGCCGGGGCATTGCGCAGAGGCCGGCTGTCGGTGCCGCCGCGTAGCCTTTTGAGCGTGGCATTCGCGACCGAACACCCTGTCCTCGCCGTCTCCGAGCATCGCCCTGTCGGTGACATCCCCCGAAGTACCGCGCGCTTCGAGGTGGTCAGCGATTATCAGCCTGCGGGTGATCAGCCGACCGCCATCGCGGACCTGGACAAGCGAATCTCGGCAGGAGAAAAGGACATCGTCCTGCTGGGGGCGACCGGCACCGGTAAGTCGGCGACCACGGCGTGGCTCATCGAGAAGGTCCAGCGCCCGACCCTGGTGATGGCGCCGAACAAGACCTTGGCCGCTCAGCTGGCCAACGAATTGCGCGAGCTGTTTCCGCACAACGCCGTCGAGTACTTCGTCTCCTACTACGACTACTACCAGCCGGAGGCCTACGTTCCCCAGACGGATACGTACATCGAGAAGGATTCGTCGGTGAACTCCGACGTGGAGCGGTTGCGCCACTCGGCCACCATGTCGCTGCTGTCCCGTCGCGACGTCATCGTGGTCGCGTCGGTGTCCTGCATCTACGGGCTCGGCACCCCGCAGTCGTACCTGGACAGGTCGCTCCCGGTGAATGTCGGGATGAACATGGACCGGGACGCGTTGCTCCGGGCGTTGGTCGACATCCAGTACTCACGCAACGATCTCGCCTTCACCCGTGGAGCCTTCCGGGTCCGGGGCGACACAGTGGAGATCATTCCCGGCGTACGAAGAGCTGGCCGTCAGGATCGAGTTCTTCGGTGACGAGATCGAGAAGTTGTACTACCTGCATCCGCTGACGGGTGACATCGTTCGCGAGGTACCCGGGCTGCGCATCTTCCCCGCGACCCACTACGTGGCCGGCCCGGAACGCATGGCCAAGGCGGTGGCCGCGATCGAGGACGAGTTGGCCGGGCGGCTGGCGGAGCTGGAGAAGCAGGGCGATCTGCTGGAAGCGCAGCGGCTGCGCATGCGGACCACCTACGACTTGGAGATGATCAGACAGGTCGGTTTCTGCTCGGGCATCGAGAACTACTCCCGGCACATCGACGGACGTGGACCCGGCACGGCCCCTGCCACGTTGATCGACTACTTCCCGGAGGACTTCCTGCTGGTCATCGACGAGTCGCATGTGACCGTGCCGCAGATCGGAGCCATGCACGAGGGTGACGCATCCCGCAAGCGGACACTCGTCGACCACGGCTTCCGGTTGCCGTCGGCGCTGGACAACCGGCCCCTGACCTGGGAGGAGTTCTCCGGCCGGATCGGACAGACGGTCTACCTGTCCGCCACTCCCGGCTCGTACGAGTTGGGACGCGCCCAAGGCGAATTCGTCGAACAGGTGATCCGGCCGACCGGGCTCATCGATCCGGAAGTCATCATCAAACCAACCACCGGGCAGATCGACGACCTCATCGGTGAAATCCGCAAGCGCGTCGAGATCAACGAGCGGGTATTGGTCACCACCCTGACCAAGAAGATGTCCGAGGATCTGACCGACTACCTGCTCGAGATGGGTGTCCGCGTCCGTTACCTGCACTCCGAAGTCGACACACTGCGACGGGTCGAGCTGCTCAGGGAGCTCCGGCTCGGTGAGTTCGATGTCCTGGTCGGCATCAACCTGCTGCGGGAGGGTCTCGACCTGCCCGAGGTCTCACTGGTGGCCATCCTCGACGCCGACAAGGAAGGGTTCCTACGCTCGGGGACTTCGCTGATCCAGACCATCGGGCGGGCGGCGCGGAACGTGAACGGCCAGGTGCACATGTACGCCGACAAGATCACGCCCTCGATGGCGCGGGCGATCGACGAGACCAACCGACGCCGCGACAAGCAGATCGCCTACAACAAGGAGGCAGGACTCGACCCGCAGCCGTTGCGGAAGAAGATCAACGACATCCTGGAGCGGGTCTACGCCGAGGCCGAGGACTCTGCTGAGACGGTGACAAGGGTCAAGATGGGCGGATCTGGTCGCAACGCCTCCCGCGGTCGCAAGGCCGCCGGTGAGGTCGGAGGGAGTTCCGGCGTGTTCGCAGGTCACTCGACCGCAGGGATGGCAAGGTCTGAGTTGGCCGATCTGGTGCAGCAGCTGACCGATCAGATGATGGCCGCCGCGCGTGAGCTGCAGTTCGAACTGGCTGGTCGGCTGCGGGACGAGATCCACGAGTTGAAACGTGAGATCAGGGACATGGACTCGGCCGGGGTGGGAGCGCGGTAGGCCGGCGCGCCCGGCCATGAAACGGCAGTCGGGCTGAAAGAAGGAGACGCAGTGAGCAGTTCGGTCCAGGTGCAGATCGTCATAGACGCAGTGAGCCCGGCGGTGCTCTCCGAGTTCTGGTCGGTGGCGCTCGGCTACCAGCTGGACGACCCACCGCCAGGGTTCGAGACCTGGCCCGAAGCGCTCGCCGCATCCGGTCTACCTCCCGAGCGGTGGGACGATGCGAGCGCCATCGTCGATCCGCACGGTCCAGGGCCCAGAGTCTTCTTCCAGAAGGTTCCGGAGCGAAAGCAGGTGAAGAACCGGCTCCATCTGGATGTCGGTGTCGGCCGGGGCATCAAGGATCCACAGGAACGGTGGGAGACCGTCATGACCCACGTCGAGCGGCTCGTTGGCGTCGGTGGCACGGTGGTCGAGGAACGGCACGGCGAGTGGGGCGACAGGTGGACGGTGATGCTGGACCCGGAGGGAAACGAGTTCTGCGTTCAGTGACGCGGTTCTGCCTCGACTGACGATGGCGCGCGGCGCGGTGCCGGTCAGCTGGTGATGTCCTTCCGCCGGAAACGAAGAACAGCAATCGCGACGAAGACGGCGGCGTAGGCGAGGCCCGAGAACGCCCCCCGCACCATGTCGTCCCAGCGGGCGGGCTCGACCAGGGCGCCGGTCCAGGCCAGCGAGTAGTGGGTCGGCAGCCAGTTGCGCAGCCCCCCGAGGGCGGTGATCTGGTCGAGGATCTGCGACAGGATCGACAGCAGCACCGCGCCACCGACCGCGCCGAGCGGCGCGTCGGTGAGCACACTCAGCAGGAAGGCCAGCCCGGCCACCCAGGTCAACTGGATCGCGAGGTAGCCGACCACGACTGCCAGCCGGACGAGCCCGGCGCCGGTGGCGAATTCGTCGCCGATCGGGGTGGACAGCGGCCCGCTCCCGTAGAAGATCAGCCCGACGACGTACGCGGTCGTCGGCAAGATGATGAGCGCGGAGAGCGACAGCAGTGCGGCCACCAGCAGCTTCTGCCGGAGCAGTCGCAACCGCGGCACCGGCATGGCCAAGAGGTACCGCAACGACGACCACGAGGCTTCCGAGGCGACGGTGTCGCCGAAGAACAGGCTGATCACCACGATCAGCAGGAAACTGGCCGAGAAGAACAACGAGACCATGGCGAAGTTCGCCGCGCCGGATTTCGCCAGATCGACGAACGAGCTGGTGTTGCCGTTGTTGTTGGAGTCGCCGCCGCCGATGGAGAACGCGATCAGCAGGATCACCGGCAGCGCGACCATGAACCCGAGTGACAGCTGGGTGCGCTTGCGACGCAGCTGCCGCATCAGCTCGACTCGGACCGGGAGCGTGTGGGCGGCCCGGAACCCCGTCAGGAACGCCGGTCGCCGTTGGCGGCAACGGCGGGCCGAGATTCGCCATCGCGTGAACGGCGGCGTCGGCGGACCGATCGTGCCGCGGCCCTCCATTCGACGTCGCGGTCATCCGGCACTCGCTCCTTGGGTGGTCGGGGCTGGGACGGGACTCGTCGCGCCCGGTGCAATCGGGCCCGATGCGCCGACCAGTTCGAGGAATACGTCCTCGAGCCGGTTCCTCGGGGCTGCGCTGGTCACCGAGACGCCGGCGTTCACCAGTGCTGAGACGGCCAGCGCAGCCGAACAGCTGCCGAGATCGGCTCTGATCAGCCCCGGACCCTGGCCGCCGTCGGGCGGGCCGTCAGCGTCGTCGGGGGAGATGTCGCCGATCCCGGGCAAGCCGCGGAGCACCGCGATGGCCGTGGTCTCGGAATCGACCGAGAAGACCATGTCGCCGGAGGCGGACACCATCTCGGTGACGGTACCGGCGGCGATGGTCCGTCCCTGGTGGACCACCACCACGTGGCTGCAGGTCTGCTCGACCTCTGACAGCATGTGGCTCGAGATCAGCACCGTTCGCCCGCTGGCCGCGTAGCTGCGCAGCACCTCACGCATGGCGTGGATCTGCGGTGGGTCCAGCCCGTTGGTGGGTTCGTCGAGCAACAGCAGATCAGGCAGTCCGAGCATCGCCTGCGCGATCGCCAACCGCTGGCGCATGCCCTGGGAATATGTCTTCACCTTCCGGTTGATCGCCTTTCCGAGGCCCGCGATCTCCAGTGCCTCCGCCATGTGTGCGTCGGCCGTCGGCCGGCCGGTCGCCCGCCAGTACAGATCGAGATTCATGGCGCCGGACAGGTGCGGCAGGAATCCAGACCCTTCGACGAAACTGCCGACTGCGGGACAGTATCTCGGCGCCCGGACGGACCGGTCGGCCGAAGACCCTGATCTCGCCGGCCGTCGGCGTGATGAGGCCCATGACCATGCGCAGCGTGGTCGTCTTGCCGGCGCCATTGGGCCCGAGAAGGCCCAGCACCTGACCGGTCTCGACGCGGAAGCTCACATCGGTCACCGCCGCGACGCCACCCGGATACGACTTGCCCGAGACCGATGATCTCCAGGGGCGGTGGGCCGCTGCTGTCCCAGTCGAGACGGCGTCCGTCGGGTGCGACGTCCTGGCCCTCCATTGCGGTGCCGGCGTGCGGCTTCCGGACCCGACCCAGCAGGATCAGGGCGATGACCACCAGGACGACGAGGGCGATCAGCGCCACCAGTGTGGCGATCGGAACGTCGCCGGCGGACACCCGGACGCCGCCGACCTCCGGCAGGTCCAACGTCGGCGATGCCAGTGAGATCTCGTAGACAGCAGGCGATGTCGGTGCGGCGTACGCCTGGTCGGTGGTCGACAGGTCGACCTCGAGGCGGGACCCGGCCTCCACCTGGAAGGCCACCGCAGGAAGGTCGATCCGCACGGTCCGTGCCGTTCCGTCGGTCGGCAGCCCAGTCACGCGAATCGGGGCGACGGCACTCCCCGCCAGCACCCGGTTGCCGCCGCTGCTGACCTTCGACATGGAAGCGAACAGCACCGCTCCGTCGCCGGCCGTTGTCGTCCCGACCGCCTGGGCCAACCCGACGGCTGAGATGCTCACCGAGACTCGTGGAGTGCCCGAGACGACGGTCAGCGCGGTCAACGGGGTCGACGTGAACCTGGCGACCTGACCGGGTATCCCACCGCCGAACGCGGACAGGGCCGTGCCGGCGAGGTCGGACAGCCCCGAGAGACCGGGCAGGGACGAGATGCCGGCGGGCGAACCTCCGGGTGGATTCAGCACCGTCTGTTTGGCCCCGGTCGAGACCGACGCCGACGATGGGAGTGGCCGCCGCACCAGCCAGACCCGGATATGCCGGAGCCTGCAGCGTTCTGGTGCGGGCCCGCCCGGTGTCCGAGAGCGGCCCGTCCACGCTGTAGTTGAAGGTGGCGGCCGGTTTCGCGCCTGCACCCGATAGGTAGTGGCCGAACCAGTCGCTGATCCGATTCCTCGTCCGCTGGTCAGGGCTGCCCCCGTCGTGACCGCCGCTGTACCAGGTGAGTGCGACCGCAGTGCCCCTGGCCGCGATGGCCCGTGCGTTGGCGTCCGACTGATCGAGACCGAACAGGGTGTCCCGCTCGCCCTGCGTCAGGAGGGTAGGTGCGGTGATGTCGCCGACGACGCTTTTGGGGCTCGACTTGTCGAGCAGGGCCTTCAGCGCGGGTGATTCGCGTCCGGTCTGGGCCGCCTGTGAGTAGGCGGCACACAACGCCAGCATCATCCGGCCGCAGCCGGGTGCGTCGGTGGTCGGAGCAGTGCCGGTGGTGGGTGCGGATGCTCCGGCCGGGGCGCTCTGCTGCGACGGCGCGGGCGCGCTCGTCCGGCGTCCGAAGCCGCTGTCCCCGCTGTCCGCGGGTGCGACCGCGCTGGTTCCGCCGGCGAGTGCCGAGCCCGAGATGACCGACGCCATCAGGGATGCCGCCCAAGACTTCTTGAATACCCCGTCGGGGGCAGCGTTCGCATCGGCGGGCGTGCCGGCCGACGCCGTCCTGGTGTCGATCGCATTCGGGAAGAGCGCGGCGGACAGGTCGTTCCAGGTGATCAACGGGGCGACCGCGTCGATGCGCTTGTCCGTGCCGGCCAGCATCAGCGACAGGGCGCCGCCGTAGGAGGCGCCGGTGACGCCGACGCGGGGGTCTCCGGGTGCGTCCAGCAGCACCTGCGGTTGCCGTGCCAGCCACGACACGAGGGCCCTGGCGTCGGGGATCTCGTAGTCCAGTGAATCAAGGGCGATCTGACCGGTCGATCGTCCGAAACCGCGGGCCGAGTACGCCAGGACGACGAAGCCGTGCTGGGCGAGATCCCGTGCGTCACTTGCGATGGTGTCCTTGGAACCGCCGAAACCGTGAGCCATCAGCACCGCCGGCAGACGAGAAGAAGCGGCCGGCAGGTACAGGGTGGCATCGATGGCGACCGGCCCGGCGACGCCGGGACCGCCCGGCACGGAGATGGTTTCGTTTCTGGTGCTGACGGTCGCGGCGTCGGCACGTCCGGGCCTGACGGCCACCACGATGACAGCTACTAGAACCAGCACGACGATCGCGGCCAGCACCTTGCGGGTTCGCCCGGCCAGGAGCCTGTTCAGGCGAAGCTTCACTCGCACTTCCGGACGAAGGAGCGGTTGATCTTGTCGTTGGCCACCAGTCAAGGGTGCCAGAGGAACCAGCCGGCCTCCTCCGGTCCGGTCGTGCCGCCCGTTCGACGGCCGCTACCGTGGACCGGGTGAGACCCGAAGACATCGCCCTGCTCAACATCCCAGGTCGGCCCGCCGTGGCGCCCGATGGCACCGTACTGGTCTCGGTTTCACGTCCGAACCTGGACGAGGACCGCTACGGTGCAAAGCTTCGGATGCTCCGGCCCTCGACGGGGCAGAGCGACGTCCCTTCCGTGGATTTCTCAGCTGGGCCCCGCGATACGGAGCCTGTCATCTCTCCGAACGGTCATACCGCAGTGTTCCTGCGGGCCGCCGAGAAGGGGCCGGCGCAACTGCACTCGATCGATCTCTTCGGCGGCGAAGCGACCCCGCTCAGCTCGCACCCACTGGGTGCAGGCAGGTGCGTCTTCTCGCCCGACGGGAAGCGGATCGCCTACCTGGCCGCAGTTCCCGCGGAAGGGCGGTACGGCACCGACGCCGCCGTGCAGCCGGAAGCCGAACCGCCGCGCGCGATCGGCCGGATGTCGTACCGACTGGACGGCAAGGGTTTCGTCCTGGACAAGCCGGAGCAGGTGTTCCTGCTCGAACTTCGGGCGGGCGCCGAGCCGGTGCAACTGACCGACGAACCCGGCATCGTCGCCGGCCCGGTATTCCTGCCCGACGGGCGCCTCGGCTACGTCCGCTCGACCGCACCGGACGTCCTGCAGTGCGAGTTCGCCGCCGTCGAGGCCGGATCCGGACAACGACGGTGGGCGACCGGCTGATCCAGATGTCGGGGGACGCCGCGGTGCCGGTGGTGTCGGGCGAGACGCTGTACTACGTGGGTGTCGAATTCGAGGCATTCGACAGCGCCGGACGGACGGCCGGTCTCTGGGCCGTCCCGGCGCTGGGTGGCACTCCCGCGAGGTTGACCGACGTCGAGATCGAAGTCGATTCGAACTCGGCGCCCGTCGTGCTCGACGGATGCGTGCTGATATCGGTCCTGCACCGCGGCACGCGTATCGGTGCAGGGCCGTCGAAGCTACCGCCGACCGTGCCCGGCTCGACGGAGCTTCGCACAGTGATAGGTGGACAGCGGGTGACCGGGTCCTTCGGTGCCGCGGTCACCGGCGAGGGAGCGATCGTGGCCGCGACGGTGAGCGACCCGGCCAGTGCGGGGGACGTCGTGATGGTTTCCGTCGACGGTGCAGGCCGGGTCGTCACCCCGGAGCGGACAGCTGACCGACCTGTCGGCCGAGCTCCGGTCCGCCGGGTTGGCGGTGACCGTGGAGATCGGTGCGACCGCGCCGGACGGCTACCCGGTCCACGGATTCCTGGTGCTGCCAGCCGGGTCAGGGCCGCACCCGGTACTCCTCGTCGTGCACGGCGGGCCGCATGCCGCCTACGGCTGGGGCCTGTTCGACGAAGCTCAGGTGTACGCCGCTGCCGGGTACGCGGTGGTGCTGCCGAACCCGCGCGGATCGGCCGGCTACGGCCACGAACACGGCAGGACCATCCTGGGGCGCCTGGGGTCGGTGGATGCCGACGACGTGTTGGCCCTCCTCGACGCAGCGCTCGGCAGACCCGAATGCGATGCGGATCGGGTCGGCGTGATGGGCGGCTCCTACGGCGGATTCATGACGTCCTGGCTCGCCTCGCAGGCGCCGGATCGTTTCACCGCGGCGATCAGCGAGCGGGCGGTCAACGCCTGGGACAGCTTCGCCGGATCCAGCGACATCGGCTACTTCTTCGCGGAGAATTACGTCGGGGCGGACCGGGATTCGCAGTGGCGGGCATCGCCGCTGGCCTACGCCGATCAGATCGACGTGCCGTTGCTGATCATCCATTCCGAACAGGACTGGCGCTGCCCGCTGGAGCAGGCTCAGCGACTCTTCGTGGCGCTGCGCAGCCGGGCAGCCGAGGTGGAGATGTTGCTCTTTCCCGGCGAGGGCCACGAACTCTCCCGTTCCGGGCGGCCGCGCCATCGTCTGCAACGGTTCGGGGCCATCCTCGACTGGTGGCAGCGGCATCTGCCCGCGGTGGTCGAACGGGGTTGATAATCGCGAGGCCACGTTCTGCTCAGAGCGAAGTGGCGGACCTCATGGCAAAATCCGGTGGTGCGACAGCAGATGTGTACGGTACCGTTTCGTTCATGAGGGACTTGCCGGGTAGATCCGGCACCGCCAAGGCGCCGTCGCGATTCGCGGCGATCGCGCAACTGGGCTGTCCGGTCTCTGCTGTCGCCGGTCGCGGCGCGGGTAGGGAGGCGGCCATCTGCCAGGCCGTCGTCGAGTTGCTGAACGAAGCCAGCTATGAATCAGTGACGATGGACGCGGTCGCGGCCAGGGCGAAGGCTTCGAAGGCCACTATCTACCGCCGTTGGGCGAACAAGGACGACCTGGTCATCGATGCGCTGCAGCGCGTCTTCGCCAATCTCGACCATGTCCTGGCCGACACCGGTAACCTGCGCGACGATCTGGTCGTGCGGTTGAACCAACAAGTGCACGACCCGGCATGGTTGGCCGCGAGCACGGCGGCGCTCAAAGGGCCTGGTCTACGCGGCTTCCAGCGATTCCCAACTGGCGAATGCGCTTCGGTCCACCCTGCAGGACGCCCACCTCGCCGAACTGGAAACGCTTCTTGCTCGCGCTCATACCCGAGGCGAACTCCGCAAACCGGTTGACGTCAAGCTGGTGTGGGAAGTGGCCCAGGGTCAGTTCTGCAACAGAACCGGAGTCGACTGCGGGACCGTCGACGCCGGATATATAGAGCATCTCGTGGATGACGTACTGATGCCGGTCATCAACCACGCGGGTGCCAGGGCAGGGTCGCCCGTCAGCTGAACCGCCCTTGCCCGCCGACGCAGATGGGCAAGCACTCGCGCCCGGCAAATTCATTTGCCGTGTCGATTTCCGGGTGATTGATTCGTCGTATCGGTATCAGCACCGCCCGGTCCTGCCGTAGGACAACGTGCTCAATGCATCTCCGACCGGGTCTGCATCGCGACTCGGCGTCTGGTCTTACAGCGTGAGCTGGCTTCAGGTCAGCAGGCTTGAAGTCATTTTCGGTTCCACCAACAGTGCGGTTGGCGGCACAACACCCGACTGTCGGTGTCCTCCGACATGATGTTTCTGCGTCCCGGCTTCTTCGCCGAGGCCGTCTTTCGACAAGGAGTAACTCGTGACCAGTCCGACGACTGACCTGACCAAACAAGGGTCTGTCAGCGATCTCGACCCCAAGCGCTGGTTGGCGCTGATGGTCATCGGGATCGCGCAGCTGATGGTGGTGCTCGACGCCACCATCGTCAACATCGCCCTGCCCGATGCGGCGACCGCGCTTCACATCTCGGCCGAGAACCGCCAGTGGATGGTGACCGCGTACGCCCTGCCGTTCGGCGCGTTGTTGCTGCTCGGTGGCCGCATTGCCGACTACCTGGGCCGCAAGCGGGTGCTGATGATCTCGCTGCTCGGCTTCGCCGCGGCTTCGGCCCTCGGCGGCGCCGCTCAGACCGGCTGGATGTTGTTCGCCGCCCGGGCGCTGCAGGGTGTCTTCGCCGCCATGCTGGCGCCGGCCGCCCTCTCGTTGCTGACCGTCACCTTCCGCGATGCGAAGGAACGAGCCAAGGCCTTCGCAGTGTTCGGTGCCATCGCCGGCGGCGGCGCGGCGGTCGGTCTGCTGCTCGGTGGCCTGCTGACCGAGTACGCGTCCTGGCGCTGGTGCCTCCTCGTGAACATCCCGATCGCGATCGTCGCTTTCTTCGGCGCGACCGTCGTCCTGAAGGAGTCCAAGAACGAGGCCAGGGGCACCCACTACGACGTCCCCGGCGCAATCCTCGTCACCGCGGGTCTCGCCCTACTGGTGTGGGGTTTCACCAGGGCCGCCAACCCGGACCTTGGCTGGACTGCCGCGCAGACGCTCGTCTCACTGGGTGCCGCCGTCGTACTGCTAGCCGCATTCGTCTGGCGGGAGAGTGTCAGCCCGGCTCCGTTGCTCCCGCTGCGCATCCTGCAGGACCGCAACCGCGCCGGTGCGTACGTCGTCGGCCTGCTGGTGGGCGCCGGCCTGTTCGCCGTCTTCCTGTTCCTGACTTATTTCCTGCAGATCGTCCAGCACTACTCGCCCATCAGAGCAGGCGTTGCCTTCCTGCCGTTCAGCGCAGGCATCATCGTCGGTGCCGGCATCGGCTCGCAGCTGGTACTGAAGATCGGTCCGCGTCTGGTCGTTCCGATTGGTCTGGTGATGGGTCTGCTCGGTCTGCTGTGGCTGTCTCGCCTGAACCTGGCAAGCACCTACACCGGCACCATCCTGCCGGCGATCACCGTCATGTCGGTCGGCATGGGGTTCATCTTCATGTCCACCACCAACGTGGCGTTGGTGGGTGTCTCCAAGGATGACGCGGGCGTGGCCAGCGCCATGGTCAACACCACCCAGCAGGTCGGCGGTTCCTTGGGCACCGCTTTGCTGAGCACCTTCGCGTTGACCGCCACAACCAGCTACATCGCCGGTCATGCGGCTGAATTGCAGGCCGCGCCCAGCGCGGCCGCCAAGGCCGCCATCGGCGCTGCGGCACAGGTCCACGGTTACAGCGTGGCGTTCATCGTGTCGGCGTGCTTCTTCGCGCTGGCGACCGTTGCCTCGCTGCTGCTGATCAACGCCGGAAAGAACGTCGTCCCGGCCGAAGGCGCCATGATCGCTGCCTGATCACCTGACGCCAACGGGCCGGTGCCGACGAGACATTCTCGTCTGCACCGGCCCGTGGTGTCTCTCGCCGGGGTTCTGATCTAGGTCGGCGCACGGCTCACCGCCGCACTCGCCGCGCTTATCAACTTCGACGGCGCTCATGATGTGGTCGACTTCTGTCCCGCTCGTCCCAAAAGCGCAATGTTGATGAGCGCGACGGGTGGGAGGACAGCGTGATCGGCTGACCTGGACGTTGATGTGCTGGGCGTGAGGGGCGCGCTACCAGCCCCTGGCCCGCCACTCGGCCAGATGGGGCCGCTCCACGCCGAGCGTGGTGTCGTCGCCGTGGCCGGGATAGATCCAGGTGTCATCGGGCAGCCGATCGAAGACCCGATCGGTGACGTCATCCATGAGCTGGCTGAAGTCCGCCGCGCTGGTTGTCCGCCCAACACCCCCGGGAAACAGCGAATCGCCGGTGAAGAGATGGGCGGTCCCCGCCGGATCGCGGTACAGCAGCGCGACCGAACCGGGGGTGTGCCCTCGCAGCGCGATGGACTCCAGCTGGGAGGATCCCAACGGCACCACGTCGCCCTGTCCGAGCGGCACGTCGGTCGGCACCGGCAGCTGCGCGGCGTCGGCCGCGCCGGCGTACAGATTGGCGCCGGTCTGGCCGGCGATCGCTCCGAGCGCCTGCCAATGGTCGCCGTGCGAATGAGTGGTGACGATGCTGCGCAGCCGCGGACGGTCCGGCCCGTCACCCAGCAGGTCCGCGATGCGTTCGCTGTCGTTGGCGGCGTCGATCAGCACCGCGTCCCCGGTGTGCAGGCACACCAGCAGGTAGGCGTTGTTGTCCATCGGTCCGACCGAGAGCTTGGTGATGGTGATCTCGGCCAACCGGCGGGTGGCGGGCGCGCCCTGTGGGTCGACATGGCCTGTGTAGGTGGGTGTCTGCGCTGTGGTCATGACAGCTAATTTACGGGCCGGGTCGTCGGCCTCATCAGAGCAACTCCACCACCCGGTGCTCCGCGGCCGAGAGTCGGGCCGCGTCCAGCACTCTGGCTGTGCTGATCGCGTCGACGGCCGGCACAGGAACCGGCCCGGAACCGCGGACGGCGGCGGCCGCGGCCGGATAGAAGATGTCCCAGCGGCCGCGCCGGCTCGGCACCGACCGGGATCCTTCCAACGTCGTGAGAACTCCATAGGCCGAAGGGTTTTCGACTCCCCAGGCGTCGCCCAGCGAGGCCGGGCTCTCACCCGCCTTCAGCTGGGCCTCCTGGCCGTCGAAGCCGTTGATCAGAAAGCCGGCGATTGATCCGCCGACCTGGAAACGCGGACCCTGTGCGCCCGTTGCCATTCCCGCGGCCAGAGTGGAAAAGACGCCAGACCGGTGCTCCAGATGCAGCTCGATCTCGTCGTCGGCCGCCGATCCGGGGCGAACTGCTCTGACCTGCGCATGCAGCCGGGCCACCGGCCCGAACAGGTGCAGCGCCTGGTCGACGAGATGTGGGCCGAGGTCGAACAGGGTGCCGCCACCGTCGGATGGATCACCGGCCCAACCCGATTTGACCGGCCGGAAGCGGTCGATCCGGGAGGTGAAGCGGTGCACGGAGCCTAAGGAGCCATCGTCGATGAGGGCGCGGATCGTCAGGAAGTCGCTGTCCCAGCGCCGGTTCTGATATGCGGTCAGCATTCGGCCCGCCCGGTCCGCGTGTGCGACCAGTTCGGCGGCCGCCTCGGCGGACAGCGCAAACGGCTTGTCCACCACCACGTCCAGACCAAGGTCGAGAGCGCGGTGCGCGAGGTCCGTGTGGGTGCCGGGCGGGGTGGTGATCGTCACCGCCTCGACGCCGAATGCGGCCAGATCGGCCAGGTCCGGCACGGATCGGACTCCCGGTAGCTGCTCTTCCACCTGTGACCGACGGTCGGCGTTGCCGGTCACCACGGCGATGAGCTCAACCTGCGGGGCGGACGTGAGCAGCGGCGCGTGGAAGATCCGGCCGCCCGAGCCGTACCCGGCCAGCGCCCAGCGAACGGGGGAGTCGGTCACGTGGGACATCCTGCCGGGCCCGACCGTGCCGCGCGCGGCGGGGTCGGGGATGCCGCAATACACGGAAAACTCAACCCGACGTTGAGGGAAAGCACGGGCGCAGAAGCCCTCCGACCTGCACAGACGATCGACTGTCGGTGCGTCCACCTACCATGGGGAATCGTGACTGACCACCTGATCGTGCGGGGCGCCCGCGAGCACAACCTTCGCAACGTCGACATCACCCTGCCCCGGGATTCGATGGTGGTCTTCACCGGTCTGTCGGGGTCGGGCAAGTCGTCACTGGCGTTCGACACCATCTTCGCCGAGGGTCAGCGACGGTACGTGGAATCGCTGTCCTCCTACGCCCGGCAGTTCCTCGGTCAGATGGACAAGCCGGATGTCGACTTCATCGAGGGGCTCTCGCCGGCGGTCTCCATCGACCAGAAATCGACGTCCAAGAACCCGCGGTCGACCGTCGGCACCATCACCGAGATCTACGACTACCTCCGGCTGCTCTACGCCCGGATCGGGCACCCGCACTGTCCCATCTGCGGCGAGATCATCTCCAAGCAGACGCCGCAGCAGATCGTCGATCGGGTCCTGGAGATGCCCGAGGGCACCCGGTTCCAGGTGCTGGCGCCGGTGATCCGGGAGCGCAAGGGCGAATACGTCGACCTGGTCGCCGACCTGCAGGCCAAGGGTTTCTCCAGGGCGCGCATCGACGGCACCGTGTACCAGTTGACCGATCCGCCGAAGTTGAAGAAGCAGGAGAAGCACTCGATCGAGGTGGTCGTCGACCGACTGGTCATCCGGGACAGTGCGAAGCAGCGCATCACCGACTCGGTCGAGGTCGGCCTCGGGCTGGCCGAAGGCCTGGTCATCCTGGAATTCGTCGACCTCGACGAAGACGACCCCGGCCGCGAGCGGCGCTATTCCGAACGGCTGGCCTGCCCGAACGATCACCCGCTCGGGTTGGACGAGCTGGAACCCCGGTCGTTCTCCTTCAACTCGCCGTTCGGAGCCTGCCCCGAGTGCACCGGGCTCGGCACCCGGAAGGAGGTCGACCCGGAGCTCATCGTTCCGGACGGCGAACAGACCCTGGCCGGTGGTGCCATCCAGCCGTGGTCGGGTGGTGTCTCGAGCGAGTACTTCGTGCGGCTGCTCGAAGGACTCGCAAAGGCCATGGGCTTCTCGGTCAACACGCCGTGGGACGATCTGCCGCCGGCCGCCCGGAAGGCCGTGTTGAACGGTTCGAAGGACCAGGTGCACGTCAGCTACCGCAACCGGTACGGCCGGCAGCGTTCGTACTACGCCGAGTTCGAGGGCGTCATCCCGTTCCTCGAGCGGCGGGCGACGCAGACCGACTCCGAATCGGCGCGGGAGAAGTACGAGGGCTACATGCGGGAGGTGCCGTGCCCGGTGTGCAAGGGCACCCGGCTGAAGCCCGAGATTCTTGCGGTGACCGTGCAGCACGACCAGCTCGGCCCGATCAACATCGCCCAGTTGGCCGCGCTGTCGATCCGTGAGGCGTTCGACTTCTTCCCGGGTCTGGTGCTGTCCGAGCGCGACCGGATGATCGCCGAGCGCGTGCTGAAGGAGGTCTCGGCGCGGCTGGGGTTCCTGTTGGACGTCGGCCTCAACTACCTCTCGCTGGCGCGCGCGGCCGGGACCCTGTCCGGCGGTGAGGCGCAGCGGATCCGGCTGGCCACCCAGATCGGCTCCGGCCTGGTCGGCGTGCTCTACGTTCTCGACGAGCCGTCCATCGGACTGCACCAGCGGGACAACCATCGGCTGATCAAGACGCTGACCCGGCTCCGGGACCTCGGCAACACGCTGATCGTCGTCGAACACGACGAGGACACCATCCGTACCGCGGACTGGGTCGTCGACATCGGCCCGGGTGCCGGCGAGCACGGCGGCAAGGTGGTGGTGTCCGGGCCGGTCCAGGAACTGATCGACTCGGAGGCGTCGATCACCGGCGCGTACCTGTCCGGCCGCCGGGAGATCGCTGTTCCGCTGGTGCGGCGCCCGGTCGACCCGGCACGGAAGCTGACCGTGGTCGGCGCCCGGGAGAACAACCTGCGCAACGTGACCGTCGATTTTCCGCTCGGCACCCTCATCGCGGTCACCGGAGTATCCGGATCGGGCAAATCCACCCTGGTCAACGACATCCTGCACGCGGTACTGGCCAACCGGATCAACGGCGCCAGGATGGTGCCCGGCCGGCACACCAGGGTCACCGGGCTGGATCTGGTCGACAAGGTGGTGGGTGTCGACCAGTCTCCGATCGGCCGGACACCCCGATCCAACCCGGCCACCTACACCGGAGTGTTCGACCACGTCCGCAAGCTGTTCGCCTCCACCACCGAGGCGAAGGTGCGCGGCTACCAGCAGGGCCGGTTCTCCTTCAACGTCAAGGGCGGCCGCTGCGAGGCCTGCGCCGGCGACGGCACCCTGAAGATCGAGATGAACTTCCTCCCCGACATCTACGTCCCGTGCGAGGTGTGCAAGGGCGCGAGGTACAACCGCGAGACCCTCGACGTGCACTACAAGGGCAAGACCATCGCCGACGTGCTGAACACCCCGATCGAGGAGGCGGCCGAGTTCTTCGAACCGATCGGGGCGATCCATCGGCATCTGAAGACGCTGGTCGACGTCGGCCTCGGTTATGTCCGGCTGGGTCAGCCGGCGCCGACGCTGTCAGGCGGCGAGGCGCAACGCGTGAAGCTGGGCAGCGAGCTGCAGAAGCGGTCGACCGGGCGCACCGTCTACGTCCTCGACGAGCCGACCACCGGACTGCATTTCGCCGACGTCGAGAAGCTGCTGATCGTGATCAACGGCCTGGTGGACAAGGGCAACACGGTCATCGTCATCGAGCACAACCTCGACGTCATCAAGACGGCCGATCACATCATCGACATGGGTCCGGAGGGCGGGTCCGGCGGTGGGTTGGTGATCGCCGAGGGCACACCCGAGGAGATCGCCGCGAATCCCGCGTCCTTCACGGGTGAGTTCCTGGCCGGGGTGCTGCGCGGCCGGAGTGCGGCACAGACGACGGCCGTCAACGGAAAGGCAGCCGCGATCAACGGAAATGCGGCCGGGATCAACGCAACGGGAACGGGCCGCAATGGGACGACAGCCGCGAAAGCGCCCGGGACTGCGGCTCCGACGGCGGCGACTGGGAACGGTCGATCCACTGCGAACGGGACCGATTCGACGAGGCCGGCGAAGAAGACCCCGGGCAAGCGGGCCGCACCAGTGGTGGTCTCGACGATCCAGGTGCCGGTCGTAACGGCGGACATGACCGAGGCGAAGGCGGCCGCGGCGAAGGCGCGCCGCCGGGCGGCCAAGCTGCGGTAGACGGCGGCGAGCTCTGGTACGGGCGGCCAAGCTGAAGTAGGCGGGCGGCGAGCTGGGGGTATACGGGCGGTACGGTGCGCAGCGTGGATCTCCGACTGCTCACCGCCGCGGATGCCGACGTCTCGACCCTGATGAGCCACCATGCCTTCGGCGTTCCGACCGGGGGACAGGCGCCGTTCACGCTGGGCGACGGTGTGCGCCGATGGGGGCTGTTCGACGGGACGACCCTGGCCGCGAAGGCCAACGACCGGACGTACGACTCGATCATTGGCGGTCGGCGGGTGCCGACCGCCGGCGTCGCCGGAGTGGCCGTCGCGCCGGAGCATCGCGGCGCCGGGCTGGCGAGGCAGTTGATGACCCACCTGCTGTCGACGGCGAGAGAACGCGGCGCCGTGATCTCGACGCTGTTCCGTACCGCTCCGGCGCTGTATCGCTCGCTTGGATACGAGCAGGTCGCGGTGTTGATCGACGCTTCGCTGCCCACCTCGGCCCTGCGCGGCATTCGTCCGCTCCACACCACCCTGCGCCGTGCGGACATTGCGGACGCGCCGGACATCCGCCGCGTCTACGCGACGGTCGCGGCGTCCGGCTCCTGTCTGCTGACCAGGGACGGCCCATCCTTCGACGACACGGACGCGGAGCTGATCGGCGCCTTCGACGGCATCAGCCTGGCGGTGGATGGATCTGGCGTCGTCGGCTACGCCGGCTGGCACCGGGGCAGCGGATACGGCGAGTCAGCGGCGCTGCGGGTCGGCGAATTGCTGGCACTGACCGGTGACGGGTACCGAGCCCTGCTCGGGGCCGTCGCATCCTTCGACGCCGTCACCCCGACCGTCAAGCTCAGGACTTCCGGGGAAGATCCCGTTCACTGGTTGATCCCCGGTGCAGGCTGGGCCGTCGACGAAGCGAGCCCGTACATGCTGCGCGTCATCGATCTGCCCGGCGCGGTGGCCGCCCGTGGCTGGCCGGCGCAGGTCAGTGCCGACCTGATTCTCGAAGTCGACGACCCGGTGTGCCCCTGGAACAGCGGTCGCCACCGGCTCGTCGTCGAGGGCGGTTCCGGCATGCTCGAAACCGGTCCGGCCCAGCCGGAGCTGCCGCGGGGAACGACCGTCACCCCGAACGGTCTCGCGGTGCTGTACGCCGGTGGTGTTCAGGTCGCGGCGTTGCGCCGGGCAGGTCTGGTCAGCGGCGGAAGCGAAGAGTCCGATGTGGTGTTGGACGCCGCCTTCGCCGGCCCGCGGCCGGCCATCCTGGACTACTTCTGATGACATCGCCGATCGTCTCCCGGCACCCGGTCGACAGGTGCGGTCGCCCGGGAAGCTGCCCGCGCACCCTGGTCGGCGACCGCCCGATTTCTGGGAGAATCAGCCATCGTGAAGACCTTCGACTCCCTGTTCGCCGAGTTGCTCGACCGCGCCGTCGAGCGTCCGGCCGGGTCCGGCACCGTCGATGCGCTCGACGCGGGAGTGCACGCGCAGGGCAAGAAGCTACTCGAGGAAGCGGGCGAGGTGTGGCTCGCCGCCGAACACGAGGGAGACGACGCACTCGCGATGGAGATATCGCAACTGCTGTACCGGGTCCAGGTCATCATGATCGGCCGGGGGATCGGACTGGACCAGGTCTACAAGCATCTCTAGGGCCCGTGTCCGGCGATGCCCACGCCGGACGCAGCGCCCTCGTCCGCCCTGCGCCGAGCGCGGGAACCTGCCGCTGCGGAGCGCAGCCGGAGTCAGCGACACCAGACGTAAGGAACATTTCCATGTTGAGAGTTGCCGTCCCCAACAAGGGGACGTTGAGCGAGCCCGCCACCGAGATGCTGCGGGAAGCCGGCTACCGGCAGCGTCACGACTCCCGGGACCTGACCGTGCTCGACTCGGCGAACGACGTGGAATTCTTCTTCCTGCGCCCCAAGGACATCGCGATCTACGTGGGATCCGGCGAGCTCGACCTCGGCATCACCGGCCGGGACCTCACCGCTGACTCGGGTGCGCCGGTGTCCGAGCAGCTTGGCCTCGGCTTCGGACACTCGACGTTCAGGTACGCCGCGCCGACGGGCCGCGACTGGGAGGTCGCGGATCTGGCCGGGCTACGGATCGCAACCGCCTACCCGAATTTGGTCCGGCACAACCTCGCGGCCAAGGGCATCGCCGCGGATGTGATCAGACTCGACGGAGCAGTCGAGATCTCGGTGCAGCTCGGCGTCGCCGACGCGATCGCCGACGTCGTCGGGTCGGGTCGCACTCTGCGGCAACATGCATTGACCGCCTTCGGCGAGATCATCTGCGATTCCGAAGCGGTGCTGATCGCTCGAGCGGATGCAGAGATCAGCGGCGCGGCGCGTCAGGTGGTCAGCCGACTGCAGGGCGTGGTCTTCGCCCAGCAATACCTGATGTTGGACTACGACTGCCCGAAGCGGCTGCTGGATCAGGCGACCACCATCACTCCGGGTCTGGAATCGCCGACGGTAGCGCCACTGGCCGACCCGGAGTGGGTGGCCGTGCGGGCGATGGTGTTGCGCAGCAAGGCGAATCCGGTGATGGACTCGCTGGCCGCGCTCGGGGCCAAGGCCATCCTGGCGTCCGACATCAGATCCTGCCGGCTGTAGTCGGACGGAGGGCGACTCAGCCCGTCACTCGTAAAGTCAGCGTCTGAGCCGACCGCCCGATCGGTCCGTCCTGGTCGTGGAGCACCGAAGACGTCAAACCGAGTCCGCCCGAGCCGAACGAGACCTCGGTCTCCAGGCCGAGCCACTCGCCGGTCGGGCGACGGAACAGATGAACCGTCAGGTCGGTGTTCGGGAACATGACCTCGCCGGGCCTGGCGCGCACGGCTACCCCGTTGGCGGTATCGATCAGGCCGAAGAGCCGGACGACGGATGTGGTCGGCTCGCCGGCGATCAGATCGACCAGCGGCCGGAGCCAGGTGGTCGACCGGCCCGGAGCGACGTCGCCGACGCTGCGGACCTCCAGCGATCGGATGTAGCCACCCGGCCACATCGTCGCCATGTCGAAGGGCGCGGCGTTGTCCGGGCCCGCGATGGTCGCCAGGTCGGTGGCGGCGATGGCCGACGTGTCGGAGACGGCGAGCCGCCACGCCGTCGCACGCACCACGCTTCTCCCGGCGGCGGTCATCTCGGCTTCCAACAGTTCGATGGTGCGCCCGGCCCGGACGACTCTGGCCGACACCTCCACCGGGCCGACCGGAATCATCCCGAGAATGTCGAACGCCACCCTCGACATGACCAGATCCGTCCGTGGTGAACAGCTTTCCAGCGCATGCGTCAGCAGTCCGGACACCGGAGCCATGTGCTGCTGGTCCGGCGACCACGCGCCCTGGGCGTGGCTGGTGGAGGCAAAAGAGTGCGGTCCCAGCCGTTCGTAGTACGCAGGGGGCGGCGAGCAGGGGTCGGTCACCGCGCCAAGGCTAGCGGCTTGCGCTGAACTCGATCGTTCCGTCCGACCGCACTGCGGGGAACGGCGGCGGGGTGCCGCCGAACTCGGGGCACAGGGCCTGGTGGGCACACCAACCGCAGGCAGCGCTTCGGCGGGGCTGAAACCGGGCCGCTTCGACTGCGGCCGTGATGGCCTCCCACAGCGCTACGACGCCTCGCTGGAAGGTGATCAACTCGGCCAGGTCGACGCGATAGGTCAAGGTGCTGGAGTCGCCGAGGTAGATCAGTTTGAGTTGTCCAGGTACGACGCCGCGCATCCGGTAGACCATCAGCGCATAGAACTTCAGCTGGTACAGCGCAGCGATCTCGTGATGTTCCGACGGTGCCCGGCCGGTCTTGTAATCAACGATCCGGATCTCACCCGAAGCGGTGACATCGATTCGGTCGACGACGCCCTTGAGCGGCGTCGGCCGGGTGCCGTCGACTCCGGTCAGGTCGACCTCGAGCTTCGACTCGCAACTCTCCGGAGTGAAGGCCCTCGGGTCTTCCAGGGCGAAGTACGACTTGACCAGTTCGGCAGCTTGGTCCAGCCATCTTCCTTCCGCACTGTCGCCGACCGCCGTCGCGAGCTCGGGGTCTTCCGCGGACAACCGCTGCCAGACATCACCAACTGAGCCGACCGCTTCCTGCTCGGTCCGGTCCTGCGGTGCCGCTCGGAACAGCTCCTCCAGCACCGCGTGCACGAGCGTGCCCCTGGCGGCGGCGTCGGTCGGCGATTCAGGCAGTCGGTCGATGGCCCGGAACCGGTAGAGCAGCGGACAGGTCTTGAAGTCTTTCGCCCGCGACGGTGACAGCGTCAGTTTCTGCCCCAGCCTCGCGTCGGGCACCGTTCCGGAGGTCATCCGGACAGCGTAGGGCGGGACACCGACAGCACGGCCCATAGCGCGCATACCACTACCCTGCGAAGGTGCCCGCCGATGCAGTCCGAACCAGCCCGCCGGTCCCGCGCGGCGGTCGGCGCAGCTTCGGAATCCCGCTCGGTCGCATCGGCGGGATCCCAGTGGTGTTGTCCCTGTCCTGGCTGCTCTCCGTTCTTATCATCGCCGTTTTGGCGACTCCCATTGTGCAGCAAGCCATTCCGCGTACGGGGACGGCACCGGCCGTGCTGGTGGCCGTTGGTCTGGGCGTGCTTCTCGGGGTCAGCGTGCTCGCGCACGAGCTCGGCCACTGCCTCGCCGCCCGCTCGCTGGGTGTCCCGGTCCTGGAGGTCCGGCTGTACCTGCTCGGCGGGGTGTCCGAACTCGGCCGGCTTCCGGAGTCGCCGCGCGAAGAGGCGGCCATCGCCGCGGCCGGCCCTGGCGTGTCCGCGCTGCTGGCGGCGATCTTCGGGTTGCTCGTCGGCAGCACAACGCCGCACACGATCAGCTGGCTACTGTTGATCCAGCTGGCGTTCGCCAACCTGGTTGTGGCCATCTTCAACATCCTGCCGGCCCTGCCGTTGGACGGTGGACGGGTGCTGCGGGCCGGCGTCTGGCAGGCATCAGGACGCCGACGCTGGGGGACATTGGCCGCCGTCGTCGGTGGCTACGTCATCGCTGCCGCGCTGGTTGTCTGGGGGCTCATCCAGATCAGTGGGTCCACGAGGGCCGCCCTGCTGCAGGCCGTGATCGCCTTCGCGATGGCGTTGTTCGTCGGAGTGGGCGCGGCCGGGGAGCGGAATTCCGACAAGGTCGTCGATTGGCCGAGTGACGTCACCATCGCCGGTCTGGCCAAGGCAGTGGTGCAGCTGCCGGCGGAGTCTCCCGTCGCACTGGCCAATCAGGTGGCGGCCGGCCGCGCGGTGATCCTGACCGGCGCGGACGGCGTGGCGGTCGGCCTGATGGACGACAGCGCCGCCATCGAGCTGGCCCGGGCACAGCCGAACGCCCCGGCGACGATGGCCGCCCGGCCCATCACGCCGGAGATGGTCATCCTCACCAGTGACGAGCCCGCGGAGATCGCCGATCGGCTCAGATCGGTGTCGGCGACGCACTTTCTCCTGGTCGACGATTCCGGCCGCCCGGCTGGAGTTGTGCTCGCGAAGGACATCGCCCGGATACTGAGCAGGCGCCGCGGCGGTTAGTCGCGTGCCGGTCGCGCCTTTCGAGAAATCGACGGTGTGAGAAATCGACAGGCCGACATCGACAGTGCCGAGGGAGATCGCGTGAGCAGGGAGTTCGTTGTCGGGGATCGGGTGCAGTTGACCGACCCCAAGGGCCGTAAGTACACGATGGTCCTGGAGACCGGCGCCATGTTCCATACCCACCGGGGGGCGCTGGAGCACGATGCGCTGATCGGCCAGCCGGAGGGATCGGTGATCACCTCGGCCGGAAGAACCGAATACCTCGCGCTTCGACCCCTGATCACCGACTACGTGCTCTCCATGCCGCGTGGTGCTGCGGTGATCTACCCCAAGGATGCGGCGCAGATCGTCCACTGGGGGGACATCTTCCCCGGGGCCAGAGTGCTGGAGGCGGGCGCCGGCTCCGGCGCCCTGACCTGTTCGCTGTTGCGCGCCGTCGGGTCGGAGGGGTCGGTGATCTCGTACGAGGTGCGCCAGGATCACGCCGACCATGCCGTCCGCAACGTCGAGACGTTCTTCGGCGCCCGTCCGGAGAACTGGGACCTGCGGGTGGCGGACATGGCCGAACATACCGGCGAGGTGGACCGCATCGTCCTGGACATGCTGGAACCCTGGTCGATGATCGACACGGTGGCCGCCTCGCTGGTGCCGGGCGGTGTCCTCATGGTGTACGTCGCGACCACGACGCAGTTGTCGAAGGTTGCCGAGAACCTCAGGGAACACACCGGTTTCACCGAGCCCGAGGCCTGGGAATCACTGCATCGGCCTTGGCATCTGGTCGGTCTGTCCGTTCGGCCCGAGCACCGGATGCAGGGGCACACGGCCTTCCTGCTGAAGACCCGGCGGCTGGCGCCGGGAGTCACCGCGCCCCGCCCGCAACGCCGTCCGGTGGCCACCCGATAGTTCCAGGTTCACGTGCAGACCTTCCAGCGGCCCCCTTCGATGATCAGGCTGAGATGGTCGTGCTGACGGGAGATGTCCGTCGTCTTCCGGTAGCTGAAGGTCAGTGTGGTGCCCTCCGACGGACTGTTCACGATCGATGTGACCTTGATCGAACCGGCGACCGTTGCGACGAACGACGCGGTGATCCTGACCCGCACGGCGGCGCAGGACAATGCCTGTGCCGTACCCACGCGCTGCTCGTTGACCGCATCGACCCAGGCGGAGGCGGCGAGCTTGGCGGCGCCGGATACCGGTCGCGGCCGTTGCCGCAGGTCTGCCCGGGGTCCGAATCGGCGCGCCGGTGCCGCGCGGCCACCACTCCGCCGGGAGCGGCCGACGCGGCAGTCGGCCTGACGGGAGCCACGGTCGACCTGGTGGCAGGCGCAGGCGCCGCCCGAGCGCCGGCGCTCCCGGAGTCGGCCGCCGGCGGTACCTCAGTGGGTAAGCCCGCGCTCTCCGCCCCCGAAGGGTTGGACAGGATCGCGATCGACGCGATGACGATGGCCACCATCACCACCACCGCGATGATCAGCGAACTCTTCGACTCACGTGATGGTCTGGGTGGAGTCGCATCAGTGGACAGGTCCACCGTGGTCCGGATAACTGGGATCGTCGATGGACGGCGGCACTTCTGCGTTCGGAGAAGCCTGCTCTCCTCGGAGGTCCGGGGTCGCGGTGGGCGGCGGATCCGCGGCGCTACCGTTCTCCGCCGCATACCGGGCCCATGGTCCGCTCATCTGCGGCACGCCCTCTCTCGCGCGGAGTCGGGCTCTATCATCGCGCGAGCACCGGCCGGACCGCATCTCGGGCGGCTCATCATCCGTCTTCTCGCCGCACCGGTCCGTCGACATGGCAACGCGGGCCGGATCACAGCTGATCGCCGGCAGTGCGCAGGTAGGCTTGAAAGATCTACTGGCCCATGGACGGGAGGGCGATGTGACAGGCGACGACATCACCGGCGGGGACGGGTCGGGCGGAAGTCAGTCCGGTCCCGAGCATGGATACCTGCAAAGCCCGGCCGCGCTCAGTGCCCAGATCCGCGTCCTCAACGACGAGGTCGCCCAGTTGCGGCGTCGCCTCGCGGTGGCACCGATGGACACCCGGCCGCTCGAACGTCAGCTCTCCGAGTCGATGACCAGGATCAACAGCCTGACCGAGCGCAACGACAAACTGGTCGTCACCCTCCGCGAAGCGCGTAGCCAACTGCTGCAGCTGAAGGAGGAAGTCGACCGACTCGCCCAGCCGCCCAGCGGTTATGGCGTGTATCTGTCCGCCGGGCCGGAGGGCACGGTCGAGGTGTTCACCGGCGGTCGGAAGATGCGGTTGACCGTGTCGCCGTCGATCGATACGCCTGCCCTGCGCCGTGGACAGCAGGTCCGCCTCAACGAGGCGCTGACCGTCGTCGAGGCCGGGGCGTTCGAGATGGTCGGCGAGGTGTCCTCGCTGCGGGAGCTGCTGGACGGTGATCGCGCCCTCGTGGTCGGGCATGCCGACGAGGAGCGGGTGGTTCATCTCGCCGCACCGCTGATGGATATCCCGCTCAAGCCAGGCGACTCCCTGCTGGTCGACTCCAAATCCGGCTACGCCTACGAGCGGGTACCGAAGGCCGAGGTCGAAGATCTGGTGCTGGAGGAGGTCCCGGACGTCGAGTACAGCGACATCGGCGGTCTCACCAGGCAGATCGAGCAGATCCGGGATGCTGTCGAGCTGCCGTTCCTGCACGCCGAGCTGTTCCGCGAGTTCGCGCTGCGCCCCCCGAAGGGCGTCTTGCTCTACGGTCCTCCGGGTTGCGGAAAGACGCTGATCGCCAAGGCTGTCGCGAATTCGCTCGCCAAGAAGGTGGCCGCCGCCCGCGGCGTGGAGCACATCACCAGCTACTTCCTCAACATCAAGGGTCCGGAGCTGCTGAACAAGTACGTCGGCGAGACCGAGCGCACCATCCGGCTGATCTTCCAACGCGCCCGGGAGAAGGCCTCCGACGGCACGCCCGTCATCGTGTTCTTCGACGAGATGGACTCGGTGTTCCGGACCCGCGGTACCGGTGTCTCCTCCGACGTCGAGACGACCATCGTTCCGCAATTGCTGAGCGAGATCGACGGCGTGGAAGGTCTGGAGAACGTCATCGTCATCGGTGCCTCGAACCGCGAGGACATGATCGACCCGGCGATCCTGCGTCCGGGCCGGCTGGACGTGAAGATCAAGATCGAACGGCCCGACGCCGAAGCGGCGACCGACATCTTCGCCAAGTATCTGGTGTCAACACTGCCGATCCACCCGGACGACCTGGCCGAGTTCGGTGGCGACCGCCAGGCCACCATCACGGCGATGATCCAGCACACCGTCGAGCGGATGTACACCGAAACGGACGAGAACCGTTTCCTCGAGGTCACCTACGCCAACGGCGACAAGGAAGTGTTGTACTTCAAGGACTTCAACTCTGGAGCGATGATCCAGAACATCGTCGATCGGGCGAAGAAGTCGGCGATCAAGGAGCGGATCGAGACGAAGGGCGCGGTCGGCAGTGGTGGCCTGCGTGTCACCAATCTGCTCGACGCCATCGTCGACGAGTTCGCCGAGAACGAGGATCTGCCCAACACCACCAATCCGGACGACTGGGCCAGGATCTCCGGCAAGAAGGGCGAACGGATCGTCTACATCCGCACGCTCGTCTCGGGCAAACAGTCCGAAGGATCGCGTGCTATCGACACCGCCTCCAACACGGGGCAGTACCTCTAGCTCGGACCCGTGCTTCCGCCTCCTTTGAAAGAGCACGCGCGCTGCGCCCACTAGTTTGGGAGGATGACAGCGCGCCGCATCATGGGAACCGAGGTCGAGTACGGCATATCCGTTCCGGGTGAACCCGGGGTCAACCCGGTGATCTCCTCGACCCAGATCGTGCTGGCCTACGCGGCTTCCGTTGCCGCTCCAAGGGCCCGCCGGCCGCGCTGGGACTACGAGGTGGAATCACCGCTCCGGGACGCACGCGGCTACGACCTCTCGTCGCTCTTCGGTGGGGCGGAGCCCGATATCGACGACATCGGTGCCGCCAACGTCATTCTTTCCAATGGCGCGCGACTCTACGTCGACCATGCGCATCCGGAGTTCTCCGGCCCGGAGGTGACCAACCCGCTGGACGCTGTGCTGTACGACAAGGCGGGGGAGCGGGTGATGGAGGAGGCGGCCATGCTCGCCGCCTCGGTTCCCGGGTCCAAACCGGTGCAGTTGTACAAGAACAACACCGACGGAAAGGGCGCTTCCTACGGCACCCACGAGAACTACCTCTGCCGGCGCGACACGCCGTTTCCCGCGATCATCGCCGGTCTGCTCCCGTTCTTCGCCTCGCGCCAGGTGTTCGCCGGTGCCGGCCGGGTCGGTATCGGGCCGTCCGGGGTCACGCCCGGGTTCCAGCTCGCCCAGCGTTCCGATTACATCGAGGTCGAGGTCGGCCTGGAGACGACGCTCAAGCGCGGCCTGATCAACACCAGGGACGAGCCGCACGCCGATGCCGACCGGTGGCGCCGGCTGCACGTCATCATCGGCGACGCGAACCTCTCCGAAACGGCCATCTTCCTCAAGGTCGGCTCGGCCGCCCTCGTGTTGTCCATGATCGAGGCCGGCTGGCCGATGCCAGTGGAACTGGAACATCCGGTGTCCGCCGTGCACCAGATCTCGCACGACCCAACTTTGAAGACGACGGTCAGACTGGCCGACGGGCGGGCGTTCACCGGGGTGGACATCCAGCGGGCCTACCTCGATGCGGCGCAGGCGTTCGTAGCGAGAACCTACGGCGAGGACGTCGACCGTGATACCGCCGACGTCCTCGCCACCTGGACCGATGTGTTGGACAAGCTCGCCGACGATCCGATGCGACTCGCCGACACGCTGGACTGGCCGGCGAAACTCCGGTTGCTGGAAGGGTTCCGCAGCCGGGACGCGCTGTCCTGGGGGGCGCCGCGGCTGGCGCTGGTCGATCTGCAGTACGCGGACGTGCGGATGGATCGCGGGCTCTACAACCGCCTGGTCTCCAGGGGCGCCATGAAGCGACTGGTGACCGACGATGCCATCCTGCTGGCGATGGCGACGCCGCCGGAGGACACCAGGGCGTATTTCCGGGGGCGCTGCGTGTCGAAGTACCCCGACCGGCTCGCGGCGGCGTCGTGGGACTCGGTGATCTTCGACGTGGGCCGCGAATCCCTGGTCCGCATCCCCACCATGGATCCGCTGCGGGGGACCAAGGCTCACGTCGGGGCACTGCTCGATGCGTCCGCCGATGCCGGCGAGTTGGTGGACGCCTTGACCAAGCGCTTCTGACGTCGTCGGGGGTGCGCCCGGGCGACGAGGAGATCCAGCCGTTACCCGGTCGTAGCGGGCGGTTCCGGCTCGTTGTCGGACCGGCTGGGTAAAGTCGAACACAGCGCCGATGCAACATTCGGCACTCGGCGCACGTGATGGGAGACCGACATGGCACAGGAGCAGACCACCCGGCAGGGCGGCGGCGATTCCGACGATGGTGAGGAAGGCACGGATGCCGCAGGTCAGGAGCGCCGCGAGAAGCTGGCGGCGGAGACCGACGACATCCTCGACGAGATCGACGGCGTGCTGGAGTCCAATGCCGAGGACTTCGTGCGGTCGTACGTGCAAAAGGGTGGGCAGTGACAGATCGGGATTCCGGGGTCGAGATGGCCCATCACCGCGGTTCCCGCCGCATACCTCACACCGGGGGCCGGGTCCTTCACCGAGTTCCTGGCCAAGGCCGAGCCGCACCTGCTGCCGGGTAACCGGCTGCACGGCATAGCCGACCAGGCTCCGCACGGCACCACCATCGTGGCGCTGACCTGCGCCGACGGTGTGGTACTGGCCGGCGATCGGCGGGCCACGATGGGCAACCTGATCGCGCAGCGGGACATCGAGAAAGTCTTCGCCGCGGACTCGCATTCGGCGATCGGCATCGCCGGCACCGCCGGCCTGGCCATCGAGATGGTGCGGCTGTTCAAGCTCGAACTCGAGCACTACGAGAAGATCGAGGGCGTCCGACTGTCGTTGGACGGCAAGGCGAACCGGCTGTCCACCATGATCAGGGGCAACCTCGGAGCGGCGATGCAGGGCTTGGCGGTCATTCCGTTGTTCGCCGGTTTCGACATCGATCGGCTGCCGACCGCGGATGCCGGGCGGATTTTTTCCTACGACGTCACCGGTGGCCGGTACGAGGAGCACGACTACTACGCCATCGGTTCCGGGTCGATGTTCGCCCGGTCGGCACTGAAGAAGCGCTTCGAAAGGGCGGCGGCTCTCCCGGTGGCCGTGCGGGCTGCGGTCGAGGCCCTGTACGACGCGGCCGACGACGACAGTGCCACCGGCGGTCCCGATCTGACCCGCAAGATCTACCCGGTGGTCATCGCGGTGACGGCCAGCGGTGCCCGGCGGCTGACCGACGCCGAGGTGGGGGCGGTCGCCGAGGAAGTCGTGGCCGGCCGGATGATCAACCCCGGCGGCTGAGCACACGCCGACCACACCGCCGCCGACCGGATCGACCACCGAAAATCCCACACCAGCAGGAGCAACAGCACCGTGACGATGCCCGTCTACGCATCACCAGAGCAGTTCATGCGGGACCGCTCCGAATATGCCCGCAAGGGCATCGGCCGGGGACGCAGCGTGGTGGTGACCACTTATTCCGACGGCGTGTTGTTCGTGGCGGAGAACCACTCCCCGACACTGCACAAGGTCAGCGAGATCTACGACCGGATCGGGCTGGCGGCGGTCGGCCGCTACAACGAGTTCGAGAACCTGCGCACGGCCGGCATCCGGCTGGCCGACGTCCGCGGCTACTCCTACGATCGGCGCGATGTGACGGCCAGGTGGTTGGCCAACGCCTACGCCCAGACGCTGGGATCGATCTTCTCCGAACACCAGAAGCCGTACGAGGTCGAACTGTGCGTGGCCGAGGTCGCCCGCTCCGTCGGCGAACCCGTCCCCGCGCCGGGGGAGACAAGGCTGAGCGCCCCGGGTCAGCGCGACCAGCTGTACCGGATCTCCTACGACGGTTCCATCATCGAGGAGACGCGGTACATCGTGATGGGCGGCTCGACCGAACCGGTCGCCGCCTCCATGGAGCCGCTCTTCGTCGTCGGTTGGACCCTCGACGATGCCGTGGCCGCCGCGGTGAGATCCTTGGGTGCCGGGGGCGACGGAGCTCCGCGCACCCTCGACTCGAGTCAGCTCGAGGTCGCCGTTCTCGAACGCACCGTTCCCGAGCGCACCTTCCGCAGGCTGGAACGGGAGACGCTCGACGCGCTGCTCGCGGGGGCTGACGCGGCACCGACAGCTGGAGAACTCGACGAAGCCGCGATCGTCGCCCACCGAGGAAGGTTGATCCGGGTCGTGACAGGCGCCGGACGGCTGTATTACGCAGACGCCTCCGCAGCTCCTGACCGTTCGGGTACGGGTTCCTTCGCCGTACACATATGACGGCAGGGGGCTCCATGACTGTTCATTCCCTCGGCAACGGTTCGACCGCCGCGTCGCGCCGTTGGCAGGGACGCTGGTTGCACCCGAGCGAACACCATTCCAGCGGAACCGACGGGGTCACGGGTGCGACTGCCTACCGACACGACGGCTTGTCAGTGCAATCACAGGATCCTGCTGTCAGGTCGCTACTTGCCAAAGTCATCGAGGAAGCTACGGCCGGGACCGGTTGCCGATTCGAGCTCTCCCATGGCGCTGTGCGTTTCATCGCAGACGACTCGGGGAGGCTACCTGATCCGTTCGAGGTGCTGAGAACCGTTCGCCGTTCGGACAGCGAGCAGGTACGGAGATCCGTTGGGCTGGACCATTTGTTGTCAGTGGCCGAGCAGGTCGGCGGCAACCCGTTTGCCGTCGGCCACGGCCGGCCGGGCCTTGATCAGTACGGCGTCGTCGCGACGTATCAGGGTCGGGGACCCGTCGTGTTGGCCGCGCCGGAACCCAGTCGACGGTCGACCCGATATCAGCCGCGGGTGGTGGTGCTGGACACCGGGATCGGCGAACATCCCTGGTTCAGCGCTGATCCGGCAGTGACGACCGTGCGGCTGTCCGATCGCACGATCGGTCCCTCGCTGGACCCGGAGTCGATCATCGGGGCCGCCGGCAGTTCCCGGCTCGTCGACGACGCAATGCTCGGGACGTTGGGGACCGATGCCGGACATGGCACCTTCATCGCCGGGCTGCTGCGGCAGGCCTGTCCCGAGGCGGAGATCGTGGCGTTGGCGGTGATGGGGTCCGAGGGCATCGTCCCGGAGACGACGCTCACCGACGCTCTTTCGGCCGTGGTGCAGAAGCAACGTGAGCAGCCGGGTTGGGCGGATGTCCTGGTGCTCTCGCTCGGCTACTACTCCGAGGATGCGGACGAGCAATACAACGCCAGGATCAAGGACATCCTGCTGGACCTGGGGCGAGCCGGAGTGGCCGTCTTCTGCGCCGCGGGCAATGACGCGACCGCGCGGCCCTCGTATCCGGCCGCTTTCGCAACCGATGCTGCCTTTGTCGACGATCCCGCTGTCGTGCCGTTGAGCTCGGTTGCGGCGCTCAATCCGAATGGATCGGTGGCGTCGTTCTCCAACTATGGCGATTGGGTCACTTCTTTCGCCCTTGGTGTCAACGTCGTTTCGGCGATCCCGATCGATGCCGATGGATCTCAGCTCGCCCCGTACCTGATTGCCGAACCCGGGCTGCGGAGTCGGTCGGCCATCGATCCGGACAACTTCCGCTCCGGCTTCGCATCGTGGAGTGGCACGTCCTTCGCAGCACCGATTCTGGCGGGTACCTATTTGAGAGCCCTGTGCGATATGCCAGGGCCCATCAACGTCGCGCAACGCCGCCAGCTGGTCCTGGCCAACCGATCATCGGTTGGCCGCGGCTAGCGGCAATTCGAGCTCTTGCGGTATCAGCGGCCGGCTGCGGGGACTCCTGCCATCACAACCGACGGAGCACCGCCCGGTGGCGCTGCCGAGCCGCACCTCGAAGAGCGCCCTAAGATCTTTGGTGCGCGCCGATCACCCGACGGAGGGGACCAGTGACCGATCCCAACACCAGCAGTGAGCACAGAGGGCCGGTGCCCCCAGGTCCTGCTGCGCCGGAGGATCCGTTCGTCCGTTTCGACGCCAGGGCATTGGATCCGGCTTCCGCTGTTCGCCTTGCCAATGGGGTTGCGCCGCTGCCAACTGCGTATCGGGGCGACCGGTTGATCATCACGGCTCGCAGTGCCGAGCGGGCCCGCCAGATCATCGCCGAAATCGACCAGCGTGCCGACGCTTTCCAGCTCACCGTTGCCGATACGGATAGGGATCCATTCGCGACGCTGGATGAGAGGGACCGGGACGACGAGCACAACAAGCTTGCGCGCCTGCTGTCTCTCGCCGTCCAGACGAATACTCCGCTGGTGTTTCCGATCCGACTCGTGCGTATATCGGACCGGCCGGCGGCCGCAATCGACGTCTGGCCATTGCTGCAGAACATCCGAGCGACCGGCGACGACGCTCTGGTCAACGCCGTGGGCCTCGATCACCTGATGTTCTCCGCCGCTGTGATCGTCGGTAGCCCGTTCCACGCCCGCGCCATCTCGGCCATCACCGGAAACCCGTTCCATGCGCGAGCCATCTCGGTGATCGCCGGTAATCCGTTCCATGCGCGCGCCGTCTCGCCCGAGGCCGCCGAAAGCTACATGTACCCCGGTTCAGGCGGCCGGGGCCCCGTCTCGGTCGTGCTGCCGGAGCCGGTCGGCGTGGCCAAGAGCCACCCGCGCGTCGTGGTGTTGGACACCGGGGTCGGGAAACATCCGTGGTTCCTGAGCCAACCGGTCGAGCGCGAGATGAAACTGTCGACCGGTGACCATGTGGGCTTGGACGTCACCCTGCCGGCCGCGATCGAAACGGACCCGGAGGGCGCGGGAGCCCGTCCGGATCCGATGACCGGCATGCTCGCCAGCCACGCCGGCCACGGCACATTCATTGCGGGGCTGCTGCGGCAGACCTGCCCCGACGCACATATCTCGGTCCTCCGCATCATGGACGCGGACGGAGTCGTACCGGAATCCACGTTGACCACTGCGCTGCTCGGTGTGGCCATCAAGATGGTCGACGTCGAGGGCGCCCAGGCCATCGACGCATTGGTGCTGTCCCTCGGTTACTACGCGGAGACGCCGGAGGACCAGGCTTATGCCGCAGGCCTGAAGGAACTCCTGAAGTGCATCGCCGAGCGGGGTGCGGTCACGTTCGCGGCGGCCGGCAACGACAGCAGCGAGCAGCGTTGCTACCCGGCGGGTTTCGCCGACGACGCGGCTTTCTCGCCGCCGTCACTGCCGCTCGTCGCGGTGGCCGCTCTGAACCCGAACCGGACCGTGGCACTGTTTTCCAACGGCGGCGAATGGGTGCGCGGAGCCGCCGTAGGTGCGAACATCGTGTCGACGGCGCCGATCACCGAGCAGGGCGCCTACCAGCCTGCCGTTTCGTTGAACGGTCCCGATGGGCGTCGCCGGGCCACCCTGGACCAGGATGACTACGCGAGTGGCTTCGCGACATGGAGTGGCACCAGCTTTGCCGCCCCTGTGTTGGCCGGGTATTACTTGCGCAGACTGGCGGAAGAAAACCTGCCGGGCTCGGTATCAGAACGGCGATCGTTCATTCCTCTCAGCAGGACCTGAATCCACCAAGAGCTCTCTGGCTGTTAGACGGGACGACTTGATGACCGTAGGGACGAGCCCTCTGCACGAGAGGGCCAACACGGGTGGTACCCCGGGTGCGTCATCGGGGGGTTCGCCTGCGCCCGCGCCGACCGTCGTGCCGGCTCAGCGTGTCGAAGGACGCATGGCCGTCGGCGATCTGGTCACCCAGGCCGCGGCCGCCTTCGAGGACTATCGAGCAGGTGTCCCAGGAGGCATCGACCGCCTGGTTCGGTTGGTCAGCCCTCTGTTGTGGCATACCGCCCGTCAGTGCGGACTGTCGTCCGCCGAAGCCGAGGACAGTGTGCAGCAAACCTTTCTGGCCCTCGTCCGACGGGGTGGGTCGATCTCGGATCCACTCGCCGTCGTGCGCTGGTTGACCGTCACGTTGCGTCGTCAGGCTTGGCGCGACCGCGCCGTCGTCGCCCAACGATCGGGCTCGGAGCCCACCGATGACGATCTGCCACGTGAACAGTCGGCAGAGTCGACTGCCGTTCTCTCGGACGAACAGCGTCGCCTGTGGGCGCACGTCTCGGCACTGCCCGAGCGTTGTCGACGCCTGCTGGCCGTGATCGCCTTTGCGCCGCGTCCGGACTATGCAGCAATCGCGGCCGACATGGGTATGCCGGTCGGATCCATCGGCCCCACCAGGGGCCGATGCCTGGACAAGCTGCGCGCGCGCCTGCAGGGCGAGGAGTGGTCATGACGAATTCAGCGAGCCATGAACCGATGGACATGTCCGATCTCGACCTGCTCAGCGACATCGTCGCTCTATACGACGTTCTCGACCCGATGCCGCCGATGCTCCCCGAGGTGGTCCTGTTCGCGTTGGGCGCCACCGATCTGGATGGGGAGATGGCTCGGCTGGTCGAGTCCGAAGCCGGATTGCTGGGCACTCGCGGTGCTCAGGTGGAGCATGCGCGCCGGGTGACTTTTGCCAGCGAACATCTCACCGTGATGATCGCCGTCGATCCCCAGCCTGGCGGCATGGTCCGCGTCGATGGTTGGGCCGCGCCGGGTGGTGCGTTGCACGTAGAACTTCGGTCCGGGCAACGCGTCCTGACGACGGAATGCGATGACTCCGGTCGGTTCGTCTTCGACTCGGTGCCGATGGGGCCGGCCCAGCTGGTGCTGAACCCGACGGAGTCGTCCGACCCGGCAATTCAGATACCGGTGGTGACGCCCGCGTTGGACCTGTGAAGATGGTGAGGTGCGCGCGAAGCCGGCCGGGGCAAACGACAAAGCTGCGCAGGCTGAGCTGGCCAGGCTCGAAAAGGTGCTGGCCCGCATCCAGAACTTCGCGCAGGCCGGAGATGTAGCGTCTGTTGTTCGCCTGGCCGACCGCACGCTGGCGAAGACGGCAAGTCTCACCTCTCCCGAGGCCCTGGTTCTGCGGGCGCGATTTCAATTGCAATTGGCGCCGAGCCTGGTCGACCTTGGTCAGGTCGACCGGGCCCTGCAATTGTTGGACGAAGCGCTCGACGTGGCTCCGGCTCAAGCGCAGGCTATTCTTGCCGCCAGGGGCTCCGTTCGCCTCTACACCGGCGAGACGCAACTCGCCCTTGATGACCTGACCAGCGCCATCGATGTTCCACCACTCCCGGACGGTCGAGCGCACTTCGCGGCACTTTTGAATCGCGGCTTGCTCAACATGGGCCGCGGTCGGCTGAGCGACGCGGAACTCGACACTCGAGCGGCTGTCGCCGTCGCCGCTTCCAACGGACAGCCCGAGAACGAGTTCATGGCACGGCACAATCTGGCCTATCTCAAATTTCTCTACGGCGACCTTCCTTCCGCGCTGGCCGAGATGCAGGCAGCGGAGAACACTCTGCCAGAAACGTACGTCGGCATACCGGCTCTCGATCGGGCTCGAGTATTGCAAGCCGCCGGCCTGTTCGCCGAAGCTGAGGAATTTGTGGCCAAAGCCATTGATGATTTCCGGCGCAACAAAGCAGGAACCGATCTGGCCGACGCATTGTTATTGAGTGCCGAGCTCGATATTCATTCCGGTGACACCCGTTCCGCGCGACGGAAGGCGCAGCGCGCAGAAGTCCTGCGTACTCAGCAGAGCAATGCCAGTGCCGCATTGGTCGCCCGGCTCACCAACCTGCGAGCCAGGCCGACGGAAACAGGCCCCGGACGAACGCGGGCCGTGTTGCGCAGGTATGCGGAGGAAGCCGCCGACTTGGCCGACCGGCTCGCAGCAGCGGGACTGAGCGACGATTCTGCGACGGCACGCCTGGTCGCGGCCCAGAGTTACCTGGGCGCCGACGATGTCGACAGCGCCAGATCGTTGACCGGGGCAGTCTGGCACGCGGACAGCAAGCCCTCGCTCCCGACCAGACTGCGCGCCAGATACGTCGCCGGTCGGATCGCGCTGGCGGACTCCGATCGGGCTGCGGGACTGGCCGAACTACGCAAGGGACTGGACGATCTCGAGGAGTTCCAGGCCCGGTTCGGATCGCAGGACCTGCAGTCGGGAGCCGCGATCCACGGCTCGCTGTTGACCAAGCTGGGCCTGCGGACCGCGATAGAGGGCGGGTCACCGGCGGTGATCCTGCAGTGGCTGGAACGGGGCCGGGCGGTCAGTACGCGACTGCCTGTCGTACACCCGCCCGCCGATCCAGAACTCGCCGAGCTGCTCGGCGCGCTGAGATACACCGTGACGCAGTTGCGGGAGGCGGCGATGGCCGGCCTTGCTGCACCCGAATTGGAACGCCAGGCCAAGGAATTGCGCAGACAGGTCCGGGCGCGTTCGTGGATCGTGTCGGGCTCCGGAGCTGCGACTCGGCCGCTCAGCCTGACCGCCGTCCGACGGTTGTTGGCCGGTGATCCGGACGATCCGACGGTCGTCGCGTTCATCACCGGTCTCGACGCGGTGCGCGCGCTGGTGATCACCGCGAAGGGTGCCTGGTTCCACCCGCTCGGCTTCTGGGACGACGAAGCGCCGCGGCACCGCCGCCGGGCGGCCGACCTCGACATGCTGGCCGCTCCGCGAATATCTGCGCCGCTGCGCAAGGTCGCTGCGGCGTCGGTGGTCGGGGAGCTGCAGCGCCTCTCGGAACAGCTGCTCGACCCGATACTGCCGCGGTTTTCCGGCGGTCCCATGCTGATCGCCGCCGTCGGCGAGCTGGCCACCCTGCCGTGGAACCTCCTCCCCGGGTTGACCGGCCGGCCGGTATCCGTTGCGTCATCGGTGACAGCGGCGATGGTGGCGTCCGGCCGCCCGGCCAGGGCCCACTTGCGGGGAGTGCTCGCGGTGGCCGGTCCGGAGGTGCCGCAGGGCGCCAAGGAAGCGGAACAGGTCGCGGCACTCCACCCGGGCGCAGGCTTGCTCGTCGACGAGCACGCCACCGGCGAGGCCGTGCTCGCGCAGCTGCCTTCCGGTGGACTCTTGCACGTGGCGGCTCACGGACATCACGAGACGGAATCCGCTTTGTTCTCCTCGGTCCTGCTCGCGGACGGCCCGCTGTACGGATACGACATCGCGCCGAATCCCCGTCTGCCCGATCACGTTGTGCTGTCCAGCTGCGACGTCGGGCGCAGTCACCTGCGGCCGGGTGGCGAACCACTCGGGTTGGCGGCCGCGCTGTTGCGCAGTGGTGTTTCCACCGTCGTCGCCGGCGTGAGCCGGATCTCGGACAGCTTGGCACTGGAAGTCATGGTGGGCTACCACGAACGGCTGGTAGCCGGTGACAGTCCGGCAGCAGCTTTGGCATCGGCGGTCGGCTCGGTCGACGGCGAACTGGCGGCGTTCAACTGCTTCGGTTCGGGCAACTGACCCTGACTCGGCCAACTTCAGCAGGCCGGGACTTGCGCCACCTGTGACACTGGACCGATGAAACCGGGCAATCGGTATCAATCACCGCCCAGTGGGCAACTGTCCACGGCCGAATTGTGGGCGGACGCGCCACCCGCGAGCGACAACGGCAAATGGTCAACCGGCCTTCATTTGGCCCAGCGTGCAATTGATCAAATTGACCCGGAGTCACATCCGAACCCGATGCTGCGGGCTCGTATTCCGGTGGCGCTCGCATACAACAATTCCGAGCTTCGTCGTCCCGAAAAGGCACGGAAATTGCCGCAGGTAGTTGCGCCCTGCCCCCAAGTATCGCCGGCCGTTCGAGTGGGCCGCGGGCTGATGCTGGTCCGAACCGGTCAACCGGACGCCGCTCTCGAGGACCCGGACGCGGCGGTCGCGCAACTGCGGAAATCGACCACGCCGGACGGGTTGGCAGAGCTGGCGGGCGCCCTGATCAACCGCGGCCTGTTGCACATCGTCGCCGGCCGGCTGGTAGAAGCTGCGGCCGATATAGAGGCCGCCGCTTCCATCGCGCGCGAACTGGGACGCGGCGACATCACCTTCATCGCAGACCACAACCTGGGCTTCGTCCGCTATCTCGCCGGCGACCTGCCTGCCGCACTGTCCGCCATGGAGACCGCCGCCGCGGCATGGCCGGGCGCCGCGCTGGACGGGGTGTCAACGCTGGACCGGGCGAGGGTGCTGGCCGCGGCCGGCCTGATCGATGCGGCCGGCGAACACATCGACAAGGCGCTGAAGTTCTTCCGGCTGCAGCACGCCAGCGCGGATCTGGTGGACGCCTACTCCGTCCGGGCCGAACTGGACCTGCTCGCCGGCCAGCCGGAGGCGGCGGCGCGCGCCGCCGGCCGCGCAGAGCAGACAGCGCGACGCGGCGGTAACGAACCTGCCGCACTTGCCGCTAGAACGCTTCTGCTGCAGGCTCTTCGAGCCCAGCGGCGACGGCGCCTGGATGACGAGCCGGCCACCGGTCATCCGGCCGGTCGGACCCTTTCGGCTTGGCGCGATGCGGCAGAGGCCGCCGACCTGACGGCCCGGCTGGACGAACTCGGACTTGCCGAGGACAGCCGGACCACCATGCTGCTCCAGGCGGAGGCGTTGCTCGACGCCGGAGATCTTGCGGCGGCGCAGGAGTTGGCCCTGGCCAACCGTCGTCGGCCCGGGGTCGCCCGGCTGGCCACAAGATTGCAGGCCCGGCTGCTCGACGGGCGGTTGGCCCTTGCCGCCGGTCACCGGAGCGCCGGCTTGGCTCACGTACGGCGAGGACTCGACGAGTTGTCCCAGTTCCAGGCCTCCTTCGGTTCGCAGGACCTGCAGACGGCAGCCTCGGTACACGGTCGGGAACTGGCCCGGCTCGGGTTGCGAACCGCGGTGGAGTCCGGATCACCGGCCGCCATCTTCCAGTGGCTCGAGCGGGCCCGTGGAGTGACCACGCGGCTGCCGGCCGTGCGCCCGCCGGCGGACCCGGAGTTCGCACGCGAGCTCGGTGAGTTCCGCGCCTGGTACCAGCAAGCCAGGCAAGCCTTCCTGTCCGGGGCCCGCGATCCGACTCTCGAGACGCGCATCAGGGAACGGCGCCGTCGGGTCCAGGCCATGGCGTGGTCAACCTCCGGCGAGGGTCACGTCCGGCGTCCCATCAGCCTGACCGCGGTGCAGCGCCGATTGGCCGCCGACGCGAACGGCGCGAGCGTCGTGGCCTACATCCGCGGCGCCGGCGACCTCCACGCCTTGGTCATCACGGCCCACCGCACGGCGTTTCGAAAGCTGGGCCGGTTCGACGAGCTGCAGGCCTGCATCCGCCGCGTTTCGGCCGATCTGGACCTGCTGGCCGGCCGGCGCATTCCGGAGCCGGTCCGCCGGGTGGCGCGCCGTTCGCTGGCGGCCGGCCTCAACGGGATCTCCCGCCAGATGTTGACGCCCATCAGGAACAACATGGGCGACGGTCCGGTGCTGGTCACCGGTCTGGGCGTGCTGACTACCGTGCCGTGGGGCCTCCTCCCGGATCTGCGCGGTCGGGGGGTATCGGTGACCGCCTCGGTTACCGCCGCGCTCGGCGGCCGCCGTCACCGTCGTCCCGGCGCCGGTGACGTGCTGGCGGTGGCCGGGCCGGGTGTGCCGAACGGGGCCGCTGAGGCCGAGCGGGTGGCTGCCCTCTACTCGGGCTCCTCCTCGCTGGTGGACGGCGCCGCAACCGGGGCTGAGCTGCTCAGCCGGGTTGCCGACGGTGGCCTGCTGCACATCGCCGCCCACGGCCACCACGAGGTGGAATCCCCGCTGTTTTCCTGGGTACAACTGGTCGACGGCCCGCTCTACGGTTATGACATCGCGCCCAATCCGACGTTGCCCGACCACGTGGTCCTCTCGAGCTGTGACGTCGGACGCGGCGACGATGACCGACCGGGCGGTGAGCCGCTCGGGCTGGCCGCGGCGCTGCTCCGCAGTGGCGTGTCGACCGTCATCGCGGGGGTCAATCGGATTTCCGACGAGGTCGCCGCGCAGTCCACGGTCGTCTATCACCAGCGGCTCGTCGCCGGGGACGGGCCGGCGGCCGCGCTGGCGGCGGCGATTGCATCGGCGGACGGGGCGCCGGTGCCGTTGACGTGTTTCGGGGTGGGCAGCTGAATCTTCGCATCGGCGTATGGGGTTGAAAGCGCCGGTGGCTGCCCCACGGTCGTTATCCTGATGGCAATTCCCATGGACAGACACCCCGCGGACCCCGCCGCCCACCGTTTCCTGCGCTGCGAGCCGTCATGATCGGCCAAATCGCCCTTCTCGGTGTCGGTGTGCTGCTGATCATCGGCACCGCCGTCTATGTCGCTGCCGAATTCAGCCTGGTCACCGTCGACCGGGCGAAGGTCGCCCGCGAGGCGGCGGCGGGTGACGGCCGGTCCAGGTCGCTGCTGATGGGCCTGAAGTCACTGTCCACCCAGCTGTCCGGCGCCCAGGTCGGGATCACGGTCACCACCCTGGCACTCGGCTACGTGATGGAGCCTTCGCTCGCTGCGCTGATCGCCGCTCCGTTGCGCGGGATCGGGCTGGGCGACGAGGCCGCGCAGTCGATCGGCGTGATCCTGGCGCTCGCGGTCGCCACCGTGCTGTCCATGGTGTTCGGCGAGCTGGTGCCGAAAAACCTTGCCATCGCGGAGCCTCTGGAGACGGCCAAGGCGGTGATCACGCCGCTGCGGTTCTCGACCATGCTGTTCCGCCCGCTCATCTGGGCGCTCAACGGTGTCGCCAACGGGGTGCTGCGGATCTTCTCGATCGAGCCGCAGGAAGAGTTGCGGTCCGCACGGTCGCCGCAGGAGCTGCAGTCGTTGGTCCGGCGCTCGGCTGCGCAGGGCACGCTCGAGGCGCCGACCGCAGGCCTGCTCTCCAGGTCCATCTCGTTCTCCGGCAAGACCGCCGCCGACGTGCTCACCCCGCGGACCCGCGTGCGGTTCGTGAAAGCGGCCGACACCGCAGACGCAGTGCTGGTCGCGGCGACAGACACCGGCCACTCCCGGTTTCCGGTGTCGGGACACGACTCCGACGACGTCGTCGGCCTGGTACATCTCAAACGTGCGATGGCCATCCCGCCCGACGAGCGGTCCGGCGTCGTGGTGTCCCAGCTTCTGAGCGAGGTGCCGGTGGTTCCGGAGACGATCCCACTGGACGACCTGCTCGACCTACTCCGTGAGCAGGGTTTGCAGATGGCAGTCGTGACCGACGAGTACGGCGGCACGGCGGGCATCCTCACCCTCGAGGACGTAGTGGAGGAGCTGGTCGGCGAGATCACCGACGAGCACGACCCGGCTGATGTCCGCGCCGTCCGGCAGCGCGACGACACCTGGTTGCTGCCTGGAGATCTGCGACCCGACCAGATCGCCGACATCTGCGGCATCTCACTGCCGGAGTCGAGGGCCTACGAGACGGTCGCCGGCCTGGTGATCGCGCGACTCGGCCGGATGCCGGAGAGCGCCGACACCGTCGAGGTGCAGGCGACCATGGCTGCGAACACATCGCTCGGCGTCCTGACGGCCCGGGTCCACGGCTCGGCCGACGACGTGCCGATCCCGGTCAACCCCCTCGACGACGTGCCGCGGGTGGTGCTCGTCCGGCTCACCGTCGCGGCGCGGGTCAGACGCCGGATCGAGTCGATCGTGCTGTCCGCAGTCGGGCCCGTCGAGGACCCCGGTGAGTCTCGATGAGTGAGCATCGCAGTTCGGAACGAGCACGAGACGACTCGGAGCGGAGCTCATCAAGCGATGAGCGCCTGCGCGAAGAGCCAGGAGTGTCCATGAGTTCGAGCTGGGCGCTGATCGGCGTCGTCGTCCTTTTGCTCGCGCTCAGCGCCTTCTTCGTCGCAGCCGAATTCGCGCTGATATCGGCGCGTCGGACCGAGGTCGAACCAAAGGCGGTCACCAGCGCCAGAGCCAGGACCACTCTGAAGGCGATGGAAAACGTCTCGGTCATGATGGCCTGTGCGCAGCTCGGCATCACCGTCTGTGGGGTACTGCTCGGGGCAGTGGGCGAGCCGGCGGTGGCTTCGCTGCTCGAGCCGCTGTTCCACGACCTTGGTGTCCCCGAAGCGTGGCTGCACCCGGTGTCGCTGGTGGTCGCGCTGTTGCTCGTCGTGTCGGCCCACGTCGCGCTCGGCGAGATGGTGCCGAAGAACATCGCACTGGCCGGTCCGGAGAACACGGCGATCCTGCTGGCTCCGCCGTTGCGGGCGATCGCGATGTTCCTCGGGCCGATCGTCCGCGGCCTCAATCACATGTCGAACGCCGTGGTGCGGCTGACCGGCCGTGAACCGAAGGACGAGGTCGCGTCCGCCTTCACCAGGGACGAGGTGGCCGGTCTGGTCGCCGAATCGAGCTCCGAGGGGCTGCTCGATGACCAGGAGCACGAGCTCATCTCCTCGGCGCTGGACTTCGACACCGGCACCATCGACCAGTTGCTGCTGGCCGATGCCGATGTGGTGTCGTTGCCCACCGGGGCAACGGCCGCGGACGTCGAGCAGGCCTGCGCGCGGACCGGCTTCTCCCGGTTTCCCATTCGGGACACCGACGGCCGATTCTCCGGTTACCTGCACATCCGCGACGTGATCGACATCCCGTCGTCCCTCCGGGACGAGCCCGTCCCGGAGGGCAGGATCCGGCCCCTCCCGGTCGTCGAGGCGGGCACGGAACTGCGGGTGGCGCTGGACCGCATGCGGCGTCGCGGGGCGCACCTGGCCCAGATCGCCGCGCCGGCGCAGGCGCCGTCGCCACCTGCCGAGGACGGCGATCCGGCAGCCGTGCTGACGAAACTGGTGATCCCACGCGCCGAACCGGTGCCTGCGGCCCGACTGGGCCTGGTGACCTTGGAAGATGTCATCGAGGAGCTGATCGGGGAGATCCGCGACGCCACCCGGCGACCACCGCCGACGCAGCGTTTCGCCGCGGACCGGACGCGGTCGGGCACGCCGGATGTCACCGGCCGGAAACGCCGAGAGGCATAGTCTCGCCGTATGCAGCGGCGGATCATGGGCATCGAAACCGAGTTCGGTATTACCTGTACTTTCCACGGGCAGCGGCGGCTCTCGCCCGACGAGGTCGCGAGATACCTGTTCCGGCGGGTGGTGTCGTGGGGGCGGTCGTCGAACGTCTTCCTCCGCAACGGATCGCGGCTCTATCTCGACGTCGGCTCCCATCCGGAGTACGCCACCGCCGAGTGTGACGACCTGCTGACGCTCATCGCGCACGACAAGGCCGGCGAACGGATCCTGCAGGACCTGGTCGTCGATGCCGAGGCACGGCTGGCCGAGGAGGGCATCGGCGGCGACATCTACCTGTTCAAGAACAACACCGACTCGGCCGGGAACTCGTACGGTTGCCACGAGAACTTCCTGATCGCCAGGGCCGGCGAGTTCTCCCGCATCGCCGACGGCCTCATCCCGTTCCTGGTCACCCGCCAGTTGATCGCCGGCGCCGGCAAGGTCCTGCAGTCGCCGCGAGGGGCGTCCTATTGCCTTTCCCAGCGGGCGGACCACATCTGGGAAGGTGTGTCATCCGCGACCACCCGGTCACGACCCATCATCAACACCAGGGACGAACCGCACGCCGACGCCGAGCGCTACCGGAGGCTGCACGTCATCGTCGGCGACTCCAACATGAGTCAGACCACGACGATGCTCAAGGTCGGCAGCGCGGCGCTGGTGCTGGAGATGATCGAGGCCGGAATCCCGTTGCGCGACTTCACCTTCGACAACCCGATCCGAGCCATCCGGGAGATCTCGCACGACATCACCGGCCGCCGGACCGTGCGACTCGCGTCCGGTTCGCAGATCTCGGCGCTGGATGCCCAGATGGAGTACTACACGAAGGCGGTGGACTACGTCGCGTCCCGCGGCAGCGATCCGATCTCGGAGCGGGTGCTGGATCTCTGGGGCCGCACCCTCAAGGGCGTCGAGACCGGAGACCTGTCCGGCGTCGACACGGAGGTCGACTGGGTGATCAAGAAGAAGCTGATCGACTCGTACGCGACCAGGAACGGAATGGACCTCGCCGATCCGAGAATCGCCCAGATCGACCTGACCTACCACGACGTGCGCCCCGGTCGGGGTCTGCACTCGCTGTTGGTCAAGAAGGGGATGGCGGCGGCCCTCGTCACCGAGGACGAGATCACCGCCGCGACGACGATCGCGCCGCAGACCACCAGGGCGAAGCTGCGCGGTGAGTTCGTGGCCGCGGCGCAGGATGCCGGTCGGGACTACACGGTCGACTGGGTGCACCTCAAGCTCAACGACCAGGCCCAGCGCACCGTCCTGCTCAAGGACCCGTTCCGCAACACCGACGATCGGGTCACCAAGCTCATCGAATCCCTCTAGCACGCTTGTCCGCCTGTGTCGCGCTTATCAACTTCCACGGCGCTCGTGAACGGATCGATTCGCGCCCCATGAGCACCAAAACCGCGACGTTCGTCAGCGCGGGCGAAGTTGATAAGCGCGGCGGGCGGCGGGGACTTCGGATTGCGCGGCGGCGGGGCAGGTCGGACGGCGCGGGTCGGGGTGGAGGCAGGCGGGGGTGTGGAAGGCTGGATGGTGTGGCGACGGCGAAAGCGGAACGACTGCTGAACCTGGTGATCGCCCTGCTCAACTCGCCGCGGTTCCGCACCGCCGGCTGGATCAGGGAAAAGGTTGCCGGGTACGCCGACGCGCCCAACGACGAGGCCTTCTTCCGGACGTTCGAGCGGGACAAGACCGAGCTGCGTGACCTCGGGATCCCGTTGCAGACGCCGGACGACGGGTCGGACGGCTACCGCATACCGCCCGGCGAGTTCGCCCTGCCCCAGTTGTCCTTCACTCCGGCCGAGACGGCCGCTCTCGGTCTGGCCGCTCGGCTGTGGGAGACGACGGCGCTGGCCGGTGCCGGCTCGAACGCCATTCGTAAGATCCGCGACGCCGCGGTCGGCGAACCGGAGGACCAGCAACACGCCCAGGCCGCCGCCCTGCTCCAACCGCGCGTGCGCACCGGCGATCCGAGCTTCGCGCCGATCTACGCTGCCGTCCGGGCCGGCCGTGCGATCGTGTTCAGCTACCGCAAGGATCCGGGCGACGCGGGGGAGACCCGCACGGTCCAGCCGTGGGGTCTGGTCTCCTATGCCGGCCGCTGGTACCTCGTCGGGTATGACGTCGGCAGATCGGCCAGCCGGACGTTCCGCCTCTCCAGGATCGTGGGCAGGGTCCGCGCCACCGGGCCGGCCGGCGCTTCAGCGGTGCCCGAGGGTCTGGATCTGCTCGCCATGGTCGCAGGCAGCGTCGAAATTCCGGCCGGACGGATCAGCACGCTGTTGATCAAGCCGGGATCGGCGGCCGGTCTGCGCCGACGCGCCGAGCGATCCCCCAAGCCTGCGGGGAGCGCGGAGGACCTGGATCCGGTCGGCGGGCACGCCGGCTGGGACGTGGTGCGCATGCCGTTCGCACACCTGTGGGACACCGCCCGGATGATCGCCGAGCAGGGACCGGACGTGCTCGTCGTCGAACCACCCGACCTGCGGGAATCGGTGATCCGGCTGCTGGTCGGGGCGCGCTCGTCCGACGGACCGGCGCTGACGGGTGCCACGGGCAACCAGGTGCGACTCAGCGACGAGGTCGCCCGCCCGATCACGCTGGACGCAACATGAGTGAGCATCGCAGCTCGGCTCGGGAGAGCCGACAAGCACCGAGCGGAGCGAGTGAAGCGATGAGCGCTTGCGCGAAGAGCCAGGATCAAACATGAGTGAAACTGCGACAGACCGGTTGGCGCGGGTGCTGGGACTGGTTCCCTACATCTCCAGGCGCCCAGGGGTGAAGCTCGCCGACCTGGCGACCGAATTCGACGTCACCACGGACCAGATCAGGGCGGACCTCGACCTTCTCATGGTCTGCGGTCTGCCGGGCTACTACCCGGACGACCTGATCGACGTGGTGCTGGACGAGGAGGGCGGCACCGTCTCGATCGCCTTTGACGCCGGCATCGAGCGCCCCGTTCGGCTGACGTCGGACGAGGCGGTGGCGCTCACCGTCGCCCTGCGGGCCTTCGCGGATCTGCCCGGCCTGGTGGATGCCGACGCGGTGTACTCGGCACTGGCGAAGTTGGAACAGGCGGGCGCGGAGACGGCCGGCGCAGTCCGGGTTGCGGCCGCGGATGCCGCCCCCGCCCTCGGCGCGGTGCGGCAGGCGGTGGACGAATCGCGGCAGCTCTGGATGCGCTACTACACGGCCTCTCGGGACGCCCTGACCGAACGCATCGTCGACCCGATCAGGCTGCTGGTGACCGACGGCCATGCCTACCTCGAGGGCTACTGCCATTCCGCCGACGCCGTCCGCCACTTCCGGGTGGACCGGATCGAGGAGATCGTGGTGCTCGACGAGCCCGCGCAGGGACAGCTGTGGGTCGACTCCGACATCCCGGAGCAGATGTTCCATCCCGACCCGCAGATCCCGCCGGTCACGCTGCGGCTGTCGCCGTCCGCCCGCTGGGTGGCCGAGTACTACCACGCGGAACGCATCGAGAACGCCGACGAACCCTCCGATGACGGGTCGGTTCGAGTGAGTCTGCGGGCCGGCGGCGACGAGTGGCTGGTCCGCCTGATGCTCTCGCTCGGCGGTGGAGCGGTCATCGAGGGGCGCCCGGACCTTGCGCTCCGGGTCTCGGAGAGGGCCGCGCAGGCGTTGGAGGCCTATCGCTGACTGACGAGCTGCGCCGATGGCACCGGCCCAGGCACCGTCCCTGACTCTTACAGCGACGAACTACCGTCAGCCACCGCCGACCACATGGCATCATCGAAGGTGGACCTCGCCGGTCCGCTCGTCATCCAAGGAGTGTTCCGTGCTGCTTCACCGTCACAAGAAGGACGAGCCGCAGGACGGCACGATGTCCTTGATGGAGCACCTCTACGAGCTCCGCAGGCGTCTGGGCTGGTCCGCATTGGGCATCCTGCTCGGATCGATCGTCGGTTACATCTGGTATGCCAACGGAATTCCGGCGTTGCACATCCCGACCCTCGGCCACATCCTGACCGGCCCATACTGCCGGGTGCCTGCCAGCGATCGCCTCTACTCGGACAACGGCGCTTGCAAGCTGGTTGCCACCGACGTTTTCTCGCCCCTGCAGATCCGGTTGAAGGCCGCCATCATGGTCGGCGTCGTCATCTCGAGCCCGGTCTGGCTGTACCAGCTGTGGTCGTTCATCACGCCCGCGCTGTACGACAAGGAACGCCGTTTCGCGGTCACCTTCGTGACGTTCGCCGCGACCCTGTTCATGTTCGGTGCACTGCTGGCCTACTTCGTCATCAGCGAGGGCCTGACCGTGCTGCTCGGCCTCGGCGGCGGGACGACCATCTCGGCCCTGGATCCCGGGAAGTATTTCTCCTTCCTGATCGCGATGCTGATCATCTTCGGGGTGTCGTTCGAGCTTCCGCTGCTGTTGATCATGCTGAACCGGATCGGCATGGTGAAAGGGAAGAAACTGGCCAGGGCGAGGCGCTACTCGATCTTCGGGATCGTCGTCTTCTCGGCCCTGGTCGTCCCCGGCAACGACCCGATCACCATGTCGGCGTTGGCTCTCTCGTTGACCATCCTCTACGAGGTCGCGGTCCAGGTCTCGAAGCTCCACGACAAGCGCAAGGAAGCGCGAGACACGGCGGAAGGCCTCGAGAACCTGTCCGACGACGAGGCCTCTCCGGATCCGACAACGGCCGGCGAACACGGCGGTACCGGGCCATCCGGTGACGTCGGAGCAGCTACGCCCGTCCCCGCGCCCGCCCCCATCACCATCAATCCGAACGATATGGACTTCGGCGACGCGACGTGACCGAGAGGCATGGGCCGGCTGTGGACGAGTCGATTTCGCCGGCAGAGCGCTACGCCAGTTCGAGGGACCGGGCCCGGCATCCGCACCTGACCGAGTTCGCCGAAACTCGACCGTTCGTCCTCGACGATTTTCAGGTCGACGCCTGCCGAGCGCTGGAGGAGGGGCGCGGCGTGCTGGTCTGCGCTCCGACCGGGGCCGGTAAAACCGTCGTCGGAGAGTTCGCCGTCTATCGGGCGCTGGCCACCGGCGGAAAGTGTTTCTACACCACCCCGATCAAGGCCTTGTCCAACCAGAAATTCTCCGACCTCGTGGCCGAGTACGGCGCCGGCCGAGTCGGTCTCCTCACCGGCGACACCTCGATCAACTCGCACGCCGACGTCGTGGTGATGACCACCGAGGTGCTGCGCAACATGCTCTACGCGAATTCACCGGACCTCGACGGACTGACCGCGGTGGTGATGGACGAGATCCACTACCTGGCCGACAAGTTCCGCGGCGCCGTCTGGGAGGAGGTCATCCTTCACCTCCCGGCCAACGTGCAGGTCGTCGGCCTTTCGGCGACGGTGTCCAACGCCGAGGAATTCGGCGCCTGGCTGCAGACGGTGCGCGGCCATACCACCGTGGTGGTCGACGAGCACCGCCCGGTGCCGCTGTGGCAGCACATGCTGGTGGGGCGCCGGCTGTACGACCTGTTCAGCACCTCCGGCGCGGACTTCGATCCGTCGCGGCCTGGTACGCGGCTCAAGATCGAGCCCGCCCTGGCCAAGGCGGTCGCCGACGCCGAAGGGTTGGCGAACCGATTCAGCGGCGGCCGCGGACGTGATCGCGGCAGTCAGGGCGGTCGTTCCGGGTTCGGCGGCAACGGGGGCCGATCGAGCTGGCGGCCCACTTCCCGGGTCGACGTCATCGAGCGGCTCGACGGGTCAGGTCTGTTGCCCGCCATCACGTTCATCTTTTCCAGGGCGGGGTGTGATGCCGCCGTGGCCCAGTGCGTGCGTTCCGGGATGCGATTGACGACCGAGAACGAGCGGGCCGAGATCAGGGAGATCATCGACCGCCGAACGGTCGAGCTGCCGGATGCCGACCTCGCGGTCCTGGGCTACTGGGAGTGGCGGGAAGCGCTCGAGCGCGGCATCGCGGCCCACCATGCCGGCATGTTGCCGGCCTTCAAGGAGACAGTGGAGGAACTGTTCGTCGCTGGGCTGGTCAAAGCCGTGTTCGCCACCGAGACGCTGGCCCTCGGCATCAACATGCCGGCCAGGACCGTCGTGCTGGAGAAACTCGTGAAGTACAACGGTGAAGGTCATGTCGACCTGACGCCGGGGGAGTACACGCAGTTGACCGGCCGTGCGGGTCGGCGTGGCATCGACGTCGAGGGTCACGCCGTTGTCCTGTGGTCGCCCGGCATGGACCCCCATGTGGTGGGCGGGCTCGCCTCCAAGCGCACCTACCCGCTCCGATCCTCGTTCCGGCCCAGTTACAACATGGCCGTCAACCTCACCGATCGGATGGGGCGCTCCGCGGCCAAGGATCTACTGGAGCAATCGTTCGCGCAGTTCCAGGCCGATTCGGCGGTCGTCGGGTTGGTCCGTCAACTCAAGCGCGACGAGCAAGCCCTGGCCTCGCACTTCCAGGCCATGTCCTGTCATCTGGGCGATACGGCCGAGTACCTGTCCCTGGTCAACCAGTTGGCCGCGCAGGAGAAGGGCCTCGCGAAGGCCGGGGCGGCCCGCCGGCGGGACGCGACGACGAGCGACCTGATGTCGTTGAAGCGCGGCGATGTCATCGCCATTCCGGCCGGTCGGCGCGCCGGGCTCGCGGTCGTCCTCGATCCAGGTGTCGGTTCCGACGACAGCGTCCGCCCACTGGTGGTGACGGCCGGTCGCTGGGCCGGACGCCTGTCGACCTCCGATTTCCGCGGCGCAGTACCGAGTCTGGGCCGGATCAAACTCGACAAGTTCACGGACCACCGATCGCCGGCGGTGCGTCGCGACGTGGCCGCATCATTGAACGCCGCGGTGGCGAGCGGCAGTGTCGTCAAGCGCGGTGCCGCCGCCCGCGGCTCCGTCGACGACGTCGATGTCGCGACCCTGCGACGGGCCGTGCGGACGCACCCGGTGCACGGCTGCGCAGATCGGGACACCCATCTGCAATGGGCGCGGCGCTGGCAGCGCCTGAGCGTCGAGACGTCGGCCCTGCAGGCCAGGGTGGCCGGTACCCGCGGTTCGTTGGGTCAGGCACTCGATCGCATCCTCGCTCTGCTGGACCGGCGCGGATACGTCAAAGGTGACCGGCTGACCGACGCCGGCCGGATGCTTTCCCGGATCTGGTCGGAGAGTGACCTGGTGGTGGCCGAAGCCCTGCAGAGCGGTATCTGGGACGGCCTCGGGCCGGCGGAGCTGGCCGCGGTGAGCTCGATCCTGGTCTTCGAGGCCAGGCGGGAAGGCGTTGGTGTGCCGCGCATGCCGGCCGGGGCGGCCGCGGACGCGATGAGCGCGACGATGCGGATCTGGGCCGAGATCTCGGCCGACGAGGAGTCAGCAGGACTGCCCACCACCAGGAGCCCTGATCTGGGGTTCGCCGCCGCCGTCGCTTCGTGGGCGAAAGGCGAAACCCTGACGCAGGCGCTGACGGTCGCCAACGCCACTGGCACGGACATGTCGGCCGGCGACTTCGTCAGGTGGTGCCGGCAGGTGATCGACCTGCTCGATCAGGTCCGTAATGTGGCCGCGCCGGAACTGGCCACCACCGCCAAGGCCGCGCTGACCGGCTTGCGCCGAGGTGTGGTCGCACTCGGCGCGGTCTGACACCGGTCCTGGTTGCGCAGTGACCTGGGGACGCAACGGTCTCACGCGTGGTTGGATCAGGTGCGAAGGCGGGTTGTGACGCAGACCTCCCGCGCAGACGGCATGCGATCGAAGTCCGATGCTGACCCGAAGTGCGCGACAGGAAGGTGCCAAGCATGAGTACGCCGTACGACCCGAACGCAGACCAGGGTGATCCGGCCCAGCGGCCGTACGGCCAGGCGGGAAGCGAGCCGCCGGCCGGCGCCGAGTCGGGTGCCCAGCCGGACGTGTCACAGCCAGATGTCTCAGGGTCCGATGGTGCGGACGCGGCACAGCCTGCCGAGTACGGCGGGCCGGACTACGGCCAGTCGCCGTACGAGCAACAACCGAGTTTCGGGCAGCCGTACGGGCAGCCGACGTTCGGTCAGCCGGAGTATGGACAGTCGGCCTACGGGCCGTCCGCCCCGGCCGAGTACGGCCAATCGCCTTACGCCCAGCAAGGTTTCGCCGGTCAGCCGGGCTATGCGCAGCCCACTTACGGCGGCAGCGGGTACGAGCAACCTGGCTACGGCCAGCCCGCCTACGGCCAGCAGTCGCCCTACGGCCAGCAGCCCGCCTACGGTCAGCAACCGACTTACGGGCAGCAGCCGGGGTTTGGGCAGCAATCGACCTACGGGCAGCAACCGACCTATGGCCAGCAGTGCCGACGTATGGGCAGCAGGCAGGGTATGGCCAGCAATCGGCCTACGGGCAGCAGTCCGGGTACGGCCAACCCACCTACGGCGACCAGTCCGGCTACGGTCAACCCACGTATGGCCAACAGCCTGGCTATGGGCAGACGGCCGGCTACAGCTCGGCCGCAACCCCGCCATCGGCGCCGGCGAAGTCATCGGGCAGGGGCCTGCTGATCGCAGCTATCGCCGGCCTCGTCGCACTCGCCATCGCCGCGGTCCTGCTGTTCGTCTGGCCCGGCCCGCTGAAAAAGGGCTGACACCTTCGACAACACCAAGGTGGAGGCGGGAGTCACCAAGATACTGACCGATCCGCCGCCCGATGGCTACGGCGCGACCGGTGTCACCGCGGTGACCTGTCCGGCCGACCAGCCGGTCAAGACCGGCACCACCTTCAATTGCACCGCGACGATCAACGGAGCGCGGAAGACGGTCACTCTGACCGTCAAGGACGACAAGGGCAAGTACGAGGTCGGCGTTCCGAACTAGACGCCGGCAATCAGAAGCCAGGCCGAACCGACATCCGCTCCAGGCGCTCGCCAGCGGTGTCCAATGTCAGGCCCGACGGCCGAGCGCGTCGACCAGACGGGCCACCGGGGAGCTGAGTCCGTACTCGCGAGAAAGTTCGAGCAGGCGTTCCGGATCGACCGGAGCGGTGGGCAGCGTGCCGTCGCCCACGGGCCGCACCGCGACATCCGCGTCTGTTGCCACCCTGACCACCCGTGGCGCCACCAACAGGTACGGGAGCGCGGGCGTCAGCTTGACCCGTTGTGCCGTACTGAGTTTCGTGGATTTCTCCTGTACTGCCTCGACGACCGCCTCGATGGAACCGAAGGTGCTGATCAGGGTGGCGGCGGTCTTGTCACCGACGCCCGGCACCCCCGGAAGGCCGTCCGACGGATCGCCGCGCAGGACCGCGAAGTCGGGATAGCGACCCGCCGGGATCCCGTGCTTGGCGGCGACTCCTGCGGCGTCCAGGACCTGCACCTTGCTCATCCCGGCGCCGATGTAGCGGACGCGGACGGGCGTGGGGTCCTCCCTGGCCAGCTGGAAGAGGTCGCGGTCGCCGGTGACGACCTCGACCGGATCCCGGCTTTCGCGGGCAGCCAGGGTGCCGATGACGTCGTCGGCCTCGAACCCGGGCGCGCCGGCCGTGGCGAAGCCGAAGGCAGCCAGCACCTCGAGGAGGACGGGGATCTGTGGGCTGAGATCGTCCGGGACTTCCTCGACCGCGGTCTCGCCTTCAAGTAAAGGTTGAGACATGTCCGATTCTGTCGCGACGCGATGCGTCTTGTAGGTCGGTACCAGCTCCACTCGCCACGCCGGCCGCCAGTCCAGATCCAGACAGGCGATGACCCTCGTCGGTTCGCCGTCCAGCAGCACCCGTCGGACGATGTCCAGGGTCCCCCGGATCGCGTTGACCGGTCGGCCCGCCGGGCTGACGGTGCTGGCGGGCACTCCGTGGAAGGCCCGGAAATAGATACCGGCGAGATCGAGCAGCTGCAGCATGCTGGCCGACGTTACCTGCCCGAGCCCGAGGGCGAGCCCAGTCCGCGAGCCGTCCCGCATCACGAGCCCGCAACGGTCTGCGTCCGCCTGCAAAACACCCACTAAGCTCCCGATCATGTCCATCGACCTCGCCCGCGGCCACGCCGGATCGACGAGTCCTTTCGCCGATCGATTGGCCCGGTTGGCGGCGCAGGCGGGCGTCGGAGGTGCCGACGTCGTGCTCATCGCTCCTGGGGCCGACCTCCAGTACTTCGCCGGACACTCGGTGTCCTCCCACGAGCGGCTCACCGTTCTGCTGGTACCCACGCAGGGGACCCCGCAGGTGGTGGTGCCGGCGCTGGAGCGCGCCGGTTGGTCGGGCTCACCGATCGAGGAACTCGGGGTGCCGTTCATCACCTGGACGGATGGCCAGGATCCGTACCGGGTGCTTGTCGACCTGCTACCGGCGGGCACACAGGTGCTCTGCGTCGACGATCACCTTCCGGCCGTGCACGCGCTCGGCATCTCCTGGGCACTTCCGGGTTCCCGACTCACCCTGGCCGGCCAGGTCATCGCCGAGTTGCGGATGCGCAAGGAGCCTGCGGAGATCCAAGCATTAGCAGAGGTGGGCGCGGCCATCGATCGGGTCCAGGACCGCATCGGCGAGTGGCTCCGTGCGGGGCGGACCGAGGCCGACGTTGCTGCCGACATCGCGGCCGCGCTTGTCGAAGAAGGCCATACCAGGGCCGATTTCGTGATCGTCGGTTCGGGCCGGAACGGGGCCAGTCCGCACCACGAGGCCTCGCTCAAGGTGATCGAGCCGGGTGAGCCCGTCGTCATCGACATCGGCGGCCCCAGCGCCGCCGGGTACTTCTCGGACTGCACCCGCACCTACCGGGTGGCGGGCCCGCACGCCGATCCGGAATTCGATGCGGTGTACGAGGTGGTCCGGCTCGCCCAGCAGGCCGGCATCGACGCGGTCCGCGTAGGGGCGACGGCCGAATCGATCGACGAGGCCTCCCGTGCCGTGATCGAAAAGGCCGGATACGGACCGTATTTCATCACACGAACCGGTCACGGGATCGGTTTGGAAGTGCACGAGCACCCGTACCTGGTGGCGGGCAACACCTTGCCGCTGGAGGAGGGCATGGCCTTCTCCATCGAGCCCGGGATCTATCTTCCCGGACGGTTCGGTGTCCGCATCGAGGACATCGTCGTCGTCGGCGAGGCCGGCGCCGTCCTGATGAACAAGGCCAGCAAGTCGCTCCTCACAGTGGGGGGATGAGAGCAGTGCTGGAGGAGATCGACGCCCGCATCGCCGCCGTGCTGGCCGGTGACGGTCGATGCTCCTACACCGACCTGGCCGACAAGGTCGGACTGTCGGTATCGGCCGTGCACCAGCGGGTTCGCCGACTGGAACAGCGTGGCGTCATCCGCGGATACGCGGCCCGCATCGACGGTGAACAGATCGGGCTGCCGCTGACGGCGTTCGTCTCGCTGACGCCGATCGATCCTGCCGAACCGGATGACTACCCGCACCGGCTGCTGCCGCTTCCGGAGATCGAAGCCTGCCATTCGGTGGCCGGTGTCGAGTCGTACATCGTGAAGGTCAGGGTCGCCTCGCCCGCCGCCCTCGAGGCCCTCCTCGCGCAGATCCGCCAGACTGCCAACGTTTCCACCCGGACCACGGTTGTGCTCTCCACCCCGTTCGAGGACCGCCCGCTGCTGGCCGGCGTCCCGGTCGCCGCCGTCTCGGTCGCCGTCGAATCGGTAGCACCGGGCGAGCAGGCAAACGGCGCGACCGGAGGTTGACTCCCGGTGGTGCCCGTGGCGTTCCGATGCCCCCGGACGTGATGGGATCGGGCCATGCCAGACCTACCCCTGAACTATCCGGCCGTCGAGCGTGACGACACCGTCGACGTACTGCACGGCGTACCTGTCGCCGATCCCTACCGCTACCTGGAAGACCCGGAATCGCCGCGCACCCGCGCGTTCGTAGAGGCGCAGAATCGGCTGTCGAGACCGTATCTGGATGCGCTGGCCGGTCGGGCCGGGTTCCTCGCCTTCACCAGCCGGTTACTGACCGATCCGCGGCACGGAGTGCCGTGGGAACGCGGCGGCCGGTACTTCATGATCGGCAATCCGGGACACCGGGACCAGGATCAGGTGTACGTCGGCAGCACGCCTGCCGAGCTGGCGGACGGTCCACGTCTGCTGATGGACCCGAATACCTGGTCGGCCGATGGCACCGCCGCACTGACCGGCCTGCGGATCAGCGACGACGGAACCCTGGCGGGCTACGCACGGTCGGACGCCGGGTCGGACTGGCGCACGATCGGGGTCGTCGACGTCGCCACCGGCGAATACCTCGACGACCGGCTGACCGGCGCCAAATGGCTGGATCCGGTCTGGCTGCCGGACGGCTCTTCCTTCCTCTACTGGCGGTATCCGAATGCGGAAACCGCTTTCAGCCGGCGCGTTCACCGATGCCACCGGAGTGGGGGAGTTGGCCGTGCACCGGCTCGGGACGGAGCAATCCGCCGACGAGGTCATCTGGTCGAAGCCCGAGGCGCGGGACTGGATGGTCGATCCATGGGTCAGCGACGATGGGCGGCTGTTGGTGCTGACCGCCTCGCCCGGCACGGACTCCAGAACCACGATCGGGATCCGACGGCTGACGGTCGACCGGGACGGAAGGAGCACGGTGCTGCCGGGGGAGACCGACATCGTGCCCGAGTTGACCGACGCCCATCACGTGGTCGGCGCGGTCGGCGACATCCTCTACCTCCGCACCGAGCGGGACGCCCCGCACGGCCGGCTGGTGGCCGTCGATCTGACGAGTCCAGGAACGGCCTGGACGACGCTCGCCGAGGGTGACGAGAAGCGGGTCCTGTCCGGCGTGGCCATGGCCGTGGACTCGTTCCTGCTGCTGTGGTCGGTCGACACCGCGCAACAGTTGGAGATCGTCGACCGCGGCGGCCTGGGCCGAGCTGAGCCCGATCTCGGCGCCGCCGTCTCTTTCGCGGCCGTCCGTTCCAGGGCTTCCACCGATGAAATCTTCGTCGGCACAACGGGTTTCGATCACCGACTTCGCGTCTACCGGTTGACGGTCGATGGCAGCGTCACCGAGTTGCCCGGTCCGTCGGCGGCGGCCCCGCTGCCACCGATCAGTGCGCAAAGGCGCAGCGGCCGGTCCGCGGACGGCACGCCGGTACCGATGAGCGTGGTGCGGTTGGCTGATCTGCCCCCCGGACCACGACCGACCCTGCTCTACGGATACGGCGGCTTCGACATCCCGCTGCTGCCGAGCTTCTCGGCGCTGTTCGCCGGCTGGATCGGGGCCGGCGGTGTGCTCGTGGTGGCCAACCTGCGCGGCGGCGGCGAGTTCGGAACGGCCTGGCACGAGGCCGGGATGGGCCGCAACAAGCAGCGGGTCTTCGACGATCTGATCGGCTGCGCAGAGACCTTGATCGCCGACGGCACGACCACGGCCGCCCAACTGGCCGTCCACGGACGGTCCAACGGCGGGCTGCTCGTCGGCGCGGTGATGACCCAGCGGCCAGACCTGTTCGCGGCGGCGCTGCCCACGGTCGGCGTGATGGACATGCTCCGGTTCCACCTGTTCACCATCGGTTGGGCATGGACCAGCGAGTACGGAACCCCCGACGATCCCGACGACTTCGCGGCCATCCGGGCCTATTCGCCGCTGCACTCCCTTCGCCCCGGAACCGTCTACCCGCCCACGCTGGTGACCACCGGCGACCACGACGACCGGGTGGTCCCGGCCCACTCGCTCAAGTTCGGTGCCCAGCTGCAGTACTGCCAGGCCGGGCCCGGTCCGGTGCTCCTCCGGGTGGACACAAGGGCCGGCCACGGGATGGGCAAACCGGCCACCGCCCTCGCGCAGGAGTACGCCGACCAGTTGGCCTTCGCGGCCCACTGGACCGGTCTGCGGTCGGAGGAGCAGACGCCGCTGCGGAATTGATCGCTGTGTCCGTCTCGTTAGCATGGAGAACAGCCCTCCGACCAGAGACGGAACCGCCCTGTGAGCACGTCGACCAAGCCTGCCGATCTCGCCGACGGCATCGGGTTCCGCTCGTCGCGCGGGCCGATCCTGATCTCACTGATGTTGGCGACGTCGCTGGTGGCCCTGGACTCGACCATCATCGCGACGGCCGTCCCTTCGGTGGTCCGCAGTCTCGGCGGCTTCTCCCAATTTCCGTGGCTGTTCTCCATCTATCTGCTGGCGCAGGCGGTTTCGGTGCCGATCTATGCCAAAGTTGCGGACATGTTCGGCCGCAAGCCGGTCATCCTGCTCGGCATCGGGCTGTTCCTCGTCGGATCGATTCTCTGCGGGTTCGCGTGGAGCATGACCGCCTTGATCATCTTCCGGGCGGTCCAGGGACTGGGCGCCGGCGCCGTGCAACCCATGAGCATCACCATCGTCGGCGACATCTACAGCCTGGAGGAACGGGCCAAGGTGCAGGGTTACCTGGCCAGCGTCTGGGGCATCTCGGCGGTGGTCGGACCGACTCTCGGCGGTGTGTTCAGCCAATTCGTCTCCTGGCGGTGGATCTTCTTCGTCAACATCCCGCTCTGCCTGCTCGCCGGTCACATGCTGGTCCGCAAATTCAAGGAAAAGGTGGTGCGAAAGCCGCACCGGATCGACTACCTCGGCGCCACCCTGCTCACCGCCGGGTGCTCGCTGCTGATCCTCGGACTGCTGGAGGGCGGCGACGCCTGGGCCTGGGACTCGGCCGTCAGCCTGTCGATCTTCGCGGTCGGTGTGATCTCGCTGATCGTCTTCGTTCTCGTGGAGCGCAAGGCCGCCGAGCCTGTCCTGCCACTGTGGGTGTTCCAGCGCCGGGTGGTGCTCGGCGGCAGTGCGGTGTCCTTCGCGGTCGGCGCGGCGCTGTTGGGTCTGACCTCGTACGTCCCGACGTTCGTGCAGGTCGTCCTGGGGGCCACGCCGCTGGTCGCCGGGTTCGCGCTGGCGACCCTCACCGTGGGCTGGCCGATCTCGGCGTCCTTCGCCGGGCGGATCTACCTGCGCATCGGCTTCCGGTCGACGGCCCTGATCGGCGGCGCCGTGGCTCTGGTCGGTACGGCGCTGATGATGACCCTGGGCGCGGATTCCTCCGTCTGGACGGTGGCGTTGTACTGCTTCGTCGTCGGGCTCGGCCTCGGCCTCGTCGCCAGTCCGACGATCATCGCGGCGCAGTCCAGCGTCGGCTGGTCAGAACGCGGCGTGGTCACCGGCAACATCATGTTCAGCCGCTCGATCGGCTCCGCCGTCGGTGTCGCCCTGTTCGGTGCCATCGCCAACGGTGTGATCAACGCATCCGGCACCGCAGATCAGTCTGCGGCCGCCATCGACCCCGCATCCCACGATGTGTTCATCGCGGTCACCGTGATCTGCGCGATCATGGCGGTGGCCGCCTTGATGCTGCCGCGCCGCCGCGACCAGGTCATCGTCTGAGGCGCCTGCGCGTTCTTGTCGTGCGCAGCTGCCGGTAGCGGATGCTTGACTGAACCCGTGACTGCGATCAATTCCCGCGCCCGGTGATCACGCTGCTGCGCGGTGGGCGGGTGCACACCGCCGCCGATCCCGAGGCGACCGCCCTGGCCATCACCGACGGCATCATCAGCTGGATCGGATCCGAGCATGCGGTCGAGATGGCCGGTCGACCGGATCACGTGGTGCGACTCGACGGTGCCTTTGTCGCGCCGGGGTTCGTCGATGCGCACGTGCACACCACCGATGCCGGACTGGTGCTGACCGGGCTTGATCTGAGTTCGGCGTCGTCCCTGCCGGACTGCCTGCGGCAGATCGCCAACGCGGCCCGCGCGGTCGGGCCGCACGACCTGCTGTGGGGTCACGGGTGGGACGAGACCGCGTGGCCGGAGAACCGACCGCCGACCCGGGCCGAGATCGACGTGGCGGTCGGCCTGCGCCCGACCTATCTGAGCCGGGTCGACGTTCACTCCGCCCTCATCAGCACGGCGCTCGCGACCCTCGCGGTCGCCCAGCCGGGGGCGGCGGGGCTGGAGCTGCACCCGCTGCTGCCGCAGACCAGAGCCGCGCACCACGCCGTCCGGAACACGGCGAAGTCGCTGCTCACTCCGGAGCGGCGGGCGGCGGCCCAACGTGGGTTCCTGACCTCCGCGGCTGCCGCCGGCATCGTCGAGGTCCACGAATGCGCGGCCGGTGACGAGCCGGGACGCCAGGATCTACGGGCGCTGCTGGATCTCGACGCCCCGATCTCCGTGCTGGGCTACCTGGCCGCCGCGATCAACGATCCGGAGCAGGCGCTGGCACTGCTGCAGGAGACGGGAGCGGTCGCGCTGGGCGGTGACCTCTCGGTCGACGGCGCCATCGGATCGAGGACGGCGGCCTTGCGCGCCGCCTACTGCGACGACGAATCCACCTGTGGCACAAGGTACCTGAGCGACGACGACATCGCCGAGCACCTGTGGGCCTGTGCGGTGGCCGGGGTGCAGCCCGGGTTCCATGCCATCGGGGACGACGGGGTCAGCGCGGTCGCGCGCGGGTTGCGACGGGCCACCGAGCGGCTGGGCGAGAACGGAACCGTCCGGATGGCCGGCTGCGTGCCCAGGATCGAGCATGCCGAGATGGCCGACGCCGAGTCGATCGCGACGTTCGCCGCGACCGGCACCGTCGCGGCCGTCCAGCCGATGTTCGACGCGGCCTGGGGTGGGCCGGACGGGATGTACGCCCGACGGCTGGGGCGGGCCCGCGCGGAGCCGATGAACCCGTTCGCAGCGCTGGCGTCGGCCGGGGTGCCGCTGGCGCTGAGCTCGGATGCCCCGGTGACTGCCGCCTCGCCGTGGGCGGCCGTGCAGGCTGCCGTCCACCACCGCACGCCAGGGTCCGGCCTCTCACCGCGCGCCGCCTTCACCGCCCACACGCGAGGCGGGCATCGGGCCGCCGGCCGGACCGATCGGGGGGTCGGGACGATCACCGTCGGGGCTCCGGCGCATCTGGGCATCTACGCCACCTCCGAGCTGGTCCGCCCGGCGGCGAATCCGTCGGTCGCGCGCTGGTCGACCGATCCCCGCTCCCGGGTGCCGTTGCTGCCGGACCTGACGTCCGGGTGTGCCGCTCCCGGTGACGCTGGCGACCATCGTCGACGGTCGGCCCGTGTATGACACCGGCCTGCTTGCGTGAGCGGGCAGCACGACGTACCGAGATGACCCTCACGGATTTCTGACGGGACCATCACCCGCTGCGGCACTACGCTGGTCAGGTGGCATCCCCGACGGTCGATCAGGCGCCGTCCGCCGACCTCGTTCGCAACGCCAGGAAGCAGCTGCGCGCAGCCGGCCATCCTGGCCGGTTCACCAGATGGCGTCGATCGCTGCTTGGCCCCGGTGGACTGCGCATCCTGGGCGCGGCCGCGGGCGGATATGCGTTGAACCTCGCCTTCGCTCCGTCGACGCTGTGGTGGCTGGCCATGGTCGGGCTCGCGCTCCTGGGCCTCGCGGTCCACGGGCGCCGGATCCGCCCGGCGCTCGGCCTCGGCCTCATCTTCGGTCTGACCTTCTACATCCCGCTCCTCAACTGGACGACGGTCTACGTCGGGCCCATCGCGACGGCACTCGCCGTGGCCGAGGCGGTATTGCTGATGCCCGTCGGCGCGTTGATCGCCGCCGCCTCCCGTCGGTTGCCCGCCTGGCCGATATGGGCGGCCGGCATCTGGGTCGCGGGGGAGGCGCTGCGGGCCCGGTTCCCGTTCGGCGGTTTTCCGTGGGGCGGCATCGCCTACTCGCAGCCGGACGGTCCGCTGCTGCCGTCGGCTTCACTGCTCGGCGCGTCCGGACTGGCGTTCCTGACCGCACTTGCCGGATTTGCCCTGGCCGGGGCGGCGCGCACCGTCTGGATCCACCGAAAGGCCATGCGGCCGGTGCTGCTGATCGGCCCGGTGCTCCTGATTGCGCTGCCGTTCGTCCTCGGTTTCGCCGCCCTCTCCACCGAACAGTCCGGCGAAGGTGCGCCGACCAAGACCATCGCGGTGGTCCAGGGCAACGTGCCGGAGCCCGGTTTGGAGTTCAACGCCAGACGGCGCGCCGTCACGGACCTGCACGCGCTGCAGACGCACAAGCTGGCCGCGGATGTGCGCTCGGGGAAGACCCCGAAGCCGGACCTGGTCATCTGGCCGGAGAACGCCTCCGACATCGACCCCTACACGAATCCCGACGATGCCGCCGTGATCATGTCGGCCGTCAAGGACATCGGCGTTCCGGTCCTGGTGGGGGCCGTCGTCGGAAGCGGGACGCCCGGCGAGAACTACAACATGGGCATCGTGTGGGATCCGGTGACCGGACCGGCGGCCGAACTGTCCGACCAGACCTACAGCAAGCGGCATCCGGTCCCGTTCGGCGAGTACATGCCCTACCGGTCGTTCTTCCGGATCTTCTCCGACAAGGTCGATCTGCAGCAGGGCGAGTTCCTGCCAGGCAGCAGGCCCGGCAACCTGGATGTCGCGGGTGTCGACATCGGCGACGTCATCTGCTTCGAGGTGGTCTACGACGGCATCGTCCGCGATGTGGTCAACGGCGGCGCCCAGGTGCTGGTCGTCCAGACCAACAACGCGACCTTCGGCTGGACGAACGAGACATATCAACAGCAGGCGATGAGCCGGGTCCGGGCCGTGGAACACGGCCGTGAGGTGCTGATCTCGTCGACCAGCGGCGTGTCCGCCGTGATCGGCCCGAACGGCACCGTGCAGTCGAGGATCCCGTTGTTCACGGCCGGCTACCTGACGCCGACCGTCCCGCTGATCACTGCGACCACGCCCGGCACCGTGTTGGGTGGCCCCGTGGAATGGGTCCTGACCATCGGCAGCCTGCTTGGCCTGGCCGTCGCCACGGCATCCGCTCGCCGCCGACGAGGCGCAACCGCAGCACCGACTCTGGAGAAGCACGACCTGTGAGCCCTGCCTCGAACGCAGACCGCGACGACACGACCGAACGAGTTCTGGTCATCATCCCCACGTTCAACGAGCGGGAGAACCTGCCACTGATCCTCGACCGGTTGCGTGCCGCGGTGCCGACCGCACATGTGCTCGTGGTGGACGACAGCAGCCCCGACGGAACGGGCGACATCGCCGACGAACGGGCCGGAGCCGACCCCCTGATCGCGGTGTTGCACCGCACCGAGAAGAACGGGTTGGGCCCGGCCTATTTCGCCGGTTTCGAGTGGGGCCTTGCGCACGATTTCGACGTGCTGGTGGAGATGGACGCGGACGGTTCGCACGCTCCCGAGCAGTTGCCCCGGTTGCTGGCAGCGCTGGATCACGCCGACCTGGTGATCGGATCGCGGTACGTGCCCGGTGGTTCGGTGGTGAACTGGCCGAAGCAGCGGGAGATCCTGTCCAGGGGCGGCAATCTGTATTCGCGGCTGGCCCTCGGGGTGCACGTCAAGGACATCACCGCGGGATACCGGGCGTACCGGGCTGCGGTGATCAGGGCGATCCCGTTGCGCGAGGTCGCATCACACGGGTACTGCTTCCAGGTTGATCTGGCCTGGCGGACCATCCGCGGCGGCTTCCGGGTCGTCGAGGTGCCGATCACCTTCACCGAACGGGAGATCGGGGTGTCCAAGATGAGCGGCGGCATCGTCCGCGAAGCGCTGCTCAAGGTGACCGTCTGGGGCGCCGCGCGTCGGTGGCAGCAGCTCACCGCACTGGCCACCGGGCACAAGCCGAGCTGACCCGTCTGGAACGACCAACAACGGCCCCGCACCCTTGTCCGAGGGTGCGGGGCCGTTGGTTTGATTCGGTCAGGAGGCGGTGCGTCGAGCCTTCAGCTCGGCCAATCGTTCGCCGAGGATCTCTTCGAGTTCGGCGATGGACCGCCGTTCCAGGAGCATGTCCCAGTGCGTGCGCGGCGGCTTGATGGCCTTGCCCTCCGGGGCGGACCCGTCGATGAGCACTGACTCCAGGCCGTGCATCCGGCAGTCCCAGACGGCAGGAACCTCGGCGTCGTCGGCCATCGGCACGGTGAATTCATGGCCCCGCGGGCAACGGAACGTTGCCGTTCGTCGGGGCGCCAGGTCGTGGTTGCGATCAGCCTCGTAGCTGGTACTGCCGAGGCGACTTCCGCGCAGCACGCGGTCAGCCATGGTGTTCCTTTCGCATCGTTTCGTCCGGTGGCGGCAGAAGTGCCGTGGCGGAGCCGGGACAAGTCACCCGGGTGGCTACCCTGGAACGGGTTTGCTACTGATAGGTAACGCTGTCCCGCGTTGGTTCGTTCCCGATCGTGTCCCGGATGGCCGGGGCAAAGTCTCACCACCCGAGGTGAACGCCCCGGCAGCACGGAACCTGCTGATCCATTCGCTTACAGGACGGTCGGGAGACCCCGAAGTCCCGCAGATGTGACGAATCTCATTCATTCCGACCGCCGCTCGACGAGGCGGAGACACAACGCTAGCGCACTTTGCCCATCCAGTGGGACCGACCAATCGTGGCGTAGCCGACCGGCGCCCGGGTCGGCTGTCAAACCGGTTCCAGAGGCAACTCTGCTTCCGAGTCGGGGCCGAGATCGCCGGCGCGGTGGTGCCGGCGGCAGAGCACCTGGTAACGGACCTTCGCGTCGCCGCGAGCGGTGTCGGCGACGACCACCTGCGCTCCGTCCCTGGCCACAGCGCCGGCGACCACCCGCGCGTTGAACCGCCCGGGCGCTCCACACCAGCACAGCACCTCCACCTGCAGGGGCAGAATCTCGTCGGCGAGTTCGAACAGCCGAGCGGATCCGGGAAACATCCGACCCCGGAAATCGGTGGCGATACCGAACGCGTACACGTCGACCTGGACGTCGTCGGCCAACTGCGCCAACTGGTCGATCTGCTCCGGCGTGAAGAATTGCGCCTCGTCGACGATGAGGTAATCGACGCGCCGCCCCGCCGCCCAGGATTCCCGCACCAGCTCAGCCAGATCGACGTCGTCGTCGACCTCGATGGCGGCTCGCGCGATGCCCATCCTCGACGTGATCTGGCCGCGATGGGAACGATCGCGCCTGGTGAGCAGAAGTCCCCGTCGGCCCTGGCGCGAATGATTGTGATCGAGTTGGAGTGCGAGCGTCGACTTTCCGCAGTCCATCGGACCGAAGAAGTACTTCACCGTGCCGGTTGGCGCCTGGCCGCGCCGCGACCCGGCGGCGGGCACCATCGACAGTGCCGTGGCCGGCTCGGTTGATGGTGGTAGCCGGTGCCCTGACTGGCTCCGACGTCCGTGCAGGCACTCGTGGCGAAGATCGCTGCTCTGGCACGAACGGACTGTACTGATCTTTCGTTCAGGACTGCCATTCACCACGGCCTGAGAGAACATCGCGCAGGATGTCCGGCCGATCGGTCATGATGCCGTCCACGCCCATGTCGAGCAGCGCGTGCATCTCCGCACGGTCGTCGATCGTCCAGACGTGAACCTCGATCCCGACGTCGTGGGCGCGCGCGACGAGCGCCGGCGTGACCACCCGAATTCGGCCGAAACGAACCGGTACCTGGGCGGCCAACGCGGGCCCCACCCATGGTGTCATCCGGAGCCGCGTCGCGGCCGCGAGCAACCCGACGCCACGTGGTCCCAGCGACGTGGCGATGCCCGGGCCCAACGCGCCCCTGAGCAGGGTCAGTCGCCGATCGGAGAACGAACCGAGTCCGACTCGGTCGGCGGCACCCGAGGTTCGCAGCAGATCGATCAGTGGACCGACGGCTCCGTCGGACTTCGGGTCGATGTTGAACCGGGTGTCCGGCAGCGCTTCCAGCACCTCCGCCATCAGCGGAATGGGCTCGCGTCCGCTGATTCGCGCTTTGCGGACCTCGTCCCAGGTGAGGTCCGAAATCCGGCCGCGCCGGTCGGTCACCCGGCCGAGGTGGTAGTCGTGGAATGCCACCAGCACTCCGTCGGCGGTGGCGTGAACGTCCGTCTCGACGTACCGGTAGCCCTCCTCGACGGCGCGGCTGAACGCGGCCATCGAGTTCTCGCAACCGGCGAGATCGCCAACGTGCCAACCACGATGGGCAAAAGCACGCGGCGTCGGCCCGGCGAGATAAGCCGTCATGACAGCAGTCTTCCACGGTCGTGCCGCCTCCGGCCGTGTCCAGCGCCGGTGACGCGCCCAGTGGCGTTACCGTTGGCCGCGTGCCCGTGATCACGAAAGCCGAGCCGCCCCGAGCGGCCGGCACTCGTGGTCAGGGGCCGCTCCGTTGCCTGTGGTGTGGCCGCGAACTGCCCTCCGCCGGGAGCGTCGGTCGGCGCCGACGTTACTGCGCGCAGGCCTGCCGGCAGCGGGCCTACGAGAACCGGAACGCGTTGCAGCGCGGAGAGCTGCCGCCCGACGCGGTTGTGCTTTCGCCGGAGGAGCGAAACGACTTGGCCGACCGCCTCTACCAGGTCCGCTGCGCCGCAGAGGATGTGGCAACTGCCCTGGAAGAAGGATCGGCCCGGACCGAACTGCAGCCCCTGGTCCTCGAGCTTCTCGCCGCCGCTCGCTCAGCCGAACGGATCCGCTGAGCCGCGACGATTTCCCCAGTCCGGAACAACTGACATTTTTTTTGAACCCCGGGAACAACTGTGTGGCGTGGCTCGTTGTCCCGATTGGCCGGGCGCCGGCAAGTCCCCGGGCCTCACATCAAAAAAGCCGTTGTGGACTACCGCAGCCTTCGGGCTGGCTGGAGCCACCTCGGTCTGTCGCCCCGAGGCGACTCGGCGCCCGGCCCCTTCAGCTCGTCTCTTCTGTCGCATGCGCTGGTCTTGGGCTGCGCAGGATGAGCAGACTGATCTCGCTCGGCGCGAAGATCCGGAACGGCGGTCCCCAGAATCCGCTGCCGCGGCTCGTGTACAGGTACGTTCGTTCCCCGTGGCGCGACAACCCGGCAAGCGCACCCTGTTCGGCCCGCACCAGGTAATGGAACGGCCACAGCTGCCCGCCATGCGTGTGTCCGGACACCTGGAGGTCCACGCCCGCGGGCGCCGAGATCCGGACCGACTTCGGTTGATGCGACAGCAATACGATCGGAACGTCGCCGTCGAGCCCGTTCATGGCGCCCGCGAGATCCGCGCCGTGCCCGGCGACTCCCGATCCTTTTGCGGTCAGGTCGTCGACGCCGACCACCGCCAGCTTGCTACCGCCCCGCTCCACCACGATGTGGCGATTGTGCAGCACGGTCCAGCCCAGCTCGCCCATGTGGGCCATCCAGTCAGCGGCGCCCGACATGTACTCGTGGTTGCCGGTGATGTAAACCCGGGCCATCGCCGCCTCTGCGGCGGCGAGGGGAGCCACCTGGGCGCTCCGCTGGTCGATCGAGCCGTCGACCAGATCGCCGGCGTGGGCGAGCACGTCCGGTTGTAGCGCATTCACTCTGGCGATCAGAGCGGCCGACCACTTGGCGCGGTTGATCGGTCCGAAGTGGGTGTCAGCGATGACCACGAGGCGCAGTCCGTCCAGCCCGGATCCGAGCCTTCCCATCGTTACCTCGACCGTCTTGACCCGCGGAACCCGTCGTGCCTGCCAAAGTCCCCACAAACACAGCAGGATCACCCACGCCAGCACTGACGTCGCGACCCATCGGTCGCGGGCCGGGTTGTCCACTCCGGCGAGCAGCAGGATGAGCCCGAGGACCTGGCCGATCACCGTCCACGCGAACAGCTGCCAGACGATGCCGAGCCAGCTGTCTCCCAGGATGGCCAGGCCGTCCCGCCTGGCCCGGCCGTGGCCCTTCCACATGGCCAACGGGAAGCCGACGAGGGCGACCAGAGCGACGACCGTGCCGGCGATGGTCGCTGCGGTCGACCACTGCGGGGCCAGCACCAGACGCCACCACGGGATGCCGTGCAAGACGAGCAGGACGGCGACCAGCACGGGCAGGAAAACGCCGGGGCGGGGTCGCATCAGTTGATCTTCCCAGTCGGCGGCGTCGGCCCCGAGGATTTACGCCGGAGGCGCAGGCAGAGCAGAGTCAGGCGGACGGCAGGTCGAAACGCTCCCGGTCGCGGGCGCTGACCAGGTCCAGGTACTCCGGATGACCCTGCAGGAACGAAGTCACGAAGGGACAGATGGGAACGATGCCGTGGCCCGCCGCCCGGATCTGGTCCAGGGTTCGGCTGATCAACGCCGAACCCATGCCGCGCCCCTCGAATTCCGGATCGATCTCGGTATGGGTCAGGGCGTACTTCTCGCCATCCATCCGGTAGGCGAGTACGCCGGCGGGCATGCCGTTTGCGAACAGCTCGAAGCGATCCTCGACCGTGTTGTCCTTGACGACCAGCTTGACGGCAGGGCCGGTTGCGGGAACATCCGTGCTGCGATTGCTGTCCATCCGTCCAAGATAGGCGGAGCGCCGGACCGGGCTGACGAGAGGTCAACGGGTTCGGGCGGTCTTGGGCCGCCGGCTGGCTGTCGGCGGGCTCGGCTAGCGTGGCCGCCATGGTTTCCATCGGTGCACACGTCGATTCGGCCGATCCGCTGACCGCCGCACAGGGGGTCGGAGCGAGCGCGGCGCAGTTCTTCCTTGCCGATCCGCAGGGGTGGAAAAAGCCGGTCGAACATCGGCACGCCGCGGCCATCCGGACGAGCGAACTTGCCATCTACATCCATGCGCCGTACATCGTGAACGTGGCGACCATGAACAACCGGATCCGGATCCCCAGCCGGAAGATCCTGTCCCAGCACGCGGCAGCCGCGGCCGGCATCGGCGCCAAGGGGTTGATCGTGCACGGCGGGCATGTGGCATCCGACAGCGAATTGGACAAGGGATTCGAGAACTGGCACAAGGTCTTCGAGCGCGAGGCATTCCCGTTGCCGATCCTCATCGAGAACACGGCCGGCGGCAATCATGCCATCGCTCGCCGTTTCGACCGGCTGGCCAGGTTGTGGGAGGCCGTTGGCGAATTCGGTGTCGGTTTCTGTCTCGACACGTGTCATGCCTTCGCCGGGGGAGAGGAGCTCGCCGGAGTCGTCGACAAGGTCATGGCCATCACCGGTCGCATCGATCTGGTGCACGCCAACAACAGTCGCGACGAGTTCGACTCCGGCGCTGACCGTCATGCGAACTTCGATTCCGGCACCATCGACCCGGCGCAGATCGCTGCCGTGTGCGGGGCCGCCGGTTCCGACGTCATCGTGGAGACGCCGGCCGAGGGTCAGAGCGGCGACATTGCCTATCTCCGTGACCATTTGAGTTAGGCGACGGCCACCAAAGAAGCCGGCTTGAATCTTTCGGCCATCACTCAACAAGCCGTCAGGCAAACCCTCGCCGCACGCTCTACCGACACCTGGCTTGCCGCACTCGCGGAAACGCCGCCCGGGCCTGTGTCACATGATCGCGCCTTGTCGGCGCTCGACGCGGCACGGGACGAGTCACCGACGCGTCGTACTTGAGGCGGTCCTCGACGCCTCGCCGTCGTCTGCTGACGCGGCCCGGCCCGCCAGGCACGACATCGCCTACTTCCGTGAGCGTATCGGCTCACGTTCGCGATGCCGTAGGGCGAGAACCAGGAATGTGATCGCCCATCCGACGGCAACCCAACCCCACGCCGTCCCGAGGCTACCGACGCGATCCGGGTAGACCACTGACTCCAGGCCGATCCAGGTGACCGTCACCACCAGCGTCGCGGTCGCCAGCCGCGCACCGGCAAGCTCACTCGAAACCGAGATGACGGCCGCAACGAGCACGACGGCGACAGCCAGCGCGGCCTGAATCGGGTAGTGATCGAGACCAGCGGTGCGCTCCACGTCGACGGTCGAGGTCGCCATACGGATGGCATAGATGAGCGCCGGCACGGCAGCCAATAGGGTGCAGGCGAGCAATGGCACATCGACACGCGGGCGCAACGAGCGCCAGTCCAGGCCGGGTAAGAGCCGCCACTGCGACCGCCGTGAGGAGTATTCCGGCACCGGGGAGCAGGTGCACCGCGGACATCCCCAGCAGCGCCCCCACGATCACCGAAACACCAACTGCCGCGACCTGCGCAACCAGCACCGGTGACCGAGGCCGATACGCCAGACCAACCAACGGCACCGCCACGAGGACCAGGAACAGCAGGCCCCACCCGGACTCCGTGACGTAATGGGCAGCGAAACTCTGACCTTCGACGAAGACGGTCATCGCGTCCTGCAAACCGTAGAACAGCCAGCCCCAGAACACCGCTCCCGCGAGGGCGACGATGCGAGCGGCACGCAGGTGCGGCGACCTCATCGCCGGATTTTAGCCGGTGCGGTTCCGGTCATCGCGGTGGCTGAGCCGGTTGACCAGTAGAACTTGTGGGTACCGACGACTCAGCTTGTGCGACCGGTTCATCCTCGAAACGGAGGTCCTTGCATGTCGGCGAAGGCGGGCGAGAAGGCCCAGAAGACGGGCGATTTCTATTGCGCTCATTGCGATGCGAAGGTTCACGTCAAAGGCGGCGACAAAATCCCGAAATGCCCGAACGGCCACAGTGAGTTCGAATCACGGCGGAATGAGCCAGGGAACAAGAAATAAGGCCGTGGACTCGTCCGGACGCGCTCAGTACTCGCCCTTGATGACGAAATACGTTCCGCGAATCGTCCCGGCAAGCTTGGATTTCTGGCGTGCGAACTTGAAGGAGCCGAGCTCCGCCGGGATTTCCATGCCATCGGAAAGCTTGAACCCGACCGCCCGCTTCTTCTCGGCCTCAACTCCGTATACGACGTTGATGGCCAGTCCACTCTCGTAAAAGACGTACGGCCAGCGGATGTTCTCGACCTCGATCATCGTCGCCTCGAGCGGGGGAGAAGCGATCACGATGTCGCGCTCCTGCTTGAGGATGCGGTGCACCCAATCGATGGTCTCCTGAGCCTCGGCGGCAGGATGGACCGTGAACACGACGTCGTACTTGTTCTTGAAGTAGCGAGCCTCGTTTGCTCGCAGGCCGGCGAGCGCCTCCGCGACAGGGGACGACTCCAGCCCGATGGTTGAGACGTTGACAAAGTCCACCGCGTAGCTCACGGCATCATGTTAAAGCAGCCATCCGTGATCGAGGCGGACAGGCGGCGTGTCCGTCGGTTCGGATAGTCTGACTCATGGTTTTGATCGGTGCACAAGTCGATTCGACCGATCGCTTGATCGCCGCGGAGCAACCGGTCGAGACACCGGCCCACGGTCAGAGCGATGACATCGCCTACCTTCGCGGCTATGTGGGTCGATGACCATGTCCGGCCCGGAGCTGCGGGCCTTCTGCCTCGACCTTCCGGCCACGACCGAGGAATACCCGTTCGACTCCAATCCGCAGCTGTGCACGTTCAAGGTCCACGGAAAGGTCTTCGCCTTTTGTGCGTGGGAAAGGCCGCCCGTCGAGGTTGGCCTCAAATGCGACCCGCAGATCGCACTTGGACTTCGAGCCGCCTACCCGGCCATCACCCCGGGCTACCACCTGAACAAGCGGCATTGGAACACGGTCAAGCTCGACGGCACCATCGCCGACGAGCTGATTCGAGAGATGATCCAGGACTCCTTCGACCTGGTCGTCGACAAGCTGCCGAGGTACCAGCGCCTACGCCTGCGGTGAAGGAGATGATTGATCAGTGGCAACTTCAAATGCCCAGGGGATCTCCACGCCGGCTGGCGCCCGGCTCAGTCGGCAAGTAACAGCGCCGAGTCGCCGAACTCGTGCCATAGATAGCCCTCTCGGATCGCCTCGTCGTAGGCGTGCTGGGTCAGGGCCGCGCCGGCAATCGCCTCAACCAGTAGCAGGTGCGACGCGTCTGGGTTGTGCCAACCCGTGATGAGTCCGTCGACCAGTCGCGGAGGTGACCCGGGACCGACGACGTGCTTCGTCCAACCCGTAGACGCTGCCGCGGAACCATCAGGCGCGAGTGCGGATTCCAGCGCCCTTGTCACCGTCGTCCCCACTGCCACAATCCGCCCGCCGTTGCAGCGGGTGTGATTGACCAGCGCCGCAGTAGCAGTGGATACGTCGAACCATTCTGCCTGTGGTCCTTCACCAGCCTCCTGCGAGGAGACGCCCGTGTGCAGCGTGATGGGTGCGAATGCGACGCCGCGGCTCTTCAGGTGGGCCACCAGACGGGCCGTGAAGGGCCTTCCGGCACTGGGCATTTCGGCACTGCCAGGAATTGCCGAAAAAACGGTCTGATACGCGGACAACGGAAACCTGCCGCGCAGGTAGCCGTAGCTGATCGGCCGTCCGGTCCGTTCCAGTAGCTCGGCGAGCGCCGCCGGATCAGGGACGGAGGCGCGCCACAGCCGGTTGCCCGCGGCGCCGGGGGTGGACCCCTCGAACGGGTACGGCGTCAGCAACCGCAAGCTCACGCCGCCCGGCAGGGTGAGGATGTCGTTCGCCTCGGCATCCAGCAGTGGTTCGGCGGCGTCTGGGGCACTCCGCAGTTCGACGACGTAGGACAGGTCTTCCAGTCGTGTCGCGATGTGCAGAACCAGTTGACCGTGCCGGCTGCTGCGCCCGTCCAATTCGGCGGCCACCGTCGCAGAGTTGTTGACCACCAGCAGGTCCCCGACGCGCAGGTGCGACCCGATGTCAGCGAACGTGGTGTGCGTGATGCCGAGCGACGAACCGACGAGCAGCCGCGTCTGGTCCCGATCGACTCCGCGCCACTCGGCAGGCTCGGTTGCCGTGCGATCGGCGGGCACGGTGAACTCGGTGGATGGCAACGCCAATCGCGCGATCATCGGGCCGACCCGGTGGATGTCGCTAGGTCTGCGGCGCGGTAACGGCCGCTCGGGGGGCGGTTTGCGAGTATTTGGAGGATGGCCGGCGCGACCGCATCTGGCTCGAGCCTGTCGGAGATGTCTTCCCCGGGGAACGCCTCTTGCTGCAGCCGGGTGCGCAGATCGCCGGGATCGACTGCATACCATCGGATTTCAGGATTCTCAGCGGCATAGGTCAGCGTGAGATGGTCCAACGCCGCCTTGCTCGCGCCGTACAGACCCCAGGTTTCGTAGTGTTCGACACCGGCATCCGACGACACGTTCACCACGGCACCCTGAGATGCGGACAACAGGGGCAGCAACGCTTTGGACAGCTCAGCGGGGGCGATCACGTTGATCTCGAAAACGTCGGCCAGTCGCTTGAGGTCGGCAGAGCGCAGTGGCGACAGCGGCGTCGGGCCGAGCGTGCTGGCGTTGTTGACCAAAAGATCCAGCCTGCCGAGCCCGCCAGCAGCTGCGACAAGCTCAGCTCGATGCGTTGGGTCCCGAACGTCGCCGGCGACCGCGACGACGTTGTTGCGGTCGGGAACCCGTTCGAGAAGCTCGACCAGCCCAGCTCTTCCCCGGGCGTCCACTACCAGGTTCCATCCATCCTCGGCGAGCGCAAGCGCCAAGGCCCGGCCGAGTCCGAGTGAGGCACCCGTGATGAGAGCTGTTTTCATGTTGAGTCCTTTGTCGTGGGCATTTGAGATCCAGTCTGAAACTTGAAGTCAGGTTGAAGTCAAGAGTTACAGGAACACAGTTGAAGTCAGCTCCAACTAGTTCTACGGTTACCGAATGGCGGTCAATCAGCGGCTGACGGTGATGGAAGTGGCCCAGCGCAGCGGGTTTACTGCGTCCGCCCTCCGTTTCTACGAACGCGAGGGTCTGATCGAGGCGGGGCGCTCGTCGGGTGGCCAACGCAGATACGAACGACAAGTTCTGCGCCGCTTGGCCTTTATTCGGGCTGCCCGCAATGTGGGGCTGTCCCTGGAGGAGGTAAGAACCGAACTTGCCCAGTTACCCGAGTCACGGACGCCGACGCCGGGGGACTGGCGCCGGATCACCAGGCATTGGCGCAGGCGACTTGATGACCGGATAGCCGCGATCGAGGCGTTGCGGGACCGCCTGGACTCGTGTATCGGGTGCGGCTGCCTGTCGATGAAGATCTGCGCGCTGTACAACCCCGACGACACCGTCGGGAAGATCGCCGTACCAGCCGGCGCGGCCTTGTTGCCGGCCCTGTTGCGTGAGCTGCCCGGTGCCGATGGGGCGAAGTGAGATCCTTTCAGGCGTGACGATCACCGTGCGGCGTGACGATCACCGTGCGGTCCGCAGCCGTCTATTCGTCACTGTGACGAATAGACGGGTCACCGGTCGGTCGTACCCAGACCTGGACTCCCATCCGTCCCTTGTCGCTCGTTCACACATCAACCCGATGCCCCGGGTAGCGGCGGCGCCTCTGACACTGGGGTGCGTTGGTGGCCGCCGGTACGGCCGCAACGACACCAGTGGCACCGGCCGGCGTGTCCGTCAGTGCGAATCCTCGGGACGCAACGGGATGCGAACGACCTGTGGTGATGCGGCTGCATTCTTATTGTCGTGTGATCAGAACGGGTCCGACTGATGACTTCCGGCCAGGCGTCCTAATGCCGATAATGTACATTATGTCTGACAGCTGACACCAACGTGCGGTCCAGTCTGTGGCTGATCCCGGTGTTGTGTGTGTTGGCTGGCGCGGCAATCTCCTTCGGCACCATCGCGGTCGACCGGGCCACGCAGTACGAGCTGATCCCGTCCTCGCTGGTGGGCACCCCCGATGCGGCCCTCCAGATCTTGACCACGGTGGCCACCTCGATGGTCAGTCTCACCGCGCTGGTTTTGACGATCGTCCTGGTGGTGGTGCAACTCGCCATGGGGCAGTTCTCGCCGCGGATCGTGCAGCGACTGCTCCGCGACCGGCCTAGCCAGATCGCGATCGGGCTGTTCGTGGCCACCTTCGTGCACGCGTTGCTCACTCTCCGCGAAGTGGACTGGCGACGGCGGTGACGACCCGGGGCATGTGCCCGGTGTGGCCGTGCTGGCCACGTTCCTGCTCGTGTTGACCTGTATCGCGGTGCTGGTGATGTACGTACAGCACGTCGGCAGGCGCTGCGGATCCGCAACCTGTTGAGAGGCGGGGCCACGGCCCCTGGAACGATCCCCTCACTGCGACGCGGCGAAGACGCGTCATCGGCTGTCCTCGGTCTGCGCAGCGCTTGCATCCTTGACCGGTGGACGGAGTTCGGTCTTGCGGATCTTGCCGCTGGCAGTCCTGGGTAGTCCGTCCACGTACGTCACGGTTTTCGGGATCTTGTAGCCCGCGACCTGTTCGCGCAGGTGTTGCTGTATCGCCCCGTCGGCGAGCTCGTAACCCTCTCGTAGTTGCACGACGGCAACAGGGACCTCTCCCCACTTCTCATCCGGAACACCAATGACAGCTACTGCTTCGACGGCCTGGAGTTGCAGGATGAGCTGCTCGATCTCGGCCGGGTAGATATTTTCTCCCCCGGAGATGATCATGTCCTTGAGCCGGTCGGAGATGAACAGGTACCCGTCCGCGTCGAAGTAGCCCATGTCGCCGGAACGAAACCAGCTGCCGTCGGTGAACGAGTCGGCCGAGGCTTCCGGACGATTCCAGTACTCCTTGATCACATTGGGGCCTTGGATCTGGATCTCGCCGACCTCTCCTTGGCCGACGACGATACCGACGGGATCGACGATCCTGACGTCGGTGAAGAAGTGGGGCAGGCCCGCCGACCCGGCCTTTTCCCTGGAACGATGCGGTTGGAGACTGGTTGCGCCAGGTGCTGTCTCGGTCATGCCATAGCCACCGGAGAACGCCAGGCCGCGGTCCTCGTAGGCGTTGATCACCCGCAGCGGCACCGCAGACCCGCCGCAGGTCAACTTCTGCAACGACGTGAGATCGGCCTTTGCCCAGTTCGGGTGCTCGCACATCAGTTGGAAGGTGGTGGGTACGCCGCTCAGGCTCGTCACACCGTACTGTTCGATCAGGGCCAGCGCTCGGCCGGGCTCAAACCTTTCCTCGAGAACAACCGTCCCGCCTTTGAGCAGGGCGGGCAGTACCCCCATATCCAGCGACGCTGCGTGGAACATCGGCGAAATCATCAAAGCGACGTCATCGCTGGCCAAGTCATAGTCGACGAGGACGTTGAAGCAGTTCCAGGTCACGTTCCCGTGAGAAAGCATTGCTCCCTTGGGTGACCCGGTTGTGCCGGAGGTATAGAGGATGAGTGCCGGATCGTCCAAGGTCACCGCTACATCGACGTGGTCCGGGGATCCGGCTTGGATGACGTCTTCGAGGTTCTCCACGATGACCGGCTCGGTATCGGCCCCGCCCGCAGGTACGTCACGAGACCGACCGGGGGTGCTGTCGCCGACGATGAGCCGGTTCGTCACGCCCGTAGTGACACACGCATCCACGGCCTTGGTCAGAAGCTTGTCGGAGTGCACCAGAATGCCCGCGCCAGAGTCCAGCAGCAGGTAGGTGATCTCTGGCGGCGCCAACCGGGTGTTGATCGGTACGAAGATGGCTCCGAGAGCGCCTGTTGCAAAGAGCGTTTCCAGGAATGCGGGATGATTATCGCCCAGATAGGCCACCCGGTGACCCTTCCCGACACCCCGCGCGGCCAGCTCGTTGGCCAGCCGGTCGATCCGCTCGGCCAGCTCCTCATAGCGGACTTCGGAACCGTTGCAGATCAGCGCCGTTCGGCCGGCGGACTTTCGCCGGCGCCGGTGAATCCAGGAGCCGAGCCCAAGATTGTTCATCACGTGACCCTTCGCGTTGGCGAACCGTTCACGGAACGTCGATGGTCAAGACCGGGGTCGGGTTCAACGCGTCCCGAGGTGCCTGCGGGGCATCGTCACCGGGGGCGCCCCCGATACCCCGGCGGCGCGCGTTCGCCGTACTGACCACCCGAGAGACGCAGGTGCAGATCTTCGTCGAAGCCTTGAGTTGTCGCTCACCGAAGAAAACGTCGCGGTGGTCGATCACGCCATCAACCTGGCGCACGTCGACCTGACAAAGACCACATTCACCCTTACGGCAGTCGAACATGAGATCGGCGCCGGCGGCGGTCAGTGCCTCCAGAATGGTCGAATGGGTACCCACCGTTGTCTCAATTCCAAGACGGGGAATCTGGACTATGAAATCCTCAGGCTCGAACCAACCGCTGTTGCCGAAGGTCTCGTAGCGCAGGTTGTAGACGGGAAGCCCGCGTTCTCCCCACTGCCGGCGAATCGCATCCATGAGTCGAATGGGACCACACATGTAGAGCTCGGTGTCCATGCCGTCAGCACGGGCGGCGATGCCGTCGACCAGGCCGGAAGCATCCAACGGTGTGCCCTCCTGATCGACGTGGGCCCGCAGTCGCTCACCGTGCAAGTCCGTCAGGTTTGACAGATAGGCCATCGCCGTGCGGCTCCGGCCGACGTATACGAGCTGGTAATCCGCCTTCAGGGCCCGCAGGGTCTCAGCCATCCCGTAAATGGCGGTAATGCCGATCCCACCGGCGACGAGCAGGTACCGAGGCGCACCAACCCGGAGCGGAAAATTCTGCAGCGGCTGCGTCGTCATCAATGTGTCGGCAACCTGCAGCTGATGCATGAACTCGGATCCGCCGCGGGATTGCCGGGATCGGAGCACACTGATCGTCAGCAGTGCACCGTCCTCGCTGGACGCCACCACCGAATACGAGCGAATGTCGCTGGTTCCGCCGAGCGGAACCTGGACGTCGATGTGGCAGCCGGGTTGCGCCCTGCCGGACGGCGGCCGCCGGAGGGTTATCCGACGGATATTGTCGGCCACCACTGCTGTCTCGACGACGTGGGCGAGCTGCCAGTGGGCTTGGTTTTCGGCGGCCATTGGGACCTCAGCTCGCTCTGGTAGGTTGCCGGCCCGGCGCAGCGCCCACAATCGACGAGGCGTCCGCCGGAGTTCGGGGGCTGGGAGTGAGAACGTTCTCCGACGCCAGCATGCGGTCAAGGATGCGACGCACCCACATGCCGCCGGCGTCGACGTTCAGGCTGTAGAACTCGTAGTCCGTGTTCGCATCAATCGCAAGTTGCTGTGCCGTCAGCATTTTCTCGTCCTCACCGAAGACGCTCTCCACACCCTGCCGGAGCTGCGTCGTGATCAGCTGGCTTTCCAAGCGGTAATTGCGCATGAACGCCCAAAAATAGTGGCAGGTACGGTCGGTCTCCGGGGTGATGGTGTTCATGACGAAGCCGTTCACACCCTGGCTTCGGTCACCCTCCGGAGCACCCGTTCCGGCTTTGGCGACACCTACGTCGATGCAGATCGTCGAGGGCGCCTCATAGTTGATGATCTGCCAGCGATCGACGTTACCGGAGAATCCCGGGAACCTGTCCCGAATGTTCTTCAGCCAGAACGGCGGCGGCTCGACATCGCGGATCCACCGGCTGACAGTGACCGTGTTCTCCTCGTGAGAAACGCTGAATTCTGAATCGCTGAGTTCAGCTTGCCCGATACTGGAACCGTGGACGAATTCCTCATGCGTGAGGTCCATCAAGTTGTCCAAGACCAACTGGTAGTTACAGCCGGCGGCAATGGTGAGTCCATCGCCGGCCCACTCCGGTGACTCCATCTGGTGCATGTCGGGGATGAGGTCAGGATCGGCCTGGGTCATGTCCCCCAACCACACCCAGATAAACCGGTAGCGTTGCACAACCGGGAATGAAGGAACCATCGCGCTGGGATTGATCGTCTCCTGGGCGGGCATTGCCGTACAGCGGCCTGACGGGTTGTACCGCAACCCGTGGTAGGGACATTGGATCTCGTCCTTGCCGACCAGCTTGCCCATCGACAGCGGCGCCAACCGATGCCAGCAGGCATCAGCCAGTGCAACGGGGCGACCATCCGAGGTCCGGTAGAGCACGACCGGACGACCGGCAATGGTCCGGGACATCGGCGTCTTGTTCGTGACCTCGTGGTCCCACGCTGCCACATACCAGGCGTTGAGCGGGTGCGGAAAGATCTTCGCAGTGGCTGACATCTGTCGATCGAAAACGGACACAGAATTACTCCTTCGGGGTAGGAACCGCAGGCTGGGTACTGATGCTGACTCCCGATGTGACGGCTCCCACGCGGAGCCGCTGCGTCGGCAACCTGCGGGGCCATGAGTGAAATTGCGGGTGGCCGCCTGATAGTCAACGCCGATCGCCGCCGACCTGAAACAAGCTGCGTGGCAGCGTCGTTCACTGCGGACTCCTGACGTGGTGGAGGGCGGGTGAATCCGCGGGGATGAGTTTGACGCGCACGCGAAAAGCCGGGTCACCCTCATCCCCGTCGGCTCACCCGAGCTGACGAGACTTGGAATTCCCGCACGGGTGATTCGGGAAACTACGAGCCCCGATCAGGGCCGGCGGCGCGAACTTCACGTACGGCGCGAAGGTGCCCAGGCCCGTCTTGGCGGCGGCGACGTTGAGCTGGGCGGGCGTGGTGCTATCACCCCACTGGCCCGTGTTGAGCCGGTGCTCCAGCGCGTGCAGGGCGGCGATCGTCTCGGCGGGCTGAAAATTGCAGTGACCGGTTTCCTGGGTGTACGCCTGTCGCAGCAGCGCGCTGTCGCCGGCGTTGGCAACTCTGCTGGCGTACCAGTTCTCCTGTTCCACCGGGACGAGTTGGTCGTACTTGGTGTGGATGTCAAGTTCGGGGACGCGGAGGTGACCTGTGACCATTGAGGTGCGCGCCAGGGTGGCAACGGCTTTCGGTGTGGCCCTGATGGTTTCGTGGTGGTTGAGGTTGGCCAGGTCGCGGTTCAGGTTCAGACCGGCTTTCCGGTAGAGGGCTTCTACCTGCTTGAGGTGGGCGCTGCTGCGCAGCAGCGCTGCGTAGTCCACTCCGACGTTGAACGAGCTGTTGCCGCCCGCGGCGAGCTCTATCTGGTAGCGCCCGGTCATGGTGAAAGTGAGTACGAAGCTGGTGAGCTCGGCGGCTTGCTGCGCTTCCTGGGCCACGTAATCGGTGGCGGCAGGCGGCGCATCGCCGGTGTACCAGGTCGGTGCGTTGTACAGGGCGGCAGCGAGTGCGGTTCTGGCCCGGCCTTGCGCGGTGTTCTGCGCCTTGGCGGTCACGCGGGTGAGGGCGGCGGCCGCGGCGGCGGCCTGACCCGCCGTCTTGTAGTTCACGAGTTGGATCTTCTGATCGGGGGCGAGCAGCCGGCTCAGGGCGTACTGGCCGTCGAGTTGATAGTTGCTCAGGTTCAGCGCTCCGGCGACCAGGCCGCAGGTGGTCAGGGTTCCGTCGATCTGCCCGCGGGGGTTCTGAGTTTCCAGGGCGCTGACCAGCCCGCCCATCGAAGTGCCCCAGGCGATCGTGCGGTGGGGGGCTCCGATCAGCTTCTCCAGGGCGTGCAGCGCACCGAACTGGTCATCGGCCGCCGTTTTGAGCGCCCACCAGGAGGGGCCGGAGTAGGAGGAGCCGACGAGGGCATAGCCCCGGTTGAGGAGGGCCTCCTGGGTGGCTGGGTCCGGCGCGTCCTGCGGGTTCAGCGGCCCGAAACCGTGGCTGTAGAGGATGACCGTGCCGTTCCAGGCGCTGGGTACATCTGCGACCCAGGTCGCTCCGTCGGCCAACGTGCCCGCGTGATGGACCGGCGCCGCAGTGGCCGGGGCGGCCGGCGGTTGGGCTGCGGCCGCGCTCGTGGCCTGGGTCGCGATGCCGGCGGAGACCAGTGCGCCCACAGTGAGCGCTGCCAATACTCGTCTCACCGGAGCGCCGCCTTCATGCAGATTTCAATGAACATTGAACGTTCCTTTCAACAGGGGCCGAAGGCGCCGGGACGGTGAGAGAACCGCGGAAGATGGATCGGCCTGGAAAGCCCGGGCCATGAGGTAAAGGTCGGTGGCAGGGTGTGTGCCAACGCGTCTACTTCGTTGCCACGAAGTTGGCGTTCAGGCCAGGTTTTCCGGTGCCATCATGGTTTCGTGGCTGGATCCGCCGAGCGCGAACAGGGCCAGTCCGGCGGCGATCAGCGCGCAGATGCCGCAGACCAGGTAGCCCAGCGAGTAGGCGTGGTCGAGGGCGGTGAATGCCGCCTGGTGCAGCGGGTTGAACGGCGCAACAGTGCCGTTGGGCAGGGTGATCGATGCGGGGACGGCGTTGGCGCCCAGCGGGCCGGAGTTCACCGCGCCGATCGCCTCTTCCAGGGCCTGCTTCTGGGCGGCCGGAGCGTTGGCCGCCGCGGAGTTGAAGGCGGCCAGGGCTTTCTGCAGGGCGGGGTCGCCGCTGACCGTGGCGTGCATCGAGTTCGCCGCCGTGCTCAACGCGATCGCGCCGACCACCGCCGGGCCCAGCGTGAAACCGAAATCACGCAGCAGGCTGGTCGATCCGCTGGCCATGCCGGCCAGGTGCACCGGCACGGTGTCCACCGCCACCGCCGTCAACGCCGACACCGCGAAGGCGAACCCGATACCCACGATGGCCAACGGCGCCACCACCGCCGGGATCGACGTCACCGTCGCCGAGATCGTCGACATCCACAGATCCCCGATGCCGATCAGGGCGGCGCCGATACCCAGCGGCCACTTCGGGTTGAACCGCAGCAACACCCGATGCGTGACCGGCATCAACAGCAACGCCATCCCGTTGAGCAGCACGAACGCGATCGAGGATTTCAGCGGCGAAAAGCCCTGAATCGCCGACAGCCTGATGCTGGTCGCGTACGCGGTGCCCAGGAAGCTGAACATCGCGACCACCGTGACGATCGCCGCGATGCTGAACGCACGATTGTTGAACAGGCTCAGCCGCAGCAGCGGGGTCTGCGAACGGTTCTCCGCGACCACGAACAGCGCCAGGAAGACCACCGCCAGGATGAACCCGCCGATCACCCACGGGCTGTCCCAGCCGCTGGTCGGCCCCTGGATGACCGCGAACAGCAACGAGAAGATCCCCACCGCGATGGTGATCTGCCCGGGCCAGTCCAGCGATCGCCCCTCCGGGGCGGACGAATTCTGCGCGCCCGCCACCGACACCACGGCCACCACCAGGGCCAGCACGATGACCGAGATGAACCCCCACCGCCAGCTCGCGTTCGGGTTGCTGCCGAACGGGATCTCCGCGACCAGACCGCCCAGCACCGGGGAGATGAAACCGCCGGCCGACAGCGCCGCCGCCCAGATCGCGATCGACCTGGCCCGGTGGTTCGCGGTGTGGGTGCCCGCGGCGACCATCGCCAACGTGGTCGCGAACAGGGCCGCCGCACCGATCCCGGAGATGATCTGCCCCGTCCACAACACCCCGACCCGCACGTTGGAGGACACCGACGATCCCGGCGTCAGCACCGAGATCAGCTCCCCCAGAGCCAGCATCAGCGCGCCGCCGACCAGCATGCGTTTGCGGCCGAACAGGTCACCCAACACACCGAAGGTCAACTCGAACAACGTGACCGGCACCAGGAACGCCGCCGAGATCCACGTCAACTGCGACGAACTCGTGTGCAGATCCTGCTGGAACAAGCCGTTGAACACGGCCGGGATCGCCAACGCGACCTGACCGACGCACACCCCCAACGACGCGGCCACCAACGTGCCGCGAGTCAAATTGCGCGGCCCGTCCGACTCACGGGTACCGGGCGAAACAGTCCTGACAGATGACGGCATAACGGGTCCTCCACGATGAGGTAACAACCTGGACATCCGGGGATGCCGCGGCTCGCAGGCCACCAGCTCGGCTGAATCGAGCGGGGGTGACGAGCATCAGGTGAATGGCAGGGTATTCATATCAAGCTTCTTGGCATCGTTCAAGAGGCCAGATGCGGGAAATCGCCGGGACTTGGGTCGAAAGCCCTTCTCGGGTCACGAAATCTTTCACTTCCGCCCTATCCGGCCCTGGCCCAGATGCGGCCACCGTTCCTGCATTTGGGCCATATCATTTGGGTGGCGGTTGTCCGCATCACTCCCAAACAGGACGTATCGCGCTGCTCGTACTGCCAATCGCCGACGGTCAGCACCGTCATTAAGGTGCGCGGCCCTAAATGGCTCATGCCCGTGAAAGTGGCCGATCAGCCGGGCCCGGTCGGGCCGCTTGTTTCTAGAAGACGAGAGCTGTCGCGCATTTGCAGCTTCTCTCGCGACGACGAGGGCCGGTGTCTTGCGCCGGCCGACTGACCGTGCCGACGTACCTTCAACTCGTCAAGCAGCCGGTCCGGCTGGGTAATCTGAAGCAGGGCGACCAGTTGCCGAAAATGCGTGACTGGTCGCCGATCTCGCGATCAACCCGAACACCGTGCTGAAGGGCATACCGGGAACTCGAGCACAAGGGACTCGCTGCCCGTCGCCCGGGCCAGGGCACTTTTGTCCAGGGATGCAAGCCGGCGGGAATCGGCAATTGGCAGGTGCCTGGAAACGGAAGACGGTGTTACCCTGTGTATGTCCCCTGTTGCCTAAAGTGATGGCGCGGACGGTCGGGCAGCGGCGCCCTGGCTCGGGTTGATGACGAGCTTGAGCCGTCAGCGCGCTATGCGAGGAGCGCCGGCATGATCAAATCGTCCAGCTGCACCTTCGGCCTTTCCGCGATATTCATGACTCTCGCAGTGATGGGCGGGGTTGGGGCCTGGAGCTTCGTCGCGCCACCCGCCGCTGCGACGGTCGTATCCACTGCGTCGTTCAACGAGGAGGCCGAAAGCCCGACAGTGCAGCCGAGCGCTTCGCCCCCAACTCCCTCGAAGACCATCCCGACGACGTTGACTCCGCAGCGCGGAAGCAAGGTACTGGTCGTCGTCGAGGAAAATCACACGCAGGCCCAAGCCTGGGCTCACATGCCCTACATGGTGAGCATGCAGAAGACCTACGGACTCGCGACCCATTACACGGCGTACACCCATCCGTCGCTGCCAAATTACCTCGAGATTGCCGGCGGCAGCACCTTCGGGGTGACCGACGACGGTCCTCCCAGCTCCCATCCCGTGCAAGGCCGATCGGTGTTCGGTGCGGCGTTGGCGGCTGGAATGACGGCCCGGACGTACAACGAAACGATGGTGCGGAACTGCCAAACCCACGACAACGGAAAGTACGCGGTCAAGCACAACCCGTGGGCCTATTTCACCGCTGAGCGCGCCGCCTGTCGGAAGTTCGACGTTCCACTGACGGTGCTGGCAGATGACATCAGTTCGGGAAACCTGCCGAATGTCGGCATGCTCACCCCGAACCTGTGCAACGACGCCCACGACTGCCCGCTCCGCACCGCGGACGCCTTTTTGAAGCTGTGGTTGCCGCGGGTGATGAGCGGCCCGGACTACAGATCAGGCAAGCTCACCATCGTCGTAACCTTTGACGAGGGAGTGCGAAGCAACCAGACGATCGGCGCGCTTGTGATCAATCCTGACGTGCACCACAAAACAGTGAGCGCTCCCCTGACCCATGCAGCGCTCAGTCACTGGCTATACAGGGTCAGCGGATCAACGCCACAAAACGGCGCGGCCAAGGCCGTCAACTTCGGAACAGCATTCGGCTTGTGACGTCCACCTGATCGGTTGGCTGACGACGTGTCAGAAAGAGCAAGTCCATTCTGACCACACCCGAGTGGTCCCCCCGGGTGTGTCCGGGGCATTCACGCGGCCGACAGGGTCGTGCCGGCGGATCAGCAGGTGAAGGTCAGGTGGGGTCCTGCGGTACTGCCGGTCGTGGCGTCCTTTGATACGTAGGCTGCCGCATCGTTGCTGGTCGTGGTGGCCCGGAGGCTGAGGATGCCGCCGCTGATCCCGGACAGCAGTGGGGTGACGTTCAACGAGTACGCCGTGCTGACGGCGACGGCGCCAAGGGAGACGGGAGAGCCAGTGACGGCGGGGGCGTTGTCGGCGGTGACGGTGGTTTCGGCCCAGGTGCCGGGCGCGGCGTAGAAGTCGCCGCCGTGCGTCGAGCTGTTGGTGCTGCCCGCACCCACGGTCAGGGCCAGGGTCGCCGCGGTGGGGGTGCATCCGGTTGGCACCGGGAACTTCAGCAGGAAGTCGTTCATCGTGCCGTCGGCGTCCACCGTCAAGCTGGTGGCCTTGCCGTAGTTGGTTCCGGTGTTGCCGGCGGCCTTCGAGATCGTCGCATCATCGGTCGGTGCGACGGTCACGGTCGTGCCTCCGGAGGTCGGTGCGGTGGTAGCCGACGCGGATGCCGAGTGCGCGGACTCGCCGGCCGCTCCGAGCGCGGTGACGGTGTAGCTGTATGCGGTGTTCGGCGACAACCCGGTGTCGTTGTAGCCGGCGGTGGCGGGTGATGCGATTTTCGCGGTCCCGCGGAAGACGTTGTAGCTGGTGGCGCCGCTGACCGCAGTCCACGTCAGGTTTACCTGGCTGGATCCGCTGGGGGTCGCGGTCAGGTTCGTCGGTGCGGGCATTGCGGCGGCCGGTGTGGTCGCGGACGCGGGAGGGCTGCTTTGGGCCGACTCGTTCCCGGCGGCGTCATAGGCGGTCACGGTGTAGCTGTGTGTGGTGCCGGCGGACACTGCGGTGTCGCTGTAGGTGGTCCCGCTCGCCACCGATGCCACCGCGGTCGCGCCGCCGTCCCGGTACACCTTGTAACCGGTGACACCGACGGCGTCGGTGCTCGCCGCCCAACTTACGTCGATCCTGGTCGGGTTAATCGCGGCCGCGGCCACGTTTCCGGGCACCGTCGGCGCGGTCGTGTCGCCGCCGCCGGGCGCGGTAATCGTGGTGGTGTCGAAGACGGCGTTGGTGTCCGCCCGGATCGCGTCGACGGTCAGTGCGGTCGGCGACACGGTCACCTTGGCGTACTGGAAGTAGCTGGACTCCCGGAAGGCACTGTAGGCAGGCGCGGCTGCGGTGAACGCGTTGAACCCGTTCCCGCCGGCGCCGGTGACCAGGTAGGTGATGCCACCGGCGGTGGGTACGCCGTTGGTCAGCGGAACCGTCCGCTCGTAGTTGTGGCTGTTGCCCGACAGCACGAGGTCGACGTGCTGTGTCTGGAAAAGCGGCACCAGATACTGCTGGACCGGTTTGGAGCTGGAGTTGGCGGTGGTGGAGCTGTACGGCGGCCGCTGCAGGGCCACGATCCGCCAGGTGGCACTCTGGTGGGCGGCCAGGTCGGCCTGTGCGAAGTTGTACTGATCGCTACCCGTGGCGTAGGGCTGTTCAGTGTCCAGGACAAGGATGTGGGCGTTGCCCCAGTCGTAGCTGTACCAGCTGTGGTTGTTCCCGGGCATCGGGAAGGCCGCCCAGAACTCGCCGTCGCCGTAATACTCCTTGTTCCCGTTCGCCGGGAAAAACGCCTGAGACTTGATCGCGGTGGCGAACGGCTTGAAGAACCGCTGATCGAAATCCGAGTAGGTGGTGGAGAAGTTCGGGTCCGGCAGACCGGACGACGGATAGATGTCATCACCTACCGTCTGGATGAACTGGGTCCCCGCCCCGGCGATGTTGGCGGCGTTCTGGTTTTCACCCGTAGCCCCGCCACCGAAGTCGCCGATCGCCGCGAAACTGAACGTCTGCCCGGGCGCGGCGGCTGTGTGCAGGGTGCCCGACGCGGTCGCACTGCCGCTGCTGACCGTGTACGGGTAGCTGGTGCCCGCGGCCAAACCGGTCACCGTGACCGAGTGGTGCTGCACGCTTCCGGCCGTGTCGGTCGCGGAATTGCTGTTGATCGCTACCGCTCCGGAGGTCGCCAGATTCGTCCACCACGAAACGGTGGCGGAGGTGGCGGTCACGTTCGACAGGTATGGGCCGCGCGCGATCAGGACCGCGCCGGCGGCCAGGGTCTTGGCGGTCTTCGCCGGGGTCGCAGCCGAGACGTTTCCGGCGGAATCGACCGCCTGGATCGAATAGCTGTACGTCGTCGCCGCCGTCAACCCGTTGTCGGAGAAACGAGGGGTGTTCGGCAGGTCGACGGCGCCCACCCGGACGCCGTTGCGCAACACCCGGTACCCGGCCACGTCGGTCGAGGAGGACGCTCCCCAGACGACGTCGACGCGTGAGGAGGAGAACACCCGGAAAGACAGACTGGTGCTCGACGGTGCAGCCGGCGCCGTGGTGTCACCCGTATTCGCCGGAAGCGCCACGGTAAGAGTTCGCATCGGCGATGGGTTGTCCGCCGAGTCAATTGCCGTTACGCCGAACGTGTACGTCTGGCCACTGTAGAGGTGAGTCGCAGAGTACGACGTCACCGCGTCGGTGGTCGCAATCAACGTCAGCGAACCGGTGCCGACGCTGCGGTAGACGCGATAGCCCTCGATTCCCACGTTGTCCTTGGAACCGCCCCACGCCAACGACACCGACGCGACGCTCACATTGGACGCGGTGATGACCCCGGGCATCGTCGGCGCCGAAGTGTCTGCAGCAAAGGCGGTTTCGGGCCGTAGCAAGACCGTGCCGGCCAAGAGCAGAAGCACCGACAACACGCGACCGCCGATCCTGCGGCGGCGGAAAAGCGCCCTCTGACCTGCGGTGCGGACGTCATTGCGGCGGCTGCTCATGTAGTAGGACTCCTCGGCATCAGGTTCGGTCCGGCGACATGCAAGCCCCATCGTGCCCACCCCTTATTCGCCTGTATGCAGCCAAGAGCGGGAGCACGATCGGACGCACGATGCGCCGACAGTACAGCGAATCACCCAAATGACCAAATATGGTTACTGCGGGTAAACTGGCCCACGAAACACTTATTCCGCACACTTCAACCGCGCCCGCCGGCATCTCCGCCGCCACGGTCATTGCGGCATCTCACCGGCTACACCCAGACCATCGGGTACGGGTGGCTGACCGTTTGCCACGAGCTGTTGGGCACGCCGCGGGTCCAGGAACGAGTGACCAGACAAGCCATTCCAACGCGGCCTGCTCGGTCGGCAAGTGCCCCGGGCCTCCATGGCCCGCCGATACCGGGTATGGAGACTCGATGGCGTTGGTGCTGGACTACACGCGCGTGATTTCCATGTCTTGGTCCAAGAACTCCGACGAACTCCTCCCAGGCCTTGTCCCAGAGCCGAACCGTGGCAGGCGACTGCCGCCCCACCGGTCGTGAAGTCGTCGAACGCTGACCGTCCCGCAGCGGCGTTCACGGCGCTGTAGATCGGATTTACCTACAGCAGCACGCGTCCCAATCTCTCTTCGAGGTCAACCCGGAAGGTGTTCCGGATCAAACGTTGTCGGTGAACCGCGAAGCTGTTTCCTTGGACACCGACGAGCCGTAGACCTGGCGAAGTGCGCGGAGATCTCCCCGCCGAACAACCCTTTCGCATACAACGACAGCGCGACCCCAACGACAGACGGGCCGCCGAGGTTGCCACCACTGCGGTGTGAGCGCGTTTCCTCGACCTAGCTTCCCGACGAGACCGGTGTCTCACCTAGGCAATCTTCGGGTCCGCGGTGGTCGCTGTGCAGGTCACCGGACGGCGAAATAGACGTTCGGGTCGTGTCTGCCGGTCGGCCAGAGGTAGTTGGTGATGGTGTCGCGGTTGTCGCCCCAGGCTTGGTAGAGGTGCCCGGCGTGGGCCGTGATGCTGATGTAGTCGCCCATGTAGCCGAGGCGCGATGAGTGGATCGAATTGCGGCAGGTTGTTCACACCGGGGAAGGTGACGGTGTTGACCTGGTGCCGCACAAAGGTGCTGCCATTGGCCGTGTCGGCCAGGACAACATTGATTCGTGAGCCGCCGGTCAGCTGGTAGTACAGCAAGTGAATCCCGGCCGGGTCGGCGGCCAGGGCTGGTTGCAGCTCGACGCCGGCGCCGCCGGTCGCCCAGGACAGCGTCCAGGAGCGGCCCGCCGTGGCGGACCTTGCCAGCCGAATGTGGCTGGGGCCCTGCGCACCGTCGTTCCACGCCGCGTACACGATGCCGTTGCGTTGCGCCAGGGTGGGGAACTCAATGGTCCGTATCCCCTGCCCCGGACCGAGGTCCAGCATGCCGGACGCCACGGCGGGGGTGACATCGGCGATCTTCACCCGGGCGCCGAAGGTCTGCCCGCCGTCGGTCGAGGTGAACAGGTCCTGCTCGAAATGCACCGGCGTCCCGGCACATTTCGGATCGTTCGCGAAGATGCGTTCGGCGGCCACCAGCAGGGTGCCGTTGGCCAGCACCAGGGGCTGCGCTCCGATGTACTGGACGAAGGAACAGCTGTTGGGGTCGGTGACGACGGCCTTATCGGCGTAGCTGGTGCGCCAACTGCGTCCGCCGTCCAGGGACCGGGCCACCGGTAGCCCACTGGTGAAGGTGCCGTCCGCCGTCATGACGGCGTCGTCCCACGTGTCGTAGAGGACATCGGTCAGTGGTCGCCCGGGCAGGGACCCCACAGTCAGCGCAGGCTTATCCGCGGAATAGAACGCCAATTTGCCGTCGGCCGCCGGTGAGGCCTGCACCGGTGGCTGCCAGCGCGCCCCGCCGTTGTTGGAGACGGCGACCGACACACCCACACCGAGGTCGTTGAATGTCAGGGTGGAGTAGTAGAAGTGCCCGGTGCGGTCGGCGGCGACCCACGGATCGCCGACGATTGACCTGCCCGGCCGCGTTCGGCAACACCCCACCGTCGGTGAACGAGGCCCCACCGTCGGTGGAGTAGGCGTAGCCGGTCAGGTCCGTTCCGGCGGTGAACGTGAGCAGGGTCTGCTGTGAATCGTTGAAACCGACGACGACCCGGCGGCCGTTGACGGCGACGGTGGTTTCGCTCTGCGTGGTCTGATCAATGTTGTGGGAGTCCTGCTTGGGGTCGTTGACCCGCACGTTCGCCAGCCGAGCCGGCGGCGCGGCGGCCGCCGCAGCCAACGCCGGGGACAGCGCCTGCGGATGCTCCGCCGACGGCCGGTCGCTGTCCACCCCGGCTGCAGCGCCGCGGGCCGCCGCGGCCAGCGCCAGCCTGGCCGGCGAGGTCAAATATTTTCCGCCCGGACTGTCCAGGATTCGCTGCGCGATTGCCGCCCGGTCCGGTGGCTTTCCGCTGGGAGCCGCGGTGGAGGCCGCCGCCGCGGACCCAGCCGCTCCGACCACCAGTACCGCCGCGATCACCACACCTACTTTGGGTTGAAACCTCATCACGAAACCCCTTTCCCGCGTCAGCCGGTCGCCGGCAGAAATCCACGGCAACAACACTCGCCAAGCCCTTCATTTCGCATTTCCCGGGCCTCACCTCATCGGTTTACGGCATGCCAGCCAATCCCGCCACTCGAACTGGCAACGGAACCCTGCCAAGCCGGAGACGTGGTCTTCGGAGCCCACTCACGGACGGACTTAATCGGTGACAACCGGGCCTCAACCGGACGGTGGAGTCGCGGCTGCGAGAGCACCAGGAACGCTTGGGCAACGGGCTTTCATTCAGTTCGCAACATAGCCGTCGATGCTCACAACGGTGCTACGTGACGACGCGGACAAAAGCTTCTGTTGAAGAACATGAAATCATTTCAACCGCTTTCCAGCGGGCACCACCGCCTGAGAAATGTAAGGACGTCAACTTCCTGCCGTTCGTTTCTCATCGAGTAGACCGCAGCGGCGGCCCATACTGCGGCGACGATGCCGCTCGCTCGACGGAAGCACGAACAGGTTGCTATCGGTGGCGACCGGACCGCAACGTGACAACATGCCTTGCGCCGGCCGACTGACCGTCCTACTGTTGTCCTATGACAATAGATAAACTAGCGGCGGCCGGCTCTGCCCCACCGATCGTGTTCCGGTTGAACCCGACGACTGGGGTGCCGACGTACCTTCAACTCGTCCAGCAGGTCGAGCAGGCGGTCCGGCTGGGTTATCTGAAGCAGGGCGACCAGTTGCCGAAGGTCCGCGAGGTGGTCGCCGATCTCGCGATCAACCCGAACACCGTGCTGAAGGCATACCGGGAACTCGAGCACAAGGGACTCGCGGCCGGTCGCCCGGGCCAGGGCACCTTCGTCGAGGGGTCGGCGGGCGTGGTGACGCTGCCGGAGCTGGCGGTACTGCGCCGGAGCTTGCGGACATGGCTCGAGCGTGCCGACGCCGCGGGCCTGGACGAGGACGGCATCGTTGCGCTGGTCACGAGCACGATGCGGGATTTCTCTGAAAACCGTGGCGGAATGGCCGACCGCGGTGAAACGCGTCAGGTTCGCCGCGCCGGAGGGGTGGCATGAATATTCTCCAGACTTCGTCGCTGGGTCGACGGTACGGCGCGAGTTGGGCGATTCGCGATTGCACATTGGCTCTCCCGGAGGGGCATCTGGTCGCTCTGGTGGGACCGAACGGAGCCGGCAAATCGACACTGCTGAACATTGCCGTCGGCCTGACCGCACCGAGTGCGGGTCAGGTGACGGTGCTCGGGGGACACCGTCCGGGCTCCCCTGCTGCTCTGGACGGCATCGGGTTCGTCGCGCAGGACATGCCGCTGCATCGCTTCTATTCCGTCGCCGACATGCTGCACCTGACCCGAAACCTGAACAGCCGCTTCGATTCCGCCTACGCGCTGGGCCGACTTGTCGAGCTCGGCATCGACCGCAAGCACAAGGTCGGGAAACTCTCCGGCGGCCAGCGGGCACAACTCGCGCTCACCCTGGCGCTGGCCCGGCACCCGCGACTGCTGGTCCTGGACGAGCCAACCGCGCCGCTTGACCCGTTGGCGCGGCATGACTTCATGGCCACGGTAATGACCGCCATGGCCGACGAGGGCATCTCCGTCATCCTCTCCTCGCACGTGCTCGCCGAGCTGGAACGAGTCGCCGACTACCTGGTGGTGATCTCACAGGGGCGGGTACGCCTCGACGGCACGGTCGAGAGTCTGCTCGCCTGTCACCGACTCGTCACCACCCCGACCACCGGCCGGGTCTCCGAACTGGGTTGGGAAATCATCGAGTCCGCCGCCGCAACCGCTCACGTGCAACGGCTGGTCCGCATACCGGTCAATGCGGTGCCGCTGCCGCCGTCCTACGAAGCCCGGCCGGTCGGTATCGAGGAGCTGGCCATGGCCTATCTGCGTCAGACGAACACACCCGAAATACCGAAGCTCGTAGGAGCAGGACGATGACCACACTGGCCTCCACCGAGGCGCCGGTCCGCCCCATCCCGTGGCAACGCCTGGGCTGGGTGGCTGCACGTCGCTACCGCGCCACCCTCGCAGCGACGGGCGCAATTCTGGGTGCTTTGGCGGTTTACCTGCTGATCGACGGCCGCCAGATGCGCTCCGCCTACTCCACTATGTCGGCGTGCGCCCCGGCAGACTCCGCGACGTGCCATTTCGTGTTCCAGAATTTTCATCAGAAGTACGGTCAGGTCGGGCTGGTGGGCGTCGTCTTGATGTTTCTGCCGGGCTTGTTGGGCGCCTTCGCGGGCGCCCCGGTGCTCGCCCGAGAATTGGAGACCGGAACGGTTCGTTACACCTGGACGCAGAGCGTCGGCCGGATACGTTGGGCGGTCGCCGTCCTCGTTCCAGGTGCCCTGGGCGTGGCCGCTCTGGTAGGTGCCTTCGGTGCGTTGGTCAGTTGGCGCGATCAGCCACTGGTCGACGCCGATCAGACGTCGCGGCTGCACGCAACAGTGTTTCCGGTAATCGGTGTGGCTGTCGCGGGTTGGGCGCTGCTGGGCTTCGCCCTCGGCGTGTTCGCCGGGATCCTGTGGCGGCGGGTACTGCCCGCATTGGCCACCGCCTTCGCTGCCTGGTTCGGCCTCGCCTATCTGGGCGCCCAACTGCGGCTGCACTATCTCCCGATGCTGACCAGCACCAGCCTGGAAATACCCAACAGGGCAACGACCGTTGACCAGTGGTGGACCAGGTCCGGCATTCGGGTCAGTGACGACGCCATCGACCGAACGTTGCAGGCGATCAATGCCCAACCTAATCCGGGCGGAGAAAGCACCGGACAAGCCGCCAACGTATCCGTGGACCCGGTTGAATACCTTATCCATCACGGGTACGCACAGGTGACCGGCTACCAACCCGACACGCGCTTCTGGCCGTTCCAATGGATCGAATTCGGCTGGCTCGCTGCGTTGTCCATCCTGCTTCTGGCGGCCACCCTCGTCGTGGTGCGCCGCCGTTCAGCGTAGGGCCGCACCAACAGCTGAAGTGTGTGGCTGCCAGTGCAATCCGGGTGTTTGGCATGAGGAATGCTGCCAACCGTCGCCCAATCCGGACGCCGGCGGTTGATGTTCGCTGACACCCTTGGCGCCACCCACCCGTCTGCCGCGGCCGCGCTGCACCAAAAGCGTGATTTGTCCGTTCTTTTGCGCCAAGGGATGGACTCTGATCGGCCGGTCCGTTAACGTCCTGGGACACCTGACCGATAAGTCGGGTATGCACACGGGGCGGGGATCGACGCGTTCGCGCAACAGCTGGGGTGGGGTTGTCCGACTGTTGCTCGAAAACAGCGGCAGGCCGAGGCAGGTCAGCAGTCGGCCCAGTAGCGCCGAATTCAAACCGCGGCAGCTTCAGTGTCAAATGGCGACCATGACCGGCGAACCCGGAATGTGATCAGGAGGTTGAAATGAAGATCCGCGTTTTCCTGGTCACCATTCTTGTCGGTGCCTTTGGCTTGTACGCGCCCCAAGGATTCTCTGCCGCAGCGACACCGGTCCGAGACGGCGAGGTCAATGACACCGCAGCCATTACGCCTGCCGGAAAAGCGCCGCTCGGACCTGTGCAGCTGAACGTAACGGATCTGCACGCTCGCTACACCGCCTATCTGGCCAAGGAACAGCCTCGTCCCCTGGCGATCACATATGCGCCGGGCCACGTGGGGCCGAAACGCGTCTCCGCCGCATGTAGCGAACCAGCCTGCCCGTTGGTCTACCACGGTGGTCCGGTGCAACACAGCCCGAAGGTGTACCTGCTGCTGTGGGGGCCGAATTGGGCGAGCGGAGGCAGCGATACGGTGTACCTGAGGAACTTTCTCGCTGGGCTCGGTGTCCAACCCACCGACACCTGGTCCACCATCATGCGGCAGTACACCGACGCGACCGGCCATCCAACATTTTCCACGTCTGTCCTCAAGGGCGTGTTCCAGGACACGACGACACCTCCATCGGGAGCAACGGGAACGCAACTGGCCGCCGAGGCTGACGCGTTCTACGCCGATCATGGGCTCACTGATCCAACCAATACGCAGATCGTCGTGGCCACCCAGTCCGGCACCTGCCCGGAAGGGTTTCCCTGCTTGGGCGGCGCCGGGAATTATTGCGCGTGGCACTCATACACGAGCGCAAATTCGGTTCCGTTCACCAATCTTCCGTACCTGCTCGACGGTCCGTGCGGATCGGGCAGCGTGAATTCACCCGGGACATACGACGGTTTCTCCATCGTGGAAGGGTCACGAATACGCCGAGACGGTCACCGACCCGCTGCTCTCCGGCTGGGTCGACGACAGCGATGGTGGTTTCGGCGAAATCGGTGACAAATGCGCTTGGACGGGTATGGGCAACGTGTCACTGTCCACCGGGTCGTTCGCCATGCAGCCTTTGTGGTCGAACAGCGCCAACCGCTGCGTACTGTCCTCGTCCAGTGGCAAACCGGATCTGGTGGTCAGTGACGTCATCTGGTCGCCGAGTGCCGTGTACCCGGGAACTCCCGTTACGTTGACCGCGACCGTCACCAACCAGGGCACAGCAGCCACTCCCGCAGGTGTCAAGCTTGGCGTCGCGTTCCTGGTCGACGGTGTCGAGAAGAGCTGGTCGGATGCCGACCACAGTTCGCTGGCGGCGGGCGCTTCGATCACGCTGACCGCGAACGGTGGTCCAGCCGGTGCGGCGACGTGGCCGGCCACCACGGGAACTCACAGTGTTCAGGCCTGGGTCGACGACTCGAAACTCATCGCCGAATCGAATGAAACGAACAACACGCTGACGAGGACGCTGACGGTGTCCGCGGCGAAACCTGATCTCATCGTCACCGCCATTTCCTGGTCCCCGACCCAACCCGTCGCCGGTAGCGCAGTGCGGTTCAAGGCGACCATCAAGAATCAGGGCACGGCGGCAAGCCCATCGGGAATCATCCACGGGGTGGCCTTCTTCGTCGATGGCAAGCAGGTCAGCTGGTCCGATACCGACACCGCCTCCCTCGCCCCCGGCGCCTCGATCACGTTGACGGCCAACGGGAGTACCGCCGGGCCCGGCGACGTGGCCCGCCAGTCGTGGGACACACACCATCAAGGCCTGGGTCGACGACCAAAAGCGCATCGCCGAGAGCAACGACGCGAATAACACCAGGACCAGGACACTCACCGTTTAGGTACGTCGCTGCCGCGTCGTCCTACTTCGGCTGCTTTGGCCGGTTTGGTTTCATGCTTCGGACGTCGACGTAGACCCGAGCATGCACGTTTCATCGAGTGAAGTAAACTGGGCAAAAGCGGACAGGACGCGGGTATCCTGTGCCGACGTACTTCCGGGACCGGGAGGATGCGATGCGCAGAATTGCCTTGATAGCGGCGATGCTGGTCGGGCTGTCACTGTTGGCCTCGCCGGCTCGCGCCGACGGTCAGGTTGCCAATTGCGGTGGTGATCAGCCGTTGGGCGTTTTGACGTGCAGTGTCGTCGGGCCGGCGATGATCGACGGGACTTCGTTCGCCGGTGACGGAGGCAGTTCTGCCCAATATCAGTGGGTCGGTTCGTTGAACGCATCGGCCGCAGGCACGCTCAGGCTCGACTACACCTACACCGGCATCTTCAACACGCTGTTCGCCAAGCTCGCGATTCGGCTCAGCTCCGACCAGCCGACCTGCCTGGATGAACCCTTCGAAAGTGCTCGGAATTGGGTGGACCCCTCGACCGAAGACGGGATTCCCGGTCAGATCAGTCTGCGGGTGAGCTGCCCCGGGCCGGTGACCTACACCGTCACGTCCCGGGCCGCCACCTATTCATTAGGCGGTTCATTCATCGGTGTGTTGACCGCACCTACGGTCACTTTCATTCCCCGCGGGTAGAAATCGTTCTGACGGCCGCCGGTCGCCGACGAGAGAGGTTCGACTGCCTGCGTCGGCAATTTCCAGGTTTGTTGCTCCCGGTCAAGCGGGGTACTGAAACTACAGAGCGGCCGTGGACGCGGACCTGGCCCACTCCGATCCGGAATCCCTGGCCTGCCACCAGGTCCCATGCGCCTTGGCTGCACCATACGACGTTGCCTGGCCCGGCGCGTCAGCTTGCGCCAGCCTTGTCATACCTACCGAGCCGACCGGCGATCATGACTGACGACGAAGAACACCCGCCCGACGTCGGCCGGGCGGGACGGTTCGGCAAAGCCGGCTTGACGGCCTGGGTCCGGGCGCACCTGGGCACGGCCCGGTACCCAACATCTGGTCGCCGCGATCAATCGGTACAACGACCGCCTCGGCACCCAGTTCGCCGGATCGATGACGTACTTCTCCTTCCTGGCCCTGGTGCCGATCCTGATGGTCGCCTTCGCTGTCGCCGGGTTCGTTCTCGCCTCCCGTCCCCATCTGCTCGTCACCCTGCGCTCAGATGTGGCCGCTCAGCTACCCGCCGGTCTGTCCACCACCGTCAACGGAATTCTGGACACCGCAGTCAACGCTCGGCTGACCGTCGGAATTCTTGGTCTCGCCATCGCCCTGTATTCGGGAATCTCCTGGATGGGGAACCTACGCGCAGCAATCCAGGCGATGTGGCGGCCCGACTTCGACAGCAACAACGAAATCCGTGCCGAGAACCTGCTCCAGTACTACTGGAAAAGTCTGCAATACCTGATCTTCCTCGGCCTCGCCATTTTGGTCTCGTTGGGATTGACCACGGCCGGATCGTCGGCTCAGACTCTGCTGTTGCGCTGGCTCGGCCTTGGCGACATCAGCTGGCTCGATCCCGTATTCACCGTCATACCGATCGTGCTTGCCGTGGCCGCCGACGTGGTGATCTTCGCGTGGCTCTACCAGGTCCTCTCACCCCGTCGCCTGAAGCCGCGGCGCGGCCCCTTGCTGCAGGGTGCCGTCGCCGTGTCGGCCGCCTTCGAGATACTGAAACTCGCCTTCACGGTCATCCTGCCGCTGCTACTCACCTCGACCACCGCGAAACTTTTCGGCCAGGTCATCGGCCTGCTGTTCTTCTTCAATTTCGTCGCCACGGTCGTGTTGCTGGTTGCGGCCTGGATCGCCACCACGCCGGGGGAACCTTCCGCCGAACCGCCCAACCCCGATCCTCTCGACAGGCAGCGCAGCCCGGAGAAGGCGAATCCACCCGGACGAACCCGGAATGTGGATGCAGCGCCCGCGACCCGGCCGGTGGCCGCTCGGCCACGGCCGACATCCCGACCTTGACTGCGCGGCGAGATCCGTTCTGCGGACCGCCGTGACTATCCGGATGAAGACCACCCGCCCCCATGACCCGCCGCGTCGGGACTTCGATGGCGGGCGCTGGCAACGTCTATCGATGTCGGTGGCATGCTCAGCCGGGTGAGTCAACAGCCGATTCCCGAGCCGCAGGCTGCCGCCGGAGATCCCGATACGCCAGGGCCAGACGCCGGCAGTGTCTCCCCCGCCGCACCGCCGCAGTGTCCAACTCGCACCCGGCTGTACCGGGCCGGGAGGGTGCTGCAGGAAGGCTTTCCGGCCGAACAGATCAGCGAATTACTCGCCGCCACGCAGGACACCGTCGTCTGGCTCGACCTCTACGATCCCAACCAGGCCGACCTGCAGATAGTCACCGACGAGTTCGGTTTGCATCCGTTGGCTGTCGAGGATGCCATCCACCCGCACCAACGGCCGAAGGTGGACCGCTACCGATCACACCTGTTCGCAAACATGTACGCGGTGTCCGTCGAGGCCGGCGGAACCATCCTCACGGCGGGCGAAATCAGCATCTTCATCACCCCCCGGGCACTGATCACCGTTCGCAAGGACGACTTCGACATCGACGCGCTCATCGCCCGCTGGGACCTCAACGCCGAGCTGGTCGACCCGTCCAACCAGACCAGCACCCTGGTGTATGGCCTGTTGGACGCCGTGGTGGACGGTCACTATGACGCCGTCGAAAAGATCGATGACGCCATCGACGAGTTACAGACCCAACTGTTCCAGTCCCGTACCAGCGTGAATATTCGCCGCCACGCCTACGAACTGGGGGTCAGCCTGGCCAGCCTTCGCCGGGTGGTGGCGCCCATGCAGGAGGTCACCGCCCGCCTGATGCGCGCCGACAGCCACCTGCTCGACGATTCGCTCGAGCCGTACTACCACGACGTCTACGACCACGCGTTGCGCACCACAGAATCGGTCGATGCCAGCCGCGACCGCGTCGACCGTATCGCCGACACACAGCTCAACGAGCAAGGCGCCCAACTCAACGAAATCACCAAGAAACTCGCGGCGTGGGCCGCCATCATCGCTGTTCCCACCGCAGTCACCGGGTTCTACGGACAAAACGTTCCCTACCCCGGATTTGGGCAGCACACGGGCTTTCTCGCCAGCTGCATCGTGATGATCATCCTGGGCGGTGGGCTGTACGCTCTGCTGCGCCGCAACAATTGGCTCTGAGCGGTGAGCCACCATCGGGACCGCACGCCCGCGGAAGGACCACCCATGCGTGACCGAACGATCCTGCAAGACCTTCTGGACCAGGCCGTGGTCGACCCGGCCGTTTCAGCGTTGCGACCGGACTACCGCGCTTTGTTGCTGGCGGTAGACGGGATCGAGCCCGGACCTGGCGACGCCGGCACGCGAGAACTGCTAGCGCAGGCGGAGATTGCAGCACGCCGAACGCTCGCCGGCCGGTCGGTGGAAGAGCTCCCACACGTGGCGGCCTGGCGGCAGGCGTACCGGGCGTTCGGCGCCAAGCCGCAACGCACGCGCAACAGCCTCGAGGCGCTGTTGCGTCGCGTCGAGACCGGGCTACCCCGGGTCAATCGGCTCACCGACGTCTACAACGCGATGTCCGTGTTGCACCAGGTCCCGCTCGGTGGCGAAGATCTGGACTGCTACATCGGGCGCGCCGCGGCTCGTCCGGGCGACCGGTCAGGAGCCGTTCGACACGACGTCGGGCGGCCAGATCGTGGTCGATCATCCCGACGTGGGTGAGGTGATCTGGTCGTGACGACGCCGGCGTCACCTGCCGCCGCTGGAACTGGCGGCAGGCCAGGCGCACGCAACTGCGCGACAGTACGACGGCCGCACTGTTCATCCTTGATGCCCTCGAGCCGCTTGACCGACGATGCGCTGGACGCCGCCGGCGACGATCTCGCGAGCCATCTGCGCCGTCTCGGACCGGATGTTGTGCTTGCGCGAAGGCTGGTGAGCCCGGCCTGAGTCGTCAGGAGGCCAGGCGACGCAGGATGTTCGTGACCGACTCCTCGGTGGCATCGCGCCATCCGGTGCCGGCCCACAGGTTCACGTGTTCGGGATCACCCGCGGCGGTCGCAGCTTTGCGCAGCGGGCTGGTCAGGTAGTGCACGGCCGGATAGCCGGCGGGGGCCAGTTCCGCGAAGACATCGTGGAAGCGGTCGGTGAAATGGTTGCGCAACGCGCGGGCCGGTCGACCGGAGAACGAGGCGGTCAGCATCGTTTCCTGCCGGCGCGGGTCGGCGAGAGCCGCCTTGTACACCGTCGAGGCGCCGCTTTCCGGGCTCCGCAGCAACACGGTGCCCACGGCGACCGCCTCGGCGCCTGCGGCCAGTGCTTCGCGCACCTGCTCCGGCCGGGAAATGCCGCCGGTGGCCCATAGGGGCAGGTGGGTGGCGGCGCGCACGGAACGTAGCAGGTCAGGAAGCGGTACCGATTCCGGAGGTACCGCCGGCATCGTGGTGGCCGAGTGACCACCGGCCAGGTGTGACTGCACGATCAACACGTCGTTCCCGGCCGCGGTTGCTGCGCGCGCTTCGGCAGGGGTGGTGACCGACTGCGCGGTGATCGTCCCCGCCTGCTTCAAGGCGTGCACCACCGGCGCAGGGGCGATGGCGAAGGTGAAGCTGACCACCGGAACGGGATCGGTGAGCAACAATTGGATCTTCTCGTCCCATTCGTCGTCATCCTCGCGTTGGACGACAGAGCTCATATCAAGCCCGTAGACGGCGGCCGCCTCTTGCAGCGCTGTTGCGTAGCGGCTGTAGAGCTCAGCGTCCAGCGGCATCGTGTTGGGCGCGAACAGGTTCACCCCGAACCGCTTGGTCAGCCGGCGGGTTTCGGCGATGTTCGCGGCCAGGGCTGCGGTGGTCAAGTACCCACCCGCCAGGAACCCCAGTCCGCCGGCCGCTGCGGCCGCCGCTACCAATTGCGGGGTGCTGGGTCCGCCGGCCATCGGCGCCGCGATCAACGGGATGGTCGCTCCGAGCTCGGCCAGGAAGGTGTCCACCCAGTTACCTCCTCGGGAGCTCAGTGTTCGCTTTTCCGTGCGCGTACGGTTCGTCGCCTGCGTCCAATCATCACCAGCGCGCCGCCCGACAGTAGGAACAGTCCGGCGATCTGCAGACCCGGTCCCGCGCCCACGCCCGTGTTCGGAAGCACGCCGGGGAAAATCGTCGAGGTGGTGGCCAGCTGCTCAGTTGTGCTGCTGGACTCCGTCGTACCCCGCCGGAAGCTGCGCACTCTCGGTCGGCGGGATCCTGGTGCTGGTGCCGATCGAAGGCGGAGTCGGGCGAGGGCTGCCGGACGGCGCAGTGGTAGCGGGCGGCGCTAGTGGTGCTCGGCGGTTGAGTCGTGACGGGCGGCCCACTGGTGCTCGGCGGCGGAGTTGTAGTCGCTGGTGGCGCGGTTCCATTGGTGTTGCTGGCAGCGCACGTCGGACTGCACCCGGAGTCGGTGCTGCCCGGCGGCGGAGTGATGGTGGCCGTGTTGGTGATTGCGCCGGTGAGCCCGGCGGCAACGGTGCCGCCGAGCGTGTAGGTGATGTCGCCCTTGGCGGTCACGGTGACTGCGTCGGTGATACTGCCGATGCCGCTCCGAGTGCAGCTGCTGCCCCCGCCGGCCAGACAGGTCCAACCGAACCCGCCGTCGCCCAGCGGCCCGGGTAACGGGTCGTCCACCATGACGCCGATGGCGTCCGACGGCCCGGCGTTGGTGACCGTGACCGTGTAGGTGAGGGTGCCGCCCGGCACGTACGGATCCGGCGTGGACGTCTTGGTGACGTGCAATGCGTTGATCACCTGCACCGCTGTATTCACGGTGGCCTCGCAGCTCGGCATGCAGCCGCTGTCGGTGGTCCCCGCTGGTGGAGCGATGGTGGCGGTGTTGGCCAGGCCGGATTGCGCGCTCGGCGGCACGGTGCCGGTCACGGTGTAGGTCAGAGTGCCGCCGGCGGCGACCGTCACCACGTCCAGAACGTCGGCCGTGCCGTTCTGCCGGCAACTGCTGTCGGCGCTGGACACGCAGCTCCAGGTGAACCCGGCGCCGACCAGCTCAGGGGGCAGCGGATCGGACACGGTGGCGTCGATGGCGTCCGACGGGCCCGTGTTCGTCACGATCACCGTGTAGGTCAGGGTTTCACCTGGCACGAACAAGTGCGGGGCTGCGGACTTGGCGATGTGCAGCTTCGTCCGAGGCTGGGCCGGCACCTGCAGCTCGACCCTGCAGCTTGGTGTGCAGCCGGCGTCGGTGTCACCGGCCGGCGGGGTCAGCGTGGCCACGTTGGTCAGCCCGGTCTGCGCTCCGGACGGCACCGTACCGGTGACCGTGTACGTCAGGTCCGCATCCGGTGCCACCCGGACGATGTCGTCGATGTCGCCGGAACCGGCCGACGTGCACCTGCTGCCGGCCTCGGCGGTACAGGTCCAGGTGAAGTCGGCGCCGGCCAGCTCGGCCGGCAACGGATCCGATACCCGGGCGTCGATCGCGGTGGAGGGCCCGCCGTTGTGCACCGTGACGTGGAAGCTGATCGGGTCGCCCGGCACATAAGGGTCGGCGGCTGCTGGTCTTGGTGAGCGACAGATTGACCTGCGCACTGGCCGGGTTGCCGTCGCCGGCGCTGCAACGCGGCGAGCAACCCTGGTCGGTGCTGCCCGGCGGCGGAGTGACCACCGCTTCGTTGATCAGCTCACCGCGGGTGCCCGGTGGGGGCGTGCCGGTGACTACGTACTTGAGCCGGCCACCCGCTGCCACCGTGACCGTGTCCGCGATGTCACCGGACCCGGTGGCGGCGCAGGTCGATCCCGAAGCTCGGGGCGCAGGTCCAGGTGAAGCCGGCGCCGACCAGCTCGGCCGGCAGTCCGTCGTGCACGGTCGCTCCCACCGCGTCGGAGGGGCCCCGCGTTGGTGACGGTCACCGTGTAGGTCAGCGGGGAGCCGGGCACATACGGGTTCGGCGTCGAGGTCTTGGTGACGGCCAGGCTCGTGGTCGGGTTGGCGTCGGTGTTGATGGTTGCCACGCAGCTCGGGTCGCACCCCGGCGAACTGGCTCCGGTCGGCGGCGTCACGGTGGCCGTGTTGGTCAGCGAGGACTGCATGCCCGGCGGGACGGTGCCGGTGACGGTGTAGGTCAGGATGCCGCCGGCCGCGACGTCGGCGGTGTCGGCGATGTTGCCCGAGCCGGTTGCCGCGCAGGAACTGCCGGTACTGGCCGTGCACGTCCAACCGAACCCGCGACCGGTCAGCTGGGACGGCAAGACGTCCGCGACATGAACTCCCACCGCGTCCGACGGCCCCGTGTTGCTCACCCGGACGGTGTACGTCAGCGGCGCGCCGGGCACAAAGGGATCGGGGGCCGCCAACTTCGTCACCGCCAGACCCACCGTGGCGTGGCCGCTCCCACCCGCCGACGCGGAACAGCTCGGCGTACAGCCCGCATCGATCGACCCGGGCGGCGGCGTCACCGTTGCCGTATTGATCAGTGAACCTGCCGTGCCGGGCGGCACCGTGCCGGTGATGGTGTAGGCCAGCGTTCCGCCTACCGCGACAGTCACCGTGTCCGCGACGTCGCCCGTACCGGTTGCGGTGCAGCTACTGCCGGGACTGGCAACGCAGGTCCAGCGTGAACCCGCGCCCGGACAGGACCACCGGGAGTGGGTCGTGCTACTTGCGCGCCGATTGCCTGGCGACGGGCCGTTGTTTCGTCACGCGGACCGTGTACGTCAGATCGACGCCCGGCACATAGTCGTCCGGCGCCGCATTCTTGGTCACGTGCAGATCCACCACCGGTGTGTTGGTGATCGTGCAGGTGATGGCGTCGCCGACCCTCGGGCTGATCTCCTTGCTGGTCCCCGAGCCGGTCGGCAGAACGGTCGTGGAATCGAGGGCCGAGTTCGTGCACGCCCATGAATGCTCGTATGCGTCGAGAGCGGTGGCGGTCCCCGGCGTAGCCGACTCCGTCAGCACGAAGGAGTCGCCAGGCGCGGGCGGGACGACCGTCACCGGCCCTGTGGTGGAAGCGTCCCCCGTGCCGGTCGTCGCCCCGCCCAAGATCGTCCCCTGCGGAGACACGACGGACGTGTCGAACGAGTCCGTCGGATCCGACCGGACGCGCCACGCTCTTGTCCAGCGTCAAGGTGGCCAACTGAATCCCGAATGCCACTGCTTCGAGTCCCAGATGTCCGGCTGTCGTTCATGGCGATATTCAGTGAGGTGGCGCTGACGGTCCCGAACGCGGCGTAACCGATCGTCCCGGGAGGTGAAGTCCCACTGCCGCGGCAGGTGACACTGTTGGTGCCCAGACCCGTGATGACGGCCGCGCAGCCGAGCGCCCCCTTACTGACGAGGGTCAAAGGCGGGCCCGTTGGTCGTGAATGTCAGCGACTCGTCCGACCCGGTCGATTCAGCGTCGATGCCCACCAAGGAATATCCGTTGATCTGCTGCCCCGCGCTGTCCCTGACTTCAATGCCGGTAATTGCCGCGTTCGAGGACCCGGTGGTTTTGCGGCCGAGTTGCGGTAAACCCGCAACGCCCGGATAACCCTGGCACCAGTAGCCCGAGTTGCTGCACTGAGCCGACGCAGCAAATGCGCTCGCGCCCGCCCCCGACACCTTCACGTTGAACGAGACGGTGTAGCCACCCGGCAAGGAAACACTCAGCGGCTGGCCCGCGGGAGATGTCGCGGACAAAGCCCGGAACGCCGACAGATCCAGCCAACAGATGGACGAAGCGGCTACCCCACTCGTGGCATAGCTGCACCCCACCGGACCGGCCGCAGCACGTGTCCGTCCGACCGGCACCCCGGGCGCCGCAACGGGGGTCGCGACGGGGGCCGACCGAGCCGCCGATGACAGGGCGGGCTGCGGCGGGGCGGCGAAGCCGGACAGCAGGCCGATCGCACACACCATGACAGCGGCCCCGGCCAGACCCCGTATTCCCCGGTCTAAGGCCACCGACAGCGCGCCAACGCAAAACGGATCCCTGCTCCCTACTGGCGATCAGCGCACCCTCATTACCGCAGGACATTCACCTCTTCTGCATTCGCACGCTCGGGCTTGGTTCAATGTTCATCTTTAGTTGACGATAGCCCCAGCAGTCACAGCTGTATAGGTTGCCGTGATTCTTCAGAGAACGCGCGTGGGTTGCCTCATTACGGCATTCGTCAAGGGGCTTCGCCGATGATGGATGCCTCGTCGAAGGAGCCTTCGTCGATGTAGAGCCAGGCGTTGGGTGAGTAGGTGCGGGTGGTGCCTTCCTCCGTGCGCACCGTGAGAAGGCCGACGGTGTTGAACTCGTACAGCGCGCCGTCCCCGTAGGTGGATACGGCGCCGTCAGCGGTGATCAGTTTGAATTCCATGGACCCAGTCTCCCCCGCTCAGCGGGGGTTTCAGGACGTGGATGCGGTGTAGGCGTTGATGATCCCGTCGCCGTAGAAGCCGTTGTCGCTCGGCGATCCGGAGCACAGTGCCTGGGCTTGGACCACGGTTCCGTCGGCAGTGACTCGGGTGTACTGGAACAGCCGCGGTGATGGGCAGGCGTGCTCGATCGCCGTGTTCTTCAGCTTCGCTCTGGTGATCTCCGGATTCAGGCCGAGTCCGCTGCCTGATTTCTTGCCGAAACGGCTGACGATCAGCGCTGCGACGCCGACCGCGTGTGGCGCGGCCATGGAGGTGCCCTGCAGATACTGGTAATAGGCGCAGACGGTGCCCTCGCAGTCCTCCACCACGAATGGCGTGTTGGGAGTGCCGTCGGGATTGAGCTGGCCGCTGCAGTTCGGCCAACCTCTTCGGGTAGGCGGCGAGGACCAGGTTGCGTGGGTCCCCGGTGTTGTCCGCGCTGTCGTAGTAGTCGCCGCCCGGCGCTGCGACGTCGGTCTGCTCGGTGCCGTAGTTGGAGTAGTAGGCCTTGCGGGTGGTGATCCCGGTCGAGCTGACCACCAGTACACCCGCGGACTCGGTCGGCACGGTGATGCAGGAGTTGTCGATGTCGCGGTGTTTCGCTGCATCGGCCGGGAAGTCCGGACTGGTGTCGTCGGACGTCGGATGGCCGAGGTCGGTTGCCTCGTTACCTGCGGCCGCCACCGGCAGCACGCCGTGATGGAGGGCGTAGTTCAGCGCCCGCTGGGTGGCCGTCCGGATGACCCGCTGTTCGGCTTGTTCGGCCGGGGAATCGGCCGGATTGTGCACGCAGTTGAACAGCCAGGGATCGGTGTAGAAGCTCATGTTCACGACGTCGACGCCGATGTCGCCTGCGTAGGTCAACGCTTCGAGTACGGACTGCAGGAAGAAGTAGCCGGAGTCCTGTCCGGCGCGGAGGTTGACCAAGGTGACATTCGGTGCGACGCCGGCGATACCGAGCCCGTTGATCGGAGACCCGATCGTGCTGGCGACGTGGGTGCCGTGGCCGTTGTCGTCGACATTTGCCGGGTCGATGCAAGTGGGTACCTCGCAGGGCCCGTCGATGACCGGCATGTCCACGGTGAAGTTGTGGCTCAGCGCAGCGTCGAAGTTCGGAGCGATGTCCGGATGGGTGCCGTCGATGCCGGTGTCGATGACGCCCACCAGCACACCGCGCTTGCCCTGGTTGACCGCGTAGGAACCCGTTGGCGTTGCGCCGATCTGGCGCATGTCCCACTGTCGGTTGGCCAGCGGCTCCGGTGCCACGCCGGTCGGTACCGCCGCCTGCTGCCTGGCGACGTCGGCGCCACCGCCTTGCCCACGGCTTGCCGCACGTTCGGCCGGCAGCTTCTCGATGGCGTCGGCCCGATTGCGCTGCTCTTTCGGCACCGAGCCGATCGCCCGGTTGCGGGCGGCGCCATCGAGTTCGGGGGCAGTGTCGGCCTTTGCCGCGAACGTCGGTTGGGAAGTTCTGACCAGTGCATAACCGACTTCGGTGTTCTCTCGAACCACCACTCCGCCGGCCCGAACGATCGCGGCTCTGCCTGCAGCGCTGCTCTCTCCCGCCCGATACAGGACCACGTAATCCGTCGACGCGTTGCTAGACGCGGTGGGAGCCGACTCCCCTACCGCAGCCGAGGCGCCCGCAGGGCCCGAAACAGCCAATGCGGTAGCGGCTACCACCGATCCCACCACTGCTCCAACCAGCAATCGACCTCTGCGCATGATGTCCTTTCGGATTGACGAGCTACGGACGTAAAGCGGAGCCTAAGACCAACATCACCGGCACGCCATTCGAAGCTGTTTCGCGATTCCAGAGGGCACCGCGTGGCTTCCCGAGCCACCGCTTGGCGGGCGCGCTGGAAATGCGTACAGCATTCGGTATTTATCCGTGAGAACCGCTGCGACGAGCAAAAGCTTTTACAATCAGCGGATTGCCGGCACATCGCCGAGATCGGCGGTGCAATGTCTGCGCAGTGAGAATACCACCACGACCGAATGGCTTCGTCCGACCGGCCTGGGTCCTACTGGCCCAGTAAAAACCGCCGAAGCGGAAAGTCGCGAGATGTTCAAGATGAACAGGTGACCAACATTTGCCTGATCCGAACCAACGCGCCTGGTAGCAATGTTCACCGACCGGAGGAGGATTGGGGGCGCCCGGAAAGGTTCGGGGCGCACGAGGAGGTCTCCATGCCAGTACCGTCAGCGCCGTTGCGCAAGCTCGGGTTTCTCACCATCGGGTTGTTCGACGGCGCGGATCCCGGCCCCGGTCACGAGTCGCTACTGGCCATCATCGAACTAGGTGAACAACTGGGATTCGACAGTGCCTGGCTTCGGCATCGGCATCTGCAGTACGGCATCTCCTCCCCGATTGCCATCCTGGCTGCCGCGTCGCAGCGCACCAGCCGCATAGAACTGGGCACCGCAGTCACCCCTTTGGGCTGGGAGAATCCACTCCGGCTCGCCGAAGACCTTGCCACCGTTGACATCCTGACTGGTGGACGGCTCAATCCCGGGATCAGCGTCGGTCCGCCGATGCACTACGAGCGGGTCAAGCACGCGCTGTATCCGGATACCGCCGACGTCGAGGACTTCAGCTACGAGCGGGTGGAGCGGTTGCTGCGCCTGATCCGCGGCGAAGCGGTCACGGAGTTCAGCGGCGTCGAGGGCATCGAGGTGTTCTCCGATCGGGTGCAACCGCATTCCGAAGGATTGTCGCGACGGATGTGGTACGGCGGAGCCAGTCTGCGGTCGGCGCAGTGGGCCGGCGAACACGGCATGAACCTGCTGGCCAGCAGCGTGGTGAAGGCCGAGGAGTCGCTGGACTTCACCGAGATCCAGCTCTCCCACATCCGCACGTTTCGGGCTCACCATCCCGACGGGGAGCACGCTCGGGTATCCCAGGGACTGGTGGTCATCCCCACGGACACGGCATCGGCCGCGCAGAGGCGAAAGTACGAGGACTATGCGCAGAGCCGACTGGCGCGTACCGCCACCCCGCAGGGACCGGCGCGTCTGATGTTCGCCGCCGACCTGGTCGGCACCTCGGAGCAGATCGCCGAGCGGCTGTACGCCGACGCCGCATTCCAGCAGATCTACGAGGTCGCCTTCGCCCTGCCGTTCTCTTTCGAGCACGAGGACTACGTCCAAATTCTCACCGACATGGCCACGAAACTTGGCCCGGCCCTGGGCTGGCATCCGGCCGGCTGAGCGGGTGCGGCCGGATATTCGCCGCTGTCAGGTTCGACGCCCTGTGGACAAGGTGATCATCGTCGATAGAGTTGCTTGGCAATGACCCGGTAAACAGGTCAACGGAGGGCGATCGTCATGGCGGGCAGTATCTGGCGGACGAAGTCGGTCGAGCAGTCCATCAAGGACACTGACGAACCGGGCCACAAACTCAAGCGCACTCTTTCGGCGTTCGACCTGACGGTTTTCGGTGTTGCGGTGGTGATCGGCGCCGGCATCTTCACCCTCACCGCCCGCGCCGCTGCGACGACTGCCGGCCCCGCCGTCTCCGTCTCCTTCATCATCGCCGCCGTCGCCTGCGGGCTGGCCGCCATGTGCTACGCGGAATTCGCCTCCACGGTCCCGGTGGCCGGTTCGGCGTACACCTTCTCCTACGCGACCCTCGGGGAGCTGGTGGCGTGGATCATCGGCTGGGATCTGGTGCTGGAGCTCGCCCTCGGCGCCTCCGTGGTGGCCAAGGGATGGTCGCTCTACCTGGGCAACCTCTTCGATCAATTCGGCGGCAACCTCTCCACCTCGGTGCATCTCGGATTCTTCGATCTCGACTGGGGGGCGATCGTGATCGTCGCCGCGATCACCTGCCTGCTGCTCACCGGATCGAAGATGTCCGCCCGCGCCAATGCCGTGATCACCGGAATCAAGGTCGCCGTGGTGCTGCTGGTCATCGTCGTCGGGTTCTTCTACTTCAAGGCGTCGAACCTCTCGCCATTCATCCCGCCCGCCGTACCGGCGTCGGCAACGGACAAGCCGCCGTTGGAACAGCCACTGTGGCAATTGGCGACCGGCGTAGCGCCTTCGAACTTCGGCGTGTTCGGAGTGCTGGCTGCGGCGTCGCTGGTCTTTTTCGCCTTCATCGGTTTCGACATCGTCGCCACCGCCGCCGAAGAGACCAAGAACCCCGCCAGAGATCTGCCCCGCGGCATCTTCGGTTCACTGGCGATCGTCACCGTTCTGTACGTCCTGGTCACCGTCGCAGTGACCGGCATGGTCAAGTACAGCGACCTGGCCAAAGCCACGAACGGGGGCGAAACGGCGACACTGGCCAGTGCCTTCGCGCTGAACGGCGTCAATTGGGCGGCCAAGATCATCGCCGTCGGCGCGCTGGCCGGTCTGACCACCGTGGTGCTGGTGCTGATGCTCGGTCAGAGCCGGGTGATCTTCGCGATGAGCCGGGACGGTCTGCTCCCCCGCGGCATGGCGGTGGTGAACGAGAAGACCGGCGTCCCGGCGCGAATCACCATCGGCGTCGGTGTTGCGATCGCCGTGGTGGCCGGCTTCTCCAAGATCGGTGTGCTGGAGGAGATGGTGAACGTGGGCACGTTGTTCGCCTTCGTGCTGGTCTCGATCGGCGTCATCATCCTCCGCCGGAAGCGACCCGATCTGAAGCGCTCCTACCGCGTTCCCTTCGTGCCGGTGACGCCGATCCTGGCCGTGCTCGCCTGCCTGTGGCTGATGGTGAATCTGACTGCCTTCACCTGGGTTCGGTTCATCGGCTGGATGATCGTCGGCATCATCGTGTACTTCGCCTACGGCCGATCCCACTCACAGCTGGGACGCAGGGAAAGCAGCGTGCACGGGTTGGTCAGAGACGAGGTGCGGGCGACCTATCAGGCCGCTCGTGACGAATCCGCCAGCGACGCTCCGCTCAGCGGCAGGGACGCCGAAGGCCGCTCCATCGACTGACTCTCGCTGGTCGGCCCTTCACCAGGCCGGCCGCGACCGCGGCGTCAGTGCGGGTCGGTGAGAAAAGCGGTCGCCGCGGCGGCGAGATGGCCCGGATCGTCGACGCCGCACAATTCTCGCGCGGAGTGCATGGACAGAACGGGAATGCCGACATCCACGGTGCGGATCCCGAGCCTGGCCGCGATGAGCGGACCGACGGTGCTGCCGCATGGCACGGTGTTCCTGCCGACGAACACCTGGCTGGGCACGTCGGCGGTGCGGCATGCTCGCCGCCACGCCGCGGCTCCCGGCGCATCGGTGGCGTAGCGCTGGTTCGCATTCACCTTGAGCGTCGGGCCGCCGTTCGGCAGCGCCAGGTGGGCAGGGTCGTAACGGTCGAGATAGTTGGGGTGCGCCGCGTGGGTGACGTCGACCGACAGGCAACGCGACATGCTGAACGCCTCGCTCCGCGGCGTCGAATCCACCGGCCAGCCGGGTCAACAGATTCTCCAGCAACGGGCCGGACGCACCCGTTGCCGATTCGCTCCCGATCTCCTCGTGGTCGAACCCGACGAAGACCGGAATGACCGCGGGCGGCGGTTCGGGACGCGGCGATGAGTGCCGTCAGACCGGCGTGGACCGAGGCGAGATTGTCCAGCCGCGGCGCGGCGAGCAGTTCCTGGTCGCGGCCGAGTGTCGCCGGCGGTGTCAGGTCGTGGACCACGAGGTCGTGTGCCGCGACATCGGTCGGGTCGACTCCGGCCTCGTCGGCGAGAAAGGCGAGCAGCTCGCCGTCCCGGGGCTCCCCCAGTCCCCAGATCGGCAACATGTGTTGCTGCGAGTCCAGCGTCGAGCCCCTGGTTGACCTGACGATCCAGATGGATGGCCAACTGCGGCACCCGCAGCAGCGGCCGGCGCACGTCGACCAGCACCGTGCTGCCGTCGAACAGGACGAGCCGGCCGGCCAGCCCGAGATCGCGGTCCAGCCACGAGTTCCAGAGGGCGCCCCCATAGACCTCGACGGCCACCTGCCGCCAACCTGCCCGCCCGGCGTCGGGTCGCGGTTTCACTTTCAGGGTGGGCGAATCCGTGTGCGCAGGCGAACACCCGCATCGCCGTGCCGGGTCGGGCATCCGCGGGTACGTACCAGGCCAGGACAGTGCCGTCACGGATCAGGAATCGGCCCCCCGGCTCCGCCGTCCACGGTGCGGACTCCAGCAGTTCGGTGAAGCCCGCCGCCGACAGGCGACGGCCGGCTTCGCGGACTGCGTGATACGGGGTCGGCGCGGCGGTGATGAAATCGGCGAGGTCCTGCGTCAGTTCGTTCATCGCCCTGCATCATTCCGGACCGGTCGACCCGCGGTCGCCGCGGGTGCGGTCCCTCGCTTTATCGGCGGGCTATGACGGCGCCGATAGTTGCGATCACGGTCAGTTGGTCCCGTCCTTGATCCGGCGCCACCCGCCCGCCCTGTTGTTCGCCACGATCTGCCTGAACATCTCCGCCAAGGCCGGCGCGTTGACGGTGTCGTTCTCGTAGAACGCGACGGTCCGCGCGGTCGAGTTGTCGTGGCCGCCCGTGATGATGCCGGCGGGATCGGGGACGATGGCGCCGTCATACAGGAAGACGTTCACGTGGTCCTTGGTGGCCAACAGCGCGCAGATGTTTCCCTCCAGCACGAAGTAGGGACGGACGGATCGCTTGATCGTCTCGCCGACTTCGGCATCCACGCTGTGCACGAGTTCGCGGACTTCCTGGCAGATGGCCCGTTGCCATTCCGGTAAGCCTGCGATGTATGCGTCGACCCGTGGATCCTGGGTGTATTCCATGACTCCGAGCTTTCCATCGTCACCGCCATTTCGCACCACCGCGGGTGTGGCGCACTTCCCAAGACCCTTCGCACTGCGCAATGATCATCTCGCGCACAGCGCCCTTGATCGGTCGGGCCGACCTTCGTCGTCCTGGGTTGCGGGCCGTGTTCGACGAGGGGATGTGGCGGCAGTGGCGATGGCGGTTCAGGAAGAAGCAAAGCCCGGCAAAGACCTCGACCGACGCAGCATGAACCTGGTCTTCATCACGGTTCTGCTCGGCATGCTGCTGTCGGCTTTGGACCAGACCGTGGTGTCCACCGCGTTGCCGACCATCGTCGGCGACCTGGGGGGCGCCGGCCACCTGACGTGGGTGGTCTCCTCGTATCTGCTGGCCGACACGATCGCGACGGTGCTGGCCGGCAAATTCGGAGATCTGTTCGGCCGCAAACTGATCTTCCAGCTGTCGGCGGGCATCTTCGTCGTGGCGTCGGCAGCCTGCGGGTTCGCCGGCAACATGAGCTGGTTGATCGGCTGGCGGGCGGTCCAGGGCTTGGGCGCCGGCGGTCTGGCCGTCACCGCAACCGCGTTGATCGCCGATGTCATCCCGCTCCGGGAACGTGGGAAGTATCAGGGTGCGCTCGGCGCCGTCTTCGGTGTCACAACGGTTCTCGGTCCGCTGATCGGCGGACTGTTCACCGACCACCTCTCCTGGCGATGGGCGTTCTACGTAAACCTGCCCATCGGCATCGTCGTCATCATCATGGCCGCTTTCACCATGCCGAGTGTGCGGGCCGCGGTCACGCGTCCGGTGATCGACTACCTGGGCATCGTCTTCGTGTCGCTCGGCGCCGCCGGACTCACCCTCGCCCTGTCCTGGGGCGGGACCGAGTACGCGTGGGGATCGGCCACGATCATCGGTCTGTTCGTCGGCTCGTTGGTCGCCCTCGGGCTCTTCGTGTTCAGCGAGAGCAGAGCCGTCGATCCAATCCTTCCACTTCGCCTTTTCCGTTCCTCGGTCTTCACCGTCTGCGTCATCCTGGCATTCATAGTTGGCTTTGCAATGTTGGGCGCATTGACATTTCTGCCGACCTACCTGCAGTACGTCAAGGGCGTGTCCGCCACGGCGTCCGGCGTGCAGACCCTACCGATGGTGGTCGGCCTGTTGGTCACCTCGATTCTCTCCGGCACGATTGTCGGCCGAACGGGCAGATATAAGATCTTTCCGATCGCCGGCTCGCTGGTGATGGCTCTGGGATTGTTCTTGTTGTCCACGATGAACGCCTCGACGCCGTACTGGTCGATGGCCATCGACATGCTGGTGTTGGGCATCGGTATCGGACTGTGCATGCAGGTGCTGACCATCATCGTGCAGAGCACGGTCGACTACCGCGATCTCGGAGTAGCCACTTCGGGGGTGACGTTCTTCCGTACACTGGGCAGCTCGTTCGGGGCGGCGATCTTTGGCACCGTCTACGCGAATGTGCTCGGCAACAGCCTGCCGTCAGCGGTCATCTCCGTCGGACTACCGCCCCGCGAGATTGCCACGCCTTCCGCGCTTCATTCCCATCCCAGCGCGCAGATCCAACCGATCGTCAATGCTTATGCGCACTCCATCCACGTGGTATTTCTTGCCGCCGTGCCGGTTGCCCTGATCGCATTCGTCGTCGCCCTTTTCCTGAAGCAGGTCCCGCTGCGGGGCACCTCGCGCGCCGGAGCAGCCGACGTCGGTGACGCCTTCGGAATGCCGGAGGGTGCCAACAGCGCGCTGCAGTTGCAGACCGCCATCGCCCGGCTCTTCCAGCGAAAGGGCCGCGAGGCCTTCGTCGCGATTCGGGAGAATTCCGGCAGCGATCTGATGGTCGCCGACGGGTGGTGTGTCGGTCAGGTCCACGTCCGCCAGAGCGTGGGCGCCGATTCCAGTCTCGAAGCGATCGCGAGGCGGATCCGGGTGCCGGCCCAGGTGCTCGAGCCGGCCTTCCACGCCGCTCGTGACCACGGATACCTCGCCGGACCGGACGATGAGCTGAGACTGACCGAATCGGGTCAGCTCGAGGTCGACAAGTTCATCGACTCCGCGAGAGCCTGGCTGGCCGTCGAACTCAGTGATTGGGGTGCGGCTGACGAGCCCCTGCTGAGTCAGGCACTGGGCAACATGGCGAAACAGTTCGTCGACCACGACCGGGAGCTGTTGCAGTCCGACGCCCCGGCGCTCACGTCCCGCTGAGGTCCCGAACTGCGGTTAACGAGAATCCGAACCGGGTAAAGGTCCAAGAGGCTCCCGATCACCCCGGGATGGTCGGGAGCTCAGGCCTCACCGCTTCAAAAGAGCAGGCGGTGAGGCCGAATCAACCCGCGTCCCGCTCATCTCGATCGGTCCAGGTACAGACGCACACCTCGTTGCCCTCGACATCGGCCAGCACCCAGAACGACCGGGCGTAGCTGTCGTCCACCAGCACCCCGCCGGCTGCGAGCGCCGTCCGGATCCGCGGCTCCGCCTCGTCGTGAGCGACGGTGATGTCGAAGTGCACCCGGTTGCGCTGCGGCCGCGGGGCATCCATCTGCTGGAACCAGATCGCCGGGAGTTGACCGGTCGGGTCGACGATCGCCGCGGTCGGGCCGGTGTCGCCCGGGTCGTCCGCGTAGGCCAGCACGGCCTTCCAGAACGGTCTGATCGCCGGAATGTCGAGGGCGTCGATCGCCAGCTCCAGCATCTGCACCGGGCGCGGAAGGTCGACGCTGGTGGCCCCGGCGGTAGCGGTACCCAACCGTTGTACAGAGGCCGAGATCCGCTGCGCCAACCCGACGTCCCGCGACGTGACGACGCCGAGGCATGCGGGTCTGCAGCGACAGTTCGACGCGGTCGGTGCGCAGGTCGACACGTAGGTGGCCATCGGCATCGGGAGCGCAGGCGCCAACCGCCTCGGTTGCCACCCGGAGCGCCTCGTCGAGGGATTCGACGGCCACGCTGGTACACAGCGTGCCGAGCAGGTACCGCCAGCCGATCGATTCGACCGCATGGGAAGCGGCGGTGCGGGAGAGCGGAACCTCGGATTCGTCCATCCGCCCAGTCTCACAGGTCGTCACGACAGCGGCCCTGTCGCGACGACCCGATCACGGGCCGGCGGACGCCGACGTCGACGGCTTCGGGTCGGGCAGCCGCATCATCCGGAACGAATTCAACAGCCCCAGCAGGGCCGCCAGGATCGGGATGAGCAGGGCGACCTGCAGGGCGAGCGGCCGGGCCTCGGTGTTGATGTGGATGATCTCCGCCTTGGTTTCCGGCGGCTGACCGACGAGTTGCTCCTCGAGCTTGGTATTGCTCATGATTTCGGCGTCCTGGTCCAGGGCAGTGGCGACTTGTTGCTGCTCGGACGCCGACAGCACCGTGCTGGAATCCGCCAGGTTGGTGAAGGCGATCGACAACGTGGCCAACATGATCGCGCCCGCGAAGGCGAGTCCGAAGGACAACCCGAAAGACCCCGCGGCGGAGTTCACCCCGGCTGCCTCGCTCACCCGTTCCTCCGAGATCGGCGCGAGCGTGTAGTTGTTCAGCTGCGATACCAACAAGCCGAGTCCCGCTCCCGCGATCATCAACGGAACCAGCAGAGCCCAGCCGGAGTGCGCCCTCGGTACGACGGGGACGAGTACGACGAGCCCGACGGTCAGCAGCAGGAAACCCCACCGGATGATGGCGGCCGGGCGACGATTCCCGGCCCGCCTGCCGGCGAGCAGGGCCACACCGAACATCGTCAGCGAGAGCGGGGCCAGGCTCAGGCCGGCCTGCAACGCGTTGTACTCGAGCACCATCTGCAGGTAGATCGGCAGGGCGATCATGATCCCGCCCAACGCGATCTGCTGCATCATCTGCTCAGAAATCCCGAACCGGAACACCTTGGAGCGGAACAGGTCAGGGTCGATCAGGGTCGCCTTGGCCTGACGTTTGCGACGCACCAGCCAGAAGCCGAACGCGGCCATGGCGACCGCGCCGACCACGAGCAGGGCACCGACCGCTTCGCCGCCTTCCTGCCAGACCAGAATGCCGAGCACGATGCCGCCCATGCCCAGCACCGACAAGATGGCACCAACGACGTCGACGTCCCGCGGGCCGGTGTACGGCACGTCCTTGACCAGCTTCACGCCGGACAGCACCACGGCGATGACCACCACCTCCAGCGCGAAACCGACCCGCCAGGACAGAAAGGTGGTGATGAAGCCGCCGAGCAGCGGCCCCACCGCCGCCGCGATTGCGGCGGCGGCTCCGACCAGGGCGTAGACGCGCTTCTGCGCTGCGCCCTGGAAGTTCCCGTGGATCAGCGACTGCATCGCCGGCAACAGCAGCGAGGCGCCGAGCCCACCGATCACCGCCCAGAAGATGATGATGGCGGTCACGCTCTGCGCGAGCGTCATTGCCGCGGCACCCACGGCGTAACCGAGTAGACCCAGGATGTACGCCCGCTTGCGGCCGATCAGATCGCCGACCTTGCTGCCGATCAGGATGAAGGCGGCCGAGACCAACGCCTCCAGGGCGATCGCCGACTGGACCTTGCTCACCGTGGTATTCAGGTCGTGGACCACCGCTGAGATCGAAACGTTCATCAACGAGGTGTCGACCACCAGCACGAACATGGCCATGGACAGCAGGATTGCCAACCGCCGATTGAACGGGGCCTCCACCCGGCCGGTACTGCCCGCGAGTTCCGTCATCGTGGATCCCTCTCCATCGCCTCGGAATGTTGTCGGTGTTCTCGAAGCGATGATGCGGGGCGATGCCGCCCGATCACGGTGACTCCGGCATCGCCCCAGCGTCGGACGCATCACTGGCCGCTCGACGACATCTGTCAGTGATCCGCAGGCGTGGCATCGGATGGTGCGCCGGCGACCGTCCCCAGCTGCCGGAGTCCGCGAAGGTCGACACCCAAACCCTGGAGCCGGTTGATGATGCCGATCAGCGCTGCCTGATCCAGCACCGGTCCCTGCAGGACTGTCTCCCACGATTCTCTGGCCACCCAGACCCCGCCCAGTTCGTCCAGCACACTCGGGGGCACGGCACCGGACACCCTGATCTCGAACTCCATCGCCGTCATGAGCCAACTCCGACCGCCGCGTCATCATGTGTCCCGCAACCGTGCCACGCCGCCGACGTCGTCGACTCCCCCGAACCGTATGAGAGCGCGCCGCCCGCGCCTCAATCGAATCGCGGACGCAGTCTTCCGCTACTCTGGGTCATGGACAGGTAATATGATCCACAGCGGGCTATGGTGCTCCGGCAAGGATGGAGCGTCCGATGGCTGGCGCCATCTGCATAGTTTCGCAGTCGGACCGGATTGGAAGGGCTCCGCGTGCAACCGGTGCGATGCGAATGATCGTTACACCGTCGGGGCGAAGGCCGCCGGCAGCTGATCGTTTGGGGCGTCCTGTGGATGAGCAGTTCAGCGCCCTGCTTCGGTTGCGGGCGTCGCCACCCACGGTGTCGTCCGGGTTCGTCGTACGTCCCAGGCTTGCGGAACGGCTGACCGAGGCGGTCGGTCGTCCAGTGACCGTGATGAGTGCCGGACCCGGGTACGGCAAGACACTGACCCTGGCGTCCTGGTCGCACTCGCAGGCCGCGCCAGGACGGTTGGCGTGGTTGTCTCTCGACGAGACGGACAACGACGTGCGGGCGTTCTGGTCGGACGTACTGGGCTCGCTGGCGATCGCAGGTGTACTGCCCAAGAGCAGCACGCTGCGGGAGGTCATGCATGCCAGCACTTTCGGCTCCCGAGAAGCACAACTGGTGCGGACGGCGCTGGCCGAAATCCCCGCCATCGTCACTCTGGTACTGGACGATTTCCATTTGATCAGTGATACCCGGGTGCAGGAGTCGGTCGGTCATCTTCTGGAGCATCAACCACCACAGTTGCGATTGGTGCTGGCCACCAGGTTCGACCCCGCACTGCGGCTCAATCGGCTGCGCGTCAACGGTGATCTGACTGACTTCCGCGCGGACGACTTGGCCTTTACCCGCGACGAAGCGGCAGAGCTCCTGCACCGCAACGACGTTCACCTCACGGAGCATGAGCTCGGTATTCTGCTGGACCACACCCAGGGATGGGCGGCCGGCTTGCGATTGGTCCTGATGCGCCTCGACCCGATGGATTTGGATCGTGGGATCGCCCACGTCATCGGTCGCAACCGGTTGGTGGCCGAGTATCTGATCGAGGAGGTCATCGACCGCTTGACTGCAGTAGACCGGCAGTTCCTGCTCCAGACCAGTGTCGCCGACCGCATCAGCGGCCCGCTGGCGGACGAACTGACCGGGCGCGGCGACGGCCAGGTCGTGCTGGAAAGACTGATGATCCAGAACACGCTTCTCGTCGGCCTCGGCGCGAACAACGAATGGTTCATCGTGCATCCCATGTTGCGAGCAGTCCTGTCGCACCGGCTGGCGATCGAACAGCCCGGAGCGGTTCGAGAGCTGCACCTCCGGTCCAGCCGCTGGTTCGCTCTGCACGACGAACCCATCCATGCCGTCCGGCACGCCGTCGCGGCAGAAGACTGGGACGAGGTAGGTCGGCTGCTCACCGGCACCGCATGGCCGGAGCTACTCACACTCCAACGCTTCCGCCCTGGCTTCCGCGCTGCAACCCGCGGCCGATCGCGCACGAATCAACCCGACGGTCGGCACACTGCTCGCCGCCGCCGTCCGCGACCTGCACCGGCAGGACTTCGACTCCATGATCAGGGCAGTCAATTTTGCGGCCGACAAGCTGATGGAAACGCCGGACGAGGACCGGTATCCGGCCGAGGCGCTCGTCGCCCTCCTGCGCGTCGCCCATTCCCACATCCGGAACCCGGTGTTGACGGGATCCGCCGCCGCTGAGCTGCTGCACATTCTTGACCGCGAACCGCGCCTGCATCTGCCGACTTCTGAGCAGCACCGGGTGTTTGCGAGCAACAACCTCGCCATCGGCCAGCTGTGGAACGGTGACCTGAGCGCTGCCGAAAGCGCTCTTGCCGCGGTGCAGGTTCGTTGCCATGACCTCGGCCTTGGGCCTGACGGAACTCAGCGCCCACGCTCACCTCGCTCTCCTGGACGTGATCCACGGTCGGTTGCCGGCCGCGCGGCGCCGCGCCGTGGTGGCCCAGGACGTGGCCGACCGCCGCAGCTGGACCGGCGAGCCGGAGGCACTCGGAGTTTTCGCCGCGCTGGCCCTGACGCACCTCGAGCAGGGCAGATTCGACATGGCGGCGTCGACCGTCGACGGTCGGCTGACGGTGAGTCGCACGGGATCCGAAGCCGCGTGCCGAATCGTTCTGGGCATCGCGGCCGTCGGTGTTGCGGTCGCCCGAAGGGATCCGGTCGCAGCTCTGGCAGCCTCCACGCAGCTGAGCACGATCGAGTCGGAGGCCGGCGACCTACCGACCATGCTGTCCCGGTGGTGTGCCGTCGCCCATGCCGACGCGCAGCTGGCGGCCGGAAGCCCCGAGCGAGCAGTGGCTGCCCTGGGTGAGATCGGTGTGGTGCCGGGATACAGCTGCTTCCTGGAGCGCATCGTCCTGGCCAAGGCCCAGCTGATGTTGGACCAGCCCGACGCCGCGCTGGACCTCCTCGACCCGGTGCCGGCGCTCTCCGTCGTCCTACCGAGGACTCGTGGTCGAGGCCCTGATCCTGACCGCGGTGGCCTCGGAGCGGATGCACCGGTTCACGGCCGCGCTCACCGCACTCACCGAGGCCATCGACCTGGCCCAGGACGCGGGCATGTACCGGCCGTTCCTGGTAGCGGATCCGCTGATCGAAGGCCTTCTGGCCCGGCACCGGCACCTGGTCGCCAGACACCTCGAGTTCACGCGCACGTTGTCAGCGTCGTTCGCCAGCGACACCCCAGCGGCCAGCACCTGCCCGGCAGCCGGCGAATCGTTGACCGAAAGGGAGCTCGCCGTGCTCAGCTACCTGCCGACCATGTTGAACTCGGCGGAAATAGCGGCCGATCTATTCGTCACCGCCAACACCGTCAAATCGCACCAGCAGTCGATCTACCGCAAGCTCGGTGTCAATACCCGACGGAATGCCGTCGACACTGCCCGCACCCTCAACCTGATCTGAGCCGGGCCGCCGGAGCCGGGCGCTGTCAAACGGAGGCCGTGACCTGTTCGATGACGGCATGTACGACCAAGCACCGGTAAGAACTCGCCGTACCCGGGCGTTGTCGTACCGGGCCCCGCGTTAGCTTCGCCAGCGCGGCCCGGCCCGCTACAGTCGTTCGTTGCTCAATGTCGTCAGCCGGGTCTGACCGTGAATCATTCGCATCGAATGACCTCGGGGACGACGCCGGGATGTGAGTGCGCGGTTCATACCAACCGAGTGATGCCACGGCTACGCATTCGGCAAGGATCTACACTCGGACGTGTGCCCAAACTTCCGAAGGAGACCCCATGGCTACAACACGATCGGCCGCAAACGCTGCCACGGCTCCACGCCGGAGCGCCACCGCCGTCGGATTCACCGTTTTCGCCGGCGCGATGATGATCATGCTAGGTCTGTTCCAGGCCTTCCAAGGCTTGGTCGCGCTGTTCAACGACAAGTTCTACGTCGCGGGCCAGAAATGGCTTTTCGAGTTCGACGTCACCGCCTGGGGATGGATCCACCTGATCGTGGGACTGGTCGTCGCCGTCGCCGGCTACTTCGTGTTCCAGGGAGCCGTGTGGGCCCGATCCGTCGGCGTCGCGGTCGCCGGGATCAGCGCGCTGCTGAACTTCATGTGGCTGCCCTACTATCCGATCTGGAGCCTGTTGATCATCGCACTCGACGTCCTGGTCATCTGGGCCCTCATCGCACACGGCCGCGAGATCGCTGACTGAGCAAGAGACGCGGGATCAACAGAAGGGGAACGCGATGGCCGACAAGGAAGTCGATATCACCGAACAGAATTCGACGATCGCCATCTACCCACACCACGAAGAGGCGCTCAAGGCATTGAAGGCCCTGCAGGATGCCGGTTATGACCCCACCCACGTGTCGGTGGTCGGCAAGGGCGTGAAGAACGTGAAAGAGATTCAGGGTTGGGTCGACAACGGCAACGAAGCCGGTCATTTCGGCGGCTGGGGCGCCTTCTGGGGCGCCATGACCGGATGGCTGCTCCTGGGTTTCGTGTGGCTACCGGGCATCGGCTGGGTGGCAGCCGGTGGCTGGCTCGCCGCCACCCTGGTCGGTGCCGGCCTCGGTGCGGGACTCGGAGCGCTGATCGGCCTTGGCGTCCCGAAAGATCAAGTGGCCGTGTACGAGGACGAACTGAAGGCCGACCGGTACCTGGTCATCGTCCACGGCACCAAGGAGTCGATCCACCAGGCGACCGACATCCTGAACAGCGCAGACGCAATCAGCGTCCGCGCGTACGTCCAACCCGAACACGTCAGCTGACCGGACAACCGTCGTTCCCGAGAGGTTCTGCGCTCTCCAATGCCCATGATGCGGAGGGACGCCGGTGTTGTCGTTACAGGTCTACGTACCGCAGCCCGTATTGGCCGACGTGCTGGTGCTGATGCGGGGTCAACCCGGCGTCGATCATCTCGTCCAGGTCGGCACCAGCGGATCTGGCAACCTGAACCTGGTCAGTGCCGATATCGAAGCTCGGGCGGTGGACACCCTGCTGCCACTGCTCGTGGCCGCCGGCGTCTCCGGCGAAGAAATCGCCATCCTGCACACGGATGGCAGTCGTCCGCTCGCAGCAAGCCGGCCCGGGGACCTACCGTCGTGGGGCGGTGGGGCGCTGGCCTGGATGGAACTCGCGAAATCGTCCCTGCCCTATGCCAAGGCTGCGCCGCAGTACTTGGTGTACATGGCGTGCGCAGGAGTCATCGCGGTTTTCGGGGTGCTGACCAGAAACACGATCCTGATCATCGGCGCAATGGCGGTGAGTCCCGACTTGTTGCCCTTGTGCGCAGTTTGCGTGGGTCTGGTGAGTCACCGTCGCCGATTGGCCGGGCGTGCCTTCATTGCTCTGATCGCAGGGTTGGGGATGGCCGGTGTGACGGCTTTTCTGGTGACCACCGTGCTCCGGGCGGCCGGGTGGGGGCCGGCCACCGAGTCCCTGGGAGATGGCGGTCTCGGCGTCCTTCCGACGGTGAACATCGCAACGATCGCCGTGGCCTTCGTTGCCGGTGTCGCCGGGATCCTGGCCTTCGAGACAAAGTCCAGCGCGGCCGTCGGCGTCGCCATCTCGATCACGACGATTCCCGCGGCCGCGTTCGGCGGCGCGGAGGCAGCGACCGGCGATTGGGCCGGTGCCGCCGACGCCTTGGCTGTACTGTCCGCGAACATCACCATGCTGGTGTTGGCAGGCACGATCACCCTGCTGATCCAACGCACCCGAACCTTGGCCGGTCGGCGCTGAGCAACTGTCGGCGGGTCTGATCGGATCGAGCGGGCCCGGTCACCCAACGAGGGCAACACGGGCTGCGCGGTCATCCGCTGAGTCGAACCCACACGAACGCGGCGTAGAGGAGGCTCATGAAGCCGACCACGAAGAGAAGAACGTCCCATTGGATCGGCGTGTCGGTGAAAAGGGTCAGAACCAGCCCGGTCAGCAGCAACAGCACGCCGAATCCCCCCACCGACCAGGTGGCGATGGCACGCCGGGATCGGGGAACAGATCCGGGTTGGCGCTGGGAGTCAGCCATCGGCACGTTCACCCCGCGGAGCGGCTTTCTTCCGACCAATGTACGACATGATGACCCTCATTCATACGTTCGCAAATCGCCTGAAATGCCTTGCCTGACGGAGCAACTGTCCTATCGGAGAATACACGTACCACTTCAGAACGGCGTGGGGATGTGCCGCACGGTCGACTCGGGATCGACGTAACCGTCGGCGCGTTGCCGTTTGGGCAGTTTCACATCGCGGCGTGCCACCGGTTCGTACGGGATCTGGCTCAGCAGGTGGTGGATGATGTTGAGTCTCCCGCGCCTCTTGTTCTCCGTGTCGGCGATGAACCAGGGTGCCCAGGAGCTGTCGGTGGCCGCGAACATCGCGTCCTTGGCTCGGGAATAGTCGTACCAGCGGCTGTACGACTTCAGATCCAGAGCCGACAATTTCCAGACTTTGCGTGGGTCGTTGATGCGGCTTTCCAGCCGCCGCGTCTGCTCGTCGGGGCTCACCTCGAGCCAGTACTTGATGAGATGGATCCCCGACTCCACCATGGCTTTCTCCACAGCCGGCACCTGCTCGAGGAACCGCTTGCTCTGCTCGGCAGTGCAGAAGCCCAGCACCGGCTCGACACCGGCTCTGTTGTACCAACTGCGGTCGAAGATCACCACCTCTCCGGCCGCGGGGAAGTGCGAGACGTAGCGCTGGATGTACATCTGCGATTTCTCGCGCGCCGTCGGGGCGGACAGAGCAGTCACTCGGAAGACCCGCGGGCTCACCCGCTCGGTGATGCGCTTGATCGTGCCACCTTTGCCGGCCGTGTCACGCCCTTCGAAGACGATGCACACCTTCGCCCCGGACGCTTTCACCCATTCCTGCATAGCGGCCAATTCGCCGTGCAATTTCCTCATCTCGCGCTCGTAACGCTTACGCGTCATTTTGGCAGGACCTTCCCCATCCGGCAGGTCTCCCGGCGGATCGACTTTCGTATTGCCGCCCTTACTATTCTTCTTGGTCATGTCGCTACCTCCATCGGGGGTTCATCCGGCTGCGACATCGCCGTCTCGGGACCAACCGCTTTGCGATCGGCACCTCGGCGGCGCGCGATCCATTTTCCGGCCTCCCACAGCATGCAGCAACACCACGGCGGTTGCCAGTCCGACTCCCCACTGCCCGGCGCTCAGCGGCTCCGTGCCCAGCAGCCGCTGCAGGAAGTCTGCCTGCGTGATCAAGTAGGCACCCGCAAGTTCGGCCACGGCGATCTTGTTCATCCTAGGGCTGTTGAAGGTGTCGAGGGTGAACGCCGTCCCGGTCTCGCTGCGGGCTTCGAAGGCGGCGACGACCAGCATGAGACAAAAGGCGGCCAGACCCATGGACCGCCCGATCGCGAGGTTCCCGTAGTGGTTGGTGCCGTAGGCGATCAACGCCAGATTCGCGACGGCGATCAGCAGGCCGACGGTGCCACACGTCGTCATCACCCCAGTGGTCAGAATGGAGTCACCGCGGGGTCTGGGGCGCCGGCTCATCAGACCCGGAGTCTCCTTGTCGAACCCAAGTGCCACCCCGAACGGAGCATTGACGAGGAAGTTGATCCAGAGAATCTGGGGCGGCGTGAATGGTTGCCCGGCGGCGATGTTCAGCAGGGTCGCGCCGAGGAACGTGAGCACGAAGGCGATGAGCTCGATGAGGACGAACCGGATGTATTTCGTCAGATTGTCGTAGAGCTTGCGTCCCTGCTCGACGGCAAACACGATCGTCGCGAAATTGTCGTCGGAAAGGATCATCCGGCCCGCATTCTTGGCCACTTCGGTACCACTGCCCATGGCAACGCCGATGTCTGCCGCCTTGATGGCGGGCGCATCGTTGACACCGTCGCCGGTCATGGCGACGACATCGCCCTTCTTCTTGAGGGTTTCGGCGAGCAGCACCTTGTGCTCCGGAGCGACCCGACCGACGCACCCGATGTCATCGATCCGCGCCAGACGTTCGGCCTCCGGCAGTGCCGCGAACTCCGCGCCGAGGATGGAGTCGCCGGGTATGTTCAGTTGGCGCGCGATCGACGCGCCGGTGACGACATCATCCCCGGTCACCATCCGTACCCGGATGTGTGCCGCCTGCGCCCTCGCGATGGCAGCTTTCGACTCCTCGCGTGGCGGGTCCACCATGCCTACCAAGCTGGTGATCTCCAGATCGGTGACGAGGGCGAGCAGATCGCCGTCGGCGTCGAAGGTCGCCGGATCGAGGTCGCGGTAGGCCGCCGCCATCACCCGCAGACCCAACCCGCCCATCCGGCTGATGTGCTCGTCGGCACGCTTGACCAGTGGGCTATCCCACGGGATGCTCTGGCCGTTCGCCAAAGCCGTCGCAGCGCGAGCGAGCACTGCCGGCGCTGCGCCCTTCACGAAACACCGGACGACCGCGACACCCGCCGCATTCGTGGTCCTGTTGAACGTCGCCATCAATTTGTAGCCGGGGTCGAACGGCAGCGTCGCCAGGCGTGGCCGATCCTCGCGGGCCGCGTCGATGGCTATCCCGGCCTTGTGTGCCAGCACCAGTAGTGCGCCCTCGGTGGGATCACCGACGACCTTGCCGTCGACGAGCTTCGAGTCGTTCGCGAGGAGGTAGGGCAGGATCGCCGCATCGATGGTGTCGGTCTTCCCGACCGGATGACTGATGGTGCCGTCGAGGCTGTATCCGGTACCGGTGATGGTGTATCGGTCGGTCGGGTCCACGACTTCGACCACCGTCATCTGGTTCATCGTCAACGTACCGGTCTTGTCGGAGTTGATCGCCGAAGTGAACCCGAGCGTCTCGACCGACGGCAGGTCCTTGACGATCGCCTTTTTCTTCGCCAACTCCACGCTGCCCAATGACAGCACGACCTGGACCACCATCGGGAGTGCGAGTGGAATAGCGGCAATCGCCAAAGCGACCGCGGTAGTGAACAGGGTCGACCATGCCTGCCCCCGGCTCAGGCCGAGCACGAACATCACCAGCATGGTGATCCCCGCGGCGCCGACGATCCACAACGTCAGCGTGTTCATCTGCTTGGTCAGCGGCGTCTCCTGCGTCGCCGTCGACGACAGCATCGTCGCGATCTTGCCGACTTCGGTATCGCTGCCCGTGGCCGACACGATCATCACGCCACTGCCGTGAGTGACCGGGGTATGCATGAACGCCATGTTCGACTGCTCACCGGGTCCGATTTCGCCCGCCGGCAGCGTCGTTGCGTCCTTTCCCGATGGAACGCTCTCCCCGGTGAGTGCGGATTCGTCGATCTGCAAGGCGCTCGAGCTCACCAAGCGGCCGTCCGCAGGCACCTGGTCGCCCGCGCTGATCAGTACGACGTCGCCCACGACGAGTTGCTCGGCAGGGATCTGGGCTTCGGCGCCGTCGCGCCGGACGCGGGCTGTCGACTTCATCATCGACTGCAGCGCATTCATCGCGCTCTCCGCTTTGCCGGCTTGACGTAACCCGACCACCGCGTTGATGAGCGTGATGATGAACAGCACGACCGCCGTCGTCCATTGCTGGATGCAGAGCGAAACGACTGACGCGCCGACCAGGATGATCTGCATATAACTCGTGTATTCCGCCAGCAGACGGTGAAACGTCGAGGGCGCCTTTTCCACCGGCAATGCATTGGGGCCGTTCTGCCGCAGCCGTCGGTCGGCCTCGGCGCTGGTGAGTCCGGTATCTGCTGCCGCTCCCAGACGCTGCGCGACATCAGCCGGCTCGATCGCGTACCACTTGAGGCCGACCGACGCGGACCGCTTCGGAGCTTCACTGGCTATCGTCATTTCTTGGGCCTTTCTACGATGTGGCGAAAAGGGCGTCGCGGTCGCTCGAAAACGTTCATAACCCGCCGCCCGCCGATGCGACATGCGTGCTGACCGCCTGATCGACATTCGGATGAATCTTGTCCCGGCCGATCCGCTCGACGACGCCATCGCGCTCCAGCAAGGCCAGAACGGCGGGCTTCACCCGGGCCAGCCGCAGGCTGACGTTCGCCTGCGCGGTGAGGTCGGCGACGTCGCGCAACTTCGCCGACCCCTGCGAATCGATGAAGTCGACTCCCCCGCAGTCCAGCACGATCGCCGAGACTCCGATGGATGAAAGGGCGACCTCGCGCACCCGATCCTCGACGGCGTCGGAGGTGGCGAAGAACAGACCGCCGTCCAATCGCAGGATCACGACGCCCGGGAACTGCTCGTCAGCTGGATGGTCGGCCAGCTCCCGGAACGCCTGCGTGCCCGGTTGCCGCCCCAGCAGGGGCAGGGCAGGCCGGGTGGCCACCGAGATCAGCCAGATCAGCGAGAGACCGATGCCGATCACCACGCCGGCGAGAACGCCCGCAAGAAGTGTCGCGATGATGGCGGCCATGGCAATCCAGAAGTCGAACCGCTGCACCCTGGCCAGCCGCCGCATCTCCGGAACGTCCATCATGCCCATGACGACCGCCTCGATGATGACGGCTGCGAGCACCGGGATGGGCAGGTCCGAGAACAGCGGCGCCAGCACCACCAGGATGAGAAGGACGGTCACACCCGAAGTGAGCGAGGCGAGCCCGGTGCGCGCCCCGGTGTGGTCATTGAGCGAACTCGCGGACAAGCTCGTCGACACAGGCATGCCCTGGAACAGACCGGCGCCGACGTTCGCCACGCCCTGGCCGACCGATTCCTGGTTGATGTCGATCCGGTAGCGGTGTCTGGCCGCGAACATCCTGGCGTCGCCTGCGGTCTGCGAGAAGCCGATCAGCACCAGGGCCACCGCGGCGATCGCGACGGTAGTCGGATGATCGGCCACCAACTGGAGATCGGGAACCTGCAGGCTGGGCAATCCCCGGGGTATGTCTCCAACCAGGGCCACGCCGTGATCGCCCAGATCGAACAGCCACGACGCCAGCAAGCCCCCGACCACCAGTACCAGTGCCCCGGGTATGCGCGGGGCGACGACGCGCAATCCGAAGATGACCACGAGCGCGACGACGCCGACGGCCACCGTGGCCAGGTTTGCGTCGCCGAGCGTGCCGATCCAGGACCACAGCTCCTGGATCGGGTTCGAGCCGCTGACCTTCGTTCCGGTCAGCTTTCCCAGCTCGCCGATCACGACGTCGATCGCCGCGCCGAAAAGGAAGCCGGTGACCACGGCGCGGGAGAGGAATTGCGCGATCCAACCCATTTTCAGCACGGCGAGAAGAAGGAACAACGCGCCGGACGCCAGCGTGATCATCGCGACGAAGGACGCCACGTTTTGTTCGCCGGAAATACCCGCCGCCGCAACGGCGCTCGCCGCTACAGCGGCCAGGCCTGAACTCGGGCCGGTCGAGATCTGCCGGCTCGTCCCGAATACCGCGTACAGAATGGCGCCCGCAGCGGCGGCGTACAGACCATTCTGCAAGGGAATGCCGGCAATTCCGGCGTAACCGAGATTCTTCGGCACGATGAGCGCGGCAACGGCCACCCCGGCGACCAGATCGCCCCGGAGCCAGCGCCGTTGATAGGACCGGAGCCATCCGGCCATCGGCACGAACCGCTCCAAGCGCGACGCCCCACCGGTGGTGCTCATCGATCGGCTCCCGCCGCGGCCCGCATATTGCCGCTCATGCCGGTTGCTGCGCGATGATGGCTCGCAGGGCGTCCGCGCGGTCGGCTGTCCATCCGGGCGGCTGGAGGACTGTGGCCCACCCGTCGACGAACTCGAGGGTGTACGAGTGCCCGTGCCCCGGCGCCACGTCGACCGGCTCCAGCATGTCCATCGCCACCTGCCAGAACGTGACGAACGGAATCCAGACCATGTCACCGGTGACATCAGGTCCGGCTGGTTCCTCCAGCCAGTCGGGTCGGTGCAGGATCAGATCCGGGCTCAGCCAGACGATCGGATCGGACGCGTGTTGCAGGTAAAGCACCCGTGACCCATTCCATTGCCCGCTTGGAGTAATCGGCTTCGACGGGTCGTTGGAAAAGCGGACGGTCCGACCGTCGCGATAGACGGGCTGGACTTCCGGGCTGCCGGCGTCGCGTCCGACGGTGAACTCCCGGTGCAGCACATTGAAGCTCGGCGACCCGGCCAGCAAGGCACCGTCGGTGCGGTTGGCCAGGTCGCCCTCGCCGCTGAACGGGCTCTCCGCGGCGTACGACCCGAGGCTCAGTCCGAACACGAAAAGCTTCGGACGACTGCTCGCGGGCAGTGCAGCCCACTTCTGGTACACCGCGTCGAACAACGCCCGACCCGCTTCCCTGGCACGGGTCTGATCCACCAGGAAAGACGCCCAGGACGGGAGGTAGGAGTATTGGATGGCGACTGCCGCCGAGTTCCCACCGGCCTCGTACTCGAAGGCATTGATGGCGCCGGGATCGACCCAGCCGGTTCCGGTCGTCCCGCACACCACCAGGTATTTGCGCTTGAACCCGCCGGCCCGTTCCAGGTCGGCCACCGCCAGAGCCGCCCGCTTCTCCACATCGCCGGCGGACGCGATGCCGGCGTAGGCCCGCACCGGTTCAGCGGCTGCCGTTCCGGCGAAGGCGGCGATGTCGGCAGCGGTCGGGCCGTCCCCGGTGAAGTTGCGACCCTGGTAGCCCAGGGAGTCCCACGCGACCAGCGAACCCGGACCGCCCGAGCGCAGCGACGTCGTCGGTTGGACCGCCGTGTCGCTGGTCGTGGTGTCCCGGACGGCGAAGATCCGATCGGTCAGCTCCGAGAATGCCGTCCACCAGCACGCCACTGACCAGACCGACGACCAGGAGAGCCGCCACGACCCAACCGAGTGCCCGCGCTGCTCGCCAACCCATCCAGCGCCGCAATGTGCGGGTGATCCAGCGGAACAGCCGGCTGACGCCGCGCCCGGCGGCCACCAGCGCAACGAACACGACCACGGCCACGACGGGCAACAGCAGCTTCGGAAGCAGGGCCTCCGGCGCCGCATCCATCAGGGCTCGGACCTTGGTCTGCCAGCGCTGTCCGAGAAAGTAAGAAACGGCCAGCGCCACGACTGCCACGATCAGGAACATGCGCCAGGACACGCCCCGCGCCTTTCGCGGCGGGCGGTCGGCGAACTCCCGCCAAACGAATGCGCCCGTCACTCCGACGCCGTAGCCGATGGCTGCGCTGATCCCGCACACGACGCCCTGGAAAGGACCCGGGCGCGGCACCAGCGACGGCGTGAATGACAGGCACGCGAAGATCAACGCGACCCAGGCACCCGGAAGGGTCAGGTGGAACCACGCGTCACTGTGTTGCCGGGGCTCGGGAGACAGTCAGCTTCCCGCACTGGGGCACCCACATCCTCGGAGCCCGGGGGTTGGTTCTCGACGGAACCTGAGGTCTCCGGCCCCGGTTGCGTCGCGTCCGCTGTACTGGTCGGTGTCGTCATGCGGTGTCTCCCGGGTGCGGACATGTCTGATGGGACAACGAATTGGTGCGTATTTCTTTCATCCGGCGAGCTGTACGAAGATCACGCCGAATCCGTTGACGGACCAATGTGCGAGGACAGGAGCGAGCAGGCTGTCGCTGCGAGCACGCAACTCGCAGAACAACACGCCGGCGCCTGCGGTGAACAAAATCGTGCCCACCGTCCGCAATACGATTCCGCCGGTTCCGGCACCGGCGAACTGGTCAGCCGCCCGGTTGGCCGGGCCCCCGGAGAGCGACGGAAGTATGTGCCACACGCCGAACAGGGTCGACGACACCGCCGTCGCCACTGTCCGGTTCCATCGCCTGCGTAGCTGTGCCCAGAGCACACCGCGGAACGCGAACTCCTCCGGAATCACCGTCGCCAGTGGAATGACCACGAGCACGGTCACCAGCGTGTGTTGCGCGGATGCCGCGGCCGAACCTCCTACCAGGGAACGAACATCGGGTACCAGTAGGGCGACGCCATATCCAACGAAAGCGATCCCGGCGCACCATCCTCCCCAGCGCAGGCCGCGCAACCACGTTCTGCCGGCGAGCCCGAGATCCGTGGTCCCCAAGGCGGACGTCCTGGCGATTGCCGCAAGGGCGAGTGTGAACGCCATACCGATGACGACGTTCGCCCCGGAGAGACGGTTGGTGGCCACATTGGCGATGCCCATGACGAGCAGACACACCACGAGTGAAAGCCAGAACGGCATGCCGTTGGCGGTTGCGGAGTCGCCCCTTAGCGGTCGATCCTTCGACCCAGGAAGCGATGCCATCATGGCCGTGGCTGGATCGAGATGCTGCCGGCCATTTCGCTCCCTTCCGTGCCGCGCAGACCGGGATCAGAACGGCGACGTTGAGCACATCGTGAACCGGGCGCTGGTCCGCGGCATCACTCGATCCGTATGACCCGGTAGGGCGCCGGCTTCGCTCAATCCAGTTCGTACGCCAGGTTCGGCCGCAGCCAGCGCTCGACGTCGTCGAGATCCATTCCGCGGCGCTCGGCATAGTCGGTGACCTGGTCCTTGCCGATCCGGCCGACGGTGAAGTACCGGGAGGACGGGTGCGCGAAGATCAGGCCGCTGACGCTGGCGGCCGGTGACATGGCGAACGACTCGGTGAGCGACATGCCGAGGGAGTCAGCGCCGAGCAGGTCGAAGAGTTCCTGCTTCAGGGTGTGGTCGGGGCTGGCCGGGTAGCCAAGAGCCGGCCGGATGCCGCGGAAACGCTCGGCGTGCAGGTCAGCCAGCAACGGTTGGGCGTCGGGTTCGAACCATTCCCTGCGGGCCTGCAGGTGGATGTACTCGGCGAACGCCTCGGCCAGCCGATCCGCGAGCGCCTTCACCATGATGGCCCGGTAGTCGTCGTCCTGCGCCTCGTATTCGGCGGCCAGCTTCTCGGCACCGTGGATCGCGACGGCGAACCCGCCGAGGTAGTCACCCGACGGAGCGATGTAGTCCGAGAGCGCCCGGTTCGGACGGGCTTCCGGCTTTTCTGTCTGTTGCCTCAGCATCGGGAAGCTGACGCCGTCGCCGGGACCGTCCAGGATGATGTCGTCACCACGCGAGTGGGCCGGCCAGAAGCCGTAGGCGCCGTCGGCGCTGAAGCAATCGCGGGCGATGATCTCGTCCAGCAGCGTGTTGGCGTCGTCGAAGAGTTCGCGGGCCACCGGCTGGTCCAGAATCTGCGGGTACTTGCCGCGCAGTTCCCAGGCCAGGAACAGGAACTGCCAGTCGATCATCTCCCGCAGTTCGGCGATCGACGGGTGGATCACCCGGACCCCGGTGAATGCCGGTACCGGAAGATCGCTGAAGTCGACCTCCTCGCGGTTGTCCCGCGCCTCCGCGACCGTCAACAATCGCTTGTGGTGGCGGTTCGCGTGTTGGGCGCGGAGTCTTTCCTGCTCGTCCCGATTGTCGACGTCCAACTGCTTGGCCCGATCGTTGTCGAGCAGGTTGGACACCACCCCGACCACCCGGGAGGCGTCGATGACGTGGATCGTCGAACCCTCGTAGGCCGGCGCTATCCGGACCGCGGTGTGCTGGCGCGAAGTCGTCGCCCCGCCGATCAGCAGTGGCAGGTCCATGCCGCGACGCTTCATCTCTGCTGCCACATTGACCATCTCGTCCAACGACGGCGTGATCAGGCCGGAAAGTCCGATGGCGTCGGCCTTCTCGGCGACCGCGGTGTCCAGGATGCGGGCCGCGGGCACCATCACGCCGAGATCGATGACGCGATAGTTGTTGCAGCCCAGCACAACTCCGACGATGTTCTTCCCGATGTCGTGGACGTCGCCCTTGACCGTGGCCATCACCACCGTGCCCTGCCCGCGGTCGTCGTGCACCCGCCCCTCCTGGCGGGCCAACTCTTTCTCCGCCTCCATGAACGGTTCCAGGTACGCCACCGACCGCTTCATCGCCCTTGCGCTCTTGACCACCTGCGGCAGGAACATCTTGCCGGACCCGAACAGGTCCCCGACGATCTTCATACCGTCCATCAGCGGTCCCTCGATGACCTCGAGCGGACGGGCCCTGGTCAGCCGGGCCTCCTCGGTGTCCTCCTCGATGAAGTCGACCACGCCGTGTACCAACGCATACGACAGGCGTTCCTCCACCGGCGCGTCGCGCCAGGCCAGATCGACTGTCCGAACGGTGGCCGAGCCGGTCACGGTCTCGGCGAACGTCACCAACCGATCGGTGGCGTCCTCGCGGCGATCGAAGATCACGTCCTCGACCAGTTCCAACAGGTCGGCCGGAATGTCCTCGTAGACGACCAGTTGCCCGGCGTTGACGATGCCCATGTCCAGACCGGCCTGCACGGCATAGAAGAGGAACGCCGAGTGCATCGCTTCGCGGACCACGTCGTTGCCGCGGAAGGAGAACGAGAGGTTGGAGATGCCACCACTGATGTGCACCCCGGGGCAGCGCTTCTTGATCAGCGGCAGCGCGTCGAGAAATGCTTTGGCATAACCGTTGTGCTCACTGATCCCGGTCGCGACGGCCAGCACGTTCGGGTCGAAGATGATGTCCTCCGGCGCGAAACCCGCCTTCTGCGTCAGGATGTCGTAGGCCCGGCCACAGATGGAGACCTTGCGCTCGGCGGTGTCCGCCTGTCCCTGCTCGTCGAACGCCATCACCACCACGCCTGCGCCGTAGTTGCGGATGCGACGAGCGTGCTCGAGGAACGGCTCCTCGCCCTCCTTGAGGCTGATGGAGTTGACGACACCCTTGCCCTGCACACACTTCAGCCCGGCTTCGATCACCGACCAACGCGAGCTGTCGATCATGATCGGCAGCCGGGCGACCTCGGGCTCGGTGGCGACGAGATTGAGGAACATCGTCATCGCGGCTTCACTGTCCAACAGGTCGGCGTCCATGTTGACGTCGATGAGATTGGCCCCGCCGCGGACCTGCTCCAATGCGACATCGACCGCGCCCTGGTGGTTGTCGGCCTCGATCAGCCGGCGGAACCGCTTCGATCCGGTGACGTTGGTCCGCTCCCCGATCATCACGAAACCGGTGTCCTTGCCGATGGTGAACGGCTCGAGACCGCTGAACCTCGTCCGGTGCTTCGATTTGACGAGCTTCCGCGGCGGCAGCCCGGCGACCGACTGGGCGATCCTGGCGATGTGCTCGGGCGTCGTCCCGCAGCAACCGCCCACGATGTTGACCATCCCGGAGCCGGCGAACTCGCTGATGAGACCGGCGGTCTGGTCGGGAGTCTCGTCATAACCGCCGAAGGCGTTGGGGAGTCCGGCGTTCGGATGGCAGGCGACGTACGTGTTGGCCAGTTTCGCCAGTTCCGCGACGTGCGGCCGCATCTCCTGGGCACCCAGCGAGCAGTTCACCCCGACGACCAGGGGGTGCGCGTGCTCGATCGAGCTCCAGAACGCTTCGACGGTCTGTCCGGACAGGGTGCGCCCGGACAGGTCCACGATGGTGACCGAGATCCACAGCGGGAGATGGGGAGCCACCTCACGCGCCGCGGCGATCGCGGCCTTCGCGTTGAGGGTGTCGAAGATGGTCTCGATGAGTAGCAGATCGACCCCGCCGTCGGACAGTGCCTGGATCTGTTCGGCATAGGCCGCCTTGACGGCGTCGAACGACACCGCCCGGAACGATGGGTCCTCCACCTTCGGAGACAGCGACAGCGTCACATTCAGCGGCCCGATCGAGCCGGCCACGAACCGGCCGCCGAATTCATCAGCAGCCTCGCGGGCCAGCTTCGCGGCTTCCAGGTTCATCCGGCGGACCAGATGCTCGAGGCCGTAGTCGGCCTGCCCGATGCTGGTCGCCGTGAAGGTGTTGGTCGTAGTGATGTCGGCGCCCGCGGCGAGGTACCGGCGATGCACGTCGAGCACCACGTCAGGGCGGGTCAGGTTGAGCAGATCGGGATCGCCGGCGACATCCAACCGGTGACCCTCGAGAAAGTCCGCCTGGTAGTCCTCGGGCTCGAGACCGGCCATCTGGAACATGGTGCCCCAGGCGCCGTCGAGCACGACGACCCGCTGCCCGAGCAGCGACACCAGCTCAGCGGTCTTCGCGGCAGTGGCAGTCACGTCAGTAGCCGTCGCATTCGGTCCAGATACGGTCGTCGCGGTGACAGCTGTTTCGGTATCCAGCATCGGCATGGCCTCCAGATCGGAGGCGCCCTTGACACGTCACACCGAAGCCGAGCGTGGCGGACCTTCTCTGTCCGTCGCAGCGCCCCTCGACTTCAAGGGTCCAGAGTACCGCAGCAGCCCGATCCGGTGCCGAGCCGCGCCCGGGCCGGGGATCAGGCCGAAGTTTCCCGCGACCGCGCTGCCTCACGCAGCGCCCGGTTGCGGTCGATGTCGTTGTCGATGCGATCGAGCAGGGCCCGTAGGTCGTCCTTGTCGTAACTGGCCGGAAGCTCACGGGCCAGCATCTCGACGATCTCCGCCTGGGTCGACCGCAGCACGTTGTGATCCTCGTCGAACCGCACAGTGCTGGTGCTGTCCGGATCGCGGGCCTCGACCGCCGTCAGCATGGTGGTGATGGTATCCAGATCGGGCAGATCGCTCATGTGAACCTCGTTCTCGTAGTCGCAACCGACTATAACGACGCTCCCGGAAGGCGCTGACCGCCGATCGAAAAGATGGACTGTTCCCGACGGGCCCGTTTCCTCCCACTACCTGCCGTGGTTGCGCCGCGGCCGTAGCCGCAGGCTCGGAAGTTCCGGCGCCGGTAGCCGCCGGATCCGCCCGGAATAGCCCAGCACCCGCCCGAACCGCTCCGATTCCTGTTGCCAGGCATCGCGAAAGGCCACGATCTCCTCATGACTGCGGCCGATGAAGTTCCACCACATGAGAATGTCCTCGTCGAAGGGCGCGCCGCCCAGAACGAGCACACGGGCGCTTTCCGCCGTGGGGTTGGCGAGGGTGAGCACGGAATGACCAGGAGCCAGATAGCCGAGCTCGGAGGACGCCAGACCGGTGCCCGCCAGCACGACGGCGCCGGTATCCACCAGGACGCCGTGCTCGTGTTCGGGATCGACGTGCAGTTCGATCACGCTGTGCGGCAGCAGTGTGAGCTCGGCGCCGACCACCGGACTGAAGGTCTGCACCGGGGAACCGTGGCCGTCCAGCGAACCGAGGAACACCCGCAGCGTGCCGCCGTCGATCCCGACGGCTTCCGGGACGTAATGCTGGAAATTGCGGTCCGCATTCCTGAACGCCTCCGGAAGGGCCAGCCAGAGTTGGACGCCGTGCAGCACGGTCGTTCCGGGCGTCGACACCTCGGAATGCGAGATGCCGTGGCCGCCGGTCATCAGGTTGAGTTCTCCGGGTCGCACCAGCGCCCTGACGCCGGCGCTGTCGCGATGTTCGACCTCCCCCGCGAAGAGCCAGCTGACGGTCTGCAGACCGGTGTGCGGGTGCGGCGGCACGTCCATTCCGCGGCCGGCGGAGACCTCATCCGGGCCGTAGTGGTCGACGAAGCACCAGGCGCCGATCAACGACCGCTGCTTCTGCGGCAAGGTGCGGCGCACAGACATCGCCCGCGGCCCGCCCAGCGGGACCTCACGTGCGGTGATCACCTCGACGCCGGGGCGGACCCCGCTCCGGGTACTGCACTGCAACTCGTCCGGTTCGGTATCGACGTTGCTCATGGGGTCATCCTCCCGCGTGGGACGGTTGGTCAGGGTGGGCGTCCCCGCCCAGTCCCGCGCGGCCGCGGCTGGGGTTCGCCGCAGGAGCACCGTCCGCCGCCACGAATTCCGCACGCACCCCCAGCAGTCTGACCGGTCGGTCCCGGTCGAACCCTTCGATAAGGTCCAACGCGGCCGTGGCCAGGCTGCCGGGTTCCCTGGTCGGCACGGGCAGAGCTGCGCTCCTGGTGGCGGTGAAGAAGGGGGCGAAGCGCACCTTCAGTCCCACCCTGGCCACCGCCCGTCCGTCGTCGAGCACGTCATCGGCGACCTGACGGGCCAGCTTGGCGATCTCGTCCCGAATATCAGACCAGGCCACCAGGTCCTGCTGGAACGTGGTTTCGCGGCTGCGGGACCGCGGAACGTAGGGCGTGGACACCACCTCGGTCCGGCCCTGGCCTCTGGCGATCCCGACGTAGCGGGGTCCCATGGTGGGCCCGACGAGGCAGCCGAGTGCCGCCGGGTCGGCGGCCGCCAGTTCCTCCACCGTGCGCAGACCGAGGTCAGCCAGTTTGCGGGCCGTCTTCCGGCCGATCCCCCACAACCGGTCGGTGGGCCGGTCCCCCATCACCTGATACCAATTGGCTGCGGTGAGCATGAATATGCCGCGCGGTTTGCCGAAGTCGGTCGCCATCTTGGCACGCAGGACGTTGTCGCCGATCCCCACCGAGCACCACAATCCGGTGCTGGCCAGCACCGCCTCCTGAGCCATGCGCGCCAGTCCTTCCGGGTCCTGCGTCGCAGAGCCGAGGAATGCCTCGTCCCAGCCGAGAACCTCGACCGCGACCGGAATCTCCGCGAAGTCTCGGAGCACGCCCATGACCTCGGCCGAGGCTCGTTCATAGGTCGCGCGATCGTGTGGCAGGAAGACGGCGTCGGGACACTTCCTGGCCGCCACCCGCATGGGCATGCCGGACCGAACGCCGAACGCCCGCGCCTCGTAGGAGGCTGTCGCCACCACCGACCGCTGGCTCGGGTCACCGTTGCCGCCGACCACCACGGGCAGCCCGACCAGCTCGGGCCGTCGGAGCACCTCGACGGCCGCGATGAACTGGTCGAGGTCGACGTGCAGAAGCCACGGTCCCTGGCTCACCCGGGAACCCAATGGCTCGGTCGCGTCAGTGATCCCGGGATCCCCGTGCCGAGGTCGCCCCGGGCCGCGGTCAACTGGGATTGGGTGAGGAACAACGACGTCGAGAAATTGGCGCCCCGCACGTCCGCACCTCTCAGATCCGCTCCGATGAGGTCGGCCAAGCGCAGATCCGCACCGCGCAGGTCGGCCCCGATCAGCTGCGCTCCCCGGAAGTCGGCAGCCCTGAGGTCCGCGTGGGAAAGGTTGACGCCGATGAGATCTGCCCGGACGTAGGTGCGGCCCGTGACGTCGGGGGCAGCCTTGCCCCGCACTTGTTCGCTCGTTCGGATCAGCAGCGGGCCGATCAGCGCCCGGTGCGCCGCGATGTCCAGGGTCGCAAGGACATCCGGGGACAGGGCCACCAGTTCCGTGGTGGCCTCCATCGCCGTCTCCAGATCGCGCCGCAGGGGGGCGTCCGGAGCAATGGTCAACGCGGCGTCCAGGTACCACAGGAACTCGTGGAGCTGACGCATGATCGGCAGCAGCGCAAACATCTGCCCGGCAATCGAGGGGTGTTCCCGCCAATCACGTCCACCGAAGGTGACCTGCGACAGTTGCTGCCCGGCGCCGAGGCAGTCGTAGACCGTGCAGCCCGCAAAGCCCTTCGCGCGCAAGTCATCGTGGATGCCGCAGCCCAACCCTGGGTCGAGATTCCGGCACGGCTCGCCGGCTTCCTTGTCAAACGCGAAATCAACCGACTTGGCGAACGGCAACGCGACACAGCAGAGCCCGAAGCAGCTCTGGCAATCCGCCCGCAGACTGACGGGGTGCCCGCGTCGACGCAATCCGGAGGTGTTGTCATTCATCTCGACGTCAGCCAACCCGACAGGACCCCCTTCTTCGCATTCGGTTCACGTCAGTATGTGTCCCTCGCGTGTATCCGATCCACCCGAGATCAGCTTCACCGGAAACCGACCTGAAAGGCAATCCCGTGTTGCACGCACGATTCACCGCCCACCCCGCTTTCAGCGTCGCTCCCATTCCGCGCCGACTGTTCGGTTCATTCGTCGAACACATGGGCCGATGCGTCTACACCGGCATCTACGAGCCCGGCCATCCGACGGCCGACGCCGACGGATTCCGGCAGGACGTTCTGGACCTCGTGCGGGAGTTGGGGGTCACCACCATCCGCTATCCGGGCGGCAATTTCGTCTCCGGATATCGGTGGGAGGACGGTGTCGGACCCGCTGACGAGCGGCCAAGGCGACTGGATCTTGCCTGGCACACCACCGAGACCAATCAGTTCGGACTCAACGAATTCATGCGTTGGGCGCAGCGGGCCGGGGTGGAGCCGATGCTGGCCGTGAACCTCGGGACCAGAGGGGTCAGGGAAGCGGTCGACCTCCTGGAATACACGAACCATCCCGCAGGCTCCGAGCTGTCGGATCGCCGTGTCACCGACGGGGTCACGGAGCCGCACAACGTCCGGATGTGGTGTCTGGGCAACGAGATGGACGGGCCGTGGCAGACCGGGCACAAAACCGCCGCCGAGTACGGTCGACTAGCGGCGGAGACGGCGAAGGCCATGCGGCAGTACGACCCAGGACTGGAACTCGTCGCCTGCGGCAGTTCGAGCATGGACATGGCGACCTTCGGTGCCTGGGAATCGGAGGTGCTCGAGCAGGCATGGGACGCCGTGGATTTCGTCTCGTTGCACGCCTACTACGAGCCCATCGACGGTGATGTCGACTCCTTCCTCGCGAGTGCCGTTGGCATGGAACGGTTCATCGAGGCCGTCATCGCCACGGCAGATGCGGTGGCCGCGCGACTCAATTCGCCGAAACGGCTGGGACTTTCCTTCGACGAGTGGAATGTCTGGTACGCGAGGGGCTTCCAGGCCAAGGGCACAGGAGCGGATTGGCCGGAGGCGCCGCGACTGATCGAGGACGAGTACTCGGTCACCGACGCTGTCGTGGTGGGCAGCCTTCTCATCTCGCTGCTCAGGCATGCGGACCGGGTCACCGCGGCCAGCCTGGCGCAACTGGTCAACGTCATTGCCCCGATCAGATCCGAGCCGGGCGGTCCGGCCTGGCGCCAGACGATCTTCCACCCGTTCGCGCAGACCGCGGCCCGAGCCAACGGCCGGGTGCTCCGCACGATCCAGAGCTGCCCGACCCAGCCGACGGCCCGCTACGGCGACGCACCCGTGGTCGACACGGTTGTCACCCACGACGAGCAGGCGGGGTCGCTGGTCCTGTTCGCCGTCAACCGGTCTCGGTCCGAGTCGGTGGCGATGGTCGGTGATGTGGCTTCATTCGGTGGATTGCAGGTGGGCGATGCGTTGGTGCTGACGGATGCCGATCCGTCGGCGACCAACACGGCTGACCAGCCGAACCGGGTCGTCCCGCAACCACTGGACGGGGTTGCACTGATCGATGGGGAACTGCACCTGGAGCTGCCGCCGCTGAGTTGGGTGACGGTGACTCTGCACCACCGGATCCCCTAGTCTGCGGTAATGACCGCTCCCGCCGCCCTCCCCCAGGGTCGGGTATCGGCGGCGACCCGGGCGACCTACGCCGCGTTCATCGCGTCGGGCTTCGCTTTCGCCAATTGGGCGGCAAGGATCCCGCAGGTCCGCGATCAGTTGAGGCTGAGCCCCGCGGACCTCGGACTGGTGCTGCTGGCCATCGCGGCCGGGTCACTGGTGGCCCTCCCGCTGGCCGGCATCATCGTGCACCGCTTGAACTCCCGGCGCACGGTGGCGCTGATGTCGCTGGTGCTGGCGGTCGGTCTGACCACCGTTGCCATCGGCTATCTGATCGGCGTCGTCCCGGTATTGATCGGGCTGTTCCTCGTCGGGTTCGGCAACGGCGCCTGGGACGTGGCGATGAATGTGCAGGGCGCAACCGTCGAGCGACACCTCGGCCGGGCCATCATGCCCCGTTTCCACGCGGGATTCAGCGCCGGCACGGTCGCCGGGGCGCTGCTCGGCGTCTTGATGGTCGCCGCGGGAGTTTCGGTCACCGTTCACCTGCTCGCTGTTGCAGTCGTCATAGCGATCATCGTGCCGCTGGCCGTCCGCACATTCGTCGCCGATGTCGACGAGGCGGCGGCGCCGCCGGAGGCGAGCGCCGGCACCAAGACGGTCGCCACGGCCGGCAGCACGCGGAGCGCCTTGGCCCGCTGGCGTGAACCAAGGACGCTGATCGTCGGCATCGTCGTGCTGGCCTTCGCCTTCGCCGAGGGCAGCGGCAATGACTGGATCGGCGTGGCCCTGATCGACGGCTACCACACGCCGGCCGCGGTGGGGACTCTCGGTTTCGCCACCTTCCTGACGGCGATGACCGCTCTGCGATGGTTCGGGACCGGTCTGCTCGACCGGTTCGGACGGGTCACCGTGCTGCGCGGCCTGTCCGCCGTCGCGATCGCCGGCATCCTGCTGTTCGTCTTCAGCACGCCGCATACGCCGCTGGCCTTCGTCGGCGCCTTCCTGTGGGGGGCGGGCGCATCCCTGGGCTTCCCGGTCGGGATGAGTGCCGCCGCAGATGATCCCGTTGCGGCGGCCGCCCGGGTGAGCGTGGTCGCCTCGATCGGCTACTGCGCGTTTCTCGGCGGTCCTCCGCTGATCGGATTCCTCGGGAACCACGTCACCGTCCTGCGCGCGCTGCTCGTCGTCGCGGTCCTACTCGGACTGGCCACCCTGCTGCTCAACGCGATACGACCGCTGCCGACCGGGGAACCGGCCCAGGAAACGACCGGAGCGGAACCGGCCGGGGAGCGCCCTGCCGCCGCCTGACACCGACGTGCGGCACTCCGACGTTCGGGCGAGGTGATTAGCGGCGGGGGCGGCCGGTCTGACAAGGTAGTCGGCGGCCCAAAAAGGGCCCCGGCAGGTGCTGATGGCGCCGGATCGGCGTCAGCGGCGGAGGTGTATCGCGTGTCCGAGGTGGAAACTGTCGCCGACGAGCAGGCTTTCATCACCGTGCTGTACGAGCGGCTGGATCGGATGCGCGAGGAGACGACCAGGCTCCGCGACAGTTATCTCCGCGACAGCGACGGCACCCCTGGTGGCCGGGTACAGCGCGATATCGCCTACGCCGGACACAGTCAGACGCTCGTCGATCTCAATGTCGCGGAGGACAAGCTGTGTTTCGGCCGGTTGGACCGAACCGACGGTGAGTACATGCACATCGGCCGGATGGGCATCTTCTCGGAAGGTGATGTGCGGGAACAGCTGTTGATGGACTGGCGCGCCCCATCGGCCAGGCCGTTCTACGTGGCGACAGCGGCCGCACCGCTCGGCGTGCGGCGCCGGCGCCACCTGCGGATCCGCCGGCGGGTCGTCCAGTCCGTCTCCGACGAATATCTGGACGTCACCGGACTCGAGCCCGACGATCCGGCCCTGGCCGCACTCAGCGGCGCCGGTCTGACCGGCGAGGCGGCTCTGCTGGCCGCACTGAACGCCCCGCGGACGGGTCGGATGGGCGACATCGTCGAAACCATCCAGGCCGAGCAGGACCGGATCATCAGGGCCGAGAGGTCGGGGATCCTGGTGGTCCAGGGCGGTCCCGGAACCGGCAAGACCGCGGTCGCGCTGCATCGCACGGCCTACCTGCTCTACACCCACCGCGACCAGCTGGCGAACCGCGGCGTGTTGGTGATCGGACCCAACCGCACCTTCCTGAACTACATCGGACAGGTGCTGCCCTCCCTCGGCGAGAACGCGGTGGTGCTGTCGACCGTCGGCGACATGTTCCCCGGGGTCAGCACACAGCGGGTGGAGAACGACGCCGTTGCCGTCCTCAAGGGCCGGCTGAACATGGCCAAGGTGATCGCGAATGCGGTGCTCGACCGGCAGCGGATGCCCACCGCGGCCATCGAGATGCGCTACCAGGGCGGCACTCTGCGACTGGACCGCGCAGCTGTTGAGTCGGGCGCAGGAGCGCGCCTGGCAGTCGCGGCTGCCGCACAACCGGGCCCGCAACGTCTTCCTGAAGACGGTCGTCGACCAGCTCGCGAGGCAGGTCGCCCGCAGACACAAGGAAGGCCTCGCCGCTTCCATTCCGCTGACGTCGGAGGACTACGACGACATCCGCCGGGAGCTGCGCGCGGACGAGGAGTTGCAGGAGCGGCTGGCCGGCATCTGGCCGGCACTGACCGCCCAGACCCTGGTCCGGGAACTGTTCACCTCGCCGGCCCGGTTGAAGCTCGCCGCGCCGTTCCTGAGCGACGCAGAGCGCGCCTCGCTCCTGGGTACCCGCGGCGACGGCACCGAGTTCTCCCAGTCCGACGTCCCTCTGCTGGACGAGGCGGCCGAGCTGCTGGGTGTCGACGACCGACTGACGCTGGCCACTGCAGCGCGGGAGCGGGCGGACCGCCGGGAATACGCCCAGAGCGTGCTTGACATGCTCGACGACGATTCGGGCGCAGACGTTTCCGAGCAGGCGCCGGAACTCGGCGAGCAATCTCTGCTCGGCATGGTCACCGCCGCGGACCTGGTGGAACTGCAGGAGGACCGGGTGCTGTTGACGTCGACGGCCGAACGGGCCGGCGCGGACCGGGAGTGGACGTACGGGCACGTGGTCGTGGACGAGGCTCAGGAGCTCTCCCCGATGGCCTGGCGGATGGTGATGCGCCGGTGTCCGGTCAAATCGATGACGCTCGTCGGCGACCTGGCCCAGACCAGCGACGCCGCGGGCGCTTCCTCGTGGGCGAGCGTTCTCCGGCCTTACGTCGGCCGCGACTGGCGCTTCGAGGAACTCACCGTCAACTACCGCACGCCGACCGAGATCGCGGTGGTCGCCAACCGGGTGCTGGCCGCGATCAACCCCAAGCTCACCGCCCCGACGGCGGTTCGCTCGACCGGCGTCGAACCATGGTGGCTCGCTGTCGACTCCGGGCAGTTGGTGGAGGCGACCGTGGCAGCGACCGCCCGGGAAGCCGCCGAATCAGGGGAACAACACCTCGCGGTGCTGGTGCCCCACGAGTTGTACGCCCCTTTGGTGCGAGCCGTCGCCGATCGCATTCCCTCGGCGGGGTCAGCGATCGACGTCGACAAGCCGGTGGTAGTCATGACGGTCCGCGAGGCCAAGGGACTCGAGTTCGACTCGGTCATCCTGGTGGAGCCCGACCTGATCGTCGCAGAATCGACGCGCGGCCTTGGTGATCTGTATGTGGCGATCACCAGGGCGACCCAGCGGCTGGGCGTGGTCTACAGCGGCAAGCGTCCGGCTTTTGCCGATCCGCCTCCGGAACCGGTCGCGGGCCTGTGGTGATGAGCAGTCGGTGAGAGCAGCCGGTCAGTGGGCGGCGGCCGGCGACCGGCCGGGGCGCTCTGGCCCGGAGTTCCGGGCCGCGGCGCGCTCGACGGTGAGCAGGCTCTCGGCGTCGTGCTCGGCGTCGTAGGCCTTCCCGCCTCCGCGTAGACCGAAGAGTCGCTTGCTCCAGAGCAACCACACCACCGCGGCCACGTTGATCAGCAGCAGCATCAACCGCAACCAGGTGAAGCGGTTCGGTCAGCTCGTAGATCTCCCACGGAAGGAAGATGCTGGTGGCGACCACGGCGAAGTACTCGCCCCAGCGCTTCATCAGCCAGAGACCGGTTCCCTCGATGAACTGCAGGACCGCGTAGACGATCAGCCCGACGGCGATCCAGACCAGAGTCGACTCGGACAGCGAGAAGACGTCGTTGATGCCCCTGACGATCTTGGAATTGTCGACGTTCCAGCCGATCTGGTCGGCGAGTGGCCGCAGCAGCGGCAAGTCGGTGTTGAAGGACGCCCGCAGGTCGCCCTTTGACTTGCGGAAGACGAAAACCAGCACCGCCAGCGCGAGCAGACCGAGACCCCGTAGGACCCGCTCCGCCGCCAGCAGGCGCATGATTCGCTTGTCCCGCAGCAGCCGGCCGCGCGGAACCTCCGGCGCGTCGTCCGCCGGCCCGGCGGACCGGGGAGGGCCGACGACGTAGGTGGCGCACCGCAGGCAGCGCCAGGCCTCGCCGGCCGGGGTGTCGACCCGCAGGCGGTCGCGGAGTTCCGGCTCGTCGGGCTCGAAGGTTTCGTGGCCGCGTCGGCTGCAGGTGCTCAGATTCCAGTCCACGACCGAAACAGTAGTGGCCGGACGCCGGCTGAACGGGTGGCTGTCCCCACCGGAATCGGCTCTCGCGTCAATCGGGCGCCGGGTCAGCCATCATCAGCGCGGCCGGTACCCGGCTGTCGTGCACAACCCAGAAGCCCAGCACCGCAACGACAGCCATCTCCGTCAGCGACAAGCCGCGCTCCACCAGGCCGACCACCACCCACGCGTGGATGGGGGTGGCGGCCGAGATCACCGTCTGTGCGGTCAGGATCACGAACCAACCGCCGGCGACCATCGAGAGCCGGACCGCCCAGCGCGGCCATCGGCCGGCCACCACCCGGTGCTGCCAGCACATCAGACAGGTGCCGATCGGCAGGCTGAAGAACGCGATCAAGGTCCAGGTCCAGTGAACCCGGCCGGCCAGCGACGGGTTGTTGCCGAAGCCCTGCTTGGGGAACACCACGAGACCGACCAGTCCGATGCTCCAGACGAACGTCATCAGGGCGCCCCAGGAACGCCATGGCACCATCTGCCGCACGATCATCGCGAGCAGGACGAGCGCCGAAGCCACCGCGAGCAGCACCACCCCGCAGTTGAAGATCCAGCCGTTGGACAGCAACGCATACTCGCTGATGGTGCGGGACAGCGGGTCCAGCGAACGGCTGGGGCGAACGACGTGGAGAAACGCGATCGCCAGTGTCGACACGGCGACCCCGGCGATGCCGACCATGGCCAGCCGCCTCGCCAGCAGCACATCCCGTTTCCCGGTGTGGGCCTCTTCGTCCAATAGGTCGACGGCCAGCGCGTCGGCGACCCGATCGGCCTGCTCCCCGGACGGCCCGGAGTGCGGTGGAAGCATTCGGGTCCTCCTCACGACACGGCGGCGATTCGCCTCACCGTACTGGTCCGCCGGCCGATTTCGACGTCGGGGCCATGCCGTCGCCCGGAGAGGACTCAGGCCCACCACCCGGTATGGGCGTGGTGGGCCTGAGTGGCGACCGAGTTCAGTGCTCGTTGTCCGCCGTCTCGAGCGCCACCCCGTCCGACGTCGTCAGTGTCACCCCGTCCTCGGGCTGATTGGTGACGGCACCGGCCTTCACGCCGGTCATCGTCAGCCCGTCCTTCGGTTTCTTGCCGGAGCCGAAGTGGTTGAACGCGAGGTTGAGGATGAAGACCACGATGACCGTCGAGGTGATGGCCGAACCGAAGATCGTCTGGAAGTTCGCCGGGAAGTGCCGGTAGAAATCGGGTGCGATGACCGGCAGCATGCCGACCGACAGGGAGACGGCGATGATCAGCAGGTTGTGGTTGTCCTTGTAGCTCACCTTGTTCAGGGTGCGGATGCCGATGGCCGTGACCATCGCGAACATCACCGTGCCGGCGCCGCCGATGACCGGCCCGGGCAGCGCCGCGACGACCGCACCCATCTTCGGGATGAGGCCCAGGATCACCAGGAAGAGACCGCAGGTGGCGACCACCCAGCGGCTCTTGATCCTGGTGATCTCGATCAGGCCGACGTTCTCCGCGTACGCCGTGTCCGGGAAGGAATTCATGAAGCCGGCGAGCAGGGCGGACAGACCGTCGGTGGCCAGGCCCCTGGCCAGGTCGTTCTCCTTCAGCGGGCGGTCGACCATCTCGCCGACGGCCAGCATGTCCGCGGTGGATTCGGTGTAGGTCACCAGCATCACGATGCACATCGAGATGATCGCCGCGGCAACGAATTTCGGATGACCGAAATGGAAGGGCTCGCTGACGCCGAACCAGGACGAATTCTTCACGTCGCTGAAGTTGAGCAGGCCCATCGGCCAGGCGACGAGCGTGCCGACGAGAATGCCGATCAGCACAGCGATCTGACCGATGAAACCCTTGAAGAATCGAGTCACCAGGATCATCACCAGGATGACAAGGCCGGCGAGCGCGATGTGCGAGACAAGGCCGTAGTCGTTGACCGTGACGCTGGCCGAGCCGCCGGCGTTGGTGACCGCCCTGAAGTCCGACGCCGGATCCGCAACGACGATTCCGGCTCCGTTGCCGGTGAAGGGCAGGTTGGTGGTGTTCTTGCCGGTGATCAGGCTGGCGTCCGCGCCCACCAGCGACAGACCGATGATGGTGATCACCGTGCCGGTGACCAGCGGCGGGAAGAAGCGCACCATCTTGGCGAACGGCTTCGCGATGATCAGGGCGAACACGCCCGCCACCAGCAGGGCGCCGTAGACGACTGGCAGTCCGGTCTTGCCGCCGTACTGCCCGGCGATGATGATCATCGGATTCAGCACCGTGAACGTCGCCCCGGCCACCACCGGCAGTCGTACCCCCAGGATGCTGCCGATGCCGACCGCCTGGATCAGCGTGCAGATCCCGGACACCAGGAGATCCGCACTGACCAGGATGGCAATGGATCCCTGGTCGAGACCCAGTGCTCCGCCCACGATGATCGGTACCGCGATGGCACCGGCGTACATGATGAAAAGGTGCTGCAACCCGAGGACGACGAGTTTTTGTGGCGGAAGAACCTCGTCTACCGGATGCACCACCCTTCTGCTCCCGACTTTGTCGGCAATCTGGGTCATCGTGTGTGCCCTCCCCGCTCCCTGCATAGAAAATGACCAGAGAAAAATAGAACGTGCAGATGACAGCCGGGTTGCCTGCTCGGCAGTGATTTGTTGCGTTCCGCGAAGGGCCACGCCTGCCGAGATGGCTGGGAAGTCACCAGCAGGTGACACGCGCGTGTCCCGCCCGGTTCGATGGGCCGGCCCTGTCAGGGCATGCATCTAGTCTGGGGCGATGCAGCAGTACTTGGATCTGATGGACCGCATCCTGACGACCGGCGTCGACAAGCAGGACCGGACCGGTACCGGCACGCGGAGCATTTTCGGCCACCAGATGCGATTCGACCTTTCGGATGGGTTTCCGTTGGTGACCACCAAGAAGGTGCACCTGCGCTCCGTCGTGGTGGAACTGCTGTGGTTCCTGCAGGGGTCGACGAATGTCCGCTGGCTGCAGGAGCGCGGTGTGTCCATCTGGGACGAGTGGGCCGATGCCGACGGTGAACTCGGACCCGTCTACGGGCACCAGTGGAGGTCATGGCCCGCCCCTGACGGCCGGCACATCGACCAGATCGCGGCCGTCGTCGATTCCATCAGGACAAATCCCGACTCACGTCGCCACATCGTCTCGGCATGGAACGTCGCCGAGGTCGCTGAGATGGCACTTCCCCCGTGCCACACCATGTTCCAGTTCTACGTGGCCGACGGACGCCTGTCCTGCCAGCTGTACCAACGTTCGGCTGACGTGTTTCTCGGCGTCCCGTTCAACATCGCCTCCTACGCACTGCTCACCGAGATGGTCGCGAAGGTGGTAGGCCTCGCTCCCGGCGATTTCGTACACACCCTCGGCGATGCGCACCTGTACTCCAACCACTTCGACCAGGCCCGGCTGCAACTCACCCGCACTCCGCGGGCCCTGCCGACGCTGCGTCTCGCCGACGGGATCACCGAACTCGACGCGTTCACCTACACCGACATCGAGGTCGAGAACTACGACCCGTACCCACTGATCAAGGCGCCGATCGCGGTATGAGCATCACCTTGATCGCCTCGGTCGCCGAGAACGGCATCATCGGTGGCGACGGCGAGTTGGCCTGGCGAAATTCTGCGGACCTGCGCCGTTTCAAGAAGCTCACCCTCGGCCATCCGGTGCTGATGGGGCGCCGCACCTTCGAGTCCATCGGGCGCCCGCTGCCGGGGCGGCGGAACATCGTGGTGACCCGCTCGTCGGGCTGGTCCGTCGACGGGGTCGAGTGTGCCCATTCTGTCGAACAAGCCCTGGCGCTGACCGGCGGGGACGATGTGTTCGTCATCGGCGGGGGCGAGATCTACGCCCAGACCATCGGTCTGGCCGATCGCCTGGAGATCACCCACATCGAACTCGACCTGCCGGGCGATACCCACTTCCCCGGGATCGCCCCGGCTGACTGGGAACGCATCCGGGTCGACCATCAGGACGGCTTCAGCTTTGTCACCTACCGCAGGCGTCCCCAGCCGGTGGTCGACCTCGAACATCTGCTGGCGGCGCTCGAACCGGAACTGCACCGCGGTGAGTACCTCTACGCCGCGGTGGAGACCGTCCCGTCAGGCATCGACCCGGTGGTGATGGTGACCGAAGCGGAAGGGATCACCCTGGTGCTGCCCCGGGAGCAGGCGGATCAGCTCGGCATCACCGGCGTGTTCCCGTGCGCGTGGATCACCCTGCGGGTGCCGTCCGCCCTCGAGGCCGTCGGCCTGACGGCCGCGGTCTCGACCGCCTTGACCGCTGACGGCATCTCCGCGAACATCATCGCCGGCTACCACCACGACCATCTGTTCGTGCCGCTCGACCGGGCGCACGACGCCATGGCCGCTCTGGCCGCCCTGGCCCACACCCGCAGCTGAGTCCCACTACCCGCGGCTCATCCGGCGGACGGCGAGTTCGGCCAGCATCGCAGCCGCGTCCGGCAATACCGAATCGTCGAAGGCAGCCAATGGGGAGTGATTGGTAGGCGCCGCGTCGAAATCCGGGACGGTGGCTGCGCCCAGGAACAGATACGCGCCCGGCACGTGCTGCAGCACCCTGGAAAAATCCTCCGAACCGGACAGGGGATCCGGCATCTCCTGGAACCGGTCCGGTCCGAACAGGTCCACGGCCGTGGATGCGACGAACTCGTACTCCCGGTCGTCGTTGACCGTGACGGGGTACTCCCCCACACACGTCGCCTCGGCGGTCAGCCCGTGCGCCGCGGCGATGCCCTCGCACAGCCGGACCGCTCTTTCTGTGACGCTGCTGGCCGCTTCCGGACTGAAACTGCGGACCGTCGCGTCGAAGACCGCCTCGTCCCCGATCACGTTGCGCTTGGTGCCCGCGTGGAAGGAACCGACGGTGATGACAACCGGATCGAAGATGTCGAACTGGCGCGTCACCATGGTCTGCAGCGCGAGGACGATCTCGCAGGCGACCGGAATGGGGTCGCGTCCCCGGTGCGGTGCCGAGCCGTGGGATCCGGCCCCGATCACCTTCACCTGGAGAGCGGCGGACGCGGCCATCAACGTCCCCGGCCGCGCGGCGAACACCCGGTTGGGGAAGTAGGAGGAGAAGACATGGAGGCCGTACGCCGCGTCCACGGGCCTGCCGGCGGTGGTCAACAGTCCTTCGTCCAGCATCCGGCCGGCGCCGTCGTGGCCTTCCTCGCCGGGCTGGAACATGAACAGGACGTCGCCGGCAAGCTCGGCACGGTGGGCGGCGAGCAACCTGGCCGCGCCGACCAGCCCGGCCATGTGCAGATCGTGGCCGCACGCGTGCATCGCGGCGGCGTGCGGCGAACCGAGGGCTGGAACGAAATTCTCACCGGTTTGCTCGACCACCGGAAGCGCATCCATGTCGCCGCGCAACAGCACCAGTGGGCCGGGACGTCCGCCGCGCAGGACCGCGACGATCGACGTCAGAGTCGACCCGGTACTGATCTCGAGGCCGAGATCGTCCAATTCCGCCAGCAAGATCTGCTGCGTCACGGGCAACTGCAGACCCACCTCCGGAACGGCATGGAGGCGCCGACGGAGGTCGGACAACTGCGCAGACAAACCGGCGGCTTCCCGCAACAAGTCCATCGCTCGACCCTATGTCGGGCGAGCTGCTCAGGCGACCGATGCCTCCGCGCGTCCGGCGCCGTACGGAAGCACGATCCGCAGCGAAGTCTCGATGCCGGAGCGGTGCTCGGCGCCGCTGCCCAATCCACGCTTCATCGAGTTCTCGGTCACCCGGCTCTTGGCCGCAGTCATCCGGGCATCCGCACGAAGATTGCGGCTCACTGTGTCCAACACGTCCGACATCTGCAATTCCAACGCGTCGCAGATCGATGCGAGCAGCTCGCTCGACGCTTCCTTCCGTCCCCGTTCGACCTCCGAGAGGTAACCCAGCGACACGTTCGCCGCTGTGGACACGTCCCGCAAAGTCCGGCTCTGACTGGTCCGCGCATCGCGCAGGGTCTCCCCCAATGCGTCACGAAGCAACATGTCGCACCTCCTCCCATTGATGGTCGCTGCTGATCCCACTTCTCAAATCACTCACTGCAGTCGATCCCATATCAATACTTCCCACCGCGACATCTCATAACCAGCGACATCTCATCACCAGGCAGATGCCGCAACCATGCAGATCCTCTCACCAAGTGCGCGAGCCATTCTCGGCTCACCAGGTGATTTCAAAGTACTCCGAGACACCGACAACACCCGCTCCGTCGGTCCTCTACTGTGGCAAAACGTCCCGAAGACGGTAAATGTTCCGTGTCTGCACGTTGCCGATGCGTTTCGTCGCAGGTGGGACGCCTTGAGTCGGCGGGGCCCTCAGGAAGCCGGGAGGAGTTCCTGGAGCAGGCCGACCGCCGCCCGAACTGCGGCGTTGCGAATGGCGGCGCGGTCGGCAGGTTCGGCCGCGGCGTCGGTAGCCGGCGCGATGTGGGAGACCAGTCGGTGGGTTCGATTCCAGGACAAGGCGACATACCAGGTGCCGACTGCGACGCCGTCCTGCGGATCCGGTCCGGCCACACCGGTCAGTCCCAGACCAACCGATGACCCACAGGCCGTTCGGACACCGGCGGCCAGGGCGACGGCCACGTCGGGATCGACCGGTCCGCGCTCGCGCAACAGGCGGGAGTCGACCCCGGCCAGCGAATGCTTGAGCTCGGTGGCGTAGACGACAAGACCACCGCGCACCACCGCGGAGGCGCCGGGCGTCTCGGTGAGCAGAGCCGTCAACAGGCCACCGGTCAACGACTCCGCGCAGGAGACCGTGAGATTCGACCGGGACAGGCCGGCGATCAGGCGGACCAGATCCACATCGGGCAGCCCGACGACCCCCGCCAGCGGTGCCGCCGTCATCAGCGCGCGATCGGCCCGGCGGTCGGATTCGATCGGGAGTCGGAGTGCTTCGCCGATCTGACCATCGCCGCGGCACGGACCAGGTAGTCGATGCCGGTGACGACCGTGAGGATGACCGCGGCGACCATGAAGCCGGCGGCGATCCAGTGCAATGACGGTGGCAACGGAATGATGTAGAGGCCGATGGCGAAGATCTGGATCAGCGTTTTCGCCTTGCCGCCGGGGCTGGCCGAGATCACGCCGTACCGGAGCACCGCAAATCGGAGCAGGGTGATACCGATCTCCCTGACCAGGATGACGATGGTGACCCACCAGTGGAGGTCGTTCAGCATCGACAGGCCGATCAGGGCGGAACCGGTCAGCGCCTTGTCCGCCATCGGATCGGCGATCTTGCCGAAATCGGTGACTTGGCCGCGTTTCCGGGCGATGTGTCCGTCAAAGCGATCGGTGATGGCTGCGATGGCGAAAATCGCCCAGGCGAGCCAGCGGAACGACGTCTCGTGTCCCCCGCCGGCGAACAGCGCCAACAGGAATACGGGTACCAGGATCAGCCGCAGCACGGTCAACGCGTTGGGAAGATTCACCAACGACACGCGCGGCTGCTCGGTCATGACCGAATGCTCCCCGACAGCGCACGAGACCCGGCGGCGCCCAGCCCGCCGATCCGACCGGAGGGAACCGGCGCGGGCAGCACCTCGATGAATTCGGCGACCAGGTCGATGCCGTCCGTACCGACGACTCTGGCCCTGACCATGTCACCGAGCAGGACGCCGTCCGCACCCAGGATCGTGGTGTCGCCGTCGACCTCCGGGGCCTGGTGCGCCCCGCGCCCCGCGACCCCATCGGAAAGGTCGTCGATCAGCACCAACAGTTCGGTACCTACCCGCTCCTCGGCGCGTTGGGAGGTCAGCTCCTCGACCAGCGAGGTGATCCGCTCGACGCGTTCGTCGATCTCGTCCGCGTCGATCTTGTTCGGCAACGCAAGAGCGGCAGTGCCGTCCTCGTCCGAGTAGCCGAAGACGCCGACGGCATCCAGCCTGGCACCGATCAGGAATGCCTCGAGATCTTCCAGTTCGGCGAGCGTCTCACCGGGGAAGCCCACGATGACGTTGGAGCGGATGCCTGCCTCGGGCGCAGCTGCGCGGATCTGCTCGGTCAGGCCGAGGAACGAATCCCTGGACCCGAATCGCTTCATCCGCCGCAGCAACGTCGCGGACGCGTGCTGGAACGACATGTCGTAATAGTCGGCCACCCCGTCGAGATCTGCGATGGCGGACACCAGGCTCGGCCTGGTCTCGGCGGGCTGCAGATAGGAGAGCCGGACCCGGACGATGCCCGGTACGTCCGTCAGTCCGGCCAGCAACCGCTCGAGCTGCCCGTCACCGGGGAGATCCTTGCCGTAGGACGTGGAATTCTCGCTGACCAGCACGATCTCGCGCACACCCTGGCCGGCCAGCCAATGCGCTTCCGCCAGGATCTCGCTCTCCGGACGCGACACGAACGACCCGCGGAACGCCGGGATGGCACAGAACGTGCACCGCCGGTCGCATCCTGAGGCGATCTTCAGCGGCGCCACCGGGCCGGCGTGCAGCAGTTTGCGGACCAGCACCGGACCGCTGGGCGGCCCGGCCGTGTCACGAGCGTCGCGGGCCGTATCGCCGCCGTGACCGCGAGCGCCGTGCCCAGGCACCGAGACACCACCCGCGGCGGCGGGCCTGGAGGTCGGCGAGATCGGTAGCAACGTACGGCGGTCGACGGGAACGTGGGAAGTCGGCCGATGTCCGTCGATGACGTCGCCGAGCAGCGCCGCGAGATCCGGATACGCATCGAATCCGAGCACTGCATCGGCCTCCGGCAGCGCGTCGGCCAGTTCCTGGCCGTATCGTTCCGCCAGGCAACCCACCGCGACCACCTTGGCGCCGGTGTCAGCGGCAGCGAGCACGGTGTCGATCGAATCCTTCTTCGGCGCTCGCGACGAACGCGCACGTGTTCACCACGATGACGTCGGACGGAGCGCCGTCCTCGACCAGCTCATATCCGCCGCCGGCCAGCCGGCCGGCGATTTCCGACGAGTCGACCTCGTTGCGGGCGCAGCCCAGTGTGATCAGTGAAACTCTGGGCGTTGCGGAAGACACGGGGGACACAGGCTGAGAGTAGTCGCCGCACAGCGTCTTGACTGACCGGGCCAACGCGGATCCGACACCCTTTGCGGCGGTTGCCGTCGGCACGCCGCGCAGCGCAGCGCGGCGTTCCAGCCGGTGCCGTCGCCGCGTCCTGTCGATAGGCTCCCGATCGTGACAGCAGAGCCACGGACGCCCCATTCGCACCAGGCCGGCTCGGCACCGGCGCCCGCCGCGCCGATCACCGTGCACCGGGCCAGAGCCGGAGATGTGCGCCGGATCAAGGCGCTCGTCGACTGCTACGCCGGCGCCATTCTGCTGGAGAAGACGCTCGCGAATCTGTTCGAGGACGTCACCGAGTTCTGGGTCGCCGAAACCGACGGCGCGATCGTGGGATGTGGTGCGCTGCACGTGCTCTGGGAAGACCTCGGCGAGATCCGCACGGTGGCCACGGACCCGGCCGTGCGGTCGCGGGGAATCGGTCGGGCGATCTGCGAAGCCCTCATCGCCGAGGCGCAGCGGATGGGCCTGACCAGGCTGTTCGTGCTGACCTTCGAGGTGGCGTTCTTCGCCGGACTCGGCTTTGCGCCCATCGAGGAACTGGAACTCACCCCTGAGGCCTACGACGAGCTACGCGAGTCCTACGACGCCGGAGTGGCCGAATTCCTGGATCTACCCTTTGTCAAGCCGAACACCCTCGGAAACACCAGGATGCTCAAACACCTTTGACGTGAGCCGTTTCCTACAGGTTCAGGCGGGGGTGCGCTTGTCGACGATCCGGGCCAGGGCCTCCGCGAGCAGCGCCTCGCCGTCCTCGTCGGTACGGCGTTCCTTCACGTAGGCCAGGTGCGACTTGTACGGCTCGTTGCGGTGCAGGACAGGAGGCGCCTGCCGGTCCAGCCCCGCCGGGAGCCCACACCGCGGGCAGTCCCAGACCTCGGGAAGTTCGGCGTCCACAGCAAACGAGAGGGCAGTGCCGTGGCCGTTGGCACAGAAGAATTCGAGCCGGTGATGAGGAACCGGATCGCCGCGGTGCGGTTCACCCATCGGTCCGGCACCCACTCGGGAGCCGCGGATCGGATTGCCTGCTGCCATGTCAGCCCCTCCGGTGTGTCGCCACCGTCAACCGTTGACCTTGATCAACAGCCCGACGCCAACGATCGAGATGACCCAGATCGCGGCGATGAACAAGGTCAGCCGATCGAGGTTCTTCTCGACGACGGACGAGCCGGACAACGAGCTCTGCATGCTGCCGCCGAACAACGACGACAGGCCCCCGCCCTTCCCGCGATGCAGCAGGATCAGCGCCATCAGCGCGATGCTGGTGATGACGAGAAGGATGTCCAGAAACGTTGTCATGAGTACCTAGCGTGCTAGAGAGAAGGTCCGGGCAGACTGCGATCTGCAAATTCTAACCCGGGACCCCACCTGCGGTGACCGCAGCGACGCTCCAGGACGGGTCTGATCTCCTCAGCTGAGAATGCCGACCGAGTTCGCGGCCAGCGACGCGAACTCGGTGCCGTCCAGCGACGCTCCGCCGACCAGGGCGCCATCGACGTCGGGCTGCCCGACGATCTCGTTCACGTTGCTGGACTTGACCGAACCGCCGTAGAGGATCCGCACCCCGCCGGCGATGTCGGCGGCCGTACTTCTCGGCCAGCGCGGAGCGTAGCGCGGCGCAGACCTCCTGGGCGTCTGCGGGCGTCGCCACTCGACCCGTGCCGATGGCCCAGACCGGTTCGTAGGCCAGCACGATCGTCGCCGCCTGCTCCGGGGTCACCGATTCGAGCGCGGCCAACAACTGCGCGACCGAGTGCTCGACCTGTCGGCCTGCCTCACGGATCTCCAGACCCTCCCCCACACACAGGATCGGTACCAGCCCGTTGCGATAGGCCGCCGCAACTTTGGACGCCAGCAACTCGTCGGATTCGGAATGGTATTCACGTCGTTCCGAGTGGCCCACCAGCACGTAGGTGCAACCCAATTTCGCCAGCATGGTCCCGGAGATGTCGCCGGTATAGGCGCCGGAATCATGCGGCGACAGGTCTTGCGCTCCGTAGACGACGCTCAGCTTGTCGCCGTCGACCAGGGTCTGCACCGACCGAAGGTCGGTGAACGGCGGGATGAGGGCGACCTCCACCTTGGCGTAGTACTTGTCCGGCAGCGTGAAAGCGATCTTCTGCACCAGGGCGATCGCCTCGAGGTGGTTCAGGTTCATCTTCCAGTTGCCCGCGATCAGCGGCTTGCGACCCTGCAGCTTGGCACCGGCATTGGGCTTGGACATTCTTCAGGCCTCCAGGACCGCTAGTCCGGGCAGCGTTGCGCCTTCCAGGAATTCCAGGGACGCTCCACCCCCGGTCGAGATGTGGGTGAAGCCGGCTTCGTCGACACCCAGCGTTCGCACGGCGGCGGCGGAATCACCACCGCCGACGACCGAGAATGACGAACCCGCGGCGATGGCCTCGGCGACGGCCTTCGTTCCGGCCGAGAACGGCTCCATCTCGAAGACGCCGACGGGCCCGTTCCAGAAGACGGTGGCCGCCGTCGCGATCACCGCGGCGAAGGCCTGGCGGGTGGCCGGTCCGATGTCCAAACCCTGCCAGCCGGCGGGAATGGCGTCGGCCCCGACGATGTCCGTCCGGGCGTCCGGGGCGAAATCGTCCGCGACGACCAGGTCCGACGGCAGCAGGATCTTGTCGCCGAACTGATCGAGAAGCGACTTGCAGACGGGAATCTGATCGGTCTGCAGCAGCGACTTCCCGACCTCGTGGCCCTGCGCCGCGAGGAAGGTGTACGCCATGCCGCCGCCGATCAGCAGCGAATCGACCTGCGGCAGCAGCGCCGTGATCACACCCAGCTTGTCCGAGACCTTGGAGCCGCCCAGCACGACGACGTAAGGGCGCTCCGGATCGACGGTCAGTTTGTGCAGTACCGCCGTCTCCTCGGTGACCAGGTAGCCGGCGTAGTGCGGCAGCAGCTGGGCCACGTCGTAGACCGAGGCCTGCTTGCGGTGCACCACCCCGAAGCCGTCGGAAACGAATGCAGGCGGAAGGGCCGTCGAATCCCGGCCCACCAGGTGCACGAGGGCCTTGGCCAGTTCGCCCCGCTCGGTGTCGTCCTTCGACGTCTCCCTCGGGTCGAACCGGACGTTCTCCAGCAGGGCGACAGAACCGTCGGCGAGGCCGGCAACCGTGGCCGCGGCGGAGTCGCCCACCAGATCGGAGGCGAAAGCGACCGGTTTGCCCAGCACCTCGGCCAGCCGGGCAGCGACCGGAGCCAGCGAATACCGGTCCTCCGGCGCACCCTTGGGGCGACCGAGGTGGGCCGTGACGACAACCTTGGCGCCGCCTGCGGTCAGCGCCTGCAAGGTCGGCAGCGAGGCGCGAATGCGACCGTCGTCGGTGATCGTGGTGCCGTCCAGCGGCACGTTGAGGTCGGAACGAACCAGCACGGTCCGGCCGGAGACCCCGCTGGCGAGCAGGTCGTCAAGGGTTTGCACGAGGTTGGAACTCCTTGGGTCACGTGGGTGCGCCGATCAGCACGACGCGTCAGGCATGGGCGGGCCCCGGCACGGATCGAGGTGATCCATGCCGGGGCAATCAGATCAGAGCCAGCTCAGAGCTTCGACGCGACCAGGGCCGTGAAGTCCGCGAGGCGGTTCGAGTAGCCCCACTCGTTGTCGTACCAACCAACGATCTTGGCCATGTTTCCGTCGAGCACCAGGGTCAGCGGTGAGTCGAAGGTGACCGAGACCGGCGCACCGACGATGTCGGAGGACACGATCGGATCGGTCGAGTACGCGATGTAGGGAGCCAGCGGGCCGTCCGTCGATGCTGCCTTGAACGCGTCGTTGATGTCGTCGACGGAGACCGACTTCGACAGCTCGACGGTGAGGTCGGTGACCGACCCGTCCATCACGGGGACGCGGAGCGCGTAGCCGTGCAGCTTCCCCTTGAGCTCCGGCAGCACCAGCGCGGTCGCCTTCGCGGCGCCGGTCGAGGTCGGGATGATGTTCTGCGCAGCCGCGCGGGCCCGGCGCAGATCCGAGTGCGGGAAGTCCAGGATGACCTGGTCGTTGGTGTAGGCGTGGATGGTCGTCATCAGGCCCTTGACGATGCCGAAGTTGTCGTTCAGCACCTTGGCCATCGGGGCGACGCAGTTGGTGGTGCAGGAGGCGTTGGACAGGATCGTCTGGCTGCCGTCGTAGACGGAGTCGTTGACGCCCATGACCACGGTCAGGTCCTCGCCGGTGGCCGGCGCGGAGATGATGACCTTCTTGGCCCCGCCCGCGAGGTGCTTGCCGGCGCCGTCCGCCTTGGTGAAGTGACCGGTCGACTCGATGACGATGTCGACGCCGAGGTCGCCCCACGGCAAGGCGCCCGGGTCGCGGTCGGAGAGGACCTTCAGTTCCTTGCCGCCGATGTTGATCACGCCGTCGCCGGCGGAGACATCGTGGTCGAGCTTGCCGAGGATGGTGTCGTACTTGAGGAGGTGGGCGAGCGTCTTGGTATCCGTCAGGTCGTTGACGGCGACGATCTCGACATCGTGGTCAAGCGAGTCGAGGGCCCGCCAGAAGTTGCGGCCGATACGGCCAAATCCGTTCACTCCGACGCGCACAGTCACGTGTGTCAGCCCTTCATAGTCGTTTCCCGGCCGCGTCCCGCTGACCCGTACCGGATCGATCAAGTGACACCGCCCACAGCGCCGGGGGCGACGCCCTCACTCTATCGGCTGACCACCCCCACCGGAAACCGCCCTCGCACGGCCCGCTCCGCGCACCGCGTCGCGATCCTCGCGCTCGGATGTCGGATTTGGCGCGAGAATCGCGACACGGTGCGGTATCGGCGGTGCTCTCCCGTGCGGGCGGGTATCGGCGGGTGTCAGCTGTCGAGCATGTCGGGGGTGACCGCCGACTCGGTGTCCGCGATGCCGTCTTCCTGCGCACGCTTGTCGGCCATGGTCAGTAGCCGGCGGATGCGGCCCGCGATTGCGTCCTTGGTCATGGGCGGGTCGGCGAACTGGCCCAGCTCTTCCAGTGAAGCCTGGCCGTGGGCGATCCGTAGGTGACCGGCCTCGGACAGGTGCGGAGGTGCGTCCGGGCCCAGAATGGCAAGGGCCCGTTCGACTCTCGCCTTGGCTGCGACCGCGGCCCTGGCCGACCTCCTGAGGTTGGCGTCGTCGAAGTTGGCCAGTCGATTCGCGGTCGCCCTGACTTCGCGCCGCATCCGTCGCTCTTCCCAGGCCAGCACCGAGGTGTGGGCGCCGAGCCTGGTCAGCAGTGCGGCGATCGCGTCGCCGTCGCGCACCACCACCCGGTCGGCTCCGCGCACCTCCCTGGCCTTGGACGAGATGCCCATCCGTCGGGCGGCACCGACCAGTGCATAGGCAGCTTCCGGACCGGGGCAGGTGACTTCGAGCGAGGCGCTGCGACCGGGTTCGGTCAGCGATCCGTGGGCCAGGAACGCTCCCCGCCAGGCGGCTTCGGCATCGGCGAGTGAACCGGCGACGATCTGCGCAGGAAGGCCACGCACCGGGCGGCCGCGCTGATCGAGCAGGCCCGTCTGCCGGGCGAGCTGGTCGCCGCCGGCGATGACCCGCAGGATGAACCTGGTGCTCTTGCGGATCCCGGAGGCGGACAACACATGTACCTCGGCGGTGTGCCCGAACAGCTCTCCGATGTCCCGACGCAGCCGGCGCGCAACGGCACCGGTGTCGAGTTCGGCCTCGACCACCACCCGGCCCGCCATGATGTGCAGTCCGCCCGCAAACCTCAGCACAGTGGACACCTCGGCCTTGCGCGCCGACACCTTCGCGACGGTGACCCGACTCAGCTCGTCCTTCACCGCGGCAGTCATCGCCATGCGGCGCCACTCCCCATTCGTCGTCGAGCAATGATCAATTACTGGCAATGGATTTCCGTGCAGATGACGCCGGTGCTGGTGAGTTCGAAGCTGGCCTCTCCACGGGTTTGGTATCTGGCTCGGGGTTTCCGACGACGATCCGCTTCCGATCTCCGTCGGCCGACAGGGCTCTGGCGAGCACCGGAAGCAGCGCCTGGGCGAGCGCAGTGGGATCGTGCCGTGGCGTCCCGGGGTAGGCAATGCTGGCGAGTTCCAAACGGGCCCCCATCCGCTTCGTTGCCGCCGACAGCCGCCCCGGAAGGGCAACGGCCTGCGCATCAGCCAGGACGGTGTCGATACGGAATTGCGGTGCGTGTGCAGAGAGTACGTCCAGGTGCTGCTCCGGCGAGAATCCTTCCGTCTCGCCCGGTTGCGGTGCGAGATTGAGCACCACCAGTCGGTGGGCCGCTGTGCGGATCAGAGCCGCCGCTATGTCGGGCAGCATCAGGTGCGGCAACACGCTGGTGAACCAGGAGCCGGGCCCGAGAATCACCAGGTCGGCGTCGTCGATGGCGGCGACGGCCTCCGGACAGCCCGGGGCGTTCGGCGGATCGAGGGCGACCGTCCGAACCCGACCGGGAGTCGCGGCGACGGCCACCTGGCCACGAATCCGGCGGACAGCGGCCCTGTCGTCCTCCAGGCCCTCGACCTCCGCGACGATGTCCAGCGGTTCACAGGACATGGGCAGCACCCGGCCGCCGGCACCCAGCACTTCCCCCATCGCGTCGAGCGCCGCCACCGTGCTGCCCAGCACCTGGGTCAGTCCAACGAGCACGATGTTGCCGACGGGATGGCCGGTCAGTGCGCCCTCGCCGGCGAACCGGTGCTGGAACGTGGTTGCCCACAGCCGGCCGCCCGGATCCGGCGCGGCCAGGGCGGCAAGAGCCATCCGGAGATCCCCTGGGGGAACGGTCCCCGGAACCTCGCGGCGCAGGCGTCCCGATGAGCCACCGTCGTCCGCCACCGTCACCACGGCGGTCAGATCGGCGTCGAGTCGCCGCAGCGCGGAGAGCATCGCGTGCAATCCATGGCCGCCGCCGAGGGCCACGATCCTTGGTCGCGCCGCCGCGCCCGGCGCTTTCGGTTGCCGTCGAGCCGCCTGCAGTCCGATGCGGCCGCCTGCGGTCGTCATTCCCGGCCCAGGTCTCGGTGGACCACGAGCACGGACAGGTTGTCCGCGGCCAGCCTTGTGCCGAGTTCCTCGGCAACGGCAACCGATCGGTGCTTGCCACCGGTGCAGCCGACGGCGAGGGTGAGGTAGCGCTTGCCCTCCCGCTGGTAGCCGCCACTGATCAGCTTGAACAGTTCTACGTAACGGCTCAGGAACTCGCCCGCCCCCTCCTGGGAGAGCACGTAGGCCGACACCGCCTCGTCCCGTCCGGTCAGATCGCGCAGTTCGGGGATCCAGAACGGGTTGGGCAGGAAGCGCATGTCGATCACCAGATCGGCGTCCAGTGGGAGCCCGTATTTGTAGCCGAAGCTCAGCACCGTCAGCGAGGCCGAGCGGGGTCCAACGGTGAAGCCCCGTTCGACCTGCTCGCGCAACTGGTGCACCGAGAGGTCGGAGGTGTCGATGATGACGTCGGCCTCGTCCCGAAGCGCGCTGAGCAGAGCCCGTTCGGTCCGAATTCCGTCGGCGAGACGCCCGCGCCCCTGCAGCGGATGCTCACGGCGATTGGCCTCGAAGCGGCGGATCAGGGCAGCGTCGCTGGCCTCGAGAAACAGCACCCTCGGGCGATAGCCGGCGGCGTCGAGGTCTTTGATCACGGAAGCCAGGTCCTCGGTGAACGCCCTTGACCTGACATCCAGCACGACCGCGATCCTGGTCAGTCCCCCCCGGGCCCGCGCGCCCAGGTCGACCATCGTCGCGATCAGCTCCGGTGGCAGGTTGTCGACCACGAACCAGCCGACGTCCTCGAGGCACTTCGCGGCCGTCGAGCGGCCGGCTCCGGACAGGCCCGACACGATCGCTACCTCGATGCCGACGGGATTGGTATCGAGGTGGCTATCGACCCCGCCCACCACGGAATCCGCCGGGGCCCTTAGCTGTTCGCCCGGATTCTGCACGCTCACACCCTTTCGGACTCATCAGCTTCCCTCATCTGCGGCCGGTCTGCCGGTTCAGTCTGGCCCTTTCCACCAGAGCCGGCGACCACGGGTCCGACCGCGGTCGCGGGTGGCTCGGTGTCGACCATCGCGGGAACTACGTGCGGATCAGTGTCGCCACTGTGCGCTGCCGCCGCCGGTCCCGGCGGCCGGTGCAGGGCATCGTGGACCGATTGGGCGGTCATCCGGCCGATACCCGGGACGCCGGCAATCTGTTCGACATCCGCCTGGCGCAGTGCGGTCAGCGAACCGAAATGCTTGACCAGCGCCGTCCTCCTGGTCTGTCCAAGTCCGCTCACCCCGTCGAGCGCGGAGGCCGTCATCGACTTCGACCGTTTGGCCCGGTGGTAGGTGATGGCGAAGCGGTGCGCCTCGTCGCGCAGCCGCTGCAGCAGGTACAGGGCCTCGCTGGTGCGCGGGAAGATGACCGGGTCGTCCTCCCCCGGCACCCACACCTCCTCCAGCCGCTTGGCCAGTCCGCAGACGGTGACGTCGGTGATCTGCAGATCGGTGAGTACGGCGGCCGCGGCGTTCACCTGCGGGGCGCCCCCGTCGACCACGAGCAGCTGCGGCGGGTAGGCGAACCTGCGGACCCGGCCGGTGTCCGGATCGATACCCGGCGGTGGGACGGCGGGCTGGTCCTGGCCGGCACCCGCCGCGGCGTCCGCGGTCGCCACGAATTCGGACTCCAGATCGGCGACCTTGCCGCTGACACCGTGGGTGAACCGGCGGCGGACGACCTCGGCTATCGACGCGACGTCGTCGCCCGGCTTCTCCCGGATGGCGAAACGGCGGTAGTCGCTCCGCTTGGGCAGGCCGTCCTCGAACACCACCAGTGAGGCCACGACGTTGGTGCCCTGCACATGGGAGATGTCGATGCACTCGATCCGCAGCGGAGCACTGTCCATGCCCAGTGTCTCGGCGACCTCGACCAGCGCGGCGGACCGGGCGGTCAGGTCGCTGGCCCGCTTGAGGCGGTGCTGGGTCAGGGCCTCGGCGGCGTTGCGCTGGACGGTCAGCGCCAGGTCCTTCTTGTCACCCCGCTGCGCCACCCGCAGCGACACCCGCCCACCGCGGAGGTCGGCCAGCCACTGCGCCATCTCCGCGCCGTCCGACGGCGGCACCGGTACCAGGATCTCCTTCGGGACGGCGGTTGCACCGTCGTCGTCGGCCCGGCCGCCGTAGAACTGCACCAGGAAGTTCTCGATCAGCCGAGAGGTGCCTTCCTCGCCGCCGTTCGCGTCGTCGCTGGCGTCTTCGGAGTCCACGTCGACGATCCATCCGCGCTGCCCGCGGACCCGACCGCCCCGAACGTGGAATACCTGGACAGAGGCCAGCAGCTCGTCGGCCGCGATGCCGATCACATCGGCGTCGGTGCCGTCCCCCAGTACCACCGCCTGCTTCTCGACGGCGCGGCGCAGAGCCCCTAGATCGTCACGCAACCGGGCCGCCCGCTCGAAGTCGAGCGCCGTTGCGGCTGCTGTCATCTCGCGTTCCAGCCGGCGGATCAGCGGGTCGGCCTTGCCGGCCATGAAATCGCAGAAGCTTTCGACGATCTCCCGGTGCTCGGCGGCCGAGACGGCCCCCGTGCACGGGGCCGAGCACTTCCCGATGTAGCCGAGCAGACAGGGCCGACCGATCTGGGCCGACCGCTTGAACACCCCTGAGGAACAGGTGCGGGCCGGGAACACCCGCAGCAGCAGGTCGAGCGTTTCCCGAATGGCCCAGGCGTGCGCATACGGGCCGAAGTAGCGGACGCCCTTGCGGTGCGGGCCCCGCATGACCTGCAACCGCGGGTACTCCTCCCCCAGCGTCACGGCCAGTTCCGGGTACGACTTGTCGTCGCGGTACCGGACATTGAAGCGTGGGTCGAACTCCTTGATCCAGTTGTACTCGAGCTGCAGAGCCTCGACCTCCGTCGAGACGACCGTCCACTCCACCGAGCCGGCCGTGGTGACCATCTGTGCGGTCCTGGGATGCAGTCCGGCCAGGTCGGCGAAGTACGAATTCAGTCTCGACCGCAGGCTCTTCGCTTTGCCGACATAGATGACCCGGCCGCTGGAATCACGGAACTTGTAGACGCCGGGTGAGTCCGGGATCGTCCCGACGGCGGGTCGGTAGGTGGCTGGATCTGGCACAGGCCCGAGGGTAGTCGAGCGTGCCGACAGCAGGGATGGCTGCGGCGGCCCGTCATGACCGGCATGTTTGGAAGCCGTCGCTTTGGGTGACCATCCTTTCGGAACACCACCGCTGCGCGGGCGGTGACTAGTGTTGTCACGGCTCGGCGGCGATCCTCCCCGATCGACGCCGCGCATTCGGCCCGTGTGCACCGAATCGTCGGTGCTCGATAGCGATCGAGGAGTTCGATGGAAATCTGGCCAGGGAACGCCTACCCGTTGGGGGCGACCTTCGACGGGACCGGCACGAACTTCGCACTCTTCAGCGAGATGGCCGACAAGGTCGAGCTCTGCCTGCTCGACGACGACGGCACGGAAACCCGCATCACCATGCCCGAGCGCGACGCCTTTGTCTGGCACTGCTACCTCCCCACCGTCCAGCCGGGCCAAAGCTACGGCTACCGGGTGCACGGTCCGTACGACCCGTCGAAGGGGCAGCGATGCAATCCGAACAAACTGCTGCTCGACCCGTACGCGAAGTCGGTCACCGGACAGGTCGACAGCCATCCTTCCGTGTATTCCTACAATCTGGGGCAGCCGGATTCGAAGAATGACGCCGATTCAGCACCACATACCATGCGATCGGTAGTCATCAATCCATTCTTCGATTGGACAGGCGATCGCACGCTTCGTATTCCGTACAACGAGACGGTCATCTACGAAACGCATGTCAAAGGCCTGACCAAGCTCCATCCGGACGTGCCGGAAAGTCAGCGTGGGACCTACGCCGGTCTGGCCCATCCTGCCGTCATCGACCACCTGAGCCGTTTGGGTGTAACAGCTGTCGAGCTCATGCCGGTGCATCAGTTCGTCCAGGACAGCATTCTGCGGGACAAGGGACTGTCCAACTACTGGGGATACAACACGATCGGCTTTTTCGCCCCGCACAATGCCTACTCGGCCTTCGGCGACCGCGGCCAGCAGGTGCAGGAATTCAAGGCGATGGTGAAGGCCCTGCACGGAGCCGGCATCGAGGTCATCCTGGACGTCGTCTACAACCACACGGCCGAGGGCAATCATCTCGGTCCGACCATTTCATTCCGCGGTATCGACAACGCGGCGTACTACCGACTGGTCGAGGACGATCCGCAGTACTACATGGATTACACCGGTACCGGCAACTCCTTCAACGTGCGACACCCTCACTCCTTGCAGTTGATCATGGATTCACTGCGCTACTGGGTCACCGAGATGCACGTCGACGGATTCAGGTTCGATCTGGCCGCCACGCTGGCCCGGGAGTTCTACGAGGTCGACCGACTGTCCACCTTCTTCGAACTGGTGCAGCAGGACCCGATCGTGTCCCAGGTGAAGCTGATTGCCGAGCCGTGGGATCTGGGCCCCGGCGGCTATCAGGTCGGTAACTTCCCGCCGCAGTGGACGGAATGGAACGGCAAGTACCGGGACACCGTCCGGGACTTCTGGCGCGGTGAGCCGGCGACGCTCGGTGAGTTCGCGTCGCGGCTCACCGGATCCGCCGATCTCTACGAGACGTCCGGCCGCCGGCCGGTCGCCTCGATCAACTTTGTGATCGCCCACGACGGCTTCACCCTCAACGATCTGGTCTCGTACAACGAGAAGCACAACGAGGCCAACGGGGAGAACAACAACGACGGCGAGTCGCACAACAGATCTTGGAACTCGGGTGCGGAGGGGCCAACCGAAGACACCAAGGTGCTGGACCTCCGTGATCGGCAGCGCCGTAACTTCCTCGCGACATTACTGCTGTCGCAGGGAGTCCCGATGATCGCGCACGGCGACGAGTTGGGCCGTACCCAGCAGGGCAACAACAATGCGTACTGTCAGGACTCCGAGCTGACCTGGATCAACTGGGAGCATGCCGATCTGGCGTTGATCGAATTCACCGCGTCGGTGGCCCGGTTGCGCAAGCAACACCCGACCTTCCGCCGTCGGCGTTACTTCGACGGCCGCCCGGTCACGAGCACTGAAGGCGAACCGCTGCCCGACATCGTCTGGATCAATCCGAGCGGAAACAGGATGGCACCCGAGGACTGGGATTCCGGGTTCGGTCGATCAGTCGGAGTGTTCCTCAACGGCAACGGCATCAGGGGTATGGACCGTCGCGGCGGACGGGTGGTGGACGACTCCTTCTTGCTACTGTTCAACGCGCACGACGAGACCCTGGACTTCACCATTCCGTCGGAGGAGTTCGCACCCGGATGGACGTGCGTGGTCGACACGGCGGGCATGCCTGATTCCGGCGAGTCGACGAAAGCCGGTGAGGTGATTCCGGTTCCGGCGAAGGGTTTGGTCGTGCTGCAGGCACTGGCCGAGAGCACGCTGCCGGTGCTCCACGACGCAGCCGCCGCGGTGCCGGCCGTCCCGCCGGTTCCGGTGCCAACCGCGGCGGCCAACGAGAACGAGACGGTCGAGCAGAGCGTGGTGCCGCCGACACCGTTCGAGGCCGGCGGCGAGCCGACGGAGTCGGCCGCCCTCCCGACGGAGCCGGAACCGGAGCCCGAAACGGAACCGAAGCCCCGACGTCGGCGGGCGAGCACGGGAAAGCGGCCGGCCCGGAAGCCGGCTCCGAAGCGGGGAACCGATGGTGGGAATGATTCCGCATGACGCAGGCAGCAGGATGACCGAGGCCGCTGTGCATTCGCCTCGCGTGCCGGTGTCGACGTACCGCATACAGGTCACGCCCTCCGTCGGCTTGGACAGAGCCACCTCGCTTGTTCCCTACCTGGCGCGTCTGGGGGTCGACTGGGCGTACCTGTCCCCGATCCTGGAATCGGAGGAAGGTTCGGAACACGGGTATGACGTGGTCGATCACGGGCGCACCGATGTCGCCCGGGGCGGACGGGCGGCACTGGCGGCGTTCGGTGCCGCCGCCCACGACGCCGGGTTGGGCGTACTGGTCGACATCGTGCCGAACCACGTGGGCGTCGCAACGCCTGAGAATTCGCTGTGGTGGTGGGACGTGCTCGCCCGCGGCCGGGATTCAGATCAGGCCCACGCGTTCGATGTCGACTGGGACTTCGGCGGCGGCAAAATCCGGTTGCCGATCCTCGGCGACGGTGCCGACGAGATCGAGAAGCTGGAGGTGGTCGGTGATCAGCTGCACTACTACGACCACCATTTCCCCATCGCGGCAGGCACTCTCGGAGGAACAGCGCAGGAGGTCCACGCCCGCCAGCACTACGAGTTGGTCAACTACCGGCGCGCTGACTCCGAACTCAACTACCGGAGATTTTTCGCGGTGAGCACGCTGGCGGCGATCCGCGTCGAACTTCCCGACGTCTTCGCCGCCTCGCATGCCGAGATCAAAAGGTGGTTCGACGACGGCTTGGTGGACGGCCTGCGGATCGACCATCCCGACGGCCTCGCCGATCCGGCGGGCTACCTGCGAGATCTTCGTGGGCTGGTGGGGCCGCGGTACGTCCTGGTGGAAAAGATCCTGGAGGGCGACGAGCGGCTACCGCCTGATTGGGAATGCAGTGGCACCACCGGTTACGACGCGCTCGCCACGATCGATCGGCTCTTCGTCGATCCGGCCGGTGAGGGCCCTCTGGACGATCTGGACACCGAATTGCGCGGGGGCGCTCGGGTCGACTGGGAGCGGATGACCGGCATCAGCAAGCGTGCCGTTGCCGACGGCAGTCTGCATTCCGAGGTGCTTCGACTGGCCCGGCTGGTTCCCGACATCGCCGGCGCCGACGACGCGATCGCCGAGATGTTGTCGTCGTTCTCCGTGTACCGCACCTATCTCCCCGACGGTCGGCACGACCTCGAGACGGCGTTGTCGACAGCCATCGCGAGGCGTCCGCTGCTGGCGGCCACGCTGCGTCAGGTCGCCGATCGCCTGCGGGAGCCGGGCACGGAATTCTCGACCAGGTTTCAGCAGACCTCCGGCATGGTGATGGCCAAGGGCGTGGAGGACAACGCGTTCTACCGGTGGACCAGGCTGACCAGTCTGACCGAGGTAGGCGCCGACCCAGCGGATTTCGCCGTCGATCCTACGGACTTCCATGTGGCGCAGGCGCTTCGATGGGCTTCGATGCCGAACTCGATGACCACGCTGTCCACTCACGACACCAAGCGCGGAGAGGATGTCAGGGCGCGTATCTCGGCCATCTCGGAGATTCCCGCGCAGTGGGCGGAGGCCGTACGGCACTGGAACCGCGTTGCGCCGCTTTCCGATGGTCCGCTGGCCAACCTGCTCTGGCAGGCGATCGTCGGAGCGTGGCCGCTCGACCGGGAGAGGGTGCACGCCTACGCCGAGAAGGCCGCACGGGAGGCCGGCAGTTCCACCCGCTGGATCGACCCGGATGCAGCGTTCGAGGAATCAATGCACGCCTTGGTCGACCGCACCTTCGACGACCACGAGCTGCGCGAGTCGATCGCGGCGACGGCCGCAGCGCTCACCCGTCCCGGATGGTCGAACTCGCTGTCGGCCAAGGTGTTGCAACTGCTGGGTCCCGGTGTGCCCGATGTCTACCAGGGGACAGAACTCTGGGCGAACTCGCTGGTCGATCCCGACAACCGGCGTCCGGTGGATCACGCGCTCGCGGCCGGACTGCTGACCCGGATCGACGACGGTTGGCAACCGCCGCTCGACGAGTCGGGGGCCGCCAAGCTGTTGGTCGTGTCAAGGGCGCTGCGACTGCGCCGGGATCGGCCGGAGTTGTTCACCGGCTACCTACCTTTGTCGGCGTCCGGGCCGTCCGCCGATCACCTGGTCGGTTTCGACCGTGGCGGCGTGCTGGCAATCGGCACCCGACTGCCCATCGGCCTGGCCGCCCGTGGCGGATGGGGGGACACCGATCTCACCCTTCCGACGGGCACCTGGCGAAATGCCTTGTACGGCAACGACTCACCGGCGTCGACGGGCAGTGTGCCGGTGAATTCCATTCTGAACGACTATCCGGTGGCCATCCTGGTCCGGGAAGGTGCGAGTACGGCGTGAAGTTTCAAGTGTGGGCTCCCCTCGTGTCGTCAGTGTCGCTGGTTGCCGACGGGAACGAGATCCCGATGGCGCGCCAGGATGACGGTTGGTGGTCTGCCGTCGTTGAATCGGAAGGCTCGGTGCGGTACGGCTTCCGCCTCGACGGGGACGGAAAACCGTTGCCCGACCCGCGGTCTCGGCGGCAACCAGATGGTGTCCACGAGCTGTCCGCGACGTTCGACGAGGACGAGTACCAATGGCACGACACCGCGTGGACCGGTCGGCCGCTGCCCGGCGGTCTGATCTACGAGATGCACGTCGGTACGTTCACCCCGGAGGGCACCTTCGACGCGGCGATCGACAAGCTCGACCACCTGGTGTCGATCGGGGTCGGCTTCGTGGAGCTGCTGCCGGTGAACGCGTTCAACGGTGTGCACAACTGGGGCTACGACGGGGTGCTGTGGTACGCGGTCCATGAGTCCTACGGCGGTCCCGCCGGCTATCAACGGTTCGTCGACGCCTGTCATCAGCGCGGGCTGGCCGTCATCCAGGACGTCGTCTACAACCATCTGGGTGCCAGCGGCAACTACCTTCCGCAGTTCGGTCCCTATCTGCACGACTCGCACGCCAATACCTGGGGCTCATCGCTCAACCTGGACGGACCGGACTCCGATACCGTGCGGCGTTTCATCATCGACAACGCGCTGATGTGGATGCGTGACTACCACGTCGACGGCCTTCGGCTCGATGCCGTGCACGCCCTGGTGGACAGCCGGGCAACGCATCTACTGGCCGAGTTGGCCGCCGAGGTCCAGGTCCTGTCGGCTCACCTCGGCCGGCCCCTGTCGCTGATCGCGGAATCCGATCTGAACGACCCACGCCTGATCACCTCGCGCGAGGCAGGGGGTTACGGTCTGGATGCGCAGTGGAGCGACGATTTCCATCATGTGGTCCATGTGGCGCTCACCGGGGAGACCACTGGCTACTACTCGGACTTCGGATCGGTCGGTGCGATCGCGAAAGTCCTGACCGCAGCGTTCTTCCACGACGGGACCTATTCCAGTTTCCGCGGACGACGCCACGGCCGACCGGTGAACACAGAGCTGACGCCGGGTTCCAGGTTTGTGGTGTTCACCCAGGATCACGACCAGATCGGAAACCGCGCGATCGGCGATCGATTGAGCGCCCAGATCGACCCGGCGCGCCTCGCGATTGGCGCGGTCTTGGTGTTCACCAGTCCGTTCACCCCGATGTTGTTCATGGGCGAGGAGTGGGCGGCCTCCACGCCGTGGCAGTTCTTCACCTCGCACCCCGAGGCGGATCTCGGCCGGGCAACAGCCGAGGGCCGGATCGCGGAGTTCGCCAGGATGGGCTGGGACCCTGCGGTCGTACCAGATCCGCAGGAGGAGAGCACCTTCCTCAACTCCAAGCTCGACTGGGCCGAGCTGGAAGCCGATGACCACGCCGAGATCTTGGAGCTCTATCGGCGGCTGGCCCGGCTGCGCCGGGACAGAACCGAACTGACCGATCCGCGGCTGAATGTCGTGCGGACGCACCACGACGACGAGCAGCGCTGGCTGGTCATCGACCGGAGCGGCCTGCGCATTCTGATCAACTTCGCCGCAGATCCCCGCACGGTGCCGCTCCCGGGAGGACCGGGCCCGGTCCTGCTGGAGACCGCGGCCGGAACCAAGCAGTCCGATGAGACGGCCACCGTGCCGGCACTCACCGCTGTCGTCATCGGGCCGTCGAGGTAGCCCGTCCGAGCCGCTGCGCAGCGATGCACAGCTTGCGCACAGCCGATCACAGCTCACGCTCAGCCGATACACCGTGGCGGACCAGGAAATCGACCTAGGTTCACAGAGCCGGAAGCCCGTCTGGGCCTCTAGGCCGGTCGTGGACGCGAAGGTGACGAATGGCTGCAGTGTGGCGCAAGATGCGAACCCGACCATGGCTCATCGCCATTCTGGTGGTCGTGCTCATCGGGGTCGGTGGAGGCGCCTGGTGGTACTCCCAACGGAACAACACCGCCACGGCCACGACGGCCACGAGCATGACCAGGTCGGTGGCCGCGAGCGTGAGCACCATCACTTCATCGGTCGCCGCTTCGGGGACAGTCACCCCCGCCGTTCAGGACTCGGTCGGTTTCGGCGCTTCCGGAACGGTCACGTCGGTGCGGGTGGCGCAGGGCCAGACCGTCAAGAAGGGACAGGTTCTCGGGACCATCGGAACCGTCAGCCTGAAGGCGGCCCTGGCGTCGGCCGAGGCGACGCTTGCCTCGGCGCAGGCCAAGGTGACCGCTGCCCAGGCCGCCGTCGTCACCGGGCAGACGCTGGTGACCACGGACACGACAGCGGTCACCACCGCTCAGACCGCCGTGGACGACGCGGCCGCGACATCTTCAACCACCGACGACACCGCGGCCGCGGCACAGCTGACCAACGCCAAGGCCGACCTGACGACAGCCAAGGCCCAGGTGACGGCCGACCAGGCGCAAGTCACGGCGGATCAGGCGCAGGTCGTCACCGCACGTGCCGACGTCAGCACCGCACGGGCCGCGTTGGCCGACGCGGTGCTGAAATCCCCGATCGACGGACTGGTGGCAACGGTCGGCGTCGCGGTCGGTGATTCGGTTTCCGGTTCCGGTTCGGCCGGTTCGACCGCGGCGAGCTCGTCCTCCGGCGCTTCCGGCGGATCCGGCGGGTCGGGATCCAGCGGCGCCGGCCAAACGGGCGGCTCCGCCGCAGGCGGTTCCGGAGGTGGCTCCGGGAGTAGCTCTGGGAGTAGCTCCACAACGTCCGGCAGCTCCAGCACGGCACCGTTCCTGATCGTCTCGACCAGCAGCTGGGAAGCGAACGTCACGGTGGACGACAGCTCGATCAACCTGATCAAGCCGGGCATCCAGGCGCAACTGACCGTTGGCTCGTCGCAGACACCGATCTTCGGAACCGTCGCGTCGGTCGGGCTGATCTCGACGAGTTCGGGGAGTACGGCCAGCTACCCCGTTGTGGTCGCCATCACCGGCAGCCCGACCGGCCTGCACGACGGGACGGCAGCCACCGTCACGCTGATCTACAAGCAGCTGACCAATGTGCTGACCGTTCCGACGGCGGCCGTGCACACCACGGCCACGGGAAAGGTGGTCTACCAGACGGTCAACGGCAAGCAGGTGTCGACCGTGATCACCACGGGCGCGGTGGGAAACGGCGTCACCCAGGTCCTCACGGGCCTCGCCGAAGGTGACGAAGTACTCGTCACGACCAACGTCGTCGCCAGAACCGGCACCGGCAGCACCGGACGCACCGGCGCCGGAGGCGGATACACCGGCGGCGGCTTCACCGGTGGTGGATACCCCGGGGGCGGGGCGGGCGGCTTCACCGGCGGCGGCGCGGGCGGTTTCACCGGCGGCGGCGCTGGTGGTTTCAATCGCACCGGGAACGGTGGCTGACATGTGGAGAAAGTCGGACAAGGAGAAGGCAGAGGAGCCCGTTTCCGCCGAGATTCCCGCCGCGGCCGACATTCCGATGCCGTGGGGCACCCGCCGACACACCGGGTTGGACATCCTCTCGCCCGATCCCGCCGACGAGCCAGAGACCCTCCAGATGCAGACCGTGACCGAGTTCGGAGCCAACCCCGAGCTCCCGGGCCCGGCCATCGATGGAGCGGTCATCCAACTCGACAACGTCGCGAAGGTCTATGCAACGGGTTCACTGTCGGTGCGCGCTCTCAACGGGATCTCGCTCCGCATCGACGAAGGCGAATACGTTGCCATCATGGGTCCTTCGGGATCCGGCAAGTCGACGCTGATGCACATCATCGGATGTCTGGACGTGCTTTCCGAGGGCAGCTACCTGCTCGCCGGGGAGGACGTGAGCCAGCTGGACGAGATCGACCTGGCCCAGATCAGAAATCGCCGGATCGGCTTCGTCTTCCAACAGTTCAACCTGCTGCCGTCCTTGACGGCATGGCGCAACGTCGAGTTGCCGCTCATCTACGCCGGTCTGTCCGGGGACGTCCGCAAGGCGAAGGCCATCGAGGCGTTGCGCCGGGTCGGCCTCGCGGACCGGGTGAACCACCGGCCGGGCGAACTGTCCGGCGGGCAGCAGCAGCGCGTGGCCGTAGCGAGAGCCCTGGTCGGTGACCCCTCCCTGATCCTGGCTGACGAACCCACAGGAAACCTCGATTCCGTCGCAACCGAGGACGCTCTCGGGCCTTTTCGACCAGCTGCACGAGCAGGGCAGGACGATCGTCCTGATCACTCACGAGTTGGAGGTCGCCCAGCGGGCTCGGCGAATCGTCAGGGTCCGCGACGGCGTCGTCACGTCGGACTCTGCCGCTCCTGCCGCCGGACGACACCTGGCACACGCCGGGGCTCACGAGAGCGCCTCGACAGCATGAACTTCCTCGAAACCTTCCGCACCGGTTGGGATGCCATCCGATCGCATCGGCTGCGCTCGGGCTTGACCATGCTGGGCATCCTGATCGGCATCGCGGCCGTGATCCTCACCGTCGGACTCGGGCTGGGCAGCCAGAAGCAGGTCGGGGCGCAGATCAGCGCGCTCGGCAGCAATCTCTTGATCGTCTCGCCCGGCAGCACGACATCCACCACCGGCATTCGCGGCGGTTTCGGATCGGCATCGACCCTGACCACGAACGATGCCGCCGCCTTGGCCTCGAAGGTCGCCGCGCCGGACATCGGTGCCGTGGCCGGCGTCAAGACGACGTCGCTCTCGCTGACGAACGGATCGACCAACTGGACCACGTCCGTGGTGGGTACGACCCAGTCCTGGTTGCCGGTCCGGTCGCGAACGTTGTCCAGCGGCCGTTTCATCACCGAGGCCGACAACGCCGGGCAGGCGGCGGTCGCAGTCCTCGGCTCCTCGACGGCGACCGAGTTGTTCGGCAGCACAGACGTTGTCGGCCAGACGTTCACCGCCAACAACATCGAGTTCACCGTCGTCGGTGTATTGGCCACCGCCGGTTCGGACGCGACGACCAACCTCGACGACCAGGCCATCGTGCCCATCTCGACGGAAGCGAACCGGCTGGTCGGCGGCACCACCAAGAACGCGGTCTCGACCATCTACATCCAGGCGGCGTCGGCGGACCAACTGTCGGCAGCGGACCAGGAAGCGACATCACTGCTCCTGCAGCTGCACCACATCACCAGCGCGACCTCAGCAGATTTCACCATCAGCAGCCAGGAATCGTTGCTGAATACGGCCACCTCGGTGTCCAAGACGCTGACGGTGCTGTTGACCGGCATCGCCGCGCTGTCGCTGCTGGTCGGCGGGATCGGTGTCATGAACATCATGTTGGTGTCGGTGAGCGAACGCACGAGGGAAATCGGTCTGCGCAAGGCGCTGGGCGCACCTCCGGGCGCCATCCGGCGGCAGTTCCTCGTGGAGGCAACAATTCTCGGCCTGGCCGGCGGCGTACTCGGCGCGGTCCTGGGCATTGTCGGTGCCAGGGTCTTGCCGCACTTCATTTCCACCGTGCTGGTGGTGTCGCCATTGGCCGTCGGAGGTTCCATCGCGATCGCCGTCGCCATCGGGATGATCTTCGGCGTGTATCCGGCGGCCCGCGCTGCGCGGCTCGCCCCCATCGACGCGCTGCGCAGTGAATAGGCGGCTATGCGTTTCGCGCCATGGGCAATTTGAATTCAATGAGCATTCCTCGCAAAGCATTTCAGTCCCGCAAGTCCGCTGGGCCGATCGAAACCGAATTGAAGGAATTCACATGACGAACACCCTGTTCAGCCGGATCCGCGCCCTGCGCGCCCCCAGCAACTTTTCCAGGAGCCTGGTGATCGGAGCGGCATCACTCGCGCTGGCCGGATCGCTCGTGGCCTGCAGCAGTTCATCCGGCACGGCGACGCCGGCGAGCACGACGCAACCCGTTGCGCCGATCACCGAGGGCAGTGCCGGCGCGGCCGGCGGAACAATCGGCGCGGGCGCCGGGAACGGGACGCGGGACCGGGAACGGGAACGGCGCCGCCGGCGTCCGGCCGGTCGCCTTCGGGAAGATCGCGGCTCTCACGGCCGCAAGCATGCAGGTACAGAACGCCAGTTCGCAGACCACCGTCAACTACACCGGGTCGACGACGTTCACCCAGACCTCGAAGACCACGCAGAGCGCAGTCAAGGTCGGTTCCTGCATCACCGCAGCCGCAGCGGTGGTCAGCACCGGAGCAGCGCCGGCACCGACAAGTGGTGCAGCGCAGGCGCCGACCTCCCGCCCGGCCGTGACCGCGCTGACCGCGGCGACCGTGATGATCACGCAGCCGGTCTCCGGTAAGTGCACCGGCGGGTTCGGCGGGTTCGGCGGCGGGACCGGCGTCAGGCCGACAGGTCAGGCCGGTGCCGGCGGCGCCGCACCGACGGGTGTGGTTCCGACCGGTTCGGCCGGTACCGGCAGCCGAGGGAACTTCGGCGGATTCGGCGAACGGACGTCGGGAAAGGTGACCGCGGTCAACGGCTCCACAATCGCTGTCGAAGCGACCAACCGGCAGACCGGTACGACCAGCAAGGTGACCGTGACCGTCACGCCCACCACCGCATACACGGCAACAGCGGCGGCAAAGTCATCCGCGCTGAAGGTCGGTCTGTGCGCCGTTGCGATCGGCACCGCTGACAGCACGGGTGCCGTCGCGGCCAAGTCGATCGCTCTCAGCCCGGCCACTGCGAACGGCTGCACCAGCGGCTTCGGGGCGGGCGGATTCGGCCGCGGCTTCCGCAATGGCGGCGGCCAGGGCGGCACCGGCGGCGGAACGCCGACCACCAATGGCTGAGACGATCAGCCCAGCGGCAAGGGTGCGAAGACGTCGTCGGCAACGCCGCCGGGTGACGATCGCGGTCGTGACAGTCGCGGCGCTGGCGGTGATCGGCGGGGGAATTGCCTTCGCCGGCGGCGGTACCAAGTCGCCGTCCTACCGAACTGGCCGTCGCCGCAATGGGTTCGGTGAATCAAACGACTACCTCGGCCGGCACCGTCGGATACGTCAAGAAGGCCACGGCCGCCTTCCCAGTGGCCGGAACCGTTGCCGCAGTGGGTGTCAAGGTCGGCGACACGGTGAAAGCCGGGCAGGTGGTGGCGCATCTCGACCCAGCCGCTCTGGCCGCCGACCTCGCGACCGCAGCACAGACTCTGACCACCGACAAGCAAGCGCTGGCCGACGATCTGGCCAGCCAGACCGCCTCCGCGGCGGCAGCGGCAGTTGCTGCGACCGCTACCACCGCCCCCACCACCACGACGGCGGCTGCGGCCAGCATTTCATCAGCAATTCCGGCTCCGGCAATTCCGGCGTCCGGCCAGTGTCCGGCTCCGGCAGCAGGTTCCGGGTCCAGTGGCTCCGGCTGCTTCCGGCAGCACCGTCCCCACCGCGCCGAGCACGACCGCGTCCGGAGCCGGCAGCCAGTCGGGCAAGACGGGCAGCAGCGCGACCCAGACCGACACGGCCGCGCTCGTGGCCGCCGTGCAGGCAGCTCAGAAAAAGGTGACGGCCGGTCAGGCCAACATCGACTACCTGCTGACCGGAGTGGCCGACAGCTCCAGCGAGACTACGAAAAGCGCCACCAGAAATGGCAGTGCCTCCGGCAAGCCGGGTAGCACAGGCGGTTCAGCGGCCAAGTCGAGCCCGGCCGCGACGACGGATCAGACCCCTGCGGGCAAGACGGCGGAGAAGTCGCAGACCGCACTGATTGCGGACGAGGTCACCGCCTGCACGCCCATTACCACGATGACAGTTGCTCCCGGCAAGCCCGACACCAGCCGACCGTCGACATCCTCTCCCCAGACGCACTCCTCGACGCCAGATCCGTCGACGTCCAGCACTGCCGCCACCACGGGTACGGCGACCAGCCCAGTCCCGACCGGTACGCGTGTCGCTCACGGAGCGGCGTTCGCCGTCGTGACGCCGGCGGTGAAGGCAGCCGTCGACGACATCGTGGTGGGCAGGGGCAATGCGGTAACGGCGGCCGCCGCCGCCTATCGCGTGATCGGCGCAGCAGTCACCGGGCCGGCGACCCAGACGCCCACGACGACGACGACACCTACTACCGGAACTGACACCACCACCGGCAGCGTCACACCGCCGTCGACGGTGACCGAGACGACGACGGTGACCGCGACGGCACCTTCCTCCGGCACCGGAACGACCACCACGGTTACGGCTCCGACGACCGTCACCACCACGGTGACCGCACAGCCTGCGCCCTCGTCCTCCACGTCGAGCAGCTCGTCCACCGGCCCGACCGGCGGGCCGGGCGTCACACCGGCCGATGAGCTGCTGAAGTGCCAAAAGGCCATCGGGCTGGTCCTGGCGAACCAGACGAGCGTCGCCGCCGCGGAGAAGCAGCAGTCAGCCGATCTGACCGCGCTCGACGCCGCCGTCGGAAAGTTGGCGGCAGCCGGAGCCACCACCGGAAACACAGGTAGCGCGGGAAGAACCGGTACCGGCACCTCCGGCACTGGCACGGGCACTGGGACCTCCGGCACGGGCACCTCCGGGACCGGCACGCGGCACGGGCACGGGACAGACCACGACGGCCGCAGGCGGTAGCGCATCCGGGACCGGGACGGGAACCACCCGTACGGGCACCACGGGCACGGGTTCTGGCTCCGGCGCCGGGACAGGCGCTGGTCCCAGTGCCGGCCGGCTCGGGCGGCAACCAGGGCCAGACTGCCAAAGTTGTCACAGCGGCGGACATCGCCGCGGATCAGGCTCAGATCGACTTGGATCAGGCCGATATCACGGTGGCGAAGGAGAACCTCACCGAGGCGGCGCTGACCAGTCCGATCAGCGGAACCGTTGCAGCAGTGACGATCTCGGCGGGCACTGCGGTCAGTGCGAACTCGACCACCAGCACCATCACCGTCCTGGGACCCGGCCAGTACGAGGTCGCCACCACCATCAGCCTGTCGCTGATCGACCAACTCAAAGTGGGTGACAAGGCAGCCGTCACCGTGAACGGGATCACCAGTCCGCTGACCGGCACGGTGACCATGATCGGCGTGTTGAGCAGTTCGTCGACCTCGGGCAGCACCACCTATCCGGTGACGATCCTGCTGGATCCGACCTCGCAAACGCTCTACGAGGGATCGGGAGCGTCGGCTGCTATCACGCTGAGCGACGTGGCCAACGTGTTGACCGTGCCGACGTCGGCCGTCAAAACCACAGGTTCCGAGCACACCGTTTCGGTGCTGGACAACGGCCAGCTGAAGACCGTCGTGGTCGAGGTCGGGGCGATCGGAACAGATCTCACCCAGATCACGTCCGGCATCAAAGCCGGGCAGCAGGTGGTGATCGCGGATCTGAACCAGCCGATCGCGACGTCAACGGCTGCGGCCAATCGTGCCGGGCTGGGCGGCCTCGGCGGCAATTCGGGCGCCAGCCTCGGCGGCGTCGGTGGCGCGGGTGGATTCAGCGGCGCCGGCCCAGGCGCGGGCGGGTTCCGCAGGACCGGCGGGTGATTGCCGGTCAGACGGGCGCGATGTGTCGGGCGTCCAGCAAGGCGGCGTGGATACGGCGGAGATCTGCGACGTCCAGACCCACCAGCGTGTCGGCCAGCGTCAGGCCGGCCGCAGGCGGGACCGGCATCTCGGATGGGACCACCAGCACGCCGATCCCGGCGGCGGCGGCCGAGCGTGAACCGGTGGGCGAGTCCTCGATCACCAGTGCTGAGTCGGCGGGCGTGCCCAATAGCGCAAGGGCGCGCTGATACGGCTCCGGGTCCGGCTTGTTCCTGGCCACCTCGTCGCCGCATACGACAACGTCGAAGTTCTTCTCCCCCAGCGTCTGCAGCGCGATGGTGACCAACTCACGGTAGGTCGCGGTCACCAGAGCCGTTCGAAGACCACTGCCCTTGACCGCGGCCAGCAGTTCCGGAGCGCCCTCCTTGAAGGGCAGGCCTTCCCGGAAGATGTCCTTGGTGTGATCGGTGAGCAACTTGGCGGTCGCGGCCGGTTCGAGGTCGATTCCGAGCTCGCGGTGCATCAGGTCGATCGTCGCCCAGATGTCCTGGCCGACCATGGCGTCACGAGCTTCCGGGCTCAGCGCGCCGCCGTGGAAGTCCGCCACTCGATCGAGCGCGACGGTCCACAGCCGCTCCGAATCCGTCAGCGTCCCATCCATGTCGAACAGCACAGCCTGTAGCGGGGGGTTGCCAGGGGGCGAGATCACCTGGCCACAGTAGTAGGAATGGCCGCAGCGCTTCCCTGTTCGCTCCGGGCCGACTGCCCACGATCGGCGGGCGCCGCTCCGAGCGATCACCTCGACGTAGGGTTAGCGACGTGAGCGAAGCATTCAACGGTCCGGATCCCGGCGCCCTGCGGAGTCCGGTGATGATCGCCGCCTTCGAGGGTTGGAACGATGCCGGGGACGCGGCCACGTCGGCGGTCGAGCAGTTGGGCCTGGCCTGGGATGCAGCACCGCTGGCCGAACTCGACCCGGAGGGGTTCTATGACTTCCAGGTGAGTCGGCCAACGGTGCGGCTGATCGAGGGCGTGACCAGAACCATCGACTGGCCCACCACCAGGCTGTCGGTCTGCCGACTGACGACTGCACCGTATGACGTCATCCTCGTGCACGGCATCGAGCCGAACTTCCGTTGGAAGGCCTTCTGCCAGGAGCTGCTGGACGTCGCCCTCGCCCACGATGTCGCCACCGTCATCACGCTCGGCGCACTGCTGGCCGACGTTCCGCATACGCGACCGGTGCAGGTCACCGGGTCCGCACACGACCAGCCCACCGCCGAGCGGCTCGGCCTGACCAGCTCGAGGTACGAGGGGCCGACCGGCATCTCGGGGGTGTTCCAGGACGCGTGTGTTCAGGTGGGCATCCCCGCGGTCTCCTTCTGGGCCTCGGTCCCCCACTACGTCTCCCAGGCCCCGTCGCCCAAGGCGACGTTGGCCCTGCTTCATCGCGTGGAGGAGATCCTGGATATCGAGGTGCCCCTGGGTGGCCTACCGGAGCAGGCCGATGAATGGGAAGTCGAGGTCTCGCAGATCGCCGCTGAGGACGAGGAGATCTCCGAATACATCAAGGCGCTGGAGGAACGCGACGAAGAGGACGAGCCGCTGAAGCCGGCTTCCGGGGAATCGATCGCGGCCGAGTTCGAGCGCTACCTGCGGCGCCGGGGACCCAGGCCCGGCGATTCACGCCGCTGATCCCTTCGTGGCTTCCGGAAGATCTGGGCCGTGTCTGCAAGGATGAGTGCAGCGACCAGAAGGAGCGTTCGATGACTAGCTCGTACGGCGGCGACCCGCTCGCGCCGAACCCGATCGGTAGCACCGGATTCATCGTGCAGACCTACAGCAGCGGCCATCTGTACGTGCTGGGCGCCATCGACGTGATCGCCGGGTTGATCGCGTTGATCTGGCCGAGCGCGACCATCACGGTGCTGGCGCTGATCTTCGGCATCATGCTGCTGTTGGGCGGCGTGATGGTGATCCTGGTCGGGGTTGCCGGTCGACGAAACGGCGGCGGTGGGGTGTTCACCTGGATCATCGGCATCATCGCCGTGGTGGCCGGGCTGATCTGCATCATCCATCCCGGCGTCGGCATCTGGGCCATCGCGCTCGGCTGCGCGCTGTGGTTCCTGCTGACCGGGGTCGCCAGCCTGGTCGTCGCTGCGGCGTCACCCGCCCACCGGATCTGGTTCATCATCCTCGGAGTGCTGTCGATCGCCGCGGCGATCATCCTTCTGGTCAACCCGGATGAAGCGCTGGCCACGGTCGCCATCGTGGCCGGTATCGCCTTCCTCATCAGGGGAATCGGTGAACTCGTGATCGGCTGGCAGCTGCGGAGGGTGTCCGCCTGACAAGCTGTCGGACGACCGGATGTCTACCCCCGCTGACATTGGACACGAACCGGATCGGTAAGCCAAGATGCTGGAATGGTTTCGCCCCAGACGAGTCCCGCTGGGAGCCGGTCGCTGACGCCCGGCGAGCCCAGTTCCGAGGGGCTTCTGGAACTGGTGAGCAATGGCGACCAGGCGGCTTTCAGCTTCCTTTACGAGCGCTTTTCGCCGCGGGTCTTCGGCTTGGCGAACCGCATCATTCGCGATACCAGCCAAGCTGAAGAAGTCGCCCAGGAGATCTTTCTCGAGATCTGGCAGCGTGCCTCCCGCTTTGACCGTGCGCGCGGCACGGCAACATCCTGGATCATGACCCTGGCCCACGGCCGGTCGGTGGACCGGGTGCGCCAATCGCAGGCATCCAGGAACCGGGATCTCAAGTCCGCCGTCGGCAATTTCGACCGGGACGTCGATTCCGTCGCTGATTCGGTGGTGCAGCATTCGGACGCGACCGAGGTGCGGGACTGCCTGGAGACGCTGACCGAACTGCAACGGCAGTCGATCACCCTGGCGTACTTCGGCGGGCACACCCAGCGCGAGGTCGGTGAGATGCTCGGCGCGGCACTACCGACCATCAAGACCCGGATGCGCGACGGACTCATCCGCCTGCGGGACTGCATGGGCGTCGCAGCCTAGCGAAGCGCGATTCCGAGCAACGCATCCACGGCAAGGGCAACAACGGCGCCGGCGAGCGTGTCGTCCGCTGCCCAGTCGTCCAGCAAAGCCAGCGCGGAAGGCGTGTCGAGGTCGTCCCGCAGAGCGGCGCGGAGTCCCTCCACCACGTGGTCCGCGTCTGCTCCGACGCGTTCTGCGGCCGCCCTCCAGGCGTCCAGCCGTTCGCCGGCGTCTACCAACAGCTCGTCGTTCCAGAACCGGTCCTGACGGTAGTGGCCTGCGAGCAGTGCCAACCGGATGGACATCGGATCGACCCCGCGCGCCCGCAGCGTGGACACGAAAACCAAATTGCCCTTCGACTTGGACATCTTCTCGCCGTCGAGCCCGATCATCCCGGCGTGCGTGTAATGCTCGGCGAAACGGTCGAGCCCGGACAGCACCTCCGCGTGCGCAGCCGAACACTCGTGGTGCGGGAAGATGAGGTCGCTGCCGCCACCCTGGACGTCGATGGGCGCCGGGTCGGGAACACCTAACAGGCCCAGACGGTTGCCGGCGATGGCGGTGCACTCGATGTGCCAGCCCGCCCGGCCCGCACCCATCTCGGACGGCCATGACGGCTCCCCGGGTCTGGCCATGCGCCAGAGCAGCGGATCCAGTTCATGCTTTTTCCCGGCGCGGTCCGGGTCTCCCCCACGTTCGGCGAAGAACGCCTTCATGGTCGGCTCGTCGTAGCGGGACTCGTACCCGAAGCGCCCGGACGACTCGATGTCGAAGTACACGTCCGGGTATTCGTCGTCGGCGACCCGGTACGCGGCCCCAGCGTCCAGGAGTGCGACGACGGCCTTGGACACCTCGGTCATGGCCTCGACGGCGCCGATGTAGTCGTCCGGCGCGAGGACCCGCAGTGCCGTCATGTCCTGCCGAAACAGCTCGATCTGCTCCGCGGCGAGATCAGCCCAATCCACGCCGTCCCGCTCGGCCCGTTCGAGCAGCGGATCGTCGATGTCGGTGATGTTCTGCACGTAGTGCACCCGGTGGCCGGCGTCGAGCCAGACGCGCTGCACCAGGTCGAAGGCAAGATAGGTCGCCGCGTGACCGAGGTGGGTGGAGTCGTACGGCGTGATGCCGCAGACGTAGATCCTGGCGACCGGTCCGGGGTTGGTCGGCCGCACCGTGCCCGTCGACGAGTCGTACAGATTCAACACGACGCGGCTCGCGGTAAGTGGGCACAGTCGGGACGATTGGTGAGGGCCAGGAACGCACGAGCTCACACTATCCAAGGTCGGCGGACCGTCCGGACCGCCCAGGGACCAGGTGCCGATTGCCCTGGAGCACCCCACGTTGCCACGCAGTGAGCTCGGTGCCGCGCATCTTTCCGGGCGGGGAGGACTCCGGGAACATCAGGTTGGCCCGATTGCGATGGTGCGGCAGGTTCATGGCGTGGCCCAACTCGTGGGCCAGCACGGTCTCGTCATAGGTGTACTCGTTCTGCGGGTCGAACAGCGCGGCCTGGGCGATCACCCAGTCGGCTGACATGCCCAGCGAGCAGCCCGTGGTGTGCCCGTCGATGTTGCGCACGACGATGACGGTGACCGGGGCACCGACCAGGCCCGGCTGGACGGCGGGATCATCGGTCGGCAGGTTTCGGCGGTAGAAGTCGGTGAGTCCGAGGACGTCGTCCAGCATCAGGCCCCGGTTCGCCCTTGGATCCAGAGCGACGCGGGGTGGGATCTCGGCGATGGTCCTGATGTCCACCACGCGGACCCGCAGCCCGGCGTGCTTGCGCAGTATCGAGTCGGCGGTCCGCAGCGCAGGTTCCACGGCGTCGGCGGAACAGAGCGGCACGCCGCTCTCGTCACGCAGCACGAGCACCTGCACGCGCAGCACGCCGGGCTCGCGCTGCTGACCGGTCACCGTGTCGACCGCGACCTCGCCGAGCCGGACCGCGCTGCTGGCCGCGTCGAGGGTCAGCGCCGCGGCGGTGCGGCCCATGGTTCGACCGAAACCGATGAGTGGCTCGAAGAACTCGCTCACTCCCGCACACCCCCGCCGCCCAGCGACATCATCGGAGTCAGAACGGGGGCCACGGAATCGGCGACCGTCCCCGCGGGGGCATGGGATAGACGGGGTACAGCTCGAGGTGGTCGATCCTGCGGGCGAGAGTGTCCACCTCGGTCTTCGTGAGGTACTCGGACATCTCCGCGCGGAGGTCACCCGCCATTCCGCTGGCCAGCCGGCGCAACCCGTCGGTGACGATGTCGGGCAACGGGGTACCGGCCCATCCCCAGAGGATGGTCCGCAACTTGTCGTCGCGATGGAAGCACAAACCGTGGTCGACGCCCAGCACCCGGCCGTCCCCGGGACGCAGGATGTGCGAGCCCTTGCGGTCGGCATTGTTGACGACGACGTCGAACCCGGCGAGCAGCTTCAGCTTGTCCTCGTCGGCATGCACGACCGCGACATCCGAGCCATTGTCGTCAATGGCCCGCATGATGGGCAGCCACCCGGACGGCACCCGCCTGGCCGGCACGAGATCGACCAGTTCCGGGCTGTCGGTCGGCTCGTCGATCCATCGCTGCACCATGCCGGTGCCGTAGGGTCCGTCGCGCATGATGGTCAGCGGAACGCAGTCCCAGCCCGCGTATTCGGCGATCCGACGGGCGGCCACCTCGCGGTCCGCCAGAGTCCCGTCGGGAAAATCCCACAACGGCCGTTCGCCACGGATCGGCTTGTAGACACAAGCGATCTCGACGCCGTCGACGGTTGCGGTAGCCAGCAGGGTCAGGTTGGAGGCGTCGGTCAGCCGGCCGGTGATCTGCAGATCGCCGTCAGCCAGTACGTGCGCGATGGCGTCCTCGGTCAACTCGCTGATCCCCTCACCCGGCTCGGCTGGATCAGTGGCCGCCGGGTCAGCCGCCGGCACCGCGGTGGTAGCCGTTCAGCCGAGGGCAGATGTGCCCTTCCGGATCGAGCGGGTTCGAGCAGAGCGGACACGGCGGGCGGCCCGCCGAGACCACCAGTTCGGCGCGGCGGGCGAAGTCGCTCGCCTCGTCCAGCGTCAGGAAGACGCGCAGCGCATCGGGTCCGTCCTCCCGGTCCTCCAGGACGATGTCCTCGCCGACCTCCTCCTCGCTCAGCGCGAGAAGTTCGACGATCACCTGCGATTCCTCCCCGTCCCAGGCCAGACCCATGGTGCCGACCCGGAACTCCGCGTCGACCGGCGTGGTGAGGGTGAGGTCGTCGCCGCCACCGCCCGTGGCTTCGGTCGCAGCTGCGGTGACGTCGAATCGCCTGGCCACCTCGGTGATCAGCGAACCGAGCCGGTCGGCCAGCACGGCGACCTGCTGCTTCTCGCAGGCCACCGAGAAGATGCGCCGCCCGTCTGCGACCTGGAGGAAGAATTCGCGTTCACCTGGCTGACCGATGGTCCCGGCTAGGAATCGATCGGGTGAGCGGAAGACGTGGACCTGTCGTGTCATGGCAATTACGAGCTTAGGCCAACGGCTCGGCGTGGGACGGTCTCCAGCAGCGCACTATCGCCCAGAGCAGAGCGGTTGTGACCCGGCTCATCACCCCGCGCCGCCGCCCGGGACAGCGTCGGACTCCGCCTCTCCGACTTGGTGACGCCCATTTCCGGACGGCCCGTCGGTCGGTGGCGGCGCATCGCCTGGTTGGGGATCCGCCTCCGGCTTGGGCGGTGGACGCAGGGACCCGAGCTCTCCCGAATCGTTGACGCGCTCCACGAACGGCCGAAGCGGGGTGTAGCGGACGACGGACAGCGAGGCCGGCGCCACCACGATGCGCTGGAAGCCGTCGAGGTGCAGTCCGAGGGCGTCGGCCAGGATCGACTTGATCACGTCACCATGCGAGCAGACGAGGATGACCGCGTCCTGGCCGAATTCCCGGACCAGCCCCCTGATCGCGGCCACGGCCCGGACGCCGACGGCCGCAAGACCTTCGCCACCGGGAAACACCGCGGCGGACGGGTGGGCCTGCACGGTGCGCCAGAGGTCCTCGCCGCCCAGATCCTTGAGCGCCCGCCCCGTCCAGTCGCCGTAGTCGACCTCGGCCAGTTCGGGTTCGATGCGAACCGGCAGGCCGGTTGCCGCGGCGAGCGGGGCGATGGTCTGCTGACACCGGTCCATCGGCGAGCTGACCAGGGCATCCAAGGTGATGCCCGACAGTCTGGCCGCCACCGCCTCCGCCTGGCTCCGGCCCACTTCGTCGAGTGACACCCCTGGTGAGCGCCCGGCGAGGACGCCGGTGACGTTGGCGGTCGACCGCCCGTGGCGCAACAGCACGACGGTGCTCATCCGACGGCTCCCCCACTCATGAATACAGCCCCAGTGTTCATGTCGCGGCCAGGGCTCCGGTGGACAACGCGATGATCAGAGCGGCGGCCACCGTCCAGCGGTACCAGACGAACCAGGTGATCTTGTGGCCGGAGACGAACCTCAACAGCCAAGCGATCGAGGCGTACGCGACGATGAACGACACCACCGTCGCGACCAGCGTCGGCAGCCAGCCGACCGTCACTCCGCCACCCGTTCCGCCGCGCAGCGCATCGGGCAGCTCGAAGCCGCCCGCTCCGATCAGTGCCGGGATGCCGAGCAGGAAGGACAGTCTGGTTGCCGAGACCCGGTCCAGGCCGCGCATCAGGCCGATCGAGATGGTGGCGCCGGACCGCGAGACACCGGGGATGAGGGCCAGACACTGCCCGAATCCGATCAGCAGCGCGTCGGGCAGATTGAGGTCCATTTCTCCGCGATCCTGCTTGGCGACGGCCTCGGCCAGAAGCATCACGCCGCCCCAGACGATCATCGCGAAGGCCACGACCCAGAGGCTCCTCAGCTGGTCGGAGATGAAGTGCCGCAGGGCGAATCCGACGAGGGCGATGGGCAGCGAACCGATGATCACCAGCCACGCCAGCCGGTACTCCGGATCCGCCCGCAGCGTCCGGTGGAACAGACCACGGAACCAGGCGAGCGCCAGCTTCCTGATGTCCGACCAGAAGTAGATGATCACGGCGAGGATCGCGCCGACCTGGATGACCGCGGTGAAGGCGGTGATCCCTGGGTCGGTGATGTCGTAGCCGAGCATTCGGCTGACGATGGTCAGGTGCCCGGTCGATGACACCGGGAGGAACTCGGTCAAGCCCTCGACGATGCCGAGGATGATGGCGTCGATCAGCGTCACGTGAGCACTCCGGCTGCGGTGGCCGCCGCGTGCACTGCCGCCAGGGCGTCGACCCGGTCCTGCTGGTCGGGGTTGGCCGGTGACACGTTGACGGTGGTCGCTCCGACGGCGGCCAGCGCCCGGAGCCGGTCGACGATCCGCCCGGTGTTCCCGATCAGAGAAGTCCGGTCGATGAACTGGAACGGCACTGCCGCGGCGGCGCCGCGGTAGTCGCGGGACAGGAATTTGTCCTGGACCTCGTCCGCCTCGCGTTCGTAGCCCATCGCCGTGGCGATGCCATGGTAGAAGTTCACCTGCTTCGAGCCCATGCCGCCGATGTAGAGCGCCGCCGTCGGACGGACCAGCATGGCCGCCAGTTCCGGGTCGTCGTCGATGGCGAGGGTGCACTGGACCGAGATGTCGATCGCCGCCGGATCCCGGCCGGCTGCCGTTGCTGCGCGCCGGATCCGCTGGATCTGAGCGCCGCCGGACGCTGGATCGAAGAATATGGACAGCCAGCCATCGGCGATCTCACCGGTCAGCGTCAGATTCCTGGGCCCGACCGCGGCCAGGTAGATCGGCACCTGCGGGCGGACGGGTTGCAGGGACAGCACCAGGGACTTGCCCGGTCCGTCCGGCAGCGGCAGGGTGAAGTGCTCCCCGCCCGCGGTGACCCGCCGCCGGGCGATCGCCTGCCGCACGATCTGTACGTATTCCCTCGTCCTGCCGAGCGGATCGTTGAAGCGCACACCGTGCCAGCCCTCGGACACCTGCGGACCGGATACACCCAGTCCCAGCCGGAACCGGCCGCCCGACAGTGCATCGAGAGTGGCCGCCGTCATCGCCGTCATCGCCGGGGTCCGACCCGGAATCTGGAAGACCGCGGAACCGATGGCGATGCGGGAGGTGGTCGCCGCGATCGCGCCCAACACACTCGCGGCATCACTGCCATAGGCCTCCGCCACCCAGACCACGTCGTAGCCGATTTGATCTGCGGCAACCGCCAGCCGCAGGTTGTCCTGCAGCTGGGCGGCCGAAGTCGCATAGCCCAGATTGAGTCCAAGTCGCATGGGTGTTGACGCTACCGGGCGGCCGGTGGTGCGGCTGTCAGTGCGGACGAGCGTCGCGTGCGGTTCTCCGGCTCCCTGGCCACTAGGTTTGCAGCCATGGATCATCGGCGGGTCGGCAGGAGCGGGTTGGAGGTGTCCCGGCTGGGCCTGGGCACCATGACGTGGGGCCGGGACACCGACGCCGACGAGGCGGCAGCACAGCTCGAGTCATTCGTCGCAGCCGGTGGCACGCTCGTCGACACTTCCAACGTCTACGGCGACGGCGACGCCGAATCCATCATCGGAACCCTTGTACCAGATGTCATCCCACGCTCCGAGGTGGTCCTGTCGACCACCACCGTCGGCGTCGGCGGGTCGCGAGGCAAGCTGTTGTCGACGCTCGACGGGTCGCTGCGCAGGCTGAACGCCGACCATGTCGACCTCTGGCAGGTTCATGCCTTCGATGCCTCCGTTCCGTTCGAGGAGACCTGCTCGGCCCTGCAGCGGGCCGTCGAATCCGGTCGGGCCTCGTACGTCGGACTGTCCGGATACTCGGGCTGGCAGCTGGCCACGGTGGCGACCTGGCTGCGCGTGGCCGGCTGTCCGGTGGTCTCGACCGAGGTCGAGTACTCATTGGTCGAGCGCTCGGCGGAGGAATCCCTGCTGCCTGCCGCCGCTCTGCACGGAGTCGGGGTGCTGGCCTGGGCGCCGCTCGGTCGCGGGGTGCTGACCGGCAAGTACCGGCACGGCACGCCGGCCGACTCCCGCGGCGCCTCACCGCATTTCACCCGCTACGTCGGCCGGCACCTCGGAGCGGACGCCGCGCGGATCGTGGAGGCCGTCGTCACCGCCGCGGAGGGGCTGGGTACCTCGCCCCTCGCGGTGGCGTGTGCGTGGGTCCGGGACCGGCGCGGGGTGGCCAGCGCCATCGTCGGTGCCAGGGACAACGCCCAGCTGCTCGGTTCGCTGGCCGCGATGGACATCAACCTGCCGGGTGAGATCAGGTCGGCACTGGAGGATGTCAGCTCGCCCGACGCGGGCGACGATTCCCAATAGTGAACACGCACTCACGATTCCGCCGCCCCGCCGCTGGACGTCTTCGCCGAATTCGCTGGCTCGGGGCTGTGGCCGGGCGTCGGCCAGGCGCTGGCCGCGCCGCTTGTCCGAGGGGGCATCACGTCGCCGTCCGCCGTGACGGTCGCCGCGCTCGCTGCGCTACCAAAGATGACACCGAAGCGCGCCGATCGCCTCTACACCGCGTGGATCGGTGCCGGCCAGGCGTATGCGGTTGCGGAACTGCTTGTGCCGCAGGGTATTCCGGCACGCTGGGCGGGCCGGCTGATGGAAGCGATCGGGGATGACGCCGCCGAATTGCTGCGCGCCGACCCCTGGCGGCTGCTCGCGCTGCCGGACGCCACGGTCGCGCAGGCCGATCGGATGGCGCTGGCCATCGATCCGGCAGTGCAGCGCAGTGATCCCCGGCGTGGGCGTTCGCTCGTCGATTGGACGCTTGCGCGATTCGCCCGCCAGGGGCACACGGCGGCGTCCGTCGAACAGGTGGCGGACGCGCTGCGTCCGTTCGGCGTGGACGCCGCCGAGGCCGTCCGGGCTGCCGTGGACGCCGGTCTGGTCACGACGGTTGTCGGCCCCGGGCCCGGATCGGAGGGTGCAACCGAGCCGTGGGTGGCCCGAAAAGTCCTGGCGCAGGCCGAGGACGACATCGCCGAGCACCTGCACCGGCTCATCAGCACCGCCCACTCGCTGGCCGGTGAGCGCGCCGTGAAGAACGTGGTCAAGGAACTGGACAGCGTGCAGGCCGGCGCGGTGACTGCGGCGGCCCGCCACGGCGTTTCGATCCTGACGGGCGGCCCCGGAACTGGCAAGAGCCGGACCATCGCGGCGGTCGTTGCGCTCTGCCACCGGGTCAGTGTGGACATCGCGCTGGCCGCGCCGACCGGCCGGGCGGCCAAGCGGCTGGAGGAACTCGCCGGTTCGCCGGCCGGCACCATCCACCGGCTGCTCGGCGCCCGCCGCGGAACGCGGTTCAGCCGCAGCGGGTTTCGAGCACGGTCCCGACAACCAGATCGAGGCGCGACTGGTGGTGGTCGACGAGGCCTCGATGCTCGACGTCGAACTGGCGGCCGCGCTGCTGTCGGCGCTCAAGGACCAGACCCACCTGGTGATCGTCGGCGACCCTGCTCAGCTGCCCTCCATCGGCCCCGGCCGGGTGCTCGGCGACCTGATCGACAGTGGCGTCATTCCCGTCACCGAGTTGCAAAAGCTGTACCGGCAGACCGAGGGCGGCGCCATCGCGAGACTCGCGATGGCGGTACGCGGCGGCGAACTCGCCCGGGTCGAGGACGACAGCCGCGAGGTGGTCATCGTGCCCGCCCGCGGATCGGAGGACGGTGCCCGCCGGGTGGTGCAGCTGGTCACCGACTCGATTCCCCGGGTCTTCGGCACCACCGCCGATCAACTGCAGGTCGTCACTCCGGTGCACAAGGGACCAGCCGGCACGCAGGCCCTGAACAAGGCCCTCAAGGCAGCACTGAATCCCGGTCGCGGTGCCGTCCGCGGGTTCGACATCGGCGATCGGGTGGTGGCCACGGCCAACCACCTGGACGCCGAGCCGACCGGATACGCCAACGGCGAGGTGGGCACCGTGGTGTCGACCGCGGACAACTCGGTCCGGGTCGTGTTCAGCACCGGCGAATCGCAGATCTCCGGCAAATCGCTCGGTGACCTGCTGCACGGTTGGGCGATCACCGTGCACCGGGCGCAGGGCTCGGAATGGGAGGCGGTGGTGGCGGTGATGCCGCCTGAAGCCGGCTCCATGCTCTCGCGACCCTTGATCTACACCGCCCTGACCAGGGCAAGGAGGCACCTGTCGGTAATCCACGCCGCCGGGCCGATGTTGGCCAGGGCGGTGCGATCGGTCGGGGCGGAGCCCCGCAGGACAAGACTGGCGTGGCTGCTGCAGACTCCCGCCGGAGTTTCGCCGGGGACTTCCGAGGAAACCCTGGAGGATGATGGATGAGTACGTCCGTCGCACGCTCGTGCGGGGCGGGAACCGGTGATCTGGAGGTGGTCCCGATCGAAACGACGCGGATCTCACGTCGTCCGAGCTGGGTCAGCTATCCGACCCCCGACCAGGCCAACAGCGACTTCGACTACCGAGGCTTGCGTATCGATGCGAACACGAGCAGATCCGCTGCCGCCACCATGCTCTCGTTGCGGGCCGAATTCGGCGGCTGGGAATTGGACAGGGTGCTCCGTTTCGAGGACGGCAGTCGTCAGGTCTGGATGCGGCGGAAGCGCTCGCCCGGTCTGTTGCCCGACCTGACCCCCTGAGCTGTCGCAGGCGATGACCTCCGGCGGCGACCCGGATTCCCACCGCGACGCCACCGGGCAAGCTGATGCAGCCGGCGCCGCAGCCGAGCGCAAGGCCGTATTGCGTGACTCGCTCGGCGTTTCGGTAGCGACCGGCGCCTACGGCATCTCCTTCGGTGCCATCGCGATCGCCGGTGGCTTCAGTGCGTGGCAGACGCTGGCGCTGTCGCTGCTGATGTTCTCCGGTGGCAGTCAGTTCGGGCTGGTCGGTGTGGTCGCCGGCGGCGGGTCACCATGGGCCGGCGCTGCCACCGCGGTGATGCTCGGTGCGCGAAACGCGTTCTACGGATTGCGGCTCTCGACGTTGCTGAGCCTGCGGTCCTGGCGGCGACCGCTCGCCGCCCAACTGGTGATCGACGAGTCGAGCGCGATGTCGATGGGCCGCGGATCGGTGCAGGCCGGGCGGCTCGGCTTCTACGCCACCGGGTTCGGCGTGTACGCGCTGTGGAACCTCGGCACACTCGCCGGAGTGGTCGGCGCGTCCTTCATGTCCGACCCCCGCACGCTCGGCCTGGACGCCGCCGCACCCGCGGCGTTCATCGCTCTGCTGGCGCCTCGGCTCCGCGATGGCCAGACCTGGGCGATCGCCCTCGTCGCTGCCATGATCGCCGTGCTGATGACTCCTGTTGTGCCACCCGGTATCCCGGTGCTGATTGCCGCGGCCTTCGGCATCATCGTCGGGTCGTGGCCGCGAAAGACCCAGGTGCCGACCGAGGATGTCGCCGACTCCAGCGAGAACGCATGATGTGGATCGCGATGCTGGCCGGATGTCTCGGCGTGTACCTGTTCAAATTGGCTGGATTGTCGGTGCCGGATTCGGTGCTGACCCGGCCGACCATCCAACGCATCGCTGCCCTGCTGCCGATCGTCCTGCTCGCCGCGCTGATCGGCGTCCAGACGCTGGGGCTCGGCCAGAGCATTCACGTAGACGCCCGACTGGCCGGCGTGACCGTCGCCGGCGTTGCCGTCTGGCGGAAGGCGCCGTTCCTGCTGGTGGTGGCACTGGCGGCCGCGACGACTGCCCTGGTCCGGCACATCGTGCGGGGATCGTAGCTTCAGCAGTTCCGCAGCAGCCGGTCCAGCACCCGGGTGCCGAACTCGAGGGCCTCCACCGGCACCCGCTCGTCGACGCCGTGAAACAGCGAAGAGAAGTCGAGATCGGCAGGAAGTCGTAGCGGGGAGAAGCCGTAACCGGCGATACCCAGACGGGCGAACGCCTTGTTGTCGGTGCCGCCGGACAGCATGTAGGGCACGGCGACGGACTCAGCGTCCTCGGTCGTCAGCGCGTCCTTCATCGCCTCCACCAGCGGGCCCTGGAAGGGCACTTCCAGCGGGGGCTGCCAGGTCCAGGTGATCTCGACACCCTCCCCGACGATCTCGGCGATCTGCTCGCGGAAGTGTCCTTCGGAGCCGGGCAGCACCCGGCAGTCCACCGTGGCTTCCGCAGTGGACGGGATGACGTTCGCCTTGTAACCGGCTTTCAGCATGGTCGGCGTCGCGGTATTCCGCAGGGTGGCATTCACGATCCGGGACACCGGGCCGATCTTGGCGATCGAGCCGGCCAGATCATCGTCCGGGAATTCCATGCCGGTCAGCTCCGACATGCGGTCAAGGAAGCTGCGCACGGTGGCCGTCATGGTGAGCGGGAACTGGTAGCTGCCGAGCCTGGAAACGGCGTTCGCAATCCGGGTCACGGCATTGTCGTCGTTGATCATCGAACCGTGCCCGGCCCGACCCGTCGCCTTCAGATGTGCCCAGGCGACGCCCTTTTCGGCCGAGGCGACCAAGTAGACCCGGCGCGCGTCGTCCAGGGTGATGGAGAATCCACCGACCTCGGAGATCGCCTCGGTGGCATCGGCGAACAACTCTGGATAGAAGTCCACCAGCCATTGGGCGCCCCAGGTACCGCCGGCCTCCTCGTCGGAAACGAACGCGAAGATCAGGTCGCGGGGCGGCGCAAATCCGATGCGCTTGTACTCCCGCGCGACGGCCAGGGTCATCGCCACCATGTCCTTCATGTCCACCGCACCCCGGCCCCAGACGAAGCCGTCCTGGATGGCCCCGGAGAAGGGGTCGACCGTCCACTCCGAGGCATCGGCCGGCACCACGTCGACATGGCCGTGGATCAGCAGGGAGCCCCTGGCTCTGTCCGTGCCTTCCAGCCGGCACACGACGTTGCCCCGGCCGGGGACGGACTCGATGTAGGTGGTTTCGTAGCCGACTTCCTCGAGCTTGGCCTGGATGTACCTCGCCGCCCGCGCCTCGCCGTCCCCGATGGTGTCCGGATCACCGGTGTTGACCGACTCGAATCGGATGAGCTCGCTACACAGCTGCGCCACCTCGTCCTGCGCCCGGATCTGCTGGCTCGTCTGCTCGTGCGAAGACTCGGTCTCAGGCATGCTGCTTTCCTACCACCGCACCACGGTGCGCTGCATCGGCCGGGGATGCGTACTCCCGACCGGGCACCGTGGTTGGTGGCCTGATGCCTCCGGCCCGGCCACCGCTGGTTCGGAGAACGCGCTCTCGATCCAGTAATGTGGGCGATCGCGATGCGCATCAGGCGCAACGCGACCCGGTCCGGGTGGCGGAATGGCAGACGCGCTAGCTTGAGGTGCTAGTGCCCGCAAGGGCGTGGGGGTTCAAGTCCCCCCTCGGACACACATGCAGGCCCAAACACGGGGCACTAAGCGCTTCAGTCGAGTGATGCCGCCGCGCTATGGCCCACCCGCGGTTGCCCTGTCGACGAGTCGGCCGCTCGGCAGCAATGATCCCCTACCCCCTCGACCTTCCCGAGCTGCATCCCCGCTCGGCACGTCCTCTGTCAACGCCTTTGACTGCACGACAGCTGCGACACCGCCGGCATCCGTCCGCCGCTGCCCGAGGCCGACAACGACGATCCCGCGAGTAACGCCAGGGACGCAATCACCCCGACAGGTGGAAGATCAATCGCGAACGAACACTCGCTTGATCGCACGTCTTCCCGTGACCGCAAGCGCTGCCGAGCGAGCCCAACCCCTTGGGAGGTACGGCATAACGCCGATCATGCCGACGTCGGGGTTAGGCCGACCTAGTGCCGGATCGCTTGTCGCGTAAGGCCTCAGGGTTGATCTGCTCGGGATAACCAGAGCTGGTGGAGAAGGCCAGCAGTGCGTCCGGAGGCTGCATCAGCTCGGGCACCGCGGACAGATACCAGTAGGTGTTGGCCGGTTCGACGTGCCCGAGGTAGGTGGAGAGCACCGGCAGCAGGGCTGCGACGTCCGGTGTCCTCGAAAGCGAGAGAACCAGGCCGGCCGACTGCGATTATTCGGATAGGGGTAACGACGTGAGTGCTGATGGGGCTCGGCTTCGAGGTCGTAAGCTGCGACCGGGGTTCAATTGCAGACGGCTTCTGTGCCCGACTTTGGTGTCATGAAATGCCGCGGCAATTCGAACATAGTCAGGGTTTCCGCATCCGGGTCCCCGCACCCTGAGACCTATGCGTGAGCCACATCATCCGCTATCGTCTCGGTCTGTGCGGCGACTCATTGCACACATTGCACTACCGGTGGTCACAGTAGTGACCCTGGTAGTTCTCGCCGCGCCGCCGGCCGGCGCTGTCGCGGTCCCGACGCCTGCGGGTGCATCATCGCGCGCAGGTGCCCCGACGCAGATGCAGATGTCTGGTGTCGGCAACGGCCAAGGTGTCACCGGATTCATCGCCGACGCAGGCAACCCGTTCGACCCGGTGACCGCGGGATACCCGGACGTCAACCCATCGACGGGGTTCACACCGAAGGACGAAGGCTTCGCCGGGATCATCTTCGGCACGGCGACCGATGGTAGCAACACCCAGCTCAAGCTCTACTGCTTCGACATCAATACGGAAACCTACAGCGGGATCAACTACATCCACGGCACGTGGGATGCGTCCAACGTGCCCAACGTCAATTACGTGGCACAGGTGCTGAACAACTACTACCCGAAGACCAACGAACCAGCGGTTCTTACCGACCTGAACCAGAAAGCCGCGGCCGTGCAGGCAGCGATTTGGTTCTTCTCGGACAAGTACGTGCTCAATACCTCCGATCCGCTGCACGACGTCGTCGCGGGCATCGTCGATGCAGTCATTGCGAAGGCCCAGCGCCGCCACCGGACTCGCCAACGGTGAAGATCAGCCCCGACACGCTGAGTGGTCAGGGACCGGTACTTGGACCGTTCACCGTTACCGCCACTGGCCCCGCCACATCGGCGAACGTAGACGCAGTCGGCGCAGACATGTTCAGCGACGCCGCCGGCGACAATCCCGATTGCGCCGGGTACGACTGAGCCGTCCGGCACGCAGATATGGCTGCGAAAGACCGCAAACGAATGCAACGAATGCCGCCGTGTTGCAGGCGACAGCCAATGCGACGGTTCCCCAGAACAATGTCTACCTGTACGACGGCACCAACGGCGGCGTCAACGATGCGCAGCGACTCATTCTTGCGCAGGACGCGACCCTGACCACGACGGTGAACGGGACAGCGCTTTTCACCGAAACCGGCTCCCTCGTCGTGAAAAAGACGATTGCCGGACCCGCCGCAGGTAAGCAGGGTGCCGTCACGATCGACGTCCGCTGTGGCACCGAACCGGGCGCGCTGGTGGGTGACCCGTTCGACATCCCGGCCGTCGACGCCCGCTGGTACCAGGTCGAAGACGTACGACCACATCCCGCTCGGCACGAAATGCACGGTCACCGAGATTCACGACGGGCATACCGGACACCGTTGCGGTCGAGGTCGTCGGCTCGGGAACAGATGTCACGATCAACAACCCAGAGCAGATGGTCGACATCACCGACACCTACACCGACGTCAACTCCGGCTCCCTGGTGGTCAAGAAGACCATCAGAGGTCGCGGGGCCGGCCAACAGGGTGAGGTGGTTATCCAACCGACCTGTGGCGGAACTGACCTGGCACCGTTCACGATCCCGGCAGGGAGTCGCGGTGCGACCAAGGCCTACCCGGTTCCTGTTAACAGCGTGTGCACCGTCACGGAGACAGTGGACGGGCACACCAGCGCGGTCTCGGTCGCGGTGGAGGGCAGCGGCCAGACGGTGACTGTGCCCGCTTTTGGGGACTTCAGCACCACTGCTTACATCACCGACACCTACAACCTCGTCCCCGGCTCGCTGACGGTCACCAAGACCATCGCCGGCCCCGGCGCCGGGCGGCAGGGGCCGATCACGATCGCCGTGAGCTGCAACGAGAACGGCGTCGACACGTCCGAAGCCGGACTTCACCATCCCGGCGGGGGCAGCTGCGGGTTCGACGTCTCAGACCTACAACGACATCCCGGCCGGGTCGATCTGCACCGCCACCGAGACCGCGACAGGCGACACCAGCGCGGTGACGACGACGATCACCGGCGACAACGGGCGATCCGGTCACGATTGCGGCGGCCGCCACCGCGACGAGGCACATCACTGACACCTACGACTTCCTGCCCGGCAAGTTGACCGTGAAGAAGATCATCAGAGGTCCCGGGGCCGGTCTACAGGGTGAGGTCGTGATCCAACCGACCTGTGACGGGACCGACCTGGAACCGCTTCGCGATCCCGGCGGGGAGCGAGGCTCGCTGCGACCAAGACCTACCCGGCTCGCTGTTAACAGCGTCCTGCACGGTCACGGAGACAGTCGACGGGCACACCAGCACGGTGTCAGCGTCGCGGTGGACGGGCAGCGGCCAGACGGTGACCGTGCCGGCTTTTGGGGACTTCGGCGATCACTGCCTTCATCACGGACACGTACAACCTCGTCCCCGGCTCGCTGACCGTCACGAAGACCATCACCGGCGCCGGCGGCCGGGCAGCAGGGGCCGATCACGATCACCGTGACGTGCGTGCACAACGGGACCACGACGACGCTGCAACCCGTCATCGACATCCCGGCGGGTGCAACGACGGGTGCCGTCCCACACCTACACCGACATCCCCGCGGGTTCCGTCTGCACCGGTCTTGGAGAACCCCGACGGGCACACGAGCGCGGTAACGGTAGTCAAGGACGGCAGCGGCCAACAGATTACGATAACGGCGGGTGGCACGGCAACGACCCACCTCACCGATACCTACGAGACCGGCTCTCTCGTCGTCAACAAGACGATCATCGGCAACGCGGCGGGATCGCAGGGTGAGGTCACCATCCACACCGTCTGCAACGGGGAGGCGCTGACCCCGGATCTGGTCATTCCGGCCGGTGCCGACGCGGGCAGCTATTCGCAGCCCTATGTCGGCGTCATTGCCGGCGCGAGCTGCACCGTGACCGAGACGGCGAACGGTAGTTCGAACACGGTTGACGTCACCACCACAATCACCGGCTCGCCCGTGACGGTTTCCGCGACCGGAACCGGAACAGTCGACGTATCCGACACCTACACCTTCGTCCCCGGCTCCCTGACGGTGGCCAAGACGATCACCGGGCCGTCGGCGGCTGGACCACGGGCCGATCAGCATCCATGTCGACTGCGGCGCGGATGTGCTCGTCACGGACATCCCCATCGCGGCAGGCGTCGCTGTCTCCACCGCCGACCACGTTCCCGAACCTCCCCGGTGGCACATCGTGCACCGTCACGCGAGACGGAGGACGGCTCGACCAGCACCGTGGCGGTGGTCGTCGACCCCGCCGACCCGCAGACCGTGCCGATCCCGGCCGGCGGAACGGCCACCGCGGATATCACCGATACCTACAGTCCTGCACGGGGTTCGCTCACCGTGACCAAGGCGATCGACGGGCAGGCGGCGGGCAGCCAGGGTGCGATCAGCATCCATGTGGTATGCGACGGCACCGCATTGACGCCCGACTTCGCGATCGACGCCGGAACCGCCGCCGGGGAGATGTCGCACACCTACAACGACGTGCCGGCCGGCGCGACCTGCACGGTCACCGAGCCAGGCGACGGATCCTCGGGCACCGTCGCGGTAGACACCGTGCTCAGCGCCGATGTGACCGTCCCGGCCGGCGGCGTCGTCACCGCTGAGGTGCTCGACACCTACACCTTCGTGCCCGGTTCGCTCACCGTGACCAAGACCATCACCGGGCCGTCGGCGGGTCAGCATGGACCGATCATCATCGCCGTCAAGTGCGGCGACCTGGTGCTGCCCGAGTTCACCATCCCGGCCGGCGCGACCGGACCGCAGTCGCATACCTACCCAAACATCCCGGCCGGGCTGACGTGCACCGTCACCGAGGAGGCGGACGGCAGTTCCGCTGCCGTCGGCGTGGTCACCACCGGCAGCCCGCAGGACGTGAAGATCGAGGCGAACGCCGCGGCGAGCGCCGATCTCACCGACACCTACGGACCAACGCCAGGTTCGCTCACGGTCGGCAAGACGATCAACGGTCCGCTGGCCGGCAGCCAGGGCGCGATCACCATTTCGGTCAAGTGCGGCAGCACGATGTTGCCGACCTGGACGATTCCGGCGGGGACCGGTGCCAAGACGCTGACGCACAAGTACAAGGACATCCCGGCCGGGTCGGCGTGCACCGTCACCGAGACGTCCGACGGCGCCACCGCGACGGTCATGGCCAGCGTCGACCGGCGCCAACCAAACCCTTAGGGTGCCTGCGGGGACCGCTGCGTCGCTCAGCATCACCGACACGTACTCACCGACTGCCGGCGCCGATCAAGGTGGTCAAGACTCTCGCCGGTCCGGGCGCTGGGCAGCAGGGCCGCGTCGGCATCCTGGCGGTATGCGGCGGCAGCGGTCCAGGTCTTCGCCCTCGTGATCCCGGCGGGCCACCCGGCGGCTCCGTATCGCAGGTGTTCACCGACGTCGGCGGCGGTTCGACGTGCCTGGTTGCCGAGGTCGTTGACGGGCACACCAACGCTCGTCACCGTCCAAGCAACGGATGCCCGGCCGAGCGTCACGGTACCCGCCGCCGGCATCGCGAGCGTCGACTTGACCGACCGGTTCAGCGTTGCGGTCGCCGCCGCCGGCGGTCCGAGCGCACCGGTCGCGTTCACCTCCGCCGGCCCGAGCGCACCGGTCGCGCTCCCCGACACCGGCCCGCGCGCGCCGATCGCGCCACTGATCGGCCTCGCGCTGGCAACGATCCTCGCCGGCGCCGCCATGACAATTGCCGCACGACGTCGCAACACCTAACGTCCGCATCCCGCTCTTGATCAACCTCTGAGCCCCCACGTCAGAGACGACTGCCCGTCGCCATCGAAGCTCACCCCACGAGAGCCCGCCAGCGAGATCGGGTGGGACATGTCCCACCCGATGGCGTCTCAGGGCCCGGGTACCTCGTGGTAGGCCTCAAATTGCGCGAAATCCAGCCAAAGTGCCTGCAGCCCAATTTCTACGGGGGTCGTCAGGTGGTTCAAGTCCTCCCTCGGACACCGCAGCAAGATGAAACCAAGGGCCCACCAGCAGGAACCCTGCGGTGAGGGCCTTCCGTCTTTGTACAACTTGGCCGTAACTTCGCCGGTGGTTCCAAACGTTCGAATCGCGGGTTGCAGGGCGCCCTGGCGGAAAGGATTGATCCGCGCCATGAGCGAACTCAGCGCCGCCCAGGAGCGCAGACGGTTGGCACGCCAGCACGTCCTGGACGTATGGCCAAAAGACATCGCGGTCGAGGACATGACGGCGGAGCAGCTGGCTGACATCGAGGAAGCGGAGATACAGGTGCAGTTCGCCGATCAGGCGTACCTCGAAATCCAGGCGAAGCTCACGCAGACCGAATCGTCAGGCACCGATTCCTAGCGTTTCCGTCATCGCAGCGCGAGGATCGTGAACGACACCGCTCCCGCCGCGAGACAGTAGATGGCGAAAGGGATCAGCGTCCTGGTGCGGAAGTATTTCTCCAGGAAACGCACCGACAGGTAAGCGGCGACGAATGAGGCGATGCTCCCGGCAAGAATCTGGCCGCCGATGCCGGCGCCGAGCGTTCCGAACAGGTCCGGCACCTTCAACACCCCGGCAGCGAGAATGACGGGGGTGGCGAGCAGGAACGAGAACCTCGCCGCATCGCGGTGCGACAGATTCTGGGTCAATCCGGCGACCATCGTGACGCCGGACCGGCTGATTCCCGGCAAGAGCGCGAGAATCTGCGCGGCACCGATCAGCACCCCGCGTTTCATGTTGAGTTGGGCCAGCCGCGCGTCGGACCGCAGATCGGCCTGCTCGTCATCGAATCCTTCGTCAAGATCAACGCCGCGCATCATCGACTCAGGTTCGCGCACAGTGCCGCCGCTTTCGGCTGTGGCGGTGGCGGCCACGGCGGCGGGGGCGGGTGCTCTGCGGCGCAGCCGTTCTCCGAGAAACAGGATCAGACCGTTCGCGAACAGAAATGCCGCTGCAGGCATCGGCTTACCCAATACCGTTCTGAACACATGCTCGAGGAGCAGGCCGGCGATGCCGACCGGGATGGTGGCCAGCACGATCAGCCAGGCGAGCCGCTCGGCATCGGTCCTGACCCGCCGATGTCGAATGGAGGAAAGGAATCCGCCGATGATGCGTACCCAGTCCCGCCAGAAGAACACCAGCAGTGCCGCGGCCGTGGCCACGTGCAGCCCGACTATGAAGGCAAGATAAGGCGATTCCGGGGTCGAGACATCCAGGTCCTTGGCCCAGGTACCACCGATCAGTGCCGGGATGATCACCGAGTGTCCGAGGCTGGAAACCGGGAAAAGTTCCGTGACGCCCTGAAACGCGCCGACCACGATCGCCTCGGCGTACGAGAGGGTGCTCATGCGGTCGGTTCCGATCGCTGGTCGGCTGACGGAATTCCGTCGATGTTCGAGCCCGACGGTGCTTGCCGCCCCTCGCGGCGCATCCTTCGCAGCTCGAGCGCGACCGGAATGAGTGAGATCGCCACCACGACGGCAATGATGGGCAGGAGGTACTTGTCGATGCCGGTGATCTGGGAGCCGAGCCAGTATCCGGCCATGGTCACACTGACGGTCCAGAGCAGCCCGCCGACGATCTGCCAGAAGGTGAACAGTTTGGTGGGGATGCCGATCATGCCGGCCATGGGATTCATCACGGTGCGGACGACGGGAATGAATCTGGCCAGCACGATCGCCTTGGCCGGCCCGTACCGGTCGATCACCTCGGACACCCGGTTCATCCCCTTCCGCAGGGCCGGGCGCTGGGTCCTCTCGAGCAGCCGGACACCGGCGGTCTGGCCGATGATGAAGCCCATCTGCGCACCGATCAGGGCACCCGCGGCGGCGACGGACAGCACACTGGCCAACGGAAGATGAAGGGGGCCATGGCTGGCGGCCAGAAGTCCGGCGCTGAACAACAGCGAATCGCCGGGGAGGAAGAACCCGACGAGCAGACCGGTCTCGGCGACCAACACGCAGAAAATCCCGATCAGGCCGGTGGCGGCGATGACGCTGGTGGCATCCAGCGGATTGAAGCCGGACGCCAACGTCGCGCCTACCACTGTGACCTGCGGCGCGGTGGTTCGGGGGCGTTCATGTGTCTCCTTGTGACAGACGTGGCACACTATTCAACGACTGGAAGCTTAGTACTATTGACACAATAGTAGCAGGGAGTGGACGATGGCCGACCGACGTGCGCCCGGACCGCTGGAAAGTGCGGTGATATCGGTCGTGGCCGGCGCACTGGCCCCGGTCGCAGTCGCTGAAGTGCAGAAGATGCTGCCCGGGGAGCCGGCCTACACCACCGTGATGACCACGCTGTCGAGGCTGGCGGAAAAGGGTGCCCTGACCCAGAGTCGGGAGGGCCGCGCGTTCAAGTACGCCCTCGCAGCGCCGCCCGAGGCGGTGGACGACGCGGTTGCCGCGCGCCGGATGCGCCGACTTCTGTCCGACGGGTCGGACCGGGCGGGGGTGCTGGCCCGGTTCGTGGCGGAACTTGACTCGGAGGAAGAAAGACTGCTCGCCGACCTGCTGGACCGCGCCGATCGCCGGGCAGGTTCAGCCCGGTGACCTTCCCCCTCATCGCGGCCGCGGTCGCCTTACTGGCGTGTGTGGTAGTCGGCCGCACCGCTGATCGGACCGTGGCCAGAATGCGCCCGGCGCAGGCCGTGGTCCTGCTGAGCGTTGCCGCGCTGGCCGTATCGCTGGCCAGCGGTATTGCCCTGACCGCCATCGCGGTGGCGGTGATCGCCACGCTGACGTCGGTCGCATCCGACGGCCATTGGTCGTCCGCGACGATCCGGGCCGAGATACCGATCCCGGGTTGGGTCGGGGTGCTGGCTGCGGCCGCCGTGGTCGCCCTGTTGCTCAGGGGAGCGCTCCGCACAATGGGCATTGTGATGGCGCTGGTCCGAGCTGACCGGATGTGCCGCGAAATCCGCGCAGGGGGCGGTCCGGTAGTCATCGTCGACGACGACTCTGCTGACGCGTACACGGTGGCGGGCATCCGGGGCTGCGTGGTAATCAGCGCTCGCCTGATGGCCGAACTCAGTTCCGACGAGCGCCGCGTGCTGACCGCGCACGAACTCTCCCACCTGACCAAGCGTCATCACCTGTACGTGCACATCGCGGACATCGCGGCGGCCGGTAACCCCTTGCTGCGGCCGGTGTCCGCCGCTGTCCGGCTAGGGGTCGAGCGCTGGGCCGACGAGGATGCAGCAGCTGGTATCGGGGACCGCCGGATCACCGGCCGGGCGCTGGCGCGGGTGGCCCTGCTGCGGGCGGCTCTGGCCAGAGCCGCCTCACTCCCCGGGTCCGCAGCCGGTCGGGTGCCCGTGTTAGGCGTGGTCGTTCTGCAGGTGGCCTCCCGGGTGCAGGCACTACTCCAACCGGCTCCGCGCCCCAGCAGGACGCGGTTCGCGTTGGTGGTGACCATGTCTCTCGTCGTCCTCCTACTCGGCGTGGCCAGCCTGGCCCACATCCACGAGGCCATCGAAACTGCCCAGCTGTATCTGCCCCGTCACCACTGATCCACGACGCGGCGGCGGCTCACGGCTGCTTGCCGCGGGAGTCACGGTGGTCGCGGCGCACCGCCCGGATCAAGCTCACCGGCAGCAGGATGAACACCGCAGCCGGGAGTAGCCACCACAGGGTTGCGGTGCTGTGGCGGGAGAGCACGCTCGTCAGCCCCAGGGTCAGCACCACGCCCACTGCGACTACCCAATCGTCGCCGACCACGAAGTCGTACCAAAAGGCCCCGAAGGCCCGGATCCGCCCGGTCATCGGAGGTCCGACGTCGTGCCGGTGGGCAAGGTCGCGTCGTGGGCATGCCGTAGCACCGCGACGAGGCCGAGTGCGACCGCAGCGGTCACCGGGATGAGCACCAGGAGCGCGGCGTCGCCGCCGGGCCACCGCGCGCCGGCACCTTCTCCGCTCCAGAACATTCCGAAGCCGGTCAACATGACGCCGACCACGAACTTCATGGTGTTCTCCGGGACGCGGGAAAGTGGCGCCCGCACGGCGAAACCGACTCCGCCGACCAACAGCACCGCGACTGCGGCGGCAACCGCCGCCAAAGGAATGTCGTGCTGGTTGGCGCCAAAGGTCAGTGCGATGAACACGACCTCAAGACCCTCGAGCACGACGCCCTTGTACGACAGGGTGAAGGCATACCAGTCGGTGACGCGGCCCCGGCGTTGTCCGCCCGCCGCTCTGGCCGCGGCCAGCTCCCGGGCATATATCTGCGTTTCGTCGTGTAGGGATTTGTATCCGGATGCGCGCAGGATCGCTTTGCGTAGCCACTGGAGACCGAAGATCAGCAGCAGGCCGCCGACGAACAGTCGGAGCACATCGATCGGAATGGCGGCGACGGCCGGACCGAGCACGACGACGATCGCCACCAGAGTGCCCAGCCCGGCCGCGACGCCGGTCAATGCGGATCGCCAGTCCCCCGCTGTTCCCGCGGCCAGCACAATGGTGACCGCTTCCACCGCCTCGACCGCGCAGGCCAAGAACACCGCAACGAAAAGCGCCCAACCGGTCACGCTTTTCCGCCAATATCAAAAAGGCCGGTCGAGGAAAGTCGCGAGGGCAACCCACAGGGCCGCAACGACCACAGTCGCACCAGATTCCCCTGTTCTTCGTCGCTGGAACACATATCGGTCTGCGATACTATTGATTCGATAGTATCAGGGTGGGCGATTCCTGCGGGCGGCACCCATGCCGCTGCAGCGCAACGACTGTGGACGGCACCACACGCGGAAGGGTTCTACATTGTTGCGCTCTGTGAACGACAGGCTCGGGTTCAAGCAGCCGTTGGCGGCCAAAGTGCCGGAGATCATCGCCTTGTTCTGGCTCGTCAAGGTCTTGACCACCGGCATGGGAGAGGCCGCTTCGGACTACCTGGCTGCACACAACCTGCTCCTCGCCGGCGGGCTCGGCCTCCTGGGTCTTCTCGCATCGCTGGCACTGCAGTTCCGCGCCCGGCGCTACGTCGCCGCGGTGTACTGGTTTGCCGTCAGCATGGTGGCGGTCTTCGGAACGATGGCCGCAGATGCACTGCACAAGGGCCTGGATATCCCCTACGCCGGATCTACGGTGCTCTACGCCGGCGTTGTCGCAGTGCTTTTCCTGCTGTGGCATCGCAGCGAAGGCACCTTGTCGATCCATAGCATCCTCACGCGTCGGCGGGAGACTTTCTACTGGCTGACAGTCTTGGCGACCTTTGCTCTGGGCACCGCGGCCGGTGACCTCACTGCCGCCAGTATGGGTCTGGGGTATCTGGCCTCCGCCGGCGTGTTCGGGCTCCTCATGCTCATCCCCGCGGTCGGTTGGTGGAAGTTCGGCCTGAACCCAGTCGTCGCGTTCTGGTTCGCCTATGTGCTCACCAGACCGCTGGGCGCCTCGATCGCCGACTGGCTGGGCAAACCCCCGGCGTTGTCGGGGCTCGGCCTTGGCGACGGCGTCGTCACCGCCGCCGCAGCCCTCCTGATTGCGCTCCTCGTCGGCTACCTCGCGCTGACCCGTTGCGATATCCAGCCGGCCGACGGCGCTGCCAATTCTCGCGTCGCGCCGCGGCCAGTGGCGGACGAGTCTCCGGAACGGAGCTGAAATGGGGTGCCGGAAGTTGCCCGCAGTGTCCCGAAGTCCGGGCTGACTCGACGCGCCAGTATTCCCGCCGCGCGGTTCACCGGATGTTTGGCGGCTGTTTGCTGCACGGGAGTGGTACTACCGGCGGCATAGTATTAAACCTGTCTCCGAGCGCGACGTGCGTCGCCTCGGAGAGGAAAAAGATGTTCGTCCGCAAGCGGTATCGCATCGGAGCAACCGTACTGAGCGCCAGCCTGTTGCTGACCATGGCCGGAGGCGGTCAGGCCAACGCCGGCAGCGGACCGGCTGACCACAACAGGCACGTGCTGCTGTTATCGGTGGACGGTCTGCATTCATCCGACCTGAACTGGTACGTCAAGACCCATCCACGCTCAGCGCTCGCATCCCTGGTGTCTACGGGAGTCGAATACACAAATGCCAAGACCACCTTTCCATCCGATTCCTTTCCCGGAATGGTCGCTCAGCTGACGGGCGGCGGCCCGGGGACCACCGGAGTGTTTTACGACGACACCTACAACCATCACCTGCTGCCCCCGGGGACGGTGGACTGCAGCACGGCTCCGGCCGGCACCGAGGTGTCCTGGACCGAGGCGGCCGACCTGTCGCAGAACCCGATCACCCTGGATGCGGGACAGGGGCTGACCTCACCGGCGCTGGCTGCCCTGCCCACCAACACCTTGGCGCAGACCCTCGCCGCGTCATCCGCCATCACGAAGGCCATTCTGGCGATGACACCCACGCCGCAGGCCCTGCTCGACCCGGCTTCCCTACCCGTCGACCCGGCGACCTGCCTGCCCGTGTATCCACACCAGTACCTCCGCGTGAACACCGTCTTCGAGGTCGCCCGGTCACTGGGCCTGCGGACCGCGTGGTCGGACAAGCATCCCGCCTACGAAATCCTCAGCGGCCCGACGGGCACCGGGCTGCAGGATCTGTTCACGCCCGAGATCAACAGCGTCGCCGACGCAGCCGGCGACGACTGGACCACCGACAACGCCCTGACGCAGGAGTATGACGGCACCAAGGTCGCGGCGATCATCAATGAGATCAACGGGTTCGACCACTCCGGTGTGCGCCGGGTGGGCACCCCGGCGATCTTCGGGATGAACTTCCAAGCCGTGTCCACCGCGGAAAAGCTGCCCATCTCGGACGGTCTGGCCGGGGGGTATCTCAGCAACGGCACGCCTGGCCCGTTGCTGGCCAAGTCGCTGGACTTCGTCGACGCCCAAGTAGGCACGATGACGTCCGCCATCCGCCATGATCATCTTGCGTCGAGCACCACGATCATCTTGTCCGCCAAACACGGTCAGGCCCCCACCGACCCGAGCGCGCTACGGCGGGTCGACGACGCCAAGATCATTGCCGGAATCAACGCTGCCTGGGCGGCCCTTCATCCCGGAGCTGCTGCGCTGGTGGCGTTCTCGGTCGACGATGACGGCATGTTGCTCTGGCTGTCGAACCGCTCAGCCGCCGCGCTCGGGTTCGTCGGGAGTTACCTGCTGCAGCACAGTGCCCCCGCGAACCTCGTCACCGATCCGAAAGGTACGTACTCGGCTACGGTTCGGTCGTCAGGACTGACCAGGGTCTACACGGGCGCCGCCGCCGACACTCTGGTCAGGGCCCGAAACGGCGATGCGCACGCCCCCGACCTGATCGGTATCGCGCAGCCGGGTGTGGTCTATACCGGTGGGGTCAAGAAGATCGCAGAACACGGCGGAAACGCAGCGGCCGACCGTGATGTCGCGCTCGTTGTTTCAGGCGCCTCGGTGCCGCACCAGGTCATCGAAACCAGCCAGGTTCAAACAAGCCAGATCGCCCCCACCATCCTGCGCCTGCTCCGACTGAATCCGAACGCCCTCCAGGCCGTGCGGATCGAACACACTCGGGTACTCCCGGGGCTGTAGACGACGCGGGCGGGGCTCCGACGACGGGAGCCCCGCCCCGCCGGCGCTGAGACTCAGGGAATGGACACCGTCCTGGTGATCTGGCCGTTGTTCTCCCAGTAGGTCCTGCGGCTGGCCAGATATGGGTCGGTTGGCGGCGGCTGCATGTTCCCGTCGTCATCGAAGACACGTGACGTGACCCGACGCTTGCCGGCGGTCGGGTTGCCCCAATCGAAGGTCCAGAACGCCCAGGAGAACTGGCTGCCGCCGTGCGACCTCATTCGTCGCACTGCCGCGCGCCGCCAAGGGCCATCGTCGATGCGCACCTCCACCCGACTGATCGGGCCGCCCCATGCTGCGCCCATGATGGTGTACTGGTGGCCCCGCCGGATGACCTTGGCAGGAGCCGACTTCAGGCGAGCGTGCGACACGTTGGTGAACGTCCACACCGTCTCGCCCGAGTGACGTTCCTCGCGAATGGTCACATAGTCACGAGCCATGAAGCGACCGGCGTACCGCCCGTCCCTGAGCTCGATGTGGGTCAGCCACTTGACGTTGGCCACGCCGTACCAACCCGGTGCGATCAGGCGCAGCGGGTAGCCGTGCCCCGGGGGTAGTGCCGCTCCATTCATCCCGTAACAAAGGAGATTGCGCGGATCCATGGCGTCGTCCAACGTCATACTGCGGGCGAAGCGTTCGGTGATGGTCAGGTCGAGCCCGCCGGTGGAATCCGGTACGACAGATCCGGTCTGACCAGGACCCGTGATCCCGGAATCATCGCGAATGGTGACCTGGCCCTGGTCCGCGCCCCAGAATACGACTTCGACGGCATTGCTCCGTGGTCTGGCCGCTTTCAGGATGGGGGCCAGCTTGGTGCCGGTCCAGAGTGCGTTGCCGATAGCCCCGATGGAGAACGGCAAGCCCGTGTTGCCCGAGCACTCGATGGTGAAGTCGACCTCGTCCTGCGGTCGACGCTTCAGTTCTGCCAGGTTCAGGTTGAAAGGGTGTTCGACCAGGCCATTGACGTTCAACGTCCAGGTGTCGGCCGAGAGCGCGGGCAGGTTGTAGTGCTTCACCGTGAAGAACTTCTCGTTCGGTGTTCTCCAGGAATCCAAAGATTCCCAGACCAGCAGGTTGGCGACTATGTTGACGGCACCGGGGGGGATGGGATCGGGCTGATCAAGCCAGGGCAGAACCACTTCCGGGCCCGGCCCCGCACTCGGGCCCGCGGCAAAGGCCCGGCTCGGACCGGCCATCGTGGTCAAGCCCACGAGACCAACCGCCCCACCTGCTTTCAGTACGGTCCGCCGGGCGACGTCATGTTGGCCCATCCCACACCTACCTCGAGATTTTGGACAGTCAATTGGTGATCATGAGCATTTCTGCCGTTGATCGCATAAATGGACCGGTAACCAGGTCAGTAATACGCCTGATTCCGTTTGTTGTCGAGATGTCGGGCGCGGTCTTCTGTAAACAATCCACAATGCCGGGTCCTGAAAAAGATCATTGCAGGCTTACTGTCCGGCTATTTACCTCCCGTGGTCTAAAGACTTTCGGGCATGATAGCCGATTGGGCCATGCGGCAGGAAAGGCTCAAAGGGGCCGCGGCCGCGGCTCCGGCGTACGTTGCCGGCGCCGCGGATCGAGCGTCATGCGAGCGCTGGCTCATACATCGCCCGCACGTGCTCCCCCCGTCGCTTGGTAGTCCGGGCCCCCAAGGATCAGGCGTGATCCCGGAAGGTGTCGGACTGCCCGACTATCCCGCCGGGCCCGAACTCGTCCACGTAGGCGCCCAACGCGGTGGCCAAGTCGATGGCCACCTGAGGGCGGTCAGCAGGTCGCAGGCCCCGGAGCAACTCATCGAGCTGATTGTGGATTCCGCCGAGGCCCCAGGTCGCCGCCACGTCCGTGAAACGCTGCTGCGCGTGGGCGGCATTGTGGTCGAAAAGCCTCGCCAGGTTCTCGGCGTCTTCCGGTGTCAGCGATGGTGAGTGCTCGGTCATGAGTTTGATCCTCTCCTGGTCGGCTCGAGGCCGCCGTGGTGACTTGCCGTGAGGTCGATACCCGTTCTGCGGACCATCATGCCGTGGAGCGTCCAGCCGGTAGCTAGGTTTTCGGACGTTCCCAGCGCCCGCCATGTGCGGCCTCGAATGCATCGACCGCACTGTGCACGGTGGGATAGAAGTGGTCAGCTGAGATCGGCTGGTCGAGTGCATAGCGCTCGAGTTTGGTCCGTACCGGGTCCTTCAGCTCCGCGAAGATCAACAACACTCCTCGTGCGGACAGCTCGACGTCGAGATCCTCGAGCATATCGGCGGCGGTCGTGTCGATATCGGTAATGGGTTCCGCTGCCACCACGATCCACTTGGGGTGTGTCGCGGATTCGGCCAGCTTGCGGATCTCCTCGCGGAAATTGCGGGAATTGGCGAAGAACAAGGGAGCGTCAAAGCGATAGAGCACAAGTCCATCCAGCTGCTCGGCCTCCGGGTAACTCTGGACATCGCGCGGGCGACGACCTGCTTGGCGACGGCGTCATCGTCGCGGACCGACTCGAACCGCTAGCCGAGCCTGGCGATGTCTACACTTCTTCCCGTATGCGCGGGGACACAGCCGGCAATTTCGCCTTCGACGCCGAAGGCCTCAGCCCCCGGCCACTGAAAAACACCGCCCAACCGATTCGCGTCTATCTCGTCCATCCCTGCGCGCCGGAACGACCAACATTAACGCTGCCCGATAAACCGTCACTCGTTGTCTTACCGTTCCTGAACATGAGTGGAGATGCCGCACAGGAATATTTCGCGGACGGCATGGTGGAGGACATCACCACCGCCCTTTCGCGCGTCCGCTCCCTGTTTGTCATAGCCCGCAATTCGGCGTTTACCTACAAGGGGCGCGCGGTCGATGTCCGGCAGGTCGGCAGGGAGCTGGGCGTGCGGTACGTGCTGGAGGGTAGCATACGCACGGCGGAATCACGGCTGCGTGTCACCGGCAAGCTGATTGACGCGACGACCGGCGCGCATCTCTGGGCCGAACGATACGACCGAAAGATCGCGGATATTTTTGCCATCCAGGACGAGATCACGGAGGCCGTGGTTGCCGCGATCGAGCCGGTGCTGGCGGCTGCCGAGCGCCAGCGCGCTAGGCGCAAGGCACCCGAGAATCCCGGCATCTGGGAACTCTACCATCGCGGTTTGTGGCATCTTTTCAAGGTACACGCCCGAAGACTGCCGGCTGGCACTGGAGTTCCTGCAAAAGGCGGTATCGCTCGATCCCGGCAATGCCACGGTGCATGCGGGACTGGGGATGGCTTACATCTCCTGCGGCCTGGCCTTCGCCCCACAGGAGCGGGCAATATGGCTCGCATCAGGCCTCGAGCATCGGGGAATCGCCACGAGTTTGGACCCGCTGGATGCCACGGCGCACGCGCTGTTCGGCCATGGTCTCCTCTTAGCAGGCAAGCATGAGGCAGCGCTCAAGGAAACCACGCAGGCCGTCGTTTTGAATCCGAGCAACGCAACCGTAGAAAATCTGCATGCAGTTGTCTTGACCTAGTCTGGCCGACCCGGCGACTCCTTGCCGCATTTGAAACAGGCGTTCCGGTTGAGCCCGCTCGATCCGATGCGCTGGCGCTGGATAGATGTGTCCTCTATGGCCCACTATTTTCTGCGCGATTACGAGGGATGCGTCGCCGCGGGGCGGGAAGTTTGCCGCATGCAACCGAATTTAGTTTTTGGCTACCGGGCCCTTCTTGTCGCGCTCGCCGAACTCGGCCGTATCGACGAGGCACACCAGTTCGCAGATGTGATACACACCAGGTTCAATAATGAAATTCGCACATTTCTCACGACGCGAAATCTGGAATGGCCGGAAACGGAATATACCGCCTGTGTCGCCTCGTTCGCCAAGGGTGGGCTGGTGCTGCGCGACGGCGAATTGGCCCGCGTCGACTGATCCGCCCCACCGCGCAAACCGTTGCTGTTTAAGCCCGCTCGATCCGGAGCTGTATTTCTTCCAGGCTGGCCTGGCGTTCGGTGAGCCGGCGGACCCGGGACGGGGATTCGATTTCGCGCAGCAGGCGCTGATCGGCAGACCAAATTGGCGCTTCGCGTTGCAACCCCGGATTTACTGTCTCCTCAAGTTGGGACGCCTGTTTCAAATGCGGCAAGGAATTGCCGGGTCGGCCAGACCAGGTCAAGACAACTGCATGCAGGTCGGGGTTCCCTGCGCTCTTCCATGAGCGCGGCGTCTCTTTTGACCGCAACCCTGACCGATCGCGTCGCCAGGAACGTTCATCCCGATTCGAATGACCCCTTCTCACGCACGATATAGGGATCAATGTCAGATAATGCATGCACCGGAGAGTGGCACACAGTCACTCACTGACCCATCGCCTTCGGGAGCCAAATAGCTTCGTCCATTCAACCGGCCATTGATGCTGAATCCGCAACCTGACGCACTCGACGCACTCGCCACTAATTCGATAGCAGAGCCAGCGTGCAACACCGAGGTGTTCTCCTATCATTCCTGCGGCAATCGCAGCTGCCCCAAGTGCCACACCGCCCAGACCCAGGAGTGGCTCGAACGCCGTCAGGCGGAGATGCTGCCGGTGCCGTACTTCCACATCACCGTCACCGTGCCGGCCGAGCTGCGCGAGGTGCTGCGCGCCAATCAGCGCGACGGCTATGCCGTGCTGATGCAGGCCAGCGCCGCGGCGATCATCGAACTCGCCCGCGATCCGCGCTACGTCGGCGGCACCGTCGGCGTGCTCGCCGTGCTGCACACCTGGACCCAGCAGCTGATCTTGCACCCGCACGTCCATTGCCTGGTCAGCGGCGGCGGCATCTCCGAGGACGGCAGCACCTGGCATCCGGCGCGCCGGACGTTCCTGCTCCCCATCAAGGCTCTCGCCAAGCTGGTGCGCGGCAAGTTCCGGGCGCTGCTGCAGCGAAAGTGTCCCGATCTCGTCATCCCCGACGCGGTGTGGCGCACAGCGACTGGATCCTCCACGTCACCGCCTGGGGCAACGGCGAACAGGCCGTGCTCGACTACCTCGCCCGCTACGTCTTTCGCATCGCTCTCACCAACGCCCGCATCGTCGGCCTCGACGACGAAACGGTCACCATCCAATACAAGGACCGCAAGACCGGCCGCCGGCGAACCTGCCGCCTCAGCGGCGACGAGTTCATGCGCCGCTTCCTCCAGCACGTGCTGCCGCGCGGCTTCCACAAGGTCCGCTACTTCGGTCTGTGGCATCCCGCTCAACGCCACAACGCCGCCCGGGCGCGGCAGATGCTGCAACTGCAGGCGCCACCCAAGCTTGGCCCACCACAGGACCTTGTCCTCCCGTCGTGCGGATGCCTCCGCCGCCAGCAAAAACGCGGGGGTGATGGTGCCTGTCACTGGTGTCACAACAGGTTCCTTAGAAGGTTCGGCCACGCTGACCGACGACCAAGCCAAGGCGTTACGTAATGAACGGCCAGACCTATTTCAATGTTCACACCGCCGCAAATCCAGGTGGCGAGGTGCGAGGGCAGGTAGTCAAGGGGTAATCCTCCTGGCGTCGTAGGCGAAACCGAAGGGAGCCTTACCGGCCGGGCCGCCATTTGCGCGTTGACAGAATTGCCACCGAATGCGGAATGGCCCCGGCTGCTCCGAACGCCTGCCAGCGCTGCTAGCGGCGCATGTAACGCCGGTGGGCGCGTGAGCTAAGGGGACGGGCGATCAGCAGTTTGTCCAGCTTCAACGGGCATGCCCCGCGAAGTGACCAAGAGAATGTCACGCGCGCATCGCAAAGACCGCTTCGCAAGAACAGCGATGGCGGCCCGATTGGTGCAGCGTAACGCGCTAGAGCCTCACGCACAGCCGCAATGCGCCGAGCCCGGCGGCATCGCACGAGCGAGCGGTGGATGTGGCGGCAGTAGCAGGGAGTTGCCGTAGCTGTGACAATGAATATCGGCCCACTTGTGCTAACGAATATTGGCCCACCCTACGGTGTTTGACCTGCTGAGCTGGGCAGAGGCCCAGCTCAGCAGCGCTTTGCTGTTCTCCCTTTCATGATTTCCCCGTCTTCCGTTGCGCCGAGGTACGGCGGACCCGGTAGGAGTTTGTGCCTTCCGTCAACTCGCAGAGGCGGAACTCGGTCTGCTCAGGTGTTGTCGACCGGTCGGTAGTTCCGGTCTGCTCTGATGGCATCCGCACATCGGTCGTTCCGTCCGGCATCGCCCCGCCCCCCAAGTCACCGGGCTCATGCAAGCACGACAACGGTGCGGCGATGTGTGAAGCAGACCACACGTTTGGCTTAGGAATGTAATCCGGGATCGAGTTGACAGCTGAAATTCTTGCATCGCGTTTGTGCTGCGACTCACACATGAAAGTCGGCTGCCGGGCTAATGTAAAAGCCCGGGTTTCTGAGATGAACAGCCAAAGCGAGTAACCTCCATGCCAGTTGACAACCCATCGATGCCCGCGACCAGCCCGTGCCAAACTCTACTGTTCGCGCTCCGTACCTTGATTGCTGAGCACAGGCTGCCGGTATCGAAGTGCCGCCCTGGAAGCAATTCAATAGGCGCCTGCTATCGGGAACATCAGATCACCGAGGCGAGGACGAAGCCGCGATGAAGGAGCTCGGAGAGTAACTAGCTAGGCGTAGGCGCGCGGCTGGTTGTTGGGCAACTGGCGAGAGGCGAGTTGGGGGCTGCGGTCGAACTGCGCAGCAGAGGTTGACTTAGGCGACCGTCCGGGACGGGCAACCGATCACGCTGGACATCATCGGTTTTGCAGCATTCGGTTCGGCGATGGGTCCGGTGCTCGCTGAGATGCTGAGACGTTGAGGTGTCGCCGCATCTTTGAGTTCTGCCGCCAGACTTCGATGACCGGTTCCAGAAGGAGCGTACACAGCCGCGATTTATGGCCATGGCGGGTCGATCGATGAGCCATATGGGATGCTACGGCTGTACCACGGGCGCAGCGTAGCGATCCCGGGGGCGCATCAGGTGAACTTCTCGCGATGGAAGAATGCGGAGTTCGACAAGATTGCCGACGAGATGTTCGTCACCGATCCGAACGACAAGCCGAAGATGATGGCGCTGTTTCATCGGGCGATGGAAGTCGGCTGCCGGCCCTGCCCGATATTCAATTGGTGCAGAATTTCCACCGCATCCCGATGAACACCACGTATTGAAAAACTGGCCGACCGCAGAAAACCCTTATGTCAACGGCGCGCCATGGCACCTTACTTTCCCGATTGTGCTATGGAGTTTGCAGCAGGCATGACGGCACTGGCCCTTCGTCATGGCCGAGGCAAGCCCGCCATGACGGAGTGAGCGCGACCGCAAACTCACGGCCGAGCTAATACGGAGTGCAGCAACGACATTCTATTGTGCGCGGGGTTTGACGCCCTAGACACAGTGTTTAGGCGGACCTATCCGGAAGCTCTACCGCTCTACCAGCGATACGATGCGCTAGATCAGTAGCTGGACCTCGGCGGCATTCACATCATCGAACGTATCTCCGAATACAGCCATCCTCCGTCCGCGACTGGAGGAGATATGCAAGAGGTCGACCATCGCGCCTTCTCAAACATGGCAACGCTGCGAGTCCCCACACCGACCCAGGATGCAGTCCCTGCCCGCCCGGCCGGCACAATGTCGTCCGCGGCGTTTTGGCGACTTGTGGATCGATTGCAGCTACCCGACGCCGAGGCGCTGGAACTGATCGCCTATGCTGGGAAGATCGGGCCGTCCGGTAAGCGGCCGCGATTCCGCCTGTCCACGCGCCAGACTCACTTGGCGTCCTATCTGCCCGAGATTGAGGCGGCGTTGCAGGCGATCAGCGAGGCGCCGGGATGGTTGGTGCGTCCAAATCGGCCCGTGCCTTTTCGGAGGCGCTCGCCGGTCAAGCTGATGGCAGAGCGGGACGGCGAAGGCATGGGCGACGTATTGCAATTCCTCAACCGTGCGGTCTTGCGACGATCGCTGCGATAGCTGCTTGCACCGTTCGCCAACGCCCGAAGCGCAGCGATTTGTCACGATCCTTCTGTCGCAGTAACAGCCCGGCGGCCTGCTTGGGGCGTAGCGACCTCGGCAATGTCGAGATTGCATGGCGTATTCGCAGAGCGTCCTTGCCCGTTGCGCGCAAGTTTACCTTCGATAATGTCTCTTCTCAAAGGTAATTGAATCGCCTTGAAGAGATCAATGAACAGAGCGACATCCTTTCGGACGTTGGCCGTCGGCATCTTCATCCTCCTTGTCGTCGTACGCATTCCGGCCATCCTCACGGACGGACGCTTCTGGGCGGAAGAAGGCGTCGTATACTTCCACGCTGCTTGGCACCAATCGTGGCTCGACGCCCTTTTTACCATCCACACTGGATACCTCAACCTCATCGCCAGTGCCGCAACCCTGCTTGCTCTCCATCTTGTTACGCTTGAGCAGGCACCGCTGGTCACGGGGGCTGTCGCGTGTGGGATTCAGATTCTGCCGGCAATTATTCTTGCGACAAGCCGGATCCCTTGGTTGAAGCGATGGCCAACGTTCACCATCGCGCTCCTTTTGCTCCTGATCCCGGCGGGTGATTCCGAAGTCTGGCTCAATTCGATCACAAGCCAATTCCATCTGGCGCTCTGTGTGGGTCTCATCCTTGCGTCGGAGGAATGCAGTGGGTCGGTGTGCTTATTTCGTGGCGTGGTTCTCCTGGTTGCACCTCTGGCGGGGCCGGTCTCCGGTGCGCTGACACCCCTGTTCCTCCTTCGCGCGGCTGTTGAGCGGTCGCGGGTGCATCTCATTCAGACAGCGTTGCTTGCTGTTCCCACGTCTGTGCAAGCCGTGATCGTCCTCACGCATCCCGAACCTGCTCGAACAATCGGTATCGGGCTGCCGCTATTGCTTGCGGTCATCGGGATTTAGAACGTCATACTTCCGATAGCTGGCGCCAGCCGTACGGCCCCTGTTGCTGCGGCTGCATATTATTCATTCATGCAGAGCGGCATTTCCGTATTTGCGATCCTGGTCGGGGCTTTTGGCATCGGTGCGCTGGGCATTGCTCTTTATCGCTGGGGCGACCGAGCCGCACTTTGGCTATTCGCCGCCGGCTGCGCGCTGGCTGTTACCTCCTATTCCACGGCGCTTACCTTAGGCCAGCCTCTCTACCTTCTCATCTGGTCGGGTGGTCGGTATTGCTTCGCACCGACGGTACTCTTCTCGCTAAGCCTTCTTGGCTTGGCTGCCACGGGGACGCTTATCCGACGGATGATCCCGGCTACTTTGGTCATTTGGATGATCTATATAGGCGCCGGGCCGTACTTCCATGTGCCCGATGATCACGCTCGTGGCGTAAATTGGAAAGATGAGGTTGCAGCATGGCGGCGCGACCCAACGTACAGGCTGCGGATGTGGCCGCTCGGATGGCCTGCAAAGCTGACGCTGAATCCATCCGCGCGACCCAACCAATGATGTCGTTTGCGGCCGAACCTCTGGAAAGACACTTGCAGGCTCGGGGGAGGGGTCCAGCACGTAGCCACGCCTGCCGCCGTCAACCATCCGGTGAACCACCGCCAGCCAGGTCACACTATCGCCCTGCATCACCTGTTCCAGTCGTCCGGCCCATCGCCAATCCGATATGTAACAACGTGCAGATCACTGTGTTACACGCCAGCGCGGGGCAATACGGGGAGGCTGGCCGATGGCGGCGGAATTCGAGGTGACCTGGGACGTGATCCAGCACATCTCAGGAGTCACGACCGAGCACATGCGGGCGCTCAATCAGGAGTTGACCAGCGCCTATCGCGATCATCCGGATGCGGCCTTTTCCGTTGCACTCGGCGCCGCACTTGGCATTGCCTTGCACTCATTCAGCCGGCCCGAAGACAACGTGGTCCCAGCGATCAACGGCGTGCTGGCCACGTTCGAGCAGCCATGGCGTCTGGTGCCAGTCTCCTCCTGATGCGCCTCGC
>CAVOIW010000013.1:0-231934 GCA_963695865.1 uncultured Actinomycetota bacterium | reverse complement strand
ACGTGGAACGCTCCGTGGTCATCACCGAACAGGCCCGCAGAGAGGTCAACACCTACCTTTGCCGTCACGGACGATCCGTGCACAGCAGTTTCGTGTCCTACTTCCCCGGTGGGCAGGCCGGCGACTGTCGGTCCGCGGCGCCGAGGCGGTTTGCGATCGACTGGCGTCCGCAATCAGGTCACCACGCGCGACCCATCGCTTCCGGCATACCGCCTGCAGCATCGTCCAGGAGGAACTCGGCGATCCCCGGCTCGCCGCGGACTACCTCGGCCACCACGGGTTGAGTGCGGTCGCCGGGTACACCGAGGTCAACCGGGTCGCCGCGCAGAGGCCTGTGGATGCCCTGACCCGACGCGGGGTGTGACACGCCGCCTGCGGGAGAAGCGAAATCGGTCCCGGCGCCCGGCATACCTCTGGCAGGGCCCGCTCCTCGCGCATAAGGTCCACCGACCAAACGTCACAGTGACGAAAGGCCTGCGAGGCAGAGCCTCTCCCGTTTCCGTTTCCGTGCAGCGGAACGGCACGGGGCGCCGGGGGTGGGCGGAATCACGCCCAGTTCAGCCCAAAGATGCGGAGGGCTTCGAGAAGCTCTGGCGTGTCATCGACAGCTCAACTACTCGTTCCGCGCTCAGGGCGTGAGTGCCAGTCTCGTCTTCTCCGGGTTGTTCGAAGATTGCCCACATCTGCATGTTGTCGTCGTGGCGCGACCCGAAGGCGACACCGTCGGGCGGCGCACGGAGTTGGTAGAGCCAGCCGGCGATGAGCTGGGTCAGTCGCCGCGGGGCCCGCAGCTTCAGCGCGGCGGCATCCAGATCTGTCAGACCCATCCTGGCGGCCTCGCCGGCGAATATCGGGCGCAAGGCGGCCACGGTTTCGGCTCTGCGAACGTCGGCGAAGCGGCCAGTCATGACGGCCTGGCCCGCGGTTCGTGGGTGAGCCAGCTCCTCGGAACCGTGCCGCCAGCGGCGGTCGGATATTCCTCGTCGTCTTCGTCGTCGATGTCCTGCAGCTGGGCCAGGAGCAACAGATCCGGACGGAAATCGGCCAACACCTCCAGCAGGCAGCCAAGGAGCTGGTCAGCCACATACAAGGTCCGAAAACGTCCCTCGCAGTCATCCCAACGACCGTCGAACCGGCCATGACTGGCGTACTGCCACGGGGTCCAGGCAAACGCATCCGGGCGAAAGCCGACGCGATACACGACGGCGCGTTCTTCTTGCAGATGCAGGGCTGTCACGCCGCGCAGTATCTCCTAGCCCACCGCGGCGAACGCGCGAGCTGCGGTCAACACGCGGCCACCGACCTCCTGCACGAGGTTGTCACGCAGCAGCCGCGCCGGAGACTGATCGTCGAGGTGAGGGTTCAACCCCTGGAACCAGGTCTGCACCACCTCAACAGAATCGCGTTGCGACAACATCTTGGCGGCCTGGAATGCGATCCGGAGCCGCTGTTCGACCTCCGGATCCTGGATGCGACGGTCGCCGTCGGCCCACTGCCGCACTGCCCTGGTCTCCTTCACACCCGCGAGGTAGGCGACCAGGCGGGCCCCCAGCAGGTCCCGCAGCCCCCGCACCAACTCGGGCTGATCGGCCCGAGTCGCTTCCGCGAATGCCTCCAAATCCGGTCGGGCCGGCGTCGCAAGTGACATCACCGACCTCCTCACGGTTCTGCCTCTCAACATCGTTCGACCCAAGCCTACCCCGATCACACACCACTTCACACCCAACTTACCAATGCGGACCGACGGCAATCCTGCGACAGGCCGTTGCAGAATCCCGTCCGGCCAGATTGCGGCGAAGATGCGCATTTAGGCGAGGTTCCGGGCGCGAACGCGCAACCCCGGAATTATGCCCGCAGATCGGCGGCCACCGGTCGATGACCCCGCTGCCCCATGCTGGTTCGCCCGTCGGCCGATCACTAGCCGTGGACCCGCCGGTACAGGGCTGTGAACTGCACGTTCACCACCCTTGCGGCGAGAATGCGGCCAGCGGGCACCTCTGCCTTGCTTAGCCAGCAGTTTCGCCGTATCCGCTCGGCACTGCCAGTCCCCCGGTCCGAGTATCGCCCACTGACTCATCCTGCTCGATGTCACCGACATCGATCGCCCGTTCAGGGAGCACAGCTGCCGGGACGTCTCGGAGCTGGTGCCGAGTGGAGTCGCGGGGTGGTTCTGCTGACGGCAGCGCCGTCGACGGCCGGCGGAGGAGCGGATCGATCCGCGCATTGGCGGCCGGCCGCCGGACACGGGGCGCTGCCCGGCTACCCTGCTCGGCTCCCCGCCAGACCCTCATCCTTGGGTTGAGGAATTGTCCAACGGTCTGTTGGAAAAACTTGCCGTCTTTGGTCGCCGGCCGTTAGGTGGCAGGGCTGGCCTGCCAACAGCCAGCTCCGCCAGGTTGTTAGACGCTGAAGATTTTGGTCAGCCGTGCTGCCGTGGTGATCGGTGTGGCGGCCGGGCCCGTGATCAGGGTCGGCTCGGATTACCGTCGATCCGAGCTTCGGGAGGACCTGCGTTCGTCCCGGTCGTCGCATTCCCTGACACCCATGCTCCTGAAAGCGACCTCTGCCGTGCCCACAATTTGCCCACAATTGGTGCCGATTCGTGGTGATGCGCGGGGAGCGGGCGTGAACGAAACTCCAGGTCAGGGGTTATGTGGCAACTTCTCCTGCGGGTCATTTGAGACGGAAAAGTCGTTCACACCGGAGACGTCAGCCCTAGTTGTCGAGATGTGCACCTCGCAGCCCAGCCTGAAAGCAGGGCGTCGAGTCGTCTGATGCATCCAGATTCGACGAGGTCCGATGGCTTCTTTCGATCTTGCAGGGCGCAGTACCAAGAAGGATTGGTTTCCGGGACTATCCGGGAGTGTCCTGATTCCGGTGCGAGTAGGTCCGTTGAAGGTCCATGCAAATTGAGCGTACGGCGCCCGAGATGAGGGCGCCGAGAGTCGACTTCAGTCAGGACCCAAAATCGACGAAGGATGCCGGTAGGCAGAACCAATCGCGCAGAGCGGCTGACTCGGAGCTGACCCCTCTCGACGGGTCAGAAAGCTCCTCGACGACGTGCGCAGCGTGCGAAGACCGCTGTGCGCCCTTCGCCACCTGCCAGCCGGACCTAAGCCAACGGGTCTCAGCCATCGGCATGACCAGACAGGAGATCGTGAAGAGGGTGGCCGAGTCCCGGATTGCTCAGGGGCTCAGCCCTGGTATCGAGGACCCAGGCGTTTTAGCGCTCATGGCTGCAGCAATGTCGATGTCTGCTGTGGCAGGCCGTCGCGCCAGTTGAATGTGTACCGGTCTGGGTCGAAGCGAGGACCCCCTCCGGGCTTTGACGGGTGCAGGGTCACGGAATTAAGAGCCGCCGACAAGATCGCACGCCGCTGGTCTACTTGCCAATGCGGCCAGAGACCGCGAAGCCCTTCGACAGTAGCGGGCAGGAGCGCGAGACGGGTCGTTGGACTCAATGATGCCGCAGTTTGCAAGATTGCTCGCCTTCGGTCCTTCAGTGTGGCCGCCTTTGCTTCATACATGTCCTCATCCAGTTGGCCGTTCGCAAACTCAGCGGCCAACGTGCGAAGTTGGTCCGAGAGATCGGCGGCATGTGACTTCGCGCTGGGCGGGATGGCATCTGGCTGGCTTTGGTAGAAGCGGTGGGGAGATCCGTCAAAATAGATTGCCGCGAAAACTACCTCCGTGACATAAACGTCGGATCTATCTCCAGATACTGATCGTTTGCCACACTTGCCAGTTCCAGGCACTCGAATGCAGACGTATCGTCGGCCGCCTTTGCTATCTGAATGCGAATTCATAGACTTACCGCAAGATCCACAGATAAGTAGCCCCGTCAGGAGCTGCTGACCTGGTCGCATCGTCCTGCGCTTCGGATCCCCAAGAAGTTCTCGCAATCGAGCAGTGTCCTGCTTGGTCAGAATGGGCTCCCAAGTGCCATCCGCAACAATTGGACCGTTCGAGTAGCCGCGCCCCTGGCTGGCCGGGGTGTGTTCTCGCTGCCCGGACAGCCTCGCTGCCATTAGAATCGAGCGCAAGGTCGGTCCGCGCCAGGCTCCGCCTTTCACGGTTGGCACCCCGAGGTCGTTCAACTCGTTGACGATCGACCGCATTGACTGGCCTGTTAAGACCCGGTTGGCTACGTCTCGAATTACAACCGCCTCCGACTCCACTATGTCGCCGTTTTGAGCGTAACCGAAGGACCTCATAGATCCATTGGGCTTTCCAGATAGGGCACGATCGAGCTTTTGCCGTCGAATACGCTCGGCCTGACGGGCCGACTCTCCTTCGGCCACCGAACCAAGTATTGATGCGATCATTCGGCCGGCAGCGGTCGTCAGGTCGAGTTCACCGGCCTTTACCGTCGCAACAGTGGTTCCCCTTTTCTCGCAGGCGTCCAGCAAAGGCACTAGATCGCGCACTCGCCGGTACAGACGATCGACGTGGTAGGCAACGATGACATCAACGTCACCGGCTGTGACGCGGGCTAACAGCTGACTGAATCCTGGCCGTTTGGCGCCTGAGAAGGCCGAAACGTCGTTGTCGACGAATCGAGCGATCTCGATCCAGCCGCGACTGGCAATCAAGTCACTGCAGTCGGCGAGCTGGCGACTAACGCCGGCCTCCTCGCCTCCGCGATCAGCGCTGATTCGCGCGTACACGGCGACCCGAACCCGTGAGCCGACCTTCATCTGCCATGACGTAAGCGTACGCACTTTTCGTTGGGCGGCATTGACCGACCACGACTGCCGCGCCATGAGTTCAGCCCTGGTCCGCGCATCGTCGCGCAGGAAGGACGACAAGGTGGTGAGCAGACGTCCGAGATCCGTTCCGCCGACCTCCCTGGCGACCCGCATCGACTCGCACACCCGGTCGCCGACGGGGTCCGCCAGAGCCACCTTGAGTCGATCCAGGCTGTCGTTGAACTTGCCGGTCGTGCGGTAGTCCGTGCCGAACTGTTTGAACGGCTCGCGCAGCTGTTCGGGACCGCGAACACCGATCGCGGAAAGCGCCTCCGGCAGCGAGAGTCCGGCCCGAACACCAGACGTCAGGTTGTCGACGACTTCTGGCCACAGTTCACGAAGGTCGGCTTGCCTGCGGTGACGCAGTCGGGTCACCAGCAGTCGTGGGATGGCGCTGGCGAAAATCGCGAAAATCACCGAAACCGAGACCGAACGGGTCAGCACCAGGCCGAGCAGGGCGACCAGAAATGCCGACAACACCTGCAGGGCGATCAGTTGGTTCGGAGTGATCCCATGGAGACCGGCCTGGGCCAGCTCTTCACGCATGCGGTCGAGGCGGACGTGGGCGCGGGGCGGCTTCGGCCGGCTGGTAGCGCCCTGCCAGACCAGCAATAGGCCGATGCCCAGCAGCAGCCCGACGAAGGCCCCCATGTCAGCCTTTCTGGTCGCGGTTGACGATGTCGTGGTCGACGATGTTGGGAGCAACTTATACAAACAGTTGGTCAAGGCACCTATTCGTTCCACAATCACTGTGACGCATGTAGCCGCGAAATACCATTTGCCAGGTATTGATCAACCATCGGAGTGGTGGGCTCATCGCCAAATCGTCGTAACGAAGAAAGCTGCTGTGCTGCCTACCGCGCCTACTGACGGGAACACCAAGTCACACCGACGAGCTGCGGGTCGGGATTCGGCATCGGTGGCCGAGCGGGCGCTGGGGACGACAGAGTCGTGGGGTGGCCGGTGCTTGGCTGGAGCCGTCGGCTGTGAGCACGGGACCTCGTAGTGTTGCCACCGCTGCGGGTCAGCCACAACAACCGCCCAGCAGGACCCACCGGTCCACCGCCATCGGACCCAGGTCCGCGGCTACCGGGGGGCGGCCGATGCATAGAGCCATTGTTGCTTGCGATTTCAAATGTTGTTGTAGATTGCCCAGGACAAGATTGTAGTAATACTGACTATCAGTCATCGGACATCGGCTTGAGGCGAATGGGCTCGTGTTCGGCAATGCGGTGTCGTCCTTGGTGACGTCCATCGACGCCGTTGTCGGCGTCGACGTACATCACTGTTGGGCACCCGGCGCACCGTGTCGACGCGTTCCCAGCCGAGAGCGGAGAGGCAGCTCCGCCGTCCCACACTTGATGCACGCCCTGGTGGTCACGCTGCCTCAGCTGCCGGTCACTTTCTCCCGGTGACGGCGTTCGTCGAACCCGAGCGCTGTTCCCAGTCAAAACCGCACGTCCGCCGGATTGAACCGGATCCTCATCGGGAAGAACTACCCCGACGGATGACGAGAGGGGCCGGCGATGGTGCGGCTACGCAGGTCCCATCCTGATGGGCCTGGTTTGACGAGGCGGCGGCGGGGTCGCGGCTGGGAATACCGCGACGCCGACGGCGCCCGGGTCACCGATGCTGAAACCATAGACCGCATCGACGGTCTGGTCATACCACCCGCGTGGCAGAAGGTCTGGATCGCACCATGGCCGAACGGTCACATCCAGGCCGTCGGCACCGATGCGGCCGGCCGTCGGCAGTACCTCTATCACACGGAATGGTCCACCAGGCGGCATGCCCAGAAGTTCGAGCGGGTCGTCGGTTTCGGCGCGGCCCTGCCGAAGGCGAGGCTGCAGGTAGCGGAACATCTTGCTGAGACAGGGTTCTCGAAAGAGCGAGTGCTGGCGACTGCTTTCCGACTCCTGGACAGGGGTCACTTCCGCATCGGCGGTGAGGTCTACGCGGAAACGAACGGGAGTTTCGGGCTGGCCACGCTGCGGCGTGAGCACGTCCGCCGTGAGCGGCACGCTCTGGTGTTCGACTACACGGCCAAGTCTGGCCTGCATCGGGTGGAACGGATCTCCGACCCGGAACTGCTGTCGGTGGTCGGTGGACTGCTGCGCCGCCGGGGCGAGATGGATGTCGAGGAACTGCTGGCCTACCGCAACCGCACCGGTTGGCACCATGTCACGGGCGCCGACATCAACGCCTATCTCAAGGACATCACCGGGGAAACCGTTTCCGCCAAAGACTTTCGGACCTGGCACGGCACCACCATGGCTGCCGTGGCATTGAGCTTCGCACCCGCCGAGCTCAAGTCCCGGACGGCCTTGGCCAAAGCCGAACGCCAGGCGGTGGTGGCCGTCGCCGAGCAACTCGGCAACACCCCCACGGTGTCGAAGGGCTCGTACATCGATCCGCGGGTGCTGGACGCGTTCGAACGCAACCAGCGCATCACCCCCGCGGTGACGAGGGCGATGCGCTCGCTGGGCGCCGATCTGCCCGATGTGGACGGCCCGGGTTCGGCCCTGACCGTGGTGGCGTCGACACCGGTGGTCGAACGGGCGGTCTTGAAGCTTTTGCGGTCCTAGCTGTCAGGCCCGTGTTCCGGCCTGCTCACCGATTGCCTTCTCGTATGCCACGTCGGCGCCCGGGTATGGCGGGGTATTCCAGCGCCGCTCCCTCGCGTGCGATGCCCTGGCCCACGCCGTCGCGGAGTGCGTGCCGGCCCCCGACGTTGTTCAACGGCGGCGGGGCGGGGATCGAGTTGGGTCGACGGGAATGCGTTGCGGCATCGTCGTACACGTAGCGCTTGCCGCGCATCGCGGACGCGACGATGGCGATCAGCAGCAGGAAGACCGAGGCACTGAAAGCAACCACCAGCCCATGGTGGAACGCGTCGGCGATCAGGTGCGGGAAGAAGCTCTGGCCCGTCAGCGTCGTCACGTTCGCACCCCCACCCGGCTTCAGTTGCCCGGGGTCGACCGCCCCCATGAGTTGGGCGATCGGGTTGTCACCGAGGAAGGCGGCGAACAGCGTGCCCACCGGCGGAGTCTGCGAGATGGCGTGAGCGGCATCGGGATTCACGCCCAGCGCGGTCAATCCGGCATACATCGAACTAGGCAGCCGACTGGCGAGGCCAACGGCCATCAGCGTGAAGAAGCCACCCATGGACAACACCATGCCGGCGTTCATGCCGGTCGCTCTGATGCCCGAGGCGGCACCGCGTTCCGCCGCCGGGACGGAGTTCATGATGGCTGCCGCGTTCGGCGCCGCCACCAAGCCGGAACCGATCCCGTTCAGGGCCAGCAGGCCGGCGAAGACGACGTAGTTGAAGTTCGCCGGAATCATCATGAGACCGATGAACGTCAGCGCGGTGAGGATCAGCCCGCCGGTGGTGAATGCTCTGGCGCCGAAGCGATCGGAGAGCGCACCCGAGAGTGGACCGGCCACCAGGAAGCCCAGAGTGAGCGGGAGCATGTAGATGCCGGCCCAGAGCGGGGTGTCGGCGAAGTTGTATCCGTGCAGCGGCAGCCAGATGCCCTGCAGCCAGATGATCAGGATGAACTGCAAGCCGCCCCTGGCCATCGCCGAGGTGAAGTTGACGATGTTGCCCGCGGTGAAGGCCCTGATCTTGAAGAGCTTCATGTCGATCATCGGATCCTCGACCCGGTTCTCGATCATCACGAACGCGACCAGCAGAGCGACTCCGAGGACGACACCGGTCAGCACCATCGGGCTCGACCAGCCCATGGTGTGCCCACCGTATGGCTGGAGCCCGTATGTGATCGCGACCAGGATGCTGATGAGGCCCAGCCCGAAAGTCACATTGCCCCACCAGTCGATCTTCTGGTGCTTCGCGTCGATCCGCTGCTTGTCGTGCAAGGAGCGGTAGCCCATCCAGGTACCCCAGAGGCCGACCGGAACGCTCACCCAGAAGACCGCCCGCCAGTTCCATTCGGATAGCAGGCCGCCGATGACCAGCCCGAAGAAGGAGCCGGCCAGACCGGCGACCTGGTTGATTCCCAGCGCGAATCCACGGCGGTCCGACGGGAAGACATCGGTGATGATGGCGGTCGAGTTGGCGGTCAGCATGGCTCCGCCGACACCCTGCACGATGCGCAGGCAGATCAGTTCGATGGCGCCGGCGGAGCCGGTGCTGGGGACGAGGGCGCAGGCGATGGAGGCGACGGTGAAGATGGCGAAGCCCAGGTTGAAGAGTTTGGCTCTGCCGTACTGGTCGCCGAGTCTGCCGAACGTCACGACCAGGACCGCGGTCACCAGCATGTAGCCCATCAGCATCCACAGCAGATAGCTGATGTTCTGTGGTGCCAGCGGATCGAGGCCCAGACCGGCGAAGATGGCCGGCAGCGAGATGAGCAGGATCGACGAGTTCAGCATGGCGGCCAGCAGGCCGACGGTGGTCACGCTGAGCGCCACTCGACGGTCGTGCGCAGCAGCGTGGTCTTGTTGTGCGGTCGCGGTCACAGGAGTCCCTCTCAGTCGTTACTAATGCTAACGACAGAGATCAAGGTTACTGCCAAGTAGCCCGTGTGAACAGCCTCACGCGACAGCATGGTGTGCGAACTCGACCGGACCATTCACCTGCATCAGCGGGCAATCTGCCGCTATGAATGGAGTACTAGCCTGTTCCCAATGGAGACCTCGATCGACTCGCTCGGCCGCGTGATGCTGCCGAAGGCTCTTCGTGACGCGCTCGGGCTCGGTCCGGGCTCGGTCGTGGACATCTGCCAGGTACGGCGCCGGTCTTGTACTCATCCCGGCCGGCCGGACCGCAAGTCTCGTCGACGAAGACGGAGTATTGGTCGCTACCGGCGACACCGTGATCGACGACGGCGCGGTATTCGACCTGATAGACAATGGAAGGCGTTGAGTCTGCTCGACCTCGACATCAGCGCCTTGGGCGCTCATGTTGTCGTCGCGGGCTGACCGGCCCTCGCGCTCAGGTCGACTTCGCCGGTCCGAGCGGCCTGATCGACCATTAGCGTCAGCGCCTCGATGGTGACCGAGCCAGGCGGCAGCCGGCGTCGGGCCAGATCGTCGGCCACCCGCTGGAGCGTGTCGTTGACCGGGGTCGGCACCCCGTGCTCCCGGCCCAGCAGCACGATCTCGCCGGCCAGGTAGTCGGTCTCGACCGTGCCGGTTCCCCGGGCCAGGCTCTGCCACGTCGATCCGCCGCCGCGCGTCACACCCGGGATATCGGCTATGTGCCAACGGCTTCGCGTCTGTGCGTCCTCCTCCGGAGAGGCGAAATCGATGCCTGCCGCGTGCAGCGCCCGCTCACCCTCGCTTCGAGCGCGGGCCAGCACGCCCAGAGCTGCATCGCCCTCGATCGGACCGACGACGGCTTCGAGGGCATTGCCGAGGTTGGCGAGCAACTTCGCGTATTTCCATCGCATGACAGCGGGGCTGGGCACCGCGCCGATGCCGGAGTCCTCGAGGTCGGCGCAGACCGTGTCAACCAACCGGTCGGCGCCGACCGGATAACGTCCGATCGTCAGCACGCCGACCAGCGGGTCGGCGAAGGCGGCGATCTCGCCGGGCGCCATATGGCTGGCCGGCAGCATCACGCAGACGCCGTAGACATGGGCGAACCGACGGAGCGCGATGCGTTCGCCCTCGACGCCGTTCTGGGCACACAGGACAGGAAGCTCGCTGCCGGCCGTACCGCCGCCGTCGACCGGTCGGCCGCTCCAGTCGGACAGCGCCCCGATGCTGTCCTGGATCTTGACCGCGACGATCAGCACGTCATCGGAACCGAGCCGAATCTCCTCCGGACCCCCGACGACCGGCACCCGCAGCCGGGTGGTGCCACGCGGAGTGGCGAACAGCAGGCCGTCGGTGGCAATCGCCTTCCGGTGCGCGCCCCGAGCCACCAGCACCACATCGTGCCCGGCCAGGAACAGGGCAGCGCCGATGGATCCGCCGACAGCACCGGCGCCGATCACGATGTACCTCACTGAATCACCGTGCCACACACTCCTGCGGTGACGGCCAAGCCTGCCCCGTTCGGCCGCTGTCGCGGCTCGCGTGGGACCATCGCGGGTGGATCCGGATCACCGGATCAGCTCCGCTGCGGCCGATCGCAGCGCAACGCTTCTTGGAGTCGACAATGGTGCTCCCGGCCGGGCCACCTGATGCCCAGCGCGCCCTCATCCGCCGCCCGTCGGCAAAGCTGGCGGACGGACTGGTCACGCACATCGAACGGGTGCCCGTCGACGTCGACCTGGCCGGTGTCCAATGGCAGGGATATGTCGACGCGCTGACCGCCAGCGGCTGGCAGACCATCGAGGTGCCGGAGGCGCCCAACTGCCCCGACGCGGTGTTCGTCGAGGATTCGGTGGTCATGTTCAACGGGACGGCAGTGATCAGCAACCCTGGCGCCGTCGAGCGCAAGCCAGAGACTGCCGGCACGGCCGAAACCCTGCGGGGGCTTGGCTACCCGGTCGAAACCATGACGAAGGGCTCGCTCGACGGAGGCGACGTTCTGAAGATCGGCTCGCTGGTCTACGTGGGCCGAGGTGGTCGCACCGACGCAGCCGGTGTGGCCGAATTCCGATCGATCCTGGCGCCGCTGGGCGCGACCGTGATCGCCGTACCGCTGACGAAGGTGCTTCACCTCAAATCTGCGGTGACCGCGTTGCCGGACGGGACGATCATCGGCTATCCACCGCTGGTGGACGACCCGGCCTTCTTCCCGCACTTCCGGCCGATGCCTGAGGAAGCCGGGTCACACGTCGTGGACCTCGGTGAGGGACGGTTGTTGATGGCCTCGTCCGCGCCGCGCTCGGCCGACCTGATCGCCGACCTCGGCTATACACCGGTCCCCGTCGACATCACCGAGTTCGAAAAGATGGAAGGCTGTGTGACCTGTCTATCCGTCCGGTTGCGCTCAGCTCCGTAGCCGACAATCCATGTCCAACCCAACGGCATTTCACGAAGGAGTGAGATGAAGAAAATCATCAACAACCCGGCCACCGTGGTGGACGAGGCACTGGACGGCATGGCTGCCGCACACGGCGATCTGTTGATCCTGCATCGTGATCCCACCTACGTCACCCGGGCCGACGGTCCGGTCAGCGGCAAGGTCGCCCTGGTGTCCGGTGGTGGGAGCGGGCACGAACCTCTGCATGTCGGGTACGTCGGCGCCGGAATGCTCGATGCGGCGGTACCGGGTGCCATGTTCACCTCGCCGACCCCGGATCAGATCCTCGACGCCACCAAGGCCGTCGACGGAGGAGCCGGGGTGCTGCACATCGTCAAGAACTACACAGGAGACGTCCTCAACTTCGAGATGGCCGCCGAACTGGCGTCCGCGGAGGGCCTCGAGGTTGCCGCCGTGGTGGTCGACGACGACGTCGCGGTGCAGGACTCCACCTGGACGGCCGGGCGGCGGGGGGTTGGCGGGACGGTGCTGTTGGAGAAGATCGCCGGCGCGGCCGCGGCCCGTGGTGACGACCTGGCCTCGGTCACCGCGATCGCCAACAGGGTCAACGCATCGGTCCGTTCGATGGGGATGGCGCTCCGGGCGTGCACCGTGCCGCACTCGGGTGAGCCGTCCTTCAACCTGGCCGAGGACGAGATGGAGATCGGTATCGGCATCCACGGTGAGCCCGGCCGCGAGACCCGCAAGCTCGCACCCGCTGACGAGATCGTCGGAATCCTGCTCGACACCATCGTGGGCGATCTGCCCTTCGACGCCGGTGATCGGACCCTGCTGTTCGTGAACGGGATGGGCGGGACTCCCGAGGTCGAGCTGTACCTGGCCTACAATTCGGCACGAAAGTATCTGGCGGCCAAGGGCATCGAGGTGCAGCGGTCGCTGGTCGGCAATTACATCACCTCGCTGGAAATGCAAGGAATGTCCATCACCCTGCTCAAGCTCGACGACGAATTCGTCGAGCTGTGGGACGCGCCGGTCCACACCGTCGCCCTTCGAAGAGGACTGTGAAACCAATATGGGTTACGACGCCGAGTCGTTGGTCGACGCGATCCGGGCGTTGGGCGTGGAAGTCGCCCACCGCCGGGCCGAACTGACCCACCTGGATCAGGAGATCGGCGACGGTGACCACGGCGAGAACCTGGCACGCGGCTTCTCCGCGGTCCTGACCAAGCTGCACGCCAGCGCGCCGGAGACGCCGGCCAAGGTGCTGTCGCTGGTCGCGACCACGCTGATCTCGACGGTCGGCGGGGCATCGGGGCCGCTGTTCGGTACGGCGTTCCTCCGGGCATCGACGACGATCGGCACCGTGGACGAACTCGACGGTTCGATCGTCGCCGCGGCGCTGGTCGCCGCCAGGGACGGTGTGGTGGCCAGGGGCAAGGCAGAAGTCGGCGACAAGACGATGGTCGATGCACTGAGTCCGGCGGTGGATGCGGCCAGCAAAGCCGCCGCCGAGGGTGCGGACGTGGCTGGTGTGCTGGCCGCCGCGGCCGCGGCGGCGGCAGCCGGCGCGCAGGCGACCACACCGATGCAGGCACACAAGGGCCGGGCCTCCTATCTAGGTGAACGCTCGATCGGTCACGTGGATCCCGGTGCGCAGAGCACCGCTTATCTGCTGGCTTCCCTGGCCGCCAGCGCAGCCGCACATCCGGAGGATTGATGGCCGTCGGGCTGATCCTCGTCTCCCACAGCGCCGACCTGGCCAGGGGGAGTGCGGAGCTCGCCCGGCAGATGGCGCCGTCGGTGGTCATCGCGCCCGCCGGCGGCACCGACGACGGCGGGATCGGCACCTCCTTCGATGCCATCAGCTCCGCGATTGCCCAGGCGGACACTGGTGCCGGAGCCGTCCTGTTGTATGACCTCGGCAGTGCGCTGATGACTGCGGAGATGGCGCTCGAATTCCTCGAACCTGAAGCGGCGCAACGGATCCGGATTGTAGATGCGCCTCTGGTCGAGGGCGCCCTTGCGGCGGCCGTTACGGCGGAAGGCGGAGCCGATCTGGACGCGGTCGCTGCCTCCGCGCTGTCCGCGGGAGAGCCGGCGGGCATGTCGGCGCACGGCCGCCATGTCCCGGCCGCCCGAGTTGAACCCGAGCAGGCAGTCGACCAGGGCGGTCCGCCGGAGGCCGGACAGATGCCGGCTCGCGAGGACCGTGTCACCGCCACGGTGTCGGTGGTCAACCCGTTGGGCCTGCATGCCCGGCCGGTGGCCACGCTCATCAGGGCGCTGACCGGTCTGGACGTCCAGGTCGCGCTGTCCCGGCCGGGCGGCCCCGCCGTCGATCTGCGGGCGGTGTTGCGCGTGGTCGCCTTGGCCCTGCGCGGCGGCGACCAGGTCGAGGTGGTGGCCATCGGTCCGGACGCGGCGGCCGCGGCTGCCACGGTGACCGCACTGATCTCCGGCGGATTCGGCGAGACGGCTGACCTGCCGAAGCGGATTCCGCCGGCCGGAATGGGTGCCGCGCCCGCCCGTATGGGCAACGCCCCAGTCGGGCGGCGGTCGGCCGCGGGTGCCCCGGCCATCGTCGACGGCACGCTGACGGCCGTTCCCGGCGCGCCCGGGCTGGCCATCGGCACGTTGGTCAGGCTCGACCGGGCGCCTCGTCAGCTGGGCATCGAGCAGCCGGTCGGCAGGCGGTTCGACGGCCGGCAGGAGAGCAACCGGCTCGACGCGGCCATCGCCGCTGCCGCCGCGCGACTCATGGGCGGGAACCAGTTCGAGGTGGCGCACGCCGTTCTCTTGGCCGACCCGGACATGCGCGTTGCCGCACAGCCCGCGCTGGACGACGGCTCCGCCAGTGCCGCATCGGCGTGGTGGGATGCCGTCGGCATGACCGCCGACAGGCTGGCCGCGGATCCCGACGAGCTCGTGGCATCGAGGGCGGTCGATGTACGCGAGGCCGGCGCCGCCGTGCTCGCCGAACTCGGTGTCGTGGTCGACCGGATCCCGGCGGAGCTGCGCGGCGCCGTGGTGTTCGCCGACGACCTCGGGCCGGGCGAGGTTCCGGTCCTGCTCGAACGCGGGGCGGTCGGAGTGGTGCTGTCCCGGAGCTCGACGACCGCGCACGCGGTCATCGTCGCCCGCGGACTCGGACTGCCGATGATCCTGCGGGCCGGTCCCGCGATCGGACGGCTGCCGGCCGGCGCGGAACTCGTTCTCGACGGTGATGCGGGAACCGTGACCATCGCGCCCGATGCCCACGAGGGTGCGCGGATCAGGGACCGCATCGACGAGATGGCGAAGGCGTCCCGGCTCCGGACCGACGCAGCGATGGCTCCGGTATATCTGCCCGACGGTCGACAGATCCTGGTGGTGGCCAACATCGGCTCCGTGGCCGACGCGAAGGCGGCGGTCCAGTCCGGCGCCGACGGTGTGGGTCTGCTGCGGACCGAACTGCTCGTGCTGGACCGGGAGACCTATCCCGACGAGGACACCCAGGCTGCCGATCTATCCGCCATCTTCGAGGTGCTCGGCGATCGCCCCGTGGTCGTGCGGGTTCTCGATGCCGGCGGCGACAAGCCCGTCACAGCCTTGGAACTCGACCCTGTCCACAACGGATTTCTCGGCATCCGCGGGTTGCGATATCTGCTCGGCCACCCGGCAGTGCTGCACTCCCAGCTGCGGGCCATCTTCCGCGCCGCGGTCGGTCACCGGGTCTCGGTGATGGCACCCATGGTGTCCATCGCCGCCGAGGCCGTCGCCTTCCGGGCTGCGGTCGACAAGGCCGTCGCCTCCCTCGAGGCCGAAGGAATCGAACATCAGGGCCCCGACCAGGTCGGCGTGATGATCGAGGTGCCCGCCGCCGCACTGGCCGCCGACGAGATCTGCGCGGTCACCGACTTCATCTCCATCGGATCAAACGATCTGACCAGCTACACGATGGCAGCGGACCGCACCGAGACCGGCGTCGCCGACCTGCTCGATCCGGCATTCGACCGCGGTGCAGCGGCTGCTGGATCAGACGTGCTCGTTCGCGGTGGCATCCGGGACGCCGATCGCCGTATGCGGCGAGATCGCCGGCATGCCGGAACATGCACTGGCCCTGGTGGGCCGCGGCGTGCACGAACTCTCGGTCGCACCGGTTCGGATCCCGGTGATCAAGGAGTTGCTCCGCACGCCTGCACTGATCGGCGGCGTGCCCCGGATGTGCTCGCGCTCAGCCGATCGCGCCGACCAGCGTCGGAGCCTGCCCGAACACGTCGGCCCGGACCGCTTGCAGCGCAACCTCGATCGCTCCGAGCAGCACGCCGTCCGCCGTGACCGTGGTGAGCAGAACGGGAGGCCGGACGAAGCTGCTCTGGTGTAGTTGCGCGACGACCAGGTCGAGCAGGACTTCGCCGCCGGCCAGGGCGACGGGGCCGCCGAGCACGAGCAGTCCCGGGTCGATCAGATTGGTCACGGCCGAGGCGCCAAGGGCGATACCGGCGGCCAGTTCGGCGATCAGTGATGCTCCGGACGGCCCGGACCCAAGGGCGGCGGTCACGATCATCGCCGGGCTGGAACCACGAACGCCGTACTTGCGGGCCAGCACTCGTAGACCCTGACCTCCGACCAATTGCTGGAAGCCGCCGGTGCCGCCGCGGTCCGCCCGCGGCGCCTCCACGCCGGGGACTCCGAGGTAGCCGATCTCCCCGGCGCCGCCGTGTGCACCGGCGCGGAGCGCACCGCCGAGCACGAGACCCAGACCCACGCCTCGATCCAGCCACAGCAGCGCGTAGTCGGAACTGTTCTGGGCCACTCCGTGCGCGCCTTCGGCCACCGCCGCCAGGTTGACGTCGTTGCCGTGGTTCACGGGAATGCCGAGCGTCCGGGTCAGCGCGTCGATCAGACCCGGCGCTTCCCAGCCGCGGATGTGCCGGGCATGCCGGAGGCGGCCGGTAGTCGGGTCGATGACGCCGGGGGTCGCGACGACGACGCGGTGCACCGCATCCCTTGCCACGCCGGAGGCGGCCAGCACACCCGCCACGGCGGCGGAGATCTCGCCGATCGGGGTGGCCGCCCTGCGCTCCTGCACGGGCACCGGGAAGGTGGCGATGAGTTCACCGGTCAGCGTAGCCAGACCGGCGACGCACCCGCCCTGCTCGACGTGGACCCCGATGACGTGGGCGGCCCGCGAGTGCACCGCGTAGATCCGGGCGTTCGGTCCCGGACCACCGGCCACCACACCGGTGACGGTGACCAGGCCTCGCTCTTCCAGACGGGCGAGCAGCGAGGAGACCGTCGGCTTGGACAACCCCGTCAGGTCTCCGACCTGCCCCCTGGTCAGCTGCCCGTGTTCGAGCAGCAGTCGCAGCACAACTTGATCGTTGATCTCGCGCAACAACCGCGGGGAGTCGGCGCTCCGCTGACCGGGCATGCCGCCCGGGCCGGTGCCGTCCGCCGGCGCCGCGCCCGCATCGGATCCGACGGTACTCACACCCCTCCCGTTCCCGGTGACGTCCGGCTCGTGAGTGCCTCGATCACCGCATTCGTGTTGGCCAGGCCGGAGCCGAAGGATGCGATGGCCGGCGCGTGGGCGCCCTCCACTCCCGTGGTGCCCATCTCGATCAGCACTGCGTCGGGACGGCGTCGGAGCACTGCGTCGACAACCGAGGTCATCCAACCGTAACGGTGCCGGTCGCTGGTCACCACCAGGACCTGCGGGGCGGCGGCCAGCACGTCGGAATCCACCTGTGATGTCGAAGTCACCACGTACTCGACGGGCCGCAGGCGGCTCGGGATGGCGGCGGCCGGACTCCACGGCACAGACCCGATGGCGAAGTTGCGCCCGGCTTCGCAGCGGATCACCACTACTCCCGGTACCAGTTGGGGGAGTGGGCCGATGATCTGCAGCGCGCGCCGGGCGGCCGATTCCGACAGCGCCTTGTCCTGCGCAGCGTCGACCGGTTCGATCGTCGTCGGCCGGGTCGACAGAGACCGCGCCCGGCGGGCCGCCTCGTGGAGGCGCGACTCCGGGATCCGCCCAGATCTGACGGCAGCGATCAGGGCACTGCCGATCGTGTCCAGCAGTTCAGGCGTGGCGTCGTCTGCGCCCAGGCAGAGCAGATCCGCACCGGCCTCGATCGCCATCACGGCACCTTCGGCCATTCCCCAGGTGGCCGCGATGGCTGCCATCTCGAGGGCATCGGTGACGACGGCGCCGGTGAAACGCATTTCGTGGCGCAGGATTTCGGTGAGCCACCGGCCGGATACGCTGGCCGGCAGTGCGTCGACGGCCGGCACCAGCAAGTGACCGGCCATCACCGACGCGACTTTCGCCTCGACCGCGGCCGCGAACGGCAGCAGTGCGGTGGCTCGCATCGAATCGAGGTCGGAATCGATGACGGCAACGGAGAGGTGGCTGTCGACATCGGTGTCGCCGTGGCCCGGGTAGTGCTTGGCGCACGCCGCCACCCCGGCGGCCTGGTGTCCGGTGACGAACGCCGCCGTGTGCCTGGCCACCAACGCCGGGTCGGCACCGAAGGACCGGATGCCGATGACCGGATTCAGTGGGTCCACCATCACGTCCGCGCAGGGCGCGAAGTTGAGCGTGATGCCCGACTCGGCGACGAGACGCCCGACGGCGCGGCCGATCTGCTCCGTCAGGGCAACGTCGTCTACCCGTCCGAGGGCGGCAACACCGGGAAACCTGGAACCGGTAGCGGCATCCAGCCGGGTGACCCCGCCTCCTTCCTCGTCCACCGACACCACGACGTCGTCCCGCTCACGGCGCAGCGAGTCGGTGAGCGCCCGCAGCTGTTCCGGTCCACCGATGTTGGATCCGAACAGGCATACCCCGCCGAGGGAGCCGGAGATTCTGCGTAGCAACCACTCCGGCGCGACGGTGCCGTGAAAACCGGGCAGCAGCACAGCGTCGGCCAAGGCGCTCAGCTCAGGGGCGCTGCGTTGCGGAACCGTCGTCATCTGCCCTTCACCGCCGACCAAGCCGCGGCCGGCGCGCTGTTTTCATCGGGTGCTCCTTCGAGGGGTCCGCGCGTAGCGGTTGGTGGTTAGGGAAGTTTCCCTATCTAATTCGGGCCACGTTGTTGCGTCAAGGGTCAATTTTCGGGTACGCACGCTGACGGCAACTTCGGCAATACTGGCACCGTGCCGGGAGGAGTCGTTGCGGTGGTGTTGGCCGCCGCGATCCTGCACGTCGTGTGGAACACTTTGGTGAAAGTGTCCAAGGACGGGTACCTGGCGACGGTGCTGATTGCCGGCGGCGGCGCGGCGATGTGCGCGATCGCGCTACCGTTCTTGCCCGCGATGAACGCGGCGGCCTGGATCAATGTCGCCGGCTCGGTGGTGATGCAGTCGATCTATTACCCGCTGGTCGCCGCCGCGTACCGCGCCGGTGACATGAGCCAGACCTACCCGCTCATGCGGGGCACTGCGCCCCTGTTGGTCGCGGTGGTGAGCGCGCCGTTGCTCGGCGAGCAGCTGACCGGCTCGGAGTGGCTGGGTGTCGGTCTCATCTGTTGCGGTATCTGGGGTATCGGGCTAGGACCGGCGCTCGGCCGACCCGGCTCAGGGCCGCCGTCGGCCGGCCGCCGAAGCGGCTTCCACGTTCCAAGGGCAACTGTGCTGGCCTTGACCACGGCGGCGGTGATCGCCTGTTACACGTTGATCGACGGCGCCGGGGCCAGGGCATCAGGTGAGCCCGTCACCTATACCGCCTGGATTTTCCTGTTCACCGCGGCACCAATGGTCACCTGGACGGCACTACGGCGCCCGCGGGCACTCGGCGAGGCGCTGCGAGGGCAGTGGTGGATAGCGATTGTCGGCGGCGCCTGCAATGTGGGCGCCTACGGACTGGTGCTGTGGGCCATGACGAAAGCCCCGGTGGCCGCGGTCGCGGCCTTGCGGGAGACGTCGATCCTGTTCGCCACGATCGTCGGGATCTTCATCCTGAAGGAGAACGCGGACAAGTACCGCATTGCCTCGACCCTCTTGATCGTCGCGGGTGCAATTGTCCTACGGCTGGCCTGATCTGATCTCAGGCAAGCCCGGGGAGCCCGTCGACGCTCAGCGAATTCTTCTGCTTGCGGTAGCTCACCAGGCCCTCCTCGCCTTTCTTGGCATTAGCGAGGTCCAGCACATCGCGATCCTGGACGTACTGCAGCCGCGGGACCGCGTAACCGCAGGAGTCGGACACGCGCGACACCGTGACGACGATGATCGACCGCACTCCGGGATGCGCCGAAAACCGCGGGCGCAGTTCAACAAACCTGGGGTCCTCCGGCAGCACCACCTCGCCGCGTCCGTGCAGCCGGACGATGTTGGGACGTCCGTCGAAGGCCGTGAACATCACCACGATGCGGCCGTTCTGTCGCAGGTGGGCGATGGTCTCGATACCACTACCGGTGAGATCCAGATAGGCGACGGTGTACTCGTCGAGAACGGCGAAGGTACCGGCCATACCCTTGGGCGAGACGTTGATCAGTCCGTCCTCGTCCAATGGCGCGGTGGCCACCACGAACATCGGCTGAGCCATCAGCCAGGTCGCCAGCTTGGGGTCGATACCCTCGTAGACCTTTCCCATCGGCTCAGATTATGCGAAGGCGGGCCGCCGGCTCATCGGACGTCAGGGTCAGGGAGCCGAGTTGGATTCCGGCGTCAGCTGCGGCTGGCAATGGCCTGCGCAACCGACAAGCATTCTGCCAGGTCGCCGCTATCGGGATTGTTGGCGCAGCGACGCTCGTAGGCCATCATCACGACACGCGGCACCCAGTCGTGGGCGCTGGGGGTGTTGCCGTTGATCTGGAGCATTGAGGCGATCTCGGCCTTGACCTTGTCCTCAGCGGTGGTCGTGGCAGTGCCCTTGGAAACTTTGTTCTTGGTGGCGGTGCTCATCTTCATCCCTGCAGTCGAATCGTACTTCGTCGGTTACCTGGCTCTGGGCGCAGTTCCGACCCCTGCTCGATGCGTCGACCCTGCGCACCGTTGCCTGGCAAGTTTAACCACGCAAACCACCAGTCCATTCCTACGCATGGAGCTGGGCACTGTCCGGCTGGTCACAGTGACCGCATCCCGCGCGTTCCTGCCTCGGCCCCCTCCGACCGAAGCAGGAACGTGTTCGGCGGGAGCGGCATCCCCATCGGCGTACGAAAGCGTTTTGACCGCAGCCAGTTTCTTCGTGTATTGGAAAAATACCGACGGCTTGGCTTTTCCGGCATTCATCACGACCAAGAGGTCCACCCGCGCGAAAGGTATGCCCAGAGCGCAATTCCGAAAAAATAGCGTCGACAGGCTGTCAACGTTCTTGATGACCTGAGGGGCACGTCTGGGATCGCTCGTGATACCTCCGCCCGGCACGAACGACGCGCCCGCACAAGCTCGTCGCCGGCTTGAGGTAGGTCTGGACAAGCCGTCGCCGGCGCTCCCCGACGTGCATCTGAATCGTTACCGTCCCGTGATTGACGTGTGGGTGCCGTCACTCCACACTGAGCCGGAACCGGTTCCGGTACCGGTTCCGGAAGACCCACCGTTGAGTCGACGCCAGGAGAGGAACGGCCCGTGCGGATCACCATCGCGGATGTTGCTCTTCGGGCGAACGTCAGCAAGACGACGGTGTCGCGGGTGCTCAACGGCAAGTCCGACCTGGACGTCGGGACCGCGGCCAGAGTCCGCCAGGTCATCGACGAGCTCGGCTATGTGCCAAGTTCCGGCGCAGTGGGATTGGCTCGCGGCCGCACCGGAGTCGTCGGCGTGCTCGTGCCGTCCGTCACCTGGCCGTGGATAGGGGAGGTGCTGCAGGGTGCGATCGACGCCATCGAGGCGGCCTCGCACGGGGTGATGCTGTTCACCTGCAATCGCGGAGACGAGTCGATGCGCAGGTTCGCCTCGCAGGTGTCGGCCAAGTCGTTCGACGGCCTGGTGGTCATCGAGCCGGAGGGCACCCTGGACTACATCGCCGACCTGCACGCGCGAGGGCTTCCGGTGGTGATGATCGACGATCGCGTCCGTCAGCCGTTGTTCCCGACGGTCGCCACCACGAACTTCGCCGGGGCGCAATCGGCGGCCCTGCACCTGCTGGCGTCCGGTCGGCGACGTCCGCTCGTCGTACGGGGATCCCGTCGGTACGGCTGCACAATGGAACGCCTCGACGGCTTTGCGCAAGCTTTTGCCGAGGCCGGCTTTCCTATCGATCCCAACCTGGTCCGCAAGGGCGACTTCACCTTTGCCGGCGGTCGCCTCGCGGTGGAGAGCCTGCTTGCCGAGGGCGTCGCGTTCGACGCCGTGTTCGCCCACAACGATCTGTCCGCGGCGGGCGCGCTGCGGGCGCTGCGGGTCGCAGGCGTCGAGGTGCCGGCTGACGTCGCCGTCGTCGGTTTCGACGATGTGCCCCTGGCCGCCGTCACCGAGACGCCACTGACCTCGGTCCATCAGCCGTTGTGGGAGATGGGGACCGGGGCCGCGCACATGCTCCTCGCGCATCTGGCCGGCGGTCCGCCGGTCCCGAACCGACAAGTCTTCCCGACCTCGTTGACCATTCGAGACTCCTCCTAGTGCCCGGTTATCGCGAATTGCTGTAGTGCCGAATTGCTGTAGGGCCGATTCGAAATGCCGAAGGGAAACGTCGCACTGTGCCGTCATATCTGCTCGTCCCAGCCATCAGAAGGGCCTGATCCGTGCGAGTATTCTTCCGCCGCTTTGGCTTCTATCTGCTCGCCGCGATAGCCGCCGTCACGCTGGATTTCTTCATCCCGCGCATGGTGCCGGGTGATCCGGTGCTGACCGCACTGGCTCAGATGAAAACCGCTCCACCGCAGGCGATCCGGGCTCTCGAAATCCAGTACGGCGTGGGCACCGGCCAGGGCTTGTGGGGTCAGTACCTGCACTTCTGGAACATGATCCTGCACGGTGACCTCGGTATCTCGGTGAGTCAGGGCAACGTTCCGGTCACCCAGGTCATCCACCAGCACATCTTCTGGACCATCATCCTGGTGGGCATCGCGACGGTGATCGCCTTCGTCCTCGGAACAGTCATCGGCGCGCTGGCCGCATGGAAGCGTGGCTCGTGGCTGGAGTCGCTGCTTCCGGCGACTACCTTTCTGCAGGCCATGCCGTACTTCTTCCTGGCGACCCTGCTCGTGCTGCTGTTCTCGGTGAAGCTCGGTTGGTTCCCGGCGATCAACGGATACGACTACCTGAATAGCGACATCGGCTGGAACTGGGCCTTTCTCAAGGATGCGGCCTACCACGGGGTGCTGCCGGCGATGACGATCGTCATCGCCTCGTTGGCCGGCTGGATCATCGGCATGCGCAACATGATGGTCACGGTCCAGGACGAGGACTACGTGCTGCTGGCCGAGGCCGCCGGTCTCCCGCACAACCGAGTGATGTGGTACGCGGCCCGTAACGCGGTCCTGCCGCAGGTATCGAGCTTCGCGATGGCCCTGAGTTTCGTCGTCGGCGGCTCCGTGCTGACGGAGATCATCTTCTCCTACCCGGGCATCGGCTTCATCCTGCTCAGCGCGGTGAAATCGCTGGACTACACGTTGGTGCAGGGCATCTTCCTGGTCATCACGATGGTCGTCCTGATCGCCAACTTCCTCGCCGACATCCTCTATGTCGCCCTCGATCCGCGCGTACGACAGGAGGCCTGAGCACCGTGGTATTCATCGACGCCGCCATCGAGGCCACGACCGAGTCCGAGCCTCCCACCGCAGCCAAGCGACCCCGGCGGCGATTCCGCCTCAGCCGGTCCAAGAAGATGATCAGTGGGTTGATCCTGCTCGGTATCTTCGTGGTGCTGGCGGTCATCGGGCCGATCATCGCGCCGTACGATCCGACCGCACTCGGGCCGCTGGAGGGTCCGCCGCTGCCCGGTTCGACGGTGCCTTCGCAGCTTCCCGGCAGCCTGCACTGGCTGGGCCAGACCACGATCGGCGGCGACATCTTCTCGCAGCTGCTGGCCGGCACCCGGCCGGTGCTGATCGTCGCCCTCCTCGCCGGGGCGATCGCCACGCTGCTGGCGATCATCGTCGGGATCGCGGCCGGTCATATCGGCGGACTGGTCGACGAGGTGCTGTCCGCCGATCGCCAACGTCTTCCTGGTCATCCCGGCGCTGCCGCTGCTGATCGCGATCGGTGCCTTCCTCGGCCCGGACGAGACCGGCAATCCCGTTGGTCGTCAGCCTGATCATCGCCCTCACCGGTTGGGCCTGGGGCGCCAGAGTCATCCGAGCGCAGGCACTCTCGATCCACAGCCGCGACTTCGTCGAGGCGGCGCGGGTCAGCGGCGAGAGCACCTGGCGCATCATCCGGTCCGAGATCATGCCGAACCTGACCGCGGTCATCGCGTCCTCGTTCCTGTTCACCACGATCTACGCGATCGGAACCTACGTCGGCCTGGGCTTCCTGACCGTCGTCAGCGCCGGCGTCGAACTACAACTGGGGCACCATGTTGTTCGACGCGACGTCGAGTTCGGCTGTGGAGTCGGGCTTCTGGTGGTGGTACATCCCGCCGGGCTGGCCATCGCACTGCTGGGCACCAGTCTCGCGCTGATCAACTTCGGCGTCGACGAATACATCAACCCGCGACTGCGGACCGCCACCGGCGGCCGCAAGGCACAGAAGAAGATCGGCGTGAAGGTCCGGCCGCAGCTGGGCTTCACCCCCGTCGTCCGCCGGCCCTCCGCCCGTACCGGCAGCGTTCCGGCGGTTCCGGAGGAAACGGCGTGACATCCGCAAAAAGCGTAAGGACATCCGCAGTGGATTCGAATCATGTCGCGGGACCGTCGTCGGTAGCCTCGGCGGCGCCCGAACCAACGGGCGACCTGCTGCTGGAGATCCGCGGCCTGAGCGTCGACTACGGCCTTGGCGACGACGCGGTGCACGCCGTCGACAACGTCGATCTCGTCATCCGTCGCGGTGAGGTCGTCGGTCTGGCCGGCGAAAGTGGCAGCGGCAAGTCCACTCTCGCCTACGCGGTGACCCGACTGCTTGCGTGATCCCGGGCGTCATCACCGCCGGTGAAGCGTACTTCTACGACTGGCCCGAAGGCAGCTACCGCGGCGACGCGGGAACCGGGGAGGTCGTTCGAGCAGTCGGCGCCCACGGAACCGCGCAAGATCGACCTGCTGACCGATGACCGGCAGGTCCTGCGGGAGGTCCGGTGGACGCAGATCGCCGTGGTGTTCCAAAGTGCCCTGCAGGCTCTCAATCCGGTGCTGCGGGTCGGCAAGCTCCTGGACGACGTGCTGAAGGCGCACGACGCGGAAGATGTCGGCGGGTCAGCGGCGCAAGCGCGCCGAGGAACTGCTTCGCATGGTCGGCATCTCGCGCCGACCGGTTGGACAGCTATCCGCACCAGCTCTCCGGCGGCATGCGGCAGCGGGTGATGATCGCGCTGGCGCTGGCGTTGCGCCCCAAGCTGCTGATCATGGACGAGCCGACCACCGCTCTCGACGTGGTGATCCAGCGCGAGATCCTCGAAGAGCTGATGGAACTGCGCGAGCGAGCTCGGTTTCAGCATCCTGTTCATCACCCACGACCTGTCGCTGCTCATCGAGATCGCGGACACCATCGCCGTCATGTACGCGGGCCGACTGATCGAGAAGGCGCCCGGCCAAGGCACTGTTCCGGTCTCCGCGCCATCCCTACACCTATGGGCTGACCCGGTCGTTCCCGTCGCTGCACGGGGAGAAGCAGGTGATGGACAGGCATCGGCGGCTCACCGCCCGATCTGCGGCAGGTGCCGTCGGGCTGCCCGTTCCACCCGCGCTGCGAGTGGGCGATGGACGAATGCGTCACCCGGGAGCCGCCGGCCCTCGAACCTGCACGACGTATCGGGTTCCCGGGACGTTCTGTGCTGGCTGCAGGACGGTCGGCACCTGGTGCCCGCCGAGCTGGACGTCACGCCGCCGACCGCGGGCACTGCGGCGGCCCAGCCCAGCATGCGCGGGGAATGGCTGCTGCGCCGAAACAGCGCGACAGCAGCCGGAAAGGAACTTCCGTGAGCATCGAACATTCTCGGGCCACCCGAAGCCGACGTCGGCGGCGCGCCTTCCACCCACGGCGCGCTGCTCGAGGCAGTCGACATCACCAAGCATTTCAAGGTGCGCGTCGGCCGGCTGGGCCGCGGCACAGTGCATGCGGCGGAGAACATCTCGCTGACGCTGAGGCCGGGCACCGTCACCGCCGTCGTCGGGGAGAGCGGTTCGGGCAAGTCGACCCTGACCCGGATGCTGGCCCGCACCCACAGCCTCACGTCGGGCCACCTGTATCTTCGACGGCAGCGAAATGGACCTGCACAAGCCGGCGACCAAGGAGTACCGGCGGTCGGTCCAGCTGGTGCTGCAGGATCCGTTCGCGTCCCTCAACCCGGCCCACGACGTCCGCTACATCCTCAGCCGGCCGCTGCTCATCCACGGGTTGGGTGGCGACAACCTCGAGGAGAGCATTCTCAATCTGCTGCGCCGGGTCTCGCTGGAGCCGGCCGAGCAGTTCATCAACAAGTACCCGCACGAGCTCTCGGGTGGGCAACGGCAGCGGGTTTCCATCGCCCGGGCTCTCGCGGTCCAGCCGCGGGTGCTGCATCGCCGACGAGCCGGTGTCGATGCTCGACGTGTCGATCCGGCTCGGGGTGCTCAACCTGCTGGCGGACCTGCGCGACCGCGAACGGCTGGCGATCCTCTACGTCACACACGACATCGCGTCCGCCCGCTACCTGGCCGACACGATCATGGTGATGTACGCGGGCAAGGTGGTCGAGGTCGGTCCGGCGGACACCATCGCGAATGCGCCGGCGCATCCCTACACGAAGCTGCTGCTCAGCGCAGCACCGGATCCGGAGACCGACGAGAAGACCTGGCTCGGGGCCTCCGGTGCACCGCCGTCGCTGGTTCGGCCGCCGTCGGGGTGTCGTTTTCATCCGCGTTGTCCGCACGCGATGGCGATCTGCGCGACCGAGCAACCGCCGTCCTTCGACGTGGCCGGAACCGCATGGTGCGGCCTGCTGGCTGCACACACCCGAGCCGCTGGATCCGGCGCAGCTCGGCCAAACTCGCCTCCGCTTCGGCGGGCGGTGATCGCCGGTGAGTTCGCGCGTGGTGGCGTCGGGGGCCACCACGGCACGCATCGCCCCCAAACGGCCACCGCCGCCGTGAGGGATGCCGGATCCCGGAGTGCCGCTGCCCCCTAGCGGCCGGACAGAAAGTCGAGCACAGCTGTCAAGCCGTCGCCAGCCGTCCCGGTTCGTGGGGTCACGGAAAGTCCTGATCATCGTCGATCGTCGGCATCAGATGCCGACCCGTTCGGAAGGTTTCCATGTTACGCAAATCCCTCACCGGCGTAGCCGCCGTGGGCATCATTGCCCTCGCCGCGTCCGCCTGCAGCAGTTCGAGCACGACAGCGAGCTCGAGCCGCCAGCGTCCGCATCGGCGCCGGCGTCCAGCGCACCGGCTGCGGCGTCCAGCGCGCCGGCCGCGGCGTCGAGCGCACCGGCATCCGTTGCAGCGTCATCCAGCGCCGCCCCTGCATCCAGCGCTTCCTCATCGCAGCCCCGCGTCGTCGGGCGGCTCGACGGGAGCCGCCGCACACGGTGGCGTCACGCTGGCCCAGGGTCCCGCGATGGCGACCAAGCAGGGCACCAAGCCCCTGGTCGTCGAGAACAACCCGATCCCGTCGCTCGAAGACAACTTCAATGCCTTCAACGCCAACGGTTTCGGTTACAAGCTGAACATCGAGGGTCTGTTCTACGAGCCGATGCTGATGTTCAACGCCCTCAAGGCCAACACCGCCTACCCGTGGCTGGCCACCGACTTCGCCTGGAACACCGACGGCACGTCGATCACCTTCACCCTCCGCCCCGGTGTCAAGTTCAGCGACGGAACACCGCTGACCGCAGCCGATGTCGCCTACACCTACCAGGTCATGAAGGACAATCCCGGCCACCAACCGGCTCGGCCTCCCGGTCGCCAGCGCGGCCGCGGACGGCGCCAACAAGGTGACCGTCAAGTTCACCGACCCGCAGTTCCAGAACATCTACAACATCGCCGGCCAGACGTTCATCGTGAAGAAGAGCGCCTACGCGGCTTCCGGTGACGCCGTCCAAGTTCGCCGATCCGAAGCCGATCGGCACCGGCCCGTACACGCTGGCCAAGTTCACGCCGCAGGGCCTGCAGTTCAAGGCCAACCCGACCTACTGGGGCGGCACGCCGCGGCGTCCCCGAGGTGGACGTCCCGTCCTACTCGAGCAACGACGTTGCGCTGCAGCAGCTGTCGGCCGGCAAGATCGACTACGCCGGTAACTTCATCTCCAACATCGAGCAGAGCTTCGTGGCCAAGGACCCGGCCAACCACAAGTACTGGTTCCCGGCGATCAACACGGTCGGCCTGGTCTTCAACGTCTCGCACCGGTCCGGCAGCACTGAAGGACCCGGCAGTCCGCAAGGCGATCAGCGTGGGCATCAACCGCGACCAAGGTCGCCAGCCAGGCCGAACAGGGCTACGAGGCTCCGGCCACGTCGTCCAGCGGTCTGCTGCTGCCGAACTTCGCCAGCCTGTTGCCGGCCGCCTACAAGAATGACCTGAAGGCGCGGCCAGGACGCGGCCGCCGTCACCAAGCTCATGACCGGTGCCGGTTACGCGAAGAACGGCAACGGCATCTGGGCCAAGGGCGGCACGGCGGTGTCGTTCAACATCGAGGACCCGACGGCCTACACCGACTACTACCAGGCCGTCGCAGATCATGTCCGCCGACCTGAAGGCGCTCGGCTTCGACGTCAAGCCCAACGGTGTCGACGCCAACAAGTGGTACGCCGACCTGGCCGCCGGCACGTTCGACTCGGCCATCCACTGGGGCAACACCGGCCCGTCGCCGTACGCCCAGTACGAGGGCTGGCTGGATCCGGCCATCGCCAAGGGCAACAACGCCAGCGGCAACTACGGCCGCTTCGAGCGATCCGGCGCCACGGCTGCTCTGAACGACTACGCCAAGGCCGGAACCGAGGCCGAGAGTGCCAGACTGCCATCAACACTCTGGCGAAGGTCATGTCCGACCAGGTGCCCGTTGCGCCGATCATGTACGCGGCCGGCTGGTACGAGTACAACACCACGAACTACACCGGTTGGGTCGACAAGAGACAACCAGTACATGGACCCGTCGCCGAACCCGGCCAACGTGGCCTATGTGATCCTGCACCTCATCCCGAAGGGCTGACAGTTCCTGCAGGACAGCTGATGTGAACTGCCATCGTGGCGGCGTCCGGAATCTCGGACGTCGCCACGATGCGTTTCACGACGCTTTCAGGTGGACGGCCGGCCAGCAGGGCGGGCAGGTCGATGCCGTGCCGGACGAAGCGATCGGCGTGCGGCGGGTAGCCTTCGGCGCGCACGAGTTCGTTGCCGCGACTGGTGAAGATATCGGCGATCTCAACCACACCGTTCTCGACTCGCCCTGGCAGTGCGACGATCTCGCGGATGCGGCGGTGACCGCCCGGGTCGATCCCGACCTGCACGACCAGGTCGATGGAGGTGGCCACCGTCGGCACGACGAAGGCGGCCGTGACGTTCTCGCCGGCCAGCAGCGGCAACGTGCAGAGTTTGATGACCGCCTCACGAGCGGAATTGGCGTGGACCGAACACATGCCGGGCAGCCCGGAATTCAAAGCGATCAACAGGTCCAGCGATTCCTCCTGCCGCACCTCGCCGACGATGATGCGGGACGGGCGCATCCGAAGCGCCTCCTTGATGAGTCGGCGGAGGCGGATCTCCCCGTGACCTTCCAGGTTCGGCTGCCTCGTCTGCATGGCCACGATGTCCGGCAGGTTGGGCCTGCAGCTCGAACACTTCTTCGCAGCTGACCACCCGTTCCCGCGGCGGAATGGAATTGATCAGCGTATTCAATAGGGTCGTTTTCCCGGCCTGGGTGCCGCCGGCCACGATGATGTTCAGTCCCGCGACCACAGCGGCTTCCAGGAACCGGGCGGCGTGGGCGGTCATCGACCCGCGGGCGACCAGGTCCTCGAGGCCGTTCGCCGCCACCACGAACTTGCGGATGTTGAGCGACAGGTGCTCGCGGGTGATGTCCGGAATGACGGCGTGCAGCCGGGAACCGTCGGGCAGCAGCGCATCGACGAACGGCGACGAGAGGTCGAGCCGGCGACCGGAAGGCTTGAGCATCCGCTCCACCAGATCGCGAACCTCTCCGGGGGCGAGCACGGTGTTGGTCAGCTCCGACACGCCGTTACGGGCGACGAATACCTTGCCGGGCTGATTGACCCAGATCTCCTCGATGTCCCGGTCTTCCAGAAAGCGTTGCAGTGGACCGAATCCGGCCAGCGAGTCGAAAACGAAGCGGGCGGTTCCCGGTCGGTCGATCAGCGGCGGTAGTGACGAGGTCGGCACCCGCTCCTCGTAGTGGCTGATGACCTCGTCGATCAACAGCCGGGTGGACCGCTGGTCGGTGATCGGATCCAGGCCCCGGCGGCGGATCAGCTCCCGGACCTCGTCGTGGATGTGCTCGGTGGCGGTCGTCATCAGTTCCTCTCACGTTGCTCTGGCAATGCGAGAACCAAACCCGCCACCATCGGTCGCACGGCATCCCGTCGAGACTGCCCGCGTCGACGGTAGCCGCTGACGTCGCAATGAGGCCAAACCTGTACACAGCGGGGTGCAGGTCAAGCGGCCGCCGCGCAACCTTGCTGCGATCGTGATGACTCTGCAGCGGTTGTTTCGGCTTTGCACCGGTTGCGGTCGTTGCAAGGTGGGGGTAAACGCTGCAAGGCAGGCGTGCCGCGGTGCGTCGACCCGGCACGCTGCATAGATTAGAGCGCGTCTGCGCGGTTCCCGGAACGCTGTCATCAGTCCCTTTCACGTGACCCTGGTCATGGGCTCAGTTGCGTGACGAGCGGGACATTCCGACGTCTCCATGACATATCCGACCACTGCTAGGCGGAGCGGACCCCGACGCATAGCGGTCGGTCAATCTCGATGGAAGAAACAAGGGTGTGCTGTGTTACAGACGAAACGTGCGGCCGCGCGCGGCATTGCAGGACTGCTTGCGGTGGCTCTGATGATGGGTGCCATATCGGAGACGGCGTTTGCCGACGTCTGCCGGATCCGAAGTCCGGACTGAGATGAAAGTCAGTCGGTTGCTCGACTGATTCCGGCACCGCAGGCGGCTGCGGGCAGTAGCAACTACATCGTCACCCTCAGACGCGGCGCCTCCTTGGCGAGCACCGCGACCGCGGGCAAGATCGTCAAGAAGGTTTCGGGGCCCGCGTTCGAGGGAGCGGTCGTGTCGCTGACCCCGGCGCAGGCCAAGGACCTTGACGAAATCTCCAGGTGTGGCGGCGGTGGAGCATGACTCGGTCGTCTCCGCCACCGGTGACACGAAGCGGCCGCTGGATCCTGATCAGATCATGACGGGGCGTCGGGTCTGCGAGCACGTCTTCCGACCGAAGGTCGGGTCGCGGCCGGCGCTCCACCGCCGGCAGTTGGGGCCTTGGATCGCATTGACCAACGGAACCTTCCGCTGGACGGCCGATACAACGGCTCCCGGTAAGGGCTCCGGCGTGAACGTCTATGTGCTGGACACCGGTATCGACTATGCCAATCCGGATTTCGCCGGACGTATCGGCGACGGGCGCCACCGCGTACGGGGACAGCGCTCAGGACGACGAAGGTCACGGCACGCACGTGTCGGGGACGATTGGATCGACAAACTTCGGCGTGGCCAAGCGGCGTGACGATTCACCCGGTCAAAGTTCTGGACTAGCGACGGCTCGGGTGAGATCAGCACGGTCATCGAGGGAATGAACTGGATCGCGCCAATGCGGCTCCCCGCTCAGTGGTCAACATGAGCTTCGGCGGAATGTACAACCAGGCCGTGAACGACGCCGCCCGGGCGCTCGTCCCCAGGGTTTGGTGGTGGTCGCGGCCGCCGGCAACGACGGAGATGATGCCCGCGATTACTCGCCGGCCAGCGAGCCATCGCTTCTGACGGTGGGCGCCCTCGACCAGCACGACCAGGACACGTATTTCTCCAACTTCGGTCCGGGCCTTGACCTGTATGCGCCCGGCGTGGACATCCGGTCGGACGCCCTCTACGGCGGCAGCGTCACGATGTCGGGCACCTCGATGGCAGCACCCCACGTGTCCGGCGCGGCGGCCGTCTACTGGGGACTCCATCCCGACCGCCTCCGCCGGCGCGGTCGAGAATCGCAATCATGTCGCAGGCGACCGGGGGAGTCATCGCGTTCCCCTATGGCCAGGCCGGCTCACCCAACCTCAACCTCAACGTCGGCTCGGCACCGCTCGTCCGAGTGGCTGTGACGGCCGCGAAGGCGGCGTCCGGCAATGTGCTGGCGGTGAATGTGAACCCCGACCTGCGGCGCTTCCTCGTACTCCTTCCGGGTGCAGAAGCGCGGCGCCGGAGGTGCCTGGGCGACCCTGCCCACCGTCTACAAGAGTGAGGGCGCCAGCGAGACCAAGTCCATCACCCTGGCCGCGGGTACCTATCGCGTCCTACGTGCCCGCGTCCGGCGGCCACGCGTCGGCGGTCTCGTCCGCAGTGACGCTCATCGCGCCGACTGTCCGGGTCTCCGCGACGCGCGACTCCACCAGGGCAGGCTGCTGGTGAACGTCGATCCCGACAAGGGCGCCGGCTACTGGACCTTCAAGGTCCAGCGGAACACGAAAGGCAAATGGTCGACGCTGGCCCCGTCGTACAACACCGATGGCGCGAAGGAAACCAAAACCATCAACCTCGGCGCCGGCACGTATCGGGTAGCAGTGTCGGCGAAGTACGGATACCTCGCGGCGCAGTCCGCCGCCGTCACCCTGATCAAGTAGCCGTGATGTTGATGACCTAGCAACGGTTGCGCCGACTTCGCAAGGTCTGCAGCCGTTGCTAAGTGGGGGTAAGCGTTGCAATGAGGGCGGCACGCTGAGCGGGACGCCCGGCACGCTCACAGCTGAAAGCGGATGCGCTGTCGCCGGCTCGTGGTTGGCTCTGCGAGTCGTGCGAAAGCGGTTCTCGCACTCATTCGTGCAACGGAAGGTGGCAGCCATGCCCCCATCTGCCCCGATGGGCGGGTCGTCGATGGCGGCGATGCGCAGGATGCACCAGGACGACTCGGTGACCGGGCACAAGCTGGCGCCGGGCATCGTCAAGCGGATCCTCGAATTCGCCCGGCCGTACCGCAAGGAGCTCGCGCTCTTCCTGATCGTCACCGTGTTCTCGGCGGTGATCGCGGTGGCAACGCCGTTGCTGGCCGGCGAAGTCGTCAACGAGATCAGCGAGCACGGCTCCACCGCGACGGTGGTGAAACTGGCCCTGGTGATCGCGTTGCTCGCCATCATCGACACCGGTAATTCACTGATCTCGCGGTTCTACTCGTCCCGCATCGGCGAGGGCCTGATCTACGACATGCGGAGCAAGGTCTTCGACCACGTGCAGCGGATGTCGCTGTCCTTCTTCACCAAGACCCAGACCGGGGCTTTGGTCAGCCGCCTCAACAACGACGTCATCGGGGCCCAGCAGGCCTTCACCTCGACGCTGTCGGGCGTCGTGTCGAACGTCATCGGGTTGATCCTGACCGCCGGTGTCATGTTCACCCTGTCGTGGCAGGTCACGCTGCTGGCACTGATCCTGCTGCCGGTGTTCGTGCTGCCGGCGAAGAGATTCGGCCGGAAGTTGCAGAGCCTGACCAGAGAGTCGTACGGACTCAACGCATCGATGACGACGACCATGACGGAGCGGTTCAACGTGTCCGGCGCGCTGCTGGTGTCGCTGTTCGGCCGTCCGGAGGAAGAATCGCGCTGGTTCTCCGAACGGGCCGGCCGGGTTCGCGACATCGGGGTCACCACCGCGATGTACGGCCGCACCTTCATCGCCGCCCTGACCCTGGTCGCCGCGTTGGCGCAGGCGCTGACGTACGGGTTGGGCGGTGCGCTGGCGTTGGCCGGTCAGCTGGACACCGGATCCGTGGTCGCCCTCGCACTGCTGCTGACCCGTCTCTACGGTCCGCTCACCGCTCTGTCGAACGTGCGCGTCGACGTGATGAGTGCGCTGGTTTCGTTCGAGCGGGTCTTCGAGGTGCTCGACCTGAAGCCGATGATCGCCGAAAAACCGGACGCGCAGACGCTCGTCAGGGGCTCGAGGTCCGTCGAGTTCACCGACGTGCGGTTCGCCTACCCGAGCTCCGACCAGGTTTCGCTGGCGTCCCTGGAAAGCATCTCTGTCCCGGATCACGCCCCGCGTCATCCCGTCCTGCACGGGGTCAGCTTCCGCGCTGAGCCCGGTCAATTGGTGGCGCTGGTCGGACCGTCCGGCGCCGGCAAAACCACCATCTCCCAACTCGTGCCGCGCATCTACGATGCCGATTCCGGATCGATCCGTATCGGCGGGGTGGACGTGAAAGACGCCACGCTGCAGTCTCTTCGGGATTCCATCGGCGTAGTTGCGCAGGACCCGCACATGTTCCACGACTCCATCAGGGCGAACCTGTTGTACGCCAGGCCGGACGCCACCGAGTCCGAGCTGATCGACGCACTCCGGTCGGCGCAGATCCTGCCGTTGGTCTCTTCGCTCCCCGAAGGGCTGGACACAGTGGTGGGCGATCGTGGGCACCGGCTGTCCGGCGGCGAGAAACAGCGGCTGGCGATCGCCAGGGTGCTGCTGAAGGCGCCGGACATCGTCATCCTGGACGAGGCCACCGCCCATCTGGACTCCGAATCGGAAGCGGCCATCCAGCAGGCGTTGTCGGCGGCGCTGTCCGGGCGGACCTCCTTGGTGATCGCCCACCGACTATCCACCGTGCGCAGCGCGGACCTGATCCTGGTCATCGAGGATGGCCGGGTGGTGCAGTCCGGTCGGCACAGCGACCTCATCGCCTCCCGCGGCCTGTACGCGGACCTGTACCGGACCCAGTTCGAGCACCAGACCTGAGGTCTGCGGCGCGAGCGCTCGCGCCAGTCCTCCAGCCCGGGGCAGCGGTTGGCGCGGGTGCCGTGGCAGTGCTTCGCCCGGCAAAGGGGGACCATGGTCAGGTGCCCCTCGCCGCCCCGGATTCCGCCCCCACCGGGCTGAGCGTGCTGACCGAGTGGCGCCCGGATTACGTGATGATCGTGGTCATCGCCCTGCTCGCCTACGGCTACGCCAGGACCCGAAGAACCGCCGCCGCTACCGGAATCTCCTGGGCGCGGCACCGCGACGTGGTCTTCGGCGTCGGGATGGCGGCGCTGATCTGGACCACCCAGGGATTTCCGCAGGCCCGCAGCTTCCAGCTGATGTGGGTCTGGATGACTCAGGACCTGTTGCTGCTGCTCATCATTCCGATCATCGTGATGTCGGCGCAGCCCCTGTCGCTCGTCACGGCCGTTCACGGGGAGGACAACGCGCCGGCCCGCGTGTTGGCCACACGGTCCATGAGATTCCTGGGAAGCCCGCTCGTCAGCCCGGTCCTGGTGCCCGTGCTGTGCATGCTGCTCATCTTCGGGGGTCTCGGCGCCTTCTCGCTGAGCTCGGTGTGGGCCGGCGGCCTTGTCCATCTCATCCTGTTGACGGCCGGCATCCTCATTGCATTGCCGCTGGTGAACATGGATGACCGGCGAACCTCGCTTGCCGTTGGCCTGTCGCTGGCTGTCGGATTCGTCGAGTTGATCCTCGACGCCTTCCCAGGCATCGCGCTGCGCTTCCAGACCCACATGACCCTGATTCATTTCGCCGGCAGTCGGCCGAGTTTCTCGCCGGTACCGATCGACGACCAGCACATCGCCGGCGGCATCCTGTGGGTCGTCGCTGAAGTGCTGGATCTTCCGTTCCTCATCCTGGCCGCGACCGCCTGGATCAAGGCCGATGCTCGCGATGCCGCGCAGATCGACGCCGAACTGGATGCCCGCCAGCACTGGGCGCCGGACGGCGGCCCGATGGACGCACCCGTCGTCGAGCGACCGTGGTGGCTGGACGATCCGAACCTGCAGGACCGATTCCGTCGGCCCGGAGCCGACTCGCCCAACTCGTCCTGAGCACGCGGCCGGGAACCCGCCAGGCGCTACGGTCTGGACATGCCTGACCCAGCCGTGCAACCCGGTGTGCCCATCCGCAACCGAAGGGCCGACCCATGCGGTCGACCTGACCCTCGCTCTCCGGCTCGCGGATGCCGCGGACGCCGTGAGCCTGCCCCGGTTCGGCGCCGCGGACCTTCAGGTGACCGCCAAGCCGGACCTGACTCCCGTGTCAGACGCCGATCTGGCGGTGGAAACGGCGCTGCGGGCCATCCTCGCGCGTGGAACGGCCGCACGACGCCGTCATCGGCGAGGAGTTCGGCGGGCCGCGAGGGGCCACCGACGTCGCCCGGCGGTGGGTCATCGATCCCATCGACGGCACCAAGAACTTCGTCGAGGAGTGCCCGTGTGGGCGACCCTGATCGCTCTGTTCGATGGGCCCGATGTCGTCGTCGGGGTGGTGTCCGCGCCGGCGCTGGCCCGTCGTTGGTGGGCCGGGAACGGCGGGGGAGCATTCACCCGGTTCGCCGACTCGGCACCGCGGCGATGTCGCGTTTCCGGCGTCTCCGAATTGGCCGACGCCTCCTTGACCTATTCCGACCTGCAGGAATGGGAGGCACAAGGGCGCGGTGATCAGTTCTCTGGCCTGCTCCGCAGCTGCTGGCGGACCAGAGGATACGGTGATTTCTGGCCGTACATGCTGGTCGCGGAGGGTGCGGCCGACATCGCCGCAGAACCCGAGCTGAGCCTGTGGGATCTCGCTGCCCTGGTGCCGGTGGTCCGCGAGGCCGGGGGGCGGTTCACCGACGTCGACGGCGCCGCGGTCGGTCCGGACACCGTGAGCGCGCTGGCCACGAACGACCTGCTCCACGAAAGGGTGACGAAGCTGTTGGGCGGGTGAACATAGCGCGGCCGCCATCGCTGAACGTCGCCCGAAAGGCACCGTTTCACACGGCGGGGTCACACGAAGATAACGTCGTCCGGACGTAGAGTGTGCAGCTGTGATCCACCTGTCCCACGTGTCGAAGAGCTACAAGACCTCGACCCGTCCCGCGCTCGAAGACGTCACCATCGACGTCGACAAGGGCGAGTTCGCCTTCCTGATCGGGCCCTCCGGGTTCCGGTAAGTCGACGTTCCTCCGGCTGGTGCTGCGCGAAGACGTACCGACCCGCGGACAGATCGAGGTCGCCGGGAAGGACCTGGTGAAGCTGCGGCGGTCCAAGGTGCCCGCGCACCGGCGCCGGTTGGGTTGCGTGTTCCAGGACTTCCGGCTGCTCGCCAACAAGTCGGTTCAGGACAACGTCGGCTTCGCCCTCGAGGTGCATCGGCCGGCCGCGCGCGGCCATCAAGAAGATCGTTCCAGAGGTCCTCGAACTGGTCGGGCTCGAAGGGAAGGCCAGGCGACTGCCGCACGAGCTGTCCGGCGGCGAGCAGCAGCGCGTCGCGATCGCCAGAGCCTTCGTCAACCGGCCGCTGCTGTTGCTGGCCGACGAACCGACCGGCAACCTCGATCCCGACACCAGCGCCGACATCATGCTGCTGCTGGAGCGCATCAACCGCACCGGGACCACCGTCCTGATGGCCACCCACGACAACAACATCGTCGACTCGATGCGTCGCCGGGTCATCGAACTGCAACTCGGCAAGGTGGTCCGTGACGAATCCCGCGGTGTGTACGGAGTCGGCCGCTGACCGCCGGACCGGTGACCGACAGGTCCCATACCTGAGCTCGGAGCAGCTGCCCAGAACTGAATGCGTTGGTCCCGTATGGGCCAACCCCGGAAAGGAACAAATGCGAGCCGGATATGTGTTCAGCGAGGTCCTGACGGGCCTTCGCCGGAACATCACCATGACCATCGCCATGATCCTGACGACGGCGATCTCGCTCGGTCTGCTCGGCGGCGGCCTCATCGTGGCCCGCCTGACCGACGCCACCCAGGTGCTGTACGGCGACAAGGTCGAGGTCATCGTCTACCTGACGACGGACCTGTCCAACAAGGATCAGAACTGCCACGCCGCCACCTGCCAGGCCATCCAGACGGCGCTCAAGCGCAACCCTGAGGTCGAGCTCTCCAGCTTCCAGACCCAGGCCGAGGCCTTCAACCAGTACAAGCAGCGGTTCGCCGGGCAGCCGGAGATGCTCGCCATCGTCCAGCAGGACGCGTTGCCCGCATCCTTCCACGTCAAGCTGCACGATCCGCAACGGTTCAAGACCATCGCGGAGGAATTCTCGGGCCTACCGGGAGTGGATCAGGTGAACGACCAGAGTGACTTCCTGAACAAGCTTTTCGGCCTGCTGAACAGCATTCGCAACGTGGCCATCGTGGTCGCCCTCATCCAGGCGTTCGCGGCGCTGCTGCTGATCTCCAACATGGTGCAGATCGCGGCGTACACCCGAAGAACCGAGACGTCGATCATGCGGCTGGTCGGTGCGTCCCGATGGCGAACTCAACTGCCGTTCATGATCGAAGCGGTGGTCGCCGGCGTCATCGGCGCGGTGCTGTCCATCGGTCTGCTGATCGTGGCCAAGATGACCTTCGTCGACAAGCTGCTGGGCTCGGTGATCAACTCCGGGGTCCTCGCGCCGCTGAGCGCCGCGGATCTGGTGGCGGTGGCGCCCTGGCTGCTGATCGCCGGTGCCGGCCTGGCCGCCGTCTCGGCCTACGTCACCCTTCGGCTGTACGTGCGGATCTGATCGGCCCGCGCTCGGGCCGGCGCAACTGACGGCGGGTCACGCGCCAGAGCAGCTAGCCTGGAGCGGTTATGCCTACAGACAAGAAGACCGCCAGGGCCACCGACGCCCGCAACTCCGGCCGCTCGCTGATCGCGTCGAACCGCAAAGCGCGGCACGACTACGCCATCCTCGACACCTTCGAAGCCGGCATCTCGCTGACCGGTACGGAGGTCAAGTCGCTGCGGGCGGGCCGGGCCTCGCTGATCGATGGATTCGCCACCGTCTCGGACGACGAGGTCTGGCTCCGGAATGTGCACATCGCCGAGTACGCCGAAGGCACCTGGACCAACCATGCGCCGCGCCGCGCCCGCAAGCTGCTGCTGCATCGCGCCGAGATCGACAAGCTCATGCAGAAGTTGCGTGAAGGGGGACTCGCGCTGATCCCGCTGTCCATGTACTTCTCCGACGGCAAGGTCAAAGTGGAACTCGCACTGGGCCGCGGAAAGAAGGAGTACGACAAGCGACAGACGATGGCCAAGCGCGACTCCGACCGTGAGCTGGCCAAGTACGCCGGGCGGCGCGCGAAGGGCATGGGCTGAGTAGCCCGGTCACGCCGTTCGGGTATGATTGGTCTTGCTTGTCTCCCCGGCAGTACGGGGCCTGTTTGTCTCAGGTCTTGGGGGTGATTGGTCTCGACAGCGGCTGTCGAGTGAGGTGAAGCGGGCCGAGGAAGGCAACGATGATCTCGTAAACCATCCGTTGCAAAAAAATAAAGCGCCGATTCTAATCAGCGCGAGTTCGCCCTAGCCGCCTGAGCTAGTCGCGTCTCCGTCAGTCCGGGTGTTCCTCCGACCCGGATACTGGCGTCGACTAGGAGGATTACTTCACGGTCCGGTCGCGGGACCATGTGAAGGACATCAAACAGTGACTGGGCCTGTCACACCAGCTTGTTCGCATGACTGGTGGGGCCGAGTAGAGACAACGCGAGCTGCGCCCGGAGAAGCCCTCACAACACAACGTTGGACGCGGGTTCGATTCCCGCCACCTCCACAGTGATGTGGTCCGCAGCGAAGGCCCCCACCCCGATCCGGGTAGGGGCCTTCGCCGTACACAGAACTAGCAAGTCGCTCCACTAGGGTCACGATGCACAACGCATCGTTTTGCATCGTTTCTGTAGGATGAAGGCCATGGTGAGAGCTGTCACAGTGCGTCTGGATGACGCCGACCTTGCTGCGCTGGAAAAGCAGGCGGACCAGCTGCAGGTTCGCCCCGGCACCCTGGCTCGGATGCTGCTGCACGCAGGGCTTGCCGCTGCTGAACCTGTTGAGGCCGGCGAACCGGCTCGAGCTGCGTTGGATCGGCTGGTGGCGCGATCCCGCATGCGAGCGCGTGGCGACGCCGTGGCTCTCGTTGCCGACGCGCGCGTCGTACTCGAACCCCGGCAATGACCGTCGTACTCGACGCCAGCCTCATCGTTGCCGTCATCGTGGCGGACGATCGGCAGAAGTTGGTCGAGAATCACCTGCGGGGCTGGTTGAGCTCGGGCGAGGAATTGCACGCGCCTGGGGTGCTGCCTTATGAAGTCGCCAACGTGCTTGCGCGACTGGTCTTTGATCGCACCCTGGAACCCGTTGAAATCAGAGGTATCTGGGTCGATCTCGCCGCCCTAGGGTTGGTGTTGCACCCTTTCGACCTGCTACGTGACGGAGCGGAAATTGCGGCGGTGACCGCTCGCATGCGCCGCCGTCATGCCACAGACTCCGCTTACATCTGTCTGGCCCAGCGACTCAGGGCTACCGTGTGGACGCTCGATGTGTCGTTGGCGCGCAACGCCTACGACCTGGGCTTGCCTGTCCGGCTGGTTGCCTGATGTCTGCGGGCAAGGCCGAGACCCAGATGATTCGCTGACCTACAGCCTTGGCTACGTCGGCGGCACGTCAGAGTTGGGCGATGGCGGCCTTCGCGAGCAGCTCCGCGGAGCCGGGTGCCTGCGGAAGGAACAGTTCGGGTTCGATCAGTTCGAGCTCCATGACCAACGGTGCTGCCTGGTCGCCGATCAGGTCCACCCGGGCGTAGAGCAGCGCCGCGGCTCCGCCGGGCACCTCGGCCATCGCAGCCGAGGCCGCGGCACGTTCGGCGGCGGAGGCCTCATGCGGCCGGTGACTTCCTCCGTAGCGTTCCTGCACCCGGAAATCGCCGTCGACCGGCGTCTTGCGCACCGCGTGTGAATAGGTGCCGCCCAGGAAGATCAGCGAGCGTTCACCCGCAAACACCGCAGGTTGGAACGGCTGCACCAAGGCGTCGGTCGTGGACAGCAGTCCGGTGAGATGTTCCCGAGCGGCGGGCGAACCGGCAGCGAATCTGCCTACGCCACGGCCCCCGGCCGAGACCGCCGGCTTCACGATGACCTCGTCGCTGCCGAGATCCGGCAGGGACGCTGCTTCGCCGCGTCGATACAACTGCGTCGGAACGACGGGCACACCCGCGCGAGCCAATTCGACCAGGTAGCCCTTGTGACTGTTCCAGCGGACGACGTCGAGGCCGTTGCGAAGTGGCATCGGCAGACCTTCGAGCACCGCCAGGAACTGCGCAAGGCGGTGGGTGTAATCCCAGGTGGTTCTGATCACCGCCAGGTCGGCCGCCACCGACGGCAGCTCGGGCGACGTCCAAGGCAGGACGACAGCGCTCACGCCGAGGCCGACAAGAGCCTCCGCGACCAGGTGTGTTTCCCGGTCGTCGTGCGGAAGGACCTCGGCCGTCAACAGCACAATCGTGGACACGAGGTGCGATCCTGTCAGACGGCTTCAAGCCCGCTCACGGTGCAGGAGCCGGATCCGCATCGACGCCCTTGGTCGCTGACGCGCGAACCTGCTTGCTGGTTTTGCGCTTCTTGACCGCCGCCGCGTCGCGCGGTCCACGACCAACGTCGTCCATATCAACCCGGAGCCGATCCAACTCCCCGCGCAGGTAATCGCGGGTTGCGATCTCACCGATCGCGATGCGCAGCGACGCCAGTTCCCGGGCGATGTACTCGGTATCGGCTTTGGTCTGCTGCGCGCGGGCTCGATCCTCCTCCAGCGAGATCCGGTCCCGATCGTCCTGCCGGTTTTGCGCAAGCAGGATCAACGGCGCGGCGTATGCGGCCTGGGTGGAGAAGGCCAGGTTCAGCAGGATGAAGGGGTAGGGATCCCAGCGGTAGTTCACCGCGAAAAGATTCAGGGTGATCCAGATGACGACCAGCAGGGTCTGCCAGAACAGGAACTTTCCGGTGCCGAGTACCCGTGCGAGCCGTTCGGAGAACCGGCCGAAGGCCTCCGGATCGATGTCGAGGGAGAAGCGCCGATTCGTGCGCGGTTGATCCAGCCGGCGGCTCGGGCGGACTTCAGGCACGTCCGGCCTCCTTCAGTGGGACTGACCGGGAATGCGCAGGCATGTCACCCAGACCGAGCTCCCGCCAGTTGTCCGGCAGTAGGTGGTCGAGCACATCGTCGACGGTCACCGCACCGAGGAGGTGTTCCTCGTCGTCGACCACCGGCGCGCAGACCAGGTTGTAGGCGGCGAAGAATCTGGTCACCTCGGCGAGGCTGGCATCGGCGGACAGCCGGGCCATGTCCTTGTCGATCGCGCCGGCGACGAGGTCGAACGGGGGTTCCCGAAGCAGTCGCTGCGTGTGCACGCAGCCCAGGTAGCGCCCGGTCGGAGTGGCCTGCGGCGGTCGGCAGATGAAGACCATCGAGGCCAGGGCCGGCGTCAGGTCGGGGGAGCGGACGCGGGCCAGCGCCTCGGCGATGGTCGCGTCGGGGGTGAGCACGATCGGTTCCGGGGTCATCAGTCCACCCGCGGTGTCGAAGGAGTACTGCAGCAGCCGGCGAACGGATCCCGACTCCTCGGGCTCCATCAATCCCAGCAACCGCTCCTGTACGCCCGACGGGAGTTCGGCCAGCAGGTCGGCCGCGTCGTCAGGATCCATCGCCTCCAGGATGTCGGCCGCCCTGGCCTCTTCGAGATGGGCGAGCAGACTCTTCTGGTCCTCCTCCGGCAGCTCTTCGAGGATGTCGGCGAGCCGGTCGTCGTCCAGGGCGTCGGCCACTTCGTACCGTCGGGCCGGTGGCAGGTCTCTGAGCACGGTGGCAGCGTCCGCGGCCCGGATCCCTTCGAAGGAGGCCAGCAGCTGCTGTGTTCCGATGGTGGTGGTGTCGGACAGATCAGTGAGGTCCGTACCCCGGACGTCGGTCCAGGCCAGCACCTGCATCGGCGAGCGCCGGGTCAACACGCCGGACCGTTCCCGCACCGCAAGCCGGGTGACCAGCCAGTCCCTGGTTCGCTGGCGTTCCATGGCCGCGTCGACCACCGTCGCCGCTGCCGCACTCGTGGCGATCCGTACCCGCTTGTCGATCAACTGGCCGATGACGAGCACCTCGGTGCTGCGTTGTTCGAAACGACGCAAACTCACCGAACCGGTCGACAACGCAATAGCGTGCGACTCCAGCGACGTCACCCGCAGCATCGGTACGAAGATGGGTCGCCGGGTGGGTAGTTCGACCACGATTCCCAGTACCCGCGGCGGTTTCCGGTCCAGGCGCAGTGCAGCAACGATGTCCCTGACCTTCCCGATGGATTCACCGCCGGGGCCGAACACGGGAAGCCCGGCCAGCTGAGCTATGAAGACGCGCGAGGTACCTGCCACGTGCTCAGACTAGGGCTCCAGCGGCTCCTCGCCGGACCCGCGGGGCGACTACCGAACCGGCTTCGACGTCGCGGGCCGGTCGGATGTTTACGGTTGCTTTCACATCTGGTCAACAGCCGCGTTGCGTAGGGTGTCGGAGCCAGCCCTGATTCGGGCGGACCCTTGTGGGCTGCCCGGCATCGGGTCGAACAGCCTCGTCGAGGAACTCGACAGTCGAAGGAAAAGGATTTTTTCATGCGCATCCGGGCCGTCATCGCCGCCCTTCCGCTTCTCGCGCTCGCCGCCTGTGGGACGACGTCGTCGGGCACGCCGTCGACGACCGGCGCTCCGGTGAGTTCGAGCACGCCCAGCTCATCCGGGTCGTCTTCCAGTGCCTCCGGGTCGTCCGCGGCCGCCTCGGGTTCGGCCAGTTCCAGTGTCGCGCCCAACCTCGGGCCGGCGGTGCCGCCGGCCAAGGCTGTGGCCGCTGCCGTTCCGGCTGCCGAAATGCCAACCGCGAGCGGCAAGTTCGGCGAGAAGCCCACCTTGACGTTCCCCAAGACGACACCGCCCCCGAGCCTGCAACGGACGATCCTGTCCGAGGGCACCGGCCCGGTCACCGTCAAGGGCGACTACCTGGTGACGAACTACCTCGGCCAGGTCTGGGGCGGCACCAAGGCCTTCGACAACTCCTACGACCGGAAGGCCACCAGCACCTTCCAGATCGGCGAGGGGAAGGTCGTCCCAGGCTGGGACACCGCCCTGGTCGGGGTCAAAGTCGGCAGCCGCGTCTTGCTCAGCCTGCCGCCGGCCGACGGCTACGGCTCGGCCGGCAATTCGAGCGCCGGCATCAAGGGCACCGACACGATCGTGTTCGTGATCGACATCGTGTCGGCCATCTCACCTGATACCACCGGCCAGACCAACGCGGCCGTGCAACCCGCCCCGAAGAACGCGCCGGTCGTCACCGGAGCGCTGGGCAAGGAACCCAAGATCACCATTCCGAAGACTCTCGCGGAGCCCACCAAGGGGCAGGTCTATGTGCTCGCCAAGGGCACCGGAGCCAAGGTCAAGGCGGGCTCGGTACTGGCCCAGCTGGTGGTCACCGATTGGACCCAGTCGCAAACCCAGTCGACCTGGCCCAAGGCCGGCGTTGCGCCGACCGCCAGTACCGGCCTGCAGCAGATCACCGTCGACGCCACCGGGGCGCTCAAGGGACTGATCGGGATTCCACTGGGCAGCAGGGTGATGGTCGAGATCCCGGGAACAACCGATCCCAGTAGCGGACAGAAGTCGGCCACGGCGGTGGCCGTCCTCGATCTGGTCGCGCAGGGCTGATAGCGCTTTCCACACCGTTCCTGAAGGAGTGCAGTGGCTCAGGGAAAGACGTCCGGACCGAAGTCGGCCAAGGATCCGGCCGGAAAGTCGCAGAATGAGGGGCGATCCGGCGGCCGGCCGACGACCGGCAGCCGGCAGTCGGTTGCCGCAGCAAGGCAAACCACCAAGAGCTCCAACCGGACCCAGCTGATCATCGGGAGCGTTGCTGTCTCGGTGATGATCATCGTCGTGGTCGCGAGCCTGATCCTGAACAGGAAGCAGACGGCCGCGCCCGTCACCGACCATCCCAAATCCGTGAGTTCGACCTCGAGCGTGAGCGACGGGGTCATCACGGTGACCGGCGGGCCGGCCGCCGGAAAGGCGCCGGTGAGCATCGACCTCTACGAGGACGGCATCTGTCCGGCCTGCCAGGCCTTCGAGTCGCAGTTCGGTCAGCAGATCATGAAGGCGGTCGACGAGGGCAAGCTGACCGTGCGGTACCACTTCCTCAATTTCCTGAACGACAAGTCGGCATCGAAGGACTATTCGACGAGAGCAGCGGCGGCCCTGCAATGTGTCGGTGCGGTGCCCGCCGCGGAGGCGCCCAAGGGTCTGTTCCTCAATTTCCACACGACGATGTTCACTTCCGGGATCCAGCCCGCCGAGGACGGCAGCGCTGACCTGTCCAATGCGGATATCGCCGCCATCGCGACCAAAGCCGGTGCCCCGCCGTCCGCGGCCAGTTGCATCACGTCGGGACAGAACATCGCGCAGGCGAAGAAGACTGCGGCAGCGGCTGCCGCCACGCTCACAGCGCTCGCTCCGGATGGTGCATATGGAACTCCGAGCGTGACCAAGGACGGGAAGTTGCTGGCCCCCAACGATCCGCACTGGCTGACGGACTTGCTGGCCTGACCTGCGGTGATAAGCCGATTAGGAGCTGCTCGACCGGTCTTGGTAGGGTTGCCGGGCAGCTTCACGGGGCTGTGGCGCAGCTGGTAGCGCACCACACTGGCAGTGTGGGGGTCAGGGGTTCGAGTCCCCTCAGCTCCACCGTGAACAAGGACCGTCACCCGGATCCGTCCCGGGTGACGGTCCTTCCGTCTTTCCGACCCCATCACGGTGACCCGCACCGCGCCCGTAGGTTGGCACCCGTGGACACCCGACCAGAACTGCAGGCAACCTTCGGCGTCGTCTCGTCGACCCATTACCTGGCCAGTGCGGCCGGCATGGCGGTCCTGGAATCGGGTGGTAACGCGTTCGACGCGGCCGTCGCGACGGGCTTCGCCCTGCAGGCGGTCGAGCCTCACCTGAATGGCCCTGGCGGCGACATGACGCTGATGTTCACCGATCCCGGCGGAAGCCCGCAGGTGCTGTGCGGACAGGGGCCGGCCCCGGCCGCAGCTTCGATTGCTCACTACCGCGCCCTGGGTCTGCAGATGATCCCGGGATCGGGGCACCTCGCCGCGGCCATTCCGGGTTCGACGGCGAGTTGGCTGATGCTGCTGCGTGACCGGGGCACCAAGTCCCTGGCCGATGTACTGCAATATGCGATCGGCTACGCCGAAACCGGCATTCCGGTGTTGCCCTCCATTGCCAGGACCATCGGCGCGGTGGCCCAGCTGTTCCGCGACGACTGGAACACCTCGGCCGCCGTCTACCTGCCGGACAACCAGGTTCCAGCAGCGGGCAGCGTGCTGCGCAACCCCACTCTCGGCCAGTTCTATCGGCGTCTGTTGGCCGCGGCGCCGGCCGGGTCCGGCCGGGAGGCCGGGATCGACGCCGCCCTGCAGGCCTGGTCTCAAGGCTTCGTCGCGGAAGCAGTCGATTCGTTCGTCCGTGTCGCCCACCTCGATTCCTCCGGCTCCCGCCATCGGGGGGTGCTGACCGGAGCCGATCTCGCCGGCTGGTTGCCGAGCTACGAGGCGCCGGTCTCGGCCGGGTTCGGCGATTGGACGGTGTTCAAGTCCGACGCCTGGGGTCAGGGGCCTGTGCTGCTCCAGCAGTTGCGACTGCTCGAACATCTTGGAGTGACTCCCGGCGCCGCGCCGGGTGACCCGGCCGACCTGGTGCATCTGGCGGTCGAGGCCGCCAAGCTGGCCTTCGCCGACCGGGAGGCCTGGTACGGCGACTCGGCCCCCGTCCCGTTGACCGAGCTGCTGTCCGACGCCTACACCGCGGAGCGGGCCGCACTGGTGGGACCGACCGCCTCGCTCCAGCTGCGCCCCGGCCATCCTGGGGGTCGGACACCGCGAGTGCCAACGAGTTTCGGACAACCGGTGCCTGCCGGTGGCGAGGCAACGGCTGGGTTGGGGGAGCCGACCGTCGCACGCGACGGGCGAACGAGCGGCGACACCTGCCATGTGGACGTCGTCGACCGGTGGGGGGCCATGGTCGCCGCGACCCCTAGCGGAGGATGGCTGCAGTCGTCCCCGGTCATCCCGTCGCTGGGCTTCGGCCTCGGCACCAGGTTGCAGATGATGACTCTCGAACCCGATCTGCCGAGCTCGTTGGCGCCCGGCCGGCGGCCACGGACGACACTGTCCCCGTCCATGGCCGGTCGGGGCGGTGCGGTGGAACTGGCCTTCGGAACTCCCGGCGGTGATCAGCAGGACCAGTGGCAGCTCGGCTTCCTCCTGCGCCTGCTGGTGTCGAACGCCGACGCCGACCTCGATCTGCAGCGGGCCATCGACGGACCGTCCTGGCACAGCACGCATTTCCCGAGTTCGTTCTACCCACGCGAGGCCTTCCCCGGACAGCTGGTCATCGAGGACCGGTTCTCCGATCGGGCGCTGGCCGAACTGGCGCGCCGGGGTCACGACGTCGTCGTCTCCGGCAGTTGGACCCTGGGCCGGGTCTGTGCGGCGGGCAGGGATCCGGGCACCGGACGGCTCCGGGCGGCGGCCGATCCACGTGGTGGGCAGGCCTACGCCGCGGGCCGCTAACGATGCAAGTGCGAGTCGTCGCGCCCCGGCATCGTCTTCTACGGCTTGTCGGACTAAGCTTTCGGATGTCGCCGGTCCTTCTCCGTTGGGGCTCTTGCGATACCAGTACGCCGAACTGCTGGAGGACCGCTGTGACAGCCGTAGCCCCACGCCCTGTTGTGAGCCGGGCCTACCCGGTCGACAAGCTTCGCCCGGGCGTGGCACTGCTGGGATATCTGAAGACGACCGACCCGAAGACGCTCGGCAAGATGTACATGGTCACCGCGTTCTTCTGGTTCATGGTCGGCGGCGTGATGGCGCTCTTCATGCGCGCCGAGCTGGCCCGGCCCGGACTGCAGTTCCTGTCCCCAGAGCAGTACAACCAGCTGTTCACCATGCACGGCACCATCATGTTGCTGTTCTATGCAACGGCCATCGTCTTCGGATTCGCCAACTTCGTCCTGCCGCTGCAGATCGGTGCACCTGACGTCGCCTTCCCGCGGCTGAACGCCTTCTCCTACTGGCTCTATTTCTTCGGCGCGGCCATGGCCACGTCCGGCTTCTTCACACCGGACGGTGCCGCCGCGTTCGGCTGGACGGCGTACACCCCGCTGTCGAACTCGGTGAACTCGCCGGGCGCGGGCGGCGATCTATGGATCATGGGCCTTGCCGTTTCCGGCCTCGGCACCATCCTGGGCGGCGTCAACATGATCACCACGGTGATCTGCCTGCGGGCCCCGGGGATGACGATGTGGCGCCTGCCGATCTTCACCTGGAACATCCTGGTCACCTCGATCCTGATCCTGATCGCGTTCCCGGTGCTGACCGCGGCGCTGTTCGGATTGGCGGCCGACAGACACTTCGGATCGCATGTCTTCGACCCGGCCAACGGTGGGGCGATCCTGTTCCAGCATCTGTTCTGGTTCTTCGGCCATCCCGAGGTCTACATCATCGCCCTGCCGTTCTTCGGCATCGTCTCGGAGGTGTTCCCTGTCTTCTCCCGGAAGCCATTGTTCGGCTACCGGGGCCTGATCTACGCGACGCTGTCCATCGCCGCGCTGTCGGTCGCCGTCTGGGCGCACCACATGTTCGCCACCGGCGCTGTCCTGCTTCCCTTCTTCAGCTTCATGACGTTCCTGATCGCGGTGCCCACCGGACTGAAGTTCTTCAACTGGATCGGCACCATGTGGAAGGGGCAGATCACCTTCGAGACGCCCATGCTGTTCGCCTGCGGGTTCCTGGTCACGTTCCTGTTCGGCGGCCTCACCGGCGTCATCCTCGCGTCGCCGGCACTGGATTTCCATGTCTCCGACTCGTATTTCGTGGTCGCACACTTCCACTACGTCCTGTTCGGCACCATCGTGTTCGCCACCTATTCCGGGATCTACTTCTGGTTCCCGAAGATGACCGGACGGTTCTTGGACGAAGGGTTGGGCAAGTTCCACTTCTGGACGACGTTCATCGGCTTCCACATGACGTTCCTGGTGCAACACTGGCTCGGCAACATGGGCATGCCGCGTCGCTACCCGGACTACCTGCCCACTGACGGGTTCACCTTCTTGAACACCTGGTCGACCATCGGGGCGTTCATCCTCGGTGCCTCGACGCTTCCCTTCATCTGGAATGTGTTGCGTTCGCTCAAGTACGGCGAAGTCACCACCGCGGACGACCCGTGGGGCTACGGCAACTCGCTGGAGTGGGCGACCAGCTCGCCGCCGCCGCGGCACAACTTCACCTCGCTCCCGCGGATCCGGTCGGAACGGCCGGCCTTCGAATTGCACCATCCGCACATGATCGAGCGAATGCGGACGGAGGCCAGCCCGAACCGGAACTGGGAGCCGCTCACCGAACTCGAGGGCAGCGAGCATCTGAGCATTCCGAAGACCTGATCGACGGTCGCAGGTCCGATCGCACTCGCGGACTCCGCGTACGTCGCCGGGTTGATCACCTCCTCGCCGACCGTTGCAAAGGGACATCGCCATGGCTTCCGTGCTCGTCACCGTGACCGGGCCCGACAAGCCCGGTGTCACCGGTGTGCTGTTCACCGCGCTGTCCGCCCACCGCGTCGACGTGCTGGACGTGGATCAGGTGGTCATCCGCGGTGCCCTGACCCTCGGGGTGCTGGTAGCGACTCCGGGCGACCCGGAAGCTCTGCAGGAGGACGTCGAGCAGGCCATGCACTCCCTCGGGATGCGTGTCAGTGTTGCCATCGATCGAGCGGGCGACGCCGAGCGCCGATCGGCAACGCACACCGTCGTCGTGCTGGGCCGTCCGTTGCAGGCGAAGGCCATCGGGGCGCTGGCCCGGACCTTCGGCGACATCGGCGTCAACATCGAAACGATCACCAGGATCGCTGACTACCCGGTCACCGGGTTGGAACTCTCGGTGAGCGCGCCCGACGACGACAAGCTGCGATCGGTCGTCGCCACCGTCGCCGCGACGGCCGACGTCGACATCGCCGTCCAGCGTGAAGGTCTCGCCCGCCGCGCCAAGCGGCTCATCGTGTTCGACGTCGACTCGACGCTCATCACCGGTGAGGTCATCGAGATGCTGGCCGATCACACCGGCACGAGGACACAGGTGGAGGAGATCACCGGAGCAGCGATGCGCGGCGAGCTCGACTTCGCCGCATCGCTGCGGAAACGGGTCGCGATGCTGGCCGGCCTCGATGCGGCCGTGCTGGACGAGGTGGGCGCCTCGCTCGAGTTGACCCCTGGTGCCCGCACCACCATCCGGACCCTGAAGCGGCTCGGATACAAGTGCGGCATCGTCTCGGGCGGATTCAGCCAGGTGGTGCGCCACCTGGTCGAGGAGCTGGAGCTGGACTTCGCGGCGGCCAACACTCTCGAGGTGGCGGACGGCAAGCTGACGGGACGGGTGGCCGGGGAGATCGTCGATCGCGCCGGGAAGGCGCGGGCGCTGGAGCGGTTCGCCGCACAATGCGGCGTGCCGCTGGCGCAGACCGTCGCTGTCGGTGACGGGGCCAACGACATCGACATGCTGACCACGGCCGGGCTGGGCATCGCATTCAACGCCAAACCGGTTGTCGCCGACGCTGCGGACACCGCACTCAACCAGCCGTTCCTCGACCCGGTCCTTTTCATTCTGGGAATCACCAGGCAGGAGGTCGAGGAAGCGGACGCGTCCGACGGCCACCTCCGCCGCGTACCCCTCACCTGACAGGATTCCCATGACGGGTGAAGTACTGGCTCCGCTACGAGCGCGATATGCCCACTGGCTGCAGCTCGATGCCGAGGAGGTGCTGACCGATCGCGACGAGGCGGCCCAGGACATCCGGGCTCTGCAGCTGATCCTGCGGATGGAGCGGGATCGACCGCCGTCCTGGCACACGGCGCTGGCCATGGCTGCCAGTGGCAGTGCGGCAATCTGTCTCGACCCGCGTTCCGAGCCCGGCGGCGACTGGTACGAAGCAGTTCGTCAGTATTGCCAGGGCCACATCCGCAAAGTCACCCGACGAGCCCGCGGTGCGCAGTGGGAGGCCACGGCAGAGCTTCCCGGCGTCACGCTGACCTACGGCGACACCCAGGTGCGTGCGCTCGTCCCTGGTCGGGTGCAGGAGTTGGACAAGCGCGTGAGCAAACTCCAGGTCGGCGGTACCGATGTCGCGCCGGATGCCGTTTCGACGGTGGCTTCCACTGACGCACTTCAGATCTGGCTGCCGCCGGAGCCGCCGATGACCCTGGGCAAGGCGATGGCGCAGACCGGACATGCCGGGATGATCGCGGCCGCACTGCTTTCCGGCGATCAGCCCCGTCTGCAGCGGTGGCTCGACGCGGGCTTGAGTGCTTCCGTCCGCCTCGCGACGACAACCCAGTGGGCCGCGCTGTCGGCAGCAGTGTCCGATGGCGGCTCGGCTTGGACCGCGGAGAACCTGCTGGCCGTCCGGGACGCCGGCTTCACCGAGGTGTCACCCGGCACGATCACCGCCATCGCCCGAGTCGGCTGGTAGCGGTACTCAGGAAGCCGTCAGCCAGAGGCCCGCGTACGGCGGGAGCCAGATGTTCCCGTCGCCGCCGGCCTGGATCGGGTGCCCGGAAATCTGATCGATGCCATGCGGCAGGCCGATTTCCTCCAGACGGCGGCCCGGCCACGGCCGCCAGCTGTCGGTGACGTTGTACAGCTGCAGCATGGGACCCAAGGGGTGCCGCCGCAGCACCGCCAGGATCCCGGGGTCGTCGAGGGCTGGAATCTCGGCGGCCACGGAGGCGTGCAGGTGGGGCACCTGCGCCCGGACGGAGATCAGATGCCGGAGGATTCCGAAGACCCGCCCGGTGACGGTCGACTCATCGCCGCGCCGCGCGGCCAGGTCCCATGACATCCGCGGTCGGTGGGTCCAGCGGTTGTCGGTCTCGTGTCCCGGTTCCATGGCCCAGTCCACGTCGTTGGTCAGAGCCAGTTCGTCACCCATCCAGACGACCGGAATGCCGCCCCAGCCGAGCACCATGGCGTAAGCGACGAACAACCGGCCGACGACCATGTCCAGGACCGCGGGATCGCCCGACTCGTCGGCCCACTCCAGACCGACCAGGCTGGCTGCCATCCCGCTGATCCGGCGGTCCCCGGTCGTCGGGTTGTATTGGAAGACAAGCCCTCTCGCCGGTGAGCCGGGGTAGAGGCCGGCATAGTAGTCGGACAGGAATACCCGGTGGTCGTATCCGGAGAGGCCGACGGCTGCCGCGTCGGCGTCGTCGATCGCCCAGCCGATGTCGTCGTGACACCGCAGGTACGTCGCCCACGCCGTGGTGCTGGGGGCCGTCGGAAGGCCGCGCAGGGCCTGGGCGCCAAGGCGGGCGTCGCGGGAGGCCAGCATCGACCAGATCTGAACCATCAGCGTGTTGTGATAGGCGATGTCGCTGACCTTGCCGTGATGGGCGCCCTGCCCGAGGTAATGCACGAGATCGTTCGGTCCGACGATGGCTTCGGCTTTGAAAATGACTGCAGGACAGGCGATTCGGGCCAACGCGCGGAGCGCCTGCGTGATGGCGTGCACCTCCGGCTGGTTCTGGCAGTTCGTTCCGAGGCGCTTGTAGATGAAGGCGATGGCATCGAGTCGGAGCACCTCGACGCCGATATTGGCCAGGAACAGCACGATGTCGGCGTATTCGTAGAAGACGTCCGGGTTCGTCCAGTTCACATCCCATTGCCACGAATTGAAGGTCGTCCACACCCAGGAATGAGACTTGTCGTCGAAGGTGAAATTGCCGGGGGCGAAATCCGGGAATACCTCCGGGAGGGAGGCCTCGTACGCATCGGGCATCGTGCGGTCCGGGAACAGATAGAAATAGTCCCGGTAGCGGGCCTGGCCGTCTCGAGCGTGCTGTGCCCAGATGTGCTCCTGCGCAACGTGATTCACGACGAGGTCGAGGACCAGGCTGATCCCGTTGCGGCGTAGTTCGGTGGCCAGCGCGGTGAGTTCGGCCAATGTCCCCAGATCGTCCCGCACGGCCCGGTAATCGGCGACCGCGTAGCCGCCGTCGTTGTCCCCCTGGCGCGGTTTCAACAACGGCATGAGATGCAGATATGTGACGCCGATTTCCTTGAGATACGGGATCTTTTCCCGGACACCCGTGAGGGTGCCGGCGAAGCGATCGGCGTAGGCCGCATAGCCGAGCATCTCCGGCTGCTGGAACCAGTCCGGGGCCAGCACCCGCTCCGCATCCAGTCGGTGCAGCTCAGGGTCCCGCTGGACGAAAGCCCTGGCGGCCAGGGCAATCAGACGCTCCGCCAACGCGGTGGCCTGTCCTGCGGGGTAGATCCCCGCCAACCCGTCGTACAGATCTGTCCACCACCGATCCAATCGGATCGAGAAAGTCTCCCGAGCACCCGAGACCAGTTCCGCGTCGGCGATCGCATGGATGGACTCAGGAGCGCGCGGCATCGGGCCATTGTGACGTACGTCGCGGGCCGCACGGATCGCGGGGATGAAATTGTCGCGTTGTACCCTCCAGCACCAAACGGGCAAGTTCATCCCCGCGGCGGAAATTGATCCCCGCCGGAAGGGGCGGGCAGGGTCAAGGGAGGACGGCGACGCCGGCGGCTTTCATGGCCTCGATCGCGGCGTCCGTGTCTCCGGGCGCCAACTCGACGAACCTGGTGAGCGAAAGGGGGACCGTGGTCCGGTAGCCGAGCGCGACGCCGTCGATGGCGGTGGCCTTGACGCACCAGTCGCCGGCCAGGCCGACCACGGTGATGGCCATGATGCCGTTCTCGTCCAGGATCGTCGACAGTTCGGTACCGGTGGTGACCCCGGTGTCGAGGTTGATCACCGAGAATCCGGAATAGCCGTCCTCGGGCCCGGAACCCTTGCGCACCACCGGTCCGTCGACAGGGAGCTCCGGCACGAATTCCGCGCCCGGCGTGCCGATGACGCAGTGCACAGGCCAGATGCCGCCGTCCGCCGCGAAATGCGGCGTGTGTGCTGGGTGCCAGTCCTGGGTATAGACGACCAACCCGCCGGCGGCCAGCGTGCCCCGGATCTGCTCGGCGATGCCCGGCAGGATCTGCTCTCCGCCGGAGACGTAGAGGGAACCCGAGGGATCAGCGAAGTCGTGTTGCATGTCGACCACGATCAGTGCCGTGGTCTGGTCGAAAGCCGGTGCAGTCATGGGGATCTCCGTTGACGAGCGGGACGGTCAGCGCTGGGTCGGCTGGACACCCAGCACGGTGGTCGGAATGGCCGGCTCGCCGTGCGAGAGCTTCAGCCCCTCCCACGGCAGCGTCACCAGCGCGTCGGTCAGCCGCTTGCGGGACGCCTGTACGGACGGCGACTCGTCCACCCGGACACCGGCTTTCATCATGGGAACCTGCAGCTGCACATCACCGGCTTCCGCATCCGGTGGCCGGCCGGCCAGCTGGTAGACGACCTCCTCGGTGGCGGTTCCTGTTGTCCGGTACCGGCGCAGGGCGCCCTTCGCGCCGCCGCTCGAGTGCTTGTTCTCGCTGCGCTTCGCGACCGGCCGACCGTCGACCTCGACCATCTTGTAGACCATGCCTGCGGTCGGGGCGCCGGATCCGGTGACCAACGAGGTGCCTACCCCGTACGACGTCGACCGGCTCGGCGCGCAGCGCTGCGATGGCGTATTCGTCGAGATCACCGGACAACACGATCTTGGTTCCGGTGGCGCCGAGCCGGTCCAGCTGTTCCCGGGCGGCACGGGCCAGCACCCCCAGGTCACCGGAGTCGATTCGGACAGCGCCCAGTTCGGGGCCGACCACCTCGATCGCCGTGGCGATCCCGCGGGTGATGTCGTAGGTGTCGACCAGCAGGGTGGTTCCCGGCCCGAGCGCCGCGGCCTGGGCGCGGAACGCCGCGGCTTCGCTGTCGTGCAGCAGGGTGAAGGCATGCGCCGCTGTTCCGGTCGTCGGAATACCGAAGCGCTGCCCGGCGGCGAGGTTCGACGTCGCGGCGAAGCCGCCGATGTAGGCCGCCCTGGCGGCTGCCACCGCGGCGTATTCGTGGGTCCGCCGGGAGCCCATCTCCACCAACGTGCGGCCGGCCGCGGCGGAGGTCATCCGGGCCGCTGCGGAGGCGATGGCGCAGTCGTGGTTGAGGATCGACAACACGACGGTCTCGAGGATCACCGCAGAGGCGAAGCTGCCCGTCACCGACAACACGGGTGATCCGGGGAAGAACAACTCGCCCTCGGGGTACCCGTAGATGTCGCCGTCGAAGGACCAGCCGGCCAGGTGGTCGAGGGTGGCCTGGTCCAGGATCGGTTCCAGCAGAGCCAGCGCCGCGGTGTCGAAGTGAAAGTCGGCCACCGCCTGCAGCACGCGTTCGGTGCCGGCGACGACACCGTACCGACGTCCGTCCGGCAACCGCCGAGCGAAGACCTCGAACGTGCAGCGCCGATCGGAGCTGCCGTCGGCGATCGCTGCCTGCAGCATGGTCAGCTCATATTGGTCGGTGAGCAGGGCAGTGGTGGCTGTGGCTCCGTCGCTCATCCGGCCAGCCTAAGCCGTGGCCTGGGGCCGCATCCGGCCAGCCCGAGCCGTGACCGACGGCTTCGGCATCCGGTTGCCGGATGGCGTTCTGCCGCCCGCGACAAGTGATCAAATCCGTGAAGGACGGACGGTCTCATGCCACACTGGTGGAGTGACCAGCAGTGCGCCGACGACCAGGCAAACGACCGAGACAGCGGACGTCACCAGCCCGGACAGTCCGTGGGTGACCATCGTCTGGAACGACCCGGTCAACCTGATGTCGTACGTCACGTACGTGTTCCAGAAGTTGCTCGGGCACCCGAGGCACAGGGCCGAGGCCCTGATGCTGGACGTCCACCAGAACGGCAGGGCGACGGTGTCGGTCGGCAGCCGGGACGCGATGGAATCCGACGTGCTGAAGCTGCAGGGTGCGGGACTCTGGGCGACGATGGCCCAGGACAAGTGAGAAGCCGCCCGACCATGCGTGCGACCGGTACCCGGAGCGGCTGATGCGGCTGTTCCACAAGCGGTTCGGACGATTCACGGCAGTGTTCGAGCCGGACGAGGCGACGCTGATCGCCGACCTGGTGGACCAGGTGCGCCAGATGTTGGCCGGCCGGCGGGCGGAGGCATCGACCGATCCGCTGGCCCAGCTGACGGGGATGGTGATGGCACCTGCCACGCCGCCCAGTGATCCTGCGGTGGCCCGATTGCTACCCGACTTTCATGCCTCGGACCACGAGTTGGCGTCCGGCATCCGGATGCTGCGGGAGCCGGATCTGATCGCCATGAAGGATGCATCCGCGGTGCGGATGCTCGACTCCCTGCCCCGTGGGGGCGGCACCGTCCATCTGGACGCCGCCGCCGCGCAGGCCTGGAGTTCCACTCTGAACGACGTGCGGCTCGCGCTGGGCGTCCGGCTCAACATCACCGACGACAACTACGAGCCGCCCGCCAACACCGATCCGGACGGCATGGAGATGGCGATCTTCGCCACCTACCGATGGCTCTCGGCAGTCCAGGACTCGTTGGTCAACGCGCTGCTGGACTGACCGTCATCGCGCCTTGGGCGGTGGCCGTTGACACGTGCCCGGCGGAGGACGGACCCGCGGCTCGATAAGCTGACCGGCGTGTTGAGCATCCCCAATCGCATGGTCGAGGCCATCGTCGCGCACGCAAGGGCGGACCATCCGGACGAGGCGTGCGGGATCATCGCCGGGCCCGTCGGCAGTGACACGCCGACGAGGGTGATCCCGATGATGAACGCGGAACGGTCGCCGACGTTCTACCGGTTCGATTCCGGTGAGCAGCTCCGCCTGTACCGCCAGATGGACGAGCGCGACGAGGAGGTCGTCGTGGTCTACCACTCGCACACCGGCACCGCCGCCTACCCGAGCCGGACCGACATCGCCTACGCGGGCGAGCCGCAGGCCCACTACGTCCTGGTCAGCACCAGGGACGCCGATTCGGTGGAATTCCGGTCATACCGGATCATCGACGGTGAAGTGACCGAAGAAGAAGTGGAAATGATTTCGTAGCGGCTTGGCGTTGCACCAGTAAGTGCGACGCGATCGGTGACGAGCAGTCCGCCTCGGCAGAGCGATACCTAGGAGAAGCAATGAGCGTTTCGGTGTCCGTACCCACCATCTTGCGACCGGTGACCAAGGGTGAGAAGACGGTGTCCGCCGAAGGAGCGACGGTCGCCGATCTGATCGCCGATCTCGATGGCCGGTACACCGGTCTGAGCGACCGGCTGGTCAAGAACGGCGCCCTCCACCGGTTCGTCAACATCTACGTCAACGACGAGGACGTTCGTTTCACCGGCGGTCTGGAGACCACGGTGGCCGACGGCGACCAGGTCACGATCCTGCCCGCCGTCGCCGGCGGTTCAGGAGTCTGACGCAGGTGACCAGGTACGAGAGCCTGGTCGAGGCGGTCGGCGGTACGCCGCTGGTCGGCCTGCCACGCCTGTCGCCGTCCCGCAGCGTCCGCGTCTGGGCCAAGCTGGAGGATCGCAACCCGACCGGCTCCATCAAGGACCGTCCGGCGCTCGCGATGGTGGCGGCCGCCGAGGCCGAAGGCCGACTGCGCCCAGGTTGCACGGTGATCGAGCCGACCAGCGGAAACACCGGGATCTCGCTGGCCATGGTCTGCCGGATCAAGGGTTACCGGTTGATCTGCGTGATGCCGGAGAACACCTCGGAAGAGCGGCGCCTGTTGCTCCGCGCCTACGGTGCGCAGATCATCTCGTCACCCGCGGCGGGCGGGTCCAATGCCGCCGTCGCGGCGGCAAAGGTGCTCGCCGCCGACCATCCCGATTGGGTGATGCTCTACCAGTACGGGAATCCGGAGAACGCGCGGGCGCACTACGAATCGACCGGCCCCGAACTGCTGGCCGACCTGCCGACGATCACGCATTTCGTGGCGGGCCTCGGCACCACCGGCACGCTGATGGGCGTCGGGCGGTACCTGCGCGAAAAGGTGCCGGACATCTCGATCGTCGCGGCCGAGCCGCGGTACGGCGAGCTGGTCTACGGGCTGCGCAATCTCGAGGAGGGCTTCGTGCCCGAGCTGTACGACGAGAAAGTGCTCACCTCCCGGTTCTCCGTCGGACCGGATGACGCGGTGCGCCGGACGCGCGAGCTGCTCGAAGTGGAAGGGATTTTTGCCGGCATCTCCACCGGCGCCGTATTGCACGCGGCACTCGGCGTCGCCGCCAAGGCCGTCAAGGAAGGCCGCCCTGCCGACATCGCCTTTGTCGTCGCGGATGCGGGCTGGAAGTACCTCTCGACCGGGGTCTACGGCGCCACCGACGACGAGGCGGCAACATCTGGCCTCGAAGGTCAGCTGTGGGCGTGAGGCGCGTCCGCGTGAGGTGTTTCAGGGGCGGCTCAGGGCAAATCCCTGACCGCTGCGCACCAGGTGTCGGTAGCCTTCGACTATGACGATGTCACCACTCCCGGCACCCACCGGCGGAGCCCCGGTCAGCAAGGCGCGCGGCTCGCTGGTGGCGGCCAGGGTGAAGCCGGCCGTCATCGTGGTCGGCAGTTTCGCGTTGCTCCTCGTGATCGTCCAACTCGTGAACTCGGCGATGGCCTCCAGCCGACTCGATGCCAGATTCGGGATCGTGCCGCGCACCTGGGACGGGTTGATCGGAGTGCTGACGGCGCCCCTGCTGCATCTCAACTGGGCGCATCTGTTGTCGAACCTGTTGCCGCTGCTCATTTTCGGATTCCTGATCATGCTGGGCACCGCCCGGCAGTTCGTGGCGGTGACGGCGCTGGTCTGGCTGGTTTCCGGGCTGGGAGTCTGGCTGTTCGGGCCCGGCAACTCCGCCACCATCGGAGCGTCCGGGCTGGTGTTCGGTTGGCTGGCCTACCTGATCGCGCGCGGCGTCTTCACCCGCAGCTTCGGTCAGATCCTGCTGGGCACCGTGCTTCTCGTCATCTGGGGCAGTCTGTTCTGGACCGGGATCGTCAGGTTGGCGGTCGCCGACATCACCGGGGTCGTCACCATCTCGTGGCAGGCACACCTGTTCGGCGCGATCGGCGGCGTGCTGGCCGCGTTCCTGGTGGCCAAGGCTGATGGCCCCCGCAAGCCGAAAAGGGCGACACCGGCTATCCCGCAGAGCTTCTGAGGCCCGTTTGACGCATGCCATTGACCGACCGGTCGCGCGATGAGCAACAGTGACCCGATCGGCATCTTCGATTCCGGTGTCGGCGGTCTCACCGTCGCCCGCTCCATCATCGACCAGCTCCCGTTGGAGCAGGTCCGCTACGTGGGCGACACCGCCAACGGGCCGTACGGGCCGTTGGCGGTGGACGAGGTGCTGACCCACGCCATGGCGGTCGCCGACGATCTCGTGGGGTCCGGCGTGAAAATGCTGGTCATCGCGTGCAACACGGCATCGGCAGCCGGCGCTTTCGAGGAGGCGAACCGCCGGTACGACATCCCGGTCGTCGAGGTGATCCGCCCGGCGGTGCGCCGTGCGGTGGCGGTCACCAGAACCGGTGAGGTGGGGGTCATCGGCACGTCCGGGACGATCGCCTCCGGCGCCTACCAGAACGCCTTCGCCGGCAACCACGACATCGTGGTGCGGGCCCAGGCCTGCCCGTCGTTCGTCGACTTCGTCGAACGCGGGATCACCTCGGGGCGTCAGGTGCTCGGTCTGGCGCAGGCCTACCTGGCCCCCCTGCAACGCACTGACGTCGACACCCTCGTCCTCGGCTGCACCCACTACCCGCTGCTGACCGGCGTGCTGCAGCTGGTGATGGGGGAGAACGTGAACCTGGTGTCCAGCGCCGAGGAGACGGCGAAGGACGTGTACCGGCAGCTCACCGAGGCCGATCTGCTCGCCGAACCGGGACTGGAGCCCGCGGCCCATGAGTTCAGGGCCACCGGCGATCCAGCGGCCTTCGCCCGCCTCGGCCGCCGCTTCCTGGGCCCGGAGATCAGCAGCGTCACCGTCGCCCGCTGAGTGGCGTTCGGCACGTCGTGCTGCCGCTTCCCTGGTCCGCGCCGCTGGGCCTGCCACCGAGGGCTGCCGCTAGGTTGGAGACATGGTCAGAGAAGATGGAAGAGCCGACGACGAACTCCGCCCGATCAGTCTCACCCGGGGCTTCCAGGCCCATCCCGCCGGATCCGTGCTGGTGGAGTTCGGCGGCACGAAGGTGTTGTGCGCCGCGTCGGTCACGCGTGGGGTTCCGCGTTGGCGCAAGGGGATCCGGGCTGGGTTGGCTGACCGCCGAATATGCGATGCTGCCGTCCGCCACGCACGAACGCAGTGATCGCGAGTCGGTCAAGGGCCGGGTCGGCGGACGGACCCATGAGATCTCGCGGCTCATCGGCCGGTCCCTTCGGGCGTGCGTCGATCTGGCCGCGTTGGGTGAGAACACCATTGCCGTCGACTGCGACGTGCTGCAGGCCGACGGCGGGACCAGAACGGCGGCGATCACCGGCGCCTATGTCGCTCTGGCCGACGCCGTCACCTTTCTCCGCAAAGCCGGTGCGCTGTCCGACCCGCAGCCGCTGTCGTGCCAGATCGCGGCCGTCTCGGTCGGCGTGGTGGGCGGACGGGTCCGGCTGGATCTCCCGTACGAAGAGGACTCGCGCGCCGAGGTCGACATGAACATCGTCGCCACCGACACCGGAACTCTGGTCGAGGTGCAGGGCACCGCCGAAGGAGCCACTTTCTCGCGGTCCACGTTGGACGCCATGCTGGATTCGGCGCTCGCGCGGGATCAAGACGCTGACCGAGCTCCAACGGGAGGCATTGGCCGCGCCGTATCCCAAAGACCTCGGCGCCAAGCCGTGACCAGCGTGCTGCTGGCCACGCGCAACGCGAAGAAGCTCGGCGAGTTGCAGCGCATCCTCGGTGATCAGGTCACCGTTCTCGGGCTGGCCGACGTCCCAGAGTTCCCGGAGGAGCCGGAGACCGGCGCGACGTTCGAGGAGAACGCCGTCGCGAAGGCCGCGCAGGCCGCGGTAGCCACCGGTCAGATCTCGCTCGCCGATGATTCCGGGTTGGCCGTCGACGCACTCAACGGGATGCCGGGCGTGTTGTCGGCGCGCTGGTGCGGCCGACACGGGGACGACCCGGCGAACAACGCCCTGCTGCTCGGCCAACTGGCCGACGTGCCCGAGGAGCGTCGGGGTGCGTCGTTCGTGTGTGCGCTCGCTCTTGCCGTGCCAGGCGGCGAACCGATCGTCAGGCGCGGCGAGTGGCGTGGACGAATCGTTCGGGAGCCGCAGGGCGACAACGGGTTCGGCTACGATCCGCTGTTCGTTCCGGTGGAGAGCGACGTGGCGGGTGACGGGCGGACGTCGGCCGCGCTCACCCCCGGTGAGAAGGACCGGCTGTCCCATCGCGGACGCGCCATCGGCTTGATGCTGCCCGATCTCCGGATAGCTCTCGGACTCGCCTGAGCTTTCGGCCAGGTGAGCGTGCGGTCCGGTCAGCGCGGTCCCGATGGTCCGGCGATCGGCTAGGAGATCTGGCGACGACCGAGAATCTTCCCGTCGCGCTTGCCCGACGCCCTGGCGATGGCGGCGGCCGCGCTGGCTGCGAGCATCATCAGGCCGATCGCCAGAGTGACACCGTAGTGGTGCCAGATCGCCAGCTGGTTGGTGGTCAGTACGGAGCTCGTCCAGCGCCCGACCCTCACCGTCGCACTGGTGTCGTACAGAGCCCAGCCGCCGACGGCGGTGAGGACGATGCCCGGAATGACGGTGGCCCACGGCGACCAGCCGTTCAGCAGGACAGCGGCCAACAGCAGGATGGCGCCCAGCGTGGTCAGAACGGAATTCTTGATCACCACCGAGTTGTGGGTCAGGTTGCTCTCGGCGACGATCCCGTACTTGCCGGCGAGCAGCATGCCGCCGGCCGTCAGCAGGATGCCGGCCAGTATGCAGATGAAGGCGGGGCCGACCCGATTGGAGGTCTTCTCCGGTTCGGCTGCGACCGGGGGAGTGGGAGTCACCGCCGTCGGGGCCGCGTATGCCGGCGAGTGACCGGCCGGTGCGTAGCCCGGGGCTACCTGTGGGTACACGGACGTCATCGTCGATTCCGACGAGTAGGCGGACTGGTCCGGGTAGGTTGCCCAGCCACCCTGCTCGGCGCCATCCGGGCCAGGATTGGAGCCGCCGGCCGGCGCCTCGACCGCGGGAGCGGAGGTCCGGGTGGCACTGGCAGCGTCCGGCTGACCCCCGTCGGCTGCTTCCCCGTAGCGCGGCCTGATCGGAGTGGACCCGGCGCCGATCGACGAGTCGTTGCCCGACTGCGGCCGCACCACCTGTGTCTCGTCGGAACTGGAGTCCCCCCACGCCCTGGTCGGACCGTCCGAACTGTCGTCGTTCACATCGGGGTGACTCACCGGGGACCTCTTTCTACCGCCAATTGTCCTTCTACCTACCGGTTATTGTTCCCGGAATTGTCGCATCCTGAACGCCCAACCGTCGGAGGCGAGTGTGGGCGACCGTTGCGTGTCGGTAGGGTTGGACCAGGCGAAGGCAGACAGGGGCTGGTCTTGCGAAACATCGTGGTCTTCAGCGGCAGCGCCCACCCTGAGCTCGCTTCTGAGGTCTGCGCGCAACTCGAAGTGCCGCTGCATCCGGTCCGGGTGGAGCGCTTCGCGAACGATTGTCTCGAGGTACAGCTGCAGGCCAACTGCCGGGAACGCGACGTCTTCCTGATCCAGCCTCTGGTCACGCCGGTCCAGGAGCACCTGGTGGAACTGCTGCTGATGCTCGACGCGGCCCGAGGTGCCTCCGCCGCGCGCACCACGGTGGTGATGCCCCACTACGCCTACGCCCGCTCCGACAAGAAGGACGCGCCGCGGATTTCCATCGGCGGTCGGCTCGTCGCCGACCTGCTCGTCACCGCAGGAGCTTCGAGGGTCCTGGCGATGACGCTGCATTCGCCCCAGGTGCACGGGTTCTTCAGCGTGCCGGTCGACCACCTGCACGCGCTGCGCGAGCTGGCGGGCCACTTCCGCGGGTATGACCTGTCGCGGACCACCGTTGTCTCGCCTGATCTGGGCAACGCCAAGGAAGCGGCCGCTTTCGCGAGGTTGCTCGGCGTGCCGGTGGCCGCCGGCGCCAAACAGCGATTCGCCGACGACAGGGTCAGCATCAGCGCCGTGATCGGTGAGGTGACCGGTCGCGACATCATCGTCCTGGACGACGAGATCGCAAAGGGAAGCACGGTTCTGGAACTACTCGATCGGCTTCGTGAGCTGAAATGCCGATCGATCCGGGTGGCCTGCACGCACGGCTTGTTCGCCGGCGGTGCGCTGAAGCGAATAGGCGACCAGCCCGACGTGCTCGAGATCGTCTGTACCAACACGGTTCCGATTCGCAACGAGGAGCGCACCGAGAAGCTCACCGTGCTGTCGATCGCTCCCGCCCTCGCCGAGGCGATGCGTAGCATCCACAACGGCGAATCGGTGAGCGCGTTGTTCAGCGGGCCTGCACCTGCCGCCATCGGCGAGCCGCTGTTCTGAGCTCTCTGCGTTGTCCAACGGTGAGCACGGAATCGACCCAGCGGTACCTGTCCGCGGGGTGCCGAGTGGGGCCGAAGGGAGTCGAACCCTCACTGGCACGGACCTAAACCGTGTGCCTCTGCCAATTGGGCTACGGCCCCACCGCCGCTTGCGCGGCGTGGATCAGACTACCTGCCAGGGCCGTGACGCCGCGAAGGTCCGCCGTCAGGCGGCGAGGCCGATGTCGCGCAGCACCCTGCCCACGTGCCCGGTGGCCTTGACGTTGCGCCACGCCTTCTCGATCGTTCCGTCCGGGCCGATGACGAAGGTCGAGCGGATGACACCGAGCACCGTCCTTCCGTAGTTCTGCTTCTCGCCGTATGCGCCGTACGCCTGCAGCACCGTCCGATCGGGGTCGCTGAGCAGCGTGACATCGAGGCCGCTCTTCGCCGTGAAGGCGGCAAGCTTCGCCGGCAAGTCAGGAGACACTCCGATCACCGTCACTCCGGCCACATCGAGTTCGGGCTTGGCCGCGCTGAATTCGCACGCCTCCGTCGTACATCCCGGAGTCATCGCCGCCGGGTAGAAGTAGAGAATCACCCGGTGACCGGCGAAACCGGACAGGCTGACCTCGGCGCCCGTGGCGTCGAGCAGGGTGAAGTCCGGAGCTGGGTCGCCCACGTCGGGAAGGTTAGTCGTCATGGCGCTAGGGTAATCAGCTGTAAGCCGCCTTCCGAGCGGCCCCGCACCAAAGGGAGGCCACGTGGCCCGCGACGCCGACACCATCCAGGCGGAAATCGAGCGAGCCCGGGATGCGCTGGCCGTGACCGTCGACGAGCTGACGACCAGGGCCGACCCCAGGCGAATCGTGGAGCAGGCGAAGCAGACCGCCCTGTCGACGTGGGCGGACCCGAGGGTCAAGTCGGGCGTCATCGCGGCGGGCGCGCTGATCGGGTTCATCATCATTCGCCGACTTTTTCGCTGATCTGCCAGGATTTCAGCCCGAGGGCTGAGTGCCGCCATCCGGTCGGCCACACCCTGCGAGCCGGGCCGGAAAACGCCCGGCACGCCTCGAATCGCAACTGGATATGTGCTCGCGGCCGGTATCCTCGCACTGACGACAACGGTCGTGGGGGGTGGGTTGCCGCCAGGGGTCCACAAGTGTGAGGCGGAGTCTTCTATGTTTTCTGTTCGTCGTCGGGCGCCCTTGGCCGCGGTCATTTCGCTGATGGCGCTGATCACGGCCTGCACGTCCGGTGGCAACGCCGCGACCAACAGCGGCGCCATCGCCTCATCGGCCCGCGCCTCATCCGCCAACGTCGCGGCGTCGACGTCGGCGACGTCTGTCCGCCCCGACGACTCCGCCGCTCCGTCGACCCAGTCAAGCGTCGTCGTCGTCGACCGCGATCGCGTCCTCGTCGCCTGTCCAGTTCAAGTCTGGCCACGCCGCCGACCACGACGTCGAAGGCTGTCGTGCTGCCGCCGGTCGCCAAGATCAAGTCGTCGCCGGCTTTCGGAACAAGCGATATGTCACCCGCAGACCCGCTGATCGTCACGGTATCCAAGGGCAGGATCACCGCGTTCACCCTGACCAATCCCGCAGGGCAAGGTCGTGAAGGGTGCGATCTCGCCGGATGGTTCCACCTGGACCCTCGGCGAGGTGCTCGGCTACGGAAAGAAGTACACCGCGTCCGGGACTGCTGTCGGCACCGACGGCAAGGCGGTCGTCATCAAGGGATCGTTCGACACGATCGAGCCGGACAGCAGAGTCCGCGTGAACGTCTCGCCCGGCGACGGTGACGTTGTCGGGGTGGCCGCGCCGGTCATCGTCCGGTTCGGCATGGAGCCGCAGGACAGGGCGCTGATCCAGAAGCACGTCACCATCACGACCACGCCGAAGGTCGAAGGTGCCTGGGCATGGATCCAGCACGACGACGGGCTGTGGGCGCTCGACTGGCGCCCCAAGGGTTACTGGCCGGCCAACACCACGGTGCACGTGGACGCCAACGTCTACGGCCTGAAGTTCGGCGACGGTGCGTACGGCAGCGATGACGTGACCAGTGATTTCAAGATCGGCAGGAACCAGGTCGTCTACGCAGATGCCCGCACTTACAAGATCGTGGTGAAGCAGGGGTGCGAGATCAACGACCAGTCATCCTGCGGCAAGACCGTCGCCACCTACCCGGCGTCCTTCGGCCGGGGTGACGAGGTCAACAATCCCAATCTGGTCACCCGCTCCGGCGTCCACGTGGTGATGGAAAAGCTTCCGGTGCACCTGATGATCGGCACCCCGCCCTTCACCTACCGCTCGACCGAATACTGGGACGTGCGGATCAGCGACAACGGCGAATTCATCCACGAGAACCCCAATACCGTTGACGTTCAAGGTGTCGACAACGTCAGCCACGGCTGCATCAACCTGTCCCCGAAGAGCGCCAAAGCCTATTTCGATTCGGCGCTGCTCGGCGATCCGGTCGAGGTGACCGGTACCAGCGTGAAGTTGTCGGACGCCGACGGCGACATGTTCGACTGGACGATTCCCTGGAACAAGTGGCTGAAGCTGTCTGCTCTGTGATGTCTCTGTATTGCCGATGACCGAGATACGGATCGTCGGGCTGACCATCGTGCCTCGGGCGGGGCAGGTGTTGCTCGACGCGGAGATTGCCTTCTCGTGCGTATCGGGACGAATTACGCACGTCGGTTCGGTGCGTGGACCTTTGGGTCCGGGCGACATCGATGGAGCCGGCCGGCTCGCGATCCCAGGGCTCATCAACGCCCACACCCACTCGGCCATGACGCTACTGCGCGGCTACTCCGACGACGTTCCGCTGCATAGATGGCTCAGCCACATCCGAGCCTTCGAGCTGAGGCTGACGATGGCAGACATCAAAGCCGGACTGCGGCTGGCGCTCGCCGAGATGCTCCGCGGCGGAACGGTCGGTTTCATGGACATGTTCGCCTGGGACTCGGCGTTACTCGGCATGGTTTCTGCGGCGGGCATGCGGGTGTCGGCCGCGCCTGCCGTCTTCGGTTACCAGGCGGTCGCATTCCCCAAGGCCGACCCGGCGACGGGTGCCGACATGCTGACGCGGACGGCAGCGCTGGCGGCCGAGTTTGCGGGTGATCCCCTGATCGGCGTCGCCTATGGGTTGCACGCTCCGTACACGTGTCCACCCGAGATGATCGCGGACGTCGCGCGCCGCAGCGCGAACGACGGCATCGGGGTGCACATTCACCTGTCCGAAACCGCATTCGAAGTCACCGAGTCGATACGGAAGTTCGGTGTCAGCCCCGTCCGACACGTCGCTGATCTCGGTCTGCTGGACGGGAGAGTCCATGTAGCGCATGCCGTTCACCCACGCGACGGCGACGTCGAGCTGCTGCGCAGGCCTGGGGTGACAGTCGCCCACAATCCGGTCTCCAACCTCAAGCTCGGAGCCGGCATCGCGCCGTTGACGGATTACCTCGGCGCCGGCGTCCGGTTGGCCCTGGGCACCGACTCGGTCGCGTCGAACAACACTCTCGATATGTTCGAGGAGATCAAGACGGGCACGCTGTTGCAACGCGGTCTTGCGGTCGATCCCGTCTGCGATCGGCGGTAGCGGACCTGCTTCGGATGGCTACCTCCGGTGGGGCCACGGCGCTCGATCCGGCGCTGTCGGGAGTGCTGGCGGTGGGTGAGTTCGCGGACCTGGCCCTGTTGGATGTCACTGGTACGACGGCGATCCCGTTCACCAGCGCCAGCTCGTTCCTCGCCTACGCGGCCCGCGGAACGGATGTCGTCGACGTCTTCGTGGCCGGTCGCCGAGTCGTGGCGGACCGGCGAGTGACAGTGATCGACGAAGTCGCAGCCCGCGCCGACGTCGCCGACAGGGCCGCCCGAATCCTCGCCGAACTGGCAAACATCGCCGCGGTCGAGACGCCAAGTTCCGCTTGAGATCCGGGCCCGTGGAGCGACTCAAATCCGTGCTGGCGCAAGCTGCGATGCGACGTTTGTTGACGACCCCGGTGACCCCTGCGGCGGACCAGCAGACGTGCTGGGCGGCCCCGCCTTCGGCCAACGGCGCGCTCCGACGCTGATGTCATCGGCGTCCGGCCTAGATCGGAGGTGGCGCATCTCCGTGTACTACGACCACCGGGCAACGGGCGTGTTCGGCGCAGGCGGCACTGACCGAGCCGAGGAGGAGCCCGGAGAATCCGCCGTGCCCGCGGCTGCCGACGATCAGCATCCGGGCCCCTTCGCTGGCTTCGAGCAGGACCTTCGCGGCGTTGCCTTCGCGAACGTCGACCTCGAGCTCGAATGAACGCGACCGGCCAAGTACCTCGTCGATCGTCGAGGTGAGTGCGTCCTGGGCGTCTTGAGCGGGATTCCAGTCGGCGGGCAACCCCACCCAACCCGCGCCAATCTTCCCGTAGCCGGTGTACGGCTCCCACGCCGCGACGACGGCGAGGGTACTGGCGGAGGCTCGTGAGATGAACTGCGCCCAACGGAGTGCGTGCTTGCTGGACTCCGATCCATCGACGCCGACGACGACGCGGCTAGGTCGCTCGGGCGCTTGATCATCAGTCATTTCCTGCTCCTGCGCAGTGGTGCTCGAGTTGTGCGGCATCCGGCCAGTGTGCGCGTTTGATCCGGCCGTGAAAACGCCGGTGGCCCGCTGCGGGCCGGGCTCGTGCAATCCAGCTGGTACTGAACGGTTGGAATGCGAGGCTCAGTTCAAGGAAGCGAACGCCGCGCGGTGTCCCCGTCAGCCTCGGACGCGGCCGTCATCGAGCCGGAGTTCGAGCCGACACAATCCTCGACGAAGTCTTCAAGAGGTAATTTTCCGGGTTTGTTCGATCTCAGAAATGGCCCAGGCCGCGTTCACGAGACCGATGTGGCTGAAGGCTTGGGGAAAGTTGCCCAAGAGCTCTCCACTGACGGCATCGACTTCTTCGGCAAGCAGACCGACGTCGTTGACGAAGGCTGCGGCTCGTTCGAAGACTATGCGGGCCCTGGCCGGCTGTCCGGTCTTCGCGAGCGCCTGGGCCAGCCAGAATGTGCACAAGAGGAACGTGCCTTCTTCGCCGTCGAGCCCGTCGTGCGACCGGTAGCGGTACACAAGTCCCCGCTCATCCGTGAGACGTTCCTCAGTCGCTCTGATGGTGGCCAGCACTCTAGGGTCATTGGCGGGTAGGAATCCCACCAGTGGAACCATCAGACTGGACGCGTCGAGCTCGTCGGAGCCGAAGGACTGGGTGAAGGCGTTGACCCGGTCGCTCCACCCTTTGGTCAAGATCGCCTCACGGATCTGCACCTGTGTCTGCATCCAGGACTCGACCCGGTGCGATGCGTCCAGACGGTCGGCCAGGGCCACCGCCCGCTCCAGGGCTACCCAGCACATCAGCTTGGAATACAGAAAGTCGCGGGGCTCGCCCCGAACTTCCCAGATCCCTCGGTCTTTCTCCCGCCAGCGACGGGCGGCGGTGTCGGCCAGTTGGACGAAGAACCTGCGGGTGGCAGGGGTCAGAGTGGGGGGTCTACCCCACTTGTCAGGGTTGGCCATCGGGCCAACTCGTCGGGTGGCGTTGTCGAACACCTTGTCGGAGAGGCGGTACACGGCGCTGAGCAATTCGCCGTAGACGTCAAGCTGGCGCTGGTTCCACGCACCGTTACCGACCCGAACGGGGGCGGAGTGCCGCCAGCCCTCCAAGTGCGGCAGTTCGCGCTCGGTCAGGTCCTGTTCTCCTTCGATGCCGAACATGATCTGCAGGCCGTCGTTCCGGTCGAGCGAGCCGGCCGCGGCGGATGTCACGTAGTTGAAAAATTCATCGGCTTCATCAGGGCACGCCGCGACCCACAGGGCCTGGATAGTGAACGATGCGTCCCGCACCCAGCTGTAGCGGTAGTCCCAGTTACGGGCGCCGCCCACCACCTCCGGCAGTGACGTGGTGGCCGCCGCACAGATCGCTCCTGTGGGAGCGAAGGAGAGCGACTGGAGTACCCGCCCGCTGTGGTGCACCAAGTCTCGCCACGGACCCACGTAGGCCTGGTGGAGATCCGACCATGACTCCCACGCGGAGACTGTGTCTTCGAGCCGAGTACGAATCTCGGATTGGCTCCAGACCTTGGCCGATCCGATGTCGGTTCGCGGGCTGTGATGCAGAGCGAAGCCCGCACTATCGCTTCGGCGGAGGTGTAAATGACCTGAGGCCGCCGATTGTTCGACGGAGAGGGGCGCTGGGCAAGACAGGACCAGCATGTCGGCGCCAGTAAAAGCAACCACCCCACCGTCGACGATTTCCAGCAGGGGACGGACCAGCCCGTACTCCGGCCGCACGACGTACTCCAGCTGCAGATCGACTTCTCCCTCGAGGCACACCGCACGCCGTAGGAGAAGATGCGGCGCAGCTGTGCCGAGCTGATGCCCGCGGTTGCCCGTGCCCATGGCCAGCGCGTCTGTGACTGTGACGGAGCCCGTCGGCGTGCGAAAGGTGGTCTCCAACACCATGGTTCGATCCAGGTAGCGACGAGTGACTTGGGTGGCGTCCATCGGCTGAATCGACCAGTGGCCGGCTTCGTCACCCAGGAGCCGACCGAAGATGGACGGGCTGTCGAAACGCGGGAAGCACAACCATTCGATCGAGCCGTTCCGGCTCACCAGCGCCGCACTGTGCCGGTCCGACAGAAGCGCATGGTCGGCTATAGGGGTCGTGCTCATCTGAACTCCTTCTGACACATCGACATGGAGCTGGCCTCAACGGTGCCGCCCATTCTCGTCGGGAGGTCCGGGCGTATCCGCCAGGGACCACCCAGCGTCACCAGTCGCTGAATCGGCGAAGGCACTCTTGGTCGTCCTGACCCGGATCAACGGTCCGACGGGCCGGTCGTGGCCGAAGCGAATGTAGACGTACGCCGCCCGGAAAGTTTGCCGGTAGGCCTTCCAATCATCTGGTCGGCGCGATTAACTGAGCGCAGGGTCTCCGGTCATGCGTGGTTCTGCACTTCTGCGCCGTGCAACAAGAGATGGATTCCCCGATGATCACAACATCGGCTGGAGACTTCGCGACAAGCGGAGTCTGAGCCCAACAGGGTCGAGGTGTCAGATGGCTGAACTATCATCGCCCGCAGGGGAAATCGTGCTGACGCACTTCATCGTCTCAGACGACGTCGAACGCTCTCGGCGCTTTTACACCGAAGTACTCGGTGGCGAGGTGGCCTTCACCAACGGGAGCCTGACCTACGTCGCACTGGCCAACACCTTCATCATCATCAATGTCGGCGGAGGCCCGACCGACGACAAGCCTGCCGTTACCTTGGAGACGCCCAGCGATCCTGACCGGGTCAGCAGCTTCCTCAACATTCGGGTCGCGGATATCGCAGCCGTGTACGCCCGATGGAGCGCTCGAGGTGCTCAATTCCTGACGCCGCCGAAGCAGCACGAGTACGAGATTCGGTGTTACATGCGCGATCCCGACGGTCACCTGATCGAGGTGGGACAAACGACAGATCCAGACGGGGACTGGTCGGCATGGTTGCCCCGGGCAAACCGCGACTAACCTCGCCGGAACGCCATGGTTGACCGCGCACTAGCCTCGGCGCAGCCGCCGTTGGGCGGATCCAACACCACACCGGACAAGGCCCAGGACCTCGCCGAGCGAATCTCGAGGCGGTCACAAATGGGCCGGCGGAGCAATACATGACGCCAGAATTGGAACAGAGCTTCTCGATGTCCGCCTTGAGGCCACAGTCCGGCCCGACGTCAGTCCAGGTCGAATTTTCGTAGGGTGTTGCGGCGTGGTCGTTGCATCGGATCAAGCCAACTCGGCGGGATGAACTCGGGCATCCCGTCGGGGGCCATGCGGATGACCCATTCGCGTTTGTGAATCTCCGTGTGATGGTGCGGGCAGAGCAGGCACCCGTTGGCGTAGCTGGTGTTCGCCGAAGTCCCGCCGCCAGAATTCGATGTGGTGGCCGTCGCACCAGTCGGGCGGCCTATCACAGCCCGGCCATGCGCATCCCTTATCGCGGGCGGTGATGGCCCGCCGGATGTGCGCGGGAAACGTGCGGGACGCCCTTCCGACGTCCAGGACTTCGGATTTGGCGCCGAGGATCATCGGGATGACCTGCGCGTCGCAGAGGAACCGGCGGGCCTGGGCGGGGCTGATCATCGCGCCCGAGTCGAAACTCGCGTTCGAGATCAGCCCGGTGAGGGCGTCCCAGTTCATGGTGATGGTGACGTGCGGCCGTTCCCCACCCTGGATCGGACCGATTCCGGCGTCCAGGTACCGGCCGAGGGCTTCGATCAGGCCGTGGGCGCGCCGGTTCGCCGCGGGCCGCACGTCCTGCACGGCGTCGCCGTCGGCGTCGCGGGAGCCGTCCGGCCGGGGTGCGGACAGCGCGTCGATGGCCTTTTTCACGACTTCGACGCCGTGGTCGTCCAGTTGTCCTTTGATCGGGGTCAGGCCGGTGCGGGTGGAGCGGGTGCCGAAGTGGAATTCCATCTTCGACGCCGGGGTGGTGTCGTCGATGGTCCCCGTCGGGGTCGACCCGGTCCAGGATCCGCTGCGCCGCGTTCCCCAGGAAGTTCGGGTCACAGTCGATCGCGGTGTCCACCAGGGTCGGCCTCGCACAGGTCCCGGTCCGGCCGGAGCGACGTTGGCGGGGACTTTGGCCATGGTCTCGACGATGATCTTCACGTGTTCGGGTCCGATGCAGCCGCCGTCCACGGCCTGCGCCAACTCCGGCAGCTGCGGCGCCGGCGGTGCCGCCGGTCAGCAGCTCGCGGGGCAGGATCTGGGCGGCGGCTTTGACGCGGGCGGCGGCGTCGGCGGCGGAGATGGTGAACGCCTGCCGCAGCAACGCTGCGGTGGAGGAGCAGGACCGGTCGCCGGCGATGCCGAGGTGCTCGATTTCGCCGGTGTGGTGGACCTGCGCGGCGTACACCGTTCGGGCGAGCATTTCCAGGCGGCGACCGAATTCCAGTTGCTCGTCGGGCAGTAGTTTCCAGAACGCGCCGTCCCGAATGTTGCGGACCGCGGCGAGCGCCGATTCGACGAGCGCGTACGCTTCGTCGAGTCGGCGAATCCGGTGGTGGTCCATACGAAAGACACTACTCAGCACCACCGACAGTCGACCCTTCACAGACCGCCATATCGGAGGTGCTCAGATCACGAATAGGTCACGATATTTCGGAGGCCATACGTCGGTTCGGCAACTTGCAAATGCGTCGTCCGGCGAGCGTCCGCGCGCCGGACTCGGCGAAGGCACACTGCGCCTACTGCCGGTCGTCGCCGAGATTCAGAGAGCCGGCTGTTGGGCGACAGGGCGAGTACCGGCCGGGCGAAGTCGCTGCCACTGGCACTGCTTTCGAACATTATGCGCGCCTGGCCGACAGCTGCCGAGACTCGAGATGACGGGTCGCCTCGATAGCGCGACGGGCGTCTTCGGCATCGACGACGTCGAACAGCACGGCCAAATCTTCATTGTCGTGAGGTGTGGCTCGAAATTCGACTGGGTTTCGCGATTCTTGGTCTGAATAATGGTTCGTTGGTTGTTGGAGGGTAGTGGTCGCCATGATAGGCAGGTCCTTTCGGAACGATGAGAAACTGTCGATTTGAATCGACGGGAATGATGATGTCAGGGCAAAAGGGTGACATATCGCAAGAAGATCGGCGTGGGCCGCAGGTGGGCGGAAACTTTCGCCACACCAAACCAAGTGCGGTGTCGGCTTGTTCCCGAAGCAACGTTCACGACCGGCCAGCGGTCCGATGCCACGCTTGGCCGGCATCATGCCTTGGCCGGTACAACTGGGGGTAATCGCTCGGGACGGACCACCGCCGAGCACGACAGCACCCGGAGCACTGGAGAAGTGCGCCATCAGGGACTCGAACCCCGAACCCGCTGATTAAGAGTCAGCTGCTCTGCCAATTGAGCTAATGGCGCATGCCCGACGTCTCCGGCGGGCGAAAAGGAACTCTACAGGCTGCACGCTCGTGCGGTGAAACGTGCAGGTCAGCGCAGGGCTGCGGCGTCGTGGTTGCCGAACGGTCCGGTCACCGACGACCGCGCGCGGACGGCCGGGTAGGTCCTGGCAACCGCTCGCCACGCTTGCCCTTCCGAGCCTGTCGTCGGCCGGCCCCGCGCATCCGATCGGAGCAGATTTGGGCATCGGGGGTCAACCGGCCGGAACAAGTGGTAGTTTCGCCGCATGACCAACCGTCAGCTCCCGACCACGAGCTGGCGCGCGCCTGCCTGACGGCGGCCGCGACGTCATTCCCCAACACCCAACAGGCCGCCTCCGGGCGGCCTGCGGTCATCTGTGTGCGCTTCGACCGCTACCGCTCTGAGTCGGCATCCTGACACCAAGGAGCCGAAAGTGATCAACCTGCAGAGCATCCAAGCAACAGATTCCCATCCGTCGGACGACGCTCAGAGCGCGTTCGACGACGCATCGTTCCGCCGGGCCGCCGCGCGCTCCGCCGAACTCGAGAAAGAGATCCTCCGATCGCCCGCCTCGCATCGGGTACTGAGCGGTGATCGCCCCACCGGCGACCTGCATCTCGGGCATCTCCTCGGCACGCTGGCCAACCGGGTGCGCCTGCAACGTCTCGGCGTGCCGCTGACCCTGGTGATAGCGGACTACCAGGTCATCGCCGACCGCGACGTGGCAGGCCCACTGCGGCAACGGGTTCGCACCCTCGTGGCCGACTATCTCGCCGCCGGCGTCGATCCGGAACTCACCGTGATCTTCCCCCACTCAGCCGTCGCGGCGCTGAACCAGTTGATGCTCCCGTTCCTGTCGCTGGTGACCGACGCGGAACTTCGGCGGAATCCCACGGTCAAGGCCGAGGCGGCTGCGGCCAACCGCCCACTGAGCGGACTGCTGCTCACCTATCCGGTCCATCAGGTCGCCGACATTCTTTTTTGTGGAACCACTGTCGTGCCGGTCGGCCGCGATCAGCTGCCCCACCTCGAGTTGAGTAGGGTCGTGGCGCGCCGGTTCAACGAGCGTTATGGAACTGTTTTTACAATGCCCGCCCCGCTGCTGTCGTCCGTTCCGTTGCTGCTGGGGACCGACGGCGAGAAGATGTCGAAGTCCAGGAACAACACGATCGCACTTGGCGCCGACGAGGACACCACTGCCCGGATGCTCCGCCTGGCCAAGACCGACTCGTTACGGCACATCACCTATCAGCCGCAGAGTCGACCGGAAGTGGCATCACTACTGCACATGATCGGCTCGCTGAGTGACCGGTCGCCGCTGGAGATCGCCGAACAGATCGGCGCCGCGGGATCGGGCGCGCTCAAGACGCTTGCCGTCGATGTGGTGAACGAGGCGCTCCGTCCACTGCGGGCCCGGCGTCGCGAGTTGCTCGCCGAGCCCGGATATCTGGACGGCGTCCTGCTGGACGGTGTCGCGCAGGCAAACGCTGTCGCAGCCGAGACACTGGATCGGGTGCGGGCCGCGATGGGCATGAACTATTTCGCGGGTTGATGGTCAGCGGCCCGCCTTGCGGGCCAACGTGCGAGCGGCTGCCGCAGAGGCACGCCCGAGCGCGTCCGCGTCGGCGTTGACCAGTTGGCCGGATTCGACGATCGGCGCGCCGCCGACGAGCAGCAGCTCCAGCGGGCTCCTGGTTCCGAAGACCAACGTCGCGACCGGGTCGTCGATGTCGGCTCCCGCAATCGTGTCCACCCGCCACAGGGCGATGTCGGCGAGTTTGCCGACCTCGAGCGAGCCGAGGTCCTGTTGCCGCCCGAGCACGGCTGCGCCGCCTTTGGTCGCCATCGACAACACCTGCCGGGCCGACATCGAGGTCGACCCGCCGCGCAGCCGGGCGACCAGGAGCGCCTGGTGCAATTCCTCGTCCAGCCGGCCCGGACTCGTTCGATGCCGACCCGTCCACACCGAGCCCGACGGAGACGCCGGCTGCCAACATGTCCGCTACCGGAGCGATCCCGGAACCGAGCCGGGCATTCGACGTGGGGCAGTGGGCCACCGAGGTCCCCGTCGCCGCGAATTTGGCGATGTCGGCCGGCGAGGGCCAGACCGAGTGCGCGAACCACACATCCGGGCCCAACCAGCCCAGATCCTCGATGTAGTCAACCGGGCGGCGGCCGAATTTCTCCAGGCAGAACGCTTCCTCGTCCAGCGTTTCGCAGAGGTGGGTGTGCAGGCGGACGCCGTGTTTTCGGGCGAGCGCGGCAGCACCCAGCATGAGCTCGCCGGTCACCGAGAACGGTGAGCACGGAGCCAGCGCGATCTGCAGCATCGATTCCGGAGACGGGTCGTGCCATTTGTCGATGGCCGCCTCCGAGGCGATCAGGGCCTGCTCAGTGGTCTCCACCACCGAGTCGGGCGGTAGGCCGCCGGAGGACTGGCCGAGATCCATCGATCCGCGCGTCGGGTGAAAGCGCAGCCCGATCGTCTTGGCGCCGGCGATGGTGGCTCCCAGCACGTCGCCCCCGCCCGAGGGGAAGACGTAGTGGTGGTCGGTGGTCAGGGTGCAGCCCGACATCGCCATCCAACCCAGGTTTGCGGTGGCGGCCGCCTCGGTCGTCTCTTCGTCGATACCGGCCCAGACGGGGTACAGATCCGTCAGCCATCCGAAAAGGGTCGCATCCTGGGCGTAACCCCGGGTGATCCACTGGTAGAGGTGGTGGTGGGTGTTGACCAGGCCGGGTGTGGCCAGCATCCCTGTGCCGTCGACGATCCGGTCGGCTCGGCTCGACCACGCATGTGGTGCGACTCCGGCGCCGATCGCGGCGATCCGGCTGCCCTGGATGACCAGGTGGCCCCGGTCGAATTCGGTTCCCGCGGCATCCACCGTCGCAATGGCGCAACCGGCTATCACGGTGATGAGGGGCTGATCAATAGGCACGAGGTCACCTGTTCGCCGGAGGAAAGGGTCGTCCGACGATGACAGCCGAGCATTTCCGTTCCGCGATTCGCGGGTTTCCGGGAGATGACCGCCGGAACGGACCGAATGGTCGCCTGCTCGGTGACGCGACGCAAAGAGCCCCGACGTGAACGCCGGGGCTCTTCGACATGGGGTGAGCGACGGGACTCGAACCCGCGACCACCGGCACCACAAGCCAGTGCTCTACCAGCTGAGCTACGCCCACCATGACCTTGCTGTCAGACGACCCGCCGGCTGGCCAGCGGGACGCCATAGTCTAACCGACGCTCAGATGTGGTTCGGACCTGTTCTGCCCCTCGTGCCTGCGTTCCGGGGTCGGGCAGACGCAATGTCGGGCCGGTATCGGACCACCGCCGCAAGTCAGCCCTGCGGCTCGGCCAGGAGCCGGGTGGCGACGGCCTGGGCCTGCTCGCTGGTCGGCCCGGGCTGTGCGACGAAGATCGTCTGCCGGTAGTAGGCGAGCTCGCGGACGGATTCGAGGATGTCGGCCAGGGCACGATGCGCCATGCCCTTGGCCGGCTGCCCGTAGTAGACGCGCGGATACCATCGCCGGGCGAGCTCCTTGATGGACGAGACGTCGATCATTCGGTAGTGCAGATGGCCGTCCAGTTCGGGCATGTCGCGGGAGATGAAGCCGCGGTCGGTACCGATCGAGTTGCCGGCGAGCGGGGCCGTCCTCGGCTCGGGCACGTACTGGCGAATGTAATCCAGCACCATCTGCTGGGCCTGCTCGATCGTGACCACCGACGCCCTGACCTGCTCGGTCAACCCCGACTTGGCGTGCATCTGTTCGACGACCTCGGGCATCGCGGCCAACGCCTCGTCGGATGCGTGGATGACCACGTCGACTCCGTCCCCCAGGACGTTCAATTCGCCGTCGGTGACGAGGGCGGCAATCTCGATCAGCGCGTCGTGACGCAGGTCGAGGCCCGTCATCTCACAGTCAACCCATACAAGTCTGTCATTCACAGTAATTGACCCTAGCGTGCGCCGCCGACGATCATTCCCGCGTTGGGCCCACGGCAGCTCAGGCGTGGACCTGCAAGCCCAGCCCAGCGGCAATGCCGGCAGTCGATCTCTGGAGCCAGGACGGACAGCCGAAAGCGTCGGCCGAGCGTCAGATGTCCTGGTTCACGGGCAGGATCACCAGGTCCCTGATTCCGACGTGCCGCGGCCGGGTCAGCATGAACAGGATCGCCTCCGCTACGTCCTCCGACCGGATGCCTTCCCCGGCCGCGACCTTTGCGTCGATCTCGGCCTGGCTCGTCACCTGCCAGAGGTCGTTGAGGACGATACCGGGGGCCACGGCGCCGATACGGAGTCCCGAGCCGACCAACTGCCGGCGGACCCCGTGCACGAAGGCCTGCACCGCATGTTTCGAGGCCGAATACACCGGCTCCCACGGGATCGCCTGGTGCCCGGAAACCGAACTGGTGACGATGATGTCGCCGCCCCGGCTTCGCATGGCGATGACGGCGGCCTGCACGGTGTTGATGACGCCGGAGACGTTGGTGCGGATCAGATTGTCGAAGTCCGCCGTCTGCTCCGTCCCAGATGTCGCCCGGAACGTACACGCCGGCGTTGGCGATCAGGACGTCCAGCGATCCGAACTCGGATACGGCGGCCTTGACCAGGGCCGGTCCGGCGCCGGGGGCGGAAACATCAAGGGCCAGTGAGCTGGCCGGTCCGGTCAGCCGGGCGGCTGCCGCTGTCAGCTTGTCCGCGTTCCGTCCGGTGAGCAGCACCGATGCCCCGGCGGCCGAGACCGAAAGTGCGGTGGCCAACCCGATTCCGGAGCCGGCCCCGGTGATGGCGACCACCTTGCCGGCCAAGGGGACCGGCGAGTTCGGCACCTCAGACAATCGAGTACCCGCCGTCGATCACGATGGATTCTCCGACGATGTACTTCGACACGTCGGAGGCCAGAAAGGCCACCAGCCCGTCGAGGTCGGCCGGCTCGCCCATCCGCCCGGCTGGTATCAGATGAGTCCAGTACTTGCCGAGTTCGGCATTCGAATCCAGGAACTGCCGGGTCATGTCGGACAGGAAATAGCCCGGCGCAATCGCGTTCACCCGAATGCCCCTGGCGATCCATTCCACCGCAAGGGATTTCGTCAACTGGTCGATAGCGGCCTTTGATGCGTTGTAGGACACCTGGTGCTGGGGGATGTTCACCACGAAGGCCGACATCGACGAAACGTTCACGATGGCGCCACCGCCGCCGGCGGCGAAGACGGACCGGGCGAACGCCTGACAGCTGAAGAACGTACCGGTCAGATTGACGTCGATGACCTTGCGCCACTTCTCCGGCGTGACGTCGATCGAATCCCCCCATTCGGTGATTCCCGCCGCATTGATCAGAATCGATGGTGTCCCCAGAGATCCGGCGATCGCCGCGATGGCGGCACCGATCGAATCAGCGTTCGTCACGTCCGCGCTGATCCCGACCGTGCGGACCAACTTGGCCTGCGCCAGCCGTGCCGCGCTCTCGGTCACTTCCGGCAGCAGGTCGATCAGCGCGATCTCGGCGCCGTGGGCGGCAAGAGCCGTCGCCATCTGCAACCCGAGTCCCCGCGCTCCGCCGGTCACCACCGCGATCTTGCCCCTGAGGTCCTCGTACACGTTCTGCTCCTCCATGTGCGGCAACGGCGCCGACGTTCGCGGTTCCTGATCGCGACAATAGTGCGGCAACCTTCGCGTTGAGCCTTCTGGGTTAGTGTCGTTGCTGACTGCCCCCGCGTGGTGAGGAGCCGCCTTGACCGACATCCCCGCGAGCCGAATCCCCTGGTACCGGCCGATGTCACCGCGCAGCCGCGACGAGCCGCACCGGGCCTCGACACCGCTCGAGTGTCTGTTCGACCTCTGCTTCGTCGTCGCGGTGGCCCGGGCGGGTCTCGCGATCGAGGAACTGATCGGCCATGGCCACGTTGGCCCGGCGATCATCAGCTACGGCACCATCTTCTTCGCCATCTGGTGGGCCTGGATGAACTTCACCTGGTTCGCCTCCGCCTACGACAATGATGATGTGCCGTACCGGATCTCGGTGCTCGTGCAGATCATCGGGAGTCTGATCCTCGCGGCCGGTGTGGCCTCGGCCGCGTCGCCGGAGCACCCGGACTTCTCGGTGCTGGTGGTCGGCTACGTGGTGATGCGGCTTGGCTACCGTCTCGAATTGGATCCGGGCGGGACGGTCCGATCCCGAGCATCGCCGGACCGCCTACCGGTACGCGGTCGGTGTCACTCTGGTGCAGGTCGGCTGGATCGCCCGGCTGTGGGTGCCCGACGATCTCCTGCTGACCAGCTTCATCGTCTTGGCCGCTTCTCGAGTTGGCTGTGCCGGCACTGGCCGAGCGGACGGGCGTCACGCCCTATCACCCCGAGCACATCGCCGAGCGCTATGGGCTGTTCACCGTCATCGTGCTGGGCGAGTCGGTCACCGCCGTCGTGATTGCGATCGAGGCCGGCATCCACGAGAGCGAATACAAGGCCGGGCCTCTCGGTCTGGCGGCGGCCGGCATCGTCATCCTGTTCGCCATGTGGTGGGTCTATTTCGACAAGTCAGCGGCCGGCATGCTGCGGACGTTGAACTCGTCGCTGCTCTGGGGTTACGGGCACTATCTGATCTTTGCATCGATCGCGGCGGTCGGGGCCGGGTTGAACGTCGGGACCGAGTACGACCTCGGTGCGATCCACATCTCCCGAACCCTGGCCGGTTTCGCCCTCACGATTCCGGTGGCCGTCTTTCTGGTGGTGGTCTGGGCACTTCACCTTCGACACCGGCACACCCGTCTCGCTTCTGGCGTCCTTCCCGATCGCGGCCCTTCTGGTGCTGGCGTCCACGTTCACCGGAAATCCGGTTGTGGTCACTGCCGTCGTGCTCGCGCTGCTGGTGACCATCACGGTCGTCACCTCGCGAGGTCCCGCAATGCCGTCCGGTCCGCGGGTCTCGCTGCAGAACTCGTTAGCGTCTCGCTGCATTGCGCTGGCAAAGAGTGGAACGTTGACCTCGGGCGCGGGATGGAACCTGGATCGAGCGCCGGGTTGACGGTGTTCACTAGGCTGCCGGTGTGCAAACCTGGGTCTGGATCGTCGTGGTCGTGCTGGTCGTCGTGGTGCTGTTCGTGATCATGGCCCGCCGCGCGGTGGGCGGGGTCGACCCGACACAACTACTGCTCGAACCGGATCTGGTGGGCAGGGTGCGGACGCTGGCGCAGGCCGACCAGAAGGTTGCGGCCATCAAACTGCTCCGCGATGGCACGCCCGGGCTTGGTCTGGCGGCCGCCAAGCAGATGGTCGACAAGATGGCCGCCTCGCCCAGAGCCGACGGGTCGTAGCTTCAGATCTCGAAAACGTCGCCGTCCGCCGGAGTGAGCCAGGTCGAGCTCTGCGGGCCGAGCCGCCCCAGCAGTCCTTGGAACAATCCGATTCCGGGTGCGGCCAGGATCTTCTCGTGGATCGGAAAGGCCACCTGCGGACCGACGGCGCGGTAGTACTCGATCGCCTCCTTGGCGGCCATCCACGGCGCTGCGGCCGGCAGGGCCAGGATCTCGATCGGTACCTGGGGGAGCTCCAACGAGTCACCGGGATGGAGCAGTCGACCGCCGATCAGATAACCGGCGTTCGGAATGATCGGGATGTCCTGATGGATCTGCGGCGTGATTGCGGCCGAGGACCTCCACGGTGGTTCCGACGTCGAAGACGTCACCGGATTCGCGGTGATCCGCGGTGATCCCGGCCGATGCCTCGAGCTGCGGGACCGAGCCGGCATCGGCGTAGACCTGCCGCTCGGGATTGGCGGCGACGACTGCCGGAAGTCGGTCGAGGTCGAGGTGGTCGGCATGCTGGTGGGTGATCAGCACCGCGGTCAGGCCGGTCAGGTCCTCGAAGCCGGCCGAGAACGTGCCCGGGTCGATCAGGATCTTCGCGTCCCCGTCCACGACGAGCAGGCAGGAGTGTCCGAATCTGGTGAGCTGCATGCAGGTCACCCTACGACCGTGGGAAGTGCATCGCGTGCCGCAGTGCCGGGCGAGGTGCCCGGCACTGCGGCCGATCAACTCACGGGTAGCTGATCACGTACGTCGGTCCCGGATTCGCCTCATCGACCGCTGCGCCGGTTCCGTTGACCACCGAGTCGATAGCTCCTGACCCGTTGAGGAATCGGGTCAGGATGTCGTGGAGTTGAACACCGGGCGTCGGTGGCACGACGAATCCAGCGGTCGCGTGGATGTCGACGCCCTGGTTGAAGAAGCTGTAGACGCCCATCCCGTAGCCCTGGAAGCTCTTCACCTGTGGGGAGACCTGGAACGCCGGGTATCCCAGGAACGACTTGCTCTCGCTCCAGGCGGCCTGGCTCGGCGGGTCGTAGGGCATCTCGTTCTGGAAGAAGATGACTGTGCCCTTCTGGCCCCGTTCCAGATCACCTCCGTCTTCTGGAAGTGCTCGACGAACAGACCGTAGGCGGTGACGTTGTCGCCGTTCACGATCAGTCCGGTGTCGGCCGTGTTGGTGGTCCAGCCGACGCCCGTACCGTGATCGGCACGCCAGGCCCAGATGTCGTCGAGGATCACGTACGAGCTGTTGACCACCAGGCTGGTGGTGGCCTTACCGGCGTCCGGCGCCGCCGATGCGGAAGAACACGTCCTGGATCCGCGTCGGGTCCGAAGCCTGTCCGCCGCCTGCGGCATCGTGGCTCTTCGTCTTGCCGACCTGCAGCAGCACGGGCGAATTGACCGGACCGGCGTCGAAGATGACGCCGGACAACTTGGTACCGGCCACATCACCGATCGTCATGGCCACGTTCCCCCGCTGCGGGCTGAGAGTGGCCAGTCCGAGGCCGAGGATCACGGTGTCCGCCCGCTTCACCACCAGACTCTTGTCCAGGTCATAGACCCCTGGCGTGAGAATCAGGTTCTTGCCCTGCGACAGCGCGCTGTTGATCGTCGACACGGACGTTGTCGGTCGGGCGATGAAGAAGTCCTTGATCGGCAACGACTTACCGGCGGTACCGTTCGTCCAGGACGGGCCGACCGAATTCTTGAGCACGCCCGGGCACCATCACCCGGAGGTCGCCGTAGGGGTCCGTGTACAGGTACGGCGCATCCGCGCTGACCGGACTGGTGGGCAGGGTGGTGTAGCGGCTGGGCACCCGGCGTCCCCGAAATCGGTGCGGGGCGCCGATAGTCACCGGAGAAGACCTGGTTCCAGACGCCGTTGGTCCACCCGTCCAGATCGCTGTTGCGCACCAGGAACTGCTGCTGGGAACCGTTGACGACCGTTCCGCCGGTGAACTTCGAGTCGGCGATGAAACCGCCGCTCGCGAAGTACGGCCCGTCCCCGCAGTAGTCCATCAGCGAAGTGAGCCCGTTGACGACGACCCGACGCATCGGGGCGGCCTGCGATACGGCCCAGAACTCGGTATTGGTCTGGCACCCGGAGCCGCCGGCCACGTTGATGGTCAGGTTCGACATCGATCGCCAGAAGTTGTTCAACGCGAAGCAGCCAGTCGGCGTCGCACTGGTTGTGCACGTTGATCGTGCCGTTGATGATGACGTCGCCCGGTTCCAGGCCGAGACCGGCGACCTGGGTGTAGTAGCCGACGTCGAAGGTCAACGGATCGGCCGCCGATCCGTAGGTGCCGGGCTGGAAGAAGAGCGTGTACCGCTGTGTCCCGAATTGATTGGAGATCTGCTGCGCGGCGACGGCGTCCACCGTCGACTGGATCTGCGCCTGCGACATGGTCGGATTGAAAATGATGACGTTGTCGCCCAGATTCGGCTGGCCGGCGGAGTGGCTGTCGGCCGGCTTCGGGGCGGCCGCGTAGGCAGCTGTCGGAGCCGCCACCCCGACCAACAGAACCACCGCGGCGGCCAGGATCGGCCCTCGCCGGGTCCGCCGTTTGCGAATCGTTGCCCCATCCTGAGATGAGATTGACCTGCTGCGCGCTGTGCGCATGGACATTCCTTCCTGCCCGGCGATCGTCGGGCTGATCGGCAGAACCTGTTGCCTCACCGGTTATCCGATTGGCGACCGCAGGCGCGCGGCGCCCGAAGTCGCCGAGCAGCAGCTGTGCGGCAGGTCACTGCAGCACAACACGTTCAAGATCATTCAGCAAGCCGAAACGACACGGAATTTCGGCCGACAGCCCGCGGGACGACCTGCACACATCAACCGGCGGCGAATTGCAACCGCACCGTAGGCCCCGCGTTCAGCATCAGCGCGCGCCCGGAGCCGGGTGTCCAACTCGTCGAGACGAAGAACATTCGATCATCGGCCTGGGCGAGCAGCCGCAGACCGCGGTAGCGGAAATGAAACTGTTGGTCGGCGGAAGCCGCAGGTAGGGCCGACTCGACGACGCCGGGCAGTTGCAGGAACAGTTCCTCGGTCGTGTCCAGGATGACGGCTGGACGCAGGGTGATCTGCTCGCTGAGATCGACGGCCATGCCACGGCCGTACTGCTGGGCGAAGCTGTTCGCGCCCCAGAACAGGCACAGCGTCACCACGGCCAGCACAAGGCCGGTGGACGCCGCTTCCCGGCTACGAGCCCGACGTGGCCGTCCGGACGACCGCAGACCGGCGAGCGCTCGGCAATAGCCCAGCAGCAGGACACCGGCCGCGAGTGACAACGGTGCGAGTAACGAGTCGCGGGACGTACTTCCGGGCACCAGCACGAAGGCCATGCCGGTTCCTACCAGCAGGACTCCGATTCCCACGAGGACGCGCCAGGTCACCCGCCACCAGGGTGAATGCCGATGTCGGCGGACGAACGCGATGACGGACGGTTGCACCCAGACGAAGGCCAGGCAGATCAAGAGAATGGCTCCGACCGGCACGTACAGCGCCGCCACGGATCGCAGCATGTAGTCCTGCGGCGAGAACTGGAGCGTGGCTGCGTCTACTCCGAAGTACTCGTAGAAGGAATCGGTCCAGACATAGCCGAAGTAAAGAAAAAGGGCCGTCAGAATCGAAACCGGAGCGACGAACCCGGCGAGCACCCGGAAGCTCCGGCTGATGCTGTTCGTTTCCTCCGATGGTGCCGGCGGCTCTGTCATCCCGGCTTCCTAGCCGGACGTGGCCGGACCTGAGGCCGGCACTGACTCGACCGGAGCGGAGGGGTTGGCCGGAGCGGCGGATTTCGCTGGCGAAGCGGGAGGTGCCGCCGAGAGCTCGCTCGACGCGGTGGCACAGGGCGGCTTGGCCTCGGGCGCGGGGTCGCACCCGGTCGACCCGTGGAGAGTCACGGACTGGGTGAAATCGAGGATGACCGGCTCGTCCGGGCTGGCCGCCGCTGCCCGCGGTATTTCCCGGCAAGCCGGGTAGTCCTGCCCTTTGCAAGCCAGTTGAATCTTGATCTCGAGGGTGGCGTCGAAAGGATCGGAAGCGCCCGCACTCGCGGTCGGGTCGAAGACCAGATTCGCGCAGGTCCCGTCCTCCTCGGCGCCGGACTGGGGCACCGCTCCCGCACAGCTGTCGGAACCCAGACTGAAGTAGGTGCCGGACGGGCTGACCCGGCCGCCGGCGTAGCTGACGCCTTCGGCGCCGTCACTCACATGAAAACCGAAGCTGATGTCGACCTTCTGTGTCGTGCCCTGGGTGAACACGCTGATATCGGTCAGCGACGCGCCGGAATTGATGTGCCAGTCCCCGACTCCCGAGAAATTGGCCCCTAAAGTCGGCCCTTTGACATTGATCGTCGGTTGCGAGTTCGTCTTGACCGGCGGCGGGGTGGTGTCGTCGTTCTCGGGAGCCAGAGACGGGACCGGCTCGATTGCCGGCGCAGTGGAAGGCACGGGCGAAGACGCTTGCGGCACGACCGGCTGGGAAGCGACCGATGCGGGAGTCGGCGTCGGGTTGTTGGACGAACACGAAACGAGAAGGGCCACAGCGGCGCCGAGGACGAGCGCAAGGCGGCCTTGCAGCCGGTGATCATTTCCGCCGCCTAAACTGTGGGGCGGCCGGATTCGCTGTGTCGTCATGGCTCCGCTCGCCCCTTCCCCAGGTCCCGGATACAGGAGGCGATTTCATCTGTCGGTGATACCGATCGCCTGACGAGGTCGACGGGATACCGAAAGTGAAACGCTTCACCGAAAAGCTGTCGCCTGTCTGCTGTTTCGGCGGAGTTGGCCCGTGCCGGACACGCTGTTATTTTCGTTCACAGGTCATGGGTTCCAACGATAAGCTCCGGCTTGTTTGACAGCAACCCTCCGCTCCTGGCGGTGTGCTCCGGATGACGACCTGGCGGTACCCAATTCGGGCAGGAGCCGAAGGTCATCCTGCAGCGCGAGCTCGCCAGGGTGCTTCGATCCCTCCGGGGTGCTGGTGCCGCACAGCTGGCTCGCCCAGCCGGACGGTGACGGCGGCTGACGGAGTCGGAAGGACGAGCGCTGCTCGGGGCGGATCCGCTGCAGGCAGATTTGTTGGCCGACCGCTCCGTGGGAACACCACAGTGGCCGTATGACAACACAGGAGCAAGTACCCGAGACTCTGGCCGAACAGCTGACCACCCAACTGCACCGGCGTCGCATCCTCCAGCTCGGGCAGGAGGTCGACGATCCGGTCGCCAACCGGCTGTGCGCGCAACTGGTCCTGCTTGCGGCCGAGGACCCGCGCCGCGAGATCCTGCTGATGATCAATTCGCCTGGCGGCTCCGTTTCGGCCGGGCTGGCCATCTACGACACGATGCGGGCCATCGGCCCCGACGTGGCGACGCTGTCGATGGGCCTGTCGGCGAGCATGGGTCAGTTCCTCCTCTCCGCTGGTACACCGGGCAAGCGGTATGCGTTGCCGCACAGCCGGATTCTCATGCACCAGGGCTCGGCCGGGGTGCAGGGAACAGCGATCGACGTGGAGATCCAGGCGGCGAACCTCGAGTACACCAAGTCCCTGATGAATAGATTGAATGCGCAATTCACCGGCCAGAGCATCCAAACCGTCACCGCAGACAGCGATCGCGACCACTGGTTCAGCGCCGAGGAGGCCAGGGACTACGGGTTTGTGGACCGGGTGGTCGCGTCGTTGGACGAGATCCGCCCGACGGGCCGCACAAATGGGTTGGGGTACTGATCATGGGTCACTACACCGTCCCGACCGTCATCGAAAAGACGCCATCGGGGGAGCGGATCGTCGACGTCTACTCCCGCCTCCTGTCCGAGCGGGTCATCTACCTCGGTACCGACATCGACGATGACGTGGCCAATGTCGTCGTGGCCCAATTGCTCTACCTGGATTCGGAGAGCAGTGGACAGGAGATCTCCATCTACCTCAACTCGCCCAGCGGTTCGATGTCGGCCACGATGGCCATCTACGACACCATGCAGTTCGTCGAGGCACCGGTCGCCACCACCTGCGTCGGTCAGGTGGGATCCGGCGCGGCGGTGCTGCTCGCGGCCGGGTCGGCCGGCCGCCGATCCCTACTGCCGCACACGCGGGTGCTGCTGCACCAGCCCTCCACCGGGGGTCAGGGAACCATCTCGGATCTGAGCCTGCAGACCAAGGAGGTGCTGCGGATCCGGGCCCAGATGAACGATGTGCTCAGCGTGCACACCGGCCAGACGGTGGCTACGCTGCTGGCCGACACGGAGCGGGACCGGGTCTTCACCGCGGAGCAGGCCGTCGCGTACGGCCTGGCCGACCGCATCATCCCGGCCCGGAAGGTGTTCCCGGCAGCCGTTGCGTGAGGTGTCAGGCGGCCAGCATCGTGACGCCGGACGGACGGCTGCCTGGGGTGGACAGCCGGACCGTCGTCACGAGCAGCCGCCCTGACGACGCCAGCAGCTCGGCCAGTCGGAGACCGAGTGCCCCGCAGATTGACTCGAGCATCTCGGAAGAGGCGTCTTTGAGGCCCCGCTCCACCTCGGACAGGTACTGCGGCGAGACGCCGGCGCGATCGGCCACCTGTTGGAGGGTCCGGCCCTGCGCAACCCGTTCCGATCTCAGCACCCGCCCGGCGAGCTCACGCCACAACGGGGCGGGCTGCTCGGCTTCGCCCCGCCGAGCCCCGGCGGGTGTTGGAAATTCGAGAACCTTGCCGTCGTCTCCATTCATGGACCGACAGTAGAAGGCCTGGTGCGGGGCCGCATCAGACAATCGCCGATGTTCGCTGCGGGCAGATCGTCCATCGGCAAGTCACCGTCGGGAGCCGCGGATCCGCACCGACGGTGGAACGTTCCATTCACCCTTTTGCTTAGGGGAGCCAAATGTTCCTGACGGTGAACATTAGGTGGCTACGTTCCGTCCATAAGACGTCCGTTGGCGTCATGTCCCGAAAGTGTGGACACGCGTGGCAAAGTGATGAGGTCGGTCCCGAGAAGACGAGGGGTCTCCATGCCGAAGGTTGTAGTGATAGGTGGCGGTATGGCCGGGGTTGCCTGCGCCGACGAACTGGGCGCCCACGATATCGACGTGGTGCTGGTCGACCGGAACAACTACCTCCAGTTCCAGCCCCTGCTGTACCAGGTCGCCAGTTCACAGCTGCCCGCCGAGGACATCGCCCGTCCCCTGACCGTCGTCTTCGACGAACGGCCCTCGGTGAGCGTCCGACAGACCGTCGTGACCGCGATCGACTTCGCCTCCCGTGAGGTCTCCACGGCGGACGGCAGTCTGGGTCCCGCCGACTACCTGGTACTGCCGCCGGATCGCAACCGAACTTCTTCGGAGTTCCGGGCGCCGACCGGCATTCCTTCCCGTTGTATTCGGTCGCTGACGCGGAACGGCTGCGGCTGCATCTGCACGAACAGTTGCGAGTGCACTGCCATCCGGATCCGGCGCCCGGTCCGCTGAACGTGGTCATCGTCGGGGTGGTCCGACGGGGGTCGAGACCGCCGGCGCAATCGCCGAACTGTTCCTGGCGCTCCAGCGGGACAACACCCTGGGCGACAACGCGTCCGTCCACTTGGTCGATCACGGCCAGGCCTTGCTGAACCCGTTCTCCGAGAAGTCCCACCAGTACGCACTGCGCCTGCTGAACGAGCACGGGGTCAAGGTGACCTTCGGGGTCGCCGTCACGGAGGTCGGCCCGGACGCCGTCGTTCTGTCGGACGGCAGCCATCTTCCCACCAGTACGGTCATCTGGGGAGGCGGTGAATCGGCTGCCCCGATTTCCGCGTCGACCGGTGCGACACCCGGCCGCGGCGGCCGGATCGACACCGCGACGGACCTGTCCGTGCCTGGCTTCCCGGGTGTTTACGCCGTCGGCGACGTCGCCAACATTCCTGGCTCCGACGGGCGGGCACTGCCTCAGCTCGGGTCGGTCGCGCAACAATCCGGGAAGTGGGCCGCCCGGAACATCCTGGCCGACATCGACGGAAAGTCCCCGAAGCCTTTTCACTACCACGACAAAGGAATCATGGCGATGATCGGACGGAACGCTGCCGTCGCGGAGGTCGGGGCGCACCGACATCAGGTGGAGGGACCTATCGCGTTCGCCGCCTGGCTCGGGTTGCACGCGATTCTGCTGAGCGGAACGCACAGCCGCGTGGACGCTTTCCTGAACTGGGCCGATGACTACTTCCACCACGCCCGTCCGGCCGATCTCGAGACTCGGCGGCTCAACCCCCGGCCGGATCGCCTGGGCCGACGACGCCGCCGATCGGCCAGTGATCACGCCGACCAACACCAATCCTTGATCGGTCACTGACTTCTCGGTCATCTAGTTGATCTGGTCCGGATATCGGTCTGCAGTGTTCATCGGGTCGACGTTCGATGTATGGGTGGTCGTCACCGACTCGATGTCCGAAGGTAGTCCGATCACCTCATGGCGTGCACAGATCGATGGCTTCGATCTGTGTGAGCTCTGGATCCGCCAACCCCAGTCACGTAGGAGAGCTGACCCATGCCTGAGCCTGAAGCGGATTTGACGGCCGAACGACAGCGGCTGGCGGCGGCCACCGGCCGTGCGGAGGACGATCTGTTCGATGCGAATCCCTGGTACGAGTGGGGTCCGTACCTGTCGGAGCGGGCCTGGGGCACGGTGCGGGAGGACTACAGCGCCGACGGCAATGCGTGGGATTCGTTTCCGCACGACCATGCCCGGTCGCGGGCGTACCGGTGGAACGAGGACGGCATGGCCGGAATCTCCGACATCCATCACGACCTCTGTCTCGGCCTTGCGTTGTGGAACGGTGCCGACCCCATCCTGAAGGAGCGGATGTTCGGCTTGACGGGGCCGCAGGGGAACCACGGCGAAGATGTCAAGGAGTACTGGTGGTACCTGGACGCCCTGCCCAGCCATGCCCTCCTGAAGTGGCGGTATCACTATCCGCAGGCCGCGTACCCGTACCGCCAACTGGTCGAGCATGGGCGCAGCCGCGAGGAGCCTGAACTCGAGCTGCTGGACACGGGTGTGTTCGACGAGGACCGGTACTTCTCGGTCGAAGTGACCTATGCCAAGGCGTCCCCGACCGACATGCTCGCCGAGATCACCGTGCACAATCACGGACCAGCGGAAGCCATGATCTCGGTGCTGCCGACGCTGTGGTTTCGCAACACCTGGCGGATCAGCGGCGCCGAGCCGCCGGCGCTGTTCCTCGACGCGAACGGTCCCGCTAACGGGATAGCTGTCGAACACCCCCGCCTTGGGGGCTACCGCCTCGAGGCAGCCCCGGTCGATGGAGTCGCGCCAGAGCCCCTGTTCTGCGACAACGAAACGAACAACCCACGCATCTTCGGGGCCACAGCCATCACCGAGTTCCCCAAGGACGGGATCAACGACCATGTGGTGAACGGCGCGGCGTCGGTGAACCCGGCCCAGCGCGGCACGAAAGCGGCCTGGTGGTACCGGGTCACCGTTCCCGCCGGCGGGTCTGCCGAGGTGCGACTGCGGCTGCACCGACCACCGTCCGATCCGGCGCCGGCTTCCTCGAACGGCGGCCGGTCCGGCGACTGGGCCGGCGCGTTCTTCGACAAGACGATGGCCGCCCGGCGCCGGGAAGCCGACGAGTTCTACGGCGACTTGGCGCCGGCCGGCACCGATCCGGAACGGCTTCGGGTGCTGCGGCAAGCCTGCGCCGGGCTGATCTGGAGCAAGCAGATCTACCCGTTCCGGGTGAACCGGTGGCTGGACGGTGACCCGGGGCAGCCTGTCCCGCCGGCCGGTCACCGCACCGGCCGGAACGCGGAGTGGCGGCATCTCGATTCCTTCGACGTCTTGGCCATGCCCGACCCGTGGGAGTACCCGTGGTTCGCCGCCTGGGACCTGGCTTTCCACACCGTCCCATGGGCGCACCTTGACCCTGCGTTCGCCAAGTACCAACTGCTGGTGCTGTTACGCGAGTGGTTCCAGCACCCGAACGGAGCGCTGCCTGCCTACGAGTGGAACTTCGATGACGTCAACCCGCCGGTGCACGCCCTCGCGGCGCTGCGGGTCTTCGTGATCGACGGCTCCCGCGACTACGACTTCCTGGAACGGGTCTTTCAGAAGTTGCTCCTGAACTTCACCTGGTGGCTGAACCGGCAGGACCCGGACGGCAACCACCTCTTTGGCGGCGGATTCCTCGGCCTGGACAACATCAGCCCGATCGACCGGTCGCACCTGCCACCCGGAATGCGCCTGGAGCAGGCCGACGGCACCGCGTGGATGGCGTACTACTCGATCGCAATGCTGACCCTGGCCGTCACCCTCGCGGACCGGAACCCCGTCTACGAGGACATGGTGGTCAAGTTCGTCGAACACACCGTCTTGATCATGGACGCATTGGAGGCCTCCGGATGCTACGACCCGGCCGACGGCTTCTTCTATGACCTGCTCACCGACGCGTCCGGGGTCCGCAACCTCGTGCGGGTGCAAAGTCTGGTCGGGGTCATTCCGGCTCTTCCGGCGGTGGCCATCAGAGCATCGGTGGCGGAACGGCTGCAGGGATTGCGCAAACGCTTCGCCCGTCGGCTGGAGCAGCAGGGCCGTCACCAGATGCTCGACTGGCGGGTTCGTGGCAGCGGCGACACCCGCCAACTGCTGCTGTCCGTCGTCCCCCCGGACCATCTGCGCCGGATACTGGCCACCCTGTTCGACGAGGACGCCTTCCTGTCCCCGCATGGCCTTCGCGCAGTTTCCAAGCGGCACAGCACGCCGTACTCGGTGCCCGGACTGCCCGACGCGACCATTCGGTACGAGCCGGCGGAATCCACCAACGCCATGTACGGCGGCAACTCGAACTGGCGCGGCCCGGTGTGGTTCCCGATCAATTACCTCGTCATCAGGGAATTGCTGCAGTACGACCAGTTCCTCGGTCCGGACTTCACTCTCGAGTACCCCACCGGATCTGGGCGACACGCTAGCCTCCGCGAAATCGCAGATGACCTGTCGAACCGGTTGATCAGCATCTGGCTGCCCGACGCCGACGGGCACCGGCCCGTGTACGGCGGGGTGCAGAAGTTGCAGACGGACCCGGCCTGGCGCGACAACCTTTTGTTCTTCGAGTACTTCCATGGCGACAACGGTGCCGGCCTGGGCGCCATGCACCAGACGGGGTGGACCGCGCTGGTCGCCGATCTCATCATGGATCCACCCGGCTCCAGCCAGCGGTTGATCTTCGCCGAGCCCGGCGAATCGGATGCTTCGCAACACGTCACGCCCGTCACCGCCGACGCCACCCGGAGCCGTGCATGAACCCCGCTGCCACGAAGAAGAATCCCGCCATCCCCGCCACGCTCCGCGCACCGGACCTCTCGACTAACCTCAGCGCAGTCACCGATCCGGTCATCTACGAGATCAACACGTGGCCATGGCTTGATGAGCTGAGTCGGGACGCGGGTCGACCCGTCGACCTTGGTTCCGTGCCGGCACGGTTCTGGGACGAACTGGCCGCCCTCGGGATCGATGCCGTCTGGCTGATGGGGGTCTGGCAGCGCAGCCCGGCCGGCATCGCGATCGCCCTGGACAACCCCGGCTTGACCGCCGACTTCGATGCGGCCCTGCCGGGTTGGCGACCGGCGGATGTCGTCGGATCGCCGTACTGCATCCGCAACTATTTGGTCGACGAGCACCTCGGGGGTCCCGACGCCCTGGCCGTCGCACGGGCGGAGCTCGCTGCGCGGGGGATAGGCCTTGTCCTGGACTTCGTTCCCAACCATGTCGCCCCAGATCATCCGTGGGTGACCGACCGCCCCGGCTTGTTCGTGGCGGGTACCCCGAACGACGTCGAGCGCGACCCGAAGTCCTTCATCCGGGTCGGCGACCGGGTCGTTGCCAACGGCCGCGATCCATACTTCCCGGCGTGGCCGGACGTGGTCCAGCTGAACGTGTTCGAGCCCCGGCTGCGCGCCACCGTCATCGACACGCTCCGTACGATCGCCGACCAGTGTGACGGGGTGCGCTGCGACATGGCGATGCTGACGATGAACGACGTGTTCACCCGCACCTGGGGTGATCGGGCCGGTGCCCCACCGGATACGGACTACTGGCCGACGATCATCCCCGCTGTGCGCGCGCACAAACCGGGATTCCTGTTCCTTGCCGAGGCCTACTGGGATCTGGAGTGGGCGCTGCAACAGCAGGGTTTCGACTTCTGCTACGACAAACGGCTCTACGACCGCCTGCAGGCGGGGCCTGCGCAGGCGGTGCTCGGGCACCTGAGCGGCGACCTTGGCTATCAGGAACGCCTGGTTCGGTTCGTGGAGAACCACGACGAGCCACGGGCTGCCGCCGCCTTCGGTATCGAGCGGGCACCGGTCGCCGCCGTCACAGCGCTGACCCAGCCCGGGGCCCGGCTGATCCACCACGGGCAGCTGACCGGCAGGCGAACCCGGCTTCCGGTGTTCCTGGGCCGGAACCCGGACGAGCCTGAGGACACCCGACTCCGCGGCTTCTACCGCGCACTTCTTGGCGCGCTCGCTGATCCGACCTTCCATTCCGGCCGATGGCAACTCGTCGAGCGCTCCGGGTGGCCCGGTTCCGGCGCGGAGAACCTGATCGCCTGGTGCTGGGACGGTGACACGCCTTGGCTGGTCGTCGTCAACCTCGGTGACCAAAGGGCCAGCGGGCAGCTCCGGGTGCCCCTGCCCCGCCTTGAGAACGGGCGATGGCGGCTGAGTGATCCTACCCACGGAGTTTCGTACGAGCGCTCGGGCCACGATATGGTGAGCGCTCTGTACGTCGAGCTGGCCGGCTGGGACTGGCACCTTTGGCGCATCGACGCGGCTGGGGAGGATGTCCTCGGCGCGGGCCGTGTACCGAACGGTGGTAGCGAATGAGTGGAACCACATCGACCGCAACGACAGCGGCACGTGCCGTGCTGGTGCCGCTGGCGCTGGCGCAGTTCCTGTGCAGCTACGCCGGTTCGAGCATGAACGTCATGATCAATGACATCAGCACCGACCTGCACACGACCGTGCAGGGCGTCCAGGTCGCCATCACCTTGTTCCTGCTGGTGATGGCCGCGTTGATGATCCCAGGTGGAAAACTAACCGACCGGTACGGCCGCAGTCGTTGCCTCACAGCCGGTCTGACGCTGTTCGGAATCGGCGCGGTGATCAGCGCTGTGTCGCCCAACCTGCTCGTGCTGATCATCGGGAATTCGATCCTGGAAGGGGTCGGGACCGCGCTGCTCATCCCGCCCGTGTACATCCTCACCACCCTGTTGTTCACCGAGATCACCAGCCGTGCGAAGGCTTTCGGCGCGATCAGCGCGATGGGTGGGATTGGTGCCGCGGCCGGCCCGCTGCTCGGCGGGACTGATCACCGCCACGCTGGGATGGCGCGCCGCCTTCGGCTTCCAGGCTGCGATCATCGTCCTGATCGTGCTGCTGGCCCGTCGCATCACCGACCCGCTGCCGGCCGACCCGACCCGTCATTTCGACGTCAAGGGTGCGGTGCTATCGGCGACCGGACTGGTGCTGCTGGTGACCGGAATCCTGGCGGTCGACAACAATGCCTGGGTCGCCCTCGCCCTCGTCGTCGGCGGCCTCCTGGTGCTGGTCTGGTTCTATGTCAACATCCGGGCTGACGAGCGGGCCGGCCGCGAACCTCTGCTGTCGACCGCCCTGTTCCGGAACCGGACGTCCAACCGCGGCATGATCACCCAGAACACCCAGTGGCTCATGCTCAGCGGAGTGTCGTTCGTGGTCGCCGCTTATCTGCAGGTGGTCCGCGGCTACGACGCCATCCAGACCGGGGTGCTGTTCACCGCGGAAACCGGCGGCTTGCTCGTTGCATCGCTGGCGGCAGGGCGGCTCGCCCGCCGCTTCCCCCAGCGTGGGCTCATCATCACCGGGTTCCCGATCACCATCGCAGGCATAGTGCTGCTGGTCACCATGGCCGGTGGCACGGCACCCGTCTGGACGTTCCTTCCCGGCCTGCTACTCATTGGTCTCGGTCTCGGATTGATGCTCACTCCGTCGGTGAATGTGGTGCAGTCGAGCTTCGGTGACAGCCTCCAGGGCGAGATCTCCGGCCTTTCCCGCAGCGTGTCGAACCTCGGTTCCAGCCTGGGAACCGCGATCGCGGGCACCATCCTGGTCGCCGGGATCAGCACCACGCCGGAGCGCGACTATGGCCTGGCTCTGCTTGTACTCGCCGCCATCGGTGCCCTCGGGCTTGGTCGCCGCCGTACTCATCCCGACCGTCATCACCCCGAAGCCGTCACCAGTCGGAAGGCCATGATTTCCGGCAGCGCATAACGGCTGTGCGCTTCCCTGAAATGCGCCCGATCGGAACTGGCTCGGACCTCGGTCACCGTCGGTCGACGAAGATGACCTCGATGGCATTGTTTCCGTAGCCGAGTCGGTTCCATGGCGGCAGTTCGGGTTGGACGTTGCCGGCCGCGTCGGTCGCTCTGGCACGAATGGTGTGCCGTCCGATGCCGGCCCCTTCCCACACAAAACTCCAGTCCTGCCACTGATATGGGCCAGCAGGTGGTTGCAGCTCCGCCGGCTCCCAGTCGCCTTCGCCGGTCAGGCTGATCTCGACCTTGGTCACCGGCCCTTGCCCGGACCAGGCCTTGCCGTGAACTGTGTAGGCCCCGAGGTCCAGAACTGAGGCTGATAACGGGTCGGTGATCCGGGCCCGCACCCGCATGTGCTCGACCGCGTCCTGCGGTCGATCGGGCCACTGGTACATGTAGTGACCGGTCTGGAATTCACCGGCGAACGGCGCGGTCAGCACGTCGATTCGCTTGAGCCATTTGACCGAGGCGACGGCGTACCAGTGAGGCACGATCATCCGGAAAGGCGCGCCATGGTCGGGACCCAGCGGCTTCCCGTTCATCTCGTACGCGATCAGGATCTGCGCCGCCGGATCGGCAGCAAGGGAGAGGGGCAGAGCTCTTTCGAAAGCGAGGTCCACTCGGCTGGTCTCGGGCAGCACCGGCTTGAGGTGGTAAGCGCCATGATCGGCACCTTCGAACTTGACGTCGGTGCCCTCGCCTGATGGGCGTGCCAGGGCTAGCACGTCTGCTAGCAACGCTCCCTTCCAGGAGGCGGTTGAAACGGCGTAGTCGCCCCAGGGCTCCCCGGTCGGGAGTGGCCGCATCTCCAGGCGCCCATTGCCCGCGCATTCCAGCGTCACCGCATGTTCGTAGGCGGGCATGGCGCGCAGGTCGTCAAGGGTCAGGGTGACGGGATTCCCTACGGCACCGCCGATCTGGAGAGTGCCGTCGTGGGTGGGCAAGGGGAAGTTGCTGCGCACGTAGTGCAGCTCGTTCGGCGTGATGTCGCCCGTCAGCCCAGCGGGAGGGGCCTCAGCGTTGTACGGCGCCGGGTTGATCATGACCAGGGCTGCGCGTCTGGTCTGCAGGTCGTCGCTGACAGTCATATTCCTTGGCTCCTCTTGGCGGGGTTGGTGCGTCGTATGGATGATCAGTGGTGTCGATGATCAGTAGTCGGAGTCCTGGAAGGTGGGGTCGCGATCCTCGTTGAAGGCGCCGATGCCCTCGATCCGGTCGGGGTGGACTGCTGAGCGCCAGTGGGCGTCCATCATGATGGCGATCGCCTGCTCGACAGGCTGGCCTTCGCCGAGGTGCACGGCTCGCTTGACAGCTTGCACGGCGGTAGGTGAGTTGCTGGCGATCTTGTTCGCGATCTTTTCGGCGGCTGCCATCAGCTGTTCTGGCGCGTGGAGCTCGTTCACCATGCCGAGTCGGTATGCCTCCGCGGCAGTGATGGGATCCCCGGTCATCAGCATCTGCAGCGCCTTGGCCCGGGGCAGCAAACGCGGCAGCAGGACCGGTGAGCCGCCGCCCGCAGAAAGTCCGATCATCGCCTCGGGTTGACCGAACGTCGCGGTGTCGGCGGCGATGATGAAGTCGGTGCTCTGGGCGAGTTCGCTTCCGCCACCGTAGGCGATCCCGTTGACCGCGGCGAAGATTGGCTTGCGGAGCTGGCGGACCGTGTAGAGGGTGCGGTCGAAGTCCTGACGCTGCCGCAGCCAGTCCTCCTTGGTCATGTTCTTGCGCTGGCGCAGGTCGCTGCCCACGGAAAAGGCACGCTCGCCCGCCCCGGTCAGGATGACCACCCGTATGGCCGGGCGGACCGCAATGGTCTCGACTACCTCGGTCAGCAGTGCTCCCATCTCGGTGGTGATGGCGTTGTCTGCGCGGGGTCGATTGAGTGTGATGACGGCGATACGGTCACCGAACCGGTAGTCGACGAGCACCGGCGGCTCGGTCTCTTCGACGTCCGGGGCCGGAGGGCCGAAGTCCAGTGACTTCCACCGGTCTGTTCCGGACGGGCTTGCTACCACCATGATGTTTTCCGATCGGTTGAAGTGAGTTACGAATTGAGATCCGCCAGCCATTTGAGCGCCGACAGGCTGGGCGCGAAGCAGTACTCGCCGCCACGGGTGACTACAAACGGGGGTAGCTCGGTCAACCGCCGCCGGATCGGGCGCTGCGGGATTGTGAAAGTCCCCGACCCGTCGTTGGTCCCGACGAGTGGGTCTTTTTCCGCGGGGGCGCCGACGAAGATGCCGTCGTTGAGCCATTGCGTTTTGACGAATTCGAACTGTCGCCGGAGGTCGGCTCCGGCGAACACGAATACGATGCCGCGGTCGAGACCGTCGTCGTCGAGAAGGCCCTCGGGCAGCATGGGGCCGTAACTGGTGCCGCGCCGGATCATTCGGTGGCGGCGGACGTTGACCCCGCCGTCATCGTCGAAAGCGTCACGCGGGTTCGCGCGACGCGCGTGCGCGCCGAGCGGGCACTTCAGCCCGCGCGCGTCGTCGGCATAACCGAAGTCGTTGTGGCGGAGAGTGTCCTGGCCGAGGTCTGGGTCGTCACCGGCGGGGGAGAGCGCGAGCGGTGCTCCACTCTGCCAGCGTCCCACCATCTTCGCGCCGAGCAGGGCTTCCTCGGCGCGGGTCGCAGCCCGGTCACGCAGGTAGCGACGATAGGCCGCCACCTTGGTATGTAGCTTGCGAACGACCACGTAGGTTCCGTTGCGACCGAGAACTTCCGGCGACGGCATCGGCGGTAGCTCGCCCGTCTCGTCGGGGTAGCCGAGAATGATCTCGCCGGCCTTCAGCGGCCGCTCGTGCTGCGTTCGACGATGGTCGGCCGCTCCCTTCGATCGGCGGGCTGGCCGATCCCGTCCTTGAACCCGAACGAGGTCCGTCCGGTCGGGAGCTGGTAGCAGTCCTGCCGCCAGATGAGCTCGACTCCCGGCAGCTGTTCCTGGGCGCGCCGGGCTTTCTCGGCCGCGGCGTCCAACAACGCTGGATCCGGGGAGAGGACGGCGATGGCGACGTGCACCTGCGACGTGCCGAACGGCTTCTCCCAATGTTCGGGGCTGCTCTCGCCGGTGTCGCCCAAAATTGCTGCCCGGGCGGCCATCCCTTCCCGGAACTCGGAAGGGAAAGCTGTCCAGGGACGCCTGCGGGACGCCGAGCGCTTCCAGGCCGGCGTAGGTGAACCCAACAGTGACCGACGTGCCTGCCGACGGAATCCGGCCAGGAACGGGCCGGGGCGACGACGGCGTGTAGTCGCCGGACCAGCTCTCGACCGGCGTCGCGGTTGTCGATCCGCAGCAGGAGATACGCTCCGACATACGGTGAAGGCCGTTCGTAGAGTGCGCCCGACTGGATGTCGTCGAGCTCCAGCACTGGCTCTGTCGTCGCGGTCACGTCGTCTCTGACCTTCGAATCGCTAGTGGTGCGCCGGAAGCTTGGGCGGGTCTGGATTGGGTTCTGACAGGTACGGAAACGTGTGCCCTGATGGCCTGCTGGAGGCATCGACACCGTCCCGGATGACCGGTCCGTTCCCGGCGTTGATCAGCTGGGTGAACAAGATGTCGATGACGTCATCATTGAGCGCGCGTCCACCACAGGTCTGGTGCGCCTCACCACGCCGCGCGGCCAGTTCGATCTCCAGGTAGGACCCACGTTCCGCGTACGGCTTGGTGACGTCGACCACCAGGAAGTCGGCGAGCACCAGCTTCGTCAGCGGGTGATTACCGTCTTCGTCGGTGGGCCAGTCCGTTGTCCCGTCGAGGCTGTCCCAGAACGCCAGGTTGGCGTTCAACCGGGCCTTGTAGGCACCCAGATAGCCGTCCTGGAGATGGAACGCATCCTCCATGTTGTAGAGGTCCCGGATCTCCAGATCCCGGTTCACCGGATCGAACTGCTTGGGCGCCAGCATCATGTTCTTGACCTCTGGCCGGCCCACGCGCTCGATCCTGACGTTGAACCGCCCCCGGGTCAGCGTCTCGGCGACCACACCGACCAGCGCCGCACCCCCCAGCACAGCGGAGTCGATCTCGACGACGATGCTCAGCACGTTCTTGCCGTCGAGATAGATCGAGCTCGGGTCCGTGAAGGCCATCTTTCCGGTTGCGATCGTCTTCAATGCCGCAGGGGCATCCATGATGAAAGGGTCCCAGCGCACTCCGGCGAAGAGGCGGACTCCTGGTCCGGCGCCGCCGTCCGGATCACCCACCCGACACGAGGCCGATCCACCACTGCTGACGGTGCAGGTGCCGTCCTGCACGTGTGATCCGTCGACATCGTGTGTCGGATCGGAGAATGTGCAGTCGATGACCACCTCGGTGCCGCTGCTGTCGAACAATCCCTGATCGCCACGCGCCGCCGCCGCGATGGTGAGCGGCCGGAGCCTGAACCGGTAGATCAGGCCGTCGGAGAACAGATCGGTCGGCTGCGCAAACGGGAGCGTGTTCATCACCAGCACCAGCTTCTGCGGTTCCGACGGGACTCGGGAACGCAAACAGGTCAGTGATGTCGGCTATCGGATCGGCCAGGGCACGTGGACCCGAAATGTGATCAGACATCGCCGTCCGGTCGACTCGCCCGCCGCGGCCTAATCGGAGGCCTCCGCCAACAGCGGCTGCAGCGCAGGATGCTGGAGGGCTTCGGCGGCCTGCGGGTTGTCGAGCACCTGCTGGAATGCGGCGTTCACCCGCTGGGCCTTCTTGATCTCCCTGACCGTGCCACCGTAGTTCCGCGCGTACGCGGCCGCACTCCGCTCAGCGCCCAGCACGAACGCCTTGACGGCCGCAAGGTCCGGAAGCCCCTCGTACCCTTCCGTGTGTTGAAAGATGGCGTCGAACAAGGCCAGAGTCGGTCCGGACGTGAAGAAGTCGTCCATGTAGACGTCCCACGGACCGTCGAAGCTGGTGATGAACGCGAGCCGGGTGTCGTCGTCGAACAGCACGAACCGTGCCTCATGGATCGACTGAATGGTGATGCCGTAATCGCCGGGCCGATATCCAGGAGTGTCCTGCAGTTGTACGAAGAGCCGCCCGCAGAGACTCAGCCTCCCCAGGCTTCACCTGGAAGAATAAGCTGAACTCACTCGTCGGACCAACAGTCAGTCCCGGCCGAGAACTATTCACTTCAACTGTCGCCATCAACGCCTCCAAAGCGCACAAACAGTAGGCCGTGTCAACAAGCGTTGAACTGGACCAGTGGGTAGGTGACGCCCATCCAATACCTAGACCCGAGCCGTCGTGCCGCCGCTTGTCAAGTAAAGCCCCAGATGAATTCCGGATAGCGAACCGTTGAAATTCGCTTGACTCCCTCTCTTGCTGCACCGAGCCCGGCGGCCACGCAGGCCTCGTTGTCACGGCGCTCGACGACGTGTACCAGTGCGCCAGGCGCGCGCCGTCCAACGGCGCTCGGTCAACGCTCAGCTCCAGGTCCGCTCGGCGGAGCTGCTGGCGTCTGATGCCCGCCCGCAGCACGATCACCGTGTCGACGCGGGAAACGACGGCAGCCCTGACATCGATCAACTCCGATCGGCCGGAATATAGCCCGCTATACCTGTCAAGATCGTACACAATCAGTGAGTCGACGGTAGGTGGACCGAAGATGAAGTGCCGGCGAACACCAGTCGCCGCTCGCCGATGACGGCAGTGGCAAGTCGCACCGAGGCCCTGTCGCCGCGCGCATGGCACCTCGCAATCACCGCTCGAACCGGGTGACACCGCCGCGCTGAGCCGGAAATCGCCATGGTTCCGGGCGGCGTTCACGCGTAGGCATTGCCCCTGTGGTACAAGAGAATCAACGGCTATTGACCATCCGACGGCCGTCCGTGATCTGTAGTCCCACGGACGACACGGGCCACCTCACCGAGAAGGCCGTGGCTGTGCGTCATGCTTGCGCTTGCGGGGCCCACAGCGGGCCACCTCTACCGGTCACTACGAAAGGACTTCGATGTTCAACAACAACGGCTCGTTCCTGCTCGGGCTGCTTGAATTCTTCCTGTTCTTCGCCTGGTTCATGTGCCTGTTCTGGGTCCTCGGCGACATCTTCCGTAGCAAGGACATCGGCGGCGTAGCCAAGACGCTGTGGGTGATCTTCGTGATCTTCATCCCCTGGCTGGGCATCCTCGTCTACATCATCGCCCGCGGGGACGGCATGCATCAGCGCCAGATGGAGCAGGCGCAGGCCATACAGAAGGCCCAGAACGAATACGTCAGATCCGTCGCCGCCACCGCGTCGCCGAGTGCCGCAGACGACATCACCAAGGCCAAGGGCCTACTGGACAGCGGTGTCATCACGCAAACCGAGTTCGACAAACTCAAGGCAAAAGCCCTCGCAGCCTGACTGCGACGCCGGGCTGACCGGCGTAGCGAAAACGATTCGCCGGTCAGCAGGCGGTGGTGGTCAGCAGTCGGTGGGCGCGATCATGCCTGCGTGATCGGCGTCCGGCTGCTGCTGCCGCCAACGCACCGAGCGGTGTCACCGGAGTGGTCGGAGCGATCGTTCCGAACGTGGCGTCGTGCATCGACCAGCGTCTCAACAGATCGATTAGGCGAAAGCGGCCTAGTCAATGGAAGTCGGGATAGAACCGGCCGAAGGGATCGACGTCTGATTTCCAATGTTGGCTGCTTGCCGGCAATGACCATTATCTTGGAAATGACGCGTGCAGAAATGGACGCTGGCTCCCAGTCCGACATGCCGGTAAAACCGCGAGCCGCGTGCCCGGCCTGCCGACAGCTAGGCGACGTCCTCGTGGCCCTGGACGACCGCGACCGACGGTGATTGCCGATCACCACAGGTTTGCCGGCAGCGATGTACCAACCTCTGATCGAGCGCCTCCGGTGATTGGCCCAAGCGAGCCGGGTGGCCCGGGAAGTCGAGGCTCGAGGTGGCGCGAAGCCGCACGCGGGGCCTGACCGGGTCGGGCTTCACCACTGCCTGCTGTCGCCGCTCCGCACAGACTGGAACGACTACGTGTCAATGCTGTGATCTGCGGCGAGTCCTCGGAGAAGTGCGCCCGGCAGGATTCGAACCTGCGACCGGCGGATTAGAAGTCCGCTGCTCTATCCAGCTGAGCTACGAGCGCGTGCGGGTGAAGCCTAGCGAATCGCAGACGTGCCGACGGTCGTGCCTGGCCGTCCCTGCGAGGTTGCCTTTCACCGGCCCGCGACGGCCCGGTGCCTGGGTACGCTCGAAGCGTGCCCGATTCGACGTCTCCCGACGCCGGCGACGTCCTGATTCCTGACGCGCCGACCGATCATCACCCGACCAGCCGCTCCGGACGCGACCGGTGGAGGGTCACCGTCGTCGCCGTGGCGATGGTAGTCATCGGCGCCAGCGTGGCCGTGGTCATCTCGGTCTTCCTGCCGTCGCGGTACGCCGTACCGGGTATCAGCGATTCGAACCAGTTCACCGAACTACTGCTCGCCGGCATGAAGGCCATGTTCGACCTGTCCGCGGCGTTGACGGTCGGCTGGCTGGTCGCGGCGGTTGCGCTGGCCCCGCCACAGTCTTCCGGCATTTTCGACGTCGGCGGCTACCGCGCCATGCGTTCGGCGTCCTTGTCGGCGTGGGTCTGGACCGCGGTGTCCCTCGCGATGATCCCGCTGACCATGGCCGATCTGAACGGCAAATCGCTCGGACAGGCAGTGAGTGCCAACGTGGTGCTCGATGGCATCCAGCGCTTCACCCCCGTCCGCGGTTATCTGATCTGCGCCATCATCGCCGTGTTCATCGCGCTGCTCTCGCGCATCGTCCTGCGGCCGGGATGGGCGGCCGTGCTGCTGCTGGCGGCCGTCGTCGGCCTGCTGCCCCAAGCACTTTCCGGCCACGCGTCCGGCGCCGACGATCACGACGTCGCCGTCGACACGATGATCTTCCACCTGGTCGGCATCTCGCTCTGGATCGGCGGTCTGCTGGCATTCCTCGGCATGGTCCGTCAAAATGTCGGAAATCTGCCGACCGTTGCCCGACGTTATTCGGCGCTCGCACTGGTCGCATTCATCACCGTCGCGATCTCCGGAATCGTCAACGCCTGGATCCGGCTGACATATCTGTCCGATCTCTGGACAACCGGTTACGGCCGCCTCGTGGTGATCAAGGCTGTCGCTTTGATCACCCTGGGCGTCTTCGGGTATGCCCAGCGAAAACGGGCCCTACCGGCGATCGCCAGAGGCAAACGCCGCCCGCTGGTGCGGCTCGCCAGCATGGAGTTGCTCGTCATGGGCGCCACCGTTGGTGTTGCGGCCGCGCTCGGACGCACCGCACCGCCGCCGCCGGACGGCGTGCTGCCCAGCGGGCTGGACCTGAACATGGAGGCCATCCTCGGATTTCGCCTGGCCGGCCCGCCGACGATCTCGCGGCTGCTGTTCGACTGGCGGTTCGACTACCTCATGGGCACTGCGGTGATCGTCGCCGCCGCGCTGTACTTCTACGGTGTGCACCGCATGCACAAGCGGGGTGATCAGTGGCCGCCCGGGCGCACCTGGGCCTGGATGCTCGGCTGCCTGACCGTGCTGCTTGCCACCTCATCCGGGCTGGGCCGCTACTCGCAGACGCAGTTCTCGATCCACATGATCGCGCACATGATGCTGGGCATGGTCGCACCGATCATGTTGGTTCTCGGGGCTCCCATCACCCTCGCGTTGCGAACGTTGCCGGCCGCCGGCCGGAACAACCCGCCGGGACTGCGCGAGGCCATCGTGTCCGTCGTGCACGGGCGGGTGGCGAGGTTCATCACCCACCCGCTGATCGTGTTCCCGCTGTTCGTCGGGTCCTTCTACGCCATCTATTTCACCTCTCTGTTCGACGTGATGATCGATTCCCACTTCGGGCACCTGCTGATGAGCGTTCACTTCCTGGTGGTGGGCTACCTCTACTACTGGGTGATCATCGGCATCGATCCCGGTCCGCGTCGCGTGCAGCCCATCGTCAAGCTGGCGATGTTGCTGGCCGCGTTACCGTTCCATGCGTTCTTCGGCCTCGCTCTGATGAATTCGAACACCCTGCTGGCCTCGAGCTATTACCACGGGCTGGCGCTGCCCTGGGTCGGCGACCTGATCGGCGATCAACGTCTGGGTGGTTCGATTGCCTGGGGTGCCACCGAACTGCCCATCATCATCGTGATGATCGCGTTGCTGGCGCAGTGGGCCAAGGCCGACGACCGGGAGAACCGGCGTACCGATCGGCGCAAGGACACCCACGGCGACGAGGAACTCGAGGCCTACAACAACATGTTGGCGGGCATGGCCGCGCAGTCGGCACGGCCCGGACGCGCCACGGTGCGGCAATCGGACGATAGTCCTTCGGCCGCCCAGGAGTAGCCCACGGGATGCGACGGTGCCGGCAGCAACCCGTACGGATTCCTGGCGGCGGTGCGTGGACGCGCACGAGAGTTGTCCACAGAGAGTCCCGCCGTGCACATTCGCGTGCAGCTCCTGTCGGTGCCGGGTACGAACTGCCACCGTTGTCCCATCAGAGGAATTCGGCCGGCAGATGTCCGGACCGCGGAAAGGGGATGGCAGATGAGGATGGACGGCGCGGAAGTCACCATGTCGGGGCGTGCGGCGACGAACCCAGCGATTTCGGGAGGCAAGGGGGATCGGATCTCGTTCCGGGCCGTGTCGACCGAGCGTCGGTTCGACGAGGCGAGCGGGGACTGGATCGACGGTGACGAGTTCGGCGTCACGGTGGTGTGCTGGCGACAGTTGGGTGCCTCCGTTCTCCAGCTGGTTCGCAAAGGCGATCCGGTGGTGGTGGTCGGGAAGATCAGCACCCGAAAATTCGAGCGCGACGGCGTGGTGGACTACTTCACGGAGGTCAAGGCCGATCACGTCGCTTTCGACGTCGCCAGGGCGGCCGGCCGGATCAAGCGGGAGGACGGCGCGCACTCCGTCGACTCGAACGTCGCCAAGCCTGCGTCCGATCCGCGCACCGGAGATGCGCCGGCCGACGACGGAACAGTCGATCCGTTCCAGCCCGCCGCCGACGCGAATTCCCAGCGCGAGTTGGTGGAGGTGACCTGAGCGCTCGGGCAGCCGGCAGAAACACGGTGTGGTCCGGTCCGCCGCGTGAGGCAGACTGGTCGGTGGTCGAGGTTTCGGTTGGAGTCGCTCCAGCCCGAAGCCCGGCGCCGACCAGCCTCCGGCTTGATTCGGCGCGCGGCCACGTCCGTAGCTGCTGGTGAGAGGGAAACTCCGTGCCCGAATTCATATACACCATGAAGAAAGCCCGAAAGGCCTTGGGCGACAAGGTGATCCTCGACGACGTCACGATGTCGTTCTACCCGGGTGCGAAGATCGGGGTGGTTGGGCCGAACGGCGCCGGCAAGTCGACGATCCTGAAGATCATGGCCGGGCTCGATACGCCGAGCAACGGTGAAGCGTTCCTGACCCCGGGATTCTCGGTCGACATCCTCATGCAGGAGCCCGAGCTCGACGAGACGAAGGACGTGCTGGGCAACATCCAAGAGGCTTTCGGCCCCCTGAACGCCAAGCTCGCCCGCTACAACGCGGTGCTCGCGGAGATGGAAACCGAGTACACGGATGCCCTCCTGGAGGAGATGGGCGTGCTCCAGGATGAGCTGGACCATGCCAATGCGTGGGATCTGGAGGCGCAGATCGACCAGGCCATGGACGCATTGCGCTGCCCGCCCGGTGATGCCGACGTGACCATCCTCTCCGGCGGAGAGCGCCGTCGGGTCGCGCTGTGCAAGCTGCTCCTGTCGGCGCCGGATCTGCTCCTGCTCGACGAACCGACCAACCATCTGGACGCCGAGTCGGTGCTCTGGCTCGAGCAGTTCCTCTCCAGCTACCCGGGCGCCGTTCTGGCGGTCACCCACGATCGCTACTTCCTGGACAACGTCGCCCAGTGGATCGCCGAGATCGACCGCGGCCGCCTGATTCCCTACGAGGGCAACTACTCCACTTACCTGGAGAAGAAGGCAGAACGGATGTCGGTCGAGGGTCGCAAGGACGCGAAGCTGGCCAAGCGGCTCCGTGAGGAGCTGGCCTGGGTTCGGTCCGGCGCCAGGGCCAGGCAGGCCAAGAACAAGGCCCGGCTGGATCGCTATGAGGAGATGGCGGCCGAGGCCGACCGCACCCGCAAGCTGGACTTCGAGGAGATCCAGATCCCGATGGGCCCGCGTCTCGGCTCCATCGTGGTCGAAGTCGACAGGCTGAAGAAGGGCTTCGGCAACCGGGTGCTGATCGATGGGCTGTCCTTCACCCTGCCGCGCAACGGCATCGTGGGCGTGATCGGCCCCAACGGGGTCGGCAAGACCACGCTGTTCAAGACCATCGTCGGGCTGGAGGATCCGGACGCAGGCAAGGTCAAGGTGGGGGAGACGGTCAGCCTGTCCTACGTCGACCAGAACCGGGGCGGGCTCGATCCCAAGAAGAACGTCTGGGAGACGGTTTCCGACGGGCTCGATTTCATCAAGGTCGGCCACACCGAGATGCCTTCGCGGGCATATGTCTCGGCGTTCGGCTTCAAGGGCCCGGATCAGCAGAAGGCCGCCGGTGTGCTCTCCGGTGGTGAGCGGAACCGGCTGAACCTGGCGCTGACGCTCAAAGTGGGCGGCAACCTGATCCTCCTGGACGAACCGACCAACGACCTCGACGTGGAGACTCTGAGCTCTTTGGAGAACGCGCTGGAGAACTTCCCCGGTTGCGCCGTGGTCATCTCGCACGATCGGTGGTTCCTCGACCGGACGTGCACCCACATCCTGGCGTGGGAAGGGAACGAGGCCGACCCGGCGAAGTGGTACTTCTACGAAGGCAACTTCTCGGACTACGAAAAGAACAAGATCTCGCGGATGGGCGCCGACGCGGCCCGCCCGCATCGGGTCACGCACCGGAAGCTCACCCGCGAGAGCTGAAAATGGGAAACCGGGTCGCCGGCGGAAACGGGACATCGTGGTGGCAGCTGCTCCTTCGGTCCGCTCCCGGTTGCCGCCGTCGTGCGGATCGAAAACCAGCATGTCCGCCTGGCGAAAGCGCTCATCGGTCGTGGTTCCCCCGATTTTCGGAATAGGCTCGTCTGCGGCAATGGAGCCGACGAGTGGAGAAAGTGGAGTCGATGACAGCGACCGACCGGATACCGGCACCGCCAAGCGAGTCGGACGGTGGGTCGGGTTCGGTGGACCAGGCCTGTGTGCTCCGCCCGGAGTCCGAGACGTTGATCAGGTCGTATTTCGCGCACGTGCCGGAAGAAGATCGTCCGCGTAACCCACGGGATGTCATCGGCGTCGTCGACAGCCATCTCCGGCTGGCCCGCAAGCGTGAGCCAGGAACGGCAGCGATCAGGATCTTCAACCCCGCCGTGACCGAAGGCTCGGGCGGGTGGTCGGCCACGTCCACGGTGATCGACATCGTCAACGACGACATGCCGTATGTCGTCGAGTCGGTGGTCAGTACCATCACGGCGGCCGGGGTGACCGTTCATCGAGTGCTCCACCCGATATTGGCGGTGCGCCGGGACGTCGGCGGAACACTGGTCGAGGTGACCGGCGAATCCCGTCGGGGTCTGGATCCGCTGGGTTGCATCCGTGAATCGTGGGTGCACATACTCATCGACCGGCTCTCCGACGCGGAACGCGCCGAAGGCATCGAGGCAGCCCTGCACGACGCGCTGGAAGCGGTCCGGGCCGTCGTCACGGATTCGGCCGCGCTGATCGGAGCTGCCGCCGTCGTCGCGAGCGAACTGCGCTCCAGCTTCTCGCCACGCTCGACCCAGGAGGTCTCCGAGGCGACTGACTTCCTCTACTGGCTCACCGCCGGCAACCTGACCTTCCTCGGCTATCGGTGCGACGAGACCGCTCCGGCCGGCGACAACCATGCCGTCCACCCCGTTCCCGGGAGTGGATTGGGAATCTCTGCGCGACGGACTGCCCTCGGCCGCCCAGTTCGACGACGAATGGGTCAACGCGGACGCCGAAGCGGGTCATCTGGTCCTGACCCAGACCTCCAACGGCATGGCCATGAGTCGTGAAGTGCCTCCATTCTCCGTTGCCGTCCGGATACTGGGGCCCGACGGCCGGATCCTTCGGCAGCACCGTTTCCTGGGGGTCCTCACGCCCAGGGCACTCAACGCCGAGATCACCGCGACTCCCGTGCTGCGGCAGACCGTCGCCGAAGTGCTGGCCTCCCTAGGGGCGGCACCCGACTCCTATACCGGCCAGCGCGCCATGGAGCTGCTGGCAACCTACCCGCGCGCCGAATTGTTCTGGGCGCCACCCGAACTTGTTCTGGAAACGATGAGCGGGGTGCTACAGCTGTCGAGCCGCCGGCGGCTGCGGGCCTATCTGCAGCCCGATCCGTTCGGCCGGTTCATCTCGGTGCTGGTCTATCTGCCGCGGGACCGGTACACCACGCACGCCCGGCTCGCGATGCAGACGGTGTTGATGAACACCTTGCACGGCAGTTCCATTCGATACACCGCCAGGGTGGGGGACTCACTGCTCGCCGCCGTGCACTTCACCGTGACCACCGACTCCGAACACCCGGTGACCCTCGACGCGGCGGCCCAGGCGGAGCTGACGAAGACCCTCCGGGCCACCATCCGGACCTGGGAGGATCGGCTCGTCGCCGCGGTGGTCGGCGGTGACGTCGCGGGCGGTGACGCGGAACTCGACACGGCCGCGGCGCTGACCCGCTACGGCGAGGCTTTCGACCAGGCCTACAAGGAGGACTACGGAGTCGACGATGCCGTGTACGACCTGCGGCAGCTCGACGGGCTCGCCGGTTCAAACGACCTCGCGCTCGGCTTCACCAACTCCGACGGTCGCGCCGAGGACAGACGGCTGAAGCTCTACGTCACCGGTGGCACGGTCACTCTGTCGCGGGTCCTCCCGGTACTGCAGAGCCTCGGCGCGGAGGTGATCGACGAACGGCCCTATGAGGTGCGGCGTTCGGACGGAACACCCTCCCGCATCTACGATTTCGGCCTTCGATTCTCGCCGGGGCTCATCCCCGACGCGGAAGGCCTTCCGGCGGCGCGCGAGCGCTTTTCGAAAGCCTTCATCGCGACCTGGAATCGCCAGGCGGAGGTGGACGGGTTCAACGCACTGGTACTGGTCGCGGACCTGGACTGGCGCCTCACGGCGGTGCTGCGCGGATATGCCCACTACCTGCGGCAGATCGGAACGCCCTACACACAGCGGTATCTCGAACAGGTATTGATCGCCCACCCGTCGATCACCGCCGATCTGGCGGCGCTGTTCGTCGCTCGATTCGATCCCCAGGCTCATCAGGACCACACCGACGGCACCGTGGGCGCCAGCCGGTCGCAGGAGTGCGAACGGCTCACCGGTCGCATCACCGCCGCCTTGGACGACGTGACCAGCCTCGATGCGGATCGGATCCTGCGGACCTATCTGGCCATGGTCACCGCAACGCAGCGGACCAACGTGTACCGCACGGACGTCGACGGCAATCTGCGTGGAACGATGTCGTTCAAATTCGACCCCCGGCTCATCCCGGGGATACCGAAACCCGTTCCCGCGCATGAGGTCTGGGTGTACTCCCCACGCATGGAAGGAGTACATCTCAGGTTCGGGGCGGTGGCCCGCGGAGGATTGCGGTGGTCGGACCGGCCGGAGGATTTTCGTACCGAGATCCTCGGGCTGGTGAAGGCTCAGGAGGTCAAGAACGCGGTCATCGTGCCGGTCGGCGCCAAAGGTGGCTTCGTGCTTAAGGAGTCGTCGGCCCCGACCGGGGATCCGTCGGGCGACCGCATCGCACTGATGGCCGAAGGCGTGGCCTGCTACCAAATTTTCATCGCCTCGCTGCTGGATCTGACCGATAACCGGGTGGCCGGAAGGGTGGTCGCTCCAGAGCTCGTCGTCCGGCACGACGGGGACGATCCGTATCTGGTCGTAGCAGCGGACAAAGGCACGGCGACGTTCTCCGACATTGCCAACCGGGTCGCCGCCGACTACGGGTTCTGGTTGGGGGATGCGTTCGCCTCCGGGGGCAGCGTTGGCTACGACCACAAGGCCATGGGCATCACCGCCCGCGGGGCGTGGGAGTCGGTCAAGCATCACTTCAGGGAGATCGGCGTCGATACCCAGACCCAGGACTTCACCTGCGTCGGAGTCGGCGACATGTCCGGTGACGTGTTCGGAAACGGGATGCTGCTGTCGCGGCACATCAGACTCGTCGCGGCCTTCGACCATCGGCACCTGTTCATCGACCCGAACCCGGATGCCGCAACGAGTTTCGTCGAACGCCGCCGATTGTTCGACAAGCCTGGCTCGTCGTGGGCGGATTACGACACCTCGACGATCTCCGAAGGCGGCGGGGTGTGGCCGCGAACCGCCAAATCGATCCTGATCAGCGACGCCATGCGCGGAGCGCTCGGTATCGAGCCCGGAATAGTCGCGTTGTCGCCGGTGGAACTGATCCGCTCCGCCCTGCTGGCCCCGGTCGATCTGCTGTGGAACGGCGGCATCGGTACCTACGTGAAATCCTCCGCCGAGCCCAACGGGGCCGTCGGCGACAAGGCGAACGATGCCGTCCGGGTGAACGGAAACGAGCTGCGGGCCAAGGTGATCGGCGAGGGCGGCAACCTCGGCGTCACCCAGCTGGGTCGGATCGAATTCGCCCGGGGCGGCGGCCTGGTCAACACCGACGCCATCGACAACTCGGCCGGTGTCGACACCTCCGACCACGAAGTCAACATCAAGATCGCCCTGCAGCCGGCGCTGGCCGACGGGAAGCTCGGCAACGACGGTCGCGATGCGCTGCTGGCGTCCATGACCGAGGAGGTGGGGCAACTGGTGCTCGCCGACAACACCGCCCAGAACAGGGTTCTCGGTGTCTCCCGTCATCACGCGGTGCCGATGCTCTCGGTGCACGGGCGGCTGATCGACCACCTGGTCGCGTCCGGCCGCCTCGACCGGGCCCTCGAGTTCCTGCCGACGCATGCGCAGATCGCTGCCCGCATCGCCGCCGGTGAACCGCTCACCTCGCCCGAGCTCGCCGTGCTGCTGGCCTACGTCAAAGCGGCCCTGTCCGAGGCAATGCTGGCGAACGGTCTGCCCGACGAACCGGCCTTCGCGGACCGCCTCGGCGAGTACTTCCCTCGGGAACTCAGGTTGGTGGCCGACAGCGGTGTGCTTGACATCGCCGCTCATCCGCTGGCGCGGGAGATCGTCACCACCATGACGGTCAACGAGGTGGTGAACGGGGCCGGGATCACCTATGCCTTCCGGTTGCACGAAGAATTAGCCGCCTCGTACACCGATGCCATCCGGGCGTACGCGATATCGACGCGCGTGTTCGAGCTGCGTGAGTTGTGGGCCGACATCGCCGCGCTGGACAACGTCATTCCCTCCTCCTGTCAGGACAGCCTGTACCTCGAAGCACGCCGGCTGCTGGACCGCTCGGCCCGGTGGTTGCTCACGCACCGTCCCGGCCCGCTGGACGTCGCTGGGGAGATCCTGCGCTACGGCGCAGCGGTAGCCGGGCTCACACCGAAGATGCCCCGCTTCGTGCGCGGAGTCGAACACGACAACGTCAGAGCGGACGCGGCCCACTTCATGGAACTCGGCGCGCCCGCCGAGATGGCCAACCGAATCGCGTACTCGCTGTACACCTTCAGCGTGCTGGACATCGTGGACATCGCTCACCAGGCGGACGCCGGACTTTTCGAGACCGCCGAGCTCTACTACGCCTTGTCCGCGCACCTGGATTTCGATCGGACGCTGTCGGCGGTCACGGCGCTGGATCGGGGCGACCGGTGGCACGCGCTGGCCCGCCAGGCCCTGCGGGACGACCTCTACCGATCCATGCGACTGATCACCGTCGACGTGCTCCGACTGACCGACAGCACTCCCGAGGTGATGGACCGCATCGAGCAGTGGGAGAACCTCAGTGCCGCCAAATTGGCCAGGGCGAGGGCAACCCTGCAGCAGATTGCCGAGGCCGGCGCCGGTGATCTGGCCGCGTTGTCGGTGGCGGCCAGCGAGGTGCGTTCGATGATCCGCTGAGCGCGGAAGGCCGCGCCGGCGTTGTGTCGGCCGCGTCACGGGCCGGCGCAGTCAAGGGCGTCGAACGGACGGGGTCCGACCTGGGACAATGATCGTCGGCCGTTGGATCAGCAACACACTGGAAGGTATTCGCCCGTGCACAGCAGTCATCAGACCGGTCGCCGTTACGTGACAGACGTCAGGGTGCGTTGGTCGGACCTCGACGCGTACGGGCACGTGAACAACGCCAGGGCGCTCACCCTGCTGGAGGAGGCCAGAGTCGACTGGCTGTTCACCGAGGCGACCCTGCGGGGAGCGACCGGGTTGACGGGCGGCATGGTGGTGTCCCGTTTGTCGATCCACTACAAGAAGTCCATCACCTTCGGTCAGCCGGTCTCGGTATCGATGGGCGTGATGGAGCTGAAAAGCGTTTCCACGACCATCGACTACGTCGTGACGGTGGACGACGAAGTGGCGATCACCGCCAGCACCCAGCTGGTTCCGGTCGATCCGGTGAACTGGCGGCCGCGGCGCTGGGACACCGCGGAGCGGGCCTTCCTGACCGAGTACCTGGTCGGCTGACATGGCCAGGATGACTCCGGCCGACACCGCCGACCGCGATGACGCGGCCGCTTTCGCCGGGCGGGTGGCGCGCTGGGACCCGGCCGGTCCGGTGCGGCTGCGGGCCGACGGCGAATCGATACGCATGTTCGCGACCACCCCGTTCGACACGCTGGTGTCGCGCACCATCTCCGGTCGCGCTGGAGCCGCGGGACGTCACCGTGCACGCCGGCAATCTGCTCTCCTCGCTGGCCGTCGCCACCGCGACAGACGTCGATCCTGGTCCGAGCATCGACGCCGCCTGGCGCTCCCAGCTGCCGCCGACCGGCGGCTGGATCACGGTCGACGAGCTGCCCGCGCAGCTGGTCAACGACCTTGCCGACCAGGGGGTGACCCAGGTGCGGGAGCATCCGGGACCGGCCGGTGGAGCATCGACCGCGCTGCTGGATTCGGAGGTCCTCAATGTGACCGGCTCCGGGATGCACGTGTCGGTGCCGTTGCGGATGCTGTTCGCGCTGAGCGGGATGGGCTTCGCCCCGGCGATGGCCGGTGAGCAGGTTCGGGTCAGCGCGACCGACTCCTGGGTGCGGATCGACGCCCGATTCGGCGCGGTGCTGCGCCGCCGGCACTCACTGCTGCCGCTGCTGGTGTGACCACGGCCTGAGTCAGTGCAGGCTGTTCACCATGCTGTCCGCCGCCATCACCAGGTAGGACCAGAGGCGCTCGCGCGCTTCGGCCGACAGGTCCGCCCCGTCGACGGCCGCGGACATCGCCCTGAGCCAGGCGTCGCGCTCGGCCACGCCGATGGCAAACGGTGCGTGGCGCATCCGCAGACGCGGATGCCCGCGTTGATCGGAATAGGTGCGCGGCCCGCCCCAGTACTGCTCGAGGAACATCCGGAACCGAATTTCCGCCGGGCCGAGATCCTGCTCCGGGTACAGCGGCCGAAGGATCGGATCGTCGGCGACGATCGCATAGAACCGGGAAACGATTCCGGCAAAGGTCGGGCCGCCGCCGATCTCGTCGTAGAAGGACTCAGGTGCGCTCACGCGCTCCATTGTCCCATCCGCTGGTCGCTGGCCGATCCGGTGCAAATTCGGGCACATCGACCGCCGTGTCGTAATTGGCGCCCGAAAATGCTGGCCCCGCGGGCCGTCGACAAGGTTCACTAGGGTCAGGGCGACGGTCGACCGGCCGTGACCGCGCTGAACGCTGACCCGCGGGTGGTGAGAATCGACATGAGCACGCAGACGACGACCGGGGTGGCTCGAGTGTTGCTGCTGAATGCCACCCACGAACCGCTGGCGGTACTGACCGGTCGCCGGGCGGTGGTGCTGATGCTCGCCGGCAAGGCCGAGTGCCTGGTCGAGCGATCGGCCGGCGAGAAGGTGCGGTCACCCAGTTTCGTTCTCGCCGTACCAGCGGTACTGCGCCTGCACAGATTCGTGCGGGTGCCCTATGCCCCTGCCGCGTCCATCACCCGGGCCGGCGTGCTCCGCCGGGATCGCAAGCGCTGCGCGTACTGCCGGAGTTCGGGCGACACCATCGACCACGTCGTACCGCGCAGTCGCGGCGGGTCCCATTCGTGGGAGAACTGCGTCGCGTGCTGCTCGAAGTGCAATGCCAGGAAGGCAGACCGGCTGCTGTCCGAAATCGGGTGGTCGCTCGGCTTCGTGCCGGCCAGCCCGAGGCGGGTCGGATCCGGTCGCCTGTGGCTGTCCGAGGACGCCGACCCGGCCTGGCATCCATGGCTCAGCAACGCGGCGTGAGAACGTGGGCACCCGTCGGGCACGGATGCACGGACGTCGGCTAGCGTTGTCGAGGTGAACATCCTGGAGACGGTGCTGATCTTCGTCGTCATCCCGTTGGTGATCTACGGGACCATCGCGCTGCTGACCGTGGTGCGCATGCACGCGAAGAAGCATCCGAGGTACCGCCCGGGACAGCCATGGGACTACCCGCCGCAGTGGTGGGCAGGCGATTTTCCGGTTGCCGCAGTCGATCCCGACCTGGTGGTAGCAGGAACCGAAGGAGGCGCACGTGGCACCTGGTGAACTCGCCAAGGTCAGGGCGGGTGAGGTCGAAGCCCGGAAACCTGCTGTGTGCGGTCCGACCGGTTTGACCGACGTGCCGATGAACACCCAACAGCTGAGCCTGCTCGACGAAGTCATCGACAGCGCGGAGCGGTTGACCGGACTTCGGTTCTCGGCGTACCTGGGTGATCTGGGCAGCGACTCCAGGGCGACCGCGCTCGGTCTGCATGCCGGGCTGGGCGCCGACGCGCCCAACGCGGTGCTGGTCGCACTGTCACCGGGACAACGGATCGTCGAGGTGGTGACCGGCACGGTCGCTGCGCTGCGCATCACCGATCGGGCTGCGCGGCTGGCCGTGTTGAACATGGTTTCCTCCGCCGGCGGCGGCGACCTGGAAGGTGCCCTGGTCAACGGCATCCGGACCCTGGCCGACCAGGCCGGAACGCTGCCCGACCGCTCCTCCTGGTAGGTCGCAGACACGCATGAGAAGGGCCCGACAGCCGAGCTGTCGGGCCCTTCTCAATGTCGAGCTCAGCCCTTGTCGTGCGCGCGGGCGCGCAGTGCGCGTTCGGTGCCCGCCCGGCCCTCGGAGACGAGACGGGCCAGTGCGGGCGGATGCTCGCCGTCCTGCCACGTCCTGGCCGCGTCCGCCGTCTCCGGCGGACACCGCCCACCTCGGGTACAACCCGACAGCTACCTTCTGGGCCACCTCGTTGCTGCGCCTTGCCCAGACATCGTCGACCACGGCGAAGTATTTCGCCGCGTACTCCGCGAGCAGCGCGCCCTGGGCGGGGTGTGAGAAGCCGGCGATCGCGGCGTCCTGAAGCGCGTTGGCCATTCCGTCATCGGTGATCAGGCGTTCCCAGATGGCGGCCTTGGAGGCAGCGTCCGGTCGCAGGGCCGACGCCGTCATGGCCCGGCGCTGCCCGGACGCGGTGGGATCTGCGGCCGCCGCGGCTTCGATGTCGGCCGTGGTTGCGGCACCGTGCGCCACCAGCGCCGACAGCAGCGTCCAGAACAGATCGGCATCGACCGTCAGACCGGCCAGCGGGGCCGAGCCGTCGCGCCAGCCGTCGATGATCCGCAGCTGCTCCGCCGACAGCTTCGACGAGCACAGCGCGTTCACCGCGGAGAGCTGCAGGTCGCTGCCCGGCTCGGAGGTGGTCGCGAGCTCGAGGAGCTTTCCGGTGTAGGCGGCCCACCCCTGGTCGGCCCACTGCGGATCGGCGTACGAGCCGATCGCGGAATTCACCTGCGACAGGATGCGCTGCACGACGCCGATCTGGTCCTCGCCGCTGATACCGGCAAGCGCAAGGGCGACGAAGTCTCTGGCACGCATCTTCGCGTCCCTTGTCATCTCCCAGACCGCCGACCAGACGAGCGTCCGCGGCAGCGAATCGGCGATGTCGCCGATCCGCGAGATGGCGGTGGCCAGGGATCGCTCGTCCAGGGCCAGCTTGCAGTAGGTGAGATCGTCGTCGTTGACCAGCACCAGCGCGCCGGCCGCGACCCCGACGAGGTCAGGCACAGCCGTTCGCTCCGCACTGACGTCGAGCTCGGTCCGGTGCGTGCGGACCAGGGCGCCGGAGCTGTCGTCGGCGTAGACGCCGACGGCCAACCGGTGCGCTCTGAGCTCGCCCGCTCCCGGCTGCGCGCCGGACTGGATGATCTCGAAGCGACTGTAGGTGCCGTCCGGCGCGACGCTCGAAGTCCGGTTCCAGCGCATTGATGCCCGTGGTCTGCAGCCAGTCGCTGGTCCACCGGGACAGGTCCCGGCCGGACGACGTGGTGAGGTGACGCATCAGGTCGGCCAGAGTCGCGTTGCCGAACGCGAACTCGCGGAAGTAGCTGCTCAGGCCGGCCAGGAACTCGTCGAAGCCCACGTAGGCAGCCAGCTGCTTGAGGACGCTGGCACCCTTGGCGTAGGTGATGCCGTCGAAGTTGACCTCCACCGCGGCCAGATCCACCATGTCGGCGGCGATGGGGTGGGTGGACGGCAGCTGATCCTGGACGTAGGCCCAGGACTTCTCGACGTTGGCGAACGTGGTCCAGGCGCCGGTGTACTCCGTGGCCGCGTTCTGCGCCACCACCGAGGCCCAGGTGGCGAAGGACTCGTTGAGCCACAGGTCGTCCCACCAGCGCATGGTGACCAGATCACCGAACCACATGTGCGCCATCTCGTGCAGGATCGTCTCGCAGCGGCGCTCGTACAGGGAGTGCGTCACCTTGGAGCGGAAGATGTACTCCTCCCGGAAGGTCACGGCGCCGGCGTTCTCCATGGCGCCGGCGTTGAATTCGGGGACGAACAGCTGGTCGTACTTGCCGAACGGGTAACGCACCCCGAAGGCCTGGTGGTAGAAGTCGAAGCCCTGCTTGGTCTCGGTGAACAGCCGCTCGCTGTCGAGGTGCTCCGCGAGCGTCCCGCGGACGAACAGAGCGAGGTCGATGCCGTCGTGGTGGTCGCGGACGACGTGGTACGGACCGGCGATCAGGGCGGTGATGTAGGTGCTGATGGGCTCGGTGGTGGCGAAGTGGTGGACCGCTGGCGCGCGCGGTCCCGTCGGCCGTCCCCGCGCTCGAGCTCTGCGGTTCGACAGACACCGTGGCGCCGTTGGAGACGACCTGCCAGTCCGCCGGCGCGGTCACCGTGAAGGTGAACCGCGCCTTCAGGTCTGGCTGGTCGAAGCACGCGATAAAGGCGCTTGGCGTCTGCGGTCTCGAACTGCGAGTACAGGTAGACGGCGCCGTCCACCGGGTCGACGAAGCGGTGCAGACCCTCGCCGGTATTCATGTACAGGCCGACCGCGTCGACCATCAGCTCGTTGTCGGCCAGCAGGCCGGTCAACGGCAGGCCGCCGCCATTGGTCCAGCCGCCGATGTCCAGCGGGCTTGCCGTTCAGGGTGGCCGTCCGGATTCCGTCGCCGACGAAATCGACCACGGTGTCGCTCCCGGCCTGAGCCGAGAAATTGATGGCGGCGGTGGTCGCGAAAGTCTTCTCGCCCGGGCCACCCTGCCCGTCGGTGAGATCGAGGTCGACCCGATAGGCGCTGACGGTCAGCAGCGCTGACCGGGCGGCCGCCTGCTCCCGGGTGAGGTTGGGCGGTTGCGAGGGATGGGGGTGTCCGCTTTCCGCGGCGAGTTGAACTGGCGACATGGTCCCCATCAGACCAGAAAGTCGCAGTGCTGCGCACCGGGAACATCCGCGGCAGCGGCTTGGTTGCGAGTTCCTAGGGAATGAAACAGGCGGCCCTGCTTCACGCACGTCGCCGGCCGACAGTCACCGAGTAGTTCCAAACCCGGGAGATCACCATGACAGCCACACTGACCCAGACCGACCGACGACCAGACCGCGCAGAAGGACAAGGCAGGTCTGTGGTTCGACCCGCTGTGCCCGTTCTGCTGGATCACCTCCCGATGGATCCTCGAGGTCGAAAAGGTTCGTGACATCGAGGTCGAGTTCCACGTGATGAGCCTGGCCGTGCTTGAACGAGGGTCGCGACCTGTCGGCGGACTACCGCGCCATGATGACCAAGGCCTGGGGGCCGGTCCGGGTGGCGATCGCCGCCGCCCAGGCGCACGGCGACGAAGTGTTGGCGCCGCTGTACACGGCCATGGGCACCCGCATCCACAACCAGGGCAACAAGGACTTTCCCGAGGTCATCGCCCAGTCCCTCGCCGAAGTGGGCCTGCCGGCCGAGCTGGCGCGAGGCCGCCGATTCCGACGCCTACGACGAAGCCCTGCGGGCCAGCCACCACGCCGGGATGGACAAGGTGGGACCGGATGTCGGCACACCGACCATCCACGTCAACGACGTCGCCTTCTTCGGGCCGGTGATCAGCAAGATCCCGCGCGGCGAGCAGGCCGGCAAGCTGTGGGACGCGACCGTGACGCTCGCCTCGTTCCCGTACTTCTTCGAGATCAAGCGGACCAGAACCGGCGATCTCGACTTCACCTGAGACCCGCGAGGGCCTGTTCGGCGATCAGTGGTTTCGGCGGCCGGACTGTCCGGGTGTCTGCATCGCGGCTGGTCGCGGGTTCGGGCTAGCGTGGTCACCAACCCGACCAGATGCGGGCCCGAACAGGTGAGGATCGGTGATCTTCATGATGAATCCGTCCGGCATACCACTCCCGCCCGACCTCGCGAGTGGGCCTGTCGTCATCGGCATCGACGACGTCGCCGCCTGTGGCCGGCCCCTGCGGGCCGCGGCGTTCCTGTCGAGGGCGCTGTGCCGTCCGATGTTGCTGGTCCACGTTCGTCGCAGGACGATGCCGATGGTCGAGGGTTACGTTCCGATACCCGAGGAGCTGGGTGTCAACGATGACGCCGAGGACGCCATCGAGCGCGGCCTGCGAGCCATGCTGGAATCCGGGCACGAGCTCGACGGCATCGACTGGGAGCTGATCTCGGTGACCGGCGAGGCAGCCGGCGAGATCATCAGGGTCGCCGGCGACCGGGATGCCGCCTGCGTGGTGGTGGGCAAGCGGCACAGGGGTTTCGCCGAGTTCCTGCACCGGATGGCCTCCGGGTCGGTCTCCCGCGCTGTGGTGGCCACCCAGAAGTTTCCGGTGCTGGTGGTGCCCTGACCGTCAGCCGGTCGAACCCGACCTGTCAGACTGCTTCCATGCACGTCTACATCGGCTCTGATCACGCCGGCTTCGAGTTGAAAGCGTTCCTGGTCGACCGGATGTCGGCGGCCGGTCACGAGGTCGTCGACCTGGGGCCGCACGTCTACGACGCGCAGGACGACTATCCGCCGTTCTGCATCGAAACCGCGCGGCGGGTCGTCGCAGACCCCGGCAGTCTCGGTGTGGTGATCGGCGGTTCCGGCAACGGTGAACAGATCGCCGCCAACAAGGTGGCCGGGATCCGTGCCGCCCTTGCCTTTTCGATCGAGACGGCGCGTCTGAGCCGACAACACAATGATGCGAACGTCATCTCCCTCGGCGCCCGGGAGTACGACGTGCAGGCGGCGGCCAGCTTTGTCGACACCTTCCTGGCCACGCCGTTCTCGCACGATCCGCGGCACCAGCGCCGGATCGACATGGTGGCCGCCTACGAGGCCGATCCGGTGCCGCAGCAACTGCCGGCCGGCTGAGCGCGGCCTCGCCCCGCTATTCGTCACTGATCCCGCTGCCATCGCCGCCCGCCGCGGCGGTCCGCGGACCGCCCTCGGGCGTCAGGCCCCATCCGTCCCTCCTCGGGCTGTCGATCGGCGCCCTGGAGCTTCTTCGCCGTAGCGAGTGGAGCCGGCGGGATGTAGTGCCGCCGGACGATCTGCAGCTCCTGCTCGGCCGCGGCCAGGTCGGCCGCCGACGGTGTCGCGACCTCGCGGGCCCGCATGGCGGCGGTAGGGCTCACTTGTGTCGACCTGGTCGAAACGAGTGCGCGCAGTGCGCGTTCCACCGAGGACTCAGGCCGTCGCCGATCATCCCGGTCGAAGGTCTGGCCCCCGCCGGCCACCGCAGGCGGCGGTCCGTGATCTCGTCCGGGATGATGGCGAGCCTGCTGTGGCTCACCGGGCGCGCCGGCGGCGGCCGATTCGTCGTTCGATCCAGGCGTCGCCGGTGGTCGGGCGGACCGCTGGCGACGGCGGTGCTGAGTGACAGCCACGGCGTCCTCGCCGGATGTCTGGCCAGCTACCGCCGCGGGCACCTCGGCAGGCGATTCCGTGAGCACAGCCGGCGGTGCGGCGGTCGGGTTCGGTGGACCGGCGGCTCGGCCCGCTGCGCGGCGGCGGCGTTTCTCCACCCGGTCAGCATGCCCCATCCGGTCCTTCGAGCACAGCAGGTGTCGGTCAGAAGCCTTCCGGGGTCCATGGATGCAGCGACGTCGCCAAGGCGGAATCCAAGCGCCGATACCGCGTCCGGCGATCCGGTCACCCGACCGGCGGCGGCGAGACGCGCGATGCGGGTTCCGCCCAGAAACGCAGCACCGAGGTCCGCGATGTCCAACTCCACTGCGGCCCGGTCGGTCGATGGTGCTGCCGTCGCACCGTTCACGGTCGAGGTCGAGCCGCCACACCCCGGCGTTCCACGGGCAGAATTCGTCGGCGACCCGGACGACGACAGAAGCCGGCGCCGAATAACCGCGCAGTGTCAACGCCCGCTGGAGATCCACCAGCCGGACCCAGACGTGGTCGGTCTGTTCCTTGACCATCGCCCGCGGATTCGCCAGCAGATCCTGCAGTGGGTCGTCGGTCCAGGCCATTGGGTACTTCACCGTTCCGACCAGCGGATGGTGCAGCAGGAAGTTCCAGATCGAGGCCCAGGCCAGCGGCGTCGTCGCGCAGATCTCCTCGACCTGCAGGGTGTGGTTCGGCCCTCTCTCGTTCCGGCCCTGGACGAGGTGGTAGACGGCATATCCGTCTGCATGCAGGACATACCGGAAGGGAGCTCGCTCGCGGGCGACCTTGGGATGTTCGCTGAACCGAGCCGCCCAGATCGGCTCCGATCGACTCAGGAAGCCGGTCGTCGACTGCGCGGTGTCGTAACGAACCTTCATGGCGGACATGGCTTCGGCGCGGTCTACCTGCCGCACCCGCTCGGTCCGCGTGCCCGGCCGGAATTCGGCGGGCGCCGCGACCGTCAGTCGCACGCGGGCTTCGGCGTTCCCGTAGCCGAAACGGCCGTAGATTCCGCCCTCCGACGCCGTCAGGATCGCGACCGGCTCGCCGCCGGCGTGGTGCAGCCCGTGCAACTGGTCTGTCATCACCCGACGCAGGATGCCCCGGCGCTGCTGATCAGGGCGGACGGCCACCCAGGTGACGGCCGCCACCGGCGTCTGCCGTTGTCCGGGCAATGTCATGTTGCGCGACTGGATCGCCCCCATGCCGACCAGCTGCCCGGTCCCAGCCTCGAACACACCGGTGAACCGCCCGACCTCATACGTCGGCAGGGCAACTGTGTCCAGAAAGTCGTCGTCCGGCTGGTAGCCGAAGGCAAGGCCGTCGACGGCCTTGGCCGCCGGCCAGTCGGCTTCGACCATCGGACGGACCACGAATCCGTCCGGTGGCTGACCGTCGGCCGGGCGGGAGACCTGGGTAGTGGTGTTGGTCATTCCGAACAGCCTGCCCGAGATCGGTGGCCTTGTCGCATTGATTAGTGGGCGGCGCCCGGAACTGCGGGGGCCTGCCCGATGTCGGCGAGCAGTTCGCCGAACCACGGCGTGCCGAGGTCGAAGGACTTGCCGCCCTTGATCCGGCTGAACTCGATGGCGCGCAAGCGATCCCCGCTGTCCTCGTCGTGCCCGACCACGCCCGACTCGCCGCGCAGGGCACAGTCGACGGCGTAGTCGGTCATCGACTTGATCAGCCGGAGATCCTCGCCGTTGGCCGCGGCCGAGCGGGAGAAGTAACCGGACTTCTGCACCATCACCTTCTCGGCGCCGAGCTTTTCGGCGAATTGCTCGGCAAACCAGGCACCCGGATTGATGTCGTCAAGCCGCACGTGGCCGAAGGGATCCCGCGGGACGTCCTCGCCGGCGGCCTCCAACTGCTCGACGATGGTGTCCATGCCGGCACCCTCCGACAGGAAGATGGTCACATTCCCGACCGTCTCCATCACCTGGTTCAAGCGGTCGGCCTCGGTGTCCAGATCGAACGCGGCCTCCGGCACGTAGACCGCGTGGACATCCCAGGCCTCGCGGCTGACGCCGAACTCGGGCAGCCACTCCTGCGTGTCCAGCCATCTGCGGTACGCCCTTGCGGTTGCCGCGGTGAGCCAACCGCAATGCCGGCCCATGACTTCGTGCACGATCAGCATGCGCGACCCGGAGTTGTGCTCGGCCACCACGTTGCGAGCGAACTGGGCGCCCTGCTCGGCCGCGGTCCAGGCACCCATCGACTGCTTGATGGGGATGACGTCGTTGTCGATGGTCTTGGGTAGTCCGACGACGGTCAGGTCGTAGCCGTGCTGTCGCAGATAGGCAGCGAGATCCGCTGCGGTGGTGTTGGTGTCGTCACCACCGATGGTGTGCAGGACGTCGATGCCGTCCGCGGTCAACCGGTCGGCGGCAACCTCGAGCGGATTCTGGCCTTCGGCCACCAGCCCCCGCTTCACCAGGTCCTTCACGTTGGTCAGCTTGACCCTGGAGTTGCCGATGGGCGATCCGCCGAATCGGTGCAGCAGCCCGGCATTCTCGCGTACCTGCGGGCTGACGGTGAGGTAGTCACCGGACAGCAGGCCCTGGTAACCGTGCCGGTAGGCGATGATCTCGACCTCGGGCGCGAGTTCGGTGTACCGCTCGATCAGACCGCCGACGGCAGAGGAAAGACAGGGGGCGAAGCCCCCGGCGGTCAGGAGCGCGACCTTGCGAACCGTCATAAGAGACTTCGGGCCTTTCTCGAACGACTGCACGGGCGGCAGACATCAGGCGATCGGCTCACGGCGAGCCCCGGCCACTTTAGCCGTTCAAGTCGGACGCTTCCCGCTGCCGAACGGGTGCCGGCGGGGTCGCCCGTCGGGCAGCCGGATGAAGGTGAGATAACCGACGCCGGCGAGCAAACCCCAGAAGGCCGCGCCGATGCCGCCGAAAGCGACGCCCGAAGCGGCGACCAGGAAGGTGATGGCCGCCGCTTCGCGATGATCCCCGTCGGCCAGGGCCGAACCGGCCGCGGATGCGAAGGTGCCGATCAGGGCCAACCCGGCGATCGTGGCCATGATGCCGACGGGCGCGGCGCGGGCAACCGCGGCCACCACGGCAGATGCCGGTCCCAGGGCCAGATAGACGATGCCGCAGGTCACCCCGGCCACCCAGCGCCGGCTCGCATCAGGGTGCGCGGTCGGGCCTGCGGCGAGGGCGGCCGAGATCGCAGCGAGGTTGATGGCGTGGGCGCCGGCGAAGGCACCGACGACGGTGGCGCCCCCGGTATAGAGCAACGGGGGTGCCAGCGGCGGGCGGTACCCGAAGGACGCCAACACCGCCATCCCGGGAATGTTCTGACTGGTCATGGTGACCAGAAACAGAGGCAAAGCGATGGCCGCAATCGCCGCCGGTTCGAATGCCGGGGCGACGATGACAAGGGTCGGAGCCAGGCGGGCCCCGGCCAGATGGGAGAACGACCCGGTCACGGCGATGACCACCAGTGCGGCCAGCAGCGCTCCGGGCACCGCCCACCGTCTGGCCACCCGCATCAGGGCCAGCCAGGTGATCAGGACCGGAGTGATGGCCGCAGGGGACAGACTGAGCGCTCGGAACGGTTCCACGCAGAGGGTGAGCAGCACGCCCGCCAGCATGGCGTTGGCAAGTGCCGCCGGGATCGCGGAGACCGCCCTTCCAAGGGGCCGGATGAGGCCGCAGAGCAGGATCAGTCCTCCGCAGACCGCGAATGCCGTGACGGCGGCGCCGAACCCGAGTGCCGGAACGGATGAGCCGGCCAGGAGCGCGGCGCCGGGCGTCGACCACGCCATCGTCATCGGGATTCTCAGCCGCCAGGAGAACAGGATCGAGCCGGCGCCCATGGTCAGGCAAAGCATCAGCAAACCCGAGGCGGCCTGATCGGTGCTCGCGCCGACGGCGCGTAGGCCGGCCAGCACCACCGCGAACGAACTGGTGAAACCGACCACGGCCGTCACGACACCGGCGATGATCGCTGGTCCAACGCCTATCTCCCGGGTGGCGGGGCTGTCAGCTGTGCCGGCCAAGTTGCTGTCCATGGGGGACTCCGTCTCAGGTCTTTGCCCAGCGACGGGTCTGCGCAGGGGAGTCGGTGGGGGCAGCCAAGCGCCGACAGCACGAGCAAAAAACTTGAGAGCGGGCGACGAGAATCGAACTCGCGTAATCAGTTTGGAAGACTGAGGCACTACCATTGTGCTACGCCCGCAGCGCTCGACATCGCTGTCGTGCACGGCAATGGTATCCCAGCGGCTAGGCTGCTCCAGGCACACACGCTGGATGTGGGACGCTGGCTGATCAGCGCGAGCGAGTATCGGGATGTAGCGCAGCTTGGTAGCGCATCCGCTTTGGGAGCGGAGGGTCGCAGGTTCAAATCCTGTCATCCCGACGGTATTTTTCAGTCTCTGCTGTAGTTGCGGGTGGGCAATGTACGCCGCCGATCTCGCCTAGGATCGTGGGGCTGCACATCTTGCGCCGGTGACGCGAGGAGTTCCTGGCCACCCAGGCCGACTCGATGCCGCGGACCGATACACCACTCGACGCGCGGTCGCGTTGTGGAAGAGAAATCAGCACAAGCCGTACCGATCAACCAAGGAGTCCAGCAGTGAAGAGCAACGTCGAACACGTCAACCCGACCAGGGTCAAACTCTCCGTCGAGGTTCCGTTCGACGAACTGAAGCCGCATTTCGCCAAGGCATACGGTGCGCTCGCCGGCACGGTCAACATCCCCGGCTTCCGCAAGGGCAAGGTGCCGGCGAAGATCCTGGACGCGCGTCTGGGTCGCGGCACGATCCTGTCCGAGGTCGTGAACGACGCCGTTCCGGTCAAGTACGGCGAGGCCGTCGCGGAGCAGAACCTGACTCCGCTCGGTCAACCGGAGATCGAGGTGACCAAGATCGAGGACGGTGACATCCTCGAGTTCACCGCCGAGGTCGACGTCCGTCCCGAGATCGTGCTGCCCGCCATCGACGAGATCTCGGTCGAGGTGGATGACGTCGAGGTCACCGACGCCGATATCGACGAGCAGCTGGAGGCCCTCCGTGATCGTTTTGCAACGGTCACCCCGGTAGAGCGCCCCGCGGCCGATGGTGATTCGGTCACCATCGACCTGCGCGCCGTCGTGGACGGCGAGGAACTGCCCGACGCCAGCACCGACGGTCTCACCTACAAGATCGGCACCGCCGACCTGGTGGACGGACTGGACGACGCGCTCGTCGGCCTCTCCGCGGGGGAGAGCACCACATTCAGCACGACGCTCGTGGCGGGCGAGCACGCAGGCGACGAAGCCGAGGTCACTGTCACCGTCAATGGCGTCTCCGAGCGGTCGCTACCCGAGGTCGACGACGACTTCGCCCAGTTGGCGAGCGAATTCGACACCGTTGCCGAGATGCGCGACGACCTGGTCGAGCGCATCCAGCGGGTGAAGAACATGACGCAGGGCAGCCAGGCCAGGGACAAGGTCCTCGAGGCGCTGCTGGAGGCCACCGACATCCCGGCCCCGGCCGGGATCGTCCAGTCCGAGTACGACGCCAGGCAGCACGACGCCGTGCACTCCTTCGACCACGACGAGGCGCAGTTCAACGCCTACCTCGAGGCCGAGGGCCAGACGCGGGAAGAATTCGATGCGGACACCAGAGCCGCCGCCGAGGAGGCCGTTCGCACGCAGTTGCTGCTCGATGCGCTCGCAGAGCAGCAGGCCGTCGGGGTCTCGCAGGAGGAGTTCACCGATCGCATCATGTACAACGCCGAGCGCTTCGGGGTCAGCCCCGACGAGTACTTCAAGCGGCTGCAGGAGGGCAATCAGCTCGGCGCGGTCATCGCCGACGTTCGTCGCGGGAAGGCACTGGCCAACGCGGTCCAGCTGGCGAAAGTCACCGACGCATCGGGCAACACCCTCGACGTGGCCGCGTTGTTCGGTATCGAGGTCGTCGACGACGAGGACGCCGAGGACGAGGCCGCCGGCGTCATCGAGGGCGAGAGCCAGGACGTGACCGACGAGGTCGACGAGTCCGGAGCCCCGGCCGACGAGACCGTCGTGGATTCCGGCGTCGGGAACGACACCGCCGACACCCTGGCGGCGCAGAAGTAGATCTTGCAGTCGAGCCGGTGCGATGTCCGTGGTCACGCCGTCAGCGAACAGCTGACGCAACGGGCATCGCACCGGCTCCTTCGTCGTTACTGTCGGTTGAGTCGGGCCGGGGCACACTCCCTACCCCACCAACACCGATGATCACCGGCTGGGCCTTCCGGCCCGGGTCCACCACTTCTGACAGGAGACGTCAGTGAGCCAACGTCCATCGCTCGCGGGCTTGAAGGCCATCGCGAGCGCCGCCCCGGAGATCCTGCCCGCCGTCATGCGCGGCACTCCCGGTATGTCTCTGTCCGATTCGGTGTCCGAACGGCTCCTCCGCGAGCGGATCATCATTCTCGGCTCCGAGGTGCGTGACACCAATGCGAACGAGATCACGGCGCAGCTGCTGCTGCTCGCCGCCGAGGATCCCGAGAAGGACATCACGCTCTACATCAACTCGCCGGGCGGCAGCGTCACCGCCGGCATGGCCATCTACGACACCATGATGCTCATCGAGCCGGATGTGGCGACCACCGCCATGGGCCTGGCGGCGTCGATGGGTCAGTTCCTGCTCACCGCCGGAGCTCCCGGCAAGCGGGCAGCCCTTCCGCATGCCCGGATCCTGATGCACCAGCCCAGCGCGGGTGTCGGCGGAACGTCGTCCGACATCGCCATCCAGGCCGACATGCTGAACAAGTCGAAACTGGAGATGGCCGAGCTCATCGCGCAGCACACGGGTCAGACGGTGGAGCGGATCACCCTGGACTCGGACCGCGACCGCTGGTTCACGGCGCAGGAAGCGCTGGAGTACGGATTCATCGACAAGGTTGTCGCTCGTGCCTCCGAGAACCCGGCCAGCACGCCGCCCGGAAACTAGCGGGCAAGAGGTTTCTCGATCCAAGAGCCCAGCCCCAGCAGAGCAGAAAGAAGTCCTTAGATGAACCGTCCCGGCCACCAGATGCCACTGGGCGTCGCTCATGGCAACGCGCTGAATCTCCCGCAGTCCCGCTACATCCTGCCGTCCTTCGTCGAGCGGACCAGCTACGGCGTCAAAGAATCGAACCCGTACAACAAGCTGTTCGAGGAGCGCATCATCTTCCTCGGCGTGCAGATCGACGACGCCTCGGCCAACGACGTGATGGCCCAGCTGCTGACGTTGGAGTCCACCGATCCCGATCGCGAGATCGTCATCTACATCAACTCGCCCGGTGGCTCGTTCACCTCGATGACGGCCATCTACGACACCATGCAGTTCGTCCGGCCGCACATCCGCACCGTCTGCCTCGGGCAGGCGGCCTCCGCCGCAGCGGTGCTGCTGGCCGCGGGCTCCAAGGGCATGCGGATGGCGCTGCCCAATTCCCGCATCCTGATCCACCAGCCGGCCACCGAGGGTGTCTACGGTCAGGTGTCCGACCTGGAGATCCAGGCCAAGGAAATCCAGCGGATGCGTAACTCGCTGGAGGAGATCCTGTCGCGGCATTCGAACAAGACGCCGGAAGAGGTTCGTCAGGACATCGAGCGCGACAAGATCCTGACCGCAGCCGAAGCCAAGGAGTACGGCCTGGTGGACGACGTTCTCGAATACCGCAAGATCGTCGAAAACTGACCCCCGGACCGCGGCGGGCCCGATTTCAAGTGGCGTGGACGCCACCGGCGGATAGGCTGGTCCGTATCGGTCGGTGGCGCTCCACCCCTCGTCCCCGCCGGGTTCAGCCGACGTACGGCCACCAGCCGTATCCGTGTCGGACCCGGCAAAGCTGTGCCGTGCTGCGGTACACCAGGTACGGTCGGGCGTAGCGATGGGAGCATGAACTCACGCAGCCAGACGCTCCGACAGCATGTTCGATCAGAGTTCGATGTTCGATCAGACCACGGTTCGACAACACCACGACCAGACACCGGCCAGGGCTGGCCAGATCAAGATCGAGAGGGCTCATGGCGCGAATCGGCGATGGGGGCGATCTACTGAAGTGCTCCTTCTGCGGCAAGAGCCAGAAGCAGGTCCGCAAACTGATCGCGGGCCCTGGCGTGTACATCTGCGACGAGTGCATCGATCTGTGCAACGAGATCATCGAAGAGGAACTGGCCGAGACGAGCGATGTCAAGCTCGACGACCTGCCCAAGCCGACCGCCATCCGGGAGTACCTGGATCAGTATGTGATCGGCCAGGACACGGCGAAGAAGGCACTGTCGGTTGCCGTCTACAACCATTACAAGCGCATCCAGGCCGGCCCTGACCGGGGTCCGGAGCCCGTCGAACTGGCGAAGTCCAACATCCTGATGCTCGGCCCGACCGGCTGCGGCAAGACATACCTGGCCCAGACGCTCGCCAAGATGCTCAACGTGCCGTTCGCGATCGCCGACGCGACCGCGCTGACCGAGGCCGGGTACGTCGGTGAGGACGTCGAGAACATCCTGCTGAAGCTGATCCAGGCGGCTGACTACGACGTCAAGCGCGCCGAGACCGGGATCGTCTACATCGACGAGGTCGACAAGATCGCCCGAAAGTCCGAGAACCCCTCGATCACCCGTGACGTCTCCGGAGAGGGCGTGCAACAGGCGCTGCTGAAGATCCTCGAGGGCACCCAGGCGTCGGTGCCGCCGCAGGGCGGACGGAAGCATCCGCACCAGGAGTTCATCCAGATCGACACCACCAACGTGCTCTTCATCGTGGCCGGCGCCTTCGCCGGTCTGGAGAAGATCGTTTCCGAACGCGTCGGTCGTCGTGGCCTCGGGTTCGGTGCGGAGATCCGGTCGAAGTTCGACATCGACGCCTCTGACATCTTTTCCGACGTGATGCCGGAGGACTTGATCAAGTTCGGACTGATCCCGGAATTCATCGGTCGTCTGCCGGTCGTCGCCGCGGTCACGCATCTGGACAAGGAATCGCTGATCAAGATCCTGACCGAACCACGCGACGCACTCTCCAAGCAGTACCAGCGGTTGTTCGACATGGACGGCGTGAAGCTCGAGTTCGAACCGGACGCCATGGATGCCATCGCCGACGAGGCCATCCTGCGCGGCACCGGAGCGCGCGGGCTGCGCGCGATCATGGAGGAAGTGCTGCTGCCGGCCATGTACGAGGTGCCTGGTCGCGACGACGTGGAGCGCGTCGTGGTGACCGCGGAGACGGTCAAGAAGAACGTCTACCCGACCATCGTCCCGCGCGCACCCAAGCGCGCGCCCCGCGAGAAGTCCGCCTGACCTAGCCTGTCCGTTCCACGCGCCGTGCCCCGCGTCTTTGCGCACCGTGTCGCGATCCTCGCGCGGGATGGGCGCCATCGGCGCGAGAATCGCGACGCGGTGCGCGGGAGGGGCTCGGCTCCGCGGGGGCCTCGGGGGCGGGTGCGCCGGTCAGACCGTGGCGGGCACCGCGGTCAGAGCGAATGCGTCGCTGATCAACTCGAATGACCGAAGCCGGGCCTCGGGGCCGTGCACCCGGGTAGTGATCATCAGCTCGTCGACCTCGAACAGCTCCACCAGGTCGCGCAGACCCTGTGCGACCTCATCTCCGGTTCCGATCACCTCGGTGCTCTGCATCGCCGCCACCAGGTCGCGTTCGGCCTGGCTGTAGGGATAGTTGGCCGCATCTTCGGGCGTCGGCGTCTGCTGCAGCCGCCCGGTGCGCAGCAGCACCATCGAAAGCGCACCCGCGGCCGCCTGGTAGCGGGCCTCCTGCGCGGTGTCGGCGGCGAGGGCGTTCACCCCGATCATCGAGTACGGCTCGGCCAGCTCGGCCGATGGTTGGAACAGGTCGCGGTACAGCCGGAGCGCGGCGATGGTGTTGCCGCCCGCGCCGGCGAAGTGGTGGGCGAAGGCGAATGGCAGCCCCAGCCGGGCGGCAAGGCGGGCCGAATAGTCCGACGACCCCAGCAGCCAGATGGGCATCGGGCTGGTCGGCGTGGCGTGGATCCGCGCGAACGGATGACTGGCTGGGAAATCCGCCCGCAGGAAGTGGTCGAGCTCGTCGAGCCGCTCGGCGAAGTCGTCGCCCTGGCCCTGTTCGCTGTGCCGGCGCAGGGCGAAGGCGGTCAGCTGGTCGCTGCCGGGTGCCCGGCCGAGCCCGAGATCGATCCGGCCGGGATGCAGTGCGGTCAGCGTCCCGAACTGCTCGGCGACGGCGAGGGGGGCGTGGTTCGGCAACATCACCCCGCCGGACCCGAGCCGGATGGTGCTCGTCGCTGCGGCCAGATGCGCGATCAGCACCGGCGGAGAGGCCGAGGCAACCGCCGGGATGCCATGGTGCTCGGCAACCCAGAACCGGTGGTAGCCAAGGGCTTCGGCATGCACGGCGAGTTCGGTGGTGGCCAGCAATGCGTCGCGCGGAGTACTGCCGGTGCCGACGCCCGCCAGGTCGAGAATGGACAGCGGGACGGGTGAGGTGCCCCGCGCTCTCCCGCGGATCTGGTCGCTCATGTCGTATCTCCCTGGTGCGTTGCGGGCTCTGCGACTCCTCCTGAGGCGCACATCCGCTGCTTTGGACAACCGATGGCGTCCAGGCAGTGTTCCCGATCAGGTCGCTTTCCGATCAGGTGGCTCCCGGGACCCGTCCGGCGCCGGAGTAGAGGTTGAAGCCGTCACCCCTGGTGAAGCCGATCAACGTCAGTCCGGTGCTCGCGGCCAGTTCCACGGCCAGCGAGGACGGCGCGGAAACGGCGATCAGGATGCCGATCCCGGCCATCACGGCCTTCTGCACGAGCTCGAACGAGGCCCGTGACGAGGTCACCAGCGCGGCCCCGGAGAGCGGCAACTCGCCGGCCAGCAGGGCGGCCCCGATCACCTTGTCGACCGCGTTGTGCCGCCCGACGTCCTCCCTGATGTGACGCAGCACGCCGTCCGGTGACAGCAGAGCGGCTCCGTGGATGCCACCGGTGACGCTGAAAGTTTTCTGTCCGTCCCGCAGCCGTCCTGGAGCGGCCGCGATCACGGCCGCGTCGAACTGCAGACCGTCGTCCGGGAGTTCATACCGGCTGCGGAGCGCAAGTGCCTCGATCGAGGCCTTGCCACACACGCCGCACGACGAGTTGGTCACGAACGACCGCTGGGCGGACTTGGCGATGATCGGCGCCGGGCCGGCGAGCTGCACGTCCAACACGTTGTAGGTGTTACGCCCCTCGTCGTCGACACCGTCGCAGTACCGCATCGCGGTGACGTCCGCAGCCGCGGCGATGATGCCCTCGGCATGCAGAAAGCCGTGCACCAGTTCGATGTCGTGACCTGCGGTCCGCATGGTCACCGTCAGAGATTCACCGCCCAGCCGGATCTCCAGCGGCTCTTCGCCCGCCACCAGGTCGGCCCGGCTCGAGAACGCGCCGTCGCGGTAGCGCTGGATCCGTGTCCTCGCCGTCACTCTGCTCACTCGTCCAGTATCCGCTCCGGCCACCTCGCACTTCGGTCAGCCGTCGCGAGTTAGCCTGTCGCCCATGGGTGGAGGTCCGCGGCGGCTGGTGATCAACGGCAGCCCGGGCAGCGGAAAGTCGCGTCTCGCCGCGCGGCTGGCCGCTGCGCTGGACATTCCGTGGATCGAACTGGATTCGCTCTACCACGGTCCCCAATGGACTCCGGTCGACCCGGAGCTCTTCGAGGCACAGGTGCGGGCCGTCGCCGGCGGAGCCGCCTGGGTGATCGACGGGAACTACGGGGCGGTGCGGGATATCGTCCGGAGCCGCGCGCAACTGATCATCGCGATCGACCTGCCCAGGCCCGTCGTGATGGTGCAGCTGGTCAGCCGGACGCTGCGCCGCATGCTGACCCGGGAAGAACTGTGGAACGGCAACCGGGAGGAGTTGCGCTTCCTGATCAGTACCGATCCCGATCGAAATCTGCTGTTGTGGGCCCACCTGCACTTCGCCAAGTACCGCGACCGGGCCAGAGCCGACGAACTGGCGTCGAGGAGCGGTGGCCAGAAGGCGGTGCGACTGACCTCCCGTGCCCAGATGGACAGATTCGTCCGCTACCTGGCCGCTAGCGCCTGACCATCCTGATCTCGAGAATGCCTGCGCTGTCTATCTTCTCGCTGCCATCCGGAATGAAGTCATGGTGCACGTAGAAGGCGCTGGCGCGGGGGTTGTCCCGATAGACCCAGAGCGAGGCCGGTCCGGAGCCGATAGCGGCGTCCAGTAGTTCGTCGGAGACTCCGGACCCCTGGTGCCCCTGGCGGACGAAGATCGCATACAACTCGCGCTCGGCCGGCGGATCGTCGTCCCTGGTCGGACCGGCGATGGCGATGCCGATCACCTCTCCGTCCAGTTCGGCCATGAAGTGGTCGGCGACTCCACTCTCGATCTCCTTGCGGCGACGCACCGCGAGCTTGGCCGGATCGAACTCGGCGAACCGTTCGGAGCCCCAGAGGTTTTCGTAGGCTTCCCGCCAACAGGCGAGGTGACAGGCGGAGAACGCTTCGGCGTCGTCGGGCCGGGCTCTGCGGATCGTCGGAGTGCTCATGTATCCACCTTCGGCGCGCCGTCGGGCGAGGTCGGACCGGCGCCACCGGCCGGCGCCTCGACATCACCGATCGGCGAGTATTTCTCGCATCAGGTTAGTGCACTGCGTCATCGGTTCGGCGACACCATCGGTCACCGTGGGCGGACCGGACGGCACGGCGGAAAACGGGTCGTGCTGCCCGGTTGCCGGACATTTCCCGGCTCGACGTCCCGATCGGTCGATGCAGGCGAGTTTTTCAGCCCCGCAGTGGCACCATGGTGTCCGTGACGGTCTACCGCGACTCCGGTGTCGTGCTGCGGGTGACAAAGCTCGGCGAGGCCGATCGGATCGTGACACTGTTGACCCGCAGGGAAGGCCGGGTGCGGGCGGTCGCCAAGGGCGTCCGGCGGACCAAGAGCCGGTTCGGGGGACGACTCGAACCGTTCAGTCACGTCGATCTGCAGTTGTATTCGGGTAGGAATCTCGACATCGTCACGCAGGCCGTCACTCTCGACGCGTTCGGCTCGGTCATCGCCGCGGACTATTCGCGCTACACCGCCGCCACCGCCATCGTCGAAACCGTCGAGCGGCTCACCTCCGAGGAGCGTGAACCGTCGCTCAAGCTGTATCTGTTGCTCGTGTCTGTGCTGCGGGCACTGGCCGAGACCGAACGTGATCCCTCGCTGCTACTGGATGCATTCCTGGTCCGCTCGATGTCGCTCGCCGGCTGGGCGCCGGCGCTGTCGGAGTGCGCACGGTGCGGCGAACCGGGTCCGCACGCGGCGTTCCACATACCGTCGGGCGGCCTGCTCTGCGGCGGGTGCCGCTCACCTGGCGCCGCCCGGCCGGCACCAGGGGCGATCGCACTGATGGCCGCCCTGGCGTCCGGTGACTGGCCGTCCGCCGAAGGAGCCGATGGCCCGATGCGCCGGGAGGCATCCGGATTGGTGGCAGCCCTGCTCCAGTGGCACATCGAGCGAGGGCTCAAGTCGTTGCCGCTGGTGGATCGGGGGAGCGTTTCCCCGTCCCCGGAGTTGCGCGGTTACCCGGCGGCCAGGAGCGCCGCCCTTTCGCAGGCCCGGGCGGATGCCGGAGTCGCCACCGCCGCCATCGAGATCATCGGATGAGAGCCCGGCCGACCCCCGCAACGCCGTCGACGCCAACGAGGCTGCCGCACCCGCACCCGTCAGGAGCCCAGCCGCCGTCGATCCCCGCTGATGCGGTGCCCCGCCACGTTGCGCTGGTGATGGACGGCAACGGCCGCTGGGCGAAATCCAGGGGGCTACCCCGTACGGAGGGACACAAGCTGGGGGAGGCTGCGCTGTTCGACGTCGTCGAAGGCGCCATCCAGATCGGGGTCAAACACCTTTCCGCATATGCCTTCTCGACCGAGAACTGGAAGCGCTCGCCGGACGAGGTGCGCTTTCTGATGGGCTTCAACCGGGACGTCATCCGCCGTCGCCGGGACGACATGCACTCGCTGGGCGTGCGGGTCCGCTGGGCCGGTCGCCGTCCGCGGCTGTGGCGAAGTGTCATCCACGAATTGGAGGTGGCGGAGCAACTGACGGCCGCCAACGACGTCCTCACTCTGACCATGTGCGTCAACTACGGCGGCCGCGCCGAGATCGCGGACGCGGCCAAGGCGATCGCTCTCGAGGTGGCCGCAGGCCGCATCAACGCGGCGAAGGTGGACGAAGCGATGCTGGCGAAGTACCTGGACGAGCCCGACATGCCGGACGTCGATCTCTTCCTGCGTTCCTCCGGCGAACAGCGGACCAGCAACTTCCTGCTCTGGCAGTCGGCGTACGCCGAGCTGGTTTTCCTGGACACGCTGTTCCCCGACTTCGACCGGCGTCACCTGTGGCACGCGTGCGAGATCTTCGCCTCGAGACAGCGCCGTTTCGGTGGGGCCGTCGCCGCGGAGCCGGCTGGTGCCATCCCGCCGGCGGAGGTGCCTGCCGATGCGGGTTCCGAAGTGGGCCGGTAGATGACCGACCTGAAGCACGACGTCGCCGGTCCGTCCGCCCATCCGGCCCGCCGGAGCTACCGGCCCGGATCGTTGGAGATCTTCGGTCTGATCCTGGTGACCGCGGTGCTACTGCGCAGCCAGCTCGCCGCCCTGCTCAACGGGATCCTGCGACCGGGCTGGGCCACCGTCTTCGTGGCCATCTGTGTGCAGGCCACCCCATTCCTGGTGTTGGGTGTCCTCGTCTCGGGGGCGATCGCGGCCTTCGTGCCGCCGAGCTTTTTCACCAGGGTGATGCCGGACAACGCCGCTCTGGCCGTCCCCCTGGCCGGCGTCTGCGGAATGGCGCTGCCCGGCTGCGAGTGCGGATCGGTGCCGATCGCCAATCGGCTCATCCACCGCGGCGTCCGCCCTTCCGCGGCGCTGGCCTTCCTGTTGTCCGCTCCGGCGATCAACCCCATCGTCTTGGTCGCTACCGCGGTCGCCTTTCCGAACGAGCCGAGGATGGTCTGGGCGCGCCTCACCGCCGGCCTGCTGACCGCCGTGCTGGTCGGCTGGCTGTGGGAGAAGCTGGGCCGGCCGCAGTGGATGAACCCGCGACTGCGGACGCCCGGTGCAAGTCGTGAAGGTGCCGAAACCGGTCCGGCACTGCTGCTCCCCACGATTCGCGGTGACTTCACCCAGGCTGCCGGGTTCCTGGTGATCGGGGCGGCCGCCGCGGCCACCTTGAATACCCTGGTGCCCCGTCAGTTCATGGTCAGCGTCGGATCTTCGGTATTCCTGTCGATCGTCGTCATGGGCGTCCTCGCCTTCTTCCTCGCCATCTGTTCGGAATCAGATGCCTTTGTGGCGGCGTCCTTCTCGACGATCCCGGTGGTCGGCAAGCTGGTCTTCCTGACCGTCGGGCCGGCCATCGACATCAAGCTGTTCGCGATGCAATCCGGCACCTTCGGCCGAAGGTTCGCGGTCCGGTTCGGTCCGCTGACCTTCGTGGTGGCTGTCCTCGTCGCCACCGCGACCGGGTTGCTGTTCTTCGGCGGCTGGCGGTGAGGCGCGGATGAACAAGACCACCCAGTCGGTCCTCATCGCGCTGCTCGGCGGCCTGATGATCTCGATCACGGTGACGGGTCGCTACACGTCCTACGTCAAACCCAGCTACGGTCCGCTGCTCGTCATCTCCGGATCCGTGCTGATCCTGGTCGGCCTGCTGTCGATCGTGCTGAGCATCCGTTCCCACCGGGATGCCATGGCGCACTCGCACGACCGGTCCAGGGCGCCCTGGTTGATCATGGCGCCGATCCTGGTGCTGCTGCTGCTCGCGCCGCCGGCTCTGGGCGCCGACGCGGTCACACGCAACGCCGGCTCGCAGGCACTCATCGGCACCAACGGTGTCGCCCCGATCTCGGGCGCCGGGTCTGACGTCGGTGCCGGCGGGTCGGCCGATGGCTACGCCCCGAACGACGGCAGCGGCCACGGCATCGGCACGAAGGCGTTCGCGAAGCAGCGGCCGAAGATGGCGTTTCCCGCGCTGCCGGCCGGCAAGGACCCGACCCTGACCATCAAGGACTTCGTTCTGCGGGCGCTGTACGACGAAGGCAATTCGGCGTCGGACAACGACATCACCGTCATCGGATTCATCGCACCGGCCGGAGACGGGTACGCCGACGGCTATTCGCTGGCCCGGATGACCATCAGCTGCTGCGCGGCCGACGCCAGCCCCATGCGCGTGCACCTGAGCGGCGCCGCCAAGTACCCGTCGAACACCTGGGTCTCCGCAGTCATCAGCGCGCAGCCGGGCACAGCCGGCGCCGACAACGACTACGTCCCGGCGGCGGACGTCACGTCGATGACGAAGATCTCGCAGCCGTCGGATCCCTACGAGCACTGAGGTTCTCGGCGGGGAGACCGGTCAGCCGAGTTCGGCGCGCAGCGCTGCTTCCAGAGTCGGGTGGGCAAAGGCGTAGCCGGACTCGGTCAGGACCTTCGGGACGGCGTTCTGCCCGGCGACGATTTCCTCGGCGAAGTCACCGAGGACGATCTGCAGCGCGAACTTGGGCACCACCCACGGGGTCGGCCGGTGCAACTCGTGGCCGAGCGCCTTGGTGAACGCGGCATTGGTGACCGGTTTCGGCCCCGTCATGTTGACCGGTCCGGAGACGTCGTGGGTGATGAGATGCAGAATGCCGTTGATTTCGTCCGTGACGGAGATCCATGGGAAGTACTGGCGTCCCGAGCTCAGCCTGCCGCCGGCCATCAGCTTGGTGACCAGCTTGACGACTGGCAACAGACCGCCGTCGGGCCCCAGTACCAGCCCGGTGCGCAGGTGCACGACCCGCACGCCGGCGTCCTCCGCCGGCCGCGTGGCGTTCTCCCACTCCACACAGACACCGGCCAGGAACGTCGTCCCGGGCGGCGCCGTCTCGTCGATCTCCTCGTCGCCACGCGGACCGTAGTAGCCGACTGCGGACGCGTTGACCAGCACCGGGACGCCGACCTCGGCGCTCGCCCTGGCCAGGAGATCCGTCGGCCGGAGGCGTGAGGTTCGAATGAGCTCGCGGTAGGAGTCGGTCCAGCGCTTGTCGGCCACGCCAACGCCGCACAGGTTCACCACGGCGTCGGCGCCCTCCAGCACCCGCCGGTCCAGCTCGCCCCTGTCCGGATTCCAGAGCGTCTGGTGCTCACCGGTGGGAGCGCTCCGCACCAACTGGGTGACCGAATGGCCTTCGGTACGGAGTTTGTCCAGCAGTCGCTTTCCGAGGAACCCGCTCGCACCTGCGGCGATGATGTGCATCTGACTCCCGATCTGTCGGCGTGATCAAGCGTTCCGTGCAAGCCAGGAAGCCGGCCGCTCCTGATGAGTGGCCGGCTTCGCGGATTTCAAACGGTAACGGTCAGAGCCCGAGGTCGCCTTCGAATTCGCCTGCTTCGACCCGCTTCTTGACGGCGGCGAGGAAGCGCGAGGCGTCGGCACCGTCGATGCTGCGGTGGTCGTACGACATCGCCAGGTACATCATCGAACGGATCGCGATCACTTCGCCGCCGTCTTCGTCCGTCATCACGACCGGCCGCTTGACGATGATGCCGGTGCCGAGGATCGCGGACTGCGGTGGCACGAAGATCGGGGTGTCGAACAGGGCGCCGACCGAACCGGTGTTGGTGATGGTGAAAGTGCCGCCGGACAGGTCGTCAGGACCGATCTTGTTGTCCCTCGTGCGGGCGGCCAGATCGGCGATCCGCCGGGCCAGGCCGCCGATGTTGAGATCGTCGGCCTCCTTGATCACCGGCACGATCAGACCACGCGGGGTGTCGACCGCGATGCCCAGGTTCACCGACCCGTGGTACGTGATCTCCTTCAGGTCGTCCGAGATCGACGAGTTGATCACCGGATACAGCTTGGTCGCCTCGACCGCCGCCTTGACGAAGAACGGCAGGAAAGAGAGCCTGACGCCCTCCCTGGCCTCGAAGCCGGACTTGGCCCTGGCCCGCAGGTTCGCCACCCTGGTGACGTCGACCTCGATCACCGTGGTCAACTGCGCTGCGGTCTGCAGGCCGTAGACCATGTTCTTGGCGATCGATTGACGAATGCGGGGCAACTTCTGCGTAGTGCCGATCAGGGCCGTGGCAGCCGCGGTAGGCGTCGGCTTCGATGCGGCCGCCTGCGGCGCGTCCGTGGCGGCCGGCGTTGCCGCCGTCGCTCTGGCGGCTTGCGCCGCCCTCTCGGCCTCGGCGGCGCGGGCTGCCTCGCCCGCGGCGATGACGTCCTCACGCCGGATGCGACCGCCGACACCGGTACCCGTGACGGTCTGAAGATCGATGCCCTGGTCTGCCGCCAGCTTGCGGATCACCGGGGTGGCGTAACTGCTGGTTGTCGGGGCCTTGGCGGCCGGTTGCCAGGTGGTCGCCGCGGGCGCGGCTGCCGGTGCGGCGTTGTCGGGTGACGGGGTTGCGGGGGCCGGGTTGCGGGGCCGGGGTTGCCGCGGCCGGTGTCGGTGCGGGCGGCTGCGGGGCGGCGGGCGGGGGTCTCGGCCTTCGGGGCGGGTTCCGGCTTCGCGGCTTCGGCTCGGCTGCGGAGGCCGCCGGAGCCGCGCCCTTCGCGCCGATGACGGCGAGCCGGCCACCGACCTCGACTGTCTGGTCCTCACCGACGCTGATCTCCAGCAGGGTGCCGGCCACGGGAGAGGGCACCTCGGTGTCGACCTTGTCGGTGGAGATCTCCACCAGTGGCTCGTCGACGGCGACCTCGTCGCCGACGGCCTTGAGCCAGCGGGTGACGGTGCCTTCGGTGACGGACTCGCCCATCGCCGGCAGATTCACCGCCGTACCGGAATCACCGGCCGGTGCGGCATCGGCAACCGGCTTCTCCGCCGGTGCATCGGTTTCCGTCGAAGGTGCGTCAGCCGCCTGGCCCTCCGCTGCCGGCACGGCCTCCGGCTCCGGTTCGGGTTCCGGCTCGGGCTCCGGTTGGGCTGAGGCCTCGGGTGCCGGCGCGGCCGCCCCGCTGCCGTCACCGATGACCGCAAGCTCCGCACCGACCTCCGCCGTCTCGTCCTCGCCGACGACGATCTTCTCGAGGATCCCGGCGAAGGGGGAGGGAATCTCGGTGTCGACCTTGTCGGTGGAGATCTCGACCAGCGGCTCGTCGACCGCGACCTCGTCGCCGATCTCCTTCAGCCAGCGGGTGACAGTGCCTTCGGTGACGCTCTCACCGAGAGCCGGCATCTGCACGGAGTTCGACATGGATTCTCTTCCCTACCTTGGTCGGCGAGCGGGTACGTGGTGCGGTTTCACGGTCTAGTTGTGCACGTGCAGCGGCTTGCCCGCCATCGCCAGCATGGTCTCGCCGATGGCCTCGTACTGGGTCGGGTGTGCATGGACGAGTGGAGCGATGTCCTCCGGATAGGCCTCCCACCCGACGATCAACTGCGCCTCGCCGATGAGGTCGCCCACCCTGGCGCCGACCAGATGTACGCCGACGACCGGACCGTTTTTGATCCGGATCGCCTTCACACCGCCTGCTGTGCGCAGGATCTGGGACTTGGGGTTGCCGCCCAGGTCGTAGACCAACGTTTCGATGTTGTCCGCGCCGTGGAGCTCGACGGCCTTGGCCTCGGTGAGCCCGACGGAGGCGAGCTGCGGGTCGCAGTAGGTGATCTTGGGGATCAGCGTGTCCGGAATGACCTCCGGATTCAACCCGGCGATGTCCTCGGCCACGAAGACCCCGTGCTGGAAGCCGCGGTGGGCCAGCTGCAGGCCTGGAACGATGTCGCCGATCGCGTAGACGTTCGGCAGATTCGTCCGCAGTCGCTCGTCGGTGAGAACGAACTCCCGGTCGACGGTGACACCGGCCTCCTCGAAACCGCAGCCGGCCGTCGCCGCGCCACGGCCGACAGCGACCAGCAGCAGGTCGGCGGAGAACGTCTTGCCGTCCTCCAGCGTCACGGTGACCCCACTCTCGTCCTGGGTCACGCCGGAGAACCGCACACCCGTGGAGAAAGCGATCTTGCGCTTCCGGAAGGCCCGCTCCAGCTGCTTCTGGACCCACGGATCCTCCGCGGGCACCAGGCTGGGCAGCGCCTCCACGATGGTGACCTTCGTGCCGAAGGACGCCCACACAGACGCGAATTCGACGCCGATGACGCCGCCGCCGAGCACGATCGCCGTCTCGGGAATCCACTCGAGACCGAGCGCCTGCTCGCTGGTGATGACACGTCCCTCGATGTTCAGGCCGGGGAGGGATTTGGAATAGGAGCCGGTGGCCAGCACGACGTTGGTGCCGATGTAGCGATCGTCGTCCACCACGACGGTGTTCGGTCCGACGAAGGTGCCGGTCCCCTCGACGACGGTGATGCCCCGGGACTTGACGAGACCCGTCAGGCCCTTGAACGCCTTGTTGACGATGCCGTCCTTGTACTTGTGCAGGCCCGGTACGTCGACTCCGTCGAACGTCGTCCGCAGGCCGTAGGCCTCGCCGTCGCGGGCGTCGTCAGCCACCTCGGCGGCGTGCAGCAGGGTCTTGGTCGGTACACAACCACGGTGCAGGCAGGTGCCACCGAGCTTGTCCTTCTCGATCAGTACGACGGAGGAACCGAGTTCGGCGGCGCGCAGGGCTGCGGCATAGCCGGCTGATCCTCCACCTAATACGACTAGGTCGACGGTGGTGTCGGTCATTGAATGCGAACTCCTCGGCTCTCGTGGCAGCAGACGCCGGCTGGCGCGATGATCACGCAGGTGCCGGTGCGGCCTCCATCTTGGCATCTCTGTCGGTGGGGCGCGCCGCGGGTGCTCGTTTGCACCGATCCGCTTCGCGCGGGGCATTGGCGAACAGGAACGGCCAGTTGGCCGAACTCACCGACTCGATGGTTGACACTGGGTTCAACACATCGGGGCAGGCCGAACGGCCCCGATTCGCCGTCGGCGTAACGCCGGTCGAGGAAGGGCGATGATGAGCTGGTTCTCCAGATCCTCTGCTGGAGTTAGCCCGCGCGCGGAGCGGCGGGCGGCCGTCGACGCGCTGTCCGAGTGGGTGTCGACCCGCCGCGGCGTCGAGGTCTTCGTCGAGCCGAAGACGTCTGTCACGCCGGTCACCGTGCTGCTCGTCGCGCACGACGGCGAGTTCACCCGCCGCCCCATCGGTACTCCCTCCGCCGCAAAGACTTTCGCGCGCGAACACAAGCTCCCCATCTACGACGCGACGATCGTCGGCTATCCCCAGCGCATGCGCGACTACTCCCGTCGCCACACCATCCTCGAGCAGCGTGAGCGGCGCAAAGCCCTCGGCGACACCTGAACCCGCAGCCGCCCGCGTCCGGCCAGCCCATCCGCCGCCCCACTCCGCGCATACAGATCTGCCCTGCGCATACGGACCGGCCCGCAACGCTCTGATGCGCGGCGCGATTCGGGCGGTTCTGTATGCGCCGGAGGGCCCCGGCCGGCAGCGGTCAGCCGGCGAGGTCGGCCAGAACCGCGAGCAGTGTGCGGACGGGCACGCCGGTTCCGCCGGATGCGTTGTAACCGTAAGGCTTTCCGGTGTTGAACGCCGGCCCGGCGACGTCCAGATGGGCCCACGGAAGACCGTCCGGAACGAAGGTGCTCAGGAAGTGTCCGGCGACCAGCATCCCGCCGACCCGGTCCCAGTTGATGTTCTGCAGGTCGGCGAGGGGAGAGTCGATGCTCTCCCGCAGTTCCTCCGGCAGCGGCATGGCCCAGCCGCCCTCGCCGACCTCCCGGGCCAGCTCGGCGACGCGGTCACGCAACTCTTCGGAGCCCATCACGGCCATGGTCCGGTTGCCCAGCGCGACCACCTGCGCACCGGTCAACGTTGACGTCTCGAGCAGGTAGTCCGGCTCTTCCTCGGCGGCGCGCACGATCGCGTCGGCCAGCACCAGTCGGCCCTCGGCGTCGGTGTTGAGCACGTGCACGGTCGCGCCCGGCTCGCCGTGCGCGCCGTAATGACGGATGACATCACCGGGACGGTAGGACGAACCCGATGGGAGATTCTCGGCCAGCGCGGCCCAGGCGGTGACCGCGATGGGCAGCTCGAGAGCCGCCGCCGCGATGACTGTCGCGGTCACCACCGCGGCGCCGGACATGTCGCTGGTCATGTTCTCCATGCCCTGCGCCGGCTTGATCGACAGCCCGCCTGAGTCGAATGTGATGCCCTTTCCGACCAGAGCGACCGACTTGGGAACTCCGGCGGGGGAGTAGCTGATCCGCACCAGCCGCGGCGGACGGGCCGATCCCGAACCGACAGCCAGGATGCCACCGAAACCTTCAGCCGCCAGCTGGTTCTCGTCGAAGACCTCGACCGACAACCCGGCCGTCTGCGCAGCCGCAGCGGCTCGCTCGGCGAACGCCTGCGGGTACATGTCATTGGGTGCGGTGTTGATCAGGTCGCGGGCCAGCAGCACACCTTCGGCGGTGATGACGGCGGCTCGAAGGGCCGCCTTCGCCGCCTTGTCGTTGCGCGGCACCCAGAGCGCGACGGCTTCGACCGGGACCTTCGACGGAGTCTTGTAGCGGTCGAACACGTAGGCCCCGAGCAAGTGTCCCTGCGCGGCAGCCGACAGGTCGATCGCCGACAGCGTCGAGGTGATCTGCGGCCGCCCTGCCAACGCCCTCGAGGCGATGCCGGCGCCTTTGCGAAGCACTTCTGCAGTGAACGTCTCGACGGCGCCCAGCCCCACCACTGCAACCACCTGCGCGGCCACCGAACTGTGGCCGGGGACCAGCGTCAGCTCACCCGCCTTGCCGGTCGCCCCCAGCGTGGCAGCCGCGGCGACACCGGCGGCGAACACCGGCTCGGCGGCCACCGGGCCATTGGGTCCGGCGTACGCGCCGACGACGAGGACCTCTGTCCTGGCCTTCGACGGGTCGGCGGTGGTCAGGGACAGCGTGGTCATCTTCGTTGCTCCTCGAGTGTGGGATCGGCTCCTGCACGGTAGCCGCCGCGCCGGTCGCACTTGGCGCGGCCGTGTCGAGGGGCACTACGGTCTGCAGGCATGTCGACCGATACGGCCTCCGAGCTCCTGCACTCTCCACTGCATGACGCGCACCTCGCCCTGGGCGCGACCATGGGCGCGTTCGGCGGCTGGGAGATGCCGATCTCGTACGCCGGGGGCGGGGTGGTCGCCGAGCACACGGCCGTGCGGACCACAGTCGGCATCTTCGACGTGTCGCATCTCGGGAAGGCCGCGGTGACCGGACCGGGCGCCGCCGACTTCGTGAACAGCTGCCTGACCGCCGACCTGGCCAAGATCGGCTCAGGGCAGGCACAGTACACGTTGTGCTGCAACGATTCCGGCGGCGTCATCGACGATCTGATTGCATATTTGGTCGACGACGACGATGTCTTCCTGGTGCCGAACGCAGCCAATACCGCCGACGTAGTGGCCGCACTGACGGCCGCCGCACCGGACGGAATCAGGATCACCAACCGACATCGCGACTTCGGCGTGATCGCCGTGCAGGGTCCGCTGTCGGCGGAGGTGGTGGCGGGCGTCGGCCTGCCGACGGACCTGGAATACATGGCGTGGGCCGATGGCACCTGGACCGGGACGGACGGCGCTCCGGTGACGGTGCGGGTCTGCCGGACCGGGTACAGCGGCGAATACGGATTCGAACTGGTCCCACCGTGGGATTCGGCGCGGGGCCTCTGGGATGCGCTGACCCTCGAAGTCCAAGCGCGCGGCGGTCGACCGGCGGGGCTCGGTGCCCGTGACACGCTGCGGACGGAGATGGGTTACCCGTTGCACGGACAGGATCTCGGACCTGACATCAGTCCCGTACAGGCCAGGTCCACCTGGGCCGTCGGCTGGCGCAAGCCCGCCTTCTTCGGCCGGGACGCACTCATCGCAGAGAAGGCCAACGGGCCTGCACGGACCCTGCGGGCACTCGAAGCGCTCGACCGTGGCGTTTTGCGTCCGCACCTGCGGGTCGTCGGGGCCGACGGCACGGATGTCGGCGAGACGACCTCCGGCACGTTCTCCCCGACACTGGGCAAGGGCATCGGACTGGCGTTGATCGACACCGCAGCGAATGTGCAGGACGGCGACGAGATCTCGGTGGACGTCCGCGGCCGCTCGTTACGGGTTCGGGTGGTCCGGCCGCCATTCGTGCCCTCGCACGTGAGGTAGCCACTGACCTGGCGCACCGTGTCGCGATCCTCGCGCCCAAATCGCATATTCGGCGCGAGAATCGCGACATGGTGCGGGACCCGATACGGTCGGGATTGCGACGAACCGCGTCGGCGACCACGGATCCGAATAGTAGGACGTCCGACGATCGTAGTAGATTCACCTCATGACGCCCGCCTTCGCCCGTACCCTCAATCCCCGTCCGGTGCCCGACGAGCGTCGCGCGCAGATTCTGGCCGAGCCTGGCTTCGGTCGGTACTTCACCGACCACATGGTCCTCATCGACTACTCCGACGGCGAATGGCACGACCCGAGGGTGGTCCCGTACGGGCCCTTCACCGTCGACCCCGCCACGATGGTGCTCCACTACGCCCAGGAGATCTTCGAGGGTCTGAAGGCCTACGCCCAGCCGGACGGGTCGGTGTCGAGTTTCCGTCCGCAGGCGAACGCCGCCCGGATGAGCCGATCAGCAGATCGTCTCGGCATGCCGCGATTGCCGGAAGACCTTTTCATCGGCTCGCTCCGCGAACTCGTCGACGTCGATCGCGCCTGGGTTCCGACCGGCGATGAGGCTTCCCTCTACTTCCGGCCGTTCATGTTCGCCACCGAGGTGGGCCTGGGTGTTCGACCCTCCAATTCGTACGTGTACGCAGTGATCGCCTCCCCGGCCGGGGCCTACTTCGCCGGCGGCATCAAACCGGTGAGTGTGTGGTGGTCCACCGAGTACGTGCGTGCGGCTCCCGGCGGTATGGGTGCGGCGAAGACGGGTGGCAACTACGCCGCGTCACTTGCCGCCCAGGCCCAGGCTGCGGCGCAGGGCTGCGACCAGGTCGTCTGGCTGGACGCCGTGGAACGCCGCTGGGTGGAGGAGATGGGCGGGATGAATCTGTTCTTCGTCTTCGGGTCGGGTGCCGACGCCGAGGTCGTCACCCCCGAACTTTCCGGCTCCCTGCTGCCCGGCGTCACCCGCGACTCCCTGCTGCAACTTGCGCGCGACAAGGGTTATCGGACGGCCGAGCGTCGCGTCTCCACCGACGAGTGGGCCAAGAAAGTCGAGTCCGGCGAACTCACCGAGGTCTTCGCGTGTGGAACGGCCGCCGTCATCACCCCGGTTGGTTCGGTCAAGCACGCCGAGGGCGCTTTCGAGATAGCGGGCGGCCGGCCAGGTGCGGTCACCATGGAACTGCGCAAGGCGCTGACCGGACTGCAACGCGGCGGGGTCGCCGACCCGCACGGCTGGATGGTCCCGCTCACCTGACCGGTGAACACGTTGTGTGCCGGTCTGGCCGCCAACATCTTCTGCCTGGAGACGCAAAAGGGCGGTGGGACCCGATCGGGTTCCACCGCCTTGAAACGGGACTTACAAGAAATGTGCGGCGATCAGCCGCGGACGACCTTGCCGGCCTTGAGGCACGACGTGCAGGCGTTGACCTTCTTGACCGTGCCGGGAGCGACCTGGGCACGCACGGCCTGGATGTTCGGATTCCACCTGCGGTGGGTACGGCGGTGGGAGTGAGACACACTCATCCCGAAGCCCGGGCCCTTGCCACAGACATCACACACGGCAGCCACTTCGGCTCAACCCCTAACGAAGAATCCGACCCGGCCGGCTCGGCAGGTCAGCAAATTGCGGATTTCGGATGACGACTCGCCCCGAACAGTCCCGGGGCAACCCTCCAAGGATAGCCAGCCCGCACCGACAGACCAAATCGCGGCAGCAGCGGAATCCTGCCGGCGGCGACCAGGCGCCATCGGCCGGCCAGCCCACAGCCGTGGCGCGGAAGGCAAGATGGCCGCATGACGACCTTCGATGCTGACCTGGTCGGCCGGTGGTTCGCAGCTCTGATCGAGTCGGACGGCGAGGCCCCGGACGACCGCTATGGGGAATTCCGGCCGGACCAGGTAGAGCGCCGGGTGCTTGCCGACGGCGGCCGGGCGATCGCGGCGGCGGTGGACCGGGCCGAACTGCCGTCCGGACGAGAGGACCCGGCAGAGCCCGCGGCCGCGGTGCTCCAGTTGTACCTCACCGGCATGGCCACCGGTGTCGCCGGCGCGCGGCAGACGATGGCGGCCAACGGCGATCTCGACGAGGTCCCCGTCGCCGACCGGTTGTGCCTGGTGGCCGGCCTGATCGCCGGTGGAGCGGCCGTCCAGGTCGGCCCGGCGCCCGCCGCGGGCCGAATCGGACGCCGGGTCGGGGTCGGCGGCCGCTGAGCTGGCCACAGCTGCCGGCACCGCCGCGGCCGAACTCGTCGTCGACGGTGCCGATCTGGCCTCGATCACCACTGCGGCCGCTGCATCAGCATTGGCGGCCGGGCCGTCCGACGGGGCGAACCGCGACCCGGGGTACCGGGCCAAGGCCCTGGTGTCCCTGGTGCTGGTGGGTCTGCAGCGGAGTACCGCTCCGATCGGCGCCCCGACGTTGCCGCCGACGTGTGGGGCCCGGCCTGGGACCAACATCGGCGCACCGCTGATGGCCGAGGTGACCTTCACCTCGTTCCTCCCGCGCGAGGTGAGTGACCGTCTCGAGGCCACCATCTCGGGTCTGTCCGACGAAATCGTCGTGTGGTCCGAGGGCGACAAGCGATACTTTCACGTCCATACCGCGGCCGCCGGCGAGGTGATCGCCGAGGCGTATGCGGTCGGCCCGGTGTTCTCGCTGGTCATCGGCCGCTTGGCGCAAGCCGCTCCCCGGCTGAGCTGAGTCGCGTCCGAGCCGACGTGAGGGCTGTCGGTGGGGCAGGGCACGATGAGCAGAGCTCGCACGCCCTGCGGACGCGAGCATCCCCGAGACCGAGGGTGGGTGAGATGGGACAGAGGCCTGCGGGTCGGGTCGGGCTGGGTACCCCGCTGAAGCAGGTGGTCGGTCCGCGGGCGGCCAGGCAACTGGCCGACAAGCTGTCCCTGACGACCGTCGGCGAACTGCTCCGTCACTATCCGCGCAAGTACGACCGCCGCGGCGCCCTGACCGACCTATCGGGGCTCAAGGTCGGGGAGCGGGTCACCGTCTGGGGCTCGGTCCGCTCGGTGAAGGAGCGCAGGCTGGGGCCGGGTGCGAAGGTCAAGATCCTCACCAATGTGGTGATCAGTGACCCGAAGACCAGCTTGACCTGCACGTTCTTCAATCGCTGGAATCTCGAGCGGTCACTGCCGGTGGGGACCAACGCCATGTTCTCCGGCACCGTCAGCATGTTCAACCGTCAGCTGCAGATGACGTCGCCTCAGGTCGCCATCGTGAGCCTGGAGGATGTACCGGGATTGGCCGGGGCCGGTGCTGCGGCATCGGCGGTCAAGCAACTGATGGAGTCCAACCTGAGTGAGAATGTCGGGGCGGACACGGCCAACACCAGTGCCAAGGACGCCATCGACGTTCTCGAGTCGTTCCCGGGCGGCATCATCCCCGTCTATCCGCTGACCGAGGGAATCACCGGAGCGCTGCTGCAGCGGTGTGTCCGCACCGCGTTGGACGTACTCGACGACGTGGTCGACCCATTGCCGGATGTGCTACTCGCGGAGCGGGGCCTGGTCGATCTGGCCAGTGCCCTGCGCGACGTGCACCGTCCGCGCGACGCCGAGGCGCTGGGTGCCGCCATCGACCGGCTCAGATACGACGAAGCTCTGTCGATCCAGCTGGTATTGGCCCGACGCCGGGCGGAGATGCGCAACTTCCCCGCGGAACCCTGTCCGCGGATCGAAGGGGGCGTGCTCAGCGCGTTCGACGCTGACCTCCCGTTCACCTTGACCGACGGTCAGAAATCGGTCGGGGAGACCATCGCGAATGATCTGGCCACCATCCACCCGATGAATCGGCTCCTCCAGGGCGAGGTCGGTTCCGGCAAGACGGTGGTGGCACTGCGGGCCATGCTCCAGGTCATCGATTCCGGGCGGCAGGCGGTTCTACTGGCCCCGACGGAGGTCCTCGCCGCCCAGCACGCCCGGTCACTGCGCTCGGTGCTCGGGCCCGATGGGCAACGGTGGCGAGCTCGGTTCGCTGCCCGGAGCCGTCAAGATCACCCTGCTCACCGGCTCGCTGACGGCGGGCGCGCGCCGGGAAGCGTTGCTGGACATCGCATCCGGCCAGGCCGGCATTGCGGTGGGCACGCACGCGCTGCTGTCCGAAGGGGTCTTTTTCGCCGGCCTTGGTTTGATCGTCATCGACGAGCAGCACCGGTTCGGCGTCGAGCAACGCAACGCTCTGCGCAGCAAACACCCGGAGGGCAATCCGCCGCATGTGCTGGTGATGACGGCGACCCCGATTCCCCGCACCGTCGCGATGACGGTGTACGGCGACCTCGACACCTCGACGCTGTCCGAGCTGCCCAAGGGCCGCTCACCCATCTCGACCACCGTGGTGCCGGCGGCAGAACGGCCGGCCTGGCTGGACCGGGCCTGGAGCCGGGTGCACGAGGAAGTGGCGGCCGGACATCAGGTCTACGTGGTGTGCCCCAAGATCGGTGACGACGTCGAACCGGCCCGCAAGGGCACCTCGAAGAAGGCCGCCGCGCTGATCGATCAGGACGGCGGACCAGACGATTTCGACGAGGACGATCCGGGCAACGCGGACGAGAAGCGGCCACCGCTGGCGGTTCTCGACGTGGCCGAGTCACTCGAGCGTGGTCCGCTGGCCGGCCTCCGGCTGGCCATCCTGCACGGCCGGATGCCAGCGCCGGAAAAGGACGCCACCATGACCGCGTTCGCCGCCGGACAGATCGACGTGCTGGTCGCCACCACGGTCATCGAGGTCGGCGTCGACGTCCCGAACGCCACCATGATGATCATTCTCGATGCGGAACGATTCGGCATGTCGCAGCTGCATCAACTGCGCGGCCGCGTGGGGCGCGGTACGGGCGCAGGTGTCTGCCTGCTGGTGACCGAGTCTCCGGACGGTTCGCCTGGGCGGGTCCGGCTGGCCGCGGTGGCCGCGACGAACGACGGCTTCGAGCTCGCCGAGGCCGATCTCGGGCTGCGCCGCGAGGGCAACGTGCTGGGCACCTCCCAGGCCGGGAAATCCTCCGGCCTCAAACAGCTCTCGCTCCTGCGGGACAGGAAGGTGATCGAGAACGCCAGGGCGGATGCCATCGAGCTCGTCAGCAGCGACCCGACCATGGCCGACCATCCGGGCCTGGCCGCGATGGTGGCATCGGTGATCGACGAGGAAGGCCAGGAATTCCTCGACAAGGGCTGACCGGGCCGTCGCCGACTGGGGCTGAACACGGCCGACCCACCGTCGCGGCACTTGCGGTCGGGCCGATAGGTTTCGATCCATGTTCTCGAAGATCCTGGTGGCCAACCGCGGCGAAATCGCCATTCGTGCGTTCCGCGCGGCCTACGAGCTCGGAGTCGACTCGGTCGCCGTCTATCCCTACGAGGACCGTAACTCCGTGCACCGCCAGAAGGCCGACGAGGCGTACCAGATCGGCGAGTTGGGGCATCCGGTCCGGGCCTACCTGGACGTGGAAGAGATCGTCAGAGCAGCCAGAGATTCCGGTGCGGACGCCGTCTATCCCGGATACGGGTTCCTGTCCGAGAACCCGCAGTTGGCGCAGGCGCTGGCTGACGCGGGGATCACCTTCATCGGACCGCCGGCCGACGTGCTCGAGCTGGCCGGGAACAAGTCGCGGGCCGTCGCGGCGGCCAGGGCGGCCGGGCTGCCCGTGCTCGAATCGTCGGAGCCCTCGGACGACATTCCCACCCTGCTCCGCGCGGCCGAGGACATCGGCTTTCCGCTGTTCGTGAAGGCGGTCGCGGGTGGCGGCGGACGGGGCATGCGCAGGGTCGCACGCGCCGAGGATCTCGAAGAGGCGATGGGCACCGCCATGCGGGAGGCCGAGTCGGCGTTCGGGGACGACACGGTCTTCCTCGAGCGGGCGGTCGTCGACCCGCGGCACATCGAGGTACAGGTGCTGGCCGATCAGACCGGCGCGGCGGTACATCTTTTCGAGCGGGACTGCTCGGTGCAGCGCCGGCATCAGAAGGTGATCGAGGTGGCGCCCGCGGTGGGGCTCGATCCGGAGATCCGGGCGGCCATGTGTGCGGACGCCGTCGCGTTCGCGAGGCAGATCGGCTACCGCAACGCCGGGACGGTCGAGTTCCTACTCGGCGAGCACGACGGACGGGCCTTCTACTACTTCATCGAGATGAATCCCCGGATCCAGGTCGAGCACACTGTCACCGAGGAGATCACCGACATCGACCTGGTGTCCTCGCAGATCCGGATCGCCGCGGGGGAGACGCTCACCGACCTGGGTCTCGTGCAGGAGGACATCCACGTCAGGGGAGCGGCGCTCCAGTGCCGCATCACCACGGAGGACCCGACCAACGGGTTCCGCCCGGATACCGGCCGGATCATCACCTACCGTTCCCCCGGTGGCGGCGGGGTGCGGGTCGACGGCGGCACCGTGCACGCCGGCGCCGAGGTCAGCGCCCACTTCGATTCACTGCTGGTCAAGCTGACCTGTCGCGGCCGGGACTGGCCGCAGGCGGTCGCCAGGGCACGACGGGCCCTCGCCGAGTTCCGGATCCGCGGCGTGGCCACCAACATCCCGTTCCTGCAGGCCGTGCTCGACGACCCGGATTTCGCCGCCGGCGGCGTGAACACGTCGTACATCGAGACGCATCCGCAGCTGTTGACAGCCCGCCACTCCGCGGACCGCGGGACCAAACTGCTGACCTTTCTGGCCGACGTGACGGTCAATCAGCCGAACGGCCGGCGTCCGGCGGACCTGATCGAGCCGGAAGTCAAACTGCCCGCCGATCTACGGTCCGGCGCCGAGCGGCAGCAGACAGCGCCTGGCCGAGCTCGGGCCGGAAGGATTCGCCCGATGGTTGCGCGAGCGCAGCGCTCTCGGCGTCACCGACACCACCTTTCGCGATGCCCATCAGTCGCTGCTGGCCACCAGGGTCCGGACGAGGGATCTCGCTGCGGTCGGACCGGCGGTGGCGCGGCTGACTCCGGAACTGCTGTCGATCGAGGCCTGGGGCGGAGCCACCTATGACGTCGCTCTGCGCTTCCTGGCGGAAGATCCCTGGGAGCGACTCGCCGCGTTACGCACGGCGATCCCGAACATCGCCCTGCAGATGCTGTTGCGCGGTCGGAACACCGTCGGATACACGCCCTATCCGGAAGCGGTGACCGACGCGTTCGTGAACGAGGCCGCTTCGGCCGGCATCGACATCTTCCGCATCTTCGACGCGCTCAACGATGTCGACCAGATGCGTCCGGCCATCGACGCGGTGCGCAGCACCGGAACTGCGGTGGCCGAGGTGGCGCTCTGCTACACCGCCGATCTGTCGGACCCAGGCGAAAAGCTCTACACCCTGGACTATTACCTGCGATTGGCCGATCGGATCGTCGCGGCCGGCGCCCATGTGCTCGCCATCAAGGACATGGCCGGGCTGCTCCGGGCTCCCGCAGCGAACACCCTCGTTTCTGCCCTCCGCAGTCGGTTCGACCTGCCCGTTCACCTGCACACCCACGACACCGCAGGCGGGCAGATGGCGACGTACTGGGCCGCCGCGCAGGCCGGTGTCGACGCGGTGGATGCGGCGAGTGCTCCGATGTCGGGAACCACGTCGCAACCGTCCCTGTCGGCGCTGGTGGCGGCGTTCGACAACAGCGAGCGGTCGACCGGCCTGTCGTTGCGCGCGGTGGAGAACCTGGAGCCCTACTGGGAAGCGGTGCGGGCCGTCTACGCGCCGTTCGAGTCCGGCCTGCGCGCACCGACCGGACGGGTCTACCGGCACGAGATACCGGGCGGGCAGCTGTCCAACCTGCGCCAGCAGGCGATTGCGCTCGGGCTCGGCGGGAAGTTCGAGGCCATCGAAAGTGTCTACGCCGCAGCCGATGCCATGCTGGGCCGGTTGGTCAAGGTGACGCCGTCGTCGAAGGTGGTCGGGGATCTTGCGCTGCATCTGGTCGGTGCGGGCGTCGCTCCACGGGATTTCGAGGCCGACCCGGCACGGTACGACATCCCGGACTCCGTCGTCGGTTTCCTCGCCGGCGAGCTCGGCGATCCGCCGGGCGGCTGGCCGGAACCGTTCCGCAGCAAGGCCTTGGCGGGGCGGACCGTCAAGCCGGTGGTGCCGGAACTGTCCCCCGGCGAGTCCGCAGCACTGGCCGAGAAGCCGAGGCCGACGTTGAATCGCCTGCTGTTCCCGGGGCCGGACAAGGCGTTTCAGGCCGCCCGCGAGGAGTTCGGCGATGTATCTGTCCTGCGCACGTCGGACTACCTGTACGGCCTGCGGCGAGGCACCGAGCACGTGATCGAGCTGCAGCCGGGTGTCCAGCTGACGGTCGGGCTGGAGGCCATCGGCGAGGCCGACGAGCGAGGCCTGCGGATGGTGGTGACCACCCTGAACGGGCAACTGCGACCACTGCAGATCCGCGACCGAACGGTCACCGTGGACGTGCCGACCGCCGAGCGCGCCGACCCGGACAATCCCTCCCACGTTGCTTCGCCGTTCGGCGGCGTGGTGACCCTGGGAGTGGCCGAGGGCGACGAGATCCAGGCAGGACAGAGCGTGGCGACGATCGAGGCCATGAAGATGGAGGCGTCGATCACCAGCCCGGTCGCCGGGATCGTGTTGCGGACCGCCATCAATGCGGTGCAGCAGGTCGAGGGCGGGGATCTGATCATCGTCGTGAAGGCTGTGGCATGAACGGGATACCCTCCTGCGCGGAGCGCGGCGACATGACGAGGATCTGGCGGTGACCAGAATCACGGCCGGCCGGTACCGGGGCAGGCGATTGCAGACGCCGCCCGGGGACGCCACTCGACCGACGAGCGAACGGGTGCGCGAGGCGTTGGCCAACGCACTGGTGGCCGGCGGCGGTCTGGACGGGGCCAGGGTGCTGGATCTCTACGCGGGGTCCGGAGCGTTGGGTCTGGAGTTGATCTCCCGCGGGGCGGATTCGCTGGTTCTGGTCGAACACGACCGTCTCGCCCTGACCGCCCTGCGGGCGAACGTGGACACGCTGCAGGCACCGAACGTCCAGGTGGTGGGCACCGACGTGCGAACGTTCGCCTCGTCTCCAGCTGCCCGGCCGTTCGACTTCGTGGTGGCGGACCCGCCCTATGACCTGCCGACCGCAGAGCTGACCGCGCTGTTTCGGGACCTCTGGTCCGCCGGCCATCTCCATCCCGGTGCCGATCTCATCGTCGAGCGGAGCCGGCGGGCCGGCGAGATGATCTGGCCCGACCCGCTGATCGGCGTCCGCACGAAGAAGTACGGCGACACCAGGCTCTGCTACGGTCGCGCGCCCCTGGAAAAGGACCAAACATGACTAACGCCGTCTGCCCGGGCTCGTTCGATCCACCGACGGTCGGCCACCTCGACATCTTCGGCCGGGTCGCGGCCCTGTTCGACCGGGTCACGGTGGCCGTGCTGGTCAATCCGGATAAGAAGGGCCTGTTCCCGGTCAGCGAGCGGTTGCAGATGCTCCGCGCGGTCACGGCCGGATGGCCGAATGTGACCGTCGATTCGTTCTCCGGTCTGCTCGTCGACTACTGCCGCGACCAGGGCATCGGGGTGATCGTGAAGGGGCTGCGCGCGGTGTCCGATTTCGACTACGAAGTGCAGATGGCGCAGATGAACGCGGGGCTCTCGGAGGTCGACACGGTGTTCCTGCCCACCGCCCCCGAATACTCATTTGTTTCCTCCTCACTGGTCAAGCAGGTGGCCGCCTACGGCGGCGACGTCTCGCATCTACTGCCTCCAGTGGTCTTCACCGCGCTCCAGGCCAAGCTCGCACGACCCTGACGAGCGGGTCAGGGGCCGCGTAGCGGGCGTGCCTGCGCCGCGAACGGCGGCGGAGTTGGCACACTGGCAGCGCAGCGGTTGGTCGTCGACGGCCGCTGCCCGAGAAGGAGAGGTTCCCCAGCGTGTATCGCGTATTCGAAGCCCTCGACGAACTTGTCACCATCGTCGAGGAAGCACGAGGCCTGCCCATGACGGCCTCGTGTGTAGTGCCGCGGGGGGACGTTCTCGAGCTGTTGGACGACGTCCGGGACGCTCTGCCGGGTGAGATGGATGACGCGCAGGACGTCCTCGACCACCGGGATCAGATGGTCAACGACGCCAGAGCGACGGCCGACAAGAGCATCGCCGACGCCGAGGCGGAGTCGGCGCGGTTGGTGCAGGCGGCCCGGTCCGAGGCGTCCGCCACTATCGCCGCTGCGCAGTCCCAGGCGGAGAGGCTCGTCGACGAGGCAGCCAGCCGCGCCGAAGCCATCCTGGCGCGCGGGCAGGCCGACGCCGACCGCACCGTGCAGTCCGGTCAGGATCAGCACGATTCTCTCGTCGCCCGTGGACACGGTGAGGCCGAGCGGCTGATAGCCGCCGGCCGTGCCACCTACGAGCGGGCGGTGGCCGACGGCCAGCACGAACAGGCCAGGCTGGTCTCGCAGGCCGAGGTCGTCCAGGCGGCACACATCGAATCGGCGAAGATCCTCGATGCCGCGCACGACCAGATCGACCGGATGCGTGCGGACTGCGATTCCTACGTCGACACCAAGCTGGCGGCCCTCGAAGAGACTCTGACGAAGACGCTCCGAACCGTTGGCCGGGGTCGCACGTCCCTGCGGTCGGGGTCGGTGGCCGACTACCGCGACTGACCCAGCTGGTCGGATCGGCTGCGGCAGGGCGTTCACCTGCAGGAATCTTGTCGGAGCTGGTCTTCGACTACTCTGGAGCGGTTGCCGTCGTGGTACCCAGCCTGCGCCGTGACCGCGATCATGACCCGACTCGAGAAACGAATGATGAACTCCACCCGCCCCAACCACGCCTCGCCGTGGGTGCTCGATACCCGTCCCCTCGGCCGTCGACCCGGCAGCATGAAGCCGTACCGGCTCTCTGCGCCCGTCGGCCATCCCATGGGCATCGAGGTGATTGCCGTACCGACCGGGGACGAGGTCGATCTGGACCTTCGCCTCGAGTCCGTCGCAGAGGGAGTACTGGTATCCGGCACCGCATCCGGTACCGCGATCGGCGAGTGCGCCCGCTGTCTGGTCGAGGTGCACTTTCCGGTCACCGCGAAGCTCCGCGAGCTGTACGCGTATCCCGAATCGACCACCGCGGCGACCACCGAGGACGACGAGATCCCTCGGCTGATCGACGACCTCATCGACCTCGAGCCGTTGGTCAGGGACGAGATCGTGCTGGAGCTTCCCATCGCCCCGCTGTGTAGGCCGGACTGCCCCGGACTGTGCTCCGAATGCGGCGAGCGTTTCGATGATCTCGAGCCCGGTCATTCGCATGAGATACTTGATCCCCGGTGGGCCGATCTGGCCGCCAAGTTCGGCATGCCCGGTGGGTCGCCCGCCGGCAACGGTCGTCCAGGAACTGCGGCAAATGCAGTGCTGCAGACGAACGGTTCCACCCGCAATTCCGGAGTCGGAGAATCTGACGCCGATTCCATCCGAGATAACGAGGAGAAGTAATCATGGCCGTTCCGAAGCGGAGACTGTCGCGCGCCAACACCCATGCGCGTCGCTCGCAGTGGAAGACCACTGTCCCCACCCTGGCTGTCTGCCCGAACCGCGCCTGCGGTCACCTGACGCCTCCGCACCAGGCGTGCACGAACTGCGGACAATACCGAGGCCGCCAAATCGTCGGCGTCTGAACGTCGCGGTGGTCGAAGGGACGGGTTCGCCTGTCTCGCCCGGATCGCGTTCGGCGATCACGGCGAGCAACATTCCGGACCCGGAGAAGCTGTTCCACGCGCTCGGCGTCGAATTGGACCCGGAGCTGACCGTGCTCGCGCTGACCCATCGCTCGTTCGCGTACGAACACGGTGGTCTGCCCACCAACGAACGCCTGGAGTTCCTCGGTGACTCGGTGCTGGGCATCGTCGTCACGGACGCGCTGTACCGCGACCACCCCGACCTGCCCGAAGGCCGGTTGGCCAAGCTGCGCGCCTCGATCGTCAACATGCACGCCCTCGCCGGCGTCGGTCGCCGGATGGGGCTGGGCGACATGCTGCGGCTGGGTCGCGGCGAAGAGCTGACCGGCGGCCGGGACAAGGCGTCGATCGTCGCGGACGCGGTTGAAGCCGTACTCGGCGCTGTCTACCTGCAGCACGGCATCGCCGTGGCGAGCACCGTCGTGCACCGGCTCTTCGCCGATCTGATGGCCGACGCACCCAAGCTCGGTGCGGGTCTGGACTGGAAGACGTCTTTGCAGGAGCTTTCCGCCTCCCGAGGCCTCGGTGTACCCGAGTACCGGGTCACCGAAGCGGGCCCCGATCATGCCAAGACCTTCGAGGCCATCGTCCTGTTGGGTGGCCGGAGCCGAGGCGCCGGCGCGGGTCGGACCAAGAAGGAAGCCGAGCAACAGGCCGCCTCTGCCGCGTTCGTGTCGCTGGAAGCCGAATCGGTTGCCGCCGTTCCGACCGATACCGCCGCCGTTCACACCTGACACCGCCAGTCCGGTCGGCCCCGACAGCTCCGGTGCCTGAGCTTCCCGAAGTCGAAGTGGTTCGCCGGGGTCTGCAGGAGCACGCGGTCGGACGCCGGATCTCGAAAGTCTCCGTGCTGAACGACCGCGCTGTCCGTCGGCATCTCCCCGGTCGCTCCGACTTCGAGGCGGCGGTGGCCGGCCACCGAGTGCTTGACATCCGCCGCCGCGGCAAATACCTGTGGTGGGTCCTCGACGACGGGGACGCACTGCTGGCCCACCTGGGCATGAGCGGTCAATTCCGGATCGGAGTGACCGGCTTGCTCGAGAACGGGCCCCACCCCCATCTGCGAGTTCGCTTCGAGTTCGACGACGGCGGTCCGAACATCGATTTCCTCGATCAACGCACCTTCGGCGGGATGGCTTTCCTGCCGGGGCAGGCCGACCTTCCGGATCCGATCGCCCACATTGCGCTGGATCCGCTCGATCCGGCCTACGACATCACCACGACCGTCGCCCGCATCCGGTCGAAGCACACCGAGATCAAGCGGGCGCTGCTCGACCAGACCGTGGTTTCCGGCATCGGCAACATCTACGCGGACGAGTCGTTGTGGCGGGCGAAGGTCAACTACGCGCGGTCGACCGCCGTCCTGACCAAGCCGGCCGTGCGTCGGGTACTCGAGGCGGCGACCGAAGTGATGACCGAGGCCCTATCGGTCGGCGGCACATCCTTCGACGCGCTGTACGTCAACGTCAACGGCGACTCCGGCTACTTCGACCGCTCGCTTCATGCCTACGGTCAGGAGGGCCGGCCGTGCCCACGATGCGGCACGTTGATCCGGCGGGACGCCTTCATGAACCGGTCCTCGTTCTTCTGCCCGCACTGCCAGCCCAAGCCGCGTATCCGACGATGACATCAAGTGCGATGACGGACGAGGTGCGATGACGGATCAAGTACCCGAAGTCCGCCTGACGGCCTTCGTCCACGGCCAGGTCCAGGGCGTCGGCTTTCGCTGGTGGACCCGGGCCCGCGCGCTCGAGCTCGGCCTTCGGGGCAGTGCGACGAATTTGCCCGACGGACGCGTCCAGGTGGTCGCCGAAGGGCCGGAAGATCGCTGCGACGCACTGGTCGCGCTGCTCAGAAGCGGTACCACACCAGGCTCGGTGGCGCTCGTGGTGACCCAGACCGGCGAAACGCGCGGTGCCGTCGGCTTTCTGGAGCGCTGATTACGCCGTCCCGCCGGGTAACCTTCTGTTCGGCTCAGAGCGCTGCCGACCGATGCCTGTGACCGATCCGGACGGATCAGGAGGGACTTCTCAGCCGTGTACCTGAAGTCCCTGACGCTCAAGGGTTTCAAGTCGTTCGCCTCGGCGACCACGCTGCATTTCGAGAAGGGCATCACCGCCGTCGTCGGGCCCAACGGCTCCGGCAAGTCGAACGTCGTCGACGCCATCGCGTGGGTACTCGGCGAGCAGGGCGCCAAGGCGCTGCGCGGCGGCAAGATGGAGGACGTCATCTTCGCCGGCACCGCCGACCGGCCCCCGCTCGGCCGGGCCGAGGTCACGCTGACCATCGACAATTCGGACGGCGCGCTGCCCATCGACTACGCCGAGGTCTCCATCACCCGGCGGATGTTCCGCGACGGCGCCGGTGAGTACGAGATCAACGGGTCCAGCTGCCGGTTGCTCGACATCCAGGAATTGCTGTCCGACTCCGGGATCGGCCGGGAGATGCACGTCATCGTCGGCCAGGGTCAGCTCGATGCGGTGCTGCAGGCCCGGCCGGAGGACCGCAGGGCGTTCATCGAAGAGGCCGCCGGCGTTCTCAAGCACCGCAAGCGCAAGGAAAAGGCGCTGCGCAAGCTGGATGCCATGCAGGCCAACCTGACCCGGCTGGGCGACCTGACTTCCGAGCTGCGACGGCAGCTCAAGCCGCTGGGGCGGCAGGCCGAAGTGGCCAGGCGGGCGGCCGGTATCCAAGCGGATCTGCGGGATTCCCGGCTGCGCCTGCTGGCCGACGACTACGTGAGGCTGACCGGCACGATCGCGTCCGAATCCGCTGAGGAGGCGGCGGCGTTGGCACATCGCGCAGCCGTGCAGAAGGCGCTCGGCGACGCCACCGAGGCCGCGGAGGCGGCGACCTCGGCCGCAGCGGTGGCCGGGCCGGAGCTCGCGGCGGCTCAGGAGACCTGGTTCGCACTGTCGGCGCTCGCCGAACGATTCCGGGGCACTGTGTCGCTGGCCGAAGAGCGCAGTCGAAACTTGTCCGCTCCGCTGGAAACGGCCGTTTCAGGTCGGGACCCGGACGAGTTGGAAGCCGCGGCGGACGCCGCGGAGGATGCGCAGGCCGAGAAGGACGAAGCGGTCGAGGCGGCCAGGGCGAACTTGAGCGACGCGGTCGGCCACCGGGCCGAGACCGAGTCCGCGCTCAAAGCCGCCGAGAATCAACTGCTGGTGGCCAGCAGGGCGATCGCGGACCGCCGCGAGGGCCTCGCCAGGTTGACCGGCCAGGTCAACGCCGCCCGGTCCCGCTTGAACGCGGGCCGGGATGAGATGGACCGGCTGGCTGCAGCCGTGAGCGACGCCAGGGACCGCGCCGCAACGGCGCAGCAGCAATTCACCGAACTACAGGATTCGGTCGGGGACCTCGACTCGTCCGAGGTCGGGTTGGACGAGAGCCACGAATCTGCCGAAGCGGCCGTCGAGGTGGCCCGGCGGCGGGTCGGCTGAGCTGACCGATGCCCTTCGCGGGGCCGCCACCGAGCAGACGGGTCTGCGGGCCAGGGTGGATGCGCTGTCGCTCGGGCTGGAGCGGCGGGACGGCGCCGGGGCGCTACTCGCGGCCGGCACCGAACTTCCCGGTGTCCTGGGGTCGGTGGCATCCCTGCTGGACGTCGATCCGGGATTCGAGAGCGCCATCGCCGCGGCCCTCGGCACGGCGGCGGACGCGGTGGCCGTTGCGGGTATCGAGGATGCCATCGCGTCACTGGAACTGCTGCGCAGCAAAGATGCGGGCCGGGCCGGCGTACTCATCGGCGGCGCCCGCCCGGCGGCGCCGGCGGGTAGCCCGGTGACGCTGCCGGCCGGTGCCGCCTGGGCGACGGATCATCTGCAGGCGCCGCAGGCGTTGCGGACTGCGGTTGCCCTCGCATTGGACCGCGTCGCGGTGGTCGCCGACCTGAATTCCGCGGTTGCTCTGTTCGCGGCACATCCAGAGCTGCGAATCGTGACCCGAAGCGGCGATCTGCTCGGTCCTGGCTGGGCTCACGGCGGCAGCCCCGGCAAGCAGTCCGTCCTTGAGATCCAGGCCGCTGTCGACGAGGGCGAAACGGCGCTGGCCACGGTCACCGCCCGGATCGCCGATCTCCAGGCCGCCTTGGCAGGCGCGAGTTCCGAATTCGAGCTACGCACCCGGGAGAGCCGGCTCACCCTGGCGGCACTGCACGAATCGGACGCCCGACTCTCGGCCGTGTCGGAGCAACTCGGCAGGCTGGGTGAGGCACTCCGGTCGGCGAACGCGGAAGCGCTGCGACTTGATCGACAGCGGCAGGCAGCCGAAACGGCATTCGAGCAACACCGGTCGGCTGTGGTCGATCTCGAGACGAGGCTGGCAGCGGCAGAGTCGGACGCGGCTCCGGAGCAGGTCGACCCCGAGATCCGTGACGGCTTGATGGAGTTGACGGCCGAGGCCAGGCAGGCCGAGGTGGAAGCGAGATTGGCCCTGCGCACGGCCGAGGAGCGAGCCAGGGCCACCGCCGGAGTCGCGGAAGGCCTGCGACGTTCGGCGCGGCAGGAGCGCGAGGGTCGTGCCAGGGCAGCGGCCGCCGTCGCGCGCCGGGCCGCCGGTGCCGCAGTCGCCGCCTCGGTTGCCGTGGCCGCCGGACGAGCGCTGTCAGCGCTGGAGCGCTCACTCGAGGTGGCGACCGCGACCCGAATGCGGGCGGCGGCTGCCCGGGATCAGGCGGACGCGGCACTTGGCAAGGCCAGGACGTCGGCAAGGGAGCTGCAGACACAGTGGGACACGCTGACCGACGCCGTCCACCGTGACGAGGTACAGCGTGCCCAGCAGACGCTCCGGGTGGAACAGCTGGTGGCTCGGGCGGCCAACGAGTTCGGGCTGGGTCCCGAGGATCTCGTCACCGAGTTCGGCCCTGATGTGCCCATTCCGCCGACCGCCCTGGAAACGGCGGAGTACGAGGCGGCCAGAGATCGGGGCGAGGCGGTCACCGCGCCGCAGCCGCAGGAGTTCGACCGGGACACCCAGGAGCGGCGGGCCAAGCGTGCCGAGCGTGACCTCAACCTGCTCGGCAAGGTGAATCCTCTCGCGCTGGAAGAGTTCGCGGCCCTGGAGGAGCGGCACGCCTTCCTGTCGACGCAGCTCGAGGATCTCAAGTCGACGCGCAAAGACCTGCTCACGGTCGTCGGCGAGGTGGACGACAAGATCCTCGAGGTGTTCACCGCCGCCTATCACGACGTGGCACGCGAATTCGTCGTCGTCTTCGCCGAGCTCTTCCCCGGCGGCGAGGGCGAGCTGATCCTCACCGATCCGTCTGACATGTTGAACACCGGCATCGAGGTTCACGCCCGCCCGCCGGGTAAGAAGGTCAAGCGGTTGTCACTGCTGTCCGGTGGCGAGCGTTCGCTGACGGCGGTGGCGTTGCTGGTGGCGATCTTCCGGGCCCGGCCGAGCCCGTTCTACATCATGGACGAGGTCGAGGCGGCCCTCGACGAGGTAAACCTGACCCGGTTGGTCGGACTGCTCGCCATGCTGCGCGACTCCTCCCAGCTGATCATCATCACGCATCAGAAGTTCACGATGGAGTCGGCCGACGCGCTCTACGGCGTCTCCATGCGAGGCGACGGCATCACCCAGGTGATCAGTCAGCGCATCCGGGCGGCCGAGCGCGAGCCCATCGATGTACAGGCTAGCACAGCGCGAGCCCGCGCTGCCCTGATCGGCCGGCGCGCGGGGACTGGAACAGTGGTCGGCCGAAGTGGGTGAACCGGGTGTCGGTCAGGCCCACGGTCCCCTGGACTGCGACCAGGACCGCACCTGCCGTGCGGCGATGAATTCCTGAAACGGATCTGCGTCAAGTGCCGTCTCGATCTCCGACGCCGATCCGGCCTCGAAGATCAGCAGCGCACCTGCCGGCTCATCGACATACGGGCCGCTGGCCAGGATCTTCACCGGACCCGTCAGGGTATCCAGGAACGCGCGGTGTGCCGCCCGGCGTTCGTCGCGGTCCGCCACGGAATCGTCCTGATACTTGTAGTGCACCGCGAAAACCGGCATGGGAAGCCCTTCTGGGACCGCGACGGGTAGCGGCATCGAATCTACTGTGCTCTTCGCCGGGACGGTTGGCAGGCTTCGGCAGCACAGCGGCGGGCCCCGGCGAAAGCCGGGGCCCGCCGAGAGGCAGTGGTGGGTCAGCAGTCGTAGTACATCGCGAATTCGTGCGGGTGCGGCCGGAGCCGGATCGCGTCGATCTCCTCGCGCTTGAGCTTGATCCACATGTCGATCAGGTCGGGGGTGAAGACGCCGCCTTCGAGCAGGTAGTCGTGGTCCTCTTCCAGACGGTTGATCACCGCGCCCAGCGAACTCGGCACCTGCGGGATGTTCGCGGCCTCGTCCGGCGGCAGTTCGTACAGGTCCTTGTCGACGGGGGCCGGCGGTTCGATCTTGTTCTTGATGCCATCCAGGCCGGCCATCATCATGGCGGCGAAGGCCAGGTACGGGTTGGCAGACGGATCGGGGCAGCGGAACTCGAGCCGCTTGGCCTTCGCATTGGTGCCGGTCAGCGGGATGCGGATACAGGCAGAGCGGTTCCGGGCCGAGTAGACCAGGTTGACCGGCGCCTCGTAACCCGGCACCAATCGGTGGTAGGAGTTGACCGTCGGGTTGGTGAAGGCGAGCAGCGAAGGCGCGTGGTGCAGCAGACCGCCGATGTAGTAGCGGGCGGTGTCAGAAAGGCCGCCGTAGCCGGCCTCGTCGTAGAAGAGCGGCTTTCCGCCCGACCATAGCGACTGGTGGGCGTGCATGCCCGACCCGTTGTCACCGAACAGTGGCTTGGGCATGAACGTGACGGTCTTGCCGGCTTCCCACGCCGTGTTCTTGACGATGTACTTGAACAACATCACCTCGTCGGCCGACGCCAACAGGGTGTTGAACTTGTAGTTGATCTCGGCCTGACCGCCGCCGACCTCGTGATGGCCGCGCTCGATGTCGAATCCCATGCTGATGAGATTGGCGGTCATGTCCTCGCGCAGGTCGGCCTGGTGGTCGTACGGCGGGACGGGGAAGTACCCGCCCTTGACCCTGGTCTTGTAGCCGAGATTGCCGCCGTCTTCCTCACGGCCCGTGTTCCACCAGCCCTCGTTGGCGTCGACCTGATAGAACGCGCCGTTCATCTGGGTGTCGAAGCGGACGTCGTCGAAGACGTAGAACTCGGCCTCGGCGCCGAAGTAGCAGGTGTCGGCGATGCCGGTGCTGGCCAGGTACTCCTCCGCCTTCCGGGCGACGTTGCGCGGATCGCGGGAATACGGCTGCAGCGTGAGCGGGTCGTGCACGAAGAAGTTGCAGGTCAACGTCTTCCGGCGACGGAAAGGGTCGACCCTTGCCGTCGTCACGTCCGGGAGCAGTGTCATGTCCGATTCGTGGATCGACTGGAAACCCTTGATGGATGAACCATCGAAGGCCATCCCCCCGGCGAGTGACTCGACCGTGACGCTCGATGCCGGGACGGTGAGGTGATTCATCAGGCCGGGCAGATCACAGAACCGGATGTCGAAGACTTCGACGTCGTTGTCCTGGATGTAGGCGACCAGTTCTTCGGGGGTAGAGAACACTCACGCACTCCTTCGAGTCGGCACGTTGACCACAGGGATCGCGAGGACGAAGGCATGGCACAGCTTCGTCCTGGCGGTATGAAGCTAGGCAGACGGTGTTGCCCCTGGATCGCCTTGCTGTTTCACCAGGGTTAACGCGACTGTGCCAGAGCGCAGCAACACGAGCGAACGTCCGGGCGCCGGGCGGCCGACGGGCTGAGCGGGTGTCGGCGGGGCGGGTGTCAGCGGGGCGGACACATAGGCTGAAACACATGGCCGCGACCGGAGAGCAGCAATACCCTGGCAGCCGTCTCGGACTTCCGCCGGCAGGGACCGGGTCGGTGGCGCCCATGGGGGTCCGGTTCGGCGCGTTCGCCATCGACATCCTGCTGTCGTTCCTGATCGCCCTGCTGTTCACCCGACCGGAGTTGCCCCGGAACTGGAGTCTCCTGGTCTGGGTGGTGATGACCGTCTTCTCGGTGGGCGCTCTTCGGGTCGTCGCCCGGCCAGGTGATCTGCGGAATCCGGGTGGCGCCGGTGGGCGGTCGCGCGTTGGTCGGCTTGTGGTCTGTTCCGCGGACCGCGTTGATCTTCCTCATCGTTCCCGTGTTGCTCACCGACGCTGATGGCAGGGGCATCCACGACCGGCTGTGTCGAACCGTGGTGATTCGCACCCGCGCCGGTTCAGCCGAGCCGTCGCCCGCCAAATAGGCCACGGGCAGCCGGATTGGCCGTGGCCCGATCAATGGGCGGCGGCCGGGGTCTGCCGGCCCGGCGTCAGCGGCGACGGGCCGCGCGCTGCACGTTGCGGGTCTTGGCGCCCGCAGGCAGCGGACCTTTCGGCATCCCGGCCTGGCCGGCCCGGGCACTCAGGGCTTTCAGGCGATTGTCCAGGTCGCTGACCTGAACCGCACTGATGTTGCGGGGCAGTTTCATCAGTGACTGGTTCAACTTCTTCAGCGGCGTCTGGCCTTCTTCGTTGCCGACGATGATGTCGTAGATCGGAGTATCGCCGACCACCCTGGCGATCTTCTTCTTCTCCTGGGCGAGCAACGGCTTCACCCGCTGGGTGGCACCCTCCCCGATCAGGATGACGCCCGGGCGACCGATGACGCGGTGCACGGCATCCAGATGGGAGGTGCCGGCGACGGCTGGGGTGATCCGCCATTTCCCACGGAGCTGGTTGTTCTGCAGTGACCAGGCAGCGGCACCGGGAGTTCCGTCGGCCTGCTTGTACACGTTCGACTGGACCCGGCGCGCGAAGAAGATCATCGCCACCAGGACGCCGAGAATCAGACCGAAGACCAGCGCGGCCCACCACGGGGCGAGGAAAGAGACGAGCAGAGTGACGACCGCAGCGGTGCCGACCAGGCACAGGATCATGTACGGCAGCAGCCGCTTGTCTTCCTTGCGCTGCGACTGGAAGGCCTGCCAGATCTGACCGCGACGTTCTTTCTTACCGGCCCTCGACGCGGTCTTGGCCGCCTTCTTCTCCTCTTTGGAGAGTTTCGTACTACCTCGCTGCGGTCTTCGCCATAACTGAAGGATACGACCCTTCGCTCGCTGATCCGAACGAGGAAATCGGGCTCGAACCGGCGCAACTCCTACCTGACGGCCCTTGCCGCCAATGCCTGCTTGTACAGGCTGCCGGCCCGGTAGGACGAGCGGACCAGGGGACCGGACATGACGCCCAGGAAACCCAACTGCTCCGCCTCGATCCGCAATTCCACGAACTCCTCGGGCTTCACCCATCTGTCGATCGGATGATGGCGCGGCGTTGGCCGCAGATACTGGGTGATCGTGACCAAATCACAACCGGCATCCCGCATGTCGGCGAGTGCCTGGGAGATCTCCAGTCGAGTCTCGCCCATACCCAGGATGAGATTCGACTTGGTGACCATCCCGGCCGCCCGACCCTGCGAGATCACGTCAAGGGACTTCTCATAGGTGAAGGCCGGACGGATGCGCTTGAAGATGCGCGGCACGGTCTCCAGGTTGTGTGCGAAGACCTCGGGTCGAGCGTCGAAAACCTGGCCGAGGAGCTCCGGGCGCCCCGAGAAGTCGGGAGTCAGGATCTCCACGCCGGTGCCGGGGGCGAGCTCATGGACCTTGCGAACGGTCTCGGCGTACAGCCAAGCGCCCTCATCGGGCAGGTCGTCCCTCGTGACACCGGTGATGGTGGCGTAGCGCAGCTGCATGGTGCCGATCGATTCGGCGACCCGGCGAGGCTCGTCCCGATCGAGGGCGCCTGGCTTCCCGGTATCGATCAGGCAGAAGTCGCAGCGTCGAGTGCACTGGTCACCCCCGATCAGGAACGTGGCCTCGCGATCTTCCCAACATTCGTAGATGTTGGGGCAGCCTGCTTCCTGACACACGGTGTGCAGGCCCTCACGCTTGACCAGCGCCTGCAGCGCCGTGTACTCGGGTCCGGTCCGCAACTTCGTCTTGATCCAGTCCGGCTTGCGCTCGATCGGCACGGCCGCATTGCGAACCTCGAGGCGCAGGAGTTTGCGCCCCTCCGACACCCGACCTTCTGGGGCAACCGTCACGCTTTACCGCCGTCTTTGAGCTGGTCGACCTTCGTCTCCGTGGCCTTGGCCGCCGACTGCACTCCGGCGGCCGCCTTGTCCGCGGCTGCGGACGCCTGGTCGGCGGCCTTCGACGTTGTGGCCTTGGCGGCATCAGCCCTGTCGGAGACCTGACCAGCCGTCTTCGCCGCGGCGTCCTTCACCGAATCGGCGGCGTCGGACGCCTTGTCTGCTGCCTTCGCCGCGGTGTCCTTGACCGCATCCGCTGCCTTCGCCGCCGTCTCCTTGACGGCATCGGCCGCTTTGGCGGCCGCATCCTTGACGGCCTCAGCGGCCTTTCCTGCCTGCTCCTTCACAACGTCCGCCGTTGGAGTGGCGGTCGGTGCCGGACGCGTGTCCGGCGCGGGATAGGTCGGGGCCTTCAGCGCCCGCACGATCGCCACCACGCCGGCGGCGAGCGCTGCGAGCAGCACCAGGTTGCGCAACGTGTGCTTGTTCTTGCTCTTGGTGACCTTGCCCTTGGTGCCGGCCGACTTCCCCGATAGCTTCTCGACCGAAGCTGCGGCCGCGGCAAGCGCCGCCGCAGCCTTGGCGGCCTGTTCCGAGGCTCCCTTGGCCAGGTGGGACACCGCGTCACCGGCGTCGGCCTTCTTGGCCGCCGCCAGAGTCGCTGCCTTCGCGGAGTTCGCCTTCAAGCTCTTCTTCAGATTCTTCTGCGCGGCCCTCACCTCGGCCCTGGTCGCATCTCGGGCTTTGAGCGAGGCCTGCTGGGCCGAGCCACCGAGCGAATGAGCGACTTCTCCGGCCTTGGCGGCCTTGGCGGCCAGGTCGCGCGCAGTCTCGTTGGCCAACAACACGACCTTGCCGGCGACAGCCTCGGCGTGCTCGACGACCTTGCCGGCGACAGCCTCGGCATGGTCGGCCAGTTTGTCGGTGACGTCACCCGCTTTGACCACGAGATCCTGGGTAGTTGCCAATGTGGGGGAATTGCTCATAACGAGCTCCTTGAGAGTGTGGCGGCTCGGGTTCGGACTGGTTGCCGATGACTTCCGACCTGGCGCCCCAGGACGGAAGGACGGGCGGCATTGGCGTCGATGTCATCCTGCCCGATTGTCAGGAAGACGTAAGGGCCGGGTCCAGTTGCCATCGAATCGCCGAGCCGATGGGCTGCTCGACCGCAGCGGACGTTGGCGGCGACATCGCTGCCAGGGTAGTGCCGTCGATGTCCATGTGCCCATCCAGGGCCTGTTCCAATCGAGACCTGACGGCCGGCATTGCCTCTGATACCTGCACTATCCGGCCCAGCTCGGCCGTCAGCGACGTGACTCCCGCGTCGCGAATCCCACAGGGCACGATCCGGTCGTAGGCGGCCAGGTCGGGATCGCAGTTCAAGGCGAAGCCGTGGGTGGTGACGCCTCTGGCAATGCGAACGCCGATGGCCGCGATCTTGCGCTCCGGGCGGCCGTCGCGCGGGAGCCAGACCCCGCTCCGGCCGGCGACCCGGCCCGCTCCGGGGAGCCCCAGGTCAGCACAGGCAAGCATCAGCGCCTGCTCCAGCAGTCGGACATAGGCGACGACGTCCACCGGATCGTGCAGCTTGACGATGGGGTAACCGACCAGTTGACCCGGCCCGTGCCAGGTGATCCGACCACCACGGTCGACATCGACCACTGGGGTGCCGTCGGTCGGTCGATCGGCCGGTTCTGTGCGCCGTCCGGCCGTGTACACAGCGGGGTGCGTGAGCAGCAGCACGGTGTCGGGGCCTCTGCCGTCGGCGCGGGCGGTGGCCAGGTCCCGCTGCCAGTCCCACGCGGCCTGGTAGTCGACCTCACCCGCCTCGACAACCTGTAGGGCTCCGGTCTGCTCCCGAGCCGCACTGTGATCCTGGCGCGTGGCCATCTGTTCCTGCATGGTGCCAACCTACGCCGGGGCACCGACGGTCATTCTGTGCTGGCGCAGCTGTGCGTTTCGTCCCCGGACGTGCACAGGCGCAGCGACTCTCTTCAGACCGAGCAAGTACCGGCATGGTGACCGGTGCAGAGCCGCGGCCACCGTTGTGGACAACCCCGGCCCGGTCGACCGGGGTTCGTCTAGCGTGCCGACCATGACCTTCGAGGTGGGCGGGTACCGGGCGGTCGAGATGATCGGCGCAGGGGCGTTCGCCCAGGTCTGGTCGGGTGTGCGGGTCAGCGACGATGCGGCGGTGGCCATCAAGGTCTTCGCCCCTGATCAGCTGGCGGCGGCCCAACGGGAGGCTGCGCTGGCCGCGGCCGTGAACCACCCTCACCTGGTGGCGGTGCTCGACGTGGTGGGTGACGCCGAACGGGCCGCGCTGATTACCGAACTGGCCGTCGGTGGTGACCTGGCGGACCTGTTGGCCCGGCGGGGTCGCCTGACCGCGGGCGAAACCCTGACCGTGCTGCTGCCGATGGCCGCTGCACTGGCGACCGCGCACGAGCGGGAGATCGTGCACGGGGATCTGTCGGCCGAGAACATCGTGTTCGACCGCGCCGGACGGCCGCTGCTGGCCGATCTGGGCGCCGGCCGGGCCGCCGCCGAGCTGGGTCTGCCTGTTGCGGCGACTCCCGTCGATGCGGCCCCCGAGCTGGCCCGAGGCGGGCCGCCAACCCCGGAGACGGACATGTTCTCGCTCGGTTCCCTTGCCCTGGCCTGCCTCACCGGGCGTCATGCGTGGCCGGCCGAGGATCTGCGCGATGTGTTGATCCAGGCCGCGGCCGGGCAGTGGCCGGATCCGGGCGACGATGCAGGGCCGCCGGCTTTGGTTTCGGCCGTCCGGGCGCTCCTGGAACATGACCCCGATCGCCGACCGGGAGCCGCTTCGTTGGTGGTTGACCTGCGCGCGTCGGGACGGCCTGAGCCCGTCGATCTCGTTCTCGACCATCGGGATCCCAGCAGCGCGGCGTTCGTCGGAGTCTCCGCCGAACGTCCGGATCCCGCTCCGCGGAAGCCCGGCCGACATGTGCCGCCCGACGAAGGGCCGGATGACGCACCTGTCGGAGATCCGGCTCCCGTGCCGCCTGTGCGCACCGGCCCGAGCAACGAGCCGGTCGACAGAGAGCGGCTAATCAGAGCGCGGGCGGTGACCAGGGTGCGAGCCGATGCTCCGCCGCGGGCTGAACCGGTGATACCCCCGAGGAGCTTGATGTCCCGGCTTCGCCGGCCGGCTTCGTCTGAGCCCGGGCAGTCATCCCGGCCCACCGGAGCGCTCCTCCGGATCTCGCTGATTGCCGCTGCCTGCGTATTGGTCGCGGCGCTGGCCGGGGCGGCAGGGCTGTGGTGGGCCGGCTGGGATCGACACGACCCTGTCGCTCTGCAATCGGACGCACCGGCGACGTCCGCGAGCAGGACTGCAGTGACTTCCACTGCACCGATATCTACGGCACTGAATCAGCGTGCGGTGAATGGAACTGCCGTGTCGACCGGGATCGCGTCGATCGACACTCCTACGTCGACCGCCACGTCGTCGCAGCGAGCGGCCGCGTCATCGGTCATGTCGAAGACTCGATCGACTGGTCGACCGACCGACTGGACGGCGACCGTCAGTGCCCTCGACGACGCCAGGGCAAAGGCTCTCGTCGCACGCAGCGTCGACTTGCTCGATGCGGTGTACACCCGCGACTCGGCGGCTCGATCCTCCGACGCCCGGATGATCGCGTCTCTGCTTGCCGGGCATCTACGGGTTTCCGGGGCACGGCACCAGGTGCAGGAGGCGCGGCAATTGGCGGGAACACCGGTCCGTGTCGTCGTGCACGACACCATGCCGTCGTACCCGATCCTGGACGCGGCCGGAAAAGTGATCGGACAGACGACGCCCCGTGCTGCCGCGACCCGCGTGCTCGTTCTCGTCAGCACCACCGACGGTTACCGGATCAGTCAGGTCCAGTCCACCTGAATCCGGTGCTTGTCCTCGAATGTCCAGGTCAGGATCCTGCGCGGGAACAATCCGGCCTCCGCGCGGCATGGCAGCCGGGCACTGTCGGTGCTCGCCCCTAGCGTGATGGACATGCGGTTGTTGCACACTTCGGACTGGCATATCGGCCGGACCTTCCACGGGCAGGACCTGTTGGACGACCAGGAGTTCGTGCTGTCCGCGCTCGCCGATCTCGCCGCCGAACACAAGGTCGACGTCATCATCGTCGCGGGCGACATCTACGACAGGGCGGTCCCGTCCGCTGAGGCGGTCCAGGTCGCCACCAGGGCACTGAAGCGGATGCGGGAGTCGGGGGCGGTCATCGTCGCTTCGTCCGGCAATCACGATTCGGCTCCCCGTCTCGGGGCCTTCACCGAGTTCCTCGCCGCTGGCGGTCTGCACCTGCGAACCTCGGTCGGCTCCGTCGGCGAGCCGATCATGCTCGCCGATGCCGAGGGCCCCGTTGCCGTCTACGCGGTGCCGTACCTAGAGCCGGATTTGGCCAGGACGGCCCTGAAGGTCGCCGGTAGGGCAGGCCACCAAGCCGTCATGCAGGCCGCCATGGACCTGGTGCGATCCGATCTCGCGGGTCGCGAGGCGGGAACCAGATCGGTGGTGGCCGCGCACGCGTTCGTGGTGGGTGCGGTGGCCGGCGGCTCGGAGCGATCGATCGCGGTCGGCGGGATCGAGTCGATCGGCGCCGACGTTTTCGACGGGATCGACTATGTCGCTCTCGGCCATCTGCACGGAGCGCAGCGGCTCACCCATCGGCTGAGGTACTCCGGTTCGCCGCTGCCGTATTCCTTCTCGGAGGCCGCGCATCGCAAGGGTGCATGGCTCATCGACCTTGCCGCTGACGGCGGGGTCACGGATACCTGGCTCGAGCTCCCGGTGGTCAGACCGCTCGCCACACTCACCGGCCGGTTGGAGGAACTGCTGCTCGGATCGGGCGAACTCTCGGGCCACTACCTGGCTGTTGTGTTGACCGACGAAGTCCGTCCACTGGAGCCGATGCGCCGGCTCCGCGCGCGATACCCTCATGCGCTGACCGTCTCGTGGGAGCCGTCCATCAGTGCGTCGACGCCGGTGAGCCGGTCGCCGGCGCTTGCGAACGCCAACGACGCCGAGGTGCTGGCGGAGTTTCTCGAGCAGTGCCGCGGGTGCGCGGCCACCCCGACCGAACAAGCCCTGCTCGACGAGTCGCTGGCTGCCGACCGGGTGCTCGAGGCGGCTGCATGAGACTGCACCGACTGCAGTTGTCGGCCTTCGGTCCCTTCGAAGGAGAGATAGAACTCGATCTGGACCGGCTGGGAGCCGACGGGCTCTTCCTGCTGTACGGGGACACCGGTGCCGGCAAGACCACCGTTCTCGACGCGATCGCCTTCGCGCTCTTCGGTCGGGTGCCGGGGGCGCGGAACGAGGCCAAGCGACTGCGGTGCGATCGGGCAGATCCGGCCACCAGGACGTTTGTCCGGCTCGAGGCCACACTCGGTGGTCACCGCGTCGAGATCTTTCGCAGTCCCGCCTATCTCCGGCCGAAAGCCCGGGGTGACGGCCTGACCGAGGAGAAGCACAAGGTGCACCTCCGATGGTCGGACGCCGGGCCCGCCGGCGCCAGAGCCGAGGGCATCACCAGGGCGGATGAGGTCGGTCTGACGGTGACTGACCTGCTTGGCATGTCCGCCGACCAGTTCTTCCAGGTCGTACTGCTCCCGCAAGGGGATTTCGCCAGGTTCCTCCGATCGGATACGGCCGACCGTGAAGTCCTGCTGGAGCGGCTGTTCGATACCGGCCGGTTCGGCACCATCGAGGAGTGGTTCTCGGCCGCGCGGAGAGACTCAGCCGCCCGCGTCCGGGACTGCCGGGTACGCATCGGACAGCTCACGGCCAGGGTCGCCGAGGCCGCCGGCGACAGTACCTGTCCGGACACCGGGGTTGCCGAATGGGTCGCGGACCTGCGCGACCGACTGGCCGACGACGCAGCGGTGACGGCCGAAGCGGAAGGTGCCGCCCGTCGGTCCGGCGCCCACGCCGACCGCGCGCTGCTGGAGGTCAGGGTGCTGGCCGCCCGGATCGAGAAGCTGCGCAGCCTGCGCCGGCGGGAGGCAGAACTGGACCGCGGGGCGGGTGAGCGGGCCCGATGGCGGCAGGAGCTGACCGCTCACGCCAAGGCTCAGCCGGTGGTTACAGCTGCGCTGCGGGCGGCCCAGTTCGCCCGTCGCACTCGCGACGAGCAGACGATCGTGGAGAGGCGCCGGGTTTCCGCCGAGCTGCTCGTCGCTCCCGAAGAGGACCTGCCCAAGACCGCCAGCGACCTCCGGGCGCTCAGCGCCGTGACCCGCGAGCAGGCGGGCGCCCTGGTGTCGGTCATGGCCCAGGTCCAGGTGCAGGAGCGGGATCGATCCGCACTAGTGGCGGCTGTCAGATCCCGAGACCTCATAGCAGACAACATCAATCAGCTCGACGTGCTGTTGGCGGAATTGCCGGGCCAGGTGGAGATGCTCTCGGCCCAGGTAGCGATGGCCCGCGGGGCCGCAGGACGTGTTGGTGCTCTGTCCGAGCGGGCAGCGGCCGCCCACGCGTTACTCGCCGCCGCCAGGTCGGTCCCACTCCGGCGCATCGAACACGAAAAGGCCGTAGCCGTGTTGGCCTCGGCGATCGACGAACACCAGCGGGCAGTTGATCACCGGCAGCACCTCACCGAACAGCGAATTCTGGGCATGGCCGCCGAGCTGGCGGGCAACCTCCGGTTCGGGGAGTGCTGCCCGGTCTGCGGGGCCAGTGACCACCCGCAGCTCGCCGCCCCGGCGTCCGATGCCGTCACTCCGGAACAGATCACCCGAGCCGAGAAGGCCGAGCGCTTGGCTGCCGCCGTACGGGAGCGGGCCTCTCACGCAGCCGAGAGCGAAGCGCTTCTACTCGCCGAGGCCACTGCCCTGACTCTGGGCCGCAGTCTCGACGAGGCCACCGCAGACTGGACGGCGGTGAGCGCCGAGCTGGCCGCGCAGTCAGCCGTTGCCGATGGCCTCACCTCGGCGGAGGCGTCCCTGTCCCGGGTTTCCGACTCGCTCCAACAAGCCGCCCAGGAACGTCTGCTGCTGGAAACGTCGCGGCGTAGTGCCGGCTCCGAGGTGGAGCGGTTGAGAGCTGCGGTGGCGCGAACGGGGCGAGTGGCTGACGCAGGCCTGCGCCGGATATCCGGACGTGGCCGCGAGGCGGGCTCACCTGCTCGAACTGGCCACCGAACTGGATCGGCTCGCGGCCGCGGTCGAAAGCCTGAACACCGCCGAGGTTGCCCAATCGGAGGCGACGACGTCGCTGGTCGAGGCCATCGCTGCGTCTCCGTTCATCGACCTCACCGAAGCGAGGGCGGCGGTGCTCAGCGATCCTGCCGAGATGTCACAGCGGCTTCGGTCGGCTGAGGACGACATCACCGTCGTGACGGCGCAGCTGTCCGACCCCGAACTCGCGGGCGTTGATGCGAGTCTCGACATCGACGTGTCAGCTGCGCAGGACGCGGCCGTCGCGGGCCAGGCTGACCACGGACGCGGCGTCGATGCAGGCGTCGGCCGCTGCGCTGCGACGCGATCGAGTCGCTGCCGCAGCGGCCAAACTTTCGGCGGCATGGCGGGATCTCGAACCCGTGCTGGCGGCCGACGCCGAGCTGGCGGCACTGACCGACGTCATCCTCGGCAAGGGCCAGAACTCGCGGTCGATGTCCCTGCGCACGTTCGTACTGGCGGCGAAGTTGTCGCAGGTTGCACTGTCGGCGAGCGAGCGCCTGGCCACCATGTCCGGAGGTCGCTATACCTTCGTCCAGTCCGAGGAGAAGGAGGCCAGGGGACGATCGGGCGGCCTTGGACTCGACATCCTTGATGCCTTCTCGGGGCGCGTCCGGCCGGCGAAGACGCTGTCCGGTGGCGAGTCGTTCCTGGCGTCGCTCTCGTTGGCCCTTGGTCTGGCCGACGTGGTCGCGGCGGAATCCGGTGGCCGGCAATTGGACACGATCTTCATCGACGAAGGCTTCGGCAGCCTCGATTCGGACACTCTCGACCTGGTGATGGGCACCCTCGATGAGCTGCGGGCCGGCGGCCGCACCGTCGGACTCGTCTCACACGTCGACGAACTTCGCCAGCGGATACCCTCGCGACTGCGCATCAGCCAGACGGCCGTCGGGTCGAAGCTGGAATTCTCGGTCAGCTGACCGTCGCTCGAGGGCGCGTGAGGAGGGCGAACACAGTGTTCCTGCTGGTCGCGCACTTCCGGATGTCGGCCTCGCCCTCCGATCCTGTTCCGGAGCCGGCCAAAGCGCCGCTCGCCCTGCTGGCCGCGTCGCCGGAGTGCCGTCGGCTGCACTTCGCCAGATCGACCGATGCCGGTGACCGGTTCGTGCTCGTCGCCGAGTTCGACACCGCGGCGTCCTATCGCCGATCGCTGTCGCCCTGGCCGATGCGGATGCAGGTCATCCCCTGGCTGTCGACGGCCGAAATCGACTACACGGCGGTCAGCGAGGTGCTGTATTCGTCGATCGACGACGTGGTGGTGGTCTCGGAGCCGACGGTGCCCGAGCCGGGTCGCTGACGTCGCCGGCCCCAAGGGCGCTGGGCGCAGTCGGCGTGGTCAATCCGGTGCCGCCCGGTCGTTACGCTCGAAGTGCGACACCTTCGTGCGACAACGTCGTGCGATCCCGCGGCGGAATCCACCGTTCGCGGACCAGACCCGGCCGGCCCATCTAGCGCAGGCCGGGGGAGAACAAGCAGGAGTTCAGTTGTGGCCGCCGCCAAGAACGACGCCAAGATCGATGCCATCGTCTCGCTGGCGAAGCGCCGCGGCTTCGTCTACGCCTCCGGCGAGATCTACGGAGGCACCAAGTCCGCCTGGGATTACGGGCCGCTGGGCGTCGAACTGAAGGACAACATCAAGCGCCAGTGGTGGAACTACATGGTGCGGTCCCGGGAGGACGTCGTCGGACTTGACTCGTCCGTGATCCTGCCGCGCCAGGTCTGGGTCGCCTCGGGTCACGTCGCCACCTTCTCCGACCCGCTGGTGGAATGCACCCACTGCCACAAGCGGTATCGCCAGGACCATCTGCTCGAGGAATACGAGGAGAAGAAGGGCCGCGCGCCGGCGAACGGCATGGCCGACATCGTCTGCGGGAACTGCGGCACCCGTGGCCAGTGGACGGAGCCGAAGGAATTCAGCGGGTTGCTCAAGACGTTCCTCGGGCCGGTGGAGGACGAATCGGGGCTGCACTACCTGCGTCCGGAGACGGCCCAGGGCATCTTCGTCAACTACAACAATGTGGCGGGTTCGGCGCGCAAGAAGCCGCCGTTCGGCATCGGTCAGATCGGGAAGTCGTTCCGCAACGAGATCACCCCCGGCAACTTCATCTTCCGCACGCGCGAATTCGAGCAGATGGAGATGGAATTCTTCGTCAAGCCGGGCACCGACGAGGAATGGCATCAATATTGGATCGACCAGCGCACCGACTGGTACGTCGATCTCGGTATCGACCGCGCCAACCTGCGGCACTTCGACCACCCGAAGGAGAAGTTGTCCCACTACTCCAAGCGCACCGTGGACATCGAGTACCGGTTCCACTTCCAGGGCAGCGAGTGGGGTGAGTTGGAGGGCATCGCCAACCGCACCGACTTCGACCTGAAGACCCATTCCGAGCATTCCGGAACCGACCTGTCCTACTTCGACCAGGAGTCGGGCGAACGTTGGACGCCCGTACGTGATCGAGCCGGCGGCCGGAGTCGGTCGGCCGATGATGGCGTTCCTGCTCGAGGCCTACACCGAGGACGAGGCGCCGAACACCAAGGGGGGCATCGACAAGCGGGTGCTGCTCAAGCTCGATCCGCGCCTCGCGCCGGTCAAGGCCGCCGTGCTCCCGTTGTCCCGTCACGCCGACCTGTCACCGGTCGCCCGGGATCTGGCCGCCGAACTGCGGAAGTCCTGGAACGTGGAGTTCGACGACGCCGGCCAGATCGGCCGTCGTTACCGTCGCCAGGACGAGATCGGCACCCCGTTCTGCATCACCGTCGACTTCGAAACGGCCGGCGATCAGGCTGTCACGATCCGGGAACGGGACACCATGACCCAGGAACGGGTGGCTCTCGATCAAGTGCAGAGCTACCTCGCCGCCCGGCTCGTCGGCGCCTGACCGTCGGCGCTCGGCTTCAGCCACCGCCGCTTCAGCCGCCAGCCGCCCCCAACGCGCTTATCAACATCGGCGGCGCTCAGCAACGTGGCGATTTTGGGACATGAAGTGACGGGAATCGACCCGTTCATGAGCGCCGACGATGTTGATAAGCGCGGCCGCGGGAGGGTGCGACGGCGGGCGCGGTCAGTTGCCGAGGCCGCCGGGGTGGAGGTATTTCGCCGGCGGGACAGTGGTGCCTTTGAACCAGGCGTTCATGAACGCGGTCAGGTCATGGCCGGAGAGCTTGTTGACGTAGGCCTGGAAGTCGCTCCAGGACGCCGCCTTGTCGGCGTAGGCCTTCGGCCAGCCCTTCAGCAGCGCGGCGAAGGCCTTCTCGCCCATCTGTTTCCGCAGTGCGTGGATGGCGAGCGGGCCGCGGGTGTAGACGCTGGTGAATTCGTTCCCGGCGCCCATGTCGACCAGTGGTGACGACCAGAACGAGGGATCGCCGGCTGCCTGTTTCATCTGGGAGGTCCAGAGGGCGTCCAGGTTGGTGCCATCGATGTCCTGCGCGAAGAGCCAGGGCCCGTACGAGGCGAAGCATTCGTTCAGACAGATGTCGGCCCAACGCTTGATGACGACGTCATCGCCGAACCACTGGTGGGTCTGCTCGTGGACGACCGTATCCAGGTCCACCCAGTCGGCGTAGACCGGCCGGGTGGCGGTTTCCAGGGCGAAGGCCAGCTTCTGGCCGGTGTAGATCCCGCCCGCGGAATCGAAGGGATAGGGCCCGAAGTGCTTGGACAGCACCTGTAGGACGACCCGGGTGTCAGCGGCCAACCGCTTGTCCTTGACCAGATCATCGCCCGGCGCGAAAACGGAGATGATCGGCTTTCCGTCGGTGGTCCGATCGGTCGCCGTGGTGAAGGTGTCGATGTAGATGGTCGCCTCGTAGCTGGTGATCGGCTCTTTCTGAACCCACCGGAACACCTTCATGCCGGCGGGCGCGGCGGGAAGACCGGTCGTGGCTGGGACGCCGTTGGAGATGACCGACCACTTCTTCGGCACGGTGGCAGTCACTTCGTGGCCGGCCGGATCGGATGGATGCTCATTGACCGGATACCAGGCCGAACCGGAGAACGGCTCGCCGATAGCGATGGCGCCTCCGGACGGTGTTCGGTACCAGCCGCCGTCGCCGAGATTGGCGGTGCCGCCGGGGATGATGGTCGGCTTTCCCGAGTAGGTCACCACCACGTTCATCTTCGATTTCGGTGCAAGGCCGACGTCCGGCGTGATGACCAATTCGGCGTCGGAGTGGCTGAAGGCGGCACGCTTGCCGTTGACCGATACGGCGGACACCTTCAAGGAGGGCTGCAGGTCCAGGTCGAATCGGCCGAGCTTTGCACTCTCGGTGACGGTTGCCTTGATCGTCGCGGTGGACGACATCGCGTCGGTCGCCGGATCGTAGGTCAGGTTGATGTCGTAGTTGTCGACCTCGTAGCCACCGTTGCCCGAACTCGGATAGTAGGCGTCTCCGATTCCGATGCTGCCCACCGCTCCGTCCGGTTGGGGACCCGACGATGTTGTTGTCGGCGAGGACGGAACCGGCCGACGAGGAGGGAGGGGCTGCGCTCGGCGAGGGCGCGACGGGCGAGGCTCGACGACGGCGAAACCGAAGCGCCCGCGGAAGGATCGGCCGTAGCCGTACCCGCTGGCCCGGATTTCGGAACGGTGATGCCATTGCCTGGCGTCGTCGGGCCCGCAGGCTGCGAGACGGGCGGCGCGGCGATGGCGGCCTGTCCCGCGACGGGACCGGTGCAGGCGGCGATCAGGCCGGCGCCGACCACGAGCGCCAGGAATCGATGTGACGATCTCATCAGCAGAAGTTAGCAACCGCCCGGACGAGCGGCGTCCTGATCTGTCGTGAACAGCATGGGAGACACCGGTGTAGCGGCCATGACAGATGTCATGGCGCAGTGGTGACGGCCGACCGATCCGGCAAAGGCCGCCTGAGCGGCAGTGTCGGTGGCATGAGATCTAGAACAGCAAGCCGACGCCGGGACACGCCCGCGGCCGTCGATGGCAACGCGACGATGGACGGGGCCGCCGTCCGACTCATCGGACTGCGCAAGAGTTTTGGCAGGATTCAGGCCGTCGACGGGGTCGACCTGACCATCGCGCCCGGTGAGGTAGTAGCCGTGCTGGGACCGAACGGGGCCGGCAAGTCGACCACCATCGACCTGATCCTCGGTCTGACCGAGCCGGACGGCGGATCGATCACGGTCTTCGGTTCGGACCCGACGGTCGCGGTTCGGGCCGGTCGAGTGGGCGCCATGCTGCAGTCCGGTGCGCTGCTGCCGGACGTCACGGTGCGGGAGCTCGTCAGCACGTTCGCGGCCCTGCACCGTCATCCCATGCCGGTGGCGGAGGCGCTGCGGCGTGCGGACATCACCGACATCGCCGGCCAGCAGACGACGAAGCTCTCCGGCGGGCAGGCGCAACGGGTTCGGTATGCCCTGGCGCTGGTCCCCGATCCGGACCTGCTGGTGCTTGACGAGCCGACCGTCGCGATGGATGTCGAGGTGCGCCGGGCCTTCTGGAGTTCGATGCGGGAGTTCACCGGCTCCGGCCGCACGGTGCTGTTCGCAACGCACTATCTCGAGGAGGCGGACGATTTCGCCGACCGCGTCGTGGTGCTGTCCGGTGGGCGCATCGTCGCGGACGGCACCGGGGCACAGATCAAGGCCACGGTCACCGGACGAACCATCGGGGTGGTGGTCTCCGCCGATGCGGCGGCCCTGGCCCTGCTGCCCGGGTGTCAATTCCGTCGATCGGAAGGGATCGCGGTATCTGCTGCACTGCAACGATTCCGATGCCGCGCTCAGGGCGATGCTCGACTCGCTTCGACGACGCACAGGGACATCGAGATCAGCGCCGGCAACCTGGAGGACGCGTTCCTCGAACTCACCAGCGACAGCCCGCGAGAGCGGCAGAGCACGGAGCATGCATCATGAGCATGGCGTTGACCTACACCCTGATCTCGGCCAGGTCCACCTTCCGCAACACCCGGTTCATCATCTTCACGATGGCGCTCCCACTGGTGATGTACCTGCTGTTCAACGGCCTGTACGGCACCGAGCAGGAACCCTCCTCGGGCCTGTCCGCATCCGCCTACCTGATGGTGTCGATGGCCGCCTACGGCGGATCTGGGTGCCGCCATCAATGCCGGTGCCCGGATCGCCATCGAGCGGCAGACGGGCTGGAACCGGCAGCTGCGGCTGTCCGCGCTGACCCCGAGGGCCTACATGGTCAGCAAGTCCTGCGTGTCGCTGCTGGTGGCCCTGCCAGCGATCCTGCTGGTGTTCCTGGCCGGGCTGCTGGTCGGGCACGTGCACATGCCGCTGCAGACCTGGATCGGCGCGGGACTGGGGATCTGGCTGGCGCTGATCCCGTTCGCGGTGGCCGGGCTGGTGCTCGGATCGGTCGTCGGCGCCGACGCGGTGCAACCGCTGACAGTGCTGGTCTACATGGCGATGTCGATACTGGGCGGCCTCTGGTTCCCGGTCGAACAGCTGTCGCCCTTCCTGCGCGGCGTCGCCAAGGTGTTGCCGTCGTACTGGGTGGGCGAGACCGGCCGATCGGTACTGGCGGGACAGGCTGTTCCGGTCGCCGGGATTCTGGTGCTGGCCGCCTGGACCGTCGGGCTCGGTGCGATCGGCGCGATGGCCTACCGTCGCAGCGGGCGGAAGGGCTGAGCCTTGCGCAACGAGCAGCTCAGCAACCTCCGGGAACGGCGGGGTGAGGGACGATGGCGCGGTGAGCCATCGTCCGCCCGAGCTACCGGCCGTCGGCGTCCCGAGCGTGAGAGCTGCGACGGCTCCGCCGAGCCGTCGGTCCGGGAGATTCGCCGCAATTGGACACCCGGCGCCGTCGTCGGGCTGCTCTTTCTGATGTTCCCGTCGGTCGAGCTTCGTCACCGGGCGACTACACATTCTGGCAGCGCAGCCTCGGTCTTCTCGTGGTGGTCGTCACCGGACTGAGTTACTCTGCTGGTGACTCCGGCGGCAATGGGCTGGCCGCTGCAGGCGCCAACTGCTGCTGCTGGGCGGTCTGCTCGTCCTCAGTTTCGGGCTGTGGCCGGCGGCCGGATCGGGAATGGTCGCAGCCTGGATCTACATCGCCATCATGGCCGGCGCGATGATGTCGATGCGCAGCACGGCGATCATCGCTCTGGTCCTGGCTGTCGGCATGCTGCTGCTGGCCAGGATCGACCATCAGCAGGCTCCGTGGGAGCTGGCCGGAGTGCTGATCGGGCTGAGCCTGTGGATGTGCGCGTTCATGGGCAACATCAGGCTCACCAGAGAGCTCCGGCGGACCCGTCAGGAACTCGCCGACGCCGCGGTCGCCGCCGAACGTGCCCGCATCGGCCGGGATCTGCACGACATCCTCGGGCACTCCCTCACCGCGATCGCCGTCAAGGCCGGGCTGGCCCGCCGGTTGTTGGAGCAGGGCGCGGACGGCGCGCTGTCCGAGATCGGCGACATCGAGCGGATGGCCCGGGAGGCCCTCGCCGACGTCCGGGCAACCGCCTCGGGATTCCGGGAGATCTCGCTGGCCTCCGAGATATCCGTTGCCGCATCGGTTCTCCGAGCTGCCGGCATCAGGCCGGTGCTGCCGCAGGCGGTGGAACATGTGGATCCGGCTGCACGCCAACTCTTCGGCTACGTGGTGCGCGAGGCGGTGACCAATGTGGTGCGGCACTCACGTGCCGGCAGCTGCACGATCACGCTCGGATCGGACACCGTGGAGATCCGTGACGACGGCATCGGCGCCGCGCGCGAGAATCCGATCGGTTCTGGGCTGACGGGGCTGTCCGAACGGGTGCGTGAGGCCGGCGGCACGGTGGACGCCGGACCGATCCCGGGCGGCGGGTTCGCGGTGCGGGCGACGCTGCCCGATCCGAAGGTCGTTGCGGCGCAGACGATGCTGCCTTTGGCCGGTGAATCGGCCCGGTGACTCGCATCCTGATCGCCGACGACCAGGCCATGATCCGTGGAGCGTTCGCAGCATTGCTGGCGCTGGAAGCCGACTTCACCGTCGTCGCCCAGGTCGGTTCCGGCGATCAGGTCGTCCCCGAGGCGCTGCGCACCGCTCCGGACGTTGCCCTGCTGGACGTGCAGATGCCCGGCATGGACGGCCTGGCGGCCGCGTCGTCGCTGCGTCTGCAACTCCCGAGTTGCAAGGTGGTCATCCTGACCACGTTCGGTCGCCCCGGTTACCTGCGCCGCGCCATGGAGGCCGGCGCGGTCGGGTTCCTCGTCAAGGACGCTCCGCCCGAGCAGCTGATCGACGCCATCCGCCGAGTGCGGTCCGGGCTGCGCGTGGTCGATCCGGCGTTGGCGGCCGAGACGCTGTCGGTCGGCGACTCGCCGCTCACCGGCCGGGAACGCGACGTCCTTTCCGCAGCTGCCGATGGCGGAACCGTGGCCGAGATTGCCGCGCGCCTCTACCTGTCCGAAGGCACCGTGCGCAATCACCTCTCCTCGGTCATCGGCAAGACGAACGCACGAACGCGTGCCGATGCTGCCCGCATTGCCACCGAGAACGGTTGGCTCTAGCGACCTGCTGTTGTGCAGCTGGCGGTGGCGTCTGCAACTGGCATGATCGACACGGCCGCTCGAGCGGCTCGATCGGGCACACCGCACCGGTCCGTCCAGTGGAAGGCGAGGATCCTGGCCGTGCGAGTGCTCCGCGTCCTCGGTCGGTACCTGGCCGGGACCGCCCTGGTGGCGGCCCTCGTCGTCGCCGGCGTTGCGGTGCACATCGTGCAGGTCGGTCACCAGGACGAGCGCGACCAGGCGGACGCGATCGTCGTCCTCGGTGCGGCACAGTACGACGGTCGCCCGTCCGAGGTCTTCGCGGCCAGGCTCGACCACGCCGCGGACCTGTACCGGGCCGGCGTGGCTCGGCACATCGTCACGATCGGCGGAGGGCAGCCGGGGGACCGGCTCACCGAGGGCGAGGCCGGCCGCCGGTTCCTTCTCGACGCCGGCATACCGGCATCGGCGCTCGTCTCGGTCGGGACCGGCGACGACACACTGGTCTCGCTTCGCGCCGCCGACCAGGTGCTGCGCGACCGGGACTGGAACTCCGTCGTCCTGGTCACCGATCCATGGCACGCGGCACGGTCCCAGCTGATCGCATCCGATCTTGGCCTCTCGGCGCAGGTCTCGTCGGTGACACAGGGACCGGCCACCGGCCCCGGCGTCGAGGAGCGGTATGTCCTGCGCGAGACGCTGGGCACCCTGTTCTACCTCCTGACCGGCGGCTCGTCTGGCGCAGGCTCGGCCGTGCTCTGAGATGCACGACCCCGAGCGCACCGAACCTGAACACGACCGCCGCGGATACACGGCCAACGACGTCGAGCGGTTCGTTCTCGAGCCGGCCAAGACCGCCGGACTGTCCATGGCCGGCAGCGTCACCGGCCGGACGGCGTTCGCCAGGGACCGGGCGCGGGTGCTGCACTCTGCCTCGTTCCGCCGGTTGGCCGGCAAGACCCAGGTGGTGGCGCCGGACGAGGACGACGTCCCGCGAACCCGGCTCACCCACTCTCTCGAGGTAGCCCAGATCGCCAGGGACATCGGCGCTCAACTGGGCTGTGACGCCGACCTGGTCGACATGGCGGGTCTGGCCCACGACATCGGCCACCCGCCGTTCGGGCACAACGGAGAGGCCGCACTGGATCTCGTCGGCGCCGCGGCCGGCGGGTTCGAGGCGAACGCGCAGAATCTGCGGCTGCTGACCCGGCTGGAGCCGAAGATCATCGCCCCTGACGGTCGGTTGGCCGGCCTGAACCTGACCAGGGCCGCTTTGGACGCGGTGGTCAAGTATCCCTGGCGGCGTCCGACGGGCGGCGGAAAGTTCGGCGTCTATCCGGACGACCTCGAGGTGTTCGACTGGATGCGGGGCGACGTCGAATCCGGCCGCCGCCCACTTGAGGCGCAGGTGATGGATTGGGCCGACGACGTGGCGTACTCGGTGCACGACGTGGAGGACGGTGTCGGCGCCGGCCGGATCGATCTGACCCTGCTCGCCGATCCGGACGAACTGGCCGCCGTCGCTGCCGCGGCCGCTGCCTACTCCGGCGAGTCGCCGGCCGACCTGGCGTCGGTGCTGGCCGACCTGCTGGCCCTGCCCGCGGTGGCGGCCGGGATCGCCGTCAGCGGGCCGACGGCCGTTGCCGCGCTGAAGACGGTGACGAGCGAGCTGACCGGACGCTTCGTGACCGGTGCGGTCGCGGCCACCAGAGCGGCGTCGGGGGATGGGCGGTTGCTGCGCTACGCCTGTGAGCTCGAGGTTCCCCGGTTGCTGCGCGCCGAGGTGGCCGTGTTGAAGGCGGTGGCTCTGCGCTACGTGATGGCCGATCCTTCGCGTCGGGCCATCCAGCAGCGGGAGCAGGAGATGCTGACCGAACTGGTGCTGATCACCGCCGATCGAGGTGGCGACGCGCTCGACCCGCTGTTCGCGCACCACTATTCGCAGGCCCGAGACGACGCGGCCCGGTTGCGGGTGGTGTTGGACCAGGTCTCCCTGCTGACCGACGCGCAGGCGGTGGCGCGGCACCGTCGACTTCTGGCATAGGCGTTGGCCGGTGTGCACACCGGGCTTCTGCGGGCTTCCCGCGGACATACACTCCATCCGTGGCGGGACGGATCACGGATGCGGACAGAGAGCGGGTGCGCGACGCCAACCGGATCGACCAGGTCGTCGGCGAATATGTCGCACTCAAGCGGGCCGGCGGCGACAACCTCAAGGGGCTCTGCCCTTTTCACGACGAGAAGACCGCCTCGTTCCAGGTCAGTCCCAGTCGCGGAACGTACCACTGCTTCGGCTGTGGCGAAGGCGGCGACGTCTTCGCCTTCATGGCCAAATACGAGCAGCTCGACTTCGTCGAAGCCGTCCAGCGGTTGGCCGACCGGGTCGGGATCACTCTGACCCTGGTCGAGGGTGGCACTTCGACCAGGGTGGAACGCGGGAGTCGGTCGCGGCTGATCGCGGCGAACAAGGCTGCGGCGGCGTTCTATGCCGCGCAGTTGGCCACGGAAGCGGCGGCTCCGGCCCGCGCGTTCCTGGCCGATCGGGGTTTCGACGACGAGGCCGCCGCCAGGTTCGGTTGTGGATATGCGCCAGCCGGTTGGGATCAATTGTTCAAAGCCCTGACAGCGCAGGGCTTTTCCGTTGACGAACTCAAGCGCGCCGGACTCGTGGGTGACGGCAATCGTGGACCGATGGACCGGTTCCACCGCCGGCTGCTGTGGGCGATCCACGACGCGGCCGGCGATGTGGTGGGCTTCGGCGCGCGCCGTCTCTACGAGGACGACCGGCTCGAGGCCAAGTACATCAACACCTCGGAAACGCCGCTGTACAAGAAGTCCCAGTTGCTCTACGGCTTGGATCTCGCCAAGAAAGAAATCTCCAGGCAGCGTCAGGTCGTCGTCGTCGAGGGCTACACCGACGTGATGGCCATGCATCTGGCCGGCGAGACGACCGCGGTGGCGTCCTGCGGGACGGCATTCGGCGACGAGCACATCAGTGTGCTGCGCCGCTATCTCGCCGACAACGAGATCATCCGTGGTCAGGTGATCTACACCTTCGATGGCGACTCCGCCGGGCAGAAGGCGGCACTCAAGGCCTTCGACTCCGATCAGCGGTTCGCCGCCAACACCTTCGTGGCGGTGGCGCCGGACGGAATGGATCCGTGTGAGCTGCGGCAGGCCCGGGGTGACGGCGCGGTGCGGGAGTTGGTCGCCAGTCGCCGCCCGCTGTTCGAGTTCGCCGTCCAGTCGACCCTGGACGGCTACGACCTGAACACGGCCGAGGGTCGGGTTGCTGCTGCGGCAGCGGCGATTCCGATCGTGGCCCGCATCAAGGAGCCGGAGTTGCGGAACGAGTACGCGCTGCAACTGGCCGGCTGGTTGGGTGCCGACCATCAGGCCATCGGGGTCAGGGTCCGCAATCACGCGGCAGCACAGGCCAAGGCGGCCAGCATCGCCGACCGGCGGGCGCAACGTGGTGCCGCGGCCGGAGCGGCTGCCGCCGCGGATCCGAACGTCAGTCGACCGGTCCGCCCCGATCCCCGGGATCGGAACACCTTCGCCGAGCGCGAGGCGTTGAAACTCGTTCTGCAGCAACCCGGACTGTTGGCCGGCGGATACGGCCAGCTGGACGGGCTGGCCTTCACCGACTCCGGCCTACCGGGCCGTGCACGACGCCGTGACCGCGGCCGGGGGGCCGGCCGATGCGGCCGTCGTCGGCGCCAACGCCTGGCTCTCGTCGATCGTCGAGCGGCTGCCGCCCGGCGCACTTCGCTCCCTCGTCACCGAACTCGCCGTCGAGCCCCTGCGGACGAAGACGGACCTGACCTACTACGCCGGATCCATCCTGGCGAAACTTGCCGAGCGCGCGGCGAAGATCCAGGAGGACGGCCTGCGGTCGGACCTGCAGCGGGCGGAAGCGTCCGGCGACGCTCATCGGGCGGCCGCCCTCAATGCCGATCTCGCGGAGATCGCAAAGTACCGAAGAGCTTTGTCCGAACGCGCCATGGGAGCCTGAGCGATGCCGTTGCACTGGCCGCGACGCCGTACGGCGTTGCCCCCTGCTCTGGTCCGCTCGCTGGGCCCGGACGAGGAAGTGCAGGTGGTTGCCTCGTTGGTCGGCGGAGAGGTGTTGGCTACCAGTCGCTTCGGTCTCTGGATGGTTTCCGGGGATGCCGCCGTGCGATGGAACTGGGAGCTGGTGTCGAAAGCCAGGCTGAGTGCGCGGACCTTGACGCTGACGGCGGCGGACGAAATCGGCCGGACCGACGCCGGCATCGTCGTGCTCGAAGACCTGCCGCCGCGGGATTTCGTGCTGAGCGGGACGAACGGGCTGACGGACGCCGTGCACTCGCGCGTCCGGCGATCGGTCGCCGCAAGTCGTCACCTGCCCTGGCCGGGCGCCGGTGGCTGGGTGGTGCTGCGCCGGGTGCCCGGTCAGGACGGACTGACCGGCCAGGTACGCATCGACCCCGGAGCGAACGTCTACGCCGCGGGCTTCCTGCGGGCGGTCACCGACACGCTCGCCGATCTGGAGGCCGAACTCGTCAGCAGTTGAGGGCTGACCATCGGTTGACGCGACGCGGCGGATTAACATCTGTCGGTGACCGAAGAGCCGAAGCCCCCTTCCGCCAACCCACCGATGAGGGCGTCGCACGCTGATCGTGAGCGAGTGGCGGCGGCCCTGCAGGAGGCCATGTCGGAAGGCCGCATCACGGTCACCGAGTTGGAGGGTCGGCTCGACTCCGTCTACGCGGCAAAGACTGTCGCCGAACTCGAACCGTTGACCCGGGATCTTCCCGGCGCCGCGACTGTCGCTGTCGAAATCCGCCTCACCGGTGCCGCCGGACTCCTCGAGGACGGTGCCGCCCGTGCCGCGGGTCTCGCCATCCGGCCGTGGTCCGGCGCAAGGCCAATCTCGTCGGCATCATGTCCGGGTCGTGCGCAAGGGCCTGTGGGTGGTCCCCGAGCAGCATCAACTGCGTGGCGATCATGGGCAGGATCGAGCTGGACTTCACCCAGGCGCAGCTGACCAGCATGGAGACCGTGATGAACGTGACCGCGATCATGGGCGGCGTCGAGGTCACCGTCCCGGAGGGCATCACCGTGATCTGTGAAGGCGTCGGGATCATGGGCGCGTTCGAGGACAGCTCTGTCAGGTGTACGGGTCGGAAGCACCGGTGCTCCGGCTGAAAGGTCTGGCGCTGATGGGCGGCGTCGAAGTCAGGAAGCAAGAGGTCCGCGGCTCTTCCGGACGTCACTGCCGTATCAACCGCCGCTGATCGAATCCGCGAAGAGCGCGTCGCCTGGGAGATCTTCGCCCTGACGAATCCGGCTGCCCCCTGAACAGCTGGGTGGTCCACCGCCCTCGCTGACCAGCGCTTCATCTGTTCATACCGTTCGCGCCCCGCCCGCGATCCCAGTATGTAGCCGATGCTGCCACCCAACAGGAAACGAAACATCTACCAACCAACTCCCTTGATCGTCCTGATCGATGAGTTCCGGGATCGCTCTTCTCGCAGTCGTAGTCCGTGCACCCGGTAGTGGGGTGTGTGTCGCCGCGCCGCAGCATCTGGAGCCTATCGGGAGACGTGGTTGTCGGTCGATCACGGGGAGACCCTGGGATGGCCGACTGGACGCCGCCGAGCGCGACCAAGTTCGAACATCTCCAGTCGCTTGCGTTGACGTGCGAGGTGATGGCAGCGTGGGGCCGCCTCAACCGTGGCAGCTCAGCGAGGTCATCCCTCCACGATGACTCTCACGACGAAGTCGGCGCGGTCCATTGCCGCGGCATACTCGATGGCCCCCGAGATGGTCTCCGCAGCGTGGTCGAGCCGGCGGACCTCGCTGCGCGCGCTGGGGTATTCGAAGCATTCCAGTGCCCACCAGTCTTCACACCGATGCGCGGTCACAGTCAGTTGCTTCCTGATCGTGCTACCGGAAAACCCTGCGCGCTCCGGGATTTCCGCTTGACGCAATGCACCACCGGCGGCTACTGCCGCAACACCAACCAGCCTCTCGGATACGCGCACGCTTTTCTCCTTTGTCCGGTTTGGGGAGTATGCATGCCAGTCACTTGTCGGAGCCAAGAAGGCGGCAGTGTTCACGCCTTAGTGGATGACTTGCCAATAAAGAAGGATCGTTGATGTCGTGACGACGGCTGCGCCTCGGCAATGGATGACGTGCCACCCGATCGCGGCGTCCGCGAACTCACGCTCGAGCGTGGTGGGTGGCTTCCAGGTTCAGCGGCCTGGGACCTTCGGTGTGGGCAACACCGAACACGTCTTTCGCAGTTGACCCGAACGGGTCGTGCCTCTCAGCGCATCTATGCACGTGAGAGCCTGTGAAGGCGGCTCCCCCGACTGGACTCGAACCAGTAACCGTCCGATTAACAGTCGGATGCTCTGCCAATTGAGCTACGGAGGACCGGCACCCGCCGATGCCGGCGAGTGCTGGACCAGAATAGCCCACCGTCCGGGGTGCTTCACACCCTCGACGTGGCGCCCGCGTCGGAACGCGCGGTTGATCCTCGGGTGGGTCGTGCGAGTACCTGGAGACCGGTAGGGTTTCGGCGGGGCGGTAGCTCAGCTGGTCAGAGCAACGGACTCATAATCCGTCAGGTCGTGGGTTCGAGCCCCACTCGCCCCACGTCAGAGCATATTTGCGGTGCGTGATGTGTTGCCCGTGGTTGTGCCGCTCGCCGGCACCACAACAACACTTTGCGCGCCTGGGCAATCTCTACGGATGCGGATCACCCGGGTCCGAAGCCGGCGATCGACACTAACTGACTTCAACCCGATCGAACGGCGCTACGGCAGCGGCCGCCGGTGGCCAGGGTGGCGGCGCGTTGTATCAGGTCGCGGAGGTAGATGTGTTCGGGGTCGCGGTCGAAGCTGGGATGCCACCAGAGCGCCTCGACCAGCGGACCGACCTCGAACGGGCATGGCAGCGCACGGATTCGGGCATCGGGCGGCAGCTGCTGGACCAGCCGTCGCTGCAGCAGAGCGATCCGGCCGCTGCCGGCGATCAACGGGGCAACTGTGAGAAAACTTTCCGTGACAACCTGGACATGTGGCTCCATCCCCAGCATGCGCATCTGGCGGGCGGCCGGGGTCGAGGCCGTTGGCCCGTGGTAGGTGACAACCCAGGGCAGGGTGGTCAGCTGGTCGACTGTGACCCCGTCCCCGACCGCTGCATTGTCGGCGGACACCACCAGCACCCATTCGTCCCGGTAGAGATCGACATGGGGCAGGTCGGAGACAAAACCGTGGGGGAGTAACAGGCCATCAACGGCCATCAGCGTCCGCTCGGCCCGGTCGACCGCGTCGGGAGTGTTGTGCGTCAGGCGAAGCCGGGCCCGCGGAGCCTCCTGAGCCAGCAGGTTCGCCAAGGTGTCACCCAATACCGCGACGCTGTAGTCACTGACCAGCAGAGTGAACTCACGGGTTGATTCGGCGGGTTCGAAGTCGGGCAGGGCACTGAAGACGCGTTCCGCGCCGGCCAGGGCGACTGTGGTCCTCGCTTTCAGATGCACCGCCAACGGAGTCAACCGGTAGTCGTTGCCGACACGGAACAGGAGTTCGTCGTTGAAGTGTCGCCGCAACCTCGCGAGCGATGCCGACAGTGCGGGCTGGCTCAGTCCCAGGGCCAGTGCCGCCTTGGTGACGCTGCGTTCCTGCAGCAGCGCGTCCAGGGACACCAACAGGTTGAGGTCGAGGTTGGCGAGATTCACAACGCCACAGCATATAGACGGCGCTGATGCCGGACATCAGGTATTTCATCTTCCGTGATACCGATGGCTGGCCAACACTGGATGCCATCTAGTCGATGAAAGGATCACCGTGGATCCCCTGCCCCCCACGTTTGCTCTTGGTCGCCTCCGCGATGACACCCACGAATTCACCGCCCTTGTCCGCGGTACCACGGTTCTCGACCTCGATTCGGTCGCGGACAAGCTCGAGCTGACGGCTCCGATCAGCGTCGTGGCGTTGCTGGAGGATTGGGCGCGGGTCCTGCCCCTGCTGCAGACCTTCACCGGTGCAGCAGATCTGGCGGACTACACCGTGCTCGCCCCGGTCACGCCGCGGCAGGTGTTCCAGTCGGGCGCGAACTACCGCACCCACGTCATCGACCTGGCCATGGCCCACATGGAGATCGCCGAGGGCAAGACCGTCGACGAGGTTCGGGTTGAGGTCGCGGCCATGATGGACGAGCGGGCCGCGACCGGAAGCCCGTACATCTTCCTTGGCCTGCCCAGTTCCGTCGGCGGACCCTTCGACGACGTGGTGCTCCCGGGATACAGCGAACGCCACGACTGGGAACTCGAACTCGCCGCCGTCATCGGCGCCCCGGCGTTCCGGGTCAGCCGGCAGGACGCGCTGGACCACGTGGCCGGCTACACCATCGTCAACGACCTCACCACCCGCGACCGGGTGTTCCGCCGCGACATGAAAGAGATTGGCACCGACTGGTTCCGGGGCAAGAACGCGCCCGGATTCCTTCCGACGGGGCCCTGGCTGGTACCTGCGTCGGACGTCCCCGACACCCGGGACCTGCGGATCACTCTCACCCTCAACGGCGAGGTCTGGCAGAACGAATCGACCAAGGACATGCTTTTCGACGTTGCGGCCCTGATTTCCGAGGCCTCCCAGACCACCACCCTGCTACCGGGTGATCTCGTCCTCACCGGCAGCCCGGCCGGCAACGGCCAACCAGCCGGACGGTTCCTGCGCCCGGGCGATGTCATGGAGGGGACGATCACCGGGCTGGGCACGCAACGGGTGCGCTGCGTTGCCGAGGGCAGCGCGATGACCGGGACCTGGATCGGACCGACGCCGAGGGCGCGATTGCGGCGGCCGCCCGCCGCTGCTCCAATGCCGGCCGGTGGGGTGCGACGGACGTGCTGGGGACCCTGAACTTCCTCACCCCGGACAAGCGACTGGAGGGCGCGGCGCTGATCCGCCGCGGCGCGGCCTTCTCACTGTCCCAGTCCTTTGACAACGACGGCCCGCAGAAGGGCTGGCGTCGCCGGACCAATCCGGTGCACACCATGTTGGACACCGGCGTCGACGCCGAACGTGGCAATCAGGGCTTTCCGCACGGTCTCGGGGGCGCCGACGACGTCGTCTTCATGCCGCTGCAGGCCTCCACCCAGTGGGACGGCCTCGGGCACATCTTCGACCACGGCATGGCCTACAACGGGCGCCGCGCCGGCGACGTCGTGACCAGCGAAGGCGACCTGGTCACCGGCATCGAAACGGTCGGCGGCCGGATGGCCGGCCGCGGCGTCCTGCTCGACGTCGGTCGGGCCATCGGCGACGACGGCGAACTGCCCGACGGATTCGCCATCACCACCGAACATCTCGAGCAGACCATTGCCGCGCAAGGAGACTCGGGCCGGGTCGGTCGTGGTGATCTCCTGCTGGTCCGCACCGGGCGGCTGGCCCGGGCGCGGCGGGAGGGCTGGGGCGACTACGCCGGCGGCGCCTCGCCCGGACTGTCGTTCAGCACCGCGGATTGGTTGCACAGCACCGAGATCGCAGCCGTGGCCACCGACACCTGGGGATTCGAGGTGCGGCCCAACGAGTTCGATACCGCGTTCCAACCGCTGCATCAGGTGGCCATCCCGAACATGGGCCTGTTCCTGGGCGAGATGTGGGATCTGGACGAACTGGCCGAAGACTGCGTCCGTCGACGGTCAGTGGGATTTCTTCCTCACCGCCGCGCCGATCCCGGTCACCGGCGCCGTCGGCGCACCGGTCAATCCGGTCGCCATCAAATAACTTTCCCCTTCAAGGACGAGGACGTCTACGAGATGCCCGCTGTGAACAACGTTTTGGTGGTCGGGTCCGGTCCGGCCGGAACGGCGACCGCAATCCTGCTGGCCGGTGCGGGCGTGGCCGTCGACGTCGTCGAGGTCAAGCCCGACGCCACCGCGGTCGGATCCGGCATCACCCTGCAGGGCAACGCGTTGCGGGTACTGCGGCAACTGGGCGTCTGGGACGAGGTGCTGGCCGCCGGGTACGCGTTCAACTCAGTCGGCCTGCGGGCCCCCGATGGAAAGCTGCTGGCCGAGATCCCCGACGCGCGCACCGGTGGGCCCGACCTACCGGCCACGGTCGGCATGCCACGTCCGGACCTGGCCCGCATCCTGGTGAACCGAGCCACGGCTATGGGGGTCAAGTTCCGCTTCGGCACCACCCACACCACCCTCGCCCAGGACGAGAACGGTGTCGAGGTCGACGTTTGCGGACGGCTCCGCCGGCCGCTACGACCTGGTGGTCGGCGCCGACGGCATCCGCTCCTCGACCCGCCGGGCGCTGGGTATCGAACTGGACACCCGATCGACCGGCATGGGCATCTGGCGCGCCTTCACCCGGCGTCCGGCCGACATCGTCCGCACCGACCTGGTGTACGGCGGGCCTTGCTACATCGCCGGGTACTGCCCGACCGGACCGGACTCGATGTACGCCTACCTGGTCGAGGACGCCCAGGACCGCAGCTGCGCTGACCCCGCAGCAGCAGCTGGACACGATGCGGGAACTCAGCGCGGGCTACCACGGGCCGTGGGACGAGATCCGGGAATTGCTGGACGATCCGAGCCGGATCAACTACACCTGGTTCGAAACCCACGTGCTGGCCGGCGATTGGCACCGAGGGCGGGTGGTCCTGATCGGCGACGCCGCCCACTCGTGCCCGCCCACCCTGGCCCAGGGCGCCGCGCAAGCATTGGAAGACGCGGCCGTTCTCGCCGAGTTGCTGATCTCCGCCGACCGGCTCGACGAGCAGCTGTGGGCGAAGTTCACCGCCCGCCGGTTCGAGCGGGCGAAAACCGTCGTGGACGCATCCAACCAGCTCGGACAGTGGCTGATGGACCACGTTCGCGGTGACGTACCCGCCCTGATGGGCCGGATCAGCGCACTGGTCAGCGTGCCGGCATGAGTGAGCAGCCGGCAGCTGAGTGCGAGCGAGTAGCGATGAGCGCTTGCGCGAAGAGCCATCCAGCATGAGCGTCGTCGATGTCCACGCGCACGTCATCGTCCCCGAGGTGGAGGCCGTCGTCGCGGGGCGTCCCGGCTTGGCGGCGCAGCGGGAACTGGACGCCCGGCGCAACGGTCCGGAGTCGCTCGCGGTCTCCGGGAAGATGGTGGGCGCGGCGATTCCGCAGTTGACGATCGTGGACCGCCGGCTCGCCGACATGGACGCGGCCGGCGTCGACGTCCAGGTGATCTCGCCGTCGCCGTCGCAGTACCACTACTGGGCCGAACCGGACCTGGCCCGCGTGGTGTGCACCACCGCCAACCGTGGAGTGGCCGCCGTCGTCGCCGAAGAACCCAGCCGCTTCACCGGATTCGGGCTGGTTCCGTTGCAACACCCGGAACTGTGCGTCGAGCTGCTCGACGACGCGGTACTGACCTGCGGCCTGGTCGGTGTGGAGATCTCCTCCCACGCACCAACAGCCGACGGCACCGTCGAACTGGGCGACGAACGCCTCGAACCGTTCTGGGCCACGAGCCGCCGAACTCGGCGCCGTCGTGTTCCTGCATCCCTTCGGCTGCACCCTGGACGAACGGCTGGACCGCTACTACCTGTCCAACACGGTCGGCCAGCCCGTCGAGAATGCCGTCGCGCTCTCGCATCTCGATCTTCGCCGGCGTGCTGGATCGGCATCCAGGGCTGCGGCTGGTCGCCGCCCACGGCGGCGGGTACCTACCGACCTTCCTCGGCCGCAGCGACCACGCCTGGCAGGTCCGTCCCGAGGCCCGCGGCTGCGTGCAGCCACCGAGCAGTTACCTGCGCCGACTCTGGTTCGACTCCCTGGTGCACACCCCGGAAGCCCTGCGGGCCTGACATCGCGCAGTCGGCGCGGACCGGGTCCTGCTCGGCTCGGACTACCCGTTCGACATGGGCGTCACCGATCCGGTCGAACGCGTCGACGGCCGCCGAACTCGGCGCCGACGAGCACCCACGCGATCACGTCCGGCAACGCCGAATCCTCGGCCTGACCCCTGACCGGCCCGACCACTCACAAGATCCGAGGAGCGACCCAATGACCGAACGGCTCATCACCCACCTGCGGCACATCGATCTCGCCGTGCCCGACCACGCCAAGCAGCTCGAGTTCTACACCGGGAACTGGGGTCTCAAGGCCGAGCACAGCGATTCCGGGCATCACCTTCCTGGCCGCCGAGGGTTCACCCGAGCAGTACGTCGTCCGGCTGCGGCAGGCCGACGAGAAGCGGATCGACCTGATCGCGTTCGGCGCCGCCAACGCCGGCGACGTCGACAAATTGGCCGCGCAGCTGGCCGCCGACGGCGTGCAGTTGCTCGGCGACCCCGCCACCCTGGACACCCCCGGCGGCGGCTACGGCTTCCGGTTCTTCGACAACGAAGGCCGATGCATCGAGATCAGCTCCGACGTCGCCGTCCGCAGCCACCGCACCATCGAGGAGAAGGAATCGATCCCGGTCCGACTCTCCCACGTGGTGGTGAATTCGCGGGACCCGGAGGGCACCAAGGCCTTCTACGAGAAGCACCTGGCGTTCGCGCTGTCGGACACCCTGATGCACCCGCGGATGGGCAACATGATGTGGTTCATGCGGTGCAACGACTGGCACCACAGCTTCGCCATCGCCCGCGGCCCGCACGCGGCCCTGCACCACGCCTCGTTCGAGACTGCGCGGCCTCGACGAGTACATGCGCGGCACCGGGCGGCTGCTCCGGGCCGGGGTGGAGAAGGTCTGGGGACCCGGCCGCCACAAGGCGGGCAACAACACCTTCAGCTACTTCCTGGACCCGCACGGCAACACCATCGAATACACCACCGAGCTCGAACGCCTGGACGAGGACACCTGGCACCCGTCGATGCACGACTTCTCCGACCCGACGGTCAGTGACCAGTGGGGCACCGCCAACGCGATGGACGAATTCGTCGCCGCCAAGTCGTTCAACGACCCCGACAAGGGCCTGTTCGTCGCCCCGCCGGTCTGATGAAATTCGCCACCTTCGAACACGACGGGCCGCCGTCGGCGCCGGTGTGGTGTCCGCCGCAGGGGGTCCACTCGACTGCCGGGCGGGGTCACGGTCCTCGAGCTCGTGCAGATCCGGGCTGACCGCGGCACTCGACGTGGGCGCCGCGGCCCTGGCCGGCACCAGGCGATTCCGCTCGAGTCAGGTTCGATTGCTTCCGCCGCTTGCAGCCGCCGACCAGTGCGGGACTTCGTCGCCTTCGAGGAACACGTCGAGGGCGTTGTGGCCAGCGTCTCCGGAACCTCCGGGGTGGCGCCGGAATGGTACGAAGCGCCAACCTTCTACTTCACCAACCCCTACGCATTGATCGGTGCCCACGACGACGTCGCGGTTCCGCCCGGGAGTCAGCTGTTCGACTTCGAACTCGAGGTGGCCGTCGTCGTCGGTGCCGACGGGTCCTCCCTGACACCGGATCAGGCGCCGCAGCACATCTTCGGCTACACCATCCTCAACGACTGGTCGGCCCGCGATCTGCAACGCCGGGAGATGAAAGTCAACCTCGGTCCGGCCAAGGGCAAGGACTCGGCCACCACCCTGGGTCCGTGGCTGGTGACCGCCGACGAACTGGCCGAATTCGTCGACGACGACGGGTTTCTGGCCCTGGACATGCGGGTCTGGGTCAACGACGAGCTGATCGGTCAGGACCTGCTGTCGAACATGGGCTGGCCGTTCGCCGAGCTCATCTCCTACGCATCCCGCGGTACCTGGGTCCGGGCCGGTGACGTGCTGGGATCCGGAACCTGCGGCAACGGAGGCTGTCTGGGGGAATTGTGGGGCCGCCGCGGCCAGCATCGACCCGCCGCCCCTGCAGATCGGCGACGTCGTCCGGATGACGGTCGAGGGAATCGGCACCATCGAAAACACCGTCGCGCCCGGCCTGTCCCTTCCACCCGTACGGCCCGCTCGGCTGCGGTCGCGGAACCGGGTCCGGGCGTGACGGCCAACGACGAAACCACCTGGGTGAGTGCCTGGTACGCCGCCCCGGTCCGATTGGTGCCGGCCGACGTCTGTGGGCGGACTTTTCGGCAGATCGTCCATCCACATTCAGGTGGCGATCAGATTCGACTCCATGTCTCCAACCGCTACGGCGACGAGCCGGTTGAAGTGTCGTCGACCTCAGTTGCCCGCGTGATGGGCGGTCCTATTGTCCAGCCCGGGGGGTGTGCGGTGATGTTCGGCGGCCGGCCCACGCTGATCTTGCGGCCAGGTCAAGAAGCGGTCAGCGACCCGGTGACGTTCGCTGTTGAGGCGTTTGCCGACCTTGCCGTGACGTTTTTCCTGGCAGCGGGGGAGCCGGTGACCGGGCACTTCTCCGGCCGGCAAACCTCCTTCCTGTCAGGATTGGGCGACGTGTCCTCTGCCGGTGGACCTGACGACTTCGTCCATCTACCCGTTGCCGGTCACGGCGTCCTGGTTGCTCACCGGACTGGATGTCCGCGGCAACGGACCTGTGAACGTACTGGTGGCGTTCGGATCATCCACGACGCAGGGCGCCGGATCAACGGTCGATGCGCATCGCAGTTGGCCTGATCAATTGTCCCGCAGGCTGTGGAATACAGGCGGTGATCGCTTCATGTCGGTCGTCAACGCGGGCATCGGGGGTAATCAATTGACGTCGGCGGAGGTTACGGTCTCGCCGACGCCCGAGTTACCGCCGTTCATCATGGGCGACCGGGGCGAAGCGAGGCTGGCGTGGGATGCCCTGACGCAACCGGGCGCGACGGATCTCATCGTGAACATTGGGTCGAACGACCTGCGGAACGGCGTTTCCGCCGAGGTGATCATCGACGCGTACCAGCGTCTGTCCTCGAACGCACGCACCGTCTTCACTCGCGTTTTCGGGAGCAGCATCATGCCCGGCGGATATTCGGCCGAGGCTGCGGCCGAACGCCGAGTGGTCAACACATGGCTGCGTGAACAGGGGATCGGAGCTTTCGACGCAGTCTTCGAGTTTGCGGAGCCGCTCAGCGGTTCCGACAACGAAGCTACGCTGCATCCCGACTTCGATTCGGGCGATGGCATTCATCCCAACGACGACGGCTATCGCGTCGTGGCCGAAGCGGTCGACATTTCGCTCCTGTCGGGCAGCCCTGTCCAGTGGTCGAAGGAATCGGAACGATCGAAAACACTGTGGTAAGGGTGCTGTCGTTGCCTCCGGTGCTGCCCGCCCGGCCGCCGTCGCGAGGTCGGGTGCGGTGACGAACCATCGACTCGCCGGGAAGGTGGTCGTGGTCACCGGCGCTGGTGGGGGACAGGGGGCGGCCGAAGCGAAGGCCCTGTCGGAGGCCGGCGCGGCCGTCTGGGGCGTGGACCTGACCGACGAACCGTCGGAGCCGCTCCCCGGGGTCAGCTACCGGCGGCTGGACGTGACCGACGAAGCCGGCTGGGCCGCATTGACGACCGAGATCAGGGAACAGGTCGGTCGGATCGACGGACTGGTCGCAAATGCCGGAATAACCTGGCGGGCGAGACTTCTCGAGGTCAGCGTGGCCGACCTGGACCGGGTGCACCGGGTGAATGTGACGGGCACCCTGCTGGCCATCCAGGCAGTCGCGCCGTTGATGATCGACGGTGGATCGATCGTGGTCGTCGGATCGGTGGCCGCGCTGACCGGGCACAGCCCCATCGCCTACACCGCCAGCAAGTGGGCTCTGCGCGGGCTGTCCAAAGCCGCGTGTCTGGAACTTGGACCGCGGAACATCCGGGTAAACGCAGTACACCCCGGCTATATCGAGACTCCGATGACCAATTCGGCCTCACCTGCGTTCCGGCAGGCGAGCGTCGCCGAAACGCCACTGGGCCGGGTGGGCACGGTGGACGAAATCGCCCCGCTCATCGTGTTCCTGATGGGCGACGGATCATCGTTCATCAGCGGAGCCGATATACCGGTGGACGGTGGGATGACCGCTCACGGAGGCGTCAAATCGATCTCCGACGCGATGCGACGACCCGACCAGGCACCCAACCGTTGACAAGACCCCACAGATTCGTGACCGAGGTCACCCCGGAGACTAGCTGGGCGATTGGCCCTTAGGTTCGGTAAGCTGTTAGGGCACGAGCGACCGCCCGGGAGAGCGGTTGGGTTGCGTGATTCGCGCGCTGTCACAGCTCGTCATTTCCGGTCTGTACGTCCCGCGGCAACATGCGTCCGCTGTCACGACCAGCAATTCACTTCCGGCGACTTCTTGTCGACGGCGAAAGGTTTTCTCTCCCATGACGTTTCGTGCTGTTGCTCGCCGCGGACGGCAGCAATCCGGAGGCAACGAAGGTGCTGTTGCCGATCGACGCCTGTCTGTGACCCTGATCATCGCTTTGACCCTTCAGGGCGCTACTGCCGCACTCGCTATCGACATGTACACGCCGGCGTTTCCTCAGGTGAGCGCCGAACTGGCTGCGCCGGGACCGTTGGTTGGTATGACACTCGCCGCTTTCTCGGTTGGGATGGGGCTGGGGCAGCTTCTCGGCGGACCGGTCTCTGACCAGCGGGGTCGGCGCATTCCGCTGATGCTCGGTTCGCTGATCTGCCTGGTCGGCGCCGTGGGATGTGCGATCGCGCCGTCGATCGGGGTGTTGATCGCCTGCCGGGTGCTCGAAGGGGTGGGCGGCGGCGTCGCAGGTGTCGTCGGGCGCGCGGTCGTCGTCGACCTGGCGACGGGCGCCAGGCTGGCCAAGGTCATGTCGATTGTGACGGGATTCTCCGGGCTCGCGCCGGTGGTCGCGCCGGTAGTCGGCGCGAGCCTGCTTTCGGCTGGTGGCACGTGGCGGACAGTGTTCTGGGTCCTGGCCGGCTTCGGTTTCCTGACGTTCGCTGCCGCCGTGCTGTTTGTGCCCGAATCATTGCCGGCCGATCGCCGCCGGCCGGGCGGAATCAGCCATTTCACGGCCGGTATGGCAACCGCGCTGCGAATTCCAGAATTCGTCGGTTACCTACTTGTGACAACCTTCACGGCTGCGCTGCTCTTCGCCTATGTCTCGACGTCGGTGTACGTGCTCGAATCGATCAACGATGTTTCACCAGTCGGATTCGCCGCGTTCTTTGCGTCGAACGCTCTTCTCCAAGTTGCCTTGTCGTTTGTGAATGCCGCGATTGTCGGGCGGGTCCGTCCTAGCACGATCATCATGGTGGGGCTGAGCGTCTCGGCCGCGGGCGTCGCTCTGCTGTCCGTCGGGGCGTTCTTCCTGGGAGCTCCGGTGTTGATCATGTGCACCGGTTTTGTCGTCATGATGTCCGGTCTGCCGTTCATTTCGAGCAATTCCAACGCGCTCGCCTCATCTGCCGCGGTCCGTGTTGCCGGCTCAGCATCGGCGTTACTCGGCGTCACCTTCTCCATTGCGGCGACGATTTCAGCCCCGCTTGCGAGTTCTGGTGGTGGCCGCACAGCCGCACCGATGGTCACGGTGATGATTTGCGGCATTGTGGGCGCAGCTGTCAGCTTCGCTGCCATCAGGCGTCGAGGCCGACGAGTCTCGGCGCCTCAGGAATGACCTCACAGGCCACGCTGCGGTTCTGTTGAGGCGCGGAACGGGGACCGACGAGCCCACGCGGAACGCCGCAGTCGGCGCTGTCCTGACCGCCGCAACTGGACACAGCTGCGCGATGCTTGTATTGATCGACATGTGACTCCTCAACCTCGTCAGCCGTCTGAGTCCGCGCCTTTGCATCAAGAGGCGCCCGATGCGGTGGGAGCACACCTCAAACCACCTCAGCAGGAACGCAGCCGTCAATCGCTGGAGCGTGCCTTGGACGCGGCTGTCGCGTTGATGGTCGAGCGTGGTTCGGACGCCTTCACCCTCGCCGAGGTAGCAGAGCGGGCGGATGTGTCGATCGGGTCGATCTACGGGCGGGTGAAGAGCAAAGACGATCTGCTGAGGTCAGTACACGCGCGGGAGCTGCAACGAATCGACGAGGAAACCGCGAAGGAATTCCGCCGATTCAAACGAGAACCGGGTGACCTCGATCAGGCGGCGGCCTTCGCTGTCACTGCGGCGGCACAGGTACTACGCAAGAACGCAGGCATCCTCGGTCCGTTCATGATGCGGGCGAACAGTGATCCGGTGATTGCGGAGATGGGCGCCCGGTCACACCAGGCACTCGAGGACCGGTTCACGACAGTGGTGATGTCGCGATCGGAAAGCATCGCCCACCCGAACCCGACCGCAGCGGTGCATTGGACTTTCACGGTCATCTACAGCGTGATAGCGCGTTATCTCGGACTGGGTAGCAGCTCCGAGGCGGCCGGCCAGGGCGATTGGAATCAGATGCTGTCCTACCTCATCGACATGACGATCTCGTTCCTGACCCACCCGCCGTCAAAGATCAGAGGGACCTAGCGGGTGATGGGAGACAGCGCCAACGCTGGTACAATTAGAATGAAAGTTCTGAATCTGGACGGCCGCGGTGCGAGCCGGACGGCGCGCTGATCAAGGTCGGCGGGGCCCTTGCCGCGGCGGCGTCCTTGTGAGGAGCGCGATCTGTGTGGAGATGACGGAGCCTGCACTGCCTCACGCTGCTGGCGCGGACGTATCGACGATCTGCTCGGGCCCGAGCAGGCCTATGCCCGTGCCCCCAAGCAGAAGCGAAGCCGGATCTCGTTCGAGCGGGCGGTCGACGCAGCCGTCGAGTTGCTCGTCGAACGTCGCTCCGACACCTTCACGCTGGCCGAGGTCGCCGAACGCGCGTGTGTATCCACCGGCTCGATCTATGGCCGGGTCGATAGCAAGGACGATCTGCTTCGCGCGGCCCACTCTCGGGAGATGGCTCGGATTGTCGCCGAACAACAACATGCTTTCGGCCAGCCCGCCCCGGATGACGAACAGCTGCCCGAAACGGTCTGTCCGAGCGATTAAGACACTCGCCGACCTGCTCCGGAGAAACGCTCCTGTCCTGAAGCCATTCATGCTTCTGGCCGACCGCGACCGTGCGGTCGCGGACTCTGGGCAAACGGGGCTACGACGCGATGGTTGACGCGTTCCGGGCTGCGCTGCTGGAGCACCGGGACGAGATTCGGCACCCCGATCCGGAGCGGGCCGTGACGTGGAGCTGCACTGTCGCTTACAGCGTGCTGGCGCGGTGGCTGGGCCTGGGCACCGGCCCGTCGGCAGCAGGGGAAGGTGACTGGGATTCGATCCTTGCCAGTCTGAGCGAGATGGTCACCGCCTTCCTGCTTCTGGCGCCCACGGTCATCCCATCCGCGAGGGCCGTCACCGTTGGCACGCCGCCGGGCCACACCGGGTGAGGTCGACGCTCCGAGTTGCGACCTTCAGCGAAGTCGTACGGCGCCGACGCTGCCGGTCGGCGGTGACCCAGTGTCACAGCATTGTGCTTCAAACGAGATCGAAAGTTCGCCCAGGCTCTGAAAGCTGAGATGCTCGCGACCGGCACCACCGCGGCGCGCAGACCCAGATCGCGAGGTGTCGGGCGTCACCCGGGAAAAAAACCGAATCAGAACCTTGAATTTAATCGCGTGAGGCTGCAGACTACTTGCACCCCCCTTATAGCCGCTACAGCGCCGGTCTACGGCAGCTGTCGCGAGATTCAGGAGAACAAAGGTGCTCTCTTCAGTCAGGACGCGCAAACGCGCCGCCATCGCCGCGTTCGTCGCTCTCGCTCTTAGTCTTTCGGCCTGTGGTTCGTCATCCAGTACGAGCTCGAGCAGCGGCTCGAGCAGCGGCTCGAGCAGCGGCTCGAGCGGCGGCTCGACAGCGTCGAAGGCTCTCATCATCGGGTCCTCGGGACCTGTTCCGACGTCGTGGAACCCGTGGTTGCCGGGAGCTCCGATCTCCGACTTCCTGGATCCGGTGTACGACACCCTCATCCACTACGGCAAGGACGGCAAGCTGGAGCCGTGGCTGGCGACGTCGTGGACGTACAAGACCCCGACCACCCTCGAGCTCAAGTTGCGCAGCGATGTGACCTTCACCGACGGTGCGAAGTTCGACGCCGCCGCGGTGAAGACGAACTTTCAGTACGGCATCGATCACAAGGCCAACGAGGCCGACCAGACCTTCCTGTCGAACATCACGGGTATTACCGTCGTCGACCCGACGACCGTGGACCTCAAGCTCGGCGTGCCCGAATCCCGCGCTGCCCTACGACTTCAGTCAGCTCTCGGGCTACATGGCCAGCCCCAAGGCGTTGCAAGCGGCCACGGACGGCCTGAAGGCGACACCCATCGGGTCGGGCCCCTACATCTACGACACGCGCGGACAGCCGGCCGGGTGTCACCTTGGTGTTCACCCGCAATCCGAGTTACTGGGCGGCCAAGCAGAACGTCTTCCCGTACGCCAAGGTGACGTACTCCATCCAGAGTGACCCAACGGCGGCCAAGAACGCCGCGTCGACGGGCCAGGTCAACGCGTTGACCGTCCAGCCCGGCACCACCGTCCCCGGGTTCACCAACGTGGTCAGCGTGTCCGGCAACCAGTCGGGATTCACCGGTGTCTGGCTCGATGTGACGGGGACCGCGTTGAAGGCGCTGGCCGACCAGCGGGTCCGACAGGCCATGTTGTACGCCGTTGACCGGGACAAGGTCGGCAAGGCGGTATACCTGGGCACGTCGATCTCGGTGCCCGGCGTGCCGATCACCAAGACTTCCGTCGCCTACACGGACCAACTCGGTGCAATGTATCCGTACGATCCGGCCAAGGCGAAGCAGCTCCTCGCCGCCGCCGGCTTCCCGAACGGCTTCGAGATGACGATGATCAGCATTCCGCAGGCCGACCAATTCGCTCAGGCAGTAGCCGGCCAACTACAACAGGTCGGAATCAAGGTCAAGATCGAATCGCACACCACCGATCTGGTGCAGGCGGTGCAGTCCGGCACCCGCCCGTCAGGACTTGTCCTGCTGCGGCCGACCGGCGACGCCGGGCAGGATCTGACGTTGCTGTTCTCCGCACAGTCCTTCTTCAACGTGCACAAGGCCGAGGACAAACAGCTCGAAGCGATGCTCGACCAGGCCGCGAAGGAGACCAACGAGAGCGCCCGCAACAAGGACTACCAGCAGGCCGCACTGCACGCAGCCAATGACGCATGGTTCTCCGCCACGCTGGTCCTGCAGACCGTGACCGCGTACGACCCGAAGGTCGTGGCCGTACAGCCGCCGGACCGCGGCGCGATCCACCTGTACGACTTCCACCTGCCCAGCTGACCACGCCCCGGGGTGGGTCCGAGCGCCGGACCCACCCCGAGACTGCGACAATTCCCCGTCGACGGCAAGGAGCAATGATGATCCGGTTCGTCCTCCGCCGGTTGGCGGTAGCAATTCCCCTGCTTTTGATCGTGGCAACAATTTCATTCTTCCTGTTACAACTCGTCCCGGGCAGTCCGGCCGCCGCGATTCTCGGGTCGACCGCAACGCTGCAGCAGGTCGACACCTTGAACCACTCCCTGGGGCTCGACCGGCCGGCGTTGGAACAATTCGTGAGCTGGCTCGGACATGCTTTCACGGGAAACCTGGGCGCCTCCTACATAACCGGGCAGTCCGTCGCTGGCGCACTTGCCGAGGCGTTGCCTCCCACCCTGTCTCTGGCCATACTTTCGACCCTGCTGTCCCTGGTCGCCGGCCTTGTCCTCGGCATGGCGGCCGCGGTCAGGGGCGGTCGCCTCGACCGCGCTGTGCAATGGCTGGGAAGTCTCGGCATGGCGGTCCCGATCTTCTGGCTCGCCGCACTGTTGGTGTTTCTCTTCGCCGTCAAGACTCGGATATTCCCGGCCACCGGGTATTCCGAACTCACCACCGACGGGTTCGGCCCGTGGATGTCCCATCTGATTCTGCCGATTATCGCGCTGAGCGTGGCGAACCTCGGACAGATCACATTCCAGGCCCGCGCCGCCTTCAAGGATGCGCTCAGTCGCGACTACGTCCGCACACTGCACTCCACCGGCGTACCGCGCCGCCTGATCCTGTTCAAGCACGTGCTGCGGAACGCCTCGGTACCGGTCGCGACGGTCACCGGCCTGACCTTCATCTTCACCCTGGGTGGCGTAGTCATCCTGGAATTGATCTTCACGTTGCCCGGGATGGGCAACCTCATGCTGCGGTCGGTTCAAACACATGATTTCGCGGTCGTGCTGGGCGGTGTGGTGTATTTCAGCATCGTCGTCGTACTCGTGAACCTGGTCGTCGACATTGTCACCGCCGGTCTCGACCCTAGGGTGCGTGTCAGATGACGTCCTCTACCCTTACCGCCTCGGGAGGCCCGGCGTTGGAAACATCGAACGGCCAGTCCCTCCAGCCTCGTCCCAGCGGCGCCTTCGGCGCGGCCATCCGCGACGCTCTACGCCGGCCGTCCGTTCTACTGGCGGTGTTCTGGTTGGTCCTCGTCATCGCGAGCAGCCTGCTGGCCGGGGTGATCTCGCCGCACGACCCGCTCGCCCAGGACCTCGACCATCAATATGAGGGACCCAGCGCCGCCTACTGGCTGGGCACCGATTCGCTGGGCCGGGACCTGTTGGCGCGGATCCTGCACGGCGGCGGCAGTTTGCTCCTCGCCGCGCTCATCCCGGTTGTCGTTGCCTTCGTGATCGGGGTACCGGTCGGTCTCTTCGTGGGCTATGTCGGGGGCCGGGCTGACCAGATCGCCGACTTCGTCGTCAACGTGATGTTCGCGATCCCGGCCTTGGTGGTGGTGCTGGCCGTTGCTGTTGTCTCGAACAACAACTTGCTGATCATGACGCTCGTCTTCGGCGTCATCGTGAGCGGCGGGATCTTCCGCCTGGTCCGTGCGTCCACGCAGTCCTCCCGCGATCTGCTCTATGTGGACGCCGCCCGGGTCAGCGGGGTGCCGCGGCGCACGATCCTGCTCCGCCACATCTTGCCGAATGTTCTCGGTCCGCTGATCGTGCAGGGCTTTCTGCTCTACAGCGGCGCCTTCCTGTTCCTGACATCGTTGTCCTTCCTGGGCCTCGGGTTCGACCCACAGCAGCCGAGCTGGGGACAGCTCGTCTTCGACGCATCAGGTCATTTGGACACTGATCCGTGGCTCATGGTGCCGATCGGTTTTGTCCTCATCGCCACGGTGGCTGCGCTGAACTATCTCGGCAACTCTCTGCTGGAGACGTTGCCCACCTCGAAACGTGCCCGGCTGCTCACCCCGCTGCGCCGGTTGCTACTTCCGCCCGCGGCCGCCGGCGGTACAGCACAGGTAGCCGGCAGGACGACAGCTGCACCGGAGCCGGTCGGTCCCGACATTGCCTTGGCGGTCGAAGATCTCGTTGTCTCGTTCCGGACCACCGGAAGGTAACTGGCAACCGGTCGTGGACGGCGTGTCTTTCGCGGTCCACCGCGGTCAGACGTTGTGTCTGGTCGGTGAGTCGGGATGCGGCAAGACGATGACCGCACTGGCCACCCTCGGCCTGCTGCCGGAAGGCGGTGCCGTTGCCGGATCGGTCCGGCTCGGCGGCCGCGAGCTGATGACGCTCTCCGAGAAAGAGATGGTGCAGGTCCGCGGTAGCCAAATCGCGCTGGTGTCCCAGGAACCGATGGTCGCCCTCGATCCGTGTTTCTCCGTTCGCTCACAGCTCGGCGACGTGGTCAAACTGCAGCGCGGCGGATCACGATCGCAGATTCGCGAGCGGGTTCATGAGCTGCTCGCTCTGGTGGGCATCCCCAACCCCGAAGCAGTCAGCAAGAGCTACCCGTATCAGCTCTCCGGTGGCATGGCGCAGCGCGTGTGTATCGCCCTCGCGCTCGCGCGGGAACCGAGCGTGCTGGTGGCAGACGAACCGACAACCGCTCTGGACCCGACGATCCAGGCCGAGATCCTCGACCTGCTCCGATCGCTGCAGCAATCGTTGGGATTGGCGATCATCCTGGTCACCCACGACCTCGGGGTGGTGGCGGACATCGGCGACGTCGCTGCCGTCATGTACGCGGGACAGATCGTCGAGCTGGCGGCGGTCGAAGAGCTGCTCGTTCGCCCCCGACACCCGTACTCGCAGGGCCTGCTCGACGCCATGCCTGAGGACGCCGTTCGGGGCGAGCCACTGGCGACCCTGAGGGGTGCGGTTCCACTACCCAAGGATTGGCCTTCCTACTGCCGATTCGCTGCGCGCTGTCCGCTGGCCACCGACATTTGCCGCGCCGGCCCGATTCCGCTTCTGCTCATCGACGAGAACCGAAGCAGCCGGTGCATCCGAACCGACGAACTTGCCCGCACCCAAGAACTCGTGGTCACTGGAGCCCCGTCATGAGCGTTGCAACGAATGGCACAGGCACGGCTCCGCTGCTGACCGTCGATGACCTGCAGGTGCACTACAGGCGGCCAGGTTTCCGCTCAGCGCCGGTGAAGGCGGTCGACCACGTCAGTTTCACGCTGGCCCAGCACGAGACCGTGGGCTTGGTCGGTGAGTCCGGCTCGGGCAAGTCCACCATCGGCCGGGCACTGCTGGGACTCGCCCCGATCAGCAACGGGCAGGTGGTGCTGAACGGGCATGACATCACGCAGACCAAGGCGGGGGATCGGAAGCACATCGCCAGCGATCTACAGGTCATCTTCCAGGACCCCTATGGATCGCTGAACCCTGCGCGGACGATCGGCAAGACCCTCGCCGAGCCGCTAGAAGCGGCCGGCGGAACGAACACGATGTCGGCCCTGAATGAAATCAGATCTCTGCTGGCGAAGGTGCGCCTCCCCGAAGACTCGGTCGATCGCTACCCCCATGCTTTCAGCGGTGGCCAACGCCAACGGGTAGCCATCGCGCGTGCGCTCGCCATTAATCCCCGGCTGATCGTGTGCGATGAAGCGATCAGCGCGCTCGACGTGGTCACCCAGGCGCAGGTGCTCAACCTGCTCGGCGAACTGCAACGCGAGACCGGCGTGGCCTACCTGTTCATTGCGCACAACCTGCCCGTCGTCTCGTACTTCTCCGACCGGGTCCTGGTGCTCTATCGAGGGCGGATCATGGAATCCGGTCCCGCCGCCGGTATCCACGACCAGCCCGCTCACCCCTACAGCCAAGCCTTACGGGCCGCGGTGCCGGTACCGCGCGTTGCCGAGCAGCGGAAGTTGCGTTCCCTACGCCAGAGCGCGGTTCGGGTGACCACCGCGCAGGCGAAAGCAGCACCGGACCAGGGGTGCCCGTTCGCGCCGCGCTGCCCCTATGTCGCCGACGTCTGCTGGACCAAACGCCCGACCGACGCCGCGTTCGGGGACAGGACTGTGGCCTGCCACGTCTTCGACGCGACTTCCGGTCACCCCCAAGCCGGCAGCGGGGACGCCCTGATGGCAGGCGAACTCGAACCCGCTACCACTTGATCGCCCCGCGGCGATACACATGCGCTGAGCACCACGGCACCAACGATTTTCGAGGAGACACATGTCCATTCATCCCCAACTCGCCGCCCGATTCCATCATCTTGACGGCCTGACCTCGATGCGGGAGGCGTACACGACGATGGCCGGACTGGAGAAAATCAGGCGCTTCGACAACTGGGAACCGGCTACGACCCTGCCGACGGTGACAACTCGCGATATGGCGGCGCCTGGCCCGCACGGCCCGGTGCCGGTCCGCGTCTACGAACCGCCCGTCGGGGTCCTGGCGGATCTGCCGTGCCTGGTGTGGTTGCACGGCGGCGGATTCGCCGGTGGAGATCTGGAGATGAATGAAGCGGATTGGACGGCGCGCGAAGTGTGCGGGCGTGCGGGCGCGATTGTCGTCAGTGTCGACTACCGCTTGGCCCAGGGGGAAATCAACTATCCCGTGCCGCACGATGACGCCGTCGCGGCCGTCGCCTGGGTCCGGGACAGCGCAGCGGAACTGGGTGTTGACCCAGCGCGGATCACCCTCGGCGGCGCCAGCGCCGGCGGCAACCTGTCCGCCGGCGCCGCACTGAAGCTGCGCGACCGGGACGCGTGGATGCCGTCAGCCCTGCTGCTCGTCTACGCGGTTTTCCACCCTGTCGTGCCCGCTCCGTCGCGTTCACTGGCCGCCTTGTTGGCCGAGCTGCCGACGGTCTATCAGGAAGAGCCGGGCAATGACGCCTCATTCGTGACCGTCAACTATCTGGGGGGACCACTCAGTTCGGCGGACGGCTACGCCATGCCCGGCCTCGCGGTTCTCGACGGATTGTGCCCGACTGTGCTCATCAACGCGGAGTACGACAACCTGCGATCGTCGGGTGAGGCATTCGCCGCTCAACTGGCTCTTGCCGGCGTGGACGTACGGCAGGTCCTGGTACCGCAGATGCTGCACGCGTTCCTGAACTGCCCGAGTTATCTCGACCCAGTGGAACGCGGTCTCGACCTGATGGCCGACGTGGTTCGGACAGCCGGCCGGACCCGTCAGGAGGCTGCATTGTCGTCCGCGATCGGCTGACCCTGAAACAGCCAGTATTCGCTCATCTCCGAATGAATCAACAGCCGGTACGCCGATTCTTTTCCTCCGAGTGAGAGGGCATGCCTTCGCCGAACTGGCTGAGGCGGACCCGGTTGATCTCGTCCGCAAACAGCATCACCTCGTCCGGCGGTCCGTCTCGGCCGCATCTGAAAGGAATTGACATGTACCAGCTGTCCGCCAACCTCGAGCTGCTGTTCACCGAAGCCGGCCCCGACTACGCAGACCGGGTCCGGGCCGCAGCTGCCGCCGGGTTCGACGCCGTCGAAATCTGGGGCACCTTCGACAAGGACATCGATCCGCTGGCCGCGACACTTCGCGACACCGGGGTAGCCCTGACGTCCGTACTGGCCGAACCACGCACCAACTTCACCCTGCCATGGGAGACGGATCGCACGCCGTTCCTCGACGGCCTGGCGCGGGGAGTGGACAACGCTCGCCTGCTCGGATCACCTCGCATCGTGGTGGGCTCCGGTATCGGGTTTCCCGGCATGAAACGTGCCGCCAATTTGGACAAGCTCATCGATGCGTTCGGGCAGGCGTTGGAGCGGACCAGGGGATCCGGCGTCACCCTCGTCCTCGAGCCGGTCAACACCCGGGTTGACCACCCGGGCACGCTGATCGACCGGACCGCCGACGCGGTGAAGGTGGCCAACGCCGTCGGCGACGACAGCTTCAAGATCCTCTACGATCTGTACCACTCGGTCACCGAGGGCGAGGACCCGGCCACCGAATTGGACAACGCAGGATCGCTCATCGGTTATGTGCAGTTCGCCGACGTTGCAGGCCGGGGGGAGCCGGGCACCGGAGGCATCGACTGGCCGGCCGCGCTGAACGCGCTCCGAATGGCTCATTATGACGGACCGATCGGCCTGGAATATATCCCGACCGTGCCGTCGGCAGAATCCGTCAAATACATCCAGTCCGTTGCATAGGAGCGAAATGACAATTACTGACGGCGCAGGCATCAGCAACCCCGGACCTGCCATCAAGCGTGGGGTCAGCCTGTATTCATTCCAGGACGAATACTTCCAACGGACCCTTTCCCTGGAGGATTGCATTCGGGTCTCCGCGAGTTTCGGTGCGCGCGGCATCGAGATCATTCCGGAGCAGTCGATCCCCGGATATCCGCGCCTGACGGACGAGTTCGTCGACACCTGGTTCTCCTGGATGGACAAATACGGCACCACTCCGGTGGCCACGGATCTATTCCTGGACACCAAGCTGCACCCGGATCGCTGGCTCACCCTCGAGGAGCAGATCGCCTCGGTTCGACGCGACATCGACATCGCTGTCCGGTTGGGTGCCAAGGTGATTCGGGCAATCATCAACATCTCGCCGGAAGTGATGGAAGGGGCGGCGCCGTACGCCGAGGAAAAGGGCGTCCGGTTGCTGCTGGAAGTTCACGCGCCGTTCCACTACGAGCATCCGTGGATACTGCAGCACCTCGAGGTCATGCACCGAACCGGTTCCCCCGCTCTGGGGCTGATGCCGGACATGGGCACCTTCGTCAAGCGTTTCCCGCGGGTGGTCAGCGACCGCGCCCTGCGCGACGGCGCGAAACCGGAACTGGTCCAGGAGATCGTGCAGACCTACGACGCGCACGAGGACACCCACGCGCTGATGGATATCGTGAATTACCGCGGCGGTGGGCCGGTCGAGTTCGGTCTCGCCCGCCAGGCGACGCACTACATCTGGTCCGACCCGCGGTCGCTGTTGCCGCACATGCCGCTGATCGGCCACATCCAGGCCAAATTCTACGAAATGACCGAGGACGGGTCCGAGTATTCCATTCCGTACGACGAGATCGTCCCGGTCCTGGTCGAGGGCGGATACGCCGGATACCTGTCGAGCGAGTACGAGGGCAACCGGCACATCGAAGATGCGTTCAGGGTCGACAGTGTCGACCAGGTCCGCCGCCAGCACGCGATGTTCAGCCGCCTACTCGGCGAAACGTCCTGACCGTCAACCTTTTGGGAGTAATCATGTTCGACAAGTACATCGTGTGTCAGGACAGTTTGGCGGTCCGGCCGGACGGCCGCCCGGGGGGTGTGCTCGAGGTTCGGATGCCGTACTACCGCGGGTTGACCCTGTCCATGGTCGAGGCGGTCGACGTAACCGTCGACGGGCGGGCGATTGCGGCGGACCGGACCACCTTCACTGTGCACGGCAACACCTACACCTTCCAGGAACTGCCTTCGGTTACCGACGACCGGTGGGAGATGGGCGAGCGCGCACAGTTGGCTTTCGAGACCGACGAACCGCTGAGTCCCGGCGAGCACGAGGTCACCGTCGCGGTTCGACTCCGAATTTCTTACATGCCGGTACCTGGCGGAGGCCGCGACACCAAGCGGTTGACCTTGGCTGAGGTGGCCGGATGAGTTCGCGTGTCCCCGAATCTGTTGATGTCGCCATCGTCGGCAGTGGGCCCACCGGCGCCACCTACGCGCGCATCCTGAGCGAACTCCGTCCTGATGCGGTCATCGCTGTCTTCGAGGCCGGACCGGTGATCAGCGACCCGCCCGGGCAACACGTGAAGAACATCGCCGATCCGACCGCACGGTTGACCGCGCAGCGCCACTCCGAGGGGACCAGCCCGCACACCGTCGTGGTGGCTGGAATGACGCACACAGACCCGGCAAAGCGAGTGGTCCGTGCGGGCACTCACCTGCTGCCGGACGGCTACCAGCAACCCGGTGAGGACGGTCTGCCCGCCCTCGCCATGTCCACCAATGTCGGTGGCATGGGCGCCCATTGGACCTGCGCATGCCCCCGCCCCGGCGGCGCGGAGCGGTTGTCGTTCGTACCGGATTTCGATGAGCTCCTGGACGAAGCGGAACGCCTGCTCGCCGTCGACCGTCATCCCTTCGACAATGCACCGTTCGCCGATGTCGTACGGGCGCGCCTCGCGTCGGATTTCGACGACAGCCGACCCGCCGATCGCCGGGTCCGTCCCATGCCGCTCGCGGTCCATCGGAATGCCGACGGCACCCTGCACTGGAGCGGATCCGATGTCGTTTTCGGTGACGTCACCCGAAGCAACCCGAATTTCTTCTTGGTCGCCGAGGCGCCCGTACACCAGGTACTCATCGAAGACGGACGCGCCGTCGGAGTGCTCGTTCTTGACCTGCGAAACGGTGGAGAGCATGCGGTGCGAGCCCGATTCGTCGTGGTGGCGGCGGACGCGATACGAACGCCGCAATTGCTCTGGGCGTCCGGAGTGCGGCTTCCAGCGGTCGGCCGGTACCTCAACGACCAGCCCCAGGTCATCTTCGCGACCCGGTTGCGGGATGTGTCCTCCGACAGCGTGGCCGACACCAATAGTTCCCAGCAGACAGCGATCGTCGAGCAGAGCGGCGTCTCGTGGGTTCCCTACACCGACGCAGAGCCGTTTCATGGCCAGGTGATGCAGTTGGACGCCTCGCCGATCCCGCTGGTGGGCGCGGACGAACCAGCACGGGGCTCGATCGTGGGCCTGGGTTGGTTCTGCGCCAAGGACGTTCAACCGTCGGACCGCATCGAATTCGACGAGACCAGCACCGACGAGAACGGTCTGCCGAAGCCGCGAATCCACTATCAGCTCACCCAACGGGACAAGGACAACGTGGCCCGAGCCAAAGAGATCGTGATCCGGGCCGCCCGCGAACTGGGCGAGCCGATCGGTGATCAGCCGATGGTTCTGGTGCCCGGTGCGTCGCTGCATTATCAGGGCACCACACGAATGGGCCAGGTCGACGACGGAACGTCGGTGTGCGGGCCGAACAGCGAGGTCTGGGGCTTTTCCGGGCTCTACGTCGCCGGCAACGGCGTCATCCCGACGGCGATGGCCTGCAACCCAACGCTCACCTCCGTCGCCCTCGCGGTCTGGGGTGCCCGCGGTATCGCCGCCGCCCTGCCCCAGCGAGGGAATTCCGAGAGTGCAGCACCAATCCGTGCGAACGCCGGTGGCGTTCCAGCGGCTTTTGAAGGAGAGCGCGCATGAGTGAGACAGACCCGGCTGGCGTCTCCGCAGGTCGAACGACGGATCAAATGGAGCTACATGGACCACTGGCGTAGCAATGGTCCGTCCGGCCCGATCGACCAGTGGCACTCTCATCGCACGATGTCATCGTTCCTGAAGCAGATCAAAGCGGTGGGATTCGATGCGATCGACACTTTCGACTTCCGCCTGTGGCAGATGTACGGCGATTATGGCGGGCCAGCCAAGTACCAGGAAATGGTGCAGGATCACGGGTTGGAACGGATCGTCAACATCTTTCACGCGGCCGACTACGACACCAGAACCTACGCACCGCATCTGCCCGAGACACACGAGAACATTCTCGAGGACTTCCGGGTGACGATGGGGCACTGGTCCACCATCAAGCTCGACAACATCATTGTCATGCCCGCGACGCTCTACTACGACATGGAGCCGATCACCGAGGACAAGCTCAAGATCACCGCCGAACTGTGGAACAAGGTGGGCGAGATCACCGCCGGCTACGGGGTGAAATTGACCTGCCACCACGAGTTCTTCTGCGGTATTCAGAGTGAACCGGACATCGAGACTTTCTACTCCTACACAGATCCAGAGAAGGTGTCGCTCTTCATCGACACCGCGCAGCACTGTATCGCCTCGGTTGACCCAGTCGCCCTCTACCGGCGGCATGCCCACCGGGTCAGCGGGTTCCACTACAAGGACACCCGTAATGTGGCGACCGGCGACGATCATCGCAACCGCCCCGACTCGGAAATCATGGCGCCCACCACAGGTAAATGGTTCTACGAGATGGGAACCCGAGAGGGTTTGGTCGATTTCGAGGCGATGACGCGGGCAATCCGGGACAACCAGTATCGGGGCTGGATCAGCGTCGAACACGACAAAGCCAACAAGTACGGCGGCGACTATTCGGAGAGCACCGCGGTGTCGCGTTGGTACGCCGCGAACGTCCTCGACAAGATCTACCGGTAAGGGGAGAGCGTGACCAACATCAGGTGGGCGTACGCGATCAACCAGTGGAAGCCGCAATTCGACGATTTCGTCCGCCGCGAGGACCACGAACGCGCGCTCAAGACGATCTCCATCGCCGGATTCGAAGGTGTCGAGCTGACTGCCGGGACGGGCCGGTGGGAGCCGTTGGGCAATCCCGAACAGCTCGCCGCGAACTTCGGATCAGTGGCGAATTTCAAGGAGTTCTTGGATGCCTGCGCCATCGGTGCCGTCTCGAGCTGGTTCTACGACCCGCAACAGCGATCGCTGGAACACCTGACGCCGCCGTTGTCCCCCCTTATCGCCGCCGACGTACCGGGCATCGTGGAGCAGGCGGAGTGGTTCGCGCAGGCTCTGCAGCAGCTCGGCGGTTCTGTGCTCGCCGTCCGCGCCGCGCCGTCCGCGGGTGAGGTGGAGCAGCTCGACGACGCGGGCCTGGCGCGGCTTGCCGACACGTGGAACGCGGTGGGTCATGCGACGGCCCGCCACGGCGTGAGAACGGCTCTGCACGTGGACTTCCTGTCCAGCCTGCGCGCCGAGGGAACCTTCGAGCGGGTCCTGGACCTCACCGACCCCGCGCTGGTCGGACTCGCCGTTGACACCGGCGAACTCACCGTCGCCGGCATCGATCCAGCCGAGCTCATCCGGAAGTACCCCGATCGCATCTGGCATGTGCAGTTCAAGGACGCCCTGGCCACCGATGACGCCGAGGAATACCGACAACCGCACGCGGAGTACTCGGTCCGCGCACGTGGCGGGGCCCGGGAGATTCCCCGGTGGTTCGCCGAGCCGGGTGGCGATGGGGGACTTGTGAACTTCGGCAGCGTCCAGAGCGCCTTGACCGACATCGGCTACACCGGCTGGATCGTCTTCGAAAGCGATCAAAGCCCGCACCCGGCGACGAGTGCCCTGCTCGGTGGCTACTTCCTGCAGACAGAGCTTTCCCGCTCGCTCGCGGCCAGTGAGCGAGGAATTAGCACATGACTGAACTATCAGACTCCGTGGGCGAGAACGCGAACGTGGAGATGATCGAGGGGCCGCCGTGGCTGGAGTTTATGGAATGGTCGAAACAGATGCGGCGATCCCAGTTCATCGATCTGGGGGCACCGCCACGCCACGTGCTCTTTCTGGGCGACAGCATCACAGAGCAATGCCTATGGTCCGAATGGTTCCCGCACCTCCCCACCCTGAACCGGGGGATCGCTGGAGACACCGTCGCAGACCTCACTGCTCGACTCGACACCGCAATCAACGATCCGATTGCGATCTCACTACTGATCGGAACCAACGACCTCGGCGGCGGCTTCCCCGGCTTTGAGCAACCACTCATCGACCCGCACCAGATCGCCGAGTCGTTCGCAGGATTGGTGTCGGAGATCCGCGATCGGGCGCCTCTTGTGCCTCTGCTCATCAATAGCGTGATGCCCAGAGAAGAAAGATTCACCCCCAACATCTTGGCGCTCAACGAGGATTATCAACAAATCGCCGAGCGGGCGAAAGCACACTACGTCGATCTGTGGCCCGACTTCGCCGATGGAGAAGTGATCAAGTCCGAGTACTCCCGCGACCTGCTTCACCTCAACGGTCCGGGCTATCGGGCCTGGACATCCCTTCTCGCACCAATTCTCGAGGCCCTCATTGGCCAGCGCCGCGGCTCCTCCTGACACGCACGACCTATGAGGAAGTTTCGATGACCCAAGACGACGTCAAGATGGCGCCGAACGCCACCGGCACGCCGCACCTCCGGCGGACAGCCGCTGGTGCGCAATTGGTATTCGACGGAATACCTCGGCTGCTCTTGGCCGGGCAGGCCCACAACTCCTCGCCGTCCGGCGAGCAGTACTTCAGAGCAGTATGCGAACACGTCGCTAAGATGAATGTTCAGACCCTGCTGGTCGGCATCGGCTGGTCGGCGACCGAACCGGTCGAGGGCGCCGACGATTTCACCATCCTCGACACGCTGTTGACCCAGGCGCGGGCGCACCAGCTGCGCCTGGTGCTGCTGTGGTTCGGTTCCTTCAAGAACGCCGGCTCCACGTACGCCCCGACCTGGGTACGGGCCGACACCGCTCGATTCCCCCGAGCCGTGGTGCACCCCACAGGACGTGCGCTGTTCACCTACGACGAAGAGATGCCGAAACCGGTGTTGTCGGTGTTCTCGCCGAAGCTGCGACAGGTGGAACAGCGGGCGTTCGCCGCGCTGCTGCAGCACCTCGAACGCGAAGACCGCGACCACACCGTGGTGATGGTTCAGGTGGAGAACGAGTCCGGCATCCTGCGGGACAGCCGGGACCGCAGCGCGGCGGCGCAGCAGGCCTGGGAGGCCGAGGTGCCGGCCGCACTGCTGGGGTACTTGGCCGACCACGCCGACCGGTTACGTCCCGAACTCGCCGACCTGTGGTCGCGGCAGGGCCGCCGGACAGCCGGGACCTGGGCGGAGGTCTTCGGTGCGGACTGGGAGGCCGAGGAGGTTTTCATGGCGTGGGGCTTCGCGTCTCATGCCGAGGCGCTGGCGGCGACCGGCAAGGCCCAGAAGCCGTTGCCGATGTACGCCAATTCGTGGCTGGGTCCACAACCTGGGCAGCCACGCGCCGGGGACTATCCCAGCGGTGGCCCGGCGTCCCGGGTGCTGGACGTCTGGAAGGCCGCGGCACCGTCCCTTGACCTGCTGGCCCCGGACGTCTATGTGCAGGACGTCAAGTCGGCGCTGGCCGACTACGCCCGCGATGACAACCCACTGTTCATCCCCGAGGCACAGTTCCGAACTGGAAGCCTGTTCTACGCCCTGGGCCATCACCGGGCGGTCGGTTTCAGCGTGTTCGGCGTCGAGGACGGGCGGGTGGACAGCCAGCTGGCCACGGCCTACGCGATGTTGGGCCCGATGCAGGACCTCATCGCGGCGGCGCAGGCCGAGAACCGCGATCGAGGGCATCCTTCTCGATGAAGAACCCCGTGCGACTCTGTCGCTCGGCGGCTACGACATCACCGCCCAGGGCAGCCGCGATCTCATCGGTTCGATGCTGCTCGACGCCGGTGTCCCCGCGCCGCCGCCGCCGCCCCTCGCGCCGAGCGAGACTGCCGGCGCGGGGATCCCACCCCAGCCTGCCGACCAACGTCCGTTCGGGCTGATCATCGCGGAAGGACGGGACGGGTTCCTGCTCGTCGGTCAGGGACTCACCGTGAACTTCCGCCATCCTCATGGTCGCGTCGAACTCGACCACGTCGAAGAGGGACGTTTCGTGAACGGAACGTGGCATCCGGTCAGAGCGCTGAACGGCGACGAACGGCTCTTCCTGATTCCATCGGACGAGATCGGCGCTGTCCGGATCCGTTTGCTCCGAACGGATGTCGGATGACTGCTGCCCCGCACCGGCTGCGGGTCGAACACCTCGACCAGCCGTTGGGGATCACCATCGACCGCCCGCGGCTGTCCTGGCAGCTGCCGCGCCTGGCCCGGACGCAGCTCGCGTACCAGGTGCAGGCCGGCGATTACGATTCCGGCCGGGTTGGCAGCCCACACCACGTGCTGGTCGACGTTGCAGCACCACTTCTGCGTTCCCGGGAACGCCGCAGCTGGCGGGTGCGAGTCTGGACCGACCAGGGCCGCAGCGACTGGTCGACCGAGGTCGTCGTCGAGGCCGGGCTGCTGGAGCCATCGGACTGGACAGCGTCCTGGATCCGCCCGGCAGAGTGGGTCGTGCCGCCGGCCGGACAACGCCCGGCGCACCTGTTGCGGCGGGTATTCACCCTGGACCAGCCGGTGTTCGCCGCACGCGCGTACGCCACGGCGCAAGGTGTGTACGAACTGTTCGTCAATGGCGCCCGAATCGGTGACGCCGAGCTGACGCCCGGATTCACCGACTACCGGACCGCGTTGCAGGTGCAGACCTACGACGTGGGCGAATCATTCTCCCAGGGAACCAATGTCGTCGCCGCGGTACTGTCCGACGGCTGGTTCCGCGGGATCAACGGCATGTTCCGAGACGCCGACTGCTTCGGGGACCGCACCGCACTGCTGGTGCAACTGCACCTCGCCCTCGCCGACGGCACCGACGTCGTCCTGGGAACCGATCCGCGCTGGTGCAGCAGCGTCGGCGCGATCACCAGCGCTGACCTGATGGAGGGGATCACCGCCGACCTCCGCCGCGAACCCTGTGGTTGGGCCGAGTCGATCTTCGACGCCACCAGCTGGGATCCGGTTGCGGTGGTCCCGCCGCCGGACGCCGCCCTGATCTCGTCGTCCGCGCCCCCGGTCCGCCGCACCGAGATCCGGCACCCACTGAGCATCACCCGGGCCCCGTCCGGTGGCCAGGTCGTCGATTTCGGCGAGAACATCGTTGGATGGACCCGGCTGACCGAACTGGGCCCGGCCGGCACGCAGACCGTTCTGACTTTTGCGGAGGCGCTGTCGCCTGACGGTGAAGCGAGCCAACGCAACCTGCTGCCCGACCACCTCCCTCCGGGCGGTCTGGAGGTGTCCGCCGGCCAGGTAGACCGGGTGACGTCCGCCGGCCGGCCCGGCGAGATCTTCGAACCCCGGCACGCCACCAAAGGTTTCCGATATGTCGGCGTCCACGGCGCGGCCCGGGACCTCACCGCACACGACATCGCCGCGATGGTCGTCCACACCGACCTGCGGCGCACCGGCACCTTTCGCTGCAGCGACGAACGACTGAACCAGTTGCATGAAGTGGCTGAACGCAGCTTCCTCGGCAACGCTGTGGATATCCCGACGGACTGCCCCACCCGGGAACGGTCCGGGTGGACGGGGGACTGGGCCGTTTTCGCCCAACCGGCCGCGTTTCTGTTCGACGTTGCCGGGTTCAGTGACAAGTGGCTGCGGGACCTGGCCGCGCAGCAGTTCGACGACGGGGTCGTCCCCAACTGGGTGCCCGATCACTTCGGCCCGAGCATCCGGGAACACCCGCTGCTCGGGTCGAACCTCGGGTCGGCTGGCTGGGGGACGCCGCCGTCCTCGTCCCCTGGGAGATGTACCTGGCCTACGGCGACCGCGGCCTGCTGAAAAGGCAATGGCCGTCGATGGTGTCATGGGTGGAACGCGCTGTACGGATGGCCAGTCAAGGCCGGCATCCCGATCGGGTCGCCGCCCGGCCGGTACCGGAACCATACGAAGAATTCCTGTGGGACACCGGATTCCACTTCGGGGAATGGCTCGAACCCGGTGTTCAACTGGGATGGGAGGAACTGCAACAGGCCGACTTCTCGGCGGTCGCCACCGCCTACCTCCGGTTGTCCAGCGGGTTGCTCAGCAAGATCGCCACCCTCCTGGGCGACCACCAGGCCGCCGACCATTACCGAGCCGTCAGCGCCCGCGCCCGCCAAGCCTGGCAGGCGGAGTTCGTCACCGGAGACGGTGCGGTCACCATCCCGGACACCCAGGCGACGCTGGTCCGAGCGCTCGCCTTCGACCTGGTCGACGCCGAACTGCGGGCACCGCTGGCCGATCGCCTGGTGGCCAAGATCCACGAAGCCGGTGACCATCTCGGTACGGGTTTCCTCGCAACCCCACACCTGCTGCCGGTCCTGGCCGACACGGGGCACCTGGATCTCGCCTACGACCTGCTGCGGCAGAACACATCACCGTCGTGGTTGCACATGCTCGATCAGGGCGCCACCACCGTGTGGGAATTGTGGGACGCCATCGACGACGCCGGCGTGGCCCATGAATCCCTCAACCACTACAGCAAAGGGGCCGTGATCGGGTTCCTGCACCGGCACGTCGCCGGTCTGCGAACAACTGGTGACGGTCCCGGTTACCGGCGCTTCCTCGTGCAACCACAACCCGGACCCGGGCTGACCTGGGCGCAAGCCAGCCATGACAGTCCCTACGGGCGCATCGAGGTCAGCTGGCGGGTGCACGGCAGCCACGTCCGGCTCCGGGTCACCGTGCCGCCCGGCACGGTCGCCGACGTCGTACTGCCCGGCGGCCGGCGCACCGAAACCGGTCCGGGCACGTCGGTGTTCGAGTTCCCCACCCATCCCGGCGCACATTCCGTCACCAGACTGATCGAGGAAGTTCCATCGTGAAACTGCCTACCCGCCCCATCGTTTCCGGCTTCTTCCCGGACCCCACCGTCTGCCGGGTCGGGAACACCTACTACCTGGCGAACTCCAGCTTCGAATACGCACCGGGACTTCCGATCCACCGGTCCACCGACCTGTTGACCTGGGAGCACGTCGGGAACGCTCTCGACCGGCCAGAGCAGCTGAAGCTGCTGGGTGTCGTTCCGTCCGGCGGGATCTTCGCACCGACCCTGCGCCACCACGACGGCCGTTTCTATCTGATCACCACGAACCTGACAGATCCTGCCGGTGGACAGCTCCTGGTCACCGCGACCGACCCGGCCGGTCCCTGGTCGGACCCGATCCGGATCCCGGTCGGGGGCATCGACCCGGACCTGTCCTGGGACGAGAACGGCACCTGTTACCTCACCCGGTCGGGATTTGGCGAGAACGGACCGGAAGGCATCATCCAGGTCGTCATCAACCCGGACACCGGCGAGGTGTTGTCCGACCCGAGCACCTTGTGGCAGGGGACCGGCGGCAAGTTCCCGGAGGGCCCGCACCTGTACCGGATTGGTGATTTCTGGTATCTGCTCATTGCCGAGGGCGGCACCGAACGGGGCCATTGCGCCACCATCGCCCGCAGTTCCGCACCGTCGGGCCCCTTCGAACCGTCGCCGCACAATCCGCTGGTCACCGCCCGCAGCACCGATTCGCCGGTGCAGAACGCCGGGCATTCCGACCTGGTCAGTCGACCCGACGGGTCGTGGGCGTTGGTGTATCACGGTGTCCGGGTTCGCGGCACCAGTCCGCAATGGCATGTTCTGGGCCGAGAAACCTTCGCCTCCACCATCGACTGGACCGACGGCTGGCCGCGGCTGGCAGACCCGGTACAGCCGAGCCCGGCGACCGGGGTTGAGAAGCTCGGCGCCGGTGAGTTGCCCCTGTCCTGGATCGCGGCCGGCCGATTCCCTGAGGAGATTCGTGCATGCCATCGCCGGCGGCTGGCAACTGCAACGCCGCAGACACCGGTGAACCGGCCTTCGTCGGCCGCCGGCAAACCCACCCTTACATCACGGTCACCGCGGAGCTGGACGCTGCGGGCGGCACCGGTGGTCTGGAACTGCGGGTCGATCCGCGGCACGCCGTCCGATTGCAGGCCGCCGGCGGGCAGGTCCAGGCGATCGCGCAGATCGGGTCGGTGGTCTCGGTGCTCGGCCAGGTCGCGGCGGCGGACCCAGTGGTCCTGGAGCTGTCCGTCGAACCGAGCCGCGGACACGAATTCAGCACCGAGTTCGGCCCCGATGAGATCGTCGCCCGCGTCTCCGGACCTGATGGCGTGACCGAACTCGGTCGGCTCGACGGCCGGTACATCTCCACCGAGGTGGCCGGCGGCATGACCGGCCGGATCATCGGTCTGTACTGCGCCGCAGGCCATCTCACGGTTACTTCGTTCACCTACGCCGGCGCGGACGAACCCACGGACCAGCCAGCGCAGCCCTGACCGACCATCCGACCCCGCCAAACCCTGCACAGTGCGGAGGTATCTCATGTCCGAGAACGACACCGACCAACCGACAGCTCGCTGTCCCTTCAGCAACCCGCGCGAGCTGTTCGCCGATCTGGCCGACGCCCGACGAACGGAAGGCCTGACGTTCAGCGAAACCCTGAACAGCTACGTCGTCTCGCGTTATGACGAAATCGTGGAGGCGGTCGGCCGTCCCGAGGTTTACTCCTCCACGGCGACGATCCCGGATCCACCACCGTTCATCCTCGACATCTTCAAGGACCGGGTACCGAGCCGGGGCACTTTGCTGGGCATCGACAACCCGGATCACGACCGGCTGCGGGCCAGTGTTTCCTCGTTCTTCGTGCCGCGTCGACTCCGCCGATTCGAGCCGATGATCCGCCGGGAGGCGCACGCCATCATCGACACCTTCGTGAGCCGCGGGGAGGCGAACCTGAAGTCCGTGTTCGCCCTACCGCTGCCGTTGAAGATGATCACCAGCATCGTCGGCCTGGACCCGGAGCGTTACCTCTGGATCGGACAGAGCCTGGCGCTCTTCGGCGGCCACCCCGATCTGGCTCACGGGACGATGGAAGACAAACTGCAGGGCATTCTGGAGCTCCACGATTACGTGCGGGAGGTGATCGAGGAGCGCCGCACCTCCCGCCGCGACGATCTCATCAGTCACGTGTGGGAGATGCGTGACACCGGCCAGGTCGAGATGACCGATTTCGAGATGCTGTCGATGTTCCCCGGCCTCATCCTGGCCGGGCACGAAACCACCACGAACCTGTTGTCCACGGGACTGTCACACCTGCTGCACACCGGTCAGTACGAGGCCGCGCAACAAAACGACGAAACCCGGGCCCGCGCCATCGAAGAGCTGCTCCGGTACGAATCCGCCATCACCGGGATGCGCCGCAAGGTCCTGACACCAACACAGCTCGGCGGAACCGACCTGAAACCCGGTGACGAGGTGTTCTTGGCCTACGCCTCCGGTAGCCGCGACGAGACGCACTTCGACAATTCAGGCGAGCTGGACATCAACCGCCCCATCAAGGACGGGCACCTCGGCTTCGGCCGGGGCATCCACGCCTGCCTCGGAGCCCCACTCGCCCGGCTGCTACTGGGCATCGAGTTCGCCGTCATCGCCGAACGGCTTCCCGGTCTGCAACTGGCAGTCCCCTACGAGGACATCGAATATCTCCCGGTCGGGGAAGGCCGGGGCGTGGTAGGTCTCCCGGTGGCCTGGGACGTCCGCCTGGCCAGCGTGGTCCACGCCGGCGGGGACGTCACTGTTCCCGGTACGGCAGCCACCCCGGATGTTCACGTCATCGTTGAGAAAGTGGTTCCGGTCGCCGACGGCATCATCGAGTTCAGCCTCCGATCCCCCAGCGAGCAAACGCTTCTGGGTTGGACGCCCGGTGCACACATTGATGTCGGCGTCGGCGAAAACGTCTACCGGCAGTACTCACTGTGCGGAGACCCGCACGACACCGGCCGGTGGCAGATCGCCGTCCTTCGCGAAAACGAAAGCCGCGGCGGCTCGCTTCACCTGCATGACGTGGTCAAGGCAGGCGACACACTGGCCGTTCGCGGTCCGCGGAACCACTTCGTTTTCGAACCGGCCCGACGAATGATCTTCATCGCCGGTGGGATCGGGATCACCCCGATCCGGCCGATGGTGCGTGCTGCTGAAGCGGCGGGATGCGATTGGACGTTGATCTACCTGGGCCACACCCGTTCCACCATGGCGTACCAGGACGAGCTGGCCGCGTACGGCGACCGGGTCGTCATCTGGCCGGGGGACGAAAGGCAGCGATACGACCTATCGTTCCTGGGCCGGGAAGACCCCGAGAACCTGCTGATCTACTGCTGCGGCCCCGAGCGGCTGATCAACGGCGTCGAAGAGGCCTGCGGTCTGCACCCCATCGACACGTTGCGGGTGGAACGTTTCGCGCCCATGCCGCTGGGCGACAACGCTTATGAGAACACCGAAATCGAGGTGGTGCTCGATCGCTCCGGCAAGACGCTCACGGTTCCCCCCGACCGGACCGTCCTGGAGGTTGTCAACGAGGCCGGCGCCGGCGTCGTGTCCACCTGCCAGGAAGGGACCTGCGGAACCTGTGAGGTCCGGGTGCTGGAAGGCACTCCAGAGCACCGGGATTCCGTGCTCACCGCACGAGAACGTCAGGACAACGACTTCATGATGGTCTGCGTTTCACGGTGCACCGGACGACGATTGGTGCTGGACTTATGACAATTAGCGGCCACCCCGGAAGTCCACAGTCGTTATGCGGGAACAGCGCCACCCAATTTCGCAGTGATCGCGGAGGTCGCGGCTAGAAGACGATCCAGGCAGGCCTGCAGCCGCTCTGGTGATTCCTGCCCATTGAAGCCGTTGAGGGTCAAGGAGATGGCCACTTGCCCGTCGGGTGCGAAGGCGGGCGCGTGCAGGGAGGTGATGTCGGCGGCCGTCCGCGAGCTGGTTGGCGCCGGACCCGGCGCGTTGCAAGAGATCGGGCAGGATGCCGGCGAGGTCGGGGACACCCGTGTCCGAGGCGATGTGAACGGAGCGCTCGAACTCGGCAGCGGTCGCCGAACCGGTCGACACGGCATAGCCCTGTCGGCGCACCGTGTTCAGTTCGGCGCGGGCGATGTCGGCGGTCACGGAACCGACGACCTGACGGGCGTTGGCGAGCCACCGGCGTTCGGCGTCTTCACCCGCCCAGGCCACGTGTACCGGCGCCAACGGTGCCGCCAACGGGAAGGAGACCCCGACCCGGCTGGGAGCGCCGTTCGGGGAGCGTTCCACCCCGGCAGCGCTGACCACGACGACCGTGTCGTCAACGGCGACGCTGACCAGGCATTCCAGTCCGAGATCTGCTGCCAGCGACTCGATCTCGCGTGCGGGCGGTATCGACGGCGCGCATGTGCCGGGGGAGGTCGGTGTCCAGGGACTGGATGGAAGGAATGGAGAACGAGCCGTAACCGCCGCGCAGGAACAGCAGCGGCAGATCGGCCGAATCGCCGACCCCCAGACTCTCCACCCGGCCGAGCACGATGTCGTGATCGCCGCCAGCAAGGACATTGTCGATGGTGCAGTCGATCCAGGCCGCCGCTCCTTCCAGCCGCAGGCTACCGGACTCGGTCTGGATCCAGTTGGAAGCAGTAAACCGGTCGTCCTGCTTGCGGGCGAAGGCCCGGCAGACGTCCTGCTGGCCGGACGTCAGGACGTTCGCGCAGAACGCGCCGGCGTCGCGGATCTTCGGCCAGCTGGACGACTTCCGGTCAGGCAGAAAGGCAACCAATGGGGGATCCAGAGAGACCGAGGTGAATGTGCCGACCACCATGCCAACCGGATCGCCGCCGGCTTGGTTCGCGGTAATGAGGGTGACCCCGGTCGGGTACTGACCCAAAACATAGCGAAAGAACGCCGGATCGTCGATTGGCTTGGGTGGGCAGGCGGCGGCGTCAAGAGCCATGGCAGTCCTCGAGTCAGCGGTGGGCGGAACGCCCCTCCACGCCGGACGGCGTTGTCGACAGGACGGCATAAATAAAATCCGAACGTTGCTTTTAAATATGTACCCACATCCATGCCATGTCAAGGCCCCCGCTCAGTTTCAGGCGGGATCCTCGAGGCGGAAGCCCACCTTCATGCTGACCTGGAAATGGCCAACCTGGCCGTCGGCGATGTGGCCTCGAACCTGGACCACCTCGAACCAGTCCAGGCCGCGAATGGTGGAGGCGGCCCGCGTGATGCCGTTCCGGATGGCCTGGTCGACGCTGTCCGCGGAGGTGCCGACGATCTCGGTGACGCGATAGACGTGATCGCTCATGGTGGTTCCCTTCGTTGTGAGGGCGCGCTGACCCTCGCCAGGCGCTCGGTCGACTGATCGTAGTGGTCGCGTCTGGAAAATGAGGGCTTGACCAATCCGCTGGTTCGCTCTAAGTTTAAAACTATCATTCTGGTTTGTGTTCGGGCATGGGCGCCGGGAACGACGCGCGGCCGCGAGGACGATCAGGCCCTGCAGCAAGCGTGCGGCGAGGCGCCGCTCCAATCCCGCGACCCCAAGGTCACACCTGTTCACCCTGAGAGGGACCCGATGCATTTCTCACTGTTTCTGACCACTCGGTCGACGGATCCCAGCGAGGATCGCGCCATCATGCACGCGATGATCGAGCACGCCAAGGAAGGGGAGCGCCTTGGATTCGACGCGATCTTCCAGCCGGATCACCACTTCACCGGCTACGCGCCGCAGTCCTCCGACCCGTTCATCTTCGCCGCCTACCTTGCTGCGCAACTCAAGACGATGTACTTCGGCTTTTCGGTGCAGACGGTTCCGTTGCACCACCCGGTCCGTTTCGCCGAGCGCCTGGCGCTGCTGGATCAGCTCACCGACGGCCGGCTCCTCGTCGGAGTCGGCAGCGGCACCACCCCGGAGGAGTCCATCGGCTTCGGCGTGAAGTTCCAGGAGACCTCACGGGTTTCGGTCGAGAACCTGGAGATCATCGAAAAATTGTGGCGCAAGAAGCCCGAAGACGCGCCCGTCATTTTCGATACCGGCACCTACAAGGGTGCTGTCGTCTCCCGGATCAGTCCGGCTCCGTTCACCCAGCCAGTACCCGACCATGATGTCCGTTGCGGCCCGTCCGAGCAGCGTCGAACGGTCGGCGTCTCTTGGCCAGCCGGCTTTCATCCTCAACTTCGCCCCGCCCACCGACATGTTTCCGGAAAAGCCGTTCGAAGTGTTCAAGGCGAATTACCTGCGCTACCGCACCGCCCTCGAAGCGGCCGGTCATCCGGAGGAGGTCGTCAAGAAGGCGTTGGAGTGGACCACACACAGCTACCAGTTCGTGCACGTGGCCGACACCGATGAGCAGGCCGCCGAGGAACTGGAGGTGCTGCTCGCTCAGTACCAGCGGACAGTCGAGCGTGAGCACGCCGGCAACAAGGCCGCCGAAGAGATCAGTGGTGTCGACCTGCCGCCGTACGCCGACGCGCTCACCGACGAATACAAGCGGATCTGGACCCTGTCCGGCAGCCCGGACACCGTCATCGAACACCTGCAGCCGTACTACGACCTCGGGGTCGGCAACATGTCCGGCGCGTTCATGGGCGGTCCGCTGACCGAGGAGCGGAAGAAGGCGACGGCCCAGTCGATGCGTCTGTTCGCGGAGAAGGTCATGCCCGCCTTCCAGGGTTCCGCCCAGTCCTGATGAGCAACCCGAACGGCACCGACTACCACCAGCTTGCGGCCGAGCTCACGCCGAGCGACCGTGCCGCAATGACCGCCGGCCGCAATGGGTGGGCCACGCCGGCCCACCCGGCGGCCGGCCTCGGCGAACTGACCATGCTGGACGGCCCGATGGGCATTGTCAGCAAACACATGGACGAACGGGAGACCTCCACGCTGTTGCCGTCGGCCACCGCGCTGGCCGCCAGCTGGGATCCGGCCCTGGTCTCCCGGGTCGCCCAGGTGGTCGGCGCCGAGGCCCGCGACACCGACACCCAGGCACTGCTCGCCCCGAACCTCGGGCTGCCGCTGTCCCCGCTGTCCGGGCGCAGCTTCGAGATGTACTCCGAGGATCCATGGCTGTCCGGCACTTTCGGCGCGGCGTTCGTGGCCGGTCTGCAAAGTCAGGGGGTCGCCGCATGCATCAAGCATCTGGCCGGCAACGACACCGAGACCAAGCGGCAACTGATGAACGCCGTGATCGGTGAGAAGACGCTGCGGGAGATCAACCTGCTGCCGTTCGAGATGGCAGTCGAGGCCGGGGCGTGGATGGCGATGGCCGCCTACAACAAGGTGAACGGCGTCCCGTCGGTCGAGCAAAGCCACGTGCTGGGGATCGTCAAGGACGAGTGGGGCTTCGACGGCGTGATTGTCTCTGACTGGTTCGCCACCAAGCGCACCGCGGAAACGGCGAACGCGGGCGTCGACCTCGAGATGCCCGGTCCAGCCAGGTTTCTCGGTCAGGCGGTGGCCGACGCAGTCGCCGGCGGCGACGTTTCCCAGGAGCGGCTCATCGACATGGCCGCCCGATTCCTCAAGCTCGCCGCGCGCGTAGGGCTGCCGGACTCCGCGGCGCTCCCCGAAGTGACCCGGCCGGACGCCGTCGAGGTGCTCCGGGCAGCGGCAGCCGCCGGCTCGGTGCTGCTGACCAACAACGACGAGATACTTCCCCTGTCGGTCGAGCAGGGTACCCGGATCGCCATCATCGGGCCCAATGCCGCCGTGCCCTGCTACCAGGGTGGCACCTTCGCCCGCGTCACCATCGACCCCGCACTGCCGACCCCGCTGCAGGCGCTCCGTCGGGAGTTCGCCCACGCCGAGATCCGTTACGAGCCAGGCACCATCGTCGAAGGCATCTCGGGTCTCGGTGGACTGAACCCGATCGCTCCCGACGGCACCCCCGGTGTCCTGGTGGAGTACTTCACCGGCGCCGATCCTGATCGGCCGGCCTATTCCGAGGTACGCCCGGGATCGTCGTTCGTGTGGTTCAACGACATCCCCGGGATCGGCGGCCCCGGTGACCGCGGCCGGGTCCGGCTCACGGCCACCGTGACCGCTGCCATCGCCGGCACCTATCGGCTCTGCGTCGGCGGCACCGGCGATGCCACCCTGTCGATGGACGGCCGGGAGCTGGTGCAGTGGCCGGCGCCGGAACTGAGCGACGTCATGGGCGTGGTCGCCCGGGCCGATACCGCATGCGCGGACGTCGAACTCGCGGCGGGCCAGAGGTTCACCGTCGCCGCGGAAGCGGCGTTCACCCCGGGTCGCGTGCAATCGATCACCGCCGGGTATTACGCCCCGACCCCGCCGGATCTCCTCGGCGCGGCTGAGGCCGCAGCCCGCGACAGCGATCTCGTCATTCTGTTTGTGGGCGACAACACCAGCTCCTCCCGGGAGAGCGCTGATCGGGACAACACTTCGTTGGGCGCTGTGCAGGTCGAGCTCATCGAGCGCGTCGCGGCTGCGAACCCGCGCACCATCGTCGTGGTCAATGCCTCGAGATCGGTCGACATGCCGTGGGTCGACAAGGTTTCCGCGGTACTCATGGTGTGGTATCCGGGCCAGGAATTCGGTGCCGCACTGGCTGACGTGCTGCTGGGACGCCGATCACCCGGCGGCCGGCTCCCGATCACGATCGCCATGCGCGACGAGGACTACGCCGGCCACGGCGTTACGTTGGACGACGAGCTGAACCTCGACTACGAGCTCATCAAGCCCGGCGGCTTCGGCCACCTGGAGCGCACCGGAAAAGCAGCCCGATTCCCGTTCGGCTTCGGCCTCACCTACACCTGGTTCCGTCACGAAAACCCCACGGTGATCGTCGATATCGAGACCAAAATGGCCACTGTCACCGTGTCCGTGCAGAACTGCGGTGACCGGCCCGGACGAGAGGTCGTCCAGGTGTACGGCCGCGCCCCTGGCGAAGATCACAGTCGACTGATCGGATTCGGCGCCGTCGAACTCGCACCGGGTGCCCAGGGCGACATCACGATCGATCTCCCGGCGCGCGCATTTTCGCGCTGGGACGAGTCCACCAACAAGTGGTCGGTGCCGACTGGAGAACACGTCATCCGGATCGGCCGGTCGGCCGAGGATGTGCTCGCTGCCCAGACTGTCACCTTCTTCAGATAACTGATTCCGCAAAGGACCCTGATGCAGATCATTCTCGACAGCGATGCTGCCGCTGAGCTCGACGACCCGAACAACTTCCGGGCGTTCAGCATCGTGGTACCGACTCACGTACCGGCGGATGAGCTCGGCTCATTCGTGCACCGTTCCGGTGTCGGAGAACTGGACGCGGGCGGCCGAAACGTCCACGTCCAACTTGGAGTCATCCGCCGGCTGGCCGCCGGCCGTACCGCTCCCGACTGGGATACCGGTTTCGACGCCATGATCGCTTACGCCCGGACGAAGGGATGGGTCGACGATGCCGGCAACACGGTTCGCGCTCACCTCGAATCGCCCTGACCGGATGAGCACTGAGCAGATGAGCGCAGCCCGACTCGAGGCAGGAACCCGACAAGGTCAGTCGGGCCTGACTGCAGTGCGGTTGGCCTTGGCCGACATCGCGGCGGGACGCCCTGTGATCGTGGTCGATACCCTCGCCGACCAGCACGCCGGGTACCTGCTTGTCGCCGCCAGCTGCGCGACGGCCGTGCGGGTCGCCTTTCTCGTCCGGCATACCTCCGGTGTGTTGTGCGTCCCGCTCGAAGCGGCGGATTGCGATCGGCTCTGCCTCCCACCGATGGTCCGGCACAACGAGAACCCTGTGGAGGCCGCGTTCACGGTGTCAGTCGACGCGGTGCGGGGGGTGACCACAGGCATCTCGGCAGCGGACCGGGCCGTGACCATCCGGCTTCTCGGGGATCCCGCGTCGACCCCCGATGACTTCTCCCGCCCTGGCCACATCCTGCCCATGCGGGCACGACCAGGCGGTGTTCTCGAGCGAGCCCGCTACACCGAGGCGTCGGTCGACTTGACCCGACTTGCCGGGGTCGGAAGCGGTGGCGTCATCGGCGCGATCGTCAATGACGACAGCTCGGACGTCACCGCTTCACGATCTCGCAGCGTTCGCTGCGGCCCATCGTCTGCGCGCCATCACAATCACGGATCTCATCGCCTTCCGGCGGCAGGAATGCCGATGAACAGGTAATGGCCAGCGCTGGGTCACCGGCAGCTGAGCCCACCACCCCGAGCGCCAAGACTGCAGAGGAAGTAGCGACGATATGCGTACCCAGGTGGCCATCATCGGTGCCGGCCCCGCCGGGCTGCTTCTCGCTCAGCTACTGGCGAAGCAGGGTGTGGAGTCGGTGCTCGTGGAGCGCCAGTCCCGCGCGTACATCGAGGCCCGCTTGCGCGCGGGAGTCCTCGAACAGGGCACTGCCGACTTGATGACGGAGGCCGGCGTCGGTGAGCGACTGCACCGCGAAGGGCTCAAGCACGAGGGCATATACCTTCAGTGGCCTGGGGTTCGGCACCACATCGACTTCCCCGAACTGTGCGGGCGGTCGGTGTGGGTGTACGGGCAGACGGAGGTGGTCAAGGACCTCTTCGATGCCCGGGTAGCGGACGGACAGCAGATCTATTTCGAGGTCACCGACACCGCGATCCATGACATCGACACCGAGTCACCGTCCGTCACCTTCACCGACCAGGACGGGAACCCGCAACGGATCGACACCGCGGTCGTCGCCGGGTGCGACGGGTTCCACGGCGTCAGCAGGTCGGCGATGCCACCGGCGCAACAATCCTGGGAGCGGGTGTATCCGTACTCTTGGCTGGGGATCTTGGTCGACGCCGCGCCGGCCACCGATGAACTGATCTACGCCTGGCATCCGAACGGTTTCGCGATGCACAGCATGCGATCCCACTTCGTGAGCAGACTGTATCTGCAGGTCGATGCAACCGATGACATTGCGAACTGGTCCGATGATCGGATCTGGTCCGAACTTTCGATCCGGATGGCGATGGACGGGACCCCGTTGAACGAAGGCCCGCTGATCTCCAAGGGAATCCTTCCGATGCGCAGTTTCGTCAGCGCGCCGATGCGCCGTGGCGCCCTGTTCCTGGCCGGGGACGCCGCACATATCGTCCCGCCCACCGGCGCGAAGGGGCTGAACCTTGCTGCATCCGACGTCGCCGTCCTCGCTCCAGCCTTGGCGTCGCTCCTTAATCGACATGACACCCGCCTGATTGACACCTATTCCGACACAGCACTGCGCCGGGTCTGGCGGGCCACCCATTTCTCCTGGTGGATGACCTCGATGCTGCACACTTCCGGTGACGATTTCGACGCACAGCTTCAGCTGTCCCAGCTGCGCTACCTCGCCTCATCCAGGGCCGCGGCAACAAGCCTCGCAGAGAACTACACCGGGATGCCGACTATCTAGCAGTCGGTGCTGGCTGCTGGGCAACGAACTCCAATCCTTGGACTCGACACACAGCTGTACAGGAACACCGACCATGACCCAGGAGAGCACGCAATGCCAACGTCAGCGCTGCCTACCGACGAGCGACGCCCGTTCTTCGAGGACTTCATCGATCTCATGTACCGCCAAAAGGACGTGCGCGCGGCCTTCGACACCTATGTCGCCCCTGGGTATGTGCAACACAACCCGGGCCTCGCCGACGGGCGAGACGTCGCCCGGGGCGTCCTCGCCGAGATGTTCGACGACCCGGGCTTTTCACCCCAAGTGATTCGGCTCCTCGTCGACCGCGACCTGTGTTCCGTACATCTGAAAATTGTGCGGGACGGTACCGCCGTCGCGGCGGTTGTCGACTTCTACCGCGCCGACGGAGACAGCATTGTCGAACACTGGGACGTCATCCAGCCGTGGCCGGCTAACTCCGCCAACGACCACCCAATGTTCTAAGTCAACTCTCCGCGTGCCCTGGCCTGCCCACGGAGAGAAGCCGCCCGAAGTCGAATTGCTTTCAGGAAACGGCTTCCGAATCCCAACAGCATTGAAACTGCGAACGAGGACCTTTGAACCGAGATTTCATGGGCCTGCATACATCGACCTTCAACAACCAAGGAGTTTGATCATGCTCGATCTGAATGTCATCCAGGGCCGGGGCTTCCGCAACGTGGTCGAGGGAGGCGAAACGACCGGCTTCCAGTTGAACCTGCGGAATCCGAACTATCGCGGGATCGCCGCGAGCTTGCTCGATGGCGTCGAAATGGTCGTGGACGGGGAGCGGATCCCGCCGTCCGTGCCGCTGTGGACGTTGCAGGGCCGCACCTTCACGCTGGATCAGTTGCGCGCCAGCACCGACGTCCGTTGGCAGCTCGAGGAGACCGCGACGATCACGGTGCCTCGGCCGGGCGGGTTGAGTACCGGTGTGCACAACATCGAGGTCAGGGTCTTCCTGCGGCGGTCGTATTTCCCGCCGGCGGTGTCGCGTTCCTCGTTTCCGGCCTCCGCGCAGGGGGTGATCGTGCCGCCGGTGCCGGCGGGCGGCCTGAAGTTCGGTGTCTCGACCTACTCCTACAGCGGTGACATCTACAGCTCGATGACCCTGGAGGACTGCTTCGCCGAGATCGCCGATCTCGGCGCCACCGGCATCGAGATCCTCGGCGAGGGAAACATTCCCGGCTACCCGACGCTGGATCCGGCCTGGGTGGCATACCTGGTTCGCGTTGCTGGACAAGTACAGCCTGACACCGACGAACTACGGCGCCTGGGTGGACACGACCAGATGGCGCGACCGGGATCTCACCGCCGAAGAAGGCGCCGCTCAGCTCCAACTCGACCTGCGGCTGGCCAAACAACTGGGCTTCACCTCGGTTCGACCGAAATTCGGCGTGGTGTCCTGGGATCTCGACCCGCACCCGATCTGGGAAGCGGCAGTGGAACGCTCCCTCGACCTCGCCGCGGAACTCGACGTCATCATCTGCCCCGAAATACACGCACCCACCCCGATCAAGCACCCGGTCACCCAGGGGTACATCGACTTCATCGAGCGCACCGGCAGCGACCACTTCAAACTCCTCATCGACACCGGCATCTTCCAGACAGCGCCGATCGAAGACCCGTCCGAGGAGATCGAGGCGGGCGAGGGCAACAAGCGCTCGCCGCACCTGGAGGCGCTGGCTGTGCCGATGTCCGATCTGGTCGACGTGCTACCGCACGTGCATTTCATCCAGACCAAGTTCTTCGACATCAACGACGACCTGCAGG
>CAVOIW010000012.1:0-40316 GCA_963695865.1 uncultured Actinomycetota bacterium | reverse complement strand
TTGCCTGTCGCCGGGTCAACGCGCCGGATGGATCCCTGGTAGTCGACCCCACCGATCTTTGTCGCGTTACCGGCAAGGAAAAGTCTGGTGCCGTCGTAGATGGCGCCGGCCAGGCATCCGTCTGCTCCGTCGGTGGTCGGGGTTCCGATCTGACGTTGCCACAGCGGCGCGGTCATGTTGCCGGTACGCAGTACGTAGAAGTAGCCGTTCTTGTGGCACGCACCCACCAGTCTGGTGACCGTCCCGTTCACCGTGGCGTTGAACACGATGGAGAGGAGCCCCAGTCCGGGTCGCCGGCGAGCTTTAGTTCCGCCGGCGGAAGGGTCCAGACCGCTTGGGATTTCAGTGTGATGGGGTCCAGCCGCACGAGGCTGTAGGCGTTCCCGAGTTGGTTGGTCGGCGGGCAGTTGCTGGCCGGATTCGGGTGCTTGCCGCAGGTCGATCCGGTCGTGGCGAACACGCCGTCGCTGGTCACCGCTGCGCTGGTCCACACCCCTCCGCCGATGGAGCCGGGCGGCACCGCGTACCAGGTGGCCAGGCGGGCACCGGTGTTCTGGTCGAGTGACATCACCCCACCCCGAATCCAGGGCGTGTCGCAGTTGGAGGCGAACCCGATGTAGACCCGGCCGCCCACGATGGTGGGCGAGGACCAGTTGAAGGCGTCGTTGACGGTGGTGGACGGCTTCGCGATCAAACTGCGCCACCTGGTCGCCCCGGTCATGCCGTTCAGCGAATACAGGTAGCCGTCCGGCGCTGCCACATAAACGGCCGGCAGCGTCCCGGTGTGCGTCGCGTTCGGGACCGGAATCACGGCTGCGGTCGAGACGAACCCGAGGGGTTGGGTGCAGCTCCGTGACGGTTGGAAGCCCAGGAACCGGCTCCAGAGCACTTTGCCGGTGGTCTCGTCGAGCGCGTAGAACACGCCGGTATCCGCGCCGACGTAGATGCGATGGTTGTACACCGTCGGACTGGAGTAAAAACTGCCCTTCGGTTGCCCGACCATCGTCGGTGGATCGGGCTTCCAACTCCAGGCGAGCTTCAGGTGCGCCGCGGCCGCCTTGCTGATCTGGGCGTTGCTGGTGAATGAATTATGTTTGGCACCGCCCTCATATGAACTCCAGTTGGTCTGCTGGGCTGCGGTCGCCACGGGCGCCGCGTTGACGTAGAACGCCGAGCCGAACAACAACTCGGCCACCACCGCGCAAACCACCAAGATGCGTCTCATGACGTTCCCTCCAATACGTAAGGGCAAGATCCAAGTTCAGTCTGTACGTGCAAAACCGAATCGGCACTTTGAACCCAGCCACGGCGGTTGTCGGACTCGCACGTCAACACTTGATTCGTGGGCGCAGACTGTTCCGATGCGGGCGTGCAGAGGTCGTCGATCCCGGGGTGCCGGTCGGAACGGTAGTGCGCGCCGCGTGGTCCTGTCAGCGGTCCTGGTCCTGCTCACGGTGTTGCCCGCGTGTTCAGCGCCTGCGCCGCCGCCGGGCCCTCCGGTTGCGACGGCGCCGACGCCATCACGGCCGGCGCCGGTCACGACGTTCGCAGTGACGTCCGCGGACAAAACCGAATCGGCGCGCACCACGTCCGCTCCGACAGTGACCCAGACGAGTCGGAAAGCTTCCCGTGAGGCGTCAACGACGGCGGCATCACCGGTGTCGGTGTCCGCGGCGGGAGAGCCGGGATGTCCGGGGGTGCGGTGTGTGTCGATCGCGGTCACCGGGGACGTGTTGCTGCACCCGCCGCTGGTGGCACAGGCCCGGGCGGATTCCCCCGGCGGTAAGGGCCTGGACTTTCGGGCGATGCTCTCCGCGCAGGCTCCGTTCATCCGGGCCGCGGACCTCGCCATCTGCCACCTGGAAACGCCGTTGGCACCGGCAGCCGGGCCGTTCGCCGGTTACCCGGAGTTCTCCGTCCCGCCGCAGGTCCTGCCCGCGCTGGTTGCCACCGGTTACGACGCGTGCAGCACCGCCAGCAACCACACCCTCGACCAGGGCACCACTGGGCTCACCCGCACCCTGGACGACCTGGACGCCGCGGGTCTGGCCCACGACGGGTCGTACCGGACACGGACGGCTGCCGCCACGCCCACGATCTTGACCACGGCGCATGCCCGGGTCGGGTTCATCTCCGTCACCTATGGGTTGAACGACGGGCCGCCCGAGCAGCCCTGGCAGGTCAGCATCCTGGACACGCACACGATCCTGGCGGAAGCCCACGCGGCCAAAGCAGCCGGCGCCGACCTGGTCGTCGTCGCCGTTCACGCCGGCACCGAATACGACAACGAACCCAACGCTCAGCAGCAGGAGACCGCCCGAACCTTGCTGGCCAGCCCGGACGTCGACTTGGTTTATGGCCACCACGCGCACGTCGTGCAACCGCTGCAGAAGATCAACGGCAAGTGGGTGATCTACGGGTTGGGCAACAACATCGCCGCCCAGCAGACACCAGTCGAGGGCACCCATCGTGGGCTATTGGTCCGGATCACGTTCGCACAGGCCAAGAACGGGACCTGGGCCACCAGCGACATCGCCTGGGTCGCGTCCCTGCAGAACGCCCGGCCGCCGCACCGCTGGTGCCCGCTCACTACCGGTACCACCTGCCAGTCCGCCGACGTCGACGCCGCCGCACTCGCCGCCACCAAACGCGTAGTCAACCTCTACCATGCCGATACCGATGGGGCTCACCCGCTGAACCGCCGATAACACACGACGGCAAATTAAGTTCCCTGTTGCGCCGAGAAGGGAATCCCTCCCGACCCGCAAATAGGATGGCTCGGATGATGCAACGATTCGCCGGCCGGGCCGCCATGATCACCGGTGCGGGCAACGGCATCGGCCGGGCCATCGCGATCCGGCTGTATTCCGAAGGTGCGTCAGTGCTACTGGCCGACGTGGACGGGGAGGCCGCTGCGGAGGTGGCCGAGACGCTTGGCGAGCGGTCGACCGCAGTGTGCTGCGATGTCACCGATCGAGCCGGCGTGCAGGCGGCGGTCGTCGCGTGCGTCGAGCGGTTCGGCGCCCTTGACGTGTTGGCGTGCAACGTCGGCGTCTCCGGACCCGAGGATTTCCTCGAACTCGACGACAAGACCTGGGCAGCCCACATGGAACCGACCTTGCACGGCGCGGTGATCTGCATCCAGGTTGCGCTGCCACACCTGATCGAGTCGACGTTCGGCGGTTCGGTGGTGATGACGGGATCGGTGAACGGACTGGCGGCCTTTGACAATGTGGCATATTCCGCCGCGAAGGCGGGGCTGGGTAATGTCGCCGCAAATCTCAGCGTCCGCTACGGCGCCTGGGATCCTCGGGCCACCGGTCGGCCGGTCCGCTTCAACGTCGTCGCCCCGGGAACCATCCGCACGAGGGTGTGGGCCGGCCAGGATCAGGACCCGGACAAGTTCGCGCGCATCTACCCCCTCGGCCGGATTGGGGAGCCAGAGGATATCGCTGCCGCCGTCGCCTTTTTGGCCTCGGACGACGCCTCGTGGATCACCGGTATCGTGCTGCCTGTTGACGGCGGCGTGCTGTGCGGACCAGTGCAAAGCTTCAGGGAAGCGGGACAGCGTCCAGAGATCAACTGATCTCGCCGGGCAGGGCCGGCGGATGTCCGGCCCGCACGATCGGCTCGTAGGTCACGCCCGTCCGCAGCACGATGTCCTGGATCGACCGGCGCTTGCGCGGATCGAAGATGACCCAGAACAGGCCGATGGGAAACAGGGAACAAAAGATGGCACGCAGGAACGCCACCATCCAATTCACCTTGCGGCCGTGGGTGGTCCGAACGCGAACCCCCAGCAGTGCACTGCCCACTGTTCGCCCGCTGGTCGACCAGAAGAACGTCAGATAAGCGATCGCGACGACGATAAATGCCGCCATGGAAAAGAACACGTTGTAAGCCGGCCAGGTGAATTCTCTGGGACGCAGGAGCAATCGCACAAATGAGGCCCCGAGGTAGATCCCGGCGGTGATGGCGAAGACGACGACGACATCGATTCCGGCAGCCACACCCCTGGAGACGATGCCAGCCGGCCGGGTGGGGACGACCGCGGGCGACGGTGGCGCCGCGATGTTGTGGCCGACGGGCCCGGTCACGACGACGACACCACCGGGTCGACATCGCCCTTGCCGAACAGCCGACCGACGAAAGCCGCCAGAGCATCGTCGGCCGCGCGGCTCTGGAAACGAATTCCCTGAACGGCGTCGGAGGACAACGCACCGGATGACTGGCGGATGATCGCCGGCAAATCGATCCCGTCGATGACTTCGGTGGCCAGCCCGATGAGATTCACCTTGGCGATGACGGCGTCGATATTGGCGCGGGCGATGAGCGGATCGATGTCGATGCCGGTGGCTATCTCATTGAGGTCGATCTTGGCCAGAACGGCGTCGATATTGGCGCGGGCGATGAGTGGATCGATGTCGATGCGGGTGGCTATCTCATTGAGGTCGATCTTGGCGAGAACGGCGTCGATGTTGGCCCGGGCGATCAGTGGATCGATGTCGATGCGGGTGGCGATGGCGTTCAGGTCGATCCTGGCGGTGATCGCGTCGATATCGATCCGGCTGGCCACCTCGTCGATGTCGACCCGATTCAGGACGCGGTCGATGTCGAGTCGGTCGACTATCCGGTCGAGGTCGATACCGGCGGCGATTGCGTCGATGTCCACTCGGTCGATGATCGCATCCAGATCGATGCCGGCGGCCAGGCCGTCGATGTCCACGTTCTCGCGCACGATCTGGGTCAGATCCAACTCCCGCAGTGCCGCATCGACCACGACGCGAATGGTGAGTCGCAGGGCAGCGTCCGCGGTCTCGGCGGTCGCCGACTGGGCGGCGCTCGTACCCTGTGCGATAGCGCTCAAGGTCGCCTCGACCGGCGCGGTCACGATCGGGATGACCGCGGCGGCACCGTTTCCCAGTGCGCGCACCGACACCGCGGTGAGCTGGAGGGATGAACGCAGAGCTGACGCAACGCCGCGACCGACCCATCCGCTGACGCCGGCGTGATCGAGCCCGGACCCCTGCTCTGCGGACTGCGCATGGCCCATCCGGTGATCATCCCACACCTGGTGCCGCAGGGCTTCAGACGACATCGCTGCCTGCCAGGCGGCCGTCGGCCACCGCGGTCAGCAATTCGGCGTGATCCGAGCGGGTGACCGCGGCGTAGCGCTCGGCGAATACCGCGACAGCGCGGTCGAAGCTGCCGGACCGGCCCAGATAGCCGGCGATCATCGCTGAGTCGCCTGATCGCGCGTGGGCCCTGGCCAACGCCCACCCGCAGAGCGTCGCGTGCTCGTTCAGCCCACGCCGATTCATCGTGGTCAGGTCGGAACGGCCCTTCCGGTCCCACAATTGCCGGACGTAGTACTCGCGGCCGTTGATCGGCTCCGAGCACCAGCCCAGAAATGAATCGGTCGGCCCCTGAGTGAGTCGCTGGCCCGCCACCACCCGACGGCCGGCGTGCGCGATGGCCGACGGCCGTAGGTAGGGCTCGAGTGCCGAGGGCTGAGCCTGTTTGACCTGCAATACGATCCGGTCGGCGGCGGCGCCGGATTCACCCTGCAACAAGCAGATCCACACCTTGGTGCCGACGCTGCCGACCCCGACGACGCGCCGGGCGATGTCCAGGATCCGGTAGCGGTTGACCAGCACACGCTTGTCGTCCAGGAGGCTCTCGCGATACGACTCCACGGCGTGCAGCGCCTCTTCCATCTCGAGACCGGCCGATTCGAAGTGCACCTGGAGCGGGGGTTCCTCGCGGAACCGCACAGTGACCGCCGCCGCATCGCCCGGCTCCGCCCGGTCGCTCTCGATCGTCCAGGTGAGTTTGTCGATGGCGCGGGCGTGCTCGCGCCGGGTCGCCTTGGTGATGTCCCGTTCGACCTGGATGCGCGCGGCCCTGGTGTAGTGCGACAGCACGTCGTCGATGCCCTTGATGTCGTACCAGACCTCGAGATTGGTCAGCTGGGCATAGTGCGCCAACCGTTGTCGGTACGCCGCCACGGCGGAGACCACCAGACTTCGTCGGACATCGGGATCGAATCCGTGTTCATGGGCAACGACGTACAAGCTCGCCGCGAATCTCTTGACGTCCCACTCCCAGGGCCCCGGCAATGTCTCGTCGAAGTCGTTGATCGAGAACGTGAGATTGCGTTCCGGGGTGGCGAAGGTGCCGAAGTTCCGGATGTGCGCATCGCCGCACAACTGCACCTCCGGCCCCGTCACAGGTGTGTGCTGCAGGTCCGCCGCCATCACGGCGGCCGCCCCGCGGAGGTAGGCGAACGGGTTCAGCGCCATCCGGCTGTGCCGGATGCCGATGATCTCCGGAACCCTGGAGCTGGCTTGCGCAGCCAGGATCGCGATCGGATCCCGCCCGATCTCGGCGCCGCCGTCAGCGTGTGCGGATCGCGGGACCTCCGCACGCAGCGCCCGTCCAGCCTCGCGACGTTCCCTGGCATCGGGCCGGCGACTGTTGAAGCCCTGCACGTCCATCTCCGCTCTGAATGATGATGTGCGCCCAGACTCTCGGGCGGCGAATCAGTTGTGGGGATACTCCCACGGGCAGCAGAGCCAACCGATCGATTGTCTACTCAGTTTTATCCGCCGGGACGGCTGTACCAGAGCCACATGAGACCGAGCAGCGGCAGGAGCACGGGGAAATACCCGTACCCGCTGCCGAATCGGGACCACACGGTGTCGCGCGGGAACGCGGCCCGGTCGATCAGAGAACTCGTGCCGACAGCGAGTACGCCGACGAGCTCCGTGCCGATCGCCACCCAAGCGAGCCCGCGCGCCCAGGGCCGGTCGCTGAGCAACCCGACAGCGGCGGCGATGTAGATGATCCCGGAACACAGCGACAGCACGTACGCCAGAGGAGCCGTGTGGAAGGTCGTGGAGAGCTGGACGACGCCCCGGGAGGTCGCGGCCAGCGCGAAGATCAGGTAGAGCGCGATCAGGATGCGGCGCGGGCCGGTCGGCGGTACCTCCTCGTCGACTGAAAGGCTCGTGGTCAGCGGGCTCGGTGGAGCTGTCGACATTCTCGGCCCCCCCGACCGGGTCAGACAAGGTCCGACCGCCAGATCTGCAGCAGCCGCAGGGTCATCACGCCGACGACGATCCCGGTGAAGCCGAGAATGATCGATCCCCATCGGGTGCGCTCGATTCTGGCCAGGTAGAACCCGAGGGGCAGCGGCAGCAGGATGCCGACGGCGTAGGCCAGGAAGGTCACCGGCTCGGCCAGGTGGGCGGATCCCGAGCCTGACGATGCCGATGACGGACTGCACGAGCAATCCGACTTCCACCGCGATGGCGGCGATCATCAGGGCGTCGTTGGTGGGCCGGTCCCGGTACGCCTGGATGGCGCACCAGACGCCGAGCACGAGTCCGGCCGCGACCAGGACATAGGCCAGCACGTCGATCATCGCGTCCGGCCCGCCGTCCGGCGCTGCGGATCTCGGTCAGTGCCGGGCACGGGCTCCCTCGCGATCGGTCATTTCCAGTGCGGTCCTGCAGCCGCCCGGCAACAGGTATTGCGGCGACCAGTGACGGTAACCGATTCTCGAGCCACCCCGTTGCTACGGTCGTCGGTGTGAGTTCCACGGAGAGTTGCAGACCAGGCCGGCGCGCTTGCCGCGGCCGCCGGCGGGGCGGCCGACAACACGGAGATCGCCTGTCGGCGATCCTGCGATGACGGCGTCGACCGAGCAGCCGGCCGTCCCGCCCGGTCGCTCCGGTGATCGATCCGCCCTGGGATCCGCGGCAATCCTGCTGGTTGGGAGCGGCCCTCGTCGGAGCGGCCACGCTGATCGGTGTCGCCCACACGTACGACCGGTCTGCACTGGGTATCGCGACCGGCGCCGTGTGGGTGGTTCTCCTGCCGGCGATCGCTGCGGTGGCGCTCGCGGCTTCGAAGCCGACCGTCGGGCTCGCGTTCACCGCCGGCGCCGGAGCGGTGTCGGTGGCCAGGGTCATCGCGGATCTCCCGGTGTTGACCGCGCCGAACTCGGCGATCAGGCCTGAGCTGTTCTACGAGACCTCAGCCGGGGCGCTGCCGTTCACCGTGGCTACCGGAGCATTCGTGCTACTGGTCGGTGACCTGCTGATGCTGTTCGCCGGACTCTGGGCCGCTCGCCGACTCAGTGGCTCCCTGTCGTTCGGACCTGAGCGGATCTTCGATGCCGACCCGACCGAGCCAGCGGCGGCCGGCTCGCCCGTCGGAGCGAACGTGCTCGCCGAAGCCTTCGATTCGTCGGACCTCGACTTGGCCGCGCCCGCCGCCGGAGCGGATGTCGCGTCCGAACCGGCGGCCGGGTCGACGCGCAACAATCTGCTGATCTCGGTGGGCTTCGTCGGCGTTCTGGCGCTGCTCACCGCATCGCTGACGCTGCCGTACAGCCGCGGCTACCTGGCGGATCGTTACCTCCCTCCTCAACTGGGACTGTGGGGGATCGGAGCCGCGCTGGCGCTGACGGTCGTCGCCACCATCGCCGTATTGGCGGCGGCCGTCCTGCCTCGATGGATTGCGTTCGCGCTGCTCAGCGGAGTGGCCGCGGCGGCGGCGGTGCCGTTCCTGACGGCGCTCGCGGTGCGCGCCGTCGGTGCGCCGGTGCAATTGAATGCTGCCGTCGCCCTCGGCCTGGCCGGCGCGGTACTAGTGGCGGCGGCCGGTCTGCTGGCCCGCGCCGGACCGCTGAAAGCCACACCTGGTGACTCGCCGGTCGTTCCCCTTCGCCGGCTGGACATCACCGGCGCGGTGCTCAGTTTGCTGGTGGCTGCCGCGGCCGCCGCCGCGTGGCGTTTGCCGCAGCTCCATTACAACGGCGGAGCCGACCCGAAGCTCACCGACGGCTTCGCCATCTCCGCTCCGCTGTCGCTGCCCTTCGCGGTAGCCATGATCGTTCCGTTGATCGGCGGCGTGCTGTGGCTCGTTCCCTCGTCGGCCAGGGCCGGCCGCGCCGTCGCGAGCATCGGATGGATCTCGTTGGTCTACGCCGCCGCACAATCGCTGTACGTGCTCGGCGAGGTGGTGGCGAGCGCGGCGGTACCGAACGCGGGCTTCGCGGCGCCCAACTGGTCGGCCGGCCCCGGGCTGTGGTCTGCCATAGCCGGCATCGGGCTGGGCATCGGGACCCTGATCTTTTCGATTGCAGCCTCCCGGAGCGCCGCGCAGGAGTCGCTGTCGGTCCCGGACGATGACTTGCTGGCTGAATCCAGAAGCTTTGGGGCGCTGGTCGCCTCGGTACTGACGGTACTGACGGTCGTTGCGCTCGCTCTGCCGGTCTATCGAACCTCTGCCGGGTCCGCCGCCACCCTGCTGGTGGGTTTCCAGGTCAGCTCCTGGGGCGTGCTGGCACTCGCCGCCGGCATGGTCGCCGCGGCGTGGTCGGGCGGTAGGGCGATCCACGTCTCGCAGGCGGCCGCGTTTCCGCTGACCGGTGCGGCGATCCTGGGCGTGCGACTCGTCATCCCTCGGGCGGTCAGCGCTCAGGAGGGTTTTGAGAAGGCGGCGGGCCTGTACGCCGGATACGTAGTGGCGGCCGCCTTCCTGGTAGCAGCGGTGGCACTGGCCCGCTCGACCAAACGCATCACCATGACCGACGTATCGAATCTGCCCGGTTGGCGATCGAGCGGTGCCCGCGTCCGGGCGGGTCAGGGTGGTAAGTCGGTTGCGACAAAGGCCGCAAGGCCCCGACCGAAGAAGGGCAGCGGATGACTTCCGAACCCGCCCGGAAGCACCGGGTCCCGACGTCGCGTTGCGAGTGAGCATCGGCTGCGGTCCAGATCACGGGTGGGATAGCTCACCAGGGCGGATGTGCTGCGATAAATGCCCGGCCAGTAGGGTCACGTGACGGTCCACGACGCGCCCGGGTCCACCGGTCGACGACGCCGGACCCGGCGAACGCTGCCTGACGCAGCGACCACCCACGACGCAGCACTGTCGAGTTTCGGGAGCAAACGTGGATCTGTACGAGTACCAAGCGAAGGAGCTCTTCGCCAAGCACGGCGTTCCCGGCACACCCGGGGAGACGGCCACCACGGTCGACCAGGCCGTGGCGATCGCCGAGAAGTACGGTTCCGCCGTCATGGTGAAGTCCCAGGTCAAGGTGGGTGGCCGCGGTAAGGCCGGCGGAGTCAAGTTCTCACCCGACGCTGCCGCCGCTCGCAAGAATGCCGAGGCGATCCTCGGTCTGGACATCAAGGGGCACGTCACCAGGACAGTCCTGGTCACCGAGGCCGCGGACATCGCCGAGGAGTACTACGTCTCCTACCTGCTCGACCGGTCCAACCGCACGTACCTGGCGATGGCCAGCAAGGACGGCGGCATGGAGATCGAGGAGCTGGCCGTCGAACGGCCGGAGGCACTGGCCAGGATCCCGGTGGATGCGATCGTCGGCGTCGATGCGGCGAAGGCCCACGAGATCGCCGTCGCCGGCCGCTTCCCGGCGGAGGTGATCGACCAGGTCGAGAACGTGCTGATCAAACTGTGGGACGTCTTCGTGAAAGAGGACGCGACGCTCGTCGAGGTGAACCCGCTGGTCAAGACTCCGGACGGCGTGGTGCTGGCGCTGGACGGCAAGGTGTCGCTGGACGACAACGCCTCCTTCCGTCATCCGGATCACGAGGCCTTCGTCGACAATGCCGCCGAGAACCCGCTCGAAGTCGCGGCCAAGGAGAAGAACCTCAACTACGTCAAGCTCGACGGGCAGGTCGGCATCATCGGCAACGGCGCCGGTCTCGTCATGTCCACCCTCGACGTCGTCGCGTACGCGGGCGAGAAGCATGGTGGCGTGAAGCCGGCCAACTTCCTCGACATCGGCGGCGGCGCCAGTGCCACGGTGATGGCCAACGGACTGGAGATCATCCTGGGCGACTCGGACGTGCGCGCGGTGTTCGTCAACGTCTTCGGTGGCATCACCGCCTGCGACGCGGTGGCGAACGGGATCGTCCAGGCGCTGGAGATCCTTGGGTGACGAAGCCAACAAGCCACTGGTGGTTCGGCTCGACGGCAACAACGTCGAGGAAGGTCGCCGCATCCTCGCCGAAGCCAATCATCCGTTGGTCACCCTGGCGGACACCATGGACGAAGGGGCCGACAAAGCAGCCGAGCTCGCTTTCGCGGCCACGAAGTAACCGAGAGGAATGTCTAGCTGTGTCCATCTATTTGAACGCTGATTCCAAGGTCATCGTCCAGGGGATCACCGGTGGCGAGGGCACCAAGCACACCGCGCTGATGCTCAAGGCCGGCACGAAGATCGTCGGCGGTGTGAACGCCCGCAAGGCCGGGACCACCGTCAGCCACGAGCGATGTCACCCTGCCGGTCTACGGGACCGTGGCGGAAGCGGTCGCACAAACCGGCGCGACGGTATCCATCGTCTTCGTGCCGCCGCCCTTCGCCAAGGACGCCGTCATCGAGGCGATCGACGCCGGCATCGAACTGCTGGTGGTCATCACCGAGGGCATTCCGGTGCAGGACTCGGCGGAGTTCTGGGCCTACGCCGTCGAGAAGGGTGGCAACACCCGGATCATCGGCCCGAACTGCCCGGGCATCATCACGCCAGGCGAGTCCCTCGTCGGCATCACTCCCGCCACCATCACCGGGAAGGGTCCGGTTGGGCTGGTCTCGAAGTCCGGCACGCTTACCTACCAGATGATGTACGAGCTCAGGGATCTGGGGTTCTCGACCGCCATCGGCATCGGCGGCGACCCGGTCATCGGCACCACTCACATCGACGCCCTCGCGGCGTTCGAGGCGGACCCTGACACCAAGGCCATCGTGATGATCGGTGAAATCGGCGGTGACGCCGAGGAGCGCGCGGCCGCTTTCATCGCCGGCAACGTCACCAAGCCGGTCATCGGCTACGTAGCCGGGTTCACCGCTCCGGAAGGCAAGACCATGGGTCACGCCGGGGCCATCGTCTCCGGTTCGGCCGGCACTGCGCAGGCCAAGCAGGAAGCGCTGGAGGCGGTCGGCGTGAAGGTCGGGAAAACCCCGTCCGAAGCCGCGCGTCTGCTGCGCGAGGTACTCGCCGGGCAGTGAACAAGCGTTTCGAGTGGGATACGTTCGAAATCGATCGTCTTGGGCGAGAGGATGAGTGTCGGTTCGAGTACAGGTCTGTGTCAGTTGAACAGCGAGGTGGAACAGCGTGAGTAGTCCATACGGTCCGCCCGGCGGCCAGCAGGGACCGGGTTCGTACGGTGGCCCCGGCGGGGCGCCATGGGGCCCAGCGGGAAACGTTCCGACCTACGGCGGCCCGCCACCGGCGGGGCCGCAATACGGCGGACCTGGCTCGCCGGGTCAGGGTTACGGCCCTGCCTACGGCGCCGGCCCGCAATGGGGCCCACAGTCCGGTGCCCAGGTGCCGGTCGGTTCTGGTCCCGGCGGAGGCGGGTCGGCTGCGCCGACCAGCCCTCCCGGTGCAAAGCCGCGGTCCGGCGTCGATCTCGCCCGCATCCTGTCGTTGAGCATCGCGGCATTGGGCGTGCTGGCGTTTTTCTTCGGATTTCTGTCGGCCTGGAAGGCCGACCAGCGAGGTGCCGACGTGAGCATCTCGGTCTACGCCACCGCCGCCGCCTATCTGCCCATCCTGCTGCTGCTGGTCGGCCTCCTCGCCGTCGCACCGCTGGTGCCCGGGGGCGGGAGGTACACCTTCCCTACTGCCATGCTTGCGCTCGTGGGGTTCCTCGCCTCGCTGACCCAGCTCATCTCCGGTGACGGTAGCTACGGTGTTTCGCTGTCGGCCGGAACCGGGTTGATCCTGCTCATCGTCGTGTCGTTGTTGCAGGCGGGAGCGGCGGCGTATGCGTGGCTCACCGAGTCCGGAACCGTGAAGCCGGCCGGTGCCACGCCCCGAACTCCCCGTTCGAAGAAGCCAGCCGCATCGGCGGAAGCCGGTCAGACGCAGTTCGGGCGGGGCGCGGTGTCTGGCCCGCCCACCGTCCGTACCGGATTCGGTGAGGCCTACCCGCCGGGCGCCGATGTCCACGGCGGCAATGGGCCAACCGGTACTGGTTCGGACGCACCGCAATACGGTGGCTACGTCGCCAATCCCTACAATCCGTCGACGGCGCGCCCCGGCGACCAGCGGAATCCACACGCCCGACTGCCCGAGCCGCCAGCGCAGACAGGGCCAGAACGACCGGATACCGCAGGAAACAGGCCCGATGACGGACCATCGCCGGACGAGACGCAACAGGTGCGCTTCTGACCCGTGGTCCTGCCCGATAGGCCCGTCGCGGGCAATGCCCGGCCACGACGGCGTGGCTGACAACGCCTGACACGCCGTCCATGTGAGGGTTGGGGGCATGTCACTCACCGACATCCACCCGCGTGCGACTGCCGATGATCCGGAGAAGCAGTCGCCCCGCACATTCGCGGGGTCCGTCATCGGCGCTGGAGTCCGAGCGTTCTACGCCGCCACGGCCGGCTTGCTGCTGATCTGCAGTATCGGGGTGGTGCTGTGGGCCGTCACGCCCAGTTCCGGCAGCGGGCCCGTTGCCCTGCTTCGCGCCGGCGTCGCAGCCTTCAGCTCGGCCAACGGCATGACGGTGCGAATCGGTCGTGCAGCGTTGACGATCCCGCCGCTGATGATCACCGTCGTGGCGATTGCACTGTTGGCGACGGTCAGTGGCCGCGGGCGGCCGGTGACGACCGAGCGGGGACACGAACTCGCGTCGACGGGCGTCGCGGCCGCCGTCTACGCGGCGGTCGTGACGGCGTGCGGTGTTCTGCTGGGGCCGGCCGGAGCCGTGTCGGCCGACCAGTGGTGGCGGCCAGCGCTGCTGGCACTGGCCGTCGTCGGGTGCACCACCCTGGTTCGCGGCTTCGGCTGGCGTTCCTACCTTTATCATCGGCTGCCGTCATGGGTTCCGGTGTCCGTCCGGCTCGGCGCAGTGGGCACTGCGGCCATGATCGGCGCCGGCGGTGTCACCGTGGTGATCGGTTTGCTGCGGTCGTGGGACGACGCGACCACCGTTGCGTCGTTGGCCGCGCCGGGCGCCGGCGGCGGGTTCGGGATGGCCCTCCTGGGCATTGCGTACCTGCCGAACGCCGTGATCGCCGGCGCCGGGTACGCGTCCGGTGTCGGCTTCACCGTGGGAAACGGAAGCTACTCGCCGTTCGGCTCGTCGCCAACCGAACTTCCCGCGGTGACCTTGCTGACCGCGGTGCCCGACACCGCCACCTACGTCAAAACGGCCCCGCTGATCCTGGTGCTGCCGCTGCTTGCCGCTGTGTTCATGGGCCGCGGCGCCGTTGGGCGGCTCGAAGGTCGGAACGAGCGAATGTCAGCGGTCGCTGCTGCGGCGCTGTTCACCGGCATCGCCTCGGGTCTGCTGGCAGCGGTGGCATCCGGCGGTGTGGCCGGCGGCGCGTGGTCATCGATCGGCGTTCCGCCGCTGCCGTTCGCCCTTGCCGTAACGGTCACCCTCGGTGTGGTGGGCGTCGGAATCGCCGCCCTCGGGCGGGTCAGCGCCGCAACGGCGAGCCCTACCGAGAGCACCGATGCCGACGAAATTGGTGACGACCAGCAGATGACGGCCGAACCGGTCCACGAGGAGGTGCGGGAGCCGGACGAGATCAGCGAACCGGACGAGGGTGGCGACGTCAGCGAACCGGACGAGGTCACCGAAGACGTCCAGGTCGATGAGAGCGTTCAGCTGGACAACAGTGCGACGCCGGTGCGTGCGGAGCCGGATCCTGTCGTTGACCAGGAGCAGGTCGTTGACCAGGAGCAGGGCCAGGTCGCCTCCGCCGAGGATCCTGACGTCGGCGAAGCCGATGGGTCCGACGCTCACGAGGGCGGGTAACCCCGGCCACTGCGCAAGCTCTACCCTGGGGCGGGCCCGACCCGTCGACGACGAAAGACCTCCAGGTGCAATCCGAGAATTCCGCAGCACGACCCACAACGGATCCGGCGCCTTCCGACCCCTCGGCCCTACAGCACTTCCCGGCGAGCCATGGCCTCCGTGTCGTGGTGTTGATCTCGGGTGGCGGTTCGAATCTGGCCGCTCTGCTGAGGGCCACCGCGGTGCCGGATTACGGCGTGCAGATTGTGGCCGTCGGAGCCGATCGGCCCGGCGCGGCGGGTCTCCGATTCGCTATCGAGGCCGGCGTGCCGACCTTCGTGGAACGGGTCGCCGATCATCGCGACCGGAACGCGTGGGACACCGCCCTGACGCAGCGAACGGCGTCCTTCCAGCCCGATCTGGTGGTATCGGCCGGATTCCTCAAGCTGGTGGGCTCGCAATTCCTCGCGCGGTTCCGGGGTCGGTACATCAACACTCACAACGCGCTCCTGCCGGCGTTTCCCGGTATGCACGGACCGCGTGACGCTCTCGATTACGGAGTAAAGATCGCCGGTGCAACACTCTTCGTGGTCGATGCCGGAGTGGACAGTGGACCGATCCTGGCCCAGGTCGCCGTGCCGGTGCTCGACGACGACACCGAGGACACGTTGACCGAGCGCATCAAGGTGGCAGAGCGGGCCCAGCTCGTCGAGCAGGTAGGACTGATGGCCCGGCACGGCTGGACCATCCATGGGAGAAAGGCTTTCACCAGATGACGGACCAGATCGAGCAGGCCGGTCAGTCGACGGACCAAGGGCGCCGCCCGTTCCGGCGGGCTCTGCTGTCCGTGTCGGACAAGACCGGGTTGGTCGAACTGGCGACCGCTCTGGTCGAGCAGGGCGTCGCCCTGGTGTCCACAGGTAATTCGGCGGCGTCGATCGCCAAGGCCGGCCTGCCGGTCCAGCGGGTAGAGGACGTGACCGGCTTTCCTGAATGTCTGGACGGCCGGGTGAAAACTTTGCATCCCAAAATCCACGGCGGACTCCTCGCCGACACCCGTCTGCCCAGCCATCTCGGTCAACTGCAGGAGCTCGGCATCGAGGCCTTCGAGCTGGTCGTCGTCAATCTGTATCCGTTCCGCGCGACGGTGGCTTCCGGCGCCTCCGTCGACGACTGCATCGAACAGATCGACATCGGGGGACCGGCGATGATCCGGGCATCGGCAAAGAATCATCCGAGTGTCGCGACCGTGGTCGAGCCAGCGGACTACGCCGACGTCATCGCCGCGGCGGCCGCCGGCGGGTTCACGCTAGCGGAGCGACAAGCGTTGGCGGCCAAGGCTTTTGCGCACACCGCTTCCTACGATGTCGCCGTCGCATCGTGGATGAATGCGGTGGTCTCGCCCGACGCCAGTGGCTGGCCACGCTGGACCGGATCGACCTGGGAGCGGCAATCTGTGCTGCGGTACGGCGAGAACCCGCACCAGGGTGCGGCTCTTTATCGGCATTGGCGCGATGGTCTGGCCGGGGCCCAGCAGCTGCACGGAAAAGAAATGAGCTACAACAACTATGTCGACGTCGACGCGGCATGGCGTGCGGCCAGAGATTTCTCCGATCCCACGGTGGCGATCGTCAAGCACGCCAATCCCTGTGGCATTGCGGTGATCATCGACGGCGACGACGACGCGATCGCGGCGGCGCACGTGAAAGCCCTTGCCTGCGACCCTGTGTCGGCCTTCGGCGGGGTCATTGCGGTGAACCGGAAAGTCACGGCCGCGCTCGCGGAGCAGATTGCCGACGTGTTCACCGAAGTCCTTCTCGCCCCGGGCTTCGACGAGGCCGCGCTGGCCGTACTGACCCGCAAGAAGAACATCAGACTGCTTGTCATGCCGACTGACGTCACCACCGACCCGGTGGAGTTCCGAGGGATATCCGGGGGCATCCTGGCACAGACCAGGGATCTGGTCGACGCCCCTGGTGACGACAAGTCGAGTTGGACCTTGGCGGCTGGTCCCGCGGTCGGCGAGGCCGTTCTCGCGGATCTCGACTTCGCTTGGCGCGCTTGCCGTTCGGTGAAGTCCAACGCCATTCTGCTGGCCCGCGACGGCGCATCCGTCGGCATCGGCATGGGGCAGGTGAACCGGGTGGATTCCTGCCGGCTGGCCGTGGAGCGGGCCGGGGACCGGGCACGCGGATCGGTCGCCGCCTCCGATGCGTTCTTCCCGTTCGCCGACGGGCCGGAGATCCTGTTCGGCGCGGGCATTTCCGCGCTGGTGCAGCCCGGCGGCTCGGTGCGTGATCCCGAGGTGATCGCGGCGGCCGAGGCGGCCGGTGTTTCGATGTATTTCACCGGCACACGGCATTTCTTCCACTAGGGGTGCAGATGTCTCTACTTCTTACCGAAAGTGAGTACGACGGCGAGGATTTCGTCGAGGTAGACCTGGCCGATGCGCAGCTCGCCGCGATCGAGTTCCGCGACTGCGACTTCTCCGGTGCGGTGTTGTCCGGCTGTGTCACGTCGCGGACCACCTTCACCCGTTGCCGGTTCGTCGGCGCCGAGATGTATTCGTCCGCGCACTCGGGAAGTAGCTTTCTGAGCTGTACCTTCGAGCGCACCTCGTGGGCCAACGCCAGACTGACCGGCTGTCGTCTGCTCGGGACCACGTTCACCGATTGCCGGCTGACCGGCATCGCAATGGTCGACTGCGACCTGACGCTGACCTCGTTCGCGGGCGAAAAGCTGGCCGGCGCAGACCTTTCCGGGCTGCGGATGCGCGAGGCCAACCTCACCGGCGCCGACCTGAGCGGGTGTGACCTTCGTCGGGCCGACCTCGCCGGCGCCCGTGCCGGCGGGGCGAAGCTGACCGGGGCGGACCTGCGCGGGGCGATCGTCGACGCGGGAACCTGGGTCGGCGCCCACCTGTCCGGGGCCGTCGTCGACGTCGACCAGGCGGTGCTCTATGCGCTCGCCCACGGGCTGACCCTGGGCGAGACCCAGGATTGAGGGTCGCACGATGCTGTCGTGGCAAGATGCATTCTTGTGACGGCGACGGTTCTGGACGGCAAGGCCACTCTCGCGGCCGTGAAGAGCGAGTTGCGCACGCGGCTCACCGCGCTGGCCGCACAGGGTGTGGTTCCGGGACTCGGCACCGTGCTGGTCGGCGACGATCCCGCCAGCCAGTGGTATGTGCGGGCCAAGCACAAGGACTGCGCCGAGATCGGCATCAACAGCATTGCCAGGGAACTCCCCAAGGAAAGTTCTCTCGCCGATGTGCTGTCCGTAGTCGACGAATTGAACGCCGATCCGGCCTGCACCGCTTTTCTGGTGCAGCAGCCCACCGGTCTCGACGAGTTCGCCATTCTGTCCAGGGTCGAACCGGGCAAAGACGTCGACGGCCTTCACCCGTTCAATCTCGGATCGCTGGTCCTCGGGCAAGCCGGACCGTTGCCGTGCACGCCATTGGGCATCATCGAGTTGCTGCGTCGGTACGACGTACCCATCGCCGGTGCCCACGCAGTCGTGGTGGGGCGCGGGCTGACCGTGGGCCGGCCGCTTGGACTGTTGCTGACCAGGCGAAGTGAGAACGCAACGGTCACCATGTGCCACACGGGGACTCGCGACCTTGCCCGTTACGTCCGGGAGGCGGACATCGTTGTCGCCGCGGCCGGCGTGCCGGGACTCATCACCGGCGCCATGGTGAAGCCGGGGGCTGCGGTTCTCGATGTCGGTGTGAGCAGGCGGGACGGCAAAATTGCCGGCGACGTGGCCGCCGACGTCTTCGATGTGGCCGGCTTTGTGGCTCCGAACCCCGGCGGAGTGGGTCCGATGACCAGGGCCATGCTGCTGGCCAACGTGGTGACCGCGGCAGAGCGTCTGGCCGACGGCGGGTGAGTTACCACCGGGCAGCGTCGCCCAGCGGACTCGGCGACGGCAGGTGACCGACCGCCGTCTGGTCAGGGCAATTCCGCTGACTGCGGTGCTGGTGGTGGTGGCGGTCGGTCTGCTCATCGTGGCGACTGGTCACTGGCGGCGCGGTGCTGCAGTGTTGGGCGCCGCCGCCACGCTGGGTGCCGCGCTGCGACTTCTCGTGCGGGACGCATCGATCGGTCCGCTCGGGGTGCGCGGGCGAACCTTCGACGTGGCATTTCTGGGTGCCCTCGCGGTGCTGTTCATCGTCAGCTCGACGGTCGGTTTCTAGCGCGCCGCAGGACCTTTCGACTGGCGCTGGGCCAACGGAGAAGGTGGCGGCTCAGAACAAGGGCAGTGCCTTCGACAGGGCCGGAGCAAGATCGTCCGTCGGTCGCTTGCGGCCCGCGGACAGCTCGATGAACTCTGTCGGCTCCAGCTTCGAGGCCGCGGCCAGCGCCTCGACCGGGTCGTCGGCCTTCGCGGTCAGTAACTCGCGCAGCACCGCGAGCACGCGGCGTTGCGCGGTCGGCAGCACGGTAGGGCTCTTGCGTCCCGGCAGGGACCTCGCCAGATCGCCGGAATGCACCACCAACTCGATCAGCCGGGTCTCCATGAAGTCGGACAGCAGGATCGGTCCGCGTCGCGACACCACGATCCGGTCGACATTGCCGAGCTCGTCCAGCGTGCGTTCGGCCTGGGCGTGTGCCGCCCCGAAGCGGGCCAACAAATCCGGCCCGGCGGCCACCGTGGTGTCCTTCGCCAGCTGGCCGATGGCCTCCGCCGACGACGCGTAGTTGCCGACATAATCGGCGACCGTCATCGGTTCCACCTCGTCGTCAGCAGCCCGAAGTGCAGCGATGGTGGTTCCCGTGCCGGCCAGATGCGAGACCAGGTCGGCCACCGTCCAGCCCGGCAGCACGCTCGGCGAGGCCAGCTCGCCCGGCTGCAGACTGCCGATCCAGACGCTGAGCACCTCGAACTGCGCGGCGTAGGTCAAGTCGGGTATCGGCAACGCTGGTCTCCTCTCGCCGGCAGCTGGAGCGCATCCGCCGCCCCGAGCCCATCATCGCGGACGGGGCGGCCCCAAGTCGCTGGCTACCGCGTTTTCGACCACCGTGTCGCCGTGCTGCGAGTCGAAGGCCGCTGAGTTCAGCTCCGCGCCGCCGCATGCGGCAGGGTTCCGGCCGGAATGACACCGAGCCGACCGGCCTGGTAGTCGTCGAAAGCCTGGATCAGTTCGGCCTTCGTGTTCATCACGAACGGACCGTACATTGCGACGGGCTCACGGATCGGACGGCCACCGAGCAGGAGCAACTCGACGCCGCCGTGATGCCTGACGTCCTGGCTGTCGTCGGCGGTGACGGTCAGGCTGTCGCCGCTGCCGAGCACCGCCAGCTGCCCGTCCTGGAGTGGCCGGCGGTCGGGGCCGATCCCGGCCCGGCCTCCGAGGTTGTAAACCAGAGCGTTGTAGTCCGCTCGCCACGGCATGGTCAATGTCGCTCCAGGATGCACGGTGGCGTGGATCAGGGTGATCGGTGTGTGGGTCGAACCCGGCCCGGCGTGGCCGTCGATCTCGCCGGCGATGACCCGCACAAGGGCGCCGCCGTCGGTGCTGGTGAGCAGGGCCACCCTCGAGGACGCGATGTCCTGGTACCGCGGCGCGGCGAACTTTGAATCAGCCGGCAGGTTGACCCAGAGCTGGAAACCGTGGAACAGGCCCCCGGAGGCGACAAGTGCTTCGGGCGGTGTCTCGATGTGCAGGATGCCCGACCCGGCCGTCATCCACTGGGTGTCGCCACCGCCGATCAGGCCGCCACCGCCATTGGAGTCCGAGTGCTGCATCTCGCCGTCGATCATGTAAGTGACGGTTTCGAACCCGCGGTGCGGATGCCACGGCGTGCCCTTCGGCTCGCCCGGTGCGTACTCGACCTCGCCCATCTGGTCCATGTGCAGAAAGGGATCCAGGTCCGTGACGGGCACGCCGGCGAAAGCCCGGCGAACCGGGAAGCCTTCTCCCTCAAAGCCTTTGGGCGCGGTGGTAACGCTAAGGACCTGGCGGCTGGACGTCATCGTCGGGTCCGGCGCGGTGATTCGCGGCAGGGTGAGAAGATCACTGACGGTGGTAGCGGGCATCGGAATCCTCCAATTGCGTCCACCTCACCGTACTCGGACATTTCCATGCCGCCGCATGTTCTCGAGGGGCGCTATTCAGCGGCCCTGTTATTCGGCAGCGGGCTTCATTCCGGGGGCGGCCCGCTGAGTCGCCGGAAGACCGACCCGAGTACGGCGGCCTCCCCGTCCGACAGCCGGCTGCCGAACTCACGGTCGATCCCGGCCATGTGGACCTTCGCGGCCGCCCGCAGCGCGGCGCGTCCTGCTCTGGTCAGTCGCACGATCACTCCGCGACCGTCGCTGGGATCGGGCCCGCGTTCGACAAGCCCCGCGACCTGCAGTCGCTCCACCTTGCGGGAAAGGCCCGGTTGTGAGATCACCAGTCGTTCCAGCAGGTCACGATGGCGCAGCGCGCCGCCGGCCTCGGACAACTGGACGAGGACGTCGTACGTGTCGAACGAGACCTGCCCGGCCGTCTCCAGATCCTGGGAGAGCCGCCGGATGATCTGAGCGTGGGCGTGCAGGAAACCAACCCAGGCGTCCATCCGCCCCGGCTCGATCTTCATCGGACCGGTCATCCGGCACCTCCTTAGCTTCCGGTGCCATTCCTACCACCGGGGTGCCGTCCTGGGGGCAACACCGCTCCCGGAAGGACCGTTCTACTGACCTGCCAGCGCGTCCGGCGGGGTGCGGGCGGTAGCGTGACCCGCGACCTGTGGGTGACGAGTGAACGTGCCGGGACACCAAGCGACCCGGCATCTTGAAATGAGAGGCACGCAAGTATGTCGAAGATCAAGGTGACCGGAAAGGTCGTCGAACTGGACGGCGACGAGATGACACGGATCATCTGGCAGTTCATCAAGGACAAGCTGATCCTGCCGTATCTCGACGTCGATCTGGAGTACTACGACCTGTCGATCGAGAACCGCGACGCAACCGACGATCAGGTCACGGTCGATGCGGCCAACGCGATCAAGAAGTACGGCGTCGGAGTCAAGTGCGCGACCATCACCCCTGACGAGGCCCGGGTCGAGGAGTTCGGCCTGAAGCAGATGTGGCGCTCGCCCAACGGCACCATCCGCAACATCCTCGGCGGGGTCATCTTCCGCGAACCGATCATCATCTCCAACATCCCGCGTCTGGTGCCGGGCTGGACCAAGCCCATCATCGTCGGCCGTCACGCGTACGGAGACCAGTATCGCGCCACCGACTTCAAATTCCCGAGCGCCGGCACGCTGAAGGTGGTCTTCACCCCCGACGACGGCTCCGAGGTGATCGAGCGCGAGGTCTTCCAGGCGCCCAGCGCCGGCATCTCGCTGTCCATGTACAACCTGGACGACTCGATCCGCGACTTCGCCAGGGCCTCGCTGAACTATGGTCTGGCGCGGAACTATCCGGTGTACCTGTCAACCAAGAACACCATCCTGAAGGTGTATGACGGCCGCTTCAAGGACATCTTCCAGGAGGTGTTCGATGCCGAGTTCGCCGACAAGTTCGCCTCAGCGGGCATCACGTACGAGCACCGGCTGATCGACGACATGGTGGCCGCGTCTCTCAAGTGGGAGGGCGGATACGTCTGGGCCTGCAAGAACTATGACGGTGACGTGCAGTCCGACACGGTGGCCCAGGGCTTCGGCTCGCTCGGGCTGATGACCTCGGTGCTGTTCACCCCGGCGGGCGACGTCGTCGAAGCGGAGGCCGCACACGGCACCGTGACCCGGCACTATCGCCAGCACCAGGCCGGCAAGCCGACGTCGACCAACCCGATCGCCTCGATCTACGCCTGGACCGGCGGCCTGAAGCACCGCGGCAAACTGGATGGCACGCCGGAGGTCACCGCTTTCGCCGAGGCCTTGGAGGACGTCATCATCAAGACCGTCGAAAGCGGCAAGATGACCAAGGATCTGGCCGGCCTGGTCGGGCCGGACCAGTCCTGGCTGACCACCGAGGAGTTCCTCGCCGCGCTCGACGAGAATCTCTCGGCCCGCCTCGCCGCCTGACTCCGCCCTTGCCGCCCGTCGCCCCTCGCCCCGCCCCCCGCGCATACCGAACTGCCCGGCGCATACAGAACTGCCCGGCGCATACCGAACCGCCCGCCTGGGCGTCGAAACGGCTCGCGGCAGGCACGTCCGTATGCGCGGCAGCCCGGAGCCCGCTGCCGCATCCGACGCGCTGCCGCGTACCGCGCCGCAGTTTGGGAGGGCGGGGCGCCCGGTTGATCGCCGGTGCGTCGGCCGGACGAAGTCCCGCCGCGCGCATACCGAACGGACCATCTGCGGACGGATCAGCCGCAAACCGGGCGATTCCGGCTGCGCAGGGCGGAACCGTATGCGCAGCGGGCGTGGGCGGGGTAGTTGGCGGCGCGATGGGCGCGCGCGGGGTCAGGCCTTGGCGAGGGTGCGGAGTTCTCGGCGGAGGATCTTGCCCGACGACGATTTCGGGATGAGCGAGATGAACTCGACCTGACGGACCTTCTTGTGCGGCGCCACATGGCTTGCCACGTAGGCCATCACGTCGGCTTCTGACAGTTCGGCTCCGGCTTGCAGGACGACGAACGCCTTGGGGATCTCCTCGCCATCGGAGTCGTTGACCCCGATGACGGCAGCATCGGCGATCTGGGGATGGGTCAGCAGAACGGCCTCGAGTTCGGCGGGGGGCACCTGGTAGCCCTTGTACTTGATCAGTTCCTTGACCCGGTCGACGATGCTGACGTAGCCCTCGCTCGACACCGTCGCCACGTCACCGGTGTGCAGGTACCCGTCCGCGTCCAAGGTGTTGGCCGTCGATTCGGCATCGGCGAGGTAGCCCACCATCACGTTCGGCCCCTTGCACCACAGCTCGCCCGGCGCGCTGACACCAGCTGGCCGGCTTGTCGATCTCCGTGCCGGTGGCCGGGTCCATGATCTTGCATTCCATGTTCGGCAGCGTGACACCCACGGTGCCGAGCGGGATGTCGTCGCGATCCTCCGGAATGGTGTGGCTGACCGGGCTCATCTCGCTCATCCCGTAGCCCTGCCGGACCGTGCAACCGAGCCGGGCGGCGACCGCATGTCCGAGTTCGGCATCCAGTGGTGCGGCCCCGGAGAAGATGATGCGGATGGAAGACGTGTCGTAGGCATCGACCATCGGATGTTTCGCCAGCGCAACGGCAATGGGCGGTGCGATGTACAGATAGGTGGCGTGATACTCCGCGATGACTCGCAGGAACTCGGCGAGATCGAACTTCGGCATCGTGATGATGGGCGCCTTGCGGTACAACGCGCCGTTCATCAGGACGTTCATGCCGTAGATGTGGAAGAAGGGCAGCACGGCGAGGATCCGGTCCGCTCGGGTCACGCCGATCACCGGCTCGCCCTGCGCAATGTTCGCGACCAGATTCCGGTGGGTCAGCATCACTCCCTTGGCTCGCCCGGTGGTGCCGGAGGAGTAGGGCAGCACGGCGAGATGCGTTTTCGGATCCAGATTCAGCTCGGGCGCGGGCGCACCGGTCACGAGCAGCGAGCGCAGGCTGGTGCGGTCTGGTTGCACGCTGGGCGACCCATCGATCAGCACCACATTGTTCGCCGGCATTCCTACTGCGGCCGCTGCCTCATCCGCCTGGGGCAGGAACATCGACAACGTGAACAGGTGCGTGGCCCGGGAATCCTTGAGCTGTTCGGCGATCTCATGGGCCGTGTAGAGCGAATTGATGGTGGTGGCCGTCCCGCCGGCTCGCATGATGCCGTGGAACACCGTGACGAAGGCGGGGATGTTGGGACACAGAATGCCCGACACCTCACCGATGGCAAGGCCTCTCGCCGACAATCCGCCGGCGAGCGCCAGGATTTGTCCGGCCAGCTCGCCGTAGCTGGTGGTCGCCCCCGTCGCGCCGTCGATCAGCGCCGTTTCGTCTGCCACAGACTCGACGTCGCCGAACAGGTAGTCGAACAGCAGTACATCGGGAATGTCCACGTCGGGAAAGGGACTGCCGAAGCTCATGCGATTGCCTCCGAAGGGCGTCGTCGACCTGTGATCTGACCCACACTACGGCAGCAGAAGTGCCCCGCGCACCGGCTAGATGTGCCCCCGCGCGGCAGCAGTTGGACCAGCCAACCTGTGCATCGAACCGGGTCGACATTTGTGGTCCCGCAGATGATCCGGGCGCCACCTTTGACACAGAAGTCGGGAAGGGGCCTAGATTCTGGTTCAGGTCACGAGTTCCAACCGAATGCCCTGGCATGTTGGACGGCAACCCTCCAGTCACGGCGGGGTGCTCCAGGTGAGGACCGGGCGGCGCCGGACAGGCGCCGCAAGCGTGGCTCTCGATCCCGGGAGCCGAAGTTGACGGTTACCGGTGAGGTGGTGGCACATGGCGACAGCGATTCAGGCCGCTCGGCCAAGATTCGGGACCGCGGCTGCGGCCCGGACCAGCGCCCATCGCCGGCATGTCGATTACGCCAGGGTATCGAGCGCGCTCTGTTGCTGCTCGGGAATTTTCTTGTAGCTGAGCCTCGCCGCGAGTACGGACATGGTTGATGTCCGAAGTGCTTGGGCGGCAAGGTTTGTCGGTCGATAAACCGGCATTTGTGCTCACTCTCCCGTGTTCCGGCATTGCAGCAAAAACGAAAGCGTTCTCATGACCCTCATTGCAGAACCCGCGGCACCCGTTGCCCAGAATTTCGAACGACACGGACAGGTCCCGGCTGCCCAGGCCCGCGACTTGGCGCACGTCGATGGATCGCTCACTCTGGAGAACCTGCCCGGTCGTGACCTCGACCCGGCAGAACTACTCGAACTGGCCGGCTCGATAGCCGCCGACCCCTCCCGGTGGCGCGAGCACGTCGCCTTCTCCGACGATCAGCGGCACTACGTTTCCCTCTACCGCGACACCCACGTCGACGTCTGGGTGCTGTGCTGGACACCGCAGAACGACACCGGTTGGCACGACCACGACATTTCGTCCGGTGCGGTGGCCGTCACCCAGGGACGTCTGGTGGAGCACAACCTTTCCATCGACGGGCGGGCCCTGCAGAGCGAGATCGGGGCGGGCAAGGTGTACAACTTCGGGCCGGAGCACATCCACCGACTCACCGGCCTCGATGCCGGAAGCGTGTCGATCCATGCCTACTCACCGCCGCTGTGGCGGATGGGCCAGTATTCGATCGCCGGCGGAATGCTGCGGCGGAAGTCGGTCTCCTACGCCGACGAGCTTCGACCCATCGACGACATGGCCTGAAGCGCTCCGGTCTTCCGCAGGCTCCGTAGATCCGCGACGCTGAGCCGACCGACCGGCCTCGTCGGTCGTCCACGCCACGTAGAATCTGCGTCTGTGGGACTGCCGTTACCTGGGACGCCTGGGTCGACTTCCGAGCGACGGGCGAACTGATGGGCGTCCTTCTCGAAGAGATCGGCCTCGTCGCGCTGTTCATCATCATCGGGGGTTGCTTCAACGCCGCCGAGATATCGATGATCTCGCTGCGCGAGAGTCAGGTGCGGCAACTGGCCGCCAACCATGGGGCCCGGGGTCGCCGGCTGGAACGGCTGGTTTCCGACCCGAACCGATTTCTGGCCGCAGTGCAGATCGGCGTCACGGTCGCGACCATGCTGTCGTCCGCGTTCGGTGCGGCCACGGTTTCCGAGCGGGTGGCGGCGTGGCTGGTGAGCATGGGTATGGACGAGGCGGTCGCGACGCCCCTCGCGCTGATCGGCGTGACCCTGATCATCTCCTTCTTCTCGCTGGTTCTCGGCGAACTCACCCCGAAACGCCTCGCGCTGCAGCGGCGCGAGGCGATCGCGCTGTTCGCGTCCGCTCCGCTGTCCGTCCTGGCCCGGCTCTTCCGGCCCGTGGTGTGGCTGTTGGGCCGGTCGACCGACGTGATGGTCCGGCTGCTGGGTGGCAACCCCAAGGCGACGGGCGACGAGATCACGGCGGAGGAACTGCAGTCCCTTGTGGCGGCGCACGAATCGCTGACCTCGGTCGAGCGCCGGATGATCGCCGACGTCTTCGATGCCGAGGACACCCACGTGCGGGCGGTCATGGTGCCCCGCCGTGAGGTCGATTTCCTGGCCGCGTCACTGACCATCTCCCGCGCGGCGAGGCTGGCGATGGCACATCCGCACTCACGATTTCCGGTCATCGGCAGGGACGCCGACGAGGTCCTCGGGGTCGTCCACATCAGGGAACTGCTGGTGCCCAACCACGCACTCGGCCGGGCCGCTACGGTCGCCGACATCGCGACTCCGGTTGCGGTGGTGCCCGGCACCAAAGGGGTGCTGGACGCGCTGCACGAGATGCGAAGTGCTGGGCAGCACCTCGCCGTCGTCGTCGACGAGTACGGCGGGACCGACGGAATCGTCACACTGGAGGACCTCGTCGAGGAGATCGTCGGTGAGATGACGTCCGACCGGTCGGAAGGGTCCGGCTCCGTCGAAGCCGGCAGCCAAGGCCGGTGAGGTCGACGGGCTGCTGAACCTCGACGATTTCGCCGATGCCACCGGGCTGGAGCTGCCGGCCGGCCCGTACAACACCGCCGCCGGCTATCTCATGGCACGGCTCGGCAGGCTGCCGGTCGAGGGCGACACCGTCACGGTGAACGGTCGCACGCTGACGGTGGCCTCGATGGACGCACGTCGCATTGCCCGCATCAAGGTCGGCTCACCTACGCCACCCGAGGCCCCGGCGCCGGCACCTGAGCCCACGGCGCCGTCGCCCGATGCATCCGGAACGTCGCCGGAATCCCTCGCGAACGTCACCGGACCCAGCGAGGTCGTTGCCGGAGTCATCCGGACGACCTGATCCATCCCGACCGCCGCAGGAACCTACGCCGGTCGAGGCCCAGCCGGCCACCGCCGCTCCGGTCTGAGTGCGCGCCGGAGGTTCACGGGCACCCACTCCGGAAATGAAATGATCGCGTCATGGTTTCCCCCGCAATCGACTCCACCCACGGCGCGCCGCCGGTCAGACCAAGGGTCCTCTCCGGCATCCAGCCGACCGCTGACTCATTCCATGTCGGTAACTACCTGGGCGCGCTGCGCCAGTGGGTGGATCTGCAGGCGACCCACGAGACGTTCTACTCGATCGTTGACCTCCACGCGATCACGGTCGAGCAGGATGCGGCACTGCTCCGGCGGCGTACCCGCATCGCGGCCGCCCAGCTGCTGGCGCTCGGCATCGATCCGCAGCGGTCGACGCTCTTCGTCCAGTCGCAAGTGCCGGCCCACACCCAACTGTCCTGGGTACTCGAATGCCTGACCGGGTTCGGCGAGGCCGGTCGGATGACGCAATTCAAGGACAAGTCGGCCAAGGGCGGCCTGACGAGCGTCGGCCTGTTCACCTATCCGATCCTGCAGGCGGCCGACATCCTCGCCTATCGAGCCGACGCGGTGCCGGTCGGCGAGGACCAGCGGCAGCATCTGGAACTGACCCGGAATCTGGCCCAGCGCTTCAACGCCCGGTTCGGCGACACCCTCACGGTGCCCGAGCCCTACATCCTCAAAGCGACGGCCAAGATCTACGACCTGAGCGAGCCGACCGCGAAGATGAGCAAGTCCTCGCCGGGGGGCTCGTTGGATCTGTTGGCCGACGTTCGCTCGTCGGTCAAGAAGATCAAGTCGGCCGTGACGGACACCGGGAGGGAGGTCCGCTACGACGAGGAGAACAAGCCGGGGGTGTCGAACCTGCTCTCTCTGCTCTCGGTGCTCACCGATACCCCGATCCCAGACCTGGAGGCTCGGTACGTCGGCAAGGGATACGGGGATCTGAAAGGTGACCTGGCGGGTGTCTGGACGGACTTCGTCACACCGCTGCAGGCCGCGGTGGGCGACTACCTGGCGGACCCGGCCGAGCTGGACCGGATTCTGGCGGCCGGCGGGGTCAGGGCCGCCGCGGTGGCCTCGGCAACCGTGGCGCAGGTGTACGAACGGGTGGGATTCCTGTCCTGACGGGCCAGCCGGAGCGGCCACCGCTTCGAACGAGCTGGAGAATCAAGATCAGCATGTCCGCCGATCGGGGAGGCAACCTTGGCCACCGCAGTTCCTGACCAGAGCGCCGTGGATCTGAGGAAGCGCCTCAACGCCCCGGCGACCAAACCGAGTCTCGGCCGCCGGATCAAGGCCATCGGGATCCGGCTCAAGTCCCGGACGTTCGTGCAGCATTGGATGCGGGCGTTCCAGCGGTACGGGGAGCGGCTCGGCAGCCAGTTCGCCGGGGCCATCACCTACTTCTCGTTCCTGTCCCTGGTGCCCATCATGATGGTGGCGTTCTCGATTGCCGGTTTCGTCCTGGCCAACCAGCCGGAACTGCTCCAGAGTCTGGAGGACGGCATCGCCAAACAACTGCCCAGCGGCGCGGGCGGGATGTCGGACACGATCAACCAGGTCATCCAGACCGCAGTGAGTGCGCGGTTCACCGTCGGGCTGGTGGGTCTGGTCATCGCGCTGTACTCGGGCATCGGCTGGATGGGCAACGTGCGCAGCGCGATTCAAGCCCAGTGGCGGCCCGATTTCGACGAGGACCAGGAGGTCCGCGAGGACAGCTTCATCAGAAACCTGCTGCGCAACCTCGGCTCGCTCGCCGGACTCGGACTGGCCATCGTGGTTTCGCTCGCGTTGAGCGCGTCAGGCGCCTGGGCTTCCTCCTCGGTGCTCGAGTGGCTCGGCCTCGACCACATCGCCGCCCTGAAGCCGTGTTCACCGGGGTGCCGATCATCATCGCGATGGCCGCCGACGTGCTGATCTTCATGTGGGTCTACACGATCCTGCCGCCACGGAATCAGAAGGGCACCAGATCCGCCCTGGTCCGCGGCTCCATCATGGCGGCCGTCGGTTTTGAGATCTTCAAGTTCGCATTGACGTTTCTGCTGCCGAGGGTCACGAACTCTGCGACCGGCCACATCTTCGGCTCCATCATCGGTCTGCTCTTCTTCTTCAACATCACCGCGACCATGGTGCTGATCCTGGCGGCCTGGATCTCGACAGCGGAAGGCGGCCCGCGCAAGCGTGTCGTGGAGAGCGCCGGACATGGAGGTGCCGGAGCCGACCGTCATCATCCGCGAGACCGTGTCGGCGCCGAAGGTCGCGGGTCTGCTCAGCGTCGGTGCCATCCTGGGCATCAGCTTGAGCAGACGCCGACGCTGAGCGAGGCAGCGCAGTCCGTCGGGCGGTTCAGATCCGGCGGAACATCAAGGCGCGCTTGACTTCCTGGATCGCCGTGGTCACCGCGATGCCGCGCGGGCAGGCGTCGGTGCAGTTGAAGGTGGTGCGGCAGCGCCACACCCCCTCCGAGTCGGACAGGATCTCCAGCCGTTCCTGCGAACCCTGGTCACGGGAGTCGAAGATGAACCGGTGGGCATTCACGATCGCCGCAGGCCCGACGTAGGCGTCCTCCGACCAGTAGACCGGACACGAGGTGGTGCACGCGGCGCACAGAATGCACTTGGTGGTGTCGTCGAACCGCTCGCGGTCACTCTGCGACTGGATCCACTCCCGGCTCGGCTCGTTGCCGTGGGTGATCATGAATGGCTTGATCGCCCGGTAGGCCTCGAAGAACGGCTCCATGTCGACGATCAAATCCTTCTCCAGTGGAAGGCCTTTGATCGGTTCCACGGTGATCTCGGTGTTCTTGGCCGTCACCACGTCCTTCACCAGTACCTTGCAGGCCAGGCGGTTTCGGGCGTTGATCCGCATCGCATCCGACCCGCAGATGCCGTGCGCGCAGGACCGACGAAAGCTCAACGTGCCGTCGATGTACCACTTGATGTAGTGCAGCAGGTTCAGGATCCGGTCGGTCGGCAACGCCGGAATGAAGTACGACTCCTTGTGCGGAGCATCGTCGAGTTCCGGGTTGTACCGCTGGATGTGGACGGTGACCATGATGGCGCCCTCGGGGACGGGCGGCAGCGGGGCCGGACCCTGACCCGAAGCGGCGGGGGAGTTCTCGAGGGTGATGGTCATCAGTACTTGCGCTCCATGGGCTGGTAACGGGTCATCACGACGGGCTTGTAGTCGAGACGGATCGCGGTACCTTCCAGGCCCTCGTCCGTGTTGGGCATCTTGTAGGCCATGGTGTGCCGCATCCAGTTGGTGTCGTCACGCGTCGGGTAGTCCTCCCTGGCGTGGCCGCCGCGGGATTCCTTGCGGGTCAACGCACCCACCACCATCACCTCGGCCAGATCGAGCAGGAAGCCCAGTTCCACCGCTTCGAGCAGGTCGGTGTTGTACCGCTTGCCCTTGTCGTGGACCGAAACCTTCATGTACCGCTCCTTGAGAGCCTGGACATCGTGCAGTGCCGTCTTCAACGTCTCCTCCGTCCGGTAGACGGCCGCGTTGGCATCCATGGTGGCCTGCAACGCGGTCCGGATATCGGCGACCCGCTCGAAACCGGTCGAGGTCAGCAGGCCCGACACCATGTGCTCGACGTACGACGACGGTGGGTTGCCTTCCTCGGTGACGTCGTGGACGAAGTCGGTGGAATTGGCGTATGCGGCGGCTGCGATACCGGCCCGCTTTCCGAAAACGTTGATGTCCAGCAGTGAATTCGTACCGAGACGGTTGGAGCCGTGCACCGACACACACGCGCATTCGCCGGCCGCGTACATTCCCGGCACGACGTTTGTGTTGTCCCGCAACACTTCCCCGTACACGTTGGTCGGAATTCCGCCCATTGCGTAGTGGGCGGTGGGAAAGACGGGCACCGGCTCGGTGACCGGGTCGACACCCAGGTAGGTACGGGCGAATTCGGTGATGTCGGGCAGCTTGGTCTCCAGGACCTCGGCGCCGAGGTGCGTGCAGTCGAGCAGCACGTAGTCCTTGTGCGGGCCGGCGCCGCGGCCTTCGAGAACTTCCATGACCATGGACCGGGCGACGATGTCCCGGGGCGCGAGATCTTTGATGGTGGGCGCGTATCGCTCCATGAAGCGCTCGCCGGAGGCGTTGCGCAGGATGGCACCCTCGCCGCGCGCTCCCTCGGTCAACAGAATGCCCAATCCCGCGAGCCCGGTCGGGTGGAACTGGTAGAACTCCATGTCCTCCAAGGGAAGTCCCTTGCGCAGGACCACGCCCATGCCGTCGCCGGTGAGCGTGTGCGCATTGGACGTGGTCTTGAAGACCTTGCCGGCGCCGCCAGTGGCGAAAACGACGGCCTTGGCGTGGAAGACGTGGATCTCGCCGGTGGCCAATTCGTACGCCACCGCGCCGGTGCAGATCCTGACCCGCCGTAGCAGGGTCATCAGTCAGCATGACGTCCAGCACGTAGAACTCGTTGAAGAACTCGACGCCCTGCTTTACGCAGTTCTGGTAGAGCGTCTGCAGGATCATGTGGCCGGTACGGTCCGCCGCATAGCAGGCGCGGCGCACGGCCGCCTCGCCGTGGTTACGGGTGTGACCACCGAAACGGCGCTGGTCGATCCGCCCCTCAGGCGTGCGGTTGAACGGCAGGCCCATCTTCTCGAGGTCGAGAACCGCGTCGATCGCTTCCTTGCACATGATCTCGGCCGCGTCCTGGTCGACGAGGTAGTCGCCGCCTTTGACGGTGTCGAACGTGTGCCACTCCCAGTTGTCGTCCTCGACATTGGCCAGCGCGGCACACATCCCGCCCTGCGCTGCTCCCGTGTGGGACCTGGTGGGGTAGAGCTTGGTGAGAACGGCGGTGCGGGCCCGCTGGGTCGATTCGATGGCGGCGCGCATGCCGGCACCGCCGGCGCCGACGATGACCACGTCATATCGATGGAATTGCATGATGCTCCGTATCAGCCGGTCATGGTCGGGTCAAACGTGAAGATGACGAATGTGCCTACGCCCAAAGTGAGCACAACCGACGCTGCCAGCAGCACTGACAACCAGAAACGCGTGCCCGGCTTGCGGGAGTAGTCATTGATGATGGTCCGTAGGCCGTTGGCACCGTGCAGTTCGGCCAGCCACAGCATCGTCAGATCCCAGATCTGCCAGAACGGTGAGGCCCATCGACCGGCCACGAAGCCCCAGTTGATCTTGTGCACACCGCCGTCCAGCACGTTCATGATCAGCAGGTGCCCGAGCACCAGGACCACCAGCACGATGCCGGACAGCCGCATGAACAACCAGGAGTACATCTCGAAATTCGAGCGGCGCCCGCGGACGCGCTTCTTCGGCGCCCGCGGTGCTTCGATGCCTCGGGTGGCCGGCGGATCGTAGGCCGCGGTCATGACGTGTGTCCTAGACAGTTTTTCGACCGAGTACTGCAGCATGAAGTAGACCGTCGGAACCATCACGACGATCCAGGTACCCACCACGATCCAGAGCATCTGCCGTTGATACCGCGTCCCTTTCGCCCAGAAATCGACCAGCATGATGCGGACGCCGTTGAGCGCGTGGTAGAGCACCGCGCCGACCAGTCCGACCTCGAGCAGGTTGACGAAGGGGTTCTTGTAGGTGGCGATGACCTTGTTGTACGAATCCGGGCTGACCCGTACCAGCGCGGTGTCCAATACGTGCGCGAACAGGAAGAAGAAGGTGAGGACGCCGGTGATCCGGTGGGCAACCCAGGACCACATGCCTTCGGCGCCTCGGTAGACGGAGCCTCGGCGTGGCTTCGGGGTGCCACTTCCTCCGGGACGGAGGACGGTGGATGAGGACATGGTGGATGCGACCTCCAGGAGATGACCGCGGCGGGAGTGCTCGGCGAGACTGCCGGTCAATCCACCGTGCTGTCTACCGGCGACAGCTGTGTCGGGCGAGAAAAGAAGATCAACGGCTCAAGCGATGCTAACCCCGGCTTCACGCGGGTAGCGACTGGACGCGATGTGACCCTGTTGACACACAGTGTTCACGCAGCGGTGGTTGAAGACGTTTCAATTCGGGGAGGATTCCGCTTTACACCGGTGCCGCGGGCCAACCGGATGAGCCTGCCGCAGACTTGATGTCCGTGGTCCCGAATGGGCGAAGGATTTCCGGTCGCAGACCCATTTGCAGCACAATTCGGTTACGGAGACCGTTCTGGTATCGCCGCTGGACCGGCCGCGATGTAGCGTCCGACCGGTATCGGGCTCGTCGGAGTTGACGCTGTCTGCAAGCACGCCCTCAACTGGGGGCGGCCGAAGAGGAAAAGGAGAACACGTGCTTCGCGCTCGTAGCTTGACACTTATTGCGGGGCTCGCGACAGCGGCCCTCGTGCTGACCGCCTGCGGTTCCAGCAGCACAGCTTCACCATCCTCCGCATCGTCGAGCGCCGCGGTGTCCGCCCCGGCCAGCGCTGCGCCCTCCGCGGCTGCATCATCGGCGCCGGCTGGGTCCGGTTCCGCCGCATCGTCGGCGCCGGCTGGTTCGGGGTCGGCCGCATCATCGGCGCCCGCGGCTTCCGGGTCTGCCGCCCCGTCCGCCCCGGCGTCCTCGGGCGCGGCGGCCAATCTGTTCCCCGCCATGACCGGTGACCCGTCGACCGTCAAGCTGGGTATGGCCTACGACGGTCCCAAGGGCGACCGGTCGTTCACCGACTCCGCTGCCCGCGGCGTCACCGCCGCCACCGCCAAGGGTGTCAAGCTGGTCGCTGAACTCGCTGCCACCGTCGGCGAACCCGACCAGAAGAAGGTCGACCGGCTCAGCCAGCTGGTGGACCAGGGCGCCAACACCGTCATCGCCGTCGGATTCGACTATGCCACCGCCATGGGCACCGTCGCGGCAGCCAACCCGGACGTGCATTTCGCCATCGTCGACGATGCGTCGCTGTCGGATCCGACCCGCAAGGGTGGCCCCCTCAAGAACGTCGCCTCGCTGACCTTCGCCACCGAGCAGAGCTCGTACCTGGTCGGCGTGGCCGCGGCGCTGAAGTCCAAGAGCGGACACATCGGATTCATCGGCGGCGTCAACACCCCACTGATCCAGGGCTTCCAGGCCGGCTACGACGCCGGTGCCAAGGCGACCAAGGCGACGATCAAGATCGACGACAAGTACATCACCGAGCCGCCGGACTTCGGCGGCTTCCATGATCCGGCCAAGGGCCAGACCATCGCCAACGGGCATGTACGCCGCTGGCGCCGATATCATCTACGCGGCCGCAGGTGGTTCGGGTAACGGAGTGTTCAAGGCCGCGCAGGCGACCGGCAACAAGGCCATCGGCGTCGACTCCGACCAGTACCTGCTGACCGCTCCGGCAGCCGGCCAGTCAACGATCATCACGTCGGCCGTCAAGAATGTCGACGTCTCGGTCTACGACATGATCAAGTCGGTCGCCGCGGCCAAGGCGCTCACCGGCGTCCAGGTCTACGACCTGAAGAACGGGGGCGTCGGCTACTCGACGTCCGGCGGTTTCCTGGACGACATCAAGAGCCAGCTGGAAGCCACCAAGGCCAAGATCATCGACGGCAGCATCAAGGTTCCGACGACGCTCAGCTGATCGGAGCTGACCGGTACAGGGCCCGGCGACGTCGCAGGAGCAGGCGGCGCCGCCGGGCCTTCGTTCGTGATCGGTTGATCTATCCTCGGTCGGTCCCTTCAGCCCCGGCCGTGCGGCGCGAGAGCAGGAGCACCTGTGAGCATCCCGTCAGATGTGGCAACCATGGCGCCTCCGTTGGCCGTTCGGCTGACCGGGATCACGAAGCGATATCCCGGTGTCGTGGCCAACTCGGACATCAACCTGAGCGTCCGTGCGGCGAGTGTGCACGCCCTGGTGGGTGAGAACGGTGCGGGAAAATCCACCCTGATGAAGACCCTGTTCGGGCTGCACCAACCGGACGAGGGCAGCATCGAGATCAACGGTGAGCCGCGGGTCTTCTCTTCGCCCGCGGATGCGATCGCGGCCGGCATCGGCATGGTCCACCAGCACTTCATGCTGGCCGACAACCTGACGGTCTGGGAGAACATCGTGCTCGGCTCGGAGCCGGTCAGCGGCGGCCGACTGAACGGCGCGAAAGCCAGAGCGGAGATCACCGACATCGGCCGGCGTTATGGGTTGGTCGTCGACCCGAGAGCACTGGTGGAGGAACTCGGTGTCGGCGCGCGGCAGCGGGTCGAGATCATCAAGGTGCTGTACCGCGGCGCGAAGATCCTCATCCTGGACGAGCCGACAGCGGTACTGGTGCCACAGGAGGTCGATGAACTGTTCGGCAACCTGAACGAGCTGAAGGCCGAGGGGCTGACGATCATCTTCATCTCGCACAAGCTGGACGAGGTGCGAGCGATCGCCGACGAGATCACCGTCATCCGGCGCGGCACGACCGTCGGGACTGCCGATCCCGAAATCGGTGACGAACCGGCAGCTCGCCGAACTGATGGTCGGTTCGGCCTTGCCCGTACCGGAGCTGCGGGAATCGACCGTCACGGATCGGGAGACCCTGGTGCTGGCCGGGGTATCGCTGACCGGGCCGGACGAGCGGGAACTGCTTCACGACATCAGCCTGACCATCCATGCCGGTGAAGTACTGGGCATCGCCGGGGTCGAGGGCAACGGGCAGGCGGAGCTGGTCGATGCGATCATGGGAATCGAGCCGATCAGCGGCGGCACCATCACGTTGGCCGGCGTGGACATCGGTGCGTTCTCCACACTGAAGCGTCGGGAAGCCGGTATCGGATTCATCCCGGAGGACCGGCACCGCCAGGGCCTGATGCTGCTGGCTTCCCTCTGGGAGAACCGGGTGCTGGGCTTCCAGACCCGTAGCCCGGTCGCCAACGGGGTGTTCCTCAACCGGGCCGGCACCAAGGCCGACACCCGGCGGATCGTCGAGGAATTCGACGTTCGCACTCCGGGTATCGACGTGCTGGCCGCGGCACTTTCCGGTGGGAACCAGCAGAAGCTGATCGTCGGCCGGGAGATGAGTGGGGACCCTGTCCTGCTGATCGCGGCGCACCCGACCCGCGGCGTCGACGTGGGCGCGCAGTCGGCGATCTGGGAACAGCTGCGCCGGGCGCGCGCGGCGGGCCTGGCCGTCCTGCTCATCTCCGCAGACCTCGAGGAACTCATCGGTATGTCGGACAGCCTGACCGTCATCCTCCGTGGTCGGCTGGTCGGCACCTACGACCCGAAGACGGTGACCCCGGAGTCGTTGGGCGTGGCCATGACCGGCGGGCACGAGCCCGCCGACCACGACCCGGCTCGCGAACTCGGCGGTGAGCGGCCATGAAGTCACTGTCGATCCGGCGGATCCTGCTCGGCGCGGCGGCCCCGGTCGGGGCGCTGATCGTCGCGGTGATCATTTCGGCCGCCATCCTGTTGCTGACCCATCACAACCCGTGGCAGGCGTTCACGCGCCATGGCCCAGGCGTTCGGCAAGCCCAGAGTTCTGGTCGGCACCGTCAACCAGGCGGCGTCGTACTACCTGGCCGCGGTAGCCGTCGCCATCGGTTTCAAGATGAACCTGTTCAACATCGGGGTGGACGGTCAGTACCGGCTGGCCGCGATGGCCGCCGCATCACTGGCCGGCGCCAGCTTCATGAGCTCGCTGCCCTCGGTCCTGCGGATCGCGATGACGCTCGTGGTCGCCATGGTCGTCGGTGCGATCTGGGCCGGCATCGCGGTGTGGCTCAAGGTCAGCCGCGGCGTGAGCGAGGTGATCAGCACGATCATGCTGAACGCTATCGCCACCGCGATCATCGCGTACCTGCTCAGCCCTGGGCGGCTGGCGGTCCAGCAGGGCAACAACATCGGGACCTCGCCGATCACCGATGGCGGCATGGTCCCGACCATCGCGATCGCCCGGTCGATCACGCCGCTGTACACGTTGACGGGTCTGGCGATCCTGGTGGGACTGCTGTACGCGTTCCTGCTCAATCGCACGATCTACGGGTTCTCCATCAAGGCCACCGGGATGAACGTGTCCGCCGCGGTGGCCGGCGGGATCAGTGCCAAGAAGATGGCTGTGTCGGCGATGTTGATCTCGGGTGCGGTAGCCGGCCTGGTCGGCATGCCCGAGCTGCTGAACGGCCCGGCGGCGCAGTATTCGATCAACTTCCCGGCCGGGCTCGGTTTCACCGGCATCGCGATCGCCCTGCTGGGCCGGAACAACCCGGTGGGGATGGTCTTCGCCGCCTTGCTGTGGTCCGCGCTGGACAGTTCGTCCAACGCGCTGCAGGGCGTTGGAGTGCCGAACCAGTTGGTCACGATCATGCAGGGGACGATCCTGCTGGCGGTCGTCATCGCCTACGAGATCGTTCGCCGCTACCGGGTGGCGCTCGAGCAGCGCGAAGTGGCGAGGGCCCTGGCGACCACCACGAGCAGGCAGGCGGTGGCGGCATGACGGAGTTCGGCCGCACCCAGGATGTGGGCGTCGAGGACCCAGCGCCGATGACGCGCCCGGTTCGGGAAGGCCCGCGGCGGATCACTCCGGCCGGCTGGGTGGGCCTGGCCTTCGGCGCGCTGTTCGTGGTGTCCCTGGTTCGGGTGATCACCGGCGCGGCCAACCTGACCTCGGTCGGCGCGATCCAGTCCGCGATCATCGCGGCCGTCCCGATTGCGCTCGCCGGGCTGTCCGGGCTGTGGTCCGAGCGCGCGGGCGTGGTCAACATCGGCCTCGAGGGCATGATGATCCTGGGCACCTTCGGGTGTGGGTGGGCCGGCTACAAGTACGGGCCGTGGGCGGGCGTCGCCGCGGGTATCTTCTGCGGTCTGCTGGGCGGCCTGCTGCTCGGCGTCGCCGCCATCACCTTCGGCGTCGACCACATCATCGCGGGTGTGGCGATCTCGATCGTCGCACCGGGGCTCACGCTGTATCTGTCCCAACTGCTGTTCGCCAATGCACCGGGAGGCGGGGATCAGCAGTCGCCGCCGGTCGCCGACGTCGCCAAGATCACCATCCCATGGGTCTCCGACCACTTGAACACGCTCCAGGTCAAGGGCTGGTTTCTGATCTCCGATCTGGCCGGCATCCTCGGCGGCGTCACGACGCAGCTGTCCCTGCTCACCGTGCTGGCGGTGGTCCTGATCGCCCTGTCCGGGTTCATCCTGTGGCGCACGAAGTTCGGCCTGCGGCTGCGCTCCGTCGGGGAAGCTCCCTATGCAGCCGAGTCACTCGGGGTGAACGTGGTGCGCTACAAGTACTTCGGGGTGATCATCTCCGGAGCGATGTCCGGTCTGGCCGGCGCCTTCCTGGTCGTCGGGCAGAACTACATCAACGGTCAGACCGGCGGGCGGGGATTCATCGGCCTGGCCGCGCTGATCTTCGGCAACTGGCGCCCTGGCGGCATGGCCGCAGGTGCGCTGCTGTTCGGATACACCGACGGCGTCCAGCTCTTCGATTCCGACGGCACCGCGATGCACGCTTTCCTGCTGCTGGTGGCGGTCGGCCTGTTGCTGGTGGCGGCCCTGCAGTACCGCCGGGGGCAGCGCGCTGTTCCGGTGGTAGCCACCGTGATCGCCGCGCTGGCGCTCTTCTGGTTCTTCAACACCGAGACGCTGCCACGCCAACTGGTCACCGCGGCGCCCTACGCGATCACCCTGTTAGTGCTGGGTCTGACCTCTCAGCGGCTGAGGCCCCCTGCCGCCGACGGCATGCCGTACCGGAAAGGTAGCGGGTGAACGCCTCGACCGTGTGCGGCTGTGGACTGGGACGGACTGCGGGAGTTGGCCATCGAGGCCGCGCATTCGGCATATTGCCCGTACTCCGGACTTCAGGTCGGTGTCGCGGCGGTTGTGGACGACGGCCGGATCATCACCGGTTGCAACGTCGAGAACGCCTCCTACGGGCTGGGTCTGTGCGCCGAATGCACGATGGTGGGCCAGCTCCGGCTGTCGGGCGGTGGCCGGCTCACCGCACTGGCCTGCCGGTCGGGCGAGGGGGAGCTCTTGATGCCGTGCGGCCGCTGCCGCCAGGTGATCTACGAATTCGGCGGCCCTGACCTGTTGGTGGACACGCCGTCCGGGATCCGGCCCATGTCATGGGTGCTGCCGGACGCATTCGGGCCAGAGCACCTGCCTGCATGACCGGCCCGGATTCCGGCTCGCTCGGCGCGGTCGGCCTGTGGAACAGGTTCTAGCCGGGCGTTGGTGACGCCGGCTGGGGATCGATGGTGATCGACGGTGTGCCCGGACTCGCGTGTAGTGCGACGTACGGCTGGTCCTCGGGCCGCGGTTGTACCCGTCGGTCGAGCGCAGCAGCGATTCGTCGCAGCGCCTCGACGGCTGCCGCCGCTTGGCCGGCTGACCGAAAGTTCAAGGTGAACCCGGACCCGTCCGGGTTTTGCCCGACCATCGACAAGCCGATGTCCGGTAGTCCGAAGGCGGTAGCGAGTCGTTCGCTGGTGACGTCCAGCTGCTCCCGGCTGAATGGTGCGGCCAGCAGGTTGGCGACGATCCCCTCAGCGCGAGCTCGCTCGACCACGGCCTGTGCTTCCGCCGGAGGGGGGCCGTACCACCAGACCGTGACGGCGTTCTGCGCCAGATCGATGCGGCCGCTGATCAGTGGCCCCTTGTCGTAGCCAAGCCGCGCGTCACTCAGCTCCTTGAGGCGCTCGTGAACCTTGCCGAGCTCAGCCTGCCGACCCCACTCGGCGGGGGTCATCCGAACGCCGGCGACCCTGTGGCTCACGCTCCGAGGCGCCGTTCGCCGTCAACAGGAATGCGGGCG
>CAVOIW010000011.1:0-243329 GCA_963695865.1 uncultured Actinomycetota bacterium | reverse complement strand
GGATCGGCGCTGCTCGGCTTCGTCGGCGGCGACGCCGCCCATATTGCAGCCCACATCACGCCCGCGGCCGTGTCCGCCACCGCACCCGCAGCCTGACCGGCGTTGCGCCGATCCCGGCGATCTCACCGGCGCGACCAACACAGAAACCCACGAAGACTCAAAGGCACCGGCAAACACTCCGACCTCGAGCTAAGGAGCACCCCATGTTGCTGCACCGCAACACCATCCAAGATCTGGCTGCACCACCACTTACGACGACAGTCGACCAACACGATCCCTCACCTGGGCAGGCTGCCGCCCGGCGCCGCTGGCCGATGCGGGTGGTCGTCGCCGTCAGCCTGTTCGGTGGACTCGCCGCGGCCGCCGCGGGCGCGGCTGTGTCCGCGGGCGCGCCGGAACCGATGGTCGATGCGCTGGTGCTTTTCGGTTTTGCCGCAGGATGGGCGCTGTTGCTGGGGCTCTCGGTGCGCCTCACCGACCTCATCCGACCATGGGCAGCCGTTCCGGCCGTCGTGATGGGGGCGTGGGGGCGGAGCCATGCTCCTTCTCTGGTCCCACCCAGCAGCGCCGCAATGGACGCCCTCGGCTGGGTGTGGCCACCTGCGTCGCTGGCAGGGTTGATCTGGATGACCTCCCGGTTCCGGCGGCAGTTGCCCCGCCGGAACGGCCGATGGATGCTCTATTTCGTCGTCGCGGTCACCGCCCTCGCCGCAGTCGGCGGCGGTTTCCACACAGTCACGCAGGCTGCCGACAAGGCCGCCGCAGAGTCCATGCCAGGGCAGCTCATCGACGTGGGTGACCACCGGCTGTACCTGTCCTGCACCGGATCCGGAGAACCGACGGTCGTCCTCGAACCCGGCCTCGGCGAAACCTCGGCGGCCTGGGGATGGATCGCACCCAGCGTCGCCACGCACACCAGGGTTTGCGTGTACGACCGGGCCGGACGCGGCCGCAGCGAACCATCACCGACTGCCCAGGACGGCGACCAGATCGCCACCGACTTGCACACCCTGCTGGAACGTGCGGGCGTCACCGGCCGGCTGGTCATGGTCGGGCACTCCCTCGGCGGCCTCTACGTACTCGACTACACCGCCCGCTACCCGCAGCAGGTGGCCGGAATGGTGCTGCTGGACGCCACTCCACCTACCGCGTTCACCTCACTACCTGACTACCCAGGCATCTACGACATGCTAACTATTGCAACAGGTCTGTTCCCCGGTCTGGCTCGTCTCGATGTCACCCAGCTAGTCAACTCAATGGGCCATTCGGGGCTGCCCACTCAGGCCAGGGAGCAGGCACGCGCCGACACCTCTACCGCGGGCCAGGCGCGCAGCCAACGGGACGAGCTCGCGATGGTGCCGACGATGATGGCCAACGCTCGAGCCGTGACCACGCTGGGAAACCTGCCGCTGTCAGTGCTGACCGCACCCGTGGACGCCCAAACCGGCTGGCTCACTGCGCAGATGCACCTTGCCGCGCTGTCACGCAACAGCAGTCACCTGGTCGTCGCCGGCGCCGACCATCAATCATTGCTGGACAGCCAGACCTTCGCTGCCACATCCGGTCAGGCAATCGTCCACGTTGTCGATGCCGCCCGGACCGGTCAGCCGCTGGTCTGACCGGGCGTCGGTAGGTGGCCAGCATCAACCGCCGATGTGATCGCTGATGCGATCAATCGAACAGTGCTAATTGATCGAGCTCGTCGAGGCGCTCGTCGTGACGGCTCAGACCGCCGCCCATCTTGGGCAGCAGGATCACGGCCGCCGACCGTTGTCGCAGTGGTACGTCGACGTAGATCGCGGTGGTGGCCAGGGATTCGTGGCCCATGAGTTCTTTGATGACCAGGGAGTCGACGCCGGCTTCGCGGAGGGCGGAGCCGAACCAGTGGCGCAGGGCGTGGGGGGTGCCGGGGATGCCGGCGCGGTTCATGACGTTGGAGATGCTGGAGCTGACGGAGTTGCCGAGCATGGGTCCGCCGGCCAGGTGTTTGGTGTTGCCGATGTAGGTGGGGAACCACCACCCCCGCGGCGGCATGACGGCGGCCAGGTCCTTCAGGATGGGGTGCAGCGGGATCTGCCGTTCCTTGTCGCCCTTGCCGATGACGGTGATGGTGTTGATGACGGTGTCGACGTCGTCGCCTTTGATGGCGGCGATCTCGCTGACCCGCAGGCCGGCGTAGGCGGCGAGCAGGATCATCGCCCGGGTCCGCTTGTACATCCTGGTGTCGAGCAGGATCGCGAGGTGTTCGTCGGCGACCGGCCGGGGCCGGCCCTTCTTGACCTTCGGGGTGGTGGCGATGAGGGTGGGGTCGTCGGCGCGGCGGCCGGTGATGATGAGCCACTTGCACCAGGCCCGGATCGCGCCGTGGTAGCTGGCCCGGGTGGCTTTGGCCCAGGCGGCGGAGGTCAGGAACCGGTCCACGCCCTGCGGGGTGATGGTGGCGGCGTCGGGGATGCGGCGGATGACGGTGAGCCGGTCGGTGATGGTTTTGTCGGACATGCCGCGGCCGCGTTGCCAGAGCACCCAGTCCTGCAACAGTTGTTCCTGGGGATCCGGTTGAGCGATAATATCGTTGTGCAGTAGGGAATATCGGCTAGCCACGAGGGTGGCCACCGTCGAATAGCCCGTTCGCGCAACGCGAACGAGAACGGGAGGCGCGTTGATAGGTTGTCGTTCTTGGCGAACTGCTCCGAGATCGCCTCAATAGGTGCCGCTTTGGTTCACGAGAGGAAGATCGGCCGATGCAGATAGGGCATTTGAGCGAAGAGATTTATGTGACCTCGGTTCGAACGCTAAGACAAGCGCACTACTGCCGTCGCAAGGTGCTTGATCTGAAGCAACTCTCGGACTATGATGAGTGAGAACGGTTACGCTGCAAACACTCTGATCATATGGATCAGAAGGTTGGGGGTTCGAATCCCTCCAGGCGCACTCCGAAAACAGCCCTTGACCTGCAAGAATAGGTCGACAAGATAAGTCTTTCTAGGGTGTTGTGTGGTCCCAACTCACCGTTTACTCACCGCTTTGAAATTATCGCGGTTCTGGCGAAGCCGGGGACGAATCGAGCTATTCCGTCGCACGGTTGCCGATGTCCCTCAGAGGGCGAGAGGGAGATCGATCCACCGGTCGGGTGCTCGTCAGCGCCGCTGGGGCGTGAGGCGCCCGCCCGCTTCGCTGAGCGATTCGATCCTTTTTGGGGACGTACACCCCGTTGTGCGGCTGCACCCCGTTGTGCGGCTGAATTACGGGTGCGACGGGTCGTCCCGCTCAACGATCCTGTTGCGGTGACGGTGACGATCTTGGTCGCCACAACTCCGAAGAGAGAATCCGTCACCGAGCCGAGGTTCGCGGCCAGCATCGCCGCAAGTTCTACAAACTCGCCCCGTGGGCCGCCGACCGACTGACTGCTGCATGATTGCCAGGACGCGCTTTGGCGCCATTCGTTCACGAGACTGGGGAGTCTGATGCCTCGTAAAGATCGCTCGATAGAGGTGGCTCGGGCTCGCTCAGCGCTGATCATCGCAGCGAAGCGCCGCACCATCTTGACCTACGGTGAGCTCGGCGAGGCCCTCGACGAGTCCGGCATCTACCTTCGCAACCAGCTTCGCCACGTCCATATCGATCTGAGCAAGGACTGCGAGACCCGCGGGGAGCCGTCGTTGGCGGCCTTGGTGGTGAAAAAGGAAGTTCTCAAGCCGGGCTCAGGTTGGCGAGACGGGGCTGACGGATCGGCAGTGGAGGTGCAGAAAGCCTTCAAACACTGGGCTTGAGAGCCCGATCAGAGGGCACCGGACGTACTGTCGACCCAGCAGGCGGCGCGCGAATCGCACCGGTAGCCGATTCCCAATCGACGCGATCGTGATCTTGATCGTCGGCTGCCCCGCAGGGCGGTTCCGGTCACCGTGGGAGGTTGCGCTATCGGCCAGAGGCGACGCATCATTGGCGGCCCGAAACGCGGCCCTGGTCAAGGCGGAAATTGAAACAAGGCTCAGCCGACGCCGTCGAGGCCGGACGTCTCAGTCACTCCGAGGTAGTCGGCGATCTCATTTACCTCATCGGCCGAGAAGCTGAGCTGAGACCCTGGGCCGCGTTCGAGTAGGCCGTGTAGGAACGCCGTGGCTATCTCCGCCGGCGCCGGGCTGGGGCGGCGGTAGAGCGTCGCAGTACTCGACGCGAGCCCACGTACGACGAAGGCCAGGGCGTTACGCCCGACATGCACATCGCGTTCGTCGAGATAGTCGCGCGTCCAACGAGTCGCCTCCGTGAGGTTGTAGTGCTGAGTGGCGGAATACTCCGCGAGTGCCGTGTAAACCGCTGGCCAGGCGGCGCGACTCAGTTGGGGCATATGCGTGACCGCGACCAATCGGTGGAGGCTGGGCGGCACATCCGGGTCATCTCGCGAGGAGACGGTGGGATCTGGGTGGCGCTCAGAGTCCCAAAGGAAATGCTGCGAGAGCCGGGCTCGGGCGAGGTCCAGTGATCGCAGCGCGTTGCCGAAGCCGCCGGCGCCGAACCAGTCTGTGGTGCGCACTTCGTCTTCACCGACGAAGCGTCGGGTCTCTGCGGCGAGCGCGGCTAGGTTCAACGCTTCGGTGGCCGTCTCGTAGCGACTGCGCACGAACTCGCCGAACCGGACCTCAGCAGTCTGCTCGGTGCTGTCGTGCTCGGAACTGCCTCTGCTGATATCGGTTGGACGCATTGGCACTGGCGCGGCGTGCGCCACGGATTCTCCGGTGCTGGGCTGCTCGAGCAACGCGAGCGCCTCCTCGCCCGAGACGACCACGTCGGCAGTTGCGCGGAATGCTTCCGCCGCGTTCGACGGCGCTAGGACGACCACGCGCCGGTCGTCTGCACGAAGCCGCACGAGCAGTGGAGTGAAGTCGGCGTCTCCCGACGCGATGACGAAGTCGTCGTAGCGCACTGGACCTGACAGTGCGTCCATCACATCGACGACGATGTGCATATCCGTCGCTGTTTTGTAGCGTGAGGTGAGTGGCGGGCAGTCGATGACCTCGAAACCAGCCTGGGTGAAGTTGGAGCGGAGGTTCGAGAATTGCAGTCGTTGACTGCGGTCCAGATCAGGGTGAGGAACGGATCCCAATGGATTCATGTAACACCGGCGAATGAGCCACCGTCGGTCGGCACCCAGTTGCTCTGATAGTCGACCCAACCAGTCGCCAGGTCGTTCGGCGAATGCCATGCCTAAAGTTGGATCAAGATTGAGGAAGGCGCCGAAGACGTTGTCGAAGTCGACATAGAGCGCGGTCCGCACGTGGCTCATTGGATGATTCTAGTTGGCCTTCGGCAGGGCTTGGCATTTCGCCGTAGTCGGCAGCGGCCAGGGGCGGCCTGCGGACCCGACGTGGACCTGGCCTTCTTGCCGATCGCCCTGCAGGACGCTGGCTCGCCGACACCCGTCCGCGCGGCTCGTTGCCAAGGGCTCAAATCCCCTCTAGCCAGCGGAACACTCCATCTGTGACGAACGCTGGACGAGTATCACTGTCCACTGCGCCGACCCTGAACGTCTTGCAAAGTTCTGGGCTGAGTTGCTGCAACGTCCACTATCGCTGAGCACACCGGACCGGATTGGGCCTCGGTCGGCTCCGGCCGTGACCCTGAGCCTCGCCTTACCTCTCAGCGGATCCCCAAACCTCGGTCAACGAAGGTGCGTATTCATCTAGACGTGCAAGTCGACGACATTGATCGCGGCATCGCCCAGGTCGAGTTCCTCGGCGGACGTTGGTCCGGCCAGCGTTATGACTACCCGGGCGAGGGTGTCGTGCTAGTCATGCGCGACCTGGAGGACAACGAATTCTGCCTCGTCCAGTACGACGACTGACGATCTTGCCCTGCCACGAGCCACCGTTCGCTGATGGGTGTGCGCCTGCCACCGCCTACGGCATTAGCGGTCCGTGCCACGAGCGGAACCGTCAGCGGTCAGCGATCCGTGTACGGGATTGGCAAGCCGGTAGCTGCAGCCGACAAGCGCCTCGTCACCGTCACCGTCACCGTACCGTATCCGCGACCACGTCCGGCTCCTGGCCAAGAATCATCACGAAACCCCGTCGCACAAGAGCCTGGTCATGGACAACCATGAGCCGGATCGGCGCGTCACTGTGCCTCCACGGCGCCCCGCATTGGGATTCGACTCGCGATCGAGGCGACCGGTCGATACGCTGCCGGCATGTCGTCTACTGATTGGTCGTCCCCGGTGCCCTCGTGACGGGCGCATCCGATTCGGAGGCGCGTGAATTCGCCGCCGCCTTCCGGTCTTTTATCGAGTGGGTTCAATCCGATGAGAACGGCGACGGGCGTAACGAAGTCGTCGTCCTGATTGCCGATTTCCTGGACAGCGCGGCAAAAGATCACTCGGTGGTGCGGCGCGAGCTCCCGGTCTTCGAGCAGGTGAATCTGCAGACAGCGCTCGACGTCTGGTTGGCCGAGCCGGGCCGGCGGGCTTCGGTGCATGGAATCACGCTGCCTCCGCACTACGCCCCGGTCAACCTGCAGCAGCTCATCAGCGGCGAAGCCATTCCGCCGCTGCGGCTTTCGGCTCCTTCGTTGGCGGACCTCCCCAACGGGCCGGGTTCGACGCTGGCCTGTCTGTTGATGGCCGCGCTGCTGGTCAGCGACGATCGCGGAGCGTACGTGCTGATGATCGCGGGGCCGTCCGAGCACAGCGCAGGCCTGTCCGTGGAGATCGCCGGCCTTCCGGTTGACCGGGCCCAGGCCGTACTCACCGAGTTGGATGTGCTGCGCGCCAAGCTCAATGTGTACCGGGGACAGGTGCTCGACGTCAGCGTCTCTCCGATGGGCGACGTGGTGCTCGCCTTTTCCGAGGTTCCGCGGACCCGGCGGGACGACGTCGTCCTTCCCGAGGTCGTGCTGGACCGGATCGAGCGGCACGCGCTGGGTGTGGCCGAGCACCGGAACCAACTTCTCGCGGCGGGTCAGCACCTCAAGCGCGGCCTGCTGCTGTTCGGTCCGCCGGGCACCGGGAAGACCCACACCACCCGCTATCTGCTCGGCCGGATGCAGGGCTACACCAGGCTGCTGCTGACCGGTCGCGCACTGCACGCCGTAGGATCGGCCGCTGAGCTCGCCCGTGACCTGCTACCCGCAGTCATGGTGCTGGAAGATGTCGATCTCGTCGCCGAGGACCGGACTTTCGGCCCGGGCTCCAGCCCGGTGCTCTTCGACCTGCTGGACGCGATGGACGGAGCCGCACCGGACGCCGATCTCATGTTCCTGCTGACGACCAACCGGGCGGATCTGCTGGAACCGGCACTGGCCGCTCGACCTGGTCGGGTGGACGTCGCCGTCGAGATCGCCCTGCCCGATGCGACCGCACGGGAGCGACTGCTGGCGCTGTACGGGCAGGCCGTGCCGCTGCATCTCGCAGCCACCGATATCCACGACATCGTTGCCCGCACCGAAGGTGTCACCGCGTCGTTCCTCAAGGAGCTGCTTCGCCGCGCCGTGCTGGAATCGCTGTTCGAACACACACCGCTCCTGGCCGTCGAAGCCCACCACATGGCGCGCGCGCTCGACGACCTGCTCGACAGCACGCAACAGGTCACCCGGAGCCTGCTGGGTGTGGGAAACGACGCCGAGACCCTGCCACCTGGCGGCGGTCTCGGGTCCCTGCCGCCCGATCAGGTCGGCGGCTGGACCGCTTACGCACCCATGTCCGGACGACCGCGGCGATTCCAGCGGTAGACAGCCGATCGCGGCGCCACTGAAGACAAGTACGTCCGAAGAGTAGACGGCCTCCTGACCGCCGAGGCCCACGTGGTTCCGGTCTGCGCGGACCTGAACGTGCAGCTGATTTCACAGCACTCCGGGTGTGCCCCGGCGCGCGCGAAAAGTGGAAACTGTTCGGCACGATCACCACTAAGCTGCTGCCCATCTTGCCGGGACACATCCCGCCGAAGGATTTCGGGAAGCCCGTCACCGCACCGGCGCTGACGCTCTCGGAGTTGGACGCCGCGGTCGGCCGGCAAGTGGTCAACGACTACCACCACCGGGTTCACCCGGAGACGGGGGAGCCGCCGGTCGTGAGGTGGTTGGCCGGCTGGTGGCGTTGGTCAGCTGCTCCGAACCCGCCCGCATCCCGATCCGCTCACGGGCACTTGTCGTGTCGCTTGTCCCCTACCGTCGCCGCGCCGGGCTTGCCAGATGACACGGCCCCGGACTCGGCGTGCCGTCACCGAACTGTTTCGTTCCTAAGATCGGGATCTCCCGCTGACGTCAGACCCGCCGATCGAGCACAAAAGGCGCAGATCGACAACATCTCACCAGCTCGTGTCCGCTGAGCAACACACAACACTCCTCGTCGTGCCTTCACACTGGGGCGGGGGCTTAGTCGAAGTGCCGGAGGTATCGCTGCGGGTCGTCGAGGAACAGTTTCCAGTTCTGCACCAGGCGTAGATCCCGCCAGGGTGAGGCACGTAATCCCCAGGCGCCGAGCTCGTAGACCTCGGCGCCCGGGGTGGCGGCCACGATCGGTGAATGGGTGGCCACGATCGCCTGCGCCCGATTGCCCTGGCCGATGTCCTTCAATATCCCGACCAGTGCCAGGCACCCGTCGAAGGACAACGCTGCCTCCGGCTCGTCCAGCACATACAACCCTGAATCGCCGAAGCGTGAGCTGAGGATCTCGAGAAACGATTCTCCATGGGACATCTCATGAAATGCAGCATCGTGCGCCCCCGGATTCGGGTTCTGTTCGAGGTAGCTGTAGAAGCCGTGCATGGTCTCCGCCCGCAGGAAAAACCCCCACCGATCACCGCCGATCCCTCTGGTCAACCGCAGGTGATCATGCAGCTCCGACTCCGTGGCCCGTGTCGTATGTCTGGCGCCCGTCGAGCCGCCCTCCGGCGACATGCCAAAGGCCACGGCGATCGCCTCGACCAGGGTCGATTTTCCGGCGCCGTTGTCCCCGACCAGGATCGTCAGCGCCCCCAAATCCAGTCCCGTGGTCAGAATGTGCTGCACGGCGGGTACCGAGCCCGGCCACACGTCATCGGGCAGGGATGCCGATGGCTCTCCCGCCACCCGCCGTAACGGACGCGAAGCCGACACCCGCGCCCCGCGTGCAGACTGCATCTCCGCCATGTGACAACTCTGGCAGACGCCATACCCCGCAGGCGAAGCCCCGAGCCGAACCGCGCAAGGCTGGACTGCCCTGAACTTGCATGGTCGTGTAGCTGTCGCCTGGCAGGCGATGCTCGCTGCATCCGCAGTGGGAACCTGATCGACCGATCAGACAGCGGACACGCCCACCCTGGGGCGCCGAACATAGTCCGGGTCCGCCAAACTTGAACCAGCGGTGGCCCAACGGCTCCCGCCTCGGCTAGCAGGAAGACAACGTCGTCGCAAATGGGATCCCGTTGCGGCGAAGGTCGCTGACCGGATGGTCCGGTCTCCGGTCACCGTTCCCTACTACGGGATGCCCACGACACACTCCCGGAGCCGCCGTCACTGCGTAGGCCTTCGGTGGTGACGTTGACTTTCTGAAGGCGGCACGGTGGCAGCATCTGTCAACTGGGAGACGCGCCGTATTCGGTTCCGGTGGGCTGGGACCCTCGAACGTCGCGTGGTGAGAGGCCGTAGGCCTCGCGGAATCGGCGACTGAAGTGGGATGGATTCACGAAGCCATTTCGGGAGCTGACCGCCCCGATCGCCATAGTGGGGTTGCGTTCGAGCATCCGCCGGGCGGTGTCCAGTCTGATTGCGATGATGGTCTCGTTGAGACTGAGTGGGGCGGATGCCCAAATTTTGAACAGCTGACGGGCCGAGATGTTGTGGGCGGCCGCGATCGTGTGAGGGTCAAGATCCGCGTCAGCGTGATTGGCCTTGATGAACAGCACCATCCGGTCCAGTAGGTAGTCATGCGCGATGGACTGTCGGTGCGGCTCGGTGTCTGACAGCGCGGTCTCCAGCATGCACGCGGCCAGGCGAACTGTCGCTTTTGCCAGCGGCGGGCCGGTTGCGGTGTCGGCTACCCGCGGTGCGGCGGCGCAGAGGTCGGCGACGTGGTGTCGGAGCAGGTCATACAGCGGGCTCGCGATGAGTCGGAGCGAGGCGCGTTGGACTTGTTCCATTGTCAGCTCGAGACTGGCTCGTTCGACTTGGAGGATCCGGACCACACCGTTTCCTGGTCGCGAGTAGGAGTAACGCGAGTTCAGGTCGGTCACATACAGTCCGCCGCGCTCGAGGGTGTTGCGCCGGTCGTCATTGACGTACCGGCCGGGGCCGCCGTCGTGCAGCACGAAGACCACCCGGGCTGGACCGTCGGTGCCCTGGTGGCGTTCATCGCGGGTGTGGGTGATCCCGGAGCTGTGCTGATGCAGTACGGACACATTCTCATCGAGAGCCCAGTAGTCGAGCCGTGCGTGCATTCTGCGCGGATCGCCGTGCAGGCGAAGCTCGTGCGGGGCGGTGACACCGGTGAGCATCGTGTGCAGCATTGCGCTGCGTTCTCCGCAGTCGACGGCGGCGGTGTCGAGAAGGGTCGCCACGGTAATCTCCTCGTCTACATCGCCCGCCTGGTATCTGCTTGTGCGCGCGGCAGGTGCGGGGTCAATCATCGGGACAGTCGCGGGCCTGAGCGGAGCGGCCGGGCGGATGCTGCGCGCTCAGCACAGCCGTGTGCGGGGCGAGCAAACTCTCGGGCGATGCGCGGCAACGGCGGCGATCGCGATCCACTTCAACCTGGACTCCGCATCGCACACCAGATCACCGTTTAACGCGTGAAGTCGGCGACGTCCGAAAGACCCGCGGCGTCCGCGTCGCGGATCGCCCCATCTGTGCACGATCAGAGTGAAGCCGTGCGCTGACGGCACGATCGCGACCACTTCACGTGACTAATTTCAGTTCGCAGAGGCGTCGGCCGATAACAGCGGCCCAAATCGGACGCCTCATTTTCAGAGCAGAGGAGCGCGATGCCATGACCGAATCGACCCCCGAAGGTTCCAGCCCGACCGTCGTCCTGGTGCACGGCGCGTTCGCCGATGCCGGTAGCTGGGCGCCGGTGACCCGAGCTGCTCGTCGAAGCGGGCGTGCCCGTCATGGCCGTCGTCAACCCACTGCGAGGCGTCCGACACGACGCCGCCTACGTCGCCAGCGTGATCAACCAGATCCCCGGTCCGGTTCTGGCGGTCGGGCACTCCTACGGCGGCATGATCATCACCAACGCCGTCCCGCGGACCACGCAACGTCGTCGGCCTGGTCTACGTCGCGGCATTCGCCCCCGATCAGGGCGAAACCCTCGCCGGGATCGTCGGTCGCTCCACGGACAGCGTCCTGACCACCGCGGTGTTGCCGAAGAACTTCCCGACCGGTGAAGGGTCAGAAACCGCGGTCGAGTTCATCATCGATCCGGCCCGTTTCCGCGAAGTTTTCACCGCGGACCTGTCCCAGGTTGATTCCGACGTCTACGGCCTGAGTCAGCGGCCCATCGCCGCCAGCGCGTTGGGCGACGAAACCGGTCATCCGGCATGGAAAGACCACCCGGTCTGGGCCGCCGTCGGCATGCAGGACAAGGCGGCCGGCGCCGATGTCGTGAAATCGATGGCCGAGCGCGCGGGAGCGACGATCACCGAGATCCAAGGCTCACACGTCATCATGATTTCCCAGCCCGAAGCCGTCACCGAGGTGATTCTGACCGCACTGAAATCCGTCAGCAGCTGACGCAGACGGTCCGGCCCCACCCGATGTCGGCGAGCCGGCTTCCTGCAAAGATCAGATGATGGCCGTCATGTTCGACACCACTCGCCTGAGCGCGGTCAACCGCGCTCGGGCGATGTCGACATTTCTGGACGCCCAAATCGCCACACCGATGATCTTCATCCCGGACGACACCGACGAACCCTTGCAGTTGCGGGCATCGACCGTCACGTTCGGGGCCACCGACGTGGTCAACGTCAGCGGCTCCCGCATCCGTGCACTCCGTGGCCCCGAACAGATCTCGGCGCTGCCACAGCCCGCGATTTCGATGGTTCAAGTCCGCAAAGGCACCGCCATCGCCCGGCAGGGAACGCGCGGTGCAGCCCGTACCTTCGGGGCATCGGCAGACCTGCTGCTGCTCGACCTGACAGAGCCCGTCGAAATTTCTTGCTCCCACGGATTCGAGACACTCGCCATCCAAGTCAGTTTCGACGACCTCGGGATGAGCGCCGAAGCGGTGCGCTCCGCGGCCCGTACGCACCCACCTGGCACCACCACGTCCGGCCTGCTGGCACGTCACATGGCGCGACTGGCCAGCCATACCGGAGCGAACCCGGCCAACGCTGCCGGCCACCTTCTCGGCGAGACAGCAATCGACCTGCTCCGCAGCGTCATCGCCGAGGCCGCCGCGTCAAAGACCGAGCGGTGCGATGTCAACGATCAAACCCTGGGCACACGCGTGCAGCAATACATCCTCGCTCACCTCGGCGATGCCACCTTGACCCCTGAGCGGATCGCGCGTGAGCATTTCATCTCGCCCAGACAGCTCTACTACCTGTGGTCCGACCAAGGCGAGAACCTGTCCGAATGGATCATCCAACGCCGCCTCGACGCCGCCCGCCGCAAACTGACCGGCAGCGACGACACACAAATCTCCCACGTCGCCCGCAGCTCCGGGTTCGTCAACACACCGCACTTCAACCGCCGTTACCGCCAACGATTCGGTGAGAGCCCCCGAGACACCCAAGCCAGGTCGACCGGACAACCGCCCGCAAACTGAAGGCCCCGCGGCGACGGTCGGACGACCGCCGCCGGGCTTCCGGAACGACTCTTCCTCCTCGCCTGGGGATCGGTCCCGGTCGCCGGTCGCCGGTCGACGATCCCGTTACGGTGCCGCTCACTGACCGGATGGCCCCGTCACCGTTCACCGTTCGCCGTGTGGGACATCGACGTTCGGCGGGTCGCGCTGGTGGCGAATCGGGTGGTGCAGCCCGTCGTCGCTTGCGAAAACCGGATGCGTCTAACGCGGCGGGACTGAGACCCGTTGTATGTGCAAGGTCGCCGCTGACCGGATGGAGGGGCCCAATGGACGCCACCGCCGCGGTGCTGACGTCGCGACACGCGCTGACGCCGATCGGACTCGATGATGTCAGCGACTTGACTGTGCTACACGGTGACCCTGACAGCGGCAGCGCTGCGCGGGCCGCGATTCATCGGCGTCGACAAGGTGCACTATCGGGTTGACGCGGCTGTCGAGACCCTTCGCCGACCGGGTCTGGCCTACCTCTACCGGGGGCAGGTCGACGCCGCCGGCCACCTGCACGGCGCGCACAGCCGCAACTGGTTGCGCGCCCCGCGGGAGGTCGACGAGGCGGTCAAGCGCCTCGCCAGGTTGCTGGCCGCCCGCACCCTGCTGCTCGTCACCGCAGATCACGGCATGGTCGATGTGCCGCATCGACTTCGGGTGGATCTGGCCGAACGACCTGACCTGTAGTCGGGAATCGAAGTGCTAGCAGGCGAGGCATGTTTCGCCCAGGCCTACTGCGCGCCGGGCGCCGGTCCGGACGATGCCGGCAGGCTAATGGCTGCCTTCGGCGACCGAGCCTGGGTCCGAACGCGCGACGAAGCGATCGCCGCCGGTTGGTTCGGCACCGTCGACGAACGGGTCCTCGGGCGGATCGGAGACGTCATCGTCGCTGGCAACGACCCCTGCGCATTCGTCGACTCCCGCACCGCCGCACGAACTCACACTGATCGGACAACACGGCTCGCTCACCGACGACGAACAGCTGGTGTCGCTGCTACAGCACGTCGTGTAACCGCGCTCGCACAAACAGTCTCAAGATCCTTGCGCACTTCAACATTTTGCCGCTCGGGCTGTGGCTCGGCGGTAGATTCCGGGTGCTGGCGTCGTGGCCCACCCGAATAGCCGCGGACTTCCACCATTTCGCTGCGACGTTGGGCGAACACGCGGTCGCACCCCGGCTGCAACCACCCATTCGGCCTACTTACTGAAGCGAATCATCGTTGTTACGATGCCCATTCGACGTGGTGCTTATTGTTGGATTGTCCCGTCACAGAAGTTGAGTTTTGTTCGAACGTTCCGGTGCTCTCACTGTGGAGGTACGCCCGCATGGCTCTTCAACCCGTCCGTCGACTGATCCGTCGCGTCGCAGTCGTCTGCGTCCTTGCACTCCTCGCCGGACTGCTGGCCGCGGTTGCGCCGGTTGCGGCGGCGACACCGAAGGCTGCCGCTGCCACGGCTGACTCGCTGTCGACAGCTGCTGCGGCGGTTGCACCCGCCACCCACACGGTCACCTATGACTCGGGGTCGCTGAAGATCGACGGTCAGCGTCTGACGATCTTCTCCGGCGAGTTCCACTATTGGCGGCTGCCCAGCACCAGTCTCTGGCTAGACGTGTTGCAGAAAATGAAAGCCGAGGGATACAACGCGGTTTCGATCTATTTCGACTGGGCGTACCACTCGCCGAAGTCCGGCGCTTACGACTTCAGCGGTATCCGCGACGTCGACCTGTTGCTGGACATGGCCAAGCAGGTGGGTCTCTACGTGATCGCGCGGCCTGGCCCGTACATCAACGCCGAGACCAGCGCCGGCGGGTTCCCGGGGTGGTTGACCAACGTGGCAGGTAAGGCGAGGACCAACGCACCCGACTACCTGGCGGCAACCGATCAATGGATGACGCAGATCGACACGATCCTGGCCCGTCACCAGTTGACCACCGGCACCGGCACGGTCATTCTCGAGCAGATCGAGAACGAACTCGCCTCCACCGGCTCCGCTGAGCTGGCCTACATGCAGCACCTCTACAACAAGGTGAAGGCCGACGGCATCACCGTGCCGGTTTTCCACAACGACAAGGGCCGCAACGGCATCTGGGTGCCGGCCAGCTCGACCACCAGTGGCACAGTCGCCGGACCCACCGACCTCTACGCGTTCGACGGGTACCCGGGCGGCACCTGCAGCACCTCCGGTTCGGTCGGGAGTCCGTCCACCGCACCGGACTGGGGGATCTGGGGTGCGGGCGGGGCGACCGGCGGCTCAACTGCATCGCCCAGCACGCCCGGATTCGTGGCCGAATTCGGCGGCGGGTGGTTCGATTACTGGGGCAGCAGCGGTACCTACAATTGCACAGCGCAGCGACAGGGCTCCGGCTACGAACGGGTCTTCTACGAGACGAACGTCGCCAACGGTCTGTCCATCCAGAACTTCTACATGACCTACGGCGGAACCTCGTGGGGTTGGCTGCCGGCCCCGGTCGTGTTCACCTCGTACGACTACGGGTCGGCGATCAGCGAATCGCGACAGCTTCGCGCCAAAGCCACCACGATGAGGGAACTCGGTCTATTCCTGCAGAGTGTCGACGTGCCAACGGATGTCACCAAAGGCACCGCCGTCACGCCATCCTCGACCAACGTCAAGATCTACAACGACGTCAATGCCGAGACCGGGGCGCACCTTCTCGTCGCCATGCACAGCCCGTCCAGTGCCACCACGAACGACACATTCACGTTCCCGCTGACCACCACTGACGGCACGTTCACGGTCCCCCAGACCGGTTCCATGCGCCTGAACGGCCAGGACTCGAAGATGCTGGTCGCCGACTACAACATGGACGGCCAGCACCTGGTCTATTCGACATCCGAGATCATGACTCACTTCTCGCGAAGCGGTAGTGACACCGCGCTGCTCTACGGACGTAACGGGGAGACCGGTGAGACGGTGCTGCACTACAGTTCGCAGCCCACGGTCAACGTGCTCGCCGGCACGGTCTCCTCCGTCTGGGACCCGGCCACCGGCAACCTGCGGCTGGACTACACCCATTCCGGGTTGGCCCAGGTCCAGATCGCCGGCGGTGGAAGGGCTTCGCTCACGCTGTTGCTGGCGGACCAGGACAATGCAGATTCCTTCTGGCGGCAGGACACCACCGCCGGCCCGGTGCTGGAGCGTGGCCCGGAACTGGTCCGTGCGGCCACCGTCGACGGGTCCACCTTGGCTCTGACCGGCGATACCACCACTGCGGCGGACCTGCAGGTCTGGGCCCCCGCCGGAGTGACCGCGGTGACCTGGAATGGTGTCGCGGTGCCCGTCACGAACGGCCTGACCGGCGACATGTCGGCCAACGCTCAGCTGGGCGCGGCACCGACGGTGAGCCTGCCTGATCTGACGAAGGCGACGTGGACCTACTCGGCGGGCAGCCCGGAGTCCAATCCATCGTTCGACGACTCGAGCTGGGCGGCGGCGAATCTGACCACGACCACCAGCACCACCCCACCGCCGACCGGCGCCCCGGTGCTCACGGCGGACGACTACGGATTCCACCAGGGCGATGTCTGGTATCGCGGGACGTACACCGGCACGGCTGCGGCAACGACCCTCAGTCTGAACTACGGCGGCGGTGGAGCCGGGATGCTGCAGGTCTGGCTCGACGACGTGTATCTCGGTCAGAACGTGCTGTCCAGTGCAGTGGCCTCGCCACCAACAACCGGTACCGCGAAGTTCACCATTCCCGACAGCATGCGGACCGGTAACCACGTTCTCGCGGTCATGGTGCGCAACGACGGTCACAATGAGGACGGCGGCGTCAACGACGCACAGAAGGAAGGTCGTGGCCTGATCTCGGTCGCAACCAGCGGCGCCGGCGGCAGCGTTGCCACCCCGATCAGCTGGAAGATCCAGGGCAACCTGGGCGGCGAGACACCGGTCGACACGGCCCGGGGGACCACCAACGTCGGCGGCTCCTACGGCGAACGCAACGGCTGGTACCTCCCCGGTTTCCCCGACTCCAACTGGGCGACCGCCACCGTGCCGGCTGCTACGGCGATGCCCGGAACTTCCTGGTACCGAACGGCATTCAAGCTCGACGAGCCGCACGGCGTCGATGCGTCCGTGGGTCTGACCATCGGCAACCCCGCGGTGGCACAAGCGACCGGGAACTATCGGGCGTTGATCTTCCTGAACGGCTGGAACATCGGCCAGTACATCGCGAATGTCGGCCCCCAGCACACCTTCGTGATGCCCAACGGCATCCTCAACCCGAACGGGGACAACGCTCTGGCCATCGAGGTGACAAGTGACGGCGGGGCCGGCAACGGGCTGGAAGCCGTCTCCCTTACCAACCTCGGTACGGCGGCGGGTGGCGTGCCGCTCACCATGAACACGGCGCCGGATTGGTCGGCAGCTGTCTGGGGCACCGCCTCGACCGCGGGTGAGGTCACGGTTGACAGCTTGACCAGTGATGCCACCAGCACGACCAAGGGCGGCGACTTGATCCACGTGACCGGGGTCGTCACCAACAACACGGCGGCGCCGGTCAGCGGAGCGAGCGTGTCGCTGGCCGTCCCATCAGGGTGGACGGTCACACCCCCGCCGGGCGCCTCCGTACCGGCCCTGGCTGTCGGCGGATCGAGCACGGTCAGCTGGACTGTCACCGTTCCGTTGAACGTGACGAGCGGTAGCTATCAGGCAGTCGCATCGATCGGAGGAACGGCGTTGGGCGCCGGTCGCACGCTGCAGTTCACTGTCCAAAACGCCGGGGACTACTACATCAGCGACCTGCCCTGGGTGTCGTCGGTTTCCGGTTTCGGGACCATCGGTCGCGACGTCAGTGTCGGCGGTGGTGCCCTGACGATCAACGGTGTCGTCTATCCCAAGGGCATCGGCGCCAACTCGATCAGCACCGTCGTGGTGGCAATGCCGGCCGGCTGCACGACGTTCACCAGCACCGTCGGCCTCGACATCGGGGTGGGCGCAGGTAAGACGGGCTCGGTGACCTTCAGCATCAGCGGTGACGGCAGCCCACTCCTGACCACCCCGGTGATCAAGGGCGGCCCGGCGACAGCACCGATCGCAGTGAACGTCCCCATCACCGGTGTCCAGCAGCTCACCCTGACGCTCGGCGACGGTGGTGACGGCACCGGTCACGACAACGGCGACTGGGGCAACGCGAAGGTCCATTGCGCGGTGCCGGCTGTCCCGGGGGTCACGACGATCAGCCCGACCGCCGTCCCGGTCGCGGGCGGAACGGTGACGTTGTCCGGAACGGGCTTCGCCCCGAACGCCACCGTCTCGGTGGACCGTGGCGCCGGGATCGCGCCCGCGTCGGTGTCCTCGGACGGCACCAGGCTGACCTTCACCGCACCGGCTCACGTAGCTGGCACGGTGAGCGTCACGGTGACCACTCTCGGTGGCACGAGCGTGGCGAAAGACCTAGCGTACGTTGCGGTCCCGACGATCACCGGGGTCAGCCCAGGCTATGGTCCGGCGACCGGTGGGACCGTGGTCACCCTGACCGGCACCGGCTACACCGACGACGCAACGGTGTCGGTCGACGGCGGTGCGGCGATAACCCCGACCTCGGTGAACACGGACATCAACACCGGCTCGACAACGTTGACCTTCGCCGCTCCCGAGCACGCCGCCGGCCCCGTCGGAGTCGTCGTGACTACCCAGGGTGGCACCAGTGCCCCGGCGACATACACCTATGCCGCCGTCATCACACCCGGCATCCCGACGATCTCGGGCAGTCCATTGGTCGGCAGCCTGTTGACTGCGGATCCGGGGACCTGGTCACCCGTTGATGCCACCCTGACCTATCAATGGGTGTCCGACGGCACCGCAATCTCGGGGGCAACCGGCAGCACCTACACGCCGGTCGCCGCCGACATCGGCAGCCAGATCTCGGTGACCGTGACCGGTTCCCAGTACGGTGCTAGCGCGTCGGCGACCTCGGCGCCGACGGCCGGGGTCCAGGGAGTCGTCGTTGCCGGAACTCCTACTGTTATCGGCAATCCGGTGGTCAGTAGCACACTGACCGCGGTCCCCGGTGAATGGTCGCCGTCGAATGCGATCCTTTCCTACCAGTGGCTGTCCGACGGCACCCCGATCCCCGGAGCCATCGGCAACACGTACGCCCCGATCGGAGCGCAGGCGGGCTCGCACATCTCGGTCACTGTGACCGGCAACGAGTCCGGCTATGTAGGTGCGTCCGCCACCTCGACGGGCACCGATCCGGTGATCAACCCGAGCTCCGCGGCCATCGTGACGCTCACTTCGGCCGTCCCCGCGTCGGACGCGGGCTGGTACTCCCAGAATGTCGTCGTCGCCTTGGCGGCCCCGCAGCCCGGACAGTCGACGCAATACAGCCTGAACGGGGCAGTCTGGACCACGTACACCAAGACGCTCAAGGTGAATTCGGACGGAATCACCACCATCGACACGCGCGTGCTCGACGGCATGCACAACGTGATCGGCGGTTCCGGCTCGGAAACCGTGGTCAAGGTGGACAAGACAAACCCGGTGGCGACCGTGGCCCGGAACCCGAACGTCGCATCCGGCACGCCGCTCAACCCGTTGGCCTTCACCTTCAACGCGACAGACACCTACTCCGGTGTGGCCGACCTCCGGTATCAGATCAACAGCGGTTCGTGGACCGCGGCCGGCAGCGAGGCGCTGGTCCTGAACCAGGTGGGCAGCTACACGATCGCCTACCAGGCGACCGACGCGGCCGGCAACGTCTCGGCAATCAAGTCGATCACCGCGACGATCGCAGGAGACACCGCGACCGTCGTCAAAGCCAGCGCGAAGACTGTCCCGGCCGGCTCGCCGGTCACCCTCACTCTGGCCGGTTACGCCCGGTACGACAATGTGCAGATCCGCTACGGCAGCAACACCGCCAACGTGCTCACCGACGTGAACGGTGCTGCCAAGATCACCCTCGTCATCCCGGCAGGCACCACCACCGGAGCGATGACAGTCACGGCCACCGGTTCCACCGGCACACTGGCCGCGAGCGCCTCCATCACCATCAGGTAGGCAATCTGATCCGATTCCCGAAAGGCCGCATTCACCGAACGGTGGATGCGGCCTTTCGGGAATTGCAGGGGAGACCGTCGGTATGAGTTCATCGGACTCTGAAGACCGTATCCATGTGCCAGGTCAGAAACTCTGTATCGGGACGATCAGCGGTTCGGGTCGGCGGGGTGATCGGGATGTCTGCACGATCGTAGAAATAGTCACCGTTCCCAAACGTGGAACGCAGTCGAGAACACTGACCTGCAAAGCCTTCGTGTCAGGGTGGACGCCATGGAGGCCACGGTCGAACATCACGTGCACATCGGCCCGAAGGAGGGGGCCGTTGTCGACGCTGTGCTGACCGCCGCAGCGACAGATTCGATGTGCGCAGCCTGTAGCACCGGCATGATTTCGCTCCGGTGATGGCGCAACGCAGGCCGTAGGCGGCTGCGACGCTTGCCTTGAAACTCTCCTGACCGCGGGCCTCGTCGCTGCGTTGCTGATTTATGAGCAAATGGGCAAGTCGGATCGCCGACTTGAGGCACAGCCCCTTATCCGTCCCTGCTAGCGACCACCGGAAGGCCGCCTCGGCGGCTTCGAAGTCGCCGTCGTCGAGATAGATCAGTCCAGCATTGAACGCCGCCTTTCGGCGGGAAACGCCCGCCGCGCAGCTCGATCGGTGACCGTTCACCGATCGCGTTCCGGTCGACAATCGGCCCTAGGCAACCAGCTCACGAAGCGACGGGAGGTCCACGGTCGGACCAGAATGTGGGGAATGACGACGCCTGGCATGCAACTCGCCATCGACAACGAACTCGCGCTGCTGACGCCGTCCATCCGAGGCAACCCGTCCAAGGTGGCCGCCTTGCTCGACCAAGAGTTTCAAGAAATCGGCGCCTCCGGCCGACTGTGGTCACGGGAGTCGATGATCTCGGCGTTGGCCTCTGAGCCATCCGATGATGGCGGTGCCATCGAGGCCAGCGAGATTCGCGGCGTCCAGCTGTCTCCGGACCTGATTCTGCTCACCTACGTCAGCCAGTCCGCGCAGCGTCGTGCTCGGCGGAGTTCGTTGTGGCGGCTAACTGCCGGCTCTTGGCAGTTGTTGTTCCACCAGGGCACGCCGACCAAGGACCAATGATCCTTGAACGGCAGGGACATGGACCCGCCGCGGTCACCAGCGATGGCCGTCGACCGTTCAGCGATCGACCGACGGTCGGAGGCCAATCACGAACAGCCCACGCCTGCTCGCCCTACCAGTCCGACCTTAGCCACACGCTGGGGCCTGATACGTAGGCCAGTCCTGTCAAGTGGGCAGGAGGAAGTAGCGCCAGGGTTTTCTTCTGGGCGGGTTTTTGTTTCGTATGGGTGCCGGGCGGCGGCCGAGGTCGCGAGCGTGTCTTGGCGACGGCGCGGTCAGAGGAGATATTCGCGGGTTGGATACCGCAGGACGGGCTGTTCGGCTGGAGCGTTTCTGCTTGTCTAGAGGGCGAGCGTGGCAACGAAAACCGCTGCTGCTCATAGGCCCAAGCGCGAGTTTGCGTCACGCGCTGCCACGCCCCGGACCGCCGCCCGGCGGTCTTGGGGGTTGGAGTTGTTGCTTTGGGGTTACTCGAGGGTGGCCAGCGACCAGCACCAGCCGGCCAGCTCGCGGGCGATCGCGACGTTCGCGATGACTGGCCCACGTCCTCCCACTGACCGACGCGGACGCGGCAGCCACCCTGGACCACCTGTATGAAACGTGACTGCCCGGCCACGGACGTCCGGTGGGGCCTGAACGGCTCGCCAAGTTATCGGGCGTTTGCTTGACGTAGTTGCGTACACGGGTCTCTTGACAACCTTGGCCTGCGACGATCCGCCCTGGTCTGGACTGCCTCACGAATGTTCCTTTACGCGAAAGTGTCAGTAGCCCGTGCACGAATGCCCGAAACGGGCGCCATGCGGACACGGCTTATGAGACATGGTCGCTGGTGTTACCTCACTCGTCGTGCAGCCGGTGGTTCCCACCGGCTTGCCGAACCCGACCGCCCGCGAACCTCGAGGTTTGGGGTGGCCGAGATGTTCATCCGGTCGACATCGGTCGTTTGTCGGCTGGTCACGGGCGGGATGTCCGTGGCCAGTGCGATGACGTGATGGTCGTGTTGGCCTGTCGATGTCGACCTGCCTCGAACTACCGTCCAGGTGAGTTAGCTCGGCGATACTGGTACTGCACGGGCGGGTTGTCGCGATGATTGGGATGAAACTGCTTGTCCCGCCGCCAGGATCAGCACCGGGGTTGCCGCGACTTTCAGTCCCTGATCGAACTGCATTGTATGCGCTGTATCTTATCGGTCCGTCTCTGGAAGCCCAGTCACCTAGGAGAGCTAACCCATGCCTGAGCAAGTTGCGGATCTGAGGGCCGAGAAGCAGAGGTTGGCGCAGGCGACGGGCCGCGCGGAGGACGATCTGTTCGATGCCAATCCTTGGTACGAGTGGGGTCCTTACCTTTCGGAGCGGGCTTGGGGCACGGTGCGGGAGGACTACAGCGCGGACGGTAATGCGTGGGAGTCGTTTCCGCACGACCACGCCCGATCGCGGGCGTACCGGTGGAACGAGGACGGCATGGCCGGAATCTCGGACATCCACCAGGACCTGTGTCTGGGGCTGGCGTTGTGGAACGGTGCCGATCCCATCCTGAAGGAGCGGATGTTCGGGTTGACAGGGCCGCAGGGCAACCACGGTGAAGATGTCAAGGAGTACTGGTGGTATCTGGACGCTCTGCCCAGCCATGCCCTGCTGACGTGGCGGTATCACTACCCGCAGGCCGCGTACCCCTACCGCCAACTGGTCGAGCATGGGCGCAGCCGGGAGGAGCCGGAACTGGAGCTGCTGGACACGGGTGTGTTCGACGAGGACCGGTATTTCTCGGTCGAGGTGACATATGCCAAGGCATCGCCGACCGACATGCTCGCCGGGATCACCGTGCACAATCACGGTCCGGAGGAAGCCACGATCTCGGTGCTGCCGACGCTGTGGTTTCGCAACACCTGGCGGACCAGCGGTGCCGAGCCGCCGGCGCTGTTCCTCGACGAGGACGGTTCCGGCAAGGGGATAGCTGTTGAACACTCCCGCCTTGGGGGCTACCGCCTCGAGGCAGCCCCGATCGATGGGATCGCGCCAGAGGCCCTGTTTTGCGACAACGAGACAAATAACCCACGCATCTTCGGGGCGCCAGCGGTCACCGACTTCCCGAAGGACGGCATCAACGACCATGTGGTGAACGGCGCGGCGACGGTGAACCCGGCACAGCGCGGCACGAAGGCGGCCTGGTGGTACCGGGTCACCGTTCCCGCGGGCGGCTCTGCCGAGGTGCGACTACGGCTGCACCGACCACCGTCCGAGCCACCCGTGGCTTCCTCGAACGGCAGCCGGTCCGGCGATTGGGCCGGCGCGTTCTTCGACAAGACGATGACAGCCCGCCGGCTGGAAGCCGACGAGTTCTACGGCGAGTTGGCGCCGGCCGGCATCGATCCGGAACGGTTTCGGGTGCTGCGGCAGGCCTGCGCCGGGCTGGTCTGGAGCAAGCAGATCTACCCGTTCCGGGTGAACCGGTGGTTGGACGGCGACCCGGGTCAGCCTGTCCCGCCGGCCGGTCACCGCGCTGGTCGGAACGCGCAGTGGCGGCACCTGGATTCCTTCGACGTCTTGGCCATGCCCGACCCGTGGGAGTACCCGTGGTTCGCCGCCTGGGACCTGGCTTTCCACACCGTCCCGTGGGCGCATCTGGACCCGGCGTTCGCCAAGTACCAACTGCTGGTGCTTTTACGGGAGTGGTTCCAGCACCCGAACGGCGCGCTGCCGGCCTACGAGTGGAACTTCGATGACGTCAACCCGCCGGTGCACGCCCTCGCGGCGCTGCGGGTCTTCGTGATCGACGGCTCCCGGGACTATGACTTCCTGGAACGGGTCTTTCAGAAGCTGCTCTTGAACTTCACTTGGTGGCTGAACCGGCAGGACCCGGACGGCAACCACCTTTTCGGCGGCGGATTCCTGGGCTTGGACAACATCAGCCCGATCGACCGGTCGAACCTGCCTCCCGGAATGCGGTTGGAGCAGGCCGACGGCACCGCGTGGATGGCGTACTACTCGATCGCAATGCTCACCCTGGCCGTCACCCTCGCGGACCGGAACCCCGTCTACGAGGACATGGTGGTCAAGTTCGTCGAACACACCGTGTTGATCATGGACGCGTTGGAGGCCTCCGGATGCTACGACCCGGCCGACGGCTTCTTCTACGATCTGCTCACCGACGCGTCAGGGGTTCGCAACCTCGTGCGGGTGCAAACCCTGGTCGGGGTGATTCCGGCTCTTCCCGCGGTGACTATCAGAGCATCGGTGGCCGAACGCCTGCAGGGATTGCGCAAACGCTTCGCCCGTCGGCTGGAGCAGCAGGGCCGTCACCAGATACTCGACTGGCGGGTCCGCGGCAGCGGCGACACCCGTCAACTGCTGCTGTCCGTTGTTCCCCCGGATCATCTGCGTCGGATACTGGCCACCCTGTTCGACGAGGACGCTTTCCTGTCTCCGCATGGGCTCCGCGCTGTCTCCAAGCGGCACACCACGCCGTACTCGGTGCCCGGACAACCCGACGCGACCATCCGGTACGAGCCGGCGGAATCCACCAACGCCATGTACGGCGGCAACTCGAACTGGCGCGGCCCGGTGTGGTTCCCCATCAACTACCTCGTCATCAGGGAATTGCTGCAGTACGACCAGTTCCTGGGTCCGGACTTCACCTTGGAGTACCCCACCGGGTCGGGGCGACACGCAAGCCTGCGGGAAATCGCGGATGACCTGTCGAACCGGTTGATCAGCATCTGGCTGCCCGACGCCGACGGGCATCGGCCCGTGTACGGCGGGGTGCGCAAGTTGCAGACGGACCCGGCCTGGCGCGACAACCTCTTGTTCTTCGAGTACTTCCATGGCGACAACGGCGCCGGCCTGGGCGCCATGCACCAGACGGGGTGGACCGCGCTGGTCGCCGATCTCATCATGGATCCACCCGGATCGAGTCAGCGGTTGATCTTCGCCGAGCCCGGCGACTCGGACGCTTCGCAACCGGTCACGCCCGTCATCGCCGACGCCACGAGCCGGAGCCTTGCATGAACCTCGTTGCCACGAAGAAGGATCCCGCCACACCCGCCACGCTGCGCGCACCGGACCTCTCGACTGGCCTGAGCGAAGTCGCCGATCCGGTGATCTACGAGATCAACACGTGGCCATGGCTTGATGAGCTGAGTCGGGATGCGGGGCGACCCGTCGACCTTGGTTCCGTGCCGGCACGGGTGTGGGACGAACTGGCCGCTCTCGGGATCGATGCCGTCTGGCTGATGGGGGTCTGGCAGCGCAGCCCGGCCGGCATCGCGATCGCCCTGGACAACCCCGACCTGACCGCCGACTTCGACGCGGCCCTGCCGGGTTGGCGACCGGCGGATGTCGTCGGATCGCCGTACTGCATCCGCAACTACTTGGTTGATGAGCACCTCGGGGGTCCGGACGCCCTCGCCGCCGCACGGGCGGAGCTCGCGGCACGGGGGATCGGCCTTGTTCTGGACTTCGTGCCCAACCATGTCGCGCCGGATCATCCGTGGGTGACCGACCGCCCCGACCTATTCGTGGCGGGCACCTCGGACGACGTCGGCCGCGACCCGCAGTCGTTCCTCCGGGTCGGCGACCGGGTCGTCGCGAACGGGCGCGATCCCTATTTCCCGGCCTGGCCAGACGTGGTGCAGCTCAACGTGTTCGAGCCGCAGCTCCGGGCCACTGTCATCGACACCCTTTGCGCGATCGCCGACCAGTGTGACGGGGTGCGGTGCGACATGGCGATGTTGACGATGAACGACGTCTTCACCCGCACCTGGGGTGATCGGGTCGGTGCCCCACCGGACACGGATTATTGGCCGACGATCATCCCGGCGGTGCGTGCGCACCGACCGGGATTCCTGTTCCTTGCCGAGGCCTACTGGGACCTGGAGTGGGCGCTGCAGCAGCAGGGTTTCGACTTCTGTTACGACAAACGGCTCTACGACCGCCTGCAAGCGGGACCTGCGCAGGCGGTGCTCGGTCACCTGAGCGGCGACCTCGGCTATCAGGAACACCTCGTGCGGTTCGTGGAGAACCACGACGAGCCACGGGCCGCCGCCGCCTTCGGAACCCAGCGGACACCGGTCGCCGCCGTCACAGCCCTCACCCAGCCCGGGGCCCGGCTGATCCACCACGGGCAGCTGACCGGCCGGCGCACCCGGCTTCCCGTGTTCCTGGGCCGCTACCCGGACGAGCCCGAGGATACCCAACTCGTCGGCTTCTACCGCGCACTTCTCGGGGCGCTCGCCGACCCCACGTTCCATTCCGGCCGGTGGCAACTCGTCGAGCCCTCGGGGTGGCCCGGCTCGGGCGCGGAGAACCTGATCGCCTGGTGCTGGGACGGTGACACCCCTTGGCTGGTCGTCGTGAACCTCAGCGACCGAACGGCCAGCGGGCAGGTGCGGGTCCCACTGCCCGGCCTGGAGAACGGGCGATGGCGGTTGAGTGATCCGACCCACGGTGTGGCATATGAGCGGTCGGGTCACGATATGTTGAACGCTCTGTACGTCGAGCTGGCCGGCTGGGACTGGCACCTTTGGCGCATCGACGCGGCTGGGGAGGATGTCCTCGGCGCGGGCCGTGTACCGAACGGTGGTGCTAGCGAATGAGTGGAACCACATCGACCGCGACGACCGCGCGAGCTGTGCTCTTGCCGTTGGCATTGGCCCAGTTCCTGTGCAGCTACGCCGGTTCCAGCATGAACGTCATGATCAACGACATCAGCACGGACTTGAACACGACCGTGCAGGGCGTCCAGGTCGCCATCACCTTGTTCCTGCTGGTGATGGCCGCGTTGATGATCCCGGGCGGAAAACTGACCGACCGGTACGGCCGGAGTCGTTGCCTCACAGCCGGTCTGACGCTGTTCGGAATCGGCGCGGTGATCAGCGCGGTGTCGCCCAACCTGCTTGTCCTCATCATCGGGAACTCGATTCTGGAAGGCGTCGGGACGGCCCTGCTGATCCCGCCCGTGTATATCCTGACCACCCTGCTGTTCACCGAGATGACAAGCCGCGCCAGAGCTTTCGGGGCGATCAGCGCTATGGGTGGGATCGGCGCCGCGGCCGGCCCGCTACTCGGCGGGCTGATCACCGCCACTCTGGGATGGCGCGCCGCATTCGGAATCCAGGCTCTCATCGTCCTTCTTATCGTGCTGCTCGCCCGTCGCATCACCGATCCGTTGCCGGCCGACCCGACCCGTCATTTCGACGTTAAGGGTGCGGTGCTGTCGGCCACCGGGCTGGTGCTGCTGGTGACCGGAATCCTGGCGGTCGACAACAACGCCTGGATTGCCCTCGCACTCGTCGTCGGCGGCCTCCTCGTGCTGGCCTGGTTCTATGTGAGCATCCGGGCTGCCGAGCGGGCGGGTCGCGAACCCTTGCTGTCGACCGCCCTGTTCCGGAACCGGACGTCCAACCGCGGCATGATCACCCAGAACACCCAGTGGCTGATGCTGAGCGGAGTGTCGTTCGTGGTCGCCGCCTATCTGCAGGTGGTCCGCGGCTACGACGCGATCCAAACCGGGATTCTGTTCACCGCGGAAACCGGCGGCCTGCTCGTCGCATCGCTCGCCGCCGGAAGACTCGCCCGCCGCTACCCCCAGCGCGGGCTCATCATCACCGGCTTCCCGATCACCATCGCAGGCATAGTGCTGCTGGTCACCATGGCCGGCGGGACCGCACCCGTCTGGACGTTCCTTCCCGGCCTGCTACTCATCGGTCTGGGTCTCGGATTGATGCTCACTCCGTCGGTGAATGTGGTGCAGTCGAGCTTCGGCGACAGCCTCCAGGGCGAGATTTCCGGCCTCTCCCGCAGCGTGTCGAACCTCGGCTCCAGCCTCGGAACCGCCATCGCGGGCACCATCCTGGTCGCCGGCATCAGCACCACGCCCGAACGCGACTACGGCCTGGCTCTGCTGGTACTCGCCGCCATCGGCGCTCTCGGGTTGGTCGCCGCCGTCTTGATTCCGGCCGTCATCACCCCGAAGCCATCACCGGCCGCACGGCCTTGACCTGCCGCCACCATGCCTCACGATCGCAACTCAGCCAGAATCACCGAGTTGAGCGAGAATCACTTTGCCAGGGACGCGCCGTCGTGCTGAGTAGTTGATCTTGTGATTTCAGTTGATCTGGTCCGTGATTTGTTCCCGGGTCGGTGGCAAGGGCTGCGTCTTGTCGGATCGGATATCCGTGGGAGCACAGATTCCGACACGATGGCTGGAATCGCTAGCAATGCGGACTGCGGCAGGGGCAGGCTGCAACTCATCGGTCCTTCGTATTCTGAGAGCATCAGCCCGGCCGCGCCTCGGGTGAGGGCCGGTGACCGGAAACCGACTACCGGTCAGGGCGTGTGAGTTTCGTCCTCGGCCCGGTAGACCTCAAATGTGAGGCGGGGCATGGCCGCGAAGTCGGTGGCCGGCGCCCACCCGTCGAGCAGTTGCACGTTCTGGGTGACTTCGTCCGGGAACCGCATGCCGACGATGGCGGCGGTGATCCGGGAGTCGGACAGGACGAATTTGAGGCTGGCGTCGTAGAGGTCGTGCGCTGACTGCCATTCCGGGGCCAGGAAGCTGGCTTCGCGTTGGAAGATCCCTGAGGTCATGGTGCGCATGGTGACCACACCCGCATTCACTTTCGCCGCGTCGATCAAAAAGTGCCGGGCGGCGGCCTGGTAGATGATGTTGTAGGCGATTTGGTAGACCTCGACGGCTTCCTGTTCCAGGAAGGGGATGACGGTCCACGGCTCTTCGGTGGTGATGCCGATGTGGCCGATCTTGCCCGCTTCACGTAGGTCGAGCAGCGCGTCGAGTGGGCCGCCGTGCAGGATGTGGTCGACCTCGGCGGGGGTGTACATGCGGCCGTGCACCTGCAGGATGTCGATGTGATCGGTCTGCAACCGCTTCAGGCTGGCGTGGACACTGTCGACGACGCCCTGGTGGTCCAGTTCGTACCAGACCTTGCTGGCCAGCACGCAGTCGTCGCGACGGGTTTTCATCACCTCGCCGACCAACGTCTCGCTGTAGCCGTTGCCGTAGGCGGGGGCGGTGTCGACGTAGTTGATGCCGCGGTCCAGCGCTGAGTGCAACGTGGCGTGCACGACCTTCCGGCCCTCGTCGGACATCGGGTCCCAGCCGGCCGACTTCTGCACGTAGGTGAAGGCCGCCCCGCCGATCGCGATGGGCGACACGGCCAGCCCGGTTCGACCTAACGTCCGACGATCCATATCGTTTTCTCTCCTCTGGGTATTAGCACGATGCGAAGCTTTATGGGCCGAGGTCCGGTGTTTCAACGGTGAGCGTCGGAGGAACGAGGCGGGGGCCAAGACTCTCGCCGGCGAGGTTGATCCGGATCTTGGCTCGGGGGTTTGACTCGAGGTCGACGGTACGGGCCGTGCCGGGCAACTGGGAGGCCCTGCCGTTACCCCTCAACGGTTCATCGGCAGGCTTTCCCGGTGCTTGGATCAACGGGATGCGGTCAATGCCAGGTGGTGGCCGGGCACAGCGGTGCGGGTGTTCCGCCGCTGATGGGTGGCCGCGACCGCGGGGATGATGATGGCCCCGACAACGACCGCGGCCAGGAGGAGCAGGACGGTAGATCCGGTGAGGGCGACCTGCACCCGCTGGGTCAGCGCGGCCGCGGTGTTGGCGTTGCCGGCCACGGCGGTGCTGGTGGTGACCAGGACGGCCAGTCCCAGGCAGGTCCCCGGTTAGTGAGCGGTGTTGAGCAGGCCGGAGGCGGCGCCGGCCAGTTCGGTCCGCACCCCGTTGATCCCGAACGAGGTGAGCGGCGCGAAGGCCAAGCCTTGGCCCAAACCGATCAGCACCATCGGCAGGGCCACGTCGAGGAGGTAGGTGCTGTCCATGGTGACCCGGCTCAGCCAGAGCATCCCGGCCAAGGTAGCCACGACACCGGCGGCGAGGAGGGCGGCGCTGGGGAAACGCCGGATCAGGTGCGGCACCAGCATGGCGACAGCGAAGTTGACGGCGGTCATGGGCAGGAACGCCAAGCCGGCTTGCAGCGGCGTGAACCCCAGGACGCCCTGGGTGAACTACCGCGTCGGCCGTCAGCACACCCTGGGCAGCCTGGGACGCGCGTACGAGGGGGCGATCAAGCTGGCCGAATCCGGACTCGAAGTACGAGTCGTTATCTATTCAATCTCCTTTCAGAGCGCCCGTAAGCGGATGTACGACCGTTTATCTAATGCAGCGCAGAGCAGTCTGCTGTCGGCCCGATCAGTGACGCTCGCCCATCGTCTGTAATGAGCTCAGACCCGGCCGCCGGGTCGTCGATGTTGACATGCCGGAGGTGCGAGCTACGACGTCGCAAGGACGTATCAGGGACGTGACTGGCATCTCCTGATGGGTGAACTGCCCGCTGCCGGCGCGAAACCCTCCACCTCGTCCTGAATCCCGAACATTCAAGGAGTACAAGCATGGGCATCATTCGCAAATGGGCCAGCGTCTTCGGACTGGTAGCCATCGCAGCGGGAAGCGTCACGTTCGCCGGCACGGCGAGCGCGGCACCCACACCCCCCGTCGCCTCGAGCGCCCTCGTCGGCACCTGGGTGAACACGAACGCCTCGACCAAGAGCGTCAAGCAGATCGTAATCCAGCCATACCGGACCGGCGCGGTCCTGGTTGACGCGTTCGGCGCATGCAGTCCCACCCCGTGCGAGTGGGGACGCGTGCTGGCGAATATTTACGCCCCGAGTGTCTCGTCGACCACCGGAGCGGCGTTTCAGTCCGACCAGCGTTTCCTGTCCGGAAAGTCCGAGTGGTCTAGAACACAACTGTTCGGAGGAGTCTCGAAGACGCCCGTCGGTCTGCGCCTCGTGGTCCGCGAGTTCACCGTCTTCGAGGACGGTTCCGGCCGACACAACTACACCGTGACCGAGACGTTCGCGCTCGGCAAGGGTGTCCCGGTGACCAAGACCGGCTCCGCCGTGTCCACCTACGTCGTGGGCGCACCACCCGTCCTGAACAGTGGAGTGTTCGGGACCTGGATTCCGTCCGGAGCCAGCAGCAACCTCGCAAAGGTCGTCATCGGCGGCAGCCCCGCCGTCCCGACCGTGCACGCCTACGGCGTTTGCACTCCAACCCCGTGTGACTGGGGAACGGTACGCGGCATCACCTACGGCACGACCATCTCCACCGTGCGAGGCACGACCCAACTCGCGCCGTACGTCTTCTCCTTCAAGAAGACCCAGTTGCTGCTGAAGTACACGATCACCCCCGATGACGTTGAGCATCTGACGGTCGCCATGTACAACGAGTTCACCGACGGCAGCGGCCGGTCGAACTACACGATCACCCAGGGCCTGGTCCGCCACTAAGAGTCCAACGTCGAGGCCGGTCACGGGACACCGTCACCGGCCTCGACGTGTGTCAAGAGGGTGTCGAGACCCCGATCAAGGACTTGCGACTGCCAAAGTTGGGCGTCCACACCAGGACGGTCTCCGGCCGATGATCTTTCATCGTGGTAAGGGCGGTCGCTGCTAAAGGACGCCGCTCCGAGTCTCGGCGTCGGGCAGTGCGCGAAGGAGCTCGTCGAGTTTGCGTTGGGCGGCGTTTGTGTGGGCTTGGGTGTGTTGAATGACGAAGACCATCGCCAGGGTCAGCGCTGCGACCAGGGTTTGAAAGATGGTCTCCAGTCGGGCTGGAAATCCGACGGTGATGCTGAACAGGACCCACAGCGCGTCGGCGGCGACGACGAGTACGGCGACTGCTGGCCGGGCCGTGAGTCGGTCGGCGCCATGGAGCGCCGACCGCATGCCGGCCGCCATGCTCCTGCGGGCAGACGAGACTTTCTTATCCCAGGCACAGATGTGCTTGAAACGGCGGTCAACCCACGTGGGGCAGATAGGCCGGGTGGGGCAGCTGTACTCTCCGATGACCCCAGACTCAGCATTAGCAGGAACGCGCCGACGCCTGTTTAAAAGTCCTACTGGTGCGATCTTGGCGAGTGAGCAAGGCGGACACCTAGTCTTTAATCCAGTCATCTATGCCGCAGCCCTGCTTCTGGCAGAACCATTGATAGTTTTCCGGAGTCCACTCGCTCTTTTTAGCGGAGTCGTAAAGATAGCTTTTCACAAAGCGCTCCTTATAGTCGCTGAGTTCTGCGGTTCCTGTGACTTCCCAGGGATGCTCTGCACCAAAAGTTTGGGTAGTCGGGGATCCGTCGACCAACTCGTTTGCGTCAATAACCCAGAGACAATGTTTTTGCTTCACGTGTGCGGTCACGGCGACCGTGAGCTCCTCGCCTTTGGCCAGCGTGAAGGTGTGTTTGTCAAAATACGGCGCGTGGGCGGTCGCTGTGCTGCCATTTTCAAGCTGCATAAACATGGGTTGATGCGCATCTAAATCGTAGTAGAGTTGAGGGTCATCGTTAGAGCCTTCCGGATGGGTAATCATTATCGTGCCAGCCAGAGGAGAGTCGCACTTGATGCTCCTAGGGGTCAAGCTCAGAATCTGAACGGCCTGACTGCGATCTCCCTCTAGAGTTATAGAAATATTTTGAGTCCTGAGCGGCACAAAGCCCTGCTGCTGGAATTGACTATCGATAGCGTTAGTCATTCCAGCCGACTCGATCTGTGCCATCCTCTCCGGACTCAATATACTGCCGGAGGCTTCGCCGAAATCGCCAAAGAAGTTATCGCTGTAAACGAGGGTAATCGGATTTGATGTGGCGAGGGAATCAACTACGTGGTTGGTATTGATGACATTACCCAAGACACCCGACACCACCACAGTTAGCGTAGATCCAATAGCGGCGACAACGAGGGTGAAGACCCAGACTGCGGGGCGCTTGAAAAGCGATCTAAGCTTCGGGGGGGCGGTTGGTGGTTCAGACGCGGGGGTCTGCGTGGGAGCACCCGACTGAGGCATCCACCCCTGGGCTACTTCCACCCGTTGGGTTGGAGTCCAGCCCGGCGCCGGTCCACCCGTAGTCCGCCATTGTGCAAGGCCGACCTGCGGTGCGGGCGGCTCTGGGGGCATCGGACCACCGGAATTCATCGGAATACTTTAGCAACGTCCGGCGCCAGAAGCGGGCAAATTAGCAGTGAGGCGACTAGTCGGCGCCTGAGGGTAGCGACAAAGATCGGGGCCGACTTGACCGACGACGCCACCATCCCAGGCATCGGCCCGCCTTCCGAAGGCCCCGCTTCCGGGGACAGCGGATGCACGCGACGGGCGATCGGTGGATGAGTGCACGCTCCGCGAGCGGTGCGGATGCGTTCTATGAAAGCTAGGCCGACGCCTACCCGATGTATTGGCCAAAGGTAACCGCGGGCGCGCGTGCTGGGCACGCGGCAGTCGGCGTCGGCAGGTTTGCCGAGCCCAAGCGATTCCTCACTCGAGTCTGACGGACACCTTGCATGTCGAGGTGATCATCCATGATTCAACGGACGTGTCAATCAAAAAGGCTCAGCTGATCGATCCCGGTCGGGAACTGCTGGCGTGGGAAGTTAGCCCCAGAGATCCTAGGGAGCATCGTCACTGCAGCCGACCGTTGCTTGAGGGGTACGTCGACGTAGATCGCGGTCGTGGCCAGGGACTCGTGGCCCACTACTGCCAGGCGATCGTGCACTGGAACCTGCCAGGCAACCCAGTCGACCTGGAACAACGGGAAGGTCGCGTGCACCGCTACAAGGGCCACGCGATCCGCAAGAACGTCGCCGCCGAATTTGGAAGTGCCGCGCTGGCCACCGGGGTCGACGACCCGTGGCAGGCGGTGTTCACGGCCGCCCGCGCCTCGTCGGCAGAGGCCGGTCATTCCGACATCAATCCGTTCTGGGTCTTCACCCGACCCCTGCGGAGCCGTTATCGAGCGCTACGTGCCGGCGTTGCCCCTGAGCTCGGAAGTCGGTCAGTACCGTCGACTGCAACGCACGGTGGGCGCCTACCGCCTGTTGATGGGCCAGTCCCAAGACGACCTGATCCGCCACCTCGGCGAGGACGCCTCATGGCTCCAAATCGATCTCGCGCCGCCGTCTGGATGACCGGTGCCGAAGGCCAGATGTCTGGGTGATCTGCGCTTTTCACCGTGCCCTGCCAGGATCGCGTCATGCGGATGGACACGACCTTCGACCTCAGGAGCGACGCCCCCGAGGGTGGAGACCCGGGCCGAGACAGCCCGAGGCTGACGGCGGAACAGCGCGTTCGTCGAGCCGCTCGATGCCAAGCGGCGCACCGACGCGTCAGCGTAATCCGGCATCAGCCGGCCTACCAACGTGCGGACCAACTCGATGTCGATCGCAATCTCGTGGCTATGAAGAGCTTGATCCACTCTTGGAGTCAATCCCACCGTTCCGGCATCCGGCAACTACTTTCGCCGAGGCGGTTGGCGAGTCGATGATGGCGTGTCCTGGTGTCGCCCTCGGCTGAGATTGCGCAGCAGACTGACGGCCTGGCGGGCATGCAGGTTCGGCAGGTATGCCCTGCTGATTGCCATGGAGATCGCGGCCAGGTCGGCCGGGCGCGAGTACACCAGGTAGACAGGTTTGAATTCCGGCTGAAACTTGGCCTTGAAGGCCAACAGCGATCGGAATCCGTAGGTGGGTTCCAGCACGCCGGACATGACGTCGAGAGTGCGTTCCAACAGAGTGCGACGGCCGGCGATCCGGGACCGCCGAGCCAGTGGTGCGACCGACAGGCTCATCGTGGTGCAGCCCTCTGCCTTGAAGGTAAGAGCGCTCTGGGCGATCAAGTACTCCATGACCGGGCGGAAGCCATCTCCTCGTCGCCGCATGAGGTCCAGTGTCCACCCCACCACGGCGCCATCACGATGCACCGGCAACCAGGTGGTGACGCCCTGCACCGTGCCCGAGCCATCGATCGCAACGTGGGTCCGCATTTCCGGATCCAGTGCATGCTCGACCGTACCCAGGGTGAAACCCATCTCGGGCAGCGGCTTCCCGGAAACCCATTCCTGCGACAGGCACTCGATCTTGTGCCGAAGGTCGGCGGGGAAATCCACCAAGCGACCGGTGGACATCGTGATGCCCTCCCGTTCCGCCCGGTTTATTGCGGTTCTGACGTCCTGCCAGGATTTCCCGACGAATTGCAGGTCGCGAAGATCCAGCACGGTGTCCTCACCGATCTGGACCGCGCGCAGGTCCGGTGCGGCCTCCACGAAGGCCGAGGTCGCGGCGAAGGCGCAGGGAGTCCAGCCCGCGTAGCGGCAGAAGGTCCGAAATCCGGCAATGGCGTCGGCGTGGTGGGATGGCGGGCCGACCGGGTCGCCGATGGCGATGGCGACGGTACCGATCACGCAATAGCTGATGGCACTGTGGCCGTCGCGGCTGGTCCAAGTGCTGAAGGCCGGCCACGTCCGCATCCAGCCGAGCGACCCGCCGCCGTAGCGCCGCAGGAGCCGGCCGAGGCATTCGGATGGACCCGAGTCCGGGCCGCGGTCGGCGTACATCCAGCTGCCCAACACCACGATCAACGTGACCCCCCACGCGACTGTTGAGACGCCCAGCACGGCCTTGGCGAGTCCATCCCGGGGAGCCAGCACTCCGGGGTCGAAGGTCAGCCGCCGTGTAGCTTCCCGGAACACACCGACCAGGTTGGGCACCGGCTGGAAGTGCTGCCGGAACACGGCGATGCTCACCACCCAGGCAGTTCCGAATGCCAGGACGGCGATGACGACGCGCTGCAGGGATGAACGCGCGAAACCGTTCGGCGTACGCCAGCGCCAGCTGTTCCGGTAGGTCAGGAGCACCACGAGAATCGTTGCGGCACAGACCAGGTCAACAATTCGAACCGGGCCTAGCGTGCCCACGATGGAGTTCAGGACGACGAACGACGCCCCGACGGTGGCGGCCCACCAGGCGGCCGCCCGGCCGCGACGCAGTGCATCGGCTACCAGCAGGGCGATTACCGATTCGCCGACCATGACGCCAATTCCATGCAGGGGTGGATGGGCAGGAACACCATCCCCGAAAACGCCGCCCAATCCTGGATACACCGCGTCGACCAGATTCGTCACCGCCAGAGATGCGATGAAAACACTGACAGCGCCCCGGATCTGCATGCCGTCGGCCTTGGGCAGGCGGAGGGGATACCGGGGACGGCCGGCCAGCGCGGGCCCGGCAAGAATTCCGGCGGAGAGCGCCAGCAGATGCTCCACATCCCAGAGCAGCCCCGACCGCAACACCGTCACCGCCAGGTAGGTCGATCCGCAGACCCGTATCCGTCGACGCCACGATTCGCTCATCAGCGCCGTCGCCGCGCCCGCGACTCCGAGGGCACCTGCGGAAAGCCCGAGATCGACGTGAGTACTCAGACTGGCTGCCCAGGCCCAGGAGGAACCTTGGAAGGGCCACACCACCATCGCCGCCGCGAGGGTGCCGGCGAGCTGGGTGCCGAGCAGTGCTACGGCTGCCCGCGCCGAGCCCACCCGGCGTTCGTAACTGCCCAGCCCCACGACGAGCAAAGCGCCGACGACGAGGTAGAACTCTGGCCTCGGCAACACAAATGCGCCCGTGCCGAAGGTCCACCACAGGCCGTCGGTCAACCGCTGGGTGCCGAATGACAGGGCCTGCAGCAGACCGGATTCCGGATCCAGCGCCCGCCACAGCGTTCCGGTGGCGATCCCCATGCCCAGCAGCAGCGTGAGCACCACCATGGTGAACGGAATGACCCTCGCTGCAGCGCCGAGTCGTCGGCTGCTCGCAAGGAGAGTCGGACGCGCGCCGGGTGGGGCCGTGGCAGCGGTCGCGGGCACGCTGGCGTTGAGAATGGTTGCAGCGGATGACATTTTGACTCCTGAGGTAGACAGGTAGCTGATCCACGTCCAGTAAAGATGCACCGCCGAATGGGTGGAAGCTGGCTACCACGTGATCCGGCCGGGGTGCTAGCCCTACGTTCGCCGGCGGGTTAGGTGACTCACGTGGGGTGCCGGCTCACCACGGACTGCCAATCCGCGGGCCGATTTCAATGTGACCCTGACCTTCCGGTCACTGTTCGTGACCGGAGTGACAAGCAGCCTTCAGCGGGGTCGTCCGCAAGCCTGGAGCGAATCCGCCCCAAGGTGGCGGCACTCGGCTCGCGGTGCGCCGCTGAACCGGTCGACCACGGCCGACCCTGGCTGACTCGTCCAGACCCGGTGGTTGCCGGGGTGGGCGTGACGAGCGACTTGATCCAAAACGGCAAGATCATTGTCAGCGCCCGGGTCGCAGCGGACCTGCGGATCAGACTGCCTCACGGCTCAGGGTGAAACGAGCTGCAGCGGCTGAGATGGCGGCGGCCCACCCGATGAGGACCAGGGCGGCGACGGCGGGGGACAGCAGGGTACTGCCGATGCTGCCGGTGCTGGTGACAGCCACGCCTGCGCCCGCCGGGAGCCACTTGGCCACCGCAGGAGCGACGTTCTGCAGGATTCCGTTCTCGATGACCAGGGACCAGGCGATGCCGCTGAGGACGGCGGCGACGGTGTTGCGGGTCAATGCGCCGAGGGCGACCCCGAGGAGCCCGTAGACGCAAGAGGCGAGGACCGCGCCCAGCCAGAGACGGGTGATGTCGACCGGGAGGGAGTGGACGCCACGCGCCGCGTAGATGGACGTCGCCTCGAGGTAGCAGATTCCGAACATCGCTGCGCCCAAGACAGCGCCGAGGCCGCCGACGGTGACGAGCTTGGCGAGGAGCACACGGTCGCGGCGCGGCTCGCCGAGGTAGGTCTGCAGAATCGTCCGGTGGCGGTATTCACCGGCCATGACCAGGATGCCCATGGTGAGCATGACCATCGACGTCAGCGCCGAGGACGACAGTGCGTGGTTGATGTGATCGACAGAGCCGAACGCCGGTCCGCCGGGTTGCACCGGGACGAGGATGTTCGAGGCGACGGAGGCCACCCCGAGGGCGACGGTGAGGCCGAGGGTGATCCAGGCGGCCGGGGTGGTGCGGAGCTTGAACAGCTCCATGCTGAGCTGGCGTTTCATGATCGCGCATCCTGTTCGTGGTTGGGGTGGACGAGGTTTTGGAAGACTGATTCGAGATCGGTGGTATCTGGGACGAGGTCGGCCATGGCACCGGCTGCGGCGAGCCGACCACGGTTGATGACGACGAGGTCGTCGGCGACGGCGGACACCTCGGCCAAGAGGTGGCTGGAGAGGAACACCGTGCCACCCTGGTCGGCGAAGGTGCGCAGGAAGTGCCGCATGTCGCGGATCCCGTCCGGGTCCAGCCCGTTGAGCGGCTCGTCGAGGACGAGAATCGACGGGTCGCCCACGAGCGCGGTGGCCAGGGCGAGGCGCTGGCGCATGCCGAGCGAGAAGCCGCCGACCCGCCGGTCGGCGGCCGCTCCGAGGCCGGCCAGGTCGAGCTGCGCGTCGGCCCGGCCCCGCGAGACACCGGCTTGCAGTGCGGCGAGGCGAAGGTGGTTGCGAGCGGTGCGATTCGGGTGGAATCCCTGATCGAGAACGGCGCCGACGACCCGCATCGGGTGCCGTAGGTCCGCGTACGCCGCCCCGTCGACATGAGCGGTCCCCGAGGTGGGTTTCGACAGACCCAGCAGAATGCGCATGCTGGTCGTCTTGCCGGCGCCGTTCGAACCGAGAAAGGCCGTGATCCGGCCCGGCAGCGCTGCGGCGGTGAAGCCGTCGAGAGCGATGACAGAGCCATAGTGTTTGGTCAGCTGATGGAAGGAAAGCGTTGGCATGCTGAGCTCCTCGGTAGGTCGCCGGCAGATCGGCGTGCCATAAGGGTGCGGCGCGGAAGTGCCTCTGGTCGTCGGCCCGGCGGACGAAATTCTTGCTGCGCCATTGGGGTGCCGTGCGGCTCGGGATGCGCCTCGAGGCGTAGGCCCAGGGGTGGATAACATCCGGCGACTACCCGCCTATCGTGGACTGATGACCACGCCCGACCGGCGCCGGTGGCAGCACCTTGACCCGCGGCTCATCGACGGCGTGGCTGCCCTGGTCCTGTTCCTGCTGCTGGTCCTGTCTTTCGGCGTGCGGGTCCATCCGGGTCAGCGCGGGGTCGACGCCGGCCTGTGGATTCTCGCTGCCGGCCTGTGCGTTCCCATTTCCGTCCATCGCCGGTTCCCTCTGGGGGCCGTGGCCGTCGTGCTCGCGTCGTTGCTCGGGTTCGCGCTATTGCGCTACGCCCCTTACCCGGGGATCAGTGTCTTCGCGGTGCTGTTCGCCGTCACGCTGCACAGCTCGCGACGGTCCTCGCTCGTTGCGCTCGGCGCATCGATGGCGGCATTGCTGGCAGCCCTGGCCCTCCAGCCTGCACAGGTCGCTCAGCCCTCCGACTGGGTCTCCACCCTGCTCCTGGCGGTGGTGGCATTCCTTGCGGCCCTCAACCTTCGCCAGCGCCGGACCCGTTGGGCGGCGGTCCAGGAGCGGGCGGCCATGCTGGAGCGCGAACGCGAGGAGCGGGACCGCTCAGCGGTGGTGGCAGAGCGATTGCGCATCGCCAGAGAGCTGCACGATGTAGTGGCCCACTCGATGTCGCTGATCGCAGTGCAGGCGGGGATGGGGCGCCACGTCATCGACACCGATGTATCCAGCGCACGCAATGCTCTGGAAGTGATCGAGGCGACCAGTCGGACCTCGCTCGCCGAGATGCGCCGGCTCCTGGGAGTGCTGCGTGAGGGCGACGACACTGTCGGTGTGACACCGGCTCCCGGTCTGGACGACCTGCCCCAACTGATCGCGCAGACACGCCGCTCCGGGCTCGGCGTGACCTTCGACGCAACGGGGAGCCCGATCGGACTACCTCCGGGGGTCGCCCTCACTGCGTACCGGATCGTCCAGGAGGCCTTGACGAATGTGATCAAACACGGTGGACCAGTGGCACATGTCCGCGTCGACCGGCGGCCAGGCGAGGTGATCCTCGAGGTCACCGACGACGGACGCCCGGACATTTCACCCCGCGGTGCCCCCGGCTCAGGGCACGGACTCGTCGGGATGCGGGAGCGGGTTGCCCTTTACGGCGGTCAGTTCGTCGCGGCCGGCCGACCCGTCGGCGGGTTCCGCGTCTTTGCCAGCCTTCCGTTCGGGGTCGAGTCACCGTGACCGCCGCCCCGCTGCGGGTTCTGATCGCGGACGACCAGGCGCTGGTGCGCGGGGGCTTCCGGGTGCTGGTGGATTCGGCCCCCGACCTCGAAGTCGTCGGCGAGGCGGAGAACGGGGCGCGTGCCGTCGAGCTCGTCGCCGAACTTCACCCCGACGTCGTGCTCATGGACATACGGATGCCCGTCATGGACGGACTGGCCGCGATGCAGATCATCTCCGAGCTCGAGGTGAACACCCGGGTGCTGATGCTCACCACCTTCGACCTCGACGAGTACGTCTTCGGTGCGCTCCGCGCCGGCGCGAGCGGGTTCCTTCTCAAGGACACCCCACCCGCCGATCTACTAACCGGCATCCGCATTATCTCGCAGGGCGACGCGCTGCTATCACCCAGCGTGACCCGGCACCTCATCGAGGAGTTCGTCAGCCGGCCCACTGCGGATCACCGCGCGGTACGGGAGCTCTCCGCTTTGACCGAGCGGGAAACAGAAGTACTCACGCTCGTGGCGAGGGGCTGGTCGAACCAGGAAATCGGCGGCGCCCTGTTCGTCAGCCCCGCCACCGCCAAGACTCACGTCAGCCGCCTGTTGATGAAGCTCGAAGCTCGCGACCGGGCACAACTCATCGTCATCGCCTACGAAACCGGCCTCGTCGAGGCGCAGCCACGACGACAGAAGTGAGACGGCAGGCGGTCTGTCTGGCAGCACCGACGCCGGGCTGCCCGCCGTCAGGCGCCGCGACAACGAACATTCAATTGAGGCTGAGGCCGCTCAAATGTCCGAGATCAGAACGTTTTCGCCACATCCCGGGCTTCGGAATGGGCGGCGTGCCGACCGGATTCAGCGTCCGCAGTGGCCAGGTTCGGCCGGAACTGCACGGAGGCGATGTCGCAAATACCGGCCCAGTTCAGCCAGTCGTTGAAAAACGTCGACTGGAAGTCGACGCCGAAGGATGGCCCACGTCCGGGTCCGTACACCGCGCTGGTGTAGATCACAGCCGCCTTCTTCCCGGTGAGTAGACCGGTGTACCCGGCGACCGGGTCGAAGGCGAATACCATGCCCGGCTGGCTGATCACATCGATGAGCTGCTTGAGGATGTAAGGCACGCCGGCGTTCCACATCGGGACGCTGAACAGGTAACGATCGGCTGCGGCGAACCGTTCGAAGGTCCGGCGGGCGTCGGTCCAGGCACGCGCCTCGTCGCCGGCCGGATCGGCGCCCGCGAACACGGCCATTTTCGCCGCGGCGGCCGCCGGGCCGAACTCCGGCAGCGAGCCGTCCCACAGATCCCAGGTCTGCACGGTGTCCGTCGGATGGGAATCGCGGTAGGTCTGCAGGAAGGTGTCGGCAATGGCGAGGGACTCGCTCGCTATGCCGCGGGGGCTGGCGCTGATGTGCAACAGGTTTGTCATGGTGGACGACCTTCCGATAGAAGATGAGTTCTGTGCGTATGCACAGATATTAGGTGTGTGCGCACGCACAGTCAAGGGGTATGGTGATGGGATGGCAACCGAAGTGACGAGAGCGGAGCTTGGCGTGCTGGTCTGGTCGCTGTTCCTGCGGACTCACGCTGCGGTGGTCCCGCGGATCGAGCAGGATCTGCAGCGACGCCGGCAACTGCCCTTGGCCTGGTATGACGTCCTACTTGAGCTGAACGCCGCTGCGGGCCGCCGGCTGCGGATGCAGGAGCTGGGCAACCGGGTGGTGCTGTCGCGGAGCCGAGCCAGCCGGGTGGTGGACGAACTGGCGGCCGCCGGATTGGCGCGCCGGGATCCGGATCCGAGCGACCGGCGCGGATCCTTCGCGGTGCTGACCGATTCGGGTCGTCAGGCGCTGCGAGCCGCCGCGCCCGTGTATCTGGCCGGCATCGGCGAGCATTTCACCGCGGCACTGACTGATGAGGAACTACCGGTGCTGCAGGCCGCCCTCGGCCGGGTGCTTGCTGAGAATGACGACTGGTAGCGGGATCAGGTAGAACCCGGCTGGCATTTCTGCGTCGGGCCGCGCTCCAACTGCGCACCCGCGCGTCGATCACGTCCTGCTCAGCGATGACGGCACCAACATCACCGGAGCCATCCTGCCCTCCGATGGCGGCTGGTCCGTGCACTAACGGTCCGGATGCCCGCTCGCCATAACGAGGAGAGGCGATCCGGGCCAAGGCGGACGCCTTCTAGGGGAAGGTGACCATGACTTTGTCCGCGGCGCCGGGGGTTGCTGCGGTGGTGAGCGCTTGCTCGGCCTGGGAGAACGGGAACCGGTCGCTGATGATCAGGGCGTAGCGCTCCCAGTTGTCGATGATGTCCTGGGTCACTTCGAAGATCTCTGTCGGATAGCCCATGGACATCACGATGGTCAACTCGCGGCTCAGGATGCCGCCGAGGTCGAATTCGACCGGCTTTTTGTGAACCGCGACGATGCCGAGCGTGGCGCCGTGTTTGGCGGCTTCGAGCACGGTCTGGACGACGGAGGGAACTCCGGCGGCGTCGAGGTAGATGTCTGTGCCGGGCCGGCTCTCGCCGGGGCGACGGGCTGCATTGCCGTGCAGTTCCACCAGGCGGGCCACGACGTCCTCCTCGGCGGAGTTGATCACGGCGTCGGCGCCGATCGCCAGTGCTTTGTCCAGGCGGGTGGAGATGATGTCCACGATCACGACGCTCTCGACGCCGCGCCGTTTGAATCCCAGCGCCGCGCCGAGGCCGATAGGACCAGCACCGAAGATCACCACCCGGTCGCCGGGCTGGGGATCCACTCGGTTGACGGCGTGGTAGGCCACGGCCATCGGCTCGTTCAGGGCGGCCACGTCGAACGGGATGTGGTTGGGAACGATCGCCACGTCGCTGCCGAGCCGAGCGTTCTCGATCAGCAGGTACTCCGAGAGGGCACCGGTGGCGCCGCCGCTGCCGATCATCGTCTGTGGGCTCGCGATGGGGTTGATGACCACATGTGCGCCGATCGGGATCTCGGTGACATTCGTTCCCACGGCCACGATCTCGCCCGCGCCTTCGTGGCCCAGCGGGGTGGCGCCCTGTCGGGGCGGGATGCCGCCTATCTGCACGTAAAAGCCATCCGAGCCGCAGATCCCGCAGGCCCGCATCCTGATCAGGATGTCGTCCGGGCCGACGGTCGGCACTGCCACCTCGACCCTCCCGAAGGCGCCCGGGCCGGTGACCTGGATGGTCGACATCACCGTTGGTAGGTCGGCGGTGTGCGGAGAATCCGTGGCTGTCATGAATTTCGTCCTTCGTCTCGGGTACGGGTTCGGCAGTTGCTGCGGAACGCCGGAGCTAGCCGATCGGCTAGCCTACTGGACACGAGACTAGCCGATCGGCTAGGTTGGGTCAAATTTGCTGAGCAGCAGGTAGACGGTGAGGGGATTTGTGGACGCCAGGGCTGGTCGGACACCGCGGGAACGCACGATTTCCCTCGCTCGCACCCTATTCCTGGAGCGCGGCTATAGTGCGACGTCGCTACAGAATATTGCTGACGCAGTCGGGGTGACAAAGGCAGCTATCTACCACCAGTACCCGACAAAGCTGGCAATCCTGCGGGCGGTCTTGGCTCCGGCCATCGAACGTATCGAGAGCATCGTGCAGATCGCCGGCGCTGCTGATTCACCCCGGTCCGGGTTCGACCTCGTCGTTGTTGGTCTTGTCGACCTGGTCATCGATCATGGGGCGATCGCTTCGCTGATCCGACTGGATGCGGCCGTCGTGGGCATTCTGGCGGCCGACCCGGTTTTCGTTGAGCTGATGAACCGGATCGACCGTCGGCTGATCGGAGACCGGCCCACCCCGAGGCGCGTGTCGTGCTGGTCCTTGCGGGAGGGGGACTGATGGCAGTCGGAGCCGACCCGTCGGTCGCGGCCCTGGATCGCGACACGCGGCGAACGGTACTGATCGATGCCATGTACCGGCTGCTGGATCCCCATCGGCCATCAGGACCGCGATAGGAGGCGCACCTATCCGTGCTCGCGCAGGATCTGAACGAGCAGGCGCAGGAGCAGCAGCGCGGAAAACGCCAGTCCGGTGCCGCCGACGATGGTGAGGAGGCTGACGTTCTGCCCTGCCGGGGTTGGCACGGTCAGCAGGATGGCGGAGGCGAGCGCCAGGGCGGAGCCGACCAGGCCCATCACGAAGCGGTTGAGCAATCCGCGGGCCACCTGACGTCTTCCGGTTCGGACAGCAGGCTGACCCGGGCGCGGAGGTCACCGCGGAGCAGGGACCGGAGAGCGTACGTCCATGAGTTCTTCGAGCCCTCAGTTGCTCGTCGACATGCCTGGGCCTGCTGCGGTGTCGAGGGGTGCCTCGGACGGCGGTTCTTTGTAGAGCGCCTGACAACGCGACTTTGCTGATTGACTACCGGTATGGGACTTCGTGATCGGGTGCTTGCCGGCGTGGCTGGACAGCTGAGTCGTCCGAGCGGGCCGTTGGGCCGCATCGTCGGGCGAGCTCTTAACCGCGGCAACCGCGTCGTCATCCAGACGGCGGTCAATGCCGGCCATGTGGTGCCAGGCTCGGTTGCTGCCGATGTCGGATTCGGCGGGGGCGTGGGTCTGGCCATGTTGTTGAGCCGTACTGCGCCGAATGGTGTCGTTCACGGGATCGAGGTCTCGCCGACCATGCTCGGCCAAGCGCGGCGCCGCTTCACGCGGGAGGTGGCAGCGGGCCGGCTTCATCTACACGACGCGACGATGACTGGGCTGCCGCTGCCCGACACCTGCGTCGATGCAGTGATCTCCACCAACACGCTCTACTTCGTCGAGGATTTGCGCGCCGCTCTGGCCGAGTTGGCCCGAGTGACCAGGCCGGGCGGACGGATAGTCCTCGGTGTCGGCGATCCCGAGGCGATGGCCGACATGTCTTTCACCAGACACGGCTTTCGGCTCCGGCCGGTGCAGGAGATCGTCGACCAACTCAGCGCCGTCGGTATCTCGCTCGTCGAGAACATTCGCGTTGGAAACGACCCACGGCCATTTCACGTGCTCGTCGCCGAGGTGGGCCAAGCCTGAGCTGAAACGCAATCCGCACAGCGAGCCGCAGTGACGTGACGACGCAGTGACCGCCTGCCCCGCCTGGCCAGCTCGTGGCGCTGTTGCCGATACAACGAACTTCGATCGTCAAATGCGGGGCGGTGCTACGGCGTTGGGCAGTGCGTGCGGGAGCTCGTCGAGTTTGCATTGGGTGCCGGCGTTTGTGTGGGCTTGGGTGTGTTGGATGACGAAGACCATCGCGAGGGTCAGCGCGGCGACCAGGGCTGAAAGATGGTCTCCAGCCGGGCCAGAAAACGGTGACGCTGACCTGGGCCCACAGTGCGTCGGCGGCGACGTCGAGGAGGATGGCTGTGGTTGCCACTAAACACAAGCTGGGTCTGTGGGGGTGTCTCTGGAATCCAGCACCGAGATGTGGCCTAGACGTAGGTGAACAGCAAACCGATCAGCAGGTAGATCGACAAAGCGGCGGCCAGGATGCGTCCGCTGATGTTGAACCGGGTCAGGAACCGGCGGACGATCGCGGTGATCGTCGCGACGCAGAGCAGCACGTTTGTCGCGGCGAACACCCCACCCGCTGCGGCGTCGCCGGCGATCTGGGCGACGACGGCTGCCACCACGGCCACCACGGCCACGGCCACCTCGGCCAGAACGGGCGCCAAGTAAAACGCCCGGATGGGGACCCGGAGGTCCACAAGGCGTAGACGAAGATCATCGCCAGCGACGCGACGATCGCCGGGCGCAGGCCAGCGTTCTCTAACGGGGCAAGCACCAGCGGCAACAGCACCAACAGCAACACCACGTCGTACCGATGGCCGCCCCGCTCGAACACGCCGATAGCTGACTTCGCAGCCGTCGTATCCAGGCCCTCTCTGGTCAGAGCTCTTGTGGGGCGGAGACTGTGGTCCGCCACGATAAATGGCACGTTTTGTCCACGCTATTTGGCAGGGCCGCTCGCCGGTGACGCCGACGAGCAGGCCTCCGAGCAGCCCAAATGCATCTGACTCTGATGGCCGGTTTCGGGAGGAGAACGCAGAACGCAAGCGCCAACGCGATTCTGGAGGCAGGGTCGGCTATCTACCAAACCCAATCATGTGCGACGGGACGGCCGCATGGCCGACGAATTCGCCGCCGCATCCCGAACCGTCCCGGAGCCGCCCGAACCGGACGAGGCGGGACCGACGAAGCTTCCCAATTCGGCTGCGACGTCCTCGGTTCGATCCACTGATCGGGGCTATACGGCACACCAGATCCCCATGGTTCTGCATGGTCTGTCATTGTTGATGGCCCTTTTGTGTGATCCCAATGTCCGGCTGGCGTCGCGGATTGGACGCAACCTGCGGTGAATAATGACCGCGGACCGGCGCACCTTGTGGATGCCCACTCATTTGCTTTGCCGGTGGCCGCGACCGTGAATGTTCAAGGAGGTTTTGTGATGGTGCGTCGGGGGGTGGTCCGGGTAGGTACGTCAACGGGTCCCTGTGGGTCTGGCCGGGGATCAGCGCGGTGGCCGCTTTGCTGGTCGGACTGGCCGTGTCGAGCATCGACGTCCCTGCCAGCTCCCCGTGGGCGTTCTCCGGGGACGGCGGACGACGCCCGGGCGTTGTTGACCATCATCACCGGCACGGTGGTGCGGTGATCGCGCTGGTCCTAGGTCTGACCGTGGTGGCCCTGCAACTGTCCTCGACCCAGTTCTCGCCGCGGTTGCTGCGCAAGTTCCTCCGGGATCGGGCCAACCAGATCGTTTTGAGCGTTTTCGTGGCCACCTTCGTCTACAGCGCGGCCGGGCTCTATACCGTCGGATTGGCCGCGGGTGGACGGGTCGAGCAGTTCCCGCGGCTGGCGGTCAGCGGCGCCATCGGGCTGCTGTTCGCCACCATGGCCATGGTGGTCTACTTCGCCGACCACCTCGCGCATTCGATCCAGGTCGATGCCATCGGCGCACGCGTGGAGAAGGACACGTTGGCGGTGGTCCGCGGCCGGGTGAGGTGGCGTCATCGAGGAACCAACGCTGACCCCGCCCGTCTGGGCCCTGCCCGTCCCGGCCGCCCGTTCGGGGTACCTGCAGACCGTGCACCCCGACCCGCTGCTGGAGTGGGCGCGCCGGCATCGGTTCACGATCCGGTTGAGCGTGCGGGTCGGTGAACACGTTGTCGCGGATACCGTGCTCGGCTGGGTGTGGACCGCGACCGCTGAGCTCCCCCCAGTGGATCCTGCTGTGGCTTGCGTGGAACTGGACCGGGCCGTGCGGATCGGTTTCGAACGAACCCTGGAACAGGACGCGGCACTGGGCATCCGGCAACTGGTCGACATGGCGTGCAAAGCCCTTTCTCCGGCGGTGAACGATCCGTACACCGCGGTGCAGGCCGTCGATCACCTGTCGGTCATCTTCTGCGCCTTGGCGATACGCCCGCTGGGCGATTGGGTCATCACCGACCCCGGCGGCGCCACGATCGTCGTCCCCGGCCGCCGCTTCGGGGACTACCTGGCGACCATGTGCGGCCTCATCCGCCGGCGCTACGGGTCCGCCGAACCCACCCTGTCCGTCGCGTTGCTGCGGCTGCTCGGCAGCTGCGCCGCCGTGCTCCCTCCGACCCCGCCCGCTGGTCAGCCCTGGCTGAGCAGGCCGACCTCATCCTGGCGGACGCCGCCCGGGCCATCGGTCAACCCGCCGACCTCACCGCCGTGACCGCTGCCCACGCTGCCCTTCACGACACGGTGCGAGGACACCTGCACACCGGCGGCCCCCTCGGTCGGCATCCCCCGGGTCCGCCGGGAATGCGCCGTGCTGATTTGCTCGAGCCCGCCTCGACCCGGCGCCGCCGCCACGGCAACGTCGAGTCGCCCAGCGCAGCCACCCGACGGCGCTCCCACTCTAGGACTGTCCCATCGCGAAACGGCCCCTGCGGGGAAGGTCCTCAGAGCCGCCGAAAAGCGTCGACCGAGTAGGTCCTTACCCGGCGATGGTTCGCAGACATCGCCGATATTCGCCACGTTGGGATCACATCGAGAATAAGCATCATCAAACCTGTCAGCGGCTCCGCGACCCCCCCGGCGGCGTCGCTGACCGCCTGCCGCAAGCGGACTTGATCTCCGCGCACCTGAGGGGGTCAGCTGGCCTCCAGAGCCCGGCATCGCCGAGAAATTGAAGGCCGGGCACGTCCTGGGCGGCCAACAGTTCCACGTGCATCTGGATGGCCTCAACCAGCTCGACTACCTCACCGGCGAGGTCGAGGTCAGTCCGCGGCCGCATTTCTTCTACGTCTCCGGCGACTGCGACCTGACCGCGCTGCGCTGGGACAACTGGAAATTCGTGTTCCTGGAGCAGCGCGCCGTCGGCACGATCAAGGTGTGGATGGAACCGTATACCGCAGCTTTACCATCAGCCCGGCCATCGCCAAACTGCAAACAGGACTGACCAGCGCCTAGTGATACAGCCGTCGGGGCGGCCGAGTCCGTGTGTTCAACGTTCGGCGGGCCGCATCATCGGTTCGAATATCGGTACGCCCGGTACGCGCCGGCCCGGCGAGCAACGGCCAAGGTTGTCCGGGTACATCGTCAACGACAGGCAAGGACATGCACGATGTGGCAACCCGGGATGTCGACGAACCCCAGATTTGGCCGAGGCGCCCACTCTGGTGGGCTATCTGCCTTAGCCTGACCGATCCGGTCATGTGCAAAGTGTCCCCGCGGCCGGTCGCTCCCCCCGGCGCCGCTCGCCCGGGGCGGAACTCTGGAAGTCTATGAACCGAAAGGTTGGGGCAATGAGCACACGGACACCCAGTTACCGCAACGAGGTCTATCGATGAGTTCGCACTCGTTGTGGTCGCTGCTTCTGGTGATGGTCGTCGCGGCGTTGGCCCCGATCATCTCTCGGCTGGTTCCCGGTCGACCACCTCAGGTGCTGTTCTTGATCGTCGGTGGTGTCCTGATCGGACCGCATGCGTTCCGGTTGGCGAACCCGGTGGACGTCGAACTCCTGGCCGGGTTGGGACTGGGGTTTCTGTTCCTGCTGGCCGGACACGAGCTGGACCCCGGGTTGCTGCGGGAGAAGGCCGGAAAACAGGCTCTGGTGGCCTGGGCGATCAGCGCCACGATCGCGGTCGGGGTCGTCGGTGGCCTCGCCGCCGCGGGTTTCGTACACGCCTTCGTGCCGGTATCCATTGCCCTGACCGCCACCGCCCTTGGCACACTGCTGCCGATCCTTCGCGAACACTGCATGCTGGCCGGGTCGTTCGGCCGGTTCATCTTCGCGGCCGGCGCGGTCGGGGAACTCTTTCCGATCGTCGCCACCTCGCTGTTCCTGGGCGCCTACAAGACATGGTGGGAGGCGCTCATCATCGCCTCGATCGCCGCCCTGGCGTTCCTGCTCTCCTCGCTCACCCGGTTGCTGGCGGGCACCCGAGTGGCGGCGATCGTCGGCGAAAACCGCCATGCCACTTCTCAGTCGACCCTGCGCATCACTGTGGTACTGCTGGTCGGTTTGCTGCTCGTCACCCAGAAATTCGGGGTAGAGGCCGCGCTGGGAGCGTTCTTCGCCGGCATGGTCCTGCGGCGTACGTCCAGCGGGGAAAACAACAAAGACTTCGAGGAGAAGCTGGACGCTGTCGGGTACGGGTTCTTCATCCCCGTCTTCTTCGTGAGTTCGGGCATGTTGTTGGATGTGCAGTCGATCGCGGACAACCCGGCTCGGTTGTTTGTATTCTTTGCTCTGCTGCTGCTGGTTCGGGGTGCCCCCGCGCTGCTGGTGTACCGAGCGTCACTGACGATGCGGGAGCGGATCGAGATGACCTTCCTGACGGCCACGACTCTTCCGTTGCTGGTCGCCCTGTCCGAGATCGGCATCGCTAGCGGCGTGATGCTTCCGCAGAACGCGGCCGCACTGGTCGGCGCCGGCGTCCTTTCCATCGCCATCTTCCCGCTCATCGCGACCAGTCTGCACCGTCGGGCGCCGGCCGAGACTCCGCCGACGCCGAACCTTTGACAAGGGGCCACGCCTTCCATCTCCCGGTCCGCGCGGCGCCGAGGAAGGCATCCACGCGGGCTTGGCGGCCCGGATCCTGATCAGCGAACGGAACCTGTCGAGGACAATCGGCACTGACGGTGTCGAGCTGCGGCACCACGGGACGACGCTGTACAACTCGATCTACCGGTTCGACGACGACCTGCTGGTCAACACCCACGCCTACGGGTTCCAGGCCGCGCAGTCGCCGGTGCTGCACCTTCACCGGGTGCCCGGCGGCCGACTGTTCGAGCACTACACGGCAAGCTGGAACAAGGTCTGGGATGTCGCCGGCCTCCCGGAAGAAGGGCTCGATGATGGCCAGGCGTGACTACCTCGACGATCCGAACGCGCCGAAGGCCAACAGCATCGTGCCCTCCGCGACCGCGATCGTCACCAACGCCGCCGGCGAGCTGCTGATGGTCCACAAGACCGACAACAACCTCTGGGCGCTGCCCGGCGGCGGCATGGACCCGGGGGAGTCGATCTCGCAGACCATCGTCCGCGAGGTCAAGGAAGAGACCGGGATGGACGTCGAGGTCACCGGCATCGTCGGGATCTACACCAACCCCGGCCACGTCATCGCCTACGACGACGGCGAAGTCCGGCAGCAATGCTCGATCTGCTTCACCACCGATCTGCTCGGCGGCGAGATCACGACCAGCTCCGAGACCAGCGAGGTCGAGTTCGTCCCGATCGACAGGCTGGACGATCTGAACATCAACCCGTCGATGCGACTCCGGATCGACCACTGGCTCGAACGCCGGCCGCAGCCCTACATCGGGTGACCGAGCAGTTCTGCGAGGCGCTGCTCGCCGCTCCTCCACGCTGACTGAACTGCCGGTTGGTCCGGTGGTCATGTCCGCAAACACGAGGGCGTCCGCCACCGGCCCGACGGATTGTTGACGTAGTTGCGTTCACGGGTTGAGTTACAGATGTCGAAGCGGAGGACCAAGGCGGTCGCGCAGCGTAACGCATTCGATCGATTACGTGTCGTCATGGATGACAGCGGCCGACGACCCGGCCGATCGGTGGACGTCCGACCGGATCCGGCTGGCGGGGTTCAGTGGGTGTGGGCGGGTTCGCGGACGGGGTAGGCATGGATGTCGGCGACGACCAGTTTCGGGATGGTGTCGACGACTTGGTGTTCGGCGGTGTGGGCGATGGCCCTAGCCGCGGGGAGGGTGAGGGCGGGGTCGACGTCGATGTCTGCGTCGGCGGTGAGTCGGTGTCCGTCCCACCGCATCCGGAGCCGCCGGACCCCGATCACTCCTGGTGTGGCGGCGATGGTCTGTTCGGTCGTGGCGGCGACGGTGGGGTCGACGCCGTCCATCAGGCGTCGGAAGACTTCAACGGCAGCACCTTGCAGGACGATCAGGATGGCGACGGTGATGAGCATTCCGACGATCGGGTCGGCCAGCGGGAAGCCGAGCATGACGCCGACGGCGCCGACGGCGACGGCCAGCGAGGTGAACCCGTCGGTGCGGGCGTGCAGGCCGTCGGCGACCAGGGCGGCGGAGCCGATCTGGCGGCCGACCCGGATCCGGTAGACGGCGACGAGTTCGTTGCCGGCGAATCCGACGATGCCGGCGGCGAAGACGACCCGACGATGGGTGATCGGTTGCTGGTCGATCAGGCGGCGCACGGATTCGTATCCGGCCACCACCGCGGAGAGAGCGATCATGGCGACGACGAACAGTCCGGCCAGGTCCTCGGCGCGGCCGTAGCCGTAGGTGTAGCGGCGGGTGGGGTCGCGGCGGGCCAGGACGAACGCGATCCACAGCGGCACGGCGGTGAGGGCGTCGGAGAAGTTGTGGATGGTGTCGGCCAGCAGTGCCACCGAGCCGGTGAGCAGGACGACGCACAGCTGCACGACGGCGGTGATACCCAGGCACGACCAGGCTGATCTTGACGGCGCGGATGCCGGCGGGCTGGACTCCAGGGCGTCGTCGATCGAGTCGGCGGCGTCGTGGCTGTGCGGCCTGAAGATGGACAGGAACAAACCTTTCACCCCGCCGGGGTGATCGTGGTCGTGGTCGCTGCCAAGTCCGTGGCGGTGTCCGTGACCGTTCTGGTGGCTATCGTCGGCGCCGTTGCGCGGGTGAGGGTGGCCCGCCTCGTGCGGGTGGGCGTGCTCGTGAGGGTGCGGGTCGTCGCCAGCTGCGGCCGAGTCAGGGCCGTGGATGCGCGCCGCGGCGATGTCCTGCTGCGCGGCGGCCGGTGCGTCATGGGGGTGGCCGTGGAGGCCTTTTCCGGTGTGCTGATGCGGTTCGTCGGCGGTGCTCATGAGCCAGTCGATTCTGTGGTGGTGCGGTGATGGACGGCCGACAGGGTGTGGACGTCCGGCGTCTGGTGGTGCCGGGGGACAGAGGGGCCGGCGTGTTCGGCGTTGTCGATGGCGTCGATGATCAGCTGCCGGATGTGGTCGTTCTCCAGCTGGTAGAACACCTGGTTGCCGTCCCGGCGGGTGCGAACGAGGCGCGCCATCCGCAGTTTCGCCAGGTGCTGGGACACCGACGGGCCTGGTTTACCGACGGTGTCGGCGAGTTCGTTGACCGGCAGTTCCCGGTCAATCAGTTCCCACAGGATCTGGATGCGGGTGCCGTCGGCGAGCATCCGGAACACCTCGACGGCCAGGGCGACCTGGTCGACCGGCAACGACTCTCTACGCACCTGCTTATCTGCGTCCATACGTAGATAGTAGAGCAGTGAACGGAGATGCGGAAACACGCCAAACGAGTCAATCGACCCGGAACCGTGACGGCGACGACATCACGGTCGGCAGGCGGTCCGCGTGTTCGCCGAGTGCGTCTCGTGGACGAAAACCCGCCTGCCCGGTTGGCTTAAGAGGCAGAAGTGACCGCCGTGGTCGGTGATTTGAAGGTGACTCTGTAACGCAACTCGTGTCCGGATTACGTTGCCACCAAACCTCGTCGCGCATTTGTACACGAGTTGCGTTACGCCGCAACAGGAATGACACGGATACCATCGGGTTGTGTTACAGAACCGTGATGGCCCCGCGGTGCTTGCTTGATCGCGGTGATGTTCTGACTGGGCGTTCCGGGATCAGCCTGCGGACGCTCGTTGGATTGCTTGGCGTAGTTCCGCGAGGTCGGGTACACCGCGCGGGCCGGCGGGGGTGGGGTAGAGCCGGCAGGCGAGCGCAATGGGCGCCCCTGGTTGTGTGAACGGGTCGGTTCCGTTGAGCAGGATCGTTGGGGAGCGGGTGAAGCTGCGTTGCTGGGCCTGGCTTTTGCTGGCGATGATCGTGTGGGCGATGGTGGCTTTCGCTCCGGTGTCCAGTACTGCGGCGCTGATCAGTTGGGCGGCGGTGGCCGCGTTCGGGCAGTCCGGAACGACCAGCAATTCGATCTGCTCGTTCATGGCAGGTACTTGCCGAGCCAGCGCAACCGGCCGCCGATGAACCTGTTCCGGTGCCACCCTCGACGTATTACCTCCGCGCGGACGTTGCGGAATTTGTCTCGGATGAACACAGCTGGCCCGTGCTTTTCGTCGTCCTCGATCTCCCAGGCTTGTTGGTGCACGAAATGCGCGCACCGCAGGCACAGGTGTACTTCGGGGTGGTTCCCCAAATGCACCATGTGATCGGGGGCGTCGATGGTGTCGCAGCGCCAACTGAGTTTGTCAAGGTCGGTTGGCCCCACCGTGTTGCGTTTCGTTGGCCCCGGGTTGGCGGGTGCTGGTGGAGATGGTGCGGGCCTCGCGGAGTGCGTAGTAGACGATGACGAGTCCTGCGGCTGGGTCGGCCCACCACCAGCCGAGAGCACGGTTGAGGATCAGGCCGATGAGGACGGCAACGGCCAGGAGGCCGTCGATGGTCGTGACTCGTCCTTCGGTTATCAGCACGGGGTTCGCCAGGCGACGGCCGGTGTGCGCTTTCCCTGCGGCGAGGGTAAACATGACGGCGGCGGTCACTGCAGTCCAGGTGATGCCCAGGGGGCTCGGTTGTGCGTGGTAGCCAGGGACCAGAACAACGATGCTCTGAGTGGTGATGTAGGCGGCCAGCGCGAGGAACGCCGCGGCGATGAGGCGAAGGGCCCAGCGTTGACGTTGTTCGCCGGTGCCGGACAGTTCCCAGAGCACAACAGTGCTGGCGCCGATTTCGATGAGGGAATCCAATCCGAATCCGGCCAGCGCCACGGAATGTGCGGCGATCGCAGCGATGGCCAGGACGATGATGCCGATGACGTTCCAGGCCAGCGTCGCAGCTTCCAGCAACCGCCCACGACGCAGCAGAGATTCCCTCATCCAGCCAGTTCACCACCACCGACCTGTACGGGCCCTGGCCGGTTCGGGCTCGATGCCTCGTTGGCGATCGCGGGTTAGGTGTGCCGCCAGACTTTGATGGCGGACAACAGGAGCAGTAGGACGAGCAGTGGGATCAGCACGAGGGTCGGGACGACCCCGAGTAGTAGTCCGCCGAGCAGGGTGCCGGCGATGGACCCGGCGGTCATGGCCAGAACGAAGGGTTTGTTGTCCCGTAGGGCTTGGAAGCTGTTGTCCCGGCTGTAGCGGGCGAAGGCGACGAGCATGGTCGGTAGGGACACCACGAGCAGAGGCTGCCGGCGATCTTGATCTGGACGCCGTAGAGCAACACGATGGTCGGGATGAGCAACTCGCCGCCGGCGACGCCCATGACGGCGGCGACGATTCCGATCCCCACTCCTGCCGCGACGCCGAGGATGGTTCGGGGTAAGGGTTGCAGATGCAAGGTACCGACCTGGGCCAGGTGCGTGGTGGCCAGCGCGGCGGCGATGAAGACGAGCAGCACGGCGATGACTTTGTAGAGGGTCGCGGCGCGCATCTTGGTCGCCCAGTTCGCGCCGATCCAGGCGCCGATCAGGCTGCCCGCCAACAGGTTCACCACGACATACCAGTAGGGGGCGAGCTGGCTGTAGGAAACGGAGAGGCAGTCGGGCCGGGAGGGCGGTGACTACGAAGATTAGGCTCATCGCTTCGTTCAGGATCACCGCCTGCAGGGCGAGGAATCCGAACACGCCGATCAGCAGCGGTAATCGGAACTCCGCGCCGCCCAATCCGATCATCCCGCCCAGGATCCCGATTCCGGCGCCGGTCAGGAACGCCAACGGCAACGATCGCCGGATCACCCCCGTCGCAGGGCGGCTTTCTGGCCTGGACACCATGCGGGCCACCCTATGGCCTTGTCGGCGGGCGGGGGTATGTGAACCGACCTCGGCCTCCGCGCCGAGTTGGTGCATCTGGGCAATGAACATCTCGGCAGTCGGGCGGTCGGCTTCGGCTTCGATCTCCGGGCCGCGTTGTGCGACATAGGCTCCGCACCGTGCCCAGTTCGGACGGATCCTGGCCGCCTACGGGCGTCATGCACCATGGGGACATGAGTTGGCCGGCAGGGGAGAGCGAGCGCTCGACCCAGGTCGTCGAGCAGTGGCCGCCGGCGTGCCCGAACGGCCACCCGTTCACCCGTGAGCACCCGCCGTCGGTGGGCTGGGTGCCCTGTGGGTGTGTTCCGCGAGATCCGAAGGGGCACCGCACCTATTGGTGTCTGGAATGTGATGCCGCCCTGTACGTTCCGCCCTGCACGGCGAAGAAGTAGCGCCGACGCAGGCGCGGTGCAGGTCAGGAGTTGCTGGCCAGGCCGGGCTGGTAGGGCAGCCATCTGGGGTCGTCGTCGGCGATCGCCGACCAGCCCGGGTTGTCGGCCACGAAACGTTGGGCGGCGTCGGGTTCGAAGGCCATCCGCAGTCGCGGGTTGGCGTCCTTGCTGACCACCCAGCGCCGCCGGTCGGCGTGGTCCCGGGCGGGTGGTTGCTCGCCCTGGCGGTACGGCCGTGCCGGTTCTTCCACGATTGGCAGCGTATGCAGCTGACCCCGACAGTCTCAGGTCTGTCGCTCCTCCTCGGTCAGCCCCGTCCGGTCCGGTGGGGTCAGGCCGTTGTTGATGGCGGCTCTGCTGCTTTGAATACAGGGTGGGATGTGTAGGACGAGGTCGCAGATTTGGCACCAGTACGTGCGGTGGCCGGCCGGCTGTTTCCAGGTCAGGCAGGTACAGGGATGCCACCCGACGACCCAGCTCTGATCGGGGTGCGGCCCGGGGCAGGTGGGTGGGTGCTCGACGAGCGGCGGTAACACCATCCCTTCACGTTCGCACATATGTTCGACTAGCGGTGTCCTTGCAGCTCTACACTGCTTCCCGCCTGAGGGGTCCTGGCTCATTGACCGGGTGCCTACGGGAGCCGCGGGGCGGGCAAGTTCGGCTACGTGCGCCGCAGCGCTGCGGCAGTGCGGTCGCGGCCGCATTGCTGCCGACCCTGGCCTTTTTTTGATGTTGTTCAGGGTGGGTGAGACGGGGTGGCCGGCCGCCAGGCAGATGCAGGGCCAGGGTTTCATCGATCCTGGGTAGGGCATTTGCGCTCGAGGCCCGCGTTGCGCATGACGGCGCTGGCGCCGGCGTCGGGCATGACGTTGGGCTGCCGACGTGCCGGGGGCCCGGCAGCCTTCGCAGCCGCCGTGGTCGCGGCACCGCGCATTTGGACAGTCGCGGCGATACCAGGTGGCCGGCGGCGAGGCAGCGGCTGGGCCAGGGCTGGTTGTTTCCGGGGTAGGGACCAGGGGTTCCAGGCCGACGGCGAGCATGATGCCGCGGGCGCGGTCCTGGCTCATCCGTGCGGTCATGGCGCTAGTAGAACAACCGCAGCACAGGCACGGTTGGGCCGGATGTGGTGTTTGCTCACACCGCGGCGGGAACCGCGCCCCGACTCGACAGCACGTCGGCGAGGGAATCAAGGGCGCCGGGCACGAGGGTGAAATACGCCCACACACCACGCTTGTCGCGGGTCAGCAGCCCGGCGTCGACGAGCACCTTCAAGTGGTGCGACACCGTCGGCTGGGACAACCCGAGGGGTTCGGTGAGGTCGCAGACGCACGCCTCGCCGCCCTCGTGAGCGGCGATCATCGACAGCAGCCGCAACCGGGCCGGGTCGGCGATCGCCTTCAGCGTGCGGGCGAGATCCGTCGCCGCGGCCGCGGTAGCGGCTGCCGCACCAACGGCACGCAGCAGGCGACATCGACCAGCGGCAGGGACGCGGAACGGGTCATGAACCCAGTATGCCCGACGTATTGACAGACGTCGATGTCTAGGTCCACCATGAGCGGGACATTGATGTGCGTCTATGTGAAGGGATCGGCGATGACCAGTTCAGACCAGGACATCCGCGACCACGTCCGGGATCGGTATGCCGCGGCGGCGTTGTCGGTGGTGTCGGGTTCGGCGGCGAGTTGTTGCGGCCCGTCGGACGGGCCGCAAACCAGCTGTTGCGGCCCGTCGGATGCGCTCAGCGCGATCAGTGACACCGACGAGGGCGACATCTTCGGCGCCGCCCTCTACACCCCGGGGGAGACCGACGGGTTGCCCGAGGAGGCAGTGCTGGCCTCGCTGGGTTGCGGGAACCCCCTGGCGGTGGCCGATCTCCGGGAGGGCGAACGGGTGCTGGACCTGGGGTCCGGCGGCGGCATCGACGTGTTGCTGTCCGCGCGGCGGGTCGGGTCGACCGGGTTCGCCTACGGCCTGGACATGACCGACGAAATGCTCGCCCTGGCCCGCGCCAACGCCGCCAAGGCGGGTGCGGCGAACGTCGAATTCGTGAAAGGCACCATCGAGGACATCCCGTTGCCGGACGCCTCGATCGACGTGGTGATCTCCAACTGCGTAATCAACCTGTCCACCGACAAGCCCGCGGTCATCGCCGAGATGTTCCGGGTCCTACACCGGGGGGACGGTTGGGGATCTCCGACGTGGTCGCCGAAGACCAGTTGTCACCGACGGAGCGGGCCGAACGCGGCTCCTACGTCGGATGCATCGCCGGTGCGCTGTCCAGCACCGAATACCTGGACGGACTGACCGCGGCGGGGTTCACTGACCCGGAGGTCGTCTTCACCCACGAGGCCGCACCCGGCATGCACGGCGCCATCGTCCGCGCCGTCAAGCCGGCCCACGTCCCCGCCGAGGCGACGTCGACATGACCGGGATCCGGCACCGCATCAAGGAGTGCTCGCCGACCCGGCCCGGGGGAGCGTGTGTGACTCGTGCGGATCGGTGTCGATCTGTGACACGTCGTGCCGGGCCGGCGAGGCCCGAGAACGCGCGCTGACCAGCTATGCGAGAGGTCGGTCCGCCCCGCTGAGCGCTGAGCGGGCACGCTCAGCTCGTCGAGCAGGGTGCGGACCCGGCGTTCGATCTCGTCGCGGATGGGGCGGACGGCGGCGACGTCCTGGCCGGCGGGGTCGTCGAGGACCCATTCCTCGTAGCGCTTGCCGGGGAAGATCGGGCAGGCGTCGCCGCAGCCCATGGTGATGACGACGTCGGCGGCGCGGACGATCTCGTCGGTCCAGGGCTTGGGGAACTCGCCGGAGATGTCGATGCCGCGTTCGGCCATGGCGGCGACCGCGGCGGGGTTGACCTCGATCGCCGGGTTCGGAGCCGCCGGACCAGGCGACGGCGCGGTCGCCGGCGAGGTGCTGGAAGAAGCCGAGCGCCATCTGGGAGCGGCCGGCGTTGTGGGTGCACAGGAACAGCACGGCGGGCTTGCCGTCGTCGTGCAGGCCCTCGACCTTGGCCAGGGCGCTGCAGCCGTTGCCGGGCGAAGCGTTCGGCCATCAGCGGCAGGAACTTGGCGAGATCGCGCGTCGGCGGCGAACTGGTCGTAGCGAGGAGTGCAGGAACCGTTCGATCGTCTCGGTGCCGAAGACGCCGTCGAAGTCGTCGGCGAGCCGGATCGCCGCGGTGCGCAGGGCGATGCCTGGTCCAGGGGCAGGGTCGTCGCTGCGGGGCGGTCGGCGTGGTCGGTCATGACGGCCTCCTTGTCGTCGGCGGGTCAGGCTGCCGGGTCGGACGACGGCGGAGGTCGAGGCGGTCGACGCGGCCGGTCGATGTCGGCGTAGGCGGCCTCGAACGCCGTCGTCGGTGTCGACGCGGACCGGGTCGGGGACGACCAGTGCAGCCGGGCCGTGGTGGCGCGGTCGAGTTCCTCGTGGGCGTTGTCGCAGACGGCGACGACCAGGTCGTCCCGTCGCGGCACGGACGTCGGTCCACGAGGCGGCGGTGGTGGCGCCGGTCGAGGTCGAGGCCGTGCCGGTGGCCGGCTGCGACGGCCGGGGGTGGACCTGGTCGGCGGGGTGGGTGCCGGCGGACGTCGCCGGGATGGGGCTGACCGGTTCCAGGCGCGGCGGCGAGCTGGGAGCGGGCGGAGTTCGCGGTGCAGACGAAGACCACCCGCGGGTCACCGGCGCGACCGGATCGGTCAGCGCGTCAGTGGGCCGGCCGAGGACGGCGCGCGACGGTCGGGTCGTCAGGCGCAGCTGTACGTAGCTGCGGCGGCGGTCGCCCTCGGACCGGACCCGGCGCACGATGCCGGCGTCGTCGAGGACGCCGCAGATGGTGGGCGAGCAGGTTGCTCGGCCACGTCCATGCGGGTCGGCGAGCTCCCCGGGCGAGGCGTCGCCGAGCACGAGGTGGTCGACGATCGCCAGCCGGACCGGCTCGCCCAGGGCGGCGTGGATCCGCCCGGCGGTCGTCGTTCCACTGTCGTCACCTCCAGTCTGTCTCCAAGTCATTGAGACAAGTATGGTTGAAGTATGTCGAACGTCAAGTCCCCGCCCGCCGCCACCGTCCCGAGCTGTGGCGCCGGCTGCTCGCCGAGACGGTCGGCACCGCGCTGCTGGTCACCGTCGTCGTCGGGTCCGGGATCGCCGCGCAGCGCTGTCGCCCGGCGACGTCGGGCTGCAGCTGCTGGAGAACAGCACCGCGACCGTGTTCGGGCTGGCGGTGCTGATCCTGATCTTCGGGCCGGTCTCCGGTGCGCACTTCAACCCGGTGGTGTCCGCCGTGGACTGGCTGCTCGGCCGCCGGCCGGCGACCGCGGATCTGCCGGGCGGCGACGTCGCCGCCTACACCGTGGCGCAGATCGTCGGGAGCCGTCCTCGGCGCCGTCCTGGCGAACATCATGTTCGACCTGGCTCCCGTCAGATCTCCACCCACGACCGCGCCACCGTCGGCCCGGGCTCGGCGAGGTCGTCGCCACCGCCGGTCTGATCGCTGTTGATCTTCGCCCTGGCCCGGACCGGCCGCGCCGCGCTGGCCGCGGCCGCGGTCGGCGCCTACATCGGCGCGGCCTACTGGTTCACCAGTTCCACCAGCTTCGCCAACCCGGCCGTCACCATCGGCCGTGTGTTCTCCGACACCTTCGCCGGCATCGCCCCCGCCTCGGTCCCGCCGTTCATCGCCGCCCAGCTCGTCGGTGGCGCCGTCGGCCTCGGCCTGGTCGCTGGCGCTCTGCCCCGACGTCGGCGCCACCGCCGACCGAGGTCGTCATCCCGCACCCGCCCCCACGCCGGCCCGCCCACCGCACGGCCCGTCCTGCGCGTCCAGCATCTTGACCAGAAGGAGACTCCGCATGACCGCGTGACAAGCCCAGCGTGTTGTTCGTGTGCGTCCACAACGCCGGCCGGTCCCAGATGGCCGCCGGCTGCCTCACCGCACCTCGCCGGCGGTGCAGGTCGAGGTCCGCTCCGCCGGCTCGCGACCCGGTACCGCGGTCAACCCGGTCGCGGTCGAGGCGATGGCCGAGGTCGGCATCGACATCTCCACCCAGACCCCGAAAGTGCTGACCACCGCGGCCGCGAGGCCTCCGACGTGGTGATCACCATGGGCTGCGGCGACGCCTGCCCCATCTTCCCCGGCAAGCGGTACGAGGACTGGGAGCTCGACGACCCCGCCGGGCAGGGCGTCGACGCCGTCCGCCCGATCCGCGACGAGATCCGCGGCCGGATCGAGGAACTGCTGGCCGAGCTGCTCCCGGCGGAGGCCTGAGCAGGTGACCCGGTGAGCGCGACTCAGGAATGACGCCGGTGAAACCTGCGGTGCTGTTCGTCTGCGTCAAGAACGGCGGCAAATCCCAGATGGCCGCCGGCCTGATGCGCCAAGCCGTCGGTGACACCGTCGCAGTCGAATCGGCCGGCACCAAGCCCGGCGACAACGTCAACGCCCTGTCCGCGCAAACACTGCTCGAGGTCGGCGTCGACATCACCGACCAGCAACCGCAACAACTCACCGACGACATGATCCGGGCCGCAGACCTGGTCGTCGTACTGGGCCGCGACGCGAAGGTCGACCCCGTCGGCGGCACCCCTATAGAGGTGTGGGACACCGACGAACCCTCCGAACGCGGCATCGAGGGCATCCAGCGGATGCGGCTGGTCCGTGACGACATCGCCCGCCGGGTCGGGCAACTCGTCACGCAACTGCAGACCTGAGACCAGACGGGGTCTCTGGGAACTGGGGTCAGGAACTGCGCCCGGTCGGCCGGGCCGGGATCATTCGGTCAGTGTTGATCAACCGCAGCCCGGTCGGGTTACGTCGACCTTTGATCGGTGGTACCGGATCGGGTGGCGGTCCACCCGGCGGCTGCCAGAGCGATGACCATCGCGCCGGCCCGAAGGATGTTGGCTCGGGCGAACCTGTCCAGGTCGGCGGCAACGGCCGCCGTCGGGTGGTCGATCCCTGCGCGTAGGCCGATCATGATCGGCGCCGCGCGGGACGTGGCCATCAGGTGGGCGACGGTCGCGGCCGCTACGGCGATCGATCCGGCTGCTCGCCCGGTGCCGGGATGGTCGGTCATTCCGATCGCGGCCGCGGCGAGGCTGGTCGCCGCGGCGCCGAGGCCGAGGGCTGGATACCACAGCAGGCCGTTCCGTAGATCGGCTGCCCGCGCGTAGTCCAGGTACGCGGCTGCGCCGATGCGGTGGCGCGCCGGTAGCTGTTTCACCGCCTGATCCAGGGTCGCGCCGGCGGCGACACCATTGATCGCCGTCGCGATCACCATCCATCGTGTTGCCCGCTGCATGACTGCCCCTTCCCCACTATAGGTAGTGACGCTACTCTTAAAGGCAGCGAAGGGAGTCGCCGTGTCAGGATGGCTCGGGCCGTACCTCAGCGGATCGGCCGAAGGGTGATCACCATCGGCGGGTTACCGATTCCCGATGCGGGACCGCTGTTTTTCACTGTGCTGGCGGTGCATGTGCTCGCCGGCAGCGTGTGTGTTGTCGCGGGCGCCGTGACGGCCACCGCACCCAAGCGGCCGGGTCGTCACCCGCGAGCGGGGACCGTGTATGTCTGCGGTTTGCTGGTCGTGGTGGTGTCGGCGGGTGTGCTGGCCGCGCTGCGGTGGGAGCAGGACCGGCGGTTGTTCCTTATCGCGGGTGTGGCGGCCGCGTTGCGGGTTCACCGGTTGGTGGGCCCGGCGGCGCCGGCCACGGCGGTGGTTGCTCGTCCATGGCGGCGCGATGGCCGGTTCCTACATCGTTTTGCTGACCGGTTTCTACGTGGACAACGGCCCACACCTGCCGCTGTGGGATCGTCTCCCGCCGATCCTGTACTGGCTGCTGCCGGCCGCGGTCGGTGTGCCGCTGACCTGGCGGGCGCTGCACCGCAACGGCGCGATCGGCCCGCTCAGCCCGCGGCGCGGAGCAGCGCGCAGCGCCGCGCCGCCGCCCCGCCAGGACGAGCCGGGTCGCGCTGATCGCGGTCGCCGCGATCAGTGCCGGTGACCAGCCGGCGTCCAGCAGCAGGACATGCCCGATCAGGGTGACGTCCACGAGGACGCATCCCGCACCGGCCACGACCCCAGCGACCCCAGCCGTCTCGGCGGTGACGGGCAGGATCCGCGCGGCCGGACCGGCTCCGGCGATCGCGACCAGCGCGGTCGGCACGATGATGAACAGCAGCGCCGGGAGCCACGGCAGGCCGGTAAGCAGCTCGGTGATCCGTTCCGGGATGCTCGCGGTCACGTTGCCCGGCCGCGGCGCACCGGTGACGGCGAGCAGCCAGACAACGCCGATCAGCGGTCCGCTGCTGACCAGTGCCAAACCGGTGCGGTGGGCCGCGCTCCCGGTGAGTTCCCGCGCGAACTGGGCGGCGAGGTGCTGGGGGTTGCCGAAGGTGTGGAGCGCGGTGTGGGCAACCGCGGCGGGGTTCGGCCCGCGAGTGTTGCTGATTTGTTCGACCACGCCGTCGGCGATCTCGGTGATAATCGCCGCCCGGGTTCGGCGAGATCCCGGTAGCGCGGCCGCCAGCTCCCGCAGGTATCCGGCGACCACCGGCCGGGCATCGGGGTCCAGGTCGTCCAGCTCGGTCGCTGATCAGGTCGCGGGCGACCATGCCGGACCGCCTCCTCCGCCCATTACCGTGGACACCGCCCCGGCGAACTGCCACCACGACACCCGCTGGTCGACCAGGGCCCCGCGGCCGGCGGTTGTCAGCTCGTACACCCGCCGGCGCCGCCCCGTGCCCTCGGACCAGGATCCCCGGACCAGGCCGCCCCGCTCGAGACGATGCAACGCCGGATAGACCGTGCCGGTGGGCAGATCGAAAGCGCCGCCGCTGCTGGCCCGCAGCGATTCGATGACCGCATACCCGTGAATAGGGCCCGACTCCAGCACGGACAGCAACAACCCGTCGAGATGACCCTTGAGCACCTCTGCCCTCATAGGTAGCAACTCTACCTTTGAGTGCATCGTCGGCCAAAGCAGGTCTAGGCCTGGTCTGGGCCACATGTTTCGACGAGTTGCAATTTAGCCCCCGGCGCGGACGAAGCCGGATTCGTAGGCGAAGACGACGGCTTGAACTCGATCGCGCAGTCCCAGCTTCCACAACAGTGAGGTGACGTGCGTCTTGACGGTTGCTTCGCCCATAAAGAGGGCACCGGCTATTTCCGCGTTGGATTGTCCAGCCGCCAGGGCGCGGAGCACATCTGATTCTCGTGGGGTCAAGGTGCTCACTGCACGGTTGGTCGGTGCGCCGGGAGCGGGTCGGCGTACGTATTCCTCGATGACTCGGCGGGTGATCCCCGGGGGCCAGCAGCGATTGTCCGGCGGCCACGGTTCGGACGGCGTCGGCCAGTCCCTCGGCCGGTCCGTCCTTGAGGATGAATCCGCTCGCTCCCACCTTCAGCGCTGCATAGACGTATTCGTCGAGGTCGAACGTGGTCAGGATGAGCGCGCGCCGGTTGACCACGATCGGTGGTGTGCTGGCCGGCGTCGCACTCGCCGGTCTCGGCGCCGGTAACGCCATGTTCGGCATCGTGCTCGGCATGCTCACGCCCACGCACAGCGATCTGGCCACCGAGGTCGTCCGCGTCGCGAACGATGCTCCCTCGCGGGGGTGCCGTTCATTCCGGCGCCCCTGCTCACGGTCGGTCTGATCCTGATCGGCGCGGGCCTGCTACGTGCTGCAACGGTGCCCAAGACAGCCGCGATCATCCTGATGCTGGGGGGCGTCCTCGTGGTCCCCTCAGGTGCGGGTGGCCCGCTGACCCTGGTGCTGCTGGTGCCGATGTGCCTGTCGATCACCGCCATGGGAGCGATCCTCTCGCGTCGTACCCACACCCCGGCCGAGGCAGCTTTGGAGAGCGCGACCGTGAGCGTTTAAGGGTCCCGCTACGCGGCACTACCACAGAGGCCTTGCATCTTGCGCGTCACCGTGCTGAACCTGCGGCGACTACTGGCCACGGGACAGACCTGACGTGACAATGAGGGTGACCACGGCAGGTGACCGCGCTGGTGGGTGACGGCTGCGCCACGGCAGCCCGATGCTGCCGTGGTTGCGTCCTGTGCTTGTGGCTGCCCGGCACCGCGAATGCAGACGGCAGCCTCTGGGCGGCTTCCGCGGCGAAAGAGCTGGGCTTCGGGGCAGGTCTGATCACAGCACTAGCAGTGCGAGCCCGCGGCACCAGCAGTGCGAGCCCGCGTCGTCTCGCGCACCCTCATCGGGTCCACCACGTTTATTCCGATGTCATGTCAGGATGCGATGAAGGTGGGTCCTCCGGCGGGTCGTGCGCTGACCCGCGGGAGGACGTTGCCACGGTCAGGGTGTGGCGGTGAGAGCTGCCACGTAGGCAGGCCCTGCGGGCACTCCCCAGCCAGTCGTGACGTCGTAGCCGGTGGTCGTGGGGTACCCGGGGACCGAATCAGGGGTCAGGAAGCCGTCGGCTCCGATGTCCCAGACGCGGTTGGTGTTCAGGTGTCCACTCGGGGTGGTGCCGTACGTGTGGGGCTGGACGTCCGCGAACGCGGTGCTGCGGGGGAATCCGGTCGCGTAGATCACCTGGTTGAGGTTGCCAAGCGGTGCCTTGTGCGCGGCTGCTCTCTGCTGGTTGGCCCGCGTGGTCAGCGCCGCTACCTGCGGAGAGGATGCCGAGGTTCCGCCGTACACGTGCCACCCGAGCCGGTTCACGCCTGGATAGAAGGACGTGTACACCAGTACCCCGCCGTTGACCGACGAGTTCCACGCCAGGTCCGGGACGCCCCGGTGGGTGCCCACCACGCCCGACACGTGGTCTTGGAAGGAGGGCCGGGCATAGACGGTGGATAGTCCACCGCCGGTGACCAGGCCGGTCCAGCCTTCGTTGTCGACCGGTTCGGTGTTTCCGCCTGTGGTCCATGCGAAGTAGTCCGGGTTCAGGCTCCCATCGGCCTCGAACGGCATGTCGCTGGTGGGGTTCCAGGTCCAGCCGTACTGCAGCTGCGTGCCGCCGACGCTGGTGACGTACGGCGAGACGTTCGGGTAGGACACCTGTGGGTCAGGGCTGGTCGCGGTCTGCCTGTGCGCACGGGTCACCCCGACCGACCCGTTGTCGCCCGACGAGGCGAAGAACGAGTCGCCCTTAGCTACCCCCTTGGCGAACGTGGTGTCGAAACGTTTGAACTGCGTCGCCGCGGCCGCCGGGCTACCGAACGCCGACTCGTCAGTACCGAACGACATCGAGAAGACAGTTCCGCTGGGGAACCGGTCGATGGCCGTGTTGATGGCTTTGAGCAGGTTCGGCAGTCCGGGGACGCCCTGGGTCTCGGCGGGCGGAACGGCGAGCAGCACGATGTGCGCTGCGGGCGCCAGGGCGTAGGACCACTCGATGTCCAGGTCTGCTTCACCCGCCCAGCCGGCGGCGGCAGCGGGCCCGGACTGGGACTTGCCCTGGCCGTTGACCGTTCCGGTTGGGAATCCGGGTTGCCCCTGCGGGAACCACTGCTCGAAGCTGGGGGTAGGACCGCCGAACGACGAGGCGAACATACTCAGGTCGGCAGCGGCCGTGGGGCTTCCGTAGGAGTCGACCAGGACGATCGTCTGCCCGGCTCCCTCTTGGCTCGTGGCGCTCAGTGCAGGCAGGCCGTGAGCGGCGCGCACTTGGTCAGGACCGAAGCAGTGGTAGTAGGCGTAGGTGTGTTCCGGCGCAGGGGAGACGCATGCCGGCGGCACGCCTGGGGCGGCGGGACTGCTCGGGGAGTCCGGAGCTTCCACCGCGAAAGGGGCGACTGCGGGGGCCGTCGCCACCGCACCCAGCGGCGCGAGGAACGCCGCACCCAGAGCAAATACAGAGGCGGACACCGCGCCTACCATTCTTGTTCCCATGGCTGTCCTCACGCTCTCCTTGGTTGGCCAGGCTTGGATTGGCACTTGGTGTCCGGGTCTCGGAGCCACCACTGCGAAGTCATACCCGATTCGTGACGCGTTGCCTAGAGGGAGCACATCAGCCTTGGGCTGGGCAACGTCCCTCGGCGCGTGCTCGCTAGGGCCGGTCCTCAGAACTCACACCGCTCTGAGAAGGACGGGATCCGTCAGACCGATGCCGGACGGCTCGCGGGCGATGTGGCCAAGCTTCGCTGACCTTGTGGCGCCAATCCCCGACCAACCCGGTCAGCGTCGGTCAATCGAACAGCGAAAATTGATCCAATTCGTCGCCGAGGCCGTGATGTCGGCTCGGACCTCCACTCATCTTGGGCAGCAGGATTACTGCGGCTGACCGTCTGCCTGAGAGGCACGTCGACGTAGATCGCGGTGGTGGCCAGGGATTCGTGGCCCATGAGTTCTTTGATGACCAGGGAGTCGACGCCGGCTTCGCGGAGGGCGGAGCCGAACCAGTGGCGTAGGGCGTGGGGGGTGCCGGGGATGCCGGCGCGGTTCATGACGTTGGAGATGCTGGAGCTGACGGAGTTGCCGAGCATGGGGCCGCCGGCGAGGTGTTTGGTGTTGCCGATGTAGGTGGGGAACCACCACCCTCGCGGCGGCATGACGGCGGCCAGGTCTTTCAGGATGGGGTGCAGGGGTATTTGTCGCTCCTTGTCGCCTTTGCCGATGACGGTGATGGTGTTGATGACGGTGTCGACGTCGTCGCCTTTGATGGCGGCGATCTCGCTGACCCGGAGTCCGGCGTAGGCGGCGAGCAGGATCATCGCCCGGGTCCGCTTGTACATCCTGGTGTCCAGGAGGATGGTGAGGTGCTCGTCCGCGACCGGCCGGGGCCGGCCTTTCTTCACCTTCGGGGTGGTGGCGATGAGTGGTGGGGTCGTCGGCGCGTCGGCCGGTGATGATGAGCCATTTGCACCAGGCCCGGATCGCGCCGTGGTAGTTGGCCCGGGTGGCTTTGGCCCAGGCGGTGGAGGTCAGGAACCGGTCCACGCCTTGCGGGGTGATCGCGGCGGCGTCGGGAATGCGGCGGATGACGGTGAGGCGGTCGGTGATGGTCTTGTCGGACATGCCGCGGCCGCGTTGCCAGAGCACCCAGTCCTGCAGCAGTTGCTCCTGAGCATCTGTCTGAGTCAGAATATCGGGATGGAGTTGAGAATATCGGCTGACCATCCTGGGGAATGGTCGACTAATCCGTTCGCGCGTGGCGAACGGGAAGGGAGGCGCATTGATAGGTTGCGGTTGCCGGCAACAGATCTCGCGGGCTGTTCAATAGGTGCCGCTTTCGCTCACCAGGGCCGGATCGACCATTCCTGAAAAGGCGTCTGGGGGAGCGGATCTTGTGGATCTCGAGGCGAACGCCAGGACTGTCGCACTGCCAGTGATAGTCGCTCGGGTGCAGCAACTGTATGCGGAGCCGGTTCGTCAGGAAGCCTGCACCACACCGAACGCCGATCCTCGCCGGCCGCGGCATCGCAGCCACCGGCTCGACCTCGGCCGATCGGAACCCGTCGGGTACCTGCATCGAGCTCATGAGGGGCGGCGAGGCCGTTCTCGCCTCCTGGATCGAGGCGCGTTCCTGCTCGATCAAGCGGTTCCGGAAAAGCGGGTGGAAGCTGCGCAGTTTCGCGTCGAGCGCCTGTCGTTGTACGTGTGACATGAGGTCTCCCCTTCGAGTAAGCCACGTACTTGCCTGGGCACCTCGACGTCGGGGTGTAACAGCGGCTCGTTGGTCGCCTCGGCCAGTTCGACGATGTCCCGAGGAGTTCGGACGCCGAGCCAGGGCCTCGTACCGATCGACCGGACCCGTCTGCTACTCCGAACTCGGGAGAAGGCGACCGGCTAGTCGGTAATTCCGCCATCTGAAGAGGACAGGAGCCTTTTTCTGCCGAATCAATCAACTCATCCAGGCCTGGGGGAGGACTGAAATCGGGTTTCACTTTTTCATCTGAATCCAACGAACGAGGCCATATGCCAAGCCGGCAACCGCCGTCGCGGCGACCGTCCAGACTACGATCAGAATCCTTTCGTGCGGCTCGGCGTCTACCAGCGGGGCCACGCCGGCGATTATCACGGCAACCGACACGAGGAATGCGAAGAACAAGCCGCGAGTCTCGCTGAGCAGTTTGCTCTCCTGGTGCTCGAGCTGCTGCTGCTGAAGCGACGCGATTCGCTCGAGCATGTCGAGCATCTCAGAGTTGTGCTCGAACTCCTGCTCCAAGGTGTCGGGCGAGATGTGGTCGTCGGTCGCCGCCTCCGTCGTGGTTGGCGTATCGGGCACGAGCGGTGGTGGTGAATCAACCACCGGCGCTGGTGGGCTCGGCACGGGCGCTGGTGATGAATCGGGGACCGGAGCGATGGCCAGGTCCGGGAAGCGCCTGCGGGCGTCCTCGGCCTGTTCGGCGAGCCGCTGCTGGGTCCGCTGGTAGGAGCGTCGCATAGCCGGATCGAGGTTCGGCGGCCCACCTCGGCGCGCTCTTCTCAGGGACTCGTCGACGAGCGAGGCCGTACCCCGGGTCAATTCGGCCAGGGCCGCATTGAATTGCGGTTGCTCCGACGCGTCGAGTACTCCGTTACCCGGTTGAGCGAGGCTGCGCAGAGTCTGAAAACTAATGTGTCGCAGGCTTTCTGGGGTGAATTCGGCGGGGAGGTCAGAACGCGTCAAGGGCTGGCGATCGCGCCGCCTGGGTGAAGTCACCCCGTCATCCTGCCCGCTCGGATCTTGGCCGAACAACACGACTGTTCATAACCTTCCTCGGCCGCCGTACCGACGGCGCAGGCCGCTGCCCGCACCCGGGCGCCTTCGGCCGACCGGTGCGGGGCGCGTTCGCCGAATTCACTCCGGTGATCGGGGCGGTGACTACCTGCGGCACGACAGTTTCGGCCTCCACCTGCGGATCACCCACGTCATTGGAGGCGCCTGAACCGCCGCGGGCAGCGGCGGTGGACGCGGCTGCTGCTATCGACCTCACGCATAGCGATATCGTGATCGTGATGTCGGAGGTGTTCAGGCGGCGGTGAGCCGAAACGATGAGCCGCTGCTACCGGCGACCCAGGCCTGCGGTAAGGCGGCGGCGAGCGCGTGTTGTGCGCGCCAGCCGGTGCAGTGTCCGGGTACTAGGAGCTGCGGCGCCATCGCGGTGAGTGCCTTGATGGTCGGGCTGATGACCGGTTCGAAGGCGGGACCGGACAGGTGCAGTCCGCCGACGAGAGCGTGCAGGGTGGGCACCGCTGTGAGTCGCTGGGCGTGCCGCACGATGTTGACCACTCCGGCGTGACCGCAGCCGGTCAGCACCACCAGTCCCTTTCCGCGGACGTTCACCACGAGGGCCTGGTCGTCGAGGATCAGCGGATCGGGCTGCCACTTCGAGCCGGTCCAGGCTTGGTGGGCCGGAGGCATTCCGTGTTCGAACTCGGTGGTGCGGTCGACCTCCCCGGTAATCAGGACGCAACCCCCCACCAGCAGCGAGGGTTCGCGTCGTTCGATGACGGCGAAATCTTCACCCTCGATGGCACGTCGGCTCAAGGTGGGGAGTTCCTCAGGTTCGCGGCCGGGCACGGCCATCCGGCGGCGTGACCAGATGTTGGGGTGGACGACCATGGGCAGCGATCGGATGCCGCGTTTGCCGGCCAGGCCGGCCAGTCCGCCGGCATGATCGAAGTGGCCGTGGCTGAGTACGACCGCCTGGATCTGGGTCAGGTCCACTCCGAGTCTGTCGGCGTTGGTGACCATCGCGTCGGGGGAGAGCCCGGTGTCGAACAGCAGCGTCGTCGTGGTGGTGCCGCGTCGGACGGTGACCAGGGCGGAGAATCCGTGCTCGGCCATCAGTCCGACGGTGGTTGTTCCGTTCTCGAATTGCGGGGCCCGAGCGGTGCCGGCGGCGAAAGGCGTTCGGGTGGTGACGTTGTCGCCGGTGAGCAGGGCGTCGTAGGTGTTGTCCACGAGGGTGGTGATGATGATCTCGTCGACGGGTTCCAATGCGATCGGGTCGATGGCCGGGCCACTCGCGTGACGCGGAGCGGCCGACGCGACCTGAGTGAAGTCCTCGATCTCGTTGCACATTGCTGACTCCTTCGACAAGGTCCGGTGCCAGCTGCCGGCTGGCGCAGATAGCTCGAACATGATGTTCCCTGCAGATGAGACAGTCTGCTCGGCATCGCAGTTCTTGCTCGTTGAGCGGCCTAGGAATTCGGCGGTGGCAGGTCGATCCGGTAACCGGACCCGCTCGTCACGATCACCGAACCGCCGGGCCGTCCCAGATCGTCGCGCAGCCGGACGACGTGACTCTGAAGCGTCTTCGCCGCGCTGCGCGGTGGCTGCTCCGCCCACAGATCGTCGATCAGCGACTCGGCCGAAACCATCCGTCCGGCGCGGCACAGCAGCGCGGCCAGCAGCGTCCGCCGGACCGGCCCGGCGACGTGGAGCGGCCGGCCGCCTCGTCGCGTGCCTCCAGCGGCCCCAGCACGCCGAACCACATGCGGGCAATTCAACACGCCGCAGCGCTGCAGCGGAAGGGACTTCAGCTTCAGCCGGGCTGCAACCGCCTACGCGCAACGTAGCTACCGAACCAGCCAGCCTGCGGCGCAGCCCAGCCGCAGGGATGGGCTACCTGCCGAGAGCTCACGCAGACCACCCCCCCGCCTCGCAGCACCAAGAACAGGAGCACCCAATGAGAATCAGAGCCGCCCTTCCCGCCGCCGTCCTCGTGGTTACCGCGCTGACCGCACCCCCGCATCAGCCGCTCCAGACCGCTCGGTCGGATCCGCCACACCGAACTCCTGCATCGAAGCGAACGGGGGAGACTGGACGGCCTGCAACGTTGGGAACAGCGGACGAGGCGATAGGGCCTACCGAACCAGCCCTCGGCTACCCCGAACTGCCCGGCCCGGCGGGAATACCGCCGGGCCGGTGCCGCTCTGCCGGTGCGATCAGTGTTGGACGTGCACATCCTTTGGTACGACGTAGATCGACACGGTCGCGGTATCGACCGGATCGCCCAGCTTCGTTGTGTCGACGGCCAGGTATTCGCCGTCGTCCTGTTGTCCGTTGGGCAGGATCTTGGCCGCCAATTGGAACGGCGCAACGCTGTCGGCCAGCCCGGAGATGCCGAAGTCGTTGTCGTTACTGATCAACAGGGTTCGACCGCCGTTGGTACTGGCCACGCCCTCGATCTTGTCGTGGCCGAAGTAGCCACCGGCCGGGTCGAGAGTGGTCAGCAGACCGCCGAGGTCGACATCCAGGGTCTTGCTCACCGGTGTGATGCCGACGGTCGCCAGGTCCGTGGTGGCAGCGGCTGTGTCATCGGTGCCGACGAAGGCTTCGATGGTCTGTGCTGTGGAGCCGACCAGCAATCCGCCGCCGGCCCCTTCATAGGTCGCCCCTGCTACTGCGGCGTGTGGGCCGATGTCGGTGGCGCCGGCCAGGTCGATCTTGAACAGCTTCTTGTAGGCGCCTGGCTCGACGTTGCCGTCCCGCTCATCGACCAGGAATTCGGAGTTGGAGATGGCAGTGATTTCGCTGACCGCGCCGCTGTTCACTTTCGGATCGTCCAGCAGGTAGAGGTATTCGTGGGTCAGGTGCGTCTTCAAACTGTAGGTGACGATCCGCAAAGTGGTGACGCTGGCCGGCTTCTTGGTCAAGTCGGGCTGCTGCAGGGCCGACTGCATGATGCCCACGAGAGTCTTGCCGTCGGGGGTGAGGGTCAGGCCCTCCATGCCCTTGTTCGGCACCCGGTTGGCCAGTTCGACCGGTAGAGACGCGTCGAACGGAGACAAACGACCGATCTGCCGCCCCTTCGCGTCGAAATGGGTGATGAACGGACCGTATTCGTCGGACACCCAGAAAGTGCCGTCCTTGGCCGCGACCAGACCCTCCGGGTCGTAGCCGTATGGGCTGGCCGCGAGCACATTGCCGTTGAGGTCGGTGATGGTCTCGCCGGTACTGGCCTGCGTGTTGACCTGCCCGTTGTACGGGTGGCCGTCGGCCGCCTTCAGCGTGATCACCTTCTCCAGTCTGGCCGTCGTGCCGGTCATCTTGAATTTGCCGATCGCCGGGGTGAAACCGGGGATGGGTTCGACCTTGGAACCGTTAGGACCGTCAACATTTGGCCCTCGGTCGGTCAGCCCGTAGATACTCGTCCGTCGATCCCGGTACCGGGTACAGGGAGGAACCATAGGCGCCGCCGGTGATCTTGACACCGCCGATGGTCGCGAGCGGCGGCAGATTCGTCTTGTAGACCTTCACCGCATCGCTGGCCGAGTACGTGAAGGTGTCGACACCGGTGAAGCCGGCATCCGGCACGTATTTGAATGTCCCGTCAGCTTCGCACGGTTAACGCGCCGTGGGTCGGATCCGTGTGGGAAACCAGGGCAGTCGCACCCTTGTCGTTGGCCAACAGGGACGCCTGTCCATGGACCGTCCGGCCGGCTGCGGTGAGGTATGAGTCGTCCTTGGCCGTGAAAGCCGAGGAGGCGCCGGTGATTTGCGGGGTGGCCTGGGCGGGACCGATTGCCAGGCCGGTGATCAACAGTCCGGCGGTCAGAGTCAGCCCGAGGTTGCCAAGCTTCGTTTTCATCCGTGAGTTCCTTCTCCGAGTGTTGGTCGAGCGAGCGATCCGGAGCTTGAACCGCCAAGGCGACTGACAGACCAACACCGATCGAACGGACAGCAAAGTCGGTCGAGTTCACCCGAACGCCGCTGCAGCCGGGGCGACCCGGCCAGCCGAACCGTGGACCAACCGGCACTGCCGACCCCTACGCGGAACTGGTCGTCAGTGAGGCAACCACAGTTTGAGCGACACGATGACCAGGCCCACGGCTATGTTCAGGGCGAAAGTCCGGGCCAGCACCAGTCCCTGGAGCTCCGCGCGTCGGGCCGAGATCAGTCCCCAGACCTGCTGTTCGACCAAGGCCATGACGAGCGCCGCCCAAACGGCGACGATGGCCCCGTTGGGAGCCAGCCAGCCGCAGACCAGCGCAGCGAGGGCGGGCGGGATGGCGACGGCCGCCACCGGCCATTCCTCGGCCAGGCCGGTGCGCACAGCAGGCGCTCGCCAACCGCCGTGCACAGTAGCTACCGTGGCGGCGTAGACGTGTGCAAGCCAGAATACGACGCCGCTGACGACCAACAGCACCGCCAATGACACCGGACTGCGGTGGTATCCGCTGCTGACCACGACCGTGGCGGCCAACACCGATCCGTAGACCGCGGAGGTGTAATCACGGGTCTGCGAAATGATGCGAATGGAGGCACGGTGATCCGCGTTCATGGGAACCTTTCGTAGCAATTCCCAGTCTCAACGGCAACATGGCTCGTACCAGTGGTTTCGGCAAAGCCCAGATGAAAACTGAGCGAACGCTACACACGACCGTGGAGAACCGGCCTGGCTGTTCACTACTGGAATCGTCCAAGGCTGACGCAATCATCAACCGCCTCCGCGCGAAGCTGGAAGCAGAGCCTGCAGATCCGCGCCACCTGTTGACTATCCGTGGCCTGGGATATCGGTTCGAACCCTGATAAAGATCCTGTCCGTGTCCAACGCAGGGGAGGTGTCGCGGTCAGTGCTGCCGGAACAACCCCCGTTGCCGCGTGCCGAACGGCGCCACCGGGGCGTGGCCGCGGTGGCGCCGTTGGATCAGCACTATCTGGGATGGGTCAGGTTCGGATGCCCAGTGCCCTGGTCATCGTGTAGAACAGTTCGGTCTGATCGGTCACGCCCAGGACATTTGCCGCCTGCGGGCCGCCGGCGGCGATCCTGACCTGGGTGCCGGTGTGCTCCTGAGAGGCTCCGGCGGGGGCGGTGCCGTAGCTGATCGTCATGTTCGCGCCGTCTTTCGTGACCAGAGTGGCGGTCAGGCCGGGCGTGATGGAGCCGGCTTCGACGATCTGGCTGGTGTGTCCATGGTCGGCGGTGACGACGACCAGGGTGTCGCGGTGGGTCTTCTGGTACTGCAGCGCGGTGGCGACGGCCTTGTCGAACTCGACGGTTTCGCCGATCTGGCCGCATGGATTGGCGGCGTGGTCCTGCTTGTCGATGGAAGCGCCCTCGATTTGCAGGAAGAATCCGTTGCCCTGGTGCCGGGACTGCCTGTCCAGTGCGGTGATCGCGGTCTGGGCCATGGTCGACAGGTGCGGTTGGTCGGCGCTGCGGGCGGTGTTGATCGCACACCTGGCGGGTGCTGTGCCGGCCTGTGTCGGCGTGGGTCCGGTGTACTCGAGGTCCATGTTGTTAGGGGCGAAGGCGCCCAGGATGGGCTTGTTCAGGTTCGCCGCGGCGAGGCCGGCGGCATCGGTGACGATCTGATATCCGGAGACCTGGGCTTGCTGCAGCACGGTCAGGTTCTTGAACCGGCCGGCACCGACCGCTTCGTCGAAGTATTTCTTGCCGCCGCCCAACAGTATGTCCGGGCGGGTTTGCACGAGTTGCTCGGCGATGGACCCTCGGCCGCCGTTCTGCTTGGCGTTGGTCGGGCACAGGGCCAGTGTGGCAGCCGGGCCCTTGCAGTCCCGATTCACGACATGGGCGCCCAGTACGGCGGGGGTGGCGTCCTGCAGTTCGGCGGTGGTGACATCGCCGGTGGCGTAGCCGGCCTTCTTGGCCAGTTCCAGGACGGTGGGGACGGCCTTGCCCGACGGCAGCACCGAGATGGCGCCGTTGTAGGACTTGTGACCGGTGGCCCACCCGGTTCCCGATGCGGCCGAGTCGGTGACGTAATCCGGCAGTGCCGGGTTGGCCTTCTGAACCGCGTATGTCGTGTAGGCGCCGGTCAGCGGGAGGGTGTCCATCGACAACCGGCCGGCTGCACCCTTGTCGTAGTTCCGGGCGATCGTGATCTCCGAATCGCCCATGCCGTCGCCGATCAGCAGGATGACGTTCCTGGCCTTGCCGCCGTCGATCGCAGCCTTGGCGGCCTGGCTGTTGTCCCGGTGCTGACCGCCGACGATGGTGGCCGTTGCCACGCTGGCCAGTCCAACCGTCAAGATACTGACCGTCAAGACAAGTCCAACAGGGCGGGAAATTCTCAGTGCTCCGCTCATGGAATCCTCTCCTCCATTCGGCCCCGGGCGGCGGCACCGCCACAATAGGACCCGCCTGACCACACCCCACTCGAATTAAAGGATCAGTAAAGTCAGGTGGTCAGGAGGTGGCTGAAAGATGAATACCAGGACGGAGTCTTCGGCCCGAACAGGTCCAACCTCCAAGATCGCCGCTCGGCCAGACCGAGGTCGGGTCAACCATCGTGGCCTCAACCGGACGCAGAGCGGTCCATTTGCTCAGTCGCGGCGTTTGCGTTGCAGGGTGAAGGTTTCGAAGACGTTCAGTTGGCCGCCGGTGCCAGTCACCTCGTAGTAGGTGACTGTGATGCTGGTGGTGCCGCCCCGGCGGGTGCCGGGATCGACGGTGAATGCGGCAAAGCCGTAGGCGCGGGCGGCGTCCCGGTTCGCCGACCAGGGTGCGTCTTCGAGGACGTAGACCGGTGGTCGTTTGCCGGTGGTCGGGTCGGGTGCGCCGACTGCGGTGATGACGCGGCAGTGTGGCGGGTTGAACAACAGTTGGTTCGACGGTGCGGAGGTGCCGCCGCCGCCGATGACCATGTGCACGGTGCCGTGGCTGGTGTCGATCACCTCGGTGCCGGTCGCGACCGGGATCGGTGTCAAGGTCGGCGTTGGCCTGTTGGCCGCGGATCGGGTGGGATCGTTCGTAGTGGTGCTCGTGGCCGCAGACGACCAGGTCGACGCCGTATTTGTCGAACAGCGGGCAGCCATTCCTGCCGGACGCCGAGGTCCGCGCCGTTGAACTTGTCGGCGGTGCTGATCGCGACCTGGTGCATGCACACCACGATCCAGTCGATGCCGCTGTCACGGCGGGTCGGCTGCAACTCCTTCTCCAGCCAGACGTTGCGGGCCTGACAGAGTAGCCGCGGACGTAGCTGTCACCGCCGTCCTGATAGCAGATGTCGTCGTTGTTGAGGCTGATCACCTTCACCGAGCCGACAGTGAAGGAGTACCACATCCCCTTGGTGGCCTCGGTTTGACCGGGTACCGGAGGGACGGAGAAGTAGGTCTGGTACGCGGCGTAGCCGATGGGCCCGTTGCCTCTTTCGTTTTCGTGGTTGCCGGCCGAGGGCATCCAGGGTCGGGAGCGGGCCGAGCGGGTGTTGTTCTCCCAGAAGTCCGACCAGGTCCGGACCCGGTCGGCGGCCAGGTTCGCGTAACACAGATCCCCGTTGAACAGGTGGAAAAGGGGTTGTACGTGTTCGACCCCGGCGGTGGTGTCGCCCGCGGACGGGGAGCCGAGGTTGTCGTTGACGAACGGCGGGTTCGCGATCGTCACGCCTGCCGGCGGGGTGTAGAGCTTGCCGGTGGTGGGGGTGCCCTGGTCGCCGAAACTGGTGAAGGTGAATGCGGCCCGGCCGCGAGGCCCGGTGGTGAAGGTCGCGAATTCCGGTTCGGCACCGTCGTGTCCGGCCGCATACAGGTACTCCGTGGCTGCATGCAGATGCTTCAAGGCGGCGTGGTGCGCGTACACGACCTGCCCCGACTTCGCGTCGGTGTAGGTGACGGTCGAGGCGTAGACGGCCCGCTCGAATTCCCCGTCCACCTTGCCCAGGAGTACCCGGGGTCGGTGCACCGGCAACAGCGAATGCCAGGACACCACCACCTCGCTGGCCGAGTCGGCGCCGAACTGCAGGTGCACCCCGGCCACCCGGGGGGTGCTCAACGGTTGTCCGACGCGGATTCGGGGCCGGCTCGCCGCACCGTGCGCGGTGTTCTCGGGCGCACTCGCTGCGGCGGCCCCCGTTCCGATCAGCGAAGCCCCGGCAAACCCAACTCCGGCCGCCCCGGCTGCGGTCAGGAACCGGCGACGATTCACTCCCGGGCTGGCCGACGATGCGGGCACGACCTCGATGTCTTTATCCATGGCCGTCAGCGTGGTCTGTTGATTCAACGGCCCGGTGTCAGTGGGATGAACAAACCACCAACACGTGTGGCGCCCGATTGCTGCTGTGTCGCATAGTTTATGGCTGAATCGGAGGGTCCGCGTGGCCGGTGCCCGACCGACGCGTCGATCCGGAAGTTGCCGCCAAGGCCGCTCGCATATTCCTGCGCCGCGATTTCACCGACCCCGCCTACGATCATGCTCCCCGACGTCAGAGTGTCGGGCGGTCTGCAAGGACACCGAGTCCCCGATCCCGTCGCTCAACGCGATCACCAACCACGACTACCCGAAGTTCGACACGGACATCCCCGACCTGTACCGCTATGACATCTGGAGGCAGGACTTCGAGAAGAACCGTCCCGCCAACCTGAACATGTTCTGGCTGCCCAGCGACCACACCGGCCGCACCCCCGACCCGCAAGCCCAGGTCGCCGATAACGAGCTCGCGGTCGGCAAGATGGTCCAGGAAATCTCGCACAGCCTGTGGCACGGCCACCGTCGGCAACGCCGGGACCGCCGCGATGAAGACCGCGGCGCCGACCGTACGGCTGCGCAGCAGGGTGTCGCGGCGCAGTGGGCCGGCTGGGCCAAAGTGACACCCATACCAAGAGCATAAACACGAGGGCCCGGCCGACCGCCGGATCCTGGCCATGGCGGCGACCGAGTACGACACGAACTTCAGACACGACACGACCGCAGATGGCCGACCAGGCCCGGAGCCCATCTGTTCCCAATCACATCGGGCCCTCAGAGTGTTTGCGTCGCCTCGATGACGTTGCTCGCGAGCCTCACCGTAAGGTCATCCCGACATAGGGCAGCCGACCCGATCGCTAGCTATGAGTATGGGCACAGCGAACCCGTGGTCGACGACCCACAGGGCCAGCGGCATCAAGCTGGCCGGCCTGTACCCGTAGCCGGAACAATAGGTCGACGCGAGGTCGCCGATCGCACTCGTCATGCACCGCCACCATGTTTGCCCTCAACCAGTTCGGAGAAACTGTGACCACTGAACCCACCGCCCACCCGATCAGCCGCCGCGCAGCGCTAGGGGCCGGCGCCGCAGCTACCCTGGTGCTGGCCAGCACCCTGGGTGGCGGAACCGCGGACGCCGCCGTGCCGGCAACAGCTGCTGCCGTCACCCAGGGCGCCAAAAAGCCGAACCCCACCATTGTTCTGGTGCACGGCGCGTTCGCCGACGCCTCCAGCTGGAACGAGGTCACACCGCTCCTGCAGGCCCGCGGCCTCACCGTGTACGCACCGCCCAACCCGCTCCGCGGCATCGCCGCTGACGCGGAGTATCTACGTGTTTTCTTGTCCACCATCACCGGACCGATCACCCTCGTCGGCCACTCCTACGGCGGCGCCGTCATCACCAACGCCGCGACCGGCAACCCCAACATCAAAGCTCTGGTCTACATCGCCGCGTACGCCCTCGCCGAAGACGAAACAATAGGCGCCGCCAACACCCTGGGCGGCGGCACCGCACTGCTCGGGCAGCACATCCAAATCCGCCCGTTCCCCGGATCCGGCGCCACCGATGCAGACGCCTACATCGATCCCGCGCACTTTCGGGAAGTGTTCGCCCAAGATCTACCCGCCCGGCGCACCGCCGTCATGGCCTCCGCCCAGCGCCCGCTGGTCGCCTCCGCGCTCGGCACCCCATCCGGAGCCCCGGCCTGGCGGGACATCCCGTCGTGGTATCTCGTGGCCGCGCGCGACAACGCCATCCCACCCGAGGCGGAACGCGCCATGGCCGCCCGAGCCCGATCACACACCATCGAGATCGCGAGCTCACACGTCGCGATGCTCAGCCATCCCCAGCGCGTGGCCGATCTCATCCGGACCGCATCCGGCGCCGCTGACACCAAGCCTGCAGCCCCGACCCGACTTCAGTCGGATCGACGAACCGAGGCCGAGTATCGCCCCTGCTGTCCAACCGACAGCGGGGGCGATATTGCCGGACCTTGAAGTGGTCGGTTCCTAGCAGCTTGCGAAATGCGCCGCGCAGGAACCGCTCACGGTCTGCATGACAAGTAAACAGTATCATTGCGGTGTAACGTTTCTCATGTCCTGCGGACCGGGCAGCGAGCCACCCAGACCGCGGCATCGAGCGCTAGCGGGCAGCATCATGAAGACCAAAACACCAAGCAAGCGGCCAGCGTTCAGGCCTTTGCGGTTTCGGTTGAAGCGCCACGCGGGTATGACGACGAGGTGTTCATGCCGCCCGGATCCGGTTGTTGCGCCCTGCGCACATCCACTGGATCTCGGAGTGTGTCCGCGGTCTCGGCCGCCAGCAGATCGGCTTGTTCCTGCAGGACCTGGCGGCGCTCGACCGGCGCGATCGACAGGAGGTCGCCCAGCGCGGCTTGCAGTCGCCGGGAAACCTGCGGTGAGCCTGCTCCGGCCAACCGGATCTCGTCGAATAGGTGAACTGCAGGGTGAAGATGATCGGGATGCCGATCACGTCGCCGAGTTGCTCGAGGGTGTGTCTGATCTTCGGCAGGGCACGCCAACCGAAGGTCAGCGGCTTTCGTCGCCTTTCACAGCCTCCACTCGACCGGGGCATCTGGGTCGGGTTCGTAGCAGCATCGCAATCCCGTTCGTAGGTGGGTCGTGAGGTGGCGGGCGATGACGGGATCGGCGCTGTGGATGGCGTCGAGCGCGGCGGTAATGGCTTTGCGGACGGTCACTCTCGCGCGTTCGGCGCTGGATCCGGATGTGCGGGGCCGGCCACCGAGCCCGCTGGCGGCGGACACCTGCGCCAGCAACGCGTCTCGTTCGGTGGTCAGCTGCAAGCTGCGCGCCGCGTCACCGGATGTGTCAACCTCATCGAGCTCGGTGTCGATGCTGTTGAGCCGGTTGCGGTAGGCGGCCAGCGCCCGGGCGTCGACCACTTCGCCGAGTCCGGCCTGCTCGACAGTCTCGACCCCACCGGCCAGGCGTAGGGCTGGCACCTCGGTCCCGGGTTGGGAGAGCAGCATGTGCAGGTGCTCGAGTCCGCGGCGTGCCGGGATCGCGGCCTCCTGCGATCCGCGGCCGACGATCCACACGCCGGCGGGTCCGGGCCGCAGGGTCATCGCAGTCGAAGACGGGGGGTCGCTGCTCGAGGGCGTCTGCGCCTCGAGGCGGGCGCGCCACCAGCTTGCGCCGATGCGGCGGTACGTCGCCAACGCATTTTCCCGCAGCGCACTGGCACGCTCAGTGTCGCCGAGTTGCGCGCACGCGCGGGCGAGCGTGTCGTCGGTGACTCCGTGGAACATGACCGCGCCCGCGTTGATCACGGCCCGGCCGGCGTAGGGCAGCAGCATGGGTGTGATGGTCTCGACCAGTTCGTCGAGCCCAGTCGCGAGGGCGACATCGAGCACCAGGTGCAGGGTGAGCAGGTAATCGTGGTCACGCTGCAGACCCGACAGAATCCGCCGGTCGAACATCGCGACGAGCCGGCGCGCGTGGTTCGGCAGACCGATCTCCAGGTAGACCCAGGCGATCTCGGCGAAGATCACCCGGATCCCTTCCTGTTCGGCGATCGCCTCGCCGCTGCGTAGCGCTGCCAGTACGTCGTCGCTGCGGTTTCCGGTCTGCGCGGCGCCGTAGGCGACCAGCGCCCTGACGACAAGGGCGCCGTCGGGCAACTCGTCCGCGGTCTGCTGGGCCAGTGCGACAAGTGGTGCGATGGTGTCGGTCCGGCCCCGCATGAGGTCGAGCATCAACCGGCGGGAGGCGGCGAAGAAGAGCGCCTTGCGTGATTCCTCACCCAGCCGCTCCAGCGCACGGACTTGTCGATTGAGCTCCGATACGTCCAGGGTCTCCGCTGCGACGGTCAGCAGCCACAGGTGTGACTTGAGCCGAGCAGCTACCTCATCGAGGTGGGCGGCCACATCGGCGAGCCTGCGCGCGAGGTGAACACGCACCTCGAGCTCGTCAGGACCCCAGTGTGTGGCGAGTGCGGCGTCGAGCGCATCGGCGAGCACAGCCGGCTCGCCGGTGGCCTCCGCGTGCTTCACCGCGGCGACGGCGAACGGGACGGCGCGGTCGTGCTCGCCGGCATAGACCCAGCAGCGGGCGAGTGCGGCAGCGAGCAGAGCGCGATCACGATCCGCGACACTCGCGTTGTAGGCCTCGAAGAGCACCACCGGGATGCGACCAGGCTCTGTGCCGAAAACATGGGTACCGGCGAGGTCCAGCGCCGCCCGAGTGCGGGAATCCTCGCCGGTGTCCATGCCACCCATGGTGACATCAGGGCCGCAACAGCGTCACTGCCTCCGCGTGCCGGGCGACGGTCTCCTCGTCCCAGTCTCCGGTGCAGTAGACGCTGAGATCGGTGATCCGTCCAGCGTCGTCGATGTCGCAGACGAACGCCTCGCGGCAGTACCACTGGACGCCGCCGACCTCCCAGCGCTCTTCGACCTTGACTGTGTAGCCGTCCGGCGCAGCCTGTACCTTCTCGACCCGGGTGCGGCCGGCCGGTGGGTGGAAACCGGTCTTGACGGCGACGAGTTCTTCGGCACCACGGACCTGGACCCGCCATTGCGGCAAGGTGATGTCGGCGAAGACGCCAGGAGCGAACAGGCCGTCGGTTGCACCGGTCTGAAGGAAGGCCACCAACCTGTCGATGCTCGCCCGGATGATGGCTGGGACCTCGGTCGTCGTGGTGGTCATCGTCCTTCGCCCGTCGCCGCAAGGTTGGCCTCGATCACGGCCATCGTCGTCTGGAGGTCCTTACTCGGGCTGAACTCCACCAGGCTGGTTCCGGCGGTGAGCAGCGGCAGATGGCCCGGCGCGGCGTAGTACGCATCACCGGAGCCGTAGGTCTCCTCACGTTCGGCCCACCGGAAGGTGATCTGTCCGCTCTGGACCACGCCCCAGTGCGGGCACGGGCAGCGGTCATCGGCCAGTCCCCGGAAAAGCGGGGCCGGGTCAACGTCCTCCGGGTACGACTCGAACCCGACGGTGTAGCCGTCGAGGTCGGCGTACCTGGCCTGGATCTGCGGCAGGTCCACAGCGATCGGGGTGGTCATCTTGTTCGCACCGGGCATGACTGCCTCCTCATGGGTTGAATTGGTCTCAACCAGAAGGCGTGACATCCCGGCTCACACCGTGACCCCGCGATACGCGGCCTGACCTCTGTAGCAATGTCGTGGCAGCGCGACGCCCACGTCGCAGTCGGCTCGGCAGGTGGCGCCAGCCTGCGGACCCATCGCAGCGTCCGCAAGCGGATCGACATCTGGGACGTCGCCGTCTATGAACAGCCTTGAGGTCGCCTATAGTTGCCTATCGTTTGTTGGCGGGCCGTGCTGGCTGCGGCGAATGCTGGGCAGCGCTTCATTGCCGAGACTCTCGGGTTGGCACCCGTCGATCTGGAGAGAGTGCGCTTTGGGCCACGACAGGGCACATGCCGTCCAGCAAACTCGGTCGCCCGAGGTCCCCGGTGGGGCAACCATGCAGGACGATCAGCTGTCTCAACCGTCGTTCATGGTGGTGCCACATTACGACGCTCTACCGGGTGGCTTGCGACGTAGTCCGGTCGCCGAGACGGACCCGCGGGCGGGAACTGCTGTCGAACTCAGCCTCGTCGAAGCTTTGCGTCGCCGTCTGGGTGGCTTGCGACGTAGCCCCGTCGCCGAGACGGACCCGCTGGCGGGAGCAGCTGTTGCACCCGGCGTGGTCAACGCTTTGCGTCGCCGTAAGGGCGGCGGCCAACCGCTGCCGATGAGCTGGCCGGCCGCTGGGGCGGACATTTCGGTCAGGATCTCTCGGCATTGCGCGTGCACGCTGATCCCGAGGCCGGCGGTATCGCGAAGTCATTGCAGGCCACCGCGTTCACTCACGGGAACGACATCTACTTCGCCCCGGGCGCCTATTCGCCCGGTTCCGACAGCGGGCGGAGGGTTGTCGCCCACGAGGTAGGGCACGCCGTCGCCCAGCGCACCGGTGCCGACCGGGCGGCGGGGGGTGCGCTGACCGTCGGTGCCGCCAACGACCCGGCGGAACGCGCCGCCGATCGGGCCGCCGAGGGTGCGATGAGTGCGCTGCGACGTAGCCCACGACGCTGGAGCGCACGACCACGAGACTGCGCGACGACCCGGTCAAAGGGCTGTCCCTCACCCAGAAGAAGCAGCGATGTGCACAGTACGAGCTTGCGTGGGTATCGGGATTCAAGAAACTTGGATCAATGAGTAAGGCGGTGCGTGACGAAACCACCAGGTTGCTGGGGCCGGGCGGAGAGTGCAACGCAATGAAGGCCGGCATTGTGAAATACCATCCGACGGCGCTGGGGCGCTTCACCTGAGGTTTTGTCAACGCGGTGCCTCGAATACGCCACGGGGCAGGGTGATGATCAGCTCGGGCCGGTCGACATGGGCAGCAATTGACACCATGGCCCAGACTCCATAGCTTGAACAGGGAAAGAAACGTCGCGCACAGAACTTCGAAAGTTTCGCTGGTAGGTGAGCAGCATCTCCCGACATCCCGGCATCGGTCCATCTCGGCTCGAGGGCCACGCCCACGGGTACGCCGATCTGCTCAACGGCGTGGACGACAGCGAACTCACCGCGTTGACCGATTCGTTCGCGTTGGGCAGCTGCGACATCCGGCAACCCTTGCTCGCCAGGCCACTGGAGGCGTTGTGAAAGCGGCCGTCTTGCGGGCGGTGCGTGAGCCGGTCCAGATCGAAGAACTGGACCTCGCCGAGCCCGGGCCGGGGGAGATCAGGGTTCGCGTCGAGGCTGCCGGTGTCTGCCACAGCGACCTGCACTACATGACCGGTGATTTGTCCGCCCGACTGCCCATCGTGCTCGGTCATGAGGGCGCTGGGATCGTCGAGGCGCTCGGTCCGGGTGCCGGCCGGCAGGTGCACGTCGGCGACCGGGTCGCTCTGATGTGGCGGCCGCGGTGCGGACAATGTGCGGCGTGCGTCGCCGGCAATCCGGTGCTGTGCGAGTACGGTCGGGTCTTCGCCGGCACCAACGGCCTGATGGACGGCACCACCCGCCTTCGGCAAGGCGGCGCCGCTGTCCACCACCTGATGGGGGTTTCCTGCTTCGCCGAGAAAGTCGTCGTCGACGAGTCGAGCGCGCTGCAGGTCCCTGACGGCATTCCACCCGAGATCGCTGCCATCTCGACGTGCGCGGTGATCACCGGCGTCGGCGCCGTGCTGCACCACGCCGCCGGAGCGACCGGCCGGCCGCTCGTCATCCTGGGTGCCGGCGGCGTGGGCTTGTCCGCCGTCCTCGGTGCCGCCGCGGTGGGGGCGTACCCGTTGATCGTGGTCGATCTGGATCCGGCCAAACTGGCCCTGGCCAGTTCGCTCGGCGCCACCCACACCGTTGACGCCTCGGGCGGCGACCCGGTACCGGAGCTGCTGGAGCTGAGCGGCGGCGGGGCGCAGTGGGCGGTCGATGCAGTGGGGGCACCGCAGACGATGCAAAACGCCTTCGCGGCGTTGGCGCCCGGTGGGACACTTGTTGCCGTCGGGCTGAACGATGCAGCGGCTCGCTTTCCCGTACCGATCAACGAATTGGTCCAGCGTCAGAAGCGTGTGGTCGGCGCCTTGTACGGCGGGGCCAACCCGCGCTTGGATCTGCCTCGCATCTATGCACTGTTTCTAGCCGGCCGGCTGCCCTTGGACCGGCTGCTCGGGGCGCGCTACCCGCTCGAGGCCGTGAATGAGGCCTACGCGGACCTGCGTCGTGGAGTGCCAGGCCGGGGGATATTGCTGCCGCAGGATCTGAAAGAGTCCTTCCTGTGAATACTGATCAGCTCGAAGGTCACGCACTGCGCCTGCGTACACGTCCAACAGGCCGACCTCGATTTGCTCGTCGGGTCGTCCGGATCGCGGGTGGCGCGTGAATCCCACTGAGCCGGTCAGTGAGCCGCTCAGTGAGCCGGTTCCTGGCCTCTTTCGGGCGGCCGGGGACCGCTGGCTGTTCCGCGACGCCAACGGTCTCCGAAGCGTCGAGGTCTCGCTGGCCGAACTGTTGAGCCGCCCGCTGGCCGAGGCGCGGGCGCTGATCGACGCGGCCGCACCAACGGACGAGCCCGCTTCCGCGCCGGTGTTACCGCCGGTGGATGTTCAGGAGATCTGGGCAGCGGGGGTCACCTATGAACGCAGCCGGGAGGGGAGGGTCGACGAGGCAGTCGACGGGTCAATCTACGACCGGGTGTACCGCGCCGAGCGGCCGGAATTGTTCTTCAAGGCGACGGCCGGCCGGGTCGTGGCCGACGGCGAGCCGGTCGGCATCCGCGCCGACTCCGAGTGGGACGCTCCGGAGCCCGAACTCGGTGTGGTCGTCAACTCCACCGGCGAGCTGTTCGGCTACGTGGTCGGCAACGACATGAGCAGTCGGTCGATCGAGGGTGCCAATCCGCTGTACCTGCCCCAGGCCAAGGTCTACGACCGCAGCTGTGCCCTCGGGACGGTGATCGTCCCGGCCTGGCTGGTCGACGGGCCGTTCGACATCACCGTTGACGTGGCCCGGGCCGGTGCCACCGTCTTCGCGGGCAGTACTTCCACAGCTGCCCTGCGCCGCTCGCCCGAGGAACTCATAGGCTGGCTGTTCGCCGGGTTGGAGTTCCCGACCGGAGTGGTGATTCTGACCGGGACCGGCATCGTGCCCGGCGACGACTTCAGCCTGATCGAGGGCGACGTCGTCACTATCGACATCGCCGGCGTCGGACGGCTGGTCAACCCAGTCACCGTCGTAGCTCGACGCACCGTGGAGCGGTGATGAGCACCGCGACGCCGGACGGTGACACCGCCACCGACCGCTACGAGAGGGTCCTGGTGGCGGCCACGGCGGCGACGGAGGCGCTCGTCCGGACCACGCCCGAGGAACGGGCGGACTGGCTGGACGCGGTGGGCGCCGGGTTGGAGGCTCAGGCCGAGCGGCTCATCCAACTCGCGATGCAGGAATCCCATCTGGGCCGCGAACGGCTGACCGGCGAGCTGGCCCGGACCACCTTCCAGCTGCGGCTGTTCGGCTCGGTGATTCGCACCGGTGAGTACCTGGAGGCGACGATCGACCACGCTGACCCCTCCTGGGGCATGGGAGCTCGCCCGGACCTGCGGCGCATGCAGCGTCCGATCGGTCCCGTCGCGGTATTCGCGGCGAGCAACTTCCCGTTCGCCTTCAGTATCGCCGGCGGCGACACGGCCTCTGCCGTGGCCGCCGGCGCACCGGTGATCGTCAAAACGCATCCCGGTCACCCGCAGTTGTCCCAAGCCACCGCAGCCACGGTGCGATCAGCACTGCGGGCCGCCGGCGCCCCTGACGGCACGTTCGACACCGTCGACGGCGTCGAGACCGGCCGGAGGCTGGTGGCCGATGAACGGATCGCGGCCGCCTCCTTCACCGGCTCGGAGCCGGCCGGGCGGGAGCTGTTCGACATCGCTAGCGGGCGGCCGCGCCCCATCCCGTTCTTCGGCGAGCTCGGTAGCGTGAATCCCACCTTTGTCACCCGCGGCGCCGCCGAACAGGCGAGCGAGGCGATCGCGTCCGGCTTCGTCGGGTCGATGACCTTGGGCGCCGGCCAGTTCTGCACCAAGCCGGGTGTATTCGCGATCCCGAACGGCAGCGCCCTGGCCGAGCTGGTCGTCGAGAAGGTGCGTACGGTCGCCGCGGCGCCGATGCTCAACGACCGGATCGCCTCCGGCTTCCGCCACGCGTTGGCCGACCTGGCCGAGCAACCGGACGTCGAGGTCCTCGCAGATGGCGCCCAGGGCACTCCGGCTGACGCCCCCGGCCCGTCGATCCTGCGCACCGACATCGACGCGGTACTGCGCGAGCCGGAGCGACTGCTGGGCGAGCGGTTCGGGCCCGCAGCGCTGCTCGTCGGCTTCGACTCCGATGATCAGCTGCTGCAGCTGGCCGCGGTGATCCCGGGGCAGTTGACCGCGACCGTGCATGGTTTGGACGACGATCCGATCGCCGCCCCACTGCTCGCCGCGCTGTCCGACCGAGCAGGTCGAGTGCTGTGGAACCAATGGCCGACCGGGGTATCGGTGACCTACGCGATGCAGCACGGCGGACCGTATCCGGCGACCACCTCTGTGCAGACCACGTCGGTCGGCACCTCCGCGCTGCAGCGCTTCCTGCGCCCGGTGAGCTACCAGAACGTGCCTCAGTCGCTGCTGCCGCCGCCGCTGCGAGATGACAACCCGTGGCGCATCCCGCAGCGGATCGACGGGGTCCTGCGGATGCCGAACTGAACTCTTCCAGCCCTCAGCCCCCGAACGCGAACGGCGGGCGGCCACGGTAGGGCACCGGGGTCGAGAACACCGCCCCCGCTGCCGGTTCGGCCTGATCGCCCAGATCCTGGCGTGACGTACTGATGTACAGGGTGGCCAGGTCGGCGCCGCCGAACGCGCATGAGGTGACCTGTCGGACCGGCAGCTCGATGCGGTCGGTCAGCTGTCCGGCCTCGTCGTAGCGATGCACCGCCCCCCCGCCCCAGAGCGCGACCCACACGCCGCCCTGGTCGTCCAGCGCCATGCCGTCGGGCTTGCCGTGGCTGTTCGAGACGCTGGCAAACAGCTTCCGGTCACCGAAGGTTCCGGTCTCCGGGTAGAAGTTCATCAGCGCGACGACACCGGTTGGGGTGTCGTTGTAGTACGCCTGGCGACCATTCGCATGCCACTGCAGGCCATTGGAGATGGTGACGCCGCCGAACACCCGGTGCGTCGACAGATCAGGGTCCAACCGATACAGCGACCCGGCCCCGGGGGTCTGCGCGTAGGACATCGTGCCGCAGTAGAAGCGACCCTGGGGGTCGCAGCCACCTTCGTTCATCCGGACCGCCGGGTCGGAGAAGCCGATCACTTCGGAACCATCCGGCGTGAAGTCCGACGTGAGCAGTCGGAAACCGTGCTCGGTCGCGACCACATATCCGCCGCGCCGGCGGTTCCGAATGGTGGCGATGACGTTGCCGATCTGGTGTCGCTCGGTCACCCCGTCGTCGCGGACCTCCACGATGGCTCCGGCGAGCATGTCCAGCACCAACAAGCGCCCGCGAGTGGGGTCCCAGAACGGCCCTTCGCCGTGCTCGGTGCACACTTCGGTGAGTTGCCGCGCCGTGATCACATCCAGCCTCCGTCCACAATCCACCGCTGGGCCGTACAGCCACTCGAGTCGTCCGCGGCCAGCCACAACACCATCCGGGCCACGTCGGCCGGCACCAGTTTGCGCGGCAGGCACTGGTTGCGCGCGATGGCGGCTTCGGCCTCGGGGGTGACCCAGAGTTCGAGCTGTTTCGCGGTCATGATCCAGCCGGGAATCACGCAGTTGACCCGGATCCCGAACGATCCGAATTCCCGGGCCAGGGTGTGGGTGAGTCCCTCGATACCGGTCTTGGCCGTGATGTAGGGGGCCAAGTCGATCAGGTCGATGTGGGCGCTGATGGAACCAAGATTGATGATCGACCCGCCGCCGGCCTCCCGCATCATCGGCGCGACGGCCTGGGCAGCGAAGAAGTGGTGCCGCACGTTGACGGCCTGCCCTTCGTCCCACGCCGCCACGTCGACCTCGCCGGTTCGCCGCCGGGTGTCGTTGGCGGCGTTGTTGACCAGCACCTGGATCCCGCCCAGAGTCTCGGCGGTGGCCGCGATCGCCCGCTGCAGGGCGGGAATGTCCCGGACATCGACCTCGGAGAAGATGACCGTGTGACCCGCCGCGGTGAGCTCACGCTCTAGCGCCGCCCCGCGCCCATCGTCGACATCGACGAACGCCACCCGGGCCTGTTGCGCCGCCAACTGACGGACGAACTCCTCACCGAGCCCAGACGCCCCGCCGCTGACGAAGGCGACCCGACCGCACAGCGAAGGGTACGAGGCGAATCCGGCGGCTCCCTGATCGGTCATCTCGAACTCCAGCGTTGAGAACTACACAGCACTTGACGAAAGTTTCGAGTCTCTCGGCTGCGGTCGCCGTCTTGGCACCGACGGCGGTCAGGAGGGGTCCAGCCAGAGTTCGGGAGGTGGGGCCAGTCGGTCGAGTTCGTCCCAGATGCCGTCGTCGACCGACATCTGCGCCAGTGTGACGGTTTCCTGGACCCGCTCCGGAGACGACACCCCGACCACGGTGGAGTCGACGAACGGGGCGCGCAGCGAAAAATTCAGGGCGAGGGCGGCGAGCGGAACTCCGGCATCTGCGGCGACACCTGCCATCGCGGCAGCGGCGTTTCCGATGGCGTCGTTGCGCTCGCCGTAGGCGTACGTGGTGTGCTGGTCCGGTCCACGTGAGAGCATTCCACCCCCGTAAGGAGCGGCGTTGAGCACGCCGATGCCGCTGCTGTGAGCATCCTCGAACAGCGCGGCCGCAGACCGGTCCAGCAACGTATAGCGGTTGTGGCTGAGCAGCACATCGAACACGCCGGTGTCCAAATACTGGCGTAGCAGCGCAACCGGTCCACCGGCGACCCCGAGATGCTGGACCAGGCCCTCGTCCCGCAACCGGGTCAACGCGTCAACAGGTCCACCCGCGGCCATGGCCGCCGCGAAGCTGATGCGTTCGGGATCGTGCAGGTGGAGCAGTTCCACTCGATCGACCCCGAGCCGATCCAGACTCTCCTCGAGGGACTTGCGCACCCGGTCACCAGAGAAGTCGCCCGTTACTGGATCGGGATCAACCTTGGTCGCGAGGAGCATGTCGGGTGGTAGGCCTCCGTGTCGGCGCAGCGCGGCTCCGATCCGGTGTTCGGCCGACCCGTCGGCGCCGTAGCCGTTGGAGGTGTCGATGAACCGTATTGGGCTGTTCAGGGCGGCGTCGATGGTGTCGATGGCCTGGCTTTCGCTGACCGGATAGCCGTAGAGCTGCGGCATGCTGGCCAGCGGGCTGGTGCCGATACCGATGACCGTGACGGACATGCCGCTCCGCCCGAGTGGTTTGCGCCGCAGATCGGTCATGATGCCGCTGCAGTCGCTTCCGCCCCGAGGGCGACGAACACCCGACGCGCCGCGTGGTAGCCCTCGACGATGCGGTCGAGTACCTGGTCGGTGGCCGGATCGGGACGAGTGGATTCCGGGTGCTGTCGGCGCCACTCGACCATGCGTTGGGCGGCGCGGTGGAAGGTGAGCCGCCCCTGAAAAGAGGGGACGAAAGTGCGGATCTTGCGTACGTCGAACACGGCGCTGTGCCCGATGTCGTCGAGCATCTCACCTGACCAAAACCAGTCCGGCGCTACCAGCGGATACATTTCCGACGCGACGTGCACCAGGTTGGGTTTGACGCCAAGGGTCCCTGCGACGATCGTGTAGATCTGGTCCCAGGTATAGACGTCGGCTCCGGTGATGTTGAAGACCTCGCCGATGGCCCGCGGGTTGCCCAGCAGGCCGACCAGCCCGCGAGCGAAATCTTCGGCGTGGGTGAGGGTCCAGAGCGAGGTGCCGTCGCCGTGTACCGGGATCTCGGCGCCGCGGGCGATGCGGTCCACGGCGGTCCAACCGCCGGGCAACGGCGGATTCGCGTCGTCGTAGGTGTGTGACGGTCGGACAATTGTCAACGGGAAGCCGGTCTCCCGGTGTGCGGCCAGCAATGCCCCCTCGGCCCGCCACTTGGCCGTGGCGTAGGGAAGGTGCGCACTCGGGCCAGTCGGTGTCGACTCCGAGATCGGCAGCTGCTGAACCGGTTTTGCGTAGATCGAGCCCGAGCTGATGTGTACGTATTGGCGGGTCCGGTCGCCGAAGAATGCGGCCATCCGGCCGGCATCGGGCGCGTCATAGGACAAAAAGTTGACGACGGCGTCGAAGACGCGTGATCCCAGCGCCTGGGCCAGATCCGACTCATCGGTGACGTCGGCGACCAGCGACTCGACGCCCTGGGGGAGTTCCCGGCCGGCGGAGTTGCGTCCCCGGTTGACGACCGAGACTCGCATCCCGCTGGCGATTGCCTGCCCCACGCAGGAGGCACTGATCGTCCCGGTGCCGCCGAGGAAGAGCACGTTCAGGTCGGCGGAGTCAAATTCCAACATGAATTCCTCTTTCGATTCTCAACATCAGGTCCGACCGGCGTACCAGTCGTCGAAGCCGTTCTCGACCAACGAGATGAGAACGTCCTGCGGCCGGATCCCGATCGGTTCGAGGTGTTTGACCACGGATTGGTAGAACAATTTTTTGGTGGCGGTGGGGTACATGTGCACCGCAGTCACGCGGATAGCCACCAGCGCCTGCCGGTCCACGTCGTTGTATCCGTCGTCGAAGACGAGTTCGTCAGCCTCGTGCGGAGTGTAGATCTGGAACCGGTCGTCGGCCGGAATTCCTAGCACCTCGATCTGCGCGGCATGAAGTGCCTCACTGATTTCCTCGCGATGGTCGATGAACGTGGTGCGGGCGAGATGGACCTCGATCAGCGGCACGTCGGCACCTTTCCTTTCCGGGACGCAGAGGACTCGTTTTTCGGTACGGCCTGTCCTGTCATTTGATCGCGCCCGAGGACAGGCCGCGCTCGAACAGGCCCTGCAGGCAGAGATAGGCCACGACCACCGGAATGGCGGTAATGACGGCGGACGCCAGGATCTTCGTTTGATCATTGCTGAATTCACCCGCGAAGTACTGCGGTACCAGCGTGATCGTCTGCATACTGGTGCTTTGCAGGAAGACCAGCGGCATGAGGTAGTCGTTCCAGGCGCCGATGACAGTGAAGATCACCACGGCTGCACCGATCGGCCGGGTCAGGGGCAGCACCTGGTACCGGAAGATGCGCCAGCTGTTGGCTCCGTCGATACGGGCGGCCTCGAACAGCTCGTTCGGCAGCCCGTTGATGAAATTGCGGGCGAGCAGGACCGCGAACGGAATCTGCAGCGCAGCCAACGGCAGGATGACGGCCCAGTAGGTGTCGTACAAGCCAAGCCGGTAATTGGTGGCGAACAGCGGCGCCAGCAGTACCACCTCGGGCAGGGTGAGGCAGACGAGCATCATCCAGAAGAAGAATTCGCGGAAGCGTAGATGCAGTTTTTCGAAGGCGAAGGCTGCCATCAGCGTAAACGCGTAGACCACGACCACGACGACGACCGCAATCAGTGCGCTGTTGAAAAAGAATCGGCCCAAGCCGGGCACCTGCAAAACCGCTCCATAATTGGCGAGACCACGCCCTGCCAATGAACCCCTGACCATGACGACCAGCGGGAAGAGAAACGGAATCACCATCAGAGTGACAATTACCTGCAGGACGATCCGGCCCTTCCACGTCCGTATCTCGAACATCGAACACCTATGACTTTCGCTCGCGTCCGAATACTCGGACACCGATGGCAATGATCAGGGCGGCTAGCAGTAGAACGACCGCTATCGCCGCGGCGTAACCGAGATGGTTGAGCTGAACCGTCTCCTGGTAGATGTATGTCCCGAGAAATTGGGTGGCGTTGTTCGGGCCGGCGATGGTGACCAACCATGGCACGTCAAAAGTCTTGAGCGCGCCGATCACGCTGAGGATCCCCAATGCGATCGTGGTGCCGCGCACAGTTGGCCACACGATGCTCACCAGCACCCGGAAGTTGCCGGCGCCATCGATCCGGGCGGCTTCCAAAATCGACAGGTCGACCTGGGTCATCGCCGCGAAATACAGCACGAAGGTGAGACCGGTCCACTGCCAGACGGTGATCGCCATGATCACCCACAGTGCCGTGCTCGTCTGTCCGATCCAAGGCTGGGCAAGGGACCCCAGCCCGATCGCTTTCAGCAGTCCGTTGAGTTCGCCGTCGGGAGCAAAGATCTGCCGGAAGACGGGGGCCATGATCGCCGGTGCCAGCACCACCGGGATGAAGACGATCACTTTGTACACCGCCGCGAACATCACTCGGGCGTGCAGCAGGACCGCGAACATCAGTCCCAGAAACGTCTGCGCCACGAAGGTGACGCCGAAGAACAGGATGGTGTGGCGGATGGCTCCCCAGAACACCGGATCGTGCCACATCTTGGTGTAGTTGGCGAACCCGACACTGGGCGGGTTCGGGCTGATTCCGTCCCAGTTCAAGGTCGAGATGTAGCCGGTGTACCCGATGCAGTAATAGAGCAGACCCACGCTGAGCACCAGCGCCGGCAACAGCCACGGAAGACCGGGCGCGTGGAGCCGCCAACTGGGCCTGCGGCCCCCGCCGGCCGGCCCGATGAGCGGCGCCGCCGGCCGGGACGGATCCCCGCCGGCGACGACCGCGATCGACGTGTCAGTCATGACGTTGTCGTTTGCATCATCACTTGAAAGTCACGCCGGCGGCCTCGGCCGCCTTTTGCAGGGTGTTCGCCGCGTCCTCTGGCGAGGCACTGCCGGTCGCGACCGATTGCGCGGCAGCGAGAATAGCGTTCTGGACGTCTGTGCTCAGGAGCGCCTCGCGGGGCTCGGTCACCGTCGCGGCCTGGCTATTGAGGTTCTTCACCGGCGTCCCCTGTTGGGCGGGGTCAACCAGCTGGATGGTGTCGAAGTTCGGTGTCACGCCCTTCAGCGCGGGCAGGTCGTTGAGCTGGTCGGCAATCACCTGCTGGCCTTCGGTGGTGGTGGCCATCCACTTGACGAAGGCTTCCGACGCGGGCTTGTTCGGCGACTTTGACGCGATCGCCAAGCCGAAGTCCGCGTCACCGTACATCTCGCTCTTGTTGCCCGCCCCGGCGACGTCCGGGAACGGTGTCGGCAGGATCGGGAACGGCTTCGCTCCGTTCACACCGGCGGCGGAGATGGCCGCCGACATTGCCTTCGCGGTCGTGTACTGCGTGTACCAGGTGCCCATCATCACCATTCCGTACTTCCCGGACAGGAAGTCGTTGTTGGCATCTGGGTACTGCTGGTACCCGACGGCACCCGACTGCATGATGCCGTCGGTGAACATCTGCTTCCAGATTGTCAGGGTCTTGACGATGCCAGGGTCCGTCCATTTGGCGTCACCGAGAGATGCTTTGGTCCACAGGCCCGGCTGAACCGAATTGGCGATCGACTGAAGAGTGTCCTGATCGAAACCTTCCTGTGCCGCACCCTGCACGAAGCACCCGACGTTATTCGACTTGAGCGTCTGACAGACCTTTTCCCACTCGGGGAGGGTTTTCGGCGGCGCGAGGTTGTACTTCTTGAAAATGTCGGCGTTGTACCAAAGCATTCCGGCGTAGACAGCACCGACCGACATAGCGGTCAATTTGCCGTTCGACGTCAAACCGCTGATGCCGATCGGCGCGACCTTGTACTTCCAATTCGGACCGAGCCAGGTCGACGCGAGCGGTGTCAGGTCCTCGGCGAGAGACCCGAACTGGGTGACGTAGGCGCCTGGCTGCATATCGAAAACGTCAGGACCCTGGCCCGACAGCAGAGCCGGCCGTAACGCCGCCACCCAGTCCGAAATGTTGACCAACTTGTAATCGACCTTGATGTTCGGATACTGCTTGTTGAACGCCGCGATGTAATCCGTCGCGGTAGCCTTGTCGGTCGGCGTCCAGCCCCACCATTTGACGGTGCCGGAAATCGAGGTATCGACGGCGGGCTGGGTCGACGCGCTCGCGCTGCCGCTCCCCGTCGCTCCACTCGGAGCGACGGACGCTGAACTGGTTCCACCGCTTTGCGCCGGCGCGCTGCTGACGGCGCCGCCGGCGCTGCTGGCGGGGGCGCTGGCGCTACTGGCGGGGACTCCGGCGCCGCTGCTGGATTGGCTGGTACTGGCAGTGCTGGCTTGAGAGCCGCTGCTCCCGCCACACGCGGCGAGACTGACGGCCAGAAGTGCCGAGGCGAACACACCGAGACTCTTGCGTGTCGATGTGGCTCCAACGCGAACGTGCATGTGATCCCTCATCTGTCGGGGCCAGGTCGCGACGTGACCTAGCCGTGGATCGCCGAGCAGCGGACACGAGGGCCAGTGGACGTCTTGACGGCGAACGACCACGTGCTCGGCGGTCTCGAGACGCCGGCGCGAAACTTTCGCGACATCCCCAGGAACACAACGTTCGTGACGGCTCTGTCGACGGAAAGAAAGATAAGCGCATCGCGACTTTGACGTCAAGATACATGCAATATTTACGAAAGTTTCGTTACCGAATCTTGGCTCGCGGTGGCGCTGTGCTGTCACGCACAACCAGCGTGGTGTCCATGTCGACGTGGCTGAACGCCAGCTGCGGCTCACTGCGCAGCCGCATTAACATGTGCATCGCTTGACGGACCATTGCGGCGATCGGCACGTGCACAGTGGTCAGCGGCGGCCCGGCCCACTTCGCGATGGGCAAGTCGTCATAGCCGACCACCGAAAGGCCACCTGGAATGTCAATGCCCAGCGAGCGGGCGGCCTCGTAAACGCCCAGGGCATAAAGGTCGGATGACGCAAAAACGGCCGTCGGTCGGTCGCGCCGGTCCAGCAGCACCCGTCCCTCGCGGACGCCGTCCTGATGGTGGAACTCCCCGGGGCGGATCAGCTCCATTGGCACCGGCACGCCGGCGGCGTCCAAGGCGGCCCGATAGCCCGACAACCGGGCCGTGGAAGCCAACATCTCGGGCGGCCCCGTGATGGTTCCGATTCGGGTATGGCCCAGGTCGACCAGGTGTTTCGTCGCTTGAAACGCACCCTTCCAGTCGGCCGAACCGATGGAGGGCAGGTCCGGCGCAGGCGAACCGGCCGGATCGACCACCACGATCGGAATGTGGGACGCTCGCAACCGCTGCTGATCCTTGACGGGAAGCAGACTGGCCACCAGTACCACCCCGAGCGGGCGGCGTTGCAGCACATTCCCGACCCAGGACCGCTCGGGCAACTTTCGGTCCGTCGCCCCGGTCAGCACCAAACCGAGCTCCTGCTCGCGGGCGACGCTCTCGAGATGGGCTATCACTTCGCTGGCGAACGGAGAGCCGATCTCGTAGCACAGCACCTCCACCAACGGCGCGATCGTGCTGCGGGACGGCCGACGGTTGTACTGGTGATCGTTGAGGATCGCCTCGATCCGTGCGCGAGTTCCGCTGGACACGCCGCCCCGGCCGTTGAGCACTTTCGACACCGTGGAGATCGACACGTCTGCGAGGGACGCCACCGCGGAAAGCGTGGGTCGTCGACGAGGCTCAGCTTCGGATTTGGGACTCGACACCCTGACAGCGTATGCGGAGCCTCTCTCCCGACGACCACCGGACCCGCCGGTGGTTGACCGCCCCTCATCTGGTGTCTAGGCTGCACATCGAATGCGATAGTTTCGTGCATCCACCGAAACATTCCTTGAGGTGTTCTTCAGTGCTCACTGCTGCTTCCGCACCGGCCGACGGCCCTCGGCGGGACACTGCCCTGGTGGTGTTCTCATGATGGAGCACCGACGCGGCGAGGTGACGGTCACCGTGACCGACCCGGCCGGGAATCCCGCTGCCTGCTGCGAGGTCACCGTCGAGCAGCGCCGGCACGCCTTCGGTTTCGGCAACATCGGCTTCGACTTCGTGCCCACGCTGAGCGCCGCCGAGCCGCCCGGCACGTCCGATGTCGAAGGTTTCGGCGGCAGCAGTACCCTGCCGCTTGATCGCCTGGCCGCGCTCTGGTTGAACCTGTTCAATGTGGCCACCGTGCCGTTCTACTGGGGTCGCTATGAACCGCGCCGCGGTACCACGGATGTAGAGCGACTCACCACTACCGCCCGCTGGCTGACCAACCATGGCGTAGCCGTCAAGGGACACCCACTCGTCTGGCACACCTCTCAACCGACCTGGCTGCTCGACGTACCGACGGACGAGGTGGAGGCCCTCCTGCGACGCCGGATCCGTGATTTGGTGGGCGGTTTCGCTGGGCTCATCGACACCTGGGATGCCATCAATGAGGCAGTGATCATGCCTGTCTTTGCGAACGGCGACAACGGCATCACTCGGCTCGCCAAGACGCGCGGACGCGACTACATGATTCGGCTGGCCTTTGACGAAGCCCGTCGGGCCAATCCTTCTGCCACGCTGTTGATCAACGATTTCGACCTGAGCAGCGCCTACGAAAGAGTGATTGGCGAAACGCTCGACGCCGGCGTCCGGATCGACGCCATCGGCCTGCAGACCCATATGCAGAAGGGCTATCGAGGCGAGGAACGCCTGTTGGAAGCCGTCACGCGATTCGCCCGGTTTGGCCTACCCCTGCACATGACCGAGAACACGCTCGTTTCCGGTCACCTGATGCCGGCGGACATCGAGGACCTCAACGACTATCGGGTCTCGGATTGGCCGACCACACCGGAAGGCGAGGCGCGGCAGGCCGAGGAAATCGTGCGCCACTACCGTGCCCTGGTCGAGCACCCTGCCGTCACGTCAATCACCTACTGGGGTTTGACCGATGAGGGTTCCTGGCTCGGTGCCCCGGTCGGCTTGGTACGCAAAGACGGCAGCCGCAAACCGTCATACGACGCGCTCGAAGGGCTCATCAAGGGCGAATGGTGGCTACCGGCCACATCTCGCACCACCGACGCGGCCGGCCGGCTGACGGTCTCAGGCTTCTTCGGCGACTACGCGGTGTCAACACCCGAGTCCACCGCAACTTTCGCCCTCAACCCCGCCGCCGCTGAAATCACGGTCCGGCTCGCCTAAACCAGCAAGTCACCAGCTGCCAACCCGACGGCCACTTCTGGACGTTCCAGCAGGACGGTATTCACTCCCCGAGCTGTGCACCGAGATGGTCGCGGACCTGGAGCAGCAATGCCGCGTTGCCGAGGCTGGAGTGGGTGAGCATCGCAACGTGAAGGTCCCCGTTTCGGAGCAAACCAATTTCGATCTCAGACGGATATGCGGAATCGTCCACATAGAGCAGGTGCCCGAAGAACAGCGTTCCCGGCACAGCAGCCGCTTCCCGTTCGAGCGACCGGTACCGCTTGCCCTGCGCGGACCATCCGCGATTTAGAGCCCGATCCTGGCGAAAGATGTTGGGTCCGAACTCCCCACCGGACAAGTGCAAATCAGGGCCGAGCTTGGTCGAAGTCCGTCCTTAAAACCGCGGCGCCCGACAACCCGATGTCATGGCGCCAGCCCGATGTCACGGCTCCAGCCCGATGTCATACAGTGATGCTGTCGTTTGCGAGCTGTCAGTGGTCCACTAGTGCCGCGGCCGGCGGAGGGATTGTGACCGGCAGTCAGTCATTGATCGGGCGGGTGTCTGAGCAGGCAACGCTGCAATCCCTCCTCGCGCCCCTCGGGGCGGGGATGAGCGTTGCTCTCGTTCTCCGCGGTGAAGCAGGCGTGGGAAAGAGCGCCTTGCTCGAGTTCCTGGTCAGGTCGGCAGCCGCCACGCAGCGCGCCACCGTGACCGGCTTGGAAGCGGAATCAGGCCTGGTCTATGCGGGCCTGCATCGTTTGCTGATCCCCTACATCAGCCGTCTCGGTCGGCTGCCGCCTGCACAACGCATTGCTCTGCACACGGCCCTCGGATTACGGGACGGCCCGCCTGGCACGCCTTTCCTGGTCGGCCATGCCGTGTTGACCGCGCTCTCCGACATCGCCGAGGCCGCTCCGCTGCTGTGCGTGGTTGACGACGCGCAGTGGTTGGACCCCGAGTCACTTCAGGTCCTGGCCTTCGTCGCCCGACGGGTCTATGCCGAACGGATCGCCCTGGTCTTCGCGGCCCGCGAGCCACCCCGGAACCCCGCGTTGGACGGAATTCCCGAGGTGACGATCGGTGGACTCGCGCCAGAAGCGGGCGCGGATCTGTTGGAGCTGTTGGCCGACGGCCGGGTGGATCGGCAATCGGCTGTGCGACTGTCCGAACTGGCTGGCGGCAACCCCCTCGTGCTGACCGAAATCAGCCGCGAGATGGCGCACGGGCGAGCCGCGCCGGGTCTGCTGTTGAACGAGCCGGTCCCAGTAGGTCGACGACTGGAAAGCCATTTCCACCAACGCTTGCGGGACTTACCGGGCCCGTGTCGCGCGCTGCTGCTGCTCGCCGCGGCCGACAGCGGTGATGACCGACGCCTGCTGTGGCGGGCAGTGTCCAGGGCCGGACTGACACCCGCCGCCGCGGTGCCGGCCGAGGCCGCCCAGCTGATCAGCATGACCGCGGAACTGCGCTTCTGTCATCCACTTATTCGTTCTGCCGTCTACGGTCTCGCCGAACCGGCCGAACGACGCTCAGCCCACCAACTGCTCGCCCGAGCCTGCGACGGCGAAACCGATCCGGACATCCGCGCCTGGCACCTGGCCCGATCTGCGGTCGGGCCGGATGAGGCGGTCGCGGCCGAACTCGAACGGTGCGCGGGCCGAGCCAAACTGCGGGGTGGGTTACTGGCCGAGGCAGACTTTCTCGCGCAGTCCGGCGGATTGTCGCCCAAGATCACCGAGGCCGCCAGGCGCACCCTGGCCGCTGCTCATTCTGCGATCGCCGGTGGCGCGCCCTACCGGGCGTCCGCGATCCTGGACGACGGGGACAGCTATCTCAGTGATCCGCTATCCCGCGCGCAAGGCTCAATTCTTCGACAACGGATCCGCTATCTTTCGGGCCTGTCGCTGGACGAACTGCCGGGGACTCTGCTCGCCGCGGCGGAAACCTTCTCCGACAACAACCCGCGCCTGACCCGGCAGGCATTGCTGGATTCGGTGGAGTTGGCGTTCGTGACCGGTGACCTGATCTCGGGGACGACCGGACCTGAAGTAGGCCGGGCGGCGTTGACGCTGCGCCAGAACCCGGCTCAGGAGGCGGCGACGGACGACCTCCTGCTCATCGCCCTGGCCACCCTCGCGGGTGTGGGCTACGTCGAGGCGGCGCCGCACCTCCGACGTGCTGTGGCCGCACTGCAGGCGCCCGCGTCCTTCGCCGAGGGGGTGCCGGACTGGTTCGTCGACGGCCTCTACGCCGCCCACGCTCTCTGGGACGATCGCGCCCGCCACGATTGGCTCGAACGGGGCGAGACGGCGGCGCGAACCAGCGGCGCACTCCACTCCCTGCAACTCGCTCTGACCTGTCTGTCGACTGTCGAGGCCCAGACCGGCCAACTCCGAAGTGCCCGAGCTCGGACCGAGGACGGCCGTCAACTGGCCGCCTCGATCGGTTGGAGCCCCGCCAAAGTGGCGGTGCTCGCCAACCCTGAACTGCTGGCCTGGCGGGGACAGGACGGTGCAGCCAGGATCGCCGCCGAAAACCTCAGGACCGCTTCGATTCATCTGCAGGCCAGCGACGTCAACCGACCGGGCTATCGGGCGATGATGGTCGTGCATCTGGGACACGGCCACTATCAGGACGGTTTCGAGGTGGCCAGCCGAATGCACGCTGCCGACACGGTCAATTTCGACAACGAAGCGCTGCCAAATCTGGTCGAAGCCGGCGTCCGGAGCGGCCATCCTGAGGAGGCAGCGAGCGCGCTGGCCGAGTTGACGGCGCGGGCAACCGCCAGCGGGACTCCGTGGGCGACCGGCCTGTTGGCCAGGTGCCAGGCCCTGCTGGCTGACACGCCCGAAGCCGACTACCTGGAATCGATCGCCGCGTTGGAAAAGACAACGGTGATTACCGACCTCGCCCGCTCCCACCTGCTGTACGGCGAGTGGCTCCGTCGCCAGAAGCGCAAAAGGGACGCACGCCTGCACCTCCGTCTCGCCTTTGACCTCCTGACGGACATGGGCGCTGTCGCCTTCATCGACCGTGCCACCGTCGAATTGCGCGCCACGGGCGACCGTGTCGTAGCAAACAGGGCGGATCCCGGCGAACAGTTGACGGCCCAAGAGGCCCGGGTGGCCCAGCTCGCGGCTGACGGCGCCACCAACCAGATGATTGCCGCCGAACTCTTCATCAGCGCGCACACCGTCGGCTACCACCTCACCAAAGCGTTCCGAAAGCTTGGCGTCACCTCACGAGCCCAACTGCACCTCGTTCTTCACTCCTGACGATCGCCGCCACCCGACGACTAGCAGATTTCACGATTCCAACGAGCCATCGGCCACCTAACGTCCACTCACGGATCAAACACCTGCAGATCGCCCGCCGAAGGAGATGCCATGCCCACAGTCACAGTCGGCCAAGAGAATGGCCACGACATCGAGATCTTCTACAAGGACTGGGGCAGCGGACAGCCGGTCGTTTTCAGTCATGGCTGGCCGCTGACGGCCGACGCGTGGGACGGTTCGGCGAACTTCGTGGCTTCCCATGGATTCCGGGCCGTCGCTCACGACCGCCGCGGCGGCGGTCGGTCCAGCCAACCGTGGGACGGGAATGACCTCGATCACTACGCCGACGACCTGGCCGGAGTGATCGAAGCTCTGGACCTGAAAGATATTGTGCTGGTGGGTCATTCGACCGGCGGTGGTGAGGTGACCCGCTATGTCGGCCGGCACGGAACCGCCCGGGTGGCCAAGGTGGTGCTGCTCGGCGCCATTCCGCCGTTGATGCTCAAGACCGACGCGAACCCCGAGGGCTTGCCGATCGCGCCGTTCGACGAGATCCGCGACGGCGTCCTGACGGATCGGTCGCAGTACTACCGTGATCTGGCGTATCCGTTCTACGGGGCCAACCGCGAGGGGTCGAACGTGTCACAGGGGGCGCGGGACGCGTTCTGGCTGATGTCGATGAGCGTCGGCATCAAAGGAGCCTACGACTGCGTCAAAGCCTTCTCCGAAACCGACCTGACCGAGGACCTGAAGAAGATCGACGTGCCGACGTTGATCCTGCACGGCGACGACGACCAGATCGTGCCCATCGGTGCCGCCGCCCTCAAGTCGTCCAAGATCGTGCCGAACGCAACCCTCAAGATCTACCCCGGTGCCCCGCACGGGCTGACCGGCGCGCACGAGCAAGAGTTCAACAAGGACCTGTTGACCTTCCTCAACAGCTGATCTGCCACCACCCGCTCATCCTCGCCCTACTCTGCTGCAAAGGAACAACCATGACCGATATCCCTTCACCCACCGTTGTCCTCGTTCACGGCGCCTTTGCCGACGCCGCGAGCTTCAACGGCGTGACCGAGCTGTTGTTGGCGGATGGCGTCAAAGTGCAGGCCCTCGCGGTTCCGCTCCGCGGTTTGGCCGTCGACTCCGCCTATGTCGCTTCCGCCATCTCGCAGATTCCGGGTCCGGTACTCGCCGTCGGGCACTCCTACGGCGGGGCCCTGATCACCAACGCCGCCACCAGCGCGACCAACGTCGTCGGGCTGGTATTCGTCTCCGGGTTCGCCCCTGAAGAAGGCGAGACCTTGGGAGAGGTCGAAGGAACCTCGCGCGACAGTGCCCTGGCCCCCGCGCTGGTCCAGGCCCAGTACCCGACCGGCAATGGGGATCAGACCGCGGTCGAGCTGTACGTCAACCCGGGCGCCTTCTACCAGGTGTTCGCCCGCGACCTGCCGGAGGCGCAGGCCGGCGCCCTCGGAGCGGCCCAGCGACCAGTCGCTGCGGCAGCATTCGAAGAGAAATCCGGTGTGCCCGCCTGGAAGAAGCTGCCGTCCTGGGCGGTGGTCGCCACCGGTGACAAAGCCGCCGGCACGGATGTGCTGCTGCGGATGGCCAAACGGGCCGGCGCGGAAATACTGCAGCTCGACGGCTCGCACGTCATCATGATCTCGCAGCCGCAGGCAGTGGCTGACGTCATCTTGAAGGCGCTGGCATCGGTCGCGGCAACTCAACCGGTTGGTTGACTCGGATGACGACCGCACAGCAGCCGGCCGATGAACTCGCCGGCAAGCTCAAGCGCACCGTTCTACAACACAGTGCGCTGTCGATCCCCGGCCGGGAACTGGTGCAGGTACTCACTGAGATCCCGGCCGGCGTCGAGTCCGGGTGGCACACCCACCCCGGCGAAGAGGTCGGCTACATCCTGGCCGGGACCGTGCAGATGATGATCGAAGGACAGCCGACACTGGTCCTGCACGCCGGTGATCCGTTTCTCATGCCGCCGCGCACACCACACAATGCGTTGGACCTGGGACCCGACACCGGCAAGATGCTCTCCACCTATATCGTCGAACCGGGCCAGCCGCTGGCGACGTTGCTTCCCGTCAGCTCCGCAGCCGGCTGAAGCAGGCCGAGATGAGTGACAGTGCGGATGATCTGGCCGCCTTCCTCATGCACCGCACCACCGACCCGGACATGTCGGAGGAGGAACGTCTCGCCATCTTCGTGCTGGTCGCCGCGTACCAAGAGGGTGATGATCCAGCACGAGTGACAGCAGGCCTGCGGACGGCAGCGTCCAGGTTCGCCGGCCACACCGGCTACCGCCCGGAATGGCAAATCACAGTTGACGATGAAACCGTGCTCGCCAGCGCGCCGATCGCCCCTTCGGGGGCCGGGCTCCCCGAGCTCCGGCCCCTGCGGTATGCCGTCACCGACGCCCTGAAGATCGCCTACTACGAAGCCGGCGACCGGGACGGGGAGGTCGTCCTGCTGCTGCACGGTTATCCGTACGACATCCACAGTTTCATTGATGTTATCCCCCAACTGGTGTCGGCGGGTCGCCGCGTCATCGTGCCCTATCTACGCGGACACGGACCGACCCGATTTCTTTCCGATACCATCCCGCGATCCGGACAGCAGGGAGCCATCGGTGCCGATGTCATCGCGCTGATGGACGTCTTGGACATTCCGCGCGCGGTCTTCGCCGGCTACGACTGGGGCGGTCGAGCAGCCTGTGTGGCCGCCGCATTGTGGCCAGAACGCTGCATCGGACTTGTTTCGGTCAACGGCTACCTCATCCAAGACATCAGTACGGCCATGACCCCGATTCGCCCCGACCTGGAAGCAGGTCTCTGGTACTTCTACTACTTTCTGACCGCCCGGGGTGAGGCCGGCCTCACCGCGAACCGGCGTGAGATCGCCGAAGTGATCTGGAAACGGAACTCCCCGAACTGGCACTACGACCAACCGACATTCCAACGCGCCGCCAAAGCCTTTGCGAATCCCGATTACGTCGAGGTGGTACTCCACTCCTACCGTCACCGTCTCGGACTGGCGCCCGGCTACCCGCCGTACGACCAGATCGAGCTGGACCTCGCCGGACAACCGCCGATCACCATTCCGGCGATCACCCTGGACGGCATGGCGGACGGCAATTTCCCGGCGACCGACGGGGCCGCGTCCGCCCGTCACTTCACCGGACCGCGTGTGCACCACCAGGTGCCGAATGCGGGCCACAACCTCCCCCAAGAAGCACCGGAGGCCTTCGCCAGCGCGGTGGTGGAAGTCGTCCGTCTCCAACCACATTCCGGAACTACGTGAACCGTGCTTAGGTCGCGGCGCCGAAACCGTTGCGTTGTGATCAAGCCATGGGTGTCGCCAGTTCGCTGGCGGCGTCGTGCGGCGCGGGGTGCTCGTCGGCGTCGTGGGAGTTGGTGAGGGTCAGGGCGCCCCAGACGGCGACCACGCCGACCACGATCGCGAGCACGATGAAGATGATCTGCTCGCCGTGGAAGAACGAGCCGGTGAGGTTGGGGCTCCACGTGCCTTCGGGCAGTGTCGTGGTGACCAGCACCGCGATCAGGGTGCCGACGATCGCCGTTCCGACGCTGGTGCCGACTTCTTGGGCGGTGTCGTTGAGCGCGGTGCCGATCGAGGTGCGGTTCTCGGGCATGGCGCCCACCAGCGCGACGGCACAGATGGTCATGACGGTGCGCAGGCCGATGGTCATGACGACCATGGACGCCGCGATGGCAAGGTAGTTGCGTTCGACACCCCAGGCGAGTCCAGCCAGCCCGGCCGCCAGGAACACTGCTCCGATCAGGCACGCGATTCGGTGGCCGTAGCGTTTCGCGAGACCTTCGGAGATCGGCGTGGCCGCGATCATCGTGATGATCAGCGGGAGGTTGGCAAGCCCGGCGCGCATCGGACTCCATCCCCAGGCGTACTGGAAGTGCAGGATCAAGGTGAACATCGCGCCGGCCATTGCGATCGACGTCGCGACCTGCGCGACGGCGGCGCCCCGGACGGGGCCGTGGGAGAACAGGCTGAGGTCCAACATGGGGAATGCCGCGCGGCGTTCCCGGACGATGAATCCGAGGAGAGCGGCTGCCGCGCCGACGATCGAGGCGATGGTCAACGGCGCACCCCAACCGCGCTCGACCCCGCTGGTCATCCAGTAGCAGGCCAGGCCGATGGTCAGGATGCTCAGCGCGGCGCCGGGGATGTCGGGCCGGTCGTGGGTGAGGTCGTCCGGGTGGTCGGCGGGTACGCCGATGCGCACACCGAGCCAGGCGACCAGGGCGACGGGGGCGTTGATCAACAGCAGCCACTGCCACTGGAAGTGCGCCAGGACGGTGCCGCCGATCACTGGCCCGAGCACGAAACCGGACATCCCGACGACAATCATCACGGTCATTGCCCGCATACGCAGCACTGTTGAGTCGAACAGGCGGAACACCAGCGAGTTCGTGATGGGCGCCATCGCCGCGGCCGCGATGCCCAGGGTGGCGCGCAGCGCGATGAGCTGGCCGGTGGTGTTGACCAGCGCCACGCCGAGACTGATGATCCCGAAGGCGGCGAGCCCATAAGCCAGCATGCGCTTGCGACCAAGGCGGTCCGCAGTCGAACCTGCGGTCAGCAGTAGCCCACCGAAGGTCAGCGAGTAGGCGCCGGTGATCCACTGCAGGGACGTGGTCGTGCTGTGCAGGTCGCGGCCGATGGTGGGCAGCGCGACGGTCAGCAGGGTGTTGTCGACCATTTCGACGAAGAACGCGAGGCACAGGGCGGCGAGGGGGATCCACGCAGCGCGCAGCGACGGGTAGGTGCGGGCCTGCGTGTCAGAAACGGTGGTCATGACGACTCCAATGATCGAACGGTGTTCTATTATCGAACTGCGTTCTATACTAGAACCATGTTCGATAAATGGCAAGTTCACGTCGATCGTGTGATGGGATGCAACAGTGGCACCGCCGCATCAACGTGACCTCGCCGGCGAGCCGGGGCGGTCGGCACCCCGCCCGCGGCAGCGTCGGCGTGCCACGCACTCGCTGGATTCCGTGCTGACGGAGGCGGTCGCGCTGCTGGACGAGTCGGGCTCGCAGGGCCTGACCTTTCGGGCGTTGGCTGCCCGCCTCGGGACCGGTGTGGGCAGCATCTACTGGTACGTCGCCAGCCGAGATGAGTTGCTCGACCTTGCGGCGGACCACGTCATGGCCGACGTCCTGACGAAGATCGAGGAGGTCGGAGGCAACGACCCGATCTCGGATCTGCGCACCATCGGCGTCACGTTGTTCGACGCGATCGTCGACCGTCCCTGGCTCGGCGCGTATGTCTTGCGGGACACCGGTTCGCAGCCGCACTCACTCGGTGTCTACGAGAAGATCGGCGAGCAGGTGCTGCGGCTCGACCTGACTCCCAGGCAGAGATTCCACGCAGCCTCCGCGGTCGTGGGTTTCGTCCTCGGCACCGCCGCCGACATGGGACAGGAGCTGCCCGAAGCGCTGCTGTCGGGAGAAGTGCGACCGGAGGAATACATGGCGGGCGTCGTCGACCAATGGCGGTCGCTCGACCCGGCGAAGTATCCTTTCGTCCACCACATCCTCGACGAATTCGCCGGGCACGACGACGCCGACCAGTTCCGCGCCGGCCTGGACCTGCTCCTCGCCGGCCTACGACTGCAGGCCGGACGGTGACGGGCCGACCCTGGCGCGTCTCTCTGGGGTCTCAACGGGTGTTTCACTCCACCCGAAATGTCGTCGACGACCCTCCGCAAGCGGCAGCTCCGAGGACCCTTGATGGCCTCGCTCGCTAAATCCAGCGGGAGGTCGCCGGTCGAAATCCCGGCGTGGCACCCAGAACACCCGCGTTAGTGGGCTGGATTCTGAATGACCACGAGCGCGGACCCGACCGCGGCACGGTCGCCATCAGCGTCCATAGCCGCACGTCAGTGGCGGGTGGCCGCGCGGTCGCGCGCCTCGCGCAGCAGGTCCTGCAGCCGGGTGGAGGTGTTGATACCGGGTGACACAACGGCCACCCAGCCCTGCTGGCCGTACTGAGGGTGAGGGACGATGACGTCGGCTGTGGCAGGGTCAACATCTGGTGTCCGCTGCTTGTGCTCCGACGGCGAGTACCCGATGAGTTCGGTGAACCGGTCGCGGCCGACGTGGACGTTCACGCGGAAGACCCCATCACGGTTTAGCTGCGAACTCTCATCGAAGCCCGGATAGTCCTTCGCCACGACGGTGGCGAACGGCCAGCGACGATCGGCCGGCAGCGCGGCCGACGCCTCGTCGTAAACGAAGGAGTCGCCCCACGCGATCTCCGGGGCCTCGCTGTCGGCGGCGATAGTCTCAACGACCACGCCCGGCAGCGCATGCAACCAGGCCACGATCTCCTCCTCGCTCATTGCACAAACGCTTGCTGGTGGTTGAAAGCAAGTCAAGTCACCCGCCCGCCGCAGACCGTCTCCCAGCCTTGCCCTCGACTGCGGTGGTGGGCTGACAAGCCTGACAGTTGCGTTACGTGCCAGTTGCCGATGGGCTAGGGACAGTGAGCTGCCGCCTAGCGGGAACAGGGGACCGGTCGTCAGCCCAGCCGGACCAAGTTCGTGGACGCCGATCTCGTGTGGCGACCCGCTGTTGCCGACCGCCCCGGTCAGGGATCGGTAACCGGGCGCTGGCACGGCGGGCACTCCCACCGCGTGGACAACCCGAAAGGGACGGCGACGAAGTCAACCGGTCCACTCCACCGGACTGACCCGGCCATACCGCATTGGACAGGCAACTCCCCAGTGGCGGGGTCATCTTCGCGAGTGGTTGATGATGTCGATCGCGGATGTCCGAAATCCAGCGCGTCATCCAGGACAGGGACGTCTCCGCTGCGAAGGACGTCCTTCATCAGGACTACGCGGACACGGCCGTCGTATTACAACGAGCATTCATGCGCGCAACCGTCTTCGACGTTCCTCGCGACGGGGTCTTCGTGATCACCGATTCCTGGCTGCGTGAGGGCGGAGTCTGGCGCGTCTGGAAGCGTCACTCCACGCCGCTATCCGCCGGAGAACTAACCCTGGCCTGAGAATGCGCGAGGACTAGCACTCGTCCGGCCTAGAGACTGTTCGTCGCGGCTGACTGCACGCCGCACGACTTGCCCGTCCCAATCGAGGAAGGGCCTCGGGCGAAGGTCAGACCGCCGCATCCTCCGTCGCCCCCGTGACCACGGCTTCGATCCGGGCCATCGGGTCGTACGAGAGGAGCTCTGATCGCAGCTGCGGCGACGTTCTCGGCGTACGTCGGGTCGTTGAGCACGCGAGCAACCGCCTTGCGTATCGCCGATGGCTTGGGGTGTTCGCTCCGCAGGTCGATGCCGAGCTTGTTGTGGCCGACACGGGCGTTGATGTCGTTCTTGCCCTCGCGCTTGCCGGCCCCCACCACGGGCACGCCGTGGAGGAACGCGGCCAGACTGCTGCCGAACCCGCCGCTGGTGACGAACGCCGCCACGTGGGGGAAGAGGTCGTCGTAGTTGATGAAGTCTTCGATCACAACGTTCGGCTGCGGGAACCGGGCGCGCAGCTCCGTGGTCCCAACGCCCGCGGTCGTCGCCACGACGACGAGGTCGCCGCCCTTGAGAGCCTCGATGGTGGGGACGATCAGCTTCCCCGGGTCATCGTTGTCGACAGTGCCCTGTGACACCGCCACGACTTTCCGCGTGGGATCGAGGACGACGTTCGGGAGCGGGGTGTCCGGTCCGATCGCGCGGCGAGCGGGAACCAGCGGTCCGACGTACTCGGCGTTCGCGAGTGGCCGGTAGCCGGGGAACTCCAGTCCCGGCGACCCGTTGAGAAAGACCCGGTGGACTCGCAGCATCGGCTCGTGCGGGAAGCCGTCGAGCGCGATGGGGGCAATGCCGTGCCGATCGAGGATCTCGTTGTACCGGATGGTGCCGGCCTTCATGCCGCTCGCCAGCAGCTTGCGGACGATCGCGTGCTGCAGCTTGCCGACGGGTGTGCGGGCGGGCCGGAGTCCGAAGAACGGTGGTGGGCTCTGCGAGTCCGGCATCACCGTCGTCAGGGCTACGGCGTAGACCGGGATGCCGAGCAGGTCCACCACGAGCTGCTCGGCGTAGAACGCGCCGTCGCAGAGCAGTACGTCGAACGGCCACTCGTCGCGGATCGCGACGACGTCGTCGAAGTGGTTCTCGACCTGGCTGACGAAGAACTTGTCGAGGTCGAAGGAGATGCGCTTCGGCCCTTTCAGCGCAGCGCGCCCGGGGAACAGCTCGTTGAGGTTGCCCCCCATCACCTCTGTCGCCCGCTGGTACGGGAACCACGGCATGTCCAGTCGGTCGATCTTGGAGCCGTACGCCGGGCCGGCGTACCAACGCACGTCGTGGCCGCGGTCGCGGAGATGGACAGCGATCCCGGTGAGCGGGTTGAAGTGGCCGTCTGCCGGCAAGGACGCGATCAAGATCTTCACGAGCCGCTCCTGACTATAGTGACACTATAGTCAACGTCGGCTAGCATCTTGTCAATGGCCTCGGGATCGACTACTCGAGCCGACAAGGCCCTCGCCACACGACGCCGGATGGTGAACGCCGCCTACGGTCAGTTCTGCGCGAACGGCTACCTCGGAACCACCATCACCGCGGTAGCCACGGACGCCGGGGTCGCGGTGCCGACCGTCTACTACACCTTCGGCACGAAGGCCCGCCTGCTGGAGGAGGCGCTGGGTGCCGCGATCGTAGGCTTCGACCGCTGGCACGAACCATCCCCCGACCCGTCCATCGAAGAACTGCTGCCGTGGCATCACTGGTGGACCGACTTCAACTCGGCTCCTACCTCCGCCGAGGCGCTCAACATCTTCCTCACCCACGGTGTCGCCATCCTGGAACGAGTCGCCCCCCTGGTGGCGGCGCTCCATGGTGCGGCGGGGGATCCGGAGGCCGCGGAGGTGGCCAGGATCGCCGAGCAACGACGCGTCGAGTCCTACCGCGAGGCAGCGCGAACAATCGCTGCGAAGGCCGGCGGCCTGCGTGACGGCCTCACCGTCAAGGCGGCGACCGACGTGCTGGTCGTGCTCTTCAGCCCCGAGTTGTACCAATCGATCCGTCACGGCCGAGGCTGGTCGGCGATCAGGACAGCTCTGTTCCTCCGGGACCTGTTATCGGCACAGCTGCTCGGCGGCGACAGTCCGTGACCGTGAGCCGCTCGGATGATTGGGCGGCGTTGGATTGTCGTGGTGTGTCGTCTTCCGGGTCCTGTGGTTCGGTCTGGGCGGCGTTGGACGCGAGAGCCGTGGGGTGCGGGACGGTGGTCAACTCGTCGCTCGTTGGAGTGTCAGTTCTTCCGCCCGAGCACTACGAGGTATTCCCCGGGCTCGTGTCGATCGTAGATCTCCGCGAGTGTGTTGCGCAGCGGCTCCCATTTGTCTTGTGCGGCGAGCATGGCGTGCAGCTTGATGAGCGGGCCGAAGTTGGTGGCTAGGAAGTCGACGGCAGCTGCTCCGTCCGGGAACGGTTCGAGCTCCTCGGCTATGGCCCGCTCGAACTCGAGTTGGACGCCGCTGCTGGAAAAGAGTCCGCGGACGTAATCTTCGTTGCCCCAGAGCAGCGGTGGCGCCGCGAATGGTGGCGGTGGCGGGAGGTAAGCGCCATCGACCGGTACTCGATCGGTGACCGCACCCCAGGCATCGTGCTGGACGAGGACGGGCCACTGACCATCACCATCAGCCATAAGCGGCCCACCGACGAGAAGGCGGCCGCGAACTGGTTACCGGCGCCCGCAGGAGACTTCCGGCCGGTGATGCGCGTGTACGAACCGGACAGCTCGATCCTCGATCAAAGTTACGTGTTCCCCGCCATCACCCGCACCCACTGATAGGACCGGCCTTGACCGACATCACCGCTGGGGCCGCCAACGCCTACGGGTTCGGCTACCCCTTCGTGTCTAGCGGGAGCCGACTGCAGCTGCACGGAAGCATGCTCGTCACAGTGACGAATCAGGGCCAATAAGCGCGGCCGAACGGTGATCGGCCGCCCGAGCGGGATCAGCGAACGGTCACGATGACTGAACGACAAGCAGTAGCTCTTCACCGTTCTCGACGCCCCTGGCACCTTCGGCCATTTCAGGGGGCAGATGGTCCAACAGTGACCGGTTAGCGACACAGACCGGGCAGCCGATCGGAATGATGGCGAAGTTCGCGGCGCGGGCTGCGTCTACCAGCAGCGACCAAATCTGAAAGCCCGAGGCGTGAGTGATCATGAAGCCGCCGCCGTGGTCGAGCCCGTAGACGGCAGCGTCCCCATCGCCTGCTCGCACTCCGCTGATACTGCCGTCCGCGGCGCGTACGAGATAGGGGTCAATAACACGGCGCGCTTCAGTGAAGGGCAACCGATTTCTGCAGGCCGTCATGGCGTTGGCCGCGGCGGGCGCCGCACCACTCGGCGGACATCCTCGCTGCGCAGCCAGACGTACACCGGTTCCATGCCTTCGGATTCCTGCATCTTGACCATCACGTGCGTCGGGGTCCAACGCACCGCGCGGGCCGGCCGCAGTTCGTCGCCGCCATCGAGCAGGACAAGCCGAGCGATCACCGAGTAGCTCGGACCGGGCAGCCGCACCGGGATGTCCTTCGGCCGATCCTCGTTCATGTACTTATCCATGGCAGCAGCCTATCGAACATACGTTCCCATGGTCATTGGCGGGTACTGACGACATGGCAGACAAGTCGAAGAAGCTCAGTGCAGTGTTGTCGTACCTCGCGGTGTGTCCCGGCCGGCTCCAGTGCTTCGCTGCACTGGCGCCGGCCGCAGCCCTCGGGCAACTTCGACGTGCGTTCCGCTCGAGAGGGACTGCCATCGGTCTGACCGCGTTTTACGGCTCTGTCGGTGGCCCGGTACGTGTTCCAACGTCTCACAACCCCCACTGAGCATCAGTACACGAGTTACGTTACAAGGCAACACGAATGACACGCATACGATCGTTTGCGGTCCCTTCAGTGGACCCGCGTCGCCGGTTGGAGGTGGAGTTCTTCCAGCAGTGTGTGTACCCGGCGTTCGATCTCGTCGCGGACGGGTCGAACTGCCGCGACGTCGAGGCCGGCGGGGTCGTCCAGAACCCATTCTTCGTAGCGTTTGCCTGGGAAGATGGGACAGGCGTCGCCGCAGCCCATGGTGATGACAACGTCTGCGGCGCGGACGGTTTCATCGGTCCAAGGTTTGGGGAACTCGCCGGCGATGTCGATGCCGCGTTCGGCCATCGCGGCGATGGCGGCGGGGTTGACTTCGATGCCGGGTTCGGAGCCGCCGGACCAGGCGACGGCCTGGTCGCCGACGAGGTTGGTGAAAAAGCCCATGGCCATCTGGGAACGGCCGGCGTTGTGGACGCACAGGAACAGCACGGTGGGTTTCCCGTCGTCATGCAGTCCTTCGACTTTGGCCAGGGCCCGCAGGCGTTGCCGGGCGAACCGTTCGGCCATCAACGGTAGAAAATGGGTGACCTTGGCGTTGGCGGCGAATTGGTCGAACGAGGAGTGCAGGAACCGTTCGATGGTCTCGGTGCCGAAGGTTCCGTCGAACTCCGCGGCCAACCGCGTCGCCGCGGTGCGCAGCGCGATCGATTGGTCCAGGCTCAGGGTGTTCCACGTCGGCGTGGTCGTCATGGTGGCCTTTCTCGGGGGTCAGTGCTGCTGTCCGACGGTGTCGGCGAGTTGTTCGACCCGGCGGGCGATGTCGTCGTAGGCGGTTTCGAACGCGTCGTCGGTGTCGACGCGGACCGGGTCGGGGATGGCCCAGTGCAGCCGGGCGTGGTGCGGGTCGAGTTCCTCGTGGGCGTTGTCGCAGACGGCAACGATCAGGTCCCCTTGCTGCAGGACGCTGTCCAGGGCGCGCGTGCTGGCGCGGCTCAGGTGCAGGCCGTGGCGACGGCCGACCGTGACTGCCCTGGGGTGGACCTTCGCGGCGGGGTGGGTGCCGGCCGAAGCGGCGGGTACGGGGCTGATCCGGTTCCAGGACGCCGCCGCGAGTTGCGAGCGGGCGGAGTTTGCGGTGCACACGAACACCACCCGCGGCACCGGCACGCCTGCTGCCAGCGCATCCAGCGGCCCCCTAGCAACGGCAGCGTGGACGATCGGGTTGTCGAGGCGAAGCTGGACGTAGCTGCGGCGTTTGTCGCCTTCGGAGCGGACCCGGCGGATGACGCCGGCCTGTTCCAGGACCTGCAGGTGGTGGGCGAGCAGGTTGGTGGCCAGCCCGAAGTGTTCGGCGAGTTCCCCGGGGGAGGCGTCGCCGGGGGTGAGGTGGTCGACGATCGCCAGCCGGATGGGTTCGCCGAGCGCGGCGTACACCTCTGCTCGTTGCTCCACTGTCGTCATCATTTGCCTCCAAGTCTATTGAGTCAAGTATGCTTGAGATATGTCGAACGTCAAGGGCAAGCCTGTTCCGTTGTCCCGCCGCCTGCTCGCCGAAACGGTCGGCACCGCGCTGCTCGTCACCGTGGTGGTGGGCTCCGGGATCGCCGCGCAACAACTCTCACCCACCGACGTCGGGTTGCAGCTGCTGGAGAACAGCACCGCCACGGTGTTCGGGCTGGCGGTGCTGATCCTGATCTTCGGCCCGGTGTCCGGTGCGCATTTCAACCCCGTCGTCTCCGGGGTGGACTACCTGCTGGGTCGCCGGTCCGGGACCGGGATCTCCGGGCGGCACGTCGGCGCCTACACCATGGTCCAGATCATCGGGGCCATCCTGGGCGCGATCCTGGCCAACGTCATGTTCGACCTGCCGGCCGTGTCGATCTCCACCCACGACCGGGCCACCACCGGCCACGGCGTCGGCGAGATCGTAGCCACCGCAGGGCTGATCACGTTGATCTTCGTGCTGGCCAGAAGCGGCCGCGCCGCGCTGTCGGCGGCGGCGGTCGGCGCGTACATCGGCGCGGCGTACTGGTTCACCAGTTCCACCAGTTTCGCCAACCCGGCCGTGACGATCGGCCGGATGTTCTCCGACACCTTCGCCGGGATCGCGCCGTCCTCGGCGCCGCTGTACATCGCGGCGCAGATCATCGGTGCGCTCCTCGGCCTCGGTCTGGTGTTGGTGTTGTTTCCCGACGCCGGTGACACCGCCGATCTGGCCGTCGTCCCACATGCCGGCGCAGCATTGCCTTACCCAGCCCACAGTGCAGGCCCGAACCCTGTGCAGCCCAGCGGTTTGACTTCAGAGGGAGACCATTCATGACCGCAGCAGTTGACAAGCCCAGCGTGTTGTTCGTGTGCGTGCACAACGCCGGCCGTTCCCAGATGGCGGCCGGCTACCTCACCGCGCTCGGCGGCGGTGCAGATCGAGGTCCGCTCCGCCGGGTCGCTGCCCGGTACGGCGGTGAACCCGGTCGCGGTCGCGGCGATGGCCGAGGAGGGCATCGACATCTCCACCCAGACCCCGAAAGTGCTGACCACCGCGGCGGTGAAGGCCTCCGACGTGGTCGTCACCATGGGCTGCGGCGACGCCTGCCCCATTTTCCCCGGGAAGCGGTACGAGGACTGGGATCTGGAAGACCCGGCCGGGCAGGGCATCGACGTGGTCCGCCGGGTCCGGGACGACATCCGCGGCCGTATCCAGGAACTGCTGGCCCAGCTGCTCCCGGCGGAGGCCTGAGCAGGTGACCTCGGTGAGCGCGACTCAGGACTCGACGCCGGTGAAACCTGCGGTGCTGTTCGTGTGCGTGAAGAACGGCGGCAAATCTCAGATGGCCGCCGGCCTGATGCGCCAAGTCGTCGGTGACACCGTCGTCGTCGAGTCCGCGGGCACTCAACCTGGGGACCAGGTCAACGCCTTATCCGCGCAAACACTGCTCGAGGCCGGCGTCGACATCACCGACCAGCAACCGCACCAACTCACCGGCGACATGATCCGCGGCGTGGATCGGGTACCCATCCAGGGCGCCCAGCTGGGCAAGATCATTCGGAGCCGCACCTTTCTCATGGACATCTTCGATGCGAACCCCCGCCCACCAGGCCAATACGCTCCTCACGCATCAGGGCCGATCACAACAGATCACTGCAGCAACCGGGCGTCTGCCGAGTCCCGGACCCACGTCAGCCTTCAGCCAAGGCGGGCGTGGCGGGGCATCGTCGGCACGATCATGCGGAAGCGGTGACGGAACCCGCTAACCGAGGCCGGTACCGACCGTTCGACGGTCAAGCGGGACACTGTCGGAGGTATTCACCGCGCGCTGGGCATGGTCCACCATCGCGGGCGACCGCAGACGCGGTGATGCCGGGTAATTGCGCAGGCCAAGAGGGCTGGCGACCCTGGTCGAAAAGGCGGCGGGGCACGGGTGTGGCGGCCGGAACCTTCCGGGGGCGGTCGCCGGCGGGTGAACTGCACGGCGCCCCCAAACCGGTCGTCACCGCCGGCGATACGCTGATGACCGGCTTGGAAGCTCTGCTGGGTTGGACCAGACCAGACGAGCGGGCGCCGTCCCCGGCCGGGGACGGCGCCTCCCATCGGAGGGGCTGGTCAGCTGGTGACCGAGCCTTTTTGAGATTCGACCTTTGGTTGGGTCGCATTCTTCTTGAGGTGACCGCCGCCGTTCTGGGTGGAGTCGAACACCTGGGTGTCATAGGCCATGTGTCCGACCATGTTGGCGAAGGTCTTCGACATCCAGGTCAGCACCTCGGGGTCGTTGTTACTCAGGTTGTCGCACCAGCGGAAGGGATTGTCCACACAACCTCCGTCATCCCCGGGCACATTGCCCTCGAAGTTGCCCTCGTAGCCGCCGAAGAGGGCGACATCCGATGCCAGCTTGCAGCAGTCCTGGCCGGTAAGGACACCGCTGGCCGGGATCCCGGCCTGCTGGAACATGAAGGCATCGGTGCCGTCAGCGGAGAAGAGAATGTGGTTCTTCCCGATCGAGTTGAGGTAGTCGATCCCGTAGTCGCCCCCGATCGCCGAGGGAGCCCAGATGCTCGGCGGCATCGGGGTGCCGGGGGTGCGACCGAACAAGTTGACCCCGTCCTTCGGGTCGAGGACACCCGCGACGTAGTTCGGCGTGGCCGTCACATCGGCGTCCAGGTCGTACTTGATCTTGGCAAGCTCGCTGGCCGGAAGGGTGTTGACGTAGTGGTCCGAGCCGAGCAGGCCGAGTTCCTCGCCGCCGAACCAGATGAAGCGCAGCTTGTTGCGGGTGTTGGTGTTCTTCAGCTGCTGGGCGATGTCGAGGATCGTGGCCGACCCGGAGGCGTTGTCGAGCATCCCTGCTCCATAGATGGCGTCCAGGTGGGCGTCGATGACGAGGATGTTGTTCGGGTCGCCGCCCCTGGAGTCGGCGATGACATTCCAGTCGGACCGGTTCGGGTCGTCGATGGCCTTGACGTCGACGGTAAGGACCGGGCCCGTACCCGGGCTGTACTGCCCCAGGAGCTGGGTGCCTACGGCGTAGGACGTGAACAGGACGGGGTTGTGCTCTGTACCGGCGAGACCGCCCGACAACAGGCCGGTACGTCCCGGGTTGCCCTCATTGAAGATGACGGTCGCCGAGGCTCCAGCAGCCTCCGCGTTCGCCACCTTCTGGGCAAAGGTGCACGTGCCCCGCTGGATCAGGGCAATGTTGCCCGGGATGAACCCCGCGAAGTCGGAGGCCTGGCAGCCGCTGGCCGAGCTCGGCGTGGGCGTGGCAGGCACCACAATGCCGCCCGCGGGCTGCAGCTTTGCGGTCGCCGAACCGGCGACCGGTCCCGGGTTGAACTCCGTACCGAGCCCGAAGGAGTGAGCCGTCGGCGACAACTCCCGCATCACCGGAGTCCCGACGAAGCTGAAGTAGTCGAATTTGTACTCCTGCAACGTCACGTTGTAGCCCGCTGCTTTCATGACGCCGGCCACATAGTCGGCCGAGGCCTTGTAGCCGGGCTCCCCGGAGTTGCGGGACGGGTGGCCGTCGGCGCCAGGATTGGCGTCTGCGATTTGCTGGAACTTGACCATGTGGGCCCAGAGATCGGCCTTGGTGACACAGTCGACGAGTTTCTTCGGGGTGTTGTTGACCCTGTTGGCACACGCCGTTGGGTTGGCGTGAGCAGTCGGCGTGGTGGCATTGGCGCTCAAAGCGACCGGTGACAGAGCCGCGGTCGTCGCCACTGCAACCGCAGCGGCCAGCGCCAGCCTCCATCCTCGACGTCGTCCAAGTCGTTGACCCATCGGCATACTCCCCTTCCTGACGGCGAAACCCGCCGGCGTCCTTGTCGACGAGCATTCCGATGCTAACGCCGTTGATACCTTTCGAGAAGGTCCCGCAGCCGAACATTTGCCCCCAACCGGTCAACCAAGAACTGAGGCACCCCTACCAACGGTCGTCAAGCGGTAGACCGAGGCCCCGAACCGGGAAAGCGACTCACTGCGACAAACGCTGTCTGTAAAGGTCAAGTGATACACCGGTGTCAGTTCATTTGAGACTGGACTACCTCGGGTCCACGATCGGAGAGGGCAAATGCACTCGGTGCAAACTGCTTGGCGTGTTCCAGCGTTCCGACTCACCGCGTCGATGGCGCCGCCTGTGCCGAAAAGTACTGATGCGCGTGTGCCAGCGGATACCGGATCCGGAACTGCCGGGGGCGCCGGCCTTGCTGACCACCCAGCGCCGTCGGTCGTCGTGGCTCCGGCCGGGCGGTTGCTCGCCCTGGCAGTAGGGCCCTTTCTGTTCGTCCACGCCTGGCAGCGTATGTACTGACCCCGACAATCAGGTCGTCTCGTCTAGTCGGCCGGCCCGGTTCTATCTGGTGGGGTCAGGCCGTTGCCGATGGCAGCTCGACTGGTCTGGATGCAGGGTGGCATGTGCAGGACCGGCCGCAGACTTGGCACCAGTAGGTGCGGTGGCCGGCTGGCTGTTTCCAGGTTCGGCAGGTGCAGGGCTGCCAGCCCACCTTACGTGACACTTCTAAGCTGACCGGCAACCAAGTCAGGCATTGGTACTCTTCCTTGGAACCGGAAGGTCGGCCAGTCAGCCACAAAGCCCGAGCGAGAATTGGTCGCGGTGCGACGCAGGCCTGTGCCTGTACATATCACGATGGGCGACGTCGCCTGCCAATCCATACGCCGATACCGATCAGCACTGCGAGTATCAAAGGAATCAGGAGAATAGCTCGGAAGCCGGTCAGTGTAAGAGATTTTGTTTGGGTTGTGGCCAACAACTTCAAGTCGTACTCCTTGGTAGCAGGCAATCTGAATTCTTTGGTAGCCAGAATGTTGTGGTGACGACGCCATTGCCGTAGTGGGTGTGGGGTTATTTGTTCCTGTGACGATCGGAGCCGCCATAATCAGGATACTTTTCCTCATTGCGTACTCCTCTTTCCCCGGCAACGCTGGAACGCGTAGCAAGATCACGGGGGATGTGTAGCATGTGTAGCACCATCTTTGGGCGATACTGAGATCCGTTGTGCAGCAACGTTTAGTGGAGGGGACAGGCCACGGTCAATTTGCCTCGCTACAGCGCGAACCCGCAACCTCTGCTCCGGCCCCGTGTCACCCTGATGGCTTGTCGCATCGCGGGTGGTCCATGTCGGTCTGTCCCTGCTAGTGATCCATCCTGCGGATGACAGGCGTTGTCGATGACGACCGCGGCTACCCAGGCGGCAGGACAGGACGGACTCGCATGCCGCGCGTCGTGCATACGATGGCTGTTCTCGCAGTCAGCATCCCTAGCCCTGACGACCGGCCTGAGCAGGTATGCGCGCCCAGCCGCCGACCGGGGCACCTTCAGCCTGCCGGTCGGCCGTTCGATCACCGGGACCTGCACCCTGCAGATCGACTACCCGGTCACCCTGACCGCCGACGGCACGGTGGCCGGGGTGAACCTGATCAACGCCGAGCACCTGACCCTGCCCGCGGGGACGTCGACGCTGGCTTCCTTCACCCAGCAGGCCGGAGCCACGCTGACTGTCCGATCGCCGCGTCCGGCGCCGCCGCGATCTCCGCACCGACCGCGATCCTGGCGGACACCCTGGTACTGGCACCGGTCGACGGGTTCCGACCCACGGTCGGCAGCAAATACACCCTGTTCAACGACCCCGGCGGTTTGACCGGCACGTTCACCACCGTGACCAACCCGACGGGGCAGACCTACCACTCCGACCGGCGTCACCTCCGAGTAGCACGCAATAGCACGCGTTAATCCCCCCGCAATTCACAGATGGCGACGTGGACCGTGATCAGGCCTGTCGCGAGCGCGCGATGGGTTCGCTTCCACGCTCGGACGCGGGTCATCGCGGTTGCCAGGCCGGGACGTACTGGAGTGCGGTTCCAGTCGGGTCGTACACCGGGTGCGCGCAGCTGCCGTCTGCGTTCATGACCATCACCGGTCGGTGGCCGTTCAGGAAGTCACGCACGAACGCAATTTGGGTGCCGTCGGGCGACCAGGCCGGACCGAAGTCGTCCGCCGTGCCGCGGGACACCTGGTGCTGCGCCGAGCCGTTGGCGTTCATCACCCAGATCTTTTCGTCCACGCCGATCGCCCTGTGCATAGGCGATCTGCCGTCCGTCGGGCCGCCAATCGGGCACCTCCTCGTGAGCGACGGGCTGGAAGGTCAGCTGGGTCTGCAGTGCTCCGTCGGGTCGCATGGTGAAGACCTGCTCGATGCCGGTGCGGTCGCTGATGAACGCGATCCGCCGGCCATCGGGCGACCACGCCGGCCAGTCGTTGTTGCCGGCACCGGACGTCAGCTGCCGCAGGTCGGAGCCGTCGGAGTTCATCACGAACACCTCATCGTTCGGGTCGCCGGTCACCTGGCCGTCGAACACGATCCGGTCGCCGTGGGGTGAGTAGTCCGGAAACGAGGCAAACGCGATGGTCGTGAGTTGCCGCAGATGGTGACCGTTCGCCGGCCATGGACCAGATCTCGAAGCTGCCGCTCCGGTTGCTGCAGAAGGCGATGTCTTTGCCGGTGGCCGAGTACGCCGGGCACAGATCGAAGTACGGACCGGTGGTCAGCTGGTGCAGGCCGTGACCGTCCGGCGACACGGAGTAGACGTGCGCGCCGGTGGCGTCCCGCATACCGAAGGCGAGTCGGCCGTTGCTCCCGGGATAGGTCGCGAACGCGGCCTGCACCGGACCGGTGACGACCGCCACGACGCACGCGGCCAGCATCGCAACCAGAACTACCAGGGTCTTGCGCATGATGCCTCCTTGACTCATTGCAACGTTGTCCTTGTGAGTTGGCGCACCGAACGGGGACGCCGTGGTGGCGGGGGGTCCGGTGCGGTAGCGCTCGATTGCGGCGGCCAGCTCCGACCATCCGGTGAACGGTTCGGGTGCGGGGGCCGCGGGTCCGATGTGTCCTCGCACCGGATCGACGTCACGCGAGATCTCGGGGACGAGCCGAGTCGGTCGATCTGGCATGTCGGTCATCCGCCGATGCTGATCGTCGCTGGCGTCGAGTAGCGCCAATGCCGGTTTGGTACAGGTCCCCGGGCCGATGACGCCGTGTTTGGCAGCGGTGTAGGCGGCTTGACCGGGAACACCCACCACGCCGGCGCCGGACGAAGTTGGTCCGGGGGTCGATGCGTTCGAACGGCCGGTCGCCGTTGCTGGAGTACAGGTACAGATAGCGGCCGTCGTCTGCGAGGTTCTGCGGTCCGTTCCGGAACATGTGCTGGTCGCCGGCCGGCAAGGTAGCGATGACGCGGTCGGTGCGTGGATCGATGCGGGAGATCGACCGGCCGTGGTGATTGGAGACCCATACGGACCCGAAGGCGACGTGCACCTCTTGCGGTTGCAGGCCGACGGGGATCCGGGCGATGACCCGGCCGTGTTGGTCGATTCGTTCGACGGTGTTGTCGTAGTACATCGTCACCCAGATGCCGCCCTCTCCCACGGCGATGCCGCCGGCCGAGGAGTCCAGGAGGTAGCTGGCCGTGACCTGGTTGGTGGCCGGGTCGATCCGCCGCAAGGTCGAGTAGTTGTCGCTAATGCGATCGACGAACCAGACTGCGCCCAGTCCGCCGTCCAGCCCGAACTCGGTGGACGGCACCTGGATGCGGGCCGCCACGACGGGCGCGCTCGCCGTTGCAGGTGCCGCGGGTGGGCGCCGGCGCTACCGGACCCAGCTGAGGGGCGAGCCGGTGACGTGGCCAGCGCGGCGGGCGCGGCAACGATGCCCGCCATCGTCAGAGCGATCAGGACAGTGCGACGTAGGGCCTTCATGACGTGCTCCCGATCTTGGCGGTGAAGTGCAGAACATGGTCGGGGGTGCTCGCGTCGTCGGCCCAGAGGGCGGAGCCGCCGGGGTACAGCTCGATTCCGATGTCCTGGACGGGTAGGCGGAGCAATTCGGCACCGGTCACCGCGTCGCGGGCCACCAGGTCGCCGTCAGCGCTGCAGGTGAAATCGCCCAGGAAGTGAGCCTCCTCGGTCACCACCACCCCTGCTGCCCTGCCCGGTATGGCCGGCGATGCAGCGACCCCGAAGAGGCAAGAGGAATCGGGTGCGTTCACCTGGGTCGACGAGGCCGGTCCGGACATCGAAGCGGCTGTAGCTGTTCGAGCACAGGGAATCGTCGAGGATCACCGCGTGCGGTGCGGCCGACAGCACGCTGCACGCATAGGCGGGTGCCGCGTCGTGGCTGGCCACCACCCGACCGGTTCGGGCATCAACTCCGTACAGTCGCTGCTGCGCGGGCACGTTGGCCCACACCACGCCGTCGACGTAGGCCAGCCCCCGGGGTCCGGCGTTGAAGTCCGTCGGATCGCCGACTCCGGTCACTGTCTGCACCACCTGGTTCAGGCCGGTGTCGATACGAGAGAGCGCCGAAGCGTGGAAGTCGGCCACCCACACCGAGTTCGCCGACGCCGAGCACCGAGATGGGCGAGCGGCCGACGTCGATCCGGCGTGTCACCTGCAAGCCGGGCCGGGTCGATCGCGGAGTGACCTGGTTGTAGAAGAACTCGGAGACCCACAACGAGCCGTCGGCCACCGTCAGGCCCGAGTGATAGAAAAAGCCTCCGCCGGGTTCCCCGAGGCCGAGGTCGACGGTCCCGGTGACCGAGTCGTTTCGCGGGTCGATGCGCTGCAGGGTGGCCGTGTTGCCTTCTCGGTGAGGATCCACACCGATCCGAATGCTGCGACGATGTCGGAGGGCAGTGCCGGCACGCCGATTGACGCCTCGGCGATCGTCGCCGTTGCCGTGCCGGCCGGAGCCGCGGACCGGTGTTTCTGGTGCGGCCCCGCGCACCCGGGACAGCACCGGCGGCGCGGCGCTGTGGTTCACCAGCCCCCGTTCGGTCGGCCGTATCGCGGCTGTGGCGACCCGTGAGGCGCCGGCAGCGGGGGACGGGACACCGTCGGAGACGACGACCCCGGCGACGCCGCGGCTGCGGCCGAACCAACGGTGAGCGCGATGGCGACTGCGACGAAGGCCACAAGGGCGGGTGACTTGCGCATGCGACGAGGGTGGCCCCGCCCGGTTGTGGCTGCGGTTGCACCGGCCAGTCGTGAGGGCCTGACCAGGGTCGACGGTTCTTGCAGGTGCACCCGGCACCGGCCGGGGACCGGTCAGCAGAGCTGGGGATAGGGCTGGTCCGGGATCTCGCCGGCCCAGTCCGTCGAGGTCATCGGCCCGCCCGCCAGTCGGCATGCCTGGTCGATCCATTCCTGCGGTCGGCCGGGGAAGGCTGAAGTCTTGGCCGCCGTTTGGCGCGTGGCCATTGATCGCCTGCGCCGGCATCAACCCGGTCACCTCTCCGGCCGGGGTGAACCAGGCCCACCAGCTCGCGGACGGATTGCCGACGCTCGTGATCGGAGGCCCCAGCCTGGTCAGCGTGTTCGGCCGACCAGAACGAGAGCGCACCATCGGCGCCGCCGACGACCAGCATCGCTCCGTCGGGCGAGAAGTCCACCGACTGCACGTACCCGCCGGTCACCACGACGGGCGGGTGGAGCACCGCGAGCGTGTGGGCGTCGAACGTCTCGACGGTGCCGTCGATCGTGCCAACCGCCAGGATGCTCCCGTCGTGCGACCAGCCGACGCTGCTGATGTCGTAGATGGCGCCCAGTGACGCCTGGCCCAGCAGTCGGCCCGATCCGGGATCGATCAGCCCGAGCCGATCGTTGGTCGGCGATTGATCTCCGGCGGCGGTCGCCTGATCTCCGATGGTGCTAGCCGTCGCGGCGGGCGTGGTGGTGGGCGACGGTCCGGGGTCGGCTCCCTCGACGAGCACCCTGCCGTCCGCGGTGACCGCCATGGGCTGAATGTCGAGGCGCTCGCTGCCCGGTCCGGTGAACTCCGCACGGAAGGACCGGCTGACCTGTCCGCTGGGCAGCGCGAGCACCTCATAGGTGCCGTCGCCGATCGCCGTCAACAGGCTGCGGCCGTCGGGCAGCACCACGGCCGGTCCGGTTCCCGTGGTCGGAATGCTCGCGATTCGGGTTTCCGAGCCGAGATCCCAAACGTCGTAGCGGATCACCCGTTGGCGTTGGCCGCTTCCGCCGATGATCGAGACCGCGAGCGTTCGGCCGTCGGCGCCGACGTCGGGCCAAGTCAGGAAGTCGCCGGCCGGCAGCCGGGCCGACCAGTGCTTCTGCAGCCCGGTGCGCAGGTCCCGCGTGTACAAGCCGTCGTCGCCGAGGATGCCGATGACGATGTCTCCGAACCGGCCCATGGTGACCACGTTCGAGACGGTCGATCGGTCCGCCGTCAGAAGCGGTGAGGTCGTCGCGGTCTGCCAGCCGATCGACCGTGCTGTCTCCCGCATCGGTGAGCAGCTCACCGTTTGACCACACCGCCGCTCGCACACCTCCGGTGTGCCCGGTCAAGTTTTCGGTCGCAGACTTGTCATGGGTGTCGGCGACCGTCACGCCGCCGTCCGCGAACCCGATCGCCAGCCGCGAACCATCCCCCGAGAACGCGAGGGTTTGAACGGTTCGCCCGGGCGCCGGCAGCGAGCGGGCGGCCGCGCTTGGGAGTGGCAAGAGACAGCAGGTCCACGCCGCCCGAGGGACTGGCATACGCCAGGTACTTGCCCGTCGGATCAATCGTCAAGGCCGGGCCGAAGTTTGAGACGCCCTCGACGGTGGCGTCGTCGGGAAGATCTGTTCGTTGGACGGACGACCTTGACGCCCAGGGTGACCGGGTCGATCAGGTACAGCCTGCCGTCGGTTGTCTCTGCCGCCACCGTGGTGGCGCTCGCCGCCACCTGGAGCACAGGTTTTCCAAGCCTGAGCGTGCGCGACGCACGGCCCCAATCCTGCGCATCCTGTATCACGACCTGATCAGTGGGAACGGACCCGAGACGGTCATCCTTGGTGACGGTCACCAGCCAATGCCCATCCCGTGACATGCTCGGAGCGGCCCCCGCGAGCATCGCGGTCATGCTGACCGTCCGCTCGACCGCGCCGGTCCGGGCGTCGAGTACGGTCACCCGGCCGTGACCCGTCGAAGTCCCCGCCGTTCGGCCCAGCCGTTGACGACCAGCTCGCGGCCGCCGTCGATCACTTCGACCAGATGCTCGGACTTCGCCGGATAGGTCGCGACAATGGACCGGCTGGTGGGATCGATGACCTGGATGGTCTGGTTGATCTCGTACACGTACAGGCGGTCCCCGCTCGGCGAGGCGACCATCGAGAGTGGACGCTCCGGAAGGAGAACCCGGTCGGTCGGCCGATGGACTGCGCAGCAGCGCCGACAGCAGCGCTCCGCGGGTGTCGTCGGAATCCTGCAGCCGGTAACCGGCCACCGCGAGCCGAGCAGCGGAAACGGTGTCCGGCGCAGCCACAGATGCAGCGGCCAGCCGTCCGGCGTCGGCCGCAAGTGCCGATTGGCGTGCACTGTTGGCGGCGCGGTCGGCTGCCGATCGGGCGGAAACGGCGACCGTCGTGGCCGCCACCGCGACGAGCAGGGTTGCCACCAGTGCGATCACGACCCGACGCAGTCGTCGCCGGCCACGCCGTTCGCGATCCGCACGGGCCATGGCCTCGGAGAGTTCAGCCTCGGCCGACCGCTCCGACGCCTCGACGAAGGCGGACTCGTCGGCCGTCAGGTCGTCGGGATGATCCGCGCGCCAGTCCAGGACGGCCTGCAGCCGTGCCCCTCGATAAAGGTCGGTCGTCGGTGACCCGGCCGCCCGCCAGGCGTCGGTCGCCGCGGCGAGGTGACGGAGCAGCTCCGCCGCCACCGCGTTCTCGTCCAGCCAATCCCGCAGTCGCGGCCAATGGTCGAGAAGGGCGTCGTGCGCCGGGCGTGACGCTGTGGTCGCTCGCCGTCACCAGTCGACTGGCGGCCAGGATGTCCACCACGTGCCGGGTCGACGCGTCAGTGGGCAGCGGCTGCGCCCGACCCGTCCAGCCCCGCCGGTTTCGCTGGGCCAACCGAACGAGAAGCCGGCGGGTCGCCCTCTGCTGCTCGTCACTCATCCCGCCGTAGCAACGTTCTGCCGCAGCCTCGATGGCGCCGGCCACGCCGCCGCCGCTGCGATAGGCGGCCAGATCGATGCGGTCGTCGGTGCGTCGTTCCCATGCACGGACGAGCGCGACGGACAGCAGCGGCAGCGGCTGCGGCTGTCCGGCGGCCTCCTCGAGCACGGCGTCGACCGTGGCCGCGTCGACCGTCACCCCGGCGAGGGCGGCCGGCTCGACGACCACCCGCTGGAGGTCACGGTCGCGAAGCGCGCCCACCAGCACCGGCCCGCGCTCCGCCCAGTCGGTCAGGAACGGGTGCTCGACCAAGCGCGCGAAGTAGTCGCCTCGCACCGCTAGAACGACGCGGCCGCCGCGGGCGACGATGACCCGAACCTTCTCGGCAACCGCCTGGGCCGCGGCCTCGCCGAGCTCGGTGAACAACTCCTCCCCCTGGTCGAGAATGAGCAGATCCACATCGTCGAGGCCGCCCATCCGAGAAGGCGTCGTTACGATCGTTCGCCAAGCGCGGCTGCCGGGCAGGGCGTCCATCCGGATCGAGGGGACGACACCGGCCCGCAACAACGACGACTTGCCGGATCCGCTCGCCCCGGTCATCACCACCACACCGGGCTCCGCCAACCGTCCGACCACCGTGGAGACCAGCTTCTCGCGGCCGAAGAACACAGCGGCGTCTTGGGCGTGGTAGCCGTCGAGGCCCCGATACGGACACGTCTGAACGGAACGGGCCGCGGATGTGACCCTTGTGGCGAGCAGCGAGCGGTCGTGACCCAGTACCTTTCGCTGCAGCGAACGCAGCGCCGGCCCCGGCTCGACCCCGAGCTCTTCATTCAGGAGGGCATGCACCTGCCGGTAGGCCGCCAGGGCGTCGACCTGCCGACCTGATCGATACAGAACGAGAATCAGTTGTTCCCAAGGTCTTTCGCGGAGCGGGTGCTCCGCTACGCGCTGCTCGAGCTCGTCGATCAGACTCGACGATTCACCGGCCGCCATCGCTGCGTCCGTCCGCCACTCCTGGGCGCACAGGCGCAATTCCTCCAGCCTCGTCCGCTCGGCCACCAGAAAGGGATTATCGGGGAGATCCGCATATGCATCACCGCGCCACCACCTCAGCGCCTCATCCAGCAGGTCCACCGTGTCCGTCGGCTGGCACAGATGCAGCGAATGCCGGGCGTGGGCGACAGCATCGCTGAAACGTAGAGCGTCGACATCGACCTTCGTAAGGTCAATGCGATAGCCGGGGCCGCTGGTCAGGATGCATGTGGCGCCCAACGGTCCCAGGTCCTGACGGAGCCGGACCAGGTGGCTCTGCAGCGTCTTGTCGGCACTTGGCGGAGGCGTTAGCCCCCACAAATCCTCGACCAACTGGTGCGCCGGGACGATGCGCGGAGCCCGGCAAACCAACGCCGCCAACAGAGTGGTACGCATCTTCCCGGGGATCACAATGGCCCGTTGCTCATCGCGGACTTCCAGGGCGCCCAGTACGCCGACCCACATGTCGTCGCCCCTTGGATTCGTCACTTGCAGACCAACGGCGAAGGGACCCGTCGGGTGTGACACTGCTGCCACGTTCAACGGTCTCGGCGGAAGTATCGGCTCGAAACGCCCAGATGACAAGCCTTAATGAGCCAGGACGCTCACTGCCGGCGGAAATCGATATCACCGTAGAGTCGCCGCGATCTTCGCCATCGCCGACCCGGTGAAGGACACGACCCCCGCGGCGCTGCAGGCGGTGCGCGAGGCGAGGAGGGCATTGAATCGTCCAGGCCAGGAGGCTTTCCCAGGCCACCATTGATTCATTCCCGGGGGAGATCTGGGGTGTCCGGTGGGTGGTGGTCTTCTGGGCTGCGTGGGTGGTGGTGTCTTGCCCTGGTGGGCGGGTCTGGTTGGAAAGGGCGCGCTGTGCGGCGCGGGTGATGAGTAGTTGGACCGGTTTGATCCGGTGGCGGAGGACCTGTTGGACGTGTTGACCGGGTTCGCCGAGTTGGTCGCCCGGACCGCGTTGTCGTTCCTTGAGATTCAACTCACGGTGACTTGGTAGCCTTCCAGTCCCCGCCGGGCGAGCCGTTGACGCTGTACTTGCCGGACATCGTGTTGCCCGACACGGTTCCGGAATAGGTGATCTCGGCAGAGCCGACGGTGCCGAACTCAATGGTCGTGCCGGTGACCGTGCCGTTCAGGCTCAGGGTGGTGGGGGGCTCTGTGAGCACGATGGTGCCGCTCAGCTTTGACCCGGTCTGCTTCCAGTCGAGAACGAAAGTGCCGGTGTAGGCGCCGCTGTACTGCCCGGTCCATTTGCCGGACAGATCAACGGCGGCCGACTTCGTGATTGGCGTGGCAGTAGTCGTCGCGGTGACAGTGACCGTGGAATGCGCGGTCGCCGAGGTGGTCGCAGTAGCTGAGCGGGTGACGGTGGCGGTGGTGGCCGCAGTGACGGTGACCGGCGCGGAGCCCGCGGCGGTTGCGCCGGCTTTGACCTCGGTGAGGGCCTGTTCGAAGGCCGCCAGCGTCGCGGCGTCAACCTGTCCAGTGGGCTTGACACCGAGCTTCGTCTGAAATTCCTTGAGCGCTGCGGTCAGTTCGTCGGTCCACTTGCCGTCGACGGCGCCGGTCCAAAAACCAGTCAGCTTGAGCACAGTCTGTACCGTCGCTGTCTGCGTCATCGCCGCAGCGGCCGTCTGCTGCCCGAGCGCGGCCAACTTCGCGTCGAGCGCCTGAGATGTGGCCGCGTCGACGAACCCCGTTTCCGGAAGCTTGCTGTCTGCCTGCAACTTCTTGACGCCGGCCAAGGTCTCCGGCCCGTAGATCCCGTCGATCGCACCGTTGTAGTAGCCAACCTGTTTCAGCTCGGTCTGCAGTTGCGTCGTGTAGGCGGTCACCTGCTCGAGTGCTTTCGCGTGCTGCTCGTCGGTGAAGCAGCCGGCCTCGGCGAGCAACTGGAGCCAGGCGATCTGGAGCGCGAACGCTGCAGAGTTGTACTCTGCCGTCGCGTCGGACAAGAGGGTCTGGTCCGTGATGCCCTTCTCGGCACCTGCGAGATCTTTTTCGGCCTGTTGGACGCGTTCCAGCGTTGCCCGAGGAACGAGAGTTGTGGGGGTGGCGGTGGCAGCTGTCGTCGTCGGTGCGGGTTTGCTCGAGGCGCTGGCGACCACCACAGTCAACGCCGCCTCTGCGTCGATGAGCTCCTGCTCGGCCTTCGTCAGCGCTGTCTTCGCCGCCTCGACGTCGCCCCCGGCCGCCGAGACCGCTTCGCGGGGCGCAACGAGGTCCGCACCAATGGTTTTGACGTCACCGACCGTCGCGGCCTGATCGGTGAACAGCTTGCCGTAGCGGTCGACGGCCTTGACGTAATCGGTCGCGACGCCGCAGAACGTCTTCCCGGCTCCGCTGAGCGAGCCCTGGGCGTCCGTGACCGCGGCCTTCGCCGCGGCGACTCGCGCTTGTGCCTGGGCGACCGGGTCCACAGACGCGGTCGTCCCGGTCGTGGCAGGCGCAGCGCTGGTCGGTGTCGTCGCATTGTTGCGTCCGCCGGAGGTGCACGCCGAGGTCAGCAATGCCACCACGATCAGCGCGGGGGCGATCCGGCGTATCCGCGAACGGAGTCCGCCGGGAACCCGGTGGACATGGGGCCGGATCGCCTCGGTCGCCGCCGCACGGGCCGTCATGGTCTTCTGCTCGGTGCGCATATTCGCCCTTCCTCAAGACTGCTCGCTAGGCCAATGCATCAGGTCGCTGCAAGCCCAGCCCACCTCACCTTTTCCAGAGGAGCGCGATCCTGGCGGCGGTCAAGTACCCAGGGGGACCGAATTGCTGCGACGGCGTGATCCTTGCATAGGCACGCAAGCCGAACACAGACGCCTGCGTCAGGAGTCCAGCGAACCAGCAAATCCGGTTGGCTTGCTGCGTTGAGGGCTGTAGGTCAGTGTCGGCTGTTGGTGATGCGGATGGCGGCGACGCCTTCGGCGGGCAGGGTGAGCTTGAATGACAGCTCCCCTCCATGGTTGCGGGTGAGATTCAAGTTGTGACTGTGCAGTTCGCTCGCCTGGTTAATGGTCCGTAGTTGGGCTCGGGTGGGGTACTCGGGTGATCCGAGGGCAAGCCATTGGCGGTAGGGGTTGGTGTGGTCCTCGTCGATGAGTTGGATCCGGGCGGAAGTATTGGACGCAAGGCCCTGCAGTGTGACGGTGATCGCCGCTGGTTGAGCGGGCGGCTGGTCGGGACCGGCCAGGATGTGGTTGTACAGCAGGACATCCACTGTTCCGGACCGGCCCGTGACGGCAACGCCGCCGACGGTGTTAGGGGCTCCGGTGAGGGTGAGCGGGATCCTCCGGTCGCCGACGGAGTGCAGGATCTCCAGTAGCCGGTAGAGGGGTTTTTTCACTCCGTGGATGGTCTGCAAACCGAAGCCGCCATGGAACGGGTTGTCGGCTTGGGTCAGCTCTTCGTAGATGTCGCTGAATGTCCAGATGGCCAGGGCGTCAACGACTCCGGTGGACTCGATGACTGTGCGCAGGAAGCTTGCTGCTGCCTCGGACTGGTCGAGTTTGGGGGCATTGGTCGAGGAGACGTTGACTTCGGTGATGTAGAGCGGCAGGCCGGCGGGGGTATCGGCACGGTTCTGTTTGAAGAAGCTGGCGGTGCCCTCGGGGCCGATACCCTTGTCGGTTTCGTAGCCGTGAGCGGTGCCGAAGTCGATGGGGACGTTGTTGCCGGTTGCCCACTGCATGAACTCGCGGTAGTACTGGGTGCCCAGGCTGCGGGGTGGGCCGAAGCTGAATTGTCCGGCGGAGGTGGCGGGACCGCCGACTCTGATGCTGGCGTCCACGTTTTTGATGGCTTCAGCGGCGTAGCGGTAGAGGTTGAAGTAGGACTGCTGGTCGCCGTTGTAGAAGCTGTACAGGTTGGGTTCGTTCCACACCTCGAACGGCCATTTGCGCACTTCGGCGATGCCGTACTGGTCGACCATGCGTTTGGTGAAGGCGCCGACGAGCTTTCCCCAGGCGGCGAAGTCTTTGGGTTCCATCTGGTTGAAGTCGTAGAGCAGGGCCTGGAATGGCGGCGCGCCTGCCTGCAGGGACTGCGGCATGCTGCTCAGTTCGACGAAGGGGTGCATGCCGTGGTCGACCAGGGCGTCGTAGATCTGGGTGATGTTGAACCAGGAGTAGTCGTCCTGGGTGTAGGCGGGGTTGCGGGTGCGGCCACCGTTGTAGGTCGAGTCGGCGGTGCTCAGCGAGGTGTTGAAGATCCCGTGGAAGCGCAGTGACTGGGTGCCCAGGTCGCGGTGGCATTCGAACAGCTGGTCCTGGTAATCACGCCGGAGGGCCTGCTTCGCCCAATCCCCGGCAATCGCCCGTTCCCAGGTGTGCGGGAACGGTGAGTCCGCGCGTGCCGTATCGACGACGCATTTCGCGTCGGTCGTCACCGGCGCCGCGGCGGCGGACCCGGCTCCGAAGAGCGTGCTGGTGATCGCCGCTCCGGCGACTACTGCGCCACCTATTAGCACATTTCGCCGGCTGACCTGCCCAGGGTCGTAATTGTCTGCGGGTGTACTGACAGGGAGATTTGAATTGGTCACCGTTGGCCCTCCAGCGAAAATGGATCGAATATCGACCCCACGAAACGAACAGAATGTGACATCGCCGGGTGGTGAAGTCAACGGCGGACCTTCTAACGAACTGATAACGATCCACATCGTAGTGGCGGGGGACCTAGGCAAATATTGATCCGGCCGGATGCCAACGGTGCCCGGCTAGGTTTTTTGGCGCGAGCGACCGTTGGCGACAGCGAATAGTCCATAACACTCCGACTCGTACACGCGGTGGTCGGGATAAAATGTTCTGGTTAGAGAATATCTGGTGAGCGTTAGACACCAACTAACATTTGGTAGTTCTGCGGTGGTGGTCTGAAACCACCTGCCCTTGGAACGAATGGGACGGGATTTTCTTGTGTGCTACCCGGTGCGGTGAGAACAGAAATTTCCGTCCGGTGGGGATGCTCGCCGGTCTCCGCCGCGATGCGGCCGGTGACGCAGCCTCCTCGGGTGGCGGTTCTGGTGCGAGGAGGCTGCGACACCGCGGCGCTACCGCAGGTGGATGGCGGCGACCCCCTCGGCGGGGAGCGTGATGCTGAAAGTAGTGCTGTTGGTCCGCCGGTCGTGGTGGGCGGTGAGGGGCCGGGTTTCCAGTTCTGAGGCTTCGTCGAGTTGCCGGAGCTGCCGCCGGGTGGGGTATTCCGGGGTGCCCAGTTCCTGCCATTCGCGGTAGGGGTTGGCGTGGTCGGCGTCGATTCGCTGCACTGTCGCTTTCGGCGAATCGGACAGGCCTTGCACCGTCACGGAGATGGTCGCGGGTTGGGCTGGGGTGGGGGCGGTGCCCTGCTTGCCCGATGCGAGAGCGTGGTTGTACAGCAGGATGTCGGCGCCGCCGTGGCGACTTCCGACGGTCGCGATGCCGCCGACCGTCGCTGGGGCTCCGGTCAGGCTCAGGGGGATGCGGTGATCACCGACGTTGTGCATGATCTGCAGGAGCCGGTAGGCCGGTTTCTTGATGCCGTGGATGGTTTGCAGGCCGAACCCGCCGTAGAACGGGTTGCTGGCCTGGGAGGACTCTTCGAAGATGTCTGTGAAGGACCAATACGACAGGGCGTCGACGATGCCGGTGGTTTCAATGATGGTGCGCAGGAAACTGGCGGCCGCATTGGACTGGTCGAGCAGCGGGTCGGGATTAATGGCGGAGGCGTTGGTCTCCGAGATGTACAGCGGCAGGCCGGCGGGGGTGTCGGCGCGGTTCTGTTTGAAGAAGGAGGCGGCTCCTTCGGGTCCGGCGCCGGTGTCGGTTTCGTATCCATGGGCGGCTCCGAAGTCAACGGGGACGTTGTTGGCTTGGGTCCACTGCATGAATTCGCGGTAGTACTGCACGCCGGGGGATCTCGGGGCGCCGAAGCTGATCTGCCCGGAGGAGGTGGCGGGCCCGCCGACCTGCAGGCTGGCGTCGACGTCCTTGATCGCGTTGGCGGCATATTGGTAGAGCTTGTAGTAGGCCGGCTGGTCGCCGAGGAAGAACGGCAGGTTGGGTTCGTTCCACACCTCGAACGGCCATTTGCGTACTTCGCGGATGCCGTGCCGGTCGACGAGGTGCTTGGTGAAAGAGCCGACGAGTTTGCCCCAGGCGGCGTAGTCCGTGGGCGGGGCGGAGTTCCAGTCGTAGAAGAAGATGGAGAACGGCGAGGGTGCAAGCGCGGTGGGCATGCTGCCCAGTTCCACGTAGGGGTGCATCCCGTGGTCGACGAGTGCGTCGTAGACCTGGTCGGCGTTGAAGTAGGAGTAATCGCCCTGCGTGTAGGAAGCGGGCCGGGTCGTGTTCGGGGTCGGCTTCGGGGCGTAGATGCTCATCGAGTGGTTGAAGATGCCGTGGAACCGCAGGGACTGGATACCCAGTTCGTCGTGGCACTGGAACAGTTGGTCCTGGTAGTCCCGGCGCAGGGCCTGCTTGGCCCAGTCGCCGCCGACGACCTTCTCCCAGACGTGCGGGAACGGGGTCCGGGGTTGCCGCAAGTCCGCCGAAGCGCGGGGCCCGGCCGATCCGGTGCTGCCAGCAGTGGCGGCTTGGGCGCCACCGGACAGGACGGTCGAGGCCACCGCAGCTCCGGCTGCGATGGCACCTCCGCGCATCAAGGCTCGTCTGGTAATGCCGGCCGGTTGGTTTTCGTCGGTCATGTCAATTTCCTCCATAGCAGCATTGCTGGGTGGGCCGCGGCACGCGAGAAATTACTGGTGGCGCCGCGACGGAAATGTTCAGCAGAACATACGGGCTCGTGTCGCTGAACACCAAACTTTTCGCTCTTATAGGCCTCGCTCTTATAGCCGCGGTCACGCTGTCGGCGCTCGTTCCCCGGGTAGCCCCTCCGCTGGTCCGGGCCACGGGCCGGTGAGCCACCGAGGGTGCTGACCAGGCCAGACACGGCGGATCTGCTCCCATGTGCAAGCGTCGCACGTCGACCAGAAATTATCAATCCTAGGGTTTGGCGGATACCGCCGAGTCCCCGCGGACCGGTTCCACTCTCATTCGGAAGAATCTAATTATTGTTAGACGCGTTCTAACGTTAGGTGCGACGGAGCGGCACCAGTCCGGGTTTCGAAAGCCTCCGACTTTCAATCGAATGTGGATGTCTTCACCGGCTGGCCGCTGCTGTCCGATTCCAAATTTTCTCGGAGGAGGTCATGCACCCGGCCGCCGTCACTGCTCAAGGGCGAGGCCTTCTGTGCTGCTTTTCTGCTCAACAAGCTCGGATTTACCAAGGTTAGGGAATCCCTTTCCTGCGTTAGACAGTGGCTAATCTTCGCGGCAAACGAATTCCGTTCGAAAGCGCCTGACTTTCGAATGAACGGGCAGCTCATGTGTTTCCCCTGATGGCTTGACGAGGTGCACTCATTGCAGTTTCACTCTGCGGACGACCCTGCTGCCGGACACGCGACACGGGCCCGCTGCCCCGCCGAGCGGCGGGGCATCTCCGCCGGCCATGACCGCCGCAGTTGCACGACCGCTCGCGCCGCCCCCGCATCTCGACGAGGAGATACCCATGATCGCTTCCCATCGCCGGTTTATCACCAGGCGGACGGTGACGGTGGCCGCAGTGGTGACCGCCCTGGCCGTGTCCACCCTGCTAGGTTCCAGCGCCAGCGCAGTCACCGCCGCACCAGCCACCGCCCCTGGCGACCAGGCCCCCGCGGCAACCCCGAAGGCCCCGGATCCGGTTCCGGCCTTGACGGCCGCATCGTTCGCGAACCCGCCGACCACCGTGCGGCCGAAGTACCGCATGTGGGTGCCGCTGGCCTACACCGAGGACGCGGAGCTGCAGGCCGAGGTCAAGCAGATCGCCGCGGCCGGGGCCGGCGGTATCGAGGTCGCCCCGTTCGGTGTGCCCGGGCCCGGGAATCAGACGACACCGTTTTTGGACACCTACGGCTGGGGCACCCCGCTGTGGACCCACAAGCTGCAGGTCATCATCGCCGCGGCGAACAAATACAAGTTGACCGTCGACCAGAATCTGGGCCCGAACTACCCACCGACGGTGCCCACGGTCAGCAGCGTGAATGATCCGGCCGCGGCGCAGCAGATCACCTACGGTCAGGCGTTCGTTGCCGCCGGCGGCACCTTCGACACGACATTGCCGGCGCCGGTCAAGGCAGTTCCGGCCGGTGCCAGCACCAAGCTCGTCGCCGTCGTCGCCGCGAGATGCAGTGTCGACACCTGCAGCACGCAGACGAGCGGATCCAAGCTGTTGGATCAGTCGACCGTGGTCGACCTCACCTCGCAGGTCAAAGACGGCGCACTGGCCTGGACCGCCCCGCCGGGTTCGGGGACCTGGGCGCTGCTGGCGTTCTACCAAACGGCGGACGGGCAGGTGAAGACCGGCTTCGAGGCGACCACCCCGAACTATGTCATCGACCACCTGAGCACGACCGGCGCCAAAGCGTTGGAGACGTTCTGGGACAAGAACATCTTCACACCCGCGACGCAGGCGCTGCTCAACAAGATGGTCGGGCCGGGTTCGATCTTCGAGGACTCCCTCGAGCTGTCCGGCAACCAGCTGTGGACCGGTGATTTCGCCGCCCAGTTCCAAAAGCTCCGCGGCTACTCCGTCGTCGACGCGCTACCGGCGTTGGCCGGCGCCGGCGGGCAGGGCACCGCCACCCCGGCGTTCGACTTCACCGACGGCAGCGGCGCCCGGATCCGCACCGACTACCGCCAGACGTTCAGCGACCTGTACAACAACCAGTACGTGGCCAGCCTGCAAACCTGGGCCGTCTCCCACAAGCTCAACTACCGCGCCCAGTCCTACGGCGTCCCCATCCAGACCGGCGTGTCCGCCCAGGTTGTCGGCATCCCCGAAGGGGAGTCCATCGACTTCGGCAGCCCCAACCCCTATGGCGTGGAACAGAACTACCGGGTCGTTTCGGCCGGCGCCCACGCCGCCGGGACCACCCGGATCTCCGCCGAATGTTGCGGCATCTTCAACGGCGCCTACCGCTCCACCGTCGCCGGACGGGACCTCAACCAGGACCTGACCGGCGTCCCCTATAACAACGCCCCGGCCATCAACGGCAACCTGGACACCATCTACAAGTCCTACGCCGGCGGTGTCACCCAGCAGATCTGGCACGGCTTCCCCTACAAGGACGCACCCAAGGGGCTGGCGACCCCGGCCAACAGCGGCGAAGGCGGCGTGTGGCCCGGCTACAACGCCTGGAACATCTCCGGCTTCCTCAACGTCGGTGAAATGTTCGGCCCCCGGCTACCGTCGTGGTCGGACTACACCTCGGTCAACGACAACCTGTCCCGCCTGCAGCTGGTGCTCCGCCAGGGCCAGCCCCGCCTGGACGTCGGCGTCTACTACGAAGACCTCGGCTTGACCGGGCAGAGCGTCAGCGCCCCGGAAACCCCGAACCACTTCCTGTCCGACGACTCGGCCACCGCCGCCGGCGGCTACACCTACGAGTACCTGACCCCCCAGGCGCTGCAGTCCTCCGCCGCGACCTACACCGGCGGGCACCTGTTCCCAGGCGGCTCGGCCGAAAAGGGGCTGGTCCTGAACAATCAGGCCACCATCTCCGTCGCCGGCCTGACCCGGGTTCTCACCCTGGCCAAGAAGGGCCTGCCCGTCTTCATCGTCGGGACGGCCCCATCGGCCACCCCCGGCGCCAACAACTCAGCAGCCGACGACGCCGCCATCGCGGCGATGACCGGCCAGCTTCAAAGTCTGCCGAGCGTGTCCTCGGTCGCGACCGAGGCGGACCTGCCCGCTGCCCTGCGCGGCAACGGCATCAACGCTGCCGCTACCCCCGCCGCGCCCTCGGCCGCGGTGGAAACGGTCCGCCGCTCGGCCGGTGCCACCCAGTACTACTACCTCTACAACCGCAGTTCGGCCGCCGTGGACCAGACATTCAACCTCACCGGCGCCGGCAAGCCTTACCAACTCAACACCTGGACCGGGGTCATCACCCCGCTGGCGACCTACAACCCCACCGCCGCCGGCGTCGCTGTCCCCATCCATTTGGGTGCATATGACGTCACCGTCATTGCCGTGTCCGGCAACCCGCCGGCCGGTTTCCCCAAGGCCGAAGGGCTGACCGTGTCTTCCAGCACCGGGACGGTGAGCTTCGGTCCCAACGGTTCACTGACTGCTCGCAGCACCACCGCGGGCGCCGTGGCCACCACCTTGTCCAACGGTAAAACTGTCCGCACCGCGATCGCGGCGGTGCCCGCCGCGTCGACTTTGTCGGCTTGGCTGCTGACCGCGCAGTCCTGGACCCCGGGCGCGACCCAGTCCGACACGGTCAAGACGACGCTGCCACCGATCGCCGTCACGGCCGACCCCGCCACCGGGGCGCTCCCGGCGTGGAACACGATCACGTCCCCGGTCGATCTGAGCAAGGCCTCCGGGATCGGCAGCTACACCACGACGATCACCCTGCCCAACTCGTGGACCGGCGGCCACGGCGCCTACCTCAACCTGGGCAAAGCCGTTGACACTGTGCAAATCTCGGTCAACGGCAAGCAGGTTGCGGTCAACCAGAGCGACATCAGCCGCATCGATCTCGGCGATTCTTTGCACGCCGGGTTGAACATCGTCACCGTGACCGTCAGCACCACGTTGTTCAACGCGGTGAAAACCACCGGCGACCGGATCTACTCCCAGGCCAGCCAGGCCACCGGGCTACTCGGACCGGTCGTCCTGACCCCCTACGGGCAGGCCGTCATCGACACGGGCCGAGCCGTCCCACAGATCGTGCCCGGTAGGTAATACCTCACCATCACCACTGGCGTCGGCCCGCCCGGTCCCCTCCGCGGCGGGCCGACGCCGTATCACCCCGATCACGACCAATCGCACGGGTCAGCTGTCCACGCCACAGGGGAGGAACAATGCCCGTCGAAACCACCCAGCCATCCATCGCACACTCCGCCGACCGGGGTCTGATGGAGCGGACCCCCGAGTTGGCGCGCACCAAAACGCTGCTCCACCACTACTGCCGGCGCACGGTCGCCGCGATACAGACCGACACCGTCAATCAGATCGGCCCTACAGCTTCGCCGAGGCGGACCACGTCACCTCACTTCACGTCCTTGACGAGAGCCAACAGTCCCGGTCGGGCAGCTGGGAACCGGCGGGGCTGACAAACTGACCCTGGCGCTGGATCGACCAGCGACGAGCGGCGATTCTGCCGCGGCCCGCCGCCAAGGGAAGGTCCGGCCGATGCCCATCACCCTGACCGGTCTGCGCTGCTTTGTCACCCTCGCCCAGGAACTGCACTTCCGCCGGGCCTCCGAGCTGCTGCGAATGAAACCGCCCAGCCTCACCTACCAGATCGAACGCCTGGAAAGCGAAGTCGGGCAGACACTGTTCACCCGCACCAGCCGCGGTGTGGCCCTCACCGCATGCGGCGCGCAACTGCTGCCCCTGGCCCGGGCTGCGGTCGCAGACGTCGAGACGATCGAAACGTTCATCACCCGCCAGCACACCGCAAACCCCGGCCATCTGGGCATCGGGTCGCTGCTGGGCGGGCTCGGCCGCCACACCACCCCGATCCTCACCGACCTGATGCAGCGGGCGCCCGGCCTGCAGGTCGAAGTGATCCGCTGTGAACCGACGAACTTTGTCCGACTGCTCCGCGAAGGCAAGATCGACCTAGGTATCTCACCGATGTTCCCGGGCCGGTCATTCCCTGACGACATCCGGAGCATCCGGGTGGCCGCCGCCCCACGGGCCGTCATCCTGCCCTCCACGCACGAGTTCGCCGACCGGGATTCAGTCACCCTGGCTCAAATCGAAGCGGAGACCTACCTTCAGCTCGGTGATGCCAGCTTCGACGTCTGGGCACGCATAGGAGCACTGGACCCCCGGCCGAACGGGCACCAGCTGAACTGGGGAGCCCGAGCCGCCGACATCGAAGGACTCCTGGAAATGTGCGCCGCCGGCCTTGGCATCCACCTCGGACTCGAACAATTCGGCGACCGGTACGCCAGGGCTGGACTCAGCTTCGTGCCGGTCTCCGACGCACCCCCGGCCGACCTGGTCATCGCCCACCTGAAAACGAACACTTCACCGCTGATCGCCTTGTTCACCAGTCATCGCCGGCGAACACCTGCAGTGATACTGCCCAGCGGGCCGAGCCGGGCACCTCGCCCGCCGGTGCACGCCACGCCCCACAGGGCGGCTGACCAACTCCCGGTTCCAAAACCAATCACCGAGATGGGCGCTGTATCCAATTCGCGCAGGCATCGATGGGCAGCTACCAAACCAGCCAGAGGCCATCTCAGCCCACCGTTTGTCGTTCATGCTGGACCGGGGACCAATGAACGCCAGGCCCCGGGGCAGATCGCAGAAGGCCGAGGCAGCGGAGGCATCGGAATGGATCAGAAGGTTGGGGGTTCGAATCCCTCCAGGCGCACTACGAAATCAATTGTACTGCAGCTGTTCTGTCGAGCAACGGCTTGACATTCAAGATCGCATCCCAACAGGCGTCCTGGGTGAGGGTCTGATCAATATGCAGCCCGATATCTTGACCCGCCGTCATCTAGCCCGAGACCGGGTGAGCGGCAATCAGTTTCTGGGCGGCGCTGTCCCATGGTTGTTACCAACCGGCCGCGATGTCGGTTGCCTGCTGTTCGGCGAAGCTGCGGCGCCGAGCCGCCTCGCTGATGTGCGCGGGCGAGATCGGCGCTGCGACGGCGAAATCGTGGCCAGGCCCACGTGGCGGCGGAATACTACGGGCGACGTTCCGATGCTCGGTGCGCGGCGACCGACCATGCACCGGTCGAACCGATACAGTTTCCAACATGGTTGCAGCCAATCCTTTCGTCGTTATTACTTTTTGATCACTAGATATCGATTTCTGCTGGACCCATTGCAAATGGCCTCCGATCGGGCCAGGCGCTGACCGGGGCTTGGTGCCCCCCGGACCGGGAGTCCCGGAACGGGGGGCGGGTAGCGAGCCGGCGTGCCACGTGTCGGGGTCAAGCAGCGCACGTTGTCGTTCCAGGCTCGCGATCTTCACGGAGACCGCTGTTCTCGGACACTGTGTTCTCGAACGCTGTGCGGATCGTTCTCGCAACACTGTGCGGATAGTTCACTGTCGGATCCTGGGTCCCAAGCTTTACTATCACTATACCTGGCGTTTTGTGTGGCTCAAATTCTCCGCCTCGTTTGTGTCAATCGTGGAAATTTGGCGCCCCGCGTGTGCCCCGAAAGTGATCTGTAGTCGGGTTTACCTGAGGCCGAAAGTGTGGGATCCGCCCTTTGCTGATCACTTTCGAGGCAAAAGTGATCAGCACCATTGATAGATCGGTGGCGGATGCGGGAGGTACGGAGAACCTGGCCGCCGATCAGGGCGGCCGAGTCCCGCCCGGCACGACGCTGTCGTGCCCGGTAGTGGTGGGCGGAGATCGGCGGTGCGACGGCTGCATCCACCAGGGACGGGAGAACTGTTGCTCCAGGTTGTCCAGTGCGTTCCGTTCGTACTCGGACAATGGGGCCTCGCGCGCCGGGACGGCAGGTGTGGCCGCGGTTTTCCAATCCATGACGGCCAGGTCCAGGGTTTCTCGGGCGGCGCCGGCCAGGTCCCGGCGGGGACGCCGTATTCGGCGCCGTACACGGACACCTGCCAACTGATCATTATTCCTTCCTTCCTCAGGCGGGTCGTCCTGCGAGTCGTCCTGTGAGCTGGCAAGCCGATCACGGACAGTCGTTGGGGTTATCCGAGCGGGGCCATGTCGTTGCCAGGTTCGGTGATCGGGTGGCCGCCGGATCCGAGATCCTGCAACGGGTGCCAGCGGAATGCGGGTGAGCTCCGCTGCGGAGTCTGGCCGCCATGTGAGGGTGGTGCAGTCGAACGCCGACCGTTCCGAACGAATTCTGGGCAACGAGGTGAAGTTGTGCCGAGGTGGCGGCGACGAGGATCCGATCGTGGAAATGGTGTTCAACGTGGTGAACCCATCTGTGGGTAGATAGTCCGGGTAACGACGTGGCATGCCCATATTGCGCTGATTGGGTCCCGGGTGCTTCGGGTACCGTCACCTGCCCGGCGCGCGGCCCACAGACAGCTGACCATTCAACATCCGCCGGGTCGCTCTGGGCGGCAGCAGGTCTCGGCCCGACCTGTGCACCGAACGACAGCGGTCAAGTGCAACAGCACGCCGGGATCGTTACGCCGCAAGGGTCGCCGAGTCTGCACTCAAGCGGTGACCGGGTTCGGCAGCGGACCGTCGTCCGATCGTGGCGGCAAAGTTCTGAGTGCAACCGGCGCGCCCCGGTAGCAGATCGGGACCTCGCTGGCCACGCTGGGTGATGCTGCCGCACGTGTCGTGATCATCTCGATTCCGTCGTGCCCTGATCGGGAGGCAGCCGGCTGCCACTGTTCGGTATGGGCGAGGAGAGCGAGACCGGGGCCTCCGGAGGCAGCGGTGGCGTGGTTTCGGGTAGGGCGGCAGTGGCCGGCGTTGTCGTGGCCAGGTCGTTGGGGCCGGCGGCGGTGGGGGTGTGTTGTTCGAGGAATCGGAGTAGCTCGACGGGAAACGGCAGGACGAGAGTGGAGTTCTTCTCTGCGGCAACCTCGACGATGGTTTCGAGCAGGCGTAGTTGCAGGGCGCCCGGGGTGTTCGCCATCGCGCCGGCGGCCTGGGCCAGTTTCGCGGATGCCTGGAGTTCGCCGTCGGCGTGGATGACCCGGGCTCGGCGTTCCCGTTCCGCTTCGGCTTGCCGTGACATCGAGCGTTTCATCTGCTCGGGTAGCTCCACGTCTTTGATCTCGACGCGGTCGATGTGGATGCCCCAGTCCAGGGCCGGGCTGTCGATCATCAGCTCCAGCCCTTGGTTCAGCCGTTCCCGGTTGGTCAGCAGATCGTCCAGGTCACTTTTGCCGATGATCGACCGGAGCGACGTTTGAGCGACCGTGGAAATGGCGAACGGATAGTTCTCCACGCTCACCGTGGCCGCGACCGGGTCGGTGACCCTGAAATAGACGACCGCGTCGACCCTGACGGTGACGTTGTCACGGGTGATGCCGTCCTGCGCGGGTATGGCCATGGTGACGATCTGCATGTTCACTTTCCGCATCCGGTCCATGCCCGGAACGATCATGACCAGGCCGGGTCCTCGGACGTGTTCCCGTACCCGCCCGAACCGGAACACCAAGCCCCGCTCGAACTGTCTGATCGTGCGGGCACTCAGGGCGACACCGGTAAGGCCCACCACGATGAGCACGAGCAATACGATCAGCACAGTCATGATCAAATCAGCCTCCGCTGGCCGTCCTGCCGGCCAAAAGCCGTCTCGGCCCCGCCACGTGACAAAGGGGGCCGTTCTCCCATGTCGCCGAGCACCGAGGCCCGACCGGGGGACGGTGCATTGTTCAGGACACCGAACCTGATGTCGTGGTGTGCTGGCTCCTGAACAACATCAGATTACGCCGTTTGCCGCCAACGGGCCCGGCCCGCCGCTGGTGGCGCAGTCGTGATGGGCGACGACGACCTGGACCTCCTCCACGCGTTCATTGTCGTGGGGATGACCACGGACGTCGTTGCTGCATAAGGCTTCGGGCGAGCTGGCCGGCCGACACCACCCGGTCGCCCAGCGGCCCGCCTGGCAAAGACCAGTCCGGTTCTGTGCACCCGGGGGAAGCCGGCCCATCCCGGCCGCCGGCGTCGGTCACGCCGTCCAAACCGCAGCCACCACAGCCGGTATCGGCCACAGGCCCACAGCCTTCATGTCAAGCGTGAAGAGCGGTTCGCAGAACTTCGGCAGGAACCTGTGGGGTCTCTTGCTCAGACCCTCTTTGCCAAGGATGGATTAGGCATCAGGTCCGGCGGCAGGTGGCGGATCTCCGTTCCCGCCCAGGCCGCAGGCCATTTGCTGATCGGTTGGGGGTCCCCCGGTGTGCCCAGCCTCAGCGTTGGTCCGCCCACGTGCCGCCCTCCGGCCTCGATCAGTGGCTGGATGTGTGGGCCGTGAGCGGTGATCAGGACGCGATCCGGAACTGCCCCGTGGTAGCCGCGCTGCCGGAGGAGTTGCCGACCCAGACGTGGTAGGTGCCGGGATGGACGGTCCAGCCCGTTGCGGGGTTGTCCCATGAGGCCAGGTCTTGCCGGGTCAGGGTGAAGCTGACCTTGGTGCTCTTGCCTGGCGCGAGGGCGACCTTCTGGTAGCCCTTGAGTTGGCGTGGGGGCTCGTTGGCGCTGTTCGGGAAGCCGAGATACAGCTGGGCGACCTCGGCTCCGGATCGTCGGCCGGTATTGGTGAGGGTCGCGGTGACGCTGATGGTTTTGGCACCATGGTTCCGACTGATATCGAGGTGACGGATGCGGAAGGTGGTGTAGGACAGTCCATATCCGAACGGGAACAGCGGGTGTTGATTCTTGGCGTCATACCAGCGGTATCCCACGAGGACGCCTTCGTCGTAATACACGTTCGTTCCGTCACCGGGATATTCCGCGGTGCTCTGCGCCGGGCCCTGGGAGTCGCGGGCCGGGAAGGTCACCGGGAGTTTGCCGGACGGGTTGACGTCCCCGAACAGCAAGTGGGCCAACGCCGTGCCGCCGGTCTGGCCGGGATACCAGACCTCCATCACCGCAGCGACTTTGGACAGCCACGGCATGAGTTCGGCACTTCCGGTGTTCAGCACCACGACCGTCCGAGGGTTCGCGGCGGCGACGGCGTTGATCAACTTGTCCTGATCGGCGGGCAACGCCAGGGTGCTGCGGTCCATTCCCTCCGATGTGGCATCGGAGACGACCACGACCGCTACGTCGGCCCGGCGGGCAGCATCGGCGGCTTGGGCGATGAGCTGGTTCTCCTTTGGTTGCCAGCCCAGATGCAGGCCGGGGGTCACCGCGAAAGCATCGACGGTGACCAGGGTCGCCTGGAACGGGGTCACATCGACCCGGATGCTGTGGGCCCCGGCGGTCAGATTGATCAGACCGTTACGCACTGCTTCCCGCATGGGCGTGAAGCTGACCACGGGGCGACCATCGATCCATACCTGTACCAACGCCCCCGCGGACAGCGAGAACCGGTAGGCGCCGGCGCTTGGCGCCGTGATGGTTCCGGTGTACCTGGCCGACCACAGCGGCAGCGATGCCACTGGCTTCGGATTGCCCGTGATGTCAAGGTTCGGGACGGTTTCGGTGGCCACCACCGGTCCACTGAGATTGTTCGTCGCGTAGTACTTGACAGCCAGGCCGCTGCCGAAAGCGGCGGCCGGTACCGGGGCCAGCGCCGCGAGCCCGAGGGTCCCCTGGCTGTGCGTGACGGTGATGCCGGCCTGTGCGGCTCGACTGCTGATTCCGGCAAGCGGGGTGATGACCGGGGCCGAAGCGGTCACCACAGCCGAACCGCCAGCGGCCGTGATCGGGTGTTCCGCGGCGTCGCCGATGACGGCGATCGAGTGGACCCTGCGGGCGGTCAGCGGCAACGCGGCGCGCCAGTTCTTGAGCAGAACGCTGCCCGACTCGGCCAGTTTGGTGGCCAGCGCCAGGTGCGCCGGGGTGCTGACGTCGTTGTCCTTGACGGTGGCCGGAAGGGGGAGGGGGTGGTCGAACAACCCGACGCGGAACATCGCGGTCAGGATGTGGGTGACCATGCCGTCCAGGGTGGCCATGCTGATGGACCCGTCGAGCACGGCAGCCTTGAGCTTGCTGTTGAAGAACGAGCCGAAGAGTTGATCGATGAATGTCGGATGGGCGTCGTCTGCTGTGCCTGGCATTTCAAGGTCGAGGCCGGCTTTCGCGGCCTGGACGGTGTCGTGCAGCGCGCCCCAGTCGGACATGACCATGCCGTCGAACCGCCATGCGTCGCGCAACGTGTCGGTCAACAGTTGGCCGTTCTGGCAGGCATAGGTGCCATTGACCCGATTGTAGGAACACATCACCGCGCCGACGTCACCTTGCTCGATGGCGGTGCGGAACGCCGGTTCATATATTTCGTTCAGGGCTCGCTGCGAGACATTGACATTGATCGAACTTCGTAGCACTTCCTGGTTGTTGGCCGCAAAATGTTTGACCGTGGCAATGACGTGTTGGCTTTGGATGCCTCGGATCTCTGATGCCGCCGTTTGCCCCGTTAGATAGGGGTCCTCGCTGAACGTCTCCGGGGCGCGTCCCCACAGCGGAAGCCGCAGAATGTTCACGGTGGGACTCAAGGCGATGTTGTGGCCCTTCCCGGCCTGCTCGGCGCCGTAGGCGACCCCGTACGACTTGGCCAAAGCGGTATCCCAGGTCGAGGCTAGATTCGCGCTGTCGGGCCACTGGGTGACCCCGGTCGAGCCGTTGCCGACCCCCACCGGAGAATCGGCCAGGTAGAGCGCGGGAATACCGAGCCGCGTATTGGCCGGAACGACCCCGGCGTAACCCGCGGAATTCAGCGGAAGGGGATACCCGGCCCCGTGCACCATGATGATTTTCTCGTCCAGCGTCATCTGGGCAACCAACAGCGCCGCCCGCTGCTGGGGCGCTGACCGGGCATCCATCCACGCTCTGGCGCTGGACCCGATGGCCGTCGCCCGGGATGCCGCCATCGGCGACGCCGCTGGCGGCCGAGATGCGGATGCCGGTGATGCTGCAGCCACCAGACCCGCCAGAACGAGTGTCCCCGCAAGTAGCACTACGCAAGACTTGCGGGAGAGTTTTCGTGAGGGCGCCATTGTCATCACCGAGTCCATCCAAGAATCGCGCGGTATAGGCACAACTTCTAAACCGTTGGGGAATCCCCGGCGGCTATGGATCCTCAGCCCGCGGCTGAGGCGCGGAAATCGATATCACCGTAGAGCGTGCAATGACCGGCCGCAACCCCCACGGTTTCAGGATTCGCCGGGCAGACCGAACGTTCATTTCCGGGTGCCCGCTTCCTGCCCGCCGAAGCCGGCGAAGGTAGCGCCGCCCGCGTTGGGTAGCTGCCGGCGTCGTCTGAGGTGAACTTCGTGCCGTCGAAGTCGCCGACGGACTACTGGTCACCGCAGCCGCCGGCGGTAGGAAGGCGAAGACCTGCTCCTTCATGATCAGCAGAGCCGCGGCCGAAACCACGGGCGTGCAGTGATGCGGCGCGTAGGTCGGCTCGGTCAGGAGATCTGGCTTCCGGTGCCACTCCGGTGCCGCTCGCGGAGTTCTCGCTTGAGCACTTTGCCCGCGCCGGATAGTGGCAGCGCATCGACGAATTCGACGGTGCGGGGGACCTTGTAGCCGGCGATGTGGCTTCGGCAAGATTCCTGGAGTTCGTCCACGCTCAACTGCGCACCGGGATGCAGGACCACAACGGCGTGGACCCGCTCTCCCCACTGATTGTCTGGGATTCCGATCACCGCACACGCCGCGACGGCCACGTGGCGTGCCAATGCATTCTCTACCTCGACCGAATACACGTTCTCGCCACCGGAGATGATCATGTCCTTCATCCGGTCCACGATGAACACATAGCCTGCATCGTTCATGTAGCCCCCGTCGCCCGTGTGCATCCACCCGCCGCGGAGAGCCTCGGCACTATCTCCCGGGCGTCCCCAGTAGCCGATCATCACGTTCTCGCCGCGGACCAAAACCTCGCCGACGGTGCCGCGCTGAACCTCTTCGCCGCTGCTGTCGACGATCCGGACCTCGACATGGATGGCGCCTCGACCGCACGATCCGGTGAGCTGGGGGTCGTCGTGATCTTCGGGGGACAGGAGCGTCGCAACCGGCGACAACTCCGTCATTCCATAGGCCTGGACGAACCGCGCAGCGGGGAATGCCTTTCTGGCCCTTTGGAGGAGGGCCGCAGATATCGGCGAGGCGCCGTAGACCACACCGCGCAAGCTGGACAGGTCGGCCGACTCGATCGCCGGTGAATCGACCAGGAATTGGATCATGGTGGGAACCAACAGCACATCGGTGACGTGGTGCTCGGCGATGGCGCCGACCACACTGGAGGGAGTGAACGACGGCACGATCACGTGAGTTGACCCCGCCATCATGCCAGCGTTCCACGTGGCGATATCGGCCAGGTGAAACATCGGCGCCGTATGCAGCAGCCGGCCGCCGCGGACCACGAAGTCCAGCGTGGCCAGGCTGCCCATCGCGGAGGCGATCATGTTGCGATGACTGAGCATCACACCCTTGGCGAAACCCGTTGTCCCACCCGTGAAGAACACCCCGTACAAGTCATCGGGCCCACAGTCGACATCCAGGATCGGCGACGCGTCAGCGATCAGCTGCTCGTACTCGACGCAGCCATCCGGGGCGGCCCCATCCCCGCAGTAGACGACCGTTTCCAGGCCGTCCCATTGCTCACGCAACGCGGGCAGCATCGCCGCGAAGGCGCTGTCGACCAACAGCACCTTCGTCTCCGACTCCCGCAGCGCATAACCCAGTTCGGCTGCGCTCCAGCGGATGTTGCACGGATTGACCACCGCCCCCAACCACGGGGCGGCGAGCAGATACTCGTGATACCGATCGGAATTCAGGGCGAGGATGGCAACACGATCGCCTCGCGCAACGCCTAGCGCTGCGAGACCACCGGCCAGCCTGGCGATCCGATCAGCCGATTCCCGCACCGTCCGGGTCCGTGGGCCGAAGATTGTCAGAGCCCGGTCAGGATTCTGCTGCAGAGCACGACGCAGCGCAGTTGTCATATTCACGCGGCCACTCCACGGATCCAACGCCACTTCCGATTGAGACACTCCATGGTTCCACGCGTTCCGGGTTTCCGCGCGGGAATACAGGAAATCGCGGCCCTTCCCCCGGGCGTCGGTGTCGGTGAGGGTTCGCGGCCGGCGGCGGCCAACTCCTTCAATGAACCCAGCACTGGAACGCCCGCACGCCCGGCCGAGGCCAGCTGATCGCGGCGACTGAACGCTTGGACTGCGCGCGTTGTTTAGTGTCGAACGAGAGAGGCAACATTGAACGAGTGAGGCAACCAACCCGAGGGCGATTCCGGACGTACGAGTGCGTCGGTCATAACAACCTCCAGCCCAGCCGGGCATCCGGTCACATACATCGTTCGCGCGACAGACTTCGATCATCGACCCATTTGGGATGATGGGCTCTCGGGTTCGCCGATTCGGCGTACCAGTGTCCCAAATGCCCGTGCAAACGAGGAGCAGCGGAGTGTCGAAGGTCGCGTCTGGACGTTCGAGCCCGATCGAACGATTCGGCCTTCGACTCGTCCTCATCGCCGGCGGGCTGTTTTTGGCTGCGGTTCCGCTGCTGATTCTGCTGATCCTGGTGCGCTCCAGTTGGGGACCGTTGCACCGTTTGGATTTCACCGTCGCAGCGTCCCTGAACGTCTACATTTCCCGGCATCTCGGGGAGGTGAAGTGGTGGCAAGCGGTCAGTATCGCGGTCGGTCCCACGGTGCTCCGGGTAGCGGCCGGGATCGCGGCGGTCGTCTTGTGGTTCCGCGGTCGGCGACGGGCTGCTCTGCTGGTGGTCGTCACGACGGCCGGGGCGGCTGTCTTGAGCGGGGTGACCAAGGCTTTGGTCCATCGCGTCCGGCCGATTGTGAACCACCCGGTGGACCGAGCCGGCGGTGGTTCGTTTCCGAGCGGCCACGCGTTGACCTCGATCGTGGTGCTCGGGCTAGCCGTGGTGATCCTGCGTCCGATGCTGTCCGGGGGTTGGCGGACTCTGGTCACGGTGACCGCGGCGCTGCTGGTAGTCGGGGTCGGGTTCAGCCGCCTGATCCTTGGCGTTCACTACGTCAGCGACGTGATCGGCGGATGGATCATCGGAATTGCCTGGCTGCTCATCGTGATCGGCGCGGTTCACACCGCCGCCGCTGTTCCGCCGGGGCCCGGTTTACCCGAGGCGCCGAAGAGTTGAGCCGCCACGACCCTGACGAGCGGTGAATCCACCGGTGACGTCAACGCTGGACTGACCGGCGAAGCCGCGATGTGTTCCCTGGGTGCGTTGGGACGGTTGTCAGGAGAGGCCGTCGCGATTCGCACCCGGGACGGTTGAGCTTTTGTGCCGGCGATGAGGGTGCAGGGGAAGCAGCACGACGAGGACCACGGCCAGCCAGAGACCGCCCGCGATCGCACCGGCGATCACATCGGATACGAAATGCATGCCACGGTAGACCCGCGACAGACCGATGAAGACGGGTATCGCGAAACCCACCACGGCCACAGTGACGGCGGCCCACCGAGGCCGGATGTTCCGCAGCGCAATCACCGCAAGACAGCCGTACAGCGCCACCGCTGCGCCAGTGTGGCCGGAAGGAAAACTTGAGGTCGGGGGTGCAGGGTCCAGGTGGGGAACCGGTGGCCGCGACCGGTGAACCGTAGCGGTGATGGCCAGGAAGATCACCAGTTCGCCCAGCACGGCGACCGCGACGACGACCGATTCGCGCCAACGGCCGAACCAGAGGCGAAAGATCAACACGGCTACCACCGCAATTGCGATGACAGAGAAGGTCTCGGCGAGCAGCGTCCCAAGATGGGTCACACGATTCAGGGCGGGCGTGCGGTGCGCGAATGTCCAGTCGCTCGCCGCGCGATCCCACCGGATCAAGAACGGCGGGACCCACCCGTGAACCAACAGCCTGCCCGAAAGGGCTAACAGCCCGTAGAGACCGACCATGGCGGCCAGCAGCGGAAGACCGATCTGAGTCGTGAACGTGGTCGCACGCTTCGGCGCCGATCGATCTTCGGCCCGTCTGGGTGTTGGGGCGGTCATCGGACGCCTCCTGTTCTTCCTGTTGACGCAGCACGTCCTGGGTCAGGGTAGGGCCGGGCCCATCTCATGGTGACCGCTTCCACCGCCTCAACCACGCAGGCCAAAAACACCGCCGCAAACAGGGCCCAGCCCGTCATGCCCTTCCCCCTGAGCCACTATGACACCGATAGTAGAAGGTAGTTCGAAACTCCCACAAAACCCCAGCCGGACCGGGGGTTCGTGGACGATAAAGGTATCTGGCAGACCTGGAGCACCCGGCTAGGGCACACAAACCGCGGGACACCGCGGCCGCGCCCACGTACCGTGCACCCATGCTGACTGTGGCCGCCGCGGACATCGATCGGGTGCGGCCGTTCTTTTCCCCCGAGCGACCAGGGCCGGCGGTGTTCGGGCATGTGTCGATCACCGGCCACGGCAAGGTTGAGGTCGACCGTTGGCCCGACCCTCGAGTCGCGACGGCGACGGTCGGTCAGAACGTCTCGATCCGTGGCGATCCTGCCTACCTGCCACCCGATGCCCTGGACGGTGTGGCAGCTTTCCTGGAGGCCCCACGCAACTGGGAGGAGGCGTTGCACCGCGCTGACCCTTCTCTGGCCGTCTGGAAGCGGGTTGTTGCCGAACTCCCTGACGCCGTACCAGTAATGGCATCCGGTGCCGGCCTTCTTGGCCCAGACGATGCCGCAGCGCTGGCGGCCCTGCCCGCTGACATCGCCTGGATCCACGCCACCTGGGGCGGACCTGATGGACTAGCGAATGCCGGGGTGGCTCGAGGTTGCCGCGTCGCAGGTCAACTGGTCGCCGTGGCCGTGCCATTTCTCATCGGTTTACGTTTCGAAGATGTCGGGGTCGTGACCGTCGAGACGCATCGCGGACACGGCATGGCCTTGTCGTGCGCCTCTGCTGTTCTGGCCGACATCAGGGGTCGGGGGCACGTTCCGAGTTGGTCGACCTCACCTGACAATGCCGGAAGCCTCGCTGTTGCCGCACGACTTGGATTTGTACAGGATCGCGAGGACGTGCTCTACGCGATGAATCTGCCCATCCCGCATTGAGTCGCAACCGACCGCGACCTCCAGATAGGAATAACGGCGGAACTGGTCGTGAAGTGAGAGCCGCCATTGACCGACTCGTACGTTTAGAAACATTGAACTAAATATCGAGGGCGAATCGTCCCGAATGCCGTAGCCTTGACGCGCATTGGTGTTTGAGCACTCGGATACCTGGCGGCCGACGTGCAAAACGGGTATTCGCACACCAAGATGAATCCAATCGCTCCCTCGAATGACCGGTAATAGATCTTGATCAAAACCTCGCGAAAATAGTTGGTTTCGGCGTCTGGACAAAGAACGGGACTACGAGTACTACTAACCTGGTTGCCGACCGAATAATTCTATGATCCGTAGTCTTTCCTGAGCGCCTAGTATTTCATGATCAACAATTTGATCGCCAAATTGTCCCGGGAGCGGGTGGAGGCATGACGCAACAAGAGCTTGCGCGGCGAACCGTACTGAAGGCGGGTGCGACGGCAGTCGGCCTCGTTGGTTTGACTACCGTCTCAGGCCCGACTCGGGCATTTGCAAGCGGCCCGGGCCCAGAAGTGGTCTTGCCCTGGGTCGACCAACCGGCTCCGATTCCACCTGGTGCCGTCGATGTGGTGGGCCATCTGCTGGTCTGGGAATCGTTGGATGCCTGGACGACACCGAACGACAGGTTCTTCACGGTCAAGCACTACAACCAGCCCGCGCTGTCGGCGGACACCTGGACCTTGACCATCGATGGTTTGGTCGACCACCCTCAAAAGCTGGACCTGGCGGAGTTGAAGCGCCGACCGCAGGATGATGTCGATTTCACGCTCGAGTGCTCGGGCAACACAGGGTTGCCGTTCCTGATCGGGGCCGTGGGCAACGCACGGTGGACCGGGACCAGGCTGTCCCAAATCCTGAAGGCAGCCAAGCCGCGAGACAATGGTGTGGAAGTCGTGTTCTGGGGAGCCGACCAGGGCCAGGTAACCATCCGCGACGATTCCGGCATCACCGGTCCGGGGATCACCGGATCGGTAGTGCCGGATTCCACCGGCGGCTTGGACCTGACTATCACCGAGCGCTTCGCGCGCAGCATGACCATGGCTGACGCCATGAATCCGCACAACCTGTTGTGCTACAAGATGAACGGAGTCGCGCTGCCCCCGGAGCACGGATATCCGTTGCGACTGATCGCCCCCGGCTGGTACGGCGTGGCCAACGTCAAATGGCTGAGCCGCATCGAGGTCCGCGACGGGCGGTCCGCCGGCCGGTTCATGGCTCGCGACTACGTCACCATTCGCGAGGAACGCCACCTGGGAGAGACGATCTGGACCTTCACCAATGTCTCCCACGACCGCCTCAAGTCGGCTCCGGCCAAGGTGGCGCGGCGTGGAGGTCGATACTCCATCATGGGCGCAGCTTGGGGAGGGTCGATCGGCCGTGTGGACGTCCGGATCGATGGTGGTGCCTGGCGACGGGCGGGTGTAAGACGAATGCGGTCCCACGGCCACAGCCAGTTCTCCTGGGCGTTCTGGACCATCGACTGGGCGGATCCGATCCCCGGCGCGCACCAGATCACCTCCCGTGTCACCGACGACAACGGGAACGTGCAGCCCGCCCCGACCGACCCCTACCTGGCCAGCCGCAGAACATATTGGGAGAACAACGGCCAGATCACCAGAACGGTCGCCATTCCCTGAGCGGATGGGCGAAGGTGCTGCACGTTCAGGATCCATTAAGCGCGTAAACCTATGTTTATTCGCACCGCTGAAGCGGGGCCGGATGCCGGGAACTCTGCTCGCCACTCGGCGGCCGGCCATCGGTGGCCCTTGTGCAGGCCTGCTCACCGAGACGATCCAGTCGTCCTATGGCCCCGTAGAGCTTCACTGGCTGAACGGGGTTCACCACCCTTACCGCGCGGACGCTCCCAGCCGGCACGTCAGCTCCACCGTATTGGAGCGGAGCATCGACGACCTGTCACAATGCGGTTCATGGAGGAACGGCTTGTAGTACGTGCGACTGACTGCTCACCGCGCTCGGGCAGAAACACGAACTGGCCCTGCACGTCTCGGCGGCGCTGCGCAACGGGCTGACCACCCAGCAGATCCAGGAAGTGCTGCTGCACTGCGCCGTCTTACGCCGGAGTCCCCGTCGCGAACCGGGCCTTCGCCATCGCCCAAGAAGTCTTCGACACCGCCGATCGCCCAACCAACCCGCAGACCTACCCCGAGGGGACCAGCAGCAGGCACCGACCGGCGATGACGCCCGTGAGATGCTCGATGCCCGCGGCCCGATCAGCCATCAGCAGCATCGTTCTTAACATGGGCAGGATCAGCCTGACTTATGCCAAGCTATTCCAATGCAGCTTTCCAGCCTCGATCTCAACCTGCTCAGGACGCTGGAAGTGCTGCTTCAGGAGGGCAGCGTCACCCGCACCGCCGACCGGCTCGGCGTCAGCCAACCCGCGGTCTCACTGGCGCTGGCCAAGATGCGTCGGCATTTCAACGATGACCTCCTCCGGCGCTCCGGAAACCGGTACGAGCTCACGCCGTTGGCCGCACGCCTGCGGGAACAGACGGCGGTCGCGATGCTCGGGGTCCGGCGGGTGTTCGAGGCGCAGCCTGCCTTCGATCCCGCCACCGAGCACCGCGAGTTCACGCTCCTCGCCTCTGATTATGCGATTGCCATCCTCGGCGAGGCGTTGCGCCCGTTGACGGAGGAACGCGCCCCGAACGTCGTCCTCCGCCTGGAGCAGCACACCCCCTACCATGTCGACCACGCTCATGAGGTGGTCCCCACAGTCGACGGTTTGGTGATCCCGCATGGCTTCGTCAACGGGTTGCCCTACACCGAGCTCTACACCGACGACTGGGTGTGTTTGGTGGCGTCGTCGAACGCCCGGGTCGGCCACACCCTCGGCATGGAGCACCTGGCCGAACTCCCGTGGGCTTTCACGTATTTCGCCCCCGCCGCCTTCACGCCGGCAGGGCGCCAGCTGCAATTGCTCGGAGTCGAACCGCGGGTGCAGATCGTCGTCCAATCCTTCCTCGCGCTGCCGTACGTGATCGCCGGCACGGACCGAATCGCGCTTGTCCAACGACGCCTGGCTGCGCGCGCCGCCAGTTGGGGAGACGTACGCGTCATGGAATGCCCATTCGACGCCGTGCCGATAACCGAGGCGATGTGGTGGCACCCGATGTATGAACGGGATCCGGGCCACATCTGGCTTCGCGAGCTCCTGATGGATGCCTGCCGCACGATGCCGATCTAGCGAGACATAAGAAAAACTGATACGGCACATAGCCAACATCCGCTCGACGAAACTGCGGCCGACCACGACGCTTCGATGCAACCCACCGGAAACATGACGGTGACCACATCGCGCAGGAGTCGACCTTGTTCAAGAACCCTCGCCGGCTGACCGGTCGCGTCGCGACCGGGCTGGCTCGCGTTCGCCGCCGCAATCAGCCTTGCCGCCTGTTCCAGTTCCGCCGCCAGTTCCACGCCGACCAGCACGGCGGCGTCCGGCGCTTCCAGCGGTTCTGCCGCCAGTTCCACGCAAACAAGCACGGCAGTGTCCGGCGGTTCCAGCGGCGTGTCATCCAGCGCGGCAGCCTTCAACACCGCCTACACCGGAATCACCGGAACGCCGCCGACCGCGGCCGCCGCCCCCAAGTCCGGCATACACGCCTGGGTGGTCTCGTGCGGTCAGCAGGTGCCGACCTGTGCCGGACCGGCACAAGCCGCCGTCGATGCGGCCAAGGCCGCCGGCTGGGACGCGACGATCTGCGACGGCAAGCTCAATCCGCAGGGCTGGTCGGCCTGCATACGCCAGGGCATCAGCGCCAAGGCGGGCGGCATTATCGTGATCGGCCAAGACTGCAACAGCATGCAGGCTGCCCTGCAGGAAGCAAAGACGGCGAACATCCCGACGGTAGCGGGCGGCGGCAACGACTGCGACGTCTCGGGGGGGCCGAAACTGTTCAGCGGTGTGGTGACGAACCTGCCGTCGCTCACGGCCCAGCAATGGTGGGAGAAGCTCGGCGCGCTGCAGGCCGACTGGATCATCGGCAAGACCGATTCGAAGGCGCAGGTACTGAGCCTGCAGTTCACCGACGCCATCTGGGGTCCGTGGATCCAGCAGGGCTTCGCCAAGGAGCTCGCGGCGTGCACCGGATGCAAGGTCCTGGACACCATCAAAATTGCCAACGCCGATGTCGCAAGCGGTCAGCTCCCGCAGAAATTCTCGACCGCACTGCTGAAGGTCCCCACCGCGAATGCGGTCAACGTGCCTCTCGACGGCTGGTTCTTCGCCGGCCTGTCCCAAGCCGTGCAGTCATCCGGGAAAGCCGACAAGCTCGCGGTGATCGGTTCGTTCGGTGAACCGGGGAATCTCGACCTGATCCGCAATGGCACGGGCGAGGACGCGACGGTCGGATTCAGTGCCTCATGGTCCGGCTGGGCCGCCGTCGACGTCCTCGCCCGAGTCCTCAACAGCCAGCCTGTGCAACCGGCAGGCATCGGTTTACAGGTCATCGACGCGCAGCACAACATGCCGGCGTCCGGGCCGTTCCAGTACTCGCCGCCGATTGACTATGCAGCCGCGTACAAGAAGGCATGGGGCGCCGCCTGATGTCGACCGGTGCGTCTGCGCTGGAGGCGATCTCCCTCGCGAAGCACTTTGCAGGCACGCCCGCTCTGGTGGACGCGAGCCTTCGCGTCCGCCAGGGCACGGTGCACGCGCTGCTCGGCGGCAACGGATCGGGCAAATCCACCCTGATCAAGTGCCTCGCGGGTGTGTACACCGCCGACAGCGGCACTGTCCGCCTGCGCGGACACCAGATGCCGGCCGCCGAGATCAGCGCCCGTCGCGCGCACCAGGCCGGGCTGCGATTCGTACACCAGGACCTCGGCCTGTTCGAGAGCCTCACGGTGGCGGAGAACTTTGCGCTGGACGCGGGGTTTCCCACCTCGGTCACCGGCGGCATCAAATGGGGCGCCCTACGCACCCGAGTCGCATCACTGCTGGACGCGTACGCGATCTCCGCTGGCCCCGACACGCCGATCGGGACGCTACGCCCGGCGACCAAGACACTCATCGCAATTGCCCGCGCCCTACAAGATCAAGAAGGCAGCGAATTCGTGTTGCTGCTCGACGAACCAACGGCCAGCCTCCCCGACGCTGAGTCCCGCGCCTTGATGGTTGCCCTGCGACACCGAGCCTCGCTCGGCCAGACGATCGTTCTCGTCAGTCACCGCATGCAGGAGGTGCTCAGCGTTGCCGACGACTACACCGTCTTCCGGGACGGGCGCGTCGCCGCGACGCTCGAGGCGACCGAGCCGACCGAGGACCAACTCGTCGAGCTCATGACTGGACGGACGCCGGTGAAAGTCAGGTCCCGAACGGACCCGGTCGGCAAGGAATCCGTTCTTGAGGTCAGTGACCTGCATTCCGGGCCCCTGCGAGGTCTGGATCTCACGATCCTGGAAGGCGAGATCGTCGGCGTAGCCGGGCTGCTCGGCTCCGGTCGCTCGACGTTGCTGGGCGCCGTGTTCGGTCTCCAGCGACCAACGGCTGGGTCGGTCCGAGTGTCGGCAGTCGATCTGACGAGGTCATCGGTCCGGAAACGGATGCGCGCTGGTGTGGCATCGATCCCACAGAACCGGCTGCAGGACGCCGCGTTCATCAACATGACGGTGCGCGAGAACGTGTCGGCATCGGTCCTGCGGCAGTACTTCTCAGGCTGGATGCGGGGCCGCCGCGAGCGATCGGACGCGGCCGACCTCGTCCGGCGCTTCGGTGTCAAGACAACATCGACCGAAGCCGGCCTCGCGACGCTGTCCGGTGGAAACCAACAGAAGATCGTCCTCGCTAGATGGCTCCGCCGCGAGCCCCGTTTGCTACTGCTCGACGAACCCACCCAAGGCGTCGATGCCGGCGCCCGCACAGACATCTACGCCGCAATACGCGAATCCGCGGCCGACGGCTGTGCCGTCCTCGTCGCATCGTCGGACTTCGAGGAACTCTCGCTGTTGTGCGACCGCGTGGTGGTGCTGCTGGCCGGTCGCATCGCCTCCACGGTCACCGGTTCCGAGCTCACCGCCGACCGACTGACCGAGCTCGTACAGAAGGAGATCGTGTTCGCATGACAATGACCTCACCCACGTCGGCGGGCACCGCCCCAGACACTGCTGTGGCTGCAGCCAAGGCCCGGTCGACCGGCAGGCTTACCCGGCGGCTACTGCCCAGCCTGCGCGGCGTCGAGCGCTACGCCCTAGTTGCGCTGGTCGGTGCGGAAGCGGTGTTCTTCACCGTGTGGTCGCAAACCTCCCCGACGTTCCCGACGGCGGCGAACCTCCGCATCCTGGCCGCGAACCAGACCATCACCCTCCTACTCGCCCTAGCCGTTCTGCTGCCGCTGGTTGCCGGCCACTTCGACTTTTCCATCGGAGCGGTCGCCGCGACATCATCAGTGATGTGCGCTGGATTGATGCAGAACAACCACGTATCGCTTGGCGTGGCAATGCTGGCCGCACTCAGCATCGGGCTGGCCGTGGGGCTGGCCAGCGGCGTTGCGGTCGCCTACTTCCAGATGAACTCCTTCGTGTGGACACTGGCCGTCGCAACGATGCTCGGCGGTTATATCCAGTGGTATACCGGCGGTCAGGCGATCAGCAACCACATCGCTCCAGCCCTCGTAAAGTTCGGCTCCGGCACGTGGCTCGGGGTGCCGCTACCGGTTTACGCCGTTGCTGTGCTCGCCGTCGCCGCCTGGTACGTGCTGAGCCACACGCCGTACGGCCGTTCCCTGTACGCGATCGGCGAAAACGCCCGCGCAGCCAGGTTGGTAGGCATTCCCACGCGCAGATACACGCTGATCGCCTTCGGGGGTTCCGGCCTGATCGCGGGCGTGGCAGGCATTATCCTCACCGCCCGCACCGCCGGGGCCACCGCGGACAACGGCACATCCATGCTCTTCCCCGCCCTCGCTGCCGTCTTCCTCGGTGCGACAGCGATCCAGCCAGGACGGTTCAACGTGTGGGGCACCGTGTTCGGCGTCGCTCTGGTGGCGGTCAGTGTCAGCGGCCTCACCCTCGCCGGTGCGGACACGTGGGTCGAGCCGGTGTTCAACGGAGCCGCTTTGGCCGTGGCGGTCGGTCTGTCCAGCTATCTGCGGCGGCGATCAGGAGCCATGACCGTGTGAGCTGGCGCCTGGCACTCGGACGCCCGTAGCACCCGTTACCCCGCCTCCTCCACGAGAAGCACGATCTACGCCAGGGCCTCGCAGCAAACCGGGCCTTAACCATCGCCGAAGATGTCCCCCACAGCACCGATCGCTCGACCGGCCCGCAGACCGATCCCGAAGGACCAGCGTGAACAAGATCTTCCCGACCGCCGCCGCGGCGGTGGCCGACATCAAGGACGGAACATCACTGGCCGTCGGTGGTTTCGGGTTGTCCGGTATTCCGTGGACGCTCATCCAGGCCCTGCTCGACCAAGGTGCGCAGCATCTCACGGTGGTGTCCAACAACTGCGGCGTCGACGGTGCCGGACTCGGACTGCTGCTGGAGGCACACCGCATCGACCGGGTAATTGCCTCCTACGTCGGCGAGAACAGGGAGTTCGCCCGGCAATACCTGGCGGGGGAACTGCACGTCGAACTTACCCCGCAGGGCACCCTCGCGGAGCGACTCCGGGCCGGCGGCAGCGGCATCGGCGGATTCTTCACCCCGACCGGAGTCGGCACCCAGGTCGCCGACGGGGGATTGCCCTGGCGATATCACGCCGACGGTAGCGTCGCCGAGGCATCCGAGCCCAAGGAAGTAAGGATCCTGACCGGCCGGCCGATGGTGTTGGAGGAAGGCATCCGCACCGACGTCGCGCTGGTCCGGGCGGCCAAGGCCGACGCTGCCGGTAACGCCCGCTTCCACGCGGCGGCCCGCAACTTCAACGTCCCGGCCGCTATGGCGGGAGCCGTCACCATTGTGGAGGCCGAGGAAATCGTTCCGATCGGCGACATCGGACCGGACGACGTGCACCTGCCGGGCATCTTCGTGCAACGGGTCATCGCTCTCACCGCGGAACAGGCCACCAGCAAACGCATCGAGAAACGCACGATCCGCGCCCGGGTCGAATCCCTGGATTCCGATTGGGCCGACCGATGAGCTGGAATCACGAACAGATGGCGGCGCGGGCAGCGCTGGAACTGACCGACGGTCAATACGTCAACCTCGGGATCGGCCTGCCCACGCTCATCCCGAATCACCTTGCGCCGGGGGTGCAGCTCAACCTGCACTCGGAGAACGGCATCCTCGGCGTCGGCCCCTACCCTTTCGACGACGATGTCGACCCCGATCTGATCAACGCCGGAAAGGAAACCGTGACCGTACTGCCGGGCGCGTCCTATTTCGATTCGGCCACCAGTTTCGCGATGATCCGCGGTGGCCACATCGATGTCGCCATCCTGGGTGGCATGCAGGTGTCCACCGCCGGTGACCTGGCCAACTGGATGATCCCCGGGAAGATGGTCAAAGGCATGGGCGGTGCCATGGACCTGGTCCATGGCGCGAAGCGGGTCATCATCCTGATGGACCACCTCACCAAGGCCGGTGAGCCCAAACTGGTCAGCCAATGCGACCTGCCGCTCACCGGACAGCGGGTGGCCCAACGGATCATCACCGATCTGGCTGTCATCGATGTGGCCGGCGACCATTTCCGGCTGGTCGAGACGGCTCCCGACACCCCGGTCGAGCAAGTCGTGAAAGCGACGGCGGCTCGGCTCGACATGCAGTAGATCGAACAGCAGAGCGATCGAAGGGACAATCGCCCGTGGCCAGGACGCCGACCGGTGAATCAGTTCTCACCCGCGCGGTCAGGGTCGTCGAAGCCTTCACCCCCGACGCTCCGACCCTCACCGTCTCCGAGATCGCCCGCCGATCGCATCTTCATGTCGCGACCGCATCGCGGTTGATCGCCGAGCTCGTCGAGCAGGGCCTGCTGGCTCGAGAACCCGACCGACGCATCCGGATCGGCGTGCGGCTCTGGGAGCTGGCCAACCGGGCCTCACCGATGCTGAGCCTGCGCGAAGCAGCCATGCCGTTCATGGAAGACCTGCATGCTGTCGTCGGCCATCACGCCCAACTGGGGGTGCTCGACGGCGACGAAGTGCTGTTCCTCGAACGGCTCTCGACCGCCGACGCGGTTATCAACATCACCCGCATCGCCGGGCGCCTACCTTTGCACGCTTCGTCGGCCGGGCTGGTCCTGCTGGCCAACGCAACCCCGGTCCTGCAAGAACGCATCCTGGCCGGGACGTTGAGAGGCTATACCCCGCAGACGATCTCCACGCCCTCCGTGCTGCGCTCGACTTTGGCCGAGATCCGCCGGACGGGTTTTGTTTGCTGCCCCGGCCATATCCATCCCGAGGCGAGCGGCATCGCCGTGCCCATCCGTGATGCCGCCCGCAAGGTGGTCGCCGCCCTGGCCGTGATAGTCCCCAACGATCACCATGACGCCGATCGAGTGCCTGCTCTGCAGCTAGCAGCCCGCGGCATCGGCCGCCGATTGACCGTGACGTCCTCAGCCTAGATCTGACCAGAGGTCGGTGTCTCATCCATTGAGAAGGCGGTGGTGACGGCGTTCGCCGTCACGGCAGCATTTACGGAAAAGACAGGAGAGACCAGTGACGATCTCGACCCCGCCCGTGACGGGCAACGCCGTCTCCGCGCACATCACCGGAAAGTCGGTGGTGGCCGACGGGGTGGTGACCTTGACCCTGACCGATCCGGATGGTCGGCGGCTGCCCGACTGGACACCTGGATCGCACATCGACCTGATGCTGCCGACCGGCGATGTCCGCCAGTACTCATTGTGCGGAGATCGGACCGACCCGTTCTCCTATCGGGTCGGCGTCCTGCGGGAGCCGGCCGGCCGAGGCGGCTCGGCGTATGTGCACGATCAGCTGACCGAGGGTCACACGGTGGGAATCGGCGGGCCACGCAACAACTTTCACCTGGTGCCGGCCGATGAATACCTGTTCATCGCCGGCGGCATCGGGATCACCCCGATACTCCCCATGATCGAGCAGGCCACCCTCCTAGGGGCGGAATGGACCCTGCTGTACGGCGGACGAACGTTGCAATCTATGGCCTTTCTCGATGAATTGGCCCGCTACGGCGATCGCGTGCTCCTCAGACCCCAGGATGAGTTCGGATTGCTGGACCTGGCTGCTCATCTCGGTCCGCACCGCAGCGAGCGAAAGGTGTACTGCTGCGGCCCCGGGCCGTTGCTGGCGGCCGTCGAGGCCCGATGTGCGTCGTGGCCGCCAGGTTCGCTACGGCTGGAGCGGTTCGTAGCCAAACCGGCCGGCCTTCCGGTGCTCGCCGGCCCCTTCATGGTCGAACTCGCCCGGTCCGGTGGCAGCATCGAAGTGGATCCGGCTCATTCGATCCTGGAGGCCGTCCGGGGGGTGGGCGTCGCGGTGTTGTCCTCTTGCGAGCAAGGCACCTGCGGTACCTGCGAAACGACGGTGCTCGACGGCGATCCCGACCACCGGGACTCGTTGCTCGATGATGACGAACGCCGCCGCGGCGACACCATGTTCATCTGCGTGTCCCGGTCCTGCACCCAGCGACTCGTTCTCGATCTCTGATCACCGATGATTGGACAAAGTTCATGACCATCGCCGAGCAACAGTTCCACGGACCCGTGTCATCGGTCGACCCGTTCGACCACGACACCCTCGAGGACCCCGTCCCCTTCCACACGGCCCTTCGGGAGGCCGGCGAGGTCCTCTACCTGGAACGGTATGACCTGTACGCCATGGGCCGCTACGAGCAGGTACACGCGGCTCTCATCGACTGGCAGACCTTCCAGTCCGGGGCCGGGGTCGGGCTCAGCAACTTCCGGTTCGAGAAGCCCTGGCGCCCACCGAGTCTGCTGCTGGAAACCGACCCTCCGCGGCACGACGCACCCAGAGTGGTGCTGGAGAAGATCCTCAGCCCACGCGCCATCCGCGGCCTGCACGACGAATGGGCCGCGGATGCCGACGAACTGGTCGATCAGGTCGTCTCCGAGGATCGGTTCGATGCAATGACCGCCCTGGCGCAGGCTTTTCCGCTGCGGGTTTTCCCGGACGCAGTCGGAATCGGCCAGGCGGGCCGGGAGAACCTGCTGCCCTACGGTGATCATCTGTTCAACGCGTTCGGACCGGCCAACGATCTGGTCACCGGCGGCAACCCTCACGTGCAGCGATTGTCGGGCTGGGTGAACGAGCAATGTGCCCGGGACGCCCTGACCGACAGCGGATTCGGCGCGAAGATCTGGGCGGCCGCCGACCACGGGGACATCACCGAGACCCAGGCCCCGCTGATCGTCCGCTCTCTGCTGTCGGCGGGCGTGGACACCACGGTCCACGGAGTGGCTGCCCTGTTGTATGCCATCGCCACCAATCCCGAGCAGTGGCAACAACTTCGAGCTCAGCCGCAGTTGGCCCGCATCGCATTCGACGAAGCCGTCCGGTGGGAGTCACCCGTCCAGACGTTCTTCCGAACGGCGACCCGCGACGTGCGGATCGGATCGGTCACCGTGCCCGACGGCAAGAAGATCCTGATGTTCCTGGGTTCAGCGAACCGCGACCCGCGCCGCTGGAGCCAACCGGACACCTTCGATCTGACCCGCGACCCGTCCGGCCACGTCGGCTTCGGAATGGGGATCCACCAATGCGTCGGGCAACACATCGCCCGACTCGAGGCCAGCACCCTCATCGCCGCGCTGGCCCGCCGGGTGAAGACCATCGAATTGGACGGCGAACCCCGCCGGCACCACAACAACACCCTGCGCGCCTGGGCATCACTACCCATGCAGATCACCCGGACATAGATGGCGCTGATGCCGGCCATCAACAATTTCATCTTCCTTGATACCCCGCGGCTGGCCACACTAGGTGCCATCTAGAAGATGAAAGGATCACTGTGGATCCGTTGCCCCCCGCGTTTGCTCTTGGTCGCCTCCGCGATACCACCCACGAATTCACCGCCCTGGTCCGCGGGACGACAGTCCTGGACCTGGATTCGGTGGCGGGCCGGCTCGGGCTGCCGGCTCCGATCAGCGTCACAGCTTTGCTGGCAGACTGGCCCCGCGTCCTGCCCTTGTTGCAGACCTTCACCGGCGCGGCAGATCTGGCGGACTTCGCCGTGCTGGCCCCGGTCACGCCCCGGCAGGTGTTCCAGTCCGGTGCGAACTACCGCACCCACGTCATCGACCTGGCCATGGCCCACATGGAGATCTCCGAGGGCAAGACCGTCGACGAGGTGAGGGTCGAAGTCGCGGCGATGATGGACCAGCGAGCGGCCACCGGAACCCCGTACATCTTCCTGGGCTTGCCCAGTTCGATCGGCGGTCCGTTTGATGACGTGGTGCTCCCGGGATACAGCGAACGCCACGACTGGGAACTCGAACTCGCCGCCGTCATCGGTGCTCCGGCCTTCCGGGTGAGCCGGGAGGACGCACTGGAGCACGTGGCCGGCTACACCATTGTCAACGACCTCACCACCCGCGACCGGGTGTTCCGCCGCGACATGAAAGAGATTGGCACCGACTGGTTCCGGGGCAAGAACGCACCCGGATTTCTTCCCACCGGACCCTGGCTGGTACCTGCCTCGGAAGTCCCCGATACCCACGACCTGCGGATCAACCTCACCCTCAACGGCGAGGTCTGGCAGAACGAATCGACCAAAGACATGCTCTTTGATGTTGCGGCCCTGATCTCCGAGGCCTCCCAGACCACCACCCTGCTACCGGGTGATCTCGTCCTCACCGGCAGCCCTGCCGGCAACGGCCAACCCGCCGGACGGTTCCTGCGCCCAGGCGATGTCATGGAGGGGACGATCACCGGGCTGGGCACGCAACGAGTGCGCTGCGTGGCCGAGGGAGCGCGATGACCGGGACGCTGGACCGGACCGACGCCGAGGGCAGCATTGCGGCGGCCGCCCGCCGCTGCTCCAACGCCGGCCGATGGGGGTCGACCGACGTGCTGGGGACCTTGAACTTCCTGACCCCGGACAAGCGAATCGAGGGCGCGGCGCTGATCCGGCGCGGCGCGGCCTTCTCGTTGTCCCAGTCCTTCGACAACAACGGCCCGCAGAAGGGCTGGCGACGCCGAACCAATCCGGTGCACACCATGCTGGACACCGGCGTCGACGCCGAACGTGGCAATCAGGGTTTCCCGCACGGTCTCGGCGGCGCCGATGACGTCGTCTTCATGCCGCTGCAGGCCTCCACCCAGTGGGACGGCCTCGGGCACATCTTCGACCACGGCATGGCCTACAACGGGCGCCGCGCCGGCGATGTCGTGACCAGCGAGGGCGACCTGGTCACCGGCATCGAAACGGTCGGCGGCCGGATGGCCGGTCGCGGCGTCCTGCTCGACGTCGGTCGGGCGATCGGGGAAAACGGGGAACTGCCCGACGGTTTCGCCATCACGACCGAACATCTCGAGCAGACCATGGCCGCGCAAGGAAAATCGGCCCAGGTCGGTCGCGGCGACATCCTCCTGGTCCGCACCGGGCGGCTGGCCCGCGCCCGCCGGGAGGGCTGGGGCGACTATGCCGGCGGCGCCTCGCCCGGACTGTCGTTCAGTACCGCGGATTGGCTGCACAGCACCGAGATCGCGGCCATCGCCACCGATACCTGGGGATTCGAGGTACGGCCGAACGAATTCGACTCGGCCTTCCAGCCGCTGCACCAGGTGGCCATCCCGAACATGGGCCTGTTCCTGGGCGAGATGTGGGACCTGGACGAACTGGCCGCGGACTGCGCTGGCGACGGTCGATGGGATTTCTTCCTCACCGCCGCGCCGATCCCGGTCACCGGCGCCGTCGGCGCACCGGTCAACCCGGTCGCCATCAAATAAAACTCTCCCCTTCAAGGACAAGGACGTCTACCAGATGCCAGCAGTGAACAATGTTTTGGTGGTCGGGTCCGGCCCGGCCGGAACGGCGACCGCGATCCTGCTGGCCGGTGCCGGCGTGGCCGTCGAGGTCGTCGAGGTCAAGCCCGACGCCACCGCGGTTGGGTCCGGCATCACCCTGCAGGGCAACGCGTTGCGGGTTCTGCGGCAACTGGGGGTCTGGGACGAGGTACTGGCCGCCGGGTACCCGTTCAACTCGCTCGGCCTGCGGACCCCCGACGGCACGCTGCTGGCCGAGATCCCCGACGCACGCACCGGAGGGCCCGACCTCCCGGCCACCGTCGGCATGCCGCGCCCGGACCTGGCCCGCATCCTGGTAGAGCGGGCCATCGCCGTCGGGGTCAAGTTCCGCTTCGGCACCACCCACACCACCCTGACCCAGGACGAGAACGGCGTCGACGTGACCTTCGCCGACGGCTCCGCGGGCCGCTACGACCTGGTCGTCGGCGCCGACGGCATCCGTTCCTGGACCCGCCGGGCCCTGGGCATCGAACTGGAAACCCGGTCGACCGGCATGGGCATCTGGCGCGCCTTCACCCGGCGCCCGGCCGACATCGTCCGCACTGACCTGACGTACGGCGGGCCCTGCTACATCGCCGGGTACTGCCCGACCGGACCGGACTCGATGTATGCCTACCTGGTCGAGGACGCCCAGGACCGCAGTGCGCTGAGCCCCCAACAGCAGCTGGACACGATGCGGGAACTCAGTGCGGGCTACCACGGGCCGTGGGACGAGATCCGGGAACTGCTGGACGACCCGAGCCGGGTGAACTACACCTGGTTCGAAACCCATGTGCTGGAGGGGGATTGGCACCGCGGTCGGGTGGTGCTGATCGGGGACGCAGCCCACTCGTGCCCGCCCACCCTGGCCCAGGGAGCAGCGCAGGCGTTGGAGGACGCAGCCGTGCTCGCCGAACTGCTGATCTCCGCGGACCGGCTCGACGAGCAACTCTGGGCGGCGTTCACCGCGCGGCGGTTCGAGCGCGCCAAATCCGTCGTGGAGGCATCCAACCAGCTCGGACAGTGGCTGCTGGACCATGTTCGAGGTGATGTCCCAGCCCTGATGGGCCGGATCAGCGCCATGGTCAGCGTGCCGGCGTGAGTGAGCATCGTAGCGATGAGCGCTTGCGCGAAGAGCCAGATGGCATGAGCGTCGTCGATGTTCATGCGCACGTCATCGTCCCCGAGGTGGAGGCCGTCGTCGCCGGGCTTCCCGGCTTGGCGGCGCAGCGGGAGCTGGACGCCCGGCGCAATGGTCCGGAGTCGCTCGCGGTCTCCGGGAAGATGGTGGGCGCGGCGATTCCGCAGTTGACGATTGTGGAGCGCCGGCTCGCCGACATGGACGCGGCCGGCGTCGACGTCCAGGTGATCTCGCCGTCGCCGTCGCAGTACCACTACTGGGCCGAACCCGATCTGGCCCGCGTGGTGTGCAGCACCGCCAACCGTGGAGTGGCCGCGGTCGTCGCAGAAGAACCCAGCCGCTTCACCGGCTTCGGGCTGGTTCCGTTGCAACACCCGGAACTGTGCGTCGAGCTGCTCGACGACGCGGTGCTGACCTGCGGCCTGGTCGGTGTGGAAATTTCCTCTCACGCACCAACAGCCGACGGCACTGTCGAACTGGGCGACGAACGCCTCGAACCGTTCTGGGCCAGAGCCGCCGAACTCGGAGCGGTCGTGTTCCTGCATCCCTTCGGCTGCACCCTGGACGAACGGCTGGATCGGCACTACCTGTCCAACACGGTCGGTCAGCCGGTCGAAAATGCCGTCGCGCTCTCGCATCTCATCTTCGCAGGCGTGCTGGATCGGCATCCCGGTTTGCGGCTGCTCGCCGCTCACGGTGGCGGGTACCTACCGACGTTCCTCGGTCGCAGCGATCACGCCTGGCAGGTCCGCCCGGAGGCTCGCGGGTGCAGGCAGGCACCGAGCAGCTATCTACGCCGTATCTGGTTCGATTCCCTGGTGCATACCCCGGAAGCGTTGCGGGCATTGGTATCTACAGTCGGCGCCGACCGGGTCCTCCTCGGTTCGGACTACCCCTTCGACATGGGTGTGAGCGATCCGGTCCAGCGCGTCGACGCCGCGGAGCTCGGTGCCGCGGACACCCACGCGATCACATCCGGCAACGCCGAAGCACTGGGCCTGACTGCCACGGCCCACTCTGTCCACCAGATCCCAGGAGCGAACAAATGACCGAACGGCTCATCACCCACCTGCGGCACATCGATCTCGCCGTGCCCGACCACGCCAAGCAACTCGAGTTCTACACCGGAAACTGGGGTCTCAAGGCCGAGCACAGCGATTCGGGTATCACGTTCCTGGCCGCCGAGGGTTCACCGGAGCAGTACGTCGTCCGCCTTCGGCAGGCCGACGAGAAGCGGATTGACCTGATCGCGTTCGGTGCGGCTAACGCCGGTAACGTCGACAAATTGGCCGCGCAGTTGGCCGCTGACGGGGTGCAGTTGCTCGGCGACCCCGCCACCCTGGACACCCCAGGCGCGGGATACGGTTTTCGGTTCTTCGACAATGAAGGCCGATGCATCGAGATCAGCTCCGACGTCGCCGTCCGCACCCACCGCACCATCGAAGAGAAGGAATCGATCCCGGTGCGCCTGTCCCACGTGGTGGTGAACTCGCGGGACCCGGAGGGCACCAGGGCCTTCTACGAGAAGCACCTGGCGTTCGCGCTGTCGGACACCCTTATGCACCCGCGGATGGGCAACATGATGTGGTTCATGCGCTGCAACGACTGGCACCACAGCTTCGCCATCGCCCGTGGGCCGCACGCCGCTCTGCACCACGCCTCATTCGAACTGCGCGGGATCGACGAGTACATGCGCGGCACCGGCCGCCTGCTCCGGGCCGGGGTGGAGAAGGTCTGGGGACCGGGCCGCCACAAGGCCGGCAACAACACCTTCAGCTATTTCCTGGACCCGCACGGCAACACCATCGAATACACCACTGAGCTCGAACGCCTGGACGAGGACACCTGGCACCCGTCGATGCACGACTTCTCCGACCCCACAGTCAGTGACCAATGGGGCACCGCCAACGCGATGGACGAATTCGTCGCCGCCAAATCGTTCAACGACCCCGACAAGGGCCTGTTCGTCGCCCCGCCGGTCTGATGAAATTCGCGACCTTCGAACACGACGGCAGGGTCTGCGCCGGGGTGGCGTCCGGTGACGGAGTCCACCCGCTGCCAGCCGGGGTCACCGTCTTGGATCTGGTGCGATCCGGGCTGCCGGCCGCGCTCGAGGCGGGCGCAGACGCCCTCACCGGTCCAGCGACGCCGCTGGAATCGGTGCGACTGCTACCTCCGTTGCAGCCGCCCACCGTGCGGGACTTCGTCGCCTTCGAGGAACACGTCGAAGGTGTCGTGGCGAGCGTGAGCGGAACCTCGGGCGTAGCACCGGAATGGTACGAAGCGCCGACCTTCTACTTTACGAACCCCTACGCCTTGGTCGGAGCCCACGACGACGTCGCTGTCCCGCCGGGCAGTGGGCTGTTCGACTTCGAACTCGAGGTGGCCGTCGTGATCGGGGCGGACGGCGCTTCGCTGACCCCGGATCAGGCCGCCGCGCATATCTTCGGCTACACCATCCTCAACGACTGGTCGGCCCGCGATCTGCAGCGGCGGGAGATGAAAGTCAATCTGGGACCCGCCAAGGGCAAGGATTCGGCCACCACGCTGGGTCCGTGGCTGGTGACCGCCGACGAACTGGCCGAATTCGTCGATGACGACGGGTTTCTGGGCCTGGACATGCGGGTCTGGGTCAACGACGAGTTGATCGGCCAGGACCTGTTGTCGAACATGGGCTGGCCGTTCGCCGAGCTGATCTCCTATGCATCCCGCGGTACCTGGGTCCGGGCCGGCGACGTGCTCGGATCCGGAACCTGCGGCAACGGCGGTTGTCTTGCCGAACTGTGGGGTCGTCGCGGCCGCACCGACCCGCCGCCCTTGCAGATCGGCGACGTGGTCAGAATGACGGTCGAAGGAATCGGCACGATCGAAAACAGTGTCATACAGGGGTTGTCGCTGCCGCCGGTGCGGCCCGCCCGGCCGCGACCGCGAGCGCGGGTGCGAACGTGACGAACCAACTCGCAGGAAAGGTAGTGGTGGTCACTGGCGCCGGCGGCGGGCAAGGGGCAGCAGAAGCGAAGGCCCTGGCCCAGGCCGGCGCCACCGTATGGGGTGTGGACTTGACCGGCGGGCCGTCGGAGCCGCTCCCCGGGGTCAGCTACCGCCGGCTAGACGTGACGGACGATGCCGGCTGGGCCGCCTTGACAACCGAGATCAGGCAGCAGACCGGCCGGATCGACGGACTGGTCGCAAACGCCGGAATCACTTGGCGGGCAAGGCTGCTCGAGGTCAGCATCGCCGACCTGGACCGGGTACACCGGGTGAATGTAACGGGTACCTTGCTGGCCATCCAGGCCGTCACGCCGTTGATGACCGACGGTGGATCAATCGTGATCGTCGGATCGGTGGCCGCGCTGACTGGGCACAGCCCCATCGCCTACACCGCCAGCAAGTGGGCGCTCCGTGGCCTGACCAAAGCCGCGTGCCTCGAGCTTGGACCGCGGAACATCCGGGTCAACGCAGTACACCCCGGTTATATCGAGACGCCGATGACCAATTCGGCCGCACCCGCTTTCCGGGAGGCGAGCATCGCCGAAACGCCACTGGGCCGGGTCGGCACGGTGGACGAAATCGCCCCGCTCATCGTGTTCCTGATGGGCGACGAATCATCGTTCATCAGCGGAGCCGACATACCGGTCGACGGGGGGATGACCGCTCACGGAGGCGTGAAATCGATCTCCGACGCACTCCGGTAGCGATGCGATGAACGAAGCCTCTCGAGGCGGATCAGGGGGTCGCCGCGGACACACCGACCCGGCGTCCGTGCAGATTCAAGACGTCGTCCTAGTGACGGTGGGAGAGGAGCGGCACCATGGAAAAAAACACGTCTGCCTTCCATACATTGCCGCCCTGGTCCCATGAACTCATCAGATCCTGAAACCTGGCGTATTCAACCGGGCCTCGGCCGATTCGAATATCGCGTGTCACGCTGCGGACCCGCACAATCGTGATGATTCAAACCGGCGCTATCCCAAGCTTTTGCAGATTTCTTCTGACCTGGACAACCGGCCCGCGCCGGGGCCTAAGGGCCCACTCAACGATCCACCTCCGACCAGAAGCGTTCCAGGCCAGGGAATGACGCGCCCGCAGGAGTGACGCGGGCGGAGCGCGGGCGGACCGCGTTTCTCCCTGGACGGTGCGACCGTCCGGGGGGAGTGGCTACCCTACGGTGTCAATAATTGGGTCGCGGGTGAACAAATCGGAGAGGAGAAATGCGGACTTACGCAGGGTTGCCTACCGTTGTGCCGGTATCTCGCCCCGCGTACCTCTCTTTCGTCTAACCGCGTTTGGTATCGCTTCGATAAATAACCGAGATCGTTGCGATCAGGCTATTGACCAAGACGCTTGCGACCCCTACCGTACACGATGAAGCGCTTCATTCACCAGGGCGCGGCACCTTTCAAGGAGGAAACGTGACCACAGCACGACATCGTTCCCGGCGCGCGCTGACCGCTGCTGCAGCGGTTGGCCTGGCAGCGAGCCTGATTGCCGGATGCTCATCGACCAGTTCCGGCTCTGCCGGCTCGAGCAGCTCGGCCACCAGCGCCGCTGGCTCGGCCGCTGGATCAGCAGCCGGCTCGGCCGCACCCACTAGTGCTGCAGCCATGGGACCTGGCAGCAGTGGCCTGAGTTACCTGGGTCAGACCGAGAACACCACCATCTCGGGGACCCTCAAGACCCTGTCGGGAACCGGTTGCGCAACTGCGGCCAAGGCGGCGCCATTGTCGGTCAATACCGCGCCGGGCGCCAGCTTCGACCAAAAGCTGCAGCTGTTGGGCGGCCAGGACGCACTGCCGAACATGATGATGGCGGCGGGGACCCCGGCCCTGATGAAGCAATTCATCTCCGCCAGCAAGTTGGAAGATCTGACCCCTCAGCTGGACGCCCAGGGCGTCAGCGATCAGATCCTGCCAGCAGCGAAGTCCACCCTTCAGGCGCTGTACGGCAGCAAGGATCTGTACGCGCTACCGACCGAGTTCAATATCGAGGGCATCTGGTACAACAAGAAACTCTTCGCGGACAACGGGATCTCGGTGCCGACAACGTGGGATCAGTTGGTCGCCGCGTCAGCCAAGCTCAAGAGCGCAGGCCTGCAGCCCATCTCTGCCGACGGCAAAGACGGCTGGAACATCACCCGCTACATCGGCGACTACATCTTCCGCTCGCTGGGCCCCGACGCCCTGCAGAAGGTGGCCGATGGAACGGCCAAGCTGACCGATCCTGAGTATGTGAAGGCCGCCGATGCCGTAGGTGACCTTGGTAAGGCCGGTGCTTTCGGTGATGCGGTCGGTTCGGTGGACTACAACACGTCCATGAACACCTTCCTCACCGGCAAGGCGGCCATGCTGTACATGGGAAGTTGGGCGTTGGCGAACTTCAATGATCCGAAGCAGAACACCATCGGCGCGGACAACATCGGCTTCATGCCCTTCCCGGCGGTCACCGGCGGCGCCGGGAACATCGACCAGATGCCGTCGAACGTGGGTGTCCCGGTGATGTTCGCCAGCAAGAACTACGGCACCAACATCGCTGCCTGGGTCAAGTGCATCGCGGCGGACTACGGCACCACCGTCCTCAAGGACAGCGGCGTCATTTCCGGCTTCAAGTCGACCGCCCCGGCGAACCTGCCGGCCCTCACCAAGGGCGTGCAGGACGCCATCGCCAAGACCAAAACCAGCGTGCTGTGGTTCGAGGCTTTGTTCAGTTCCAAGGCAACGACGATCAGTCAGAACAACGCCCCCTCGCTGGTCAACGGGTCCATCAGCGGTCAGCAGTTCATGCAACTGGTCCAAGCGGCCAACGCCGCCAAGAACTAGCTCGACCCCGGGGTCGCCGTTGACGGTGGTGGCCATCGAGCTGCCACCGGGGCGGCGACCCCACCCATTACCGGCCAGAGGCAAAGGAGCCGCCGACCATGAAAACTGTTCTCGGGGACAAGAAAGCCATCCTGATCTTCTTGGGCCCGGCGCTGTTGGTGTACACGCTCATCATGCTGGTGCCGATCATCTGGTCGGCCGGTTACACCATGTTCACCGGCAACACCATCAACGGGTTCCAGTACAACGGGTTCAACAACTTCTCCGAGTTCTTCCACGATCCGGCCGCGTGGCAGGCGTTGTGGTTCACCGCCAAATACGCCGTGGTGTTGACCGTCGGGCAGATCGTCTGCGGCTACGGGCTGGCCCTGCTGTACGTGTTCTGGTTACGCAAGGCCGGCGGCATCGTCCGGACCCTGGTGTTCTTCCCCATCGTGCTGCCCACGGTCGCCGTCGCGCTGCTGTTCCAGCGGCTGTTCGAATCAGTGCCGCAGGAGGGCCCGGTCAACGGGCTGATCCAGGCCCTGGGAGGGCATCCGATCGACTGGTTCGGCCACGCCGGCTCCTCCTTCTGGGTGCTGGTCATCATGGACATCTGGCGATCCATGGGCTTCTACGCCGTGCTGCTGTACACCGGGCTGCTCGACATCCCCGACGACATCATCGAATCGGCCCGCATCGACGGGGCTTCGGGCTGGTCACTGGTCCGCAACCTGATCCTGCCGCTGTCCTTACCGATCCTGCTGTCCTCCATCATCTTCAGCATCAACGGCACGCTCAAGGTCTTCGATTCGGTCCTGGCGTTGACCAACGGCGGCCCCGGGAACGCCACCACCCCGATGACGCTGTTCATGTACCAGACGGCATTCACCTACGGCGACTACGGATACGGCAGCACCATCGCGCTGATGCTGACCATCGTGTGCCTGCTGGTCACTGTCTTCGTGTTCCGCTCCACCCGACGCGACCTCACGAAGGGTTAGAGGCTGTCATGTCTTCCACCACGATTGCCCACCCGGGAAGCGCCCGCGCGGAATCACCGACGCCAGCGCCGTATAGGGCGCCGCGGCGCTTCTGGCGCCGATTGCCGATCCGGATCCTGATCACCGTGCTGCTGATCATCGAGATCTACCCGATCGTGTGGTTGTTGATCGGGTCCTTCAAGACCCAGTCCGAGTTCCTGAACGACCCGTTCTGGTCGCTGCCCCACCATCCCAATCTGGACAATTACCGCGACGCGTTCACCACCGGTGGTCTGGGCACCTACATCCGCAACAGTGTCATCGCCGTCTTCCCGTCGCTGTTTCTGACGTTGCTGTTCGGCGTGGCCGGCGCGTTCGCGCTGGAAGTGATGGTATTCAAAGGACGGGCCGCCATCCTGCTGGCCTTCCTGTTCGGCATCATGGTGCCCGGCCAGATGATCCTGCTGCCTCTGTTCACCATCTACTTCAAAACCCACCTGACCGGCACGCTGTGGCCGCTGATCATCACCTACACCGCCACCGGCCTGCCGCTGACGGTGTTCATGATGGCCACCTACTTCCGCGCGGTGCCAAGGGAGATGTTCGAGGCGGCGACCATCGATGGCGCCAGCATTTACCGGTCGTTCTGGTCAATCGGGGTGCCGATGGTCCGCAACGCCATCCTGACCGTCGGCCTGGTGCAGTTCTTCTTCATCTGGAACGACCTGCTCATCGCGTTGACCTTCACCAACAGCAACAGCCTGCAAACCATCCAGGTCGGACTGCTGAACTTCACCGGCCAATACGGAGCCGTCCAATACGGGCCCACATTCGCCGCTATCTGCGTCAGCGTCTTCGGAACCATGGCCATCTACGCCATTCTCAACCAACGCATCATGCGCGGCCTGGCCGCAGGAAGCGTGAAAGGTTAATTCGCAATGCCACTCACCGTGGAAAGTATCAGCGTCGATCACCTCAAGGATCCCTTCGGCATCGGAACGCCGCGCCCCCGCCTGAGCTGGATCGTCGCGGGCGACGACGCTGGCCGGCAGCAGGGATACGAGATCCAGGTGACCGGTGACCGGCGTGCGGCCTACAGCACCGGTTGGGTCTCCTCCGAGCAGAGCATCTTTCGGGAATGGCCGGCCGCACCGCTGACCTCACGTGAGCGGGTCCAGGTCGTTGTCCGTGTCCGCGATCAGGACGGACAGCCCAGCGCATGGAGCCCGCCGACCACCATCGAGGCGTCACTGTTGCAACGCGACGACTGGACGGTCCCGTTCATCAGCCCATCCATCAGCGCCGAGCCCGGCGTGTTCCGCCCGGCGTACCTGCTGCGCACAGAATTTGACGTGCCCGACGGTGTGGCCCGCGCTCGCATCTATTCGACCGCGCACGGGGCGTACGAACTGGAATTGAACGCCGACCGGGTCGGCACGGCCCTGATGTCACCCGGCTGGACCAGCTTCGGACATCGCATCCGGCAGCAGACCTGGGATGTCACCTCGCTGCTGCGGCCTGGCCGCAACGCGATCGGGGCGTGGCTGGCCGACGGCTGGTACCGGGGGCGGCTGGGCTTTAACGGCGGGCTGTGGGATATCTACGGTCACGATGTCAGCTTGCTGGCGCAACTGGACCTGACCATGCTCGACGGCACCGTGACTCAGGTGCCGCTGCACGAGAATTGGAAATTCTCCACCGGCCCCATCACCGGAGTCGGGATCTACGAAGGGGAAACCTATGACGCCGGCGCCTATCTCGACGGGTGGAGCCGGGCGGGATTTGACGACAGCGCCTGGGAAGCCCCGGTAACCGTGTCCTTCGAGGCCTTCCCAGCCGTGCTGGAGTCCGCGACGGGGCCGGCCATCGAGATCACCGAAACGCTGAAGCCCCAGGCCATGGAACGCCGCGCGGGTGGCAAAGTCCGGTTCGATTTCGGCCAGAACATCTCCGGCCGGCTGCGGATCAAGCTCACGGGTGTAGCCGGGCAGACCATCAGCTTCCAGCACGCCGAGGTACTCGAGCACGGCGAGCTGGCCACCCGGCCACTGCGGACGGCAGCCGCCGTCGACCGCTACACGTTCGGAGGCTCGGGAATCGAGGAGTGGGCTCCCCGCTTTACTTTCCACGGGTTCCGCTACGCCGAGTTGGACGACTGGCCAGGGGAACTGTCCGATCTGGACATCGTCGCCGAGGTCATCCACACCGACATGAGAAGGACGGGCTGGTTCAACTCCTCCCACGAACTGCTCAACAAGCTCCACGAGAACACCGTTTGGGGCATGCGGGACAACTTTGTCGACCTGCCCACGGACTGCCCGCAACGCGACGAACGGCTGGGCTGGACCGGTGACATCCAGGTGTTCGCCCCGGCCGCAACTTTTCTGTACGCCAGCACCGGAACCCTGCTCGGGTGGCTCAAAGATGTGGCCGCGGAGCAGCAGGCCATGGGCAGTGTGCCCAACTTCGTCCCCTGGATCGACTGCGGATTCCCCGCCGACCCGGCCGCCGCCTGGGGAGACGCGGCGGTCATCGTCCCCTGGGTGCTGTACCAGCGGACCGGTGATCAGCAAATCCTGACCGACCAGCTGCCCAGCATGAAAGCGTGGGTTGATCTGGTTGAAAAGCTCAGTGGCAGCACGGGTTTGTGGAACACGGGCTTTCAACTGGGTGATTGGCTCGACCCCACCGCGCCACCGGAAAATCCCGGTGATTCCCGCACCGATAAGTACCTGGTCGCCACTGCCTACTTCGTCCACTCCTCGAAGTTGCTGGCTGACACCTGCCAGATCCTGGGCGACCGAGAAGGTTTCGAGCGCTACGACACCATCCACCGCAAGGCCAAAGCGGCCTTCCAGGCCGAGTATGTCTCCGCCAGTGGCAGGGTGGTCAGCGATACCCCCACCGCGTTGTCGCTGGCGTTGTGTTTCGACCTGCTCGCCACGCCGGAACACCGCCGGCACGCCGGGGAGCGCCTCGTGCAGCTGGTCGTCGCCGGGGATCACCGCATCCAAACCGGGTTCGTAGGAACACCCATCATTTGTGACGCCCTCGCGCAGGTCGGCGCCATCGACACGGCTTATCACCTGCTGCTGCAAGAAGAATTCCCGTCCTGGCTGTACCCGGTCACCCTGGGTGCCACCACCATCTGGGAACGGTGGGACAGCATGCTGCCCAACGGCGAGGTCAACCCCGGTGAGATGACCTCGTTCAACCACTACGCCCTGGGCGCCGTCGTCGATTTCATGCACCGGGTCGTCGCCGGTCTGGCCCCCGCTGCCCCCGGCTACGCGGAGATCCTGGTAGCCCCCCGCCCCGGCGGCGGTCTGACCCATGCCTCAGCGCGACATCTCACGCCCTACGGGCCGGCCGAGGTCTCCTGGCGGCGGGAACACCAACGACTTCTGGTCCAGGTGACTGTGCCCCACGGCACAGTGGCCCACATCGACCTGCCCGGCCAGGACGACAAGGTCACCGTCGGATCCGGCACCCACCACTTCGAAACCCATTTCACCGCGGCCGAACTCGATGCCCCCCGGCCGGTGATGTGGCGGCCGCATTCACGCGAGGCAGTATCGGAACTGATCGGGTAACACCCCCATCGTCAACGGCGACGTTCGCCTACCCCTGCTCCTGCCCGTGCCATCCGAAGGTCCAGAACATGACGACAGCAGTTGCACGCGCCGCCCGCGTCGGCCACCCGGCCATCGGCGACCCCGTCGAACCCGCCGTAGGTGACCTTCGGGCCAGGCCCACACTCATGCATTCTGGCCGGAGACCTATGGTCCCTGCGCAACTAATGACGCGCCGCAGTTCGTACTTGCACCACACTCTGCGCCGGACCCACCCGCATCAACCGCCCGCCCGCGAGCCGGCGAATGCAATGGCAGCGTCCGGGAACTGAATTCCGTCCAGCCATTGCGCCCGAATCAACGATCGCGCCAGCCAAACCGAATGTGGCACCTCAACGAAGTGGACTATCGATGAGCACCAGCACAACGACCAACACCAGCATCCGGCCGGGGCAGGTCTGGCGGGACACGAACGGAAACCCGATCCAAGCGCACGGCGGATCGATCATCACCGTGGACGGTGTCTTCTACTGGTACGGGGAGAACAAGGAACGGTCCACGCCGGGCAGCGGCATCTGGCACTGGGGCGTCCGCTGCTACTCATCCACCGACCTGTACAGCTGGGAGGACCGAGGCCTGATCATCCCGCCCGATCTGGACGATCCGGAATCCCCGGTTCACCCTGCGCAGTACATGGACAGACCCCACATCATCTACAACCAACGGACCAGACAGTTCGTCGCGTGGCTCAAGGTCATGACCGGCAACACCCAGCTTTCATCGGTGCTGATCGCAGACTCCATCCTCGGGCCCTACCGGAAGGCCCGGGTTGGGATGCGGCCGCTGGGGATGAACGCCGGCGACTTCGACCTGGTCGTGGACCCCATCGATGGCAAGGCCTATTACGTCTTCGAGCGGGTCCACAGCGAGCTGATCATCGCCGACCTGGACGAGGACTACACCAACGTGACGGGGTACTACTCCACTCACTTCCCGCACAGCCAGCCACCTTACGTCCGAGAGGCACCGGCCTACTTCAGGCGCCGTGGCCAGCACTACCTGGTCACCTCCGGCACCACCGGCTACTACCCGAACCCGTCCGAGGTCGCCGTCTCGGCGTCCTATCACGGCCCCTACACGATTCTGGGGGACCCACATCCGTCAGACCCGTCACGCACGTCGTTTCACACCCAGATCAGTTCCGTGTTCAGGCATCCGGGAAAACAGGATCTGTACATCGCCCTGGGGGATCGCTGGCTGACCAACTATGAAGACGACGGTGCACGCACCCACGAGCTGTTCGTCGAGCACTTCTCGGCCGGCCGAGACTCGCACGCACCTATGGAAGAACTCGTCGAAATCAACATCTCCCTCGCCGGATACGTGTGGCTTCCGTTCAGGTTCGACGGCCAGGTACCCGTTCTGGATTGGAAAGACGAATGGCGGACCGAAGACTACGTCTAACGCCCGCTCCAGGGCGCTGACAGGCGCAAATTTCCCTACCGGTGTGAGTCCTTACGACCCCCGCGGAGTCGTCAACCGGCAAGGCGGGCCCACTGCACAACGCGGGGGCCCGGCCCAAGATCGGTCATCTAGCCGCGTCAGGGATGCAGCCGCGGCACTTGATCTCTGGATCTTGAAGTCGGCTCTGGATGCCGGTTATCGGGACACCGAGCTCTCCCGCGCGATCAACGTTGGTTCGAGGATTATTCGGCGGTGAATGTGACGGTCCGGGTCTCTGATCTCCTCGATCAGCAGCTCGGTCGCTACGCGGCCCATCTGTTCGCCCGGCTGACTGATGGTGGAAATCGGGATCACGCTGCTGTCCCAGGCTGACCGGTTGTTGTCGTAGCCGATGATCCCCATGTCTCGAGGAATCCTGATATCGGTTTCGGCGACCAGGGATTGCAGCATGCCCAACGCCAACAAGTCGGCCACCGCGATGATGCCGTCCGGCCGTCGACGCGCCGTGCGACCGGCCAACGCGTGTCCCACCTTGCGGCCGTCACTGACCTGTACCTCCTTCGTCGGCAGGTATTCCAGACTGACGGCGCCTTTGGTGTCGGCGACAGCGCGCTTGACCCCCTCATGTCGGTCATGGATGGGGGCCAGGGTGTCGGGGCCTCCCGCGAACAACAAACGGCGGCGGCCCGTCTCGATGAGGTGCTTGGCGGCCAGATAACCACCGTGCTCGTTGTTCACCAGCACACAGCAGCCGTCATGGCTCACCGGGCCGTCGTTGAGCAAGACCACTTTCCCCCCGCGATCGCGGATTCTGGCGGTGTTTCCGTTGACGGACTGCGGTATCGGCGCCAGCAGCATGCCCGCGACGCGCTCTTCGTCGAACAAGTTGAGGTATACGTCCTGCTTTTCTGCTTCCAGATCCGAATTGGCCAGCAGAACAGCCATGCCGGCTTCCTGTGCTGCCCGTTCGGCGCCCCTGGTCATGTCGAGGAAGAAGGTGTTGCTCAGGTCAATCAGCACGAAACCGATCGTGTTGCTGGTGCCCCCGGCCAGGGACCGCGCCGCCCGGTTGCGGACGTACCCCAGCTGCGCGATGGCCAGCAGTACTTTTTCGCGGTTGGCCTTGGTCACTGTGTTCCGCTGGTTGATGACATTGGAGACCGTGCCCAGCGCCACCCCGGCCTGCCGCGCAACATCCTCCATGCTGGGCGTGGCAGCCATCTTCTGCCGGGGCCGCTGCTGTGCCTGCCGGTCTGCCATCGTCGTCAAACCCCCCAAATGAAGCCAGTCCTCCATCGCAAGACACGATGTGGATCCGGTCCCTGAGACGCGTTGTGTCACTGTCACTTCGGTGTATGAAGCGCTGCAACATTAGCACCGACGGTGCTCGGTCCGGCCGGTGGACCATACGTCCAGCTGCTGAGTATCGAGAAGCAGCGGGACTCTGGTGACCAGCGGAGCGCCACCAACTGATTTCCTCTGGTCTCGATGACCGCTGTGGCGATCGCGGAGGCGTCGACCGGCCGGTGTAGCCGCGTCGGTTGACCGCCGGCGCCCACCCACTCCACGGTCAGGGTTTGCACCGACGGCTGACTGGGACCTGATATGTCAGTCAACAGCGAGAGCTGATCGAACTCGCTCATCAAGCCCGAATGACGGGGCATACCCCGCGTTATGGAAGGCAGTAAGGCGACAGCCGCCGAGCGTTGCTTGAGTGGCACGTATACGTAGATCGCAAGAGGAAGGGATCGATAGGGGCGTTGTCGACGTAGATGCGTTGGTCGGTGAACTTGCCGTCAATGAGGGTGAAGATCGAACAGGCGTTGATCTTGATCTCGCTTGCTGGGCGATGCTGGCTGGGCCGCCAGTCGAGGAAGGCTTCCGGGGGTGGTTGATGCTGGGCATGACTCCGGCGGCGAGGTTGAATGCTTCACTCGGTGGGGTCCGGATTGATCGTGGCGGCTGGCTCGTCAGGTCCGTCGCCGGCGCGGTGATGGAAGGCGCCGGGTTCGTCGGCCAACGCGGTGAGTGCGTCGAGCTGGTCCGCTTCGAGTTCGACGTCGGCTGCGGTGGCGTTGGCGTGAAGCTCTTCGGGGGTCTCGGCGCCGACGATGGCGGAAGCGACGGCCGGGCGGGAGAGCAACCAGGCCAGCGAGACCTGGTACGGCGCTAGCCCCCAGGCGCGGCTGAGACGCTCGAGCTCGCGGGCCAGGGCGATCTCGGCGTCGCTGAACCCGGCTGCGCCGAAGCGTTGGTCGCCGGCGACGTCTCGGTCGAGCACGGCCAGGTCGGCGAGCAGGCCGCCATGGAGCGGCGCGTAGGGGATGATCGAGAGCCCGAACTGCAGGCAGGCGGGCGCGAGTTCTCGTTCGGCGGCCCGATCGATGAGGTTGTACTTCACCTGGGCGGCGACAGGTGCCTGCAGGCGCCGGTCGTCGGCGATCCACAGCGCCTGGGTGACCTGCCAGGCTGGATGGTTGGACAGGCCGATGTAGCGGATCTTGCCCTGCCTGATGAGGTCGTCATAGACCGCCAGGGTCTGCTCCAGCGGCGTGTCGGGGTCGGGGTCGTGGGCGTAATAGAGGTCGATGTAGTCGGTCTGCAGACGGCGCAGGCTGGTCTCGACCTGTCGGATGATGTGGCGCCGTGACAGGCCACGGTCGTTGATGTCGAGCCCGACGATTCCGTTGGACTTAGTCGCGATCACCATCTCGTCGCGGCGCCCGCGGAGGGCGCGGCCAAGGATCTGTTCGGCGGGTTCACGGTCCGCGGCGGCTGGGGCGCCGGGCCGGTCGAAGACCGGCATGTTGCCGTAGACGTCGGCGGTGTCGACGAAGTTGATGCCGAGATCCACCGCGGCGCCGACGACCCGGTCGGCGTCGCCTGAGGTGGGAGCAACCCCGAACGTGGCGGTGCCCAGGCAGATCCGGGAGACCCTGACCCCGGTGGAACCCAGTACCGAGTAGTGCATCAGCGCGTTTCCTTATCTCTGGGGTGATCATCTCTGGGGTGATCAGCGGCGGACTAGCGGTGGTGGGCGGGACTAGCGGGCGGTGTAGCCGCCGTCGACAGGGAGGGCGACGCCGACGACGAAGCTGGCACCGGGGCTGCACAGCCACAGCACGGCGGCGGCGATCTCCTCGGCTTCGCCGAGCCTTTTGATGGGTAGATCGGCCAGCGCCTGCTGCAGGTCGAGCTCACCGATGGCCAGCATGTCGGTGACCATCGGGGTGGCGATGGTGCCGGGGCAGACGGCGTTGATCCGGATCCCGCGGGGTGCGTATTCCAGGGCGGCGCTGCTGGTCAGGCCGAGGACGCCATGCTTGGTGGCGTGGTAGGCGGCCCGGCCGGGATTGCCGACCAGTCCGCCGAGGGAGGAGCAGTTGACGATCGCGCCGCTGCCCTGGCTGCGCATCTGGGCGAGCTCGTGCTTCATGCAGGCCCACACCCCGCGGAGGTTGATCGCAGTGACCCGGTCGAACGCCTCCGCCGGCTCGTCGGCCGCATCACAGACCGGCAGCTGGATGCCGGCATTGTTGAAGGCCATGTCGAGTCGGCCGAACGTTTCGACGGTAGTGGCGATGAGGGCGGCGACCTGATCCTCGTCCGCGACATCACAGGGCACACCAATCACCTGATGGCCGGCGTCGGCGAGCTCCCCGGTGATGCGTTGGAGCGCCACCTGGTTGATGTCGGCCAGCACCACGGCGGCGCCGGCTTCGGCGAACGCGCGGGCGCTGGCCAGGCCCATGCCGGAGCTGGCGCCGGTGACCAGGGCGACCTGGCCGGTGAAGTCGTAGCTTGGATTCATAGGTGATGCTCCTGTTCCGGAGTCAGGCATTGTCGGGGGGTCGGGTGTCGTGGTTGAGACCGCTGCCGATGTACTCCGTCTAGGCGTTCATCGGCATCTTTGCCACGATCCGCCGGACTGACCACGAACTATAACCGAGTGGTAGGTTTTGGTCAACGAGCATGAAAGGGAGGGCCATGTCGAGTAGGAGCGCGATCACCGCCCGCGGTCCCTACCGCACCGGGATCCGTCGGCGGGAACAGATTGTCGCCGTCGCCATTAAGGTCTTCGGCGAGTGCGGCTTTGCGGGCGGCTCGATCCGCGCCATCGCTGACCAGGTCGGCGTATCCCACGCCACATTGCTGCAGCACTTCGGCAGCAAAGAAGGGCTCCTGATGGCAGTGCTACAGGAGTGGGATCGCCAAACCGTGGAAGCCAGTCTCACCGGTGTCGCAGGGCTGGACTACTTCCGCCGGCTACCCGAAGTCATGACCGCACATCGGAGCAACCGGGGCCTGCTCGAGCTGTTCACCACCATCGCGGCAGAGGCATCCGGCCAGTCGCACCCGGCCCACGCCTTCATTCAGCGCCGCTATACCGACAACCTCACCACCCTCGCCTTCCACCTGCAGCAGGCGGTCGACACCGGCGAGGTAGCACCACTCACCCCGGCCGAGATCGAGACAGAAGTACGCCTGGTCACCGCCGTGCTGGACGGGATTGGGCTGCAATGGCTGCTCGATCCCTCCACCGACGTCACCGCCAGCGTCGAGACCTACATCCACCGAACGGTCGCGGCCTGGGTCGGCGCCTCATAATCGAGGCATATTTGGGTCTGAAACCGCCGGTCTCGAGGAAATTGTTGAGCGTATCGACGGGGGGCGCGTCATTGCCCGGGCAGCAGCCGAGCCAGTGCGGTCAGTAGATAGGGGGCGATGACGTTGACGGGCATGGCCGCTCGCCCGCTCCACACGCCGGCGTTGTGCAGGACAGCGTCAAAGGGCTCCAAGTCAGCGAGGCTGCGGCCGAGCTGTTGCACCTGCTCACGGTCTGAGAGGTCTGCCAGCACAAGCGTGGCGCCCTGGGCTATCAAAGGGTTAAAGCGGACGCGCGCTCTTCACCGCGGCCCACACCGACGAGCTGGTGCTCGTCGTCGACGAATACCAATACGCCCAACACGACGGGCCCTGCCTGCGGGCGATGACCACCGACCGAACCGTCCACATGACCCTGGAGCAAGTGAAAGCGACCTGGCCGCAGCTCGCCGCGGCGCTGAAGCCGCCGGTGTCCACTCGTTCCTGGCCGCCCTTGCGGATCGCGGATCGGCCGGTTGGGTCACTCAACCTTTACAGCGCAGGTCTCGGCGACGTCGACCCGGATCTGCTGACGGTGTTGACGGAATACCTCAGCCGCGGACTGACCGATTATGCCGAACAACAGCCAGCACCGACGGGTGAGTCTCTGCGTGCGGCTCTGGTCGGCCGGGCCATGGTCGAACAGGCCGTCGGGGTGCTGATGGCCTCCCGTCACCTCCGCTCCGGCGAGGCCCGGGATCTGCTGCGGCTACTGGCTCACGAAGCCGAACTCACTACCCAGGCCCAAGCGCAGCGCATCGTGGATCGCCAGCTACCGCCTACCCAGTAGAGCCGACGCACCGACCGGGCATTGCGATCATTCGAACAGGGGCAACTGGGCGGTAGCGGCACAGTTATTGTCGCCCATCGGATGTCCCGTCTGCGACATGGAAGGCAGTCGCAATACCGCGGCTGACCGCTGTTTGAGTGGTACGTCGACGTAGATCGCGGTGGCGGCCAGTGATTCGTGGTGGAGGTGAGGAACCGGTCGACGCCTTGCGGGGTGATGGTCGCGGCGTCGGCGGCGCTGCAACCGACGGATCTCGACGGTGATGTGTTGACCATCTCGCGGGCACCTCCAGTGAGATCGTTGGCCCGACGAAGACCCGACGAGTACGACGAATCACCCTGAGCCCGATGATGGCAATTCTCTGGCGCGAAATGGTGCGCACCTGGCAGGGACCTTTGACGTTTTGCGCCTTTCCCGACCATCGACACGTGGTTGGAGGCAAATCCGCCGTCCCCGAGAGGTTTCCATGCATTGAGTGCCTCGTCGTGGTGCGGATACACCGCGATCGTCGAGTTCTGTTCGGCGACAGCGACATCGATGTCGGGCATTGGCCTCGGCCGGTGTGAGCATTGCGGGTCGGCGTCGGCCGGGCAGGATGAACCCAGTAGCAGGGCCATCACCAAAGGCGGCCGGATCACGGCAGGGTGGAGGAGTCGCCCCCGGCGCGGCCGACGTCGGCTGAGGGTGATCGGGCGGTCGGTGTCACGACAGACCAGACCCTGCGCGGATTTTTGGTCGGCGCGTTCCAGCCCGAATTCCGCGGCGGAATGTGGACTGACAGCTATCGTTCGTTGGGACTAGGTGTGGCAGGCGTCCCGCCGTGGGACATCAGCTGTGTCCCTTACCATCCCAGGCGCCGCGCTGCGCCGAGCGGGTTTGATCTTGCTGTCGAATCGGTCGTCGCATCGGCGGTCCGAGTGGAACCGGTTTTTCGAAGTCAGAGAGAGGGACCTGTCATGGCAGACAAGTTGGCGGCGCGGCGGGGAAGTCTCCCGATCCCGGATCGGGTGCATCTGGGGTTGACGACCTACGACGCAAAAGACCCGGACACCTCGTTCCCGCCGATCGAGCCGTTGCTGCCACCGGAGCATGCCCCGAATGTGCTGATCGTGCTTCTCGACGACGTCGGCTACGGCGCTGGGAGCCCGTTCGGCGGCCCGGCGAAGATGCCGACCGCAGAACGCCTTCGGGACGGCGGCTTAACCTACAACCGCTTCCACACCACGGCATTGTGCGCACCCACGCGGGCGGCACTGCTCAGCGGCCGCAACCATCATTCGGTCGGCATGGGTTCGATCACCGAGTCGGCGACTTCGGCGCCTGGGGCCAGTGGTGTGCGGCCGAACACCAAGGCAGCGTTGGCGACCACACTGAAACTCAACGGGTATTCCACTGCCCAGTTCGGCAAGTGTCACGAGGTGCCGCCGTGGCAGACGTCCCCGGTCGGCCCGTTCGACGCGTGGCCGTCTGGGGGCGGCGGGTTCGAGTACTTCTACGGCTTCATCGGCGGGGAAAACAACCAGTACTACCCAGCTTTGTTTGAGGGCACCAATCCGGTCGAGCCGGAGAAGACGCCGGAGGAGGGGTACCACCTCACCGAGGATCTGGCCGATCACACGATTGATTGGATCCGCACGCAGAAGGCGCTGGCCCCGGACAAGCCGTTCTTTGCCTATTTCGCACCGGGTGCCACCCATGCGCCGCACCATGTCCCGCTGGAATGGGCGGACAAGTACGCCGGCCAGTTCGCGGGCGGCTGGGACGCCCAGCGGGAAACGATCATCGCGAAGCAGAAGGAGCTCGGCGTCATCCCGGCCGACGCAGGCCTGACCCCACGCCCTGACGCCATCCCGGCCTGGGATGACATGGACGAAGCCCTCAAGCCAGTGCTGGAACGCCAGATGGAGGTCTACGCCGGATTCCTGGAGCACACCGACTACCACGTCGGGCGCATCATCGACACTCTCGAGAACATCGGGGCGCTGGAAAACACCTTGGTCTACTACATCATCGGCGACAACGGCGCGTCCGCCGAAGGCACCCTGAACGGCGCGTTCAACGAGATGGCCAACTTCAACGGGTTGTCCGCCGTCGAGACTCCCGAGTTCATGGCGTCGGTGAAGGACAAGCTCGGCACGGTGGATGCCTACAACCACTACGCCGTGGGTTGGGCCTGGGCCATGTGCACCCCCTACCAGTGGACCAAGCAGATCGCCTCGCACTGGGGCGGCACCCGTAACGGCACCATCGTGCACTGGCCGGCAGGGATCGCAGCGAAGGGCGAGACCCGTTCGCAGTTCACCCATGTCATCGACGTCGCGCCCACCATCCTGGAAGCCGCCGGCCTTCCCGAGCCGGACTTCGTCAACGGCGTGCAGCAGGCACCGATAGAGGGCACGAGCATGACCTACAGCTTCGAGCAGGCCGACGCCCCGGAACGCCATGACTTGCAGTACTTCGAGATGTTCGGCAACCGCGGGATCTATTACAAGGGTTGGAGCGCAGTCACCCGGCACAGCACGCCCTGGCTACCCAACGAAGTCACACCGGCACTGGACGACGACATCTGGGAGCTCTACGACGGAGCTAACGACTGGTCCCAGGCTCATGACTTGGCCGCGGAGCAGCCGGACCGGCTCGCCAAACTCCAGCGGCTCTGGCTCATCGAGGCGGTGAAATACAACGTGCTGCCCATCGACGACCGACGGTTCGAACGGCTCAATGCCACGATCGCTGGCCGGCCGCAGTTGATCACCGGCAGCACCCAGGTGCTGTTCCCCGGGATGAAGCGGCTCAGTGAGGGCAGCGTCATCGATATCAAGAACCGTTCGTTCTCCGTCACGGCATCGATCGAGACGGCCACGTCGGGTCCGACTAGTGGGGTGCTCATCGCGCAGGGCGGCCGGTTCGGCGGCTGGGCCATGTTCATCACAGACGGCGTCGCGAAGTTCGTCTACAACCTGCTGGGCATGCAGGAATTCGTCATCGTTGCGACCGAGGAACTAACCCAAGGGTCGCATCAGGTGCGGGCCGAGTTCGCCTACGACGGCGGAGGTCTGGCCAAGGGTGGCACCGTCACCCTGTTCTACGACGGCCGGAGCGTCGGCACCGGACGAGTGGACCTGACGCAACCCTTGGTGTTCTCCGCAGATGAGACCACCGACATCGGCAACGACTACGGGATGCCCGTCAGCACCAAATACGCCGGGGCCAGCAGATTCACCGGGAAGATCGACGTCGTGCAGATCAACGTCGGCGATGACGACCATTCGCACCTGATGGACCCAGAAGAAGTCGCCCGGGTCGCCACCGCCCGCCAATAACAGCAGCCGCCACCGCCGGACCGGAAAGGGACACAGGATGACCACCTCGTACAAACACCGTTTTGCCCGCACGTTCCACGAGATCAGTCGCGAGCACCCAGAGCTGCCATTGGGGCAGCGCTTCTCGATGGCGAATCTGCAGATCCGCGAGTCCCGCCTCGCAGCGTTGATCGCGGAATTGGAGAGCTACCGACGACCGACCGGTAGCTCTCAGTTCGGAACGGTATCGATTTCTACCTCTCAGGTCCCGATATCGGCAGCGCGCGATCTGCCTGCCTCCCAACCCTTCGCCGGTGAGATACCTGGCCAGCGAGCTCCCCAGTCGGCAGGAGAACTGCTGCAGCAACCGATCCTGGGCCTGTAGATCTAGTCCAGTGTGGGGAGACGTTTGCTGGCCCCCATGAAGAGGTCGACCTGGGTCCTGTGCGTTGACCGGTTGCAACGGATCCGTCTGCATTCCGCGTCCGCGAGGTATCTCGGGTGCGAGGTTGGTGGGCTACCGGCATGACCAGCTGATGCGCCCGAAGGTAGGCGTCGCAACCCGATCTGGCCGACATCAAATGGTGCCGCCCGATGTGGTCATCTGTCTTCCAGAACAGGCGAAGGCCGAAGGCAGTTGGTCCAGGGCCCTACGGACGACACTCCGAACTCCATACGCCCTGGGCGATCCGCTAACCTGCGCTGCGGAATTCAGTCCACATCTGAGTCGAACAGCGACAGCTGACCGCTCGCTGGACGTGTCCACAATTCCGGTGCGGATCAGTGCACCCATGCATGGAAGACTCGCGACGGCCGAGGCTCGTTGCCGCAGTGGTACATCCACGTAGATCGCGGTCGTGGCGAGGGAGTCATGGCCCGTGAGTTCTCTGATGATGAGGGAGTCGACACCGGCTTCGCGAAGGGCGGAGCCGAACCAGTGGCGCAAAGCATGGGGGTTCGGGTATGTGCGACGGGTCGGGGCCGGCGTGCTTGACTCGAAACAACTCTCGGAGTCCACCGGTCTTCGCCGCCTCCGAGACCTCCGCATCGCGGATGCTGAGGTGGATGCCAGGATCCGTCGGTTCAGCGACCGTCAGCCTGTGTCTGCCGGCTGACGAGCGATCGGTGCCTGCCAGCCGTCAGGGCGTTGGACGCGGCGGGCGTCGCACGACGCGGCGGAAGTCGTCACTGCGGAGCCAGACGTACACCGGTTCCATGCCTTTGGATTCCTGCATCTTGACCATCACGCACGCCGGGGTTCAACGCACCGCGCGGACCGGTCGCAGCGTCGCCGCCGTCGAGCAGGACAAGCCGGGCGATCACCGAGTACCGGGGGTCGGGCAGCCGTACCGGGATGTCCTTCGGTCGATCCTCGTTCATGTACTTGTCCACGGCAAAGGAGCGTATCGAACATACGTATTGGGTAGTTGCCTGAGTCAAGTTCCGTCGACGTCCTTATTGGGAGCCTCAGGAACGGCCGATCAGATCGGCCTCGTCATCTGGCACTGGGCCACCGAGATCTCCTGTGCCATATCGATTGAGAACCGCAAGCACCCGAGCCCCCCAGCGCTCGTGCGCCGCTTGCCGCGACGAGCCTGCTGCCAAGCTGATCTGTGACCAGGCAGCCCCGAGACGGCGCAGTGAAAGCACTTCTTCGAACCCGTCCATGCCAGCTGCTAGCTCGATCCGCAAGCAGGCGAGTTGCCACGCCCGTTGACGCTGTGCTGCGAAGCCAGTTGCGGCCTCATCGTGCCAGGCCGACGTACCTGGTACCGGCGCCGCACCAATCAACTGCTCAGCCTGCCGCTGAACTTCAAGCAGCGCAGCGTTTGTCACCGCTGAGACACTTTCGGTGACATCAGCCGCCAGGGCGCGATCGATGATTGTCTGCATGAGGAGGCTGTCCCTTCAGCGTGTTGAATCTATGGGTGTGGCTGAACGCCCGTTGTCAAGTCAACCTTGACATGCATTCCGTCTTTCGTCAAGCTCGCCCTGATGCGGACCTCATCGCAGTGCTTGACTCAAGCAGCTACCCAGTACATACGTTCCCGGAGCCACGGGCGGAATAATGACGGCATGGCAAACAAGTCGAACAGACTCACCGCAGTGTTGTCCTACCTCGCTGTCGTCCACGTGCCGGTGACGATATTGACCTGGCGTGACCTAAAGACTCGACCCGACGACCAGGTCCGCGGGAAGAAGGCGATCTGGCGGTTGGCCAGCGCCGTCAACACGACTGGATCGCTGGCGTACTGGCTGATTGGGCGTCGCCGACCCGATCGCCACCTGCTGGCGGTTGTCGAGTGAGTTGGGCTCGGGCCAGTCGAACACGCAAGTCTGTCTGATGATGCTGGCGGTTCCGGTTCCGGGATGGAAAATCAACCCGCTGTGTTCGTGGCTACCGTTGGCGTCCGCGATAGCGGCCGGTGAGTGGCGGCGCCGGCGATCAGGTCCCGACCGTTGGCCTTGACTTCGATGCTGCCGATGGATGCGGCGAGGATCAGGTAGGCGCGTTCGCCGCTGGACAGGGCGCCGACGTTGTGGGGGATGGCGGCGGGCCAGCCGGTGTCGTACGACGGGGCCAGTCGTCGTGGTGACGACCCAGGTGACGGGGGCGGGGTCGGCGTGGGTATACTTACGAGCGTCGATGGTGACCACGGTGTGGACGCTGTTGGCTTGTCCCCGCGAGCGTTGCGCGCTCCAGAGCCGAGAGATGGTGCAGTGTTGACCGCTGATCTGAGCGACCGGACCGATTTCGACAATGCCGATCGGGGGTTCATCGGAAAGTTGACCCCGGGGGTCATCAGGGCTGCGGATGGCCGGGTGGTCTGGGACATCGACGCGTTCGCTGAGACGGTTCAGGGCGACGCGCCGGCAACGGTGAACCCGAGTCTGTGGCGGCAGAGCAAGCTGACGTCGAAGCAGGGCTTGTACGAGGTCACCGCCGGGATCTATCAGGTGCGGGATCTGGACATGTCGAACATGACTTTGGTCGAGGGCGATACCGGTGTCATCGTGATCGACCCGTTGATTTCGCAGGAGTGCGCGGCCGCGGCGATCGGCCTTTACCGCCAGCACCGAGGTGACCGGAAGGTCACCGCGGTGATCTATACCCACGCCCACCTCGACCATTTCGGCGGCGTCCTGGGGGTGGTCGGGGCGGACACCGATGTGCCGATCGTCGCTCCGGAACATTTCCTGGAGCACGCAGTCTCGGAGAACGTGTACGCCGGGTCGGCGATGCTGCGCCGCAGTGTGTACTACGCGGGTGTCCCGTTGGAGACGAGCGCAACGGGCCGGGTCGGGCTCGGCCTGGGCGCGGGCGGCTCGACCGGGACCTACGGGTTGATCGCGCCGACTCTGGAGATCACCCACACCGGGCAGGAGGAGGTCCTGGACGGAGTGCGGATCATCTTCCAGCTCACTCCGGGCACCGAATGCCCTGCGGAGATGAATTTTCTGTTCCCCGATCACCGGGCGATGTGCCTGGCGGAGAACGCCACCCATAACCTGCACAACCTGTTGACCTTGCGTGGCGCGCAGGTGCGCGATCCGCGGATCTGGTCCCGGTACATCTCCGAAGCCATCCATTTGTTCGCCCATGATGCCGATGTCGCGTTCGCTTCGCATCACTGGCCGACCTGGGGCCGGGACAACATCGTCACGTTCCTCAAAGAGCAGCGCGACCTGTACTGCTACCTGCACGACCAGACCCTGCGGTTGATCAACCAGGGCCTCACCGGCCCGGAATGCGCCGAGGCGATTCAGATGCCGCCGGCGTTGGACGCCAAGTGGCACACCCACGGCTACTACGGGTCGGTCAGCCACAACGTGAAGGCCATCTACCAGCGGTACATCGGGTGGTACGACGGGAATCCGGCGCACCTGTGGCAGCACCCGCCGCAGGAAGCCGCGGTGCGGTACGTGCAAGTCCTTGGCGGGGTTGATGCCACGGTGGCCCGCGCCCGGGAGTTCTACGACAACGGCGATCTTCGTTTCGCCGCAGAACTGGCCAGCCACGCGGTGTTTGCCGCGCCGGATGACACGGCGGCCAAGGGGCTGCTAGCGGACATCTTGGAGCAGCTCGGGTACGGGGCGGAGAACGCCACCTGGCGCAACGCCTACCTCACCGGTGCCCAGGAATTGCGCGGCGGGATCCAGCCCACACCGATGACGGCCGCCGCAGGGATGGCGCCGGCGATGACGACCACCCAGCTGTTCGATTCCATCGCGATCCGCATCGACGGGCCCAGGGCGTGGGAGACCAACCTGTCCATCAACTGGCGCCTCACCGACGTCGGCGAGACCTACCACATGGAGCTGAGCAACGGTGCGCTGATCCATTTTCCCACCGAGAAGCCACCGACCGCCGGTCTGACGGTCACCCTGACCCGGCCCGCGTTGCTGGCATTGTTGTTGGCCGGTAACAACACCGGCGTCGACCTGGACGGCGACGCCAGCGCGTTGCCGACGCTGCTGGCGCTGACCGACAACGCCGACCCGAGTTTCCCGATGGTCACACCCTAACCGACCACCACGAGTTACGTTACATCGCAACAGCAATGGCACGAACGGCATCTTTTGCTTGCCATGTCCATAACCCGTTTACGGATGCTTCCGAAGGGTAGTTACGGATACGAGTTGTGAGACATGTCGGGGGCTGCGCCGCATTCGGTGCCGGGCTAGTCAAGTCGTCGTCACGGCCGTGTTCCCATGGTGGCAACCGTCGCTGCGGCGAGGCCACATGACGTAGTCGATCGTTCGCATTGCAGACCACGCGGGGGTACTTTCCCCCGTGGTCTGCACAGTGACGACTGGCCCTTGAGCCGCGGTCGAATGCCGCCCGGGACCATCGGTTAGGCGGTGGATCTAGTCAGCTGGAGCGGTGTAGGCCTCGCATGGCGGCTGCGAGTGCGGCCTCGGCTTCTGCGGCGAGGCCGGTGACAAGTTCCGCGGCTGGTCGCGACTGGGTCAGGGTGTAGGCCTGGCCGGCCCAGAGGTGGAAACCGTCGGGGTCGCCGCCTTGGCGGGCCGCTGCTCGGATGGGAGCGGTGAGGTGGTGGATCTCGGGGTACGCGCTGGGCGCGTCGGCGGAGTGCTCGCGCAGGAACCGGTTGACGATGCCACGGGCAGTGCGGCCGGTGAACGCGCGCGTCAGCGCAGTCGGGGCTTGTCCGGCCGCGATCGCCTCGCGCTGCGCCGACGCCGTGGCTGCCTCGGGACAGAGCATGAACGCGGTGCCGAGCTGCGCGGCAGCAGCGCCCGCGGCCAGCACGGCGGCGATTCCGCGGCCGGTGGCGATTCCGCCGGTGGCCACCAGCGGCAGTTGGTCACCGACCGCCGCTTGGACCAGCTGCAGCAGGGCCAATAGGCCGATGTCGCCGGGCGCCTCGTCGTCGAAGCTGCCGCGGTGCCCACCGGCCTCAACTCCTTGAACGATGACTGCGTCAGCGCCTACCGCGTGGGCTGCCGCTGCCTCGTCGGGCGTCGTCACCGTCACCCAGATCGCGGAACCGGCATCGTGCAGGCCCTGCACGTCCGCCGGCGACGGGCATCCGAACGTGAACGAGACAACGGCAACGCGTTCTGCGCGGAGCAGGTCGAGTTTGTCGGTGTAGCTGTCGTCGTCCCAGCGTGGCTGTCCGAGCCCGGCACCGGTGCGGTCGGCTTCCACGGCCAGCGTCGCCGCATAGCCGGGTACGTCCATGGCGCCGGTGCCGTGTCCGGGCGCAGCGAATACGTTGACCCCGAAGGCAGTGCCGACCGAGGTCAGCGAGCGTGCTGCGCCGATGTCTGCGCGCAGTGCGTCGACGGTCTTGTAGCCAGCGGCCAAAAACCCGATACCTCCGGCGCCGGATACTGCCGCGGCCAGAGCCGGTGTCGAGGGTCCTCCACCCATCGGTGCTTGAACGATCGGGAACCGCAACGCATCGAGTGAGAACATCGTCATACCCGCAGCTTGCCGGGTCGTTCGGGGGCTCCGTAACCCGTTATGTGCTGCCGGTTCAATGTGTCTTCATGACGCACCCGATACCCGATCCCTCTCAACCGGACACCGAGGCCACCGTGGTGCACTCGCTGCGGCCAATTCAGATGATTGGGTGCGGCTGCTGGTCTGGGCTGTGGTCGCCCGCGGGGAGGTGCTTGGCACCGACTTCTTCTCCTTATCACCGTTGTTAAGCGCCGGCGCGGGCCCGACTCGTCGGCGTCCGGTCAGCGGGAGGTTCTCCATCGTCAGGACCTGACCTGAATCGGCCGATACCGGATCAACATCTCTTGGTAGGAAGCCAGCAAGCTCGTCGGTGCCATCAATCCAGGATCGACCGACCTGGTGAATGCGCGAATGTGCCGCCCGCCAGCAGCAGCCATCTGGCGCGGGCGCTCCGTCATCGTGCGAAGGTGGACTGCGCCGCGGCGTCCAGTGCGGTCATGAGGTCGGTCCACAGGTCTTCGACATGCTCGCATCCGACGCTCAGCCGGAGCATTCCGGCCGGGACATGCTCCTGCCCGGGCAGTTTCGCGCGCCTTTCGATGGTGGATTCCACCCCGCCAACGCTGGTGGCGTGGCTGATGATCTGCAACCGCCCGCAGAATTTGTCGGCAGTGTCGGCGTCGCCGAGGTCGAAGGTCAGGACAGCTCCGAAGCCGCGCATCTGCCGGGCCGCGAGTGCGTTCTGGGGGTGGCTGCTCAACCCGGGGTATCGGATGTCGAATACCGCGGGGTGTGTACCGAGGCGGCGAGCCAGTTCACCGGCGGTGGCCTGCGACTGGTACAGGCGCAGGGCCAGGGTGCGGGCACCGCGGAGCGCCAGGAAGCATTCCAACGCGCCGGGCGTGCCGCCGGATACTTCGCGGCGCCGGACCAGCCGATCATGGTCTTCTGCGGTGCGGGTGACGACCACGCCCAAGAGTAGGTCGGAGTGCCCGCCAATGAATTTTGTGGCGCTGTGCACAACAAAGTCCGCTCCGAGCTTGAGCGGGTTTTGCAGAAGCGGGGTCGCGAAGGTGTTGTCCACCGCGACCAGTGCACCTGCCACCCGGGCCGCAGCGCAGATTTCGGCGATGTCTATCAAGTGCAGCATGGGATTGCTCGGGGTCTCCAGCCACAGCAGGTCAGCGCCCTGAATCGCGGCCAGAAGAGCTCCTGAGCCAGACATGTTTATGGTATCCAATGTCCAGCGGCCACCCGCGGCCACGCCGTCTTCGAGTAGTCCCCGAAGGCCGGTGTAGCTGTCTTGCGGTACCACGACGCGAGCACCGACCGGCAGCAGTTCCAGCACCGCTGCAATCGCGGCCATGCCCGAGGAGAAGCAGACTGCTGGGCCGCCCTCGAGGTCGGACACCAGTTGTTCCAGCGCCTCCCATCCTGGGGTGCCGTCGTCGCGGGCGTACTCGCGGCCGACACCGCCGGCAGGGGCTGCGCGGAAGTTGGAGGCAAGCACGATCGGAACATTCAGCGGCTCCCCGGGTCGGTGGGCACCACGACCTAGAACAGCCAACCGGGTCTCTACCCGCCACCGCTCGCCGTCTGAACCTGGGAACGACATCGTTGATCTCCTACCTAACTAATGCACTATATTGCACTGTCTAAGGCAGTGTAGATGAGAGGCATGGGATGACGCAGGCGCTTGCGGTCAACGAGTTAATCGGTGAACGGGTCCGCACGCTCCGAGCCGGTCGGGGTTGGACACTGGACGAGCTGGCCGAGCGGTCGGCCGTGAGCCGGCGGATGCTGGTCAATATCGAGCACGGTGCCGGCAACCCAAGTATCGCCACGTTGCTGCGGATCAGTGACGCGCTGGGCGTGGGCTTGCCGGTGCTGGTGGACGTTGAGCGTCCCCGCATGATGAACGTGACCGCGGCTGGGCGGGCCCCGGTGTTGTGGCGTGGCGCGCGTGGCGGGCAGGCGCTGTTGGTCGCCGGGACACAGCCGCCGGATGTGGTCGAGTTGTGGGATTGGGTGATGCGGCCGGGCGAGGAACACCACAGCGAGGCCCACAGCCAGGGCACGCAGGAACTGCTGCTAGTCCTGGCAGGCGTCGTCGAGGTTCAGGTGGGCGACCGTACACAGCAACTGGCGGTCGGCGATTCCGTCGCCTTCGCCGGCGATATCGCGCACGGCTACAAGGCTCCCGCGCAGGGGTGCTCAGACTCGCGGTTCACCCTGACCGTTTTCCAACCCGGTGTCGGGGCAGGTGCGGCGTGACCGGCGCGGGCTCTGCTGGCCGGGCGGCCGCCGGAGCCGTTGCCACACCCGGCCACCCGGCGTGAGCCCTACCGTCTCTTTGGCGCCAAGCCGCAACTCGCGTTCGGTGGCGTGTGCGGTGTCGGACTGTTGTGACGAATGCGTGTACGCGTTACGTCGTAACGCAATCCTGCCCGACATCCGTACACGGGTTGCGTTACAACGCAACGAGAATGCTACGGATACCTCGTTTGCGTTCCACCCGCAGGCGGCGGCCGCCGCCAGGCGGACGCTTCATCCAGGTGGGGGCTGATGATGGATTTGCTGTTCCGTAGGGCGTACCCCAGCGGGAATGTTCACCGGGCGGGTCTTACGCGAATCGGCTGGTAGGTCGCAACTGCTGACGGGCAGCGACGCCGGCGGGCGTCCTGTAAGCGTTCGACTTGTGGGACCGCTCATCGCCAGCCAGTGGTTGGCCTTTCGACCTCACCGTGTTCGGAGGAGGAGTCGGTCTAGGCGTGGGTGAGCCAGGCTGCGAATTGGGTGTCCACTTGCGTTGTTGAACGAGGGGGTGTCGTCGCCGGCGGTGAGGCTGCGGGGTGCTCAACCGTTGGTGGCAGGCACGTCTCGCCCGGGCGGGATGGGCTGGGGGTTGAGGCTGACCTGGCCCCCTGGGTTGAGCCAGATGCGGATTGGGCCCGTCCGGCCGCCGACGAAGATGATCGACTGGCTCGCGCCCTCGAGGTGAGACTGTGTGGGGGAGCCTTGGGCGGCCTGTGCGAGCACTGCCTCGAGGACCGACTGTTGATCCGCGGGGAGCGTTCCGTGGAGCTGTTGCAGCTTGTCCGTTACGGCGGCGACAGATTCCTGCTGCCAACTCGGACCTCTGGGCATGACGCGCTCCTTAACATTGCTTGGTGGATTGTGGTGACTCGGACTGTGTTGCACGCTATGTGGAATCCGTATCGATGGTGCTCCATGCTCTAGTTGCGTTGCGGGTAGATCCCTGTGACGCAGATCGAGTAGGTCAGTCCGTTCGGAGCGGCGCTGGTCAGGTTGGGGAGTTGGAAGTTCGTGATTCCATTGCCGCCATACATGGTCCCCAACAGGGAGAACAAGGCTTGAAACTGGTTGATCGGCAGGAGCTGGCCGTTGGCGGGAATGCCGGTGGAGACGAGACCGGCGCTCAGGATGATCTCGCCCAATGTGCACTCGCGCCCGGTTCCGGCCACCGCCGACTGGGTGCCGGTGCCAAACTGGGCCGCGGCCGGCCCGGGCACACCCTGCGGCCCGGGGACGCCCTGCGGCCCGGCTGCACCAGTGTCGCCCTTCGCGCCGGCAGGCCCGATCGCGCCAGCCGGACCCTGGGCGCCAGCGGGCCCGTCGGCGCCCGTTTCACCGGCTGGACCGGTGGGGCCGGCCGGACCCGCAGCTCCGGCTGGACCGGTGTCACCGGCGGCCCCCGCCGCCCCTGCGGGTCCGACCGGTCCGGTCTGGTTCCAGCTGATAGCGGTGTCCTGGCCGGCGCAATGCTGCACTGCAACTTGGTTGACGGCCACGTTGTAGATGATTTTCAGGGGCTTGCTCAGGCAGCCGGTGTAGGTCGGTGCAGGCGCGTCCGCGGCGGCCGCTCCGGTGACCGAGATACCGGCCAGTGCGACCGCCAGCCCGCAGCCCACCGCCAGTGCCCAGCGTCGGCGGCGCGGGCGAGCCGAGATTTCCATCGACGTCACAACGATTCCTCTCGTAAGAACTGCGGTGCCATTGCCGGGCAGACGCCGAAGCCCAAGCCGGGCGAGGAGTGCCGGCCAACACTGCGCACAGATGGCCTATGTCTTGGCGGGACGCGCCCGTCCATCCCAATGCCGGTGCTCACCTGTGGCAGTGACCGGTTCCGCCAGTGAATACATCCGACCGCTATTCAGGAGCGGCCCCGAAAGCTCTACAAAGGGGACAAAGCACCCAATACGTCTTCTTGCAGGCTTACACCGAAAAAGGATAAGACGCAATGGGCCGCGCTACCGGCTGAACGCGGACGCCCTCGCCATGGGACGGCGTTGTCCTGTCCGGCGAGCGGGCACCGGGCCGGGGTGTCTACTACCTCTTGGCCGGACGGAAGGTAGCCCTTTTGATCCGTGTTCAGGCGGCGGCCTTTTCGAGTTGGCGTTGGAGGCCGGACTCGTCCAGACGCCCCCAGCGCTCGACGATCTGGTCATTTTCGATGCGGAAGATGTTGATGCCCTGGAGTGTGATGATGCTGCCGGTGCCGGGGACGCCCATCAGCTCGTTTTGGTGGGTGCCGCTGGCGGTGAACCTCTCGACCACGATGTCGTTCTCGGCAATCAGCTGGTCCAGGTCGCTGTGCCAGTCGGGCAGTGCGGCTCGGAACATGACCGCCGCATGCCGCATGCCCGCGGCGTCTGCTGGTGCGCCGGGGAACGGCGGGTCGTGGTTGACGAAGGTCGGCGCCAGGTATTGATCGACAGCGTGCAGGTCTCCGTCGCTGAAGAGTGCCTGGATGAAGGCTTCGACGAGGTGCTTGTTGGCGGTGGTGCGATCGGTTGTCATATTCGAATCATCTGAGGCGTCAGTCGGTTTTAACATCCCAACTAAGTGGGGGATCGCCCGTGGCCATCAGCGCGCACACTGTGACGGTGTCGGTGATGACGGAGGCAGGCAGAGCGGAGCGGGACCTGATCCGCTGCTGTCACAGCGGGCTGGCCGTCGATGTCCTGCAGGGCCGTGTCCTGACCCTGCTGCGGAGGTTGGTGTCCTTCGATGCCGCTTTTTTTGCGACTGCGGATCCGGAAACCCTGCTGTTCACCGGCGTGTACGTCGAGGAGCCCTTGGGTGCGTCGACCCCGCTGTTCCTGGCCAACGAGTTCGGCGCCAGCGACGTGAACAAGTTCGCTTTGCTGGCGACCTCGCGCACGCTTGTGGCCTCGCTGGATCAGGCGACCGGCGGCGACCGTTGGGCCAGTGACCGGTTCCGCGACATCATGAGGCCACTGGGCCTGGGTGACGAGCTCCGGGCGGCACTGGTCGTGGCCGGGCAATGTTGGGGATATCTGTGTCTGCATCGGGCAGATCACCCCTTGGGATTCTCCGGACCCGAGGTCGCCGTGATCGGCCGAGTCGTCCCGCATATCGCATTCGGTCTGCGAGAGGCACTGCTCATCAACGGATCCGGAAAGACCGCCATGGCGGGGACACCCGGTGTGGTGCTGTTGGACGACGACCTGGCCCTGGTGGCGAGCACGGAGCAGGCCGAGCATCTGATGGCCCTGATCGTGGACGGCCGATCGACAGCCCGGGAGCTTCCTTTCGCGGTGTATAGCGTCGCTTCGGCGCTGAGGGCGGTCGAGGGGGGCACCGCGGCACCCGGGTCCGTGCCCAGCACCCTGGTCCGTGCGGCGACCGGACAGTGGTTGCGGTTGCACGCTTCCCGACTGTCGGGACCATCTGGCGAGCGTCGGATCGGCGTGGTGGTGGAGCCCGTCGAAGCTCGAGTGACCGCGCCGCTTCTACTGTTGGCGCACGGTTTGTCTCCCCGCGAGGCCCAAGTAGCCACCCTGGTCCTCCGGGGGGCGGCGACCACCGTCATCGCGGACACGCTGCACATCACCGGGAACACCGTGCAGGACCACCTCAAGGCCGTCTTCGACAAGGTCGGTGTCCACAGTCGCCGCGACCTTGTCGGCCACATCCTCGGCCAACATTCCCCATGAAGCTGTCCGCGCTCGGCAAGTTCCGCGCGGCGGCCAGGGGCGCAACCAAGCCGCCCAGCTCGATGAGTCGGCACAAGCGCCATGGACCAGGATCATGGTGGGTTGCATGCGACACTCCTTGGTGGCGTTGATTATCGGGCGCTGTTACTCGCTATTGGCGTACCGTTTGCGCCTCGCCAAGTTTCTGGACTTCCAGCACGGCGCTCGCGAAGGCGTCGGGTGCTTCCTGGGGGAGAATGTGACCGGCGTTGGGTACTTGGTGGTGGGCACGTGGACCGCTGAAGTGATGCGCTGACGCAGTGCCGTCGCCGGCCGGGAAGTTGCCGTCTGCCATACAGTTCCGCTTCCAGATCACTTTGGCAATCTCACTCCGGTTGGCGGTAAGACCGGCCCTACCGCGTTGGGTCAGGTAGTAGTAGACGTACCAGAGTCCCGCTTCCAGATCGGGTCGGATTGGGATGGTCATGGCCGCGTCGATGTCCTGGATGAGGTAGCTGTTCCCTCTATCCGCACCTCCTTGTTGACAGGCCGTCAGCGAGCCGCATGCCGCAAGCGACTCCTGCCGACTCCAGTCATCGGTGAGCGTCCTGATTGATGGACCGTCGCTTTTGGTCGATGGTGTGTCAGCATCGTCCCGTGGTCAAAGGCGAGCTAGCTCAGTTTTACCGTGCGTACGTCGAGCGCGTCGTGAACCAGCACGACATGAGTGCTGTCGACGACATGGTGTCACCCGACTACGTCGGTGGAGGCCAGGGATGGGCGGAGAATCTAGAAGAACTACGAGATTTCTATCGTCGACAGAACCGCACGCGACCCGACTGGCGGATCGACATCCAAGAGACCATGGAAGTCGGCGAATGGGTCGCTGTCCGTGCGTTCGCGGGTGGTCAAGAGGCCAATAACGAAGACGGGTCGCCGCAGTCTCCTCCCTTCCTGACATCGTTGGAGTGGCTGACGAATGTTCGGGTCGTAAACCGAATGATCGTCGAGATCAGGCTCGTCTCGTGGGTCGACCACTCACCTGGACAGCGGCGCTTGGGAGTCTGGGCGCCCTGACCCCGCGCCCAGGCCCTGCAACGGCGGGCCCTGCAACGGCTCAGGCGGTGAGATCGGGGAGCGGCGATTTTGCGATCATGCCCCGCCGGGCCACGAAGGTCACCGCTCGCCGTCCCGAACCGGCGCTCCACCGACAGCACCACCGACGTCAGCGGTAGGCGCGGCAACGCACGAGTCGCATGCGCCGAAGTCCTCAGGCGGAATCCAACACACAGAGTGTTCCTTGTCGAATTTCCCGGACACTCAAATCGGGACGTCGCTAGGCGACCGTCAGGGATCCGGCGAAGAAGGTCCGGAACGGCTCGACGAATCTCTTTCGGGCGACGTTGGCCGAGTTGTGCGAAGCCCGAGGAATGACGATCGCCCGGCCGCGGGGGATTGCATCAGCCACCGCTTGGCAGTTCTTGGCGAAGTATCGCGGGCTGCGGGCACCGGCGGCCAGCAGGACCTCCGCGGTGATCGGTGCGTAGTTGCTCGGCGGTCCGTCGTGATCGTGGATGCGTTTGATCTCAGCCGGCGCGGTGGGCAGCAGTTCGGCGAGTCGGCGCCCGACGGGAGTGTGCAGCAGCGCCTTGCTGAAGAGCTCGGCAACACCGAAAGGTAGTTTTGCTGCCGCGTCGTCCGGGTAAACGCCCCGGCCCATCACGGTCATCGCATGGGAATACTCACCGGCGGCAACGTCCCGCTCGAACTCGTCGAAGAACTCGAAGGACGGCCGACCAAGAATGGACAGTGCGGGATCATAAACGGCGATCCGATCCAACGGCAGGTGCAGGCCGGCACGTAGTGCAACGAATCCGCCGCCGCTGTGGCCGAAAATGCTGCGCGCGCCGGTACTTTCCAAGACCGCCGCCAGGTCGTCCATATCAGTCTTGACGGTTTCTGTCCCGTCGAGGGGACGGGCATCGGGCCGACCGCGTCGGTTGTAGAGGTGCACCGAGAAGCGATCGGCGAAGGCTTCCGCCAGTCGGTGATATTCCCGCTCCGCGACGCCTCCGCCATGCAGGATCACGATGCCAGGCCCGGCACCGATTGACCGCACCACGATGACAGCCCCGTCGGTGGAGGTGATTCTGTCGACCTGCATACAACTCTCCAAACTAGGAACGATGTTCGCAGTTTACACTGAACCCTGTGCCCGCTACCACCCCACGCCAGTCGGAGCCCGGCAACTCCCCAGGCACGATCTGGAACCGGCGGGACCGCGGCGCTCGCGGCCCGCAGGCCGAGCACAACCGTGCAGAGATCGCAGCGGCAGCGGTGCTGCTGGCCGACGCCGGTGGGTTGTCCGCGGTATCGATGCGAGCGGTGGCCAGCGCAATCACAACGACCGCCGGCTCGCTGTATCGCTATCTGTCATCCCGCGACGAACTGCTGGAGCTGATGGTCGACGCGGTACTCGCCGAACTGCGGCTCGATCAGGACTCAACCGGTGGGTGGCTCGACGACATGATGACTGTGGCCCATGATCAACTCGCCGTGTACAAACGCCACTCCTGGCTGCTGGAGGCAACCCTGACCGGGGGAGCGATCGGTCCGAATGGGATTGGCTACTTCGAAGCTTGCTTGCGGATCCTGGCGCCGGTTGCATTGTGGAACCGCTCGCAAACTGGAAGCGATCGCAATGATGACCGGCGTTGTTTCCCTTTTTGCCAGAGCGGCGGGAGCTGGTGCAGCCCGCCCGACCTCGAATCCGTTCGCCTTGGCATCCCCGGATGTGCATCCGTATCTCACCGCCGCACTCGTGAAGGCGGCACCGGCGAACGCGCCGGACGACCTCTTCGAGCGGACCACCCGCAGTGTTCTGCGCGGCCTGCTGGTCGAAGATTCCTGAGACACAGCACAATTGCCTTGCTGCCACCTGGTCCCGGCGATCGCCACTGAGCCCGATGGGCAGCGGGACGTAGGCGCCGCTTGCCGCTCCGAGCAGGGATCCTCCGGCGCATGAGCTCAAGGACTGCCTCGCCCATCAATTGTGCAGCTGAGATCGTAGAGACGTGGATGCGCACGACCTTGCCGCGGGGATAATGGCGCAGGCTGCCGTCGACGGCCAGTCCGCGTGCACCGGGGTGAGAAACTCCCGCTGCAGCGTCGATTCGTGCGGGCAGCCCGGCGACGTGCTGCGGACGGGTGCACCGCGCCTTACTGCCGTGCGCTACTCGAAATGAGTCCGCTGCGGCTCGTCGAGCGCGTCGCGCACACGCAGCCGCATCGCAGGATGCATGGCCAGGTTCGCGAGCGCGGCGGGGGCGCACCAGGCCGCCTCTTGCGTTTCGATCCCGTCCGGGCGCGGCTCCGGCCGGTTATTCGATGTGGAGGGGACGGCGTGGAAGCACAGCGCCAGCTGTTGGTGGACGGTGCCGTCGGGGTCGAGAAGAACATGGGTGGGGTCGCTGTAGACACCAGAGAGCCCGGTGAGGGTGATAGCCACTCCCGACTCCTCGGCGACCTCGCGGATCACCGCCTGTGCGACGGTTTCGCCGACCTCGACGCGTCCTCCGGGCAACTCCCAGTAGCCGTCATCGATCCGACGGACCAGCAGGATCTCGCCATCTACGTTGCGGATCGCCGCGAACGCCGCAGCTAGAACGTCGCGCGCGCGTGGCGCGTTCGGATCTTGGTAGAACTCGTGTAGTCGCACCACAAGGGTCTCCTCAGGCGGCAGAGGCGCGGCGATCACCCCACGGGCGCGGCGGCGGGCCGGGCGTCCGCGTAACCAGGGGTCGGGCCTGCCAGCGGCCCGACAGGTGGAACGTACCGGTCGCGGTTGCGAGGGGCGAGGTCGAGCCCGGGCCGGCGGGCCCGGACCTCGTGGACGCGAAGAGCAGTCGGCGCTCAGAAGGACAGCCCGCCAAGTGCCGGGGCTCACGTCCCCGCTGGTCGGCGATCCAATTGCCTGACCATCGCAAACCAGACCTGGTTGGCGCCCCTGGCGCCCCCTCCGATCTCAAGCAGCGCCCCTGAGAGCACCCTGCTGCCCATGGCCTGCGCGGACGTCGGGGTGGTGGCGACGACATTCCGTGTCCGGACCCGGTCGACTTCGTCCGCGACCACGACGACCACAACGCCGCCGACCAACGGTGGTGGGCGGCGACCCGTCCAGAGCCGCCGCGATGAGTCCCAACGTGTCGCCTCCGGAAACTGTGCCCGCAAGGAACCCTCCGTGGTGACGACCGCGGCCAGGCGCTTTACCGGCCCAAAATGATCTTCGTGGCCGCCGGGTAATCCGCTATTGCGACGGTGATTCCGGTGGCCAGGCAATGAGTGGCTTGCCGATCTCCCACTCGTGGCCGAACGGATCGATGAGTCTGCCCACCCGCCAGCCGTGTTCCTCATCGACAGGCGACTTGCCATGCGCGCCAGCGGCGACCGCTTGAGCGAACACCGAGTCTGGATCGTCAACCACAAGCAGCACTCGACCGGTCGCGCCGCCGATGGCGCGCGGGACCAGCCGCTCCGTATTCGACCCGGTAGCCGCGATCCAAAACGCTGCATCGCCCACGGCAAGCTGGGCGACGATGTCATCTCCCTCGCCGACGCGGTGCAGCACCCGGGCATTAAACGCTGACTGGTAGAACGCCACAGCGACGCTGCCACGGTCGACCCAGAGCTCGGGCTGGATGAGTGTCATGGCCGGACGAGCGCCACGCGCGCAGTGTTCATCGACTAAGCGTCTCGGCCGAAGTGGCGCGCCGCAAGCGGATCGACTAACGGATCAGGCGAACCTGGATCGGAAGGTCGAGATCGGCCCAAGCCCGGTCGGCCGTGAGCACCTCGGCAGGGTCACTCCGGACGGTCAGTGCGAGGCAGCACCGGTCGCCGAGCGACAGCGTTCGGCCACCCAGCAGTGATCGCATCGCGCCCGCCAGTTCGGCGTCAGCGGCGCTGAGGGGTTCGATAGTCACCCCGGCGGCGACCAGCAATTCCCGCAAACGAGCTACGTCAATATCGGCATCCACGAGCTTGCCGACGACTTCGGCCAGATTCGCGGTGCCGAGTACGGCCCCGGACATGTGCGACGCCACGACGGCGCTCCCCGTCTCGTCATGGATCAGCGCGAGGAGTGCCGAGGCATCAAGAACTGTCATTCCGCAGCGGCTGCGAGTCGGCGCTCGGCGAGTAGTTCGTCGACCAACGACCGCGACTTCAGAACGTCTTTTGCCAATGAGCGCAACTCGTTGACTGCGTCTTGTGGCCGTTCCAACGTCAGCCGGGATCCGGTGACGTGCAGATGGAGCTGATCGCCGGGGGCCAGCCCCAGCGCGGCGCGAACCTCCGCCGGAATCACTAGGCGACCCTGTTTACCCAAAACAACAGTGGCATCCATGTTGCAAGTGTGCCACGAGTGCCTCAAACGTGGCACTAAGACCGCCCGGTTGCCCGAACTCACCGGTCAGCGATCCCGTTCCGGTCACCGTTCGGCGAACCGGCGTCGAACACCAATATCAGTCCACTGCCGGGAGTCCAACGAGGGTCTGGGGCCCGGTGGGGCTGCCAGTCCCTCGTTGACGTACCCATCAATGCCATCGCCGCCGCCGGGCTGCCCGATCCGGGCCCGCTTGAGCCGACTGTTCCCCAGCCGCGTCTGCCGTTGCGGCTGCACGTTCTCGGTCGCCGGTTATCCGGTGGGCGGAAAGCTGGGAGTTGCTGACCACCGATCAACCGGTTCCGTCTAGATGCCCTTTCCAGCAGGATCAGCAGCCCGGGCCCGGTCTGGGAGGAGTTTCGGTCGTCCGTCTTTGAAACGCCGTGTTCGGATGACTCGCAAGGTCGCGTCGGGACCGCTGGTCTGGAACCACCCGTTCGGCTCCTTGCAGGCGACGGTGGGACGCGGCAGCGTCTCTATTTGGCCAGGTGTGGGCCTTGTGACCTGTGTGTCGCTGCTGCCGTGGATCGAGGTGCGGATGATGCTCGTCGGATGGAAGCAGCGCGGAGAAGATCCAGAGCGGGCCAAGGCGCAGGAGCCGAACGCCGTTGGGGCGCCCCGGATTGCGCAGCAGGATGCGCCGGGGCTCCTGGAGCCAGGGTTCGTTGTCGTCGCTGGCCTCAACGAGGGGCTCCGACCGCTGCGGCGTCATTCCTCGACGACCGATCCGCTGGGCGGGACGCAGGTCCCTGGATCGATGAGCCGGGCGCTGCGCCAACGCGAGGGAAACGGGGCACGGCTTCCCGCCGCAGTGGCCGATCCGATGGGTCAGGCACTGGGAATCGACACCTCGGCACTGCGTGTGCATGCCGATCCGCAGGCCGGATCCATCGCCGACTCAGTTCAGGCAGAGGCGTTCACCTACGGCAACGACATCTATTTCGCTCCCGGGCGGTATGAGCCGACGTCGCAGACCGGACGGCGGGTGCTCGCCCACGAATTGAGCCATGTCGCGGCGCGACGCTCCGGCGCGGACAGCGGCACTGCCGGGCCGCTGTCCGTGGGCCGGGCCGATGACCCAGCCGAGGTCGCCGCCGATCGCAGCGCAGAGCGGGTCATCGGTGCCCTCCGCCGCAGCCCCAACCCAGCGGCGGCCCACCCGGCTGGGCCGGATGCGGACATCCTCGCCGGGCGGCCCACCGGGCCGGATCCCGCGTTGATGATCCGCCGGATGGCCAGGGCGGCGGTCAAGGACAACATCGAGGTCCGAATCTCCGACAGAATCGTCGTGCATGACTGGTGGATAGAGCAGGACACCACCGGAGTCGTGGTCGACAGCTCCGGCGACGCAGACGTCTCGGTCAAACTGACCACCGGCAAGTACGCGGGCGAAACCGTGAAGATCGGCTCGCGCTACTTCGAACCGGTCACGGCGCAGAAGGACCCGGCCGAGTCGCAGGAGGCGGAGCGGCCGGTCAAGCCAGTCGAAGTCCAGAAGCCGGTTCTGAGTCTGGGCGCCCAGCTCGAAGATGCGTTCGACAACGGCGCCAAGCCGACCATCGAAGAGCTGCAGAAGATCATCCAGCCCGCTACCGCGCCGGAGCGAAAACAGGTCGCCGACGACAGGGCCTTCCTCGATCGCGCCAAGGCCGCACTGGATGAAGACACCTATCTCGGGCTGCTACCCGCGATCGGGGTGTATGAGAAGCCTTCCACCCCAACGCTCAGAGAAGGAGGCAAGGCCCACACAACCGCCACCGACGCCGACAAGGCCATCAGGGAGTACCTGCAGCAATACCTCGCCAAGGCGGTAAAGGAGGGACGCAAGGTCGAGGGCGAGGTGTCGGTGGTCGGCGAGGAAGACTTCCAGATGGCCTTCGACCGCCAATGGGTCCGCGCCGCCGGGCTCTCGTTCGGCAAGAAGAAGGCATCGGAAGTGTGCAACGCCTTCGTCGACGTCAACCTGCCCAAACGCCACATCTGGGTCAACCGCAACCTGGGCAACACCGGCACCGTGATCCATGAGGGCATGCACAAATACGCCGACGACATCCTGCGCGACGAACAGATCGCCCTGTGCAAGACGCTGAAGATCGCCCACGGCGGGATCTCACCGCTGGACGAGGGCATCACCGAATACTTCACCAGGATCGTGACCAAGCAATTGGGGATGGCGGATCGATCGAACTACGCGAACGAGTTCCCGGTGGCTGAAATGCTCGCCGGCAAGATCGGCGAGAAAGCACTGGCCAGCGCCTACTACGACGGGCAGCTCGACGCGATGCGCAAACCGTTCGGGAAGGACTGGGCAACGTTCGCCGAGAAAATCGAGAGGAAGGACTGGAAGTGGCTGTGGAAGGCGTCCAACTGGGTCTGACATCGGAGGATCACTCCGGCATGGGGGCCACCGACGTTGAATCCAAGCTGCGAACCGTCCGTCGTCTGCTGTCCAGCGTCCTGACCGGCAAACCGTCAAAGGAGTCCGTCCCAGATCCGCCTGTCGCGGAACTGGATGCGCTCACCGGTTTCGGTCTCCTTTTCGGCGACGACCTGCGGCTCAGCGTCTACCTGATGCAAGCCTGGGGACAGGGCGAAGAGCATGCAGCCAGCCTTCGTGAGCATGCACGTGCATCCGGCCGCACGGCCGAGGTGGTCGTGAACGGCGACCTGCTGCTCGTCGCAACCATCGCCGCACAGCCCCACCTGGACGACCGAATCCTGCTGAACGAGCTCCTTTCGGCCTTCGCCGGACGGGAATAGCCGTAACCGAAACCCCGTGACCCTGCCGGCCGTTGATGACCAAACACCAGCGCTCGGTTAACCCGTCCACAACAGGGAGGTGACAGACCGGAGAATCTCCTCCGGAGTCGCAACAGTCGCCGCGGCACGTCGCACTGACGTCGTCGCCAGCAAGTAATGCGCCCGGTAGCCGCCGCCCGCATCGAACGGTGACCGGAACGGGATCCCGTTGCGGGCAAGGTCGCTCTGCCGGCGTCGCAAGCGGAGGGTCGGGCTCCAACCAACCCTGAAGTCAAGCCCTCACATGCCGACCGGCAGCAGCTGAACCCACAGCGACGACTATCAGCGCGGCACCCAGGACAAGAAGGACAAGAGCAATCGTGCGTTGAGGTTCGTAGAATTGCGGTGCGCATTGTTGAGCTGATGGACTGCCGAAGACCTTGATCAGAGCCGACCCGCAGTCCAACCACATGTCCGTTGACTTATCAGTAACAGTCCTGCTGCCGACTAGAAACCCGCACAGCAGCAACATGATCGCTGATCCACCCACGATCTTCATATTCCGCGTCATGGATTTTGTCCTCCTCTTCGAACGTCACCACAGCGGTCAAGTCAAGCCGTGGGATCGTATATGTGCCACGGAGCTACTTGCGGGCGTGGAGCGAGGATGGCAAGCGCGTGTGGGTACTCGACACCAAGACAGGGGCAGCTCGACACCAAGGCATGAAGGACACGTGCGTACAAGAGGATTTCTATCGCGTGGTCGGTCCTGGCGGGCAAAGCCACAATCAATTCGAGAGAATGATGGCTGTCTTGGATGACGAGCTCGCTCGCCTATTAGTTTTATTCAGAAGCCCAACGTTGGGCGGCGATGTCACCTTCGACGACTTCATGGCACTCGGTCACATGATGGCGTTGCAGCGAACGCGGACTCCGCAGATCAGGCGGTTGCTCGGGGGACAGATCGACTTCCTGCATCGGCACGATCGGCCGGTCGACGAGGGTGACGCGATGTCGCCCCAGACGTCAGACGCTTCGATGCACACCAGGACCATGTTTGACGCGATGTACGGGGCTGCCGACGTCATGGCGACTAGATATATCGAACTGTGGGACGATCCAAAAGGACGCTTTATCACATCCGACGTGCCTATTCATCCATCCGGTCGCGGCTACATCAAAGCAAATCTGACGACCGCAGATCGTATTTGGTGGCCTTTGTCTCCCACGCGTGCCTTAGCCTTGGCCAAGAATGGCCCAGGTGTTAAGTTCACGATCAGTCGAGCGAACACCCGGGTAGTCGATGAGGTTAACACGCTCATGATTCGGGGCCGAGAGAACACAATTATTGCGCGGCAGGATCAGCTGTCATTACTTCCAGTAGGCAAGCCTCTGCGCCGGCGCATGCAGAATTATATCCATTGCGCACCTGCGGACTACGACAAATGCAAGGTTTCGATGCTGGAGTGTTACGCTGACGGGCCAGACATCAATGTCTGCGACACCCATCCGCGCATGTCCGACCCTTTGGTTCACGCGTGACTGAAGCATGCGGGCGGACCCGACGAACGGCAAGGCTGCCTTCCAGAAAGTGTCGTAGCGGATCGCTGACCGGTTATGGATCCCCAACCAGACAGAGTGCGTCCAAATGTCTATCCGATCTGGTACGTCGCGGTTGACCGCCGAGCGGGCTACCGTCCCTTCAGTGAACACGCGTCGGCGACTGGATGAGATGATCAGTGGGTACCGCGCGACCCAGATCATCCGCACGGCCGTTCAACTGTGCATTCCCGAGGCGCTGGCGAACGGTCCGCTCACCTCGGTGGACGTCGCTGAACGTCTCGGACTTGACCAGCACGCTCTTGTGCACCGGCTGATGCGCTGCCTCGCAGCGTTTGGCGTGCTCGTCGAGAAGTCCGATGGCCGGTTCGCCAACTCTGAGATGGGAGCATTGCTGCTCCCCGGTGCACCTGGAGGGCTGCGCGACGCAGCGGTCGGACGGACCGTGGACGACTGGCGCGAGGCATGGGGAGCTCTGTACACCGGCATCATGAATGGCCGCGTGCCCTTCGAAATCGCGCACGGCCGCACCTTTTGGGCGGCCTACGCCGATCCTGCGAGTGCCGGCACGGTTCAACGCATTCATGACGGCCAAGACGAGGGAGTTCGTGCACGACCTTCTCGAGCATCACAACCTCTCAAGCGCGCAGCACCTCGTCGACGTCGGTGGTGGGAGCGGCGCACTGATCGCGGGGTTGCTTCAGGCAGCACCCGCGACGCGCGGCACCGTCTTTGACACCGAGTCAGGGCTCGCCGACACCGAGCAACTCCTGCGCGAGTACGGCGTCCGGGATCGATGCACGCTTGCGGCAGGCAGCTTCTTCGACCGTGTTCCGGCTGGCGGCGACGTCTACATCTTGCGGCAGATCCTGCACGACTGGCCCGATGATCGGGCAGCCGAAATCCTCGCGGCATGCAGGCGTTCGATGCGGGTGGGCGAGCAGCTGCTCGTCATAGACCAGATTCTCCCCGACATGCTTACCGATGATCCTGCCCAGAGTTATGCGTTCGAGATGGACCTGCACATGTTTGTGCTGTTCGGCGCGCGCGAGCGCGCCGAGTCCGAGCTGACAGCCATGATCACGGAGCGCTGGCTTCGCCGTATCACATATCGTCCCGACCCAGCCCGAGCGAACCCTCGTAGCCATGGCGGTGTGAAAAGGGCTTTCGAGGGCTTCGGAAGAAACTCGGTTTGCGCCTGGGTCCTTTGACGCCGCCGAACGTGATGTGTCGGAGACTGATCGGCATGCCGCCCAGGGTGGGCCGGCCGAAGCATCATTTCGGCGACGACCTGCCGCTGCGCCGAAACAACTATGCCGAGCGACATCTCCTGCCTTCCGATAGCCGAACGGTGACCGGACCACGGTCCCAATCCTGCCGGCCACTTCCGCGATCCGCGAGCACGAACACGTAGCTCAGAGGTGTAACTTGTCGAATTATCTGGCGGATTCTGTTCAAATTAAATGGCGGGTTCAGAACCGTTGAATCACATCGCTGCAGGTCAGAGTCGAGCGGCCACACACAACGCTCGAACAGACGACCGTTTACCCCGCCAAATAGCGTGAACAGAACCCGCCACTTAATTCGAACAGTTACAAGCCAAGTCGCCCGCATCATGACCATCAACAACCTCGACACCATCACCCCCGACGCCATCGAGGCCGCCCGGGAAGTCCTCGTCGTCGGCGCCTGACCTGGCCAGATAATTCGAATAGAGTGAGCCATATAATTCGACAAGTTACAGCGCAACGGGGCAGACCATCGGCGCGCTTGGGACGACGAGGCATCCGTCGCAGGTTCACTTGCGTGCACCCATCCGGTTTTCCCCTCACAGTCCGCTCAGTTCGGCGAGCCGGGCCATCCCTCGCGGTATCTCGGCTTGGAGCCGGCTGAGCGGGTCATCCACGTCGCCGGCTCGCCCGGATGGGCTGCGCGCCGGGTTGAGGGCCACCCCGTCGGCCCAGGCCTTGATGTCGGGCTCCGACCCGAACGATGCGGTGGCCCGAGTGCCGCGCACGTTCATGATTGCCCAATCGGCGAGGGTGTTTCCGTACGGCGTCGGGGGGCACAGGCGGTTCTTATCCTCGTCATCGGTGCGCGTCGCCTCCACGTAGCCGACCAGTGCCGCCCCGAAGCACGGGAAGCCAGCCCGAATCGGCTGCAGCGTGATCGTCGACGGGCGCCAGACCGGCACGAGCGGCGGGTTCTGCAGGCCGGAGGCCGCGCAGTGCACCACGACCGCGTCCTTCCGCATCGCGACCGCGCCCTCATCCAGGGAGAGACGCCCCGGCTCGGCGCGGCGGACGTGCCCCATTCGTACGACGTGCTCGATGCTGCGCAGCTGGTCGAGCTCCCAGGTGGCCAGCGTTGGCGCCTTGGCCATCGTCGGGGCCACTGACCAGTCGATGCGGAGCATGATGCGGGCATCCTCAAGGCGGCGGAACAAGTCGTCCAGCGAGGCCGCCGCCGCCGCGGCCCGCATGATGCCCGCGGCCATCCCCAGGAACACCGCCGGATCGGGTTGGACCACCTCCCGGTTGAGCATCCAAGGATCGCGGGGCCGCACCCAGCAGATCGCATCCGGGTCCACCCCGCGCCCGAGCAGCCAGACGCAGGCGTCGGTCGCGGTTTTGCCCGACCCCACGATCACGTACTGGCTCGGAGCCTGGTCCAGAACAGCGAGGTCGTTTACCGGGATCACGTGCACATGATCGTCGACCCGGAACGGCGGGGGCGTGTGCGCTGGGATGTCCGGGGAGAGGTAGCGGGCGTCGACGATCCTGCAGCTCTCCGGCACCTCGAACCGGTCGCCGGAGATGCGCGAGATGATCTGCCGATGGCCAACGTACTCGCAGTTGGAGAACAGCTGCACCCTTCCCGATTCCATCAGCCGGTCACGAAGGACGCGCTCGTAGTAGGCGAGTATCTCGGAGACGGTCGCCCGCTCGTGCAGACCGGCTTCCGGCCCGCGCTGCTGTACGCGGCCGCCACCGAGCAGCGTCGATGCGACCCCGTAGAAATCCGACGACTGGTGCAGCTGCACAAATGGGTACGCGTCCAGCCAGTGCCCTCCAACGCTGTGACGGCGGTCCACCAGGGCGACCCGCACGGGGGCGTGGTCGATCAGTGCGTCCGTGAACGCCATCCCCGTGGCGCCGGCCCCTACCACCAGATAGTCGGCGGCCTCGAGCGCACCTGTCACCAGTCAACCCACCAGGGCGGCGGCCGCACATCCAGGACCTTCGACACGCCCCTCCCTATCTCCGCCAGCTCTGTGGCCGCGGTCAGCGTAAGGACTTCGCTGCGGCGCGGGCCACCCACCGGGCGCCCTCCGGAGAGGTAGCAGCGGAACGGAGCCGTCGCCACGTTCGACCCGTAAGCGACATACCGGATCCGGTGCATGCCCATCTCAGCCGGGCAGCGGGCACTCCTCAAGGGCCAGCCGCGCCTCCCCCAGCAGGATGGCCTCTGCGTCGCGATAACGGCGATGAGCCTCGGCCGGGGTATCTCCGACCGCAGTGAGGCCAATCCGGCCGTGCTCGGTGAGGCAACTGATCATGTGGAATACGATCCCGACCTGGCGTGACTGGTCGAAATGCAGCCCGTGTCGAGCCACAATGTCGAACAGGTCGGGCAGCGCCAGCCCGCGAAGCAGCCCGGACTCGAGATGGTCGGTCGCGATCAGATGCTTTTCGTGGCCACGAGGGGTGATGAACAGTGCGGTCGTGGGGTCGTAGCGGCCGTCGGTGAGGAACTGCAGTGTGAGGAACGGGTGGGTCGTCCCTCCTTTGCGCAGGTTGAGCTCGATCGCGTATGGGGTCCAGGCGCCGTCACCCCCACGAACCACGACGAAGTCGATGGCGAAGCGTCCCAGCGCGCCCTGGTCGGCCAACCGCCGCCCGATCGTCTCCGCGTGCCGGGTGATCGCTGAGGCGTACTCAGGAGCCGCCGGAAAGGTGCAGCCCAAATAGCTCTGCCCACTGGCCCCCCCGAGGAGTTGATCGTGCGTCGACAGCAACTCGACCTCGCCTCCGGGTAGGACGCGGAGCTGGACGCTGGGGCTGCGGACCTCCTGGCCAGCGATCCGTTCCTCGACGATCCCACCCCCCTCCTCGAACTTCGCGAGGTAGATGTCGAGCGGCGTCGTCAGCGACTCGAGCTCCATGCCCAGAAGCCGCTCCATGACGGCGGCTCGCTCGCCCGAGGCACCATGAGCCGGCAGGCCTCCCAGTCGGACGAGGGCGTTGCCCTCCCCGGAGACGCCCTCGTTGAGCTTGACGATGACGCTGCCCATCGCGGCGCGCTGGGCCCGCATCCTGATGACGGCATCGGCCATGTCGTCGAGCGTGCGGAGGTTCTCCACACCCAAGGGGTGCGGGATCCCTGCCTCGGCGAACAACCTCCGGCAGCCGGTCTTGGAGCCCAGCGGTGCAAGTCGCGGATCGGCGCCGTACATAGGGATCCCAAGGCTGAGCGCCACATCGCGCTCGAGCTCCGTGGTGTTGTAGGGCACGAGGTGTGAGCGCTCGCGGTTCGGGATCCGAGCTGCGATCCGCGCTAGTAGGCGCGGGCGCTCGAGGAGCTTCTCGCTCAGGGAGCGGGGGGACCCGTCGTGCACGGCTACCAGAGACAGTCGGGATCTCGCATGGCTGGGAATCACGCCTGGCAGTAGCGCGAGGTAGTACTCGATGATTTCCGGCGCGATGGGCATCGATGTGACGTAGACCATGCGCAACCGGGGCTGGCGGAGCAGCATCAGCAGGAATAGGAACCGCTCTTCGTACGACTGGGTGATGCTTCCGCTCGACGCCACGGCGCGGTCGAGCGTGACGGAGGGGATGACGACCACCGACTCGTCGTCGTGGTTGAGGCGCATCGCGTCCCAGACCTCACCCATGCGGGCTTGCAGCATGTCGAATCGGCGATAGCGCTCGTCCTCGTCGAGTGTCGACAGCGCGTCGGCCGACGTGTTCGGTGGCGTCCAGAGGTGCCCGGTCATGATCCGGTCCGCGCAGTGTCGATGCCCTTCAGGTCGAACGTGTGGATCTTGCGGCTGAAGCCGCGCAGCTCCCGGATGCCCGCGTCCTGACCCACGGCGAGCGGGCCGGCAGCGGAGAAGACCCGCTCCGTGACGAGGATCTGCCACGGCGCTGCGACGTCGCACAGCCGGGAAGCCAGGTTGGTGACGCTGCCGACGGCGGCGTAGTCGTGCCGGCCGTCGAAGCCGATCTGGCCCAAGGTCGCATAGCCCTGGGCGATCCCGATCCCTAGAGCGAGGTCGTGACCCTGGCGCGCCCAGGACTCCGCCAGTCCGCGAACTCGGGTCCGCATCGCCACGCTCATCCGGATCGCGCGGGCCGGGCCGTCGTCGCAGCGGACCGGGTCGTTGAAGAAGACCATCAGGCCGTCGCCAGCGAAACGCTCGAGCGTGCCCTCGAACCGGAAGATCAGGTCCCCGAGTGCGGCGTGGAACTCCTTCAGCACGCCCATTACCTCCTCGGGCTCGCTCGCCTCGGCGAACTGGGTGAACCCGCGCAGATCGCAGAACACAACGACGATCTCTCGTCGGTGGCTCTCGAGGAACGACTCGTCGCCGGAGTCGACGATCAGCTCGGCCAGCTGGGGAGCCAGGAAGCGCCGCAGCCGCCCCATTCGCTCGAGCTGGGACACTTGCCCAGCGACCCGGTCCTCCAGTTCGTGGTTCCATGCGGCGAGCTCGCCGGACTGGCGCTGGATAGTATCTTGGTAGCGCTTGATCCTGGCCAACGAGGCAACCCGCGCCAGCATCTCATTCTTGTTCACCGGCTTGGTGATGAAGTCGTCGGCCCCGGCCTCGAGCGCCTTGATCTTCTGCTCGTCGCCGCTGGCCGTGACCATCACGACGGGCAGATAAGCCGTGCCGGGCCTCTCCCGGATCTCGCGGCACACCTGGTAGCCGTCCATGCCGGGCATGACGATGTCTAGGAGGACCAGGTCTATATCTTCCTTCTCCAGGGTGGCCAGAGCCTCCTCGCCGGACGAGGCGGTGCGCACGTCGTACCCCCGCGGGGTCAGGATCGCCTGTAGGAGCCGGACGTTCGGAGGCTGGTCATCGACGACCAGCACGCGCGCGTTCCCGGCCGTGGTGTCGCTCATTGGGTGCCTCCGAGCTTGAGGAAGTCACTGACCTGCTGGGGAAGTGCGCGCACGCTGATCGGTTTGCCGACGTAGCCGTCGAACCCGGCCTCGAAGGCTCGCGTCCGGTCGTTGTTCATCGCAAACGCCGTCAAGGCCACCACCGGGACTTGCTTATCGTCCGTGCGGATCTGCCGGAGCGCCTCGACGCCGTCGATCCCGGGGAGCTGCAGGTCCATGAGGATGAGATCCGGCACCATCTCGTGCGCCAGCCGCACACCGTCCTCGCCCGAGGTCGCCTCGATCACCTCGAAGCCCGCGTAGGTCAGCACGTCCCGGACCAACTTGAGGTTCTTCGGGTTGTCCTCGACCACCAGGATCCTGCTCATGGGTTCACCCAGTGCTCGTGGCCGGTGTCGCGTATCTCCACCGGTGCTCCGACGGCCGAGAGCGCGGACAGCAGCTCCTCGCGGCCGACGGGCTTGACCAGGTACGCCGCCGCCCCCATCGCGACACCGCGCGCCCGCTCGTCGACGATCGAGACGACGATCACCGGGATGTCACGGGTGTCCTTCGCCGCCTTGAGCTCCTTCAGCACTGCCCAGCCGTCGATTCCGGGCAGCCGGATGTCCAGTAACACGGCGTCCGGCAGCGTCCGCCGCACCGCAGCGAGACCTGACTTGCCGTCGCGGGCAGTCGTGACCTTGAGCGCCTCACCCGACAGGTAGGCGCTGAACAGGTCCAGCGACGGCCGGTCATCCTCGATCACGACGACCTCACCACTGGCCGGCGTCGACACCCCGTCAGTGAGGCGCACGACGGTGTCGCGGCCACCAGCAGGCAGCGAGAAGCCGAAGGTGCTGCCCCGACCCACCTCGGTCTCGAGCCACATGCGGCCACCGAGCAGCTCCACGATGCGACGCGACAGGGTGAGGCCCAGCCCCGTACCCTCCTCGCGTGAGCTGCCACGGCCGCCCTGTTGGAAGGACTCGAAGATCCGCTCCCGGTCCGCCTCTGGCACGCCGATGCCCGTATCCGTCACCGTGATCAGGATCTCCGTTCCCTCACGCACGGCGCGGACCAGAACCGAGCCACCGTCGCCGGTGAACTTGACCGCGTTGGTGATCAGGTTGAGTAGGACCTGCTTGAGGCGGAGCTCGTCGGCGTACACCGGACCCACGTCGTCGGCGGTCTCGATGGCCAGGTCAATGCCGTGAAGCGCGGCCCGCTCGCGGAGCATGGTCGCCGCGAGCTCCAGCAACGAGCGCAGGCCGAATGACGAGTACTGCAAATCCATCCGGCCCGCCTCGACCTTCGACAGGTCCAAGATCTCGTTGAGCAGCTCCAGCAGATGTTGGCCGGACCCGTGGATATCGCGGAGGTACTCCTCCTGGCGCTCGTTGATGTCGCCGAACATCCGCTCGAGCAGGACCTCGGAGAACCCGAGGACGGCGTTGAGCGGCGTCCGCAGCTCGTGGGACATACTCGCCAGGAACTCGGACTTGTGTCTGCTGGCGAGCTCGAGCTCGAGACTCTGCTCCTCGAGCTCCCGAAACAGCCGAGCGTTCAGCAGAGCCAGGGCCGACTGGCTGGCAAACGTCTCGAGCAGATCGAGGATCTCATCGGTGAAGTCCCCCGTCCGCTTGCGCAGGACGATCAGCGACCCCACGATCTGATCCTCGCGCAGCATTGGAACTGCAACCAAGGAGCGCCAACCGGCGTCGTGCAGGATCTCCAGGTGGGGGTCGAGGTGGACCGCGTCGAGGTCGTGGACCGCGATCGGTCGGCGCTCCTGCGCCGCTCGACCGACCAGTGTCTCGTCGAGGTCGATGCGGATTGACCGGAGACGGTTCACCACGCTTGAGTCGGTCCGGTAGACACTCCGGACCATGAAGCAGCGTTCCCGGTCGGAGTACTCCATGATCGATCCACCATCGGTCCCGGACAGTGCGACGGCGTGCATGACGATGGTCGAGAGCACGTGGTCGACGTCGAGGCTCGAGCTCACGGCCTCGCCGATCTCGCGCAAGGCCTCCAGCTGCTCGACGTTCTTCGCGAGCTCGGCGCTGCGCGACTCCAGCTCCTGCACGAGCCTGAGGCCGTTGACCGCCATCGCGGCTTGCCCCGCGAACGCCGTCACGATCGCCATCTCTCGCTCGTCGAACGGGCTGACATCGTTTCGCCAGAGGTTGAGCGCACCCACCAGTTCGTCGTCGACGAGCATCGGCGCGCCCATGGTTGTACGGAACCCGGCCACCTCTTGGAGATCGTGTCTGCCGTACTCCGGATCGGCCAGCACGTCGGGAATCTGTTGGGTGCGCCGGTCGAGCCCAACACGGCCGATCAGCGTGTCGCGGTCGACGGGCATCGGGTGCTCGGCGATGACGGCGATGAGTGCTTTACTGACACCCGTCGACTTGATCAGCTCGTAGACGCCGTCGCGGAGCAGATACAAGTGTGCCGCCTGCGACCGGCAGAGTTGGCGTGCGCTCTCGACGATCGTCGTCAGCACCGTCTCCGGATCGGCGGCAGAGCGACCCATCGCCGAGAGCACCTCATCGGCAGCCTCGAACTGGTCCTTCAGCGCGTCGAAGTCCCGTCGGAGTTTTTCATGCTCCTCGACGCTCACACTGTCACGCTCGTGGCGAGGCGCTCGCTCGGGCATCGGCCCTCCGCAGCCTCGCGGAGCTGTGGGTCCGCGACGACCATCCATAGTGTCCCGAAGTTTCCGGCCGACGGCAAGAGCGCGACGAGCCCTCACGAAAATCGGCCGCGCTATGTCCATGACGGGTGTAGGTGTTTTGCTCAACTCGGGGTTGTCTCTTGTCCAATTATCTGGCGCGTTCCCAGTACAAAACCCGCCATCTAATTCGAACAGTTACAACCCTGGTCCAAGCCATTTTTCTGGTCGGCGCTTCACTGGTCGGCGGTCGGCTGTCCGACCGCACCGGCCGACGGAAGGTCTTCGTGCTGTCCGCCGCAGTCGGATAGGGCCTGGCCATGATCGTGATCGCCGTCGCCAGCAACTTCAACGGGTTCCTCGTCGGGATGGCCATCGGTGGGCTCGGCTTCGGCGTGTATATGGCCGTCGACCTGGTCCTGGTGGTCGACGTGCTGCCGGAGGAGAACAAGGTGGCGAAGGACCTGGGCGTATTCAATATCGCCGGCGCACTTCCCAATTCGATCGCACCGGCGACAGCCCCATTCATCCTGGCGCTCGGGGGCGGCTACGGCGTCCTGTGTGCGGTGGCCGGCGGTTGCGCCATCCTCGGCGCCGTGGCCATCCTGCCCGTGAAACGCGTGCGTTGACTGCACGCACAGCGTGCAGAGGGTCAACGATGATTCGAGTCGACGTCGATGTAGTAGGTGAATCGAGTCGGCAAGCCCTCGCCGGTCAGATCGACGCGCAGCACGTGTCGGCCCGGTTTGAGGTGCACGAGCGCCTTCTGCCCGGAGTAGCACGCGGTGAGGCGACCGGGATGCCCGACATCGATCGAATCCTGGTAATACGGCGTGTTCGGCTGGTCCGCAGTGCCGGGGTTGACCTTGACGGTAAATGTCGGAGTACTGACCGGCCGCCCCGACAGGGCCCGGCCATCGAGCGTCGCCGGCGCCGGGACGGGCGTCAACCGCAGTGCGTCTGCGCAGATCCTGGCCAGCTTGGCCCGGGTGAACAGGACGACCTCGCCGCTCTGCAACTGGTAGGTGTCGTCGCTGCGGGCGTCCTCGGTGACGATATATCCGCCCATGTCGACCAGGGCGGCCCTGTCTTGCGTTCTGCACCAGAAGGTTTCGTCGCCGGTGCCGAAGCTCAGTGTGGGAACAGTTACAGGCCATCGGGTCGAAAGCGTGCCACGAACCACTGCGGCCATGGCTGCCTGGCTGTCGAAGCGCCAGAACGTAAGGGTCACCCGCGCCACGCCGGCGACCGTCGGCGCCGCGCACCTGCCAGCGACCGTTGTCGACATCAGTATCGCGCCGGACGCGAAAAAACGAAGACCCCGGCTGCCCGGCCAGCGCCTGCATAGCGTTTCTCACCTGGCCGAATGGGGCACCAACATCTACGGAATCGGCAGGCCCGAAGTAGTCCGACCCTACCTCAGCGACGTCGTCTACGAAGGTGCCCGGCATCTTTTCGCGGTCGCCATCGAGGCAACCGGTCAAGCCGAACTCGAAGACTTCACGCGGATCGCGTCGCCGTTGATCAAATCGGCAACCGGCCCGCTCACGCCCGGGTAGCCCGGCGAACATTGTCGAACGCTGACCGGTCCACGATCCCCATGCACACGGTGTTGAGTCTGTCCGTCAGGCTCGCTGTTCGACTGCGGGTGAGTTCGAAACGTGAGGACGATCAGGAGGACCACTCCGGCGGCCGTCAACAACCGGCCGCTGATCAGGACCCAACGGATATCGGTAACAGCTCCGATCAACAGGAAGACGACGCGGGCAACGCAGATCGCAAGGTAGGTCGCGCCAAGTCTTGGAGACCGTTTCAAAGCGCTGTTTTCGGCTGGCCAGGTCATCGCATGATCATGCCGACGACCGATTGCTGCGGGTTCGCCACCGCGGGCGGTGACGGGTCCGCTCATCCCGATGAAGGATCGGTCAGCGATCCGCAACTGGGCCCGGCTAACCGCACACCGGGTAGTAGGTCGACGCCATAGCACTGCTCGTCCCTGCGTCGACAGATGCTGACCCAGCGTCGAGCGTGGGCGTGTCGGATAGTGCTGGGCTTCCGTAGTCGTTCGTGGTGGTCGACACAGCCAAACCCAGGGCCGGCGCCCATCTTTTGCCGTCGAAGACAAACCCAGCCTGGAATGACACGGTTCTCCCAGATGGACACCGAACGCGGAATGTTGCGCCCGCTTCGCCGCCGCTATCGGAATCGAAACCGACCACCTCGATCTTCGAACCGCGATATGCAGCGGCGAGCGGTCCGATAAACGACAGGTCGGTTCCTCCGGCGGCCAAGTGTTGCAACTTCGCGTGATCGCCTCGGGTGATTGCTGAGCTCAGATCGGACGCTCCCTGCCGAAGGGCGTCGTTTGGTTGTCCGTTCACCAGCGCGTCAGGCGTCGAGCTCGTGCAACCGGTCAGCGTCACACATAGCGCAGCGATGAGGACTATCGCGCTGCCGCGGGTAGGCGTCCGCACTCTAGGAATACCTCCACCGGCTTCGCCAAAGGCTGGGCCAAGCAGGTGCGACTTGATACGGACTCCTTCAGCGGGCGGGCAACTTGTCGACAAGCAAGACGTCCCGCTGGTCGTGGGGTTGCGGCCAAAGGTCCAAGGGCCGGAGCCCCGATCGCAGTGGGCGGTCACCGCATGTCGATCCTCCTGAAGGCTTTAGGAGCCTTCTTGACCCGGCCGACCTTTTCGGCCCTGGGAAGCCGTGCCTGGATGGGACCGAAGGGTTGATGAACTCACCTGATCGCATCCCTCGGCTAATCTCGGATCATGCGCACGCGGGTCCGGGCAGTGGCGGGATGGACCGCTGCGTTGTTCCTGGTGGCGGGCAGTCTGTTCGGGTGTTCGACGCATTCTGCCGGCGTGGCCGGCACCGATTCGAGTTCCGCCTTCTCCGCTTTTTCGCGGCCGCAGCAGCCCAACGACATGGTCCCGGCGTCGTTGTGGACCCCGCTGGACACGACACCGACGGTTCCTGACGTACACACCGATCGCAGGGTGGCCGTGAGCAAGAACCTGGCGGTGTACCTGGTCCACGCCGCACCCGATTTCCTTTGCGTGATCGTCCAGGATCTTCCCGGCCAGGGCACCGGTGGCCAGGGCTGCGACCATGGGGCCAGTGTGATCGCCCGCGGCATGCTGGAGGGCTGGGGAAGCAACAGTTCGGATCCGAGCAGCGACCACACCGTCGTCCTCGTCCCCGACGGCTACACCGCAGCCATCACAAAAGGAACATACGAGCTGGCCGGTCAGGGCGTCCTCGTCGTGAAGGGCGACGGCGTCGCGGTGACGCTGACCAACAACGACGGCCAAACACTTCACCTCTCAAACCCAGCCCGATCGCAACGCTGAACAGTCATCCACACCGCCGGCAACGACCGGATAAGTAGCAGCCGACGCCAGATGAGGAACGGTGACCGGAGCGTGATCGTAGGCTGGCGCGCCGCCTAACCGTCTGGCCTCCGACTCAGTCGGACAGGTGGACTGGTGGGGGCAGGCAAGCGGCAGTACCAGGGCGAATATGATTGTCCGATAATGCGACGATTCGACGGCAGGGTCGCCATGGTCACCGGGGCGGGCAACGGCATCGGTCGAGCTATCGCGGCCCGGCTGCATGCTGAGGGCGCATCAGTACTGGTGGCCGATCTGGAGGAAGAAGCCGCTGTCGGGGTGGCCGAGTCGCTAGGGACGCGGGCAGTAGGGGTGCGTTGCAACGTCACCGACCGAGCGAGTGTGCAGGCGGCGGTCGATGAGTGTGTGCAGCGGTTCGGCGCCCTCGATGTGCTGGTGTGTAACGTCGGTGTCAGTGGACCCGAGGATTTCCCCGAACTCGACGACACAGCCTGGGCGAGCCAGATGGAACCGACCTTGCATGGCACCGTGATCTGCATTCAGGCCGCGGTGCCACAGCTCATAAAGTCCACATCCGGCGGTTCCGTGGTGATGACCGGGTCGGTCAACGGTCTGGCGGCCTTCGGAAATGTTGCCTACTCCGCCGCGAAGGCGGGGCTGGGCAACGTCGCCGCCAACCTCAGCGTCCGGTACGGCGCCTGGCATCCTCGGGCCACCGGTCGTCCCGTGCGGTTCAACGTCGTTGCTCCGGGCACCATCCGCACCAGGGTATGGGCCGCGCAGAATCAAGATCCGGACAAATTCGCGCCCATTTACCCGCTTGGCCGGATCGGCGAACCGGAGGACATCGCAGCGGCCGTCGCCTTTCTCGGCTCCGACGATGCGTCATGGATCACTGGCATCGTGCTGCCGGTGGACGGTGGTGTGCTCTGCGGACCTGTGCAGAGCTTCAACGAAGCGGGACAGAGCTAGTCGTCGTGTGTCAACAACTGACCTACCCGCAAGATGGGCGGGTCGAGCAGATCGACCAGTGGCTCCAGAAGGTCGCAATCTTCCCACCGATGCGGCCCAGTCGTACGACTACGACAGCATCGCGGACGGCTACACGGCCGAGAACGAGACCAGCCTTGTCAACGCGTATTACGAGCGGCCCGCGACGCTGGACCTCGCCGGTGATGTGACGGGCCGACGGATCCTTGACGCCGGCTGCGGTTCGGGCCCGTTGTTCGCCGCGCTGCGTGATCGCGGCGCCAACGTGACCGGCATCGACGCGAGCGCACGGATGCTGGATCAGGCCCGTCGGCGGCTGGGCGCCGACGCGGACCTGCGGGTCGCAGATCTAGCCAAGCCGCTGCCGTTTCCCGACGGCACGTTCGACGACGTCGTCGCATCACTGGTGCTGCACTACCTGCAAGATTGGGGACCGACACTGACCGAACTGCGGCGCGTGCTGACCCCTGGCGGCCGACTCATCATCTCAGTCGACCATCCATCCGCCATCTACCTCATGGACCGCATAGCCGGGGGCAGGACAAACTATTTTCAGACTCGTCCCCGGACCGAAGAATGGACCATGGGTGGGCAGAGCGCCCAGCTGACCTTCTGGGACCGGCCGCTGCACGCAATGACCGACGCCTTCACCGCAGCTGGCTTTCACATCAATGTCATCAGCGAACCGCCACCCGCGGCTGCCGCCTACGATCTTTTCCCCGACGAATTTCGCGGGCTGACCAGCACAAGCTTCTTGAGCTTCCTGTTCTTCGTCCTACAGGCCAGCTGACCGCGAACCGGACCCACCCGAACGACGATGCAGACCGGTCACCGATCGCTGACCGGTCGGCGTTCCCTCAGCGGGACACCCACGCACGGCAGCCTGGAGGAGCCTGGAGGAGTGAAATCACCGGCGTGAAGGCCGGATGCGTCAACGAACGCTCAGGCGACGCAGAACTCGTTGTCTTCGGGGTCGAGCATGACCACGTGTCCGAGTACCTCCCCGTGGTGCTCTTCTCGGACGAGCGTGGCGCCGAGCGCAACGAGCTCGGGTACTTTGGCTCGAATCAGTCGTTCCCGGTGGTCCATGTCCCACGGGCCTTCCCCGGCCACGCGGATGTCGATGTGGAGCCGGTTCTTCGACGACTTTCCCTCAGGGACGCGAAGCCACCCGATCGCGGGGCCCTTGCCCGCGGGATCAACAATGGATGCGCCTTCGGGATCGTCGTACCCCGGTTCCGCAACGTAGCCAAGTGCGTTCGCCCAGAAGGCCGCCAGGCTGTGGGGGTCGTTCGCGTCACAGCCCAAGGTCCAATGAGTTGCCATTGCAAGATCATAAGAGCTGTTCCGGACAGTCCACATCCGGAACCGGATCCGGAACCGGAACGGCATCCCGCTGGCTCCACGGCGAGGCTGCCCTGGGCATTGCGGCTAAATGGTTTCCGGTCGCCGTTGAATGATGAGCACGGTCATCATTGAGTCAGCCCGGGAGGTGTGTTGTTCTCCGCGGTCCCACATCGCAGCCCAGCCCGCCGAGATCGGGTGCTCGATGTCATCGTCGCCGGCGACGTGACCGCTTCCGCTGACCACGTAGAAGAGCTGCTCCCGCCCAGCCGGGTGCTTCGGCAAACTCGACCATCTACCTTCCGCCACGAAGTGCCTGAGAAGACCGCCATCTCAATGCGGTAAGTCGTCGGTGATAGCTGTCAGATGGCCTTCTGGCGCGAGATCGAGGAAAGCGCCACGGAGTTTGCGGCCCGGGCTCTGGACTTGTTCGACGCAGGGACGAAGGTGCGAGATGAGATCGGGCTTCATTACCACGTTGCCACAAGTGGTGCATTACCGCCTGTGAACCCTCCAGGTGGGCGGACGCACTCAACTCGGGGATCATTTTCGGGGTGACCCGGCGTCCTTGAGAAGTCCGAATTGCGGGTGTCGCCGCACATCACCGCAGGTCAGGACACTCAATCTCGACGACGCCGGGGCCTGGCGTCAGATGCTGCCGTGGGTTCCATCGATCCGGTATCACCGGGCCCGGCTTGATGTCCTTAGTGGGGGCGAGGGCGGTCAGCGCGGTGTGGTCGTAGGAGGATCAATGAAGCGTGGGCTGATGGTGGTGGCCGCAGGGTGTCTCGTCGTGCTGGCCGGTTGCACCGGTGCGTCGGGGATTCCGGTGCCGTCGTCGTCGAGGATCCCGACGTCGACGTCTGCGACGAGTGCCGGCAGCTCGCCGAACTCGGGGTCGTCGACCACGGCACCGGCGACGACGTCGGGCGTTGCGGCCGACGACCCTGCGCTAGATCGCTGCGACGACCCCGCGATTCTGCCGTGCGCCCGCCAGGTCAATCGGGTCACGCTGCCGATCGCGGGTAGCTCGATCGCGCTCGTTTATTCCAGTGACCGGCAGGCCGGACGCACCGTCGATCCAGCTCCGGACGCCGCGAACGTCGGCCTCGGCGGATGGTCCCTGTCGAACTTGCCGGGATATGACCCGACGACCAGCCGAGAGATCCTCCCGGACGGCACACTGCGCACGGTCGTCGGCGTGCGGCAGGGCGACCTGACGGCGGTGGCCGACCCGACCGGGTCCGCCGTCACCACGTTCGACGCCCAGGGCCGGGCCACCGCCACCCTGGACGCGGTCACCGGCCTGCCGATCGCCCGGTTCACCTGGGCCGAACACGGGCTCGCCTCGGTGACCGACGCCTCCGATGCGACCCTCATGATCACCCGTGACGCCGTCGGCAGCCCCGTCTCGCTGCAGGCCACCGGAACATCCCCGATGACGCTCGCCGTCCCCGACCGCCAGCTCGTCGCCGTGGGCTACCCCGACGGCGGCATCGTGCAGTTCGACGCGAGCGGCAAGGGCCTGCTCTCCGACGTCACCGACGCCTCGGGCCTGCGAACCAGTTTCGGCTACGACGCGGACGGCCGGTTGACCAGCCGCTCCGATCCCACCGGGATCTCTACCTCGTACGAACGGCATGTCGACAACGGCACGGCGACCGTCGTGACGAGCACCGACGGCCGGGTGGTGGGGACCGACACCGTCGCCGGGTCGGGCCAGGCAGCCACGTTCACCCACACCGACGCCACCGGGCTGACCACGAAGGTGGTCTCGGACGGAACCACCAGGACCATCACCGTGGGCGCGGCGAACCACCACCGTGACGCTGTCGCCGGATCCGCGCTGGGGCACGGACTCCCCGGTGCCGACGAACGTCGCGGTCGCCGATGGCTCGAGCGGCGGACCGACGATCGGTTCGACCAGGGCGTACAGCCCGGCCACCACGACGAGCACCCTGACCGTGGACGGCCGGATCTGGACCTACGCCTATGACTCCAGCGCCCGGACCGCGACGGTGACCGACCCGAACGGGGTCGGCCGCACCACTTCCCTGGACGCCGGCGGCCGGATCGTCACCACCACCGTCCAGGGCGTCCCGGTCAGCTACGCCTACGACGACAACGGCCGCATCACCACGATCACGATTGGCATCGGTACCGAGGCCAGGGCCTGGACCTACGCCTATGCGCCGGGGTCCATCACCGTGACCGACCCGACGGGCGCCTCCACCCGGGAGACCGTGAACGCCACCGGGATCGTCACGGCGATCGCCGGCCCGGGCGGCACCGGCGACGCCACCACCCTTGACACCGCGGGCCGTATCACGGGTTTCGCCGCGAGCGGGGCGGGCACCGACACCGTCACCCTGGGGGCCAACGGGTTCCCGGCGGTGCAGAACGCTCCGGCGGGACAGGGCGGGCCGCAGTTCACCGCCACCACCTACGACGCGGACGACCTGCCGGCCACCAGTACCACCGCCGACTCCACCGTGACCTACGGGCGCGATCCGGCCGGCCGGGTCAGTACTATCGACGCCGGCGGCAACTCCTCGGTCGGCTTCACCTACGACTCCTCTGGCCGGCTGGCCACGGCCGCCACCCCGGGCGTCACTCTTACCCAGACCTACACCGGCTCCGCCGTCACCTCGACGGCAACCTCGATCGGCCATATCTCGACGAAGATCGCCCGCACCGCTGACGATCTCGGCCGGACCACCAGCCTGTCCGTCAACGGCACAGCCACCATCAGGTACGCCTACGACCCGGCGGGCAACGTCACCACCGCCGGCGCGATGACGATCACTCGCGATCCGAAGACCGGCTGGATCAGCACGAAGAAGCTCGGCGCGCTGACCGAGGCCTTGCGGTACAACCAGTTCGGTGAACCCATCGCGACCACCGTCACCGGTCCTTCCGGCGCCGTCGCGGGCATCGCCGAGGAACGGGACCACCTCGGTCGGGTCACCTCGCGAACGACGACCACCGGGTCGACCCACCACACCACGGCGTATCGCTACGACGCGGCCGGACGCCTCGCGGGGGAGACCACCGACGGCAAGGCAACCAGCTACGGCTACGACGCGGCCGGCAATCTGACCTCGACCAGGAACCCTTCCGGCACCACGACGAACACCTACGACGCCCGAAATGCCCTCGTGCGCAGCGGGTCCACCACCTTCAGCTACGACGGGTCCGGGCGGCTGGCCGCGGCCAAGGGTCCGGACGGCACCACGACCTATCGCTACGATCCGCTCGGCAATCTCACCGGGGTCGACCGGCCCGGGAAGCCGGCGATCAGCTATTCGCTGGACGGTCTCGGCCGACGCGTGGCGAGGGCGAGCGGCGGCGCGGTGATCGGGGCGATCGCCTACCTCGACCCGATCCGCCCCGCGGCGACCTTCACCGCGACCGGCGCGCTCGACGAGGTCTATGTGTATGACGGAGATCTGCAGCCCGCCGACATCAACGACGGCGGGGGCTCACTTCCGGCCTATCTGGCCAAGGGCGGCACCGCGTACCTCGAGGTCCCTGACGTCTCGGGGGGGCCGGCCCTGGTGATCGACTCCGCCACCGGCGCTATCACCGATGCAGTCGACCGCTCCGCCCTCGGCGCGCTCCGTTCCGAGACCGACCCGGGGTTTCAGGTGATCGGCTACGGCGGCGGCATCATAGATCCGGCAACGGATCTGGTGAAGATCGGGGCGCGGGACTACGACACGACGACCGGTCGGTGGACGGCACCGGACCCGGTGGGCATGGCCGGCGGATCGGCGAACCTGTACACCTACGTCAGCGGAGACCCGGTGAACCGCACCGACCCCCGGGGCACCTGCGACTACGTGGGGATCGGGATCTCCGGTGGCGCCGGACTCGGCCCGATCGCGGGCGGCGGGGGGGTTGGCGTCGCCTGGGCGGGCGGACAGTTCGGCACCTACTCGACGGTCAGCGGCGGCGGCGGGTTGGTCGGCGACCTCGGCATCGGGGTAACGGTGACCTGCCTGAACTCGGACAACGGCGACACGTCGCTCGGCAACTTCAGCGGGACGGGCTCTTCGGTGGAAGGCACCGTCGGACCGGCCAGCGGTGGCAGCGACAAGGGCTACGACTCGGCGGGCAACCAATCCAGCCATGGCGGACACGGAACGGCCAGCTTCGGTGGGGGCCTCGGCGGCTCGGCCCAGGGTTCGCTGACGTCGATCGTCTGCCTGCTCGGATGTCCGCCCCCGCCCGGCCCGACGGTGTGCGGCGACCTGGGCTGCTCCTCAGCCCCGGGGAAGAGCCCAGAGAATCCAGGAAGCGGTTCGGGGTCGGGCAGCATCCCGACGTCGGGGCCTCGCAGTACCGGTGATCCGCACATCCGCACGGCCGACGGAGACCGCTACGACATGATGGCCGTCGGCGAGTTCGTCTGGGCCACAACGGATTCCGGAGACCTTATGGTGCAGGTCCGGCAGCAGCCACTCACCGGCAGCCGAACGATCTCTCTGAACACCGCCATCGCCATCCTGGTCGACGGGGACAAACTGCAGATCACCCCGCCCAAGACGTCAGGGCCGGTCGCACTGTCCGTCGTAGGCGCTCCCGACATCCCGCCGGTCGGCACGTTCCCGCTGCCAGGCGGGGCGATCGTGATGCGCACACCTACGCTCACCACGATCACCGCCAAGGACTCCACCGAGTTCTGGATCCGGACGAATCCCAGCGGCCTTGACATCGTCGGAGCGTTTCCCGACTCGGCGAAGGGCAAGGTGCACGGACTGGTCGGCCCGTTCACGGGCGCCGGTACCGGGAAGGTCGAGACATCTGCGGGAAAGACGATCCCCATCGCGGACCTGAACGACTACACCACCCTGTATCGGGCCTTTGCCGGTTCCTGGAGGATCACCCAGTCCGAGTCGCTGTTCACCGATCGACCGGGCAAGGACGCCACCGCCTTCAACGATCCGACGTTCCCCGACCGCGCCCCGCCGGCAATCCCAGCCGACCGGGCGGCGGCGGCCAAAGCTGCCTGCCTTGGCGCCGGCCTGACCGGCGCCGACTTGGCTGAATGCGAATACGACGTGGGCCGCACCGGCGACGCCGGCTACGCCACCGCATCGACGGCCGCCGCCGGCGTTGTGCCGGGAGCCGCGCCGACCACCGGGTCCGGGTCGGGCACCCCGACCGGGACCGTCAGCGGAGACATCGTCCCCGGTAGGACCGTGTCAGGCACGGTGGCCGGCGGGGCCCACACTGACTACACCTTCACCGTGCCGGCCGGCACCGTCGGCTATTTCGCTGCCGACCCCAAGTGCGCCAAGGACCAATCCGGGTCGGTGACCTGGAACATCCAGGACTCCACCGGCTCCTACGTGGTGGGTAGCAGTGTGATCTGTTCCGATCTGGGGCGGGTGGTCTTCGATCAGGCCGGCACGTACCGGATCGTGGTGGACAATTCAGGGACAGCGGCCGCAGACTTCAAGATCACCTGGGAGGTGTCGCGGCCGGATCAGACGAAGCCGCTGCAGGCCGGGCAGACCGCGACCGGGACGATCGACAAGCCCGGCGCGCAAGACGTGTGGACCATGACGGTGGCGGCCGGGACGGTGGCCTACCTCGCCGCCGATGCGTCGTGCGATCCGGCGACGCAGGACGCGATCATCTGGAACGTCCGGGACGCCACCGGCGGGTACACCGTGGGTAGCAGTGTGATCTGCTCCGATCTGGGTCGGGTGGTCTTCGACCAGGCCGGCACCTATCGGATCGTGGTGGCCAGTTCGGACGGGAAGACCGGCGGGTATTCAGTGACCTGGCAGGTGTCGCGGCCGGATCAGACGAAGCCGCTGCAGGCCGGGCAGACCGCGACCGGGACGATCGACAAGCCGGGCGCGCAAGACGTGTGGACCATGACGGTGGCGGCCGGGACGGTGGCCTACCTCGCCGCCGATGCGTCGTGCGATCCGGCGACGCAGGACGCGATCATCTGGAACGTCCGGGACGCCACCGGCGGGTACACCGTGGGAAGCAGTGTGATCTGCTCCGATCTGGGTCGGGTGGTCTTCGACCAGGCCGGCACCTATCGGATCGTGGTGGCCAGTTCGGACGGGAAGACCGGCGGGTATTCAGTGACCTGGCAGATGTCGCGGCCGGATCAGACGAAGCCGCTGCAGGCCGGGCAGACCGCGACCGGGACGATCGACAAGCCGGGCGCGCAAGACGTGTGGACCATGACGGTGGCGGCCGGGACAGTGGTCAACCTGGCCGCCGACCCCGCCTGCGACGCCGCTAACGGCGTCGCACTCACCTGGGCGGTCGTGGACGCCGAAGGTTCCTATGTCGTTGGCAGTTCGTCCATCTGCACCGATCTCGGTGCCGTCAAAGTCCCGGCCGCCGGAACCTACCGGATCATCGTGGCCAGCCAGAACGGGAAGACCGGGGCCTACTCATTCCGCTGGACGTCCTGACAGCGCGGTAACCCGTCGGCTCGGCTGCCTTCGTTCCCGAAGCCCGACCCACTCGGCGATCGAACACACGACGACGGCGACGCGCCGTACCACTACTGGTGCAGCATCTGGGCTTGACCAGGAGCAAACCATGACCGCGACCAACACGTTCAGCACCGTCGATGCCGCCGCGTCGGCCTCACTGAACGTCCTGTCGCGAGGCAGCTGCCCTCGACCGGTCGACGATCCACCTGTGCGTCGAATCTGGACAGGCTCAGCTCGTCTCAGATGGGGGCCGCGTGTAGGTCTGCCTCGCGAGTGCCCCACCAGCCGACGCAGATCCCCCCGCGGTCATGGCCGCCAATCTTCCACTTGAGGTCGTGGATGAGGAATTCGCATTTTCCCGAGGTAGCACGGTGTCCTGCCCGTCGCGATGTACATAGCGTAGTTCCAATTCGTCGTCATGAGCCCGTCATGAGAAAAGCCCTCGCCGTTGTGGGTGGATCTGCTCCCTGATCCGGACCACCGGGCAGCCCAGGCGCACGCATTGATCGGCGGCGACCCAGACCCATTGAAGTCTGGTCGCATCTAAGCCGCGCCACAGCCACGTCGCGCGACAAGTTCAAACCAACTCGCTATCAACTGGGAGTCCCGATGAAAACCCACCCCGTGGGATTCGCCGCGCTATTGGTCCCGATCCTCGGCGCCCTGCTGACCGTCGCCTGTGGCGCAGCCCCGACCACGTCGGTCGCAGCCCCGCCCGCGCCGGCGTCAGTGACGAGTACCCCGGCGAACCCGATCTTGACCCATCTGGCTGCGGCACAGACCAGCACCCGATCTTCCGCGGACGTGCCCGGGGTCACGCCACCCGGTCCAGCAAATACGCAAACAATCACCACGACGTCAACCAGCCGCCCGGCCCAGTCCACCGCGATCCCAGCCCTGGCCCAGCCCAGCGGCCCGATCGCAACGGGTCCGACGACCAGGGCACGGCCCGGCCGCGCCACCCACGCATGCCAGCTCGTCACCGCGCAGGAAGCACAAACGGCCCTCGGCGCCGATCCCGGGACGGGAATAACAACCGACCTGTCGGGCGGTGCCACCGCTTGCACCTACCGCGCCGGGCAGTCCACGCTGCAGCTTTCCCTCACCCCATCCGGCGGCAAAGCCACGTTGGATCAACAGCTGGCCGGTCTACCGAAGAACAACCCCGCAGTCGCCGTCGTGACCGGAATCGGAGATCACGCCTTCACGCAAGCCCAGGGCACCCGCGCGGCCGTGAACTTCGACGAAGGCGACGCCATGGTCGTCATCGGTCTCGACATTGCCGGGGCGACGAAGCCGCCCCTGCAGCAACTCGACCAACTGGCAAAGACGGCCGCCACGAGACTGTGAACCCGATGATCGGGCTCACGCATCCGCGGTCCGGTCGGCCGTCCTGGACGATCTTTCCCCCGATGCCCCGGCCGGCGCTGCACGCGGCTGCGGCGCGAAAGCTCGGACCACTGGCCGCGTACCGTCCACTCGAGGACTGGTGGTCGGGGGCCGGAGCAGCATCGCCAACCGGTCAGCGTTCGCCTGGCGGGCGACACAGACGATGACCGGCGTCGGGGCCACGATCCGCCGGTGACTGTCGCGTAAAGGTGTTAACGATTCGGATGCGTTCCACTTCTTCTGCGGTGTAACGCTTCCCGTGTTCGATTGCTCGGAGGGCTCAGGCCGGTCTACAGGCTGGATTGCGGTGGGCCATCAAAGGCAGCTCTGATCCGGTCCAGGTACCGCTCCAAGAGTTGCGGATAAAAGTCAGCATCCTTCGCACTCAGGCCCGAAAGCTGGGCCTCCACAGTTGTTTCGTCAGCCCGTGGGGGTGAACGTGAACTTCGATGGGAGCGGGTGTCGGCGTCGCATTGTCGGTTCCTTGACGGTCCCATTCATTGACCAGGCGGTGCGGGGGATCGACTTCGATGTAGCGGCCGGCGATCACCGTCCCGTCGAGGTCAAGGTGGAACGCCTCACCGGTCTTCGGAGCCGTCAGGAGATGAAGCGGTGGATGGCCTCGTTGGCGTGGTCCTGAAAGGACGGGTCGGCCAGATCGGGGAAGATGTCGGCTTGGTTGACCAAGGGACCGCTCACCTTGTTGGCCGGGCTGGCGTAGAACACGCCGCTGGACAGGGTCGGGTCGGTGACGCCGTCGACCAGTCGCCTCGCTCCCACGTCCAGTTTGTGGGTGATCCCCAGGGCGGGCATGACGTAGTTGGCTGCGATCCGTAGCGGTAGGGCCATGTCGTTGGCGGCTTGGGTGCCGGTGGTGCCTCCGGGGCTGACGGTGATGATGCGGCGGTCGGGGTGTTGGCGGGCCAGGTAGGCCATCCATAGGGCCCCGATGTACTTGGTCTGCCCGAACGCCAGGTTGAAGTCAGCTTTTCGGCCGGCGAAGTAGCTGCCGTCGATGACGGTGGCGAGTTCATCGGCCGAGGTCGAGACGAAGGACGGCCGTTTCATCCGCAGCATCGGGACTCCCCGGGCTGCTTCGCTTCCGACCAGGACCGCCACCTCGCCAAGCCGGCCCTGGGCCAGCAGCCCTTCGAGAAGCACGACGTGGCCAAGAACATTCGTCGCGAACATCGTGGTGACCCCGCCGGCGGTCAACGACATCGCCTGCGGGCCGATGACACCAGCGTTCATGACCACCGCGTCGACGGATCCCTCGACCGCCGCGAGGCCGGCGCGGACCGAACCCAGATCGGCGACGTCCATGACAACGATGTCGAAGATGGACCGGCCGGTCGCGGCTTCGAGTTCGGACTTTGCCGTCCTCGCCCGATCTCGGTTGCGGCACGCCAGGTAGATCCGCCCTATCTCGGGGCGCAGCGCCAGTTGCCGGGCCACGTCCTTGCCGATCCCGGCATTGGCGCCCGTGATCAGCACCGTCTTTCCTGCGAGTGTGCTCATCGGGAATACCTCATTCGTTTGTGGCCCACCTTGTGAAACTGGGTTGTGGAACTCACTGTGCCAAGCTCCGACTGGGTTGTCAAACTCAGAATCCTGCTAGCATTGGGCATGGTCAACGAAACGAGCGACCGGCCGAAGCTCACCGCCAAGGGAGCACGCACCCGGGCACGGATAGTGCAGGAGGCCGCCGCCCTGATCCATGAACGCGGGGTCGCCGGCACCACCTTGGAAGAGGTCAAGGTGGCGGCGGAAGTCAGCGGCTCGCAGCTGTACCACTACTTCCCCGACAAGGACGAACTCGTGCAGGCGGTCATCGACTACCAAGCCGACACCATCGTCCAACACAATCGGCAGGCCCTGGGCAGCCCGAAAGGAATCGAAGCCTGGCGGAAAATGGTGGTCACCGGGGTGAGGAGCAGCCAAGGGAAAGGGGGCTGCGCACTCGGTTCGCTCGGTGGCCAACTCGCCGAGAACGACCCCGAGGCCCGAGCCCTCATCGCAGCCGGCTTCGATCACTGGGCAGCCGCCATCAGCGACGGACTGCGATCCCTACACGCCGACGGGAAACTCCCAACCGACATCGACCCGGACGACCTCGCCACCACTCTGCTCGCCACCCTCCAAGGAGGGCTCCTACTCGCCCAGGTGCAACGCAGTACCCGCCCGCTCGAAACCGCAGTCGATACCCTCCTCACCCTCACCCTCGGCAGATGAGCCCAAGCCGGATTCAACACAGTCATCGCGGAGGCAGGCTCACGGCTCTTGGACGGCGCACGTGCATCCACACGATGCGCGTGCGGATCCGCTGCTGTTCGCATCCGCCCAACCGCAAGGCCGACCGCTGGTTCCGCTTGTTAAGCCTCCCGAAGTTGTCACCGGCCTGGCTCGCATAGTTGTCACGACCGAGGGCCCACGCAGTGACGACGGCTCCAGGTGTGTGACGTAGGCGTCCCGTCCCGCAGGAGGATCGGTTTGCGCGATCTGGAGGGCCGGTTGCGGCTGCGGGTCTGCGCTGTCGTAGGTTTCGGCGATGCTCGCGATCGGCTCTGTGGTGATACGGGTGGGCGACCTCGACGCTCAGATCCGGTTCTGGTCGAATGCGCTCCATTACTCCGTTCGCCACCCCGTCAGCAGTGACTTCGCGTTATTGCATCCACGAGACGGCCGCGGACCGAACGTCTCGCTAGATGCCCACCCGTCCGAGCGGGTTCTGCCGCCGCGAATCCACCTTGACCTGTACGCGCAGGATCAACTCGCAGAGGCCGCGCGCTTGCGTGAGCTCGGCGCACGAGATGTCCGATGGGACAGACAGCCACCGGGCGCCGACTACATCATTATGGAAGACCCGGAAGGTAATCGCTTCTGCGTGATCGATGCAACCGATTGGCCGGGCTGGGCAGAGGCCCCGCAGGGACAGGAGTCGCTGGGCGTATCGGCCGAACGCAAGCGTGACTGACCGTAGGCCGCGTTCTGGTCAGGCCCGGCGGGTCAGGCGGCGGGCGCGCAGGTAGCAGACGGCGGCGGTGATGCCCTCGCCGATCAGGCCGCAGATGAGCCACGGTGCCCAAAAGCCGATGGATCCGGTGTGGACGTTGGTGTTGTGCGCTGGACCCCAGGCGACCATGGCGACCGCGACCGCCCACAATCCCGCGGTGGTCAAAACGGCTGGGCGCATCGGCAGGAGCAGCCCGACTGCAAGGGCGAGGACGAGAAAGACGATGTCCATGGTGGAACCTCCGAGGGTAGAAGTAACGCTAGTCCGGACGGACGCGACTGAGCATCGCGGGCCGGACCGGGTCGCGGCATCAGCGCGGGGCCGGATTTCCGGTGCCCAACTGATCACCCACCGGGATGATCGGCGCTCCGACTGGCGAGGGATGTGCGGGCCGTCGCGTGGCCGTAGTCTGCTGCCGTGCCTGTTGTCGTCCCTGCTTCGCTGCGCCGCGCCGCAGCAACACCGCTGGCGGTCGACGGCGCGATCGCGCTGGTATTGACGGTGATGGCACAGGTCCAAGCAGGATCGGGGACGCCGCTGGTCGACCGCTTATTGCTACTGGTGATCACTGCGACCGTCACGTTCCGACGCCGGTACCCGGTGGCCTCGACCGTGGCGGTGGCGGTGGCCGCAGCGGCCATGGCGCTGACCTCCCAACAGCCGTCGGTTTTCGGTGAGTACCTGGCAATCATGCTGATGGCCTACACCGTCGCCGAGCGGACCCGCCTGACGGTGGCGATCCTGGCCGGTGTTCTCCTGGCCGGCGGTATCGTCGCCCATGATCTCGCCGCGCCCGACCTGGACAGCGTGGGGTCGATCGGCGGCGATCTTGTCACCCCGGTGCTGGCCTGGGGAGTTGGTCGCATCGTGCACTTCCAGAATCGTCGGACCGATCGGGCGGAGCGTTCGGTGGAGACGATGGAGCGTGACCGTGACGAGTTGGCCAGGCTCGCGGTGCAGCAGGAGCGGCGCCAGATCGCCCGCGAACTGCATGACGTTGTCGCCCACAGTGTGAGCGTCGTGGTGATCCAAGCCCAGGGCGCACAACGGATCCTGGGCGGCACGCGGCCGGACGTCGGTCGGTCTCTGCGGGACATCGAGAGCGCCGGCCGGACCGCCCTCACCGAGATGCGGCGACTGGTGGGCCTGCTCCGCGAGGAGGACGACGCTGCAATCGACGAACCGCAGCCCTCGCTCGCGGAGGTGCCCGTACTGATGGACCGGGTCCGTTCCGCGGGCCTGGCTGTCACCCTGACCGACAATGGAGGTCCGACGGAACTCGGGGCGGGAGCTCAACTCTCGGCGTACCGGGTGATCCAGGAAGCGCTCACTAATGCGCTGAAGTATGCCCGCGATGCTGCTGTGGCAGTGCAGATCGATCGCCGGCCAGACGCGGTCGATGTGCTGATTACCGATGACGGCGGGGCTTCGGAGAGTGACCTTCAGGGCGGACGGGGGTTGCTAGGGATGCGGGAACGCGTCTCGGTGTTCGGCGGCACCCTGGACGCCGGCCCGCAGCCCCACGGCGGCTTCCGAGTACACGCCAGCCTGCCGATTCGAGAGCGTGACGGGTGAAAGGCCAGGACACGATCCGGGTGCTGATCGCGGACGATCAGGCCATGGTGCGCACCGGCTTTCGGATGATCCTCTCCGCGGAGCGCGACCTCGCCGTCGTAGCAGACGCTGCCAACGGACGGGAGGCCATCAACCTCACCGCCCGGCTGAACCCCGACGTGGTCCTGATGGACATCCGAATGCCGATCGTGGACGGCATCGCCGCCACAGCGGCGATCACCGGCGACCCGGGAACCCTGGCCCGGGTGCTGATGCTCACGACGTTCGACGACGACCAGTCGGTCTACCAGGCGCTCTCCGCCGGGGCCAGCGGGTTCCTGCTCAAAGACGCGCCCGCCGACGAGCTGGTCACGGCGATCCGCGTGGTGGCCGCCGGTGAGGGCATCCTCGCACCCGGCGTCACCCGCCGTGTCATCGACGGCTTCGCCCGCCGGCGTGCCTCCCCCGCGGATCGCGCCGCGGTAGAAAGACTCTCCGCCCGGGAGCAAGATGTCCTGCTCCTGATGGCCAACGGCCGCAACAACTCCGAGATCGCCGCCGATTTGTTCATCGGCGAGGCCACAGTGAAGACCCACGTCGGCCGGGTGCTGGACAAGCTCGGCGCCCGTGACCGGGTGCAGGCGGTCATCGTGGCCTACCGCTCCGGCATCGTCGATAAACCACCCGGGCGGGTCAGCGGGTTCCGCGATTGACGGGCGTACGTCGAATTCCCCTGGCCCACTTTCGTCGCGCTATTTCGGCACCTTCATCGACCGGGCGGGCGCTGCGCCGACCGAGCCGCAAGGTCGGGCAGCGCAAGAACCGCATCCCGAACATGATCAACATCTCCGAGCGGCCGGCGGAGGTCGAAGACCGCGCCGTGCCCGCGAGCTCCTCAGACTCGAAACGAAACAACGGCGTCCCGGCGACAAACGCCGGGGATGCCCTTCAGACTGGACCGATTGAACCGTAGAGAAGTCCGATCTTCCTGCCTTGCAAGGGCATTCCCGCGCTACGACCCGCCGGGAACCTCACATGACGGCGCATCAGGGCTTAGCCAGATCCGCCGTCTACCGGACGGCAAAGCCGGGCGACCGGCGCATTGTGCACCGCCTGTACGCCGACGAGATGGACCCGGCCGTGGAACCCGGACGACGCGCCTGGCACCGCGCTCACGCGACTTCCGGACTCGACGAGGAGGTCGCCGCAGAGCTGGCTCGTTCGGCCAAACGCAGCCGGGCACGCGGCGACATCGTTGCCGCGGCAGCGTTCTGGGAACGCGCGGCCGAACTAACTCCGGAGCCGCAATTCGCACTCGACGGGCGCTGACGGCGGCCGAGGCGAAATTGCGGGCCGGAGCGCCGGAACGAGCCACCCGGCTACTCAAAATCGCCGCAGCCGGACCGGGCGACGAACTGGCCGGCGCACGGTTGCAACTGCTCCGGGCTCAGGTCAGACACCGGCTCCGATACCGGCGCTGAGTTGCTGCGCGCAAGTCTGCGGCTGGAGTGCCTCGATCTCGACCTTGCCCGCGAGACCTACCGCGACGCGTTCTACGCGGCACTGACAGCCGGCAATTCAGCCGCTGTCGCAAACTTGCAGGAAGTAGCTCGAGCGACCCGGACCGCCATTGGGAGGTGGGAACAGCCCAATGGCCACGACAGGTTGCTCAGCGGACTGGGTCGGCTGGTCACCGACGGATATGCCGCCGGCGCTCCTCCGCTCCGGCAGGCGTTGAACACACTTCGCGACGGGGACCTCTCGACCGAGGCGGCATCGCGTTGGCTCCCATTGGCGTGCCGGGTGTCGCACAACCTGTGGGACGAGCGCACCCACGAGGTTCTGTCTGCTCGGCTGGTCCACACCGTCCGGTCGGGCGGGGCACTTGGCGTATTGCCACTTGCCCTCCTGCTTCGGCTGGGGTGCGTGATGTTCGAGGGAGACATTACGAATGCCGCCGCCTTGGCCGAGGAATGCAAGGCGGTCGCGGCCGTGACGGGAAGCCACCTTGCCCCCTACGGCGCGATGTGGGTCGCGGCTTGGCGAGGCGACGAGTCCGGCGCACTGGGCGTCATCGCCGAAGCCGGCGCAGAAATGACCGATCGTGGGGAAGGGCAGTGGATCCCCGCTGCGGCTTGGGCCCTTTCGCTCGTCCACAACTCCCGCGGCCATTATGAAAACGCACTCGTCGCCGCCGAGGCGGGCAGCACCCACCCGAACGAGCTGGGACTGGCGATCTGGTGCCTGGTCGAACTCGTCGAAGCCGCAGTGCGCACGGGATCGCCGGAGCGCGGGGTTGATGCGCTGCAACAACTGTCCGATATCGCCGAGGCCTGCCAAACAGACTGGGCCCTGGGCGTGGTTGCCCGCCTGACCGCGATGTCGAGCGAGGGTGAATCGGCTGAAACAGGCTACCGCGAGGCGATCAAACGGCTCGAACGCTCCCGCATTCGCACGGAACTTGCGCGAGCCCACCTCGTCTACGGCGAATGGCTGCGCCGGGAGAACCGTCGTGTGCACGCCCGCGAACAGTTGCGGACCGCCTACCACATGTTCAGCACAATGCAGATCGACGGATTTGCCGACCGAGCGCGCCGTGAACTTCTGGCAACTGGCGAGACCGTACGCAAGCGCACCGTGGAGACGGCCCTCGATCTCACCGCGCAAGAAGCTCAGATCGCGCAATTGGCGGTGCAAGGGAACACCAACCCCGAGATTGGCACCCAACTGTTCATCAGTCCACGCACCGTCGAATGGCACCTGCGGAAGGTCTTTTCCAAGCTCGGCGTCGGATCTCGTAAGCAACTTCGGGCCGCGCTGCTCACGGGCCATGCGACTGCCGCCTCGCCCGGTCTTGTCCAGGCCGCGACGACGTGAAGACCGTTAGACCTCATGGGCTGGCCCACCACCGCAGTCTTTTCGATCGATAGAGAGTCTCAGCCGTTGGTGGCCAGACCGATCCTGCTGATGGGCTCGTGGGTCGCCGGCTCGACAACGGTCTCGCGGGCGTCGTCTCCCTGGTATCGATTTGTGTCGGGGTGTTCGTCACCCGACTGAATGGTATTACACATGGCGTTAAATCCTCGCTTTTAGGATGAGCAGTGATAATGTGGGAAATCTAACTGAGTTCAGTAATCTCCATAGTCGCCGAATTCGCTGTCGACAGAATCAGCAAAATGATCTCCGCCATCGCCGCTGTCGCCACCACCTTCGTAGCGGGCATCGTCTTCGGCCGCATCCCCGGCGAAATGGTCGGCATCCCAGCCAATGCCTGCTGATCCATAGAACAAGGATGATGCGACCAGATAGCTGCTTGCCGACCATGCGCCGCTGGCCAGCGCGCCCTGCCACCACGGATCGGAATACCAGCCGCGCGGCACCGGCCGACCAGCGACCGTGCCACCTGGGTAGTAATGGGGAGTCTCGTCACCGGGCTCGGACGACGCCTGATACCGGCGGCCGGCCACAGTGACCGATTTGGCCTGCGAGACGGCGCCGGCCTGCTGCTGGCCAGGGAGTTCCGGTAGCAGGGGACCGGGATCGAATCCCAGCGAGACCCGGGCAGCGCGAATGTAATACAAACCCTCCTGCGCAGTGATCTCCACCTGGCGGAACTGTTCGGCAGATGAGGCCTGATCGACCTGGCCACCAGCGGCGGTGAATCGCTCCGCAGCGTCCGCGAGCGCCTGCCGCGCTGACGCATCGTTCCCGGGTTCTAGCGAATAAACTTGGCCGCCGAGTCGCTCAACCCACCGCCGGGCCGCGGCCCGCGAATCAGCGAGCGTAGCGATCGCCGTTGAACGGCGACGCTGCAGCCAGCAAACGCCGCCGCCGATGACGACGACGACGCTGATCCACGCGAGCACGCTCATGAGATGTCCCTTCTTGTTTTCGGCCCCGACAGGGACGAAACACGGTGACATCAGCATCGCGGTGAAGCGGTTCAGATCGCGCCCGTGAAAGACCCTGGCGCAGCCTTGGTCGACCGCTGGGTTCAAGCGCGAGTATCTGGCGAATCCGACGGTGGCGAGCCAGAGGTTGTCCTGTGCCTGGTCTATGTCAGCTAATGGTTTGGCGGGCGTAGGGATTGGAAGTGGGTGGTACCCGGGGGAGAGACGGTTGCGATCGACCTAGCTGGTTTTGGGTTCAATCGGGCTGTGCGATTTCGACGCGTTGGCGATTTCTTCTGGGTGGGCGGCGCGGCCGATAGGAAGGGGGTTGATCTCGTCCTGGGCCTGGCCTAATGGGCTGCGTGATTACCCCCTTAGGGAGGGTGATCGTCGGCCTGCCCGGTAGCTAGCATGGCCTGGTGAGTGTCCCGAAGAATTCTGCCCCGATCACCGTGGCGTTGGTCGATGACTACGACATTGTGCTTGTCGGCGTCGCGCACATGTTCGACCGGTACTCCGACCGGATCGTGATCAAGGAGATCGACGCCAACAAGACGTTGGTTGACCAGGTCGACATCGTCCTTTATGACTCGTTCGCCCAGCCGGAGTCCGACTACGCCGAAATTCATGTGCTGGTCGAAAATCCCCGCGCCCGCCGGGTCGTGGTCTACACCTGGAATTTTCACCCCGACCTGATCAGCAGGGCCCGCCGGGAGGGTGTCCGCGGGTACCTGTCCAAGGCGCTTCCCGCCCGCGAGTTGGTCGCGGCGCTGGAAGCGGTCCACGCCGGGGAACTCGTGGTGAGTGACCCACCGCCCCGGGCGCCGAGTATCACGGGGTTGAACTGGCCGGGTCGGGGTGAGGGACTCAGCGACCGGGAATCGGAGATCCTCGCGCTGATCACCCAGGGCAAGAGCAACGCCGACGTGGCGAAACTGACCTACCTGAGCCCGAACACGGTGAAGTCCTACATCCGGACGATCTACCGCAAGATCAACGTGACCAGCCGCACCCAGGCGGTGCTGTGGGGGGTGGGCAACGGGTTCAGCCCCGACCACAGCCGCATCGACCACTGGCGCGGCGGGCCCTGAACCCCGGCCGGCCCATGGGTGGACGCCCGGGTCGGGGCGTCGACTTTTTTGCTGCCACATGATCCGGGGCTGGTGCGGGTACCGCCGTATGGGCGGTGGTGCTGTGCACGCGAACCCGCCGGAACAACACGGCCAGGTCGATGAACAGATCACGCGGAGGGATGCCAGGGCGCAGCGCTGCCCACCCCGGTCCTGCCGAAAGGACTGGGTGGCGGCTACTTTCTGGGTTTCTTCGGCGGCTTAGTCTTCTTCGGGGGTTTACCTTTCGACGTTGGCCTACCTGGTGGGGACTTGCTGGAAGTGGTGCTGGCGGCGGGCGGGGGGTGAAGTTGTGGCCCGAGATGTGCTGGGGGTCAAGGTGGGGCGTGCAGCCAGCACCGTGGGAACAGTGGTCAGCGTGATCAACGGCTCCGGCGGTGCGGCGGCGGTGACTGGAACCGGGTGAGCTCTGGTCACCGTCGCGGTGTCCGACTTCGTGAGTGAGCGGGCTGCGGTTGTTGGTCCAGGTGCGATCGCGGGCTGCGGTCGGCCGGCAGTTGAGGCCGTCGATCTGCTCGTGCTGGCCGTCCCGGGCCGGGCGGGGACACTGCTGGTGGGGCTGAGATGGCTGACAGGGCCGGTGCCGGCGATCATGCTGGTGGTGGAGCCGGTGATGGGATCCGCCGTGGGCTGGTGGACCCCGGAGCGGGAAGTGATCAACAGTGCGGCCGCAGCCAGCGTCACCGCTGCCGCGGCTCCGGCCAGGGCCCAGATGGCGTGCCTCCGGGTCGGCCGATAGGCCGTCTGCGGCGGCCGGGCCAGGAACGGGGTCATCGGACTGGACCAGGCCACCGTCGGCGCTTCCGTAGTTTCCGCTGTGGTCTCACCGGTTCCGGATCCGGGCCCGCCCTGGTCGCTGGGCACGGCTATGACGGACAGGGCGGCGTGAACCTGTTGCGCGGTCGGTCTTTCCAGCGGATCACCGGTGGTCATCGCCGGCAGCAGAGTGGGCCACGGCGCCGGTAGGTCCGCGGGAATGACCGGGTCGCGCAGCAGCCGGGCCACGGCCGCCGCGACCGGGTCGCCCGGGAACTCCTTGTGGCCGGTCAGGGCCTCCAGCAGCACAAGGCCCAGCGAGTAGATGTCCGCCGGCGGACCGACCACACCGGCTCGGGCCTGTTCGGGGCTGAAGTATGCGGCGGTGCCCATCACATCCGCGCCGGTCGTCAACCGGTTCTCCGCGGTGAGGATCCGGGCGAGTCCGAAGTCGCCCAGTTTGATCTGCCCGGAATCACTCAACAAGATGTTGGCCGGCTTCACGTCTCGATGAACGAGCTGCTCGGCGTGCACCGCCTGCAGAACCGCGGCCAGGGTCATGCCGATCCACGCGACCTCACCAGATGGCAGCGGCCCGCGCACCAGCTTCTGAGCCAGGGTCTGCCCGCGGACCAGCTCAAGGACCAGATATGTGCGTCCGGCGCCGGGCAGTGTTGGCACGTCGGCAGCGTCGGCGATATGCGCGTCGTAGACCGCGATGAGATTCGAGTGGGTGAGCCGGGCCAGTACGTGCATCTCGTTTCGCTGCCGCACCACCGTGTTCAGATCAGTCAGCCGCAGGTCAAACAGCTTGACCGCAACCGAACGTCCCAGCAGCTCATCGATACCCAGGTAGACCTCTGCGGTTCCGCCGCGACCGATCAACTCCTCGAGCCGATACCGCCCGTGCAACACCGTCCCGACGCCGACCGTCCCGACACCGACCGGGCTCGGGGCACCGACCACCGGGTCATGCTCGGCTGGCTCCGTCGCCGGGTTCACCACGAGCGGGACGTGTTCTGCTCAGACACTGGGAGGGGATCTCTTGTTCGGGTCCAGCCCAGTCGGGCCTAAGGGCCTGCTGTGCTGTGGGTACACCAACCGGGGTGACTTGGTGCGTGAGCTGGTGGTTGGTCAGAGACCGGTGATGCGGTCATCGCGTTCGACGACGGCCTGCCGGCCGAGGGAATCGGTGCTGACCGCGGTGCTACGGGCCCGCCGGGTCCGGGGCATGAAGATCAGCAAACTCAGCAGGATCACCAAGACCCCGCCGCCCATGAGGACGTAGCCGATGGTGGCCAGATCCAGGCCCTGCACGTCGGCCTTGACGCCGAACGCCAATACGGCACCGGCGATGATCAGGAACACTCCCAATCCGATACCCATCCCGCCCTACCTTTCGCCTATGCCGGGCGTGGAACCGCCCGCCCGTCCTGTTGTGCCCAGCCTGTGATGTACAGCGGGCGAGCCGGAGCGATGCGATCCCGCCCTCCCGCGTGTGCCATGCCCGTTGGCCAGTTACCTCAAACCTTGTAACGATCGATACTGCTCAATACCAAACTTTACGGCCGCCGACGACCCGGCCGGTGGCACCGAGGATGGCCAGGATCACGCCGACGATCAGCAAAATGATGCCGATGGTCCACAGGATCGAGATGTGGGCGACGAAGCCCACCACCAGCAGGATGATTCCCAAGATGATCATGGCGATCCCTTTCGTTGGTCGGCCAGAGGCCCACATTCGCCCGACCGACCGGGTAAGACCTTTGTCGCGTTGCTCCTGTTCCCCGATCGCAAGGACGCAAACCGTGATCACGCCGGGGACCGCCGCTGCGCGCAACCGGCGCATCGGGTTCGCACCGGTACCTTCCGCACGGTGCACGATGGGGCCGTTAATATCGGCGACCGCCGCCGGCAGGGCTTGCGCAACACCGGGATTCCGCCGCGCGGTACGAGGTACCTACCGCTATTGGCCGCCCGTTCCAGCTTCTTCGCCGACGGGGCGCCGATTAACCCCCTTTGGGGTGTACCGGGACCGCCCCTGCGGGTGATGTTCTCGTACTGCTCACCTTTCATCCATCGCCGTTGGAGGCACCTTATGCTCGGTCTCATCGTCAGCGTCATCGTCATCGGCCTGATCGCAGGGGCGCTCGCCCGGCTGGTCGTCCCGGAAAGCAGGACATCTCGATCCTGATGACCATCGTGCTGGGAATCGTGGGTTCCTTCGTCGGCGGGTTCCTGGGTTACCTGCTGTTCCACAAGGACGCCCAGGACGGCTTCTTCCAACCGGCCGGCATCATCGGCTCGTTCGTCGGTGCTGTCATCGTCCTCCTGCTATGGCTGCGCCTCGGCAGCCACCGCCGGATCCGCAACTGACCGCACCGACTCGAGGTGCGTTGCGGCGCAATCGCACACCACTTCTCGTCCAGCCAGTCAAGTCACGTAGGAGATGACATGACCTCGGCCACAACCGATCCGGTGCCCTCAGGTCAGGAGCTACCCATCGTGGCAGTGAAAGGCCGCACTCCCCACACAATCGAAGATTTCCTCGGCGGGGCGGTATTCACCGTGCAATGGCGTGAGCAGGACCTGCCCGTGGCTGGCCTGGGCGCCCCGCGGGCACCGGTGTGCGGTTCTACGAGAAGGACGCCGGCAACGGCGGTAAGGACGTGCGAGTCTCGTACATCACCTGCTCGACCCCACCGGGCCAATTCTTCGCCAGCACCGCCACCCGGCACGTGGTCACAGCCCATGCTGCGCCTTGAACACCAACTCGGTGTATCCCTCCAACCGGTGGGTGCACGCCTTGAGCACCTTTTCCGCGCGCTCCGCGGACGAAGCGCTGAACACGTCGCGGGCCTTGACCGTCTGTGCCACCTGCGCAACCGATCCAGGCTCTGCTCCTCCTCCTCGAGCTCGGCGAAGGTGAACTTCTCATCGGATCTCCTTGTCGATCTCGGCCTCGAACTTCGCGCAGTCAGAGATGAACTCCACCCATTCATCTTCGCGCTGCGCGGTGAAAAGCTCCTGCAGACGGACGGTGTCGCCGCTCGGCCCACCGTCGGTGGGCAACACCAACATCTCCCCATCGCCCCGCACCGCCAGCTCCCCGGCCCGAACAATGCCGTCGGCCACGGACGGCAC
>CAVOIW010000010.1:0-39038 GCA_963695865.1 uncultured Actinomycetota bacterium | reverse complement strand
GTCGGCACGGTAGTCCGGGGAAACGTGCTGGCCAATGGCGTTCAGCTTTCCCAGGTGCGGGTACCGCTCGGGGTGGTCGCGATCATCTACGAAGCCCGACCCAACGTGACCGTGGACGCCGCGGGCATCGCACTGAAGTCCGGAAATGCGGCGTTGCTCCGGGGTAGCGCGTCGGCTCAGAACTCGAATGCGGTGCTGGTCGAGATCCTGGCCGAAGCTGCTGCCGCGCACGGGCTTCCGCGCGATGCCGTGCAGCTGGTGCCGGGCACCGATCGGGAGTCGGTGCAGCACCTGATGACTGCACGCGGACTGGTCGACGTGATCATTCCGCGCGGCGGGGCCGGGCTGATCCAGGCCGTCGTCAACGGTTCCACGGTTCCGGTCATCGAGACCGGCGTCGGCAACTGTCATGTGTTCGTGGATGCCTCTGCCGATCCGCAGATGGCACTGGACATCCTGATCAACTCCAAGGTGCGCCGCCCGTCGGTGTGCAACGCCGCCGAGACGTTGCTGGTGCATTCGGATATCGCCGCGAGATTCGTGCCGCTCGCGCTGCGGGCCCTGGGCGAACACGGCGTGTCGGTGCACGCCGACGCCGCTGTACTCGAGATCGCCTCCGGTGCTGACCATGTCGTCCCGGCGGTGGATGCCGATTTCGATACCGAGTATCTGTCGCTGGACATCGCCGCGGCCGTGGTCGACAGCCTGGACGACGCGATCACTCACATCAATGCCCACGGCACGGGCCACACCGAAGCCATCGTCACTTCCGATCTGGCCAGTGCGCGCCGCTTTACCGCCCGGGTCGACGCGGCGGCCGTGATGGTCAACGCCTCCACTGCATTCACCGACGGAGCGGAGTTCGGCTTCGGGGCCGAGATCGGCATCTCGACGCAGAAGCTGCACGCGCGCGGACCGATGGGTCTGGCCGAACTGACCAGCACCAAATACGTGCTGATCGGCACCGGGCAGACCAGAGCGTCCTCGTGAGGAAGCCGACGGAGCGCAGTCCGAGGCGGGTCGGCGTGATGGGCGGTACTTTCGATCCGATCCACCACGGGCACCTGGTGGCTGCGTCGGAGGTGGCCGACCGCTTCCATCTCGACGAGGTGCTGTTCGTGCCGACCGGACAGCCGTGGCAGAAGAGCGAGGTCAGCCCGGCCGAACATCGGTATCTGATGGCGGTCATCGCCACCGCGGCGAACCCGCGCTTCTCCGTATCCAGGGTCGACATCGACCGGGCCGGGCCGACCTTCACCAAGGACACCCTGACCGACCTGCGCCGCGGCGAGCCGGACGCCGAATGGTTCTTCATCACCGGCGCGGACGCCCTGTCGGCCATCATGGGATGGAAGGACGTCGACGAACTGTTCGACCTCGCCCACTTCATCGGAGTCACCCGGCCGGGCTACGTCCTCGGGGACCTGCACGTGCCGACCGGTTCGGTCACCCTGGTCGAAGTTCCGGCGTTGGCGATCTCCTCGACCGACTGCCGCCGGCGAGTCGCAGCCGGTGCTCCCGTCTGGTACCTGGTGCCGGACGGAGTCGTGCAGTACATCGGAAAGTTCGGGCTGTACGCCCCGGCCGCGGCAGTGCCACGAAGTCGGCGATCGGCCATCAGCATCGCGGCCGTTCGGGCCGCACCCGCCGACACAGCAGGTGTCGGCACAAGTGAGGGAGAGTAGTGAGCGCAACAGATTCCGCCATCGCAATGGCAAAGGTGGCGGCGCAGGCGGCCGCGGACAAGCTGGCAACGGATGTGCTGCTCGTTGACGTCTCCGACCGGCTGGCCATTACCGACATCTTCGTCATCGTGACCGGCGCGAACGATCGCCAGGTCTCGGCGATCGTCGACGAGGTCGAGGAGAAGATGCGGCTCGCCGGGGTGAAACCCGTTCGGCGCGAAGGCGAACGGGACGGCCGGTGGGTGCTCCTGGACTTCCTGGACGTCGTGGTCCACGTCCAGCACTCGGAGGAGCGCGTCTTCTACGCGCTGGACCGGTTGTGGAAGGACTGCCCCACCATTGCCTGGGTCGACGCGCACGCGCCCGCGGCGCCTGCCGCACCGGCTTCCGCCGGCGTCCCGGTTGATGGGGCCGGCGTCGCCATGGACGACGATCCCGCCGATTTCGGCTACGGAGTCGACGATGGTGAGGTCGACGACAACGGCGGGCGCACCGCGGAGTGACGCTTCATCATCTGATCCTGATGCGGCACGGTGAGACCGACTGGAACGCGCAGGCGCGGCTGCAGGGCCACCGGGATATTCCGCTGAACGCCACCGGGCTCCGGCAGGCTGCGGCAGCAGCACCGTCGGTGGCCGCGCTGGCACCGGATCAGATGGTCTCGTCAGACCTGTCCAGGGCACGATCGACCGCCGCGGCCGTTGCGGAACTGACCCGGCTGCCTGTCGATGTCGACGTCCGGCTGCGAGAGACGGCCATGGGGTTGTGGGAGGGCCTGACGCGGGAGGACGTGTTGGCCCGTTGGCCCGGCGAGTGGGAGCGCTGGCGCACCACCTCCGCACACAATTCACCACCGGAGGGCGAGTCCCGTTGGCAGGTGGCCCGTCGGGCCGCCGAGGTGGTTGCCGAGATCGATGCGGGCGACGTGGAACGCGCGTTGCTGGTGGCGCACGGCGGCCTCATCGTCGGGCTCACCGGCCTGCTGCTCGACCTGCCCGACGAATCGTGGGGGACCCTGATCGGCATCGGCAACTGCCACTGGGTGACTCTGCACCGCTTCATGGGGACCTGGCGCCTGCATTCGTACAACGCCGGCCTCGGTGGCGTCGTGCTGCCGGGCGGCGAGGAGGAGCTGGCCGGGGCCTGAGTCGGCCGTTCCGCCTGCTGGGCGTGCAACAGATCCGCTGGGATGGTGATAAGACCCGGCAGCGCCAGTCGGGGGTAGCGCCACCGGGTCTGTACTGCACAGGAGTGATCTGTCGGGCCGCTGATACACCTCGGCCCATCGTGATCTATCCACAGCCATCGTGGTTGTCCACAAAGCGGATCTGAGCCTCGAGTTTATGAGTGCCGCCGTCCGTAACGTCCGTGCGGTGCGCAATCGAATTGACTCCCGGCATCGCTGGCGAACCTGCACGCGGTCTCGCCCGTGGCGCCGACTTCCGGCGTGGCCCCGCCCCGGCCAGCCGCAGTCCGCGCGGGAACCGTGGTCGGCGGGTGGATTCCGGACCTGCCTGAGGAAGACGTCGGCGGCGAGGAACGGTTCCCGGCGGGTGATCCGCGAGCCCGGGGGGCTCGCGGGCGCACGCACCGACGGTGGGGGCGGCTGGCGCAGCGTTGGGTGCCCGATTCCCTGCGCGAGAGCCGGATCGATCCGGGTAAGCGTGGTGCGCTGCTGCTGACCGTGGTTGCGGCCGTCGCTGCATTGGTTGCGGCCGTCGGCGTCTGGTGGGATCGCCCGAACCGCGCCCAGTGCAAGCGGTCTCACTGTCTCAGGTGACCGACAGCGCCGCCAGCGCCGTCATGGACAGCGCGGCAGCCAAGCCGACGCAGGGCCGGATAACACGGCAATCTCTGGCAGCCCTTGCACCCACGCGATCCGTCGACCCCGCCACCACATCTGCCGGGCCGGCGGTGCTGGTCGTGTCGGTGACCGGCGCGGTCCACCGTCCCGGGCTGGTTCGGTTGGCGGCTGGATCGCGGGTCGCCGACGCCATCACCAAGGCGGGCGGCGCCACCGGTCGGGCTGATCTGACGGGCTTGAATCTCGCGCAGAAGCTGTCCGACGGCGCGTCGGTGGTGGTGGCCGATGCGGCCGGATCAACGACCGGTTCGGGCTCGTCTGTCTCCGGCTCGGGTCCCGATTCAGGATCGGGTTCACTTGATTCCGGCTCGGGTGCAACGGGATCGACGCCGAAAACCGGCGCAGGCGGTTCGGCCGCTCCGATCGCGAAGGTAAATCTCAACACGGCGGATGTGGCCGCCCTCGATGCGCTCCCTGGAGTCGGCCCCGTGACGGCGGCGAGCATCGTGACCTGGCGGGAGAAGAACGGCCACTTCACTTCCGTCGAGCAGCTGCAGGAAATCCAGGGCATCGGTCCGGCCAGATACGCTTCCCTTTCGCCCTTGGTGACGCTGTGAGCATTTTCCGTTGAGACACTCGGGCACATTTCCCTTGGTGACGGATGGGTAGGGCACCGGCGGAGGAGGAGCTACAGCCTCCGGTCGACCTCCGGCTGGTACCGATGGCGCTCGCGGTCTGGGCGGGCGCGCTGATGGGTCTGTCAGCCGCACCCTGGCTGTGGACGGCTGCGTTGGCCTGCATCGCCGTGCTGCTGACCACCGCTGCTATGCCTGTGGTCCGGCGTCAGGTCTGGTGGGCGGCGGCCGTCGCGGCATTGGGTGGAGGTGTTGCCGCGCTGTTCATCTCGCTGATCTACTGGCATTCAGCCCAGCACAATCCACTGACATACGCGGCGGCCAAGGGCTCGTTCGCCACCGTCGCATTGACGGTTACGGCGGCTCCGCGTCAGTTGCCAAATCCCTTCCCGGTGAAGAGTCCTTCGGGTCGGGGTGGTGGGGATGAGGCTGCGGCGCAGTGGTTGGTGGCAGGAAGGGCCGATCTGGCGGTCGTTGCCGATCGCGAGTTCGCCCCTGCCATGCCGGTCACGGTGATGGCGATCGGCGAGCCATGGGCCGCTCTCGTGCCGGGCGCACAGATCCGGGTCGTTGGCCTGCTGGCGCCTGACAGGTATTCGGTGTTGCCGGGCGTCACGCTCGAGGCCAGGTCGACGCCGGTCCTGCTGCGGCCGGCGCCGTGGTGGCAACGAGCGGGTTCCTCTGTTCGAGGCCACCTGCAGCACAACGCATCCTCGCTCTCCCAGGACGCGAAAGGGCTGCTGCCCGGTCTGGTCGTCGGCAACACCGACGGGGTCACGCCCGAATTGAAGGCTGACGCGAAGCTGACCGGCCTGACTCACCTACTGGCTGTTTCCGGCTCCCACTTTGCCTTGCTGTGTGGCCTCACGGTGCTGCTCCTGCGCGGCGCCGGGCCCCGGTTCGCGGCCGCGGGCGGCGCCGTGGTGCTGACGGGACTGGTGGTTCTCGTCGGGCCAGGGGCGTCGGTGCTCAGGGCCGCAGTGATGGGTTCCGTGGCGTTGATCGCCATGTCGACGGGTCGCAACCGCACGGCACTCCCTGCGCTGGCCGCCGCCACCATCGGGCTGCTCTTGTACGACCCGACGCTGAGCCGGTCGGTGGGGTTCGCGTTGTCCGTTCTTGCTACCGCCGGGCTGATCCTGTTGGCGCCGGCGTGGTCCAAAGCGCTGCAGCGCAGGGGTCTGCCGCCAGGGTGGTCTGACCTGCTGGCCGTTCCGGCGGCTGCTTTCGTGGTCACGATGCCAGTGATCACGGCGCTGAGCGGCGCCATCTCACTCGCCTCCATCCCGGCCAATCTGCTGGCGGCGCCAGCCGTCGGACCCGCGCTGGTGATCGGCATGGGGAGCGCGCTGACCGGCCCCTGGTGGCCGGCCGCTGGTGGGCTGCTCGCCACCGCCGACCAACCGCTGCTGCAGTGGATCGCATTCGTCGCCCACCGGCTCGCCCGATGGCAGTCAGCGACGCTGCCCTGGCCGGCCAGTGTGCCGGGCGTCCTGGCACTGTCCGGCCTGGTAGTTGCCGGTCTGCTGATTCTGCGCCGCCGAAGAATCAGGGCCCTGCTACTGGCGATCGTCGTCGGGGCGGGCGTCATTCTCGTTCCGGCCCAAGTGATCTCGATCGGCTGGCCGCCGCCCGGCTGGGTGCTGGTGGCGTGCGAGGTGGGGCAGGGCGACGGCATGGTGCTCTCGACGGGAGAAGACGGAGTCGGCATCGTCGTCGACACGGGACCGGACCCGGCACTGATGGATGCGTGCTTGAAGCGTCTGCACATCGCCACCATTCCGCTGCTTGTCCTGACCCATCTCCATGCCGATCACGTCGACGGGCTCGCCGGAGTGCTCGGCCGGTAGAACGGTCGGTGCCATCGGTGTCGGCCCCGACCGGGATGCTGTGGCGGCATGGCGCACGGTGACCGGGCTGGCCGCGGCGCGCGGCATACCGGTGGTGGGTCTGCCCAAGGGCACCCGGTGGGGCAGTGGGGGCCTGGCGTTCGAGGTGCTCGGACCGGACGGCGCGTTCCGCGGCACCGATTCCGATGAGAACAACGATTCCGTCGTGCTGATGGCCAGGGTGTCCGGCGTCAGAATTCTGATGACCGGCGATGTCCAGAACGAGGCGCAACAGCAATTGCTCGACGACGGGGTCGACCTTCGCGCGGAGGTGTTGGAGCAACCGCACCACGGTTCGGCCAAGGTTCTGCCTGCCTTTGTCGCGGCCGTCCGACCGGAGGTGTCGGTGATCGGCGTCGGCCGGGACAACGACTACGGCCAGCCGAGTCCGAAGGCCCTCGCCCAGCTCTCGCGCATCGGCGCCACGGTGCTGCGGACGGATCAGGAGGGTGACGCAGCGGTCTGCGTTGGTAATGGTCGGATCAGCACGGCAGTCCGCGGTCCCAGCCTGCCCCCGGGCTCGTCCAAGGGCGGCGGCACCAGCGATGGCTCCTGAGTCAGTCCTGTGGGAAGGTCTGCAGTTCCGCCTGCAGCGCCGAGAGTTGGGCGGCGAGCGCGTCCGCCTTGGCCTGGGTGCTGCGTCGGTGGTCGTCGAGCAGGTGCTGCACCAGGCTGGTCAATTTGGGTTCGCCCAACGATTGGACGATTTCCCACACCCGGCTCGGTGGAATGGATGTCGGACGTACCGCGGTCTTCGCGCCGATCTTCGCCTCGATTCGCCACGATGCGCTCTCGTCCCCTGCGGTGCTGATGGTGATGCTGACCGGCGGCCGCTTCCCCCGCGACCGCCGCGCCCGTCCGCGCTGCCGCGCCCGTCCGCGGCGCCCGGCGGGGTCGGCGGGGCTGGCGGTGGAGTGGTCGCGGGTCGGACCGGTTGGCCGACTGCCGGATCAGGCGCGCCGGATGAAGGCGGCGTGGATGAAGGAGTCGTGGCGGTCGGTGCGGGCTCCGTTCGGCCGGCTGCGTTGCCGAAAGGCGTGGTTTCGCGGGCACTTTCGGTCGTGACGCGGTCCCGCTTCCCGGATTTGAACTTGCAGCGGTCCGCTTCCGGGCGGGTGGGCCGGTGAGATCGGCTGCCGCGAACGGCAGCACGTCCTTTGCGCCACCGATAGGTACCTCGACGAAGATGAACTCATCCCCGTCGACGGCGGGGTCGCCGATACGTCGCACCCGGCCGGTCAGTCCGTCCGGGAACTGATCCGACGGCGCAATCCCGACCCGCACGAGCTTTCCCTGACCGAGGGCGGCGCGCAGATCGTCCACGTCGGGCGGAGTGGGTCGGGTCGGCCTGCGCGGTGGCATCGGACTCCTTCACGATCGGAGAGAAGTGCTGGCCTGATCCTGCCAGCAATGCCCGACACTGCGTCAGCCGCCGCCTGAATCGCGACGGTCAGGCGATTGCGTGCGCCGGTCGAACCACTTGCGCGGCCGCGGCGCGGGCTGCCGCCGGTAGTGCTTCGGCGATCCGGTCGAGAGACTCGTCATCGTGTGCGGCGGAGACGAACCACGCCTCGTAGGCGGAGGGCGGCAGATAGATCCCGGAGTCCAGCATGGAGTGGAAGAACGCCGCGAACGCAGTGGTGTTCTGGAGCCTGGCCTGGTCGTAGTTGTCGACGCCCCCTTCCGCGAAGAAGACAGAGAACAGATTGCCTGCCCGCTGCAACCGGTGCGGGACGCCGGCTTCGGTGAGCGCGGCCGAGGCCAGATCGCCGACAGTGGCTGCGGTCGCGTCCAGGTGGCGGTAGACCGAGTCGTCGCAACCCTGCAGGTTCGCCAGCCCCGCCGCGGTGGCAATCGGGTTACCGGACAGGGTCCCGGCCTGATAGACCGGACCGAGGGGCGCGAGCAGGCTCATGATGTCGGCCCGCCCGCCGAATGCACCGACCGGCAGTCCGCCTCCGATCACCTTGCCGAAGGTCATCAGGTCAGGGGCCCAGCCCTCCGTGGCCCCGTCGAGACCGAACATTCCGCTGCGGCTGAGCCTGAATCCGGTCATCACCTCGTCGGAGATCAACAAAGCGCCATCGCTGTGGGCGATCTCGGCGAGTGCGGCATTGAATCCGGGCAGCGGCGGCACGACCCCCATGTTGGCCGCGGCCGCCTCGGTGATGATCGCCGCGATACGCCCGGGCTCGGCTGCGAATACCGCTCGAACCGCAGCGATGTCGTTGTACGGCAGCACCATCACCTCGGCGGTGGTGGCGGCGGTGACACCGGCTGAATCCGGTAGCGCAAAGGTGGCGACGCCGGAACCCGCCGAGGCCAACAACGCGTCCACGTGGCCGTGATAACAGCCCGCGAATTTCACGATCTTCGAGCGCCCGGTGAAGCCCCTGGCAAGCCGGATGGCCGACATGGTCGCCTCGGTGCCGGACGACACCAATCGAACCTGTTGTACCGGAGCCACTCTGGCCACGATCTCCTCGCCGAGCGCGACCTCGCCGGCTCCCGGCGTACCGAAGGACAGACCTCGGTCAACCGCGGTCCGGACGGCGTCGATCACCGCCGGATGTGAATGACCCAGAATCATCGGACCCCAGGACCCGACCAGATCGACATATTGCTTGCCGTCCGCATCGGTGAGGTAGGGCCCGCGGCCACTGGCCATGAACCGCGGCGTCCCGCCGACGGACCTGAAGGCCCGGACCGGCGAATTGACCCCGCCGGGTGTGACTCTGGAGGCCCGGGCGAAAAGGGCAGCACTGGCCGGCGCTCCGGCCCTGTCGAAGTGGTCGTTCATGAATTCCTCTGCATTCTCGGGCGGCGGCTATCCGGCGGGCGGATACCGTCAGTTGCCTGCGGCAAGCTTCTGGGACACTTCGACAGCCCAGTAGGTCAGGATGATGGACGCGCCGGCGCGCCGTATCGAGGTCAGCGTTTCGGTGATGGCGCGGTCGCGATCGATCCAGCCACGTCCGGCGGCCGCTTCCACCATCGCGTATTCGCCCGAAACCTGGTACGCGGCAACGGGAACGTCGACGGTCGCTGCCACGTCCGACAGCACATCCAGATAGCTCATAGCCGGCTTCACCATCACCAGGTCCGCGCCCTCGGCGACGTCCAGCGCGACCTCCCTCGCTGATTCCCGCCGATTCGCCGGGTCCTGCTGGTATGTCCGCCGGTCACCGACCAGGGCCGAATCGACTGCTTCCCGGAACGGGCCATAGAAGGCCGAGGCGTATTTCGCGGCGTAGGCGAAAATTCCGGTGTCGATGTCGCCGATCGAGTCCAGAGCCGCGCGGATGACCCCCACTTGCCCGTCCATCATCCCGGAGGTGCCGAGCAGATCAGCGCCCGCGGCCGCCTGCGCGAGGGCCATGTCGGCGTACCGGAGCAGCGTCGCATCGTTGTCGACGGCACCGCGGGAGTCCAGCACGCCGCAGTGCCCGTGATCGGTGAACTCGTCAAGACACAGGTCGGCCATCAGCACCGTCGCGTCGCCGACCTCGGCCTTCAGGTCGGCGAGAGCCAGGTTCAGGATGCCATCGGGATCCGTTGCCGCGGAACCGATCGCGTCCCGCTCGGCCGGAATTCCGAAGATCATCAGGCCACCCACACCGGACGACACAGCCTGCACCGCTGCGGCTTTCAGTGAATCCCGGGTGTGCTGCAGCACACCCGGCATGGAGCCAAGTGGCGACGGCTCGGAAAGCGACTCCTTGACGAACATTGGCAGCACCAGATCCGCCGGGTGCAGGCGGGTCTCGGCGACGAGCCGGCGAAGGGCAGGTGTCCTACGGAGTCGACGCGGCCGGCCGGCCGGGTAGAGCGCGTGCGTTGGGGAGTAGGGCATCGTTCACGGCCTTCTGCGGGGATGTTGAGCGGCAAACTGGGCGAGCCCACCGATCAGGGCGGCATCGGTAGGAGCGGACGCGGTGAACGCGACGGCGAGTCCGGCCGCGGCGGCGGCTGCGGCGGTAGCGGACCCGATGGCACCGAGCACGGTGCCCCGCGCGATCGCCGTTCTGGCCACTGCCTGCGCGGTGCTCGGCGAGGTGAGCAGAACGGCTTCGAACGCCCCGGAAGCCAGGTCTGCCGCCACGCTGCCGGCCAGCGGCTTGGGCAGGGTCCGGTATGCGGTGACGGCCTGGACCCAGAAGCCCTTGTCGCGCAGACTCCGCTCCAACAACGGACCGGCGATTTCCGACTGCGGCAACAGCACCGAGTCACCCTCGTGCGCTGCAGGCCAGATCGCGGCCAGCGCAGCCGCGGAGCCGCCGTGCGGCGGCGTCAGATCAACTGGCAGAGCGGCTGCGCGGAGCGCCGACTCGGTTGCCGGTCCGACGGCCGCCACCCGGGTGTCGGCCGGAACGGCGGGATTCAAGCCAAGGTGACCGGCCCGATCGAGGACGGCAGCGACGGCATTGACGGACGTAAATCCCGCCCAGCTGTATTCACCCTTGGCCAGCGCCAGCACAGCGGCGTCGAGCGAACCGAGATCGGTGGGCGGTGTGATCACGATCATCGGGACCGCCTGTGCCACCGCACCTTCCGCGCCCAGCAGGGACACAAGTGAACCGGACCGGCCCTGCGGCCGCGGCACCAGCACCCGCCAGCCGTCGAGCGGGCTCATGACGGCGAACTGAGCAGGGTGGCTGCTCCATCGTCGATGAGCTGCGCCGCCAGCTCCGCTCCGATTCGCTCGGCCTCGGCCGCGGGGCCCGAGCGGGTGCCACGAACCTCGCGGCTGCCGTCCACGGCGATCACCGCGCCGGTGAGCGAGACCTGTTCACCGTCGACCGTGGCGTAGGCGCCGACCGGCGCGGTACAACCGGCTTCCAGGGCGGCCAGCAGGCTGCGTTCGGCCGTCACGGCCGATCTCGTTGCGCCGTCGTCGATCTCGACCAGTGCGCCGGAATACCAGGAGTTCGCGGCGTCGGCGATGCGGGCTTCGACCGCCAGGGCGCCCTGGGCGGGAGCGGGCAGCATCAGATCGGCGGTCAACCGGTGTGTCATCGCGTCGGTGCGGCCGAGCCGGGCCAGGCCGGCGGCGGCCAGCACCACCGCGTCGAGCGATCCGCCACTGACCAGAGCCAGCCGGGTGTCGACATTGCCCCGGATCGACTTGACCACCAGGTCGGGGCGATGACGGAGCAGTTGGGCCATGCGCCGCGGCGACCCGGTACCCACGAGTGCCCCACGCGGCAGGGTGTCCAGCGTGAGTCCGTCGCGAGCGCAGAGGGCGTCCGCCGGGTCCTCCCGGGTGGGGACGGCGGCCAGCGCAATGCCGGCGGCGGGCGCGGTCGGCAGGTCCTTGAGCGAATGCACGACGACGTCGACGTCACCGGCCAGCAGCCGGGATCTGACCTCGATCACGAAAACTCCGGTGCCTCCGATGGACGCCAGCGGACCGAGGTTGACATCACCCTGGGTGCGGATCCGGATCAATTCACCGGAAGCGCCGGCGATGCCGGCCAACCGGTCGGCGACCGCCCGAGATTGCGCGAGAGCCAACGCACTGCCCCTGGTGCCGACGCGGAGCACGCGCGTCAACGGACACCGCGAATTCCCGATGCGGCCAGGGTGGCCGCATCGACGTCGAGGTCCCGCCAGTCAGCGGCCGAATCCTGGCCGGCGGTCGTGGGTTTAGGGCCACGACCGTTCACGCAGCAGCCGGCCGCACAGAAATCCGGTCGCGGCGGGAGTCCCGTCGGTGACGTCCGGACCGCAGGTGCCAGAGCCGGTTCGAGACGATCCATGATCAGGTCGACCAGCGCGGAGACGAACCTCGGGTCGGTGCCCGGCGTGGCGACCCGCCGGAAGAACAGACCAGCGCTTGCGGCAGTTTGCAGTGCCTCGTTGTCCAGATCCCAGACCACTTCGACGTGATCGGATACGAAGCCGACCGGCGCCACGACCACACCTCGACGGCCGGCGCCGGCGAGTTCGGTGATGACGTCGTTGATGTCGGGCTCCAGCCACGGCATGGACGGCGGCCCGGATCGGGACTGGTACGCGAGCTGCCAGCTGATCCGGGTGTCGAAGTGCGCGTCGAGTGCGGCTGCCACCACCCGGCAGACGGCCAGGTGTTGGTTGACGTAGGCCCCCGTCCCGTCGTGGTCGCCGAGAACGGCCGCCCCGGCCGTGTGGGCCATCGTCATCGGGATCGAGTGGGTGGTGAAAACGACTTCGAGCTCGCCCAGGGCGATCCCGGTGGCCAGCGCCTCGTCGACGGCCTTTGTGGCGTCGTCGATGAACGGCTGCAGGAAGCCGGGCTGGTCGTAGTACGGCCGCACCTTGTCGATAACCATCGAGCCGATGAGACCGGTGGCCTCCAGCGCCAGCCCGAAGTCCTCCCGGTACTGACGGCATCCCGAATACGACGAGTACGCCGAGGTGGCCAGGCCCAGCAGTCTTCTCTGGCCGTGGTCGGCCGCCTGCCTGAGCACGTCGGCCAGGAACGGAGCCCAATTGCGATTGCCCCACAGGACAGGCAGGCGCACGCCCCGGCGGTTCAACTCCGTCTCCAACGCCGCCCGGAGCCTGCGGTTCTGCTCGTTGATCGGCGAGATACCGTCGAGCGCCAGGTAGTGGTGCGAGACCTCGACAAGACGTTCGTCCGGAATCCCGCGGCCGCGGGTCACGTTGCGCAGGAACGGCATCACGTCGTCGGGGCCCTCGGGACCGCCGAAACCCGCCAGCAGTATCGCGTCGTATGGCAACGTGCCAGGGACGGTTGCGCTCCCCGGTCCCGGCTCCGTCCGGTCCAGCAGCGGTTCGACGGGAGACGACGTCACCGCAGCACCTCGACGACGCCCGCCTCGTCGATCCTGCGGCCCGAGAAGAATGGAATCTCCTCTCGCACATGCATTCTCGCTCCGGAAGCGCGGAGATGCCGCATCAGGTCGACGGTGTCGTGCAATTCGTCGGCTTCCAGGGCGAGCAGCCACTCGTAGTCGCCCAGCGCGAAAGCCGCCACGGTATTGGAAAGCACCTGGTTGTATTCGCGGCCCATCATCCCGTGCTCGACCAACATGCCCCGCCGCTCCTGGTCGGGCAGCAGGTACCACTCGTACGACCGGACGAACGGGTACACGGTCGCCCAGTTCTTGGGCGCCGCACCGGCCAGAAAGGCGGGCACGTGGCCCTTGTTGAACTCGGCCGGTCGATGCAGGCCCATTGCGGACCAGGACGCGTCCAACGTGCGGCCGACAGCCGTACGGCGCAGGGCCCTGGCCGCGGACTGGAGCGCCTCGGCGCTGCGGGCATGCCACCAGACCATCAGATCGGCATCGGCCCGGAGTGCCGAGACGTCGTAGAAACCGCGGACCAGCACGTCTTGATCTGCCAGAGTCGCGACCAGGTCGGTCAGCTCAGCCGTCGCCTTGTCGTCGGGCGCGTCCAGTTCGCCCGTCCGGCGATAGACCGAGAAAGCGGTGTAACGGATGTCGGCGTTGATCTCCCGCGCGGTCGGTCCTGCCTTGCCCGTCGCCGGAGCACGGCCAGTGGATGCTGGAGAAGCCGGGATGACCGCGTCGTCGTTGCTCATACGCTCCATACTCCCTCAGCCTCGCGCGGACTTCCGCCCGCGGTGGTGTGTCGTACCTGACGCCCGGTGGAGGGTTGAACCAGGTCAAGATCGAATCGCGCTGACGTATCGCAGTCAGAGCGCGGAAGTCGATCGCCCCGCCGACAGGATGCCGTTGGCTACGGCGCGTGCATCACCGACGACGGCGGCGAGTCCGGTGCCGGCCACCATCGAACCGGTGACGTGCAGCCCCGGCCGCCCGCCGACCTGGTTCCGCAGCCGGTTCATCGCGTCTCGATGGCCTGGCTGCGGCCGCGGCAGGGCCGAGGTCCAGCTGACGACATCGGAGTCTACGAGCGACGAAGCGTCCAGGGGCACCCCGGTCAGCACCGCCGCATCCGCGAGGGCCAGGTCGACCAGTTTCGCGCGCTCGGGCAGCACCGCTCCGCCGCGGCCATAGGAGAGTCGCAACACATGTCGCCCCTGGCCGGCCACGGCGGCCAGCCAGGCCCATTTGGCGGTGGCATGGGTGAGCGCTTTGGCGCTGACGCCGGTGGAGTGTCGGGAAACGAGGACACCGGTCCCACGCGGGTGCGCGTCAAGCCCGGCATGATCGAGGACGAGCGTCACCAACACCACGTCGCTGGTCGCGGTGGTCGGGGTCTGGATGCCGGCGCCCCTCAGCAGGTCGGCGGCGGCCGGGCCGGGTACGGCCAACACCACCTCGGGAACAATGCGGGTACCGGTCGAGTCCTGGACCAGCCAGCCCCGGTCGTCCCTGGCGACCGACGCGACGCCGGTGCCGGTGTCGATCGTTCCGCCGAGTGCTTCGATGTCGCGTTGCAGGGCCTTGACCAACCCGAACAGACCACCCGAGAGTCCACCGACGGCAGATCCGGGCCGGTCGCCGCCACCGCGCAACTGTCGGACCGCCTTCGACAGGGACCCAGCCTGCCGGACCGTGGCGCGCAGCTTCGGTTGCACGGCGTCCACGTCCAGCTCGTCGGGATCGGTCGAATAGACCCCGCCGGCGACCGGCTCGACCAGTCGGTCGACGACGGTCCGGCCCATTCGTCGCGCCACCAGCACGCCGAGGCGGACGGCCGGGTCGCCGGGAGCAAGGCCGACGCCGGCCGGGAGGACCAGATCCATTGACGCCCGCAGAGATCCGGCCAGACCGAGAACCTGGCGGACGTCGGCCGCGAAGGGCCGGGAGGGGATACCGAGCAGTGACGCGGTGGGTAATGGAGCGGTGCCACAGGCATGCCGGACCCAGGCTCCGACGGGGTTGGGCGTCACGACGGCCGATTCCAGGCCGAGGTCGCGGATCAGATCACGCACGGCGGGTGTGGCGGTCGCGTACGACTCCGCGCCCGCATCGAGGTCGATACCGGCCACAGTGTGTCGGGCGATGCACCCGCCGACTGCGGATGCCTTCTCGATCACCTGTGGTCGCATCCCGGCCCTGGCCAACTCCCAGGCCGTCACCAGCCCGGCGATACCGCCGCCGACGACAACGATGCCGGCCCCGGGGCCGGTCACGGCTGGTCGTGGATGAACGCCACCAGCCTGGTCAGCACGTCCGGGTCGGTGTCCGGCGGGACGCCGTGGCCGAGGTTCACCACGTGACCCGGAGCCGCGGCACCCGCCCGCAGGCATTCCAGCGTGGCCTCGTGCAGGGCCTGATCCCCAGCGAACAGCAGCGCCGGGTCGATATTTCCCTGCAGCGGGGTACGCCCGCCCAATCGCTCGTTCGCGACATCCAGTGGGATGCGGTGGTCGACACCCATCACGGTGGCGCCGGTGTCCCGCATCGCCGCGAGCAGTTCGCCGGTGTTGATTCCGAAGTGCACCCGCGGCACCGGCAGGTCGGTGACGCGGGACAGCACCGTCGCGGAATGCTGCGCGACGAAGCGTTGATAGTCGGCCAGTGACAGCCCGCCGGCCCAGGAGTCGAACAGCTGCACGGCGGACGCCCCGGCCAGCACCTGAGCGCGCAGGAATGCGCCCGTGATTTCCGCTACCCAGCCGGCCAGTGCCGCCCAGGTGTCGGGGTCGGAGTGCATCAGGGCCTTGGTGCGCAGGTGCTCCCGGCTCGGGCCGCCTTCCACGAGATACGAGGCAAGGGTGAAAGGAGCGCCGGCGAAACCAATCAGTGGGGTACTGCCCAACTGTTCCACGCAGTTGGCGACCGCCTGCTCGATGGGATCCAGGGCAGCGGGATCCAGCTCCGGCAGGGCCTGGACGTCCGCGGCGGTGCGGATCGGGGACTCGACCACCGGGCCAACCCCCGGGACGATCTCCACGGCGATGCCGGCGAGCTTGAGCGGGACCACGATGTCGCTGAACAGGATCGCGGCATCGACGTGGTGCCGGCGCACCGGCTGCAAGGTGATCTCGGCGGCGAGCTCCGGGGTCAGGCAGGATTCGAGCATCCCGGTGCCCACCCGGGCGGCCCGGTACTCGGGTAGCGACCGTCCGGCCTGCCGCATGAACCACACCGGATGGGTCTGCGTCGGAGCACCCCGATAGGCCGAGAGCAACGGCGCGGAGGTGGTCCGGCCGTCGCGCAATGGGTGCTGGGCCGGGAGCTTCTGTTCGATGTCGATCCCGTGATCAGGGCCGAGTGCTTGCGTCGTCATGATGTGGTCATCGTCCCACCGACTCCCGCCGGCCGGTTCGCCGCTCCTGGTTGGGCCAAAGCAGGCCGGTACTATCGAGTAATGCTCATGGTTCTCGGCGCCAGCCACCACGACCTCGAGCTGACCCAACTCGAGCGGTTGTCGGCCAGCGCGGGGTCGCTCAACGAGTCGTTGCGTGAACTGGCCGGATCTGCCGACAGCCCCGTGCACGGCACCGTGGTGCTCGCCACTTGCAACAGGCTCGAGATCTACGTGGATGCCGAACGCTTCCACGACGCGATCGACAGGATTTCCGAACGCATCGCCGAAGCGGCCGGAATCGAGGCTGCGGAGGCCGCGGCCCTGCTGAAGGTGCGGGTGGGCGCTCCGGTTGCCGCTCACCTGTTCACCGTGGCCTCCGGTCTCGACTCGATGGTCGTGGGCGAGGCTGAGATCTCGGGTCAGGTGTCACGGGCCCTGACGGCCGCGCATGCCGCCCGCACCACCACGCCGGTCCTGCACTCGCTGTTCCAATCGGCTGCCCGCACCGCCAAGCAGGTTTCCGCGCGCACCGGTCTGGGGACGGCCGGTCGCTCCGTGGCATCGGTGGCGATCGACATCGCGACCGCCGGACTTCCGGCCACCGGTGCCGTCGACACCGCGTTGGCCACGTCGACGTGCCTGATCATCGGTACCGGCGCCTACGCGCGCGTCGTCGCAACAGCGCTGCACGCTCGTGGTTGCACCAGACTCCAGGTCTTCTCGCCCAGCGGTCGGGCGGATTCCTTCGCAGTGACCCACCACGCCGAAGTCGTTGCGGCCGAACAGTTCGCCGAAGCGGTGGGCAAGGCCGACCTGGTGGTCGCCTGCAGCGGGACGACGGGCGGGGTGCTGGACGTCAGTACCGTCACCGCAGCTCTGACCGATCGTGAGCATCCCCTGCAGGTCGTTGACCTGGCTCTGCGCCCGGATGTGTCGGCCGGCGTCCGGGCGCTGCCGGGCGTCCGCGTGGTCGATCTGCACACCGTCGCCGACGGGGTGGCGCCGGAGCATCGCGAGGCCATCACGGCTGCGCAGGACATCGTCATCGCCGCCGTCGCGAAGTTCGAGGACGATCAGGCAAGCCGCACTCTGGACCCGGCGGTGGTGGCGCTCCGGCAACACGTCTCGCTGGCAGTGGAGAAGGAGATGGTCCGGCTGCGGGCGAAATACGACAGTGAAGTCGCTGCCGAGGTCGAGCTGGCCATGCACCGCGTCACCCAGTCGCTACTACACACGCCGACGCTCCGGGCGAAGGAACTCGCCCGCACCGGCGACGGCGCCGGCTATCTGCAGGCCCTGCACACCCTGTTCGGGATCGAGCTCCCGGCCCGGCCCTAGCTTGACCCGCCGACCCACCCCCGCCGCTTCCGGCGGGGGCTGACTCACGCCGTCAGGCGAGGCCGGTGCGATCGAAGGCTTCGAGGGTGGCCGGGATCGTTGCGGTCGGACCGACCACGTTCGCGATCGCGTCGAGGGTCTTCAGGCCGTCGCCGGTGTTGAAGATCACCGTCTCGGCATCCGGATCGAGCTTTCCGGTGGCCAACAGCTTTCGGAGGACGGCGACGGTCACGCCGCCGGCGGTCTCGGCGAAGATGCCCTCGGTGCGGGCCAACAGCCTGATGCCGTCGATGACCTCTTCGTCCGAGACGTCCTCGATGGCACCGCCGGTGCGATTCACCACGTCGAGAACGTAGGGTCCGTCAGCCGGGTTGCCGATGGCCAGCGACTTGGCGATGGTGTCGGGCCGCACCGGCTGCACGAAATCACGCCCGGCCTTGAACGCGGTCGAGACGGGGGAGCAACCAGTCGCCTGCGCTCCGTAGATCCGATACGGCGACTCGGGAACCAGGTCGAGTGAGATCAGTTCGTTGAAACCCTTGTCCACCTTGACCAACTGGGCGCCGGATGCGATCGGGATGACGACCTGCTCCGGGAGGCGCCAGCCCAGCTGCTCGGCCACCTCGTAGCCCAGCGTCTTCGATCCCTCCGCGTAGTAGGGGCGGACGTTGACGTTGACGAACGCCCAGTCCTCCTGCTCGCCGGCGATTTCGCCGGCCAACCGATTGATGTCGTCGTAGTTGCCGTCGACGGCGATCAGGGTGCCGCCATAAGCCGCCGTGGTGAGGATCTTCTGCTGCTCGAGGTTGGACGGCACGAAGACGACCGACCGGATGCCGGCGCGGGCGGCCGCCGCAGCGACGGCGTTGGCCAGGTTTCCCGTCGATGGGCAGGCCAACACTGTGAAACCCAGCTCGCGGGCGGCAGCCAGGGCCACGGCAACGACGCGATCCTTGAAGGAGTGCGTGGGATTGCCCGAATCGTCCTTCACCCACAGGGTTTTCATGCCGAGCTCGCGCGCCAGGTTGTTCGCGCGGACCAGCTTGGTGCTGCCGGGGTTGATGTTCGGCGTGTTGGCGATGCCGGCTGGGACGGGCAACAGCGGGGCGTAACGCCAGATGTTCTGCGGACCGGCTTCGATCTGCTCGCGCAGGGCCGTGCCGGAGCTGGCGAATTCGTAAGCCACCTCGAGTGGCCCGAAACATTCCGTGCACGCGTAGAAGGGACCGAGGTCGGTGCGATTGCCGCACTCCCGGCAGGACAGCGCAACCGCCGGGCCGAGGTCGATGGTCGCCGGAGCGGAGGAGCTGATGACTGCAGTATTTCCAAGGGTCATGACGAGGCCTTTCGTCTCATCTTTCCCGCCGGAGCGGGACGGACGGGGCACCTGCTGCCGATCGGCCTCGTAGGGCGGCGAAACGCCGCTAGAACGAGAAAGCGATCATCGACAGTGGTTGCCGGGGCTTCATCGGGCCGTATCCCTCTGCCCCTCTGGATGAGTGGTAATTCAGTTGTCCGGACAGGCTACCGCATCGCTGCGGGTCAGTCCGTTCACGTGCCGGCGGTGACCTTGCTGATGGTCACGGGTGAGGCCGGCGCGCCGTCATCGCCGCCGCCGGACACACCCGCCGACGCAATCTTCGTCAGTACGTCCAGGCCGCCGGTGATCTGGCCGAAGACGGTGTAATTCGGCGGCAACTGGGAGTCGGCGTAGACCAGGAAGAACTGGGACCCATTGGTGTTGGCCCCCGCGTTGGCCATGGCGACGGTGCCGGCCGGGTACGTCATCGACGGGTCGGTCTCGTCGGCGAACGTGTAACCGGGGCCGCCCGAGCCGGTGCCCGAAGGGTCACCGCACTGGAGGACCTTGAGTCCCTCGGTGGTGGTGAGCCGGTGGCACTTGGTGTTGTCGAAATAGCCGGCCTTCGCCAGGTGCACGAAACTGCCCACCGTGCATGGAGTTTTGGCCCGGTCCATGGCGATGGTGACGTCGCCGCCGGTCAGGCTCAGCGTGACGTGCTCGGTGCCGGTGTTCGGCTCGGCAGCCGGGGGGGCAGTGGCCGGTTTGGCCGGCGTACTGCCGTCCGACTGGTAGGAACAAGTGGCGTTCCCTGCGCCGACCGCCGACCCGGACGCAGACGACGCGTTCCCCGACGGGGCCGCCGTGGACGAGGCTGCTGGAGCCGCGGAGGAAGCCTGACCGGATGTGGAGGCGCACGAGACCACCACCACGGCGGAGGCGAGCAGGGCAGCGGCGAAACGAATCGAGCGCAACGGATTTCCTCCAGAAATGGCGTCAGGAACAACTGCCTGCCGGTCGATGCGAGCCTATCGGCCCGAAGGTGAACAACAGGTGTGTCCGCCCCGGCTGACAGGATGGAACTGTGTCCCCCGCCGCCGGATCACCGGCTCCGCTGCTCGTCGTCCTCGGCGAGGAACAACTACTCATCGACCGGGCCATCTCGGGCGCGGTCCGTGCCGCCCGCAAGGTCGATCCCGAAGTCGAGCGCCGCGAGGCCGCCGCGGCGGGCCTGTCCCCGCTGGAATTCTCCGATCTGGTCGCGCCGAGCCTGTTCGCCGAGCCACGGGTGGTGGTCATCCGCCAGGCCCACGAGTCGGCCAAGGAGTTGGCCACGGCCATCGCGGAATACGCGGGAAACCCGGTGGACGGGGTGGTGCTGGTGGTGCACCACAACGGTGGGGCTCGGAACAAGGCGCTGGCCGACGGTTTACGCAAGGCCGGGGCCGCGGTGATGACCTGCAACAAGATCACCAAACCAGCCGAGCGAATTGAGTTCGTTCGCCACGAGATCCGGTCGGCGGGCGGGACCACCACCCCGGATGCGGTGGCGGCAATCGTCGACGCGGTCGGGTCCGACCTCCGCGAACTCGCCTCAGCCGCCAGCCAACTGGTCGCCGACACCGGCGGTCTGGTGGACGAGTCCGCGGTGCGGAAATACCACAGGGGCCGCGCGGAGATCACTGGGTTCACGGTCGCGGATCTCGCCATGGCCGGCGATGTACCGGGCGCACTGGAGGCCCTGCGTTGGACGACGAGTGTGGGCGTTGCGCCAGTCCTGGTTGCCGACGCTCTCGCCGACGGCGTCCGCACCGTGGCCAAGGTGGCCGGTGCGCGGCCCGGCAGCGGCTTTTCGCTGGCCGGTGAACTGGGCATGCCGCCGTGGAAGATCGACCGGGCCCGCACAGCTGCGCGGCACTGGACGGAAGCCGGTCTGGCTCGGGGGATGGAAGTGGTCGCCGACTTGAACGGCGCGGTGAAGGGCCTCGCGGCGGACGCGGACTACGCCTTGGAGAAGGCCGTCATCGACCTGTCGAGGGCGCGCCGGATGCGTTGAGTCTTTCCCGGGTACAGCAAAAGGGACGGTGTCGCGAGTGCGACGCCGTCCCTGGTGCGGAAATCAGAGAGCGTTGACCTGCTGAGCCAGCGCCGACTTGCGGTTGGCGGCCTGGTTCGCGTGAATGACGCCCTTCGAGACTGCCTTGTCCAGGCTGCGGTTGGCGGCCACCAGTTCGGTCTGCGCCGTGGCCTTGTCGCCTGAGGCGGCGGCGGCGCGGACGCGACGGATCGCGGTCTTCAGCGCCGACTTGACCGACTTGTTACGGAGCCGAGCCTGCTCGTTGGTGCGAATGCGCTTGATCTGGGACTTGATGTTGGCCACGCCTGATTGCCTTCGTTTCGTCTCTAGTGAATGTGTGCGTCCGGGTCGGTGGTGACTGGAGCGGTGACCCAGCAGTCCTCCGAGGAAGACCAGTCCCTGTAACAGGACATGTGTGAGACTCCGGCGGAGCGCACACGAAGATCTAGATTAGCAGCCAGGCCGGTCCTAGTTCCAATCGTCGCTGCGCGGACGCGTCACCGGTCGCCGGCCCCGACGAGCGTGTCCCAGGCGCACAGGAAGTTCTCCACCATGTCGGTCGGATCATCCAGGGACGCACCGACCACGGCACCGGTTCTCAGCATCATCAGCATCTGGGCGGTGGCATCGGGGGTCGGATGGCCCATCTTCCGCAAAAGATCGGCCGTCACCGAGATGATCCAGGCGCGGTGCGCTCTCGCAATCGCCCTGACAGGATGGCCGGGCTCGAACTCTTCGGCGGCCGCATTGATGAAGGCGCAACCCCGGCGTTCACCGGCGAAGCCGTCCGCCGACACCAGTTCGGCCATGGCGCGCAGAGCGGAGCGTGGATCGTCGGCGTGCGCGGTCAACAACGCGCCGATCGCGGCCTCGTTTGCTGTGGCCCGATCCTGCAGGTACGTGGTGACCAGGTCGTCTTTGGAGGGGAAGTGCCGATACAGCGTCACTCTGGTGACGGCGGCTTCGTCGACAAGGCGGTGCACTCCGACCGACCTGATGCTTTCGCTATAGAAGAGCCGGTCAGCCGTCGACAGTATTCGTGTTCGGGCGGCGGACGGCCTCGAGGTGGCTGGAGACCCACTTCTGCTGGAATTCAAGATGAACCCCCGGAACAATGCACACGATGCTCTTGTCCGGACGGAACCGCCGGGCTAGGCTCCAGTGTAGGTAGATTGATCGGTCTACCGCTTTCTCCGGGCTCTCCTTTCTCGAAAAAGAGGTTCATGTGGCTCCCTCCTCGCGTCCCGTCCTGTTCGTGCACGGCTTGTGGTTGCACGCGACGTCCTGGGCTCCCTGGATCGAGAAGTTCGATGCGGCAGGGTATTCGGCCAGTGCTCCGGGATGGCCGGGGGATGCGGAGACGGTCGCACTGTCGAGGGCCAATCCGGAGGCCATTGCCGGTCGCGGAGTCGACGAAGTGGTCGACCACTATGCCGGCATCATCGCCGGGCTGGAGACGGCGCCGATCTTGATCGGGCATTCCTTCGGCGGCACGGTGGTCGAAAAATTGCTGGGTCAGGGGCACGGCGCGGCGGGCGTCGCCATCGACGCCGCTCCCATCAAAGGCGTTCTGGCCCTTCCGGCCTCATCCCTGAAGGCATCGTTTCCGGTACTGAAGAATCCGGCCAACTCGAGCAAGGCGATCTCGCTGACCGTCGAGCAGTTCCGATACGCCTTCGGGAACGCCATTCCCGAGGCGGAATCGGCCGAGCTGTACGAGAAGTGGACGATTCCCGCTCCGGGCAAGCCGCTGTTCCAGGCGGCCAGCGCCAACTTCCACCCGCACTCCGCAACCGCTGTCGACACGGACAAGGCCGACCGGGGCCCGCTGCTGTTGATCATGGGCGGCAAGGACCACACGGTCCCGGAAGCAATCACCAAGTCGACCCTGAAGCAGTACAAGCGCTCCACGGCCGTCACCGAACTGCTCGAGTTCTCCGACCGGGGGCATTCCCTGACCATCGACCACGGCTGGGAAGAAGTAGCCCAGTCGTGTTTGGACTGGTTGGCGAAGAACGACCTGTAGCGGGAGGGGCAATATGGACCTCGAGCTGACCGGGCGCAGGGCAGTCGTCACCGGCGCGAGCAAGGGCATCGGTCTCGCGGTCACCAGATCTTTGGTGGCCGAGGGAGTTCACGTGGTGGCCGGCGCCCGACACAGCAGTGCTGAACTGGACGAGATGGTGACCGCGGGCTCGGTGACCGCCGTATCCGTCGATCTGTCCACCGCAGCAGGCCCCGCTGCACTCGTAGAAGCCGCGCTGGCCGGCGGCCGCATCGACATCCTGGTCAACAACGTCGGGGCGGTCACGCCACGGGTCGACGGTTTCCTGAGCGTGACCGATGAGCAGTGGCTGGGTTCGCTGAACCTGACGTTCATGGCCGCCGTCCGCACCGTGCGTGCGGCGCTTCCCGGAATGCTGGCCGCACAGGCGGGAAATATCGTCACGGTCGCATCGGTGAACTCCTTCCTGCCCGACCCCGGAGTGATCGACTACTGCGCGGCCAAGGCCGCGCTGGCCAATTTCTCGAAGTCACTGTCGAAAGAGCTGGGGCCCAGCGGCATCCGGGTCAACACGGTCAGCCCTGGGCCGGTGTCCACCGACCTGTGGCTGGCCGGCGGTGGAGTCGCGGAGACCGTGGCCAAGGCTTCGGGGAAGAATGCGGCTGCCGTGGCCGAGGAAGTCGCCCACCAGAGCGTCACGGGGCGCTTCACCACGCCGCAGGAAGTCGCGGACCTGGTGGTGTTCCTCGCCTCTGGGCGGGCCGGAAATGTCACCGGCGCGGACTTCGTCATCGACGGAGGCCTGACCCAGACACTGTGAAGCGGCACCGCGAGGCGGGCGGTCGGGCACCATGGGCGGATGACTGCCCGGCCGAGCCGCACCACTGCATTCCTCATCGCGTTGCTGGGTGGGTCGGGTGTGCTCCACTTCGCGCGGCCAGGGCCGTTCGTGGCTATCGTGCCAAAGGCGTTGGGGCGCAAAAAGGAGCTGGTCTACCTCAGCGGCGGAGCGGAACTACTCGGCGCGGCGATGATGGCCCTGCCCGCAACGCGGCGCGTGGGTGGCATGTTCACCGCCGGCCTGTTAGTGGGCGTGTTTCCCTGCGAATGTCTCCATGGCCGTTGGTTCGGGCAGTAGATCGCCGTGGTACCGGGCCGCCGTGTGGGGACGACTGCCGCTGCAGATCCCATTGGTGCTGTGGGCCTTACGATCCGGTCGTGATTCAACCGGCTGATTGCGCCACCTGGGCCTTGACGCCGGCCATGAACAGACCGACCCCATCGCGGTAGTAGACACTCTCGTCCTCGCAGTTGACCAGTGCCGGACCGCATTCGACGAGGTTCGGGAACTTCTCGGCGGGCAGCGCGGAGATCGCCGCCGCCTTGGCCGCCAACATCTGCTCCCAGTTCTCCCGGGGCGCGCCGAGTTCGATTCCGGGTTGGTCGGCGACGAGCATCATCATCGTCTGCAGCGATGTCCTCGCGACGTCCGAGCTCGCCTGGATGGTCAACCCGGCCCCGCGCAGCAGCGCCAGCGCGCGCTCGGTGAGTTCGCGTCCGGCATCGCAGCGCAACACTCGCTCGCCGGCCAGCCGAACGGCCCCGGGGTGTGCCCGAAGCGCGGCCAGTAGCGCGTCGAGCAGCTCCCGGTACTCCTGGTCCCAGGGCAGCACCGACGACGGCGGCAACCGCAGCGCCTCGAACACCTTGTCGCCCATGGCGGCGAGCAGCTCCTCCTTGTTCTTGACGTGCCAGTAGAGGGCCATCGGTGTCACCGAGAAGTGCTGCGCCAGGCGCCGGATCGTGACGTTCTCCAGTCCCTCGGAATCGGCGATGGACAGGGCTACACCGATGACCGCGTCTCTGGTCAGCTCGTCGCCGACCGTGCGCGCAGAGCTCTGACGTACGCCGGATGGAGGAACCATGTTGACAACTATACAACGTAGAGGTTTGCTATACGGCATACATGTACGCCGTATAGGAGAGGATGAAAATGGAACCCAGCCGTCCGAAACTCACGTTGTTGGCGGTCGCGCTCGCCACCTTCATGACGTATCTCGACAACAACATCGTCAACGTCGCGATACCGGCGATCCAGCACGATCTGCAGCTGTCCATCTCTGGCCTGGAGTGGGTGGTCAGCTCGTACATCCTGGTCTTCGCCAGCCTGCTGCTCGCCGGCGGCAGATTGGCAGATGTATTCGGCCGCAAGCGGTTGTTCCTGATCGGCCTCGGGATCTTCACCGTCGCGTCGTTGGCCGCCGGGCTGGCCGGCGACGTCACGACGCTGGTGATCAGCCGCTCGTTGCAGGGCCTCGGGGCGGCGCTGGTCACCCCGACGACGCTGGCCATCATCTCCGCCACCTTCACCCAGACCCGGCAGCGGGCGACGGCGGTCGGCATCTGGAGCGGTGTGGGCGCATTGGCTCTTGCGGTCGGTCCATTGCTCGGTGGCGTGTTGTCCCAACATGCGAGCTGGAATTGGATTTTCTTCATCAACATTCCGGTCGGCGTGCTGACCTTCGTGCTCGGCGCGTCGGTGATCACCGAATCGCGCCTCGACGTCGGCCCGCGCCGGCTGGACGTCCCCGGCCTGATCACCTCCGCGGCAGCACTGTTCGCGCTGACCTACGCACTCATCGAAGGCCAGCAGCACGGCTGGACCTCGCCGCTGATCCTGGGTTGTTTCGCACTGGCACTGGCCCTCGGGATTGCCTTCGTCGGTATCGAGCGGCGCAGCGCCGAGCCGATGGTCGCGCTGGCGTTGTTCTCCGAACGGGTCTTCTCCGGCGGGCTCATTGCGCTCATGATGTGGGGCTTCGGCCTGTTCGGAATCTACTTCTTCACCTCGCTGTACCTGCAGGGCGTGCTGGGCTTCTCGCCGACCGAGGCGGGCCTGGCCTTCCTGCCGATGGCGCTGCTGATGGCCGCCGGAGCGGTGATGTCCGAGCAACTCTCGCATCGCTTCGGCTCGCACCGGTTGGTCGCGTTCGCCATGGTGCTGATGGCGGGCGGGATCGCTTCGGTCAGTCTGTTGTCGGCCGGCGCGACGTTCCTGGACCTGATGCCAGGTTTCGCGATCATCGGCATCGGTGGGGGACTGACGGTCCCGCTGACCGCGAGCGTGCTGGATGCGATGCCGCGGGAGGAGGCGGGGGTGGCCTCGGGCATCTTCAACGCCTCGCGCGAAGTCTCGGGCCTGCTCGGCATCACGGTCATCGGTGCGATCCTGGCCACCCGCCAGGCGACGCTGCTGGCCAGTGGGTCTACGCCGGTCGATGCCTTCCTCGGCGGCTACCGGATCGGCGGATTGATCGCTGCCGGCCTCGTCCTGGCCGGTGCGGTCGCCGCCTACGTCGGGCTCCGCCCCCGTGTCGCCAGTCCCAGCGCGACGCCCAAGGTGGTCGAGTTGGAGCCGATCGGGTCCTGAGGCAGAGCCGGTCTGGTCGCGTTCAGTCGGGCGCAACCAGACCGGCGGCCACGCCCGCTCGCCGATAGGCGGCGGCGAGGCTGTCCACCGTGTCGTGGGCATTCAGTCCGCTCGGATTGGGCACGACCCACAGGTCGGCGCCGCCGAGTCGGTCGGGTTGCCGGCCGGCCAACGCTTTCCGGGCACCGAAGGCGGTCCGGTAGGCGGTGATGCCGAGGACGGCCACTACAGCCGGTTTGATCCGTTCGACGAGTTGGGTGAGCAACACGGCCCCAGCCGTGAGTTCCGCCGGATCCAGTTCGTCGGCCCTGGCACTGGCCCTGGCCACCAGGTTTGTGATGCCGATACCTCGATCCAACAGGTGGGCACGGTCCTCCGGCCGGTACCCGGCCGACGCGTCGATGTCCCGGTCGATCAGGCCCGCGCGGTGCAGAGCCGGATAAAAGCGGTTCCCCCGTCTCGCGAAGTGGGCCTGCACCGCGGCGGTCAGCAGGCCCGGGTTGATCCCGACGAACAGCAGCTGGACGCGATCCCCGAGCAGGTCGGGAAGCGTTTCGCCGTTGTAGGTCTCGAGCTCGGCGCGGGTGAAGCGAGCCATTAGTGGGCGGCCAGTGCGGCAGCCACCAGTGCGACCGGTTCCAGGCCGGCGGCGGCGCGGCGGCCGGCCTGGATGAGATATCCGTCGACCAGCAACTCGGCGACGGCCGGCCAGTCGACCGCGACGTCGAGCCAGACGCCGATCCATCCGTTCGGCCCCACATACGGCGGCACGTAGTAGCGATGGGCGTCACCGGCCACCCACTCCTGCTGGGCGTCCGGCATCCCTTTGACCCAGAGTTCGGTCCGGCCGTTGCCGTGGTGATCGTGCATGACCATCGCAAAGCTCTTGCTGCGCACCTGATATGCCTGCGCGCCATGCGACGGTTTGACGGTGGTGTCCGGCAACGCCAGGCTCATCGCGCGGACCCGGTCCATGGGCTCACTAGAAATCACCGCGGCGCGACCGTCCCGATCCGGGTTTCGAGGTCGTAGGAGTAGACCTCCCGTCCGGCGATGTAGACGGTGAGCGCGCGGCTCATGACATTCAATGGATCACCTGACCACAGGACCAGGTCGGCGTCCTTGCCGACCTCGAGCGAACCGACCCGATGCGCCACCCCCATCACCCTCGCCGGGTGGATGGTGATCGCGCGCAGGGCGACAACCGGGTCGAGCCCTTCCTTGACGGCGAGCGCGGCCTGATAGACCAGGAAGTTGATGGGTACGACGGGATGGTCGGTGATGATGGAGATCTCGACCCCCGCCGCGGCCAGCCGACCGGGATTGGCCAACGATCGGTTGCGCAGCTCCACCTTGGATCTCGAGGTGAACAGCGGCCCGATCAGCACCGGAATCCCTTTGCCGGACAGCAACTCTGCGACCAGGTGCGCCTCGGTTCCGTGGTCGATGACCAACTCATAGCCGAACTCGTCCGCGATGCGGACAGCGGTGGCGATGTCGTCGGCGCGATGCGAATGCTGACGCCACGGGATCTCGCGCCGGAGCACCGATCCCAGTGCTTCCAGCTTCAGATCACGCCCAGGGCCTGCCTCGCCCGGCTCGACGTGAGCCAGCTTGTCGAGATAGTTCTGGGCATCCACGAAGGCCGTCCGGATCACCGACGCGATACCCAGTCGGGTGGAGGGGCTCTTCTTGCGGTCGCTGTAGACCCGCTTCGGGTTCTCCCCGAGCGCGGATTTGAGTCCCGACGGGGAGCGGAGCACCATCTCGTCAACCGTTCGACCGTGGGTATGGATGGCGACCGTCAAACCACCGATTGGATTCCCCGAGCCCGGGTTGACGTTGACAGCTGTGACCCCGCCCGCGAGCGCATCTTCGAAGCCCGTCTCCACCGGATTGATGGCGTCCAAGGCCCGGACGCCGGCCGTCACCGGATCGGTGAGTTCATTGGAGTCGTTTCCAGCCCAGCCCTCGCCCTCTTCGTGCACCCCGAGGTGGGTGTGCGCATCGATGAACCCCGGCAGCAGCCACCGACCGCCGGCGTCGACGACCTCGATTCCGTCGGGCACCTCGACGTCGGCTCCCAGTGCGGTGATCCTGCCCTCGGAGATGACCACCGTTCCATCGAACGGATCGCCTTCCACCGGAACAACGTGGGCGTTGACGACTGCGAATTCGGTGCTCATCCCGCTCCTGATCATGAGTGCGCGGCGGGGCTCCCCCGTCCGACAGCTTGACTTACCCGGCCGAAATTACTCGGCGCCCCGCCCGGTGCGACGTCGAGGGCGATCAGCCCTGGCGCGTCGCCGGGAATGCCGTCGCCGCGCCGACGACGATCGCGACGACAGCCAGCTGCTGGCCGGTACCCAAACCAAGCCCGACGAACGTCGGACAGCAGCACGGCTACGGCGCCGATCAGGCGGGGACCATTGCTGGCCACGCCGAACATGCGGCGAAACCAGGCGGTCCCGGCGAGGTAGAGCGACGCCCCGACCGCGATCAGGACGGCGCCGGAGCGACCGGCTGGGGCGAGCAGATCGGGCAGGCCGAGTCTGGTACCGGCGGCGATGGCAATGACGCCGGCGATCATCAGCAGATGCGTCAGGTCGTAGCCACGGGCGGCCCAACCCGATCTCGTTGTCTCTTCGATCTCGGCAAAGTGCTCCGCAGCCTTCTCGTCGTCGCCGAAGTAGGCCCACCACAGCGCGGCGGTCGCCAGGAACCCGCACAGCGCGCCGATCACCAGCCGTGGGCCCAGACTCTCGCCGGACGCCGCCACCCCCACGCTGACCAGCGACTCTCCCAACACGATCAGGATCATCAGGCCGTGCCGTTCGGCGAAATGACCGCTCCGGATGGTGAATCCGCTGGATACCCGCCGACTGACCAGCGTGAGCAGGAACAACCCCGCCGTCAGTCCCCACAGCACCCAGTCCCAGGCCGAATCGGTGAAACCGGCGATCAGGATCAGCAATCCGCCGGTGAGATTGGTGGGAGCTATCCGCAGAATGGCCCGACGACCCTGATCATCGGCGAACAGTCGGAAGCCGACGAGATGAATCAGGATCAGGGCCAGGTAGGCGATACCGAAGACCAGTCCGCCGCTTCCGAATGCTTCCGGCACCGCAAGCGAACAGATGAACAATGCGGCCATCCCGGCGAGCACGGTGATCCGCCGACCGACACCATTGGCGCCACCGGCCGTGGTGAGCCAGGTGAAACCGCCGTACATCCAGAACAGCACCACCATGATCAGCGCGGCCTGGGCGGCTGCGATCGGCCCAGGGTGATCGTCGACGACCGCCGTCACCTGCGTGATCGTGAAGACGAATACCAGGTCGAAGAACAATTCGAGGGTCGAGACGCCCTGCGGTCGCTCGCTCGATTCCTGCGTCCCGCCACCGGACCCGGGAGGACTGTGGCCAGTTTCAGAACTCATGGCAGCGGATCCTGCCAGATGAGTTCGTGCCGCCCCGGGGTCATAGCCGATCGTGGGAGAATGAGCCGGTCCGACCGGCTGTCGCCGGTGCAGTCCGCTCCAGGCCGACCCAGAAAGACCCTTGTGACCCAGGTTTCCCATGCACACCGCACCACGTTCACCCCGCCGGAGTTGATCCGAAACTTCAGCATCATCGCGCACATCGACCACGGCAAGTCGACCCTGGCCGACCGCATGCTGCAGCTGACCGGGGTGGTCGACGGACGGCAGATGCGCGCCCAGTACCTGGACCGGATGGACATCGAGCGCGAGCGCGGCATCACCATCAAGTCGCAGAGCATCCGGCTGCCCTGGGCGGTGCAGGACGCCGATGGGAAGATGCAGGAGCACGTGTTGCACCTGATCGACACCCCTGGCCACGTCGACTTCACCTACGAAGTGTCCCGCTCGCTGGCGGCCTGCGAAGGCGCGGTGTTGTTGGTCGACGCCGCTCAGGGTATCGAGGCCCAGACGCTGGCCAACCTCTACCTGGCCCTGGAGAACGACCTCACCGTCATCCCGGTTCTCAACAAGATCGACCTGCCGGCCGCTCAGCCAGAGCGCTACGCCGAGGAGATCGCGCACATCCTCGGCGGTTCGCCCGACGATGTGCTGCGGGTCTCCGGCAAGACCGGCGCCGGCGTCAAGGAGCTGCTGGACCGGGTGGTGGCTCAGGTGCCCGCACCGACCGGGAATGCGGACGGCCCGGCTCGGGCGATGATCTTCGATTCGGTCTACGACATCTACCGCGGCGTCATCACCTACATCAGGGTGATCGACGGGCAGATCAGCCCCCGCGAACGCATCCAGATGATGTCCACGAGGGCGACGCATGAACTGCTCGAGGTGGGCATCATCTCGCCCGAGCCCATCCCGACGCGTGGGCTAGGCGTCGGCGAGGTCGGCTATCTGATCACCGGGGTGAAAGATGTCCGATTGTCCAAGGTGGGCGACACAGTCACCTCTGCCCTGCGCGGAGCGACGGAGCCGCTCGGCGGATACCGCGACCCCCGGCCGATGGTCTATTCCGGGCTGTATCCGCTGGACGGGTCCGACTATCCGCTGCTGCGCGACGCGCTGGACAAACTCCGGCTCAACGATGCCGCACTGACCTACGAGCCCGAGTCGTCCGCCGCCCTCGGGTTCGGCTACCGCTGCGGTTATCTCGGGTTGCTGCACCTGGAGATCACCCGTGACCGCCTGGAGCGGGAATTCAACCTCGATTTGATCTCGACCGCTCCCAACGTGGTCTACGAGGTCAAGATGGAGGACAAGTCCACCGTCGTCGTCACCAATCCCAGTGACTGGCCAGAAGGCAAGATCGCCGAGACGGTGGAACCGATCGTCAAGTGCTCGATCATCGCGCCGAGCGAATACATCGGCTCGATCATGGAGCTGTGCCAGTCCCGACGCGGCATTCTCGGCGGCATGGATTACCTTTCCGAAACCCGGGTCGAATTGCGGTACACCATGCCGTTGGCCGAGATCATCTTCGATTTCTTCGACGCTCTCAAATCTCGCACCCGCGGATATGCCTCGTTGGATTACGAGGAAATCGGGATGCAGCCGTCCGACCTGGTGAAGGTCGACATCCTCCTGCAAGGTGAACCGGTGGACGCTTTCTCGGCCATCGTGCACCGGGATGCGGCGTACGCGTACGGAGTGACCATGACGGCAAAACTGCGAGAGCTGATTCCCCGTCAACAGTTCGAGGTGCCGATCCAGGCCGCGGTCGGATCTCGGGTCATCGCGAGGGAGACCATCAGGGCGATGCGCAAAGACGTGCTGGCCAAGTGTTACGGCGGCGACATCACACGCAAGCGAAAGTTGCTGGAGAAGCAGAAGGAAGGCAAGAAGCGGATGAAGATGGTGGGCCGGGTCGAGGTTCCGCAGGAGGCTTTCATCGCCGCGCTCTCCACCGATGCACCCACTGGAAAGAAATAGCTTCCGCGGCTCGGTCAAGCATCGGGCGACAAGTGGTGGGGATAGTGGGCCTAGACCCCCGGCGATGGGGTGGGCAGGCCCATTCTGCCGCCGATGCAGCAGCGGCACGATCGAATGCATGAGCCCGCAGACGACGCACGACGCCACAGCGGCCACCTGGGTGGCCGACTGGTTCGAGGAACCGAATCAAGGCAGGCCGTGGCCGGGGCCGCCGACTCCGGTGGTCGTCCGGCGGGGCAAAGGGGTCTTCTCGGCCGCGTCGTGGGCCGAGTTGCTCTACGCAGTCATTGATCTCGTGCCTGCGATCGTCTTCTTCGTCCTGACCATCACATTCGTCGCAGTCGGTGTCGGCCTCGCCGTCATCTACGTCGGCCTGCCGTTGCTGGCCCTCGGTCTGCTGATCGCCAGGGCCGGAGGGCATCTGCAGCGGACGATGGCCGCGATCCTGCTGGGGCTGCCGGTGTCCGGTCCAGGTCCGATCCGACGCCGGCGGCCCGGACCGATCGGCGTGCTGACGGCGATACTGACCGATCCCGGCTGCTGGCGGGCGGTGAGCTACCACTGCCTGAAGATCGTCTTGGCTCCGTTCAGCTTTGCCTTCGCGGTTGCCTTCTACGCGGCCGGGCTGGGCGGGCTCACGTACGGTCTCTGGGAGAGATACCTGCCGTATCAGAGCGCATCGGACGGTAGTCGGCATCGCGGAATGCAATGGTGGCCGGACTATTTCGTCGACACGGTCCCGCGAATGGTGGTGCTGGCCGCAGTCGGTCTCGGTCTGCTGCTGCTGGCGCCGCGAGTGGTCCGCTTCTTCACCACCATCGACCGCGTGCTGATCGGGTCCCTGCTGGGTGGCCCTGGGCGTCCCGCTGGGGCTTGACGCGTTCCACCGAACCTCCAGGGTGACGCCGATCAATGGGATGGTCCCCGAGGACGTCCGGTCCGGAAACCAGGGGCGGTTCGGGGTTGTCCCGGGTGGTTCCGGATCCGTGACGATGCAAGCTGAATCCACACGAGTCGGCAGATGTGCGTCCGACACTCAACCAGGGGAGCCATCCATGACCGCGACAAGGGTTCCGGCCGCCATGGCCAGACATCTGAGCAAGACGTACGGATCGGGTGACACGACGGTGCGGGCGCTCGACGATGTCAGCGTCGACTTCGCGGCCGGCGAGTTCACCGCGATCATGGGGCCGTCGGGGTCGGGCAAGTCGACGCTCATGCATTGCCTGGCCGGGCTGGACAGCACCACCTCCGGGTCTGTGATGATCGGAGATACCGAACTGGTCGGCCTGTCCGACAAACAGATGACGGCGCTACGCCGCGACCGGATCGGCTTCGTCTTCCAGGCCTACAACCTCATCCCGACGCTGACCGCGGCGGAGAACATCACGCTTCCGATGGACATCGCCGGCCGCAAGCCCGACGCCGAATGGCTCGACTCGGTGATCGACTCCCTCGGCCTGCGGGATCGCCTGCGCCACCGGCCGTCCGAGCTGTCCGGCGGCCAGCAGCAGCGGGTCGCGTGTGCCCGGGCGTTGGCCGGGCAACCGCAGATCATCTTCGGCGACGAGCCGACCGGCAACCTCGATTCCCGCTCGTCCGGCGAGGTGCTCGGCATCCTTCGGACGTCGGTCGACAAGCTGGCGCAGACCGTCGTCATCGTCACCCACGATCCGCGTGCCGCCAGCTACGCCGACCGGGTGGTGTTCCTGGCCGACGGTCGCGTCGTCGACGAGTTGCGTTCTCCAACGGCCGATTCGGTGCTGGACCGGATGAAGGTCCTCGAGGACGTGGCGGTATGACGGCCACGCTGGAGGGAACACGCACGCCCGCCGCAGCGATGCGGCGAGTGTCGGTCCGAAATGTCAAGGCGCACAGGGTGCGTCTGGCCCTGACCATCCTGTCCGTCGTACTGGGCACGGCTTTCGTCGCCGGGTCCTTCGTGTTCACCGATACTTTGAAGGCGACTTTCACCGGTATCTTCGCCGACACCGCCAAGGGCGTCGACGTCCGGATCACGGCCACCGACGAGCGCAGTTCCGGAGTCCCGCTGACGGAGGTCGCCGCCATCTCGGGGGTCCCCGGGGCGGGGCGGGTGCAGACTCAGATCCAGAGCCAGATCGTGCTGATCGGTGCGGACAACAAGGCAGTGCAAGCTGGCGGAGCACCCAGCTTCGGCATCGGATACAACCCTGACCCGTTCGGGGATCCTTTGTCGTTCACCGCCGGTCACGCGCCGGTCAGCACCGGCCAGATCGCCCTGAACCAGAGCGCCGCCAAGCTCAGTGGCCTGCAGCTGGGGTCCCGCACCAAAGTCGTCGTCCCGTCCCAGGGCACGATCAACGTGACGGTGGCCGGAATCTATTCGACCAGCGCGGATTCCGGCGGATATGTCGGTGCGTACTTCTCGCACCATCAGGCGGTTTCCCTGTTCACGGATGGCAAACACGTTGCCGCCGTTGACGTTGCGGCTGTCGGTGTGAGCCCGGAGAAGCTGCGCGACGGGATCTCGGCCGCTCTCGGCGCCGACTACACCGTGAAGACCGGTGCCCAGGTGAGGGCCGACACGCTGGCCTCGCTGGACACGGCGCTGAGTTTCGTCAACTACTTCCTGCTCGCGTTCGGGCTGATCGCCCTGCTGGTAGGTACTTTCATCATCTACAACACTTTCTCGATGATCCTCGCGCAGCGACTGCGCGAACTCGCGCTGCTCAGGGCCATCGGGGCGAGCCCACGCCAGGTGAGTCGTTCGGTTCTGCTGGAGGCTCTCCTGGTCGGACTGATGGGCAGTGTCATCGGCCTGGTCACCGGCGTCGGCCTTGCCTACGGGCTCCGCTCGCTGCTCAATGCCCTGAACTTCGGGCTCCCTTCCGGCCCCCTCCGATTGTCGGCCCTGACCGTCGTCGTCACCCTTGCCGTTGGCATCGTGGTCACCCTCCTCAGCGCCTATTCCCCGGCCCGTCGTGCCGCGAGAACACCGCCGGTGGAGGCGATGCGGCAGGAATTCGCGTCGGTCGGCACGTCTCTCCGTCGGCGCACCGTGGTTGCTGCCGCTCTCGCCGTGCTCAGCGTTGCCGTCCTGTTCCTCGGCGCCATCGGGCCGGCCGGGGGCGGATCGGCGGCGCTGGTTGGGATCGGCATGGTCGCGGCGATCTTCGCCGTGCTGATCGGTGGGGCGTCGCTGTCGCGCCCGGTGGTCGGCGGGATCGGCCGCCTCATCGGCAAGCCGTTCGGCCAGGTCGGGCTGCTGGCCCGGAACAACGCCGTCCGCAACCCTCGGCGGACGGCTGCGACCGCGTTCGCGCTCACCCTCGGGTTACTCCTGGTCAGCGCGATCGCGGTGGTCGGCTCCTCGGCGAAGTCGAGCGTGAATGCGCTCGTCGACAACGGCGTGACCGCCGACTACCTGCTCGTCGGACCCGACTCGATCGGTGCGCCGATAGCAACCACCGCGGCCGCCCGAGGGGTGTCCGGGGTGGCTGATGTGGTTGCGCTGCATCCGGTTCCGGTGACGATTGGTACCAATCAGGAAGTCGGCACCGGGGTGGAGGGTGACTTCGCCCAGGTGGCGAAGATCGATCTCGATGCCGGATCGGTGAACCTGAGCGATGGCATGCTGGCCTCGGCGACATCGGCCGCGAACAATCACTGGCAGGTCGGATCGACCGCCACCCTTACCTCGGTCGACGGCAGGAAGGTGCAACAGACGGTCACCGGGATCTATCGTGACAACCCGCTGTACGGCAACTGGGTGGTCGGTGCGTCTGCGTATCTCGAGCTGGTACCGGATGCGTTGCGCAGCAACGACGTCGTGCTGATCAGGGCCGTTCCGGACGCCGACCTGACGGTGCTGCGCACCGATCTGGAGAATGCCACCGCCAGCCTGCTGGTGGTCCAGGTGCTCGACCGCGACCAGTTCAAGGGCACTGCGGCGAAGCAGATCAACGCCCTGCTCGGGATCCTGTACGGGCTCCTCGCGCTGGCCATCGTGATCGCGGTGCTGGGCATCATCAACACCCTGGCCCTCTCGGTGGTGGAACGCCGCCGGGAGATCGGCATGCTGCGAGCAATGGGCATGCAGCGGTCTCAGGTCCGGCGCACGATCTACCTCGAATCAGCGCTGATCGCCCTGTTCGGTGCATCGGTCGGTGTCGCCCTCGGCCTGGTGTTCGGCAGTCTGTTCGTACACACGCTGCGCAACAGCGGCATAGCGCAGGTGAGCGTGCCGTGGGCCCAGGCCGTGATATTTCTCGTCATCTCGGCGGTGGTCGGTGTGCTGGCCGCACTATGGCCAGGGATCAGGGCCGCCCGAACGCCACCGCTCGCCGCGATTGCTGATCTGTAGCCCCGTCGAGCCATCATGTCTGCACCGTGCCTCCGCATAGGCTGGCGCCATGTCAGTCGTGAAGATCAATGCCATCGAGATTCCCGAGGGCGCCGGCCCCGAGTTGGAGAAGCGGTTCGCCGCCCGGCTCGGTGCGGTGGAGGGTTCGCCCGGTTTCGAGGAGTTCTGCCTGTTGCGGCCGACCGCCGGAGAGAAGCGCTACTTCGTCTACACCCGTTGGGAGTCCGAGGAAGCTTTCCAGCAGTGGTCGGCCACCCGCTCGGAGGCCGCGCATGCCGGGACGACATCAGGGACCCGCCCGCCGGTGGCCACCGGGGCGGCGTTGCTCGAATTCGACGTGGTGTCGCGGACGACAGCGTGAGCCAACGGCTCGTACGGTGAACGACCTAGGGTGGCAGAGATGAGCTGGCGGGACGTGCTCGATGGGGTCGACGCCGTCGAGGCGTGGATCGTCGGGCGGTCCTTCTGGATCCAGGTCCCGGTGCTCCTCGCCGTGCTGCTGCCGCTGGCCTGGGCGCTTGCGGCGCTCATCGACCGGATCGTGGAGAAGATTCTGTGGCCGCACACGCGGCGCGAGATGCGGTTGGCCGCAACCGCTGCCATTGCCCGCCATGATCACGCAACAGCCTCCAACCCGGCCGGCAACCACGGGGTCGGGAAATGAGCCGGCCGCTGCCGGCGATCAGCCGCCGCTGGATGACCATCGCGCTGCTCGCGATGCTCGTCGTCGCACTTGCCTTTTCCATCTGGCGCTGACTTACCCGGGTTCCACCCAGCTCGGCGGTCGCCGCTCCAGAAAGGCACGTCCGCCCTCCTGGCCCTCCGCCGAGGAGAACTGCCGGGCCGACTGCGCGAGTAGCGACTCGTACCTCTGGTCCGAGTCGTCGTGCCCGGTGAGCAGCATCATCTTGGTCCCGGCCAGCGCCCCCGGACCGGCCAGCAGCAGCTGACTGGCGTAGCCCGCCACCTGCTCGTCCAGCATGTGGGGCTCGGCGACGGAGTTGACCAACCCGATCCGCAGGGCGGTTGCCGCGTCAAAAACCGCGCCAGTGAGCATCAGTTCGCGGACCGCGGTGGGCGCCGCCCGGCGCAGGACCGGCACCGATATCACGGCCGGTATGAGCCCGATGCGGACCTCGGAGAAGGCGAACTGCGCAGTGGCGGCTGCAACGACGATGTCGCAGGCCGCCAGCAAGCCCACTCCGCCTGCGCGAGCCGCGCCACCGACGCTCGCCACCACCGGCTTCGGGCAATGGGTGATCAGCTGCAATATCCGCGGGACTTGCCGGATCCCTTCGGAACCTGGTGCAGCCGCTGCATTCTCCTTGAGGTCCATGCCGGAGCAGAAGGTCGGGCCGGTGTGGGTGAGGACGACCACCCGCGCGGTAGCGCTCTTAATGGCTGAGTCGAATGCGGCCAGCAGCTGCGAGCGCAGGAGCACCGACAACGCGTTCCGGTTCGCCGGTGAATCCAGCGTGATGGTGAACACGCCGGCCGCCTCGGCGGTACGCACCAGCTTCGCGGCATCGGGTCCGGTCACGTCCGGCTTCGTCACGTCGGGCCTCCTCGCGTCGGGCAGGATGGTGGTCGTGCCCTCCACTCTGCCCGAGGGCGATCCCGTTCCCGCCGACGGCTCGCTGCCGGACCAGGCGTACTCCGGATCCGCCGATCGGACGCTCTCCATCTACCTGCACGTGCCGTTCTGCGCGACCAGGTGCGGTTACTGCGACTTCAACACCTACACAGCGGGCGAATTGGGCACGTCCGCGTCACCCGATTCCTGGTTCGCGGCGGCGGCCGCCGAGATCGAGCTGGCCGCCAGAGTGTTGCGCCGCCATGGAGATGGGCGACCGGTGAGCACCGTATTCGTCGGCGGTGGGACTCCCTCCCTGATGGGCGCGGCGAAACTCGGCGCGCTACTGACCCGGATCGCCGACACGCTCGGCCTGCAGCCGGACGCTGAGGTGACCACGGAAGCCAACCCGGAATCCACCGACGAAGCGTTGCTGGCCGGTCTGCGGACCGCCGGGTACACCCGCCTGTCGCTGGGCATGCAGTCCACCGACCCCGGTGTCCTGCGCGTGTTGGAACGGACGCACACCCCGGGGCGACCGCTGCAGGTGGTCGGTTGGGCCAGGCAGGCCGGTTTCGAGCACGTGAATCTCGACCTCATCTACGGCACGCCGGGCGAGACAGACCGGCAGTTCGCGGATTCGCTGCAGGCGGCGATCGGAGTCGGCGTCGACCATGTCTCGGCCTATTCGCTCATCGTCGAGCCGGGCACCAGGATGGCCCGCGCCGTCCGGACCGGCCGACTCCCGATGCCTTCCGACGATGTGCTCGCCGACCGGTATGTGATAGCCGACGAGATGCTGTCCGCGGCGGGCCTGCGCTGGTACGAAGTCTCGAACTGGGCGGCCGACGCGGACGCTCGGTGCCGCCACAACCTGGCCTACTGGCGGGGCGGGGACTGGTGGGGGATCGGCCGGGCGCGCACTCGCACGTAGGCGGGGTGCGCTGGTGGAACGTCAAACATCCCCACGCGTACGCGACGGCACTGACCGAGGGCCGCTCACCAGGGCACGCCAGGGAGGTGCTGGACGATGACGCTCGACGGACGGAGGACATCCTGTTGCGCCTGCGCCTGGCGGAAGGACTCCCGCTGGATCTACTCGACTCGTCGGGCCGCGCGGAGGCAGCCGAATCGGTTGCGGAGGGGCTTCTCGAACCCGGCCCGTTCGACGAGGGCAAGGCGGTATTGACGCGCCGCGGCCGACTGCTGGCCGACGGGATCGCGATCAGGCTGCTCGACTAAATCGCGCACCGCGTCGCGATCCTCGCGCCAAAACGGTCGAAATCGCGCGAGGATCGCGACACGGTGCGTCGGTGCGGTGCGAGGTTGCGGTGCGAGGTGCTG
>CAVOIW010000009.1:0-190575 GCA_963695865.1 uncultured Actinomycetota bacterium | reverse complement strand
TGGCAACGCGTGCCCGCCTGTTTGGCAGCGGCAGACGAAGCGAGGGTGGTTGCGAAGCCGGGACCCGGTTCTGGCGGACCTCGGCGCAAACTTGAGGGTCAGCGAGAGTCCAGTCCGGTGACAAGTCAGCAAGCCACCAGGGACCGTGCCGTGAACGGGCTGCGGCGGAATAGCAAGATGGAGCGGGTTGCCCTCAATAGCGGTCTTCACCCCCGCCCCTCCGGCGGAATCGGCCGCGTGCTCGCCGAAAGCCTGCCGGATACTTGCGGGCATGGTAAAGCCGCGTTGGGAGACGGGCGCCGTGATAATCGAGGAACGGTCCGACGTCGCCGACCATCTTTCCGCCGTCGACCAGCACGCAGCGGGCTGAACCGGCGTCTGAACGAACCGCTCGGCTTGGCGAAATCGGCATAGCGCCGGCGCACCCCGCAGGCGATGCAAGCGCGACAGTTACCCCGTCGTTCTAGCCCTCAGCAGGTTGGCTAGCAAAACGAGGACTCGGGTGAACCGAAGCGCGACCACGACCACCAACGCGCCCAGCACTGGCTGGGCCCAGTCGGTTGTCGTCGGGGACGTGGTGTCGACCAAGAGCAATACAAGCGCCGTGGCCACGGTGCCGCCGAGCGCGCGGGTCAGACCGAACATTGGCTTGCTGATGCCGATAACGAGGGACCTTGGGATGCCCCTGGGCGAGCCGCCGATGGGCTTGTCGATGTTGCTGGCCAGGACGGAAATCGTCGTCATGGTGAGGCCGAGGAGCGTCGCGGAAAGTGCCGCAAACGTCTGGTAGGCCGCTCGTCGCCCCGCAGCATCCAGTATTTCGAGGGCGACGTTCTGCAATATTCGCCACAACACGGCGCCGACCGCTACTGCGACCACGAGGTCAATCATTTGGTGACCGGCGAGCCAGCGCGCGAAAGGTCTACCGGGACTACCAATTTTGGTTCGTGGACCACTACGGAACACTGGGATGCCTCATCATGGTCGGGGGATGGCGGAACAGCGATGCCGGCACCGTAAACGATGGCCCTGGCGCGGCTTCCAGCTCATTAACGACATCGTCAGTTGTTCTGGAACTGATGCCAGGCACGTTGCATGGCATCCAGAGCAGCTGGAGCTGCCAGTAGACGCTGTCTGCCTGACGGTTGATCGACTTCCACCTCGGTCACGATCTTGTCGTGGATGAAGTCAACCGGCACCGCGTTGTCCGAGCCTTCCAGGTAGATCTTCGCTTTCGCGGCGCGAAATCCGGTAAGGTCCGCTTCCCGCAGCCGTTGGACCAGTTCTCGGAACCAGCCTTGGTGAGCATCAGTTCCTTGCCCAACTGACCACCCCACGGTGATGATTCCTCCTTGCTGCGCCCGCTGAGCTACAAGAAGCGCGCCCAGCGGATCACGTTCATCTCGGAAGAACCCCGAGACATCGAGCCTATGTGCCTCGTCGGCGGCAATCTTGACTTCGACGCTTGTGATCTTGCGCAGGTTGTCGAGAATGGCGCCCGCATCCCTTCGCAGCACCGGTTCCAGCGTGATGTCCCAGCTCAGCCGGCTACGCATCCACTCAGCCAAGCGTCCAGGGCGCGGACTGAACCCGGTGCCGATAAAGGCAATAAGGTTATGGGGGAGGGACAGGAAGTGGCTGCCCTCGGCGAGCTCGTTGACAGATGGGTCCAGGTCGACGATTCGACCAGCCCGTCGTTCGGAAGGCAGGTCGTTCTGTCGGATGCGGTGGAGCTCCAGATGAGGTGCTGAACCCGACACGGGAACTAGGTGGGTTTCGTAGCCGTCCGTACTGGTGTGCGCGAGGTCCGAGCTGCGCTGCTCTAGGAGGAAGCGGTGCAGGTGCGTCATAGGCAAGAGTTGGGCCGGATCTCCGCCTGCCTCATGGAAACGCCATAACTGGACGTTGCGCCGCATCCTCCCGCACCCTCCCCCGAAAGGACCACTCCGCTCGTGATCTCTGGCGACAGTAAGAAAACGCTCATTCAGGACGTCGTAGGTTGACCGCCAGAACAGTGCTGGTCATTATGCTGCAGCGAAGGCATCCCAGCATCACTACTATTGATGCGGTCACGGCGAACGTGACGCTTGCCCGACCGACGAATGTAGCTGCTGCCACACCCCCGACCGCTGCGGCCAGCGCCAGCCCCTGACCCGCAATCAGGGATAGGCGGGTCACGAACGTACTCGGAAAGCCTCTGGCGAAGGCTGCGAGGCGCGCGCCTCTCAGGCCTGGCAGAACAACGAGACAGATAAACCACCCGAGGCTGAGCAGGAAGGCGACGAGGGCTAAGCCAAGCGCTACCGACGCCTCAGGCCTGTAGCCATCCGGGGCATATCCGCCAACCGCCACGCCGACCGGCAAGGAAAGCGCGACGTCGATCAGCGGATTATTCGACCAGATGCGGCTGGCCGGAGTTCGAGCTAGCACAAGACGGGGTAAGGAGTGCGCCGTGCGTGTGGTGACCACCATGTCGTATCTCCTTCTGCTACTCGCAGTGTGCATTGGACCCCCGACAACAGCAGCGAGCGCCAGGCTACGGGTGTCGCGGGCGTACACCTCGAGCATCTTCGGACCCCGGTGGCCGGTCCGCCGCATGATCGAGTGGGCGTCGGCGCCTGCCGGAAACGCTTCGGTGACGAACCCGGACCGCAGCGAGTGCCCGCCCAGCAGGTCGACCTGGGCCGGTGTGTACCCGGCCGCGGGGCGCCGCGTTGGATCATCGCCGCCACCGCATCCCCGGACATCGCACCGCGCCCGGCCGCCCGGTTCGGTGGAACATTATCCGAATCAAAACGCCGTATTAGGGCGACCGGATTTTCCTCCGAACTCTTCAAATGCGGCCGAGCAGCTGTTGTCGACCGCCGTGGTGCGGTACGTGCCGCGGAAATCGGGAGCTATGTCGGCCTCGGTTTAAGCCGACTGTCTGCCGGTTCGCCGACAGTTTGCACATGTCGGCGAATAGCCATCGAGCCATGGTCTGTGGAGATCGCCACCGGGAATGCCGTGCGGGCATTCATGAGCGACCAATAATGCAGCGCGATGCTTTACCTGAATAGTTTCGTTGCGTCTCGGCATCGGCCAGCGCTACCTGTCGTTCGTATCGCTGGCGCCGGCGTCTCATGCTCTGCGCAGGGTCCGCAAGGACTGTCCGACCCGTCGGGATGTTTGGTACAGAATCTCGGTGGTGCTCCTCCCCCAGCTTCTTGTAGAGATTCTTGTAAAGATTTGTGTACGGGAGACGGACTGTTGATGTCGGGAGCCGTACTGTTGCCGTCGTCTGGCGTACTGTTGCGGCCGGTCGAACAGTCTTTGCCACGTACTGTTCAACGGTACGTCCGGCGTACTGATGCCGCCGCGCTCCACTGCTGGGATCATGACCCGGTAGCGAACGGGCCGGCGGCCACCGCTGGCCTTCACGACGGCGAGCCAGCCGAGATCCTTCAGCGTCGCCGTGGCGCGGTTGGCGGCGTCGCGGGAAAGTCCCGTGCGCGTGCACAGTTCGGAGAGCACCAGCCGCACCTCGTTCGCTTGCACGCCGGGGCGCCGACGTATCGGGCGTAGGCCAAAGCCACCAGCCGCGGGACTGGCTTGAGGTCGGAGTTCCAGACGGCATCGTTCCATCGCTGACGCGGGCGTCGGCGAATAGCTCGACGTCGTTGATCGCGTCTGCTGATTGCCTCTACTTGCGTCCGAATCACGGGCTGGGCGCATGATTGGGCCTCCAGGCGGCAGCCGTGTACGCCTGGCATCCGGGGTTCAGATTGGATGCCAGGAACGGCCACATCGCAGGGACTTAGGCGGCTGGAGGCCGATAGTCGGACTGTTCCTCGAGCCAAGACTCGACGTCGCTTCGTCGGAAGCGCAAATGCCGGCCGATCTTGATACCGCGGGGCCCGCGCGCCGAAACCCTCCACGCGTACAGCGTCTGGGTTGGCAGGTTCAGATATGCGGCGACCTCCCCGACATCGAGCAACCGGTCGTCTATGGATCTGGCTCTCTCGTTCACGTGGCTCCCATCATAGTGAAATGCGATCGACAACTACCGCAAAACGTAGCACTGCTTGGAATAGACGTCTACACCAAATCGAGATATGGTCATCATCGTGAACGAGCCCGAGGTCGATCGACTGATCGGCCAGCGCATCCAATCCCTCCGCACCCACGATGGGGCTGAGCCAAGGCGATCTCGCATCGCGACTTCGCGACGAGGGAGTGAACTGGGCCCAGGGAACCTTGTCGAAGGTCGAAAACGGCGAACGACCAGTTCGGCTCAGCGAAGGTCCGACCGTCGCCGATGTGTTAGGCATCGACCTCAGCGCGCTCATCGACGAAGGCGACTTGCTCGACGGCCTTCTGAAACAGGCCCGACGAGACGAGGCAGCCGCCAGGTACGCACTGACCCAAGCGCAGGGTCAGGTCGCTCTGGCTACATGTCGACATCAGTACCTGAAGCTAATGAGCGAGCTGACCGGACCGCACCCTGCGGAACAGTATGTCGTGGTGGGAAGCGGCCCGACAGGTTTTCTTGACGTCGTGCGACAAGGATTGCGCGACCGCGGCCTTGTCCTATCCGACCTGGCCGGCGACCTAGGACTGCTCGAGGACGACCTCGCGGTCGCCGCGCAGCGCAGGAAGAGCCTCATCGAGGGTTTGATCGGCGGCGATCGCGACCTGCTTCGCCAAGTGCCGAAGCAGGCTCGAGCTGTCGTCCGTGGAGTACTGGAAGCGCCCAGGGACGACAACGCGCGATACGTAGTGCTGGACGTACTCCTTCGAAGTTATTCGGATGCAGACACACAGGGACGCCTACCCCGCGTGCGGTTCGAGCCGAGCGCTCCGGTGGTGAACGAGACCTACGTGCAAGGGCTTCGGCAGGAAAGTCTCACGCAGACACGAGACGTCGATGCCTCGTAAGCCGCTTCCCCTGGGCACCTGGGGAAAGATCAGCCGCACCGAAAGTCAGCCGGGGCGATGGATCGCACGGTGCCGATTCCGTGATTTCGATGGTCGAACGCGCAAGGTCGAAGCCTGGGGCAAGAGCGGAGCCGCCGCCGAGCGGGCCTTGATGTCTTCACTGCGAGATCGGGCGACGCCGGGTTTGAAGGACATCACGCCTGACACGCGGATGTCCGATCTTGCCACTGCCTGGCTGGCCGAGATAGACCGCTCCGAGCTGTCGAGTAATAGTCGTTCCCGCTACGCGACTCTCGTCGACAAACACGTCACGCCAGGTGTCGGCGGCCTCAGAATTCGGGAAGCCACAGTCGGCGCCCTCGACCGCTTCATCCGCTCGGTCGAAGACAACGTCGGCAGCCCCACGGCGAAAGGATGCCGCGTTGTCCTCGCCGGCATGCTGGGTCTGGCCGCCCGGCATGACGCCGCACCGCGCAACATCATCCGGGATACCACCCCACAGCGTCCAAGCGAGCCACGGTCCAAGTCCTCACCGAACGCGAGGTCCGTGTGCTCAGAGTCCGGCTCGTCCGAAGACCCAGCCGCCGTCCGCGCCGGCATACCCGACCTGGTCGACTTCATGCTGGGCACCGGTGTCCGGATCGGCGAAGCCCTCGGCGTCCGATGGGCTGACGTCGACCTCGGCGGCCAGGTACCCACCGTCAAGATCGCCGGAACCGTAGTCCGGGTCGCCGGCAGCGGATTGATCATCCAGGACCATCCGAAGACTGCATCGGGCCGCCGCAAGCTGAAGCTTCCTCCGTTCGTCGTCGCGATGTTGCTGCGCCGACAAATGGAGTTGATCGAATCGAACCCCTGGGATGTCGTGTTCCCCAGCAGCACCGGAACCCTGCGAGAACCGCAGAACGTGCACCGACAGTGGCGCGCCGCCCGAGACCGCGCCGGCTTCTCCTGGGTCACCCCGCACACCTTCAGAAAAGGTGTCGCAACGGCCATCGGCATCGACAACATCCGGGCCGCCGCCGACCAGCTCGGCCACGCCGGCACCGCAGTGACCGAACGCCACTACGTCGCCAAAACCCACGAGGGTCCCGACGCGCGCGCAGTCCTCGAGCCGTTCGGACAGGGCTGACTGGAAGCTCGATCTGCAAGGGCCGGTCATGCCGCTCGGAGGGACATCGCGCCCCCCGCTGCTCATCATCCGGCGGGTCAGAATTTTCTGAAAGCGGTGAGTAAACGGTGAGTTGTGACCACACAACGCGGTCGGACGCCCGAGTCTGAGCCGTATTACCGCAGGTGAAGGGCTATTTGGGAGTGCGCCTGGAGGGATTCGAACCCCCAACCTTCTGATCCGTAGTCAGATGCTCTATCCGTTGAGCTACAGGCGCATGTTCAGTTGTTGACGCGGTCTTGCGGGCACTTCAGCACAGCCACCGGCGGATCCAGGAAGGACCACCAGCGCGGAAGCGGAGGGATTTGAACCCTCGGTGCAGTTGCCCGCACAACACATTAGCAGTGTGTCCCATTCGGCCGCTCTGGCACGCTTCCCAGGGCCACCCCAGGGAGGCCACCGGCTCGTTACCCTACCTGGGCCCGGGACCGCACCGCAAAACCGCAGGTCGGAGCACAACCGGCCAAACTCAGGACAAGCAGCTGCCCATCGACAGAGCGGCTCGCATCTGGGGTGGGAGCGGCCGTGCAGCCCTTGACCGCGTACCCGCCGCCGTCCCAGCCGTAGACGATCCAGACGGTTGACCCGTCGGCCTGGTCCTGCACCGCGACACCAATGCCATCGCCGACGGGCAGCGTCCGCGCATCAGCGGTCGCCGACGTGATGCCCGGCTGGCCGGTCACGTCGGCCCACGTACCCGCCGCGCTCACCTGGTACGCGGAGGCGATCGCCGTGCCGTCGTCCTGCTTCGCGATGACGATGCACCGGCCGTTGCTGTCACAGCCCAGCTGGCCGCCCGGAGGCGTCGGGAACGAGGAGCCGTAGGTCAGGTTGGCCGCCCCGGCAACCCCGCCGTCTCCGCGCACCGCGAGCAGAACCGCCCGGCCCTGGGCGGTGGCCACCAGCGCGGCCCCGAGGGTGGACGTGACGGCGGCATGCGTCGCGAGCACCGTGCAACCCAGACAATTGGCCAGGGTGACATGCATGGTCGCGGCCGTAGTGGGGGAAGCCGAATGCGCGGCGCCAACAGAGGCCTTGCCCGACGCTGAACCAGGCGGAGCGGACACAGGTGAGGAGGACACACTCGGCGACCGGGCTACTGTGCCCAACTCCGGAACCGTCACCACGATGGCCGCCGCGGCCGACGGCCCAGCGAGGGCCCGGCTGGAAACGACGGCGGAAGACGAGGTCGAACTACCGATGGTGCAGCCCGCTAGACAGACCGCTAGTGCAGCAAGGGCAAGCGCGCGCCGACCCAGCCCAACGGCCGACCGGAGTGCACGCGCTTCGGTCGCCATGAAACTTTCTTACACGAGCGCAGCGTCGCACCCTGGTAAGCCGCACGAGCCGCAGGCGCCGATTCCACGACATCAAGGATCGAAGACCACTACAGTCCATCCGGGTCACCACCACGGGCGGCCCGCAGCACGACATGCACAACGAGGTGACCATGATGGTCCAGATCCGCCCGGCGCTCGCATCGCTGCCCGCCTACGCCCCTGGCCGCACAGTGCCAGGTTCGATCAAACTTGCCTCGAACGAACTGTCGTTTCCCACCCTTCCGGCCGTCTCGGCCGCAATTCGCGACGCAATCGGTACGGACGCGTCCGGCATCAACCGATACCCGGACAACGGAACGCAGAAGCTGGTCGCGGCGCTCGCCGAGCATGTCAACGTCGACCCGAGCCGGGTCGTCGCCGGCTGCGGGTCCGTGGCGCTGTGTCAGCAGCTGGTGCAGGTCACCTGCTCCGCGGGCGACGAGGTGCTGTTCGGCTGGCGCTCCTTCGAGGCCTACCCCATCGTCACGCGCATCGCCGGCGCCGTCCCCTTGCAGATTCCGGTCACGGCGAGCCACGCCCTCGACCTCCCAGCCATGGCGGCAGCGGTCACTCCTGCGACGAAGCTCATCTACATCTGCACGCCGAACAACCCAACCGGCACCGTCGTGCACCGGGCGGAGCTCAACGAATTCCTCGATGCGGTACCAGAGAACATCCTGGTCGTGATCGACGAGGCATACAGCGAATTCGACGTCGACCCCGACACACCCGACGGCGTGCAGGAATCAGCACACAGGCCGAATGTGCTTGCGCTGCGGACCCTGTCGAAGGCCTACCAATTGGCCGGATTGCGCGTCGGCTACGCGGTCGGCGATCCGGCCGTCATCACCGCGCTGGCCAAGGTGGCAATTCCGTTCGCGGTCAGCACCTTGGCCCAGGCCGCCGCGCTGGCCGCCCTCGGCGCGCAGGACGAGTTGAGACCCCGTTGGCAGCAGGTCATCTCGGAGCGAAGCCGGGTCACTTCGGCACTCCGCGAGGCGGGCTACGAAGTTCCGACCTCGCAGGCCAACTTCATCTGGCTACCGCTGCGCGAACGGGCCGCCGAATTCGCAGCGCATACCGAGGCGAACAAGGTCATCGTCAGGGCGTTCCCGGATGCCACCGGCGGCGTGCGGGTCACCATCGGTTCACCCGCCGAAAACGACGCATTCCTCGCTGCAGCAGCATCTTTCAAGCTGTAGCAACCCGAGAGTGGCGCCACCGCCGCCGGATCCAGAGCGGTGGCACCAAGCCAACAAACGCGGAGGCGACAGGATTCGAACCTGCGAGGCTGTTACACCCGACCGCTTTCAAGGCGGTTTCCTTAGGCCACTCGGACACGCCTCCGGACGCCAGCCTAGAGGTCGGCCCGGATCGGCGCCAAACGCGCGGGATGCCTCAGCGCAGGCGACGGGGCTCGATGACCGTCTCCACCGCTTGCCCGTCCTCCCGGCGCACCGAATATGCGAAGCAATCGGGCCGGTCGGCGACCGCCTCGGCCAACTCGGTCCCGACGTAGACCAGTCCGACGCCGTCGTCGGTGGCGTACCCGTGCCCGGCGCCGGTCCACCGGGACCACCGGTCGTGCTGAACGCCCGGGTCGGGTCGGACGGCGGCCGACCTTCTTGACCGCCATTCAGGTGGCCGGGACCTTGAGATGCAGAGCTCGACTGCCGGACGACCCGGTGAGAGTCACACCCTTGAACGGACCGCCAAAGCCCCACTGACCGGTGCCGTCCAGGGTGATCGTCGAGCGGCCCACCTTGACCACCAGATGAACATCAAATCCGTTGGACCCGTAGACGCGCTCTGACGTACCGGACACGCTGACTCCGTGGGCGAACACGACGTGGTGCAGCGTCATGACGGCGTGGTCGGGGAACGTGGCGTAATCCCAGTCAGCCTCGCCGCCCCGCAGGCCGGGAGTGGTGCCGGTTCTGCCTGGGTTGCGGAAAGACCGAAGCCAGATGTCCTGGGCGGCGCGAACGGCGACCGTGGTGGCCCGGCGGACCAGAACCGTCGATCGGTCATCGTGGAGCTGCCGCGCTGCGGGTGCCGCTCGAACCGAAGCGGGATAGGACGGGACTGCTGCTCCGACAAACGCCGGCTCGCGACAGGTACCGACGGGGGTCTTGGGGTCCGACATGAACGACCGGGCCAGATCGGCAGCACAGCTCGACCAGCCGGCCGATGGATGTCCGGCGCCGGCCACCGAGACGTATGTGGCGCTCGGAAAGATGGCCAGCAACGAATGGCTGTTGAGACTGGACACCACTGTGTCCAGGTCCCCGCGGAGCACCAAAGCAGGCACGCCACGGGCGACGGCGTCGTACGGTACGGCCGGCACGTAACGGTCGGGGGCCGGCCAGGCAACGCACGCATCGTCGTAGAACCACCCGGTCCAGGCCTGCTTGGAGAAGGGCGCGAAGGCGGTCACCGGCAATGCTGCGAGTGCGGCGTCGTACTTGCCCTGACGAACCGCCGTTGAATCCGTGCGTTCGAAGACGAAGTCCTGGTCGTTGCAGAAGGCGGCAGCATTGTCGCCCGCGGAGTAATGGGTCGGGTCACCCGAGTCGCCACCGCGGTCGGGTGATTCCGCGGCCAGTCGCAACAGGGGTACCGGGTCGCCGGAGCGGAGGGCGGCCTCCACGGCGGGGATCTCCGCGACGCCCAGTTGGCCGGATTCGACGATCGAGATCAGCTTCGACTCGTCGACGTGCACGTCGGTCCTGATGCCGGCGTCGTCCAGTACGGTGCCGTCGACGGGGCGCCGTCGCAATTCTGCGGCCAGACGGGCGAGAGACGAAGCAGCGTGCGGATTCTCCGCTGCGCACGCGGGCGCCCGACGACAGGTCAGGGTGATCGCGTCGGCGATGGCCTTCGGCATACCGAGGCCCCAGGCCCAGGCGTGCGGCCGGTCGTTCACCGTCAAGCCGCCGTCCAGGACCACCGCCCGCACTCGGCCCGGGTACCGCACTGCATAGGCCGCGACGTCCACGGTCCCGTACGACAGCCCGTAGTAGGTGATCTGGGGGTAGCCCAGCGTGCGACGGACAACCTCGATGTCCATGGCGACGTCGCCGGCGCCGTAACGGTCGGCGTCCCGTCCCAGCGCGGCACCGCAAGCGGCGACCCCGGCCAGGAATCCGTCGTGGTCCGGTGGTTCGATCTGCAGGCCGGGGCAGTCGATCGCGCCTGATGTGCCGGTGCCGCGGTTGTCGACGAGCACCAGGTCACGGTCGGCGAGAACATCGCCGGCGATGTAGGAGAAAAATCCCTTGTCCGCCGTCGTGGCGCTGCCGGGTCCGCCGTCGGCGGCGAATACCGCATCCCGTGCCGTTGAGGACGGATCGGTGTGCGGCAGGACGCTGAACCCGATGCGCATTGTCCTGCCAGCCGGCCGTGACCGGTCGATGGCACCACGACCGACCCGCACAGCCACGACTGGTCGTCCGCACAGGGCGTCAGCGCGACCGAAGGTGTACCGGCCAGCCCGCTGCTCGAGGCAACGGGTCCGCCGCGTTGCGCCGCATTACCTGCCCCATGCTGTGGACCTGTGAGGCCGCGATGGCCCCCGGTATCGTCGGGACCGGAAGCCGGCGTTCGAGCGGCGGCGCTCGTGGGCACCGCGAGGCCGAGGCAGAGCGCCGCGGTGAGAACGCCGACCAGTCGGCCGCGCGGGTGATGGACACGACGTCCGTGGACAGAAGCTGGCATCACAACGACTCCTTTGTCTTTCGAGCAGCTGTCAGTGGCGGATCAGGTTGCGTGCGAGGCGGGGCGGACGTCGCGGTGTGCGGATCGGCCGAGCGCGCGGTGAGATCAGCGTGAGGTGCCGGCCGGTGGGTCGACCGTCTCGAGGCTCCGGCAGGTGCTGTCGACGGTCGCCATCCCGGTGCCTATGACGGGCAGGAATCCGCAGGACTGCTGCGACTCGCCGCCGACCCAGCTGACGTCGTCATCGCGCGACCCCTCACGGTTGGGACGCATCTCAGCCCCGGCATGGTCGGCTCAGTATCGAAACCTAAAGCCAGCTTGAATGGAAGGGCCGTTTTAGCGTACGCCACGTCAGCTGACTGCGGTATTCGCCTCAAGGCGTACCTTGAGCGCGCAGTTCAAGAGGTGTCCGCGTACGTCGTCGACGTTGGGCATCGAGAACAGTTCCAAGTGCGACGGCCGAAACCGCTCGGAAAGGGCGGAATAGGCGCCGGCGATCACGCTCTTGTCGTCGCCGGTCGCCGTGCCGATGAAGCAGACCTTCGGCGTCCCGCTGAGCGCCGGACAGATCTGCAGCAAGGTCGAAGACCGGACCGGCATCCACATCGAACTGGTCCCGTCCACGAGAGTCGAAACCGATGGACGTGGCGACGATGGTCGGCGAGGCGGCTGGCATCCGCCGACCCTACGACGTTGGTCAGGCGCTGGGCTCCAGTAGGAACAGCGGGATGACCCGATCGGTCCTGAGCTTGTAGTCGGCGTAGTCGGGATAGGCGGCAACGGCCCGTTCCCACCAGAGGTCGTATTCCTCGCCCGAGATTTCTCGTGCCGTCATGGAGAAGGTCTTCGCGCCGTCCCGCAATTCGAGCTTCGGGTTGGCCTTGAGGTTGTAGTACCAGACCGGATTCTTCGGCGCGCCGCCCATCGATGCGACGGCCACGTAGCGACCGTCGTGCTCCACGCGCATGAGCGGGACCTTGCGGACCAGCCCGGTCTTCGCGCCGATGGTGGTCAGGATGATCACCGGCATGCCGCGCAGGTCTGCGCCCTCCCGACCGTCGGACCCTTCGTAGGCGGCAACCTGGTCGCGGACCCACTTCGCTGGACTTGGTGCGTATGCGTATTTCTCGTCAACTGACATGCCTCCAGGATATGCGCGACGGACCGGCGCACATTTGGACCGGACAATTCGGGCAGTGTCCGGCACAAATCCACCGGCGTGTGCCGGGACGATCCAGACCAGGCCGCATGATGAACGGGTGAGCAGAGGGCGAGGTCGGAGTGGACGGTTCGCCGGACCGATCCCCGGCGTCTATCCCATCGACTCGGGGACGGCCGAACTGATCCGCGACCGGGACAATCCGGACGGCTACCTGCTGATGATCAACCACGTCGAGAGCTCACACATCGACCTGTCCGATCCGACGAATCTCGAATTCGAGTACATCCGGTGGATCGCGTCGATCATCCAGGAGCACCAACCGCCGACGACGCCGATGCGGGTGCTCCACCTCGGGGCGGCCGCCTGCTCGCTGGCGCGCTACCTGATTGACGTCCGGCCCGGTTCCCAGCATCTCGCCGTCGACACCGACGCCGAACTGGCCCGACTGGTCCGCGAGTGGTTCGACCTGCCGAAGGCTCCTGCACTGCGTATCCGGATCGGCGACGCCCGTGCGGTGACGGAAGCGCTGCCGGACGCCGGCTTCTCGGTCGTGGTGCGCGACGTGTTCGCCGGCGCCGTGACTCCGGCGCCCTTGATCACCGTCGAGTTCGCCCGACAGGCGCAGCGGGTGCTGCGACCTGGCGGCCTGTACGTGGTGAACTGCGCCGACACCCTGGACCTGAGGTTGGTCCGGTCCGAGATCGCCACCTTCGCACGAGGTTTTCGACCAGCTGGCCGTGGTGGCCGACCCGCCGATGCTCAAGGGCCGGCGACGCGGGAATGTGATCATCGCCGGATCCGACACGCCGATCGGCAGTGCGACATTGGCCCGAGTACTGCTGGGCGGCGCCGTACCCGCCCAGTTATGGGATGCCGAGCGAGTCCGCGAGTTCGCCAGAAACGCCGAACCGCTCGTCGATCCCGTCATCTCCGGCCGAAGCAGTTAGCCAGCCGGGAGATTGCCGACGCCGCAAGGGTTCCGGCGCATACAGTTCGTCCTGATTCGGCCACCGATCGGTCTGAAATGGGACGTTCTGTATGCGCCCGGCGATTCTGTATGCGCCGGGCGGATTCTGTATGCGCCGGGCGGGACTGTATGCGCGGAGGGGAGGCGGGGGGTCAGCGCATGAAGGCCGCGGCCACGCCGGAGTCGACCGGGATCAGGAGGCCGGTCGTGATGGGCAGGGTGCCGTTGGTCAGCGCCAGCACCGCCAGCGCGATGTGTTCGGGCAGTACCTCCTCCTTGAGGACGGTCCGCTGCGCGTAGTACTTGCCCAGGTCCTCCTCGGCGACACCGTAGGTGGCGGCACGCGAGGCACCCCAGCCACCGGCGAAGATCCCCGAACCACGCACCACGCCGTCCGGGTTGATGCCGTTGACGCGGACGCCGATGTCACCCAGCTCGGCCGCCAGCAGCCGCACCATGTGCGCCTGGGCTGCCTTCGCCGACGAGTAGGCGATGTTGTTCGGACCGGCGAAAACCGAGTTCTTCGAACAGATGTTGATGATGTCGCCGCCCAGACCCTGCGCCCGCAAGGCACTCTCGGCCGCCTTGGCCACCAGGAAGGAGCCTCTCGGCATGATCTGGTACTGCAGATCCCAGTCCACCAGCGACGTGTCGGCCAGGGACCCGGCCCTGGTGATGCCGGCGTTGTTCACGATCAGGTCGATGCCGCCGAAAGCGACGATGCCGGCGGCGATTCCGGCCTTGACCGCTTCGAAGTCGGTGACGTCCATGGCCACTCCGACGGCCTTGTCCGGACCGCCCAGTTCGGCGGCGACGGATTCGCAACCCTCGACGTTGATGTCGCCGATGATCACGTTGGCGCCGTGTTCGGCCAACAGTTTCACGGTCGCCAGCCCGATGCCGGACGCGCCACCGGTGACGAGTGCGATTCGGCCGGCGAGGGCCTTGGGCGCCGGGCGGCGCTTGAGCTTGTCCTCTTCCAGCTGCCAGTATTCGACGTTGAACTTCTCCGCCTCCGAAATCGGTTGGTACGTCGAGACACCTTCGGCCCCGCGCATCACGTTGATGGCGTTGACGTAGAACTCGCCGGCCACCCGCGCCGTTTGCTTGTCCGCACCGAAGGAGAACATGCCGACACCCGGGACGAGAACGACGGCCGGGTCGGCGCCGCGCAGGGCCGGCGAATCCGGCTTCGCGTTCCGGTCGTAATAGGCCTGGTATTCGACCCGGTATTCCGCGTGCAGTTCGGCGAGTCGCGCGACGACCTCGTCCAGTGGCGCATCCGGTGCGGTGTCGAGCAGCAGCGGCCGCACCTTGGTCCGCAGGAAGTGGTCGGGGCAGGAGGTTCCCAGGGAGACCAGGTGCGCGAGCTTCTCGCGGGACAGGAAGTCCAGCACGACATCGGAATCGTTGAAGTGCCCGACCTGGCGGCGGTCGGTAGAGGCGATCGCCCGCAGGTGCGGGAACAACTCCGCAGCCTTGGCCCGTCTGGCTTCCGGATCGAGCAGCTCGCGGCTGGCTACCACCGGGCCGAACGGTTCGGCCACCGAATTCGCGTCGAGGAAAGCCTGGGCCTGCCCGATGATCTGCAGATTGCGCTGCTCGACCTCGTCGCTGGTGGTGCCCCAGGCGGTCAGCCCGTGGCCGCCCAGCACGGCGCCGATGACCTTCGGATCCTCGGCCAACTCTGCCAGAGCCCGGCCCAACTCCCATCCCGGCCGCTTCCACGGAACCCAGGCGACCGTTCCACCCCAGATCTTCTCGACCAGCGCCTCGCCGTCAGCGGCGCAGGCCAGTGCGATGACCGCGTCCGGGTGCAGATGGTCGACGTGGTCGTAGTGGACGAGGCCGTGCATCGGGGTGTCGATCGACGGCGTGGCACCACCGGTGCCGAACGCGCAGAACGGGAAGAATCCGACCATCTCGTCCTCGAATTCGACGCCGCGGTAGACACCGTCCAGCGCCCGTACCCGCTCCAGCTCCAGCACCGCCAGTCCGCCGGCCTGCAAGGTGCCGAGATCTCCGCCAGAGCCCTTGACGTACAACAGTTCCACCTCGGTGCCGGTGGCCGGACTGAGCTGCCGGACCTTCACCGAGGTGTTCCCGCCGCCGTAATTGGTCACGGTCGGGATCCGAGCCGAGCCGGTTGGACCGGGCCAGCAGGTCGGCCACGCCGGTCGGGATATCAGTGCTCATTTGTTACTCCTGAGATCTGGAACGGGAAACGGAGAAACTCAGAACTGACCCTCGGCGAGATTGCCGCGGCGTTCGGCAATGTCCTCGCGGGCAAAGAAGGATGCCACCGACGCGGCCGGAATCGGTACCACCCCGCCCATCGCGTAGGCCGCGGCGCGCACCCGTGCGCCCTTGACCGCCATCGCCGAAATGCCGTCGACTCCCGCCGCGGTCGGCGCGATCGCGACGATCCCGTGATTGCCCAGCAGGACCAATTGCGGCAACTCACCGACATCGTCGAAATGCCGTTGCAGCGCCGCATAGAACACGCGGCCGAGCGCGATACCGGGCGAGGCGTACGGGACGTACAGCGGACGGCCGATCACCACCGCCTCGTCGGAATACACCCACTCGTCGTAGGCCGTTGCCGCGTGGATCGACGACATCACCCCGAGCACGGCAGTCGGATGGGTGTGCCCGACATAAGCGGCGGGCGCAACAGCCTGCACGGCAACGTGAACCAGCGCCTCGATCGATCCGCGCCGACGACGCCCGGCCACGACACCGGCGTCCAGGGCAGCCGTCACCTCGGCCTGCGTGCTGTCCGCCCGGTTCAGCAGCTCGATCAGCGGCTCCACCTCGACCGTGACGAAATCGTCGGCGGTGGCTGACGCCATGTTCGATCCGGAAGCCTTGACCACGACTCGGCCGTCGGGCAGCAGCGCCGAGGTGTTGCCCTCCGCCAGGATGACCAGATCGCGTTCGGGCCGACCGAGAGATCTCGTCAGTTCGATCAATTCCGGGCTGACCAACTCTGGTGCATGGACGGCAGTCATGAACCCTCCCCCGTTCGGCCGTTGCCGTCGTTGACATCTCGCTCGATACGTCTCACGCGTGGGCCTCCGATTCCGCATCGCGGGCGACCAGCGTCCGAAACAATTCCTGGGCAGCGGACCACTGGTCGGTGTGATGTGGTGCGTAGTAGCGCATCTCGGTACTGGCCGCGATGGCTGCGCGGATCTCCGCGAGACCGGCGAATTCGCCCAGTGTCGCCAGCTGCACGGCGCCGTTGCCCAGCGCCGTGCCCTCGGTCGGACCGCAGTACACCGGAAGTCCGGTGGCATCGGCGGTGAGCTGGGAGAGCAGCGCGTTGTCGGCGCCTCCGCCGACGATGTTGACCGACGGTGGCCGCCGTCCGGTTGCCACCGTCAGGTGATCCACGACGGCCCGGTAGCTCAAGGCCAGGGAATCGAGGACACACCGGACGATCGCCGGAATGCTCTCTGGGACAGGCACACCGCGGTCGGCGCAATATTGCCGCACCTTGGTGGGCATATCACCCGGCGTCAGGAATTGCGGATGATCCGGATTGATCACGCTGACCAGACCGGGCGCTTTCGCGGCCATGTCGGCCAGCTCGGGGTAGCCGAACTTCGTCCCCTCGGAGCTCCACTGTCGACGACATTCCTGCAGGATCCACAAGCCCATCACGTTGCGCAGCAACCTGATGGTGCCGGCGTAGCCGCCCTCGTTCGTCAGATTGGCCGACTGCGAGCCGGCGGTCACCACCGGCTCACCGATCTCCAACCCGACCAGCGACCAGGTTCCCGACGAGATGTACAAGCCGCCCGGCTCGACCAGCGGCACTCCGACGACCGCACTGGCCGTGTCGTGGCCTGGAGGCGCTATCACCCTTGCGCCGGAAAGGCTTCCGGTCGCGAACTCAGCCAGCACCGGCCCGACGTCGGTACCGGGCCGGACCACCTCCGGCAGCATGTGAGTGGGGATCCCCAGCTCGTCGAGCAAGTCCACCGCCCAACGATCGGCGGCCATGTCGTAGGCACCGGTCGTCGAGACCGCCGTGTACTCGGACGTTCTGGCGCCGGACAGACGGTGGTGAAAGACGTCGGGCATCATCAGCATTGTGTCGGCCGCGGCCAGACGGCCCGGGTCGTTCCGCACGTCGGCCAGCAGACCGAAGACGGTGTTGATCGCCAGCACCTGTACACCGGTTGCCCGATAGAGCCTTTCGACGCCCACCAGCGCCTTGGCGTCCGCGAAAGAACGGGCGTTGCGGGCGTCGCGGTAGCTGATCGGATCATCGATCAGCGCGCCATCGGCGTCCAGCAGTCCGTAGTCGACTCCCCAGGTATCGACCCCGACGGCGGCCACCGGCACCGGGCCGGCGGCAAGCGCACGCGAGCCCCTCGCTGATCCGGTTCCAGAGATCGTCGATGTCCCACCGCAGCGCGCCCGCCCGCACCGACGGCGTGTTCGCGAACCGGTTGACGATCTCGATGCCGAGGCGCTTGCCGTCGAAGGAGACGGCCGTGACGCGGCCGCTCTCGGCGCCGAGGTCAACGGCGGCAACGGTTCTGCCGGTCACCGCTGGCCGGCCCTTCCGGACGAGCGATCGGGGGTACGTGCCGCGATGTTGATCGGCACCCCACGCGCAGACCACTGGGCGATCACCTGGGGATCGATTCCGTCGTCCGTGAACATCGCGTCGATCTCGTTGACCGCCGCGAAGGAATGCAGCCCGAATCCTCCGACCTTCGACGAATCGAAGACGCCGTACACCTGGTCGCACGCCCGCACCATGAATTGTTTGGTCTGCGCCTCCTCGGCCGAGAGGTCCATCAGTCCATGTACTTCGGAAATCGCGACCACGCCGAAGAAGCCCTTGTTGATGCGGCCGCGCCCGGTGAGCACGTCGCCGATCGGACCGACCAGACGAGCCGGCGGATCTGCGTAGTACGCCGCCGGGCATCAGCACCATCGCGCTCGATCGCTCCATCAGCAGGATGGCCAATCGCAGCGCATTGGTCACCACAACGAGGTCGCGGCGCTCCAGTAGCTGCATGGCCAGGTAGTAGCAGGTGGTCGAGGAGTCGAGGGCGATCACATCTCCGTGCCGGACGAGCGGTGCGACGGAGCGCGCGATCCTCTGCTTGACGTCGCGCAGATGCCGGAGCCGCATTTCGAAGGCACCTTCGTCGCTGGCTCCGACGCTCACCGCGCCACCGCGGATACGACGCAGCATCGACCGGCGCTCCAGACCCTCCAGATCCTTGCGCACGGTCACCGTCGACACCCCGAACTCCGCGGCGAGATCGTTGACCACCACGCGCCCGTCGGTGTTCAAGGCGGTCAGGATCGCCTGCTCGCGGGCGAACTCGTCGAGGGTGGCCACGCTGCGTCCGCCTCCTGATCCCGCTGACCTGTCATGTGCCGCGCGCCTGGGCGGCGCCGTGGGCGAAGCCATCAGCGAAAGCAAACGTAATCAGAGGACTCAGGCACGGTCAACCCGCAGGCCAGAAGTGAAAGCGGCTCACCTTCGTTGCGTCGTGATACCGGTTCCGAAATGACCTGACTGCCGCTGCGCGGAGCAACAGGCCTCACGCCGACACGGTCGACTCCCGCACCACCAGGTCCGGCTCGAAGACGACCTGACGATGGCGGTGGCTCTCGGCCGAATTGACTTCCTCGATGAGCAGGTCAGCTGCGGTACGTCCGAGATCCTCACGAGGCTGACGGACCGAGGTCAGCGGAACCGCAGCGGCGGCAGCGAAGTCGATGTCGTCGTAACCCACGATCGCGACGTCGCCGGGCACCGACAGGTGATGACGGGTCATCTCCTGCAGCACTCCGAGCGCGAGCAGATCGTTCGCGCAGAAGACGGCAGTGGGCCGCCGCCGGGGCGACATCACCGCAATGCGCTGCCCGGTCGCCCGGCCGGCCAGGAACGTCGGGCCGGCGGTTTCGATGACGCTGATCTTGACCCCGCCCCGGTCGGCGGCACGGCGAGCGCCGGCCAGTCGGTCGGCGACCTGCTGGGTCGAGATGGGGCCGCCGACGAAACTGATCCGCCTGTGCCCCATCGCGATCAGGTGATCGACGGCCAGCTCACCCCCGATGAGGTCGTCGACCGACACCGAGCACTGACGCCGGCTCGAGCTCCGGTCGACCAGCACCAACGGCATGCCGCGGCGGCGAACCCCCTCGATGGGGCTGCTGGTCCTGGCGGTCGGCGTGATCAGGATTCCCGACGCGCGTTGCTCCTGCAGCAGGCTCAGGTAGTGATCTTCGCGGGTGACGTCGTCGCCGCTGTTGCACAGCACCACCGACAGCCCGGATCCGGCCGCACTGGCCTCCACTCCCGCGGCCAGGTCGGTGAAGAACGGGTTGCGGATGTCGAGCACCACCAGGCCGATCGATCGGCTGCGACCGGCGCGCAACTGCCGGGCCGCCTCGTTCCGGATGAAGCCCAGCGTTTCGATGGCGGCGAGAACCCGAGCACGCGTCGCCGGCGCAACCCGCTCCGGTCGATTGAGCACATTGGATACCGTTCCGAGAGACACCCCGGCCTTCTTGGCGACGTCCACCACGCTGACTTCACCGGTCATCAGGTTTCCTCCCGCCCAGGTCAACCTCGTTGAATCGACTCAACGTACTCGCCTGTCGAGCACTCGAGAACTCTGGCAAAGCGTTTCGGTAACAAGTTGGACATGATCCTTGACGAGGCGAGCGACTGGGTTTAACGTTCCGGGCCAGGTGAGTGAAAGGTTTCATAATATGCCGGCGATCACGTGAGCGCGATCCATTAGCCGAGAGGGATACGGAGTGACAGAGCAGGCGCCACTGGAGCCGCTGCTCGTGCTGGAAGGGGCCACCAAGAACTTTGGTCCAGTCCGGGCACTGGAGAACGGATCGATCACGCTGTATCCAGGGGAGGCGCACGCCCTTCTCGGCGAGAACGGGGCCGGCAAGTCGACCCTGGTCAAGATTCTGGCCGGCGTGCACCGCCAGGACAGCGGGGTGCTGACGCTGGGCGGCCAGGAGATGACCTTCAACGGCCCGGCCGCCAGCAAGGCCGCCGGCATCTCGATCATCTATCAAGAGCCGACTCTGTTTCCGGACCTGACCGTCGCCGAGAACATCTTCATGGGCCGGCAGCCGCTGCGGGCCGGGCGCCGCATCGATCGCGGTGCGATGAACCGGGCCGCCGCCGAGGTGTTCGGCCGGCTGGGCGTCGATCTCGACCCTGATCGACTGGCGCGCGGGCTGTCTGTCGCCGACCAACAGATCGTGGAGATCGCGAAAGCCCTGTCGCTGGACGCCAAGGTGCTGGTGATGGACGAGCCGACGGCCGCGCTGACCCAGGTCGAGGTGGACCGGCTCTTCGACGTGATGCGCACCCTGCGGGCGCAGGGCGCGGCGGTCATGTTCATCTCGCACCGCCTCGACGAGGTCTTCGCCTCCTGCCAGCGGGTGACCATCATGCGGGACGGCAGCTTCGTGTCCACCGCCCGAATCGAGGACCTGACCATCGACGACATCATCCGGTCGATGGTCGGCCGGAACCTCGAATCGCTGTACCCCAAGTCGGTGATCGAGCCCGGCGAGGTCGTGCTCGAGGTCAAGGACCTGCACAGTCCCGGCGTCTTCACCGGCATCTCGTTCCAGGTCCGCCGCGGGGAGATCGTCGCGTTGGCCGGTCTGGTCGGAGCCGGCCGCAGCGAGGTGGCCCGAGCCATCTTCGGCATCGATCCCTACCTGTCCGGCACGGTCACCATCAACGGGAAGGTGCTGCGGGGCGGAGCGCCTCGCGCCGCGATGGCGGCCGGCATCGCCCTGGTTCCGGAGGACCGCCGCCAGCAGGGACTGGTGATGGACCTGGGCATCGACCAGAACGTCGCACTCGCGTCGCTGAACCGGCTGAGCAGGGGTGGCCTGATCCGCCGCTCCAGCGAACGCAGCCTGGCTCTGGAATGGGCCAGGACGCTGCAGTTGAAATTCGGCCGGATGCGCAATTCGGCCTCGACGCTGTCCGGCGGCAATCAGCAGAAGGTCGTCCTCGGAAAGTGGTTGGCGCGCAACCCATCACTGTTGATCATCGACGAGCCGACCCGCGGCATCGACGTCGGAACGAAATCCGAGGTGCACCGCATTCTCGACGGGCTGGTCGCGCAGGGATTGGCCGTCCTGATGATCTCCTCCGAGCTGCCGGAGGTGCTCGGCATGGCCGACCGGGTGTTGGTGCTCCGCGAAGGACACCTGACCGCGAGCATGTCCCGCGCCGAGGCCGACGAGGACTCGGTCATGCGCGCGGCCACCCTGACGATCACGGAGCCGGCCGCATGACGACGACCATGGTGAAGCAGGCACCGCCGCCGAAGCCGATGGGCCGCGGCGGATCGATCCTGCGGGCACGTGAGCTGGGTATCGGCATCGCCCTGGTGCTGGTGTTCGGCCTGACGACCCTGTTCAACCACAGCTTCGCCGACGCGAGCAGTGTTCAGCAATTGCTCACCGGCGCATCGATCTTCGCCCTGCTCGGGGTGGGCGAAACGATGGTGATCATCACCAGGAACGTCGATCTGTCGATCGGTTCGGTGCTCGGGCTGTCCGCCTATGTGGTCGGCCTTACCTTCCAGCACCATCCCGACATGCCGATCCTGCTCGGGTTCGTCATCGGCATCGTGATCGGCGCCGTCATCGGCGCTATCAACGGCCTGATCGTCACGGTGACGCGGGTGCCCAGTCTGGTGGTCACGCTGGCCGCGCTGTACATCGTCCGGGGGATCGACGCGCTCATCGTCAACGGAAAGCGCATCGATCCGTCGACTGTGCCGACCGCGTACCAGGTGGTCGGATACAAGAACATCCTCGGCGTACCGCTGCTGGCCATCATCGTGGCCGTCGTGATCGCAGTGGGCGGCTACGCCATGCGCACCTACCGGTCCAGTCGCGAGCTCTATGCCATCGGCTCGAATCCGGACGCCGCGGCGCTGGCCGGTATTCCAACCGGCCGAAGGGTTTTCACCGCGTTCCTGGTCAGCGGAACGCTGGCCGGCTTCGGCGGGTCGTTGTTCCTGGCCGAATACGCGACGGTCGATTCCACCGGCGGTACGGGGTACGAACTTCTGGTGGTCGCCGCGGTGGTGGTCGGCGGGGTAGCCATCTTCGGCGGCAGCGGGACCATTTTGGGCGCCGCTCTCGGCGCGCTGCTGCTGAACACCATCAACCAGTCGCTGGGGGCCCTGAAGGTGTCGGCGTTCTGGAATCAGGCGGTGGCCGGCGCGCTACTGCTGATCGCCATCGCGTTCGACCGCTGGCTCTCGCTTCGCGTGGCACGCAGCCTGAAATCTGCTGAGGGGGCGCACCGAGATGTCTGACACGCAGACCCAGGCCGAGTTGGGGATGTCCCCGACCGGATCGACAGCAAGCTCCGAACGGCCGACCTACAAATCGTTCATCCGCTGGGAAAGCGGCCTGGTCGTGGTTCTTATCGCCACGCTGTGGTTCGGCTTCTCGCAGCCGAACTTCGGCAGCGGCACCACGGTCTTCTTCATCGGGTTCAACATGGGCGAGGTCGCCATCATGGCCCTCCCTCTCATGTTCATCGTGCTGGTGGGAGAAATCGATCTGTCGGTTGCGGCCATGCTCGGTCTGGCCGGGACCGTGATGGGGGTGCTCTTCCAGCACGGCTGGAACATCTACCTCGCCATGCTCGCGGCCGTGGTCGTTGGCGCTCTCGGCGGCGCGCTGAACGGCGTCCTGATCGCCAAATTGGGTCTGCCATCCATTGCCGTCACCATCGGCACGCTGACCCTGTTCCGCGGATTGGCCGAGCCGCTGCTCGGAGCCAATTCGGTCACCGGCTTTCCGACCAGTCTGACGAAGATCGGGGCGGCCGGTGCCTTCGGCACACATTTCAGTTTCTCCACCGTGCTGTTCGTGGTCATGGCCATCATCTTCGGGATCGTCCTGCACGCCACCCCTTTAGGGCGGTCGCTGTTCGCGATCGGCCTCCAATCCGAAGCCGCCCGCTTCTCCGGCATTCGGGTCGATCGCATCAAATTCTGGCTGTACGTGCTGTCCGGTGTCATCTGCGCCGTCGCCGGAATCCTGTTCTCGTTCAAGACCGCGTCCGCCCGCTACGACCAGGGTCTCGGACTCGAGCTGAACGTCGTCGCCGTCGTCCTGTTCGGCGGCGTCTCCATCTTCGGTGGTCGCGGTTCGGTCATCGGGGTCGTGTTGGCCGTGATCATCTTCGGGTGCCTGCAATCGGCCATGACGATCATCAACATCGACCCCCAGATCCAGAACATCATCACCGGTGTTCTGCTCCTGATCAGCGTCATCATTCCCAATGGCGGGGAGGCCATACGACGAATTCGAGCTCGGACCCGACGAAGCGTCTGACCACAAGTCGAACAGATCGTCGACTGCATCTCCGAAGAACGAAGGGCAATTCCACCCCACGAAAGGAAAGTCGAACCATGACATCCAACACCAGGATGCGGCGCCTGCTCGGCGCCGCAACGGCGGTGGCTCTGGCCACCACGATGGCGGCGTGCAGCTCCTCGAGCTCGTCGACCCCGTCCAGCAGCGCCGCAGCGTCCAGCGCTGCCGCCCCGGCCAGTTCCGCCGCGGCCCCGGCGTCCAGCGCTGCGGCACCCGCCTCGTCGGCTGCCGCCTCGGCCGGCTCGTCGGCGCCCGCTTCCGCCGGCTCGTCGGCTCCCGCTTCCGCCGGCTCGTCGGCGCCCGCTTCGGCCGGGTCGTCGGCACCCGCCTCCGCCGCCGCGGGTGGCGGAACCGTCAAGAAGGGCTTGAAGATCTACTTCATCCCCAAGGACACCCAGAACCCGTACGAGGTCCTGGCCGACCAGGGCGGCGCGGACGCGCTGAAGGAACTCGGCGGTAGCACCGTCGTCTCCTCCGGCACCGCCGACACCGCCGCCGCCCAGATCCCGTCGATCCAGGCCGCGATCCAGGCCCACGCCGACGCCATCGTCGTGGCCGCCAACGACCCGACCGCGCTCTGCCCCTCGCTGGCCCAGGCTCAGGCCGCCGGCATCAAGGTCGTCTCGTTCGATTCGGACAACACCTGCCCGAACCACCTGTTCATCAACCAGGCCGACACCGAGACGATCGGCAGGTCCGAGGTAGACCTGCTGGCCAAGGAGATCGGCTCCACCGGCGACATCGCGATCCTCTCCGCCGCCGCCACCGCGACGAACCAGAACGCCTGGATCGGCTACATGAAAAAGCAGCTGACCAAGTACCCGAACATGAAACTCGTCTCCACCGTCTACGGCAACGACGATCCGGCCACTTCGCTGACCGTCCTGCAGGGCCTGCTCTCGGCGTACCCGAACCTCAAGGGCATCATCTCCCCGACCACGGTCGGCATCTCCACCGCCGCGCAGTACCTGTCCACCCACAAGAACGTCAAGGTGACCCTGACCGGGCTGGGTCTGCCGTCGCAGATGAAGCCGTATGTCAAGGACGGCACCGTCAAGGCGTTCGAACTGTGGAACCCGACTGACCTTGGCTACCTCGCCGGCTACGCAGCCGCGTCGCTGGCCTCCGGCATCACCACGATCGACACCGGCGCCAAGTTCAAGGCCGGAAGGCTCGGCAACTACACCGTATCTGGCGCCGACGCCGGGCGTCGGACCGTCGGTGGTCCTCGGGCCGCCGACCGTCTTCGACGCCAGCAACATCGACAAGTTCAACTTCTGATCCGTTTCCGCTGGTGCCCGTCCTGTGCATGCAGGCCGGGCACCCCCGGTGGCCGGATCAGCCCGCTACCCGTCGCCTTGCCGCGTTCAGCGGCGAGTCCGGCGACGGTAGTCACAAGTCGTCACCACAGAACAAGAAGGTGCAGCCCAACATGGTCGACCACGAGGCAGTGAAGAAGATTCTCGGGACGCAGCGCATCGAATTGCCGTCATGGGCGTTCGGCAATTCCGGCACTAGGTTCAAGGTGTTCCCCCAGAAGGGAGTGCCGCGTGATCCGTACGAGAAGATCGCCGACGCAGCCAGGGTTCACGCCCACACCGGCGTGGCACCCTCTGTCGCGCTGCACATCCCATGGGACAGAGTGGACAGCTTCACCGATCTCGGCAAGGCCGCGGCCGACGCCGGAATCGCGCTGGGCACCGTCAACGCCAACGTCTTCCAGGACGACGACTACATGCTAGGCAGCGTCACCAACCCCGATGCGCGGATCAGGGCCAAGGCGGTGGCCCACCTGCTGGAGTGCGTGGACGTCATGGACGAGACCGGTTCTCGCGACCTCAAGCTGTGGTTCTCCGACGGCACGAACTATCCCGGGCAGGACAACATCAGGGCGCGTCAGGACCGGCTCGCGGAAGCACTGGCGACGGTGTATGCGCGGCTCTCCGGTGATCAGCGGATGATCCTGGAGTACAAGCTGTTCGAGCCGGCCTTCTACACCATGGACGTCCCGGACTGGGGCACCTCGTACGCCCACTGCCTGACACTCGGCGATCGGGCCAAGGTGTGCGTCGACACCGGCCACCATGCGCCCGGCACCAACATCGAATTCATCGTCGCGTTCCTGCTGCGCGCCGGAAAGCTCGGCGCATTCGATTTCAATTCCCGGTTCTATGCCGACGACGACCTGATCGTCGGGGCCGCGGATCCCTTCCAGCTCTTCCGGATTCTGTTCGAGGTGGTCACCGCCGGCGGCCTCGAAGCCGATTCGGAGATCGCGTTCATGCTGGACCAGTGCCACAACATCGAGCCGAAGATTCCCGGGCAGATACGTTCGGTGATGAATGTGCAGGAGGCCACGGCCAAGGCTCTCCTCGTCGACGTCGAAGAGCTCGGGCGCTACCAGGCTGCCGGAGACGTGTTGGGTGCCAACGGAGTCCTGATGGACGCGTACAACACCGACGTGCGAGAGCTGCTCGGCGACCTGCGCGAGGAGCAGGGCCTGGCACGGAATCCGCTGACCGCGTACGCAGAATCCGGGTACGCCGAGAAGATCGTCGCGGAACGCGTCGGCGGCGCCCAGGCCGGCTGGGGCGCCTGACCGTGGTATCCGGCAACTGACCGAGGAGTGGATGTCATGACCACCGTCGCACCGTCGGCGCTTCAGCACGTCACCGGCCACCGGACCAGGGTGGGTGTGGTCGCCGGTGGGCTGGGCACCTACTGGCCGCAGTTCCCCGACCTGTTGCCGCAGTTGCAGCAGTGTGCGCGCCGGGTGGTCGAGCGGCTCACGGCGCTCGACTGTGACGTGGTGGACGCCGGTTTCATCTCGGATGCGCACGACGGCGCCCGCGCCGCCGAGCAGCTGCGGCAGGCCGACCTCGACCTGATCGTTATGTACATCCCCACCTACCTGACGTCATCGATGATGCTGCCGATTGCCCAACGAAGCGGCGCGCCGGTGCTGGTGCTGAACCTGCAGCCGACGCAGGCCATGGACCACGCCACCTTCGACACCGGCAAGTGGCTCGCCTACTGCGGATCGTGCTCCGTGCCGGAGATGTCGAACGCCTTCCTCCGCTGCGGCATCGACTTCCGTTCCGTGTCCGGCTATCTGGAGGAGGAGCGCTCCTGGACCAAGGTTGCAGGCATGGGTCAAGGCCGCCGGCGTGAAGGCCGGTCTGCGCAGCGCCCGGCACGGGCTGATGGGCCACCTCTACCCCGGGATGCTCGACGTATCAACTGATCTGACCCTGATCACCGCCCAATTCGGCGGTCACATGGAAGTAATCGAGTTCGACGACCTGAGGGTGAGAGTCGCTGCGGTAACCGATGCCGAGGTGGCCGAGCGGGTGGAGATGACCAAGGGCATCTTCGATCTCGACGACACCGTACAGCTGCCGGATCTCGAATGGGGAGCGAAGGTTTCCGTCGGCTTGGACCGGCTGGTGGACGATTTCGGCCTCGACTCCCTCGCCTATTACCACCGCGGGTTGGAGGGGGAACAGCACGAACGCCTCGGCGCCGGCATGATCCTGGGTGCCTCGCTGTTGACGGCACGTGGCATTCCGACCGTCGGCGAGTACGAGTTGCGCACTTCGGTGGCGATGTTGATCATGGATCGACTGGGTGGCGGCGGTTCGTTCACCGAGCTGCAGGCGCTGAACTTTTTCGACGACGTGGTGGAGATGGGCCACGACGGGCCGGCGCACCTGGCCATCAGTGCCGCCCGACCGCTGCTGCGCGGCCTGGGTGTCTATCACGGCAAGCGGGGCTGGGGAGTTTCGGTCGAGTTCGATGTCAAGCATGGTCCGGTCACCACGTTCGGCATCGCCCAGCAGCGGGACGGATCGTTCCGTCTCGTCGCGTCCGAGGGCACGGTCGTCGCCGGCCCGCTGTTGAAGATCGGCAATACCACCTCGCGGGTCGACTTCGGCTGCCACCCCGGCGACTGGGTCGACCGCTGGAGCGACACGGGCATCTCCCACCACTGGGCGCTGGGTGTCGGCCATCGGGCGGCCCAGGTGAAGGCCATCGCCGAGTTGACCGGGCTCGACTTCGTGCAGGTGCAGCCCTGACCTGAACGGTCCCTGACCGACCGCAGACTATGCAGTTTCGCCCGGACGCCCCTGTGGTGTCCGGGCGTTTCCTGCTCTGACCGGCCACTGCGTGATCTGCTGCACCCATCCTGAGCCTGCACTGGATCGAACCATCGGCGACAGGATCGCCCCCGGCTACCACGTCCGGGCAGGCGGGACCACCGGCAGAGAACGAGCTGCGACCGGCTCGAGCCGCGGTCGGCGGCCCGAGGGAGTGCGCAGATGAACGGGTACGAACAGACGACCGAGCGCGAGCGGGTGGCGGTCGTCGGCAGCGGTGTTGCCGGCCTGACCTCCGCCTACCTGCTGCAACGGCAGTTCGACGTCGTGCTTTTCGAGGCCGACGACCGCCTCGGCGGTCACGCCCACACCCACGACGTCGCGATGTCCAACGGTCAGGTAGCCGGTCTGGACACCGGATTTCTGGTGCACAACCACAAGACCTACCCGAACCTCCTGCGCCTGTTCGCCGAACTCGATGTGGCGACCCAGGAGTCGGAGATGTCGATGAGCGTGCGCTGCGACGGCTGCGGCCTGGAGTACGCCGGTGCCCGCGGTCTCCGCGGCCTGTTCGCCCAGCCGAGTGCAGCATTGCGACCTCAATACCTAGGGATGCTGTTGCAGGTCAAGAGATTCCACGCCGAAGCGCATCGGGTGCTGAATGCGCCCGACGACCTGCGCACTCTCGGCGAATTCATCGACCAGGGCCGGTACAGCGAATACTTCGCCAACCACTTTCTGCTCCCGGTGGTGGCCTGTGTGTGGTCTTGCGGATTCGACGGCGCACGTAACTACCCTGCCCGCTATCTGTTCGCGTTCCTCGAGCATCACGGCATGCTGGCGGTCACCGGCTCGCCTCAGTGGCGGACGGTGACTGGTGGCTCGCGCAGCTATGTCGAGAAGGCCGTGAAGGGCTTGTCGGCTGTCCGCACCGCAACGGCCGTTCGGACCATCACCCGCCACGCTGACGGCGTGACCCTGCTGGACGACGGCGGTGACCTCCACCACGTCGACCGTGTTGTCATCGCGACGCATCCCGACCAGGCGCTGGCCCTGCTGGCTGATCCGACGGCGGACGAGCGCCGGCTGCTGGGCGCCTTCGAGTACACCCGGTCGCACACCGTGCTGCACACCGACGCTTCCGTGCTGCCGAAAGCAGCCAACGCGCAGGCCTCCTGGAATTATCAGATGGACACCTGCCGATCCGACGACACGCACGTCAATGTCAGCTACGACCTGAACCGCCTGCAGCGTCTCGACGATCCGCAGAAGTACCTGGTCACCCTGAACAGTGCGGGCCAGGTCGATCCCTCCACCGTCATCGACGAGATGGACTACGCGCACCCGACCTACACTCCTGCATCCGTTGCTGCGCAACAGGAACTCAAGCTGATCAACACCGGCACGCACCGCCTTCGCGGGCGCCTGGCAGGGCTGGGGATTCCACGAGGACGGCTGCGCGTCGGGCGTGCGGGCCGCCGAATCACTTGGCGTCACGTGGTGACGTTGGAACAGGTGAAAACGGTCGCCGGTTCAGCGACGATCTACCGCAGCGTGGTCAAGCATCACCGAAACACCAGCGCCAGCCGAAGCTTTCGGTATTCCGGCTACTACTGGCTGGTGGATGTCGATGCTCCGCCGATGTTGCCGGCTGTCTTGCGACCCGTTCGCCCGGTTCAATTCCGCCGACCACCTGGGTGATCCAGCGGGCACGCTCGCGGAGAACGTCCGACAGTTCCTGTCGGACAACGACATCGTTGCCGACCGGATCATGCTGCTGACCTCTCCGCGCGTCGCCGGTTACGTCTTCAATCCGCTGTCGGTCTACTACTGCAGCCGAACGGTGAACAGGTCGCCGCCGTCGCCGAGGTGCACAACACCTACGGTGGACGCCACGTCTACCTGTTGCGGCCGGACAGCTCCGGTCGCGACCAGGTCGACAAATGCTTCTACGTCTCACCTTTCCTGCCGATGGGCGGACGGTACCTGATGCGCACGCCCGTCCCGGGCGCCCGGCTGAACGTCTCCATCGCTCTGCAGATCGGCGATAAGACTCCGTTCGTCGCCACCCTCACCGGCAATGGGCGACCGGCGACGAACAGGAACATCGTCGCCGCGCTGGTGCGCTGGCCGCTGGTGACCCTGCGGACTTCGGCGCTCATCCGCTGGCAGGGCATCCGACTGTGGCTCCGCGGGATCCCGGTCCAGCCCCGCCCCGCCGACGCCACCGGCAGCGAAACCACCCGCTGACCTCGCCCGCCCGTCGCGCTTATCAACTTCGTTCGCGCTCAGCAACGTCCCGGTTTTGTGACTGGAGTGACAGCGAGTCAACCGACTTCATGAGCGCCGTCGATGTTGATAAGCGCGACAGGGGCGGCGGGGTCAGGGGGCCGGGACTAGTTCGGGCTCCCTCGGGTCGTCGCCCTTGGAGGGCGACGCGGAGTCGTCGCGGATCTTCTGCAGCAGCTTCTCGCCCTCGATATCGACGCTGGGCAAGGCCTTGTCGAGCCAGCGGGGGATGTACCAGGCCTTGCGGCCGAGGAGGGTCATCGCTGCGGGGATGATCGTCATCCGGACCAGGAAGGCGTCGGCCAGCACTCCGATGGCGAGCGCGAATCCGATGGACGCGATGATCGTGTCCGGGGCCAGGATGAACCCGGCGAACACCGAGGTCATGATGATCGCGGCCGCCGTCACCACCCGCGAGCCGGCGTTGAAGCCGCCCACGACGGCACGGCGGGCGTCGTTCCCGTGCACGTACGCCTCCCGCATCCCGGACACCATGAAGACCTCGTAGTCCATCGCGAGGCCGAACAGCACGCCGATCAACAGGATCGGCAGGAAGCTGATGATCGGCGACGGAGTGTCGACGTTGAAGATGCCGCCGAGCCAGCCCCACTGGTACACGGCGACCACGGCGCCGAACGAAACGCCCACGGACAACAGGAATCCGACAGCCGCCTTGACCGGCACCACGATGGATCTGAAGATCAGCAGCAGCAGGATCAGCGCCAGGCCGACCACGATCAGCAGATAGACCGGGAGCGCATTCGCCAGCTTCTCGCGAGACGTCGATGGCCACCGCCGTCTGGCCGGTCACGGCAATCGCCGTTCCGGTCGCCTGACCCCAGTCGGAGGCTTTGGCCCGCAGGTCATTCACCAGGTCCTGGGTCAATAGATTAGATGGGCCGGTCGCCGGGATCACCTGCACCACACCGAGAGTGCCGTCCGTCGAAGCTCCAGCGGGGGCGGCCTTGGGCTTCTCGGGAAGAGCATTGATGTCCGCCGCGACGGTGGCCATCGCGGTCTTCAACGCTTCCGGCGGTCCGGAGACGGTCACGATGAGCGGCCCGTTGAACCCGGGTCCGAACGACTCGGCCAGCAGGTCGTAGGCCTGGCGCTTGGTCGACGTGACCTTGCCGGACCCGTCGTCGGGCAGCGCAAGATGCAACTTGATGGCGGGCACGGCGATGATCAGCATGCCGATGACGGTCACCCCGAGGACGAGCGCGGGTCGGCGGGTGATCATCCGGATCCAGCGGTTCGGCGTCTCCGCATGGTCGATGACCTGGTGTTGATCAGCTGTCACATCGGGCACCCAGGCCGTCTCGCGGTCCCGGCGGCGCACCACCTTGGCGCCGGCGAAGCCCAGCAGGGCCGGCACCAAGGTGATCGCGATCAGCACCGCGACGGCGACGGTGGCCGCCGCAGCCAGACCCATCACGGTCAGGAACGGGATGCCGACGACGGAGAGACCGGCCAGCGCGATCAGCACGGTGAGACCGGCGAAGACGACAGCCGATCCCGCGGTTCCCGTCGCTCTGGCGATCGACTCCTCCACCGCAATCCCCTGTTTCGCCTGAGACCGGTGCCGGGAGACGATGAACAGGGCGTAGTCGATACCGACGGCGAGGCCGAGCATCAGAGCCAGAATGGGTGCGGTGGAGGACATCTGGATCGCGCCGGATGCCCACAGGATCATCGACAGCCCGACCGCGACGCCGATCAGCGCGGTCAGCATCGTCATTCCGGCGGCGACAACCGAGCCGAAGGTGATGAGCAGGACGACGAGGGCGACCACCACCCCGATGCCCTCCGTCGACCCGATGGAGGGCGACTGCTTCACGGCACCCCCGCCCAATTCGATCCGCAGTCCGTCGACCGCGTGCGACTTCGCCAGGTCGGCGATAGCGGTCTGGGTCGCCACCGGGATCTCGGTGATCTGACCTGCGAACTGCACTTGGGCGAAGCCGACCCGGCCGTCCGGCGAGACGCTGCGGCCCACCGTCGGCGGAATGATCACCTCGACCTTCGGCAGGCCCTTGGTCGCGGTGAGTACCTGCGTGATGGCCTGCTTGTAGGCAGGGTCGGCCAGCGTCCGGCCCTGCGGAGCGGCGAAGACGATCCGTCCCGTTGCCCCGCCCGCGGCCGGAATCTTGGCGTTGAGCTGGTTGAGTGCTTGCTGCGCCTGCGTCCCCGGAATGGAGAACGAGTCGGTCATCACGCCCTTGTAGGCGACGGCAGCGCCGCCGACTCCGGCTAGGAGAACCAACCAGACGAGCAACACCGCCCATCGGCGCCGGACTGCGAAGGCGCCGAGTCGGTAGAGAAGTGTGGCCATGTCGAGTTCTCCGATTCGAAGAGGGTGTGCAAGGTCTACGTCGCGGACGGGATGGTCAGATTCCGCAGAGGCGGTCGAAATTGATGAGCGAGAAGGCGAGGTCGAGATCCGCGGCCAGCGCCTCCCGGCCACCCGCTGCGCCTGCGGCAACCCACCGCTGGGTGCAGGCACGGCCGGCGGCCAGACAGAAGTCGGCGAGCAGCGGCACCCGGATGTCATCGTTCGGCAGCGAAGTCCGGGCCGAGATGACGGCTGCGATGCGGGCGCCGTGCACCACATCCCGGGCCGCGATTGCGGCCGCCAACTCCGGCTCGGAGTCGGTCAGCCGCAGGAAGCCGGTTCGGCTCGCGGCGATCTGCTCCGACAGGTTCTCGAGCACGTCGCGCAGTAGCTCCGTCAGCGGCACGTCCGAAGGCGCGCCGTCGATGAGATCCAGCGCCCCGTCCATCCACATGTCGGAGATGGCCGCCATGCATTCGGCTTTGCCGGCGAAATAGTTGGAGAAAGTGCGCCGGGAAACCCCGACCCGATCAACCAGATCGGCGATGGTGAATCCGTCGTAACCCCGCTCGTCGGCCAACTCGAGGGCGGCATCGGTCAGAGCCGCCCTCGTCCCCAGCTTCTTCTGTGCGCGGAGGCCTGAGGGTGCGGACATGACGGCCAGAATAGGACGGACTTGCGCAGTGCGCAAATATGCCCAATGAGCAATGCAGCGGCGAATGCGCACGCACTCGATCGGGTAGAACAACCGGGACGATCGCTGAGGTCGGCTGTACTGGGAACTGGGCACCTGTGAGATTCAACGACAACGCACAGCTGGACACCTCCCAGGTCGAAGATCGCCGCGGCTCAGGAGGCTCGGCGGAGGCGGGGGCATCAGGCTCGGCCGCGGAGGCGCGGCCGCGGGCGGTGGCATCGGCCTGGTGGCGATCATCGTCGTGGTGCTGATCCAGGTGTTCTCCGGCGGCGGTTCGAGCTCGCAGCGGGTCATCAGGCGGACTCGGCGGCATGATGGCGGAACTGGCCGGCGGCAGCACCCCGTCCGGCCAGGCCGACAGCGCCAGCCTGAGCTGTCCGGCGGGCGCCAGCGCGAGCGACGACTGCGAGGTGTTGGCGATCGTGAACTCGGTGCAGTCGTACTGGAGCCAGCAGCTGGCCAGGTCGGGCACCACCTACACGCCGGCCAACACGGTCTTCTTCAGCGGCTCGACGCCCACCGGCTGCGGCACCGGCGAGACCGGCATGGGTCCCTTCTACTGTCCGGCGGACGGCAAGGTGTACATCGATCTGACCTTCTGGTCGGAGCTGAAAACGCAGTTCGGTGCCAACGACGCACCGTTCACCCAGGCCTACGTACTCGCCCACGAGTACGGGCACCACGTTCAGGATCTGCTCGGCACGAACTCCCGGGTCTCGGCGGCGACCGGAGCCTCCTCGGGTTCCGTCCGGCTGGAACTGCAGGCCGATTGCTACGCGGGGGTGTGGGCCAACCACGCCTCGACGGTGGCGGGCAGCGATGGGCAGATCCTGATCAGCGACATCACCGAGGCCGACGTCGACAACGCCCTCGACACCGCCGGGAAGATCGGCGACGACTACATCCAGACGCACCTGGGCAGCGGTCGGGTCGACACCTCGCAGTTCACCCACGGTTCGTCCGCGCAACGGAAGAAGTGGTTCAGCACCGGCTACAGCACCGGTAACCCGGCCGTCCTGCAACACCTTCGACACGAGCGATCTGGGCTGAGCTCAGACGACCTCACGGCAACAGCGGCGCGGGATCCTCCGGTGGCGCGGACCGCCCGGCCGACAGCACGATGGCGGCACAGATGGCCAGCACCCCGGCCAGGTCGAGCAGACCCGGGATCTGATGGAGGGCGATCGCCCCGATGACGGTGGCCGTGACCGGCAGCAGTGCAAGCAGGATGGCGAACCGGGCGGCGGTCACCCGCCGCAGGATGAGCTGCTCGATGGCATACGGGATGACGGACGAGAACAAGCGCGATGCCGACCACCGCGAGCAGATTCCTCGGGTGCGCGACGATCACCGCCGCCGAGCCCGAGGGCCAACGGACAGTACAGGATCGCGCCCGCCGTCATCCCGATGGCCAGCGACGAGATGCCGTCTCCGCTGGTGGCGACCCGACGACCGATCAGGATGTAGCCGGCCCAGGACACCGCGGACAGCAGGATCGCCAGCAAACCGACCACCGCACCGTGGGTCCAACCGCCCTGCAGGCTGACGCCGGCCAGGGCGACCACGCCCGCGGCGGCCAGCACGATGCTCAGTCGCTCGCGCCAACCACGTCCGCCGATGGCGGCGACCGCGACCGGACCGAGAAACTCGATGGCCACGGCGGTACCCAGCGGTAGATGGTCGATGGCGATGTAGAAGCTGATGTTCATGGTGGTCAGGACGACCCCGAACAACGCGGCCGCGGCGAGGCCCCGCCTGGACCAGTGCTGCCGCCATGGCCGACGCCAGATGAGCAACATCGCTGCCGACACCGCGATCCGCCACCAGGCCACCGACGGCGCCGAAACGATCGTGAACAGCCCGACGGCCAGTGCGGCGCCGTAGTACTGGGTGAACCCGGAGACCAGGAACAGCAGCGGCGGCGGCACCCGGTCGAGGCCGGACGACGGCCGGACCGGTGTCTTCACGCCGTCACCCTAGTGGTGCCGGCCGAGCCGCCCGGCAGGTTGACCGCTCAGCCCATCCCGCCGACCTTGTCGGCCTCGATGGTGAGAATGAGCCGCACCTGGTCACGTCCGCCGTACCAGGGATAGGGCCTCCCCAGGTAGCGCCGGGCCAGTTTTTCGATGTGCTCGACACCGCCGTCGGGGCTGATCGACAGGACCCGGCCCCGCACCGTGTAATAACGGCTCGGGTGGTCCGGATCGGCTACCGTGACGGCGACCCGCGGGTCCCGTTCGATGTTCCTGATCTTCTGGAAGCCCTGGACGGTGTTGATCACCACGTGTTCGCCGTCCGTGTCCACCCAGGTCTGGGTGAGCTGCGGGGAGCCGTCGGGCATCGTGGTCGCGATGTAGCAGATGGCGGGCTGCTGCAAGAGGGCGATCAGGTCATCCGGCAGTTGCATTTGGGCTCTCCTTGATTGATTGCGTGGCGGCGACTCCGGGTCGAGCCCTGGATCGTTCCCGTCGCGAACAACTCTCAACCGAACGTGCCGTGCTGGCCCTGGGACAGGGCGAGCAACGTCATCACCAGGACGATCAGACCGGTCAGACTCAGGCCGACTGCCACCGCGATGCGCAGCACCACGTGCCGCGGTTCCTCGAACCGGCCCGCTCGCCTGGTCATGCTGAGCTGATCGGAGCGGCGCAACGGCCGCCGCAACCGGAGGCCGATGAGAATCAGCAGCGGAATCTGGAGGATCCAGAGGATGCTTCTTCCGGGTCCGTCCAGCCGCAGGTCGGACCCGAGGAACAGCGCATGCCAGAGGCCGAGGGCGTAGCTGATGGCCGCGAGTTGGTGCGCGACCAACCAGGTCCGGCGGCCAATGCGGCGACGCAGGTAGTAACTCGGCCCGAGCAGCACGGCGAGGTAGAGCGAGAGCACGCCGAGGGTGTAACCCAGACCTTCCGGATGTGCTGTCCAGGGCACCAGGGCGACGAGGAACGAGCCGCCGGGCACCGCGACGGCGTAGGTCAGGGCGTGCAGCAACGTCAGCGCGATGACCGCGATGTTCAGCTGTCGGTGCCAGGTCACGACCGCGGGACGCCAGGCCATTCGCCTCGGCCGGCCGCCCCGGTGGTCGGGCGTGCGGATGCTGATCGCCAGGCCCAGCACCAGGCCGCCGTAGGCCCACAGCAACGCGACGATGCCGCTGGCCTGCAGCACCAGGACACCCGGCGCGCCCTGACCGAAACGACGAACGCGACGCGAGCAGCCAGTAGACCGCGCCGGTCGCCAGCGGCAGCCGCCGCGCCGTGACCAAGCCCGACCGCGACGGCCGCCACCCGCCCCGACGTCGAGTTGCGTCGCTGGAGTGTCCCGCGCCGGAAGGTCCCGCACCGGTCCGCGAGCTGGGGCGCGGGCGGATCACACCCCGAATGATCCTCGGCACGCCTCGAGGCCGGCGACCTGCACAGCCCAGTCGGGGCGCCGGAACGTCGCCGGCGTGACGAGCAACCGCTGTTCGGCCGCCGCTTCACCGGGTCGGCGCTGGACGAGCGCGTCGCCGTTGGGCGCGTAGCCGATCTTGCGCGAGACAGCCAGCGAGGCGGGATTGTCAACGAACGCAGCGCTCTCGGCCCGCGTCGCCTTGAGATGGTCGAAGGCGAAGTCCAGTACCGCCAGTCGCATCTCGGTCCCGAAACCCTGACCTTGGTGCGGTCGCCCGAGCCAGGACCCGGTACCGACCGTCCTGGTCACGGCGAAGTCGGTGCCGCTGATCTCCTGACTCCCGAGCAGCGCCCCGCGCGAACGAACCGCGAAGTGCACGGACCAGTCCGTCGGCTTGCTCGCCGCTCGGGCCTGCCAGTGGTAGCGCAACGTTGCGGCCACCAACTCGGTCCGGCGGTGCGTCGGTCCACGGCGTCAGGAAGGGCATCTCCGCCGGGTCGTGAATGCCGCCCAGCACCAGATCGACAAGTTCCGCCAGGTCGTCGTCGCAGAGCGGGCGCAGGATCAGTCGCGGGGTCGCCAGCCGCAGTCCGAAGATGGGCCAGTGCCTGGTCAGCCCGTCCCGGGACGTCGTCGTCATGGTCGGAGCCTGCCATCTCGCCCCACCTGGTCCGAGCCCGGCATTACCCTCGTGAGCATGTTGGCCATCACCGCGTCCCGGTCCGGCGGTCCGGACGTGCTCCGCCTGACCGAGGTGGACGATCCCGAACCCGGTCCCGCTGAGGTGCTCATCCGGGTGGCCGCCACGGCCGTGAACCGGGCCGATCTGCTGCAGCGGGAGGGCCACTACCCGCCGCCGCCCGGTGCCTCCCCGATCCTGGGCATGGAATGTTCGGGCATCGTGGTCGGCATCGGCAACGAGGTGGTCGATTGGCAGGTCGGTGACGAGGTCTGCGCCCTGCTGGCCGGCGGTGGATATGCCGAACTGGTCAGTGTGCCGGCGGCACAGGTGTTGCCCCTTCCTGCGGGAGTCGGCCTGGTGGATGCGGCTGCGCTGCCGGAGGTGGCCTGCACCGTCTGGTCCAACCTGATGACGAAGGCCGGCCTCCGCGCCGGCCAGACCGTGCTGATCCACGGCGGCGCCTCGGGCATCGGCACCATGGCGATCCAGGTGACCAAGGCGGCCGGCGCCACTGCGGTGGTCACCGGATCCCGTGCGCAGACACTGCAGCGCTGCCTGGAACTCGGCGCCGACGTAGCGATCAACTACGCGGACACCGACTTCGTGACAGCGCTGATGGACGCAACGGACGGTGCGGGAGCCGACGTGATCATCGATCTCATCGGTGCCAAGTATCTGCAGCGCAACATTTCTGCACTCGCTCTCGACGGGTCCGTCATCATCATCGGCATGCAGGGCGGGACCAGGGCGGAGCTCGACATCGGCGCCCTGATGGCTAAGCGAGGCGCGATCATCTCGACCGCGCTGCGGAGCCGGCGAGTCACCGGACCCGGCTCGAAGGGCGAGATCGTGGCGACGGTGCGGGACCATCTTTGGCCGTTGATCGCATCCGGCTCCGTGCGCCCGGTCATCGACGTGGTGTTGCCATTGGGTCAGGCCGGCGATGCGCACCGGCGGATGGCCGAAGGCGGCCACTTCGGAAAGATCGTGCTCACGACCCAATGACCTTTTCCACCCCGTACGGCCCGGCCTCGCCATTTGCCGGCCGCCAGTTCCCAGCACCGCATCTGACGAAGGAGAGCTTGACGATGACCGAGCAGCAGGGCAACCGATTCGTCGTAGTGGGACCCGACGGACAGCCGATGGAAGTGCCGGAGCATGCGCAGTTGATGCCCGGTCAGGACGGCCCCGACGAGTCGGGCAATGTCGATCCGGGGGACGCCATCGGTGAGCCGGCCAAGGTGATGCGGATCGGCACCATGATCAAGCAGCTGCTGGAGGAAGTCAGGGCGGCACCGTTGGACGACGCCAGCCGGGTCCGTCTCAAGGGCATCCACGCCGCCTCGATCAAGGAACTCGAATCGGGGCTGACGCCCGATCTGCGCGACGAGCTGGAACGGTTGACGCTGCCGTTCACCGAGGATTCGGTGCCGAGCGACGCCGAACTGCGGATCGCCCAGGCTCAGCTGGTCGGCTGGCTCGAAGGCGTCTTCCACGGCCTGCAGGCGGCCTTGGTGGCCCAGCAGGTGGCGGCCAGATCGCAGCTCGAACAGATGCGCCGCGGCATGCTGCCACCCGGAGCCGCACCGGGATCGGACGGCCACGCGGCTCACAGCGGGGGCAGCGGGCAATACCTGTAGCTGTTCGCGGTTAGAGCGCGCGGCTGTGCGGCGTCTCCGGCTCACCGGTTTGTGGGCGGACCGGTAGCGGATGCGGATCGCCGGGCTTCGTCGGCGCGGGACCGGTGTCGCGCACGCCACCCGAATCCAGCGCCGCCGGGCCCTGCTCGCGCATCGCCCACGGTGACCCGTACTCGGTCAGCAAGGTCAGGAAGGGCACCGCGTCGAACGCCTCCGGCCCGAGGACTCCCGCACCGGACCACGACCCGCGAGCGATGAGTTCCATTGCCACGACCGGACAGACGGCGGTCTGCCAGACGACGGCCTGCGAGTGGTACTCCCGCATCGACCACTCGTTGTCGACCACGTGGTACAGGTAGACCTCGCGCGGATTCCCGTCCTTGTCCAGGCCCTTGATCCAGGTTCCCGGCGCAGGTCTTGCCGTGCATCTTGTCGCCCAACGTCGCCGGGATCCGGCAGCAGCGCCGCGATGACGTCGCGAGGCGACACCATCACCGAGCCCACCTGCAGGCTGACCGCCGAGTCGATGCCCAGCTTGCGCTGCAGCTTGAGCATCTCGATGAATTCCTGGCCGAGGCCGTACTTGAAGGTGACCCGCCCGGCGTCCAGCCAACGCGGGATCAGCAGCACCTCCTCGTGTTCCACGTTGACGCACTCGACCGGGCCGATGCCCTCCGGGAAGTCGAACACCTCCGGCTCGGAGAACGGCGCGGTGGTGAAGTGACCGCGGCCGCGCTCGTAGACGATCGGCGGGTTCAGGCATTCCTCGATGGTCGTCCAGATGGAGAACGTGGGTGCGAAGTCGTACCCGTCGACCTGCAGGTTTCCGCCGTCCCGGACGCCGATCTCGTCGATCTGGCTGAACAGGTGGTCCGAGGCGTACTTGGCGAACACGTCGGAAAGGCCCGGCTCGACGCCCATCCCGACGAGCGCGATCCGATCGGCCGCCTCCCACTGGGCGGCCATGGCGAACTGCTCGTCGCCGAGCATCACGCCCGGGGTGTTGAACGGGTCGGTCGGGTGCGGGTGGGACAGGGACATCGCCATGTCGAGGTAGTGACACTTGCCCTGCAGCGCGGCCCGGAACAGCGGCATGACGAACCGCGGGTCCGTTGCGTTGAGGAGCACATCGCAGCGGTAGCGGGTCAGCAGCCCGACCACGTCCTCGATGTCGAGTGCGTCCACCTGCGCCGGAATGAAGCGGCCGTCACCGACCAGCTCGCAGGCTCTGCTCGGCCCTGGCCAGGACGTAGTCGGCGACGACCATGGCCTCGATGTACTCCCGCTTGGCCGCGGTGGCCACCACCGCCGAACCGACGCCGCCGGCGCCGACCAGCAGCACCCGGAGCTTGCCCGCTCCGGATCGGACGGATAGGCCGTTCCGGCCGGCCAGCACGGGTGTCGACTCGTCCCAGACGGTTCCGGATGTTTCGTCGGCCCTGCGGCGGGCGATACCGGACAACGTCTCCAACACCACCCGGTTGCCGAGCATCGCGGTCACGTCGGCGTGGTCGTACGGCGGCGCCACCTCGACGATCTCCAGGCCGACCAGGTCGGTCTCGCGACCGATGCGGCGCACCGCGTCCAGCAGTTCCCGCGGGGTCAGGCCACCCGGCTCCGGGGTTCCGGTGCCCGGCGCCATACCCGGATCGACGACGTCGATGTCGACGGACAGGAACACTCCGTCGGTGTCCTCGGAGGCGAGGGCGATGGCCTCGGTCAGCACGGCGTCGAGACCGCGACGCTGGATCTCGGCCATCTCGAATCCGCGCATGCCCTGCTCGGCCATCCAGGCCAGCTCCGGCGGCTCGGGCCAGTAGCCGCGCAGTCCGATCTGGAAGAACTTGCTGCCCTTGACGGCGCCCGATTCGATCACCCTGCGCATCGGCAGACCGTGCCCGTAGAGCGAGCCGAACTGGATGTCCCCGGTGTCGGCATGCGCGTCGAAGTGGATCACCGAGATCCGACCGTAGCCGAAATGCTCGGCCAGGCCGGTGATGTCGGCCATCGCGATGGTGTGATCGCCGCCGAGGACGATCGGGATCTTGTTCGCCTTCGCCAACCCCGTGATGACGTTCTGCAGGGCGCGCAGCGACCTGATGGTCTCGGTCGGAGCCATCTCGACGTCGCCCGCATCGACCACGCCCATGTCCAGCAGTGGATCGACGCGGAGCGACAGGTGCGGACGGGACCCGGTGTGCTCGGAGTAGTCGCAGGTGCGCAGGGCCATCGGTCCCATCCGGGCGCCGGACCGGTAGGACGTCCCCGAGTCGAAGGGAGCGCCAACGATCACCGCAGACGCCGCTGCATAGGTGGCTGGGTCCGAAAGATCGCACCGCGGTACCCCGGTGAACGTCACGTCGGGGCCGTACATTGCGCCGTAGCGCGCCATGGGATTCAACTCTCCTGGTGGTGGTTCGGCCCTGGGGCGATTCGGGCCGTTCGATGCCGGTCTGGCAGTTTCTGCTTGTCAGCTTGGCCGGAGCCCGCGTAATGGGCAAGTAGCTCGAGCGTATCACGTCTGCGTTCGTCCGTGATACATTCGGTCGATGCGAAGTTTACGGTTGGAAGAAGCGCTGGAGCGGCGGATCGAGCTGGCCGCTGCACGGGAGGGGGTCTCGGTGTCCGAGTTCATCCGGCGGGCCGCGGCCGAGCGGGCAGACGTTGCCCTGGCGGGACCGACCAATGCCGAAGTTCTGGCCGACGTCATCGGCGTTGCACCGTCGAAACTCGACGACGGGGGCGTTGCGCATCGGGTCAAGGATGCATACCGGCTGGACCTGGACGAGAAGCACAGCCAGCTCCACCGATGACGCTGACCGACGCCGGGGTCCTCATCGCCATGATCGACCCCCGCGAGCCTCGACATGCCGGGGTGATCGAGTCGCTCCAGCGGATCAGGCTGCCCATGACCACCAGTTGGTCAGCGTTCACAGAGGCCATGCATCTCTTGTATGGGCGCACCGGGGCTCGCGGGCGAGACGCCCTGTGGCGCTTGGTAAGCAGTGAACGACTGGTGATCGCCGACCTCTCCCAACCGGCGGTGGAGCGCTGCCAGGCTCTGATGACGAAGTACGCCGATCTGCCGATGGATCTGGCCGATGCCACGCTCGTCGCGCTCGCCGAGGAGCTGGGCGAGCGCCAGATCTTCACCCTCGACAGCGATTTCGCCGTTTACCGATTGCACGGACGCACCCAGTTCCAGCTCATCCCGGGCTGATGGAACTCCCGGCTTCGGTCGATGTCACGCGTCAGGAGTCGAAGCCGAGGCCGAAGCGGTCGAGGGAGCGGAGCCAGAGGTTCCGGTAGCCGGCCCTGGCATCGGCGCGGGACGCGGACCAGCGGGTCATGTTGATGACGGCGGAGCGCAGCGGCTCGGGCGGGAAGGGCACCGGCTTGGCCCTGATCGTCTTGAGCGACGTCAGCTCGGTCTTCTCGCCGGAGAGCAGGTCCAGCATCACCTGCGCACCGAACCGGGTGGCGCCGACGCCGAGTCCGGTGTAGCCGACGGCGTAGGCGACCTTGCCGCCGAAGCCGGTGCCGAAGAACGGGAAGAACCGGGAGCAGGTATCGATCACCCCGCCCCAGGTGTGGCTGAAGCGCACTCCCTCGAGCTGCGGGAAGGTCGCGAAGAAATGGTCGGCGAGCAACCTGAACGTCTCGGGTCGCTGGTCCAGCGACGGGTCGATCCGGTTGCCGTAGTGATAGATGACGTCATAGCCACCCCAGATGATGCAGTTGTCGTCGGTCAGACGGTAGTAGTGGAACTGGTTGCCGGCGTCACTGACGCCCTGCCGCCCCTTCCAGCCGATGGTGTCCATCTGGACATCGGTCAGCGGTTCGGTCGCCATGGCGTAGTCGTAGACGGGCACGACGTAGGGTCGCACCCGCTTGAGTAAGGACGGAAATGCGTTGGTGCCCAACGCTACCTGGTCGGCCCGAAGGGTCCCGTGCGGAGTCTGCAACACCATGTCGTCGCCCTCGCGCACCATTGCTTGCACGTAGGTGTTCTCGTGGATCTTGACGCCGAGCGAGAGGCACGCCGCCGCCAGTCCCCAGACCAGGCGGGCCGGATCAACGAGGACCGTCTTGTCCCGCCCGTTCACGGAGCCCAGATAGGTCGGCGAATTCACCAGCGCCCTGGTGGCGTTCTGATCGAGAAGCTCGGCGTCGTCACCGAAGTCGAGCATTCGCTCGTAGTCCGCAGCCAGGTCGCCGATCTGGTAGCTCTCGGTGGCCACCTTCAGCTCACCGGTCTTCTCCAGCTTGCAATCGATGTCGAAATCCTCGATGGTCTTCACGATGCCGGCCAGGTTGTTGCGGCCGTGCCGTTCCAGCCGCGGCATGTCCTCCGGATACCAGTCCATCCCGTTGGCCTGACCGTGGGTCAGCGAAGCCGAGCAGAACCCGCCGTTGCGACCGGATGCCGCCCAGCCCAACGTCTTTCCTTCGAGGATGACGACCTCACGGGACGGATCCTCCTGCTTGGCCAGCAGCGCCGTCCACAGACCGGAGTAGCCGCCGCCGATGATCGCCAGGTCGGTCCTGTTCTGACCGGTCAGCCGCTCGTGCGGCTCGGGGGCGTCGACATCGTCGAGCCACCAACAGATCGGCTCGGCGTCGGCCAGCGAAGTGCGGACGGCCTTGGCCCTGGATCGGCCGGCCGGTAATAGCGGAGACACGGGTGACTCGTTTCGGTTGGCGTGATGACTTTGGTGCACTGCAAGTGGGTGAGCCCCTTCGAAGGGACCGAAATGGCCGGGGCTAACCGAAGATCGTGCGGTGCCAGGGCTTACGGGCCATCCCGGTGCGATCCATCGCGACGTGCTTGATCTGCGTGTATTCCTGCAGCGAGTAGGTGCTCATGTCCTTGCCGAATCCGGAGGCTCCATAGCCGCCGTGCGGCATCTCGGAGAAGATCGGAATGTGATCGTTGATCCAGACGGTGCCGGCCCGGAGTTCCGCCGCGGCGCGCAGCGAGCGGTGCACGTTCGACGTCCAGGCCGAGGCGGCGAGACCGAACGGTGAATCGTTGGCCAGCTCGAGCGCTTCATCATCGGTCACGAACGACTGCACCGTCAGCACCGGCCCGAAGATCTCGTCCTGCACGATGGCGTCTCGCTGACCGACGCCGGTGACGAGCGTCGGCAACTGCCAGAAGCCACCCTGCAGGTCGCCCGCCGGCAGCTTCCCGGGAGCGATGACCTTGGCGCCCGACGCGGCGGCGGACGCAATCATGCCGGCCACCTTGTCGCGGTGGCGGGCGCTGGACAGCGGCCCGATCTCGGTCGCCTCGTCCATCGGCGCCCCGAGCACCAGCCCGGCGAACAGGTCGGAGACACCCGCGATGAACTCGTCGAGAAGCGACTCGTGCACGTAGGCGCGGGTCGCCGCGGTGCAGTCCTGACCGGTGTTGATCAGCGCACCCGCCACCGCGCCGTTGACGGCGGCCTCGAGGTCGGCGTCGTCGAAGACCACGAACGGCGCCTTGCCGCCCAGTTCCAGATGCACCCGGGCGCCTCGCCCGGAGCAGGCGGCCATCACCTGCCGGCCGACAGCCGTCGATCCGGTGAAGGACACCATGTCCACGTCCGGGTGGGAGACCAGTGCGGCGCCGGCATCGGCTCCCGTTCCGCTGACGACGTTGATCACCCCGGCCGGGAACCCGACCGCGGCAGCGGCTTCCGCGAACAGCACGGCCGTCAGCGGGGTGATCTCCGCCGGCTTGAGCACGATCGTGTTGCCGGCCGCGACGGCCGGCAGGATCTTCCAGCCGGCCATCTGCAGCGGGTAGTTCCACGGGGCGATCGACCCGATGACGCCGATCGGCTCGCGCCGGATCATCGAGGTGTGGTCGGCCGAGTACTCCCCAGCCGCACTGCCCTCCAGCACCCGCGCGGCCCCACCGAAGAACGCCGTGTTGTCGATGGTGCCCGGCACGTCGAAGCCGCTGGAAAGCCGGATCGGCTTGCCGGTCTGGGCCGTCTCGACTTCCGCCAGCTGTGCGGCGCGGGACTCGAGTTCGGCGGCCAGCGCGACCAGCAGGGTGCCGCGCTCCCCCGGCGTGGTGCGCGACCACTCCCGAAAGGCCTGTCGGGCGGTCGATACGGCCTTGTCGACATCTCCGGCGGTGGCCAGCGGATAGTCCGCGATCGCGCGGCCGGTCGACGGGTCGAGCACTTGGAACATCTCGCCTGACCCACCGGCTGGGACACCGGCGCTCGCCATGTCGATCACCGGTTCCGTCGGGCCGAGATGACCCGTCCGCCGACCACGCAGATCAGCGCGATCACCAGCATCGCCGTGCCGACCACGTTGATCTGCGGCGGCAGTGCCTTCTTCGACGCCCCCCAGACGAACATCGGGAAGGTGACTTCCGACCCGGAGTTGAAGTTGGTGACGATGAAGTCGTCGAAAGACAGCGAGAACGACAGCATGGCCGCGCCGATCACGCCCGGCGCGATCAACGGCATGGTGATGCGCCGGAAAGTCTGGAACCGATTGGCGTACAGATCCTGAGCCGCCTGCTCGAGTCGCGGGTCGAGACCGACCAACCTGGCCTTGACGGTGACCACCACGAAGCTGAAGCAGAACATCACGTGGGCGATCCAGATGGTCAGCTGGCCCAGCGGAACACCCATGTTGACGAAGAGCACCAGCAGCGACGAACCCGCGACGACCTCTGGCGTTGCCATCGGCACGAAGATCAGGATGTTGGCGAAGGCCTTGCCCTTGAACTCGTGCCGCACCAACCCGAACGCCGCCATCGTGCCGAGGGCGGTGGCCGCGACGGTGGCCAGCAGGGCGATCTTGAGACTCAGCACCAACGAGTCGCACATGCCCTCGACACCGCACGGATGTTCCCAGGCGTTCAGGGAGAACTTCGTCCAGGTGTAGTTGAACGAGCCGGCCGGTTCGTTGAACGAGAACGCGACGACGACGAAGATCGGCACGAACATGTAGAGCAGGGCGCAGAATCCGAAGAACGTCACCAGGTGGTCGCGGATCCACCGACCCTTCGCACCCTTGATCGGTGTCGGAGTGAGAGGCGTGGTCGCGGCAGTGACTCTTTGTGCGGTGGTGGTCATCAGACCAGGTCCTCCGTTCCGGATCGGCGGACGTAGTAGATGACGAGCACCACGATCGCCGCCATCAACGAGATGCTCAGGGCCGCAGCGTGGTTGTAGTCGCGCACCCGCAGGAACAGCGCGTCGATGACATTGCCGGTCATCGATTGCCGCACCGAGCCGAGGAACGTCGCGTTGACGTAGTCGCCCGAAGCCGGAATGAAGGTCAGCAGAGTGCCGGACACCACGCCGGGCAGGCTCAGCGGCCAGGTCACCTTCCAGAACGCAGCCCAGGGACTGGCGTAGAGGTCACCGGCCGCCTGGATCAATGCGTGGTCCTGCTTCTCCAGCGACGCGTACAACGGCAGCGTCATGAACGGCAGAAAGTTGTACGTCAACCCCACGATCACCGCCAGCGGCGTGGCCAGCACCCGGTTGTCGGTGGTCAACCCGACGAGGTCGGTGAGCCGGAGGATGCCGACGTGGCGCATGAACGACACCACAGGACCGTCGTCGGCCAGGATGGTGGTCCAGGCCAGCGTGCGGATGAGGAAGCTGGTGAAGAACGGCGCGATGATCAGGACCAGCAGCAACGGGCGCCACTTCGCGGCCACCTTGAAGGCGATGGTGTAGGCCAACGGGTAGGCGATGAGGATGGCCAGCACCGTGGCGGAGGCGGCATAGACCATGGAGCGGAGGAACTGTGGCCAATACGTCGTCCAGACATCCCAGTAGTTGCTGAACGCGAACCGGAAGCTGTAGCCCTCTTCGAGGCCGCCGGAGGTCAGCGAACTGTTGAAAAGCGTCAGGATCGGCAACACGAAGAACACCAGCAGCGCCAGACCGCCGGGCAACAGCAGGAAATACGGCGTCAGTTTCTTGGACGTACTCGGCCCGGCCTCCGGTGGCGGCTTCTCCATCTGCAACTCGGCGGCCGCCAGCGGTGCGGCGGCCGTCACGAGGCCACCTCGGCGGCTTCGGCTTCCTTCCATGCGCCCTCGTGCAGGCCGAAGGTGTGTTCCGGGTGCCAGTACAGCGAAACCGACTCGCCGACCCGGCGCAGCTCGGTGGCGCTGTTCTGGCTGAAGACCGCCAATTCCTCCTCGGCGTCGGCGGTCGACCGCACCACGTATTGGGTGGACACCCCGATGAACGACGCGTCGATGATCGTCCCGTCGATGCTGTTCATCCCGTCCGGTGACCGCCCCAGGTCGGTCATCTGGATCTTCTCCGGCCGCACGCCGGCCTCCACCGCCGTTCCGGTTGCGGCCATCCGGGAGGCCGGCATCGCCAGCTGCACGCCGTGGAAGTCCAGCTTGACGACGTCGGCGTCCCGGCTGACCACGTTGACCGACAGCAGGTTCGTCTGGCCGAGAAAGCCGGCCACGAAGGCGGTCCGCGGGTTCTCGTACAGATCGACGGGCGCGCCGAGCTGCTCGATCTTGCCCTTGTTCAGCACCGCGATGGTGTCGGCCATGGTCATGGCCTCTTCCTGGTCGTGGGTGACGTGGATGAAAGTGATCCCCACCTCGGTCTGGATCCTCTTGAGCTCCAGCTGCATCTGTCGGCGGAGCTTGAGATCCAGGGCTCCGAGCGGTTCGTCCAGCAGCAGCACCTTCGGCTTGTTGACCAGGGCGCGCACGACGGCGATCCGCTGCTGTTGGCCGCCGGACAGCTGGGTCGGCTTGCGCTTCGCCAGGTGCTGCATCTCGACGAGTTCCAGCATTTCGTTGACCCGACGGTCGATGTCGGGCTCCTTCCGCCGACGCAGCCCGAACGCGACATTCTCGAAGATCGTCATGTGCGGGAACAGCGCGTAACTCTGGAAGACGGTATTGACCGGGCGCTGGTATGGCCGCTTGTGCGAGATGTCCTCGCCGCCGACCAGGATCTGCCCGGCGCTCGGATCCTCCAGACCGGCCACCATTCGCAGCGTGGTCGTCTTGCCGCACCCGGACGGGCCGAGCAAGGCGTAGAAGCTGCCCTCCGGGACAGAGAGGTCGATTCCGTCGACCGCCGCGAAGTTGCCGTAGCGCTTGTGCAGACCGACGATCTGCAGGCCGGATTCGACCCGGGTCGTCGGTGTTCGTCAAGGCTGTTTCCAGGGCCGTCATGTACTCAGGCTCCCGTCAACTTCGCAAAGGCACGATTGCATCGATTTTCCTCTTCCTCGGTGAGACCCATGAAGACGTGGGTTTTGCTCAAAGTTTCGGCGGTGGGAAAAACCAGTTCGTTCTTCAGCAGATCCGCGTCCAGATCCTTCATGGCCGCGTCCGTACCGACCACCGGGGAGATGTAATTGACGTAGTCCTCGACCTGAGCGGCAATCTCGGGGTCGTAGTAGAAATTGATCAGCGTCTCCGCGTTCTTCTTGTGCTGCGTCCGGATCGGGATGACGAAGTTGTCGCTCCACAAGGTGCCGCCGGCGTCCGGCAGCTTGAAAACCAGGTCCGGCGTGTCAGCCTGGAGACTGACCACGTCTCCTGTCCAACCGGTGCACGCCGCGACGTTGCCCTGCACCAGATCCGCACCGTAGTCGTTTCCGGTAAACCGCCGGATCTGTCCGGAATCAACCGATTTCTGCAATTTGGCGATGGCCTTGTCGAACTGGGCCATGGTGAAATCCGCGGGATCGAAACCGAGGTCGAGCATCGTCAGTCCGACCGTGTCCCGCATCTCGGTCAGCAGCGTCACCTTCCCGCGCAATGAAGGATCCGTGAGGAGCTGGTCCATCGACGTGACGTCCCGGCCCCCGGTCGCGGCCGGATTCATCGCGATACCGGCCAGACCGGACTGCCAGGTCACCGAATACTTCCGGCCGGGGTCGTAGCTCACCTTGTTCAGATCGGCACGCAGGTTCTTGATGTTCGGGATGTTGGCATGGTCCAGTTCCTCGAGGAAGCCCAGCCTGATCAGCTTTCCGACCATCCAGTCGGTGACCACGAACGTGTCGGCGGCGATGGCCTGGCCGCCGGTCAGCTGCGGCTGGATCTTCGCGAAGTACTCGTCGTTGTCGTTGACGTCCTCGGTGTAGGTGACTTGGATGCCGGTCTTCTTGGTGAATTTCTCCAGCGAAGTAGGATCGCTGGATCCGTCCTCGGCGACGTCGATGTAGAAGGGCCAGTTGGCCCAGTCGACGGTCTTGTCGGTATCCGAGCGATCCGGCCCCGGTTCGTAACCGGTGACCCTGATGCCCGGAATTCCGCATGCCGCAAGGAAAGCGGCACCGCCGGCCAGGCCGGCTCCCCGCAAGAACGTTCGACGATCGAAGCTTGTGCGGCGCCCCGTCGATGCACGGCCAACTTCTCGGCGGAACGGGTCCGGTGATGTCCGGGCTGGCACAAGCAACCTCCTGCTGTAATACGCGGATTTCGGGCCTGCGATCGGGGCGTGCCCGCTGATTTTCGAGATCCTTGCATCTCATGTAGTACAAGGACAAGTAATGCGTCGTTGTCACATGCGATTGCTAACCGTCTCCAGGTGATTTCGGGCGGAAGGTTTGTCCGGTTTCGGGATCAACCGCGACCTGGCCCGCGGGGAGATTCGACAGATCGTCGGCGATGATCGTCGCCTGGTCGCCGGAATCGGGCAACGTGCCGGCGGCGCCGGCATCCTGCGTGCCGACGAGCACCAGCATGGCCGAGCGTTTGGGCAGCGTCTTGCCCTGGAAGAACGCCGGAGTCCGCCACCATTGGAAGGCGATCAGCACGAAGCCGACCAACAATGCGAGCACGCCCACCACCGCCACCGCGCCGATACCGAAGATGGTGACGTTGTTTCCGTCGTCATCGGTCAGCCAGTCCGGCGCGGCATAGCTGATCAAGGCGTAGACGAACATCGCGAACAGAAAGATGCCGCCCACCAGCGGAATCAGGCCTCGCATCACGAAGTGCCGGAAGGTGCTGGTCAGCGTCCTGCGATAGAACCAGACACACGCGAAACCGGTCAGTCCGTAGTAGAAGGCGATCTGCAGTCCGATGGACCCGATCAGGGCGTTGAGCAGGCTGGTGCTGATCACCGTGATGACGAGATAGAAGGCGATGGATACCGCACCCATCCCGATCGTCGACCACGTCGGGGTCAGATACTTGGGATGAATCCTGGCGAACTTCTCCGGAATAGCCTTGAAGACGGCCATCGACAACGCGGTGCGTGCCGTTGGGAGGATCGTGGTCTGCGTGGACGCGGACGCCGACGTCAGGATCGAGACGGTGAGCAGGCCCAGACCGACGTGTCCGAGGAAGCTGTCGCCGAACAGTGTCGGCCCGATAGCCGTGAACACGTCTTCGGCATTCGCCTCGTTGCCAAGGCCGATCCCGGTCGTCCCGATCCCGGCGAAGGCCACGACCGCGACGGACACCAACACGTAGGTCACCAGCAGCAGCACGGTCGCGATGACGGCGGCCCGGCCAGGAGTTTTGCCGGGGTCGGATGCCTCCTCGTTGGTGGCCACTGCCGTGTCCCAGCCCCAGTAGATGAAAACGGCCGTCAGGACCGCAGGTGCGATCACGCTGCTCAATGACAGACCACCCGGCCAGAGCCAGGACCATTGCGGGGTCTGGGATCCAGGCGGGGCAGTACCCGAATACACCTTGACGAGGGCGACGACGACGACCATGAACAGGGTGACGATCTCGATGGAGAGCAATACGTACTGCAGGTGCGCCGATACCTCGATACCGCGATAGCAGATCCAGGTCATGATGAGGATCCAGATGATGCCGGCCACCGTCGACCAGAAGGTGTTGGTGGCCAGACCTGCGGCGGCGTGGATGCCGATGTCGTCCATCAGGGTGAACGAATAGGACCCGGCAATCTGGGCCAGGTTGGCCATCACGATGACGTCGGCCGCGATGATCCCCCAGCCGCCCATCCACCCGACGATCGGGCCGAAGGCGCGCGTCGCCCAGGTGAAGGTCGTCCCGCAATCCGGCTCGGCCTCGTTCAGATCCTTGTAGGCCACCGCGATGAAGTACATCGGGATGAAGGCCAGCAACATGATCGCCGGCGCCTTCACGCCCGCCAGAATGGCGCCACCACTGGCCACGATGAAGCCGAGGCTGGCCGCGAGCGAATACGCCGGAGCGGTCGACGCCATGCCGACCACCACGCTGCCGACGAGTCCGAGTGATCCGGACTTGAGGCCCTTGTCGACCGCCGTCCCGTCGGTGCCCGCCGCGTCGGAACCGCCGGGCGGCGGTTCCACCGGTGCTGTCATCGTCATCTGCACTCCCGGTGCTCGAATGGACCCATACGGTTATCGCAGTTCCGAGCCGTCTATGCAAGGTTTTCCGTGTTGCCATTTGGTTTCATCGACGGATTCGCTTGCATTTCACCTCCGGATGCGGCCATCATCATCGTCATGTCGAGATCGTCACCAGGCGTTGCAGCCGACAGCGACGGGTCGGCGACAGTGCGTAACCGCAGCGCCACCGCTCCGCTCGACGAGTTTTCCAAAGCCATCATCGAGCAACTCCAGGAGGACGGCCGCCGACCGTACGCCGCCATCGCCGCCGCGGTCGGACTGTCCGAGGCGGCGGTTCGTCAGCGGGTCTCCCGACTGGTCGGTTCGGGCGTCGTCCAGATCGTGGCGGTCACCGATCCGATCCAGGTCGGTTTTTCCCGGCAGGCGATGATCGGGATCAAGGCCGAGGGCAACCTCGACCCCGTCGTCGACGCGCTGTCCGCCATGGACGAGGTCGACTACGTCGTCATCACCGCAGGATCGTTCGACATCCTGGTCGAGGTGGTGTGCGAAGACGACGAGCACCTGCTCAGCCTGCTCAACCAGCGCATCCGGACCATCGACGGGGTCCGGTCGACCGAAAGCTTTCTCTACCTCAAGCTGTCCAAACAGACCTACACCTGGGGAACACGATGACCAGCCCGACCAGTACCGGCAAACCGACCGACCATCTCTGGATGCACTTCACCCGGATGTCGGCCTACGACGACCACCCGGTACCCATCATCGAACGCGGTGAGGGCAGCTACATCTGGGACACCAACGGCCGCAAGTATCTCGACGCCCTGTCGGGACTGTTCACCGTGCAGGCCGGCCACGGCCGCGAGGAACTCGCCCAGGCGGCCGCGACCCAGGCCCGCAAGCTGGCGTTCTTCCCGATCTGGTCCTACGCGCACCCCACCGCGATCGAACTGGCCGACCGGCTGGCCGCAGCGGCGCCCGGCGACCTGAACAAGGTGTTCTTCTCCTCCGGTGGCGGCGAGTCGGTCGAGACGGCGTGGAAGGTGGCCAAGCAGTACTACAAGCTGGTCGGCAAACCCGCCAAGCACAAGGTGATCTCGCGGGCCATCGCCTATCACGGCACGACAGCGGGCGCACTGTCGATCACCGGTGTGCCGCCGTTCAAGGAGGCGTTCGAGCCGCTGGTGCCGGGGGCGTTCCGGGTGCCGAACACGAACTTCTACCGGGCGCCGGATTTCGTGGCCGACGACGAGAAGGCGTTCGGTCTGTGGGCGGCCAACCGGATCGAGGAAGCCATCCTGGCCGAGGGCCCGGCCACGGTCGCCGCCGTCTTCCTCGAGCCGGTGCAGAACGCCGGCGGCTGCTTCCCGCCGCCGCCCGGATACTTCGACCGGGTACGCGAGATCTGCGACGAGTACGACGTTCTGCTGATCTCCGACGAGGTCATCTGCGCCTACGGGCGGCTGGGCACCATGTTCGGCGCCCAGAAGTACGGCTACCAGCCCGACATCATCACCACGGCAAAGGGTTTGACGTCCGGCTACTCGCCGCTGGGCTGCGCGATCATCTCCGACCGGATCTACGAGCCGTTCGGCAAGGAGGGCGTGACCTTCGCCCACGGCTACACCTTCGGCGGCCACCCGGTCTCCTGCGCCGTGGCGCTGGCCAACCTGGACCTGTTCGAGCGCGAGGACCTGCTGGGCAACGTATTGCGGAACGAGAATGCGTTCCGATCCACTCTCGAGAAGCTCTACGACCTACCCATAGTCGGCAATGTTCGCGGCGACGGCTACTTCTACGGAATCGAACTGGTCAAGGACAAGACCACCAAGGCGACCTTCGACGCCGCCGAGAGCGAGCGGGTGCTGCGCGGCTACGTCTCCGGTGCCCTGTTCGAGAATGGGCTCTATTGTCGCGCCGACGATCGCGGCGACCCCGTCGTGCAGGTCGCCCCGCCGCTCATCTGCGGGCAGGCCGAGTTCGACGAGATCGAGCAGAAGCTCCGCATCGTCCTCACCGAGGCCTGGAACCGCATCTGAACACGCATCCCGCCCTCCCGTCGGCACCCGCTCGCCGCAGCCCCCGCCTGCTCGCACCGTGTCGCGATTCTCGCGTCAAAACGGGCTCCAAAGCGCGAGAATCGCGACACGGTGCGCGATGGGACGGGCGAACTTGATGAGCGGCCGGGCGGGCGGCGCCGAGCGTGGATACCGCGGGCTGAGTCTGTGGCTGGATCGGCTGGACGATCCGCTGGTCGCCCGCCCGGCACTGGCCGGGGATCTGAGCTGTGACGTGGCGATCGTCGGTGCCGGATTCACCGGGCTCTGGACGGCCTACTACCTGCAGCGCGCGGACCCGGGCATCCGGATCGTGCTGCTGGAGAAGGAGATTGCCGGTTTCGGCGCGTCGGGCCGCAACGGCGGCTGGTGTTCCGAGCTGTTTCCGGCTTCCTGGGACAAGATCGCCCGTTCCAGCGGCCGGGACGCGGCGCTTGCCATGAAGGCGGCGATGCGTGCCGGTCTGGACGAGGTGGAGTCGGTGATCGGCGCCGAACGCATCGAATGTGATTGGACCCGCGGCGGAACGATCGGTTTCGCCCGGTCGAAGGCGCAACTGGAGCGTGCGAAGGCGGAGGTGGCGCACGGCCGGCTCTGGGGAGACACCGACGACGATCTGCGCCTGCTGTCCGCCTCGGAGACACTCGAGATTGCCGGCGCAGAGGGGTGTCTGGGTGCCACCTTCACGCCGCACTGCGCGAGCATCAACCCGGCGGCCCTCGTGCGACGACTGGCGAGCATCGTCACCGCGCGCGGTGCCCGGCTCTACGAAGGCACTGCGGTACGGGAGATCCGGCCACATCGGGTGGTCACCGACACCGGAACGGTGACTGCGGAAGTGGTGGTTCGGGCGACGGAGGGTTACACCGCGGGACTAGCCGGAGCGAAACGGGATCTGGTGCCCGATCTACTCGCTGATCGTCGCGACCGCAGCCGCTGGACGAGGCGACCTTGTCCGCCGTCGGACTGGGCCGAACGACCGACGTTCACCGATCACCGGCATCTGATCTGCTACGGCCAACGCACGGCCGACGGCCGCATCGTGTTCGGTGGCCGGGGCGCTCCCTATCGCTACGGTTCCGCGACCGCAGCTGGGTTCGACCATGATCCGAAGGTGTTCGACTCGTTGCAGCGCAACTTGATCGACATGTTCCCGGTGCTGGACGGGGTGACGTTCACGCACTCCTGGGGCGGCCCGCTCGGCGTCCCGCGCGATTGGCACGCCGGTGTCGGACTTGATCGGGAGACCGGCTTCGCCTGGGCCGGCGGGTACGTCGGCGACGGGGTGGCCACCGCCAATCTCGCCGGACGGACGCTGGCCGACCTGATCACCGGCGCCGATTCGGAGATCGTGAAGCTGCCCTGGGTCGGTCATCGGTCCCGAAAATGGGAGCCGGAGCCACTTCGCTATCTCGGGCATCAATACCGGCCTGCGGGTGATGGGCTACGCGGACCGGCGGGAGACGAGAACCGGGCATCCGTCGTCGATGGCGAAGGCGTTCGGCCATTTCGTCGGCGGCTGAACGTCCGTGTCAGAACCAGCGTTCCAGGACGGCGGCGACCCCGTCGTCCCCGTGATGTGGCGCGATCTCGCTGGCGACCGCGGCGAGGTCCGGGTGTGCGTTCGCCATCGCGACGCCGTGCCCGGCCCAGGTGAGTAGTTCCAGGTCATTCGGCATGTCACCGAAGGCCACGGCGTCGGCCGCGTCGATCCCCCAGTCCTGGGCGAGCCGGGCCAGCGCGTAGCCCTTGTTGACCCCGGCGGCCGCGACCTCGATCAGGCCGTCGTCGGTGGAGTAGGTGATGGACAATTCGCCGTCGACGTGCGCGTCCGCGGCCGCCGCCCGGGCGGCTTCGGCCAGCGTCCTGGAGTCCGACGTGCCGCGGACCAGCAACTTTCCCGGCCGGATCGGCGAGCAGGTCCGAACGGTCGAGCGCCTGGAACCCGCCGGACACCCAGGGGTGCCGGTAGGTCTCCTCGGCCCAGAAGTCGTGCTCGGAGATGCCCAGCCGTTCCACCGCGAGGGCGAATTCGACCCGCTCCGCCAGCGCCTCCACAAAGGCCGCCATGGCGCTCGGCAGCATCGGTGAGCTGGCGACGATCTCCCCGGTCGCGACGTCGTAGGTGACCGCGCCGTTCATGCACACCGCCGTGCCGGTGAAGCCGGCGTCGATCACCGGACCCAGCCAGACGACCGGGCGTCCGGTTGCGATGACGACGCGAGCGCCCGCGTCCGCGGCGCGGCGCAGTGCATCGGCATTGCGTCTGCTGACGCGCATTCCATCGAGGTCGAGCAGGGTGCCGTCCATGTCGGATACGACGAGCCTGGGAGTGGAGGTGGACAGGGATGGGGCGAGCACCTGCTCATTCTCCCAGCCCGGCGACGGGCATACCGACCAGTGCAGGTCAGACGGCCCGGCAGACCAAGGACCCGGTCGAGATAGGGGTTGCGGAACAGGCCACTCGGATCGACGGCTGCCCGCACCGACCGCACGTCGTCGAACCGCGGATACCGCCGTCCCAGTTCTTGGGCGTCCAGGGTGTGCAGCTTGCCCCAGTGCGGACGGCCACCGTAACCGAGCAGGATCTCCTGGACGGCCAGGAAGTATTCGGCGAACGGCTCACGGTAGTAGCGGTGAACCGCGATGTAGGCCGACGGTCGTCGGTAGGCGGTCGACAGCCACACGTCATCGGCGGCCGCCACCCTGATCTCCAGCGGGAACGATATCCGCCAACCCTTCCGTGCGATCAACGCTTTGATGTCGGCGATCGCCTGCGGGAGCGCCCCGCGATCGATGGCGTATTCCATCTCGCGGAATCTCACCCGCCGGGGGGAGGTGAACACCACCTGCGAGTCATCGGTGAACTTCCGCACGCTGACCAACTTCGCCGCGGCGGCATTGACGGTCGGGATGATCGGCGGCACCAGCCAACCGGCCGCGCAGGTCAGTGCGAAGACACCGTTCGAAGTGACCTCGTCGTCGAGCACAGCACGCCAGCGCGGCAACGGGTCCGGCATGCTGTCGCCCGGCACCCGGCGGTTCGACTTCACCAGCGCGACATCGGTGTGCGGGAACCAGTAGAACTCGACATGTGTCAGCGCTGCCGGTGATCTCGTCGAAGTTCTCGAGCACGGACGGCAATGGTTCCGGGTGTTCGTTGGCAGCCAGCAGGAACGCTGGCACGCACCGCAGGGTCACCTCGGTCAGCACGCCGAACGCGCCGAGGCCGAGCCGAGCGGCCGCGAACAGATCGGGCCGGACCTGCGCGGAGCAACTGACCACCGAACCGTCCGCCAGTACCAGTCGTAGCGCCGTCACCTGGCCCGCGATGCCCGTGAAGTCCCGCCCGGTGCCGTGTGTTCCAGTGGAAATGGCACCGGCGACGGTCTGGGTGTCGATGTCTCCCATGTTCTCCAGCGCGAGGCCGTGTGGCCGCAGCAGCTCCGGCAGCTCCCAGAGTCGCGTCCCGGCACCGAGACGTACGCAGCCGCTGGCCACATCGACGGACCGGAGACCGCTGATCCGGTCCAAGCGCAGGCTGATCCCGTCCGTCGCGGCGATGGGCGTGAATGAGTGGCCGGCTCCGACGGGACGAACGGTCAGACCCTCGCGATGAGCACGAAGGAGTACCGACTGCACATCACTTTCGTCGGCGGGCATTTCCACCCGGGCGGGGTGGGCGATCACCGACCGTCCCCAATTCCGCCACACCGGCCCGGTCGGGGTCACAGGAAGGCCTGTCCCTCGCCGCGATACGTCGGTACCGCGCGGGTGACGACATCGCCGGTGACCACGTGGAACTCGTTGAGATGCTCGGCCGCCTCCCCCGCTTTCGCGTGCCGCAGCCACACCTGCTGACCAACCTGAAGCGCGCGGGCCGGCCGGCCTCGGAGCGGCGTCTGTACTTCGCCCGCACCCTCGACATCGACGTACCGCAGGCCCCGCGGGTCGGCGATCACCGGAAGCCGGTCCGCGCCAACCGGGCCCGAGGCGATCCACCCACCACCGAGCAGCGTTGCCACCGATCGAGACGGCTTGCGCACCACCGGCATCACGAAGAACGCCGCGGGCTCGGGCCGGAACGCGCCATAGTGATCGAACAGGCCCGGGCCGAAAAGGCCGGAGCCGGCGGCGACTTCGGTGATCGACTCCTCGGCCGCCGTCGTCTCCAGCGACCCGGTGCCACCACCATTGACGAACTCCAGATCGGCGACGTTCCGCACACCGGCCACCACCGCCGCGCGCCGCTCGGCGATCTCGATGGCGGACCGCTTCTGCATCTGGCGCACGACGGCCTGCCGCGGCCGCCAACCGGCGTTGCCGACGCCGGCGATCTGACCTTCGTAGGCCATCAGTCCGACCAACGCGAATCCCGGGCGCGCCATGACGGCGCGAGCGAAAGCCGTTGCCTCGTCGGGGGTGCGGATCGGCGAGCGTAGGGCCCCCGCCTTGAACGGCCCCGCCCGGAACCCCGCGTCGAGTTCGATGGCGACGCGGATGGAATTGCGCTGTGTGGCAGGAGAAGTCGCGTCGATCAGATCGAGATGTGCTATGTCGTCGATCATCAGCGTGATGTTGGCCGCGGCGATGGGATCCTTGGCCAGTTGCGCGATGAGACGCCCGGTCAACGGTCGGGTAGCCCAGTACCAGATCACGAAAGCCCTTGCCGTGCAGCCACAGCGCCTCCGTCAGGGTGTAGCAGAGCAGACCCGAGAAGCCGGGTGTGGCCAGCGTTTCGGCAAGCACGTCACGCACTCGGACGGATTTGGACGCCAACCTGATCGGCTTGCCGGCCGCTCTGCGTACCAGGTCGGCAGCATTGGCCGCCAGCGCGGCCCCGTCGATCACTCCGAACGGCGGATCAAGATGAGCGGTGGCGGCGCGCAGGCGCTCGACTGTCACGTCCGATCGCCCAACGGTCGCGCGTGCGCGGCGAAGTCGACCGCGAACGCCTGCAGGGCCGCCTTGGCCGCGTCACTGTCCCTGTCGACCAGGTAGTGCAACGTCAGGCCGTCGAGGACCGTGACCACCTGCCGGGCCAGCACCGACTCGGGAACGTCCCAGCTGATGTTTCTGATCTGCGCGATCTGGGCCAGGCTGAGCAGAACGCCGTCCAGGTACCGGCCGTATTGGAACCGGGCGATCTCGCTCGCCTTGGGATCCCTCAATACGGACGTGGTGATTTCGTACAGAACCTGATGCAGGCCCGGATCGGCCTCGACCGTTTCCCAGTAGGCCGCGAAGGCCCGGCCCACCGATTCGGACATGGGGCCATCCTGGCTGATCGCGCCGATGGAAGCGGACACCTGCGAGCCGATCAGGCTGGCCGAGACCTCGCGCAGCAATTCGTCCCGATTGGTGAAGCAGTAGTGGAAGACACCCTGCTTCATGCCGGCTTCCGCGCAGATCGCCCTGGTGGTGGCGGCCGCGTAGCCGTCGCGGGCCAGAATCCGCCAGGCGGCCTGCAGCAGCAATTCCCGACGCTCGGTTGCGGGAATTCTCGGCACCGGACCTCCAGGCCGCGTAATCCCCCGGCATTTTCCGGCGATGCGGCAGCGGGGAAACCGCGCCGCTATTCTCCGGGCACTGCTCAGGACAGCGGTCGCGCAGCCGGGGGGGAGGCCGCGCGACCGCTGTCATCACCCACTGTGACCGGGCAACGAAGCGTCGTCAAGTCGATCCGGCAGGAACTTGGTCACACTACCAAGTCGGCTACCAACTATCAGGGCCGAACTATTGACGAAGGGGTCGGCAACTCGGATAGTGAGCGCAATGGGCGAGTTCAGCACTTCACGCGCGGGCGTCACCGCCGCGTTCTTCGCTCAGGGCATCGGGTTCGCCGTCGTGTTGACCCATCTGCCTGCTTTCAAGGAAAGTTACGCGCTGGACGATCTGGCGATCACCGGGATCATGTTCGGGGTCGCCGTCCTGGCCGGCGTCGGATCGACGGTGGCCGGAATGTTCGCTGCTCGTCGGGGCAGCTCGGTCACGCTACGGCTTGCCCTATTGCTGGCGGCCGCCGGGCTGATCGTCACCGGATTGGCGGCATCACTGCCGTCCTTCCTGATCGGCGTGGCCATCTACGGTCTCGGTCTCGGGACGGTCGACGCGTCGGAGAACATGCAGGCCGTGGCCTTGGAAGCCCGCTACGGACGGTCGATCCTGACCTCCTTCCATGCAGCCTGGTCCGCGGGCGGCATCGTCGGGGCGCTGTACACCTCACTCACTCATTCCTGGTCGCTGACGGGGAGCCTGCCGCCGATCGCGGTGCTCATCGCACTGATCGCCTTCTCGCCGTTTCTCCGGGAATCCGCCGTCGAACCGGTCGGTGAGCCGGACGATCTCGTCATCCCGTGGCGGCCGCTGTTGCTGCTGGGCGCTGCTCTGGTCCTGTTCTACATCGCGGATTCCGCGGCCTCCTCGTGGTCGACCATCTACCTGCGGGACGGGTTGACCGCGAGTGCCGCCCTGGCTCCGCTGGCCTACGGTGCCTACCAGACCACCAGCCTGCTGTCCCGGTTGGCCGGCGATTTCCTGGTGCGCCGCAACGGAGCCGTGAACGTGGTCAGGGTGGCCGGGACGGTCGGAACCCTCGGTCTGCTGCTCGTCGTGCTCGCCCCCGGTCCGGCCGTCGCCATCGTCGGGTTCGCCGTGCTGGGTGCCGGCCTCGCCGTGGTCGCGCCCCTCACCTTCTCGGCCGCCGGGGTGCTGGCCGGCGACGGCACGCCGGAACAGCGCCGCCGGAAGGCCGATGCGTTGGTTGCCCGGCTGAACCAGTTCAACTATCTCGGGTTCGTTCTGGGCGGCGTGCTGACCGGCCTGGTCAGCTCCGGCAGTTCGCTGCGCTGGGGCTACGTCGTACCACTCGCGACCACGGCGATGCTGGTGGTGCTCGCGCCGGCCTTTGCGCCCCGTCGCCCGGTCGCGCAGCCATCGACCGTCTGATCGGACGCGGCGAGATGTCCGCGCGCGGGCGGCGGCGCTCCACGCCGTCCACCACGTCACCGCCGGCGATCCGGCCAGGCCCGGCCGCAGTACCCGAGCCATGGTTCCGGCGGCATCGCTCAACGCAAAGGCCGACCCGACGGGTGGGAGCGGCGCCGTCGGCGCCGGGGTGCCGACCAGCGTCACGGTGTCCACCACGCGCGCCGGTCCGACGATTCCCGGCAGCTCACGAGCGGCTCGGTCGGTCAGGTCGAGGTCCTCGACGAGAAGCGCGGTCTGCCCCCGGTCGATCCGATTGCGGACCCGCACCGACCCGCCGTTCTCCCCCGTCCGGCCCAGCACGACCGTTTCCCGCACGCACATCGCCGATCCCTCGCCGAGGAGGAAGTGGCTGCTGCGCAGCGTGTTCGCCCCGTCCGCCACGACGAAGGGCTCACCGCGCAGGAGTAGCAAACCACGGTCGCCGATGGTCGCGCTCAGCCGCCACGTGGACATCGTCCCGCCTGCGTCGTAGGCCACCAGGCCCGCCGTCTCGACGATCTCCAGCCAAGCGCCCGGCCCGATGCGCAGTTCCAGGTGTATCTCGTCGCCGCCCAGCAGCAGCGCGGTGGTCGCGACCAACGCCACCTTCGCGCCGGTGGCGTCCTGACTGATCACCCGGGAGGCCAGGTTCCCGCTGCGGAGTTCGAGTTTCGCCCGGCCGGCACCGACTTCAACGCCAACGAAGGTCACGAGTGGGTGTGCTCGTGCGGTTGCGAACCGTCGTGCGTGTGCAGTGTCGGCAGGCCGCCCTCGTCGGCATGGCTGTGTGGTGCCATCGGACCGGGATCGATGGCCACATGGTCCCCGGACCTGAACGACGTCAGCAGTTCCCGCACCCACGCCGTCAGTTTGTCGACCGATTCCTGGTCGGTCCTGGACAGCGCCAGCACCGGGCGGCCGCCACGCGCCGCCCGACCATCGGCGACCATCTGCGGGACGTCGACGCCGACGTAGGGAGCCAGGTCGGTCTTGTTGACGATCAGCAGGTCCGCTCGGGCGATTCCAGGACCGCCCTTGCGGGCCACGTCGCCGCCGCCGGCCACATCAAGTACGAAGATCTGCGCGTCGACCAGCGCCGGCGAGAACGTCGCGGTCAGATTGTCGCCGCCGGATTCGACCAGGACGACATCCAGTGGGGCGAAATCGCTCTCGAGATCCTCGACGGCGATCAGGTTGGCCGTGACGTCGTCCCGGATCGCGGTGTGCGGGCAGGCGCCCGTCTCCACCGCCCGGATGCGCTCCGGGTCCAGGACTCCGGCCGAACGCAGGAACCTGGCATCCTCGTCCGTGTAGATGTCGTTGGTGATCACGCCGAGGCGGAGTTCGCTGTTGAGTTCCCGGCAGATCATGGCGATCAACGACGACTTGCCGGTGCCGACCGGTCCGGCGACGCCTAGCCGCAGGGATCTGGTCGGGGTCTGTTGTGGAATGTCAGGCACGGAACAACCTTTGCGTTGTGGTGGCATGGATCTCGGCCCACTGCTCGACCAGCGGTGCACCGAAGGCGGGGATGTCGTCAGGGTTCGTGAGGTCTGCGACGGCAGTTGCCATCCGCTCTATCTCATGGTGCGCCCCGATGACCCAGCTGGTGGCATCGACCGGGTCCATCGGATTGATCTTCAGCGCGGCAGCCGCGATGGTCTGCGCCTCGTCATAACCGATGAGGCGGGCCAGTTGCCCTGGTTCCAGGCCGGCGCAGGCTGCCGCCACGCCGAGCACGACGGCACGGCAGGGCCGGTTCACGGCGGTCAGGGCAACAGCGGCAGGGTGACCGGGCCACAGTCTGGTGACCAGGCGCTGGTAGCCGCGGCCGAGCAGTACCGAGGTCTCACGCAGCGCCGGGCTGACCGTGCGTGCCCGCCAGGCCTGGTCTACCCGCGCCAGGTCCGCCGTGATCATGGTCGTTGACGGCGTCATGAGCGCTAGGTGGCGCGCAACTACCGCCGCACCGGCCTCGACGGCGACCACGGTGCGCAGCCGCGCGGAAATGTACCGGGGCACATCGGTCGCCGGCATCCCCGCATTGATGGCTGGTTCCAGCCCGGCCGACTGCGTGTGGGCGCCGGTGGGCAGCCGCGCATCGGAGAGCAGCATGAGCATCAGCTCGCCGCTCCCCGCCGTCGGTTGCGTCGCGCTCATGAACGTGTCGATTCCTGTCCCATCCGTACCAAAACCGTCACGATCGTGAGCGTTGTCGAAGTTGATAAGCGCGACATGGGGGCTCAGAACATCGAGTAGAGCTGGGCGAGGGGGAGGACCGCGGCGGGGGCCGGTTCGATCAGCTCGCCGTCGACCTTGATCGCGAACGTCTCCGGGTTGATGTCGATGTCCGGCAGCACGTCGTTGTTGATCATCTGCGCCTTACCGACCTCCCGGGTCGGCCGGACCGCGACCAGCTGCCGCTTCAGCCCCAGCCTGGCCGCCAGCCCGTCCTGCAGTGCGGCGGGCGCCACGAACGACATCGACAGCTCGGCGCCGATGGCGTCCGCGAACGCGGGCCGCATGAGCACCGGCTGCGGCGTCGGGATCGACGCGTTCGGGTCGCCGAGCGCTCCCCAGACGATGCCGCCGCCCTTGATGACGATGGCCGGACGGACGCCGAAGAATTTCGGCTCCCACAGCACCAGATCGGCCAACTTCCCGGCCTCGACGCTGCCGATCTCGTGGTCGACGCCGTGCGAGATCGCCGGATTGATGGTGTATTTCGCGATGTAGCGCTTGGCCCGGAAGTTGTCGGCCGGCTGCGAACCGCCGATGTCGCCGCGCCGCAGCTTCATCACGTGGGCCACCTGCCAGGTGCGGGTGACGACCTCGCCGATCCGGCCCATCGCCTGGGCGTCCGACGACGTCAGCGAGATCGCGCCCATGTCGTGCAACACGTCCTCGGCGGCGATCGTCGTCGCCCTGATCCTGGACTCGGCGAACGCGAGATCCTCTGGCACGGCAGGGTTCAGGTGATGGCAGACCATCAACATGTCCAGATGCTCCGCGACGGTGTTCACGGTGTGCGGAAGCGTCGGGTTGGTGGAGCCGGGTAGCACCATCGGGAGGCCGGCGAGCTTGAGGATGTCCGGGGCGTGACCGCCGCCGGCCCCCTCGACGTGGAAGGCCGAGATCGACCGGCCGGCGATGGCGTCGATCGTCGACTGCACGTAGCCGGACTCGTTCAGCGAGTCCGAATGCAGCGCCACCTGCAGGCCCCACTCGTCGGCACCTCGCAACGCCGCGTCGATGGCGGCCGGGGTGGAACCCCAGTCCTCGTGGACCTTGTAGCCGCCGGCCCCGGCGAGCGCCTGCTCGGCCAGGCCCTCCATCGACACCGTGTTGCCCTTGCCCAGCAACAACACGTTCACCGGCAACGCATCCATGCTGCGGTGCATCTTCTCCAGGTGCCACGCACCGGGCGTCACGGTGGTGGCCTTGGTGCCCTCGCTCGGCCCGGTACCACCGCCGCCGATGGTGGTGAGCCCGGTGGCGAGTGCCTCGTGGATCTGCGACGGCGACAGCAGATGCACGTGCGAGTCGAAACCGCCTGCGGTGAGGATCTTTCCCTCGCCCGAGATGACGTCGGTGGACGGTCCGATGTGTAGATCGGGATGCACGCCGTCGGCCACGTCGGGATTCCCGGACCGGCCGAGGGCCACGATCCGGCCGCCGGTGATCCCCACGTCCGCCCGGACGATGCCCCAGTGGTCGAGGACGATCGCGTTGGTGATGACGGTGTCCACTGCGCCCTGCGCCCTGGTGGTCGACCCTTGCGCCATCGACTCGCGAATGGACTTGCCGCCGCCGAAGACTGCCTCCTCGCCGCCTGCGGTGTAGTCCTTCTCGACCTCGATCCACAGATCCGTGTCACCGAGCCGGATCTGGTCACCGACCGTTGGTCCGTACAGGGCCGCATATTCGGCGCGCGAGATCTCCACCATGGTCTTACAGGACCCCGCCGTCTGTCTTGAGCTGGATACCGGGAATCGTGCGGTTGCCCTGGAAGGCAACGGCGACAACGTTTCTGGACGCACCCGGCTCGAACCGGCGGGAGGTGCCCGACGGTATGTCGAGCCGGAAACCGTGCGCGGCTTCACGATCGAACTCCAACGACTTGTTCGCGTCGGGCAGGTGCAGGTGCGAGCCGATCTGGATCGGCCGGTCGCCGGTGTTCACCACGTGCAGCTCGATCCGCTCCGAGTCGCTGCGGCCGCCGTTCAGCACGATGGTGCCCTCGGCGGTGCGGATGGCCCCCGGACCGGCGGAACTTCCTGATGCCACTGGACTCCCCTTACGCGATCGGCTGATGAATGGTCACGAGCTTGCGACCGTCCGGAAAGGTGGCCTCGACCTGAACATCGGGGAGCATCTCGGCGACGCCGTCCATCACCTGGTCCCGGGCCAGCACCTCTCGGCCCGACGACATCAGGTCCTCGACCGTGCGGCCATCCCGAGCCCGTTCGATCACCCAGGTGGTCAGCAGCGCAACGGTTTCCGGATAGTTGAGCCTGACGCCGCGGTCCAGCCGGTCACGGGCGACCATGCCGGCCACCGACAGCAGCAGTTTCTCGGTGTCACCCGGTGTCAGATGCATGGAAAACTCCTGCCCAGTTGTGGAAAAGATCCGGCCCTCACAGTTTCACGCCCGGAGGAGCACCGCGCACGAGGTACCGCTGCACGACGGCCTCGTCGATGTCGGCCACGCGCACGAGCTCGTCCGGCTGCACCGCACCACAGGCCAGGGCGGCCGCCAGATGACGGGCCAGCGCAAAGGCGGTGGCGGGTTCGTCCATCACGCCGCCGATCCCAGGTAGCTGCCGGTGATAGTCGTGGAGCCGGACCGCGGCTTCGGACCACCCGTCGCGGAAGAAAGTGAAGGTGGCCGCGAACCGGGTGGGCAGCTGGGCCGGGTGCAGATCCCAGCCCTGGAAGATCCCCTGCCGTAACGCCCGGGTCACCCCCTCTGCGTGGGCCAGCCAGCGTCGCCCGACGGTGTCCGCGTCGCCGATCGGTACCTTGTTGTCGGATCCGTCGGACACCCGGACGCCGGTCTCCGCCGCGGCCAGCATCATCAGACCCTTGGCGAAGTCGGCCACCGGATGACGAAGATTCTGATGAGCCCCAAGGATTCCCAGGCTCGCGGTGTAATCGTAGGTACCAAAATGAAGACCGGAGACCCGTCCCCCAGCGGCGTGGATCATCCGACCGACCGGAACGGTGCCATCCGCACCGAGCACGGTCTGCGGGGTTTCCACCTGGATCTCGAATCGGAGTGAGCCGGCCGGCAGCGAATGTGCGGCCTCCAGAGCGGCCAGTACGTCGCAGAAGACCTTGACCTGGACGAGCGAGGTGACCTTGGGCAGGGTGACGACGAACCCGGCGGGCAGCGGCCCCCGCCTGAGCAGCTCGCCCAGGAACAGGTCGAGGGTGCGCAGTCCGCGGCTGCGGGTCGCCCCCCCGATCGACCGGATCCGCAGCCCCCAGGACCGCGGCATCGTCATACCTGCAACCAGCGCCGCGGCCCGCACGGCGTGCGCGTCCTCCTCCTGATCGTCGGATTCTGTACCCCGGTGCGCGCGGAACCCGTCCTCGAAATCGATGCGCAGGTCTTCGATCGGCTCTGTCCGCAATTTGGCCAGGGTGAGCGCCTCGAGCTCGCGGGTGTCGGGTCCGGCGAGGTCGACGAGCACGTCATGCCACTGCTGCGGATACGACTCCGTCGCCTGCAGGGCGAGCACGCCCCACTCGGCGACGACGTCGTCGACGAACCGGGGCACCGGGACGTAGACGGTGTGCACGCATCCGGGACCGGCAGGACCGGGATACGCAGCCGCATAAGCAATGTCGTCCGGGGTCAGTTCGTCGTCCCAGCGGCGCAGTGCCTCGCGGTCCAGTGCCGGCACCTCAGGGGATGAGCTCATAGGCCCGGATCGTCAGGAAGTCCTCGTAGGTCTTCTGCGTGGTGAACTCGACCAGCAGGTTGCGGGCGTCGGCCAGTAGGTTGCGGCCGTGCGGCACCTCGGCCCAGACGTCGGCCAGCGATTCGGTTGCCCGGTCGGCGATGTCGGTGATGAGCTCGGCGGTCACGACGCGACCGCTGTCCAGGGTGGTCTTGGCCTGCCGCCACTGCCACACCTGGGAGCGCGAGATCTCTGCGGTGGCCGCATCTTCCATCAGGCTGTGGATGGCGACCGCACCGCGCCCGGACATCCACGTGACCAGGTACTCCAGCGCGACGGAGATGTTGCTGTCCAGACCGGCCTCCGTCACCACTGGCTTGCCGCCGACCTGCAGGGATTCGATGTCGAGCAGTTGATCGGCGGTGACCTTCGCGCCCTTCCCGACATCCAACTGGTCAACCTTGTCGCCGAGGGCCGCGTCGAAGATCTCCATGCAGACCGGCACCAGGCCCGGATGGGCCACCCAGGAGCCCTCGTAGCCGGCGTCGGCCTCCCGCGTCTTGTCCGCCCGCACCTTTGCGAACGCAACTTCGTTGACGGCCGGATCCTTCGAAGGGATGAAGGCTGCCATGCCGCCGATGGCATACGCCCCGCGTTGATGGCAGGTGGATACGAGCAGATCCGAGTAGGCCTTCATGAAAGGCGCAGCCATGGTGATCGAGTTGCGGTCCGGCAGCACGAACTCCGGCCCGGCGTCGCGGAAGGTTTTGATGATGGAGAACAGGTAATCCCAGCGACCGGCGTTGAGACCGGAGGCGAATTCGCGAAGTTCGTACAGGATCTCGTCCATCTCGAAGGCGGCCCAGATGGTTTCGATGAGCACCGTGGCCCGGATGGAGCCCGGGGTGATGCCCACGTACTTCTCGGAGAACGCGAAAACCTCGGCCCACAACCGCGCCTCCAGATGCGACTCCATCTTGGGCAGATAGAAGGCCGGGCCAAGGCCTCTGGACAGCAACTCAGCGGCGTTGTGGAAGAAATACAGACCGAAATCGACCAGCGAGCCGGACAGCGGCCCACCGTCCAGGCTCAGGTGCTTCTCGGGCAGGTGCCAGCCGCGTGGCCGCATCACGATGACCGCGCGCTCGCCGTCGGACAGTGCGTAGGACTTTCCGCCCTGTTCGAGTGTGATGGTGCCGCGGATCGCGTCGGCCAGGTTGACCTGGCCGTCGATCACGTTCTCCCAGTGCGGGGTGTTCGCATCCTCCATGTCGGCGAGCCAGACTTTGGCCCCGGAATTCATGGCGTTGATCGTCATCTTGCGGTCGGTCGGTCCGGTGATCTCCACCCGTCGGTCGGCGAGATACGCCGGCACCGGCGCGACCGTCCAGTCGCCGTCCCGTACGGCGGCTGTCTCCTCCAGGAAGTCCAGGCGCGCACCATCAGCCACCGCGTCCCGCCGGGTCTTGCGCAGCGCCAGTAACTCGGCGCGGCGCGGTGCGAATTCGCGGTGCAGCGCCGCCAGGAACTCGAGCGCTTCTGGGGTCAGAACCCTGGAAATGCCAGGGACGTCCGGTGCGCCCGCAACGATCGAGATGCTCACGGAACTCCTTCGCGTATTCACTACGAGCGGCACCGGAGTAACGGGCCGCCAACGATCGGATGGATGTCAGAATCTCACGCCGAACCGGCGAAATCGAGAAAAGTGCTCATTGCTGCCGAACATCGATCACACGAACCCGGCGACTCCGTCCCAGACACCTGCGGGCGCCGGCGAATCGTCACGCACCACAGCCGCCTCGATCAGTCCGTACGGACGGTCGGCCGCATAGAAGACCGTATTCGGATTGTCCAGGTCCCACTTGCTCAGATCGACGACGAAATGGTGGATATTGGGCATCGAAAGCCGGATCTCCACGATTTCCGGGTGCGCCTCCAGCACGCTGCGGCCCATCGCGAACAGCGTCTGCTGCAGAGACAGGCTGTGTACCACGGCGAACTGCTCCAGCATGATCGCCTTGACCGATCGGAACGCCGCAGTCCAGTCGAACTCGCTCGTGTCGGCCTCTGTTTTCCCGTACAACCAACGGGCGCTGACGGAAGTCGCCATCACTCGATCGTTCGTCTCGACCAGCGAGGTGTAAGGCACGTCGGGAAAGCCGTGGAATTCACTTCCGGTGCTCTTGAGCACGACCAGGCCGGTCACCCCCGAGATCACCGTCTCGATCGGGCCGTCCTTGCGCACCACCGTGTTTCGGACGGCGCCGGGGCCCTTGGTGAAGGAGTGATCATGCGGGCCGTCCGCGGTATTGATGCGGTCCCAGGCGTACTGCTCGACCTCCATCCGGGCGCCGGTCACGTAGTCATAGGTGCCCACGTAATTGCGGGCCAGTCGCAGCGCGAATTCCTCGATGCTCGGTACGCCGCCCTTACGGGCCAACGCATAAGCGGTGTTCTTCTGGGTGTCGGTGGCGATCACCTTGTTGTTCGCCCCCGTGAGGTGGGTGTCCGCGAAATCACCGATGAGCTGGCTCGTGACATTGATGTCGGTGATGAAGTGCGTTCGGCGTGGAGCGGTCGACGTGGACCAGCCTTACTTCTGCCTTGCCGTACTGGTTACTGCCAAGGACGATCGCCATGGGTCGCTAACTCCCGAGGTAGGTCGAGTAGGAGAAAGTGCTGGCCAGCACTGGAATGTGGAAGTGATCGCGGTCGGGCGACAGCCGCACCCAGATAGCGATGGCCGGATAGAAGACTGCGCCGTGCACGGTGCTGAAATAGTCGGCGGTCGCAAAGACAAGGCGGTAATCGCCCGGCTCGACGGGCGCCTGGTTGAGCTGCCCGACCCGACCGTCGACATCCGTGACGCCCGCACCGATCTCTCGCGGCGCGCCGTCGACACCGATTCGCTCCAGGACGACCGGAATGCCGGCTGCCGGTTTGCCGATCGACGTGTCCAGCAGGTGCGTCGAGATGCGCTCGATCACGGAGCCACCGCCTTGGCCAGGCGAAGCGCGGCGATCTGCTTCAGCTCGCCCATCACGACTTCCCGTTCGGTGGCCTCGTCATTTCTCAGCCGACCGTGCAAATTCTCCAGGATCTGATCACCGGAACGGCCGGCCGCACAGATCAGGTAGATATGACCGAATTTCCGCTCGTAGGCCCGGTTGCCCTCGGCGAGGGCGTCCGCATGGGAGTCCTGCACGCCGCCCTGTTCGGTGGCGGACCACGCGGATTCCGTATCGGTGCCGGCCACGGCGGACTTCCCCTCACCGATCCTCGGATGCCGACCCAACGCACCGGCCACCTGCTCCCACCCGATGGACGACGAAGCAGCCGCACCGGCGCTGTGCAGGGCGTCCAGCCCGTCGAACGGGCGCCCGGCCTCCACCTGCGCTACCCATTCAGGAATGTCCAGGCAAGCCCGCAGCAACTCCGTTGCCACGTCGCGCTGGGCGTGGTTGAACTCGGCCAGCGTAGGCGTCGCGGGCCGCGCCAGGTGCCGCTCGGACGTCGTCATCGTCCCGCCCCCTCTTGTTCGCTTCGACCCCACGATGATGCCCGCCCATCTGGAACGCCCAGCGCGTCGGGCCCATCCCGCCCCTGTCCGGCCGGGGCCGGCTCGCTGAAGAGCCCGAGATCCGCCGGCAGGGCGGCAATGGAGCTGTCGAGGTGGTCGAGGTGCCGCCCGGCCACCGCGAGCAAGGCGTCCGAGTCCCTGGCCAGGAAGTGGTCGAGCATCTCACGGTGCTCCGCGTGCAGCAGTCGGCGCTGGCCGTCGCCGATCAGCGTCATCGGCTGAAACGGTTCCGTCACATTCCAGACGGACTCGAGCATGCCCAGCAGCGGCCGCATCCGCGATGGCGTGACGAGAGCCAGGTGAAAGCGCCTGCTCTCCACGTGATAGGCGTGATAGTCGTTGTCCTGCATGGCTGTGTCCAGAGCATCCAGCGCCGACACGGCGATCTGGTCGTCGGCCGTTGTGGCCTGCCCGGCAGCAGCTGCCAGCGCGGCCCTTTCCAGCACGCCGCGCACCGTGTAGAGCCCGCGGAATTCCTCTGCTGTCAATTGGGCGACGAGGTAGCCCGAGTGCGGTTGGTGATCGACCAGCCCTTCGCCGATGAGCGTCCTGAGCGACTCGCGAACCGGGATCCGGCTGACCCCGAACGCTTCGGCGACCTGGTCGACGGGGATCGGCGTTCCTGGCGGCACCCCGCCCTCCAGGATCACCCGACGCAGCTCGGCGAGAATCGCGGTCTGGGAATTCATTCCCTGCTCGCATCGGAGCTGGCGGGTCAAGGTAGATGGACGCCTGGTCGGCAACCGCTTACTCCCTCCCCGCAGAGCCGAGCCACGGCCGGGAAGTGGACCCGTGTCGGCGGCCCGCCCCCCGCCGTCGTCCGGCGAGTTCTTCAACGACTCGCCGGACGTTATCGACCGTATGTTGCCTGGTGATGACGCCCGGGATTCGCCTCGAACCAGATCGCCGGCGGAAAGACTGCTCAGGTGACCGCGAATTCGCTGAGCAGACCGCTGTAGTTCTTGGCCGGTGGCCCGCTGAACTCGGACCAGCTGCTGGTCTGCAGGCCGAGCGCGACCAACGACTCCACCGTCTTGGTGGCCGCCGCGACCCCGTCGACCACCGGAATGCCAAGCAAGGCGCTGATTTCCGCCGCCAGCTCCGCCATGCCCGCACAGCCGAGCACGATCACGTCGCAACCATCAGCGGCCAGCGCCTCCCGACACTCGGCGACGATGAGTTCGCGGGCCCTCGAGCCGGGCTCTTCAAGTTCCAGAACGGGCACCTCGCAGGCCCGGACGCTCCGGCACTGCCGCACCATCCCGTAGCGGGCCGCGAGGTCCCAGGCGCGCCCACACGTCCGGCCCAGGGTGGTGACCACGGTGAAGCCCCGGCCTAGGAAACTCGCGGTGTGCATGGCCGCTTCCGCGATGCCGACCACGGGGCCGCGGGCCAGTTCGCGGGCCGCGTCCAGCCCGGGATCACCGAAGCAGGCGATCACGTAGCCGTCGACCCCCTCGGCCTCACCCTGCTCGACCTCGGCGAGCAGACCTGGCACGGACAGTGCTTCGTCGTAGTGGCTCTCGATCGAAGCCGGCCCCATGGACGGGCTGACGGCGACAATCTCGGTGCCGACGGAGGCAACAGCCCTGGCACAACTGCCGATCCGCTCGGTCATCGACCACGTGGTGTTCGGATTGATGATCTTCAGCAACATGACGTCCGATCCTTGCTGGGCTGATCCCGGACTGGCTCCTAGTGCGAGGCTGGTCTCCGGAGGGGTCTGAAGTGCGCCGCGGGGTGGCCGGATCAGCTGTGGACCGGGGCGGGGAGGTCGTCGACGGAGACCGAGTTCTTGTAGAGGGCGGTGCCCACGTAGTGCAGGGTGAAGCCGATGCCGGCGCAGATGAACCACGTGTAGGCCGCCACTCCGGATGACGCGAAGAAGACGATGATCACCCCGACAACGGCGCCGACCAGCGTCGCGCCGATGGCGACGGGGTTGTAACCCTTGGTGTAGTGATAGCGACCCTGCGGACTCAGCGTGTACAGGTCGTCGATGACGACGCGTCGCTTCTTGACCAGGTAGTAGTCCGCGATCAGCACCCCGTACAGCGGGCCGATGAAGCAGCCGAGGATATCGAGCGTGTAGTGGATGGTGTCCGGGCTGTTGTAGAGGTTCCAGGGGGTGATCAGCACCGAACCGATGGCCGCGATCATGCCGCCCATCCGCCAGGAGATCTTCTGCGGATTGACGTTCGAGAAGTCGAACGCCGGCGAGATGAAATTCGCGACGATGTTGATTCCCACCGTGGCGATCATGAACGTGAGCGCCCCGATGATCACCGCGGTGACCGAATCGAGCTTGGATACCGTCTCGACCGGATCCGTGATCAGTTCACCGAAGACGGGCCGGGTGGCGGCGGCCGTGACCACCACCAGGAGTGAGAAGACGATGAAGTTGACCGGCAGACCGAGGAAGTTGCCCCGCTTGATGGCTCCGAAAGACTTGCCGTAGCGCGCGAAGTCACCGTAGTTGAGCATCGGGCCCGAGAAGTACGAGACGACAAGGGCGATGGAGGAAAGGATGACGGGAATGCAGGCCCAGCCGGTCAGCGTGACGCCACCGTCGGCAAGGTTGAAGTTGATGTTGCTCCAGCCTGCCTTCGCGACCAGATAGATCGCCAACGCGAACATGAGCACGTAAACGGCCGGACCACAGAAATCGATGAACCTGCGAATGGATTCCATTCCGCGCCAGAAGACGACCGCCTGGGCCACCCACATGATCATGAAGGCGATCCAGCCCAAAGTAGACAGACCGGCGAATCCGTGCAGGGACTTGTCGGCCCACGGTGCGAGTCCGGGCCATATCTTGACTGCTAGCAGCACCAGGGCGTTGGAAGCCAGGAAGGTCTGGATGCCATACCAGGCAACCGCTATGAGTCCCCGGATGATGGCCGGGACATTGGCGCCGAGGACGCCGAACGGAATTCGAGAAGCGACCGGATACGGAGTACCGGTGGCGTGACTGGGCCGGGCCACGAGATTGCACAGGAAATAGACGATGCAGATTCCGACCAACAACGCGATCAGCACCTGCCAGGCGGCCAGCCCGAGAGCGAAAAGACTGCCCGCGGTGACGTAGCCGCCGACGCTGTGCACGTCGGACATCCAGAACGCGAAGAACGCGTAGGAACCCCAGGTCTGCTTTTTCAGCGGCGCGAGATCCTCGTTGGTCAGTCGGGGGTCGTATCCCGGCTTGATCAGACCGCTGAGTTCTGGCACCTCGGCGTGACCGTGGGCGGAATGATGGCTGCCGCCGGGTCCGGTCTGCGCGGGAATGGTCGGAGACGCGCCCGGGGGTGCCTGCGTGGTCCCCACCGACGCGTTGGTTCCGGTCGAAGTATCGGTCATCAGGACGCCTTTCGAAGGTGTGCCGGATCGAGGTGGTTGCCGCCACGCACGGCTGATGGACGACATCACTGCCGTGCGGCTCGCCATGGTCGTGCGCCGAAGTTGTGCTGGCGCAAAGTGTTCCCGCACAACGCAGGTGGCCGGCATGGCAAATTGGCAGGACGCCGGAAGCCCGCTCAACACCCCTGCCGTGCGGTGGTTCCGGCGTCCGCCAACAATTCAAACGTTAGCGACTGTGTGTTGCAGACCGATGACGCAATGGATATATCTGGTGACGGGCGGGATACGGCGGCGAGCACCTACCAGGCGAGGCTGACCAGCTGATCCGGCAGCAGCGTGCGCACGGCCGCGAATTCGATGCCGGCGCCGGCCAACACCTTTGCATAGGCCGGCGTCGGCAGTAGACGCAACCAGTGCGCGATGGAATCGGCGAGCGCCTCCGGTGCGAGCTCACCCATCAGATGCAGGCGGGAGAATCCCCCGTCGGGGAACACGTCCACCCGAACCGCCGACACAGTCTCGGTGGAGGTCAGCCGGAACCGGTTATGTCCGTCGGGCGAGATCCGGGTCTCCGGCAGGATTTCGCGCCACGGCTCGCCCTCTTCATTGCGACCTGAGAGCCGTACCCTTCCGGGCGCGTTGCCGAGGAAGTATCCGGTGTCGATGTCGACATAGGACAACCGGGACGGGCCGGCCAGCGTGACCACCAGGTAGTCGTTGCCCGCGGTCCGTCGGCGCGCTGTCTCCCAGCCCTCGGACATGGATCGCGCCACACCCGGATAGAGCACCTGCCGGGCGTCGGAATAAAACATGTCCGAGCATTCGGCGATCTCGCCCCCGTTGTGCAGAGCAGCCAGATCGGTGCGGCTGCTGAGCACCCGCGGATCAGGGACGGGGGTGCCGAGTACGCGCAGTCGGGCGACGCCGCCGTCGGGAAAGATGTTCAGTCGTACGTGGGTGAAGGCCCAGTGATTGTGCACGCGATAGGAGTTTGCGGTATTGCCGCGGGCGGCCGACTGCGGTACAACCGTCACCCAGTCCGCCTCGGCCAACTCGTCGTTGCCGGGATTCCCGTCCAGCCACGTTGCCTCGACGGATACTTCCGGTGGGTAGTTTCCGGTGAAAAACGCGGTATCGACGATGATCTGGTGCAGTACCCCGGGAACGCCGAGCGCGACAACTGCCCAGTCGTAACCGGGGGTACGCCGTCGACGAGTCTCCCAGCCGTCGTAGATCTTTCCGTGCGGCCCGAATTCCAGAGTGTCGTGCAGGGGAGCCCACGGCTGGATCAGCGCTTCGCACGGCGCGAAGAACTCGTCGCTCACGAAGCGCACGGAACCGCCGAGCGCACGGGAGGCCAGGTCAAGATCCGTGCGTTTCATTCAGCTTCTCTCCGCTGGTTCGATTCACTTGCTCAATAGCTGCCCCGCGACCATATCGTCCTCGAGTTCGGTACCACGCAACCACCGCGTGCGCACGACGCCACGCAGTTCTTGACCGAGGTACGGAGTCACCGGATGCCGATGCTTGATCGAGGCAGTCGTCACGGTGAAGAATTCATTGTCGGCCAGCACCACCAGATCGGCGTCGGAACCCACATGCGATGCGACCCTTTTTTCTCAGACCGGCGAGCTCGGCCGGACCGCCGGCCATCCAGCGCAGCACATCGGCCAGCGGGACGTCCCGCTTGGACGCCTCGGTGAAGACCGCGGCGAAACCGAACTGCAGGGAGGCGATACCGCCCCAAGCCAGGCCGAGATCACCCACCTCCAGCAGCTTCAACTCCGGCGTCGACGGCGAATGGTCGGTCACGACGATGTCGATGGTTCCGTCGGCCAGAGCCGCCCAGAGCGCATCCTGGTCGGCCGCCCCGCGTATCGGGGGGCAACACTTGTACTGGGGCGATCCATCAGGAATGGTCTCGGCCGCCATCGTCAGATAGTGCGGGCAGGTTTCAGCAGTGATCGGAATCCCGGCGGCTTTCGCCTCACGCACCAGCTGGGCGCCGGCCGCAGACGAGAGGTGCACGATGTGCGCACGGCATCCGGTTTCCGCGGCTGCCTTGATGACGGTGGCGATGGCCGCCGACTCGGCTGTATCCGGCCGCGACTCGACGAACGCGGCATAGCTGGGGCCCTGTGGAGTGGGCGACGTGTGCAGCACCGCCGGGTCTTCCGCGTGGACCAGCATGAGCACCACCGATGGCGGCGATCACCGTCATCGCGTCGTGCAGCTCAGCAGCCGAAAGTGGCGGAAACTCAGGCACTCCCGAGTCCTGGAGGAAGCACTTCACGCCGAACACCCCGGCGGCGAACAGGTCTGGCAGATCAGCGATGTTGTTCGGTACGGCGCCGCCCCAGAAGCCGACGTCGACGTGACACCGGCCACGGGCGGCCTTCTTCTTGGCGGCCAATGCTTTTGCCGTCAGAGTTGGCGGCAGCGAATTGAGCGGCATGTCGATGATCGTGGTCACGCCGGCGGCAGCCGCTGCGGCGGTTGCCGTGTCGAAACCCTCCCATTCGGTGCGGCCGGGCTCGTTGATGTGCACGTGGGTGTCGACCAGGCCTGGGATGAGCACCACATCGGCGGGCAGCGTGACGACGCTCGGGGCCAGCGGAACGACCTGGAATTCGTCGATCGCCACGATCGTGCCGTGCCGGATGGAGATGGCGGCAGCGCGCTCGACACCGTCGATCATCATTCTGGGGGCACGGATGGCGAGGTCGAGCACCTGCTTGTTGGTTACTCGTCCAACGCCTGCCAAATCGGTACTCACCTGCGATCGACCCACCCTTCGATGATCAATTCTGCGGCATGGCTTGATCTCGGTCAACATGCCATGCCTTCGGACTTACTGCCCGGAGATCTCGGATACACCGCTGATCTCGGCGGCACTTCCGCCCCCGTTGCCCCTGCTGCGACAGGTTGCCAAACGGAGGTTGTCGGTCGGCGTCCGGTAGGTGACGGACTTGTTACGCGGCCGGACGCGGTCACGTCACGCCGCGAGCGACGCGCTCTGCAGGACATTCGGTCACCTGTAGGTTCTCGATATGCTCGCACCGATCCCCGCTCCAGTTCGCGAAGTGCTGACGTGGGAACGCTTCGGGGTAGCCGCCCGCGAGCTCGCACAGCAGATCGCGGACAGCGGATTCGCGGCCGAGATCGTGATCGCCGTGGCCCGCGGCGGTCTGCTGCCGGCTGGGGCGTTGGCCTACGCCCTCGGCACCAAGGCCGCCGGCACGCTCAACGTCGAGTTCTACAGTGACATCGAGGAGACCCTGCCAGACCCGATCGTGCTGGAGCCGATGCTGGACACCGCCGCCATCAGGGGCAAGAAGCTGCTGGTGGTCGACGACGTGGCCGACTCCGGCCGGACGCTGGCCCTGGTGATGGACCTGATGAAGCAGCACGGTGCCGACGCAAGGTCGGCGGTCCTCTACACGAAGCCGCGCACCATCCTGGTCCCCGACTACTCCTGGAGCCAGACCGAACTCTGGATCACCTTCCCCTGGTCCGCCCAACCCCCGGTGCCGATCGCCGGGCGCTAGTCCGCGTCAACATGGTCACCGCTCAGCCGGGTCGCGCTTATCAACATGGTCAGCGCTGATGATGGTCGCGGCTTTGGGACTGGAGTGACGCGAATCGACGACTTCATGAGCGCCGTCGAAGTTGATAAGCGCGACGGGGGCAGCGGGGCGGGGGGTCAGGGGGCGGGTTTGAGGATCTCGAGGCCGCCGAGGCCGGGGCGGAGCGCCTCGGGCACGCGGACCGACCCGTCGGGCTGCTGATGGTTCTCCAGGATGGCGACCAGCCAGCGGGTGGTGGCCAGGGTGCCGTTGAGGGTCGCCGCGATCTGCGGCTTTCCGTCGGCGTCGCGGTAACGGACCCCCAGCCGCCTCGCCTGGAAGGTGGTGCAGTTCGAGGTGGACGTCAGCTCGCGATAGGCGTTCTGGGTGGGGACCCAGGCCTCGCAATCGAATTTGCGGGCGGCCGAGGAACCAAGATCACCGGCTGCGACATCGATGATCCGGTAGGGCACCTCGATCGCATCGAGCATTTCCCGCTCGAAACCGAGGAGCCGCTGGTGCTCGGCGGCCGCGTCCTCCGGCTTGCAGTAGGAGAACATCTCGATCTTCTCGAACTGGTGCACCCTGATGATGCCGCGGGTGTCCTTGCCGTAGGAGCCGGCCTCGCGCCGGAAGCACGTGGACCAGCCCGCGTAACGGCTCGGCCCGGTGGACAGGTCGAGGATCTCGTCGGCGTGATACGCCGCGAGCGGCACCTCGGAGGTGCCGACCAGGTAGAGGTCGTCAGCGCCGAGACGGTAGACCTCGTCGGAATGTTCGCCGAGGAAGCCGGTGCCCTCCATCGACTCCGGCTTGACCAGCACGGGCGGAACCATCGGGATGAAGCCGTTGGCGATGGCCTTCGACATGGCCAGATTGAGCATCGCCCACTGCAATTGGGCGCCGACGCCGCGGAGGAAGTAGAACCGGGCCCCGGAGACCTTGGCGCCACGGGCCATGTCGATCGCGCCGAGCCCCTCGCCGATCTCGAGGTGGTCCCGCGGCGTGAAGTCGAACGTGGGCGGGGTCCCCACGTGTTCGCGCACGATGAAGTCCTGCTCGCCGCCCGCCGGGACACCGTCCTCGATGATGTTCGGGATGGCCTTGTGCAGGGCGAGCAACGCGTCGTTCGCCGCATTCGCCTGCGCCTCGGCCGCCCGCACCAATGCCGCCAAGTCCTTGCCCCGCTCCAGCAGTGCCGGACGGTCTTCCTTGGCTGCCTGACCGATCGTTCGACCGAAAACCTTCTGCTCTGCGCGAAGATCGTCGGCCGCGGCCACCGCCGACCTGCGCTGTACATCCGCAGCCAGCAGGCTATCGACCACCGACGGATCAGCGCCCCTGGCAAGCTGGGAGGCACGGGCACGATCGGGGTTTTCACGGAGGGCACGCAGGTCGATCACGTCGTCGAGCCTAACGGGAGCGCGCCCACGACTACGCCACTGCGGTCCACCCGGCCGAGGGCCCCGCTGGTGTGCGACGAACCGCCCTGTCGTCGATGTGCCACCGCTCCGGGTGCGGTTCGTCCGCCGGGCCCGGCATCATGGAGTCATGGCCGTCACGATGTCGAACGATGAGTTCGAGGAACTGGTCTCCGAGGCCCTCGACCTCATTCCGCGCAGGTTCGCCCGCGAGATGGACAACGTGGTGGTGCTCGTCGAGGCGCGGCACCCGACACTATCGCTCTACGGGCTGTATCACGGCGTCGCGCTGACCTCGCGGACGTCGAACTATTCCTGGACCCTGCCCGACACCATCACCATCTATCGCGAGCCGATCCTCGCGCACGCCGTCGACGCGGAGGCAGCCAGGGAGCAGGTCGCGACCACGGTCATCCACGAGGTCGCGCACCACTTCGGTATCGACGACGACCGGTTGGACGAGCTCGGCTGGGCCTGAGCGGCCATGCCGAGGATCGGCGCACCCATTAGGCTTTGCGAGCCCGGTCGACGGCGTTTCACCGGACGCCCAGCTACCGCGCAAACCGACCAGGAGCCTCATGTCCACCATCGCTGTTGTCGGAGAGGTCGTTGCCGATGCCGTCCTGCCCCCTGACGGAATCGTCGACGGCGCGGCGCATCTGACCGTCCATCCCGGCGGCGGACCGGCCAATTTCGCCGTCGCCCTCGCGCGCCTGGGTACCACGGCCAGGTTCGCCGGCCGCCTGTCGACCGGAGCCCTCGGTGCGCTGTGCCGGGCGAAGCTGGAGGCATCAGGCGTCGACCTGACCACGTCGGAAGCGGCATCGGAGCCGGCCACGCTGGCGATCGCCAAGCTGGACCAGTCCGGCGCCGCGTCCTACGAGTTCTACACCGCCGGTACGGCGGACTGGGCGTGGACCGACGAAAGCCTGGCGCCGCTGGTCGACGGGCCGTTCCCGGACGACGAACGCCCGGTGGCCATCCACACCGGCACGCTGGCCCTGGCGCTCCAACCTTCCGGCCGGGTGATCGAGAACCTGCTGTTCCGGGCCAGGTCGCAGCTGACCGTCTCGATCGACCCGAACCTGCGTACTCTGCTGGTCCCGGTCGAGACCTACCGGGGAGTCATCGACCGGTGGGCAGCTCTGTCCGACATCCTCCGGCTGTCCGAGGACGACCTGGAGCAGCTGTGGCCGGGCTGGACTCCGGAACAGGCAGCCGAGCACCTGCACGAGCTCGGCGTTCCGCTGGTGGTGGTCAGCCTGGGCGCCGACGGGGCTTTCGCTTCGCTCCGCGGCGAGCAGATCCGGGTTCCGATCGCGCCGACGAACCTGGTCGACACCGTCGGCGCGGGCGACTCGTTCCACGGTGGCATGTTGCACCAGCTGGCCAGCGACGGGCAGCTGGGTGGCCGGCTCGAGGCCCTCGACGTTGCGGGGCTCACCGTCGCGCTGACGTTCGCGTCCCGCGTTTCGGCCATCACGTGCTCACGGGCGGGCGCGAATCCACCCTGGGCGGCCGAACTCGCCTGACCGAAATGTGACGCAACCGGTCAGAGAAACCGGCCGATCTTGGAAATCGCGTCGATCGGCGTCCTGGCCTGAATGCCCTCGCCAATGGCCTGGAGTTTCCAGTTCCCCGAATCCCGGAACACCTTGGCCATCACCATGCCGGTGAACGGCTGCCCACCGCCGAGCGTGTATCGGGCCAGTTCGCCGTTGTTCGTCTGATCCACCAATCGGCAGAACGCATTCGCCACCTGTTCGAAGGTCTGGCCCCGGTAGGACGTGACGACGAAAAGGATGCCGGTCACCTGTGCGGCAACGGTGCGCAGGTCGACGACGATCGACTCGTCGTCCCCTTCTCCCTCTCCGGTCAGGTTGTCGCCGAGGTGCCGCACGGACCCGTCCTTGGACCGCAGGCTGTTGAAGAACACCACGTCGACCACCTGGGCACCGGTGAACAGCAGCGCGGAGGCATCGAGGTCGATGTCCACCTCGCGACCACCCCCGAACATCCCCTTCTTCTTGATCGGGTCCCAACCCAGGCCCATCCGCACCGTGGTGAGTGCGACTCCGTCCTCCTTGCGCAACGAGACCCGTTGGCCTTTCTGGAGACTGACCGACCTGCCCTTGACGAGCGACACCTCGCCGGTCGTGCGCGTCGGCGGCACCAATGCGGTGGGCAGCACCGCATCGGGCTGGGGGACACCGACCGGGGGCGGCGGGAACGCCGGCGGCGGTGGATAGGCAGCGGCGGGCGCAACCGGCGGCGACGGGGCAGGCGGCGGCGTCACCGGGGGTGGCGTGACCGGCGGTGCTGTGACCGGCGGCGGCACGGCAGCGGGCGGAGCTTGCGGAGCGGCCGGCCCTGGGTCGTCCACGGACACGCCATGGTCGGCAATCAGATCGGCCAGCCCGCCGGCGTAACCCTGCCCCACCGCCCGGACCTTCCAGTCGACCCCGCGCCGGTACACCTCGATCGCGATGACGATGCTCTCGCTGGACAGTCCGGTCGCCTCGTAGCGAACCAGCGGCTGCCCAGCGGGATCCGAAACCGTGGCCACCGGCGCCGGGAGGGACCCGAAACGAGCACCGGCATCCTCCAGGGTGACCACCACCCGCACCGCCTCGATGGTGGCGGGAATCTGCGGAAGGTCGAGGTCGATACGCCACGGTCGCCCGGGCTCCGGCTGGCGGCAATGCACACCTGGTCCGTCGGGCTGGTTGAAGAAGATGAAATCAGCGTCGGAGCGCACCTTTCCGCCGGCCGTCACCAACAGTGCCGAGAGATCCGCCGGAGCGGCAAGTTCGACGGTGACCACGATCGAACTCGCACCGAGCGGCGCATTCTGGCCTTTGACAAGAGTGGTTGGGCTGGACATCAGGGCTCCTGATCTGACGAGTGGCCGCCGATCTGGCGGGCCGACCGGCCGCGGTGACGAGACGACGCCAAGGACGAATCTAGCCCGCGGACGAAAGCGGTGCGTCAGTCAACGCCGGCCCGGACAGGCGCAGGGTGACGATCTGGAACGGCCGTAGCGACATCCTGACCGCGCCGTTCTCCAGCGCGACGTCGGCGTCTGCACCGTCTGCCGACCGGGCGTTCCAACAGGTCGGTGACCACCACCTCGGAGATCGGGAATGACGCCGACAATCCCGCGGTGCACCGTGCGCCGAGCGCCTCGTACAACCGGACGACGACGTCGCCGGACCGATCGTCGGCCAATTTGACCGCTTCGACAAGGGCCGTGCCCGGTCCGCTGGTCGTGACCAGCGGCGCCACCTCCGTCGACCCTGCCACCCGGCGGGTGGGGAGGTTGATGGCGTACCCGGCCGCGGCCGCCTCGGAGATGCCGGCCCCGGCCACCAGGGCGTACCGGAACACATGGTGACCCTGGTCGGTCTCCGGGTCGGGATAGCGCGGGGCGCGGAGCAGAGACAGGCGCACGGTCGAACTTGTTGCGCCGCCTTCCCGAGAATGGCGGGTGACGTCGTGGCCGTAGGTGGAGTCGTTGACCACCGCGACGCCATACCCGGGCTCGGCGACCTGCACCCAACGGTGTGCGCAGACCTCGAATCTCGCCGCGTCCCAGCTGGTGTTCTGATGGGTCGGACGAACGATGTGCCCGAACTGGATTTCGTAGGTCGCATGATCGGTGTGCACGTCGACCCCGAATGCGACTTTGAGCAGGGTCTCCCGTTCGTGCCACTGCACATCCGCGACGAAATCCACCTGTTTCGAACCTGGCGCCAGGGTGATGTGGGATATCACCTGCGATCGTCCGAAACTCCTGACCACCCGGACGGTCGCCGATCCGTTGGGCTCAGACAGTGCGACCAACTCGTCGACGTCGACGATATCGCGGACGGTATTGCGATAGTGCTCGTCGATATCCCAGGCATCCCATTGATTCGGGAAATCGGTGTGCAGTTGCAGCAGATTCGCGGCCGCACCTGGTGGGACGATCTCGCGATCGGCGTCCAGGTCGACGATGGAGGTGATCAACCCGCGTTCGTCGATCACGATCCGGAGGATGTCGTTGTCCAGCACCACCTGCCCGTCCGTCCGGGATATACCGACGGACGCGCCCGCGACGACGGGCGTGGCCGCGCCCAGAGCGGCCAGCGCGTTCCTGGGAAAGGGGGCAGCGTTGAATTCGACCATCCCGCCCGCTTCTCCAGTGGCCGGCGCAGGCCCAGTGGCCAGGGCAGCCAGTGCCACACCGATCAATTCTTCCAACTCGGCCGCGATGAGCTCATAGTTTGCTTCAGCCTCCCGATGCACCCACGCGATGGAGCTCCCCGGCAGGATGTCGTGGAACTGCTGCAGCAGCACCATTTTCCAGATTCGGTCGAGGCGCTCGTACGGGTAGTCCAGCAGACCCCTCTTTGCGGCTGTCGCCGACCACAGCTCGGCCTCCCGCAACAGGTGCTCACTGCGCCGGTTGCCCCGCTTGGTCCTGGCTTGCGAGGTGTAGGTCCCGCGGTGGATTTCCAGATACAGCTCGCCGGCCCACACCGGCGCGTTCACGTATTCCTGTCGAGCCGCCTGGAAGAATTCGGACGGCGCCTGCATAGCGACCCGCGGGGACCCCTCGAGATCCGCCGTCCGGCGGGCTCGGGCGATCATCTCTCTGGTCGGGCCGCCACCACCGTCACCCCAGCCGAACGGGACGAGCGAGGAGCCGGCGCCGCCCTTGTCCCGGAAATTCGCCGACGCGTGGGCCAATTCGGTCGCCGAGAGTTCGGAATTGTAGGTGTCCACCGGCGGGAAATGCGTGAAAACCCTTGTTCCGTCGATACCTTCCCACCAAAACGTATGATGCGGAAAAACGTTCACCGTGTTCCAGGAGATCTTCTGGGTCAACAAAGCGTCGCAGCCGGCGAGCGAAGCGATCTGCGGTAGAGCTGCCGAGTAACCGAACGAGTCCGGCAGCCACACCTCCCGGCACTCGATTCCGAAGCGATCGAGGAAGTATCGCTTGCCGTGGACGAACTGCCGGGCCATTGCCTCGCCGCCCACCATGTTGGTGTCCGATTCGACCCACATGCCGCCGACCGGGACGAAGCGAGCGGCCGCCACGTGTTCGGCCACCCTGGCGAACACTGCGGGATAGTGCTCCTCGATCCACGCGTACTGCTGAGCAGACGACATGGCGTACACCAGATCCGGATGGGTGTCGAGCAATTCCACGACATTGGACATCGTCCTGGCCACCTTGCGAACCGTTTCCCGGACGGGCCAGAGCCAGGCGGAGTCGATGTGCGCGTGGCCTACCGCAGTCAGCCGATGCGCCGAGGCCGCGGCCGGACTCGCCAGTACCTGCACCAGTTCAGCCCTGGCATCCGCGGCCGAGCCCGCCACATCGTCCAGCTGGATGCGGTCCAGCGCCCGCTCGATGGCGTAGAGGACATCGAACCTGCGCGGATCACCCGCCGCCAGGGTGCCGGCCAGGCCGCCGAGGACTTCCAGATCGGCGACGAGTTCCCACACCTCCTGCGCCAGGACCGAGATGTCGGCGCGGGCCAGCCGATACAGCGGTTCGCCGCCGGCCGTTCCCTTCTCGCCGAAGCGGGTGGGCCGGAACAGGTAGGGCTCCTGGATCATCGGGTTCGCGGCCGCCTCCACGTAGAGATCGATCGGCTCGCCGCCGACAGCCGCGTCGGTGAGCGGAATCCACCCGTTGCGCGGGTTCAGACCTTTGACCGTCGTTCCGTCCGGTCGGTAGACGAGCCCTTCTGCCTGAAATCCCGGCGAATGGTCGGCCCAGCCGAGATCGACGATTGCCTCCACCCGCCGGCCGGCGGCCGCACCGGGGATGGTTCCGGTCAGGTGGAACCAGCTGGTCCCCCAGGCCGGGCCCCACGCCTGACCGACCCGGAAAGGTGAATACGGAGCTCGGAAGGCTTCCTCGGCCGGCACCGGCTCGCCCTGCCCCCCGCCGACATGCCATGCCTGGACGGACAACTCGACCAGCGGCGCGTGAACGGCAGGTCTGATCCTCTCGACCATCATCCGGGCGAGGCGGTTCGTGATCATCGACGTCTTGTCGTGCAACGGGAACGCTCCTTCGGCGAGTCGGCGTCGGCTCTGCCCGGAAACGTACCTTCACCCGCAGTCGCGCGAGCGGCCCATCCAGCGTTACCGGCGCAGGAAGCCCTGCCGGTGGTGGCGGATCGAGACCGATCCGCCCTTCTTGGTCCCGGTCAGCAACAGGTCGAGCACGCCGTGCCCGCCGGGTTGAATCTTGTTGTTCACGCTGCCGCCGCGCATCGCCAACCCGTCGAACCGGACAGAACCGCCCCTGGGCAGGATCAACTCGGTCGACCCACCGAAGTTCGACTGGAATTCGACGGTCACCGTGGTGCTGGACAACGTGGCGAGGCTGAAGTCCAGTCTGGTGCTGGCCCCGAATCCACCGATGACGATGTGCGCCGGAGCGAGCCAGTGACCCTTGAACGATCGGGATCCCCATCCGGTGAGCTCGAGCACACCATCGGAAACCGTGGACGGCGCGCCGGAGAAGCCCGGAGTCGGCCGCTCACGGTACTGGGCGGCCGCCGAAGCAGCGTCGACGGTACGGCCGGCGATCTGTAGGCCGGGCAGATCGACCAGGACCATGTTGAGGTCCCCTCGCGTTCTGGCGTTCACCACGTGCCGCGCTGCGGCGGCTGTATTCCGGCAGATCGATCAACCCGCGGCCGATGGCCTTCTCGAGCAACCCGAGCACATGGGAACGCTCGTCGTCGGAGACCCGCAGGTCCTTCGGGTCGATCGCCGGACCACTCATCTGCCCAGGATATCCGTGAGTGCGCCGCGAGATCTCCCGAGAAATACAGTGCGGCAGACATCAGCGCGGCGGACGACGCCCTCAGGTCTGGCCCGGCACCGGTATCGGGTCGTCGAAGGGATCGTCGTCATCCGCAGCGGATCGTGGCCCTGGAGGCACCCCAGGTGTCGTCGCCGTACAGGTCGGCGCCGGTCCACGACAACGCCGTCCAGCCTTGATCGAGGTCGCCGGAGAGCACCACGATCCCTGTGTTGCGCAACGCATGTGAGGCACCGAATCCGTCGTCGAGATTCTGCGCCCGGAGCGAGGCCCACAATCGGTTGATCGCGCCGTGGGCCACCACTGCGGCCCCCTCGACGCCAGAGGCGACGATCTCGGAGATGACATCGTCGAAGCGCTGGAGAACCTCTCGACCGCTTTCGCCATCGGGTCCAGGGCTGCGGTTCGTCAGCTCGCCGGCCATCCAGCCGCCGATCAGCCGCAGGTAGCCATGGACCGAGGCGTCGTCCCCGAGCATCTCCCAGTCCCCCGCGCTGACCTCCCGGAGGCCGGCCCTGACGTTCACCTCCAGTCCGCGTTCGGCGGCCAGCGGAGCCGCGGTCAGCTGGGCCCTGGTTGCTGTCGACGCATAGATGGCCTGGATGGGCTCGCCGGCGAGCACTGCCGGAACCGCGGCGGCCTGGTTGCTGCCCAAGACGGTCAGGCCCGGCCCGGGGGGTCTGGTGTCCAGCAGCCCCAGCACGTTGGACGGCGTCTGTCCGTGGCGAATGAGCACCAGGCGCATCAGGGCCCGGCTTCCGGTTCGCCGGTCAACAACCGGGATACTGCCGCCGCTGCAGCGTCATAGGAAGCAGCGGTGGCGAAATCCGGTGCCGGAACGTTGATTCCGGCCGCGCGCGGATAGGATCCCAACCAGCGCATCAGGGCCGATCGCCGGATCAGCGCCGCCACCATGTCAGCCATCGCCGGATCGGCGATGTGGCCGTCGGTATCGATGAGAAAGACGTATTCACCCAGCTTGCTTCTGGTCGGTCTCGACTCCAGCCGGGTCATGTTGATCCCGCGGCCGGCGATCTCCACCAACACACTGAGCAACGTGCCGGGCTGATTGTCGACCGCGACGATCAACGAGGTGCGGTCGTTGCCGGTCGGCGGCGGCGGTGCCCCCGGTCGGCGCAGCAGCACGAAACGGGTGGTGGCGTCCTTCACCGTGCCGATGTCGGTGACCAGCGCAATCAGTCCATGCCGTTCGCCGGCTACCGGTGCGGCGGCTGCGGCATCGATTTCGCCTGCGGCCACCGCGGCCGCCGCCGCCGCCGTCGATGAGGTCACCACCACCTCGGCGGCCGGCAGGTGTTCGGCCAGCCAGTCCCGCACCTGGGCGTGGCCGTGTGGATGGGAGCCGACAGTGGCGATGTCGCCCAGTGTCGTCCCGGGCTTAACCAGCAGGTGGAAGGTCACCGGCACGAACGCCTCGGCCGTGATGATCAGCGGCTCGCCATGTGTCAGTTCGTCCTGGGTGAGCGGCACACCGCCCTCGACCGAGCTCTCCAGCGGCACGCAGGCCGCATCCACCTCGCCGCTGCGTAACCGGCGCAGGGCAGCCGACACTCCCACCGCCGGATGAAGTTCCACGGTGACCGCCGACATGCGGCTTTTGATGGTCTGCACAGCCTGCTCGGTAAAGGTTCCCTCAGGCCCGAGGTAGGCCCACTTCTCCGTCGCAGAGCCACCGTAGGTCACCGAACCCACCCTAGTCGCGCTGCGACAAGGCCCCTGGGCGAGCGTCCGCCGAGGCATCGACCAGGTGCGCGACGCGGCGGGCCTCACCGCCGGCCTCCACCGCGCCGGAGGCGGCCACGAACTCGACGGCTGGGTCCGGCGTCGATACCGGCACTGCGAGCTGCCCCGCCGTGCGGTCACGCGGAAGATTTCGTTGCACCCGGCGAGCCAGTGCCACTTCGGGCGGGACGGTCACCCACACCAGCACGACCCGGGCCGGCGCGAGCTGACGGACGAGCCCGGCCCACGCCCCGGCGTCGGCGCTCTCGGCCGTGAACGGCGCGATCATCACCACGTTCCGACCGAGTCTGCCGTTGTCGCAGGCGATGTCGATGATGCACTGATAACGGGCCCGACGTACGGGACCCCGCAGGGCGGGATGATCCAGATCGTCGCCGGCCCCGACCAGTGCGGCCAGCTGCGCCATCAAGGGGTTGGTGGCGATGTCCTGATCGATCACCACCGCGCCGGTGACGAAGGCCAGCGCCCGGCCCAGCGTGCTCTTGCCGCTGCCTGCCGGGCCCGCGACCACGTAGACGACACGGGCGGGGACTTGAGCGATACGCACGCCGCCGATTGTGCCCTGCCGGCCGCCGATCGCGCCCGGCCGGAAACAGACGACGTCCAGTCCGCAATTCGACAGCGGACCTACCGACACCCAAGATCTGTGAGACAACGTTGTCTCAACGCGGCCAATGACCAACCAGACGAGAACAATTCCAACAGCAGAAGGACGGCTCCGGTGATCCAGTACAAGATCAATCGACTGTTCAATCCCAAATCCTCGCGACTCCTGGACGTCGCGGTCGACCACGGGTTCTTCGGCGAACCGGCGTTCCTCAACGGCATCGCCGACATGACCGCCGCCATCGACACGTTGGTGGCGGCGGCGCCCGATGCCATCCAGCTGACCATCGGGCAGGCCAGGCTGCTGCAGAGCCGACCGGGCCGATTCAAACCCAGTCTGGTGTTGCGGTCGGACGTGGCAAACGTCTATGGGACCGACCTGCCGGCCCGGGTGTTCAGCATTCCGATCGAGAATGCAGCGCAGACAGCGGCCCAGCTGGACGCGACCTGCCTGGTGGTCAACATCTTCGACATTCCCGGCCAGCCTGAGCTGAAGGAGCAGTGCATCCGCAACGTTCTCGCCTTGCGGTCCGAGTGCACCAAGCTGGCCATACCGCTGATGGTGGAGCCGTTGGTGATGCGAGCAGGCAACTCCGGCGGCGCGTACCTGGTCGATGGGAATCTGGAACGGATCACCGCGCTGGTCCGCCAGGCGGTCGAACTGGGCGCCGATCTGATCAAGGCCGACCCGACGGATGAAATCGCCGAGTATCACAAGGTTGTCGAGGTTGCATCCGGCATTCCAGTGCTGGTGCGCGGCGGCGGACGGGTGGCGGACGACGTGCTGCTGCGCAGAACGGTCGACGTGCTCGCCCAGGGCGCGAGCGGGATCGTCTATGGCCGCAACATCATCCAGCACTCCGACCCGGCCGGCATCACGAACGCATTGATGGCGGTCCTGCACGACGGAGCATCCGTCGAGCAGGCCCTGACCCTGATCGGAGACAACCGGTGAACGGCGAACCGGTGAAGGTGGGCGTGATCGGGGCCGGATTGATGGGCAAGGAGTTGGCCGGCGCCCTGGGCCGCTGGTCCGCGTTGCAGAGTTCACCCGTCGACCCGTCCCTCACCGCGGTGTGCGACGTGAATCCCGTTGCGCTGGATTGGTTTCGTCGGGTGTCGTCGGTAGAAACGTTGACCGACGACTACCACCGGCTGCTCGACGGTTCGGTTGACGTCATCTACGTGGCGGTGCCGCACCATCTGCACGAGCAGGTGTATCTCGACATCGCAGCCGCCGGTGTGGATTTCCTTGGAGAGAAGCCGTTCGGCATCGATCCGGGCGCCGCTGCGGCAATCGTCGACGGCATCTCCGCGTCGGGCGCCTTCGTCAGGTGCTCCAGCGAGATGCCGTTCTACCCGGGCGTGCAGCAGGCGATCGACTTCATCACGCAGGGGCGCACCGGGCGCGTGATCGAGGCCCAGTTCTCGTTCCTGCACTCTTCCGATCTCGATCTGGACAAGCCGATCAACTGGAAGCGGCAGACCAGGTTCTGCGGCCAGATCGGCGTGATGGGCGATCTCGGCATGCACGTCACGCATGTGCCGCTACGCCTTGGCTGGCGGCCGTCTTCGATCTTCGCTCAACTCCAGGAGCTGGTGGCGACCAGGCCTGACGGGAAGGGCGGGAGGGCGTCCTGCGACACCATCGAAAACGCAACTCTCGTGACCACGGTGGCCGACGTCGCCGGCGATTTCCCGATGACGCTCGAGACCAAGCGGGTGGCGCCGGGGGAGATGAACACGTGGCGGATGAAAGTCGTCGGCATGGAGGGCGGGGTCGAGTTCAGTACCCGCTATCCGCAGTCGCTGAAGGTGATGACGGTACGGGACCGGCGTCAGGTCTGGGAGGAGCGGATGGCGGGCAGCCAGTCCGCCCAACCCACCATCACCGGACCGATCTTCGAGTTCGGCTTCACGGACGCCCTGCTGCAGATGTGGGCGGCCTATTTTGCGGAACGGGCCGGGCAACTCGGCACGGCGTTCGGCTGCGCCACCCCGGCGGAGGCGCTGGCCAGTCACGAGTTGTTCGACGCGGCCCTGGTCTCCAGCCAGACGCAGTCCGCCGCGCCGGTCGTTCCAGGCTCCAGGCGACGGCACGAGGCAGCGGACGTAGCCGGGGTGATCGGCCGGTCCTGACGCGGCTGAACGCCAGTGGCGCAACGGGTTCGGGTTCCGCCTGGACAGAGCGGGCCTCTGAATCGATCGAGTGGTGCGCGTCGAGAAGCACCGGGCGGTCCATGTTCGCGCGGGCCCGGACGCGGTTTATCAAACCGTGACCGCGCGGCAACCTGTCGGCCATTGACAACGCTGTCACTGGCGGTGCACAGTTGCTGCTACGCCCCGTTGGACCGGTGACCGTGGTCACAGGCTGATGGGTCAGGCGGAAATGACAACGCTGTCAATGGCGGCTTCACGGCTGACGACCCCGAGGCCCGCTGCTGATTTCGGAAGGAGGCACAGATGCTGATCGCAACGCCGAACCTGTGCCTCGACATCACCATCTCGTTGCCCCGGCTGCGCCCGGGCACGGTCAGCAGGTCTACCGACACCGATACGTCGGCGGGCGGCAAGGGTGTGAACGTCGCCAGAGCCGCACGGGCCCTTGGCGCTGCGCCCGTGGTGGCCGGATTGCTTCCCCTCGAAGACGGCCAGCGCTTCGAAGCCCTGCTGGCGACGGAAGGGCTGATGCTTCATCCCGTGTCGATCCCCGGCGTCCTGCGAATCGCCAGCATCCTGCTCGAGTCCGACGGTCGGGTCACCGTGATCAACGGTCGCGGACCGGCTGTCGCGCCCGGACAAGTGGGCGGAATTCACGGCACTGGTGGCCGAGCACGCCGACGGCGCCGAGGTGCTGATCTGTTCGGGCTCGCTACCGCCCGGCATTCCCGACGACGGATACCGCCAGCTGGTCGACATCGGCCACCGTGCCGGCGTTCCGGTCATCGTCGACGCGGCGCCCGCAGTCCTGCGCGAGGCCCTGAAGTCAGCACCGGACCTGGTGTCCCCCAACCTGTCCGAAGCCGAGGGCCTGCTGCACGGATCGCTCGACGAGCCGGTCGCCGAGGAAGGCGACGACATCGCCGATCGCGCCGTACGTGCGGCCACCGCTCTGCACGAGCAAGGTGCCGTCCGTGCCGTCGTCACCGCAGGGGCTGCCGGTGCCGCGCTCCGGACCAATGCCGGCGCGTGGTGGCTGCCGGCCCAGCCGGTTGCTCTGGTCAACCCGATCGGTGCCGGCGACTGCTTCGCCGCGGGCGCGGGCATGGCGCTGGCCGCCGGCGAGAGTGACGTCGACGTAGTCCGCCGCGGCATGGCCGCCGCATCCGCGTCCTGCGAGACGAGAACTGCCGGTCGGTTGGCAGCCGGCCGGGCACAGGAGCTTTTCGCCGCCATCACCGCCCAGCGGATCCTGACTCCGATGGTCGCCCGATGACCGGGCGAGCGACCGTCTACGACGTAGCCCGGGTCGCCGGTGTTTCGATCAAGACCGTGTCCAGGGTGGTCAACGGCTCGGAACAGGTGGCAGACAACACCCGGCAGCGAGTGCTCGATGCGGTCGCCCAACTCGCCTACGTGCGCAACTCCATCGCGCACTCACTCCGCACCGGCAGTGGCGACGCCATCGGCGTCATCATCGACTCGATCGCCGACACCTTCTTCGCCAAGCTGGTCTCGGTCATCGAGGAACGCATGCTGGCCGAAGGCATCAGTGTGCTGATCGCCTCCACCGGCCGGTCCAACACCCGCGAGCGGGGTCAGGTCGTACGACTGGCCGGGCAGAACGTCAGAGCCCTGCTCATCGCGCCGAACGGCGCAGATCACTCATACATTCCCGACGTCACGCAGGGCCTTCCGGTGGTACTCGTCGACCGCAGCTGGGAATTGTCCGGGTACGACACGGTCCTCGTCCAGGACCGGGCCGGGGCCAAGGCCGCGGTCGATCACCTCATTGCCGCCGGCCATCGCCGGATCGCCTTCATCGGCGACGACGGCGATCTGCCGACCATCGCCGAACGCCGGCAGGGTTATCTGGAGGGCATTGCTGCCGCCGGGATCGACGTGGACGAACGACTCATGCGCACGGGATCGGGCGAACCGGAGCCGGCGGCCATGGCCACCGCAGAGCTGCTGGCGATGCCCGACCCACCCACCGCAGTTTTCTCGTCCAACCCGCGGGCCAGTCTCGGTGTGGTCCGGGCGCTGCACCAGGGGCTTCGCACCGACATCGCGCTGATCAGTTTCGGTGACTTCGCGCTGGCCGACTCCCTGGAGCCGGCCGTGACCATCGTCAACCAGGATCCAACGCCGATCGCCGAGGCGGCCGTCGATCTGCTGCTCGCCCGGATGCGCGGGGAACAACACGAGCCCACCACCATCGTTCTGCCCGTCGACGTCGTACCGCGAGGATCAGGAGAGCTGGCACCGTGCAGCCGTTAGTCATGCCGCCGAACATCATCGACCACTTCTATCTCGGTGGCGAGCGCATCGCCGAGTTGCGCGGCGTCGACATGCCCTCACCGCGTCGGCCCGAGGAGTGGTTGGCGGCCACCACCTTCCGCGCCGGCGAGCCGGGCGTCGGACCGAGTCGCACGGCGAGCGGCGAATTGCTCAGAGATCTCGTCGCGGCCGACCCGATCGGTTGGCTGGGTAGTGACGAAGGGCCGAGCGGCGACAACGGCATCCTGGTCAAGCTTCTCGATCCAGCACAGCGGTTGCCCGTGCATGTGCATCCGGACCGCGCATTCGCCACCTCGCACCTGAACTGTCCGTACGGCAAGACCGAAGCCTGGTACGTCCTGGCCACCTCGGGTGCCTCCCCTTCGGTGTGGCTGGGATTCCGCGAAGACGTCGATCCGGAGGAACTGAGCCGCCGCGTTGACGCCCAGGATTCGGAATGGATGCTGTCGCGGATGAACCGGATCGACGTGTTGCCCGGAGACGGGATCCTCGTCCCGGCCGGGACCGCGCACGCGATCGGCGAAGGGGTCTTCGTCGCCGAAGTGCAGGAGCCGACCGACTTCTCGATCCTGCTGGAGTGGTCGATCACCACGGCGACCCGGGAGGAGTCCCATCTGGATCTCGGGATGCCACTGGCGCTGAGCGCCACCAACCACCACGCCTTCCCGCCGGAGAAGCTCGCCGAGCTGGTCACGCACACCGACCCGGAAAGCACCAGCGCCCTCCCACAGCGGCTGCTCGCCGAGGCCGCCGATCCCTTCTTCCGGTTGGATCTGTTGGCTCCCGAGGGCGATTCGTCACCCGGCCTGCCCGCCGGCTTCGCCGTCGGGATCGCGTTTTCCGGTGCCGGCGAGATTCGGTCCGCCAGGGGCGATGTGGTGCCGGTGAGTCGAGGTCAGGTGTTCGCCGTTCCGGCCGCCTTCGGCGACTGGTCCGTCTCCGGTGCGTTGCAGTTCATCGCCTGCCGGCCGGGCGCCGGCTGGCCGGCGACCCTGGCGGCCGCCCCATGACGACAACCGTTGCCGTCCCTGTGCTCTTGGGTGTCGACGTCGGCACCTCCGATTCCAAGGTGTTGGTGACCACGGCCACCGGCCAGGAGATCGTCTCCGTCTCGGCGCCCACTCGCTGGCGCAACCACGGCGGCACCCTCACCGACACCGACCCGGAACAGCTGGCCGGCGGTGTGTTCGCCCTGCTCGCACGAGCCGTCGAAGACGCGATCGTCAAGGTCGGCCCCGTGACGGTCAGTGCCATCGCTGTCACCGGCATGGCGGAAGCCGGTGTGCTGCTGGAAGAGACGGGCCGTGCTGTCCATCCCGTGCTGGCCTGGTTCGACCCCCGTGGCGGCGCCGAGATCCGACAGCTGCCGGCCCCGCTGCTCGCCGAGTTCTGCGGCCGAACGGGATTGCCGATCTCCTCGCTGGCGACCATCGCCAAATTGGCCTGGATGCGTTCGCAGGGAACCGATCTGCGTGGCAAGCAGTGGCTGAACGTCCCGGAATTCGTGGTGCACCGACTCGGCGGGGTTCGCGCCTCTGAGATGTCGCTGGCCGCGAGAACCGGTCTGCTGGACCAGGACTCGGGTCAATTGTGGCCGGAGGCGCTGGCCGCGATCGGCGCCGACAGCACTCTGATTCCGCCCCTGGTGGTAGCCGGTACCCCACTGGGACGGGCGGCGGGCCAAGCGGTCCCGCCGGCTCTGCGCGGCGCAGTACTGACCATTGCCGGGCACGATCATCCTGTCGCCGCCGTCGGCTGCGGTGCCACGGGCGCGCACGAGATCTTCGATTCCTTCGGCACGGCGGAAGCTCTCGTTCGATCCGTTGAAGGCAATCTCGATCGGGAGGCCAGAGACCGACTGGCATCCGCAGGCGTCAATTCGGTTCATCACGTACTCGCCGGGCGTCGACTGCTGCTCGGCGGCACCAAGGCCGGCCTGCTGCTGCGCCGCACTCTGGACATGCTGGGCGCCGTGACCGTGCAGCGGCGCGGTGAACTGGACGACGAGGCGTGCAGCCTGGCCGAAGCGGCGGCGCTGACCGGGTCAACGGGCACAGAGGGAATCCGGGTCACCGGCGCGGCCAACGACGATGGCACCCTGCGCATCGCAGTGACCAGTGATGCCGTGACGCCGGCTGCGGTCTGGCTGGCGACGTTGGCCCACGGGATCGACGAGGCTGCTCGCTGTCTGGAGCTGATGGCCGCCGAGATCGGGCCGGCCGGCGCCGTTGTGGCAGCCGGTGGCTGGACCAGGATGAGGTCGGTACGCCTTTCGAAGGCGGCCTCGCTGCCCAACGTCAGGTTCTCCAACCGGGCCCAGGCCGGTGCGTTCGGCGCGACGATGTTCGCCGCCCATGCCGCCATGGTTGCCGAGAACCTCGCCACCACAGGTGATTCCAGTGCGAACTCCGTGCTGACACCGAACGGGCCCAGCGCCGAGTTCGCTGCCCGGTATACCCAGGCCGTCCCCGTGGCGGCATCCGCAACACGGACCTTCGAGGAGATCACCACATGACAGGCTCCACCACCAAGACCGGCCTTGCGAGTATCGCGACGAGCCAGGCCACCTTCGCCATCGTCGCGATGGACCAACGCAACACGCTCAAGCGCATGTACCACGCGGTCGGCATCCCGGACCCGTCCGACGACGAGCTCGTACAGATCAAGGCCGACACCGTGCAGGCGTTGCGCGGCAGCGCCTCCGGGTATCTGCTCGATCCGACCTTCGGCACGCCGGCCCTCGCCCGACTGCCAAGGGAAGGCGCGCCCTACGGCGTGCTGGTCGCCGCGGAGCCGTCCGAGCGCGGCACCATCAACGGCGAACCCCGCGGCCATCGAGACCCCGCGCTCAACGCCCAGTGGGTCAAGGACCAGGGCGGCGATGCGCTCAAGTTCTATGTCCAGCTGCGCGCCGACCGGAAGCCAGGACCAGACGGGGTCGACACCACCGCGGAGGTGTTGCAGGTGGTCCGCGAGGTCGTCGCCGACTGCCGCGAGGCCGGAATACCCAGTGTCATCGAGAATCTCATCTTCCCGCTCGCCGGTGAAGAGCCGCCAACGCCGGCTCAGCGGGCCGATCGCATCATCGAGGCTGCCGTGCTGCTCGACGACCTGAAGCCGGATCTGATCAAGTTGGAGTATCCGGGCGACGCCGCCTCCTGCCGCCGACTCGCGAACTCGATCAAGGGGCCGTGGGCGGTGCTCTCCGCCGGCGTCGCGTTCGACGAGTTCGCTGCCGCATTGCGGGTGTCGTGCGACGAGGGCGGAACGAGCGGTTTCATCGCCGGCCGTTCCATCTGGAAGGACGCGGTCGGCATGGACCAAGAGACCCGAACGTCGTTCTTGGCAAATGAAGGAAGGCGTCGCCTGGACAACCTGGTCCAGGTGATCGACGGGCGTGCGCGCCCCTACACGGAGGTGACAGTGCGGTGACCCCCATTCTTGAAGCTCGCGGTCTGTCGCGGAGCTTCGGACACGTCCGAGCTCTCGACAACGCCGACTTCGACGTCAACGCCGGAGAGGTGGTCGCACTGATCGGCGACAACGGTGCCGGTAAGTCGACCATGGTGAAGGCGCTGTCCGGGAACCTCGCCCTCGACGACGGGGAGATCTTCTTCGAAGGCAATCCGATCGAGATGACCACCCCGCAGCAGGTCTCGCAGTTGGGTATCGAGGTGGTCTACCAGGACTTGGCCCTGGCGCCACACCTGGATCCCGGCTCAGAACGTCTTTCTGGGCCGTGAACTCCCGGCCAAAGGGCTTCCTGGGCAAGCTCGGTTTCATGGACAACAAGCAGATGCGCCGCCAGTCCCGTGCCTTCTTCGACGATCTCGGCGCAACCGTGCGGTCCCTCACGCGCCGGTCGGATCCATGTCGGGCGGGCAACGGCAGGGCATCGCCATCGCCCGGGCCATCGCCTGGGCCTCCAAGGTGGTCTTCCTGGACGAGCCGACGGCTGCCCTCGGCGTCGTACAGACCAAGAACGTCCTCGAGACGATCAAGCGCGTACGCGACAAAGGTATTGCAGTGGTGCTGATCTCCCACTCCATGCCGCACGTGCTCGAGGTCTCTGATCGAGTGCAGGTGATGCGGCTCGGTCGACGCGTCACCACCATCCAGACAAAGGATGCGAGCGTCGAACAGCTCGTCGGTGCCATGACCGGCGCCCTGGATGTCCCGAAGGGAAGTGCGGCATGACCATCATCTCGCCTACCGCAACGATGTCGCGTCTACGAAGGACGAGGAGAACGAATCGCTCGTCAAGCGGCTGCTGAACTTCAGTCCGTCTGGATCCTCGGCGTGCTCATCGTCATCACCGCCTTTTTCGCGATCGCCGGCGGGGCCAAGTTCTTCTCCGCCGCCAACTTCTCACTGATCAGCCAGAACGTCTCGGTGCTGGCCATCCTCGGCGTCGGCATGACCTTCATCATCATCACGTCGGGCATCGACCTGTCCATCGGTTCCGTACTCGTCTTCTCGTCGGTGATCTCGGCCAAGGTCATCGAGGCCTTGGGCGGTTCGACCGCCGGCGTGATTTTCATCGGAATTCTTGCCGGTCTGGTTTCCGGTGGTGCGTGGGGCTTCATCAACGGGTTCCTGGTGGCCAAGGCGAAAGTCCCGCCATTCATCGTGACCCTCGGTACCCTCTCGGCCGCGCTGGGCTTGTCTCAGGTAATCACCTCGGGCTTGAACATCACGCTCGACGAATCGGCGCTGACGGACTTCGGAATTTATACCAAGGTGGCGGGGATCCCGGCGTTACCATTTGTTGCCCTGATCGTTGTAATCATCGGGGGAATCACTGCTGCACCGCACCAAGTTCGGCCGCTACACTTACGCGGTCGGGTCCAATGACGAGGCGGCCAAGCGGGTCGGCGTCAAGGTGGACCGGCACCTGATCGCTGTTTACTGCATGGCCGGTGTGCTCGCCGGCATCGGGCGCTGTGCTGTACCTCGCGCAGTTCGGCACTACCACCATTGCCGGCCTGTCGTTGACGAACCTCAACGTCATCGCGGCCGTCGTCATCGGCGGCACATCCGTCTTCGGTGGCGAAGGTTCCATGTTCGGCACGGTTGTCGGCTTGTTCATCCCGGCCGTGCTGCAGTCCGGATTCGTCATCATCGGTGTCTAGCCGTTCTGGCAGGGCGTCGCTGTCGGCGTGGTGCTGATTGCGGCCGTCTACATCGACCAGACCCGACGCGCCGCGGCCCTTCGCGGAGCAAAATCCACCAGGCGTTCCGGCAACAAGCCGGCCGTCAAAAAATGAAAGGAAACGCAATGAAGCGATCCATCATTCTCGGCGTAGCCGCCAGCGCCGCACTGACGCTGGCGTTGGCCGGATGCTCGTCGTCAAAGCCCTCGGACACGACCTGAGTGCGGGCGCAGCTCCGGCGGCATCGTCGGCGGCAGCTCCTGGTTCATCGGCGGCGGTCGTCTGCGGCAGCTCCTGGTTCGGCGGCGGCATCCTCCGCGGCGCCCCGGGTTCATCGGCGGCATCGTCGGCCGCCGGGTCTCGAGCGCCGGTTCCTCGGGCGGGGCAGCCGGCCCCGCAGTAAGGCCAGCAAGGATTACAAGATCGCGTTCATCCAGGGTGTCGCGGGTGACAACTTCTACATCACCATGCAGTGCGGCATCCAGGACGAGGCCAAGAAGCTCGGGCGTGACCGTGAACACCCAGGGTCGCGACAAAGTTCGACCCGACCCTGCAGACAGCCGATCCTGGACTCGGTCGTGCTGTCGAAGCCGGACGCCATCCTGATCGCCCCGACCGACGTCAAGGCGATGCAGGCGCCCCTGGCAAGGCAGCCGCTCTCCGGTATCAAGATCGTCCTGGTCGACACCACGGTCAACGATCCCTCCATTCGCCGTTTCGCAGGTCTCTTCCGACAACCTCGGCGGTGGGGCCGCGGCCTTCGCCGCCATCAAGACAGCTGAACCCGAAGGGCGGCAAGGTGATCGCCATCTCGGTCGACCCCGGCATCTCCACCACCGACGCCCGGGTCAAGGGCTTCGAAGATGCGGCCAAGGCCGACTCCGCCTTCACCGATCTCGGCGTCCAGTACTCGCACAACGACCCGGCCACCGCTGCACAACTGGTGACCGCCGCCCTGCAGAAGGATCCGGACATCGTCGGCATCTTCGCCACCAACCTGTTCGCCGCCGAGGGCTCCGCGACCGGTGTCAAGCAGGCCGGTAAGTCCGGCAAGGTCAGCATCGTCGGCTTCGATGCCGGTCCCGACGCAGATCAAGGACCTGAAGGCCGGGACGGTTCAGGCGCTCGTCGCCCAGCAGCCGGGCACCATCGGCACAGGACGGCCTCGACCAGGCCATCGCGGCACTGGACAAAGGCAAGATCACGCCGAAGATCCAGACCGGCTCGACCATCATCACCAAGGACAACGTGGACACCACCACCGCGGCCTACAAGGCGGCTTGCTGAGCCATCCATCGGGCCGCCTGCCCGATCTTGACCGGCCTCTGAAGTCCGTATGCCAACTGCCCTCGAGCCTTGTGCTCGGGGGCAGTTGCCTGTTCGGAGATGTCTCGGGTGTACCGCCAGCTGTCTGCGTGCAGCAGCGGTGGGCGCGTCATGCGTGGAGCGACCCAGTAGGCTCGTCCCGGCGGTTGTCCGCAGAGCCGTCCGAGCGGAAGGGATGCGATGGCATCGGCGTCAGAAGGCCCGGGCCCCTCGTCGGACAAGGCCTCCGAGGCCTCCTGGTGGCGACAGGCGGTCGTCTATCAGATCTATCCGCGAAGTTTCGCGGATTCGAATGGTGACGGCATCGGCGACCTCAATGGAATCACCTCGCGCATCGACTATCTCGCATCGCTGGGCGTCGACGCAGTGTGGCTCAGCCCGTTCTATCCGTCGGCGCTCGCCGACGGTGGTTATGACGTCGACGACTACCGGAATGTTGATCCCAAGCTCGGCACGCTCGCCGAATTCGACGCAATGGTCAGCTGCGCTGCACGCCGAAGGCATCAAGCTCATCGTGGACATCGTGCCCAACCACACCTCGAACCGGCACGCCTGGTTCACCGAAGCGCTTGCCTCCCCACCACATTCGCCGGCCCGGCAGCGATACATCTTCCGGGAGGGCAAGGGGCCGGACGGCTCGGCACCGCCCTCGGACTGGACGTCACTGTTCGGCGGACCGGCCTGGCACCAAGTGCCGGACGGGCAGTGGTATCTGCACCTTTTCGCCCCCGAGCAGCCAGACCTGAACTGGGACAACAGGGAGGTCCGCGACGACTTCCTCGACCACGCTGAGATTCTGGGCCGATCGCGGAGTAGACGGCTTCCGGGTGGATGTCGCCCACGGCCTGGCCAAGGATCTCACCGAACCGATGGCCGGGACGACGGTTCCGGAGCAGCTGTCGCCCGACGGAGACCACCCGCTGTGGGACCGGGACGAGGTGCACGAGATCTACGCCGAGTGGCGGCAGGTGTTCGACGAATACGATCCCCCGCGCACCGCGGTGGCCGAGGCCTGGGTACACGAGTCGCGGCGCGCCCGCTACGCGAGCCCGCGAGGCCTCGGCCAGGCCTTCAACTTCGACCTGCTCGAGGCGGAATGGGATCCGGTCACCTTCCGGAACATCATCGTGCACAACCTGAGTCAGGCAGCCGAATCCGGTGCCTCCTCCACCTGGGTGCTGTCCAATCACGACGTGATCCGTCACCCGACCCGTTACGGATTCCCGCCGGCCGCGGCGGGAATCCGAGACAGCGGGAAGGCCTGGCTGCGCTCCGGCGGACGGGAGCCGGTGGTTGATTTCGACCTGGGACTGCGCAGAGCCAGAGCCGCTTCGCTGCTCATCCTGGCACTGCCAGGATCGACGTACCTCTACCAGGGCGAGGAACTCGGGCTCCCCGAGGTCGCCGACCTGCCCGACGACACGCTGCAGGATCCCACCTTCTTCCGGTCGGCAGGCGCCGAAAAGGGCCGTGACGGATGCCGGGTCCCGCTGCCGTGGACTCCTTCGGGCCCGTCGCTCGGATTCGGCGATGGCCCGGCTCACCTGCCCCAGCCGGCGGGATTCGCCAAGCTGTCCGTACTGGAACAACTGCAGCGACCCGGGGTCCACGCTGCACCTGTATCGGCGTGCCCTTCAGCTCAGGCGCGAACTGCAGTCGGTCGAATCCCTCGAGTGGATCGAGGCGGACAATCCTGCGGTACTGCACTTCCGGCGACCGAACGGCTGGCAGTGCATGACCAATTTCGACGGGGACCCGGTGCCGCTGCCGGCCGGCGCCGTCTTGGCCAGCGGGCCCACGCCTGACGGCTGGTTGCCACCCGACACCACGGTCTGGTTCACCTGAGTCGTCAAGGATACCAGAGCGGAAGGGCAGCGCAGGTGGCACCGACACGTGTGACGTTGCAGCAGGTTGCCGACCGCGCCGGGGTGTCCCGCACGACTGCGTCCTTTGTGCTGACCGGTCGCCGGGACATGCGGATCTCGGCCGGCGCGCAGGAGCGCGTCATGCAGGCTTCCCGCGAGCTCAACTACCGGCCCAGCCTGGTGGCCAGGGCGCTGATGAACCACCGGTCGCAAACCATCGGCCTGATCTCTGATCAGCTCGCCACCGAAGTGTTCGCCGGCCAGGCCATCCGGGGCGCTCTGTCGACCGCCTTGTTGCACCAGCACATGCTGTTCGTCGGTGAATCCGGCGGCGACCGCGAGCTGGAGATCCGTCTCGTACAGGACATGCTCGATCGGGGGGTTGGCGGCTTCGTCTATGCGTCCCTCTACACGCGAAAGGTGACGTTGTCGCCCCTGCTGCGTGCACAGCCGGCCGTGTTGCTGAACTGTGTGGCCCGGTCCCGTGGCTTTGCGGCGGTCGTGCCCGACGAGATCGAGGGCGGCCGCGCTGCGGCACAGCTGTTGATCGAGGCCGGTCACAGCAGGCACATCGTCCTGGTGGGCGAGACTCCGCCGCACACCGTGGCGGGAGTCGAACGGCTCAGCGGAATCCAGGCTGCGCTCCGCGCCGCCGAGCTGCAGTTGATGGCTCAGCTCGACACCATCTGGTGGCCCGACGAGGCATATCACGCAGTCAGCGAGCTACTCGCTTCCGGCGCCAAGCCCACGGCCTTCATCTGCATCAACGACCGGGTCGCCTTCGGTGCCTACCAGGCCATCGCCGAGCACGGTCTGACAATTCCGGATGACATCTCCATCGTCTCCTTCGACGACAGCGACCTGGCGTCCTGGATCCGCCCGCACCTGACCAGTGTCGCCATCCCGCACTTCGAACTCGGCCGGCGGTCGATCGAACTCCTGCTGGACGACGACAGAGCCAACGTGGTCCACCGGATCCCGATGCCCGTGTTCGAACGCGAATCAGTCGGACCGCCGGCAAAACGACGGGTAGTGCCAGCGTCATGCCAGCTGACCGGAGGCCCGCTCCGGGGTGACGCTGATGACCACTCTCTTGTCTCTGATCATCGCCCTGCGATAGTCCGCCCAGTCAGGATGTTCGCCGGCGATGGCCCGGTAGACGCGGTCCAGCAGATCGAGTGCTTCCGGCTGGTCGACTATGGCGGCCCGACCGTCGATCTGCACCCAGGAACCGAAGAACGCATCGGTGAAGATCAACAGCGAAACGGTCGGGTTCCGTCGTAGGTTCTCGACCTTCGCCAGACCGTCCCGGCTGGAGACCATCACCTTGCCGTCCACCACGCCGGAGTTCACCGGCGACATCTGCAGGGACCCGTCACGCCGGCGGGTGACCAGAACCGTGCGGTCGTTGCCGGCCGCGAACGTCAGTGCGTCATCGATCTCCACGCCATCAGTGTCGCACCGGCTGATCGATGTGGCATGGCTGAGTCGGGCGGTCAGCCGGCCTGTAGCTCGGGCGCCTGAGTCTGCAGCTGCGCGAGCCGGGCCGGATCCTGCTTGTTCATCCACGCGATGACGTCACGGAAGGGCACACAGTAGGTGTTCGGCTTGCCGCAGTTAGCCATCACGAAATTCGCGATGGCATCGGAGTAGGCGTTGTTGTTCCAAGCGTTGAAATGATTGCCAAGGATCAACGGCGCCCGGTTGCCGTTGTACGTGGCGTTGTACATGTCCTGGTAGGTGGCTTGCACGACGGCCGAGTCTGCGGCGCTCTGCGCCGCCGTGACGCCGTTGGAGCTCGCATTTCGCTGGGCGAAGTAGAAGTTGTAGTCCATGGTGACCCGGAAATGACCGGTGCCGTGCGTCGGGAACTCGGCCATGCCGATCTGCCAGATGCCGTTGTCCTTTGACTTCGTCGGCCAGGAGATCCCACGCTTGGTGAATGACGAGTCATAGGTCAGGCCATGGGCTTTCAATGCCGGGAACAGGTCCGCCGCGTGACCTTCCAGACATGGTGTGCGTTCGCCCCGCACCTCTGAGGGATCCAGGTTGAGCTTCACCGAGGACGGCAGGCCGTTGTTGGGGTTGACGTTCTTGACGAGCGAGAAGAACTGGTTGAGCTCATCGTTCCAGTCGTCGGTATTCCAGTCGCTCCCGCCCGGTCGATTATCGCTGCAGAAGTGGCCGTTGAAATGGGTGCCGATCTCGTTGCCCTCGGCCAGTGACCGGTTCAGATCATCGATCTCGACCGGCAGGTCGCTCGGCAGATTCCAGCCGATCGACGATTTTCCGGGGCGATGGCCGGGGCCCTGGTACTTGTCCTTCGTCGCCGAACTGAGCATGTACGTTCCAGACAGGAAGCCGGTGAAGTGAAATGGCACCTTCTGCATGATTCCGAACCAGTACTGCCACTTCTCGTGCCAGCCGACACCGTCGAAACTGACCACGATGAACTGAGGTGCCTTTTCACCGGCCTTGAGCTTCGTCGGGACGAAGCCATCCGGGAGTGCCCCCGACGGAGCCGTTGTCGTCGAGGAGGCTGTGGGCTGGGTAGTCGCCGACTTGCCCGTAGCCGACCCGGCGGTGGTCGGTGTGCCGGACGGCCGGCTTGACGTCGTCGATGTCTGGGATGTCGAAGCCGGCTGCGCGGTGACGAACACGTTGCTCGTCACCGTGAGCGCCGAGCCGTCGGGATTCGAAGTGCACCCTGACACCACGAGCACCGTCGACAGGGCTGCACCGACCATCGCTCGTCGTAGCCTGGTCGCCCACGACCGTCGCTTCACACATTCCTCCAGTTGCGCCGCACCGCCGGCCGCGCACGCCCGGTGCAGCGCTCGATCGATTCGGATGTCAAGTATCGCAGGCGTTGCATCTCGGACGGGGTCGTCCTGAGCGAGCCGCGCCGATCTACCCGGTGAATCAGTATTGGATGAGGCCGTCGCACTTCGGCCATTTGCTGTACGGGCAGCCGCCGAGATTCGACTGGTGGTGCTGGAGTCCGGCGAGCACCTTCGGGTCCTGGGCGTTCATCCAGTCCACCAGATCCCGGAAGGGCACGCAGTTCACCCCGGGCTTGCCACAGGTCGCAAGCGCGAAGTTCGCGACCGCATCGGAGTAGGCATTGTTGTTCCAGTCGTTGAAGTGGTTGCCGATGATGAGCGGCTCGTGGACGCCGTCTGTCTGAGCCGCCTTGAGCATGTCCTCATACGTCGCGAGAACCTGCGCGGAGTCGGCCTTGCTCTTCGCCAGTGACGGTGCAGCGGCGCCTGCGACGGCGGCCGGCTCCTGCTTGGCGTAGAAGTTGTAGTCCATGGTGATCAGCGGATGGCCGGTGCCGTGCAGCGGGAATTGCGACATTCCCATTTCCCAGATCTTGCCGTCGGTGCTCTTGACCGGCCAGGACAATCCTGTTCTGGTGAACGAGCTGTCGTAGTCCATGCCGTGGGCCTCGAGAGCCGGGTACAGGTCTTCCTTGTGGCCGGTGAGGCACGGCGTGCGCTCACCCTTGATCTCGGGCGCGGTGACGTTCAACTTCGCGCTGACGCCATTGTTCGCGTCGACATTCTTGATCAACGAGAAGAACTGGTCCAATTCGTTGTTCCAGTCCCCGGCATCCCAGTCGTTGCCGCCGGGCGGATTGTCATCGCAGAAGTGACCGTTGAAGTGCGTGCCGACCTCGTTGCCCACGGCCAGCGACTTGTTGAGATTGCCGATCTCGACCGGGATGTCGGACGGCGCATCCCAGGGAATGGACGACTTACCTGCATTGTGGCCTGGCCCCTTGTACTTGTCCTTGGTCTGATCGCTCAACATGTACGTGCCGGACAGAAAACCGGTGAAATGCAGTGGCACCTTCTGCATGATGGAAAACCAGTACTGCCATTTCTCGTCCCAGCCGGTGCCGTCGAACGAGAAGACCACGAATTGCGGCGCCTGCTGTCCCGGTTTCAGCTTGGTGATCTTGAATCCGTCCGGTTCCGTACCGCCGGCGGGCACTCCGCCGTTGTCGTTGGCCGGAACGGCGTTCGACGAGGCAGTCGACGGAGTGGCCGCCGCCGCGTCCGTCGGCCGGACCGTGGAAGCGGTCGCCGAGCTGCCGGACGACGGGGCTGAAGGTGGGGCGACGGCGGATGGGGACGCGGATGCGGTGACGTTGCTGGTGACGGTGACGTCGGTCGAACTCCCGCCGGTACAGGCCGTGAGAACCACCGACCCGGCCAACATGAGTGCGATCAGTGCTCGACGCGCTCGCGAGCGTGAACTGGCCGCTCTGCCGCTGCTGATCAAAAACGTCTCCCGCCCTTCCTCCGACCCCCACAGGACGTGTGCAGCGCCTGTCGGTTCCCTGTGCCGATCATTCCCTGAGGGCGGTGCGGTCAGGGTGAAGGCCCGCCGAACGTCGTGGCTCCCTGGGGCAGCATCAAATGGAGATCGTCGATCATTCCCAGATCAACGCGGTCCCGTCCACATTCGACACTCACGCCTGCACCCTTACTCTTGTCCACGTCATGACGAGATCCGCATCCCCTCCTGCCCAGCGCCGGCGCAACTGGTTCGCTCTCCAGCCTGCTGACGATTTCCAGCTGGTCGAAAGGCACGACACGCGCCGCTCGATCGGCGTCGAGCTCACCATCGTCTTCCTGATCACCCTTGGCATGAGCGGGCTGACCTCGCTCGTCGGCCTGATCGAGACGTCGATCAAGGCCCACCAGGCGCGGGTCGCGCTCAACCATTTCGCCGTCTCCGTCACCGCGCCGAAGTCCACGGTCGGGCTGATCGACCTGACGAAGCAACTTCTCGAAGTCGTCCAGGGCCTGGCCTGGGGTGCCATCGGGCTCTACCTGCTCTGGCGAGCGGGAATCAACGTGACCAAGCGGCTCGGGCTCGACCTGAGTCGGCCCGGCTGGGACATCGGCACCGGCCTGATCCTGGCCGCGGTCATCGGCATCCCCGGTCTCGGGCTGTACCTCGCCGCGAACCACCTGGGTTTCAACCTGGCCGTGCAGGCCAATTCGCTGACCGACGCGTGGTGGCGCCTGCCGGTGACCGTGCTGCTGGCCTTCCAGAACGGCTTCCTCGAAGAGGTCCTGGTCGTCGGCTATCTGATCACCAGGCTGCAGCAGATGCGCTGGCCCACCTGGGCGATCCTGGCCACCAGCGCCGTCCTGCGGGGTTCGTACCACCTCTACCAGGGCTTCGGTGGTTTCCTCGGCAACGCGATCATGGGCCTGGTCTTCGGCTGGTTCTTCCTGCGCTTCCGTCGGCTCTGGCCGCTGGTGATCGCTCACTCGCTCATCGACACCGTGGTTTTCGTCGCCTATCCGCTGCTCAAGGGACACGTGAGCTGGCTGCCGTAGGTTGCGCGCATACCGATCTGCCGGGCGCGGGTCGAAGTGACCGGTCGCCGGGCGGAACCGTATGCGCCGGGCGGAACCGTATGCGCCGGGCGGAACCGTATGCGCCGGGCGGAACCGTATGCGCCGGGCGGAACCGTATGCGCCGGGCGGAACCGTATGCGCCCGCGCGGGCAGGGAGGGCGCTCAGCGCAGCGTGAACTGACGGCCGAGTATCCCGTCGCGGGCTCGGCGCTGCGCGGAGTCCAGGGGCTGCTCGATGGCCAGGGCCTCATCCAGACGACCCGCGAATTCGCGGACCGGGGTGTCCCATTCGGACGGGTGCGCGTCGCGATCGAGGTCCCAGACCGGCACCAGGCAGCCATGCGCGCGGAAGGACCCGACGTACCGGGAGCCGCCGCCGAGGTCGAGCGCGTCGTCGACGGCCAACCGGGCCAGCGCCGCCATCAGCGGCTGCTCGTCCTCCGGCCGTACCCAGCGCAGATGCGCCTTCTCGCCGGCGTCGACCCAGTAGGCGCCCGGCAGGTCGGCCACCCTGGCCGTCGGCATGATGGCCGTATTGGCCTGTTCGAGCGACAGCGCAACCTCGCTACCGGGCTCCGGCTGCTCCTCCAGCCACCAGCTGAAGGAGTCGTGCAGGGTCACGTCGAAGTCCTGGTCGACGACCAGATCGCCGAAGCGCGGTCCGGCGACGGCCCGCCCGACCACCGGCAAGACGCTGGACGGCTCGGCCGACAGGGCCCACTCGAGCGCCGCAGCCAGGTCGCGCGACAGATCGCCGGAGTGCGTCTGAACCTGCATGCCCAGCAGAATGGATCGGTCGGACCTCGTCAGCGCGGCAGCGGCAGCCGGCAGCACCGAGGCGAGGGTGATCGAGGGCACGTCCGGCGGCGGGTCGAGCAGCGTCAGCGGGACCGTCGCCGAAGGCACGAATTCGCGGAGAGCGATCAGTTCCGTCTCGGCGGCCAACCCTTCGAAGGGGCGCGCAACGATCATCTCGGCCGCGTCGGCGGCCCCGTGGCACGCCTTGTAGCGTCGGCCGGATCCGCAGGGGCACGGCCGTCTCGGGTTCCCGGCGGAGGTCTGGGTCTCGTCTGTGGACGCGCTCTCAGCACGCATTCTGGTCTTCTTGGACACAGCGCCACCGTATCGGAACCGAGCGGGCTGAACCGACCGCTGGATCGCCGGCCGACGCGCTCGGTCAGTCGACGGCCGACGTGAACGCGCGCCCCGCCTCTGGTCGGCTCCGGGTCCTGCACCACCCAGCCCGCATGCGGCCCGGGCCGCGGCCCGGTGAGCAGGCGACGGAATCGACGGAACACCAGGGCGCCCAGCAGTGCCACTGCACAGCCGGCCAGATCGACGAAGATGTGCAGTTCGACGGTGTTCGCCATCGATTGCTCACTGCGGCCGAAAGCCAACACCAGGGTGACCAGCACCAGTACCGCGTCGATCACCCACGCGCACCACAGGGCGAGCACCGGCCGCGACATCCGCGTTCGACTGCCCGGCCGCGGCTTGGCGAGCAGACCGTCGATCTCGGCGGTGACGACTCCCACGCCGTACAGGTTCCATCCCGGGATCACCAGGCGCGCCAACACCGCGGCCGGTGCACGGCTCGGCGCCAGACCGGCTCGCCGGGCGGCGAATCCGTGCAGATGCACCAGCAGCGGCAGCGCAATGATCACGGTGACGACCGCCAGCAGCAAAGCCACCGTCGACGTCCAGGTGACGAGCCGATCCGAGGCCAGGACCATCCGGCCCGACAGCACCTCCGTACGGCCGGCCAGCAGCAGCTCGTAGCGAAAGAACTCAGCAGCTGCCGAGCCCAGCGTGACGAGGGCGGTGCACACGCAGAGCCAGGCGGTGAGTCGCAACCTGCCCAGCGGGCCGGGTCCTGATTTTTCCGGCTCGGCGGTCGCTGCCGACCGCCAGACGACCGGCGGGAAACCCCAGCGTGGATGGCCGCCGCGGTAGGCCGGAGGCCCCGTGTACGGACGCTCGGCCGCCGGACGCGGTACCGGCTTCACGCGCGCGGTGATCGGCGGTTCGGCGCGCCAGCGCTGAACGGGCAGCGGAGTGGAGCAGTACACGCAGCTCCGAACGCCGCGGGGAAGCGGCGGCTGGCTGCGTCCGCACCGAAGGCAGAAAAGGCCCTGCGGACCACCGGCCGGACCTTGATCCGGTGGGTAGGCGGAGCCGGCGTACGGCCGATGCGGGCTGTTCAACTGGGCTGGTCCGGGGCTAGATGACTTCCGGCGCGGAGGCCGTCTCCGACACCAGTGGCAGGCCGAGCCCGGCCCAGGCCGACATACCGTCGGAGACGTTGACCGCCTCCCACCCGTTCGCGTTGAGATAGCCGGTCACGCGATCGGAGCGGCCACCCGAGCGACAGATGACGTACAGCGGTGCGGCGTCCGGGACCTCGTCGAGTCGGCCCGCGAGCTCGCTCATCGGCACGTGTACTGCGTCGGGTGCGTGGCCCGCCTGCCACTCGTCGTCCTCGCGTACGTCGAGCAGCACCCGCTCGGCCGGCAATTCCGCTACCGAAATCTCGGGCCGGCCTGACATGCTCGCTCCTGGATGGCTCACCCTTTCATTCTTTCACTGCCGGGTCACGCCGGCACTGCTCGCTTCGCCCGGCTCCGACGTCGCGCCCGGCCGCATCAACACCCGCCCGGGTGACGGGGTCAGCGGATCAGCCGGGACAACCGGCGATCTGCCAGCAGCTTGCCGCCGGTCTGGCAGGTCGGGCAGTACTGGAACGAGCGATCGGCGAAGGACACCTCCGCGACGGTGTCCCCGCAGACGGGGCACGGGAGCCCGGTCCTCGCGTGCACACGCAGACCAGTCCGTTTCTCGCCCTTGAGCCGGGCTGCCTCGGCGCCGGCGGTTCTGGCGATGGCGGCGGTCAGTACCGAGGTGATCGCGTTGTGCAACGAATCGATGGCGGCGTCGTCCAGCTTGCCGGCGGTTGCGAATGGAGAGAGCTTCGCCATGTGCAGGATCTCGTCCGAGTAGGCGTTTCCGATCCCGGCCAATACGGTCTGGTCGGTCAGCACGTTCTTGATCCGGCCGGGCCGTCCGACCAGCAGAGCTGCCAGCTCATCGCGACCGAGTCCGGTGCCGTCGGGGCCCATGGCGTCCGGTCCCAGTCTGGCCACGCCGGGAACCTGCATGGGATCGGTGACGACGGCGGCGGCAACGGACTTCTTGGTGCCCGCCTCGGTGATGTCGAAGCCGCCGCCCGACTCGAATCTCACGCGCAAAGCGATGGGGCCGCCCATCTTGGGCGGCGTCGCGGAGATCTTGTCCGACCAGCGCAGCCATCCGGCCCTGGCCAGGTGGATGACCAGATGGAGTCGGTCGCCCTCGGGTTCACCGTCTGGGACGGTGATCAGGTCGAGGAACTTGCCCTCCCGGGCCGCACCCGACAGCACCCGCCCGACAAGTGCTGACGCGGGCGGGTCGTAGGTAGTCAGCACGTTGAGCGAAGCGACCGAGACGCCCACGACGTGCTGGCCGGCGGCGTGTTCGGCCACGAAGGTGGCGAGCGCGCTGACCTCGGGCAACTCGGGCATGCCCGACAGTCTGCCAGGAGGGTCCGGTAGCCGTCAGTATCCGTCGCGCCGAAGCCCTCGCCTAGGCAGAACGCACCTGGCATTGTCGACGTGTGCGGGAACTCGAGCTGGACGAGTCCACGGTGCTGCGCGGCCGCGGCGTCGTACTTCGCACCTGGGTGCCCGAGGACCTGGACGAATTGCTGGAGGCGTGCCAGGACCCCGAGACCCAGGCCTGGACAACCCTGCCCAGCCCTTACCTACCGGAACATGCCGAGCAGTTCCTCGATAGCTGTGCGCTGCGCTGGGTGCAGGGGCTGGCCTCGTTCGCCATATTGGACTCGGCGGAGTCGACGCTTCTCGGTTCCATCGGCTTTGTCGGCATACCGGAGTTCGGCGTGGTGGAGATCGGCTACTGGGTGGGCCGCAACGTCCGCAACCGCGGTGTGGCAACGGCCGCCACCAGGGTGATCTGTGATTGGGCCCTGGACGACCTGGGGTTCAACCGCGTGGACTGGCAGGCCTATGTGGGCAACGACGCGTCGCGTCGGGTGGCTCAGCGGTGCGGCTTCAGCTTCGAGGGCGTGCTGCGCTCGCGCGGATTCCAGCGCGGCGTCTTTCGGGACGTCTGGATCGCCGGCCTGCTCAAGACCGACCGGCGTCCAGACGTGCAGGATGTGCGATAGGACTACTTGCCGAAGACGTCCTTGGCAGCGTCCTTGATCTTCTCGCCGGCCTGCTTCACGTGGGACGACGCCTGATCACCCTGTCCCTCGGCGGCCAGATCCCGGTCGCCCGTAACGTTGCCGGCCGCTTCCTTGGCCTTCCCGCCGTACTCTTCCGCCTTGTTGTCGATCTTGTCGCCGAGCGCCATGACGAACCTCGTTCCTTCCAGAAGAAAACTGCTTCTTGTCAGGAAGGTTTCACCGATGGCTGCATTGCAAACGTTTGATCGTCAGCTAATTACCAGCCGGCCGGCTGGTAATCCTTGAGGAAGCAACCGAAAAGGTCATTTCCGAGCTCGCCCTGCACGATCGGGTCGTAGACCCGCGCCGCGCCGTCGACCAGGTCCAACGGGGCGTGAAAACCCTCCTGTGCCAACCGCACCTTGGTGTAGTGCGGTCGCTCGTCGGTGATCCAGCCCGTGTCAACGGCCGTCATCAGGATGCCGTCGGTGAGCATTTCGGCGGCGCTGGTCCTGGTCAGCATGTTCAAAGCAGCCTTGGCCATGTTGGTGTGCGGGTGTCCCGGACCCTTGTAACCGCGACCGAAGACGCCCTCCATCGCCGACACGTTGACCACGTACTTGCGCCTGGCCGGTGCGGCGGCCATGGCCGGCCTGAGGCGGCTGATCAGCAGGAACGGTGCCGTCACGTTGCAGAGCTGGACTTCCAGCAGCTCCATGGCGTCGACCTGGTCCACGGTCTGGGTCCAGCTGTTGACGGTGTTCAGGTCCGGCACCAGGCCGCCCGCGTCGATGGCGCGCCCCGCGAGCTGCCGCTCGGGCGATGCTGAACCGGCCACCATCGCCAACCGGGACAATTGCCGCCCATCCAGCGTGTCGGGCACATGGGGCAGCGGGTGTTCCGACAGCGATCCCGCGAGTGACATCGGGTGGGCGTCGGAGATGTGGTCGAAGGTCAGCAACTCGGGCAGCGGACCGTCCGGTAGTGGCTCGGACTCAGCGGCGGCCAACGGGGCATAGGCGCCCGGAGAACGGCGGACCGTCTGCGCCGCGTTGTTGATGAGGATGTCCAAGGGACCTGCGGCCGCCACGGAATCGGCCAGCGCGGCAACCTGAGCCGGGTCGCGCAGATCTATGCCGACGATCCGGAGACGGTGCAACCAGTCCCCGCTGTCCGCCATCTGCGTGAACCGACGAACCGCGTCGCCGGGGAAGCGGGTGGTGATAGTGGTGTGCGCGCCGTCCCGCAGCAGGCGCAGCGCGATGTACATGCCGATCTTCGCCCGGCCACCCGTCAACAGCGCACGCCGGCCACTCAGGTCGGTACGGGCGTCGCGATGACTGCGGTTGACCGCCGCGCAACTGGGACAGAGCTGGTGGTAGAACGCATCGACCTCGGTGTAGTCCTGCTTGCAGATGTAGCACGGCCGCGCCCTGACGAACACTCCGGCGAGCGCGCCTTCTGCGTTCGAGACGAGCGGAATACCTTCCGTCTCGTCGTCGATGCGGGATGAGGATCCGGTTGCGGTGGCCGCGACGACGGCTCGGTCGGCGGCAGAGATGGCGTCCCGCCGTTCCGCGCGCCTGGCGTTGCGCACGCTCTTGAAGATCTTGGCGGTGGCCCGGCGGACGGCGACGGCATCGGGATGCTCGGGTGGCAGCCGCTCGGTCTGCCTGATCACCCGCAGGGCCACCGCCAATTCGGCAGGGTCGACCGAGGATCCGCCGGTGTCCTCGGACTCGTTCGGTAGATCCGCCATCTCAGTCATCCGTCGACGATAAGCCTCAATGGCCGGCCAACCTGGTCAGTTCCGCGTTCTCCAGGATCCGGAGCGGGGTGCCGTCGGAAGCGATGTTCAGCATGGCCTGCGCCAGCTGATCACTGTCGATCACGTGCTTCGGAGCCAGCCGTGACAGCAGCGGATACAAACCGCCGGTGACCCGATACAAATTGCGATACAGGGTGTTTCGCGATTTGATTCCGTGCATCGGTTGGATGTAGCCGGGCCGCAGGGCATAACCTTCGAAAGGCAGCGAGAGCACCGCATTCTCGGTCTCCCCCTTCACTCTTGCCCACATCAGTCGACCCTGCTCGGTGCTGTCCGTCCCCGCTCCGGAGATGTACAGGAATCGCATCGTCGGGTTCTGCGCCGCCAGTTCCCGGGCTGCGGCCATGGTGATGAAGTAGGTCACCCGGCGGTAAGCCGGCTCCGTCATCCCGGTCGCCGACACCCCTAGACAGAAGAAGCAGGCGTCGTATCCGGTGAGTTCAAGGGCGATGGAGCTGAAGTCGAGGAAATCGTCGTGCACGATCTGCGTGACCTTGCGGTCCTCCGTTCCGACCCGGGATCGACCCACCAGCAGCACGGCCTCGACCCGAGCATCCAGCAGGCACTCCCGCAGCACCGCCTGGCCGACCATGCCGGTCGCACCGAAGATGATCACCCGCATCGGGGTCGGAGCTCCTTTCCTGCCGCGTATCACACCGAGTTCGCATCCATGGCCGCGAGGCATCCGTACAAATGCCTGCGACCGACCCTATCCGGGGCGGTCCCAGGCAACGTGGGACGGCCGGCCTGGCCTCGCCTGGCATCATCTGCCCTCATGTTCCGACTCGCTTTCCACACCCCTCGGATACCCGGGAACACCGGCAACGCCATCCGCACCGCCGCCGCCACCGGATGCGAGCTCCATCTGATCGAGCCGCTCGGTTTCGACCTGTCGGACGCCAAGTTGCGCAGGGCAGGGCTGGACTATCACGACCTGGCCTCGCGTCACCGTCCATCCGAATCTCGCTGCTGCCTTCGACATCTGGTCCGGAGCAAGAGTTTTCGCGTTCACGACGCGAGCTGATCGGCTGTACACGGAGATCGACTATCACCGTGGGGACGTGCTGCTGTTCGGCGCGGAACCGACTGGCCTGCCCGCCGAAGTACTCGATGATCCGCGGATCACCGCACGCGTCCGAATTCCCATGCTGGAAGGCCGGCGATCGCTCAACCTGTCGAACGCCGCGTCGATCGCCGCCTACGAGGCCTGGCGGCAGCATGGTTTTCGCGCATCGGCGGGCCGCGTCCTGGCCGCGGATGAGGAGGCCAGCGGTGACTGCTGACGTGCGGATGCTCGTGACCGGAGCAGGGGCCACCTGACGGCCAGCCTGGTCAAATGCTGATTCCGCTGGCGGCGAGCCCAGCTACACGGCCTTCGTCTCCGAACAACTCGGCAGCATGTGCCCAGCCGAAAGCTCGCCGAACAGGTGACCGGAACCAGGTCACAGCCCGTCCAAGGAGTCGTTTTTGATGTCACTGCTCGTTCCGGCCAAAGCCCGCCCCGGGGTCAGCCCGCAGCCGTCCGCCGGTGTCTGGCCCGGATTGTTCGAGGTATCCAACTCGCCGGTGCACGCCGCCATCGCCAAGCGCCTGACCAAGGCTGCCGTCGGGAAGCTCCCGATCAGCATTCGCTTCCCCGATGGAAGCAGTTGGGGCACAGGAGGACCCGTCTTGGACGTGGTGAACCCGGACTCGTTCTTCCGCCGCCTCGGTACTGCAGGCCTGATCGGTTTCGGCGAAGCCTGGATGACGGGCGACATCACCACCCGTGGTTGGAACGCCTCCCACCCGGCCGCTGCCTTCGACATCGCCGATCTGAACGCGGCTTCGGACGAACTGGCGGCGGTCCTCACTGTGCTGGCCAAGCGGATGTCGGTGCTGGTGCCAGGGACCTTGCAGAAGCTGCGCCGGGCCTGGCAGACCCGGCCGCCGAAGGCAGAGGAGAACACTCTCACCGGGGCCAAGGACAACATCCACCGGCACTACGACCTGTCGAACGCGATGTTCGAACAATTCCTGGACCCCACCATGACCTACTCGGCGGCTTGGTATGAATTGGGCGACGATCACGAGGCGGACCTGCAGAAGGCCCAGCTCCGGAAGATCGACGGAGTACTGGACCTGGCGCGGGTTCGGCCGGACACCCACATCCTCGAGATCGGTTCCGGCTGGGGTGCACTGGCCATCAGGGCCGCGGAGGCGCGCGGCGTACGGGTGACCACACTGACCCTGTCCGAGGAGCAGAAGGCGCTGGCCGACCGGCGTATCGCCGCCGCCGGTCTGTCGCACCTGATCGAGGTACGACTGGAGGACTACCGCGCACACGCCGCGACCCACGTCGGAACCTACGACGCCGTCGTCAGTGTCGAGATGATCGAGGCGGTCGGTGAGAAGTACTGGCCCGACTACTTCGGGTCCATCGACCGGATGCTGGTCCCCGGCGGGCGGCTGGGCCTGCAGGCCATCACCATCGCCCACGACCGGCTTCTGGAGACCCGCAACGGCTACACCTGGGTCCACAAGTACGTGTTCCCGGGTGGCATCCTGCCGTCACTGACGGCGATCGACGACGTGCTCGCCGCCGGCACCTCGCTGCGGGTGCAGGAGAGCCGCCGACTCGGACCCTCCTACGTGCCCACCCTCCAGCAGTGGCGTCACCGGTTCAACTCCCACCTCCCGAAGATCGTCGAACTCGGCTTCGACGACACCTTCATCCGGATGTGGAATTTCTATCTGGCGTATTCGGAAGCAGGCTTCGCGGCTGAATACCTGGACGACTGGCAGTTGGGAATCGGACGCTCCTCACTTCACCCAGGTCCGAACGGGTGATTTCTTCGGACGTTGTCACACCGACCATGACACTCAGTTCATCTCCGCACCACTTCTCACCGACTCCGCCACAGCGCCGAGATCTTCCAGGAGGGATGAGATGACGTCGAGGAACACGCGGCAGGCGGCCGGCCGGTCACCTCAACTTCAGGACCTTTTGGACGAGGCGTCCGGCACTTCAGCGCTACCCGTTCAGGGGACGGAGCCCACGCTGCCCGTCGCACGACTGCCGTCCAGTGGGAAACGAGGCAGCCTGCCGGTGCCGCGGGCGACCTACCATGGACCGGTGCAGAACTCAGACCGACCCGTGGCTGGGGCCGAGCCACCCCTCCAGTCGGCCGGCCGATTGTTCCGTCTCACCGGCCGCGGCGCGCGGCCGCATCGCAGGCGCAGTGGGACGGGTTCCCACGGCGACCTGGGTTCGGACGGGCGACGGCTGTCGGCGGGCACACCGCGGGTACTGGCGTTTCGTATTCACCTGGCCTTGGGGCACGGCGACGACGTCCCCGCTCCCACAGCGCCCCGACCCATCCCCGTCCGGCGGACCACTACCGTCCGCCCGTCGGTGACATTCCGCCGGAACGCCGGGTTACCCACCAAAGCCGTCAGGTCGCGTGCCCATCCCCCAGCCCAGGCGGTCGGAATGCGGAGTCGGCGCACCCGCATCCTCCGAAGCTTCGGCAGCCGGCCCGTGGCCATTGCCGGGAACCTGGCCCGCCAGTTCGCAATCGGCGCTTGGCTCGGTCGTACTCACTTCGGTGGCCGACAGCACCTACCAGCCGGTTGACTTCGAGGACGTCGCGGCCGATGCACGACAATCTCCGGACACGCCGGGTGCCGCAGACCTGTTCACCACGACCGGGTCGGGCGGGGCGAGCTACCCGATACAGGTGGCGAGGTCGGCGATCCTGGCCGCACCGGACCCGGCGCAGGAACCAAGCGACCTGCGGGACCGCCGGCGGAGCCGGAGACGCGCGATCGTGCTCTCCGGAGGGGTGGCCGCTGCTGTGGTCGCCATCGTTGCGGTGATCGTGCTGGCGCTCGGTCAGCAGTCGGGGACGTCGCCCACCGCCACCCTTCCCACCGACACCTCGTCATCGGTCCAGATCACGGCTGCGTCGGCCGCGGCCGTCGTGGTGACCACAGCCGAGCCGGTTCTGCCGACCGGCACGACTGCCGGCCAGACGAACAGCGCCCAGGCGCCGGCCACGAGTGGTGTCGCAGCAGTGACAACGCCCAAGTCGACCACGCCCCCCGTCGCCGCGGTCGGCGTCAAGGACACGGCGACCGTCGTCACCGGAACGTCGAAGCTGACCGGCTGGGTGCCACTGAGCACTCCGAACCCGTAATCGGCTCACTGGTCGGCCGGAGCGAGTATCCGGCGGTCAGTAGGCAGGCCGGCCGAGTGGCACCAGTCGGAATCCGGCCGCCGCGGCCTGTGCCGGATCGATGATGCTGCGGCTGTCGATGATCGTGCGGCCGGTCATCCCCTCGGCGGTCTTGACCAGATCCAGTTCGCTGAACTCCGGCCACTCGGTGAGTACGACCAGCACGGCCGCGCCGGCCACGGCGGAGTAGGGGTCCGGTGCGACGGCGATGTCCGGGCGTCCTTGGCCCGCCCTGACGTCGGCGCTGATCGCCGGATCGAAGGCGCGGAGCACAGCGCCCTCGGCTGCCAGCCGGCCGGCCACCGCCAGCGCGGGCGAGTCGCGCAGGTCGTCGGTTCCGGCCTTGAACGTCAGACCCCACAGCGCCACCTGGACGCCGCACAGGGATCCGCCGGCCGCCGACCGTACCTTGTCGGCGACCCGGTCCTGCGCCTGGTCGTTGGACACCGTCGTCGCCTCGAGCAGCGGGAACGGCACGTCGTTGTCGGCCGCAATCATGGCCAGCGCCCTGGTGTCCTTGGGAAAGCAGGAGCCGCCCCAACCGGGTCCGGTGCGCAGGAACTTCGGACCGATCCGCTCGTCGAAACCCATCCCGCCGGCGATCTCGGCGACGTCGGCCCCGACCGTCTCGGCCAAGGCGCCGATCGAGTTGATAAAGGACAGCTTCATGGCCAGGAAGGCGTTGGAGGCGTACTTGATCAGTTCGGAGGACTCCGGCGAAGTCACCACCGATGGGGCTCCGAACTTCTCGTACAGCTCGGCGACTGCCAACGCGGCCGCCCGATCCGTCGAGCCCACGACGATGCGGTCGGGGTTCATGAAGTTGCGGACAGCGGTGCCCTCCTGCAGGAACTCGGGGTTGGACACGACGGCGATGTCGGCACGAGCGACCGTCTCGCTGATGTCCTTGGCCGTACCCACCGGCACCGTCGACTTGGTGACCAGGATCGCGCCCGGATCGAGTACCGGGCCGATTTCCGCGACCACGGCGTGAACGATGCGCAGATCGGCGCGGCCGTCCCCGCCATCGGGTGTCGGCAGGCACAGGAAGATGAACCTGGCGCCCTTGGCAGCAGCCGCCGCGCCGTGGACGAAGCTGAGCCGGCCCGACGCAATGCCGCCGGCGACCATCTCGTCCAGGCCGGGCTCGAGAATTGGTACCTCGCCGCGGGACAGGGCGGCGACCTTCGCGACATCGACGTCCCCACAGACGACTTCGTGGCCCAGGCTCGCCAAGCAGGCGCCGGACGTCAGCCCGACGTAGCCACTGCCGATCACTGCGATGTGGCCGTCGGCCATAGGTTCTCCTTCGTTGACGATCGTGGCATCGTACGCTGACGGGCATGTCAGTTCCGACTGTGCGACGTCTCGGCCGCTCCGGTCTCGCGGTATCGGCCAGCGGCCTTGGCTGCAACAATCTGGGCCGCGCCGGCACGGTGACGGCCGAGCTCGAAGCCTCCCGCGCGGTGGTCGATGCCGCCCTCGACGCCGGCGATCACGCTGTTCGACGTCGCCGACATCTACGGCGCGCAGCCGGGCCTGAGCGAGGAGTATCTCGGCCGCATCCTGGGCCGCCGCCGTGACCGGATCGTGCTGGCCACGAAGTTCGGGATGGACGCGAAGGGGGCAAACGGTCGCGACGACGGCGCCCGCGGGTCGCGCCGCTACCTGCGGCAGGCGGTCGAGGCATCGCTGCGCCGGCTGCAGACGGATTGGATCGATCTGTATCAGCTCCACGTGCCGGACCCGCTGACTCCGCTCGCCGAGACCCTGGCTGCGCTCGACGACCTGGTCAGGCAGGGAAAGGTCAGGTACATCGGACATTCCAATTTCGCCGGCTGGCAACTCGCGGACGCGGCCTGGCTGGCCAGGGACGCGGGCACAGTCCCGTTCATCTCCGCCCAGAACGAGTACTCGCTGCTGCAGCGCGGGATAGAGGCCGAGCTGATCCCGGCCGCCGACCACTTCGGTGTCGGAATATTGCCCTTCTTCCCGTTGGCCAACGGACTGCTCACCGGGAAGTTCCGGCGCGATGTGGCCCCGGCGGGCACCCGGGTGGCCGACCTGAAACCCGCGCTGCTCGAGTCGGCACCCTGGGACGCACTCGACTCATTGGCCGCGTTCGCCCACGAACGGGACCTGACGATGGTGGAGGTCGCGTTCGGCTGGCTCCTGGCCCAGCCGGGTGTGGCGTCGGTGATCGCGGGCGCCACCACCCCGGCCCAGGTCAAGGCGAACGCCGCGGCATCCGCACGCTGGGTGCCGGACGCGGCCGACCTGCAGGCCATCGACGCGATCTTCCCGCCGCAGTGGGTCCGGAATACCGCTGATCCAAGCTCAGGCGCCGGGCAGCAGCGCCGGGAACGGAGCGGTGCTCAGCGGCGCAACCGCGCCGGAAGGCTGCAGGGTGCCCATCCAGGCCGAGGCCTGTTGCAGATTGAGGTTGCTGGGGCGGCGTGAGATCACGCTCTCCCACCGGCTGAATACCGCCTTCGCCAGTGGCTTCGCCGGATCGATCGGCTTGGTCCACGTCACGGCATTCGGAAAGAACGTGACCACCGTGATGGGTCCGCTCCCGGTCCACTTCGCCTTGATCGCCGCCATGGTGGCCTGGGTCGGCTGCGAGGATCGATACGACCTGGTCCGAGCAGGTTTCCTGCAGGGCGGGCAACGCCGAACCCATGATCGGGTAAGGGCCGGCCTGCACGATCAGGCCGTCGCCCGACAGGCTGCAGATGTCGCCGAGCAGGGCGTACTCGCCGACGCCCTCGCGGGAGTCGAACATCATTCCCCACGTCTGAGCGGGCAGGACCAGCAACACGACCGCGACCAGCACCCCCAACGGGCGCCAGCGGGGCAACGCCATCACCACGCGCACGCATGGCGAACACCGCACTGATGGCCGTGGCGGGGATGACCACCGGCATCAACCGGCGAAGCGCCCAGATCTGGTCCGGGGTGATGGAGATCTTGGTGAGATAGGCCAGACCGACCAGCACGGGAATCACCCAGACGACGAGCAACCGGGCGTCGCGCTTGCGGCAGAACTGCACCGCCGCCAGGATCGCGCCGGCCAACGCGGCCACCACCACGACCCAGCTGAGGTACCAGGCCAGCCAGTTGATCGTGTACTCGTCGTAGCTCCTGGTCCCGTCGATGGCCAGGCCTTCGGACTTCTGCCGGGCGGCGATGGAACCCTCGTAGTCGAGTCCGTCGCGGTTGTGCACGAAATGGTTGACCAGCCACCAGGGCCGGCTGACCATCACCAGGCAACCGACACCGACGACACACCCGGCGATGATCGCCAGAGCCCGCCGGTGACCCGCCATCCATACGGCCAACCGGCCGGTGACGGGGCGCAGCAGGCTCAGGCCCAGGCCGACCAGCAGGATCACCGGCATCAGCGCCAGCACCGGCCGCAGTTCGGCGTGCAATCCGGCGAGATATTTCGGACTGTGCACAGCGAGGTCGAGCCATCCGAGGGCACCCGCAGGGGCGGCGCCGGCCGCAAAGAGCAGCAGCGCGCAGACGGCCCTCCCGGCGGCGCACCGCGGACACCGGGGCGATGGCCAGCAGGCTCAGTGCGCAGAGCGCGGCCACGATGGTCAGGCCGCCGTCGATGCGGGCGATCATCGTCGCACCGGCGAAGACCCCGGCCAACGCGAACAGCCACAATCTGTGTTGCTCCACCGCGACCCAGAGCGCAACCAGCATGCCGCACACGAAGATCATCGCCAGTGGTTCGGTGTAGGGCATCCGGGAGAACGCGGCGAGCGGCATCGTGACCGCGAGCAGCAGGACGGGCGCCAGGCCCCACAGCGGCCCGAGGATCCGCCTGGCCAGCGCGTACACCGCAAGCAGGCCGAAGGCCCCGATCGCCACGTTGCCGGTGAACACACCGTTGCTGCCTGCCGCCCAGCCGAACATGGCCAGCACACCGGGCAACAGGTCATTGCCCTGGATGTGATTCACCGCGCCCGAGTTTCCCTGGAGGAAGTCGGTCAGCACACCGGGGACCTGACCGGCCAGCGCCGGCAACCCCGGGTCGAGGGCCACATCGGGGGTGACATGGTGCATCAGGTAGAGCGCGGAGAGGGTGTACTGGGCCGGATCGCGGTCCAGACCGATCATCTCCGCGGTATGACCCCGCTGCACGAAATACCACGCCATGGCGAGCACCAGCGCACCGCCGGCGCCGGCCACCGCAGCGCGGTTCACCTCCGGCGATTGCGGCACCAGACGTCTGGTGAGGATCAGCGCGACGATCAGCTGCGGGCAGCACGAGCACGGGCCGGAACTGCCCGACGAGCAGCGCGACCGAGACGACGACGGCGACCGTCAGGATCCAGGTCATCAGCCGATCCGGCAGGGATACGACGAACGCGGCGAGACGGTCCGTCACTTCCCAGCCGACGCCCGGCTGGGGGTGACTCCTGCTCCGTCGTCGCCACAGCGGTCGTCGCCATATATGTTCTGCTCTCAGTTCGTCATCGATGCCGGTGCTCAAGATGCCCTGTCGCGCTGTGAACGGTCTGGGAGAACACCGGGTAGCTGTCCAGCGATAGCGCACCGAGATGGCCCGGCCGATCACTGGCAGGTCAGCGCCGTTCGGAAGCATTCTACGGGCGGTGACCGGTCGACCGGCCCGATCGGCGGCCAAACGGTTGACGTGCCGTCGGACCGCCGCAGGTCGGGGCGCTTCCGTGGCGCCGACGGTCAGGCCTGGTGTGGGTACGCAACCGCGGTGGCGGCTTGGAACGTCTCTTTGATCGAGCGTGGCGACGTCCAGCGCATCAGGTTCGCGGCCGAGCCGGCCTTGTCGTTGGTGCCCGAAGCGCGGGCGCCACCGAAGGGCTGCTGGCCGACCACCGCGCCGGTTGGCTTGTCGTTGATGTAGAAGTTGCCTGCCGTGAATCGCAGCGCATCTGCGGCTCGGGCGACGGCGACCCGGTCCCGGGCGATGATCGAGCCCGTCAGCGCGTAGGGCGACGCGGAGTCGACCTGCTCCAGGACGTTCCCGAAGTCGGCGTCGTCATAGACGTGGACCGAGAGGATCGGTCCGAAGTATTCGTTGCAGAAGATCTCGTCGGCCGGGTCGGTGCCGAGCAACAGGGTCGGCCGGACGAAGTAGCCGACGCTGTCGTCGTAGGTTCCGCCCGCGATGACCTCGATCGAATCGGTGGCTCGAGCGCGGTCCAGTGCGGCCTTGAGCCGGCCGAACGATCTGTCGTCGATGACCGCGCTGGTGAAATTCGCGTAGTCCTCCACCGAACCGATGGTCAGTGCCTCGGTTTCGGCGATCAGCTGGTCCTTGAGCGCGGGCCACAGCGAGCGCGGAACGTATGCCCGGGAGGCAGCCGAGCACTTCTGACCCGAGTACTCGAAGGCGCCGCGGACCATGGCTGTCCGCAGCACATCGACGTCCGCGGAGGAGTGCGCAACGATGAAGTCCTTGCCACCGGTCTCCCCCACCAGCCGCGGGTAGCCGCGGTAACGGGAAATGTTGTTGCCGATGTTTTTCCACAGATCCTGGAAGACCCGGGTTGACCCGGTGAAGTGCACACCGGCCAGGTTCTCGTCGGCCAACAAGACCTCGGAGATCTCCGGACCCCAGCCGGGCAGCATGTTGATGACACCCGCGGGCATTCCGGCCTCGGCGAGCAGCTCCATCGTCAGCGACGCGGCCAGCTGCTGCGTGGTGGACGGCTTCCAGATGACCACGTTGCCCATCAGCGCGGGCGCGGTGGGCAGGTTGCCGGCGATGGCGGTGAAGTTGAACGGAGTGATCGCGTAGACGAAGCCTTCGAGCGGCCGGTGATCCGTCCGGTTCCAGACCCCCTTGCCGTTGGCCATCGGTTGTTCGGCCAGGATCTGCCGGGCGAAATGGACGTTGAACCGCCAGAAGTCGGCGAGCTCGCACGCCGAATCGATCTCCGCCTGATACGCCGTCTTCGCCTGGCCCAACATCGTCGCCGCGTTGATCCGGGCGCGCCACGGGACCGGTCAGCAGGTCAGCGGCCCGCAGGATGATGGCGGCCCGGTCGTCGAAGGACAGCTCGCGCCAGCCGGGGGCGGCGTCCAGGGCTGCCTTCACCGCGTCGGCGGCGTCGCCCTGCGTCGAGTTCGCCGAGGTGGCCAACACCCGGGCGTGGTCGAACGGGGCCAGCACGTCGAACCGCTCACCGGCCGGTCGACGGGACGTCCCGCCGATCACGGCGCCGAGCTCCAATGGGTCGCTGAAGGACTTCAAGGCCGCCGACAGGCGCTCCCGCTCCGCACTGCCGGGGGCGTAGTCGAGCACCGTCTCGTTCACGGGACTTGGTGGCTGGGTGACGGCGTCCATTTGCTTCTGCTCCTGGAAGATCGTGGTGTCGCTCGAGCGGATTGCTTGGCGGTGGGGTACGGCAGTACGGGAACGGGAGGTCGGGACTCAGCCGCGGCTGAGCAGTGCCCGCAGAAAGAACATCAGGTTGGCCGGGCGTTCGGCGAGTCTTCGGGTGAAGTAGCCGTACCAGTCGGATCCATAGGGCACGTAGACCCGGACGGTCTTGCCCTCGGCCTTGAGTCGTCGCTGCTCGTCGGGCCTGATGCCGAACAGCATCTGGTGCTCGTAGCTGTCCGGGCGTCGGCCGTTCTCGGCGGCGAGCTGTGTCGCGATCAGGATCATCCGTGGATCGTGCGATCCCACCATGACGTAGCCCTGACCCTCCATCAGCACCCGCAGGGCCCGGACATAGGCGCGGTCGACCTGCTCCGGCCCCTGGAAGGCCACCGATTCCGGCTCCTGGTAAGCCCCTTTGACCAGCCGCACCCGGGAGCCCGGCGCCGTCAGCTCGGCGAGATCCTTCGGCGTGCGCAGCAACATGGCCTGGATCGCGATACCCGTGTCCGGGTGGTCCTCGCGGAGCGCGCGAAGGATGGCCAGGGTGCCGTCGACCGTCGAATGGTCCTCCATGTCCAGGTTCATCCTGGCGCCGGCGCCGTAGGCCGCATCCGCAATCTTGCGGGCGCTGGTCAATGCGTATGCCTGGCCGTCGGTGCTGGTCAGGGCCTGTCCGACCGCAGAGAGCTTGACCGAAACCTCGGCGCCGTCGGCCAGGCCGGCGTTCGCAAGTGCCTCGATCAGCTCCAGGTACGCGGCTACGGTCGCGTCGGCCTGCGCGGCGTCGGTGGTGTCCTCGCCGAGATGGTCCATGGTGACCTGCAGGCCGGCCGCCCGAAGCGCCCGGACGGCGTTCACTGCGTCGGCGGTCGTCTCGCCGGCCACGAAGCGCTGCACCACGGACCGGGTGACCGGGGTCCGGACCGTCAGATCGCGGACGGCCGTGTTCGCCGACAGCGCCAGGATCGGTTTGCGTAGCAGGTACAAGTGACCCTCCTGGTCGGATTAATCGGGCAACCGTACGATTAGTTCGAGAATATCAGGGCCGAGCCGTCACGTCACTGGGAGGAAGGACACGTCTTGTCCAATGATCCCCACTTCGGTCCCCTCGACGGGGTAACGCCCCTGGCAAGGGACCGAAACAACGGACGCAGACGCCTGCCTCCCGACGTCCGCCGGCGGATGCTGATCGATGCCGCCCGGGAGGTGATAGCCGAGCGTGGATTGCAGGCGACGACGCTCCGGGACATCGCGACTGCCGGCGGGGTCGCGGTGGGCACCGTCACCTACCACTTCTCCGGCATCGAAGAAATGCTGGCGGGCGTACTCGAGGACGAGACAGAGGGCTATTCGGCAGTCATCTGGGCGCGCGCAGCGGCTGCGCCGACCGGATTCGCAGGGTTGACCGCGTTGATCGACGGCCTGATGGCCTCGGACGGTCGCACCCGCGAACACTGGAAGCTCTGGCTGGACTTCTGGGCGCTGGCCGCTCACTACCCGCAGTATTCGGCCTGGCAGTCTCGGGTCTATCGGGATCTGCACCAGCTCACCGAGGACATCCTCGCCGGCGGACAGCAGGACGGTTCGCTGGTGGTGAGAGATCCGGCGGCCGAGGCCATCGAATTCATCGCGCTGCTCGACGGGCTGGTTGTCCAGGCCTACCTGCCGCAATCCCGGTTATCACCCCGGCGCGCGAGAGCCGTGCTCCATCACTACGTCGCAGGCGACGATGGGGCCGGGAAGAAGGCCGTCGTCCTGACTCGCCGGCACGTCCGATGGCCGCATCCAGCCGCGCACCACGGCTTGCGCGGTCGCGTCGAACAGGTGCGCCCGGGTGATCTCGTCATCCGGTGCCCGCTCGGCCAATACCAGCGACACCACACCGTGTACCGCCGCCCAGATCGAGTACGTGATCGTCATCGGGTCGCCCAGCATCGTCCCGCCGTCGACCGCCGACCTGACCACGTTCGCCAGGGGTTCGATGGTCGCCCCAGCGGTGGCGGCCTGTTCTGGCGTGCAGACGAACCCGCCGAGCGCCTGCCCGAACATCACGCTGTACAGATGTGGATGTTCCCGGGCCCAGGACCAGTACGCGTGGCCGAGGGCCACCAGGTCGGTCACCGTGTCACCGGTGACCGGGACCGCTTGCTGGGATGCGCCGAAACTGCTGAACGACTCCTCGAACAGCGCTCCGAGTAACGCCGGCTTCCCGCCGAAGAGCGAGTAGACCGCCGTCGTCGAGGTGCCGGCATCGGCGGCCAGCTCCCGGAGCGACAGCGCCGCCATCCCACGTTCGGTGACGAGCCGGCCTGCATGCTCCAGCAACTGCGAACGCAGATTTTCGTCGTGAACCCTTGGCCTGGCCATCCCTCGATGTTACCGTAACGATGTTTTAGAACGACGTTATAAAACGTCGTCTACTGAGTCGGAGGTGCCAGATGACCGAGGTCTTCCCAGGGCGATTCACCGCCGCTCCACCCGCGGACGCCAGGGCGGTGTTCCTGATCGGCCTGCGGATCAACACCGTGCGTGGAATGGCGAAGGCGTTGCCAGTCATCAACGCGATGCCGCGGATGCTGAAGTTTCTTTCCGAACACGAAGAGTCGGGCATGCTCGGCTTCCACAACTGGTTCGGCCGCACGACGATGCTGCTGTCCTACTGGCGCAGCGCGGAAGACGTGCAGCGCTTCGCCTCCGACCCGGACGCACCACACGCGCCGGCCTGGCGCGAGTTCAACAAGAAGATCGGGGCCAGCCCGCACGTGGGCGTCTGGCACGAGCTCTACACCATCAGGCCAGGGGACTCCGAAGGCGTCTACGTCAACATGCCCCGCTTCGGAATGGCGGCCGTCGGCGACCACCTCCCCGTCGCCGTCGGCATGCGCACCTCGAAACAGCGGATGGCCGCCGGCAGGTAAGGGGTCGCGGGATCGCGCTCGTCGACTCGCCGACACCGGTCCCACTCCGACCCATTGGTCCCAGAACCGCCACGATGATCAGCGCCGTCGAAGTTGATCAGCGCGTCAGAAGCCGACGACGGGGTGCGGGGTGTAGGGCTTCTCGAGGCGCGCGATCTCGTCCTCGGACAGCGACACGTCCACGGCGGCCACCGCGTCTTCCAGGTGCGCCATCTTGGTGGCGCCGACGATCGGCGCACTGACGACGGGTTTCGACAGCATCCAGGCCAGCGCCACCTGAGCCCTGGACACGGCGCGCTCCGACGCGATCTGGGCGACGACATCTACCACCTGACGGTCGGAATCGGCGGTGTCGTAAAGGGACTTGCCGAACTCGTCGGTCTCGGACCTGGACGTGGTGGCGTCCCAATCGCGGGTGAGCTTGCCGCGGGCGAGCGGGCTCCACGGAATCACGCCGATGCCCTGTTCAAGGCACAGCGGGTGCATCTCCCGCTCCTCTTCGCGGTTCAGCAGGTTGTAGTGGTCCTGCATGGTGGCGAAGCGGGTCCAGCCGTGCGCGTCAGCCGTGTACAGCGCCTTGCTGAACTGCCAGGCGAACATCGACGATGCGCCCAGGTAGCGCGCCTTGCCGGCCTTGACCACATCGTGCAGCGCCTCAAGCGTCTCCTCGATGGGCGTCGACGGATCCCAACGGTGGATCTGGTACAGGTCGACGTAGTCGGTTCCCAGCCTGGTCAGGCTGGCGTCGATCGCGGCCATGATCGCCTTGCGGGACAGTCCCGCCCCGTTGGGACCCGGCGCCATCCGACCGTGCACCTTTGTCGCGATGACCAATTCATTCCGATTGCCGAAATCGGCCAGTGCGCGCCCGACGATTTCCTCGCTGGAACCGTCGGAATAGACATTGGCGGTGTCGAAGAAGTTGATTCCCGCATCGAGGGCCGCCTTGAGGAACGGCCGGCTCTCCTGCTCACCCAGTGACCATTGGTGATTTCCCCGGCTGGGCTCGCCATAACTCATGCAGCCCAAGCAGATACGGGAGACGTCAAGACCGGTGGAGCCGAGTTTCGTGTATTCCATTCGCCGAATATTAGTCCGCGTCAAGGTCGGCGACGGAAGGTACCTCCGCTGCCTTGTCCGTCATCCAGCGACGAAGCGCAAGAGTGGCCAGCACGTCATCCTCGTTGTATTCCAAAATCCTGTCGGCCATCTCCCGATCCACGGGCGGAACAGCACCATCGCCGTCGACCGGACATGCGGTCGCAGCCCCGACGGCTTCCCGGTACCACGCCATCGAGTTCTCGCCGCCGGGCTCAGGGTCACGCCAGGAGAAACCGGCGATGGGTGCCAACGCCTTCAGCCTCATCGATCCGGTCACCAGGAACTGGTCCTTGATTTCCTGGTAGATGTCGACCCATTGCGCGGAAGAGCAGAACTCGGCGATCTCGGCCGGCGTCGGCATCCCGGGAATGGCCGGATACCTGAGCGGTGTGGATCGGAGCCACCGCTCCTCGGCAGACCGGGAGTAGCAGTAGGCGGCGAAGGTGAGTCCGTTCTCCACCGCCCGGGAACGGAGACAATTGAGGTAGCTCCAGAACTCGGCGAAGGCCCGCCCCTCGTCGGGGTGTGGCAAGGGTCGCCAGCTGACGAAAGCGCGGTATCCCGGAGTCAACCCGAGCGCCGCCACACCAGGACCGGTCAGGTATGTGCCCCAGAGGTAGGCGCCGTCCTCGAGGAAGGATTCCATGTCGACGTCCAGCTCCAGATCCGCCCGGCGCACCCGGACGGGACCGCCCTTGCGGATCAGCGGAAGTCCGGCCAGCCAGGCCCGCGCTCGTGCCCGGGCGGCGGCCGGATCCAGTCCGGTCAGGGGCAGCGACGCCGCGGCAGCGGCATCCATGGCGGCGAGGTCGTCCACGGTCCTGACCCCGGCCGCGTGCAGGACGGCGACGTCGCCACCGGCAGCAATCAACGAGATGTCCCGGACCGCCTCCAGTTCGGCCGAGCACACAGGCCACCAGGAACACCGCCGGCATTCACCGATCCGGGACGGGACGGCCAGCGGCGTGGCTCCGATCGCCGCCGCCCGCGCCACGGCCAGGCGGTCGACGAAGCGCAGGTCGTAATCGATCAGCACCGAGGATCCTGGGAGGTCGAGCTGATGCCAGGCGATGAGCGAGCCGTCAGCGGCGCCGCGCCCGATGACACCGCCCATCGCGACCGAAGAAGCCAGCCCGAGTTCGGCGAGCAGTCGGTGGTGGTGGGCCAGGGCCAGCGCATCGGCGGCGTGCGCGCGAAGTTTGCGGCTGGGGTCGACGGTTGCGTCACCGGGTCGGTCCAGCCTGGACAACAGCGCGCCGCCGCCCGGATCCGTGGTGCGGTGAGAGCGAATGATCACCGGGCGATAGCCGTCCCCGGCCCACACAAGGACATCCGGATTGCCGAATCGCGTTTGGCTGCGCAGCGTCGGAGCGAGAACGACCAATGGCCTGCTCGAGCTTCGGGGGTCCCAAATGGATTCCGCGTCGGCCGGGAAGTTCGTCCGCAGGGTGGCCAGCACGTCGTCGTGGTGGAGGGCGCCGTCGGCGAGTCGCAACCGCAGGCCGTCGTCAGCGACAGTACGCAGTGACCTGACGGCCGTCGGGTCGGCGTCGAGGTGAACGCGTCGCCGACAGCGGCTGGCCGCGGCAGGGCCGAGCCGAACGGGAGACGACCCAGCCGCAAACGCCCCGATTGGGCCGACACCAGCCGTCGGCATCAGCCCGGGCCGCGCATCAGCGGACTCGGTGGCGCTCGAATCGGCAACTGTCATTCCCTCAACCATAGGAGGGCGGGCTGACGGTCAGGTAGCTTCGCCTCTAGTCTGTGCACAACATTGCGTCGGCATCTGGCGAGGGTGGCGGCTGGTGCGGCGACGGGAGACGCGAGATGTTCGGTACCGAGAGCACCAGCGAGAAGATCGCCGACACCGAGAAGAAGGCCGCCAAGGCAGCGAAGAAAGCGGAGAAGGCAGCCACGGAGCCCTCCGCGAACCTCGTCGAAACGCTGACCGATCCCAGGACGGCGCGGCGGGCACTGAAGATGGTCCGGATCGCCGGCCCCGCGCTCGCCCCGTACGCACTGGACGCAGCCACAACGGTCCGCGGCTTCCTGGACGAGCGTCGCGCCACCAAGTTGGGCGTCCCTGTCGACGAGGTCGCCGCCTACCGGGGCCCGACGGGACCGAGCGCCGCCCGCATCGCCAATCTGCGCTCGGCTGTCGCGGAATTACGGGCGCGGCGGAGCACAGACCTGCAGGTCACCCGATTCGCCGACGTGGCAAGGGCCCGGCTGGCCGACTTAAGTACGGCGGTGACTACCTCGGCCTCGATGCCCGCCTCTCGGCGGCGCAGCACGCTCGCTGCCGTGGCCAAGGAGCTGAACCAGATCGAGGCCGACCTGATGACGTTCCTGGTCCGCGGCTCGGGCTAACCGACGCCATAGGCCGCTCTCGCTACGCTTCGCGGCGTGCCAGGCCCGACTTCGACCCGATGGCGCGTGCTCGCACCCATCCGGCACGCCGTCTTCCTCGTGCACGCGAAGCCAAACAAGGACCATCATGTCTATTTTTCGACCAGGCCGGCTGCTGATTGTCGGGGTTCTGGCCGTCATCGGCCTGACCGTCGGCGCCGGCATTGCCTCGGCGCATGTCACCGTCAACCCGGACACCGCGGTGGCCGGCAGCTACACCAAGCTCACGTTCCGGGTACCCAACGAGTCGGCCAAGGCCAGCACGGTGAAGGTCACCGTCAAGTTCCCGTTGGACCACCCATTCGCGTCGGTCTTGCTGGAGAAGGAGCCCGGCTGGACCGCCACGGTGACCACCTCGAAGCTGTCCACTCCGATCTCCGACGACGACAACGCCACCATCACGCAGGCGGTCAGCAGCATCACCTGGACCGCTGATGCCGACGGCAAGATCGCCCTCGGCGAATTCGCCGAGTTCGACGTCTCCGTCGGGCCGGTCCCGAAGGTGGCGTCGCTGTCCTTCGACACCACGCAGAGCTACGACGACGGCACCGTGGTGCACTGGAATGAGCCGACTCCGGCATCGGGCGAGGAGCCCGAGAATCCGGCGCCGGTCCTGACCATCACCCCGGCTGCCGGTACCACAAGCGCAGCGGCCGGCGAGACGAGCGCGACCTCCACCGCCTCGGCTGGCACCGCCTCTAGCGTCAACACCAGCGGTGCAGCAGGCACCACCAGCGGCGCGAGCGCCAACACCAGTGGCGCGGCAGGCACCACCAGCAGCGCGGCAGGCACCGCGAGTAGCGCGGCCGCATCGACTGCGGCGGCAGTTCCGACGGTGACGGTGGCCGCAGCAGAACAGGCTGCCCCCGTCGCCCCGGACAACACGGCCAGAGCGCTCGCCGTCGTCGGCATCATCGTCGGCGCCGTCGGACTACTGGCGGCGGCGCTCGCGCTTCGCAACCGGCCTCGGGTCAAGCGGTGAGCTCGCGACGCATTCTGCCCGGGCTCCTGGCCGCGATCGTGCTCGCCGTCGGCGTCAGCGTCGGGTTCGCGGGTGCTGCGTCAGCGCACGATGTGCTGATCTCCAGCAGCCCCGCGGACAACGCGACCGTCACGACCGCCCCCTCATCCCTGCAGTTCACCTTCGATCAACCGGTGCAGAATTTCGATCCGGTGGTCTCGCTCGTCGGGCCGGACGGCAGGCAGTATGCGACCGGCACGCCTTCCGTCAGCGGCAATGTTCTGACCGGGACGGTCGATGCCGGGCCGGCCGGGCGTTACACCGCCGCATACCGGATCGTCTCCGCGGACGGTCACCCGGTGACGGGGGAGATCCACTTCACGCTGGCCGGTGACGGAGCAGCATCCGGCGGCACAACCGCGGGCGACCCGACGGCGGCGCCATCCGCCGGCGACGTCGGAGCGTCGCCGTCAGCCGCAGCCGCGACCGCTGCACCTGCGGCTACGTCATCCGGGCTGTCCGCATGGTTGTGGATCGGGCTGGCCATCGCCGCCGTCGTCATCGCCGCTGCGGCGGTACTGCTGCTGCGCCGGCCGGGGCGGTCCGACCCTTCCGACCGGGACTATTAGCCCATCACCAGGCAGGTCGACGACGCCGTGGCCAGCAGGTTGCCCGAAGGATCCCGCACGTCCGCCTCGGCGAAGGCAACCCGGCGGCCTGGCTTCGTCACCCAGCCGTGCGCAATCAGCTCCACCCCCGCGCGTACGGGGCGCAGGTAGCTGACCTTGATCTCTACAGACGTGTAGCCGACGTCCGCGGGCAGCGTCGAGTGCACGGCACAGCCTGCGACGGTATCCAACAAGGTGCACACCAAGCCGCCGTGCACCACACCGATCGGGTTGTAGACCGACTCGTCGGGCACGCAGCCGAACACGACGTCGCCGGAGTTGACCGACACGGCGGTCATCCCTAGCAGCGACGCGATCGGCGGTGGCGGCATCCGGCCGTCACGAAGCGCGCCGAGAAACTCCAGGCCGGTCAAACCAACCGACGATGCGGCCAACGCCATCGGGTCGTACCACGTCACCACTTTGGAGCGGGCCTCACCGAAGTCGGCCCATTTATGGTCGCCATCGACCCCTGAGTCGTTCATGACAACCCAGCGTAGTTGAACGGGCTCAAGCTGGTTCGGGTAGGTCGAACCGAGCGCCGGTCAAGCCGTTGGAGACGTCCCACAGCCAGCGGGCGGCGATCGGGTCCGCCGCCGCTGAGCTCATCGAGGCGCGGTGCGGTCGCCCCTGCAGCAGGAACGCGGGGCCGACGAACGAACCGCCTGGCCAGGACCGGTCGACGGCCGCGCTGATCTGGGACCTGGCGCCCTGCGTCGCACTCGACCCGAGGACGGCCGTGGCCTTGCGCGACACCCGCACAGCCGGACCCGGGTGGTCATCCCTGACGAGCAGTTCGGTCGCCGACCAGCCCGGGTGGGTGATCACCGAGGTCACGTCCGACCCCGCGGCGCGGAGCCGGCGGTCCAGCTCCAGCCCGAACAGCAGGGTTGCGAGCTTGGACTGGCCGTAGGCGCCCATCGGCGAATACCGGCCATTCAGGTTCAGTCCACGGTCCAGCCGCGGTGCCGCCCGATGCGCGATCGACGACACCGACACCACCCGACCGGCGGGCGCCGCCGCCAGGGCAGGCAGCAATTCGGCGGTCAGCAGCACATGTCCCAGATGGTTGACCCCCATGTGCTGCTCGAACCCGTCAGCGGTGATCTCCCGTTTCGGCACCAGCATCACACCGGCGTTGTTCAGCAGCACGTCCACCGGCCCGCGCACCGCCTCGGCGGCACCGAATGAGCGCACCGAGGCCAGATCCGCCAGATCAAGATGTTCGATCCGCAGCTTGGCGGACGGGGTGTCGGCCAGGATCTTCTCGACCGCAGCCGCACCCTTCGACTCGTTCCTGACGGCCAGCACCACTTCCGCCCCTGACCGGGCGAATGCCAACGCGCTGTGGAACCCGAGTCCGGTGTTGGCGCCGGTCACGACGATGCGCCGGCCGGCGAGATTCCCGATGCCGTCGGTCTTCCATGCGGACACGCGCACTCCCCGGTCTGTCAGGCGACGATGGGCGGTGATCAACTCTGTTCTACCCCACACGTCAGACAGCGCCGACCGCACCGGCGGCCACGACATCCGGTGCGACAACCCGGGAGTGTCGCAGCAGAACAACGCAGCAGGCCGCGGCCGACAGCAGCACCGTGGCGCCGACCATCGCCACACCGTGGAGCCCGGCGGTGAAGGCTGCCCGCGCGTTGTGCAACACGACATCCCCGACGGGCTCCGGAAGCCGACCAGCGGCCACGGTTGCTCCGGCCAGGGTCTGCCGCGCGCCGTCGGCCAGGTTCGCCGAGAGACCGGCCGGCAGCACGATGCGCGCGGCGTAGATGGCCGCGCCGATACTGCCGAGCACGGCGATCCCCAGTGCCCCACCGAACTCGCTGCCGGTCTCCAGCACGGCCGATGCCGACCCGGCTCGCGCCGGGTCCATTGCGCCCATGGCGATCTCGGTGACCAGCGTCATCACTGCGACCAGGCCGGCACTGAGTATTCCGGCCGCGATCAGGAGCAGCACCAGCGGCGACTGCGGTTCGACGGTCGTCAGCAGCGCGAACCCGGCGGCCCCGATGACAAAGCCGACGGCCATCACGTAGGCCCGGTCGAAGCGCTGCCCAAGGGCTGCGGCGGTCGGCGCAGCCGCTCCGACCAGCACGGACGGAGCCAGACTCCAGAGCGCGGCGGCGAAGGGTGTCATCCCGAGTACGGACTGGAGAAACTGCGTCAGGAAAACAGCGTTGCCGACCAGGGCGAACATCGCGATCGTGTTCACGATGATCGAGCCGCTGAACTGTCGATCGGCGAAGAGCGAGAGGTCCAGCATGGGATCGTCGGTCCGCCGCTGGCGGGCCACGAACAGCATCCCGATCGCCAGGCCGCCGACGATGCAGACCAGATTGCCCAAGGCGAAGCCCTGCGCCGCCCATTCCTTGATGCCGTAGATCACCGACAGCACCGCTACCAGCGAAAGCGCAGAACTGGTCAGGTCGAGCCGGGCCCGACCGGGCGTCCGGTAATCGGGCAGCAGGAATGGTCCCAGCGCCAGCAGCAGCACCATCGCCGGGATGTTGATCAGGAACACAGAGCCCCACCAGAAGTGCTCCAGCAGGAAGCCCGACAGCACCGGGCCGACGGCAACACCCGCCGTCAGCACGGCGGTCCAGATCGCGATGGCGGTCGACCGCTGCTTGGCGTCGTTGAACATGTTCCGGATGAGCCCCAGGGTGGACGGCATCAGCGTGGCACCGGCGACGCCGAGCAGAGCCCGTGCGGCGATCAGCATCTCAGCGCTCTGCGAGTAGGCGGCGGCGAGTGACGCCAGGCTGAACCCCAGCGCCCCGATCAACAGCAACTTGCGGCGGCCGATGCGGTCACCCAGCGATCCCATGGTGAGCAGCAGGCCGGCGAGCACGAACCCGTAGATGTCGAAGATCCACAGCTGCTGGGTGGCGCTGGGAGCCAGGTCGCGACTGATGAACGGAACCGCGAAGTAGAGCACCGACACGTCCATCGACACCAGCAGCAAGGGCAGCAGCAGCACAGCAAGGCCCGTCCACTCCTTGCGCCCGGCCAATTGAACGTCTGCCGTCGTGCTCACCCTGTCTGTCATTGCTTCGACCCTTCATCTGTGTACGTCACATACTGTGGATGATGTACGCAGACAATACCAGCAATCGTGTACTTCGTATGCAGATAATCGAAAATTCTTTGAACGGCTACCGTTGACGCTCCTGCGATCTGCGCGGCACACCGAGAACTGAGAGGGGCACACATGCCCGACGGTTCGGCCGCCGACGACGTCGAGATCCCGCTGTACCTGCGGCTGCTCTGGCGGGGCGAAGACGACACGTCGCGGCCCGGACCCAAACGCGGTGTGGACCTGCCGACCATCGCCGACGCCGGCGTGCGGGTCGCCGACAGCGAAGGGCTGTCCGCAGTCTCCATGCGCCGCCTTGCCTCCGAGGTCGGCTTCACCACGATGGCCCTGTACCGGTACGTGCAGTCCAAGTCCGAGGTGATGGCCCTGCTGATGGATCGGGCCTATGGCCCGCCGGCTCCCCTGCCGGCCGCTTCCGGCTGGCGCTCGCAACTGGCTGCCTGGGCGACGGCCAACCGGGACGCGATCAGCAAGCACCCCTGGATCCTGGACATCCGGATCACGGAGCCGCCGCTGGGTCCGAACCAGATCGGCTGGATGGAAGTGGGTTTGACGGCGATGGCCGGCACCGTGCTCACGGAGCAGGACAAGCTGTCCGCGCTGTTGCTCGTCGACGTGTACGTCCGTGGCCAGAGCCAACTGGCCCTGCAGTTGACCGACAGGGACTCCGGCTCGGTCGACGCGGGCGAACTGTGGGCCAGGCGCCTGCTGAGCCTGATCACCCCGGAGCGCCTGCCCAACCTGCGGGCGGCTCTGCTGTCCGGTGCGCTGGCCGACGACGGTGAGGACTTCGCGACCGACGAATTCGCCTTCGGGCTGGACAGTGTGCTCGACGGCATCCAGGCCCGGATAGATCGACGGCTATCCAGCGGGCCGCAACACTGACCGAAACCGTCGCTCCCAATTGGCGCCCACCCGCGGCGACACCGCTACGCCGCTAGTGCCGCTCCTGCATCGGCATGACGACCTCACGGACGATCAGCTGGACGGCGGCGGCGACGGGAACGGCCAGGATCGCTCCGGTGACCCCGAGCAGTGCGCCGCCGACCAACAGTGCGACGACGACGGCGCCGGTCGAGATGTCAACCTGCCTGCGCATCACCCGCGGGTACAGCCAGTAGGCCTCGAACAGGTGCTGGCACAGGTAGAACGCCCCCGCGACGATGCCGATGGCCAGCGACTGGGTGAAGCCGAGCAGCGTCATCGAAACGCCGACGATGATTGGTCCGATGACCGGGATGAAGTCGAGCAGCGAAGCGCCCAACGCGATCGCCCACGGGTAGGGCAGGCCGACGATGGTGGCGAAGACCCCGGCGACGATGCCCGCCTGCAACGACACCAGCGTGGCACCGAACAGGTAGCCGCCCATCTGCTTGAGGATCTTGTCCCCCAGCTCGGTGATGCGCGAGCGCCTGTGTCGCCGGGACCAGCCGGTAGGCCGCAGACTTGATCTTGGGAAAGCCGGCCAGGAAGAACAGGGTCAAGACCAGTACCACTACGAGATCGGCGGCGATCGAGGCCACGGTGACGCTCGCACTCACGATGCCGCCGGCCGCGCCGCCGCCGATGGTCTGGATGAAGTTCGAGTTCTTGATCGCGTTGAGGACGCCGAATTTCTCGTTCAGGTTGTTGATGGTGGCGTTGTGCTGAAGGCTCGTGATGAGGTTCGGCACCGACTTCACGAAGGTGCCCAGTTCGGTGACGACGGGCGGCACGATCGCGTAGATGGCGCCGCCGATCAGCGCCATCAGCCCCAGGAAGACGATCGTCACCGCCCAGCCCCGGCGCAGGCCCCGACGGACCAGTCCACTCACCGCCGGATCCAGTCCGATGGCGAGCAGAGCGGCCACCGCGATGACGATCAGCGTGCTCCGCAAGGTGTCCAGCGACAGATAGGTGACGTAGGCCAGCAGCAGTCCGAGGCCCCCGAGAAACCCGGTGCGGAACGGGTGGAACGTCGGCCGGTCGCTTGCAGCGCCCGACGTGACCTGTTCCAGAGCACGTCGACTGGCGTCCTCGGCCGCTTCGGCTGCCTGCATCGCTCTCGCCGTGCGCTCGGCCGTCATCCGGTTCGTCAGGTTGGCCACCGTGGCGCCGAGGCCGGCCAGCCGGTGGCGCTGGATGACGGCCTGGGCGGCCAACGGGTCGCCGGCTGCTGCCGCCGCGTTCTCGGCGGCCTCCCTGGCTCCCTCGGCATCGTCCAGTTGCGCCATCGCGTCTTCCAGCGCGCGGCTCAAAGCCTCGCTGTGGTTGACATTGTCGGATACGTCGGGCCCCGAGCCGGCCGGCGGGTGCGGTGACCCCGGATCCGGAGACGGCGACGGTGCTGTCACCGAGAGGGGCCGATCAGGTCGGCCTCGGCGGGGTGCCTGGACACCCAGACCGGGATGTACGGGCAGCTCGGGATGATCCGGATGCCACCGGCCCTTGCCTCGTCGAAGACGTGCTGAACCAGGCGCGACGCCACCCCGGTGCCACGGAAGGCGGGATCGGCGTAGGTGTGCGTGATATCCCACACCCCGGGTCGGTCGATGTAGTCGAGGACGACGGCCTCGTCGCCGTCGACCGACAGCCGAAACCGACTGCGTCCGGTGAGGTGCTCGATGGTCAGGTGGTCGTCGCCGGGTTGGGCCATCCTCCGATCGTGGCACAACCGGACGACAACGCCGCTCGTCTACCCCGATCCGTGAAGTTCAAGCGGGCCCGCGAACGTCCGTATGCTGCTTTCGTCCTCTGATTCGCCATTTGCGCTGTTCGCCAGCCCACCGGCACATCTTCGCCCCCAAAATCTCCGTGGAGTTCGTCATGTCCCTGCGTCGCCCCCTCGCCCTTCTCGTCGCGCTCGGCGCAGTCACCGCGCTGACGGTATCGGCGTGCGGCTCGTCCTCGACTCCGGCAGCCGCGCCTGCCGCGTCCAGCGCTTCGCCTGCGGCTTCGGCCGCCCCCGCCAGTTCCGCCGCCGCTGCCAGTTCCGCGGCCCCCGCAAGCTCCGCGGCCCCCGCAAGCTCCGCGGCCCCCGCAAGTTCCGCCGCTCCGGCGCCAGTTCCGCCGCTCCGGCCAGTTCCGCCGCGATCACCGGTTCGGCGTCGAGCTCGGCCGCCGGCCTGGCCGGGTGCACGCCGGATTCCCTGAAGACCCAGAAGGCCGGCACGCTGACCATCGCCACCGACAACCCGGCCTACGATCCGTGGTTCTCGAACAACGACCCGGCCAACGGCAAGGGCTTCGAGTCGGCCGTGGCCTACGCGGTCGCCGACAAGCTCGGCTTCGCCAAGGACAAGGTCAAGTGGACCAAGGAGTCGTTCAACGCGGCGGTATCGCCGGCGCCGAAGAACTTCGACTTCGACATCAACGAGTTCACCATCACGCCGCAGCGGGCGAAGGCTGTCGACTTCTCCACCGGCTACTACGACGTGACCCAGGCCGTCGTCACCGTCAAGGGCTCCCCGATCGCCGGAGCAAAGTCCATCGCGGATCTCAAGGACGCGAAGCTCGGCGCCCAGATCGGCACCACCAGCCTTGACGCGCTGAACACAGTGATCGCGCCGACCACCAAGGCGACCATCTTCCCGACCAACGACACCGCCGTCGCACAGCTGAAGAACGGCCAGGTCGACGGCATCGTCGTCGACACCCCCACCGCCTTCTACATGGCCTCGGCACAGCTGGACAACGGCGTCATCGTCGGCCAGTTGCCATCCGGTAGCGGCAAGCCGGACCAGTTCGGTCTGCTGCTGGACAAGGGATCCGCACTGACCGCGTGCGCCAGCAAGGCTGTCGACGCACTTCGGGCCGACGGCACCCTGGCGAAGCTGCAGACGACCTGGCTGGCCGAGGCCGGCGCACCGGTTCTGAAGTAGCGATGACAAGCACTTCGGCGCCCGCAGTCGACGGCTGGACGCCTTCGGACGTGCAGCGCACGCGACTGGCCTACCGCCGGTCGAGGAGTCGGCGCTCCGGCTGGATCGCCGGCATCTCGACCGTCGTGCTGGTTGTCGTGGTCGCAACGCTTGTCGTCAATACGCAGGGCTGGCCCCGGTTCAAGGAGTCGTTCCTGAACGTCAGCTACGGCAAGGAGGTCTTCGCGGACATCGCCATCGGCCTCTGGCTGAACATCCGGCTGATGGTGGTCTGCGAGTTCTTCATCCTGATCCTGGCGCTGCTGCTGGCGCTGGCCAGGTCGCTGCGCGGCCCGGTGTTCTTCCCCGTCCGCGCGGCCGCCACCGTCTACACCGACGTGTTCCGCGGCCTGCCGTTGCTGCTCGTGCTCTACCTGCTCGGCTTCGGGGTACCCGCCCTGCGGATCAACGGACTCCCGAGCAACTCGCTGATCTGGGGCGCGATCGGTCTGATCCTGACCTACACCGCGTACAACGCCGAGGTCCTGCGGTCGGGCATGGAATCGGTCCATCCGTCCCAGCGGGCGGCCAGCCGATCACTCGGGCTGAGCCACGCCAAGACGATGCGCTACGTCGTCATCCCGCAGGCGTTCCGCCGGGTGATGCCGCCGCTGCTCAACGATCTGGTGTCGCTGCAGAAGGACACGGCACTGATCGCCGCGCTCGGGACGCCGTATTACGACGCGGTGCTGCAGGCGCAGATCGACACCACGACGAGCTACAACTACACGCCGTACGTCATCGCCGGTCTGCTGTTCCTGGCCCTGACCATCCCGATGACGAGATTCACCGACTGGATCGCCCGTCGCCAGGGCTGGACAACGGCCGGCGGGATCGTATGACCGACCAGCGCACGTGGGCCGGAGATCTCCTGGAGATCGAGCATCTCCGCAAGGTCTACGGCGAGCACGTCATCCTGCGCGACCTGTCGCTGTCGGTACCGCCGCACCAGTGCATGGTCTTGATCGGCGCGTCCGGTTCCGGCAAGTCGACGCTGCTGCGCTGCCTGAACCTGCTGGAAACCGTGGACGACGGAACCATCCGCTTGGACGGCGTCGACATCACCGATCCCCGCGTCAAGGCCGACGAGGTCCGCACCAGGGTCGGCATCGTCTTCCAGGCCTTCAACCTCTTCCCCCACATGAACGTGCTGGACAACGTCACGCTGGCGTCCCGGGTGGTGCACGGTGTTCCGCGGGCGCAGGCCGAGGCCGCCGCGATGGAGATGCTGGAGCGGGTCGGCCTGGCGATGAAGGCGACGGCCAAGCCGGACAGTCTGTCCGGCGGGCAGCAGCAGCGGGTGGCGATCGCCAGGGCCCTGGTCAACAAGCCGGTGCTGATGCTGTTCGACGAGGTCACCAGCGCGCTCGATCCGGAACTGGTAGGCGAGGTGCTCGGCCTTCTCTCGGAACTCAAGAGCGAGGGCATGACCATGCTGGTGGCCACCCATGAGATGGGTTTCGCCCGCCAGGTGGCGGACGAGGTGGTGTTCCTGGCCGACGGAGGGGTGGCCGAATCCGGACCGCCCGAACAGGTGCTCGCCGACCCGGTCGACCCGCGCACCCAGCGCTTTCTGCGGCGGATCATCGACGCCGGGCGGCTGTAGTCCGGACGTCGCACCCTTGCCGTCCCGGTGTTCTGTGGCACTGTTTCCGGCAGCGGGACGCGTGGTCCAGCCACGTCATCTCCAGCACGGGTCATCTCCAGCACGAAGGGGTCGCCAGATGAGAGACACCGAGGTTCTGGTCATCGGCGCCGGCCTGTCCGGCCTGGTGGCCGCCGCCGAGGCAGCCGACAGCGGGCGCCGCGTCTTCCTGTTGGACCAGGAGCCCGCCGCCTCCATCGGTGGCCAGGCCTGGTGGTCGTTCGGCGGCCTGTTTCTGGTCAACAGCCCGGAGCAGCGGCGTCTCGGGATCAAGGACTCGGCCGAGCTGGCCATGGCGGACTGGCTGGGTTCGGCGGCTTTCGACCGCCCGGAGGACCACTGGCCGCGGGAATGGGCCAAGGCCTACGTCGACTTCGCCGCCGGCGAGAAGAGATCCTGGATCAAGCAGCAGGGCATCTCGCTGTTCCCGATCGTGCAGTGGGCCGAGCGGGGCGGCTACCAGGCGGGTGGCCACGGAAATTCGGTGCCGCGATTCCACATCGCCTGGGGGACAGGGCCTGCCGTCCTGATCCCGTTCATCCGCCGAGTTCTGGACCACGTCCACACCGGCAGGATCGTGCTGCTGTTCCGCCACCGGGTGACGCAGCTGACCACGTTCGGCCGGCGGGTGACCGGGGTTGCCGGTGAGGTCCTCGCCCCCTCGACCGTCGCCCGGGGCCAGCAGTCCAGCCGAGAAGTGGTGGGCGACTTCGCTTTCTCGGCCGGCTCGGTGGTCGTGACGTCGGGCGGTATCGGCGGGAACCATGAATTGGTGCGGCGGAACTGGCCGAGCGGATTCGGCGAGCCGCCGGCCGAGATGCTCTCCGGCGTCCCGCATTCCACCGACGGTCTGATGCTCGGCGTCGCACAGGAAGTCGGCGGCCGGTTGATCAACGAAGACCGGATGTGGCACTACCCGGAGGGCATCGTCAACCACTCGCCGGTCTGGCCGCAGCACGGAATCCGGGTGCTGTCCGGCCCGAGCCCGCTCTGGCTCGATGCCACCGGCAAGCGGCTGCCGACGCCGCTGTTCCCCGGATTCGATTCGTTGGGCACGGTCCGGCACATCACGTCCACCGGGTACCCGTATTCCTGGTTCCTGACCAACATGCGGACGGTCGGTCCCGAATTCGGTCTGTCCGGATCCGAGCAGAACGGTGACCTGACGGGACGGTCGGTCCGCAAGCTGCTCTCCGAGAGGGCCGGCGGCAGGGTGACTCGGGCCGTTCGCGCCTTCCTCGACGGCGGGGTGGACTTCCTGACTGCGGAAACGCTGCGCGAACTGGTCGGCAGGATGAACGCCCTGGCCGGTTCCGACCTCATCGACGCAGACGACGTCGCGAGGACCGTCGCGCTGCGGGACGGTCAGGTGCGATCGGGTTTGGGCAAGGACCCGCAGGTGGTGGCGACGGCCGGCGCGCGCGCCTACTTCGGGGACCGGAGGATGCGGACCGTCGAACCGCACGAGATCCTCGACCCGGCGGCCGGTCCGTTGGTTGCGGTGCGGTTGCACATCCTCACCCGTAAGACGCTGGGTGGCTTGGAGACCGACCTGACGTCTGCGGTGCTCGGCGCCGATGGGGCCGGTCCGATCCCCGGTCTGTACGCGGCGGGGGAGGCCGCCGGGTTCGGCGGCGGCGGGATGCACGGGTATCGCGCTCTCGAGGGCACGTTCCTCGGCGGTTGTCTGTTCAGTGGCCGCACGGCCGGCCGCGCGGCAGCGATCCTCGCCTGAGCGACGAGTCGCCGATACCCGACTCGCGTCCGCGGAAATTTTGGGTCGCGCTGCCCGACTGTCTGGCCGGGTCGTGGGGAATCACTCGATCATGACTTCCCACCCCATCAGAATTGGCGTCCAACTCCAGCCCCAGCACGCCGACTACTCCCAGATCCGCGACGCGGTCCTCCGTGCCGAGGACATGGGCGTCGACGTCGTCTTCAACTGGGACCACTTCTATCCGTTGTACGGCGAACCGGAGGGCAAGCATTTCGAGTGCTGGACGATGTTGGCGCGCCTGGGCGGAACAGACGTCGCGCGTCGAGATCGGTGCGCTGGTCACGTGTGGGGGTTACCGCAACCCGGAGTTGCTGGCCGACATGGCCCGGACCGTCGACCACATCTCCGGTGGCCGACTCATCCTGGGCATCGGATCCGGCTGGTTCCAGAAGGACTACGACGAATACGGATACGACTTCACCACCGCCGGCGAGCGACTGAACCTGCTCGGTGAGTACCTGCCGCGGATCAAGTCGCGTTTCGGCAAGCTCAATCCCGCACCGACTCGCGACATTCCCGTGCTGATCGGCGGTGGCGGAGAGAAGAAGACATTGCGCTATGTAGCCCAGTATGCGGACGTCTGGCATGCTTTCGGCGATCTCGAGACGCTCACCCGCAAATCGCAGATCCTGGACGAACACTGCGCGACCGTCGGCCGCGACCCCGGCGAGATCCAGCGTTCCACCGCGCTGCCGGGCGCACCGTCGGACGACGCGACCGCTGATGCACTCGCCGAACTCGGCTTCACGTTGTTCACGGTGGGCGTGTCGGGCCCCGACTACGACCTCTCGCCGCTCGACGCGTGGCTGCGCTGGCGCGGACAGCGAACCAGCTGAAACCACAATGATCTCAAGGCAAAACCACAATCAGGTCACCCGACCGTGTACGCGAAGCCAGGTCGACACCACCAACTGGAGGCTGACGCGCTCGGGCCGGAAGTCAGCTCAGACATGTTCACCACATGGCTGCCTGTTGTCACCAAAGCTGTCACATCACAGTCCGGTCTCGGACGTAACAACCCGAGACTGGATTGCGTATAAAAGGAGTGAGCAGGAGGCCGTCGGGGCGCGACGCACGGCCGGGGAAGGGTTTGCGGGTCTTCGACAGTGAGGGTCTGCGAGGAACGATGCATCGAAGAATATTTCGATGCAGACCACGTATCAGCGTGACGCGTGGTCACTCCTGCAGTCACACAGTCGTATGCATTTCCGGAAATACAGAAAATAGAGGCTATACCGTGCTTCCCGCGGCCAGAAGTTTTCTCGACATGTTCGAGGACGAAGAAGTTGCACTGCCCGAGGTCGAGCATCCGGCCTACGGCGCCATCCGGGTGCCGGACGGACGCGCCCTGGCCTGGGCCGAGTACGGCAGTGCGCGTGGTGTGCCCTGCATCCTCATTCCGGACGCGGGCTCGTCCCGGTTGGCGCCCACCTGGCTGCTGCACGACTCGGCGTTGCCGTCCGTCGTCCGCCTGCTTGCTATGGACCGGCCGGGTACGGGTGCGTCCGACCCGATCGGGCTCGGCGGCCGGGAGGAGCCGGCGGAGGATCTGCGTCGACTTGTCGAGACCCTGGCAGTGGGCCGGGTCGCCGTCATCGGCATCGGGCAGGGCGTCGACGACGTCTTCGCCTTTGCGTCCCGCTACCCGCAGCTGGTGGCGTCGGTGTCGGCCGTCTCGGCGCGACTGTCCGAACCGCTGCCGGCGCCGCCGTCGTCTGATGCATCCCTTCGCGGACCGGACCCGGAGAGTCGCGGCCGGAATCATGGGATCCTGGCTGGCCGCCATCGGCTCGACCGCTGATCTGGCCGAGGAGTCGAGCTGGGCCAAGGGCCTCACCAGGATGGACGCCGACGCCGAAGCGGCTCTCGGTGATCGCTGGCGGGAGCCGGATTTCCGGGCGGCCATCGCCACGGACGCCGAACAGAGCCAGGTCGCATGGAGAACGGGAGTCAGGGCAGCGGGCGCGTCCCGAGTGGATCAACCACCTGCGCGGACCAGCCGGCGTGCCGGTACACCTGTGGCACGGTCAGAAGGAAGGGAGCACCACGGTCTCCGACATCCGTTCGGCCGTCGGCAACCGACCGGACTGGGAGATCACCGCGGTGGCCGCTCCGACGGCCGTACTGGGTATCTGGCCGCAGATCCTGTCCACCGCTGCGGGCTCGTTCAAGACCGCCTCCGCCGCCTGACCGCTGCCCACCCAGCTCCGCCGCCGGACCCGCGCCGCCCCCGTTCGCGCTTATCAACTTCGACGGCGCTTAGGAACGGGTTGACTCCCGCCACTTCAGCCTCAAAACCGTGACGATGATGAGCGCAGTCGATGTCGATAAGCGCGGCGGGGCCCAGCATTCGCTGGGGGCTCCGCCGGTCTACTGGGCTGCGATGGCGCGCTCGGGGATGGCGTTCCTGCGGATCGCCTCGGCGTACCAGTACGCCGAGTCCTTCCAGGTGCGTTCGAGCGTGTCGAAGTCGACCCGGATGATGCCGAAGCGCCGGTCATAGCCCCAGGACCACTCGAAGTTGTCGAGCAGCGACCAGACGAAATAGCCCCGCACGTCCACACCGGCGTCGATCGCCACACCGACCGCTTCCAGGTGTCGGTACAGGTAGTCGATGCGATTGTCATCGTGCACGTGACCGTCTTCGGAAACCTCGTCGTAGAACGCGGCACCGTTCTCGGTGATCATCAACGGCGTGGTCGGGTAGCGCCGGCCGACTCGCAGCAGCAACTCGGTGAACCCCTCCGGATCGATGTTCCAGCCCATCGATGTGTACGGCCCCGGTTGCTGGACGAACTCCACATCGTCGGCGCCGACCCAGGGGCTCACGACGGCGTCACCGTGCCCGTCGGCCTGCTGCCGTTCGCCGGTGCCGTTGTAGCGCTGGGCGCGGCTCGACGAGTAGTAGTTGACTCCGAGCAGCGACAGCGGGATGTTGATCAGCTCGAGGTCGCCGTCCTGAACGAAGGCCCAGTCGGTGACCGCGGCCGTATCCCGCAGCAGCTGCTCCGGGTATCGGCCCTCCAGCATCGGTTGCAGGAACGCCTCGTTCCCCAGATTGTCGATCTTGCGACGGCGGCCAGATCGTCCGGCGAATCCGGGTTCACCGGGCGCGTGACGTGGAGATTCAGGGTGACCGAGACCTTCGTGTCCTCGCCCAGCACCGACCGGACCGCCCGGCCGGCGAGGCCGTGAGCCAGGTTCAGGTGGTGAACGGCGGCCAGCGCGGCTGCCCCATCCGTGCGTCCGGGAGCGTGCACGCCGGAGGCGTAGCCCAGGTAGGCGGCGCACCAGGGCTCGTTGAGCGTTGTCCAGACCGTGATCCGGTCGCCCAGCTCCTGCGCCATCCGCCGCGCGTACTCGGCGAACTTGTACGCCGTATCCCGGTTGGTCCAACCGCCCTCGTCCTCCAGCTCCTGCGGCAGATCCCAGTGGTAAAGAGTGGCGACAGGCTGGACGCCGGCCTCGACCAGCGCGTCCACCAGGTTGGAGTAGAACGCGATGCCCTCGGGGTTGAACTCGCCGGTGCCACCCGGTTGCACCCGCGGCCACGAGATCGAGAACCGGTACGCCTGCAGTCCGAGGTTCTTGATGTGCCCGACGTCCTCGGCCCAGCGGTGGTAGTGGTCGTCCGCGATGTCGCCGGTGTCGCCGTTGAGCACCCGTCCCGGCGTGTGAGAGTAGGTGTCCCAGATGGAGACCCCTCGGCCGCCCTCCTTCACCGCGCCCTCGATCTGGTACGAGGCGGTCGCTGAGCCCCAGAGAAATCCGTCTGGGAAGGTGCGGGAACTGGCAGTCATCGAGATTCTCCTGTGCTGCGTCGGGAGGTCGGCCGGAGCACGAGCGTATCGGCTGGCCACGTGACCGGGCGCACTCGGCTCCGCGACCGGCCGCGACATGGTTAAGGTCATCGACGTGTCCAAAGTTCTCACGTCATTGCCGGTCGGCGAACGCGTCGGCATCGCCTTCTCCGGCGGCCTCGATACCTCCGTGGCAGTCGCCTGGATGCGAGCCAACGGCGCGGTCCCGTGCACGTACACCGCAGACATCGGCCAGTACGACGAACCGGATCTGTCGGGCGTGCCGGTGCGGGCGAGGGAGTACGGCGCCGAGATCGCCCGCGTGGTGGACTGCCGCGCCGCCCTGGTCGAAGAGGGACTGGTGGCCCTCGCCTGCGGTGCCTTTCACATCCGCAGCGGCGGTGCGACGTACTTCAACACCACCCCACTTGGGCGCGCCGTCACCGGAACGCTCCTGGTCAGGGCCATGCACGAGGACGGCGTCGACATCTGGGGCGACGGCTCCACCTACAAGGGCAATGACATCGAGCGGTTCTACCGCTACGGCCTGCTGGCGAACCCGCGTCTGCGGATCTACAAGCCATGGCTGGATGAAGCTTTCGTGACCGAACTGGGCGGCCGCACTGAGATGAGCGAGTGGCTGCTTGCTCAGGGCCTGCCCTACCGCGACAGCGTCGAGAAGGCCTACTCGACAGACGCCAACATCTGGGGCGCCACCCACGAGGCCAAGAAGCTGGAATTCCTCGACACATCCATCGAGATCGTCGAACCGATCATGGGAGTGGCGCACTGGGATCCGTCCGTCCACATCGAGCCGGAGGACGTGACGATCCGGTTCGAGAAGGGCCGTCCGGTCGCCATCAACGGCAGCGAATTCGGCTCAGCGGTCGAGCTGGTCCACGAGGCCAACAGCATCGGCGGCCGGCACGGGCTCGGCATGTCGGATCAGATCGAGAACCGGATCATCGAGGCGAAGTCCCGCGGCATCTACGAGGCGCCGGGCATGGCCCTGTTGTTCATCGCGTACGAGCGGCTGATCAACGGCATCCACAACGAGGACACGCTGGCCGGCTACCACAACGACGGCCGCCGCCTCGGTCGGTTGCTCTACGAGGGACGCTGGCTCGATCCGCAGTCGCTGATGCTCCGGGAGTCGCTCCAGCGGTGGGTCGGCAATGCGGTGACCGGCGAGGTGACGCTGCGACTGCGGCGGGGCAACGACTACTCCATCCTGAGCACCTCCGGCCCCAACTTCAGCTACCACCCGGAGAAGCTCTCGATGGAGCGAACGGGGGACGCCGCGTTCGGCCCCACCGACCGGATCGGCCAGCTGACCATGCGGAACCTCGATATCGCCGATTCCCGGGCCAAGTTGGAGCTCTACGCCGCACTGGGTCAGCTGGACGCGGAGCAGACCCTGGTCGGCCGGCTCGAGGCCGGCGAGTCGTCCCAGATCGCCAGCCTGCCGACGGCACCCGACGAGGCCATCGAAGAATCCAATGACCGTTCGGCGATGGATCTGGGCACCGACTGAATCTTCGGCCCGAATCTGGTTGGCGCCATCGGTGCGGATAGCGTGATCGTCGCCGTGGCCAGATTCAGATCCCAAGCCCGCCCGGTGGACGGTTTGGTGCCAGCAAGAACGGTGAGCGATACGGCATCGCTACTGAATTTCATTCGGCGCCGTAGCCGCCGCGGGCCTGCCACGTCTTCAATACGACCCCGACGTCCTCCCGGGTCTCGTCCACGATCGCCCGGTCAAGGGCGCGGGACATGCTGTCGCTCAATGATATCCGGGACCGCACCGCATTGGATTCGATCGCAGCCTCGACCATGGCGAGGCTGTAGATATTGTCGTGGACCTCGCCCATCGGAATCCCACCCGAGCGGAGAGCACGGGCGAACTCGCGGAGCGATCCAGCGATGCCGTCACCGGGGGCGTCAGGTGCACCGGCGACGAGTTCGTCGACGCTGTCGTCGATTCGCTCGGTCACCGGCGGATCGTCACCGCTCCACAGCGCAGAGCCGAATTCCCCACTGGCGCGCCATGATCCGTTCCAGGACGTCTCCAGACCTTCGCTGCACCAGGTCCCGGTGAAGATGTACCGGGCGCCCGACGACATCTCGAAGATCGCCGTGCAGCCGGCATCGCCGCGATACCAACTCCAGGACGGGTTGTATTCCTCGCAGTAGACGGCTACCGGGTCACCGTCCAGCAGGAATCGGGCGGAGTCCAATTGGTGCACAGCCATGTCCAACAGCAGTGGGTGATCCATCTCGTCACGGAATCCACCGAAATGCGGCGCCTTGAAGAATTCAGTGGTCAATACGCCGGTGCGGCCCAAGCCGGAGATCTGGCGTTTGAAGGCCCAGAGCTGATCGTTGTAACGCCTGGACTGGCTGACCATGAACAGCTCGCCGGTGATGTCGGCGGCAGCGGCCAGCGAAAGACCCTGCGCCACAGTCGCTGCGACCGGTTTCTCACCCAGCACCGGCAGTCCGGCGAACAGCGCCGCGGTGGTGACCGGGTGATGTGCCACCGGGACGGTGACGTCGATGACCGCCTGGCCACCGCTGCGCCCGGCGACCTCGACTGCGTCGGATCCGACCGCGAGGTCAAGTCCGGTCAACGAGGCAACTTCGAGGGCAGCCTCGGTGTTCAGATCAACCAGGCCGACCAGTTCGACCTCGGGACATTCACGGATCGCGCCCAGCCACGCCCGGCCCATCCCGCCGACCCCGACCAGGACAACCCTCAGCGGTTGACCGTCGTCCGGGATGATCCGAAAGCTCATGCTGACACTGTCCTTCTGCTCGTGCGGCGTGCGGTCGGGTGAACTTCATCGGCGGGGATCAACGTTGCGATTTTGGGACTGCTGCGACGGAACCGAACAACTTGATCCCCGCCGTGGAAGTCGGGCGGACCGAGCGGGTCCATTGGACGCCGCTGGAGAGAACCGTTGGCATAAATTCAATCGGCGATCAATGACGCCGCGCTGACAGTGACGATCAACGGCGCGTCAACCGAAACCGGTTCGTCAGCAACACCTTCGGCGATCAGCTCGTACGTCTGGCCGCGCAGGGCGTAGATCTGGATGGACGGCACCGCCGGATCCACGAGCCAATACTGGCCGATCCCGCCCTCGGCATAGCGGGAGAATTTGAGCGTCCGGTCGATGCGCGCCGTACTGGGTGACAGCACCTCGCCGACCAGAGCCGGTGTGCCGGTGATGTTCTTCGGCCCGACCGCTTCCTTCGGCACGACCAGCACGTCCGGCTCCAGCGAGGTGCGCAGGTCCGGCTGCCAGTCGAGCGGAGCCAGGAACACCTCGAACCCGGCAGGGCATGCGGCGGTGAGCGCCATGCCCAACCGGAGGACCGCTCGCTGATGCACCGGAACCGGGCTCGGGCTCACCTGCAGGATTCCGTCGATGATTTCGTATCGCAGGCCGTCGTCAGGCAAGGTCTCCAGGTCATCGACGGTCCACTCGCCGTCGATCCGATCCGGCCACCTGCCCGGTACCACCGGCGCCACCATGGTTCCCATCGTGCCTCCCTTCTGCTGATCACACCAGCGACGATGGCACATTGCGCCCGGGCGCCGGGCGAGTTGTCCACACTGGAGCGTGTGGCGATCACATGGTTTTCTGGCCGTCGATCGTCTCGCGGATGATGTCTGCGTGGCCGGCGTGCTGGGCGGTCTCTGCGGCGATGTGCAGGAAGGCCTGGCGGGCCGAACGGCGGCCGTCCGGCTCGAACCAGGGAGCGACCGGCAGTGGTTGCGCTGCACCGAGATCCGGCAAGGTCTGCACCAATTCATCGGTCCTCCTGGCCACTTCGTCGTAGGACTCGAGCAACCCCGCCAGCGTCTCGCCGGGGAGCATCTGGAATCCGGCGGCCCTGGCCGCCCACTCGGCTTCACCCCATTTGGTCCAGTCCTTGCCGCCGGTCAGCGCCGCCGGTCCTTCGACGATGAACCTGGCCCACCCGGACTCGGTGTCGGTGACGTGCTTGATCAACCCTCCGATACACAACTCGCTGGCCGTCGGGTGCGATGCCGCCTGTTCGTCGGTGAGGCCCTTGGCGGTGAAGCGCAGGAAACTCCGCCGAGTGCGAAGCAGTTCCAGCAGGTCCGTGCGCTCATCGATGAAGTTCACTTCGGTAGTGGTCATGGTGATGCCTCTCTTGACGTCGGCCGCTCTTGGTTTCAGCTTAAGAGCAATAGGTGCCAGTTTCTGACCTGAATGCGGGAGAGAATCACCGGATGGGCGCGACGAGTTCACGAACACTGCGACTGCTGTCGCTGTTGCAGCACCACCGGTACTGGTCGGGTGACGAACTGGCAGATCGTCTCGAGGTTTCGATCCGAACGCTGCGCCGGGACGTCGACCGGCTGCGCGAACTCGGCTACCCGGTAGTCGCGAACCGCGGCGTGGACGGCGGTTACCAGCTCGCCGCCGGTGCCACCCTTCCGCCGCTGCTACTCGACGACGACGAAGCTGTCGGCCTCGCCGTTGCCCTGCAGACTGCGGCGCAGGAGCCCGTCACCGGCATTGCCGAGGCAGCATTGGGGGCATTGGCCAAGCTGACGCAGGTGATGCCGCCGCGACTGCGGCAAAGGGTCGAGGCGCTCAGCGCAGCCACGGAAGTTCCGACCTGGTCCCCAGAGTCCGAAGCGACGTGCCACCCGAAAGCTCTGGTGTCGATCGCATTGGCGTGCCGCGACAGCGAGCGCTTGACCTTCGGGTACCGGTCCGCAACCGATGCCACGACTGAACGCGAGGTCGAGCCGCTCCGCCTGGTATCGCTGGGTCGTCGCTGGTACCTGGTGGCTTATGACCTTGGTCGTCACGACTGGCGCAGCTTTCGGGTTGACCGGATCGATGAGCCACGGCACACCGCGCAGCGATTCCGCGCCCGTGAGCTGCCGGCGAAGGACGCGCTGTCTTTCGTTCGACAGGGAATCGACCGACTCAGGTCGGCGTACGAGGTCGAGGTGCTCGTCTTCACTTCCGCCGAAACGGTCCGCAAGCTGGTGCGTCGTTGGGGCGAGGTCACGCCGATCGACGACAGCCACTGCCGGTTGATCATGCCGGCGGAGTCGCTCGACTGGCCGGCCATGGCCCTCGGCACGCTGGGCGCGCCGTTCCAGGTGGTCCGGCCGACTGAACTGGTGGAACTGCTGCAGACCTGGTCCGATCTTTTCGCTGCAGCTGTCGGGCCGTCGGAGAGGCAACCTCCCGCGGATATGTGCAGACGATGAACTCCGGTCGTGGCAGACGCAACGGCCTCATCAATTTCGGAGGAATTCCACCAAACGGGCGAAACGACACGGCCTCGTCGTGCTGTGTTTGTCACGGCTGGCCCAAGTGCCTAGGGTTGCGGCATGACCGCCGCGTCGCCAGTGCCTCACCGCTCCGCCGGCAAGAACTCTTCAGGAACTGCCTTGTTGCAGATCAACCATCTGCGAAAGACATTTGGACAATTTATCGCGCTGGACGACGTCAGCCTCGAAGTGACCAAAGGCGAAGTCGTTGTGGTGGTCGGCGCATCCGGATCCGGAAAATCAACCCTGTGCCGCTGCATCAATCGCATGGAGAAGCACGACCGCGGAACGATCAAAATTGATGGGGTTGAATTACCGGAAGAGGGGAAGCAGCTCGCCGAACTGAGGGCGGATGTGGGAATGGTCTTCCAGTCGTTCAATCTCTTCGGCCACCTCTCCGCGTTGGACAACGTCATGCTGGGACCCGTGCGGGTGCGCCGGATGTCCAAGTCCGACGCCCGACGGCAGGCGATCGAACTGCTCGAACGTGTCGGCATCGGAAATAAGGCCGACAGCATGCCGGCGGCGCTGTCCGGTGGCCAGCAACAGCGGGTTGAGCACAAATAGGGTCTTGTTCGACGAGCCGGGGCCAAAGGGCCTGCGGCGCATCAGGATCGCAACGGTTGTCTCACTGCTGCTGATCGCGGTCGTCATCTATGTCGCGGTCCATCGGTTCTCCGAGAACGGACAACTGACCGCCGACAAATGGAACTCGTTCTTCAAACCCGGTATCCCCAGATTCATCTGGCGCGGACTGCAGAACACTCTGAAGGTCGCCGGATTGTCGGCCGTCTTCGCGTTCCCGCTCGGGGCCGTGCTCGCGCTCCTCCGGCTTTCCGACAATCGCGTGCTCCGGTGGATCTCGACCGTCTACATCGAGTTCTTCCGGTCGACTCCATTGCTCCTGCTGATCTACGTGTTCTTTCTGGCTTTGCCGCCCCTCGGGCTGACGTTTCCGTCGCTGTGGATGGTGGTGGTCCCGGTCGTCATGTGCAATACCGCGATACTTGCCGAGATCTATCGCGCCGGCGTCAGGGCGCTCCCGAAAGGCCAAGGAGAGGCCGGTCTGGCCATCGGCCTGACGAACTTGCAGAACATGCGTTTCGTGATCATGCCGCAGGCGATTCGCATCATCATCCCATCGCTGGTGACCCAACTGATCTCGTTGCTGAAGGACTCGACCCTCGCCTTCGCGGTCAGCTATCCCGAGTTGATGAAGACGGCGACAAACCTGACGGCTCGGTATCACAATTTCATCCAGACCTACCTCGTCATTGCCCTGGTTTTCGTGACCATCAACGTGCTGTTGTCCTACCTGGCGCGGCTCCTGGATCGACGACTGTCCAGGAGCGGCACACAGACCTTGGGCCTCCGCGCCATGCCCATGGAGACGGCGGCGGGCGGAGCGATCCTCCAGTAGCAGCTGGTCACCACTGACGCTCAACTTCGAGTGATGGACCGCAGCAGCGCGATCATGTGGGAATGGCCGAATTTGTCGGCCCACCCCAATGGGGTGGCATCGAATCGGTGGTCGCGGATGTTGGGGTCGGCTCCCGCCGCCAGCAGCTGCTCGGCCAGCGCGAGATCCCCTTCACCAGCCGCGTGATGCAGCGCGGTCTCCCATTCCTGCTCGACCGGTATGTCCTGGCGCCCCTTGGCGTTGACGTCGAACCCGTGACGCAGTAGCAGATCGATACCGTCCATGGACTTCGCGACCGCGGCCCGCAGGATCAGCGACGGGTGGTCCCGGCGCACGGTGTCCAGCAGCGCGGGATTCAACCGCACCATTTCTTCAGCCTGGTCGTCGTTCCCGGCCAACAGAGCGCCGACCAGGCGCGTGGCCGGGTCGACGGCGGTAGTCGCCGCGCCGAGATCCGCGAGCAGCGAGGCGATCTCTGCTCTCCCGGACATCAGCGCCAACCCAACCGGCGTCTGACCGGGTGCTGCGAGGAACCCGTCGTCGAACGGATCGGTCAGGTCGACTCCACGGTCGGCCAGCAACCGAATACGGTCATGCATACCGTGACTGACGGCCCAACCGAGCTGGGCCCGCACCAGCTGCGTCGGGCTGTCGGTCGTCTCGGGCAGACGCCGGTGCCACGGTCCGCCGTCCCCGCTGCCGAGGCCGTACTCGAAGAGCAGTTCGAGATGGCTGTCGTCAGGGGCGAACATCCGGTTGTACAGGGCCTGCCCGTCGTTCGGGTCGGCGCCGGCCTCCAGCAGCAGTCGGCCCAACCGAAGGGCGTGTGGGTGCGGCGGCTGTCTGCCGACACCCTGCTCCCCCGATCCGAACACGCCGGTCAGCGCGGTGAAAGGGGTCGGTAGACCATTCCAGAGAAAACCGGCATTGGGATCCGCTCCTGACTCGAGAAGTAAACCCGCCGTCGTGAGCACATCAGCCACCGCCACATCCGGGTCGAACCGGGCATAGGTCAGGTACAGCAAGGGTTCCCAATCAAGCGGGCCACCCTGGCGGTTCGCCGTCGAGGGATCTCGGGCGAGGAATTCCCGGACAGCTCGGTGATCTGCGGAAGTGACGGCCGCGTATATGGTCGACCTGCCTATCGACCGATCGGCCTCCACCAGTCCACGCGCCACCGACCACCGCGCCGGTCCGTCATCCTCGGAATATCGGAGCACCGCGTGCCGGAGGAAAACGTCGAGCGGATCGGCGCCGGGCTGGTCAACCTCGGGTGATCGTGACAAATCCCGCATCACCTCCAACTGCTCGACCAGTCTGGGCCAACTCGGGAAGCCGTAGCTGCGGGCCAGCACGAGTTGCGCGACATGCAATGACACATCGAGAGTCTCGGAATTCGGATAGTGCTCGTCGAGCAAGCGCAACGATTGCGGATCACCCGATCTGATGCGGCGCTGCAGCTCTCGCGCTTGTCTGCGGAGTAGCACCAGGGAAGGGCTGGACGGCAGAGAGAGGGTCGGCATACCGACCTCCTTTCCAGTGTTTCCTTGCAGTCCGCTTACAGCACCGTCGACGGCTCCGGCTGACCGGTCACCCCGACATCGTCGACGACCAGTACTCGGCCGGCGAGCGGTTGGGAGTCGAGTTCCTCGGCGCTCAGGTCGACGCTCGCGGTGGTGATGAACAGAGCCCGTAGGTCAGGTCCGCCGAAGGCGACGCTGGTCGGGCGGCTCACAGGCAGCGGGATCACGCGATCGATGGATCCGTCCGGCGCGTATCGGACGATCCGGGATCCGTCCCACTTGACGCCCCAGACGAAGCCATCCGCGTCGACGGCCAGGCCATCTGGATTGCAGTCGTCGTCCGTGGCGAACACGGTCGGAGTCCGCATTTCCCCGGTGGCGACGTCGAAGTCGTAGCGGACGATCGTCTTGGTCTCGGTGTCGGTGTAATACATGGCGGTGCCATCCGGCGAGAAGCCGATACCGTTGGAGCAGCCGATACCCGAGAGCATCTGCGTCGGGACGCCGTCTGGGGAGAACCGGTACAGCCCAGCGGCTTTCGGCTCACCGGTCAGCACCATCCCGCCGATCCAGAACCGGCCGGCTGGATCGACGGTGCCGTCGTTGTAGCGGGTTCCGGGAAGGTCGGCCTCGGGGTCGGCGACGAACGTCAGGTCGCCGGATGCCGGGTCGAAGGTGTGGATTCCGGTGCGCAGTGCGACCACCAGACCGCCGCGCTCGCGGAGCGCCAGGGCGCCGACAAGGGCCGGCATCGGCCAGGTCTGCGTTTCACCGGTGCCCCAGCGCCACCGGTGGACGGCCGGGCGCCTCGATATCCACCCAGTAGAGCGCTTGCTCGGCGACAGACCAGACGGGCCCCTCACCGAGGAGGTAGCGGATCTCGGTAAGGGGCCGGACGGCGGCAGTCATACGAGTCAGCGTGCACCAAGAACGTGCTCGACGGCCAGTTGGTTCAGGTGGACGAACGCGTAGGAGCGCTCGCCGGCCTTGTCCGCGTCGAAGTCCTCGAACGCCGAGGGATCGGCCAGCAGATCGGCTCTGGTCTCGCCGATTGCGATGGTCGGCTGCGCGAGCTCGGTGATGCCCGAAGCGGTCAATGCTTCCTGCACCTCGGGGTCGGCCCGAAACGCCAATGCGCGCTCCTTGAGTAGCAGGTACATCCGCATGTTGGCGGCGGCTGAGCGCCACACGCCGTCGTAGCCCTCGGTTCTGGACGGCTTGTAGTCGAAGTGGCGGGGGCCGGTGTACTTCGGACCGCCGTTCGGGAAGCCGTTCTCCACCAGATCGACGGTGAAGAAGGCGGACAGCAGTTCGCCGTGACCGAAGACCAGATCCTGGTCGAACTTGATCGACTTCTGGCCGTTGAGGTCGATGTGGAACAGCTTGTCGGCCCACAATGCCTGGGCGATGCCGTGGGTGTAGTTCAACCCGGCCATCTGCTCGTGCCCGGTCTCCGGATTCACCCCGACGATGTCGCCGTGTTCGAGCTGCGCGATGAACGCGAGCGCATGACCGACCGTCGGCAGCAAGATGTCACCGCGGGGCTCGTTGGGCTTGGGCTCCAGGGCGATCCGGATGTCGTAGCCCGACTCCTTGATGTGCGCGGCAACGGTGTCGACACCCTCCCGGTAGCGATCGAAGACGGCGTTGAAGTCCTTGGACCCGTCGTATTCGCTGCCTTCCCGGCCACCCCACATGACGAAGGTCTTTGCGTCGAGTTCGGCGGCCAGGTCGACGTTGCGCAGCACCTTGCGCAGGGCGAAGCGACGCACGCCGCGATCGTTGCTGGTCAGTCCCCCGTCCTTGAAGACGGGGTGGGAGAACAGATTGGTGGTGATCATCGGGACGACCATGCCCGTGCGGGCCAGCGCCGCCTTGAAATCGCTGAGTATCTTCGCGCGCTCACCGGCATCTGAACCGAACGGGATCAGGTCGTCATCATGGAACGTGATGCCCCAGGCGCCGAGTTCGCTGAGCTTCTCGACGGCCTCGATAGGATCAAGAGGTGCCCGAGTGGCTCCGCCGAACTGATCCGTGCCCGTCCAGGACACGGTCCACAGGCCGAAGGAAAAGTGGTCATCTGCGGTCGGGATGACGGGGGGACTGATGGGCATGACTGCGACTCCCTTGTCGGTGGTGGCAACCGATCGTTGCGGCTGCTCGAGCAATTTGTTGGTTGGATGAACTTATCCCGGTCGCTCGAGTCATGGTCAAACTCATGACGGAGTTCGATCCGCCTCGCGGAACGGACCCGGCTGGGCGCGCCGTGCCGACTCCGGCGCGCCAGGCCAGCCTGCGGGAACACAACCTCGGCATGGTGCTCGACCAGATCGTCAACCCGGCCAACGCGGTGACGGCGCCGTCCAGGGCGGACATCTCGGGAAACACCGGCCTGACCAGGGCGACCGTATCGGCGCTCGCCGACCAATTGCTCGCCGCCGGGCTGATCGCCGAACTGGCTCCGATCAATTCCCGACGAGCCGGTCGCCCTGCCGTGCCGTTGGTCCCGGCGCAGCGCGGCCTGATGGCGATCGGACTCGAGGTCAACGTCGACTACCTCGGGGTCAGGGTGATCGATCTGACCGGATCCGTCCTGGCCGAGAGAGTGGTCGCCGGCGACTTCCGTCGAACGGCGCCGGGGCCGGTGCTGGCGGCCCTGGCCGCCCTGTGTGCGGACACCATCGCCCCCTTGGCCGCCGAGCGGATCCCGACGGCTGGTGTGTACGTCGCCGTCCCCGGACTGGTCGACAGGGCGACCGGGCCGCTGCGACTTGCACCCAACCTGGGCTGGAATTCGGTCGACGTGGTGGGTCTGCTCGCATCGGCACCCCGCATGCCCGACGTACCGGTCTGGCTGGCCAACGAGGCAACGCTGGCGGCGAGGGCGGAGGCCGAGGCACTGCGGGCCGTTGACCTGCATTCGTTCTTCTACGTCTCCGGCGAGATCGGCATCGGCGGAGCGACCGTGACCGGCGGAGCCGTGGTGCCTGGACGGCATGGTTGGAGCGGGGAGATCGGCCACACCCTCATCGATCCCGCTGGTCCTGCGTGCGGGTGCGGGGCCAGCGGGTGTCTGGAGCAGTACGCCGGGAAGGATGCGCTGATGCGGGCGGCGGGCCTGGATCTCGACCTACCGATAGCCGCGCTGATCGCCTCCGCGGATGAGCCGGACACGGTAGCCGCGCTGCGCTCCGGCGGACATGCTCTCGGCGTCGCTCTGGCCAATACCGTCAACCTCATCGACGTCGACACCATCGTTCTCGGGGGCATCTATGCGTCCCTGACGCCCTACCTGCTGCCGGAGATCCGGCGTGAGCTATCTGCTCGCGTGCTGTCCCACCCGTGGTCCCCGGTCACGGTGCGGGCGGCGGCCAGCACTGACTACGCGGCCCTCACCGGGGGCGCCATGACGGTGCTGGGTGAAATCGTGCGGGATCCCAACGCTTGGATCCAGCAGAGGAATCGCTGATCCGCCGGCCGAACCACGGATTCAGGGGCAATCTGAACCCGTCGAGGGGACGCGGCTAGTACGTTCCGGCTGTGACCTCCGACAGCGCACTGACTTCGAGCGGCGCCGAGCCTCCGATCACGGAGGAACCGGCCGCCGCACCGCACCTGGCACGGCCGGTGCCGACACACCGCTTTGCCGAAACGACTCGCTTTGCCCGACCGACGGCCGGCCAGGAGCGGGTGGCCCGCTGGACGATGCTCGCCTACGCAGTCATCTCCGTGGTCTCGTTGGCTTCCTGGCCGGTGCATCGCCTCGGCACCGAACGCGGGTGGGTCGACGTCGCAGCCGACATTCTCAACCTGCCACTGGCCCACAGCTTCTTCGGCTCGGTCCTGTTGTTCCTGCTGACCGGGGCACTGCTGCGGCGCAAGCGGTTCGCGCTGTGGATCGTCGTCTTCTTCCAGGCCCTCGGCATCCTCGCAACCCCGACGCTGATCGTGCTCAAGTCCACCGGAGCGGTGACAATCAGCACCCGCGATCTGCCGAGCGGCGTGTTCGGCCAGATCTCGGTCTATCTGGCTTCCGCGGTGGGCATCACGGCCATCGCCCTGCTGCTCTGGGCGCGACGTGCCTTCCCGGCGCGCCGCTCCCCCGGCTCCCGATGGGCGACATTCGTGATCCTGATGGTCGGGATGCTGATCTCGATCGCCGTTGCGATCGTGCTCGCCGAGGTCTACAACGGGTCCCTGACGCACCCATTTGTTCCTGTCCTACAGGGGATCCGCGCGGCCTTCGGGCTCGATACGGACATCGGCCGCTACCCGGCGCTTCGGCAGCTGCCGGCATGGATCACCTGGCTGGCCGGTCTGCTGTCCACCATCGTCCTGCTGGTGGCCGTCGGCGTCTTCCTGCGGTCCAGCCGTACCGGGCAGACGATCGACGGGGAGACCGAATTGGCTGTCCGCAAGCTGCTGCTCGGGCCCGGACCGGACGATTCGCTCGGCTACTTCGCCACCCGGCGGGACAAGACGGTACTGCTCAGCCCGGATGGACGCGCCGCGATCAGCTACCGGGTCATCGCCTCGGTGGCGCTGGCTTCCGCCGACCCACTTGGTCCGAAGGATGCGTGGCCCGGCGCCATCCAGGCCTGGTTGACCGAGGCCCGCACCTACGGTTGGGTCCCGGCCGCGCTCTCGCCGGGGCGGGACGCCGCGCAGGCCTACGTGGACGCCGGTCTGCGCGCCATTCCGCTCGGCGACGAGGCCATCATCGACGTCAACGCCTTCACTCTGGCCGGACCGGCCATGAAAGCGGTGCGGCAGGCCGTGGTTCGGGTGCAGCGGGCCGGCTACACCGTCACGATCAGGCGACACCGGGACATCGAACCGGCCGAATTGGCGATGTTGGCCGAGTGTGCGGAGTCCTGGCGGGGCGAGGCCCCGGAACGTGGTTTCTCGATGGCGCTGTCCCGGTTGGGTGACCCGGCCGATGGATCGTGCCTGATGGTGGTGGCGCACCATCCGGACGGCACGCCGGCCGGTCTGCTTTCCTTCGTCCCCTGGGGTCAGCGGGGTGTTTCACTCGATCTGATGCGCCGCGAACACGACGGCATCAACGGTCTGGTGGAACTGATGGTGACCACACTGATCGAACGGAAGTCGGATTTCGGCCTGCGCCGAATCTCGCTCAACTTCGCCATGTTCAGGGCGGTGTTCGCCGACGCCGAGGAATTCGGTGCCGGTCCCGTGACCAAGCTGAACAATGCGGTCCTCGGGGTGTTCTCGCGATTCTTCCAATTGGAGAGCCTGTACCGGTCGAACGCCAAGTACCGGCCGAGCTGGGTACCGCGCTATCTGTGTATCGACTCCCCGCTCTCGCTGCTGCGTGTTTCCATCGCCGCCGGGATAGCGGAGGGCTTCCTGCCCCAGCTCGGCCGTCGTGAGCGACTCACGGCTCCGCCGGCCCCGCCGTGGCTGGTCGCCGCCGTCGCGGAGGCCGAGGAGCAGGCGGCCACCCGGCGGCCGGCCGCGCTCCGCCGGCCGCGCGAGCAGGAGCGGATCCGCCGCCAGCGGCTGGCCGCGCTCGAAGCTTCCGGGATGCCCGGCTACCCCGTCTCGGTGCCGCGGAGCGGAACCCTGCCCGAGGTGATCGCGCACGCCGACGGAGACGTGGTCAGCGCCACCGGCCGGGTGGTCGCACTGCGCGACTTCGGTGGCGTCAACTTCGCCGTCATCGCCGGTGAGTCAACGGCACTGCAACTGGTCCTCGACCGTTCGGTCATCGGGGCCGCCGCCATGGAGCTGTGGCGACGAGGCGTCGACCGAGGCGACATCGTCAGCGCCACCGGCAATCTGGGGGTCAGCCGCAGCGGTGAACGATCGTTGATCGTCACTACCTGGCAGATGGCCTCGAAGTCGTTGAAACCGTTGCCCTCCCTGCGCACCGGACTGACCGATCCGGAGGCCAGGGCTCGCAATCGTTCCGTCGACCTGATCGTCAACCCGGACACCTCGAGGATCCTGCGGGCCCGCAGCGTCGCGGTTGGTGCACTCCGGACGGCCTTCTGGTCAAGAGGTTTCACGGAGGTCGAGACGCCGATCCTGCAGAACGTCCACGGTGGAGCGACGGCTCGTCCGTTCACCACCCACATCAACGCCTACGACAGGGATCTCTCGCTGCGCATCGCTCCGGAGCTCTTTCTGAAACGGTTGATCATCGGCGGCACCGGCCCGATCTTCGAGCTCGGCAGGAACTTCCGGAACGAAGGTGCCGATGCGACGCACAACCCCGAGTTCACCTCGCTCGAGGCCTATCTGCCCTTCGCCGACTACCACACCATGCGCACCATCACCGCCGATGTCATCCGGGAGGTAGCGGTCGCCGTGCACGGGTCACCGGTCGCCATGCGGCCGGGCGCTTCCGGCGCCTTCGAACCCGTGGACCTGTCCGGCGAATGGGCCGTCGTCTCCGTGCACGACGCGGTGAGCCGGGCCTGCGGGCGCCGCGTCGACGCCGGCACCCCGCTCGAGGAACTCGAGGAAATCGCTGCTGCGCAACAAGTCCAGGTGCCCGACGGGATGAGCGCCGGCGAGTTGGTGATGGACCTCTACGACCATCTGGTCGAGGGCAGCACCTTCGCGCCGACGTTCTACGTCGACTTCCCCGTCGAGACCTCCCCGTTGACGAGAACCCACCGCACCGATGCGCGGTTGTCGGAGCGGTGGGATCTGGTCGCGTTCGGGATGGAGATCGGTACCGCCTACTCCGAGTTGATCGATCCGATCGACCAGCGGGCCCGCCTCACCGAACAATCACTGCGGGCCGCCGCGGGCGACGAGGAGGCCATGGAGATCGACGAGGAGTTCCTCGGCGCCATGGAACTCGGGATGCCGCCGACGGGCGGTCTCGGGCTTGGCGTCGACCGCGTCGCGATGATGCTGACCGGCACGCCGATCAGATCCGTCCTGACGTTCCCGTTCGTCCGCCCGCTCGGTCACTGACTCCTCAGGCGGAGGCCGCCGACAGCGCATTCAGTTGCGCGTCGGTGAGCCTGAGATCTGCCGAGGCCAGCAGGTCTGCCACCTGGGATACCCGGCTGGCACTGGCAATCGGCGCGACGACGGTCGGCTGTGCCGCCAGCCAGGCGAGTGCGACCGACGTGACCGCGGCCGACTGTTCGGCAGCGACCTGATCGAGAGCGGCGAGGACGCGACGGCCGCGGTCGTCGAGATACTGGGCGGCTCGCTCGGCGCGGCTGCTGTCGCTGTCCGACGCACCGGAGCGGTACTTGCCGGTGAGGAAGCCGCTGGCCAGCGCGTAGTACGGCACGGTGACCAGACCCTCGCGCCGCGACCAGAGTTCTGGAGCTCGCCCTCGAAATCGTCCGCGGTGCACCAGGTTGTAGTGCGGCTGTAGAGCGACATATCGCGGGCGCAGAGGTCGCCTCGGCGACGTCGAGCGACTCGGCCAGCCGGGACGGCGTGAAGTTGGATGCCGCCACCGCCCTGACCTTGCCCGCCGCTGACCAGCTCCGCGAAAGCGGCGACCGTCTCCTCGACGGGGGTGTTGGGATCGTCCTTGTGCGCGTAGTACAGGTCGATGTGGTCGGTGCCCAGCCGGCGCAGCGATTCGTCGGCGGCCTTGAGTATGTTGGCCCGGCTCAGGCCCGGAGCGCCGGCGAACGAACCGACCTTGGTGGCCACCACCATCTGGTCCCGGTTGCCGCGTGCCGCCAGCCAGCGGCCGATGATCAACTCCGAATCGCCACCATGATTGCCCGGCACCCACGCCGAGTAGCTGTCAGCCGTGTCGATGAAGTTGCCTCCACCGGCGGCATATGCGTCGAGAACCTGGAAGGACGCCGCCTCGTCGGCCGTCCAACCGAAGACGTTGCCGCCAAGGGACAGCGGAAACACGTCGAGATCGGTGCCTGGGATCTTGCGGTTGGCCGTACCTGTGGTCTGAGTCATGAATTTCTTCCTCCGCTGAGACTGTTGCGGCTTCCCCATTTCAACCGTTACCCCGGCTAACTCATGCCGGGATGCAATGGTGGCGCGAGTCACACCTGGCACTGTTGCGCCGTCCGAGGTCATTCGGGTGTCGGCAATCACCGATGATTACGCTGGCCGTCATGGACGCCCTCGCCGCACATCGATCCGCCTTGCGCCAGTTCGACAACCGCGTTCAGCTCATTGGTGACAACCAGTGGCACAACCCCACGCCGAACACCGAGTGGGACGTGACCGATCTGGTCCGCCATCTCGTCTACGAGCAGCTTTGGGTCCCGCCGCTGCTCGCCGGCCAGACCATCGCCGAGGTGGGTGATGCGTTCGACGGTGACCTGCTGGGCGATGATCCGAAAGGCGCCTGGGCCGCAGCGGCGGCTGCGCGCGCAGGAAGCGTTCGCCCAGCCCGGCGCGCTGGATCGGACGGTTCACCTGTCGTTCGGCGACGTACCCGCCGTTGACTACCTGTGGCAGATGATCGTCGACCTGGTCGCGCACTCCTGGGACCTCGCCAAGGGCATCAATGCGTCCGACCACATGCCGAACGACCTGGTGACCGCGACGCTCGGACAGGCCGGGGCGGTCGCCGCAGAGTTCGCCGGATCGGGCCTGTTCGCCCCGCCCATTGCGGTTCCGGGCTGCACCGATGACCTCACCGAACTGCTGGCCCTGCTGGGGCGAGCACGGTGACCGCCCACGTCGCGTCTCCTGACTCCTGTCACCGGTGACATATGCGCCGCAGATATGACTACTGTCACCGGTGACATAGACGTCGGCGACGATAGACGTCAGGGACGGCGGCCGGAGGACCTCGACATGAGCACCATGCGGGAGGTCGGCGCGCTGGCCGGGGTCAGCGGCAAGACAGTGTCCCGCGTGATCAACGGCGACCGCTACGTCTCGGATGCGGTCAGAGCACGCGTGCAGCAAGCGATCTCGGAGCTCGACTATGTGCCGAACATGCTCTCGCAAACATTCCGGGCCGGGCGGGACAGCGCGATCGGCGTCGCGGTTCCCGACATCGCGGATGCCTTCTTCGGTTCGGTCATCCAAGCCGTCGAGCGGCGAGCCCGCGATCGCCGCGCCGCTGTGATCGTGACCAGCCTGGGCGATGACCCCGAATCCGAACGCCCCACCGTCGAGACCCTCTTGCGACGACAGGTCGCCGGTCTGATCATCGCGCCGATCTCCACCGACCAGACCTACCTCCGAGCCTGGCAACCGCGAACCGAGCTGGTGTTCATCGATCGGGCGGCCAGTCGGATCAGCGCGGACAGTGTGATCGAGGACGACATCGGTGGCGCAGCAACGGCAGTGCGTCACCTCACCGAGCGAGGCCACCGACGCATCGCGTTCATCGGGAACGCGGCCGCGGTGGTCACCACCAGCCGACGGCTGGCGGGCTACCGTGCCGCACTCACCGAATCCGGAATTTCCGTCGATCCCTTGCTGGTGCGGCTGTATCAGGGCGATCCGACCGGCGCCGTCACCGCCGTATCGGAGCTGCTACGGCTGGCCGACCCACCGAGCGCCATCTTCTCGTCCAACTCCCAGGGTTCGCTCGCCATCGTCCCGGAGTTGCACGCCTGCGCCCGGACCGAGCTCGCCTTCGTCAGCTTCGGCGACTTTCCGATGGCAGCCGCACTCCGGCCGTCCGTGACGGTACTGGACCAGAATCCGGAGAAGGTCGGCGTAGCCGCAGCCGAACGGCTATTTGCGCGAATCGACGGCCTGCTTGCGCCGCGCAAGCGCCACCTGGTGCTGCCCGTACCGCTCGTCGTTCGCGATTCGAGCCCGATCAACCCATCGAAAGCACCATCCACCAAAGGAAAGAGGATTTCATGACAACCACAGCGACAGAATTCGAGGGTCGCACCATCCTGGTCACCGGAGCGGTGGGGGCATCGGCGGTGCAACGGTACGTCAACTCGTCGCGAAGGGCGCGGATGTCATCGCAGCCGGTCGCAGCGCCGACTCGATCGCCGCCATCACGGCCGAGACCGGAAGCCGGCCCGTTGGTTTTCGACCTCGAATCGGAGGACAGCGTCAGAGACGGCCGTGGATGGACTCGACCTCTGGGGCGTGGTCAACTGTGCCGGGTTCGGCGGCGAGATCGCCAGCCCGCAGGACACCGACATAGACGTCTTCGACAAGGTCATCAGCATCAACGCCAGGGGGTCCCTGCTGGTCATCAAATACGCGGCGCGCAGCCTGATCCGGCTGGGCAAGGGCGGGTCCATCGTCAACGTCTCCAGCCAGGCCAGCCTGGTCGCGCTGACCGGCCACGTCTCCTACGGTTCGTCAAAGGCGGCGCTGGACAACATCACCCGGGTGTCCGCACTCGAACTCGGGCAGTACGGCATCCGCGTCAACAGCGTCAATCCGACCGTGGTGATGACCGACATGTCCAACTTCTACTGGGGCCGGGACGACATCGGCAAGCCGTTCCTGGAGCAGATGCCGCTGGGCCGGTGGGCGACCGAGGACGACGTCGCCGGGCCGATCGTCTTCCTGCTCAGCGACGCCTCGGCGATGATCAGCGGTGTCTCGCTGCCCATCGACGGCGGCTACACCAGCCGGTGATCAGCCTTCGCTGATCAGCCGGCGGCGACCGGCTCGGCCGCCGGCGCGCCGGCATCGGTGTCCCGCCGGTGCAGCAGATGGGAGCCGATGATGGCGACCAAGGCGCCCACCACCGCGTAGGCGGCAATGACCAGTACGTGCCCGCCGATGCCGTTGGTCCCCAGGTAGACGATGCGCCGCACGGCGTCGGTCCCGGCGCCATTGGGCAACCCGTTGCTCAGGAACCGCCAGAACGGTGGCAGCAGCGAGGTCTGATAGGCGCCACCGGCGGACGGGTTGCCCAGAATGACGAAAACCAGGACGGTGATACCGATTCCGAGCACCCCGAAAAGTACCTGGAACGCCATCGTCACGGTGGCCGCCGCGGTCACCAGCAGCGCACCGAGCCACCACAGGGCCATGAAATGTCCAGTCACGGCGCCCAGAATCTGATCCACGATCAGCGCACCGCCGAAGCCGGAGACGATGGCGTAGGGAACGATGGCGCCCAGTCGAAAATAGGCCCGCCTGGGGGTCGCCGGACGTGCACCGGCCGACACGCCGAGCAGTGCCGCCATCAGATATCCGCCGACGATCCAGCCGATGACCAGGTAGAACCCGGTCAGTCCTCTGCCATCACCGGGCTGCAGCGGCACGATGTCCTCGACGTGGACAGTGCGTTGTTGGCCGGCCTCCGCCTGGGTGATCACGGTGGTGACCGCGGACGCCACCGACACCCCGCCGCCACTCGAGATCAGCAGAGTGTCTGCGGTGCCTTGGGTGTCGATGAGCAGCGCTGCCGAGAGGTCGCCGGATCGGATCAGCCGCTCGGCGGTGGCGCGGTCGGCCACGGTGACAGCGTCAAGCGGCGACGACGGAACAGCATTCAGCTTCGCGGCCGTCTGATCCGCGACCTGCACCGAGGACGACACGACTCCCAGCGGGATCTGCTGCGGTGTCGGGGCGTGGAACGCGCCGACGTAGGAAAGAATGAAACCGAGCTGCAGGAACAGCACACCCATGATCAGACCGATGGTCCGGAGCGAGACCGCGTCTCTGAATTCCTGCCAGAAGGTCTGTGGCGCAACCGGTTCCTCTCCAGACTCGTGCCGGCCGTGTCCGACGATGTCCGCTCTGGTGCTCATGTTGTCCCTCTGATCCGATTCGGTACGGGATCGCATACCCGTTGCGACCTCTGATCGATACGATAATGTATTCGATACATGAGTGTATCGAACTGTGACGGAGCAATCATGTCGGGATCCCCCACACCCAGCCCTGACGACAACTCTGCACCCCCGGTGACCAGACGAAGGGCGGAAACCCAGAACAAACTTCTGGCGGCGGCCGCGGAGGTGTTTACCGAGCGCGGCTTCGGGCGGGCCACTGTCGAGGACGTCTGCGACCAGGCCGGCTTTTCGCGCGGGGCGTTCTACTCCAATTTCGACAGTCTCGACGAGCTCTTCTTCGCCCTGTACAGCCGGCGCGGCGCCGATGTGGTCGCGGCGGTGGCAAAGGTCGTCGGCGCGACGTCGGCAGACCTCTCGCCGAGCGAGGTGGTGGACCGGGTCGTGGCCGCGCTTCCGATCAGTCGTGAGTCGCACCTGTTGAATCTCGAGTTCGCGGCACACGCATTGCGTCATGCGGAGGTCGGCACCGCGCTGGCCGCTCATCGGCGCGCCCTGCGGGACGCCCTGCTGCCGATTCTGCGGACCGCGCTGCAGCGTGACGTGACCAGCGACATCCTGGACGACATCGCACGGGCCGTGATGGCCGTCCAGGACGGGATGTTCCTGCAGGAACTTCTGGAGCCGGGGATCCGGCTCTGCCCGCACTCCGTCGTCGCATCCTGACCCAGGTGATCGAACGACCCTACTGAATACAGACGGTCGCAGAGCTCCTCCGTGCATCCAGCACCACCTACCGGGTCGTATCAGCGGTTGGATCGGGGCGGTGGGCCCCGACAACGACTGGAAGGCCGCACCATGAGACTTCGCAGCACTGGCATCGTTCTCGCCCTGGTCAGTTCCGTCTTCGCTCTGGTGGTGTCCACCGCCGGGCCGGCCGGCGCCGCACCTGCACCGGCCAAGGCAGAAGCGCTGAGCGGCACCACCTCGGTGACCACCGCTCCGGGCATCGCCGGCACCCTCCTCGGGGCCGGGATCGTCCCCCTGCCTGTCCCCGGTACGTCGTTCCGGATCGGCTACAGACACGGTCTGAACCTGACCTACGGTTTCCGGATCACCGGCGGCCACCCTGATCTGGCCGGTCCCAGCGGGGACATCCGGCACAGCGGCGGCATCTACTTCACCTCGGTCCGTGGGAAGCACCTCGAGATCGGCAAGTTCGACATCGATCTGGCCGCGGGCAAGATCTTCGCCACCGAGGTCAACTTCGCCGCAGCGCGTATTCCGGTGCTCGACCTCGGGCTGGCCAAGCTGAAGGTCGCCACCAAAGGCGAAACGACTCGACTGTCCGGCATTTCGCTCAAGCTCGACAAGGCTGCGGCCCGTGCGCTCAACTCCACCTTCGGTATCAAGCTGCCTACCGACGGCAGCCTGACGTTCGGTACTGCGGTAGTCACCCTGCAGGGCTGACTCCGGCGTTCCTGAGTTGGCGAAGGGCGCGGCCATGACGGCCGCGCCCTTTGCCGCCTCTGGAGTGTGGGATTGACAGGGCACCGTGTCGGGTACTTCCACATCAAGGCTTCAGGACATCGAAGGGGATCGGCCATGGCAGAAACAGCACCTGGCAGCGAGGGCAGTGGCCAGCCGGACGAGCTCGCCCGCGCCGCTGCAGCGGGCCCGCCGTTGGTCTGGGACGACGAGGACGGTAACGACAACCTCGAAGCCGGTCAGGCTCACGACTCGCCGGCGGCCCTCGACGAGGAACATGTCGCCGAGGGTGGTGACCAGCATGATGCGATGTTCAGCATCTACCGGGAACCGATCGAGCAGGTCCGAGAGGACCTGCGCGACTGAACATCTCCGTTCACAGCACCGAGCGTCGGCGTGACAATCCGTCGCGTTCCCAGCTGAGCATCTCCGAAACGCGCCACTCGCTGCGGCAAATAAGCGGGCTCCATGACGCCAAAGATCGGAGACCACGACGTCGATGCGACTCTCCCATCCGCCGGGACATACTCCTTGACTCGCCACGTTGAACCCACGTCATTTCAACGAGCCTTCCTCAACGGCGCCGTCAGTTGACCCGCCGCACCATGGACGGTCGCTTGCGACGGATGCGATGCGTGTTGTAGCCGATCGAGTACGACAACAAGCCGACCACGCCGGCGACAGCGAACGAAATGATTGTCATGGGTTCCATGCTGAGCGCACGATGCGCCGACCACATCAGGGAAGTCACCCATCCTTTCCCGAGTAGATCGTGCGGTCGGTCGCACCGAATGCCACGACTGTTACACCCGCTGCTCGGCCGGCCCAACGAGGTCGACAACTGACGCTGGACCCGACCCGCGGCCCCGGTGGTCGCCGCTCCTCCGGCCCACGGCTCCTCCGGCTAACGGCTCCTCCGGCGGGGATCAACTTCGCCTGCGGGGATGAAGTTGTCCATTTCTGTCACTCCAATACCAAACGCGGCCAATTTCATCCCCGCAATGCGTGGCTCGGGCAACCGAAAGCGCCTGGCACGGCTCGGTCTTCAGGGTCGACTGTCGGTGGTGCTGAGTAGTGTCTTTCCTATGGGCCACACCGGATTCGCCGATCGCGACGAAGCGTTCACGCTCGTCGAAACGGCGCTCGCCGCGGTCCGCAACATTCGGGACGGCGCGTTCTGGAAACTACTGCCCGACGAGCAACTGGAATTCGGTCGCCGCCTGGAAATGCTGTCCCGGACCGTGTACGCCGCGCAGGTCCACCACACCGGCGAAATCGAACACCTCGGCATCGCCGGCGACCGGTCCTGCTCCTCCACCCCAGCGTTGCTGCGGCAGGCGTTCACCATCTCCGCCGCCGACGCCGCCGCCCGGGTCAAAGCCGCCGCCCAGATCCTGCCCCGCGAGCTGATGACCGGCGGCACCGCCGCGCCGCTAGCTCCCCGAATTGGCGCAGGCCGTGGACGGCGGCTGCATCGGACCCGAACACGTGAAGATCATCGTCGAGACCATGGCCAAAGTCCCCGCCAAGGTCGCGGCCGAGGATCGGGACCTGTGCGAGGCCACCCTGGTCGACACCGCGATCGACTGCGACCCGAACTTCCTGGGGAACGCGGCGCAGCGGATCCTGGACCGGGTCGACCCCGACGGGGACATCGACGACACCACCCCGGCGTCGAAGATGGAATTCCACTTCGGCACCCGCTCCACCCGCACCGGCCTGACCCCGATCAAAGGGCAACTGGACGACCACGGCGTCGAAGTCGTGAAAAAGGCCATCGACGCCCTGTCCGCACCCCGGCCGGACGGCTCCCGCGACGCAGACGGCGACGCCGTGCAGGACGTGCGGCCCGCGGCGAACCGGCGCGCCCACGGCCTGATCGAAGCCCTCGGCCGGTACCTGGACGCCGGAATCGGTCCGATCCAGGGCGGGGAACGGCCGCACGTCACCATCACCATGAACTGGGACGCCCTCACCGGGCTGATCTCGAACGCCAGTTTCGACTCGGGCGCGATGATCAGCCCCGCCCAGGCCCGCCGGTTCCTCTGCGACGCGCAGGTCATCCCGATGATCCTCGGCACCAAATCCGAAGTCCTCGACGTCGGCCGGGCGTCCCGCACCTTCCCCGCGCACATCCGCCGGGCCATCACCGCCCGAGACAAGGGATGCGCCTGGCCGGGCTGCGACCGGCCGCCGGACTGGTGCGACGGCCACCACATCGAATTCTGGCGGCGGGACTTCGGCGAACACCAGCTACGACAACGGGTGTCTCCTGTGTCCGCACCATCACACAGAGATTCACAAACTCGAATGGGTCATCCGCATGGCCCCCGACGGCACACCCGAGTTCATCCCGCCGAAATGGTTGGATCCGATGCAACGACCACGCCGCAACACCCTACGAAAATTCGACCTGGTCTGAAGGCGGAGCCATGCCAATACTGTGCGTCGCCCGAACTGCTCGTCCCGCGCCGGCCCCATGCTGCCTTCAGATATTACCGGCTTATTTGAGGTCCGCCACTTCCTTATCGGTGCGCAGACCGCGCCAGACGGGATGTCGCAGGTGATGGTCCGGCGTCCATTCGGAATAGGTGACTTCACCGACCAGTTCCGGGCGCACCCAGTGCACGCCGACCGTCTCGGCTCTGGGCATCGGCCCGGTCACCGGAGAGGTTTTGCGGGTCAGCGGCTGCAGTGTCGCGAGCAGATCATCGAGCATGGCGTCGCTGAAGCCGGTTCCTACCCGGCCTACGAAGTCGAATCCGTCCGCCGTGGGGAGAGCCATGAGCAGCGCGCCGATCCCACCGGCCCGGCGCCCGTTGCCCGCACGCCATCCCACGATCACGACCTCCTGGTCCTGGATGTTCTTGACCTTGATCCAGGTACGCGAGCGTTTGCCGGGGAGGTAGACGGAATCGCCCTTCTTGGCGATGATCCCCTCCCAGTGAGTTTCCTTGGTCTGTTCGAGCGCGGCGTCGGCCGGGCCGGGCAATTCGGGCGGCACCGAGAACATCCGGCCTTCCGGATTCAGCGCCTCCAGAACACGCCGCCGGTCGTCATAGGTCTTGCGCAGCAGCGAGACACCGTCCAGATGAAGGATGTCGAACAGATTCAGCCGCACCGGCACGTCAACGGCTACTCGCTCGATTTCCTGCGGCTTGATGAGCTTCATGCGTCGCTGCAACAACCCGAAATCGGAGCGGCCGTCCTCGTCCAGGGCAACGATCTCACCGTCCAGAACCACCACGTGTCCGGCCAGCACGTCGGCGACCTCGCGCAACTCCGGATAGGCCGCGGTGACGTCGTTGCCGTTTCGGCTGACCAGCCGGAAGTGTCCGTCGCCCACTTCCACGATGGCCCGGATGCCATCCCACTTCCCCTCGAAATGCCAGTTGTCGCCGGCGATGTCGGCAAGCGTGCCGGGCGTGGCCAGCATGGGCAGCAGGTCGGTCGGCGGTGGGCGGTGTTGAATCTTGCGGTCGGCGCCGAACTTGCCACCCGCGCGCGGAACCACCTCCTCGAGGTCCGGCTGATCCTTGGTCCGTCGCATCAGCCACTGATTGCCCTTCGCGGCCACACCCGGGCCGGCGCCGGGTTTGGTTCGGATCAATGCGAACCGACCGGTGGCGCGGGACCCGTCGAGCGTCACTATCACCTCGTCGTCCCGCCACTTCTCCAGGCTGTAGTGCCCGGAATCCCAGATGGTGACGTCCCCGCCGCCGTATTCGCCGTGATTGATGGTCCCGGCGAAATTCGCGTACTCGAGCGGGTGATCCTCGGTCTGGACGGCCAATCGGTTCTGCTTCGTCGTCGTTGGAATGCCTCTCGGGACCGCCCAGGAAGCGAGCACTCCCCCGTGCTCCAGACGAAAGTCCCAGTGCAGGGCGGTCGCGTGATGTTCCTGGATGACGAAGGTGTCGTCGTTGCCCGCCGGCACCGCAGGCTGATCACGCCCGCGGATCCTGCGGTGGCGGAACGGGTTCCGGCGTCCGATCCGCGGATCGCTTCGAGCGGTAGGCGGCCAGCTTTTGCGAGACCGACGTCGCCGCAGCCGGATCGAATGGATTGATCCCGTCGGTCAGTCGCTGGAGGACCTCCCGGTACTCCAGGTGGCGAAGGTTCGCGTCATCGAGTTCGGCCCACGTGCGCGGTGCCGCGACGGTGGGCGATGCCTTGCCACGCAGCGAGTACGGGGCGATCGTGGTCTTGTTCGCGTTGTTCTGGGACCAGTCGATGAAGACCTTGCCCGGCCGGAGTGCCTTCGACATCCTCGAGACCACAAGGGCGGGCATGTCGCGCTCGATCGTCTCGGCGAGCAACTTGGCGAAGAGCGAGACCTCCTCGGAGGTCTGGTTTCCCGGAATGGGCACGTACAGGTGCATGCCCTTCGAGCCGCTGGTCACCGGGTACGCGACCAATGTGAGGTCGTCCAACCTGGCCCGGATCGCCTTGGCCACCTCGGCACACTCGGCCAGCTCGACACCCGGTCCGGGATCGAGGTCGAACACCGCACGGTCGGGCATCCCGACCGACCCGTCTTGCTCGAACCGCCACTGCGGCACGTGCAATTCCAGCGCAGCGTTCTGCCCGAGCCAGGCCAGCGTGGCAGGCGAGTCGATCAGCGGGTAGGTGACGGTCCGCTCGGAATGCGAAATCTCCCGCCGCGGAACCCAGGACGGTGTGCCCTTGTCGATGTTCTTGTGGAAGAACGGTGTCGTGTCGACCCCGTTGGGCCAGCGCTTCCTGGTGACCGGCCGCCCTTCGACCAGCGGGATCATCACACGGGCGACCTCGGCGAAATAGCCGATCACGTCGCGCCTTGGTGGTGCCCGTCTCCGGATACAGAACTTTGGACAGGTTGGTCAGGCCGAACCGGTGTCCGTCCATCTCCACCTGCGCGCTGTCGCCGGCCATGCCGTAGATGGTATGGCGACGCGGTTAACCTGCTGAGCGTGACCGTCGACAACAATCCGGCAGCCGTCGGCTTCGATCCTCAGGATCCCGGCCTTCATCGCCGATCCGTACCCGGTCTACGCCCGGATGCGCGAGCTTGGGCCCGGTGCTCTTCTACCCCGCGAGAGATCTGTATCTGATCACCGGCTTCGCCGAGGTCAATGCGGCACTGCGGGACCGGCGGCTGGGCCGCGCCTACCGGCAGAAGTACACGGACGCAGAGTTCGGGCAGGCCGGCGCGGACGAGCGGTGGGAACAGTTCAACGCTTCCGAGCAATGGTCGCTGCTCAATCTCGAGCCGCCGGATCACACCAGGCTGCGCCGGCTCATCACAAAGGTGTTCACCGCGAAATCCGTTGCCGCGCTGCGTCCGCAGATCGAGGCGCTGGCCACGACGCACCTCGCGGCGGCCGTGGCCGGCGGGCCGAAGCCTTCGACCTGATCTCCGCTTACGCCCAACCCTTTTCAGTGGCGGTGATCTGCACGCTGCTGGGGGTGCCGCTGATCGACGGTCCCCGATTGCTGGACTGGTCGCACGCCATCGTCAAGATGTACGAATTCTCGACCAGTGATGCCGAACGAGCCAGAGCCAACCGTGCCGCGGACGAGTTCATCGGCTACGTTCATACGTTGATCGCCGCCCGCCGAGAGCATCCGGAGAACGACCTGATCTCCGAACTCGTCGGCGTCGCCGACCAGGGTGACAAGCTCACGCTGGATGAGATCGTCTGCACCGTCATCGTTCTGCTCAACGCCGGCCACGAGGCCACCGTCAATACCCTGGGCAACGGCATGCGGGCCATGCTGAACCACCCCGACCAGTGGAGCCGGGTGACCGCGGGCGAGGTGGCCCCGGCCATCGCCGTCGAGGAGATGCTGCGCTGGGATCCGCCGTTGCAACTGTTCGAGCGGTGGGTGCTGGAGGACGGTGTGACGATCGGCGGGCGGGAGTTCGCCGTCGGCGAGCGCATCGGGATGATGTTCGGTTCCGCGAACCGCGACCCGCGTCGCTTCCCCGAACCCGACCTCTTCGACGTGGCCCGCGGTGACTCCACCCATATCGAGTTCGGCGGCGGCCTGCACTTCTGCATCGGCGCCCCGCTGGCCCGGCTCGAACTGGAGATCTCCCTGTCCAAGATCCGCGAGCTTCCCAACCTGAGGCTCGTCCGGCAGCCGGAGTACCAACCGCATTTCGTCATCCGCGGGCTTGGCTCGCTACTGCTCACGACCGAGCAGACGTAGTCAGATCAGCGTTCGGCGCACGAGGTCGGCGACGACCTCCTCGAGGTCGCCGTGCACCTGGAAACTGCTGCGTTGCCGGTCTGCGCCATTGCCGCCGGCGCGCAACCGCTCCACGCCGGCCTCGACCAGCGGCAGATCGCCGTGTTCGGTCAATGACGGCTCCAGCCATTCGACCAGTCCACCGATCAGGTCGAAAGCTGGAACCAGCTTCCGCGAACGTGGGTCGAGCAGGTCACCTGACAAGCCGTGCCGGGCTGCCCGCCACGACATGCCCCGCAACAGTTCGGATCTGAAGACGGGCGCCGGTTGCCCCGCCCGCCAGTGCTTGGCTGCGGTGTCCACCATGGCCCGCGCGAGCACGGCGATGAGCACCGCGTCGTCGACGTCCGTGCAGACGTCCGCGACGCGGATTTCCAGCGTCGGGTAGCGAGCGGACAGCCGAGCGTCGAAGTACAGCATTCCGTCGTCCATTGCCGCTCCGCTGGCCAACAGATCCGCGATGGCGGCGTCGTAGCCGCTCTCGTCGCCGAAACCGGCCGTCGGCCCTGCCGTCGGCCAGAGCCCCCAGACCACCGTGCGATAGCTGCCGTAGCCGGAGTCCTTGGCCTGCCAGAAGGGTGAGTTGGCCGACATCGCGGTGATCACGGACAGCCACGGCGCGATCCGGTCGAGCACCGCGACGCCCTCTGCGCGCGATTCGATGGAGACGTGGACGTGCTGACCACAGGTCAGCTGCTCGCGGGCCAATAGACCGAACTCCTCGGTCATCATCCGGTACCGATGGTCGTCGGTGGCCGTCGGGCGGACCTTCAGCGGACTGGTCGCGACCGCGGCGATGCGGGCACCATGCCCTTCCGCCGCGGCGGCCAACTCGCGGCGCAGCCGGCGGAGATCGGCCGCCAGCTCACCGGCGGAGGTAGTGGGCGACGAGCCAATCTCGGCCTGCTCCTCCTTGAACTCCGTGTCGATGGGCGGCTTGTCGCCCTCAGTCCCGAGATCGCCGCGTCGATCCTCAGCGTGCTGCACGACCTGCTCGCCCGCGGCGGTCGCCTTCCCGTCCTCCGGGTCGACCAGGAGCAGCTCTTCTTCCACCCCGAGGGTGCGCTTGGCCATGCCGACAGTCTCCGCCATCCGCGATACCGCAGGATTACCGGGCGTGACCACGATGAGACGGTCTTGCGGACCTGCCCGAGCCCAGGTCGATGGTGGTGGTCACTCGCACCAGGCTCGGGGTGGCCGGGGTCGAACCGAAGCCGAATCGCACCGGTGGGTCGACGTCGCGGAGACCACCGAGATCGGCACCTTCCCACGAAGCACTCGATCGACGAGATCCGGTGCAGATCGAGTGCGGCGTACCACTCGCGCCGTCCGCCGCCGGCCGTGCCTCGGGTACGCACCCCGGGCAGAACGACCTTCGCGATCGGGTCGAGGGCCGAGGCCCACCACCGCGCTCGAGCCAGCCGCCGCGGGACCGCCCACAGCAGCAGACCCAACGGACCGCGGCCCCCGATCGACAGTCGCAGAGTCAACGGTCCCGGCGTCGATCGACCAGGTATCCCCGTCCCGCCGATACGTGACCGGCACGACCCGGACCTCGTCGAATCGGTAGGTCGCCGAGACGAAATCGCCGACCTCACGCGAGGGGGCCAGAAAGATGCGCCACCCGTCCGGACGTTCGACCATCACGTCCGCGAAGGGGCCGAGCGGCGAGAGGGCCACATCCCGACCACGATCCGGGTGCCTGATCCGGTGCCGACACCGGCGATGGCTCCGTCGAAGGTCAACACCGTTCGAGGGTATTTGACCAGTCATCAGGAGATGCCCTGGAAAGCTATGCACGCAGCCGCCCGCCCGTTCGAAGAGCGACCCCGGCCGACTGCCCCGACCACCGGGTATGGGAATGTGCCTTCGGCGACTGTGACGGTTGACCAGCGGATGCCGTCGGCATCGCGATGTGGCGTAGGAGGCACGGCTGATGGGGATTCTGGACACGTTCGACCTGTCCGGCAAAGTGGCCGTGGTGACCGGCGGCAACCAGGGCCTTGGTCGGGCGTTCGCCCGCGGCCTCGGCGAGGCGGGCGCCAAAGTCGCTGTGCTCGGCCGCAGTAGCGCGCGCAACGAGGACACGGCGGCCGAACTCGTACTCGACGGCATCGTGGCCCGGGCGTTCACCGCGGACGTCGTCGACCGGGCAAGTCTGGAGGCCGCCGCCGACGCGATCGAAGCCGAACTCGGACCGGTCGACATCCTGGTGAACAACGCCGGTACGTGCATTCACCGCCCCGCGTTCGAGGTGACCGACGAGGAGTTCGCCGCGGTGATGAACGTCAACGTCACGGGCGTCTGGAACGGGAGCCAGATCTTCGGCAAGCGGATGGCGGCTGCCGGTCGCGGCGTGATCGTGAACATCGGATCGATCTCCGCCCAGATCGTCAATCGACCCCAGTGGCAGCCCGCATACAACGCCTCCAAGGCAGCAGTCCACCAGCTCACCAAATCGCTGGCCGCGGAGTGGGCGCCGCTCGGCATCAGGGTGAACGCGGTCGCGCCCGGCTACGTGCGGACGGAGATGGCGCCGGTCGATCGGCCCGAGTTCCGGCGGTACTGGATCGAGGATGCGCCGCAGCAACGTGCCGCGCTGCCCGAGGAGATCGCCCCGACGGTGGTGTTCCTGGCGTCCGACGCTTCGGCGTTCATGACCGGTTCCGTGCTCGTCATCGACGGCGGCTACACCGTCTACTGATGCCACCGGCCGACGCCCAGAAGCCGCCGACAAGTCGCCGGCCAGGAACGTGGGAGGACTAGCGTGACGACCGTATTGGTGACCGGCGGTACCGGCAACCTCGGCCAACACGTGGTCAGGCAACTGCTGACCACCGATTGTGACGTCCGGATCGCGAGCCGTCGGGCGCGGCCCGCCGAGCCCGTACCCCGCGCCGAATGGGCGACGGTCGACTACCGGACCAGGGCCGGGTTGGACGACGCGCTGGCCGGCACCGATGTTGTCATCCACTGCGCGAGCGGGTCCGCGCGTGGTGAGGCCGAGACCATGGCGGCGCTGCTGTCGTCCGGCAAGCGGGCCGGGCTCGGACACCTGGTCTACATCTCGATCGTCGGCATCGACAAGCTGCCGATGAGTTACTACCGGGCCAAGCTGAGGGCGGAGCGCGCGCTGATCGCTTCCGGCATTCCGTGGACCATCCTGCGCACCACCCAGTTCCACGATTTGGCGCTGTCCCTGATCAAGGGCATGTGCAGGCTTCCCGTCGCCGTCACGCCGAAGGGTGTCAGCGCTCAGCCGGTCGCGGTGCAAGAGGTGGCAGCCAGGCTGGTCGGGTTGGCCGGCGCAGCTCCGGGCGGCCGGGTGCCCGAGCTAGGTGGCCCCGAGATCAAGCCGCTGGCCGAACTGGCCCGGATGTACCTCGACTCGGTGGGCAGCAGGAAGCCGATCATGACCGTTCCGCTGCCCGGAAAGTTGATGAAGGGATTGCGCAGGGGTGCGGGGACGACGCCCGACCACGGCGACGGAGTCGAGACGTTCGGCGACTTCTTACGGGTCAGACGTCAAAGCGCGTAGGTACGTCGCCGTACCGCTGCACCGGCGTGCTCTCTTGGGCGCGTACCCGCGACGGGGACAGGATCAGCGTGCCGACGAACCCGATCACCAGCGCCACCAGCACGCCGATGTTGCTGAACGCCCATGACCCCGTCCGGCCACCCATGTTGAAGGCTTGCAGGAGGTAACCCTGCCAGTTGAGCCAACCGGCGAACGTGTTGGTGACCAGGCCCCAGCCGAGCACCGTGCCGACCACCACGAGCGCGATAGGCGCCCATTGCACGTCGCCGTACCGACCCTTGGGATCGAACAGCTCAGCCTCGGCGTAGTCCTGCCGACGCAGCAGGATGTCGGCCAGCATGACCCCGGCCCACGCTGCGACCGGCACGCCGAGCGTGATCAGGAACCCCTCGAACTGGTTGAAGAAGTTGCCGGCGAAGAAGACCACCGCGATGGCGCCCGCCAACATGATGGTTCCGTCGATCAGCGCGGCCACGTAGCGCTCGACCTTCAGTCCAAGGCTGAGCAGGGCCAGTCCGGACGAATAGATGTCGAGCACCGCACCACCGACCAGTCCCAATACGGCGACCAGCACGAATATCACCAGGAACCAGGTCGGTAGCAGCGTGGCCAGCGCGCCGATGGGATCGGCGGTGATGTCAGTCGACAGTTTCTCGGAGGAGCCGGCAAGCAGCAGACCGAAGATGACCAGGATGACGGGGGCGAGGGCGCCTCCGAAGGTGGTCCACCAGATGACTCCCTTCGTCGATGCACTCCGCGGCAGGTAGCGGGAGTAATCGGCGGCGGCATTCACCCAACCCAACCCGAATGCGGTGGCCACCAGGATGAAGGCCCCGATCACCGCAGTCGCCGAACCGGCCGGCAGGGACGAAACCACCGACCAATGAATGTGTTTCACGACCAACGCCATGTACACGACGGTCAGGACCCCGGTCAGGATGGTGATCCACTTCTGCATCCGCATGATGACGTCGAACCCGGCGACCCCACCGAGGATCGTCAGGCTGGTCACCACGAGCATCGCCAGAATCTTCACCCACGTACCGCTGCCCCAGCCGAGCTGCTTGAAGACTGTCGTGGTGGCCAGTGTCGCCAGCACGACGAGCAACGTCTCCCAGCCGACGGTCAGCACCCAGGAAATGAGCGACGGCAACTTGTTGCCCCGGACGCCGAAGGCTGCCCTGGACAGGATCATCGTCGGAGCAGACCCGCGTTTGCCGGCGACCGCGATGAACCCGCACAGCAGGAACGAAAAAGTGACCCCGACCACCCCGGCGATGAGGCCCTGCCAGAACGACACCCCGAAGCCGAGGATGAAGGCGCCGTAGCTGAGACCGAGCACAGACACGTTGGCCCCGAACCAGGGCCAGAACAGGTCGTGGGGCCGGCCTTTTCGCTCGCCCTCCGCGATCACGTTGATGCCGTTGACCTCGATTGGAACGGCGGCAATTTCCTGCGTGTGGCTGGTCATCTGTGAATTGTGGCATTCCGCAGTTTTCTTGTCCCCGTCACACCGATGACACACCGGCCGACCACTGTAGAAGCCATGACGGATTCGGCTGACCTGCAGCGTGAGATCAGCATGACGACATTGGCCGTGCCGCACCTCGGTGAGTGTCTGCACGATTCACCGTTGGCCAAGTACATCGCCGGACGCCGAACCAACGAGCACTACGTCGACGAGCAGGATCGAGTGCTGTTCGACGACACCCTCAGCTTGGTCAGGGATCGCGGCTCGAACCTGGAGGAACTGCCCAGTTTCGAGCCCGGCGGGCCGAGACGGCAGATCTTCTTCGCGCCCGGCACGGCCAAGGTGGCCGTGGTGACCTGCGGCGGCCTCTGTCCCGGCCTGAACGACGTCATCCGCGGCCTTGTCCTGGAACTGTGCAACCACTACGGCGTCGACGAGGTGACCGGGTTCCAGTACGGATTCGCCGGGTTGATCCCGGCGAGCGAGCACCCGGTGCTCACCCTGACTCCGGAGCGGGTCGACAAGATCAACGAACAGGGCGGGACCATCCTCGGAACGTCAAGGGGCGCGCAGAATCCGGATGTGATGGCCGACACCCTGGTTGCGATGGGCATCGACATTCTCTTCGTCATCGGGGGTGACGGGTCGATGCGCGGCGCCGCTGGAATCGCCGAGGTGCTGATGAGCCGCGGCCTGCCGATCGGGGTGATCGGCATCCCGAAGACCATTGACAACGACATCCCCTACATCGGGCAGAGTTTCGGATTCCAGACGTCGTTTTCCATTGCGGCCCAGTCCATCCAGGCCGCCCGGGTCGAGGCCGAATCAGCCGTGAACGGGGTCGGGCTGGTGCGCGTGATGGGTCGGCATTCGGGTTTCATTGCCTGCTACGCCGCACTGGCCAATCACGATGCCGACTTCGTCCTGATCCCCGAGGTTCCGTTCACCCTGGACGGGAACGCTGGACTGCTCGCCAATCTCCGGCGCCGCGTCGCCGAGAAGGGCAGCGCCGTCGTGGTTGTCGCCGAGGGAGCGGGTCAGGAACTGGTGTCCGCTTCGGGGCAGGACGCGTCGGGGAACGCCGCGCTGGCGGACATCGGGACATTTCTCCGGGATCGGATCACGGCAGACTTCAAAGCCGCCGGAAAGCCGCTCACGCTCAAGTATCTCGATCCCGGGTACGCCATCCGATCGGTTCCCGCCCAGGCCGCCGATTCGGTGTACTGCGTGCGTCTAGCGCAAGCGGCAGTGCACGCGGCGATGGCCGGCCGCACCGATATGGTGGTTGGCCGTCGCCATAACCGTTTCGTCCATGTCCCCATCGCCCTAGCCGTCTCGGTGCGAAATCAGGTTGCCCCCGATGGCGATCTGTGGCTCTCCATCCTCGAATCGACCGCGCAGCCGTTCGAGATGCGCTGAACTGCTTGTATAGATCAGGTCAGGTCGGCGCCGGAGACGGCGAACAGCAGGATGTCGATGCCGGCCAGTGCAATCGTGGCGAGGAACAGCACCCGACCTTCGGGCTGTCTGAGGCCGGTCACGACGCCAATCACGGCCAGACCGACGATGACTGTCAACGCGACCCACTTCCATAGCGTGAGGGGGCCGGTTCCAAGAAGTACGAGGATCGACGCGATCACGAGCAGGATCGGGCCGGCGATGGCTGTTGTCCTGCCGCCCAGGTGATGGAACGCTCCGTTGACTCCACTTTCCCTGTCCTCCTTGAGGTCTGGCAACACATTGGCGGCATGGGCGGCGATGCCGAGGACGGCGCCGGCGGCCATCGCCCACCAGGCGGGCCAGGGGTGGCCGGGTAGCGCCAGGGTCGCCGCGGCCGGCAACGCACCGAACCCGACGGCGTAGGGCACCCAGGACAGCGTCGTGCCCTTCAGGCCGAGGTTGTAGGCCCAACCGGCCGCGACCAGGGTCAGCGCGGCCAGTGCCGACGGGAGACCCAGCAGTAGTGACAGCACGATCGACGCGACGAGCGCCGTGACGGCCGCCGTCGTCACCGTGCCGGTGGAGACCCCGCCGCCGGCCACGGGTTTGTCCCGTCGCCCGGCTGCCCTGTCCCGCGCCGCGTCTATCCAGTCGTTCGACCACCCGATGGAGAGCTGCCCGGTGAACACTGCGGCGACGAAGATCAGCCCGGCCTCCCAACTGAGACCGGCCAGTGCAGCGAGGCCGGCGCTGATCAGCGTGACGCCGGCGGTGGGGATGGGATGGCAGGACAGTGCGAGTGCGCGCGCGGTCGACCAGCGCTGTCCCATGCAGCCGACCCTATGTCGGTGCCCCTCAAGCCGCCGCCAGGAATGGAGAAGCTGCGCTGTCGGCTCTGAAGGGCACGATGGGGCAATGCTGCTCTCCCGGCTCGTCACTACTTCCGCCGACGTCTCGTCCACTCGCTCTCGCCTCGCCAAGCGGAAATTCTTGGCCGCTTGTATCGCCGAGAGTGCCGCAGAGGGCGGCGACGAAGTCGAGTTGGTGGTGACCTTTTTGTCCGGCACCGCTGCGCCAGCGCCGTACCGGGGTCGGTTGGGCTTCGCTGTCCGACCTGCCTGCGCCGATCAAGGAGCCGGAGTTGACCGTTGACGAAGTCGACGCGGCGTTCGATGAGCTCGCGGCCATCGGCGGAGCCGGTTCGGCGGCGTTGCGAACGGCTCGCGTTGCCGCGTTGTTCTCCCGCGCCACCGGTGCTGAACAGGCTTTTCTCCGGGCCCTGCTGTTCGAGGAGCTACGGCAGGGAGCACTTGATTCATTGGTTCAGGACGGTCTCGCCGCTGCCTTCGACGTTCCGGCACCGGTGGTGCAACGGGCCTCCATGCTGCTCGGCTCGACCGCCGCGGCCGCTGGCTTGCTGGCCCGTTCCGGTATCGGCGCTCTCGAAGCCGTTGGTCTCCAGGTCGGCGTTCCGGTCCGGCCGATGCTTGCGGCCAGCGCACCGAATGTGGAGTCCGCCGTGCCGAAGTCTTCGCTGCCGGCACTGGTCGATGCCAAGCTGGACGGCATCCGCGTGCAAGTGCACCGCGACGGCGAGACCATCCGCCTGTACACGCGCAGCCTGGACGAGATCACCGACCGCTTACCCGAGGTCGTCGAAGCCGTCCGGTCGCTGCCCATGTGCCGGCTGGTCCTGGACGGCGAGGTGGTCGGCATGGGGCCAACCGGCCGGCCGCTGCCGTTCCAAGTCATCTCGTCCCGTACAGCCAGTAGCGTCGATGTCGCCGCCGGCCGGGTGGCAACTCCGTTGTCGCTCTTCGCCTTCGACCTGCTGCATGTCGACGGGCGGGATCTGCTCGACGAGCCGCTCGTCCGTGCGCTCCCGGGTCATGGCAGAGGTGCTGCCGCCCGAGCTGCTGGTGCCGCGCTTGGTCGCGAAGTCTCCGGAGGAGATCGGGGAATTCTTCACGGACGTCGTCGGCCGCGGCTTCGAAGGGGTGGTGGTCAAGAACCTGGCCGCGCCGTACGCCGCCGGCCGGCGCGACTCCGGTTGGATAAAGCTCAAGCCGCGGCACACTTTCGACCTCGCGGTGATCGCAGCTGAGTGGGGTTACGGGCGCCGGGAGGGCTGGCTGTCGAACCTGCACCTGGCTGCCCGCGACCCGGCCACCGGAGAACTGGTGATGCTGGGCAAGACCTTCAAGGGCCTGACCGACAAGATGCTGACCTGGCAGACCGAGCAGTTCCTGTCCCGCGAGGCGCGCCGGACGAAGTCCGTCGTCTACGTCGACCCGCCATTGGTGGCCGAGATCGCCTTCGACGGAGTCCAACGCTCCACCCGCTACCCGGGCGGTGTCGCCCTCCGCTTCGCGCGAGTCCTGCGCTATCGCGACGACAAGACCGTCGACGAAGTGGACACGATCGAATCGGTGGTTGCGCTTGGGGTGGTGGTCGACTGAACCAGGTCGAGTTGTGACGGCCTTGGGGTCCGTGCTGCCGGTCACAAGCGGACCGCTGCTGTTTCAGGACAGCATGTCTCGGACCATCGGCGCGACCTTGGTGCCGTACAGCTCGATGCTGTGCATCATCTTCTCGTGTGGCAGGGTGCCGTTGCTGTACTTCAGGTCGAATCGATCGGCGCCGAGAACCTTGACGGTGGAGGCGATTTTCTTCGCCACCGTCTCCGGCGAGCCGACGTAGATGGAACCTTCGACAGCATCTGCTTCGAAGCGCGCCCTGGTCGGGGCCGGCCAGCCACGCTCGCGGCCGATGCGAGTGGTCATGTCGCGGTAGTGCGGCCACAATTCGTCCTTGGCCTGATCGTCGGTGTCGGCGACATGGCCGGGTGAGTGCACCCCGATCGGCGCCGGACCGGTGCCGAGTTGATCCAAGGCGCGGCCGAACAGATCCGAATACGGCGCGAACCGCGCCGGCTCGCCGCCGATGATGGCCAGGAGCAAGCCGAAGCCATAGCGAGCGGCGCGCACGACCGACTCCGGGCTTCCACCGACGCCGAGCCAGGTGCGAAGCGCACCGGAGTCGGTATGTGGGAACACCGCCTGGTTCTCAAGGCTCGAACGGGTGGAACCCGACCAGGTCACCGGCTGTTCGGCGCGCAGGGCGGCGAACAGCTCGACCTTCTCTTCGAAGAGCTTGTCGTAGTCGGAAAGCTGATACCCGAAGAGTGGGAACGATTCGGTGAACGAGCCGCGGCCGAGAATGACCTCGGCGCGACCTTCCGACACCGCATCCAGAGTGGCGAACCGCTGGAACACCCGCACCGGGTCGTCCGAGCTCAATACCGTCACGGCTGAGCCCAGGTGGATGTTCTTGGTGCGACCGGCGATCGCCGACAGCACCACATCGGGCGCAGCGACGGCGAAGTCGGCCCGGTGATGCTCGCCGATGCCGATGAAATCCAGACCCACCTGATCGGCAAGGACCGCCTGATCAACCAGGTTGCGAATCACCTGCGGCTGCGAAACGAGTGATCCGTCCGCCCCAACGGTGACGTCGCCGAACGTGTCGAGGCCGAGTTCGAGCTGCGTATCCATGAAGTCCTCCAGAGATGACGTTCCATCATTCTATGACACGTCAACAATCTGCCGGGCCGAAGATTCCCGCGTCACCAACCCCTGGAAGTAGGGTTTCGGTTCAGGACATCCCAACCAGGGCGAAGGAGCCGGTCGACGTGCGCATAACGCCGTTCTTGTGGTTCGACGACAAAGCCGAAGAGGCCATGGATTTTTACGGGACCGTGTTCCCGGACTTCCAGGTCAGCAACGTTGTTCGCAACGGGCCCGGTGAGGACGGGACGATGATGATGGCCACCTTCGAGGTGGCCGGCCAGCAGTTCATGGCCCTCAACGGCGGTCCGCTGTTTTCGTTCACGGAGGCCGTCTCGTTCTTCGTCTCGGTCGACACGCAGGAGGAAGTCGACCATCTGTGGTCGGCACTGACCGCCGACGGCGGAGTCGAGAGTCAGTGCGGATGGCTGAAGGACAAGTACGGCCTGTCCTGGCAGATCGTTCCCAAAGCGCTCGGCGAGCTGATGGGTGACCCGGATCCGGCTGCGTCGCGGCGCGTCGTCGACGCCATGATGCAAATGCAGAAGATCGATATCGCGGCGCTTCAGGCCGCACACGACGCCGCTTGACGCGCTGCCTAAGACGGTTCCCTCTGGTCAGCGCGCTTTGTGCTGGTCAGTGGGCGCCGCGCAGGGGTCACTGAGCCACGTGCTCATGTTCCGCGTGGTCGTGCTTCGCATGCTCGGCCGCGACGGCGGCGTGTACTTCTTCCATGTCCAGGCCCTTGACTCCGGCGATGACCTGATCGAGAGCCTTCCGCGGCAAGGCACCCGGCTGGGAGAACACCAGGACCCCCTCCCGGAACGCCATCAGGGTCGGGATCGACGAGATGCCCGCGGCGCCGGCCAGTGCCTGCTCGGCCTCGGTGTCCACCTTGCCGAAGACAATGTCCGGGTTCTCGTTGGCGGCCGCCTCGTAAACCGGGGCGAAGTTGCGGCACGGGCCACACCAGGCCGCCCAGAAGTCGACGAGCACGATGTCGTTGCCGAGAACCGTCTCGTCAAAGGTGGCGCCGGTCAGAGTGGACGTAGCCATGCGATTGCCTCCGTTGATTGATTGCCTTGTGCAAGGTTCAACGTTCGACGTGTGCAGCCGCATTCCCGAGTCCATCGTGCAGCCGGTCTCGGCCGCGCTCCGGCCGGCGGGGCCGCTTCCGGCGGCCGCATCCCCGCAACGTGTGTCGGCAGATCGAGAGCGGTTGGGACTACTTGGTTTCAAGGGTCGGCTGTCGGTGGTGCTGAGTAGTGTCTTTCCTATGGACCAGCACCGGATTCGCCGATCGCGACGAGGCGTTCGCGCTCGTCGAATCGGCGCTCGCCGCGGTCCGGAACATTCGGGACGGCGCGTTCTGGAAACTGCTGCCCGACGAGCAACTGGAATTCGGTCGCCGCCTGGAAATGCTGTCCCGAACCGTGTACGCCGCGCAGGTCCACCACACCGGCGAAATCGAAGCACCTCGGCATCGCCGGCGACCGGTCCTGCTCCTCCACCGCAGCGCTGCTGCGGCAGGCGTTCACCATCTCCGCCGCCGACGCCGCCGCCCGCGTCAAAGCCGCCGCCCAGATCCTGCCGCGCGAGCTGATGACCGGCGGCACCGCCGCGCCGCTAGCTCCCCGAACTGGCAGAGGCTGTCGACGGCGGCTGCATCGGACCGGAACACGTGAAGATCATCGTCGAGACCATGGCCAAAGTCCCCGCCAACGTCCGACCCGGCGGACCGGGACCTGTGCGAGGCCACCCTGGTCGACACCGCGATCGACTGTGACCCGAACTTCCTGGGGAACGCGGCGCAGCGGATCCTGGACCGGGTCGACCCCGACGGGGACATCGACGACACCACCCCGGCGTCGAAGATGGAATTCCACTTCGGCACCCGCTCCACCCGCACCGGCCTGACGCCGATCAAAGGGCAGTTGGACGACCACGGCGTCGAAGTCGTGAAGAAGGCGATCGACGCGCTGTCGGCGCCCCGGCCGGACGGCTCCCGCGACCAGGACGGCGACGCCGTGCAGGACGTGCGGCCCGCGGCGAACCGGCGGGCCCACGGCCTGATCGAAGCGTTGGGCCGGTATTTGAACGCCGGTATCGGTCCGGTGCAGGGTGGGGAACGGCCGCACGTCACCATCACCATGAACTGGGACGCCCTGACCGGGCTGATCTCCGAATGCGAGTTTCGACTCGGGCGCGATGATCAGCCCCGCCCAAGCCCGCCGGTTCCTCTGCGACGCCCAGGTCATCCCGATGATCCTCGGCAGCAGATCCGAGGTCCTGGACGTCGGAAGAGCATCCCGCACGTTCCCCGCGCACATCCGCCGGGCCATCACCGCCCGAGATCAGGGATGCGCTTGGCCGGGGTGTGACCGCCCGCCCGACTGGTGCGACGGCCACCACATCGAATTCTGGCAGCGCGACTTCGGCGACACCAGCTATGCCAACGGGTGCCTACTTTGCCCGCACCATCATACGGAGATTCACAAACTCGAATGGGTCATCCGGATGGCCCCCGACGGCACACCCGAGTTCATCCCGCCGAAATGGTTGGATCCGATGCAACGACCACGCCGCAACACCCTACGAAAATTCGACCTGGTCTGACGGCGGAGCTATGACGGCCTTGGTGACGTCCGGTTGCGCGTGGGCGATGATGGCGGGTGTGAGCGCTGCGCTGAAGCTGCTGCGATGTGGCGATGACGCCGTACTGGTCGAGCTCAAGGGACTGCGCCAGGTGCTCGAGCTGAACCACGCCCTGCAGGACCAGCGCCCTGACGGCACGCTGGACGTGATCCCGGCGGCGCGCACGGTCATGGTCCAGTTCGACACCACCCGAACGAGCTATCGGCAGATAGCCCAATGGATCTCACGAACGCGCACCAGCGTTGACGACTGGCCCGACACAGCAGCGACGGTGACCGTTCCGGTTCGCTATGACGGTGCCGACCTCGCGGAGGTCGCCGAGATGCGCAACCTCACCCCGGAACAGGTCATTGCCCTACATCGCGAGCCGGAGTACACGGTCGCCTTCTGCGGCTTCGCACCGGGATTCGCATACCTTGTCGGATCGCCTGCTGCCCTTCATGTTTCGCGCCGGACCTCACCCAGGACCGAGGTGCCGGCCGGCTCGGTCGGTTTGGCCGGAGAGTTCACCGGCATCTATCCCGCGGCGTCCCCCGGTGGCTGGCAGTTGATCGGAACTACGGACCTGCCGCTGTTCGACCTCGACCGGGATCCACCGTCTCTCCTCGCGCCCGGCACCCGCGTGCGGTTCATCGAGGCCCCGTGAAGACCCTGACGGTGGTCGCGCCCGGCCCGCTCAGCACCATCCAGGACCTTGGACGGCCCGGATACGGGCATCTGGGGATCGGAACCTCCGGTGCCGCCGACCGGGTCAGCCTGACCCTCGCCAACCGGATCGTTGGGAACGACCGGCGGCGCCGCGGGGATAGAGATGACGCTGGGCCGGCTGCGCGTGCGTGCGGACTTCGACGCCGTCATCGCGCTGACCGGAGCGAACTGCGCCTTCAAGATCGACGGTCGCCCGGGTCGGATGAACACACCGACCCAGGTACAGTCCGGGCAGCAGATCCGGGTGAATGCACCGACTTCCGGGTTGCGGACGTACCTCGCAATCTCAGGCGGCATCGAGACCGTGCCCGTCCTCGGCTCCCGGTCGACGGACACGATGTCCGGCATCGGGCCCGAGAAGCTTGCCGCGGGTACCGTGCTGCCGATCGGCGAACCGGCCGGTCCGATCCAGCCGGAAAACGAATCGCCGGTGTCCGACGGCGATCCGGTGCTAGGTGTGATCCCCGGTCCGCGCGACGACTGGTTCACGGCTGACGCCTGGGAAACACTCTGCCGCACAACGTGGATGGTCACTCCCGACGCGAATCGGGTGGGAGTGCGCCTGGCCGGTCCCGCTTTGGAGCGACGGTTCAGCATGGAACTTCCGTCGGAGCCGATGGTCACTGGAGCGGTGCAGGTGCCGCCCAACGGGCAGCCGATCATCTTCCTGGCCGATCATCCGGTGACCGGCGGCTATCCGGTCATCGGTGTCGTCGCCCACGCCGATCTGCACCTCGCCGCCCAACTGCGGCCGGGAAGGTCTGTGCGATTCCGTGCCGCTGATGCAGTTCTGACGAGATGACTCCTCACGGCGCGGTGAGACGTTCGATGGCCCAGACGACGGCGGCCCGGCGCGCGGCGGTCACGTCCTCGCTCACCTCCATGTCGACCAACTCCGGTGCACCTGCCGACCACGCCGTGGCGATGCTCAACAACATGGCCAGCAGCTGGTCCGGGGTCAACGTGCTGACCAGCGTCCCAGCGTGCTGAGCTGCCGCAATGGCCTGGATCTTGTTCCTGGTGCCGGACAGCGCGGCGTCCAGCGACAGGCCGGGCGGCCGTTCCAGCCCCTGCCAACGAGCCAATCGGCTCAACTCGGGATGTCGCTCGGCGTGGTCGAACAACGAGCCCGCGTAGCCGGGCAGGTCGTCGACGTCGATGGGGACCGTCTCCAGCAGTTGGTCGATGGCGGCCGAGAAGACGGCGTCGAACAACTGCTCCTTGCCGCCAAAATAGATGTAGATCATGTTTTTGTTCGCTTGGGCGCCGGCCGCGATCCGATCAACGCGGGCGCCCGCTATGCCGTGGGCGGCGAATTCGGAAGTTGCCGCGGTCAGAATTCTGGCTCTGGTCGCCTGCGCGTCGCGTTTCACCTGCAACACTCTCCCACCTGCACACCGGTTGTCCCCCTGCCCTGCGCTCTTGCCCAACTGCTGCGCCAAGGGAGAGATCCCTATTGCTTGATTCCGAACGTCAGCTTCATCACGCGGTCGAAGGCGCGGTCAGGAAGCACCCGACGGATGAAAAGGATCGGCTTGGCGCCACCGCCGACCGCGTAGCGAATGCGCGGCCGCTTCGCACTCGATGCCTTCACGATCGCATCGGCTACTACCGAGGGCGGCGAGCCGAGGCGCGGGTTGTTTCCTGCGGAGCCAAGTACGGCCGCCACCTTCTCGGCCTGCTTGGCATACACACCGGAGCCCGATGTCTTCTGGAGGTTGTCGCCGGCGATTGCGCCCCACTCCGTGCGGATCGCGCCAGGCTCGACCACGACCACCTGGATGCCGAACGGCGCGAGCTCCAGCCGCAGCGAGTCGCTCAGGCCTTCTACCGCGAATTTCGTCGCGTGGTACCAGCCACCCATCGGCTCGTAGATCTTGCCCCCGATCGACGAGACGTTGATGATGCGACCGCTGCGCTGCTTGCGCATCGCCGGCAGCACCAACTGGATCAGCCGGGCCATTCCGAACAGGTTGACCTCGAACTGATAGCGGGCGTCGTCCATCGGAACGTCCTCCAGCGCACCGTAGGAGCCGAAGCCGGCATTGTTCACGAGCACGTCGATCCGGTTGTTGTCGGCGAGAATCTGCTTGACGCCCGCAGCCATCGACGCCTCGTCGGTGATATCCATCGCGAGCACCCGCACCCCGTTGTCGGACAACGAGGTCATCCGGTCCACCCGGCGGGCGGCGCCGTAGACGAGGTAGCCGGCAGCCTGCAGACGGAGGGCGGTTGCCTCGCCGATGCCGGAGGATGCTCCGGTGACCAGTGCGACCTTCTGAGTCATGGTGTGCCTTTCTGGTAGGTGACTAACTATCTAGTTAGACTATAATCCGCAGCAGGCGCTGCGTCAAGCTAACTGGTTAGTCAAATTTGGGTTACCAGATCTGCGGCATCCCGCGGGCATCCGACCGATCGACTCCAGCGTCCACACCCGCCATCCCGCCCGGATTTCGTGCGCCCATCAAGGGCACATCTGGGCCGGTCGTTAGTGTGGACCGGGTGACCACTCTGGCCGCGGTACATGGCGTGCTCCCGGAGCACCGCTACCCCCAGGACGAGATCACGCAGGCCTTCGCCGAGGTGTGTTTCGGTGCCGACGATCCGAAGAGCGGCAACGTACAACTGCTACGGCGACTCCATAGCAATTGCTGCGTCGACTCCCGTCATCTGGCACTGCCGTTGGAGCAGTATCGGCGGCTCGAGGACTTCACCGAGGCCAACGATGCGTACCTGGCCGCGGCGACCGAACTGGCGGTTCAGGCCGTGTCCGGAGCACTGGCCGAGGCGGAGATCGCGCCCGGCGAGGTGGACGTCATCTTCTCCACCACAGTCACCGGGCTCGCCGTACCGTCGCTCGACGCTCGCATCGCCGCCTTGGTCGGATTACGACCGGACGTCAAGCGGGTGCCGATGTTCGGGCTAGGGTGCGTCGCCGGCGCGTCTGGCATTGCGCGGATGCACGACTACCTGTTAGGCCGGCCGGACCAGGTCGCCGTGTTGTTGGCGGTCGAACTGTGCTCGCTGACCGTGCAGCGAGACGACCGATCTGTGGCAAACCTGGTGGCCAGCGGCCTGTTCGGCGACGGCGCCGCCGCGGTCGTCGCGGTCGGCGCCGCACACTCGAAGGCCGACGGCGGACCGCAGGTCGTCGATACCCGCAGCCACCTCTACCCGGACACCGAACGCACCATGGGCTGGGACATCGGTGCGCCTGGGCTCACCATCGTCTTGGACGCGCAGGTGCCTGTCCTGGTCGAGCAATATCTCGGGACCGACGTCCGCGACCTGCTGGCCGACCACGGGATGGCCGTCGGCGATGTGTCGCACTGGGTTTCGCACCCGGGGGGTCCCAAGGTGATCGAGGCGATCGAGAAGGAGCTGGAGTTGCCCCGGGACGCGCTCGAACTGACCTGGCGGTCGCTGGCGGAAGTCGGCAACCTGTCGTCGGTCTCGGTACTGCACGTGTTACGTGACACGCTGGTCAAGCGCTCGCCGGTGCCCGGGACGCCGGGAATGCTCTTGGCCATGGGGCCCGGGTTCTGCTCCGAACTTGTGCTGTTGCGCTGGTAATGGGCGTGTCGAACGAAGTGTTCATCGGCCTGATCCTGCTGATCGGCATGGAAAGGCTGGTGGAGCTGGTCATCTCGAAACGCAATGTCACCTGGAGCCTGGCACACGGCGGCCGGGAGTTCGGGGCCGGTCACTATCCGGCGATGGTCGCGCTGCACACCGGGCTGCTGGTGGCATGTGTGCTCGAGGTGCTGGTCGCCGACCGGCCATTCCTGCCCGTGCTCGGCTGGTCAATGCTGCTGATAGTCATTGCGGCACAATCACTGCGCTGGTGGTGCATCACGACCCTCGGACGCCGCTGGAACACCAGGATCGTCGTGGTCCCGTCCCTGCCGCTGGTCCGCGGCGGTCCGTATCGGTACTTCAGGCATCCCAACTACGTCGCTGTCATCGCCGAGGGCGTGGCGCTTCCGTTGGTCCACACTGCCTGGCTGACGGCGGTGGTGTTCACGGTGTTGAACGCCTGGCTTCTGACGGTGCGCATCCGTGCCGAGAACGCCGCCTTAGCAACGGTAGTCGCGGCATGATCGATCTCATCGTCGTCGGCGCCGGGCCGGCCGGCCTGGCGACTTCCATGTACGCCGCGAAAGCCGGACTGGAGGTCGTCGTCCTGGAAAACCGGCCGGACCCGATCGACAAGGCCTGCGGTGAAGGGCTGATGCCGGGAGCCGTTCAGGCGCTGGAAGACCTCGGCGTCAACCTGCAGGGCATGCCATTCCGCGGCATCCGGTACCTCGACGACCACCGATCGGCCACCGCGTTCTTCTCGGCCGGGCACGGGCTAGGAGTGCGACGCACGCTGTTGCACCAGTCGATGACGCGGCGGGCACGCGAGCTCGGCGTGCGGTTCGAGCAGGGACTCGTCTCGGACGTGATGCAGGACAACCACGTCGTCACGACGGGCGGCCAACAGGCCCGGTACCTCGCTGCCGCAGACGGTCTGCACTCGCCCATCCGGAAGATGCTAAGGATGCAGGTTCAGGCCGGCGGAACACCGCGGTGGGGTTTGCGCCAGCACTTCCGGATCACTCCCTGGACCCGGATGGTCGAGGTCTACTGGGCCGCCCGTTCCGAGGCGTACGTGACGCCGGTCGGCCCGGACGAGGTCGGCGTGGCGATCCTGTGCTCGGCCAGAAAGCCGCTGACCGATCATCTCCACGACTTTCCCCGGCTCGCCGAGCGGCTGGCGGGCGCAGCGCCGGCGGGACGCGTCCGGGGTGCCGGGCCACTGCGGCAGCGGACGACTGCGCGCGTGAACGGCCGGGTGCTGCTCGTCGGCGATGCCTCCGGTTACGTGGATGCACTGACCGGCGAGGGCATCGCTGTATCTCTCGCCTGCGCCAGATCCCTGGTCGACGCCGTCGGCCGGGACCGGCCCAACGACTACGAACGCGCCTGGCGCAGCGACACCCGGCGCTATCGCTGGCTCACCAAGACCCTGCTGGGCACGCGGCGGGTGGCCGGCGCCGCCATCGTGCCCGCCGCGACGCTGTTACCCGACGTGTTCCGCTCCGCCGTGCGACAGCTCGCCGGGTGATCGAACAGCAGCTGGTTACTCCAACAGCCGCGGATCACCCCAACAGCCGGGGTTCCTCCAGCGCCGCACCGTGTCGCGATCCTCGTCCTTGATCGCCGATTCTCCACGCGAGAATCGCGACACGGTGCGCAAAAGGCGGAGCGGTCAGGACGTAGTGGGCGGGGCGCTGCTGGTCGACGGAGCGGACGCG
>CAVOIW010000008.1:0-122583 GCA_963695865.1 uncultured Actinomycetota bacterium | reverse complement strand
GCGTCAGCCGCGCATTGCGTCGGCGAGTCGGGCGGCCCGCGAGCTCGACATCACTTCCTCGAGGCTGATGGGACGTCCGTCCGGTCCGGACAGTGGCACCCGCCAGTTCGGATATTCGTCGATCGTGCCGGGCTGGTTCTGGGTCCGCCGGTCTCCGACCATGTCGGTGAGCGAAACGGCCAGCATTTTCGACCGGGTGAGGCTCAAAAAGCGATGCAAGGCCAGAATGATCTCTTCGACGTCCTCGTCGGGCGGATTCCCTGCCGCTGGGTTCAGCGCGTCAATGGCATCCTCGTTCAATCGCTGACCCAGCGCCCCCCGGGCGCGCAGTTCATCGAGCCAAGCCGTACGGTCCGCCGCATCGGCGGCCAGTTCCTCGTCGAGCGCGCGCGTCAGCAGGCCGAGCGAGTCGCGCAACCGGACGTGATCGCCGGCCAGATAGCCGGCCGTCGGCGGAAGATCATGGGTGGTGACCGAGGCCAGGCACAGCTCACGCCACCGCTCCGGTGGCAGCGGTGCACCACCTGCATCGAAGTCGAACTCGAACCAGAGGATGGACGTGCCGAGAATCCCGCGGCCCGAAAGGTAGTCGCGAACCCACGGCTCAACGGTGCCGAGATCTTCGCCGACGACCACAGCCTGCGCCCGGTAGGCCTCCAACGCGAGGACGCCGACCAGTGCCTCGTGGTCGTAGCGGACGTACGTGCCCTGAGTGGGTGGTGCGCCCTCCGGAATCCACCACAGTCGAAAAAGCCCGATGATGTGGTCGACGCGCAGACCGCCGGCCGAGCGAAGTTCGGCCGCCACCAATTCCCGAAACGGGGCGTAGGCGACCTCGGCCAGGCGATCCGGCCGCCACGGCGGTTGGTTCCAGTCCTGCCCGTTCTGGTTGTAGGCATCCGGCGGGGCACCCACGGTCACATTCTGCGCGAAGATGTCGTGCAGGCGCCACGCGTCTGCGCCACCCCGCCGGACACCGACGGCCAGGTCGCGAACGATCCCGATGGTGGCTCCCGACCGGAGGGCGGCAAATTGCGCCGCACCGATCTGCTCGTCCAACACCCACTGGAGCCACCGGTGGAAATCGACCTGCGCGAAATGGTTCTCGGCAAACTGCAGCACGGCGGCAGACTGCGGGTCGCGTAATTCCTCCGGCCAGTCGCGCCAGTCGACGCCGTGCTCCTCCGCGATCGCACACCAGGTCGCGTATTCGGTCAAGGCGTTGCCTGCGATGCGCTGATAGGAGTGGTAGGCCAGCTGTCGACCGGCCGATCGCGAAACCGCGTGGATCAGCTGCAGCGCTTCCCGTTTGGCCACCCAGGAGCGGTCCCGATCCAGGGCTCCGCCTTGATCGAGGTCGGCGCGGAGGGAGTCCCTGATCGCCCCGATCCGCTGCCGAGCCGTCTCGGGAAGGTCGGCATATTCCGGAATTCTTTCCGGCCGCACATAGATAGGGTTTCCGAATCGTCGACTGGTCGGGAGGTAGGGCGACGGCTCCATCGGCACGACCGGTTCGGCCGCGTGCAGCGGATTCACCAGTACGAACCCGGCACCGTGCTCGACCGTAGACCAGACGGTCAGGTCGGCGAGATCTGCGACATCGCCTATGCCCCATGATTGTTCGGATCTGACGCTGTACAGCTGGGTAGCAATGCCCCATATCCGGTGGCCACCGGTCCTGGCCGGCAGACCCAACCACGGCGGTGTGATGATCAGGGAGGTCGAGGCCTGCTCACCGGCCGATTCGGCCCGCAGCGTGTGGTAACCCAGTGGCAGGTCAACCGGTATTTCGAAAGTCGCTTCTCCGTTGAAGCGTCCGCCGACGTCGACCGGGGGCAACCAATTCTCGAGTTGCTTCAAATCCGACCGGACTCCGCCTCCCTCGAGTTCGATCCAGACCGTCACCGGGGATCCGTGTTGGACGTGGACCGGGAACGAAGCGGCAACTCCCTGGCGATGAACCAGACACGGCGGAAGGGTGCGTGCCCAGCTGAGCCTGGTTCGCTCCGCCAGCGCCTGCCGCGCCAGATCCGGAGTTGAAGCGTCTACGCCCAGTGCCAGCATGACGGACGACATCGTCGAGTCCGCGACCTCGACGTGACGCCCCTGCCAGTCCCAGAACTCCGTCGCGATACCGAGCGAATGCGCGAGTTCGGCCAACGTCGTCGAATCGTCCGTCACCAGCACGACCCTAACCGCCTCCGCCGCCGACGAAGCTCACGGCCGCGGTTTTCTTGCCGGCGGAACGCTCAGCGTCTCGGTACGGCGGTCGTTGTTCGCACGATGAGCCGCGGGGAGATGATCAGGTCCCGCCTCCCCGAAGCGTTGCCGTCCACCCGGGATACGGCGCGTTGCACGGCTGTTGCCGCCAACTCGGCAGGGTTCTGGCCAACGGTGGTCAAGTCGACATAGGAAATCCGGGACAGCCGGCTGTCGTCGTACCCGACCACCGACATGTCTTGAGGCACCTTCACTCCGGCGCGAAGCAAGGTGTCAAGGACGCCGACGGCACAGCGGTCGTTGAAGGCAATGACACCGGTCGTGTCGGCGCCCCGTTCAAGGAGGGTCCAGGTAGCCGCAGCACCGTCATCTTCGACCGGTCCGGCAGGGATGACCAGGATGCTGTCGGCTATTCCAACCTTGGAGGCGGCAGATCGGAGGGCGCGGAGGCGATCTGCGGCGCCGGCGGTCGCCCCGCCGTCGAGGTAGGCGATGCGGCGGTGCCCGAGTGCCACCAGGTGGTCGACTGCGCTGGCCATGCCGATCTTGTCGTCGGTGCGGACGCAGTCCACCGCGGTCGATCGAACGTTTCGGGCCAGCACCACGAGCGGGAGTTTGGCCGCGATGCTGGTCAGTTCCCGGGTCGGTGAGCGGGGCCCGACCATGATGACCGCTTCGCAGCGGTCGTCGAGCACGGCCTGGACGGCGTGGGCTTCCGAACGGTCAGCGGCGACGGCGCTGAGGACGAGGCTGTAGCCCGTGGCCTCAGCAGCCGCGTAGAGCCCTTTGACCAGGTCGCCGTGGAAGGGCTGCTCGATCTCGAAGGTCACTCCGAGGAGTCGGGTGTGCTGCTGCCGGAGCAGACGCGCTCGCTGATCGGGCCGGTAACCGAGGTCGTCGGCGATCTGACGGACGCGTTCGCGGGTCTTGGCGCTGGCCCCGGGCGCGTCCCGCATGACGATGGAGACCAGTGGGACCGACACCCCGGCCGCTGTGGCGACGTCAGCCAGGGTGGGCCGCCGATCCGGCGATTTCTTGTCGGCTGCCATCACCCAGAGCCCCCTGACGATCTGCCAATTCGGCGCACCTCTTAGAACGTTTTAGGCAGCAGCTTAGACGACGCCTCTCCGGCTGGCTCGGTACCGATCGATAGAACGTTATAGGCAGACCACTTGACGGCTCTCCCGAAATGCGCAATAGTGGAATCGACTAGAACGTTATAACCGAAAGAGGAGTCCGGTGGTAACGAACGAGAACCGTTGGTGTGGCGCTCATTGGATCGGGCCGGATGGGCTCTTTCCACGGAGCGACGCTGGGGCAGCGGCTGCCCGGTGTGCGGCTGGTAGCCGTCGTAGACCCGGCTGCCGGCGCTGCGCAGGCGTTGGCCGAAGTGGCCGGAGGTGCTCGCGCCTGTACGGATCCGGACGAGGCATTCGCCGATCCGGAGGTGGAGGCGGTGGTGATCGCTGCACCGGCCCGTTTCCACGCCGATCTGGTGGTAGCGGCCGCCGCAGCCGGGAAGGCGGTGTTCTGCGAGAAGCCGATGGCGTTGACGCTGGCCGACGCCGATCGGGCGATCGCTGCGGCGGAGGCCGCGGGTGTGGTGCTGCAGGTGGGATTCAACCGCCGGTTCGCGCCGGATTGGACCGCCGCCCGTGAGTTGCTGGACAACGGCAGGTTGGGGACGCCGCGGTTGCTGCGGTCGGTCACTCGCGACCCAGGCGGATTCGACCCGGCGCGGGTTGCGCCGAACACGATCTTCCTGGAGACGTTGATCCACGATTTCGACGCTCTGCGGTTCCTCAACCCCGGGGCCGAGCCGGTGGAGGTGTTCGCCACGGCCAACGCGCTGGTGGAACCGGAATGGAAGGACCGCGGCCTGTTGGATACCGCGGTCGTGCTCGTCCGCTTCGACAACGGCGCCGTCGGCACAGCTGAGGCGTGCTTCCAGGCCAGCTACGGCTATGACGTCCGAGGTGAGGTGTTCGGATCCGGAGGCATGGCCACCATGGGCGACGGACGCAAGACCGGCCATGACGTTCTCCAGCGCCGAGTGGCCAGCACGCCGAGACGGTCCGCGGCGACCAAGAGCTGCTGCACGGCGCGTACGTCGCCGAGCTGGCCGCGTTCACCGTCCGCCGTCCGCACGTCGACCCCGGTCGTCGGTGACCGGGCATGATGCACGAGCGCGCACTGGAGATCGCCCTCGCGGCAGCGGAATCGGTGGCCACCGGCGCACCCGTGCGGCTGGATCGGGTTTCGGTGTGAGCGGGTTCCGGTTGGCTGTCTCGGCGGAGATGATCTTCCTCGACCTGCCCTTCATCGAGCGGGTACGGCGTATCGACGCCCTCGGCTTCGAGGTGGAGATCTGGGACTGGACAGCGAAGGACATCGACGCACTGGTCGCGACTGGTGCCACCTTCTCGTCGATGACCGGATACATCAACGGTTCACTGGCCGATGCCGACGGCGCCAAAGAACTGCTGCGCACGGCCGAGCTTTCGTTGCGAGTGGCGGAGCAGCTCGACTGCCCGCGGCTCAACGTGCACGGGACCGGCCTCGACGACCGTGGCCTTCCGATCCTGGCGACCGACGTGACGACGCCGGCGATGTGGCTGCGAGCCGCGCGGACACTGGCCGACCTGGCCGCACTCGGGGAGAGCGCGGGGCGGGTCTTCACGCTCGAGAATTTGAACACGGCAGTCGACCACCCCGGCACCCCGTTCGCGAAAGCCGCGGACACGCTGACCCTGGTCGAGGCCGTCGACAATCCGCACCTACGGCTGAATCTGGACCTCTATCACGCGCAGATCGGCGAAGGAAATCTGATCGAACTCGTCGAACGGGCACTGCCCTTCATCGGTGAGATCCAGGTCGCCGACGTGCCGGGACGCCGGGAGCCAGGCACCGGAGAGATCAACTACCCGGCGATCGCTGCCGCCCTGGAGCGTCTGCGGCTATGACGGGGTGGTCGGTCTGGAAGGCTGGGCGTCCGAAGATTCGGAGCAGGCGTTGGAACGGTTCCGCGCCGCGTTCGCCACCTGATGATGTTCGGGCGCCGCCCAGACGTCAACGAAGCAGCGCCGGCTCAGTCCTGATCCATTTCCGCCTTGGTGATCAATGCCGCCGGCCCGGGCACCAGGCGCAGCGAAACGTCGTCCGGGCGTTTCCCGCCGATCGCCCAGTCCACGGCGACACGCAGGCGCCGTTTCGCGGTCGGCAGGGCGAAGAGGTGGTACCCCAGGGTGATGGCCTTGGCCGGCCGGCCACGGAGCCGAACACCCAACGGTGTTGCCGCAGCATCCGGTCCGCCGAGGTCGACCACCAAACCCAGATCACGATGCCGATACGGTTTGGCGGTGCCGTGACCGAGATCGGCCCAGATGTTGCGGGCCGCGGCAGATGCTTGCCGGATCGCGTGTTGGGCAGTGGGCGGGCACGGCGGACGATGCCCCGTTTCGTCCACCGGTTTGGTCAGGTCGGGCACGGCGGCGGCGTCGCCGATGCCGTAGACGTCGTCGTGGCCCGGCACCCGGAGATGATCGTCCACCACAAGTCGCCCCTTGTCCGTGGGTAATCCAAGCGATTCGATGAGCGGGTTGGCGGTGACACCGGCGCACCAGACCAGCGTGCTGCAGTCCAGAGTCGTGCCGTCGGTCAGACTGACCTGCGTATCGGTGACCGTCGCCACGCTGACGCCGAGGCGGACATCGACCCCACGTCGGCGCAGTAGCTGCAACGCCGACTTACCAAGGCCCGCGCCCAGTTCGGGCATGACCGCCTTCGCGACATCGACGAGCAGCCATCGGATGTCATCCGCCCGGACCTGTGGGAAGAGCGGCAGCAGGTTGCTGGTCAGTCTGGCCAGCTGGGCGGTCAACTCGACGCCCGCGTAGCCGGCGCCGACGACCACGAAAGTCAACGCGGCCCGACGACCGGCTGCGTCCGCCGACGTGTTGGCGGTCTCCAACTGCGCCAGCACCCGTTCCCGCAGGTACACCGCCTCGGTTGCGGTCTTGAGCCCGATGGCGTGTTCGGCCAGGCCGGGGATCGGTAGGAGCCGGGTCACGCTGCCGGGAGCCAGCAGCAGCCGTCGATACCCGAGTTCGATCTCGTCACCTTGTGAGTCGGTGTACCGAACGGTTCGAGCCGCCAGATCTATTCGGTCGGCGTGCCCACGGATGACCCGGGTACCACGCAGGGTGGTCGCCAACGGGACCATCACCGATCTCGGATCGACTGTGCCGACGGCGATGTCCGGCAGCAGCGGCGCGTAGAGGAACGAGTCCGTTGCGGCCAGGATGGTCACGTCTGCGCCGAGGTCGCGCAGTCGTCGCGCGGCGAAGAATCCGCCGAATCCTGACCCGATCACCAGCACCTGCGCACGGTCGGACTGTGGCGGCGAATTCATGTGGAGGCGGTACCCGATCCGTCCCGCCGTTCAAACTCAGCTCTCGATGCGTACCTGACCGCAGTTATCGCTTTTTGGCCCAGTCCAGCGCTCGGCGGCGACTGACCTCCGCCCGGTGTTGCTCGCGGGCGTAGAGCAGTCCGTAGGTGAATCCGTTCTCCTGCGGATTGTCAGCAGTGCGAGCGCCGAGGCGGCGAAGCAGATCGGCGGCCACGACGCCGTCCTGATGGTCACCGAGAATGTCCTGCAGCTTTTGATACTGCTTCACATTCTTGCGGGTTTTCTTGCCGAGCACGTCATAAGCGAGTTCGGCGGCGTAGCGGGCCCGCTTACCCGCTTTACGGGCTTTGTGCAGTTCGGCGTCGTCCTCACTGGAAAGGCCGGCCGCGAGGTGTTTGTCGACCTTTCGTGCGGCGACCCGGACCGGTTTGCGCAACTTCTCGGGCACATCGCCCGCCAGTGCGGTGAACGGCGGGTCCGTTGCCCAAGGCTGGTTTCCTGCAGCAGCGCCAGGTACCGAGGACTGGTCATCGCCTCGTCCAGGGCCGCTTGGTGTTGCAATTGCTCACTCAGGAGGTATTGCTCGATTCCGGCCGCCACCGGACCGAGAACCAGCTCGTCGGGCAGCGCACCGACAGCCTCGGCGAAGCGCGCCCGCTGTACTTCCCGGTCCCGGACCTGTCCGAGCAGCTCCGCATACCAGGACAGTTCGACGTCGAGTTTCTTCGCTCGGTCGGCGTCGAAGTAGTCGGCGAAGATCCGCAGGGTCGACCGGAGTCGGCGGGTCGCCACCCGGGTCGGGTGGATCGCGCCCAGGCCCCGCCGCAGCGACAGGTCTCCCGCGACCAGCGCGTCGTCCTGCTGGCGGAGGTAGTCCCGGATGACCTCACCGGCGGTGTGGTCAGCATCTGTTCTGTCCGTCGCTTCTGTCTCCCTGGAAGTGGCGCCCAGGGCAGTCGCGACCTTGTTCGGGCTGACCGCCGCCTGCAGGCCGGATTCGATCAGCCGGGCATCCACCGTATCCAGATCTTCGATGGTTCCGGTGGCGCCGAGTTCCGCTTCGATCTCCCGCCAACTGTTGAGCGTCGCGCTTCCGCGCCCGGGGGCCACCGCGTCGACGTGATCATCGGCGACCTCGACGATCACCCGACCGTCGGCGTCCAGCAGGCGATGTGCCGTGCGACTGGTCCGGATGGTCACGATATGACGCAATGGTTTCCCGCGACGCAGCCCAATGGTCAGTGTGGCGAGCTCCTCCGGTACCGCATCGTCATCGGCTTCGAGTTCCAGGCGAATCTCCGTCCGCGTGTCGCCACTGGGAACCTTGAGGTGCCAACCATTGTCGATCTCCCCGGTGCGACGTCGCAGGGTTACTCCGTGGGCCAGTAGATCGTGTTCCTCGGTATCGAAATACACGCTGTCCAGCGCAACCGTGGCCTGTTCGACGCGCCCACCAGGCGGCAATACCGCATCGAGATCCGGGAGTCGGTACTGCTCCGCCGCGGAATACTTGTGCTCACGTTCCACCTGCTCATTGGCCACGGACCTACGTCCTCTCGATGTCGTAGGCAGGATCCGGTACCTGCATCTGCTAACTGAGACGGTGCCCTTTTCATCGCCCATTGACACCTTCTTTGTCGGGTGACGTCCGATAGCTGGGCCGCCGGCCGTTTGCTCACCCACCCCGCGGGTGACAGGTTCACGACCGGGGAATAGAGAACACGCAGTGGACGACGAGCAGAGGAGCGAGACGTGGCTACCGACGGCGGGAACGAGGCTGCCTGGGCCGCAACCGAGTTGGCGGCGATCGACGGGTACGACGAGATCGAGCTGGCTACCCGCCGCACCGACGGAACCCTGCGGTCTTCACGGATCGTCTGGGTGGTCCGTCATGGTGACTCTCTTTTTGTCCGGTCCGTCAACGGCTCGGACGCCGCCTGGTACCGCGGCGCCCAGTCCCGGCACGCCGGCGTAGTCACCGCCGGAACGCTCAGCCGTGACGTCACGTTCGTCGAGGCGGGAGAGCACGCCGGCGACCTGACGAGGCTCGACGACACGCTCGATCAGGCTTACCGGTCCAAGTACGGACGCTGGCCCGGCCCGGTCGAGCAGATCACCGCACAGCCGGCCCGCGCGACGACCCTGCGTCTGGACCCGGCCTGATCAGCGACCTTGCCCGAGGAGAGAGATGAATAAGAACGCCAGCACCGCGACGGTCAAGACACCGGCGGCGAATTTCACCGGCGACGTCTGGATGAACCCTGTGTTCGGTGGCGACGGCAGCTCCCGGCTGACCGTCGGGCTGGTCCGGTTCACCCCCGGAGCCCGCACGAACTGGCACCGGCACGCCAACGGGCAACTGCTGGTGTGCACCGACGGCGTCGGGCTGGTCGGCACCCGCGACGGGCACGCGGTCGCACTCCGCGCCGGGGAGAGCGTCTGGACCCCGGCCGGTGAGGAACACTTCCACGGCGGCACCACCGACAACATGATGTGCCACTACGCGATTCTCGACGCGGCGGGCGACGCCGAAGCCACCACCTGGCTCGAACCGGTCACCGACCAGGAGTACTCCGCTGCCCACACGGCCGCGCACATCTGATCCGTGACGGTTCACCACCTGACCAGCCGAACGAAAGCAGAGTCCGCCATGCGTGCCACTTTGATCTACGCTCCCGGCGACGTCCGTGTCGCCGACGTCCCCGATCCGCGGATCGTCGAACCGACCGACGCCCTGGTGCAGGTCATCCGCGCCTGCATCTGCGGCAGTGACCTGCACCCCTATCACTCCGCCCCCGAGACGCCAGGCGGCAAGAGCATCGGCCACGAGCTCATCGGTGTCGTCACCGACGTCGGCGCCGAGGTGACGACCCTGGCGAAGGGTGATTTCGTCATCGCCCCGTTCGCCATCTCCTGCGGCGTGTGCGAGTTCTGCCGCGCCGGTCTGCAGACCGCCTGTGTCAACGGCGGGTTCTGGAACAGCCCCGAGCTGGGCACCGCCGGATGCCAGGCCGAAGCGGTCCGTGTACCGCTGGCTGACGGCACGCTGGTCAAGGTCCCCGGCGTCGACCCCGCCACCGCCGACGAGGGCCTGATTGCCTCGCTGCTGACCCTGTCCGACGTCTACGGAACCGGCTGGTACGCCGCCCACCGCGCCGGCGTTACCCGCGGCGACACGGTGGCTGTCATCGGTGACGGCGCGGTAGGACTGCTCGCCGTGCTGGCGGCGCGACAGTTCGGCGCCGAGCGCATCATCCTGATGGGTCGCCACGAAGACCGCACCAACCTCGGCCGCGAATTCGGGGCGACGGATGTGGTGGCCGAGCGCGGTCAGGACGGCATCGACACCGTCGTCGATCTGACCGATGGCGGTGCCGCCAAGGTGTTGGAGGCGGTCGGTCACCTGCCCGCCTACGAGCAGGCCATCGGCATCGTCCGCCCCGGCGGCGTCATTGCCCGGGTCGGTGTCCCGCAGTACGAGGATGGCCCGATCGGCCGGCCGTTCTTCAACAAGACCACCACTCTCACCGGCGGGCCGGCGCCGGTGCGGGCCTACATCGAGCAGCTGCTGCCGGCTGTGCTCGACGGCACCGTCAATCCCGGCAAGGTCTTCGACCGCACCATGGGCCTCGAGGACACTCCGCAGGGCTACGTCGCCATGGACATCAGGAAAGCACTCAAGGTGATGATCAAGCCGTAACACCTGTCCAACGGGGCTCGAACCGACCCACCACGGCGGTCGGCGCTTGTCATCGGTCAGGGACAATTGGTCATGCCTGCCGCGATGATCGGATCCTTCAATGGATGACGCCCGACCATTCGGCTGGCTTCTCGGCTTGATCGCCGCCGCCATCCTGCTGGCCGTCTTCGCCAATCGGATCAGCGAGCGCTTCCGAATCCCGGCTCCGGCAGTGTTCCTGGTCGCCGCCGCCATCGCTTCAGACGTGTTCCCGAAGTTGGGCACCCTGCCGCCGCACATCAACGAACGCATCGTCTCGGTCGCCCTCATCTTCGTGCTCTTCGACGGCGGTATGCACATCGGCTGGAAACGGTTCCGCACCTCCGCCGGGGCGATCGTCTGGATCGGCGTCGTCGGGACCGCAGTCACCGCAGGCGCCTTGGCGGTCACTGCCCACGTCCTTTTCGGTTTCGGCTGGACCACCGCGATGTTGATCGGTGCTGCATTGTCGCCGACAGATCCAGCGGTCGTTTTCTCGGTGCTGGGCCGGCACGAGATCCAGGGACGGGCCGGCACCATCCTGGAAGGCGAATCCGGTGCCAACGATCCGGTGGGTATTGCGTTGATGGCGGTGCTGCTCGGCGCCACCGGTACCGGCATCAACGCCGTCGCAATGGGTTTCGGTCAGTTCGCGCTGCAAATGGTGGTCGGGGTGGCAGTCGGCATCGCAGGTGGGCTCGGCCTCGCCAAGTTGATGCGCATGCCATTGCCCAACGAAGCGCTGTACTCGATCCGGGCCGCCGCGGCAGCGGTCGTCATCTATGCTGTAGCCACCGTGCTTTTCGGCTCGGGATTCCTCGCAGTCCTGGTGGCCGGCATACTGATCGGCGACATCCGGGCGCCGTTCAAGCGGGAAGTCGAAAGGTTCGCCTCGGGCCTTTCCGGACTGGGCGAGATCGTTGCCTTCACGGTGCTCGGCCTGTCCATCTCCGTCAACGACGCCGTCCGACCAGACGTGATCTGGACCGGGCTCGCTCTGGCCGCCATTCTGATCTTGTTGATCAGACCCATCCTCGTGGGCGCCGTCACGGCAGGCATCAAACTGCGCGTCGGCGAACGTGCCTTCGTACTGTGGGCCGGTTTGAAAGGCGCGGTTCCCATCCTGCTGGGTACCTACATCCTGGCCGCCGGCGCAACCGACGCCCGCCGGGTGTACGAGATAATCTTCGTCGTCGTCCTGATATCCGTTGTCGTTCAGGGAAGCTTGGTACCGACGCTGGCGCGGCTGTTCCAGGTACCGATGACGACATCGGACCCACACCCGTTCGCGTTCGGCCTGCGATTCACCGATGAACCTGACGGCGTTTATCGATGCGTGGTCGCACCCGGGGCACCCGCCGATGGCAGCAGCGTCGCGGACCTGAACATCGGCGACGACGCCTGGATCAACATGATTCGCCGCGACGGGCAACTCCTGCAGATCCGCGGCACCACCGTGCTGCGCGAAGGCGACGAACTACTTGTCCAAACCGATCCGGATGTCGACCTGCAACCCTTGTTCCGGTCACCCCTACCGGAGATCGACTGAGCTTCGCCAGCGATGAACGAAGACCGGGTTGTCAGTCAGGCGGTGGCGCCTGGCCATCGACGATGCGCTGGGCCTGGATGCGGGTAGTGAGGTTGGCTTCGTGGGCACGCAGGCGAAGCAGGTCCCGGGCCTCGCCGACTCCGAGGTGGCGGGAGGCCATGAGCACCCCGACGGCTTGTTCGATGACGGCTCGACCACTTAAGGCATCGCGGAGGGACTCACCAATCGAGGTGGGTTGTTGCTCGGCGTAGCCCGTCAGTCCCCGGCTGAGGTACTCCGTCAACACGGAGAGCAAGTCCGGGTCGACGTCGCTCAGCGCGCCAACATGTGCGCTGTACAGGTTCAGCGAGCCGACCGGCCGGTCCTGGACCCGCAATGGCACGGCCAGGAACGAGTGGACACCGGCGGCCCTGGCACCGGCTGCGAGCAGCGGCCAGGTTACTTCGACCTCTTCCAGGGTCGTACTGACGGTTCGGTCGGTAGCCATTGCCTGCAGGCAGGGCCCGCCATGTTCGGCGTATTGGTATTCGTCGACGATCAACACCAGCTCGTCGGTGTGGGCCGCGGTGAACGGATCCTCGCCGGCGAACTGGGCAGTCACTCCAGCCCAGTCGACACCGTTTAACAGCCGGACGGCCTCCCTAGAGGCGCGGCCCATCAGATCGATGAGATCGGCGGCCTGATGAACGGGCGCATGGAGGGCCTGGACCAGGTCGGCAGCGAGCTCCGGGTGGGCAGATAGGGCTCGCAGCAAGGCCGGCGAGGCCGGCCGCTCGTCCGGGGCCTGCGGTGACTGGTCCGCCATCGGGCGCCTCTTCCAGATCGGATCGTGCATGACCGAGTCTCGGTCTGGATGCGGTCGACGTCTGGCAAGGCACCTCCTTCAACAGTAGCCGCGTTCCCGTCAACTGCGCGCAGTTCGGGCAAGCTTCTTGAGGTTCGCACGGCGATCTGGTCGCACTCCCCCATTCGGTCCACAACAGCACCAGCTCACTCATGTATGTTCCGTGGAACGTACCGGTGGACGGGAACGAGGTGGTCGCGGTGCGAGCTGCGTGGTACGAGAGAGGCGAGGACCGGCGCGGGAGGTTTTTGTGGTCGGTGAGTTGCCGGACCCACAGCCAGGGCCAGGCGAGGTGCGTATCGCGGTGCAGGTGTCCGGCCTGAGCCCGGGCGATGTCAAGAAGCGCTCGAACTGGCAAGGATCGGAGATGAGATTCCCGAGGGTGGTGCCGCACAGCGACGGCGCCGGGGTCATCGACATGGTCGGTGAGGGCGTACCTGCATCGAGAGTCGGGACTCGGGTGTGGTGTTACGGAGCGCAGTCGTACCGGGCCTTGGGGACAGCGGCCCAGTACGTCGTGATCCCCTCCGCACTGGCGGTCGCCCTACCGTCCTCGCCGGACCGCAGCGATCAATGGTTGGCCGAACAGGCCGCATGCCTTGGCATCGCGGGCATCACCGGATACCGGGCGGTGGACGATCTCCTGCAGGCGATTCGGGCGGTGGCGGCAGGCGGTGTGGACCGTATCGCCGACGTCGATTTTGGTGCGCACATCGCGCTCAACGCCCAGGTCGTCGCCGTCGGCGCCACCATCTCATCGTTCGCGACCTCCGTTGAACAGCCCCACATCCCTTACTGGACTCTTGGCTTCGCCGATACTTGCCTGCGACTGCTCGGCAGCGACGACTTCGCGCCACAGGTCAAGGCCAACGCCGCGGCCGAACTGACCGACGCCCTGGTCGAAGGCGCGTTGCAATCGCAGATTGCCCTGCGAGTCCCGCTGGAAAGCATCGCGGAGGCACACGAAAGGGTCGAGGCCGGAGCCGGCGGACGTGTTCTGGTCGAGATCGGCTGACTCGTGGCTGATCTCGCCCAGACCTTTCACGACCTCATTCGTGTCGAGACGGCCTTGTGGAACGCCGTGGACAACCGACTGCAGGACAGCTGCGGCCTGACTCTGGCTCGATTCGAGACCATGCGCGTGCTGCAGCAGTTCGGCCCGTGCCGTGTACTGGATATTGCCGAGCACCTCACGATCAGCTGGGGTGCCGTCAGCAAGATAGTCGACCGAGTTGCGATCGCCGGCCACTGTCGGCGACACCCCAACCCGGACGACGCCCGGTCCTCACTCATCGCTCTGACCCCACTCGGTCGGTCAGTGACAACTCAGGCAACAGCGATACTCCAGAAAGAGCTGGAACAGCGCCTCGCCGCCGCCCTGTCTCCTACCGAGCTCGATCAACTCGGCCGATCACTGGCTCGCCTCCGCACGGTCGGGTAGTGGAAAGCGTGCCTCCTCGCGGCCGTCGATCCCGCCGCAAGTGGCGAGCTGAGCAGGCGTCAACGGATATCGGCGGGCACGATCGGGGTCTGTTCCAGGATGTACCACACCGCCTGGGCCGCAAGCAGAATCAGCATCCCAGCCGGCCATAGCAGACCGACTGCCGTGATCAAAGGGTAAGTCAGCAGCCCGATCCCGAAACGGTGCGACGCTCGTTTACCGTCAGCTTCGCTCACGGGCACGATCGTCAGGCCGGCCCGAAGCATGTGGCGCAACATCGCACTGAAGCCGATGGCCATGCCCTCCATCGTCAGCCCGTAGAGCAGAACTGCGACCCGGCTGTCCCATCCGCCTTCGCGCAGAAACTCCGCGAGTGTCGAGGTGCTGAATGGGATTGCGGTGACCCAGAACAGCAGGAACAGGTTGTAGAACAAGAACTTGCGGTCGACTCTGGCCAGCAGTGCGATCAGCGCGTGGTGATTCACCCAGATCACGCCGATGACGGCGAAACTGACGACATAGGCGGCGAACGAGGGCCACTCGTCCGCCAGCTGCCGGGCCAGAGGTCCGGCCGTGGTCGAAGCATGCAGGTCCAACACCAACAACGTGATCGCCACGGCCATGACACCGTCGGAGAACGCCTCCAACCGACCCTTGTTCATCCGTGCCCCGCCTCGCTCGATGTGCGGATGTCATCCGTCTCTACGTGCGGTGTGTTGCCCGCGGGCCCAGCCTAGGACGGGTGCGCAAGGCCGCTGCGACGGTTGCCGACGCGATCAGTACGGCCGAAATCGCCAGCATCACCGGGTAACTTCCGACGGCACTTCCGACGGCGATCCCTTCCACGGCGCGACCGCTGTGGCTAGCGTGATGGGTGCGGCGAAGTAGCCGGCGAGGGTGGCGTAATGCGTGCTGCCCCAGACGTCGGCGACGGTGGTGGCTTGCGCGCGGTGTGGAAGCGGCTTGGTGGCCGGGATGCCACGGCGGCGTCAGCAAGAACAGGTGGGCCGGGATGGTGACCACGGCCAGGACCGCGGCGAGCAGGAGATACGTTGCCCGCCAGTCGAAGTGGTGTAGCAGGTAGCTGGTCAGCGGCGCGAAGATGGTGCTGGCCAGCCCGGCGGCCAACGTCAGCGTGGTCAGCACCCGGACCCGGCGCGGCCCGTACCAGCCGGTGACCGCCGCGAACGCGGCTTGGTAGAGCACCGCGGACTGGGCGATACCGGCCCACATCCAGCCGGCGAAGAACAGCCACATGTTCGGCGCCAGCGCGATGATCACGACAGCGGGCACGACCAGCACCGACCCGCCGCGTCATCACCGCGCGGGGCCCGACACGGTCGATCAGCCGCCCGGTGGGTATGCCGCCGATAGCGGAGGCGATGAGGCTGGCCGAAAAGGCGGCGGTGGTCGAAGTCGGTGACCAGCCGGTGTCGGCGGTGATCGAGGCGAGCGCGACGGGGAAGGCGTAGTACAGCACTCCCCAGCTGACGACCTGGGTAAGGCACAGCGCGTTCAGCGCCCGCCGCAGCGGACGTTCGCCGACCTCGCGGGTGGGGGCAGCGGTCACCTGGTGCTGCTGGCGACCGTTTCACCCACGACGGTTGCCGGCGGGCAACAGCCCGCCGCCGTCTCAGCTGTCTGAGGGGTGCAGCAGCTGGCTTCGGCCTGGTTCGACGGCGCCGGGGTGCAGCACTCTGTGCCAGCGGCTTGTTGTTCCTGCGGTGCAGGAAGCTCGGCGGAGTATCCGTGCTCGGATCCCGACCGGAACCCGAGGGCGAGCAGTTCGGTGTTCTCGTTGGGCGCGGCGCAGCACACCCCCGTTTCGGGCAGTTGCAACTCGACGCGGTCGGCCGCTGCCTGGTCGCCGGCCAACGCCGCGGCGACGGACCGGACCTGTTCGTAGCCGGTCGCGAGCAAGAAGGTGGGGGCGCGACCGTAGCTTTTCATCCCGACGATGTAGAAGTTCTCATCTGGGTGGGCGAGCATCGAAGCGCCGTGTGGTTCCACCGTCCCGCAGCTGTGGAAGTTCGGGTCGATCAGCGGCGCCAGCCGGGCGGGGGCCTCGACACCAGGGTCGATCTCGAGTCGAACTTCCCGCAGCATGGCCAGGTTCGGCCGGAAACCCGTTGCGGCCGATACGACGTCGACGTCCAATTCGTAGTTGCCCTCCCGGCTGGTCCCCGTGATGCGCAGGCCACCGTCCGTGGCCGGGGTGAACCGGCTGATGACGTTGTTCCGCAGCAATGTGATCACCCCGGCTTCCACAGCCGCTTTGACCTGGGCGCCCAGGGCGCCGCGGGCGGGTAGCTCGTCGGCGGTCGGGTCGCCGTACAGCCGGGTAGCCGAGGACGCCCGGATGGCCCAGGTGATCCGCGTGCCCGGCTCTTGTTCCCGCAGTTTCACCAGCGACAGCAACGTGTTCGCCGCGGAGTGGCCCATTCCCACCACCAGGACCCGGCGGCCGGCGAACCGGTCCCGATCGATCCCCAACACGTCCGGGAGCGCCCCGGCCAGCCACGGCGCCGCCGCAGCCTCACCGAAAGCGGGAAGACCGCCCGCGCCCAACGGGTTCGGCTGCCCCCAGGTGCCGGAGGCATCAACCACAGCGGCGGCGACGATGTCGTCCTCCTCGCCGTCCGCGGTCAATATCCGGACGACGTAGGCGCGGCCGTCCCGGCCGATCGAGCGGGTCTTGTCCACCCCCTGCCGGGTCACGGCGGTGACCTCGGTGTTCAGCCGGATCCGCGGCGCCAGTTCCGGTGTGTCGGCCAAGGGCTGCAGATACTGCTCGATCAGCTCGGCGCCGGTCGGCAGGACCGCAAGATCAGGACTGACCCAATCCGTCCGTCCCAGGAGTCGGGCGGCGGCAGGGTCGATCGCGTAGCGCCACGGGGAGAAGAACGGCACGTGCGCCCACTGGGCGACGGCGGCGCCGGCCTGGGCGCCGGCCTCCAGGATCAGGGGTTGCAGGCCGTGTTCGATCAGCTGCGCGGCGGTGGCCAGCCCGACCGGGCCGGCGCCGATGACGACCACCGGTAGGTGCCGGTGTCTGATGGCAATCTGACTCATGACTGTGTCTCCCTGGCGAGCGAAGTGCCGAAAAAGGTGATGCGGCGAGGACTATCTGCAGCCGCAGACGGTCGACCCGGCGGGTGCCGGCGGGCAGCACTGGACTTTGTCGGACGGTGCGCAGCAACGCGCCTGCTCCGACGGCGGGCAACAACTGTCAGCCGCCGGGGTGTCGACGGGTTCAGTGGGCGCGGTCATCTCTGCATCCTTTCATTGACGATAGTCGATGCATTGAGCGTGGGCGATGCATCGACAGATGTCAATACGTGTGGGAGTATTGCTGTCATGCCCCCCACCGTGACGGCCTTGCCTGTGCTGGACATCAGCGACCTGGTGGCCTGCTGCTCCCCGGTGACCCGCGGCGTGATGGATGTGGCGGCGGCGGAACGGATTGCGGCGGTACTCAAGGCACTGGCCGAGCCGACCCGGATCCGGTTGATCTCGCTGATCGCCGCCCAACCCGACGGCGAGGCCTGCGTGTGTGATTTGACCAATCCCGTGGGCCTGTCCCAGCCGACGGTGTCACACCACTTGAAAACCCTCGTCGACGCCGGGATCCTCACCCGGGAACAGCGCACCAAATGGGCCTACTACCGGCTGGTCCCCGGGGCGCTGGACGCCATCAGCACCCTGCTGGCCAGCACCACCCGATAGTTGCGGACCAGGCTCCTGCGGCGCCGGCCCGCCATCTCGGTTCCTGCACATCAGGCTTTGAGTTGCTTGGCGAGCTGATCGACGCGGCGGGCGATGTCGTCACGGACCAGCCGCATCCGCTCGATGCCCTCGATGCCCCGCTCCGAGGGTTCGTCGGTGTCCCACACCTCGACCGGGGTGCCCCCGACAGAGTCGACCTGGGCGTCGCGACCCAACACGATGACCCGGTCCACAGCACGGATCATGTCGTCGGTGAGCTGCCGCGGACGCTGGTCGGTGATGTCCACGCCGACCTCGAGCAACGTTTCCGCGGACAGCGCGTTGACCTTGTCGCCGGGTTCCGTGCCCGCGGACTCGACCGCGACGGTGTCGCCCGCGGCTTTCCGCATCAGCCCGGCGGCCATCTGCGACTTTCCACCGTTCTTCACGCACACGAACAACACCGAAGGCTTCACCGAGGTCCACTCCGGGGTCGTGTTCACCATGTCACCTTCTTAGGCCTTCGCCGGGAAGCAGCTGACCCAGCAGTTCCTCGATACGGCAACGGATGTCGTCCCGGACCCGGCGCACCGTCTCGATGCCCTTGCCGGCCGGGTCTTCCAGTTCCCAGTCCTCGTACCGTTTCCCGGGGAAGACCGGGCAGGCGTCACCGCAGCCCATAGTGATCACGACGTCGGACGCCTGAACCGCCTCGGTGGTCAGGACTTTCGGGATCTGCGTGGAGATGTCGATGCCCTCCTCGGCCATCGCCGCGACCGCGACCGGGTTCACCGCGGCGCCGGGCAGCGACCCGGCGGAACGGACCTCGACGGCACCGTTGCTGAGCGCGGTCAGGTAGCCGGCGGCCATCTGCGAGCGACCCGCATTGTGCACGCAGACGAACAAGACGCTGGGCTTGTCAACTGTTGCGGTCATGACGGGTCTCCCTCTGTGGTCGAAGATGCTGGGCTGCATAACGTTCGGGCTTGCGATGGTGAAGTGAGCTCAGGAGCTGCTGCGCCGGCGCGGGGGACGACGACCTGGTCTGCGGTGTCACCGGCGTCGGGGAACAACACCACCACCAGACCCGAACCGAGGACGGCGCCGATAATTTGCGCGGCGATGTACAGCGGCGCAGAGGCCGGGGCGATCCCGGCGAAGGTGTTGGAGAAGATCCGGCCGATCGTCACCGCCGGGTTGGCGAAGCTGGTGGAACTGGTGAACCAGTAGGCCGCGCCGATGTACGCGCCGACCGCCGCCGCGGACAATGCGGCACGGCCGCTGCGGGCCAGCACGAAGATCAACGTGATCAGCCCTGCGGTGGCGACGATCTCGCCGATACCGTGGCCGGTGGTGGCCCGGTCGTGGGTGGAGATCGACACCGCAGGCAAGTCGAACATCACATTCGCCAGGATCGCCCCCAGGATGGCCCCGATGATCTGGACCAGGGTGTAGGCGGCGACGTGCTGCCCCGAGATCCCGGTCCCGGAGCGGCGGCCCAGCAGCCAGTCCACCCCGGAGACGACCGGGTTGAAATGCGCCCCGGACACCGGCCCGAAGATCAGGATCAGCACCGCCAACCCGAACACCGTGGCGGTGCTGTTCTCCAGCAACTGCAACCCGACGTCGGTGGGTGAGAGTTGTTGCGCCCCAATCCCCGACCCCACCACCACGGTGACGAGAAGCGCGGTCCCGACGGTCTCGGCGAGTAGGCGGCGGGACAACGGAACAGGCGTGCCCTTGACGTTCGACATATCTCAAGCATACTTGACTCAATAGGAGTGGAGGTACATCGATGGCGGACGGTCGAACAACGAGCACAGGTGCACGCCGCACTCGGCGAACCCGGCCGGTTGGCGATCGTGGACCGACTGGCCCCCGGCGATGCCTCGCCGGCGAACTTGCCGACCACTTCGGGTTGGCCACGAACCTGCTCGCCCACCACTTGCGGGTCCTGGAGCAGGCCCAGGTGATCCGCCGGGTGCGCTCCGAGGGCGACAAACGGCGCAGTCTACGTCCAGCTGCGCCTGGACAACCCGATGTGGCTTTGGCCATCGCTGGCGGGCCACTGGGCGCGGTGACCGCGGGCGTGCCGGTGCCGAGGGTCGTGTTCGTCTGCACCGCCAACTCCGCCCGCTCGCAACTGGCCGCCGCGTCCTGGAACCGGATCAGCCCGGTTCCTGCGACCTCCGCGGGTACGCATCCCGCCGCCAAAGTGCACCCGCGGGCGGTCACCGTCGGACGCCGCCACGGACTGCACCTCAGCCGCGCGGCGACACACCCACTGAACGACGTGCTCACTCCCGAGGACATGATCGTCGCCGTCTGCGACAACGCCCACGAGGAACTCGACCCGAACCCTGACCGGCTCCACTGGGCCATCCCAGACCCAGTCCGCATCGACACCGACCAGGCCTTCGAAACCGCCTACGCCGACATCGCCCGGCGCGTCGAACGCCTCGCCGAAACAGTCAATGCCCTCCAACCCTGACCGCAAGCCCGACTTGGCGGGCAGTCCAGATTTCAGTGGTGAGTGGTCACTCGTCGGGCGAAGCCGCGGTCAACGGGCAGAAGGGATGTCCGGGCGTCACATTATTGCTGGACCGCAGCAAGGTACGCGTTGAAAGGCTCGACGAGCTGGGCGACAGACAGGTCAGCAGCGCCGCGCCGCGCGATGGCCGGCAACACCTGACTCACTGCGTCCATCAACCGGTGCGTCGTTTGAGGCGCCGGGTCGAATTCGGCGGGAACGAGTTCACGACCGGCCGCGAAGACGATCTCAGCCACGCCGCTCGCGGCCGCAACCGTCCGGCAGATCGCGCACGGCTCGCAACTGGAATAGACCGTCGTTCCGGGTCAGATCCAGCGACCCGACCCGGCGTGCCGCATCTCGGATGGCGACGACCTCGGCGTGGGCGGACGGATCGGAATCGGCGAGGGCACGATTGATCCCCTCTCCGATCAATACGCCGTTCCGCACCACATTGGCCGCAAACGGCAGCGCCCCGGTCGCTCCAATGTCGGCAGCCAGACGGACGAGGCGAGCCAACTCTCCACCCTCACCGCCGAAGTCAGACAGGTCCGCACCGATCGAATACCTGCCATCGAGTTCTTGGAAGAGCGTGACTTGTATATTTGCCGGCCCGGCGAATCGGGCGTTCAAGGAGTTCCACGGCGTCAGCACGGGAGCGGCGATCACTTCGGCACCCGCACTCGCCAACCGGTCGCTGACCTCCGCCGTGTCGTCCACTTCGAACGCCAGCCGAACCGTACTGCTGGGTATCCCGCCGGTCTCCACCTGCGCAATGAATCGCGCTTGCGACGTGTTCGCCAGCTCCAAGGTGGCTCGACCAGCGTCCATGATCACCACCCGGGCATCGCCGTCACCCGCAAAGGCGGCCAACTCGTTCAGGCCCAGGGCGTCTCGATAGTAGGCGAGCGCTAACTCAAAGTCTTCCGTGTTGACGACGACCCGCAACTGCTTCACCAGCTGTGTCATGCGCCCACCGTAAAACCTGACATGTATGTCATGCCAAGGGCCTGAATCACGTTGCAGGTGCGAGATCGGCACAGACGCTCGACTGCGATGGTTCCCGGGTAGCCAGGCAAAGAAAGGACGCCTCGGTGACGCACCGGCGCGGTAGCGCCACCTTCGGGTCCTTCCCCTACTTGGTCGCCAGCTCCAACCAGGAAAACTCGCCGGTGATACGGGACTCGCTGGTCATCGTTGTGTTTTCTCTGACCCACGCGCCGAGCGCGGCGTCTGCCGCTTTCGCGTGTTCTTCGGAATCCCACTGACTGACGGAGACCACTTCAGAATCCCTGAACATGACCCCGTAGGAAATGTATCCAGGAGAGTTGACGACGATGGGGATGACCCCGGCCCGTGCCTTCGCCTCCAGCTGATCCCTGTCCTCGGCGTGGGTGTACACAACCACTCGTCCATACATGCCTGACTCCGTTGTCCGGACTGATCGGCGGTCGAACGGTCGTTTCCCCGCGTCAGTGCGCGGAGCCTACCGTCCGAACCGACATAGTGCACTATGTTCTAGGTCGGCGCCTTTGCGCCTCACAAGAGGCGCTCTGCCGCCGATCGGTGCCGTCGTAAGCGGACCGGCGAGAAAGGTCCTCGGGCGATCAGCTGGTCAGCCGGTCGAGGAGCAGCGGCATGAAGCGGTCGTTGTCGACGCCGTCGGCGATGGTCACGGAGCGCAGAAGGTCACGTGTCACCGCTTGCTGTTCTACACTGGGCGGTCGTTCTGCTCTCCTACTGCGCATCGATGCGACAGTCACTGCGCAGCATCGGCGGTTGGACCGAAAGGGCGAAGAAGGGTGTGCTGCATCTGGTCCACGCGACGGGCCGGCGTCTCGTCGGTCCGCCGGTCTGGGAATTGCTCCACCCGTCCGGCGCGGCCCATACGACCTCCGGGAGCTGATGTGTACAGCGCTCAAAAGGTTGTGTCGGCCGGACGGAGGAATTGCGCGCCCTCTTGGCGGGGGCGTACGGCTGACCACTTGCACGGCGTTGCGCTAGTTGCCGACACTCATCAGCTCTGGCTGGTCGTGAGCGGCCACCCACAGCGTGTACGGATTTCCGAGGTCCGGATACAGGGTGAGCATCGCGGTGATGAGGTCGGCGGCTGAATCGCAGGATGCGGCCGCCCAATCGAAGTGTTCAAGGCTCCTGGGGCGGCGACGACGACCGTGCGCCGTCGCCGTCCCCGCGGTCAGCCGCGCGGTTTCGGCGCCGTTGTATCAATTCTCGTGGCGGCTTGCAGGATGAGCGACTCCACCACTTTCGGGTGGGTGATCAGGCTGTCGTGGGCTGAGTGGATCGCGGTGATCCGCGCGCCGGCCTGGCGCGCCATGTACTCCTGGGCCGAGGGCGGGATGGCCTTGTCGTCCAGGCTGACCAGGTCCCAGCTCGGCAGCTTGGCGGCCGGTTTGGTGGCCTCGTTGTACGCGGTTCCGGAGACCGGGCGTTGCTCGGCGGCCATCACGTCGGCCTGCGCCGGCGTCCGGTCGGCGGCGAAGATGGCCCGGAAGCGAGCCGGGTTGATGTAGACGTCCGCATCGTTGGGCGTCGGCAATGCCCCCGGTTCTGGGGAAGAGCCGGGAGGCAGGGGCGCCGGCGGAAGGGTCGGGTTGTAGGTGGGACGAATGACGAGAGCATCCGGCTGTAAAAGCAACGAGCCGGGGAACTTGTCCGACGTGTAGTACGCGGCTGCGTGACCCCGCTCGGGGATGAACGCCGACACGTACACCAGGGCTTTGACGTTCGGGGCCTTCTTCGCGGCGGCAGCGATAACGGCGCCGCCGTAGGAATGTCCCACCAGGACAACAGGTCCGGCGATGGTAGCCAGTACGCCGTCGATGTAGGCGGCGTCGCTGGCCACTCCGCGGAGCGGGTTCGACGGTGCCATCACCGGGTAGCCCAGCTTGGTGAGATAGGAGATCTCGGCGGACCATCCGCTGGCGTCGGCGAACGCACCGTGCACCATCACGATCGTCGGCTTCGCCGGTGCGGTCGTCGCGGAAGCCACCGTGGGATGTGCGGCCGGTGCGACAGCGTTGGCGGCAGAGGAGCTTACGGGCAGAGCGACTACAGCGCCGATGCACAGCGCCGCAGCCACAGCTGCCCCACCGATCCGTCGTCCGGTGGAAGTTCGCACTCGCTTTGCGGGGCGGTTCACTTCAGAGCCGACAGGATGAACGCTGCGGTTTCGACCGGGCGGCTGATGAATGCGCAGTGCGACGCTTGGATCGTCTGGGTCGTTGCGCCCATCCGCTCTGCCATGAAGTGCTGCACCTCGGGATTGATGGCGTTGTCGCCGGCGGCGACCAGATACCAGGACGGCAGGGTCTTCCATCCAGCGGCGGTGCAGTTCTCGCCCAGGGTGGCCGCGGCGACCGGTCGCTGGGAGACGGCCATCACCGCCGAGAGGTCGGCCGGAACGTCGCTGCAGAAGGTCTCGCGGAACGTGGCGACGTCGATGTACAGCTCCGGCCCGCCGGCCGCCCCTGCAGCGTCGTAGGAGCTGGCTCGGGCGTTTGCTGCGAGCAGCGGTACGGGGAACGGCGCCTGTACCGCACCGATGCTCTCGCCCTCGTCGAGCCCGAACGCCGCCAGATACACCAGGCCGACGACGTTGGGCAGCGTCGCCGATGCTTGAGTGATGATCGCCCCGCCGTACGAGTGACCGACCAGCAGGACCGGACCGTCGATGGCGGCCACGAACGCGGCGATGCCAGCCGCGTCGACGGCGAGACCCCGCTCCGGGTTCGGCGGCGCGAACACCGGCACGTCGGCCGCCTGCAGTTCCCGGATGACGCCGGCCCAGCCCGAAGCGTCGGCGAAGGCGCCGTGGACCAGCACGACCGTCGGCTTGGAATTTTCTGTCATGGAAATTTCCTCTCTGGTGGGATCGTCGAATTTCAGTGCAAGATTGCCGGCGCCGGATTCGTCGCCGATGATTCGCTGTGGTGACGGGAGAATTCGATCATCGCGGACAGACGGAGCGCATCGTCGGAATTGGTGAGACGAACGTCGCAGTCAACGTGCGACCAGACCCGGCCCATCACCGATCTAGGTGAGGGCCACCGGAGAGATGGTTGCTGCACAAGATGGGACTGGCCGAGCGATTTCCGTTCCACTGCCAACATCTCAGACCGCGGCGCGATGCTCATAGTGAGCATGCGAAGTTCGGCCTAGGATCAGTCGACGCGATGCGCCAAAGCCGAACCGAGCCGTGCCGGTTGGGCTCAGATGGGATCGGCTTACCTGGGAGAGAAATTTTCATGGCTCGAGTGATACTGCGGGGTCGTGAGCGGGACACGACCGCCGTGGCCTCAGTGCTCAATCGGGGTCTCCGAGACAGGGCACGGCGCGCTGATCGTGATTGAGGGAGTTCCCGGTATCGGCAAGAGTTCGTTCTTGGCGTCCGCCGTCGAGCAGGCGCAGGTCCTTGGGTTCCGCATAGGGGCGAGCAAGACCGCGGAGATCGACCAGATCGCATTGGGTGCGCCTCTACTGCTGGCCTTGCACTCGGGCCCCGCTCCCCTTGTGGACGCCGATACGTTCGAGACCCTCGAGCCGATCTACGACAAGTATCTGTGGCTGGTCGAGCGAATCGCCGTGATCCTCGAGCGAATCGCCGCCCAGACACCGTTGATCGTGGCGATCGACGACGTGCAGTGGGCCGACCGGCTGACGCGGTTTGCCCTGCACACGTTGCCGTCGCGGCTCGCTGCATCGCCGATCATCTGGGCGCTGACCAGCCGCCTTGCCTCTGACGACGTCACGGTGATCGACGAGATCGTGTCCGGTGCGGAGCACGCCACCGAGGTCGTTCGCTGGACGCTGCCGGCCCTGGCCGAACACGATATCGACGCACTGGCCGACGACCGGCTCGGTGTGACGCCGGTGAACGCGGTGCGGGATGTGCTGCGCAGCGTCGGTGGCAATCCGTTCTGGGCCCTGCAGGTGCTCGACGGCCTGGCCCGTCGGGACACACAGAGCCTCACCGCGGAGGACCTCGGTGCGGAGTTGGCCGAGGGATTGCGCAGAAAGCTAGGGGCGGTGGCGCCGGCGACGGTCGCTGTGGTGGAACTCGCCGCCGTCTGGGGGCGACCTCTCCCGATGGGGATTGCGACGGCCTTGCTTGCGTCGACATCCCGCAGCGGAGTGCTCACGGCCCTAAGAGAAGCAGAAGACCATGGACTGCTTGCCATTTCGCCGGCAGGGATCGTTGTGCCTCATGATCTGCTGCGAGAAGTGATCTACGCTGAGATCGACGGCCGGACGCGCTCCGAGCTGCATCGCCGGTGCGCCAGACATCTTGGCGCCGAACCGGGATCGGCAGTCGCCGCCGGTGCGCATTACCTCGCAGTGGCCCACACCTTCGGCGACTTGGAGGCGGCGGAAGGACTACTCCGGGCTGCCGTGGACAGTGCCAATGCGGCGCCTGAGCAGTCCGCGCAGCTGGCTATGGAGGCTTTCTCCCGCCTTCCTCCCGAGCACGCCCACTGGCGCGAACTGGGCGGCCGGATTCTGACTCTGCTCGTGGAGGTGCAGCGAGAGAACCATGCGATTCAGGTGGCCGACAAGCTCATCGCAGATGCCCTGGACACCGACAGCGCAGCACACATACAGGTCGAGGCGTGTCTGGCGTTGTGGCAGTCCGGTGGCTTTTCCGCCATGGAACAGCGGGCTAATGACGCCCTGTTGCTGGTCGGTCTTCCGGAACGAACGACGGCTCGAGTGGCAGCTGTGCGGGCACTGGCTGTCACCCGTACCGCGTCGGCTTCCGCAGCCGCAGCGCCGGCAGCGGCTGCGTTGGCCAAAGGTGAGCGGTTGCGGGATGAGATGACGAGCGAATCGCTCTATTGGCCCTTTCTGAAGGCTGCCCGGAACGTCGGTGAGTACCAGAATGCGCTCGAGTGGCTGCTGCGGGCGAAGGTCTCTGTCGCTGGGGGGCTATCTCGCCGAGGAGATCCGTGTGCTCCAGCACTTGGATCGGTACGGCGAAGCCGACACGTTGCTGATGGCAGCGCGTCCGGAGGCCGGCAATCAGGCCGACAGCGTATTGCCGTCGGTCATGTTCGCCAAGATCTGGCAGGATCACAATCTGGCCCGACTCGACCAGGCCGAGATCGGCGCCCAACTCCTGGTTCGCATCTCCCAGCACGGCGGCAACGCTACGTTCGACATGAACGGTCGGATGATTCTCTGTGCCGTCGCGATCTATCGGGGGGAACTACGGAAAGCCCGCGAGTTCATTCCGCAGGCGGAGCCGGAGTACGCGGTCGACGAGGAATTGCGGGTAAGCCGGCTCCGGGCCACCCAGGCGTGGCTCGCATTCGCCGAAGGCGACATCCAGGAGAGCGTCCGGATCCGCGGCCGCTGCTTGCATCTGCCGACGACGGACGCCAATCATGGCCGTGGTCGCCGCCGTGGATGCAAGTATTCGCGACGGCCGGATTAGCCGCAAACGAGCCGCTGGTCTATGGACGGGCGCTGGAACTGGCCGAAATGGCGGCACAACGGAATCCGACGGTCATTACGTTCCAGGCTGTGGCTGCCGTAGGTCCGCGGTCTGGTCGGAATCCGATGCCAACCGGCTGAACCAGGCTGTCGGTTTCTCTCTTCGTCGCACCGCGACCACTGCTGTTGGCCGGCGGACTGGCCCGACCTCGGCGCGCCCTGTCGCCAATCGTAGAGCGGAGGAAGGCCGCAGCGCACGCGTCGAGGCGCGCAGCGTGTACGAGCATGTTGGAGCCAGTCGACTGGCCGCCGGATATCACCGTTCCTCTCAACTCCGGACGTCCTGGCTCGAGGCCAAGACCCGCAAAGTGCAGGCTACGAACGGCTTTGACCATTGACCCCTGCGGAGCTCCGAGTCGCCCGATTGGTGGCGCGGGGTCACAGCAGTCGCTCGGCGGCGACGTCGCTCATAGTCTCCACCAACACGGTCAACAGCCAGCTCCGGTCCATCTTCAACAAGCTGGACGTCAGCTCACGTGTCCAACTGACCAATATCCTCCGCGACCAGGACGTCGGTTAGATAGCGACGTCCGGCCGATTCAACTCCGTTGCCGAGAAGCACAAACTTTGAATGTCGATAGCGACCAACAACGGTTGATCGACCCGGTCACCATTCCGGTCAGCAGTATGGATCCGACGCCGCGTCGGCACAGCAATACCTCCGAAACGATGCATGTCACTGGCATACATGACTGTCGCTGCGCCGGAGAGCATGTCGACGTCGTATTCGTGCCGCCGCAGCAAGCCATCCGGGCCGAAAGCCGTGACTTGCTGCGCGGAGTGGCTGGCGACCGCAGGCGGGAACTGCACCTGCAGCCGGCGCCAGGTCTCACCGTCCTCCTGCCTCGACTCGATCTCGGTGGTGTCGAAGCCGCGGTAGGAGTACAAAAACGGCAAGGTGAGTTGGGTCCACAGCGCTTGCGTCGCGTAGAACGCGACCTCGAGATCGGACCAGGGGTCGGACGCCGCGTGCTCCAAGTACATCAGGGCGGGGTGTTCTCTGCGCTCGATCAACCCACCCTGGTCGAACAGGCTCATGGACCCGCCGTCGAAGGTCGTATGCCACCGTGCCGGGGAGGAAGGCCGCAGAACGAGATACTGCTCATGCAGATTCGCCGCGACCTGCACGTGCCCAAGAATATTGGGGCGGCCCTTCGCCGCCCAGATGGCTCCCGTGATGGTCATTTCTGCCCTGACGGACCGAAGAGCAAGCCACGCCTCCGATCCGCCATGCGCCGCCAACGCGACGTCGAGCAAAGCCGCCACCTGGTACCCCCTGCAAAAGTCGCGATGCGTTCCTTCCTCATATCCCATCCGATTGCGACCGCCGATACTTCCCCAGAACTGGTGATCTCTGCCCTTTCAAATTCCGGCGCAACCCATTGGTGGTTTCGCCCGTTGAAGTCCGGCGCTCAGGCAGTCCGGGTCAGCGGACGGTGTAGATCAAGATATTTCTGCACCGCGTTGCGGCTCAGGGTCAGACAAGCGATTTTGGCGTCCAGCCGCTCAGCCTCGTCCTGGAACGCTTCCAGGAGTTGGTCAGCGCTACAGCCGTCCGGCTGTCCGTCAGAAGTCCGCATAACCAACGGCACGATCAGTTTCGTCGGTAATCCTGATCTGACCAGACTGCTGACCAGCGTCACGCGAGCCACATCATCCTCGGCGTACGCACGGTACCCGTTGCCCGACCGCGTCGGAGCGAGCAGCCCGCGCTGCTCGTAGTACCGCAGCATGCGCACCGGTACCCGGGTCTTCTTGGCCAGCTCGCCGATCCGCATCAGATTTCTCCTTGACCCTCACACCGATGTCACACTTTAGCGTCGGATGCATGTCGCTTCAAGAACCGCAAAACCGCCAGTTGCCTACCGCTCGATTTCGCTGGTTGCCCCTGTTGGTCCTCGCTGTCGCAGCGTTTGCAACGGTCACCGCCGAGCTACTTCCGGCTGGTTTGCTGCTGCAGCTCAGCTCCGGCTTGGGGGTGTCGCAGTCTGCGGTTGGTCTGCTCGTCGCGGTCTGGGCGCTCACCATTGCTGCGACCAGCATTCCGCTCGTTCGGATCACCCGGCGGCTCTCCCGCGGAGTGCTGTTGTCGCTCGCCCTACTGGTTTTCGCGCTGGCCACCGCAGGAACAGCGCTCGCGCCGTCCTATCAGGTGGCGCTCGTCGGCCGCTTCGTTTCGGCATGTGCCCACGGCCTGTTCTGGTCTTTGCTCATCCCCACCGCGGCTTCCCTCGCGCCGCGCGCACAGGTGGGTAGAGCGGTTTCCGTCGTACTGGCCGGACCTGCTCTCGCAGGAATCGTCGGCGTGCCGGTCGGCACAGCCATCGGTGCAGCAGTGGGTTGGCGAGCGGCATTCCTGCTCGTGGCCGCCACACTCGAGCTCGCATCCGTGGCCGTCGGCCTGTTGGCCCTGCCCGACCCGCCCGTGGTCTGCGGCGAGCGGCCGAGCCAGATCGCGGCCCGGTCCACCACTGGCGCCGTCACCGCGGTGGCAGCGTCCGCCGCATTGGTGCTGACCGGCCACTTTTTCCTGTACACGTACATCTCGCCGTTACTCGGGGAGTTCGGGGGCTACCGCGGAGGCAGCCGTCCCGTCCTGCTGTTCGTCTTCGGCCTTGGCGGCCTGGTGGGCATCGCGGTGTCCGGTCCCCTGTCCGACCGCTTTCCGCGAAGCGGCATGACGTGGGTCAGCACCGCCTTCGCGGTCAGCGCGCTTTCACTACGACTTCTTGCACTGAACGAGGTCTGCGCACTGATCCTCTTGGCGATCTGGGGTGTGCTGATCGGTCTGCTGCCCCCGGTCTTCCAGGTAAAACTGCAGCGGACGGCGGCACCTGGCACGGAGGCGACAGCCGGGGCCATCGGGATCACCGTGGTGAACCTGGGAATCGCGGCCGGGGCGGTGCTCGGTGGTGTCGGCATTCGAATCTTTCCGATCGGTGCTCTTCCCGTCATCGCATCCGTCATCATCGGAATCTCTGCCGCAGCACAGGTGATCTCGGATATTGGATTTCGACGACGAACCCTGACGTTGTCCCAGGAGGGTGATGATCGCCTACGATCAACATATCTACGATGAGCGTTCCGCTCACCTGATCTCCTTCTCTGACCGTCCTCTTGTTGAACCACCTTGACGAAGGGTCTTGTCGATGACGACTCCACCGCCGACTCCCGGTTGGAACAACCCGGGTCCGGGCGAACAATCGGGCGCGCCGCTCCAATGGCAACAACCACAGCCAGGCATCGGAGGCCCGTACTCCCCCGCCAGCCCCATGAGCCAACCATTGCCCCCACCGCCTCCGGAGAAGCGCACTGGCTTCTGGCCGTTGGTCGTCGCCATGATCATATTTCTCGGGGGAGTAACGACCGTGGCATTGATAGCAAACTCCAATACGCCCACAACGACGCCGGTCATCATTGCGCCACAAACGAACGCGACGGTGACGACCACCGAGACCGCGTCGGCGACCAACGAAAGACCGCAGACCACCACCCATCCGGAAGACACTTCGACGGCAACCAAGGCCACCGTATCGACGCCTTGATCACAATCGTCCCGACGTGGGCTGGGTGCTCATAGCCAAAGCCAGACCGATATTCTCTGAAGCTAGAGTCGGTGGAAAAGAAAAAGGAATACGACATCGAGCCGCCGAGAGATGATTCTCTCGTGCAGCGGCGCTTATCCATCGGATGTGCCTGCTGTGACGCCAGTCGAGAGCGATATCGTCATCGTCGTGGCGCAGCGCGTATGGTTCCCGAGCTCGGCCGGCCCACGTCTGGCCGGTCTGATCGACGAGCCCGCGGGACCGGTCCGGGGGTGGGGCGTGTTTGCCCACGGGTTCACCCTCGGCAAAGACAGCCCCGCGGCGAGTCGCATCTGCAAACAGTTGGCCAGCGAAGGCATCGGGATGTTGCGGTTTGACAATCTCGGACTCGGTGACTCCGAGGGCGACTGGGGCGAAGGATCCTTTTCGCACAAGGTCCGAGACACTGTCGAGGCCGTGAACTTCATGACCCGATCTGGAAACGACGTGCGGCTGCTGGTCGGTCATTCCTTCGGCGGGTCGGCAGTCATCGCAGCCGCGCAGGAAACGAAGGATGTACGGGCTGTCGCCAGCATCGGCGCTCCCTACCAACCGGCTCACGTCGAGCACAACTACGACACGCTCATAGAGCGCATCATGGAGGATGGCGAAGCCCCATTTCTGGTTGGCGGGAAAGCCTTAACCCTGCGGCGCCACTTCATCCAGGATGTGCGCGCCGCCGACCTGCAGGACCAGATCCGGCAGCTGCACCGTGCTCTACTGGTCATGCACTCCCCCACCGACAACGCCGTCAGCGTCACCAACGCCAGCCAGATCTTCCGCACCGCACGTCACCCACGGAGCTTCATCTCGTTGGAAGGAGCGGACCACCTGCTGACCGGACCGGGACAAGCCAAGAGAGCAGCCCGAATCATCAGCGCGTGGGCCGACCCATATCTGACTTGACGCCGGTCATGGACGCCCGGACTGCCATCGCAGGGATGACCTGGTAGTAGGCGCGACGATTTGTGCTTTATGACCGGACCCCACCATCGGGCACCGCGCATTCAGACTGGTTCAACGACCTTGATTCAGGTTTCGTTGTTGACATCTCTGGAAATCACAGACCTCGGGGAACGGCAGCATCGAGGATGTTCGCCCGCTCCAGCGGAGATATGACATGGCAAGAACCCGATGGGCCAAATCAGTGGCCACGGCGGCCGCGGTCGTACTTTTGGTGTCCGGCTGTGCTTCCCTGACCGTTCGCTCGAGCGCTGTCGGGATGCCGCCGAGACAGCGTTCTACTGCGCTACCGGTGATTACGCGGCCTTCGACAGTGTCCGGCTCGGCCCCGAGCTCTACCAGCAAATCGGCGACAACGCTGTGGGCATGCTGCTCGGCGGCCTCTTCGCCCAGGCGGCGCAACAACGGCGCGGCCAATCAGCCACCGGCCGGACTGGGCAGCTGGAGGTGGACTGCCTGGCCGGCAGCTGGACCAACGACCTGCTCACCGGCACCTCAGCCAGCGAAATCCAACTATCACCGGGAGATCTCGACGAGGCGGTGGCCGCACTGCTGATTTTCAACCGCGCGAACAAGGGCGCACAGGTCAGCGCATTCGACCGTATCGCTGCCTACCGGCAGGGCACGTTGCAGGCCTACCCGGATGCAAGTGAACGGCAGCTGATCCAGCCTCTGTACCCGAAACTGAGATGGTTCTACGCTTGAGCCGACACGAAAGCGGTGAGCCGATGTGCACCGAACAAGCCGATCCTGGACAGGTCGCAGTCAGCACGCCACGACCTGCGACCGGCTCCGCTGTTGACCCCATCGCGCTGGAGCCGATCGACGAAATAGTCATCACCACCCTCGTCGACAACACCTACGACGCCCTACTGGTCAGCGACAACAGGGTCACCCGAACACCATTCAGGGCAGGAATGGCCAGGGCACCGCAATTCGAGAACGGCACCACGACCGTCGGGTTGATGGCCGAACACGGTTTCTCCGCCCTAGTCCGGGTGCGACGCGGCGAGAGGGTGACGACACTGCTGTTCGACACCGGATTGTCACCGGATGCCATGGTCACCAACTCGGATCGGTTGGGCTTGGACCTGTCCGGGATCCAGGCCATCGTCCTGAGCCACGGTCACTTCGATCACGCCGGCGGATTGGCCGGGCTGGCCGGGAAGAAGGGAATTCGAACGCTGCCCATGGTGGTGCACCCGAACGTCTGGTCGCGCCGGCGGATGGCCGTGCCCGGCCGTGAGCCCGAGGAACTGCCTACTCTGAGCAAACGCACCTTGGAAAGCGAAGGGTTTGCAGTGATCGAACGGCGCGAACCGTCCCTCCTGGTCGACAGCTGCGTCCTGATCACCGGCGAAGTCGACCGCACCACCGACTTCGAGCACGGCATGCCGCCGATCCATCAAGCGTGGACCGGGTCGAAGTGGGCGCCGGATCCGCTCGTCCTGGACGACCAGGCACTCGTGGTGCACCTGAAAGGACACGGCTTGGTCGTGCTGACCGGATGCGGACACGCCGGTGCGATCAACATCGTCCGCCACGCCCAGCGGCTCACGGGAGTGGTTGCCCTGCACGGATTGCTCGGCGGGCTCCACCTGTCCGGGCCCACCTTCGAATCCATCATCGGCCCCACGGTTGATGCCCTCACCGCCGTGAACCCCGCCCTTGTCGTCGCTGGTCATTGCACCGGCTGGCACGCCCAACACGCCCTGGCCGCGGCGCTGCCCGACGCATGGGTCGCCGGATCCAGCGGCTCCTCCTTCCGACTGGCCGCTGCCTGATCCAAAACCCGGTAGACGAGCATTCACGCAGCTCGGACGGCAATTCCGGGATATTCCAGCAGCAGGCCGTGCTGGTCATAGACGAGTCGACAGGCGAACTCGAAGTCCGGGGCCGCGTAGTCATAACGCTGCCCGCGGTTTCCATCGGCCACACGGGCGTAGCTCTGTTCCAGCCGTTGCACATCAAGACCCATCGCGCGCACGTACGCGGCCGGCACCTCTGCACGCTGACCCACGTCGAGCGCGAGCCGGTGGACCGGGAAAGCGTTGGTGAGCGCCGAGGACTCCAAGTCGATGTCGAGGCAGCCGTCCAAGTGCGCAACAGGAGTTCCGTCGACAAGCCAGTGGCCCAGTCCGTCCGCCTCGAGCACCACTCGCGACACCCCGAGCACCGACCGGCCCGTGATCCAGGCACGGCGTGTGCGCCAGCGACCGTCGAGCTCGATCTCATACTCAACGACCCACGTGGAACCGGCTTCGGCCGCGGCAGTGGATCCGATGACCCGACAACCGTCGTCCAAGACCTGGAAGAAGGCGACCTCGAAGCCCTCCCGCCCTTGCCGGTGTTGCCAGGCAGCAGTCGACGGCAACGATGCAAACGGCACACCGGAGAAGATGTCACACGTCGACGCGTGCCGCAGACACTTCGTACGGCGGAATCGCCACGGAGCGGATTCCGACGCCGGAACGCTACGGCCGACCGAAACCTGTGATGCTGATGCAACGAGTCGTCGACCTTGGGCCAACCGGGCGACGGTTGTCGCACCGCACGGATGGGAAGAACAGGAGGCGTCCGATGAGCTTCCCGGCATCCGAGCGAGGCCAGGATCGATCGCCGCGGAAGCATCTGGGCAGGTTGGCGGCTCAGATCGGTGTTCCTCTGCTGACGGCAATGGTCGGTCTCTACGGGCTGCTGGCGCTCGGCGGCACGCTTTTGGTTCACGGTTGGGTCCCACCGTTCGTGACCCGATGGGACCACGGGGTGAGCGACTGGGCCTTCGCGCACCGGACGCCGGCTCTGAACCGTTTGACCCATTTCGGTACCTTGCTCGCCGAGACATTCACCGTCATCGCCATCGCGGTGGTAGCCGTGATCATTCTGCGTTTGTGGCTGCGCCGTTGGCGCGAATCGCTGGTCGTTGCGGTTGTAGTGCTGGGAGAACTGGTGATATTCCTGGCCGTCACCGCGACGGTTCACCGCCCTCGGCCTTCGGTTCCGCATCTCGACCCGGCCCCACCGACCTCGAGCTTTCCGTCCGGCCACACCGGCGCAGCAGTCGCCCTGTATGGCTGTCTAGCACTCATCGCGCTGCGCAACGTCCGGCCTCGGTGGGCGGCAGTAACTTTGGCGGTGGTCGGTTTCGCGATTCCGGTCTTCGTCGGCATGTCGCGGATTTACCGTGGCATGCACTACGTGTCCGATGTGATCGCCGGTGCGCTCGCGGGCGGTCTCTGGATCGCCGTGGTCTTGCTGGTCCTCCTGCCCCGTCACCCTCCCGACCGGCATCGAAGACCTGATCCTCAGGGAAGCGGACCCGTCTCCTCTGTTCCCGACGGGCCGGGTGACTCGGACTCCGACGGAACAGCGGCAGCGGTGTAAACCGCGCCGACCATGATGAGCAGCCAGGCGACTCCGATGATCCATCCGCCGATCACGTCGCTGACGTAATGAACACCGAGGATCAGGCGGCTGAATCCGACCGCAACGACGAGAAGGGCAGCGGTTGCCACTACGACCGTCCGCCAACGACCGGACACCATCGGTAAGCAGGATGACGACGGCCAGCCCGAGCACCACTATCGACGTCAACGCGTGGCCACTCGGAAACGAACCGCCGCCGGCCCGATCCACCGGGTGGTTCACGACGGGCCGGACGCGATGGACCAATGCCTTCGTCACACCGCTCAGGACGGCGGCGCCGATGACGGTGACGATCACCAGGAGAGCGGCACGTCGACGACCGCGGAACCACAGCACGACCGCGGCGATCGCAGCCGCCAGCCGCAGCACCGTGGGACCAAGGACGATGCTCACCGCTTGCCACCACTTCACCTGCCCGAGGTGGCTTGAAATGTAGGAGTTCAACGACGCTGCGACCGTGAAGTCCAGACGGTGCAGCGGCTCCCAACCGGATAGCACCAGGATCAGCAGAATCAGCAGCGGAATCGCGGCCAACAGCACCCCGGCCGAGATGAGCACCAGTCGAAGCCCGAATCGTTCGACGGCCTTCGATCGCGCAGACCCGGACCTCATCGTTGTCTGCTCCCCGGGTCATTGGTCGTCTGGCTAGGCGGCGGATATGGGGCTGAATGGTTGGATGGTCTCGTGGCCTCGCCGCACCACGCCCCACGAACTATCGGGCACTTCGTTCCAGGCCCCGGGGAGGTCTCGGAGGGGCTCGGAGACGATGAACCGCGTGTCGTCCCCCAATTCGTTCAGGATTGTCAGTTCCGGATACAACTGACGAACCTGCTCGATGTCCGTCGAGTAATACAGCGAGCTGGTACTCCTCTCCGACGAGTAACGAAACATCCAGATCGACTCGCCGTCAGTGGTGGCCACGGTCATGTGGACCGGGAACTTCACTCCGTGACGTTTACCCACCTCTTCGACGAACCCGACGGCCCGCGCCACGGCGTTCGGCGCGTTCTCGGTCAAACCGAAGGTGAGAGCAAGAAAGAACAGCGTTTCGGTGTCGGTCGATCCAGTCATTTCTGGAAACAGTGCCGGGTCGATCGCCATTTGCAGGTCCCGCCTGACCTCACTGAAGTTGGCGAGCGACCCGTTGTGCATCCACAACCAACGGCCGTAACGGAAGGGATGGCAATTGCTTCGCTGCACCGGTGTCCCGCTCGACGCCCGGACGTGTGCGAACAGCAACGGGGTGCGGATCTGTCCGGCGATTTCGCGCAGGTTCTCATCGTTCCAGGCCGGGTGGGTGCCCTTGTACAGCGACGGGGCCGGTCCGTCGCCGTACCAGCCGATACCAAAGCCGTCCCCGTTCGTGGTGACACCGGTCAGCTTGGCGTGCAGACTTTGATCGATGATGGAGTGAACCGGTCGGAACACCAACTCCTCCACCGGAACCGAATCCCCCAGGTAGGCCATCCATCGGCACATACTGCCCCCATTTCTAGACGGGATGCTGCTGGCGATTCCACCATCGCACACCGGACCGTCGCCCGCTGACCGTCACGTCGTCCGACCGTATCGGCGGCGCAGGTCGGCGAGCACCTCAAGGTCGAACAAGCCGCCGTTGTCGATCCGATTGTCGTAGTTTTCACTGCCGAGAAAGAGCTCGAGTCGCCGTTCGACTGCACCGTCCCAACGGTCGTCGAGTTCGCCGGAATAAAAGCCCTGCCGAGCCATGAACCGCTTTGAGCTCCACTGCGAGTTCGGGTCCGATCGGCACTAAATTCGCAGGATCGCTCGGAAAGTATGACAAGCGGTGGAGCGCATAACATCGCTGCAATTCCTCGATCGGCCGGGGGTGGTCATAGATGGAAATGACGACGTGGCGGTCATCCAGCGATCCGTAGCCTCCGTGGTCGCGAAGAACCAGCAAGGCGGCGGACTGCTGACCGCGGATGTCACCGCCGGCGGCTTCACCGGCCAGCGAGTGCAGTCATCAGACGTTCAGCGAGCGGTCGCTCTGGCGCCTGCTTCGAAACTGGCAGACCATCTGGTGCACGACTTCGGCTCCGGCGAGCCCGTTCCCGAGTGCGGCGCAACCCTGGCCAGCCGCACTGCCGGACCACCCGGCCCAGCTGTCCAGATCAGATCCGCTGTAGATCGCGGTGACGCCGTTCTTGTCGATCAAAGCGAATTGGCGCTTACCGGCTTGATCGTCGGAGTTCAGCAGGATTTGCATCGCCTGCCCCGGTGTCGCACCGTTCCTCAGGAGCGCCAGCCCCGCGGACCCGTGCCGTGGATTCGCGAAAGCCTGGGTGGCGACCGCACCAACACCTGCCTCGCCGTACGGCACGAGACTTCCCACACCCGGGAACTTGGATTGCACGGCTACGCCCAGGTCACCGTTGGATGGGTCGAAGCCGACAATCGAGTAGGTCATCGTGGTCCTCCTGCATCCGCCTGGTCGAGCCGCTCCTCGTCTCGGATGAGCATGCCAATCAGACCCGATCTTGTCGCTTGATAGGTCGCTCGTCCAGTTGTGACCGCGACGAGATAACCCCGGTGTCGATGGTGTCCTTAAACGCTTGCAGCGTTACCGTTCGGATGTCGTGATATGGCCTCGTGGGTCGCCCGTCTTGCTGGCTCCAATTGCTGAAGGTCCGCTGCGGTCCCTGATCCAGGGTGCAGGAGGTTGATTCATCGCGGCAGTTCGTCCAGTTGCACACCCAGGGCGACGGTGGCGGCGATCATGATTCGTTGGGCGGCCCAGCCGAAGCCACGATGCTCGTCGGACAGTCTTGTTTCCCAGGGCGGCCCGACCCGGAGCCAGCAGTTGCGGAACTCCGGTTCCGGGGGCCGCCATCCGATCATGCCCAGCAGGTAGACCAGATCGGTGGGCATGGGCACGTCGAACCGGCCTTCATTGATTTCGATGTGCAGGTCGGAGCCGGGTACGTCGAGACGGGTCCATTGCACATAGCCGCCGTTGGGCAGGCTGAAGGAATCACCTGAGTCGGCGGGCGATTGCTCGTCGGAGTGGTAGCAGGAGGAAAGGGCACGACTGAGTCCGTTCTGAATCTCCAGCCACGCTGGATCGGCCCGCCGCGCGATGTGGGCCGCGATAAGCGATGCGTCGGCCGGAAGTTTCACCTTGGTGAAACCGTCGCCCGGTTCGAACCGCCATTTCGGGTGCTCGCTGGGGTATTGCGGGTACTTCTCGTCCTCGTACCAGCCATAGGGTCGGTAGCTGGTGCGGACCTCCTCCGGTCGTTCGCTGTGAAATTCGAATTCCAAGGCACGGTTACCAGTCAGGCTGACTTCCAACCGCTCGGTGCGGTTGGTGCCCGGCAATCCGCCACCGTCTGTCAAGGTGCATGCTGATCGGTCCTGAAGCCGAGTGATCAATTCCAGGAGAACCGGATTCGAGCCGACCTGCTCGCCGACGCGCTTTGTGTACTCGAGCCGCACCCTGGTCGTCGAGCCCTCGTCCACCATGGACAGCACGTTGAAGTCACCGCCGCAGATCAGCTCCCGCTCTTCCGATTTGATGCCGGAATGCAGCCAAGCCGGAACTGCACGGAACTCGCCGACGATCTCGAAGATCCAGCGTGGGGCTGCTCCGCCGTACGACTGGGCGACGCCCGGGTCGAGAGACACTCCCCACAGCGGCATCTTGATACTGCCCCGTTTGAGCTGTGCGAGGATCTGCTCGTCCTCGTCGAGCTTCGGCTGCAGTCCGCGGCCCGCAAAGCCACTGCACGGCAGACCAACCCGTTCACACCACTGGTCCGCGGTCAGACACTGGGAGGCGTTCACCGCCCTGAGCAGCGCGGACGTTTCCGTGAGGACGTCCGTTTGGGAAGCGGCTTCCGATTCCTTTGCCCTGGTAAAGGCGGCGTTGAAATAGTGCCTGACGTTCAGCAGGACCCTGGCGCCGGCGCGCAGCAGGGTCGAGCCGCCGTCCCGGCCGCCCTGCCACCTGAGGCAGGCGGCGGCCAGTAGATCGGCGTCGACCTGTTCGACTCGGTAGTCGCCCAACAGGGAAACCCTGGACTGGTCGATCATCTGCTGGACCCGGTCAACGGCGCCATCGAGCAGTGCGAGGGCCTCGTCAAAGGCCGCAGAATCGGTAAAGGTCGTCGTGACATACAACGGCTTTGCATTAATCGGAGTGAATCCGTCGTCCGGCGCAGGAAACTCCACGACACCGTCGGGTCTCACGTTCACCCACTGGTTGAAAAACAATCTGCCGCGGGTCGGCCAGATCGTGACATGGATGCCGAGCGAGTTGCGTGCGATTTTCACGGCCACGGATTTGCCGTGGTAGCGGTCTCCAGCGGCCTCCCGCAGTCGTGCTTCGACGACGCGCAGGTCGATCATTCTTCACTCACTGCGGCCGTCCTCAGCGGTGCGATCGTTCGTGTGGTCAAGGGTCTCCTTGTAGTTTCGGTGTCTACTGATCTGGAACGTTCTGGGACGACAGTCGGGTCAGCTCCACCTTCTGCCTCTACAGCGCTTAGGTTTACAGCACTTGTGCGCTATAGTCAAGACGTGACACCTCGCCGGCACGCCAAGCCGATGACATTGGCCGACTATCCACGTCCTTCCGTCGCGGTAGACGTGGCCGTCCTCACCGTTCATGGGTCGGCGCTGGAGGTCGTGGTCGTCGAGCATCGACTCGGCGGCAAAGCCCTGCCCGGGACCTTTCTGCACGCGGATGAACGGTTGACTGCCGCGGCGGCTCGTGCCCTGACCGAGAAGGCGGCCCTGACCGAGATCGACTTCGCTCAACTGCACGTATTCGACGATCCGTCCCGCGACGACAGGGGATGGGTGCTCTCGGTTGGACATACAGCTGCGGTGCCGTTCCGATCGCTGCCGCCCCATACACACACCGTGGTGGTGACCGGCGGACGGCCGAACGACGCGTTGCTGTTCGACCACGCCGACATCGTGCAGTTGGCGGTCGATGAACTACGCCGGCAGTACATGCAGACACTGGATCCCGCCGGGCTGCTGGACGAGGTGTTCACCATTCATCAGCTGCGGCGGACGTATGAAGCCATTTTCGGTCGGCCGCTCGTCAAGGACACGTTTCGGCGGTGGGTGTCTGAGGCACTCGAGGCCACCGGCGAACTCAGCCGTTCCGTCGGCCGACCTGCCGAGCTGTTCCGGCTGACGCCGGGATTCATCCTCCCGCGCGCGGCGCGCGCGGTTCTGACCGAACCCATCGCCGAACCGACCCTCGCGCCCGATCGGCCCACTTGAAAGGACCACCAATGACAGACCCCTCCCCCAACAGCGCCGGGCTCGCAGCCGCAGTCGCATACGCCGCCGACGCCCACGCCACGCAATTCCGCAAGCGCGGACCTGGCGATCCGCGACAACCGATTCCGTACATCAGTCACCTCCTGGGCGTGGCCGGTCTGGTATCCGAGGATCTCGGATCCCCCGACGAGGTGATCGCCGCCCTGCTGCACGACGTTCTCGAGGACCAGGACCCGGACAAGACCCGTGGAGCAGAGATCGAGACCACCTTTGGCAAGCGGGTTCTGGCCATCGTCCTGGGCTGCTCGGGACCGAAGTCCGAGGAAATCCCGAACTATCGCGAGCGCAAACAGCTCTACCTGGACCACCTGGTCGCCGAACGCGATACCGGCGTCATCCGAGTGTCCCTCGCAGACAAGGTGCACAACTCCCGTTCCACCGTCAATGATCTCGAATCCGAGGGCCCGTCCGTCTGGGATCGGTTCAACGCCGGGTTCGACGAACAGATGTGGTGGTATCAGAGCTTGCGCTCCGCATTCGTCGTGCACGCCGCAGCCGGTCGGGCAAGTTCGGCCCGCGTGAACGAGTTCGGCCACTTGGTGGAAAGAATGGCTCAACTCGGTCGACCACTGGAGGTCAAGAGCTAAACATGGGAGGCTCGGGATCACCGCGCGAGAGGCACATTCCATCATTGCCGGCTCATTGCAAGCATCTTCCGGCCGACCCGTTTGGGCAGTAACTCCAAGGAGGGAGCCTCACCATGGCACACTTATTCGATGCCTATTCCCAGTTCGACGGAGAGGTGGACTGGGCCGCTGACGGAGCTGTCGGGATCGACACCAGGACGAAGATGGAGTACGGCAAGGTCTACCGGAGACTCGACACCGCATACTGCTCGTCCTGCGGGATCGACACCGTGGAACGGAACGACCTGGTCTCCGTCCTACGCCGGAACAGCGGCACGGCGCTCGGCCAAGGGTGGACCATGTGCCCCGATCACTTCGCCAACTGGTCCGGCCGCGAGGAGCTGACCGAGGCAGAGCAGCAGGCCAATCGCCGCAACCTTCTCACCGCAGTTTGCCCGTCGTGTTCCACACTGCGGTCCGTAAGCGGGGCCTGCCTCTGCTCTTGAGCCTTCCTCCGCACCGGCCGCTTGGCTGACGCGCTCACATTGCACGATTGCGATGCCGCCACGATGAGCGCATAGTTGCCTTTGCATCATGAGTTGAAGGTGGGGAGGGCCGATGGGCTTTTTTGACAAGCGGCGGAGGGCAAAAGCGCTGCGAGACGCAGAGGCGGCTGTTACTGCGGCTGAGAGGATCGCACTGAACGCACGTATTGCATTGCAGTCGGCGAGCTTGGACCTTGTGCCGGCCACCGCGCCCGATATCATCCACAAGAAGGGTGAGCTGTTCTATTTGGTTGTGAATGGGGCAGGCTTTTACGAGGCAAAACGGCTGCCTGGCCAATGGACAGGTGGCTCACAGGGAGTTTCACTGCGTGTCGCCAAGGGCGTGTCCTATCGGGTCGGAGCCAGCCGAGGAACCTTCCAGCAGGGTGCTGAGGTCATGACTGTCACGAGTCGGGGAACGTTTTACGTCAGCAATGTGCGCTGTGTCTTCGTGGGCGACAAGCGGACCGCGGAGTGGCCGTATGCAAAGCTGATCGGATTCTCGCTGGAAGGCGACGGTAACGTCGTATTCAATGTATCGAATCGTCAGAAGCCGTCAGGCGTCGTCTTCGGAACTGCCGCGGAACCGCAGATAGATGCAACGATTGCCGGAGCGATTGCAGCGTTCCAGGGTGAAGATCAACACGCCGCGTTGGTCGACGAACTACGGAAGGATGCCACTGAAGCTCAGGACGCGGCGGCCGGAGCGCGAGCGGAGGCCGAAGCGCTGTCAGCGGGAGATGCTGCCCGAGCCTGACAAGTCGCTGATCCAGCCACCGCAGTGAATTTCGATACGTCGTGGCGCTGGCCATCGGGAAGGACCAGGGCGGGACCGGCCGACGTTCGGGGGAAGCACCCGGTGCACGCTGTCGGCTATGACCGAGTCCCATCCAGCGAGGGCTTGCCGCTTGCCGGCCGGCTCGGTGCCCGGGCCGACCGGACGCCTTACGCCGGCCCTAGCGGGGTTCACCGCCCGTTGAGGCATACACGCAGGGCGGCGACGTTCGGGTTGGGCGACCGTGACCGATCACCGCGGCGACACCCCAGCGCTGTCTCATACAACAGCGATAACCTATCTTGGACCGATGGCTGACACTTCCGACGACGTGAACACCGTGCGACGACATATCGCACTGCTGGGCGGAGTGCGCAAAGAGGGCAAATGGCGGGCTGGTCGGTCCGTCAGCCACATTGCGCTGATCGGCGGCGCCGTGTTCGACCTGACCGGTGCACAGTTGGAAGCCGAGGAAGTGACAATAACCTCCATCGCGGCTGTCGGTGGTGCCAAAATTACGGTCCCGCCCGGCGTCGACGTGCAGTTGAATGTGTATTCGATCGTTGGTGGTGTCCAGGTCATCGCCCCCGTCAGCGCCCGGATCGACGTGACCGGCTTTGTGCCTTTGGGCGGCCGGAAGTACGCTGGGCCAGCCCAAGCCGGGAGAAACGTCCCAAGTCGTCTCCGTCAAGCGATTCGGCTTGTTCGGCGGAATCACGGTGACGCGGGTCTGACTGCGGCACCAATTGGTCAGTTCAGGGTTAGTCGCGCTCAGCGCGAGCCGCCCTGCGACGGCGCGAAGGCGTCGCTCCGTTAGACGTGTCGCATCAACTCGACTACTACGATCAACCGCACCTGACCCGATCGATGCGACGGTACCCGGGCCGGACACCAGCCAGCTCGCCCATGCGCGGGAGACCAGCGGATGTCACTTCTGTACACAGACCGATGCAGCCGGAGACCCTACGTTGACCACCGCCCGTATATGAGACCCAGCGAAGGCAGCGTGATGTTCGCACCGACCACCGAGATGACCGCCGAACGCAGACGTCAGGCACTACAGGCCCAGACCGGACGGCTCGCCCATGACGTAGGCGTCACCGACCCCGACGCGCCGGTGCCAACGTGTCCTGGCTGGACGGTGACCGATCTCGTCGCGCATGTGGGGCAGACCCAGCGCTGGGTGGCCGAGATGGTCGAGCGTCGCATCGTGGACCTGACCCAGCTGCCCACCGAGATGGCGACGGTGCCCACCGATCCGAGCGAATGGCCTTCCTGGTTGCGCGACGGCGCGGTCCGTGCGGTTGAGGCCTGCTCCGACGAAGCGCTCGAAGCACCTGTGTTCAACGCAGCAGCCGATGGTCGCACGGGAGGACAGTTCTGGTTGTCGAGCCTGCTCAACGAAGCGGTCGTCCACGGCGCCGACGCGGCCTACGCAGCGGGAACGAACTTCTACCTCGACGCAGACGTCGCCGTCGACTTGATCAGCAACCACCTGACGATGCTCACCTCGCCGACTTGGGCGGCCCGACGCGCGAAGTCTGCACGCGCGCTGCGCGGTGCCGGCGAAACACTACTCTGGCGCGCCACCGACGCAGCCGGCACCGATGGACAGCGCAATTGGTTCATCGAACGCGGCCCGGACGGCGCGCACTGGCAGGCCCGATCCGGCGAGGCGGATGTCACGATCACCGGACCTGCGACGTCGCTGCTGCTCATTCTGACCCGCCGACGGCGGCTGACCGACGAGGCCAACCACGTACACGTCGACGGAGATATCGACCTCGTCCGACATTGGATCGACCAAACCGCCCACGTGTCGGACTAGCCAGCCACCAGCCCGATCAGAGCCACGAGGCTCTTCGGACTGGAGCCGATGAGTGATCACTGACATGGGAACTAAACACGGCGCTCGAAACAAGCGGACCTTCACTTGTTCCGGTGTCGACCAAATCTGAACGGTCTTGGACGAGACCCCTGATGGGGCTATTGCTGTGCCTCTTACAGAGGATCACTCATTTTTACATCACTAATGCGCTATAGTCGCCCTCTGCCAGGACGGCGGTCGTTCAGCTGAGCTCGCGAACCCTGAGAGTGTCGACGTGCTGTTGAAAGGCAACAGCTTTGCCGCCGTCAATGGTCCACACGTGGACCATCTTCACAACGGCTGGCTGTCCGGAACTCTTGTGCTTCCACTGGTAGCTTCCGAGCGCGACGACTGTGTCACCGTCGGCGACGAAGTGCTCGGGCACCACGGCGAACTCATCGCCGATTTCCCCGAGTCGCATGAACACCCCTTTGAGCACCGCCTGCGGACCGACGTATGTGCCGCCGAGTGGAAATCCGTCGGCCTCGGTCCACTGTATGTCCTCGGCCATGGCGCCAAGGGCGGCGGGAACGTCGCCGGCTGCGAAGCTCGCGTACGCATTCTCGACGAGCTCTTTGTTGGTGGCCATCAAGGGTTCTCTCTTCTATCGGAGGGCGTGGCCACACCGCACCTCCGCGTGACGATGTTATGCGTAACAGCCTGATACAGAGTTGTCAATACATGGTTTGTGCGCGAAGTTACCCCCGAGGTACCAGTTTGCACGGCAGCAGTGAGGCGTCTTGGCCGGACTGCCGCACTGGTGTACGTCAACACGCACCACGAGGATCTATCCCGTACGTGGTCGATCCAGATTGGTCAACCCCGACATCGGATCGACAGTCTCCCGGGGACCAACCGGTCCGGCCGCTGTTCGCCGCCCTCGACAATCGCGCTTCTCCACGACAACCCACGCGCCGGACCAACCCAAATGCGGTAGCAAATGTCGCATCCACGATTCGTGCGCACGGGTCGGTCTCATACCCGATTGTCGGCCATCAACGAGATACGCAACGCCGCCAGGTGATCCGCACCCACCGACTTCGACGCCGGTGACGCAAATACAACGCATGCTAGGTGAAATAGCACAAAGCATAATTAGTCCGCGATATAGGCTTCGCGGGCGCAGGGTGGCTCATTCAGTCCGAACCGCAGGCCGCCGACCTTGATGCTGCCATCGCTTTCGCCGGGCCAGCTCCATGAATTTGCCACCTCCTGGCGCTCCCCGCGACGTCGGACGCCCATGGCCAACGGTAAGCGCCGATTCGGTCCGCTGTCGGACCGCTCAGTCGGGGCGTGGCGCAGCCGTCGATTGACGCACTATTAGGACAGGACGGGGTGTGTGAACGGACAGGTGGGTCATCGGTCCGTTGTCGACCACGCGAGCGACCGCGGCTGCGCCGAGTTCGCGCAACGGCATCCGCACGGTCGTCATCGGCGGCCAGGTGGCGTCGGCGTACCAGACGTCATGCAGCGCAACCATTGACACGTCACTCGGAACGCGGAAATTCAGGGCATGGATAGCAGCGAGCGCCCCCAGGGCCGCATTAAGGTTGGCGACCACGAGCCCGGTAGGAAACGGTCCGTTCGATGCGATGGCGGCGATCGCTGCCCGGCCGTCGGCCCCGGCGTAGCCCAGGTTGGTGATCCACTCCTCGCGGACTCCGAGGCCGGCCTCTTCCATCGCTGTGCGAAAGGCACGCCTCGCGCCGCCAGGCCGTCGCGTTGCCCGGCAGCCCTCCGACAAAGCCGAGCCGAGCGTGACCCAATGACCGGAGGTGGTCAACGGCGGTGTTGATACCCGCAGCATCGTCGAGCACTATCGTGCTGAGCGGCCCATGGTCGATCGAGTTGATCAGCACGATCGGAGTCTGCCGGGCGACGATCGCCTCGAGCTCAGCGGACGAGGTTGCCGTCTGGCAACTGGAGGATCGCCCCGTCGATTCGCGATTCACCGAGCATGCGGTGTAGCCAGCCCCCATCTTCACGGAGGCGCTCGGCTCGCCCGAGCACGATGCGCAAGTCCGCGGGCCGCTGCTTCCTGCTCTGCGCCATTCGCGAGTTCAGCCAGGACGGCGCTCGTGACGTCGGGGACGACAAGCGCAATCGTGCTGTTACGCGAGGTGCGCAGCGACCGACCCGCATGATTCGGCACGTAATCCAGGTGTTGAGCAGCCTCGATCACCCGCTCACGGGTCGCGTCCGAGACCCGGACTGACTTGTCGCCGGACAGCACTCGCGAGGCCGCCGCCGGCGACACCCCGGCAAGTGCTGCGACATCCGTGAGCTTGACCATGGCTCTTTGTCTACTTGGGGTTACGAGGGCCGTCGGCCGCTGATCAGGAACCGACGTGGATGACCTGGTCCTCCTCCATCGACCGGTAGAGCGTATCCACCAACTCGATCGTCCTGACGTTGTCGGCCACGGAGCTCCGCGGCGTGGAACCGGTGGCGACCGCCTGGAGCACCGACCCCATCGTGCCGATGAAGGCATGCGGGAACCAGCGCTGAGTCACCGGATAAATGAGCCAGCCATCCGTCCCCACGACCGTGCTGGTCACCTCGAGTGTGTCGGGCCGACCATCGGGATAGTTGTACATCAGACCGAGAGTCCCACGGATCGCTCCCGCTGTTCCTTCGATTCGGAACTTCGCCGTATTGTCACCGCCCGGGTTCATGTGATTGGCGTAGACGATCGCCGAACTCCCGGAGGCGAAACGGAAACTTGATCGTCGTCCGGGTTTCGCCGACCGGGTACTGGCCGGGCACGCGACCGGCGACGGCATACACCGAAGAGGGCTCTCCCATAAACCAGCGAACGGTGTCGTGATAGTGGATCGAATGGACCATGATCTCGAGCCGCTTCATCGCCTGGGCCCACTGCCATTGCTTCCAGTCGGTGAAAACGTTGACGGAGAGCGTGAAGGTGGTCAGTTCCCCGAGCCAGCCGAGTTCGACCATCCGGTGAGCGGCCGCGATGCCCTCGTCGAATCGCAGCTGCTGGTTGACCGCTGCGACGATCCCCGTCGTCGGCGGCCAGCGCGGCGAGCTCGCGTGCCGTCTCCGGGTTATCCGTGAAGGGCTTCTGAGCAAGGATGTTCTTGCCCGCCGCGACGGCGGCACGGAAGATCGCCGGCTGTTCCGTCACCGGCACCGCGATGTCGACGACCTGCACCCGGTCGTCGGCGAGCAACTCGTCCAGACTGGCGTAGACCTGCGGGATCCCGTGCCGGGCAGCGACGTCCCGCGCGCGGTCCAGGTCGACATCCGTGATCCCGACGACCTCGAGCCCCGCCAGCCGGTAGGCCACGCAGGTGTTGACCGTCGACGATACCGCCGGCACCGACGATCGCGATGGGTCGCTTGTATGCCTCCGGGATCTCCAGGCGGCAGTAGTCGGAGACCTCTTGCGAAGCAGATCGATCATGACGGGTCCTTGGCTCGTCGTCGGGTCACGGTACTTCACCGTCTGCAGGTGCTCGCAGTAGAGAACGATCTGCTCATCGTCGGCCCGGAAGACTTCGTACGACACGGTGAAGAGCCCCATCTCGCTCGTATTTCGGCTCCTTGCGCAGAAGCGTGCGCATCGTGTAGATGGTGTCGCCGATGAAGACCGGCTTGATGAAGCGCAGGCGGTCGTAGCCGTAGCTGAAGGTATTGACATTGTTGTGGGCCATCAGCCCCATGCCGTAGCCGAAGACGAGGGCGCCCGGGACGATCCGTCGGCCGAAGAGGCCTTCATCGCGAGCAAAGATCTCGTCGGCGACATAGGGATGCAGATCGACCAACATGCTGCTGAACATCATCACCTCGCCCTCGGAGATGGTGCGCCGAATCGACCGGTCGACCTCACCGACCTCGTAGTCCTCATAAAGTTTCACGTCCTGGTTCCAGACCGGCACCGCGTTTCGGGCTACGGGATCGGGGTTGGGGTTCATCATTCGGTGACCTCCTGCGCCAGATGGTTCGCGAACTCCGCGCGGATCGCCTCGGTGTGCTCGCCGAGTCGGGGCGCCGCGCGGGAGTTCTTGAGTACGTTGCCCGTCGTAGCGCACCGGGGTCCGTACGGTCTGGATGGTCGACTGGACGTCCGCCATCCACACCGGGTCGCGAGACCTGCTGCGCCATATCGAGCGCGCGGAAGCCGTCGTGCTCGACCAGCTCGGGAAGGGTGAGCACCGGCGCGCACCAGACGTCGGCGGCATCCAGGATCGCGAGCCAGTGCTCGGTCGACTGGGTCGCTAGATGGTCGGCGAGCGCTCGGGTGATCGCGGTCTGCTCGGTCCACCAGGTGTCGGGATCGGTATAGCTCTCGAGCTCGGCCAGCCCGATCAACGCACCGAGATCCGGCACCGAGGTCATCGCGATCGCGAGGTACCCGTCGGATGTCGGGTAGATGCCGTACGGCGCCTGCAGGAAGGCGTGCGCGGTGTTGCGCGTGCCCGCGCTTGACGACGATCGACGGGTCGCCGAGGTGCGCGCTGAGCAGCTCGAACTGCAGGTCGAGCATCGACTCGAGCAGGCTGGTGTCGACGCGTCCACCGAGTCCGGTGCGCTCGCGTCGCAGCAGTGCCGCCGTGATTCCGCTCGCCAGGTGGATCGACGCGATGACGTCGGCGAGGCGATTCCCGACCGGGATCGGCGGGTCGTCGACGCTGCCGTTCAGCCAGGGCAGGCCGGACAGCGACTGGGCAAGCAGATCCTGTCCCGGGCGATCCTTCCACGGTCCTTCGGTCGCCGTAGCCGCTGACGCTCGCGTAGATGATGCCCGGGTTGATCGCCGTGACACCGCTCGTAGCCGAATCCGAGCCGCTCCATGATCCCCGGCCGGAAGTTCTGGATGATCACGTCGGCGTCGCTCGACCAGCGCCCGAAGGCCGACTCGGTCGTCCGTCGTTCTTCAGATCGGCGGCGTAGCTCTCCTTGTTGCGATTGGTGATGTGGAACGACAGGGTGTCGCCGTCTTCGACCACCCCAGCGAACGCGAGCCGACGCCCGATGTCGCCGCCCTGCGGCCGCTCGATCTTGATCACCCGCGCCCCGAGGTCGCCGAGCCGCATGGCGGCCATCGGACCGGCCAGGAACTGGCTGAAGTCGAGCACCAGCATTCCCGCGAGGGGAAGCGGCGCCTGCGAGGTCTCGATCATGAGGCGTCCAGCGAGTAGGTGCGGATCGCGGTGCGGAACAGGATGTCGTCCTGTTGCTCGGTGCTCGAGATGCGCGATGACCTCGCGCTGAGCACGCCACACGCCCTGGAAGTCGCCGGCGAGGATCGATACCGGCCAGTCGCTGCCGAGCATCAGGCGCTCGGACCCGAAGTGCTCGACGGCGTGGTCGACGTACGGCAGCCAGTCTTGCCAGGTCCAGCCGGGCGTCGACGCGGTGTTCAGTCCGGAGATCTTGACGCTCACGTTGGGATGCGTCGCTGCCTCGGCCATCAGCGATGCCCATGGTTCCCAGCCGCGATCCGGCGATGTCGGGCTTGGCGAGGTGGTCGATCACGATCGTGAGCTCCGGATGCCGCTCGGCGAGCTTCCGCGAGCATGGTCAGGTGCTCTGGCAGCACGCTGACGACGTCGAGGGCGAGGCCGCGCGGAGCCAGCAGGGCCACGCCGGCATCGACCTCGGGCCGCAGCAGCCACCGAGGATCTGCGTAGTTGTGGTTGAGCACCCGGATGCCGCGAACCACGGGCGAGGCCGACGTAGAGGTCGAGCGCCGCCGTCGGCCTCATCCGCGCGATCCAGCGGAGCCCACGCGACAACACCGCGCACGACCGGCACGCGCGCCGCGACCGACAGCATGTAGAACGTGTCCTCGTAGGTGTCGGCAGCCTGCACGAGCACGGTGCCGGTGATACCCGCGGCCGCGACGTCCGCCTCGACGTCCTCGGGGCCGAAGTCGGCGTTCAGCGGCAGCCCGGCGGCGTCGAGCCAGTCGTAGCGACGCTCCGAGGGCTTCCAGAGGTGCTGGTGGGTGTCGATCATCTGGCTGGGCTGGTACAGATCGCTCATGCGGGCGCTCCCGTCGTGCTGGGCGGCGGTTCACGAGGTAGAGGTGCACGAACGCGACGACGACCTCGCCGCGCTGGTTGACGACCTCGACCTGCTCGTCGGCGAAGCCGAGCAGCTCCGGCTGCTTCGGGTGCTCGCGCAGTGCCGACGATCTCGCTGCGCGAGGTGATGGTGTCGCCGATGTGCACGGGACGGATGAACCGCACCCGGTCGTAGCCGTAGCTCATCGCCTGCTCGTTGATCTCGCCGGCGAGCATGTCCGACGGACATCGAGAGGATCGAGCGTGCCGTGGGCCATGCGCTGCCCGCCGGGAAGCGTCTTGGCGAACTCGGCGTCCATGTGGTGCGGGAAGAAGTCGCCGGTCTGACCGGCGTGCAGCACGATGTCGGCCTCGGTCACCGTGCGACCGTGGCTGCGCCGGGTCGAGCCCAGCACGTAGTCCTCGAAGTAGGTCATGCGGACTCCACTCGCTCGGCGAGGTGGTCGTCGGGCAGGCGCTCGATCCGGTCGAGCACCGCGTCATCGACGTCGCCGGGCGATGATCGCGTCGCGCACCAGGTGCGAGAGCGCGAGCTGCAGGTCCGGCCAGCCCAGCACCCGCGGGCGTACCCAGGCACGTTCGAGGGTGCGGAGCGTGTTGCGGAAGAAGCCATGCGTCGCCGCGTTCGTCGCCTTGCTGCGCCAGGCGCGCAGATTGCCCGGCTGCCCACCACCCGTTGTGTACGGCCCGCGCTGTGCCTCGGCTCCGGCGAGCGTGGCCGCGGCGGCGAGAGCCAGTTCGGGATGCCGCGTGCTCGCCGACACCGCGATCCCGGCCCCGCCGAGGGTCGAGCCTGCCGAGCGCCCGTCGAAGGAGGGGAGGTCGTCGTAGGCGAGCAGCGTGCTGCCGGAACCCGGGTCGTGAGTAGTTCGTGTATCCGAAGAGCGCGACACCCGACGCGGTAGTCGGTGTCCTCGGCGACCACGAGGCCTCGGCCACGTCGATCGGGTTCGCGTCGGCGCACCAGCTGGGCACGGCATCGGCGAGCTCGATCATGAATTCGAGAACCTCCGCGGCGACGTAACGGTCGACGAACCGTCCTGCTTCGGCGAGCGGCGCCCCGCGCTGCGCCAGCAGGGTCGCGAAGGTGCTGAAGGCGTCGACCGGCTTGTACGGCCAGAGCACGGCGCCCGTGCGGGCCAGCTCGAGCACGTCGCTCCAGAAGACCGGCGCCTCCGTCGATCGCGGTCGGGGCGGAACGCGCTGACCTGCGCTGCCGCGTCGACGCCGAGCGCCCACTGGGCTGACCGCGGTAACGGTACGACTCGTGGGATCGTCCGACGCTCTCGCGCGCGAGGCTGCTCGACTGCCGGGGATCGCGTCGAGGGGGAGCAGGACGCCAGCGGCCACGGCATCCGGAACATGGGGATGATCGATGACCATCGAGATCGAACGTCATGGGCGAAGTCGGCGACGTGCTGGTCACCGAAGGCGAGCAGTGATCTGCGCCTCCCACTCCACCGACCACGCCGTGCCGATCGAGCAGCAGGGCGTCGCAGGCGCGGAGGCCGTCGACGCCGCGCGGGTGGTCCCAGGTCATCCCGCGAGCGCGATCGGTGCACGTCTCTGTCATGACGTCCAACCGTATGGTTAATCGATTTACCATGTCAATACCTGCGCGGTTGCCTAGAGGATGTGGTGGCGGTCCCAGACCGCCCGCAGCGACTCCCCGGCGAGTAGTTCGGCAAGCACGGTCGACTCTCCGGCCGCTCGCCGACGCGCGGCCGCGAGCACCTCGGGCTCCCGCTCGCGCGGCACCACGACCACGCCGTCGTCGTCCGCCAGCACGAGATCGCCATCCGCGATCCGTACTCCACCGATCGTCGATCGGCTGGCGGGTGTCGGCGATCGCCATCCGGCGCCGATAGTCGATCGGTCGCCGCGAGCGCGAGAACGCCGGGAAGTTGAGCCCCGCGATCTTCGACGTGTCGCGCAGGTTGCCGTCGGTCACGACCCCGACCACCCCGACACCGAGCGCCGCCGCGCTGAACAGCTCTCCCCAAAAAGCAGAGGCGTTGCTTTCCGCGGTCCCGAGCACGACCAGCTCGCCGGGCCGCAGCCCGCTGATGAAGTCGATGGCGACGCCGTACGGGTCCTCGGGTCGATCCTCGGCACTCGGAACGAATCGCGCGGTCGCCGCGCGGCCGAAGGCGCGCGACCCGTCGACAACCGGCGGGAGTCGCTGCTGGAGCACCTGAGAGCGCAGCCCGCACTCGTCGAGGGCGTCGCTCAGCATCGCCGAGCTAAGGCGCTCGTCACCTGTCTGCTGCTCGAACGACGACCATCAGTCGGCGTGGAAAATCTCGGGCAGCTCTTTCCACCACTCGCCGTCGGCGCGATCATCGACCGGACGCTGCAGCGGCATGCACACCGCCCACCATTCCTGGGTGGCCGGATCCGCGCCCATCGCCGCCATGTCTGCGGCGTAGTCGTCGCCGTCATATTCCATGTAGGAGAACAGCAGCTCGCCGTAGCGGTAGATCGAGTAGTTCACGACGTGGCTGGCGGAGATCCGCGCGAGCACGGCGGGCCACACGGCAGCGTGCAATTCCTCGTAGCGTGCAACGTTCTCCGGCGGCAGGCCGATCACCGATGCGATGCGTTTCATACGATTCCTCCTTGAGATGAACGGTGCTCCCCAGGTTCCCAGGAGGGTTCAGAGAATCTCGACGGTTGCGTCGTCGATCGCATCCCAGTCATAGACAGCACCGAGCCCCGGGGCCGTCGGCGCATAGGCGTAGCCGTCTCGGATATCGAGCGGTTGCGGCGAGGCCGAAGGCGAAATCTTCGATGGGATACAGCAGCTCGAACCACCCGGTGTTGCTCATCGCCAATGCCAGCTGCAGATTAGCGAGTTCGAGCGGGTGGTAGAGCGCCGTATGGAGCTCGCAGGACATGCCGAATGCCTCTGCGAGCCTCGCCACCTTCAGGGCGGAAGTGATTCCGCCACGCCACGAGGGATCGGTGCGCACGATGTCGACGGCGCCGCTGGCAATGAACTGCGCCGTCAGCTGGCTGCCGCCCGCGATCGTCTCCGTTCCTGCGATCGGGATATCGAGCTTCTGTCGCAGCTTGATGTACGACTGGATGTCGTAGTCATAAAACGGCTCCTCGAACCAGCGGTAGTCGAGTTCCTCCAACGCCCGACCCACCCGCAGCGCCTCCTCATAGGAATGCGTCGCCACTGGGTCGGCCATCAGTGGAAAGTCCGGTCCGACGGCCTCACGCACCGCGGCGTACACCTCGAGGTCGAGTTCGGCGGGCGCCGGCGGGTGCACCTTGTACCCGCGGAAGCCGCGCGCCTTCACCTCGAGTGCCTGCGCCGCGTATTCTTCCGCCGTCGGCAAGGAACATCGAGCTCACGTAGACCGCGCGCCGGTCGGCCGCCGTCCCGATCAACTCGTGGATCGGGAGGCCGGCGCGAATACCGACGGCATCCCAACATGCCACGTCAAAGGGTCCGTAGGCGTAGATGGGTGAGTGGTTCCAACGCCGGTCGAACCAGCGGAATTCGATGGCGTTCTGCTCGCGTGCCATCGGATTGCGGCCCATGAAGAAGGGACGTACCTGCGCGAAGGCGCGGGCTGTGGTCCGGGCATCAAGGCCGCCGGAACCGAAGGAGACGCCGGTAATTCCCTCGTCGGTCTTCAGCGAGATGACGACGACCTCGGGTGCCGCACCGCCCCGCAGTTGTGCGCGGTCGACAGCGCCACCCGCCCCTTCCGCGGTCGCGCCAGGGCTGCACGCGCGAATCTCGATCGTCGGTGATCAGCATGGCGTTCAAACCTGCCAGGGCGGCGGCGAGCTCGGCGGGCGGTCCGTCGACCCACTCCTCTTCGAAGCCGACGCCGGGCAGCGTCGGCGCGTGGACGTTCCCGTCCGCGTCGACTTCTGCCGGTCGGCGCACCGGGTTCGAGTCGATCAGCGACTCGTAGTACGTCGTATTGCTGATCGACATGCAGAGGTGCCGATTGGCGACCCCCGGTCCATGCACCTCGGCGCGCAGCAGGAACGCATCCGCCAGGTGGGCCGTACGGATCGCGCCGGTGAATCCGCCTCGTAGGCCGGTGCTCGTGCGCACCGCGGCCGCGCAGCCGGCGGCTATGAAGTCTGCCGTCTTCATGTGTGACCCCTCGGCCACCTCCGCCACGATCAGCGGCACGTCGACACGCTGTGCAAGCCAGGAGTAGGCGGTCACGCTGAACTCGCGCATCGGCTCCTCGTACCACAGGTAATCCGCAGCGCTGAGCGCCTTGCCCAGGTAGGTGGCATCGAGCAGATCGAATCCCGCCGAGCCGTCGTACATGAGCGGCACATCCGGGCCGACGTGCTCCCGAAGCGCCTCGCAAAGACGGGCGTCCTTGCGTGCGTCGCCCCAGGCGTGGAGCTTGATGGCGGGGTAGCCGAGCTCGAGGCACTGGTCGGCGACGTCCAAGTATTCCTCGATCGATCCGAAGGTGACCGTGGACGCGTAGGCGGGCAGCGACTGGCGGTACGAGCCGAGCAACTGGTACACCGGCATGTTCGCCGCCTTGCCGGCGAGATCCCAGAGAGCGACGTCGATCACACCCTGCACGAAGACCGGGAAGCGGTCGATCCGGTCGAGCTCCCAGATGCGGTCCCAGAGCAGCTCACGGGCGATGGGATCGCGACCCACGAGTTCGGCGCGGATGCGACGGTCGACGACGTCCTGCAGCATCGCCCCGCGCAGAGCGAAGGCGATGCCCGGCGACCCCGACGTCGGTGCGGATCACGAGCCACGCACCGTCCGCCTGCGGCTCGGAGCCGGGCAACCCTGCGCGCCAGACGAAAGGCGGGGCGTAGGCCGGAACGGTGACGCGGACGACGTCGACGGCGGTGATGATCATTCCAGGCTCACCTTCGGTGTAGGGATGCCGGCACGGAGGTACCCGGCGGCAACAAGGTCGGACCAGAGCGAATCGGGGATCTGGACCTCGAAGAGGCGGGCGTTGCGCTGCACCTGCTCCGCGGAGCGCGCGCCCGTGCACACCGTGGCGACCGCTGGATGCCTGAGCGGGAACTGCAGCGCCGCCGCCGGCAGTGGGACCCCGTTGCTTTCGCACACGTCGGCGATTGCGTTGACCCTGGCGAGGATCTCGGCGGAGTCGGCGCGTAGTTGTAGGTCACGCTCGCCGACGGCCGGTCGCGGGCCAGGAGCCCGGAGTTGAACGCTGCCGCAGCCACAACTGAAACACCGCAGGCGGTGGCGGCCGGAAGTAGCTCGTCCAGCGCCCCCTGCTCGAGCAGAGTGAATCGACCGGCGCACATGACCACGTCGAGGTCGGTGTCCCGAACGAACTTTGTCAGCATTTCGGACTGGTTCATACCGGCTCCATAGGAGGCGATCGTGCCTTCGCGGCGCATCGCATCGAGGGCAGGAAATGCACCCTCCATTGCTTCGACGAAGAATTCGTCGGGGTCATGGACGATAGACCACATCGATGCGATCGAGCCCCATCCGCTCGAGGCTCTCGTCGATGGAGCGGCGCACCCCGGCTTCGCTGTAGTCGCGACGACGGACCAGCGCCGAGACGACGGCGAAGCCTCCGTCGTCAGGCTGAACGCCCGCCGGATTGTCCACCAGAAGGCGACCCACCTTCGTCGAAAGCACGAATTCGTCACGGGGTTTGGTCCGGAGGAACTCGCCGAGTCGTCGCTCCCCCAGGCCGACCCCGTAGTGCGGCGCCGTGTCGAAGTAGCGGACGCCCGCTGTCCCATGCCGCCTCCAGCGCGGCGAAGGCTACCTCATCCGTGACCTCGCGGCCCAGGTTCGCCAGCGGCGCCATCCCGAAAGAATTGGGGCCGACCTGTAGTCCGCCTCGGCCGAGCGGCCTGGTTGTCGAAATCACCTCGGTCACGGCCGTCCCTGCGCAACCATCTGGCGCTGACGCCCGAGGCCGTCGATCTCGAGCTCCATCACGTCCCCCGCGCCGAGGTACGGGAAGCGCCCGCTGAGCGCGACGCCCTGGGGCGTCCCCGTGTTGATGAGGTCGCCCGGGCTCGAGCACCATGTACTGGCTGAGTTCGTAGACGATGTGCGCGACGTTGAAGATGAGGTCGGAGGTCGTCGAATCCTGCCGCGGCTCCCCGTTGACGAAGGAGCGCAGCCCGAGGCCTGAGCCGTCGCCGACCGCCGAGGTGGGCACGAGCCACGGTCCGACCGGGTTGAAGGTCTCGGCGCTCTTGCCCTTGCTCCACTGCCCGCCCGAGATCTCGATCTGGTACTCGCGTTCCGATACGTCGTTCGAGACGGCGAATCCGGCGACGTGCGCCAGAGCGTCGCACGGGAGAGGAGAGGTAGCGCGTCCGCGTGCCGATCACGACGGCGAGCTCGACCTCCCAGTCGGTCTTCGTCGAACCCGGCGGGAGGAGCACCTCGTCGTAGGGGCCGACGACGGTGTTCGGATGCTTGAAGAAGATCACCGGGCGCGTCGGCGGCTCCGATCCCGACTCCGCTGCGTGCGCCGCGTAGTTCATCCCGATGCAGATGACGGCGGTCGGGCGGGCGATGGGCGCGCCAACCCGCAATCCGGAGCCGTCACCCGGGTCGTCGAGCACTGGCAGTTCGCCGGCGGCGGCCGCCCGGGCGGCCGCCCCGAGCCCGCCGGCGGCCAGAAACGCGCCGTCGATGTCTGCCGTCAGGCCAGACAGCTCGTAGAGCACTCCAGCCTCGTCACGCACCACAGGCCGCTCGGCGCCGACCGGTCCGAGTCGCATGAACTTCACCAGTTCTGCCTTTCAGCTGTTGAGCCCGACCCAGCCGCTGCCGTCTGGGAAGGTCCATTCGTCGATGGAGGAGGCCAACATCTCGGCACCGGTTCCGGCAGCGGTGGGTGCCCGGTAGCGTCCGCCCACCACGGAGACCCGGTTCACGAAGTGTTCATGCAGGTGGTCGGCGAACTCGATCATCCTGCCGTCCATCGTGGTGGAGACCGCGACGAAGTCGAACATCGACATGTGCTGCACGGTCTCGCAGAGCCCGACCCCGCCGGCGTGAGGTATGACCGGCACTCCGAACTTGGCGGCCAGCAGCAGAATGGCGATGTTCTCGTTGACTCCGCCGACTCGGCAGGCATCCATCTGGAGCACCTGCAGCGACCTGGCTTGCAGCATCTGCTTGAAAACGACCCTGTTCTGCACGTGCTCCCCGGTTGCTACCGGCATGGGAGCAAGGCGGCGGGCGATCTCGGCGTGACCGAGAACGTCGTCAGGGCTGGTGGGTTCTTCGATCCAGGCCAGGTCGTATTCAGCGAGCTGCTGCATCCACTCCACGGCCTGGTCGACATCCCAGCGCTGATTCGCGTCGGTGGCGATCTTGATGTTGGGCCCGACGGCGGCCCGAGCGATGGCAAGGCGGCGCTTGTCGTCGTCGAGGTCGGCACCGACCTTCAGTTTGATCTGCGTAAACCCCTCGGCCACAGCCTCTTTCGCGAGTCGCTCCAGCTTCTCGTCGCTGTAGCCGAGCCACCCGGGACCGGTGGTGTAGGCCGGGTAGCCCTTTTCGAGCAGTTCGGCTTCTGCGATCCTCCGCGCCGACCTTGCCTTTTCGCAGGATGTCCAGCGCCTCGTCGCGAGTGATCGCGTCGGTCAGGTAACGAAAGTCGCGTGGCATCCACCAGTTCTTCGGGAGACAGCGATGCCAGGTGCTGCCACAGCGGCTGACCGGCTCGCTTGCAACGGAGATCCCAGAATGCGTTGATCACCGCACCGATCGCCATGTGGATGACCCCCTTTTCCGGGACCCAGCCAGCGCAGCTGGGAGTCGTCCAACATCTCGCGCCATGTCGCCCCCATGTCCGCGAGCAACTGTTCGACGTTGCGACCCACGAACCGGGAGGCCAGAACGTCGATGGCGTTGGACTGGATGTCGTTGCCGCGTCCAATGGTGAAGACGAACCCGGCGCCGTGCAAACCGTCTCCCGCGTCGGTCTCGATGACAAGGTAAGCGGCCGAGTAGTCGGGATCCGGATTCATCGCATCGGAACCGTCGAGGAAGATCGAGGTGGGAAACCGCACGTCGACGGTCCGGATATTGGTGACAGTGCTCATGAAATGCTGGCTCCTTCAGCTCTTCACTGCGCCGGCGAGCACGCCACGCACCAGCAGGCGCGAAGACGCGATGAAGACAATCAGGACCGGGATGGCCAGGAACAGGCTCGCCAATGCGATTTCGGGGCGGCCGATCAGGCTCTGCTGTGCGCCGTTCAGTGGGTTCAACGCCGGGCTGGAGGTGAAAAGGAAGCCCAAACCGACCGATAGGTTGAATTTCTCCTGTGACTGCAACAGCACGTAGGGCAGGAAGTAGTTCGTCCACGCGGCGGTGAAGCTGAAGAACGCCAACATGCCGAAGAGTCCTTTAGAAAGCGGCAACGCGATCCGGATGAATGTGCTGAACTCGCCCGCGCCGTCGACCCTCGCCGCTTCGTAGATCTCGGTCGGGATGGAGGTCGAGAAGAAGATGTACGACAGAAATACCCCGAACGGATAGAACGAACTGGTCAGGATCACCGACAACGCGGTGTCGTACAAACCGATCGCGGATATCTCGACAAAGAGCGGCACGACCAGGGCAACCGGCGGAATGATCATCGCGAGCAGGGTGATGATCAAGAACACTTTCTTGAACGGCAGCGCGGTGGCCGCCAAGGCGTAGCCGGCCAACACCGCCGTGAAACAGGAGATCACCACGATCGACGCGGTGTAGACGACTGAATTTACTATCCAGTTGATAAAGACACCGTCGTTCTGGCTCAGCAGGTTGTGCCACGCCACGCCGTACTGGGCAAAGCTTCCGAACGAGAACGGCGCATTGTCGTTCAAGTGCTGGGCTGTCTTGGACGGTGCAAGAATCAGCCAGATCATCGGGACGACGCTGAGGATACCGAAGACCACGAGCACGATCCACACCATAACCCGTCCGGTGGTGGCGCCTGCGCCACGGGTCCTCTCGACTCGGTCGGCGCGCCCGGGAGTCGTGATCGAATCTACTGTCATTTCTTCCCCACTCCCGTGCCCTCGAAGAAATCGGTCCGGAAGATGACGATGATCGCCGCGACCATGCAAACGACGAGAAGCATCAGGGACAGTGCCGCCGAGCCCGCCAAGTTGTTGTTCTGGAATGCGAGGTCGTAGCTCAACTGGTTCAGTGACCAGTCCTTGGCAATCCCGGTGTAGACGGAACCGGAGATCAACTGCGGCTCGACGAAGACCTGCAGGCCCGCGGCGAACACCAAGATCCCCATGTACACCAGGTACTTTCGGATCAGTGGAAGCTTGATGCGCCACCCGATCTGCCAGGCGTTCGCACCGTCGATCCTGGCTGCCTCCAGGATGTCGTCGGAGATCGACTGCAACGAGCCGTACTGCACGACGATCCAATTGCCGGCACCGACGAAGAACGCCATCGTGACGAAGATCCACGCCAGACCACCCTGATGCCAGATCTGGTTGCCCTCGGTGATCCCCAGGGCGTGCAAAGCATCCCGATACGGGCTCAGCGAAGGCTCCAACATGAAGTACCAGACGAGCACCGCGGTGGCGCCGGTCATCGACGGCCGGCACGATGTAGCCCAGACGCAGCGGCAGGTTCCACCTTCCCTGCACCGTATCGAGCAGGAGCGACATGAGGGAGACCACGATGAGCATTGCCGGCACATACATCACCAGGAAGATCACGACGTTCTTCAGCGCCGGAGCGAAACGGCTGTCCGCCACCACGTCGGCGTAGTTCTTGAGGCCGCCCGCGGCGTTCAGGACCGTCGGTTCCAACGACACCAGGACCGCCTGGATGATCGGCCAGACTCCGAATAAGGCCAGGAGCACCAGGTACGGGGCGAACATGAGGCTGCCCGCGACCAGACTTCGCTTGCTTGCTCGTGAGCGCGACATCGCGTTTCCTTCGCTCAAAGGTGACGGTTCCGGGGAGACCGGTGAGGTTCCCCGGAACCGTCCATAACGGAACTACTGGGTTTCGACTTTGTAGCCGCTCTGAGGTGCGAGGTTCTGAATCGACTTGGCGTAGCTGTTCGAGGGCCGTCGTCAACGACTTTCCGTTGTTGATGTCAGCAACCAAGGTGGGACCGAATTGCGCATTGAAGGGGAACCGGACCGGGCGGTCGACCTGCGAGATCTTGTTCGCTCCGGCGGCCATGGCGGGGTATACGTCTTTCGCGTAATACGGGTCCTTGGAGATGCGCGCCGCCCATAGTTTGTTAGCCGGGCCGTAGGCCGGGAACGTCGGGGTGGTCGCTGCGGTCGCCATCCAGTCCGAGGTGGTCATCCAGACAGCAGCGTCAGCTGCGGCCTGCGGGTACTTCGCGTGGGCCGAGACCGTGAAGACGCCACCACCGTATGCACCCGACTTGTCGTCGCTTCCCGTACCCCACGTGGGCATGTTGGCGTCAGCGATCTCCCCGGCTGGAACGTTCCATGATGCAGCGGGCTTGATCACGAAGTCACCCCACCATGACGGGCCAATGGTCATGGCGACCTTGTGCTGGGCGGCGACGTTCTTGATGAATCCCGCGTCGAACGGCGACCGCTTGTCGATGACGCCGGCGTCCATCAGTGGCTGGATCGTCTTGGCGACGCGAGTGCACTTGGGGTCATCGGGAGCGATCCGCACCGTGTTCGGCGCGGTGAGATCGGCCAGCGGGCACTCGCTCGACTGCAGGAATGCGGCGTAATAAAGCTGGTCGCCGTAGGCGCCGGCCGAGTACCCCGTTCCCTTGAGTTTCAGAGCGGTATCCACGAACTGCTGCATGGTGGTCGGGACGGTGAGCCCGAGCTTGGAGAAAATCTTGGTGTCGTACCACAGCACGGTGTTGGCCAAGTCGTTCTTGAGGCAGTAGTACTTGCCGTCGGGGAACTTGCAGTCGCTGTTGCCTTCGCCGAAACCATCGAAGATCTTCTTGGGCACCAGATTGGTCAGGTCGGCTGCGTAGCCGTTGGACGGATCCCGAAAGGCCGCTGTGTCAGCGGCGGTTCCGAAAATGATGTCCGGCCAGCCCTTCTTGGCACGGTTGGCCAGCGCGATCTTCGTCTGCGCGTCTGCCTGGGCGATGGTCTCGATCTTGACGTCGACCTTGCCCTTCATCTCCTTCTGATATTCCGTCGCCTGCGGAATTCGAGGCGTATCCGCCCAGATCAGGACGGAGGGCGTGCCGCCGGCACTCCCACTCGCGCCGGCACTCCCAGTCGCGCCGGCATTTCCACTCCCGCCCCCGCTAGAACATCCCACGAGGCTGATGGCCAAGGCCGCTACCCCGACGAGCGCCAGTGCTTGTCGTTTCATTTAAGGCATTCCCTCTCGTGCCGTCGAAGGGACGAGAGAAAGCTCCCTCGCTCCAATAGGGCACGATACTACACGATCCGCCCAGATCCTATATGCTACATTCCAATCGGCACGCAGGGTTTCGGGTCCTGCTCAACGGAGAGAAGGTGCGAAGCGATGGCGTCTGACGAGCTGGCCGGCCTCACCGCCGTGGTGACGGGCGCCGGATCCGGCATTGGTCTCGCCACCGCGCAGAACTTCGCCGCCGGCGGCGCGCGCGTCTTCGGCCTCGACATCGACGCCGGGGCGATGGACGGCGTCGCCGAGTGGATCGACTGCGACCTCGGATCCACGGAGTCCGTCACGCGAGCGTTCGCGACCGCTCGGGAGCCTCACCCAGGTGCTCGACATCCTGGTGAACAACGCCGGTATCGGCGCCGTCGGTACAGTCGAGGACGCCACGGAGGACGAGTGGGCCCGCGTGCTCAACGTCAACGTCGTCGGCACCGCGCGTGTCACCAAAGCGGCACTCCCGCTGCTCCGTAAGAGCGCGGCAGCCTCCGTTGTCAACACCTGCTCCATAGCCGCGAGCGTCGGCCTGCCCCATCGCGCCATCTATTCAGCGAGCAAGGGCGCCGTGGAGGCGTTGACCCGTGCGATGGCGGCGGACTTCCTCCACGAGGGGATCCGTGTCAACTGCGTCAATCCCGGCACAGCTGACACCCCGTGGGTGGCGCGACTGTTGAACCTCGCGTCGGATCCGTCCGCTGAGCGGACCGCCCTCGAACAGCGACAGCCGAATGGCCGGCTGGTATCGGCCGAGGAAGTCGCCCACGCCATCCGCTATTTGGCCAGCCCTGACCAACGTTCGACGACGGGTGCCGTGCTCGCTGTGGACGGCGGCATGGATGGGCTGCGGGTGCCGTCCCGGTAGGACACCGAAATAAGCGGCAAACGCGATGGAATATACGATAAGTCGCCAGTCGCGCCGTGCTCGGGCAGGCGGATCCAGCGAAGAGCGAGGAACGATGGCACAAAGCTCCGCGCGCCGTGTCTTGCCGGCCCAGCGTCGGCTGGTGCTGACCGATGGCACCTACGACGCCATCAAGGCGATGATTCTGGATCACGACATCGAACCGGGGGAGCACGTAGGGATCGATGAGCTCTCGCGCCAGCTTGTGGTATCGCAGACGCCCGTACGTGAAGCACTTGCGCGGCTGGAGGCGGATGGCCTGGTCACCAAGATTCCGCTGCGCGGCTACGAGGCCACGCCCCTGCTTTCGGTGCAGCAGTTCGACGAGCTGTTTCAGTTCCGCGCGGTCCTCGAGCCGTGGGCCGCCTCCGAGGCTTCGCGCCGCAGCACCCGCCGCGACATCGAGGCCATGGAGTCCGAGTTGGAACGCGCCCAGCAGATCGAGCACTCCGGCAACGCTTCGACGTACCCGGAGTTCACCGAGCACGACACACGCCTGCATGCTCTGGTGGCACATGCATCAGGCAACTCCTTCGTCGAGGAGGCCTTCATCCGCACGCACTGCCATCTGCACCTGTTCCGGGTCTATAAAGCCACGCTCAGTGTCAAGCAAGACGAGCAGGACGAACTCGCCCAGGGATCGGACGGCGCGTTCGTGCACGATATGTTCGCCGAGTACTACCAGGGAGGCAAGCGACCGCTCGCAGTCACCGAGCACGTCGAGATCGTCAACGCGATCGCCGGGGGGGCCGCCGAGAGCGCCCGCGAACTGATGCTCGACCACATCGAGTCGTCACGCCGCCGTTTCATCCCCGCCGTCGAAGCCCTCAACGCTCAGCGCCTGAGACTCGCTCCCCAATGTCAGTTCAGCTGGCGCGGCGTGATCAGGGGTGACCACTCGGCGGCACGAGACCACGGGGTCTCGTAGCTCGGCTGGGTCACGTAGCGCTCCATCGACAGCCGGATGCTCGCTCCCGCTCCGGGAGCCAGTTCAATTTGCACCCATCGCCCGTCGACCGGAACCGCGGTACCGCCGTCCAGCGACGCCTCGCCGAAGCGGTGCTCTCCGAACGACCCCGCCTGCACGACAACGCGCCGCGCGCCAGTCCCATCGAGGTTGACCAGCTGGAGTTCGACCGAGTCGCGTGAGACCTGCGACACCAAAGCAGCAACATCTTGCGGAACGCCTGGGCGCCGCGTCACCGCGTCGTAGTAGCGCACGGTCGCGTGCTGAAGCCCACCGTGCGAGAGATGCATCGGCGTACCCCACATCAGCTGCACTAGCGACTCGAAGTAGACGGGATTGAACTCCTGCCAAACATGGATGGCGTAGCCGTCGATCTGCAAGTCAAGCGCCTCGGTGTGACCGTCGATGTGATGGAGCGTGGCGAAGCCGGCGGGATCACCCTCGCTTGACCGCATCCGCCGCAACTGCTGCTCGAGAAGCGCACTATTCGCCTCGAGCGCCCGCTCGGGGAAGGTGGGATTGGCGCCAGTGATGTAGGCATACCAAGCTGGCGTGTTCACGTTGAAGTGCTTGCTGGACAGCGGAACGACTGGAAACCGCACCGTGGTCCAATCGGTGCCGCGCCGCACCCGCTCGACGCGTTCGAGATCCTCGTCGGCCATCGATCGAGCCCAGAGATGGATCGGGTAAATCGGATTCGGAGCCCGATAGTCCGTCCAGCCGCTGTCAAAGTGCTTGTGGGGAACGACGAACGTGCCGTCGCTGTCGTCGTGGCCGAGTGCGAAATTCACGTCCAGCTGCTGGCGGACAAGAGCCAGTTGCGACGCGTCACCGGTCAGCAGGAGGGCGTTGACGCAGGCGTTGAGGGTCGGCTCGATGATCGTCATCAAGCCATGCGGCCAACGCCATCCGTAGTGGCCGCCCCACCACTTGCCTTCCAGGTATTCGCCGACTTCCCCCGACAGGCCGACGTTGTCCGGCAGGATGCCGTCGTTGGCGTCCGCGCGCGCCTTCCAGCGTGCGATGTAGTCAATTACCCAGCGGCGCAGCGACTCATCGCCGGAGTACAGAAAGGCGTGCGTCATCTGCCCCGTGGCGTTCATGTTGAGTGGTACGTCGCCGCGCGTGGTGCGCTCGTTCATCTTTTCGATGATTTCGGCGAAGACAGCGTCGTCGTGCCACGGGGTTGTCGATGCCGGGAACGCGACGCCGGACAGGTCCTCGAAGGGCGGGTGGTACCCGTCGAGGACGCCACGGTGGGTTCCCAAATCCTCGGCGGTGACGACAAAGCGTGGCCCTCGACTGCCGGATTGCGAAGCTCGGATGATGCCGAGCTCGGCGTCGTAGTTCGGGGCAAGAGAATCCTGGCCGGTGTACATCCGTGCGAAGCGGTCGGCGCGCTGTCGGTCGACAAGGGACTCCGGCTTGGTGAGCCCAAAGAAGTAGTGGAAGAGGTTCGCCTCACCGTGATGCATCCAGTCGTAGTAGCCATCGAACTCGCGCTCGATCTGGCCGTACTGCGTCCACTGCCAGGTGATGGCATCCCACATCTTGCGCGCCAGAGCGTAGACGGACTCATCGCCGCTGATGGAGTAGAACAGCGCAAGGTATTGGAAGGCCTCATACGGATCATCCGACCCATCCATGCCGGGCCACTCCTCGCGCCAGATCAGAGTGCCGTCGTCACGGGTGTAGCGTTCGACGAACTCAGGCGCGGCGGCAGACAACGACGCTATGAGTTGCCGCTGAAGCACAGCCCAACGCGGAGGCTCCTGGGCTTGGCAAATTTGTACCCGTGGAAGTGGCTCGTCCATCATCTTTCCGATCATTGAGATCCTGGCTGGCCTGCGGCAAGACTAGATGTTGTTCGGTATTCAGGGTCGAGTGACCCAGCGGGCAAGCGTGATGCCGGGACGCGTTCTGAGTGGCGAAGATGCATCGATGCGAAGAGCCATCGGCGCCGTTGCCGGCGATGTAGTCTCGCGGGACGGTTCCCCCGATGACCGTTGAAGTGGTCCCAGACGTCGTCCGTCGTGATGACGCTTCGGGCGAGTTGGGCGGGTTTGGCTCGGCTTTTAGCCCCCTTTGGATGGGTGATTTCTCGCATTCTGCGGAAGGCATCGTCAGTGCCTAGTTACGCGAAACCGCCAACGTTTCCCCGCGCGGCCGGTCCTTCGGTGCCGCCCGACGCTCGGGTGTTGAGCTCCGCAGATATTCCCGCCGGGTCCCTCGCAGCACCTCAGCAGTGGGTGTGCAATGACCGCGTCGGCTCCGACCCGCGTGGGGGGTGTTGGTGCCGTTGGTCCGTTGAAACCTTCGGCGACCGATTCCGGACCTCAAAAGGTGCCGACCAAATGGCAGGAACACGGCCAGCGTCAGGCACCCCGGCCTACATACAAGTGGAACTTGCGTCGGTCATATCAGTTGAACTTGCGTCGGTATTTGGCGATTGCGAAGACGTACGCGATGACGAAGAGGCCGACGAGGCCCCGCCTGGCGAGTGCGATCCAGATGTCATTTCCGACGGGTTGCTGGGCGAAGAGGGCGCGGATGGTGTTCACAATGGCGGTGACGGGCTGGTTCTCGGCAAACCAAGCGACGGGGCCGCTCATCGTGTCTGTGGGTACGAAGGCCGAGCTGATGAACGGCAGGAAGATCAGTGGGTAGCTGAATGCGCTCGCGCCGTCGACGGTTTTGGCTGATAGCCCTGCGATCACGGCGATCCAGGTGAGCGCGAGGGTGAACAGGATCAGGATGCCGGCGACCGCAAACCAGGCCGCCAGGGATGCGCCGGTCCGGAATCCCATGAGCAGTGCGACGCCAATGACCATCGTGACCGAGACCGCGTTGGCTGCCAAGGACGTGAGCACATGCGCCCAGAGCACGCTCGGCCGGGCGATCGGCATGGACTGGAACCGTTCGAAGATGCCACCCTGGAGGTCGAGAAAGAGGCGGTAAGCGGTGTATGCGATGCCCGATGCAATCGTGATAAGCAGGATTCCGGGCAGCATGTAGTCGATGTAGGACTCGTCGGATCCGATCTTGATCGCGCCGCCGAGTACATAGACGAACAGCAGCATCAGTGCGATCGGGGTCACCGCTGTGGTCATGATCGTGTCGGGACTGCGGAGGATGTGGCGCAGCGAGCGGCCGGTCAAGGCGCCGGTGTCGCCGAGGACGTGCGTGGTCATCGAATTTCCTTCCGTGTCGCGACCGGTCCGTCGGAGTTGTCGTGGTCGGCCGGGTCGGTCTGACCGGTGCTGCCGACGAGCGCCAGGAAGACGTCCTCGAGGGAGGGCTGCTTCTCGACGTATTCGACTTTGGCGGACGGGAGTAGTTGTCGCAGTTCAGCAAGAGTGCCGTTCTGGATGATGGTGCCGTTGTGCAGGATCGCGATGCGGTCGGCGAGCTGCTCGGCTTCGTCGAGGTATTGGGTCGTCAGCAGCACCGTCGTGCCGCCCTTGGCGAGGTCCTTGACGGTCTGCCAGACCTCGACGCGCGACTGCGGGTCCAGGCCGGTAGTGGGTTCATCGAGGAAGATGACCGGTGGGCTGCCGATCAGGCTCATCGCGATGTCGAGCCGGCGCCGCATGCCACCGGAGTAGGTTGCCACTTTCCGGTCGCGTGCGTCCATGAGCGAGAAGCGGGCCAGGAAGTCGTCCGCGATCGCGAGCGGGCTCCTCAGGTGACGAAGCTTTGCGATCAGCACGAGGTTTTCGCGGCCGCTGAGCACTTCGTCGACCGCGGCGAACTGTCCGGTCAGGCTGATCGATTCGCGCACATCGGCAGAATTCGTGGCGACGTCGAAGCCGTGGACCGTGGCCCTACCTGCGTCCGCTTTGAGCAGTGTCGACAGGATGCGCACGAGAGTGGTCTTGCCTGCGCCGTTCGAGCCGAGCAACGCGAAGATGCTGCCCGCCTTCACGTCGAAGTCGACGCCGCGAAGCACGTGCACATCTTTGAAGGATTTCCTGATGCCCTGCACACGGACGGATGGCGCCGTCGGAAGGTCGTCGATGGTCATTTCTTATCCTCTCGTTCCGCGTCCTCGATCGCCTTGTTCAGGCGGGCGCGCTCCTTATCGATCCATTGCCGGCCGGAGTAGGCCTGCGCGAAGGTCTCGGCGAACTCGACCGGGTCGGCGCCGACGATCTCGCGCAGGGGTGTCCCGTCGGCGGCGGCGCGCTCCCAGAGGTCGGCCAGGTCGCCGAACATGGTGATCAGGGTGTCGCCGTCGGTGACGCCGCCGTAGTACATGAGGTACCGGTGCATCGCCTTCGCCGCGGTTCCGTACGGTTCGGGGAGGGCGTCGATGCGGGCCTTGTCCTGCTTGTACTGCTTCTTCTGCTCGAGCGACCCGGTGAGGGTCTCGATCCACTTCGCGACCATGTCAGTTCTCTCCTTTGGTTTTGACTGCTGCGATGTCGGTCTGGAGCTTTCCGATCCGTTCGGACAGGAAGCTCCACGTCCTCCAGAACTCTTGGAGCTGTTGGCGCCCTTGCGCATTCAGTGAATAGACCTTGCGGGGCGGCCCCTTCTCGGACGGGACCTTCTGCACGTCGACGAAGCCCCGCTGCTCGATCCGGATAAGCAGGGCGTACACGGTTCCCTCGACGAGGTCGGAGAAGCCCTGCTCTCTCAATCGCGCCGTGATCTCGTAGCCGTATGCCGGCTGTGTCGCCAGAACCGCTAGGACGATGCCCTCCAGGGTGCCCTTGAGCATCTCCGTCATCTGATTGCCCACGGCCGATCTCCTTCCTCTAGTCTATGTCGCTGACTACTAGTAGACGGTAACACTACATACTGGTACCTGGCAACACTTACTAGCAATTGGCTCGGCCCAGGCCGCCTCCTGGCAGCGTGAAGCACGGTGATCTACCCGTCACCCGAGCGAGCCCCGCACAGGTGCGAGAAAACGGTCAGCGATGATTCGCAGCAATAATCGCCCGAAGAGGCCCGGTGAGGGGTGCCCTGTACGGGACCCTCCGTGAATTGGGTGATGAACGATCGGATTTTTTACATTGCGGGACCGTTGTGATCGTCGGGTCGGATGGTTGTAACGAAACCGATGAACGAAACTACGTCAAGCAATCGCCCCCGTTCGTGCAGTCCTTACCCGCACGCGCTTGTGCCGTGATGACTGGGTGCTGGGGCCAATTGATTTCGATTTTGACCGTGATGGATTGGGTGGCGCTCATGTCGGAATTTGCCATTCGCGGTATTGAATCTCCGCTTTTCGGCGGCCCGAACGCGTGCGTTCGGTGGGGTCGCACAGGGGGCCGACTGAGCCGGCCGGGCAAGAGTTCCGGCTCGCCCGGTCGGGCGCAGCGCAGCGCACTTGGAGGAACGCAGTGGCGGACAGGTTACCCGGGCGGCTGGGCTGGATTCATCGGGCCCTTACCCCGGTGCGGCCGATTATCATCCGACTGTGGTCAGCTGCCGGAAGGCGTTGGGCGGACGTCTTCGGGAGTCAACCATGGCGCGGCCTTAAGTGGCATCCGATGTACCTGTTGGTACGTCCGTACGGGGGTGCGCCCGTGAGCCCGGCGCAGTTGTTCCCCGGGTGCTTGACAGTTCGAACATCCGGTTGACCTGAACCACACGGGCGCTGCGGGCACTGGCCTCCTCGACGCCGTCGAAACTGGTGAACGGCGTCTCGGAGCCGGCCAGGTACATCGGTCCCTGTCACCGGCTGCGGACGCCGTCACCTCACCACCGCTTCTGCTTCATTGGCGCTATTTGCAACGTTGTCGGAACCGGTACGACTCACCATATGCGCATACGAGTGAAAACAGTCCGTGATGATGCATCCTTTGATCCATTGATCGTTCCCGCAATATGATGTTCACGTCCCAGTCCGTTTCGTCGGGTCAGTGAGTTCAGAGCGGGGCCAGTGTGGCGATTTCGGCGTTTGTTGGTGCTCGTCACAGCGTCTTTCGTACTGGCAGCGGCGCCCATTGTGAGCGCAGCCGCTCCAGTAGCGGAGGTCGCGTAGCGCTCACGCATGCCGCGATATCAGCGCGTGCGTCGCTCCTGGGGATGGGGTTGATCGTGACACTCGCGGCGTGCAGCGGGGCGGCGCCGAGCGGTACGTCGACACCGTCCGTAGGAACAGTTCAGTCGTCGGCGCTGGCAGGGCCCACAGGGTCAGTCCAGGCTTCGGCGTTGACAGGGCCTCCAAGGACAGTTCAGGCATCGGCGCTGACGTCGCCGAGCGCGCACGCATTAGATGTTGGCCCGCAAGGGCCGTTGGAGCCCGGAACCTACGTCACTGCCTCGCCATTCCTGTCGCGGGTCAGTTTCTCGGCGCCGCGCGGTTGGTCTGCGAGCATGGGCGGCCCATATGCCGTTTTCCTGGATCCCAGCCTGGACACGGTGTCCAACGACGATGGTCTCGTGGAGTTGGTGATTTTCGACAAGGTCTATGCAGACCCGTGTAACCCCGACCAGGGGCTGCTCGACCCGCAACCCGGACCGTCAGTCGACCAACTCGCCAAGGCGCTGGCGAGCGTGCCGAGTCTCGTCGCGACGACTCCGACCGACGTCAGCGTGGCTGGCTACCACGGGAAGCAGCTCACGCTAACAGCCCCCAAGAGCATCGCCACTTGCTCGGTCTGGGAACTGCCACTGGGCGCGACCAACACCATGGTTGCCGGGGAGCGGGATAAATACCAGATCCTCGATATCGACGGCCAACGGCTCGTGATCGACGCCCACGAAGTCCCGAACGAAAGCGCGGCCCACAAGGCGGAGGTTCAGGGGCTCTTGAAGTCCATTCGCATCGCACCAGCCAGCTGATCACTCGGCGCCCTCCAGGCCGCGATAGGGAGGCCACCAGCTAGCATCGGTCTGCGAGTCACCGTCTGGGCTTCGATTCACGGTTCGGCGGCTTGCCGTGCATCTCAGGTCCATAGCGCCTGAACTGTCGCTCCGCGAGGTGCGACAATTTTAGTTCGCGCGGATCACCGCCGGCGGCACCCAACTGCGGTCGAGGGCTTCACTTCGCGGGGCGTAGAGGCGCAGGGTGACGCCGAGCCGGCCGGGCGCGGAGGGCAACCAGTTGGCCTGTTTGTCGGCGCAGCGATCGCCTTGTTGATGAATAGCTCGAGCGACCCTTCAGGTCCGTAGCCCAGGGGGTCACGATCGCCCAGAGCGAAGCGGTTCAGCTGGTCCGGAAGCTGGAACCCTTCGGCGTCGTACATGGTCAAGGATCAAAAGCCGTGCACCGGTCATTATTCCTCGATGGCCAGTTTTTTGTTCTCGTGGGTTGCAGCGGTCGTTGCAACGACGTCGGAACCGACACCTCCAACTCCGCCGCGACCTTCTATCGACCGGGGCGGCCGCGGGCAGGTCATCGGCCAGTAGCCGGGGCGCGGCGGCGGGAATGCCGGCGAGTTTCCTTCTGTCACCGCTCATCGCGAGGACAAAGATGGAAAGACACGAAACACCTCAACTCCGCAACCGGAACGTTTGGAATTCCCGCCCGGCCGCAAACGCCCTAGGCATCTTAGGTCCGTGCGAAGTGCCCCAATCCATTGGAGCATCCCGCGCGAGCTCCGTATCCGGTCCTCCGCCCACCGATCCGGAAACTGAATTGGACATCCAGATAGCGGCGTTCCCGCGTTGCCGCAGCCTTGTCTTGACCGCTACTGACGAGCCGCATGTGGCCAGAGTCAATGATGTATTTTCCGGTGATCGACCGGGCATGGTTGGCGGGAGCAGTCGGGTCCTGATCCGCGGAGAGCGGCCGCTGTTCGAGCCGGCGCTTTCTACCCCATCATCGGTTCTGCCGAATCAGGAGAACGGGTGCGATCTTCGTATTGGCCGGCCAGGATCAGGTAGGCGCTGGCGGTCCAGGTGTACGCCCGGTCGCGCAGGCCGGCGCCGGTGACGGCGTCGAAGTTCTCGGCGAAGCCCGACTTTTCGCACAGGGCACGGAATCTCGCGCTGATGTCGTCCGCCAGCATCTGCTGCCCGGCGCGGCGCAGCCCGTCCTCCAAGAGCACGGTGGACGGCGCCCAGATCGGTCCGCGCCAGTACCCGTCCGGCCGATAGTGCTGCGACGTCGGTGGTTCGGTAGCCAGGCCCCACTGGGTGAGGTGACCGCGCAGTCGCTCTGCGATCCGTTCGGCGACATCGTGGGGCAACCGGTCGGCCAGCACGATGGGCAGCAGATTCAGCAAGCTGTCGGTCCGTGACAGCTCGCCCGTGCGGGGATTCTTGGCGGCGAAACCGTCGCCGTCCCACAGTTCGTCGAGCATGGCCTGTTGCATCTGGTCGGCCAGGGCGGCCCATTCCTGTGCCTCGTCCGGTAGGTCGAGTTCGGTGGCCAGGCCGGAGAGCACGCGCAGCTGCTGGGACAGGAACGCGGCCAGGTCGGCGGTTTCGACGACCTGGGCCTGGTCGAATACGGTGGCGTTGTCCCAGCCGCTGTCGTTGCCGTGCTGGTAGTGGGCCAGGGTATGTCCATGGGCGCGGCGGGCGTCGAGCCAGAACCGGGTCCACGACGACAGGCGCTGGTAGACGCCTTCGAGATCTGCCGGGTCCAGGTCCTTGGGCAGTCGTTGCCGCAACCCCCGCAGGGCCCAGCCGTGGATGGGCGGTTTGACGAAGTTGTAGAGCACCTCGGAATGGGTCACCGAGTCGGGCAGTGCGCCGCGTTCGTCCTGGTAGTCGAACGGCATCAGGAATTGGTCGAGGGCCAGTTCGGGCTGGCCCTGGGCCAGGGCCAGGGCGTTGAAGCAGTGATCCCAGCTCCATACCTTGTCCATCCAGTGCTTGGACATCAGGACGCCCGGTCGTTGCAGAAATCCGGCCGGCCCAACAGTGGCCGACCACACGACATAGGCGGCAAGTCCGGCCGCCGGCGTGCGCACGGACCGCCAGGAGGCGACCGCGCTGATGAACTCGTCGAATCTGCCGGTGACAGCGGCGACGACCTCAGTGAAGGGGTACCGCATGACGTACGGGCTACGCGATGCCTCGAATTCTTCGACAACTATTTCCCAGTAACCGGACTCTTCGGGCTCGACGACGGCTCCCCTTTCCGCGGTACCCAGAGCCTGATCCCCCAGCACGACGAGCTGTCCCTGCACGGTGGTGATGCGATACCGGCGGCCGGATTCGTACGAGGTGTAGATCAACGCCTCGTCTATGGGGTCGACGAAAAAGTACGAACCAGAAAACGGGGTGAGAGTCTCAGCGGCAGACAAGATCCTGATCGAAAGGCCCTGGCCGCGCACTCTGATGGTGTCGACCGTCTCGAAGGCAGCCTCGATGCAGCCGGCCTCGTGCCGCCAGCTCAGCCGTGTGGGGTCTGCTTGAACCTCCGTGTCGACGCGACGGCCGCCGAACTCCGGCGTGAGCCGCAGGATGGGATGAAAACCGCTCTGGTGCGTCACCAGATGCACGTCCTGCTCGACCCGCTTCTCGGCGACGATGGGAGACAGGTTCAGCCACGAGAGGTGGTAGGAGAAGGGGATTTCCTGGACCGCGAAGGTCATGGCGTGGATATCGTTGCTGGGCACGGTATGTGGTCTCTCTTGCGAGGGCGGCGCCGGGAGCTGCGCTCTCCGCATGGTCGGGGATGGTCGGTCTTTCCTCGCCGGTCAGTCCTTGACTGCTCCGGCGGTGACCCCGGCGGCGACGTAGCGCTGCGCCAGGATCAGCAGGATAGCCGCTGGTACCGAAGCGACGACGGCGGTGGCCATGATGGAGTTCCAGTCCTGGTTGTTGTTGCCGATGTAGTGGTAGATGCCCAGAGTGATCGGCTGGTGGTCGCCCCCGCTGTCCAGCGTCGAGGCGAAGATGAAATCCGACCAGGACCACAGGAATGCAAACAGCGAGACGGTGACCATAGCGTTGCGGCTGAGCGGCATCACGACGGACAGAAAAGTGCGCATCGATCCGGCGCCGTCCATCCGCGCTGCTTGCATGAGTTCGCCGGGAATTCCGGACATGAAGGCGGTGAAGATCAGTACCCCGAACGGCACGGCCAAGGTGGAGTCGGCGATGATCAGTCCCCACCATTGGTTGGTGATGTCCAGGCTGATGAAGATGGCGTAGAAGCCCATGGCCATGATGATGCCGGGGATCATCTGGGCGATCAGCAGCACGAAACTGAGCGCGCTGCCGCCCCGGGGGCGGAGCTTGGCCAGCGAATAGCCGGCAGGCGCTGCGATGACCACGGTCAGGATGACGGTGCCGAGTCCGATCGCCAGGCTGGTCAACAAGAATGGCAGTTGGTCGTGCAGGACCGCACGATAGCCGTCGAAGGTCGGGTGCAGCGGGAACCAGCTCGGCGGGGTTCGCCGCATCTGGTTCGGCGGAGTGAGCGAGACGTTGATCATCCAGTACACCGGGAACAACATGATCGCGGTGAGGATGATCCCGATGACGGTGTTCCACCGGCTGGTGCCCCGTCGGCGGCGAGCCCGGAAAGTGCGACCGTGGTTGGTTTCCCGGACAGCGGTGATGACGTCGGTGGCGGTCACGTGTCGACCTGGTTTCGTTGCACCCGAAGGTAGATGAACCCGAACAGGACGGCGATGACGATGAGCATGTTGCCGACCGCGGCGGCGGGCCCGAACTTCGGTATCAGAGTGCCGAAGCCGAGCCGGTAGGACCACGTGGCCAAGGTGGTCGAGGCGTCACCCGGGCCGCCCTTCGTCATGATCCAGATGATGTCGAACACCTTGAGGGTGTAGACGAACCCCAGTAGCACCGTGATCGCCGATACCGGTCGCAGCAGCGGGAAGGTGATTTTCTGGAACGTCTGCCACGGGCCCGCGCCGTCCAACGATGCGGCTTCATATAGGTCGCCGGAAATGTTCTGCAGACCGCTGTAGAGCACGACCAGGTTGAAGGGGACCCCTATCCAGATGTTGGCGATGATGACCGAGGTGAGCGCCCACTGCGGCGAGGTGAGCCAATCGACGGGGCCGAGCCCGAACCAGGACAACGCCGAGTTGATCACCCCGGAGTCGCTGTTGAACATCCACGACCAGGTCGATGCCGACACGATCAGCGGCAGCAGCCACGGAATGAGGAACAGTGCCCTGAGCGTGGTCGACAGCGGGAAACGGCGGATGAAGAACACCGCCAGCGCCAAACCAATCGAGAATTGGAAGATCAACGAAATGATCGTAAAGACGAACGTGTGGATGAACGCCGGCCAAAAGGTGGGGTTCTGGTAGGCGGTGAGGTAGTTCTGGAACCCGATGAACGTCGCATTGCCGTCGATGAAGGAACGGATGGTGTAGTTCCGGAGCGACAGTTCGATGTTTCGATATAGCGGGTAGGCGTAGAACACCACCATGTAGATTCCGATGGGAGCCAGGAACCCCCACGCGGCCCATTGGCCGGTGCGTCGTTGACTTACTGGCTGTTCCGGTGGCGGAGCCACGTCGCGCTCCGCCACCGGTTGGTCCAGCCCGGCCTGGTTTGTCTTTGTCGCCATTGACCTTTCCCTCCTGGTGCGATGGCCGGGCCTGGCGGCTACTGCGCGGCCGCCGCCGCACTCTGCGCGGCCTTCAAAGCATCGGCCGGCGATTTGGAACCGCTCAGCGCGGCCTGCACTGCACCCCACATCGGCTCGGAGATCTTGGGGTACTTGGTGCCCAGGTTGTCACTGGTGCGGCCCTTGGCTGTCTTCACCGCGGCTACCCACGGCACCAATTCCGGGTTGGCCGCGGCCTGCTTGGCTGCGACTTCGGGAAGCGCCGAGATGTAGGACAGGGTGGTGTCGGTGGTCAGCGCATTCGCCGGTGCGGACAGGCAGGTGATCACCTTGGTCGAGGCGGCGTCCATTGAAGTGTCCTTCTGCACCGGCAATGTGACGAATTCGCCGCCGGTCGGCGCGGGGGCGTTGCCGCCCTTGGACGCCGGGATCGGCAGCACGCCGTAGTCGAAGCCGGTCTTCTTCGCGTTCGCCAGCTGCCAGGTCCCATTTTCACCGAACGCGTAGTCACCGGTGGCGAATTCCTGCCAGCTGGTGGTCTGGGTGTTGTTGATGACCGAGTTCGGCGCGTAGCCCTTCTTGAGCCAATCACTCCATAGTTGAAGCGCCGCAGTAGCTTCCGCGGAATCGAGCTTCGTCAGGTTCGCCCCGGAACCCCAGAACCACGGCAGGAACTGGAAGCTGCCCTCCTCCGTTCCGATTGCCGAGAAGGTGATGCCCTTCTTCCCGGCGGCCTTGACCTTTGCGAGTGCGGCGGTCAGTGAGGCCCAGTCCTTGATGCTGGCGACATCCACGCCGGCCGCCTTCAGCACGGCCTTGTTGTAATAGAGCGCCAAGGTGTTCGCGCCGATCGGGACGCCATAGGTCTTCCCGTTCAGCTGTCCCGCGGCCAAGATGTTGGGGGCAAAGCCACTGGTGTCGAGTTTGAGATCCTCGGTGGTGTTCAGAACGCCGGCGTCGGCCAGGGTGGAGACGACGGGGTTGTCCACGATCAGCACATTCGGGGCGGCGCCCTGCTGCGCGGCGAGCAGCGTCTTCGTGGTCAGGTCGGTGGTGTCGAAACCGGTCCGCTTGACAGTCACACCCGCCTCGGTACCGCACTTTTCCAGCAGCTTGACCCAGTCGGAACTGTTGTCGAACTGCGGATACGGATCCCAGATCGTCACCGTGCCGCCGGTGGCCGGCGCCGCCGAGCCCGAGGCCAACGAAGCTGCCGGGGCCGCAGCTGACGACCCGGCCGGCGCAGCCGACGAAGCCATGGATGACGACCCGGCCGGTGCGGGCGCCGATGACGCCGCCGCAGGCGATGGGGTGGACGAAGCAGCCGATGATCCGGTGGCCGTGCTGGACGACGAGCAGGCCGCGAGTGAACCGGCGACGGCCAAGGCCGTGAACGCGGTCAGTGCGGTGCGCCGGACAGTGGAGGAGCGAGTCACGTTGATCCTTCCCTGGATGCAATTCGTTTGGCGACCATCTGTATAGATGGCCAAAGTGACGCATGGTGAGCCCGCATCGCCTCGGCCCAATGCTAAGGATCGAACCGGTTCGATTGTGCGTGTCGTCACGTTAACGCAAGACTCCAGGGGGCACAAGACAGCGCAAGCAGATAGTTGCGTCGGCGCGTTCTATTTGGAAACCGGGGCTCTGGCGACACTTCCGCGGTCGACAAAGGCAGTGCGAAACAATTTTCGGACCGGCGGGGCATCAGAGGCAGCGATACGGGAGAGCAACGTCTGCACCGCCTCGGCAGCCAGCGGGGTGGAGGGCACATCCGCCGATGTGACCGGCGGAGTGGTGCGACCGGCGACTCGGGCCGCGGCGACGGCCACCACGGACATGTCTCGTGGCACGACGATCTTCCGGGCCGCCAACGCGTCCATCAACGGAGCCAGCGAACGATCGTTGACGCTCACGATCCCCGTCACGTGCGGGTCCGCGTCCAAAATCTGCTGGAGGCAGATCTGGCCGATATCCTCATCTTCTTCGTCGCTGCACACCATGACCCCAGCCAGGCCAAGGCTCCGGCAACTGGCTTCGAAGGCCGACTGGGCGTTCACTGACAGGCAGTACCTCTTGTCCAGCATTTCTTGTGGCCGGTTGACCAGGGAAATCCGGCGATGACCACGGTCGGCGAGCATCCCAACGGCGTCATGGACCAAGCCTTCGTAGTCGGTGTCCACCCAGTCGTGCTCCTCGTCCCGGCCGGCCCGGCCGATGGTGATGAACGGAAATCCGCGTCCCATCAGGAATTCCACCCGCGAGTCAGGAATCAGCGTCTCCATCAGCACGACGCCGTCGACACGGCGTTCCTCGATCAGCCGCGCAAAGGCGTCTTCACGCTCGCCACCCCCGCTGGGGGAGATCAACGTGTCGAAACCATCCTCAGCTGCGGCCTCGGCTATCGCGCCGACGAACTGCAGGATCTCGATGTTCAGATGGTGATGCAACCGGGGCACCACCAAGGCGATCATCTTGGTGCTCCCGTGCGCCAACGCCCGGGCCGTCGCGCTGGGCCGGTAGTTCGCCTCGTCGATGATGGCCATCACCCGGGCACGGGTGCTCTCCCCGATCTGTCGCTTTCCGCTGAGCACGTAGCTCACCGTGCTGCGTGACACGCCGGCCTGCTTGGCGATCTCCCCAATGTTCATGTTTGCGGCCCCCTTCGTGGTCCGTCGCGCCGACACTAGCGCGGGGGGGCCTACGGCCACCCGCGCGACTGTCGACGATCAATGCGTTCACCCGCTATTGGCGTGGCAGGTCGGCCGCACCATCAGTGCCGAACCGACTCAACTTCGATGCGTGTCGAACCGATTCGATTATGACTGATTGGGGCGGTTCGCGGCCAGAAAACAGCAACACAAACAGCACATCCGCCCACCCTGGGCCCGGCGTCAGCTGGCCTCGGCGGGGCACGACCGGGGTCTGTTCCAGGATGTACGAGACTGTTTGCGCTGCACGCAATCAGCACCCCGACCGGCCACAGCAGACCCACTGCTGTGATCAACGGGTAGGTCAACAACCCGATACCGAAACGGCGCAACGCTTTCGTACCATCAGCTTGGCTCACGGGAACGATCGTCAAACCGGCCCGGAGCATACGACGCAACATCCCGCTGAAGCCGACCGACATGCCCTCCATCGTCAGCCCGTAGAGCAGAACCGCGGCCCGACTGTCCCACCCGCCCTCACGTAGAAACTCCGCGAGTGTCGAAGTGCCGAAACGGAATTGCGGTGACCCAGAACAACAGGAACAGGTTGTAGAACAGAAACTTCCGATCGACTCTAGCCAGCAGTGCGATCAGCGCGTGGTGATTGACCCAGATCACTCGGATGACAGTGAAGCTCACCAGGTAGGCAGCGAACGAGGGCCACGCCTGGACCAGTTGCCGCGCTGGAGGTTTAGCTTTGGTCGAGGAATGCAGATGCAGCACCAATGAGGTGATCGCCACGGCCATGACACCGTCGGAGAACGCCTCCAACCGACCCTTGTTCATCCATCCCCCGACTGGCTCGATGTGCGCATGTCGTCCTTCTCAACGTGCGCTGTGTTGCCCGCGGGCCCGGCCTAGGACGGCGCGCAAGGCCGCTGCGACGGTTGCCAACGCGATCAGTACGCCGAAAATCGCGAGCATCACCGGGTAACTTCCGACGGCTGTTCCGATGGCGATTCGTGCCCACGGCGCGATCGCTGGGGCTTCGTCGGGCCCGTAGCCCTGGAGTCGCCGGTAGAATCGACCGCAGTTCGCACTGCCGAAAGGCGTTGGCTCTGGCCGGTCTAGCCTTGCCGACTACAACGCGGCGTAAGGCCAGCTGGATCGGCGATGAAGCCTTTGGTCCCGGGCAGCGAGACGGGCTTGCAGCGCTGGGCGGACGTTCTGGAGGTCGGTTCGTGGCAGGGCTCGAGGAGTTCGATCGTGGCTCCGTCGTCCGGGAGCTGCACCGCGTCGCGGCGACTTTTGATTCTCTGCTGGCCTCTGCGGATGTGACGGGGCTGCGTCGCCGGAGCAACGGGACGCGGTGGACCAATGAGCAGCTGCTGTTCCACATGCTGTTCGGTTTCATGATCGTCCGTGCCCTGTTGGTGCTGGTGCGGTTTTTCGGTCGTCTTCCACCGTGGGTCAGCGCGCGGTTCGCGGCGGTGTTGAACTGGGCGACGACGCCGTTCGACTGGGTCAATTACTGGGGTTCACGGCTGGGCGCGCGTATTTACGGTCGGCGGCGGATGGGACCGAAGATGCGCCGGGTGACCGCGTCGTTGGGCCGGCGGTTGGAACGCGAGGACCCTACCGATCTGGCGCGGGCGATGAGTTACCCGACCAGGTGGGACCCGTTCTTCGCATCCAGCATGTCCCTGTCGGACGTCTATCGGTTCCCGCTGCAGCACTTCGAGTTTCACCGGCGGCAACTGACCCTGTAGCCGTGAGCGGTCAGCGCGGGGATGATGCGGGCATGGAGATCGAGGGAAACGAGGCCTTGGTCCGTGCCGCGTACCAGGCGTTTGTCGCCGGTGATGTGGACGGTTTGTTGGAGCATGTGTCGGCCGGTTTGCAGTGGACTTACCTCGACCCGGCGTTCGAGGACCCGAAGCCGCAGACCTGTCACGGCCGCGGCCAGCTGCGCCGCGGTCTGCAACGACAACTGGATCAAGGACTGACCGCAGAGTTGGAACAGGTCGTCGCGAACGGCGACCGGGTGCTCGTGGTGGTGCATGTGCCGGGCCTGGATCGGGTCCGGGTCAGGCAGGCCGATGACCGGCTCTACGAGGTCGTGACGATGCGGGACGGCCAGATCGTGGCGTTACGGGCCTGTCATGACCGGGACGAGGCCTCGAGCCTGGCCGGCATCAGCTGACCTGGGTCAGTGCCCGGCAGGCGGCACGTTCCCGCGGCCCGGCGTTGACGGGTTGACCAGCAAGGCTCTTTCCCCGCGGCTGGACCTGATGCCGGTGTGTTGGACGGTAGGCCGTCCTCCCAGTTCGGGACAGCTGCCGGCTGGATGGTCATGCGGTGCTCCTGCCCGGGTTGATGACGGATGGTGATACTGGCGTCGATGACGTTCGACCAGCGCAGGTTTGGCGACGTGGGTAAACACGCACCGATCGAGCAGTCTTCGTACAAGACTGTGGACAGGACGACCAGCAAATCGTGGCTGCGCTTCGGCACCACGGTCGTCGGCTCCCACCAACTGACCTCTGTTGGATCGGCCGATCCGACGATGTGAAGGCCAGCGTGGATGCTGCATCGTCAGCTGGTGAGATCGGCCGTGTCGAGCACCAACAAACCCAGGTCATTGCCCGACTCCGTCAGGGCGCCTGCCATATCCGAGGCCGCCGCTTCCCTGTCCCCGGTGCCGCCGGTGTCGCACTACAACCCAACGTCGCCGGAGGCTCTTCGAACATGACCCGCCCACTGACGCTCGAAGACTTGACCCGGGTGCAGGTCCCGACGGATCCCACAATCTCCCCGGACGGCCACACCGTTGTGTACACGCTGCGGAGCACGCGGGGCGATGAGGACCAGGCCACAGCCGAGAACGTTTTCGCCGGAGAGCTACCTGACGCAGACCGTCAACGGCTGTGGATCGTCGGCGCAACAGGTTCCGCCGCCCACGGCGCACGGCCATTGACGACGGGTCGGTCTGATAGCTCGCCGCGGTACTCCCCTTCTGGAAACGCGAACGCGCGCAACATCTCCGGCGGAAGCGGACCACCGTCCGCGTGGCGCCAGACTTGTTGCAACACTGCGGCCGCGGCGTGCTGTTCGGTCGGCGTGGTCAGCGACTGGACCCGCACACCGGCCGCCGCAGCAGAGTCGTCCGCCAAACGGGCGGCGGACGCGACCGCTGCGGCGGTGCGGTCGGCGTCGCCGGCGACGGTCAATCCAGGGCCGCCAGTCAGGTTCCTGCTCATGAGATCCAGCGTGCCGCCAACGCACGCCGAACACATCGTCGCTCCAACTGATCAGGCCACGGCGGTTTCGTCCGCCACCACCATGGCCCCTTGCCGCGGATCAGTATCACGCTCGCGGATTCCCGCCACGTCCAACCGATCCAGGCTCAACGAGCGCCGCGAGCGCACCGCGTCGATCAGCGCCGCCAGCAACGCCGCCCGCTCCGGCATCGCCGACACACTGGCCCACTCGCCCTCCGCATGCGCATGGTCCCCGACAGCGCCCAACCCGTCCAGGGTGGGCGTTCCCACTCCCGCCGTAAAGTTGCCATCCGACGCACCACCCACCGCCGCGGACTCCAGCGCCGGTAGCCCGATCCGCGCAGCCAACCCGACAGCCAGCGTGAACAGCTCCGCGGAGGCGGACGCCTGCAACGGCGGGCGATTCACCCCACCCTCGACAACCAGTCGCGATCCGTCGAGAACGACCGGCAGCGAACGGATCGCCTCATCGACGCGGTTCTGTTCGATCTCGCTGGCAGCGCGCACATCAACCGAGATGTCGGCCGCATCCGGGACGGTGTTGAGGGTGCGGCCGCTGTGCAGGACGGTGGGGGTGACGGTGGTGCCGACTTCCGGATTACCCAAGGCGTTGATCGCCAGCACCTGGTGAGCGGCCTCCACTGTGGCGTTGATCCCGGCCCCGGGATCCAAGCCTGCATGGGACGCCTTGCCCTGCAACCTGACCCGGTACATCGAAGCGCCCTTCCGGACTGTCTTGAGTGCGCCGCCAACGCTGGCCTCCAACACGAACGCTGCCAGTGCGCCGCGAGCCTCGTCCTCGATCAGCCCACGGGAGGTCGGCGAACCGAGTTCCTCGTCGCTGGTCAGGACCACGGTCACACCGGTCAGGTCGTCCAGCACGGACAGGGCATGAAACATCTGCACCAGGCCCGCCTTCATGTCGAAGATGCCCGGGCCGGTAGCCCGATCTCCCGACACGGTGAAAGGCCAGCGGGCCAGCGTACCCATCGGCCAGACGGTGTCGAAGTGGCCGACCAGCAACACCCTGGTAGGTCCGCCGCACCGCCACACCAGATGTTGCCGGCCCTGTACGACCACCGCCTCAGGATGCAGCCCGATCAGGGTCGCGCCCCACTCGCCGACCAACTCTGCGCACGCCTGGGTCGCGGCGATGTCCTCGGACGCAGACTCGCAGGACACCAGCGTGCCGACGTCGACGACCATCCGGTCCCGTACCGCCCGCAGCTTGGCAACCAGATCGGACAGCGCAGCGCTCATGGTGCGTGACGCTAGTGCCGGCCGCCGGCTTGGTCGCCGACCGGCTTGGGCTCAGGCAGGTTCGCCACGGACCGGTCGGCCGGGCATCGCGTCCGGTTGCAGCTCGCCGTCGCGGACGACGAAGGTGCCGTCCACCAGCAGTTGCCGAATCCCGACGGACGGCCGGGCAGAGTCCAGATACGTTGCAGCGTCGCTGATTCCGACGGGGTCGAGCACCACGATGTCGGCGTCGGAGCCGGCCGACAGTCGGCCCTTGCCCCGCATCGCCGGCGACACCTCGTCCAGCACCCGGGCCGGCAGGTATGAGCAACGTCGGAATGCCTCCAGCCAGCTCCAGCTGCCGGTCTCGACAACCATCCGGCGTACCGACTTCGCGAAGGTGCCCGCTGTGCGCGGGTGGGTGTGGCCACCCGGTGGAAGCGGCCACTGGGTGCTGTCTCGGGTGCCGTCCGGCCAGTACACAGGCATTGCGTCGCTGGCCACGATGGAATCGGGGAAGGCGAGTGCACGCTCGAGCAGAGCCCTATCGGCGGCGTCCCGCTCGTCCAGGAACTCCACGATGCAGGCGGCGCCGGGATCGGTGGCGCGGACCTCACGCAACCGGGCATTGTCAGCCAGCCGTTCACCGGTCCCCACCAACACGATGTTGTGCGGACCGACGCCCCAGGCCGGTAACCGGTCGGGGTCAAGGAAATAGGCGCCGATCGCGGTGCTTCCGGCGCCGTACGGGTAAGCCTCCACGGTCACCTTTGAGCCTGCGGAGCGCGAGCGTTCCAGCGTCGCGAGCACCCGACCGAGGTGCCGGCGCGAGGTGCTGTTGACGTGGCAGTGGTGCATGGCCGCACCCGTTTGGGCGGCCGCGACGACAATCTCGTCCACGCCGTCGATCGGCGTGGACGGATCACTCTCGACCAATTCGCGCACGTGGGTGAAGGTCGGGGCTCCGGCCTTGGCGGCCAACTCGGCGACGGCAAGGTACTCCGCAGGTTCGGTGCGCGGCGCGTAACCGATCAGTACCCCGATACCGAGTGCCCCGACCGCCAGCTCGCCCTCCAGCAGAGCGAGCCACTGGCTCAACTCGCGCTGGCTGGAACTGCGTTGCCAACGGCCGTCACCGAGCAGACCGAGCACCGTTTCCAGGTTGGCGTCCGGCGCGATTCCGGCCAGCACCTGCGCCCTGGCTGCGGCCCAGGAAGCCGAGAAGCCGAAGTGCAGCGGACGACCCTGCGCCGCTGCCTCGGCGTAGGCCCGGTCGAGCGGCATCAGGCCGGCTTCCAGATCCAGCGCCGTCGTGACCCCGTCCATTGCCTGCAGCCGCTGACCGGCAATCGAGTGCACATGGCTGTGCAGGTCGACGAATCCGGGCCCGACGACCAACCCGGACACGTCCAGCACGACCGCGCCGTCCGGGACTTCGAGGTCTGCACCGACAGCAGCTACGGTCCGGCCGTCGAGCAACACGTCGGCCGGAGCGTCGAACCCCGAAGCCGGATCGATGACGCGACCGCCTTGCAGCAGCACCGACACGGGTGCCCTCCCTACTCTCGTCTCGCGATCCATGCTGGCACGCGACCCACCGCCCGCAGGTCGTCGGTGAATCCAAAGACCGGCGCGAAGGTTGGTGCTCCGGCACTACCCACCGCCTGGGATGGATGCCGAACGGATGAGGCGCGCACTGACCGGCAGCGCAGTGGAATCCCGAAGCTGCCGCAGCTGTGACCCGGCGGCTGCCAAAAGGGGATGCGGTGCAGTCGACTGAATCACCGCTGGACGGTGTTCGCGCTCAGCCGACGCCAAACGCCGGCGCGTAGCCGAACGTGCCGCGGGTTCGGCCGGTCCAGCTGGCCAAGGTGCGGATCTGGAAGTGCTCGATCCAGCTGGGATCCGGTGGGATCACGCCAAGTGTTCGTGCCGGATGGAAGCCGAACCTTCGGTAGTAGCCAGGGTCGCCGAGCAGGACCACCGCCGGTGAATCCAAAGCGTCGGCCGCGGCGAGAACAGCGTGCATGAGGGCGCTCCCGACTCCCGTCCCCTGGTGACCGGGCAGTACCCCGAGCGGTCCGAGCCCGACGGAGGGCTCCGGACCGATATGGGCGCGGCTTCCGACCACATGCCCGACGACCCTCCCGTCGACCTCGGCCACGAGCGACAGACGGGGGATTCGGTGGCAGTGATTTCTATGGGGTTGGGGCGCTCCGTTTTATGCCTCGTTCGAGTGCTTCGATCAGGTAGGGGCGGAGTTGCGCGGCGGGGATGATGGTGTGCACCGATCCGACGTCGCGGGCTCGTTCGATGTTGTGGATGTGTTCGAACTCGGCGGCGACCTCGCCGAGTTTTTCCGACCGCACCGCGCTTCGTAGCTCGCCCAGCTGGACCCGTAGTTCACTGCGCTCGTTGTCGTCGGCGGTGGCGGCGATCTGTGTTTCGAGATCCTTGATTCTTTGGTCGTTGGTGGTGCGGGTGTTCACGTCGCGGGTGAACACGACGGCCGCGGCCGGTGCGCCGCCGATGACCGAGGCGAACGAACCCTCGACGGCGATGACCTCCATGTTGTCGTTCAGAGCGCCGGAGAACACCACGAAAGCGCCGCCGTGGTAGCGGGAGATCACGCAGAAGATGATCGGGCCGTCGAAGTTGACGATGGCCCGGCCGATCTCGGCGCCGTACTCGAGTTGCATGTTGCGGAGCGATTCCGGCGAGCCGTCGAATCCGGACAGGTTGGCCAGCACCACCAGCGGCCTGCTGCCGCTGGCGGAGTTGATCGCCCGGGCGGTTTTCTTCGACGATTTGGGGAACAGCGTGCCGGAGGTGAATTGGTCCGGCCCGTCAGCGGGCAGGAATCCGTGGCGGGTGATGTTCCGCGATTCGATGCCGATGACGACGACCGGGTATCCGCCGAGGTGGGCGTCGACGACGACCGAGGTGTCGGCATCGGCCATGCCCGCCCACCTTTCCAGGGTTTCGTGGTCCTGGTCGGCGACGGCGCTGATGACGGTCCTGATGTCGAAGGGTTTCTTGCGGTCCTTGTTGGTCTCCGAGGAGAAGATTTCTCCGACGGTGGTGAACGGGCTGTCCGGGTGCGGTGCGGGAAGGTCTGCACGTCCCGGTCCAGGGGGTCCTGGGTGTCGGCTCGCCTGGGGTAGCGCTCCCCCGGCTTGGTGTAGGCGTGGGCGTAGTGGGCGAACAGGATGTCGGTGGCCGCGGTCAGATTCGGTGCCCAGTACTGGGCTTCGCCGTTGGGCCCCATCACCCGGTCGTAGCCGCCGAGGCCGAAGTTGTCCTCGGCGGAGACCCCGCCGGAGTAGTCCAGTGACATCTTCCCGGTCAGCACCATGGCGCTGTCCGGGGTCATGATCAGGATGCCCTTGGTGTGCTGCAGCATGGTGGCTTCGGCGTTCCAGTAGGGCTGGGCACCGACGTTGATGCCGGCCACCACGATGTTGATCTCACCGCCGGACTGGGTGAAGGTGACGATGCGGCGCAAGGCCCGGGCTACCGCGTCCATGTTCTCGGTGCCGCTGTCCATGGAGATGGTGGCGCCGGAGGACAGGGTGAACCATTCGACCGGCACACCCAACTCCTGCGCCAGGTCGATCGCCGCCACCACGATGGCACATTCGGTGACCGCAACCGTGCCAAGGGCTTTCGTCGGATCGCCGAACAGGGCGACCCGGGTGATGCCTTCCGGATATGTGGTGGTCGGTGTCGTGACGACACCGGCGACGACGCCGGCCGTGTTGCGGCCGGCCGGCCGGTCGACCGGGCCGAAAGTGCCGTCGCTGTCCAAGTCGTACTCGGTGAACGATCCGCTGTGGTCCGGTCAGCAACGGCACGATCTCATACGGGTAGGTCGTGCCGCGTGCGTTGGCGCGTTGCACCTTCTGGGTGTACTCGTCCAGCGGTGCCAGCGGATCGGTCGGCGGGTCCGTGACGGTGACACTCAGTCCGGCGCCGGCCTGGTAGGTGAACCGGATCGCGGCGTCGCGCAGCGATCCGTCCGGCTCGCGGAGACTGGCCAGCACGGTGATCTCGGCCAGTCCGGTGCCGAACGTCAGCGCCGTGTTGAGCTGGGCGAACCCGGCGAGTTCGGACAGCGGAAGCTCGACAGTCGGCCAGACGTGAAGGAACACCTGGTTGTTGTCCAGGCGTTGCGTGCTCGTTCGTCGTGCCTGTGCCCGGCGGATGTTCTCCAGGCAGGCCGCCAGTACCCGCTCGGCGGCCGGGAAGGCGACCACGGTGCCGTCGGCTGTCGCGTAGCGGGGTGAGGTCGCGGACCTCTGCCAGTGACACCAGCCGCTCGTCCTGGCGTTGTCCGGTGCGATCAGGTGGAACAGATACGTGCCTTCGGCGGCGGGTTCCCGGGTGCCGACGAAGTTCTTCAGCCGCCACAGGTCCAGCCGCTGACCGGTCAGCGGGTGCATGTTCCGGATGACGAGTTCCTCGGCGAGTCCTTGCGTCACCGTGGGGCGGAAGGTGAACTCGTGCACCGGCATCGGGTCGTTACTGCACACGGTGACGGTAACTCTTCGACCGGCGACCAGGGCCGGGTGTGCCTGCAGCGCCTCACGCAGTATGGCCGACACCTGATCGGCGTCGTCCGGGACGTCGACCCACGACAGGTAGATGTCGGTGACCACCTTGGCCGGGCGGTCTGACCGGGCGGCGTACGGCAGCCAGCGCGTCAGGTCGGCGGTCAGCGCTGCTGTACTGGGCGATGGTCGAGATCAGTTCGAGACGGTCGCCGGCTAGCACGAAACTGCCGGTGACGTAGGGCCGCTCCCCTCGACGGAACGTTTGGACGTCCTCGAGGGCACGGATCCGGTAGTAAGCGGCGGGTGATCGCTTCCAGCATGGCGTCCAGGCCCGGGCCGTCCGAGGTGACCTGCTCGGCGAGGAGCCGGATCAGCGGTTCGGGAGTTGCCACCAGGGCCTCGATGTCGCGGCGCGTATCGGGGCCCGGTGGGATGGGCGACCAGCTGTTCGAGTTTGGCGCGGATGTCGGCATGGACCTGTCGCCGGGTCTCGATCGATCAGTGGTCGCTCGTACGCCTCGTACCGGATGCTGCGGGCCAGGTCACCGACCACCGGGTACCGCAGGCGGGTGGCGATCACCAGCCGTTCGACGACTTCACTTGCGGCTTTGCGCATCTCGTCCGTGAAGCCGGGGACGGCGTTGCGCCACCGTTCCAACAAGCCGGTGATGACCGGGATCTGGTCGGCGGCTCGTTGCTGGGACAGGAACACCCGGAAGACGGCCTCCTCCAGATGCGGGGCCAGGATCCAGCTCGGTGACGCCGTAATGTGCCAGGACGGCGCTCAGCCGTGACCGGAACCCGTCCGGCAGACGCCTCCCGTTGCAGATCCAGTGAATGTAGATAGGCGTGGAAATACTCGCGTGGGCTGTGCACCCGCTCGTCGCCGGCCTCCTCCTCGCCCGGCTGGACGGTTGCGGGACAGCTCGCAGATGTCGGCGAACGTGGCGAGCACGCCCAACGACGCGCGCAGCACGTCGGGATCATCAATCGGGGTCTGATCGCGAACCCGGTTGTAGTCGGCCAAAAGGGCCCGCCCGCGGCCGGCGCTCACGTCGTAGCCCATGACCAGCGCCCTCATGGCGGCCAGGTCGGCCAGCGCTGTCGCCTTCGGGTTTGCCGTCGCTTGCTTCTCGTCGGCGTCGAACTCGATCGTCGGAGTCGGAGCGGCCGTTGCCTGATCGTCGATCTTGTCGATCCGCAGCAGCGCGGCGCCGGCGTCCACCTGAGAATTCACCGCGATCAGGATTTCTCGCACCCGGCCCGCGTAGGGCGCCTTGACCGGGGTTTCCATCTTCATGGATTCCAGGATCATCACGGTTTCGCCGGCGTCGACGTCGGTGCCGGCGGCGGCCCGCACCGCGACCACCACTGCCGGTGCCGGTGAGCGGACCACGCCGCCCTCGTCCCGGCCGACCCGGTGGCTGACGCTGTCCACTTCGACCAGATGACCCGACGCGGTGGTTGATGCGACCACGTGATGGCTGCGGTTGCCGATGACTCAGCCGACTTTCGAATTTGTTGATCCGGTCGATCTCGGCCTCGACCACCGTCTCCTGGCCGCTCGATGCTCGATCCGGTACCGGCGGGGGCTGATCTGTGCGACGTTGCAGCTGGTAGGTCTGGCCCTGGTAGCCGAGTTCGATCTCCCGGCCGACGCTGTGCCCGGCGCGTGGTCGGCCACCCCGCGCCGAACGCAGGAACGCGTCCCGCTCCAGCGCCTCTTCGGCCTCGTAGACGTCGATCCCGACGTAGAGCAGTGCGGCGTCCGCGTGCGCGACGACCCGTGGCCTGATCGGTCAGCCCGGCGCGGTCCAACCACCCGGTGTCGGCGGTCCCGTTGATCACTTCGGGATGATCGAGCAGTTCGAGCAGGAACGACTTGGTGGTGGTGCCGCCCCTTGATCGACGACGGTGGTCTCCCGGAGCGCGACCCGGAGCCGGGCCATCGCCTCGTCGCGGTCCTGGCCCCAAGCGATGATTTTGGCGACCATGGAGTCGTAGTCCGGTGAGATCGCGTCGCCGGTGGCGATTCCGGTGTCCACCCGGATGCCGGGGCCCACCGGCAGGGTGAGCAGCTCGACCGTTCCGGGCGACGGGGCGAAACCGTTGTCGGCGTCCTCGGCGTTCAACCGTGCTTCGATGGCATGCCCGAAATTCGGCGGCGGGTCCCCCACCAGCCGATGCCCGTCGGCGATCATGATCTGCAGCTTGACCAGGTCCAGTCCGGTGGTGGCCTCGGTGATGGGGTGTTCCACCTGCAGCCGGGTGTTGACCTCCAGGAAGGCGAACGTCTTCTCCTGCGGCTGGTAGAGGAACTCCACCGTGCCGGCCCCGCGATAGCCGGCCCCTTTGACCAGCGCGATCGCGGCCTTCCGAAGATCCGCGTCCTGCTGCGGCGGTCAACACCGGCGACGACGATTCCTCGATGAGCTTCTGGTTGCGGCGCTGGATCGAGCAGTCCCGCACCCCTGGGGCCCACGCGTTGCCGTAGTTGTCCGCAATGATCTGAACTTCGATGTGCCGGCCACCCTGGACCAGCTTTTCCATGAAGATGACGGGGTCGTTGAATGCCTTCTGCGCCTCGGACTGGGTCCGTTCGATCGCCTCGGCCAACTCACTCGGCTCGAAGACCATTCGGATGCCTCGTCCGCCGCCGCCGCTGCGGGCCTTGAGGATCATCGGGTAGCCAATGACCTGCGCGTGTTCCAGGGCCGACTCCATGTCCGGCGACCGGACCTTTGCTCCACGGCGCGACCGGGACGCCGGTGGCCTCGGCGAGGTACTTGGCCTCCACCTTGTCGCCGAGCCTGCGCATCGCCTCCGGCGGCGGCCCGATGAACGTCACCCCGATCCGCGCGCACAGGTCGGCGAAATCGGCGTCTTCGGCGACGAACCCCCAACCGACCCAGCAGGCGTCGCAGCGGGCCACCTTCATGGCCCGCTCCAGTTCGCGCATGATCCAGGTACGGGCTGCCCAGCTCGACCCTTGTCACGGAGCAGCACACCTTCGTCCGCGGACCGGACGAATAGGGCACCCCGCTCCGCGGCCGTATGCAGCGCAATGACCGTGATTCCGTATCCGAACTGAGAGTTCAACTCGCGCACAGCGCGAATCAGTCTGACCGCCGGCTCGCCCCTGTTGATCACCGCTATGCGCGAGAACATCTGTGCTCCTGTCGTCTGGCTCGGCCGCCGGGTCGGTCAGTCGCCGAAGGCGGTGGCGATTCCTTCGGAGCCGGTCTCGGCGGTCGACTGCCCGTCGTCCGAGACGATCGATCCGCCCATCTTGCTGTGCGGTGACCACGACGGCCGGATCGATCCGCATGATCGTGTAGCCGCCGACCGCGCCGGCGCCGAACCCGGGGGCGAAGATTCTTCATGGGCCGGTCGATCACCCCGTCCGCGACGGCGTCGGCGATCGCGATCGGAATGCTGGCCGATGAGGTGTTACCCGCGCGTTCGATGTTGAAGTAGATCAGATCCGGTGAGAGCCCGGCAGCTTCCGCCAGACCGATGATCATCGTCTTGTTGGCCTGGTGTGGGACGACCAGCTCCACGGTTTCCCAGGCGGAGCCCTTGTCTCCGGCTCGGATCAGGCTCCGTGGATCAGCTCGGTGATCATCTGCTGCAGGTATCGCCCGGCGAGAGCCTTGACCTCCGGACCGAACACGGTGATGTTGTTGTCGAATGCCGCGTTCGGCCAGATGATCGAATTGACCTGGCTGACCGGTCCACCGGCGTACGTCTGCATCAGGTCGATATCGGGATCCTGACCCTGCGCCGCGGGGGCGATGACCATCGCCGCCGCGCCGTCGCCGAAGATCATCCGCGATGGCCGGACGGTGCCGATCTTGTCCGAGAACTTCTCCCCGCAGACCAGCAGCACGGGTCGGTTGACCTCCTGCAGCAGACGAACGGCTTCGGACAGGCCGTAAGGCATCCCGGCGCAAGCAGCCACGATGTCGGCGGACATGTGCGTCTGGAAGATGCCCAGCTGGCCGGACAGCCAGGTCGCCATGGAAGGCATCATCCGTGGGTTGGTGCAGGAGCAGAAGATGACCGCGCCGATCTCCTCCGGCGTCCGGCCCGCCCGCTCCAGGGCGGCGATCGAAGCGTCCAGGGCCAGCTCGTCCAGACCGCGCGCCGAGTACATCCGGGTCTCGATACCGGTCTTGTGGCTGATCTCTGCGGCTGTCATCGGCGACCAGCAATAAGCAGTGTTGCGGATCAGGTCGTCGTTCGAGCAGAGGATCTCGCCGCGCACCACGGCCAGGGCTTCGATCCTGGGCATGATGGTGAACTGCTTGCGGATGTCCACCGCCGGGTAGGGCCGGATCGGCTGCCGGGTCAGCACCTCCGGTTGGTAGGACGCGACCCGGGGCGCGGCCGCAGCGCGCGGCGCTCCCAGCGTGATCTGATGCAGGAACCGGGTGACCTCGGAACTCTTGGGTTTGAAGACCACCACGACGTCGTCGTCCCGCAGGTCGGCCAGGGCAGTCAACGTCACGTCCGCACGATCCCACGGATACTGGTTGTGCAACACCATCGCCCAACGGTGCAACGCCTCCAGTTCGGCCACATCCTCCTGGCAGTCGACGATGTCGGCGAAGCTGAACACCGGGTAGTCCGGGTCGTAGCTGCCCAGCCGGAAGGTCAGCCGGGAAGGATCCTGCAAGGCCTGGGCCACCGTCGGGCGGATCGCCTCCAACGCATTGGCGTGATTCTTGCGGTGACGGAACGGGTCGAACAGCACCTCCCAGATACGCTGTTCTGCCGCGGCGTCGCCGGCCGACGGCAACGCGGCAAAGGCCTCCTCGACGACGGCGACCTTGCGTTCCTTGTCCAGCCAGGGCGCCACGATGGGCAGGAACACATCATCTCTGCTCCGCGGCACATCGCGCCAGCGGGTCGGCACCTTCTCGTACATGGTCATCGCGAACCTGTTGACCCAGAACATGTTCAATGCGACATCCCGCATCAGGGCCAGTCGATCCGGGTAGGCGCCGGCCTCGATGCGCAGTCCGATCTCCGTGCCCGACGGGGCCTTGGTCTCGAAATCACGGCGGATCACCTGGTCCAACTGCTCCTCGGTCTCGATCACCGAGAAATCCAGATCCGGCGAGAAGTTCGAGGGAAAGACCAACCGACCGTGGCGATTGATGACAAAAGGCTGCATCGTGCACTTTCCTTTCACAGACCAGGCCAGGCGTCTGGCGCCAGGATTGGAACAGCGACTGGAAGGGCGGCTGTGACGCTCTGAACGTCGCGGTCCCCAGGTGTGTAATCGTCGCACGTGAACAGGCGGCTCGTCGATTGGATCTCTGCGTCTTGCCAGATCGTCGACGTGGATGCGTGCCGGTGGTTGCGTGCCGAAGCGTGCCGGCGATCTTCGTGTCGACTGGGTTAGTCATCCGACAGCTCCGCTCGGTGTTCGTCCGGGCCGACGATGATCACGTGCAGGTTCCGCGGTCCGTGGACGCCTTCGACGCGCTGCAGTTCGATGTCGCTGGTGCCGGACGGCCCGGGAAATGAGGGTCAGTGGATCGGTCGGTCCTGACACCGAATCCGCTGCCTCCCGAGCAGCTTCGCGTTACGCCCGCCCGCGATCCGCTCCCCCGCCGCGGGCGGTCCCGGCAGCATCAGCGCCCCAAGGTCTGGGCAGCGACGACGTCGGACCAAAAAAGACACCGCGTAAGCCACGAAGGCCGGCCTGACCGGTCGGATATTGCCGCGGGCGCTGCGACACAGCCCAGTCACGCACCACGCGCAGGGTCGCGTTGTGGCAGGGGCGGCTACCGGTTGGGCCCTTCGCCGACGTCGATGATGCGATTCTTTGGGCCATCGAGGATCGTCGTCATCTGTCCCGACGGTCACACACAAATTTCTGACACGCCGTCCCGCAGGTTCACCCGGGGCGGTGGTGCATATGGTCTGGAGTGGATGGGCCGCAGGTGAAGGTTCCGTATCGCATGCTCGCGTGCGGCGCGGATTATCAAGTCACCCCCAAGCCTCGTGGAGTGCAGGCAGCGGCGGCGAGGGAGTGGAGGCGTCATGGCGGCAAGTGATTCGGTCACCCAGGCCTTGGTGTGGCTGGATCTCACCGGTGTGCTGGCCAATGCCATCTTGGGGGGTGTCATCGCACGGTCCGCGCGCCTTGACGTGGTCGGTTTCGCTGTCTTGGCGATCTTGTCGGGGCTCGGGGGCGGCGTCATCCGTGACACGTTGCTGCAGCATGGCACACCGGTCGCGCTGACCAACTATTCCTATGTGCTGACGGCGCTCGCCGGTGCGGCCATCGCGTACCTGATCAAAGTTGAGGGGCGGGCGTGGGGCCATGTGTGGCCGCTGATCGACGCGTTGGCGCTGGGTTGCTGGGCGTCCTCGAGCGCGCAGAAGACGCTCGGGGTCGGCTTGGGTTGGTTGCCGGCGGTGCTGCTGGGCACGATCGCCGCCGTCGGCGGCGGGTTCGTGCGTGACATTGTGATGCGCCGGCAACCGGGCGTGCTGGGCGGCAATACTTTGTACGCGACCTGCGCGTCTGGTCGCGAGCGCGGTGATGGTGGTGCTCTATCGATCCCAGCTTCCGACGGTGGGTGCAGTGGTCGCAACGCTGACCGGCGCCGGACTTTGTCTGCTGGCACGCTGGCAGCACTGGGTCCTGCCGCAACGCGACGACTGGTCGGCACTTGCCGCGCTGCGCGGGCGTACCACTCGCCGAACTGAACGCCGGCGCGGCGAGCGAGCCGAGCAGACCAATGAGGAGGACCAATGACTGTGCAGTCGTCGATTTCTGAGGTGCTCACCGGGGTTGCAGGTGTCCGCGGGTGGCAGGAGGACTTCTACCGTGATCTGCACAGTCATCCCGAGCTCTCCCATCAGGAACAACGCACCGCCGCGGCAGTCGCCAAGCGGTTGCGCAGTGCCGGCTACGACACCCACGAGGGGGTCGGCGGCACCGGCGTGATCGGCACGCTGCGCAACGGTGACGGGCCCACCGTTTTGCTGCGCGCCGACATGGATGCCCTGCCGGTGATCGAGACGACCGGTCTGCCATACGCAAGCACGGCGACCGCGACCGACGCCGACGGCAACGAAGTGCCGGTCATGCATGCCTGCGGTCACGACGTACACGTGACCTGCCTGCTCGGCGCCGCTGAATTACTCGCCGATGGCGCCGCGCACTGGTCGGGCACTTTGGTGGTGCTGTTCCAACCGGCCGAAGAACAAGGCGACGGCGCCCGCGGCATGCTCGAGGACAACCTGGCCGGGCTGGTCGGGAAACCGGCGGTGGCGTTGGCACAGCATGTGCTGCCCGTTCCCAGCCGGACAGTTGGGCACCCATGCCGGGCCGTTCCTGTCGGCGGCCGACAGCATGCGCATCATCGTGTACGGCCGCGGCGCCCACGGGTCCATGCCGCAAGCGGCCATCGATCCCGTCGTGCTTGCCGCGATGATCGTCATCCGGCTGCAGATGATCGTGTCCCGCGAGATCGCCCCGGACGAGTTCGCGGTGTTGACCGTGGGTAGCGTGCAGGCCGGTACCAAGAGCAACGTCATCCCCGATCACGCCGTCATCCAGCTGAACATCCGCAGCTACAGTACGCAGACCCGGGCCACGCTCCTCGCCGCAATTGAGCGCATCGTCACCGCCGAATGCCAGGCTTCCGGGTCGCCCAAAGACCCAGAGTTCGAGCTGTACGACCGGTTTCCGCTCACCGACAACGACGCAGCGCAGCACGGAAACCGTCGCGTTGGCGTTCACGGACTTTTTCGGCGAACGGGCTTCCACGCTGCCGCGGCAGACCGCCAGCGAAGACTTCAGCGACATTCCGAACAACCTGGGCATCCCTTACACCTACTGGGGCATCGGAGGGATCGACCCCGACACCTACCGTGCCGCCGAACAGGCCGGCCGGATCGCCCAGGACATTCCGGTCAATCACGCCGCCAATTTCGCACCGGTTATCCAACCCACCCTCGATACAGGGACTCAGGCGATGGTCGTGGCCGCGCTGGCCTGGTTGGGTAGGAGGACCTAAGACCGCGGTAGGCGCCCCAGGGATCCGCACTTCATTTTATGCTCAGATGTCCTTGCGCCACCGTCGCCTCAGTGCAAATGCTGCGGATTTGGGCTGCCGGTCGCGGGTGAATACACCTTTCTTGTTGCCACCGACGCGCATGATTCCCGACGTGGTCGCAAAGTCGGAGAAGTTCCAGACCTGCTCACCGACGACGGCGTCGATCCGGTCGAAGACGCGGTGGTTCATGTCGAGGTATTCGACTTGGTATTCCTCGGTCCACGGCGTCGGGGTGAGCGAATGCATGCCGGGGTAGGTATCGGCGCCGTACTCGGTGATGATGATCGGCTTGCCTTCGCCGGCCCAACCACGCAGTTCTGTCTCCCAGGCGATCTCGGCTGCGCCCAGCTCACCGGTGTTGACGTACCAGCCGTAGTAGCGGTTCAGCATCAGTACGTCGCCGAATTGGGAGACTCGGCATTTCCCGTGGGGTGCGAGCATGACGTTGACGAATCCGACCGGTCGGGTCGGGTCCAGCTGTCGCGTCAGGTCGAACAGCGGTTTGAAGTAGTTCTCCGCCCCTTCCGTGTCGGATTCGGGTTCGTTGGCGATGGACCACAGGACAACGCTGGGGTGGTTCTTGTCCCGGGTCACCAGTTCGCGGATGGCCTGCGCGTGCACCTGCTGGGTCTGCTCGTTGATGGTCTCCGGCGAGAACGTGGTGTAGCCCTGGGACCCGAAGATGCCGCCACCGAGGCCCATGTTCAATCCGACGGCGGCGGCCTCGTCGATCAGGACGATGCCTTCCCGGTCGGCGTGGTCCAGCACGTCCTCGGAGTAGGGGTAGTGGGAGGTGCGGAACGAGTTGGCGCCGATCCATTTGAGCAGTTCGAAGTCGTGAATCATGTTGGCGTCGTTGTGGCCCTTACCGATGACGCCGATGTCCTCGTGTTTCCCGAAGCCGGTGAAGTAGAACGGCTCTCCGTTGATCAGGAACTTGGTGCCCTCGACCTTGACGGTACGGACACCGACGTTTTGGTGATAGCTGTCCACCAGTACGCCGGCGGGGTCTACCAGCTGCATTTCCAGGTCGTAGAGGTATCCGTGTCCGGGCGCCCAGGGGGTGACGTCGTCGATGGTCAGCGTGCCGGTGGCGCCGTCGCCGGCGGCGACCTGGATGCCGTCGGCGTTCCGCACGATGGCCTTGACCTGCGCGCCGTCAGCGTCGAGGGTCCGCGCCGTGTAGCGGATGCTGCCGCTGGTTCCGTTCAGGTCGGTGACCACGGTGAGGTCGGTCAGGTGCGCGGCGGCGGTGGTGGACAGCCAGACCGAGCGGTGCAGCCCGGCGTAGTTGAAAAAGTCGTGGAAGTACCGTTGCCGCGGGCCGTCCGGGGTGTCCTCGATGGCGCCGGGCGGGATGCTCTGGAAGCTCAAGGTGTTGTTGACGACCAGGGTGATGCGCGCTTCCTGGCCGGCGGCGACGAGTTCGGTGATGTCGAATTCGAAAGGGGTGTAACCACCTTCGTGGCTGCCGACCTGGGTGTCGCCGACCCAGACGGTGGCCCGGTGGGTGGCGGATTCGAAGTGCAGCACGATGCGCTGCCCGGTCCAGCCTTTCGGTATCCGGACGGTCCGCTGGTACCAGATGTCACCGAAGTAGTCGCGGACGGCGGCGTCGGCGGCCACGTCGTTGAAGCTGGCCGGCACCGCCATCGGCGTCGCGTCGGCCAGCGGGCGGCTGAACCACCCGGCGGCGCGGCCTTCGGCGCCGCCGTCGAGCCTGAACTGCCAGATGCCGTTGAGGTTCTTGCGTTCTCGGGCGGCGTTGTCCTGTGGGCGAAGCATTTTCGGTGGTCTCCTTGTGTTGATGTGGGGGTGAGGTGTCCCCGGCTGAGGTGTTGCGTCCCGGCCCGACGGTGCTGTAGGTTTGCCCGGCCGGCAGACGGTGTGGTCTGGGCAATTGGCCGGAACGTGGGTCAGTGTGCTGGTGAAGTGCTCGCGGCCGACAGTGCACCGCAGAGATCGCGTACGACCGTGACGAGGTCGCGATCAGTTGCGAGGGCAGGGTTCAGCTGGGCGAGTACCGCCGGTACCGCGTCCGCCAGCGACCCTGCCGCCGACGGTGTCAAAGTCTGCGCCGCAGCGTCTTTCACCGCTGCGCCAGCTCCGCGGAGGTGGTTGATCCAGGCGGCCAGCACCCGCAGCGCCCCGACCGGCAGTCGGCCGGCCGACCGCTCTGCGGCAATGGTCGGCAGGATGCGGACGGGAAGTTTCTGGGAGCCGTCCGCGGCGATCTGGGCCAGTTGGTGCAGGATTCGGGGGTTCTGGAAGCGTTGCAGCAGCGCCGCCCGGTAGTCCTCGACCTCCTGGGCGGGCAATGTCAGGTGGGCGGACGCCTCATTCCAGTACTGCTGCAACCATTGTCGGCAGACCGGATCGGCGACGGCTTCGGCGATGGTCGCGTGACCGCGGGCGCTGCCGGCATAGGCGAGCAGCGAATGCCCGCCGTTGAGCAGCCACAATTTGCGTTCCTCGAATGGTGCGATGTCCTGTACGAATCGGGCGCCGGCTGCCTCCCAATCCGGCCGGCCGGCCGGAAAGTCACCGGAAAGCACCCACTCGGTGTATGGCTCGGTCACTACCGGCGCGCCGTCAGCTCTCCCGGTCAACTGAGCGGCGGTCGTCCGGTCCGCTGCGGTGGTCGCGGGAGTGATCCGGTCGACCATGGTGGTGACGAAGGAAACATTGGTCGCGATCCAGCCGGCGAGGGCCGGGTCGAGCAGCTCGGCGAACTGGCCGACGACCCGGGCGGCGACGTTGCCGTTGTCGGGCAGGTTGTCGCACGAAACCACGGCCAGCGCACCGGCCCCAGCGGCCCGTCGTCCCGCCAGGGCGGCGACCAACCGGGCGGGCATGGTGGCGACCGGTGCGCCTGGTTCAGCGCGGAGCGCAGCCAGGTCGGCCTGCACATCGGCCCGGGTGGCGTCCAGTGCTCCACTCGGCCCGCGGAGGTAGCCGGCTTCGGTGACGGTCAACGTCACGACGGCCACATCGCTGCTGGCCACGTAGCTCAGCCAGGCGGACATGTCCGACGCCGGGTGCGCACGCGCCACACTACCCATGACCCGCGTGGTGTCGCCGTCCGCAGCCCGCGTGATCAAGGTATAGAGCCCGTCCTGCGCCTCGAGGGTTTCGGCCAAGGAGGCCGACCGGCCGGTGAATGCGGCGATCCCCCACCGATGCGCATCCGGGGCGACGTCGGTGTACCAGGCCTGGTGGGCCCGGAAGAAGTTGCCCAGACCCAAGTGGACGATGCGGACCGGTGCTGCCGGGCCTGCGTCCTGCGGGCGGGACAACCGGGGGAGATCCGCTGCGGCGCTCATAGTTTGAAGACCTTCCGGGGTTGTTCGGTGACCAGGTCGGTGATGGTGTCCATCGCTTCGTCCTGGGCGAGGCGGTGCTCGGCGACCAGACCGGCCAGGAAGCCGGCGTCGAGGCGTCGGGCCATGTCGTGTCGGGCCGGGATGGAACAGAACGCCCGGGTGTCGTCGATGAACCCGGACAGTTTGGAGAACCCGGCCGTCTCGGTGACCGACGTCTGGAAGGACCGGATCGCCGCCGGGTTGTCCAGGAACCACCAGGGTGCCCCGGCGTACACCGCCGGGTAGAAACCGGCCAACGGGCCGATCTCCCGTCCGAAGACGTCGGCGTCAACGGTGAACAGCACCAGGTGGAAGTTGGGATGGGTGCCGAACCGCTCGAGCAGCGGTTGCAGCGCGTGGGTAAATTCAACAGCAACGGGGATGTCGTGCCCGGTGTCCGGGCCGAACCGGGCCAGGGTCGCCGGGTGGTGATTGCGGCGTATTCCGGGATGCATCGTCATCACCAACCCGTCCTCGCAGGACATCCGGGCCATCTCGAACACCATGTGCCGGCGGAACGCGGTCGCCTCCTGCTCGGTGGCCTGCCCGTTGAGCGCCCGCACGTAGATGCTGCGCGCGGCGGGCGTGTCCAACGGTTCGGCCCGGGCGTCGGCGTGGCTGTGATCGGCGGATACGGCGCCGTGGTCGATGAAATAGCGGCGGCGGTCCTCCAGTGCTTGCAGGTAGCCGTTGTAGTCGCCGACCTCGATGCCGGCGACGGCACCCAGCTGCTTGACCGCCTCCGCCCAGCCCGGCTGCGCCGGTTCCAGGTACCGATCGGGCCGGAACGTGGGCACCACCCGGGTGGACAAGGCGGCGTCCTCGGTGATGGCCGCGTGGACAGCAAGGTCGTCGGCGGGGTCGTCGGTGGTGGCCAGCACATTGATCCCGAACCGGGTCAACAGGGCGCGGGGCCGGAACTCCGGTTCGGCGAGGCGTTCCGCGATCTGGTCGTACAGGGCGTCCGCATTGGCGGCGCTGGGCCGTTGCGTGATCCCGAAAATCCCGGCCAGCTCGCTGTCGAACCAGTACCGCACCGGCGTGCCGCGGAACAGCTGCCAATTCGTGCACAGCAGTCGCCACGCTTGACGGGCGCGGTTTTCCGGCAGAGGTCCTTCTCCCACCCCCAGGTCCGCCAATTGAACTCCGCCCGCGTGCAGCAGCCGGGTCACGTAGTGGTCAGGCTGAAGCAACAGGCTGGTGGGATCGGCGAACGGCTGGTTGTCCAGTAGCACCGCCGGATCGACGTGGCCATGCGGGGAAATGATCGGCAGCTCGCTGACCGCCTCGTACAACTGCACGGCGATGCTGCGCACGGCGGGGTCCGCCGGCAACAACCGGTGCGGATGCAAGTTCAACGGCTTCGTAGTCATGACTGTCATCCTGGATCGCTGCCGCGCCACTCAGCAATCGGTTGCCAACTGTTGTTTCGATGCCTTGCCCAATGCCGGTGCCCACGGGCATCGTGGTGGGCATGACATCCACCCTGTCCGACGCCGCTGTCGAGCCCCACACAGCCTCTATCGGCGGCGCCGACCAGGTGCTGACCGACCAGGAAATCCGCGCCTTCGTGTCGACCTGCCTTGCGCGAGAAGACCTCGACGGCCGCAGCGTGTGCGTCATCGTGCCCGACGGCACCCGCAGCTGCCCGCTGCCGCTGCTGCTGTCCGCGGTGCACCAGGCGCTGTCGGGCCGGGTATCGCGGCTGACCGTGCTGGTGGCACTCGGCACGCACGCAGCGATGAGCGAACCGCACCTGGCCGCGCACCTCGGCTACTCCCACGGTGCCCTGGCCGCCACCTATCCCGGAATGACGGTCCGCAACCACGAATGGTGGAAACCGGAAACATTCGTCTCCCTCGGCTCGATCAGCGCCGACCGGGTCGACGAACTGTCCGAAGGCAGACTCAGCAGCGCCGGTGGAGGTGGTACTGAACCGGGCCGTCGTCGAGCATGACGTGGCCCTGGTCGTCGGCCCGGTGTTCCCGCACGAGGTCGTCGGATTCTCCGGCGGCAACAAATACTTCTTCCCCGGCGTCGCCGGCCCGGAGGTCATCGACTTCTCCCACTGGCTGGGCGCTTTGATCAGCAGCGTCAACATCATCGGCACCAAAGGCATCACCCCGGTACGGGCCTTGATCAACGAGGCCGCCGCGCTGATACCCAGCCGCCGGCTCGCCCTGTGCCTGGTCGCCCAATCCGGCACCAGCGCCCTGCACGCCGCCTCCTTCGGCGCACCCGAGGACGCCTGGGCCGCGTGCGCCGACGTCTCCGCGCAAACCCACGTCCGATACCTCGATGCCCCGGTGCGCCGGGTGCTGTCGATCATCCCCACCAAATACGAAGACATGTGGACCGGCGCCAAAGGCTTCTACAAAGTCGAACCGGTCGTCGCCGACGGCGGACAAGTCATCCTCTACGCGCCCCACATCACCGACATCTCCGTCATGCACCCCACCATCGCCACCATCGGCTACCACTGCCGCGACTACTTCCTGGGCCAGTGGGACACCTTCTCCGGCTACCACTGGGGCGACCTCGCCCACTCCACCCACCTCCGAGGGGCGGGCACCTGGGACCCGGTCAACGGCGAAAAAGGCCGAGTCACCGTCACGCTGGCCACCGGCATACCCGAACACATCGTCCGCGCCGCCAACCTGGACTACCTGGACCCCGCACTCGTCGACCGGCAGGCCATGGAAGCCGACCCCGACACCCTGGTCATCCCACAAGCAGGTGAAGTGCTGTACCGCCTGCGCTAGCACGCCGACGGAAAAGGAACGCCTCCTGGAGTCAGCTACTGCGCTCGCTTTCCGCCGGCGTGTCCTTGCCGCTCCGCTTGGTCCGCCCGGGGGCGGCCCACCTCGGGGCTGTTGTGTGGGGAGCGCGCCGGCCCGTCGAGTCGCGCACCACAAGCTTGACCGGCAGCACGATCGGTTCACCGGCCCGCGGCCGGGCCCCACCGATGATGGCCAACAGGTTGTGGACCGCGGTTTCACCCTGGCTGCGCAAAGGGGCTGCGACGGTGGTCAACCGCGGGGTGATCAGGTCGGAGGCAAAAATGTTGTCGAACCCGACGACGCTGACGTCGGCTGGCACCCGGGCGCCCATCGCGACCACCGCCCGGATCAGACCGATGGCGAGCTGGTCGTTGTAGGCGATCACCGCGGTGGTGGGGTGACGGGCCAGCTCGACGGCGGCCTGGTTGCCGCCGCGCACCGTCGGCGAGAATGGACCCAGGCGGCGGCACTGCAACTCCAGTTCCAGCGCGGCCTCACGCAGGGAACGCCACCGCACGCCGTCCGCCCACGACGCCTCGGGGCCGCCGATGTAGGTGATGGTGTGGTGACCCAGCTCCGCCAGATGCTCCACCGCCCGGCGGACGCCGCGCGGGTTGTCGGTGACCACACTGGGCACGTCGCTGACCGCCCGGTTCAACACGATCACCGGCTTCTGCTTGGCGGTCATCCGGATCATCAGGTCCGACATCCGGGAGCTGGCCAGCACCACCCCCTCCACGATGGGCATCGCCCGGTCCAGCGCGTCGCGTTCCCGCTGGTCCGACTCCTGCGTGTCGGCCAGCAACATCGTGTACTTCGCGTCCGCCGCGGCTGTCTGCGCGCCGCGAATGATCTCGTTGTAGAACGGGTTGGTGACGTCGGAGATGACCAGCGCGATCATCGAGGTGCGACCGGTCGGCAACGCCCGGGCGAGCGGGTTGGTCCGATACCCCAGATCGGTGGCGACCTTGCGGATCCGTTCCGCCGTTTCGAAGTTCACCCGGCCCGGCCGGGAAAACGCCCGGGAGACAGTCGACGCGGTCACGCCGGCCGCGGCGGCAACGTCATAGATGGTGGGCGGTCGTGATCGGCCGTCACCCGGTCGTTCGGGCATCGCAGTTCCCTTCGACGGCGTTGCCCCCACCGTATGGAGACGCGCACCTGTCGGCAACCGCTTGGCGCTGAGGCCACAGATGACGTCCATCTTCTTGAATCTTTGAGGAAGACAACAGACGGCAACCGATTGCTGCAGCTGAAGCGGGCACCCCATCATTTCAATATCCCTAAAGCGCAGCCCGCGCCAAGACAATCCACGACGAGGTGGCACATGACTACCGCTCCATCAACTCCCGCCATAAAAGGCAGGATGGCCCCTGGTCCGACGGGGGCGCCTGTTGGCGCTGCCAATCTCAAACTCAAGGCCCGATCCATCATCGGTTACGGGGCCGGCGACGCGGCGAACAATCTCGCTTTCAGCATGGCCACCACTTTCCTGTTGCTTTACTACACCGACGTCGTCGGACTGCCCGCCGCCGCGATCGGCACCATGTTCCTCATCGTCCGGCTCTGGGACGCCCTCGCCGACTTGTTCGCCGGCCGCACCGTCGACCGCACCATGACCCGCTGGGGCAAATTCCGCCCCTTCATTTTGTTCGGCTCCATTCCGCTGCTGGTGATGAGCGTCCTCACCTTCGCGGTCCCGGCCGGTTGGTCTGGCGGCGCGCAACTGCTGTACGCCTACATCACCTACGCCGTACTGGGTTTGATCTATTCGATGGTCAACATCCCCTACGGCTCGCTGGCCACCGTGATGACCCAGAAATCCCCGGAACGCGCCAAGCTGGCGATGTCCAGGACCATCGGCGCCGGGCTCGCCGGCTTGTTGCTGACCTTCATCATCTCCCCGCAGATCCAGCACATCAACAAGGACAAGACGCTGAGCGCCGCCCAGCGGGCGCACGACCTGCAGGCGGTGTTCCTGCAGACGACCTTGCTGTTCGTGGTCGTCGGCTTCGGGCTCTACATGTTGACCTTCCGGTTCTGCAAGGAAGCGGTGGTCCGCACCGAACCGCGGATCAGCGTCAAGGACACCTTCAAAACATTGAAGACGAACAAGCCCCTGGGCGTGCTGTGTGCCTCCAGCTTCTTCTACCTCATCGGCGCATTCGCCGTCGGCGGCTCCACCGCCTATTACGCGATGTACGTCATGGGTAATGCCACGTACATCATCTGGATCACCCTGGCCACGTTCATCGTGCAGCTCCTCATCGCACCGATCGTGCCCAGCCTGGTCGTCCGCTTCGGCAAAAAGAATCTCTACCAATACTGCGGATTGTTCACCGTAATCGGCGGTGTCGCGCTGTTCTTCGTGCCCGCCGGCCAGCCGGCACTGGCCCTGCTCTGCATTGCGGTCAAGGGCCTGGGCATCTCATTGATCAACACCCTGATGTTCGCCATCGAGGCCGACACCGTCGACTACGCCGAATGGAAGACCGGGCACCGCTCCGAAGGGGCCAGCTACGCGATCTTCTCCTTCACCCGCAAGATCACCCAGTCCATCGGCGGCGCCCTGGGCGCCTTCGCTCTGGCCCTGGGCGCCTACGTCACCAAACTAGCCGCCGGACAGGTGCAGCCGGACAGCGCGATCATCGCCATCAAGGCCACCATCGGCCTGGTGCCGGCCGCCGCCGCCATCCTCGGCATGCTCTGCTTCATCGCCTATCCGCTGACCGAGAAGAAATTTGCGGCCCTGGTCGCCGAAACGGAACAGCGCAAAGCAGACACCCTCTTGCAGGAAGGCAACATCGCCCGCGTCCCGATCCCCCCGGTGATCTGACCGGCCCCGCCCGACACCCGCAACCATTGCATACGATCCACTACACGATTGGAATGGACATGAACGCCCACCCCGGCAGCGACGCCCCGATACTGGTCATCATGGGCGTATCCGGCTCCGGTAAGTCCACGATCGCCGCGCTGCTGGCCCGGCAGCTCGGCTGGGACCTTCAGGAAGGCGACGACCTGCATCCCAGCGAGAACGTCGCCAAGATGTCCGCCGGGCAACCACTGACCGATGACGACCGGCGGCCGTGGCTGGACGCCGTCGCATCGTGGATCACCGAGCACACTCGGGCCGGCATCCCAGGCGTCATCACGTGCTCGGCGCTCAAACGCAGCTACCGTGACCGGCTCCGGGGCCGCAACGTCATCTTCGTGCACCTGTCTGGGGACGCTCAGCAAATCGGGCAGCGCCTCACCGCCCGACTGGACCACTACATGCCCGCCTCCTTGCTGGATTCCCAGATGTCCACCTTGGAAGCACCCGGGCTCGATGAGAACGCGCTGATCGTCGACGTCGGGCGGAGACCCGCTGCGGAGGTCGCCGACATCCTCCGTCGGCTGCAGCTGGTACCGACATCACCACGCCCGATGAACAGTGACACCCATTCGGAAGCACTAGAGACCCAGATTGTGAATTGACATGAATGATCACAGTGCGGTGAAGGAACCGACGACGTCCGAACCCGTCTGGGCCTGGCAGAACACGTCGCTGTCGCACCGCGAGCGGGCCCAAAGACTCGTCGGGGCAATGACCGTGGATCAGAAGATCTCGCAGCTGCACGGCGCGATGGACACCATCGACATCTATGCCCTGTCTGCGCAGGCGGCAGAATCCGGACAGGACATGGACCAGCTCGCCACCCAGATACGGGTGGAAAGACACGTCAGCGCGGTGCCGGAGCTGGGGATACCACGCTTCCGGATCACCAACGGTCCCGTCGGTGTCGGCATGGGAGACGGCACGCCCAGCCCGCCCGCCACCTCGCTGCCGATGACCATCGGACTGGCCGCCGGTTTCGATCCCGACCTGGCCCACTCCTACGGTGACATCATCGGTTCGGAGGCGGCGACCTTGGGCCAGCACGTCCTGGAAGGACCGGGTGTGTGCCTGCACCGCACCACGATCGCCGGCCGCAACTTCGAGTACTTCTCCGAAGACCCCTACCTGTCCGGTGTGATGGGCGTAGCGGTCACCAACGCGATCCAGGCGCACAACGTCATCGCCATGGGAAAACATTATGTCGTCAACGACCAGGAGTACGAGCGGTTCCGGGCCGACGTCCAAGTAGACGAGCATGTCCTGCGGGAGCTGTACCTGCTGCCGTTCGAGATGCTGGTCAAGGACGCGAAGATCGCCGCGATCATGAGTTCCTACAACCGGGTCCGCGGGGTCTATGCCACCGAGTACCGCTACACGCTGACCGACATCCTGCGGACCGAGTGGGGCTTCGACGGTTACGTCCAGTCCGACTTCTGGTCCTGCCGGTCCTGCGCACCGGCCCTCAACGCCGGCATGGACCACGAGATGCCGGACGCCAAGTGGCTCAACGAAACCAACGTGAAGGCTGCCCTGGCCGACACCAGCCTGGAGATTCAGACCGTCGACCGGGCCTTGACCCGCCGATACACGCAGATGTTCCGGTTCGGCCAGTTCGACCGCCCGTATCAGCCCGGCCAGATCGACGCGCAGGCCCACGGCGCCGAGTCACGTCGGATCGGATCCCAGATTGCTGTGTTGCTCAAGAACGACGACTCGATGCTCCCGCTGAACCGCGACGTCGGGTCGATCGCCATCATCGGCCAGGCCAAATTCGTCGATGACGCCTGCCTCGGCGGGGGTGGGTCGTCCAAGGTCATCCCCCTCTACACCGTCACGCCGGTGGACGGTATGCGCGATGTCCTACAGGGTCTCGGTTCGTCGGCGACAGTGAGCAAGGTGACCGTCGCCGATGACCTGTCCAACCTCGATGCCGCGAGAAAGGCCGCGGCGGAAGCCGACGTGGTCGTCCTGATGGCCGGTCTCGTCGCGACCGAGGGGGCAGATCAGCCGGACGCCAACATGCTCAACGGGCAGAACCGGATGATCCAGGAGCTGTTGGCCGTCAATCCGTCCACCGTTGTCGTCCTCAAAGACAGCAACCCCGTGTTGATGCCATGGATCGACCAAGCCCCCGCCGTGCTGGAAGTCTGGAACCAGGGCGCAGAAGACGGCCACGTCGTCGCTGACCTCCTGTTCGGCGTGGTGAACCCCTCCGGCAAGGTCCCCACCACCTACCCCAGATCGGCCGACGACACCCTCTACGCCGACCGGCCCGAACGTTATCCCGGCACCGACGAAGGCGCTGGCTACCCCGTCATCCGCTACTCCGAAGGACTCGAGATCGGATACCGCTGGTTCCAGGCCCAAGGTATTCAACCGCTCTTCGGGTTCGGATTCGGCCTGTCCTACACCACCTTTGAGATAACCGACGTCGCAATTGACGCTCCGCAAGGAGTACACGCCCCGGTCACCGTCACCGCGACAGTGACCAACACCGGACCGGTCTCGGGCGCCGAAGTGGTACAGGTCTACGTCAACGTGCCCAGCCACGGACAACCACCCAAACGGCTCGTCGGATTCCAGAAAGCGTTCCTCCCGCCGGGTCAGTCCGAAACGATCACCATCGGCATCGACCCGGCCGCCACCCACCACCCCTTCAGCGTCTGGGACTACAGCACCCAGACCTTCGTCACCACACCAGGCGAGTACACCCTCTACATTGGCAACTCCGCCGACAACACCCCCCACAGCGCAGCCCTGCCTGCAGGCTGATCCGCCGGCGCTTGGCATTGTTGGCGTCCGGTCGAACTGTGCCCCCGGTAGCGACGCCGTCACCTCAAATGTTTGAGCCGTCCGGAGGTAGGTCAGCGGGCGGTTGCGATGACCCACCAACACCCGCCACGTGCGGACAGGACAGGCCCAGGGTGTAGGCGGTCATTGATAGCGATCCGTAGGCGTACCCATCCACCAGGACCTCCACCGGCGATGTCTCCGATTCGCCTGCCAGTCCAGCCAGGTAGAGAGCCGGGATGAAATGGTCCGGTGTCGGTACCGCATGACCGAAATCCGGGTGCGCATCCAACCCGGCAAACTCGGTCGGGTTGCTCAACATCCGTTCCTTGGCATCCTCGTCGAACCGCTGCGCCCAGTCGAAGCCGTCATCGGCGAGCTTCCAATTCATCCCGCTGAGGTTGTGCACCACGTTGCCGCTGGTCACGATGAGCACGCCCGCTGCTCGCAGCGGCGCAAGTTTCGCCCCGAGCTGCAGGTGATAATCCAGTGGCTTGTCGGCGTTGATGCTCAGCTGGACCACCGGGATCGACGCGTCCGGAAAAGCGTGGGCCAGCACCGACCAGGTGCCGTGATCGATGCCCCAGCTGTCGACATCGGCCCCGACCCACGTCGGGTGCACCACATCGCTGATCTCGGCTGCCAACTCGGGTAGGCCGGGAGCGGGGTACTGCACCTGGAACAACTCCGGGGGGAACCCGTAGAAATCATGGATGGTCCGCGGTCGCGGCATGGCCGTCACCGCGGTGGCGTTGATGTACCAATGGGCGCTGACCACCAGAATGGCCCGGGGCCGCGGAACCGACTGACCGAAGGCTTTCCACGCTGTGGTGTAGCGGTTGACCTCCAACGCATTCATCGGGTTCCCGTGCCCGATAAAGGCAGCGGGCATCAGGCCAGCCGAGTCGAACGTGTTCTGTGCATTGGCCATAACGATCTCCCTCAGCAGCGGATGTCTATCAGTTACTCACCGATGAGACTAGGGCGAACGTCGGCATTAGCCACGCCCAACTCATTGGGGTTCTCGGCCGTAAACCACACGTCAACTGCCCCGCGGGGCGCTGGCCGTCAGGGATGGGCACCGGTGATCGGAGCGCCGTTCCTGGTCACTTCGACGTCGGGGAACGCGGCCACCGAGAACCGGTCGTGGGTCCGGATCTGGGTCGCGGTGCGGGCTGTGTGCTGGGCGATGTCGGCCAGCGTGGTGACCCACATCCCGTCGAGTCCTTTCACGCCTTCCATGACTTGCTCGAGGGCCAAGGCGCGGCCGGGCCGGCCGGACAGGAACGGGTGGTTGGTCAGTACCCAGCAGCCACCCTGGCGATGTTGAGCAGTTGCCTCCCACAGCCACATGTCGCGGGCCTTCTGCGGGTGCTCGATGACGCCGCTACCTGTCCAGCCTGGGTAGAACGCGTATTGCTCCCAGTCGTCCAGCGCCCAGTCGACGGGTATCTCCACCAACGTGTTTTCCGAGCCGGGCGCGACGGCGAACCGGTACGGTGCATCTCCGTCGAGCAGGCTCGAGTCGTAGCTGAAACCTCTGTCCGCCAACAGTTGCGCCGTGTGCCAATTCATCTCCCACCAGGGCGCCCGGTACCCGACCGGGGTGATCCCAGCAACCTTGGACAGCGCGTCAAGGCCACGGTCGATGTAGCCGCGCCTCGGTATCGGGATCGATGCCCTGCATCTGCTCGTGCAGGTAACCGTGATGCCCGACTTCGTGACCGCCATCGATGATCGCCCGGACGATGTCCGGGTAGCACTCGGCGGTGAATCCGGGCACGAAGAACGTCGCCCGGATGTCCTGCCGGGCAAGCACTTTCAGTATGGTCAGCACGCCCACCCGGGGCCCATAGGCCTGGTGGGACATGAGTGACATCCGGCTGGTCGCGCCCGGGTCGTGGGCCAGCACGCACGACTCGGCGTCGACGTCGAAGGTGAACGCCGCGGCTGCGCGATGGCCGACCGGCCACGAGAATATTGGTTCGAGCGCATCGGATGTCATCGGTCCACCGCTGCAACCGGAATGGGTGTAGCCGCGATCGCAACCGGGGCAGGGGTAGCCGCGATCGCAACCACCGGAGCCGATGAATAGTGCCGGCGGTAGTAGGAGCCACCGAATATCGCGTAGGAGCCGGCCGCGACCAGGCCGCCGGCCAGCCACGACAGGTCGATGCCGCCCATGGCCCTGGCTGCCCAGCCCTGCAGCGCCGGGGTCAGACCGTAGAGGAACAACCAGGTGGCGAACACTCCGAGCGCGAAGCACGCCATCGTCACCCAGTTCACGTTGGGCAGTCGACCCGTGCCGGGCCGGTCGAAGAGCCTGTCGGCGTCGAGCTTGCCGCGCTCGAACTTGTAGTAGTGCACCAGCATGATGCCGGCCCACGCCGCGATCCAGGCGACAATCCCGATCAGCCAGGTGTCGAGGGTGTTCGCCAGGTTTCCCTGGAAGACGAAGAACAACACGGCCGCCATGGCCAGCACCCCCACTATCAGGCTGAGTGTGCGTCGGGGGACTTTGACATCCAGTGCCTGCACGGCCACGGAGAAGGTGTAGATGTTCAGGATGTTGGTGGCGATCGGCCCGTGGATGACCAGCAGGAGAACGGGGATCGCCAGTGCTCCGAAGTTGCCGACGATCAGTGCACCGGGGTCCACGGAACCGTTCTTGGTGGCCAGCGTGGCCCCGAGCACTCCCAGCCAGACCACGGGAATGAACTGGCCGAGCACGCTGGCGGTGTAGAGCTTGCGCTTGGGCACGGTGCGGCTGACGAAGCGCGAGTAGTCGGCGGCGTAGGTGAACCAGGTGATGCCCCAGCCGATGCCGATGGCCGTCATCACTCCGGTCATCGCGACCCAGCGGGCCGATCCGGTGAGCACTGCGCCGCTGGGACCGGCGTAGCCCCAGTCGATGTGGAGTTTGAACCACGCGACCACTGACATGGCGATCAGGACCAGCAGGGTCGGCGGCACAGTCCATCGTTCGAAGGTGGCGATGGCTTTGTAGCCGGCCCAGGAAATGGCGACCTGGGTGGCCATGATGACCATGGCGACGGCGATCTTCCAGCCGTAGTTGTGGGCGGCGGGGTCGACGACCCCTAGCTTGCCCAGCAGCGCCATGACGAGATCCAGGATGATCCAGGTGTTGACGGCGCACCAGCCGATAGCCAAGCAGGCTTGGATCGCCGCGGGGAGGTAGGCGCCACGACGGCCGAAGGCGGCCCGGGAAAGAACCATGCCGGTCACCCCGGTGCGCTGGCCCATCAACACGAACAGGCCGAATATGGCCATTCCGATCAGGTTGCCCAGGATGAGCACGATCAGGGTGTCGCGCAGGCCAAGACCCAGGGCGATCCCGAGGGCGCCGAGGACCCAGTTGATCGGGGCGATGTTGGCACCGCACCAAATCCAGAACTGACCGGACACACTGCTCGTTCGCACCGACTCGGGTATCGGTTGCAGGGTCTGCTCGACGCTGACCGTGGTGTTTTCATGATCCGCAGAGCTCATGGGAAGTCCATCCGCCGGAAGAATAATGCTCGTCCGTCAAGGGTCGCCCGTCCCGCTGTCAGGCACAATGTACATTTCGTCAGTAAACGCGCGGAAGAAATGGACGCTTTGTCGTGCCAATGCTGCTGTCCGATGTCTTGCGTGATCCGACGGTGCTGGAAGCCGATCCACTGGTGCTCGCCGGCGCCGCCGACCTGGACCGACCGGTCTCCTGGGTCCACACCAGTGAGGTGCTCGATATTGCTCCGTTGCTGCGGGGCGGCGAACTGCTGCTGGTGGGCGGGGTCAGCCTGGGCGCGGTGTCGGCTGAGGTGCGGCGCGATTACATCCATGAGCTGGCGGCGGCCGGGGCGGCCGGTCTGGCCCTGGAAACGGGTGTGAGCATTTCCGCCGTTCCAGAGGAGATGATCGCCGAAGCGGAGCGGCTCAATTTTCCGCTGATCGAATTACGACGGGTCGTTCGGTTCGTCGAGGTCACCCAGGCCGTCAACGGGCTTCTGGTCAACGAATCGGTGCGGCGGTTGCAGCTGGCCGACCGCATCGGCCATGCCCTGGCCGCTGAGTTGGCGGGCGGTGGCAGCACGGCCGACTTGGTGTCAGTACTGGCGCGTGAGACCGGCGCCGACTGCATGCTGGCCACCGTCACCGGCGAACGACTCGCGCAGGCGCAACCGGAGGACACGACCGCGCCGCAAGGATCGGCGGCCGAGCTGAGCTGCGCGATCACCAGCGCCGGCGTCACCGTGGCGGTGCTGACCATGGCCCCGAGATCGGGCACGGACCTGCTCGTGCTGGATGCGGCCGCCGACCGGGCACCAGAGGCGTTGGGTCTGTCCTTGCTGCGGTCCCGGCCGTTGACCCGCATCGAGCGGGACACCCATGAGTTCCTGGCCCTGGCCGGCAAGGAGTCCCGGCCCGGGCAACGGTTCGCAGAACTGGCCCAGAGGTTGGGGATTGCCGGGGGGCCCGCATTCGTCTGCGTCATCGCCCGTTTCGACCAACAGATCAGCACCTCTGGGCTGGACGCAGCGTTGCGCCGCGGCAACCGGACGCTGATCGCCCGGATGAGCGGCGACACCTTCCAGGCGGTGGTCACCCTTGGACCGGGGGTGCTGGCCGCGGTCCGTTCGGCCTTGATCGCGGACCTGCGGGCAACCTCCCTGCCCCCGGGCATTCGGGTGGCGGTCGGTACCGGCGCCCATGCGGTGGCAGGTATCGCCGGGTGTCTGCGCACCGCGACACTGTCCATCGAACTGGACGGACAAGGTCAAACGGTGCTGGATGCCGCCGATGTGGCCGTCGAACGACTGCTGACGGCGATCGGGTCATCCGACCGAGGTCGACGCTTTCATCACCGAACAGATCGGTGACCTGCTCGCTGCCGATCCACGACAGGAACTGTTCACCACGCTGCACGCCCATCTGAGCAACTGGGGCAACAAGACCGACACCGCCGCCCAATTGCACCTGCAACGTCAGAGCCTGTACCAGCGCCTGGCCAAAATACTGACCGTGCTGGGCGACCCCGACCCTGGATCGCCGCGTTGGTCAGGCATCCGGGTCGCCGTCGAGTTGGAGATGGCGCGGCGCCGGTCCGGTGAGCAGACGCCGCAGCTACGCAAGCGGTGAGGTCGCAGCGGCTTTCTCGCCGGTCGGCCGTGAGTTCGCCGGCGGGCGGTGACCGAGCCGCTCGGAAATCTCCCGGCCTGCTTCGGCGACGGTTCTGCCGAGCGTGTCCAGCATCTGGGTGGCAATGCGGAACCTCGGTGCGGACAGCAGCACCGCGGCTACCGTTTCGCCGCGATGGTCCCGGACGGGCGCGGCGATCCCGACTTCCTCGGCGGAGGTCAGTCCGTCGTTGAGCGCGTATCCGTTCTTGCGCACGCCTTCCAGTAGCTCTTCGTAGCCGGCGACCGAGTCGGGGTCATGTGCGCCGGTCAGGACGCGGCGATCGAACAGGCGCAGCACCTCCCCTCGCCCGAGGGCGGCAAGGAACACCTGCACGGAGGCGCTCTCGGCCGAGTCGTACCGGGTGCCGATGGCCGCCGTGTGCTTGACCTGGTGAGTGCTGGCGACCTGTTCCACGACGATGGTTTCGTGGCCGTTCCAGACGAGCAGAGCGGCGGTTTCCCCGGTGCGCTGGCTCAGTCTTTCCAGTGCCGGATGCGAAGCCCGCCGGACGTCCAGGTCGGCCAACAGCGGGCCGGCGAGTGCGATGACGCCCAGGCCGAGCCGGAAACGGCCGCTATCGGAGTCACGTTCCACGTAATGAACCTGCTCGAGGACGGCGAGGATGCGGGACACGCTGGATTTATGCATGCCGACGCGGCCGGCTATTTCGGTGACCCCGAGCAGAGGCTCGTCGATGGAGAAGGCTTCCAGCACCTTGAGCCCGTTGAGCAGCACCGAGGTGCCCGCTTTGGTGGTCGCGCTGTCGTCGGGTGGTAGTGAAATGTGAAGACCTCCTTCTACGGGACCGGTTCCGCGATGCCTGTTCAGCATGCCAGCGCCTTGGCCGCCCGACGGCGAGCCGGGTGCTGCCCGGCTCGCCGATGCGACCTGGTGGCTCAGACGCCCAGGATGTTGTGTTCGGGGCCGAACGGAAACTTGGTGATGTTGTCCGCGCCGTCGGTCCCGACCACCAGGATGTCGTGTTCCCGGTACCCGCCGGCACCCGGTTGGCCCTGCGGAATGGTGATCATCGGCTCCATGGAGACCACCATTCCCGGTTCCAGGACCGTGTCGATGTCCTCCCTCAGTTCCAAGCCGGCCTCGCGGCCGTAGTAGTGACTCAGCACGCCGAAGGAATGCCCGTACCCGAAGGTCCGGTTCGGCAGCAGCCCCTCCGATTCGAAGATTTCGTTCAACTCGGCCGCGATCGCACTACACACCGCGCCCGGCTTGATCAGCTGCAGCCCGCGCTCGTGTACCCGCACGTTGATCTGCCAATACCGCAGCGCCTCCGGTGAGGGCTGCCCGAAGAAAAGGGTGCGCTCCAGCGCGGTGTAGTAGCCGGCGATCATCGGGAAACAGTTGAGCGACAGGATGTCTGAGCGTTGCACCTTGCGCGAGGTGGCCCAGTTGTGCGCGCCGTCGGTGTTCACCCCGGATTGGAACCACACCCAGGTGTCCCGCAGCTCGGCGTCCGGGTAACTGCGGGCGATCTCCCGAACCATCGCCTGCGTACCGGCCAGTGCGACCTCGTACTCCGGAACTCCCTCGCTGATGGCGGCGACGACGGCGGCGCCGCCGATGTCGGCGATCCGGGCGCCCTGCCGGATCACGGCGATCTCCTCGGCAGACTTGATCATCCGCTGCCGCATGACGCGCTGTGAGATGTCCACCAGCTCAAAGCCCGGTACCGCTGCGGCCACCTTGCCCCGCAGCAGACCGGGGATGTGATCGTCCTCCACCCCGAGCCGGCCCGCGGTGACTCCGGCGTCGGCGAGCACCGTGGCGACGGCATGCTCGTAGTTGTCCCGCTGCCAGTCGGTGTAGACGATGTTGTCGCCGAAGCTGCGCCGCCACGGCTGGCCCGCGTCGATGTTCGCGGAGATGGTGGTGTGGGTGTGCTGGGTGACCACCAAGCCGTAATGGCGGCCGAATGAGGTGAACAGGAAATCGCTGTAGTAGTTGATGTTGTGGTAGCTGGTGAACAGCACCGCGTCAACGCCGGCAGCGACCATCTCCTGGCGCAGGGCCGTCACCCGCCGTTCCATCTCCTGCGTCGAAAACGTCGGGTAGACCTTTTCGCCGTTGTGGATGGTCTTGAGTCGATCGAGGTTCATAGTCTGACTCCTTGATTGGGCCACCGATGGATACGCGGTGAAGATTACCGTTGCATGTGTCAGCAACGTGGTTGCACCAGAATGACCCCTCACTGACTTTCCGTCAAGTCCCGGCTCGATGCCGAGTACCGATCGTCATGACGCACCGGGATCACGAGTACGTGCAACTGCGGGCGGAATCCACTGTGGTGGCGCTGCGATCCGGGCACCAATCGTTGAAGTCGTCCAGCGAAACCGTTCACCCTTTTGTCATCGATGGCGACCAAGCCCTTGACTCTTGTTGCATACAGTGCGACGCTATTGCTACTAGAGCAACACCGCCGGAGCTAGGCACGCAGTCCAGTGGCCCTATTCCTCGAAAGGTATGCAACCCGATGACCTCAACTTTCACGCGGCAGCGCCCAGCGTTGGACGTCCCGTTGTCCGAGTTCGATCCGGAGGTCGCTGCGGCGATCGACGCCGAGCTGCGGCGGCAGCAGGAAACCCTGGAGATGATCGCCTCAGAGAATTTTGCCTCCGTCGCCGCGATGCAGGCGCAGGGCAGCGTGCTGACCAACAAGTACGCGGAGGGCTACCCCGGCCGGCGGTACTACGGCGGGTGTGAGCACATCGATACCGTTGAGACCTTGGCGATTGATCGGATCAAGGCATTGTTCGGAGCCCGGTTCGCCAACGTGCAGCCGCACTCCGGGGCCCAGGCCAATGCCGCTGCCATGCAGGCGCTGATCAAGCCGGGCGACACCATCCTCGGTCTGTCGCTGGCGCACGGCGGGCACCTCACACACGGCATGCGGATCAACTTCTCCGGCCTGCTCTACAACGTCGCGGCGTACGAGGTTTCCAAGGACGACCACCGCATCGACATGGAAGAGGTCGCTCGGCTGGCCCGCGAACACCGCCCTGCGCTGATCATCGCCGGCTGGTCCGCCTACCCCCGGCACCTGGACTTCGCCCGGTTCCGGGAGATCGCCGACGAGGTCGGCGCCTACCTGATGGTGGATATGGCCCACTTCGCCGGGCTGGTCGCCACCGGCCTGCACCCCTCCCCCGTACCGCATGCCCACGTCACCACGACCACCACCCACAAGACCCTCGGAGGCCCCCGCGGCGGGGTCATCCTGTCCAACGACCCGGCCTTGGCGAAGAAGATCAACTCGGCGGTGTTCCCCGGCCAACAGGGCGGCCCGCTGGAACATGTCATCGCCGCCAAGGCGGTCGCGTTCAAGATGGCCGCCGAACCCGCGTTCACCGAGCGGGCGAGCCGAACCCTGAGCGGAGCAAAGGTTCTCGCCGAACGGTGGTCCAGGCCCGACGTCGCCGCCGCCGGAATCAAGGTCCTCACCGGCGGCACCGACGTGCACCTGGTGCTGGTCGACCTGCGGGACTCGGATCTGGACGGCAAGGCCGCGGAAGACCGGCTCCACTCGGTCGGGATCACCGTCAACCGCAACGCGGTGCCGTTCGACCCGCGACCACCGATGGTCACCTCCGGTCTGCGGATCGGCACCCCCGCACTGGCCACCCGCGGATTCGGTGACACCGACTTCGCCGAGGTCGCAGACATCATCGCCGCCGCTTTGACCGCTCCCGCCGGCGATCTCGACCCCGCGCTCGCCGAAACACTCCGGTCCAGGGTCGCCGCGCTGGCCACCGCGCATCCGCTGTACTCGGCGTTGCCGGAGCAGATCTGATGAGCACCCACGGCGCCGCCGGCGCGGTGCGCACGCCAGGGGCGGACCTGCCCGAACACCCGGACTTCCTGTGGGACAACCCCGATCCGAAGCGGTCCTACGACGTCGTCATCGTCGGCGGCGGCGGGCACGGCCTGGCCACCGCCTACTACCTGGCCAAGAACCACGGCGTGAAAAACATCGCCGTCCTGGAGAAGGGCTGGTTGGCCGGCGGGAACATGGCCCGCAACACCACCATCATCCGGTCCAACTACCTGTGGGACGAGAGTTCCGGCATCTACGAGCATTCCCTGAAACTGTGGGAAACCCTGGATTCCGAACTGGACTATCCGATCCTGTTCTCCCAGCGGGGCGTACTCAACCTCGCGCACAGCCTGCAGGACGTCCGGGACAGCGTGCGCCGGGTGAACGCCAACCGGCTCAACGGCATCGACGCCGAATGGATCGACGCGCAACAGGTCAAGCAGCTCTGCCCGATCATCAACATCTCCCCCGACATCCGCTACCCGGTACTGGGCGCCACCTACCAACCGCGCGCCGGAATCGCCAAACACGACTACGTGGCCTGGGGGTTCGCCCGCCGAGCCAACGACCTTGGTGTCGATTTGATCCAGAACTGCGAGGTCACCGGGATCGACACCGTCGGCGACCGGGTCGTCGGGCTGCAGACCACCCGCGGCCCGATCGCCGCCGGGCAGGTCGCGCTGTGCGCGGCCGGGCACACCAGCGTGCTGGCCACGATGGTCGGACTGGACCTGCCCATTCAGTCACACCCGTTGCAGGCCTTGGTCTCCGAACTGCTCGAACCCGTGCACCCCACTGTGGTGATGTCCAACGCGGTCCACGTGTACGTCTCGCAGGCACACAAGGGAGAACTCGTCATGGGGGCCGGCGTCGATGCACAGAATGGATTCGCGCAGCGCGGCGCGTTCCACATCATCGAACGGCAGATGTCCGCCGCGCTGGAACTGTTCCCGATCTTCGCCCGCGCGCACATCCTGCGGACCTGGGCCGGCATCGTCGACGTCTCCCCGGACGCCTCCCCCATCGTCGGACTCACCCCGTTCGACGGGCTCTACCTCAACTGCGGGTGGGGCACCGGCGGTTTCAAGGCCACCCCCGGCATCGGGTCCTGCTTCGCGCACACCATCGCCCACGACGCACCGCACCCCTACGTCGCGCCGTTCAACCTGGACCGGTTCACCACCGGGGCGCTGGTCGACGAACACGGCGCCGCGGCCGTCGCCCACTGACCGAATCACTGAACCACTCTGTGCGCCAGGCACTCTCATCATTCACCGCACCACTCTCTCATCGAAGGACTGACTGCCATGCAACTCATCACCTGCCCGTGGTGCGGACCCCGTGAGGAGGTCGAGTTCCACTACGGCGGTCAAGCCCACATCGCCTACCCGGCCGAGCCGGCCACGATGCCCGGCGCCGCCTGGGCCAAATATCTGTTCTTCCGGGACAACCCCCGCGGGCCCTTCGCCGAGCGGTGGAGCCACGCCGCCGGGTGCCGCCGCTGGTTCAACGCAATCCGCGACACCGGCACCCACCAATTCCTGGGCGTCTACCGACCCGGCGAACCGGCGCCGGTGAGCTCATGACCACGCGACCCGCACCGCTGCGTACCCCGGACGGCGGCCGGATCGACCGGGACACCGTCCTGTCCTTCACCTTTGACGGCCGGGAACTACACGGGCACCGGGGAGACACCCTGGCGTCGGCGTTGCTGGCCAACGGTGTCCACCAGGTGTCCACCAGCATCATCTACGGCCGCCCCCGCGGCATCATGGCCGCCGGACTGGAAGACGCGAATGCCCTGGTCCAGGTAGACCACCCGTACTCCGAACCCATGCTCACCGCCACCACCGTGCCGCTGGTCGACGGCCTGGTCGCCCGCGGACTGCCCGGCCAGGGCACGCTGGACCCCGCGCCGGACACCGCCCGCTACGACAACAAGCACGCGCACACCGACATACTGGTCATCGGCGCCGGGCCCGCCGGGCTCACCGCCGCGCAGGCCGCCGCCCGCTCCGGCGCCCGGGTCATCCTGCTCGACGACCAGGACTGTCCAGGCGGCGCCCTACTCGGATCCAACGAGCAGATCGACGGGGCACCGGCCGGCGATTGGGTCGGCCGTACCACCGCCGAACTCGCCGCCCACCCCGACGTGTTGATGCTGGCCCGTACCAACGCTTTCGGGGTGTACGACGACGGCGCTGTCCGCGCCGTGCAGCGCCGCACCGACCACCTCGACCAGGCCCCGGCAGGCGTGGCCAGGCACCGCATCTGGCGTATCCGTGCCCGGCAGATCATTGTGGCCACCGGCGCGCACGAACGCCCGATCGTGTTCGCGGACAACGACCGCCCCGGCATCCTGCTCGCAAGTGCCGCCCGCACGTACTTGCACCGCTACGGAGTCCTCGTAGGCCGCCGGGTTGTCGTGTTCACCACCAACGACAGTGCCTACGCAGTGGCAGCCGATCTGGCCGACGCCGGCGTGCAGGTCGCCGCGGTCGTCGACACCCGGCCGCAGGCACCGGCCATCGCAGCGAGTCTGTGCCGAGACAGAGGCATCGACGTCCGGACCGGCTGGGTCGTCAACGGCACGGAGGGCACCGACCGGATCACCGCCGTACACGCTCACGCCGATCAGTGGCGCGGGTCCCAGTGAGGTCCTGGCCTGCGATGCACTGCTGGTCTCTGGCGGATGGAACCCCGCCGTGCACCTGTACAGCCAGGCCCGTGGAAAGCTCCGCTACGCCCCCGAGCTCGGGGCATTCCTGCCCGGCGCAACGTTGCCCGCGGTACGGGTGGCCGGCACCGCCGCCGGTGATCTGGACTTCGAAGCCTGTGTGGCCGGCGCACGGGCCGCCGCCGCTGCGGCACTGGACCTGCTCGGGTTGACGGCCGGGGCAGTCGCGGAACACCCGCACACGTCCGCCGTCGCGGTGGAAAACCCGCCCGCCGTGCTGTGGTCGGTACCCAGTCCCGTCGACGGCACCGGCCCGGCCACCACCCCGGCCGTCGCCGGCTGCCGAGTCCCGGCCGACACCCGATTTGTTGATCTGCAACGCGACGCCACCATCGGCGACGTGCTGCGCGCCACCGGCGCCGGACTGCGGTCGGTGGAACACGTCAAGCGCTACACCACCATCGGCACCGCCCACGACCAGGGCAAGACCTCCGGGATCATCGCCTCGGGGATCATCGCCGACGCCCTGGGCGTCGACATCGCCGACCTGGGCACCACCACCTTCAGGCCGCCGTACGCGCCGGTGCTGTTCGCCGCCCTGGCCGGCCGGGACCGCGGCGAGCTGTTCGACCCCATCCGCACCACCCCCATCCATCCCTGGCATGTCCTGGCCGGCGCCGAGTTCGAGGACGTCGGGCAGTGGAAACGCCCCTGGTATTACCCCAGAGACGGAGAGGATCTGCACGCCGCCGTGCGCCGGGAGTGCCGCGCCGCCCGCAACGGTGTCGCCATCATGGACGGCTCCACCCTGGGCAAGATCGACCTCCAAGGCCCGGACGCCGGGTGGTTCCTGGACATGCTCTACACCAACCTGATGAGCAGCCTGAAGGTCGGTTTCATCCGGTACGGGGTGATGTGCGGGCCCGACGGCATGGTCATCGACGACGGCACCGTCATCCGCGTCGCCGACGACCGCTACCTGGTCACCACGACCACCGGCAATGCCGCGAAAATCCTTGACTGGATGCAGGAATGGCTGCAAACCGAATGGCCGCACCTCCAGGTCACCGCCACGTCGGTGACCGAACATTGGGTCACCATTCCCCTGGTCGGCCCCCGTTCTCGGGATGTGCTCGCCGCCGTCACCACCGGCCTGGATGTATCCAATGAGGCCTTCGGGTTCATGACCTGGCGGGACACCAGCATCGCCGGGACACCGGTGCGGGTCTGCCGAATCAGCTTCTCCGGCGAACTGGCCTACGAGATCAACGTCCGCGCCTGGGAGGGTCTGGAAGTCTGGGAGGCACTGATCGCCGCCGGTGAACCCTTCGGCATCACCCCCTACGGCACCGAGACCATGCACGTCCTCCGCGCCGAGAAGGGCTTTCCTATCATCGGTCAGGACACCGACGGCACCGTCACCCCCCAGGACCTCGGAATGTCCTGGGCCGTGTCCAAGAAGAAGATCGACTTCCTGGGGAAACGGTCCTTCGCCCGACCGGAGAACCAACGGACGGACCGCAAACAACTCATCGGCATCCTGCCCGACGACCCCACCGTCGTCCTGCCCGAAGGCACCCAGATCGTCGAGGCCACCACCATCACGACCCCGGTGACCACCGCAGTCCCGATGCTCGGGCACGTCACCTCCAGCTACCACAGCGAGGCACTGGGCCGCGGGTTCGCCCTCGCCATGATCCGCTCCGGCCGGGACCGCGTCGGGCAGCACCTACATGCCTACGCCGGGTCCGACCTCATCCCGGTCACCGTGACCGACTCCGTGCTCTACGACAAGGAAGGCGCCCGCCGTGACGGCTGACCTGGGCATCCGACCCAATCTTGATATGCGTCGCAGTCCTTTGCGCGACTGGGCGCAGACCCTCACCGACCTGGGTCCGGCGGTCATCCTGACCGAACGGCCCTACCTGACCCACACGACCATTTGGCTCGACCCCGCCTCCAGCGCCGGGCAGGCCGTCTCCGTCGGGCTCGGCTTTCCGCTACCCACCGCCGGCAGCTTCGCCCTGGGCCGCACCGGTTTCGGGGACGTGCAGGTGCTGTGGATGGGCCCCGAGGAATTCCTGATCATCAGCCCTGAGGGCACCGACACAGCCGTGCAGCCGGCCATCGACTGCTGGCTCGGCGGCCGATGGGCCGGAGTTGTCGACGTCTCCGCCCAACGCACCACCGTCACACTCACCGGGCGATCACGCCCGGGACGTTCTCGCCCACGGCTGCGCCGCCGACCTGCACCCACGGGTCGCCCCCACGGGCACCTGCATCACCACGCTGCTGGCCCAAACCGGGATCACCCTGCAGGTCCTGGACGCCGAGGCCGGCGACTTCCAGCTGCTGGTCCGGTCCTCCTTCGCCGGGTACTTCGCCGCCTGGGTCGCGGACGCCGCCGCCGAATACGCCCACCCGCACCAGCTGGTGAAATCGTTGTGAGTATCAGTGTTTTCGACCTGTTCAAGATCGGGATCGGACCGTCCAGCTCACACACCGTCGGACCCATGAAGGCCGCCGGGATGTTCGTGCAGGAGCTGAAGGACACCGGAGCCGCACCCGAGGTGGCAGGGCTGAAGGTCGAGCTGTTCGGATCGCTCGGGGCCACCGGACACGGACACGGCAGCGTCGGTGCGGTCGTCCTCGGACTTCTGGGCCACGCCCCGGACCAGGTCGACCCGGCCACCGTGCACCAGGAGATCAGCGCCGTCCGGGAGAACGGGAAACTGGAGCTGCCCGGCGGTGGGCCGGTCCGCTTCTCCGTCGATGACGACATCGTGCTGCACCGCCGCAAGCGGCTGGACTTTCACACCAACGGAATGCGGTTCCACGCCCTGGACCATGCGGGAAACACGTTGTCCCGACGCGAATATTTCTCCGTCGGTGGTGGCTTCGTCCTCGGCCAGGACCAAACCGGCGCAGCCGCCATCGTCACCGACACCACCCCGGTGCCGTACCCGTTCCTTACCGGAGCCGAGCTTCTCGAGCACGTCGCCAGCACCGGGCTGCCGATCAGCGCCATCATGCTCGCCAACGAGGAGACCCGGCGACCCGAACAGGACACGAGGGCCGGTCTGCTGCAGATCTGGCAGGTCATGCAAGACTGCGTAGCCCGAGGCTGCCGGACCGGCGGGGTGCTACCCGGGGGGCTGCAGGTCCGCCGCCGGGCAGAGGCGCTGCACCAACAACTGCTGGCCGGGGAAAACCTAGCGGACCCGTTGCGCGCCATGGAATGGATCACCCTGTGGGCCCTCGCGGTCAACGAGGAAAACGCCGCCGGCGGACGGGTCGTCACCGCCCCGACGAACGGGGCCGCCGGGATCATCCCCGCCGTGCTGCACTACTACACCCGGTTCGTGCCCGGCGCGGATGACGACGGGGTGATCCGTTTCCTGTTGACCGCCGCCGCAATCGGGATCCTGTTCAAGGAAGGCGCATCGATATCCGGCGCCGAGGTCGGCTGCCAGGGGGAAGTCGGATCGGCGTGCGCCATGGCCTCCGCCGGCCTGGCCGAGGTCATCGGCGGCACACCACAACAGGTCGAGAACGCCGCAGAGATCGGCATCGAACACAACCTCGGACTCACCTGCGACCCCGTCGGCGGACTCGTCCAGATCCCCTGCATCGAACGGAACGCCGTGGCCGCAGTCAAAGCGATCACCGCCGCTCGGATGTCCATCGCCGGCGACGGTCAGCACCACGTTTCACTTGACAAGGCGATCAAAACCATGCGCGAGACCGGCGCCGACATGAGCATCAAGTACAAAGAAACCGCCCGCGGCGGTCTCGCCCTCAACGTCGTCGCGCTGAACATCGTCGAATGCTGAACCGGACATGACCGAACCCTTCGTGCTCACCCTGAGCTGCCCGGAGCAGCCCGGCATCGTGCACGCGATCACCACCATCTTGAACGACAACGGCTGCGACATCACCGAACACCAGCAGTTCGACGACCCGATGAGCGGGAAACTGTTCCTGCGCACCGCCTTCAACGCTCCCTGCGCCGATGCGGCCGACTCGCTCCAGGCTGGGTTTGCCGATGCTGCAGGTCTTTTCGACATGACATGGAAGCTGGACAGCGCCAACCAGAGCGCCCGCATCCTGGTCGTGGTGTCACGGTACGATCACTGCCTGACCGACCTGCTCTACCGGTGGCGCACCGGGTCCCTCGGTGGCCAGGTCGCCGCGGTCGTGTCCAACCATCGGGACCTCGCCCACTTTGCGGCCAGTGCAGGGGTGCCGTTCGTGCACATCCCGGTCACCGCCGACACCAAGGCGGCCGCCGAACAACAGCTGCTCGAGGTGATCGACGAGCAGCAAATCGATCTGGTGGTGCTCGCCCGCTACATGCAGGTGCTGTCCGACCGGTTGTGCCAGACTTTGCGCGGTCGCGCGATTAACATCCACCACTCCTTCCTGCCCAGTTTCGCCGGCGCCAAGCCCTACCACCAGGCCTACGAACGCGGCGTCAAATACGTCGGCGCGACCGCCCACTATGTCACCGCAGAACTCGACGAAGGTCCGATCATCGAGCAGGAACTCATTCGCGTCGACC
>CAVOIW010000007.1:0-130667 GCA_963695865.1 uncultured Actinomycetota bacterium | reverse complement strand
CGGTGGTTGGCGCCGGCTTCGCTCCCGAGCTCGAGGCCGGTGCGCCCGGTCCACCACCGGCAGGTGGCGGGCCGCCGTGCCCACGGCGACCACCCGGCCCGCCCCATCCGGGGCCTCCGGCCGGCGCCGTCGGTCGCTTCCGGATCGCCGTGGCATCCAACGACGTTCCGTTGGCGTCGACCTTTCCTTTGGCATGGATCTCGGTGCCGACGGGCAGCGCTGCCGTGAGCCCGTCCGCGTAGGTGGTCTTGCTGCTGAGCAGGATGGTCCTTGTGAAGCCGTCGCGGTCCTTTATCAGCACGGTCGAGCCGGCGACCGAGGTGACCGTGCCGCCCAGATGTGGTGTGCGCGGTCGCCGTACCGGCGGGCTGACCAAGCCGGTCGGTGGCGCACCGGTGGCACTCGGCGGCACGGGGAGCGTGGTGGTCGACGTGGTCGACGTGGTCGACGTGGTCGGCTCGGGCGCTGACGCCGCTGCCACCGCCGTGATGCCCCCGCCCAGGATCGCCACCGCGGCGATGCCGCTGATGGCGGCCAGGCGCAGGTGATGTCGTGGACGCGAGACCTTCGGGTCGGGGCCGGACGCCGGCTCGGTTGACGGGTTCTTGTCGGGCATGGTTTTCTTCTCCGATCGACCGGCGGGTCGCTCCTGCCGGATACCGAAATCCTGTGCTGTGTCGCTGAACGGAACCTGAAAGCGCCCAGCGGCGAACCCGCATTCTCAGCGATCCCTCAGGTACCCCGGGCAAGGTAGGAGCCATGGATTCTGACGCGGCGCGCATCCTGGTGGTCGAGGACGACGGCGTGCTCAGGGCCTGCGTCGAGGAGGGACTCACCGATGCGGGTTACCACGTCCGCACTGCGCAGGACGGTTCCGGCTTCGCCACCGTCGTCGAAGCGTTTCGGCCGGACGTCGCGGTGCTCGACGTCATGCTGCCCGGCACCTCTGGGCTGACGCTCGCGCACCACCTGCGCAATCACACTCAGGCGGCCGTGCTCTTCCTGACGGCTCGCGACGAGGTGGCTGACCGATTGGCCGGATTCGAGGCGGGCGCGGACGACTACATCGTCAAACCGTTTGTGATGGCCGAGCTGCTGGCTCGCACCAGGGCGGTATTGCGCCGCAGCGGCAAGTTGAAGTCGGGTCGGTTGCAGGTCGCGGACCTGCTGGTCGACGAGGACGCCGGCGAGGTGATCCGGGCGGGCGAATCCATCCCGGTGACGGCGACCGAGCTGCGACTGCTGACGTACCTGGCCCGAAACCGCGGGCGGGTGCTGTCGAAGACGCAGATCCTGACCCAGGTGTGGGGCTACGAGGCCTACGACCCGAATCTGGTGGAGGCCTATGTCTCGGCGTTGCGCAGGAAGTTGGAGGCCAACGGTTCGCGGCTGATCCACACGGTGCGCGGGGTCGGCTATCGGCTGAGCGAGTCCGAGCCGCGGATGCGGGCCTCGTGACCGTCACCGCGATGTCTCAGGACAAGCCGCTCAGGACCGTCTCCTTGCGGCGGAGGGTGGCCGTCTGGACGCTGCTGCTGCTGGTCATCGTGCTGACGACCCTGGGGTTGGTGGTGAACTGGTTGCTGGGCGACGCGCTCCGGTCCGACCTACGACAACGACTCGAGGACAAGGCCAGCTACGCCGCCGTCCTGCGGGAGCAGGGCGTTACGGGACAGACTCTTGCCGATCGGCTGGCCGGCGGCGGGGTGTTCAGCTCGTTCACCTCCGGCGCACATCAGTACGTGGGTCGGGATATCCAGTCACCGCTCCAGCGACCGGCCGCAGGTCCGGGTCAGCGACCACCCCGTCCGAGGCCGGCCGTCGCGCCGACCATCAGCTTCAGCGATACGGGGGGCCGATTGACGGCAACGGTCGGCCTGCGGAACGGCACCCTCGTGCTGTCCACGAATGAGAGCGATATCGCGAACACCCTGGCCCGTCTCCGGCAGATCGAACTGGTCGCCGGAGCAGCGACGCTGCTGATCGCCGGGCTGCTGCTGATCACCGTGGTCCGTGCCGCGCTGCGACCCTTGGACCGGATGTCGGGGCTGGCCAGGCAGATCCGGGACGGGACACGCGGCCGTCGATTACTCCCGACCAAGCCGCATACGGACCTGGGCCGCACGGCCGCCGCGTTCGACGACATGCTGGACGCGCTCGAGAACGCCGAGGCGCTGGCCCAGTCGGCGGCGGAACAGATGCGCCAGTTTCTCACCGACGCTTCCCACGACCTCCGCACGCCACTCGCCGGAGTCATCGCCGGGGCCGAGCAGCTGCTCCGACAGCCGGCCCCCCGGATCGAACGTGAAGAGCGCTTGGTCCAGGTGATCCGGCAAGCCAGACGTGCCGCCCGCCTCGTCGACGACCTGCTGCTGATGACCAGGTTGGACACCGCCGCCCAATCCGTCACGGCGGCGCCAACCGACCAACGGCAGCTCGTCGACCCCCTCGAACTCCTCCAGCGGGAGATCGGGGCGTTGCGGCTCCGGCGGCCTGATCTGGTCCTCACCGTGGTCGACCATCCTCCGGTGCTGGTGGTCGCCGACCCGGACCAGCTGCAGCGCGCGCTGGGGAATCTGCTGGAGAACGCGGCCGCAGCGAGCGCGATCGGCGGTCGGATACTGGTGGCGACGTCCCTGTCTGCCGGTCTGCTGAGCATCCGCATCATCGACAGCGGTCCAGGCATCCAGGCGCAGGACAGCGAGCGGATCTTCGACAGATTCGTGAGGCTCTCGTCGTCACGTCAAGGGCGATGGCTCCGGCCTTGGCCTACCGATCTCCCGGGCCATCGCGAGGGCCGAGGGCGGCGACCTGCGGTGCGTTCCCTGGCAGGGCGGAGCCTGCTTCGAGTTGCTGCTGCCCGCGCTGACGAGCTTCGCCGGGCGTGAGATTGCGCCACGATTCCTGTCCGTCTACAAGGAAGGCTCCTGGCCGTCTAGCAGGGCATGACTCCACATCGCTGCACGCCGCTACCGGTCCAGCATCGCCTCTTCCAGATCGAGCTCGCGTTGCACCCGGCGGAGCACCTCGTCGTCGATCCGGCCCCTGTCGCGTTCCTTGATGTAGACGGTTCGCTCTTCGTTCAGCATGTCCCTGCGGAGTCTGCGGTACAGCTCGGACGGCGTCTCCAGTCGGGTTTCGTCCTGCGGGCCGAGCCGTTCCCACGCGGCATTCGCCCTTGATTCAGCCGAGTTGCGGAGGTCGTCGACGATCGGCGCGTTGCCCGGCAGTTCGGATTGGGCCAGCTCGTCAAGCCGTTCGACCGCCGCCTGCGCTGCCTGCTGTGCGGCTTGCGCCTCGGCCAGCGCGTCGGCCTGGTCCTCGTCGAACGGCAGATGCACCCGGCGGATGAACCATGGCAAGGTCAGCCCCTGCAGCAGCAGGGTGGCCAGCACGACCGCGAAGGCGCAGAGCAGTACCAGGTCGCGGCCCTGGAGCGGCTGACCGTTGTTCATGGTCAGCGGCAAGGCGTAAGCGGCGGCCAGCGTGACGACCCCACGCATCCCGGCCCAGGCGATGACCAGCACCATCGCCCTCGACGGTGCCTTCTCCCGGTCCCGAATCTTCTTGGAGAACCGCCGGGGACCGTAGGTAGCCGGGAACATCCAGACGATCCGGGCCAGCAGCACGGCGGCGACGACCGAGATCACCAACCAGGTGACCTGCGCGGTGTTACCTCCGCGGAGCGCGCTCAGCACCGACGGAAGCTGCAGACCGATCAGCCCGAAGACGAGGGTCTCGAGCACGAAGTCGACCGTGGCCGTGACCGAAGCGCCCTGCAATCTGGTGGCGTAGTGCATCTTCGGCATCTTCCGGCCGATCAGGATGCCCGCCGACACCACCGCCAGGACGCCGCTGCCCTGGCAATTCCTCGGCCAGGGCGTACGCACCGAATGGGAGCAGCAGGAAGATCGCCACCTCGACCAGCGAGTCGGACAGCTTGCACAGCAGCCAGGCGCTGACGATCCCGAGCGCGAGTCCGACGGCCACCCCGACGCCGACGGCCAGCGCGAACAGGCCGAGCCCATGCCAGACCGACACGGCGCCGCCCAGGGCGGCGATCAAGCGCGATCCGATAGGCGGTCAGCGCCGTGGCGTCGTTCAGCAGGCTCTCGCCACTCAGGATGGTCAGGATGCGGCGGGGCAGCTTCAGGTTGCGGGCGACGGCCGTCGACGCGACCGCGTCCGGCGGAGAGACGACCGCGCCGAGCACCAGAGCCAGGGCCCAGCCCAGCTGGTCACCGGCGACCAGGTAGGCGACGGCGCCGACGACCACCGTGGTGAACAGCACCAGGCCGACGGACAGCAGTGCAACCGGACGGATGTTGGCTCGCAGGTTGACATACGAACTGTCCAACGCGGCGTTGAACAGCAGCGGCGGCAGCACGCCGAACAGCACGATGTCGGGGTTGAGTTCGATGGTCGGGATCCAGGGCACAAAGGAGAGACCCAGACCCGCCACGACCAGCACCAACGGCGAGGGGAGCTTGTATCTTCGGGCAGCGGCCGCGATCGCGATCGCCGCGACCACTAACATCAACACGGTGGCGCCGGACAAGTTTGGGCCTCCTGCATTCGGGTTTCACTCGGCCGACCGGGCGCCTTCGACCTGTCAGCGAGCGCTGTCACGCGACTACTGATGATGACGCTATCTGCCCGGCGGATATTCTCCTGTTCGCCCTCACCTGAACTACAGATCGGAAGTGCCCATGGGCTGCAAACATGTCAAGGACCTTGGGCCGGAACCGACCTACGCCTCGCCGGCCGTGTGCAAGGAGTGCCACGAGCAGGGCATCGCCACCTGGGCTCACCTGCGCATGTGTCTTACGTGCGGGCATGTCGGCTGTTGCGATTCGTCGCAGTTCAGGCATGCGCGAGCACACTTCACCGAGACCGGCCACCTGCTGATGCGATCGATCGAACCGGGCGAGGACTGGAAATGGTGTTACGTCGACAAGACCATCGCCACCTGACAAGGCGGCCCTACTCGAAGGCCCTGATCACCTCTGCGAACTCCATGGCGTCGGCCGGACCTCGGAGCTCCGCGGGCGCTATGAAGACCGTCTGCACACCCAGGTCGGCCAACTCTCGATAGCGACGAATGTGATCGGCAGCGATGCCTGATCGCCACGCCAGTGCACTGGCCGGCGAACGGCCGCGCACGCGCTCCAACCTGCTCGCCACCTGCTCCCGGTCCGCCCCGAGCACCGGTACATCGAGCACGGTGATCGCCACCTCGGCGGGGTTCCGGCCCAACTCGGCGCAGTGCCGGCGGAGCACGTCGATCTTTCGCGACAGCACAGCCGGCTCACCCTGCACATTGCAGCCGTCGGCATACTGCGCGGCGATGCGCAGCGTCCGCCGCTCGCCGCCGCCGCCGACGATGATCGGGATGTCGCCGAGCGGCCGGGGATAGCACGTGGTCTCCGGCAGGTTGATCGCACGTCCCGCATAGGCCTTGGTTCCAGGTGACCACAGCGCCCTCATCGTCTCGATGCAGCGTTCCAGCTGATTGAGCCTGTCCCCGGAGTCCGGAAACTGCAGCCCGAATGCCTGGTGCTCGCGTTCCCACCAACCCGCTCCCAGACCGCAGAACGCTCGCCCGCCGCTGACCACGTCCAGAGTCGCCGCGGCCTTGGCGAGGATGCCGGGTGCCCGGAAGGTGACCGGCGACACCAGGGTGCCGAGCCGCAGACCGAGGTCCAGACCGGCCAGCAGTCCGAGCGTCACCCATGGCTCGGGGATCGGGTCCCACGCCCGGCCGACCTGGGGTATCTGGATCAGATGGTCCATCAGAGCGATGCCGCCGAACCCGGCCGCCGCGGTTGCCTCTGCTATTCCGGTCAGCCATCGCGCGGCGTTCTCACCCCAGGGAAAACGGGAGATCTGCAGGATGAACTCCAGCCCGGGACGCGGGTCCCGGTCCGCCGGCGATGGTTTCGGTTGCTCAGCCGGAGTCGCTTCGCGCAGGACGACGACCCGGTCCCAGCCCTCCTCGGCCGCCTCGACGGGAACTTGACGGATCCGCTTCAGTTGTCCGGCCAACGCCGCGGCCGGCACCGGCCGATCCCGGGTCGCATTCCGCCGCCGGCACAGAGCTGCCGGCGTGTCGAAGATGACCAGAACGGCCGGCAGTCCCGCCGCACGGGCTAGTTCCACATACTTGCGCCGACGGTCCACGTCGAGGCCGAGAGTGTCGATGACGGTGCTCAGTCGACGTCCGACTCTGGCGGCCACGATGAGGTCGAGGACGGCGAACGCATCGCCGGACGCATCCAGATCGGCGGGCCCGGTCCCGACCACGACACGCAATCGATCGGACGAGACGATCTCGGCGTCGCGGTAGTGGGTCGATGCCCAGGTCGATTTTCCACTGCCCGAGGGACCGGCCAGCACGACAATCGCAGGACCTGCCGACCCGGGCACCCACTGGTCCGCGCCTTGCCGCGCCGGCGGCCGGCCGTCCTGCCCTGCTGGCATGCAGCGAGTCTGCCCCAGCCTCGAATGAGCCGCTCGAGCAGCCGGGACGTCAGCCGGTGTGCGCTTGACGGCGGGCCCCTCCGACCACCTGGGAGGATGGCCTTATGGCATCCTCTCGTCGCTCGCGTGTCCTGTCCCCGTTGGTCACGGTCGCTGCGGCGACCGCAGCCGTCGCGCTGGTGCAGATCGGTCGAGCAACCCGAGGGCTGCCCTCGGCCATGGGCGCGTCGCAGCGGGTGATCGAGCCGGACGTGGTCGGATCGCCGCGGTACGAGGACGGTGTCTTCCGCAACGTGCTGCCGGGCACGACGCTGGTACCCGGTTCGGGCCGGAGCCTGCTCCGCGCGCTCCTGACCCGCGGTGATCGGGGCAAACCCAAGGGCGAGATTCCGTTGACGCCGGTTGCGCCGCTGATGCGGGCCTCGGATCTGGCCGTCACGTGGTTGGGCCACGCCAGTGCCTTGATCGAATTGGACGGGCACTGGATACTGGCCGACCCGGTCTGGGCCGACCGGGTCTCACCATCGGCCACCGTGGGGCCGCGCCGGCTGCACCCAGTGCCGATGACGACGCAGGCGTTGCCCCGCCTGGACGCAGTGATCATCTCGCACGACCACTACGACCACCTCGATGTGAACACCGTTCGAACGCTGGTGGCCGAGCAGAGCGCCCCGTTCTTCGTCCCACTGGGCATCGGCGCGCACCTGCGCAAGTGGGGTGTGCCCGAGCACCGGATCGTCGAGCTCGACTGGAACGACACGGCGACCCAGAGTGGCATCTCACTCACCTGCACCGAGGCAAGGCATTTCTCCGGGCGGGGGCTCAAACGCGATGTCACGCTGTGGTCGTCCTGGGCGCTCACCGGCCCCGCACACCGGGTCTTCTTCGGCGGCGATACCGGATACACCCCCGCCTTCGCCGAGATCGGCGCCCGTCTCGGACCTTTCGATCTGACCCTGCTGCCGATCGGTGCATACGGCGACCAGTGGCCTGACATCCACCTGACCCCCGAGGATGCCTGGCGGGCGCACGGCGATCTTGGCGGCAAGTTGATGGTGCCGATCCATTGGGGGACCTTCGATCTCGCCTTCCATACCTGGGCGGAACCGATCGAGCGGTTGCTTGCCGTCGCCGACGCGAAGGCGGTCGTCGTGCCCGCTCCCGGTGGTCGAGTCGTGGTCGCCCATCCGCCGCAGCTCACCCGCTGGTGGTCCCGCCTGTAGGTGATTGCCCCGGGCGGGTCGCGACTACTGAGTGACCGCCGCGATCACCACGGACGGATGCTTGATGTAGTCCAGTTCGTCGGACTGGGCCACACCGTCCGGGGTGAGCGTGTCCACCACCTTGGGGAGAGTGGACGTCGGCGCCGTGCAGTGCGGGTCGCTGGAGGCCGTCGCGCATTCGCCGAACTGGTAGTCCTGCGGCAGCGGCTGGAATGCCCGGGCGTTGTCGGAGGAGAAACCGTCCTGCCCGGTCAGCGTCAGGGCGTACGACCAGCCGGCGGTCGGAGTTCCGCCGAGCGCGGCCTTGGGCACCGAGAAGGTGATGTACCGCGAGATCGACCGTGCACTGATCGAGATGGTGCCGAGGGTGGCGCCGGTCGCATCGACGAAACGCTGGCCGAAGCCCTGCACCTCGAGCAGCCGGTTCCACGGCGTCGCCAGCTGGTAGTTGCGGCTGGTGAACGACGCGTTGGTGGACGTGGGTGTCACCCCGGGCACTGTCACGTACAGGTCGAGCAGTTGGGCACCAAGCGGGCTGCCGAAAGTCGGTGTCAGATCAGCGGTCTGGGCACGGAAGGTGACCGTCGTGCCGGTGTCGTACACCTGGAAGTCGGTCAGATCGAACGCTCCAGGGTGGAACACGTTGGACGGCGTCGGGTAGACGTAGTTGCCGGGGCCGTTGTCGTCGCCCGCTCGGGTCGGTCTTGTCGTAGAGCAGGGTGCCGACGACGACGTCGTTGATCACGGTCACCACCTTCTGTGCCGTTCCACCGTTGCCCGCGGTGGCCGTGACGACCAGCGAGTTCGCGCCTGGGACCACCGTCACCGGGATCGAGAAGGTGCCGGAGGAATCGACCTTCGCGCTGGAGATGACCGTGGCGCTGTTCCCGTCGACGGCGACGTTCGCGACGTCGACCGTGGCTCCCTTGGCCGCCGTACCGGTGACGTTGATGACGCCTTTCGCTGCGGTGCCGTCAGCCGGAGCGGTGACGGTCAGCGTCGTTCCGCCCTGCGTGTGCTTGATGTAGCGGTCAACCGTCTGCTTGGGCTGCTCGAGTACCTTGCCGGCGGTCAGGTCCGCCACCAGTCGCACCTGCGACGCACTGCCCCAGGTCAGCGGAGCCGCGGAGCCGGCCGGCTTGCCGTTCACGAAACCGATGGAGGCGGTCGTGGGGTCGGTCCCGTAAGCCGAGGCCGCGAGATCCGTCGTGTCCCAGTCCTGTTCGGGCACCAGCCCGACACCCGACGACATGTTGTCGATGGAGGCCAGCAATTCACCGGCGTAATTACGGTTTCCGGTGACCAGTTCCTGCTCGCCGCGCTCGGCCGACAGGACGGGCCAGACATGTCCTGTTCCCTTGTCGCTGGGCGCCCACGGTGCGCCGAGAGTGGTGCATCCGTCCTTCGTCGGAGCGCTGCAGTCGCCGTAGCCGTCTCCGTTGTAGCGCAACCAACCCGGACCACTGGGAGTCTGCTTCAGAATGGTCGCGTCGACCACCTTCAGCGAATTCTGCACATCGGGATCCGAAGCCGGGAATGCACCCAACCGCACCAATTCGAGGAATCCGGCGTCGATCACCGAACGCTGCTCGAGAGTGGCTCCGCCGTTGCCGAGGCTGATATTCACATTGGCGGCGTTCGGATCACCCGTCGGCGCAACCCGGATGAAGTACGGATCAGTGGACAACGGACCGTTCGTGGTGACCGTCCAACCCTTGATGCTGCGCTGGTACTGATCAGCCGTGGCCAGCCAGACGCGGGCGGATGCCTTGTCTCCGTGCTGCTTCGCGATGGTGCCGGCCGCGACCAGACCGGCGATCTCCGCGGCGATGGTGGAGGGCGAATACCCGTTCTGCTCCTCCCAGCGCTCGGGACCACCGACAGGGCCGTGGCTGATCAGGTAATTCGCTGCCGACTTGATGTGCGGCCACAGGGTCTTGTCGTCGCCCAGCCCGGATTGCAGGGCCATCAGGATCGGGTACGCGTCCTCGTCGAGCTGGTTGTTGAACGAATCCGGCGCCAACTTGCCGTTGATCAGCGAATTGCGCGGCATCGAACCATCGGGCTGTTGCTGTTGCAGCAGCAGGAATCTGGTCGTGGCACGCGCGGTGGACAGGTCGCCGTCGGTCAGCAGCCCGGTGAATGCCTCGTAGAGATCACGGGCGAAAACCTCGCGGTAGGAACCGAAATAGGTGGTGTTGGTGTCGCCGGCCGAGACCGCCTGGCCCCACGGCGACGCCATCGAGGCGACGATGGCGCCGGGGAAAGTCTTGTCCTCGCTGGATTTCAGCACGTTCGCGGACAGGTAGTACTCCTTGACGGCCGCCGCCTGCTGCGCGTTGGTCAACCCGGGAAGGTGCTTCGACGGGCGCTTCAGTCCGGCGTCGTAATGCTGCCAGCCCTTCTGGTACTGCGACACCAGCTTGGAGATCGACGTTCGGGCGGTGGCGCCGGCAGTCGCAACGGCGGCGGCCTGGGTGGTGCCGAAGCCGAGCGCGATGGTGGCCGATCCGTCCCGGCCGAGTTGCAGAGCAGCGGTCTGCTCCACGTTGCCGCCGGTCGCGTCGTCGTACTGCGGAGCGAGCGCATGAGCCGCGTCCAACTGCGTCAGCCCATCGCTCGGCGTACCGACGAACCCGGAACTGACTGTGTTGAAAGGCATGTCGGCACGAAGGGCGAGATAGCTCGGCACCGCGTAGTCGCGATTCGCCGCGTTCGTCGTGGTCACCGTGTCGAAGGAAACGGGAACCGCCGAGCCGGTGGAACGGTCGATGGTCGCGGAATCGGCGCCACCGTTGTTGGCCGTACCCGATGCGGGTGTGCCGCTGCCGCCGCCACCATTGCCGCCGACCGTCGGGTCGAGCCGGACGTAGAGCCTGAAATTGCCCGCGTCCTTGGTCAGCGGCGTGTAACGGGTGTGGACGACCACGCTGCTGCGTGCGGTGTCGGTGAGGTAAGTGGTTGTCAGTCGGTACTTCCCGGACTTAGCCGTCGAAGTAACCGTGCAGGTCATGCCCGTGGAATCAGCCGCCACCGCGTAGGTCATGTCCCGGGTCTGCAGGTCGGTGAACGAACTCCCATCGCTGACGAGGAACTGCATCGTCTCGACGTTGGTGGTGTCGATGGTCGGCGCATACACGTCGGACAGCACGCCGTTCGCGACGGTGTACCAGATCTTCGACGTGGTGTTGCGGGCCGTTCCCAGACAGTCCTTCCGGGCCAGATCGAAATGGCTGAGCGAACCAGGTGCTGACGGGGCACTGGTGGGCGGCGCTACGGCCGCGGCCGGTAATGTGCCCAACCCGGCGATGGACAGGACAGCTGCAAGCAGAGCGATGGGGACTCGACGACGCATCGTTGGACCTTCCGGAGCCGGCGCAAGGACTCCGATGTCCGCCGCGACGCATCATTGGATCCCGCGTGGCACAACGTGTCAAGAGCGAATCGGCGAAATCGCGATGGGGTGGTAGCTGCTCGGTCAGGTCAGCTCGGAGACCAGCAGTTCCATGAGTAGGCCGTCGTGCCAACCGGTGCCGTCCGGATTCCTCTCGTATTCACGCATCACGCCAACGGTCCGGAAACCGACGGCCGCGTACGCGCTGATGGCCTGATGATTCTGGGCCGCCGGGTCGATGACGATCCGGTGGTGGCCGCGCACCGTGAACAGGTAGCGGGCCAGGGTCCTGACCGCCTCGCGCCCGAGCCCCCGGCGGTGCACTGCGGGATCGAGGAAGATGTCGATGCCGGCATGTAAATACATCGGGTCGAGCTCTTCGCTGTACTGCACCAAGCCGGCGACCGACCCGTCGACCTCCACCACGAACTGCACGGTGTCCGGGTCCTCGTCGACCGGCCAGCTGTCGCCCTCCACGTGCTCACCCCACCACCGCGACACCTCGGGTGTGCGGAGGATGGCACCCAGAGCACGCCCGTGCTCGGCGGCGACCGGTCGGAGGGTCAGACCGTTGCCGTGCAGTACCACCGGTGCATTCATCGTCCAACGGTAGGACGCGCGACCACCGAACGCCGCATCTACGGCCGGTGCAAGTCGGGATCAGCCGGCCAGTTTGGCCTGCACGCGCGCCAGGGCCGGGTTCGTCAGCGACGAACCGTCCGGGAACACCACCGTCGGTACCGTGCGGTTGCCGTCGTTCAGACTTTGCACGATGGCGGCGGCTTCGGCACTGTCGTCCACGTCGATGTCGGTGAATTCGATGCCGGCCCTGTCCAAGTCGGTCACCAGTCTTCTGGAGAAGGGGCACCACGAGGTCGTGTAGACGGTCAGTTCGCTCATGTGCGTTTTCAACGTGCGGCGGCCTGCTGTCATTCCTGATAGTTATTCCGGCTGCATGCCCCTCGTCCGGGCGACCGCATGGGCCTGGCACTCTGGACCCATGTTTTCCGGGCCGCCCAGTCCAGCGGTGATGATTCCCCGCTCGGTCCGAACGGCTTCGCACGGCCAGAGCATCACGCCCACCTGGATCAACGAGCGCAACGGCATCACCTTCCAGCTAGGGAAAGGCCGTGGGCGCCGGTTCGCCAAGTGGTCACCGGTCGGCGGAATTGACCTGCAGCCGGAGGCCGACCGACTGCGTTGGGCGCGGCAGTACGTGGCGGTGCCGGAATTGCTGGAGCTCGACTCGGACGAAGAAGGCAGCACGATGATCACCGCCGGCCTGTGCGGACAGAATGCAGTCACGCCGCAATGGAAAGCGGACCCGGCGACCGCGGTTGCCGCAATCGGCGCCGGGTTGCGGGAGCTACACGAGCGCGGCGCCGGTGGAGCAATGCCCCTTCAGCTGGTCGCAAGCCGATCGACTACGGGTCGTCGGCGAGCGGCGGCCCCTCCTAGACCCGGAGACCTGGCATCCCGAACACCGGGGACTGACGGTAGACGAAGCTATCCGGATAGTGCGCGACCCACCGCCGGTCGATCAGCTCGTCGTCTGCCACGGCGACGCCTGCGCGCCGAACACCCTCATCGCCGACGACGGAAAATGCAGTGGGCGAGTCGATCTCGGAGCGCTCGGGGTTGCCGACCGGTGGGCGGACCTGGCCATCGCCACCTGGAGCACCAGGTGGAACTACGGCCCCGGCTGGGAACATCCACTGTTGGAGGCCTACGGCGTGACGGCCGATCCGGTGAGAACCGCGTACTACCGGCTGTTGTGGGATCTCGGGCCCTGAGCCGGTGCGCGCTCCGGAACTTTAGCGTGACTAAACTGCTGTCAGCGTCAACCCGGTTATCTGTCCGGCCAACGAAAGGTGCGGTGCAGCAACTGATGTCCGACTCGATGACGACCCAGACCCTGATGATCACCGGCGACGGAGGCGATCAGGTGCAGGCGTATCTCGCGGTGCCGGACGAGCCCGTCCCGCGCGGCGGCGTGGTGGTGATCCACCACCTTCCGGGATACGACCGCGGCACCAAAGAGATCACCCGCCGGTTCGCCGAACTTGGCTACGACGCCATCTGCGTCAACCTCTACTGGCGGGAGGCGCCCGGGGCCGCTCCCGATGACGCCGCAGCGGTCGCGCGGGCAAACCGCGGCATCCCGGATGCCAGACTGATCGGCGACGTCGCCGGTGCCGCTGCCTACCTTCGTTCCCTGCCGAGCAGCAACGGCAAGGTCGGCGTGATCGGCTACTGCTCGGGCGGCAGGCAAAGTGTGCTGGCAGCCTGCAATCTCGATCTCGATGCCTGCGTCGACTGCTACGGCGCCTACGTCACCGGAACTCCGACGGCGTCCTTCCCGCTTCAGGTCACCAACCTCGTCGACCAACTCCCCCATCTGAAGGCCCCGCTGCTCGGACTGTTCGGCGAACAGGATTCGGCACCCAGTCCCGAGGCGGTGGCCGAACTGGAGCAGATCCTGACTGCCAATGGCAAGGAATTCGAGATCCACGTCTATCCGGACGCCGGTCACGCGTTCTTCTCCGTCGACCGCATCGCCTATCGACCCCAGGCCGCCACCGACGGCTGGGAACGCATCGCCGCCTTCTACGGCCGATACCTGGCCACCGATTCGGAGAACTGATATGTGCACGTACCTGACCGTCAAGACCGAGATCGACGGCAGCGCAAAGGGACCGGGCGGGAAGTGGTTCCACGTGTCCGACGGCGTCGTGTATTTCGACCACCCGGTGCACGCGATGGCCGAGCACACGCTCAACATCGATTTCTCCGCCCCGGAGGGTGGTCCGTCCGCCCGGGTCGCGGTGGAACTGACCGCGGCTTCGGCGCGGGCCTTGATGGCCGCCATCGCGCAGGCGCTCGACTCGGCTCCGGCCGCCATGACCGCCTGAGGTTTCTCACCTGGCATGCTGAGCAGGCTCCACCGACGGGACGACCGGAAGGCGAACAGCGACCATGACCGAACGGGTCTGCTTCCTCCTGCACATCCGCCCTGACAAGCTCGACGAGTATCTGACCGCGCACCAGGTCGTGTGGCCGGAGATGCTCGAAGCCCTGACCCGCACCGGTTGGCGGAACTACTCGCTGTTCGTCCAGCGCCCGCAGGGCCTCGTGGTCGGCTACCTGGAGACGGACGACTACGCCGCCGCGCTCGCCGGGATGGAAGCCGAGGAAGTCAACCTGAGGTGGCAGGCGACGATGAGCCAGTACTTCACGCTGCCCGACGGGGCCCGGCCGGATGACGGATCCGAGCGGCTCACGGAATACTTCCACCTCGCCTGACCTTTCAGACCGTCAGCTGTCGGCGTTCCACGACTCCAGCCGGCGCCGGGTGTCAAACCGCCGGTCGGCACCGGTGATCGGATCGACGAATGCGATCGACGCCGCCAGCAACTGCAGCGGCCTCGAGTAGTCCTCGAATCCGATGTCGAGCAGGCGCGGATAAAAGGGATCGTTCCGGATCGGGATACCGAGCGAATTCATGTGCACGCGAAGCTGATGCGTCTTCCCGGTCGCCGGATCCAGCCGGTACAGCGCACTGCCGTCCCGCACCTCGACCAACTCGATCCGCGTCTCGCTGTTCGGTTCCCCGGGAATCTCGTATGCCGTCGGCGTGCCGCGGTCCTTGATGATGCGGCTTCGCACGGTCAACGGCAGCTCCAGCTCCGGGTCGTGGCGCGCGACGGCGAGGTAGGACTTGCGTACCTCGCGCCGGGCGAACATCGTCTGGTACGCCCCGCGCTCCCGCGGCCGGAGCGAGAACAGCAGCACCCCGGCGGTGATCCGATCCAGCCGGTGCATCGGCGAGAGATCGGGCAGACCCAACTCGCGCCGCAACCGCACGACGGCCGACTCGACGATGTAGGAACCGTTGGGCAGGCTGGAGAGGAAGTGCGGTTTGTCGGCCGCAAGGATGTGCTCGTCGCGGTAGAGGACGTCGACCTCGAAGGGGACCCTCGGCTCGGGTTCGGGGTCGCGATAGAGGTACACGAAAGAATTGGCGCGGAACGGCAGCCAGTCGTCGACCGGCACGCCGTCCTCGTCGACAACCTCGGATTCGGCAACCTTCTCCAGCAGGCGGTCTCGCTCTGCGTGAAACCTGGCCAGTAGATATTCCAGGGTGGTGAGCCATGGGCCGCTTTCGGGCAGTCTCACTCTGCTCGGATTGAGTCCGTCGCGAACGGGGAGCGGTGGCCGGCGACGGCCGGTGCGCTCCTGACGTCGTCCCACGGGTCAACAGTGCCACATGCCCGGAGAGCACCGATTCGTCGACATTCGACGACCCAGCGACCGCTGCGAACTATGGCTGTCGTAGTAGGGTTTGCGTCGTCGGGGCTCTGGCTTCCTGCGCCTCCGGCAGGGGTGGGGGCGGTGCTGATGACGAGAACGGGCGGAGCTCGTTCGCTGTTTCTTGCTGCTCTTCTCCTGATCAGTACCGTGGCAGGCGCGGCTTGTGCCTCGGTGATCTCGGGCCAGGCCGTCCCGGGGACGACCGCCACGGTTTCAAGCACCTCAGCGCCGACGCCCACGACGGCGGCCACTACAGCGGCGTCCAACCGCACTAACCCGCCGGCGATCGAGACGCCCGCGCAGGACAGACCGCACTCGACGTCGGTCGTATCGATGCCGACTGCCACGCCGCACGATCCGCCCGACCTACAACGTCGACATGACATCGCCTTCGCCACGCTGATGGGCAGCCTGAGCTCGAGCCTGAAGTCAGGGAATACAGCGACATTCATGGCTCCGTTCTCCGCCCGGCTGGCCGGCCGTGTCCGGCACTGGTTCGGCAACACCGAGGCGCTCGGTGTGGCCGCAGCCAGGTTTGCACCAGCCAATGACTATTCCTCCGTAGCGACGGATTCGATGAATTCCTTTACCAGGACAGTGGTGCTGGGCGTTCGGACTCCATACGACGACGACGATTCCATGCCAGGAATCGCGTACGCCGCAACGGTAACGGTGACAGGTCCGACGGGGCGGCCGGTGTTGACCATCACGTCGTGGCAACCCAAATATGTGGACGACCCGATGAATTGCGATTGCACGATGTCGGTAGCGCATTCGGCCACCACGGCCGTGGTCGCCGATGCCGCGGACAAACAACTTGCCGGTTGGTCCCGAACTGCGCTCGATGCCGCGGCCGGCGGGATCGCCTGGTCGTACAGACAGATGCGAGGGTCGGGACTGGTCGCCCCGCGTGGTCACGTGATCTTCCTGGCCGATCGAGCATTCCATTGGTTTCTCGAGAAGCTGGGGCCGGCACAGACCTCCAACATGACGGCGGGTCTCCTCGACGCCGGGGGCGCTTATCCGGGCACCCGATATTCTGCCGAGTCCCGGATCGTACTGATGCTGCTGGCGGACGACGGGTCGATAGTTCCGAACGACGCGGCCGGACGGGAATACGCGGCGGATGTCATCACCCACGAGGCGACCCATCAATTGATGAACCGCAATTCGACCCTGCCCGGCCGTTCCAGCAATTCGCCGCCGACCTGGGTCGTCGAAGGTATCGCGGTGGCCGTGGAGACGCTCTACCGGGATTCCCTCGGAAACTCCGGTGAGGTCGGCTACCCGGAACCCAATGACCCGAAAAACAGTTCGGGACGCTGGTTCGCCGAACATCTGGGCGTTCAGATGCCGGCCCAGAACCAACTTTATTCCTCGTCCGCGGAGGGGGCCGGGTACTACGCAATTTCCGGATCGGTGTTCCGGTACATCTACCGCGAGTACGGATACGTGACGATGATGAGGATCGCAAAAGCGATGTACGCCAAGCCGGCCCAGAGTCCGTTCGACTATTTCCCGAATCCCGACCGTCCTGGATCCGACCTACCTGCCGCCACCGCGACGAACCGTTGGAAGAAATGGTTCGTGGACAACTACGAATGACGAATCTCAGCGCGGCCAGACGAGCGGAAACAGTGGGTGGTCGAGTGCGGCCCCATCAGCCAGTTCGGCATCGAGTCCGTCGAACGGAGGCGATGTCCGCCAATGCCTCGGCGCGTGACGCGCAGCATCCGAAAGGTACCGCAGCGACAGCACGCGTCGGCGCCCGCTGAACGGAAATCCCGGAGCACCGTGAACCGTCAGGAAATCGAAAAAGATGGCATCGCCGGGTTCCATCTCGTAACTCCTGATGGCGAAGGCACCCCGGTCGGCTTCGATATCGGGAAGCTCGGCAAGGCTGTCTTCCGGGAACCATCTCGCCTCACCGTCGAGAAAGGTGCGGGGCATCAACCACGGGCCGCGGTGAGTGCCTGCCACCAATTCCAGGCAACCCGCCTCCGGCACCCGGTCGACCGGAATCCAGGCGCTGATCCCGCGACCGTCGACGTTGTAGTACGGCTGGTCCTGGTGCCAGGGCGTCCGCTGCCTGGTACCGCCCTCCTTGACCAGCACGTGGTCGTGAAACAGCCGTACGGTCGTCGACCCCATGAGCTCGGCCGCGATCCGCGGAACCTGCGATTGCTTGGCCAGGCCTTCGATCTCGGGTATGTCGTGCCACCGCCGGAAGTCCTCGATGAAAGCGCCAGGGTCTTCCGCACTGCTCGCCACCTGGGCCAGCGGACCGGGCGATCCGAGGACGGTCTCGATGCCCGCGGCCGCCTGGTCGACCTCCGTCGGCGAAAGCACGCCGCGGATCAGCACGACTCCATCGCGGCGATATGTCTCGATGTCGTCGGCGGCGATCAGCGGGCTTCGTCATCAGCAAGACTCTAGGCGGGTTGGTGGCCGAACCTGTGCATCAGCCGCCGGATGACGGGACCTGCCGCGAGACCCGTGCCCACCGCCGAGATGGTACTGATGGCCAGGTCGATCGAGACCCTGCCCTCGTCGGCCCAGTACACGTCCTTGAGGTCCAGTAGGAGCGCGAACTCGTCGACGATGAGTGCGAGCCCGGCGCCGTAGGCGAGTGGGACCACCGCGTGCGGCTTTCGCGAGTTGCCACGAACGGCCATCCCGCCGACGCCGACGAGCAAACCGATTCCCCACAGGTAATGGTGAATGTGCGTGCCGCCGATCGACACATTCCGAAACGGTCCCCGTCCCGCCTTGATGCTGTGCGTGATGCCCCGGACCATCGCGAAGGTGCCGGCGAAACTCGTCCAGCCCAGCAGAACGGCACGGCGCGGCGGGTTCAACTCCTCCCGGAACGCCGCCTGCACCTCTTCTGCCGCTTCGGTGATCTTCGTCGTCATGTCTTCAATGTATGTCCAGGCCAAGCAGGTTCTCTGTTTCGATATCACCATGAACCGCCAGAGCGATCCGCCGCCGTTCGATCGGATCGCGCTGGAGGCCGCAGCCGAAGCCGGTGACGTCGATCCCGGATTGCTCGGCGACTTCCTACCAGCAGTTGCGGCCGCGGTGGCAGCCGGAACCCGTCTGGGGCGTCGGGAATTGACCCGCTACGGCGACGCCGGAAGGAACGCGGCAGGCGCAGGTGTGGCCCTGCGCGCCCTCGTCGACCTCTACCTGTCGGCGGCATGGCGGATGTGGCGCCATCTACCCGAGGTGATCAACGCTGCCACGGACCCAGCGGCCGTCGTGCTCGCCGGCGAGGTGATGCTTCGCGCGGCGGACGACGCAGTCGCGATCCTGACCGAGGGTTATCAATTGGCCCGTCGTGATCTGGTGCGAGCTCAGGCCGCCGCTCGACGCGAGTTCGTCGACGATCTGCTGATGGGCGGCGCCCAGGCGCTGGCCGGGCTGGTGGAACGAGCCGGGCTCTTCGGCCTGACCCTGGCCGGGCCGCATGCCGTTGTGGTGGTCAGGGCGGAGAAGCCGTTCACCGACTCGTCACCGCTGACCCGCATTCTGGAACGGTCCATCCAGGGCTCGAAGGCGGACTCGGATGCACTGGTCACCACGAAGGACGGATCACTGGTCGTCATCTTCGCTGCTCCCGACCGCAAGGCGATCGACGAAGTGATCAACGGCCTCACCGGCGGCTTGCCGCCCCAGCCGGCGGCCGGGGTGAAGCTGAGCCGCACAGCCGCCGTCGGCCTCGTGGCGGATGGGCGTCGGCCGCGCCCATCAAGGGCCGGCCGGCGTCCGGCTGTCGTTCGAGCAGGCGCAGGAGGCCCTCGAACTGGGCGCCAGGCTGGCCGCTTCGGGAACGGTTCTGGACGCCGCCGAACTCCTCGTCCACCGCGTGCTGGTGCGGGACGAGGCAGCGATGCTGGAGTTGGTGGATGCCGTCTTGACGCCGTTGGTGCACGCCCGCGGCGGGGCCGAACCGCTGCTTCGCACCCTGGAGGCCTATTTCGCTGCGGGCGGTAACGCATCGCTCAGCGCTCGCTCGCTCCACCTCTCCGTGCGCGCGCTCACCTACCGCTTGGCAAAGATCGCCGATCTGACCGGCCGCGACCCGGCAGACCCGACGCACCGCTTTGAACTGCAGGCGGCCGTCCTCGGTGCCCGTCTGCTGGGTTGGCCCACCGTCTCCGACCAACCGAGACGTTAGGTAAGCGCCAGCCAAACTGCCGATTTGCGGCAGTTTACAAGCTGTTACGTGGCCGAAAGCTGCCGTAGCAATGCAGCTGGTGCGTCGGCAGGCTGGAGACATCGAGCCGCTGGCTCCCGACTTCTTCCACCCTTCCCCATTCAGGAGCACGACATGAGCGTTCCCTTCTGGGCCTGGGCCGCGTTCGGCGCCCTGGTCCTGACCATGCTGACCGTGGATCTACTCGCCCACCGCGGCGCGCACATCATCAAGTTCAAGGAAGCTGCGATCTGGAGCGCTGTCTGGGTCGGAGTCTCGTTGGCCTTCGCCGGCGTCATCTGGGCGACCATGGGTAGTGAACCGGCGGTCGAGTTCACCACGGCGTGGCTGCTCGAGAAGTCGCTGTCTGTCGACAACCTGTTCGTCTTCGCACTGATCTTCGGCTACTTCAAGGTTCCCCGCGAGTACCAGCACCGCGTGCTGTTCTTCGGCGTCATCGGTGCCCTGCTCTTCCGCGGAATCTTCCTCGCCGCCGGCGTCGCCATCGTCTCCACCTTCACCGCCGTGCTGTTCGTCTTCGGCGCCATCCTGATCTACTCCGCGATCAAATTGCTCAAGGGCGAAGACGATTCGATGGATCCGGGCAAGAGCTTCGCCGTTCGGCTGCTGCGCAAGATGATTCCGGTGTCGGACGAGTACCGCGGCACCAAGTTCTCCTACCGGGAGGCCGGCAAGCGCATCGCCACGCCGCTGCTCGCCGTCGTGGTGGCCATCGAGGCGGCCGACCTGATCTTCGCCGTCGACAGCGTGCCCGCCGTGCTGGCGGTCAGCGACAACACCTTCATCATCTACTCCAGCAACGCGTTTGCCATCCTGGGTCTGCGGGCCTTGTACTTCCTACTGGCCGGCATGCTCACGAGGTTTCACTACCTGGGCAAGGGTCTCGCGTTCATCCTCGCGTTCATCGGCGTGAAGCTGTTCCTGCAGGCCGGGCACAAGGTCATCTCCACAGCCATCCCGGAGATCGGATCCCTGGTCTCGCTTGCGGTCATCATCCTGACGCTGACCGTAGCCATCGTTGCGTCCCTCAAGTTCCCACTGCGGCAGCAGCAGGACGAGTTGACCGAGCAGTCGGAGATCTCGACGGACGGCACGTCGGAGGTCGGTGAACAGTCGGAGGCTGAACGGCACGGCGCACCCGACGAGGGGCGTGCCAACCTGGTGAAGTCATCCGGCGGGAACCCCGCCGGCTGACCGGAGACAACGAACCGAGACAACACAGAGCCCCGCCTGCACAACCCAGGCGGGCTCTGTTGTCCGGTCGTGGGCCAGCCGGGTCTACCAGATCCGCACTCGGTCGGCCGGATCCAGCCACATGGCGTCGGTCTCGGTCACCCCGAACGCTTCGTAGAACTCGTCCAGATTGCGCACCACCTGGTTGCAACGGAATTCCGGCGGCGAGTGCGGATCGATCGACAGGCGTCGCAGCACTTCCGCGGGCCGGGTCTGGGTGCGCCACGCGCGAGCCCAGTTCAGGAAAAAGCGCTGGGCGCCTGTTTCACCGTCGATGGTCGGCGGCTCCTGCCCGTCGAGAGCGAGGAGCCATGCCTGGTAGGCGATTCCGAGACCGCCAAGATCACCGATGTTCTCACCGATGGTCAGCGCACCGTTGACGGTCTTGCCGTCGGCCCCGACCGGCGACAGCGCCGAGTACTGCTCGATCAGTCTGCTGGTCAACGCGTCGAATGCTTCCCGATCCTCGGCCGTCCACCAGTCCTTGAGGGCTCCGGACCCGTCGTACTTCGAGCCCTGGTCATCGAAGCCGTGGCCGATCTCATGGCCGATGACGGCACCGATCGCGCCGAAATTGGTCGCGTCGTCGGCGGCCGGATCGAAGAAGGGCGGCCGCAGAATGGCCGCCGGGAAGACGATCTCGTTCATGCCCGGGTTGTAGTAGGCGTTGACGGTCTGTGGCGTCATGAACCATTCGTCGCGGTCGACCGGACGGCCGATCTTGGCCAGTTCGCGGTCGAGTTCGATTGCGGCCGAACGGCGGGCATTCCCGATCAGGTCGTCGCGGGCGATGACCAGGCCGGCGTAGGTCCGAAATTTCGGCGGATAACCGACCTTGGGATTGAAGGTCGAGAGCTTCTCCAGCGCCCGTACTTTCGTCTCCGGACTCATCCAGCTCAGCTCGGAGATGTTGTGCCGGTAAGCCTGCAGCAGGTGCTCGACCAGCTCGTCCATGCGCTGCTTGGCATCCGGGTGAAAGGTTCGCTCGACGTAGATCTGGCCCAGCGCCTCTCCAACGGCGGACTCCACCATGGCGATGGCGCGCTTCCACCGCGGTCGCAGTTCGGGTGTCCCGGACAGCGTCCGGCCGTAGAAGTCGAAGTTCTCCTCGACGAAGGCCTTGCTGGAAAGTGGTGCAGCCGCACGGATGATCTTCCAGGTCAGCCAATCCTTGAATTGCGGCAGGCGATCCAGGGTCAGCAGGTCACTCACGGCGGACAGGAACGGCGGCTGCATGACGACGACATGGTCCAGCACTCCCTCCGGCGCCTCCAATCCTTCGAGCCAGGAAGCCCAGAGCTCGTCGGGCAGCAATTGCGCCAGGCCCGCGAGGTCCATCGGATTGTGGGTCAGCGAGCTGTCCCGGCTCCGCACTCGATCCCAATGGGCGCTCGCAATCTCGGTCTCCAGAGCGATCGCCGAGTCGGCCCGCCGGTCCGCGTCCTCGATACCGGTCAGCGACAACATCGTCACCACGTGCTTGCGGTACGCGGTCCGGATCTCGTCATAGGAATCCTCGCGGTAGTACGACTCATCAGGCAGACCCAGGCCCCCCTGGTAGAACACCACCGTGTACTTGTCGGGGCTGTCCGCGTCGGTGTCGACGCCGAAGCCGAACAAGCCGGAAACCCCGTCCCGCTGCAGGCGACCGAGTAGGCCCGCGAACCCGACGACATCCTCGACGGCGTCGAGTTCGCGCAGGTGCTGCCAGGCCGGCTCGCTGCCTCTGGCTTCCACCGTCGCCTCGTCCATGAAGCTGGCGTACAGGTCACCGATCAATTGAGCTGCCGATCCCGGCTCCCCAGGGCTCTGGGCCGCCTGCTCGACGATCTCGCGGCACTCGGCTTCCGACTGGTCCCGCATCTCGTGGAACGCCCCGTGGATCGCTTGGTCTTCAGGAATCGAATGCTGCGCCAGCCATTGACCGTTGACGTGCCGGAAAAGGTCGTCCTGAACTCTGGGTGCGGCGTCAACGCCGGTAGTCGTCATCTGAAGTTGCTCCTCTTGCTCGACGTCCCACGCACGGTACCGAACGATGCGGAGGACCGATCTTCCGGCCGGTGAGTCGGTCCCGAGCCGCCTGGCGTAGGAAGGTGCGAGGCGGCATCAACTTGGAAGTCGCCGTTAACGGAGAAGGCAGGAGCACCCATGACGTGGATCGCCGTTACCGGCGGAAGTGGAAAGCTCGGCAGGGCGGTGGTCACCGACCTGCTGGAGCACGGTTACCAGGTCGTCAATCTCGACCGGGTTCCGTCTCCGGGCGCGAGCGCCGTGTACGTCAAGGTCGACTTCACCGACTACGGACAGACCTTCGAGGCGCTGCACGCCATCGAAGATCGCTACCCGCACATCGACGCCGTCGTGCACCTCGCTGCGATCCCCGCCCCCGGCCTGACCACCAACGCGGCGACCTTCGACAACAACATCACCAGCACTCATCACGTGTTCGCGGCCGCCAGGGCGTGCCGGCATCAAGCGAATCGTCTGGGCCTCCAGCGAGACCGTGCTCGGCCTGCCGATGGCGCCGGACAATCCGCCGCCCTACCTGCCGGTCGACGAGGAGTACCACCCGCGGCCTGGAGTCCTCGTATTCGTTGTCCAAGACGCTCGAGGAGGAGATGGCGCTGCAGTTCTGCCGATGGGATCCGGAACTGACGATGATCGGACTCCGCTTCTCCAACGTCATGGCCCCATCGGACTACGCCGAATTTCCCGCGTTCGACGCCGATCCGAGCCTGCGGCAATGGAATGTCTGGGGTTACATCGACGCTCGCGACGGCGCTCAGGCCGTCCGGTTGGCGCTGGAAGTCGAACTCACCGGTCGGGAGATCGTCATCGTCGCGAACTCCGACACGGTGATGTCGCGGTCCAGCGCCTCACTCGCGGCCGAGGTCTTTCCCGACGTCGAGGTTCGCAAGGAACTCGGCGAGCACGAGACGTTGCTCTCCATCGACAAGGCCCGCCGGGTGTTGGGATTCGAGCCGCAGTTCAGCTGGCGCAACGAGGTGTGACCGGCTTCCCCACCTCGCAGCGGACATACAGTGAGCGCATGACTAATGATGCGGGACAACGCGAGCACAGCACGAAGGGTGCATACGTCTCCGGAGGTCAGGAGTTCAAGCGGGACACGAATTACATCACCGACCGGATCACTGCGGGCAGTCTCCAGTGGCCGGTGGAGGCGGGCCGCTACCGCCTTGTGGTGGCTCGAGCCTGTCCGTGGGCCAACCGGGCCATCATCGTGCGACGCCTGCTCGGCCTCGAGGACGCGATCTCGATGGGCATCTGCGGCCCGACGCACGACGCCCGGAGCTGGACGTTCGACCTCGACCCGGGCGGCGTCGACCCGGTCCTGGGCATCGAACGGATTCAGGACGCCTACCTCGCCCGCTTCCCGGACTATCCACGCGGAATCACGGTGCCGGCCTTCGTCGACATCCCCACCGGCCAGGTCGTCACCAACGACTACTCGCAAATGACCCTGGACATGTCCACGCAGTGGAAGGAATTCCACCGCGACGGCGCGCCGGACCTTTACCCGGTACCGCTCCGCGCGGAAATCGACAAGGTCACCCGCCGGGTGTTCACGGAGGTCAACAACGGGGTTTACCGGTGTGGTTTCGCCGGCAGCCAGGAGGCTTACAACAGTGCGTACGACCGCCTCTTCACCGCCCTGGACTGGCTCAGCGAGCGCTTGACCGATCAGCGGTACCTGATGGGCGACACCATTACCGAGGCCGACGTCCGGCTGTTCACCACCCTCGCCCGGTTCGATCCGGTTTATCACGGCCATTTCAAGTGCAACCGCGAGAAGCTGACCGAGATGCCGGTGCTGTGGTCCTACGCGCGCGACCTGTTCCAGACACCCGGTTTCGGCGACACGATCGATTTCGACCACATCAAGAAGCACTATTACAAGGTGCACATCGACATCAACCCGACGCAGATCGTCCCGTCGGGGCCTGATCTCGCCAACTGGCTGAGCCCGCACGGACGCGAAGCCCTGGGCGGACGGCCGTTCGGCGACGGGACGCCGCCCGGACCGCCCATCCCGTCCGAGGTGGTGCCCAGCGCTCACGGGCCCTTGGGCGCTGTGCCGTTGAACGCCGTTTCCAGCTGAATCCCGCCGGAAGGCGGAACGGGAGTGAATGCGCTAGGCCGGGTTGAAGTAGGTCTCCAGGAGCCGCAGCCAGATCTCGCTGACCGTCGGGTATGACGGGACGGCGTGCCAGAGTTGTTGCAGCGTCACCTTTCCGACGATGGCCACCGTTGCTGCGTGCAGCAGGTCCGACACGTCCGGTCCGACGAAGGTGGCCCCCACCAGTGTTCTCGAATCCTCGTCCACCACGATCTTGGCCCGGCCCTGGTAGTTGTCGCGCTGCAGGTACGTGCCGGCCAGGGCAGCCATGTCGTACTCGACGGCTCTGACCCGCAGTCCCTTGTCCCTGGCCTGCTTCTCGGTCACTCCAACCGAGGCTACCTCCGGCTCGGTGAATGTCACCTGCGGGACGAGGTCGTGGTCGGCGATGTCGCTGGTCCACGGGTCTCCGACCGGCTTTCCGTCTGCCCGGGCCGCGATGACGGTGCCGCAGATCCTGGCCTGGTACTTGCCCATGTGTGTCAGAAGCGCTCGGCCATTGAGATCGCCGATGGCGTAGAGCCATTCGCCGTTGACACCGTCGACCGTGAACTGGTCGTCGACCCGCACATAACCGCGGTTGCCCACGGTGGCGTCGGCCAGTGTGCCGGCAGCGAGATCAATGCTGTCAAGGCCGATGTCGGCACTGGCCGGCGTGCGACCGGTCGCCACCAGCACCTCGTCGACGACGACCGACGAATCCCCGAAGGAAACTGTGACCGCGCCGCCGTGGATGTTGCCCTCCCCGGTGTTCTGTGGATTTTCTCGCCGCACGCCGTCGACACCGACGTTGAGATGAACAGTCACTCCGTTTGCTCGCAACTGCTGCAAGACCAGTTCGCCGGCGAACTCCTCGTTGCGGGCCAACAGCCGTGGTGCAGAACCGATGACAGTGAGCTCTTCAACGCCGAGGCCGTTGAGCCAGGTCGCCGCCTCACAGGCGACCACGCCGCCGCCGATCACCGCCACCCGGCGCGGGATCTGATGAATGTTCGTCACGTCGCGGGAGATCCACGGAAGTGCCTCGCGCAAGCCGGGGATCGGCGGCACGGCAGCGATCGTTCCGGTGTCGAGCACGACCGCCGAGCGGGCGTGGATCGTTCGCACTGTGCCGTCGGCGGCCGTCACCTCGACCGTCTTGGTCCCCGCGACGCGGCCGTGGCCCCGGACCACGTCGATGCCCACACCGGACGCCCAGGCGACCTGTGAGCGTGTCGTCGTGGTTGCGCACGACCTCGTCGCGCCGCTTCAACACCGCTGCGGTGTCGATCGAATGATCGCCGACGAGACTCTTGACGCCGGGCAGGTTGCGGGCATTGTCGAGCACCGAAATCGGGCGCAGCAGTGCCTTGCTCGGCATGCACGCCCAGAACGAGCACTCGCCGCCGACGAGCTCCTTCTCGATGATCACTGCCGTGCGGTCGCTGCCCTGTATTGCGTACTGGGCAACATTTTCTCCGGGCGGCGCACCGCCGATCACCACGACGTCCCACGTGTCCTGCGCGCCTGCTTCGGTATCTGGCATGACCGAACGGTAGCCCGGTTAGCGGACGATCCAATCCGCGGGATCGACCACCTCCCATCCGATGCGGCGAATCAGTCGATGGTCAGGACGATCTTGCCGCGGACGTGGCCCGTCTCGGACAGGCGATAGGCATCGGCGGCCTGGTCAAGCGGGAAGGTCTTCTCGATCGGGATGGTGACCGTGCCATGCTCGACCGCCTTGACGGCCTCGCGCAGCGCATCCTCGAACCCTGGTTCACTGCCGTCGCTGACGATCACACCGGGGCCGCTGGCCCCGAAGTCGGCGATGGTGACGACCGTGCCGCCGGGAACCACCAAGTCCAGTGAGCCGGCGATCACGCCGGCTCCGGAACAGTCGATCACCGAGTCGATCGGGCTGGTGGCGACCGCCCGCACCCGGTCTTCCCAGCCATCGCCGTAGAGCACCGGAACGGCGCCCAACGAGGCGAGGTAGTCGACGTTCCGCTCGCTGGTGGTGCCGATGACGGTGGCATCACGGGCGCGCGCCAACTGGGTGGTGAACACGCCGACCGCGCCCGTGGCAGCGTGCAGCAACAGCGTCTGTCCCTCGCGCACATCGGCCAACGTCAACACCCGGATCGCCGTGGTGCCGGCCACTTTGATCGATGCGCCGGTGACGAAACTGATGTCGGCCGGCAGCGCGACCACGTCGGCCACATTGACCACGACGTACTCCGCCGCCGTCCCCGACCCACCGCCGGCCACCCGGTCACCGACGGTGAAGTCGTGGACCCCGTCGCCGAGCGCGTCCACCACGCCGGCGAACTCGAGCCCGGTGGTCATGGGTGCGTCGATCGGCTTGCCACCGGACATGTAACCCCGGCGAATCTTCCAGTCCAACGGGTTCACACCGCTGGCATGGACCCGGACCCTGATCTGTCCCGCACCCGGTTCGGCCAACGGTATGTCCGTCACCTGCAGGACGTCGGGGTCACCGTATTCGGTGTAGGTCAGCGCTCTGGGCATGTTGTCGTTTCCTTGGGTGAGTTCGAACGGGGATCAGACGGGCCGGGTCTGCGGCGCGTTCTTCGCGGTCCCGCGCAGGATCGCGTACCACCACGTCGCCGAGTGCGTCGTCGATCCGCTTCAGCACGTCGCCGGACAGCGGCACCCCGGCCGCCTTGACGTTCTCGTGGACCTGTTCCGGGCGGGACGCACCGACCAGCGCTGCGGCGACGTTGTCGTTGGCCAGCACCCAAGCGACGGCGAGTTGCGCCATGGTGAGGTCCAACTCCTGGGCGATCGGCTCGAGCTGCGCCACCCGGGTCAGCACGTCATCGTTCATGAACCGCTTGATCATGTCGGCGCCGCCCTTTTCATCCGTGGCCCGGGAACCGGCCGGCGGCGGCTGGCCCGGCTTGTACTTGCCGGTCAGCACGCCCTGCGCGATCGGCGACCAGACGATCTGGGAGATGCCCAGTTCCCTGGACGTCGGCACCACCTCGTCCTCGATCACCCGCCACAGCATCGAGTACTGCGGCTGGCTGGAGATCAGCTGGATGCCGAGGTCGGTGGCCAGTGCGTGCCCGGCGCGGAGTTGTTCGGCCGTCCATTCACTCACGCCGATGTAGAGCACCTTGCCCTGCCGGACGGCCTGCGCAAAGGCCTGCATCGTCTCTTCGAGCGGCGTCTCGGTGTCGAACCGGTGCGCCTGGTACAGATCCACATAATCGGTCTGCAGCCGGCGGAGGGAACCGTCGATCGACTCGGCGATGTGCTTGCGGGACAGTCCCGTGTCGTTGTGTCCCTTCGGTCCGGTCGGCCAGTAGACCTTGGTGAAGATCTCCAGCGACGCCCGACGCTCGCCCTTCAGCGCTTCGCCGAGCACGGACTCGGCCTTCCCGTTGGCGTAGGCGTCGGCGGTGTCGAAGGTGGTGATGCCGGCGTCGAGCGCGGCCCGCACGCACTGGGTCGCCACGTCGTTCTCCACCTGCGAGCCGTGGGTCAGCCAATTGCCGTAGGTGATGGCTGAGATCTTGAGTCCGGAGTTTCCGAGGTATCTGAATTCCATCTCTCAAACTTAGTCCGTCGGGCTGAGTGGACCCACCGCCGCCAACCCCGCCCCAACCGCCAACCCCGCACCGTGTCGCGATCCTCGCTGAAAAATGTCCGATTAGCCACGAGAATCGCGACACGGTGCGAGTATCGTTGCAGGTGGACGCGCGACGAAGCGAGGTGAGCGGCGATGGCCGACAACATGTGGTGCAAGCTCGGCCTGCATAACTTCGTGGACTTCCCCGATCCGAATCCGGAGACCTACGGGCAACGGGAGGCGCAAGGCTACCGGGCCTGTACGCGTTGCCCGCGGATCAACGAATCGCGCGTATATCAACCGCGCACGGCGACGTTGAGCGCCATGGCCTGGTGGTCGGCCTAGACACCCCGGAGCGTGGTCTTGATGTCGGCCTTGAGGATCTTGCCGACTTTCGACCGCGGCAGATCGGGCCACAGCTCGACCTGCTTGGGCGCCTTGACGCTGCCGATCCTGGCCTTGACGAAGGCGCGGACCTCGTCCGATGTCACCGCGGCGCCAGGCTGCAACTGGATCACCGCCGTCACCCGCTCGCCCCATTTGTCATCCGGCAGGCCGACGACGGCGCAATCGGCGATGGACGGATGTTGCATGAGGGCCTGCTCCACCTCGGCCGAGTAGACGTTGAAGCCGCCCGTGATGATCATGTCCTTGGCCCGGTCGACGACGAAGAGAAAATTGTCCCGATCCAGGTAGCCGATATCCCCGGTGTGATGCCAGCCGAACTTGCCCGCTTCCGCGGTCGCATCCCGGTTCTTGTAGTAGCCGGCCATCACCAGTGACCCACGGACGACTATCTCGCCGCGTTCACCCACCGGCAGCAGCGTGCCGTCGTCGCTCATGATGGCCACCGTGACCAGCGGGGCCGGTCGGCCCGCCGACGAGAGCCGCTCCACCGCAACCGATCCATCAGAGCGGAAGTGATCGCGCGGGGCCATGGTGGAAATCATCATCGGAGCCTCCGTCTGACCGAAGAACTGCGCCATCACCGGCCCGATACGGTCGATGGCCTCCTCCAGCCGCGCCGCCGACATCGGCGCCGCCCCGTACCAGAAGCATTGCAGTGAAGTGAGATCCGTGGCCGGCAGGTCGCCGTGGGCAAGCAACATGTAGATCAGCGTCGGGGGGAGAAACGTGTGGGTCACGCGATGTCGCGGCACGGCAGCCAGGAACTCCGTCAGATCCGGTGACGTGAGGATGACGACTTCACCGCCCATCGCGAGCACCGGGAAACAGAGCACGCCCGCTGCATGGGTCAAGGGCGCGAGCGCCAGGTAGACCGGCCGGGGCTCGAACGGATAGCCGATCAGGGTGATGGCCGACATCGTCTCGAGATTGCGGCCAGTCAGCATGACGCCCTTCGGCTTGCCGGTCGTCCCGCCGGTTCCGACGATCGCCGCCAGGTCGTCCACTGGATCGACCTTGACCAGGCCATCTGGATGATCAGCTGCGCCGGCCGCCGAGGTCAGCCAGTCGTTGAAACCGACGGCGATACCGGTCGGGCCGTCGAGACAGATCAACGTGACCAGGTGAGGCAGTTCGGGCGCAATCTGCTCGACCAACGCGGCGAACTTCGCTTGATAGATCAGACATCTGCAGTCGAACAGGTCGAGCAGATCACGGTTCTCGGCTGCTTCGTTGCGCGGATTGATCGGACACCACACGGCACCTGCCCGGGAAATCCCGAATATGCACGTAAAGGCGATCGGGTCATTGGCGGACAGGATCGCCACCTTCTCGCCCGGGCGCACCCCCGACGATCGGAGCGCCCGGGCGACATCGATGGAGATCAGCCTGCACCTCGGAATAGGACAGGGATTGCGATCCGGTGGTCAGACAGGGTGCCGAGCCACCCAGCGAAGCGCCCTTGTCCAGGTAGTCGACGAGCCCCACAGCAGCACCTTCCTACGTCGAGGGAAAGCGGTTGAAGACAGACGGGGCAGCGTCGGGTCGACTACCGCTCGACCGTGACGACCGGTTCCATCACCAACCCGAAACTGCGGAGCACCCCGAGCAGTTCGCGGTGACCGAAGGCCTGGCAGGCCGAGGCGAATCCCGCTCGATGCGGCGCCTGCTGCAGCAACGAATAGGCCGCGAAGGCCTGCAGCAGACCCGTCTGCTTGTAATTGCTGTTGCCATGAATGACGACATGAGCGCGCCCGAGCGGACCGGAGGCGTAAACCGAGTCGACCGAATAATTGATCCGTGGATTCTCCCGCGGCGGCATGCTGGCCTGCACCGAGCCGGCGACATTCGCCAGTGCCACCTCCTGCTCGGCAGCTGCCAGGGGTTTGATCTGTTCCTCGAACATCGCCGTCGTAGCGATGACGGTCTCCATCACGCTACGGTCGAAGACGCCGCCGGCCACCTTGACATTGGCCACCCGGGGATCGTCCTTGAACCACACCGGGTGTGACGTGCCGCCCCAAGGGACGGCCAGTGCGGTCTGGTGCCGGCCGGGGACGGAGACCTCGAATGTGACCTTGGGATCCCACTGCTCGTACTTGTTCTGTTCCAGGTAATAGTGGTTCGCCTTCAGAATGGTGAAGATGGTCTGCATGGAGGCGTAGGTCGGAAAGCCCTTCCACAGCACCAGGATGTCCAGAGTGTCCAGGCCCGGGTTCTCCAGCGCGATCTGTGCGGCGATCTCGCCGGTGGTGTACATCTGCGCGACGCCCGGAGACAGCAGCAGCCCCTTCTCGTTGAAGGCCTTGCCCCAGTTGTCCTTTGCCGACATCACCCAGTCCTGCTCGCCGGTCGTGTCCAGATAGTGACAACCGGCGGCCAGTGCGGCCTCGACCACCTCCGGTCCGTACTTGATGAACGGGCCGACCATGTTGCTCACCACGCTCGCTCCGGAGAACAGCTCGGTCAGCGCCTGTACCGTGTGCTCGACCTCGACCACCTCGTAGTCGGCGGTCTCGATGCCTGGCACCTTGTCGATCACATCCTGGACGCGGTTCTTGTCCCGGCCCGCGGCGATGAACGGCACGTTGTACTCGCGGAGATACTCGCAGACCAGACGTCCCGTGTAGCCGGAGACGCCGTAGACGACAACAGGTTTCGTGGATGTCATGGTCACATTCCCATTCCACCGTCGACGGGGAGACCGCAGCCCGTGATGAACCGGGCGCCGTCCGAGGCCAGGAACACGACAGCGTCGGCCATGTCGGAGACCTCACCGAGCCGGCCGAGCGGCGTCGCTGCGATGACGTCACCGGCCGCCGCCTCGGGCGATGCGGCCAATCCCATGGCCGCGTGACTGACCGCGAGCCGGTTGCCCATCTCGGTCGGCACCAGCCCGGGATAGACGCAGTTGACCCGGACGCCGTAGCCGAGCTTGCCCGATTCCAACGCGGCCACCCTGGTCAGTCGGTCGACCCCGGACTTCGTGGCCGAATAGCAGGAGATGCCCGGGAAGGCGATGGTGGCGGCCACGGACGAGATGTTGACGACCGCACCGCCTTTGCCAGCCGCCCCCGCGGGCCGCATCGCACGGAAAGCGTGTTTGACGCCCAGCATGGTGCCGAGGAGGTTGACCTCGAGCATCTTCTGAATATCGGCCGGGTCGAGATCGACCACGAGGCTCGAGATCTCCAAGCCGGCGTTGTTGACCACGATGTCAAGGCCGCCGAGCTCAGCGATCGTCGCGGCTACCGCCGACTCCCAGCTGGCGTCATCGGTGACATCGAGATGGACGAACCCCGCCCTCGCCCCAGTTGCCGTGATCGCATCGGCGGTGGCCCGTCCGGCCTCCTGCTGCAGGTCGCCGATCATCACCGAGGCTCCCGCCGCCGCCAGCGCCGCAGCCATGCCGGCGCCCAGTCCCTGCGCACCTCCGGTCACCAGCGCCTTGCGGCCCATCAGGTCATACACAGTCATTGCGGCTCCTTCGGTGCGGCTTCATCGACGCCTGGAACGGCACCCGAGGCGGGCGCCCGGACCCGGAGCGCGAGCCCGAAGTCCGATCGGAGCACCGTCGCTGCGAGTGACGTAGGCCATAGTGCAGTGAGTTCTTGACACTCGTCAAGCTTTTCTCTGACAACTGTCAAACAATTTTTCCGAGTCGCAGGCCGCCGGGTTAAACTCGGACGCGGCACTGCGGCTCGGAGGCACTAGAGCCGGGCCGGAACAGGGGGTCACGGCATGACGCAATTGGTGCACGCCGGAGGGCACCGCATCTCCCGACGTCCGGTGGACAAATTCACGGAGCGCCGAGCCCAACTGGCGGCCGCCGCCCTACAAACCCTCTCCGAATTGGGCTACGCACGGACGAGTTTGCGGGAGATCGCCCAGAATTCGGAGTTCTCGCACGGCGTGCTGCATTACTACTTCAGCGACAAGAACGAGCTGATCATCGAATGCGTCCGCCAGTACAAGGCGGAATGTGTGACCCGGTACGACGAGATCGTCGCCACCTCCGCCGAGCCGGCCGAGCTGTCCGAGCGTTTCGGTGCCGCCATGGCGGCCACCCTGCGGAACGAAGCCACGATGCACCGGCTGTGGTACGACATGCGCTCACAGGCACTGTTCACCGAATCGTTCCGGTCCGATGTCCGTGAACTGGACCACGGTCTCGAGCAGATGATCTGGCGGATGGTCGTGAAGTACGCCGAGCTCGCCGGATTGCCGCCGGCGGTCTCGCCGGCCGTGGCGTATGCGGTCTTCGACGGGTTGTTCCAGCAGAGCTTGCTGGCGCACCTGTCCGGCGATCTGGGCGCCGCCGACGAGCTCTGCCGGAACGTGCAGAGCGTCCTCGTCCGCCTGATGCTGGTTTCGCCCACGACCAACTGACGGGCTCCACGCACCAGGCCGGATAACCTGGATGCACCGACCGCGCTGCCGTGCGGCTCTCACCAGCAGGGATGGGGCATGTCCGAGACGTCCGCGCCGCCGTCAGCCGCACAGGGGGGCGACACCCGGCCGCACACTGCCGTGTCCGCGCGGCCCGTCGCGCTGCCGGCCACGACCGCGATGAGCGGTTGTCGGGATGGCTGCCATGGGTCACCGCTGCCGTTCTGGCGGTGTTCTACGCGGCCGTGTCCATCAGGCGCCACGTCGAGCTGCTGACCAGCGCATACGACCTGGGCATCTACGACCAGGCGGTGCGGTCCTACTCGCAGTGGCACCTACCGTTCAACACCATCCAGGGACCGCATTTCGACGTACTCGGCGACCACTTCTCGCCGGTCCTGGCGTTGTTGGCGCCGCTCTACTGGATCCACGATTCGCCGACCACCCTGCTGGCGGCGCAGGGCGCGTTGATCGCCGTAGGAGTGGTGCCGCTGATGAGATGGGCACTGCGGTCCGTTGGTCTCGGCGCCGCTCTGGTTGTCGCCTTCGGCTACGGCATGAGCTTCGGGGTGGCGAATGCGGTCACCTTCGACTTTCATGAGGTCGCCTTCGCCGCCCCGCTGCTCGCCTTCGCCGTGGTGGCCTTCGGCGAGGGGCGCTTGACCCAATCGGTGATGTGGGCAGCGCCTCTGGTGTTGGTCAAGGAAGACCTTGGTCTCACGGTCGCAGTTCTCGGTCTGCTGGTGGCCTGGCGCGGCCGGCGGTTGCTGGGATTGCTGACCGCAATCGGCGGAGGCCTCGCCTCGGCGCTGGCGGTACTCGTCGTCATACCCGCCGTGAGTCCGGCCGGCCACAACAACCACGCGTCCAAATTCGGCACCTCGATCGCCCACCAGGTCTCGATCCTGCTGACCCCGGACATCAAGATCGCCACGCTCGTACTGCTGCTGGCACCGACCGTCTTCCTCGCGGTGCGATCGCCCATCATCCTGCTCGCCCTGCCGACCATGGCCTGGCGATTCCTGTCCACTGACCCGTCGTACTGGGGCACCGGTTACCACTACGGACTGGTGCTGATGCCGATCGTGTTCGGCGCCTTCATCGACGTGCTGCGCCGTCGCCCCACCGGCCTGCCGTGGATCCTGGCAGCAAGTGTGGCCGTGACCGCCTTCTTCATCCCGCAGAACGGATTTGCGCCCGCCTTCACGTCGGCCCTCTGGCACACTGACGCGTCCACCGTCGGCGACCAGGTCCCTGCTCGCCCGGATTCCGGCGGGAACGACGGTCGCAGCGTCCAATCAACTCGTGCCCCAACTCACCGCACAACACCACGTGACGTTGATCGGACGAACCCCGTTGGCGATATCCCAGCCCGAATTCATCGTCTCGGAAACCGGAAACGTGGGTTTCCCACTCGGCTCCACCGGTCAGGCCCAGTGGCTGGACGACGCACGGGCGCACGGGTACCGCGACATCGGCACCGCCGGCTCCGTGGTGCTGCTGCAGAAGAGCTGACGCAATCAGGCCGAGCGGAGTTTCGGACGTTCCTCGGCCACGGACTGCAGCTTGTTCAGCAGTCGCTTGAGTTCGGCCTGCTCGGATCGGTTCAAGCTCGCCAATACGTTCACCTCGGCCCGCTCGTGAGCAGCGGCCAGACGCGCCCGCTTGCGCTTGACCGCGGCGGTCGGCGATACGAAGCTCTGCCGACCGTCCGATGGGTCGGGGACGCGCACGATGAGATTGTCGCGTTCCATCCGGCGCAGGGTGGCCGCCATCGTGGGTTGTTCCACACCCACCGAGCGGGCGATGTCGGCCTGCGTGGCCGATCCACCGTTGTTGACCAGGAAGTCGACCACCGCGAACTGCGCGGGTGTCAGACCCAAGGGGGCCAGCTGGCCGGCGAATTCGGCCGCCGCCCGACGGGCCAACTGCGAGATGAGCTCCGTCGCAAGCCCTTCCCGGCTTGCGTCGGCCTGCAACTCGGGTGCACGTCGACGTTTGCGGGTGTCCGTTGCCATGTTCCTCGTGCCTCCGGATTTGTCCGCCATACAGGCGGCTAGGGTTTGGACCATTCGAGTCGTAGTCGACCGCATGGGGATGCTATGCAGGACGAATGCGGGCTATGAAGTGCGCTATCCATTTCATAGCCGGTAGAACAATGTGCTGACGGGTCAATGTGCCGGTGGGACGCTGTGCCGGTGGAACGATGTGTTGCAGGAAACGGGAGCTTCCGGGAATGGCAAGCAGAGCCTTGGACGACACGACCAAAGTTCCCCCGGCGGAAAAGAACCAAACACGCCGCTCGTTTGTGATCGGCTGAGCCCGAGCGGGTGCGGGTCGATGCGGTGGACCCTATGCGCCCGGGATGGGTGAGTCAGGAGCACAGTGCGCTGTGGCAACCTGGCTGGCATGAGTCGGGACGCAATCCTCGTCTTCGGTACCGACGGTTCCTGCCTGCGGAACCCTGACGGACCAACCGGTTGGGCCTATGTCGGCCGGGACGGCAAGTATTCGCTCGGCGGGCGCACCGCAGGCACGAACCAGATCGGCGAGTTGATGGCTATCCTCACCGTGCTGCGCGACTTTCCCGGACGGCCACTTGAGATCCAGTCGGATTCGGCCTATGCCATCGGCTGTTCCTCGACGTGGAAAGTGGGCTGGCAGCGGGCCGGCTACGTCCGCAAGACCGGTCCATTGGCCAACCTCGGCATCATCCGCGAGATCCACGAACTGCTCGACACCCGCGGCGCCCCGACGTCGTTCGTCAAGGTCAAGGCACACCTGACGGACGAGACGGTGCATCCGCTCAACGTCCGCGCCGACCAGTTGGCGGGGCGTGGCGCTCGTGCGGCCCAGATCGCAGGCGCTGAGGTGGTCGAGTCCGGAGTCTGGCCGTTGTCGTCGGCGGCGCCGGTGCCCGACTTTGCGGGGCATGCCCCCGAGCAAGCGTCGCGCGAGACTCCGGAGCCGGCGTCGCTGGACACAGGATTTCTGTTCTGATGCGCCTGGTTCGCCCATCGGCGTGATGTGTGGAAGCCCTACCGGACCGCGATGGCGACGTGATCGGAACCGCGACCGGGCGTGAAACGAGAACGACCCCCAGCGGCGGATTTCTCGCCGACCGAGGGCCGTTTCGTCTGTCTCAACCAGAGTGGGCGAGAAGGGAGTTGAACCCTCACCCCGTTTCCAGGACACGGACCTGAACCGTGCGCGTCTGCCATTCCGCCACTCGCCCGAGCAACCGGTAGAGGTTAACACGCAGCGCGGATCGGCCCGAAATCCGCGGCGCAGGGCCCGATCAGGCATCAGGGGCCGTGTCTGCGCGGAGATCGGCGTCGAAGAAATCCGTTGCCACCCGGCGAAAACACCCGCCGTCAGCACCGTCAACTGAACGGGAACCTTTCGATCGTCCGGACGTCCATTGGTGCGCACCATTACGATCACAAGACCCACATCCACACCGATACGCGCCGGCCGGACCCACAGTTCCGGGCCGGCTGCCCACATGGAAGGGAGGGGCCGATGGGTGTCATGCAGAGTTTCGAACGGAAACTGCAGGGTGCCGTCGCCGGCACCTTCGCACGGCTGTTCGGCGGATCGGTCCACCCGGCCGAGGTCGCCGATGCACTGCAGGCCGAAGCCGCCGGCCATCTCCAACACCAGGGCGGCCGTACCGTCGCGCCGAACAGGTACCTGGTGCGACTGGGACCGACCGACCACGACGGAGTGGGTCGGGACGAAGAACGGGTTGCCTCGGCCCTGTCCACCATGATCAGGGAGTATTTGGACGAACAGGGCTGGCAGACCTTCGGTGACGTAGCCGTCACACTGGAGGAATCCGATGTTCTGCACACCGGACAGTTCCGCATCAGTTCGCTCATCGACCCGGATGTCGATCGGCGATCGGCCCATGGAAGCGCAGGAGTGCGATCAATGACCCAGGAGCCCGAGGACGCCGGCCGCCCACCGGTGCAACCGACACCGAGCGGCAGTCAACAGGCGTACCCAGGCGCATCGGTACCGGATCCGTCCCACGCTCCCGACCAACACGCCTGGGGTCAGGCCGATCCCGCCCAGCAGTATCCCCAGTCCGGCCAGCAGCCGGCCGCCCCCGGGTACGGTCAACCCGGATACGGGCCCCCACCCGGATACGGACAGTACCGGCCGTCGGCACAGCCGGCGGCCTATGACCCGGCGCACGGACAAAGCTACGGTCAGCCGGCGCCCGGATACGGTCAGCCGGGGCAGTACGGCGTGCCGTCCAATCCTTACGGGCAGCCGGCCCAGCCCGATTACAGCCAGGGATATGGGCCGCCCGCCGGGTACCAGCCACCGCCCGTCCAGCCCGACTATCAACAGCGCGACTACGGCCAGAGCTATACCCAAGCGCCGCAGCAATACGATCGCCCGGATTACGGGCAGGCCTACGGCGCTCCGCACGGCTACCAGCAGCAGCCGGCCGACGTCCAGGCGGTGCTGACCGTCGAAGACGGCTCCCACCGGACCTACCAACTGCAGCGCGGGTCGAACATCGTCGGCCGCGGCCAGGATGCGTCCTTCCGCCTGCCGGACACGTCCGTGTCCCGCCGGCACGTCGACATCTACTTCGACGGCCAGGTCGCCGTGATGCACGATCTGGGATCCACCAACGGGACGTCCGTGAACGGTTCCGCCGTTCAGACCTGGCAGCTCGCCGACGGCGACGTCATCCGGGTCGGTCATTCCACCGTCGTCTTCGGGCTCCACAGGTAGACCAACCGGACCGCTGACCGTCATGCCTGCGCTGATCCTCCAGCTGACCAGGGTGGGATTCCTGATCCTGCTCTGGCTTTTCGTGCTGGCCGCGATCAGAGTCGTTCGGGCAGACCTGAAGATGGCGTCGGACCCCCGTTCCGGCGGTAGCCGATCCCGGTCCGGAAGAAGCGAGCCCCGGGCAAGCGCACCGCTCTCGGCCGGGTCGATGGTTCCCGCGATCCTGGTGGTGACGGCGGGATCACTGGCCGGCACCCGGTTGCGCCTCGGGTCCGGCCCGGTCCTCATCGGACGCGCTGAGGATTCGACATTGGTGCTCGACGACGACTACGCCTCCACCCGTCACGCTCGTATCGTGCAGCAGGGAAACGGCTATGCCGTAGAGGATCTCGGGTCGACGAACGGCACTTACCTGGACCGCGCACGCATCACCGCGCCCACCCCCGTTCCGGTCGGAGTGCCGATCCGAATCGGTCGTACGGTCATGGAGCTGCGCCCATGACCGCCGCACGCCGCCGCGCGTCCTGCAGCGACCGCCGCGCATCCGCAACTGCCCGCCGCGCAGCCGGAACCCCCCGCCGCGCATACGGAACGGCCCGGCGCATACATTCCAGCCCTTTCCGGCTCGGAATGCGCGCAGGACGGGCACTTCGGTATGCGCCGGGCGGTTCTGTATGCGCCGGTGGTTCGGTGGCGCCGGTGGCGGGGCGCCGACGGGTCTGTCTGCGCCGGCGAACGGGGGCGTGGGCGATGAGCCACGTGCTGCGCTACGCCGCGCGCACCGACCGGGGCTTGCTGCGGGCCAACAACCAGGACTCCGTGTTCGCCGGTGATCGACTCCTGGTGATCGCGGACGGGATGGGTGGCCACGCCGCCGGGGACGTCGCATCGCGGTTGGTCGTCGCCGCCTTCGTCGATCTCGATGAACTGCCGCTGGGTAGCGACATGGTCCGCCCACTCACCGAAGCCACCAAGGAAGGCAACGCTGCCATCGCCGAGATGGTGGAGGAGAACCCCGAATTCGACGGCATGGGCACCACCCTGACCGCCCTGCTCTTCGACGGACCGGTGGTGGCACTGGCCCACGTCGGCGACTCGCGGGCGTACCTGTACCGCAACGGTGTACTGCACCAGATCAGTCACGACGACACCTTTGTGCAGTCCCTGGTCGATGACGGCAGGATTACCGCTGAGGAAGCGGCGCACCACCCCCAACGCTCGCTACTGCTGCGCGCGCTCAACGGGACCGAGATGGATCCGTCCATCACGCTGCGCGAGACCTCGGCCGGCGATCGCTTCCTGATCTGCAGCGACGGTCTGTCGGACGTGGTGTCCCCGGAGGCCATCGCGGATGCGCTGGCCGGCCCGGATCCCGATCAGGTCGCGGACACACTCATCCAGCTGGCCCTGGTCGGCGGCGGGCCCGACAACGTCACCGTGATCGTCGCCGATGTGGTGGACACCGGAACGGTGGAGGGCTTCGGCGTCCATGCCGGGGGCATCGACCCGGAGGCAACCGGGCCGATGCAGCCGATCCATCTGACCCAGGTGATGCCCAGCATCCCGCTCCCGCCCATTCCGGAGGATGTCGCGGCCAAGGCCGAATATGCGACGCTCGAGGAGGGCCCGCACCCGGAGGACGACGAGACCTACGAGGACGCAGCGGACGACTACGAATCCGATTCGGATCCGCCGGACGAATTCGTCGATGCAGGACAACCGGCGGGTGACCGCCGGATGGTCGCCGCACCGCCCCGGCACCACTGGCGTCGTCGTTGGGCCGTCGGGATCGCCATGGTCGTACTGATCGGCGTTGCGGTCAGTGGGTCGGTCCTGTGGGCCGGGACCAAGTACTACGTCGGCGACAACGGGAACCAGGTCGTCGTATTCCGCGGTATCAACGGGTCTCTGCTGGGCTGGAAGTTTGCGTCGGTACAGGAGAACTCCTGTGGGTCGACCACCGACTGCAGTCCGCTCAAGGTCGGCGATCTGGTGCAGGCCGCCCGTGATCAAGTCAACGCCGGTATCCCGGTCAGTACCCTGACCGACGCGAGAGCGGTGATCACCCGGCTCAACTCGCAGCAGCTGCCGCCGTGCCCCACACCGAGCGCGGCCGTCTCCAGTGCGGCCGTCGCCTCCAGCGGGGCCGCCTCCGTCGCGCCATCCGGTACCGGAGCAGCCGCGTCGCCGGGTTCGGCCCAGGCCCCGCCTCCGACGCCCACCGTGTCGAAAACCGCAGCTGCCGTCCCGACGACGCCGACGGTTCATCCGGCCACGCCGGCAAAGACCACATCAGTGCGAACGACGGCGGCCAAGGCCACGCCAAGAAGGACGGCACAGGCGCCAAGGACCAGTCCGAGGGCCGCCATCAGTGGAACGCCGCACAAACCCACCACTGCGGGCGGTGCGACGAGCGTCCGTCCACGGACGCCGCCGAGTGCAACGAGACCGACCCGCACGACGATCACGCTGGCGCCGCCCACGCCGGTGACCACGACAATGACGGTCACGGTCGATTCGCGGGGCACGGCCATCACCAGAGATGCGGAGGGTGGCCAGCGCTTGCGGAGCGGGCTCATCGGTTTTCTCGCGTCCGGCGCGACGTCGGTGCCCCCGGCAAAGGCGACGATCACCGCGGCCAAGGCTCCGGCCGCCGTGATCAAGCGCACCACCGCGGCGAGGGCGACCAACGGCCCGGTCACCAGGGCCATCGTCACGCGCACCACACCGACCGTCACGGTGACCACCACGATCACCAGAACTCCGACCACGACGCCGGCTCCGACCTCCACCGGGACACCGTTGGTCAGTCCCGCGGCCGAGCCAGGGGTCACCTGCCGGGTGGTCTCGTGACCCGGCCGGACCCGACCACCGGTTCAGGTGGTGACGCCGTGGGTCGCACCCGGCCCACCGGACGCGCTGCGGAGCTCTGGCTGCTCATCTTCGCCGCGGTCATCGTCACATCCGCGCTGGTCATCGTGGAGCTCAACCAGGGTCGGGGGCTGACCCTGCACCTGGCGTACTACGGCGGCGGATACCTGACTCGCGCTGACCTTCGCGCACCTGATGATCAGGCGATTCGCCCCCTACGCCGACCCGGTTCTGCTTCCGGTGGTGGCACTGCTGAACGGTATCGGCCTGGTCATGATCTACCGCCTTGACCTGGCGGCGGCCGTGCGGGCGGCGGCCAACGGTGTCGATCCACCGGCGGCGCAGGCGCCGGCCCAACTGCTGTGGACCGGCATCGCCCTGCTGCTCTTCCTCGGCGTCCTGGTCGTGATCCGGGACCACCGCGTGCTGGCGAAGTACTCGTACACGTTGCTGCTGCTCGGCCTGTTGTTCCTGGCCCTGCCCGGGTTCCTGCCGGCCAGATATTCCGCCGTCAACGGCGCGCAGATCTGGATCAGGATTCCCCACGTGTTCTCCATCCAGCCAAGTGAATTCGCCAAGATCGCCCTGATCATCTTCACCGCCGCATTCCTGGCCTCGAAGCAGAATCTTCTGAACACCGCCGGCAAGAAGATCTTCGGGTTGGTATTGCCGCGGGCCAGAGACCTGGGACCGCTGTTGCTGGCGCTGCTGATCTGCCTGGCCGTGCTGGTCCGCGGCAACGATCTCGGGACCTCACTGCTGATCTTCGGCGTGCTGCTGGTGATGATCTACATCGCAACCTCGCGGGTGTCCTGGCTGATCATCGGCCTGCTGGGCTTCGCCGGCGGGGCGTACCTCGCCTACCAACTCTTCGCCCACGTGAGGGTCAGGGTCGACATCTGGCTGCATCCCTTCGCCGACCCGTTGAATTCCGGATATCAATTGGTCCAGTCGCTGTTCGGGCTCGGCACCGGCGGCGTCTTCGGAACCGGCCTCGGTGCCGGCCGTCCTGACATCGTGCCGTTCGCTTCGACCGACTTCATCAGCGCGGCACTGGGTGAAGAGCTCGGTCTGGTCGGGCTTTCCGCGCTGCTGGTCTGCTACCTGCTGATCGGTGGTCGGGGCCTTCGGGCCGCGATCGCGGTCAAGGATCGGTTCGGAGCCCTGCTCGCCGGCGGGCTGGCCTTCTCCCTTGTCTTCCAGATGTTCATCGTCGTCGGCGGCGTCACCCGCCTCATCCCGCTGACCGGACTGACCACCCCGTTCCTGTCCTACGGCGGCTCGTCCCTGCTGGCCAACTACGTGATCCTGGCCTTGCTGATCCGCATCTCCGACTCCTCGCGGCGACCGCCCGCGCCGAAACCGGTCAAGAAGGTCCCGCTGCTGGAAGCGACAACCGAACTGGTGCCGATCGCGAAGTCCGAAACATGAACCGACCCCTACGTCGCGTCGGTACCGCGGTCACCGTGCTGATCGTGTTGCTGCTGGCCAACATCACCTATATCCAGGTGGTCAAGGCGTCGACATATCGCGCCGACCCGAACAACCAGCGGACGGTCCAGGCCGAGTACACCCAGCCGCGCGGTCAGATCACCACCGCCAAGGGCACCGTGCTCGCCCAGTCGGTGCCCAGCAAGGACACTTTCAAATACCAGCGGAAATATCCGCTCGGCGCTATGTACGGCGCCATCACCGGCTACTTCTCCTCCCTCTACGGTGCTTCCGGCATCGAGCTGTCGGAAAACTCGATCCTGTCCGGCGACGACGACAACCTGATCGGCGATCGGTTCTCCGACCTGATCACCGGCCGGGATCCACGCGGCGGCAACGTCCAGCTCAGCGTCGTGGATGCCGTGCAGTCGGCCGCTTACAACGGCCTCAAGAACAAGAATTACGTCGGCGCGGTGGTTGCTATCAAGCCCAGCACCGGTGCGATCCTGGCCCTGGCCACCAGTCCGTCCTACGACCCGACGCCGCTGGCCAGCCATTCCCAGGCGGTACAGCGAGCGGAGTCGAAGCGGATCAACTCGTCGTCGCCGTCGGTCCGGCTCAACCGCGCGACCGGCGCCGTGCTGCCGCCGGGTTCGACGTTCAAGCTGGTGGTCACCGGCGCGGCGTTGCAGAACGGCTACACCCCGACATCGAGTGTCACCGGAGAGGCGACCATGAAACTGCCGGGCGCCGGCGGAGCCACGCTCTCCAACTTCGAAGGCGAAACCTGCGGGAACGGCGGCGGCGCCGACGTCACCCTGACCGAGGCGCTGGCGCATTCCTGCAACACCGCCTTCGCCACGTTGGGGATCGAGCTCGGCGCGGACCCGATCCGGGCGCAGGCCACCGCGTTGGGCGTCGATCCGGCCGGATTCGATGTCGGTATCCCGGTGGTCGGCTCCAGGGTCGGTCCCATGCTCGACGACGCTGCTGTCGCGCAGAGCAGCATCGGCCAGCGGGACGTCGCGTTCACCCCGATGCAGAACGCGATCGTCGCCGCGACCATCGCCAACCACGGCTCGCGAATGACCCCGTTCCTCGTCGACAAGACCACCAAGCCGGACCTGTCGACGATCTCGCAGACCCAGCCGGCGGCGGTGAACCAGGCCATGCCGTCGTCGGTCGCCGATCAGACCCGCGACATGATGATCCAATCGGAGAAGGACATGACCGGGCGGGAACCCGTTCGCCGGCGTGGTCATCGCCTCGAAGACCGGCACCGCCGAGCACGGCACCACCCCGAAGACCACCCCTCCCGAGTGCTGGTACGTGGCCTTCGCGCCCGCCGACAACCCGCAGGTGGCGGTGGCCGTTCTGGTCGAGAACGGTGGCGATCTAGGCCTCGCCGCCACCGGCGCAACCGTCGCCGGCCCGATCGGCCACGCCGTGATCAGCGCCGCCCTGACGGGGCAGTGACATGCGCCTGCTCCCGGTCGCCCACCCGACGGCCCGTGTCCCCCAACGCCGGACAGTCGCATGGCACTGACCCCCGGCGTGGTGCTGTCCGATCGCTACCGGTTGACGTACCGCATCGCCATCGGCGGCATGGGGGAGGTCTGGGCGGCGGACGACACGCGGCTTGGCTCGCGGTGTCGCCATCAAGATCCTCAAGTCGGAGCTGTCCTCCGATCCGGAGTTCGTGGATCGATTCCGAGCCGAAGCGAGGGTCACCGCATCGCTGAACCATTCGGGCGTCGCGGCGGTATACGACTACGGCGAGGTCGCCTCGACGATCGGCGGGCCTCTCGATACCGCCTTCCTGGTGATGGAACTGGTCGTGGGAGAGCCGCTGTCGGCAGTACTCGTCCGCACTCCCCGCCTGTCCGTGCCCAGGACCCTTGACCTGCTCGAACAGTCCGGTCGGGCACTCCAGGTCGCTCACGCGAGATCGCTCGTGCACCGGGACATCAAGCCGGGCAACATTCTGATCACCCCGACGGGCCAGGTGAAGATCACCGACTTCGGCATCGCCAAGGTGGCCCACCAGGTCCCGGTCACCAGGGGCGGGCTGGTGATGGGCACGGCGCAGTACCTGTCCCCGGAACAGGCTGCTGGGCAGGAATCACATCCGCCGTCGGACGTCTACGCCCTCGGCGTCGTCGCCTACGAATGCCTGGCCGGCGTCCGGCCGTTCAACGGAGAGAATGCCGTCGCGGTCGCCATCGCCCATGTGCACGACGAGCCGCCACCACTGCCTCCGGACATCCCACCGCAGGTGGCGGCGCTGGTGATGCGGATGCTGGCCAAGGACCCGAGTCGCCGATTCCCCGACGGCGCAGCTGTCGCGCGGGCAGTGGTCGACGGTCCGGGGCGGCGCCCGCCCGGGCTTCGGCCCGATCACGGGTGCTACCGCGGTCCCGCCCGGGTTTGATCGTCCGCGCCTACCGATCGGCCACAGCCCCACCAGCGGCGGTCGTCCGGCCGGTCCGGCGGCGTTCCAACCGGCCTTCCCGGCGGGCCGAACAGTGCGGCCGGCGCACCGAGGAGTGCGATGCTGCCGGGCCGGTCGGTCGGTGGCTATTCCGCGGATGGGTATGCGCCGCCCGCATACGCTCCCCCCATGCGCCAGCCCGGTCCGTCGATGGCCAGGATGCAGGCGGGACAGCCCGCTCCGGTCAACCGACGAACCGGGGTGGCGGCGCTGATCGCGGTCCTGGTGTTGCTGATCGTCGGGATCGCGGGTGCGATCCTGCTGACGCACGCCGGGACACTGAGCAGCAGCCGTGACCTGTCGGCAATCGCGGCGCACAGCACCGTGACAGGCAACTTCGCAGTCGGTCGCGCGTCGTACTCATGGTGGGCTTGACATGCCTGCCTGTTCGTCGTGCGCAGCGGCCTGCGTTCCACCAGGTCGCATGCGCGCGCGTGGCCAGGCGTGACCAGGGCTCCTGAGATGGGACAATGGATAGCCGGCGCACCATCGGGTGGGTGGTGATGGCTGTACGCACAGGCGCAGGACCAGCAGTACCGTCCGGAGTCGATCCGGGAGGCGCTCGGCAGCCCGTCCAAAGGCGCCGACGAGACGATGATGAAGGACGGCGATGACGGGACACCTGTTCGGCGACCGCTACCAGGTCGGCGACACCCTCGGCTTCGGCGGTATGTCGGAGGTACACCGCGGGCGTGACCTACGGCTCGGCCGCGACGTGGCGATCAAGGTGCTTCGGGCCGACCTGGCGCGCGATCCGTCCTTCCAGACGCGGTTCCGGCGGGAGGCGCAGAACGCGGCTTCGCTGAATCACCCGGCCATCGTCGCGGTGTACGACACCGGTGAGACCCAGGGCGAAGCCAGCACCATTCCGTACATCGTCATGGAGTTCGTCGACGGCGAGACGCTGCGCGATCTCCTGAAGAGGGAGGGGTCGCTCTCGCCAAGGCGGGCGATGGAGATCGTCGCCGATGTGTGTGCAGCGCTGGACTTCTCACACCGGCACGGCATCGTGCACCGGGACATCAAACCGGCGAACGTCATGCTGACCAGGGCCGGGGCGGTCAAGGTGATGGACTTCGGCATCGCCAGGGCGGTCGCCGACGGTCAGGCCACCATGACCGCAACCGCCGCGGTGATCGGAACGGCCCAGTACCTCTCGCCGGAGCAGGCGCGCGGCGAGGCCGTCGACGCCAGGTCCGACGTCTACGCGACCGGCTGTGTGCTGTTCGAACTGCTCGTCGGCGCGCCGCCGTTCACCGGCGACTCGCCGGTGGCGATTGCCTATCAGCACGTGCGCGAGGACGCCCCGGCACCCAGCGCGGTCAAGCCCGGACTGCCCCATGAGCTCGACTCGATCGTCCTCAAGGCGCTGAACAAGAACCCGCTGAACCGGTATCAGACCGCTGCTGAAATGCGCTCCGACCTGGTCAGGGCGCTGTCCGGGCAGGCGGTGCACGCCACTCCGATCATGAGTGACGAAGAGCGCACGCAGGTGATGCGTCCCGGTCCCGCAGCAGGTCGGGGTCCTCGCGGCGCCTTTGCTGCTTGCCCCTCCCCGCGCTCCGGTCGCCGACGACATCTGGGACGAGGACGAGCCGGACCTGTCCAAGAAGGTCTGGGGATATGTCGGCGTGGGCGTGCTGTGCCTGGCGCTGCTGGCCGGCGCCATCTTCCTGACCCTGAAGATCACCGGACAGGGCAGCACGCGTAGCAGCAGGTCGCGACACCGCAGGTGCAGGGCATGACCCTGCCCAACGCCGAACGGTCCATCACCTCGGTGGGCCTGAAGGTGGGCGTCACCACCACCGTCGAATCCTCCACCGTCCCGAAGGGCACGGTGACCAAGCAGGACCCGAGCCAGGGCACCCCGATCAATGTCGGGCAGCCGGTCAACCTGGAGGTCAGCAAGGGCATCACTGCGGTGAGCGTCCCCAACGTCAAGACCCTCAGCCCGACCGAGGCACAGGCCCAGCTGGCCGCGCTCAACCTGGTCATGAAATCGGTTGGCGTCACGTCGACCGACGGGGAGAAGAACACCGTCGTCGGGCAGAGCCCCGCCGTCAATACGTCTGTCAAACCGGGTAGCACCGTCACCGTCCAGGTCGGAAAGGGACCCAACTTCACCAAGGTCCCCACGGACCTCGTCGGCAAATCCTTCGACCAGGCGAACGCCGAATTGAAGGCGGCGAAACTGACCGCGACCCAGCAGGTGGTACCGGGCACGCAGCCGCTCAACACGGTGGTCAAGGTGGCCGGCGTCAAGCCTGGAACCAGCGTGCAGGAGGGCACTCCGGTCGTCCTCCAGGTCTCGGACAACCAGCTGTTCGTGGTGCCTTCGCTGGCCAACCAGACGCCGGACGAGGCGGCTGCCACGCTCACCAACGCCGGCTGGAGGGGCAACGCCGGACAACTTCACCCAGTACACAGTCGCAGACGACCGACGGCACGCTGATCGGCAAGATCGCCAGCGGCGTCCAGCAGGCCGACACGTCCGGGCGGCGGGCACCGTCCCCAGGCCGGCTCAGAACCCGGCCGCCGGAGCGACGGCCAGCAAGGCCGTCCAGTTCTCGGTCGTCGTCTACATCGCGAAGCGGGTGGCGATGCCGTCCTTCACGCCCGGAGTGACCTCGACGGACGAGGTCATCGGTGGCGCTGCAGAACGTCGGCATCTACCCGTCACAGTCGTCACGCAGCCAGCCGGCCATCCCGCCCGCCGTTCCACACACCTTCATCGCAAGTGAATCCCGAGCGGCGGTAGTGTGGTCACTTTCGACACCCCGGTCACCGTCATCGTGTGGGGCGACCCGCCTGCACCGCCTCCACCGCCGACGACGAAGACCACCCCGACAACACCGTCAACCCCGGCTACCACGCCGGCGACCACCCCCAAGAAGGCTCCCAAGCCCACCCCGACCAAGCCGAAGCCTTGAGCTGGCTGGCGTAGCGTGGCGCTCCTACTTGCCGGCTCGGACCTCACAGCGCCTTGACATGTTTTCACCCTGATCGTCCATAGAAGCGCTCAGCTGATCCACACCTTCACCGTCGATCATTGTCTTCATGAGCGAAGACTTCCCGAGGCCGCAGGATCCCGAGCAACACCGAGTCGAACGACCCGGGCGTCAGCGAATCGGCGGTGAGCAGCCCTGCCGGAAGTGAAACGACCGGTGGCGACCCGTCGAACCATCGCGACCAGTCTGCGCAGCCGTACCCCCAAGCTCAGTACAACACCGGCGAATACCGCCACCCCGGACCGCAGGCCGCTGGCCCGTCCACACCCGCGCCGGCTGCCCACGGCGTCCAGAACGCCGCCTTCCAGAATGCCGCCACCAACCACCCCCAGAACGTCGTCGATGAAAGCGCCCCGAACATGAACGAGAACGAGCAGAACACCGGCCCGCTGCAGGCTGACAACGATTCGTCGCAGCCGACCGCCGCGGTCTGGCAGCCGCGGCCCAGCGGAGCCCTGGCCGCTGAGGGTTGGTCCTCACCGACCGCCACCGGCAGCTACCAGACGGGAGCCGGCAGCTACGGCAACGACCAGTACCGCGCCGGCAACCCGTGGTCTTCGCCGGCACCCGGCCAGCTCTTCGCCGGCCAACAGCCGACCGGCCAGTTCGGCAGCGCGCCGGGCAGTGCGCCCTATGCGGGATACGGTCAGACCGCCGGCTTCGGATATCAGGGAATGCCGCCTGCGTCGACCGTCACCGCCGATCCCAGCACCGCTAGCCACAAGGGCCGCAAGACGGCTGTTCTGGCCGCTGCCATCGTGCTGACCCTCGGCGCCGCGTTCGGCGCCGGAGCTCTTGGTGCGGAAGCCGTCAACAACTCCTCGGCCGCCGACAGCTCGATCAGCCAACTGAGCACCTCACCGGTGGTGTCGGACTCGCAGCCGGTCGTCAACGGCAGCGTCGAGAGCGTCGCGGCGAAGTTGCTGCCCTCGGTCGTCTCCATCCTCTCCGTCTCCTCGAGCGGATCAGCGGAAGGATCGGGCGTCATCCTGTCCTCGGGCGGCCTCATCCTGACCAACAATCACGTCATCACCGGCGCGACCACGCTGACGGTCAAGTTCAACGACGGCACCACGGCGACGGCGAAGGTCATCGGTGCAGATGCCACCGACGACCTTGCGGTCATCAAGGTCTCCGGCGTCTCCGGCCTGAAGGTCGCCACCCTGGGATCGTCGGCCAACGTCAAGGTCGGCGAGCAGGTCGTCGCCGTCGGCTCGCCGCTCGGATTGTCGGCCACCGTCACCTCCGGCATCGTTTCGGCCCTGAACCGGCCGGTGCGGACCGCCGCCGAGACCACGCCGACCGATCCGCAGGACCCGTTCGGCCAGGGCCAGGGCCAGGGCAACACCCAGACCCCGAGCACCGGCACCGCACAGGACACGGTGCTCAACGCCATCCAGACCGACGCCGCCATCAACCCCGGTAACTCCGGTGGCGCGCTCGTCGACATGAACGGCGCGGTCATCGGCATCAACTCGGCCATCGCCTCACTGTCCAGCGGAAGCTCGCAGTCCGGTTCCATCGGCGTCGGCTTCGCCATCCCGATCGACCAGGCCCACCGCATCGCCCAGGAAATCATCAACACCGGTCACGCCACCCATGCGGTACTCGGTGCCTCGGTCGGAGACGCCGCCGACGGCACCTCGGCCTCCGCCCAGGCACAGGCCGAGGCCGGGCTGAGCATCGGTGCGAAGATCGCCTCCGTGACCGCCGGCGGCGGCGCGGCTAAAGCCGGCCTGGTGGCGGGCGACGTCATCACCAAGGTCGGCGGCACCCCGGTCGGCTCGGCTGACGCACTCATCGCGACGATCCGCTCGAGCACCCCCGGAGGCAAGGTCGTCATCACCTACCTCCACGGTTCCGACACGAAGACCACGACGGTCACCCTGGGCTCAGCAACCTCCAACTGACCCGGCCCAGCACGCATCAAAGGCCCTGACGATCGCGAGATCGTCAGGGCCTTTGCGGTTTTCGCCCGCGGCCGGTGCGGCCCTCGGTTACCGCGGCAACGTCGCTCGCCGGATCAGCCGGCCATCACCCGCAGCCGCTCGACCTCGTCCTCGAGCGGCGGCACCAGCCGACCCGCGGCCGTGTCCCCGCAGATCGAGAGCCAGTTGGCCAACAGGCGGTGGCCTCCCTGGGTGAGCACCGACTCCGGGTGGAACTGGACGCCCTCCACCGGAAACTCGCGGTGACGGAGTCCCATGATGACGCCGCCCTCGGTCCGCGCGGTGATCTCGAGCTCGGGCGGAACGGTGCCGTCCACGACGGCGAGCGAGTGATACCGGGTCGCGGTGAACGGCTGGGGCAGGCCGGCGAGCACGCCCCTACCGTCGTGCAGCACGGTCGAGGTCCGGCCGTGCAGCAGTTCATCGGCCCGATCGACGACGCCGCCGAAGACTTCGGCGATGGCCTGGTGCCCCAGGCAGACGCCGAGCAAGGGAAGCCGCCCGGTGCACCACCGCACCATCTCCTCGGTCACGCCTGCGTCGACCGGCACTCCCGGGCCCGGTGAGAGCAACACACCGTCAACCCGCAGATCGGCCAGTTCGGCGACGGTGACCGCATCGTTGCGCCGCACCAGGCACTCCGCGCCGAGTTGCTGGAGGTACTGCACCAGGTTGTAGACGAACGAGTCGTAATTGTCGATCACCAGAATTTTGCGCACTGGCACAGCCTTCCAGATCAGCGGACGGGCTGCGAGCTAGCTCGGCGCCGGCGACTTCCGACCGATCAGCAGATACGCCAGCGAGCCGGCTGTGTTCAGGGCGCTGAGAATGCGCCAGAGCGTTTTGCTGCCTCGAATCTGGTCGGGCCGGCGGCTCTTCAGATCACGCCACGCCGCTGCTGTCACCAACAGATGCAGTCCGCCGAAAACAGCCAGAAGAACCTTGTTGGGCTTGCGCTTTGCCATCGGCGAAGTCTAGCTGCAGGCGGATCAGCCGGTGGTGACGTGGTCGAACGGCAGGTACGGCTCCAGCCAGGGAAAGATGACGAAGAACAACAATGCGACGACGGCCACGATGATGACCAGGGCCTCGAGTGTCTTGACCGCGACGGGGCCGGGTAGGTGACGCCAGATCCAGGTGTACATGTCTCAGCTCTCGTTCAATTCCGGCGGCAGGAAGCCGGGAGCTTTCTTGTAGCTCTTCACCAGGGTGCCGTGGATGATCATCCGCTGCGTGTCGGAGAACTGCGGGTGGCATGTTGTCAGGGTGATGAGCCTCTCGGCGTTCGCCGGAACCGTGGACGATTGCACATGCGGCACCGGGAGGACCTGGGCGTAGTCGGACGGGACGGTGATCTCGCGGCCGAAAGTCGGTCCGTAGACGCCGGTCTGCGGTGCAACGCCGGCACAGTGCGCGTGCGGCGTCGTCTTCCAACTGGCCGCCTCGCCCTGCATCGGTAGCACCCGGTAGACGAACCACTCGCTCTGGGTCTCGATCACCAGCGCGTCGCAGGAGTTCAGCAGACCGAGTTCGTTGAACGGTGATCCCTTTGACACCCGGTGGCCGGCTACGGCGAAATTGCCGCGCTCGCCCGGGTACTGGCTGTCGGCATAGTGGCCGGGACCGACGTAGAGGTCATCGGTGGTCGTGCCTTCGATGATGGTGAAGGAATAGTCGGGCCCGAAGCTCGGGATGTAGATCTTCGCGAAACCCTGACCGTCGATGGTCTGGTAGTTGCGCTTGCGGGTCGCCGGGTTGACGACCAGCTTGTTCGGATCAGTGACCGTGACGACCTCGGTACCGGGCGCTTTCGTTGCGCCGGTCGACGCGCCTGCGGAGGTCGGCGCTGCGGCGCTGCCCTTGTCCCAGCGCTGGTCCATGGCAGCGGTCGCCTTGTCCTGCTTCTCATGGCCGAAGATGTCCGTCACGTAGACCTCGTACACCACGAACAGCAGCACCACGAGCCCCGCCGTGATCAGTGTCTGGCCCAGACCGCGAGCGACGGTGCGCACCCGGTCCCGAGGTGGCCGGACGGGTGCCGTGCGTGGTGGTCGGCGTGGCCTGCTTGGCGGCCGTCGGACGGCGGGCCGTCGGTCATTTCGTCTCCTGATGTGCTGCTGTCATTCGGATGAGGCCCGCATAGGCGGGGAGCGTCGCACGGGGCACGGGGTCTATATCGAAGCCCAACTGAAACCTCTGCACGTACGTTTGGAACAAGGCCACGCCGGGCTCGGCGTCGAGCGCGGCCTCCATCTTCTTGGCGTCGCCGATCGCCGTGATCACGAATGGTGGCGAGTACGCCCGTCCCTGCAGCAGGAGCGTATTGCCGATGCATCGCACGGCCGAGGTGGTCACCACCCGTTGATCCATGATCATCATCGCCTCCGCGCCGCCCGCCCACAGGGCATTCACCACCGACTGCACGTCCTGCTGGTGCACCACCAGATCGTCGGGAGCCACAGTGGCCGGGTAGTTGCCGTCCGAGTCGCGTTGGGCGTCCGCGAGTGAGACGCGCAACGCCGGCCCGGTGACCGCCGTCAGCCCGGCCGCGGACTCGAGCGCAGCCCCGACCGCCAGAGCGCTGGTGACCTCCGGCGAGACGTCCGAGCCGGCCAGGGCGTCGATCTGGCTCTGCATGACGGCCGCCTTCGACTCGGCCGAGGCCACCCGCCCACCTGCGCCTTCGACGAGGGCCGAAAGGTCGACGGATCGGTCTCGGATGTCCTCACCGTGCGAAAAGGCCCTGGCCGTGCCCATCAGCACACCGGCGAGCAGGAAGACGACAACGGTTGCGATGCGCCACACACGCGGAACCTTTCGCGCGGGGGCCGAGATGCGGGAAGGTGTGACCTCCTGATGGGCCGCACGGGGACGCGGATCGGGGGGCAGTTGGGCAGCCGACTGCTCCGACACTGGACCCCCCTCCTTGTGACCATGATCAACCGCTCTGCCTGCGGCGTCACGCACCGGAGACCGCTGAATCGGACTCGAAGCATCGATTCTGACGTCGGCATGGCAGCGCAACGGCACTGAACACGTACGCTATGCGCAGGCATGTACGGTTCCGGTTACCCGGATCAAGCCATCGGCCGACCAGCGGCTATTCCCGTCCGGGCGGTCTGCAGGACGATCTGCCGCGCAGATCAGCTCGGTCGACGAGCATCCCGGGTTCCGACCCGGACAAGAAGGCAGTTGTCGGTCTGCGGGTCACCACAGGTCGGCATCGCATCACATCAATGAGCAGCGAGGAATGACGTGCCAAAGTCCAAGGTCCGCAAAAAGGTCGCCACGAATGCGGCAACGTCGTCGGCACAGGCGAACGAGAGCGCCTATACCGCGACCAGGATGCACATAGCCGCCCCATCCGGCCCCATCTTCATCGGCGTCATGCTGGGTCTGATGCTGTCTGGGGTTGCTGTGGCTGGTGGTGTTCTACCTGTGGGGCTCCGACATTCCGTTCATGCATTCCCTCGGCAACTGGAATTTCGCAATCGGCTTCGCGCTCATGATCGCCGGTCTGCTGATGACCATGCGCTGGCGCTGACCTGCGGCGACATGCTTCTGACCGGCAGCCAACCGAACGACTCCCGCGACTCTCGGACGCACAGCTCGCCGAACAACACGCGTGTTATTCATCCCCAATGTGGACAACTATTGTGGACAGGCTCTGGTGAGCGCTCCCGACGAACAACATCGGACCGTCGCGACGTCGCAGGAGTGGGGGGTCAGGCCAGTTGTGCCGGCGGTCGCCGGCGCGCTCTGCGTGGCCTTTCTGATCTGGTTGTTCATCGCCACCGCGCCGGAGGACCGACTCGTGGCCGGTGCCGGCGTCTGCCTCAGTGCGATCGCCGCCGCCGTGCTGGTCACGATGCGGCATCGGCTGACCGCCTATTCCGACGCCTTCGTGATCAGGGGACCGGCCGGCGCCAGGGAAGTGAGCTGGGACAAGGTGGTGGCGATCTCGGCTCCGGCCCGGAGGCGGCGCGGCCTGGCATCCACCTCCGTCGAGATCGAACTCGACGACGACGCCCTGATCCTGTTCAACCGGACCGAACTGGGGACGGATCCGACCGAGGTGTCTACGGCGCTGCGTCGGTGGTGGATGGCCGGTTCGGCCTGAACGGTCAGGCTGTGCAGGCCTGGAAGTAGCCGTCGGCCCCGATGCCGCAGTATTTCTCGGCCATGTTCGCGTCCCGCAGCAGGACGACCGCCACCACGAACAGCACGATCAGCACGACGGAACCGATCTGCACCCTTTTCCGGATCGCCGGCGACGGATAGACCATGGCTGCGGTCGCCGCGGCCCCGACAACCAGACCGCCGACGTGCGCCTGCCACGAGATGCCGGTGAGCTGAAAGCTCAGATACAAGTTGACCGCCAGCACGATCAGCAACTGGCGCATGTCGAACTTGAACCGTTTGAAGACGACGACCAGGCCACCCATCAGGCCGAAGATGGCGCCGGAAGCCCCGACGGTCGGTCCGAGCGGGTCGGTGAACAGCATGACCGCGGCGGAGCCGCCGATCAGGGCCAGCAGATAAACCGTGAGGAACCTGCCGTGGCCGAGCATCCGTTCCAGAGCAACGCCGAGGATGTACAGCGACAGCATGTTCAGCCCGATGTGGATGACCGATACGTGGAGGAATCCGCTGGTGACCAATCGCCACCACTGGCCGCCCGCCACCAGCGACGGCACCAGGAACCCGTCCCGGTAGATCGACGACCCCTGCACGTTCACGCCTGATTTGGCCTGAATGGCGACGATGAGGAAGACCAGCACGTTGATGGCGATCAGCGCGTAGGTGACGACCGGTTTCTGGTCGACCCGCGAACCGGTGACCGTCCGCGGCACCCGCTGCGTGCCGCGACCCTCCGCAACGCATGCCCGGCACTGAAAACCGACACTGGCCGGCGTCAGGCACTCGGGGCACGCCGGCCGCCCGCACCTCGAACAGTGCAGCGCGGTCTGCCGACCCGGGTGAAATGCGCACGTCTCGACGGCGGGTGACTGGCTGGATGGTCCGTAGCTCGGAGGCACCGAATAGCCGGGGTACTGCTCCGCACTCTGATAGCCGGCATTCGGATACGGCGCACTCGGATACGGCTGATTCGAATAGCGACCAATGCCCGGGCCCTGACCGATGTCCGGGTACTGACCTGGGTACGGCTGCTGATCGTGTCCAGGCACACCGCCGCGAGGGTCCGGCCCGGGCGGAGGCGGCGTGGTTGTCATGTCGTCATCGATTCACCTGATGCGCAGCTGAACACGTCCCGAGCATGAGGACCTCCGCAGGCGTGCCGGGCAATCCTGTGTCCCGGGCGTCAGGCCTTGTCCGCATCCTCGACGGTGATCGAGTTGATGACGACGTCATCCGACGGTCGGTCGAACCGATCGGTCGCGGTCGATCCGATCGCATCCACGACGGCCCGTGATTCCGCGTCGGCGACCTCGCCGAAGATCGTGTGCTTGTTGTTCAGGTGTGGGGTCTTTCCCAGGGTGATGAAGAACTGCGATCCGTTGGTGCCGGGACCGGCGTTGGCCATCGCCAGCAGGTAGGGCTTGTTGAAGGTGAGACCGGAGAAGAACTCGTCACCGAAGGTGTAGCCGGGACCACCGCGGCCGGTGCCCGTCGGGTCGCCGCCCTGGATCATGAAACCGGAGATGACGCGGTGGAAGATCGCCGAATCGTAGAACGGGCCGGAGTTCGTGCCCGACGCGTTCTTGTCGGAGTACTTGCCGGTTCCGTCGGCCAGTCCGACGAAGTTCGCCACCGTCTTGGGCGCCTCCGCCTGGAACAGCTGGATCCGGATGTCGCCACGGTTGGTGTGCAGGGTCGCATAGAGGTTACTCACGCAGTCCATCCTGCCACGGCCACCCGACAGGCCCGCTCCAGCGCGTCGTCGGGGACCAAGCGCATTCACGCTCTGATCGCCCAGCAGATTCAGCCCTGAGCGCTGCAGTAGTCAGGCGCGGGGCCGGCCTGCAGCTTCAGCCCGTAGATGGCGCACACCGCCATCACCCTGGCTTTGATGGACGGGCTCTCGTTCTCCTCCGCCACCACCGCCACCTTCCCCTTCGAGACGGCATACACGGAACTGGCACTGGAGTCCTGGGTCATCTGGCCACGGCTCGAGATCGATCCGCCCGACCACCCCGCCGGCTGTTCGGCGGGCTGCGAGTCAGCGACCGGCACATGTTGGTTGACCGCGGCGACGGCCTGTTGTGGGCTGGCCGCGTAGATGATCCGGACACTTCCCATCTCCTCGCCGCTGGCGCGGTAGAAGACGCACATCGGCTCGGGAGTGAAATTGATCAGCTGGGTCGGGCCGTGGTGCTGCCCGGTGATCTCGGAGACCACGTCCGCGTTCAGGTAGGGGCAATCACCGGCCACCGCGGCCGGCGTCGGCGTCGGTTTCGGCGGACCGACGGTGATGGTCTGCCCTGGCCTGGTGCGCGTGATGGTGGCCGTCACCGTCGGCGACAGGCGGCTGGTCGGGCGCGCGGACCGGGACGTGCCGGGGGGTGCCGGAGTGGGTGTGACGGCCGACGAGCTGACCGGCGCAGCCGTATCCAGGGACAGCTGTTCCGAGGTGCCGACGCTGCTGGACTGAACCTGACTGGATGGCGTGGAGGTACAGCCGGCCAGGACCACAGCCAGCAGCCCGGCGCCGAGCAGGGTCAGCGGCCGCCGACCCCAGCTTGCGCGCGTCACGAAGCCCCCTGTGGTCGGTGGGCCAGAAGTTGCACCAGCCCGGTCCATCGTGAGGCTAGCGGCCCGCGGATGAAGTGCGGGTACGGACTCGTCATGCACGCCAGGTCCGGCGGGGGCAGCCGGTAGTCTGAAACTCAATCGGCGGGCCACCGCGGCCCGTCATCGGCGCGGGGAGTGGCAGATGGTGGTGATCCAGCGCCGCAGCACCTCTCAGCGCGCGGTGATCACCTCCGTGCTGGCCGGTACCGACGAGTTCGTCTCAGCGCAGGACCTGCACGCCGCCCTGCGCGGGTCCGGATCGACCGTCGGATTGGCCACCGTCTATCGCGCGCTCCAGGAGATGGCCGCGGCCGGCGACCTGGACATGGTGCGGAACGAGACCGGCGAGGTGCTCTACCGCCAGTGCGAGCAGCCGGCCCACCACCACCACCTGGTCTGCCGCTCCTGCGGACTGACCCAGGAGGTCGCCGCTCCCGGCGTCGAGAAGTGGGCCCGCGCGGTGGCCCAGGAATACGGCTACGTCGACCTCGACCACCAGGTCGAGTTGTTCGGCCTCTGCGCCACCTGCGCCGCCAAGCGCTGACCCCCTCCCGCGCTTATCAACTTCGTCGGCGCTCATGAACGTGCCGGTTTTGGGGCTGCTGTGGCTGGAGTCGACCACTTCATAAGCGCGACCTGACGCGGCGGAGTTTGGCGTGCTGATGAGCTGGTTCACGGCTCCGGTGGAATAGCCTCCAGTGGACCGCACTGACGCAGAACCGGATCACCGAAGTACTCGAGGACGAAACAGATGACTGAAGCGTTCATGCCGTTGATGCGCAACGGCTTGGATCCGGTACCCGGCTTGGCCGAGCGCCAGCGCGACGAACCGGTGAGCAAACTCGAGTTCCCGTTCGGCATCACGGCCTGGCTGGTGACCGGGTACGACGACGTCAAGTCGGTCGTCGGGGACACCAAGACCTACAGCAACGACTTCAGCAACGTGGTCGCAACCGCCGGCGGCCAGGCCAGCGCCGAGCAGGACCCGGGCGGCCTCGGCTTCAGCGATCCGCCCAACCACACCCGCCTGCGCAAGGCGCTGACGCCGGAATTCACCGTCCGGCGGCTGGCCCGGTTGATCCCGCGCATCGAGCAGATCGTCGAGCAGCAACTCGACGTGATGCAGAGCAGCGGATCGCCGGTCGACCTGGTCGAGACGTTCGCGATGCCGATCCCGTCCCTGGTGATCTGCGAACTGCTCGATGTGCCGTATCCGGACCGGGCGGACTTCCAGCGGCTGTCCGGTTCCCGTTTCGACATCTTCGGCGGCGCCGGCACCGGCCTCGATGCGATCAGCGAATCATTGAAGTTCATGGCCGAGCTGGTCGCCCGCCAGCGCAAGGAGCCCGGCGACGGACTGCTCGGGATGCTGATCCGCGAGCACGGCGACTCGATCGACGACCGGGAGCTGGCCGGTTTGGCCGACGGCTTGCTGATCGGTGGGCACGAGACGACGGCCAGCATGCTCGCCCTCGGCGCCGTCCTGCTGCTGGAACATCCGGACGTGGCCGAACGGCTCCGCACCGATGACGACGCGGCCGGCCCCACCGTGGAGGAGATGCTGCGCTACCTGACCGTCGTGCAAGTGGCATTCCCGCGGTTTGCCAAGCACGACCTGGAGCTCGGAGGAAAGCAGATCAAGGCCGGCGAGATGGTGCTCTGCTCACTTTCCGGGGCCAACCGGGACCCAGCACTGGGCCCGCACATGCAGGACTTCGACCCTGAGCGCGTTGCCCCGCATCTGGCCTTCGGGTGGGGCGCGCACCGGTGCGTCGGGGCCGAACTGGCGAAGATGGAGCTGCGCATCGCCTACCCGGCCCTGCTCCGCCGGTTCCCGAACCTGCGGCTGGACGTCCCGGCCGGCGACGTCTCGTTCCACGAGTACTCGGTGGTGCACGGCGTCGACACGCTGCCGGTCGCCTGGTAGTGGACGGGACGCCAGCATGCCCGGGCGTGAACGCGAGCCCCTGGATCACTCACAGCTGACGACAGCTTCACGGGTAACGTCGATCAGGTGGAAAGGCTGACGTTCCGCACGCTGACCTTCGGCGCCGTGCGCCAGATTCGCCCACGCCGTCCCGGCGAGTGGCCGCATGCAGCTGGCCCACGCCTCCACCGACCTGATGGCGTGGTCCTCGCCGTCGACCCCGAATACTGCACGCGCAGGCGGCTACCGATGACCGACCACGACGGACCCGGTCCACACGAGGAACACAGCGGACACGGGCAGGCCGGCCACGGTCACGGCGCGAGTGCCGACGCCGACCGCCGCTACCTCGGTGGCGCGCTCGCTCTGATCGTGGCGTTCCTGATCACCGAGGTCGTCGTCGGAATCATCGCGGGCTCGCTCGCGCTGATCTCCGACGCCGGCCACATGCTGACCGATGCGGCCTCGATCGGGCTGGCGTTGGTTGCGATCCACCTGTCCGCCAAACCGGCAAAGGGCAGGTGGACCTACGGGTTCAAGCGTGCCGAGATCCTGTCCGCTCAGGCCAACGGCCTCACGCTGCTCCTGCTGGCGGTCTGGTTCATCTACGAGGCCGTCCGGCGGCTTATCCATCCACCGGACGTAGCGGGGCTGCTGGTATTCGTGACCGCGCTCGTGGGCATCGCCGTCAACATCGTGGCGGCGTGGCTCATCTCGAAAGCCAACCGGACGAGTTTGAACGTGGAGGGCGCCTTCCAGCACATCGTGACCGACCTGTACGCCTTCGTCGCCACGGCCATCGCCGGCCTCGTCATCGTGCTGACGGGGTTCAACCGGGCCGACGCGATTGCGGCCCTTTTCGTCGCCGCGCTGATGATCAGGGCCGGTGTCGGGCTGGTCCGCGAATCCGGCCGGATCTTCCTCGAGGCGGCGCCGAGCGGCCTCGACCCTGACCTGATCGGGCCGGCGATGGCGGACCGGCCTGGCGTCGACGAGGTGCACGACCTGCACATCTGGGACGTCACCTCCGGTCTGCCTGCGCTGTCCGCGCACGTGCTGGTCGACCCCGAGGGCGACTGTCACGCCGTGCGGCGCGATCTCGAGGTGCTCCTCAAAGGCCGGTACCGGATCGACCACACCACGCTGCAGGTCGATCACACCGTGACCGGACCCGTGGCGCTCGACAGCCCGGGCGTTGGTCCGGATTGCGAGGACCCCCACGGCGCCCGCCATCACCCCACGGTGAATCAGGTCGACCCGCCGATCCGGCAACGGCACTGATCCGCGGAGGCTCAGCGGCGAAAGGTGATGTACAGCAGGTAGACATTCAGCGCCACGATGAACGCGACGACCACCGATGCGGTCACCGTGGTGATGCGGTGGTTGACGAATGCGCCCATGACATCGCGTCGGCGGGTCAGCAGCACGAGCGGGACCAGCGCGAACGGTATCCCGAAGGACAGCAGCACCTGGGACACCACCAGCGCCTCCGTGGGCGGCACCTGCAAGGCCAACACCACAAGAGCCGGGATCATCGTCAGTGCCGCGGCGCAGGAACAACGGGATGCTTCGATGGATGAATCCCTGCATCACCACCTGACCGGCGTAGGTGCCGACGCTGGACGACGAGAGTCCGGAGGCCAGCAGGGCGACGGCGAACGCGAGCGCCGCGCCGCCGCCGACGTACTGCGCGAGCCCGGCATGGGCCGCTTCGATCGAGTCGACGTCGGTCCGGCCGGAGCTGTGGAACAGGTTCGCCGCGATCAGGATCATCGACAGGTTGATCACGCCGGCCAGTCCCAGCGCGATGTAGACGTCGAGGCGGGCGAAGCGGAGCAGCGTGCGGCGTTCACCGTCGTCGGCCGGCTGCACCCGCCGCTTGGTCAGTGCCGAGTGCAGGTAGACGACGTGCGGCATCACGGTGGCCCCGATGATGCCGGCCGCCAGCAGCACGCTTCCGGGCCCGTCCAGGTGCGGAACCAGGCCCTGCAGCGCCAGCTTGGCCGACGCTCCTACCCTCACCAGGTCGTAGATGAAGCCCGCGAAGACAAGCGCGAGCAGGGCGATGATGGCCAGTTCGAAGCGTCGATAGCCGCGCTGCTCCAGCGCCAGCACCCCGAAGGCGATGACCGCGGTGATCAGGCCGGCCGGCAGCAGGGGCACCCCGAACAGCAGGTTCAGCCCGATGGCGGCACCGACGAATTCGGCCAGGTCGGTGGCCATGGCGATGAGTTCGGCCTGGATCCACAGCCCGACGGACACCCGCCGGGAGAAGTGCTCGCGGCACAGTTCGGGCAGGTCCTTGCCGGTGACGACGCCCATCTTGGCGGACAGGTACTGGACCAACATGGCAATCGCGTTGGCCACGACGATGACCCAGACCAGCAGATACCCGTACCGCGCACCGGCGCTGAAGTTGGTGGCGAAGTTGCCGGGGTCGATGTAGGCGACCGCCGCGACGAAGGCCGGACCGAGTAGCGCGAGCCGGCCGCGGATTCGGCCCCGCCCACGCAGCTGCGCCAAGTCGCTGCACGGTCGGACGGTCACCGCCGCCGACTCGATCCGGGTCACGTCTCGTCCATTCCATCGATTCGCATGTGCACATACGAAAGTTCGTACGCACGAAGATTACGTCTCAATGATTCGGAGCCGCACCTGGCCCGGGTTGGGTCAGCGTGGGAGACAATCGGATGGCCATGGAAGCTTCGGAGTCGCGCTCGCAGCCGGTCGAGGACTATCTGAAGGAAATCTTTGCGCTCGGCGAACGTGACGGCAGGCCGGTCACCACCTCCCGGCTGTCCGAACGCCTCGGGCTCAGCTCGTCGTCGGTATCCGGGATGCTGCGTCGGCTGGCCGTCCAGGATCTCATCGACCACCGGCCGTACGGGGAGATCCGGCTCACCAGCTCCGGTCGGACGGCTGCCCTCCAGGTAGTGCGCAGGCACCGGCTGATCGAGATGTTTCTCGTTACCCATCTCGGCTACGGCTGGGACGAGGTCCACGACGAGGCGGAGAAGCTGGAGCACGCGGTATCCGAACGGCTGGTGGAGCGCATCGACCTGGCCCTCGATCGGCCCCGTTTCGACCCGCACGGAGATCCGATCCCGGGACCGGACGGAGCATTGCCGGCACTCGACGCCAAGCGGTTGCCGGCTCAACCGATGGGTCACGTCGGTCGCCTGGTCCGGGTGGACGATCAGGATCCGGCGGTCCTTCGCCATCTGACCGAAGTCGGCATCGGATTGGGTCAGCGGGTCGAATTGGTCGAAAGACAGCCGTTCGACGGTCCCTACGTCGTCCGGACCGACGGTATTCATCTGCACCACCTGGGCCCGGCGCTCGCCGGCGCACTGTGGATCGACTAGTTCTCCACTGGCCCGCTCCCGCACGTCCGACCCGGCCCACTCATCCATTCGGGTGATCGTCGGAGATAACCGTGAGTCGACGCCATCCGGGGCATGCCCGGCGGCGAATCGCAACCATGTGGACAGCGAAGCTCGGTCGGCAGTCTCCTGATCAGGTGGCGACCGGCGTCTGACGACGGGTGATCTCCCGTTTCGCCGAACCGGTCGGTGACCGGCGGAAATCCATCAGCTTTTCCGACCATTATTCGGCCAACCCAAGGGAGATTTCTGGTACTTCGATCCGCTGCGCTGGACGCAGCTCTCGCCTGGTCCCCGCGACCAAAAGGTTGATGTCACCACGGTTATGGCCACGGAGATGTCGCTCACCATGATGAATACCAGTGAAAGGAACGACCGATGGGAGATCCAAAGATCTTCGACGGGAAGCCGGTATTGCAATTCAGCACCGGCACGAACCGCCGAAGTTTCCTGAAGTACGCAGGACTGGTCGGTGTCGGCGCCAGCTTCGTCGCCGGAGGCGTTTTCAACGCGCCTTTCGCCGCGGCGAACGCGCCGGCGGTGGCCAAGGGTGACCTGGACATCCTGAACTACGCCCTGACCCTGGAATATCTCGAGTCCGACTTCTACCAGATGGGCCTGTCCAAGGGCCTGCTGTCGGGACGCGAGTTGGCTCTGATCACGCCGATCGGGGACCACGAGAAGCAGCACGTCGCGGCGGTCACGTCGACCATCAAGTCGCTGGGCGGCACTCCGGTGAGCAAGCCGAAGATCACCTACCCGGCAGGCACTTTCGCGTCCAGGGACAGCTTTCTCAAGACGGCTTCGATGTTCGAGGAGCTGGGCGTCAAGGCTTACCACGGCCAGGTGCCGCTGATCCAGAGCGGCGACGTCCTGGGCGCAGCGGCATCCATCGCGGGTGTCGAGTCGCGGCACGCAGCCGTCATCGCGAGCCTGATCGACGGGAACCCGTTCCCGAACCACATCGAAGAGCACGTCAACATGGCAACGGTGCTCGCCGCTGTCAAACCGCTGATCAGCTGAGCAAGGAGGAAAACATTCATGTCGAGAAGCGATTTCGTACGCGGGCAGCTCAGTGATCTTTCTGCCCCACAAGCCTTGTCAGCGCTGAACAACCGTTGGGCCCTGGCTGGCCCGGCCGATTTCAGTAGCGATATCGATGTCCTGAACTACGCCCTGACACTCGAGTATCTCGAGTCTGCCTTCTACCAGCAGGGCCAGGCCGCTGGACTGTTGTCCGGTACCGAAAAGGCATATCTGGACAAGATTGCCGCCGACGAGGCCTACCACGTCACGGCGATCACGGACACCATCAAGTCCCTCGGCGGTACTCCGGTGGCCGCCCCCGGTGTCGATTTCGGAAAGGCGTTCGACAGTCGCGAAAGCTACCTGACGACCAGCCACACCTTCGAGAACGTCGGCGTCGGCGCCTATCTCGGTGCGGCCGGTTACCTCAAGAACAAGGCTGTCCTGCAGGCGGCCGCCGGCATCTTCGGCGTCGAGGCGCGGCACGCAGCTGTCGTCGGCAACCTGCTGGGCCTGGCGCCGGAGGGCGGCGTCTACATGGGTGCGTTCGAGGCTCCGGTCAAGAAGGCAACCGTGCTGGCCGGTGTGGCACCGTTCATCGTCCAGATGAGCACCACACCGACCGGTGCTGCGGATACCGGCGGCGGTTCGGCAGCGAGGAACGACAACTCCGGCTTGTTGGCGGTGGGCGGCGCGGCATTGCTGGCCGGCGCCGGTGCGGCCGTCTATGCGGCGAAGCACCGGGCTCCGGAGCAGGCCGAGTAGCAAGCACCGAAGCGCGGTACATGTCGCGGCGGGGATTCCGATCCCCGCCGCGACAGTGCTATTTCCCGAGCAGAGTCGCCCGGCAGGACGTTTCGCAGATCCAGTCTCAACCCTGCAGAAACGAAATGACGCCCTGAGCCAAAGCCTGGGCGTACCGGCGTTGACCCGAACTCGACGACATCAGTGCCGCTTCGGTCGCGTTCCGCATGTTGCCGCACTCGATGAGGATCTTCGGGCGCATCGACAGGTTGAGGCCGGTGAGATCGTCCCGCTTCCACAATCCGTTGTGGCCAAGCGTGTTCGACGGCGGGAAGCCTTCGTTCTCCGCTGCGCTGGCAATAGCTGCCGCCAGCCGAAGTGATTCTGCGGCGATGACACTGCCGGCCGGCGGACGGGTCGCCGTCAGCACGTAGAAGCCGCGCACCCCAGCCGCCGCTCCGTCGCCGTGGATGGAAACGACCGCATCGGCATCGGCGTTGTTCTCGATCGCCGCCCGCTTGTTCGTGCACGGCCCGACGCTGCTGTCGTTCGACCTGGTCATGACCACCGTGATGCCCCTGGCCTCGAGGAGCGGCTTCAGGTAGTTGGCCACGTTCCAGGTGAATTCATGCTCGGGATAGCCGGCGTTTGTTTCCGTTCCGGTTGTGTTGCAAGCGTTGCGCTGGCCGTAACCACCGTCGATCAACTGATTGATGATCTCAGGATGTTCCGCGTTCGCGCCGTTGTGCCCCGGATCGATCGCCACCACCCTGCCCGACAGTCCCGCACCGGCAACCCGTTTGGTGCTCGATGTGGTCTGGGCGGTCGTTGTCGGCGTAGCCGTCGTGTGGGTCACCGGATCCGGGGTCGCCGATTCGGTCGCCTTGGTCGCCCTTGTCACCTTGGTCGCGGATGACGAGGTCGTCGCGTCGGACGTGGTTGTGTGCCCTGCCGCAGTCGTCGGCGTGGACGAAACCGGCGCGTGGGTGCGGGCGGATGGGCTTGTGCTCGGATGGGTGACCGGCTGCAGCGGAATGAGTGTTCGCGAGACGCTGGAAGGGGGCTGCTCGAGCCCGGGAACGGTGACCTGGAGCTGGTCCTGCGCCCCACCAGGCGACGTTGTCCGGGTGGCCGGAGCCGATGTGGACGTGGCCGACTGCGCCGATTGGCCGACTGCCTTACCGCAGGCGGCGAGCAACAGGAGGGTCATGCCCTGGCCGGCGGCGATCAACGCCGCACGGCGATTGGGATGGGGAGACACCTGCCCACCCTGACAGTCCGACCGGCGGTCTGCCGGGAGGCACGCGGAGGCCGGCGTAATCCCGCGAGATGGGCGGTCGGCCGATGTCATTCGAATAACAGTTGGCATTCGGCCAATCCTTGCGGGGAGCACCACCGAAGAACAGTTAGCGGGCTGAGCAGTTGCCCAGGCCGCGAACAGATTGTCTCCAAAAGTTCCACCGGGTTTCGTAGCCGGTCGCCATTCCACCAGGTCTGCGCGATTTCACCGCGTTTCGCGTCCGCTACACCCATGCCAGAAAACCATCCATTCGCGGACACCCCGTCCGGCGAGTGACTCAGCTAGAAGGAGCAGTTCCATGATCATCAAGCGCCTCGCAGTTCTCGCCGCAGCCGGCGGACTGGCCCTGGCTCTCGTCGCGTGCGGATCCAGCAGCACCACGACGGCCGCCGCACCCAGCTCGACGAGTTCTTCGGCCATGAGCTCCGCCGCCGCACCGATGTCGTCCGCGGCCGCGGCCCCGATGTCCAGCGCACCGATGTCCAGCGCCCCCATGTCGAGCGGCCCCATGTCGAGCCCCATGTCCAGTGCGCCGATGTCCGGGGCCATGTCCTCCGCGCCGATGTCCGGTGCGATGTCCTCCGGTGCTAGCGCCGCAGGCGCTGCCCTTGTCGGCCCCGGCTGTGCCGCTTACGCCAAGGCAGTACCGTCCGGCGCCGGCTCCGTTGGCGGCATGGCCACCGACCCCGTCGCCACGGCCGCGTCCAACAACCCGCTGCTCACCACCCTCGTCGCCGCGGTCTCCGGCAAGGTCAACCCCAAGGTCAACCTGGTGAACACCCTCAACAGCGGCGATTTCACCGTGTTCGCACCGGTGGATACCGCCTTCAAGAAGGTCGACGCGGCCACCATGGGCAAGCTCACGACCGACCCGGCGCTGCTCACCAAGATCCTGACCTACCACGTGGTCGCGGGCCAGCTGGACGCGACACAGGTCGTCGGCACCCACAAGACCGTCGAAGGCGGCTCCGTGACCGTGACCGGCTCGGGCGACGACCTCAAGGTCAACGGCATCCCGGTCATCTGTGGCAACGTCAAGACCAAGAACGCCACCGTGTACCTGATCGGATCGGTCCTGACCCCGACCAAGTGATACCAGCAGTACCGATCGCGGCAACAGCGGTCGCCAGCAAGAACCAAGGCCCCGACGGATTCCCCTCCGTCGGGGCCTTCGGCCTTTCAGTCCGGACAAGACTCCGGCCGACACCGCCACCACGGTGAACAGACACCGCCACGAGCCGGACCGCTAGGGTCCGACGATGATCTCCAAGCACCGACCAGTGATCACCGGCGGCACGGAATCCGCTCGCCCGGGCCGGCCCTGATGACCTCCCGTCCGGCCGGCGGCTTGCTGCTGACTCCCGGTGCGGGCGCGAACCGCGACCACCACACACTCGTCGCGGTCGAGCACGCCCTGGCACCACTGCCGTGTCTGCGCCTCGATTTTCCCTACCGGATCGCCGGAAGGCGGGCACCGGACCGGGCGCCGGTCGCTATCGCACATCTCGTCGAGCAGGCCGAGTTGTTCGCGTCGGAACAGGGCATCCGACCAGAAACGCTGGTGCTGGGCGGCCGGTCCTTTGGTGGCCGGATGTGCTCGATGGCGGTCGCACAGGGCCTGCCCGCCGCCGGTCTGGTCCTGCTCAGCTATCCGTTGCATCCACCGGGGAAACCCGACAGGCCGCGGGTCGAACACTTTCCGGCGATCGATGTTCCCGTCCTGCTGGTCTCCGGCGAGAAGGATCCGTTCGGGTCTCCCGCCGAGTTCGCCGAGTACCTGCCGGCGATCACCGGAGAGGTGACCCAAGTCTGGCTGCCCGGGGGTCATGATCCGAGAGCCGATACGCGCGTTGCTGCCGCCGTGGCAGAGTGGCTTCACTTCACCGACTGACCGACTTCGAGAGGACAACGCGCATGTCGACAACAGACCCGGCCAAGGAACTCCTGCTGGATTCATTCGGCCGGGTGAGAGGTCTGGTGGCGTCCTTGACGAGCGATCTCACGGAGGAGGTCTCCACCTTTCGGCCGGACCCGTCGGCAAACTCCATCGGCTGGTTGATCTGGCATTTGAGCAGAATCCAGGATTCGCACCTGGCCGACGCCAGCGGGACCGAGCAGGTGTGGGTCTCCCAGGGTTGGGTCGATCGGTTCAGCCTGCCGTTCGCTGTCGACGCAACGGGCTACGGCCAGGGTGAGGACGAGGTCGGCTCGGTCCAGGTGCCGGCCGAGTTGCTGGCGGCGTATCACGCTGCGGTCCACGAGGCGACGGTCAGGTACGTCGAACAGTTGGACGCGGAGGAACTGGGCCGGGTGGTGGACGAGCGCTGGGATCCGCCGGTCACCGTGTCGGTTCGGCTGGTCAGTGTGCTGGGCGACTGCCTCCAGCACGCCGGTCAGGCCGCGTACGTGCGGGGCCTCGCCGATCGGCGGCACTGAGTCCGGGGAAAGGGCTCGCTTCCGGACCGGGAGACGCCCGTTTCCGTAGAGGATCCGGAGTTGACTATGACTCCATAAACTCTACGGTCTTGCTACATCAGCTGGATCGGCTGCGACAACCGGTGGCGCGGACTGGGCAGCATCAGGCCAGTCGGCACTCAGCGGCCCCGTAGCGGTTGCCGGCAGTCGAAGGCGATACGACGCCGTGCGGGCTGCGCAGCGGTCGGGCGGCGATGCTCCCTCTTGGCGCCCATTCGGACGTAGTAGCTGATCAAGCGCTTCGAAGCGGGATAGCCGATGACGACTGCATCTTCGGCCTGCCACTGCGGGTAGGTCAGGTCCATCAGTCTGCCGGCAGCATCCTGTCCGTCCCGCCTGGCGACGATGGAGGTCAGCACGTACGTCGTCCGCCCATCCGTCCGGAGCTTGAGCTGCCGTTTGAGCGTGACCCATTCCGGATTCAGCGCCGCGAACTCGATCAGGCCGATGAGTTCGACCAGGGCAGGGAGCAATAGGACGGCAGCAACGGCGACAGCGATGCCGGGAAGGTCGTTCTGAAACAGAGTCGTCACCGTTCCGGCGGCCAGTGCGATCCAGCAGAGAAAGGTGACAACCGCGGTCAACGAGCTGAGGTGATGGTGCCGGGGGGTGGTCCCATCGCAGTAGGACAGGGACGCGTCGGGGGTATGACGGATGTGGTCGGCGGTGCGTCCGACGATCGCCATGTGAAGGGGCCACAACCAGGGCACGACAAGCGTGCCGAGGACCGGCACCTGGCCGAGCAGGGTGAACCGGCGCGTCCGATCGATGGCCACTCTGGCGCCCTGCCGCAGGGTTGTCACGGGTAGCGCCTCGTGGACGGCGGTGGGTAGCGCCTCGGCGTGCATCGTTGCACTGCGCGCCACCGCGGCCGCGATTTCAGCGGTGCGTGACGCCTGCGTCAGCGTGGTCCTGGCTTGACGGGGGACGAGCGGCATGGTGACCGTGCGTTCTGGCCGACGTGCAACTGGAGCAATGTCGATAAGTGTCATGACCCCATGCTCCTGCCAAGAATGTGTCGTTGTCGCCATGCAGTAGCCACTACCGTGCAGCAAATGGGTTGTTCATTCGTTTGCCGCGACGATCAAAACAACAAAAACAGTGGGCTATGATTCTTCTTCAGAGCTAACCATGTCATCGTTTGGCGGCATAGCTCTCACCGGGCCGGGCCGGCCCAAACAATCACTCCTTTCACACTCGGCGGGACAATGAGGCCCGGAACCACTCCGCGCCGTCTTCGCGGTGCCCGGCGGAATGTTCACCGCGCATACTCGATCGCATGCAGCCTGAACAAGTGGTCCTCGAGTTGTGGAGTCGCATCGCCGCCCACGATTGGCCGGGCGTCAGTCGACTACTCGCTCCTGATATCCGGCTCGTGTGGCCGGCGACCGGCGAGGTGTTCGTCGGCCGGGAGAACTTCGTGGCGATCCAGTCCGAGTATCCGGAGGGCTGGACGATCAACGTCATCAGCACCGTCACACAGGGCGAGACTGTGGTCTCGGAGGTGGAGGTGCCCCACCAGGAGTTCGGGGTCTTCCGGGCCGCGTCCTTCTGGACCGTTCGCGATGAGAAGATCACGGCCGGTACCGAATACTGGGTCACCGTGGGCGGCGAGCAGCCGCCCGCCTGGCGATCGAAGTACTCGCAGGAGCGCTGAGCCCGGCAGGACGCGTCATTCATCCGAGGTTGTCCAGTACGCATTGATCTTCGCAACGAGGACTCGGCAGCGCGATTGGCGATATCATCGGTGGAGAACCCGCAGCACGCGAAAGACCCCAATGGCCCGTCAACGCAGGCCCAACCTTTGGAACGGGCACCAATGGTCGACGGGACAGATCGATCGGCGCCGGTCGAGTCTGGAAAAGCGGACAAGGGCTATAGCCCTGGTCTGGTGGGAATGGGCGGGCGGGCCACGCTGTGACCCCCGGACCGGTCTTGTCCGCCCCTCGCACCCGTCCGTCGGGCATCGCCGTGGCAGGCGGGGCCACGTTGCTCGTGCTGACTGCGCTCCCGTTGTTGATCGGTCCGACGGTGCTCGGCAAAGCGACCGCGGACATCTGCCAACTCGTGGCCGCCGTGACCGCCAGTGCGGCGTGCTGGCGGACCTCGCGGTCGACCAGCGGTCGGATGCGCCGGAGCTGGACGGCGATTTCCATCGGTTGTGCGGCCTGGGCCACCGGCGAGGCGGTCTGGACTGTGCTCGATCGTGTCTACGCCGGCCGCGAGGTTCCGTATCCGTCGCTGGCGGACATCGGCTTCCTGCTGTTCCCGGTCGGCGCCATCGTGTGCCTGCTGCTGTTCCCGCCGGTCGGCGGACGCCGGACGACGACGAGAACCGTGCTGGACGGGTGTGCCCTGCTGGCGGCGCTGCTGGCGATCTATTGGACCCTCGCAGGTTCGACCCTGGTGACGGCATCGGAGCACGGCGAGCTCGACGGAGTCCGCCTGCTGGCCACCGTTGCCTACCCGGTGGGCGACATCCTGATCATCGGGCTCGCCTTCGTGAGCGTCTCCCGCCCGACCCGACACCGGCTGCCGCTGGCCCTGCTCGCCGGCGGCGTCTCCGCCATGGCACTGGCCGATGCCGGCTTCGCGCTGTTCACCAACGACTACTCGACCGGGGGGCTACCGGACGTCGGGTGGGTGGCCGCCTTCCTGTTCCTGGCCTACGCCGCCCAGACGGGTGGCCGATTGCTGGCCCTGGACAGGGCCACCGGAGCCAGCCCGCCGCCGAGCCAGCCACCCGGCGCGAGCATGCTGCCGTATCTTCCTCTCGCCCTGGCCGCCGTGACGGTGGGAGTCCGGGCCATCGGAGGCCATGCACCAGGCCTGTTCGAAACGGCGGCGGTCAGCATCGCCGTGGCTGCCGTATTGCTGCGCCAGTACCTGACGGTCCGGGACAACCAGAGGCTCGTCGACGTCGTCGCCGCCCGCGAGAGCCAATTGGTGCGGCAGGCCTTCCAGGACCAGTTGACCGGTCTGAACAACCGGGCCCTGTTCACGGATCGGGTGGCGCACGCGCTGGACCTGCACCGTCGGGATCTACGGCCGTTGGGCCTCTTGTTCTGCGATCTCGATGACTTCAAAGCCGTGAACGACACCTTCGGCCACGGCGCCGGTGACCAGGTGCTCATCAGGGTGGCCGAGCGACTTCGTGGTGCCCTCCGCGACGGGGATACCGTGGCCAGATTCGGCGGCGACGAGTTCGCGGTGCTGCTGGAGGACGGCAGTGAGCCGACCACCGTCGCCACCCGCATCATCGACGCCCTCCGGGCGCCGTTCGTGGTGAACGAAACCACGATCCACGTCGGGATCAGTGTTGGCGTCACCGATCTGAGCGGCCGCCAACCCATCCCTACCCTCGACGAGCTGTTGGCCCACGCCGACGTCGCCATGTACTCGGCGAAGCGGTCGGGGAAGGGGCAGTTGGCGCTCTACGACTCGTCGATGGTGTTACCGGCCGCGGCCGACCTGCGGCTCCGCGAACCACTGCGGGTCGCCCTGCGGACCGGTGGCATCGCGGCGGTCTACCAGCCCATCGTCGACCTGTCGGACGGGCACATGACCGCGGTCGAGACGCTCGCCCGTTGGATGCACGACGGAATGCAGGTGTCGCCGGTCGAATTCATCCCGTTGGCCGGTCGGTCAGGGCTGCTCGCGGAACTCACCGATCACATGCTGGAACAGGCGTGCGCCCAGCTGGCGAAATGGACCCGCGACTTCGGCGATCGGGGGCTCCGGGTCGGCGTCAACATCCCGCCGCAATTGATGGCGGACCTGGACTTCCCCGAACGGGTCGGCAGGGTGCTGAGCCGGCATTCGGTGCGCGCGGAACAGCTCGTCCTCGAGATCACCGAGGATGCGTTGCTCGGCGACCTGGCCACGGCCCGGGCGGTGACCAGCAGGCTGGGCATGCTGGGCACGTCGCTCTCGCTCGACGATTTCGGCACCGGCTATTCCTCGCTTCTGCACCTGCAGCGGATCCCACTGAACGCGCTGAAGATCGATATCACCTTCATCGCCGAGATCGATCGTGATCCGGAGGCAGAGCGATTCCTTCGCGCATTCCTTGCTCTGGGGCGTGATCTCGGGATGTCGGTGACTGCCGAGGGCGTCGAACGGGAGGAGCAGGCCGCGACCCTGCGCAGGTTGGGATGCCCCTTCGCGCAAGGCTTCTTGTTCGCCCGTCCCAGCACCCCGGCCGAGCTTGAGGCCGGATGGTTACTGCCCGGGGCACGGTGGTCTCCGGCCGACACACCGACTCGGTCACGCCGGACCGCTCCCGAACGTTCCTGAGGTCCGGCGCCGCCTTTTGCATGTGCAGCGCGGACGGTCAGTGGTCGAGGAGGCCGCGCTGGCGGGCCAGCGACACCGCCTCGGTCCGCGTCGCGGCGCCGAGTTTGGCCATGATGTGACTGAGGTGAACGCTCGCCGTCTTGTCGGAGATGAACAGCGCCTCCCCGATCCGGCGGTTGGGCAGGCCGCGGGCGACGAGGACGAGTACCTCGTGTTCCCGGGCGGTGAGCGGACTCTCGATCGGACTGCACGAGACGGTCGGCGGCCAGCCGCAGCCGCCCGCGCGCGGCCAGTTCCTCGATCGCGGCGACCATCGGCGCCGCACCTAGTTGTCGGGCCTGGTCGAGGGCTCCGCGGAGCACCTGCGCAGCGCGAGTCCCGATCGCCGTCGACGAGCAGCAATCTCCCGGCCTGGATGGCGGCGTACACCTGCTCCTGGACCCGGCCCGACGACCTGGCCTCTTTGCGCACCAGCTCCCATTGCTGCGCGGTGTCGGCATCCGCGGCTCGATCGGCCTCGGCCCGCAACCGCAGCAACCAGCTTCTTCCGTACGGCCCGGAAAGGCTGGGTATGGCCGGCCGCGCTTCCGCATCGATCGCCAGCCGGGCCGCTTCCTCGACATGCGGTCCCCCGTCCCCGCCGATCAGTCGGTCGGCCTGCGCCAGATCGGCCAGCGCAGCAGCATGGCGGGCGGCCAGCAGGAGTCGCTCGGTGCCCCAGCTGTCGAACTCGAGCCCGGCTCGACCGGACTGTCGCCACCGTGATCGCATCGGCGGGCCGGCCCTGGGCCAATCGCAGATCGATCTCACACAGATCGAGCTGAATCTCGGCGTACCGATCGCCGGTTCCGCGCAACCGGGTCAGCAGGGGTTCGGCCTGGGGGCTGCCCCGTCCGACCAGCACGGCCACGGCCTGCGTGGCGAGCACCCGCCCGGGCTGGGTCGGGGCATAGACGGCACGCAGGCTTTCGGCCAGCACCTCGTCCCAATTTCCGATCGCCGCGAGCGCCCAGCCGCGCATCAACCGCAGGTCGAGCCCGTAGGAGCTCCAGCTCAGACCGGCCGCAGCGCTCAGCGCCACCCCCTCCTCCGCGGCCGCCAGTGCACCGGTCAGATCACCGTCCTCCATCAACTGGGAGGCCTGGAACCGGAGCGCCCGCATCCGGACGAAACGGCCGTCCGGTCCGGTGGTGCGCTCGAGCGCATCGGCCAACCTCGGCACCGGATGATCCGGCAGAAAACCCCTGCGCACGAACAGGTTCAGCGTGATCAACACGTCGGCGGCGATGACATCCGCGCCGGTCTGGTGCGCCATCCTGGTGGCATCGGCGAGCATTTCCACCGTGGCCGCCGGGTCGTCGTAGAACAGCCGTCGAGCGCGGGTGGCCAGCGCCCGAGCGCGGAGTCGGCTCGGGGGTTCGGCCGGCAGCAATTCCAACGCCCGCCTTGACGGCTCGTCGTCATCGATGTCGGCTTCGAACTGCATGCGGGCCAGCCGTTCCCAGGCGGTGGCCCGCACCTCCACGTCTTCCCGCCGCTCTTCGGCGACCGCGACCGCGGCCTCCGCGAAACCAACCGCCCGCGTCACGTCACCGCTCGCCGACGCGGCCTCCGCCGCCCTCGTCAGCAGTTGCAGTCGGTCGCCGCCCGTGCCGAGCCGGTCGAGCAGGGACACCGCCTGCTCCAAGTGCCGGAGCGCCTCCGCCGGAGCTGCCATCGACTCTGCCGCGGTCGCCGCATCGATCGAAGCGGCCAGCGCGCCGGCCAGATCGTGACTGGCCAGTCGGTGGTGGGCCAGCTCGGCCGGCCCGCCGACCGCGTACTCGGCACTGCCGGCACTGAGCAATTCGGCGAATCTGGCGTGCAGCCGGACCCGCTCGCCCGGGCAGCAGATCCGTGTACACCGCCTCCTGGAACAGGGCATGGCGAAAGGCGTAGGTCTCTCCGTCGCTGGTCAGCAGACCGATCTCCACCGCATCCCGCAGGCCTTCCTCGGTGTCGACCGCGTCCGCGACGTCGACGAGGAGATCGTGCCCGACCCGACGGCCGGCCACCGCAGCCGCCCTGACCGCCCGGCGACCCGCCGGGCCCAGCTCCTCCACCCGGCTCAGTAGTACGTCGGCCAGCTCGTCCGGTAACCCACCGCGCGCGTCGGCGGCCCGGCCCGCCCTCATCAGCTCCTCGGCGAAGAAGGCGTTTCCCTCACTTCTCGCGAAAACGCGGTCGACGAGTCTTGCATCAACCGCCGATCCGGCCAGTTCATCCAGCAGCAGGGCCAGTTCCGACCGGTTGAACGGTGCCAGCCCGAGTCGATGCACGTACGGCAGGCGGGCCAGCTCGGCGATGGTCGGGCGCAGCGGATGCCGACGGTGCAGATCGTCGGTTCGGTAACTCGCCACCATCGCGACGCGGCCGGTCCGCAGCGTCCTGGCCAGGAACGCGATCAGGTCACGGGTGCTGCGGTCGGCCCAGTGGATGTCCTCGATGACCAGCAGCACCGGAGTGGCCGCCGACAGGACTCCGAGGACTCGGAGCAGCCCTTCGAACAGCTGGCCCTGGGCGAGTCCATCCGGCGCCAGGTCAGCGCGGTAGCGCTCGGCATCACTGATCGAGGACAACTGCGGCAGCAGGCGGCCCAGTGCCGGCCGCACTGCAGCTTCCTCGCGGAGGACGTCGGCGCCGATCGGGTCCGACTCGACCGACCTCAGCGCGTCGATGATCGGTAGGTACGGCAACCCGAAGTCGCCAACCTGCACACACGAACCGAGCAGCGCCAGCCCGCCGCTGGACTGCACCACCGACACCAGCTCCTCCAGCAGCCTGGTCTTGCCGGTTCCGGCATCGCCGCTGACCAGCGTGAACGTGGGCTCCGACGTGGCAGCGGCCGACTCGAAGGCGTCGACCAGGTCGGCGAGTTCACGGGTCCGGCCGACGAAGGCGTGGGTGGGCGGGCGGGGCACCCGGCTATCGTTGCGCAACCGGATGCCCGGCGACCAGCCCGCGGAACAGGTTGGCCAGGCGGTGGGCGGGCGATGCCGCCGTCGGCAGGGTCGGGATGCGGCCGACCCGCCCGGTGTATTCGCGGCCGATCTCCCGGGCCGCCTGCAACCGGCGGGCGTGGTCCAGTTCCGGCCACCGGCGATTCTCGGCCCTGACCTGCCCGGCCGTCCGATCTGCGATCAAGCTCTCTGCTACGTACCAGTTCATCGTCATGACAACGACATTCGTCGTAAGACGCGGCTGCGGCATGAGGCGAACGCCGTATCTTCCCCGCCTCATGCCTGCGCTGTACCTGGTGAGCCGCCGGCAGACGTAAGGCCGTTCGAAGGCGCCGTCCGTGATGCCCTGGTGGGACGATGATCCGTGGACACTACTGCCGGAGGGACGAGATGACTGGTCCACGCGTGGTGGTGATCGGCGCCAGTGCGGCCGGCCTGTTTGCGGCGGCCGGGGCTTACGGGGCCGGCGCTGAGGTCACGGTGCTGGAACGCGACGGGTTGCCCGACGGACCGGAGCCTCGAGCCGGCGTGCCGCAGGGCCGACAGCCGCACGTGTTCCTCTACCGCGGGTTGCTCGCAGCCGAGCAACTGCTGCCCGGTCTCCGCCAGGACCTGCTGGATGCGGGAGCGGTCGTCTTCGACACCGCCGACCTCGCCTAGCTCGGCGCGCAGGGCTGGACCGACCGCAGCGGGACGTCCTACCAGGTCTTTTCGACCACCAGGCCGTTGCTGGAGATGATCATCCGGCACCGCGTCGAAGCCCTGCCGCACGTCGACATCCGGTCAGGCGCCGCCGTGGTGGGTGTGCGGCAGTCCGGCGCCGGCTGGTTCGTCGAGATTGCCGATGGTACCGAGATTCAGGCCGACCTGCTGATCGACGCATCGGGCCGCAGTTCTCGCCTGCCGCATTGGCTGGCCCACCGGTTCGACGGGGCGCTTCGCACCACCGAGATCGACGCGAAGATCGGGTACGCCACCCGCGTCTACGTCGGTGACGCGGACATGGGCGATGTTCCGGGCGTGGTGTTGCAGGCGACCGCGGCCGATCCGACCGGCGGCCTCGCCATTCCGGTGGAGGGTCGGCGTTGGCTGATCGGCGCGGTAGGCACGGGTAACAACCGGCCGCCCCGCGATGCCGCCGGATTCGACGCCTTCCTCGGCGGGCTCCGCGATCCGGCGCTGTCCGCGCTCAGCCGACGGCTCCAGCCGATCAGCGATGTCATGGTGCACCGGCAGACCGCGAATATCCGCAGGCACTACGAAGCATTGCGGGATTGGCCCGACGGTCTCCTCGTGATGGGCGACGCGTTCTGCGCCTTCAATCCCATCTACGGCCAAGGCATCGCCGTTGCCGCCTGCGAAGCGGTTCTGCTGCGCGACGCGCTGCGATCAGGACCGAAGCCCGGAGACAGCCGTCGCCTGCTCGCGCACTTTGCGAAAATCACGGCCCTGCCGTGGTCCATCGCCACCACCACAGATCTCCGCTTTCCTACCTCGGAGCAGCGCCCGCCGCGCAGCAGCGCACTGCCCAACTGGTGGACGACGTCGTTGTCGAGCCTGTCCACCCATGGAAACCTAAGGGCTGCTTCGACTCTGGCGGGCGTGTATCACCTGATGATCCCTGCCCGTCGGCTGCTGCACCCGGCCCTGTTACGCGATGTAGTCAGGGCCCGGGTCAGCGGCCTCGGACCCGCGACGCCGCGTCCTGCCGGATTGCCCGGTGTAAATGCCTCGGCTCACACCGGAATGCCGTTCTCACGCCGGTGAAGCAAGGGTATTCACCGGCTCGGCGTGCTTGCTGCTCGGACTCGGCGGTCGTTCGAACAACTGCGCCACACCTGCCGCACTGAAACAGAAGGCACCGATAGCGGTGCCCCAGACGACGATCTGCTGGCTGACCACGGCACCGGTCGCCGGTCGGAGGTAGGCGCCGATGCCGGAGAGAAAGAACAGCACCGAGCCGAGCTGGTTGACCGCGACGATCCACCATCCCAGCGAGCGCGGGATGAATCGGAAGGGGCCGTGGCAGATCTCGACGATAGCCAGGTGGCCGGAAACGAGGAACAGTACGCAGCCGAGCATCTCGGGGGCCCACACCAGGTGGTTGTCCTGCTTGAGGCTGAGGTTTGCGATGAAGACGTCGACCAGGCTCACCGCGAAGGCAAGGGTTCCGAGAAACAGCACGAACGCCGACGTCCAACCGGGCCGCAGCGGTTCGTAGGCCCACCATCTCCACCGCCGTACCTCCAGCAGACCGTCGGCCCCGATGGTTCGAGGCGAATTGACCTCCAGCACGATCGAGGCATAGCCGCCGAGGGAGAAGAAGAACCCGCCGACGAGAAACACGATGTTGATGGTGTTCGCCGATGCGCTCGAGAACTGGGTCAGCAAGGCCCCGATGGTGAACAGCGCTCCACCGACGACGAATGCCAGCGCCGCCACCGCGTTGCAGCGGATCAGCCGGATCGCGACGGCGGGCCGGACCCGGATGCGCCGGACAACGCCGCCGACGAATGACTCGATGTAGCCCTCGCGACGCGCCCGGCGCGACTCCCAGGTGTTGGTGGCGCCCTGGCCGTCCTGCCATTGCACCCGGCTCACGAACGGTCCTGAGCCCCCTGTGCTCTGCACCTGCGAGCCGCTCGGCACGTCGAACGCGGTCTGCTGCACGGCATGGCCCGTCATCGGGCCAGTTTGACATGACCCACCCTCAACATCCGCCGGCCCAGCTACGTTGAGAAGGGTATGAAGCGAAGTAGGGATGCCGAGTTCTCGGCTTACGTGCAAGCTCGCGGGCGCGCGTGGGAACGCTACGCCTACGCGCTGACCGGCGACGCGCACCGCGCCCAGGATCTGGTCCAGTCGGTGCTGCTCAAGGCGTACCGGCACTGGTCACGGATCAGCGCCATCGAGCAACCGGATGCCTACATCCGCCGGATGCTGACCAATGGGTACCTGGACTGGAAACGACGACGGGGAAATTCCGAAGTCCCGACGGACGTGCTGCCCGACGTCGATTCCGGTCCCGACCCGGCCATCGGCGTGGTCGACCGGGATGAGCTGCAACGGGCGTTGCTCGAACTCAGTCCCCATCAACGTACGGTCCTGGTGCTCCGGCACCTCGAGGGTCAGGGCGACGAGGAGATCGCCGCCCTGCTGGGTTGTTCCGTCGGCACCGTCCGCAGTCACGCGGCCCGCGGCCGCGCCAGGGTCCGCGCGTTCCTGTCCGAAACCCATTCCACGCCTGGCCTCTACGGGGCCGGCACTGCCCCCAAGAGGACGCTATGAACACCATGGATCAACTCCTGCAGGAAGCCTTCGACGATCTGGCCGCCAAGGCTCCGCACGACGAGGCGCTGAGCGCCACGATCGGGCGGCGCTCGAAGTACCGCCGCGCGGTCACGATCGCCCCACTCGCGGCCGCTCTCGCGGTTCTCGGCGTGGTCGGCACAATCGTGCTCGTCCGGCCGCCTGCCGTCGACCCGGCGGCTTCCGCGCCGAGCGCATGTGCGCCCATCCGCACGGCCGTACTGCCGACGTGGGCGCGGGCGGGCTTCAGTGATCCGAAGCCCAGCATGCCGTTCGTGACCAGCAAGTCCGGGGCGATGGTGGCTATCATCTTCGCCAATCCGCTGATCTCACCGGCACTGCCGGATCTCGGCAACAAGATCCTCTGGGTGACGAACGACGACGATTCCGCCGGCGACGGCCTGCACATCGCCGGACACCTGGAAGGCGGAACTGCCACCATGACGGCCACGGTCGACGGCGGCCCCGGACCGTCGCTGATCAACGTCCCGGTCGCCGGTTGCTGGCAGTTCGACCTGTCCTGGGGCAGCCACCGGGACACCATCGACATCCCGTACGCCAAAAGCTGACCGAATCGGAGCCAAGCGGTCCATTTGTTTCGGATGGCCGATGTCGCGGGCGGGTGGTAGACCTTGCGCATCGCGGTTCGACCAATCCCACTTGGAGCCTTGAATGCGTGCTGTGCGTCTCTTCGCCGTCTCTTTCGTGGCCGTGTTGCTCACCGCATTTGTGGCGGCGCCCGCGCATGCCGACACTCCTCCACCTGGTTACGCAGCCCTGGGCGACTCCTATTCGTCGGGTCTCGGCGCCGGTAGCAGCTACAGCGGGGGCAGCTGCGAACTCAGCTCCGGCTCGTTCCCGGCGCTGTGGAGCGCGGCGCACGCAAGTCTTCCGTTCAAGCAGTTGGCGTGCGCGGGAGCCACGACCGCCGACGTCGCCGGCACCCAGGCGAAGTCCATTCCGCCGAATACAGCTCTGGTCAGCGTGACAGCCGGCGGGAATGACGTCGGATTCTCGACGATCATGACGACATGTGCTCTGCAGGGCACGTCGGCCTGCGTATCGGCGGTCAACGCGGCCGAGGACGTGGCTAGGACCAAGCTCCCCGGGCTGCTCGACACGGCTTACAACGCCATCCGGGCCAACGCGCCGAACGCCAAAGTGGTGGTGCTGGGCTACCCGCTGTTCTATCAGCTGAACGTCTTCTTCTGCATTGGTCTCTCGTCGGTTTCACGAGCCAAGATCGACGAGGGCATCAACGTCGTCGACGGATCGATCCAGACCGCCGCCAGCGGGCACGGCTTCACCTTCGCCGACGTGCAGAAGGTGTTCGTCGGTCATCAGTTGTGCAGCGGCAACAAGTGGCTGCACGCCGTCGACCTGGCCGACATCCAGGAGTCGTACCACCCGACGGCAGCCGGCCAGAGCCAGGGTTACCTTCCCGTCTTCACTGCGGCCGCCGCTGCCCGCCCGGCTGCATCGCCGCTGGTCCGCGGTTAAAATCAACGCATGTGCCGAAACATCACTGAACTCCGCGGGCTCGAACCGGCGGCCACCCCGACCGAGGTCGAGGCGGCGGCGCGGCAGTACGTGCGGAAGGTGAGCGGGATCCAGAAGCTCACCGACAGCAACCGCGACGTCTTCGAAGCCGCGGTTGCCGAGATAGCTCATATCACTATGCATCTGCTCGCCGACCTGCCGCCGCGCAAGCAGCCCCCGTTGACGGTGCCGCCGCTTCGCCGCCCTGAAGTGCAGGCTCGCATGGCAGCCAAGGCGGCCGCCGCCGTCTAACGGCGCCGGGATTCAGCTCGAGACGAGTTGCGGGTACATGGCGGTGATCGGGCCGGACAGGTTCTCCTTCACCTGGCGGCTTACGTCGTCTGCCAGCACCTCGAACTGTTCCGCTTGGATCGCGGCGACGGCCTGCTCGGCGATCAGCGCCGGGTCGGTCTTGGGCACATCGAGGTCGCGGATCATGTCCGTGTCCATATATCCGACATGAAGCCCGGTCACCACGGTCCCCTGGCCGGCCAGCAGGACCCGAAGTCCGTTGGTCGCCGACCACACCGCGGCCTTCGAAATCTCGTATCCGCTGCCGGTGGCGAACCAGGAAAGCACGGAGTGCACATTGAGCAGTGCACTGTGCTCGTGCTTTGCCAACACCGGGGCAAAGGCCCTGGCCACATTCAAGGTGCCGAACAAGTTGGTTTCCAGATCAACCCTGATGCCCTCGATGTCGGTGTCGAGGATGCGAGCTCCAGAGACGAGTCCGGCGTTGTTCACCACGATCGAGACATCCTGCGCCGCAAGCACAGCTCGCCGGACCGACTCCTCGTCCGTCACGTCCAATGCGATCGGCACGACCCGTGGATCCTCACTGGTTCGCAGCGTACGTGACGCCGAGTAGACCTTCAGCGCTCCCTTCTTCAGTAGCTCGTCGACGATCGCCTTCCCGAGGCCTCGATTTCCGCCGGTGACCAGAACGCTGGCGCCATTGATGTCAGTCATGTCGAACCTTCCTTCGTATCTGAGTTGGTCCTTCCAACTCAGACCTTGAACGAAGTATTCCAGTTCGGGATGGAATTCTCTGACATGATTCCCGCGGTCATCGAGCGGCCGAACTATGACTGTCGGACCAAGTCGGCGCGACCGCGCTCGAGCGCAGCCCGTACAGCGCCCTGCAGGGCCGGCCATTGGCCTAGCGCAGAGCGCTCGATCCGCAGGCGACCTGGCCAGCTCGCCTTCACCTGACTGCGCGTCCTCTCGACCATGACCGGGTGACTGCCGATCGGGCCCCCGAGGACGATCAGCTCCGGGTCTACGACGGCACAGGTGGCGCGGATCGCATCGCCGACCGCTCCCGCGATTCGCCCGATCCGCTGTGCGTGCACCCCAGGGGACTCGAGCGCTGCCAGCACGGCGGCGACGTCGACAGCGGGCGCTTCCGACCGGCCGAAGCCGGCCTCGCTCAACACCCTGGCCAGCGTCGGGCGGCGCGCGGCAGGTGCGGTCAGCTCGCCGATCTCGCCGGCCAAACCGTGTGCGCCACGGACGAGTTGGTCGCCGATGAACAGCCCCATCCCCATACCGGCTCCGACGTACAGATAGGCGAAGCTGCTGACATCCTGCGCCGAGCCGGACGCGCGCTCCGCGAGAGCGGCGAAATTGACGTCGTTGTCGATCAGCAGGTACGCGCCGCCCACATCAGGAATGACTTCGTCGATGCGAACGTGACCCTCTGGAAACGGCGAATCGGGCATGGCGACGATCGCCTGGCTGACGGGGTCAACGGGATTGGCCACCGAGAACGCAGCTGAGCGCAGGAGACCGTGGGCGGAGGTGCCGTCCTTGACCAAGCTCCGGACGACCCGGTGCAGCGACCTGATCTGGCCGGCGGTGTCACCGGGCCCGACCGGCGGGTACGCGTTGTCCAAGAAGACGTTCCCCATCAGATCGACGCCTCGCACCCGGGTGCCGGCCTGGTCCACCTCCAGTCCGAACACCCAACCCGCTTGCGGCGACAATTCGTAATAGGTCGGCACCCTGCCGCGGCGACCACCCATCTCTCCGGCGGAAACGAGCACTCCAGCAAGTTCCAGCCGTCGAACGGACTCGGAAATGGTGGGCTTGGAAATGCCGGTTGTCGCGGCCAATTCGAAACGTGTCACACGCCCATGTGTGTAGACGTACTCCAGCACCGTCCCATCCGTCAGCTCACGCACCATGGCCAGTCTGGGCAACTCCCGACCACGACCCTCGCCGGATCCGGTCATTCCGCTCCCTTGCCCTTGCTCGCGTGAGGCCTTACAGTACTTGCAGCTCTAGTAAGGGCTCCTAATCAGAAAGGCAACAGGCCATGAAGGCTCACAGCGACGTGACAACAGCGGAGACGCCGACGGACTTCCCCGCCGCAATCCGAGCGGCAAAGGCAGATCTGCGTGAACAGATCGGTGACTACGCTTCCGTTTTCGCCGAGGTGGAAGTGCAGATGCGCGAGCAGGTCGACCGCATCGTCGCCGACCGCGAGTCCGGTGGGCAGGTGTGGCCCGTCGTCCGGCACGCCGATATCGTGGCCGGGACGGTCGGCACCGAAGTGATCGAGAAGATCCGCGAGCGTGGTTGTGTCGTCGTCAAGGGCAACTTTCCCCGGCATCAGGCCGAGGAGTGGGACGCGCAACTGGTCAAGTACCTGGAGAACAACAACTTCGACGACGTTTATTCCTACCTCGACGACGGTGTGTTCGGCGGCCTGTCCGCGGCCAAGCCATCGATCTTTCCCATCTACTGGTCCAGACCGCAGATGGAGGCCCGTGAGGATCCGCGGATGGTCGCCACCCGACAGTTCCTGAACGGCTTCTGGAAATCCGAATCGGAAGGAAAGGTCTGGTTCGACCCGAACCGCGACACCGCATACCCGGACCGGGTTCGTCGGCGCGCGCCGGGCAGCAATTCCGGCGGTCTGTCGGCCCATACCGATTCCGGGTCCGTCGAGCGCTGGCTGCTGCCGGCCTATCGGAACGTTTTCCGTCACGTCTTCTCCGGTGACTGGCGCAATTACGACGCGTGGGACGGCGCATACCGCACCGAGGTGCACGAGTTCGAATCCACCGTCATGTGTTCCGCCTTCCGGACCTTCCAGGGATGGACCGCCCTGTCCGAGATGCACCCGGAGGACGGTGTCCTGCATGTGGTCCCGATCGTGAGTGCGATGACGTACATGTTGCTGCGGGCTTTGCAGGATGATGTCTCCGACGACGATCTGTGTGGCGCGGCCAACGGTCAGTCCCTGCCGATCACCGAGCGGTACCACCAGCTGTTGCTGCCGGCGCTGACGCCGATTCCGACGGTTGAACCCGGCGACACGGTGTGGTGGCATGCGGACCTCATCCACTCCGTGGGTGCCGTCGAGAACCAGCGGGGTTGGGGGAACGTGATGTACATCCCGGCCGCGCCGTACTGCGAGAAGAATGCTGCCTACGCCCGGGCCTGCGGCGAGGCCTTTCTGGCCGGCGTGAGTCCGAGCGACTTCGCGGCTGAGGACTACGAGGTCACCTGGCCCGAACGCCCGACGGTCGATGATCTGAACGACACCGGTCGGAGGCAGCTCGGGTTCTAGCTCCGGGCACCTCCCGTTTGCACCGCTTCGACGCAGACCTGCCACAGGTGATCGCGTAGTGCAGGATCGTCGTCCTGCCAGGGCAGCACGTGGGTGGGACGGACCGACCGGTCGTGCCAGAAGCGGCCCGAACTGTGCGACGGCAGGTCGGCGGCCGCGAGCCACACTGCCGTATCGGCGCCGCTGGCCGGGCTGCGCAGGATGGGCTTGACCAGCCGCGCGAATCCGGGGATGGATCCGGTGATTCCGGGCGTTGCGGCCCAACCCGGATGCATGCTGTGCACGACCGGATCACCGGGCTCGGCGAAGTGGTCGGCCAGCAGTTCGGCCAGGACCACCTGCATTCGTTTCGTCCGTGCGTACGCCCTTACCCCGCTGTAGTCACCCTTCCCGAACTCGAGATCGTCGACCAGTGGTGCCGAGTACATGCCGCCTGACGACACCCAGATCACCCGGGCATCGCGGTCGGCCTGCAATTGGGCGCGCAGCGCAATGGTCAATGCGAGCGGGCCGAGAACATGTGTAGCAAAAGCCATCTCGTGCCCTTGCGCGCTGACGGTGCGTTCCGCAGGGATGACGCCGGCATTGTGGATCAGGGCGTGGACAGGGCCGTCCCCAAGCTCCTTTCGCCAGCACGCGCACCGAATCGAGATCGCTGATGTCCGCCTCGTGGACCACCAGATTCGCATCGGGCAAGGTCGGCGTGGATCCGGTCCACCGCCGATCGCAGCCGTTCCGCACTGCGCCCGACCATGTGCACGGTGGCACCCAACGCGGCCAGCCCTTTGGCCGTCGCCTCGCCCAGGCCGGAGCCTGCGCCGGTGACGATGACGTCCCGCTGGTCGACGAACGGCTCAGCATCCGGGGCCCACCAGTGCCGGCGCAACGCCGGTCCGATCGAGCTGAAACCGGGCACCACCAACACGTCGAGCACCTTGTCGAGCGCGGCAGTGGCGGCCTTCGGGATGCGGTGGGCGGTCATCGCTGCCGATGATAGGGCGGTACGGTCGGGCGATGGCAACTTTGGTGACCTTCCACGCCCATCCGGACGACGAATGCATCAGCTGCGGCGGCGTGATGCGGAAGGCGGCCGACGAGGGTCACCGGGTGGTGCTGGTGGTGGCGACCCGCGGCGAGCACGGTGAGGTGCCGGACGGTTTCCTGGCCGACGGCGAGCAATTGTGGGAACGTCGGGTCATCGAAACACGTTCCGCTGCCGACATTCTCGGGGCCCAGCGAGTGGAGTTCCTCGGCTACCACGACTCCGGCATGATGGGCGAGTCGACCAACGATCTGGCCGGCTCGTTCTGGACCGCACCCGTCGAGGAGGCCGCAGGGCGACTGGCGGCGATCCTGCGCGAGGAGCAGGCCGACGTGCTGACCATCTATGACGACAACGGCGGCTACGGGCACCCGGATCACATCCAGGTGCACCGGGTCGGGGCGCGCGCGGCCGAGATCGCCGGCACCGGCCGCGTCTACCAGGCCACCATGAATCGGGACTACATGCAACGCGGGATGAAAGCCTTTGCCGCCCAGGCGAAAGAGGCGGGAATTGACATGCCCGACCTGGACGGGAACGAGTCCGACTTCGGCAAGCCCGAGGCAGAGATCACCGTCCGCGTCGATGTGACCGGGTACACCGCCCAGAAGCGCGCGGCCATGCGCGCCCACGCCAGCCAGATCAGTGAGGAATCATTCTTCCTGGCCATGCCCGAGGAGGGGTTCGCCTACAGCTTCGGCGTGGAATGGTTCATCCGCGCCGGTCATGGCCCCGGCATCACCGAGACCGACCTGATGGCCGGGCTCTGAATCACCCGGAGCTACTTCCGCTCGCGCCAGACGCGCTCGAACGGCAGGCGCCAGGCGTGCGGGGCGACCAGCTGGTGGATGGCGTTCGGCCCCCAGGTGCCCGGCGCGTAGGTCTTGACCGCCGGCGGGTCATCGAGCAGCGGAACGCTGCGCTCCCAGAGACTCTCGATACCTTCCGCGGTGGTGAACAGGGTGTGGTCACCGCGCATGGCGTCCAGGATGAGCCGCTCGTAGGCCTCGAGAACGTCGGCGGCCCGGTCGGTCTCCTGGGTGGCGAACTGCATGGACAGTTTGTCCAGCCGCATACCGGGCCCAGGTCGCTTGCCGTAGAACGACAATGACACCTTCGACGCGTCCGCCAGGTCGAACGTCAGGTGATCCGGACCCTGCGAGCCGACACCGGAGCCGGCGGGGAACATGCTCTTCGGCGCCTCCTTGAACGCGATCGAGATGATGCGTTGACCCTCGGCCATCTTCTTGCCGGTGCGCAGATAGAACGGCGTGCCGGCCCAGCGCCAGTTGTCGATCCTGGCTTTCAGGGCGATGAAGGTTTCGGTGTCCGAATCCGGTGCCACCCCGGCCTCGCTCCGATATCCCTGGTACTGGCCGCGCACCACGTCTTTCGGCTCGATCGGTAGCAACGAGCGGAAGACCTTGTTCTTCTCCTCGCTGATGGCCCGCGGCTCCAGCGCTGTCGGCGGCTCCATCGCGACGAACGCGAGTACCTGGAACAGATGGGTGACCACCATGTCCTTGTAGGCACCGGTGGATTCGTAGAATTCCGCCCGCCGGTCCAGACCCAGCGTCTCTGGAATGTCGATCTGGATGTGGTCGATGAAATTGCGGTTCCAGATCGGCTCGAACAGGCCGTTGGCGAACCGGAAGGCCAGGATGTTCTGCGCCGGTTCCTTACCCAGGAAATGGTCGATCCGGAAGATCTGGCTTTCGAAGAACGTCTCGTGTACCTGATCATTCAACGCTATGGCGCTGTCCAGGTCGGTGCCGAACGGCTTTTCCATGACGACCCTCGAACGCTGCACCAGATCGGCGTCCTTGAGCATGGTGATCACGGCGAGAGCCGCCTTGGGCGGCACGCTGAGGTAGTGCAGCCGCAGCACCTCGGCGCCGAGTTCCGTCTCGGCCTTGGCCACGGCGTCGGCCAGGGCGTCGGGACCGGCACTCTGCGGAACGTAGTGCAGCTTGCCGGCGAAGGACGACCACTGGTCGTCGGTCAGTTTGTGGGTGCCGAACTCGGAGAGGGACTGCCGCGCGAACTCGCGGAAGGAGACGTCGTCCATGTCCTCGAGTGAGGTGCCGACCACCTGGATGTCGGGCGCCAGCGCCGACAGTGACAGGTGGGTCAATCCCGGCAGCAGTTTGCGCCGGGCAAGATCACCGGTGGCACCGAACAGCACGACCACATGCGGGGAGACATGCTCACGCACACTCCTCGACGGACGGGAGCCGGGCGCGGGGTAGGCGATGCTGTCATTGTCAGATGTAGGCACCCCAATATGGTCCCACCAGGCGGGCCGCCGCCGATCGCCGCCCTCGCCAGTTCATCGGATGTAGAGCCGGGTTCATCGACCTGTTACTTCGCCGCACGCTGATCCCCTCCGGTTCGGCGATAACATCCTGTCCTGCTGACCGACCGGCCGCCGCGGCAATGTGTGTTCGCACGAAGATCACGGCCGATCGGGATGCGGAATCGCATGTACAACCAAGTCGGCGATTGCTTCGAAATCAGCAGCGTTGCAAGTGAACAGAGGGAGATCGTTGGCGATGGCGGATGCCGCAATGAGCGCGTCGTACGCCCGTGCGGTCGGCTTTCGTCCCGCTTGGCGAAGCGACGCTGCCACTCGGCCGAAAGCCCGGGCTGCGGCGGCGTCGAAGGGGATGGTGTCGAAATCAGACTCGGCCTGCTGCAAGTGGGCCTGCCGTGCTGTTCTCTCGTTCGACGTGCCCGCTACCAGCGGCCCAACCGAAAGCTCGGCCAACGTGATCGCGCTGACGACCGACTCATCAGGTAGATCGGCCGGGTCAGAGATGCGGCCCAGGAGAATGACCGTCGAGGTGTCAAGCATTCCCCGTGCAACGCGCGGTTCATTCACAGCTCGGCGTTCAACACTGTATCGAGGTCACGCCGGAGGGCATCCGGGTCCACGTGAGGAAGATGTCTACGTCGGGCGATCAGCTCAGCTGCGCTGACACCCCGGCGTGGAAGCGGGCGCAACTCGCCAACCGCAGTGCCGTCCCGCGTCACGACGAGCGTCTCACCGCGCGCTACCCGATCAAGCACTTCGCCACCGTGATTTCGCAACTCTCGAATGCTGATGCTTTCCACCTACCCACTGTATCACCGGTGAGACGGCCCCCAGAGTGCACGCATACCTCGACTGGGGACCATCCGCCGGGTCAGCCGCACGACAGCATTCCGAGTGACTGCTTGCTGGCCAGCACGTGCAGCGCGGCGGCCGCGACCTTCGATCGAAAAGCTGTGCTGGATGCGGCCTTGTCGGCGAGCGCCCCCACCATCACGGCCGCGTCGGCCGGTCGAACGGTCAGCGCCATGTCGCCGCCGGCCTGGACGAAGTCAACGGCGCGTTGGCCGGGCGGCACGTCGGCAACGGCGACCGCCTGGCCGAGATCGTCCGAGATCACCAATCCCTTGAAGTGCATCGATTTCCGGAGCAGCCCGGTGATGATGGGTTCGGAAAACGCGGCGATGTTGTCGGGATCGAGCTGCGGATAGCTGGCGGAGGACACCATCACCGCCGTGGTGCCGGCGTTGATGGCGTGCTGGAACGGCTGCAGCGAATCGTCGTCCTTGGTGGTCTGGCGGTCCACTGCGCGAGCGGAGGTATCCGTGTTCGCCTGTACCCGGCCGAGCCCGGGGAAGTGCTTGACGGTGGTCCCGAGATTGACGTCCAGCATGGCCCTGACCACGGTGACCACGGACTTGCTGACCTCTTGCGGGGTGGACCCGTACTGGCGGTCCTGGCCGCCGATCGGCGGATTCTCGGACGCGGTGCCCTCTGGCACGACGTCGGCAACGGGCGCCAGATCCAGGGTGATGCCCGCCTTGGCCAGCCTCGACGCCCACGCCGCCGTGTCGGCCGAGAGGGCGGCGGTCGAGGACTGGCCCTGGTCGACAGCCGACGGAATGGGCGGGAAGTCGGGGCCGCGCAGGCTCTGGACGTAGCCGCCTTCCTGGTCCACCGCGACGTGCGGTGGCGCGCCGGCATTCCCGCCGGCCACCTTCTTCGCTGCGGCGATGTTGGCGGCCAGTGTCTGCGCGTCGGCAAAGGTCTTGCCGGACAGGAAGATTCCGCCGACCGGGAGCGAGCCCAACGCCTGGACGCCGGCGCCGATGTCGTCGGCCGGCACACCGGCCATCACCAGTTGGCCGGCGCGCTGCATGTCGGTCATGACCGCGAGTGCTCTGGCTGCGCAGCTACCGGTCGGGACCGCCGTCGGCTTCGTCGTGCTCGGCGGGGCGGGACTGCTGGTACGGGAGGCAGTCTGCGAAGGGTGTCGCGACGGGCTCACCGTCGCCGTTCCCGGCCCGGTTGCATGTGCCGACCCGGTCGACGGGGTGGGGGCTGCGGTCGCGGCGCTCGGCGCGCTCGCACGGCTCGACGCGGCACCCTGCGCTGCTGCCGACGACGAAGGCGACGCCCCGACCACGACCGTGCTGGTCGCGGTGATCGTCGCGTTGCTGGTGGCCGTGCACGATGCCAGCATCAGCAGCGAGATCCCGATCGCCGTACGACGCATGATGCAGCGATCTCCGATCTCGGCTCGCCGCTGGATCCGACTGGATCCGCTTGACCGGGGCCCTTGAGACTATCCCGGGACGGCTCGCTGGTCGCAGCATCTCACGGTGCCGAAACCACGCGCGGGAGTACTCCTCAGCCGTTGGACAGGCGCAAGCGCAGCCCGCTGGCCCTGGCGGCCGGATTCCCGACCGCTGCTCGCAGGTCGGCCTCGGTGCCCACCAGCCGAACATGCTTCTGGGCTCTGGTCAGTGCGGTGTAGAGCATCTCCCGGGTTGCCAACGGGGAATCCTCCGGCGGCAGCACCACGGTGACCCGCTCGAACTGGCTCCCCTGACTGCGATGCACCGTCATCGCGTGCACCGTCTGCACGTCCGACAGCCGACTGGGGGCGAAGTCGACCAATGCAGGGGCGCGAGCAAAGAACGCCCGGACACTGCCGTCCGGCTGTCGGACCACCACCCCGGTATCGCCGTTGTACAGCCCGAGCGCGTAGTTGTTCACGGTGACGAGCAGTGGGCGTCCCACGTACCACTCGCCCTCCCGGGGGTCGCCCGGTACGTCGGCCAGCCAGCGCTCGATCTTCCGCCCCCACCAGTCGACGCCGAACGGACCGGTGCGGTGGGCGCAGAGCAGACGGTGCCGATCGAGATGGTCCAGTGCCGCCGCGGCGTCACCGAGCAGGGCCGCCCCTCTGATGAGCGACGCGGCCCGCACCACGTCCGCGCGGATGTCAACCTCGGATTCCGTCAGCTCCAGGGCCGGGTCGCCGCGTCCGAGTACGGCGGCGGCAGCGTCGGCGTCGCCGCGGCGCACCGCCGTCGCGAGGTCCGCGATGGCGCCGCTGAACCGCCAGGTGGTGCCCAGCACCACTACCCCGTGACGGCCGTGATCGTCGTCCGGCACCTGGGCCACTCCCGTTGGCACTGCAGCGTCGGGGGACAAGAAGCCCGCGGCGGGTGGCGACGACAGCGCAACGGGACGGGCCAGCAGGCCGCCGACCAGATCCGCCAGCACCGCGCCGGCCTCCACCGAGGCCAACTGATCGGGATCCCCGACCAGCACCAACCGGGCGTCGGGACGGACTGCCTCCAGCAACCGGGCCATCAGGGTCAGGGACAGCATCGACGACTCGTCGACGACGACGACGTCGTGCGGGAGCCGGTTGTCCCGATCGTGTTTGAAGCGGTTCCGGTCGCCGGGACGGCTGCCCAGCAGGCGGTGCAACGTCGAGGCCGTCACCGTGCCGACCCGCCCCCGGTCAACCGAACCGAAGGACGCGGTGACGGCCTGGACGGCCTCCTGCAATCTGGTGGCCGCCTTACCGGTCGGCGCCGCCAGCGCGACCCGTAGTCCCGGCCCGTGTTGCTCGTGGAGCACGGCGAGAAGCCTTGCCACCGTGGTGGTCTTCCCAGTTCCCGGGCCACCGCCGAGGACGGTGGTCCACCGCCTGGTGGCCACATCGGCAGCCAGCCGTTGATCGGACCGCTCCTCGAACAGGCGATCCAGGCTGTGCTGCAACACATCCGAATCGATGGATGGCGGAAGAGCAGTTTCCCTGGCCACCAGGTCGGCCCGCACCTGGTCCTCCTGCCGCCAGTACCGGTCCAGATACAGCAGGTCGAGATCCCAGCGCAGCGGCCGGCCCGGACCGACAAGGGAGCTCGCCTTGACCTTCGCGGTCCAAGCGGCTGGATCCGGCCAATCCAGGGATCCTTCGATCCGCGAGACCTCCTGCAGGTCGATGCAGACGGAGCCGCCGCGTATTCCGCGAACCGCCAGCGCGACGGCCAGTCGCACCTGTTCGTCGGGCTCGCCCGCGAGGTCGGCCAGCCGGTTGGCGACATGCACGTCGGCCGCGGTCAGCACGTCCGCAAGATTGAAGTCTCGCAGCAGACCCTTTGCGGTTGAGGCGATCCGGACGTCGTTCGGATCGAATGGCGCTACCTCCGTTGTGGTCATCCCGACCCCTGATCCAGCAGCGCGGACAAGTCCTCGACCAGAGCGGGGGGTGGCCGCCAACCGAAGACGCCGCAGGGTTCACCGTCCACGACCGGGGTGCCTGCGCCGGACATCCCGCGCACGTACAGGTACAGCGCACCGCCGAGGTGCGTTTCCGCCGAGTAGCCCGGCTGCCGCCAGCGCAGAAAGCGATGCAGCGCAACGGAATAGAGCATCGCCTGCAGTGGATAGTCCGAGTGCGTCATCGCCTGCCGCAGGGCCGCAGGCCGGTAATGCCAGGCGGACAACGGTTCTCCGTCATCGCCGCCGAGCCAGTTGGTCTTGTAGTCGACGATCAGGTATCGCGGTCCGGGCAAACGCAGCACGGCGTCCAGACTCCCGGTCAGATAACCGCGCAATGCCTGCCTCGACATCTCGGGCGACGCCAGCCGGTCGGCGTAGGCCGCGATCGGATCCGCCGGGTTCAGATGCCGGCGCAGGAGCGGAGCGAGAAGGCCGAGGGTGACTTCGGCGGTCGGCCGGTCGCCGCCGGCCAAGGGAAGCTCGAAGTCCAACTCCGCCAAGCGATCCCGGACGCTGACATCGATCAGAGCGACGTTGCCGGCGAGCGGTCCGAGCGGGGTGGTCAGCACCGGAAGCAATGCGGCCGCGAGCTGGTCCGGCGTCATCTCACCGGAATGCCTGGCCAGCTGCTCTGCACTGCGATCGCGTAATTCCCGCAGCAGATCGGCGGACTGCGGATCGGTGTGCTCCAGGACTGCGTGCACCAGGGTGCCGAACGACGTTCCGGCCGGCAGATCGGCCATCGGCGACGGCACGGCGCGAAGTGGGCTCTCCACGTCGATCGCGTCGGGAGCGAGGAGCGCCGGTCCTTGCGGACCCGACTCGCCGGGTATCGATTCGTCGTCCCGCTCGCCCGTCTCCGGTTCGCTGGCCACCCCAGGCGCGGCCTGCTCGCCGGCGGCCGACAACGCACTGTAGGAGGCCCGGCGCCAGGCGGTGTCCAGCAGCCGCTCGAAGCGGCCCACCGCAAAACCGGCATCGGAGAGCGCCACCCGCGAGGCGCTGACGAACTCGGCGACCACAGCATCCTCGACGACGGGTCCGCCTCTGGCCTGCAGCGCCAGTAGTTCCGTCCGGACCTCGTCGTCGCTGGGTAGGTTCGCCCGATCGGCGATCCGAGAAGAACCTGCAATCCGACCGAAGAGCAGCCGGTGCAGGCCGGAGTCGGGAGTGTTGTACGAAGGCGCCCACCAGGTCACCGCCTGGCACTGCGCCCGGGTCAAGCCGACGTAGAGCAGGCGGAGCGACTCGCCGGCCAACTCGGCGGCCGCACGGCGCGCTCGTTCGTCCCTGCCGTCGGAGGAGAAGCCACCGACGTCGAGCACCCGATGACCGGCGTCGTCGTGCAACAACAGCATGCTCGCCTCGTCGTTGACCCACAGGTCCGCGGCGAACGGCAGATAGACCACCGGATATTGGAGGCCCTTGCTGACGTGCAGCGTCATCACCTGGACCGCCGCGGCGTCGCTGTCCAGTCGCCGGATCCGTTCGGCGCTCTGGTCGACGGCCGCCTCGGCCCTGCGTCGCCGCAACCATCCCACCAGCGCCGCAAGCCCGAGGCGCTCTGCGGTGGCGGCCGTCTGCAGACCCTCACCGAGATGGCGGAGGTCCGTGAGGCGGCGTTCACCATCCTCCTCGGCCAGCAACCGGCCGGGCAGATTTTGCTCGGCGGACACCACCTCCAGCACGGCGGCCACCCCGCGGCTCTGCAGCAGGTCCGCCCAGTTGCGCAACATCGCGCCGAGTTCGTCGGTCAGCGGCTCCCCGCCGCGATCGAGGTCAGCAGCCGTGCGCCCCAGGAACGGGGTCAGCGCGGCCGCTCGTACCCGGCCGGAGCGGTGCGGCTGCTCCAGTGCCTCGAGGAGTACCAGCCAGTCGTGCCCGGCCTGGGTTCCGTAGACGCTGCCGGCTCCGGCCGCGACCGACGGAATGCCTTGCGCGGCAAGGGCTTGCCTGATCATCGCGCCCTGGACGTGGGTATTGACCAGGACGGCGACGTCGCCCGCTCTCAGTGGCTTCCCGTCGAACTGCGCACCCGAGGCCAGCAGACGCGCGACGTCGGCGGCCAGATCGGCCGCGATCCGCGGTCGCACCTGCGCCGTCTGCACCTTCGCCCTGGGAGCCTTGCCGAACTGTTCACGGGTCATCACGCGGAGGCGGAGTGGAGCAGCGGAGGGCAGGCCGGACAGCCGGGATCCGGGGCGGGCAGCCCGTACCGGACGCACCACGATGTCTTCGTCGCCCAGCTCCGCGCCGTCGAACAACACCTGGAGCGCGTTCACCAGCGGCTCGTCGCTGCGCCAGTTCCGGCCGAGGGTCGCCCTGAAGTCGGCGGTCCTGGCGGCGGCGAGGTAGGTGTAGACGTCGCCGCCCCGGAAGGCGTAGATCGCCTGCTTCGGATCGCCGATCAGGATCAGCGTGGACATCTCGGCGAAGGCCAGCCGCAGCACGTCCCACTGCACCGGGTCGGTGTCCTGGAACTCGTCGATCAGCACGATCTTCCAGCGATCCCTCATCCGCTGCCTGGCCGGGGCATCCGCCGGCGCGAGGGCTGTGGCCAACCGGCTCAGCAGGTCGTCGTAGCTCAGCAGGCCGCGTTCCCGCTTGCGCCGATCCACCTCGACGCGGACGGCGCCCGCGAATCGGTAGCGCAGCGCGGCCACCGAATCGTCCGGTTCGGACGACGGCTCGAGCCGTGCGTCCGGATCGCCGACGGCACTCCGTCCGATGTGCAACGCCATCGCCCTGTCGATCGGCGGGCTCTCCGACCCGGACGGCCCGAACCGGCGAACGAACAAGTCGTCCACCACCTCCACCACCAGGTCGTCCAGACTCTCGACCAGCACGGAGCCCGGTTCGCTGTCTCCTGCCACCCCGAGGCCGGTCAGCACCTGCTGGCAGAACTGGTGGGTGGTCGCGATGGTGGCCGCGTCGAAATCCGCGAGGGCCCTGGTCAGCCGGCGCCGGCGCACCGCGACCGTTTCGGCATCCGCGGCCGCCAACAGCGCGATCAGTTCGTCCTCGCTTCTCTCGGGCACGCTCCGGGTCCGCCAGCGCCCGTTCCGCCCTGACCAACTGCTCACGGACCCGCTCGCGCAGTTCCTGGCTGGCCGCGCGGCCGAACGTCACCACCAGCAACTGGTCGAGAGCGACGACCCCCTCGGCCACATAGCGGGTCACCAAGGCGCCCACCGTGTATGTCTTGCCGGTGCCGGCACTGGCCTCGAGAACCGTGATGGTGCCGTCGGGCAGCGGATCTGCGATGTCAAAGGCCGTCGGCTGCAACAGGTTCGGCGCGCTCACGAGTTTGCCTTCACAATGCCGCCATTCTGCGATGCTGCAGCAGCGGACCCCAGAGGCGCAGCGACAGCTCGGCCAGCCTCGTCGGCTCGCCGGCCCAGTGCTCGTCGGCTCTCGGCGGGCCTTCGAAGATCTTGGCGAACGGTGCGGAACGGCCCCACACCAACGCGTGTGATTCGTCCGCGTCCTCGCCCGGATACTTTCCGGAGGTCCAGACCCGCCCGGCCCGCAGCGCTGCCTCGTCCTGTCCTTCCATCTTCGCCACGATGCCCGCGTACTCGAGGGATGTTTTCAACGGCAGCGGCAGCGGTTCGCAGAGCCCACGGTCGTAGAGGTCGACGAGCCATTCCAGGTAGCCCTTCGCGGTGGCCTGCTCGAGCGGGCCGAAGGTCGCCCCCCGCGGCTGCCCTGGCTGGCCGCGGCCGACCGCTACCGCTGTCCACGGACGTTCCGGATGCGCGGCCGCGAGCGCGAGCAGCGCGATCCAGACCGAGAGCTGTGGTTTCGGGCCGAGCTTGCTGTAGCCGACCGAGACCACCGCGGTGCCGTGCACACCGGCAACGGTTCCGCGCAGCTGGCGTCCGTCCCCCAACGGCACGGTGACGTCGACGGTTCTGCGGTCGGCGGCCAGCAGGGGCGCGGTCCGCGCAACCAGCGGCTCCACCTCACCCAGTAGCTCGTCGAGCGTCCGCTGGCCCAATGGTCCGGGCGGCAACACGCCGCGGCGCCACTCGGCCTGGCGGCAGGTCGCTTCGTCGACGCCGGCCAACCTGTCACCGAGCAGACGATCGCCCACCGCCCACTTCTCGAGGTTGTCCAGTTCGACGGTCAGACTGTCGGACGGCTCGTCCTCGTCGAACCGGGTGGCCACGTCCAGTCGCTGCCGGAGGAAGCCGCGGACCGGATGCAGCAGCAGGGCGGTCAGATCGGCCAGGTCGACGTCGCCGGCAGGGCGCGGCGGCAAGGGCTGCGCCAGGAAGGGAACCGGCGGGTGCCGCGGTGCCGCGGATGCCCTTGCTCCTTGCAGCGCAACGGGATCGTAGGTGAACGGCCCAGGGCGTGCCGAGCGCACCGGGCGTGACGTTGCGAGGGTCGAAAGGTTGCAACGGATGTCGCACGAGGATGCTCGCAGCTGATCGGTGCACCTGCTGCGGTGCTGCCGATCTCGTCGAGGGCGTCGATGAGTTCACCGAGCGGCACGGCCGGCGGGCGAACGGCGCCGGTGCGCTCGTCGGCGCCGGTGTAGGTGATCACCAGGTGCTCGGTGGCGGCGAGGATGGCGTCGAGCATCAGCTGCCGGTCCTCACCGCGGGCATCGCGCTCACCGATCGCCGGATCGCGGGCCAGCACGTCGTCCCCGTCCGGTCGCGGATTCCGCGGGAAGATCCCATCGTCGAGCCCGAGCAGGCAGACGACCCGGTGCGGGACCGATCGCATCGGGACCATCGTGCACACGGTCAGGGTGCCCGTCCGGAAGTTGGCCCGGGTGGGGCGGCCGCCGAGCCGGCCACGCAACAGGGCCCGGACGTCGGTCAGCGTCAATTCGATTTCCGAGACCCGTCGTCCGGCTGACGACATCACGTCGTCGAACTCGCGCCGTACCTCGGTCCGCTGCCAACTGTCGCCGGTAGCTGACATCGGTCAGCCGGTCGATCCGCGCCGCTGAGCGCGTCGAGCCAGTGCTGCACCGGATGGCTGCCGGTCAACGCGTCCAGCGTCAGCTGCAACCGGTCCAGCAATTCGGCGAGTCGGCCCGCCAGCTCGACGTCGCCACTGCCCACATCGTCGAGCGGCAGAGCGAGCCCCAGCCGGTTCTGGTCCTCGTCCGCCATCGCGACGCCGAGCAGGATGCGGTCCAGACCGGTGCGCCAGGTGTTCTGCGAGAATCGCTGCAAACCGAACGGTTCCCGGTGCTGCGCATCGATTCCCCACCGCACCCCCGACGCGGCAACCCAGTGCGCCAGGCGATCCAGGTCGTCGTCGTCGAACCCGAACCGCCTGCGGACCGGCGGCGACGACGCCAGATCGAGGACCTCCGATGCCGTGACCCGTCCACCGGCCAACTCCAGCAAACGCGCGACCGTGGCCAGCAGCGGGTTGGTCTGGGTGAGCGCGCGGTCGGCGAGCCGGACCCGCAGCCGGTGCGCCGGATGGGCATCGGCGTCGGGAACGACGTCGGCGAGCCCGAAGGCGGCGGCGATCAGCGGGGCGTACATCTCGACGTCCGGACACATCACCAGGACGTCCCGCGGCTCCAGCGTCGAATCCTGCGCGAGCAGCCCGACCAGCACCTCGCGCAGCACCTCGACCTGTCGTGCCGGACCGTGACAGGCGTGCACCTGCACGCTGCGATCGCGGGCGTCGACGGTGACCGGGGCGGCCGTCCGATCATCGCGAATGCTGTCCTGCAGCAGGCCGAGCAGAGTTGCCGGGCGTTCCGGCGAGCGATGATGCACGGTCACGTGCTCGGCGGTGTTCAGCGTGAGCTGGAGCTCCCTGGAATCCCGGCCGAGCGACGCGAGAAGCGGGTAGCCGACTTCGGTCACCGTCGGGTCGTCCCGCCTCGACCGGCTCGGTCGAGCGTCGAGCAGGCGATCCCAGAGCGCCGGCGACGGGTGCGGCAGCCAGAGGTGCACGTCGCGGTGGACGGACAGCGCACTCAGCACCTCGAGATAGCTGCCGGGCAGCCTGGTCGGCCCGAACAGCGACACGCGCTCGGGCAACCTCACCGCGTCCTCGTCGAGGCGGAGAAGATCGCACGCTTCGCGACGGCGTCGCACCGGATCCGGGCCGTCGATCACGTCCCGGACGCGACGCCACAGCTGCGCCTGCCACTGCAGGTCCTCGGGAAGCGGCGCGCCGAAGCCGTCCGTGTCCCTTTCATCGGCCCAGTCGGCCAGCATCAGCGGCCGGTTCGTCGCGTACGCATCGAAAAGGCCGGCCAGTCGACGACCCACCGAATAGCGCCGACCGCTCCGGGCCAGTAGTTCCTTGCCGGACTTCCCGACGCCGAGGTGCTGCCCGAGCGTCCGGCACCAGTCCTCCCCGCTGCACCCGTCGATCACCTCCAGCAGGGGCCAGACCAAGGCATCCGGAGACCAGGGATCGGTATGCCGGTCGGGACCGTTGATGATCTCGTTGATCAAGCCGCTCGGAGACGGGAATCGCACTCCCGCGCAGATGCCGTCGGCGCGACCCTCCCGGGGACCCAGCAGGTGGGAGAGTTGCTGCTGGAGCCAGCGTTCGACCCCGCGGGCCGGGACAGCGATGATCTCCTCCGCGAAGGGGTCGCCGAGCGGCGCGGCCATCAACTCGCCCAGTGCCGAAGCAAGGGCATCCGAACGCTCCGCCCGATGGACGACGAGGGTCATCCGCGATCCGCGTGCTGCGACTGCATGACCTCAGCTTCGCAGATCCGCCGCGGTATGCGGCGGCTATGTCCACAACGCGGCCTTGGGCCCCGCTGCGCACGGCCGGACGTCGTCAGGTCAGTCCGGCCCCGGTCATCCGGTTCGCCAGCGTGGACATCGTGTACGTGCCGATCCCCAGCACCACCTCGAGTGCGTTCGCCGCGGTGTACCCGTGGCTGAGGAAGTCCTCGAGCGTGGCGTTATCGACCGCACCGGACGTCGCGACAACCGCCAGGGTGAACAGCCGGATCGCTTCCAGCTCGGGCTCATCGAGCGAGCGCGACTCCCGCAGTGCAGCAATCAGTTCCGGAGCGGCACCAAGGCCCTTCAACCGTGCGCTGTGCATCTCGATGCACACGTGGCACCCGTTGCGGGCGGCGACCGTCATGATCAGCACCTCCCGCGCAACCGGCGTCAGACCGGTGGTCTCGAACAGTGCACTGGCCTTGAGAAAGCCCTCGAGCGTCTGCGGTGAGGTGGCAAGTCTGGCCACGGCAGGAGGAAGGTGGCCCAGGTGGCGGACCGTGCCCTCCATCAGACGACGGGAGCCGGGCGGCGCGGATTCGAGGGTGTGGTCGACGAACAGATCGGTGGGCATGACATGGACCTCCGGTAAACTAGACAACATGGTTGACGATACCGTAAACGAAGTTGACGAATTTGGCAACGGTTTTGAACTACCGCTACTTCTGCTGGCCGGCTTTCGGACGTTGATCGACCGACTTCACGCCGAGCTCGCCGCCCAGGGACATCCGGACGTGCGGCCTGTACACGGCTTTGCCATGCAGGCGATCGGACTTCCCGGTGCGACCTCCACGGAGATCGGCCAGCGGCTCGGGGTCTCGAAGCAGGCAGCCGGCAAAACAGTCGATCGGCTGGAAAGCCTCGGCTACGTCAGGCGCGCCGACGATGTCAGCGATGGTCGTCGAAAACTGGTTCGGCTGACCGAACGCGGCCTCGACTCGTTGCACCGCTCTGCGGTGATCTTCGACCGACTCCAGGCCAGCTGGGCTGCCACCATCGGGTCGCAGCGGCTGCGGGAGCTCGAGTCCGACCTGCGCACCATGACCACCGGGGCCGGCTTCCGGCTGGACGTGGCTGGGTGGCTCGGCAGCTGATCAACTCACCCGCGCGCGACGCGCGGCCGGGACCTCTGTTGCCGCCCGGCCGAATTCGATGTCCTTCGCCTCCTTCCCGAAGAAGGTCAGAATCGCGACCGCGAGCAGCACCGGGATGATGGTGGCGGCGAGCGCGAACGGGTATCCGTGACTCTTGGCCAACGCCTGCTGGATCGGCAGATTGAAGGCCGCCAGGCAGTTGCCCAGCTGGTAGGTCACGCCGGGGTAGAAACCGCGGATCGCGTCCGGGGACAGCTCCGTCAGGTGCGCCGGGATCACGCCCCAGGCGCCCTGCACGGCCACCTGCATCAGGAAGGATCCCAGGCACAGCATCGCGGCGGTCTGCGAGTAGGCGAACAGCGGCACGATCGGCAAACCGATCAGCGCGCAGAACACGATGGTGTACCGCCGACCGAACCGTTGGGAGAGCCCGCCGAACAGGATGCCGCCACCGATGGCGCCGATGTTGTAGATGACGCCGATCCAGGTGGCCGTCGACGGTGACAGGCCGGCGCCGCCGTCGTTCGTCGCCTTCAGGAACGTCGGGTAGATGTCCTGCGTGCCGTGGCTCATCCAGTTGAACGCCGTCATCAGCGCTACCAGGTAGATGAACCTCCGGACGATCTTCGGGTCGGCGACGATGTCCCGGATCCGGGTCTTGGTGACCTTCAAATTCTGCTGGGTCTGCTCCCAGACCTCCGATTCCTGCACCCGACTACGGATGATCAGGCTGATGAACGCCGGGACGATGCTCAGCGCGAACAGCCACCGCCAGGACAGCCCGAACTCGTTGACCACGACCTGGTAGGCCAGGATGGCGAACAGGTAGCCACACGAATAGCCGGCCTGCAGCACGCCGGAGAAGAAGCCGCGGCGTGAACTCGGGATCTTCTCCATCGCCAGGGCGGCACCCAGGCCCCATTCGCCGCCCATCCCGATGCCGTACAACAGTCGCAGGATCAGCAGCACGGTGAAATTAGGGGCGAACGCGCACAGAAAACCGACAACCGAGTAGTAGACGACATCGGTCATCAGTGGGATGCGGCGACCGACCCGATCCGCCCAGAGACCGAACAACAACGCCCCGACCGGGCGCATCAAGAGCGTCACCGTGGTCAGGAACGCCATTCGTTCCAGGGAGACGCCGAATTCCTTTCCGATGTCGGCGTAGACGAGGACCACCAGGAAGTAGTCGAAGGCATCCATCGTCCAGCCCAGTTGCGCGGCCAGGAAGGAATTGCGCTGGTCCTTGGTGAGCTTCGGCCTGGGTTCGGTCGCGGTGGCAGCAGACATTGCTCCTCCTTTGTCCGGCGAAGTACGTACTCAGTAACCGGATCAGAAACCGATGAAACGAAAGACTGATGGCCCGGTCCGCCCGCCCGGCTTCGTGCCCTGACCCGATGTGTGCGGCACACTGCAGGTCATGACATCTCTTGCTGCCGGCCTCGGCCCTGACGCCGTCGATGGCATGCTCTGGGTGGCCGGCCTCCTCGTCGTTGTCGGAGTTCTCGCCCTGCTGCTGAGCCGGCGTGGCAGACGGACCGGTGACAAGGTCGACGAACAGGACAGCTGAGCGTCAGCGCACGCGCCGAGAGCCCATCGCAACGACTCGTTGCCAGGCCCGGTTGGACACGGTTTCCAACATGTGGGCGACTCGTGCGTCAGTACCGACAAGCACTCTCGGTCGGCCCCGCGCCGCGCCCCGCAGGATGATCGCGGCTGCGTCCTCGGCCGATGTGCGAGCCAGCTTCTGGTCGAAATAGTCTGCGTGGCCCGCGACCGGCTCGCCGGCATTGACGGTCCCATTGCGGGCGATGCCGGTCTTGACCCCGCCCGGGTGCACACAGGTGACCTGGACCGGCAATTTAGCCGCCAGCATTTCCATTCGGAGTGTCTCGGTGAACCCGCGGACCGCATACTTGGCCGCTACATAGGCACTCTGTGACGGCATCGGCACGAGACCGAACAGGCTGGAGATGTTGACGAGGTTCCCACGGCCGGACGCGATGAGGTGCGGAAGAAACGCCTTGGTGCCGTTGACAACGCCCCAGAAATCGACGTCGATCACCCGCTCGATGTCGGCGAACGACATGCCCAGCAGATCGCCGCCGTGCGCTACCCCGGCGTTGTTGATTGCCAGATTCACCACGCCGAATTCGGCGGCGACCGATTCGGCGTAACTCAGTACGCCGGCTCGGTCCGTGACGTCCAGTCGATCGGTCCGGACCTTCGTGCCGATCAGCGCCGCCGTCCGGGCCAGGCCGTCGACGTCGACGTCCGAAATCGCCAGCTTGGCGCCGTCCTTGACCAGCTGGAGGGCCAGCGCCCGACCAATGCCCGAGCCGGCGCCGGTCACGACGGCCACTCGGCCCGCGAAACCGGACGTCGAGGTGATACCGCGGAAATTCATGGCGTCAGAGTAGATGCTGTGCCTTCAATGCTCTGGCCGATCGACATCCCAGGCGGCGGCCCACCGGTATCGGCGATAAGCTCTTTTCGCGAAAATAGGAAGTTTCGTGACCGGCCCGCAAGGCCCACCAACGAAATGCCTATCCGCGCCCGACGAGGAGGGCAGATGACGACCATCGCAGGCGGCCGGACAAGGCGGCCCGTCCCGCATCCCAGTGTGGACGATCGGAAGTTGATCGGACGTGCCGCCCGGGAACAGCTCCACCCGTCGCGCCACGCCGGGTGGTTGCCGGCCACCGACCGCGCCGATCCCGTCGCCCTCCTGGTCGCACAGAACGAGACCCGCGCTCCCGATCTGGTTCCCATTCGGCACGGCCGAATGATGGTGTCGCCGTTCACCTTCTACCGCGGTGCGGCGAAGATCATGGCTGAAGATCTGGCGCTCACCCCCACCTCGGGACTCATCGTCCAGCTCTGCGGCGACGCCCACCTTTCGAACTTCGGGGCATTCGCCTCGCCCGAGCGCCGGTTGGTGTTCGACCTCAACGACTTCGACGAGACGCTGCCGGGCCCATTCGAGTACGACGTGAAGCGGATGGCCGCCAGCTTCACCATCGCCGCACGAAACAACGGGATGTCCAAAGCCGACGCCCGCGTGGCCACGGTGGTCTCGATCCGCAGTTATCGCGAAGCCATGGCCGAATTTGCCGGCATGGGAACGATGGACGTCTGGTACGCCAGCATGTCCGCGGACGATTTGGAGAGCGCGCTCAAGGAGGCCCGCGGGCAACGACTGAAGGCGGCAGCCGCAGCGATCGCGAAAGCCAATCTCGAGGAGAGCAAGGACAAGGGCAAGGGCAACAAGCACAAGCCGGTCAAGCACAAGCACGAGACGACCAAGGGAAAGTCGGCCAAGAGTGTCGCCCCGCTGACCGCCGACGAGATCCGCGCCGTCAAGACGGCGAAGAAGGCCATCACGAAGGCGCACAGCAGGGACAGCATGCAGGCACTGGCCAAACTGGCAGAACTGGTCGGCGGACGCTACCGGATCGTCCATGCGCCGCCGGTCGTCGTGCCGATCCGCGAGCTGGAACAGGCGCACGAGTGGACGCCGGTCGCCCTCGACAAGCTCCTGCGTGATCAGTTCCGCCAGTACCGGGCGTCCCTGCAGAACGACCGTCGACACCTGCTGGAGCGTTTCGAGGTCGTCGACGTGGCGCGCAAGGTGGTGGGCGTCGGCAGCGTCGGGACGTTCGCGTTCATCGTGCTGCTGCGCGGCCGTGACAACGGTGACCCGCTGTTCCTACAGGTCAAGGAGGCTACGGAATCGGTCCTGGAGGCTCACCTGCCCAAGAGCATCTACCGCCACGCCGGTGAGCGGGTCGTCCACGGCCAGCGGCTCATCCAGGCGGCCAGCGATATCTACCTCGGGTGGTCGAAAGGACCAGCGGGCCGGTACTTCTACTGGCGGCAGCTGCGGGACATGAAGACTTCGGCTGCCGTCGAGACGATGACCCCGACCGGCCTCGCGCTGTATGGCGCCCTCTGCGGACGAACTCTGGCGCGCGCCCACGCCCGTTCGGGCGACGCCATCGCCATCGCCGAATATCTCGGTGCGGACGACAGTTTCGACAACGCGGTCACCGACTTCGCCGAGCGCTACGCCGACCAGAACGAACGGGACTACGAGGCGCTGGTGAGAGCGGTGGCATCAGGCCGGATCGAGGCTCTCGAAGGCGTCTGAATCCTCTCGCGCACCGTGTCGCGATCCTCGCGGTAAAACGCGCCAATAGGCGCGAGGATCGCGACGCGGTGCCGGGCGCGCGGGCGATGCGGGACGCTGGCTCGAGTTGCTCGAAGGTTAGATCGGGCCGGCTCCGGTGCCCGGCCGCCAAGAGGGATCCCGACCAGTGAGGGCCAGGACTCGGTCGAAAACCGGTGCGGCGTCGGAGATCGGCCGCGGTGGTCCGAACGGTCCGCCGTCCTGACCGGCGGCCTGGCTGACGAACGTCAAGCAGGCCTGCGCGGTGGCGTCGTCGCAGACGTAGCCCCGGCCCACGGCTCGAGCCAGATCCCAACCGTGCACGGTGATTTCGTTGAGCGCGACGATGCCCATCACCGCGGCGGGCAGATCAACACCGCCGGCACGCGTCATCCCGTCCCATGCGCTCGGCTGCCGCCACGCGTCCACCAGGGCCGACAGTTGTACTTCGATCCGCTCCCGCCAGCCAGGTTCCAGTACCGGCAATACCGAGTTCGGATCGGTGTCGGTCAGTGGACCGAAGTTCTTCTCGGCGCTGGCCCGGAACGCCGCCGTGAGGCCCTCGATATGTGCCAGCAATTGGCTGATCGAGTATTGCTCGCATGTCGTCGGGCCGGCCAGGTCCGAGTTGGCAGCGACGGGGAGCAGGCTGCGCAGTCGCGTCGCGGATGGTCCGAAGTCGGGAAGATCGGTCATCCCGCAGAAATTAGCAGGCGGCGCCGGCTTGCCTCGCACCGTGTCGCGATCCTCGCGCTAAAACGCGCCCAAGGGCGCGAGGATCGCGACACGGTGCGCAAAAGGGGGGCGGGCTAGAGTTGCCACCGACATGATGGAGATCGAGCACGAATCCGCCAGGCCGATCGACCTCGCTTCAACGGTCGGGCCGTTGCGGCACGGCCCCGGCGATCCTTGCCACCAGCAGGCCGCGGACGGATCGATCTGGCGCACCTCGAGCATGCCCGCGGGCGCCGTGACCTACCGGCTGAGCCAGCTCGGTAAGCGGCGGATCCGTTGTCAGGCCTGGGGTCCCGGATCGGATGAGCTGATCGCCGGCTTGGCCGCTCTGCTCGGCGAGCACGACGACGCGACCTCGTTCGCGCCGGAGCATCCGAAACTCGTCGACGCGCACCGACGGCACACCGGCCTGCGGATCACCCGTACCGCCCGGGTGATGGAGTCCCTGGTCCCGGCGATCCTCGAGCAGAAGGTCACCGGCAAGGAAGCGTTCCACGCTTGGCGCCTGCTGGTCACCAAACATGGATCGACGCCGCCCGGTCCTGCCCCGGCCGGCATGCGCATCCCGCCGACCGCCGAGCAGTGGCGTCTGGTGCCGTCCTGGGACTTCCACCGTGCCGGAGTCGACCCTGTGCGCTCCCGCACGATCGTCACCTGCGCCCGCATTGGGAGGCAGTTGGAGGGATGCGCCGACCTGAGCAACCACGAAGCGAAGCGCCGGTTGATGTCGGTGGCCGGCATCGGGGAATGGACGGCGGCGGAGGTGGCGCAGCGGGCGCTGGGTGATGCCGACGCTCTCTCGGTGGGTGACTATCACCTGTCGGGAGTGGTCGGCTGGACCATGCTCGGTCGGCCGATCGACGACGCGGAGATGATTGCGTATCTGGAACCGCTACGGCCGCACCGGCATCGGGCGGTCCGGCTGCTCGAAGTCAGCGGGCAGGCGTTCAAACCGCGCTTCGGACCGCGGCTGACCATCCAGGATCACCGCAGCCACTGACCATGCGCCCGGCGAGATGCGCGTCAGCCGGTGAGCACCGCGATCAACACGCCGACGATGATGATCGACACGATGATCGGCACGAGCAGTCCGGGCCACGTCCACATCCAGAACGTCCTGCCTTCGGCAGGCGGTGCGCTCGTAGACCCCTCGTCGACGAACCGGCGGAACATCTGGGTGTCCGCAATGGCGTGCGGCTCGTCCGCGTCGGGGTTGGTCATGAATACATCCAACACCACGAACGCCGCTACTCGGCTGAACAGCGCGGCGTGCTCGGATAGCGGTCAGATCAGTTCGAGCAGCGTTGCGTTCGCCTGGCCGCCGCCCTCGCACATGCTCTGCAGGCCGTACCGCAGCCCGGAGTCCCGCATGTGATGAACCATGGTTGTCATGATGCGGGCCCCGCTGGCACCCAGCGGGTGACCGAGCGCAATCGCACCGCCGAGCGGGTTCAAAGCCTTCTCCTCGGCGCCGATCTCCTGCAACCAGGCGAGCGGGACCGGGGCGAACGCCTCGTTGATCTCGAATACGCCGATCTCGTCCACACTGACTCCGCTGCGCGCCAGCAGCTTCCGCGTGGCCGGGATCGGGGCGGTCAGCATCTTGACCGGGTCGTCACCGGCCAGGGCGACGCTGTGCACCCTGGCGATGGGCGTCAGTCCGAGCTCTTTCGCCTTGTCGCTGGTCATCATCAGCAACGCAGCAGAGCCGTCGCTGATCTGCGACGCATTACCTGCGGTGATCACCCCGTCGGCCCGGAAGGCCGGCTTGAGGCCGGCCAACTTTTCCACGGACCCGCCGCGGCGGATGCCCTCGTCCTTGGTGATTTCGCCGGTGTCGGTCTGGATGCCGACGATCTGCGCGTCGAACCGACCCTCGTCCTGGGCGGCGGCTGCGCGGTCGTGGGAGCGCAGCGCGAATTCGTCGAGTTGGGTCCGCGAGAGTCCCCACTGCTCAGCGATCAGCTCGGCCCCGGTGCCCTGGTCCGGAAAGACGCCGTAGCGGGCCGCGAACAGCGGTGCCCAGTCGGATCCTGTCCGGCGAGTCGAGGAACCCATCGGCACCCGGCTCATCGATTCCACGCCCCCGGCGACCACGACGTCGTAGTGTCCGGCCACCAGACCGGCGGCAGCGAAGTGCACGGCCTGCTGGGAGGAACCGCACTGCCGGTCGACGGTCGTTCCCGGCACGCTCTCCGGCCAGCCGGCACCGAGCACTGCGTTCCGCGCGATGTCGAAGGTCTGCTCGCCGATCTGCGAAACACAACCCCAGATGACGTCGTCGACGATTGCCGGATCCACCCCGCTCCGGTCGGCCAGCGCCCTCAGGACGTAGGCGGAGAGGTCGGTCGGGTGTACCGAGGCCAAGCCGCCGTTGCGCTTGCCGACCGGAGTCCGGACCGCTTCGACGATGACCGCATCGCGCACGATGAGCTCCCTGTTCGCATCCATGGTGATCGGCCGTGGACGGCCGATCGGTTGCCTACAGTTTGCTCCTTCCCCGGGGTCAGCGGCCGCCGGTGATCTTGCGGCTGCGCTGATCCGATCCCGGGCCCGCCGTAGGGGTAGTCCGCGGCAACCGGGTCGCTGGCCTTGTCCAGCGCGTCGGTGTCGGAGGACTCCAGGTGCAGGTCGGCCGCGCCGAGGTTGTCCTTCAACTGCTCGACGGTGCGGGCGCCGAGGATGACCGACGTGACGCCTGGCCTGTCCGCCAGCCAGGCGAGAGCCACCTGAGCCATCGACGCACCGGTCGCCTCCGCGATCGACTGCACCGCATCGATCACCGCCCAGGTCCGCTCGGCACCCGCGCGACGGTCGTACGCCTCCACCCCGCGGTCGGGATTTTCCCCAAGCCGGGTGGCGCCGGTCGGCCGGGCATCACGGGTGTACTTGCCGGTCAGCCAGCCGCCGCCGAGCGGGGACCACGGCAGCAGGCCGAGCCCGGCGTCCAGGCACGACGGCACGATCTCCCACTCCAGCTCCCGGACCAGCAGGCTGTACTGCGGTTGCAGGGTGACCGGGGCCTCCAACCCGAGGGCGGCTGCGGTCGCCACCGCCTTCTGCACCTGCCAGCCGGTGAAGTTCGACAGCCCGATGTAGCGGATCTTGCCCTGCCGGACGAACCCGTCGAGGGTGCGGAGCGTTTCGGCGATCGGGGTCAGCGGATCCCAGCTGTGCACCTGGTACAGATCCACACAGTCGACGCCGAGTCGCCGCAGTGACTCGTCGAGGGCCCGCTGCAGGTGCCGACGGGTCAGGCCGAGGTCATTCGGTCCGTCGCCCATCGGGAACCGGCCCTTGGTGGCCAGCACCACCTGATCCGTGATGTCCGCGGGACGGTCGGCCAGCCACCGACCGATGATCTGCTCGGAGACGCCGGAGCTGTAGACGTCGGCCGTGTCGATCAGCGTCCCGCCCGCGGCCATGAAGACGTCGAGTTGTTCGCGCGCAACCTCTTCGGAACTCTCCGCGCCGAATGTCATGGTGCCCAGGGTGAGTCGGGAGACGGCGCAGCCGCTATTGCCGAGAAGTCGATATTCCATGTCCGGTTAGTGCTCCGGTCAGACCGTCATCAAACCCTGCGCCGTCGGCGGGTCAGGATTTGGCAAGGCGTCAGCTACTTGTCAGGATGACCAGCTGCTGGGTCGCCCTGGTCATCGCCACATAACGGTCGACCGCTCCTTCGATGCCGCTGCCGAAGGCCTCCGGGTCGATCAGCACGACGAGGTCGAACTCGAGCCCCTTCGACAGCTCCGGCGTCAACGACCGGACACGTGGCCTGTCCCGAATCACGGTGCGCAGATTCTGGACTGCGCGGTCACCGGCGTCGATGACGCAGGCGATCCCGTCGGCATGCGCAGCGAGCCAGGTGTCCAGGATCGAGCCGAGGTCGGAAACATCTGCGCGGACGACGGGGACGCCGCTGCTGCGGATCGAGGTTGGCACATTGGCGTCCGGCAGCACCGCCAGGATGACGGGCTCGGCCTCCACCATGATCTCTTCGGGCGTCCGGTAGTTGATGCTCAAGCGGGCCTGGCTGATCCGGTCGAGCCCGATGCGCTCGAGCCGTTCCCGCCACGACTCTGCGAATCCATGCCTGGCCTGAGCGCGGTCCCCGACGATGGTGAGGCTCCGGGACGGGCAGCGGAGCAGCAACATCTGCCACTCCGCATCGGTCAGCTCCTGCGCCTCGTCGACCACGATGTGCGCGAACGGGCCGGCCAGCACGTCCGGGTCGGCCGCTGGCAGGGCCGCTTCGTCGACCAGGGCATCGCGGATACCCGGTTGCCGCAGCTGGGCCATCATGCCCTCGGCATCGTCGGCCTGCAGGAGTTCGTCGACGACCCTGTCCATCCGCCGGCGTTCCGCGGCGACAGCCGCGTCGTGTCGAGCCTTTCGGCGCGAGAACTCAGGATCGCCGAGCCGTTGCCGCGCAGCGTCAAGCAGCGGCAGGTCGGACACCGTCCACGCCTGGGGGTCGCTGCGCTGCAGCGCGCGGATGTCCTCGGCGCGAAGCCACGGAGCGCACTTCCGCAAGTAGGCCGGCACCGACCACAGATCTCCGACCAGATCAGCGGCTTCCAGCAGTGTCCACGCCCGCGTCCAGGGTCGCACGCAGTTCCTTGCTCTGCAGCAACGACTTTCGGAGGATATCGGGCGGGACATCCCCGGCGTGCCGGTCCACCAGGATCGTCAACAGTTCTTCCCGCACCTGTTCGCGGGCCTCGTTGTGCGGCGTACCGGGTTCCCACGCCCCGAAAGCCTCGGCCCAATCGTCGGCGCTCACATCGACGTCGGTCCAGGCGGTCTCGACCGTCATCCCCATGGTGGGCGGCTCCTCGTAGAACCTGACGGCCGCCTCGATCGCCTCGAACCATTTTCGCGGACGACTTCAGCCGGGCCACCTCCGGGTCGGCCTCGATCCCTGCTGACGCGCCCTCGGCGACGAGGTCCCGCACCGTGCAGGTCTGCACGCCCTCCTCACCGAGGCTGGGCAGCACGTCTTCCACGTACGCGAGGTAGGGCTGATGCGGACCGACGAACAGCAGGCCGCCCCGGCGGTGACCGAGCCGGGGGTCGGAGTACAGCAGGTAAGCGGCCCGGTGCAGAGCCACGACGGTCTTTCCCGTACCGGGACCACCGTCGACGACGAGAGCGCCGCGGGATCCGGCGCGGATGATGGCGTCCTGCTCGGACGCTATGGTGCCGAGCACATCTCGCATTCGCGCCGTCCGACTGCTACCGAGGCTGGCGATGAAGGCGGACTGGTCGTCGAGCGCGGCGCGCGTCTGGAGGTCGTCCCGCCCGCGGCTGCTTCCAGGGTGAATACCTCGTCCCAGTAGTCGGTGATCCGACCGCGGCTCCAGCGATACCTGCGGCGGCTGATCAGACCCATCGGGTTGGCGTGCGTTGCGCCGAAGAACGGCTCGGCCATGGGTGAGCGCCAGTCGACCAGCAGCCGATGACCGGCGTTGTCGGTGAGGCCAAGTCGTCCGACGTAGACCGGCTGCGGGCTCGCTGCGCCGACGATGTGTCCGAGGCAAAGGTCCAACCCGTAGCGGGAAAGGGCGCGCCGCCGAGCGGTCAGCCGGTGGATCGACTCATCCCGTTCCATCGCTTCCTGGCCAGTCCCGCCGGGCGCCTTGCGTTCGGCATCGATACGGTCTGACAGCTCGGCGATTGTTTGCTCCAGAGTTTCCGCGATCGCCGCGAAGTGCTGCTCGTCTCCGGCGATCAGCCTCGGGTCGGCCTTGGTCGCGAGCTGGTCCGGAAGGTCAAATGCACTGGTGGAAATGCGATTCATGCGGCCGAATCCATGGCAGAGGTCGTGTTCATTTCGCTACTCCAATTTCCCCGCGGCCGGCTTGCGCAAGTGATTCTGCGGCCGACCCCGGGCCTTGCGGCAAGCCCCCCAGTGCGCTATAGATTGAAAGTGGAGGGGCCTTGCTGACTAACCTGCACGAATGGTTCCCGCATCTTTTGTCGATTTCTTCGTCGCGGCCGTCGGTGTCACCGGCGCGCTGATCGGACTGCTGTTCGTCGCCGTCAGCCTGGCGCCGCGCCGGATGCGCGACGAGCACACCTCGCATCTCGCCCAGTCCCAGGCTTCGGCGGCGCTGCTGGTCTTCACGAACACGCTGACGGTCGGAATGTTCGCACTGTTCCCCGGCAGCAATCTGGGCTGGCCCACGCTGATCATCGGCGTACTCGGCATCATCTACAGCTTCTCCGTCGGCCGCCTCGCGCTGGCCAGGACGAAGGTCGACAAGGCCGTCGGACGGTCGTTGGGGCGCATCGCCGCCGGCATCTGCCTGATCAGCGCCTTCGAGACCGACGGCCGGGCTGCGCCTCGTGTTCAACGCCGACAGCATCGGCGCCGTGTACACGGTGGCCGGGGTGATGGTCGCGTCCGTTCTCTTCGGCATCTCCCGGGCCTGGGAGCTGGTCGGGCTGCAGGACAACGGGCTCTTTCACTCACTTGCGGTCCTGCGGCGTCCGGAGGCCGCGGATCCGAAGGACGGCCCGGAAGAGCCAGGGGCGCTCTGACACGGCGATCGGCGAGTCTTGCCTTGAGGGGATGGCGACCGATACGTTAAGGGCTCGTGATGGCGTGCGGAAGCCGGTGGAATTCCGGCACGGTCGCGCCACTGTGTACGGATCCCAGTGATCCGTGAGTCAGATCTTCGCCCATCACGACGCCCTTACTCGATCACGGGACGCTGGATCCCGGAAGGAGCCCCACATGAGCACCGCATCTTCAACGGCTGTACCGACACCAGTAGTCATTCCGCTGAACAAGGTCGCGGTCTGGCTGTTCACGGCTGCCTTCCTCGCACTCGCCGTGTACTACTTCGTCGGGGTCGACCAGGGCGCCACGTCCGTCTTCGGCAGCAACACGGGCATCCACGAGTTCGTCCACGACGCCCGCCACCTCCTCGGCTTTCCCTGCCACTGATGGCTTTTCCCGCCGCTGACGGCGGGTGCTGGAAGGAAAACTGAACGTGGCGCAACGACTGCTGCTGCGGGGCGTTCTGGTGGGCGCGATCGCCGGTTTGCTCGCCTTCGTCTTCGCCCGCATCTTCGCCGAACCCGTGATCAATAGGGCCGTCGACTACGAGTCAGGGCGCGACGCCGCACAGAGTGGGCTCGACAAGGCACTGGGCCTGCCGGTATATCCGGCGGACCCCGAGATCTTCAGCCGCACGGTCCAGGCGAACCTCGGCATCGGTGCCGGAATGATTCTTTTCGGCGCCGCCATGGGCACGCTGTTCGCCGTCGTCTACGCCGTGTGTCTGGGGAGAACGGGCCTGCTGCGCCCGCGCACGTTGTCGGTGCTGTTGGCCGGCGCAGGATTGCTGGCGATCTACCTGGTGCCGTTCGTCAAGTACCCCGCCAATCCTCCGTCGATCGGGCATGCGGACACGATCAAGGAACGCAGCGGCTTCTATCTGCTGATGGTGCTGGCCTCGGTCCTCTTCCTGGTGCTCGCCGTGCTGCTCGGCAAGCGTCTCCAGGCCCGTTTCGGCAATTGGAATGCCTCACTGATCGCCGGCGGCGCGTTCGTGGTCGCGATCGGCGTCGTGATGGCGCTGCTGCCACAGGTCGGCACGCTCGCCGTGAACGTCGCCACCTACGGGTCGCACTCCACCGAGACGCCGCTCCCGCTGACCGATGCCAAGGGAGTCATCGTCTATCCCGGATTTCCGGCCGACGATCTCTACAGCTTCCGTCTGTACTCGGTCGCCGCACAGCTGATCCTCTGGACGGCGATCGGGCTGCTGTTCGCCCCGCTGGCCGAGCGGCTGCTCCGGCCGGCCGGTCAGGCCGCCGACCAGGAAACCGTCGTTCTCTGACCCGAAACCCGGGCTGCGACCTCTTGGTCCGCCGCAGCCGCCTGGTGCTAGCGACGGTCGGCGCGGACCGGGCGGGCAGGATCGCCGGGTGGAGCGGTCAAGGAGCCGAGTAGGGCGAGGGCTTCGGCGCTGCGGGAGGCCGGCTCGGCCGCGTAGAGGGTCAGGGTCAAGCCGGGCTCGGAGATCATGTCCATGCTTTCGTAGGCCAGATCCAGTTCGCCGACAGCGGTGTGATGGAACTGTTTGGTGCCGGCGCCGTGCAGTCGTACGTCGTGACTGCTCCAGCAGCGACGAAACTCATTGCTGCGGGTGGATAGTTCGCCCACGAGGTCATGCATGCGCGGGTCGTTCGGATCCCGGCCGGCTTCTGTGCGCAGGATCGCCACACAGGTGTGGGCGGCGGTGTCCCAGTCGGGATAGAACCGGTGCGCGTCGTCGTCGAGGAAGGTGTAGCGGGCGAAGTTGGGAACCGGATCGGTAGCCCGTTCGTACAGGCTGGCGTGCATTGCGCGGCCCAGCTGATTGGTGGCCAGGAGATCCATCCGGCCGTTGCGAACGATGGCCGGCCCGGTGGTGATCGTGTCGAGTACCCATTGCAGCGTGGGGTGCGGCGTCCAACCGCGGCGGTTGCGGCGCGCCGGCCGTGGCATGGCGTTGGAGCCGTCCGCGGCCTGGGCCAGGTGGAAAAGGTGCGTCCGTTCGGCGTCATCCAGGTGCAGCGCGCGGGCGATGGCATCCAGGATCGAGGCGCTGACCCCCGCCAGCACACCCCGTTCCAGTTTGGCGTAATACTCGACGCTCACGCCGGCCAGAGAGGCCACCTCGCCGCGGCGCAACCCCGGAACGCGGCGCTGCCCGACATCGGGCAAGCCGACATCACGGGGTCTGACCTTCGCCCGCCGCGTGGTGAGGAACTCGCGGACCTCGGTTCGGTTGTCCATGCAGAACACGGTAGGTCGTGCGAGCCCGGCGAGGGATGCCCTGTGGGTACACGTCAGCGCAGGAACTTCTCTCCGATGCCGCCGCGCGGGTGAAATAGGAACCGGGCAGGGATCAACCCGCCCGTGTTCACTTCGAATGGAGATTCTCGCGATGTTCGTGCGGAAGCCGGTCCGGTTGACCAGGGCCGTCCTCGGGACCGTCGTTCTGGTCAGCGCAATTGCACCGCTGGCCACCGACATGTACGTGCCGGCCTTCCCACTGGTCGGGGCCGACCTGGCCAGTTCTGCCACCCAGGTGCAACTCACGCTGACCACCTTTTTCGTCGGGATGGCCCTGGGCCAGCTGATCGGTGGCCCCGTCTCCGATGCGCGGGGACGCAGAGTCCCGCTCTTGCTCGCGTTGACCGTGATGACGGCGGCGTCCATCGCTTGTGCCTTCAGTCCCACCATCACCGTGATGATGGCCGCACGCTTCGTGCAAGGTTTGGCTGGTGGGTGGGCCATGGTCACCGCTCGCGCGGTCATCGTCGATCTGTCCAAGGGACCGCAACTGGTTCGAAGCCTGAACCTGGTGGCCGGAGTCGGCGGAATCGCACCGATTCTCGGGCCGCTGCTGGGCGCGGTGATCCTGGAGCTGTCGCACTGGCGGGTCTCGTTCTGGGTGGTCGCGGCGCTCGGCGCGCTGATGATCGTCGCCGTCGCCACCGGAATACCGGAAACCCTTCCGCCGGAACGGCGGCACCAGGGTGGACTGCGTCAGCTGCGGCGGTCGGCCGGTCAGGTCATCGGCAACCGCAGCTTCACCGGATACCTGATCGTGATGGCCTTCTCCATGGGTACGACGTTCGCCTACGTCGCCACGTCGGCGTTCATCCTGCAATCGATGAACGGCCTTTCGCCGATCATGTACTCCATCGATTTCGCCGCCAACGCCGTCGGTCTGGCCCTCGCCACCCTGCTCGCCGCGCGCCTCGCCGGCCGCGTCGCCACCCGCTCGGTCATCACCGTCGGTCTGGCCGTCTCCGCCGCCGCCGGGCTACTACTGCTCGTCGGGTCGCTTGCCTGGGGCACCCCGCTCATCGTCGCCGTCGTCGGCTTCTTCCTGCTGATGAGCGCACAAGGCCTCGTCGGGCCCAACGCCGGCGCCCTGGCCTCCGGGCAGGTGCCGGAACACCCCGGGACGGGATCGGCAGTGCTCGGATTTCTGCAATGGTGCATGGCCGGCGTCATCGCGCCCATTGCCGGGCTCGGCGGCGAGCACACCGCGGTCCCGATGGCGCTCATCGTGCTCGTCCTGGCCGGCGGATCCTTTGCCGCACTGCGCATCCTCACCCATCGCGAACCACACCGCCAGCTCACTCTCGCCCACAGCTGACGCGGCGAGGTCGATTCAGCCATCCGGCCGTGCGGGCGGGCCGATTCAGCCCGGCCCGGCCCGCCGCGATTCCCATTCTTCGCGGGTGATCGCATATTCCACGTCGCCCTGTTCATCACCGGGTATCCGATACGGCCAATCCGCATGAAAGACTCGGGTGCGTCGCATGCCGCACTTCTCCATGACCCGCCAGGATGCGACGTTCACCACCATGGCGGATGCCGTCACTCGGCGCACCCCGAACTGCGCGAAACCCTTGTCGATCAACGCGATGGAGCCCTCCGTCGCGTAACCCTTGCCCCAGTGTGGTCTACGGATTCGATAGCCGAGCTCGGGCTCGTCGCTCCGGCTGATCAGGCTCCGGACGGAAATGAAACCAGCCGACGAAATCGCCGGTATTTCTTTCGATCGCGGCCCAGAACCCATAGCCGGGATAGCGCCTGTAGTAGTCGAGAAAGGCCGGAAGATAATCCGTCTCGATCTCTTCCCGACTGGTCGGCAGCCCCCCGGTGATGTGGAACATCACCTCAGGGTCACTGTCCAATTCGACAAGATGGTCGATGTCATCCGTCGTGAACTGCCGCAGGATCAGTCGTTCCGTCTCGAGAAAGACGTCCATCGGGCAAACGGTAGCTGGTCCGGCGCAAGCGTGTCCGGGCCACCGCGGCTGGATCACCGAAAATCGGTGTCAGACGCCGGGCGACTCGACAGTCAGGCCGTACGCCCTTGCCGCCTGCGCCATTCGCTGGTCGTAGGTAACCAACACCTCGAGATCCGGAAGCAGCGCCGCCGATGCGACATGCAACGCGTCCAGGGTGCGAACCTCGGGTGGCGGTAGTTGCGCAGCGAGGGCTATGGACGCCGGCGTCAGCTGGAGCACATCGATACGGGCAAGGACGATGAGTGCGGTACCGAGAGCCTCCTGGCTGACCCGGGCGGTCAGGCGCTGCAACTCCACCACACCGATGATGTTGGTCAGCAACGATGCTCCGGACCTCTGCCCGAGCCAGTCGCGCAGGGCCTGGGTTTCAGCCTCGAGGATGACGAGCTTGGCCAGCGCCGAGGTGTCCAGGTAGATCGTCAACGATCGTCGCGGTCGGCCTCGCAGCAGGGCGTCGGTAGAGGGCCGCCCGACCGGAGCCCGGACGGGTGCCACGGCCAGCGGGTCACCTCTGCCCGGACGGATCAGCCAGCCCTGATGGACTCGGCCCGAGACAACACCGCAGTGGGGATGGGCACCAGGCGGGCAACCGGGCTTCCATGGCTGGTGATCTCGACGGACTCCCCGGTGGACTGCACATGGGTGAGCAGCACGCTGCGTTCTGCCGCAACTCGCGCACACCGACGGACTTCATGTAGCACACGGTAGCACCGCGCCTGGATCGCTCGGTGTTGCCCGAGCACCGCGTGCTCTTGACAGCGCTCATCTTTCGGCATGCTGACTTGCAGAGAGCACCGCTCTCCGTTTGATTCATGCTTCCAACTCCAAGGGACTCTTCGTGACGACGTCGATCAGGTTCACCGACATCCTGTACTTCCTGGCTGAGATCGCGGTGTACGTCGCGGTCGTCTGGTGGGGGTTCAGCAGGGACGTATCCACGCCGGCGCGGTGGATCCTCGGCCTCGGCCTGTTGGCGGTGTTCGCCATATCCTGGGGCCTGCTGGCTGCGCCGCGCGCGACGCATTGCGCTTCACGGTGCGCCTGACGTGCTGTTCCGCGTTGCGTGGTTCGGACTAGGACTCGCTGCGGCGGCCGTCCTGATCGCAGAGGCGGTGTAAGCCGGCCGTCAGATCAGTCAGCGACGTCGATGAGTACCTTGCCGACGGCGCCGTCCTCCACCGCCGCGTGCGCGGCCGCCGCATCGGCGAGCGTGAAGTGGTGCAGCGGCAGCACGACCTGGAGCGCGTTGTCTGCGAGAGCAGCGCTCACAGAGCGCACCGCGTGCTCCTTGGCGCTGTGCGGGATCCCGTAGATCATCACGAACTGCCACCGAGCGTTGGGAATCATCGATGGGCGAATCGGAATGGACACATCGGTGCCACCGTCCTCCGAATAGATCCCGATCGAACCGAATCGGCCGATGATCTTGGCGTCAACCTCGGCGTTCGCACTCGCCGACACCTCAACGATCGTGTTGACCCCGGACGGCACGATCTTGCGCACCTCGGACACCACGTCCGTGTCCCGATAGTTGATGATGTGATCGGCCCCGGCCGCGGCCGCCAGCTGCGCCTTGGCCGCGCTGCTGACCGAGGTGAGCACCGTGGCCCCGGCCCAGTGGGCGAGCTGTATCGCGGCATTGCCGACAGCGCCGGCACCTCCGGCCACGAAGACGTGCCGACCCTCGAGCGCTCCAGGGCCCAGCCGCGCCGGACCGCCCTCGGTCACCGTCAGGCAGCGGTGTGCCGTGAGGAACGGAATGCCCAGGCCTGCGCCCAAGTCGAACGACGCGGTGTCCGGCAGATCGACGGCCTGCGCGTGCGGGACAACGGCGTAGTCCTGCGCAGTCCCGTCGGGCCGCTGATAGGCGGCCTCCCAGATCCAGACCCGCCGACCGACCCGTTCGGGTTCGACGCCGTGACCCACCGCATCGATGATCCCGGCGCCATCCTGTCCCGGTATCTGGGCCGGATCGACGGGCGCCGGATTCTGCACCTCCGCGGCGCGATTTGTAATCGGTCGGGTTGACACCGGACCGATGGATTCGCACCCGCACCTGACCGGCACCCGGTTCCAGCAGCGGCTTCTCGACGAGCCGGAGCACGTCGGGCGGGCCGGTCCGGGTGTAGACGACGGCGCGTGGTGCGGTCGATTCGGTCATGAGGTCACTCCATGCTCCATCGGGGTCGGCCATTCGGGCCAGCTTAGGCACCGACGTCAGCGTTCGTTCCTCAGGCCCAGAGATCGTCGAGAGTAGGGAGCGCAACCCGGCCGGCGGCGGACCGAGCCGCTGTCGGGCACCGGCCGGACCGGTACCAGCTCGTCGACGTCCAGAACGGCACAGGCCGCTTCGTCGAGGAAGCGGCTGGCCTGGGCGAAGCTGTGCTTGTCGTCCCGGCCGAAACGATGGTGCGGCATGCGCATCGGGGTGTAGAGGAAGAGTTCGTCCGCGGCCCTGGTCACCGCGACGTAGAACAGTCGCTGTTCCTCGATCAGGCCTTCGTTGCTGGTCAGCGCCATGTCAGAGGGGAACGAGCCGTCGACCAGATGCATGACGTGGACGATCGGCCACTCCAGCCCTTTGGCCGAGTGCACGGTGGAGAGCACGAGGTAGTCGTCGTCCAGGTGCGGCGGACCGGCCAGGTCCGAGGTCGACGCGGGCGGATCCAGGGTCAGCTCGGCGACGAATGCGGCCAGGTCGGGCGCCATCGAAGCGGCGCCGATCAGTCGCTCGAGGTCGCCGAGCCGAGCTGCGGAATCCGGATAGCGGACCATCAGCAGCGGTCGCAGCGTGCGGAGGCAGGCGGCGGCGCGATCGGCGACCCGGACCAGACCGCGGGCCGTTTCGATCCCGTGCAGGGTCGCGGCGAGCGCAACCCGGCTCATGGCAGGCGCCCGCGCCTCGGCTTCACCCACCCAGTCGCCGGAAAGGTCGGCGGCAGCAACGATCTCCAAGCAGCTCACGGGCCCGAGCCGGACCGATGCCGTCGTGCAGCCTGCAGCAGCCGGTACCAGGCCACCTCGTCCACCCGGTTCGCGACCACCCGCAGAGTGGCGACGAGGTCCTTGACGTGCGCTGCTTCCAGGAACTTGAGACCGCCGAACTTGACGAACGGAATCCGTCGCGCGGTCAGTTCGACCTCCAGCAGGTCGCTGTGATGGCCGGTCCGCATCAGCACGGCCTGGTCGCGCAGCAGCCGACCGTCCGCAACTGTCTCCAGCACGGCTTCCGCGATCGCGCGGGCCTCGGCCGGCGCATCGTGGCAGCGGACCAGTCGGGCCCGCCGTCCGCCTTCCCGCTGCGAGCGCAACGTCAACGAGTGCGTCGACCCGTCGGGAAGTACCGTCTTGGGCCGCACCGCATTTGCCAGATCCAGCAGTCGTTGCCGGGACCGGAAGTTCTGCTCCAGCCGGATCACCGTCACGTCGTCGAGGGCCGTCGTCAGGCGGATCAAGTGACCGCTGTCGGACCCGCGAAACGCATAGATGGCCTGCGCATCGTCGCCGACGACCGTCAGGCCGCGACCGGTCGGGCGCAAGCCCAGCACGATGTCGACCTGCGCCTGGTTGACGTCCTGGTACTCGTCCACCAGCACGTGGTCCCAACGACCGGCGATCTCGGGGCCGAGCACCGGATCCATCAGCAGACTGCGCCACGCCAGCAGCAGGTCGTCGAAGTCGAGCAGACCTCGGCTCCGCTTGCGCGTGACATAGGCGCGGAAGAGGTCGGTGATCGCGGCGGCGTGCGGCTCCAACCAGGGAAAGTCGGTGGCGATCAGCGCTTTGGCCGGGGTGCCGGTACTGACCGCGCGGGAGTACAGGTCGATGAGCGCCGCCGGATTCGGCATCCGGGAGTCCTTGCCGGCCAGGCCGTGGTCATGACGCAGCAGATCCATCGCATCGGCCGAGTCGGCCCGGTCCAGCACCGACATCTCCTCGGGCAGTCCGAGCGCCTCGGTGTTCCGGGAGACCAACTGGTGCGCAACGGCGTGGAAGGTGCCGCCCTGCAGGCGCCGCGCGGCTTCCCGTCTTGTGCACATCGCAGCGGCCCTGGCCAGCATGTCGTCGGCAGCCCGGCGGGTGAAGGTCAGCAGCAGGATGCGCTCCGGCGCAGCGCCGCGGTCGATCAGGTTGGCGACGCGGGCCGTCAGCGTTCGCGTCTTCCCCGTGCCGGCGCCGGCGAGGATGACCAACGGGGAGTCGCCGTGGGTGGCGGCCGCCAGCTGGGCATCGTCCAGCCCGGCATCCCATCCGTCGTCGAACATACGTCCGATCCTAGCCGTACTCTTGTGCCAACCTGCGGTGACTCGTAGGTTTGGCTCGCATGACGACCAACGATTCGGAGCTCGGGGCCCACATCAGGAAAGTGGATCGGGCGCACGTGTTCACCTCGTGGGCGGCTCAGGACACGATCGACCCGATGCCCATCGCGGGCGCGCTCGGTAGCGAATTCTGGGACTACGACGGCAACCGGTATCTCGACTTCTCGTCTCAGCTCGTCAACGTGAACATCGGCTATCAGCACCCGAAACTCGTTGCGGCCATTCAGGAGTACGCCGGAAAGTTGTGCGCGGTCGGTCCCAACTTCGCCAACGATGCCCGCAGCGAGGCCGCCGAGATGGTGGCCGCCCGCGCACCGGGCGACCTGGAGCGGGTCTTCTTCACCACCGGCGGCGCTGAGGCCAACGAGCATGCGATGCGAATGGCCAGGGTGCACACCGGGCGGCAGAAGATCCTGTCGACATACCGCAGCTACCACGGTTCGGTGGGCAACGCCCAGGTCGCGACCGGCGACCCCCGCAGGTGGTTCGCCGAGACGGGAGTCAGTGGCATCGTGCACTTCTGGGGCCCGTACGCCTACCGCTCCGCCTTCCACAGCGCCGACGTGGGGCAGGAGTGCGAACGCGCGCTGGAGCATCTCGAGGACGTGCTGATGGTCGAGGGTGCGCACACCGTCGCAGCCATCCTGCTGGAAACCGTCGTCGGCACCAACGGTGTGCTGGTCCCGCCGGACGGCTACCTCGCCGGCGTCCGTGCGCTCTGCGACAAGTACGGGATCGTGATGATCTCCGACGAGGTGATGGCCGGCTTCGGGCGATGCGGCGAGTGGTTCGCCGTCGACCGGTGGGGCATCACTCCCGACCTGATCACCTTCGCCAAGGGCATCAACAGCGGATACATCCCGCTCGGCGGGGTGGTCATGTCGGAGCGGATCGCCCAGACCTTCTCCACCCGACCGTATCCGGGCGGTCTGACCTACCAGGGGCATCCGTTGGCCTGCGCCTCGGCGGTGGCGAGCATGAAGATCTTCCAGGAGGAGGGCATCGTCGAACACGCCAGGACGATGGGCGCCGACGTGATCGGGCCGGAGTTGGCCGCAATCGCCCAGCGGCATCCGTCCGTCGGCGAGGTCCGCGGTCTGGGAGTGTTCTGGGCACTGGATCTGGTCAAGGACCGGGCGACGCGGGAACCGCTGGTGCCCTACAACGCGACCGGAGCGGACGCCAAACCGATGGGCGACTTCGCGGCGGCCTGCAAGAGCCGTGGCCTGTGGCCGTTCGTGCACTTCAACCGCACCCACGTGGCGCCGCCCTGCACCACCACCGAAACAGATCTGCGCCGCGGGCTTGCTCTGCTCGACGAGGCCCTCGCGGTGGCCGACAGCTATTACACCGGAGCAGATTTCTAGCACCGTCCCGTGGTGGCCGAGAGCGCAGTGCTCGACACCACCCGGTCATGCGGACGTAATGAGCTGTCCGCACAATCATCCCGCTGGGCACCCTGGCCGGGAATCACCACGAGGAGCAGACGAAGAAATGACCGTCATCAAGGCAGCACTCACCCAGGTGGCCTGGACCGGCGACAAGGAGTCGATGATCGACCGGCACGAGGAGCTCGCCCGCGAGGCCGCCGACCGGGGTGCCCAGGTCATCGGCTTCCAGGAGCTGTTCTACGGGCCGTACTTCGGCATCGTCCAGGACCAGAAGTACTACGAGTACGTCGAGTCGATCCCCGGGCCGACGATCGAGCGGTTCCAGGCGCTGGCCAAGGAACTCGGCCTGGTGATCGTGCTGCCGATCTACGAGGTCGCGAACGAGGGCGAGTACTACAACACCGCCGCGGTCATCGACGCCGACGGCACGCTGCTCGGCAAGTACCGCAAGCACCACATCCCGAACCTGCCGCAGTTCTGGGAGAAGTTCTACTTCCGTCCCGGCAACCTCGGCTACCCGGTGTTCGACACCGCGGTCGGCCGGGTCGGCGTCTACATCTGCTACGACCGGCACTTCCCCGAGGGCTGGCGCGAGCTCGGGCTGAACAACGCGCAGATCGTGTTCAACCCGTCGGCCACCAAGCCCGGTCTGTCCAACCGGCTCTGGGAGATCGAGCAGCCGGCCGCGGCCGCCGCCAACCAGTACTTCGTCGCCGCGAACAACCGGATCGGGCAGGAGTCGGACGAGTTCGGCGAGGACGCGGTCGCGCTTCTACGGCTCGCAGCTACTTCGTCGACCCGCGCGGCAACTACGTCGGCGACGTCGCCTCCCAGAGCGAGGAGGAGATCGTCATCCGCGACCTCGACCTCGACGAGATCGACCAAGGCCCGCAACGACTGGCAGTTCTACCGCGACCGCCGGCCGGAGTCCTACGACCGGATCACCGCACCGTAGGAGATCGACATGACCATCCTGATCACCGGCGGCACGGTCGTCAGCTCGACCGGAGCCGCCGACAGGACGTCCTCGTCGACGGCGAGACGATCGCGGCGGTGCTCGCGCCCGGTACCACCCTGCTCGGCGCGGACCTGGCGGCCACCGTCGACACGCGTTCATCGACGCGACCGGCAAGTACGTCATCCCCGGCGGCATCGACGGCCACACCCACATGGAGATGCCGTTCGGCGGCACCTTCGCCTCCGACACGTTCGAGACCGGCACCCGCGCGGCGGCCTGGGGCGGCACCACGACGATCGTCGACTTCGTCGTGCAGACGCACGGCCAGCGGGTGCAGGACCAGGTTGCCGCCTGGCACGAGAAGGCCGGCGGCAACTGCGCGATCGACTACGGCTTCCACCAGATCATCGGCGACGTCAACGACGAGTCGCTCAAGGCGATGGACGAGCTGATCGGCGAGGGCATCACCAGCTTCAAGCTGTTCATGGCCTATCCGGGCGTCTTCCTGTCCAGCGACGGGCAGATCGTGCGGGCCATGCAGACCGCGGCCGGCAACGGCGGCCTGATCATGATGCACGCCGAGAACGGTTCGGCCATCGACGTGCTCGTCCAGCAGGCGCTCGCGCGCGGCGAGACCGCGCCGTACTACCACGGCGTGACCCGGCCGTGGCAGACCGAGCAGGAGGCGACCCACCGGGCGATCATGCTGGCCGACCTGACCGGCGCGCCGCTCTACGTCGTGCACGTGTCGGCCAAGCAGGCGCTGGCCCGCATCGCCGAGGCCCGCGACGCCGGTCAGAACGTGTTCGGCGAGACCTGCCCGCAGTACCTGTACCTGTCGCTCGAGGAGAACCTCGGTGCGCCCGGATTCGAAGGGGCGAAGTGGGTCTGCTCGACGCCGCTGCGCTCCCGGGCCGAGGGCCATCAGGACGAGCTGTGGCGGTACATCCGCACCGGCGACGTCACGCAGCGTCTCGACCGACCACTGCCCGTTCTGCATGAAGGACCAGAAGGAGATGGGGATCGGCAACTTCTCCAAGATCCCCAACGGCATCGGCTCGGTCGAGCACCGGATGGACCTGCTCTACCAGGGCGTCGTCGACGGCCGGATCAGCCTGGAACGCTGGGTCGACGTCTGCTGCACCACGCCGGCGCGGATGTTCGGCATGTATCCGCGCAAGGGCGTCATCGCGCCGGGTGCCGACGCCGACATCGTCATCTACGACCCGAACGGCCACACGTCGATCGGGTTGGGGAAGACCCACCACATGAACATGGACTACTCGGCCTGGGAGGGCTACGAGATCGACGGGCACGTCGACACCGTGCTGTCCCGGGGCCGGGTGATCGTCGACGGTGGCGAGTACCTCGGCAAAGCCGGCGACGGCCAGTTCGTCAAGCGCGGCCTCTCGCAGAACCTCATCTGATGGATTTCGGCGTCGTCCTGCAGAACGATCCGCCGGCGGCGCGGGTGGTCGACCTGGCCCGGCAGGCCGAACTGTACGGCTTCAGCCACGTGTGGACGTTCGACTCGCACCTGCTGTGGCAGGAGCCGTTCGTCATCTACAGCCAGATCCTGTCGACCACCCGCAAGGTGATCGTCGGGCCGATGGTGACCAACCCGGCCACCCGCGACTGGACGGTGACCGCGTCGCTGTTCGCCACGCTGAACGACATGTTCGGCAACCGCACCATCTGCGGCATCGGACGCGGCGACTCGGCGGTGCGGGTGATCAACGGCAAGCCGGTCACCCTGGCCACCTTGCGCGAGTCGATCGAGGTGATCCGGGCGCTGGCCAACGGCGGCGCAGCCGAGTACAAGGGCAACACGCTTGCGGTTCCCGTGGAGCGAGGGTTCGGAGCTGCCGATCTGGGTCGCCGCCTACGGGCCGAAGGCGCTCGCAGCTGACCGGCGAGGTCGGCGACGGCTTCATCCTGCAGCTGGCCGACCCGGACATCACCGCCTGGTCGATCGCCGCCGTCCGCAAGGCCGCGGCGGACGCCGGCCGTGACCCGATGTCGGTGACGATCTGCGTGGCCGCACCGGCCTACGTCACCGACGGCTCGGAGGCGGCGCTGCAGCAGGGCCGCGACCAGTGCCGCTGGTTCGGCGGCATGGTCGGCAATCACGTGGCCGACATCGTCGCCCAGTACGGGGCTGATGGCGCAGCGGTGCCCGGCGGCGCTGACCGACTACATCGCCGGGCGCGAGGGCTACGACTACAACTCGCACGGCAAGGCCGGCAACGAACACACCGCCTTCGTGCCCGACGAGATCATCGACCGGTTCTGCCTGATCGGCCCGGTCGACGAGCAGGTGCGCCGGCTCGAGGAGCTCGAGGCGCTCGGCGTCGACCAGTTCGCGCTCTACCTGCAGCACGACGCCAAGGACGCCACCCTCGCCGCCTACGGCGAGAAGGTGATGCCGGCGGTCAAGACGCGCATCGCGGCCAAGACATGACCCGCCGACCCCACCCGTGCATACAAACCGCCCGGCCCTCCACCCGCGCATACAAAACCGCCCGGCCCTCCACCCGCGCATACAAAACCGCCCGGCGCATACGGATGTGCCCGAAAACGGCTCCCAACGACGCGTTCCGGGCACATCTGTATGCGCGGACGGGTACGGATCATGAAGGCCGGGGTTGCTGTGCGGCGGGTCGGGCATGGTGCTGTTGGCGCTGGTCATCCTCGGGGCGATCTGGGAGCTCTACAAGGATTTCGGTCCGGCGAACGGCGTGAGCGTCGGCGGCCTTCGGGTGCTGCCCAGGACCAGCGATGCGGCCATGCCACACCTGAGTTCCGTCTGGGGTGCGTTCGGCTCCCAGGAGGTGTCGCTGGCCGGCAGTTCGTCTGTCTTCGGGTCCATCGCGGCGGCCGGTTGGTACACGCTCAAGCTGGCGTTGGGCGGCTTCCTGGTCGGGTTGGTCATCGGCGTGCTGCTGGCCCTGGTGATGGACCGGCTGGTCTTCGCCGAACGGGCGCTGCTGCCGTGGATCGTGCTCAGTCAGACCGTTCCGCTCATCGCCATCGCTCCGCTGATCTCGGGCTGGGGCGCCGGCGTGCACTTCGGCGGATTCCAGTGGAAGCAATGGATGTCGGTCGCGGTGATCGCCGCGTACCTGTCCTTCTTTCCCATCTCGGTCGGCATGCTGCGCGGGCTCAAAGCGCCGACGGCGGTGAACGTGGAGCTGTTCAACTCGCTGTCCGCCGGTTGGTCCACCACCCTGCTGCGGCTGAAACTGCCTGCAGCCGTTCCCTTCCTGATCCCGGCGCTCCGTCTCGGCGCGGCCGCCTCCGTCGTCGGTGCCATCGTGGCCGAGACGTCGATCGGCGTGCCAGGCGGTATCGGCCGGGTCATCATCGACTACTCCCAGCAGGCGACGGGTGATCCGTCCCGGCTCTACGCCGCCGTGATCGGCGCCGCCCTGCTCGGCCTCATCGCGGCGGGACTCATCTCGTTGCTCGACCTGGGATTGCGCAGCTACCAGAGGGGACGGACGGCGTGACGGAATTGGCGGTCGCAGTGTCTGGCGTCAACAAGGTTTTCGCGGCCCGCAAAGGCGATGTCACCGCGCTCGACGGTATCGATCTGACGGTGGCGAAGGGCGAATTCGTCTCACTGATCGGCCCGTCCGGGTGCGGCAAGTCGACGCTGCTGCGGGTCGTCGCCGGGCTGATTCCCGCCACCGGCGGCACGGTGCAGGTCAACGGCAAGACCGCCGACCAGGCCCGCAGGGACCAGGAATACGGCTTCGCCTTCCAACAGGCCGGGCTGCTGGAATGGCGCTCGGTAGCCGCGAATGTCGAGCTGCCGCTCGTCGTTCATGGTGTGTCCAAGTCGAAGCGCCGGGCCAGGGCGCGGGAATTGCTGAACCTGGTGGGATTAACGGACTTCGCCGAACACCGGCCGCAGGAGCTGTCCGGCGGCATGCAACAGCGGGTGGCGATCGCCCGAGCTCTGGCGGAGAGCCCGTCGCTGCTGCTGATGGACGAGCCCTTCGGCGCGCTCGACGAGATGACCAGGGAACGGATGCAGGGCGAACTGGTCCGGATCGCAGCCGAGACGTCCGCGGCCGTCGTCTTCGTGACTCACTCGATCTCGGAGGCGGTGTTCCTGTCGAACCGGGTAGTAGTGATGACCCCACGACCGGGCCGCATCTCGGAGGTGGTGCCCATCGGCTTGGGTGACCGCACGCCGGCGACCCGGGAGGCGCCCGAATTCTTTGCGGCCGTCACTCGCGTCCGAGAAGCACTGCGGGGCCGCGAGAGTGTGGGCGAGCCCGCGTGACTGCGACTTCGGACCGGACGACGAGTCCGGGAATACTGCACGTCGGACCCGGTCGCTGCCGGCGCATCCCTGCTGCGCCGCACCGGCTCTGCGTTCGGGTCGGTCTGGCCGCCCATCCTGCTCGGTGCGGTGGTGCTGGGACTGTGGCAGTGGATCGTGACGGCCTTCGACGTGTCCAGCTTCGTGATCCCGGCCCCGTCCGCGATCTACACGGCGCTGAAGGACAACTTCGCCCGCATCCTCACCGCGGCCGAGAGCACCGGCGCCAACGCCCTCGTCGGCCTGCTGGTCGGGATCGTGCTGGCCGTGATCGCCGCGTCGGTCGCGGTCCGATTCCGGATCGGCGACGAGATGATCACCCCGCTGGCCGCAGCGGCCGCCACGATGCCGATCGTGGTGCTGGCGCCGATCTTCAACACCATGTTCGATTCCACCTCGACCCTCCCGAGGCGTCTCGTGGTCGCCGTTGCCACGTTCGTCCCGGTCTTCGTCAACACGACCCGTGGGCTCAAGCAGACCTCCCCGGTGCATACCGAATTGATGGCGAGTTATGCGGCCGGCGGGATGACCGTGCTGCGGATGGTGCGGATTCCGACAGCACTGCCGTACTTCTTCACCGGAATCCGGCTGGCCGCGTCGCTTTCGGTCATCTCGGCCGTCGTCGCCGAGTATTTCGGCGGCCTGCAGAAGGGACTCGGACCCAGGATCACCTCGGCCGTCGCCGCCAGCGACTACGCCCTGGCCTGGGCATACGTGGTCGGCGCCATCGCACTCGGGCTGATCTTCTACCTCGCCGCGCTGTTGATCGAGAGCATCGCGATGCGGTCGAGGCAGGTGTCCGGCTGACCCTCTCCCGGATGCACGCCAGACATCGGCGCCCAGCACGGCAACGACGTCGGTCTCATCACGCAATACCCGCGACATCCACGCAGCGAACCCCAACCCAAGGAGCTCGGAATGCATCGAAGGATCCGCACGGTGGTGGCCGCAGCCACTGCCATGGCCGCCGGCATCACCCTGGCATCGTGCAGCAGCAGTAGCAGTACCAGCGCCGCTCCGAGCGCCAGCCCGTCGGCGGCCGCGCCCGCCGCGTCGGCAGCCGCCGGCTCGGCGCCGTCATCCGCTCCTAGCTCGGCGGCCGGCTCAGCTGCCGGCTCCGGTCAGCCGGCTCCGCCGCTGCTCCGTCGGCGGCCGGATCGAGCGGCGCGACAGTCGCTGCACCGTCCGCGCCGGCGGGTCCGGCGGCGAAGATCAAGATCCAACTGCAGTGGTTCAACCAGGCGCAGTTCGCCGGCTACATCGTGGCGTTGAACAAGGGCTTCTACAAGCAGGAGGGTCTCGACGTCACTCTGCTGGAAGGTGGGACCACCATCGTCCCGCAAACCGTGCTCGCCCAGGGACAGGCCGACTACGCCATCGCCTGGGTGCCGAAGGCACTGCAGTCGCGGGAGCAGGGCGCCGACATCACCGACGTGGCGCAGGTCTACCAACGTTCCGGCACAACGCAGATCTCCTTCAAGGACAAGAACATCACCACCGCGGCCGATCTCAAGGGCAAGAAGGTCGGAAACTGGGGCTTCGGCAACGAGTTCGAACTCTTCGCCGGGATGACCAAGGCGGGCCTCGATCCGGCGAACGACGTCACTCTGGTGCAGCAGCAGTTCGACGAGAACGCTTTGCTCAGCGGCGACATCGATGCCGCCCAGGCGATGATCTACAACGAGTACGCGCAGGTGCTCGAGGCCAAGAACCCGGCGACCGGAAAGCTGTACACCCCGGCCGATTTCAACGTGATCAAGTGGACCGACGAGGGTACGTCGATGCTGCAGGACTCGATCTGGGCCGACACCAAGAAGCTGAACGACCCGACCTACCAGGCCAACACGGTCAAGATGCTGACCGCGAGCTTCGAGGGATGGATCTACTGTTCGACCCACGCCTCCGAATGCCGCGACATCGTCGTCAAATCCGGTTCCAAGCTCGGTGCCAGCCATCAGCTGTGGCAGATGAACGAGGTGAACAAGCTGATCTGGCCGTCACCGGCGGGCATCGGCATGATCAACCAGGCCGACTGGGACCGCACCGTGAAGATCGCGGAGACGACCAAGAACGCCGACGGCAAAACAGTTCTGACCAAGGCCCCGGACAAGGAGGCCTATACCAACGTCTACGCCCAGAAGGCACTGACCGTCTTGAAGGCCAGGGGGATGGACGTCACCGGCACCGGATTCAAGCCGATCACCGTCACCCTGAACGCGGGCGGCGCCTGACCCGAAACCATCGATCCCGCCGGGCTTGTCGCCCGGCGGGATCGTTGTCTTGGGTGGTTAGTAGAGGACTTTGGAGAGTCGATCGTCGGCGATCGCGCCGGCCGTCACGTAGGCGACGTGGGTTCCGACGCTCGTCGCCATCAGGGCCAGCGGCCACTTCCAGGGCGGCGGGGTGTGGCCCAGCAGCGGAAACATGGACAGGGTCACCGACATCAGCGCGGACCCGAAGATGATGGTCGCCGTCGGCTCGGGAAACCGCTTGCGCAGCATCACGTGTGCCATACCGAAGGCGGAACCGTAGACCCACCGCAGCAGCAGCCCGACTGTGGTTTCCTCCTTCGCGCCGAGATCGGGCAGGTGCAGGATGTGCAGCACGATCTGACCCGGGACGACACCGTCGTCGTAGTCCATCGGGCTCAACCCTGGGGTAATCCGGCGCATCTTCCGTTCCAGCGTGTAGGCGCCGGTCATCGTCGCGGTGGCCACTCCACCCGAGATGACCCCGCGGAGCAGCACGCGCGCTGTCTCCCAACCCTTCCCGGGTTTCTTGATGGCAGGCTTGTTGCTGCTCACAATGCGTTCTCTTCCATCCGCTCGGCAAGGATGATGCGGGCGACTGCTTCGATCAGGGCGAGGTGGGAGAAGGCTTGTGGGAAGTTTCCGAGGTGGCGTGCGGTGTTGACCTCGAATTCTTCTGCGTAGAGACCCAACGGGGATGCGATCCGCAGCAATCGTTCCAACATGTCCTTGGCCTGCTGCATCTCTCCGACCACGGCCAATGCGGAAACCAGCCAGAACGAGCAGATGAGGAACGTGCCTTCCTTGCCGGACAGGCCGTCGTCGGTCGCCTCGGTCTTGTACCGCAGCACGAACCCGTGCTCGGTCAGCTGCTCGGAAATCGCCATGACGCTGGCGTGCAGCCGCTCGTCGTCCCTGGGCAGGAAACCGAAGATCGCCGCCAGCAGAGTCGACGCGTCCAGCTCATCGGTCTCGTAGTGCTGCCGCAGCACCCCGTCAGCCGTCAAGCCGTTCGCCAGGATGTCGGCCTTGATCTCGTCCGCCACGGCCGACCAGTTGGTCTCCAGGTCTGGTTCGCCGCGGATGCCGGCCAGCTTCGCGGCCCTGTCCATAGCGACCCAGCACATCAGCTTGGAGGAAACATAGTGCTGCGGCTTCCCACGCGCCTCCCAGATGCCCTGGTCAGGATCCTTCCAGACCCGGATCGCGCCGTCCGCCTGGGCCTTGACCAGCGGCCACAGCCGGCGGGGCAGCCGGTCGCTGCGCCGGGTGTGCAGCAGCACCGAGTCCAGGACCGCGCCGAAGACGTCGTTCTGGCGTTGGTCGAACGCACCGTTGCCGATGCGCACCGGCCGCGCCCCCTCGTAGCCGGACAGGTCGTCCCGGGTCGTCTCGGTCAGATCACGTCGGCCGTCGATGCCGTACATGATCTGCAGGTCGCCGTCCGGGTTGGGTTCGACATCGGCGACGAACTGGACGAACTCGTCGGCCTCCCAGTCCAGATTCAAAAGGTGCAGCGCCTGCAGGGTGAAGGTGGTGTCCCGCATCCAGGTGTAGCGGTAGTCCCAGTTCCGCTCGCCCCCGGGCGTTTCGGGCAGCGACGTCGTCGACGCCGCCACGGTGGCGCCGGTCGGCATGTACGTCAAGCCTTTGATGGTCAACGCGGAGCGTTCCAGATACCGGCGGAGCCGGTGGTCGGGGATCCTGGCCCGGGCCAGCCAGCGGCGCCAGAACTCGGCGGTCACCGCCAGGCTCCGCGCCGCGTCGGCGTGGTCAGCCGGCCCGTTCAGAGCCACCTCCCAGGACAGCGAGCAGAAGACGGCTTCGCCCTCGTGCAGCACATGCCGTCCGCGCACCGAACTGCCTTCCACGCCCAACGCCAGATCGGACCGCAACCGCATGGTCTGCCCGGCCCCGCCGGCATCCGCGGCATGCGCCTCCGCGCCGTCGGCGGCGGCGAGCTTCCAGGTCGCCGGCACCCGGCCGTAGTCGAACGCCGGCTCACACACCAATTCCACCTCGACCGTGCCACGCAGGCACACCGCCGTCCGAACCAGCACATGCTCCGCGTCGTCGTCCGCCGGCGGCCTGGTGTGCGGGGTCGTTTCGTCCGGCCCCGTCCGCGGGCCCATCGTCAAGGCGTCCCGAACCTCCACCCAACCACCTGGGGTGTGCCAGGTGGTGACCAGCACATTCGTGCCCGGCTCGTAGTTCCGGTCGGTCGGCACGTTGATCCCGTACGGCGCGAAGCGGAAATAGCCGGCGCCGCGGTCCAGCAGATTGCCGAAAGCGCTCGGGCTGTCGAAACTGGGAAAACACAACCAATCCACCGAACCGTCCGGCGCCACCAACGCACCGGTATGGCAATTCGACAGGAATGCGTACTCCGCGATCGGCGGGAACGGGGACTGCGAAATGCTGCTCATGGGATTTCCTCTGTCGTCGTTGACGTGGATGACAATGAACTGGTTGACGGTGAACGGGGTGACACGGAATCCACCTGCGCGGCACCGTCAGCCGTGATCGAACTGGTGGAACGTCGGTGGTGCGCCGAGGCGTTTCCGGAATGTCCACAGGCTCCAGGCCTGGTAGGCCAGCACCAGGGGCAGGAACACCACCGCGATGACGGTCATGACTTTCAGGGTGTACGGGGGGCTGGCGGAGCCGGAGATGGTGAGGCTGTAGGCGGCGTTGGTGCTGGACACCATGACCCGCGGGGACAGGTCGAAAAAGATCGACGCGAGCACACTGCCGATGGCCACCGCCCCGGAGGTGAACGCGATGCCCTGCGAACCGGCCTCGGCGAACCAGGCCGCGCCGAGAACGGCGAACAACGCCAAGATGTCGACCGGTTTCGGAACGAAACCCTGGTTCAAACCGACGTGGCTCCACACCACCCAGACCAGTACCACGGCGGCGGCGAGCCAGCCCAGGCGCCCCGACAGCCGGGCGACCCGCTGGTGCAGTTCACCGACGGTCTTGAGCGTCAGATACGCCGCCCCCAAAAACAGGCACAGCACCGTCAGGGTGACCCCGGTGAA
>CAVOIW010000006.1:0-289242 GCA_963695865.1 uncultured Actinomycetota bacterium | reverse complement strand
GCGGCCGGGCGGCAGTTCACCCTTGCGCCCGAACCTGGATCGGGCCGAGGACGCTGCGACCCGCGGCCGGGTGGTGGTGTCGTCGTACCAGTCGGCCAGGTCGGCATCCAGGTCGGTGTCGCTCTTCTCGATCCGTTCCCGCACCGCACCGGGAACCCGCGGGGCGAGGGTGTCGAGGTCGGCCTGGTCCGCGGCGGTGCGGTCCAGGTAGGCGCGGGGCGGCAACGGCAACGCCGATTCCGACAGCGACTTGCCGCTTCGACCTGGTCCGGCGAATCGGCGCTGTCGGCCTCGGTCGGTGCCGGGATGGTCAGCTGCGGCAATGGATTGCCGGCGGCGTCGGCGTACTCGTCCCAGGGTTGGTCGCCTCGCGAGGTCGGCATGGGGTGGTCCTCGGTCGCCGCCGCCAGGGCGAGCAGCGCGGCGAGGTCGGCGGCCTCCCGCTCCGGCAGCTGCTGCGCGATCAGCCGCGCGCCCAGTGCCGGGATGGTCAGCATCCCCTCGTCATCGACGCCGAGTGCCCAGCCTCGGTCCGGCGGGATCGAGCTTCCTGCCCGTCGTTCGGTCGCGGCGAGCCTCACCGCCGGCGTCGACCACGGCGACGGCGGATCGGTCCGGTTGGCTGCGAAGCTCGTCGACCAGCGCCGAGAGCACGTTGGGCGGCACCGCGCTGGCCGCGGTCGGGGAGATCAGGGTGACGTGCGGTGTCGGGCACCTCCGCCAGACCCGGGTGCGACCGGGCGTCGAGGACGGAACGCGTGTTGCCGTCGACGTCCTGCGGTGGGTCGGCCAGGACCCGGGTCGCCGCCGCGGTCGCCGTCTCGAGGTGGTCGGTGTGGGTGAGTCGTTCCGGGTTGAGCGCGGTCATCTCGGCGCCGAATCCGACGAGGGTGACATCGACCATGTCCGACCAGGCGTTGTGAGCCAGTTCCGCGGCGATGAACCGGGCCAGGTCCATGCACCGGTCGGTGTCCCCGGTCAGCGACAGGTACCCGACCTGTTCCAGGTCCAGCAGCCACTGCTCCCCGGCCTCGGTGTGACCGACGGACACCAGCGTCGGGTACGGCGCGTACACATCGGCGCCGGTGACCGTCGGCGCATCGCGTTGGTCGTGGTCGTCGCGGTTCAGGGTCCAGGTGGTGCCGGCGTCGTCGGACCGCCACGGTGCGGGTGGTTCGTGGTTCGGGACGGCGAGGATGAGTTCGAGGGCGTCGTTGGTGAGGCGGGCCGCGACCACGTCCGGCAGTCGAGCGTGGCCGTCGGCGGCGGTGCGGGTCAGGCCGCGGAGCGCCCGGTCGAGGAAGTTCACGTCCCCCATCCCGGCTGGCGCCGGCGGTGAGCAGGGCACGCTCGGCGTCCTGCAACTCCGCGGGGGTCTGGGTGATGCTCCGCCCGGGTGAGCGGTACCGGAACTGCCGCCGCCGGTGCCGGACCAGGGCCAGCAGGGCGCCGCCGGTGAGCAGACCGGCACCGGCGAGCCACGGCACCACCACGGCGTGCTCGACGCCCGGATCGGCCTGCTCGGTGGCCGACGCGTCCCCCTCGGGGATGTCCGAACGCGACGCGGACGGCACTGCACCGCCGGCTGTTCCGTTCCCGGCGATGCCTGCACGGCAGGCTGGTCGCGGGCAGGCGGGCTGGTCCGTGGGTGACAAGCCGGCTGGGTCGGTGGGTGACAACGTGTCGTCGGTGGGTGACAACGGGGTGACCGGTTCGGTTGTCGTGACCGCTGGTGGTGTCGGCGGGGTGACACGGCTCGGATTCCGCCGGCCGGCGGCTCACTGCGGTGGCTCGGTCGTGGGTGACATCGCCGGGGATGACGATCGCCAGCCGGGTCGGATGTCATCCGGGTCGGTGAGCGCGGATCCGTCGGGTTGGACTCGACCGATGTTGGCGGCGACGACGTCGTCGAGCGGGACGTGGTTGTCGGCCGCGAGCTGCGACAACGTGTCCCCGTCCCGCACCGGGACGGTGTTGTCACCCGCGTTGTCACCCATCGTCCGGCGGGGTGGGGATGGTGATCGTCCAGCCGGGTTCGATGTAGTCCGGGTCGGTGAACCGGTCACCGTCGGGTTCTTCCCGCCCGGCGTTGGCCGGCCACACCGTGGTCCAGTCGTTGACGCCGTGGTCGGCGGCGATCTCGCGACAGGGTGTCCCCCGCCTGCACCGTCACATCAACCTGCTGGCTGTCGTCGTCGGCACCGGCTTCGGCGGCCGCGCGCTGGGTTGTCACCCGCGGTGGTGTCGGGGATGACAACGGTCCAGCCGGGTTGCAGCACCGTTCGCTCGGTGGTCAGCACGGTGCCGTCGGCCTGGACCCGGCCCTGGTTGAGGTCCCACAGGTCCCGCCAGGCGGCGCCGTCGCCGAGGTGGGCGACGGCGAGGTCCCACCAGGTGCGGGCACCGTCACCGGTCAGGGTGACCTCCCGCGTCGGGGTGACAACGGGCGCGACCGTGGCGGCGGGACCGCCGGGTGGTCCCGGCACCAGTTCGGTCACCACCGCGGCGGCCGGGTGGTAGCCGGGTGCTCATGGCGACGGCCTGCGCGGCCGGGACGACGGTGGACGCGGTGATCGGGAGCAGCAGCAGCGCGCCGCTGACCAGCGCCCGGGCGAGGCCCTGCTGCCCGGCGAACACCCCGGGGATCCGCCGCGGCATCGGGGTCCGCCGGACCGCGGAGATCAGCTCGACGGCGAACGCGACGGCGAACTGCGCCCACGCCAGATACAGGACGGCCGCGAGGGCGGCGAGCACGACGTGGTCGTTGACGTCCCCGGCGAGCAGGTCCGGCAACCGGGTCAGCGGGTTCCCGATGGTGCTGGACAGCAGCCAGGGCACCCCGATCAGCAGGGCGAGGGAAGCGATGGCCGAGGCGGCGGCGCGGAGGGCACGCATCACAACACTCCCCGAAATGGCGACGGTGGAATCGGTTGGTGGGTCATGTCAGGGCGCTCCGGTGGTGGTGCCGTGCAGGGGGATCGCGGTGGCGGTGGCGGTGCCGCCGACCTGGGTGATGCCGACGATGGCCAGGATCGCGGTGGGTTTGGTGGCGCGGGCGGTGACGGTGACGGTGGTTCCGGTGACGGTGATGTCGCCGGTGACGTCGGCGGCGGCGAGGACCGCGGCGCGGCGGCCCGGCGGCGGCGCCGGGTTCGTGGTCAGCCCGCCCGGGGTGGTGGTGCGGAGTGATTGTTCGTCGAGGGCGTCGGCGCCGGCGCGGGCCGCCTGTTGCGCGGTGTCGGCGGCCCGGCCGTGCGCGGCCAGCGCGGCCCCGCCGTCCAGCACCAGCCCGGCCAGCACCACCAACGCGACGGTCATGATCAGCAGGTAGGCGGTGACCGATCCGCGATCCCGATCATCCCGCTGCAGGCGGGTCCAGCGGCGGGTGACCGCGTCGCGCAGCCGCCGCCGGGACGAGTCGCGGGGTCATGGCTGATCTCCGGAATCACTGAACTGACGGTGCGTCTTCAAGGGGTGCCCGGCCGGTCGCCGAGATCGGTCGCCGCTCCGGGGAGGCCGCTGAGCGCGAGTCCGGAGAGGTCGGCGGTGCAGGTGACGGTCACGGTGACGACCCCGCCGGGCCGGAAGTGAGCCGGTGTCGACGTCGGCGGTCATCCCGGTGCAGGACAGCCCGGCGTCCGCCAGGGACCCGGCCGCCGCCTGCGCCGGCCCGGCCCTGCGCCTGGGCGCCGCTGCTGGTCAGTGACGCGGCCCGGGCGGCGGCGGCCGCGGCCTGTTCGACGAGTTGTGTGCCGTGCGCGTACCGGCCGAGCCCGACCACCAACAGCACGATCGCGATCACGATCGGCGCGAGCACGACGAACTCCGTCGTCATCGACCCGCGGTCCCGATCCCACCTGCGGCGAGCTCGGCGCGCGCGGCCGAGTCATGGTGTCCCCACGAAGATCTCGAGTGGAGCGGTGGCCTGCTCTTGGATCTGGAAGCCGGCGAACGGGATGACCGTCAGCACGTCGGCGGTGACGATGGCGGTGACGCCGGCGGCGTCACGGGTGACGGTGACGGTGCGGCCGGGGAGCAGGTTCGGGGCGACCTCGGCGAGGTACTCGTCCCCGGCGGCCTGCCCCACAGCGGGTTGGCGCCTGGTAGGCGGCGGCCGACCGGGCCGCGGTCTGCGCGGCCGCCTGGGCGACGTGCCGGCCGTGCCAGACCAGCACGAACTGCACCACCAGCAGGGTGAGCACGACGATGACCGGGACGATGATCACCGCCTCGACCGTGGCATCGCCACGGTCCCGGGCGTCACGCAGCCGCCGCCACCGAGCTGTCAGAAACGACGGACCGCGAGCGCGCGCTTGGGGATTGCCGGGCACCGCGTGCCTGCTACTGCAGGTTGATGCTGTTGGCCTTGTTCATCACCAGGGTGGTGATGACCGCGCCCGCGGCGATCGCGAGGGCGACGATGACACCCATCCAGACCAGCTGGGCGGGGATCTCACCCCGGTCCCCGTTGGCGCGGAGCAGCGTGATGCGGGCGGTCACCCAGTCGCGGACCGTCTCCAGGGTCATGATCATTTCTGTTCCCCTTTCCGGTGGGTGGTGCGGTGGTGATTCCTTGTCGGGTTTCGAAAGTTGGTGGGCGGGTTAGAAGTTGAGGACGGCGACCATCGCGGGGTAGCCGATGAACAGCAGGTATCCGAGGCCGATCAGCACCTGCGCCATCTGCATGCTCTGGTCGGCCTTCCCGGCCTGACCTTGCAGGTTCGCCAGTTCGTGCCGGCGCATGGTCTGCGCGCGGGCGGTCAGGGTGGACCGGACCCTCGCGCCGTCCTGCGCGACCAACGAGATGAGTTGCCCGAGGTCGCTGAGTTCGGTGACGCCGATCCGCCGGCCCAGCTCACCCAGCGCGGCCCACGGGTCCCGCCCGCCGCGGGTGGCCCGGTACAGGGTGTCCCGGATCAACGCCAGTGGCCATCCGGTGCCGACCTTCGCCGCCGCCGGCAACGCCTCCGCGGGTGCGGCCCGGGCGGCCATCTCCAACGCGACCAGGTCCAGGTAGGCGCCGAGGGCGTGCCGGAACTCGGCCCGCCGCCGGGTCGGCCTCGGCCCTGGCTTCCAGGTCGGGCAGGAAGAACAACGCGGCGGCCAGCAGCACCGCCACGATCAGCGGCGCCCCGGTCGGCAGCGCGGCACCGACCGCGGCCGGCACGACCACCAGCAGCAGCAGCGAGAGCAGCAACCCGCCGGCGGCGAACAACACCTTCCTGGTCATCACCTGCTCATAGGTGCGGCCGGTCAACGCGAGGTCCTGCCGCAGGCTGGTGTTCGTGACCCCGCGGAGGGTCAGCTGCCGGGCCACCCACGCCCCGACCGCCGCGGGCAGCCCCGCGGCCGCCGAAGCTCGGAGGCAGATCTGAAACCGCCTGCCCTGCAGCGGCTCCGGCGTGGGCGGCGTCGAACCGGGCCAACTCCACCAACGGCGCCGGGCGCGGCCTTGCCAGGTGCAGCACCAGCAGAAAGACCACACCACCGCACAGGGCGCCGAGCCCGACCGCCGCGATCATCGCCTCACCACCCGACTCACCGGGGATGCGGCATTCACCGATGTGAGGATGGTGGCTTCGGTAGGGTCGGGCTGCTGCCCCGGCCGGGCCAGGAACGGCGCAACCGGTTGCTGCGCGGACAGTTTCCGCATCCACAGGAACGCCGCCGCGAAGATGCCGACCACGACGGCGAGGGCGACCTGCCCGGCCGGGGTGCCGTACGGGGCGATGTAGGGACCGCTGAACACGACCAGGAACACCCCGATCGACGATGGTCACCCCGACCACGATCTGCACGCCGCGGCGGAGCTCCACCCGGCCGGCGGAGATCTTCCGCCGCATCTCCAGCTCCTCCCGGGCCGCGGTGGTCAACCCGGTCAGCACCTCACCGAGCCGGTCACCGCGCCGCGTCGCGGACAGCATCAACGCGGCGATCACCAGATCCGCCGACGGGTCATCCAACTCGGCCGCGAACGCCGACAACGCCTGGTCCATCGGCACCCTCGCCCGCAACCGCCCGACCAGCCGCACCAGGGCGGGGCGGATCAACGTCGGCGCGTGCACCGCCGACGCCGGGATCGCCTGCTCCAGGCTGGCGTGCGCGGCGATGGTGTCCCGCAGCGTCTCCGTCCACGTCACCAACGCCTCCAGCGACGCGATCTGCCGCTGCTCGGCACCGGTGCCGCCGAACAGCGCCGGCCACCACACCACCAACGCACCCAACCCCACCGCGGCGACCGGCCACCGGGTCACCGCCAAAGTCAGTACGGCCACGGTGATCCCGCCCAGGATCCGACCCGGACACACCGGGCGACCGCAGAGCGCTCTTGAGTCGTGCGGTTCGGGTGGGCGGCCGGGTCGGGTCCACCACGGTGCCGTAGGCCCCGGCGGCCATCAGCCACAACCCGGCGCCAAGGCCGGCGCCGAGCAGCACCGCGATCCACACCTGACCCACCATCACCGACCGCCGAAGACGAAGGAGTGGGCGGTGTCGTCGTACCCGGCGGCGTGCAACGCCTTGTTCCGTTCGAACGTCAGCCCGAACTCGTCCGCCCGGACCGCCCGGCCGTCCACCGGCGACCGGCCGAAGATCAACCCGCTGGCCACCCGCCCGTCCGGGGAGCCGACCACCTCCCGGACCTCGGTCACGCACCGACGCCCACCCAACATCGGGTTCTTCTCGATGAACACCACGAAGTCGACGGCGTTCGCGATCAACGAATGCGCCACCGCGAAATCCAGCTTCTCGTACTGCGCCGCGTAGGTGGCGAGCTTGGCGAACACATCCGACGCGGACCGGGCATGGATCGTCGACAGGGACCCGTTGTTCCCCTGGCTCATGGCGCTGAGCATCTCCACAACTTCGGGGCCCATCACCTCGCCGACGCAGCACCTGTCCGGGTTGTGTCTGCGGGTGCGGCGCACCAGGTCCCGGATGGACAGGCCGCCGTTGCCGTCGGCGTCGGGCAGCACCTCCTCCAGTTCCACCACGTCCGGGTGCAGCTCCGGGTGCCGCCGCAACCCCAACTCCAGGGACCGCTCCACGGTGATCAGCCGCTCCGCCGGCCCGATCGCGTTGATCATTGATCTCAGGAGGGTGGTCTTCCCGGCGTCGGTGGCGCCGCCGATCACCAGGTTCATCCGGGCCGTCACCGCGGCCTGCAGGAAACACGCCAACTGGTCGTCGACCGTGCCCAGTTCGACGAGGGTGGACAGGAACATCTGCGGGTACCGGGACCGGCGGATCGACACCACCGGCCGCTCCGCCGCGCCCATCACCGCCGACAACCGGGACCCGTCCGGCAGCCGCAGGTCCAGCTCCGGGTTCGCCCGGCTGAACGGCCGCGGATTCAGCGACACCCGGGACGCCAGGTTCTGCACGATCCGGATCAGCTCGTCATCCGACGCCGCGATCGGCCGGCCCCGAACCTTCCCCCTACCGTCGGCGTAGGTGACGAAAACCTCGTCGCAGCCGTTGATGTCGACATTCTCGATCTGCTCGTCGGTGATCAGGTCCTGGAACTCGGCGGCCTCGTACATAGCGTCGTCGACGGCCTCGATCAGCTTCAGGTCGTACCCGGCGTCCGCGGGCAGCTCCTCACCGGCGGCGAGCAGCGACGCGAGGTGCCGCTGCACCGCCGCCGTGATCAGGCTGAACGCCAGCTGGCGTTCGTCGGACTCGGACAACTCCCGCTCCCCACGGGCCTCCCGCAGTTGCTTCGCCCGGGTCATCTCGTCGGCGACCCGCCCCTGCAGCGTCCTCACCAGTTGGCGGTCCACCACCAATGTGTCGTTCATGACCTTGTCCCTTCCATCACCGCACCCGCAGACTCAGCAACAGCACCGTGTCCGGGATCTCCGCCGGCGCCTTGGTTCGGCTTCATGTCCCCCGCCGGGACCGTCGGCGCGGGCGGCGGGAGCAGTTCGGGCCACCCGGCCAGCACCGCTTCCGCGGTCGCCCGGACCGACCGGACCAGTTCGCTGCCGGCGAACCGGCGGGTCAGCTCCCCCGCCCACAGCCCCTTGGCGCCGGCCGGGTCGTGCGCGACGAACCCGATCACCGGGGCCGGGGACCCGATGGACGCCAACACCTGTCGCACCTGCTCCACGGCGGAGCGGCGGTCCCGGACCTCACCGGTCACCACCACGCCCAGGTTGGGCCGGGTCCGGCCGGGGTCGCCGAGGGTGCCGGAGAGTTCGGCGACCCGGTCCCGCACGTGATACAGCCCCTCCAGGGTCGCCGGGGTCAGCAGCAGCACCACCGACGACGCCCGCGCCACCGGCAGAACGGGGCTGTCCGGGGTGCAGTCGGCCCAGGTCGACGATCGCCGTCCCCGCCCACGCCGCCAGATCCTTCGCGACCTGCGGCCACAGCGACCGCAGTGCCCGGAACCGGTCCGCGGACAACACCCCCGGCACCACCGGAACCCCGAGCGAGGTGTCCTGCGCGTAGGGCAGCGGACCAGCCTCGGTCAGCCCCAACCGGGCCGCGGTGGCCAGCACCGCGACCGACGGATCCGGCGCCAACCGCCCACCCAACACCCCGCCGTTCACGGCGGGGCGGAGCCGGAAGGACAGGTCACTGCCGGCGGTGTCGGCCTCCACCACCACCCGGCGCCCGGGCCAGACCAAGCCCAGCACCGTCGCCAGGGTGGTCACCCCCGGTGAACCCTTGTCCGCGCACACCGAGACGATCACGACGCCGGCACCTTCACCACCGCCGCCGCACCGGTGGCGCTGGCCGCCGCCACCGCCGGCTGCAGCGCCGGCCGGCACCACCAGGGTCAGCAGCGTCGTCCCCGGCTGCACCGGGTCCTGATGGGCGGCGAACACCACCGCGGCGTCGACCAGAACCGTTGGTGCGGCGGGATTCCCCGCGCCGGCGACCTGCCCGGGCAGGGCGCAGCACCTGCACCCGGTCCCCCGGGACCAGCCCATCCGCCGGGAGCTGCCCGCCCTTCACCGCCACCCCGACCTGCGCCATGCCCGTGGGGATCGGGTCCGCGTCGGTGACCATCGACCGCTGCAACAGCGTTCCCGGCAGCAGCGCGACGGCGGCCCGCTCCCCGACCACCGATTCCAGGTTCGCCGCCGGCGATCGCGGTGATGTCCCCCGCCACGTCCACCGTGGACAGGTCGGACCGGGCGATCACCTCACCGACCGCGACCGGTGCCGTCATCACGACGACCGGTTCCTTCGACCCGGCCGTGGAGTACAGGTACCCGAACGCGGCGCCGATCCCGATCACCAGCACCGCACCCAGGGCCGTCCATCCAGTCGCGGCGCTGCCGGGTCGGCAACGGCGTCCGGGCCTGTGGCGGCCCACCAGCAATCGCGGAACCGTTGGTCGAGACCGGTTGCCGGTCAACACCATTCACCGTCATTGTCTTCACTTGATCACCACCTGAATCTGTTCCACCAGAAAGGACGACGCCGACTGAGTGGTCAGCACCGGGAAGGTGCCGCCCGCGCCGACGTTGCTGGTCCAGGCCACCGACCACTGAATCGACGTGGTCGCCGTCAACGGGCCGTTCGGGGTCACCGCCCGGTACATGTAGCCGCAGCCACCCGCTGACGGCGGGTTGCTGCCGTCCGCCTCCGTCCACGGTCGGCCCGGACCGTCACAGGTCACCGGGGCCGAGCCGTCACCCGGATCGAACACCAGCGCGGTCGGGGTTGCGGTGACGGTCGCCGACACCCCGCGCAGCTCCACTGTTCGTGCGTAGGACTGCCACTCCCCGGCCCAGATATAGGTCCAAAGTTGGACCCACGTGTAGGACTGGCCGCCGTACTGCGGATCCGAGTTGTTCTCGGGCGGTGACCGTTTCGCCACCGGGTTCGGCACCGTCAACTCCCCGTACGCCTGCTGCGCCAACACCGCAGGATCCGGCGGCGGGGGTGGCGGCGGTGCAGCCGCGGCCGGGTCCCCGGGCGCTGGGTTCGGCACAAAAAGGTACTGCTGGGCACCATTGCAGGGGTTCACCAGCAACGTCCCAGCGGCAGGATCGTTCCCGTCCCATCGGGCATCCCCGGCCGGCACCGTGGCGGCCCGGAAACCACACTCGCCGACGACGGCTGCACTGGTATTGGCGCCGGCAGCTGATGCGGAACCGTTGGATCGCTGACCGGTGGACTCGGTTGCTCCCGCATCAGCTTGGGTTTGAGCTTGCGCCGCCGCGGCGGCGGCGCGCGCCTGATCAACCTGGCCGGGCTCCAGATCCCCACTGCTGATCGCGCTGTCGAGGGTCAAGGTCAGCGAGTACGTGGCATCCGGCAGCAGGCCGACCATCGCCCGCCACGACGTTGACGGGTCGGCTGCGGATCGTCCTGCGGGCCGGCGAACGGTCGGTAGAGCAGGCAGCACAACCATTGCCAGCACCGAGGTGAGGACCGTTCCGAGCCGGGCTAGCACGGCTCGTCCTTCAGGTAGAACACCTGCTCGACGCGCCACACCCCGTCATCGCCTTTGACGAGGCTTCCCTGGTAGTGATCACGGGCGACGCCGACCGTGACCTTGTCGCCGGTGGAGGTCTTGATGGCCCCGCTTTGGCTGCGATCCTGGCAATCGTCGATCAGGGCGGTGGTGCCGCCGTTGATGGGCTGCGGCCAGGAGATCCTGTGGCCGAGGGAGCCGTAGGTCTCCAGTCCCTGGCTGTCGAACTTCGCGGCGTCGCTGAGCATGTTCGCCTTGGTGGGGTCGACGGCAACCGTCGCGATCAGAGCCTCGCGATCCGCCGCCGGCGTGCGCGCAATCTCCAGGTAGACGTCCCAGGATTTCACCCACTGCGATTCGACCGCTGCACGATCTGCCGATTCTTCGACCGACAGTCCGCTGTCGGTCCCAGAAGTCACACTCTGCGCTGCGGGAGATGGGCTCGGCGACGCAGAGATCTGCGATGGGGATGCCTCGGTCGACGACGCAACGGTTGACGACGACGCGGTCGACGTCGAGATCGGATCCAGGGTTTGGGTGTTCACCCCGGATGTACCGGTGCAGCCGGCCAGGACCGCCCCGACCACCAGCAGCCCGATGATTGCCGCCGCTCGTTTTCGCATCCCTGCCCCAGGGTGACTGAGTCGATACCGTGAGTCACACTTTCCTACCCAAACGAGGACGATCCCCGTTCAGATGGCGGTCGTCAACAGAACGCGGCGTTTTCGGCCCAAGAAACAGGCAAGTGGACAGGGCACGACTCACCTGCCTCAACCCGGCCTGAAACGACCTGAGGCCGACGTCCGGCGATCAACACCGGCCGAGTTGTCCACATTCTCAGCTCGGCACGCGCTTGGTACCGGTGATCGTGCTACCAAATCATGGTGGGAGATGGACTTGTTCAATCACCGCGGCCGCGGTGGGCGCGCGCACGCCTCACCGTCACGCCCCGTCCACTGGATGAACCTTGCGTCCGGTGCTCTCGCAATACTCGACAACCGCGTCGTACGCCCAGATCCGACCGACGCTCAGCACCGCGATCGGCGCTGGGAACTCCGCCCGCTTGATCAACTGCATCGCCCTGACCCGACTCACACCAAGGACCTTCGCCAGCTCCGCCAACGCCACAACCGGAGGCGGAAAAGTCATGACGGACACCCTAGCTACTTATATAGTCGATAAGTTCTACAGGCGACAAGCCCCGCAGCAGAGCCGCAGCCACGATCGAAACGGAGGTATGAGCATGGAGACAGCAACCGACCAAGCGTCGCCCCGAATCGAGCACCGACAATGCCGACCGCGATCGCCGCGAGTGCACGCATCCGGGCTCCCCGCACCGGCATGGCACCCGCAACGCGTACGTGACAGACGGTTGTCACTGCACCGCAATGCCGAGCAGCCAACCGAGCCGAGGAGCGTCACCGCACAGAGTCGCTCCGCAACGGCCGGTGGGAGCCCCTGGTCGACGCCGCCCCGGCTCGCGGCCACCTCCTCCTGCTACGTCATCACGGACTCGGGCTCGACCAGATCGTCAAGATCTCCGAGACCTCCAAACGCACCATCCGCCGGGTGCTTCGGGAACCGCCGACATCACCTCATCGAATCCGGTCGGAAACCGCTCAACGGGTGTTGGCCATTCAGCTCTCCCCCGAACACCTGGCGCCCCGAAGCCAGGTGGACGCCGCAGAGACCCACGCCCGGATCCAGGCCCTGCTCGACTCGGGGTATTCGATCCCGGAGCTGGCTTGCGCCCTGGGCAAGACCGCAGTCAGCCTGCGTCGCACACTTGGCCGCCGCACGGTCACAGCCCACACCGCCACATCAGTCGGTGATTTGTACGCCCGCCTCATCGGAGATGCTCGCGAGAGGATTCCGGGCGACCGCGGTACCGCTCGGCGGTATTCCTCGCGACCAGGTTGACCGGTCGAGTGATCTCAGGGCAAATTCCAAACCCGCGGCGGGCCGGATCCCAAGCCAATCGGTCGGGAACGGGAACCAACCGATATCCGATCAAGGAGATTGACGGCTGATGACGATCACCCACTCGCCACAGCGGGCCAACCAGGTCAATGACGCTGACCCCTGGATGAGCATTGACCAGCTCCTTGAGAAGTACCCCTTCTTGCAGGGGCGAGAGAACCAACCGAGACGCCGCATTTACCGACTCCGGGACCTCGGGCACTTTCCGCAGCACGACGGCCGCGCAGGGCGACTGCTCCTCTGGCGACAATCAACGATCGAAGCATGGCTCGCAGGCGGCTCGACCGAGCGCGACTTCTGAGATAGGTGTGACGGATCTGCCGGCTCGATTGAATCGCGTTCCGGGCAGAATCATTTGGACGCGCGGGACCCGGAATTGATCGACGGACGGTCACGATCCAGTTCTTCATTTCCAGTAGGTAATGCGGGCTCCCGAAGGTCTCGCCGTGGCTAGGCCAGATCAATAACAAATCCGATACCAATTCGAACTACTCCCGGACCACAGTGAGACGACCACCAAAGCCGGGCGTCGGTGGAGCGATCTACCCCGTGGTTTGCGCCGTCGCGCGTCGGCTCACGCCACAACGGCACCAACGCCAAGGAAGGAAGACAGACTCATGACTCTTCGCGTTCGCACCATCACCGCTGTCAACCTGCGCCTGGGCGACGTGGTCATCCCCGACCACGGCCCGCGACGCCGAGTCACCCTTCGCCGACTCGAAGGCGCCCACCCCGTTGTCGTCGTCCAGTTCGAGGGCATCCCAGGGGCGAGCATCTGCTACCCGCCGTCGATGCCACTGCTCATCGAAGAATCCGACTGACCTGCCATCGCGGCGATAGGAACTCGAACGGAAGCTGCCATGGACGAATCACCAACCGAGATCACTGATCAACTACGCCAATGGGCGCGCGGCATGTACACCACCGAAGCCGCCACCGAACTGCTCATCCGCGCCCGCAACGGCACCTTCGCCTCCATCGACCGGCCGTGGATCAAACCCACCGACCACGCCCACTGGATCGACTTCCCGGCCATCACCGAACACCTCGACGGACTGTCCGGTGGAGAACAACGGCTGCTGCGGATCGCCGCCTCCATCGGCTCCGACGAGGCAACCCCAGTGAAGCTCGGCGACGTCCTGAGCGGGCTCGACCGGCCAACGCTGCGGCTCGTCCTCGCCGCCGTCGCCCATGCCGGCGGCAGTCATCAACACTCGAGCCTCGTCATTGATCGCGACGGGACCGCAACCATCACCAAGGAGCCGTCGTTGTTCATCTGGGACTGGAATGCTCGTCCGCAGGATTGATCGGGGGTGGCAGCCGCGGGAAGTCACCCGTGATTGATGCCACGATCCGCGCTCCACGACTGCATTGGGACGCGCGAGTCCAAAGCGTTGACATCATGGCACCGCCCTCCTTCACTTGGACCGGACCGTCTGAGCTGAGCCGTCCCAGACTGACCGCCAACGACAGCACCCAAGTCGGCATTGGAGACACGCTCACCGGGGTGCCGAAATCCGGCGGCGTCCTGCAGAGGGTCACGGACGTCGCCCAGGGCGACTTCGACTAGCGGCTCGGAGAGGGACGTCGCATCGTTGGCATCCCGGGTCAGTATCCGGACCTGTTCACCGCGGCCCATGAGGCCGGCGACACGATCCGAGCGCTTACCTGGCTGATGGCAACCGTCTGGTGCAGGTGACTGACGACCGGCGGCGGCCTCCCGCGCCCCTTTCGGTCATGCGCAGATCGCCGACCTCGATGCCGCCGTCACCCAGCTCGTCGAGACACTCCGTGCCTCAACGATTCCCACTGGGATCGGTGACGAGATCGCTTCGTGGCCTGCCCTGCCCCGCACCGGGCACGGACGGCCGTCTCAGCCCGCGCAAAATGTTCGCTGCCCTGCGCTACACGCAGCCTGCGGACACCGCGTACGGGGTCGAGTCAACCTCGACCAACGCGGCGTTCTGGGAGCAGATGGACCTGCGCCATCCCGGCAGCTAGGACTTCCCCGCCTCCGGTGGGCTGGTCTTCGGCCTACCGGCACGTGTCGGGGTGGCTCTGGCCCGACCCGACCGTCGCGTGGTGGCCGTCGTCGGTGACGGTTCGGTCAACTACGGAATCACCGCCCTGTGGACGGCGGCCCAGCTGCGCCTCCCGGTGACATTCGTGATCCTGCGCAACGGCACCTAAGGGGCACTGCGCTGGTTCGCGGACCTGCTGGATACCCCGAACTGCCCGGCCTGGACGTACCCGACATCGACTTCGTGTCCATCGCCTCCAGATACGCCGGCTATGGATTCCGCAGAATTGTTGTCGTGCCGGAGGTGATGAGCCCAGTTCCGGTGGCGAGGGCGGACCGGAACCAGGCGGCCGTCCGGCCGTGGTCGATCGAATGAAGACCCGGTCGCCGTCGCCTAAGATCCAAATAGTGGTGCGCGAGCGCAACGCACCGTCCGCCCTCCGGGGGGAGCGATCTGCTGTTCCTCCGGCGCCGCCAATGCTCGGACATCGGGCCCGCGCCACGTGTTCATGTTGTGCTCCTTCTTCGGGTGCATCAATGCCGTCGGCGCGAGTTCTGTTGCACCGTAGCTATTGTCCGCCGATTCATGGTCACTCCCGGGTGCGTTCAGTTGGTCGAAGCGGTCGAGGATCCCGTCGCTGAGGATAATGTCGGCGGCCGGCCATGGCGATCGCGCTGACGACGCCGAACGCGATGGCGAGTTCCTTCCCGTGGCAAACGAGGTGGCGACTAGGGACAGCGCGGCGGGGGGGCCAGCAGGGCCCCGAACACGCCCTTGCAGGGCGCGTGCCGCGAGCAGGATACCGGTGTCAGTGGCAATCCCCGAGCGCGGAGGCTAGGCGAAGCCGACCAGGCCGATGAGGAAGACCCGTTTGCGGCCCACAGGTCCCCGAGCTTGCCAGCCGAGAAGCACAGACCAACCGGAGGCGAGGCGGCGGCGATCACCCACTGCCGGTTGGCGTCGGAAACCCGAGGTCGGTCTGCATCCGCGTCAGGGAGAATTTCCCGATCCGTGTCGTTGATGATGACTGCTAGCTGGGCGAGGGAGATGAAGATCAGCGCTGGCCAACGTTTTCGGGTCTGCAGCGGTGAGGGTGGTGCGCGGGGTTGATGACATGGTGATCTTGCTGGAGCGATCGCGGTTCCAGGCGTTACAGCCGGGAAGGTACGGACGATCGCCGTTGATCACGGGCAGACGGAGAAGTCAGGCGGTGGGCCGTGTCTCGTGGTGGTCGCGGTCGCGGGTGGCGTTCCACGCCGCGAGCAGCTGCAGGCTGTCGTGGGTGGGGGTGCCGGAGGCGGCGCTGTAGGTGAGCAACGCAATGTCGGGGTCGAACGGGAAGTGCATGACCTCGTAGGTGAGGTCCAGGCGGCCGACGGCGGGGTGGTTGATTTTCTTGACGCCGCCGCGGTGCACGAACACGTCGTGGGAGCCCCACCAGGTGCGGAAGTGGTCGCTGCGGGTGGCAAGTTCCCCGATCAGGTCGGTGAGGTCCTTGTCGTAGGGGTCGCGGGCGGCGGCGACGCGTAGCGCCCCGACAACTTCGGTGGCCGCGGTTTCCCAATCGACCCAGAAGCTGATGGCCGCCGGGTCGAGGAACACGAACCGGGCGTGGCTGGGAAGCCCCCGACCCGCGGTGGCGGCGGATCGGAACATCGGGTCGTACAGGGCTCGACCGAGCTGGTTGGTCAACACAAGCTCCATCCGACCGTTGGTGACGCACGCCGGCAGGTCGACCAGGCCGTCCACAATCGCCCTGACGCTGTCTCGCAACGTCGGCCGAGCCGGGTACGGGCGGGAGGACCGGGTCGGGTTCGGGCGGGCTTCCGCGGCGCGGGCCAGATCGAACAAGTGCAGCCTTTCGTCGTCGTCCAGGCGCAGCGCCCGGGCGATGGCGTGCAGGACGCTGTCCGAAACACCGTTGAGGTTCCCACGTTCGACCCGGGTGTAGTAGTCAACCGAGACGCCGGCGAGCTGGGCGACCTCTTCGCGGCGAAGCCCGGCCACCCGACGCCGACCGCCGTAGTCCGGCAACCCGACCTGCTCGGTGGTCAGGCGGGCCCGGCGGGAGGCCAGATACCGACGCACCTCTTCGCGGTTGTCCATATCGACCACGCTAAGTGAACCGAACGCGGTTAGGCAGGTTCTGACAGAACCTGCCTAGACCGCCGGCGCCGTCATAGCTTCATGGTGCGGCCCGGCAACGACCAGACCGCAGACCGTGCCCGCCGCGCCCGCCCTCAGGTGTGGCCGCGGGCGTCGCCGAAAGGAACTCGCAGTCGAACTACCGTCGCGCCCGACCCCGACATCCAGTCGAGGGTGGAGCCGGCGCGAGGCTAACAACCCGGACCCGACCACCATTAGCAGGAACTCATGACGTTCACCCCGACGCCGACAACCGATAGGCTCTGCGCGGCGACTCGCGCCGGCCAACAAGCGCGACGAACCCGATCACGAAGATCATTACGGCAGCAACCGTATCGGGTTGTACTTGTGCCTTGCCAGGAATTCCTTCTGCAGGATCGCGACTTTCGTCCGGACCGCCGCGATCCCGAATTTGTACTCCAGGGAAGAAAAACGAGTTAGGTCTTACCCGGGCTGAGTTGAGCTGGTTGAGCACTGCCAGCTCGGTGGGCGGCGGGTGGGTACCTATGGGTGTGCCCAGTTCTGGATGGGATGACATCAAGGCAAGCGAGTTCACGGCCTACTCCACATCTGGTTTCGGCTCGGGGATGGGCGCCTTCGTGTGTGCGGCCGGTGATGGTCACACTCCGACCAGGCGCGGCCCAGTTAGCCGCGGCAGTTCATTGAGAGAGGAAGGCATCCGGGTGCCTCGATGAATCTGCCGGGCAGGCCGGCCCAGGACCCGGCGCAGGACGAGGAAGTTAGCCAGTCCGACAACACCGTTGACGCAGTACACAAGGACCAGGGTGCTGCCGTCCCCGGCACCGGGAACGAGAAGGTTCCATGCGGCCAAGGCCAGGCTGTTGACCAGCAGGCCGATGACAGCGATGCCGGTGCCAGCGCTTTGGCCGCGGACAATCGAGTCGCGGCCGGCCGCCCGGAACGTGAATCTGCGCTGCAGCTCATTGCTCAGAATGGTTGAGACCACAGTGGCCAGCAGGTTGATCAGCAGGTCCGGGGCGTCGGTCAGTGTGCCGACTGCCAGGAACAGCAGGCCGTAGCTCACGCTCGCCGTGATCCCTGTCGCGACGAAACGCACAAAGGTGGTCAGCTCGGATCTTGACGCCTGACCACCAACCCGTGTGAGGCCATTCCGCTCGATCAGCGCCGGATGGGCCGGTCTGGATGTGTTCACCGCTGTGCCTCACTCCCCGGCTCAACTGGCCGATTGACTACCGCAAGTCTTCGCGGTGGCGGACCTGCTGTCGTCGGCCCAACACGGTCATCGCCCTACCGCACCCGCGGTAGCTGCATCGGCCGCGATCGCCCTATGTGGCACTTGGGTTTTCTCCCCGATCTAGTGAGAACCACGGCGCGATCAGCTTTCTCGCCAAGAATGATCACTGTTTCATTCCTGCGAGACTCTCGCCGCGCAGCGGCTGACCGTAACCGGTTGAACTGGGGTTATTCGACGCTTGTCGGTGCATTCGACCGTTGGGCTGCCACCCGACCGCAAGGCACCCACCCTGTGGGAGTAGCGCTCGTGTTCCAGCGCCGGCCCGTAGATCGATTGCATCGGTCGAATCGTGCATCACCCTTTCGGATCACCGCTCAACCCCACACCACCACCGATCCTGCTGACCACCTGATCGCGCGCGATGACGCGATGGTGCGCGCCTCGAGCGGATCCCATTTGGTGGTGGGCTACCGCGATCGCGGTACACCGACCGGCACCGATGCGGTAGCGGGGTCGCCGCGCTGGGTTGACGACCCGGGAGCTGTTTCCGAGAAGCCTTATCGGTGAACCCCAACCCCCACGAAAGGTCCCCGCCGTGAAGTCATTCGCCCTCTGGTGCGCCCGTCATCGGGTCACCGTCGTCGCCGTCTGGGTGGTATTGATCGCCGCCCTCGCCGGCGGCGCACTGTCCGCCGGTTCCGCATTCACCGACGCAACAACCATCCCCGACAGCGAGTCCGGCACCGCCTACGCATTGCTGGCCCAACAGGCAGGTGCGACCGCGGTGTCCGCGGAATCCGGCACCATCGTCTGGCATTCCAACGGCGCCGGCATCGACTCCGACGCGGTCCGCCAGGACGTGACCGCCATGCTCACCCAGGTCGCCCAACAGCCAGGCGTCACCGCCATCGACAACCCCTACGCTGCAACAGGATCCGAACACATCAACGCGTCGGTGAACACCGCCTATGCGACCGTCACCCTGGCCGCCGGCACCGACGTCGACCCGATCGTGTCTGCGGCCCGTTCGGCCGGCAGCGACACCCTGCAGGTCGAGGTCGGTGGTACCGCGTTCACCGAACAGCCCGCGCCGTCCCACGGCACCGAGGGCATCGGCCTGATCGCCGCGCTGCTCATCCTGTTCCTGCTGTTCCGGTCCTGGCGTGCGGCCGTATTGCCGATCCTGACCGGCCTGGTCGGCGTCGGTACCTCACTGCTCGCGGTGCTGCTGATCTCACACGTGCTGGACCTGTCCTCCAGCAGCATCACCATGGGCTCGCTGATCGGCCTGGGCGTCGGCATCGACTACGCCCTGTTCATCGTCAACCGGTTCCGCAAGGCAGCCGCAGCCGGCGTCCCGGTCCCGCAGGCCATCGCCCAGTCGATCAACACCTCCGGCAGGGCCGTGATCTTCGCCGGCGCCACGGTCATCGTCGCTTTGCTCGGAATGTTCGTGGTGAACCTGAGCCTGCTGACCGGCATGGCCCAAGCCGCCGCCATCACCGTGGCGTTCACCGTCGCCGCCGCCCTGACCCTGCTCCCGGCGCTGCTGGCCATGCTCGGCCACCGGGTGCTGTCCAAGAAGCAGCGCACGGCCCTGACCTCCGGGGTGACCGCCCAGGCACCACCGACCGCAACCCGGGCGGCGCGGTGGGCCGCCCTGGTTCAGCGCGCCCCACGCCGGATCGCCGGTGCCGGACTGCTGCTGATCGTGCTGCTGGCCACCCCCGTGTTGAGCATGCGCGTCGGCGACGCCGACGTCTCCAGTGACCCGGACGGGACCCCGTCTCATTCTTATTCCGCTCTGATGGCTGACGGGTTCGGCGCCGGGGTCGACGCACCGCTGCTATTGGTTGCCCAAACCCCCGACGCAGAATCCGCTGCCGCGTTCACCGGCCTGACCCAGCAACTACCCGGGGTGGCCGGAGTCGCAGCGGTGCAACCGGGCATGCAGGGCGGGTCGATTTCCACCGTCACGGTCATCCCCACCACCAGCGCCCAGGCCGCCGGAACCGCCGACCTGGTCGCACAGCTGCGGGACGACATCATTCCCGCCGCCCAGGCCGACACTGACCTGCACGTCTACGTGGGCGGCACCGCAGCTCTCAGCATCGACCTCGGCGACGCCCTGATGAGCAAACTCCCCGTGTACCTGGCCCTCATCGCGGTAGTTGGATTCCTGTTGTTGGCGGTCGCTTTCCGCAGCATCCTGGTGCCCCTGGTCGGGGTGATCAGCAACCTGGCGACCATCCTGGTCGGGTTGGGCGCCGTCACCGCGATCTTTCAGTTCGGCTGGGGAACGGCGCTGCTCGGGATCGGATCCGGCGCCCCGATCATGTACCTGGTCCCGGTGATGGTGGTCGGAGTGATGTTCGGACTGTCGATGGACTACCAGGTGTTCCTGGCCAGCCGGATGCACGAGGAATGGGACCACACCCGGGACAACGGCCGCGCCATCCGGGTCGGCATGACGGAGACCACCCCGGTCATCGCCGCCGCTGCGCTGATCATGCTGTCGGTGTTCGCCTCCTTCGGGTTCAGCGGGGAACGGATCGTGTCCGCCATCGGCATCGGCCTGGCCATCGCCGTCGTCGTCGACGCTTTCATCCTCCGGCTCGCCGTCGTCCCTGCGGTCATGCATCTCATCGGCCGCCGCAACTGGGCCTACCCCCGGTGGGCCCAGCGGATCACCCCGAACCTGTCCCTCGAAGGCTCACCAGAGCCGTCCACCGATCGGGTGGTCACCGCCGAACCGGCGATCCGGTAGGACGAACAGATGCAGTCCGACCACCTCACGGCCGACCAACCGGCCGGCTTCCCGGCCCGGGTGCGCGATTGGCGCACCCGGGCCGCGGGTCTGTTCGCCGCAGACCCGAGACCCGCCAGCCGGTGGTGGCTCCGGCCCACCATCGACGCGCTCCTGCTGATCGGGATGCTCGTCACCACCGTCGCCGCGCAGCGCGGCAATCAGCTCCCACCGGTGGTACTGCTCGCGTTGACCCTGGCCGCCTGGGCGCCCCTGCCGTTCCGCTACCGGCACCCGGCAGGGGCACTGGTCGCCGCCGTCCTGATCGAGAGCCTGCACCTGGCGCTGATGCCGATCCTGCTCCCGGACCTGCAGGTCAAGCTCGACATCGCGCTTTACCAACCGGTTCCGATCGCGACCACCATCACCGCCTTCACCCTCGCCGCGCGGGCACGCAGCGGCCGCGGCTGGATCGGCGGCCTGCTCGCCGGTCTGGTCCTGCTCGGTGTTGCGCTCCTCATCCACCCAGTGAACCTGCTGGGCGTCGACATGGTCATGTTCAACGTCGTCGTGCTCGGCACCGCCCTCGGGGCGCTCCTCGCCGTGCGCCGCATCCGCGCCGACCGGGCCGAACGTGCACACCACGATCACGTCGAACAGCAGGTCATCGCCGAACGCCTACGGATCGCGCGGGACTTGCACGACGTCCTAGCGCACCACCTGACCCTGGTCAACGCCCAGGCAGGGGTCGCCAACTACCTTCTGAACAAGAACCTCGACGCCGCCCGGCAAGCTCTTCGCGACATTCACCAGCACACCAGCGACGCGCTGGACGAACTCCGCGCCACCGTCGGGCTGCTCCGCAACGTCAACGACAGAGGACCACTCAAGGAAGACTTGAGACCCGTCCCCGGAATGGGCGAACTCACCTCGCTGGTAGATGGGTTTCGAGCCGTCGGCGTCAGACATCTCGGTCAACATCGACGGAACGCTCACCTCGCTTCCGACCACTGTGGATGTCGCCGCCTACCGCATCGTCCAGGAGGCCCTGACGAACGCCACCAAACACGCGCCCGGCGGCCCCTTGCAGCTGCGGCTGGACAGCACGCGGCAACGACTGAAGATCACCGTGGAGAACGGGCCGCCACCGGATAGGGACCACCACCGCCCACCGGGCACCGGCAATGGGCTCATCGGCATGCAAGAACGTGCCCGCTCCTGCGGAGGAACGGTCCGCACCGGGCCTACGGCGGTCGGCGGGTTCCTGGTCACCGCGATCCTCCCAGCCGGTGTCACCATAGAAGGGAAATCCTCATGACCATCCGTGTTCTGCTCGCCGACGACCAGGCGCTGCTCAGAGCCACTTTCCGGCTGCTGATCGATTCCACCGACGACCTACACGTCGTCGGCGAGGCCGGTACCGGAACTCAGGCGGTTGCCATGGCGTCCCAGGCCGACGTGGTGCTGATGGACATTCGGATGCCCGACATGGACGGCATCGAGGCCACCGCCACCATCACAGCCGACCCGCGACTGGCCGGCGTTCGGGTGCTGGTGCTCACCACCTTCGAAACCGACGACCTCGTCCTCGCGGCCCTCCGCGCCGGCGCCACCGGTTTTCTCGGCAAAGGCACCGAACCCCAACCACTCCTGGATGCGATCCGCACCGTCGCCGGCGGGGAGGCACTGCTGTCCCCGGCCGCGACCACCAGCCTGATCTCCCGCGTTGTCGCGCAACCGGCTCCTCGCGGAGCGGCAGGACCTGTGCCCGGCAACCTGACCGACCGTGAACTGGAGATCACCACCCTTGTGGGGCAGGGACTTTCGAACATTGAGATCGGCCACCTGCTCACTATCAGCCCTGCCACTGCCAAGACTCACGTCAACCGGGCCATGATGAAAACCGGCGCCCGCGACCGTGCGCAACTGGTCATCTTCGCCTACGAATATGGTCTACTGGACAATTGAACACGCATCGAACTGTCGACCTGTACGCACCGAACAATTCCCTCGTGATGGGGGCGGTCTCCGTTGGTCAATGCGCCACCACAAGACCGATCACTGACCGTCCAGACAAGTGTGTCCCTACGGGATGCCCAACGAGCGGCAGAGACGTCGCCTGGCGAATTCACTTCATAGATCGGCCGTACTCGATTTATCGGTGAGTGCACACAGTGCGTTCCAGTAAACGTGGGATACACCGCACGGTCACGAAACATCTTTCAAGTAGCCAAAGGCGAGCGCGACCCGACTCGGGCAGGACGAGATCGATAAACCGGTTGAACGGCTCGATTATGTCGAGCTCCGGGTTGAGTGGCCATTAGCTATAGCTAGCGTTGCAAACATCAAGCCCGGCCGGGAGTCACTGGCCCCCACCGGACCGCTACCGCCTCGAGGGGAAACCCACCATTACCGAGCAGCCCCATCCGACTCACCGCACCCACCGACCTCGCCGACGCCATTCCCCACCTCTTCGGCTACCACCCCCCGAATCCTCACCGTCCTCTACCTCACCGGACCACCGCCGTTCGCCGTCGGCGCCTGCACACCACTACACGCCAACCGCACGGGCGGGCGGGGGCCGCCATTGCCGTTAGGCTCAACCTACGTACGGAATGGGTTCGTTCCCGATTCCGACGAGGGAAGTATCTAGTTCGCGCCCCTCCGTCGAAGTGACGTAGCAAAGAACGCTGACGACTCGCCTGTCGTTGACAGGGAGTTTCTCGGGATTGGTCCTGACCAACAAGCCGCTGCCTATGGGGTCGGGGCGATTCAGCACCAGCGCGGCAAGTTCCGCGCACGAGGTTCTCAGATCCCCATCATTGACGGCGGTGGGATCGATTATAAAACCTGCCGAGATTAGTTCGGCGAGGTGCGCCGAATGACAGTCGACAGGTTGGATTGCGTTGCTGACTGTCAAGGAATTCCAGCAGGTGCCAAATTCATCGGGCAGTTTGCCGCCCATATACGCGTCGGCAACCAGTCCCGTGTACGGAGTCCCTGACGGCGAGGCAATCACGCATGCTGCCCAAGTGCGTCCCGCGGCCTGTAGCGCAGGTGACGGGAGGAGCCACCCACTTTCCATATGGATGGAAAGTTGCCACGATACCGGGTCATCAGGACGCTGCGCGGGCAGTACGAAACGGCCATCATGCGGGGCCAATCCCGAATACTCGAGGCCGGCCGCCCGGCAGTCATCGCCATCTCCCTGCACCTGCATCTGGCGTAACCAGTCCGCACCGATGACCCGCCGCAAGGCAACGACTTCACCGGCTATTGGCCGTCCATCGCACTGGCCGAATGAGATAGTGGGGCCGTTCGAAGCGATGCCGGTCGAGGCGCCAGTTGTTCCACTGTTCACGGAGGACCCGACTCCCGCTGATCCGGCTGGCAGAAACAAGCACTCACCGATCTGAGGATCATCTTGAAATACAACCCTGGTCGCGCTGCCGGCGATGCGGAGGCCTGCGCTTTTTGACACTGTGATGGACGCCGTAATCACCGCGACGATGAGTAGCGCTCCAATAAGTCGCCGATCCATCACCCAACGGTAATCTGCCCGTGGACTACCTGGACGGAGCTGAGGGCGACAACGGTCGGGCTTTAGTCGTCGACGGCGTGAGCTCCACCAGGTGGTCCAGTCCCGGGGAGGCGAACGCCAGCAATCCCATCGCCTCCCGCTCGGTGTCCGACCGATTCACCCTGGTCAGCCTGCTGATCGGGCACCGTCAAGGTCTCAGCATTGCCGCGCAGTTCGGTCCGCCAGGTCGCTCGCACATGCCGTCCACGAGCACCGTGCCGCCCACGTGCCCGTTCCGAGTGAAGACGAACGGGCGGTCGCCGTCGGCGATGATTCTGGTCCGGTCGGCGTGGGAGGCAGCGCGTTGTCGTACTCGGGCAGCAACCGGACCGGCGCCGGCACATCGGGTCCGGGCAGGATGCCGTCGGTGACGCGACCAGGGTTCGTCCGCGATCGTCGGGAACCAGCGCAACTCGTCGGCAGTCGTTCAGCAGGACCTTGATGCCGCGCAGCCCCGACCAGGTGGCGATGTCGGCGGCCGTCGCCGGGTCGAACGCGGTGAGGTAGCGGCGCACCAGCGGGGCGGGGTCGGGTCGGTCGCTACCGGGGAGTCGGCCAGTCCACCGGCACGTGCATCGTCGGAGCCGCCGTTCGCACCGGCCGCGCGGCGGAACCTGAACCAGCGCAACGTGATTGCGCACAGCGATGGCCAGCGCGTGCGGGTCGGCGGCGGGGAACTCACGGGCGAGGGCATCGCCGAGCGCGGCGAACGTCAGCGGTTGCTCCCGGCAGAGCTCGCGCCCGCGGGCCACCACCGCGTTGACCTGCACCCAGCGCAGGCTCTTGACGACCGGTGCGCTCAGCTCACGATCCAGCGCCGGCTGGATCACCGGCCGCAGGCCAACGCATCCTGGGCGGTGAGCAGGTGAATGGTCGAGCGCATGGCCGCGACCCGCAGCAGTCGGCGGCGGTCGATCAGGTCATCCACGTCCACGTGAGCGACGCCGGCCAGTCTGGACCACAGCCCGATGTGTGGTGGATCCGGCCGCTGCGCCTGCAAACCGACCAGGGCCGAACCGCAGCGCTCGATCGGCATTCGGGCCCGCACCAGCGGCATCTGCCGGCCAGCAGCGCCCGGTTGAGATCCCGCTGGCTCAGTACCCGCGAGGGCGCCTGCGTCGGCATGCTCGGTCAACGTGGGCGCCCAGCTGATCGCTCGCGAGGTACGAGTCGGGCGCCATTCAATACATACATGCTGTCTGCCCGCCTGTGGCAGACAGCATGTAGCTCGGTGTCAGGTACGACTGCGGCCGGAACTCCGGGTAAGCGGGACCCCTTTGACGACGAGGCGAGCCGTGAGCTGGGGACCTGGATCAGCCAGGCATCCCTCAGGCACCGGATCAGGACCTTGCGTGAAGCTGTTCGATGAGCGAGTCCAGCGTGTTGTGGTTGAAACCGAAACCCGGGAATGCCGCTAGCGTCGACATGGGCATGCTGCCGATAACTTTGACCAACTCGGGGTCGCGCAGCAAGGCTTCTTCCCCCAACGCGGCAAGCACGGTTTGAGCCCTCTCATCGGAGAGCCACTCCTCCAGAGTGGATCCGGCGCCGAGCGGGGCTGCCACAGATGGCGCGTCAACCTGGATCATCACCTTCTCCGGCAGATCACGCGACGAGGAGCCAACCGCAATTTCGAAACGACCAGCCTCAACAATCCAGCCGTCGGTCGTCCATCGACCAGAACGCAAACGCCCGCTGATCCAAACTGAACGTCACTTTCCGGGTTTCACCGGGCGCCAGAAAGACTTTGGCGAAACCCTTCAGTTCTCGAACGGGTCGGGCCACCATGGAATCCACGTCTCCGACGTAAACCTGAACGACCTCAGCGCCGGCAACGTCACCCGTGTTGGTCACCCGCCCGGTGACTTCGACGGTCAAATCACTCTCGACCACTGAACCCTTCACCGTCGCGGCCACATCGCTGATCTCGAAACGGGTGTAGGACAAGCCATATCCGAACGGATAGCTGACAGGCTGGGTCAGCCGGTCGTACGCGCGGTAGCCGATGAAGACGCCCTCCCCGTAGCGAACGTGACCAGGATCGCCGGGGAAGTTCAGGTACGACGGGTTGTCTTCCACCCGGAGGGGGATGGTCTCGGCGAGTTTGCCCGAGGGGTTCGCCAGCCCCAGGAGGAGATCGGCGGCGGCTCCTCCAGCGGCCTGACCGGAGAGCCAGCATTCCAGGATCGCGGCGACTTTATGGTCCCATGTCGATAGCCGCACCACGGACCCGTTGGCGAGCACGACGATCACCCTGTTGTGAACGGCAGTCACCGCGTCCAGGAGTTCCAGTTGATTGGCAGGCAGGTCGAGGTGCTCCCGATCGAATCCTTCCGACTCGGCGGAACTGGGCAGCCCCAAGAAGAGCAGCACGTGATCTGAACCCTGCGCGAGCGCGACGGCTTCCGCGGCCAAGTCCGGACGGCCAACTGTCGAGTCGAGCAGGAACCCGGGGGCAAATGACACCGTGACGTCGTCGGCGATCGCCGCCCGGAGCTCATCGAGCGCGGTATCCACCCTTGTCGCATTGACCTGCGAACTGCCGGCACCCTGGTACCTCGGGGTGCGGGCGAATTCGCCGATCACCGCGACTGTCGACCCAGCCGCCGGGCGCAGCGGCAGGACGCCGTCGTCGTTTTTCAGCAGCACCGCGCATTCTCGGGCGGCTGCCCGGGCCAGCGCATGGTGCTCGGTCTCGTTGAAGTCGCCGCCGGCGGCCAGCGCTGGACTGCTCAGTTGCACCAGGCGCAGCACCCGGGCAGCGGCCTTGTCCAGCACCGATTCGGGTAGATCACCATTGCGCACAGCGGCGATGATCGCAGCGTCGCTGAACCCGAGATTCGGTGGCATTTCCAGGTCAAGGCCCGCCGCCAACGCGGCGACCCGGTCGTGGACCGCCCCCCAGTCCGACACCACCAGACCTTCGAACCCCCACTGCTCTCGCAGAACCTCCGTCAGTAGCCAGTGATGCTCACTGGCGTAGGTTCCGTTGATCTTGTTGTAGGCGCACATCACGGTCCACGGCTGCGCCTGGGTAACGACCTTCTCAAAGGCCGGGAGGTAAATTTCCCGCAGAGCTCGTTCGTCGACGTCCGCGCTGACACGCAGTCGATCATTTTCCTGGTTGTTCGCGGCGAAGTGCTTGAGTGAGGTGCCGATGCCGAGGTCCTGCATCGCCCGGACCATCGCGGTAGCGAGTTCCCCGGCCAGCCAGGGATCCTCGGAAAGGTATTCGAAGTTCCGGCCACACAGCGGGGATCGTTTCATATTGATCCCCGGGCCCAGGACGACCGAGACCCCCCACTTCCGTGCCTCCCTGGCGATGGCCGCGCCGACGTCGACGAACAGCCGCGGATTCCAGGACGACCCCAGAGCGCAGGCCGGGGGAAAACACGTGGCAGGAACACTCCCCGACAAGCCAACATGATCGGCCTCATTCATCTGGGCACGCAGACCGTGCGGGCCGTCGGAGACCATCACCGCCGGCACACCCAGCCGGGTGATCGCCGCGGTGTGCCAAAAGTCCGAACCCAGGCACAGCGCGGCCTTCTCCTGCAACGTCAGTTTACCGAGCACCCGGTCCACTGACAGCTCGACATCGCTTGTCTCGACGGTCATGTCTGACTCCTATGAATGTGGCGCTGTTCATCCTTGGTTGGAAAATGCTGCGTCAAAGGCCGCGGTGGGTGCCTCGAACAATTTCGATCGGATCACGCCTACCGCCTCGGCGGCTCCACGGAGTCTGTCCATGCCGGCGTCCTCCCATTCGATGGAGATGGGACCGTCATAACCGATGGTGTTCAGCATCCGGAAGCAGTCCTCCCAGTCGACATCCCCGTGACCGGTGGAGACGAAATCCCATCCCCGTCGGGGGTCGGCCCAGGGCAGGTGCGACCCGAGAACACCGCGCCGCCCATCCCGGGGTCTGACCTTGGTGTCCTTGCAGTCGACGTGATAGATGCGGTCGCGGAAGTCCCAGATGAAGTTCACCGGGTCGATGTTTTGCCACACCATGTGGGAGGGGTCCCAGTTGAGTCCAAATGCGGCCCGGTGGTCCACCGCTTCCAGGGCCCGTTGGGTGGAGTAGTAGTCGTAGGCGATCTCCGAGGGATGCACCTCATGGGCGAACCGGACGCCGTGTTCGTCGAAAACGTCCAGAATCGGGTTCCACCGGTCCGCGAAGTCCTGGTAGCCGGCGGTGATCATCTCCTCCGACGCGGGCGGGAACATCGCGATGTATTTCCAGATCGATGACCCGGTGAAACCCACCACGGTCCGCACTCCGAGGCGGGCAGCGGTCCGCGCACCATTTTTCACCGCCTCCGCCGCGCGGCGTCGTACACCTTCCGGGTCGCCGTCACCCCACACAGCACCGGAAAGGATTCCTCGGTGCCGGGCATCGATCGGGTCATCGCAGACTGCCTGGCCCTGCAGATGCACTGATATGGCGTGTACCTGGAGTCCGTATCGGTCCAGAATCGCCCGGCGCCCGGCGATGTAGTCGTCGTCGACCGCGCCGCGCTCGACGTCCAAATGGTCACCTGAGCAGGCGATCTCCAGCCCGTCATACCCCCATCCGGCGGCCAGGCGAGCCACTTCTTCGAACGGTAGGTCGGCCCATTGACCGGTGAACAGGGTGACCGGGCGTGTCATGACCTTTCCTTTCGAAATCGGGGAGACGTTCACGTCAGGTCGCGGGCTTCCGACCGCAGTTGTTGAGTGCCGGGCACTGTCGGCCGATCGGCCGATCGGGCCCGAGAGCCTGTCACAAGGTTCGTACTGGGGTCCCACCCGGCAGGCAGGACGGGGCCCACTCGTGAGGCGACGTCGTAGAATGCCCGATGGTCGATCGAGTCGGCGGTGGCCAACATCGCGTCCAAAACGTGCAGGCCCAGCCGGCCGGTCGCGTGGTGATCACCTTGCCCACACCAGCGCGCGGGCCGTGTCCAGAACGCCGATGCCGCGGCCGCCTGGCCCATCCGCCGCGATGGCCTCCCTTTCCTCGCTGCCGCTGCGGATCACTTTGATGTCTCCGTTGAAGAAGCCAGGGTCGGGCGCGGCGAGCGTCGCTTCGTTCCTGCGATCTCGATGACACCCCGTTCGCCACATACTGCTCGCTGATCTTCCCGGCATCGACGACACCGACGATGACCGTTCCGGTCTCACTCATCTCTGGGCTCCCAGAGTTCCGGTGGCATATGCGTAGCTTGCCGCTATCCCCTCGAAGATGTCACCGGCGTAGGCGTCGAACTCCAGCACGGGCACCTCCAGGGCCTTTGCGGAGGAGATGATCTCGATTGCTGGCAACTCCCCTTGACCCAGCGGGAGTTGTTCGCTGACGTTTCCGTTGAGCGGTCCGTCTTTCAGGTGCAGCGCAAAGACCCGGTGACCGAGGCGGCCGAGCAGCGCTGGAACATCCTGCCCGGCAGTGCCGGCCCAGTAGGTGTCGATCTCCAGCAGGATGGACGGGTCGATGAGGTCGGTGAGCACCTCCAGGACCGGTCGGCCATCGATCATGTTCGACAGTTCCCAATCATGGTTGTGATAGGCAACGCGTACTCCCTCGGCCGGCCGCCGCGGCGGCAGCGGTGCCCAGGATGTCGGCGACCCGTTCGACGTCCGATCTGCTTCGCCAGGAGTCAGCCGGCGTGTAGGGGTGGATGACGGTGCCGATGCCGAGTTCGGCCGCGATCTGGAAGATCTCGTCCAGATTCCCGGTGTCCAGTGCCTGGTGCGTGGTGGGTGCGGTCAGGCCGTGTGCGGTCAACCCGGATCTCAGATTTTCGGCGTTGGTCGAGTAACCCGTACGGCTCGACCTGGGTGAGGCCGATGTCGGCCAACCTGCCCAACGTTCCGCTGAAGTCTTTACCCCAGGGTTTCGCGCACGGAGAACAATTGAACGGACAGATCTGGTATTGCCGGCACTGCGGACTCCCTCGATGATGGAGTAGGTACTGGACTCGTGCGAGCCGCTGGCCGATGCCGACGCCCCAGCGCAGCCAGCGGTCGCTGCCCTAGTGGTGGTATTACTGGCCGGCGAGTGAACCGCCGACGCCGCCGACGCTGAAGAACCTGTTCAGGCAGGCGAACACGAGCACCGGCGGCAGCATCATGACCACGGCGACCGCCATGACCGAGCCCCAGTCGGTGGTGTTCTGCTGGAAAAAGGATTGCAGACCAAGCGGCAGCGTGTACTTCGTCTGGGTGCGGAGAAACACCACGGCCACCAGGTAGTCGTTCCAGGACACCAGGAAGGTGAAGATCGCCGTTGACAGCACACCGGGCAGCGAGTTGCGCATCACCACCCGGACGAACCCACCGAACACCGAGGCGCCGTCGATCCAGGCCGCCTCTTCCAGGGTGATCGGGATGGAGTCGATGTAGGCGGCCATCATCCAGGTCGCCACCGACATCGAGGCGCCGACGTAGACGATTCCCAACCCGAGCAGGCTGTCGACCAGACCGATTCTCGCGAACAACACGAATAGCGGGATGACCGCGGTGATCACCGGCAGCGATTGAATGACGAACAATGTCAAGGAATACCCCGACACTGCCCGGCTTTTGCCGCGGGACAGCACGTACCCGGCGGGAGCGGCCACCAGCACCGAGACGATCATCGTTCCGAGTGTGACGAGCAGACTGTTCCGGAGCCATTTGAGCGTGTCCGTTGACGTGAACACGTACTTGAAATTCTCAAACGTGAAGCCGGTGACGGTCGACGTGACGCCAGGCTTGAAGGACAGGATCACTGTCACTGCTACCGGGATGATCATGATGACGGAGATGACGGCGATCAGTACGAATCGCCACCATTGCCCCTTGCTTTCCTTGTCGGCGAGTGCGGTGTTGGAAGCGGGATGGGGCGTTGCCGCTTCCACTTCATGCAGGATGCTCACTGGGTGGCCGCCTTCTTGATCTGACGGAACAGAATGACGGACACGATGACCAGGGTGATCGTCATCAGGAACGCTATGGCCACGCCTGGTCCGGTTTGGAAGTTCTGGAAAACGGTGCGGTAGGACAACACCACCAGCGATGTGGTCGCGTCCACGGGTCCACCGCCGGTAAGCAGATAGATCGTCGGGAAATCGTTGACGCAGAAGATCGTCATCAGGATCCACGAGATGTAGGTGGATCTGGCGATGATCGGCAGGGTGATCAACCGGAATTGCTGCCAGCTACTGGCGCCATCCATTCTGGCCGCCTCATAGACCATGTTGTCCACACTGGCGAGTGCGGCGCTGGTCATCAACATCATGAACGGGAAGCTGACCCACACCTTGAAAATGCAGACGGTGATCTTCGCCCAGGTGGGATCTGCGAGGAACAGCGGGCTGTCGATGCCGATCGCGTTGAGCAGCGCCGGTATTGGGCTTTGCGGGGTGGCCAGCAGGTAGTTCCACGCTGTTGATGAGACGACGATCGGAACCACCCAGGGCAGCATGAGCAGCACCTTGAATGTTCCGCGGCCGGGGATTTTGGTGCGCAGCAGCAGCGCCAGACCGAGTCCCACGAGCCAACTGCCGAACACCCCGACGATGGTGAAGATGAGGGTGAACCACGCCGCCTTCCAGAACGCGGAGCTGGTCAGCACATCCTTGTAGTTCTCCAGGCCGACGAACGGACCGGTGGCAATGAGCGACCCGTCGTGCAGCGACTGGAAGAACGCGTAGATGAATGGGTACAGGTTGATCAGGACCAGCAGGAACAGCGACGGTAACACCAGCAGTAGCAGGGTCATTTTCGCGCTCATGCCCTTGCGCAGCTGCTTGACCGGCGTCTGCCCGGTTGTCGTTGCCGCCGTGGGCGTTGATGTCGTCATTGATTCACCCCTCATTTCTACTTGACGAGCGCGGCGATATCGGTTTGCAGTTTGTCCAGGGCTGCGTTGGCGTCAGCCTGCCCGGACAGAATGGTTTGGGTGAATTCGTTCAGGGCCTGGCCGCCGTCGATCTGGGCGATGACCGGGGATAGGTTGGTCGCCAATGTTGCGTAGGTCTTGGCGATCGGCTGCCATTCGTTGATGATCTTGACCTTCTGGGTGTTCTTCTGGAACTCCGGCAGCGCGATGACCGACTTCAAGACTGGCAGTGCCGGGAACACACCTTGCTGCCACAACTGGTAGTAGTTCTGCAGGTAGTAGGTGAGGAAGGCTTCAGATCCGGGCTGAGACGGTGTGTTGGTGTACATCATCAGGTTGTTGCCGAAGTACAGCGTTCCCTTGTCTCCGTGGGGGGCCGTCAGCGGGCTCATCACCATGAGGTCGCCGGAGGTGTCCGAGAGGTCTTCCGCGAGGCCCGGGGTGTAGATGCCCATGGCGATCTTGTTCGACTTCCATTGCGTCTGGAGGTTGTCGGAGGTGTAGCTGACCGCGGCTGGGTCGATCGCGCCGGCCTTGGTGAGTTCCTGCAGGAACTGCACGGTTTCCAGGTTCCGGGGGGTGACGATGTCGACCTTTCCGTCGGGGTTGAAGATGCCGCCGCCGTTGTTGATCATCATGGTGACCATGGCATGCGCGCCAAGGTTGTTACCAGCCCCCGAGCCGGTGCCGAAGGAGTAGATTCCTTGCTTCCCGAGCGTTTCCGCGGCGGTGAGCAGTTCGTCCCATGTCGTGGGGACGGCGATCCCGGCCTGGTCGAGCAGCGATTTGCGGTACCACCAGACCCGCATGTCCAATTGTGATGGGACCGCAACATAACCCTTGTCGGTCTTCATCGATTCGATGGTGCCGGGCAGGAAATCGTTGGCGAAGCCGCTCTTCTGCCATGAAGCGATCAGGTTGTCGGCATACGCGATGGCGCCCTGGTCGGCGTACTGGAATGCTTGGAAACCGCCACCCGAACTGACCGCTGGCCCGGTGTTGGACGCGATCGCCGAGGAATAGGTCTGCGAGAAGTTCGCCCAGGGGATGACCTGGTAGGTCGCTGCCGGCAGTCCGTCGGCGGGCTTGTACGCCTCGGTGATTTTCTGCGCGGCAGTGTTGTAGGCGGCAGTCCCCCATGGCTGGTCCCAGAACTTGATGGTGTCGCCTGATGACCCGCCGCCACCTGCGCTGTCATCACCGCAAGCGGCCAGGAGGGGCGCCAGGGCTGCCGCACCGGCAACGGCCCCGGTTGCCCGGAGAAAGCCGCGCCGGCTCATCCGGAAGCGGTCGGAGGGGGTGTTGGTCATGGTCATTCGCTCCTTCATTGGGACGAAACATCGGTCGGCGCAGATGGCCGTTATTGCGCGAGTTGATTTGCCGGGTGGGCGATGTTTTCGGTCAGGGCTTTTCGTGGGTCATGGCGGGTTCGCGCGGAGCGACCGTGTTGTTGTCGACCGCCGGAATCGGGCCTGCTGCATGTGCAGGTGCTGGAACGTCGTCGTCGTGCATCGCCGCGACTTCGGATTTCAGGATCCGCAAGGAACGGCCCAAACCCCGGGCTGTGTCGGGGAGTTTTTTGGCCCCGAACAACAATACAAAGGCTGCAAGGATGATCAACCAGTGCCACCAGGACAATCCACCCATCGAACTTTCTCCGATCGCTCGTCGACGACTCGCTTTAGGCCGCCGCATTTGACTTACTGCCGTCGCAAATCTGCGTTTGTCGTGTGCACCCAGCCCGCGGCGATTTTCATGTCGGCCCGCAGATCCTCGAGATCAGTTGACTCTTCCGGCTGTTTCGGACTGTCAACCGGTACAGCCGGCGCCACGCCGAACGGTGCGCGGTTTCGAAGAGAGTCGGGAGCAGCGTCGCCCCGTGCGGCGTTGTGATGGTGACCTGTGCAGGCGCGGGCGGTCGCCGGGTCCGGGAGGACGAGTTCGACCGCTCCGGTGCCACCGAGAATTCGAAGCCAGGCCGAGCGGTCGACTGCACGGGTGACCGCCGCGGTCATGATCATGCGCCGACCATCGGTGAGGCGACCCGCAAGCACGTACCCGGACCCGTCCCAAACAAGTGGGTCGGCGGATTGGACCGCGGTCGCAACACGTCTGATCAAGGCAGAGCTGGTCCAGCGCCAGGCGAACAAGGTCCGTTGCCACTGACGTCGTGATCGCCGATTCCACCAACTCGTACGGGTCGGCGTCGCGGGCCGGCCATGATGCGGCCTGGTCGATCGCCGGGTTGCTGGAGAAAGGTCGATCAATGACAACGGGCGCAGCGTGCGCGGCCGCGACCTCGATCAGTTCGTCCACAGCGTCGATGACCGGGTTGATCACCATCAGGCCGCGGGCCCCTTGATTGATTGCCGCCACAGCGCGGGTTGCCCATCCAGTCGTCCCTGAGACTGCCACCAGGTCTCCCGGTCCCCCCGCGGCCGGGAGAAGCGACACCGGCAACGACGCCAGGACCGCATCCAGCTGCCCTTGATGTCGGGCATCATCATCGGCAACGACCTCCAGGGTCCGGGGCGTCACACCGACACCACCTGACGGGCGGCTCGCTTAACCCAATCGGCGGACCGATCGGCGACAGCGAACGCAAAGGTCAGGTCGTCAATCAGCGCGGCCGTCGAGACATGAGGCTCCCCGCCGCGGGCAACCTCGGCGAGGTGGCGCCATTCGCCTTCATACCCGTTGTGATCGAACGGCCCGAACACCGTGGTTGTGCCCTCCCGGGCGATCCGAGCTACCGCCGACCCGGCCTGCACGTAGGACGGGGTGAACTCGGCCTGGATGGCTGTCGTATCGCTGACGGCTTCGAGGATCCAACGGGGAGACCAGTTCTCGCTCATCAGGGCATGTAGTTCAACCGTCACATTGCCGCACCGAAGAATGATGAGATACCCGGCGGGTCGCAACGGTTCTGCGAAAAGAACCTGGGGATCGGAACCGTCAGACAGGAACTCTCGCACCAACGGCAGGTCGTGGATCGCCAGGCCCATCACTCCGCCGTGGACCCGAGCAGCGGCGACCTCCGGATCATCGTAATCCGGTTGTTGCGGCTTCGGGACGGGTCACCACCTCAGTGGCGAAGTCCTCGAACCTGGCGTTCGGCGGCAACACGATCGACGATCGGACGGTATGAACAGCGCTCGGCAACGCGCCCCACTGCTCGCGTACGGCCCGCCAGCCTGGGTCGTAGACGTGCATTGCTCCGACCACGATGGGCACGCCGGTCTCTTCCGAAACGGCGGTGATCTCTTCCGCTTCGGCGCCGGACATCGCGAACGGTTTTTCGCACAGCACCGCCCGTTTGCCTGCGCGGCAGGCGGCGATGACCTGTTCGGCGTGGAATCTGTGCGGACTGCAGATCGCCACGACATCAACATCTGGATCGGACAGCATGTCGTCCACGCTCGTCGTCGACCGAGCGCCGACGCGACCAGCAACGGACGCCGCGATATCTGCACTGACGTCCATGACCGTGGCCACCCGGTAGGTATCGGTGAGCCGGGCCAAGGCCGGAAGGTGGATGGCCTGGGTAACGGGGCCGGCGCCCAGGAAAGCCGACCCCGAGGCGACCCTGGTTGGTGGTGCTCACACCGGTCTCCTTGGGTGGATGGCGCCGGGCGATGGCAGGCTTCGGGTCTGCGAGGAACGCTCACACGCAGGTACTTGGTACTTCGATGTCATCTTTGACACCTCCCTGGCGGGTCGGCAGTAGCAACCGATCGCTCTCGACCGGATCGGTGAAAGTGTTTGTCTGACAGCCGGTTTGGCGAGGCTGTCACTTCCGTCGCTAGCGAACGGTGAGTACGCTGTAACAATCTAGGTGAATCGTAAGTGGTCAGTCGCAGTTGCGCAAGACCAGGGAAGCAACTTCCCGGAAACGATGGGAGGCAGTGGTGGATCTGACGGCTGTTCCGCGCGGGCCGTACCGGACGGGTCGCCGTACGGCGTCAGCAGATTGTCGAAGCGGCGACGGCGGCGTTCGCCCGCCGCGGTTATGCCGGTGCCTCACTGCGGGAGATCGCCGACGAGGTGGGTGTCACCACGGCAGGTTTGCTCCGTCACTTCGGCAGCAAGGAAGAACTGTTGACCGCCGTCCTGGACAAGTGGGGGCAGGACACCGACGAGTTGATCGACGGGAGCGGAGTGGAAGGACTGGAGTGGTTCCTGCGGTACCCCGACCTGATGCGTTACCACGAGGAACACCCCGGCCTGATCGAGCTCTACCTGACCATCTGCGGCGAGGCCTCCGATCCGAACCATCCGGCCAGGGCCTGGGTCGCCGCTCGATACGAACGAACGATTGCCACTGCACTGAGAAATCTCCGACATGCCCGCGACGACGGCACCGTCAGGCCGATGACCGATCAGCAACTGGAACAGGAGGTCCGTGCGTTTGTTGCGCTCATGGACGGCCTGGAGCTGCAGTGGATCAGCAATCCCGAACTCGACCTGGCAACCACATTTGAATCGCTACTTGTAGGCATAGTCGCGCGATGGCGCGGTTCCGCCCTCGGCCCTTCGCGCGTGACGCTGTCAGCCCCGGCGATTCGAGCCGAGTGATCACGGGAGGAGACTGAATCACGGGCGAGACCGGGACGACGAAGACGCCGTTCGGCGAACACCACTGTTCCGGTTTTTCTTGGGGAGCTGAGCCGGCGTTGACCGGCCTGTCCCAGGAGATGCTGCAGCAGACGTGACGTCGACGTCGGCACCGCGCCAACGATCGATAATCGTCGCGAGTATTGGCTCGAAAGTGGCTGCCAGACCCAGCTTTGGATTGCAGATCCACTGCAGTTCCAGGCCGTCCATCAATCCGAAGAACCCGCGGATCTCACGCTCCATCTCCTCGTCGGTCATCTGGCGGACGTCACCCCTGGCACAGGCCACACCCAGTTGGCGCAATGCGATCGCCAGTATGCGTTCGTACCGTGCGGCGACCCAGGCCCTGGCCGGGTGGTTCGGGTCGGAGGCCTCGCCGCAGATGGTCAGGTAGAGCTCGATCAGGCCGGGGTGTTCCTCGTGGTAACGCATCAGGTCTGCGTGCTGTTGGAACCACTCCAGTCCGTCCGTTCCGTGGAGCAGTAGGTCGTCGGTGTCCTGTCCCCATTTGTCCAGGACGGCGGTCAACAGTTCTTCCTTGCTGGCGAAGTGACGGAGCAAACCGGGAACCGTGACGCCCACCTCGTCGGCGATCTCCCGCAGTGAGGCACCGGCATAGCCGCGGCGGGCGAACGCCGCGGTCGCCGCCTCAATGATCTGCCGACGCCGAATCACGCCCGTCTTGTAAGGACCGCGCGGCTTCACAGATGGTGCCAAGACGACCCTCCGATACCTCGGCGGCCGGCGACGCGGCCGAATGTGACCAGACAGCTACTTGCCAGAAGGCTACCAGGCATTTACTCTTCAACGAATAGCTACTGTTCACTAACTGTTCACTACCGGCTAGGAGAGCTTCCCGACCCATGGATGTCGAACTAGCCATGCACCGCGAGATCCTTGCCAGGAGCCTCGATCTCATTCGGAAGGGACCCACACTGACCGTCTCGGAACTGTCGCTTCTGTCCGGATGCGCAGAGTCGGTCATCGACGCGTGCGTCCAGGAACTTCTCGACTGCGGTTTGATCGCCGAAGACGGCAGTCATCCCACACTCCAGCCCCGTGCCCTCACCTTTCGCCACGACAGCGGCACCATCCTCGTTGCCGAACTCGGCGCATCCCGGACCAGCGTGGGAGCGACCGACCTCGCAGGACAAAAATAAATTAAAATATTTATTCTAATCAAAATACAATTCCCTCATTCACCACGTCAGCAGTCGCACCCGTACCAACCACTCACAACCTACCCCCGCGCTCATGCCCGCACCTGCAGCAGCTCGTCGTACCGTCCAGCGTCGCATCGTCGCTCGTCGACGACCACCCGGTCGGTGGCACCGCACGGCCGGCGCGCGGCCCTCTGCCGTTGTCGATGTGCCGCGGCCTCTACCGCACCAGGTCCGGTCGCACCGCCCGAGTTGCACGCGCGTCGATCCCGGCCAGCACCGCCTCGGTCGGTAGAGTGCGTGCAGCAACAAAGCACCATCAGCCTTCTCTCCGTCTGCCGCCCACTACAAACGTTTGCATAGTAATCTCCTCCACAGCCGTACCTGCAACGCCCCCGTCTCCATATCCATAGTAATCAGCAGCAAACTCCCCTTGTGCAGCACCTAGTCCATCACATCCTCTCTCCACACACTATCCCTCAACCACTCACCGCTTCCCCAAGCACCCACCAGTAGTACCTCGCACACAATCGCCCTTTTCACCCAACAATCGTACTCTCAACTTGCCAATGTGCAGCAGCCACTCCCCCTGCCACTCTCACCCCGCATCCCTTCATCCTAGTCCTCATATCTCTTCACTCTCAACACCCTCCACCCTCAATCCCCCCAACCTATTTCCTTCACCCCTTCTCTAGCACCGCAACCCGCTCGCATAAGATATCAAACCATAATGCAGCCAGCGCATAACTTCTTTCAGCTCCAGCAGCACCCAGCACGCTTTATTTCTACATTGCCAAAAACTTCAACCACTGTAAACTAACTTACCATGTAAATCAAAATAAAAATTATGAATTTATACATAATAATATATAGCTGATCGAACGGCGCCACCTACCCACAGACCTCACCGGCGGGCCCGAAGCAGCCCTCCACACCGTCGAGCGTCTCCTGGACCAACTCATCGACGACCTGTCCGCATCAGCCGCACCGATCTGGGGTATCAGCATCGGCTTGCTCGGTGCCGTGGACTCGGTATCGGGGCGGACCATGGGCGATCCACTGATGGCCGGATGGTCGCGACTACCCCGTGCGGGAATGGTTCTCCGAAAAGTATGACGTTCCCGTCTGGATCGACAACGACGTGAACATGATGGCCGTCGGCGAAATGAAAGCCGGTGCCGGCCGGGGGCAACATAACCTCATCTACCTCAACATGAGCGAGACCATCCGCGCCGGAATCGTGTCAAACGGGCGCTTACACCGCGGTGAACAAGGCACCGCCGGCGAAATCGGTCACGTTTCCGTCGTCGAGGAGCCTCCGATCCCCTGCTGGTGCGGAGGGACCGGCTGCCTCGTGCGATTCGCCGGCGGCGATGTCCTCGCGGCATCGGCCACCTTGCTGGCCGGGCACGACGACGGCATCCTCGCCGACAGAATCGGCCCGAAACGGCCACCTCACCGCCCGGGATGTCGCCGAGGCGGCAATGTCCGGCGACACCGCGAGTGTGGACCTCATCAACCGGGCCGGAACACTGACCGGTAAGGCGCTCGCGAACCTGGTCAACACGTTCAACCCGGCACAGATCCTGATCGGTGGCAGCACAGCGGCAGCTGGCGACATCCTGCTTGACTCGATCAAGCGTGCCGTCTACCAACGGGCAATCGCCGACGCCACCAGGCACCTCGAAATCCGATACTCCCCGCTGAGCGACACTTCCGCACTCGTTGGTGCCGCTTTCACCGCTATCGACCAACTTCTGTCCCGCGACATCCTCAGCATCTGGAGTCCCCACGGAACCCCCATCGGACTCGCCACCCAGATCCAGGCCCGTCAAGAACGGTAGTCCCCCCAATCCCATCAACCTCAACGCGGAGGAAACCATGACGCCACCACCAAGAAACCCGACAGCCGGGCGCACGCCGGTCGGACCGCTTTCTCAAATTCCACAGCAGGCCCAACGCGGGAAAGGCCGCTGCTCATGACGCAAAAGATTCGATCCGCCATCATCGGGACCGGGTTCATGGGGCAGGTGCATTCCCGCGCCGTCCACGCCGCCGGCGGTGTGGTCACCGCGGTAGTCTCCCGCACCAGCTCAAAGGCCCAAGCCGCCGCCGAACTGTTCGGCGCGAACCGGGCGTACGCCACCATAGAAGAGGCGATCGCCGCCGACGATGTCGACCTGATCCATATCTGCACACCAAACGAAAGTCACGCACCCCTCACACACCTCGCATTGGCCGCAGGCAAACACGTCATTTGTGAGAAACCCCTCGCCACCAGCCTTTCCGAGGCCCAAGCTCTCGCCGAGGCAGCGGCACGATCAGACCTGATCTGCGTCGTCCCATTCGTCTACCGCTTCTACGCCTCCGTCCGAGAGACTCGCGCACGCATCCAGCGAGGAGACGCCGGCCCGTTGCGCCTGCTCCACGGCTCCTACCTGCAGGATTGGCTGTCACGACCCGAAGACACCAACTGGCGGATCGACCCAGCACAAGGCGGTGCATCGCGTGCGTTCGCCGACATCGGCGTCCACTGGTGCGATCTTGTCGAATTCACGACCGGCCATCGCATCAGCAGCCTGAGCGCGAACCTCCTCCGCATCCCACGAGCCGGCGTTGCCCCCGGCAGCGGAACCGAAGACGCCGCCACCATCATCTTCGTCACCGACCAAGGCGCCGCCGGCTCGCTGACCGTCAGTCAAGTTTCCCCCGGCCGGAAGAACCGACTCTGGTTCTCCCTGGACGGCAGCCAAGCGTCCTACGAATTCAACCAGGAACACCCAGACTCACTCTGGATCGGCGGTCGCGAGGAAAACATCCTCCTGCCACGGGCCGCTCCGGCCGCGATCAGCCCGCCGCGGTACGACGCAGTGCCCACCGGTCACCCCCAGGGCTACCAGGATTCCTTCACAGCGCTCATCGCGGACGTCCATGCCGCGATCCGCGGAACGACCCCCGATGGACTCCCCACCTTCGATGACGGCCTCCGTGCCGCCCTCATCACGACAGCAGTCATCGATTCGGCCGCAAACAACTCCTGGGCAACTATCCCCTCTCCCCAGAGTGCGTGAGTCGAACTTGATCCAGAGCTGCAGAACACCACACAGTCGAAATCGTCCGGCGCAGTGGCGAAGCGTCGGCGCGCATTCCACCACCGCCGCCTAAACCGCCGATGCTGCCCTAGATCGAGCAGAGAGTCATGTCAATGCGTCTACCCAAGATTCGCCGGCCGGGCGTGCACAAGCGGGCCACCAAGACAACTGACGCGACGATGCCGCTGATGGATCACCTCTTCGAGTTGCGCAGGCGGCTGTTCATCGCAGTCCTAGGAGTCCTGGCCGGCACGATCGTCGGATTCATCTGGTTCGGGCATGGGATTCCGTCCATTTCACTGCCCAAGCTCTCGGAGATCCTGACCGGTCCATACTGCGCGGTGCCGGCGACAGAACGCGTGACCTTTGGCACCGGTGACGATTGCAAACTCCTTGCCACCGGGCCATTCTCTGCTGTCGAGCTCCAACTGAAAGCGGCGTTGATCGCCGGCACGGTGTTGTCGTCGCCGGTCTGGTTGCACCAACTCTGGGCCCACATCACGCCCGCTCTGCTCTCCAAGGAACGGCGCTACGCCATCGCATTCGTGACAATCGGCGGGCAGCTGTTCGCTGCCGGAGCCGTCCTAGCCCATGTAGTGATTCGAGAAGGACTGACGGTACTGCTCGGCTTCGGTGGGGATGCCACAATCGCTCACCAGACAGCTACTTCACTTTTCTGATAGCGCTGCTGATCATCTTCGGAGTCAGTTTGGAACCACCGTTACTGTTGATCATGATGAACCAGGTCGGCCTAGTCACCGGCGCCAAACTCGCCAAGTGGCGCCGCTATTCCATCTTCGGGATGGTGGTCTTCGCCGGCTTCGTGGTGCCGGGCAACGATCCAATCACCATGGGTGCACTGGCCGTCGCGCTGATCGTGCTCTATGAGTTGTCTGTCCAGGTGGCCCGGATCCACGACCGTCGACTGGCCAGGCGGCGAGTCACGATGGCCCTGATCGACAATGCCGCTTCACCGCTGTCCGAGATCGCCGGAAATGGTGCTGTGACAGACCTGCAGACGCAGCCGATCGGCGCGCCCAACCCGATCACCCGCGCGGCACTGACTGACCACGGACAGATCATCGCGGACGGCCTCGCGGTCATCGTCGTCAACCCGTACTGCTCACCAATATCGAAGGGAGCGTGCGCCATGTTCGGCCTTTCCTGGGCGCAGATCGGCATCATCGTTCTAGTCGGAGCCTTCGTGCTCGGTCCGGGGCGAGTTCCCACTGCGGTGAGCTTCGTGGCCAAGAATCTGCAGCGGTTCGCTTTCTGGCGGCGGGCGCCCAATCGGATCTGCGTCGGGAGATCGGTCCCGAGATTGATGAGTTGCGGCGCCAGGTCGCCGACCTTCGGTCGCTCACCAATATCCAGGGGCTTCGCGACCTGCAGGACCTGCACCCAAAGCACCTGCTGTCGAAGAATCTGTTCGGTGATGACCCATCCAACCGAATCACCGGGCCCCTCGGCCTCACCGATCCGCCCAAGATCTCCAACGTCGACGTCCAGAGTCCCGCCGATGCTGTCCCCAGCTCAATGTCGGAATCGCCGGTCGAACCCCCACGACCAGGTCCCAGTGGCGCTATCGCCATCGATGATCCTGCCGATAGACCTGCTGCAGGTGTACCCGCCCCGTTTGACCATGAAGGGACATGAGCTTGTCCGCGTAAAGGGGTTGGCCCAAGTCGCGGGGCGTCGAATGACCGGGCATCCGCGAGGGCCGAAACGCGCGCAGTGCTTCCGTGAGTCAATGGCACACCCCGACTCGAACCATGCCATCCAACCAGTCATCAAAAAGCGGTGCTGTCTCTCGCACGCTTCATGGAATCACCAGGCCCGCTTGCCAGCGATGCAGCCCCGTTCGTGGCTATTCGGAAGGTTCTGACATCTCCTCCTACCAGTAACGGCGGGGTGGGGAGACGAGGGCGGATTCGACTTCGGTGGTGGAGATCCGGGGGCCGCTGATGTTCATCACGTCGTCGACCCGGCCGAGCGGCCAGAGGGCGCCGGTGGTGTCGTATTTGGCGCCGTCACCGGCGAAGTAGTAGCCCCGGTCGGCGAACCTGGACCAGTAGGTGTCTTTGTACCGGTCGTCGTCGCCGAAGATGGTGCGGAGCATCGCCGGCCAGGGTTTGTCGATGACCAGGTACCCGCCCTCGCCGTTGCCGACGGGGTGGCCCTCGTCGTCCATCGCCGATCATGAAACCAGCACCGACCGGTCCTGGCCGTGCTGCCTGGATCTGAGCCAAAGGCGCCGTCGATGCCGCGGTGCGCAACCTATGCAGAGGGATCTGGTCTGGTTCCGGTCGACCTGCCGCGGGTCTTCGCCCCGCCGAGCACGTCCCACCGCCGACGAGGCGATCACTACCCCTACCCGCCGGGTGATCCCCGCGATTCTGCCCCGAGAACGGATCCCCGCAGACCTGCCGGACTCCCCCGCGGGACTACAGACAGGGACGGTCCTGCCTGACCCCGCCTTGAAACCCACCATGAGTCCCGGTGTTCAGGATCGACCTCGAAGTCCGGCCGACGTGGCCGGCCGTATCGCGCGGTTGTGACCTCTGGCCTTTTGTGTGCCTTTACCGTGCCGTTCCACGTGAATCGGAGGCACCGTGATCATTTACGAAGCCTCTGACCTGGCCTTTTGCTCCCCCGACTGGACTCGAACCAGTAACCGTCCGAACTATTGGTTCGAGAAGCCGTGACGCAACCTGTCCCATTTCGGCCCCTCGAAGTGCACCGTCCGAACGTCACATTCGCTCGGAAATACGCCCATTTCGACCTGCGTCAGCTCGGGGTTGGGCCTGGAGGGCACAACAGTCAGCGGGCGACGCCGACGTCGCGCGTACAGGTGCGTGCCTTCGCCGCAATCCAAGCGTCCAGATCGCCCTGTCGATAACGAACCGCTCTGGCGGTCAGTTTGATGAAGCGAGGACCGCCGCCGGTGTACCGGAGTTGCGCCAAGGCCCCGGGGGTGAGTCCGAGCTGCTCGCTGGCTTCCGCAGGGGTGAGTAGGGAGTTCGACACTGGCTTGTCCTCTCACGGTTGGTCCGTTTGACCACGACGAGTCCTACTCATAACAAGCGTTCTTGTAGGCCGAAAGTGGACACTCTTGACACCTGAGTTCGGAGATTCGATCACGTAGTCTCAGCGCTCGTCGCATCGACGAGGTTTGGGCATACACCTATGACCGCGCGAATGGACCTGATGAAGCCTCCGTCCAGCAGCCGGACTGGAACCGATCGCCGACGACCGTGGTCATTGACGTGGTACGCGACACCGACGCCACCGTTCCACTGGAAGCTCGACCCCCCCCGTTTGAGGCTCGGCCCCTTCGTGCCGAGGATAGACATTGCAGCACAGGATATTTGACGTCAATCCGGTCGGAACCCCCTAGCCAGATACCTGTATCGCGGACCTTGATCACTTTAGTCGTGATGGCGTGCCCACATTTTGCCCACACTTTGTGGCGAGAGACCGTCACCCAACGTTACCCAACATGACCATAATCGCAGGTCAGAACACATCTCGGTCACCCGACCAGCACCTCGATTCGCCCTCCGGAGGCGGGTGCGCAGGTTCGAATCCTGCCGGGGGCACGGGCGTTGATGCAGGTCAGGGCACCTGCGGGTGATCACGGGTGGTTCGCTGCTCTGGGGCCGGAGCCCGATCCGGACACCCTCCTGCGGCTTTCGCATCACCGGGCGTCCCCGGGTACCCCTGCCCATGTTGGGTCAGTGATGCGCCTTGAATCGTCGGTATGTTCGCTGGCACCCGATGGCAAATAACGGAATCGTGATTATCGGGGCGATCCAGTTGATTGTCGAGGTCGGATGTCGAAATAGGAGAAACAATTCAACGCCTACGGCAATGATCCCAATGACAATGGTTGCGATCAGCGTGTTCCTGGTGACAGGTGGCCGTTCGATCACACGTACCCCTCCCCTGTTGAAGCCCGCGGACGACGCTACCGGTTCGTGACATCGATCGCTGCCCGACAGCTCACAAAGAGGAACGTGGAGGGCGCGACCGACTCGACGCCGTAATTGCTCAGACTCCGTGACCTGTCTCGACCAATTCCACGGCACCGACGGCCACCAGCGCGCCCAACTCATCGGCCACCATTTGGATCTCACTGATCAATCCATCGGTGATCGTCAGTATGTCGATGACCCGGATGGCCAGATCCTTGCCGGTCGGAGCCAAGACCCCCGCCGCGGTGTTCAGCGGCCCGACCTGTTTTCCTCGCAACTGGAACGCGACCGCGACCTTGCCCCCGCCGTCCAGGACGTCAAGCACCTTTCGCTCGGGACGGTCGAAGACGAGTTGCAATGCCCGCGCCCTGGCGACCATGTCTGCTCGACGGGCAACCCTCTGCAGCTACACAATCTCTTCGCCCAATCCCCGCCACGCCACCCGGCAATCGGCGGTCAATCTGCTCAGGCCTTCGCCAGAGCTACAACGGGAATGACGCGCCCGGCCTGCTTCTCATGGTCTGCGAAGAATGGATAGTTCTCCTTGATCGATGCCCAGACCCGCTCGTACTCATCGTCGGTCAGCGCCGCCGCAGTGGCCTGATAGGACTCATCACCGACTTCGACCTGCACCTTCGGGTCGGCGACGAGGTTGGTGTACCAATCGGGGGCCTTGGGAGCGCCCATGTTCGACGCGATCACCAGCAGCCGGTCGCCATCCTGAACAAACATCATCGGCGTCGTGTGCGGTCGACCGGACTTGGATCCCGTCGTGGTCAGCAACACCAGCCGCTCCCGGTGCATCCCGGGAATCTCGCCCCCGGCCCGAAACTGCTCGATGGTCGTGCGGTTGATCTCCTTGATGTCCATCCCTGACCTGCCCATCCCGTGCCGGATCCACCCCGAATGCCAAGAATCGCACGGCGCCGCCCACCTCGTCCTGCGACGCCGGTAGCGCTCGGACACACTGACTGCGACAGCGCGGTTGCCGCAACAGGGAGATCCGATGACGTACTGCTTCGCCATGCGCCTGGACGCCGGCCTGGTGTTCATGTCCGACACCCGCACCAACGCCGGCATCGACAACATCAGCTCCTACCGCAAGCTGCACGTGCTGCGGCCGGCGCCGGATCGGGTGTTCGTGCTGCAGTCGGCGGGCAACCTGGCCACCACCCAGGAGGTGCTGGACCGGATTCAGCTCGACCTGGACACCCCCGGCGAGCACGAGACCCTGGCCACGGTGGGCAGGCTCTTCGAAGCCGCGTTGTACATCGGGCGACTGGGCCGGGAGGTCAGCCAGAACCATTTCCAGGCGCTATCGGCGGTGGGAGCGGACGGCACCGCAACCTTCATCCTGGGCGGACAGATCGGCGAGTTACCGGCGGACATCCTGCTGGTGTATCCGGAGGGAAATTACATCCGGGCGTCCGACGACCGGCCATTTTTGCAGATCGGCGAGAGCAAGTACGGCAAGTTCATGCTGGAGGTCGCGGTCGAGGCGCACGCTGATCTGGCGATCGCCACCAAGATCGCCCTCGGGTCGATGATGAGCACCGCGCGGGCAAATCTCTCCGTTGGGCCACCCTACGATCTCGCCCTGTACCGGACCAATTCGCTAGAGGTCGACGAGTTTCGGATCACCGAGGATTCGGTCCTGCTGCACCGACTCCAGGGCTTGTGGATCAAGCACATCCTGGGCGCTGTCTCCGAATTGCCCGGTGTGGCTGACTTCCAGGAGCTCGCCGCTCGGCCGGCGATCGATTGATCACTCTCCTGGGACGTTCGCAGCCCGAGAGACCGCTCCTGACCGGGGGTCGCGCGTTTGTCATTCCGGCGCGGCGGTATCCGCGCTGGACAGGGCCAGGAAGATGGCCGCCGCCTCGTTGCCTTTGAGTAGCCCCTGGTCGTAGAGCTCGTTAACCGCCTTCTCGATCGTGGCCACCCCCTGGGGCGCCCACAGCGAATGCGCCTCACGAATCGCCCCGGCGATGGCGACAAGAGCCTCCGTGTTGGGCGATCGCAGTCCATGATCGTCAAACCGGTGACGTTCGTTCATCGCGCTGGCCGATGGTTTCTGTGCCTTGCTGGCCGGCGCATCGTCCAACGCCTTGGCCATCTCACGAACACCGGCCGGCACCTGTTGCCCCCACCTGTCCGCGGTCTGCACGAGCAGCCGTGCCGCTTCCGCCCGGGACCGGGTGATCGGAATGGTCGCGCCGGTGCTGGCCGCCATCACCCCTCCTGTTCGTCGACGATCTCGAACGTCCTGCCGTCAGTGTAGGTCTCCAACTCTGGGTTGAGCAGGGATATCCACAGCGCGATGATCTGCTTCTGGGCTTCGTCGGACCGCTTCTGCGGGTTCTCGACAGCGTCCCTGAGCAACCGCTCGCCGATCTTGCGGCCCTCGGCGTTGTCGCTGCAGATCAGACCCACGATGAACTGGAATTCTCGAATGTCCGTATCGCGCCTGCTGTTGCGGCGACCGACAGCCAGGCCCAGCAGGACACCGGCCGCGGTCACCGCCCCGGTGATGAGGCTGGGCACCACGACCGCCCACCAGTTCACATCCACGGCCGGACCCTAGCCGAGCACCCCGACAGCTTGGGTAGGTATCCCGGCGGGCAGCGAACGCTGGGACAGTGTCCGTGCTCGCGGGTGGCGCGAGCGAAGGATGGTCGGGCGCGGGTGGGCAGTCACGCCTGCTGCGGCGTGCGGAGTGGCTCGCTGTCGAGGCCTGCTGCCAGGGTCGCCGGTGATGCGGTGCGGCGTGGCCAGGTCCAGGCGGAGTGCAGGATGAAGGCCAGAAGCAGCACCTCGAGTCCGATGGAAAGGCCGTAGTAGAAGGCCCAGTCCCAGGACGCCCCTGCCGCGTTGAAAACCATGACGGGGATGTAGAGCGATGCCACGACGAGGTTCGTCGCGCGGTTCACCCGGGCGGGCAATGTCATGGAGAGCATCACCATCAGGGCCGGGATGCCGATGACCACGAGGAAAATGGTCAACAACGTCGGGGTGATGTCGAACTCAAAGATGCCGCCACCCCGGATTTGGTCGATGGCGCCGGGCTGGTAAAGGTGGAAATAGTCGATGTAGATGACGAAGAACATCAAGCTGGTCCATGCTGCCGTGAGCTTGGCCTGCACGGGCATGCGCGAATCTTCCAGCGTGCGCTGGGACGGCGGATTCTCTGGTGCGGTGTGGGTTTGAGGTGTTCTCATCACAGTGCTCCTTGGCTTGATCGGGGGGCTTGATCGGGTGGGTGCGTCCACCTTCACGGATGCCGGCGGCGGGCACATCAGCCTCGGAGCCTGATTCGACCTGGCCGTTGGCACGGCCGTGTTCTTGTACTTTCGGCGGATCCGCCGAACACGCGAGCTGCCTAGGCTGACCAGGTGGCCACCAGCACGCTCCGCTCGCTGTGGGCCGAACCTCGACCCACGAACGCCCCGGACCGGGGGCCGCGGGACTGGGCCTTGGTCGCAGTACTGGCCTGCTGGTCGGTGGTGGAAATGGTGTTTCGGCAGGACCTGGCGCCGCGCCCGCTGCTGCTGCTCGCGATGCTCGCCGTCATCGGCCCGCTGCTGTGGCGTCGCACGCACCCGCTCGTCGCGGTTGCGGTCTCGTTCGGCACGTTGACGATCGTCGACATCGTCAGAATCCTCACCGGGTCGCAAGGCACCCTGCTGAACAGCACCTCCGCGACGCTGATCCTGACGTACGCCCTGTTCCGGTGGGGCTCCGGTCGGGAAGCCGCCAGCGGCCTCGGCGTCATCCTGCTCTGGCTGCCCATCACCATCCACGGCGCCGACCCCACCAGCCTGGCGGAGGCGGTAGCCGGGTACGCGTTCTTCCTGTTCGCCGCCGCGCTCGGCGCCGCGATCCGCTATCGCGCGAAGATCCGCATCCGCGACATCGACCAGGCCAAGGCCCGCGAACGTGTACAGCTCGCTCGTGAACTCCACGACACCGTCGCCCACCACGTCTCGGGCATCGCCCCGCACCAACAATGAGATCGCCAGCGAGCTCTACATCACCCCCAGCACGGTCAAAGCCCACCTCGCCAGCCTCATGCGAAAGCTCGGCGCCCGAAACCGCGTCGAGGTCGCCATGTGGGCCCACGAGACCGGCCGCATCTGACGCCGCAAAAGGCTCCCGCCGCCGTTTGCCGCAAGCCCCACCGTCAGGAGAACGGCAGGGTGATCGATGACGCGCCGCCCACGGTCGGCGGACTGCCGGCTCCGGTGATCGCGCTCCAGATCTCGACGCGCACCTTCCCGCCGGCGAGATTGCCGAGAGTCCCCGTTGCCGATAACAAACCCGCCTGCTCGGTGTAGTTTTCCGGTCCGACAACTGGGTCCGTCGCGAAATAGCGGTAGGTCTCGACCCGGTCCCAGCTGCCGTCGCCGGTCAGGTCATAGGAAATCCGGATCTGGGCGGCATTTCCGACGGACGTTCCGGAGTCGACCGCCAGCCTGAACGCCGAATGTCCGCCCTGGTACGTCGCGGTCAATCCAGCTGGCCGTGAACACCGATGACTGGTAGGGCACGCCGTCTCGGGTGGCGCCGTCGGCGGAATGCAGGACGACGGCCCGCCCGAGGCCGACCTGGTCGGTGAGCGTCCGCCGCAGCGCCGAGGAAGCGCAGCGGCGAGAACCCGACCGCCGGCTGACTGGTCGGCGACACCGCGGTAGGCGACGCCACGGTCGACGACACCGCGGTAGGCGACACCACAGTCGACGACACGACCGTTGGTGTCACCACAGTCGGCGACACCGCGCGACCACCGTCGGCGGAACTGATGTATTGAGCACGCCGCCGCCACCCTGACCACCACCACCGGACCAGGTCAACGCACCAGCGGTACGGGTCCGGCCCGGCGCGACCACGAGTCGCACGCCGGTCGAGAACGTCACGGTGAGCGGCATGGTCGTCACATTCGCCGCCACGTAGGTGCGTGCCCCGCTCTTGACAAACGTGACAGCCAGCGGACTGTCGGCCGTCACCGAGGTATCCAGCACGCCGAGCGCGGCCAGGTTGCGGATCCAGTGGAAGGTGTGCGCCTTGCTCTCGCCCTCCTCCGGCACGAACGAATTGTTCGCCCGATACAGCGCCAGCGCCGCATCCGGATCGCCGGTGGCCAGGAAACTCCAGATGACGTCCTGCCACTCGTGCGGCGCCCCGGCGCTGCTGGCCACGATTTCCTGATAGTTCTTCTTCACGTACTCCGGGTGGTAGCCCAGATACAGATGGCCACCGGTGACCGGCAGCATGTTGATGCCCTGGATCTTCTCCGGATCCGGGCTGAACCAGGTCGCGTACGACCCGCCGTCGCCCCAGACCATGCCGACCGCCGAGTGCTGCCAGCCGGCGGGAAAGGTGGTCCCGTCGACGTCGAACCAGTACTGACTGATCGCCTGCGCCTGCGTCGTATAGATGAAGATTCCGGCGTCCCGGACGGCGGTGTTCCCGGTCGCCTGGCCCCACTGGATCAGCGCATTCGCGAAGTTCATGCCCTCCGACGAGGACTCCTGATTGTTCCCGGCCGCGAACGCCGCGTGCCCGGAAGCCCAATCGTGGCCGGCGAAGATGTCGAAGTCCCGCAGGTAAGGAAAACGACTGTCCGTGCGGTCGTAGTTGTTGGCGTCCCGGATCAGCAGGTCGACCATGCCGCCGTACCGGCCGGTCGACGCCCAGGCCGGGTCGAAACGCGCGAGGGTCGCCGCCGCGGCGATGAAGTAGCCGTAGTGGAAATGGTGGTCGTTGAGTTCGGAATCCGAGCCGTACGACGCCGGATATCCGATCAACGTCCCCCAATTCTTGTCGTAGTAGAAGAGCTGCGCGGTCTTTCCGGGCGACGCGGTGAACCAGTCGGTGAGCGTCGATCGGATCGCGGCCAGCGCCGCGTCCGGGTGCCGACATCGCCGACCTGATCGGCGATCTCCGCGATGCGGGCGGCCCTGCCCAGGCCCTTGCCGGTCCAGTAGGTGTCGCCCTTCTGGATCGCCATCGGGTCGCCGGCGACGCCGGAGAGGTACCCGGCGAGGGTGGCCCCGTCCGCGCCCGAACTGTCGGCCACCGCGGGGACCTCGGGCAGCACACCGTGGAAGACCATCGACGTGCTGAACGCGCTGACGCCGACCAGGATCTTCATCGGCCCGCGCGGCGAGACGTACTGCGCGGCGATCGGCGTGGCCCCGATCAGCGACTTCCATTGGTGCTGGTAGAGCGCGGTGACCGTCCTGGTCTCGGTGCCCTCGGCCGGCGTTGGTGGTGAAGCCGTACGTCGCGATCACCGTGCTGCTCGGCTGGTCGTAGCGGTAGCTCAGGGTGGTGCCGGTGACGGTGGCGTAGGCGTAGGCGCCGAACTGGGTGGCGAGCGCGACCCGCTCGGCGTCCGTGCTGCCGGCGTTGGTCGGCAGCACCGCGACCGTGTAGTAGCTCTTGCCGGCCAACGTGGATGTCAGCGACGAGCCGGTCACGTTCCAGCCGGCGCCGGTCGGCGCGTAGGCCGCGTAGTCGTGCCCGTTCACGCGTGAAACCGACCGTGGCGCCGGTGTTCCGCCAGATCCGCGGGGTGCCGCTCGCGGTGAGCGCGGCGCCGCCGCCGGCTGACCTTGAAGTACGTCATCGGCAGCCCGTGGCCGATGGTCGCCGTCATGGTGCGGGTGCCGTCACTCCAGGACGGCGTGACGGTCCAGTCCGACCAGCCGTCGACCTTGACCACCGGGGCGTTCAGCCCGGTCATGCCGGCGATGAAGTCCTGGCTGTAGGTGTAGTGGTATTCCTGCAGGCCCGGGCCGGGGGTCGAGATCGTCGGGATCGTGGGATAGGAGAAGCCAAGACCGGCGCGCACTCGGCAGGTACACGGCCGGATGCGCCTCCAGATTCTCGCTGTACTGGCAGTTCAGCCTCTTGAAGACCAGCGAGGACCACCAGTCGTTCGTCGGGACCGCTCCGGTGGGGGCGTTCGCGGTGACGAACTGCCGCGGATTGGTGGACAGATCGCCGCATCCGCTCGGCAGCGGACCGACGACGTCGGTGGTGTAGCTGCCCGCTCCGACCGCGGTCGACGCCGCGGCCGCGACCGGTGCCGCGATGACCACCGACACGGTCGCGGCGACCGCCATCGATCCCGGCCATGGACAGCGCCAGGAGCCGACTGCTGCGCCTGACCCCGCCGGCGGTGGAACCGCTCCCAGCCATGGCTCGACGTGATCTCGGCGGCAGCATGCATGGGAGGTCCCCTTTGGGCTTCGCGGAACGACGTTGTCCCGCGCACCGTGCGGATGGTCAAAGCCGGACCGAGCCCGACGTTGGGCCATTCTGGTGAGGTTCTCGGTAGTGCGACGCTAGAGATCTCATTCGTGAGTCGTCAACATTTACGGCAGATTTCGTCACATCGCTGAATCCGGTGACGGACGGTCCCGATGGTTAGGCCATCAGCCATGTCGCTCGCCACCAGACGGGTGATGGCCGTTCACTGCCCGAACCCATGTGCGCCAGCTCGCGGACTACTCTGGCCCGTTGGGTTGTTGCACGATGCTGCAGATCTTTGAGCAAGCGGGTCGGGCCGACACTGGCGCCACGACGACCGCGAAGGGAGTCCGGACATGTACGACGACGATGACGACGTCGAGGTGACCGAGACGAAACTGCCCGGTATCGGGATGCGGCACGATTTCCTGACCGAGAACGGCCGCCGGGTGGGCGTGGTCAGCCACCGGAACGGTCAGCGCGACCTCGTGGTGTTCAGCAAGGACGACCCCGACTCGTGCAGCGCGGTGCTGCCGATGTCCGCCTCGGAGGCCGACGCGCTGGCCCAGTTCCTCGGCAGCGGGCGGATCGTGGAGAAGCTCGCGACCCTGAGCGAACAGATCAGCAGCCTGGCGACCGGCAAGGTGCGGATCGCCCACGGCTCCCGCTATGACGGCCTGACCCTCGGCGCCACCAAGGCCAGGACGCGGACCGGATCGTCAGTGGTCGCGCTGATGCGCGACAAGGAGGTCATCCCGTCGCCCGGGCCCGGAGACCGGCCTGCGCGGTGGCGACACCCTCGTGGTGGTCGGCACCCCGACCGCGATCGACGAGCTCAAGCAGATCGTCGACGAATAACCCGAGCCCGGCAGCTGGACGCTGCGCAGGTTCGACGCGGCGTGGTCCCGGCCGGGGTGGCAGCGACACTGATCGGCACACCGTCGCTGACGCCGGATACCGCCATCCCGCACAGATCGGAGCAGCTGATGGAATCGGGGTTCCTGCTCATCGAACTGGGCGGCGTCGTGCTGGCGCTCGGCCTGCTGGGCCGGCTGGCCGGCCGGATCGGCCTGTCGCCCATTCCGTTCTACCTGCTGGCCGGGCTGGCCTTCGGGCACGGCGGGCTGGTCCCGCTCGATGCCAGCGAGGAATTCATCGCCACCGGCGCCGAGATCGGCGTCGTGCTGCTGCTGTTGCTGCTGGGTCTGGAGTACTCGGCATCCGAACTGACCACCAACCTGCGGCAGCAGGCCCCGGCCGGCGTGGCGAACATCGTCGCCAACGCGACGCCGGGCGCCGTGATCGGCGTGCTGCTGGGCTGGCCGCTGCCGGCGGTCGTCGCGATGGCCGGCGTCACCTACGCGACCAGCTCGGGGATCACCGCCAAGGTGCTGTCCGACCTCGGCCGGCTCGGCAACCGGGAGACCCCGGTGGTGCTGTCGCTGCTGGTGCTGGAAGACCTGTCGATGGCGCTCTACCTGCCGGTGCTGACCGCGATGCTGGCCGGGGTGAGCTTTCTGGCCGGGCGCCATCTCGGTGTCGATCGCCCTGGTCGCGATCAGCCTTGCCCTGCTGGTCGCGCTGCGGTACGGCCGCGCGCTCGGCCGGTTCGTCTTCTCGGAGAACCGAGAGGTGTTGCTGCTGATCGTCTTCGGGCTCGCCCTGCTGGTGGCCGGGATGGCGCAGAGCCTGCAGGTGTCGGAGGCGGTCGGCGCCTTCCTGGTCGGCATCGCGCTGTCCGGCCGGGTCGCGGAGAGCGTCGCGGGCCGGTGCTGGCTCCGCTGCGGGACCTGTTCGCCGCGGTGTTCTTCGTGTTCTTCGGCCTGCGCACCGACCCGGCCGACATTCCGCAGATGCTGCTGCCCGGCGCTGGCGCTGGCCGTGGTGACCGCGCTGACCAAGATCGCGGTCGGCATCTGGGCCGCCCGGCGGGCCAAGATCGCCGTGGCCGGCCAGATCCGGGCCGGGCACCGCGATCGTCTCCCGCGGCGAGTTCAACATCGTCATCGCCGGTCTGGCCACCGGTTCCGGCATCATCGCCCCGGGCTTCGCCGCGCTCGCCGCCGCCTACGTGCTGATCCTGGCGATCACCGGCCCGCTGATCGCCAGGGCCGGTGAGCCGCTGGGCCGAACGGTCGCGCGCCGGCTGACGGCCCGGCGCGAACGGCGGGCGCGCGAGGTCCGTGAGGCAGCGGCCGCCCAGGCAGCCAACGAGGACGGCGCGATGACCGAGCCCGCCTGACCATTGGTGCGACCGGCTCGGACCCGGTGGGCGCGGACGGTTTCGAACCGCCGACCGCCCGGGTGTAAACCGGGTGCTCTCCCGCTGAGCTACGCGCCCCTGACCAACGAACGCCACCGACGCCCGAGCGAGTATCTCACCCGCGGCCGGGGCCGCCGGACAACAGCGGCGGGCGCCCGATCGTTGCGAACGGAAGGACTCAGGCCGTGCGCGCCGGCAACGCCGCGACCGCGCGCTTCCACGCGGCCTGGTCCCGCGCCTCGCCCGGCCCGTTCGCCTCGGAGAACTGGATCACCCCGTCGACGTCCACCAGGAACGTGCCGCGCAGCGCCATGCCGGCCTTGTCGAAGAACACGTCGTAGGCCTTCGCGACCGCGCCGTGCGGCCAGAAGTCGACTAGCAGCGGGAACGTGTAGCCCTGGGCCAGCGACCAGGCCTTGAGCGACTGCGCGGTGTCGGTCGAGATCGCCAGCACCTGAACGTCGTCGTTCTCGAACGAGCCGAGGTCGTCGCGGATCTGGCACAGCTCAGCGGTGCAGGTGCCGGAGAACGCGAACGGGTAGAAGACCAGCAGCACCGCCTGCTTGCCGCGGAACGACGACAGGCTGACCGGCGTCTTGTTCGCGTCCGGCAGGGTGAAATCCGGGGCGGTCGTTCCAACGGGCAATGCCATCAGCGGCGTACCTTTCCTGATTTCGGCCGGGCCAGCCGGGCGATCATCCATTGCGGTCCACCCGCGACGGTGGTGGTCTGGGCCAGCCCGGCGGTCCGGGTGGCCTCGGCGATCTCGCTGGGTTCGACGTAGCCGTCACGCCCGGTCTTCGGGGTCAACAGCCAGATCACCCCGTCGTCGGCGAGCAGCGGTATCGCGTTGATCAGCGCGTCGGTCAGGTCACCGTCACCGTCCCGCCACCAGAGCAGCACCGCATCGAGCACCTCGTCGGCGTCGTCGTCCAGCAGTTCCGACTCGATCAGATCGGCGATCGCGTCTCTCAGGTCGTGGTCGACGTCGTCGTCGTACCCGGACTCCCCCACGGTATTCCCGGCCTTCAGGCCGAGCCGGGCAGCGGTTGTCACCGACTGCCCTGCGACGTCACTCACCTGTATCGCTCCCCTTCGAGGTCTTTCCACGAACTGACCGGCAGGCCGGCCCGACTCCCTGGGCGCATACCTTATTCGGACACGCGCCGCCGGTACACATCGGCACCGCCCAGCAGCGGCACCAACCCGTCGTCCCGACGAGCGATCGGCACCGGGGAATGCGAGAGGATGGGTGACGCGTCGTTCCGTCTCGATGGAACGGCTAACCGTCATCACGGCGTACCAAAGCAAAGGGCGACCCGCCCACCGTCACGAGGAGTTGCCTTGACAGCGTCAGTGAACGACCAGTCTGCGCCGCGGTTGAGCCTGATCAAGGACGGCATCGCCGCCCAGCTCACGGACCTCGATCCGGAAGAGACCCAGGAATGGCTCAGTTCGTTCGACGCCATGATCGAAGCGGGCGGGCAGCAGCGCGCGCGCTACCTGATGCTCCGGCTGCTGGAACGCGCCAAGCAGCAGCACGTGGCCATCCCGGCGCTGACCACCACCGACTACATCAACACCATCCCGACCGAGTCGGAGCCGTTCTTCCCGGGCGACGAGGAGATCGAGCGCCGCTACCGCGGCTGGATCCGGTGGAACGCCGCGATCATGGTGCACCGCGCCCAGCGGCCGGGAATCGGTGTGGGCGGCCACATCTCGACCTACGCGTCGTCGGCCAGCCTGTACGAGGTCGGCTTCAACCACTTCTGGCGCGGCAAGGACCACCCCGGCGGCGGCGACCAGGTCTTCTTCCAGGGCCACGCGTCCCCCGGCATGTACGCCAGGGCGTTCCTGGAGGGCCGGCTCTCCGAGCACGACCTGGACGGCTTCCGGCAGGAGAAGTCGCACCCGGGTGGCGGCATCCCGTCGTACCCGCACCCGCGGCTGATGCCGGACTTCTGGGAGTTCCCCACCGTGTCGATGGGCCTCGGCCCGATGAACGCGATCCAGCAGGCCAGGGTCAACCGGTACCTGCACCACCGCGGCATCAAGGACACCTCCGACCAGCACGTCTGGGCGTTCCTCGGCGACGGCGAACTGGACGAGGTCGAGTCCCGCGGCCTGATCCACATCGCCGCGATCGACGGCCTGGACAACCTGACCTACGTCATCAACTGCAACCTGCAGCGGCTGGACGGCCCGGTCCGCGGCAACGGCAAGATCATCCAGGAACTGGAATCGTTCTTCCGCGGCGCCGGCTGGAACGTCATCAAGGTGATCTGGGGCCGGGACTGGGACAAGCTGCTGCAGCAGGACCGGGACGGCGCGCTGGTCAACCTGATGAACACCACCGCCGACGGCGACTTCCAGACCTACCGGGCCAACGACGGCGCCTACATCCGCGAGCACTTCTTCGGCCGCGACCCGCGGACCAAGCAGATGGTCATGGACTACACCGACGACGAGATCTGGCGGCTCCGTCGCGGCGGCCACGACTACAAGAAGGTGCACGCGGCCTACCAGGCCGCCACCCAGCACAAGGGCCAGCCCACCGTCATCCTGGTGAAGACGATCAAGGGCTTCGGCCTCGGGCCGTCGTTCCAGGGCCGCAACGCCACGCACCAGATGAAGAAGATGACCCTGCAGAACCTGAAGGAGTTCCGGGACAGCCTGCACCTGGACATTCCCGACTCCGCGCTGGACGCGAACCTCTACCAGCCGCCGTACTACAACCCGGGCCCGGACTCCGAGGAGATCAAGTACCTCAAGGACCGGCGCGCCCGGCTCGGCGGGTACGTGCCGGAGCGGCGGGTCGTGCCCAAGCCGCTGGTGCTGCCGGGCGACAAGGTCTACGACGTGCTGACCAGGGGCTCCGGCAAGCAGGAGATCGCCACCACGATGGCGTTCGTCCGGCTGGTCCGCGACCTGTTCAAGGACCCGGAGATCGGCAAGCGGGTGGTGCCGATCATCCCGGACGAGGCCCGCACGTTCGGCATGGACTCGTTCTTCCCGAGCGCGAAGATCTACAACCCGTCCGGGCAGCTGTACACCGCCGTCGACGCCAACCTCATGCTGGCCTACAAGGAATCCGAGCAGGGCGTCATCCTGCACGAGGGCATCGACGAGGCCGGCTCGATCGCCACCCTGACGGCGGTGTCGACGGCCTACGCCACGCACGGCGAGCCGATGATCCCGATGTACATCTTCTACTCGATGTTCGGGTTCCAGCGGACCGGCGACGGCATGTGGGCGATCGGCGACCAGATGGGCCGCGGCTTCGTGCTGGGCGCCACCGCCGGCCGGACCAGCCTCACCGGCGAGGGCCTGCAGCACGCCGACGGGCACTCGCACCTGCTGTCCTCGACCCAGCCGCATTTCGTGTCCTACGACCCGGCCTACGGCTACGAGATCGCGCACATCGTCAAGGACGGCCTGCGCCGGATGTACGGCGGCAGCGAGGAATGGCCGCACGGCGAGAACATCATGTACTACATCACCCTGTACAACGAGCCGTACCAGCAGCCGAAGCAGCCGGACGATCTGGACGTGGAAGGCCTGCTCAAGGGCATGTACAAGCTGTCCCCGGCCGCCGATTCGGCCGGCAAGGCGCGCGCACAGCTGCTCGCGTCCGGGGTCGGGGTGCGGTGGGCACTCGAAGCCCAGCAGCTGCTCGGCCAGGATTGGGACGTCGCCGCCGACGTGTGGTCGGTGACCAGCTGGTCCGAATTGAGCCGGGACGCCGAGGCGGTCGAGCGGGCCAGACTGCTCGATCCCGGCCAGACGAGCGCACGCCGTACGTCACCCAGGCCCTCTCCGGAACGGCCGGGTCCGGTGATCGCCACCAGCGACTGGCAGCGGTCGGTGCAGAACCTGATCGCACCGTGGGTCCCCGGCGACTACGTCGCGCTCGGCGCCGACGGCTTCGGCTTCTCCGACACCAGGGCGGCCGCCCGCCGGCACTTCCTGATCGACGGCCCGTCGATGGTGGTGGCGACGCTGGCGGCGCTGGAGCGGCGCGGCGAATACCGCAAGGGCGCGGCGGCCGAGGCAGCTGCGAAGTACCAATTGCACGATGTCCGGGCCGGCACCTCCGGCAATGCCGGCGGCGATTCGTGAAACGACGAATGATCGGGTAACCAGCCCGTCCAAGACGTTTCTTTGCGGCCGGTCGCACGCTGTGCGGCCGGCCGCTCCAGCCGTCGTTTCGCGGGTGTAACCGCTGGTCGGAGGGGCCGTCCTGGCGATTGCCGGGAGCCGCGCCAGGTCCGTCGACGCTCGTCGTGCGGTGCCGGGCAATGACGGAATAACGCTGCGCCGAATTCCCTGACGGTGATCACCGCAGCCTGCTGGCGATGGGTATGGGTGAGGCGGTACTGTTCGCTCGTTGTTGCTCTTCTCCTGGTGTCGGAGCGGCACGCGACGGGGTAAAAGCGCATCCCCCCGGTCAGACAATCGGCCGGGGTGTTCGACTCCGCGGGTCAAAGCCCCGCGGACAACGCTCGAGGAGAGCAAGCATGGCGCAGGGAACTGTGAAGTGGTTCAACGCGGAAAAGGGCTACGGCTTCATCTCCCCGGATGACGGCTCTGGCGACGTTTTCGTGCACTACTCCGCGATCAGCGGAACGGGCTACAAGTCGCTCGAAGAGGGCCAGCGGGTCAACTTCGAGGTCGAGCAGTCCCCCAAGGGCCCGCAGGCCACCGGAGTCAGCGCAGCCTGACACCACATCAACCATGAGCACGGGGTCGGCGCCGTACCTGGTGCCGACCCCGGCTCGGTTTCCAGGGGTAACAGGCTCTACGGCGTTTGGGCCAGCCGTCCGAGGATCACGGCCGCCTGCAGCACGAGCAGATCCCGCGGTTCCCACGGGTCGCGCCCGGTGAGATCGGCGATCCGGTGCAGCCGGTAGCGGACCGTGTTGGGATGCACGAACAGGTTCCTCGCGGTCGGCTCCAGCGCACCGCCGGTGGCCAGGTACGCCTCGATGGTCGTCAGCAGCGGCGATGGTGAGGACGCGATCGGCGCGTACACCGCAGCCCGCAGCCGCGCCGCCGCCCGCTGGTCGCCGCCCAGCACCCGTTCGGTGAGCAGATCGTCGGCGTCGATGGTCCTTGGTGCCGCCGGCCACGCTGCCGCGACGTCCAGACCGGCCAGCGCGTCGGCGGCCGAGACCACAGCCTCCCGGAGACCGGTGCCCGGGCGACCGCGAACCACCGGGCCGTCGCCGAACAATTGCTCGATCTCCGTCCCGGGCGGGTCGCTTCCTGCCAGCACCAGCACCAGCCGGTCCCCATGGACTCCGGACATGGCGGCCCGGCCGGCTGCGCTGGCCCAATCGGCGACCGCAGCAACGGCGTCGGCACGGTCGCCTGCCGGTGCTGCGCCCGCGATCACCAGCGTGTCGGCGGTCGGATCCCAATCCAGTGCGGCCGCCCGAGACGACAACGAGCCGAAATCCTCGCCGCGGACGATCCCGTCGACGACCGCGGCCTCCACCCGGGCATCCCAGGCGCCCCTGGTCTCGGCCGCCGCGGCGTACACCGATGCGGCCGCGAACGCGATCTCCCGGCTGTAGCGCAGCAGCGAATCGCGGAGCGCGATCTGCTCCCGCTCGTCGACGGCCAGCGCGGGCAGGTCCTCCTCGGCCACCGTGATGGCGATCCGGACGAGCTCAACGGTGCGCCGCAGCGAAACCGCGCGGACCAGGTCGCGCGGGGCGGTGCCGAAGACCTCGCCGGTGATCCGGTACTCGGTGCCCGGCGCTCGCGCCCAGATGACGTACCCGGAGATGCCGGCCTGAGCCACCAGTGTCACCCACGACCGTTGCTCGGCCGGCAGCGACCGGAACCAGGGCAGCCGCTCGTCCATCAGGGCCACGGACCTGGTCGCCAGGCTCCCGCCGGCCCGCTCCACCCGGTTCAGGGTTTCGGCGCTGACCCCTGGCGCGGCGGTTCGGGCGGCGCCCAGGGATGACGTGGCCGCGCGGAGCATCGACGCCGGGGTCGGGCCCTTGAAGCGGGATGCGCTCGGGGCCAGATCTGCGGGTTCGCCGATGGCTGCCATGGGCACAGCCTGCCACCCTTCCGGCCGCTTCCTGGGTCGTGAGGTGCTGAGCGACACCCTGAGATCAAGATTTTCTTTGGTTAGAGTCGCTGCTCCAGTTAGAGCCTTCCAACAAAACATGCCGCGCGACTTGGTGCCGACCAACACCACCACCGACCACCCGATCGTGTTTACCTAGATGGGTGCTGGCCATCGTCGCTCCCGGACAGGGAGCCCAGAAACCCGGAATGCTCTCGAGCTGGCTCGAGCTCGACGGCGCGCCGGAGGCTCTCGCGGCCATGTCGGACCGCGCCCACCTCGACCTGAACCGGCTGGGCACGACCGCCGGCGCCGACGAGATCAAGGACACCGCGATCACCCAACCGCTGGTGGTGGCGTCCGCGCTGCTGGCGGCCCAGACCTTCGCTGTGCCGGGTGGCGCGGTGGTGGCCGGCCACTCGGTCGGCGAACTCGCCGCCGCCGCGATCGCCGGAGTGTTGCCCGCACTCGACGCCGTCGACCTGGCCGCGGTCCGCGGCACCGCGATGAGCGCCGCCTGCGCCCTCACCCCCACCGGTATGTCCGCCATCATGGGCGGCGACACCGATGCCGTGCTGGCCGCCCTCGAAGAGCTCGACCTGGTCGGCGCGAACGTCAACGGCGGTGGACAGATCGTCGCCGCCGGGGCGATCCCCGCCCTGCAGGAACTGGCCGCGAATCCGCCCGCCGGCGTCCGAGTCATCTCGCTGCCCGTCGCCGGAGCCTTCCATACCTCGTTCATGGCCAGCGCCGAGTCGGCGCTGCGCACCCATCTGGCCACCGTCACGCCCGCCGACCCGGTGCACCCGTTGCTGACCAATTCCGACGGTTCGGTGGTCGCCTCCGGTGCCGTCTACCTCGGCCTGCTGGTCGAGCAGGTCACCCGGCCGGTGCGCTGGGACCTGTGCATGCAAACACTGCGCACGCTGGGCGTCACCGGCGTGCTGGAACTGCCTCCTGCTGGGACGCTGGTCGGACTCGTCAAACGCGACCTGAAGGGAGTGGCCACCATGGCACTCAAGTCCCCGGCAGACCTCGACAACGCCAGCGCATTCGCGGCCGAACACGCGGGGGTGCGGCTGTGACCGCCCCTGCGAGCACCACATCGACCAGCCCGCGGGTACGGATCACCCCGCGCGTCGGCTCACCAGGATCCAGGGTCAGCGGCCTCGGCCACTTCCGACCGGACCGGGTGGTCGGCAACGACGAGCTCTCGCAGATCATGGACACCAACGACGAGTGGATCCAGAGCCGGGTCGGCATCGCCGAACGCCGGTTCGCCGCCGAGGACGATTCGGTCGTCTCGATGGGCGCCAGGGCCAGCGCCAAGGCCCTCGCCGAGGCGGGTCTGCAGCCCAGCGATATCGACACCGTCATCGTGGCCACCTGCAGCCTCGACTCGCCGGTGCCGCACGCCGCGACCCAGATCGCCGGCGCGCTGGGCATCGAAGCGCCCGGGTCGTTCGACATCAACGCCGCCTGCGCCGGGTTCTGCTACGGCATCGCGGCCGCCGACCAGGCGGTCCGCGTCGGAGCGTCGAAGCACGTGCTGGTCGTCGGCTCGGAAAAGCTGACCGACTGGACCAAGCCCGACGACCGCGCGACGGCCATCATCTTCGCCGACGGCGCCGGCGCGGCCGTGGTCAGCGCCTCGGACGAACCCGGCATCGGCCCGGTCATCTGGGGCAGCGACGAGAAGAACATCGACGCGATCCGCATCGAGGGCCGCAACGGCCACTTCATCCAGGAGGGCCAGACGGTCTTCCGCTGGGCCACCACCAAGATCGGCCCGGTGGCCATCCGGGCCGCCGCGGCGGCCGGGGTGTCACTGGCCGACGTCGACGTGCTGGTCACCCACCAGGCGAACCTGCGGATCATCGAGGCGATCGCCAAGAAGGTGATCGCGGCCGGCGGCCGCCCCGACCTGCGGGTCGGCAAGGACATCGTGACGTCCGGCAACACCTCGTCCGCGTCGGTGCCGATGGCCCTGGACCGGATGCGCGCAGCCGGCCAGGCGGTGTCCGGAGACGTGGTGCTCGCGGTCGCCTTCGGCGCCGGGCTCACCTATGCGAGCCAGGTGTTCATCTGCCCATGACGCCAACCCCGATGTCGACCCGGTGCCGGGCATCGCCCACCCACCGGGAAACCGTCCGCGTGTGAGCCTGCGCCCTGCCCGCCAACCACTGGCGGATACGGCACAATTCGCGCGGATACCCGAGTCGGCTCCGATCCGGAGAACGGCCAGTCACCCCCGAAAGGAACCACCGTGAGCAACGAGGACATCATCGCCGGTTTGGGCGAGATCGTCGAAGAGGTCGCCGGAGTCGCCGCCGCCGACGTCACCGTCGACAAGTCCTTCACCGACGACCTGGACATCGACTCGCTCTCGATGGTCGAGATCGCTGTGCAGGCCGAGGACAAGTTCGGGGTCAAGATTCCGGACGACGAACTGGCGAACCTGAAGACCGTCGGCGACGCCGTCGACTACATCGCCGCCAACAAGGCGTAGCTCCCCACCCGGGGGCGCCCGACGTCCAGTCCCGAAAGGACCGGCGGCGGACAACACCGAACACCCGAAGGGCAGATCAAACCAGTGAGCGGACGAACAGTGAGCGTCGCGCAGTGAGCTCCGACCACGACGTCGTCGTCACCGGCATCGGCGCCACCACGCCGATCGGTGGAACCGCGCCGGAAACCTGGCAGGCCATGCTGGACGGCACGATCGGCGTGAAATCGCTGCTCGAGCCGTGGGCCGAGAAGTACGAGCTGCCCGTGCGGATCTACGCGCCGTTGGCCGTCGAACCCGATCAGGTGCTCGCCCGGGTGGAGGCCCGCCGGCTCGATCGTTGCCAGCAGGTCGCGCTGGTGGCCGCCCGGGAGGCCTGGGCGGACGCCGGCGCACCCGAGCTCGACCCGGAGCGGCTCGGCGTCGTCGTCGGCACCGGCATCGGCGGTGCGCTCACCCTGCTCGGTCAGGACGACATCCTGGAGCAGCAGGGCGTTCGCAAGGTGGCGGTGCTGACCGTGCCCATGCTGATGCCCAACGGCCCCGCGGCCGCCGTCGGGCTGTGGGCGAAGGCCCGTGGCGGCGTGCACGCCCCGGTGTCGGCGTGCGCGTCCGGCGCCGAGGCGCTGGCCTGGGCGTTCCGGATGATCAAGTCCGGCGAGCTGGACATCGCCATCGCCGGCGGCGCGGAGGCCTGCGTGCATCCGCTGCCGATGGCCGGGTTCGCCCAGATGCGGGCGATGAGCACCCGCAACCACGACCCGCTCGGCGCCTCCCGGCCGTTCGACGTCGAGCGGGACGGGTTCGTGCTGGGTGAGGGCGCCGGCATCATGGTGCTCGAGCGGGCCGACCACGCGAAGGCCCGCGGCGCGAAGATCTACGGCCGGCTGGCCGGGATCGGCATGTCCAACGACGCCTACCACATCACCGCCCCGGAGCCGGAGGGCGAAGGGTCGGCGCGGGCGATCGCCAAGGCGCTGAAATCGGCGGACCTGACGGCCGCCGACATCGGTCACGTCAACGCGCACGCGACGTCGACCCCGGTCGGTGACCTCGCGGAATCGAACACGATCCTGCGGGCCATCGGCGACCACCCGATCGTCACGGCCACCAAGTCGATGACCGGGCACATGCTCGGCGCCGCCGGTGCCGTCGAAGGCATCGCGACGGTGCTGGCCATCAAGGAGGGTGTCATTCCCGGCACCCGCAATCTGAACAAACTCGACCCCGAGATCAAGGTCGACGTGGCCGCCGAAAACCGGCACGTCACGTTGACCGCGGCACTGAACGATTCCTTCGGGTTCGGCGGTCACAACGTCGCCCTGGTGTTCACCGGAGCCTGAGACCTCGGCACCGGGCGCCGGACCACCCGCCAGCGCCCGGTGACGACTCCCCCGGTTCACCCATTGCGCCGCTGCGGCGTACTCCTTTGCCCCGCCACCGGCTCTCTTAGGTGTGCGCGCCGGACAGTCATCCGCCCCGGCGCAGGCGTATACGTGCTTCCGGATCCGGGAGCGCACCCGTTTCGTAGCGCCCGTTGGGCGCGTCAGGAGTACCCGTGACAGCCGTGATGAACACTCCGAGCACGACCGCCGCACCGCAGACGGCGGGCGCCCGCACCGGGCCGCGTGCACTCGACCCGCGGGAGCCCGAGGTTCGGCTGGCCGCGCTGCTCGACGCGGGCACCCTGGTCGGCCTGCACGCCACCGACACGTCCGGCGTCTGGGCGGTCCGCGGCCGGATCGACGGTTCCAAGGTGATCGCGTTCTGCACCGACGGCACCCGGATGGGCGGCGCCATGGGGCACGAGGGCTGCCGGCACATCGTCGAACGCCATCGACGTCGCCGTCCGGGAGCGGGTCCCGGTGATCGGCCTCTGGCACTCCGGCGGCGCCCGGCTGGCCGAGGGCGTCGAGGCGCTGGACGGCGTCGGGTCGGTGTTCGCGGCCATGGTGCGGGCATCCGGCCGGGTCCCGCAGATCTCCGTCGTGCTGGGCGCCGCTGCCGGTGGCGCGGCCTACGGACCGGCGCTGACCGACATCGTGATCATGGCGCCGGACGGCCGGGTGTTCGTCACCGGGCCGGACGTGGTCAAGTCGGTCACCGGCGAGCAGGTCGACATGGAGGCCCTCGGCGGGCCGTCCGCGCACGGCCGCAAGTCCGGCGTGGTGCACATCGTGGCGGACTCCGAGGCGGACGCCCTGCGGCGGGCCCGCAAGGTCGCCTCGCTGTTCTCCCTGCCCGGCATCGCCGGGTTCGCGAACATGTCCGACGACCCGGAACTCGCCGGCAAGCTGCCCGAGCAGCGCAACCGCGCCTACAACGTCCGGCCGCTGATCGACGGCCTGCTGGACGAACCGATGGAAGAGCTGCAGACCAAGTGGGCGCCGAACATCGTCATCGGCCTCGGCCGGCTCGGCGGCCGGTCGGTGGGCGTGGTGGCCAACAACCCGCTGCGGCTCGGCGGCTGCCTGGACTCGACGTCGGCGGAGAAGGCGTCCCGGTTCGTCCGGATGTGCGACGCGTTCGGCATCCCGCTGCTGGTGATCGTCGACGTGCCCGGCTACCTGCCGGGTGTCGGCCAGGAGTGGGACGGCGTGGTCCGGCGCGGCGCGAAGCTGCTGCACGCCTTCGCCGAGGCGGTGGTGCCGCGGGTGACCCTGGTGACCCGCAAGGCCTACGGCGGCGCCTACATCGCGATGAACTCCAAGTCCCTGGGCGCCACCGCGGTGTTCGCCTGGCCGGACGCGGAGATCGCCGTGATGGGCTCGAAGGCCGCGGTCGGCATCCTGCACCGGCGCAAGCTCGCCGCCGCCCCCGACGACGAGCGCGAGGCGCTGCACGCCGCCCTCGCGGCCGAACACGAGAAGGTCGCCGGCGGTGTCGCCCGGGCCGTCGAACTGGGCGTGGTCGACGAGGTGATCACCCCGCGCAGACCCGGCGCCGGGTCGCCGAGGCGCTCGCCTCCGCGCCGGCCGGTCGCGGCGGGCACGGCAACATCCCGCTGTAGCGCGCGTCGGGCAATTGCGGCGTAGCAACAGCAGGCAGGGAGCAGTGTGAACTCATCGTCGGTGCACCTGATCGGCGGCGGATGGGACCCGGAGTTCTCCGCCGCCGTGTTCGAGACGTTCCTGGCAGAGGCCTCGGCCGTGGCCGGGCGGACCGGCCGGCCCGGCAAGCCGGTGATCGCCTGCGTCGTCTACGACGAGGGCGACGGCCGGGCCCAGTTCGCCCGCTGGGGCGACGTGCTGAGCACGGTCGGATTCTGCGAGCCGGTCCCCGTGCTGATCGGCGACGACGCCCCCTTGGACGTCAAGGCTCTCGGCAACGCCGACGGGCTGCTGATCTGCGGCGGATGGACGCCCGGGTACGCCGCGGCGGTGCAGCCGGCCGCCGTGGACGTGCTGGACTGGCTGCTGCTCGGCGACCGGCCGTACGCGGGTTTCTCGGCAGGCTCGGCCATTGCCGCGGCGGACGCGCTGGTCGGCGGCTGGCGGTTCGGCGGCGTGCCGATCTGCCCCGAGGACGCCTCGGAAGACCTCGTGGATCTGTCGTTCCGGCCGGGCTTGGGCGCCGTGCCGTTCGTCGTCGACGTGCACTGCGCGCAATGGGGCACGCTGCCGCGGCTGATCTGCGCGGTGAGCACATCGCCGGGTCTGGTCGGCGTCGGGATCGACGAGAACACCGTGCTGATCGTGGGTTCTGCTGGGGCCGAGGTGCGCGGCGGCGGACGGGTCTGGCGGGTCGCGGGCCAGGACGGGTCCGTCGTGGTGACGCCGCTGCGCGAGGGCGACACCGTGCCGTTGCTCTGACGTTCGTTGCTCTGACGTTCGTTTGCGCTGAAATTCCGGGCGCGCGAATCCGAGGTTGGCCCGCTCAGCCCGCGGCGCGCGCTCGATCCGCGATCGCCTGGTGCTCGGCGGAATTCACCACGTCCAGGCCCGGCTGCGGCGATCGGGCCAGCGCGAGCCGGAGCGCGTACACCGCGGTGGCGGCCTCCGTCAGCCGCGCCGTGGTCGAGCGAGCCATCGCTGACCGCCGCGACGATCCCGGACACCGCAGCCGCGGGATCCTGCGGCATCAGCACCAGGTCCTGCCCGGCGGCCAGGCCTCGCCAGGCCGCCTCGGCCGGGCCGTAGTTCGTCCACGACCGGCGCCATCTGGAACGAGTCGGAGACCGCGACGCCGTGGAAGTTCAACCCGTTGCAGCCGTCCCGGCCGGCGCCCGCGCAGCAGGTCGGTGACGACCGCGCTGCTCAGCGCCGACGACTGGCCGTCGGCGCCGACGGCGGGCATCTCGACGTGGCCGGTCATCACCAGCGCCACGCCGGCGTCGACCCCGGCCCGCATCGGCACCGCCTCGACCGCGTTCCACTCGTCGCAGCTGATGTCCAGCGACGGCAGCGCCTTGTGGGTGTCGGTGGCCAGCCGGCCGATGCCGGGGAAATGCTTGATGGTCGCGGCGAGCCCTGCGCTCTGGTAGCCCGTGGACGGCGGCGGCGACCAGCGTCCCGGACCGCTGCGGGATCGGAGCCGAAGGTGCGGTCGGCGACGCCCGGACGGGCCGGATTCCGGCAGCACGTCGGCGTCGGGCGCGAAGTCGACGTTGATCCCGACGGCCAGCAGCTCCTCGGCCGCCGCGGCCGGTGACCGCCTCGGTGGCTGTGCCGCGGCGGCATCGGTGTCGGCGATCTCGCGACAGCTCGTCGCTGCCCGGGAAAGTCGGTGAAGCCGTTGACCAGCCGGGTGACCAGGCCGTATTCCTGGTCGGTGCGCGATCAGCAGCGGCGCGCCGGCCTGGCTGGCCGGGCACCTGCGACTGCAGCTCGGTCGGTGACGGCGGCCGACCTGTGCCGGGGTGCCGCCGTCGGTGCCGTCGATCGACGCCCTTGCGAGCCCATCAGGATGACGCCGCCCAGGTGCAGCCGGCTGACCAGGTCGGTGCCGACCGCGTCCGCCGAGCTGGCCATGATGACCGAGCCGGCCTGGTCGTGCACGGCTCATCGCCGGCCACGGCCGCCGCGGCCTGGGCCATGTCGTCGCTGGTCACCAGGCCGCCGGGCGGCACGGGCGCCGGCACGGGCGGCGGGGCGGCGCCGCCTCGGTCGGCGGGTTCCTGGGTCGACGGCACTGGAGCGACGGTAGTCGGGGTCACCGGGGTGATCGAGGACGGCGCGACCGGAGGTTGAACCGCCGCGCTCGCCGAGGGGTTCCGCCGGCCGCCGACGACGCGGCGCGTCGGCGGCGGAGCTGCCCGACGCTGGCCGACGGATCCTGCGCCGCGCCGCCGCAGCGCGGTCAGCACCGACGCGACCAGCACGCCGCCGAGCACCGCCCGCGTTCGCCCGACGGGCCTCACCCGCAGGCCGTCATCGATTGGGCCGACGGGTCCATCCCGCTGAGCACCAGGTGACCGTCCTGGTCGCTCAGCAGGTACGTGATGTCCCAGTTGATGCAGGTCACGGGCAGGTTGGCGGGTGCCAGCGCGACGTCCTGCTCGGAGGTGAACATCATCCTGGCGCGCAGCGGATCGTCGGAGATCACCATCACCGCGAGGTTCGAGTCGACGGTGGTGGAGTAGTCCTTGGTCCATTGCTGCTCGGTCTGCGGTGCCGACTGATCGGTCGAGACGGCCCCGATCCATGACGCATAGTCCCGATTGTTGATCGCGTCGAAGTACTGCTGCAACACGGCCTGCACCTCGTGCGCCCGCGGGTGCGCGCCGGCCTGATCCGACAGCCGCACGGTCTGATCCTCGATCGGGCCGCTCTGGTACTCGGCAATGGCCGCGACCGGATCCGAGCGATGACGGCCGAACGACCACGCGGCCGTGACGCCGACGGCCAGCGACGACGACGAGCAGGGTCGTCAAGACCAGCGTCAGTCGTTGGCCGCTGAGCCGCATGCGAAATATGCCTTCCGTCGTCGTTACCCCGAAAGGTCGACGTACCGGGAGCAAGCGGGTTGCCTCGGCAGCCTGAGCGTGGCACAGACGCACGTTTAGCGGATGGATATTCAGCGGCGATTCGGTGCTGACGCCGATTCGAGGGTCCGGGTCAGCCGACCTGATGCAGCCAGGTGACGGCGGTGCCCTCCCCGGCCCGGCGGAACGGTTCCAGTTCGGCGTCGATATGCGCGCCCAGCAGATCGCTCAACCGGTGACGCAGCGCCTCGAGCGTGGTCGCGGTGGACAGCAGGGACCGCAACTGGTCCTCGCCGAGTACGACGTCACCGTTGGCGGAGATGGCCGACCGCCAGATTCCCCGGCCCGGGACGTAGCAGATCCGCTCGCCGTCGACGCCGGGACTTGGTTCTTCGGTGACCTCGAAGCGCAGCATCGGCCACGCCTTGAGCGCGTTGGCCAGCCGCCCGCCGGTCCCGGGCTTGCCGGACCAACTCGCGTCGGCGCGCAGCGAACCGGGCGCCGCGGGTTGCGCGGTCCAGGACAGCGAGACCCGACCCCCGGTGATCCCGGAGATCGCCCACTCGACATGCGGACAGATCGCCGCGGGCGCCGAGTGCACAAAAACAACACCACGTGTCACTACCATCCACCTCCGCTCGCGCTCCAACGTTCTTCCCCAACGTGGTGTGCGGCCGTCGGCAAACAGGCGTGCGTGCTGCTGGACGGTGAAACTATCGAGATTGCAGTGCTTCGAGACGCGTACTGGGGACATTGTGCACTGTGAGACGCACTTGACGCCAGCGCCTACCACAAGATCCCCATCACGGCCGCCCGGATCACAGTTTTCGCGGTCGCGGCGGTGAGGATGGTCTATCCCGACGAACGGTCAGGCGCGCTCGACGGTGCTGTACACGCGGAACGTCTGTCATCCACGCACTGCAGCACCCGCACGCGTGATGGAGCGTGCGTAGCACATTCGGTCAACGCCGTGGGCGGTCTCGGGCGGGTCAACGGGCGGCTCGGACGCCGCTGCCTTCCCACAGTGGTTGGTTCGGATCGGTGGCTGCCCACCCCCTTGACGAGCGGGTGTCGGCCCCGAACAGCGGGCCGGCAACGGCGAGGAGGAGCAGGACGGCGAGGACGATGATGGCTGTCATGGACTAAGAGTGGTCCCGAAATTATCTCGCGTCCATCTGTTTCTTCTTCCGCGAATGCGTAAGATCGACTGCATGATCGATGTGCGCAAGCTGGAGATCCTCCGCGAGCTCGACCGCTGCGGAACCATCGCCGCCACCGCCCTGGCCGTTCATCTGACGCCGTCCGCGGTCTCTCAGCAGCTGGCGTCGCTGTCCAGGGAGGCGGGCACCCCGATGCTGGAACCCGACGGTCGCCGGGTACGGCTCACCGAGGCGGCGCAGCTGCTGCTCAGCCACGCGCACCAGATCTTCACCCACCTCGAGCACGCCGAATCCGACCTGGCCGCCTTCCGGCGCGGAGATGCCGGCACGGTCCGGCTGGGCACCTTCAGTTCCGCGGTGAAGGCGCTGGCCGTTCCCGTCATCTCCGACCTGGCCACCCGATCCCGGCTGCGGGTCGAGATCCGCGAGGTGGAACCGGAGGAATCGATCGACGCGCTGCTCTCCCGCACCGTCGACGTCTCGCTGACCCTGGCCAGCAGCGAACTGCTACCCGGCGAGGACGATCAGCGGCTGCACACCGAGCACCTGCTGGACGACATCGAGGACGTCGCGTTGCCGTTCGACCATCCACTGGCCGGCCGGGCGGAGATCGAACTGGCCGACCTCGCGGATGCGGATTGGATTCTGGCCCGGCCGGGAGTGCCCTGCTGGCGGCTCGCGCTGGAGGCCTGCGAGCGCGCCGGGTTCATGCCCAAGGCCCGGCACTACGCGGACGAGTTCGTCGGCGTCGTCGGGCTGGTCGCCGCCGGGCATGGGGTGAGCCTGCTGCCCAGGCTCGCCCAGCCCGAGTTCGTGAACGAGCCGATCGTGCTGCGACCGGTCGCCGGCGTCAGCCCGGTGCGCCGGATCGGCGCGCAGATCCGGTCCGGCACTGCGGACCAGCCGCACATCGCCCCGGTGCTCGAATCGCTGCGCCGGATCGCCGCGATGGTGGCGGTCGGCCCGGTCGAGTGCCGCGCCCGCGCGGTGGCCACGTCACCGGTCTCGCCGGTGGACACCGCGCTGGTCTGAATTCTCAGCGGCTCGCGCCGATGGCGTCTGGTTACAAGCCAGGCCCCGGCCGTCGGCGTTACCGTGCGCGGAAGTGGGTACCACGAAGAGACGAATCGATCAGAACCCTTGGAGGCACGATGAGCGAGCTTGCAAGCGAATCAACATCACCGATCATCGGCTCGACACCGCGGAGCGGGGTCGAACGATGAGCGAGCACGTGAAGACGAGCATGGACGTGACGTCCTGGGACGAGAAGACGATCAGCGAGAGCGGACCGACCAAGATCACCCGCACCACCATGGGCCAGTCCTGCACCGGCGATATCGAGGGGACATCCGCGTCCGAACTGGTCATGTACTACCAGGAGGGCGGCACGGCAACGATTGTCGGGTTCCTGACCATCGACGGATCGATCGGCGACCGCACCGGCACCGTCGTGCTGCGGTCCATCGGCGGGTTCGACGGATCGGAGGCGACAGCGGATTTGACGGTCGTGCAGGGTTCCGGAACGGGTGGCCTATCCGGGATCACCGGGACCGGCAGCTCGGTGGCGCCGAGCGGGCCCACCGCATTCGTGGAGCTCGACCTGGAGTTCCCCGGCGAGTCATGACGACCCACATCGCGCTGATCCGCGGCATCAATGTCGGCACCAGCAAACGGGTTCCGATGGCAGCGCTACGGGAGATGCTCAGCGGGCTGGGATATACCGATGTCCGCACCCACCTCAACAGCGGCAACGCGGTTTTCGGCAGCGACGACTCGCCCGCGGAGGTGGCTGCCGCGGTCGAGAAGGGCCTGACCGATGAGCTCAAGGTGCCGGCTCAGGTGGTGGTCCGCAGTCGGGATCAGCTGGTCGCGGCGATGGCCGCCGACCCGCTGACCGCGGACACCGTCGACGGCTCGAGGCATTTCTTGGGTTTCCTCCGGGTGACGCCGAAACCTGCTGCGGTGAAGGACATTCCGGAGCTCGCGGACGGCGCCGACACCGCACCGGACGAGGTCCGGCTGGTCGGCGATCACCTCTACCTGTGGTGTCCGAACGGCAGCCTGAAGGCCACGTTCGCCAAGGTGAACTGGGACCGCACGCTCGGCACCGCCGTCACCGTGCGGAACTGGAACACCGTGACCAAGCTGGCCGATATCGCAGCCGACTGACAACCCATCAGGCCCGGATCAAGAACGTCATGGTGGAGCTTTGACGATCCCGTGCTGGATCGGCCGATCGCGGCCAGCGCGAGAACCTCCTCCTCGCGGGCGGTCAATCCGGATGATCGAACAGCACGCCGGGTGGGTCGGTGTCCGGCCACCGAGACAACCGCGCTGACCGCCGCGGCATCCAGCGAGCCGTGAGCTGCCGCGCGCTGCAGCATGAATCCGGCCCGCGGCAGACCCCTCATGTCCACCTGGAAGGTCCCTGCGCGGAAATCGATCTCGTCGCGGAAACACCACGGACAGCTCGGGCGAGTCGGCGTGGCAGCCGATCCAGGCCACCAGATCCGCGTAGTAGACAACGGCCCGCTGGTCGGAGCTTAGACCCAACAGATCGGCCAGCCGGGTGGCGACCACGGCGGTCCGCAGCATGTGTTCCATCGGCTGGCCCAGCCCCAGGTCGATCCCCAACGACAACGCGGCAAGCACCTCGGCGCGTCGGGGTGCACCGCCATCCGCCTGACTGCCGGTATCCGTGATCAGCACGCCGCCACATCGTCGCCACCCGAACGACGACATCCACGAACTGCGGGCGATGTCCTGTGGCAACGTCGCCGACCGGGAACGGGTCACCTACCGGCTGGGCGTGCGACGCGACAACCGGGAGTACGTCGTGGAGCAGCAGGCGTACTACGACTCGGACGGCTCCCGGATCAACTGGCTCCGACTGCTCTGCTCGGGCTACCGGCCCGAGCGCCCGGAATGACCAGGACAATCGCCGCGCATGCCGTCAGTGCGCCGTGCACGCCGTCAGGGCGCCGTGAACAACGCCGCGTCCAGCAGCGGCGCCTGCTCCCGCGCCCACGGCGACAAGCCGCTCGCCGGGTCCGCCGCCGCAGCGAGGAACTCGGGCCAGCTCCACCAGGCGACCGCCTCGACCTCGTCACCGCGAGGTGCCGGCTCGCCCTCGATCCGGCAGACCAGCACAGGGCAGAACTCGTTCTCCTCGACCCGGCCATCCGACGCGCGATAACCGAAGTCCGGCAGCACCATCCGCATGTCCCGCACCTTGAGACCGAGCTCGTAGCGCAGCCGGCGGTCCGCGGCGTCGGCCAGGTCCTCGCCGGGCGCCGGGTGCCCGCAGCAGGTGTTCGTCCACACCAGCGGGAAGGTGGACTTGGTCCTGGCCCGCTGGGTCACCAGCAGCCGTCCGGCCTCGTCGAATCCGTAGCAGGAGAACGCCAGGTGGCGAGGGGTGGTCGCGCCGTGCACCGTCGCCTTGTCCGCGACGCCGATCGGCCGGCCGGCCTCATCGACCAGCACCACCTCTTCCCGGGCCTCCTGCGGCCGGCGTCCGGGGTGGGTGGGGTCGAACAGCGGATGTCGAATGTGCGGCACGAGCCGAGCGTACCGACACCGACTGCCGGTCCCCCGCGATCACGACGCTCCGCGGGGCGAGGCGCCATCGCGCCGGAGCCGCTGGGGCTCCGGCGCGATGGTCCAGGCAGGAGGACTGGTCGGGGTCAGCCCTCCATTGCCTGCGCGTTGGCCTCCAGCACTTCGGCCGGCGCCTCTTCGTTGCGCCGGTAGAAGGCAAAGGCGACCAGCACGATTGCGAGCATGGCGTAGCCGAGCGCCACCTCGGGCTGCGCGGCCCAGGCGACCTCGCTGGCGTGGATCAACCCGATCCAGCTGAGCACCGCGCCGACGCCGGCGGCGATCGCCGAGGCGTAGAACTTGTGCATCAGGATGAACGCCACGATGGAGCCGAGCACCATGCCGGCCAGCACGGCGCCCTCGCCGAGGATCTTCAGCCCGTTGTAGACCAGCCCGGCGTTGGTCGAGGGCGGCATCCCCGACCTGCGCGGCCGTCGTTCCCGCGGCCGCGAGCGCATTGTCGATCAGCCCGGTCCCCCAGGACGCCAGGTTGGGCAAGATGGCGGCCACCACTGCGGCGGCCTGGATCTTGGGCACCGACTGGAACGCCTGCGCGCCGATCAGCAGGCCGATGTAGAGCAGGATCGGCACGATCGCGGGGATCGGCAGAACGGTGTTGAGCACGCCGAACAGGCCCGCGAAGCAGAGCACCGCGATCAGGATGCCGCTGGCCATCGAGTAGCTCGTCCGCCCGCCCGCGGCCTTCCAGCCGGGGTGACCGATGTAGACGGCCGGCGGGAACGGCGAGCCGAGCGCGGCACCGATGATGGCGCCGGAGCCGTCGGCCAGCAGCACGCTGCGCAGGTTGTAGCTGTCCCCGGCGGCGGCGGCGCTCTCCACGTTGCTCATCGCCTCGGCGAAGTTGTAGACGCCGAGCGGGATGGCCGTGGCCAGCAGCGGCGCCAGATTGCCGAGACCGGTGAACAGCATGTCGAAGTGGAACGTCGGGATCGCGACGGCGATCTGGCTGACCGCCTCCTGCACGTCGGGGACCGACATGTAGCCGCCGATCCAGCCGATCGCCGTGCCGACCAGCAGCGCGGCCAGCCCGACCGGGATGCCGCCGGGCAGCCGGATGTTGGTGAAGAAGCCGACCAGGATGATGCCCAACACGGGCAGCCCGATCCAGGCCGCCTCCCAGATCTGGGCGGCCGGGCGCATCGAGATGAAGGTCAGCGAGATGCCGGCCAGGGTGCCGAGCATGGCGGCCCGTGGGGTGATCTTGCGGATGAACGGGCCGATGAAGGCACCGATCAACACGATCACGCCGATCACGAAGGCCCAGGCCAGGCCCGCTTCCCAGGCCCGGACCGGATCACCGGTGGTCAGGAAGATCGGCAGCATGATGACGAACACCACGATGAACATGTGCGGGACGCTGGGCCCGTAGGGCAGTGCGGTGACGTCGGTGCGGTTCTCCCGGCGGGCCAGCCGCCTGGCCAGGATCGTGTAGTAGATGTTGCCGACCAGCATCGCGATGCCAAGGGCCGGCAGCACGGTGCCGAGTACCTCGACCGCGGGGAGCTGCACGACGAAGATGAGCAGCGAGGTCAGCGTGAGGACGTTGACCAGGATGTTGAAACCGAGCCCGAAGAACGCGTTGGTGTCGCCGCGAGTCCACCACGGGATTTTCAGCGATCCCTCGGTCGATCCCGAGGATTTGAAACCGGTCAGGTTCATGGGGTCTTCTCTCCCTTGATGAGGGGCTGGCGCCGCCGGGGCGGCGGGGTGGAGAGCCTGGGTCTGCTGCGGGCGGCGATCTGGTCGGCCCTTTGAGCAGCGGTGGAGTTTCGCCGTGCCAAGATCGTGTCTGCCAAACAGCGGCACACTCGATCTCTGTACTGAATTGCGGTCCCTCCTTCGTCGGGCCCGACAAGACGGATCGGCAGTCGTCAGGCGAGCGCGGGTTGCGTCATCGCGGCCAGCAGGGCCTTGGAATCGGCGACCCAGCCGAAGATGCCGCCCTGCGCGGAGACCATTTCCAGCCCGACGCGCTGGAACTCCGGGAAGTACGACCCGACACAGTCGGAGAGCACCATGCAGTCGTAGCCTCGGTCGTTGGCCTCACGCACGGTGGTGTGCACGCACACCTCGGTGGTCACGCCGGTGACGATCAGGTGGGTGATGCCGGCCTTTTCCAGCACATCCTGCAATTCGGTGGCGTAGAACGCGCCCTTGCCGGGCTTGTCGATGACGACCTCGCCGTCGATCGGTGCCAGCTCGTCGATGATGTCGTGGCCGTACTCCCCGCGAATGAGAATCCGGCCGAGCGCACCCTGGTCACCGATCCGCTGGGATGGCTTGCCGCGCTGCAGTTTCGCCGGTGGACAGTCCGAGAGGTCAGCGAGGTGGCCCTCCCTGGTGTGGATGACGAGCATGCCGGACGCTCTCGCCGCCGCCAGCACTTCGGCCAGCGGCGGCACCACCTTCTGCAGGAGAGCGACGTCGTTGCCGAGGGTTTCACCGAAGCCCCCTGGTAGCAGGAAGTCTCGTTGCATGTCGATCACCACGAGGGCGGTGGTGGCAACGTTGAGCGGGAACGGGCCCGGGGCCGCGTCGACGGCGCCGGTGGGGTCGGTGGATTCTGCTGTGGTCGAGGATGCTTCTGACACTGGACAGCTCCTGAACTTCGCTGGTGGGTGGGCGCTGATACTCGGTCTAGTCGCCTGCGACGAAGTCGCAGGCGCCATTCGATACAGAGATCGGGTCTGGCCGCCTTTGCCAGACACGATCTAAGCCGGCGACAGCGCGGCGGCGGCGGGTGTCGACGCCAGGTAGTTTCGCCAACCGCCGAATTCGGTGATGTCGACCGGTGCGGGTGCGGCCGGGGACAACACCGATGTGTCTGCGACGAAACCGATTTCGGTACTGCCGTCGGCCAGGGCGACTCTGCCCAGGCAGACCGACCCCGAGGAGCCGGCCAGGATTCTCGGGAGCGCGGCGGAGGGCACCGCCCACGTCTCCACTTCCACTGCGGCGCCGCCGGTTTCGGCGGCAACCAGGACCGGGACCGGGTTGGCGTCGCCCACCCGCAGCAGCCGGTAGCCGGGTGCGGTCTCGGTGAGTGCGATCAGGCTGCCACCCGCGTCGACCAGATCGACGTTGCGCGGCTGGCCGGATAGATGGTGTCCGACCACGACAAGCGTTGTGCTGGGCACACTGTCCGCCGCGGGGAGGGCCGACGAACGGTGCTGCTGCTCGGGCTGCGGGGTGAGCCGTCGTCCGGACAATTCGCCGGCCATCGCCAGCACCCGGTCGTCCGCGAGTGCCGGCCCGAGCACCATCAGCGCCGCGGGCCGACCGTCGGACGTCAGGCCGGCGGGCACCACGGCCGCGCACAGATCGAGCAGATTGCCGAAGTGCGTGTAGTGGCCGAGTTTGGTGTTCGCGCCGATCGGATCCGCCAGAACCTCCTCGACGGTGAAGGTGGTCCCGATGGCGGGGAGCACCAGCACGTCCATCTGGTGCCACAGCGCGGCGACCTCTGCGCGCAGCTCGCCCAGTCGGTGCTCGGCAGTGAACACGTCGACGGCCGTGTACTTCGAACCGCCGTCCAGGATCGTCCGGATCACCGGCAGCACCGAATTCGGGTGTTCGGCCAAGAATTCGCCGAACTCGGCCAACCGTTCGGCCACCCAGGGGCCCTGGTACAGCAGTTCCCCGGCCGCCAGGAACGGCCCGAACGGCGCCGTCACGGTGCGGTCGAAATCCTGCTCGATCCGCCCCCGGGCCGCCAGGTGAGCGGCCCGCATCGCGCTCGTCACCGAAGAACTCCAACTCCGCCATTTCCGGCAGTCCGACCCGGAAGTCCTTGGGATGACGGGGGTCTCGCTGTCTGGCGCGGGTGTAGGGGTCCCGCTCGTCGACTCCCGCCACCAGGTCGAAGACCGTCGCGAGATCCGGCACGGTGGCCGCGATGAGGCTGATGCAGTCCAGCGACCGGCAGGCCGGGACCAGGCCGACGGTGCTGATCAGGCCGCGGGACGGCTTGAATCCGGCGATCCCGTTCAGTGCCGGCGGGACCCGGCCCGAACCGGCGGTGTCGGTGGCCACGGTGAACGGCACCTCGCCGGTGGCCACGGCAAGCGCCGACCCGGAACTCGAGCCGCCTGAGATCAGATTCCCGCCGAAGACGCTGCGAGGCGTCGGGTAGGGAGTGCGGGTGCCGTTGAGGCCGGTGGCGAACTGATCCAGGTTGGTCTTGCCGACGTAGATGGCACCGGCCTCGACCAACCGGGAGACAACGGGAGCGGTGGCGGTGGCCCGATAGGAGTAGTCCGGGCACGCCAGGGTGGTGGCGATTCCCTCGACGTCGATGCTGTCCTTGACTCCGAACGGGATACCGTACAGCGGCAGGGAATCCGGGTCTGCCTGCTGTTCAAGGTCTTTGGCCCGGACCAACAGCTCGGCCCGGTCCAGCACGCTGATCCAGGTGCCATCCTCGCCGCGTTCGGCAATGCGCCCGAGCACCTGGTCGACGATGTCCGACGGTGTCGTCGCAGCAGTTCGGTAGGAGGTTCGTCAGCTCGGCGATCGTCGGCCCGGTCGTCGGCCCGGAATACGGACTGTTCGGCATGCGGTCGATTGTCGACAATCCGTGTATCGCGGGTGGAACTCTTGTGTTAACACTGTGCTACGCGAACCTCCCCTGTGGCGGCCGCACGGGCGATGTCGAACGGATCCCCGCCCGACGGCGCCGCCTCATGCCCGGGGCAGTGCCGACTCGGGCTCCCGACGCAGCTCCAGGTAGCGCTGCCCGCCGTGATCACACAGGGCCTCGAGCACCACGTCGCGATCGTTGGTCTCCAGCGCGGAGAGCAACTCCTGATGCCTGCGCAGTCCCTCACCGGGGCCGACCAGGGTGGCCTCCAGCCGCAGGTTCACGGCCATCGGACGCTGCAGCTTCAGCAGGATCGGTTCCATCGCCAGGTCAAGTTGCCGATTGCCGGCCAGGGCAACGATGGCCGCGTGGAACGCGCGGTGGGCGTCGTCCTTGGCAAGCTCGTCGCCTGCGTCCTGCGCTTGCCGCATCTCCGCCAGCCGCTCCCGGACGGCCGCCAGCGGGTCGACCCCCGGCAGCGGCGAGCAGCGGCAGTGCGGTGGTGACCGCATGCCGCTCGAGCACCGCACGAATCTCGAAGAGTTGCCGGATGTCCTCCTCGGACCAGGTGGTCACCCGAGCGCCGCGGCGCGGCAGATGTTCCACCAGGCCCTGCTGCACGAGCAACCGCAAGGACTCCCGCAGCGGCGCCCGGCTGATCGAAAAGCGTTGACAGATCTGCTCTTCGATCAATCGCGAACCCGGCGGTAGGGCGCCGCTCAGAATCTCGTCGCGCAACCGTCGGGTGGTCGCCTCCACCAGACTCGGCGCGAAGAGGTCGACCTGCGCAGTGGGTTCGGCGCTCATCGGCGGCGCCTCCCCTCCCGGACCGTCGCGGGCACGATCCCGCGCACAGGTCACAGTGTAGGAGGAAGTCCACCGCGCTCAGGCTGCTGTTCGCGAGGGGAAGGCCGCGGTCGGTCACTGCGGGTAGGTACCACCTCGGCCATATGCCCGACATATACTTGGACGATGACGGCCATCTCGCAACGGATCCGCGAACACCGTGAACGTGCCGGGCTGTCGCAATCGGAGCTGGCGGCAGCGTCCGGAATCGCCCAGCCCAATATCTCCGCATACGAATCCGCTCAGGTGACTCCTCGACCGGAGACCGTCGATCGACTCCTTGCCGCGATGCGGCCGCGCCCATCCGTGGTCCTGGAGCGTCTGCGCGAGCGGGTGCTCGATGCCGCGGCACGCCACCGCATCAACCAGGTCGAGGTGTTCGGATCGCTCGCCACCGGAAATGACACCCCGGAGAGCGACGTCGACCTGTTGGTCCACCCCGAGCCGGGAGCGTCGTTGTTCGATATCGCACTGTTCGCGGAGGAGGCGGAGGCGATCCTCGGCTTTCACGTTGATGTGGTGTCGGCAGGCGCCACGTCCGCGGCGATGCCGCGGATCCGGGCAGAGGCTGTTCCGTTGTGACCGAGCCGCGGGCGGGCGACGACCCGGCGACAGCACCCCCGCCATTTCGCGCGCGCCGGGAACCGCACGCCCAACGGCTCAGCGACGAACAACGGACCGCCGACCTACTGACCGATATGGCCGCACTCTTCGACTCGGCAGCTCGCATCACGGCACGGGGACGCACGGCGTTCGACGATCCGGTTGACGACACAGCGCGGCTGGCCGCCGAGGCAATACTGATTCGTCTGGCCGAGATGTCGACCCGCCTGCCGGAAGCGTTTCGGTCTGACCATTCCGATGCGCCGTGGGACGCGTTGAGAGCGGTGCGGAATCGGATCTCACACGACTATCGATCTGTCGATGGAGCCATCATCTGGGAGGTCCTGACGAAGGGCCTGCCCGATTTCCGGGGAGTGATCGGAATCTGAGTGACGGCCGAGTTCAGCGGAAGATCTGCACGACAAGCGCCCCGACCCACCGGAGTGATTCTCCGATGGGCCGGGGCCGTCGTGTACGAGCCTCAGGCGTCGGTCTTGACGAGCTTGCACTTCCCGTCAATCGCGAACCACTTGCCGTTCACGCCCTGACCGTTGGCGTCGCCCGGCGCGCCGTCACCGGCGTAGTAGTACAGCGCCCATTTGCCCATCGCCAGTTGCTTCGTGCCGTCCGGCCGGTCGATCACGGACGGCGCCGGAGGCCTGCAATTCGTCCGAGATCGTGAAGCCGTCCTGCACCGTCAACGGCGGCCAGGCCTTGGCGCAGGCGTCGAAGCAGGTGGTCTGCTTCTCCGGGTCGTCGGTGAATGCGTACAGGGTGTGGCCGTTCGCGCCGACCATCACCTCGCCCAGGTTGCCGACCTGTGCCAGGGAGACCACCGGAGCGGCGGGATCGGCCGCGGCCGGCGCGGCAGCCGGCGCAGGAGCCGGGGCCGGGGCCGGGGCAGCGGCCGGCGCGGCGCGGAGCCTGGGCGGCGGGCGCGTCACCCTTGACCAGCTTTCCGTCGGCACCCTCGACGAACCAGACGCCGCCGACGCCCTGCCCGTTCGACTCCCCCGGTCCGCCGTCACCGGCGTAGAAGTACAGCGGCCACTTGCCGATCTTGAGTTGTTTGCTGCCGTCCGGTCGATCGACGGTGGTCACCAGGGACGGGTCGATGCCGGCGGGCGGGGTGAATCCGGGCGTGACGATCACCGCCGGCCACGCGGCGGCGCAGGCGTCGAAGCAGGTGCTGACTCCGTCGACGTCCTTGGTGAAGGCGTACAGCGTGTTGCCGTTGGCACCGACCAGCACCTGACCGAACGTGCCGACCTGGGCCACCGCCGCCGGCGCCGCGCTCGGTGCCTGGTCGGCCGGCGAGCTCGACGCGGCCGCTACAGGTGCGGCCGCAGCCGCCGGAGATATCGTCGCGGAGCCGGGAATCTGGCTGGCCTGGCCACACGCGGAGAGCAGCAGACCGGCCGCGACGATGGCGATCGGGCCGGCGATGATGGTGCGCAGTTTCATGACGAAAACCCTTCGGGATAAAGTGATGTCGAAGACTTGTGGCCAGGGCGACCCGTCGATCGCCCGGCACCTTGGAATACGGGGGTTGACCCGGATCGGTTCTCGGCCTGTCGCCGCTTCATCCGAATGGCCTAACGAGCCGACAGCCGGGAAATACGGACTTCGACTTCGCGCGCGCGAACCGTTCGGTCTCGGTCCGTCCGTAATCCAGGTATGAGGCATCGGACCGGTGGGCGGCAGGCATTCTGCGCGTGCGCCGGAAACGCGTGCCACCTGCTGAACTACCCTTATCCGGATGCTGACCGAAGACGAACTGACGCGCTTTCGCGCCGGCGAGTCGGACGCGGTCCGCGCCGTCTACCGCGAATACGGCCGGCTGGTCTACGCCGTCTGCCGCAATCAGTTGGGCTCGCCGCAGCTGGCCGAGGAGGCTGCCCAGCAGACCTTCCTCAAGGCCTGGCGGTCGGCGTCGACGGTCGAGCCGGGCCGCGATCTCGCGCCGTGGCTCGCCACGATCGCCCGCCGGACGGCGATCGACGTGTACCGGCAGGAGTCGAGGGAGAAGTCCTCGGCGCTGGACGACGTCCCGGCCGCGCACCCGGCGCTGGTCCAGGCCGGCGTGGCGATCGAGCGCACCTACGACGTCTGGCAGGTGCGGCAGGCCATGGACGAGCTGCCCGACGACGAGCGGGCGATCGTGCAGCTGCAGCACCTCGAGGGGCTCACCCAGACCGCGGTCGCCGAGCGACTGAACCTGCCGGTCGGCACGGTGAAGTCACGTTCCTACCGGGCGCACAAGAAACTCGCCGCGCGTCTCGGGCACCTGCGGGAGGGCTTCGATTGACGCCGCTTCGATCACTGCCGCGCCCGGCGGTCGACGACCGTAGCCGCCAGCAATGACCGAACTATCCTGCGAATGGAGGTGACCACAGATGGCTCCCAGCACCGGACGGCATGACGCCGACGAGAGCGCCAGCGACCGCGCCCGGATCGACTACCTCGCCGGCGAGCCCGGCGGCGAGCTCGACCCGATCGAACGGGCCGAGCTGGACGAGCTGCGCGCGTTGCTGGCGGATCCGACGCTGTGGTCGGAGCCTCCCGCGGGCCTGGCGGATTCGGTGGTCGGCGCTGATCGCCGCCGAATCCGGCCAGCCCGGCCGGGAACATCCTCGGCGGTAACGGATCTCGATCCCTCGGGAACGACAGGCAACGCGCCGGAGACGGTGGTCGGCGGCGCGGCGGCGGAGGCCGCCGACCCGGTCGAGGACGACGCAGCGACCGCCGGTCGCCCCCGACGGCACGCTCGACCTGGCCGCCGCGCGTCGGCGCAAGGACGGGCGCGCAGGGCCGGCGGCGGTTCACCCGGCCGGTCTTCCTGATCGCCGCGGCGGCGGCCGTCGTGGCCGTTGCCCTGTCGGCGGTGTTGCTACTGCGCGACACCGGCAGCGAGCGCCGGTTCGACGTCGCTCTGGCGGCGACCGACCTGGTGCCGGCCGCCACCGGCAACGCCTCGATGATCCAGCGGGGCTCGGGCTGGGAGATCCATCTGGACGCGACCGGCCTGCCCCGGTTGGACAACGGGCGGTTCTACCAGGCCTGGCTGCGGAATCCGGACGGGGTGCTGGTGCCGATCGGCACCTTCAACGAGGGCGCCGACGTCACGCTGTGGGCCGGGGTGAGCCCGGCGAACTTCCCCACCATGACGATCACCGAGGAAGCCGCCGACGGCGACCAGGGCTCGTCGGGTCAGCGCGTCCTGGTGGGCACGGCCGTCGAGCAGTGACCTCGCAGTCTGACCGCCGCCGCCGACTTATTGTCCGGCCTTCGTTGCCGCCACGGCCGTCAACTCGGCCCGGGCGGCCGCGACGATGTCGTCGCCGGTGTTCGCGTGGCCGTTGATGCCCCAGCCACCCTCGGGTGACTCGGTGATCAGCACCCAGGTTCGATCGGTCAGGGTCGGGTCGCCGGCCGCAGCCGCGACGATGTCGGTCAACTCGTGCACAACGCCGAGTTGCTTGTCCCGATCGAGCGTGCCGACCGGGGTCAGCACCTGGACCCGGACATAGTTGGCGTCGCCCGCGGCGGTGGCCAGCGAATCCGCCGGCAGATCGTGAATGAAGGCCGCGGTGTTGTTGCGGAACAAGGAGATCGGCGGCACCTGCTCCCACCGCATGACGGCGTTCGCGGCATCGACGGCCAGGGCGTGCTTGTTCGCGAACGTCCCGGCGACGGCGTAGACATCGATCATGGGCATGGCTGGCTCCTGGAGAATTATATGATGGGCGTCATAGTGACCCGTTCAGGATGACATATGTCGATCGTCATAGTCAAGGGAGTGATCGATGAGCGAGCTTGCGAGCGAATCAATGTCGCCGAGCATCGGCTCGACGCCGCGGAGCGGGGTCGAACGATGAGCGAGCTTGCGAGCGAATCAATGTCGCCGAGCATCGGCTCGACGCCGCGGAGCGGGGTCGAACGATGAGCGAGCTTGCGAGCGAATCAATGTCGCCGAGCATCGGCTCGACGCCGCGGAGCGGGGTCGAACGATGAGCAAGGACAGCCGCGGCAGCATGGTCCGCAGCGCCGCGTCGCTGATCGGGTCCCGCGGCGTCAGCGCCACGTCGTTCTCGGACGTGCTCGCCGACAGCGGTGCGCCGCGCGGCTCGATCTACCACCACTTCCCGAACGGCAAGGATCAGCTCGTCCAGGACGCCGTCACGTGGACCTCGGACCGGGTGCTGGCCTACCAGCGGGCCAATGCGGGGGCATCGGCGACCGAGGTGCTCCAGACGTTCATCCGGCTGTGGCGGCAGGTGGTCAACTCGTCGGGCGGCGCGTCCGGCTGTGTCGTGGCCGGCGTGGCCATCGACACCGACGCCCGCCAGCCCGGGCTGATCGACGTCGTCCGCGACACGTTCCGGTCGTGGATCGCGCTGCTCACCGAACAACTGCAGGCGGCCGGGCTCCCGGCCGACCGGGCAACGGCGATCGCGACGGCCACTCTCGCCGGTCTGGAGGGCGCGCTGATCCTCTGCAGGGCGGAGGGCAACAGCGGCCCGCTGGAGATCGTGGCCGGGGAGTTGCTGCGGCTGGTACCGGAAGGCGATTCATCCTGAGAATGCCAACACCAGCGCTAGTTGGACCCGACGAAGGAGGGGCCGCCAGTCGACACAGCGGAGAGCGCTGAAACAACCCGACGACGGAGGAGGCGGGTTATTCAGTGCACTCCTACGGGAACAGCGCCCTGACCTGTTCGGGGGTGGGACCCGCCGGTTCGATCAGGACGACGGCGTCGTCGAAACCGGCGTCCGCGTACCGATGCAGTGCTTCGGCGGTGGGTCCGAGGTCGTCGGTGCTGTTCAGCCGGATGGCGCAGACGATGGCCCGCTTGCCGCCGGCGGCCCGGAACCGTTGGTGCGCGGCGATGATCTGCTCCGGCGTCCGGCGGTGTGCGGCGGCCAGCCAGCCGTCGAACTCCCTGGCGGCCCGGTCGACGTTGGCGCCCCAGGAGCCGAGCAGCAGCGGCGGCCGACCGGTGATCACGCCGGCGGGTGCGAGGTCGGCGCGCTCGTCCCGCCCGTCGGCGAGCAGCACCCGCAGCCGCGCCACGTTCTGCCGGAAGGTGGTGAAGCGCGCCGGGTAGTCCCGGTCGAGGGCGGCGAAGTCGGTGTCGGTGGACCCGGGGCTCAGGCCAAGAGTCAGCCGGTCGCCGCAGACCAGCTGCAGCGAAAGTATCCGGTGCGCCAGGTCGGCGGGATGGTGCAGCGGTACCTGCACGGTGGCGGTCCCCAACTCCACCCCTTCGGTCGCCGTGGCCGCCACCGCCAGCGTCACGAACGGATCCGGCACAAAGGTGCCCCGGCCGATCAGCTGCGGCACCCACAGGCTCTCGAAATCCCGTGTCCACCAGGCGTTTCGCCCAGTCCGCGATCGGCACGGGCGGGCCGGGCGACAGCTGGGCGAGCGTCGCCCCCAGACGCATCTGGCTCACTCCGAGGCGAGCCGGTGCTCGCCGAACCGGTCAGTGGCGAACCGGTCGGCGGCGAACCGCGCGTACCAGCGCAGCGCGTCGGGGTCGTCCACCGTGGCGATGTTCGCCGCCTTCTCCAGTGGCCTGCCGGACAGCAGCTTCTTGATCGGAACCTCGAGTCGCTTGCCGGTCAGCGTGTGCGGGACCGCCGGCGCCTGCGACGATCTCGTCCGGCACGTGACGGGCCGTCAGGCGGCTCCGCAGGGTCGTGAGGATCTTCTGCCTGAGTTCCTCGTCCAGCGAGTATCCGGCGGCCGGGACCACGAACAGCCCCAGCCAGTACCCGTCGTCGGGCAGGTCGATGCCGACCACCAGGGTTTCGGAGATCTCGGGCATGGTCTCCAGCACGTCGTAGAAGTCGGCGCTGCCCAGCCGCACACCCTGCCGGTTCAACGTCGAATCGGAACGGCCGTGGATGGAGACGCTGCCGTCGGAGTGCATCGTCACCCAGTCCCCGTGCCGCCACACCCCCGGCCAGGTATCGAAGTACGAGTCGTTGTAGCGCACCGCGTCCGGGTCGTTCCACAGATACACCGGCATCGACGGCATCGGCTGGGTGACCACCAGGTCGCCCACCGCGTCGACGACCGGCCTGCCGTCGTCATCCCAGGCCGCGCAGTCCACCCCCGCGAGTTTCCCGCCGATCCGGCCGACCTGGACCGGCGCGTACTCGTTCGCGCCGACGAACGAACCCGAGATATCGGTGCCGCCGCTGGTGGAGTCGATGCGCAGGTCCGGGCTGAGGTGCTCCATCACCCAGTGGTAGCCGGCCGAGGGCAGCGCCGACCCGCTGACCAGCAGATGCCGGAGCCGGCTCAGGTCGTCACCGCTGCGCCGGGGGGAGATCCCGGCGTTGGCGGTGGCGGTGATGACCGCGGCGCCGAGCAGCATGACCTGCGCACCGGTCCGCGCGGCGACCTCCCAGACCGCCCCCGGCGGATGCCCGGGGCTGCCCTCGTACAGCACCAGGCTCGCACCCTGCATCAGCGCGTTGATCTGGATGTTCCACAGCGCCCACCCGGTAGAGGTGTAGGTGAAGATCCGCTCCCCCGGCCGGAGCCCGGCGTACAGCCCCGACCACTTGAGCCCCTCCAGGGTGATGCCGCCATGCCCGTGCACCAAACCCTTGGGCAGGCCCGTGGTACCGGAGGTGAACAGCACCCAGAGCGGGTGGGAGAACTCGACCTGTTCGAATTCCGGCGGATCGTCGCCGGCCAGCAGTTCGTCCCACGGCGTCGATCCGTCGGGCGGCGGTCGGTCGAAAACGTACGGGAGGTGGACGAACCGGCGCAGCGTCGGAAGCCCTTCGCGCAACCGCGCCACGACGTCGCTGCGATCGACATCCCTGCCGTTCCAGTGATATCCGTCCGTCGCGATCAGCACGGTCGGTTCGAGCTGGGCCAGCCGGCCGAGGGTGCCGTCGGCCCCGAAGTCCGGTGAGCAGCACGCCCACACCGCACCGACCGACGCGGCCGCCAGGCAGGCGATCACCGCGTGCTCGGTGTTCGGCAGGTACGCGGCGACCCGGTCACCGGGACGAACCCCCGCCCGGCGTAGCCAGCCGGACGCCGACGCCACCTGCGCGCGCAGCTCACCGAACGTGATCTCCCGCGCCGGCCGGCCGCCCTCCTGGACGCAGACCAGCGCGGTGGCGTCGTCGGTTCCCGTTGCGCAGCAGGTGCTGTGCCCAGTTCAGCCGCGCCCCGGTGAACCAGCGGGTGTACGGCATCGGATCGGCGGTGCGCACCTGCGTCCAGGCCTGCGTGCAGTCGACCCTGCGGAAGTCGACTCGGTAGAACTCGACAATCGAGAGCCAGAACCGGTCCAGGTCCTCGACCGACCAGGCCCAGAGCGCGTCATGGTCGGTGAACAACCGGCCCTCTCGGGTCTGCAGCCAGTTCAGATACTCCCGCAGCGGGGACTTCTCGATGCGGGCATTCGAAGGGGTCCAGAGAGTCTCGCTCATCGACCGGAGGACATCAGGCGTTGGCGTTGACCTTGGGCAGGATCTCCTCGGTCAGCCGCTTGAGGTCGTCCATGGTCTTGGACGTCGGGACATCCCGGAACGGCGGCCACAGCAGCGGCATCGTCATGCCGGCTTCCTGGTAGCGCTTGAGGATGTCCTCGATCTGCTGCGCCGATCCGACCAGCAGGTTGGAGGCCTTGCCGGCCGGCGTCTGGTCGACGTCGGCGTCGGTGATGACGAACCAGATCATGCTGCACATCTCGAAGTCCGTCCGGCAGGGTGCCACCGATCTCGCCCAGTTCCCGCACGATCTCCGACTTCCAACGGGTGATGTCCTCCGGCGAGTCCTGGATGCCGATCCACCCCGAGAGGCCGTATTTCGCGATGCGCCTCGCAGAGCGCCTCGGGTCTTTCAGACCGCTGAAGTAGATCGGCGGGTGCGGCTTCTGGATGGGCTTGTGCCCGAATCCGCACGGCTCGAAATCGGCGAACTCGCCGTGATACTCGAACAGGTCGTTGGTCCAGATGCCCTGCATGATCTCGATGGTCTCGCGCACATGCGCGTGCCGGCGAGGGAACAGGTGCGACGACGCTGGACGCCGCGAACTCCTCGGGCATCCAGCCCGCGCCGACGCCAACGTTGAGCCGACCGCCCGAGAGGTGGTCCTGGGTGGCGAGTTCGGCGGCGAGCACACCCGGGCGAGCGGTACGGCGTGTCGATGATGCTCATGCCGATCCGCACCTTCTGCGTCTTCGCGGCCAGCCACGGGATCAGCGTCATGCCCTGGAACCATTCGCCGCGCGCGATGACCGGCAATTGCGTGTCGGGAACTCCGTCATCATGCCGAACGGGTACTGCAGCTCGCCGCGGTCGGAGGCCTCGGGAACCACGATCCGGTCGAGCGTCCAGACGGAGTCGAAGTCGAGTTCCTCGGCCAGGGCGGTGAGATCCTCGAGCTCCTTGACCGTGACCTTGTCGCGGAAGTTGGGAAGGTATAGCGCGAGCTTCATTGCTCCGGCCTCCTCGGGCTTCGTGCCTGACGATTTTCAAGATCGTTGCCGCAGTGGGCACCGCAGCAGAAGCGCCGAGGACACCAGTAGCGCCTAGTTCATTTGGGCTATACCGACCCCGGCCATGGCCGACTAGTGTCGAACCCCGACCTCGGGTGGCGTTGATCTATCGGCCTGACAACGAAGGTGCGCGGATGAACGTAGTCGCGGTGGACGACGATCACGCGGGTCTGGAGCTACTGCGGATGGTCCTCGAGGCGGACGGGCACGCGGTGCGGACGAGCGCGATCGCCGGTGCCGCTCTTGATCTGCTGATCGACGATACGCCAAGCGTTCTCGTGACGGACCTGATGATGGGCGCGGATCGCCAGGGCGGTTTCCGGCTGATCGAGCAGGTGCGGAGCCGTCCGGAATTGGATGGATTGCCCGTCGTCGCCCTGACCGGGGTGACCAGCTCGCAAGACCTCGCGCGGGCCCGCGCCGCCGGGGCCGACGTGTGCATGACGAAGCCGATCGATGTGGCCGAGTTTCTCCGCGTGCTGCGCCAGGTCACCGCGTCGACGCCGGCAACCGGAGCTCCCGGCTGATCCCCGCTGGTGACGCCGTGGGCAGGACCAGGCGAAACGTGGTGCCCTCGGTCGACGAGGTGACGAGGGTGAGGTCGCCGTCCATCGCCAGCATCAGCCGCTGCGACAGCGCCAACCCCAGGCCGGATCCTTCGACTCCGGATGTGCTGCCGGCGCCGCCGCGATGGAAGGGCGTGAACAGGAACGGCAGTTGGTCCGGCGGGATGCCGTCGCCGGTGTCCTGCACGAGGATCTCGGCCGACCCGATGACGACCTCGACCGCACCGCCGACCGGGGTGAACTTGATCGCGTTGCCCAGCAGGTTCAGCAGGACCTGCCGCAGGCGGTGGCGGTCCGCCCGCACCGCGATGCCGCTGGCGGCCGGTCGCGACCGCAGCGTGATCGAACGCTCGTCGGCCAGCCCGGCGACGATCTCGATCGCCTCGGCGACCACCTCCTGCGCCTGCACCGGTTCGAGAACCAGTTGCAGCTGGCCGGTCTCGGCTCCGGTGAGGTCGAGCAGGTCGTTCATCAGCTGCAGCAGGTGCCGACCAGCGCCGAGGATGTGATCGATCGCCGCGAGCTGTCGCTCGGGCGGCAGCTGCATGCTCCGCAGCACCTGGGCGAACCCGATCACGGCGTGCAGCGGGGTCCGCACGTCGTGGCTGACCAGCGCCAGCAGCTCGCTCTTGGCGCGGTCGGCGGCCTGCGCCACCGCCCGCTCACGGCGGGCCTGTGCGACGCGGCGCCGCTCGGTGAGGTCGAACAGCTCGATGCAGAAGTGGCGTGGCTCCCCGGCGGGTCCGCGGATCAGCGAGCCACTCATCGCCACCCAGATCGGCTCGTGATCAGTACGGTCCGTACAGCCCGGTTGTCGCACCCGGACCTCGGCCGTCGTCGAGGTGCTGGTCGTCGCCGGTCCGCGTCAGCAGGGACCGCAGCGCGTCGTGCGTCGCGGCGGCGTCGTCGTCGACCAGCAGCCCGGCGAAGGATTCGCCGACCACGGACCGGCCGGCCATCGCGATGAGCGCGGCGTTCGCGTCCTGGATCGTGCCCGACGGGCCGACCAGCGCGATGCCCAGCCCGGCGGCCTCGAACGTGCTGCGGAACCGCGCCTCGCTCTCCACGAGCTGTCCGTGCAGGGCGGCAGTGCCGATCGCGACGGCCGCGACGTGGGTGAGGCGCTGGACCAACTCGGTGGCCGACGGACCCGGTACCCACTGCTCGCCGTGGTACACCGCGAAGGTCCCGAGCACCACCCGCCGGTCGACCGCGAAGATGGGCCTCGACCAGCACGACCGCAGGCCGAACGGAAGCGCGTGGTGGCGGTAGTCCACCCAGCGCTCGTCGGTGGCGATGTCGGCGACGACCACCTCCTGCCGGGTGAACGCGGCGGTGCCGCAGGAGCCCGCGAGCGGGCCGATCGGCAACCCGTCGATCGCCGCCCGATACGGCGCCGGAAGCCGGGCGCCGGCGCCGTGGCGGAGCGTGCCGGATTCCTGATCGAGCAGCAGGATCGAGCAGGTGCTGTCCGGCAGGTACCGCTCCATCGTCGCGACCAGGGCCTCCAGGCTCTCCCCGACCGGCTCCCGGCCGGCGATCCCTTCCAGAATGGACGCGAGCGCCCAGTCCGGGTCGGCGGCGTCGGCCCGGGCGAGTCCGGAAATGCCCGACTGGTGCGACTCCGACGTCCTTGGGTTCGCTGACGGTGGGAAACCGCAGCACCGCGCGGACCCCATGGGCGTCCTGCCGCGGCTCGACAGCCAGCGTGCCGCCGTGATCCGCGGCGAACTCCGCGACCTCGGCGAGCCCCAGCCCGTCGCCGGGTTGGGACCAGCCGTCGCCCGGTTCGGACCAGCCACTGACGAACGGCGCCAACGCATCTTCCGGCGTCAGGCCGTCCGCGCAATCCCCGCCCGTCGTCGACGACCGTCAGGGTTGCCCAGCTCGACGGTCGGTCGGGCCGCTGTTTCCTGCTCAACTGCCACCCGCATCGTCACCGCCCGAGCGCCGGCCCGGCGGGAGTTGTCGATCAGCTGCCCGAGCGCCGCGGCCAGCCGGACCCGGTCGACCAGCACCGAGATCCCGGCGTCGGCGTGTGATCCGCAGGTCGAGCTGTCCAGGCTGTGTCCATTCCGCGGCAGATCGAACGGACCGAAGTCCGCCAGATCGAGAAGTCTCCACCGACGTGCCGCTCGACCGGGCCACCCGGCCCGCCCGCCACGCCAATTCCGCGCCACGGGAGGCGAGCCCGCGCAATTGGTCGGCCCGCTGCGCCGGTCCGTCGGGACCGAGCAGCGCAGCCACCAGGGCGACCGCCGAGGCCTGACCGGCGAACTCGTGGGCGGCGGAACGCGTCTGCTCGCGGACCAGCCGGGCTCGCTCGGCAAGCATCCGGGCCGCCGCCACGGCTGCGGCGAGGTCCGCCTCGGCCGGCTCGGCGTCGTCGGCGCACGGCAGCACCACGTCCGCGCCGGCGAGTTGCGCGGCGATCGCCTCCCCGGGCTCACTCGACCGGACCAGCGCAACGATGGCACTATCGGGTGACGATCGGCGCAACGCTGCGACTTCGCCTGCCCGGACCACTCGGACGGCGCTCGTCGAGGTGTCCGCGTCGGCGCCCTCTCGGAGGAGCTCGTGCATGGTGTTCCACCCCGCTAGGACCGTCCTGACGTCCCGGCGCCCGCGGATGGATCGTCGCCGATGACGATGGATCGAACGGTAGCACCGGATCGACGACGCCACCGTGGTGATCATCGACGACCATCAGGTCTTCGCCGGACTGCTCGGTGAGGTCTTCGTCGCGCGCGGGCTGGACGTCGTCGGCATCTACAGCACCCTGGCCGACGGAATGGCCGCCGTTGCGGCCATCGCACCCGACCTCGTCGTCCTCGACCACCGACTGGACGGCGACACCGGCGCGAGCAGCGTGCGAACCCTGAAGGAGCGCTCCCCCGCCACCCGGGTGCTGATGCTCACCGCCTCCGACGAGCGCGCGGTGCTGCTGGAGGCGATGGACGCCGGCTGCGACGGATTCGTGACGAAACGCCGCGACGTCGGCGAGGTCCTGGCCGCCGTGGCCGCGGTGCTGCGCGGTGACACCCCGATCTCGCCGGACATGGTGGGCGCCCTGCTCGGCAGCAGGCCGCGTGCACCCGGAGGCGATCTGACCCCGCGCGAGTCCGATGTGCTGCAGCTCTTCGGCGCTGGGTGCTCCAACAAACAGACGGCCCACGAGCTGGGAATCAGCGTGCACACCGTGCGCAACCACGTACAACACATTCTCGACAAGCTCGGCGCGCATTCCCAGCTCGAGGCCGCCGCGATCGCGTCGCGGTTGGGTCTGCTGCGCTCGGCTCGGGACGGCGTCAGTCCGCCCGTGACGGCTCCGCACCAGCGCCGGGCCTGAGTCGCCATTCCGAGGGTGACCCGCGGCGAGCGTGGCCGGTCGTGGTCGTTGATGAGATCGGGCTAGCCCTAACACGTTCTACGGCAGGCCGGATCGTTCAGAGCGGCTGGGAACGGCATCGTCATCAGTACCGATCCGAGCCCCGCTTGAAGGAGCCTGTGCATGATGGCCACCATCGTCCTTTGTCAATCGATCAATTGCCGCCTGACGCGCCGGCCACTGATGAGCCGGACGCATCCACGCTCATCAGATATAGCCGGCTGCCATCGCTGGCCGTCATCGGCGCCGTGGTCCCCCTGCCGATTGAGCCATTCTCCGCGCCAGACCGAAGGTTGTTGAGGAACCGATGTCTCGACCAGACCGCCGGTACAAGATCACCGCCAACCTGTTCGGCATCCCCCTGGGGCTGTGTGGCCTGGCCCAATGCTGGACTGCAGCAGGCAACCTCGACATCACCCCACGGTGGCCGGCAGATGTGCTGTGGGCAGCGGCGGCAGCCGCGTGGGTACTCGTTGCAAGTGCCTACTTCGGCCGGTACCACCGCCCGACCGACCTGGCCGGCCAACTTGCCGATCCGAAGTTCGGACCGTTTGTTTCCGTGTCAGCGCTCGTCCCGGTGTTGCTGTCTTCGGCACTGGCCCGGCATGCACCCACGGCTGGGCATGTCCTGTTCTGGGCGGGGTTGGTCGTCACATTGCTGCTCGGCGGTTGGCTGTTCGGTCAGTGGACGCTGTCAGCCACTCCCCTTGCGCAGTGGCACCCCGGCTACTTCCTGCCCAGTGTCGGCGGCGGGTTGATCAGCGCCATCGTTGCAATCGGCATCGGTGAGCGGTCCCTCGGACAGCTACTTTTCGGCTACGGCGTCATCAGTTGGATTATTCTTGGGCCGATCATTCGACTCCGTCTCTTTACTCAGCCCGCTTTACCTGTCCCGCTGCGGAGCACGTTGGCCATCGAGATGGCACCACCGGTCATCGCCGGCATTGCCTGGTTTCAGCTGAACGGCGGAATAGTCGACATGGTCGCCTATTTCCTTGCCGGCTACGCGTGCCTGATGGCGCTCGTGCAGGTGAGGCTTATCCCGCTGTACCGGCGCATCCCTTTCGGGCCACCCTGGTGGGCGTTCTCGTTTCCCTATGCCGCGGCCGTTGGCTACGCCATCCAATGGATCACCGCCGAACATATCGGGGGGACGACCGCATTGACCTGGTCGCTGCTGATCATCGCCACGACCGCTTTCAGCGCACTTCTCATCCGTACCGGCCGGGCGTTGGCCACTCGCCGGTTCCTCCCCGCGGCGGTCGAACCGCAGTTGAGCCCTGACTCCTCGACCGACCGGCAGCCCGCACGCGCCGTTGGCTGATCGCGCATCGCGACGACCGGAATGACATATCTCGCAACGGTTTCAGCCGGGCACCCCGAGCACACCTCGACTTCAAGGAGCACGACATGGCAGAACTTGACGGCAAGACGGCGCTGGTCACCGGCGGTACCTCAGGTATCGGGTTGGCCTCGGCGCGCAGGCTCGCGCAGGAGGGAGCGCATGTCTTCCTGACCGGTCGTCACCAAGACACCATCGACCAAGCGGTCGCTCAACTACACGCCGTCCGGGCAGCATCAGCGACCGGACTACGTGCCGATGTTTCCGACCGGGACGACCTCAACAGGGTCTTCTCGACAATTCGCGACCGGGGCCGCGGCCTTGACGTCGTCTTCGCAAACGCCGGCGGCGGCGAATTCGCCGCGCTCGCGGACATCACCTGGGAGCACTACACAAACACGTTCAACACCAACGTCGGCGGGACCCTGTTCACCGTTCAGGGAGCGTTGCCATTGCTGAACCCGGCCGCATCGATCATTCTGAGCAGCTCGAGCACCGATATCAAAGGCAGCCCCTCGTTCAGCGTCTACGCCGCCTCCAAGGCAGCCATCCGTTCTCTCACCCGATCCTGGGCGGCGGAACTGGCCGAACGCGGGATCAGAGTGAACAGCGTGGCACCGGGCCCGACCGGTACACCCGGACTAGCAGGCCTTGCCACCGACCCAACAACCACCGACGTCCTACTGCAGGCCCTGGCTTCGGGCGTCCCGATGAAACGCCTGGGAACACCCGAGGAAATCGCCGAAACAGTGCTTTTCCTCGCCGGTCACCGCAGCACCTTCATCACCGGCACCGAGCTGTACGTCGACGGCGGCAGTAGCCAAATCTGACGCCGATGACCATAACCCTGACCCCTCCCGCACGCCCAGAGCCGCTGGCCATTAACCGCACTCATGTTGAGCCCGGTGCGCAATGATCACCGCATTGCTGGCAGTCATGACGTTCGGTTCCACCATGGCCGGCGGCCTATTCGCGTTGCGTTACCGGGGAAGACTGCAGCGCATCCTTGGCTTCACTGCCGGTGTTCTGCTCGGTGTGGTTGCCTTCGACCTACTGCCCGAAGTGCATGAGCTGACGCTGTCCACGAATAGTGACTTCACCACCGCGATGATCGCCCTCGCGGCCGGTTTTCTGCTTTTCTACGCTATCGAGAAGCTCACTGTGATCCACAGCTCACGGGGTGATGCATTCACCGACGCCCGTGGGCACCCCCAGCTCGGTGTGGTATCCGCAGTGGCCCTATCGGCTCATTCGTTTTTCGACGGAGTTGGCATCGGGTTGGGATTTCAGGTTTCCACCACGGTCGGGCTCGCCGTTTCTTTTGCCGTGATCGCACATGATTTCTCCGACGGTCTGAACACCGTGGCGTTGATGCTGCTCAACGGCAATGCCGCCGGTCGCACCCTCAAGTTGCTGCTCATGGACGCCGTCACCCCGCTTTTCGGTGCTGCATCCACCCTGCTTTTCCACGTGCCCGACGAGGACCTGCTGCTTTATCTGGGGTTCTTCACCGGATTCCTGCTCTACATCGGCGCCGCAGACATCCTGCCCCAGGCCAACGCGGACCACCCGTCCCGGCTGACCCTTCTGCTGACCGTTGCTGGAACCGCCGTGATCTACCTCGTCACCCGGGTCGGCTTCTAGGCGATTCCGCAGCCGGAGCATTCGTGCAGTCAGATGTCAGACGGCGAGGCGGCCGCCATCCACGGGAAGCACGGCACCGTGGATGAAGCTGGCTCGGTCGGTGGCGAGGAAAGCGATGGCCGCAGCGATCTCCTCGGGCTGCCCGGGGCGACCGGCCGGCCCCCCCGCTGCCAGCTGGTCCAGTGCGTCGCCCATGGTGAGGGTGCCTTCGGTGCGGGTGGGGCCGGGGCTGACGGCGTTCACGCGAACGCCGGCGGGGCCGAATTCAGCAGCCCAGGATTTGGTCAGCAGGACGAGGGCGGCCTTGCTGGAGCCGTAGAGGCCCATTCCAGCCATGCCAAACGCTGACACCATGGTGGTGACGTTGACGATCGCGCCGTGGCCGCGGTCGGCCATCGCCGGCGCGAGGGCGGCGACCAGCAGATAGGGCGCCTTGACGTTGACGGCGAAGACCTCGTCGATCTGGTCGGCTGGGGTGTCGGCGGTGGCGCCGAAAGGGAAGATGCCGCCGCTGTTGACAAGGATGTCGACGTGGCCACCGCCCGCCTCGGCGGCGCGGGCGGCCAGTTCGCGCACGCTGTGTTCGTCGTCCAGATCGGCCGCGACGAAGTCCGCCGTCCCGCCGGCGGCGCGGATCCCGGCGACGACGGCGTCGCCGCGTGTTTTGTCTCGCCCGGACACGATGACGTGCGCGCCGAGGGCGGCCAGGTGGTCGGCGGTGGCTTTGCCGATGCCGCTGGTCGCGCCGGTGATCAGAGCGGTGGAGCCGGTCAGGTCGGTGGTCATAGGAACCTCTCAATTAGTGGAGTGAACACTCCAAACTATGGCCTCCCAAATTTGGAGTGTCAACTCCAGAAACGAGGTATGTTGGTCGCGTGGACCAGCTGACAGCCGACGGGGGGAAGGACCGCACAAGCCCGGCGCATCACAGGAACGCGGTCGCCGGTGCTGCACCGGCGGCGACCCGGAAATTCACGGCGAAGGGCGTGGCGACCCGCACCCGCATCATTTCTGCCGCTGCCGATCTGGTATTCGCTCACGGTGTCGCCCGCACCGGTATCGAGGACGTGCAGCAGCAAGCGGGTGTCAGTGCGTCGCAGATGTATCACTACTTCGCCGACAAGAACGACCTCATCCGCGCTGTCATCGCTCACCAGACCGATGGCATCCTGGCCGCCCAGCGACCCGTGCTCGACGAACTCGACAGCTTTGCTGCGCTCGAGCGGTGGCGCGATCTGCTCATCGACATGCAGGAGGAGCGGCACTGCGTCGGGGGCTGCCCGATCGGCTCGATCGCGGCCGAAATCGCCGACGACGACCCGCATTCCCGGGCAGATCTCGCCGCCGGCTTCGAGCGTTGGGAAGCGCCGATCCGCGCCGGCCTGGCACGCATGCGCGCCCGCGGTGACCTGCGCCCGGACACCGACACCGAGACCCTCGCACTCGCCCTGCTGGCTGCGTTGCAAGGCGGACTCCTGCTCACCCAGACCCGCCGCAACACCACGCCCCTGCGAGCCGGCCTCGACACCGTCCTGGCCCACATCCGCACCCACGCAGCCGAATCCGTGACATACCCGGTCTGAATCCGCCGGTCTCCAGGGGCGATCTGACGACCTAGTAGGCCAGGTTCCGGCAGCCGAGAGCACGATCCGCGGCGGTGCTCCAGGCGGCGCCCCAGATAATCAGCGTGGGTGGCTGGCGGCCACGTTGATACCTGTTGTCATGACGGGCCTTTCGGTTGGCTGCGGGCCTGGGAAGGCGAACTCGCTGCGCGGCTGGAGAGCAGTTTCAGTAGTTCCGTGGCGACCTCTTCGGGTCTGTCCTCGACAAGGAAGTGCGTGGCGTCAAGGCCGCGACCGGTGACGTGCTCGGCCCAGGGGCGCCACACGTCGAGCACATCACCGTAGAGACGCGGAAGTGCCCCGCGCCCGCTCCACAGCAAAAGGAGCGGGCACTGGATCTTGTGCTCTCCCAGGTCGGCGTCGTCGTGATCTCGGTCGATGGTGGCGCCCGCCCGGTAGTCCTCACAGATCGCTTCGACGGTGCTCGGATCGTCGAGCAGGCCGCGGTATGCGGTGAGAAGCGAGTCAGGATAGCGGCCCGGGGTTACCCCGATCCCCAGCGCTCGCACGTGGTAGTCGAAGAAGGCGCCGGGATCGGCCCCGATGAGCCGCTCCGGCAGCGGGGCGGGTTGAGCGAGGAACGACCAGTGCCAGTAGACGAGCGCGAGCTGGGCGTCGGCCCGCGCCCACACCTCGCCGGTGGGCACCACATCAAAGGCCGCGGCGGCGGTGATCCGCGCTGGGTGGTCCAGCGCCATCCGGTAGGCGATGCGCCCACCGCGATCGTGGCCGGCGACCGCCCAGCTCGTGTGACCGAGCTCCCGCATGACCTGGACGAGGTCAAGGGCAAGGGCCCGCTTGGAGTGTGGCGCATGATCCGGGCCCGGCATGGGCCGAAACGATGCGCCGTAACCGGGAAGGTCGACGACAATGACCGTGTGGTGCTCGGCCAGCAGTTCGGCGGCGGCATGCCACATGAGATGGGTCTGCGGGTAACCGTGCAGCAGCAGCAGAGGTGGACCGTCACCACCCACCCGGGCGTAGACCGAGCCGCGGTCGGTCAGCACGTGTTGTTCGGTAAATTGCGCGAACACGGCTGATCAACGAGAGGCCGTGGCAGGGTCGGCAGAGCCGGCGCCGGCCAGGAACGACAGCAGCGCCTTGTTGATCTCGTCGGCGTGGGTCACCACTCCGAGGTGCGGCCCGCCCTCGATCTCGACGTAGGTCGCGGCCGGCAGCGCGGCGTGCAGGCGTCGCCCTTGCCCGTCGATGGGCAGGATGCGATCGGCGGTCCCGTGAATGATCAATGTCGGCACGTCGATATGCGTGATGTCGCTGCTGAAATCGGCGAGCCAACCGGGCGGGCATGCCCAGGTCGCATACGCGCCGGCTTCCGCGCCCGCGTTCCACATTGCGCGGACGGTGCCCTCGCTGACGCGTTTGCCCTGGTAGTCCTCGAGGTTGAGGAAGTCGTTGATCAACCCGGTGAGCCAGGTGTAGCGGTCCTCCAAGATGGCGCTCTGCACACCTGCGACGCCCGCGGCGTCGACGCCCTGCGGGTTGTCATCGGACTTGGCAAATGACGGCGCGAGGCTCTCGATGAACACGCAACTGCGGAGGCGTTCGGTGCCGCGGGTGCCGATGTACCGGGCGAGTTCACCGGTGCCCAGAGAGAGCCCGACAACGGTGGCGTCGCGCAGGTCGAGTTGGGTCAGCACCTGGTCGAGATCGGCGGCGAGGGTGTCCCAGTCGTATCCGACGGTTGGGCGACTGGACCGGCCGAATCCGCGCCGGTCGTAGGTGATCACCCGGTACCCGGCGGCCAGCAGCGGGTGAAGTTGCGCCTCCCAGGACCGGCTGTCCAGCGGCCACCCGTGCAGTAGAACCACGGGCCTGCCATCACCGTTGTCCTCGACGAACAGCTCGATGGGCTGCGAATTCTGTTGACCTACGGTGATGGTCGCCATGGTGTTGCCTCCTCGGGTCGGTGTGCTGACCCTTCAAGGTTCCAAGGCGAGGCGCGAAGCGAGTAGGGCCATCTGCCAGAAAAAAATTACGGCTAGCCCTACCCTCAGGTAGGGATAGTGACGAGGCCGGTGTGCGACCGCCGGGCGATCACATCCCTTCACGAACACCAATACGCCCCCGGGCCGATTGGTACCCGGGGGCGTGCTGGTGGTGCGCTATTGAAGGTGTGAAATGGGCTTATCAGCTGGAGTTGCCGGCCTGGATGGTTGAGTTGGTCACGCCCATCACGACCGCACCAGAGGTGTCGCTGTCACCGATTTGGGCGTTGACGCGCCCCTCTCCTCCGATGACGACGTTGGAATCGTCGTAGCTGACAACATGACCTACCCCGGCGACATCCACAGAGAGGTCGTCGTATCCATCCCCGCCGATCACTACTGCCTCGTCACCGCCAGCGGTGGTGCCGGCGCCGTTGTCCTCGTCACCCGAAACGCTGGCACTGGCAGGAGGCGTCACGGCCGTGGCAGGCGGGCCGGTTGGGGCAGCTGCCACTGAAACGGATTCCTCGGTATCGGAATCCGCGGTATCGGTGTTGCCCGAAGGTTCGACGCCTGTCGCGGCATCGGGAACCCCGATGAGTGATTCGGGTGCCTCCGAGTCTGAGTCGCTGTCCTCAGCGTCCCCGCCGGCGTCCTCGTTCTGGCTTCCGGAGCCCACGACGGATCCGGTGACGTCGATAACGTTCAGACCGGCTGAATCGGTATCACCGGTGTTCGCGTTGATCTGACCATTGCGGGCGATGAACACATTGGAGTCGTCATAGGTGACAACATGGTCGAGTCCCGTGACGTCCAACGAATGGTCCTCGTAGCCCGAGATGGCCACACCGCGGCTGCCGACGCTCTGGCTCGGGTCTAGCCCATCGTGGGCGACGCTGGATCCGGGCTGAAGCGGCGATCCCACGGCAAGATCCCCAGTGAGGGTGGGGGTGGTCTGGCTTGTGCCGGTGGCGACGGTCGAGTCTGCAACGTCGAGGGCGATAGTTCCACTGGACGCGGCATTGCCGGTATTGGCGGTGAGGGCCCCGCTGTCGCCAGCATAGGCGACCGAGTTGCCGTAGGCAATGACGATGTTGTTGCCAATTGCCGTGATCGAGAAGTCCTGCGCGGTATTTCCGCGGCCGCCGGTGCTCACTGCCATGTTTGTTCGATTGTCCGGAGCTTCGACGGTGACCGTATTCTGAATGGCTGAGCGGGCCGGAGAGGCGTTGACCACGCCGCCGGTGGCAGCTGGCGATTGGGACGCCCGAGCGGCCGGCGCTGCACCGGAGGAACGAGAGTCGGCAACCTGGTTAGCAGACGCAGCACCGCCACGACTGACTTGCACCGGCTCGCCAGAGGTGTCTGCAACGGTCTGTGCAGTACCGGAAAGTGTTGCCGAGGGCGATGTCTGGTCGTTGACGGTCAGATCAACGACGGTGGCAGGTGCCGGGCTGCTGCTGGGCGCTGCGAGCGTGAGGTTGATGACGACGGGCTCTGGCTGTTCGGGTGCGATCGGTGACAGCACCGCAGCGGGCGCCGCGGCAACGGTTGCCGGTGTCGATTCGGCGTGCAATGCCTCGTTGATCTCGTAACCCGCAAACAATGCTGCGGTGAACAACAAGCCAATCAATACTGGCTTCGGGACCTTCATGTGCTCGCTCCATTCAATGATGGCGGTCGGTTGATCACTCAATGGTGTCCGCCGTGGAGTTTGCGGAAAAGCCGACTGCCCCGACACTTATTTCGGGTTAACCCGCAATCTCAATTCTGGCTGGCCAATGGTTGCAGCACGTCTGAGGCTGACGCGGCATGTGTAGAGCGCGGAACGAGGGCGGAGCCAGCCGGATCCACCTCGCTTGACACACGCTTCGTCAGCCATCCGGCACTGCAGCACGTCTGAGGCTGACGCGGCAGTGTAGAGCGCGGAACGAGGGCGTGAGCCAGCCGGATCCACCCTCCTTGACACACGCTTCGTCAGCCATCCAGGCACTGCAGCACGTCTGAGGCTGACGCGGCAGGTGTAGAGCGCGGAACGAGGGCGTGAGCCAGCCGGATCCACCCTCCCTTGACACACGCTTCGTCAGCCATCCAGGCACCGCAGCACGTCTGAGGCTGACGCGGCAGGTGTAGAGCGCGGAACGAGGGCGTGAGCCAGCCGGATCCACCCTCGCTTGACACACGCTTCGTCAGCCATCCAGGCACCGCAGCACGTCTGAGGCTGACGCGGCAGGTGTAGAGCGCGGAACGAGGGCGTGAGCCAGCCGGATCCACCCTCGCTCGACACACGCTTCGTCAGCCATCCGGGCACTGCAGCTGTTTCAGCCGGCCGCCCCAACCCATCGAGCTGGTGGAGTTATGCGTCACTTTGCGCGGGGGTGCGCGTGGGTTCGTCGTGGAGCGGCAATGTCGCGCGCACGACGGTCCCTGAGTCGGGTCGGCTGTCGACGTTCAATGTGCCGTTGCCCGCCTCTACCCGGTCGAGCAGTCCGGTCAGTCCGGTGCCCCGCCGAGCATCCGCGCCCCCAATACCGTCGTCACGAACCTCGATGAGCAAGGTCCGGCCAACAACACTGACGTCGACGGTCGCACGGCTGGCTCGAGCATGCTTGGCCACGTTTGTCATTGCCTCGGCGACGATGAAGTAGGCGGTTGTTTCGATCTGCGCCGACAGGCGTGGGGCGCTGACCCGCACGTCAACCGGCAGCGGCAGGTCTGCCACCAGCGATTCCAGACCGCTGCGCAGCCCGCCACGGGTCAGGGACGCGGGCAGGATGCCGCGGACAATGTCGCGCAACTCCTTGCTCGCCCGTTCCGCGTTGCTGAGGGCCTCCTCCAGCAGGTCGGTCGGCGAATCCCCGGCCCGCATGGCGTCTCGGGCCAGTTTGAGAGCAATGATGGTATGCACCAACCGTTGTTGTGCACCGTCGTGGACGTCGCGCTGCACGCGGCGACGGGTCTCGTCGGCGGTGGCGATGACCCGCGCTCGGGAGGCGGTGAGCTTGGATTTGTTCTCCGCGTTGGCGATGGCCACGGCCGCGAGCTCGGCGAACTGCGCGAGCCGCTCCTCGCTCCCGGCGGGCAATGGTTCGCCGGGCGTACTGACGACGATGGCTCCCCACACTTGGCCCTCCACCGTGACCGGAACGGTGACGGTGATTTCGGGCGCCACGGAACTCGTTGGCTCGCCGGTCACGGTGTCGCGGAGAACCGGAAACTGCGATCCGACCGGCGCGGGGCTGTTATGCCCGGCGACAACGACCGCCACATCGGTGTTGTCGTGGCGTAGCAAAGTGGTCGCCAGGTTCCCCAGTAATGAGGACGTCTCCGAAGCGACGGCCTTGAAGACTTCGTCGAGGGTGGCGCCGCGGGCAACGAGCTCGGCAACCCGGCGCACCGCAGCATTCTCGTTGGCCAGCAGCCTGAGTTCCTGGCGTGCGTCGGCAGCGGAGACCGCGGTTCCCGCCAGGTCGGCAAAGTTCGCCAAACGCTCCTCGATGGAATGCGGGAAACCCTCGCGGCGCCCCACCACGACCAGCGTCCCGCGGAGTCGTCCGTGAATGACGAGCGGCACGCCGGCGCTGGCGTTGAACCCATGCCGGTGCGCGAGTTGCGGCCACACCCCGGACATCTCAGCGAGGTTATCGACCCTGGCCGGTTTGCCCGTTCGCCACACCCGTTGCACCGCACCATCACCCGTCCCCGGCGAGCGCATCCCGACCTTGATCCCCGCTGGCGCACCGTCCAGGGCGACGATCACGCTGCTGCCGTCCGGCTCGTAGTGCAACAAGGTGGAGAAGTCCACGCCGGCGAGCGCGGAGGCCTCGACGGCGACCGCCCGCAGTATCTCTTCCGCCGGGGCCTCGTGGGCGGCCAACTCGGCAACCCGGCGCAATGCCGCCTGCTCGTCGGCCAGCAGCCTCAGTTCCTGACGCGCCTGAGCAGCGGAAATGGCTGTTGCAGCCAGATCGGCGAAATTGCTCAGGTGCTCGTCGATCGTCGGCGGAACAGGCCCACGGCGCCCGCAGACGATCAGCGCACCCCACAGCCTGCCGTGGATGACGATCGGCACCCCGGCGCTGGCCCGAAACCCTCGCTCGTACGCCATCCGGGGCCAGAGACCGGTCATCTGTCCGAGGTCGTCGACTCGCGTCGCTCGTCCGGAGCCCCAGACGCGTTGAACCGAACTATCTCCCGTAGCCGGCGCGAGCAGCCCGATAGCGAAGTTGTCGGGAGCGCCGTGCAGGGCGACGATGCGGTTCGCGCCGTCGCGGCCCTCGTATCGGAGCACCATTCCGAATTCGACGCCGGCCAGACCCGACGCCTCGACGGCGACCGCTTGCAGTACCTGCTCAGTGGGGGCGTCGTGGGCGGCCAACTCGGCGACCCGGCGGAGCGCGGCCTGTTCGTCGGCGAAGTCCTTGAGCCGGCCCCGCGCTTCTGCATTGGCCACGGCAGCGGCCATGAGCCCACCGAACTGTTGCAGGCTCTGTTCTGCTGTTGTCAATAGCCGCCGACTGGTGGTGGCTGCACTCAGTACGCCCCACAGCCGGTCGCCGACAAGGATTGGCACGCCAACGCTGGATATGAGTCCGTCCAGGTGATACTCGGCGGCACTCTCGGCGTTCTCCGGGAACTTCTCCACCCGTGCTGCCCGTCGCGTCCGCAGAATTTGTGACACGACGTCGTTGTCTTCCGCTGCGATGTCGACGCGGGAGCCAATCGCCGCCGCATCGCGACTATTCCCGACAACCATGTAGGAGTGAGGTGTGTCGAACCGGATCAACGTCGTGGTCTCGTTGATGATCCCCGCCGCCCCGCTCGTCACGGCGTCATAGATTGCGTGCTCCTTGGCACCTCTGGCGATGAGTTCGGCAACGCGGCGAAGTGCGGCCTGTTCATCGGCCATGGTTCGCAGGTCGGCTCGCGCCTGGGCACCGGCGATGGCGATCGCCACCGTTCCCGCGAAAGGTGTAAGCCGACGCTCCATATCCGCAGGCAACGGCTCGTCCCAAGAGCTGGCTGAGAGCATTCCCCACAAGTGCCCGGCCACCGCAACCGGCACGCCGACCGATCCGCGAATTCGGGCAATCTCGTTGGCGAACCGATTCCCCGGTGTTTCTCGATAATTGTCGATGCGAGCCGCTCGACCGGTGCGCTGGACCTGCGCCGTCACGCTGTCCGGGTCGATGACGAGCCTCTCGCCTGATGCCGGAATACCTACGCCACTGAAGGCAAGGACGTCGGCCACTTCATCGTCGACGAAGCGCATCAGGGTGGTCGGTAGACCGTTCAGGACGGTCGACGCCGACTGGACGACCGCGTGGAACACCTCGGTCGGGTGGGCTCCGGCGGCCGCTATTTCGGCGACCCGCAGGAGTTCCGATTGCTCCCTGGCTCGTTCCCGCAGTTCGTCGTTGGCCTGCGCGTTGGCCAGTGCCGCTGATACCAAATGAGTGAAGGCCGCGATGCCCTCCTCGATGTCGTCGGCGAACGGCTCGTCCCGTGCGGAGCCGAGGACACTGATGCCCCACATGCGCCCGTGGAGCTTGATGGGCACACCAACGCACCACTGCAGATCCTCGTCCCCGGCTGACCCGCGAAGACCGCCCGCGAGCGGCCACCCGTGCGCCCCGAAACGCAGAGCGCGACCGCCGTCGCGCACCGCTCGGAGGTCGTCGCCCAACGCAAGCCGATGGCTGAGGGCCGCAGTGTCGTCAACCAACCCCGATGCGGCAAGCACCACCGCCGTGTCGTCGGCCTCAAATCGCAGCAGCAGGCTCACATCAACGCCAGCAAACTCAGCGATGACCTGGTTGATCACCGCGACGAGGTCCTGTTCCGAACCACCCCCGGCAACGTGGGTCGCTACCCGGCCGAGGGACGCCTGCCGGTTGGCAATTCGGGCCGCCTCGGCACGCGACGGCACTGCGGCCGTCGGGGTCCTGTCGTCCGGGGTTGGCGAATAGTAGCTGTGCAGCGACACCAGCCGATCTCCCCGCACCCGCAAGACCTCGCAGGTAATGCCGTCCAGGCGCCAGGGCACAGCCGGCTCGGCGAGAGCCGAGGGGTTCGGCGAGAACGCAGCCATCGGGTTGGCAAGTCGGAACTCGGAGACCACCGCGTCGGGGGACACTGCGACGACACGGCGGGAAGCCACGGCAACACCGGGGAAGGCCTGGAGGATTCCGGTCAGGTGAGCGCGCGCGGCCATCCGGCCACGAAGCACTCCTCCGTCGTTGACGATCTCGACTTCCTCATCGAGGGTGTCGAGCCAGGCGTCGAGGTCGCGCGCGTTGAACGCCTCGTAATACCGTTCCGCGAGCGCCGTACTACGGACCGAATCACCAGCCGGGTCGGGTGCGCTCATCGTTCGACCCCGCTCCGCGGCGTCGAGCCGACGAGAGGTGACATTGATTCGCTCGCACGCTCCCTCACCGTTCGACCCCGCTCCGCGGCGTCGAGCCGACGAGAGGTGACATTGATTCGCTCGCACGCTCCCTCACCGTTCGACCCCGCTCCGCGGTGTCGAGCCGACGACAGGTGACATTGATTCGCTCGAACGCTCGGTCACCGGCGGTCCTTGTTCTGCAGGTAGGTCAGCACGGCCAGCACCCGACGATGGTCGGTATCCGCGGCCGCCAGGTCCAGCTTGCGGAAGATCGCGGTCACATACTTCTCCACTGACGCCTGGCTCATCAGCAGTGCCTGCGAAATTCCCAGATTCGAATTGCCTTCCGCCATCGCCGCCAGCACCTCTCGTTCACGCGGCGACAACGGGAACAGGGCGTCACCCGGCTTGGGACGACCCAACATCAGCGAGACCACTTCCGGGTCCAGCGCGCTGCCACCGGCGGCCACCCGCCGCACGGCATCCACGAATGCCGGCACGTCCCCGACTCGTTCCTTCAGGAGGTAACCGACACCCCCAGGGTGATCACCGATCAACTCAATCGCGAAACTCGGCTCGCAGTACTGGGACAAGATGAGTACGCCCGTCGCGGGCAGCCGGCGACGGACTTCGATCGCGGCGACCAACCCGTCGTCCTCACGACGTGGCGGCATCCGGACGTCGACGATCGCGATGTCCGGGCGGAACGCAAGGATCTTGCGCAACATGTCATCGGCGTCACCGGCTCGCGCCACGACGTCGAACCCGGCCGCGACGAGAATGCCGGCGATCCCCTCTTGCAGCAAGACGTCATCTTCGCCGACGACCACTCTCAGACCAGCAGTTCCCACGTTCGGTGTGTCCATCCGCCCTCAACCTTGCTCAAGGAAGTCACGCAGTTCGACACCGGACAACTCGTCCTTGGGTACGAATCCGGTCGCGCCGGCCCGCCTCGCAGCGGCCACGTTGGCCGGGTCGGAATCTGACGAGATCAGGATGATGCGCATCGGCCAAGGCATCGCGACGAGCTGCTCCGTGAGCGAGAACCCATCCCCATCCGGAAGTCCGATGTCCACCAAGACCATCTCCGGCCGGAGCTCAGTGGCCCTGGCCAACCCTTCGGCCACGCTGCCAGCGAGGCCGATCACCGCGTGACCCCATCCAGTCACCACCCTGGCAGCAAGGTCGCTGAAGGCGGCGTCGTCATCAACGATCAATAATGTGCGAGCCACCCATTGAGGATTACACGGACGAACCCGCCCCGAAGTAGGGCTAACCGGAAAATTCCTCCGGTCAGCGGGCCTGGTGACTGTACGTCTACGGCTGGAGCCTGATGAGGTCAGATCATCGACCGGGAGGCCCTCCAAGGAGACCACCCCCTGTCGGCACCAGTCGTGTTGCGCATCAAGGATCACGACGACCGGCCGGTGTTTCGTTACCCAGCAACACCTCCACCTGCAGATCCCACTTGTGGCACGCCGCCGCAAGCTGCCGGTAGCACGCTGACGGCCGCGGCCGTCGCCCTCTCGAACGGCGCGTCCTTCCGGCCCATGCCGGTCCGGAAGCCGCGCGACACACCGCGAATATCCCTCGCCGGACGACCGGCCGTCGATCGTCCCCACCACCAACGAAAGGCTAGTCATGACAACATATTTGAAGGACCACCGCGAACCGGACGCTCGATGTCCCACGGGTGACGGTGGGGCCGATCTGACGGATCCTCGACGGCGCCGACGGTCGATGGGACGCGCGGCCAAGATCACTTGCCTGGTCGCTGCACTCGCGGTCGCCCTTGTCGGTTGCGCCGAGGCCGTCGCCGCCCCGCAAGCACCGTCGGCCGGTCCGCCGACAATTGTCCTGGTCCATGGCGCGTTCGCCGACGCGTCCAGCTGGAACGGCGTGGTCTCCCGCCTCCAGCGTGACGGGTACGACGTGGTCGCGCCGGCGAACCCGTTGCGCGGCTTGACCTCTGACTCCGCTTACATCGCCGGGTACCTCAAGCAGTTGGGGGGCTGCGTACTACTCGTCGGTCACTCCTATGGCGGCGCGGTCATCACCAATGCCGCCTACGACACCAGGAACGTTCACGGGTTGGTCTACGTCGCCGGTTTTGCGCCCGATGCGGGTGAGGTGCTCGGTGACGTTGAGAAGACGTCCAAGGACAGTGTGCTGAATTCGGCACTCGTCCCGCTCACCTACCCCACCGATGCCGGCGGCGGCCAAACCGCAACCGAATACCTCATCGACCCGCAGAAGTTCCACGGTGTCTTCGCTGCCGACCTCCCCGCCGACGAGGCTGCACTGTTGGCCGCGACTCAGCGACCCGCCGCCCAGGCCGCATTCTCCGAGGCATCGGGACCACCGGCGTGGAAGCAACTCCGTTCCTGGGCAGTTGTCGGGACCGATGACACAGCCGCCGGCGCTGACGTCATCCACTCGATGGCCACCCGTGCCGGCGCCGACATCACCGAGATCAGCGCCTCCCACCTCGTGATGGTCTCCCACCCCGACGAGGTGACGTCGGTCATCGAACGCGCAGCGACAGCGGTCCGCCCGACCTGCTGAGAAGAGCGGCGCCCACAGGGCTGAACGGGGCCGGTCCACCTGCGTCCTATTGGACCTCTGCTGCCGGGGAGCTGGGCTGGCCCGACCCGAATTTCCGGCTAACCCGAAATCATTGTCGGGCCAGTGGGGCTGGTCGACAAGTGAGGTAGCCTGCGAACATTTTCCGCAGGACGCGCAGCAGAAAACGGTTCGGTAAATAGCCGAACGAGCGACTTCGTGAAGACGCTCATGCCAAGCCTGGCACAGCCGCTGACCACAGCCGCACGGCAGGCCAACGGAACAATCAACATCCAATCAGAAAGGCAACATCATGCCCACGGTCACCACCGGCCAGGAAAACGGTCACAACATCGAGATCTACTACAAGGACTGGGGCAATGGACAACCCGTGGTGTTCAGCCATGGCTGGCCGCTGACCGCAGATGTGTGGGACGGCCCGGCGAACTTTGTGGCCGCCCACGGATTCCGGGCAATCGCGCACGACCGTCGCGGTGGCGGCCGGTCCAGCCAGCCGTGGGAGGGCAACGACCTCGACCACTACGCCGACGACCTCGCGGCAGTGATCGAGACACTGGACCTGAAAGACGTTGTACTGGTGGGACACTCCACCGGCGGCGGCGAAGTCACCCGGTACATCGGCCGGCACGGAACAGCCCGGGTGGCCAAAGTTGTCCTGCTCAGCGCCATTCCACCGTTGATGCTCAAGACCGACGCCAACCCCGAAGGTCTACCCATCGCGCCCTTCGATGAGATCCGTGACGGCGTCCTGACGGATCGATCCCAGTACTACCGCGATCTCGCGTACCCGTTCTACGGGGCCAACCGCGACGGGTCAAACGTCTCGCAGGGAGCGCGGGATGCCTTCTGGCTCATGTCGATGACAGTCGGCATCAAGGCCGCGTACGACTGCGTCAAGGCCTTCAGCGAAACCGATCTCACCGAGGACCTGAAGAAGATCGACGTCCCCACGCTGATCCTGCACGGCGACGACGACCAGATCGTGCCCATCGGCGCCGCGGCCCTCAAGTCGTCCAAGATCGTGCCGAACGCCACCCTCAAGATCTACCCGGGTGCACCGCACGGGCTGACCGGCGCACACGAACAGGAATTCAACAAGGATCTGCTCGCCTTCCTGACCAGCTGATCCGAGCACCCCGCTACTACCCGACCAATCGCACCTAACCCAGAAAGAAGCTTCAGATGACCGAGAATTACTCAGAATCCCCCACCGTCGCCCTCGTACACGGGGCCTTCGCCGACGGCGGGAGCTTCGCCGGCGTCACCGAACTGCTGCTCGCCGCCGGCGTCAAGGTCCAAGCCCTGGTCAACCCGCTGCGCGGACTGGCCGCCGATTCCGACTACGTGGCCAGCGCGCTGTCCCAGATCGACGGGCCGGTCCTGGCGGTCGGCCACTCCTACGGCGGAGCGGTCATCACCAACGCCGCCACATCCACCCCCAACGTCGTTGGCTTGGTCTTCGTGGCGGCATTCGCCCCTGACGAAGGAGAGGCGCTCACCGAGGTCGAAGGCACGTCGCGGGACAGCGCACTCGGTCCGGCACTGGTCCAGCGGCAGTACCCGACCGGGGTTGGCGACGAGACAGCAACCGAGCTCTACGTCAACGCCACCGCCTTCTACGAGGTCTTCGCCCGCGATCTGACCGAGACGCAGGCCGGTGTTTACGGGGCATCTCAGAGGCCCGTCGCGGCGGCGGCTTTCGACGAACGGACCGGCGTCCCCGCCTGGAAGACGCTGCCGTCCTGGGCAGTGGTCGCTACCGGTGACAAGGCCGCCGGCGCCGACGTTATTCTGTCCATGGCCAAGCGGGCGGGCGCCGACATCCTCGAGATCGAGGGCTCTCACGTGATCATGATTTCGCAGCCGCAAGAGGTCACCAACGTGATCCTCAAGGCCCTGCAGAAGCTGAGTTGAGACAGATGGCCAAGTCGCCCGCTCCCGCCGATCAGCTCGCCGGGAAACTCCACCGCACCGTCCTGCAACACCAAACCTCCTCGATCCCCGGCCGGGACATCGTGCAGGTCCTGACCGAGATCCCGGCCGGTGTCGAATCGGGCTGGCACACGCACCCCGGGGAGGAAGTCGGCTACATCCTCGCCGGAACAGTGCAGATGATGATCGAAGGGAAACCGACGCTGACGTTGCACGCCGGCGATCCCTTCCTGATGCCACCCGGCCAGCCCCACAACGCACTGGATCTGGGCCCGGAAACCGGCCGAATGCTCTCCACCTACCTCGTGGATCCGGACCAACCACTGGCGACCCTGACCGGCGACAGCAACCCATAGACCCGACCGGTGCCGGCGGTTCCAACACCGCCGGCACCGCCGGATCGCTGAGGTCTCTGCGGCGCCCGAGCACTCCCCTTGCTCGGTGGGTTGAGCGCTGAAGCCCGAAATGCCTAGCTCCCTAGACTTGAACTGTAAGGCCCCTAGACTTATCGTCGTGAAGAGACGAGATCTCGAGCGGGAGATCAGGGCGATCGCTAAGGCCAAGGGACTCGTCGCAGAGTTCACCGAGGGTGGCAAACACACACACGTCCGGCTCGGCGACAAGCAGACAACGATTCCGCGCAACAACGAGATTAACGAGCACACGGCACGAGGGATCCTGCGGCACCTAGGAGCGGCGACATGAGGCGAGTCACGGCGACGGCTACCCGCTCGGGCGGATGGTGGGCCGTCGAGGTTCCCGAGGTGCCGGGAGCGTTCAGCCAAGCGCGCCGATTGGAACAGATCCCGGCGATGGCTGCCGATGCGGTCGAGATGCTCACCGGAGAGCTCGTCGATGTTGAGGTTGTGCCGATCCTGCCGGCCGCCGAGCGGCAGCGCATCGCGGAGTGGCGGACGATCTCGACGCAAGCCGCCGAGCTCGCCGAGCGAGCCGCCCGCGAGTCCCGCGCGCTCGTCGCTCAGTTACGCGCCGAGGGACTGTCAGTCCGGGACGTCGGCGAGCTCCTCGGCGTCTCCTCGCAACGTGTATCGCAACTCGCTCCGGCAGCGGCGACGAGCAACCAACCGGCGCGCAAGCCGGTCGCCGAAGCGGCGCGATCCTCGGCCGCGTCGAGGGTGACGGCCACAGCGCGTAAGCCGGCCGCATCAAAGGTCACGGCCGCCACGACACGATCCCGGACCGCAAAGTCGACAACCACAAGTGCGAAGTCGGCCGCTCGGAAGGTTTCCGCCGATCGGTAAAGATTGGCCCGGATCCGATCAACGGCGAAGCGCAACGCTCTCAGTCGCTACTCAAATCCAGAGGGCTAGGTCCTCTGACCAGCGAGGACGCGTTGAGCGGCCCTGCCCGAGTACCCCGGACAGAGACCGTGCGCAATTTGTGGCCCAGACATTGAGCGCGATGCAGCGATCGATCGCTACACGGAGAAGTACAAACGTCCAATTCAGTCTGCTGAACTGGACGAATAGTGGGGCGAGTGGGGTTCGAACCCACGACCTGACGGATTATGAGTCCGTTGCTCTGACCGGCTGAGCTACCGCCCCGCCGACGACCCTACCGGCCGGCATCCGCAGATCAGCACTGGCCTGGATCAGCACGCCGACTCCTCAGCCTTGAACCACCGACCCGCTCACCCGACCGTCGCCAGCGAGGACAGCAGCGAGAACGACGCCCGGCCGAGGCCGGTCACCTCGTCGTAGCCCTTCCGGGTCTGCAACGAGGTGTCGGTGTCCAGCGACACCAGGAACAGGCCGCCGGAATCGGCGGAGGAAAACACCAGCGCCTGCCTGGGGCTTTGCGGGACGGCATCCCGGAAGGCCGCCGGAACCTTCTTGTTCAGCAGGTACAGCGCCGGGTTGGCGAATCCGATCTTCTGGTTGGTCACCTGCTGCACGATCGCCATCTGCGCGGCGACGAGCGGCGAGGCAAGCGAGGTTCCACCGATGACCTCGTTGGTGAATCCGCCGGTCTGCAGCGTGGTGTCGTCGATGATCGGCCGGAGCCCGATCTTGAAACCGGTGAACGGGTCCGCCAGCGCCGAGATGTCCGGCGAGACGCGTTTGCCCTTCGCCAAAGCGACGGGCACCACTTCCCGCTGATACGCCGGTTGCGCGAACACCCCGCTTCGGCCGCCGCCCGCGCCGACGACAAAGAACCCAGGCAGCGGGTCGATATATGCCGGCTTTCCGGCACCGTCGGCAGCGATCGGATCCAGGCTCGACCCCCAACCCGTCTCGAGTGCGATGTCACCGGCCTTGTTGATTCCCACGGAGGTACCGCCGACTGAGGTGGCGAACGGTGACGAGGCGGGAAAGTCCGGTGAGGTGAGCCCGAGGCGGTCGACTTCGTCGCCGTGATCGCCGCTCGAGTAGTACATGCCGATGCCCTCACCGGCGGCCTGCAGATGCAGATTCACATACCCCCGCAGAACGTCGGCCGATACCGCCTCGCCGATGAAGCCGTAGCTGTTCGAGACGATGGTGGCGAGCTTTCCGTCGAGAATCCTGGACACCGAGAGATCAATGCCCCCCTGGCAGTTGAAGCCGCCGACATAGAGGATGTTGGCCTTGGGGGCGATCCCGTGCACTGCCTCGACGTCCAATGTCTGCTCGGCCTGCCAACCGCTGGGAAACGCGCAGGTTTCCTGGTCGACAAACTCGCTCGGCTTCGGCACGATCTGCCGGTACGTGGTGAGCGCGGGCTCACCCAGCGCCGCCGAGTAGGTGTTGACGTCGCGCACGATCGTGGGCGACGCGTAGGCGTCGACGATCGCGACGGTCTGGCCCGCTCCGGCGAATCCGGCGGCGTTGAGCCTTGTCAGCCCGTACGCCGACCGCAGCTGCGCCGGCGTGTACCCGCAGTTGGTCGTGCCGAACTTGGTGGCGCCATACGCCTTCGGCACCGCGACGACGTGCTCGCCGAAGTAATTCGAACACGGCGCCTCGACAGCCGGCGCGACGCCGGCGGATCGCCGCGAGCCCGCGCCCTGCACCACGTCCTCCTGGGTCACGGAGTCGGGCCTGGTCAGCGCCCTCGATTGGTCGATGCCGATTGCCGATACCGATCCTGCGACATCGGCGGGAAGTTTCGGCGGGCTCGACGGTCCGACCAGGCTGCGCCCGGCGTAGTCGTAGCGGTGCAGCGCGGTGGAGAACACCGAGCTCAGCTGGGCGGCAGACCCACGGAAGACCACGAACAACCGGCTCGCGGGCTTGCCGGTGATCCGCAGGCCCTTCGAGGTGAGAAATCGGACGACGGCGTCGTAGGTGGCCGGGGTCGGCGAGAACTTCGCGATCCATTGCTGCGGCGTGAGCCACTTCCGGTAGGTCGCGGACCCGGGGGTGGAGACCGAGGTGGCGAACGCCTCGGCGCCGGCCCGATTCGGCAGGGTCAGGAATATCTCGCCCTCGATGGAGTCGTCGACGGCGAGACCGCGGTCGTTCGCGGCGACGGCCCACGCCGGCTGTGAACCTGGGTAGGGCACCGCGGCGACCGGAGCGGCCACCGCAACGCCCCCGGTGAGGCCGAGACTCACGACGGAGAGGATCGCGAGCAGCACGGTGGCCAGCAGTCGCTGATGCCGCCGGGAGGTGAATCGTCGCACGTCGGGGTCCTTTACACGCGTCTGCGGTCGGTCGGCGTCGGCGACGCACCGGGTCATCCTGACTGGTTGCCCGGCCGAGTCACAAACGGGACGGCGACGCGGAGGATCCGGTCGCCGACCGTGTCCGACCGACCACGAGGCATGCGGAACAGCCCGAAGGTCAGGCGATCCCTACCGCCTTGAACGCCGCGTCAACGGCCGCGACCTTACGATCCCGTTCGTCGGCGGGCAGGTTCCGGAACAGTGTGCGGGCGCTGGAGACCGCAAAGCGGTGGCTGTCGGCGAACTGCGAGGTGCGGGACAGACGCTGGGTCAGCGTCAGGTAGAACACCGCGGCCACCTCGGCCGGCGTCAGGGTCAGGTTTCCGTCGCTGTTCTGCGCGGTCAGCATGTTGAATGCCGCCTTGTTGTGGATTCCACTGTTGGTGTGCACGCCGCCGAAGTCGCCGGCCTGGGTGTTCGGCAGCACCTTGAAATCTTTCATGTGAGCCGGTTGGCCGAACTTCGCAGGGTCGGACAGGTCGCGAAATGGCTTGTCACCCACCATCAGTTTCTCGCCCAGCAGCCAGTCCCAGGTGCGGGGGTCCTCATTCCCGAGGTTGGCGATAATGGTCCCGAAAATGTCCGAATACGATTCGTTGAGCGCCCCCGGCTGCAGAGCATATTCAAGCCGCGAGGTGTGATCGGTGACGCCATGGAACATCTCATGTCCCACCACGTCGATGTTGGCGGACAACGATCGGAGCCCGTCCGGTCGGAGCACCTGGCCGTACACCATCTGTTCGCCGTTCCAGAAGGCATTGATCCATTGCTTGGGTCCTGGACTGTCCTCCGCGACGACGCAGTTGATGGTGGACACCATCGCGCCGCCCTGCCCGTCGATGTTGTCCCGCTTCAGCACCGTGCGCAGGAAGTCGGACACCGCGACGGCATTGGCCTGGGCGCTCACCGCGGCCGGCGTCCAGTCCGGCGGGTTGACGATGGCGTCGCCCGGCAACCGGCTGCCGTCGACTGCCGGGTCGCCGAAGCCGAAGTCGTAGGTCTGCACGTTGTGGACCGGATCACGCAGTACCAGATGACCGTTCTCGCTCGTCGCCAGAAAGCTTCGGGTGACACCGAACGAGTCGACCGCGCTCTGCTCGGTCCCCGGCGCCAGGCTGGGCGTGCGGGGCAGCAGGGCGACGACCTGTCCGTCGTGCGCGTCGATCACGTAGTCCATGAATCTGGGCGGCTCGAACGAGCTGGGAGGTTCGGACTGAGCCGCGGCCTCCCGATCCACGGTGACCGGCACGTCCTCCAGGATGTAGACGAGCCGCCATTGCGACGCGGCGCGGTCGTAGTAGTAGTTGAGCTTGGGCACGACACCGGCCAGGTTCGGCACGTAGCCATCTGGCGCGGCGGCGGCCGCCGCCAACGCCGCGGCCGGAGCGATGCCGGCCACCGGGTCGACGCCTTCGGGCGTGCCGAGTGCGGAATCGATGGCGACCAGCCGGTTGTCGTCCTCGACCTCAACGGTGACCAGCGAGCCGTACACCGGGATGCCGTGCAGCGTCTGACGGAACTTCACGGTCTTGGTCCCGGTCAGCGGCACCGTTTCGGTCCCGATGGTCTTGAATTCACTGGTGGTGCCGTTCGCGACCGGCGCGGCCAACGAGGGCACTTTCGGACTCGCCAGCGCCTGATCGAGGAACCTGCGGGCCGCTGTCTCGGGGTCGATGGCACTGCCGTCGGCCAAGCCCTCGGGTCGTAGTCCCTCGAAGCTCGCCCCGCGCAGCAGCTGTTCAACGCCGTCGGATTGGTCGAGGGCATGGACGGAGGCGGAGGTAAGGCCATTCCCGGCGGTGGACTCGATGGACATCTGGGGTATTCCTCTCGGGTGACTGATCGGGTCGGGTCGACAACTTCAGCCTGGCTTGGCCGCCCCTTGCGACGGTGTGGCCAGCATGTCACCGAGGTCCGACACTCGGTCGGACCGCGGCCCAGCCAACACTTGCCGAACGCCAGGCATCCCAGTAGGGACCTTCATTGCCGACCGTTGATACCCCCAATCAGGACAAAGCCGACGCCGCGCCACCGTAATACCGCCGGTTGCGCCGCCGCACCGCCAAGAGGGTGACTCGGATCGCACTGCCGCGACGTCGTCAGATCACCACCCCACGGGATGACCCGGCGTCCGGCGTTCCGGCATCGGTCGCGTCGACGTCGATCGGGATCCGTTCCACGGTCGCGATGTCGCCGCCGGCGGTGCGCTCGACATGCAGCACGACGGCGACGTCCTGCTCGATCCGCGCGGGACCGGCAGCGGCCTGGTCACCGCTCGGATCGGTCGCCGGCTCCTCGGCGGCGCTGACCCCGGTCATCGGATATGCACCTCACTCAAAATGCCGAAATGGCTTGGGCATCGAAGTCACCGGCGGCCGTCAAGGTGATCTGCCAGGTGCGGACATCCTTTCCGGTGGCGACGTCCTTCTGCGAAAACCGGACGCCGGCACCGTCTCGGGCGCCGGTGCCCTCGATCCGATATGTCCTGGTGTCCATGACGGCGACGAAGGTGACGTCCCCGACGAAGTCGTCAAGCTCGGCGGGCTGCCGACCGGAAACCTCGACCACGAGGTAGGGCCGGCCGGACGCCACCGATTCTCTAGTGGAAGTTGTCATGCTCACCGTTCCGATAGGAGTGACACAAGCCGGCCGGTTGACGCTCAGCGGCCGACCGACCGACGCCCACCGACCCGGGTCCAGATCAGCAGCACGATGACGGCCCCGATGAAGGCGCCGATGATCCCCGCGGGCTGCAGGAAGCCGTCCTGGGCGTCCTTGTGGAACAGCAGATAGCCCAGGAAACCGCCGACGAACGACCCGACGATGCCCAGCAGCATGGTCATCAGGATCGACATGTCCTGACGGCCGGGTACGACGAGACGAGCCAGCGCGCCCGCGATCAGGCCGATGACGATGATGCTGACGATGAGTCCCAGCATGGGATTTCCCTTCGATCGCTGCACATCTCTGAGGTGCAGACATTCGACCGGCCTCGGCGAGGACGGCGATCAACATTCGTTGACCAAGACCCACTCAAACACCCCTAGGGCTGTCCCGGTACACCCTTAGGTAGGTTATCGTCGGCTCATGCCTGCGCCCCGCCGAAGCACCCCGATCACGGTCGCCCTGGTCGACGACTACGACGTCGTCCTGCTCGGAGTCGCGCAGATGCTCGACCAGTACCGGGACCGGATCGTCATCGCCGAGATCGACGCGAACAAGTCCGTCGATGATGCCGTCGACATCGTGCTGTACGACTCGTTCGCGCAGCCGGAATCCGATCACGAAGAGATCCGCGTGCTGATCGAGAACCCGCGCGCCCGCCGGGTCGTGGTCTACACCTGGAACTTTCATCCCGACCTGGTCGAGACCGCCCGCCGGCAGGGCGTGCACGGGTACCTGTCGAAGACGTTGCCCGCCCGCGACCTCGTCGCCGCACTGGAGCAGGTGCACGCGGGAAAGATCGTGGTGAGCGACCCGCCGCCGCGGGCCCGGAGCACCAGCGGGCTCGACTGGCCTGGCCGCGGCGAGGGTCTCACCGACCGGGAGTCGGAGATCCTGGCACTGATCACCCAGGGCAAGAGCAACGCCGACGTCGCGGCGCTGACCTTCCTCAGCCCCAACACCGTGAAGTCCTACATCCGCACGATCTACCGGAAGATCAACGTGGGCAGCCGCACCCAGGCGGTCCTCTGGGGCGTCGACAACGGCTTCACCCCCGACCATCACCGGATCGATCACTGGCGCGGCGGGCCCTGAGGATGCCGGCTCGAACGGCGAGCGGCACCGCGCGGAGTGATCGGTCAGCCGCGGCGCTGGCCGCCGTTGCCGTGGCGGCGTCCCGGGTCGGCCTCTCGTCCGTCCGACCGCGGTTGCTCGTCGCCGGCGGGGACTTCGTGGTCGCCCTCGAGCCGCTGCCCGTTGTCGCAAGGGTGACATCCCGGCAGGAGAGCCACGTAGGCCGCATTCCACCGGCTCTGCAGGTGGCGCTGGCCCGGCACGCCGCGCACCGGGGCGGCCCCGTGGTCGCGCCGTGGTCGGGGGGCGCCGGGCCGCTCGATGCCGGGGAGTTCATCGTCACCCTGTGGGAGCGGGCGGCCGATCAGCCCCTCACCCCGGAATCCGTTGGTCACGCGCTCCGCGACCTGCACGTGGCCATCGCCGACTTCCCCGGCGAACTACCGTCTTTCGATCCACGCCCAGCCGTTCGGCGGATCGTCGCCGACCTACCGCCGAGCGCGCACGACACCGCAGCGGTACTGCTGGCCGCCTGCGAGTTCGTCGAGCTCCCGGATCTTCCTGGGCAACCACTGCACGGCGATGCGCACTTCGGAAACGCGCTCGGCAGCACGTCCGGGCCGTTGTGGACGGACCTGGAGTATGCGTGCTTCGGGCCCATCGATTGGGACCTGGCGAGCGCGGCACACCTGGCGACGGTGCTGGGCAGGCGAGTGCCCGAAACCCGGGCCATGCTCACCGCTTACGGCGAGGACGCCGTCGACCGCGCGAACGTGTTGACCGACCTGGTTGCCCTGCACGCGGCCGCGTACACCGTTGCCGCCACCCGGGATCGACCAGACTTGCAACCACTGGCCGACCAGCGCCTTGGGTGGGTGCGACGCCGACTCGGCTGACGCCGTATCAGCCGGTCAGGCGATGATGCATCCAGACGTTGGGTTCGACGTACACGGCGTGATCGTGCTCCACCGCGACGTGCACCGGGGCCAATGCACCGGGAATGACGACCGGGCCGGACTCCGTCAGCGGCAGGCCGGTCCACTCCCGCCACTGCGCCAACGTGCCGACGATCGTCATCGATACCGGGCAGATCCTGACGATTCGAGCGCCGAGCCGCACATGCGTGCGCACCCACGGATCCTCGGGTAGCCCATCCGGACGGAACCGGGCCAGGTATTGCGCCATCGGCACCTCTGGCTCGCGATCCTTGCGGGTCGGTCGCACCGGGCCGAACAGGTCGGTCAAGCCCAGTCCGATCGCGGTGCGCCGGGCGGCCTTCAGCAGTTCGATGCTCAGACCGGAGGCCCGGTATTCCGGCACCACCCTGGCCTCCAGCAGCGACACCGCATTCGGCTCGACTCCGCGGTCACGGCCGGTGAATCCGCGCTCTTGGATGGCGTCCCAACCCCGGTCGGGCAGGTCGTCGTCACTGCCGTCCCACCGGAACGGCAGGCTGTTCAGCTTTCCGACGACGATTCCCGACTCGTCGATGGCCGCCAATTGATACTCGGGAAAGACGCTGGAAAGCTGCTCGAAATAGATATCGGCAACCGGGTCGTGCAACATATATTCCGGCCAGTTGTTGGGCATATTCCAAATCGGACCGATCAGGTCCGGCCGCTGCGCGACAGTAACGATGGAAATCTGCATGTGGTGAACCTACAGCGCCGATCCGGCTCACCCCAGGGGTTTTGCAACCCGTCGGGCACCCGCATCGAGCCCGTACGGTTCGCCTAAGGCTTGGTCCTGATCGAATCGAGTCCGCCCCGCAGTCGGGTGCCGCCGCTGACCAACACGCCCGCAACCCCCATGACGAATTGCCGATTGGCGTCGAGCATCGCCTGCAGCACACCGAAATACATTTCCAGCGCGCGGATCGGGTCGAACCAGGCCGACGGGTCGATCGACAGCTGGGCCGACCCGCTCCCCCGCGACGCTGCCGGTGGATCGGTCGGTTCCTTGACGCCCGCAGCCGGCTCGACAGTGGGCGACGCGGGCGTCGTACTCGCTCCCGGCCGGTCGTCGGGCGCCGGCACCAACCTCGGACCCAGCCGACCGGCGATGCCGCTGGTCCGGTCCGCCGGCGTGCTGCCGTCGAACAGTCCTCCCAGGTTGGGGCGTGCCTGGGGGTTCATACGGCGACCTCCACCCGGGCCGCGTCATCCCGGAGTGCGATCGAGGCGAGCACCTCGCTGGCCAGGTCCGCATAGTCCCCGGCCAGTCCGGCCGCGGAGGAATCCCGGCTCAACAGGGCATCGCCGGTGTCGACCTTGACCCCCTGACGGAGCCGGCTGATCCGCTGCGACTTGTCTTCCCGGTGGATCTGCGCCAATTCGTGCGGCAGCAGGCCGCGGCTGCGCATGTCCACCGCGGCACTTTCCAGGTATCGAATGGAGGTGGTGAACACCGGCGCCGCGCCGCCGAGGGTTTCCTGCAACGCCGAGCGCACCCGCGTGATCAGCCGGGTGCTGCCGGCCCGGACGCCGAACAGGGCCACCCCGAGCAGCGTCAGGTCCGGGTTGACGACTCGGGCGGCGGCGAACCGCTGCGCCACCACGACGAGACCGTCCAGGCTCGCCTCGTCCGAGCGGGTCGGGATGATCAGGTAGTCGGACGACGCGAACACCAGGTCCTGCAAAATCGGCTCGCCGGGCGGGGTGTCGATCAGCACCAGGTCGTAGTCCGCGTCGGTGCCCTCGGGCCGAAGCCGCTCCAGGGCCGGACGCAGGCCCGGCAGGGTCTGTCCCCGGGCGCCGCGTGAGGTGAACGCCGGCGCCACGTCCCAGAGCGACGGTCCACCCGAGACCACGTCCAGCCGGTCCCGGACGCCCCGGTTGACGTCCAGCGGAAGTCCGTGGGTGATGGCCAATCCCAGGCTGCTGCCGTCACCGCTCGCCGTAGCCGAGGTCGCGTCCCAGGTTGCCCTGCGGATCGGTGTCGACCACCAGCACCCGGCGGCCGGTGGCCGCGAGCTGTCCGGCGAGCCCGGCGGTCAGCGTGGTCTTGCCGACCCCGCCCTTGCCGTTCGCGATCGCGACGACTCGTCGCATGTCGCACATCCCTTCGTCTGGTGCCTGCGCGCATCCTCCCGCTGAACACACCGCAGGCAGGGATGCCACGCCGGTCCGACCACAACTCTCGACCCCGCCTTGCCGGTGAAAGAGCAGTCGGAGTGAAGTAGTTTCGTCGGTGGCCGGGCGACAAGCGTTGGCCGCACCGTGGGCCTGGCCGAGAGGTTGCCATGGAGATTCGTTGGATCAGCCGGGCTGTTGTCGAGAAACCGACCGCCGCCGAACTGCCGGAGTACCTGACCCGCACCGAGGGCGTCACCTGGGTGCATCTGGAATATGACGATGAGCAGGGAATGGCGGCGCTGATCACCCTGATCAAGCCGAGAAAGGGCGACCTCGACGACGTTGCCAGTCGGAGCCCGGTACCGAAGCTGCACATGTACCCGGATCATCATTTCAGCGCGATCAGCGGGCTCGCGGTCGGCAGCGACGGCCTGCTGCATTTCCAACCGCTGAAGACGTTCCTCACCCCGCACGCCCTCTGGACCGTCTTCGGACCGGCGACGGCGGCCCTGTCAACGGCGGCGATCAACGGCGACCTGGACATCGTCCGGCGCGAGATCGACGAGCAGGATGTCTGCCCCACCACGGGTTTCGAGCTGATCGCGACGATTCGCGGGGTCATGATGCGCGGTCAGGAAGACCTCATCACCGCGGGGGCGCGGCGGATCGGTGACCTGGAGGGCCGGGTGATGGACAGTGATCCGGTGACCGCCGAGGCCGTCCTGCAGGATCTGTTCGAGCTCCGGCATGACCTGCAGACCATTCGGATCAACGCCGCGCAGGCGCACGAGCTCTACGACAACCTGCTGGAGACCCTGGCCATCGATCGCAGCGTCATGCAGATCGACACCCAACGGCTGGCCCTGTTGCGCCGGCAGTACGGCCACCTGAAGAACTCGGCGGACCTGGAGCGCGAGTATCTGCAGGAAGTGCTCGACCTGTTTCAAACGAAGGTGTCGAACGAACTGAACAGGTTCGTCCGCAAGATCACCGCATTCGGCACGATCGCGATTTCCTGGACCGTCGTCGCCGGCGTCTACGGGATGAACTTCACCAACATGCCGGAGCTGTCCTGGACGTACGGATATCCCGCCGCGCTCGGCGTGATGGTCGTCGTCAGCCTGATCCTCTGGTACTTCTTCCATCGGCAGCACTGGCTGTGATCGGCCGGCCGCGCCGCACCTGGGCTGGCCGACCCACCAAGCAGGCCACCCGCCGCACCCTCGATGGTGAGCTGCGGCGGGTGGCCGTCATGCGGATGACCCGTTCAGTTCAGCGCGGCCAGCAGCTTCGTCCCGACGGGCCGGCCGACGCCGGTGCAGGCGTCCCAGCCCGGACCGGCGGTGAAGCCGTTGTTGTTGCCGTCGGTGATGTCCTGCAGGGCCGGCGTCCCGAGCAGGGAATAGAGCTGCGGATTGATGAAACCGACCGCGCGCGCCGCGCTTCTGGTTGATCAACGCGGTCAGGCCCGCCCACAACGGAGCGACCGCGCTGGTCCCGCCGATGACGAACTGCTGCCCGTCGACCCGGACCACGTAGCCGCTTTGCGGGCTGGCGTCACCGGAGACGTCCGGCACGCCGCGCATGTCCCCGGACACCGCCGAACCCTGCCAGGACGGCTTCGGGAAGACCGTGCTGATGCCGCCGCCGGTCGCGCCGCCGCCCTGGTCGTTCCACACCACCTCGCCGGTCAGTTCCGTCGCCCGACACGGTGATGTGGGTGCCGCCGCAGCCGACGACGTGCGGGCTCGACGCCGGGAAGTCGACGTGGTTGCCCGGCTGCGAATCCGGGCCCGGCGGGAAGTCGTTGGCGCCGTTGTCGCCCGACGCGCAATACACGGTCACCCCCATCGCGGCCGCCTCCTGGAATGCCTGGTCCATGGCCTGCATGGCCGCCGGCGTCCAGGCCACCTCCGGCCCGCCCCAGCTGATCGAGATGACGGACGGCTTGTTGGTGGCGTCGTGCGCGGCGGTCGTCACCGCGTCCAGGAAGCCCTGGTCGGTGTTCGGGGCGAAGTAGACGGCGATCCGCGCCTTGGGCGCCACCGCACCGACCACCTCGATGTCGAGCATGACCTCGCCGTCGGCGCCGTTGGGTCCATCGGGCTTGTTGTGGGCGTGATCGACCAGCACGGAGACGACCTTCGGCTTCGGCGAGATGCCGAGGTCCTTGAAGTAGGCCGTCAGGTCCTTGCTCCGCGACCCCCCGCCGAGTTCGATGATCGCGACGCACTCGCCTTCGCCGGTGGCGTCCGGCGGGAAGTCGTACAGGTGCGCGATCTTGTCCGGGGTGAACGACGCCGACGCCGCGGCGGTCAGCGTTGGCCGGACCCCCGCCGGTTCGGCCAGCCGGCGGAAGTGCGGCGCGGCCTGCGGTCGATCGTCCAGCCCGAAGACCCCCTCGACGACGTCCTGCAGGCTGACCGGGATCTGGATCGTGCCCTGCCGGCCGCGGAACGAGCCGCCGTCGGGATGCTCGAACAATTGCAGCTCGACACCGAACGCCGCGCTGAACTGGGCCACCGTCCCGGACACCACCACGCTCCGGCGGGCGGCGCTGGCATCGACCACGGTGAGACCCGCCTGGGTGGCGAAGTCGGTCACCCGGGCGATGTCGGCCGGGTCGGCGCCGAACCGCTCGGCGAACTCTGCCCGGCTCAGATGGGGTTGCGCGGCGCCGTTATCCCCCGCGGGCGCCGCCAGCGACTGCACGTGCGCGGCCAGTTGCTGGCCGGCTCGCGAACGGATCCTGATGGTGACCTCGAGCCGCTCATCGGGGTGCGGCGCCCCCACCAATTCCGCTCCTGGTACCGGTGCCCGATCGCTGCCGGCAATGACAGTTCTTTGTTCACTTGGCATGAATTCCCCCATCCGGGTTTCGGGCGGTTGCCCCGCCCGGCCGTCACACCCGGCGTCATCGGCGACCCAGGCGACGGACGGCTCGATTCTCCTCGCATTCCGTCGTCAGGCAAACTGAGTAAATCCCGTTCCCAACACCTATTTTACATTGTGCCAGGCCTGACGCTGATCTGAAAATATGCACATTTTCTTTAGCGAAGGAATTAGCGCTGCGCGACCTACCGTCGCGCCGGGCCACGAGCGCACGGCCCGTCCGGCCAAGCAGTTGGTGTCCCCTCGACACCGATATTCCGTTGCCGCGCAGCACGATCACGGCCAGCATAGAGGCGTCGGGGATCCTCGACGCATCCACCGCCAGAGGGGAACAACCATGGTCATCGACCCGGTCAGCGCACTGTGGCTGGACCTGCAGCGGCGCTCCGAGATGAAGCGCAGGCTGCAGGGCACTGACGAACCGACGGTTCGCCGGGCAAGGAAACAGGCACGAAAGAAATGACCGACGCCGGCGGGCGCGACCGTTCGCCGGCGACTCGGCCGCGGCAATCACGCGAGCACCAAGGCAGTGAATGTTGCGCCGTTGAGGCGCGCGTATGGATCGTTGTCAATACCTTTATTCGCAATCGCGACAGCCAGTCGTCAAGGCCCGCTTCGTGGGCGAGGATGACCGCCAGCGAGCGGTTGGCCAGGTCAAGTTTCGTGAGCATCCCGAAACACACCCGCCACCACCACCCCCAGCCACGACCTCGGGAATCGCGTCACCCATCGGTGAATCCCCAGCGCTGGTGCACCCGCCGCAGCCAGGCCGGTGCCCACCAATTGGCGTCACCGGCCAGCCTCATGATCGCCGGAACCAGCAGCGCCCGGATCAGCGTGGCATCCATCAGCACGGCCAGCGCCAGGCCGACCCCGAGCAGCTTGAGGCTGCTGACTCCAGAGGTCGCCATCGCTGCCAACACGACCGCCAGCAACGCGGCGGCCGCCGTGACGATACGACCCGTCCGTTGCAAGCCGCGCGCCACCGCGAGCGTGTTGTCGCCGCACCGCCGGTATTCCTCGGTGATCCTGGAGAGCAGGAAGAGTTCGTAATCCATGGATAAACCGAATGCCACGAAGAAGATCAGTACTGGTATCCCGATGTCCAGATAACCAGTGGCCGTGAAGTCGCCCACCAGCCATTGGAGGTTCCCGTCCTGGAAGATGAAGACCATCGTTCCAAAGGTCGCGGTGAGCGAGAACAGATTCAACACAATAGCTTTCAACGGGATCAACAATCCACCGGTAAACAGGAAGAGCAAAACGAAGGTGGCGGCCATGATAATGAGCAGTGCCCACACCAGGCGGTCGAGGATCTGGTTGCGAGTGTCGAGCAGGCCGGCTGCCGCACCCCCGACGAGCGCTCGGCCGGGGGCCGGTAATGCGCGGACATCCTCCACGAGCTGCGTTCCCGCCGCCGTGTAGGGCTCGACCGTTGCCAGCACCTGGATCCACGTTCCGCCCCCACCGACGAACCGGGCACTGGCCGCGGTGGCGTCGGCGACCCGTTGCCCTCCGGTGAAACTGCCAGTGGCGGTGTCGACCCGTCGCACGTTCTGCAGACCGGACATCGCGGTGGCGTACTGATCAAGGGCCGCCGGATCGGCGGCCGCGTCGAAACCCGGCATGACGACAACCGTGGATGCGTCGTCCGCACCGTCGAACTCGGCGCGCAGCACCTGGCCCGCCTCGTGTACCGGGTGACCGATGGGCAGGATCCGATCGTCCTGGACACCGAGGTTTGCCCGACCGAAGGGCACGGCCAGCACGATCAGGATCGTCCCGACCGACAACACCACCACCACCGGTCTGCGCATGACGGCGGTGGCGAGGCGATGCCAGAATCCGCTGTCGGAGGAATTGGTCGAGCGGCGAGTGTGCCAGCGCCGCAACGGATCCGCGGCGTTGATCCGGTGCCCGGTAATGGCGAGCAGGGCGGGCAGTACGGTGGTAGAGACGGTGGCCGCGAGAATCGCCACCGCAATGCCGGCGTAGGCCAGCGACCGCATCGACGGAAACACCAAAGGTGCGGCGAATCCAAGGGCGACGGTGAGCGCTGAGAACCAGACCGTCCGTCCGGCGGTCCGGACGGCGGTCGAGACAGCCTGCGGCACGTCGTCGCCGGCGGCCAGTTGTTCGCGGAAACGGGTGGTGATGAACAGGCTGTAGTCCACGGCCAAACCGATGCCGATCGCCGTCACGAAGTTCAGCGAGAACGACGAGACCTGCACGAAGAGGGTCAGGAACGTCAGCACGGCGAGCGCGGTCAGCACGGTCATCACGCTCACCAGCAGCGGCAGACCGGCCGCAACCACTGATCCGAAAACCAGGACGAGCACCAGCAACGCGAGCGGCGCGGTGATCAACTCGGCATGAACCAGATCGGTTTCCATCTGCTGGTGCAGGGCCGCGGCGACGGTGGCATTGCCGGTCGCGCTCAGCGCGAGGGTACCGAAGGTGTTCGAAACCAACGGCAGCACCCGGTCGGCGGTTTCGACGCGCTGTTGCTGATCCCCGTCCAGGCGCACCAGGAGCAATCCGATCCGCCCGTCGTGGGAACGCAGTGCCGGAAGCCCGGACGACCAGTAGGAATCGACGCTGCTCACGCCATCCTGGGCGAGCAGTTCGTCCGTCAGTCGTTGGGCGTCCAGTACGACCTGCCGGTCATCAACGCCGTTGATCGTGCTGGCCAGCACGATCATGTGCGGTGGGCCATCGGCGAAGCTCTCCGCCAGTAGGCGGTCGGCGGAAAATGCCTCGTCCTGAGCCGCGAAGGGGACGGCGCTCATGCGTTCGGATGCGAGCCCGGCCAGCGGGAACGTCAACACCAGCACGATCGCCGCGGCCAGCAGTATCCACCACCGTTTCGACCCGATCCAGCCGCCGACGCCATGGGGCCAGATCCGTGTCAGCCGGTGACGAGGGCCCGCGACGGCAGGCTTGTTGACCGCCCGATGCATCGCCGTTCGATGCCTGCCACGTGACCGATGATCGGACGCAGCAACATCTGCCCGGGCGGCGGTGATCGTAACTCGGTCGCGCAGCACGGTGGCTCCTTCTGGAAACGTCGACAGCGACAGGCGACCGGGACTTGGATCGTGATGAACAAACGCGAGCGGACACGTTCTCGGTGTTCATCGCGCCTGACGACTTCGTCGCGGGCGACTACGTGTTCGACAAAGGTTTCGACCAGGGTTTCGACGACGCACCCAGGCTGATGCTGGACAGGAACTCGTTCAGCGCGGCATTGACCCGCGCAGGGGAGGTGTACCCGAGGATGTGCTCGCCCCCAGAGATGATCACCAGCGACGCCTGTGGTCCCAGGACGCCGACCATCCGCGTCATCGACCGAACCCCGACCAGGGCGTCGTGGTCGCCGCCGATCAGCAACGACGGCACCTGCACCGGCTGGCACGGGGCGTGTTCGATCATGCACGGAAGGATCGTGTAGCGGAGCAGCTGCCTCAGGTTCGGTAGCCGTCCGGTCTCCGCGTACAACCATCGGCGGGAAGCACGCGGCCCACCGAGGAACCAGGACAGCAGCGCCCTCATCGCGATCAGCGGAACCAGGCGATCCACCCGGCCCGAATAGATCAGGTGAGCGAGCGGATTGAGCGGGCCGGGGAACCTGTACCGATCGGCGAGACCCAGGAATGTCGCGGATAGGCACAAGTGGGGGTACTCGGCCGCGAACCGATAGGCCGCCGATCCCCCGTCGCTCCAGGACAGCAGGTGGGCCTGCCCGTCGATGGCCTCGACAACGGCAGCGAGCTCGAGCGTCCGGTCGGACACCGATACCCGTTCGTCCACGCCGGTTCGCGGCTCATAGACGACGACTGTGAACCGGTCGCACAGGTCCTGGATGTGCGGAACGTAGACAAAATTGAGCTCCGACACGGTGGGAACGCAGACCACCACCGGGCCCTGTCCGAAAATCGCCAGGCGCACGACTGTGCCGTCGGGCAGCTCGCGCGATTCCATCGCCGACTCCACGATGTTCCTGTCCGCCTCGACGCGACGCGCAAACTGTTGTGCGTTATTCACCCTCATGATCCTTTTCCTGCCGGGGGTCCTCGCTGGTCTGTTACTTTGTGCCGATCAGTTCACATCCGGGAGCAGCCATGAGCCGTGCCGTGCTGGTCACGGGAGGTAACCGCGGCATCGGTCTGGCAATTGCCCGGCAGCTCCAATATGACGGTCACCAGGTCGCTGTCACCTACCGGACCGATCCGCCACCGGACGACGTGCCTGGCATCGTCTGCGAGATCACCAGCGAGCAATCGGTGGCGGCCGCATTTACCGAGTTCCGCGACCGAATCGGCCCGGTGCAGGTGCTGGTGGCGAACGCCGGTATCACCATGGACAAATTGGTGCTGCGAATGTCGGACGAGGACTTCCGCACGGTCGTGGACACCAACCTGACCGCAGCATTCCGGCTTGCCAAGGTCGCCAGCCGGGACATGCTCAAGGCCCGCTGGGGCAGGCTGATCTTCGTTTCTTCGATGATCGCCTACCTCGGCGCCGCGGGTCAGGCGAACTACGCCGCATCGAAGGCCGGCCTGACCGGCCTGGCGCGCTCCTTGGCCTGGGAGCTCGGCCCCCGAAATATCACCGCCAACGTGGTCGCTCCCGGGCTGATCAACACCGAGATGATTCAACACGTCAGCGAGGCCAGGCTCCAGCACCTGATCGGGATGACGCCGCTGGGTCACATGGGCGAACCTGAGGACGTGGCCCATGTGGTGAATTTCCTTGCGTCCGAGCAATCCAGGTTCATCACCGGTGCGGTGATCCCGGTCAGCGGCGGCTGCGCAATGGGCTACTAGCGCACCACCTTGCCCAGGCGGGTACGCGTTCTCCCGCGGCCCAGGGGCGCCGGCACAGCCGCCGGCAACCCGGGCGGAACTAGCCACCGATCTCCAGGGCAACGGCCCCACACGAAAACCCGATCCCGAAGGCCAACAGCAGCGCCTTGGTTCCCGCCGACAGCCGGCCCGCATCCCTGGCCATCGAGAGATTGACCAATAGGCTTGCGGGACCCATGTTGCCCAGCCTGCGGCCAGGCATCGGCATGACGTCGGGGTCGATGGCCAGCTTTCGGACCGCGTGTTCGAGCTGTCGCGGATTGGGTTGATGGCTGACCAGTAGTCCGACATCTTCCCGGGACCATTCGGCCTGGCGCAGTGTTTCGGTGATGACGGGCGGCACCAGTTCGAGGAACAATCGGTAGAGCGACTGCCCGCGCATCGAGTAGTAACCGGCCTGCAGTGCGAACCCGTCGGCCTCCTGGCGGAAGCCCTGGATCGTGGATTCACCCATATCCCAATGCTGGGGGTGGGTTTCCCAGTGCAGTCCACTGAGGGTCATCGGCGAGTCGGCCGGCTCGGCAGACAGGATGATGGCCCCCGCACCCGCACCGAAGAGCCCAGCGGTGTCCTGGTCGCGGGGGTCGACGGAGCAGAGGAAATCCACCGCGGCGGAGACAATGACCCGCTGGCACCGGCCGGCCAGCAACATGGTGGTTGCCAGGTCGATGGCGGCGATCGGCTCGGCACAGACCCCGTCGAACCCGATCACCCTGACCCCGGACATTCCGAGACGACCGGCAAGGATGACGCCGGCCGGCGGGGTGAAGTGGGTCAGGCCGTTCTGGATGTGCATCAGCACGGTCTCGTAGCCCAAGTCACGAGGCGCGAGGCCGGCGTCCGACAGTGCGTTACCAACCGCGCCGGCGGCCAGGGTGAGCACGTCTTCCCCATCAGCACAGACCCGGCGGGTCTCGATCCCGGTTCGCTTCAGGTACCAGTCTCCGGGCAGTCCCAGGCCTTCGGCGATCTCGCTGTTCTTGATCTCGGTCGAGCCAACAGCGTGGCCCAACCCCAGGAGACCGAATCGGCCTGCCATTAACCGGCCATCCGGAACAACAGCGGGATCAGGCGACCCGTCGGCGTCGCTTCGATGCTTCTGTTGTCCCGAGGGGGAAATCCGGGACGGTTGACGTTGCGCACGCTGAAACCTCCTGTGTTCAAGGGCGAGGAAGAACCGGCACACCCGTCCCCCCACCACTCCGAGTGGGGGGCGGCAGCTTGAGATACCTCTACCGCGAATTCGCTGGAAAATGAGCTGCTGACCTGCTGATTTCGAAGAAGTTGAGGCCCCGCCGGGTCAACCCGCTCTGGCAGGCGCGACATCACCATTTGTCACGGGGAGACCGCAACCGCGCCCGTGCGCCCGTCAACCCGGTAACTGCTCCCGGAGATCATCGACGTGGTGGCCGTTCCGGTGCCGGTCACGGCTGGGATGCCAAACTCACGGGCGACGATGGCCGCGTGCGACAGCACACCGCCGCGGTCCGTGACGACGGCCCCAGCGATCATGAGCAGCGGCAGCCAGCTCGGCGAAGTCATTTCACAGACCAAGATCTCGCCGGGCTGCAGCTCTGCCGATCCGGCATTGCGCACGACCCGCGCAACGCCCTTGTATTCGCCGGGCGATGCACCCACTCCGCGAAGACCGACCGCTTCGCCGGTTGAAGCCGTCGAGGCCGCCGGGGCCTGGAAAGCGGCACGTCTGGCCGCGACGACCTCCCAGCTCGGACCGGCTCCGCCGCGGATGACCTCGCGCAGCTCGTCCAGGTGCAGGTGCAGGACATCTCTCGACTCCGCCAGCACTCCACGTTCAGCAAGTCGGGTGCCAATCGTCAACAGGGGATCTCGCACGGCACGCGTGGTCTGTTCGAAGCCATAGGTCACCCAGTCCCTGGCCACGGCAATCTCCCGCAGGCGCCGGGTAATTCGGCCGGCATGGCCACCCGCGGGCGCACCGTCCGCCTTTTGCCCACCGGCGGCCGCGGCAACAAGTGCCGGAAGCAACGCCAACAGCTCCTGGGGAAAGACATCCCACACGCAATCGCTGACCAACGGGACGAAGGTCTGGCCACGCCCGCCGTTCTCGGCGATGAACTTCCGGACTGCAGCGTTCTCGGGGTTGACCGCCGGACCCAAACCTCGCACCGAGACTGCCAGAGACTCAAGGTCTTGACGGAAGCGCGCGGTGGGATAGTCATATCCGGTCAGATCGGCAGCCGTGGTGGACCCCTTACGCCAGCCCGTCATCACCTGAAAAACGACCTTCGCCAGGAAGCTCGGGAGGAAGTGCGGTCGACGGGTGTTGAAGACCTCGTCACGCAACTCGATCCCCGTCATGGCCACACTCAACAACTCTGAGTCCGTCGCGTTCTCCGACCCCTTCGTGCGCAGGTCCTGCGCGGCTCGCAGGATCGGCTCGAGGTCCCGGTGGACCCAGTCCAGCGGCCTGGCGCGGAGTCCGAGCGTCGCCCGAAAAATGGCAACGGGGGCGAGGTACACGCTCCGCGGCGTCAGGGCGACCGGCGGGGTCTCCACTCTCACCATGCTGTCCGGACCGACGACGAGAACGTCCTGCGACCGCATCCGGTTGAGGCCGAAGACGAGGCCATAGTCCAAGGTGTCCTGCACCAGACTCAAACAGAGGTCGCGATCCAAAATCGATACCGGTCTGGGAAAATAGTCGCCCAGCACGTCTGCAACAAATCGGTCCAATTTCCTGCGATGAATGCCTCGTTGCCGAACCCGAATGCTACCTACCATCCCGAACCTCCGTCTGCTGAGCGATGTCCTTCGAGTTGCCCGTCCCAAGAACGCGCCCTACGCAAACGCGCTGCCGCCGGTGGCCGTCATGACCTCGCGGGACGTACTCCTGGCCGTACCGTGCGCCGACAACTTGCCCTTGAGGAGGTCAACCAACTGCGCCAGGCCAGCCGCACCGCAAATCTCGGTGGGGTTGAGCTGGAGGTCGAATTCGACCATGAGGGTCAGGATCAGGCGGATGGTGGTGAACGAATCGAGCCCCTTTTGCGCGAAGGAAATATCGTCGGGCCCCTGACGCTCGGACGGAACTCGGTCGTCCAGGTCATCGATGATCTTGATGACGGTAGCGCGCACATCTTGCCTTGTCATGAGGGTCGCTCTCTCTTCCCACCCGGTTGACTTCGTCAACTGCACCGAGTGCGACCGGGGCCGGCGCCTTGCGCACCCACCACCGGCCTGCGCCCACCGAACACACGTCGGTCAACGGAGCTCACGATGCGTTCGTTGGGTCGGAGACGTCCAACCGCGGCGAAATACCTGCAGCGACGAGAAATTGCCGCTCTCGTTCGATGGTTGGCGGGAGCGGCGATGTATCAGACCCGGGTCATCGCCATCTCTAAGGTAACCGGGCGCGTTAACGGCTCAGTGCTGGCCAGCCTTCCGGACACCCCAACGGCGATAGGGCTCGACCCGAGGAAGCGATCATGTACCGCACTAATAGCCCATGCCGCAACCGCCGCTGACCGGAATGACGGCTCCGGTGATGAACGATGCCTCCTCAGAGGCGAGAAAACGGACAACATGAGCAACGTCTTCTGGTCGACCCAGGCAACCGAGCGGCGTCATTGCGATGAGGAAATCTCGCCGTTTGGCCGGCAGATCCCTGGTCATGTCGGTCTCGATGAGCCCGGGTGCGACGACATTGACCGTGATATTGCGATCGCCCAGTTCCCAGGCCAGCGAGCGTGCCAGACCGGTGAGACCGGACTTCGATGCCGCGTAATTCACCTGTCCGGCCGCACCAAAATAGGCAATCATCGAGGAAACGAATATCAACCTGCCCCAGCCGGCGTCAATCATGCCCCGACTGACCATCCGGGCGAGTCGAAACGTCGACGTCAGGTTCGCTTCGACAACGGAGCTGAAGTCATCGTCCGACATCCGCAGGGTCATCTTGTCCACCGTGATCCCCGCGTTCGCCACCAGCACCTGTACTGGACCGAATTGCTCCTCGAACGCGGTGAGCGCCGCGACGACCGAATCCTCGTCGGTGACGTCGCAATGAAATCCGGCGATTGCTTCGGGGGGTTTGCTGTTGCGGTAGGTCACTGCGACCGGTTCGCCTGCCTGCACAAAGTCTCGCGCGATCGCCAGCCCGATTCCCCGGGCGCCGCCGGTTACCAGGACAGCGCGGCTCATTTCCCTCTCCCCGGTCTGTGGATGAATCGGATCAAGGTAGCAGACAGGCATCTCACCTCATCGGGCACGAAGTGACGAACCCTCAGGCCGGACTCGGCGCCGACCCGGTCGCCGTCGTCGGTGGTGGCGCGGGAGGGCTCGCCGTCGCCGTCGCCCTTGCCCGGCAGGGCATCCCCACTCGAGTATTCGAGCGATCGGTCAACTCGAAGGGCATCGACCGCGGCGACATCATTCATTTCGGGTCGCAGCGGCTGCTCCGCAAGTGGGGTGTATGGCCTGACGTCCAAGCCATGTCACCGCGGCCATTCACCAGGTTTCAAATCTTGAACGGCGACGGCCGGTTGCTGCTCGGGCTCGATACCGCACAATTGCTCGACTCCGGCGTTGAGCTGAACGCGCTCCGCCACGCCGACATCGTGCGCGCCCTGCGTTCCGCAGCCGAAAATTCCCCGCTCATCGAATTGCATGACTCGGAGCCCGTCGCCGAGCTCAGCTGCGCCGCCGGCCGGATCGACGGGGTTCGGACGGCGAAGGCGGACTATCCCGCTGGCCTGACGGTTATCGCGGCCGGCAGCAAGTCGAAGTTGCGGGACGGACATTTCGGTAAGCCGCTGGAATATGATTACAACAGATCGTTCTTCAATGCCAGGGTCAAAGCGTTGGACTCCTACCGCGATGGCGGCTACTACGTCCTGGATCGGCAAGGCCTGCTGATCATGGCAACCTTGCCGAGGGACGAACTGCGTATCGGTCTGCAATTTGTCACCTCTGACCGGCATGACCGACCGTTCGCGAACAACTTCGCGGAACAGGCGTGCAGGATCTTCAGGCCATTACGACACGATTCGTTGACTTTCATCGACGGCCAGGTCTATCGATTGCACAGCCTGCTGGCGCGGCAATGGGCGGTGCCCGGTGCTGTCTTGCTCGGTGATACCGCACATACCGTGCATCCGACCGGCGGGCAGGGCATGAACCTTGCGTTCGGCGATGCGGACGTGCTTGCCGATGCCCTGGCCGCCGCCTCCTCGCCGTCGACCCTGGACGACGCGGCCAACCGCTATGCGGCCGTGCGACTGGCCCAGGTCCGCCCGGTTCACCGGCGCTCGCACCTGGGCGGATTGGCTGCCGGCATCACCCACCCGGCAGCCATCGCGGGCCGGGCCCGCGCCGTCCGACTGCTCAATCTCATCACGCCGGTGAAGAGGCAGATCTTTCAGCGTGTCGTTGATGTCAGGTGAGGACAGCCGCCGCTATTCGTTTCCCCCGGTGCCGCGAAGGAACGTGAGGTCATGGCGATTTTCCGAAAACGAGAGCGGCGAAAGCAGCTCCCACCCGCTGATCAGCCGGGTGGCGATCGACTGGACCGCGCATCGGCGGCAACCCCGGACGGCGGGGAAACAGCCGAGCCTGCGATCGATACGACCGCCGTGCAATCGCCGTTCGTGCTGATCGACGACGCGGAGATTGTGCAACAAGCGGCGACGATTGGCACCAAGGCCGGGAATCTTGCCCGGATGCGCAGTGCGGGAATTCCGGTTCCACCGCTGGCGGTTGTGCGCCCCTGCGCGCTGGCCGAGCACCTGAGGGCGGGAGGGCTCTGGCTTGATTCACTGGCCGGGCACTCCGGACAACAGCGAGAAGAATTGCGCCGCGCACTCGTCGATCAGCCCGTCCCACACGAGGTGACTGAGGCCGTTGTTGCCGCCTATGCCGCGATCTGCGGCGCAGGGACGCGCTCGGTTGCGGTGCGCTCATCGAGCGGCGACGAGGACGGCGGAGGATCCTCCTACGCGGGCCAATTCGAGTCCTATCTCGGCGTCGGTGACGAGTCGGCGCTCTTGACCCGGCTGCGTCAGTGCTGGGCGTCGGCGATCAGCGACCGCGTCGTCAATTACTCATCGACTCGCGACGGCGGACCCTCACCATTTGATCGCATGGCGGTAATCATTCAGCGGCAATTATTTCCGGACAAGGCCGGAGTGCTGTTCTCGCGGCATCCGCTCCGCCGCACTGAGGACATTCTGTATCTGGAGTCCAACTTCGGCACGGCCGAGTCGGTCGTCGGCGGTTTGTCGATTCCGGATTCGCATGTGGTGTCCCGGGCCACGGGGGCGGTGCTGGAATCGCACGTCGCCAACAAGACGGTGATGACGGTCGTACCATCCACCGAGGGTGGCGAACACGAGATGGCAATACCACATTATCTGGCCGATGTGCCGGTCATGTCGGGGCCCGAAATCGATGGGCTCGTTCGGCTCGCGATGAAGATCGAGCAACTCTTCGACGGTCCGCAGGACATCGAATGGGCAATCGAGGCCGATAAGATCTGGATCGTTCAAGCACGGCCCATTACCGCATGATCGTAGTGATCCAGCCACGGATCGTTATTCCGTCCGATGTATCAAGCCCGGGTCAAATGCCATCCACTTTGATGAGCACGCCCAGCACTGCCCGCCCGACCGAACCCACCCGGTCAACAACTGATGCTCGAAGGGCCGCCCCATGTGCACACTAATCATCAACGGAGTCCTCATCATTCGCGAAGGCGCCCGCCGACTCCGCTGGCACCACGAGATACACCACCAACCACCACCGCAGCGCGCAGAACAATGGATCATCGGCGACATCTGGCCCGACGCCACCGCAAGCGCTCAGGTCCACCAACGCCTGCGCAACAGCGAACCGATCCTCGTCGTCTTCGACCACGAACCACCACAGGTCACCCTTCCGGTCGAGAACATCCCCCGCATCCCCCGCGGCGCCACCGTCCACCACGCAGACGACAACATCATCACCGTCTCGATCCCCACCCTGGACTGGCTCCGAAAACCCGAACGCGACCGCGGCCAGGCCTTCGCCGCCACCGCCCAAGCAACCATCGCCGGCACCCCACGAACACTGCTCCCACCACTGCTCACCGAACACTGGAACTCCCCCCAACCCAACGCACTCCGCTTCGCCCATACCACCGGCGCCAGCAGCACCATCAGATACATCGAGGTCATCAACCACCTCTTCGGCACCGCAACACCGACTTCCAACCGGTCACCCATCGCCGTCTGACCAACCATTCGGGGGGATATCACGAATGACCTGCAACCGACCCACTGGACCCATCATCCCGATGGCCGGTGAATATCAGTGGGGCAGAGATCGGCTCGGTCGATCGAACAAGAGCCCGCAGACCGCGAGGAAGTCGAATGGGCCTTAGTTGAAAACAGCTAGTGCCGTGCATTCCGCAGGATGAATCAAGTCATAATTCGGCTCGAAGCAGGAGGATTTTCGTGCGCACGATTCTCAAGGCTCATATGTTCGCGGTACTGGTCATTGGAACATTCCTCGGATTGCTGCCGTGGCTCGCCATCGTAATCTTTGGATACGGCCGTCTGCAGTTGAACTCGACCGTCGCTATAACCCTGGGCGTCATTCTGACTGCCGCGGGAGCATCGCTTTCCTACAGCTGCATGTTGGTGTTCATCGCGCGTGGCAGGGGCACCGCGTTCCCGACGGACCCACCCAAGGATTTCGTTGCTGCTGGTCCTTATCGCTACACGCGAAACCCCATGTACGTCGGGAACATTATTGGGGGGATCGGCATAGGGTTCTTGCTCCAATCCGGCACGTATCTTGTCTACGTCGCCGTGCTGGCCGTGGTGTGCCACCTTTACATCGTCAGGTCCGAGGAACCCGGGCTGCGAGTTCGGTTTGGCGACTCCTACAGGGACTACTGCGCCAAGATCAACCGCTGGCTGCCGAGCAAGCCATATGTGAGCCCGCAGCGGGACGACATCGAGGTTCCCGCTGACGGTCGCTGACCAGACGGTCGCGCTGGGCCGCACCGTGGCTTCATGATCACGTGTGCGGGGCGCACGAGGGGTGTGTGCACGGCGGGGAGCCGCGGACCCCCCCATTTTGGGTGACTCCGATGCCACATGTTGGGGTGCTGCCGGACGGCCGGCCCGTGCTCCCATGACATCACGCCAGCGAGCACCCGCCCGAAGGACCGGCCAAGGGAGTGAGCACCATGAGTCGACCGGCCCTTGCGCACCGCAGCGGGCCGGCGAACGACACGGAAGGTGCTACGGGCGCGCCGGATGTCCATGCTGATCGGCCGGACCGGCGGTTCACCCCTGACCTCGCGGTGATCCAGGCCGCACATCGGGTGTTCGGGCCGGAGCACCTGGACTGGGTGCGGACGGTGCTGGACTACCACGGCCTCGACCGTCGCCCGGCGGATCGGCTCGCGGACCTCGCCGCGCGGCACCGAGTGAGCATCAGGACCATGACCGGACGCATCCAACACCTGCGCGCAGAGCTCGCCGGGATCACCCTGGATCCGCGGATCGCCGCAGAGGCCACCAGGGAGTCCGTGCCCAGCGAGGATCACCTGGGCCGGGTGCGGATCGCTACCACGCTGCACCTGCCGGCGCCCGCCCCGGCAAAACCGGCGGTGCAAGCAGGGCCGGCCGTCAGTCCCTCGCACCTTGCTGCCGGCCGGGCGGGAATCCGGTTGCTGGCCACCATCGGACCGCTGGACCTCGACACCATGTTCGCGGCGATCGGCCGGTGTCGTCGGTTCAGGATTCGCGACCCGCTCACCCGGCGGGACCTGGTCGCCGCCTTGGACATGCTGGGCGCCAGCCGCGGGGATGATCTGCTCTGGCACGCCCCGTCCGGAACCCCCGTCCCGGACCGGTACCGGTGCATCGTCGACGCGGCCGCCGGAACCGATCTCACCCGGCGGCAGATGATCGACGTTCTCATCGCTGCCGGTTACACGGCGAGCTCGGCAACTGGCCGGATGAGCTCGTCCCATCCGTTGTTCGAGCGGATCGAAGCGGACCGCTACCGGATCATCGGCAACCTGGGCAGCAGGCCGTTCCGCCGCGCCCTGCAGACCGTGGTCGCATAGGTCGTGTCTGGCAAATGCGGCCAGACACGACCTCTGTATCGAATGGCGCCTGACGACTTCGTCGCAGGCGCTAGCCCGACGCCGGTGGGCCGAGCCGGCCCGCCACACTGGTGCGGTGCCCGACGTCGATGAACAACTCCTGGCGAGGCAGCACCGGCTGCAGGCCGAGGCCGGTCTGGTCCGTGCCGATCTACGGCTGGACCAGGCCCTGTCCGAGGTGGGCCGGCCGGTCCTGGTCGGCAGTGCCGCGCTGGGTCTGATGGTGCGTCGCGACCTGGACATCACCGTGGTGACGCCCGTCCTGGAGATGAACGCCGTCTGGCGGGTCGGAGCCCTGATGGCCACGCACCCGCGGGTGCGGGAAGTGCTGTTCCGGAACGACACCGGGCACTGGAACATCGATCTTGGGTACCCCGATGGGCTGTACCTCCGACTGCGCTACCGGAGCCCGGCCGGGAAGGACTGGACGATCGACCTGTGGTTCGTCGATGAGCCAGACCGGCAGCCCGATCTGGCCCATCTGCGGACCCTCTCCGTTCGGCTCACCCCCGCCACCCGGGCCGCGATCCTCCGGATCAAGGATTCGTGGTGGAATCACCCGGAGGTTCAGCCGAGCGTCAGCAGTTATGACATCTATTCGGCGGTGCTCGACGGTGACGTCCGGACGGTGGACCAGTTCGTCAAGTGGTTGGCACGCCGACCGGACTGACGCCTGGAGGGCGTCAGAGTGCCGGTCCGGTGGCCAGGGTGACGGCCGCCGACTGGCTGGCGCCCGATCCGTCCACCCAGGTGACGGTGATCTGCTGCCCCGGGGTGTGCCCGGCCAGCGCGGACGTCAGGTCGGACGAAGTGGTGATCGACGTGCCGTCGACGCCGGTGATGGTGTCGCCGGCCACCAGGCCGGCGGCCGCGGCCGGAGTCCCGGTGACGACGCCGCTGATCAGCGCGCCCGAGGTCGCCGCCTGCGAGTACCGGTTACGGCCGCCAGTCGTGGAACTGACCTGCACGCCGAGGAAGGCCGGGTTGCCGATGACGACGTTCTCCGACGCCTGACCGTTCTCGATCTGCTGCGCGATGCTCAGTGCGGACGCGATCGGAATCGCGTACCCGGCGGTGGTGTAGCCGCCCTCCTCCGCCGCGGTGTCGATCCCGACGATCTGGTCGTTCGCGTCGTACAGCGGCCCGCCCGAGTCACCGGCCTGGATGTCGGCGTTCGTCTCGATCAGCCCGTGCAGCGTCTCGGCCGCCGCACTGCCCTCGGCCTGGGTGGTGATGGTCTGGTCCAGCGCGGTCACCTGACCCGGGTGACGCAGACGGGACACCGCCGGCCCCGCCGGCATTGCCGACGCCGGTGACGGCGTCGCCGACGGCCAGATTCGCCGAGCTGGAAAGGTTCGCCGTGGCGAGGTCGGACGCGCCCGAGAGCTGCAGCACGGCAACGTCATCGGTCGGGTCGACGCCGACAACGGATGCCTGGTAACGATCGCCGCTGGAGACGATCGTCACGGTGATGCTGGTGGCGCCGGCCACCACGTGGTTGTTGGTGAGGATCTCGCCATCGGCGGTGAGCACCATTCCGGTGCCGGCGGCTTCGGCGCCCTCGTACGCCAGCACGGTGTCGATGTCGACGATGCCGATCTGCTGCGCGTCGGTGGCGCTGCCGAGGGTCGAGGTTGATGTCGCCCCCGCCGAACGGGTCGCCACCGAGTTGGCCGCTGCCCAACTGCCCGCTGCCCAACTGCCCGCTACCCAGCTGGCCACTGCCCAACTGCCCACTGCCGGATTGACCGCTGCCCGACTGACCCGTCGATCCGCCGCAGGGAGAGGTACCGGATGACCCGCCCGGCGTCCGGGGCTGCGCGGCCGCGGCGTCGGTGTTGACCTGGGCGGCCACCGCCGTGCCGGCGACGACCGTACTGTTGGCCACTCCGAAGGTGGCCCCGACGCCGATGATCGCGGCGGCCGCGAGCGCGCCGGCCACCAGTGTCGCCTTGCGCCGACGAGGCTGCGGGGCCGGTGGTGCGAACGGGGGATATCCGGCGGTGGGGTGGTTTCCGGGCCACGGGGCCTGCGGGCCGTCGGTCGTGTCCATCGATGTGGTCCTCTCGGGGTTCAAGCGCTGACGACACAGCGAACGCCCCGAACATTCGGGTGACCTATGCGCTCGGTCCGCAAAGCGCTCCCAGAAGCCCAGAATTTCCTGTGAAGGGCCTGGTCGGGCTTCAGCCTCGATCCCGGCGGTCGATCGGTCGGGGCGTCAGCGAGGGCCGTGCGCCGCCCACTCGATCTTCGGGCAGGTGTCCATCACGACGTCGAGGCCCGCGTCGGACGCGCGCTTGGCGGCGAGCTCGTCGATCACCCCGAGCTGCAACCAGACCGCCTTCGCCCCGACCGCGATCGCCTCGTCGACATGCTGACCGGCCTGGTCCGAGCGGCGGAAGATGTCCACCACGTCGATCGGAAAGTCGATGTCGGCGAGCCGCGCGTAGCCGGGCTCGCCGAGCACGGACTCGGCCCTGGGGTTCACCGGCACGATCCGAATGCCGTTGGCCTGCATGAACGCCGACACTCCGTACGCGGTCCGGTACTGATGTCCGGTCAATCCGACGACGGCCCAGGTGCGGGACGACAATGCTCGCTCGATGGCGGCCGGATCGCGGTAGGGCATGGGACCTCCCAGGTCGTCGGGATCGCTGACCAAGCGTCCACGTACCCAGGCCCGGCAGACCGGCAGCTGTCACGGGCCGGGTGCCGCTCGACCGGCGCCGGCGACGTGACCGCATTCCTGAATGCGAAAATTCGTCGGTGGGTGTCCTACCGGGTCCGGCCGTTCGTTGAGTAGTTGAGGGCAAGCCGCGGTGGCTGCCCACCGACATGGAGAAGACGATGAAGCTCACCTTGCACACCTTCCTCAGCCTCGACGGCGTCATGCAGGGACCCGGCGGTCCGGACGAGGACCGCGCGGGCGGCTTCGACCGGGGCGGCTGGGTCGTCCCCTTCGTGGACGAGGATTTCGGCGCCGTGGTCAGCGAGTGGTTCGCCAAGACCGACGAGATCCTGTTCGGCCGCACGACCTACGACATGATGGAGGCCTTCTGGTCGAAGGTGACCGACCCGGACGACGTGGTGGCCGCGAAGCTCAACACCCGGCCCAAGCACGTCGTGTCCAGCGACGCTGCGTGACCCTTCCTGGCAGCACACATCGGTCATCGCCGGTGACGTCGTCGCCGCGGTCGAGCAGCTGAAGGCGAAGCCCGGCGGCGAACTGCAGGTCCACGGCAGCTGCGGCCTGGCGCACACGCTGCACGACGCCGGCCTCATCGACGAGTACCGGCTGGTCATCTTCCCGGTGGTGGTCGGCGGCGGCAAGCGGCTCTTCCCAGACGGCAGCATCCCGGGTTCGCTGACCCTCACCGACTCGACCATCACGGCCAAGGGCGCCGTCGCGCTGACCCTGCGGCCGGCCGGCGCGCTCGGGGTCGGCGACATCGAGGTGGTCGACGGCAAGGAGGTGATCCGCCAGGCCTGACCCCGACCCGCAATCCGCCACCCAGCAGACATCCGCACCACAACCACAGACCCAGACACCGAAACACCAAGGAGCACACCATGGCGCAGTACCTGCTTTCCGTGCACGGCAGCGAGACCGACCCGATCCCGGACAACGTCCAGGAGATGTACGCGGCCGTCGACACGTTCAACAAGAAGGTTCAGGCCGCCGGCTCGTGGGTGTTCGCCGGCGGACTCAACCCGGCGTCCACCGCCACCGTCGTCGATGGGACCGGCGGCGGCGACCCGGTGATCACCGACGGGCCGTACCTGGAATCGAAGGAGCACCTCGGCGGCTTCTGGGTCGTCGACGTCCCCGACCTCGACGCCGCGCTCGAACTGGCCCGGCAGGGATCCGCGGCCTGCCAGGGGCCCGTCGAGGTGCGGCCCTTCCAGCCCGAGCCGGGCGCCTGACCGACTTGTGGCGGAGACGAAGGAGCCGGGAGTCGACCAGTGAACAAGGCACCCGGCCTCGACCGTGTCTTCCGTGAGGAGCACGGTCGGGTCGTCGCCAGCCTGACCCGCCGCCTCGGCGACCTCGACATCGCCGAGGAGGCGGCTCAGGAGGCGTATCTCATTGCCCTGCAACGCTGGCCCGAGTCCGGCATCCCCCCGAACCCCGGGGCCTGGCTGACCACAACGGCCTACAACCGGGCGATCGACCGGATCCGCCGCGAGTCGAGCCGCGATGCCAGACAGGCACAGGCCGCCATGATCACCGACACACAACGACGATTTCGAGACCGTCTCGTCCGTGGTGGACGACCGGCTGCGGCTGATGTTCACCTGCTGCCACCCGGCCCTGGCGACGAGCACCCAGGTCGCGCTCACCCTGCGACTCCTCGGCGGCCTGACGGTCGCCGAGATCGCCAGCGCCTTCCTCGTCGAGGAGCCCGCGATGGCCAAGCGGCTGACCAGGGCCAAGCAGAAGATCAAGGCGGCGCGGATCCCCTACCGGGTGCCGCCGGATGCCGAACTGCCGGGCCGCCTTCGCGGCGTCCTCGCGACGCTGTTCCTGGTCTTCAACGAGGGCTACCTGCCCTCGAGCGACAGCGCGGCACCCGACCAGCAGCCGAGAACAGCGGCACGCCAACCGAACTCGACGGCGCTGCGGCGACACGCTGCTGAGGACGGCGCGATCCGCACCGACCTGTGCGCAGAAGCGATCCGGTTGACCAGGATCCTCGCCACCCTGATGCCCGACGAGCCCGAGGTGCAGGGGCTGCTCGCCCTGATGCTGCTGACCGACGCGCGGCGGGCCAGCCGGTTCGCCGGCGGCACCCTCGTCACGCTGCCGGACCAGGATCGCTCCCGCTGGGACCGCGACCTGATCGCCGAGGGCCACGCCATCGTCCGCGGCTGCCTGCGCCGCGGACGGCCCGGCCGCTACCAGATCCTCGCGGCCGTGAACGCCGTGCACACCGACGCGGCAAGCGCCGCAGCAGACGGACTGGCGTCAGATCGTCATGCTGTACGACCAGCTGTTCGCCATTGAGCCGAACCCGGTCGTGGCGCTCAACCGAGCGATCGCGGTCGGCCGAGTTGGACGGACCGGAAACGGCACTCGCGATTCTCGACACGCTCGACCTTCAGGGATATCACCCCTACCAGGCCGCCCGGGCCGACTTGCTGCGCCGAGCCGGACGCACGGACGAAGCGCTCACGGCCTATCGTCGTGCGCTGCAGTTGGCCGGCAACCCCGCCGAGCGGGCGTTCCTCCGCGGCCGGCTGGATGACCTCGGCGGTCCGGGCTACCGCGACTGACGCCCACGAATGACTTTGTGGTCGTGCGCACCGATCAATTTTGGGGGGCCCGCGACCCCCTTGTTCGGGCTTTAAGAAACCACACCTTTCGATGGAACCTGAAGTTCAACTGAACGGGGCGGCAAAAGGGCCGACCGTGCACCGATCGGTTGAACGGATGAGAGGGGGCGTGTTTCGCGCGCCTGGCCGCTGCTGCGGTGCAGACCCGGTGCTCGTGCATGCATTCGCCGTCCGCGTCGCGGACTGGTTCTGTCGAGGAGGAATCGTGAGTAGTACCAAGTCATCGTCACCCAAACACCGCGCGCCGCGGCGGTTGGGCACCAGACGGAACGCAGCAGTGGCGATCGTCGCCGGCCTGGTGCTGACCGGCACCAGTTCCGCGGTCGTGAACGCGGCAGTGCCGACGTTCGATGTCGGCAATCTCGTGCTGTTCCCCAACCGCGACTTCATCACCGTCGAGGGCTACCAGAGCCACATCGGGGAAACCGCGACGATCACCGTCACCCGCGGCAGTACGGTGATCGGTTCCGCCAGTCACATCGTCGAGGAGGGTGACGTCGCCTTCGAGATCAACCACCCCGGCGGTGCCTGCTGGGGTGACGGGACCGGGCTCAAGGTCACCCCCGACCTCCTTCCCGGCGACAAGGCCACCATCTCCTTCGACGGCGAGGCCAATGCCGGCGACACCACCGTGCAGGACGCCTTCGCCACCGCGATCAACTACACACCAGGCAGCGCCACCTTCACGGTGACCGGCCACATCGGCGCCAGCGTCGATCCCCGCGCAGACCGAGCAGCGGATCGTCAACCCCGCGCTGCGCGACACCGCGGTGGCCAAGCGCGACATCCGCGCCGTCCCGGGCGGTCTCGTCCGGGCCGCAAGGGGCGGCTACTCGTCGAATCTGGAATTCCTCTCCCCCGGAACGTTCACCGCGACGTACGTCTTCGACGACGCGGCGGTCGCGCGGATCGCCGCCACCGGCGGCGGCACCCGATTCATGACCTGGCAGGAGGAGGACGCCGACGCCAACCGCCAGGGCCTGACCATCGCCGAGATGGAGGAATTGGGCGGACCCGGCATGGGCGGTTGCCCCGCGGGTCCCGCCGAGCAGAGTGCCCCGCAGCCCGGTGGTGCTTTCGCTCTCCGTTCCTCGGACAAGACCCAGCTCAAGGTGAACTGGGAGCCCGCGGCCCCGCAGCCGGGAGCCGCCGCGGTGACCGGCTACAGCGTCGAGGCGATCGGAGCCACGATCCCGACCAGCGGCCAGCAGGACACGATCGGCGCCCGGGTCGGTGCCGGCGCCAAGGTCGCCACCCTGACCGGACTGAAGGCGGCCGAGTCGTACACCGTCGAGGTCCGTTCGCTGACCGGCGGCAAGATGAGCGAGCCGTTCACGGTCCAGGCTCCGGCAACGCCGCCCCCGGCGCCGGACGGCGATCTCCTTCCGCCGGTGACCACGGCGACGCCGACGCCGAATTCCGATCCGTCGGTCGCCGTCCAGGCGTCGTCGGTGACGCTCACCAGCAACGAGCCCGCGGAAATCTACTACACCACCGACGGCTCATCCGTGATCGAGGGTGACCTGCCCGTCGACTCCGCCAAGCTCTACACCGGGCCGATCCCGATCACGGCCCTGACCGAGGTGCACTGGCTCACCATCGACCGCGCCGGCAACACCGAGGTGTCGTTCGCCACGTACACCCCGGCCCCGTCGAACGTCCCGCCGCCCGTGGCACCCACGGCGCTGGTCGCCACCGCCGGACAGGCCGCGGTCACCCTCAAGTGGACCTCGACCGACACCTCCGTCACTGGCTTTAGTGTCCAGGCCTACACCGGGACCACCGCCGTCGGTGCTGCTATCACCACCACGGACAAGGTGCTCACGATCAAGCCGCTGACCCCGGGCACCCCTTACACCTTCACCGTCACGGCGAACAACGCCGGTGGCTCGACAACATCGGCGCCGTCGGCCTCCGTCACCCCGACCGCAATCACCGACACGGTCAGCATCGGCACCGGAAAATTCAAGGCGGGCAGTGATTTCCGGGTCACCGGGTCGGCCTCGGTGGTCGGCGCCACCATCACGCTCTACCTGGTCAACGCGAACGGCACGATCGGGTCGGCCATCCTGGGCGCGTCGGCGACCGTGACCGCCGCGGCGCCGCCGGCAGTCGGCGGAGTGTGGGATGTCCGGCTCCGCAACGGGAACGTCCCCACGACGAATCCCGGCCGGATCTTTGCCAAGTCCAGTGGCGGTGGGGTCGCAGGACCGTTCACCCTGAGCTGACGGGCAACGATTGACCAACGCGGGGCCGCCGGAGAAATCCGGAGGCCCCGCGTTGTCGTCTGTAGACCGTGACCTTTAGGGCAGTTTCTCCCGCCCTTTCAGCGGCACGGCAGCACCACAGGTCGAGGGTGCCGAGCTTTTAAACTCAGAAGGACGGACCGGACTGCTCCGTGCGACGGAAGGAGCACGATGCCCGAACGGCACGCGGCGAATGAGCCCAGACACGACCACCGGCCGGCCGGTCAGCCCGCCAGTCGCGGGATCGCGGACGGTTCAGGACACTGGGCGCTGGCGCTGCAGCGGACTGCCGGGAACGCCGCCGTAGCGAGTCTGGTGGTCCAGCGCCGCGAGGTCGAACAGAGCGCAATGGGGCGACTCTGGCAGCGGATCCGCGGGACGACGCCGCAATTGGCCCCGCAGGACTGGTTCTACCTCGATCGATTGCATTGGGAGGACGCCTATCCCGATCACAACCTGAGCCCGTTCGTCCGGGCCTGCATCTACAACACTGTCAACCATCGTCCGCAGGAATACGAGACCATTCTCCAGCGACATGAGTACTACCGGGTGATGAGTTGGGCCTTGCAGAATGGCCCGGGCCTGCCTGCTTCGGTCCACGCTATCCGCTTCTTCGACGCGACGGCCCAGGTGACCGACTCTCCCGGGATCGGAACGCTGGAGGCACCGGCGGGCCTGCTCGTCTCCAGCGAGGCGCGGCAGGTGCTCGTTGAGGTCAACAAGCTGCTGCTGGACGTGAACATGCAAGTCATCGCCCGTGTGATGGCATCGCGACAACTGGTCGATCCGCAGGCCCGCACCGGGGCTCCCGCCACCGCCATGGAGTTCGACCTGCGCATGGTCGAGACCGAACAGGGCCGCGTCGAACAATATCTCACCGACCATGCCGCCCTGATCAGCCAGACCCGTTCGGAACTGAACGATCTCGTCAACGACACCAGGGGAACTCTCTGGATGGACCCGTTGCACATGGCGTGGGCCAAGGCCGCATTGGGCCTGAGCCGCCTGGAGTTCACCAACCAGACCCATCGGATGGCCATCGGCAAGGCGCTGGTCTTCTCGATGCACGGGCGGCCGCAGGCGGAATACACCAGGTACATCCAGTCCGGTCAGCGCGAGTATCAGCCCGCTTCGACGCCGTAGCACCTGCAGGGCAGGCAGCACGCGGCCGGCAGAGCGCCCACCCGGGTGGGATGAGGCAGCCGCACACCTTCGAGTGATTCAGCTCGTTGGAGGGAAACTCACGCTACCGTTGGCCATCTCACCGCGATCGGTCACGCTGGATTGAATTCCCCCGATCCGCATTTTCCTCCGTTCGGGGTGGCGGGCTCTTGCGCATAGTGAACCCCGCCCAACAGCGCCGCCAAGAAAAGGGAGGCCATCAATCCGCCCCGGTTAGTCTGGGGATCGGACGTGCTTGGTGCGGCCAGGTCTCGCGTCGGCCAAGGGCGTTTCTGGCAAATGCGGCCAGACCCGCCCTCTGTACCGAATTGCGCCTGACGACTCCGTCGCAGGCGACTTGGCGGATGGGAGCGGCATGTACCAGACGTACCGACCGCTACTCGATGCGCTTGCGCGCCGCGGTTCGGACGTCGCCGAAATCGAGGAAGCGGTCCAGGAGAGTGAGCGCACCGGGCGCTCCATTCGCGATGTTCTCCTCAAGGACTCCTTTGTCACCGAGTTCGGACTGGCCGAGGCATTGGCCGACGCCCATGGCATCAACAGCGTCGACCTCGTCGGTTATCCCCTCGACCCGGCGGCCGTCTCGAAGATTCCGCTGGCCCTGGTTCTGCGGCACCGGGTGCTGGGCATCGCGCTGCGGGACAACAACCTGGTCGTTGCCATCAGCGATCCCGACGACGTTGTCGCCCTGGATGACGTACGCGCCGCCACCGGCATGGCCATCCAACCGGTGGTCGCCGCCCGGAGCGAACTACGCAAGTTGATCGATCGGCTCAAGCGTCAGGACAGCGACCTGGGCTCGATGGCCGCCACGATACGTGCCGAAGACCTTTCTCAGGTGTCGAATCTGATGTCGGACGGCGACGATGGACCGTTGGTGCGGTACGTCAACTCCCTGATCGAACAGGCGATCCAAAGCCGGGCGTCCGATCTACATCTGGAACCAACCGAGAACGACATGCGGGTTCGATTTCGGATCGACGGCGTGCTGCACGAGATCGATAAGGTGCCACACAATGTGCAGTCCGGACTCATCTCCCGGTTGAAGATCATGTCCAATGTCGACATCACCGAGCGCCGATTGCCGCAGAACGGCCGGATCACCGTGCGGCTCAACGGCCGAAATGTCGACCTGCGCACCGCTACGCTGCCGACTGTGTGGGGCGAGAAGGTCGTGCTCCGGGTGCTCGACACCAAGGGAATCGACCTCGAACTAAAGAAGTTGGGGTTTACCGACGACAATTATGCGCGATTCTCGGGCTCCTTCCACAAGCCACACGGGATGGTGCTGGTCACCGGCCCGACCGGCTCGGGCAAGTCGACCACGCTTTATGCAACCCTCAGCGAGATCAGCCTGCCGTCGGTGAACATCATCACCGTTGAGGATCCGGTGGAGTATCGCCTCGACGGCATCAACCAGGTTCAGGTCAATCACAAGGCAGGCCTGAACTTCGCGGCAGTGCTTCCGGCGATCCTGCGGTCGGACCCCGACATCATCATGATCGGGGAGATCCGCGATCGGGAGACGGCGCACATCGCGGTCCAGGCCGCGCTGACCGGTCACCTCGTGCTGTCGACCCTGCACACCAACGACGCGCCCAGCGCCGTCACCCGACTGGTCGAGATGGGCATCGAGCCCTTCCTGGTCGGCTCCGCCCTGGATTGTGTGCTCGCCCAGCGGTTGGCCCGGCGGCTGTGCGACTTTTGCAAGGACCAGTACCCGGCCACTGACGCGGAACGAACTCCGACCCGCTGGCCCAGCGAGGTCCTGGCCCCGCCGGACGTGCTCTGGCGTCCGGTCGGGTGCCGCAACTGCAGCCACACCGGATTCCGCGGCCGGATGGCGGTCACCGAGGTGATGCCCATCACCGAGGAGATCGAGCGGCTCGCGATCGCCCGCGCATCAGCCACCGAAATCAGGAAGGTGGCCATCGGCGCCGGCATGGTGACGCTGCGGGACGACGGACTGCACAAGGTCGCCCGTGGCGACACCACGCTGGAGGAGGTCATCAGGGTCACCGTATGACACCGCGCACCAAGGCTTTTCGGCACCACACTCACCACTTTGACGGACGGACCGGCTATGCACACCACAGCTACTGCGGAGATCGTGCCGCCGGCTCTTGACCTTCCTGGTTCGCTGGACCAGTTGCTGACCCAGACCGTCACCATGGGTGGTTCTGACCTGCACCTCACCGTCGGGATCGCGCCCTGTGTGCGGCTGCACGGGTCACTCAAGCCCCTTCCGGACTGGCCCAATCTGCGGCCGGAGGAGACCCAGCGGCTCGTCCGTGCCGCCTTGACCGACGAACAATGGCAACGCTTCGCTCGCACCCACGAGATCGATACCTCCTATGGCGTAGCCGGTTTGAGTCGGTTCCGGTTGAACGTCTACCGGCAACGCGGCTCGGTGGGTGCGGCGTTCCGGGTCATTCCATATTCGATCCCGGGATTGGACGATCTGGGGCTGCCGCTTTCGATCGAGAAGTTCGCCCACCTCCCGCGCGGCCTTGTGCTGATCACCGGCCCGACCGGTTCGGGCAAGTCGACAACGATGGCGTCGCTGCTCGATGTGGCCAATCGGACCAGGACCGGGCACATCATGACGATCGAGGATCCGATCGAGTACATCCATAACCATCAGGGGTGCCTGGTCAATCAACGCGAGGTCGGCATCGACACCGCCGGTTTCGATGTCGCCCTCAAGCACGTGCTCCGCCAGGATCCGGACATCATCCTGGTCGGCGAATTGCGGGATCTGGAAACGACATCGGTCGCCGTCACCGCCGCCGAGACCGGGCACCTCGTATTGGCCACCTTGCACACCCAGTCCGCAGCGCAGACCATCGACCGACTGATCGACATGTACCCAGCGCACCAGCAGAGCCAGATCCGGATTCAGTTGGCCAACTGTCTGCAGGGGGTGGTGACTCAGGCACTTGCACCGCGCAAGGACGGCAAGGGCCGGGTGGCGATCACCGAAGTGATGGTCGTCAGCCCGGCCATTCGCAACCTGATCCGCGAGGCCAAAGCGCACCAGATCCCAACGGTCATCCAATCGTCGAGCGACCTCGGGCATGATCACCTTTGACCAGTGCCTGGCCGACAGCTTCCTCGAACTATTGATCAGCAAGCAAACCGGACTCGACCTGGCGCACGATCCGGCCGAATTCAGACGACTCGCGAGGATCTGACGATGACCGACGTCAAGACATTCAGCTACGAGGCCGTCGATTCCGCCGGTGCCGTCCGCAAGGGTCGGCATCGACTCCGAATCGGCCGAAGCGGCTGCGGCTGCCCTCAGCGGTCAGAAACTCATCCCGCTCAAAGTCGCTGGGGGCGGGGGCTTACACACGCGACATCAAGATCCCGGGCTTCGGTCAGAAGCGAACGAACCTGCGGGATCTGGCCATCCTGTCCCGGCAGTTCGCCTCCATGACCTCGTCCGGGCTGACCCTGACCAGATCGCTGGCCATCCTGGAGGAGCAGACGGGTAAGCCAAGTCTGAAGGCTGCGATCGGTCAGGTCCGATCGGACGTCCAGGACGGCACCGCGCTGTCCAAGGCGATGTCGCGGCACCCCAACCAGTTCCCGCTGTTGATGGTCAACATGATCGGCGCCGGCGAGACGGGCGGGTTCCTGGACGATGCCTTGGACCGCATCGCCAAGATGTACGAGTCGGACGCGGCATTGCGGGCGAAGATCAAGTCGGCGCTGACCTACCCGGTCATCGTGCTGATCTTCTCCCTGCTGATGGGCACCGGCGTGATCATCTTCATCGTGCCGATCTTCGAGACGATGTTCAGCCAGCTCGGCGGCGACCTCCCGGCGCCGACCGCCGCCCTGGTGGTGCTGTCCCACAATGCCTACTGGGTCTTACCGCTGGTCGTCGTGGTCACCGTGATCGGGCTGCGCGCCTACCGGCGTTCGATGCAGCGCAGTGCCGCATTTCGATTGAAGTCGGACCGGCTGAAGCTGAGGATCCCGGTCTTCGGCAAGCTGTACAGCAAGCTGGCCATTGCCCGCTGGGCCCGCAATCTGCGGCACTCTGCTGGCGGTCGGCGTGCCGGTCATCCAGGCCTTGGACATCGTCGGTGGGACATCGGGAAACGCCATGATCGGCGCGGCCATGGCCGAAGTCCGGGAGTCGGTGCGCACCGGCAGCACCATCTCCAGGCCGATGGCACAGCACGCCATCTTTCCCTCGATGGTGGTGCAAATGCTGGAGGTCGGCGAGGAAACCGGACAAACAAGTGAAATGCTCGATAAGGTTGCGGACTATTACGACCAGGAAGTGGAAACCGCCACCGATGGGCTGACGTCGGCGCTGGAACCGTTACTGGTTGTGTTGATGGGTCTGGTGATCGGCACCATGGTGATCTGCCTGTATCTGCCGATGTTCACCATCTATCAGAACATTCAGTCAGAATTAATTTCACTTGGCTCCTCATCTCGGTGGGCTTGCCTGCCGATGAATCGGGTGCAGTCCTCTGCGGATCGGTCCAGCATGGCCGAGTCCGCCACTACTCGAGCCTTGGAGGCTCCCATGAACAAACTGCTTTCCAAGCTCCGGGAGAAGCGCGCCACCGGCGACAAGGGCTTCACGCTCATCGAACTCCTCGTGGTGGTCGTGATTATCGGTGTGCTGATCGCCATCGCCATCCCGCTGTACCTGAACTACCGCAAGGGCGCCAACGACGCTGCATCCCAGTCGGATCTGAGAAACTCGATCAGCGTGCTGGAGCTGTGCGCCAATGACAACAACGGCAAGTACCCGACCAAGGACGGAATGACCTTCCAGAACGGTGGCGGCACTGCGGGTGACTGCACGCGGACCATCGTCCTCAGCGACGGCACCAATCTCGCGTACAAAACCCGTGATGATGGAGTGAGTTACACGATCACGGATTACAACTCCAGCGGAACAGAGGGCAAGGTCTTCTGCTACAGCAGCGCGCAGGGTGGACAGGTCGAGGAGACCGGGGCGGGATACGGCGCCGACGTGTGCAAGAAGTGACCTGCTGAATCAAATCTCCGAGCCGACGGGTGGGGCGCCGCACGACGGGCGCCCCACCCGTTCGCTGTCCACCGCGGGAAAGGAAAACGTGAAGGGGGATTTCCGGTGACGACCGTTGATTCGCGATCACTGGGTCCCCTTCGGTTGACCGAACACGCGGGCGTCGAACCGCATCGAGGAGGGCACCCGGGTGGCACCGCTGATCGTCGTGATCGCCCTGCTGGGTCTGGCGATCGGCTCCTTCCTGAACGTGGTGATCCATCGGATCCCGATGCACGAATCGCTGGTACGGCCACCCTCGCACTGCCCGGCCTGCGGCCACCGGATCAGAAATCGGCACAACGTGCCGGTGCTGGGCTGGCTGCTCCTCCGCGGGCGGTGCGCCGACTGCCGGGTGCGGATCAGCGTCCGGTATCCGCTGGTCGAACTGCTGACCGCGGTGCTGTTCGTCGCCGTGCGCTATCCGATTCCTCGAGCTGCAGCAGCTGGCCGCGCTGCCGGCGATGCTGTACTTCACGGCCATGGGGATCAGCCTGTCCATGATCGATCTGGACGTGGGCCGGTTGCCCAACGCCATCGTCTACCCGTCCTACCTGGTCGTCGGATCGTTGCTGGCGATCGCGGCACTTGCTCAGCACGATGCGGCGGCGCTGCTACGGGCCGGCGTCGGCGCCGCGGTGCTGTTCGGGGCGTACTTCGCCCTGGCGTACCTCTATCCGGCCGGAATGGGGTTCGGCGACGTCAAGCTGGCCGGAATCGTCGGCGGTGTACTGGGTTTCATGTCCTATCCGGTGCTGGCGGTGGGAGCGCTTCGCGGCATTCGCCATCGGTTCGATCGTCGGGAATCGGAGGGATTGCCCGTCGTCGCGGTACACCCAAGAGCTCCATCGCGTTCGGCCCGTTCATGATCACCGGCGCGCTGCTCGCGCTCTTTGTCGGCTCCGCCGTCGCGGAGTTCTACTCGAATGTGGCACTGGGCGTGTGACGCACCGCCTCATCTCGCCAGCCAGGCGGGCGAGCGCATGAAACTCCGGCGTAACGGCTCGCAGAAAGGCTCCCAGCACGGAAGAACGCGGAACCACCCGATCAACGGCAATGGTCACGCGATCGGACTGGATCTCGGCGCCACATCGGTCCGAGCGGCGGTTCTGGCGCTTGGGCACGAAGGACGGACGCACATCGGCGACCGTGCACGGCTCGGGCTCGGTGGCGTTGGCACCCGGGGTCGTCGTCAACGGCGCGGTGACTCAGCAGGACGTGGTCACCGAAGCGCTGCAACAACTCTGGGCGACCAATGGGTTCAAGGGCCGGCGGGTAATCCTCGGTGTCGCCAATCCGCAAGTGGTGGTCCGGCCACTGCAAATACCGAACCTGAACGCGCAGCAGCGGGCCAAGGCCCTCCCGTTCCAGGCCCGCGAAATCATCGCGCTCCCGATGGACGAGGTGATCCTGGACTACGCGCAGGTGGGTGCTCCCGATCCGAAGACCGGCCTGGTGTCCGGGCCTGTTGATCGCGACTCCGCGCGGCCCGGTGCTGGCCGCGGTCGAAGCCGTCGAGCGGGCCGGGCTCAAGGTGGCCCGGATCGACCTGTCCTCCTTCGGTGCGCTGCGGTCGATCGGCGACGAGCACCTCGTGGTGCAGGCGGTGATCGATCTGGGCGCTCATCTGACCTCGATCGTGATCCACGACCACGGCGTACCCAAACTGGTCCGCACCCTGGCCCGCGGCGGTCAGGAACTGACCGATCTCCTGATGGACGACCTCGACCTGACCCTCGAAGAAGCAGAGCGAGTCAAATGCGAGACCGGCCTCGACCGGTGGACGTAGCGCCGCATCCGACGCCCTGCAGGCCGGTATCCGACCCCTGCTGGCCGAGATCAGAAGCTCGATCAACTATTTCCGGGCCGGTAGCGACGGTGCTCAGCTCGACGGGATCTCGCTCACCGGAGGAGGCTCGGCCCTGCCCGGGCTCGCCGCCGCGCTCTCGAATCAGAACGGTGTGCCGACCGATCGTCGTCACCCCGATGCAGCACATCGACAACCGCCGATCAGCGACGAGCCGAGCCACCGACGGCACCGACAACACCGACAGCACCGACAGCACCGACGAAATCGATCCGGCAGCGAGCGCGGTGGCGATCGGCCTTGCCCTGGGAGCGGCGGCGTGACGGTCACCGTGAAGCAGCCCGCGCTCTGGCGCTGCGATGCCCGGTTGGGGTATCGCGGCGGACCTGATCCCGCCGGAGCTGATCAACGCCCGCCGGCTCAAGGTCCTGCGCAAGCTGATGGCGGCCGGCATCTTCCGTGCTGTTGATCGCTGTGTGCGGTCGGCTACTACCTGGCCGCGCAGGAGAACTCCAACGCATCGTCCGACCTCGCCTCGGTCCAGGACCGGACCGCGCAGTTGCAGGGGGCAGGTCGCGGCTACGCCGACGTGGTCCTCATCCAGGGCTCCGTCCGTCAGGTCCAGACCCAGATCGCGTCAGTTGATGGGCGGCGACGTCGACCTGGCCGCGTTGATGGGCGAACTGCGCAGCAACCTGCCGGCCACGATGACCATCAGCGAGGAGACCATCACCATCAGCACGGCCGGCGTGGCCGGCGCCGACAGCAGTGCAGCGGCCGGCGGTCTCGACACGTCCGGGCTGCCCCGGATCGGCACCATCACGATCAGCGGCACCGGGCAGACTCTCGACGATCTCTCCGACTACGTCGACCGCCTGAACACGGTCACCGGTCTGGTGGATGTGCTGCCCGATCGCGAACATGCCTGCGCCGGCGCATCAGGTACCCAGTTCAGCATCACCATGGGACTGACGAACGCGCTGCTCAGCCACCGATTCGACGTCGGCGGGTGACGAAGATGGGTGCCCGCGCCCAGGACAAGCGGCTGTGGCTCGGCGGGCGGGGCCGTGCTCGCGGTGCTGATCGTGCTGATCGGTTGGTTCGTGGTGATCGATCCGCGAACTGTCGGCCGCGTCGTCCACCCGGGATCAGGCCGACTCGGCCCAGAACGCAGAACGTCGTGTTGGAGGCCAAGAACAGCAAGCTCAAGGAAGCAGAACGACGACGTCGCGGCGCTGCGGGCCGGCCTGGCAGCCGCACTGGCCGAACTGCCCTCCGACGGTGGGCTACCGGAGTTCACCCGCCAGCTTTCCGCGCAGGCGACGGCCACCTCGGTCGTGCTGACCAGCGTCGTCGTCGGCACCGCCACACCAGTGGCCGACCGGACGCCGACCGGCACCGACACCCGGTTCCGGGGACCACCACCGACGCCGGGACGCACCGCGACGCCAGCCAGCCGGTCTGGTGCAGATGACCGATCACCGTGGCCGCCACCGGACTGGGCGCCGACCTGCAGGCGTTCCTGCAGCGAGATCCAGGTCACCGGGCCGCGTCGCGCGCTGGTGACCGGCAGCCAACTCACACCGTCGGCGGACGACCCGCAGGCGGCATCGACGGACCGTGCACCCTGAACCTGACGCTGAACATCTTCTCCGCGCCACTGTCGCCCGCAGACCAGGCCGCCCTCGAAAAGCTGCTCAGCGGCAATTGACCGGGTCGGCGATCTGTGACGAATCACCTCATTCGCAACCCGCTCAACCGGCTCGCTGCCGCTGACCGGACGATGGCCGTCTCGCTGCCGAATCGGCGTCGACATCGCGCCGCGCCACCCGTTGAGGTCGCCGGCCGACGACGGATTCGTGCTGCTCGAGACCCTGGTGTCGATCAGCCTGATCGCCGTGGTGATGGCTGCCTTCACCACCTTCTTCGTCAACTCGGTGGCGTTCACCAGCCAGCAGCGGGCCACCCAGATCGCCATCCAGATCGCCAACTCCACCGTCGAGGCGATCCGCGCGCTGCCCGCCTCCGACCTGGTGAACGGCCACGATCCGACCAGCGTCAAGGCCCAGTTCGCGGCCGCCTCCGCCGCCGCTCGGCCCGTGGCTGTCCGGCATGACTGCGGCCACGGACGCCGCCGCGCCCATCGGCAGTGGCGCTACCGCAGCCGTGCCGACCACCGCGGCGACGCAGACGCTCAACAACGTCGCCTACAGCAGTCAACACCTACCTCGGGACCTGTGTGATCCCGACCGGCGTGACGGTGCACGCCAACTGTGCGCCGGGCGCGGCAGTCACCGGAATCGGTTACCTGCGCGTCGTTGTCGCGGTGACCTGGACAGGTGCACGTTGCCCACCGACGGGATGCAGCTACGTGACCTCGACGCTGCTCAGCACCGTCGACGATCCGCTGTTCACGCGAATCAGTCCCCACCCGCTGCACCGGTGCTGGCCAATCCGGGTGCGCAGATCTCCGCCGTCGGCGACACCGTCAATCTGCCGACTCACGATCAAGGCCGTGCCCTCCTACCGGGTCGCCATCACCGCCGGCACGCTGCCCGCCGGCCTGATCCTGGACACCGCCACCGGTCAGATCTCCGGCACCCCCGCAGCGGTGACGGCGAGCGCGCCGCTCACCCTGACGCTGACCGACGGCTTCGGCCGAGTCGCCACGGCGAGCTTCAGCTGGACGGTGCTGGCCGGGCTGACCACCACCGCCCCGCCGCCCCAGGCCAGCTTGATCGGCACCGCACTGGCGCTGACCCTGCCGGCCGCCACCGGCGGCAGCCCCGGCTACACCTGGTCCGATCCGGCAGCGACCCTGCCGCCGGGACTGGCCGTGTCGACCGTCGAACGGTCAGGCCGTCATCACCGGCACGCCGACCACCCGCGGGGTGTTCCCGGTGACGTTGACCGTCACCGACTCGACCACCACCCGGAAAGCCACGGTGAGTTTCTCCTGGACCACCGACTACCCACCGATGGTGGCCAGCAATCCGGGGGCACAGACAAGCACGGTCAGCACCGCCGACTCGGTGACGCTGAGCGTGACCGGCGGTTCCGGCTCGTTCGCCTGGACCGGCGGCGCGACGCTGCCCGCCGGGCTGACGCTCGAGCAGCGCCGGGGTTGTCTCCGGTGCACCGACCGCCGCGGGCGTCACGTCCGTGGCGCTGGTGGTCACCGACACCAAGACCGGGATCGCGCAGAACCGTCACATTCAGCTTGGACCGTCTATGCGCCGCCGACCGTGACCTCACCGGGCAACCAGAGCGTGACGGTCGGTGCGGCGGTGTCGCTGCAACTGGCGACGAGCTGCCCGAACGCGCCGTGCAGTTACGCTGGTGACCAACGGCCCGGCGCACGTTCGGGATCAGCAGCAGCGGCCTGCTGACCGGGACCGTCACCAGCGCCGCCCAGACGTTCAACAACGTGGCCATCGCCGTCACCGACAGCTCCGCGGCGACGATCACCAGTGCGAGCTTCACCGTCACGGTGAACGCGGTGCCGAGCGTCTCGAGCCCGGGCAACCAGACGGTCGCCCCTGGGGTGGGCGTCAACCTGAATGTGGCCGGCCTGACCACCGGCGGCACCGCGCCGCTGACCTACTCCGCCGCCAATCTGCCGTCCTGGTTGACGTTGAACACCTCGACCGGTGCCATCACCGGCACCGCGCCGAACACGCCCGGCACGACGACGGGAATCATCGTGACGGTCACGGACTCCTTCGGGGTGTCAGCATCCAGCGCGGCGTTCAGCTGGACGATCGGCGGCGGCCCGCCCCTCGCCCCGCTGGCAGTTGTCGTGGTCAACGGCGACTCCACGGTGACACCGTCGTGGACGGCTACCCAGCAACGGTCACGGTGACGTCCTACACCGCGACGGTGAGCCCCGGAGGCGCGTCCTGCACGACAGCCGGGCTCACCTGCGCGATCGGCGGTCTCACCAACGGCGTCGTCTACTCGCTCACCGTGACGGCGACCAACGGTGCGGGCACGGGTCCCGCTTCGACCGCGGTGACCGCGATCCCATACCCGGCGGTGATGTCCGCGACCAACGGCATGACGCTGTGGCTCGACGGCGCCGACCCCAGCGTCCTGCTGGGCAGTTCGGACTGCACAGGACCCGCGACGACGACCGCAATCGGGTGCTGGAAGGACAAGAGCGGTCAGGCAACGGCCAACAACTTCATCCAGGCGACCGCAGCCAACCAGCCCGGCCTCGAAGACGTGGAACGGCCTGACCGCAGCCAACTTCGCCGACACCAGCGACGTGCTCAACTCGGTCAACCGAATGCCAACTACCTGACCGTGTTCGTGGCCGCCAATGTCACCAACTCCGCGCAGTACATCGATATGTTCAGCCAGTCCGGCGTCGACTACAACGTGCGGATCGGGTCCGGTGCGTCGCGCAGCGCGCCCAACGGCAACGACTGGTCCTTCAACCGGACAAGTTCGCTCACGCTCAACTGGACCAATGGGGCGAAATTGGTCAACGCGAGCGGACCGATGAAGGTCATCACCGCCGATCAGGCGCAATCGCTCAAAACGTTTACCGCCAGCGTGTCCAACGCGTTGTACGGCCGCGGCGTGGTGGGCCAGGTCGGCGACGTCATCACCTTCGACAGGGCGCTGACCGCACCGGAGCGGCGTTCCGTGGAGGAATACCTGAGCAATAAGTGGGGAGTGTCGCTCGTACCGCAGGCACCGACCTCGGTCATCGCTGCCTTGTCAGGGAGCCGGGATGCGGCGGTCACCTGGACGGCGCCGCTGTCGAACGGTCGTGCCCCGATCAGCGGGTACACGGTGACGTCGGTGCCCGACAACAAGACCTGCCTGGCGACCAGCGCGCTGTCATGCACGGTGACCGGGTTGAACAATCACACGACATACACCTTCACCGTCACGGCCACCAACGCTGTCGGCGTCGGGCCGGCGTCGACCCCATCAAACTCGCTGACGACTCCACCGTGAGGCGCCTCACGCGGTCGAGGTTCGGTTACCTCGGTGCGTGGAACAGGCGCCGACCGTCGCGGTCAAAGGCAGCCCGGTTGCGGCGCCGGATGAGCCCCGACGAGGGCACCACGCTGATCGAGTTGATGGTCGGCATGATACTCATGGTCGTCTTCATGGCGATGTTCACCGGCGCGATCGTGATGATGAACAGCGCGATGAACAAGTCCCAGGCGGTGAATCTGACCTCGTCGCAGCTCAATGTGGCCTTCCTGAGCCTGGACGACACGGTCCGCTACGCATCGTTCATCAGCACCCCGGGCAAAGGGAAGAGCGGCGACTGGTACGTCGAACTGCGCAGCACCAACCGCGGCACCGAGATCTGCAGCCAACTCCGGGTGAACACTGCCGCCCAGCAGTTGCAGCGCCGATCCTGGACGGTGCTGAACACCATCGCTTCGACCCCGAGCGCATGGGTGCCGATCGCATCCGGCATCACCGCCCGCGCTGCGGATGGCGGCCTGACCCAGCCTTTCGCCTTGGTACCCCTGCGGGCCAACGCATCATCCCAGCAACTGACCGTCACTCTGGTCGCGCCGTCCGGATCGGGTTCGTCGCTGACCAACTCGACGTCATCGTGCACCTTCACCGCACTCAACAGCGTCGTGCCGGTGCCGACCGAACCGTATCTGCCAGCAACAGGGGCGGCCATGACCAGCTTCCGGACACTGTCGCAGCGAGCGTGGCGAGGTCCACCCGCCGGATGAGCGCGGCTCGATGGCCATCCTGTTGATGGTGGTTCTCGTCGGCCTGATGCTCAGCGCCCTGCTCGTCCCGATGATCATCACGCAGAGCCGGAACACCCGGTTCGACAGCACTCGGGTGCAGGCCCTGAACGCCGCGCAATCCGGTATCGACGTGACACTGGGGGCGATCAGGGCCAGCGTGGTCAGCGGCATCGGCGTCAGCAGCCAGCTTCCGTGCGGACCCGAATCCGGCACGATGGATAGCACCGGCGTGACCGCCTACTCGGTGGTTGTCGAGTACTTCACCTTCGATCCGGTGACCGAGCCAAGTCCGTCCGACCGGGCGATGAAGTGCGTCCCGGGCTACGGCACCTTCGACGCGCAGACAGGTTCCACCACGCCCGGTTTCGCGCGGATCACCTCGACCGGAACCGACGCGGCAGTCGACTGACGGGTCGAGCAACGGCAGGACACTCACCTCGACGTACGTTTTCCGCACCACCAACGTGAACATCCTGGGTGGGCTCCTGCAACTAGCCCCGACCGGTTCAGCCGCGTTCTGCATGGACGCGGGTACACCGACCGCGCCGGCGGATACAGCGGTCAAGCTGCAGCCATGCAGTGCGAGCACACCTCCTGCGCCACAACAGGTATTCGCCTATCGGACCGACCTCACCCTGCAATTGTTGTCCTCGATCACTGCGGCCAACCCCAACGGTCTGTGTTTGAATTCCGCGCACTCACCGGCGATACCGGGTGACCCCGTACGACTTTCCCAGTGCGGACCGCTGGGTTCGCCCGCTGTTGACACGCAACAATGGAGCTACAACGACAACGGGCAATATCAAGCGGCGCAATCGACCTCGGTCACCACCGGAGCCCTGCCGGACCTGTGCATGAACGTGCTGGCCCGGACTGCCAGCCAGCCTGTTGTCCTCGGGTCGTGCGGTTCCGGCTGGATCCCGTCACCGTCGGTCGGACCCGGTGCCGCGGCATTGCCGCAGTGGATCAACTTCAGCGAATTCGGAAGGTGCCTGGACGTCACCAACAAGGACCCGAACCACAGCTTCCTGATCGACTACCCGTGCAAGCAGAACCCCTTTCCGGGTGCAAAAACATCGAACCAGTTGTTCACGGCGCCGGCCATTCCGGCCGGTCAAGCCAGCGTGGCCGGCGGATCATCTCGACCGGCAAGTCTTGCCTGACGAGTCCCGGGATCAATGAGCGCTATGTGACGGTCAAGGACTGCGACGGCCTGCCGTGGCAGACCTGGACCATCTACGGCGGGGACAAGTCGCTGAATTACTCGACAAAGTTCACGCTCGTCAGCGGCTCCTTGTGTCTCGGGCTCTCCGGGCCGAACGCGAGCTTCCGGCGTGGTCGACCATCGACGTCGAGACCTGCACCGGGGCGACGGAACAGAAGTGGAACGCCGTTCCCAACCTGCTGAACTCGACGGTGATCAACACTCACGAAAATTGACCACGACGAATCGCAGGTCAGGCGATCAGGCTACGTTGGAACGTTTCGGCAGGTTCTGCGTAGACACCGGGACGCATCTCGCCCTGCGAGGTGGACATGTCAAGGCGGCCCGCGGCGTCGTTGCGATCGGCGATGGCCTGATAGTAGGCAAGCCGGGTGGCCCCGGCGCGGCCGGTCTGCGCCAATGATCCAAGGGCGTCGGGGTCCAGCTGGGAGTTCATCCCGTCACGGATGAGAGTCATTGCCTCGGTGCACATCTGCGACACCCGGGATTGGGTGACGGAAAGATCGACGGCGATATCCCGCATCTGGCGCTGCTCGAAGAAGTGGGCGACCACCACGAAACGCAGGCGCTGGGGCAGCGCGGCGATCGCGTCATGCAGGTAACCCATTCGTTCGCGGTACAGGATCAGCGATTCCGGGCATTCTGCATGGTTGGCCGGGGTGTCGGCGAGCCCGTTGCTCACCAGTCCCTGCAGGCTCAGGACGCTGGCCCTGGCGAGGTCGGCGTGGACACCGTCGAGCTCTCGGGTGCTGATCCCCAGCGCGTCAGCGAGCTCGTGGTTGCCCGGTGGTCGACCCAGCGTCGTGGTCAGCCGGGCACGGATCGTCTCGACCTCGCGGGCACGGCAGCGGACGGACCTGGATGCCCAGTCCATGGCACGGAGTTCGTCGATCAGCGCCCCGCGGATCCGGAACGCGGCGAAGCTCTGGAAAGTGACTCCGCGGCTCGGGTCGAAGGCAGCGGCGCTGAGGACCAGGGCCATCATGCCTGCTGACCTGAGGTCGTCACGACGGACGTGACCCGGCACATTGCGCAATCGCTCGGCAACCAGCACGTCGACCAGCGCGAGATGTTGTTCGACCAGTTCGGCGACGTCGGACCTGGCCGGCCCGGGACTGGGAGCAACCACGACCAGCACGGGCGAGCCTTCTCCAGTCCGCTGATGTCTGGTCATCGACCCTGTTGACCCAGAGCAACGACTCGCTCCACCCTGTCGGGTGGGTCCGCCCGATGTTACGTCACCCTTATGGTGTAGCTGAGCACTCATCAATCCCCCGTATGAGCAATGCGTTCCCCCGGAAACCTCGCATCGAGATGCTACTACGGAGTGCCGCTGGCCCGTATGGGTTGCGAACGACTCTTTCGCACTGATCTGTCAGCGAGCGCCGGCCCCCGACATGGAGAAGGGCCGCCTTTCCGTCGGGACCCCGTTCCGGCCCGCCTAGCCGACCAAACGCAAGGGCGTTGGCGGCACGATTGTTTGCACGAACCCGGTGGTGACGTCGTAAACGAGCCCGGACACCAGGAACTTGCTGGCGTGGATATTGTCCAGGATGACGCCGACATCGACCTGCACGGAACGGATGGGGTCGCTCACCCCCTTTCCGGCGAGCTCGTTGGTAGGGATCTCGAAATACTCGGCGAGCAGATACGGGAATGCAGCGAGGTCGGTCATGCCGCAATCGGTGTGGTGCAGGATGACCAGGTTCCAATTTCCGGAGTGATTCCCGCCGCCATTGGCCGCTCCGACCTTCCCGAGCATCACCATCGTGCGCAACGTCGCCGGGGTGATCCGGCCGCCCACGTTGCGGATGACGGCCGCCTCGCCTTGCTGGATTCCGAGCACATGGGTCGGGTCGACTCGCGGGTCGACGCACCCAACGACCATCATGCTGCCGCTGGGGTTGATGCTCAGCTCGGCTTTGAACCCACCGGCAGCGAAATCCACATTGCGTATGGTCAGGTCGTCAACATCGGTCACATCGTCTCCTTGATCTCAGGGCACGCGGACGCCGCGCCACGGTCCTTGCGGTTGCTCAATGTGCCGCGGGCCGGCGACGGCGGGTCGCGAGCGCCGCTCCTAGCGTCAGGGCAACAAAAGACCGCCCGGGCGAACAGCGCGGAAATATGTGCGCATTCATGGACGTCATCCCGGAGCTCGAGACCTGAGCTTCCCGCGGCGTCCGGCTGGCGCCGCGGACCTGTCGGTCAGGACTTGATGAAGTCCAGTAGGTCGGCGTTGATCGTGTCGGCCTGCGTGGTCGGCATGCCATGCGGGAACCCGGCGTACGTCTTCAACGTCCCGTTCTGCAGGAGCTCCGCGGACAGCGGCCCCGAGTCCGCGTAGGGCACTATTTGATCGTCGTCACCGTGCATCACCAGGGCGGGCACGGTGATCTTCTTGAGGTCCTCGGTGAAGTCGGTCTGGGAGAACGCGACGATGCCGTCGTAGTGCGCCTTCGCGCCGCCCATCATCCCCTGCCGCCACCAGTTCTGGATGATGGCCTCCGAGGGCTCGACCCCAGGCCGGTTGAAGCCATAGAACGGCCCCGAGGGCAGCGCCCGGTAGAACTCTGACCGGTTGGCGGCCAGTTGCGCCTGCAGGCCGTCGAACACACTTTTCGGCAGTCCACCGGGGTTCGCATCGGTCTGCACCATCAGCGGCGGGACCGCGCTGATCAGGACCGCCTTCGCGACGCGGCTCTCGCCGTGCCTGGCGATGTAGTGCACGACCTCGCCGCCGCCGGTGGAGTGACCAACGTGGACTGCGTCATGCAGATCGAGGTGGTCGGTCAGCTGGGCCAGATCGTCGGCATAGTGATCCATGTCGTGGCCATCGCTGGTCTGGGTGGACCGTCCGTGGCCGCGCCGATCGTGGGCGACGACCCGGTAGCCGTGCTGCAGGAAGAACAGCAACTGGGTGTCCCAATCGTCGCTGGACAGCGGCCAGCCGTGACTGAAGACGATCGGCTGACCTGTCCCCCAGTCCTTGTAGAAGATCTCCGTGCCATCTGTCGTCGTGATCGTTCCCAACGCGCCACCTCCGTCGGCCCTCGAGTTCTGCCGGGCCTCCCGACCTGGCAACACGCTCGCCTGCGACCGCATCGACAGGCGCCACCGAACTTTAACCAGGACACGGCGGGGTCGCACGCCGACCACCCGGACGCTGCTCCCGGCCGATCGGCCGGCCCGACCAGTGCGAAAAACGTCTTTTCGTGGAATCCTGATCCCGGACGTTTGACCATGCCTAGCCGGGAAACACGTGCTCGGAGCCGAGAACGGGAGCTTCGAAAACCCTGAAATCGGGGCACGTTTCCACAGTATTGCGGCTTGTTGCGGCGATATGTACGCACGTTTCTACTCGATGAAAGCAGGTTCGATGCGATCGCTACTTCCGCCCACGTCCCATACGCTGCACCACGCATTGCCCGGGCCGAGCATCGGCTCACCGTGGCCTGCGCGCGGCACAGAACGACTGAGAGGCAAGACCATGACAACGACAGAAGATCCGGCATCTCAGTCCGCCCCTTCGTCCCTGCATGCCGAACAGGTCGGCTACAAGCAATCACTGAACCGCCGGCACGTCCAGATGATCGCCATCGGCGGTGCCATCGGTACCGGCCTGTTCCTGGGCTCGGCGTCCCGACTGCACAGCACCGGCCCGGCCTTGCTGTTCAGCTACGCCTTCGTCGGGCGTCATCGCCTATTTCCTGATGCGCGCGCTCGGCGAGCTGGTGCTGCACCGCCCCACCTCGGGTGCCTTCGTCTCCTACATGCGGGAGTTCTTCGGCGAGAAGGCCGCCTTCGTCACCGGCTGGTTGTATTGGCTGAACTGGGGACTGACCGGCATCGCCGAATTGTCGGCAGTCGGGCTATATGTCCAATTCTGGATTCCCGACGATGCCGACCTGGGCGACCGTGCTGATCGCGCTGGCCGTGGTGCTGATCATCAACCTGCTGTCGGCCAGGGCGTTCGGCGAATTCGAGTTCTGGGCCTCGATCCTGAAGGTCGGCGCGATCGTGGCCTTCCTGATCGTCGGGACCGTCCTGGTGCTCGGCAAGATGGACGTCGGCGGCCACGAGGCCGGATTCCAGAACCTGTACAGCAACCCGGGCGGATTCTGGCCGACCGAGACGCCCGTACGTCTGGTACGGGCCCGATCCTGGTCATGTCGGGCGTGGTGTTCGCCTATGCCGCCATCGAGATGGTCGGCGTCGCCGCCGGCGAGATGGAGGACTCCGAACGGGAGGTCCCGAAGGCCGTCAACGCCGTCATCTTCCGCATCGGCATCTTCTACTGCGGGTCCATCCTGCTGTTGGTCTCCATCCTGCCGACCACCGAATACACCGCCGGCACCAGTCCGTTCGTCACGGTCTTCGAGAGGCTGGGGCTGACCTGGATGAGCGCGCTGATCCAGGCGATCCTGATCGTGGCCGCGATGTCCAGCCTCAACTCCGGCCTGTATTCCACCGGCCGGGTGCTGCGCAGCCTGGGGATGTCGAAGCAGGCACCGAAGTTCACCCTCAAGATGAGCAGCTCGGGCGTGCCGTGGGCCGGCATCGTGATGACCTCGGTGGTCTTCGTCTTCGGCGCCGTGCTCAACTTCCTGGTCCCGGACGCGTTCGAACTCGCCCTGGAGGCCGCCGCGATCGGTGTGGTGTTCACCTGGGGGACGATCTTCGTCTGCCAGCTTCGGCTGCGGAAACTGGTGAACCTGGGGGTGATACCGAAGAGCAAGTTCCAGGCGCCCGGCTATCCGTGGACCAGCTACATCGGCCTGGCCTTCCTCGCCCTGGTGATCGTCGGGATGGCGATATCGGGTTGGCAGGCCTCCCCGTACTTCTGGCACAAGACCGACTTCATCGTGGTCGTGTTCGGTATCCCGTTGCTGGCGATCTGCCTGACGATCGGCTGGATGGCGGTTCGGAAACAGGTCATCGAGAACACCGGCGGCCGGATCAAGGCGGTGTGGTCCGAGACCGGCCCGACCTACGGGGCTGACGTCTCGCCCGACGATCTCGATCCCGGTCATGGGGAGCAGGTCATCCCCACCTGATTCTCGTCGGTTCAGTTGGCCGGGATATTCGATCAAAGGAAGACAGAGATGAAGAACGTCGGGCTGCGGAAAATCACCGCGGCCGGTGCCACCGCGATCGCCATCATGCTCGTCCTCACCGGCTGCGGATCGAGCGATGAGCGACCCAATCCGAGCCCGTCGACGGTGTCCGGAGCGACCACCGACGGCAAGCTCACCATCGGGATCGCCTTCGATCAGCCCGGGCTGTCGCTCAAGAACGGGGACAGCTACAGCGGTTTCGACGTCGACACCGCGACCTACGTCGCCGCGGCGCTCGGCGTGCCGGCGGCGAACATCACCTGGAAGGAGGCCAACGGCGACGATCGCCAGAACCTGCTGACCTCCGGTGAGGCCGATCTGATCGTCTCCACGTTCTCCATCACCGACGACCGCAAGAAGGTGATCGATTTCGCCGGACCGTATTTCGAGGCGCACCAGGATCTGCTGGTGCGCCGCAACGAGGATGAGATCACCAGCCCGGAGACGCTGAACGGCCGAAAGCTGTGCTCGGTTCCCGGCACCACGTCGGCGGCCAACATCACGGCGAAGTACCAGGGATCGATACAGCTGGTCGAGAAGCCGACCTTCTCCGACTGCGTCACGGCCCTGAACAACAGCGAGGTGGACGCGGTCACCACCGACGACGTGATCCTCGCCGGATTCGCGGCCGAGGATCAGTACCGGGGCAAGCTGAGGGTCATCGGCAAGGGCTTCTCCGACGAGATCTACGGCATCGGTGTCAAGAAGGGCGACACCGAGATGGTCGACAAGGTCAACGCCGCCCTCAAGCAGTACATCGACGACGGATCGTGGGCGAAGTCGCTGAACTCGACCGTCCGGCCGTCGGGCTATTCGATCCCGGATCCGCCCACGCCGGGTACCGCCTGAGCTGGCAGGCGTCGCGTGGGCCGCCGGACAGCTACGACCGGTGACGACGGACCGACGACGACGTCGCGGCGCTCACCGGAGATCCTGCGTCGGCAGCGCGCCCTTCGACGGCCTGCCGGGCCCGGTGCGGCTGACGATGTCCCAGGGGGCGCGGATCGAGCGTTTCGCGCCGGGCGAGGTGATCCTCGATGCGTTCAGCGTGCCCAGCACCGAGGTCTTCGTGGTGATCGCCGGGTCGGTCAACGTCTGGGACACCCTGCAGCGCAGCGACGAAGCCGCCGACGAGCGGCTCGGCCCCGGCGGGATCTTCGGCTTCTCCGCCATGCTGATCAGGCGGTCGGTCGGTCCGCTGGCGATCGCGGCGGACGAGGTCACCGTGGCGGCGATTCCCGCCTCGGTCGTCGAACCCGCCTTCGCGTCCCGCACCGGCGCCGCGTTCCTCGCCGAGCAGGGCGCGATCGCCCGGCAGCGGGTCGTCGTCTCGCCCTACAGCCTGGTCGACGATCTGATCTTCACCGAGCCGCTGGTCGTCGACATCACCGACCACATCGCCGATGTGGCACGACTGATGACCGAGCGCGGGTCGCCGTGCGCCGCCGTCCGACTCCGGAACGGGCGATTCGGGTTGGTCACCGATGCGCTGCTGCGGCAACGGGTCCTGGTCGACGGTCTGCCCGCCACCGCGCCGGTCCGGAGAGGTCCTCGACGACTCGGTTCCGACGGCCGTCCTGGGCGACTCGGCCGCCGAAGCACTGATCCTGATGCTGGACCGCAACGCCGAATTCCTGCTGGTCACCGACGGCGGCCGGCGGGCTGCGCGGCATCGTCACCCCGCGGGACTTCACCGTCTCGCCGACCACCGGCGGGGTCTCGATTCACGAGCAGGTGCGCCGGGCGTCGACGGTGGCCGAACTCCAGGAACGGATTCGCCGGGTCCCGTCGGTGCTCGACGACCTGCTGTCCCGGCAACTGGCCTCCGGCAAGGTCATCACCGTCTACTCCGCGATCGTCGACACCATCGTCCGGCGGGCGATCACGCTCGATCTTCGCAGCAGCATCCGGAACTGTCGATCGACGCGTTCACCTGGCTCTCGTTGGGCAGCAACGGCCGCCGGGAAGCGACACCCAGTTCCGACATCGACTCCGCGGTGGCGTTCGACGATGCGATCGGCGACGGCGAGATCGACCGCTACCGGGTGGTCTTCGGGAAGATCAACCGGCTGCTCGCCGGCGCCGGTCTGACCGCCGACGACCACGGCGCCACCGCGGATCGACCCGCGTTCGCCCGGACGAACGCATCGTGGCGCTCGGCCGCCCAGGAGTGGCTGGTATCGCCCGAGAAGAACCAGGGCGCCATCATGACCTCGCTGCTGGTGGACGGCAGGCCCATCCACGGTGACCCCGGGCTGCCTGCGGTCACCGAGGTCTTCCAGGAGGTGCGCCGCCACCCGGGCACCATGCGACTGCTGATGCAGGAGTCGTTGTCCAAGCGGGCCAGGTTCCGCTCGATGCGCGACATCTTCACCCGGCGTGAGACCTTCGACATCAAGACGCACGCGTTGCTGCCGATCGTCAACATCGCTCGCTGGGTCGGGCTGAGCGTGGGATCCCCGGCGCTGCCGACCACCGAACGGCTCAAGGCGGCCGCCGGTTCGGCGATGCTGCCCGACGAGCAGGCGGACAACCTGATCGAGGCGTTCGAGGTCGTCCAACGGCTGCGGCTGCGGTACCAGATCGAGCAGTACGAACGCGGCCGAGAAGCCGTCCGACCTGCTGGTCCGAGATCGGCTGTCGCCGATCGACCGCAGCATGCTCGCCCAGGCCGTGCACGAGATCGCCGCGGTCCAGCGCCGGATGGACAATGTCGCGGTCTACCTGCCCGCCGACGCCTGGTCCGGGCCGGCACCAAGCTGAGAGGCTCGGCTCTTACTGTTGTCGCCGTTCCCATGGATCGCGTATCTGCCCGCGCGCCTGCGACTCAGGTACTTCAGCGCGCCCGAATAGCCCGGCGCGGTGGATCGCGTTTCGAAAGGACAGTCCACATGACGATCGTCGGTGTGTTCCGGCCCCAGCCAGCGTGCTGCCGACGATGACGACGACGACCCGAGCGTTTCTGGCCTCGACGGGCGCGTTCCGGTTCACCAATTCATGGCCATCGGAACCGGCGGTCACCCTTCGCACGCCGTTCGGTGAGATCAACGTCGGCAATGCCAACGGCGGCCTTTGCGGTGGCATGGTGTTCGCCGCACTGGACTATTGGTACGCCCGACGAGTCCCACCCGTCGACCAGCCGTCGCCGAGCGAGCCCCTGTACGGGTACATCGTCCGCCGGATTGTCGATTCCTGGAACATCCCGGTCGGCGTCGCCCAGTACTTCACCTGGATGAACCTCCCGGACGCCGACACCGGCTTCGACGTGTTCGGGAGGCACGTGACCGTGGATAGAGGCGTCTCGGGCCGAACCGTTGTGCAGCAGTGGCCGCAGGTCCAACATGATCTTGACCAGGGCATGCCATGCCCGCTGGGCATTGTCACGACGCGTTCCGGTCAGCTGGCCGACCTCGGACTGAATCATCAGGTGCTGGCGTACGGCTACACCGACAATGCCGGCTCGGTGACCGTGCGCGTGTACGACCCCAACCGGGGTCAGGACGACGACATCTCGATCCGATTCGACGCTGGATTGACCGACGGGACCGCGACCTTCAGTCACAACCTGGACATCGACCACGACGTCCGCGGATTCTTCCGCAGCAGTTACGCCCCGCAGACACCACCAACCGGCTGACGAGTCGGTCACTGGCGCACGCTCACCGGGTGCCGACTGGAGGTGTGCGCCCAGGAACGTCGGCGCATCCGTGGACGGAGCAACCGGCCGGCGCCGGTAGCGTGCAGCTTGGCTGGGCCGTCCACGCGCTCCGCACTCTTCTCCTGGAGGACGAATCCGATGACCGAGGGCGCTGGGCCGTCGAGTGAGTTGTTCGATCTCGTTGTCATCGGCGGCGGCGTGATGGGCATGTTCACCGCGTGGACGGCCACCCAGCACGGCAGCCGGGTGGCGGTGCTGGAGCGGGGGCATCTGGGCGACCCGGCGACCGCGTCGTACGGCCGGACCAGGTCCTACCGGCGGGACTATCTCGACGCCGGCTATGCGCGGCTGGCGGACGAGGCGATTCGGCTGTGGGCCGAGTTCGAGACGGCGACGGGCACCAACGTGCTGGTGCGCTGCGGCTGCCTGAACATCGCCAAGGCCGCGGTGACGCCGGACCTGGGCAGCACCTACGCCACGCTCAGCACGGACGTGATGAGGCGGCTCGGGATGCCGATCGAGCGGACCAGCACCGGCGGCGTCACGGCGAAATACCCCGTTCTGGTGGCGGATCAGGCCGACCTCGACCCGGTCGGCGGCCTGGTCAATCTTCCGGCCGTCACCGGCGCACTGCGGGCCGGCCTGGCCGGGACCGGCACCACGGTCTACGAGGCCACCACCGTGTCGGCCATCGAACGGGACGGTGAGCGGCTCCGGATCTCCAGCAGCGCAGGGGATTTCCGCACCGCATCGGTGGTGGTCACGGCCGGACACGGCACGAACGACGTGCTCGCGCTGTTGCCCGGGAACACCCTGAAGGTGCCGATCACCAAGGACCGGCCGAACGACGCGAAGTACTTCCGGCCACCGGCCGACCGGCGGCACCTGTTCACCTCGGACGTCCTGCCGGTGATCGCCTACCTCGACACCGGGATCTACCTGCATCCGATCGTCGACGGCCTGATCGACGCGGTGAAGATCGGCTACTACAACCCGCCGGACATGCCGGCCGGCGCACATGGCACGACCAGCATCGACAGCATCTCCGACTTCGTCGAGCAGTGCCTACCGGGCATCGCCGGGTCGGAGGTCACCCAGGTGAGCGACGTCGACCAGTGCGACTACGACCTGGTGGCCGACGACAACTTCGTGCTCGGCGCCGTCCCGGGGTTCGACAACGTCTTCGTCGGAGTGGGCTGGCGCGGCACCGGCTACAAGTTCGCGCCCTGGGTGGGCCGGGTGCTGTTCGAACTCGCGCTGCGCGAAGGCACCGTCTACGACATCGGCCGATTCTCGCCGGCCCGCTTCGCCGCCGCCACATCCGTTGTCCCGGAAGGGGAATTGTCATGAGCCGACCCTCGAAGAAGACCTTCCTCGAGCGGCTGTCCGACGGCCCGGTGATCGGCGCGGAGGGCTACGTGTTCGAGCTGGAGCGCCGCGGCTACATCAAGGCCGGCCCGTACGTGCCCGAGGTGATCCTCGACGAACCGGACGCGCTGCGGCAACTGCATCGCGAATTCCTCCGCGCCGGCGCCGATGTCATGGTCGCGCTCACCTACTACGCGCACCGCAAGAAGCTCAAGGACGTCGGACGGGAAGGGCAGCTCGAGGAGTTGAACCGGCAGGCCGTCCGCATCGCCAACGAGATCGCCGCCGAGGGCGGCGCGCTGGTGGCCGGGAACATCTGCAACACCTGGTCCTACGACCCGGCCGACCCGAAGCGTTCCGGCGACATCGTCCGCGAGCAGTATCGCGAACAGCTCGGCTGGGCCGTCGAGGAGGGCATCGATCTGGTCATCGCCGAGACCAACGATTTCGTCGGCGAGGCGCTGATCGGCCTGGAGGTCTGCCAGGAGTTCGGCCTGCCGGCGTTGGTGACCTTCGCCAGCGTGCAGCCCGAGAAGACCTACGACGGCTACCCCTACGTCGACGCCTGCAAGGTGCTGGCCGACGCCGGCGCCGCGGTCGTCGGGCTGAACTGCTCCCGCGGGCCGGCCACGATGATGCCGCTGCTGCAGCAGATCCGGGCGGCCGTGGATATCCCGATCGCCGCCCAGCCCGTCCCCTACCGGACCGACGCGGCGGCACCGGCCTTCGAGTCGCTGACCTACCCGGACGGCCGGCGCGCCTTTCCGATCGAACTCGAGCCGTTCGCGCACACCCGCTTCGAGATGGCCGACTTCGCCCGTCAGGCAGCCGATCTCGGTGTCGGGTACATCGGGATCTGCTGCGGCGGCGCACCGCACTACGTGCGGGCCATGGCGGAGGCCCTCGGCCGGCAGACACCTGCCAGCCGCTACTCGCCGGCGCTGGACCTGCATCCGGTGCTCGGGACACCGCAGAACACCTCGGCGCAGGCAGTGATGGGCGACTGGAGCACCCGGAACTGAGCATGCTCCAGTCGAGGTGATCTAGCCTCGACCCGGCATGCAACCGAGCAGAAACGCGGTAAAGGCAAGGTCCGCGACCTCGAAGACGCCTATACCGCCACTGGTGACACGGCGGTGACCAGGTCATCCAGGAGCACGGGACCGGCGAATATCGCCATTTCGGTGATCGTGGCGCTCGGGCTGCTGACCTGCGCGCCCGCTTCTCGAGCGATCATCTCGGAGGCGGCGATGTCCCAGGGTTTCGTGTTCAGGATGAGACTCCCGTTGAATCTTCCGGCGGCGAGATAGGAAAGGCCGAGGGCGGCTGGAATTCTACGGATGTCGCCAATCACGGGCAGCAGATCCGCGAGCAGTGGACCGAGACGGCGTTTGGTGGGCAGTGATGGGTTGTAGCTCAATCCGATGATGCTTTCCGCAAGCGCGACGTTTGCTGAAACGTGAATCGAGCGATCGTTCAGCATGGCCCCTTCACCGGCGATCGCGGTGAAGGTCTCCCCGACCGCGGGATCGTGTACCAGGCCAAGGACTGTCTGCTGTTCATGCTGTAGGGCGATGGACACCGACCATGGCCCGGCGCCGGTCAGGTAGTTGAGGGTGCCGTCGAGGGGATCGACGACCCACTGCCAGCCATTGTGACCGGTAATGTCGCTGCCTTCTTCACCGAGGATGCTGTCCCCAGGGAAGGCGTCGATGACCGCGTCCACGATGAGCTTCTCACTCGCGAAGTCCACCTGCGACACCAGGTCGTTGGCATGGGCCTTGGTCTGTATGTCGGTCACGTGATGACGCTGGTCGAGCTGCAGTCGCCCGACCTCGGTTGCGAGGGACACGACAAGGTCCAGAACTGCTGATAGATCACGCGGCACAACGACCCACCCGGCCTTCCTGTGTTGTTTCGTTGCATCACATCCAACACCAACTCGTGGCCGGCCAGGTAACCCACTGCGCGGTGCCCGTGTTTTCGAAACGGTCAATGCTCCTGACTTTCGCTCTCTGGGGTCAGCCACTGCACCGGGAGTGCCTTGTTCAATGCCGTCGTGAGTACGTCCATGGCCTCTCCGGGGTCCAGATACGGATACTCCTTCTGGATGTAGTTCCAGAGCCCGCGTTTCAGCGCCACCGGACCCGTTACCGCCGCGGTCGCTATCGGATCCCTGATCAGCGATTGCGCTCCACCCTGCTTTTCGAGTCGCGCCACCACCTCGACGATGACCTCCTCCATTGCTCCCGAGCCCTCCGGCGTCATGATGAAGTTGTTATTGTGCTGCCCCTTTGCCAGGCGAGCCTTGGCCACCTCCTCCACCATCTTCGGAGTCACCTTGGTCCCGGCTTTGAGGTCCAATTCCTCGCGGACGGCCTGGGCGTCACGAATTTCAGGCGCCAGCGTCGGCAGAGCCGGGACGGGTGTGTTGGTGAGTGTGAACTCTCCGGGCGCTATATCAACATCGATATAGATGCCGCCGCGCTCCTTCAGGATCGCGTAGCGGGCCAGGTCCGATGCTGCGGGGTAGTTCCTTCCCTGGATCAGCGTGTTGTACGAAGGGGCAAGCCGCGGACCCAACAATTCTTGGCCGATGCCCTTGACCTTGACGCCAGCACCATTGAGGTACTCCAGGATCTTGGCGGACCATTTGCTATCCGTGGCGTCGGTCCAGATATTGACGTTCCAAGGCGGTTCAGCAACATCGGCGCGCTTCTTCCAGCTGACGATGTTGCGCTGCGCGGCCTCACTGATCTCTCGCCCGGACCAGATGAAATGCAGTTCACCCGGAATGGCCCGAGTGCCTGATGCCAGGTCCCGCTGGGCCAGCGATTGCTTTTCCCGGCTGATATTCAGGGCGAACTTCTGCATCGCTTCGAAGTTGAATCCGAGGTAGGTCTGCTTCGTGATTGGACCAACCAGGGCGGTGATCTGGTTCAGCGTCGCGACCTGCTCCTTGTACCACGTCCGACTGAAATAGTAGTATCCGTAGTAGTCCGGCTCGACCCCCTTGTCCTTTTCATTGTATGTCTTGATCAAGGGGGTCAACTGGGCTTTCAGCGCGTCCATATCGTGGAGATATTCCACCAATTCCGGATTCAGATACCGCTGGATCGTGCCCATGGACGGAGGTGCCGGGTCGGCGGACGCATACCCGACGCTGCCGCGAAGCGTCTCCGGCCGGACCATGCGGCGCGCGCTCGGGAATGACGATGTCGATCGGCGATCGGCCTCACCTGGCGGCGCGAGCACCCTTTGCAGCGGTCCGCCTCCAGCACCCAACGTGATCGGCCGGCCGTCGGCCCCACCCGTGGCGTTGCCCTCAGGAAAGATCAGTCCTGGGACCGCGACAGCATTGTCGAACACGATGACGTGCGGAGCGTGCTCCGCCGGACCCGTGGCGCCGTTGCTCGCGACGCTCGACCGTGCGGCCTTGTCGCGGGCGGCATCTTCCCGGCGTGGTTGACCGAACACCCTGGTCACAAGGTTCCCCCCTCTAGATCAACCGAACGTAGCGGATCGGCCACCCTCCGTCCATCCCGCCCGACCCTGCGCGCTTCCTGTGCATCAGGCGACACGACGACGCATCGCCCTCTTCGGCCGAAGGAGAGGGCGATGCGGACCGGGACCGGCATGCGAAACTCCCCGTTACAGTTGTCATTTCGGTCACATTGCGGCTGAACAGTCGAGCAGAGTTGTGCGATAATGAAAGTGACGATGGGGCCGAAAGCCGGTCCGTCGGTCGGGTCCTGAAGTCCCGTTCCGCGCCTACCGCCGCCGTCATCGTGCGTTCACCGCACGTCAGCCCGCGGAGGCATCATGAATTCTGACGTCCTTGGATCCAGCACCCCTCAGACCGACCACGCCCGTGTCGCTGTCGCGTCAGCTGCGGTGGATCTTCATCTGCCTGCTGCTGGTCACCCTGCTGGCCGCGTTGGACCAGATCATCGTGGCCACCGCACTTCCCACCATCGTCGGTGAACTCGGCGGACTGGGGCACATGTCGTGGGTGGTGATCGCGTACACCCTGGCGATGGCGGTCGCGATGCCGGTGTACGGCAAACTCGGTGACGTCTTCGGCCGCAAACGCCTGTTCCTGGCGGCGATCACGCTGTTCCTGATCGGCAGCGCACTCTGCGGGTTCTCGCAGAACCTGCCGCAGCTCATCGGTTTTCGCGCCCTGCAGGGCCTCGGCGGGGCCGGTCTGCTGGTGTCGTCCCAGGCCATCGTCGCCGACGTCGTGCCCCCGCGGGACCGCGGGAAGTTCCTGGGGCCCATCGGTTCGGTGTTCGGCATCGCCACCGTCGTCAGTCCGCTGATCGGTGGCGCGCTGACCGACGCCGCGAGCTGGCGCTGGATCTTCTGGCTGAACCTGCCGATCGGCGTTGTCGCGCTCGCGCTGGCCGCCGCGGCCCTGCACCTGCCACGTCGTCAGCGCACCACTCCCCTGGACATCTGGGGCATCGCGGTGCTGACCGTCACGACCTCCTGCATCGTGCTGGTCTGCGCCTGGGGTGGCACCGAATTCGCCTGGGGATCGGCCACCATGCTGGCGCTCATCGCCGCCGCCATCGTCGGCGTTGCGGTCTTTGTGATCGTCGAACGGCGGGCCGCCGATCCGCTCATTCCGCTGTCTCTGTTTCGTGATCGCACGGTGCTCGTTGCCATCGGGCTGAGCATGGTGATCGGCGCCGGCCTGTTCGGAGTGATCAGCTACGTCCCGTCCTACGCCCAGATGGTGTACGCGACCGGTGCCACCACGGCCGGGATGCTGCTGCTGCCGCTGACCGCCGGCATCATCGTGGCCAACATCTCCGCCGGTCTGCTGATCAGCCGGTTCGGCCGGTACAAGGTGTTTCCCGTTGTCGGCACCGTCGTCGCCGCCGCGGCCATGCTGCTGCTCGCGACAATGACCGCCAGCACACCGATCTGGCTGCTCGCGATCTACCTCACGGTGCTGGGATTGGGCGTCGGATCGTTCATGCAGGTGGCCATGGTCGCGGTGCAGAACACGGTGTCGGCCTCGGTGGTCGGCACCGCGACCTCGACCGTCACCTTCTTCCGGGAGATCGGCGTGACGATCGGCGCGGCCGTCATCGGCGGCGCGTTCGGTGCTCGACTGGCCGCCGGTCTGCCGGCGAACCTGCCGACCGGCCTGGACGCCGCCCACCTGACGCCGGAGGCCGCGGAGACCCTGCCCGTCGGGGTGCGGGCCGGCGTGTCGATGGCGTACGTCGACGCTCTGGTGCCGCTGTTCGGGTGGATCGCCGCCCTGTTCGCCGTCGGTCTGGCGCTGGCCGTCCTGCTGCCCCGCCGCGAACTGCGAAAGCACCAGGTGTCTGTGGCCTCGAGCCGGGCCGACGCCGACCGATAGCTGGACCGCTGGTCAGTCGTGGGTGATGTGGCCGTAGACCGCGGCCCCGTCATCGGTGAGCCAGCCCTTGGTGCCGGCGAACGCCAGCATCTTGCCGAAGCGATCTGCCCAGTCCGGTGCTACGTCGTGCGCGGACGACCGGAGCCACGTGATGCTCACCGCCACCTGGTCGGTTCCGGTCCGGTGGCCGGCGCCGGCACTGGCCAGTAGGGCGTCCAGCGCCTCCACCGGCAAACCCGACGGGACCCGCACGTGGAAACGGCCGCAGTCGTCGGGCTCGGTCAGAGCCACTGCGGTGTCGGTGATGTCGACGATCATGGAAGGGCAAACCTCCTGGTAGGTCATGGCGTTTCTGGTGTATTGCTTGAGACGAGCGAAGCGAAAAGCGGGCCGGCAGCGGAGGGTGCTCGCTGCCGGCCCGCGGTTTCGAGTGCGGCGGCGTCAGGTCGATCGGACCGCCGCCATGGTCACGACGTCGGCGGAGCGGTCGAGCTCCGCGGCGATGTTCCGGGCGCCGAGGACGGCCAGCGCGACCGAGGTCAGGGTGGGGTTGCAGGCGGTCGAGGTGGGGATGACGCCGTTCCCGGCGACCACCAACCCCGGATGACCCCAGACCTGGCTGTGCACGTCGCAGACCGAGGTGCCGTCGTCGGCGGCTCCCATCCTCGTGCTGCCCTGGTAGTGCAGCGATGTGCCGGCGGGCAGCACCATGGGGTTCTCGTCGAGCGGCGTCCCCAATGCCGACGTGGCCCGGCGGATGGCCGCTATCGCGCCCTGGATGGCCGCCCGGTCGTTGTCGCTCAGGCCGTAATGGATCCGCATGGCCGGCATCCCGTAGGCGTCGACGGCACCGTCGTCGAAGGTGATGGCATCCTCGGCGCGGACCTCTTTACGGCAGAACCAGCCGAGTCCGACGATGGACCCCGGCGCGATCGGAATGTCGGTGGTCAGCGGGATGGGCGAGGCGTCCATCTGCATCACCTGTCCGTGGAAGGGATGATCCTCGTCGAACGGCACCCAGCTCACGCCACTGTGCTGGGCGGCGCCGGCCGACCCGTTGCCGATCGTCCGGGTCTCCGCCTCGTGACCACCGATCAGCTCGTCGTCCAGCCGGACCGCCGCGATGACCTGGGGCTGATCGTTGAGGTACCGACCGAGCGCGGCGGGCCGAATACCCGAGGCCCACAACAGCTGCGGTGTGCGCAGCGCATCGGCCGCCACCACGACCCACCGTGCCATCACCCGCCGGACCTCGCCGGTCTGCAGGTCCTCCAGTTCGACTCCCTGCGCCCTGCCGACCTCATCGGTCAGTACCCGCCGGCACAACGTCATGGTGACCAGTTCGACGAAGGGCGACTCCAGGGTGTCGGCCAGCACCACGTCCGCACCCGACCAGTGCACCCGGCCGGCGGTGTCGACGCGAACGGCCAGCGGCATCGGTTGCACGCGTCGGTCCGGTGCCCGCTCGCCGTCGAATTCCGCGCCCAACCGGTCGCGGACCACCGACGAGAACGGGGCGTGGTTGAACGCGTCCCGGCTGACGCCGAGCAGCTCTTCGGCCCGGTCCAGGGCGCCGGTCATCACCGTCTCCGGGATGAAGTCGATGCGCTCGCTGCCTCCCGGACGCGGGCAGGCGCACGTCCAGTGGGCGCCCATGCCGCCGACATTGGCGGACATCGCCGCGGCCGGCATGCCGTCGCCTTCCGGATCGGGGTCGCTCCCGACCAGGAACGTGCCGGCCCTCCCCGGCGTCGGTTGCCTGCCAACCACTACCTGAGAGGGAGCCGGACCTTGGGAGGCGAGCTGGGCCTGCTGGCGGCGGGTGTCGTCGGCGATGTTCTTCACGTGGCTGCCGGCGGGGTCGGAGATCTGCGGACCCACCTCCACCAGCAACAACCGAGCGGTCGGGGCCAACGTGTGCAGTTCCCGGGCGTAGGCGCTGCCACACGGGCCGCTCCCGACGATCACGACGTCGACGTCGTCTGTTCGCACGTCTTTGATTATCACTGTAGTCATCAATTCTGTTGGGCCACAATTCTGTGGGCTGCAACGGCTCCCGGTTCTCCGCCTCATCCCGCTTCGCGGGCGGCCGGTGTGGGAGCACGCTGAGCGTATGGCCTCCTGCAGGGTGGGCGACAGGTCCGACGTCATCGAAAACACCCATGGTCACCCATCAGCGATCAGTATTTCTGCGCGGGTGCACGGTCCCGATAGAGTTGTCGAATTCAGTCGGCATGCTGCATGCCGACCAGAGGAAGCGAGCTTCCTCGGGCGTCGTCGTTCGGCGACGCAGTCCTGCGGCCGCAGCTGCGGCCCCATCGCAAGGAGCATTCCAACGTGGCAGTGCACGCGATCAAACGCGGTGTCAGCTTCTACTCCTATCAGGAGGAGTATTTCCTCGGTCAGCTTGGCATTGAGGACTGCATCCGCGAGTCCGCCGCCTTCGGGGCTTTGGGCATCGAGATCATCCCGGAACAGATGATGCGCGGCTACCCGAACATCACCGACGACTTCTACCGGCAGTGGCACCAATGGATGGACAAGTACGGCACCACCCCGGTGGCCAGCGACCTGTTCATCGACACCAAGAAGTTCCCGGACCGCTGGCTGTCCGTCGACGAGCAGGTGGAATCAGTGCACCGCGATCTCGAGATCGCGCACCGGCTGGGCGTCACTGAGATCCGCGCGATCATCAACACCCCACCCGAGGTGATGGAGGGCGCCGCCCCGCTGGCCGAGAAACTGGGTCTGCGGCTGTTGCTGGAGGTTCACGCGCCGTTCCACTACGAACATCCCTGGATCCTGCGGCACCTCGAAGTCATGCACCGATTGCAGTCCCCGGCCCTGGGGTTCATGCCGGACATGGGCACCTACGTCGAACGCTTCCCGCGAGTGGTCACCGACCACGCCAGAAGGGAAGGCGGCCGGGAGGACCTGCTCGACCTGATCGTCGCGACCTACGACGCGCACGGCGACGTGCACGGCCTGATGGACACCGTCTACTACATGGGCGGCGGCCCGATCGAGACCGGGATGGCCAGGCAGGCAACGCATTACACGTGGAACGATCCGCGGAACATGCTGGAGCACATGCCCTACATCCATCACATCCAGGCGAAGTTCTACGAGATGACCGACGACGGAGTCGAGTACTCCATCCCGTACGACAAGATCATCCCGGTGCTCATCGAGGGTGGCTACACCGGTTATCTGTCCAGTGAATACGAGGGCAACCGGCACATCCAGGACGCCTTCCCGGTCGACAGCGTTGAGCAGGTCCGCCGGCAGCACGCGATGTTCCAGCGCCTGCTCGACACCGACACCGCGAAAGCCTGAGGAAATAGCCATGTTCGACAAATACATCATCCTGCCCGAGGGATTCCGCAACACCACGTCCGATAACGCAGTGGACGGCTACGAACTCGGTATCCGGCTGCCCTACTACCGCGGACTCGGACTGTCGATGGTCGAATCCATCGACCTGACCGTCGACGGGACCCCCGTGCCCACCGACTCACTCACCTTGACCGTCCACGGCAACTCCTACGCCGTCACCGAATTGTCCACCGTGTTCGACGACCGCTGGGAGATGGGCGAGATCGCCACCCTGCGGGTCGCGCAGCCCGGCGGGCTGCCCGCCGGAACGCATGAGGTCTCGGTCGCGCAGCGGCTGCGAATTTCCTACATGCCGGTGCCCGGCGGCGGCAAGGACTCCAAGGTCCTGCAACTCTCTGATCACTGAGCCCAGCTGTCGCCCAGACCACATTGAAAGGCATTGGCATGTACCAACTCTCTGCAAATATCGAGCTTCTTTTCACCGAAGCCGGCCCTGACCATGCGGACCGGGTGCGGGCGGCAGCGGCGGCCGGCTTCGACGCCGTCGAGATCTGGGGCACCTTCGAGAAGGACCTCGGTTCTCTGGGCGCGGCCCTGAGCGAAACCGGTGTCACCCTCACGTCGGTGTTGGCCGAACCGCGCACCAACTTCACCCTGCCCTGGGAAACCGACCGCACACCGTTCCTCGACGGTCTCGCTCGTGGCGTCGACAATGCCCGGCTGCTCGGATCCCCTCGCATCGTGGTGGGCTCCGGCATCGGCTTCCCCGGCATGAAGCGCGCCCAGAATCTGCAGAAGCTGATCGACGCCTACGGGATGGCGGTCGAGCGCATTGCGGGTTCCGGCGTCACGATGGTCTTCGAGCCGGTCAACAGCCGGGTCGACCACCCGGGCACGCTCATCGATCGGACCTCGGACGCAGTAAAGGTCGCCGAGGCGGTTAGTGACGAGAGCTTCAAGATTCTCTACGATCTCTACCACTCTGTCACCGAGGGCGAGGACCCGGCCACCGAGCTGGCCAAGGCGGGCGAACTGATCGGCTACGTACAGTTCGCCGACGTCGTCGGACGCGGAGAGCCGGGCAGCGGCACTATCGATTGGCCGGCCGCATTGAAGACTCTTGATGCCGCCGGCTACGTCGGACCGATCGGCCTGGAGTACATCCCCACCCGGCCCACCGCAGAGTCGGTGCGCTACATCCGATCCGTGGCCGCCGCAGCCTGAATGGTCGAGCCCGGTACCCGCCCTCAACTTTACTGTTGGGATGGGTACCGGGCTTCGCTTGTTTGCCTGGCAGGGCGGGTCATGTGGTTGGTCAGGCGGTTCGCCTTTGTGGTGATAGCACCCGGGTCGTGACGGGTCAGCGGGCCAGCGACAGATACGCGGTCACGGTGTCGGTGAGATTGGCGATCAGCTCGTCCCAGTCGCCGTCGTCGTTCGCGCCCTCCATGGTGCTGCCCAGACCCAGCCGGCGGGCAATGACGCTGTAAACGATGGTGAAGCACCATTCGATGGCCGCGACTGGGTCGGGGTGCCGGATCTCCTGGCTGCGCTGCGACAGCAACGCGATGAACAGTGAGGTCATCAGCATGGCCGACTGCCGTCCACGTACCGCAATCTGCACGTCGGTGGCGGCCAGCAACATGAAAGGTCGAAGCACCTCGGCGTCCCGCCGTAGCAGGACGGTTACCCCGTTGATCAACTCGGCGACGACATCGCGGAGCTGCCCGCTCTCCGGGTCGATGGCCTGCAGCGCCTTTTCGGTGTCACAGTCCACCCGGGACATCTCGCGCTCGTGGATCAGCCGGACAAGGTCGTCCTTTCCGTTCACCCGGTTGTAGATGGCACCCATCGAGGCGTCCGCACGGGTACAGACCTCCGCCAGGGTGAAGGCGTCAGGACCGCGCTCCACCAGCAGGGCCAGCGCGGCGTCCTGTACCCGTTCGAAGCTGCGCCTGCTCCGTTCCTGCTTCGGCTCCCGCAGCACCGGCGCCTGGGACTTGATCATCGCTGCACCGCGACGGTCACGGGCAGGTCGACGCTGGATCGACCGATCAGCACCTGATGGCTGCCCTGCGGCACGGACCACCGTCCGGAAGGATCGTGCCAACGCCGGAATGCCTGCGCGTCCAGGGTGAAGGTGACCGTTCCGGTTTCACCGGCGGCAAGCTCGATCGCTCCGTAACCCGCCAGCCGGCAATCGATCTCGCCCGGCGCCCGGACGTACGCCTGGATCACGTCACGGCCGTCCCGGCTCCCGGTATTGCGCACGGAGGCGCTCACGGTGACCCGATCCGTGCTCGGATCGGTCACCAAGCCGGCATCGACCAGCTCGAAAGTCGTGTAGCCCAGGCCGAAGCCAAAGGGGTACCGCGGGGCGACGCCACTGCGGTATGCGTGCCGATAGCCGGTGGGTTCGCTGGCGTCGTAGTCCAGTGTCTTGTCCGGACCCAGGCCGACCCCCCAACCGGGAATGTCCTGGTCACGCATCGGAATGGTGATCGGCAGCCGGCCACGGGGATCCCGATCACCGAGCAGCACCGACGCCAGCGCCTCGCCGAGATGCTCGCCCGGGAACCACGCCATCAGCACCGCCGCGGCGCGGTCGGCCCAGGGCATGTGCACCGCGCGGGAGGCGTTGACAACGACCACCGTGCGCGGGTTCGCCCCCGTGATGTGCTCGATGAGTTCGACCTGATCATTACTCAGTGCCATGGTGTCCCGATCGGCGCTTTCCCTTGATGACCCCTGATGATCCCCCACCACCAGAATGACGGCATCGGCGGCTCCGGCCAACTCGGTGGCTTCCTGCAGCACGTGCCGCGGCTGCGGCGGCAGCGCGGTCGCGGTGATGGCCCGGACATGGGCACCGCCGAGTGCGCTCTCCACCACCACGACGACCGGTCGGCCGGCGGCCAGGTGGACCCGCTGCTGGGTGACCTCGGCGCGGGCGACCGCCCCCATCACGTCATGCGCTGCCGGTGCGGCCGAGCTGATCACCAACTCACCGTCGATTCGCAGTGTCGCGTCGCCGGTGCCGCCGACACCGAACACCCAGTCACCGGACTCCGTGGGCGTGAGCACGGTGGTGACCCGAATGCGCGCGTCCGGTGCCGTCCCAACACCGGGAACCGGCCCGAACCAGACAAAAGACGACGATTGACGGATCTCGCTGAACGCGGCTGCATCGTCGTGAACGGCGAAAGTCTCCAACAGCGATCCTGGAGTGCCATCCGGCGTGGTGCCACCCAGTTCGGGCAGGGTGAACGGTGCCGGCGCCACCACGCCCTGGGCGTAGTCGACCTGCACTGTCGACCCGAACCGGGCGCGCAGCGCTTCCAACGGTGAGACGACGGGGCCGATCGGCGTCACCCTGGCGAAGGTCCCGCCCTGCAGGCAGGGGCTGGTGGCGTTCACCCCGATCACCGCGACCCGGGACAGGGTGGTCGCATCCAGCGGCAATGCTTCTTGTCGGTTATCCAGCAGGGTGAACGATGCGGCCGCAGCTCGGTCGAGGACCGCGGCCCGGTCGACCCGAACGGTGCCCTTCGCGGGATGGGCGACTCCACTGCGACGGCCGGTTCGTTCGGCCAATCGCAGCAATCGCTGCGTCATATCCGTCAGACGCGCCGCCGGAATGTCCCCGCGATTGACCGCGGCAACCAACTCTTCGCCGAAGAATCTTGCCGGGCCGGGCATTTCGAGGTCCAAACCGGCCGTGGCGGAGGCGATGGTGTCCACCACCCCGAACCAGTCAGAGACCAGCACACCGTCGAAACCCCATTCGTTCTTGACGATGCCGATGAGATCGGCGCTCTCCGCACAGTGCACGCCGTTAACCCGGTTGTAGGCCATCAGGATCATCTCCACGCCGGCCTCGACGAGCATCTCGAACGGCCGGAGGTACACCTCGCGAAGTGCAACCGGTCCGATCTGGGCGTTCATGAAACGACGCTGCGTCTCGGTGTCGTTGCCGACGAGATGCTTGGCGCAGACCCCGACACCCTGCTGCTGCAGGCCTGCGCTCCAGGCGGTGGCGAGCACCCCGGAGAGCCAGGGGTCCTCGGAGAACATCTCGAAAGCCCTGCCGGATAAGGGGGTCCGGGGGATGTTGACGTTGGGTCCGAGGACCACGTCGACCTCCCGTTCCACGGCCTCCGCGCCCATCAGTTGCCCGACCTGGGTGACCACCTCGGCATCCCAAGTGGCCGCCAGAGCAGTGCCGGACGGCAGCAGGGTTGACGTGTCCCGCTCGTCCAGGCCGCGGCTGACCAGACCCAGCGGCCCGTCAACCATGATCACCGGTTCGACGCCCAGCTCCGGTGCGGCCGCGCTGCTCCAGCCGTTCAATCCGCCGGTCAGCCGGGCCGCGGCCCGGTCCAGGGTGTCGTCGGTGACGGAAAGCGGTGATGCTGTCATGGTTCTCACTTCCTGATGCGGGAGGCCTGGGCTCGAGGTCACGGCTGAGATGCGGAAAAGCGGACTACCGCAATGCGGGAATGACCTTTTCGCTGAACAACTGCATGGTCTTGTCCGTCACGCGGCGACGGTCGTCGGTGAGCGGGCCGCCCATGAAGGCCCCCAGGACGTTGCCGATGCCCAGGTCCTTGAACTCCTGCAGATGCCCGATCACCGTGTCCGGGCTCCCGGCCAGACACCAGGTGTCCTTGTAACCCTGGGTCCGGGCATCGGGTGCGGCTCGCAGGTCGATGCCGAGGATGGCCTCGGCGGCCTTGTTGGCGATGTATTCCCGTTCGACGGTCCGCTGATATTCATCCAGCATCAGGTCGAGGTCCTGCTCGGCTTGTTCATCGGTATCGGCGACGACGACATGTTGGTAGGAGTGGGTGGTCCACTCGAGCGCGGCGTCGATCTTTTCCTGGCTGTGACCCTGCGATTCCAGCGCTTCCCGGTAGGCGGTGAAGTTCTTGGTGACAAAGCCGATGGCGTCCCCACTGTCGATCTTGGGCGGGTCGAACGCCAGGATGAAGGCGGGTTGCGCCTTGCGGGCGGCGCGTTCCACGCTGGACGGACGAGCAGCCACCGACATGGTCCGGGGTTCCGGCAGGGTGTACGGCGTCGGGACGATCCGGGACACGACGGCGCCCTTGTACTGGCCGTTGTCAAATTCCACCGGCGGGTCGCCCGGCTTCTTGGCCCAGAGTCGCTCCGCGATTTCCATGTTGTCGTTGGAGAGCGTCTTCGAGTCGGCAAAAGTGACACCGAATCCGATCATCTCTTCCGGTGTGGTGCCACTCCCGATGCCCACCAGGATCTTTCCGTCGGTCAGTTGGTCGAGCATGGCCAGTCGCTCGGCGAAGCGCACCGGGTGGTGCAGTGCGATGGTCTGCACGGAGAACCCGTAGTGCAGCCGTGGAAGCTGGCCGGCCAGGTAGGCGGCAAACATGAACGGGTCGCTGGCCGGTGGTGCGTAGCCGGTGAAGTGGTGATCGGGCAGGAACACCGCGTCGAACCCGCCCTGTTCGGCGACTTTCGCGTGGTCGACCATCGCCTGCATGACCGGTCGGTCGTCGGCGGGTCCGGTGGATCGGCTGGTCAGGAACGTCGAAAAGTGCATGGTGGTCACTCCTAGGGTGTTGGTGGAAGTCGAACTTCTCCGTGGGCCGGGATGGGCGGTCAGGATGGCCGGGAGCCGCCCAGCTTTTCGGTGATGTTGTGTGCGGCGACCAGCAGCCGGTCGAGGCAGTGCCGGAGCCGCCCGGGTGACTCAGTTCCGGAAAAGCCGTTGAGCGTCAGGGACAGCGCGACCTGCCCGTCGGCCCCGAACACCGGGGCGTGCAACGAGGTCACCTCGGTCGGGTTATCCAGATCGGCCGACCCGGCGCCGGCGCGGGCCAGCAGCGACGGCAGCACACCGGACAGGTCCGGCGCAGCCGAATCGCTGGTGACGTGAACGGTCCGTTCGAACTCGGCGGCGGCCTGGACGCCGGCGGAGACGGCGTAACCGTGTTGCCGCACGTCGGCCAACTCGGCCAAGGCGGCCTCCACCGCCACCGGCCCCAGGATGGTCCGGGCCTGCGCCAGCCACCGCTGCTCCGCCTGCGGACCGGCCCAGGCGACGTGCACGGGCGCGAGCGGGGCCGCCAACTGGAAGGAGATGCCGACCCGGCTCGGTGCGCCGTGTGGGGACGCGGCGACGCCGGCCGCGCTGACGACTACCACGGTGTCCTCCACGGCCACACTCACCAGACATTCCAGGTCCAGATCCTTGGCCAGCAACTCGATGTCGGTCCTGGCTGCGTCGACCGCCCGGACCTGGCGCGGCAGGTAGTTGTTCAGCGACTGGATGGACGGGATGGAAAAGGAGCCGTAACCGCCCCGCAGGAACAGCAGGGGCAGCCCCTCGCTGTCCCCCACCCCCAGGGAAGTGACCCGGCCGATGACGATGTCATGGTCACCGGCCCGGATGACATCGTCGATGGTGCAGTCCACCCAGGCCGCGGCCCCGTCAAGGCGGGGGCTCCCGGTTTCGGTGTCCGACCACTTCGACGCGCTGAACCGATGCTCCTCCTTACGGGCGAAGGCCCGACAGACATCCTGTTGCGCGGATGTCAGGATATTGGCGCAGAACGATCCGGCGTCGCGGATCTTCGGCCAACTCGACGATCGAACGTCCGGCATGAACGACACCAGCGGCGGGTCAAGGGACACCGAGGAGAAGGTTCCGACGACCATCCCGATGGGGCTGCCATCTGGATGGGTCGCGGTGATCAGCGTGACGCCCGTCGGGTACTGCCCGAGAACGTAGCGGAACCAGGCTGGGTCGTCGGCGCGGTTCTCCGTCACACTGTCGGTGACCACTGATGTCTCACTCATGGGATTGCTCCTGAAGGTTGTCATGACGGGCGTTCACCATTGGTGCGCTCGCCGAGCCGGGATCGATGTCCTCCAGCAGTGAGGCAGCCTGCCGGACCAGCGCCCGGAACCACTGATGCCCGGGGTCGAGTTGGCGGGACGGATGCCACCAGGCCGCCTCGTGCAGCGAGGCGAACTCAACTGGCAGCTCCACGATCCGTAACCGGTAGCGGTCCAGGCACTCTCGCACCAGGCGTTCCTGCACCATCGCGTACAGGGTGGTCCCGGACACCGCGGGCGGGAGCATCGAGAAGGTGTCGACGACCACATCGGTGTGCTGTCCGAAATCCACCAGGTCGTCAATCTGCCGATCGGCGAGGGTGGCACTGACCGGGGCGAAGGCGCGGGCCCACCGCAGCTCACCGACGTCGTCGATGGTGTACGGCAGATCGGCCCGGGCGTTGTCGGCGCCGGTGATGCAGACCCAGCGGTCACGGAACAGGTCCTTCACCGGCAACCCGGTGAAATGTCCCCGTGGAATCAGCAGCAGATCGACCGACCGGAGCAATTCCTCCGGGCTGTCCACCGCGATGGGCCGCACCGATTCCAACCGCAGCTTGACCTGCGGTGCTTGCTGTTTCAGCATCGACATCAGGTACGGCGTCAACAGCGTCAGCGCGTAGTCAGAGCCCACCACCCGGAACTCCCGGGTCGATGTCGCGGGCTCGAACATGGGCTGCGCGCTGAGGGTCTTCTCGATGAGCCGGAGGACCTCGGCGACCCGATCGGTCAGCACCTGCGCCAACGGGGTCAACTCGTAACGGGTGCCGACCCTGATCAACAATTCATCGTCGAATTGCCGGCGGAGTCGACTGAGCGCCGAACTCATCGCCGACTGGCTGACCCCGATCCGGGCGCCGGCCCGGGTGACGTTCCGCTCCTGCAGCAGCGCGTCCAGCGCCACCAGCAAATTCAGGTCGGCAGAAAGAATGTTCATGGTGGGACTTGAGCTCCTCTGGTGTGCCGGGAAGCGGAATAAGCAACGACGGCCTTCAGCTCTTGATGCCGCCCGCGAAACCCTGGATGAACTTCTTCTGCGCGAACAGGTAGAACGCCAGGAACGGGATCATCGACAGGATCACCGCCGCGAAGATGACATTCCACTTCGACACCAACTCGCCGACAAAGCTGTAGACCACGACCGGCAGGGTCACCGCCTTCGATCCGGACAGGAACACCAGCGAGGTGAAGAAGTCGTTCCAGATGATCAGCGAGGTGAGGATCGCGACGGTGCCGGTAGCCGGGCCCAGCAGCGGGAACACGATCTTGCGGAACGTCGTGAACGGGGTCGCACCGTCGATCTGTGCCGCCTCCTCATAGTCCCGGGGCAGCGTTCGGACGAAGCCGGTGTAGAGGAACACCGACAGCGGCATCAGCATCCCGGTGTACAGGATGATCATGCCGACATGGGTGCCGACCAGGCCGAGGCTCCGCATCCCGACATACACCGGGATCAGGCCGAGCTGGGCCGGCAGGATGATCGCCAACAGGAACAGGGCCAGCAGAGTCTTGCTGATCTTTCCCGGGCGACGGATGATCACGAATGCCGCCAACGACCCGATGATGATCAGCAGCACCACCGACCCGACGGTGATGATCAGGCTGTTCAGCGCACCGAAGATCAGGCTGCGCGACCCGGACGCCTCCAGCGACGTCGAGAAGCCATCCAGGGTCGGGCTTGTCGGCAATGCAAGGGCCGAACTGGACAGGGCCTCCTCGGTGTTCTTGAAGGCCGTGTTGAACAGGATGTAGAACGGCAGCATCATGATCAATGCCACCATCAGCATCAGCACTTCGCGGGCGAAGGTTCGCTTGGTGTACCGGAACATGTCAGTCGTCCTTCTTTCCGCGGAGCAGACCCATTTGCAGGAGCGTGAAGAACAGGATGAGCACGGTCATCACCAGCGACAGCGCCGCGCCATACCCGTAGCGGCCGTTCACAAACGTCTCCTTGTAGACCTGGGTTGCCAAGGTTTCCGATGCGCCGAAGGGGCCGCCGCCGGTCAGTGCCTGGACCTGGTCGAAGACCCGCAGACCCTGGATCAGGATCAGGGTGGACGCGACCACGATGGTCGGCCGCAGCAGCGGCAGGGTGATCTTGGTGAATCTCTTCCAGACGCCGGCGCCGTCGATCGCGGCAGCCTCTTCCAGATCCTCCGGCACGTTCGCCAACCCGGCGAGGTAGATCACCATCGTGAGACCGACGTTCTGCCAGACCATCACCAGCAGAATGGAGAACAACACCACCGAGGGGTCACCCAGCCAGGTGTGCTGCCAGGACTCCAGTCCGATCGAGCCCAAGAACTCGTTGAGCGGACCCTTTTGTTGATAGATGAACTTCCAGATATAGGACACAGCAAGCGGACTCAACACGACCGGGGCGAACAGGATCACCCGCAGGAAATGCCGGGACCGCAGTGTGCGGTTCAGGGCCAGCGCGAAGGCCAGTCCGATCCCGTTGGTGGCGATGAGGAAGACAAAGGCGATGATCAGGGTGTTGATCAGCGCCTTCATCGAGGCGCCGCCGCTGAAGATCTTGGTGAAGTTGTCCAGACCGATGAACTTGAAGCTGCCCAAGCCCTTGTAGTCGGTGAACGCGTAGAGCGATCCGGCGGCAATCGCCGCGTAGTGGATAGCGATGACCAGCACCACCGCCGGCACCGCCCACCACCACGACGCGTACCGGGAGTCCCGGCTCGGTAGCCGCCGGGAAGGACCGGCGCTGACGGGCTGTTCGGTCGTCACGGCCTTCGCCGATTCCGTCTTCGATGACGTCATGCTCATGGCCGGGCTCCCGTTGATGTCGTCGTCGTCTTTTTCGGGGTTGTCATGGTGGTGGGCGATATCCGTCGAGGTGGCGCGGGCTCAGGAGGTCTGGTCCCAGGCGGCGTCCATCGCCTCGAGAACGACCTCAGGGGTGGCCTGACCGGTCAGCAAACCCTGCACACCGGTGCCCAGGGCGTCGTAGACGCCGCCGTTGGGCCAGAACAGGTTCGGCAGCGGCACATGCTTGGCCGGATCGGTGAGGAAATCGCCGAGACCGGCGAGGTCGGCCGGAACTCCGGTGCTCGCGGTCGCGGCCAGCGAGACATTGCCACTGGTCTTGGCGAACAGGTCCTGGGTGGTGGGCTCGGTGAAGAACTCGAGCAGCTTCAGCGAGGCGTCCTGGTTCGGGCTGGCGGCATTGACGGCCAGACCGTTGGACGGCGACAGGATCGACCGGGTACCGGCGACGGTCGCGGCCGGCAGCACGTAGGCGCCGAAGTCCTGGGTCGGCGCGGCGGCCTTGGAATCGACGACCGCACCGGAGGGAGCGAAGATCCCCAGCGTCGAGCCGGAGGTGATGGCGTTGGTCAGCTCGGGGAAACCGGCGCCCTCGACCCCGTCCGGGAAGCAGCCCTTGTCCTTGTAGTCGATGATCTGCTGCAGTGTCGCCTGCCATTCGGCGGACCCGGCGAAGGTGACTTCCTTGTTGGCGCGCTTGGTGTTCCAGTCCGGGTCGGCGGCGTAGACCGTGCTCGCGGCGATCTGGCTGGCGAACAGCCCCAGGTTGGGCGGTCCGGCGCCGGCGATCATGTACAGGCTCTTGCCGGCGGCCTTGGCGGTGGCGCACTGCTGGTAGGCCTCGTCAAGAGTGGTGGCGGGTTCGATGCCCAGCTCTTTGTAGGCGGTCATGTTGGTGATCATCGAAACGGGGGCGAGATCGACCGGTATCCCGTAGATCTTGTCGTCGAGGGTGAACAGGTCTTCCGATCCGGCCGGGATCGCGTCCTTGGCCCAGGACTCGGTCAGCGGCGTCAGGTAGCCGGCCTCCGCGGAGGGCAGGATCGCGTTGGGGTTACCGCCGCCCGGCTGCCCGTAGAAGACGTCAGGCGCGTTGCCGGCCTGCAATTGGGTGCGAAGCACCTGGGCGTAGGAGTCGGTGGGAGTCTCCACCAGGTTGACGGTGATGTTCGGGTTCTCCTTCTCGAACTCCGCGATCACCGGCCGGTACGGGCCCTTCGCCACCCTGCGCCGTCTGGGTGCCCAGGGTGATGGTCACCGGCCTCACCGGAGGCGGCCGCTGAACCGCTGCCACCGGCGGCCGATGTCGAGCTGGATGCGCTGTCGCTCCCCGAGGAGCATGCGGTGAGCAGCAGCGCCGCAGCGATCGCGGTGGCCGCGATCGCACTGCGGATGGCCGTGCGGGGGGATGTGTTCATGAGCTGACTGGGCCTTTCCTGACGTCGTCGTCGAAATCGGGGTAGCTATCCACCTCGGTCACCGTGCGCCGAACTGGCTGCGGTCCGTGGTGATGTCACTGAGTCTGGTCACTGCGGAACTGAAACGGAAATCATCGTTTCGAATAGTGGCACATCGCCGACGAAGATGGAAGAGGCTCACGTCCGAGCGTTCTCAGACCGATGCAGAGGACGCCAAGACAGTCCGCCGCGGTGACCCATGCGCCACTCGGGGATCGGAGCTTGGAGCCGGTCGGGCTCAGCTGAAGAAGGGGCGCTCCCCGACGATCTGAGCAGGGAACTCCTGCTTGACATCCCAATGCTCGACGATCATGTCGCCGTCCAACCGGTAGACGTCGACCACCGCGAATCGGACGTCGGCACCGAACTGCCCGTCGATCAGCAGCACGGCGGTGTCTCCGTCGACCAGGATGGACGTCACGGTCAGCCGCAGGTCCGGGTTGGCCCAGGTCCCGGCCAACGCGGCGATCGCGGCATCGCGGCCGTCGGCGATGCCGGGATTGTGCTGGATGTAGTCCGGCGCCACGAACCGGGTGAAGGCGCCGGCGACGTCGCGCTCGTCGTAGAACTGACGGGCGAAGGCCGTCACCACCTCCCGGGTCCGGGCTGCGGTCGCCGCCGCTGGGTTCGGCGTCGGTGGCGGGCGCGCCGCTGGACCGGCTCATCCTGGCGTCATCCGGCGAACATCGGGCGGAGCCGCTCCTGCATGAGGTACCCACCGAGCAGGGTGCTGGTGGCCGGGTGCGGGCTGGGGTCGCTTTCGAACACGATCCACCCGGTGTAGCCGGTGTCGATCAGCGCCCGGGTGACGCCGGCGAAATCGACGAGGCCACCGTCGGCGCCGGGTTCGGCGAACCACCTGGGAATCTCCCGTTCGCCGCCGCGTTGACGCACGGAGTACTCGGCGTGCGGGACGAGGTACTCCTGCTTCGTGTCCACCGCCAGCGCATCCTTGAACTGGACGTGCCAGACCCGGTCGGGGTGCTCGCCGGATGATCTCCGCCGGATCCTGTCCGGCGATGGTGAACTCCGCGGTGTCGACGGCCAGGCCGACGGCGGCCGGATCGATCAGCTCCAGCAACCTGTCCAGGTTCGCCGGCTCCCGCAGCGGGGACAGGAAGTCGACGTGCAGGGCAGTCCGGACGCCCAGTTCCAGGGTCGCCCGTCCGACCGCGGTCCAGCAATCGGCCAGCCGGCGTCAATGCCGCGTCGTCGATCTCGCCGCAGTCCCCGGCGGGCGGGGTCGCGCGGGCGACCAGGACCGAGCCACCCAGTTCGGCCAATGCCGATGCGTACCAGGTGGCCCGCGCCGCGATGCCGTCTCGATCCGCCGCGACCAGCGGAGAGAGGGCCGGCGTCAGGTCCTCCATCACCCGCTGATGCGGGTCGAAGAACCAACTGGAGACGGCACCGATCCTGCAGTCGTCCAGGAAGGCGCGGAATCCGCTGAGCGACCCGAAGTTGGCGACCAGCTGGATCGGGTTTCCCAGCGGTTCCCAGCGACCGCTGCCGGTCGTCAGCTCGACGCCTTCGAAGCCGGCGATCGACATCGTCTTCAGTGCGCGCTCGTGGTCTTCCCGGCGGACGAAGTCGTCGAACTGGGGCTTGTACTGATTGATCGCGTACGACCATCTGATGCTGTTCATGACGACGCCTAACGGTAGATGTGTTCGAGGACGTTGGCGGCGTACCAGCGCGAGATTGCCGTGCTCTCGGAGTAATCGCCGCCGTACTTGTTGGCCTTGTCGTGCTCGACGGTGATCCAGCCCTCGAACTGCTCGTCCCTGATGGCCCGCATCATCGCTTCGAAATCGACCAGGCCGTCCGGGGTGCCCATTTCGTAGAACCATTTGCCCGTCGTGGGCGCCATGATCTCCGAATCCGGGCGGTGCCGGTGATCGTCACCGGTGGCGACGTTGCGGGTGTCCTTGAAATGGAAGCCACTGGCCCGGTGAGCATGTCGTCGATACAGCGCGACCGGGTCGACGGCGGCGATGCAATGCTGGGCGGTGTCGACGAACAACGAGACGAAGCGAGGATCGGTGTGCGCGTAGAACGTGTCGATGTCCGCCTCGCTCTGGATGCCGCAGAAGAACTCATGGTGGCAGGTGAGTTTCACCCCGTGGCCGGCGGTGATCTCGCCGACCTTGTTCCACAGTTCGGCGGTGATCTTGAGCTTGTCCTGCGTGATCGGTTCCATGTCGTAGTACAGCGTCGCGGGCATGACGATGATGCTGTTCAGCCCGACCCCCGACCAGCGCCCCATGGTCACCCGGAAATCCTCGAGGATGTTCTCGTGGGTCTCGCGCAGGTGCGGGGCGTAATTGCGGGTGTCGTAGTCGGCGGCGTGGAAGGTATTGATGATGCCTTCCAGGCCGTGGTCCTGAACCATTTCCTGGTACTTGACCGGCCCGCCGTAGTCGCCGTACATCTGCCAGATGCGGAAGTCGAAGGTGTCGATGGCGTCGAACCCCACCGCCTTGATCTGCTTGAGGAAGGCCGACATCGTCTTGTGGGAATGCCATTGGTCGATGGGCCCGGCCGGACCGTTGCTGCGCCAATGGTCCATGTAACTCCACTTGATGTTGCTCACCGAGAAACGACCACCTTCGTGTGTGACCTCGGCCGAAGCGTGTGCCCCGCCCGTCGGCAGGGGCCGCCGACGGGGCGACGGTGGCGTGCCTGGGGGTCACCCGCGAGATGTCTGCCAGTCGAGGCCGCTTCGTGACCGCGTGCCGCGAAGGCGTCCAGCGGCAGCATCCCGGGTCCATGCCCTAGGCAGACAACGTATCCGGTTTCACGGCGACCCGCCGCCAGATGATTGACGACCACCATTGGTGATGCCGGACCATCATCAATCCCGGTCGGCCGAGGATGAGCTCCACGCCACCCCTCGCTCTACACACGCTTCGCCGTGCAACATCGTGCTGCAGTGCCCGCCTGGCTGACGAGGCGTGCGGAGCGGGGCGGGGCGCGGCCGCGGTCGGGCCCCGGGGGCGCTGGCGATGGGCGCTCTACACACGCTTCGCCGTGCAATGACGTGCTGCAGTGCCCGCCTGGCTGACGAAGCGTGCGTAGAGCGGGGCGGGCGGGGTCGCGGTCGCGCCCGGGGGGGCTCGCGATGGGCGCTCTACACACGCTTCGCCGTGCAATGACGTGCTGCAGTGCCCGCCTGGCTGACGAGGCGTGCGTAGAGCGGGGCGGGGTCAGGCTCGGCCGAGGTGAGCGACGACGCCCGACCGTTCAGCGTTGTCGCGGCATGTCCGCCAGCGTGTCGGCGACCCAGTCGGCGATGAACGTGCTGACGTGCGGCAGGTGGTCCAGGCCGATGTGCTCGGTGCCGCCCTCGTCCGGGGTGAAGATCCGCAGTTCGCGTTTCGGTGAGTTCACCGCCTGGTCGTAGGACCGGTGCGCGTACTCGAGCGGGATCTGCCGGTCGTTCTCGCCGTGGCAGATCAGGAACGGAATGTCGATCTGCTCGACGACCCCGTCCAGCTGCACCTGGTCGGCGAAGTCGACGAAATCGTTCAGGTCGGTGTCGTCCGTCGAAACCCCACACCCACAGCACGTGCTCCCAGTAGTGCGGGACCGGCCGCTCCCCCTCGCGCTGCAGCCGGCGGCGCTGCACCGCGCCCCAGTTGTGGTTGGCGCCCCAGGCGACGACGAGCGCGAGCCGCTTCTCGAACGCGGCGGCCCGCGGCGCGTAGTAGCCGCCCAGGGACCAGCCGACCAGACCGATCCGGGTCGGGTCGACGTCGTCCCGGGTTTCCAGGTAGTCCACGCACGCCGTCGCCCAGGCCTCGGAGTCCACTTGCGAGGTCAGGCCCTGCAGGCGCAGCGCCTCGCCGGAGCCCGGCGGGTCGACCATCAGGGTGGAGATGCCGCGGGCGGCGAGCTCGGCCCAGTGCTCGGAGTTGTACATGTGCTCCTTGGTGGAATCCAGCCCGTTGAACATGATCATCACCGGCGCCGGGCCGTCGATCGGTGGCCGGTGCGGCGCTGAAGTAGGCGGGCAGAGTGGTTCCCTGGTAGGGAATCTCAACCCGGCTGACCCGGGGATCGCGCAACTCGAACGACTTCTGCGCCAGTTCCAGGATCCGCCGGTAGGTGGGCACCCGGTTCGGGTCGGACTTGGAGAGCATCCGCTCGGACTGGGCCAGGTAGTTCGTGGCCCGGAAGTACAGCTGCCCGGCGGTGCGCAGGTGTCCGGCCTTTTCCGCCTCCTCCGCCTGCCCGACCAGCTGATCGGTGAGCGCGGTCCAGGCCCGCAGGAAGTCGCCGGTGCCGGCGTCCGCACCTCTGGGCGGCGGCCTCCCGGATCGGCCGGCACGCCCGGTCGACCTCGTCGATCAGGCCGCCGCTGTTCAGTGCGGCGACCACGCCGAGGTTCCAGACGTAGTTGCCGGGGAAGAACTCGAACACGTCGATTGTCCTTTCATGGTGCGGCCGGATGTCGCGGGTCAGACCCGGTTGACTGCTGGGTCAGGCGGAAACGGTTGTGCCGGACGCGCGGTCCGGGGCCGCGCCGGCGCGCACCGGCGGCAGGTCGATCGCCGGCGATCACGGTGTTGCGGATGGTGCCGATGCCCTCGACGGTCATCTCGACCACGTCGCCCGGCTGCAGCGGCGGCGGGTCGAGCCGCGCCGCGGCGGCCCCACAGTTCGGCCAGGCAGCCGCCGTTGCCGCAGGTGCCGGAGCCGAGCACATCACCGGCGCGGACCTGGGCGCCGCGGGAGGCGTAGGCCACCAACTCCTCGAACGGCCAGCCCATGTTGGACAGCAGGTCGTTGACCGATCACGGAACGCCGTTGACCGACACCGTCATCTCCAGCGCGAGAAAGCCGTCGTCATCGCGGTAGGGCTCGAGCTCGTCGGCGGTGACCAGCCACGGGCCCAGGGTGCTGGCGAAGTCCTTGCCCTTGGCCGGGCCCGAGGTTGACCTTCATCTCCCGGCGCTGCAGATCCCGGGCCGACCAGTCGTTCATGATCGTGTAGCCGAAGATCTCCACCTGGTCCGGTCGTCAACGATCGGCCGTCCCGGCCGACCACCGCCGCGACCTCCAGTTCGAAGTCGAAAAGCACGCAACCGGAGGGGATCTGCACGTCGTCGTGCGCGCCGATCATCGCGTACGGATTGGTGAAGTAGAACGTCGGCGCCTGGTACCACTCGGGGACCACGCCGGCGCCGTCACCGACCGAGGCGACGACACCCTCGACGTGTTCCTCGAACGCGACGAAATCCCGGACCGTCGGCGGGTTCAGCGGCGGCAGCAAGCGGACGTCGTGCGACGGGACGCCCGGTTCCGACAGCGCCGCAGCCCCGGCGTCCAGCGCGGCCGGCAGCCCGGCCCGGACCAGGTCCAGGACGGTCGTACCCGACCGGCAGTGGATGCAGCATCGGCCCGGCGGCGCGCGTCGGTGACGATCCCGGCGCCGGACCGACGCCGTGCGTGTTCGAAGGTGGCGAATCGCATGATGTGCTGCTCCAGACCGGCGGGGCCACGAACAGGCCCTTGTCGACGTCGTTGAACGACCGGGAGGCGACGAACTCGTTCATCTGATTCGCGGTCCCCCACTGGTCGGACACCTCGGGCCGGGTGAAGTCGTACAGGTGCGGGTGCCAGGTGTCCTCGTCGATCAGTTCGAGTTCGGTGGTGTATTCGATGGTGTTGCCGTGCGGGTCGAGGAAGTAGCTGAAGGTGTTGTTGCCGGCCATGTGTCGGCCCGGTCCCCAGATCTTTTCCACCCCGGCCCGCAGCAGCCGGCCGGTGCCGCGCATGTAGGAATCGATGTCCCGCATCTCGAAGGAGGCGTGGTGCAGCGACGGGTGCGGGCCGCGGGCGATCGCCAGGCTGTGGTGCCAGGCGTTGATCCGCATGAACCACATCATTTCGCCCATCCGCGGGTGCATCAGCGTGTCCGACAGCCGGAAACCCAGATGCCTTTCGTAGAACGCCCGGGTCTCGTCCGGCTTCGGGCTGTTGATCACCACGTGCGACAGCCGGACCGGGATCGACTCGCCGGCCTCGATGGCGCGGTGCCGGCGGATCGCGACGTCGGCGCTGATCTCGACGGTGCGGCCCTCGTTGTCGAAGAACCGGAACCCGTAACCGCCGCCCGGGGTGTTGATCAGGCCGGGTTCGGTGACCAGCCTGACCCCGTCGGTGGCCAATTTCGCGGCCAGGGCGTCGACGTCGGCCGGGGACGCGACGCCGAACGAGATCAGGTCGATCCGCTTGTCGGCCGACTTCCCGCAACCGGACGATGTACTTCTCGGGGGAGCCCTCGGCGGCCAGGAACGCGATGCCGGTGTCGGTGTGCTCGTGTCGTCAGACCCCAGGTGTCGGTGTAGAAGTCCAGCTGCTTGGCGAAATCCGGCACGGCAAGGTCGATGTGCCGCAGGTGGGTGATCAACGGGTGGCTCATGATGTCTCCTCTGAGTGCGATAGTGAATGCTGGCGACGGCTGGGTCTATTTGACGGCGACCGGGGCGACCGGGGCACCGACCGCGCCGGTCACCGGCAGCGGTTCGGCGGACAGCCAGAACTCGTAGACCCCGTCGGCCGCGCAGTCGGCGGCCAGTGCGTCCAGGTCCCACAGCTCCCCGATGAACAGTCCGATGTGCGGAATGCACACCTGGTGCAGCGGCTGGAACGCGATCTCGAACTCGTTCGGCCGGACCTCGAAACCCCAGGTGTCGGTGGCGATCCCGGCGATCTCGCTGCCGTGCAGCCAGTCGGCCGTGGTGAACGACAGCCCGGGCGACGCACCGCCGGCGTAGTCGCCCCAGCCCTCCCGGCGGGCCCGGGCCAGCCGCCCGGTGCGGACCAGCAGCAGGTCGCCGCGGCCCACCGCGGCGCTCGGCCCTGTGCGCTCGGATCGTCGCCATCGAGATGTTCGGTGGTGATGGCGAAGCCATCCGGCAGTTCGCCGTCCGTACCGATCGCGCGGCCGACGTCCAGCAGCACGCCGCGGCCGCTGATCCGGCCGGTCGCGGTCTGGATCCCGGTGACCAGGTCGCCCTCGCTGGTCACGACGTCGCCGGCGCGGCGGCCGTTCCAGGCGTTGCCGTGGTCGAAGATGTGCCCCAGTCCGTCCCATTGGGTGGAGGCCTGCAGCGGCATGAAGATGACGTCGTCGGCACCGCCGAGACCGTGCGGGAAGCCCTGGTTGCCGCGCTCGGCGTCGACGCCGGTGTCCAGCATGGTGTGCACCGGGTTGGTCCGCCGTCGCCAGCCCTTCTGCGGACCGTTCGCGTCGAACGACTGGGCGAGCGAGAAACTCGCCCCGCGACGGACGAGCGCGGCAGCAGCTGCGGCGCTTGGCGTCGTCGAGGAAGTTGAGCGTGCCGTGCACGTCGTCGGCGCCCCAGCGGCCCCAGTTGGAGCAGCGTTTCGCCGCGGCGGCGATCGCGGCCTCCGGATCCCGGGGATCGAGCGGGAAGGTGTCAGGCATGTCGGGTCCTCCTTGAGCGACATACGAAGACTCCCGCGCCCGGCCGCATCAGGGAAGACGAATTTGGTGATGCATCGTATTGATCCGGTGGATACGGTGGGCCGATGAACCTGGCCAGCCTCGACCTGAACCTGCTGGTCACCCTGGACGCCGTGCTGGAACAGCGGAGCGTCAGCCGGGCCGCCGAGCAGTTGGGGCTCAGCCAGCCGGCGGTCTCCGCCCAGCTGGCCCGGCTGCGCCGGCACTTCGGCGACGACCTGCTGGCCCGGTTCGGCAATCAGTACCGGCTCACCCCGCTGGCCAGCCAACTGCGCGGGCGGGTGCGGACCGCCGTGACCGGGGTGGAACGGGTGTTTGCGGCCGAACCGGACTTCAATCCCGCCAACACCTCTCGGGAGTTCTCGCTCGTGATGAGTGACTACGGGGTCGCCATCATCGGGCCGATGCTGGCGGCCGAGCTCGCCGTGCAGGCTCCCGCAGCGCGGCTCCGGTTCAGTCCGAACACCCCGTACGTCGTCGACAACGCGCTGCAGTCGATGACCAGCGTCGACCTGCTCGTCATGCCGCACGGCTTTACCGAGGGCCTGTCCCACCGGGACCTGTACACCGACGATTGGGTCTGTCTGGTGTCCGGCGACAATCCCGATGTCGGCGAAGTGCTGACCGTCGAGCACCTGCGCACCATGCCCTGGGTGGTCTGCTACCACGGGCCAACCGCGTCGACCCCCGCGGCGCGGCAGATGCGGATGCTAGGCATCGAACCGAGGGTGCAGGTCGTCACCGAGAATTTCCTGACCGTAGCGGGTTTGGTCGCCGGCACACCCAGGGTTGCCCTCCTACAGCGGCGGTTGGCGACCGCGATCCCGGCACAACTCGGTGTGCGGATCCTGCCCTGCCCGTTCGATGTCGGGACCACTGGTGGAGGCCATCTGGTGGCATCCGATGTACGACGACGACCCCGAGCATCGCTACCTTCGCGACCTGCTCGTCGGCCTGGCAGCGCGTCTGCCGTCCGATTCCGCGTGATTCCCGGCCACTACTGGAGGTCAGCCGGGCAGCAGGGTCAAGGCCGCAGCATGACCGGGGTCGAAAAGGGAAAAGTATCGCCACCGTCGCCATATTCCCTCTTGGACAGATTCTTCAGAGGACCCCGGCGCCCAAGGCGATGTCGAAGCCGGCGCCGTTGCGTGCAACGCCTACCAGGAGCATGCCGGCCCATTCAAGGGCATGGGCCATCTCGAGCCCTCCTGCGTCGAGCGGCCGCATGTCCAAGCTCTGCAGAAACGCCGCGACACTGTGTTTTCGCCTCGGCGCTGTCGCCGGCGAAGAACGCGTCCATGGGCTTGTCTTCAGCAATGACGCCGCCGAAGATCGTGTTGAATGCCTTCACGACGTGTGCGCCCTCGGGGGCGGCGGCGGCGATCTGCTGGGCCACCGAGTTGCCCGCGGTTGTCACGAGTCCGCTTGCGTCGGCGTTGAACGGGTTGGTGATGTCGACGAGGATCTTGCCGGCCAGCGCATCGCCGTAGTGCGCGACCACGTCAACCGCGCCGGCGTACAGGACGGCCACGATGACGATGTCACCCGCCGGCCTTGCGCCGAACGTGCCGACGGTGGCTCCGTTGCCGATCTGGTCGGCGAGCGCCTGAGCCTTGGCGGTGTTGCGGCTCATGAGCTCGACGGTGTGGCCGTGCTTCGCCGCCCGGGTGCCGATGGCGGTGGCCATGTTGCCCGAGCCGATGATGCTGATGGTGGTCATGACGTGTGCTCCTTTGTTGGATGTGGACCGGTTGGTCGTGGGGGTTCTGCTGGCGCGCCAGGCCGGGACCGCAACCTTGCCGTCGAGCTTTTCCGATTGATGCTGCATTCCATCGGTTCGCCGATGTTATGTACACCGATCTGCGTGCTTAACGTAGCCGCCTGAAGCCGACGACGCAAGCTATGCACACCGAGCGGTACCCAGGCGGTCTACGCTGACCCTGTGACGGAGTTGGAGAAGGGGCCGCGAGGTCTGCGCCGCGGCAGAGGCGCCCGAGAGCGCATCCTGCGCGCGTCACAACAACTGTTCCGCGAGCAAGGCATCAACGGCACCGGCATGGACCAGCTCTGCGCGGTGGCCGAGGTGTCCAAGCGCACGCTCTACCAGCACTTCACCGGCAAGGACGAGCTGATCGCCGAATACCTACGCCGATTCGATCCCGACATCGCGCCAGAGGTCTTCGACCGCACCGATCTCGCACCTCGGGAGCGACTGCTCGCCGTCTTCGACATCCACTCGCCGCTGTGTCCGTTCATCGGGGCGGCCGTCGAGATCCAGGACCCGGGCCACCCGGCACGCGTGCACGCCCGCAACTACAAGAAAGGCTTTGCCGCCCGGCTCACCGACACCGCCCGCGAGGCCGGCGCCACCAACCCCGAACAGCTCGGCGAGCAACTGGCGCTGCTGCTGGACGGCGCCTCGGCCCGCAGCCGAGTCCTCAACACCGACACCTTCGCCACCGCCGCCGCCATCGCCGCCGTCCTCGTCGACAACGCCATCCCCACGGCAGCGGCACCGGCCGGCGCAAGCGCTGTCGAGCAGTAGGCAGTGCCCTACGTCCGACGCGCTTGCGGCGCTCGCTCGGGGCGGCCGGTGGTCAACAGATCCACACCCAGGAACCGCAGCCGTGGAGAGCCTCTTCCAGCTGGCCCAGAGGGCGAACCCGGGAGGCCAGAACCCCTGCGATTTCAGCGGGTTCGAGGTGCGGCGGTGGATTTGCGGGGGATGAGGGTGGGGGTGGCCACGATGGTGCGGACTTCGCCGGTGTGGTTGGGGGTTTCGTCGAGCAGGAGATCGATGGCGCCGCGGGCGATGTGGTTGAAGGGTTCGCGGATGGTGGTCAGCGGGACGGGTAGTCGGCTGACGACGGGGATGTCGTTGTAGCCGATGATCGACAGGTCGTCGGGGATCACCAGGCCGCGGGCGGCGGCGGTGGACATGGCGCCGATGGCGTTGTTGTCGTTGACGGCGAAGATCGCGGTGGGCGGGTCGGGGCGGTCGAGCAGGATGCGGGCGGCGGTCTCGCCGGCTTCCATGGTGTACGCGTCGCCGGCGATCAGCGAGTCGTCCAGGTCGATGCCGGCTTCGGTGAGGGCGGCCCGGTAACCGGCCCGGCGTTGCACGGCGGTGGTGGCGTACTCCGGGCCCATGATCAGGCCGATCCGGCGGTGGCCGTGGTCGATGAGTTTGCGGGTGGCCAGGTAGCCGCCGAGGTGGTCGTCGCCGATCGAGGCGGGGTGGATGCCGTCGGTGCGCAGCACCAGGACCTGCCGGGCGTCGCCGTCGATGCTCAGCGGGGAACCGATGCGGGCGGTGGCGCGGATGATCCCGTCGACCCGGCGGTGCAGCAGGGACTGCACCGCCACCCGTTCGGCCTCGGGGCTGTCCTGGGTGGTGGCGACCACGGCGAACAGGCCGCGGGCGGCGGCCGCGGCGGCGATCTCCTCGTAGAGCATGGCCATCACGGTGTCGGTGAGCCGGGGCACGATCACCCCGATGGTGCTGGTGCCGGACCGGCGCATCGCGGACGCCAGCGGGTCGCGGACGTAGCCGAGGTCGGCGGCGGCCACCCGGACCCGTTCCGCGGCAGCGGATTTCGAGGCGGGTAGCCGTTCGTCCAGGACCCGGGACGCGGTGGAGATGCTGACGCCGGCCACCCGGGCCACATCCCGCAGGGTCGTCACCACACCGGCGAGCCTAATCGGGTCCCGACGAAGGGCCGACAGGAGGCCGCCATTCGGTACTGCGAGCGAGAGCCGGTCTCACCGTATTTGTCCAGACCCGCTCTCGTCGGTGTGACGGCGGTCTCGTCGAATTGGGGGTTGACGACAGCACGGCTGAAGGGTCATAGTTGCAATCGTTCCCGTAAACGTTCCAGTCGTCAAGATCATCCACAGACCGGAACGTTCCCGCAAAGCTTCCCAAGGAGGAGCCGACGATGTCTCTCGGAAATCTGGATCTACGTGGCCTGAACCCCGCCCCGGTCACCCCGTTCACGGTCGACGGCGACGTGGACTACGCCGCGCTGGCCGACCTGGGCAAGTTCCTGGCCTCGGTCGACGGGGTGAAGTCGCTGGTCGTGCTCGGGCACGCCGGCGAGGGCACCTTCCTGACCCAGGACGAGCAGGTCAAGGTCATCGAAACCCTGGTGCACGAGGTCGGCGACCAGGTCGCGATCGTCGCCGGCATCACCGCCGAGGGCACCAAGGTCGCCGTCGAGGAGGCCCAGCGGGCCGTCGCCGCCGGCGCCAAGGCCGCCCTGACCTACCCGTCCCACGGGTGGCTGCGGTTCGGCTACCAGGACGGCGCCCCGCAGGACCGCTACCGCGCCATCTGGGAGGAAGCCGGGCTGCCGCAGATCCTGTTCCAGTACCCGGACAACACCAAGGCCACCTACAACCTGGACACCCAGCTGGAGATCGCCGGCCAGGAAGGCGTGTTCTGGACCAAGAACGGGGTGCGGAACATGCGCCGCTGGGACACCGAGATCCCGGTGCTCCGCCGCGAATACCCCGACCTGCAGATCTTCTCCTGCCACGACGAGTACCTGCTGCACACCATCATGGACGTCGACGGCCTGCTCGTCGGCTACGGCAACATCGCCCCCGAGCTGCTGGTCGAGTTCATCAAGGCCGGCAAGGCGCAGGACTGGACCGCCGCGAAGAAGATCCACGACCAGCTGCTGCCGGTGACCAAGGCCGTCTACCACCGCGGCTCGCACATGGAGGGCACCGTCGCCCTCAAGCACGCCCTGGTCTCCCGCGGCATCCTGCCGCACGCCACCGTCCGCAGCCCCCTGCTGCCGCTGGCGCCCGGCGCCGACGTCGAGATCGCCGACGCCCTCAAGGCCGCCGGCATCATCTGACCCTCGTCATCGGTCGGGCCGACGCCCCGCTGATGTCCGGCCGGTCAGATCGGCCCGGGCATGCCGCCCGGGCCGATCGACCGTGCCCCGCACCGATCCGCGTCCGGCCACGCCGGCACGGATCACGGGGATGGGGCCGCCGCCGCCGCGGCGGCCCCACCCACCGGGATCTGATCGCCGATGGATCCCGGTTCGGAGACAATGCAGTCCCGACGGACTCCGCGCCCAGCGGAGGGCGAGGAAACCCAACAACACCATGACAACTCATCTCACCGGCGAGGCAGAAGCCAACGCCAACGCCAACGCCCTTCTGGTGGGCCGGCTGGAACGGATCCCGGTCACCAAACGGCTGCTGTGGATCCGGGTCATCATCGGCTCCGCCACCTTCTTCGACGCCTACACCGTGCTGGTCATCGCCTTCGCGATGCCGCAACTGGTCAAACTCTGGAACCTGTCCCCCGCCGACGTCGGCCTGATCCTGTCCGCCGGGTACGTCGGGCAACTCTTCGGCGCCATCGGCTTCGGCTGGCTCGCCGAACGGATCGGCCGGCTCCCCGTCCTGCTGATCACCATCGTGCTGTTCGTCTCGATGGACATCGCCTGCCTGTTCGCCTTGGGCGGGGCATCGATGATGCTGTTCCGGTTCCTGCAGGGCATCGGCACCGGCGGTGAAGTCCCCGTCGCCTCCGCCTACATCAACGAATTCATCGGCGCCAAGAAACGCGGCCGGTTCTTCCTGCTCTACGAACTGATCTTCCCGATCGGCCTGCTGTTCGCCGGCATCTCCGCCTACTTCCTGGTCCCGAACTTCGGCTGGAAAGCGCTGTTCATCGTCGGCATCATCCCCGCGCTGATCATGATCCCGCTGCGCGTCCTGATGCCCGAATCCCCCCGCTGGCTCGCCTCCAAGGGCCGCTTCGGCAAGGCCGAGAAGATCGTCTCCATGCTGGAGAACGAAGCGGTCAAGGAAGGCAAACCACTCCCCGAACCCGTGATCCGCCCGGTCGACCCCAGGGCCACCCAGAAGTCGGACTGGCGGGAACTGTTCAAGGGCATCTACCTCAAGCGGACCCTGATGATCTGGGTGCTGTGGATCGCCGTCTACACCATCAACAACGGCATGATCACCTGGCTGCCCACCCTGTACACCCAGGTGTTCGACGTGCCGCTGCAGACCAGCCTGCTCTACGGGTGGACCACCTCCGCGTTCGGTGTGCTGGCCTCCGTCGCCTGCGCCCTGCTGATCGACAAGGTCGGCCGGAAACGCTGGTACTACGTCGCGTTCCTGCTCGCCGTCGTCCCGCTGGTCGCGCTCGCCCTGCTCGGTGCCACCTCCGCCGTGCAGATCCTGGTCGGCGCCACCATCGCCTACGCCATCCTGCAGACCATCGCGTTCTCCCTGTACCTGTACTCCGCCGAGCTCTACCCGACCCGGCTCCGCGCCATCGGCACCGGGTTCGGCAGCGCCTGGCTCCGCGCCGGATCCTCCCTCGGCCCCGTCCTCGTCGGCTTCATCGTCGCCGGCGTCGGCATCCAATACGTCTTCGTGCTCTTCGCCGTCATCGCCGTCATCGGCGGGCTCACCACCAAGTTCTTCGGCATCGAAACCAAAGGCCAAGGTCCTCGAGGAACTCTCACCCTGATTCCACCCGCACCGACCCCGTCCCGCCCGCAGACCCACATCCGCGGGCGGGACGGTCCATTTCTCAGGACATCAGTCGAACACCAGCGCCGACCGGGCGGAACACCGCGGTCCAGTCCATTTCCCGTCGCTGATCTCGTCGAATCTCTGTGGTGGCATCACCGCCATGACGATGACCCTGGTCATCGTTGGTTCCGTGACCTGCTCGTCCGCGCGGCCGCCGCGGGCCAGAGCGCCGCGGAGAACCTGCGACAATCGTGATGACAACCTGCCCGGCGCGGCTACCCCGAGATCTGATTGCTGATCTCGATCAGATTGCCGTCCGGGTCGCGTACGTACACACTGCGAAGTGTTCCGAGTGCGCCCGTCCGCTGGACCGGTCCTTCGACGATTTGAATACCGTTCCGTTCCAATTCGGCTCGCACGCCGTCCACTGAGTCGTCGGTGATGAAACAGAGGTCGGCGCTACCGGCGCTCGGGTGCAACGCGTTGGGCTGCAGTTCATGTCCCAACTCATGCAGGTTGATCTTGCTGCGGCCGAACTTCAACCCGGTACGACCTCCACCAAAGACAATTGCCTCCATCCCGAGGACGTCGCAATAGAATCTCACTGTCCGGTCAATATCGGCGACCGTCAGAACCAGATGGTCGAGCCTATCGATGTGCATTACTCGTGCCTCCAGAGCCGGCTCGAAGTGGGTTCCGGTTGCGGTCTCTGCGCGATCCCTGTCGCGTGCAGAGTCCCTTTCGGGGAACGCGGGCGCTGGGACCCTCGTCCGCGGGTGGTCGCCAGCCGCCACAGGCTCAGTAAGACCGCGGCGGCCCAAGGACCTTCGTGGCGACAAGAGCCTTGTTGAGGTTGTTGTTGACCGGGCAACCTGGAACATGTGATGTGATCGACCCGGCCGCGTAACCCGTTGTACATCAACGAGTTTCTGGCGCAGTTGAACGGTCCGGACCGGGGTGACCTGCAGGGAGTCGGGTTGTTCGGCCCTGATCTGCCGCAGGTCGACCAGGAACAGGGCAGTCCGGGACCACCTGCAGAACCAAGTCCAGCACAATGGGTGTTCATCCCTCCCGCCATCGATGAACGGTGACCGGGGGCGGACCCGTCCAACACGCTGGGTACGGATTCATGGACTGCAGGTCGCCGTCGGGACCCGGAGCACGATCGCTTCCCCTTGACCCCCGCCGCCGCACAGGGCGGCGGCGCCAACGCCGCCGCCGCGCCGGGCCAACGCGAGAGCCAAATGCAGCGTGATTCGGGTGCCGGACATACCGAGTGGATGACCGAGGGCGATCGCGCCGCCGTCGATGTTCACCCGAGCCGGGTCGATCCCGAGGCGTCTGGTGCTGGCCACCCCGACAGCCGCGAATGCCTCGTTGATCTCCACCAGGTCCAGCTCGTTCGGCTGGAAATCCCCTGCCTTACAGGCAATCTCAATGGCATGTGCCGGCTGGAACTGCAGGGTCGAGTCCGGTCCGGCGACCGTCGCATGGGAGGCGATCTCCGCGAGAGAGGACAGACCCAGCCGTTGCGCGGTCCGGCGACTGGTGACCACAACCGCCGCGGCGCCGTCCGACAGCGGCGAGGACGACCCGGCCGTCATCGTTCCGTCGGGCCGGAATGCGGGCCGCAGGCCCGTCATGGCCTCGATGCTGGCGTCGGCCCGAATACCTTCGTCCTTCGTGACGAGATCCTCGCCCCCGCGCCGGCGCGGCACGCTGACCGGCACCACTTCGTCGGCGAACACGCCGCGATCCCACGCCGCCGCGGCCCTGCGGTGACTCTCGACCGCGAACGCGTCCTGGTCAAGCCGACTGACCCCTGACCCGTTGACGTTGGCCTCGTCGGTGAGCGCGCCCATCGACTGGTTCGTGAAGTAGTCCCATAGGCCGTCACGCTCGAGCGCGTCGTGCACCATCACGTCGCCGTAGCTGAACGCCGACGGGAGCAGGTGTGGGGCTTGGCTCATCGACTCCATCCCACCGGCCACCACGATGTCGTAGTCACCCGAGCGGATCAGTTGATCGGCCAGCACGATGGAATTCATCCCGGAGAGACACACATTGTTGACGGTGGCCGCGGGTACGTTCATCGGAACGCCGGCGCCGCACCGCCGCGATCCGTGCCGGATTCTGACCGGCTCCTGCGGTGACGACGTGACCCATCAGCACATAACCGATGGCTGCCGGATCGATGCCCGAACGTTCGATGGCCGCCCTGATCGCGATCGCCCCCAAATCCGTGGCTGCCAGCCCGGAGAGGGAACCGCGGAATCGACCAGTGGGCGTCCGCGCTCCGGCGATGATGACCGACGCGGAGTCAGAAGTGTTAGCTGCCATGGGGTTCTCCAAGAAAGGAATCGACTCAGACGAATACGAGGAGCAACGCCGACTTAGACCGGGGTGTAGGCGTGAAAAATCAGTCGCGACGTCGTGCGCACATCCGCGCGGTCGAATCCGGCCGCCGTCAATCGGGCGGGGAGCGAGTCCGGGTCGACTACTGTGCGGGTGTCGCCGAGGTGGATCAGTCGAAAGCGAAGGCCCTTGCCGAGATTGTCCGATCCGCAGAGCACCCCGCCCGGTCGGAGCACCCTGCGCGCCTGCGCGAAGAGCCGATCCTGCGCCGCGGCATCCGGCAGGTGATGCAGCATCGTCATACAGACGACGGAACTGAATTCTGCATCGCCGAAAGGTAGCTCGGTCGCGTCACCCAGCACCACATCGACATTTCCGCTTGGTCGAGTTCGAGCGGCCGCGATGCCCGCCAATTCAGGGTCGATCTCGATCGCCGTCAGATGTGTCGTCATCGGGGCAAGGGCCTGCGTCGTCAGCCCCGGTCCAGGTCCGAGCTCGAGAACGTTGTCCCCCAGCTCGACGCCATCAAGGGCATCCGGCAGCAGTCGCTCGCGCATCAGTGCGTCCCACTTCGCGCCGGCGCAGTAGCGCCGGTGAAAGCGGTTCATCGAGGTGTCGTGCGACGTGCGGACCGTGCTCCGGTCATGCCGGTGCCTCGTCGAGCCAGCGCATCAGCTCAGTCGGCATCTGCGTCCAGCACCGGCGGCGCCCGGTGCACCAGCTTGGTCGTCTCCAGCTCGCCGAGCATTGTCTCCTGAAAGAACCGCAGTGGGGAGCCGGGCAGCGTTGTTGTGCCAAGGGTTTGGTGCTCTACGTCGATCAGCAGGTGCTGCGACCGGGTTTGCTCCCAGCTGTACACCTCGTCAAGGGTGCGCACCTTGCCGGCGGGTATCCCCGCACCCGAAAGGCGCTTCAGTAGCGACTCGGCGTCGGTCGCCGCGAAGGCCCGCTCGACCAATTCGATGACTCGGTCCCGGTTGGCCACCCGATCCGCGTTGCTGGCCAAACCAGCTGCACTGGCATCGATCTCGAACTCACTGCAGAACTGCTTCCACAAACCTTCACTCCCGACGGCGATCTGCACCGTGCCATCGGCACAGCGGAACAGACCGTAGGGCGCGATCGACGGGTGGTGGTTGCCCTGTGCCCGACCAACCTCGCCGGCGACGGTCCAGCGGGTGCCCTGAAATGCGTGGACACCGACAATGCTGCCCAGGAGCGAAGTCCGCACCAGTTGACCCCGGCGGGTCGTTGCCCGCTCGACAAGCCCGGCCAGCACGCCGATGACCCCGTAGAGGCCGGCGAGCAGGTCGCCGATCGGAACCCCGACCCGCTGCGGGTCGTCGGGCCCGGAACCGGTGAGCGACATCAGCCCGGCCTCACCCTGAGCGATCTGGTCGTATCCGGCCCGGCCGCCCTCCGGTCCGTCATGTCCGAAACCTGAGATGGACAGCGTGACCAAGCTGGGATTCAGCTCCGCGAGTCGCTCGCCGCCAAACCCCAGCCGGGCCAGCACACCCGGCCGGAAATTCTCCAGCAGGACGTCCGCCCTGGCGATCAATCGGGTCAGGGTTTCCTTGCCGGCCGCGGATTTCAGGTCGAGCGCGATGGATTCCTTGTTGCGGTTGCAGGACAGAAAGTAGCTGGACTCCCGAGCCTGCTCGGGATCGTCGGGGGTGATGAAGGGTGGTCCCCAGCCTCTGGTGTCGTCACCGGTCACCGGGGTCTCCACCTTGATCACCCTGGCGCCGAGGTCGCCCAGGATCATCCCGGCGTGCGGACCGGCGAGTGCCCGGGACAGATCGATGACGACCAATCCGTCGAGCGGGCCGTTTGTGGCGGTGGACTCGCTCATGTCATCACTCCGCTCGTTCCTCGCGGATTGTTGGCCTGAAATCTATGATTCGCTCGCCGAGGCTCGCTCATCGCGATCAGCCCCAGCCCGGCAGCACGAGCAGACCCCAGCTGACGATCGGCGCGACGATCATGATGGACATCCCCCACTGCATGAGCCGCTTGAAGACCATCTCCCGGTCCTTCTCCTCCGAGTTGGCGACGACCAGGGCGCCGTTCGTGGAGAACGGGCTGCAGTCGACCACCGAACTGGAAATGGCCAGCGCGGTGATCAGTCCGATGGCCCCCACCTGGCCGGTCATCAGGAACGGAACCGCGAGCGGGATCAGCGCACCGAGAATGCCGGTCGTGGAGGCGAAGGCGGACACCACGGCGCCGATCAGGCAGATCAGGAAGGCCGCGAGCAGCGGCACGCCGACACCTGCCACCTGATCACCGAGCCAGGTGACGGTGCCCTGGTCCTCCAGCAGCGACACGTAGGTGACGATGCCGCCGATCAGCAACACGGTGCCCCAGCTGATCTTGTCGACCGCGCCCTTGGCGGCCTTCGGGAAGATCAACGTCAGTCCGACGGCCACGCCGAGTGCGGTGAAGCCGACATCGAGATCGAAGACGAACGCCCCGACGGCCAGGCCAACCAATCCGATCAGGGTCAGGATCCGTTCCGGGTTCAACTGGTGGTCGTCATCCTGGGTCGGTCGGTGGTCACGGTGCCTGCCCGCTTCGCTCCGCCGGTGGGCTCGCCTGTTCCGCGTCCCGATCCGGATCCGGTGGACGGGGTTCCGGTGCCGCCGCCGAGGCCGGAATGCGCGCCGGCCCGCCCGGTTGATTCGACCGTCGACTGCGGGGTGCCGGTCACCGTCGAACGCGTCGCATCCCGGGCGGCGGAGCCGGCGACCTGGTCGATGTACTCGCTGGTTGCCAGCTCCTGCTCGGCAGACTCCCTGCGGCTCAACAGCTCCCGTCCACCGAAGGCGAAGAAGACGATGACCGAGATGAGCAGTGCCGCGCCGAAACAACCGATGAACAGAATCAACGGACTGCCGGGCAGTCCGCTGTCGGCGACGACGCCGTTGGTGATCGCGCCGAAGATGCCGATCGGCGAGAAGCTCCCGCCGGTCGCGCCCATCACCACCAGGATCCCGATCAACACCGGGTGGATCCGGAATCGCTTCCCGAAGCCGAGTGCCACCGGTGCCACGATGGCCACCGCTGCCGGCGTGATCGCGCCGATCGCCGTGATCGCCGCGCAGACCACGAACATCGCCCACGGAATCAACGCAACCCGGCCGCCGACAGCACGCACCGCGGCGTGCACGATCCAGTCGACCGTTCCGTTGTTCTTCGCCAGCGCGAAGAGGTAGGTCACCCCGACGAGGATGACGAACAGGTTGCCGGGGAATCCGGAGAGCACCTGCGTCGGTCCGACGTCGTAGACGGTGGCGCCGACCACCGCCGCTGCCACCAGGGCGAGCGCGCCCATGTTGACCGAACGGACGCTGGCCACGACGAACACCAGCACAAGGACTATCAGGGCGATCACTTCAGCTGACACGACGACTCCCTTGTCGAACGACGGACCTCGGGCGTTCCGGTGTTGGGCCGGAACGGAACAGCGGCACAGACGGGTTGAGCACCCACTGGGGGAAGTTCGTGGGCCGGGAGCGTCCTCCAGGTCGGCGAATTGGCCTAGCCTCTCGACCAATGAACCATTTGTCAAGAGGTCGTTCTGACGATCCGATGCGCCGGAATCACGCTTGGTGACCCCTGTCGAGGCCAGACAGGTGACCGTCACTGGACTAGCCTCTCGACCTTTGGGCCAATCGGCCTTACCATGCGGCCATGTCACTTGTCCGTCGCAAGGCCGCTGCTCCGCGCTTTGCCCGGCCTCGGCTCTACCAACAACTCGCCGTCCACATCACCGATTTCATCGAGGCCCAGGGGCTGTCCCCGGGCGATCGGCTGCCACCTGAACGAGAACTGGCCGTCGAACTGGGCGTCAGCCGGGCGACGCTCGCGCAGGCGCTGGTGGCACTGGAAATGCAGGGCAGGGTGGCTGTCCGGCACGGCGATGGGGCGGTTGTCCTCGATCCGGCCGAACGGGTTGCCGCCGTCGTCGCCGCGCTCGTCGGTTACACCGAGGAATCGCTGGAATCCGCGCGACTGCCGGTCATCGCCGGCCTGCTGGCGGCCGCGACTCTGGCGCCGCTGCACGCCCGCGCGGTGCCCGAGACGGGTCCTTGCCCAAGGTGCGCCGCTCACCGAGGTCTGGCACGCCGTCCGGGCAGCGGTTGGCACCAATCCGCTTGTCGACCTCGACATCGCCCTGGAGCAAGCCGGAGCCCCGATCGCCGCTCACGTGCTCGATGCCATGCCGCCGCTCGTCGCTGCCATCATGGCGGGCGACACAGTCGGGTCGTTGTTGGGGACGGGAGACCACCCGTGACGCCCCGGTGGGTGCGCCGTTGGCAGATTCGGTAGCGCTGGCACCGCACCAAGAAAGACCTCTTCATCGCGCTCGCCGACCACGTCTGGCTGCCGAAGTTGCCCGACGACGTGCCGAGCGGGTTCGCCGCGATGGCGGCCATGGCGTCGGGTGCTCCCCGCCGATCAGCGACCTGCTTGAAGTCACTGGGGTACTTTTTCACGTACGCCGAACCTCGGTGACCCCGGTCATCCCTGGTCCTCGGGGTGAGTCAGCACGACGTGCTTACCGAAGGTGCGGTTCGATTCCAGATCGGTGTGAGCTTCTCGGATCTCCTCCAGGGTGTGCACCCTGATCGGGCCGAGACTTGTGGTGTCGGCGGCAAGGCGGTCCAGGAACTGCTGCAGAACCTGGGCCGGCAGATCGCCGCTGCCACCACCGTAGGCGGTCAACCGGACGCCACGGGGAATGTAGTCGATGGGGTAGAAATCCGGCACCGTCCACTCGTTGGACAGCATCCCGGCGAAGCACACGGTGCCGTGGATCCGAGTGGCCCGCAGAGTGTCGGGCAGCGTGGGCGTGCCGACCAGTTCCAGGGCCGCATCCACTCCATCCGAGACGATGGCCCGCACCGATCCCGCTACCTGCCCGTCATCGACGACGGCATAGTCCGCGCCGTGCGCAAGCAACGGCTGCACCCGTTTGGTCTGTCGAGTGGTGGCGATAACCTGTGCGCCAATGTCTTTCGCGAGTGCAATGGTGGCCAGGCCAAGGGCCGAGGTGCCGCCACGCACGAGCAGGGTCTGGCCGGCGCGAAGGTCCAGCCCGATGGTCAGCGAACCGTACGCGGTCTGCAGGGTTTCGGGGACGGCTCCGATCACCTGCCACGGCAGCTCTGAGGTGAAGGGTATGACCTGATCCCGGGGAACGACGGTGTACTCGGCATACCCGCCGTCAAACACCCGGCCCATGCCGCCCATCAGAGTGACCACCTGTTGCCCCGGCATCAGATCGTTGCCCGGGTCGTCGTCAACGACGCCAACGGCCTCGATGCCGAGCACCCGGGGAAAGGTCACTCCCTGGGCGAACCCGAGTCGAGTGTGCAGCTCAGACCTGTTGAGCCCGAACGCCATCACCTTGATCCGCACCCACCCTGGGCGGGTCTCGGGCATGGGCAATTCGCGGATTTGCAGGTTCTCGACCGGACCGGGCTCGGTCAAGACGACCGCTCGCATGGTGTCTGTCACGACGTCACACCGATCCGCACGACCCAGGCGGAACGGTGAGCCGGGCCCTGTCTTGCACTGTCGTCGAGGCTGTCGAACATGAAGCCCTCCGATGTGTCACGGGTGAACTGGATACCGCCATATCGAACGCATTCATTCTGCTGGCCGCGCTGGGCGGATGCGATCCCCAAGTGGTCGGCCACGTGACGGCAGCGCTAACGTCGGCAACAATCGTGCCACCATGACCGACGCAATCACCGCGGTGCTGCCATGGATCGGGTAGACCCGCTCGGAGGAAGTCGATCAACATCCTGATGAACTCAAAGCTGGAGGGCTGCGCGTGAGCCGCATCCTGGTGACCGGTTCAGCGGACGGCCTCGGCCGCCTCACCGCGGAGTCGCTCCTGTCTGCCGGGCACGGCGTCACCGTGCATGCCCGGAACCAGGACCGGGCTGCGACCCTCACCCCGCTGGTGAACCGTGGGGCGGACCTGATCCTCGCCGACTTCACCGACCGTGACGCGGTCAGGCGCGTTGCCGATGAGCTGAACGATCGGCCGCCACTCGACGCGGTCATCCACAACGTCGGCGTCTGGAGCGGGCGGGCGGTCATGCCGGTGAACATCGTCGCGCCCTACCTGCTCACTGCACTATTGCCACTTCCGCGCCGGCTGATCTACCTCAGCAGCGGCTCCCACTTCGGCGGTCACCCATCCCTGGACGGTGTCGACTGGTCCGGGCATCGCGCCGGTTCCTACTCGGACAGCAAGCTCTTTGTGACAACCTTGGCCGCAGCGCTCGCCCGACTGCACCCCGAGGTGCTGAGCAACGCCGTGGATCCGGGCTGGGTACCCACGCGGATGGGTGGAGCAGGTGCACCCGACGACCTCGAACTCGGTTACCGAACGCAGGAGTGGCTTGCCGTCAGCAATGACCCCGATGCGACAACCACCGGCGGCTACTGGTACCACCGGAAGAGGCAGGAACCCCATCACGCAGCGACTGAGAAGTCCTTCCAGGAAAGCCTTCTCAAGGCGTTGTCCGACGAGACGGGTGTAGCGCTGTCATCAAACAGCAGCCGACGATGACCCCACCTGGTCGTAGCGGAAGGGTGGGCGAATGTCACGGTGACGTCACCGGCATCGAGCATCTCGGCCAGCCCGTCCGGAGCGTCCCATCAGTTCGGCGTGGACGCAGCGGGATTGGTAGCCGGCCCGCAGATCTCGCAGGTGTTGACGGAGGCAAAGAATGATCCGACCACCAAGTCGCCGACCTTGATTTTCTCGACCTGACTACCGATCTGCTGGACCACACCGACGTATTCGTAGCCCACCGGGGTCGGCTCACTGATGGGGTCGGTGCCGCGGTGGGACATGGTCGTGGGTTTGAGGTTGTCCTCGGGTGAGGCCGAACAGCGCGGCCACCGAAACACCGACCAGAACCAGAACGATGAGCGCCATCGGGACCGCGGTGTGCTCACCGCCGAGACCGGCGATGGGGGCCACCACACCGGCCATGGTCCATTGCAGGAACCCTAGGATGGCGGAACCGGTCCCTGGGTGCTCCGGTACCTGAGCCGACGCCAGGGCGCCGGCGTTCGGCCCGACGAGGCCCTGCGCGCTCATCAGAAGGAAGAACGCCACCACGGCGACGACGAGCGGGGTGTCCCACCACACGGCCCCGACAAGCAGCAGAAGACCGGCCGCGCCCGTCACGACCAAACCGACGGTGATGACGATGCGGGTCGGAACCCGGCCGGCCAGCCGCGCCGCCAGCAGGGTGGCCAACACCAGGCCCACCGCGTTGGCCGCGAAGTCCACCGAGTACAGGATCGGTGACAGCCCATTCATCGACTGCAGGATGAACGCCGAGGTGGCGACGTAAGCGAAGGTGATACCCATCGAGAAGGCCATGACGATCAGGTAACCGACGAAGCTCCGGTTCCCGATGACGTGACCGGCGGTGCGGCCCAGTTGGGTCAGCCCACCCTTATGCCGTCGATCCGGGGGGAGCGATTCCGGAATCCCGACGACGACGGCCGCGATCATCAACGCACCGAGGGCCGCAACGACCCAGAACGACACCCGCCAGTTCAACAGCTCCAGGATGACGGCACCGATCAGCGGGCCGACGATCGGCGCGATCCCGCCGACGCCGGCGACCAGGTTCAGCCTGCGGACCAGTTGCGGGCCGCGCGACAGATCGATGATGACCGCCCGCGCGGTGACCATGGCCCAACCACCACTCAGGCCCTGCACGAAACGCGCGACCATCATCACGGTGATCGAGGGGCTGAAGGCGCAGGCCACCGAGGCCACGGTCAGCACGATCAGCGACAGCAGCAGCGGGCCGCGCCGGCCCTGGGCATCCGACACCGGGCCGCCGATCAACTGACCCAGCGCCATCCCGACGAAGAACGTGGTCAGCGTGAGCTGCACCTGCGTTGCGGTGCCGGCCAGGTCGTCGCCGACCTGCGGGAACGCCGGCACGTACATGTCGGTCGCCAGTGGAGCGATCGCGCCGACCAGAATCACCGTCGCCAGGACGGCCTTGGTCATCCGCACCGGTGTGGTCACGAGCATCGCGGGGAGAACTCCGTTCCTGGGCCGAATCGATGGCGGTGGTGTGTGCTGCTTCCACTGCACCGCGTCCGACGCGCCTGGAGAAGTCCCTGCCGTGACGTGTACCAACAGGGCATCCTTCGCAATTGGTCCGGGCACTACCGTCGATTCCATGGACAACCGAGCCGAGGTCCGCGAGTTCCTCACCACCCGCCGGGCAAAGCTGACACCCCGTGACGTCGGCCTGCCCGACATCGGCCAACGCCGCGTCCGCGGCCTACGCCGCGGCGAGGTCGCGGCCCTGGCCGGAGTCAGCGTCGAGTACTACGCAAAACTCGAGCGCGGCGTCCTGGCCGGTGTCAGCCCCTCGGTCCTGGACGCCATTGCCCGAGCGCTCCAACTGGACGACGCCGAACGCACTCACCTGCTGCACCTGGCGCAGGCAGCCAACGGTTCCGGCGCGATGTTGCGCCCCACCCGCCGCCACCGACCGGCCTGGACACCGCACCCCACCCTGCAGTGGGTCCTCGACTCGATCACCCGCGGCCCGGCCATCGTCCGCAACGGCCGGATGGACCTGCTCGCCACCAACCAGCTCGGCCGCGCCATGCACGCCAGCCTCTACGACCGCACCACCGACCGGGTCCCCAACTTTGCCCGCTACACCTTCCTCGACGACGACTCCCACCGCTTCTACCCCGACTGGGACACCGCCGCCGATACCTGCGTCGCGATCCTGCGCACCGAGGCCGGGCGTGACCCGCACGACCCGCGGATCCACGACCTCGTCGGCGAACTGTCGACGCTGAGCGAGGACTTCCGCCGCCGGTGGAGCCGGCACGACGTCCGGTTACACGGGGCAGGCAGCAAGAAGTTTCACCACACCACCGTCGGTGAACTGGATCTCGCCTACGAAAGCATGGACCTGCTGTCCGAACCCGGCCTGACCCTCACCCTGTACGCGGCAGAACCGGCCTCCCCCACCGCCGACGCGCTCGCTCTCCTGGCTTCCTGGACCACCACCGTGCAGGCAACCACCTGAAACCCTCCGAGAAGGCAACCGGGCAAACAGCTCCACAGTCTTTTTGCCAACGACCGTCACCCCGCGGGCGCTGTGAAGACCTGCGGTTCAATGGTTTTTCAGGACCGCCGCGCGATCGACGGCCGGGGGACGGTGTGCGTCCCCCGGCCCACGGCCGAGCATCCCGGCGAACGCGGAAAGCGGGGCCCGATGGACAGGGACACCGGGATGGCCAGCAGGATCTGTGCGGCGATGACCACGATGGTCGAGGTACCGCTGGCCATCAGGGCGAACGCCGGGACGGCGAACGATACCCCGGTGGTGCCCGCGGCGAGGAACAGCGGGCGCTGGTCGAACCGGACCGAGAGGCGACCGGAGACCGGGTTGAGGATGGCGCCCGAGACCAGGACGATACTGGTGGAGGTGAAGGCGAGTTGGGCACTCTCGTGATCGACGGTCTGCACGAAGATGGGTCCGTCAACGTAGGCCGGCGGGTCACCAAATACGCGGCGGAACTCCCCGAACTGCAGGACAACTACGTCGACTGCTGGCTCGGCCTGGAGAAGCGGTTCACCGGCCAACTTCTCGAGGACCGCTCCAACGGCCACGCCGAATTACCAGCGGTCAGTTCCCAGTCATGAGCGCCGCGCCGACGGTGACATCCCTTGATGTCACCCACGACCCGGACATCACCAGTTGGGTGTCCAGCGCCAACGGGCATTCCGATTTCCCGCTGCAGAACCTGCCGTTCGGTGTGTTCAGCCCCGTCCACGGCGGCGTCGAGCACGATCCCCGCGGCGGGATCCGCATCGGCGAGCAGATCCTGGACCTGCGCGCACTGGTCGCGACCGATCTGCTCACCGGGCCCGCGCTCACCGGCGCCCGGGCCGCCGCCGGCGCCACCCTGAACACGTTCTTCGGTTTGGGACCCGTCCCCGGCAGGCTCTGCGGGCGCAGGTGCACGCACTGCTCCGGGACGGGGCCGCAGAACGTGATCTTGTCGAGCCGCTGCTGCACCCGGCGGACACGGTCACCATGCACCTGCCCGCGACCGTCGGGGACTACACCGACTTCTACGTCGGCATCAACCACGCCGTCACCGTCGGCGAACTCTTCCGGCCGGACAACCCGCTGCTGCCGAACTACAAATGGGTGCCCATCGGCTACCACGGCCGGGCCAGCTCCATCCGGGTCAGCGGCGAACCGTTCCGCCGACCCAACGGGCAGCGGAAGAACCCCGCCGACGCGGCGCCCACCTTCGGGCCGTCGGAGAAGTTGGACTTCGAACTCGAACTCGGCATCTGGATCGGCTCCGGCAACGCCGTCGGTGATCCGGTCCCGATCGGCGAGGCAGCCGACAATGTCGCCGGCTACTGCCTGCTCAACGACTGGTCATCCCGGGACATCCAATCCTGGGAATACCAGCCACTCGGGCCGTTCCTGTCGAAGAATTTCGCCTCCACCATCTCCGCCTGGGTGGTCACCCCGGAGGCGTTGGCGCCGTATCGGGTTGCCGCACCCGTCCGGCCCGAAGGTGACCCGGCTCCGCTGGCCTACCTGGACGACCCGGCCGATCAGGCCAACGGCGGCCTGGACATCGACCTGGAGGTGTTGCTCACCACCCAGCAGATGCGCGAGGAAGGCATTGCACCGCAGCGCTTGTCGCTCAGTTCCACCCAGCACATGTACTGGACCGTCGCGCAGATGATCGCGCACCACACCAGCGGCGGCTGCGACCTACGGCCGGGCGATCTGCTGGGTTCGGGCACCATCTCCGCACCCGGTGACGACGGGTACGGCAGCCTGCTGGAAATGACCCGGAACGGCACCAGGCCGCTGACCCTGCCCACCGGGGAGACCCGCACCTTCCTGCAGGACGGGGACGAGATCCTGCTCCGCGCCCGGGCCCACCGCCCGGGTGCGGCACCCATCGGGTTCGGTGAATGCCGCGCCGTCGTCCTGCCCGCCACCAACCAGCGCCCGGCTGACCCCGCTCCCCGTCCCTCGGTTGTTCAGCACCACCGCCGCCCCACCCCGCTTTCCCCACCCACTGTCAGGAGACACAGCATGACCGGCAAAGCATTCGCCTCATCCGCGGATCTGGGCGAGAAGACCCAAACCCTCGAGGTTCTCGGCGACGGCGTGTACGCGCTCACCGCCGAGGGCGACCCCAACGTCGGCGCCATCGAGGGTGACGACTTCGTCGTCGCCTTCGAAGCACTGGCCACCCCCGTCGCCGCCACGCCGGATCGAGCGCCCCACGGACGTGCTGGTGCGGATCACATCGCGAACATTTGCGGGTCCGACCTGCACATGTACGAGTGCCGAACGGACTTCGAGCCCGGTCGCTGGTTCGGGCACGAGAACATGAGCCGGGTGGCCGAACCCGGTCGTCACTGACGGAGACATCACCACGAGCCGGTGCCCCGACGACCTGCCGGCGTTCTGCGAGCGGATCGTGTAGGAATTCGCCAGGACCGCGCAGTCCGCCGGGGTGGGAGGTCGGTGGTGAACCCATCGGTCAAGAGGCGGCGTCCAACGTGATCCGCGCCGGTGGAACACTCGTCCGCACGATGCGGTCGGTCCCCGGGTCCGCCGCCGCCGGGGCCCGACCGCGTGAACCAGCCGGCGTCCGGTGGCTGGTGGTGACCGTGCTGTGCGGGCTCGCCGTTCAGCATCGTCGCGAGCCGTCGCCGGATCCCCGGCCCTACAGCCGCATCTCGGGCCGTGGGGCTAACACCCGAACGAATGCCGCCGGGTCACCGAGGCCTGCTACCTCGGCTGGTCACAAGGCGTCGGCCGCGCCCGGCGGGATGTGCAGCACGGTGCCCGGCAACGGCACCTGCTGGGCCGGCAACGAACCACCCGACGTGCCGACCCAGAGGTGGCCAGCCAGCTGCCGCGGGACGCCCAGCGCGTCCAGCATCACCGTGCCGTCCGGTACGTCGCCCAGCCCGGCCGGGTCGGTGATCACCCTGGGCGGTGGACGCCAGCCGGCCAGGACCACGGCGTCCGCGTAGCCCTCATAGGTCAACACCGGATGACCACTGGCGATCGCTTGCTCGGCGGCGTCCCGCAGGATCGAAGTCAACTCTTCCCGAGCGCTCATCGCACCCCCCAACGCGCTCCTGCCGCTCCGTCGGACGATAACTCCGCGGCCCACCCATACGCCACCTGAGGATCCGGCTCAACTCGCGGGTGGTTCGGCAACGATGCGACCCTCGCCCCGCTCGATGATCCTCCAAACCGGGGCTTCGCCGGCCGCGGAGCACGGTTCCTTCTCATGAAATTCCACCACCTGGCCGTCCCTCCGGCCGGCGCCGCGGAGTCGGTATTCCCGGTCGTCACTGGCCACCGACACCGTGGTTGCTCCGACGAAGTCGTCCAGGACGACCGGGACATGCCCGGCGACGTCGGTAACGGTGTAGGGCTTTGCCGGTGCGACCGGTTCGGCAACTGACTCAGTCATGTTGATCTCCTGCGATTCTCGGCGGCCACCTCACGGCGCGGGCTGCGAAACCCGGTGGGCTGACACAATGTTGGGTGAAGACCGCACGCGCGATCGGAAGGAGGAGTGACCGGCACGCGTCCGGTGCAAACCTGCCTTCCAAACGATCAACGGTGCGGACCGTAAGCCCGCGGACGGTTGGTCCAGGAACGCTCCGGGCCCGGGTCGGGTTAGATATCGGGTGCACCGCCGCGCACTCGATCAATCTGCGCCGATGCCTGTGTAGCAGCTTCGTTCACGGTTCTCCCTGCTGTTGTCGCGCGGGATGCGGGGATGCGTTGGCAGCGGTATCCGGCCGATCCGCGCGATGAATCGGCCACCGATCTTGCCTGGCCGTTGGGGGTGTGCGGGGTGGGTCGGAAGCATCGCGATCGGTCGCGGGTCAGTCCAGGGCGTCCTTGACTGCGTCCTCGGCCTTTTCGCCCGCCTGGTTCATGTTCGCCGACGCCTGGTCGGCCTTGCCCTCGGCCTCCAAGCTGCGGTTGTCGGTCGCCCGTCCGGTGGTCTCCTTGACCTTGCCGGCAGCTTCCTCGCCGGCGTTCTTAATCTTGTCGCCGAAGCCCATTGCAGGTTCCTTCCTCGAGCCGGTAACACCACTGAAGTGCCCACCGGGAACGCATTCACACCAATCCCCAGAGAAACCCGTGATTTTCACCCGGCCGGGCGCCCGGTCAATACGCCGCGACCCCGTTACGACGACCAGCACCCCTTGTCAACCGGTTCGGCGGGGTTCGATACCCGTTTGGCGCGTGCTGCTGTCGGCCAGCAGAGGTCACGATTACCGCGGGGATCAACGTCCCGAAGTGGCAACAGGTCCGTCTCGCGTTCGCCCGCCGAATTGTCCGGCAACCCCTGCGTCGTGTCAGGGGCTCGGTGGCCAGAATGTGCCCGGCCGAACATTTCCCCTGGACGAAGTCGAATCTAAAGTGGTCGTCAAGACTTGCTCGACAAATCAGCGGAATACCAACGGGTTGGGCGGGAACTAACCACGCACCGCTACCGGACCCGCCCGGCGCCACCACCGCGATGAAAGATGTTGTCATGTAGGCGTCGAGACTCGCGAAGGCGTTGGGACTTTCGGCCCTTCCGAGCTCGCAGCCTCGGTGCCACGGTCGAGCGGGACGAAGCCGAACGAGAGTTGGGTTGAAATGAGTCCTCCACATGCGGCCTTGCCGATCGTCGTTGTCGGCCTGGGATGGACCGTGCTGTACCGGCTCGGTCGCGGCTACGGAGCAGTTCCGGCGGAACGTAGCGCGTCATTGCCGGGCGACCGGGTGATCGGCCGGCCGGACGTGGTCTGCACCCAGGCAACGACGATCAACGGCCCCGCCACACCAGGTATGGCCGTGGCTGCAGCAGGTCGGCTGGCACCGCGAGGGCTGGCACACGGCCCGCTGGGTGGATCGGCTGCTGTTCCCGGACCACTGGGCGAGCGCCGACGAACTGCTCCCCAACTACCGGCAACTGGCCGTCGGTGACTTCATCCCCGATGGGGCGCCGGAAACCGGTTGCGGTTTCACGTCGAGGATCAGCGGCCGGAGCGCTACCTTCTGCTGCACTCCACCACCCACCTCCCCCGGTCCTGGCGGGAAAGCGGTATCGCAGCCCTTGACTGGACGTGGGTGTTCCTGCTGTACCCGGTGGACGGAGGAGCCCGCACCCGCTTCGTGTTTCGGTGGCGTGGATGGACCCACACATGGTGGCTCAGGCTGATGTGCCACGCCGTCATCGTCCCGGCCGACTTCCTCATGTCGAGGGACATCCTCAGCGGCCTTCGGCAACGCGCCGAACGGACGTCGCCGTCCACGTCATCGAGATCGTTTTCCGATGCGGTGCAACGGTAACGATCCTCGGTGACTCGGCCAGGCAGTGATCACCTGCTGTCTGCACGATTCCAGCTCGAGCATCGGTGGCGTTCGGCGGGCCCGCACCGGCCAACGGTCGGGATCTCCTTCCGAATTTGGCCGGCATTTTGGCTCTGTCCGGTCTGCAGGTGCAGCGAAAGACTGAAGCAGCGGCATTCACGTGGGTTCCGATGTTCGTGTGAGGGGCCGAGCAAGGGGGCTGTGACCAATGCCGGCCGAGACGTGAGAACCCGGTTCGAGTGGAAGGGAAGAAATGATGCGCGTCGCCATCTCTATGCAAGCCTGGGCACCCCACCAGAAAGAACACGGTCGCGGACCAGGGCGTCGTTAACGTCAGTGACGGCTGCATCAACAGTCCGCGGACGACGCACAAGCCCATTTCCGATCCGCGATAGGGGAAACCTCAGTGGTCACCGAACGGTTCTGGTGGGTGAGCGCGTTCTCAAGGAAACCCTTGCTGCCCTGGACCCGCAGCCGCTCTCTACTTCCGCGGCCAGGGTGGCGACGGTCCAGTGGCGCTCGGTCGGTCCGGATCAACTCGATCGCTTGCGCGATCGGCGTGCGCCTGCGCCGTTGTCGGGCAGCGGGCCGTGGCGACACCGCGCACGTGTTGTTTCAGCTTCGTGGCCTTGACGGCGATCCCTCTCGACCATCGCCGAACCCGGAAGCGATCGGACGGCCGGCGCTGGTGAGGGTGCTACCGCGACCGAGGGACAACGCAACCCCGGCCACCATCTGTGAGGGCGCGGCCACGAGCTTGTGATGATGGTCAGTCGAGGATTCCGCCGCGAAAGGCCGCGGCGACCAGCTGCTCACGAGCGCCGTATCCGAACTTGCGGGCCAGTTTGGCAAGGCAATTCTTGACGGTCAGCGGCGAGAGTGACAGCCGCGCGCCGATCCAGCGGTTGGACCGGCCGTCCGCGACAAACCGGAGGATCTCCACCTCACGGGTGGACAGCTCGGGTAACGGGCCCGGTGCGAGAGGTGTGCGGGGGGTGCCCGGTGGGCAGCGCAGCACGCCCGTCGCCCCCGCTTGGATCGCGTCCAACAGCGGGCCGGGGTCGATAGTCGGGGCCAGTGTCATCACCCGGGGCCAGCCGGCGGCCCGGAGCTCGGCAATGAGCCGAATCGCCGGTGAACCGAACCCCAGCCCGACCAGGGCCAGGTCACCCACGATGCCGTCGGTTAGTACCGTGTCCGCGTCGTCCACAGCTCCGACACGAATGACCCGGCCCACCCCTCGGCCCAGCAGTGCCTCGGACAACACCTGCCGCAGGATCGGGTCGGGGTCGGCCAGCAGCAGCAGCGTCGGCTCGGGCTCGGGGATCGTTCGAGCGGCAGAGGTCGGACGCCTCCGACGTGGCAAATCCGCCGCCCGGTCGGCTCCGTCCGCAGTCGTGGGCCCAGTGATCAGCGTCCCCAGCATCAGCGGCCGCTCCTTTCTTCTCAAGCCCTGGCATGTCTTCTCAAGCACCCGGCACGTTGCCGCGGCTGCGTCGATCACCGAAGACCGCGCCACTGGGCAGCATCCGGCTGCTACAACAGATGAGTCGATGAGGACCCCGACATGACGTGGAAACCGGACGGCCACCGGGTCGCCCACCATGTACGAGATCGATTGCTGCCGCTCATCGTCGGCACAGCAAGCGAGCCGAAAGGCCAGGATCGTCAGAAGCCGCGGTTCACCCCGCGTCATGCCGCAGCGGTCAATGACTCATACCCTTTGATACTCGTGCACATCGTCAGGCACATCCCCCGACGATGTCCGGTATGTCGGTTATTCTGCTTGGGGTGAGGTCGGCAGCAGCCTCACCGCGGGCGGGCGGCCCGATCGGCGTTGTCGCCGGTGGGATCGCCGCTCGCTGCGCTAATCGTTTGACCGCCGGACCCGTGCGGAAGGATCAGTGATGTTCGGTCACGGAATTCATGGTGGCGATGCCCGAAAACCGGCGTCGCCCGCGGAGCAGCAACCCGGTCCCTCGGCCGCGCGCGCCCGGACCCCTGTCGCCCGCCGCTCCCGGCCGGTGGATCATCCACATCCCGTCAGGTGGGTCGGCAGATGCCTGGACCGATGACACCGACACAGCAGCACCTGTCGCCCCCGGCCGGTCGCACCAACCCACCCGGCGGTGATGACCCGGTTCGGTGTTTCCTACGCCGACCGGCTCTGGATCGCGCTCACCCTCGCCAGGGCCGGTGACACACCCAGCACCCGGGCGTACACCGAGGACGCGGTATTCCGGTTCTACCTGCCGATGGCCCGCGCCCTGGCCCGATCCTCGGCCCATTACCGGGACGACCGCGAGGGCGCTGACCAGGCCGCCGAGCTGGGGCTCGCCCAGGCCGTGCTCGCCTGGCGGTACCCCAGCGGTCAGGGATTCGACCGGGCCGCCGCCGCCGCGATCAACGACCACCTTCGTCAGGGCCGCCCCGAAACACCCCACATCTCGCCCGAACGACCGCCTCAGCCCGGCGGTCGACCGGCCGACGACCCCATCGACGAATGACCAGACCTGAAGGGCGACGCGCGGTTCCAACCGCCGAACAGCCCCGGCTCGTGCCGGCCCGGCGGTTCAGGACTGCCCGACCAGTACCGCACCCCGAGGACACCGAGTCTCATGAACATTAACGACCGGATGCGCGCGGCGAAGGAAGCCGGTTACCTGCTGTTGTCGCAGGACGACGGTCAGGAGATCTACGGGCGGGACGACCTGCCTAGCACCGTGGAGTTCGACGGCGACGAATGGACCTTGCAGCTGCGGGACTTCAACCTCGACCCAGTCGGCCATCAACACCTCGGCGATGCCCGGCTGCACCCGCTTGTCGCCTTCGAAGCGCTGATGGAACTGGACCCCACCCAGCTCCAGGACTGGATGCTTTAGCAGCTCCGAGCAGGCCAATCGGCGTTGCGGCTGAATCGAGCTCATTGAGATCGACGTCCCCCGAAGGTGCCTCGAACACCGCGCTGGGCGCTCGCACCACGCTGGTCATCGGCAAACCCCCGTGACGGCTGGAAACCTGCTATCAGATCGATACCCAGATGGCGTCCCGCGAAACGTGGTGCATCCCGATGATCCGCCCGACCGTCACCGGGTTGGTCTGGCCCCACATCCTGCGCGTGACCGACCCGGCGGGTGATCCCTTGGGACTCGAATGCCGCCGCCGGGCCCGGTGACCAGTCGCGGCAGGCGCGTGGAACCCCGCCTGTTCGGCAAAGCTGTGCATGCGTCACCAGATCCGCCGGCCTGGACTCTTCCGATGACAGGAAGTACCCGATCCTCATTCGTTGACCTCGAGCCGTATTGCCACCCTGAGCGGGTGCAGAGCGTAGTCGAGCCTGAGAGTTTCGCCGGACCAGGCCGTGGGTATTGGGGGTGGATGACTGACGGAGCGGCGGTGCGGGTGGGCCCCCGGTGCGTCGACTGAGGCGTACCAACCCCGGCCAGCCCGGGATCACCCGCAGGCGCCGAGGCAAGGGCTGGGCCTACCTGGATTCGGACGGTGCTCCGGTGACCGACAAGACTGTCCGCCGACGCATCGATGCCCTGGTGATTCCGCCGGCCTGGCAGGACGTCTGGATCACGCCGTTCGCCAATGGCCATCTGCAGGCAGTGGGAACCGACGCCGCGGGTCGACGCCAGTATCTTTACCACCCCGACTGGCAGGACAGTCGGAGTCAGCAGAAACATCAACGAGTCCTGGCGCTGGGCGCGGCGTTACCGCGTGCGCGCAGAGCGATAGCACGAGACCTCACCGCCAGTGGACTCACTCGGGAGCGACTGCTCGCCACTGCCTTTCGCCTGCTCGACGCAGGCCATTTCCGGATCGGCGGGGAGATCTACACCGAAACCAACGGCTCCTACGGTCTATCCACCCTGCGCCGCGAGCATGTGCGCCGCCAGCACGGGTTGCTGGTCTTCGAGTACGTCGCCAAGTCGGGCGTCGCTCATACCGAGCGCATTGACGACCCGATTCTGCTGGACACGGTGGGTGCGCTGCTCCGTCGGCGCGGCGGCGACATGGATGAACTTCTGGTCTACCGTGACGGACGCAGCTGGCGGAAAGTGACCAGCGACGAAATCAATGCATACGTAAAATCCGTTGTGGAGCTGGATGTTTCGGCCAAGGACTTCCGCACCTGGCACGGTACCGTGCTGGGCTCCGTGGCCATGGCCACCGAGCATCTGGTGCGTCCCGCTGACAAGCCATGGAGCAAGACCGGTCTCGACAAGGCCATCCGACGGTCCGTGGTGGCCGTCTCCGAAACCCTGGGCAACACCCCGGCCGTGTGCCGCGGCTCGTACATCAACCCGCATGTCGTCGAGCTGTTCCGTGAAGGCGTCACTATCGAACGTGCCGTGTCCAGGGTCCTTCGGACCATGGATCGGTCCCGCTCGGGCGATGATCCGAACCGGACCGTGGGGCTGCTGCCCAGCGTCGCCGCCGAGCCGTCAGTCGAGCGTGCCGTGCTGAAAATGCTCGCCGATCGACTCCTGCGACGTCGCCCATCCAGTCGCTGTCACATCAACTGATCCCACACGCCGCGGGAAGGAGCGAACGCGAATTGGCTACGATTGCGAGGGTGCCCCCAGACAACCCACCCTCGCCACCGACCCTTGGCGGTGGTGCAATGCAGTTTGGGATCGGGCCAGGCAGTGTGTTGGACGGCCGGTACCGGCTGGAGGCGTTGGTCGGGCTGGGCGCCACGGCGACGGTGTACCGGGCTACTGACGACCTCCTCGGTCGGACCGTCGCGGTCAAGGTGTTCGCCCCCCACCTCACCGATCCGGTCATGCTGACCCGGCAACGCCAGGAAATGCGCGTCGTCGCGGGTTTGCAGCATCCCCTTTTGGTCGCGGTCTACGACGCCCAGATGGCAGATGCACTTGGCAACCCGGCCGACGGCGGTCCCGCCTATCTCGTCCTGGAGTTCGTGGACGGCCCGAGCCTCGCGAGACGGATCAGCGACGACGGCGCGATGAGCCCGGCGGAGGTTGCCGGTATCGGGATCGCGGTCGCCTCGGCGTTGGACGTCGTGCACGCCAGCGGACTGGTGCACCGGGACATCAAACCGGGCAACATTCTCCTCACTCGCGCCGGGGACGCGAAGCTCTCCGACTTCGGCATCGCCCGGGCGTTGCGCGCGGAGCGGATCACAGGTTCCGCAGATGTGCTCGGGACCGCCCCCTACCTGAGCCCCGAACAAGCGCGCGGCAGCGACGTCGGCCCAGCCAGCGACGTCTACGCCTTGGGGCTCGTTCTGCTGGAATGCTTGACCGGACAGCGGGAGTACCCCGGCCCTGCGGTCGAATCGGCCGTCGCACGACTGCTCCGCGACCCCGTCATCCCCGCGTCGCTTCGGCCGCCCTGGCCGGATCTGCTTCGCGCAATGACCTCCAGTCAACCCGAGATCCGACCAACCGCAGCGGATGTCGCCGCCACACTCGCCGGCGGTGATTACCCACACAGAATCGAATCCGCCGACGGTGACGCAACGCAGCGTGACGTCATCTCAGCGCTCAGCACCCTGGTGGGCGCCGACCCGCACCCTGAACAACCCGCCGGCGCCGGGACGACCCGCGGGCACCGCCGCCGACTCACCACATTGATCGTGACGGGCGTCGCAATCGGGTCACTCGCGGTGGCCGCCCTCGTCGCTGCCACCGCGGCACAGGACCAACCCGTTACACCGAGCCCGGACGCCGGCACGACCGTGAGCAGCACCAGGGCTTCCACGCCAGCCGAAACCATTACTGTCGGACAACCCGCCGTCGTAGTTATTGTCACCAACCCGTCAGCAGATTCCCCAGCCACCCAGCCATTGCCGCCAATCAACGAACACGTCACCCAGACCGTGAACAGCAGCCCCGAACAGACAGTCTCTGACAACAATCCTGGCGGAACGGCAACGGCAACGGCGGTGGAAACGGAAACGGCAACGGCGGTGGAAACGGTAACGGCAACGGCGGTGGAAACGGTAACGGTAAGGGCAATGGTGGCGGAAACGGCAACGGTAAGGGCAACGGTGGGGAAACGGCAACGGGAACGGGGGGTAGCGGCAGGTAGGCCACCGACTCTGATGCCGATGACGTTCTGAGTTCGTCCTGTTGCAGTGACTGTCACCAGTTCGGTTGTCGCTGGATGACCAGCGCTTGGCCCACATCAACACAGCCGTTCCGTTCAAGGCGGGTTTCGACAATGAGCCGGAGCGAGCGGAATGCACGCTTGGTCCCCACCAAGGTTTCCTTCGAGCTCCGATTTGCAATAGCACCTCTGAAGGTAGATGAATTCGCGTTTCACGCCAGGTGGACATCGACGCCGCCGTGTTCGGTCGCTCTGGCCAGGTTGAGCACAGCAACTCGAAGGAAGTCGCTGGCATGCCTGGGTCGACCCGCTGGCATCGAGATCTGGCAATACTCTGGATCATCAGGCGGTTTCGCGGGTTATCAACACGTTCTTCAGCAGTGTTGGCACCGAACGATCTGCCTCGGAGCTCCGACATTGCCGGGGCATTCCTATTGCTTCGTCTGCATCAATCATCGACAATGACCATCGCCGAGATTGTTGACTGAAGTTCGCGGCCGGCTGCGTTTGGCCGCCGCCGCTGGGGGGAACTCCCTCAACATGTTCGATCTCGCACTGAAGGCCTGGAAGCGCCTGCTGACGCTCCGGATGCTGGCATGGTCGCCGCCGCTCGTAGCGGCCGTCGTCGGATGGTGGCTGTTCAAGTTCTGGCGCGACCGGCGGCGCGCGGCCGGTGAGGTCTCGGCGCCGCCGCCAGTTCCAACCGTCGACTCCGCGAAGTTCACCCCCCGTGGCGAGGATGCCGAGCGGTCCGCCTACCTGACTGGAGATGGTGCCTACAGCCATGGCGAGTTCGCGGGCGGTCGCTGAGACTGACCGTCTACTTCGCAGTGTCACGTGCGGGAAGGCCTGCTCGCGCCGTTGGCGCCCGCCCCGGTCCCGCACCTGACCTATCGTGGAGGCCCGCTGCTAATCGATGTCAAGGTGTTCACCGTCTACTGGGGCGCGGGGTGGCAGACGGACCCTCAATTGGTGCAGATGGCCACCAAACTCGACCAGTTCTTTGGCTGCGTCCTCACCAGCCCGTTGCTCGACCTCCCCAGAACGTGGTCAGCGACGCCAAGATCCAGCATTGATCACCCGCGAAATTGCCGCGGCCAAAGGTGGCTTCCCCGCGCCCCAAGGTGGCATCGATATCTTCTACGCGGGCGATGCCCCTACCCGGGCTGTCAGGGCTGCACCGGCAACCTGGCACCCATCGATGCACTCACCTCGACAGCTCGCATGACGGTGCGAGGCCGTGACCGACCCCATCCCCGGGCAGGGCTGGTACGACGACGTGCACGGCGAGATAGATGACATCTGCGCCTGGAAGATCAAGAAGCTGGGGACCTACACGGTGCAGCTCGAGTGGTCGAACAATGCCGCTGCCGGCGTCTGACAGCGATCATCAAGCCGCGAACAAGAAGGTCGACATGCGGACTTGGACTCGATGAACAAAGGTCGGTTCGTGCCTTGGGCTGGAGTTGACGTGCCCTTGGACGTCGGAGCGGTGTCTGGTGTCGAGTAGCGGCCAGGTGCCGCCCGGTATCTGCGGGCGGCCGAACCAGCTCAGAGTGGTGCGTGGGGCGGTGCCGACCGTCCTGCGAGTCGCCTGGTTCGGTGTTGTGCACCGGATGGCCCTAGTGACGCGGTGCCGCCGGTGATTTGCTGGTCACCAGGCCGTCGTTACGGTGGCCGTGGCGTGAGGGGTGGGTATGGCAGGCATCGCCGGGCACCGGGTCATCGTGTTCCTGCAGGAGAACAAGACCACCGACTTCTATTTCCCGACCCTCGCGGCATGGGGCGCCGCTGTGGCGCAGCCCGCCGGCCTGTTGGCGGCGCCGCCGAATTTCGATCAACCGCACGACCGGAACGCCTGGGTGCACTACGCGATGGGTGACTACCCAGCGCTGGCCGGGCAGATCGACAACGATGCGGTGATCCCTTTCTACAGCTGGCTGGCGAAGGAATTCGTCTTTGCCGACCATCATTTCGGGGCCGGGTCGAACTCCACCTCCGGCCACATGTTGGCCGTCGGTGGCCAAACACCGACGTTCAAGAATCCGCCGTTCGTGGGGGCGCACCCGGTGTGGGACATCCCGTCGATCTTCACCCTCGCTGAGCTGGGTGGGGTGTCCTGGGCGGCGTTCCCGGACCAATCCGGATACCCGACCAAGTTCTACAAGAGTCTCACCGTCGACCCGGGTTCGGCGAACGTGCACCCGCCGAAGGACTTCATCCCGATGGCGAAGGCAGGCACGTTGCCCCGGGTCTGCTATGTGTGGAGTCCCGCCGGGTTCGACGAGCACCCGCCGCACGTCGACGACCCGAGCTATGTCAGCAAGGGGCAGGACCTGGTCTGGCAGCGTGTGCAGGCCGTCATCGACGGGGGCGCCTGGATGGACACGACCTTCATCCTGACCTGGGACGACTGGGGCGGTTACACCGACTCCGTGCCCACCCCCGTGCTCGAGACAGTCCCGGACGCGTTGCACCCCAACGGGTTCGCTGCAATCGGCGGCTCCAGAATCCCTCTGTTGATGTTCGGCGGCAGGGTTGAGCAGCGGATCGACACGCAATGGCACTCACACGCGTCGATCCCGAAGACGATCATCGACCTGGTCGGCCTCCCGGCGATGGGGGTGCCCCGGGTGGACACCGCGCCCTCCCTGGCCGGGCACGTCGACACCACCCTCACTAGACCGGAGCCACCGGAACCTGGGACGGTGATCATCCAACCGATCCCACCGCAACCTCCGCCCGCGGCGGTCCCGCCGGGACCATGGCCCGGCCCGCTCGATCAGCCCATGCCGCCGCTGATCACCCTGGACGGCAGCGTGCTGCCGGCCCCGACCGACGGTGTGGTCCGGGTCAAACCACCCACACCCCCCAAACAGCCCTGATCGAGCGGGCAAATCCCGCGGCAGGATCACCGGCCCGACACCCACGTCACCGCGGGCGCCGCCGTCCTAGAAATCCGCGCCCATCAGTGACCAGTCCCAGCGATGCGCTCGTCTCGTCAAGGACGAGTAAGTCATCGACATGGAGCCGCCCCGAAACCATGCCCGCGAACCCGAGCAACAACTCACCCGTCCCATCCGCGGTGTAGATAGTTTCGACGATCAGATGGGACGCTGTCGTCAATGGCGCGTCCGCCTGCAACCAGACCAGGCGCGCGTCGAGTATCGATCTTCATTCAACAACTCAGGCCGCGGCGTGATCAACGAAGGTGGCGCGCACTCGGGACTTCCGGTTCGAGGATTGGTGAGCCGAGCGAGCAGTATCTCGGCGACGCCCGCCTGCACGACCGCGCTTGCAGGGTGCGGTTGCGTGAAAACCGGTTGCCAGGGCCACGATGTCGAACGCCGCCCGCAGTTCCTCCAGGGTGATGTCGGTGCCGATCTCGATGTTCCCGGCGAAGGAGTCACCGTCCCCGTCGAAGAGCGGCCTCGCCCTCAACGTCATCCCGGTCAACATCATCGAATGTGACACCACGCGTATTTGTCTTGACAAACGCGGCCCCACGATCCTACGCTCTGCATCAGTAGAACGTTCTAGGCAAAGGATGTCAGGTGGCGACGAAGCCTATGGTCGCGGTGTCCGTGTGGGGTGGCGCTCACGACGGTGCACGACTCCTGGTTTCCAGCCACAGCATTCGGCAGGCCCGTGAACTGCGGTTCATGGGTCACTCCTACATCGTCACCAGTGACGCACGGACCGGGTGGACGGCGGTCTACACCGAGCGCCGGCAGTAACACCCCACACGAAGGCGCCATCACTCCGCTCCCGCTCACTTCGCAGCGCAGTCGTTTCCGCGCTGGGTGCTACATCGTTGTCCTCGATTTCCGACCAACTGCTGCCGAGGAGAGCGACCGTGAAGATTGGCCTGATTACAGATTCCGTCGGACACCTGCCCTTGAGGGCGCGTTGGACCTGGTCAAGGAACTGGGGCTGAGTTCCGTCGAAGTCGCCACCGGCACTGGTCCGAGGCCCGGCATGCGGACCTGCCGACGCTGGTCTCGTCGGCCGATGCCCGGTCGTTCATGGAGAAATCCACCTCCCGTGGGTTGACGCTCAGCGCGTTGAACGCCAACGGCAATCAACTGCACCCGACGGATGGCGCGCAACACGACAAGGTGGTGCGGGACACCATCGAAGTGGCCAGCGTCCTCGGTGTTCCCACCGTGGTCATGATGTCCGGTCTGCCCGGCGCCCGCGGCGATTCCACCCCGAACTGGACCACCACGTCCTGGCCACCGGAGACGTTGCGGATGTTGGATTACCAGTGGACCGAGGTCGCAACCGCCACTGCACCGATCTCGCTGCGTGCGCCCGGGACAAGGGCGTCCGCCTGGCCATCGAGGCCTGCGGCGGCCAACTTGTGTACAACGTCTCCTCCATGCTCCGGCTCCTCGACGCGGTCGGCGGTGACGTCGTCGGTGCGAACCTCGACCCGTCCCATCCGATGTGGATGGGCGCCGACATCCCCACCGTCATCAGCCGACATCCCCACCGTCATCAACAGTCTCGGATCGGCGATCTTCCACGTTCGCGCCAAGGACATCCGGATCCAACGACCCCAGGCAACCGTGACGGCCTGCTTGACACGCTCCCGATCGACCGGGCCAACGAACGCGCATGGAACTACCTGACCCTCGGTCTCGGACACCCCGCCGGAGCGACATTCTGGGCCGATTTCGTCTACGCCCTCCGCGGCGTCGACGGCACCCTCAACATCGAACACGAGGACACCCTGCTGAACTCGATGGAAGGCGTGCGACGTGCGGCGACCCTGCTCAAGCAGGTCGTCCTCGAAGCGCCCGCCGACTGGAGACCAGCGAACATCTGACTCCCCGACATTCCTCCGGGACTGCACTGGGTGGCTGCGTCTGGCCTGAACACCGAATTTCGAGATGCTTTCTTCTGCAATGAGAACTGGTCACGACGCCCGTGCGGGCGCTGTGACGGGGGTCGACTTCAAGTTTCGGGCGGCAACCCGTTCGGGGTTCTCGTGGCCTGGGAGCGACTGCCAATTCGGATTGGTCCAGGGCCGTCTGCCAAGAACATCTCCATTGTGCCGGACCTGTTCCGATTGTCAGTGACCAACGCTACTGCATGCGACAAGGATTCAGCGGCTCCTTCGATCGGTTTCATAGCTGAACTGGGCCAACACTCCTCCAAGACGTCGTTCCAGTTTTGTGTTTCGGAAATCGATCCCGGCGAAGACGTCATCAATTCCGGCGATGTCTTCCAGATCGTTACGCCGCCGGCCCTGGCGGCTGCGCCTTGCGCATGTATACGCCGACACGCTCGGTGGTGGAGCCATCGACCGGTGGCCTCCGGCCTCCACAACCAGGCAACGCAGAACGGCCAGGATGATCGGCAAGACGCTGCGGAATCGGGTACCCGAGCCGAGTTCTGAGTGGCCGCCCCAGGCATGGAACTGAGATGAATAATTGCTTTGCACGGCGCCGCCCAATACATTTCGGGATGACCGGTCGGTGATGAATGCAGTTATTGCTACCTGATCGCATAGGCGTCATAAACAACGACCTGTGGCAACCGGGTTGCGCTGCCAATGGCAATAGTATTGTTCAGCCACTTGTAATTGTCTGCAGCGGTTTCGAATGACAGGTGGATGCGGAAGTAGTACTGGTCGGGGTCCACGATCCGGCCGGCGGCCATCTCAGCGACGTGTCCCGCGGACGAGTGAGAATTGTTCCGCGAGACCTGCCACAGGTTTCTATTCCTGGTCAGTCGACTGACGGACGGAGTTGAAACGGGCTTCGGCTTGGTCGATCTCGGCGATCTGGGCGACGATCTCTCCGGGGGAGGATTCGCCGACCACCTTCTGCAGGAAGGGGGTATGGTCCAGGATTGTGTCGCGGACACGCTGCAGTGGTTTGGGAGCGTGGTGGAAAACCTGCCCGAGGATGTAGGCCTGCTGTCACCTGGCGGCCGGTGTGCGGCTTGCGGGGTGCCTCGAAGGCGTCGAGCGCGGCGCGGACAGCGTTGTAGTCGGACAGGTCGACACCGGCCAGTCGGCGGCCGATGAAATAGCCGTCCTCCGTGGCCATTCCGGCCCCGTAAGCGGCGTAGGGCGAGGTCGGATGGGCGGCGTCGCCGACCAGGGTGGCCCGGCCCTTGGACCACTGCTTGAGGGCCTTGCGGTCCCGCAGCACCCACCGCTGCACACTTTCCGGCGCGGTGGCGGCGATCAGTTGAGGTAGCGGAGCGGCGAACTCGGCGCCCATCTGTGTCGCGGTGGCGTGCAGGTCACCGGTGAACTCGGCCTTGCCGTCAAAAGCGCCGAGCACCCACCACTGGAACCCGGTGCGCCCCTGACTCCTGATCGAGGTGTAACTGCCCTGCACGGTCCGGCTGTGGGAAACGATGCACAGCCCGGGCTCGACATCCAGCGTGTCGTCGAAGGTGAACCCGCCGAAGATCTGCAGGTTGTGTTCGCGCTTCGGGGAGTCACCCCACAGGGTGCGGCGCACCAGGGAGTCGATGCCGTCGGCACCGATCACCACATCGACCTCCTCGACGGTGCCGTCGGACATCTGCAGTCGTACACCGGTTTCGTCCTGATCGAGGCTTTCTACAGCGCGGTTGAGCTGGAGCACCCCCGGCGGTAGGGCGGCGATCAGCCGCTTGTAAAGCTCCGGGCGGAGCAGACCGATGAACCCGCCCCCGTACTCACGGACGACCTCCTCCGGCAGGTTGACCGCGACCCGACGGTGACCGCTGGCCGAGCGAAACTCGGACCGGCATGGAGAGCCGAGGTCCTCGGTGTCCACGCCGAGCAACCCGAGCGCCTTGATGGGCGGCGGCCACAGGTTGAGGATGTTGCCGGCGGGCCGTGCTTCCTTGTACCGCTCCAGACAGGATGACGTCGTGGCCGGCCTGATGAACCGACAGTGCGGTGGCCATGCCGGCCGGACCGGCGCCGATGACGGCCACCCGGCCTCGCTTCGATGCAGGGGCGCTCATGGGTTTCTCCTCGTCGAGATGGGTTGCGAATGACTGGGATGTTCGAAATCGGTGGCAAAGATCGCGAGATTGGCAGGCGGCCCAGACTTCGGCCGGCGGCGAAGTTGGTTGGCGGCCCTGGTGCCGGTTACTGCGGGACGTGGTGAATGGCGACGGTGGGGATCCCGTCAACAAGCTCGGCCGCGGCGGTGAGGAACGTTTGGGTGTGTGGGTGCGCTCATGTGCGCGTCCAGTGCAGCCTGGTCCCGCCAGATCTCCAGGCTGACAATCGTTTCCTCGTCCTTGATGTCGGCGTAGAAGCCGTAGGACTCGCAACCGTAGTCACCTCGCGTGCCGGCGACGATCTCATTTGCCGCGGCAACGAGATCATCGCGGCGACCCGGCAACGCTCGTGCGCTCCCGATGGCAATCAGCACAGGTTCTCTCCTTTGAAGGCGTGACAGGTGATCCCGCTTGGGACCCTAACCGTAGTGCGCACTACGGTTTGGTACGATGAACCTAGGCGACGCTCAACGCTCTGTCAAGACTTCTGCACAACCTTATGATCAGAGAGGATGATTCGATGACATCCGCTCAGGCTCCCAACAACGCCCCTACCGGGTCGCTGACAATCCGACCTCCCCAACAGCAGCGCAGCCGGGAGGCGTGGGTACGCGTGCTGGATGCCGGGATCAGCTTGCTGGAGTCGGGCGGGTATGAGGCATTCACCATCGCCGCGGTGTGTGAGATCGCGCAGGTCGTCCCGCGCGCTATTTATGCTCGGGCAGACAGTAAAGACGCCTTGTTCCTAGCGGTCTATGAACACGGAATCGCCCGAGTACAGGCCGACCAGGCGGTCCTTGAGGACGAAACGCGTTGGCAGGGCTTGAGTTCCGACCAGCTCGCCAAGAAGGTCGTCCGTGACGTCGCGGGCATCTTCGCCCGCAACGCAGGCTTTCTAAAACCGGTTGTGCTGCTGTCCGCTGCCCACCCGGAAGTGACCCGCCGCGGTGCGGCGTATTCGCAGGAGCTCGGCGACCTGTTCACCTCGCGACTGCTCCAGGCGCGGGCGGACATCGATCAACCCGACCCCGAGGTAGCAGTACGGGCAATTTTCAACACCGTCTTCTCCACCCTGGTGCTGCGGGTCGCCTACGGGCCGGGCTTCGCCGTCCCGGGCGAGAATGAGGAAGCCTTCATCGAGACGCTGGGAACCATCGTCAGCCGCTACCTGTTCCGCTGAATGCAGCGCGGTCCGTGGGTTGACAGACTCTGACCGCAGGCGGCCTTGGTACCAGGGCCGAGCCTTCCGCGTCCCACGACGACTCGGCCCCAGCTCTGCCAGGTCGATCACTCACTCTTGGCGTCCTCGGCAAACGTCTCGGCAATCCAGTCGGCGATGAAACTAGCTACCACAGGTAGGTTGTCGAGGCTGATGTGTTCGGTGCCGCCCTCTTCCTGGGTGAAGATCCGGAGTTCCCGTTTGGGGCTGTTGACCGCTCCCTCGTAACTTTGGTGGGCGTATTTGACATTGATTTGCCGGTCGTTGATGCCGTGGGTGATCAGGAACGGGACGGTGATCTTGTCGACGACGTCCACCAGGCTGACCTGGTCGGCGACCTTCATGAATTCCTCGATGTCGTCCTGGCCCCAGACCCACATCACGTGATCCCAGTAGTGCGGGACGGGGTTCTCTCCCTCGCGCAGCCGCCGGCCGTGCTGAACCTCTCCCCAGTTGTGGTTGGCGCCCCAGGCCACGACAAGTCTGAGTCGCTTCTCGAATGCCGCGGCCCGTGGTGCGTAGTAACCGCCGAGCGACCAACCGACGACGCCGAGTTGTTCAGGGTCGACCTCGGGTCGGGTGGTCAGGTAGTCGATGCAGGCCGCGGCCCATACCTCGGTGTCCGGACGGGAGGTCAGACCCCGGAGTCGGAGAGCTTCGCCGCTGCCGGGGGTGTCCACCATCAGCGTGGAGATGCCCCGTTTTGCGAGTTGGTTGCCGAAGCCGGAGTAATACATCATTTCCTTTGTCGAGTCCAAGCCGTTCCACTGAATGATGCAAGGGGCCGGCTCTCCGTTGGTTCCCTCCGCTGCGATGAAGTATCCGGGCAAAGAGCCTTCCTCATAGGGAATCTCGACACGCTCGAAGTTCGCACCGGATAATTCGGCGCCCTTGATCAGCAGGTCGATTGACCGCTGCTAGGCAGCATTGCGGCCAGCCAGTTCGGGGACTGCATGCGCTCCGCCTGAGACACGTAATTGCTGGCTCGGGAGTACTTGGCGCCGGCGCCGATGAGGCGTCCCCGCTTCTCGTCGTCCTCGGCGGAGGCGATGAGCTGATCTGCGACCGCGCTCCACGGTGCGAACATCAGCTCGGTACCGGCGTCAGCGCCCTGCCGGGCGGCTTCCAGGAGCGGTTTGCAGGCCCGGTCGACCTCGTCGATGAGACCACCGTTGTTGAGGGTGGCGACCACCGAGAGGTTCCACACGTAATTACCGGGAAAGTATTCGAACATGGCGAACTCCGTTCTGTTGCTGGATGAAATCTGCTTGGGTTTGACAGGCGGTCAGGAAAGGGTTAGGCCCAGGGCAGACCGGTGTAGTTTTCGGCGAGACTGGTGGCCGCAGCCCGGGAGCTCATGCCCGTACACCATACGGAGCGGCCGCACAGCTCAGGAAAGTTGATGTGCTGCTTGGTTTCCGGGGTCTGCAGGTAGATCCCGTCGTGTTTGAGGCCCTCCCGGTGCAACCGCTCCCCCACCCCGGAATCGGTGAGTAGATCTACCGTGCCCTGTTCGAGGACGCCGGCCCGCAGCCGGGCCTGGACATAGTCGCGGGATCGTGATTCGACGATGACCGATTCCACCCCTGCGCCGCCAGTAGGTGTGACAGCAGCAGACCGGCCGGACCTGCACCGATGATGGCCACTTGGGTTCGCACGTGTTGCTCCTTGGATTGCTGATCGACGATTGATGTTCCGGGAGGTTGATTCAGGGGGTGGGTTCGGTTCTGGGTTCGTTACCGAGAGGCGTGATGGGACCGAGCGGACTGTCGAGCGTGGCGGCCGCGTCGATGACCAGGCTGTGCAGCCAGCGGTGACCCGGGTCTGATGCCCTGGAGGGGTGCCACCAGAGGGCTTCGACTAACTCCGGAAGGTCGGCGCCGAACTGAACGATGCGCACCCCAGCGGCCTGGCACAGTTTGCGGGCGAGTCGTTCCTGCAGGACCCCGATCCGTTTGGTGCCCGTCAGCAGGAACGGAAGCGCCAGGAAGTTCTCGATGACGACATCGACGTGGCGTTCGATTCCGGCCAGCTGCAGGTGGTGGTCGGGGGGGGTGAATTGGGTAGGCCGGTTGTAGGTGAGGATCCACCGTAGGGTTTGCAGTTCGTGATCGCCGACGACCTCGCCGACATTGTCGTTGTCGGTTGCGGTGACGCCCACCCAGCTGTCCCGGTACAGCTCGGCGGAGGGCAGGTCGCGCAGATAGCCCCGGGGCAGCACCATGAGGTCGACAGCACGCAGGGCCGAGGATCCTTCGTCGACCGCGGCTGGGTCGACCGGGCTGATCCGCAATTTGACATTCGGCGCGCGCTGCTCCAACAGTCCCAGCAGCGGGCCGCCCAGGACCGTGAGTGCGTAGTCCGACATGACCACGCTGAATTCGCGGGTCGACGTTTGGGCGTCGAAGACCGGCCGCGCAGCGAAGGTGTGTTCGACGAAGCGCAGGGCCATATCTGCCTGGTCCAACAGTGATGTCGCCAATGGTGTCAGGACGAATCGGGCTCCGTCGCGGGTGAGCAGGTCGTCGCCGAAATGCCGTCGTAGCTTGCCCAGCGCGGCGCTCATCGCCGGTTGGCTCAGGCCGATCCGTTCCCCGGCGCGGGTGACATTTCGTTCGGTCAGGAGCGCGTGCAGCGCAACCAACAGGTTCAGGTCGATGCTGGGTAGATCCTCGTGGCGACCTCCTTGTCGTTGCGATCTCCACGATGGCCCCCGTGGTGGGGTCGTGCTGTCCGGATTGGGCGTGACCTGCCTCCGGGCGGCGCCTGGCGGATGAACCGGTGTTGATCTTGGCAGTTATCGGCGTTCGCTGATGCGTTCGGTGTTTCGAGGGTGGGCGGGGGCTCCGGGCAAAACCACGGACCAGCCGCCGTCGATGACCAGGTTCGCGCCGGTCATGTAGGAGGACTCGGCGCTGGCCAGGAACACTGCACAGGGTGCGATATCGGCGGGTTCGCCGATCCGGCCGAGTGGGATGTGATCCCGGATGCCGTACATCGGGTGGTCTGGGTTGCCGAAGATGTCGTCCTGGGTGGCCGGGGTCATAATCATGCCGGGGCTGATGCAGTTGACGCGAATGTTGTGCCAGGCGCCTTCTGCGGCCAGTTGCCGGGTCAGCGCGACGACACCGCCCTTGGTGGCGGTGTGGGCGCTGCGCATCAGCGTCATCGAGCCGGTCAACCCTGCGGTGGAGCCGACCAGGATGACCGAGCCGCCGTGCTGTTTCAGGTGCGGCCAGGCATGCTTGGTTGCCAGGAAGACGACATCCAGCTCGTTGCGGAGGGTGAACTGCCAATCGTCGTATGACTCGTCTTCGATGCGGTCGAAGCGGGTGGCGCCGGCGTTGTTGTACAGCACGTCGATCCGTCCGTGCCGATTGACAGCGCCGGCGATCCATTCTCGGACGGCGACCTCATCGGTCAGGTCAACAGGGTGGGTGCTGTCCATCCGTCCGCCGGACTCGGTGACCAGTTCGACGGTGCGTTCTGCGCCGTCGGATTTGAGGTCGCATCCGACGACGACGGCTCCTTCGGCAGCGAAGGCGAGCGCGGCGGCGCGGCCCTGGCCGCCACCGGTGCCGGTGCCGGTGCCGGTGATCATAGTGACCTTGCCGGCGAGTCGGCCACCGGGTCCTTGGGGCGGCATCAGGCGGGTTGGCTGATCACGGCGGCGATTCTGCCCATCAGCCCGGGGACGTCCGCGTCGGTTTTGCCGTCCAACAGCCACTGCGCGAGTTGCAGCGACCCATCCACCACAGTCTTGGCGCGAGGCAATCGACGGTTGGTGAAGTCGTCGAACAGCCTTTGATCCAACACCTCTCGAATGATGAGTAGCTCGGCCAGGACGGAGGCATCCTCCAGGGCCATCGCGGCGCCCAGCGCGAGGGTGGGTGGGCAGGCGTGCGCTGCATCGCCAATGACGATTGCCCGGCCGCGGTGCCATGGGCCATCGATGAGCAGCGATTCGAAGTGGGTGTAGTTGATCTGATCCGGGTCGGTGATGTCCGCCCGAATCTCGTCCCACGGGCCGTGGTAGTCCGCCGCCAACTCCCGCATCGCGGTGACCTTGTGCTGCGGGGTGTTGGCCATGCGGTCCTGACTCTTCTCGACCAGGTACGCGTATAGGGTGTCCGGTCCGGTCGGGCAGTAGCCGGCGATGTAACAGGGGCCGTTGTAGACCAGATCGGTGCGGGTGACGTCGGCCGGTCGGCTCGCATGAACACGCCAGATCCCCATACCGACGGGCTGCGGGGTGATGTCGATGCCGAGTTGCCGGCGGATCTCGGAGCGGACCCCGTCGGCCCCGACGAGCAGGTCGTAACGGCCGGTCTGGCCGTCGGAGAACACGACCTCTACTCCGTCGACGTCCTGGGTGAAGGATTCCACCGAGGTGCCGAGCCGGACCTTCGCGCCGGCCGCGACCGCGGCGCCTGCGAGTAGCTCGGCCAGCTTGGGCCGGTAGGCGCCGACGGTCGCCGGCAGGTCGGGGCCGCCGGTGCGGGCGTCCGGGATGTCGGCGAGCAGTAGCCCGTCGGCCGATCGGATGCCGACAGAATTGAACTCGTAGCAATGCTCGCGAAGCTCGTCCCATACCCCTACTTCGCGGAGCACGCGCAATGCCGCTCCCTGCAACGTGATGCCGGAGCCGTTGACGGTGAAATCGTCTTTGCGTTCGACGATGTCAACGGAGACGCCGCCCCTGCACAGCAGGGTGGCCAGCGCGCAGCCGGCGAACCCGCCTCCCACGACGAGCACGGACTTGACACTGGTCATCGTTGACTCCTGTTGGCTGACGCGGCACGGTGGCACGCGGGTGATCCGATGCCGAGAACGACACCATGCGGATCCCTCAAGGGGAAATCCCTTGTCGGGATGATCGGTATCCGCCTCACAAATACCCTCCCTAGCGATTGGCCGGGTCATCCACCACACGGATGCGCCGCATATCGACGATTGATTTCCCCTCGGCCCGTTGCGCCTCCTAGGTTCAATCCCAACGACGAGGCCCGGACCCCATCAACGCATCACCGAGGCCGGCCCAGCACGACACTCAAAGGAGAGCAGCACATGCCCGAGCGTTTGATCACCCATATCCGGCAAGTCGACCTTGCGGTCCCGGATTTCGCGAAGCAACGGGAGTTCTACCGCACCACCTGGGGGCTGACCGAGGTTGTCGACGAGAACGGCCTGAGCTTCCTGGCCGCTGAAGGGTCCCCCGAGCAGTACATCGTGCGACTGCGGCAGGACTCCGAGAAGCGGATGGAACTGCTGGCCTTCGGCGCGAAGGACGAAGCAGCGGTGGATACGCTGGCCACCACTCTGGCCACCGACGGGGTGCAGTTGGTCAACGAACCGAGCAAACTCGACACCCCTGGTGGGGGTTATGGCTTCCGCTTCTTCGACGCGGACGGCCGCACCATCGAGATCTCGTCAGATGTCGCCGCGCGTCAGCACCGCAAGATCGAGGAGAAGGAGGACATCCCCGTCCGGCTGTCCCACGTGGTGATCAATTCCCCGGAACCGGACAAGACCCGGGCGTTCTACGAGAAATACCTGTCTTTCGATCTGTCCGACACCCTGTGGAGCCCGCACATGGGCGAGGTCATGTGGTTCATGCGCTGCAACACCAACCACCACGCCATGGCCATCGCCAAGGGCCCCCACGTCTCGCTGCACCACGCCTCCTTCGAACTTCGCGGCCTGGACGAATACATGCGCGGCACCGGCCGACTGCTCCGCGCCGGGGTGGAGAAGATCTGGGGCCCTGGCCGACACCTGGCCGGCAACAACACCTTCAGCTACTTCCTGGACCCGCACGGCAACACCGTGGAATACACCACCGAATTGGAAACCATCGACGAGGACACCTGGCACCCGTCCATTTACGACTTCTCCAACCCCGAGGTCACCGACCAGTGGGGCACCGCGAACGCCATGAACGAATTCGTCGCCAAGAAGTCCTTCAACGACCCCGACGCCGTCTTCGTCGCACCCCCGGTCTGATGAGCACGACGACGCTCAGCGCGGAGCAGGTCATCGCCGCGGCCGCACGGCAATGGGGCGCCGACGACGCTCGGCACGGTCAACTTCATCCGCGAGAAGCGGCAGGCAGCGGCTGGTCCGCGGGTGCGATCTCGCTGTCCAGTCGTTCGACACCGACGGACCCAGAAGGGCTGGCGGCGCCACCAACCCGGTGCACACCATGACCGACACCGGCACCGACGCCGCCGGTCTGCAGGGCTTCCCGCACGGCTTCGGCGGCGCCGACGACGTCATCGCCATACCGCTGCAGTGCAGCACCCAATGGGACGGCCTCGGGCACATCTTCGACCACGGCAAGGCCTGGAACGGTCGCCCGGCCGGGCACGTCGTCACCGCTGCAGGAGACCAGGTCACCGGCATCGAACACCTGGCGTCCCCGGTGGTGTCCCGCGGTGTCCTGCTCGACGTCGGCCGGGTGGTCGGTGAGAACGGAGAACTAGCTGACGGTTTCGCCATCACCGCCGACCACCTCGAGGCGACGATCGCCGCGCAGGGTCCGACCGCCACGGTCGGCCGCGGTGACATCGTGCTGGTCCGCACCGGACGGCTGACCCGCGCGCACCGCGACGGCTGGGGCGACTACGCCGGCGGTGACTCCCCCGGGTTGTCCTTCGGTACCGCGGACTGGTTGCACCGCAGTGAGATCGCCGCCATCGCCACCGACACCTGGGGCTTCGAGGTCCGCCCCAACGAACTCCCGAACGCCTTCCAACCGTTGCATCAGGTCGTCATCCCCAACATGGGGCTGCTGGTCGGCGAGATGTGGGACCTGGACGCCCTCGCCGAGGACTGCGCAGACGACGGCGTGTACGAATTCCTGCTCACCGCGGCGCCGCTCAAGGTCACCGGGGCCGTTGGCGCCCCCCTCAACCCGATTGCGATGAAATAGCCATGCGGATCGCTGTGTTCAACGACAACGGTTTCCGGCGCGCCGGTGTCGTGCAGGGGTGGGGCGACGAGGCCGTCATCAGCCCGTTGCCCGCCGACACCGATGTCCTGCAGCTCCTGGAAGACCACGCCGGCGACGACTGGGTGCTGGCCGCCGCGGGCGAACCTGTTCCGCTGTCCCGGGTCCGGTTGTTGGCGCCGGTGCTGCCGCCGACCGTGCGGGATTTCCTCACCTTCGAAGAACATGTCGACGGTGTCCGGCGCAGCCTGGACGGCGAGGCCGGCGTTGCCGAACAGTGGTACGCCGCACCAACGTTCTACTTCACCAACCCGTACTCGATCATCGGTCCGGTCGACGACGTGCCCATCCCGCCCGGCTCCACCGTTCTCGACTTCGAGCTGGAGGTCGCGGCGATCATCGGCCGGGCCGGCCGGGACCTCACCGCCGACCAGGCCCGCGATGTCATCGTTGGGTACACCATCTTCAACGACTGGTCCGCCCGTGATCTGCAGCAGGCCGAGATGAAGGTCGGCCTCGGCCCGGCCAAGGGCAAGGACACCTCGTCCACGCTTGGTCCTTGGTTGGTCACCCCGGATGAGCTGGAGCAATACCGCGACGCGGACGGTTTCCTGGACCTGGAGCTCACCGCGTGCGTCAACGGTGAACAGGTCGGGCACGATCGACTCTCCAACATGGGCTGGACCTTCGAGGACATGGTCGTCTACGCGTCCCGCGGCACCTGGGTGAAACCTGGTGACGTCCTGGCATCCGGCACCTGCGGGAACGGTGGTTGCCTGGCAGAGCTGTGGGGTCGCAACGGGTCTCGGACTCCCCCGCCACTGAAGGTCGGTGATGTGGTTACCCTCACCGTGCAGGGCATCGGCAGCATCAGCACCACTGTGGTGCCCGGAGTAGCTCCCATCCCGGTTCCCGCCGCCCGGCACCGGCTCGCCGACCGGGCTGCACGATGAGCACGGGGGTGCTGGACGGGAAGGTCATCGTCGTCACCGGTGCCGCACAGGGGCTCGGGGCGGCGCAGGCCACGGCCTGCGCCGCCGCCGGGGCCACCGTCATCGGGCTCGGTCTGACATCCGCACCCGGCATTCGCCGGCACGACGTCACCGTCGAAAGTGACTGGGCGGCGCTGCGCGACGACCTTGTCGCCGAGTACGGCACCGTGCACGGCCTGGTGAACAACGCCGGCATCACCCACCGGGCGCGGCTGATGGACCTGCAACTGACCGACTTGAACCGGGTGCTGTCGGTCAACCTCGCCGGGCCACTGCTCGGCATCCAAACCCTCGCCCCGCTGATGACCGACGGTGGTTCGATCGTCAACATCGGGTCGCTGGCCGCCATCACCGCGCACTACCCCGTCGCCTACACCGCCAGCAAATGGGCGCTACGAGGCCTGTCGCAGGTCGCGTCGATGGAGCTGGGGCCCCGCAACATCCGGGTCAACACCGTCCACCCCGGTTTCATCGAAACCCCGATGACCGCATCGGCCGCCCCGGCGTTCCTGGCCGCCAGTCTGGCTCAGACACCGCTGGGTCGGGCCGGGCAACCCGAGGAAGTCGCGGCCCTGGTCGCGTTCCTGCTCTCCGACGCCGCCGCGTTCATCACCGGCGCCGAGATCCCCGTCGACGGCGGCCAATTCGGTCACGGCGGCGCCAAGGCCATCTCCGACGCCCTCCGCGTCACGGCCTGACAGCACCGGCCGCACCTTGCTGACAGACTGACGGCATGGCGAAGGTGCCAACCGGTGAATCCGTCCTCGATCGTGCCGTACGCATTCTCGAGGCGTTCAGCAGCGACGCCACGACCCTGCAGGTCTCGGAAATTGCTCGTCGCGCGGACCTACACGTCGCGACGGCATCCCGGTTGATCTCGGTTCTGGTCGACCACGGTCTCTTAGCCCGCGAGCCCGATCGCCGCGTCCGCATTGGAGTGCGGTTGTGGGAGTTGGCATCTCGCGCGTCACCGACCCTTTCCCTGCGGGAGGCGGCGATGCCGTTCATGGAGGACCTGCACGCCGTCGTCGGGCAGCACACCCAGCTCGGCGTCCTCGACGGCGACGAGGTGCTGTTCCTGGAACGCCTCTCCGCACCCGGCGCGGTCATCAACATCACCCGCATCGCCGGGCGGTTACCCCTGCACGCGTCGTCCTCTGGACTCGTCCTGCTTGCCAACGGGCCCTATGACCTGCAGGAACGCATCCTTGCCAGACCCATGAAGGCCTACACCAAGAACACCATCACCACGGCGAACCGGTTGCGCAGCCAGCTGGCGGAGGTGCGAAGGCACGGATACGCCTTCAACCCAGGGCATATCCATGACGACGCCTGCGGCATCGCCGTGCCCATCCGCGGCCGCGAGAACACCGTCATCGCAGCCCTGGCCGTCATCGTCCCGAACGATCGCACCGCCCGAGCCCACATCACCGCACTCCGCGCCGCCGCCCGCGGGATCAGCAGACAGCTATCCGCGGCCGACCCGACAACGGCGGGCATTCGGCCCTGAAGCCACCTCTCATTCATTGAGAACTGCGTAGTGATCTTGACCACCCCACATGCATCCTCATCTGGCACCCGAATAGGAAGGCTCCGCATGAACACGTCCAACGGGCAACTCGTCACGGCGAGTGCCGTTTCGGCACGCATCACCGCCAAGACGGTGGTTGCGGACAGGATTCTCACCCTGACACTGACCGACCCAGACGGCCAGCGCCTGCCGGACTGGACACCGGGCTCGCACATCGACCTGATGCTGCCCAACGGGACCACCCGGCAATACTCCCTGTGCGGGGACCGCTGGGACGCCTACTCCTACCGGATCGGTGTGCTCCGCGAGCCGTCCGGTCGAGGCGGCTCGGCCTACGTTCACGACGACCTCAACGAAGGCGACATCGTGGGCATCGGTGGGCCGCGGAATAACTTTCACCTCGTTCCGGCAAAGAAATACACCTTCATCGCCGGTGGTGTCGGGATCACCCCGATCCTGCCGATGATCCAGCAGGCCGACCTGCTGGGTGCGGACTGGACTCTGATCTACACAGGCCGGACCCGCTCCACCATGGCGTTTCTTGACGAGCTCGCCGGCTACGGCGACCGGGTCCTGATCAGGCCCAAGGATGAATTCGGCCCCCTTGATCTACCTGCCGCGGTGGGCCTTCCCGACGACCACCTGAAGGTCTACTGCTGCGGTCCCGCCCCGCTGATCAAAGCCGTTGAGCTGATCTGCGAAGACTGGCCCGACGGTGCGCTGCGGGTGGAACGCTTTGCCGCGAAGGCCCAGGGCGCCCCGGTCCGGACCCTGCCGTTCGTCGTCGACCTGGCGCGCAGCGGCACCAGCGTGACCGTCACCCCGGACATCTCCGTGCTGGACGCAGTCCGCGGCGCCGGGGTCACTGTGCTGTCCTCCTGCCGGCAGGGCACCTGCGGCACCTGTGAAACCGGCGTCATCGCGGGGGAACCGGACCACCGCGACTCCCTACTCGACGACAGCGAACAGCAAACCGCTGGCTGCATGTTCATCTGCGTGTCCCGCTCCTGCAGCGACCGGCTCGTTCTCGATCTCTAGCTTCACGTCCGTTCAGCGTCACCATGACCGCCGGGAGGCCAACGATGACCACCGCTCCGAGCATTGACACCGCATCCGTCCATGACGCCGACCCGTTCGGCGACGACATCCTGGAAGATCCGACCGAATTTCATCAAGCGCTCCGAGAAGCCGGCCCCGTGGTGCACCTCAACCGCTACGACCTCTACGCGATGGGACGCTACGAACAGGTGCACGCCGCGCTGATCAACTGGCAGGACTTCCAGTCCGCCGCCGGTGTCGGACTGAGCAACTTTCGCTATGAAAAGCCCTGGCGGCCACCGAGTTTGCTCTTGGAGACCGACCCACCGCGGCATGACGCCACCCGGGTGGTGCTGGAACGCATCCTGACACCCCGCGCGCTTCGTGGACTGCGTGAGCATTGGATCAGCGACGCTGAAGAACTCGTCGAACAGGTTATCGAACAAACGGAATTCGACGCCGCGTCCGTACTCGCCGAGGCGTACCCGCTGCGGGTCTTCCCCGACGCGGTCGGTATTCCCAAGGCGGGGCGGGAGAACCTCCTGCCCTACGGGGACCACCTGTTCAACGCATTCGGGCCACCCAACGAGCTCGTCGCCAAGGGCAATCCGCGGGTGCCGGAGTTGTCCGCTTGGGTGAACGAGCAATGTGCCAGGGACGTGCTCACCGACGACGGACTCGGCGCCCAGGTCTGGGCCGCAGCCGATCACGGCGACATCACCGCCGAACAGGCCCCGCTGCTGGTCCGGTCAATGCTCTCCGCCGGGGTCGACACCACGGTCCAAGGCATCGCCGCCGTCCTCTACGCATTTGCCACGAACCCCGACCAGTGGCAACGCCTCCGCGAAGAACCCAGCCTCGCCAGAATTGCATTCGACGAAGCCGTCCGGTGGCAGTCCCCGGTCCAAACGTTCTTCCGCACCGCCACCCGGGACATGCACATCAGCGGCACCACCATTCCGGACGGCAAAAAGATCCTGATGTTCCTCGGGTCCGCCAACCGCGACCCCCGCCGCTGGGAAAACCCGGACACCTTCGACCTCACCCGCGACCCATCCGGTCACGTCGGGTTCGGCATGGGCATCCACCAATGCGTCGGGCAACACGTCGCCCGACTCGAGGCAGAAGCACTACTGACCGCGCTGGCCCACCGCGTCGAAACCATCGAGATCGCCGGGACACCTCGACGACACCACAACAACACCATGCGCGCCTGGAAATCCCTACCCGTCAGAATCCGACTCAGCTGAGTAGGTCACCCCAAACGGCGGCCGGATCCGCCTGAGTTGCGGCTGCGGGCTCACGGGCGCTCAGCCACCGGTTAGCGAGGTCACGCAATTGACGTGTGGGCGGAAGGTATGGGTCTGTGTCGCGGCACGGAGTTCCGCCCGAAGGTGGGTCAGATCCCCGGTCTACTCGCCGTGCGTGCGTGCCTGAACCGGCAGGTCCCCAGTGCAGTCGCCTCCACCGGTCCGGCGACAACGGGTAACCAGGCAGCGTCGGCGACAAGTTGGCACATCAGCCGGTTCTCCGGACTGCGAATCGGCGAGACCGCCGCCATCCAATGGCCATCGGTCGACCTCGAACACGGCACCATCGACGTCGGCACCGGCATCGTCGTCAGAACCACCGGCCTCGGGCTGCAGATCCGCACCGTCGACTCGTCCAAACTCACCGCCCGCACCCTCAGCTTGCCCAACTGGTGCGTGGACATGCTCCGACGCCGCAAGCACACGGTCACCGGTGAACTGGTGTTCCCCGCCCCCAAAGGCGGTCTGCGTGACCCGTCGAACACCAGCGCCGACCTCAAAGACGCCTTCACCGCCGCGGGATATGACTGGATGACCAGCCACGCACTCCGCAGAACGGTCGCCACCCTGATCGACCAAGCTGGGCTCTCCACCCGGATCGCCGCCGACCAACTCGGCCACTCCAAACCATCCATGACCCAGGACCGCTACATGAACCGCGATCTCCACGTCACCGCCGGTGCCGCAGTCCTTGAAATCCTGGCCGATGAGTGAATAACCGCGACCTACATGACCGCAAGACGCCGGCACCTCGGATAACGACGCAGGCGAGACGGCGCACGCAAATTGACGGCCAACTGGTCCCCATTCTTGTCGGGACATGATGCGGTATGCATTATGTCTGTCGAACATGATCTTGGGTTTCGTCGATGTTGCACTACGCCGAAGGCAACAGTTGGCACTGATTCTGCCGATCTTCTGGTAGGGCCGCCTACCGGTCGATCCTGACCGGCTTGCTCGCGCTTGGTTGGACGTTGACGCCATCCGTGGGCACGAAGTAGGCCCGGTAGACATGTCTGCCCCTGGTTACATTCGGCAAGCGGTAGAAGGCGGCTGCGTATCCGGTGTCGCCGGCGGGCGATACCGGGACGGTCGCAAGGATAGTGTCGCCTTCACGGAACTGGACGGCGCCGACCGGCGTCTGCCCGTTGTTCAGTTTCACCACGCTGATCAGCACCGGCGATCGTCCGGACTTGCCGATCGCGACCAGACCGGTCGTGGACGTGGCCTTCTTGACGGTGACCTGAACGATGTTCGAGTCAGCCGCCGGTAGCGAACCCGCCCCGCTGTAGTGCGCCGTGACATTGAGGTCACCTGCCGGTGTGTTGGCCGGTAGTTGGAATGTGGCCTTTCCGTCAACGACGTCTGCGGTTCCGAGCGCGGTGTCGCCGGATCGGAATTCGACGGTGCCGGTGGGTGTGCCCGTTGATGCGGTCACCGCGGCCGTCAGGGTCAGCTGCTTGTTCGACCCGTAGACCTGGTGGTCCGGGGACGCTGTCAGCTGGACCGAACTGGTCGGTGCGGCGACGGTGATCGAGTTCGTCAGTTTCAGGTCGTCCGAGGCTGCGCCCACCCAGAGTTGGCGGGTTCCGGTGCCCAGCACCCAGCCCGGGACCTGCACGTCGTAGGACGAAAGGTCGGCGGCCGCGACGTGCAGTGAGAGTTTCTTGCTGGCACCGGCTCTCAGATCAACCTTGCCGAATTGCACCAGCTTGAGGGCGGTCTGCTGAACATGGTCGGGGAGATTGGGTGACGGGCCAACATAGACCTGGGCGGATTCGGATCCGTCCCGGTCGACCGGTGTTCGTGATGGTGAACGTGACGTCAGCGCCGCCGTCCGGCGCCGGGGTTGTCACCAGGTTCGAGTAATCGAACGACGTGTAGCTCAGGCCGTGGCCGAATGCGAACAGCGGTTTGTAGCCGTTCACGTTCTGGCTGGGGTCGGTGAACCATCGGTAGCCGGTGGCTAGCCCCTCGGTGCGCTTGTAGCTGACTGCTGTTTCGTCGGCGTCCTGCGTTCCGGTCGACCGCTCCGGATGGTCCGTGAACAGGGTGTGTGCGCTGTCCGTGGGGAAGGAGATCGTCAGCTTGCCGGAGGGATCGGCGATGCCGTACAGCACATTCGACGTTGCGGTGCCGCCTTCCTGGCCGGGGTACCACATCTCGAGCACGGCGTCGACGTCGCCGGCCCAGGGCATCTGCACGGCACCGCCGGTATTGAGAACGACCACGACCTTCTTGCCCGCCGCGTGAGCCGCTGCGGTCGCCCGGGTGATCAGCTCGGTCTGCGCGTCGGTCAGTCGCTCGACCGCGGTTTCCGCGGAGGGGCCGTCGTTGATGAGTGCGCTGGAGTCGTCGGCGAAGATCACCGAGACGTCGTTGGTGCGGGCGGCCGCCTCCGCGGCCGTGTAATCGGCCTCGGTGTTCGCCCAGGCGAACCGAAGGGCAGGGTCCGTCGCGAGATCGGCCTTGGGGGTGTAGCTGAGGGTGATCTGATGGCGTCCGGGTTGGAGGTCCATGACCTGGCCGCGGTTCTTCACGCCCAGGTACTGTCCGTTTTCGGCGACGGTCTTGATCGCGGGGTCGGTCGAAATTGCCGGGTAGTCATTGGGAACCAGTTTGTTGTCAGGGTCCACGAGTGACACCGGGGCGCCGTCAACGGTGAGGGCAGGCTCGATGGGGGCGTATCCCGGCGGTGTGGGTTGAATATCGGGGAAGCCGGCGGGTGCCGCGGTCTGTTCCACGTTGCGGATGCCGTCGTTGTAGGCGGCCCGGTTCCCGGTGTCGGTGCCGTAGGGGCGTTGCACGAGCAGCCGGTAGGTGCCGCCGGTGGGGACGTCGACGTACCCGGACCAGGTGTATGAGTTGCCCTTGACGAGGCCCTTCTGATTGCCGTCGATGGCGGTGTCGACGGTTGTCGTGACGGTTCCGTCGGTCGCCGTTTCGGTGCGAACGAGGCCGGGCTGGGCGCCGGCGCTGTCCTGCGACAGCTGAGCCGCCGGTATCGGTGATCCCCAGACATCAACCCCGGCCACATTTGTCACCTTGTTGCCGGCCCGGCTCTGCATCGCGTCCGTTGGGGAGATGGCGACCCGGTCGCCGAACCCGAAGGACCGCTCGCCGCCGGGGCTGGCCGGCAACAGTGTCGCGGACTGACCCATGGTGACGACGGAGGCCTTCTTGGCTCAGCGGCAGGGCGTTCCCGTCGTTCTTCAGCAGCACGGCCGCCTTCTGCGCGAGGTCGAGAGAGGTGGCGATGCCCTTCTGCTTGTCGATGTTGATGCTGTTGTTGTAGCTGTCGACGTCGCCGTGTTGGGGAACGTCGGACCGGAACTCGGCCGGGATGTGGTCGTTGTCGAGCAGCCCGAACCGCTCGTACTGGTACACGATGCGGGTCACGGCATTCTTCGCCGCGTCGCCATACGCCGAGTTGAAGGTCGGCGAAGCCGGGTCGATCAACGGAAGGAGTTTGTCGTCAGCGAACCATTTGGTCAGGAACTCCTGGTCGGTGCCCGCCAACAGGTCGGACGTCGCCTTCGCGGCGAGGTAGTCCGTCGTCACCCAGCCCTTGAAGTCCCAGTCACCCTTGACGATGCCGTTCAGCAACCCGCTGTTCGAGCAGGAGTAGTCGGCATGGTCCTGGTACCCGACGATTTGAAAGGTCGCGTAGGAGCACATCAGGGACGAGACGCCCGCCTGCTGGACGGCCGCCTGGGCGGCCGCCAGGTAGAGCTCACGGATCGCCTGTTCGCCGACCTCCGTCGGCCGGTCCTGGTTCTGGCCCGTGTACACCCCGACGTGTTTGACCTGGGCGAGCAGTCCGGTGCTCTGGATCGCATTGATCTCGGCCGAGGTGAACTGCGCAGCGACGTAAGCGTCCTCGCTGTACGCGGTCATGTTGCGCCGCCACGATGGCGTATAGGCGATGTCGGTCTGCGGGGAGTAGATCAGGTCGAGCCCGAGGTTCTTGCCGTCTTTTCCGAGGTTCTGCCCGAACTCCTGGATCGCGGCGCGGTCGAAGGAGGCGGAAAGGCCCAGCCGGGTGGGGTAGGACGTGGCGTCGGCGTAGACCTCCACGCCCATGGCATCGACGTGCCGCATCTCCGGAATCCCAAGTCGAGGGATTCCCTGCACGTACCCGGCCTCATAGTGGTCGTCGGGGTCCAGGTTGGAATCCGCGGCCCACTTGTTGGCGTGGGAGCCCTCGATCAGGTCCAGTTCCTCCGCCGGGGTCATCTGGCTGACCAACCACGCCGTGGTCTTGGTCGACGGTGCGTCGCTCGCGATCGGTGGCGACAGCAGATCCTTCAGAGCCGAAGCCGACGCCGATGATGCCGCTGCGCTCGGCCCGGCGACTACCACTCCGGACAGCGCGATGGCCAACACTGAACCCACGGCCGTACTTCGGGCAAGCCGACGCCTACGGGTCGAACCAGAGCGAGCGAACATAGGTAATTCCTCCTTGAATTAAACCTTTTCCCTGGACGAAACCCAGGCAGTATCGGCCGCCCGGCAATCACTAGTCGCCATCGGAATGACGCCACGGTGAAACGGCCCGCCGGTCAACAGATCAGACTACGCACGGGGAATACGGAGTAGTGACGTCGGTAACACCCTATTCACCCTACGGTTCGACGTCAAGCCGATGGACGCCTGCGCACTGAACAGCGAGTCGCGCTGACCGCTTCCTTCCCTGCGCTTTTCGCTCATCGAAAAGCGCGGGGCCAAGTGCTCATACCAGCCCGCTGACCGCCTCGGATCTTCAGCCGCACTCGATATCAAAACTCATCCTGGGCCCGCAAATGCGTTTCGGTTGCTGATCAAATGCGTTTCGATTGGCTGATTGAAAAATGCGGCAGTCAATTGGTTCACATCGTGGGGTTGGCGACCCATCTCGGTGAATTGCCCATTCACAGATGAATGGCTCCAGTGGTCAATGCTAATGTCGCCGCTTCGCGGGAATTCTAGGCCGGCATCCAGCGGGTCAGCCGGCGTTGCAAGCCATACAGCCCACGGTCGATGATGACGGCCAGGACCATCACCACGATGATCGCGGCCCAGACGATGTTGGTGTTGAACTGGCTCTGCCCGACGGTGGTCAGGTAGCCCAGGCCGGCGGTGGAGCCGATGAATTCGGCCACGATGGCCGCTTGGAGCGCCAATCCGACGGTGATCCGGGCGGACGTCATGATCCACACCGCCGCCGCCGGCAGATACACGTGCCTGACCTGTTCGGCTCGGCTGGCGCCCAGCATCCGCATGTTGTCCAGGATCAGTCCGTCGACCTCCCGCACGCCGGCGGCGGTGTTGGCGATGATCAGGAACACGATCACGAAGGTGACCAGCGCCATCCGCGAGATCAGGCTGTAGCCGAACAGGATCGCGAAGAACGGGTAGAACGCCAGCCGCGGAAATCCGTTCCAGAAGGCGAAGAACGGCGCCAGGACGTCGTGCAGCCACGGGATGATCCCGGTCAGGACACCGATTGCGGTACCCAGCAGGACCGCGACCAGGTATCCACCGGCCGCGGCCGCCAGGGTTGCCCAAATGTCCTTCCAAATGCTGCCGGTGGTGAACCAGCCGACCAGCTCGTTCCAGGTGCCCTGCGGTGAGCCGGCGATGAAGGCGTGTTTGCGGCTGCTGCCCGAGTAGATGCCCCACCCCACGATGAGCAGCACCACGAATCCCAGCTGGGCGGCCACCATGACAACTCGGCGGGTGCGCTGTGCCGTCATGATGTCCTCCACCTGGTGAGCCGACGATCGATGATGCCGAGCAACAAGTGCGCGAGCAGGGCCATCACCGCGATCAGCGTGGCCGCCGCCGAGACCAGATCCGGGTCGGCCAGCATTCCGCCCTGGGCCAGCAGATAACCCAGGCCGGAGCTGCCGGCGAGGTACTCGGACAAGGCCGCTCCGAGCAGTGCCCAGGCGGCCGCGGTGCGCAGGCTGGCCATCAACCAGCCGAAGACAGCTGGGACGTACACCTGCAGCAGCAACGCGCTCTTGGGTGCACCGAGAGCGGTCATGTTCTGGATATAGAGCTGATCGACACCTCGGGCGCCGGCATACAGGTTCATGAACACCAGCAGGAAGATGGTGGTGATCACGAACGCGATGCCGGCCTCGACACCCACGCCCAACCACAGGATGAAAATCGGTGCGATAGCCACCCTGGGCAAGGCGTTCAGCACCAGCAGGAACGGGTCCAGGAACTCCATCACCGTCTTGAACGGCACCAGCACCGCGGTGGCCACACAGGCGGCGACAATCCCCAGGACGTAGCCGTACAGGGCTGTCCGGGCGGTGGTCCACACCTGTTCCCACCCGTCGTGCGCCGCCATGTCCTTGAGGGTGCTCAGCACCCCGGCAGGCGAACCCAGCAGCTGCTCGGCCGTGGGTGACAGGGTCGCCAATACCTGCCAGAACGCCAGAACCGCGACGAAGACCCCGATTTGGCCGGCGACGATGGCTGACCTGCGGCGGGTGGGTCGACGCGCCGGCAGGAGCGTCGGCCGGCGACGCACCCGCGAACGCCGTTCGCGCTGCTCCATGACCTCGGTGTCGAGCTTGAGCGACGTCATTGGTTGTCACCGATTTTGATCTGGTTCGCGCGCATGACCTGTTCCCGCAGACCCTCCCACAACGTGGCGTGCAACTCCGTGAACTGGTGCTCGAAGCGGACCTCCAGCAGGTCACGCGGCCGACCGAGATCGACGGTGTGGTCACTCAGGATGGTGCCCGGTGATGCCGTCATGGTCACCACTCGATCGGACAGACCGATGGCCTCCTCGAGGTCATGGGTGACGAAGACCACCGTCTGTTGGGTTTCCTGCCAGAGCGCGAGAAGGTCGTTCTCCATGAGGTTCCGGGTCTGCGCATCCAATGCGCTGAACGGCTCGTCCATCAACAGAATCTTTGGTCGATACGCCAGACAGGTCGCGATCGCGACCCGTTTGCGCATCCCCCCGGACAGCTGATGCGGGTAGCGGTCGGCGAACTTGCCCAACCCCACCCGGTCGAGCCAATGGGCGGTCGCGTCCGCGATCTCCTTTTTGCTCATCCCCCGGAACCGAAGCGGCATCGCGACGTTCTGTGCCGCGGTCCGCCATGGCAGCAACGCATCTCGTTGGAAGACCAGACCCACCTCCCGGTTGCCCGGACCGGTGAGATCCTCGCCGAGGATCTGCAGGACATCGGCTTTCGCGCTGATCAGTCCGGAAATGATGAACAACAGGGTGGACTTGCCGCAGCCGGACGGTCCGACGATGGAGACGAACTCTCCCTGCTGGGCGGTGAAGTCGATGTTGTCGAGCGCGGTGTACGCCTGTCGGCCGGGGTACTTGTGCGTCAGCCCCCGCACTTCGATCGCGTACTTCGGGGGGCTGGTCGCGGCGACCACTGGCTTGCGTCGTTCGGCAGTGTCGTGCAGGAGTGCGTCTTCGGGCATCTTTGTCTCCAGACGATCGGCAATGCAGTGGATGGTCGGCGCTCGGACAATGGCGCAGTGGCAAGGCCGGGGCCGCGGTCGGTGAAAATTGACGACCGCAGTGGCGGATGACCGCTGGGCGTCCGCGCCACCAGCAGTCATCCGCTACCGGTTCAGCTCAGTCCGCTGGGAGCCGGAGTTTTCAATGCCTCGTAGGCGGCGATGACGAACTTGTTGTCGAACAGCTCAGGCGGCACGGTGTAGCCGGCAGCCACCTGACCGAGGATCTGCGCGGCCTGGGAGGTCGCGGTGACCTCTGCCTCGGAGAAGCCACCGGTGGCGCGGGTGAAACCGGACTTGGCCAGGTCCCACTGCTCCGACCAGGAATCGGTCACCGCGCTTTGGAAATCGGCTGGCATCGTCTTCAACACAACTGCCGGGTCGGTGGCGGACTTCAGATCCGTCAGGGACGACACCGTCGCGGTGACGACCTGCTGGGTGAATTCCGGGTACTGCTCGACGAAGTCAGGTGCCGCAGCCAGGACCGAGTTGAGTTGGTTGGCCACCACCGAGGTTGCGTCGTCCTGCGGATTGGTGACCAGGTACCCGGTGCCCTTGGTGATGACCCCGGCTGCGTCGGCGGGAGTGGTCGACACGATGTCGGCCTGATCGGTGGTCAGCGCGGCCTCGGTGACCGCGCCGGCACCCAACGGAAGCTGCGGTTGGTCGGCCCAGGTCAGGCCGGCCTTCTCAGCGGTGAGCTGGGCCGTGACCTCGGAGATCGAACCAACGCGTTGGAATCCCCACCGTTGCCCGTTGAACGACGCGACATTGGTGCCGTTGGTCTGCTCGTCAGCCTTCTTGGCGACCACGACCTGCGAGGGCCCGTCGAACAGACCCATCAGGGGTTGGATCGCACCGCCCTTCTCGGCCACTGCCACCGCCGCCGAACCCGGGACCACGGCCATGTCCACCGTGCCGCCCTGCAGTGCAGCGATCAGGTTCGCTCCCGACGTGATGGTCTGGATGTCGAGCTGCACGTTGGAGTCGGTAAGTGTTTTGGTCAGGGCGCCATCGGGGCCGACGGCACTGTAGAACGCGCTGAAGGTGACATCAGGGCCGAACAGACCAACATGGAGCACGTCCGGTGCCGGCACGGCGGCGGCGCTGCCGGAGGGCCCGGCAGAACTGCTGGACGCGGTGTCCGTGCTGGAGCCGCAAGCGGCGAGGGCGAGCAGGAGTGCGGCGCTGAACGCGGCCGCCATTCGTCGCTGAAAAGGCCGGTGCATGGAGGTTGCCCTTCGTGGATGCCGGCGACAACGGCGACGCCTGCGGTGCGGTCAATATTCGCGGATGACGTGACGCACGTCAATAGATCGACGCCCTATTTTTTGGCTCGTTTCGACAGAGTCCGCTTCCATCGCATCGAGCCCTACCCCATCGGGCACCGATGAGTGAGGTGTCGCTCGGTTCGGACCTCATGCAGACAAAGTCGGGGGGCTGATGATCCGCATCCTGTCATCGAGGGCCGTCAGGGAATCTTCCACCTCACGCCGTAACTACTGTACTGCAAGCAATTTAAGGTCCCGAGATACGACGCATGCGGACTCGGTACCTCCCGTCTGTAGGTCGACACGGCCGGCATGACGCGCTTGCCGCAGCCGCTGCTGCGAACCCGATTTCCGCCCATCGAAAAGTCGCCCATCCGCAGTGCGTCTGCCGACCTGTTTTCGCACATCTCTTGACGCTCGTCCCAGTTCATGCGACTGTTTGTCGGCCCCAGTGATCTCCGCGACAGGAGTGCCATGACCAGCGACGTTCAACCCCCGGCCGTCACGACGGCTGCAGACCCTTCCGACATGCCGCAGTTCGATCCGCTACTGCCGGAGACCTTTGACAGCTCCCACCCCGTGTACGAGGATTTCCGGCAGCGGTGCCCGGTCGCGCACAGCGAGCAGTTCGGCGGTTTCTGGGCGCTGTTCAAGTACCGTGACGTCGTCGCGATGGCCGAGGACTGGGAGACGTACGTGACCTCGGTGCAGAACGTGGTCCCAAAGATCTCGTTCACCGGGAAACGACCACCGCTGCACATCGACCCACCCGAACACATCGCGTACCGACGTCCTCTGAACCCGGTCTTCCGTACCACCAACATGCGGGTCATGGAAGTGGACCTCCGCCGCCAGATCAGCGGCCTGCTCGATGACCTGGTTGCGGCCGGCGGCTTCGACTTCGCCCGGGATCTCGCGCTGCCTTTCGCGGCGCACGCGTTCGCCCGGCTGCTTGATCTCGATGATGCGTTGCTGCTGCGGGTCCGCAAGCTGACGGTGCAGTACAACGCCGAGGTCCAGGCGATGAACCACAAGGAGGTCACCCGGCTCAGTTTCGAGTTGTACGACGTCGCCCGGGAGATCGTGGCCGAACGCAAGGCGGACCCCCGGGACCCGTCGGTCAACCTGGTGTCCGGCCTGCTGCGGGCCACTCAGGACAAACGTGAGCCGATTACCGAGGAGATGGTCGTGGCCACGATCCGGCAGATGCTGGTGGCCGCGATCGCGGCTCCCCACGCGGTCATGGGCAGCGCGGTGGTTCACCTGGCCAGGGATCAGGCACTGCAGGCCCAGTTGCGTAGTGATCCCACCCGGATACCGGCGGCGGTCGAAGAATTCCTTCGCATGTACTCGCCGTACCGGGTGTTTTCCCGCACCCCTGTTCGCGATGTCGAGCTTGGCGGCCAACACATCCGCAAGGACGAGCCCATCGCGATGATCTTCCCGTCGGCCAATCGGGACGAAGAGATCTTCGAGTCACCGCACGAGTTCCGGTTGGATCGGAACCCGAATCCGCACATCGCCTTTGGGGTGGGAACCCACCGCTGCCCCGCCGCTCCCCTGGCCCGTTTGGAGCTGCGGGTGATGCTGGAGGAACTGCTGGCACATACCGGCACGTTCCGGCTCGACGGCGACGTGACCATGATGAACTGGTTGGAGTTCGGTCCTTCCGCTGTGCCACTGCTGGTGGACGGGACTGCGGAAACGGACAGTGCGGTGTGAGCGGACCCGCCAGCAATCCTCAGCACATTCTTGTGACCCTGCTGGGCACCCATTTCTTCGGCCAGCAGCAGCCAATACCGTCAGGATTCCTGGTTGATCTGCTCGACGAATTCGGGGTCAGTGAAATCGGCGCGCGCAACGCGCTGAGCCGGGTCACCCGCCGGGGACTGCTGGAATTCTCCCGGTCGGGCCGCACCACGTACTACCAGCTCAGCGACGAAGCCCACCGGAACCATTCGACGCGACTAGGTGAGATCCTCCGCGGCGCGGACGCACCCGCGTGGGACGGCACCTGGACAGTGGTCCTGTTCTCGATCTCCGAAGAGCAACGACCCCTGCGGCACGTGGTGCGCACCCGATTGACGCGGCTGCGGTTCGGCATGCTGTACGACGGGGTATGGGTCCGGCCCGGGCCAACAGATTCCACAGCGGCCGACATGTTGCAGGCACTGCAACTGCAGAAGGCCACCGTGTTGACCACCGCCACCACAGATCGGATCTTCGGGATCGGTGATCCCATCAACGCTTTCCCGCTGGCCGAGATCGACTCAGGTTACAAGGCTTTCATCGCCGCGCACAGCGGCCTGCGGGACCGGATGGTCGCCGGGGAGGTTGGTGCAGCGGAAGCCCTCCGCGCACGGGCCGCGGTGATGGACCAATGGCGCGATCTCACCGATGCCGACCCCTCCCTGCCCGCCGAGATCCTCCCGGCCGCCTGGCCCAAGGATGAGGCCCACGCCTTGTTCATCGACATCCACGACGGGCTGGCCGAGTTGGCCGACGTGCGTCTACGAACCCTGCTCGCCAAGCACGCCCCGGACCTGGCGTCCGGGGTGCACTCCCCCACCAGCCGTGATGTCCGAGACCCCCAGGGCCATCTGCCCGGGTCGGGTCCGCTGACCGGCATCGAACAAGTCACTTCCACCCCGGGACAACAATGACCACTCAACAAGAGCACGCACCTCCACCCGAGACCCAACCGGCCGACGACGTCGTGATCATCGCCGTCGGCGACATCGGTCCCGACCGGGATCGCCCTGGGGACCTGTTCGCGCTCAACCAGGAACTGATCAACAGCGCGGACATCAGTTTCTGCCAACTCGAGTTTCCGTTCTCCGAACGTGGCCAACGACTTCCCCAGGTGCGGCACACGGTCCGTGCCCACCCCAGAGGGGCGGCCGCACTGGTCGACGCCGGGTTCAACGTCGTCTCCTTCGCCGGGAACCACTGCATGGACTTCGGGGTCGACGCGCTCAGCGACACCATCGACAACCTCACCGCCGCCGGCGCCGACGTGGTCGGGGTGGGTGCGAACCTCGACCAGGCCCGGCAGGCAGTCGTTCGCGAGGTGCGGGGCACCCGGGTGGCCTTCCTCGCCTACAGCTCTGTGCTCCCGCACAGCTTCTGGGCAACGGAGAACCGGGCCGGTTGCGCCCCCCTGCGTGCTTTCACCGTGTACGAGCAGATCGAACACGACCAGCCGGGCACACCCGCCCGGGTCCACACCTTCCCGCACCGCGAGGACCTGCGGAACCTACGGTCGGACGTCGCCAAGGCCCGCCTGGACGCCGACGTCGTCGTGGTCTCCGTGCACTGGGGAATTCATTTCATCCCCGCCGTGATCGCCGACTACCAACGTGACATCGCCTATGCGGCGATCGACGCCGGCGCAGACGCGGTGCTGGGACACCACTCCCACATCCTCAAAGGCATGGAGATCTACCGCGGCAAGCCCATCTTCTACAGCCTGGCCAACTTCGCGATGGACACCAGGGTCACCCCAGAGCAAGCCAGCTCCAAGGCGTTTCGTGAAATCATCGCCCTGAACCCCGGATGGGTGCCGAACTTCACCTCAACCTTCAACTTCCCACCCGATTCCCGCAAAACCATCATCGCCCGACTGGTCATCCGGGCCGGCGCACTTGTCGACACCACCTTCATCCCCGGCTGGATCAACGACAACTCGCAGACCGAACCGCTGCGCCCCGACGACCCACGGTTCGCCGAGGTCGTCGATTACCTGCGCGCGATCACCCTGGAGGCGGGCCTGCCCACCGAATACGTCGTCGAGGACAACATGATCCGGCCACGCCCTGTGGTCCACGTCGATGACACTGACCCCGCCGGAACGGCTATGGCCACGAGATACATCACCCACCAACTGGCGGAGTTCGCCGCGCAGACCGAGCTGGCAGGATCTCCCGCCACCGGTACGCGAAAAGGTCGCACTCCACACCCTGGACATTGTGGGTGTCGCTACTGCCGGCTCGGCGAAGCCATGGAATGCGCTGGTGCGTGACTACGCCGTCGAGGAGAGTCGACCGGGTCCCTGCAGCGTCGTTGGATCAGCAGATCGTGTTCGGGCTGACTGGGCCGCCCTGGCCAACGCCACTGCAGCGCACGGCATCGAATTGGACGACTACCACGTACCCGCGGCCGTGCACGCGGGTTGTGTGGTCATTCCCACCGTCCTGGCTCTCGGAGAAGCACTCGGCGCAACCAGCAGACAGGCCATGACCGCCGCCGCAGTGGGGCTGGAGATCGTCATTCGTTTAGGACTGGCCTTCTCCCCGGAGATGACCCTCGACCGTGGCTTCCATGTCACCAGCGCCTTCGGCGGGATCGGTGCCGCCGCCGCAGCGATCAGCCTTCAGCGGTTATCGGTGGATCAGGCCAGTTCCGCGTTCGGGTTGGCCATCGCGCAGGCCGGCGGAACGACCGAGTACACCAGGTCAGGAGGCGAGGTCAAACGGCTGCACGCCGGGTTCGCCGCGGCGGCCGGCATCAGATCAGTTGCCCTTGCCGGACGTGGTGCGACCGGGCCCACGCATGCCATTGAAGGACCCAAAGGGTTTGCCGCGCGCCTTTGCCGGTCGTCGGGCCGACCTGGCCATGCTCACCGCGGGACTCGGTCAGCAGTGGAACCTGGCCGGGCTCGGGGTCAAGACCTGGTGCACCTGCACCGGGAACCACGCATCGGTCGCAGCCATGGCCTCGCTACGGGAACGCGGCCTACGGCCACGGGACGTTGTTCGCATCACCGCGTTCGTCGACACTGTCACCGCCGAACATTGTGGGCACATTGGTGCTCGTGCCCGCGACATGACCGGAGCCCAGTTCAGCACGCACGTCTCGTTGGCGATGCAACTCGTCCTCGGTGGAAATGACCTCCGGCACTACGAAGCCTTGGAGCGGCGGCAATTCGACATCCCGGACGTCAACGAGATGGCCGAGAAGGTCCACGTCCGGGTCGGGACCCGAGCAGGACGCCGCTTTCGGCTCCGGACCGAGCGCGCGGATCGTCGTGGAGCTGGTGGACGGTAGCACGGTCGCCGCGGAGGGGGTCGCCCCCGGATCGCCCGGTAACCCGGCCGGATGGGCGGCTGTGGCCACCAAGGCACATGCCTGCGCCGACGATCTCCTCGGCCCGCACGAGGTCGACCGGATCATCACCACACTGGGTTCATGGGTCGGCGCCGATCGACCCGTCGTCGAGTTGTTCGGCGAGCGACGCACCTCCCCGGCGAGCCCGGCTCCAGCAGTTCCGCCGAGCCTTGCCAGATAGCTCGCGCTTCCATCTCGAAGGCGTCCAGTCACCTTTGGCGTAGCAGCCCATGTTCTTGAGCAGTGCGAGCACCTTGCACCAGGAGCCATGTTTCGGCGCGTTGACCACGTCGAATGCGGTACACCCGAGATCCAGCCTGTGTCGTTGCTCGCCGATATCACGTCGTCCACGTAGGTGTGAACCTAGGTGGTTGCCTTCCGTACGGCCGCGGCGACCGCCGGTGCGACGGCAGGGTCGAATACCGAGGGGACGATGTAGTTGGCGTTGAGTTCATCGGCGTCGACGCAGTCGGCGATCGCCGTTGCGGCGGCCAAGAGGCACTCGTCAGTGATCTCGTGGGCTCCGGCATCGAGCATGCCCCGGAAAAACCCTGGGAACGCGAGAACGTTGTTGATCTGGTTCGGGTAGTCGGACCTACCAGTTGCCACGATGGTGGCGTGTTTGCTGGCCGCGAAGGGATCCACCTCCGGGTCCGGGTTCGCAAGGGCAAAGACGATTGCCCCGTCCGCCATTTTCGAAATGTCATCTCCGGTCAGCAGATTCGGGGCGGACACCCCGATGAAAACGTCTGCTCCGACCACTATTTCGGCAAGGCTCCCTTGAGCGTGACGCGGGTTGGTGGTGTCGGCGATCCATCGCCGGTACTGGTCGAGGTTGGGGTTGTCGGGGCGGATGGCTCCGTTCCGGTCGCAGCCGACGATGTCCGTGAACCCTTGATGATGCAGCAGTTGGATGATGGCCCGACCGGCCGCGCCAACCCCGGACACGACGACCCGGACATCCCGGGGTTCTTTTTTCACGACGCGGAGGGCATTGGTGAGGGCGGCGAGGACAACGATCGCGGTGCCGTGCTGATCGTCGTGAAAGACCGGGATGTCCAGCATGTCCCGCAACCGACGTTCTATTTCGAAGCACCTCGGCGCGGCGATGTCTTCCAGGTTGATACCGCCGTACCCGGGGGCGATGCACCGCACGATCTCGACGATGAGGTCTGTGTCCTGGGTATCCAGGACGACCGGCCAGGCGTCGACGCCGCCGAACTGCTTGAAAAGCGCCGCTTTACCTTCCATCACCGGCAAGGCCGCAGCGGGCCCGATGTTACCCAGTCCGAGCACTGCCGACCCGTCGGTGACGACTGCGACGGTGTTCCGTTTGATCGTCAGTCGCCGCGCATCGGCAGGGTTCTCAGCGATCGCCATGCAGACCCTGGCCACACCGGGCGTGTACGCCCGGGATAGATCGTCCCTATGCTTGAGCGGCACCTTCGGGACGACCTCGATCTTGCCCCCGAGATGCAGCAGGAACGTCCGATCTGAGACCTTGCGGACCCTTACCCCAGGGAGCTCAGCGATGGACTGGGTCACCTGATCGGCATGGGCAGCGTCAGTCGCGTCGCAGGTCACGTCGACAACGATGGCGGTCGGCGTGGATTCAACGACGTCCAACGCGGTGAGCGAACCGCCGGATGCCATCACCGCGGCCGCCAGGTCGGCAGTGGCGCCGATCTCCGGAGGGGCTTCAGCGCGGACCGTAATGGAGTAGCCGGGGCTGGTGCTGGCCATCGAAGTTGCTCCAAGTCTGTGAGTGGATACGCTGGACTACCGTCGAGCTGAGCGATGGAGCCCTTGGCTGATCAGGGGCATGATGTCGGTGACGGCTGTTGCGGCTCTGCGTCTTTCATGCTTGCGTTGGACGTAGTCGTCGATGGTGAGCAGGCCAAGTTCGAGGGCGACCAGATCGCCGATTTCCTGCCGTCCCGGTCGCCATCCGTCGTAGTAGCCCACCGAGAGCCAGGCGATCATTCCCCGGCGCTTTGGTGGCTCGAGGAGATCAAGGAGATCCTCGATGCCGTCGGTGATGCTAGGGGTTCTGGGTCGTTGGCGGGCCGGCTGCCAGTAATCGACAGAGGTCTCCTCGGCGATCCAGCACGGCCCGAGGCGTTCTTGACTCATCGGTGAGCCATTTCCGACAGGCCGATTCGTGGGCCTTGGGTCTGGGCGTTCACTGGCAATTGCCGATCAGGCGACGTTGCTGCTGGCGTCCGCGAGGGCCGCGAGTTCGACCAGCCGAGGTCCGATCCGGTAGCGGCGATTCCCATCGCGGACCAGAGCGCCCCACTCGACGAGTTCGCCGAGCAGCCGGAACGTCGTGGTGATGGGGAGCCCCGACCGATCACTGATCTCGGACAGCGTGAGATTGGGTTGGTCTGGGCCGAATACACCGAGGATGGACAGTGCCCGGCCGGTCACCGACTGCGGTGTGTCAGCCCAACGTTTCATCAGGGGCATGGCGCTGCCTCCGGTTGGTCGCGGTTGATGGACGGTTTCGGGTGGGTGCCCGCCCCCCGTGCGGGCACCATCCCTTTGTCAGGCGGGGTTGTCGAGGGTGACGGTGGTGATGCCGAATCCGGCGATGTATTCCTTGATCGGCCGGTAGTAGCTGAACTGCACGGTGTAGTCGCCGATGGCGCCGAGGGCGGCGTAGCCGGCGATCCAGGTGCGGACCTCGTGCGCGGAGTGCCCGGCGACCTGTTCCATCCAGTCCGGGTCCCACCCGTCCAGGGGTGAGAGATCGCCGGAGGCAAGGATTTCCATCAGTTCCCGGTCCCATTCGGGGGCGATGTCCATGATGTCGGCCTCGCCCTTGACGAAGGCGTGGGCGGTGTCGATGACCCGCTGCTGCCGGGCCGCGCGGGCCTCCGGGGTGGGGTTCCGGCCGCCGCCGGTGAGCATGTCCCGCTGCGCGGCGGTTGCCTCCGCGAGGCGCGGCACCGGCGGGTCGTGGGACAGCCCACCGGAGGAGATGAACAGCACCTTCTTGTCCAGCCCGGCGGCCCACGTGCCGATGGCCTCACCGAGGGCGCGGATCCGGGCGATCGGGGTGAACGGCGGCGCGACCGAGTTGATGAACACCGGGATGACGGGTTTGGCGGTGATGTCGCCGTAGATGATCTCCATGGGCTGGACCGCGCCGTGGTCGATTTCCATCCGCAGCGAGATCGCCGTGTCCACCCCGCTTTCGATGACGGACCGGGCCATCGACTGGGCCAGGTCGTAGGGCACGTCCAGCGGGCCGGCCTGGCTGTCGTAGTCGCCGATCGCGACGGCCTCGTAGCCGACGCAGAACGGGGGCATCAGGTTGTAGAAGAACCCGTTGTAGTGGTCGGGTGCGAAGTTGATGATCAGGTCCGGATCGAAGTCGGCGACGAAGGTCCGGGTGGCCTCGAACCCGGCCTCGACCTCGGCCTTCACCTCGGCGCTGGGCTGCACGTGGTGCAGCAGCGGGCTGTGCGACATGGCCACAAGAGCGTGGGGCACTGTCTTCTCCCTTGAAATTGGTTGGGCTTGTTGGTCAGCGGTTGAGCAGGAAGTCGAGGTGGATCTTGTTGAAGGTCTCGGTGTCCTCGTACTGCGGCCAGTGCCCGCATTCCTCCATCACCGCGAGCTTCCCGCCGGGGATCAGCTCGGCGATCCGGCGGCCCTCGTCGACCGGGCCGGACGGGTCCTTCGTCGTCCACAGCACCAACGCCGGCACCTTCATCGACGCGCAGGTCGTCGTCGGTGATCATGTTCCGTTTCCGGATCTCCGGGTTCTGCAACGCCATGTTCGCCTCACACGCCTGCAGCCAGTCCGGCTGCTGGAAGATCGCCTGCCGGGTCTTGATCAGATCGTCGGTGACCATCGTCGGGTCGGCCATCAACCACTCCAGCCGGGCCCGGACCCGTTCCCAGGACGGGTCTTTCGCCGCCTCCATGGACAGGGTGTAGAGCCGTTCCATCACCTTCGGGTTGGCCATGGTGCCGCCCATGGTGTTCAGCACCACCCGGTCCACCTTCTCCGGGTGGTCGATCGCGAGGCGGGCGGCGGTCCACCCGCCCAGGGATTCCCCGGAGAAGTAGGCGTGCTCCACCCCGATGGCGTCCATGAACTTGAGCACCTGGTCGACGTAGTGCTTGACCTCCAGCGGGTGGTTGGGCTTGGCGCTGTAGCCGTGGCCGATGAAGTCGATCGCCCACACCGAGAAGTACTCGGCGTGGGACTTCAGGTTCCGGACATAGGCCTCGGCGTGCCCGGTGATGCCGTGCAACAGGATCAGGGTCGGCTTGGAGGTGTCACCGGCGTGCAGGTACCGGGTGCGGTACCCCCCGGCGTCGATGAAGCCCTGGGAGAACTCGGTCTGGGCCAGATCGGACCAGACACTGGTGAACGGGCGGGTTTCCGTCATGAGAGTGAATCCTTTGTCGTGTGAAGTGGCGGGATTGGCGAAGTTCAGACCAGGGCCGGTTGCTGGACCGGGCTGGTCGCCGACTCCGGCTGAGTGCGGGTGGCCAGCACCTCGTCGAGGGCGTCCCGGAGCAGCGCGGTGGCCTGCTCGGTGTCCCAGACGGCGGTGCTGACCCGCCACGCGACGTACCCGTCCGGGCGGACCAGCAGCACACCGGCCTCGTCGATCTCGCTGATCCGCCGCCAGTAGCAGTACGGGTCGGCGGACCCGGGTTCACCGATCACCACGGTGCGCAGGAACGGCAGGTCGAGGTCCTTCGCCGCCTGCACCCAGGCCTGCCCGGACAGCCCGGTCAGCAGGGTGAACTTCCCCTTGCCCGGTGACGTCCAGGGTGGACACCCGCCGCCCGTCCGCGCCGACCAGCCAGGCGTGCGGCAGCTTCGCGCCGGGCCGGGTGGTGGCCTGCAGGTACAGCTGCTCGTCCCGGGCCCACTGCTCCTCACCGGCCGCCGGGTCGGGGATGACCGCGGCCGAGTCGTACCGCTGGTTCAGCTCCACACCGTGCGCGTTGAACTCGTAGCTCTTGAGCTGCAACGCCTCCTGGATGGCGTCGCGGATCTTCGCGCCCTCGGCGGTGGGCGCGTTGATCTTCGCCAGCCCGGCGGCGACCGGGTCGTCGGTGTCGGTGGTGGCGAACGCTGCCCGCAGCGGTGCGTAGTCCACCCGGGACTGGTTCGCCCGCTGCACGATCTGCTGCCCGACCGGGGCCCGCTCCAGCGAGTAGGAGTCGAGCAGGTCCTGGCCGGCGTGGCCGTTGATGACGAACGCAAGTTTCCAGGCCAGGTTGAACCCGTCCTGCACGCAGGTGTTCGACCCCAGGCCGCTGCTCGGTGGGTGCCGGTGCACGGCGTCCCCGCCGCAGAGCACCCGGCCGACCGAGTAGGTCGGGGCGTAGGCCTGGTTCACATACCAGGGGGCGACGGACACGATGTCCACGTTGAGGTTCGGGTCGCCGACCAGGGCCCGGATCTTCTCCAGCGCGCGGCCGTGGTCCAGGTCCGGTTCCCCGTTCTTCAGGTCGAAGCCCCAGCCGGCGATCCACTGATCCCACGGCCGGACGGCGCGGAGCAGGCCCATCCCGATCTCCCCGAACCCGGCGGCCGGGTTCATGATCCAGTGCAGAATGCTCGGCCGGTGCGCCACATACTCGGACAGGTCGGCGTCGAACCGGGCGTACACCGTGCCGGCCCGGGCCAGCTCGCCGGAGATCTCCAGGCCGATGTCCTCCGCGATCTGGGAGCGGGCGCCGTCCGCGCCGACCAGGAACCGGGCCCGCTGGGTGAAGACGGTGTCCGAGATCCGGTTGTGCAGGGTCACTGTCACCCCGTCCGCATCCTGAATGTGGCTGAGGTACTCGGTGTTGAAGGACACCTTCGCGCCGCGTTTGGCGGCGTTGGTGATCAGCACCGGCTCCATCAACGGTTGCGGCACATCCAGCATGGTGCAGGGGCTGCCCTGCAGGTAGTCCCCGCGTCGGTCGTCGCCGGTCCCCCAGGTCTGCAACCGGGCGACCTCGGGCCCGCCGAGGCTGGTGGTGAACAGGGTGTCCCCCATCTGATCCCACGGGGTGGCCTCCAGTTTGGTGTCCTCCTCGACACCGAGGTCCCGGAGCACCTCGACGGCCCGCTGGTTGATGATGTGCGCCCGGGGGGTGTTCGCCACCCAGTTCCACTTGGACACCACGTGCACCCGAACCCCGTAGGTGGCCAGCGCCAGCGCGGTGGTGCCACCCATGGGACCGGATCCCACGACAACGACGTCGGTGTCGAATTCGCTTGATGTGTTCATGATTCCTTCTTGCCTTTTTATGGCTGTCGGTTTCGGGTGAGGGTTGGGGTAGGTGCGGTGTGGCGTAGGTCAAGAACTGTGCTCAGTAGCTGCCATGCAGCTCGGTGGCGGGAGTGTGGGCCTGGGCGTATTCGAGCTGCTTGGCGGCTTCTTTTCGGCCCCACGGGCCGGGCAGCAGGAGCAGCGAGATGATCGAGATCACCGAGGCGACCAGCATGTAGATCACCAGGCCGTTGGTGTTGCCCAGCGCGCCGTAGAGTGCCACAGCGATCAGCGGGGCGAACGCAGAACCGCAGATCTGGGACAGGGTGTAGCCGACGGAGACACCGGTGTAGCGGACCTCGGCGCCGAACATCAGGGCGAACAGTGACCCGGTGGCCCCGCCGGCCGGGGCCATCGCCACCCCGAACACCAGCACCAGGGCGAGGCCGAACAGCCACGGGTTGCCGGTGTTGATCAACGCGATCGCCGGGACCACCGAGACGGCCATGGCGACGGCGCCGATCATGTAGGTGGTCTTGCGGCCGATCCGATCGGACAGCGATCCGAAGACGCCGTACAGGACGACGGCAACGATGCCGGCAACGAACACGCCGAGCAGGGCGGGCGTGCGGTTGAGGTGGATGACGGCGGTGCCGTAGGAGACGAAGTAGGAGATGCAGACGTAGGCGAAGATGCCCTGGCTCAGGTAGATACCGGCGACCAGCAGGATCTCCTTCCAGTACTTCTGGAATGCGACCTTGATCGGCAGCTTGACGTCGTCCTTGTGCTCACGGACGGCAACGAATTCCGGGCTCTCGCCGATGGTCAACCGGATGAAAAGGCCGACAGCGACCAGGCCGGCACTGAGTAGGAACGGGATCCGCCACCCCCAGGACAGGAACTGCTCATCCGGGAGCTGGGCAACAGCGAGGAACGCCAGGGTTGCCAGGGCGGTGCCGGCGGGGGCGCCCATCTGCGGAAAGGCCCCGTAGAGGCCGCGTTTGCCGACCGGCGCGTGTTCGACCGCCATCAGCGTGGCGCCGCCCCACTCCCCGCCGACGCAGAATCCCTGCAGGATTCGGAGCAGGGTCAGCAGGATCGGCGCCAGGATCCCGATCGTGGCGTATGTGGGCAGCAGCCCGATCAGGCAGGTAGCCGTGCCCATGCCCACCAGAGAGATCACCAACATCTTCTTCCGGCCGATCTTGTCGCCGAAGTGGCCGAACACCACCCCGCCAACGGGGCGGGCGAAGAACCCCACACCGAACGTGGCGAAGGACAGTAGCGTTGCCATCAAAGCGCTCTGCTCCGGGAAGAACAACTTCGGGAACACCAGCGCGGCGGCCGTACCGTAGATGAAGAAGTCGTAATACTCAATGCCCGTGCCGATGAAGCTCGCCATGGCGACCTTCAGCGGTTTGGTACGGGGGATAACCGTCGTCGTTGACACGTGAACTCCTGGGGTTCGGCGGGTGGTGCGGTCGTGTGGCGTGCGGATCGGGCCAGCGCGGCCGCCGCCCAGCGAAAAATTGGCGGCGGATTGACGGCGAGCGTCAGGTGGGATGGGGCACCCGGCTTGTCGGCCCGGTGATGGCCGGCGGCAGGTACTGGTGGGGCTGGCGGAAGGCTCCGAAGAGTGCGGGCGGTAACACCGAGAAAGACTGCGAGGATTCGGCTTTCAATCCCTTATTGCAAGATGTCACGTTCTTCATCCCGGCCTCCTCAATGTCGCCGTTGACCTGCCGATGTCGATCGGACCGGTCCGTACATCCTTCTGATCCACCTCCACATGCTTGCCTACTGTCCTGCTAGCATGCTAGTTGCAGATTAGAGCATAGGAACCCGGGACACAAGGGGTCAAGTGACCTTGCCGGGCAGAATTATCGCGACGAGGGCCCGTCCGTCCCAAGCAATCGTGCCGCCATGCGGCACTGCCGCGGGTTTTCCGCCCAGTGGACAAGGCCTAGGTTCGACTATTGAGACCGACGCCTCTACAGACGCTCTGACGCTGTGAAGTGTGGCCAATACATGCTAGCATGTCAGTAGCATCGCCTATCGAGTATGGAGCTGACTCCCCCGTGCCTGACGAACGTCCACCTGGTAGGCGTACGGCTGTTGATAAGGCATTTGACCTGCTGGCCGCCTTTCCCGGGGCCGGCGAAACCGTCGGGATCACCGAATTGGCTCGCGAGCACGCACTGTCCAAGTCCACCGTGTTCAGATTGCTGTCGACCATGGAACGCAACGGGTTCGTTGAACGCTACGCAGGTCGCTACCGGCTCGGACGCAGGCTCCATGACCTGGGCGCCCGGGTGTACGAAGCCCGACCCGGCGTCCTGCAGGACGTGCTGGCTCCGTTCATGTTCACCTTGCTGGACACGACCCGGCACACCGTGAATGTCGGAGTACTTCACGGTGACAACGTCGTGCTCATGGACCGCCTTCACGGGCATCGTTCGGCACTACACCTGGTCCGCGTCGGATCCCGATTCCCCGCCCATACCAGTTCAATGGGGAAAGCATTGCTCGCGCACAGCCCCGACGCGGCGGAAGCGCTGCTGAACGATGGGCTCACCCCGTTGACCGCACGCACAATTGTCAATGCAGACGCGTTCCGGGTGGATTTGCAGCGAACACGCCAGAGCGGGATTGCAGCAAGCAGGCAGGAAGCCAGGGCGAATCTCAACTGCATCGCCATCGCGTTGCTCGACGAGGTCGGCCGGCCAATGGCCGCGCTCGGCCTGAGCGGCATATCGGTGACGTTCGATGCGCGCACCCAAGCAGAACTTCGAGTTGTCGCGGCCGATGCCGAACGGGCCCTCCGGCACGCTCTTTCGCGGTAGGACTCGTCACCTGCGACCCCCAGGGTCGCAACATCGGGACTGTTGTGCCGAATAGCGGCACGAGGACTATGACCAGCCGTCCCGGACCTCCATACTTCCGACGCGCGTCGGGTGCCGAACACGTCCGTTGGGAGCACTGAGGAACCCAACGACCATGGTCACCGCAGCGTTGGTTGTCGGCAGTCGTTCCCACATAGACCGGATGGCACCGATCCGGCCGGATAGAAAGAAGGCCGCAAGGCTCCGAAACCAGCTGCCTAACCAGCCACTGCTTCCATGGGCCACCCGCTTCGCGGACCCAACTCACCGACAGTCGCTACTCGGGCCGACGTGAAGCAGCGGACTACGAGATCGCTTTGGACTCGGTGTGAATTATTTCGACAGTGCCGACGATGTGTTGTTCCATTTCTACCCGGGCCAGCTCCGCGTCTTTAGTGCGGAGGGCCAAGATGATGCGATCGTGATCGTCGTGCCGCTCGCCGGTGACGCTGGCCAACGGGCGCGGAACCCCCGAGGTGTTGATCAACAAATCGGAAAGATCCCACATCCGCTGGCTGATATCGGCGATCACATCCGAATGCGCCATCGTGTGCACCGTGGCGTGAAAGTCACGATTCAGGACCCGATAACCGTGCGACCGCGCCGCCGGGTCGGGGTTGTCGGCAAGATCGCCGATTTCCTTGTTGATCTGCTCGAGGTCGGTCAGCTGGTCCTCGGTACGCCGCAGTGCGGCGACGCCAGCGACGGCGCCTTCCATGGCCCCGAAGATCGCGTAGAAGTCCGTCACCTCCTGCGGCTGGTAGCGCACGACCCGGCAGCCGACCTGCGGGACGATCTCCACCAGCCCATCGGACGCCAGTCGATGCAGCGCCTCCATGACGGGCTGCTTGGACACCTCGAACTCGGTTTTCAGTGCTTCCACCGACAGACGCTCACCGGCCTGGTAGGTGCCCTCGAGCAACCGCTCCTTGAGCATCTCGTACACCACAGGTGCCAGCCGCTTCCCGGAAGCCGCTGCCAACGGGCGCGCGCCGGCCCGGGTTCGGCCGCTGCTCGGCCTCCGGACTGGAGTGGTCACACCCAAAGGGTAGCTAGCCAGCCGCACATAGTCCTTCAAGCCACACGCTCCCCGGTGTTGTCCGACGTTGGACACGTCGGGCGATTTCGATACCCGAAAAGTTCTTCCAGGTCTTGCCAACAGCCCGTCTGTCTCATACTGTCCTACTACCACGCTAGCATGCTACAACCAGGATCAACAGAACGGATGTCGCGGATCGTCCTCTTCACCACCCGATACCCCTCCGTTCGCACGATGCCGGCGACCGAAGGGTTCCTGCGTTACTCGCGTAGCCGTCCACATCCCCGAAGCACCCGTCTCAAAGGAGAGCAACCATGGAATTCTGCGTCGGCACCTGCGCCAAGATCGACCAGGTAGGTCTGATCAAACAGGCCGAAGACCTCGGGGTCACCCACTTCGGCGTCGGCGAAGGACCACTGCTGTTCTCCGACCCCTACCAGCAGATGGCACTGGCCTCCCAGCAGACATCGACCATCAAGATGGGCACCTACGTCACCAACCCGCTGACCAGAATCGCGCCGGTCACAGCGAACTCGGTCGCCACCCTCAACGCCCTCGCCCCCGGCCGCACGTTCGTCGGCATCGGTACCGCGAACAATGCACTCCGGTCCATGGGCAACAAGCCCGCCACCATCCGCGAACTGACCGACGCGGTCAAGGTCACCCGGGGACTGTTGCGCGGTGAGCGGGTCACCCACAGATGGCGCGGTGAAGAGACCGAGATCGAGTTCCTGGACAAGACCGGCACCTGGTACGACATCGTCGACGTCCCGATCTGGATGGCCGCGGGTGGCCCCAAGGGACTCAAGGCCGCCGCCGCCCTCGCGGATGCGGTCATCTACTGCCTCGGCCCGAACCCGGACATGATCAAACTCGTCCGCCGCGAACTGGACGCCGCCGTCGAGGCCGCCGGCCGGGAAAAGGGCTCTGTGAAGCTGGTGTCGCTCAGCTGGTTCTACCAGTTGGAGAACGGCGAGACCTGGGAGGACGGCATCGACAAGGGTTTCGGATCCGGGCCGATCTCCTCCTGCATCACCAACGCCGGGTTCATGAACGAACACATCGACGAACTGGGTGCACCGATCGTGGAAGCCTCCACCCAGGCAGCGATGGCCTACCTCGGTGACCCGACCGCCCCGGACCAGCCGCACTACCTCGAGACCTGGTCGAAATACCTCCGCGGTCTGGACCCCTCGCACCGGCCGCTGATCACCAAGGAACTCGTCGACTACTGGTGCATGTACGGCAGCCCCGAAGACCTGCGCGAGCAGGCCGCGCTGATGACCGAATCCGGTGTCGACACCGTCGGGGTGTTCCTGTCCAACCCGTTCACCGCCGAACGCGACGTCGAGAACATCGGCAAATCCATCCTCGCCCACGCCTGACCACCAGTGCCGCAACGCTTTCAAACAAGACATCTCAAAGGAGAGACTCGATGGAACTCGACCCGGCCCGCACCGCCGTCATCGCGGTGCACCTACAAAAGGACATCGTCAACGCCGACGGCGCCTTCGGTGGCTTCTTCGCCGCCCAGGCCGTCGAACGCGACGTCGTCGGCGTGAACTCCACGCTGCTGGACGCCGCCCGCCGCGCCGGCTCGACTGTCGTCTACACCCGTGTCGCCTGGCAACCCGGGCTGGCCGACCTGATCGTCAACTCCCCCATCTTGCAGATCGTCCAGCAGTCCGGGTGCCTGGTGGAGGGCAGCGACAAGGCGCAGATCCTTGACGAGCTCACCCCGCAGGACGGCGACCTGGTCCTCACCCACCAGCGGGTCGGCGGCTTCTCCGCCAGCCAACTGGACCACCTGCTCCGCAGCCGCGGCATCGACACCGTCCTGTTCACCGGAGTGGCCACCAACTTCTCCGTCGAAGGCACCGCCCGGCAGGCCTCGGACCTGGGTTACCGCACCATCATCGTCGCCGACGCGTGCAGCGCCGCCGACCCCGCCACCCACGACGCCTCCATCGCGTCCCTTGGTCTGCTCGCCGAGATCACCACCAGCGCTGAGGTTCTCGAGGCCCTGTCGGTGACGCCAGAGACCGTAAACGCGTGAGCTCCGCGGCCCGTCCCGCCAGTGATTCAGCGCTGCGCCGGGCGCTGCGCCGCGCGCGGGACGGCGCCGCCCTGGACATCACCGAGGCAGCGACCCTGCTGCGGGCGCGCGGGGAACAACTCATCGATCTGTGCCACTCCGCCGGCCGGATCCGTGATCAGGGCCTGCTGGGCGCCGGCCGGGCGGGGACCATCACCTACTCGAGGAAGGTGTTCATTCCGCTGACCCGGTTATGCCGGGACCGCTGCCACTACTGCACCTTCGCCACCACCCCCGGGCGGGTGCCCGCCGCTTACCTGGAGCGGGAGGAGATGCTGGCGATCGCCCGGGCCGGGGCGGCCGCCGGGTGCAAGGAAGCCCTGTTCACCCTCGGCGACCGACCCGAGGACCGCTGGGCAGCGGCCCGGGAATGGCTCGACGAACGTGGCTACTCCTCGACCGCCGACTACCTCCGGTCCTGCGCGATCGCGGTCCTGGAGGAAACCGGGCTCCTGCCGCACCTGAACCCCGGCATCTTGTCCTGGTCTGAAATGACCCGGCTCAAACCGGTCGCGCCGTCCATGGGTCTGATGTTGGAAACCACCGCGGACCGGTTGTTCACCGACCCAGGTGGTCCGCATTACGGTTCCCCCGACAAGGCACCTGCTGTCCGGCTGCGGATGATCGAGGAAGCCGGCCGGTTGTCGATCCCCTTCACCACCGGCATTCTCGTCGGCATCGGTGAGACCCTCACCGAACGCGCGGAGTCCCTGTTCGCGATCCGGCAGTTGTCCCGCGCCTACGGGCACATCCAGGAGGTGATCATCCAGAATTTCCGGGCCAAACCGGACACCGCGATGCGAGGGGTTCCGGATGCCGACCTGGATGACCTTGTCGCGACCATTGCGGTCGCCCGGCTCGTCCTTGGCCCCAGGATGCGCTTGCAGGCCCCGCCCAATCTGATCGGCTCCCAGCACGCCGCGGTGCTGGCCGCCGGCGTCGACGACTGGGGTGGGGTGTCACCGGTGACCCCGGACCACGTCAACCCGGAACTGCCCTGGCCGGCGATCACCGACCTCGTCGCCTACACCGGCGGCGCCGGGTTCGACCTCGCCGAACGGCTCACCGCTTACCCCCCGTACCTGACCGAGCCGTGGCTCGACCCACGGCTCACCGCACACGTAGCGGCCCTCGCCGGCCCGGACGGCCTGGCCGAGATTGATGCCCTGCCCGTCGGCCGGCCATGGCAGGAACCCGACGGTGGCCTGACCAGCATCGGCCGCACCGACCTGCACGCCAGCATCGACACCACCGGGCGTACCGCGGACAGGCGCGACGACTTCGACAGTGTCTACGGGAACTGGGATTCCGTCCGGGAAGCCGCCGCCGCTGCCGCCGGCAATGGGGCGCCGGCCCGGCTCGACGGGGACACCGCCGCCGCGCTCCGCCGCGCCGAAACCAACCCGGCCGGGCTCACCGACGCCGAGTACCTGGCCCTGCTGCACGCCGACGGGCCGGCGCTCGTCGCCCTGCGGCACCTGGCGGATGACGTCCGCCGGGACACCGTCGGCGACGAGGTCACCTACGTAGTGAACCGGAACATCAACTTCACCAACATCTGTTACGTCGGGTGCCGGTTCTGCGCCTTCGCGCAACGCCGCGGCGACACCGACGCCTACAGCCTGTCCCTCGACGAGCTGGCCGACCGGGCAGAACAGGCTTGGAACCTCGGCGCCACCGAAGTGTGCATGCAGGGCGGAATCGACCCGAAACTGTCCGGCACCGACTATTTCGACATCGCGGCCGCCGTCAAGGCGCGAGTCCCCGGCATGCACGTGCACGCGTTCTCCCCGATGGAGATCGTCACCGCCGCAGGGAAGGCCGGCCTGTCCATCGCCGACTGGCTGACCGCCGCCCGCGACGCGGGCCTGGACACCATCCCGGGTACCGCCGCGGAGATCCTCGACGACGACATCCGGTGGATCCTCACCAAGGGCAAACTCCCCGCGGCGACGTGGATCGAGGTGGTCAGCACCGCGCACCGGCTCGGGATCCGGTCCAGCTCCACCATGATGTACGGGCACGTCGACGCCCCCCGGCACTGGGTGGCGCACCTGCGGACCCTGACCCGGATCCAAGACGACACCGGCGGTTTCACCGAATTCGTGCCCCTGCCGTTCGTGCACACGAACGCCCCGCTGTACCTGGCCGGCGCCGCCCGGCCCGGGCCCACCCCCCAGGAAAACGCCGCCGTCCACGCCGTCGCCCGACTGCTGCTGCACGGCCGGATCGACCACATCCAAACCAGCTGGGTCAAGCTCGGCGTCGACGGCACCCGGACCATGCTCACCGGCGGCGCCGACGACCTCGGCGGCACTCTGATGGAAGAGACCATCAGCCGGATGGCCGGATCCCAGCACGGGTCGGCCAAAACCGTCGCCGAACTCACCGACATCGTCGAGCCACTCCCGGGCCGCAGCATCCGGCAACGCAGCACCACCTACGACCCGCTGCCCTCCCGGCCAGCGGCTGATACCCCTGCACCCCACTGGGCAGCGATGACGCCCCTGCCACGACCAGGGCACGACAGCCGGCCGGTCCACGGGCTGGTCGACGTCGTCGTGCCCGTCAACCATCTCGAGCCTCGCGAAGACCCGACTTCTGGTGCCGGCGCAGATCCGCGAACATCTCGTGATCGCATTCCTCGATCGACACCGTGCAGGCCGCGCTGGCGTGCCCCTTGGTCCGCGCGGTCACCGTCGTCACCGACGACCTCGCCGTCGCACATGCCGCCCGCCGGGCAGGCGCCGACATCTTCTCCCCGCAGCTACCCCGGCCCGGTCTCAACCGCGACCTCACCGCCTTCGCCCGCACCACCCACCGGAGACCAGTCGCTGGCCGTCCTGCTCGCCGACCTGCCTGCCCTCACGACAACCGAACTGACCGTCGCGCTCACCGAATGCCGCCTGTCACACAACAGCGTTTCGCTCGTGATCAGCAGGGGTCCGGTACCACCCTGCTGTACAGCCGGCGGGCCGATGCGCTCCGCCCCGCCTTCGGAAACCGATCCGCCCACCGCCACCACACCGCCGGAGCCCACCCACTGACCCATGTGGGACCCGGGCTGCGCCGGGACGTGGACACCCTGACCGACCTCCTTGCGGCCCGGTCGCTGGGCGTCGGGGCCAGCACCACGGCCGAGATCGACCGCCCACCAAGACCTTCTCCTTCCCCACCTGCACCACCACCGGCAACTCAACGACGAGAGGCGCGCAGCACCATGCCCAACCTGAAAATCGGCTACAAGGCCTCCGCCGAACAATTCGGCCCCACCGATCTGGTCAACCTCGCGGTCCTCGCCGACGACCGCGGCCTGGACAGTGTGTGGGTCAGCGACCACTTCCAACCCTGGCGCGACCAGGGCGGTCACGCCCCGGCGTCCCTGGCGTTCCTCGCCGCCGCCGGCGCCCGCACCCAGAACGTCATCCTCGGCACCAGCGTCCTGACCCCCACCCTGCGGTACAACCCGGCCGTCATCGCCCAAACCTTCGCCACCCTGGGCTGCCTCACCCCGGGACGGATCATCCTCGGCGTCGGCACCGGCGAAGCCATGAACGAGCACGCCGTCTCCGGGCAGGCCTTCCCCGAATTCAAGGAACGGTACGGACGGCTCCGCGAAGCGATCCAACTCATCCGCGCCCTCTGGTCAGGGGACCGCACCTCCTTCGACGGCACCTACTACCGCACCGTCGACGCCAAGCTCTACGACACCCCCGACCAGCCGGTACCGATCTACATCGCCGCCGGCGGACCGCAAATGGCCAAATACGCCGGTCGAGCCGGCGACGGCATCATCTGCACCTCCGGCAAAGGCATGGACCTGTACACCGACCGGCTGCTCCCAGCCGTCGCCGAAGGGCGGGCGGCGGCGTCCGACCCGCCGGCGGACTTCGGCCGGATGATCGAAATCAAACTGTCCTACGACCGCGACCCGCAGCGGGCCCTGGAGAACACCAGGTTCTGGGCGCCACTGTCACTGTCCGCCGAGGACAAACACGGCCTCACCGATTCCCGGGACATCGAACGCGCCGCCGACACCCTGCCCATCGAACAGGTCGCCCGCCGGTGGATCGTCGCCTCCGACCCGGACACCGCCATGGCCGGCATCCAGCCCTACATCGACGCCGGACTCACCCACCTCGTCTTCCACGCACCCGGGCGCTGACCAACCACGATTCTTCGACCAGTTCTGCGAGGATCTTCTTCCGCTGCTACGCACCTAAAGTATCCCCGCGCGGTTAATTCCGGGTTGAATTGCACTATTCGCCCACGCACGCGCTGTCTGGCATTTCCAATCCCCCCAAGAAGCAGGGCTGCTAGACGAATCGAGGCGCACCCTCATCCGACGCAGCCCGTCCGTGTCTGCCGGAGCCTTCCCCTCATACCCAGCACCATTCAAGGAGTAGGTGTCACCCAGTGAATTCCAGACTGCTGACCGCTCACCTCACCCGCCGCAACGCCATCAAGGCAACGGCGGCAGCATCCGCCGTTGTCGCACTGGGCCTGCAGACCGGCACCGCAGCCGCAGCCGCAGCCCCTGCCCCGGCGGCGGTGCCCGGCGGTGCCACCCTCAACGGTATACGTGAGGCCGACTTCGACGACAAGCCAATCGATCCCGCCTTCGTCCAGGCGGGTGGCTGGGGCACCAGCCGCTACGGCCAGGGTGACGAACGGGGCACCCTCAACGAGGTCACCCCCAGCAAAACCGCGGACGCGCTCCGATTGCTCCACGGCCGGAAGGTCCGCACCTACAACCTGTCCGAGAAACTCTTCAGCGGGTTCCCCGCGTTGCTCACCCCGGCGGCGCCCCGCATCTACGAACAGCGGTTATTCGTCACCGGCTTTCAACCCCACGCCGATTTCCAAGGCATCCTCGGGCCCACCACCCCACGGGATATCAACCAGCTCACCTCCCTGGAGGAACGTTTCCCGCTCGGCGGCACCTATCAGATCGGCACCCAACTCGACAACCTCAACCACATCGGCGTCGGCACCTACTATTACAATGGCTTTCCAGGCCCCGATATCGCCATCACAACCGGCACCACCAAACTCGGTGCAGAGAACATCGGTCCGATCATAACCCGCGGAATACTGTTGGACATCCTCTCCATCAAGCAGGAGAAAGGGCGCACCCAGGACCTCACCACCGCGCCCAATGGCAAGCAAAGCCTCATCGACAATTACCGGATCACCGTCGAGGACCTCAAGGACGGGCTACGCCGCGCCAACGTTCGGCAGATCGAACCCGGCGACGTCGTGCTGATCCGCACCGGGTGGAACCAATTCCTGTACAGCGACCCGGCCCGGTACGTCGGCTTCCACCCCGGCGTCTACCTCCGCGAGGCCCGGTGGCTCGCCCAGTTCCGCCCCGCCATCGTCGGCGCCGACACCTGGGGCATCGAACTGTTCGCCGGCACCGGCGTGCAGGGATTCGCCCAGTGCCACCAGGAATTCATCACCCACAACGGGATCCGCCTCCAGGAAAGCGTGATGCTCGACGACCTCGCCCGGGACCGGAAACTCGTCTTCACCTACGTCCTCACCCCACCCATCCCGATCGGCGCCACCGCCATCAACGCCGGACCCGCCGCACTCGTCAACGACTGAACCCGGCCCTCTCCCCAGCTCTTCCCACCCCTGAAGGAGCCCCAGATGACACCCACCATGCTCGCCGCCCGCCTGCACGACATCGGCAAACCGATGGTCCTCGAGGAGCTCCCCATTCCGGAGCCCCGACCCACCGACGTCGTCGTCAACGTCAAGGCCTGCAACGTCGTGCCGAACCTGAAGAACGTGCTCGCCACCTACGCCGAATGGTTCCCCTACCTCCCGCTGCCCCAACTGCCCGCGATCTTCGGGCTGGACGCCGCCGGTGTGGTCAGCGCCGTCGGCAGCCACGTCACCGACGTCAAGGTCGGTGACCGGGTGTACGTCAACCCAGGACTGTCCTGTGGATCATGCCGGGCCTGCCGCCGCGGTGAGGACCAGAACTGCGACAGCTACACATTTATGGGGTACTTCGCGTTCGGGACCAACGGGCAACGCCAGTTCGACGCCTACCCCTACGGCGGTCTCGCCCAATACCTGACCGCCCCGCAGCGGAACCTGGTCAAACTGCCCGACACCGTCACCTTCGAGCAGGGCGCCAGGTTCGGCTACCTCGGCACCGCCTACTCAGCGCTCCGCAAAGCCGGGGCCGGCCCGGGGCGCACCGTCGTGATCGACGGCATCTCCGGAACCCTCGGCCTCGGCGCCTGCATGATCGCCCTCGGCCTGGGCGTGAGCCGGATCCTGGGTACCGGGCGCAACGCCGACCTGCTGCAAGACGTGAAGGCGTTGGCACCGGACCGGATCGACGTGCACGCGGTCGGTGACGGTGACCTTGCTGCGTGGGTGCGGGAACACAACAACGGTGAAGGCGCGGACATCGTCATCGACGCGGTCGGACCCGGCGCACCCGCCGAGTCCTTCACCGACGCCCTGGCCACCCTCCGCCGCGGGGGCGATCGCCGTCGACATCGGCGGAATGATGGAACGACCCGCCCTGGACCTGTTCTCGATGATGTGCTCGCAGATCAGCCTGGTCGGCAGCCTCTGGTTCTCCACCAGCGAAGCCCAGGACATGGCGGAAATGGCCGGCTCCGGTGCACTTGACCTCTCGGTACTGGAACACCACACCTTCCCCCTCGACGAGATCAACGAAGCCCTGGAGAAGGGACTTCCGGCACGGCACGGCGGTTTCAGCAACTTCATCTGCCAACCCTCGTGAGCAGGCACAGCATCCGTCGACAGTGGTGTCTGTAGAGCGGCTGCGCCGGCACCGGACTCGGTTCGTGGTCGGTGGCTGCTGGTTCCTGGTTCTGGCCCTCGTCTACTGGATCCGGGCGGACTTCACCCGGTGGCCGGCGTTCATCCTCGGCGCAGCGGCCGTGATGTTTGCTGTGGCGATCTGGATGCACCACAGAACAGTCACGACGGGCAGGACCTCACGTGATGGCCAACAGACCCGGCACAACGAATGGGAGTAGCTGCGGCACCGCGTTGGCCAGCACACCCTGCTTATCGGTGAGAAGGAGATGTTGTTGGACTGCCAGGCCAGAAAGCGGTGTGCTGCAACAAGACCTCGCAGATGTAGCGCGGAACCCACCAGCTAGTAATCCCCCGACAGGAGTGAACAGGAATGGGCACCGGACCCGTCATTGAAGTTGTCTGCGCCTCACACAGCCCCCAAATGGCGCAGGATGTTGACCATCGAGAAGGCCTGCGGTTCCGGTCCGGCTTCGCCGAGGTAGCCGACGCCGTCAAGAGGTACAACCCCACCCTGCTGATGTACTTCGGGCCGGATCACATGCGGGCGCTGGCCGGCATCGCCCCCTGCTTCACCGTGGTGGAAACCGCGACCGGGTACGGGGACTGGGGAACACCCCAGGAGGACTACCTGATCCCGTTGGACCGCACCCAGGAACTCGCCGCGCATCTCGTCGCGTCCGGAGTCGATATCGCCGTCGCGGACCACCTGCGACTCGATCACGGCTTCGGGCAGACCACCACCGACCTATTCGGATCGCTGTCCGCGGTGCCGATGATTCCCATCGTGGTCAATTGTGTTGGTGCCCCACTCGCCACCATCGAACGCACCGCAGCGCTCGGAGAGGCCGTCGGCAGCTTCCTGCGCGGACTCCCGGACAACGAGCGGGTACTGGTCATCGCATCCGGTGGCATCTCGCACGCACCCCCATCCCTGATCCCCGGGGCGAACAAGTTGTCCGAGGCCGAGCGGGAAGCGTTGATCGCCAACAACAAAGCGCACGCCGCCGAAGCCATCAATCCCCAATGGGACCAGGGTTTCCTGGGCCGGATGGCCGTGCCGGACTGGTCGTCACTGGCCACCATGAGCCAGGCCGACCTCGATCCCGCCGGGACTGGCGGCGCAGAGGTCCGCACCTGGATCGCCGCCCTGTTCGCCGGGGACCAGCCGCTGACCACGGTGATCTACGAACCGGTCACCGAATGGATCACCGGAATGGGAATCGCGGCCTCGGCAGAGCTCCTCGCCGCCTGACACCGCATCAACAGCTACCGAAGGGCCCGCCGGCACACTCTGCGGCCCTTCGGGGCAACGGTTGATACAACATGTTCAGTCCGCGAAGATCGATACGATCAGGTTCTGGGGAGTGGCGGCAACATCCTCCGGCGACCGATCTGGAACCTACACGGCGATTGGCCGGCCGGCACTGCGTCTGCCACCAACGGCGGCTCGCCACACACCTCGAGAATCTTGCCGCCACCACCGGGCCGACTTACGAGCGGCGACAGGCTGTCTGGCGAGCGCCTGCAGTGTGGTCCGAAGCTCAACGAGCTGTTCGACTATTCCTGGCAGGACTCTGCCGGGCGGCGTCATCGGCAGATCGACCGGCCACGCCGGTCGACGAACGTAGCGCAGCGAAGTCCCGGCCACCACCCAGACCGGACGCACGGCGGAAAAGTTGAAGACGCTTCGACTCGACAGAGCTTTTACCGGCGGTGGGCCGCCCCGTCGCGGCAGGAAACGTTCCAGTGATGCCGAACACGCGGAGATCATGCGAGCGGCACTTGCCAGCGACACCGGGACAGCCATCGTGCTGCTGCGTGAACACTACGAGCGTTCCTTGCAGATCATTCTCGACAGCGGCCCGGACCTCGGTGCCACGCCGGGCCAGGGTGACTCGGCGTCGGCACAGGTGTCAGCCACCGACAGACCCGCCCTGCGCAGCACGACGAGAGTGTTAGTCGCCGCTCGGCGTAGATGCAGACACGGGTGAGAGACGGCGGGCGGGGGACGTTCCGCGCTCGCGGCCGACGGCGGGTGGCGCGGTGGAGTCGCGGATGACGAGGTGGGTGGCCAACTCCAGTCGTCGAGACTCCGGTGGGTCCCCGGCCAGGACTCTGGTGATGACTCGGACCGCTGTGCGGCCCATCTCGCTGAGCGGCTGGTGGACGGTGGTCAGTCGTGGGGTGGATGTGCCGGCGAGAAAGGTGTTGTCGAACCCGACGACGCTGAGTTGTTCGGGGACACGAAGCCCCTTCAACCGTGCCGCTTCCAGAACGCCGGTAGCGGTCACATCGCTGCCGGCGAAGATCGCTGTCGGCCGGTCTGCTCTGGACAGCACCGCGGTTCCCGCAACGAGTCCTTGGTCAAAGGTGAACGCCCCGTGCGGGACGTCGTCGAGGTTGGCCTGTAGGCCGGCCGTTCGCATGGCGGCCAGGTACCCGTGGGCTCGTGCCTGGTCGCAGATCGCACCGCGAGGGCCGCCGACGTAGGCGATGTTGCGGTGCCCCAGGGCCAGGAGGTGTTCGGTCGCCGTCATCCCCCCGGCCCAATTGGTCGCTCCGACGCTCAGGACGTCGGCCCTCGGAACGTCGATCGGATCGATCAGCACCATTGGCAGGCCAGCCTGTTCCAGCGCGGCGTGACGTTGTGGCGAGAAGGCGGACGTGACCTCGATGACCCCGATCCGGCCGGTTGCGGCAAGCGACTGTGCCCAGCGCACCGGGTCTTTCGGTTGTATTGCGGAAAGTCTGCGGGTGACCACGCCAAGCCCGGCCGGTTCGGCGCCGTCCAGCACCCCACCGATCAGGCTGGACGTGTACGGGTTGCGGAGCGAGTCGACGACCACCTCGATCAACGCACCCCTGGTCGAGCTCCCATCCGGGTCGGCACGGATACCGTTGGGCACGTATCCGATCTCGGCCATGATCTTCTCTACCCGTGCCCTGGTTGACACTCCGACCCCGACGCGGCCGTTCACGACCTTCGAGGCGGTTCCCTCCGACACACCAGCAAGTTCGGCAACCATGGCCAGCGTGGGTCGGCCGGGCCTTCTCCCAACCGCCATCACCATCGAGGCGAACCTTTCGTAGACTTTCGCGACTCCATCTCGTTGAGCGTGAGCCTACGCGAGGGCACCCGGCAGTCCAGGAAAGAGATTCGTTGGGAGGCCAGGAGACAACCCTCTGACAAGCCAAAACACTTTGGCGTCAGCGCCCCCTGAAGGACATTGCCGACGAAACATCGCCGAAACGGTCATCGGCTTCGGATATTCCGCCCCGACCGGGGTTACCTGAACGCCCGCGTATGCCCGACGAGTTCCGGGCGCTCGCCGTCGCTCACACGAACAGTTGTCTGATGGTCGACGGGGTGGTCAGCACCCGATCGAGCCCGACCGGGCGCGATGCCCCGGTGATGGTGAAGGATCCGCGTGCCGGAAGATTGTCCGACGCCGACCCAGCCATCAGTTCGATGACCCCGGGTTCCACGATGCGCTGCATGTCGATCCCGGTGAACGCGGTGCGATCGGCGTGCACGGTAAAGGTCACCCTGGCGGTGTCGCCCGGTTCGAGGCTGACCCTGGCGAAACCGGTGAGCTGCTTCGCCGGGCGGGCCAACGATGCCTTCACATCTGTGAAGTACAGCTGAACCACTTCGTTACCGGCACGCTCGCCAGTGTTGGTGACGGTGACTGCTGCCTCGACTGCACCGTCGGTCCCGATCTCGGCCGCGCTGAGGTCGAGGTCTGAGTACCCGAAGGTGGTGTACGACAGGCCATGTCCGAATGCGAAGAGCGGGGTCGGGTCGAGGTTGGAGATGCCTTCGGTGTTCAACCCGAGGGGGGCCTGCAGGTAGGTGCTGGGCTGCCCACCCGCGAGGGCGGGGACCTGGACGGGCAGCTTTCCTGATGGGTTGACCCGCCCGCTGAGCACCCCGGCGATGGCTCCGCCGCCCTCTTCCCCTGGCATGAATGCCTGCACGATCGCCGCCACCCGGCCGGCGTACCGGCCCAGCGCGTACGGCCGGCCGGACACAACGACCAGCACGACAGGGGTTTCGGTACCAAGCAACGCCTCCACCAGTTCGTCCTGCACTCCCGGTAGCGACAGATCTTCCGCGTCGCATCCCTCGCCGGAAGTGCCGCGGCCGAACAACCCTGCCCGGTCACCGACAACGGCGATGCAAACCTCGGCGCCGTTGGCGGCGTCCACGGCTGCGGCAATCCCGGAGCGGTCGATTTCCTTGACGGGTACCCCCCGGGCGTAATGAATGCTGGTGGCAGGAAGTTCATCCCGAAGAGCATCCAGAAGGGAGGGCGCGGCGACGCCGATGCCCATGTCCGGGAAATGCCCGAGGACGTGGTTGGGGTAGGAGTAGCAGCCCATGAACGCCAGGGCGTCGTTGGCGCAAGGCCCGACCACTGCCAGGGTGTGCGGCTCGGCGAGTGGGAGCACGCCGGTGTCGTTGGCCAGCAAGGTGACGGAGTGTTCCGCGAGGCGGCGGGCGATGTCCCGGTTGCCGGCCGAATCCAAGTCCCGGCCGCGGCCGTCGCCGGCGGATCCCTCCGGGGTCCAGTCGGCGTCCAGCAGGCCGAGTTCGGCCTTCTGCCGCAGCACCCGCAGCGCCGCACGGTCCACCAGAGATTCGTCGACCTGACCGCTGCGAACCAGGGCCAGCGAGTCCGTCACCGAAACCCAGGGTGTCCGGCAGTTCGACGTCAAGACCGGCGGCCAGCGCGAGGGAGCCCGCTTCCTCCACCGAATCCGCGATGTGATGCATGGTTTTGAGAAAGGCCACCGACCAGTAGTCGGAGACCACAGTTCCGGTGAAACCCCATTCGTCTCGAAGGATGCCGGTCAGCAGGGTCGGGTCTGCGCCGGCTGGGGCGCCGTCGACGTCGGAGTAGGAGTTCATCACCGACCGGGCTCGACCCTCGCGGATCGCGGTCTCGAACGGCACCAGCATGATGTCGCGGAACTCCCTGGGCCCCATGCGTGACCGGGGCGTGGTTGCGGGCCGCGCGGGACGCGGAGTACCCGCAGAAATGCTTCAGGGTGGCAACAATGCCCGCTTGTTCCAATCCCTTGACGTAGGCGGTTCCCAACGTGGCGACCAGGTACGGGTCTTCACCGAGGGTTTCCTCTACTCGTCCCCACCGGTAATCCCGGACGACGTCCAGCACGGGCGACAAGCCCTGGTGGACGCCGACTGCGGCCATGTCGGTGCCGATCGCGGCGGCCATTTCCTGAACGAGATCGGGCGACCAGGTAGCGCCCCAGGCGATCGAGGCGGGGTAAACGGTCGCGCCCATGGTGGTGAACCCGGTGAGGCATTCCTCGTGGACAACCGCGGGGATGCCCAGCCGGCTGCCCTTCACGACCGCGGACTGCAGCTCGACGACCCGATCGACACCTTCGGCACTGGTTTGCGGTTTCGTCCCGAACGGGCGGGTGAGCTGACCGAGCCCGTGCCGGGTGACTGCTTCGAAGGTGCTGGCACCGGCGGCCCACACATCCTGCATCGGTGCGACGTTGCCGCTGACCTCGGCGTTCCCGACCCACGCGCTGCCGAGTTGGGCGACTTTCTCCTCCAACGTCAGCTCCGCCAGTAATGCGGCGGCCCGGGCATCAGGGGTGGCGGATGTGTCCCGCCAGGAATGGTCGGGGGCGGTCATCTGGGGCTCCTCAGTGTGGCGTGCGCGGGTGATGCCGGGTTCTGTCGGGGCCACCGGTCATCGGGCACCGAACAGGTGCTCGAGATCGGACAACCGGTGGACGGTCTCGACCGGGTCGATGGGGTCGCGGGTGGCATCCCCGAAGGGATCTCTCGCTTGCCAGTCAACGGTCCACAGCCAGAAGGTGAACTTGTCCTCGCGGTGGGAATGATGTCGGTCATCACAACGTCCTTCTGACATGGGTGTGGGCACGGAGGCGACCGCGCGTCCAAGAGGCCCCTGGACCGCCACGACTCGCTGGTATCCCCTGCCCGCGGCCAGCGCCCGACCGCGGGCAGGGGAGGTATGTGTTACTTGCCGAAGCCGGCGGTGAGACCGCTGAGCAACTGCTTGCGGCCCAGCACGTACAGCACCAGGATCGGCAGGGTGGACAGCACCACCGCGGCCAGCACCGCGGGGACGTTCACGCTGAACTCACCCTGGTAGGTCCAGAGCGCCAGCGGCAGCACCCGGGTGCTGGGGCTCTGGGTCAGGACCAGCGGGAAGAGGAACCCGTTCCACACGGCGAGCCCGTTGTAGATCGCCACCGTGGTGAGCGCCGGGCGGGCCAGCGGCAGCACCAGACTGCGGAGCATCCGCCAGTCCTTGGCTCCGTCGACGGTCATCGCCTCGTAGAGCTCCTTCGGGATGTCCCGCAGGAAGTTGACCAGGATGATCACCGACAGTGGGATGGCGAATGCCACCGACGGCAGGATCAGCGCGATCAACGTGTCGTACAGCTTGAGTTTGGTGATCATGTAGTAGATCGGGATGATCACCGCCTGCAGCGGGATGGCCAGGCCCAGGAGGAACAGGGAGAAACTGGCCTTGATGACGCGGTGCCCGAGGGCGCCGCGGACGATGGCGTAGGCGGCCATCAGCGAGGCGATCACCGCGAAGACCACTGTGATCACGGTGACGATCACGCTGTTGATGAAGTAGCCGAGGAAGTCGTTCTGCAGCACCAGCTTGTAGGAGTCCAGGGTGGGATCCGACGGCGGCAGCAGCGGGTTGCCGTCGAAGAAGTTGGCCTGGGTCTTCAGGCTGGTGATCACCACGTAATACACGGGGACGATCGCGATGATCAGCCAGATGACCCCGAAGATTCCAGCCGCGAAATTCGGGCGGGGCCGGCGGTCCGGCTTGGGCTCGGCCGCTGACGTCGCGGGCCGGGCTTCTGTGCTGGTGGCCATCAGGCACCTTCCATCTGGCTGCTCATCTTGTTGAACCCGGACAACTTCGTCAGCCCCAGAGACGAGGGTCAGGCCCATGACCACCAGGATCACGCCCAGCACGCTGGCCTGACCCATGTCGTTGTTGGAGAACCCCGTCAGGTACATGTCCAGCGGCAGCAGCCGGGTCGCGGTGCCGGGACCGCCCTGGGTCAGGACAAAGACGATGTCGAAGTACGTCAGCGACCCGACCAGCATCAAGGTTGACGACGTGATCAGCGTGTTCCGCAGCTGCGGCAACGTGATCGAGAAGAACCGGCGGACCGTGCCGGCCCCGTCGATGGTCGCGGCCTCGTACATCGACGTCGGGATCTGCCGCACCCCACCTTGGAAGAGCAGGGTGTGGAACGGGATGAACTGCCACGAGATGATCAAAATCACTGTGTAGAGCACGAGATCAGGGTTGCCAAGCCAGTCCTGGGACAACCACTTCAAGTTCAGCGAACTGCCGGCCCCGAAGTTCGGATCCAGCAAGGCCTTGAACGCGATCGCGATCGCCGCCGCCGACAGCAGCAGCGGGAGGAAGTACAGCACCGCGAACAGGTTCCGGTACCGCTGATGCCCCGCGGTGAACACTCCCAGCAGAATGCTGATCGGGGTCTGGATCAACCAACAGATCACCATCACCTTGATGCTCAACCAAATCGACGCCCACGTTTGGGATTCGGTGAGCACCGTCGTCCAGTTGTCGATGCCGGCGAAGGTCGGCGAGGTGAGCCCGTCCCAGTTGGTGAAACTCAGGATCACCACACCGACCAACGGGATCAGGGCGAAGGCGGTGAAGAAGGCCAGCGCCGGGACCAGCAACCACAGACTCGGCGTGCTGCGATTCTTGCCGCCCCGGCGTCGTCCACCCTCTGTCGGTGGATGTTCAAGCACCTCTTCAACGGCGCTCATTTCGCGATGGTCGCATTCATGGCGTCGCTGAACTGCTGCGGCGTGGTCTGCAACAGGAAGATCTGATCCAGGTTCGTCAACAACGCGTCGGCCTGACCCGGATCAAGGGCCTGGTCCCAGGAGAGCTGGAAACTTGGTGCGTCACGGGACATGTCGTACACGAAGCCGAGGAAATCCGGGTCGGAGCTGGCCTTGATCTTTGCCTCCAACCCTTTCACCGGAGGCACGCCACCGCCGGCGATCAGGCCGTCGATGAAGGCGTCGTTCATGTTCCCTCCGGCCAGGTAGGCGTTCGCCGACTTCTGCTGCGCATCGGAGGCATAGCTGCCGACGGACCAGAAGTTCGACGGATTACCCACCACCGCGGTCGGCTCGCCGGCGCCACCCTCGACGGTCGGGAAGCTGGTCCAGCCGAGCTTGCCGGCGGACAGGAAGTCGGCGGCGCTGGTCTTGAAGTTCGCGTACGCCCAGGAACCCTGCAGGATCATCGCGGCTCGGCCGGTGAACAGCAGGGCCAGGTCCGCGTTGCTGTCGGTGGCGATCGAGGAGAACCCGTCCGCGAACCCGCCGGCGTTGACGAGTTGCTGGATCATCGTGTTGGCCTGGATGACCGCCGGGTCGGACCAGGCGTTCGGCTTGTTGTCCTGGATGGCCTGGAACACCTCCGGCCCCCCGATCCGGTCGGTGAGGTACTCCAGCCACATCAGCTGCGGCCACTTGCTCTGCCCGCCCATCGACAGCGGCGCGATGCCCGCCGCCTTCAGGGTTGCGACGTCGGCGAGGAGTTCGTCCCAGGTGGCCGGGGGGTTCGCGATGCCCGCCTGACTGAGCAGGTCCTTGTTGAAGTACAGGACCACCGGCTGCACCGAATTGTTCGGCACCGCATAGGTTTTCCCATCGACCTGACCGTTCGCGGCGATTGCCGGGAAGTACTGGCTGGTCAGTGACGCGTCCAGCGGAACCACTGATTTCGCGTCGACGTAGGACTTCAGCACACCGCCGCCCCACCCATAGATCATCGTCGGGCCCTGCCCGGACCCGATCGCGGTGCGGATCTTCGTCTTGTAGGCGTCGTTCGCGAAGAACGACACGGTCACGGACTCGCTGGGGTTGGCCTTGTTCCACGAATCGAAAGAGTCCTGATACGTCTGCTGCTGGCCGGTGAGCGCCCAGGCGGTCGCACCGGCCGAGTCACCCCCGGACCCGCTGGGCCCGCTGGATCCACAGGCTGTCAGCGCTAACGCGGCAACCGCGGCGACCGCTGTGGCCGTGACTGAACGGCGCATCTTGCTGAGCTTCATCGCTCGAACCATCCTTCGGAGGCGGGACTACGGGGAGAACACCCTGAGCGAGTTCTGTGCGAAAGTTTCGTCTCTCGCTGGGTGTTGTCGTCACTCTGCCGATCGCAGCAGCCCCGGTCAACCCATGCTGCAACCTCAATATGACGAAAGAGTTTCGCGGTACTGCCGATTGACGCGCTGCAAGATCAACTTCACGATAAGGACCACGAAAGTTTACGAAAGGCATCTAGATGGGGTTCCAAGAGTCCGGTGTCCCTTCGGTCTCGCGTCACGTTGGCCGCGGTGGCACGCCAGGCCGGAGTCTCACTGGCTACCGCGTCGAAGGTCCTCAACGGCCGGGACGGTGTCGGGACCGACACCCGGCAACGGGTGGAGGCGATCCTCATCGAAGTTGGCTATGTCGCGCAGGCGCACCCCGATCCACCATGGACGTTCCGCTGACCGGAGCATCCCTGATGGTCCTGGTCGACTCGGTCACCGATCCCTATACCTCGGCGGAGATCGCGGGAGTATTGGATGAGGCCGACGTGGTGGGGATGCTCAGCGTCTGGGCCACCAACTAGGCCGGCGGGATGGCCGCAACAAATCATCTGCTCTCGCTCGGGCACCGACGAATCGCCTATATCGGTGGGCCGTCGGGCGCCACCTGTGATCAGGCACGCGGCCACGG
>CAVOIW010000005.1:0-319375 GCA_963695865.1 uncultured Actinomycetota bacterium | reverse complement strand
GCGCAATGGAGTGGCCACCGCACCGTCGTCGCTGCCCTAACGAGCCGGCACATACGTGGAAGAGCGTACATACGCCCGTACCGGAGCAGTACATAGTGAGTGTGCTCGAAATATCTTTGGGCCACTTGCCCCAGGGAAACTCATGCTTGGCGTGGCCGTCTTCTCATCCTTGGTCCAAGCGTAGGCACCAGAGCTCCGCGGGCGGGTCGCGGGGGTCTGGTCCGCCTGAAGCCAACGGACAGAGCAAAGCGTCTAGTGGATCTGGGCCATCCTGGTGGTCTGGCCGCCTGCTACTTCGGGCGAAACAGCATTCTGGTGCCGCTCAACCATGTCATTGTGGTCGACCTCGCAGCCTCAGCCCAGGAACTCATTTCACCTACAACATCGACGTTGCACGGGACTGAGAGCCAGGCGACGCCCGTTCGCGGTGCCGGCGCTCAGGCCGGCAAAATGTTGATCACCCGGGCAAGGACCACAACCAGCACACCCAGCGCGATCACGGACTGCAGCGCCATCAAGGATTTCGCTCGGCGGGTCAGCGGCATCGTATCCGTGGGGCTGAAGGCCACAACGTCGGTATAGGCGACGTATAGGTAGTCCACGAACTCCGGCCGCCATTCCGGCGCGGCCAACCCCGGAGTCCCCGTCTGCGGGAACTGGAAATCCGGATACAGCAGCGGTCCCGCGAATCGCCCGGCAGGACCGCCCCTGTCGAGCTGCCAATACAACAACCCGAAGGTGATGACATTGGTCGCCAATGTCAGAACACCGGCCACCAACAGGCGCCCCGCGGTCAGCTCCACACCATCGACCTTGCCGTTGCCCAACACCAGCACCACGAGGCGGCCCGCCGCGATGGCATTCGCCAGTACCAACGCGCCGAACAGGACCAGAATCAGTGGCCGCGCCCGGGCCGGCACCGGTCCCGGCCGAGCGGCGATGACGGCCATGACGACAAACGCGGCGGCCTCGACGGCCGGCACCAGCAGCGGTGGCCCGACCCGGTCCCGTCGAGGAATTGCAACCTGCAGCACCGTCACCACCGCGATGGCAGCCAACGGCCAGGTGTAGCTCTCCGGAGATCGCCGCAGTCCGACACCGGCACCAGAATTCCCATCCATCAAGACCCTTTCCGCCGCCGCGGCCCTCACCTGTCAGCCGAACCGCAATTGTCGCCCAGGACCCCGATCAAGGTTCGGGCAGGCAGCGGTCGGCGCCTGATTCATGGCCAGACACGAACCGGAGAGGCAGGAATCTGCCGCCGGTTATGCTTTTTCGACCAAAATCCACCGAGGTTCGCCAAACTCGGTTCACATCTTGCGCTCCGTCCGTTCCGGGGCGAAGATCATGCGGTTCGCAACCTTGGCACCGCTAACACTTGGTGGGAGACCTAGTGAATCAAGAACGTCGCAATTCCTGGCCGACGGTGCTGCTGGCAGCTGCCGTCGCCTGTGGTGGCCTGATCGCCACCGGCACCGCAGAGGCAGCCCCCGTCGGACCATCGACTTCGGCGACGGCGCCCGCCGTCGGTGACCAGAGCCCCGAAGCCGTCGTCGTCGTACTGCGAGACCAGCTCTCGGACAAGCCGGCCAACCGCACACATGTGGCTGCCCGCCGGACTGCCGCCGTTTCCGGCCAAGACCTCGTGCTCTCGCGGTTGCCTGGCGCTGCACCCAAAAATCTCAAACACTTCACGCTGGGGAACGCCTTCTCAGCCACGGTGTCCAAGGCGCAGGCCGCCGTGCTCGCTCTCGATCCAGCGGTGCAGAGCGTCACCCCGGACACCTTGGTACAGGTGACCCCGACAACCGCCGCGCGTTCGACTCCGGCCAAGGCGTCCGCGCCGGTCGTCACGCCCTCCGTGCCGGCCTCGGCCTGCTCGACCAATCCGGCGAAGCCCGGCCTCGAACCGGAGGCCCTTGCCACCATCAACGCCCGATCAGATAATCCCACCGCCAAAACCGCGGCTGCGCTGGGGATCGACGGTAGCGGGGTCAAAGTGGCGTACATCGCCGACGGGATCAACCCGCAGAACGCGGGACTCATCCGAAAGGACGGCACTTCGGCCGTCGTCGACTACAAGGACTTCTACGGTGACGGCCCGAACGCGCCGACGTCGGGAGCTGAGGCATTCGGCGACGCTTCAGCCATTGCCGCCCAGGGGAATGTCGTTTATGACATCGCCAAGTTCGCAAATCCGAATGTGGTCAAGTTCCCCGGCGGACATTGCTATATCCGCATCGTCGGCGTCGCGCCGGGTGCCAGCGTGGTCGCCCTGAAAGCCGGCTCCGAACTGCTGCCCAATTCCGCGATCATTCAAGCCATCGACTACGCGGTCACGGTCGACCATGTGGACGTGATCAACGAATCCTTCGGTGCGAACCTGGTCGCCGACTCGGGGGCTCGCAACTCGATCCAAACTTTCAACGATCAGGCCGTAGCGGCCGGCACCACGGTGACGACGTCCACCGGTGACGCCGGCCCCACCAGCACGATCGGCAGCCCGGCGACCGATCCGCAGGTGATTTCCGTGGGCGCGACGACGGACTCCCGCATCTATGAGCAGACCGGCTACGCGTTGGCCACCAAGTTCAGTAACGGCACCTGGCGCAACAACGAGATCTCCTCGCTCTCCTCGGCGGGCATCACCCAAAGCGGCCGCACCATCGATATCTCGGCTCCGGGAGAGGCGGATTGGGCACTGTGCGACGCCTCCGGCAACTTCACCGGATGCACCTCTTTCCAGGGCACCTTTTCGCCGATCCAGTCGTTCGGTGGAACGAGTCAGTCGGCTCCCTTCACGGCGGGGGTCGCCGCCCTCGTGATCCAGGCTTATCGAAAGACCCACGGCGGGACGTCACCGTCGCCCGCGCTGGTGAAACAACTCATCACGAGCACCACCCGCGATCTCGGATTCCCGGGGCCGACCCAGGGAACCGGCCTGCTGGACGCCCGGGCCGCAGTGGAAGCCGCGTTGACCTACCCAGGTGCGACCGCCGTCGTAGACCCGAGCGTGTCATCGAACATCGCCCTGTCCACTGATCAGCTGACGATCACCGGCACGCCAGGGACGAACCGCACGGCAACCGTCTCGGTGACCAACGTCGGGAACAAGCCGTTGACCGTCGTGCCCTCGACGCGCCGCGAAGCGGTGTTGGCCGACACACGGCAAACGGTGGACATCTCGGCAAGCAGTTCCCAGACCACGCCGTACCCGACCTCCGGGGCGCCGTGGGTCTACAAAACCACCACCTTCGTCGTTCCGAGCGGCGCTGACGTGCTGAACAGCGCGATCATCTGGAAGAGCGGAGCGGTACCCGGCGGATCGGGCCCAGTGGTCCGGTTGACCTTGATCGATCCCACCGGCGCCTATGTCGCGAACACCCGGCCGCAAGGCGGTGCGGCGCCGGCAAACTACGGCGCCGTCCTCGTCCGGCGCCCCGTGGCCGGCACCTGGACCGCGGTTCTGTACACGCTCGCCGGCACCGGATTCACCGGCAAGGTGACCCTTGATGCGCAATCGCAGCGGGCCATTCCGGTCGGTTCCATCTCGCCCGCCCCATTCACGCTGGCCCCTGGGGCCACTCGGGCCGTGCGGGCCACTCTGCCGATGCCGGCGGTCGGCGGCGACACCGCTTACACCATCTCGATCGGAAGCTCGGGTGGCCACCAGACCGCCGTGCCCGTGATCATGCGCGCCGTGGTGCCCACCACCTCGGGCACCGGGACATTCGCAGGCACGATCAGCGGCGGCAACGCGCGCTCCTTTTCGCCGGCACAGACCTTCAGCTACGCCTTCAATGTCGCAAAGGGGGCCACGGATCTGGACGTCACGGTGCGTCTGTCCACCGACAGGGGGTACCTGTTGCAGGGCGTGCTGGTCGATCCGAACGGCGAGACTCCCTCGGCTGAAGCGAATGTCACGCCCAGTGGCGGTCAAGCCAAGAACATGGTGAACGTGGTCGCGGACCCGATCCCAGGTCGCTGGCGATATGTGGTCACCGTGGAGAATCCGATCTCGGGCAACCAGTTGACCGAGAACTTCACCGGCGTCGTCGCTTTCAACCGGATCAAGGTGTCGGGAGCGTTGCCGGCAGGGACAGCGCTGAAGGCCGGCAAGGCCCACAAGGTCCGGCTGGTGGTGACCAACACCAGTGCGTCGGCCCTCGCCCTGCAGACCGATGCGCGGACCTTGGTCACCTCGCAGGTGCAGCTGGCGCCGCAGTTCGCCGGTTCCACGTTGGCGCTGCCGCTGAGTGTCGACGAACTCAGCAACATACCTGCTTATCTGGTCCCACCAGACACCTCGAAGGTCGCGCTGACCGCGTCCTCGACCGTGCCGGCCCAGGTCGAGTTGTTCAGCCCACTGGGCGGCATCGACCTGTTCGGGGATCTTCAGTCCGCGCAGGGCGGCAGCACGGTGTCGACTGCCACCGTGTCCGAGCACGGGCAAGCCAAGGTCGGCCAAGGTTTTTGGGGCACCTACGTCCAGGAGATCGGGCCGTTCGGCAACGGCGGTGCGCCGGCCGGTGAGACCACGTTGACCGGCGTCGCCACCACCGCGGGCTTTGACAAGGCCGTGACCACGTCGACCGGCGACCCATTTCTGGCGTCGGTCGACCCAACGGCCGATGCGGGAACTCCCGTCGTCGTCAAGCCGGGTGGCTCCGTCGTCATTACCGTGACGATCACGCCGACGGCCAAGGTAGGCCGGACAGTTCGCGGCGTCCTTCACGTGGTCCGTCCCCCGGAAGGTGTGTCGAATTTGTTCAACACCACCGGAGACATCCTGGCGAACCTGCCGTACTCGTACACCGTGAGCTGATGGGGCTGTAGTTCCGTCCTGGTCGCGCGAACGGCCCACCCTTGACGGGGTGGGCCGTTCGCCGTTTCGGGCGCGAAAGCCGCTCTACTGCTGAATGATTGCCAAACTCGTGCTCTTGTGGGCGACGAGTGATGCGCCGGCGTCGACGTAGGGAGTGGACCCGTTCGTGCTGTCGTGTGAGCACCGCACTGAGATTCCTGCGCTGGACGACGAGCGCAATGCCGTCGCGAAGGACACGGTGGAAACGTAGGCGGCCGCGCCCATGGACCCGCTGCCGGCCGGGTTACCAACGGTGGCCGTTGCGCCGCCGATATTCGTTGAGTTTTTGTAGAGGGAACAGCGTGTGTAGTCGGACGGACCGAAGTTGACCAGACTGGCGTGCAAGGTCAACACCCATGATCCCGGCGGGAGGGTCACGGACGCGATCGTGGTGGTGGCGCCCCCGGTCTGCGACAGCGTATTGCTTCCACTCGTACTGACGACTATGTCGCTCGTCGAGGAACCGATTGCGCCGCTGGCGTTGACGGTCGCCGCATAGGCTGCACCAGCGCCCGCCATTCCGGCGACGACGACGGCTGACACCAACAGCCATTTACTGGTGGCGCGTCGAGCCAGGCTGGACAAGAGAGCTGTCGATTGCCGCGAGCTGCTGGCGCGATGCCTTCTAGTGACGCGGTGAATGGGGTCGTTCATGGCGGGTTGCCTTCCTTGGTGGGTTGGGTACGTCGACGTCCGACTGATATCGACGTAGGGATCCATTAATCGCGATTAAGGCCGGTGCTGAGACGACCGTTGCACAACGCACGATGTTGTCCTCGACGAGGTGCTATGCGGGCGTTTCCCCGGCCAAGTTCACTGTGGCGGAAAACGACGACCATGTCTCTACGCGGTTCCACGTATGTGCGAGTGGTAAGCCGTCCGGAATGAGGCGTTACTGGCCCAGTCGTCCGTCGATTCGCTCGCGCAACAGATCGACGTGCCCCATGTGGCGGGCGTATTCCTCGATCATGCCGAGCAATACCTCGCGCAATGACATCGAGCCGCCGCCGCTTCCGTGCTGATTCAAGGGATCGTCGCCGGTCATGTCGAGACTCGGCGCGTCGGCGACGAACTGCTCGGCGAAAGCAACCTCAGCGCGCCACGCCTCCCACGCCTGCCCGACCACTCGCGGGTCGGCGACCGCACCATCGAAATCGCCGTCGCGGTCAGTTTCGGAGCAGAACAGCCAGGGCGCGTCCTGTCCTGCCATCATTCTCCGGAACGTACCTCGCTCCACCTCGGCGAGGTGGCGCACCAGCCCGAGCAGCGACATGGTCGAGGGCTCGACCGAGCGCCGTGCCATCGCCTCCGCATCAAGGCCTGAGCACTTTATCTCTAGAGTGAGACGTTGAGAACGCAGTGATTCGATCAGCGTCGTACGTTCGTCGCCCAACCGCGGTTTACTCTCACGCGGGTCGTCGTCGGACGGCCTGCCGTTAGCGGTGAACATGTCGGCGCGACGCATGGTTGCCATCGACGCATCATCCGCGTCGGACCTGTCAGCAGACAAGCGATTATCGTTCATCTATATGGATTCAAGATGCATTTATTATAGGAGGGCGGATCCTCGCAGTCACGGTGCCGGCATTCGTGCGCTATTCACGTGAGGCGGACCCATAGGAACACCGATGAAGCCTCGCCACCCCTCAGATCATTACCGCACCTTCATGCCGGAACCCCCTCAAAATCGTAGACACACTGGTCCTGTGGGCGGAAGGCCACATCGCCTCGCCTGGCAACCTCAACCCCCGGCGGGTTCGCGTGCTCATCGAAAACAACAATTTGGTCGTCAAAGCGTAGGGATTTGGGTGACGATCCTTGCCCATACTGGCTGCCGAGCTGCCCTACACAATTGCAGGCCTCACCGATTTTATAGCCTACGATTCGAGTTCCTCGCGAACGCTCCACTGGTCGCCGAGCGAGCTCGGACCCGCTCGGACCTGGTGGCCATGGCGCGGGTCCTTGAAGATTCAGCCGGCGAACACCGATTGCTCGCTGGTCAGCACCGCCGCGAGCGAGTCGAGAGCACCGGGAACCAACGCGAAATACGCCCACACACCGCGCTTGTCGCGGGTCAGCAGACCTGCGTCGACCAACACTTTCAGATGGTGGGACACGGTCGGCTGCGTCAAGCCCAGCGGTTCGGTCAGGTCACACACACACGCTTCTGCGTCCGGGTGGGCGGCGACCATCGACAACAGCCGCAACCGGGTCGGATCCGCGATCGCCTTCAACCGCTGCGCCAGCACCGCGGCCGCTGCGGCGGTCAACGGCTCCCTGGTCAGCGGCACACAGCAGGCCACATCGGTCAGTGGCAGATCCGTCCGGATGCTCATCAAACAAGTATGCGGGAAACATTGACAAACGTCTATGTCCGCGGCATGGTGAGACATCGACAACCGTCTATGAAAGGTGTCTGGCAATGACGACAACCGATGAACTTCGCGAACACGTCCGCAGCCGCTACGCCGCCGCAGCCGCCGCGGTCGGTTCCGGTTCGGGGCCAAGCTGTTGCGGACCTTCAGATGCCCTGACTGTGATCAGTGACTCGGACGATTCGGACGTGTTCGGCGCGAGCCTCTACGACTCCGAGCAGACTGCCGGGTTGCCCGCCGAGGCCGTCCTGGCCTCCCTGGGTTGCGGGAACCCACTGGCCGTCGCCGACCTGCGGGTCGGCGAGAAGGTGCTGGATCTCGGATCGGGCGGCGGCATCGACGTGCTGCTGTCGGCGAGGAGAGTGGGGCCCACCGGATTCGCTTACGGCCTCGACATGACCGACGAGATGCTCGATCTTGCTCGCTCCAACGCTTCTCGCGCCGGCGCTGACAACGTCGCGTTCCTCAAGGGACACATCGAGCAGATTCCCCTGGCCGACGCCTCGATCGACGTGGTGATCTCCAACTGCGTGATCAATCTGTCCACCGACAAACCATCCGTGCTGGCCGAGATGTTCCGCGTCCTGGCACCTGCCGGGCGGATCGGCATCTCCGACGTCGTCGCCGAAGATCACCTCACCCCGGCCCAGCGGGCAGAGGCAGGATCCTATGTCGGCTGCATCGCCGGCGCCCTGTCGGTCAGTGAATATCTCGACGGACTGGCCGCGGCTGGCTTCGCGGACGCGGAAGTGGTGTTTACCCACCAGGTCGCCGACGGGCTGCACGGCGCGATCATCCGGGCCGCCAAACCGGCCGCCGGTTGCTGTACCCCCGCCGATCAAGCCGGTTGCTGCGATGCCTCCGCGAAGGCCGACTGCTGCGGGGTCCCCACCCAGAGGGACAACGCGACGATGACGTGCGGTTGCCGGTAACCAGCATGACGTTCCGCACGAGGTGCACCTCGCCCCTGTGAAAGCCTCCGTTCTTCTCCGCGAGGCCCGCCTCCACTACGTAGTCCTGTACCTCGCCCGCCAGGATGCGAGGTCACGTGTCGTGCACGTGCGCCCGTTGCCCCTCACGGTTGAAAATGGACAAGATCTCGAGCTCCCCCGCCTCCGGGACCGCGCCGATCCGGTGCGGCACCATCGTGGAAAACTCCGCGGCCTCGCCGGCCTCGACGACCAGCACCCTGTCGCCGAGCTCGAGGCTGGCCCTGCCGGTCAGCACGGTGAACCACTCCCAGCCCGGGTGCACCTGGCTTTCTGTAGCTAACGCCGCTCCAGCGCCTACCCGCGTCTTGACCACAGCCACTCCCGCGGCGGCGCGGTCGCGCGAGAGCAGCCAGGTGGTCACGTCCGCGCGGTGGGTGGGCTCGGGCCTGATGACGATGTCCTCGTCCTCCGGGGAGCTGACGAGTTCGTCGAGGGTGGTCTCCAGGGCGTGCGCGATCGGGACGAGCTGGTCCAGTGCTATGCGCCGGTCACCGGTCTCTATGCGGCTCAGGGTCGAGGGACTTATAAAGCAGGCGCTGGCCAGCACGTCGAGGGACCACCCGCGAGCCAGGCGGAGCCCGCGGATGCGCTGCCGGATGAGGGCGTCGATGTCTTGCTTCATACGCAAGATCGTATGCCTATCGCGCATAGTCCGCCTACGCTACGAGTATGGAAGATGAGCGGCACCGAACCCGATATCACGACCACCAAGCGCACCCGGAAGCCGACGGGCACGGCCTGCACCGCGGTCTCGATCTGGATGCTGAGGTGTTCCGTGACCAGCTTGCAGCCGTCCTGGACCTGACCGGCCTGTCTGATGTGCGCGCCGTCGTAGACCTCGGCGCCGGCACCGGCGCAGGAAGTCGGATGCTCCGCACCCGGTTTCCCAACGCCGAGGTGACATGCATCGACAACGACCCCCGCATGGTAAAGCTGTTGCGCAAGCAGGGTTTCAACGTCCTCGAGGCGGACCTCGACCGCGGCTTTCCCGCATTGGCCGGCTCCTCCGGCCGGAAGGATGTGCCGGCCGATGGGCTGACCGACCTGGTGTGGGCATCGTCTTCCCTACACCACATAGCCGACCCCGCCCGGCTGCTGGCGGGCGTCCGCCGGGCACTGGCGCCGGGTGGGGTCGTCGTCGTGGTGGAGCTCGCCACTCTCCCTCGATTCCTGAGTGACCCGAGCCTCGGCGATCCCGGCGCGGCGTTGCTGGAGCAGCGCTGCCACGCCACCGCGGCGGTCGAAGGCTGGAATCACTACCCTGACTGGACCCCTGTCGTCGAGGCGGCCGGATTCGTCGTCGCGAGGTCCGAAGTGACCACCGTCGCACCGGCGACCCCGGCAGCACGGGAGTACGCCAGGGAGTGGTTCATGCGCTTCTCGCAGCTTGCGGCCCTGACCCCGGACGACCGCGAAGCCGTGAACACGCTGCTGGAACGGTTGTCGGATGACCTGGATCTGAAACCGAGCGCGACCCGGACGGTGTGGGTGGCCACATCCGACCAAATCCAGAGCGTTCCGTGAGCCGACCCCGCCGCCGATCGAGGAAATGCTGCGCTCAGTTTGTGGTGCCGGTGACCGGGTCGAGGAACAGTTTCGGATTCTGACCGCGGTGATCGTCGAAATCGAACAAATTTTTCAGCGAGCCGGCGATGTGGTCGGCGGACCCGGCGATCTGTGGAAGATGCCAGTTGGTTTCCACGAATTTCAGAATCGAACTCTGATCCGTGAGTGAGTGGTCGACGTAGTTGTGCCGGGCCCAGGACGAGATGACCAGCAGTGGCAGCCGGGGTCCGTAGCCACAGCGGCCGTTCTCGCCGCCCAACGGCGTCTTGCTGGTCGAGCCGCAAATCCCCAGGCCGGTCAGGAAGTCCTGTGGGCCGGGAGGAGTCGGCACGCTCTTGGTGTTGGACGGGTTGTGCACGCCGCTGAAGGCGTGGTCGTACCAGCCGTCGGAATCGTCATAGGCGACGATGACCGCGGTACTCGCCCAGTCCGGAGTGTGCTGCAGGGCGTTGATCTCGTTGACCACGAATTGCTGCTCGTCGATCGGATCGGAATAACCGGCATGCCCATCCTGGTATGCCGGAGCCTTCAGGAAACTGACGGCAGGCAGGCGGTCGGGCGAGAGATAGCCACGGGTGATCGCGCCGACCATGGAGTCGAAGTCGCTCATGTCGTACTGGTGGTTCGCGGTGTCGAACTGGGGCACCCCGCGCTTCACAGTCTGGGTGTCGGTGCCGATCGCCGCCAGTGAGGCGGGCGGCAGGTGATGGGGGTTCGCCGTCGACGCGTAGTACTGGAACGGCTCGTGGTGCGGAATGTAGTCATCCTTGCTGCCGTAGTTCGTTCCGCCGGCCGTGGTGCCGCCGGTCCCGCCGATCGCCGCACCGATGGGGTGCACCGCATTGCAGAGCCCCTGGTCTGCAGCAGGAGGGGCGGCGAACTTGCCTCTGAATTCATACGGGATGAAGGTGCTCGTCGGCTGGCCACCGAGGGTCGCAGTGGCGAAACTCGTGGTCGGCCGGAAACCGCCCTCGAACCAGCCCCAGCTCAGCCCCGCCGCAGTCAGGTTGTCGCCCACATTCTTGCCGGTCATGCTGACCGCGTCACGAACCGTGCAGTCGTCAAAGTAGGGCTGCGGGTCCGAGATCATCGTCGAGCCGCCCTTCCCGTCGGGGACGGTGTCGGCGTTCACATCAGCTCCCATGGCCATTACGCCGACGCCGCCGGTATTACCCGAGACCAGGTTGATGGCACCTGGGGCGGACGGCCCGAAGGTGGTTCCGAAAGAATTGTCACTCATCGCGAATTGCTGCGCGTAGTTCCAGAGCCCGGTGACGGTGTTCCCGTCGTAGTAATTCATCACATCCGCGGCTACGCACGGCTGCCCGGTACCGCTGGTGCCGATGGCGGTGCCGACCGTGGTGACGAAGCGGTCCATCTTGCCGTGGTCGAAAGCTTTCTGTTCTCCGCTGTAGGTGTGGTCCTGATCGCAGGTGATCACGTCGTTGATGTTCGCCGGGTTCAGCCGACGGGGGTTGACTTGATGGCCCTTGGCATCGCGATTCGGATTGTTCGTCAGCAAGGTGCCGATCCCGCCGACACCCCTGGTATTCGCCAGGTTGTTGACTCTTGGTGTGTTCCCGCTTGCCCGGAACGGCTGCCCGGAGGTGTTGGTGGCCCGCGGGTACGTACCGAAATAGTGGTCGAATGACACGTTCTCCTGATAGATGACGACCAGGTGTTTGATCGGTGTGCTCGTGCCGCCAACGGGATGTTCGGTACCCGAGGTAACGATCTTGGCTGTCGCGGCCGCCGTCGGAGGTGCCGCGCCGGCCGCGGTGGTCAGCGCGGTGCCAACGATCAGCGCGGCACTCATAGCTCCGATGGCGGCTCCGGTGCGGTGAATTCTGGACAACTCAGGTCCTCCGGTCTGGTATGGATACGAGCCGGTCGATCACCCGGCCGGATCGGCTGCTTGAACATAATTGTGGTCCCCGTGCGCCGAGTTCGCTCAGCGAATCCACAGCCATACAACACTCGCTGGCCAACCCGTCTACGGGGCTTTATTCATCAGCTGTTGACTTCCTACGATCCCCCGCCCTACGCTGAATTCATCACGCAGTGAATTCTTAGTGCTGGATGTCAACGAGGAGGCACACATGAGTACGGCCGTCACCGTCACCGAACTCACCGTCCAACGGGGCGGGCGGGAGGTTCTGCAGAACCTCTCGTGCAACATGGCCCGGGGCCGGATCACCGGCCTGCTCGGACCGTCCGGCGCCGGCAAATCGACGCTGATCCGTTGCATCGTCGGGGTACAGAAGGTCGCCCGCCGGCTCGGTCACCGTGCTGGACGAGCCGGCCGGATCGGCTCGCAACCGGCGCCGCGTCGGATACGTCACCCAGGCGCCGTCCATCTACACCGACCTCACCGTGATGGAAAACGCCCGCTATTTCGCCACTCTCGCCGGACTTGGGATCGACAACGCTCGCACAGCGGTGGAAGAAGTCGGCCTGCGAGCCGCGGCCGATCAACTGGTTGGTTCGTTGTCCGGTGGCCAGCGTTCCCGAGCCAGTCTGGCATGCGCGCTCGTCGGCTCCCCCCAAGTCCTGGTGCTGGACGAACCGACGGTCGGCCAGGACCCGCTGCTGCGGGAAGAGCTGTGGGCTTCGTTCCGCGCCAGGGCAGACGCCGGAGCGACGGTAATTGTGTCGAGCCACGTGATGGACGAGGCGAATCGATGCGACCAGCTGTTGCTGATCCGCGACGGCCGCCTGCTGGCGGACGACACGCCCGCCGCAGTCAAGGCCATGGCCGGTACCGAGGACCTTGACGCAGCCTTTCTCACGTTGATCCGTCGCCAGCAGGGAGTTTCGGCATGATCACGACTGTCACCCGTGCGAAGGCGACTGCGCGCCCGCACATTCTCGCCGCCACCGTGCGCCGAATACTGCTGCAGCTGCGACACGATCCGCGCACCATCGGCATGATCATCGGCGTGCCGGTCATGCTGATCGCGTTGCTGTACTTCATGTTCGATGGGCAGCCGGCCAGGTTCGACTCGATCGCCCTGACCATGCTGGCCGTTTTCCCCTTCACCATCATGTTCTTGATCACCAGCATCGCCATGCTGCGAGAGCGGACGTCCGGAACGCTCGAGCGACTCATGACGACTCCCACCCGCAGTGTCGACCTACTGTTCGGTTACGGAATCGCCTTCGGTGTGGCGGCCGCGGTCCAGGCAAGCGTCGCCGCCGGATGCGCCTACCTGCTTTTCGGTCTCGAAACTGCCGGCGGTGCAGGTTATGTGGTGCTGGTAGCGGTACTGACCGCTCTGCTGGGCGTCGGGTTGGGTCTGTTGAGCTCCGCATTCGCCAGGACGGAATTCCAGGCGGTTCAAATGCTTCCGATCGTGGTCATCCCGCAGGTGCTGCTCTGCGGCCTGTTCGTCGCCAGAGCGGAGATGGCCGGATGGCTCAGGGTCGTTTCGGACGTTCTTCCGTTGTCCTACGCCGTTCAAGCCACCGGCGAAGTCGGTCAGCACGTCCACCCAACGGGCTTGCTGTGGCGTGACCTGGGCATCATGGCCGGATGCGTGTTGTTGACTCTGACCCTGGCCTCGGCCACCCTTCGCCGCCGAACCGGCTGAGAGCGATGGACTTGCACCCGCATGATCAGCCAGGGGTGATATGACGAAGTCGCAGAACCCACCGCTCGGCGCCCGCAGCGGCCGTCGACCCGGCAATCCGGATACTCGCCAACAGATTCTCGATTCGGCACGGGACGTGTTTGCGGGCAACGGGTACGCCAAAGCTTCCATCCGCAAGATCGCCGCGGGCGCAGGCGTGGATCCGGCATTGGTTCACCACTATTTCGGTTCGAAGGACGAGCTGTTCCTGGCCACGGTTGCGGTGCCGATCAATCCGCGAGCGGTGGTGGAGCAATTGGTTCGCGCCGGGACCGAGGGTCTGGGAGTCAGGATGATCACGGTCATCCTGCAGACCTGGGAGTCGCCGGCCGGAACCGCCCTGCTGGCCGCCATACGAACCGCGATCGGCGATCCAGACGCGACGGGAGCGCTCAGCCAGTTCATCACCACGGAGATCATCGCCCGGCTCGTGCGCACCTTCGATTACCCGCCGGCCGAGGCCGAACTGCGCGGGGCGCTCGTCGCCTCCCAAGTACTCGGAGTCGTTGTCGGCCGGTACGTACTGTCCGTCGGTGCTCTGGCCCGCCTGGATCACGAAACCATCGCCGCGGCCGTCGGGCCGACCCTGCAGACGTACCTGACCGGGGTGCTTCCCGTGCCGGAACCGAAAGAACCCTGATGACAGAGCCGGCGCTGCCGCCCCGGCGGGGCGGCAGCGGCGCTGCCACGAAATCTCACATGTCGAGCGCTTCGTACACCTCGACGGTTCCGCCGGTCTGCAGAACCGGGCAGCCGCCAGCCTTGGTCGTCGCATCGTCCAGGGAGTCGGCCGTGATGACGGAGTAGCCGGTGATGTTCGACGCCGATGCGCCAACCGCATCCGAGCCCACGGCTGTGGACTTTCCGAAGGGGTTACCGCCGTCCGTGACGGACGAGCCGAGTCGCCCGAACCACGCACCCCACTCCTGCATCGCCTGGTCTCGGGCTTCGGGCGTCTCAGCCATCTGACCACCGGTGTACAGGTACACGAACTTTGCCATCGCGGCACTCCTTCTCATTGGTCGGCGGCGATTCGCCGCTCGACATCGACTGGAACACCACTACAGACGAGCGAGGGAGAACTGGATCGACAGACTGTCGGAGAAACCTCCCGAACATTTCCGCTTCTGGGGAGTGTCCGGTTAACGGTGTCCGACGGGCAGCAAGACGAACAGGGCTGTGAAACTCGGGCAAACCTGTGAAGCTCACCTCCCGTTGCGAGATGGTGCATCTCCGCCTCGTCGGCCACCATGGCGGGATGGTCAATCTGCGAAGTTCCGCGGGCGGTGACTCCCGTGTGCGCACCTTTCTCGGAGAGCGCGGGCACGGCCTGGTCGCCCGTGGGGGCGAGCTGATAAATCCTCTCGAATGTCCCGCCATCCTCGCAGATGAAGCAGGCAGGCTGGTCGGGGTGCTCAGCTATCTCATCCTCGGCCAGGACTGCGAAATCCTGACCCTGCATACATCGCGACGGTGGGCCGGGATCGGCACTGCCTTGATCGAGGAGATGAGAAGCCTGGCGACCGGCCAGGGCTGCACGGCGCTGCGAGTCACGACCACCAACGACAACGTGGACGCGTTGCGGTTCTACCAACGCCGCGGACTTGTCCTGAGCGAGTTGCGTTGCGGAGCCGTCGATGATGCCAGGCGCACCCTGAAGCCGACGATTCCGTTGGTCGGCAACCATGGAATTCCGCTGCGCGATGAGATCGAGCTTCGCCAGGAGCTACCGTTCGCCCGAGTCGGCGGGCCGCTTATCGCAACGAACTGATCCGTCGTCGAGGCACTTTTCCTGGCTGTTACGGTCATGCACTGCACGCACGTCGATCACTTAATGCTTCGGCATCGGCGGCCGGGCATCGGCCGCCGAAATGTTGCCGAAATCGCGTTCTCGAGCGTTTCCCCACCACGGCGGCCGGGCATCGGCTGTCGGTTGCAAGGCGGGCGAAACATCTTGTCGCTGAAACCAGCATCGTCCGTTCACCGGTGCCCTCCCAGGGTGCTGGCCGGTCAATTCCGAGGGGATGCACGCACCCCCAGCACCGGGGAGGAAAAACACCCAGTCGTCGTGGCAAGCCCCAACCCGTCCTGGCAGGCTCGGCATGTCATGCTCGGTCACGGTGCGCTTTGCCAAGATAACCCTGTGCCGGTCGGTTGCGACGGCGGGCGTCGAGTGGCTGCTGCGCTGTCGACCGGCTAGCGTTTGACAGCGACGCGGGAGGAGAGCCTGATGGAACCCGAAGACCTCGGTGGACGACTCGCAGAGATCGAGGCGATCTATCGCGCTGGGGAAGCCAAGTCCTATCCCGAGATCGATGCGATTCTCCGGGAACTGAACGGACTTGCCTCGGAGACACATTCTGAGCTATCCGGTGATCAGCAGGCGAGCGTGGCCAAGATCGATGAGCTACGCCGGCTGTACACGGCTTGGTACAACCAAGCCGTCGAAGCAGGACAGGTCGCCGACCAGGACTAGCGTTCTGTGCACCGGACCGAGGAGGCCGCCATGGACGAGGATGTCCACGATTTCGAGCAGATGCAGGTGTTCTACCAGCGGGTGAAGCACACATGGAAGCTTCAGGACGATGCAACCAAGCGGGAGATGCTCGCCGGTATCCGCGATATCTACCATTCGCTGTCAGCCGGCGAGCGCGGCTTCATGACGGACATCCACCAGCTGGAACGGGACATCGAAAAGGATCTCGAAGGCTCCGAGGGAGCCCAGCACTGACCCCATGGTCAGGTTTCGCGACCCCGGCCGGTTCTCCCGATGGGGAGCCAGTTGTCGGACAGGAGCGGCAGACCGTACCGGGTCAGCCACGACTGGGTCGGGTGCTCGGTTAGTTCCCAGTCGAGTTGCCGCAGTATCTGGTCCACCGCGGCGAGCATGGATCCCTGAAACATCCAGACGTCGGCGCGGTCTTGGGGGTCGACGTCCAGCGTCATGAGTTCGGCCAGTACGGCGCGGGTCTCGCGAACGGCTTCCAGATTACGAGCCATGGCCTCGTCTGCGCGGTAGACCTTGCCGGCGACGCCGTATTCGGCACTGACCAGATCTCCGAATGCCCGCAGTCCGTTGGAGAGATCGTCCAGGACGACGGCGATCGCGTGACCGAGTTCCGGGCCCCCCGGGTTGGCGGAACCTGCGGGTTGGCCCGGCGACTCGTTCGCAATCACGACCAGTAGGGCGCGCTCGGCAGCCAGGCACCCGTCGAGCCGGTCGAGCGCCGATCGAAGTCCGGGATGCACCTTGGCCGCTGTCAGCGCCCGGTGGTTGAACCTGCGGCTGTCCTCGAGGGCCTGTACGGCGGCAGCAGCCTGGTTGATATCGCCGGCGATATCGACTGTCCAGTCCAGCCAGGCTTTCACTTCCTCGGATTGCGGAGCCCGGTCGCCCAGCGTCAGCGCCACCTCGTCGAGCAGTGCGGCCTGCGACCGTGCCACCCGGCGCACTGCGTCGCTCGCCCGCGCGTTCGGGATGGAGACAGGCACGAGGAAGCTGAAGCCGATCCCGACCACCGTGCCGATCAAGGTGTTGACCACCCGCACCTGAGCTGCGAGTTCCGGCGACGACACTGCGAGGATGAGCATCGCGCTGATCGGCGCCTCCAGCGACTGCTCACCCAGCCGGAGCACCGTCGCCAGGACCAGCGATGCCGCCACGGCGGCCCCGAGGCTCCACCACGACAGCCCCACGTAGCTGGCCAGCGCGACCGATACGAGCACGCCGGTCAGCACCGCCCCGACCCGGACCAGCCCCATTCGCAGAGTGCCGACGGTCGAGGCCTGTACGACCAACAGCGCCGTCAACGGGGCGGTCAAATCGACAATTCCGGGGGAGACAGCGTTGGCGACCAGGTAGGCGATGATGGCTGCCACGGTCAGCCGAGTGATTTGCGAGGCGCTTTGCCGCAGCCGACCCGGAATCTCCGACCACGAGGTCGCGACCGAGGGCCAGATCGACGACCGTTCCTGGCGGAACAGGCGCCGAAGCCTTGCGCTCCGCACAGCCATCAGCTTCGGTCTCCAGATCGGTAGTTCGGTCCAGGCGATCTGTCTATTTGTACGCCGCTCGACCCTCCAGACCGAGGCACCCGACCATCGTCAACGGCCGATCCGCGACTACGGGCGTGTCACCGGGCGGGTGTACTGCGGCCCCACATAACGACCAAGGCCTGATTCTCCTGACACACGCTCCCTGTCCCGACAGCCCGAGAACACCAACCCGGCAGGTGGAACCGGCGGCCACCGACCCGACAGTGCACTTATCAAAACGACCCCGAACCTCAAAACTATTACAGCCCAACATATCTCAAGTGAACCAACGCACACGCTGGGATTGACATTCAAAATCGAGGCTCGGACTGGTCAAACCGAGTGTTCGACGCGGATCCGTTTGAGTTGCCCGGACCGAGTCGAAGGTCGACTGGCTGCGTATACTGAGAGTTAGATCTCGCTACGGACGGTAGATCCGTCGCTTATGCCCTTCCCGGATGGCAGCTGACTGCGCCCGGGCGTACCGGTGTCAACGCCGGATCGGTCCGCAGAATTGCGGTCGCGATTCGGATGCCGATGACCGGTGCGCCTCCACAACCGAAAGGCACCGATGACGCATCAGGAGATTCCCCGCCTCCCCCGACGGCAAATGCTGCAGCTCGTGTCCATCGCGGCGGGTGCGGCGGTGCTCGGGGTGTCGACCACCGGATCGGCGGCTGCAAGTCCCGGCGCCGCGGGTGCCGATGGCGCTCCCGCCGGCGACAAGAGGTTCGCTACCCCGGCCACCCCCCACGCCGACGGCGTCGTGACGTCGTACAACGGCTGGCCCATCGGGACACCCGGTTCGGCGATCGGCGTCGCGTCCTTCCTCGTGCCCGGGACGTCGATACAGCTGCTGGTCAGGTCGGGCGACGTGGCCACGGTGATGATGTATGTCGCGGGCCGGTTCAACGCCGAGGTCGAGAAGCTACGCGCTGACCAGGTCGGTGGCTATGAATACAGACGCAACGTCAACAACCCCAGCGTGTGGTCGAATCACGCATCGGGCACCGCCATGGACCTGAATTGGGTGCTGCACCCCAACGGCGCCAAGGGCACCTTCACGGCCCCGCAGGTGGCCGCCATCAGGCGGATCTTGGCCGCCTGCGGCGGCGTCATCTACTGGGGCGGTGACTATTCCGGGACGACGGACGAGATGCACTTCGAGATCAATGTCCCGCCGGGTAGCACCGAGCTGACCGCTCTGGCCGCGGGAATCCGGCTGGGCGCCGGCGCACTACCGGTGGTCAGCCTGCGGGCCAGGGTCGACAACAGGTACGTCACCGCCGAGGCCCGCGGGGTCGAACCGCTGATCGCCAACCGGACGGTCGTCGGGCCGTGGGAGGAGTTCGACATGATCCCGGTGACCACGGATCGCATCGCACTCCTGTCGCACGCCAATAATCGTTATGTGTGTGCAGATGCCGCCGGCCGAGATCCGCTCATCGCTAACCGCACCGCCATCGGCCCGTGGGAGACATTCACCGTCATCCACAATTCGGACGGCTCGACGTCCCTGAAGGCAGTGGCCAATGACCGCTACGTCACCGCCGAGAACGGCGGCGCAAAGGCGCTGATTGCCAACCGCACCGCGATCGGGCTGTGGGAGAAATTTGATTTTCTGCGCGACTGACGACCATCGACATCTGCAACCGGCCGCTGATCAGCGACGTTCCGACGCGTCAGGAGTCGTAGTCGACGGTGACCGCATCGGAGATCGGTAGCGCCTGGCAGGTGAGGACGTAGCCCGCGTCCAACTCGGCCTTCTCGAGCGCGAAGTTGCGCCGCATCCGTACTTCGCCGTGTGTCACCAATGCCCGGCAGGTGCCGCAGACCCCGCCCTTGCATGCGAAAGGCAGGTCGGGGCGCACCTTCTGGGCTCCGTCGAGCACTGGCACGTCCGGAGGAACGGTGACCGTGGTGCTGCGTCCGTCGAGGATGACGGTGACCTCCGAGCCGGGCCCGGGAGGAGCGTCCTCGTGACGGGCCTCCACCGGCGGCAAGTCCTCGACGTAGAACAACTCCCGATGGATCCGCTCCGGCGGGACACCGTGTTCGGTCAGCACGTCGATGGCATCGGTGACCATCCCGAATGGTCCGCACAACCAGAAGTGATCCACCTCCGCGACGTCCAGTGTTGCAGCCAGAAGCCGCCGGAGACGTCCCGCATCCAAGCGGCCGCTGAACAGTTCGACCTCCTGCGGTTCGCGGGAGAGCACGTGCAGCAAGCGCATCCGCGCCGGATGCGCATCCTTGAGGTCGGCGACGTCGTCGGCGAACATCACCGAGTCGGTGCGGCGGTTCCCGTAGATGAGAGTCACCGTGGATTCGGGGTGGGCCTGCAGCACCGAGGACGCGATGGAGAGCATCGGAGTTATCCCCGAGCCGGCAGCGATCAGCACATGCCGACCGGGCACGGTGAGGTCAGGGCTGAAAGACCCTGCTGGTGCCTGCACGTCGATGACATCTCCGGCCTGAACCTGGTGGATCAGCCATCCCGACAGTGCTCCCCCGGCCACTTCACGCACCCCGATCCGCGGCGCATGCCCGGCCGGGGCGCAGATCGAGTACGAGCGTCGGTCGTCACCCCTTTTCAGGGTGAGCGACTGGCCGGGGGCGAAGCTGAAGGTCTCACGCAGATCAACCGGAACGTGGAACCGGACGGCCGCGGAATCCTCGGTCAGCGACTCGACGTCGGCCACTCGCAGAGGGTAGAAGTCGCTGCGAACCATCAGATCTCCTTGACGTACTCGAACGGTTCCCGGCAGTGCCGGCAGCGGTACAGCGCCTTGCATGCCGTTGCGCTGAACGGCGAGCTCTCCTCGGTCGCGCGGGAACCGCATCGTGGGCAGGCCACATCACGCGCGACCGGGCCAAGGGTCAGCGGGATGGGACCGGGCGCCCTGACTGCGGTCGAGTTCGGCGGGGCGATGCCCGCCGCGGCGAGCTTGGCCCGCCCACCGGCGCTGATCCAGTCGCTGCTCCACGGCGGCGAAAGCTCCGTCCGGACGGTGACATCGCCGAACCCGGCCTGTCGCAATCGCAATCGCAGATCGGAGCTGATTTCCAGCATGGCCGGGCAACCCGAGTACGTCGGGGTGATCGTCACGGTGACCGCTGCGCCGTTCTGCTGCACGTCACGCAGGATCCCGAGATCGGCCAGCGTGACCATGGGCAGTTCCGGATCGGGGACCTTGGCGGCGACGTCCCACGCCTTACCGCTCCGGCTCACGGCGGAGTTCACCATGTCGCGTCGGGATGGGCGCGGGCGACGCTTTGCAGCTCAGCAAGGACGTAACCGAAAGCTTCGGTGTGCAACCCATCTCGACCGTAGCGCCCCCGCACGCCGGCCAGTGGGCCGACGGACGGCCGGCTCAGCGTGGCGGCGGCTACCACGGTGTCGAGGACGACGTCCACTTCGGCGCGTACGGTCCAGGCCTGCACTGCGACCCCGGGGAGCGCGGCCTCGACCGGATGCGGACGGAACAGTTCGTCCACCAGCGGCCAGATGGTCTCCAGCGCGGCTTGCATCCGGCCGTGGGATTCGGTGGTGCCGTCTCCGAGGCGGACGACCCATCGGGCTGCGTAATCGCGGTGATAGGTCAGTTCCTTGACGCCCTTGGCCGCGATCGCCGCTAGCACTGGGTCTTTCGAGGAGCGCAAGGCGTCGAACTGGGCCAGCCGCCAAGTCGAGAAGATGAGTAGCCGGGCGAGCATCTCGGCGAAGTCGCCATCGGCCCGTTCCACCAGGCGCACGTTGCGGAATTCCCGCTCGTCGCGCCAGAAGGCGAAGTGGTCCTCGTTGCGGTCCGTCCCGTCGGCCTTGCCCGCCCGGGCGAGCAGCATCCGGGCCTGGCCTAGAAGATCGAGCGCGATGTTGCCGATCGCGGTCTCCTCCTCGAGCTCTGGAGCTCGGGTCATCCACTGCTGCAAACGGTGGCTCAAGATCAATGCATCATCGCCGAGCATCAGGCAGTACGTGGCCAGCGCGTCGGCGTCCACTCCGGTGGGAACGGTGCTGTCGACGCCCTCCAGAGCATCGGCGAACCCGGTGCCGAACGCCCAGCGGTGGTCTTCGGTGTCCTGCGCCAACGCGTGGGCGGCGAACTCGTCCTCAAGCGATTCAGACAAGCTGTCCCCCTTCACATGTGGGGGACATCGTCGGGAATGTCGTAGAACGTCGGGTGCCGGTACACCTTGTCGCCGGACGGGGCGAAGAACGGGTCCTTCTCGTCCGGGCTGCTCGCGGTGATGTCGGTGGCCGGCACGACCCAGATGCTCACGCCCTCATTGCGGCGGGTATACAGATCGCGAGCGTGGTGCAGCGCCATCTGCGGATCGGCGGCGTGCAGCGAGCCGACGTGGACGTGGTTCAACCCGCGTTTGCCGCGGAGGAAGACCTCGTACAGCGGCCAGTCCGACCGCACCTTCGCGGGGTCGGGCGCCACCGGAACTCCGTCGAGCGGCACCGCGCCGTGGCCGCCCTCGGCGGTGAGACCGCTTGTCATCACGCACTTCCCGACGCGTTGGCGGCCTTGGCGGCGTGGGCGAGTGCCGCTTCCCGCACCCAGGCACCCTCGTCGTGGGCGGCCTTGCGATGCGCCACCCGCTGGGCGTTGCACGGCCCGTTTCCCTTGACCACGGCCCAGAACTCGTCCCAGTCGGGCGTTCCGAAGTCGTAGTGACCGCGCTCTTCGTTCCAGGCCAGTTCGGGGTCCGGGAACGTGACACCGAGCTTGTCGGCCTGCGGCACGGACATGTCGACGAACCGTTGCCGCAGTTCATCATTGGTGTGCCGCTTCACCCCCCAGGCCATGGACTGCGCCGTGTTGGGCGATTCGTCGTCGGGCGGCCCGAACATCATCAGCGCCGGCCACCAGAAGCGATCCACGGCCTCCTGCACCATGTCCCGCTGCGCCGAGGTGCCGCGCATCATCGTCATCAGCAGCTCGTAGCCCTGCCGCTGATGAAACGATTCCTCTTTGCAAATACGGACCATGGCCCGGCCGTACGGCCCATAACTGCTGCGGCACAACGGGACCTGGTTACAGATGGCGGCCCCGTCGACCAGCCAGCCAATCACTCCGACGTCGGCGTAGGAAAGGGTCGGGTAGTTGAAGATGGAGGAGTACTTCTGCCGGCCGTGCACAAGCTTGTCGGTCAGGTCGGCCCGGTCGACGCCGAGGCTTTCCGCCGCCGAGTACAGGTACATGCCGTGACCCGCCTCGTCCTGCACCTTGGCCAACAGCACCGCCTTTCGCCGCAACGAGGGGGCTCGGGTGATCCAGTTGCCCTCCGGCTGCATACCGATGATCTCGGAATGGGCGTGCTGGGCGATCTGCCTGATCATCGTGTTGCGGTAGGCGTCCGGCATCCAGTCACGTGGTTCGATGCGGTGCTCTCGGGAGATGGTGTCGTCGAAATGCGCCTGCAGTTCGACGGTGTCGCCTGATTGGTCGAGAATAGCGGTCATTTTCTCATCCCGTCGCCTGCGGTTTCATCGGCCACTCCTTGGCCACCATGGTCAGCACGTCGTACTTGGCCACCGAGGAGCCGTCCTGCTTCGTCAGGTCGGCGTCCCAGCGGACTTCGCCGTAGTCGCCGTCCCGCGGCGTGATGGCCTTCGCAGTCAACGTGATCGTCAATTCGTCACCAGGGTAGGTCGGAGTGAGGAATCGCAGGTTGTCCAGGCCGTTGTTGGCGAGCACCGGCCCTGGCGCCGGATCGACGAACAGCCCCGCGGCGAAGGACACGACGAGGTACCCGTGCGCCACCCGGCCGTCGAAAAACGGGTTGGCCGCTGCTGCTTCCTCGTCGGTGTGGGCGTAGAAGGTGTCGCCAGTGAATTCCGCGAAGTGGTCGATGTCGTCCAGGGTGACGGTGCGCGGGCCGGCGACCACGCTGTCACCGATCCGCAGCTCCGCCAGCGACTTCCGGAACGGATGCACGTCGGTGATATTGCGCCCAGCGCCGGCCGTCCAGCGACCGGTGACGGCCGTGAGCATGTCCGGCGAGCCCTGGACGGCGGTGCGCTGCATGTGGTGCTGAACTGCGCGCAGGCCGCCCATCTCCTCACCGCCGCCGGCCCGACCCGGTCCACCGTGCACCAGAGCAGGCAGCGGTGATCCGTGGCCGGTGGATTCGCCGGCGTCGTCCCGGTCGAGTATGAGCAAACGCCCGTGCCATGGTGCGATGCCCAGGACCACCTCGCGGGCGATGTCGGGGTCGTGGGTGACCAGCGAACCCACCAGGCTGCCCTTTCCCCGGACGGCCAACGCGATGGCATCGGCGACGGTGTCGTACCCGATCAGGGTACTGACCGGGCCGAAGGCCTCCACCTCGTGCGGCTCGGCGCGATCGCCATTGGCTCGCAACAGGATCGGCGACAAGAACGCGCCCCGGTCGGGATCGGCACCGACCACGTCGACGTGGTCGGGATCGCCGAAGACGACAGTGGAGACGTCCAGCAGGGCCTTGAGCGAGCGCCGGACGTCTTCCCGCTGCTCCAAACCGGCCAGGGCACCCATCCGCACCGATGGATCCGCCGGATTTCCGATCACCACTTTGGCCAGTCGAGCCGACGCCGCCTCCCCGACCGCCTCCAGCAATCCATTCGGGACGATGGCGCGGCGGATAGCGGTGCATTTCTGCCCGGCTTTCACCGTCATCTCGGTGGTCAGCGACTTGATGAACAGATCGAATTCCGGCGTGCCCGGCACGGCATCCGGGCCCAGGATCGAGCAGTTCAGGGAATCGGCCTCGGCCGTGAATCGCACACCGGCGGCCACCACCACCGGGTGCGCGCGCAACTTGCGGCCCGTGGTGGCCGATCCGGTGAACGCGACAAGGTCCTGCTCGGTCAGATGGTCCAGCAGATCGCCGGCGCTGCCGGTGATCAACTGGATCGCGCCGACGGGCAAGAGGGCGGAGTCCACGATCAACTCGACGAGCCGGTGGGTGATGTACGCGGTCGGACTGGCCGGCTTGATCAGCGTCGGCACACCGGCCAGGAAGGCGGGCCCGAATTTCTCCAGCGGCCCCCAGACGGGGAAGTTGAACGCGTTGATCTGTACGGCCACACCGCGGAGCGGGGTCCAGATGTGCTGCCCGAGAAAGGTGCCGCCCTTGCCCAGCGGCTCGACCCCGCCGTCCAACAGAACCGTGTCGCCGGGCAGTTCGCGGCGTCCTTTGCTGGCGTAGGCGAAGAGCACGCCCAACCCGCCGTCGACATCGAACATCGAATCGCCCCTGGTGGCCCCAGCCCGGGCTGAAAGCTCATAGAGCTCCTCGCGGTACTCACGCAGATACGACGCCAGCGCCTTGAGCAGAGCGGCCCGCTGGTGGAAGGTGAGCGCACGCAGCGCGGGTCCGCCGACTGTCCGCCCGTAGTTCAACGCGGCGGCCATGTCGATGCCGGCCGTGGAGAGCTGGCAAACCTGCTCGCCGGTGACGGCGTCGTGGACGGCGGCGCCCTCACCCTCGGGGGTGATCCACCGACCCTGCACATAACTCGACAGCACTGTCATGGACTACCTCCACCGAGACCGACACGCACCTGAGACACCTAACTAACTTACCGTCTGTTCGTTCGGTTATTATGCCTGAGTCCGCCACGGCACGTCAACGTCGGACCTCAGGCAGGCGGTAGCCGCAGACCTGAAAAGGCAAGACTCGTAATCGCTTTGACCAGATCCTCCGCCCGCTGCCGGTTGTTCGGCTTCAGCCATTCGGTCAGCGAGTTGACCATGCCGAAGAGCAGATGTGCCGTGACGACGGGATCGGTGTCGGGGCGAAGATCGCCGTCTGCAACGGCTTCCTGCACGAGGTCGGACACGAGGTGGTCGATGCGCCGGCGGCGGACGAGCGCCTGCCGCTCCACCCTGCTGTTGCCGCGGACGCGAAGCAGCAAGGTGACGTATGGCAGGCGGTCGAGAAGGACCTCGACGCTCCGTCGGACCAGTAGCTCCAAGCGATCGACAGCGGGTGCGGGAAGGGCGCGGACCTCGTCGGCGGCCGCTTCCAGCCCGGCGAGGGCTCGATCGAGCGCCAGGCTCAACAGCGCCTCCTTGCTCTCCACGTGGTGATAGATGGCTGACTTGCTGATGCCCAGCCGGGCGGAAAGGTCCTCCATGCTGGTGCCGTCGTAACCACGCTCGTTGAACACGGCCACCGAACCGGCCAGCACGGTCGACACATCATGTCCGGGGCGTCCGCGCCGCCGCTGCTGTGCCGCCGTCATGCTGTCGCCCCGGACGTCATCGTGGCCGTGGTGCAGGAGTGACGTGCGACCATGTCGCCCCTCTCGAGCGTCCGAACGTTCGGTTGGTACAAGCCTATCGCACGCCTTCCTGGCGCGAGCCCGGGAGAAGTGCGACCATCCGATCGGCTCTCGACAAACTTTGCACGCTCTAGAACAATGTTGCGGTCAGCACGCGCTGCGCAGTCTGTGTCCGAGAATTGCGATGCCCGAGGGAGGCAACCGATTCTCGGCCTTCGACCGATGGGAGTAACAGTGACCAGAGACGGCCGCGAGATCGCTGAGGAGTACTGCCTGCTGTGGGACGTGAAGGCACCCCCCGGACTCGCCGAGCGCCTATTCGAAAAGGACGTCGTCGATCACAATCCGCAGCCGGGTCAAACTGCCGGAATCGACGGTATCAAACAGATTATCGCGCTCTACCACGCCGTTTTCCCCGATCTGACCTTGACTTCCGAAGACATCGTGGTCGAGGGAGACCGTGCGGTTTTGCGCTGGAGCGCGACGGGCACCCACTCCGGCGATCAGCTCGGAACGCCGCCGACAAATCGCGTCGTTCAGCTCACGGGCATCGACATCGTGCGGATAACAGACGGCAAAATCGCCGAACGTTGGGGCGAAACCAATGGGCTGGAGATGATGCAGCAAATTCAGCAGTGATAACCGACAGCCGCTCCCGTTCATCTGGCTCAGGGATGGACGTCTGGCCGGCCCGTCGCTGCCGGTCGCCGGTCGAGCAAGCGAACGGCCTTCCCGACGGATCGCTCGATCGAGTCCGGCGCCAAGACCTGCACCACGACGCTGACGCCGATGCGGTCCTTGATTCGCTGCCCCAGAGCGCCGCCGGCCGCCTCCCGTTCCGTTGCCGTTAGCTGAGAGCGGGCCTCGACCAGCACGGTGAGCTGGTCCATCCGCGATGGCCGTTCCAGCACGCATTGAAACTGGGCGGTGAGCCCGGGAATACCCAGGATCAATTCCTCGATCTGGGTCGGGAACAGGTTGACCCCCCGCAGGATGATCATGTCGTCCGTGCGGCCGGTCACCTTCTGCATCCGGCGCATGGATCGTGCTGTGCCGGGCAGGAGTCTGGTCAGATCGCGGGTCCGGTACCGGATGACGGGCATAGCTTCCTTGGTGAGCGAGGTGAAGACCAGCTCACCCTCGGACCCGTCAGGCAAGACCTCGCCGGTGATCGGGTCGATGATCTCGGGGTAGAAGTGGTCCTCCCAGATGTGCAGTCCGTCCTTGGTCTCGACGCATTCCTGGGCCACACCGGGACCCATCACCTCGGACAGGCCGTAGATGTCCACCGCGTCAATGCCCAGCCGGTGTTCCAGCTCTTTGCGCATCTCCTCGGTCCACGGCTCGGCCCCGAACACCCCGACCCGTAATGACGTCGCCTGCGGGTCGATCCCGGCCCGGATCATCGCGTCGACCATGGTCAGCATGTAGGACGGGGTCACCATGATGACATCGGGCCGGAAGTCCTCGATGAGTTGGATCTGCCGTTCGGTCATGCCGCCGGACATCGGAATGACCGTGCATCCCAGGCGTTCCGCGCCGTAGTGCGCGCCCAGCCCACCGGTGAACAGGCCGTAACCGTAGGCCACGTGAACCATGTCGGTGGATCGCACGCCGCCCGCCCGCAGCGACCTGGCCATGAGATTCGCCCAATTGTCGATATCCGCGGCCGTGTAGCCGACCACCGTTGGCCGGCCGGTGGTACCGGAGGACGCGTGAATCCGGGCGACGCGTGACTGGGGGACGGCGAACATCCCGAACGGGTAGTTGTCCCTCAGGTCGGACTTCACCGTAAAGGGGAACAGCGACAAATCCGACAGTTGCTTCAGATCCTCCGGGTGCACCCCACGGACCTGGAACGCCTGACGGTAATGCGGGACATTCTCGTACGCGTGATGCAGCGACCACTGCAGCCGCCGCAGCTGTAATGCGGAAATCTCGTCACGCGATGCGAACTCGATGGCATCCGGGGTGTCCATTGACTGCTCGGGACGTGGATTCGATGGCTCGTCGACCGAGGTCGTCATAGCGGGCTCCCGGAAGCGAGAAAGACTGCGGGCGGTGGAGAGGGTCGGTACCTACGGTGCCGCGGCGGCCCGTCGCTAACCCGACATCACCGTCCCGCCCAGTATCGACCGGAGTTTCGGCCGGTGGCAACAAGCCTTCCGCCAACTCAGGCGTCGGTGCGGCGGAGCCGCCAGGCGGCGAACCCGATCAGTACGGCCGCGTACCCGCAAAGCACTCCAAATCCGGTCCAGGGCGCCAAGGCGTGGGCCAACCCGGAGGTGTCGCCGGTCAAGGCTCCGCCGAGGTTGGATGGCAGGTATTGCACGAAGTGGTCCGTCAACGATGCCGGCAGCAGGAGGGTCACGGTCGGGATCACGAAGAACACCGCGACGAAAGTGGTGACCGCAGCCGCGGTATTTCGCAGCAACGCACCGAAGGCCAGCGCGGTGATGCCGGCGACGGTCACGTACAACGCCGCGCCGACGACCGCGCGACGAGCGCCAGGATCGGACAGGGACGCGTCCAGGTGCTGCCCGTGCAGCAGCGCCCGGACGCATTCCCGGTTTTGTCGGTGATTTGAAAGGTAGAAGCGCGGCTAGTGAGCTGACATCACCACATGTGGTGATTGAGGTGGTGATCGGCCGATTGAGACATATGCGGAAGGCCGCCACCTCGGTGAGCGATCCCGATCTCAGATGTGCGCAGTTACTGCGCGAGCAATGCCGCCATCTTGTCCAGGCATTGCTCCAGCCCGGCTTTGGATTGGTCTCGCACCTGCTCGTCCGGGTACCCGAACTCGGTGACCGTCATCGATGTCCGATCGGCAGCAACGGAGCGTGAAAGTGATGAGGTGCCGCACCACGGACGGAACGCCGGGCGGCGGCGGAATGCTCGCGCCCGCTTGGTCGGTGAACCGATTGTCGAACTCGATCAGGGTCATCGGTTCGATCCTGCGGTAGGTCCACGTGTTGTACATGTCCTGCCCGCCGTACTCGGTGGGCGCGCGCATGCAGACCAGCGAGGTACCACCGATCCGAAAGTCAAGGTTTGCCGACGGCGACGTGAACCCGGCCGGACCCCACCACCGGGTGACGTAGTCAGGGTCATTCCAGGCCCGCCACACCTGCGTGACGGGCGCTTCGAACTCCCGGGTACTGACCACATCGAAGGTTTCGGGCTTCAACGTTCGGCTCCCCTCATTGTGGCGGCGAGGACAGTCAAGGCGCACATATAGCCGCTGCCACTCCTCCGGTCGGGTCCGCGCGACCCGACCGGAGGCGCTGCCTCTCAGTTCACGGTGAACGGCGCCGACAGGTCCACTTCGTAGGGCGTCGTGGTGTTCTTGTCCAACTGCAGCACGTACGCACCGGGCTGCACCCGGGGAGCGCCGGAGGCGTTGATGTCGCCCTGCGTCTCGGCCAGGGCAGAGAGCGGGAATCTCACGTGGACAGTCTTGGACTGACCGGCCGGTATCGTCACCCGAGCAAAGCCAACCAGTCGCTGCGGCGGCGTGATCACGTCACTGACCGGCTGGTTCACGTAGACGGGCACCACGTCGGTCCCCGTCCGGCTGCCGGTATTGGTCACGGTGAAGGTCGCCGTCGCGGAACTGTTCGCGGAGACTGTCCGGGTCACCTTGAGATCGCTGTTGGCAAACGTCGTGTAGGACAGGCCGAAGCCGAACGGGTACAACGGGTTGTACGCGTGACCGGGACCGGAGCCGGTGCCGGGCAGTTGATCGAAGAACTTCGGCTGGTCGCCCAGTGGCGACGGCGCAGTGCCGTTGAAGTCTCCACCAACCGCCGGGGCGTCCGAGGGCCAACTGATGGGCAGCTTGCCGCTCGGGTTGACCTTTCCGAAGATCACGTCGGCCACCGCCTGGCCGGCTTCGGTACTGCCCTGGTAAGCCATCACGACACCGTCGGCGTTCTCGGCCGAACCGAGGCCGACCGGTCGGCCGGCAATCACCACCACGATCACCGGCTTGCCGGTGCCCTCGAGAGCGGTGATCAAGCTCTGCTGATCCGGAGCGAGAGCCGGAGCCGGATTGTCGCCCAGCCCTTCGGCGTATGCCTTTTCACCGACGGCTACCACGTAGGCGCCTGCCGTGGGCGCCAACGCCAACGCCGATGCCTGGTCGGGCGCCGACACCGCGTTCGGGTCGGCGGCCTGAATGCCCTTCAGGACAGTGGTTCCCGGCGGGATCTGATTCGCCGGTCCCATGCAGCAGACGTGCCCGGCTCCGAACACACCCTGCCAACTCACGCTCCAGCCACCCAACTGATTGGTCATCGAATCGGCGCTCGGCCCGGTCACGACGATCTTGCTGGTGGGCGACAGCGGAAGCGTGTTGTTCTGGTTGCGCAGCAGCGTGATCGATTCGCGGGCCGCCGCCAGGGTCGACGAGCGGCCGGCCGTCACCGCGGCGTTGGCCGCTTTGGCGTTGACACACGGGGCAGCCGGGTTGTTCACACAAGGCTGGTCGAACAGGCCGAGCTTGAACTTCAGCGTCAGTATCCGCTGCACCGCCTGATCGATGCGGGCCTTGCTGATCGCGCCTGTCGCGACATCCTGAAGAATCGCCTTCTGCCACTGATCGGCGCCAAAGACCTCCATGCTCATGTCGATCCCGGCGTTGACCGCCTTGGCGATCGCTCCGGGCAGATCGGCGGCCACGTGATAGGCGGTCTGCAGCGCCGGCACATCCTGGTAGTCGCTGATCACCACACCTTGGAAACCCATCTGGTGACGCAGGATGTCCGTCAGGAGATAGTGCGACGACGTCGCCGGCACGGCGTTGATGGACCCGGAATTAACCATGACCGTGTCGGCGCCGGCGTCGATGCCCGCAGCGTAGCTCGGGAGGAGGACGCTCTGCAGATAGTTCAGCGGCAGCAGCGCCTCGTTGCGGTCATGACCGTTCACCGATTGCGAATAGCCCGCGAAATGCTTCACCGTGGCGGCCACGCCGAGCGACCTGCCCGGTGCAGGGGACTGCAGACCGGCGACGTTGGCGGCCCCCATCGCCGATGCCAGTGCTGGTTCCTCCGCCCAGGTTTCGTAGGTGCGCCCCCAGCGGTTGTCCCTGGCGAGGTCCTGCACCGGCGCGAACACCCAGGTCCAACCGGTCGCCCGGACGGCATTTGCCGTCAGCATGCCGCCCGTCCGTGCCGCTTGCGGGTCCCACGTGGCGCCCATCCCGATGGATTGCGGGAACAACGGTGCCTGCCACGGGTGTCCGAACCCGTGCACCGCGTCGACTCCGAAGATCAACGGAATATGTAGCCGGGAATGCTGTATGGCGTAGCTCTGGATCATGTTGTATTCGTTCGCCCAGTCGTAGCCGGTGTTGCCCGGCCCACCGTGGCCGGTGGTGTCGATCGGATTATTAGTGCCGCCCGCCAGGACGGAGCCGGTCTTCGACGCGATCAGGATCTTCTGCATGCAGGTGGGGTTGGGCAGGTTGAAACCGTTGTCGCCGCAGGTCGATCCATTAGGATCGGTCAGCGTGGACACCAACTGCTGATCCATTTGTCCGACCTTTTCCGGCAACGTCATCTGCGCCAGCAGGGCGTTGACGCGAGCCGGCGTCGAGACACCGGAGTTGAGCCACAGCGGCCCAGTCGGTTTACTCGCCGCCGGTGGACTCGCCGCCGACGATGGCAGCGCAATCCCCAAGGTCGCGACCAGAGCGGTCGCTCCAAGAAGAACCAGCCATTTGTTCCGGAAACCCGCGGATGCCTTCAACATGCTGCGATCACCTCAACCTGGCCGACTCAGGCGGCCTTCCGGATGTCGGGGTGGTGCAGCGCTGAGCAGCGCGCGCCAATCCTGCCGGCCGGACGAGCAGGGCGACAGCGACCCGACGTGCTTTGTACCGCAACGACTTCATCACCACTGACCGGACCTGTCAATAGCAGACGGAACCGGAATCAAGAAGGGCCGACCTGCTCGTCCAGGACGACAACCGGCGGAGCAGCGGGACGTGCCATGGGGTCGTCATGCGGCATGCTGGGTCGATGTTCGAAGGTTTCACCGAAGAGCACATCGATGTGGGCGAGTCGTCGATCTTTGTCCGGCACGGCGGTGCAGGTCCCGCGGTACTGCTGCTGCACGGCCACCCGCGTACCTCGGCGACCTGGCACCGGGTCGCCCCGTTGTTGGTCTCGGCCGGCCTCACTGTGATCTGCCCGGATCTACGCGGGTACGGCCGCTCCACCGGGCCGACCCCGACCGCGGATCACGCCGCACATTCCAAAAGGGCTGTCGCCGCGGACCTGGCCGCCGTCATGACCGTGCTCGGACATCAGCGGTTCGCCGTAGCCGGACACGACCGCGGCGGCCCCGTCGCCCTTCGGCTCGCTTTGGACGAACCACAAAGGGTCACCCGCTTCGCGGCTCTGGACTGCATTCCGATCAGCGAGCATCTGCGCCGGGTGAACACCGAATTCGCGACGGCGTGGTGGCACTGGTTCTTCTTCGCCCAACCTGATGTGCCCGAACGCGTCATCAATGCGGACCCGGACAGTTGGTATTTCGGGGACCCCTCCGTGATGGGTCAGGAGAACTATGACGAGTTCCGGCGGGCGACGCGCAATCCCAAGGTGGTGACGGCAATGCTGGAGGATTATCGCGCCGGTCTGACTATCGACCGGGCGAACGAGGACGCAGACCGCGCCGCCGGCACGCGGCTCGCCTGCCCGGTACTGGTTCTGTGGTCTCTCCGCGACGACCTCGAACAATTGCACGGCGACCCACGCCTGATCTGGGCGGGCTGGGCAGATGAGGTGTCCGGCCACGGGATCGACTGCGGCCACCACATGGCTGAACTCGCCGCCCATTCAGTCGCCGACGCGCTCATCAGTTTTGTCGCCGCGGATCGGAAACCTCTGGACCCGGCGCATGCAACTGGCCTACGTCGACAGTTCAAACCTTGATCAGGTCGGCGCTGTCGAGGCCGCGGATCACCACTGCGGTATCAGGTGCGTCCGCAACGGTGAAGGCCACCGTGTACCGATCACCCCTGACGGCCGTCACGACGCCGGGCGTCTTCACCTTGACGCTTCGCCACAGCCATCTCGCGTCACGAGTGATCTCCACGTGGTCGCCAACCTGCAGGAGCATGAAAAGATCATGCTCTATCGAAGTTGCCGACGCAGCGTGCGACGCGGCCTTGTCCGCTTCTTTCGGCACCGCACGGTCCGGTTATGACACCAAGTCGTACGAAGGTTCCGGAACTCGCTGTGCTGGAACCAACGGCATGATGTCCCGATTGCTAATGCCTTTGACAGTGACAACCCTTGCGACACCATCAAAAACCTGGAATTCGGCCGAGTACAGCATCGGCTCCGAATTCTTGACCTTGGTGACGACGCCATGCGTGCCGCGGCTGACGATCCACCCACTTGGACGGCTCGACGTCAGACCGTGTGTGGCGCGGACCTGCTGACCAACGTGCATGACCTTCATGTTGACCCCCCGTGACTGCTGGACAACACCAAGAATATCCGAGCAGCATGCGCGTGCAGGTCAACTGTGCGCATGTCGTGACCGAACCGTGACACGGATGCATCCGCGCACGAAGCCGGCCGGACACCGCTTCGGTCGGCCTTCCCGTCACCACGATGTGGAATACATTGTGAGCCATACGATTCGGATAGTGATCGCTCCATAAACCTGGGACACGTTCGTACATTTTGGTGACGCAACCACCATCCAGTTCACGTCACGTCCAGAATGTCAGCGCAGCTGCGTTGCCAAGGGCCGCCGCACCGAGGCCCGCGATAACACTGATGACGATGTTCGCCGCCGCGTAGAGCGGCCGACGCTGCTCGGCCAACCTGAGTGTCTCGTAGGAAAAGGTGCTGTAGGTGCTCAGCGTGGCGCAGAGTCCGGTGGCGAGCAGTGCCTGCAGCTGATGGGAGGTGACGCCCGCGGATGCGGCCCCGGTGAGTAGACCAAGACCGGCGCAGGCGATCAGGTTCACGGTGATCGTGCCCCACGGAAACATCGTCGCGTGCCGCGACTGGACGGCCCGGTCGACGAGATACCGCAGCGGGGCACCGATCATCGCGCCCAGGATGACGAGCACGGCGGTCATCGCCGCGCCGTGACGGCCAGGCGGGTCAGGCGGGCAACGACGGTGACCGCTGCGAGCGCCGCGACCAGCGTTCCCACCACATTGGCGCAGGCGGTAAGCCAGTGCCCGGTGTCGATCAGCCGCAGGGTGTCGACGCTGTAGGTCGAGAAAGTGGTGAAGCCCCCGAGAATGCCAGTCACGACGAACGGCCGCAGCAGCCGATGCTTCGAATAGACGTCGGTCACCAGCACCATGAGTGCACCGATCAGTGCGCAACCGAGGACGTTGATGCCGAAAGTGGTCCACGGAAACGACCCGGGCCGGTTAGGCCACCAAACGCCCGCCGTCCAGCGGGCCAACGCGCCCAGTGCGCCGCCGACGGCGACCGCCGCCAGCACCGATCGATCCCGGCTCGGTGATGCAGATGGCGCCAATCGGACCGGCGTCGCCTCCGGGTTGGTCGGGTCGGACTCCACCTCGTCGGGGGGCTGGCCGGTGGGGTCTGTCATGTGCATGCACTCCTACCTGGGCATGACGCGGCAAGCGTCCTTGACGATCAGGTAGGGACTGTTGGCCACTACGGTGTGACGGTTGGTTCCGGCGAGCCCCACCACCGGCTGCTTCGACGAGATTACGGGATCACTGTGACGAGTGTTGAATCCGGGACAGCGCCCGAGTCGGGCTTCCGGGCCTCGATCAGGGTTCGCGACGAGTGCGCGAGGAAGTGTCCATCGGCCTCGATCTGCTCGTGGAGGTCGCGCAGGCGATCGTAGTAGCAGTCGACGGTGAATCCCGGCACGGCCCAGATCACTTTGCGGAGAAAATAGACGACCGCGCCGATGTCGAAGAACTTCATCTCGAGCCGCTCGCAGCGCACATCCACTATCTCGAGGCCGGCCGCCCGTGCCTCGGCGGACTCGAGGTCCGGGTGACGTCTGTTGCTGCCGGCCGATTGTGGCCCGATGAAGTGCTCGGCGAACTCGGACAGGGTCTCCGGCCCGACATGTTGTGCGAAGTAGGTGCCGCCAGGACTCAGTACGCGCGCGATCTCCCTCCACCACACCGTCGTGGGATGTCGACTGGTCACCAGATCGAACGACTCGTCGGCGAACGGCAGCGGTGGCTCGTCCGGATCGGCAACCACAACGACACCACGGGGCATCAAGGAATGGCTGGCCTTGGCCAAATTCGGTGGCCACGACTCGGTGGCCGCCATCGTTCGCGGAAATTCCGGCACCCCCGCCAGCACCTCCCCGCCGCCGGTCTGGATGTCCAGCGCACTCTGCGCCGCCGCAAGGCGACCGCTCAGCAATCGCTGATAACCCCAGGAAGGGCGGCGCTCGGTCGCCCGGCCGTCGAGCCAGGAGAATTCCCAGCCATCCACCGACACCGAGGCGGCCTCCGCCACGAGCTCCTCGAATTCGCTACGCACCCGAGCCATGATGGTCGCCGACGGAGCACGCCTCAACCGAATTGATCAACCCGACCCGAAATCATGCAGGCCTGGCACGACGCACGCCGCCGTAGGCGGGGCCTTAACTCTCGCGCACCGCCGAGGACGATGTGTAGAAGCGACCGGGAGCACCACACCTGAGTGCGTCCCGCTCGATGGTCCCGTCACGCGCGCCTGGTCCGTCTGCGTCGACCGAACCCCGGTAGTCGCAGGTTTCGAGCCCGGCGACGGGCATGAAGAACCAATGGCCGCGAACACAAAATATCTTGGCGTGCTCGACCGGGGCGTCCGTGCTGTCGAGCACTACGCGGTCGCGAATTTCGGCTGTACCACCGCACTCTGGGCAATTGGTGAAGTCGAGCACTTCTCTCCCTCATTTCCGGAATCAGTCGCTGGCTTTCTGTGGTGCTGGCTCTTCGTAGAGGAGTGCGAAGACGTCACCTGTGATACGTCGGCCCAGTCGACGGCTGAGATCTCCACGTCGGCAGGGTCTGCACCGCGTCACTCGCATCCAAGTGATCCCCGCAAATCGTCGAAATGACTGCCCTGAACCGGTTGAAAGCGCGGGCAACGTCGAGAACACGTAGTAGGCGCGGCCGACGGTGTGCAGTTTGTCCTCGACGCGGTCGCCAGCCAGCCAATGGCCGACGGCCGACCGATAACCCCCGCCGAACTCGCCGCGGTGACCCCCAATCCACCTCGTGGGGTAGAGCGGAGGAGTCGCTCAGCGGGCGTTGATGGCGCGGTCGACCCATTCGGCCAGGAGCTGCCGTTCGGCTTCGCTGAGCATCTCCAGTCGCGGCGCGATGGCCCGGAAAGCGACCACCGTCGCCATCGGATCGTCGCTCGAGCGTTCGGGCGCGTCGGTGAGGATTTGACCCAGAACGGCCTGGAACATGGCTTCGGCCAGGCCCGAGTCGCGTCGAGCGGGTGGCGTTGACAGCAGCGTGTGAATGGCGCCGATCCCGGCGGCCTGGATGAGGTTGACGGCGCGCTCCTCACTGACCCGGAGCCGACCGGTGACCGCGACCCGGTGAACTCGCGATTGCAGGATCCGCCTGCCTGACTGAGCCGCGGGCGATTGAAGTTGACGATCCGGGGCGCTTACAAGATGAAATAGCGCTGGATTGGCGACGCCGAAATCCATTTGCGTTTCCCAGCCGACCCGCAAATCGTCCAACGGATCGACATCGGCGGCCGAAGCAGCGTCCACGGCCTCCGCTTTTGCCGACACGTACGTGGCCATCACGTATTCCGCAACGGCCTCCAGCAAACCGTCCTTATCGCCGAACAAGCGGTATATCGCCGGGGCTTGCACGCCGGCCGCCTCAGCAACTCCACGGGTTGTGACCGCCGCCGATCCTTCCTCCTGCAGCAGCCGGGCCGCGACATCGACGATGCGCGACCGGGTGTCGGACCGGCTCCTGGGCCCCTGGATCATGTTCCAAGGATAACGCAGTCTTGCTATCGCTGTGTTTCCACTGGTAGCGTGAAGATGATTCCATCGTTACCTTGGAACGGACGGTCATGATCATCGTTACGGGAGCTACTGGCGCGCTCAACGGCGCGACCGTGGAGCATCTGCTCGAACGCATGCCTGCGACCGACATCGCTGTCGCTGTCCGCGACGTCGCCAAGGCGCAGCGCTTCGCCAAGCGGGGGGTGGAGGTCCGGCACGGTGATTATGCGGACCCCGACTCCCTGCCGCGTGCGTTCGACGGCGCGGACCAGTTACTGCTGGTGTCCTCGAGTGATCCGGCTGCGGATGCGGTAAGACTGCACCGCGATGCAATCGAGGCCGCCGTCGTCGCCGGGGTCGGGCGAATCCTCTACACGAGCCACCAAGGCGCCGCACCGGATAGCCCATTTGCCCCGGGGCGTGATCATGCCGCGACCGAGTTACTGCTCGCCGATTCCGGAATCCCGTGGACATCGCTGCGCAACGGCTTCTACGCGCACAGCTTGCAGTGGTTCCTGGGCTCGTGGCGGGAGACCGGCGTCATCGCCGTTCCGGCCGACGGACCGGTGTCATGGACGGCACGGGAAGACGCAGCCGAGGCCGCGGCCGTCATCCTTGCTTCGAACGGCGCCTTCGACGGCGCCACGACCCTCACCGCAAACGCGGCGCCCACCTTCGAAGAGATCGCTAACATCGCGTCGGAGTTGACCGGGCATCCGGTCGGGTTCGCGGTGATGGAGCCAGAACAATGGACCGCCGCGCAGGTCGCCTCCGGTCAGCAGGAATTCATGGCACGATTCTTGCTCGGCATGTACGAAGCGGCCCACGACGGGTTCTTCGCCGGAGTCGACCCGATGCTCGGCAAGCTTCTGGGACGGGAACCGCGGACCGTGCGCGATGTGCTCTCTCACCCGGCCCTCTACTAGGCCTATCCGTATTCCACGAGCCGTCCGACGTGGCAGACTTTTCAGGGTGAAAATTGCTCCAAATGGTCGGGTAAACGGGATGTTGCTGGACTGTGGAGTCGTCGCCGGCCCAGTATTCGTCGCGACCGCCATGGTCGAGGGCGCTGTGCGGGAGGGCTACCGGCCGCTGCGCCATCCGATGAGCTCGCTGGCATTGGGACGGCGTGGATGGGTTCAGTCGACCAACTTCGCCGTCGCCGGAACGTTGTACTGCGCATTTACAGCCGGGTTGCTCAGGACGACCCGTCAGAAGAACCCTAGCCGCGGCGGCGCGGTGCTGATCGGTGCCGTCGCCGGGAGTCTGTTGGGTTCTGCGATATTCACCACCGACCCGGTCAGCGGCTATCCGCCGGGTAGCCCGGACACCCCGGTACAGCCCAGCCGGGCTGGTCGCCTGCACGACCTGGTGTCCGTACCGGTGTTCCTCGGATTGCCGCTGGCCGCGGCGACCTACGGGTTCGCCTTCGGAAAGCGAGGCGACCGCGGGTGGGCGCTGTACTCCGCCGGAACCTGCGCGACCATGCTCGCGTCGTTCGCCGGCGCGACCGCGGGCTTCGGGCAAGCGCGGAAGTTTGTGGACTTCGGTGGGCTGTACCAACGGATGTCGGTCATCATCGGCCTCGGATGGCTGACCGCACTGGCCATGCGGGCGGTGCGCAAGAGCCCGTCCACCGGACTGAAGGATTGGCCAACGACGCACTGACATCACTCGCGCGAAGATCCGACGGGCCGTGAAGCGAGAGGGTGGTGGAAATGGTCGCTTCAACCGGTGGTGTCCGGTGGTTGAGAGCCAACCCACCGCTGTGCCTTCTGGTGGTGTCCAGGGCGATCTCGTTCCTCGGAAGTTCTATGGGATTGATCGCGCTGTTGTTATATCTATCTGGCCTGGAATTCGCAGTCGCCGGGGTCTCCGCCCTGCTCCTTGTCGGCGATTTTCTGCCCGCATTGCTCGCGCCGCTGCTCGGAACCATGGCCGACCGGATCGAGCTGCGACGGTTGATGCTGATCTGCGAGATCGGCCAAGCGGCGGCCACCGCTGCCATTGCCTGGTGGCTGCCCGCGGCACCGCTGTTGTTGTGCATGTTCGCTGTGCGAGCCGTCCTAGGACAGATCTTCCAACCGGCCTCTCGTGCTGCGATCCCTGCACTTGTCGTCGACGCCGAATTACCCGCGGCCAACGCCGCGGTCGGCTTCGGAGAGAACGGCATTCCGGTCCTCGGCCCACTGCTGGCGGCTTCGACTCTTTCCCTTCTGGGTATCCGGGGTCTACTGCTGGTCGACGCAGCCACATTTCTTGTCTCGGCGGCCCTGCTGTCATTCCTCCCGCGATTACCCGCGCAGGACCTTGAGCTCGGTGACGAGGGCTCGTTCATCCGGCACGCCGGCCGAGGTGTGCAGCGGGTGTGGCGGACCGTCGGGCTCCGAACCGTCATCATCAGTTTCGCCGTCGTGGTGGCTTTCAGTGCCGTCGACGACGTCGCACTCGTGTTTCTGGCCGGCGATGAGTTGGGCGCCACACCCGCCGGCACCAGCCTGCTCTACAGCGGCGCCGCGCTCGGTCTCCTCGTCGGTTATCTGATCGTCGGTCGACGTGTCTGGGCGCCCGTTGCCGCCATGCTTGTCACGGGTTACGCGCTGAACAGCCTGGGCAACCTGGTCACCGGGTTGGCCGGCTCGGTGATCCTCGCCCTGCTGCTGCAGACGATCCGCGGACTCGGTATTGCGGCACAGGACGTTGCGGCCTCGACGTTCATTCAACGCGCGACGCCCAGATCTCTGCAGGGCAGAACCTTCTCGCTCTTCTACGGTGTCATTGGTCTGGCGGCCGGCGTCTCGTATCTGTTGGGCGGGCTGCTGTTGGCGGTCACCGGTCCCCGGGTGACATTCTTGGTCGCTGGCTTCGGCGGCCTGCTCACCGCCGCCACCACCGCGATCGTCCTGTCCCGAGGTCACCGGCGGCCCGAGTCACTTGAGCCACCCATAGTTTGAATCTGAACGCCGAACGGTCAAACCGGCAGGAGAGCCGAAATAGAAGCGCCCTCGGCCCGGTCGGATTGAACGACCACGTTGCAGCGAGTCCGGATGCCGCTCACAATTAAGGCCATCCGCTGCCGGACACCAGCACCAACAATTCCTACCCTTAAGAGGAAGGTGACTGGAATGGTCGTGTTCGCCGATCGAATGGACGCCGGTCGTCGGCTCGCCCGTCGGCTTGAGTACTTGCGCGGTCTGGATGTGGTGGTGCTGGGCCTGCCGCGAGGTGGAGTTCCCGTGGCGTTCGAGGTGGCGGAAGCACTGGGCGCGCCGCTCGATGTGGTGGTGGTCCGCAAACTGGGCGTTCCGTTTCGGCCCGAACTGGCCATGGGAGCCATCGGTGAAGGTGGCAGTCGGGTGCTCGACGCTGCGGTGTTGGCGGACACAAGGGTCACGGATGAGGAGCTGTTTGCGGTGGAAAGCCGGGAGCGAACGCGGCTCGACGAGCTGGTCGCGTGTCTTCGCCGGGGTCGAGATCGCATCGATCTGACCGGACGTATCGCGGTCATCGTCGATGACGGCATTGCCACGGGATCGACCGCGCGGGCGGCCTGCGAGGCGGCTCGCCAACTGGGCACAGCGCGCGTGGTCCTGGCGGTGCCGGTCGGTCCGGCCGAGATCAGGAGACAATCGTTGGGAGCCGACGAAGTGGTGTGTATGTCAGTCCCCAGACGGTTCCTCGCAGTGGGCTATCACTATGTCGACTTTTCCCCGCCGGATGAAGAGCAGGTCATTTCCCTTTTGGATGCAGCCGCACAACGTGAGCGTCGCGGACCGGTGCGTGGCGGCTGATTCTTATGTCGCCGTCGAGGTGGCGGCTTTCACGTGATCTCTATCGCCATGGTCATAACGGCCGAAACCGGGCCCGGCTGGCCGTGTCTGGGCCAGCCGGGCCGTGCTACTACGCCGCGGGCGGCGCGAAGAACTCCAGCGGCAGTCCGTCAGGATCGCGAAAGGAGAGACCCGATCCGTATCCCGCGTCCTTGATGTCGTCGTGGCCGATGCCGAGTTGGTCCAGTCGTTTGCCCCAGCGCTGCAATTCGAACCGGTCTTCGACGCCGAATGCGACGTGGTCCAAACCGGCGCGTCGTTCGCTGAACGGCGTGGTGACGTCCGTGTCGGGGAACTGATGCAGCCCCACCAGGGTGCCGCTGACCATCCAGACGACGTGCCGGAACGGTCCCGTGTCCTCGTCCAGGACGGGTTGTTCGTCGAATAGCTCCGTGTACCACGGGACGCTCACGTCGAGATTTCTCACGGTGAGAGCTACGTGACCGATGGGCGGGAATGTACTCATGCAGTTGTCCTCCTGGACTAGTTGGCACGATCGTTCGTGCTCCGTGGAGCGTACGATCGTTCGTGCTAAAATGCAACTATGAATTCTTCGGCCGCCGGAGCCGCGCCGCGGGGTCGTAAACGCGAGCGCATCGATGGCGCCCATAGCCGCGCAGCGATCCTGGATGAGGCCGCTCGGCTGGCGACCGTCGAAGGAATCGGCGGTCTGTCCATCGCCCGCCTTGCGGACGCCGTCGGGATGAGCAAGAGCGGCCTTTTCGGGCTTTTCGGTTCCAAGGAGGAATTGCAACTCGCGACGGTGGAAAAGGCCGACCAACTGTTCAACGATCAGGTGGTCGAGCCCGCTGTGACCGCCTCCGATGCGCTGCAACGGCTGCGCCTGCTGGTCGATGGGTACCTTCATTACGTCGAGATCGACAATTTCCCTGGCGGCTGCTTCTTCGCCTCGGTGCTGGCCGAAGTGGACATGCAGCCGGGTGCCGTCCGCGACCGTCTCGTCCTTTTCCTGACCGACTGGCTCGACCGGCTGGAATCCACCGTCCGCGAGGCCCAAGCCGAAGGCATGATCAGCGACACTGAAGACCCCGGCCAGCTCGCCTTCGAGATCGAGGCCGCGCTGTTCCTGGCCAACGCCCAGTACATCGTCACTCGCACATCACAGCCAATCGAGCGTGCCCGGCGGACGATCGAACGGCGGTTGGCGAGCGCAATGGACCAGGCGCCGTCGGCGACCGGCAGCCGGAGCGCACGTCAACCCAAGGTCGCACCCACGCCGGCGGCGGAGCTTTGAACATCGGGCCGGAGGCAGCTGTAAATCCGGCCGCGCAGGCGCCCTGGCAGAAAATGCAGGCCCTGCCGATGACGGGTATACGCGTGGGCCTCGAACCGCTGCGGGTGGAATTCGCCACCGAGCTGGCGCCAGTACTGGCAGATCCTCTGCTGCACACCTTCATCGGCGGCGACCCGCTCACTGAAGACGAACTGCATGCGCTCTACCTGCGTCAGACGGTCGGGCGGAATGCCGACGGCTCGCAGCGGTGGCTCAATTGGCTGGTCCGTGACCTTCGAGCCGGCTCTGCGGTGGGCACCGTCCAAGCCACGGTCAGCATGGAACCGGACGGGTTGACCGCCGAGGTGGCATGGGTGATCGGCACCAGGTACCAAGGTCAGGGATACGCGACAGAGGCTGCTCAGCTCCTCGCGAACTGGTTGCGCGGCCAGCACGTCGACGTTGTCATTGCCCACATACATCCCGAGCACCACAGCTCGATGGCCGTCGCCGGCGCCATCGGCCTAACTCGTACGCAGATTGTGGTCGACGGCGAAACCCGCTGGCAAAGCTGACCTAATGGCCGGACTCGGTCGCTCGTGCGACTTCCCACTGGTGCCCGAACGGATCTCGGAAGCGGCCGGTCTCCCAGCCGTTCTGGTCGTGAACTCCGGCCATCTCGGTTGCTCCGGCGGCGACCGCCTGAGCCAACGCCTTCGCGGGTTTGTCCACGACGACGATCATGCGAACAGCTCGGCCCGGGTCGATATCGACCGGCAGCTCGTCATCCTGCTGCACCCAGAAGGGCGCACCCGCCACGAAAAGCTGCGCCACTTGGACGACCCCATCCACCTCGAAGATCTCTCCGGAGGTAGCGCCGAATGCGGCCCGGTAGAAAGAGACCGCAGCCGTCGCGTTCGTTACCGAGAGCCACGGCGCTATGGCGCTCATCCGGCCGACCTCGTCATGATGCCCCTTCCTTTCTGACCAGCCTATTGAAAATCGCTGGCGCATGGTTTCTCGTCGTGGTGAGAATCCTCGAGTGCACATCGATATCAAGGTCACCGGTGGCGTTGTCAGGGGGACGAGGGAGGCGGATCTCGCAGTCTTCCGCGGCATCCCGTACGCGGCGCCACCTGTCCCTTTTCTTGCGCCGCATCCGGTTCAGGCTTGGGACGGGGTGCGGCAGGCAACGAGGTTCGGGCCGCCGCCTCCGCAGTCCGGGTTCTTCGGCATGGACGCGCTCGGCAGCCAGGGCGACGATTGGTTGACGGTCAACGTGTGGTCGCCGGACGTACGGGGCGGATTGCCCGTGATGGTGTGGATTCAGGGCGGTGCCTACGCCTTCGGCATGTCCGGTCTGCCCGAATACGACGGCAGCAACCTCGCGCACGGCGGCGTCGTGCTGGTGACCTTCAACTACCGGGTCGGGCTCGAAGGCTTCGGGTACGTAGCAGGAATGACTTCCAACCGCGGTCTGCTGGATCAGATCGCAGCACTGGAGTGGGTGCAGGACAACATCAGTGCGTTCGGCGGTGATCCCGATCGGGTCACGGTCTTCGGCCAGTCCGCGGGGGGTGGATCGGTGGCTGCGCTGCTGGCAATGCCGCGGGCGGCTGGCTTGTTCCACCGGGCGATCGCGCAAAGTGTGCCCGGCACGTACTTCACCCCGGAATTGGCCGCAGACATCACGCGTGCGTGCGCCGCCGAACTCGGACTCGAACCCCCCGCTCTGCCGACCGCAGATCCACGGCTACTCCCTGCCGCCGGCGATGCGCTCATCGCCAAGATGGGCCAGTTCACGGACCGCTGGGGCCTGGCGGCGCACGCGTCGACGCCCTTCGCACCGGTAGTCGACGATGACGTGCTGCCCACCACGCCGTGGCGAGGACTGACCGGCCAGGTGCGAGCTCATGGTCGGGCACACGCGCGACGAACAGCGGTTGCTCACCGCGCTGAGCGGAATGCTGGGCAAGATCACCCAGGCGCAGGCGAGCGACGCCGCCGAAATCTTCGCGCCGGATCCCCAGCGGTACCGGGAGAGCTTTCCGGATCCCCAAGAACTGTACGAGGTGGTCCGCTCCGACTGGCTGTTCCGGATGCCGTCACTGCACCTCGCTCGAGCGCAGGTGGAGGCGGGCGGTCAGGCCTACCTCTACGAGCTGACCTGGTCCGCCCCAGGTATGGGCGGTGTGCTCGGCGCCTGTCACGGGCTGGACGTGCCGCTGGTGTTCGGAAACCTGACCGCCGGTCAGCCCGCGGCTTTGATCGGGGACGTCACCCCGGAAGCGGTGGCGATCTCGTCACAGCTGCGCGCGGCGTGGACCGCCTTCGCCACCAGCGGTGATCCAGGTTGGCCTGCCTACGACACGGGATCGACGCGGCTGTTCGACGTCGAGCCGACCGTGACCGCTTATCCCGAGCAGATATCCCGCCAGATCTGGCGACACCCCCCGGCTGTGCTGGACCTCGCCGAGGAACTTCGTGGCATCGGAGCCCGCTGAACCCATCGATCAGTCGCGCGTCAGGCGGGCCCGTTCTGCGGTCCCGTTATTTGTTGCGCGGCCTTGACCACTTGAGCGTCGGTGGCGTCGACGGCGGTGGGTCCACCGGGGATCGGCGCGAACCAGACGTGCAACATGGGAGGGGTGGGCCGATTGACGGATCCGGGAGGGCAGGTCGGGTCGGTGACGCCAACGACACCCTGACCGAAGCTGAAACACAAATTGCTGTGGGTGTGCCACTGGGTCAGGCAGCCACCCGGGTCCGGCGTGGCGGTGTCTCGTGGTGAGGCGATGTACATCACGGCGACCAGGACAGCACCCTTGGAAGTGTTGGCATAGACCAGTGACTGCGGTGCGGACGGCTCGATCACGGGCCCACCGACGAGCGTTATCAAGTAATTGGCGGTGTTCAGGTAGTGCACCACCGCGCGCCCCGACGGCGTCACCGGCCTGAATCCGGCGACCTTGGCCACTCTCAGGCTCTGGTACTTCTTGTTGTCCTGCCAACTGGTGTTGACGAGATCCACGGCTGCGGCCTGCTGCGTGGTCGTCGGGATGCTGGTGCAGGCAGAAGTGCCGGCCATCTGCATTCCCGGTTCCATCTGCATGTCTGGCTCGGGCATGACCACGGGCCCGGCCGGAGACCGCGTCGGCAGACTGACCGCGGCGGCCCCGGTTGATGCCTCGGAGTTCGTCGACATCACCATTTCGGAGCCTCCGTGCACCAGGGACACGCTGAGCAGGACGACCGCCACGGTCGCGACTGCGGCCAGAGTCGTGTTCCGCCGCGCCGGAGTCACGACTCCATCCAGAGCCCACAGCAGAAGTGCTACGCAGCCAACGACCAGAAGTGCTTCACACGCCGTGCAGAACGCGTCCTCGAACCCGACCGGTTCGGCCTCGTCCGGCGTCGGCCCGATGACGTCGCCGACGGTGCGGGTCACCACGTAGACGACGACCACCCCGGCGTTCAGGACCGCGCCGGCCGCGATGAGCGGCCGGGAGGGCGCCGCCCACATCGCGACGGCCCAGGCCAGCTGCAACCAGGCGACCGCCAGCATGAACACGCCGAAGGCCCAGTACTCCTGGAAGTGCGCGCCGGAGACGGCGAAGTGGATGACGGCAGCCACCGCACTGATGATCGCCAGACATCGGCTTGTCAACTGCCGCTGGGTGCCGCCGCTTCCGGCGGTCGCCGCCGGAAGCCCGTCCCCCAGAACGGAAACCATGATGTGAGAATAGGCGGATTCTGCTGTTGCGGATAGAGCGGTCGGCGGGGCTACGAGAACAAGCGGTCGTCGTCGGACGTGGTGGACATATCATGCCAGCGCCAGTGCGGATGTCGGCCGGCAGCAACAGCCACACTGCCGTACGCACTAACGGCTATCCCATTGCGGCGGCCCGACGCAGCCCGCCGTGACCGGCCCGGCAAGGACATCGTTCGTTGGAACGGCCGCGGATAGTCATGCTCGCGGCACTGCGGGAATGTCGGCTGTTATTCCGCGAGCGCCTCGACAGCCACCTCGCGGGCCGTCAGATGGCGGGCAACCTCGTCGACCGTGCTGCCGTGGCTATAGGCGTAACCGCGAAGAGTGGCGAGTGCATCCACAGTGTTGAGGTGCAACCCGACGTTCATCATTCCCAGCGCAGTCCACACCCGCTGGCGGTTCAGCGCCGGCGCGCTGTCCAACCACATGGGACCGCCTGGCCCCGTAGAGTTGTCGGCGTCGGTGCCCAGCAACACTGCAGTGACGTCGGCGGCATCCTGCACATCGTCCAGCTGCCCGTCATCCAGCTCCTGGCATGGCTCGTCGTAGTAGAGGTCCATTGCCACATCGCCGCCCAGGCCCGGCTGGTCCAGCGGAACGGACAGGATGCTCCGAAACGGGGTGCGGCCGATCAGCTCACTGTGAAAAGTCGGCCACCGCCGCGCCATGACCTCGTCAGTGGCCAGCAGTGCCTGACCCGTTCCGTGGACCGACAAGCACGGACCCTCACCCATGGTGAACTGCAACCGCTCTGCCAAGGCCGCGGTGTCGTCGCTGGCCCCCAACGGCACCCGATGTCCGTCAATGGTGAACACGCTGATTCCGGCGGCCGCGATCGGCAGGGCCGTCGCCGCCGCCCGCATCAACCTCGCCGGCAACAACTCCGGCCCGGGCAGATCCGGCTGGCGGGAGACCTGCGACATCATGGCGATGTGCATGGCTACGTCCATACCCGGGCAGTTCCCACCAGAGGCACGCATCAACATCCGGGCCTGACCCGCGTCAGCCGGCGGCCTGCAACGGATGCGTCTCGATGTTGTGATCGAGCTCCACCTTGGCCCGCATCTTCGCCTGGATCGCCCGGAGCTGGCGAGAGACGTGCATCTGGCTGATCCCGATGATGTCGGCGATCTGCTGCTGACTCATTTCCTGCCAGTACCGCAGGTCGACCAGTCGACGCTGCCGGTCGGTCAGTTCGGCCATCGCCTGGTCCAGGACCATCCGGTTCTCGACCTGGGCGAGTTCGAAAGCTGATGCCGAACAGGGATCGTGCGCTGCACGGCCGAAAACCGCCGGTTCGTCGAGGCTGGCCGTCCGGCGCTGAAAGGATGCAGTGCGCTCGGCCCGGATCCGGTCGATGTCAACGCCCGCCGCACTTGCCAGTTCACCCTCGGTTGCGTCCCGGCCCAGCCGCTGCTGGAACGATTCGCGCAGCAACGCGGTCTCGGCGTGCAAATCCTGTAGGGCTCGCGGCATCCTGATGGCGCTCAAGTGGTCTCGGAAGTAGCGTTTCATTTCGCCGAGGATGACGGGGTAGGCGTAGGAGACGAACTCGGCGCCGACCTCGGGATCCCACCGTTTCACGGCCCTGACGAGCCCCAGGAATGCCAATTGCTGCAGGTCATCCATCTCCAGGCCGCGGCTCGAGTACCTGCGTGCCAGAGCCGTCGCCAAACTCAGATGGGCGGTCACCACATCTTTCTCGGCCGACGAGATATCGCACGGCGAGCCTTGCCTTCTGGCCACGATCAGCGCGGTCAGCGCTCTCGCCTGGTCAACAGATGACCCATGTTGTTGAGTGGACACGGCACCGTGTACGGGCGTCTTCATAGCGATCCCCAGCGGATGGGAGGCGCGGGTGGCACGCTGCTGTACCGGATAGCTGATTGATGCTGTCTGAGTACCCGGTCATCCGTGGGTCATGCACACGGGTTTCAGAGATCACCGCCACACTGCATCATTGAGTTGAGTCCGGTCCAGGCGTGCTCGATAAATCCCGAGTACTCTCGCGGATTTATCGACGCGGCGTCCGCATCGCGCGCCGCCACCAGCGGTGGGTGCCTGCCCACACCTGAGGCCGAGAGTATGGGCTCAGTGCAGGAAACAGGCCACCTACGTGCGCATCTGGCCGAGCGTAAAGTTTCCTGTGGGCTTCACCCGTGAAAGGACCGTCATGGAACCAGATGCACTCGATCCGTCCGGTGCACTCGCGGAGCTCTTTGCCGCGCTGTTGTCCAATCAGGACATGCAGACCGTCCTCCAGGCGGTAGTGGAAATCAGCCGGCGGCACATTCCAGGGTCCGAGCACTGCTCGATAACTCTCATTCGCGGAGAACGCGCCCAGACCGTTGCCTCGACCGGGCGATTGGCCCGCGATCTGGACGAAGTGCAGTACCAGCAGGGTTGGGGGCCCTGTTTGGATGCCGGTCGGACGGACGAGGTGCTGCTTCTGAACGACATGGCGACCGAAAAGCGGTGGCCCCGCTACACACCTGTTGCCCTGGAGGCGGGCGCGCGGAGCTCCCTGTCTGTTCCGCTGCCAGTGGAGAGTTATCTGGTCGGGGCGCTCAACGTGTACGCCACCCGGCCACATGCGTTCACCGATGAAAGCGTCCGCATTGGTGTGTCGCTGGCCGCACACATCACGGCGGCGCTCAGTTACGCGGAGTCGGCCACCGCAAACCGACTTCGCGTCGAACAACTGAATCAGGCGTTGGAGAGCCGCGGCGTCATCGAGCAGGCCAAAGGGATGATCATGATGCAACAGCGGTGCTCGGCCGAGGCTGCCTTCGCCATGTTGCGAAAGCTGTCCATGGACGAGAACATCAAACTTCGGACCTGGCCACTTCGCTCGTCTCCAGCGCCACCGGTCAGCCCGTCCGGGTACCGCCAAGCTCCACCTGAGCCACCTCCTCCTTCGCATCCTTGCGGCCGCTTCTCCGCGAAACCGCTGGACAGGTTTACGGTCGCGGCACGGGGGTATCTGTCGACCAGGGTCAACGAAGCGGCTCTCGGCAACTCCGCGGCCAACACTGTTGGGCGCGACTCAGGTGGAGTACATGTACACCTCGCCAGCTTCAGCCGTCTCCGACAAGGCCGAACTTCTTCTCAAGCCAGGGCCGCAGCGTGATACCGCTGATCGCAGCCCGCCGCTGCCCGTCCCACTCGCCGGTCAGCGTACCGGTCCTTCGCACGTGGACACATCCTGCCCAGGTGGAGAAATCATGACGCTAGCGCCCCCACGACCTGCCAAAGCCTCTCCAGTCGAACGAGTCTCGCCAGGGATAAGACTCCTTGGATACATGCGGACCACAGACCCGAAGACACTCGGCAAGATGTACATGACCACGTCAATGGCGTTCTTCGGCTTGGGTGGCGTGATGGCATTGATCATGCGAGCGGAGCTTGCGAGGCCCGGCTTGCAGTTCTTGACCCCCGAGCAATACAACCAACTGTTCACCATGCATGGCACGATCATGCTTCTGCTCTACGCAACCCCGATTGTTTTCGGCTTCGCCAACTTCGTCCTGCCATTGCAGATCGGTGCGCCAGATGTCGCCTTCCCGCGCCTGAACGCCCTGTCGTACTGGCTGAACTTGTTCGGTGACGTCATTGCGACGGCAGGCTTCTGCCACCCCCAACGGAGCAGCCAACTTCGGGTGGACCGCCTACACGCCGCTGTCCGACGACACCAACAGCCCGGAGCAGGGCCCGATCGCTGGATCATGGGCCTGGTCATCGCCGGTCTGGGCACGATTCTGGGCGCGGTGAACATGATCACCACTGTGGTCTGCCTACGCTGCCCTGGTATGACGATGTGGCGCTTGCCCATCTTCACCTGGAACATCCTCGTGACCTCTATCCTGATCCTGATCGCCTTTCCCGGTCCTCACTGCCGCGCTATTGGGCTTGGAGGCGGACCGCAAATTCGGAGCACACGTCTTCGACCCGGCCAACGGTGGCGCCATCCTCTGGCAACATCTGTTCTGGTTCTTCGGTCACCCGGAGGTATATATCATTGCGCTGCCCTTTTTCGGGATAGTGACCGAAGTCTTTCCAGTGTTCTCTCGCAAGCCGCTCTTCGGCTACCGGGGTCTGGTCTACGCCACGCTTTCGATTGGGGCTCTTTCAGTCGCCGTGTGGGCGCACCACATGTTCGCCACCGGGGCCGTTCTGCTGCCCTTCTTCTCTTTCATGACAATGCTCATCGCCATACCGACGGGCCTGAAGTTCTTCAACTGGATCGGCACCATGTGGAAGGGTCAGGTCACGTTCGAAACGCCCATGTTGTTTGCGGCTGGTTTCCTGGTTACCTTCCTGTTCGGCGGGCTGACGGGTATAATATTGGCCTCGCCGGCGCTAGACTTTCACGTGTCGGACAGTTACTTCGTCGTCGCTCATTTTCACTATGTACTGTTCGGAACCATTGTGTTCGCGACATTCTCCGGTATCTACTTCTGGTTTCCCAAGATGACGGGGAGGTTCTTGGACGAGGGTATAGGCAAGTTTCACTTCTGGACAACATTCGTCGGCTTCCACATGACCTTCCTCGTTCAGCATTGGCTTGGCAATATGGGAATGCCGCGGCGATACGCCGACTACCTGCCGACGGACCGCTTCACCCCGCTGAATACGTTCTCGACGATCGGCGCCTTCATCCTCGGGGCCTCATTCCTGCCCTTCGTATGGAACGTGTTGCGATCGCTCCGTTACGGCGAGGTGACGACCGCTGACGACCCGTGGGGGTACGGAAACTCACTGGAGTGGGCGACCAGCAGTCCGCCACCCCGCCACAACTTCTACTCACTACCCCGAATCCGCTCGGAGCGGCCTGCCTTCGAGTTGCATCATCCAGAGATGATCGAGCGCATGCGCACCGAAGCGCGTCCCAGCCGGAATTGGCAGCCCTTGGACCATCTGGAGGCCAGCGATTCAGTGGCTATTCCATCGGAAGCGGGCGGGCCGTGAGCTGGCGATCCGAGGGGGTTTGAAGGGCCCGCGCGAGGGCACCAATAGTTGTCATGCCGCCAGACGCTGCGTCTGCCGGCGAACTCCATTAATCCTTTTTCACGGGAGGTCTCATGTCCACCACATCCAACAGCACCAGGACCGTCTCATCCCGACGAGCGCCGATACAGGTTGTCTCGTTGGTCGTCGGAATCGTGTTCCTGGCGGTGGGAATTCTCGGGTTCATACCCGGTATCACCACGCACAGCGACGACCTGATGTTTGCGGGTCACAGTTCCATGGGCAAGTTGCTCGGCGTGTTCCAGGTCTCTGTACTGCACAATATCGTGCACCTGCTGTTCGGGGTGGTCGGTATTTTCGCGGCCCGGCACTTCCGAAGTGCCAAGGCCTTCCTGATCGTCGGAGGCATCATCTACCTCGTCCTGTGGATCTACGGTTTGATCATCGATCCCATGAGCGGCGCCAACTTCGTGCCGCTCAATACCCCCGACAACTGGTTGCACTTCTTCCTCGGCGTCGGCATGATCGCTCTCGGCCTGATCTTCGGGCGTTCGGTCAACCACGATTCCGACGCACGTCTGTAAACAGCGCCGCCATGGCCGCCTAGCGCCTACGCAGCATGAATGAGCGGGCCCGGTTACCCGGGCCCGCTCATTCATCTTGAGACCTGTTGAGATCTATTTGGTCGGGTTTCCACCGGTCACGCCGAGAACCTCAGCGGTGATGAAGCTCGATTCGCCGGAAGCGAAGAACACGTACGCCGGTGCCACTTCCGCAGGCTGGCCGGCCCGGCCCAACGGCGTATCCTTGCCGAATTCCTCGACCTTGTCCGGGGTCATGGTCGCCGGGATCAACGGGGTCCAGATGGGGCCGGGGGCGACGGAATTGACCCGGATCCCCTTTTCAGCCAGCGAGGCGGCCAACGCCTTGGTGAAGTTCACGATGCCCGCCTTGGTGAGGGCGTAGTCCATCAATTCCGGCGACGGCTGCATCGCCTGGATGCTGGCCGTATTGATGATGCTCGATCCAGGCTGCAGGTGCGGCACTGCATATTTGCACATCCAGAACATGGCGTACAGGTTGGTCTTCAGGACCCGGTCAAATTGTTCGGTGCTGATGGCGGTGATCCCATCGGGTTGGGCCATCTGGTATGCCGCGTTGTTGACCAGGATGTCGATACCACCCAGCTCGTCAACGGCAGTCTGTACGACGTGCTGGCATTGAGTCTCTTCGCGGAGGTCACCGGGGACAGTGATCGCTCGCCGGCCGGCTTCCTCGACCAGTCGAACGGTCTCCTGGGCGTCTTGCTGCTCGTCCTCAAGGTGGCTGATCAGCACATCGGCGCCTTCCCTGGCGAAGGCCAACGCCACGGCCCGACCGATGCCGGAGTCACCGCCGGTGATGACGGCCTTCCGGCCCTTCAGCTTGCCGGTCCCCTCATAGCTGGCCTCGCCGTGATCGGGTCGTTCCGGCATGTCACCGGTCAGCCCGGGATGAGGCGTTTGGCTTCCCTGGGTGTCTGGCTGGTCGTATTTGCTCGTCGGGTCTGTAGCACTGTGCTGGCTGTCGGAGGCCTCGGTCATCATCATCATCCCTGTCGTGTGGTCGATTGGCGGGCTTGTTCCAGCGCAGTACCCGCGAGCGCGCGCATCAGACAGTTCTCAGCCCGGAAAACGCGGTTTCGGACGAAATTCCGGGGGACGGTCTGCTCTACGCAGCCTTCGCCTAGTCAGCGGTACCCCGTCGGTGGGGCTGGGATCAACCCCACCGACGGGTTTTCGCGGTGGCGAAATGGGCAATCGGAAATCGCGAAAAGAGCGCCTCGTTTGCGGGGCTCCAAGGTGATTGGACGAAAGCCACAGGCTCGATGAGACTCTTGGACCACGCCCGAGTCCTTCTTACTGGGGACAGATGAAGATGCCGCCTTCAGGACAATTTCATCTCGTGCCGTCTATGATCCATATTATCCGTCGTCAGAAGGCTTTTCAAGGCTTCGGCCGGAAAGCTGACGCCCTTGGCGGCCCGGCTACTCGTCGATCGACTGGCTCAAGTATCTGACGATGCCCCAAATGAGGCTTCCACAGCCCATCAACATCAGTGAGATGCCGAGCACTGTTGCGACTGAGAGAAGGGCCGTACCGAGCACGGCGAGCATCATCCCGACGACGATGAGAGCAACGCCCCAAACCTTATTGCGTGTGCGCACGGTCGCCAACTCTGGCCGGCCCGTCGATGGATTGCACAGCAGTGCGAAAGCCGCCGCAAAACTCTGGTCTTCTGTCAAGCCCTTCTCGATGGCGGCCAGACGCTGGCGTTCGTCCAAGGACAGCGGCATTGCGCGCTTATCCGGTTCGCGCTCCGGACCCATCATCGCTTGCCGACCTGAGATACCGCACGCCGGTGTGCGGCGGCCGCGCCAATATGCTCGCTGCGAGTCTTGCCCATGCACTCCTACCAAACCGAGGTGACAGAAGGGATCAAACGGTCCAGGGCTTCCAAAGGCATGCCAGTCCTAGACCTCGATTTGCTGTTTTCAGCTGCAATAGCTGTCACCTGGGTGTCCAGTCGACGCCAGTGGCTGACCCTTTGATTGCCCAGCGCCGTCCGGGCCAAACCTGGCCAGGGCCGACCCAACGCTGACGCGAATGCAGCTATCGCACGCGACCTCACGATCCTTCGAATAGCCCCCGGGGGAAACCCTTCCATAGGAACGAGGCCAGCAGCGCGTTGACGGGACCGGGTTGTTCCACCGGCAGCCCATGCGTACCGGGCAGCACGGCCAGCCGTCCGTTACCGAGAGCCTCGGCAACCGCCGAACTGTGCTCAACGGTCACTTCGTCACGGTCCCCTTGCAGAACGATCGTTTCTCCGCTGAACGCGGCCAGATCGGCCAGATCGAGCTCGGGTTCAGAATTGATCATCGCCACGGTTTTGGCGTGAACCACCGGGAAATGCGCGGGGCCGTCCGGTGACACCTGGTCATATTCGGTGCGCAGAAAACCCATTGCCTCCGGGGTCGCCAAGCCTGCCAGCAGGGTACTGTTCGACACCTTCCCCGACGAGTTGTAGTACTGCCCGATCAGGACCAACCGGCCGACGAGCTCCGGTCGGCGTAGGGCGACGAGTAGGGCGACCACGGCGCCGTCGCTCCAGCCGACGAGATGCGCCGGAGTGCTCACCTCCTGGTCGAGGTATGCGATGGTGTCGTCGGCCATCACTGCGTACGTCAACGGGCCCTCGACATCCGGCGTATGGGCGTGGCCGCGACGCTCCGGGACGTGGACCTGGAATCCGGCCTTCACCAGCGTCGGGGCCTGCGCCGTCCAGGCAGACGCCCCGGAAAACGCACCGTGCAGCAGCACCACCGCGGGACCCTCACCGGCCAGTTCCCGCCAGACGCGCAAGCCTCCTACTCCGATGTAACCAGCGGTGAATCCGTCCAGCGATGCCTGCGCCATGACCTATGTCTAACAAATCGGCCCTGTCCTACGGAAGGTGGGCATATCGATCCGGGCGGCGGCGCACACTACCGATTCGAGACACCAACAGACCATCGCGTTGCAGATGCCGACGCAGTGGGAACTTGGACAGTGCAGCCATCGTCGGCGGCCGAAAGAGGGAGACGGACATGTCAACAGGACCAACGATGAGCTATCTACCGGGAGCCGGAAGCGCATGGGACACGTTTGCTGAGAAGGTCCAGCAGAGCATCGCGCGCCGGACCGACCACGGGCCTTTGGCCAAGGTGGTTTCGGCGCTGTCGGGGGAACGATGGCTCGGTCACCCGCTGCACCCGGCGATCGTCGTCGTCCCTGCCGGCGCCTGGATGGTCAGCGCCTGGTATGACTGGCGCAGCGCCAGGACGCTGGATCGCCAGGACCAGGCGGTGGCCGACACCACCCTTCGCATCGGCCTGGTCACGGCTGTGCCAGCAGCACTGGCCGGCATTGCGCAGTTCCTGCCGACCGAAGGTGAGGCGCGGCGGATGGCGGCTGTCCACTGGGCACTCAATGCCAGCGCTGTCACCCTCTACGGGGCATCGTCGGTGCTGCGCAGTCGCGGCAGCCGGTCCGCGGGCCGGTGGGCGGCGTTGGTTGCGCTCGGCCTGGTCGGCCCCGGTGCCTACCTGGGTGGCCACCTTGCTTATCGGCTGGGAGTGGGCCAGACCCGGGTGGTGGAGGCGTAAAGAGAGGGGCCGGCCGGACACACCACAATTACGATGGTGTAGCAAAATCTATGCCATTGCCCGGATGCCCAGCGAAGCCGTGCCTACCTGTTGTAGGAAAGGCTGTTGCTGCCATACCGCCCGTTGAACCGTGTGTCGCCGAAACCCAGGATGAGGAAGAAGATGAACGGAAGGAAAAGCAATCCAACAGTGAATCCAACACCCTTACCGAAGTTCCTTGCGACACCGCGCAGTACCAAGACCGCAATGACAATATTGACAATCGGAATGATGAACAGTATGAACCACCATCCCGGCTTCCCGCCCAACTTGCACAGCACGAAGGAGTTCACGAACGGGATGATCGCCCACCACCCGGGCTGGCCGGCTTTCATGAACGACGCCCAAACCCCGATGAGCGTGAGTAGACCGAAAATGAATGAGGGCCAAAGCGTCGAACCGTGGTATGCATCTGTGAAAAACATCAGTCGCCTCCCGTGCTGACGTCCTCAACCCGTCAGCGACGGGATCGGTACCTCTCGTTTTCATCATTGTAGCCCTTTGTTGAAGAAGACGGGTATGTATCCATAGCCAGCTAATTTGTGCGCCGTACTGCCGATACGGCGACGGTTTGTCGGCCGGAGCTGGGCCGAGCGAGGCCCCGGGAGACTGATCCATAGACCCCCATGGTGTCTGGTTTCGCCGGGGTCTGTTACTACTGGAACCACATGAGGACGGTGGGCAATGACAGACCTGAAGGCACAGGCCGAGAAGCTGCGTGCGCTACACGATGGCGAGCTGCTCGTGTTACCCAACGTGTGGGACGCGGCCAGCGCGAGGATCGTGGCGGAAGCGGGCTTCCCCGCCGTTGCCACGGCCAGCGCGGCGATCACGGCGATGTTGGGTTACCCGGACGGGCAGGGCGCACCGTGGGCGGAGATGTTCGGCGCGGCCGGGCGGATCGTCCGGTCCGTCTCCGTGCCGGTGTCGGTCGACGCAGAGGCCGGATATCAACTCAAGCCGAGGGATCTGGTCGATGCGCTGCTCGAGATCGGCGCTGTTGGCTGCAACTTGGAGGACACCGACTACTTGAGCGGCGGCCTCGTTGACGCGGGGGCGCAGGCCGACTGGCTGGCCGCCGTCCGGTCGGCCGCCGGCGACGCCGGGGTCCCCATCGTCATCAATGCCCGTGTCGACACTTTCCTGCCGACCAGTGCAATTCCGGAGGCCGGACGACTCGCCGAAGCCGTCCGACGGGGGCGTCGATACCGGGAAGCCGGCGCCGACTGCATCTACCCGATCGGTGTGCGCCGCAAGGCTGATCTCGCCGCTCTCGTCTCCGAGCTGCCAGGCCCGATCAATGGCAACACCAGTGACGAGCTGAATCTGGCCACGCTTCGCGAACTGGGGGTCGCCCGGGTGTCCTACGGTCCGCGCTTCTACCGGGCCGCAATGGCCGATTTCGCTACCGCAGTCCAGGAGCTCCTGACCTGATTCGTCGGCCGTCCGGCGGCGGCCGGGATCATCGCTCCGGTCGAGTACTGCTGTGTTCGCTTTCCCTTATCGCACGGTGGAGCGTGGGAAGGTCGCGGATATCGGATATTCTGCTTCCCTTGAGCTTTACCCGGAACTCGTCTGTCTCCTCGTTCTGGATGCAGTGGAAACTGAGCGATCCCAACCGGAATGTGGCGGTCGTCTGTGGCGGCGAATAGTCAGTTGCGATGGTTTCGTTCACTGCAGCGGTCGTGGCCTCGCCCCAGTAGCCGATATCGGTCGCCCACTTCTCGAAGCGCGCCCGCAGCTTGGCTTCGATCACCTTGGAGCGACTGGCCACTTCTGGTTGTACGGCCCGGGCCGATGCTGGACCCTCGTCCCCCGGACCCATTGCGATCGATTCGGATTCGGAAATGTTCATCGCTGCTCCCTGTACCCGACAGGTCAGAAACCCTACCCCTGCTCCGTCTTGACCCGTCGGGGACCCGCCTCTGGCGCCAGCAACTGCGGTCACCCTGAAGGCGCAGCCGGCGACACGGACCATCGTGGGCTCTACAACAACGCTGTGTGCGATCCTGCAATTGGGAGGTGCCCCATGGAATATCTCGTCACCATGACGACCCGGGTCCCGGATGGGACGTCGGAAGCCGAGGTTCAGCAGATCCGCGGCCGAGAGTCAGCTCGCTCGAAGGTGCTCGCGGCTCAGGGGCACCTACGGCGACTGTGGCGTCCGCCGCTCAAGCCCGGGGAATGGCGCACGCTTGGCTTGTTCGACGCCGCCGACGACGCTCAACTCGAGCAGGTCCTCGCTTCGATGCCGCTGCGGGTGTGGCGGACCGATCAGGTCGAGCGGCTCTCGTCGCACCCGAATGATCCGCTTGGAGATTCGCCGAATCCTGACCCGCCGGCGCCGGACAAAGGGAGCAGCGAGTTCCTGACCTGGTTCACGCTCGACGTGCCCGCCGACACGCCACGCCCGGCCGTCGACGCCGCCACCGCGCAAGAGGCTGTCAGCGCTCGAGCTCTGGGCGACGACGGACACCTGGTTCGCCTTTGGCGCCTACCAACCGACGGCAGAGCGTTGGGCTTGTGGAGGGCGCACGACATCACGGAGATGCGGTCGCTGTTGGCCTCGTTGCCATTGGATCCTTGGTTGAACGAGGAGATCACTGCCCTCTCCCCGCATCCCAGCGACCCCGGCCTTGCCAGCGATGATGTCGGGAGCCGCACGAAGCACACGTGACGTGAGTCCCGAGGGTCACGGCAGGTATTCCACCGGTGGCTGGATGTCGTCGTACACACGGACCGCAGCCAGGAGTCCATCCGGAGCGCGTTCGTGGACGACGATCCCCGCTTGAGGCAGCAGGGCTTGTCGACCCCAGCGGACACAGTTGTACTCCAGGGCACAGCGGGTCCCGTCGTCGGTCACGGCGCAGTGCTGCAGGGTGATCCCGCCGCCTGCGCTGAAGTAGCTGCCGAAAAGTGCACGCAGCTCACGGGTGCCGCGATGGGCGGAGCCGAGAGGCCCGCGGTAGTAGCCATCCTGGGCGAATGTCGCCACCACGGCGTCGACGTCACCGTCATCGAGTGCGGTCTGGAAACGGCCCACTGCACCGCCGGTGTCGGTGACCCCGGGCCCAAGTATCGGCGGACGCAAGTGGCGCCGGCCGTCGACGGGCCACTGGCTGCAGTACGTGCGGAACACCACCGACCAGTCGTCACGAGATTCGGCGACCACCGCCAATGGCCAGTCGGTCTCGCCGTCGTCGACGGTCAGGTGAGCGACGAGTTCCACCACGGCCCTGCCGCCCACACACGTGGACGACACGGTGTCGACCCGGGCATTGCGCTCGGCGAGCCAGGCCTGATTTTCCCGGACAAACCGTCGCAGCTGCCGGTGGCCGCGGATCTCGCCGGCACGAGGGTCGTAGACCACCACCTCGCCGGGCCAGACCGTCTCCAGCGCGTGGATATCGCCCTTGTTCAGCGCGGCGAGATATTGGGCGGCGGGATCGGCCTGGCCGCTGGCGCGAGTCTGCAGGCGGGCCAGCTCGACGGCGTTGGCAAAGTCCGGAAACCACGGCATTTGTCGCTCTCCACCTTCCTTTCACATGCCCCGTTCGCGCCGACGCGTCCGCGACGGCTACATGTCCAGAACGACGTCGGTGCCCGGCTTGGAGCAGCACAGCAGCACCTCGCCTGTCACCGGTGCGGTCAGCGGAATGGGCTGGTAGGCAACGGTTCCGGATAGGAGCGGCGTCGAGCAGGTGTGACACACGCCGGTGCGGCAGGACCACCTCGTCGGGATGTCGCAGGCTTCAGCCATCTCCAGCAAGCTGGCGTCGCCCTCGTTGAACGGCGCCGCGATTCCGGCTCTGGCGAACGTCACCAGCGGCCCGTGGCCAACGGTGGCGGGCACATGCGGCGTCGGCAGGTCGGCGGCGACGACTCCGGGGTTGATCGCTGACAGGGATGCGAAACGCTCGGTGTGAATGCGGCTGCTAGCGATGCCGAGGTGGACGAGCGCGACGGTCATGGCGTCCATGAACCCGATGGGACCGCAGACGTAAGCGCTCGCATCGGCCGGCAGCCCGAACGTGGCAAGTACAGCCTCGTTCAGTCGACCCACATTCGGCAAAGGGCTTGCTGCAGTTGAGGTGTAGCAGACGTGACTGTGCCCGAACGGCAGCGAGTCGATGAGCCGCTGGGCCTCCGCGCCAAGCGCGAGGGTGGTCGGGTTGTTCGTCGTGTGCAGCCACCACACGATGCGCGTGCTGCGCTGCGCAGCAAGCGCATTCAGCATGGCCAGCACCGGGGTGACGCCGATGCCGGCCGACAACAGAAGCACTGGCTCCCGGCCGCCGTCCAGTACGAACTCGCCACGAGGGGCAGCGACATCCACCTCATCGCCAACGGCCAGCGTGGAGGCGATGTACCCACTGGCGATGCCATGACTCTCACGCTTCACGCTGATCCGGTAGTACTCCGGCGTCGACGCCGAGAGCGAATAGCTGCGCACCGCAACGGGAACGCCGGCACCGGTCAAGCCGAACGGTCAGGTACTGACCGGGCGAGGGGGTGGGAAGTACATCCGGCTCGATCGAGCGGAGGTACACAGACGTGACAAAGTCCGTCTCATGGACCAGGCGCGCGACGAGCATGCTGCGGAACCCCTCCCATGCCGGGACCGGCGGCGCCGTTGTGCGGCCACGGTCGGGATGATCCACCTGGGCGACAAGATCGTCGAACGAGCCGCGCCAACCGGGACTGAGAGCCTTGACGTTCAGCAATTTCCGCATCGTCTCGACGTCGCCGCCCGGTAGGTACAGGAGCCCGTCCGCCGCCGCCACGCTGATCCGCTCCGGAGCGGCGCCCACCTGGACGATTTCGTCCCCCTGTCGGACCCGCCCTTCCCGCAGGACTCGAAGGTAGAAGCCGGGGCGATGCTCGGCGACCAGGAGTGCGGCCATCCGTGGCTCGTCGAGACGAACGCCGACCCGGTAACAGGTGGTCCGCGGCTGTGTCACCTCGAATTCGGCCTCCCCGATGGAGTAGCGGTCACCGATGCACACCTGATCATCCGGCAGACCGTCGACGGTGAAGTTTTCACCGAAAATGCCCCAGGTCAGATCCGACCGACCGAGGAATCGCCGCCAATGATCGTAGGACTCGGCCTGATAGACCATCACCGCTCGCTGCTCGCCACCATGGCCGGCCAGATCCCCCTGACCGTCGCCGTCGAGGTTCAGCCGTCGAGCCATCACCGGGCCGTCGACCGGCTCTTTCCAGATGCCGGTGTGCACCAGGCGGCCGTTCCAGGCAACGTCGCGAGGGCGGCCGACGTTGACAGAAAGAAGCCTCGCCATGCTCAACCTTCCTTCGCCCGGCGGAGATCGCGAACCTGACATCTTATCGATCTCGATCGAGCCGCCCGCGACCGGTCCCGACACTACATAGCTGGCTCACCTAAGCAACGAGATGCGCCTCAGCGCCTTGACATCTCATGCGCCAGAGGATCACAGTTGGTCCACCCAAAATGGCGCGTCCTCGGCAGAAGATCATCCCGTCGGGCGATCAGTCCTACGGCTCCCAAAATTGGCGAGTAGTAATAGCTCGCTCGTCCGGGGACATTGCCGAGGCACGCCTGGCCGAATTGCCCGGTGACGCGCCAGCACAGACGGAGGCCCCGATGAATAGCAACTCAAGCACCGAAACTGAGGCCGGTAGCCCTCCGGTGAAGGCCGGGCAGATGCGGCTGGAGGTAGTGCTGGTACCTGTTTCGGACGTCGATCGCGCCAAACGCTTCTACCAGTCGCTGGGCTGGAGGCTGGACGCCGACCTCGCCGTGGATGACGGCTACCGGGTGGTGCAGCTGACGCCTCCCGGTTCCGGCTGCTCGATCATCTTCGGCACGGGAGTCACCGCGGCACCACCTGGCTCGTCCGAGGGTCTGCAGCTCTCGGTCTACGACATCGACCAGGCCCGTGCCGACCTCGTCGAGCGCGGGGTAGAGGTCAGTGAGTTGTTCCACGACGTGACCGGAATCTTCCATCACGCCGGAACCGGTGGACGGGTGAGTGGGCCGGCGCCGGAACACGCCGATTACGGCTCGTTCGCCGCGTTCAGCGATCCCGACGGCAACGGATGGTTGCTGCAGGAGATCAAGACACGCCTGCCAGGCCGCTGAGAGGGAAGCGATGGCTACGACGTACGAGTCCGTGGACGACCTCGCCGAGGCCCTGCGGAGAGCGGCCGCAGCACACGGCAAGCACGAGGAGCGCACCGGCGAGGCAGACCCGGACTGGCCGGCCTGGTACGCGCTCTACATGGTGCGAGAGCGCGCGGGCGACCAGCTACCGACATGACGCCCGACTACGACGTGATCGTGATCGGCGGCGGGTCGCCCGGCGAGCACTGCGCGGGCGCGCTGGCCGAGGGCGGCCTCCGGGTGGCTCTGGTAGAGCGCGAGTTGGTGGGCGGCGAGTGTTCCTACTGGGCATGCATTCCGTCGAAGACACTGCTTCGACCCGGCGAGGCAGTGCAAGGTGCACGAGAGGCCGCAGGGATCGCAGAGGTCGACGTGGCAGCGGCGCTGGCTTGGCGCGATTTCATGGTCTCGGACTACTCCGATGCCGGGCAGGAACGCTGGCTCGCCGACCACAAGATCGATTTGTTGCGCGGCACCGGGCGCCTGGCGGGCCCGGGCGTCGTCGAGGTCGACGGCACCCGCCACACCGCCGAGCACGTCGTCCTCGCCAACGGAGCCGACCCGGTCTTTCCCCCGATTCCCGGCTTGGCCGAGCTCGAGGGCGTGTGGACCAATCGCGAGGCGACCGGCATGAAGGTGGTTCCACGCCGCCTGCTCATCCTGGGCGGAGGCCCGGTCGGAGTGGAGATGGCCCAGGCGGTCAACCGTCTCGGCGGCCAGGCGACCGTTATCGAGCGAAGCGACCATGTCCTCGCCCGGGAGCCTGCGCCGCTGGGTCAGGCGCTTGGCGAGGTTCTGCTCAGCGAGGGCATCGAGCTCGAACTGTCCGCGACGGTCACCGCCGCCCGGCGGGACGGCCAGGACTACGTCGTGGTGTTGGATGACGGCCGCGAATTTCGCGGCGACCGGCTTCTCGTTGCGACCGGTCGGCGCCCCCGAGTCACCGGCGTGGGGCTCGAGACCGTTGGAGTGGCAGAGAATCCCCGCGGGGTGCCGGTCGACGCGCAGCTGCGAGCGGCGGAGCGTCTCTGGGCGATCGGAGACGTCACCGGACTGTGGCCGCTGACCCACGTCGGCAAGTACCAGGGTGATGTGGTCGCCTCGAACATCCTCGGGGCGCCGCGGGAAGCCAACTACGACGCGGTGCCGCGCGCGGTCTACACCGATCCACAGGCTGCGGCGGTCGGCACCGGCACCGGACTCTTCACCGCCAGCGTCCCGCTGGCGGAGGTCGCGAAGACCGCCACCTACACACACGCGTATGCGGAGAGCAAAGGTTTCCTGACGCTGGTGAGCGACGGCGACCGACTGACCGGCGCCTACGCGCTCGGCCCCGATGCAGCCGAGTGGCTGCAGCAGGCGACATTGGCTATCCGCGCCCAAGTTCCGCTCGACATGCTCGCCGACACCATCCAGCCGTTCCCGACATTCTCGGAGATCTACGTCGCGGCGCTGAAGGCGCTCCGCCAGGACATCGCGACTGCCCGCGGGCGGGTCGGCACGGGATCACCCATACCCGTCGCAGGGCCCGTTGAGCGCGAGCCGACGCTGCTCGGACAGACGGTCGTGGTGATCGGCGGCAGCGCCGGCATCGGTCTGGAGACAGCCCGCCTTGCCTCGGCCGAAGGCGCCGCGGTCATCCTGACCGGCCGGAATCAAGAGCGGCTGCGGCAGGCCGCCGACGAGCTCGGCGCGCAGCGCACCGCGACCTTCGACGTCCACGATCCGGCCGCGCTCGACGCCTTCTTCAACAGTCTCGCGGCACCGGTCGACCATGTGATGGTGACAGCCGGCCGGCCCTACTACGCGCCGTTGGCTGCGATGGACTTCGACGAGGCGCGCCGCGCGATCGATGCGACCCCGATGATGATGCTCGGCATCGCGCGACACGCCGACAAGGTTCGCCACGGAGGCACGTTGCTGTTCATGAGCGGCACAGCGGCCCGTCACGCGGGCGTCGGTTTCGGCATCATCTCCGCACTCACCGCGGCGCTTCCCGCTCTGACCGCCAACCTGGCGCTCGAAATCGCACCAGTCCGGGTCAACCTGATCGCCGCCGGCTTCGTCGACACACCCTTGTCGGCATCGCTTCTCGGCGAACATCTCGACGAGCGGCGCGCCGAGCTCCGCGCCACGCTCCCGATCGGGCGCGTGGTCGGGCCGGCCGACGTCGCCGCACTCGCCGTGCACATCATGGCCAACACCGCGCTGACCGGCGCCACCTACGACGTCGACGGCGGCCAGCAACTCCTGTCACCCTGAGCGGCCGCTCGATTGTTCCGAAGACGAAAGGCTCTGATCATGCGCTCCGACATCGTCGCCGGCGGCACCTTTCCGGACTACGAGCTACCCGATCACACCAACGTCCCCCGCAGGCTCAGCGAGCTGCAGGGCGATGATCCGCTCATCCTCACCCTGGCCCGCGGCCACTTCTGCCCCAAGGAACACCAGCAGCACCTCGAGCTGGCCGCCTTCTATCCGAAGATCGCAGTGGCCTACACGCAGGTGGTCACGATCGCTACCGACGCCCATCACGAGCTCCAGGAGTTCCGCGCTTCGGTGGGTGCCCAGTGGACGTTTCTGTCCGACCCGGGGCGCATCGTCCAGAAGGACCTCGACATCGCGGAATACACGGACCCCGAGCACGACCCGATGATTCCCCACACCATCGTGCTGCGGCCCGGGCTGGTCGTGCACAGCATCTACAACGGCTACTGGTTCTGGGGGCGACCCTCGACCGTTGACCTCTGGCACGACCTGCGCGCCGTCACCAGCGAGATCCGTCCGGACTGGGATCTGAGCGCACCCGGGCTGCGCGACTCCTGGAACGCCGGCGACAAGTCCCTCTTCCACGGTTGGGACCGGCGTACCGGCACGACGCCGGCCCCGGCCTGATCCCGACGGTCGCCCCACCAACCGGCTGCGGCCTCACCACGGCATAGGTCGAGGAGAGCGCCCGGACTGCTGCAACGATCTAGCGTCTGACGATTCTGAGCAGCGGGTGAGGTGATTAGCGGTGTCGTGGCGGGCGGCGGCGAGCAGGGCCATCGAGGCATATGCGGCGAACATCGACCCAGTGGCGATGGATTGGTCGGTGAAGGCGCCGGGCCGGGTGGCCTACAGGTTCAGCCCGGCCCGGTTCTGCTCGGTCAGGAATAACCGGAAACTAAGCATGCTGCGGGCGGGGGTCTGCTCCGCCGTTAGCGAAGCAGCCGCCGTGAGCTGACCTTGAGCTAAGGGCATGCGCGGGCCACTGGATGTCTCGCGCCTGCCGCCTGGTGAAGCTGTCGAACCCGTGACGCGAGCGTAGTCTACTCGGCGCAATCGATGTATATGACATACGGTTGCTTGGGCACCAGTACCTTCTGAGCCAGTCTGATTACACTTTCAGCAGCAGACACCCCCGAATGGAGAAACTCGTTTGCGCGTGGATAAGGCACGTGGCAGAAGACCGTCGCTTGCTCGTGCAGACCGCCACCGGCCCATGCCGAGGGCGGTTCATCTTGCGCTGATGGTCGCCTTGGTTTGCGTGCTGGTCACCTCATGTACGGGTTCGGCTTGTGCCTCGACCGTCGGGGGCGTTGCCGGTACCGCCGAACTGACGATCTCGGCGGTGGAGCCCGGCAGTGTGACGCTGTCCTGGGGCAGTTCGCTCGGGTCCGCAGCCCACGGCTATGGCGTCTACCGTGGACCTGCCGACGCAGACGACGCCGACCTGTCGCTGATCGCGACCACCGACGATGCGGTCAGCTATACCGCGACTGGTCTGCGTAGTGGCTACGCCTACAAGTTCGGTGTGGCCGCACTGGAAAACGCCAATTCCCACCCGGAAATGCTGACGGCCACGGTCAGCACGCCCAAGACGTCAGACTCGGAACCGCCGAGGCCACCATCCAGTTCCAGCGTCCTGTTGACCGCCTTCTCGGACAGCCGGATCGATCTTGTCTGGGCTGCGTCACCGTCGTCCGATATCGCCTCGTATCAGGTCCGGCGTGATGGGAACCTGATCGCGACGGTCGAGCGACCCAACCCGCAGCGCTACTCGGACAACGGCCTCAAACCGTCGACCCTGCACACGTACACGATCGTCGCAGTCGACTCGGCCGGGAACCGGTCCACTCCAACGGTGGCGAAAGCGGCTCAGACCCTGTCCCGAAACGAGATCGGCATCCGCCGGGGCCCGTACGTCTCCAACGTCACTGGCACCAGCGCCCTGGTGTCGTGGTGGAGCAACATCGCCGCGCCAGGATCGGTCTCGGTGGCCGGACGTTCGATGAAGGACCCGCAAGGCGCACTGCAGCATCACACCGTCACGGTGACCGGGCTGCAGCCCGGCACGTTGTACCCCTACGCGGTGGCCAGTGGAAACGACTCACGCAAAGGGTCCTTCCGGACCGCGGCCCCGGCCGGACGGACGTTCAGTTTCGCCGCCGTCGGTGATTTCGGCAGCGGCAACCGCGCCGAGGCCGAAACGGCAGCCGGTATCGCCTCTGCAGACACTGAGTTCATCCAGACGGTCGGGGACAACATCTATCCGTCGGCCGGCCTTCCCGACCCCGATTTCACCACGACGCTGTCCGATTTCGACACGCGACTGTATCGACCGCTCGCGCCGGTCCTGCAATCCCAGGCGTTCTTCCCGGCGAACGGCAACAAAGAATATTACTCCGGCGGGGCATTCTGGAGTAACTTCCCCATGCCGGGGGCGAACCACAGCTGGTACGGCTACAACTGGGGTGACGCGCACATCCTGGTGTTGGACACCGAACAGCCATTCGACCCCGGATCCGAACAGTACAAATATGTCCGCGCAGATCTGGCGGCCCATCAGAAGGAAGCCTGGCGCATCGTCGCGATGCAGCGACCGCCCTACAGTTCCACCTCCACGAATTCCAGCTCGGATAAAGCCCAACAATTCCTCATTCCACTGTTCCAAACTTTCCGCGTCAGTCTCGTTCTCGCCGGAAACAGCCACAACTACGAGCGGACCTTTCCCCTGATCGACGGCCGGCCCGTCCAGGGCGACGGCATCACCTATATCGTCACCGGCGCGGGCGGCAATCTGTTCACACCGTTCACCATGGCCAAACCGGCCTACTCGGCGTTCCGGGAGGACACCTCCCACGAATTCCTCAAAGTCACCGTCGGACCGACCAAACTTGTTGCACAGACGATCAGCGACGCGGGCCGCTCTGTCCTGGACATGACGACGATCAAACCCAGAATTGGCGACACCAAGCCACCCAGCATGCCGACCGGCCTGGTCACCGAACGACCTACGCCGTCGGCCGTCTATCTGCACTGGAAACCCAGCGCCGACAACGTCGGAGTCGCCGGCTACCGGATCTTCCGGAACGGGACAGACACACCGATCGCAACCGTCGCCGACGCCACGTTCACCGAAACGGACCTCGACCCCGCCGTCAGCTACACCTACTCCGTGCGCGCCGTCGACGCGGCCGGCAACCTGTCGCCATCCAGTGCAGCCAGCGTCGCCGCTCCGCCCAGTCCGGTGATCTCGGACCTGAACAACAATCACGGCGGCGCCAGCCCCGCGGTGCCGACGCATCCGGAGCAACAAACCGCCAGTGGCCGGGGATGTGCCAGCGGCGGCGTACCGCCAACCCCGGCGGCAGCTGATCAAATTGCCCCGAACACGTTCGCCTTCCGTAGACGGCCGAGGCCCAACTCGGCGCTGTGTGCCTGCCCAGTGACCATCTGACAAACGGAGCGCGCCCACGGCCCGAAGTGGCTGCGCACGCCGGCTCGGCCCAGTCGTGACATTCTCTTGACGTCGGCCGTCCATCTCGCACCACCCCGTGGAGGATCACCCGGTGAAGGCTGTGCTCTACGACTCGGCGACCAGCTATCGGATCGCTGAGATACCTACGCCCGTGCCGCAGGCCGGCGAGGTACTGATCAAGGTCATCCAGGTCGGCGTGTGCGGCACCGACCTACACATCCATCACGGCGAGTTCGGCGCGACCTTCCCGCTCGTTCCCGGGCACGAGGTGGTCGGCACAGTCGCCGCGCTCGGGCCCGGCGTCACCCGGTTTGCGGTCGGTGAACAAGTCACCGTCAATCCCAACGTTCCCTGCGGCCGATGCAGCTACTGCCTTTCCGGCCGCACCGTGCTGTGCAACAGCGGGCAGGGGCTCGGCGTCAACCGGACCGGCTTTTTCGCCGAATACGCCTGCGTGCCTGATCTACTGGTCTTCTCCGTCGATGGACTGCCGTTGGACACCGCAGTGTTCGCAGAGCCAACGGCCTGCGCCATGCACGGCCTGGAGACCCTGCAGATCCGCCCGGGATCGACCGCGCTGGTCATCGGGGCCGGCCCGACGGGTCAACTGCTGGCCCAGCTCATCGCCAGTGGCGGTGCGTCCGCTGTCACGGTCGCGGCTCCGAACCGATCGCACCTTGACACCGCACTATCGCTGGGGGCGACCCGGACGGTGCTGATCAGCAAAGGCGATCCCGACGGTAACCTCGCCCTGCTTCGCGGGGCAGCCGGCGGCGACGGCGGCTACGACATCGTGGTGGAAGCCACCGGCGCTCCCGAGATCGGCGACATATGCGTCCCGCTCACGCGTAACGGCGGCACCGTACTGATCTACGGCGTCATGAAAGCCGATGACCGGGTGATCTTCTCGCCCTACGACGTGTTCCGGCGGGAGATCACCATCAAGGGTTCGTTCGCCGAGATGACCTCGTTCGGAGCGGCCATCGCGGCACTGCGGGCCGGCCGCGTCAAAACCGACGGCATCATCACGCACCGTTTCCCGCTGTCGGAGTACGGCCGGGCGCTGGACACCCTCGCTCAGCGGTCCGGGACCCACAAAGTCGTCATCGTCGTCTGACTCCCGCCCGGAAGCTCTGCGTTTCGGTCCAGCCAACGTGCCTCTGCCACGCTGAGCGGACCGAAACGCGGTTGGGGCTCAGGTAGGTTCAGCGCCACCCCAATGCCGGAGCGACGTGGGTCAAGAGCGCTTCGAGGACGTGGGCGCAGTAGTCGACACCGAGCTGGTTGGGGATGGTGAGCAGCAGAGTGTCGGCCGCCGCGATCGCCTCGTCACCTCGCCAATTCATCGATCAGCCGGTCAGGCTCACCGGCGTAGGTCTTGCCGAAGCGGGCCTTGCCGCCGTCGATGTAACCCGACCTGATCCTCTCCGTTGGCCTCCCGGCCGAAGTAGGCGCGGTCGAGGTCGTCGACGATCGGAAAGATGCTGCGACTGACCGACACCCGAGGCTGCCGAAGGTGACCGGCATTGGTCCAGGCCTTGCGGAACAGGTCGATCTGTTCGGCCTGCAGTTGATGGAACGGCACACCGGTGTCCTCGGTGAGCAGCGTCGAACTCATCAGGTTCATCCCCTGTTCCGCAGCCCATTCCGCGGTTTTCCGGGTTCCCGCGCCCCACCAGATGCGCTCGAGCAGACCTTCGGAATACGGTTCGATGCGGAGCAGGCCAGGAGGATTCGGAAACATCGGCCGTGGGTTCGGCCGGGCGAAGCCCTGGCCGCTCAGGACGTCGAGGAAGAGCCGCGTGTGTTCGCGAGCCAGGTCGGCGTGGTCCTTGCCCTCCGCGGGCGCGTAGCCGAAGTAGCGGTACCCGTCGATCACTTGCTCGGGTGATCCCCGGCTGATGCCGAGCTGCAGTCGGCCGCCCGAGATCAGATCGGCGGCGCCGGCATCTTCGGCCATGTACAGCGGATTCTCGTAGCGCATGTCGATGACGCCGGTGCCGATCTCGATGGTGCTGGTCCTGGCGCCGATCGCGGCGAGCAGCGGGAACGGTGAGGCCAACTGGTTGGCGAAGTGGTGGACGCGGAAGTACGCCCCATCCGCGCCGAGTTGCTCCGCAGCGACCGCCAGGTCTATGGACTGCAACAGGACGTCCGACGCCGTGCGAGCCTGCGAGTGCGGGGACGGCGACCAATGCCCGAAGGACAAGAAACCAATGCTTTTCATGCTGTCTCCATTCGGACTTTGCGTCGGATGTCAGATGTGGTCACTCTGGACCGACCATACGGAACCGTGCGGATGAGGACCGGATTGCAGGGGTTCTCTCCCGGAGTTGATCGAGCGCGACGCCGTAGTATCGGCCCGACGGGCGGACGTTCGGACAGCAAGGGAGCTGAAGTGAAGGTCGGCTGGATCGGTTTGGGCAATATGGGTGGCCCGATGGCTGCGAACCTGGTGAAGGCCGGCCATGCGGTCACGGGATTTGATCTCAGCGAATCGGCACGCGAGTCTGCGGTGGCCAGCGGCGTCCGGGTGACGGATTCGGTCGCGCACACAGTTGCCGACGTGGAAGTCGTGATCACGATGCTGCCCGCCGGCCGCCACGTAGAGGCGGTGATGTCCGGTCCCGATGGCGCCCTGGCTCACGCCAAGCCCGGCACACTGATCATCGACAGCTCGACGATCGACATCGAGACCGCCCGCAGCCTGCACGAAACGACTACCCTGGCTGGCTTTCGTTTCCTGGATGCGCCGGTTTCGGGCGGCGTTTTCGGCGCCCGGTCGGCCTCGCTGACCTTCATGATCGGGGGATCCGACGCCAATGTGACGGAGGCCAGACCGCTGATCGAGGCCATGGCCGGCAGAATTTTCCACGCCGGCGGACCGGGCAGTGGCCAGGCAGCGAAGATCTGCAACAACATGATGCTGGGGATCAATCTTGCGGCGCTGTGCGAAGGTTCCGTTCTGGCCGACCGTCTCGGGCTGGATGCCAAGACATTCTTCGACATCGCATCGGTTTCGTCGGGCGAAAGTTGGGCCTTGCGGAACTGGTACCCGGTCGAGGGTGTCGTACCGACCGCGGCGGTCAACAACGACTTCCAGGGCGGTTTCGCCATCGACCTGATGCGGAAGGACGTCGGGCTGGCCGTGGCGGCCGGCGACAGCACCGAGACGCATCTGCCGTTCGCGCATCTGGTTGTCGAGTACCTCGCGACCATGAGTGAACTTGGGTTGGGGGGCAAGGGACAGTTCGTCCCTGGTCAAATTGTTCGACGGCAGCCTGAGCGCGCCAACTCCCCCATCGACAGGATGAAGATGACGCTCGGCTGAGCTTCCGCGACGGTGACATACAACTGTTGTATCATTCGCTCGGACAACCGATAGTCGGAAGCCATAGCGTTCCGACGACGACCAAGCCGACGAGGATGGCCGATGTTCGATCTCACCGAAGAGCACCGAGACCTGGCTGCTGTGGCCCAGCAGTTCTCCGATGAGTTCCTTGCGCCGTCCGCGGTCGAGTGGGACCGCACCAAGCATTTTCCCGTCGATGTGCTGCGCAAGGCCGCCGAGTTGGGCATCGGCGGCATATACATCCGCGAAGATGTCGGAGGTTCCGGACTGACTCGTCTGGATGCGGCAGTCATCATCGAGGCACTGGCCACGGGTTGCCCGTCGTTGGCCAGCTACATCTCGATCCACAACATGACGGCCTGGATGATCGATCGCTACGGGAACGATTCCCTGCGCCGCCGGGTGCTCCCGGCCATGTGCTCCATGCAGACACTTGGGTCGTACTGCCTGACCGAACCTGGCGCCGGCTCTGACGCTGCAGCGCTGTCGACCAAGGCCGTCCGCAGTGGTGACGACTATCTCCTGACTGGCGTGAAGCAGTTCATCTCCGGCGCCGGCACCAGCGGTGTCTACGTGGTCATGGCTCGCACGGCCGACACCGGATCCAAAGGGATTTCCGCGTTCGTCGTCGAACTGGGTACCGAAGGACTGTCCTTCGGACCCAACGAAGCGAAGATGGGTTGGAACGCGCAGCCCACCCGTCAGGTCATTCTGGATGGCGTACGGGTCCCCGCAGGGAACCTGCTCGGTGGAGAGGGAGACGGTTTCCGCATCGCGATGAGCGGCCTCAACGGCGGTCGCGTCAACATCGGCGCAAGCTCGCTCGGAGGAGCCAGAGCCGCCCTGGAAAAATCCGTCGCCTACGCCGCCGATCGGAAAGCATTTGGGCGGAGCCTCGATGAGCTGCAATCGCTGCAGTTCTACCTGGCCGACATGGCCACGTCGCTCGAGGCCGCCCGGCTGTTGCTCTTCAAGGCCGCCAGCGCGATCGACGACGAGTCCCCCGACATGGTCACGCTGTGCGCGATGGCCAAGAGGTTTGCCACGGACACCGGCTTTGACGTCGCCAATCGCGCGTTGCAGATCCACGGTGGATACGGATATCTGGCCGAGTACGGGATCGAGAAACTGGTGCGAGACCTCAGGGTGCACCAGATCCTGGAAGGCACCAATGAAATCATGAAGCTGGTCATCTCGAGATCACTCGTCACCCGGTGAACATTTCTCAACGACAACGTCCTGATTCCAGTGCATGTCGGGATGCCGACGATCTGCCCAACTCCGAATACTGAAGGGCCCGACCATGGCCGAATACAGCACCATTGTGTGCGACCGCCCCGAGAATGCCGACCGCGTGGGTGTGATCACCCTGAACCGGCCGGAGGCACTGAACGCGCTGAATCGGACCATGATGCTCGAAGTGGTCGACGCTGCCACCGAGTTCGACCGCAGCCCGGACATCGGCGCCATCGTGATCACCGGCTCGGAGCGGGCATTTGCGGCCGGTGCGGACATCAAGGAAATGCAGCATCAGAGCTTTCCGGGCGTCTACGTCGACGATCTCTTCCACGACTGGGACCGGCTTGCCGACCTGCGGACGCCGCTCATCGCTGCGGTCGCCGGTCACGCCCTGGGCGGTGGCTGTGAACTGGCCATGCTGTGCGACATCCTGCTCGCTGCCGACAACGCCAAATTCGGCCAACCCGAGATCCGATTGGGGGTCATCCCCGGAATCGGCGGCTCCCAGCGGCTCACCCGTGCCGTGGGCAAGGCCAAGGCCATGGACATGTGCCTGACCGGTCGCGTCATGGACGTACAGGAGGCCGAACGGGCAGGACTGGTTTCCAGAATCCTTCCCGCCGCCGAGCTGATGGCGCAGGCACTCTCGGTCGCCGCGACCATCGCCGCCTACAGCGCCCCGATCGCCGCGATGGCCAAGGAATGCGTCAACCGGGCCTTCGAAACGACGCTTGGCCGAGGGAGTCAGGTTCGAGAGACGCCTTTTCCACTCGACCTTCGCCACCGCCGACCAGAAGGCCGGCATGAGCGCCTTCGTCGACAAGCGCAGTCCTGTTTTCAACAATTCCTGAACCGCGCCAAGGTTCAGCGGTACATCTGCTGCTCGATCGATCGGCCTAGCGATATCAAGTGCTCAGGCAGCACCAGGAATGCGCCGTCGTCGTCGAAACCGACGGACGGCGTGATGATCTCGGAATTCTTGACCACGGCCATGACCTCCGCGGTATCGGAAAACCCGAACAGCTCCAGGCAGGTCGAGTACTGGGGTGGCAGCATCAACATGTCGCCGCTGTCAGCACGGTGGATCGCATCCCGGACCGATATCCACTCGACCGCAACCGCCTCGGTGGAGACATCCCGTGTCAGTTGACCTTCGGGCAACACCGCGACGAAAAACCAGGAGCGGTAACGGCGCTGTTCGAATTCCGGAGTGGTCCACGACGACCAGGGCCGCAACAGGTCTGATCTGAGGACCAGATCACGCTTCCGGAGCACGTCGGCCAGCGAGTGGGCGTGCGCGGCGAGGAGCTGCCGATCGTTTTCCCACTCCTGGCCGCCCACATCCGACACGACCCTTCCGTCGCGGTGCCCGGCGAGGAGCACACCACATTCCTCGAAGGTCTCCCGCACCGCAGCACAGACAAGCGCGCGGGCCAGAGACGCACTGGTATGCAGCATCTCTGCCCATTCTCGGGCCGGCGGCCCCGCCCATTCGAGATCGGTCTCGAAGTCCCGCTCGTCGACGCCGCCGCCGGGAAATACCGCCATGCCGGCGGCGAATGCCATGGTGATCTGTCTGCGCAGCAGATGGATCTCCAGGCACCCCGGGCCCGCTGAGCTGCCGTCCCGCACGAGCACTATGGTGGCCGCGTCACGGGGCGGGACTGCCCCGGCGACACCGCTGGCCTGATTTCGGACGATCTCGACAACGCTGTCGGGCAGCCGAACGGTCGGGTCCATGTCGGTCAGGCGCGCTTGGGAAACTGTGCAAAGTTCGGCTTGCGCTTCTCCTTGAACGCGTCGCGCCCTTCCTGCGCCTCCTCGGAGCCGTAGAACAGCAGGTTGGTGTCGTGGGCCAATTGCTGGATCCCCGCGTAGCCATCCTCGGCGGCGTGGAAACTCGCCTTCATCAGCCGCAGCGCGAACGGCGAGAGCTGCAGCATTTCCCGGCACCATTTGACGGTTTCTGCTTCCAGCTCGGCCAGCGGGACGACCGCGTTGACCATGCCCATGTCAAGAGCCTGCTGCGCGTTGTACTGCCGGCACAAAAACCAGATCTCCTTGGCCTTTTTCATGCCGACCAGCTGGGACAGCGAGCTGGCGCCGAACCCGCCATCGAATGAACCGACCCGGGAACCGACCTGGCCGAAGATGGCATTGTCGGCGGCGATGGTCAGGTCGCAAACCACATGCAGCACGTGACCACCGCCGATCGCGAATCCGGCGACCATCGCGACGATGGGTTTGGGCAGTCGCCGCATCTGCACCTGCAGATCCGTCACATGGAACCGGCCGACGGACGTTTCGTCCTCCTTGTAGCCGCTGTTCCCGCGCACCCGCTGGTCGCCGCCGGAGCAGAACGCCTTGTCACCCTGACCGGTCAGGATGATGACACCGATCCGCTCGTCCTCCCGGGCGATCAGCAGGGCGGCGGAGATCTCGATCAGCGTCTGGGGCCGGAATGCGTTCCGTACCTCCGGGCGGCAGATGGTGATCTTGGCGATGCCGTCCTCGGTGGTCTCGTAGCTGATGTCCTCGTATTCCCCGGACTTCGCCCAGATCGTCGCGTCGGATGCTGATTCAGCCATGGTGCGCCGTCCTTCTGCTCATTCGTTCCGCTCGTTCGTCGGGACCGTCCGTCGCCGCTCCATCGCCGACCCTATCCGGACCCGGGGAGCAATCGTCAGGCCCAGAAGGCGGTCAGGCCAGTGCTCGCTTGAGCGCGTCGATGCGCATGGCCCAGATGCGCCGTGCCAGGGCCGATTCCGGTGCGAACGTCTCGGCGGCGTGGTAGCTGCCGGGGTTGATGTGCAGTTCCGTGGGGACGCCCGCCTGCATCAGCCGCTGGGCGAAGGCGATGTCTTCGTCACGAAAGAGGTCGACCGTACCCACGTCGATGAACGCGGGCGGGAGGCCGCTGAGGTCGGTGGCCCGGGTCGGCGCCGCGTACTGGTCGGCTTCCTGACCACCGAGATACCAGGCCCAGGCCTGGACATTGCCCGCCCTGTCCCATATTCCGATGTCAGTGATCTCGTGGCTGGACGGCGTCTCGTTGCGGTCGTCGATCATCGGGTAGATCGGCATCATGAAGTGCAGGGCCGGGCCGCCGCGGTCGCGAGCCAGCAATGCGGTGCCCAAGGTCAGACCGCCGCCCGCGCTGCCGCCGTAGATGGCCAGCCGGTCGGGTTTCAGCCCGAGCTCTGCGGAGTTCTTGGCCATCCAGAGCAGGCCTGCATAGCAATCCTCCACCGGCGCGGGATGCGGGGCCTCGGGCGCCAACCGGTACTCCACCGAAACCACGACGGCGCCGACCGACTCACTGATCATGGCGGCGTTGGCGTCCTCGCCGGCGACATTCCCCAGGATCATTCCGCCACCGTGGATGTAGTAGATGCCGGGCAGCGCCTCGGTACCGGAGTTGACCGGCCGGTAGACGCGGACCGTAATATCCGGGGCACCGTCCGGGCCGGGGACCGTATGGTCGGTCTTGGTGACGTTGAGATTTTCCGGCACTTCGATGGCACCCAACACGGCCTCGACCGCGGCCCGACGTTGGACGATGTCCGGGATGGCGTTGATACCGCCGGGCATGGCCTGGAGCAGGCCCTCAAGTGCGATGCGGGCCTCGGGGTCGATCAGGTCCGAAGGGTTCATGTCAGACTCCTTGTGTTGAGCCGGTAGCCGGCAGCGGTGGGATGGGAGGAACGGTGCGGTGACGAACTTCCAGGTCGCATCGAAGCAGATCGTCTCACCCGGCCAGCACAAGGCTTCATGCCCGTTCGCGGCGGCATGAACAGTTTGAGCGTTTGGATTTGCCGTCCGTGTCAGTAATCTGAACGACCGGTGGGCCCCATCTCGGCCGAGGCAGCGAAGCCTTCCAGCTGGGTCAAGATCTGCGCTTGCTGCGCCTTCGATTCCGGTGAACCGGTCCCCCCTCGACCGGTAGCCCGGGACGCCAGTTGCAGCGGCGTCGAGCCGCGGCGATTGGGGCGCTGGACGTCGGCGCCGCCGCGAATCAACGCGCTGACAGCAGCTGCGCAGCGCCCGCGCACGGCGCGATGCAACGGCGTGACCCCGCTCTTGTCCGTGGCGTTGGGATCCGCGCCCGCTTCGATCAAGCACCTGACGGTCTCGGCTTGAGCCGACGGGTTCCAGCTTCGCGAGCCGGGGCCGCCATCGGCGGCGTAGTGAAGCGGCTCGGCGCCGCGGCGATTTCTCGCACTCACGTCGCCGCCCATGTCGAGCAGCAGCCTCAATATCTCGACTCGATAGCCTGCGGCCGCGACGTGCAGAGCGGTGTCGCCCGCATACACATAGTGGTCGATCTCCACCATGTAGTACTCGGCAGCGCTGTCCCGAGTTGCACCCTTCTCGGCGCCCGATATGGACCAGCTCCGGTGACGCGACCAGCAAGTTCGACGCGGCGCCGGCGTCATTGTCGACGATCGCACGCAGCAACTCCCACAGCGCGTCGTCCGACGTGGCGTATTCGCCGCGGTGTTTCCCCGGTGGGCACGTCAGGAGCTGGGGTAGGCGATGAATGCGAACTTGGTGCTGTCGGGCGACCAGCTGTTGACGTTGAGCGTGCCCTGGCCCCCGAAAAGTTGATAGCGACAAATCGGCGTCGTCCAGTCGTCGGTGGAGACCACGGTGACCTCGACGTCAAGATCGGCGGGGTGGCCGAGAGTGCCCGCGGGGAAGGAAATGTAGGAGGCGTACGCGCCGTCCGGGGACAGATGCGGGAACCAGTCCACCGTTTCGCTGCGCAGCAGCCGTTCCGTCCGCCCGCCGGAATCGGCGATCCTGGCGAGCTGGGCATGACCGGGCTGATCGGTGAAAGCCTCGGTGTTGAAGTAGATCCAGAGCCGTCCGGTGACCACTCGGGGCCGTCCAAATGCCGCCGCCCGTGTGACGTGAGACAGCGGACCGCCGGACACGGGCGCCACCACCAGGTTCCCTGGCTGCCCGAAGTCGGAGATCTCCACGTAGGCCAGCCTTTGGCCATCCGGGGAGACCCCGTGCAGGAAATGCCAACGGCCGTCGTTCGTTGTCACCCGCTTCACCGCGCCGCCGGAAAGCGCGGCGCGATAGATGTGGCCGTCCATGGCCGACAGGAATATGGGCCCGTCCGGGTCCAGGACGTGGTCATTGTTGATGGATGGAAGACCGTCGTATTCGATTTCAAATCGATCGGATTCCGGGGCGGTGACGTCGAGGGCCCACAGCCGGCCATTGCCGTTGACGTACAAGCTGGTTCCGTCGAGTGACCAATTCGGCGCCTCGATGTGCAGCTCGTCGGTGTCGAACAGTACGACCGCCTGTGCCAGCGTCGGACCGCCGATGCACACTTGTGAATGTCGACCATCGGCGAGGACAGGAGGAACTGTCATTCCGAGGCTCTCCCTTGCTGGGCCCTGTGATCGGCCGCCATGGCCTGGCACGGGGATGAGTGGGGCAGTCAGCCCTTGGTGTCGCCGCGGGTCGGATCGACGGTGAGTTTGTCGGCAAACGAGCCCGTCGCATCCTCGGGCATTCCTTGTTGGCCTGCGGCCGACTGACCCACTGATTCCGCCCGGTTGCCGTGCTGCCCCTGCCCGCTGAGCCCGAGTTGCTCTCTGGCAACAGGGCCGGCTCCGATTGGATCCTCCGGTGGGGTCGTCGAGAAACGGCCGGGCTCATCGTCGGCTGGCATGGTCAGGCTCCATTTCTCTCGGCGTAACGGACGCGGCTTGTTGATGTTGACGACTGGATCGCGGCGCGCCGCTCTGGCTCACAGGTGAGGCAGCACATGGCTGCCGTAGAAATCGATCACGCGGCGCTGGTCTTCTTGGCCTGAATGAATGTACGGGGTGGCGCCCATCCCCAACAGGGCCCGCACAGCTTTGAGATGAACGGCGGGGTCGGTGCTGACCGGCCAGTTCTTGTAGACCTGGGGCAGAGTCCAACGTTGTTCGGCGAGCTGCTGGATCCGGGCCGGGTCGGGGACATACACCAGATCACGCCACGGGTTGACGGTGAACCGCCATAGCCTGGCGGCTTGTTCAGCATCGTCGCGATCCCCGACGACCACGAACGTCTCCACCAGTTTCGGCATTGCGTTGGGATCTTTCCCGGCCTCGGTCGCCCCGCGGGCGAAGGCCCGCTGCAGGGTGGGCTTCATGAAGTCGGCGGACCCGGTGATCCAGCCGTCCCCGTACCGGCCGGCCAGGTAGGCACTCTTGGGGCCGCTGGCGGCGACGTAGATCGGTACCGGCCTGGCCGGTAGGTCCCAAATTTTCAGCGATTGGGTGCGGTAGTAGCTCCCGGTGAACGTGGTCTTCTCACCGGTCCACAGCCGCCGGATCAGGGTGATGGCTTCGATGAGCCGGTCGTGCCGTTCCTGGTAGCGGCCGAAGTGTCCGGTACTGGCGAGTTCGTTGACTGCCTCCCCCGTGCCGACGCCCAGGAACACGCGGCCAGGTGTTTGGACTGCCAATGACGCGAAGGCCTGCGCGACCTGGCTGGGATGGTGCCGGTAGAGCGGACAGGTCACTCCCGTGCCGTACTGCAATCGGCTGGTGCGGTCGCCGACCGATTCCAGCGTCAGCCAGGGGAACATCGAGTGGCCCTGGTTGCGCTGCCACGGCTGGGTGTGATCGCTGGCCCAGACCGAGGCAAAGCCGGCGTGCTCCGCCTCCGCCGCGAAGCAGACGAGATCATCGGTGCGGAACTGTTCATGTGACAGCACGAAACCCAACCTGCGCCGCCCGCCGGCGACAGGCGCCGAGCGCGTGGCCGCTGCGGCCGCGGCGGGGGCGGCGGTCGACACCGCTGCGGCCGCGGCCAGAGCCACCGCGCCGAATCCGCGGCGGGTGAGCCTGCCCGCCGTGGATGGGGCCGCGGAGTCTGCTTCTTTGACGTCCATGGGAATCTCCAACGAAAGGGTCGGTCGGGAGTCACACGCCTGTAGCGATGGCTTTACCCGCAATCCGGTTATGGCAATCCCGGAAAGGGTTGTGGCAGTCCGAAAAGAGTTACCAGGGAGCCGGTGTCGCAGCCCAGGCGGCGGTCGCCCGGTTTACCAAGCCCGCCCGCGGGCACAGAGCCCGTAACAACACGGGCGCCGAGTGGCGCGGAGATCGGAGGCATCATGTCGGAACAAGGTAAGTCGTTCGCGGTGGTCACCGGGGCCTCCAACGGCATCGGGTTGGAGCTGGCCCGGCAGTTCACGCGAGAACGGGTTCGACGTGCTGATCTGCGCCGAGGACGACGGGATCGGCGACGCCGCGGTACAGCTGCAAGCGCCTGGTGTCGCCGTCATCCCTGTGCAGGCCGACCTGGCCACCACGACTGGTGTCCAGCTGCTGGTCGACGCCGTCGGCGCGGCCGGTCGGCCGGTCGACGCCCTGGCATTGAACGCCGGCGTCGGCAACGGCGGTCGGTTCCTGGAGATCCCACTGGCCGATGAATTGCGGCTGATCAACACCAACGTCGTGTCCGGGGTGCAGTTGGCGAAGGAGATTCTGCCCGGGATGGTCGCCCGCGGACAGGGCCGGGTGTTGTTCACCGCGTCGGTGGCCTCCACCATGCCGGGACCGTTCTACGCCACCTACGCCGCCTCGAAGGCGTTCGTGTTGTCCTTCGCGCAGGCTCTGCGGTACGAGCTGAAGGACAGCGGAGTGACGGTCACCGCGTTGATGCCGGGCCCCACCGACACCGACTTCTTCGATCGTGCGGACATGGACGACACCCCGGCCGGCCAGGGCAGCAAGGACGACCCGGCCGAGGTCGCCGCGGACGGCTTCCGCGCGCTCATGGCCGGCAAGGACCACGTGGTCGCCGGCTCGGTGAAGAACAAGGTCCAGGTGGTCGCCGGGTCGGTGCTGCCCGACACCGCCAAAGCCGCCGTCCACGCGAAATTGACGGCGCCGCAGCAGTAATCCGTCCGGCGTGGCGGGAACGGGAAATCGTGGGCCGCTGCGATGGCGTCGACCGATCTTTGAGTTCCCGATAGCCTTGCGTCGCCGGGCCGGGCCGACGACGGGATCGCGATGAGGGAAACGGTGTTCCTTGCGCATGCTTTTGGGCAGCGCTACGAATTGCCCATTCCGCTCTTGGCGTTCGTCCTCGGCGGCGCGGTGATCGTCCTGGTCTCCTTCGCGTTGATCGGCCGCCGTTCGGTGACCGTCGGTGCCGAACCGGCTGTCGTGGACGAGACGCACATTGCTCATCGATCCGGGGCCTGGGCCGCGGTCGGCCTCATCGTCGAGATGCTGCTGATCGTGGCCGGGCTGACTGGCAGCCAGGAAGTCGCGGAGAACATCCTGCCAACTGTCTTCTGGCTACTCGTGTGGATTGCGGTGCCGCTGTCCTGCGCCGTTCTCGGCGACTGGACGAAGGCGGTCAATCCGGTCGCCGCGGTGGCCCGATGGGCTGACTCCCCGCGGCTGCGCCGCGGCCTGATCGGTACTTCGAATCCGCTGCCCTGGCCGCGCTGGCTGGGCTGGTGGCCGGCGGTGGCCATCTATTTTGTGGTGGCCTGCGGCGAGTTGATCTTCAACCAGACTGCGACCCTGCCGCGGGTGACCGCCGCCGCCCTGCTGCTGTACACCGTCTTGTCGGCCTTTCTCGGGCTGCTGTTCGGCCAGGCGTGGCGGCGGCAGGGAGAGATGTTCACCGTGCTGTTCGACACGTGGGGGCGGCTGGGCTACTTCCGATTCGGCGCGCCCGGGCGGCAGGGCTTCGGCGGCGGCCTGGCCGGTGGTTTTCAGCGCAGCCCCAGCCGGTTGGCGTTCGTGCTCCTGCTTCTGGTCAGCGTCAACTTCGACGGTCTGATCGCCACGCCCGCCTGGACCCGGGCTCAGCTGGGACTGCCGCGTTCGATCGGCCCAGGCACGGACGCCTTGCGGCTGCTCACCACGGTGGCGTTCCTGGCCCTGGTGATTGCCACGCTCGCTGTCTTCGGCGGCTTCGCCGCGGCGGCCGCACGGGCAGGTGGGCAGCCGGGCGGCAGCGCGGCGCTGTCCGGTCTGCTGCCCAGCCTGGTGCCGATCGCCTTCGGCTACCTGCTGGCGCACAATTTGCAGTATCTGCTGGTCAACGGTCAGCTGCTGCTGCCGCTGATCGGCAATCCGGTGGGTGAGCCGGGCTGGCCCATCCACCTGCCGTATCCCTTCAACGACGACTACGAGCCGCACCGCAGTGTGTTGCCAACGGCCGTGTTCTGGTATTTCTCCGTTCTCGTGATCATCGCCGTGCACGTGTATGCCGTCTTGTTGGCACACCATCACATGGGTAGAGCGACAACCGATCCCCGACGCCTGCGCAACGCCGAACTGCCCTGGCTGGTCGCGATGGTCGCCTACACCATGCTCAGCCTGTGGCTGCTCGCACAGCCACTGGTGAAGGAACCGACCAGCAACACGGCGGCCTCGCCGCCGGCGGCCGGTGCTCTCCACGGCGGCCGCCTGTGATGCTGCCGCGCCGGCGCCTTGTCGGCCTGGTGGCGCTGTCCGCCGCGGCGCTGGTCGCAGCTTGGATCGTCACGCCCCACAGCATTCCGATTTACGACGGTGTCGGGTTCCCCGACGAGCCATACCGGTACGTACAGGCTCCCGCCGGTGTTGGTGTGCACACGTCGCCGCCCACCCAGGCCGCCGGCAGCACCGTGTTGAGCCGCGGGACCAATCCGGCGGAGTTGCTGGCCCCCAGCCAGGAACAGGGCCCACAGGTGGTGGTCTTCATCGGCGTCCGCGCGGCGCGGGCGCCGGCTGCCGCCACTTCCCTGACGGTGCGGGCCGTGCCTCGAGCCCCGGACGGAGCGCCGCCCGATGTCACAGTCAGTGGGAATGCCTACCGGATCACCATCGGCAGTGACCGCGGTCCGGTGACCCTGGACAGTCACCAGATCGCCGCAGTCCAGCTGCGGGCCACGTCCGCGGCCCAACCCGGACCGTCGATGTATTTCCGTCCCGCCGCGGGCGGAGCATGGCTGGTGCAGAAGACCGAGCGAACAGGCAACGACATCTACCAGTCACTGATGCCAGGTCCCGGCGACTACCTGCTGGCATTCCAGCGGAACGGTTCTGCCACCGCAGCCGCCCCCGGCACACCGCCTGGCGGTACCGGTCCCGGCGTGCCCGCATTGGTGATCGTGTTGGCCATACTCGTTCTCGGCATGGCCGCCGTAGTGGTCGCCATCCGAGTGCGCCGGTCCCGCGGAGGATCACCGTGAGTGTGTCGAGCGCCGTGGGTGCACCGAATCCGCCGGTCACCGATCGACGCGGGCTCACCGTGGCTGCTCTCCTGGTCGGGTTCGCCGCTGCGGTGTGGCTGCGCGTCGTTTCCGGCGGTGCCCAGGTCGCACAATCGGCGCCGGCCGGCCTGCTCTTCGCCGCCGCGCTGCTCGTCCTGAGCGTGGGCGGCCGGTGTCCGGCTGTCATTGTCCAGTCACGCGCTCGCCGTCGGCTTCGCCGGCGCCGCCGTGCTGTGCCTGCCCGCCGGTATCGCGCGGCTCGCGGCCGGCGGCTCACATCAGCCCGCCGGCAGCTTCGTCCAGTGGGCATTGGTGGTCACCATCGTGGCGGCCGCGGAGGAGCTCTTCCTCCGCGGCGCCCTGTTCGACGCTGTCACGAAGTCATCGCGGCGACCGGAGCTGGCCGTGGTCGTCGCCGCGGTGTGTTTCGCCGGGCTGCACGTGCCGCTCTATGGTTGGCGCGCGGTACCGCTCGATCTCGCGGTCGGCTGTTGGCTCGGCGTACTTCGGCTGATCGCAGACAGCCCGGTCGCGCCGGCGACCGCGCACGTCCTGGCCGACCTGGCCGGCTGGTGGTTGGTCTGACTGCGATCGGACCGTTGAGGCCAAGACCGTAGAGGCTACGGAGTCATAGTCGACGTCGGATCCGCTACGGTCTTTCGCCTTTCAGAGGAAGCTCCGGCCACCGAAGACTTGCGTCGGTCAAGCACGGCCAGCGTGCCCAGCGGAATGAAGATGAGGGCGGAGCCGATCACTCCGACCATGGGCGGCCCGGTCTCCCGCAGCCCCGTGGTGAGGGTGACGGCCGCGATCGCGGTGCCGACTGCGATGCCGACATTGAACATCGATGACGCCGCAGCGGTGGGCAGCGTGGGAGACGACCCGCTGAACCGGATGATGAGCACGAACATGATCGGATTGGGCAGGAAGCCGGAAACCCCGAGGACGGCGAACAGCACCAGGGTTGGGATCGCCTGGGTCGAGAAGAACACGAGCCCGGCGGAACAGGCAACGCTCACGCCGGCCGCCGCCAGTGCGGAGGTGTACGGCCACCTACCCCCGAGACGACCTCCGAGGATCGATCCGAGGAATGCCGCGACACCGAAGGCCACCAGGGCGAGCGGCACCGCCGACTCCGGACAGGCCCGTCCGACCGGTGAGCAGTGGCGAGATGAAGCTGTAGACCGAGAGAACCCCTCCGGTGATGCCGACACAGGCGGCCAGGACGAGCCAGACTCTGCCGGAGCCAAAGACGCTGAGTTCCGCCCGCACCGATGGTGTGGGCAGTGTTCCCGGACGGTCTGCCGGAACGAACCGGGCGATGGCAACGGCGGCGAGCAGCGCAAGGACGGCGAGAAGCCAGAACGGACCGCGCCAGCCGATGTGCTGACCGGCGAACGAACCGAGAGGCACGCCGATCGCAGTCGCGATCATCCCGCCGCCGAGGACGACACCGATCGCCCGGGAGCCGGCGGCGCCGCCTGCGATGCGGGAGGCCGTGACGGACGCGATGGCCCAGTAGGCACCCGTGACCATGGCGGTGAGAAACCTCGCGAACAGCATGAGGCTGAAATCGGAGCTGAGCACGGCGACGACGTGACCGATGGCGAAGATGACCAGAGCGGCGACCAGCGCCAGTCGACGGGGTAGCCGCAGGGTCAGCAGCGCGGTCGTCGGAGAACCGACGATGATCCCGATGGCGAAGACCGTGATCGCCAGGCCGGCCCTGGACACACCGACGTGGAAATCGTTCGCGATCTCCGGCAGCAGGCCCGCGATGACGTATTCGGAAGTACCCATGAGGAAGGCGCCCGCCGCCAGCAGATAGATGACGAAGGGCAGCCGGGATCTGGACCGCCCTGGAACCGTCGCGGGTGACTCAGCGGTTTCGGGGACGTAATCCATGTGATCCGAATATACTCGCATAACGAGTTAATGGAGGGCAGATGGACCGATTGACGACCCGAGGTCGGGAGCTCGTGCGCCTGGTGCACGTCAATCCAGGCTTGTCGCGGGCGACCTCAGCGAAGAAGCTGGACATGAGCACAGGAGTCGCTTCCGACTTGGCTTCCTCGACTGCGGCGGCGCACTGGCTGTCAGAAACCGACGCACCCCGGTCCGGGACCAGGGGGCGACCCACGAAGGTTTTCACGGCACACCCGGATGGGCCTCTCGTCCTGGGAGCTGCGCTTGGACATGAAGGCTGGAGAGTCGACGCCTTCGAGATCGGCGGGCTCGCGGTGGCTTCCGTACATGACGCTCACGACGGACATTGCGCCAAGACACTGCGAGCGATGCAGCAAGCGTGCGATTCGTTGAAGCGCCGATTCGCCGGCCGGGTGACCGGCCTTGGCATAGCCGTGCCCGGGCCTGTTCGCGAACGCACGGCCTTCACGGTGACCAGCCTCGACTGGCCAGAAGTGAACCTGCAGTGACCTCTGGCACGACTGGAAGACACTGACGGTGGGGAACGACGCGACGCTGGCAGGGGTCGCAGAGTCGCGGCGCGGCGCATCTCAGGGCTCTTTCCTGTCTCTGCACCTGCTCGTCGAGGCTGGGATCGGTGGCGGCATCATCCACGAGGGGAAGGCGTTGGACGGACACCGCGGACTCGCCGGAGAGTTCGGGCACCTGCCATTCGGCGACCGCGATGTCGAGTGCCCGTGCGGGCTGCGCGGGTGCTGGGGCACGAGTGTCGACGGTGGTGCTCTCGCGCGGCTCCTTGGTGATGGCGAGCCGGTGAGCCCGGTCGCGTATGCGACGCAAGTCCTGCAACGAGCTCGCACCGGGAGCGGACCCGAATCCGCGGCTCTCGAGGCGGTCGCCGGTGAACTGGGCAGGGGAATCGGCGCACTGGTCAACGCCCTGGATCCGGAAGTTGTCACGCTCGGTGGCCTGGCACGCGAGATCTCGACGTTCGCGCCGAGCATCCTGCGCGAGTCCTACCAACACGGGTTGATGCCGGTCCGGCGCCTCCGATCGCCCGCCATTCTCGAGGCCGAACTCGGCTCCGCCGGTCCGGTGATCGGGGCGGCCGAGCAAGCGTGGGACGACGTCTTCGAGGCCGCCGTTCCGTGACATCCGCGCGCAGCCATCAGGCAGCGCCCGCCACCGAGGGTGACTGACGCCCGACGATTCATCGTTCAATACGTCGCCCTTTTGGGCACCTGTCTTGCATGGGAAAGCCGATCGAGCAGATCGCTGAAGCCGGCTACTTTCGGCCAGAACAGAACCGAAACGAGGATCCGTGCCTGGCCGATCAGGTCACCGTGGTGCTGTTGACGTTCAACTGTGCCCACCGGCTGCTGACGATTCTGGAGCAGCTGCGGCAGTTGGAGCTGCCCATCATTGCGGTGGACAACGCCTCCTCGGATGACACCGTCGCACTGCTGACCAGCCGGCCGGAGATCGACGTCATCGCACTGCCGACCAATGTCGGTGCCGCCGGGCGCAACCGCGGTGCCCAGCGGGCCACCACTCCCTACGTGTTGTTCTGCGACGACGACGGATGGTGGGAACCTGGCGGCTTGACCGCCGCCGTCGAGATGTTCGAGGCTCACCCCCGCTTGGCCGTCGTGAACGCGCGGATTCTCGTGGGCGAGCAGCGCCGATTGGACGGCATCTCGGCCGAGATGGCCGATAGCCCGCTGCCGGACGACGCTGGCATCCCCGGTCCGGTATTGCTCAGTTTCATGGGCGGCGCGGTCCTGGTCCGCCGCTCCGCCTACCTTGCCGTCGGCGGCTACGACTCGGTGTTCTTCATGGGCGGTGAGGAAGAGACATTGGCCTTGCCGCTGCTGCGCGCAGGTTGGCAGATGCGGTACTTCCCGGAACTGGTCATGCGTCACTACCCGAGCGTGGCCAATGCTCCGCAACTGCGAGCACATGGAATGCGGAACACGCTGTGGAACGCCTGGCTGCATCGTCGGCTGCGCAGTGCGCTGCGTTGGACGGTCTTCACGCTCGCCGACACTCCGAAGAACATCGATTGGGTGCGCGGCGTCGGCATGGCCGTGGCCGGAGCCGGTTGGGTCTGGCGGCGACGCAGCCCTATCGACCCCGGACTGGATGCCTCGCTGAGCGTGCTCGATGATCGTCGCTTCGCTGCTCGCCGACCACTGGCCAACCGTATCGATCCCGTGCGCAGCGCACGGCTGTCCACACCACCAGGGCCGCGCGATCCCAGTACCGCCTGACACGGGCCCGCGGGTCAGTTGCGAACGGCGTCGGATTGGAGTGCGGCGAGGACTTCCGCTGCCGAGATTCTCATCAGTGCGGGGTCGGGCGTCCGTCCGTGCGGGTTGCCGGTGCCGTCGCCGTGCCAGATGACGGTGTGCCGCCCGTCGGCAGGTGGGCCCCATTCAGCGGGCGACACCGGGCCGAACAGCAATACCGAGCGGGTGCGGTACGCCGACGCGAGGTGTGCGACACCGGTGTCACCGCACACCACCAGCCGGGCTTTGGCCACCGCCGCGGCGAGCTCGAGAAGCGATGGGCCCAGCATCGGCTCCGCGCCCGCTGCACGCGAAACCTCTTGCACCAGCGCCTTTTCGGTCGAGCCGCCAGTGATCACCACGTGGTGGCCGTCGGCAATCAGCGCCCGGGCCACTGTGGCGAAGCGGTCCGGGGGCCACCGTCGCGCCGGAGCTGCTGCACCGGGGTGCACGATGGTCAGCCCACCGGGCACCTCCACCGCAGGCGTGCGCGATCGTTCCGGCGACGCTGTCCAAGCCGTCGCCGTCCGGGAGGGCGAATGATTCCCGAACCAGCCGGCACCACCTCGAGACCTCGTGCTCGTGCCGCCGCCAGGTCGGACCGTCCAATCCGGCGGCCGGGTCCGCGAATCCGATGACGGGGCCGTGAACGATCGCCGACAGCAGCCGGCGGCTGGCCGGACCCTTGCCGTGCAGGTCGATACCGATGTCGGCGGTTTCCGGGAAGCTGTCGAGGGGCTGTAGTTCCTCTCGGGCGTAGAGACCGTCCACGGATGGCACGAGGTCGACCAGTGGGGCGAGCGCAGCCGGGGCCGCGAGCACGATGCGGTGTTCCGGCAGCGCCTGACGCAGCAGCGACAGAGCCGGCAGACCGGTCAGGAAATCGCCGAGTCCGAGCGCCCGCAGGGCCAGCGCTACTGGTTGCCTCACGGGCGGGGAACGAGCGGTGCCGCCAGCTCGACCAGCGCGGATGTCGATCGACCGGCGAGATAAGGCACGGTGACGACCTCACCGCCCCACGCCGCCAGCACGGCCGCCTCGGGTAGCTCGAGACCCGAGTAGTCGCCGCCCTTGACCCAGATGTCGGGGCGGATCCTCTCGAGCGATGCGGGTCGGGGTGTCCTCCTCGAAGAGCACGACCGCGTCGACTGCGGCGAGGGCGGAGAGCACCCTGGCCCGGTCGGCCGCCGTTTGCAGGGGCCGCTGTTCGCCCTTGAGTCGTCTGACGGAGGCATCAGAGTTCAGGCACACGATCAGCGCGTCACCGAGGGCTCTGGCCGATTCGAGCGTGGCGATGTGGCCGGCGTGCAGCAGGTCGAAACAACCACCCGTGGCGACGACAACGCCTCCGGCCCGGCGCACCGAGTCGACGAGATCCGCGACGTTCCGGCGGTGCGGTTCCGCTGCTGACGGCTCGGCGCCCCACTGGAGGCCGGCCGCGCCCCCGGCGGCCACGAATTCGCCGGCGTACGCCACGGCGCGGGTCACCGCTTCGCTCGGCAGCGCTCCTCCGGCGAGTGCGCAGGTGGCGGCAGCGGCGAAACTGTCTCCGGCGCCGCAGGTGTCGCCACCACTGACCGGTGCTCCCGGCACCATGAACGCCGCGTTGTCGCCGAGGCAGAGGACGGCGCCGCGGGATCCAAGGGTCACGCAGATCCCGCCGACCTGCCATTGACGCGACAGGTGTTGGGCCGCACCGCGCAGTTCGCCGATGGTGCCGTTGATCGGTGCTCGAGCCGCCCGCTGTCGTCGGCCCGGCACCCATCAGCTGACGGACTTCCAATTCATTGGGAGTGACCAACATGCAGCCGGCCACTGGAGTTGCGCCGCGCGGGTGCGGGTCCCACACGACCGGAACTCGACTGGCACAGCGGGCGATCAACTCGCGCAGGCGCGGGTCGGCGGTAGCACCGCGGCCGTAGTCGGAGACCAATACCGCCGCGGCGGTTTCGAGGGCGGCCACCGCGCCGCCGGGAATGGCGGTGATCGAACCAGGCCGGCCGCCCTCGTCCAACCGGGCGACCGGATGATCTCCCGCCCGGATCCGGGTCTTCACCGGCGTACTGCCGGTCCATGGCAGCGGGATGACCTCGACCCGTCCGGCCAGTAGACGCGAAATCTGCTCGGCCGCCTGGTCATCGGCGAACGGCGCGATCAATGTCACCGGAACGTCGCCGCGGCGTGCAGCGAGCAGGGCCGCCAGGGCGGCGCCACCCGGCCGCCGGTGATCCTGCAGGTGGTCGAGTACGGGCACCGGCGCCTCGGGCGACAACCGCTGCGCCGCACCGACCCGGTCGATGTCGAGCATCACGTCGCCGAAAACGACGACGGGGGCGGTCATCGAAGGACTCCGGACGGCATCGGAGCGCTCGCGGTGGCCGGCTCGGTCGACGTTCCGCCGAGCAGCTGCAGGCGGCGATCCATCGCTTCACACAGCAGGTGCAGCGCCACCAGGTGGATTTCCTGAACCGTTGCGGTACAGGGGCTGTCGACGATCAGGGCCTCGTCGCACGACTGGGCCAGCACATTCGGGTGCCGGCCCGTCATCGCCCAGGTCAGCAGGCCGCCATCCCGGGCGCGCTCGGCAGCGGCGACGACATTTCGGCTGCGACCCGACGTCGACATCAACACGCATACGTCACCTGGGCGTCCATGGGCCCATACCTGCCGGGCGAAAACGTCCTCCGGCCCGTAGTCGTTGAGGATCGCCGTCAACGCCGATGGTTCCGAATGCAGCGCAACTGCGGAGAACGGTCGACGGTCCTCGCGGTAGCGACCGACGATCTCTCCGCTGAGATGCTGGGCCTGGGCGGCACTCCCACCGTTACCCGCGACCAGCAACCGGGCGCCGGCACTGAGCTTGTCGGCCAACAACGATCCCCATCGCTCCGCGATCTGAGCCGCAGGCCCGAAATTGGCAAGCGCATCGGTCAGCGAACTCAGATGCAGTCGAGTCGCGGACGTGAGCAGATCAGTCACCGCAGAGCCTCCATCCCGGACGTGGTGCGGGTTCGGCCGGCCGTTGCGCTCACATAGGCCGCTTCCGTCCGCGCCGCCACTCGATCCCAACTGAAATTGGCCCGGACCCTGGCCTGGCCGGCCGCGCCCATTGCGGTTCGGCGGCGGTCGTCGGCCAACAGGGTGCGGATGCCGGCGGCAAGGGCCGCTGGATCGGCCGGTTCGACCAGCAGCCCGGTGACGCCGTTGTCCACGGTGTCCAACAGCCCACCGACCGCCGTACCGACCACCGGAACGGCGCAGGCCATCGCTTCCAGCGGCACGATGCCGAACGGCTCGTACAGCGGTGGAGCGATCACCAGATGACAGGACCGGATCAGTGCCGGCAGCCGGTCGTGACTGACGCGTCCCATGAAGCGCACCCGGTCACCCACACCGCAGCGCATGGCCAGTTGCCGCAGGCGCAGCACCTCTGGGTCCAGGTCCAGATCCATGGCCGCGGGTCCGCCGACGACGATCAGGTCGGCATCGGCGACCATGGTCAGCGCGCGGATGGCGTCGTCGACCCCCTTGCGCGGGACCAGCCGTCCCAGTACGAGCAACCGCGCCCGTTGCGACAGGTCGCGGCGCGGGTTGGGGCGCCCGGTGAACAACGCGGTGTCGACTCCGCAGGGCACGACCTCGATTCGATCGTCGGGAGCTCCCATCCTCCATAGTTCGGCCACCTCATCGCTGCACGTGGCGATGATCTCGTCCACGGTGCGGGCCAGCTCGCCCTCGATCCGGATGCGCTCGGACGGGCTGGTGTCGGCATCCCCCTGCCACCGCTGCTTGACCGAGCCCAACGCGTGAAACGTTTGCAGCACCGCCACATCGACTGTCTGGGCGGCCGCGACGGCGGCCAGCCCGCTCATCCAGAAATGTGCGTGCACCAGATCCGGCCGATCCTGGCGCCACGTCTGGGCGAGGTGTTCGGAGAATGCGTCCATGAAGGGCAGCAGCTCGTCCTTCGGGACGTGCGTGGCCGGCCCGGCCGGCACATGGTGCACCAACACTCCAGGCGACATCTCCACTCGCCGTGGCAGACCGGGTCGATCCGCTCGGGTGTACACGACGACGTCGTGACCCCTGGCCGCCAGGGCTGCGGACAAGGCGGCGACATGCACATTCTGACCGCCGGCGTCGACACCGCCGATGCAGGCCAGGGGGCTGGCATGTTCGGACACCATCGCGATCCTCATCGATTTCCTCCTCGCTCACCGACGGTGCGGTGGATCAACTGATCCCAGTCCCCCAAGAATCGCTTCAGCCCGTACCGCTCCAGTGCCGCCTCCCTCGCGACGAGACCGCAGGCACGGGCGAGCTCGGGTTCGTGCCGGAAGGTCCGGAATCCGTCGACCAGCCGGTCGAGATCGGTGCTGATCACGCCCGCGCCAGGCGGGACCGCCGCAACCGCCTCGGTACTCGCGACGACGATCACGGGCATGGCCAGCTGCATGGCCTCGATGAGCGACAGCCCGAGCGAGGTCCATCGCATCGGGTGCAGATAAACCCGGCGCCGGGCCAACTCGGTGTGCATGTCGTCCTGGGTGGCCAAGTCCTCGTGGCCCTGGATCCGCTCCTTGGACTGTCCGTCCAGCTCGCGGACGAAGGCGTCGGCCTGCATGCCGAACAGGTCGATCGGGCCGGCCTGCGCAAGGCGGGGCAACAGGTCCGCTCCGACGGTCCGCCCGCGCCGGCCGGGCTCGTTGACGACCACGGCGCCGCGATCAAGCTGGCCGGTGTAACGGGCACCGGGGTCGATGATCCCGTGTTCGATGACGACTGTGGGCGCAGACCCGTTGTCCCAGAACAACTCATTGAAATGCGTGACGTGGGCGATGGTGATGTCGCGGCGGTGCCCGACGACATGGTGTTGCGCGCAGGGACTTTCGTCGGGGGTGTTGTGTTCCAGATAGATGGCGGGAAGGTCCACGCCGGCCGCCCGGCCAAGCCAGTCGCGAACCAGCGAAATCTCCGAGGGTCGCTGCAGGATCACCAGATCCACATCGGTCCGGCGCAGCTCTGCGGGGGTCAGCTCCGTCACCGAGGCCGGCCAATTCCAGGTGCGTGCCCGCCCGACCCCATCGGGACCACGATCGGGCAGGACCGGAACGATGTACTCGTGGCCTCCCTGGACGAAGGCGGTCGTCCAGCTCCCATGCACATGCCAGAGCAGTATTCTCATCGGAGAGTCGCCGATTCGTACTGGTGCGCAATCGGTTTCGTCGGTGCCAACACGTCCACGGCATCCACGATCTGACGCGCGGTCACGGAACTCAGACAGGGATGTCCTGGTATCGGGCACTGCTGACTTCGGGTGTTCCGGCAGGGCGCGCTTTGATCGCCGAGCAGCACCACGGGAACGCCATAAGGCGCCCACCGGGCCGGGGAGACGACTGGCGCGAACAGCGAGACCACAGGCGTACCAACGGCTGCGGCCAGATGGGCCGGCCCGGTATTGCCGACGACGACTGCCGCAGCTCCGTCGAGGACGGCGGCAAGGCCGGCCAGATCAAGCTGTCCACCGAGATCGGCCACCTGCGCCGCGCCGTCGCCCATCATCGCGAGATGCCCGGTCAGGTTGCGCTCAGCCGGTCCGCCGGTGACCACCACGGGCCATCCGGCGGCAGTGAGCTCGCGAACGGCCAGCCCCCAGAGGGCTTCCGGATACGCCCGGGCGGGAGCGCTCGTGCCGGGGTGAACCACCACATAGTTGGCGGTCAGACCGGGGGGCGGCGGCGGCAACGGCCGCCGGATCGCCAGCCCACCGTCGTCCCCGTCGGGTAGCCCGTATCCAGCCGCCTGCGCAACCGCCAGCATCTGTTCCGGTTCGGGCGCATCCTGCAGCGGTGCCGGAAGCCGTAGGTCCAACAGCGATCCGGGATAGTCGACGCTTCGAGCCGTGATGCGGGGAACGCCGGCCATCCGCAATACCAGTGCTGTCGGCAGAGGCGACTGATGGAATGAGGTCAAGATGATGGCTTCCGTGACCCCGAGCGCGGAGATCCGGTCGACGACGAAGTCGATGTCGGAAGCCGAGGTATCAGGGGGTGGATTGAGGATCCACGGGCAGGCCCACACCAGTACGCCGTCCACCCCCGGCAGCAGGCGGGCGGCATCTTCCCCGAGCGGCCCGGCCAGCACCGTCACCGACGCCTTGGCCGCCACCGCCCGGACGGCCGGCCCGGTGGTCAGCATGTCCCCCATGCTGTCCAAGCGCACGATCAGTACGTGGGCGCTCAACTGGACCACGCTCCCGCGAGCACCGCGTCTACGGCATGTTGGAGCGTTCCGGCGGTCATCGGTGCGGCGTCGATTTCCGAGGGCAACGTCGCCGCGGTCGGTACCAGGATGCAACTGGCCCCTGCGGCCCGCGCGGCGGCCATGTCGGAACCGATGTCACCGATCACGACGCATCGATCGGTCCGCACTCCGAGCCGCTCCGCTGCCTGGTGGATCAGGCCGGGCTGGGGTTTACGGCACGCGCATTGATCGCTGTCCACGTGCGGGCACACCAGCCAGGCGTCGAACGGCCCCAACATCTTCTCGATGCGCTCGTTGACCGCGGCAACCGACGCCGCGCTGATCAACCCGCGCCCGACGCCCGATTGGTTGCTGACGACCACGATCGGAATCCCCGCCTGGCGGACGCGGCTCAACGCCTGCTGCGCGCCTGGCATCGGCACGACCAGGTCCGGATCGCCGTTGTACGGCACGTCCCTGACGATCGTGCCGTCCCGATCGACCAGCACCGCTGCGGGCAGATCGGTTGCCTGTCCAGGCGAAAGTGGCTTGGCGCCAGCGTGTTTGCGTACGCCGCCGAGCCAGAACCAGCAGGCGACCGGCGGGATCACAATGCTCGTGGTCAGCATCTTGAGCACCTCGGCCACGTCCCGCGGGCCCGGCGCGATCCGCCGCCAGGCGAAATCAACGGTACGAGACAAGCCAGCCAAGGGCCGCCCCACCCGCGGTGCGTCGCCGATTCGCGACAGTCGCTCCGATGGTGAGGGCCGCTAGGGCGGTGGTGGCCAGATGCTGCGGGCGGCGGCCGAGCGGGGCCGCCGCTCGCTGTACGCCAGGCCGGCCCGTGCAGCCGCCGCATCAATGGGTCGTCGGCGTTGCCGCGTTGTTGGCCGACGCTGGCCCACCACCGTGACGGACGCACCGGGTGGATGGTGCGACGACACCCGTTGGTCAGGTCGAACCCGTTGTCCAACATGCGAAGCGCTAGATCGGCATCCTCTCGAAAGGCGCGCGGGAAACGTTCGTCGAAGCCGCCGGTCAGCAGCAGGGCGGCGCGGCGATACGCCATGTCCGCGGTGATCCACCGTGCGGTTTCCAGGCCGGCGGTGCCCCGCTCCCAATCGTTGGGGCGACGAGAAGCCGGCAGCGGCACGGTGATCCGGCCCTGGCTGCCCGCCACCGATTGCTGGGCGCCGGCGAGATCATCCGCGAGGTCGCGCAGCCAGGTGGCGGTGACCAGCACATCATCATCGAGAAACGCCACCCACGCCGCTGTGGAGCGCCGCCAGCCGACATTGCGGGCCGCGGCCGGCCCACGGCCACCGCTGCGCAGCAACTCGACGGCGGGCAGATCGACGTCGTCGACCCGCAACGCCGCGCCGTCATCCGATCCTCGATCGTCGACGACGTAGATCGACCGGCACCGGGATGCCGGTCCGCCGGCCGGACTCGGCCAGGCTGGCCAACAGCGCCCGAAGCGACGGCCGGCCGATGGTCGGGACGACGATCGCCACCTCGGTCAGTGGTGCGCTCATGCCCGTCCGAGATCCGGGCGGCGAACAGTGAACGGCCCGATGGCCAGCAGATCGACCGGGGTCGACCCGAAACATTCGAACGCGTCCCGCGGTGAATCGACCATCGGCCGGCCGGCCGTGTTCAAGCTGGTATTGACCACCACCGGCAGCCCGGTCCGCCGTTCGAAGTGCTCCAACATGCTGGCGACCAGCGGTTCGGTGGCCGGGTCCACCGACTGGATACGTGCGGTTCCGTCGACGTGGACCACAGCCGGGATGCGTTGCTGCCATTCTTCGGCGACGTGTTGCACGAAAAGCATGTACGGCGATCGGGTCGGTCCGCCGGAGAACAGTTCAGCAGCGCGGGAAGCCAACACCATGGGGGCTACCGGCCTGAACTGTTCCCGACCTTTGACGTCGTTCAGGCGGGCTAGATTCGCCTGGCGCCCAGGGTGGGCGAGCAGCGAGCGGTGGCCGAGCGCTCTCGGACCGAACTCGCTGCGTCCCTGGAACCAGGCGACGATCCCGTCGCGGGCCAGTTCGGCGGCCACCGCGTCGGCGACGTCGGGTGGCCGCTGGTAAGGCAGCCGGGCCGTGAGGAGAGCCGCTTCCAACTCGTCGTCGGTCCAGCCGCGACCAAGGTCCGGTCCAGGAAACGCGGTGATGTCCTCGCCCATCTGCTGCGCCGCGAACAGCGCTCCGCCCAGCGCAGTGCCGGAATCGCCCGCAGCGGGTTGCACCCATACATCCCTGAACGGACCTTCGCGAAAAACTCTGGAGTTGGCAACGCAATTCAACGCAACGCCGCCCGCCATGCACAGGTTCGTGGCGCCGGTCTGCTCATACAGCCAGCTGACCAGGGCCAACAGCACCTCTTCCAGAACGGCCTGCAAACTCGCAGCCAAGTCGGCGTGGTCGCTGGACCACTCCTGCGCCGGTGAGCGCCTTGGTGCCAGCGATGCCCAATCGACACCGGTCGTGCGGAAGCCGCCATCACCGCTGGCGTATACGAACTGTCGCAGGTAGTCGACGTGGCGGGGTCGGCCGTACGAGGCCAACGCCATCACCTTGAATTCGTCCGAACTCCGCAGAAACCCGAGGTGGTCGGTGGCGTCCTCGTACAGCAGGCCAAGCGAATGCGGCAGCTGCTGGCTGTACAGGACGTCGAGTTTGCCGTCGACGAAGGCGCCGGCCAGGTGGCTGTGCCGTTCACCGCGGCCATCCAGGACCAGAACGGCGCAGTTGCCCCCGAACGGAGCTGCCAGCCCCGCTGACGCGGCGTGCGCGACATGGTGCGGAACGAACCGGACCCGCTCCGTATCCAGACCGGGTAGCGCAGCGGCCAGGAAGCCGGGTGCCCGCCTGGCGTAATCGAGCCGCAGATGGTCCCACGGATCGAACACCCCGAGTTCCTCGGGCGGCAACGCCAGCGCGGGATCAAACGAATACGTCACCACGTCGAGATCCTCGGCCGAGCAACCCGACTGCTCCAAGCACCAGAGCGCAGCCAGTTCCGGCAACTCCCAGGCCGAGAACGGGACAGGGCGCTTCCCGTGTTTGCGTCTGCTGAAACGCTCCTCCTCCGACGCTGCCACCGTTCGACCGTCCACGACCAGTGCCGCCGATGGATCGTGATACAGCGCGTTGATGCCCAGAATGTGCACTTCTGTCCTTCTCTCGACGTTGATGACAGACGCAACTTCGTCAGGCGTCGATGCTTCACCGACGGCTGGCGCACTTCATCGTCCGGTCAAGCCACAGTGTGGGTGACCGCTGGCGTGAGCATTTGCGGGCATCCACCACGGCCGGTGAATCCTGAAATTCATCACGGCTTGCGGCGTCAATGCCCCGTCGCTCGGCGGATCAAACCGGTTCTATCAAACCGGTTGTCTTTGCGCGACCGTCAAGCCGCATCAAACCGGTTTGATCCTCCATCAAGCCGGTTTGATCTCTACCAAGCCGGTTTGATGCGCCATCAAGCCGGTTTGATGTCCATCAAGCCGGTTTGACCGGCCAACAAGCCGGCTTGATGGACAAGCTGACCGACGGCGGTTACCGTCTAGCGAACCTGCGAGCGACTGGTGACCCGCGCCTGGGTCGGATCCCCCGTCATGGATGGTTATGGCTCCAGTTGGGTACCTGCAACAGGTGAATGTATCGATCGTGGACGATCCTGCCGTCTGACGGCAAGGGAAGTGGACGGAATGAGAAATCTTCAGGGGCGCGTGGTGCTCATCAGTGGAGCGGCAAGCGGATTGGGCAGGGCGATAGCGCGCAGGCTGTCCAACGGGGGCGCGCATGCCGTCGTCGGTGATGTCAACGTCGACGGAGCCGCCGCTACCGTGGAACTGATCAGAACGAGCGGCGGATCTGCCGAGTTCGTCGAGTTGGATGTCACCGATTCCAGCAGTGCGCGTGAGGCGATAGATCGAATAGCGGCCGGCCACGGCGAGCATTTCGACGGTCTCGTCAACAACGCAGGTACCGATAGTGGCGCAGGAATTCTCGACCTCACCGATGAACAGTGGCGCCGCGTCATCGCAGTCAATCAAACCGGCCCGCTGTATTTGACCAGAGCCTTTTTGAAGGCGATCGGTTCGGGAGACCGCGCGCATCCGGCTGACGTGGTCAATGTCATTTCCATTTCTGCAATCACCGTGGGCGCCGATGCCGCGGCCTATAATTCGTCGAAAGCGGCACTGGCCATGTTGACCAAGGTCATGCAGCGTGAGGCGCATGAATATCGCTGGCCGGTCCGGATCCACGGTCTCATGCCGAGCGCAATGAACACGCCGATGATGGATCAATGGAATTTGAGTGACGAGGTGATGATGGATCCGGACACCGTGGCCAGCGCCGTCGAGTTCATGATGACGCTTCCGCCGGACAGTTTCGTTCAAAACCTGGTCATCAATTCGCGCAGAGAGCCCGGCTGGCCGCGATAAATCGAGGGCTATGCAGGCGTGATAGGTCGGTCACCTACCCGCAGACCCGTCGCGGTCAGACACCAGCGGCTGTAGATGTCCTGCCTTCCGCCAGAAGGGCAAGGCGGCGCAACGATTCGACGTTGCGGCGATTCAGCAGGATGGAGCGCAACGGTTTGGGTAGCCAGGTTCCGGGGCCTTTCACGGCGTCCTCGGTGATGGTGACCCGGCAGCCGCCCGGCCGGGCTTCCAGCTGGATCAACACCTCGGCTTCGCCGGCCGGCCAGGCCCTGGCCTGCAAATGCAGCGAACGATTCGGGACCACAGCTTTCACCGTTGTGCTGTCGTTGATCAGCACCGGCCAGGAGCCCACAGAATGATGCACCGTCGAGCCAACGGCCGGCCAACTGTCCTCGACGTCCCGGATCCGCGATGCGCCGACCACCCACAGGCCGAGCAGCCACCCGTCGGACAGTACGGCGAACACCTGCCCGGCTGCGCAGGTCATGTCCCGGTGGGTGACGGACAAAGCGAGCCTCCACGTGCCTGGTAGGTAGTGCCCGTAGCGCACCTGCGGTGCTACGGCGGTACCCGGCTGCACGGCAGGGGAAACAGAGAAGCACCACCCTGTCGCATCGTGGCTTCCGCCGACCTAGGCGGAGCGGGCATCCATCACGGTCACGACACCTGCACCTCGTCGATCCCCACCGGCCGATGTTCGGCGAGGGACCGGGCGGCGGCCTCTGCCATGTACGCGACGGCGATGGCGTCGTCGACCGTGCACGGCGATGTTCGGCGTCCGGCGACCACTTCGGTGAAAGCGGTCAACTCCGCCTGGAAGGCCCCGGTCAAGCGGTCCATGAAGAACGCGGCCGGCGGCCCGGCAGGCCATGTCGCGCCGGGCTCGAGGTTGCGCACGGGTGTGGTTTCGCTCCAGCCGGCAGCCACGCTGTCGTCGGTGCCGTGCAGTTCCAGGCGGACGTCGTAGCCGCGGGCGTTGTATCGAGTGTTGGACACAACGGCGGTCGCACCGTCGTCGAAGGTCAACAGGATCTGGGCGGTGGCGACGTCTCCGAATTCTGCGAAGAAGTCGGCGCCCCTGGCACTGCCCGTCGCGTACACCTCGACGACCTCCCGACCGGTCACCCAGCGGACGGTATCGAAGTCGTGCACGCTGCAGTCCCGGAAGATCCCGCCCGACACCTCGATGTATCCGCGGGGTGCCGGAGCGGGGTCCAGGGTGGTGGACCGCACCGTGTGCACCCATCCGAGTTCCCCGGCTTCCACGGCCGCCCTGGCGGCGGCGAAGGCAGGGTCGAAACGGCGCGGATAGCCGATCTGCACCGGAACCCCTCGGTCATTGACGTACCGCGCGATGGTCACCGCCTCGGAAAGATCACCGGACAACGGCTTCTCGCAGAACACGGGGATGCCCGCGTCGACTCCGGCCCTGATCAACTCGACGTGGGCGCCGGTGGCAGCAGCGATGACGATCGCGTCGACACCGCCCGCGATCAGGCGCTCCGGAGAGTCAGCGACCTGCGCGCCGATCCGTTCGGCGACCGTTCTGGTGACAGCGGGGACAGCGTCGGTGACGACCAACGAATCCACTGCGGAAAGATTCGACAGGGTGTCGGCATGGAACGAGCCGATTCTGCCGAGACCGATCAGTCCGAGGCGCATGACATTCTCCTTCTCCATCCATCACCGTGCTGTTGCTGGCCCGTCATCAATACCTCAGAATCTGATCATGCCTCACCCGTACCCGATCCGTGAGATCGCTCGCCAATCCGGACTGAGCGAGGCGACGGTCGACCGGGTGCTCAATGAACGGCCGGGTGTGCGGGCCAGCACCGCAGCCAGCGTTGCGCAGGCGATCACCGATCTCGACCGGCAGCGGAGTCAACTTCGTCTGGTCGGTCGCACTTTTCTGGTCGACGTCGTCATGCAAACCCCAGATCGCTTCTCCAGCGCCGTCAAATCGGCCCTCGAACTGGAATTGCCCATGCTGTCGCCCGCTGTGGTGCGATCGCGCTTTCATTTTCGGGAGACGGTGAAACCCGGCGAGCTGGTGAGGACACTGGATGACATCCGTCGTCGCGGTTCCATGGGGGTCGTCCTCAAGGCGCCGGACGAGCCGGACATCAGTGACGCCATCGCACGGTTGCAGCAGTCCGGAATCCCCGTGGTCACGCTGGTCACCGACCTGCCCTTGAGCCAGCGAGTGGCCTACGTCGGGATCGACAACCGAGCCGCCGGCGCAACCGCCGCGTACCTGATAGACCAGTGGCTGCCCGACAAGGGCGACGCGATCCTGATGGCCCTGAGCCGCAGCGCATTCCGTGGCGAGGAGGAACGCGAAATGGGGTTCCGGAGCTGCGATGCGGGACGGCGGTGTCGGGCACGCCCTGATCGAAGCCACCGACACCGACGGCATCGACACCACCGTCCGCGACCACACCATTTCGCTCCTGCGCGAGCACCCCGAAATCACTGCGGTGTATTCCATCGGCGGCGGGAACAGGGCGATCTTGGAAGCATTCGCCTCCGTGAACCGCAGATGTCGGGTGTTCATCGCGCATGACCTCGACCAGGACAATCTGCCGCTCATCCGAAACCGGCAGATCACCGCGGTGCTGCACCACGACCTGCGGCGTGACATGCGCCTGGCCTGTCAGGTGATCATGCAGGCCAACGGAGCCATCAAGGGGCCCATCGAGTCCAGTCCGTCGCAGATCAACATCACCACACCCTTCAACGTTCCGGCGTAGCTTCGCTACGGACCGTCAACCCGGCATGCGGGGAGTCAGATTTCGTCGGTGCGGTGCCGGGTGGCGTAAGCGTCGAGGGCCACGTTGAGCTGGTCCGCACTCCAGTCCTGCGCCAGCGCCTGATGCAGCAGTGCCGTTTGCGCCAGCGGCGTCAGACCATCGACGTTCTCGTCGAGATCGAGATTGCTGGGGAACGGGTAGCCCTCGGCGGCGCAGCCGATCGCGTTGTACAGCAGTACTGAGTCGACTCCGTGGTCCTTGGCGGCCTTCAGCGCCGGATAAACGGCCTTGGCGACCTTCACCCGGTCCACGGTCTCCATGGCCCGGCCGAACGCCGAGGAAACCTGCAGCAGGTTCGCCATCCGCTGCACGTTGGTCGAGACGTTGTTGCCGGCGCCGTGGAACAGCGCCGGGTTGAAGAACACTGCGTCGCCCTTGTCCAGCGGCAGCTGGACATACCGCTCGGCGAAGAACTCCCGGAACTCCGGCAGCCGCCAAGCCAGGTAGCCGGGCGCGTACTGGTGCGAGTACGGCAGATACATCGTCGGGCCGCTCTCGATCGGCATGTCCGAGTGAGCGACTGCGCCCTGCAGGGTCAACGCCGGTGAGAGCAGGTGGACCTGAGCCGGGTAGCTGGCGGCGACCTCGTTGGACAGGAACCCGAGGTGGTAGTCCCGATGGGGATCCTGGGCCTTGCCGCCGGGCCGCACTACGTTGACCTGGGAGGTCATCTGGTAGCCCAGGGCCCAACCAGGCGCTGCTGATCAGCGCGAGGATCTCGTTGCTGTAGTAGTCGACGAACGTCGCTGGATCCCGAACGGCGAGCTTCTCCAGTGCGTTCCAGATCCGGCTGTTGGCACCCGCTTTCGCGAAATGGTCATTGCGTCCGCCGCCCGCGGCCTGCTCGACGTCGATGATCCGGTCGAACGCCTCCGTCGCGCGATCAACGATGGCCGTGTCGTCGAATGCACCCTTGAACGCCACTACTCCTGGACCGTCGGTCAGAGCCCGCGCCAGCTCGGCCTCCACTTCTTGCCGACCTTCAGCTGACCGGATCGTGCCGCGCAGTGCGGCGGCGTCGTAGATCAGCACATTGCGCTGCACGTCGACCGCATGCGGGTACTCGGCCAAATCTGTCACCTGATCGACCAGGGCAGCGAAATCCGCTACGCGGCAATCACTCTCGCTATAGCGAGCCGGGCGGCTCGAAGTGACGGACGAAACGATGGTGGGCATTGCTCCTCCTGGGATCCTGCGCGACATTGCGGATGTTCACCCAGACTAGGTCAGGCATGAGGCAGTCCGGAAGATCGTGAAACCCCTCAAAAAGCCATCAAGATGGTACTGCTGCCCTGGTTCGTTTCGCTGTGCACGGCTCCGTCTTCGCCGCCCGCGGCGGCGCGGATGGCGCGGCCTTCGGCAACTTCTTTTTCGTCTTTCGCGGCGTTCTTATCGCTGGCTTTGGTGTCCCGGGGCGGCAGTTGCAGCGTTTCTTCGGCCTCGATCCCGGCTTGGAGTTGGCGACCGCGTTCCGTTTCGGAGTCCAGTTCGGCGCCGAACAGCAACGCGAGGTTGGTGATCCACAGCCACAGCAGGAACACGATGACGCCGGCCAAGGACCCGTAGGTCTTGTTGTAGTGGGAGAAGTTGGCGACGTAGAAGGCGAAACCGACCGATGCCAGGATCCAGACCAGTACGGCTACCGCCGCGCCGATGCTGATCCAGCGGAACTTCGGTTGCTTGATGTTGGGAGTGGCGTAGTACAGGATCGCCACCACCGCGACGACAACGATCAGCATGACCGGCCACTTGGCGATGTTCCAGACGGTGACCGCGGTGCTGCCCAGGCCGATTGCCTTGCCAACGGCGGCGGCGACCGACCCGGAAACCACCAGGGCCAAGGCGATCAGGGCCACGAGGATCACGGCGATGAGGGTGACGAGCAGCATGACCGGGCGCAGCTTGTAGAACGGACGACCCTCATCGATTTCATAGATGCGGTTCATCGCCCGGCCGAACGCCCCGATGTATCCGGACGCGGACCACAAGGCGACAGCCAGGCCCACGATGAACGCCAGGCCACTCGAGTGGCTGGACGTGAGTTGACTGATGCTGCCCTGCAGTGTGTTGGCGGCGCTGGGCGCGACGTCCTTGACGATGCCCATCAAAGCCTGCGTGCCCTGCTGCCCCTGGTGGAAGATGCTGAGTAGTGACACCAACGCCAACAGCGCGGGAAAAAGCGCCAATACCGCGTAGTAGGTCAAAGCCGCCGCGAGGTCGGTGCACTGGTCCCTGGAGAATTCCCGAGCGGTCTTCTTCAGGATGTACTTCCAAGTCGGCGCGGCGAGATCGGTCGGGGTGTCGGGTTTGCGGCCGTCGTCGGGGTGGAAGCGGTATCGGCTTTGCTGCTGCTGGTGTCCTGCGCCACGACGGCTCCTTGGTGGTGTCCGGGTAAGGGAGGAGCCGGGACCCGTTCCTGCATTGGTCCCGGCTCCTGATCCGGCAGCTGCTTGCGGTGTCAGCTGCTCGATGCGTGCTGCTGCACCGTGTCCTTGGCGTCCAGGGCCTGGCCCTTGACATCGTCGGCGGCGGAGGCGCTTTCGTCCTTGATCGTCCCGACGGCGTCGGTGGCAGTGGACTTCACCGATTCCAGCGCTTGCTGGGCCGGTTCCTGCAAATTGCCGGCGGCGTCCTTTCCGGCCTCGGTCAACTGGTCGACCAACGGCTGCGCCTTCTCTTTGATCGCCGCGGCGGCCTGGGCCTCCGGGCGGGACGCCGGAATCAAGCCGGAGAGCAGTAGCCCTGCGCCGAACGCGATCAGCCCCGCGGCCAGCGGACTGCCCTTCGTCTGCTGCGCGACCTTGCCCGGCGTACCGGACACCGCGTCACCGACCGACGACAAGGCGTCGCTGGTAGACGATTTCGCGTCAGCCGCGGAACCCATGATGTGGTCCTTGACGCCCATGACGGCGCCGGTCACCTTGTCCTTCTGCCGCTTCGCGATCTGGCCCGGGCTGACCTTGTCACCCAGCTCGTTGACATCATTGGACAGTCCGGCCCGCGTCGCCTCGATCTGTGCCCGGATCACGTCAGGATCATTACTGGTCGTCATCTGTTGTCCTCCTCGTTACCCTTTACAGCATTCGGGATCTTGCCCAACGTTTCGGTGGTCCGGTCAAGGCCGCGCATCTCCGCGAACTCTTTGCGTCCCCTCATGTACAGCACCAGGCCGACGATCGCCCACAGGACGGCGACGATGAGTGCGGACCAACCGCGGCCTATCCCATCGCCGATCGCCCACCACAACGCGATCGACAGGAACAACAGCACGAAATAGCCGGCGAAACCGGCGCCACCGAACATTCCGGCGCCCTTGCCTGCGCGCTTCGCGGACTGGGTGGCCTCCGCCTTGGCCAGCGCGATCTCCTGCTGTACCAACGTGGACAAATCCGTGGTGATCCCACTGATCAACTCACCCAACGACCGCGTGTCGCCGTCCGTGGAACCCGCGGTTCCGGCCGGTCCGCTGGCGGGCACGCCGGAGGACGTCGGATACAGCCCTGTGGACCCCCCGCCATACGAGCCGGGCGGCTGAATTGGCGAGCTCACCTGGCATCACCCAACACGTCCGAGCTCGACTTGCCGGTCCAGTCCGGCACTTCGCCGGTGCCGTAGACGTCGCTTTCGGGCGCGTAGGTGCTGCCCGACAGCGCAGACGAATCCCCGTACCCGACGGCCGGCGCCGTGGTGGTGTACGACGGAGCCGACAGAACCGGCTCGAACTGGGAGGCCGTGGGAGTGCGGGTCAGCGCGTCCCGCTGCGGGATCGATGACCCGGCACTGCCATTCATCTCGTCGGGGTTCGCCGCCAGACCGCGGGTCAACCGACCGGCGACCAGACCAGCGCCCAACGCGATGGCCAGGAAGGTCCCGGGCCGCCGCCGGGCGTAGGACCGGACCTCGTCGAGCACCGAGCGGGGATCGCGGTTGTCAAGCCAACTCGCGACCTGATGCGCCTTGTCGGCCGCCTGGTGCGCCAAATCGGTGGCCACGCCGGGTTGATCCGAGTTGTTGGCCATCGACCTGAGTTGGTCGGCCACCGAGTGCAAACCGCCGGCCAACTTTTCCTGCTGCGCCTGGGCCTGCGTCGATAGTTCCGACTGGGCCTGCCCGACCAGCTGTCTCACCTGGCGGCCGGCCTCAGCGGTGACCTGCCCGGCCTGGTCCTTCGCCACCCCGGCGACATGCTGGGCGGCGTCCGCCGCGCCGCCGGCCACATTTCCGGCCTGGTCCCTGGCCACATCGGTGGTCGATGGCGACTCGCCGCCGACGCCCGTGCCGCTGCCATAGCCGGCGGGTGGCGGGGGTACGTATCCCGCCGAGTATCCGCCCTGGTGGTTGCAAAGCCTTCGGTGGTGCCACCCAACGTGGTGGACCCGAATTGTTCACTGCTGCTCATAACCGTTCCCTTTCTGTCATTGATCGGCCCGCGGATGCGGTCAGTTCCCGGTGCGGGAACCCAGATCGGCATCGGTGCCGTCATGCACTTCGATCTGTTCCTTGCGGACCTCGCCGGACACCTGCTGCTGCTCGGTGACCGTCTCGGTGCCGAGGCGAACCCGTTCCACGGGAACGGCTTCGGTGGCAACCACCGGCTGCTCTGCGTGCAGGATGACCTCGTGCTCCTCCTCGGAGATGGCGGGGCCGTCGAGCGCGTCGCCGACGTTCGCGTCGGTGATCGGCTCCCGATCCACCCGGACCTCCTCGTGCGACACCGGCACGGTCACGGTCTGCTGCTCGGTGACCACGTACTTGCGAAGCCGGGCCCTGCCCGCCTCGACCCGCTGCGTGCCGACCTCGAGGTGCTCCTCGGACCGGGTCATCGCGTCGTCGGTCGTGGGACCCGACGTGTCATAGCCCTCTGTGCCGGCTGTCCCCGCCGTGTCGCGAACGCCGGCGACCGGTCGGGCCTGTTCGCCGACCTGGTATTCCGAGTCCGTTGCGCTCCGGTCCGTCGTGCCGCCCAGGTACTGCTGGTAGTACGCAGACAGGGCCTGCTGCTCCTCGACGTCGATGTGGTCCGAATCGGCCACATCCGGCGCGTCCTTGACCACGTCCTTGCCGAACGGCAGGACCAGATCGTCGCCGCTGAAGGTCGATCCGTACAGCGGCGCGAAGTTCTCCTTCATGCCGAACAGGCCGGTGTTCACCGTGATCCAATCCGGCACGCCGGTCGTGTCGTTGACGTACACCTGGCCGACGGAACCGATCTTGTTGCCTTGCGCATCGACCGCGGTGCGGCCCATGTAGGTTTCAGGGGATTGCGTGTTCGTCATACTCGAACTCCTTCTGTCGAGGTCGCCCGTCATGGGCATGTGGTAACCAAGATCTTTGGAACCAAACTCCGTGCCACGCGGCAGCTACAGCAGATTGCCCAGACTGCCGCCGACTTTGCCCAGGAGCTCTTTGGGGTCGATGCCGAACTTGGCCAGCAGGTCGGCGTGCTGATCGCTGTCGACCTGATCGGGCAGCTCAGCTGCGGCCTGGTCGGCCTGCTGGGACTGACCCTTGTCCTTCAGGAACTGCAGAATCTGGTCCTTGCTGATGTTCACGTTGCCCTCTCCCAACTGGCGCGGCCGGCGTGCCCGGTTGCAACGCCGTGTGTCGTCCACCGGGTTCTGTGCCCGTGCGGTGAGCGAGCTAAACCCCCGGAACCCGAACACTCAGTAAAATTTTTACCCTGTAAACACGGCGCCGGGCCGCTCCTGACCCGGTCACCTGGGGCCCGCATGCATCGTGCATCCGCGGAGCCTGCAGGCCACCGATCCATCGCAAGGATTGTTTCGAGTGACGACCAAATGGGGACTGTCCAATCATCGAAGTCATTGGTGTCCATCTCACCCGCGGTCAGAGGAAGATGGCCGAGGCGTGAAGAGGTAGTCCGGTGCACAGAAGCACAACCCTCATGGCTGTCGTCCTCGCTGGATCACTGGTGATGGTGGCGTCCTGCGGGAGTTCCAGTTCATCGGCCGGCTCGAGTTCTGGTGCGGCCGTGACGGCCGGGTCGGCGCCGGGTCCGCAGCCGGGTCCGCCGGGTCAAGCTCGCCCGCCGGCTCCGCGACCAGCGGGTCGGCGGCTGCGTCCGCCGGCGGGTCCGGCTCGGCCGGTGCCGTTGCGGCCGGCGCCCTTCCGGACACCGGGAAGCCGCTGGACATCATGGGTTTCAGCACCAGCGACGAGGTCGGTACATCGCGCGTGTCCTATGCGAAGCAGCAGGATCCCAAGTTGAACGTGCAGGTTGACAAGAACGGATTCGACGCTCAGAAGTTCGCCACTGCGATGGCCGGCGGTACGGCGCCGGCAGGCGTCTACATGGACCGCCAGCTGCTGGCGACCTACGCCAACAAGGGCTTCCTGATGCCGCTGGACGATTGCATCTCAAAGAACGCGATCGACATGAGCCAGTACTACCCGGACTCGGTGAAGGAATCGACCTGGAACGGCAAGGTCTACGGCATTCCGGACTTCTACACCATCCAGGCCGTCCTGATCAACAACCCGGTGCTCACCAAGGCCGGACTGACCACCGCCGCCCTGGACACCTCGAACTGGGCCAACCTCTCGGCCGCCGCGAAGAAGATGTATGCGGCGTCCGGCGGGAAGCCGACGACGATCGGCTACGACCCGAAACTGCCCGAGTACCTGCCGTTGTGGGCGATGGCCAACGGCGGGTCGATCGTCGACCCGACGGGCAAGCCGACGCTGGATGATCCGAAGGTGGTGGCGGCCCTGAAGTACGCGGTTTCGTTGGTGAACGAGCAGGGCGGCTGGGCCAAGTTCAAGTCTTTCCGTGACACCTGGGACTTCTTCGGGGCCGGCAACGAATTCGCCAAGAGCCAGATCGGCGCCATGGCCTACGAGCAGTGGTACGTCAATGTCCTGGCCGGCTTCCCGCAGTCGACCGACCTGTCCGCGGTGCCCTTCAAGGGTGTCAACGGGCAGCCGATGACCTTCGAAACCGGAGCTTCGTTCGCTATCCCGAAGAACTCGCCGAATGCGGGCGCCATGTGCCAGTTCATGAAACTCGTTACCTCCCAGGGAGCATGGGCGGCTGCGGGCGCCGCCCGAGCGGCGGCGCTGAAGCCGAAGAACGGTATCTTCACCGGCTTGTTCAGTGCGAACAAGAAGGCCAACGACTCGCTGCAGACCCAGTACGTGAAGCCGAGCGGCAACGCCAAGATCGATGCCGTGATCAAGGTGTACTACGACGCCCTCAACACGGCCACGATGATCCCGCCGTCGCCGGCGGGCCAGCAGATCCAGCAGGCGTACCAGCAGGCCGCCACCGACGCACTGGGTGGGAAGGATCCGCAGGCGGCGCTGGCCGCTGCGCAGACCCAGGCGATGAACGCCTACGACGACGCCACCAGCTGAGTAGACCATGTCCTCGATCAACGCGGTCGACTCGCCGGCGCAGGGCCGGCGGGTCCGGCCCAAATACGACAAACGGGAGACCCGCGCCGCGTTCGCGTTTCTCTCTCCCTGGATCATCGGCTTTCTGGTGTTCACCGCCGGCCCCATGATCTGGAGCCTGGTGCTCTCCTTCACCAACTACAACCTCGTCGACAGCCCGAAGAACGTGGGATTCAAGAACTATCGGCGGATGTTCGACGACCCGCGGGTGCACACGGCGCTGGCCAACACCTTCATCTACGCCCTTCTGTTCGTCCCGCTCGCGATCATCGTCGCCCTTGTGCTGGCGATGCTGCTGAACCGGCTCACCAAGGGAGTGGGATTCTTCCGGACCGCCTTCTACCTGCCGGTCATGACACCCGCCGTCGCCGTCGCTGTGCTGTTTTCGCTGCTGCTCAACGGCGACTACGGACTCATCAACAAGGCGCTTGCGTTGATCGGTATCCAAGGGCCGCAATGGCTTACCGACCCGAACTGGATCAAGCCGAGCATCGTACTGATGAGCCTGTGGGGCCTGGGCGCCGCCGTCGTCATCTTCCTCGCGGCCCTGAAGAACGTGCCGAACGACCTGTACGAGGCGGCCGCGATCGACGGTGCGTCGAAATGGCGCAGCTTCCGCTCCATCACGGTTCCGATGATCTCGCCGGCCATCTTCTTCCAGGTGATCATCCTGACCATCGCCTCGCTGCAGATGTTCGACAAGGTCTACGTGCTGTTCGGCAATCCGGGAAGCGCCACCTACGCCGGGAACGCGTCCTTGTTCTACTCGATGTATCTGTTCCAGCAAGCGTTCCAGTCGCTGCGGATGGGCTACGCCTCGGCGCTGGCCTGGCTGCTGTTCGCCATCATCCTGATCATCACTGTCATCCAGGTGAAGGTCGGTAACCGCTTCGTCTACTACGAGGGCGACCGTCGGTGAGTGTCGATGCGCCCGACGGCGAGCAATGAACTGGCTCAACCGTTCATGCCCGCCAATTCGGCCACGGGACCCCGGAAGACCCCGGTCACCGGGCGGATCGCCCTTGCGGTGTACGTCGTCGTCCTCAGTGTGCTGGCCGCCATTTTCCTGTACCCGTTCGTCTGGTTGCTCAGCGCGTCCTTCAAAACCCGCGCGAACGTGTTCGACAACAGACTGTTCCCGAATCCCGCCACGTTCGCGAACTATGTCGAGATCTGGCACGTCGCCCCACTCCTGACCTGGCTGGCCAACAGTGCGTGGGTCGGCGTGCTGGCTGCCGCAACGGTGACCCTGTCCAGCGCTGTCGTCGCCTTCGGCTTCGCCTATTTCCGCTTCCGGGCCAAGAACGTCGATGTTCGGTCTGGTGCTCTCGTCGATGATGCTGCCGACCATGGTGACCATGATCCCGGTCTTCCTCATCTGGAAGGACCTCGGGTTCCTGGGAACCCGGGTGCCACTGTGGGGTGCGAACATCTTCGGCTCCGCGTTCTACATCTTCATGCTGCGGCAGTTCTTCCTCGGCATCCCCCGGGAACTGTTCGAGGCCGCGCGGGTCGACGGCTGCAGCTACTTCGGCCTGTTCTGGCGGATCGCCGCACCGCTGTCCCGGCCCGCCCTGATCATCGTGTTCGTGTTCGAATTCCAGGCGAGCTGGGATGACCTGCTCCGGCCGCTCATCTACCTGGGCAACAACGTGAACCTGTACACCGTGCCATTGGGGCTGAACTCGCTGTACGTGCAGTTCAATCCCATTGCCGGCGGGAACGGCGACTTCCAGTACATCGTCACCGCTGCCCTGCTGGCCACCATCCCGATGATCGTCATCTTCGCGTTCGGCCAGCGATACTTCGTCGAAGGACTGGCCACCCAGGGCCGGAAAGGCTGACTCGGACAGCGACACCCGGCCGGCAGTGACATGCTCGAAGGTATGACCCGAAGGCCGAACCAAACCGCCAGAGACTGGTACCTGCGCGTGATTCAAGATCGAGACGCTGCGGCCGCGAAGTTGGCATCCCTGACCGGTCCCACGGGTCAGGTGCGGCCCGCGGGCTCACATCCGGTCGATCCCGGCAGCCCGGAGCAGGAAGCCGCGATGCGCCGCCTCGAAGAACTACGACTCGAAGCCATCGAGGCGGAGGCAGCCATGATCAACGAAGTTGATCCGGTCGAGTAGCGGAGGCCCTGTTGTCATTGCACCCGGGACCGGTGTGATGGCCGCTGAACTGGCCCCGCTCATCGAAGACCTCGCGGCCGAGACTGCAGACCTCGACGCACTCCTCACCGACCTGAGCCCGACCGAGTGGCGACTGGCCACCCCGGCGGTGGGCTGGAACATCGCCGACCAGGTCAGCCATCTCGCGTTCTTCGACGATGCGGCCCTGCTGGCCGCCACCGACCCCGACCGCTTCCGCCGGGAGGCCGCCGACCTCGTCGCCGACGGCATGGACTTCCCGGACCGCGTTGCGGCGCTGCACCATGACCGTGGCGGCGCCGATCTGCTTGCCTGGTTCCGGACCGCCCGTGGCGCGCTGCTGGCGGGTTTCGCCGGCCTCGACCCCGCGATCCGGCTGCCCTGGTATGGGCCGGACATGGGCCCGGCCTCCTCGCTGACGGCCCGGCTGATGGAGACCTGGGCTCACGGCCAGGACATCGCCGACACTCTCGGCGTGCGACGGGTACCGTCCGCGCGGCTCGAGCACATTGCCTTTCTCGGCGTGCGGACGCTGGGCTTCGTCTACCGACTGCACGGGCGACCGGTACCTACCGACCCGATCCGGGTGGAGCTGACCGCCCCCGACGGCAGCACCTGGGCGTGGGGGCCGACCGACGCCGCCGACCGGGTCAGCGGGAATGCTCTCGACTTCTGCCTGCTCGTCACCCAACGCCGCCACCCGCACGATCTGACCTTGCGGGTAGTGGGCGACACCGCCACCGAATGGATCCAGATCGCCCAGGCCTTCGCCGGCGCTCCAGGACCGGGGCGAGAACCGTTGCTGCGGAACACGTCATGGCCCGCCGACGAGTGATCTACTCGCCGAACCGGCATCCTCGAGCGGCCGGCTGCTGAACGGCGCATGACCTATTCCGCAACCCGCGTGCGTCGAGCCGCCGACCCCGGTCGTGCGCTGGGAGCCAAATGAATAATTATGTAAAAAAGACGTCGTTTGCATAGATTTGGTGTCCGAAAGATCACTGACCCTCCGATTCGGTCAGATTTGCCGCGGCTGCAATACAGCGTCAGCCGAAAAGCGACGGCTGCCTGGTGTCCTGGCGCGTCGTCGGGGCGGACACGGCTGGCGGCAATTGCTACTCGATCGCCGGTACCGGTTCTTCCGTTGGCTGCCAGACCGAAGCCTGCTAGCCGCCTTTCGGGGGACGATCGATGGTTGCTGCTCGCAAAACGATTACTCGCGTCATCGAATTCGGCGAACGAAACGCATGGCGTAGAATTTCTTGCCCGGCAGGGCTTGTAGCGAGTGGTTCCAGACAGCTTCTTTCCGAGGCTGCACGACAGGCTGAGTCCAGAAAGGCATCTGCCCGTGGATTTGGAGTTTGTCCGAAGTGATGCGACTCGGGCCGATCCGTTGACGTGCGAGGCGGCACTGGGCGACCAAAGGGCTCCAGTGCGGCGCGTCGGCGTTGCTCGAATCAAGGCCGTTCTGGTGATCGTCGCCTTGATGAGCCTGGTCCTCACGTCCTGTACCGGGTCGGCCTGTGCGTCGACGGTGGCCGCCTCGTCCTCGGTGGGTCAGCTGACGCCGTCGAACATCACATCGGGCAGTGTGACCCTGTCCTGGGGCACTGCAGGTGGAGCTCGCGCCGAGGGGTACGGCATATACCGCGGCCCGGCCGGCGCCGCCGACGCTGACCTCACGCTGATCGCGACCACGGACGAGGCGCAGAGCTATACGGCGACCGGTCTCGCTGAGCGGCCACTCGTACAAGTTCGGCGTGGCCGCCCTGAACGTGTCCAACCAGCGCGCGCAGATGATCACCGTCACCGTCACCACGACCAAGACCTCGGACCGACAACCGCCGCGTCCACCAACGAACGCCAGCGTCCTTTTGAGCCGCCTTCTCCGACAGCCGAATCGACATCGTCTGGGGCGCATCGCCGTCTCCTGATGTCGGCTCGTACGAGGTTCGGCGGGACGGCAGGCTGGTCGCGACCGTAGCAACGACCCGGTGCCCAGCGCTACTCGGACAACGGGTTGGAACCGTCTTCTGTGCACTCCTACACCGTCGTAGCGGTCGATACGGCTGGCAACCGATCCGTCCCGACGGCGGCAAAATCCGTCCAGACCCTTCCGGCGCAACGAGGTGAGTATCCGCCGGGGCCCTTACGTGTCCAATGTCAGCGCCACCACCGCCCTGGTGTCGTGGTGGAGCAACATAGCGGCAACCGGTTCGGTGTCTGTTGCCGGCCGGTCCGTGACGGACCCGCAGGGTGCAGTGCAGCATCACACCGTAGCGGTGACCGGCCTCCGGCCCGGGCACGTTGTATCCCTATTCCATCTCCACCGGACAGGATTCAGTGCAGGGGTCGTTCCGCACCGCGGCGCCGGCCGGACAGACGTTCAGTTTCGCGGCTGTCGGCGATTTCGGCAGTGGCAACACTGCAGAGCGCGAGACGGTGGCCGGTATCGCCTCGGCCGACACTGCATTCATCCAGACCGTCGGGGACAACGTCTACCCTTCGGCGGGTGCACCGGACCCCGACTTCACCACGAAGCTGTCCGATTTCGACGCGCGACTGTACCGCCCGCTCGCGCCCATCCTGAGCACGCAGGCATTCTTTCCCGCCAACGGCAACAAGGAATACTATTCCGACGGGGCGTTCTGGACCAATTTTCCCATGCCCGGGAAGAACCACAGCTGGTACAGCTACAACTGGGGTGACGCACACATCCTGGTGGTAGACACCGAGCAGCCGTTCGATCCGGGCTCGGCTCAATACGCCTACCTCCGTGCCGATTTGGCGGCACACCAGAAGGAAGCGTGGCGAATAGTCGCCATGCAGCGTCCGCCGTACAGTTCCACCTCGATCAATTCGAGTGACGAGCACGCCCAGGAATCTCTTGGTCCCATTGTTTCAGAATTTCCGGGTCAGCCTGGTCCTTTCCGGCAACAGCCACAACTACGAACGAACCTTTCCGTTGATCGACGGCCGGCCGGTTCCGGGCGACGGGGTTACGTATATCGTCACCGGCGCCGGGGGCAACCTGTTCACACGTTTCGCTGCGCCGGTACCGGCTTACTCGGCGTTCCGGGAGGACACGTCGTACGAATTCGTCAAAGTCACTGTCGGGCCGAAAGAGCTCGTCGCACAAGCCGTCAGCGATGATGGCCGCACCATCATCGACAGGACGACCATCAAACGCAGGAAGAACGACACCACGCCACCAACCGGCCCGACCGGCGTCGTCGCAGCGCGCCCGACATTGAGAGGCCGTCTACCTCAACTGGAAAGCCAGTACGGACGATGTCGGAGTCACCGGCTATCAGATCTTCCGGGACGGCGATCCGAGACAATTGCCACGGTGTCCGCGCCCGGCTTCACGCAGACGACCCTCGACCCGTCCACGACCTACCGGTACACCGTCCGCGCCGTCGACGCAGCGGGCAATCGTTCAGCCGCCAGCCCGGTGGCCGTCGCCTCGCCGCCCGACAACGGGGTCTTCGACTTGAACGGCGCCCAACGGAGCGGTGCTCCGCAGGCCACAGCCGCCGGCTCCAACCACGGCAAGACGGGATGTGCCAGCTCCGACACTCCCGTCCCGCTGCCCGCAGGAAAGCAGGCCGCTCCGAGCGCATTCGCCTTCCGGCGGCGCCCGACGCGCCAACCAGCGCCGCGGCGAGGGCCGGCGGGCCGAACCGATTAGGATTGCGGCGTGACGAGAGCCGATGCACGCGCGACGGGAATCGTCAATCTTCCCCTGCGGGACAGGGCTATGGACGTCGTGAATCGCGTCCGCTGGCTCAGATTCATCAGCGGCACTTCCGCGTTCTGTTCTTCTACCTCACGGCTGTGGGGCTGCTACCGTGTCCGGCGTTGCCGGCCTTTGTCGCGGCGATGTTCGATGGTGATCTCACGAAACGCCCGGTAGGACTCCTGCAAGGCCTTCCGCTGCTGACCGGTCAGATCAGGGTCCGCCGCGATCGCCTCCAACACCGCCGACCGGGCCTCGTCCTGCTCCGCGGCGGGGGCCGCAGCGAATCAGCCGACAACTGCAACGAATCGGCCAACGACTTCAAAACCTGCTCGGACGGCTCCCGCAGACCACGCTCGATCTGCGACAGATACGGATTGGAAATGCCGGCCATCGCGGCCAACTGCCGCATCGGCAACGCCGTCAACTCACGCTGCCGACGAATGATCTCACCCAACGACAACGATTCCGGCCACGGCGTGTTCACCGCCCCACCATAGAACCCGCCGCCGATCACCCGTCGCACCGCCCGCGGCGCCCGCGGATTACTGCAGCAGTTCGCGGGCGGCCTTGCTGAAGGTAGCGTTGATCTCCGACAGTGCCGCCGAGTTGAACTCCGCCACACTGGTCAACGCCTGGACCTGCAACGCCCCCGCCGCGGTCTTGCCCAGCTCCAGGAAAGCCGCGAAACCGCTGTCGTAGGCGTCCAGCCAGGCCAGCGAGAACTCCTTCGTCTGCGCCGTCACCGTGTCCACGAACTCCTGGACCTGCCGCTTGGTATCGCCGAACGCCGGCCCGAACGGATCGGACGCGCTCGCCGCCGCATCGGTCGCGGCCCTGTTGGTCGCCGCCGTCACGGACTTCGCCGCCTCCACGGTGGCGTCCACGGTGCTCCGGGTGGCCCGCACCGCGGCCGACGTCACGGCCTTACCGGCCGCCGTCGTGGCGGCCGACGCCGCGCGGGTCGCCTCCGTGATATCGCGCTGAGCCTGGGTAACGGTATCGCTGGCAGTCATCGGTTCTCCTACAGTCAAAGGATGACCCGAACTGTCCGCCGGGCCTGTTAGCAGGTTAGCCAGTTAGCCAGCTAACGGCAACCCCTGGCTAACGGATACACCCGAACGGCTCACTACTTCGCATCGGACCGGTGCCACGTCCGGGCCTTCACCGGCTGTTCACCCAGGTCGGCCGCCGGCTCGGTGCTCCTCGGTCCGCACCATTCTTGCTTGTCTGGCTCTCGGGTGTTCCAGCATTCGATCGACGACGCGACGCCACGTTCTGGCGCGCGTGGTGAGAGTGGTCTGATCGACCGGCGGAGCATTGCTGTCGTTCCCCACCGCCACCGGAATGTGCACCGGGAGTGTTGCCAATATGGCTGGAGTCCGATCCGGATCGTTCCCGAACGGGTCCAAGTCCGGACCCTGCAACCGCACATATCCGATTGCGTTGCTCCTCTCGATGATCAACAGATCCAGTTCGTCCGGATCGACGTCCGGGTGGATGTCGAGGACCACGCCGCCGCCCGATCTCGCGGCCAGATCGATGAAGGTTCGAAGATCGGACAGTGCGGTCCCCGGTGGGGGAACCAGCAGCGGAACGATGTTCAGCGCCGCACAACGACGGGCGAATTCAGGAAAACTCCAGCTGAACCACATCGAGATCCGCATCGACGGACGCGAAGCCCGCAGTCGCCCAACGGGCGCCCAATCTCACCGCGAAGTCCAGCACCCGATCGGCCTGAACCACCCCGACGTCGCCGCCACCGCCGAGATCAACCCGACCGACATCGAGCGCCGAGACCCTGGTCGTCAGTAGCTTGTCGATTCCGTCGACGAGCTCGGCACTGTCAACGCGAGCCCGCGAGGTGTCGCTCGCCGCCTGCCCTCCGGCGACCCGAAGACCGACGGAGTCGAACTGGGCTTCGGAGGCAACTTCGATCAGCTCGGCCAGCGACAAGCCGGTGCCGGTAGAGGCATGCAGAGCCAGACGGTTCATGGCGGGTCACCTGCAGTGCGTAGCCCCAAGGCGTCCACCAGAACCGCCGAAGCCGCATCGAAGGCCCGAGAAGCCGCCTGTCTCACTGGCAATGACCGAAGGCTCTCAGTGTTGGCCTCGACACAGTAAGGGCCGGAGTAGCCAGCGCGGCGCACGGCCCGCACGAGCGAGACGACATCCAGATCTCCCTCGCCCGGCAACTGCCGGTTGGCCCGCGCTTCGGCCAGGAAGTTGCTCTGTACCCTCACCCCGTCGTTGAGTTGCACCGCAACGATCCCATCCGGCGGCAGGGAGCGCAGCAATGACGGATCAGCGCCGCAGTTGTAGAAGTGCCAGACATCGACCATGAGACCGATGTTCGGCGCACCGGCCCCTCTACTGGTGTGAATTAGTTCAACCGCGCATTCGACGGTCGAGATCGCGGACCAGGGAAACGGTTCGACCGCCACGCTGAGTCCGCGCGTGGCCAGCCGCCCGGCCAGAGCAGACAGGCGGTGCGCGGCGACATCGACGTTCAGCCCGCCAGGCCGGAATTCGCCTGCGCTCACGTGCCGCCCGCCGCACGCGTCGGCGACCGCCTCGATACTCCGCATCGTCTGATCGAGCACGGTCTCATCGACGTCCAAGGCCCAGCCGCCGAGAAACTCGATCTCGACCACTTCCAGCCCGTTGACCTTGAGAATGGCGGCCAGTTCGGCGATGTCGACACCACCCGCCAGAGTGCGGGCCAAATCGTCGGCGTGGAAACCGATACCGGCGAAGCCTGCCTCCGCGGCGGCCTCACACCTTTCGATGAAGGAGTGACGAGGTGGTTGACCGAATCCCGCACCGGATAGCGTGAAGAAACTTGCCACCAAGGGCGGGATGTCGGTCGACAACGTGTCAGCCAATGTAGGCCACGGCCTCGACCATGAAGTTGGGGCTCTCATCGGGCCGGCCGAACGCCGGGGATTCAATGGCCGACCTGGCCGGTCGATGCATCGCCGAAATTCGCTCTCCACACCTCATTGAACATTGGCCGGTCGCGCTGCAGATGTCGCATCACGATCCCGACTCTGACCACGTGTGACAGTGCCGCTCCCCCGGCGTCCAGAACCGCCGAAAGGTTCGCGAAGAGCTGCTCGGCCTCGGTGCGCACATTCGCAGGTATCGAGCCATTGAACGGATCCGCGCCGAAAAGCGCAGAGACGTAGATCCAGCCACCGGCCTCGACCGCCTGCGGAACTGGACCCACATGCGACGGGGCGTCGTCGGTGTGAATGATTCGCACGAGCACTCCTGCCAGACGGTCACGGATGCGGTGATCAGCTATCGCTCTGGTGATGGCGCCTGTTCCGGTGCGCCGTCGTCGTTCTCGTCGTCCTGGGCCGTGCCCCAGGTGACAACCAGCTCGCGCCGCGCTCCGAATTTCATCAGGTGACGGGCCAGCACATCCTCGACGTGCGCGAGCGACTCCCCGTCGGCGGCCACCGCGCCGAGCACCAACCGTCCATCCTGCGGAACGACAGTGCCGACGCCGTAGGAAAAGAGCAGCTGACCGGCCGGTTCCGGTTGACCCGGAAGCGCCGCGCGCGTCACCTTGTGGCCCAGATGGGCGAGAAGTTGTTTGGCATAACGGTCCGGCGCATCTGTGACGACGATCGCCGTGGCCCTCAACACATCGATGTCCTTTCACCAGTGGACGACGCCCGCAGCCGGTCAGTCGCCGTAGACCTCGATGACTCCGAGCCCGTCGAATTCGAAGGTGACACTGCCCGATGGCAGCACCGGTACCGGAGCGGTGACACCGCCCGAGAAGATGAGCTGCCCGGCTTTGAGCGACTCACCCTGAACCGCCAACTGGTTGGCCAGCCAGGCCACCGACGCAGCCGGATGGCCCATGACGGCCGCACCGGCGGCCGTCATCACCACATCCCCGTTCACTCGCACCACGCAGCCCAACAATCGAAGATCGAGTTCGTCGGGACGTCTGGCTATTGGCCCGAGGTAGAAGGCTCCTGCGCTGGCGTTGTCGGCAACCACATCGGTCAGGGTGAATTTGAACCCCTGGTACCGGGAATCAAGGACATCGACAGCACCGAAAACCAGCTCAGTTGCCGCCAGCACAGAGGTCACGGTGGCCGGTCCAGTGATGTCATGACCCAGCAGAAAGGCGATCTCGGACTCGACCCGCGGATGGATGAACCGGTCGAACAAGATCGGCTCACCGTAGGTGGAGATCATGCTGGCGGTCACCCGGCCGTAGAGCGGTGCATCCACGCCCATGGCAAGCTGCTTGTTTCTGCTGGTCAAGCCCCAGTTTGTAGCCGACGAGTCTGTCGCCGGCTTCGATCTTCGACTGGACGAAGGCCTGTTGGGCCAGATAGGCACTCGGTAGATCCAGGTCTGGATTCTGATCGCTGAACTGCGGTATCTCGCGGCGGTCCCGCTCGGCCGCGATCAAGCTCGCAGCCATGGCCGCAACTTCGGCGTCGCGTCGGGTTGCGGTCACCGCTGCCCCTCCCTACCGGACGAAAAACGAACGGTCACCGCGCCCAAGTGGGCAAAATCAGCCCGGAAGACGTCGCCGGGCGCTACCGGAACCATCTTGTGCACGGCGCCCGGCAGGACGATGTCGCCGGCCTGGAGTCCATCGCCGAAGCTCCCGAGCTTGTTGGCCAGCCAGGCCACGCACCGTGCCGGGTTACCCAGAGCCGCCGCCCCGGCGCCGGTGTCGATGAGCTGACCATGCCGAGACACGGCCACGCCGAGCAGACGCAGATCCAGATCCTCCACCTTCCGCATCCGTCCACCGACCACCAACATGCCGGACGACGCGTTGTCGGCAACCGTGTCGACCAGCTTGATCTTCCAATCCGCTACCCGGCTGTCCACCACCTCGACGGCCGGCAGCGCACCGGCGATCGCCCCCAACGCCCGTGCGGTGGTCACGCCCGGACCGCTCAGATCGCGCTCCATCACGAAGGCCAACTCCGCCTCGACCCGCGGTTGCACCAAGTTTTCCAGCGGGATGAGATCTCCGTCTTCGACGAACATCTCGTCGGTCAGTACTCCGAAATCAGGTTCATCGACTCCCAGCATTTCCTGCATGGGTCGAGAAGTCAGGCCCACCTTGCGCCCGATGACCAGCTCGCCGGCGGCAACTCGCCGGTTGATGTTGATGCGCTGGATCTCGTAGGCGTCCTCCAGCACGAGGTCCGGATGGCGCTCGGTCAGCGGCGAGACCGGCTTTGCCGATCGGTCCGCCTCCCACAGCTCATCGGCGAGAGTGCGATGCATTTCGGCGGCTTGCACTCCTGCAGTCTGGGTGGGGCGGAGCGGCCTGGCAATGCCGGTCGAGAGCGCTTCCGGGCAGTGGGACTACACCGGGGTCACGCCACACCGCCGTGCAATCCGGACAGTCGCATCTCGGCCAGTCGATCCGGAAGCTGGCGCCGCGAATTGATGCCCAGCTTGACGAAGATATTCCGGAGGTGGAATTCGATGGTCTTGATGCTGACGACCAGCTCGTCGGCAAGTTCCCGATTGCTGCGACCTCCGGCCGCCAGGCGGGCGACGACCAACTCCTGCGACGTCAGTCCTGCCTGACCCCCGGACCTCGCCTGACCTGGATCGAACCCGGAAGCCACCATCTCCTGAGCGCAACGATTGCGCATACGGAAGCGCACCGAGGGCGAGAAAGCGCCCTCTGGCGTCGGCCAGCAGGTCGGCCGCCTGGCGGCGTCGGCCCACGTGCCGAAGGAATTTGCCGGCGGCACAGTTCGATGCGCGCGCGCTCGAACGGCACGTCAATCCCGTCGATGACGTCCAGCGCGGCCTGAAAAGCCTTCTCGGCGGCGACTTCTCGTCCAGCGGCTGCCTCGACCAGCCCCTGGCCCTGGCCAGCCGTGCGATCGCGACCCGACGACCCCGCCGGAGGGCCAGTTCTTCGTGCGCCCGCAGAAAACGGTCGGCCTCATCGATCGACCCGGTCGCGACCATTGCGTCGGCATACAAGTCCTGCCACGGCCAGAACCCCGGTTCGTCCGCAGCATCCCGGACAGGGAATCGACGCACCGGTTCCAAGGCGGCCAGGACCGCCAATGCATCGCCCCGCGCCTCACCGATGCGAGCGCGCGACATGCCCAGTGCGACCACCGATCGTTCGTAACCCGACTCGTTGTGGGTCATGGATTTCAGGTGTGTGTCTGCGGCGTCCCACTCTCCCCTCGCGGCCGGAACGAGAACGGCGATACCGAGCACCGCCGACTGCATGAAGTTGAAGTCCGACTCGAGATTGATGGCTACCGCGCGTTCGGCATGCAGAACGGACTCGTCCCAATCGCCGGTCATCCATTCCGCCCTGGCCAGATAGGCATAACTGAAGGCAGAGGTGTTGAGGATGCCCAGTTTGGAGGCTGTGACCGCGGCCGATTTCAGGTCTGCCTTCGCCCCGGCGAAATCATCCTCCATCAGTCGCATGACGCCTCGGGCTGAGCGGGGATTGAGCCACAGATCTCCTTGCTGCCCGCCGTCCTCATCGGCCGCACCCGCGACGACCGCCGCCTCCGCCGTCCGACCCGCGTATCCGAGCCCGTGGATCAGATAGGTCTGCGCCACCGCGTGCGTCGATGTGCCCGGTGAAAACTGCGCCAGTGCCTCGGTGCACCATCGGACGGTTGCGCCGGCATCCAGTCGGCCGTACCAGTGAATCCCCGTCATCAGTGCGACGATCCCGGCCAATTCGGCCTCGCCCGCCTCCTGCCCTGCTTTCCACGCGGCGGTCAGCAGCCGTTCGGCCACCGACGGATCGTCGGCAGCCATGGCAATGGAGCCCAGCGCGAGATCGTGGAGCGCGCCACGGGCCTGGGTTTCCACTTCCGCCGCGAGATCCGCGGCGGTTGCTGCGTCGCCACGCAGCATCGTCAACACCATCGCTCGCAGCAACAACCGTTCTGCGGCGGCCGGATCGCTGCTCAGCCGACTGGCAGAAACGAGATGGGCTGCCGCACTCTGCCAGTGCTGGCGGTCTCGCTTCGGTTCCGGCGAACCGGCTCAGATCACCCGCCAACTCGTCGTCCGGAGCCGATGCCGCCGCCACCCGGTGTCGCAACCTGGATGATTCGTCGGCCACCAGGGCAGCTGCCGCCGTGTGGAGGGTGTGTCTCCGGGAGGGTCCGAGGGCGTCGTAGACGGCGGCTCGAACCAATGGATGACTGAAGGTCAGTACCCACGGCGAATGCGCATTCCTCGACCGCAACAGTTCCCGATTCACAGCTTCGTCGATCGCCGGAAACACGTCCTCCAGCTCCGCTAACGTTGCGGCCACCTGTAGCGAGATGTGTGGCCCGACAACGGCTGCCGCGTCGACCAGCCGCCGTGTCGTTGCGGAACATGATTCGTACCGGTCTTGCACGAGGCGTCTGAACGATCGGGGCGACGGCAGCAAATCGTCGTCGGGACCCCAATCAGCTGGCGGAAACTCCTCGAGCAAGGCCCTGGCGTGCAACGGGTTTCCCTGGGTCCCGTACCGCAGCCGGCGAGCTTCGCCCGAACCGAGGTGTTCGACCCCGAGGGCGGCGGCCAGGTCGGTGAGGTCCTGCTCGTCCAGGCCGCGTAATCGTAGGACGGTGCTGGCCTGCCGGTTCAGCAACCGGGCCAGGCTCTCGGGGAGGTCGGCCACGTCCTCGTCCCGGACCGTCACCAGAGTCAACAGGTTGTCCGCCACCAGCCTCCGGAGGGCGAACACCAGCGCCTGCAGGGATGGTCCGTCCGCCCATTGTGCGTCGTCGACGGCAATGATCAACGTGTCAGCGTCGATCTGGTCGACGAATTCCAGAAATCGAGTACCGATCGTGACCGGATCGGCGATGGGTCCGGCCAGCTGCGCAGCTGTCAGCGTGGCCAGCGGCGTGGCCGACCCCGGCACCGACCGGGCCAGCTGCTCGATCACTCCGTACGCCAGTAGTCGCTCGTTTTCCTCGCCGCTGGCGAAGATGACCACGGGCTGGGGATCGGGGTGGGCGCCGGCCAGGAAGTTCTCCAGCAGTGCGGTCTTGCCGATACCCGCCGGTCCCTGGATCTGAACGATCTGCGGCCGCCCGTTCGCGGCGTCGTCCAACCGGGCGCGAAGAACAGCCAGCTCCAGCTGCCGTCCGACAAACGCGACCATTGCGTCCCTGCGGGTCGACCTCGCTCACCGCCGACGGCGGCCCGCTCGGGATGCCGAGCGAGTCCAGCGACGATACCCCGGTCTCATGCCGGCATGGACACGGCGTCCATGGACGGCCCGAGGGCCACCGCCCCTTTGGGCAGCGGCGCGTCGAGCAGCATCTGATGCAGAGTCTGCCCGAGCTCGGTGGCCAGCAGGGCGTCGTACCAGTAGACCGCTACCTCGGAAATCATCTCCGGATCCGCTATGTCCAGAACGACCAGCTCGGCCGTGTCCGCGGTTTCCAGGGCGGTTGCCCTCTCGACGCCGACACCCACCCCGTGCCTGACCATCTCGACGAGCGTGGATGCGTCGTCGACCCTGGCCCTGGGACGCGCCGAGTGGCCTCTGGCCATCAACAACGACGAGATCTCCGGTTCCGGATCCAGGCTCGAATCCCCGATGAGCAGCGGATGCTCGATCAGTCGGGATGGCTGAACGGGCTGACCGGCTCTCGCGAACTCGTGTCCGGCCGGCACGACGACCCGGATGGGGTCCCGCCACAGCAGGTGCTCGCGGAGACCAAGAACATGCGGCAGCGTGAGGGTGGGCACGATCGCCACGGCAAAGCCGCTGGCAAGATCTTCGGGGTCACGACTGCGCCAACCCCGCTCCGACACGACCACACTCGCATCCGGATGCTGGGCGAGCATGCCGCACAGCACCCCGGGAAGCAGAACCCCGCCGATGCTCGGAGTGGTCAGTACGGTCAACGACCCGGATTGCATGTCGCGCAGCAGTGCCAGTTCCGCACGGGACGCGGCAATCTCGGCAAGTATCGCCCTGGCATGAACGGCGAGGACCCGGCCGGCCTTTGTCGCGCGCGCCGGCCGCCGGGCCCTGTCGATCAAGCGCACACCCATGTCCTTCTCCAGGGCTGCGATGTGCGCGCTCACCCGGGATTGCGACCGGTGAACCTGTGTCGAGGCGCTGGTGAATCCGCCGCGGTCGACGACGGCGAGAAACGTCTCCAGCCAGTCCAGCTCCACCAGGTCAGCATCGGCCATCGAGTTCGCACGCACACCGGTGAACGCCCCTAGGTTGCGACCCTGGGCCCGTGGAACCGCACCCTAGGACCAGCCTGTTCGATCCGAATTACGGATGGTATCTGCGGTTTTACGCTCTGGTTAGTCCGGGTACATCTTCATTGGGTTGAGGTTAGGTATTCACAAATTGTTCGGATCGCGCGCTTCAGCGATCTGCTCCGCAACGATGAGGAGTTGATGACGTGGCCGGAAATTCCACAGAGTCAGGTCGATCAGTGACCAGCAAGATCACGTCGATCCTGCTGACCTTTACCCAGGGCAATGAGCATTCGCTCACCGAGATCGCCCGGTTGGCGGGACTCCCGATATCGACCGCGCACCGGCTCACTTCCGAGCTCGCCGCTTGGCGGCTACTCGAGCGAACCGATGAGGGTTTGTACCGGGCGGGCCTCCCGCTTCGCATGATCGGAACCGTCCATGCGTCGTCGCCCAGCTTGCAGGAGCGTGCGCCGTGCGTACTCGAAGATCTCTCGGCCGCGACCAAGTGTCGTGCCCGATTGGGCGTGCTCCACGAACTGGAAGTGGCGTACATCGAGAAGCAGCCGGGGATGGCGCCGACCTCGTTGTTCAGCGCCGCAGCGACGCTGCCCGCCCATCCGACCGCGCTCGGCCGGGCGCTGCTGGCCTTCTCTCCCGTACGCATCGTCGAGATGACCATCCTGCGTGGGCTCCGTCCATATACCCCTCATACCGTGGTGGCCCCGGAAAGGTTCCGCCGCGCACTTGCGGTGACGAGGCTGACTCGAGTAGCTGTCACCAGGTTCGAACTGGAAGCCGGCGTCTGTGGTGTGGCCATGCCTGTCTTCGGGCCCGGCGGCGAGGTGCTCGCCGCCATCGAGCTCGCGGTGCGTGATCTGGGTCAGGGCCTGCAACCGCTCATGGCGGCACTGGCCATCTCGTCCAGGAGCCTGTCGCGGGAATTGGCCAGCGAGGCTCGTTACGGCGCTGCCCAGGATTCTCTGCGAGGCAGCATGACCGATCGTCCGGTGGCCGTCAACAGTTGATCTGATGTGCCGACACCCGCCGCCAGCCAGTCGCGGCCGGCGGCGGGTGTCGAGCCCTACGCCGGGTCGTAGGCGATGACTCCCATCCCGTTGATCCATTCGTAGATCGGCTCGTACGACAGGGACGTCGCCTTGTGGCCCTCCATCGCGCCGGCGACAGCAACCCAGGCGCGGACTTCCCCTGTGCCGTTGCCCGCCAGAGCCAGCTCATCGTTGCCCATATCCAACAGATCACCCAGACCAGGCGCCTCCAACTGGCGCAGGAACCACCGGTCGAATTCTTCGTCGATGTCACCGACCCTGGGCTCGCCCACGAAGTGCGAAAGCCCGCCGGCGCCGACGAGTCCGACTCGTTCCAGGCCGTCGTAGGAGCGGATGGCCGAGCCGATCGATTTGCCGAATTCGTAGCTCTGCGCAAGTGTCATCAACGGCGGCGTCGTGCAGTTCAAAATGATCGGGACCACCGGAATTTCCATTGTGGGGTCCAACTCGTAATACACGGTCATGAAGCCGTGATCGAGCTTCATGCGGTGAGAGAATGCAGGGTAAAAGCCGTCGGCCATCAGGCCTTGGAGCACGTGCTCAGCCAATGCCGGGTCGCCCGGGACGATCGTCTTGGGAATCTTCAGCCACTTCTCCAGCGGACCTTGGTGACCCTCACCGAGACCAACCGCAATCTGAGGCATGTTCTCCAGGAAGAAGTTGGTGAAGTGCTCGCCCGTCATGAAGACCAGAGCCTGCGGCTTGGTGGCGGCTGCCTGCGCCTTCACCTTGTCCAGGCCGCCGAAGAAGCGCTCGGCCTGGTCCGGTGGTGCCGACTCCTTGTCAGCGCTCATCATCGGTGCATGCGACGCCGAGTAGGCCATCACGATGTCTGCCATCTGGTCCTCCTGCTCTCCGTCTTCGGGGCCGCGGCTTCCAGCAGCTGTCGATAATCGGCCCGCTTGTAGCCAAGCGCCCGGCAGTAGCTGTTCACGATCACCGGATGTACGCCCATCGCATAGATCGCCCCGATATCCTTGTCGATCAATACCTGCTGTTCCTCAGGTGTGAGATCGTAGCCGTCGATACTGATCTCGGGACGACCCTGCGTCTTCGGATCCTCCAGAATTCTCAGATAATCGAACAGACACTGCTGAACCTGATACAGGCTCATTCCGCCTCCCAACGTCAGCCACCGGGACCTCGGCCATCAGCTTTCACCACAACGGACCCGGTTCGGCCGGGTTCCCATGCAGCGGAAGGGGTCGAATCCGGATCAGCCCAGCACGTAGCTGCCCGGTGCGTCTTCCAACACCGGGTGTTGCGTGCTGCCCAGCTGCGGCGGGTCCTGTAGCGGTCCCGATTGAGCCGCCGACCACACGGCCCAGTCCTCCCACCACGAGCCGGCTTGTCGCTCGGCGACCGACAGCCAGCCGTCCGCGGACGACGGCAGAGTTTCATCGCTGTTGCTGACCTGATGCCACGCCTTGGGCCCGGGTGGACTGACGATCCCCGCGATGTGCCCGCCACTGCCCAATACGAATCGAACCGGCCCGGAGACGAGGTTCGCGGTCTTGTAGGCCGATTTCCAGGGGACGATGTGATCGTTGATCGCGCTCACCACGTAGGTGGGAGACTTGATCACCGACAGATCGATCGTCTTTCCGGCAATTTCAAGTGTGCCTGCCGCCAGCTTGTTCTTGACGTAGAAGTTGCGCAGATAGAAGGCATGCATCGTCGCCGGCATCCGCGTGCTGTCGGCGTTCCAGGCCAGCATGTCGAACGCCGCCGGCGTTTGGCCCATCAGCCAATTGGACACGACGTAATTGAAGATCAGGTCGTTCGCACGCAGCACGTCGAAGGTCCCTGCCATCGACGACCCTTCGAGCGTGCCCTCGCGCTGCATCTTCTTCTCCAGTTTTTCCACCGTGCGCTGATCGGTGAAATTGCCCAGAGCTCCAGGTTCGGAATAGTCCAACATCGTGTTCAGCAGAGTCAGGGTGCCGATTCGGCTGTCGCCGTCCTGCATGAGATAGGCAGCGGTGATGGCGGTCATCGCGCCACCGAGACACAACCCCACGATGTCGATCGTTGCAGCGCCGGTGATCTCCTGAACGACGTCGAGCGCGGTCTTTGGCCCGTACACCAGGTAGTCGTCCATGGTGGTGCCGGACATTTCCTTGGACGGATTCTTGTAGCTGATGGCGAAGACCGTCCGGCCGTGTTGTACCGCCCACTCGATGAAGCTCCGCCCTGGTGCAAGATCCATGATGTAGTACTTGTTGATCCAGGGCGGGCTGCAGAGCAGCGGAACGGCGTGAACCTGCGCTGTCTGCGGCTCGTATTGCAACAGCTCCATCAACTCGTTGCGAAACACCACCTTTCCTGGAGTGCAAGCCAGGTTTCCGCCGACCTTGAACCCGCTGGCGTCAACCTGACGCGGCCGGCCACCGTTGTGGATGACATCGTCGACAAACGTCAGGGCACCTTTGACCAGGCTGGCACCGCCGGTCTCGTACGCCCGCTGCAGCGCAGCGGGGTTGGTCGGCAGGAAATTGGTCGGAGCCAAGGCGTCGATCAGCAGACCCATGGTCAGTTCGGCCTTCGCCGCCACCTCCGGCTCCACCTTCGCGGCGGCGATGATCTCGCGCCCATACGTCGCGGCAGCCAGGTAGGCGAGCCGGATGGAGTAGAAGGCGGGATTGGTCTCCCAGGCGGCAGAGGCGAACCGACGATCTTTGGGATTGATCTCGACCGGTGGCAGGGCGTCGAGGCCCACCCATCGCCGGGTAGCAGAAATGGGGGTCTGCAGAAGATTCGCAGCCAGCCTGACGGCCGCCAGCGTCGGCTTGACGGGGTGCGTCAGCGCGGACCGGAGCGCCGTGGTGAGCGATTCGCCCAGCCCAGCGGCGTCCATGTCCTCGAACAGATCCGATTCTGGGCCCAGCACTGCCGCGGCTCGCTCAGCCAGCTCGCGGCTCATTTCGGGAAATTCCATGGCCATGCGCGCCAGTGTCCTCCCCAGCCGGCGAAATCTCAGGGCGGGTCCCGCTGGTCGGAACGACGTCCCGATCCGCAGCACACGGCAATGAACCCGAAACCGCCTCTCACTGACCGGAACTACCGGCGATGTGGCCGCAGGAAGATCCGAGCGCCGTCAGTCTGAGAACACCCGAAGACCGTGGGAGATCTCATGAGTGTGCACCTTTCGACCACCGCAGCGCATGGCCTGCGCCTGCCACCGGTTCGTCTGCGGACGGCCATTGCGACGGTGTGCCTGTCCGGGACGCTGGAGGACAAATTGGAGGCGGCATCCGCTGCCGGCTTCGACGGTGTCGAGATCTTCGAGCCGGACTTCGTTGCCTCGCCGTGGTCGGCTGACCGGGTCCGTACGCAGTGTGCCGATCTGGGGTTGTCCATTGACCTCTACCAGCCTTTCCGCGATTTCGACTCGGCCCGGCCAGAGGTTTTCCAAGCGAATCTGCGCCGGGCGGACCGCAAGTTCGACGTGATGCAGCAGTTGGGTACGGATCTCATCCTGGTCTGCTCATCCGTCGCCGAAGACTGCGCTACCGACGATGATCAGATCGCTGAACAACTGTACGAACTCGCGTCGGCCGCGGCCGCCCGTGGCATGCGCATCTCGTACGAGGCGTTGGCCTGGAGCCGTTACGTCAGCACCTATGAACACTCGTGGGAGATCGTGCGCAGGGCCGGCCATCCGGCCCTGGGGCTGTGCCTGGACAGCTTCCACATCCTTTCCAGAGGGTCCGACCCGGCCGGCATCGAACAGATTCCTGCGGACAAGCTGTTCTTCCTGCAATTGGCGGACGCCCCACACCTGGAGATGGACGTACTGCAGTGGAGCCGCCACTACCGGCTGTTTCCCGGACAGGGCACCTTCGATCTGCCGGCCTTCCTGAACCACGTCATCACCGCCGGCTATACCGGCCCTCTCTCACTCGAGGTCTTCAACGACGTATTCAGGCAGGCGGATCCACGTCGAGCGGCAGTTGACGGTCGCCGTTCACTGCTCGCGCTGCAGGAGGTCGCGTTCGGCGGGCTGCCGGGCAACGGGACGGACTCTCGGATCGTCGGCGGCGGCGTGCCTGCGCTCCCGGATCTCGGTGGCTTCGCGTTCGCCGAGTTGGTCGTTGACGAGGCTGACCGACGCGAAGTCGGGGACACCCTCGAATGCCTCGGGTTTGCCGCGGTCGGGCACCACAGAACCAAGCCGGTCGACCTCTGGCAGCAGGGACAGGCACGAATTCTGATCAATGGCAGTGGTACCGGCGCTGCCGTCGGCGCGCTTGGGATAGAGACTGCCGACCCATCCGCGGCCGCAGAGCGAGCCCAGGCATTGCTCGCGCCTTTACTACCCCGCACCCGTGGTCCTGCGGAAGCGGACCTGGCGGCCGTTGGTGCCCCGGACGGCACATCGGTCTTCTTCTGCCGCACCGGAGTCGGGGACGCGACGAGCTGGCTGTCCGACTTCTCCGGCGACGGATTCGGCGAACTGTCGTCGGCCCCGATCACGCACATCGACCACGTGGCGCTGACTCAGCCATACGACCGGTTCGACGAAGCGGCACTGTTCTATCGGTCGGTGCTTGGCCTGCAGACCCAGCGAAGTTCCGAGGTGGCCGCTCCTTTCGGGCTGGTTCGCAATCGGGCGGTGGTCGATTCTAAGGGGCTCGTCCGGATCTGTCTGAGTGTGTCGGTGTTGCGCCGCGGGAACGAATGGCACCCTGGTGTGACCGATCCCCAACACGTGGCATTCGCCACTGCCGATGTCATCGCCACCGCGCGTGCCGCCCGTGCTGCCGGGCTCCGCATCCTTGATATTCCGGCCAACTACTACGACGACCTGGATGCCAGGCTTGCGCTACCGTCCGAGCTGCTGGAGCAGGCCCGCGAACTGGGCCTGCTCTATGACAGGGGACCCGACGGAGATTTTCTGCACTTCTATACCCGGGTGCTCGGCGGGCGGGTGTTCTTCGAGGTCGTCCAGCGGTCAGGTGGCTACCAAGGCTACGGAGAGACCAACGGGCCCATCAGAATGGCGGCACACAGACGCGACGCTGCCCACCGGCAAGAGTAAAGCTAGAATTAGCCGGAAAAGAAGAACTCGGCGGACCCATGCCCTCGACGAAGTGGTGCCAGCACATCTGCGGCTCTGCCCACGACGACGCATTGGAGTTTCAGATGATCACCGCACCTCGTGCGCGACTCTCAGCCGCTCTGCTCAACGGCGCGATGGATCGCAGTCTGGACGCACAGGCGCTGGAGCAAAGCCTGTCCAGCGGCGACGCCAATTCACCGGGCTACGACATGGCGGTGCGCGCTGTTCGCCACGCCCAGCGATTCGAATCCGCCTTGATCTGGTTCGCGTGCCGCCTGCAACCGCGGATGGTGCATCTGACCTGACCGGCGAACTTTCTCATGTCGTCCGGTTCGCCGCCAGTGCATGGAGCCCGTTGATCGCGAGTCGGTAGCCCAGCACGCCGAAGCCGATGATGATCCCGGCGGCCAGCTCCGAGACGACGGATTTATGACGCCATTCGTCCCGGGCGTGCACGTTGGAGACGTGCAGTTCGATCACGGGCAGCATGACTCCTTCGATCGCGTCCCGGATCGCATATGAGTAATGGGTGTGCGCGCCGGGGTTGTATACCGCACCGATGGACTCGCCGGCTTTGACGGCGAATCCGGTTTCGTGGATCCAGTCGATCAGCTGACCTTCGTGATTCGACTGTCGGAACACAAGATCCAGGCCAAGTTTTTCGGACTCCTCCCGGCACATGACCTCCACATCGGCGATTGTCGTGTGACCGTAGACCTCCGGCTTGCGGGTGCCGAGCAAGTTCAGATTCGGCCCGTTGATCACGGTGATCGACGGCATTGTCATCTCCTCGAGTCTGTCCTGCAGGGCGGGCAAGGAACTGGCCGACCGACACATGTCGATCGGCCAGCACCCAGTTCAAGTCGCAAGCGCCACGATCATACGTGGGCGGCGATTCGTGCCTCCTCGTACTCCTTGGTGGAGACCGGTTCCGCCCATTCCTCTCCACAATCATTGAGATGGATTCGGAACGTTTCCCTCGCTGACCACGCCGAGATCGCGGCCAGGACCGTCAAGCCGAAGGCGATGCCGCCGACGGTCCAGATCACGTCGGTATGGACACTCTGTGCCTGCTCCAGGCAACCCGGCTTGGCGCTGAGGAACTTCTTGTACGTGGCGGCGTCGGCCTTGACCGTACCGACGCACCCACTGGTCGGGCCGGCGATGGAGGCGAAGATGGTCGGCAGGAACGCCGTGATCAGTGTGCCGATGTTCTGCGCGACGGCGAAGGACGTCACCCGGGTCCGGGTGGGGAACATCTCCTGGTAGAACGAGGGGAAGACGGCGTTGTAGCCCTGGTAGACGCATCCCCACATGAGAACGGCAAACAGGATGGTCAGCGGCACATTGTCCTGACTGATGAAGTACAGGTACGGAAACACCAGCAGGCCGGATCCGAGGGCGCCGACGATGATCGGTGGCCGTCGCCCTATTCGGTCCGAAAGCGCTCCGACGTACGGGATCAGGATCATCGCGACCACGTTGCCGATCACCGGGATGAACAGATACAACTTGGTGTCCATTCCCACCCCGTAGGCCTTATTGGTCGCGAAGGTCGCGCCGAACGTTGTTGCCACCGTGGCGATCACATTCATCAGTGCCATGACCACCACTCTGCTCATATTCGGCCAATTCTCCTTGAACGCGACCACGACCGGAGCGGCCGGCACAACGCCGTGCTTGGCCTCTTCCTGGAAGGCCGGAGTCTCGTCGACATTGCGGCGGATGAGGTAGCCGATGACGACAACGACCGCACTCAAGGCGAACGGGATCCGCCAGCCCCAACTCTCCAGCTGCTCTGTCGACAGCGTGAAGTAGAGCGGCAGGAAAACGGCGGCCGCGATGAGCTGGCCGCCCTGCGTGCCCTGGAGTGTGAAGCTGGCAAAATAGCCGCGCCGACCGAACGGCGCATTCTCGACGATCATGGCGCTGGCACCGGAAAGTTCGCCGCCGACTGCGAAGCCCTGGATCAGTCGGAGCACCACCAGCAGGATCGGTGCCCAGATCCCGATCGTGCTGTAGACGGGAAGCAGCGCTACCGCGAACGTGGAGAAGCCCATCAACAGCATGCACAGCACGAGGACGTTCTTCCGACCGTGTCTGTCCCCCCAGTTGCCGAGGAAGAACGCGCCGATCGGCCGGGCCACATAGCCGACGCCGTAGGTCGCGAAGGAGGCGACGATGGCCACCTTTGGATTGGTGCTCGGGAAGAAGATGTCGGGGAACACCAACGATGCTGCTGTGGCGTAGATGAAGAAGTCGTAGTACTCGAGCGCGCTCCCTATCCAGCCGCTCGCTACCGCCTTTCTCGGTGTCTTCTGAAATTCGGTAGGTTCGTGTGAACCTTCCGGTTCGACGATGACGTCGTCCATGGGGGTCTCCTCGGCACTTGGGGCGCAGGGGTGGGGCGTGCGACTTCACGGGCTGGTGCATCTGCTGTACTGCATGTCGCTCTAGTCCATGTGGCTTGGGACACAGTCCGGCAGAGTCAGTGCAATACGCCGTACTGGCGTGGTCAAGATCTTCATCCGTACTTTCCGCTGGACGGCACGAATTCCGAGCGGAGCCGTCCGCGGGCCTCGAGGGTCTACGACATCCGCTGTCACTGCATCTTTCTCATGGCGAAGTTGATACCGGCGAACAGTGCGCCGAGCACGACGATGAGCCAGCCGAACACCCTCATGTCACCGCTGGTCGTGGCGACCATGACGAAACCGACCACCTCCAGGATCAGGCTCACCACCAGAGCCATGGTCAGTTGCCAGCGAGGAATGCGCACAGCGCCCGCACTCATGCCGGTATCGCCGAAACTGCCCGGAGTTCATCAGCAGTCGCAGTCCCGAATCCGAAGAATTCCAGATACGCCGGAATCTGTTCGTAAAGCATGTCGGTGCCGACCTGGATCTGACAGCCCTTTTCCAGGGCTGCGTTCAGGAATGGAGTGATGGTCTGCTTCATCACGACGTCCGCGACGAATGTCTTCGGCGAGATGCGATCGACGTCCACGGGCAGCGGGTCACCGTCGTTCATTCCCATCGGCGTCGCGTTGGCGACCAGATCGAAGCCCTCCGGGTCCTTCGACCCCACGCTCACCTGCACGTCGGGGTAGTGCGACGACAGCCGTCCGGCGAGAGCGTCCGACGCTGCCTGGTTCGGGTCGTACAAGCCGATCGAGCTGACGCCGGCTGCCACCAGCGAGGCGGCTATCGGTGATCCGACACCGCCGTTGCCGACCACCAACGCGCTGCTGCCGCGCAGTTCGAAGCCCTTCCGCTGCACACCGCGGACGAAGCCGGCGCCGTCGAACTGATCGCCCAGCAGGGTGCCGTCCTCCCGAAGGAGCACCGCATTGGATGCGCCGGCAACTGCGGCGATCGGCGTCAGTTCGTCGACCAGCTCACAGGTCACGACCTTGTGCGGCATGGTGACGAGCGCGCCCCGAATATTGGTCATCTTGAACAGCAGCGGGAAGAATTCGCGGTATTCCTCGGGTTTCACGCCCATCGGGATGACGGCGGCGTCGATGTCGTTCTTCTCGAACCACGGGTTATAGATGAGGGGCGCCTTGAAAGCGAACGTGGGGTATCCCAGATGAGCGATCAAAGTTGTCTTACCGCTGATCATCTTGCTCTATCAGCTCCTGAGCTGCTTGCTCATCGCCGAGAACCAGATCTCCGATGTCTCCCTGACGAAGTTCGCGTGGGTGGTAGCGAGCGTGGCGGCCCAGTCGACCCCCGACTGCTTCGCGCCCTGCTCTTCGAGCTCGAGCATGTTCTTGAGGACCTTCTCGTAATTCTCGAGCCACTCCAGACCGTTCTTCTTGGCCTGGGCCGCTACCTGGTCGCTCAGCTCTTTCACACGCCTTGCTGCGGCATCCAGATTCGCACTTACATCCGGCATAGTCATCTGTAGATCCCTTCTGGTGGTGGAACGACTAGGGCTGGGCTGACTTGTCGTGCGGCGACGGGGCTGACCGCGCTCTGGACCGAACCATTCCACGCTGCGGCCGGTCGGGACACTGCTCGTCGTCGTTGTTCCGACCAGTGAGAGCCTGTGGTGAGCACGCGGGTTCTGCGGTGACAGTGATCGACGAAGGCCGACAGATTTGCTCGGTCGCGAGCACGATGCATTGCCGGAAACTCAGGGATGGTGTCATGGCAGTTACCGGTCCACCCACGGTCACCCTGGCGGCTGTGCCGCCGCTGGCGAGCCGATCATCGGAGGGCGGCGCCATCGACGTGCACTCGCACGCGATGCCGCTGCCGCTGCTCCAGCGGCTCGCGGACCGCGGTCTGGCCGATCTGTCCGGCGTGCCGGACGGCATCGTACGGCTCGATTCGCGGGTCAGCGGCGTGGGTCCCAATGCGCCGCTGCCGTTGGCCCGTTCCCAGTACGACGTCGACGTGCGGCTGTCCGAGATGGACGAACTGGACGTGTATCGGCATGTCGTTTCGCTTCCCCCGTTCCTGTTCTGCTCCACCGCCGAGGATCGCAGGTTCGCCGCCGACATCGTTGCGGCCGGCAATGACGCGCTCGCCATGTACGTCGCCGATGCCCCGGATCGGCTGATGGCACTGGGTTCGGTCCCGGTGGGTTGGCCGGACGCGGTACACGAGGCAGAACGCTGCCTGGACGAACTGGGCATGTCCGGCATCGCCATCGGCACCAGGGGCGGGGGTCGCGACCTCGACGCTGCGGCGAACGAGGATCTGTGGAAGTTCTTGTCGGACCGGCGGGCGTTCGTGTTTCTCCATCCCAGCGGTGTGCCGGATCCACAGCGGCAGCGCGACTTCTGGCTCCCCCAGTTGGTCGGCTACCCGATGGAGACTGCGTTGTCCGTGGCCCGCTTGGTGTTCGGGCGGGTTCTGGAGCGTTTTCCGCTCAACCTGTGTCTGGCCCACGGTGGTGGCTGCCTGCCCTCACTCCGTGGCCGGTTGGACATGGGTTGGGAGCGAAAGGATGTCGCGCACACCACCAAGCTGAGGCCGAGCGAGTTCACCGATCGCCTCTTCTACGACACGGCGGTCTTCTCCCCGACCATCCTGAGGCGGCTCATCGAGGACGTCGGGTCGGATCACGTTCTGCTCGGCACCGATCATCCCTTCGAGCTGGGCGATCGAACGCCACGTGAGACAGTGAGCGGCCTCGGACTGGATCGGGCGGCCACCCGGGCGATCCTTTTCGACAATGCCGCCGATCTACTGGGTCTCGCTGTTCCGCACTAGTCGCCAGTCCTCGGCCGGTCGGGTCCTCCCGCCCGGACGCCCGGTTGCAGCAGCGTACAGCCAACGCTGCAGCAGGCGAGCAATTCTGGGCATCAGCAGCCAGGTTGCGGTCGCGGTCACGGGCACCGAGATCAGCAGGATGTGCAGCGGGAGGATCAGGCCACCCAACGCCCAACCGTAGGCATAGGAAAACGTCACGTTCAACAGGTAGAACGTCGCACCGGAAACCAGGAACATCTTCCATTTCGGCGGTGCGGACGCAGTGCGACCGGGCGAGTGCGAACCAGGTCTCCAGACCGGTCACCCGATGCATGTCCGTCTGCTCGACCAGATGCTGTCCCGAGTCGAGCAGCGCCGAACGCTGCTGCGATACCTCCCATTCGTGCAGATGTTCGGCGCTGTCAAACCTGAAGATCACATGCCACGGATCGCCGACATGGCTCGGGCGAAGCATGCCGGCGCCGAGAAAGCCCGGGTATTCCGTCGCCGCACTGGTGAGGTCCGCGCTCCAGTGCTCGAAATCTGCCTCTCGGCCGGCTGCCACCCGACGGGCCACCGTCACCGTCACCGGATCCGACTGGTCCGGCCGCCGGGTCACCATGTCAGCCGACCTCGGACTCCCAGTCCCGCTTCTCCAGGGAGTCGCGAATGTGCATCAGGAACAGCGAGGCGGTGGAGCCGTCGAATGCGCGGTGGTCGTAGACCAGCCCGATGATGCCGGTCGGGTGAATGGCGATCGCGTCGCCGATCGCCACCGGGCGACGTTTGACCCCGTCGGTGCACAGGATGGCGACGTTCGGCTGGTTGATGATCGGGCCGGAGGCGAAACTTGCGAACGGCCCCGGGTTGGTGATCGTGAACGTCGAACCTTGCATGTCCGCCGCGCCGAGCTTCTTTGCCCTCGCTGCCGCGGCCATCTCGGTGATCTTCTTGGCAATTCCACGCATGTTCAGCGAGTCCGCGTCTCGAACAACGGGCACCACCAGACCTTGCTGATCGAGGTCGACGGCAATCCCGAGGTTGACGTACGGATGAAGGGTCATCGTCTTTGCCGGTATGTCGATCGACGAATTGACCGTGGGAAACGCACGCAGTGCGTCGACAACCGCCCTGGTGACGAACGGCAGGTACGACAGTGACGAGCCGGTCTCCTTCTTGAATCGATCCTTGTGTTTGGCTCGAACGCGGTCGACGTTGTCGAAGTCGACCTCGATCGAGGTCCAGACCGAGGCGGAGATCGCCTGCGAGCGCATCATGCCGTCGGCCACCGCCAGGCGCATCCGGGACAGCGTGACGACCTCGTCGCGCTCATCGGTTCCCGCTCGGGGAGCGGCCGTCGGAACCGCCGTGGTGGCCGCCGCGGGAGCTGGCGGGGCCGCAGTCACCTCACGGGGAGCCTCACTGGGAGCCGGTCCGGAAAGTGCTTTCTGGACGTCCTCGCGCCGGATGCGGCCACCGACACCGGTCCCGTTGATGGCCGCAGGATCGAGGCCCGCCTCCCCGACCAACCGTCGGACGAGCGGCGACAGCAGCAGGCCTCCGCGGCCGATCGGGCCGCCGCCAACGGCTCCCGTGGAGACCGACGGAACAGGTGATGCTGCGGCAGTTGCAGGCGCTGCCGGGGCTGCTCCGTTCGACGACGGAGTAGATGCGGCCGACGCCGGCTCGCCGATCCTGGCCAGCGCGGTGCCCACCGGAACGGTTTCCCCTGCCGGCACGAGGATCTCGAGTAGCACACCGTCGTAGGGCGAGGGGATTTCCGAGTCCACCTTGTCCGTCGATACCTCGAAAAGCGGGTCGTCGAAGGCGATGACGTCGCCGACTTGTCGTATCCAAGTGTTCAGGGTGCCCTCGGTCACCGTCTCGCCGAGTTTCGGCATGGTGATGTCATGCACGACACCGCCCGGCAGTGCGACGCCGGCCGCTTCCTCGGCCGGTCCCTCCGATCCGCCCATCTGCGGGGCGCCCGGGTTACCGAGAGCGGGTCCGCCGGCTGCCGCCAGCGAGTGGGTTGCGGACGGCAGCCGACTCTCCACCGGCCCCCCGGTCGCCGTGATCCGGACGAGTGGCGTCCCGACCGGAACGGTCTCTCCTGCGGCCACCAGGATTTCGGCAATCACGCCGTCGTACGGCGACGGGAATCTCCGAGTCGACCTTGTCGGTCGATACCTCGAACAGCGGGTCGTCGAAGGCGATCTCATCCCCCGCACCCTTCAGCCACTTCGTCAGCTCGCCCTCGGTCACCGTCTCGCCGAGTTTCGGCATCGTGACGGTCCACTCTTCGTCAGCCATTCCAGCCTCTTCTGCCTCTGTTGCGCTGTAACGATTCTCGAATCACTGCGGCAGCCCGCTCTACTTCTGGGAAGGACGGGCGTCAGCCGTGCAGCGAACGACCCGAGAACGTGATCATGGTTTCGCCGATCGCCTCGGACAAGCTGGGGTGCGCGTGGATCAGCCTGCCGACGTCGTTCGGAAGTGCCTCCCAGTTCACCGCAAGGTAGCCCTCGCTGAGCAATTCGCTGGCCCAGGGCCCGACGATGTGAAAGCCCAGGATCGGACCGTCCTTTTCCGCCACGATCTTCACCAATCCGTCGGTCTCGCCGAGGATCATCGCCCGGCCGTTTCCGGCGAAGGAGTGCTTGTGCACAACGACGTCGTGCCCTGCACCTCTGGCCTGCGCTTCGGTCAGGCCGGACCACGCGACCTCAGGATGGGTGTAGACCACCCACGGCACCTTGGCGTAGTCCACCGGCGGGGGGTTCTCGCCGAGTATGTGTTCGACCGCGACGACCGCCTCGGCGTATGCGACGTGCGCCAGACCTGGTGTGGCGACACAGTCGCCGATGGCGTAGACGCCGGGCCGTGACGTCTGCATGGTGTTGGTGTCGACTTCGAAGAATCCGCGTTCGTCGATCCGGACGCCCGCATCCTCCGCGCCCACCGTATCGGTGACGGGACGACGTCCGATCGAGACGAGCACCTGGTCCACTTCGATCTTCTCCGCGGCGCCCGGCGTTTCGAACGGGACCAGGACACCGTGCGCAGTGTGCTCGAGCACTCCGACCCTGGCCTCCGGGTGGATCTTCGTGCCGCGCCTGCCGAGCGATCTGCCCAGCACATCTGCCACATCGCGGTCGGGTCCGATCGGCAGGACCCCGTGCGTCATCGCCTCCAGGAGCGTGGTCTGGACACCGAGGTCGGTGAACACCGAGGCGAATTCCGCACCGATGACGCCGCCGCCGATCACCGCGACCCGGTCGGGTAACCGGTCGGCCTGGCTGTTGGTGGCATGGTCGGAGCTGACGATCCGCTCGCCGTCCAGATCCATGCCGGGGATCGCCCTCGGCACCGACCCGGTGCACAGGATGGTGGCCTTGCCGCGCAGGGTTTCTCCGCCGACCTTCACCGATCCGGTGGCGGTCAGCGTCCCGGTGCCATTGATCACGGTGACCTTGCGCTTCTTCAGCAGTCCGGTCAATCCACGGGTCAGATTGTTGACGATGCCGTCTTTCCGCCTGTTGGCAGCGGGCCAGTCGGGTTCGGGCTTCACGCCCTCGGGCAATTTCACGCCGTGTTCCCCGGCATGATTGACGGTCCGGAAAACCTCCGCCGCATGCAGCAGTGCCTTGGCCGGAATGCAACCCCGGTGCAGGCACGTGCCGCCGACCTTCTCCTTCTCGATCAGCGCTACGGACATCCCGGCCGACGCGGCATACAGCGCCGCCGCATATCCACCGGGCCCGCCGCCGATCACCACGAGGTCATAGTCGTTCATCAGGCCAATGCCACCTTCCGGATGGTCTCGGCGATCTGTGCGGGCTGAGGTATCACCGCGTCCTCCAGCGGTGGGCTGGTCGGCGTCGGAGTGTTCTTCGCACCGATCCGGATGACCGGCTGGTCCAGGAACCAGAAGGCCTCCTCCTGGATGGTCGCGGCGATCTCCGCGCCATACCCCATCCGTTTCGCCGCCTCGTGCAGGACAACCGCCCGCGACGTCTTCTTCACCGAATTGACGATCGTCTCGACATCCAGCGGCACCAGCGTCCGGACGTCGATCGACCTCGACCGAGATCCCGTCCTTGTCCAGCTCTTCCGCGATCTCCAGACCCTGGTGCACACCAGCGGAATAGGTCACCAGGGTGACGTCCCGACCTTCCCTGACGACCTTGGCCACACCGAGCGGAATGGGCTCCATGGACAGCGGAGCCGACGCCTTCAAGCGCCGGTAAAGGTACTTGTTCTCCAAGTACAGCGTCGGGTTGTTGTCCCGGATCGAGGAGATCAACAGGCCCGCCGCATCCTCCGGCGTACCGGGCATCACGATCTTCAGGCCCGGAACGTGCGCGAAGTAGCTCTCCACGCTCTGCGAGTGGGTTGGGCCGGCGCGGAGGCGCCCGCCGAACGGCGCTCGCATGGTCACCGGCATGGGATCTCCGGTGCGCCAGTGATGCCTGGCCAGCACATTGACGATCGGATCGAAGGCGCACGAGATGAAATCCGCGAATTGGAATTCCACCACCGGCCGCAGGCCGACCAGCGCGGCGCCCGCAGCCAGCCCGGTGAAGCCCGTCTCGGCGATCGGAGTGTCGACGACTCGGCGTGGGCCGAACTTGTCAAGGAAACCCTTGGTCACCTTGAATGCGCCGCCGAACTGACCGACGTCCTCGCCGATGATGAACACGTCGGGATCGCGGTCCATCTCGTGGTCCAGGGCCAGACCGACCGCTTCCAGGTACGTGGCGGATCCGCTGTCAACAACCATTGGTCACTCCATCAGTCGGCATAGACGCCGTCCTCGACATTGCTCGGATCCGGCATCGGGTCCGAGAGCGCTTTGCGCCGCGCGTCGATGGCGAATTGGCGCGCTTCGTCCCGGTACCGCTTCGCCGTATCGCCGTCGATCACGCCGGCGGCCACCAACCTGGACTCGAAGAGCTCGACCGGGTCCTTCTTCGCCCATTCCTCATACATGGCAGTCGGGACGTAGTCGGCTGGATCGTGTTCGGCATGACCGTGCATGCGCATGGTCACCCCTTCCACGATCGACGGTCCCTGGCCCGAGCGAGCCCGGGCGACCGCCGTTGCGACGGCGTCGTGCACGGCGAGCACGTCCGTGCCGTCGACCTTCGTCCCCGGAATTCCGTAGGCGACCGCCTTTGCGGCGAACGTCTCCGAATTGGACTGCATCGACAGCGGGGTCGAATATGCGAACTGGTTGTTCTCGATCACGAACACGTTGGGCAACTTCAGGACGCTCGCCATGGTGAGCGCTTCGTGGAAGTCGGCACGCGAGGTCGATCCGTCGCCACAGAACGCTAAGCAAACGCGATCCTGGCCGCGGTATTTCGCCGCAAAAGCCATACCGGTGGCCACCGGGAAATTCGCCGGAATGTGGCTTGGCAGGTTGTAGATCCCCAGATCGAGGCGACCGTAGTGCAAGGTGCCGTCCCGGCCGCCCGTAGGAGAGGTCACCTTGCCCATGAAGCTGGCCATCACCTGCCAGGGCTCCATGCCTCGCCACAGATGTGCGCCCAGATCGCGGTGGATCGGGGCCATGTAGTCGTCCGGTCTCAAGGTGGACGCCGCACCAACACTGATCGCCTCGTGCCAGTGTCCGGTGTAGAGCGAACCCAGCAGGTCGCCGCCCTTGTACATGGCGACCATCCGGTCCTCGACCGCCCTGGTGAGCACCATCTTCTGCAGGATCTGTATCAGCAGATCCGGATCGCGGTCGCCGAGCCCCTCGGCCCCGGCCGTCGAAGCCTCAACCGGCTCGGTCTGTTCTGCCGTGGACACCTTGGCCTCAGTCTCCCAGGAAGAAGTCGCGCACCAGTCGGTTGAAGTCGGCGGTTCGCTCGATCATGGACCAGTGCCCGCAATGCGAGAACACGGCCAGATCGGCGTTGTCCAGCAACTCTTCCAACTTGTAGGAGTTGGCGAGGGGAATGACCTTGTCCTCGCGTCCGTGCACGATGAGCGCGCGGTGGGGCAGCTTGCGGATCTCGTCCTCGGGAGTGGTCATTGCCTCTACCCAGCGCTGCCGCGGCGCCGGGAACATCGACGAGAATGCCTCCTGAAAGCCCGGCTCCACACTGGCCGCGTATCGAACCTTGGCCAGTTCCTCGTTGACCAGCACCCGGGAATAGGCGAAAACATCCAGTGTGCTGCGCATGCCTTCCAGGGTTCCGTCGTATCCCCACACCCGGTCGAGCCCGTCGGTGATCGGGAAGCTGACTCCCATACTGCCCATCAGCACCAGCTTGTCGACGCGATCCGGTTGCAAAGACGCGATCCGCAGCGCGATGGCGCCGCCGAAGCTGTTACCGACCAGGTGGGTCTTCTCGATGCCCAGGGCGTCCATCAGACCGATCGTCTGGTTGGCCCAGGTGTCGAGACTGTAGGAAACGCCGTCCGGGCGATCCGAGTAGCCGAAGCCCACCATGTCGGGTGCGTAGACGTGAAAATCGTCTGCAAGGCCGGGGATCACCAGCCGCCAGTTCGAGTAGGACGTCACACCGGGGCCGGAACCGTGGATCATCACCACGTTTGTGTCCCCGCTGCCGCCCTCCAGGTAGTTGGTGCGAATGCCGTTGGCGAGGACGCTTTCGCCAATCTCCGGCTTCTGGGTCGTGGTCATGGGACTTCCTTTCCAAGGCAGGGCAGAGATGTGCGGACGGGAGATCAGGTGTAGTAGCGGAATACCAAATCCGCTACGCAACAGGGCTTTTCTTGGCCCTCGACTTCGTAGGTCAACCGGTACACCGCTTCCGCGCCTGTTCCACCGGGCACGTCGAGGGCTCGAACGTCGGCCAGGACAACCCGCATGCGAAGCCGACTGCCCACCAGGAGCGGTGCCGGGAAGCGCACCTTGTTCAATCCGTAGTTCAGGACCACAGCGAATCCATCAACGGTGCAGACCTCCCAGAGCAGGCCGGTGGCCAGGCCCAAGGTGAGGAAGCCGTGCTGGATCGTGGCGCCGAACTGACCGCCGGCCGCGCGGAGCGGATCGACGTGGATCCACTGCTTGTCGCCCGTCAGTTCGGCAAATGTGTCGATGTCTCGTTGCTCAACCGTGCGCCAGCCACTGACCCCCAACTCTTGGCCGACGTGAGCCTGTAGATCCTGCAGTCCGTGCAGTAGCAGCGGCTGCCCGTTCAGCAGCGGCTGCTCGGTCGTCATCGGCTCACCCATGTTGTTCCGTCCCGCACTAGATCGTCGTGTGGTCGCTGGCCGAGTCAAGCACCGGCCGCACCCGAGAACCGCATGCGAGCGGCATTTCCTGCTCAGTGGGAGTGCGGCGGAGCCGGGAGACCGCACCCCGAGCCAGGCGTCCAGACCAGTTCGTTCAGCCCGGCAGCAGGGCGGACACGTCCAGCGAACTACGACTGAGCGGGAACCATTCGTAGACGCCGTCCGTGCGGGTGCGCCGTTCCACCAGTCCGGACCATCGTAGGTAGGCGACGTGCGCCAATGTCTCGTTGATCGCCAACTGGCGCTGATGGGACAGAATTGCCTTGGACACCAACCGATCCGCCAGTTCCGTGACGGTGCTTGGTCGGTTCAGTATCGACTGCCAGACCTTCTCCAGCCGTCGAACCTTGTTGCGCATGATGGCTTCGATCCGACCCACCGGATTTCCGAACGGCCGGCCGTGACCGGGATAGACGAGCTGCGGTCGCCGTCCCGCGATCAGGCGGAGGGAGTCGAGATAGCTTCGCAGCGGATCGGAGTCGAAGCCGCGTTCGAACGTCACCGGTGGAGTGATGCCGGGTAGCAGATGGTCTCCGGACAGGAGGAGCCCTCGCGCCGGCGACCACAGGCAGACGTGTCCGAGTGAATGTCCCGGCGTATGCACGACCTCCCACCGGTCGCCGCCTATCTGCAACTGTTCACTGCCACGAAATCGAGTGGAAGCCTCGACTACGGAATAGAGATACGGCAGCCAACGGGTCAGGTGTTCCGCCAGATCGCTGCGTTCGGGCGCGGAAACGCCGTGGTCTTCGTAGGTGTCCCGGCGCCGAGCGGTCGCGGTGTCGGGATGACGGTACTTCTCGCAGTCCAGATCGGTCATCGCGTGCATGGAAAGGTCTGCTCCGGTCAACTCCATCAGCCGACCGGCCAGCCCGTAGTGATCGATGTGGGCGTGCGTGACCACGATGCGCGACACGTCAGCCAGGGCATAGCCAGCACCCTCAAGGCCTGCCTCGAGCGCCCCGAGGCCACCGTCGGGCAGATCCGGCCGCCACACCCCGCAATCGACGATGGTGACCTTGTCACCATCGGCGAGCACGTACATGTTCACGCTCTCGATTGCATTCGCTTCGATCGGCAGGGTCACCCTGGTGACTCCGGGCACCGCTTCGGCCCCGATGTGCGGATGCTGGTGCGACGCGGGTGCACTCATCCGTGCATGCGCTCCATCAGGGTGAACCAGACGCGAAGCTGGACTCGGTAGGAGGGTTTGCCGCCGTCGAGGGCTCCGGAGATCTGCTGGACCTCGAACGTGGTGATTCCCTCCAACGACATCTGGGCCCTGTCGAGCGCCTCCTCGACAGCGTCCTGGATGGTGTCGCCGGTGCCGATCAATTCGATGGCTTTGTCTACGCTCACAAACCCATGATCGACTCGGCCGCTTCGATGTCGCGGCCGGTTCCGCTCGGCGGAATCGGCGTACCGGCAGAACCGATCAGAAGCCCAGCAGGTTGCCGAGGTTAGCTAGAGCAGCGCTGGAAGCGACCAGCGCAGCGCCCAAAATGGACGTTAGCAGTTAGCCACCGCACCTGCTAACTTGATCTTCTGCGGGTCGGTGAGGGTTCGATCGTCAACCATCTCAGCACCATCCCATCGGATGGTGATAGGCTGGCGGTGCGGATGACGGAGGGAGGGCACGTGGCGGAGCTCGAAAAGACTGAGAAGATCACGGTCAATCTGGGCGTGGTGGATCTGGGTGAGATCGATCTCCTTGTGGCGGAGGGCTTCTACCCCAACCGCACAGATTTCATCCGCTCCGCAATCCGGCGACAGCTGGAGACACGCGCTACTGCCGTGACCAACACTGTGGCCCGGCGCACCCTGGAGCTGGGTTCGGTGCACTACGACCGCGCTCAGCTGGAGATGCTTAGAGCGGCAGGGCAAACCACGCACCTGAGGGTGTTGGGGTTGGGCAGCATCGCCGACGATGTCTCGCCTGAGTTGGCGTTGGCCACCATCGAATCCGTGGAAGTACTCGGCGCCTTCCGGGCGTCCCGCGAGGTGAAGGCCGCCCTGGCGCCACGGACTATTTGAACCGAACAACTACTAGAACGGATCGAGCCGTGCCCGATAACAAGAAGCGAATGAAGCAGCTCTCAGCGCAGCTCATGCGCGACAACATGACCTTGGTCCGCCAGTTCAACGATCGTCACACCAACAGATCGGGCGGCGAATCCATGCCCGACCCGACCGGTGTGCTGACTTTGCTCGGTATCACCGCGCCATCCGACCACGCCCCTACGACTGGCGCCGGGGGACGCTCCTCCGGCCCTCACGGATCTGCTCGGCAGACTGCCCGGCGGATCCACGATGAAACCGCCGCTCGGCCTGACAAGCATCCACCCGCACGGACTCCCGGGTTCGACGATCACTTCGCCCGAATTGGCGGATGCAGCAGCGGCCGGCGGTGAAATCAGGCACCTGACCTACACCGGTCCTGCCGGGTCCCGCGCCTACGACCTGTATGTGCCCACCGGATACACCGGCCAGCCGGTGCCCCTGATCGTGATGCTGCACGGCGGCACCCAGAACGCTGCCGACTTCGCCGCGGGCACCCGCCTGAACCACGTCGCAGAACGCCACACCTTTCTCGTCGCGTACCCGGAACAATCCCGGTCAGCCAACCCCAGCGGCTACTGGAACTGGTTCCGCCCGGAGGACCAGCACAAGGGCGCCGGCGAACCAGCCGTCATCGCCGGTATCACCCAACAGGTCATTGCCGACCAGGGCATCGACGCGGCGCGGGTGTACGTGGCGGGGTTGTCTGCCGGCGGCGCGATGGCCGCCGTCATGGCGGCGACATATCCGGACCTGTACGCCGCGGCCGGCGTCCACTCCGGCCTGGGTTACCGCGCGGCAACCGATCTTCCGGGAGCCTTCGCCGCGATGAAATCAGGCGGCAGTCCGGCAGCCGGCGGGACCGTCCCGCTCATTGTCTTTCACGGCGCCGACGACACCATCGTGGCACCCGCCAGCATGAGCAAGATCATCACCGCCCGACTCGCCGGCCACCCCCGGGGGCGGGTCCGCGCATCGACCGTCCGTGGTCGCAGCGACGGAGGGCGCCCCTACACCAGGACTGTGTACACCGACGGCACAGACGAAACAGCAGTCGCCGAATCCTGGATCGTCGAAGGAGCCGGCCACGCCTGGTTCGGGGGCAACCCCATCGGCAGCTACACCGACCCGAAGGGGCCCGACGCATCCGCCGAGATGGTGCGCTTCTTCCTGGCCCACCGCAGGGCCGGATAACCGCCGCTCGCACCGAAAGGGGCGGAGGCGGGCGCACCCGCATCCGCTCCTACCCCCGGTCGTCATGGCTGCGCTGCAGGAACGCTGCGACGCGTCCCTGCAGCGTCAGAACTGCAGCCGCTCAGTCGCCCATAGCGCCACGACCGGCAACCAGCCGTGGGTGCTTCTCGACGCGCCACCCACCGGCGGAATAGCCGAAGTTGTTGATCGCCAGATTGAGCGGTAGGAACGTGCCGTTGCCCTTGTTGAGCGCGACGTACATGCCGGCTTCACCAAATCCGGCCGTATCGACCGCACCGTCTCCGGTGAAGTCAGCCAGGAACCGTGGGTGCTTCTCCACCCGCCAACCACCCGCGGTGTAACCGAAGTTGTCGATCGCCAACTGCAACGGCTGGAACGTCCCATTCCCGTTGTTCAACGCGACATACATACCCGCCTCGCCGAACCCGACCACATCAGCCCGGCCATCACCGGTCAGATCCACCAGGAAACGCGGGTGCTTCTCCACCCGCCAACCACCCGCGGTGTAACCGAAGTTGTTGATCGCCAACTGCAACGGCTGGAACGTCCCATTCCCGTTGTTCAACGCGACATACATACCCGCCTCGCCGAACCCGACCACATCAGCCCGGCCATCACCGGTCAGATCCACCAGGAAACGCGGGTGCTTCTCCACCCGCCAACCACCCGCGGTATAGCCGAAGTTGTTGATCGCCAACTGCAACGGCTGGAACGTCCCATTCCCGTTGTTCAACGCGACATACATACCCGCCTCACCGAACCCGACCACATCAGCCCGGCCATCACCGGTCAGATCCACCAGGAAACGCGGGTGCTTCTCCACCCGCCAACCACCCGCGGTATAGCCGAAGTTGTTGATCGCCAACTGCAACGGCTGGAACGTCCCATTCCCGTTGTTCAACGCGACATACATACCCGCCTCACCGAACCCGGCCACGTCAGCCCGGCCATCACCGGTCAGATCCGCCAAGACCCGCGGATGCTTCTCCACCCGCCAACCACCCGCGGTATAGCCGAAGTTGTTGATCGCCAACTGCAACGGCTGGAACGTCCCATTCCCGTTGTTCAACGCGACATACATACCCGCCTCGCCGAACCCGGCCACATCAGCCCGGCCATCACCGGTCAGATCCGCCAACACCCGGGGATGCTTCTCCACCCGCCAACCACCCGCGGTATAGCCGAAGTTGTTGATCGCCAACTGCAACGGCTGGAACGTCCCATTCCCGTTGTTCAACGCGACATACATACCCGCCTCGCCGAACCCGGCCACATCAGCCCGACCATCACCAGTCAGGTCGGTCGACAGACTGACTGCGGTTGCCACTGGGGCCGGGGGGCCACCTTTGGTCACTGTCGTCGGCTGTCGAAGCCACGCCTCATGCGTGACGTTGACCATCGACGGCACGTCGATGATTCCGATCGAATTCCAGGTGAAAAGGGCATAACCCGGCTGAGTGCCGTCGACCCCGGCCGGAACGGATACTCCCAGCTGCTGGGCGAGCCAGGAGATTGCGCCGTAGCCGCACAATGCGACGCAGTGGTCCTCGTTGCCATCGGCATGGAATCCCGTGCCGAACCAGCCGGTATGGCCGCCGTTCGTCCAGTAGGCGTTCTCGATCTGATCAGCCGCGACGCCGAGCTTGACGGGCCCGGCCGAGATCGCGCTCCGCAGCGTGCCGGCGTTGGTCCAGTCGACCGAGAAGTAGGGACCGTCGTCGTAGACGTAAGGGTCGTCGGCGAATCCGTCGTTCTGCATCCATCCCATGACCTGCGTGAGGTACGCCCCTTCCAGCACCCCGTGCCGGGTCGCCCAGGCGATGACCGTGTCGTCGGAAACGAAGACCTCCGGGTCGTTGCATGCCTTCGCAAAGGCCTCTTCGGCCGTGACACAGTCTCCGTGGACATCGTTTCCCCACATCGAGATGCGGGCTGGTTTGGTCAAGAAGTTCGGCGGTGCTCCGACCGTTGCGCGATGCGGTCTCGCGGCGGCAAGCGCACTCCGGGGCGACGGAGTCGCCCCGCGTTTCAGGGTTTGCGCTGGCATTCTGCTCTCCTCCAAATCTGGGCCGACACGTTGGGCCGGCCGGGGTTGACTTGAAGTCAGAGCATGCGCAATAGCCGGTGATACTTCTATTGCCGCTTATCCACCGGAGAATGTGGCGTCGGCTCAAGGCTTTCCCCGGCCGGATCAGCATCGGGAACGTATGGCGTCGCGGTCGCCTTCTCGGACTCCGGCGTCGGAAATGCACCCCGTTTAAGTTTGGTCCGAAAACCCGGCGACGGTTCATCATGTTGCTTTTCGCCAGGATCGTCGATCTCAGTCATGGCTGTACTTGCCCTCTCTTGGTTGAATCTGCCGCCAATAGCCAGCGCGTTAAGCGCTTGACAGCCGACGGCGGATGGGCGTTCACACGCCGAGCGCTTCGGCCAGGAACCGGCTGATCGGCCACGCCCCGTTGGAAGTGTTGGACACGACGGTGTGGCTCACTCCCAGGCTGGGATCATGAACGGACCGGAACGAGACGCCCGCGTCGTAGCCTTCCAAGTAGACGGCGGAGCCGGCTTCCCGGAGCCAGAAGCCCAACCCGTACCGCCGGTGCTCTGCGTCGGCGCTGATCGGGGCCGTCATCCGACGGACCAGAGCGGTATCGAGGAGTCGGCCGCCGAAGAACGCAGACCAGAATGCTGCGACATCGTTCGTGGTGGAATACAGGCCACCGTCACCGCTGCCGACCAGCGGTAGGTGAAAGATGTTCGACCGGAAACCGTCAGGCCATAGGTAGCCCACCGCGGTACCGGTTGGGAGCTCATCGGATCGGAGCATCGAAGTGTCGGTCATACCGGCCGGTCCGCAGACGAGCGAGACGATCAGGTCCGAGAACCTGCGCCCCGACACTCGTTCGGCCAGAAGCGCGAGCACAACGAACCCTGCATTGCAGTACGCGAACATCTCACCGGGGGTGGACTTCTGAGCGAAACCGTCCAATGTCGGAAGATAGGCAGCAGTGCTGTCGAGAAGACGAACATCGACCGGCATCACGTAGTCGTTGATGTCGTTGTCCTCCTCCTCGTCCAGATAGTCACCGATCCCCGACCGGTGAGCCAGCAGATGTTCGACCGTCACCCGGTCATCGATCAGCGGCAGGTCGGAACCGAGGATCGACCGCACCGGCGTGGACAAACTCAACAGTCCGTCCTGAACGAGCCGCATCACGACTACCGCGGTCAGGCCTTTCGTTGCGCTGGCGATGGCGAGCCGGGTATCGGTGGTCATTGCCACCCCGCAGGCCCGGTTCGCCCAGCCGAACGCCGATATCACCGGTGGGCGGCCGGCCCGGTCGATCCGCACCACGCCGGAGAACGCTGACCTGCCGGCCAACTCGGCCAACGCCCCTTCATCCATGAAAGAAAGTTACGCCGGGCGTCGCTGCCATTTTTCACGGTGAGGCTCAGAGGTCGTCGAGCAAACGAACTTTGGCGGTCTGGTAATCAGCCTCGCTGATCCCGCCGTTCGCCCGCAGCTCCCGCAGCTCCAACAATTCCTGGACGGGATCACGCTTCGGCACCTGCTCGGACCCGGCGAGTTGCCGACGCAGCGCCTGAGCGAACTCGGCCGCTTGGATGCCCCGGATCTTGTCGACCTGCAGGGTCCGCCCCGGCAACTGCAGGACCACCCGTCCATACATGCCCCGTGCCCGGTCCTGCACGCCCGAAACGGCGGCCAGGGCGACACTGACGATGTCTCCCGGCACGGCATCGTGTGCCCGGAACAGAACCCGCTCCGTCGTCGAGGCGAGAAAACCCAGCCGGCCGTCGTTGATGCCCTCGACGACGATGACAACCGACTCAGCTTCATCGAGCTCCGACTCCAGCCGGACGATCTGCGGATCGGACCGCTCGTCGGAGACCATCTTCACGACCGCTGCCGCCAGATCTGGCCGGAGGCTCAACCCGGCAAGGCGATGCGCGGGATGTGGCCGTGTGAACAGTTTCGACAGGTCGAATTGGATCATCGGCATGCGATCCTTTCGCAGATCCAGGCAGTTGGATTGTGGCACGCCCGTCGACTACCCGCGCTGGAGGGCGGACTGTTGTCTCGGACGATGGCTGACGCAGATCCAACGGTTCGATCGGGTGATTTGAGGGTAGATTTGGCGTTAGGCGGCGGCCGAGTAACCATCGCCTCGATTCGAGTCCCGCTCACGCCCATGCTGGAGATGCTGTGGAAGACATGCCCGGCCTGGCGGAGGTGTTAGCCGAGGAGACCCGCAGGGCGGTCGCCAAGAACGACCTTGATGTGGCGCTGGGGTTGGTGACGGCGCTGGCGATCGAGGCGGGCATCTGCGACTGGGCCAGCATCACCCAGAAGCTGCCGGGTGGCGCGTTGGAAACGATTGCGCCGACGGATGAGTTGGTGGTTACTGCCGACAAAATGCAGTATCACCTGGGCGAGGGCCCGTGCGTGGCGGCGGTATATGACAACGACGTGTTGACCAGCCGGGATGTGGCGACTGATCCGCGGTGGCGTCGCTGGGGCGAGGAGGTGGCGGCCCTTGGGCCGCGCGGAGTACTCAGCGTGCACCTGTACACCGACATGGACGCGATGGGTGCGTTGAACCTCTACAGCGCGCGGCCCCGGGACTACACCGACGAAGACCGGGACGTCGCCCGGCTCATCGGAGCGCATGCGTCCGTCGCGTTGGCGCACTTCCGCGGTCAGGCGCACCTGTGGAAAACGATCGACGCCAGGCACAGCATCGGCATCGCGCAGGGCATCGTTATGCACCAGTACCAGATGGGAGCGGAGCAGGCGTTCGGAGTGCTTCGCCGCTTGTCGCAGGACAGCAACGTCAAGCTACATCTGATAGCTGCTGAGGTGGTCCGGGCGGGGCGGTTACCGCTGGCAGCGACCCTGCCCGCTTCCGCGCGATCCTGAGGCCGAAAGGCTGACACGTTCATCTGACGAACGCGTGATACATCGACCTCGAAAGCCGCACGCTCCTGTCCAGAGCCGTGCCCTTCGTGGACCAGCTCGGGAATTTGGGTGATCGAGCGCCGCAGCGGGAACAGCATCACTGACCCACACGTGTTGGAGGCAGCGATGGCGTACCAGGTGGTCAAGAGCGAAACCCCATACGAAGGTGCCGTTGTCACGGTCAGGTTGGACACGGTGCGCATGCCGGACGGTGCGCTGACCGACCGGGAAGTGGTTGAGCACGTTCGATCGGTCGCCGTGGTGGCGATCAAGAACAATGGCGAACTCCTGTTGATCCGGCAGTACCGACACCCGGTGGGCGGATACATGTGGGAGCTGCCCGCGGGCCTGTGTGACCGGGACGATGAAGACCCGCTGGACACGGCGAGACGGGAGCTGGCCGAGGAAACCGGCTGGCACGCGGCGCGTTGGGCGACCCTGGTTGATGTGTGGCCCTCGCCGGGGATGAGCAGTGAAGTCGTGCGTATCTACGTGGCCAGGAGCCTCAGTCAGCGGCACCGCGACGGTGACGCGGCAGGTGAAGAAGAAGATCTTCAGCAGCGGTGGGTGAATCTGCCGGAAGCAGTACGCAAGGTGTTGGACGGCCGGATCACCAATGGTCTGGCCGTATCCGGGATTCTGGCTGCCGCCGTGGGGGCCGGCGTCCGTGATGTGGGTATCCGTGCTGCGGAAGCACCCTGGCCTTCCCCTGGGGGCGGCGAACAACACGGGTGATCTTTGCCGCTACGGCCAGTGGTATGTATTCAGGGGCGTCGCAAACGAGCGTAGAGCTCCGGCGGGAAGGTGCGGTTGCGGGTGACGGACAGGGCGGAACTGTTGAACATGCTTGCGCGGCGGGTGGCCTCCGCGTCGGCCGGCCTGCCGCTCGCTGCGCGGCTAGCAGCGGCATGCCGCGACATCCTCGAGGTCAGCGGGCTGTCGATCACCATCGAAGCGGCGACCCCAAACCGCGTCACCCTGGCCGTCACCGACCAGGTGTCGGCCGAGTTGGAACGACTCCAGGACGTCTTGCAGCAAGGCCCGTGTTGGGACGCCTACGTCACCGGTGAGCCGCAACGAACCAACCTGTCCGAGGCCGATGATGCCCGGTGGCCCGAGTTCTGCTCCGCGGCCCGCACGGCTGTAGGACTTCGCACTGTCTTCGGGCTACCCATGCAGCTGGAACGAAACGTTGTCGGAGTCATCAGCGTGCATCAGCCCGAAGCGGATCTGGTGTTGTCCGGCGGCCTGGAAGCGGCGTTGTTCCTGGCCGATGCCGTCGGCGCGGCGTTGCTGCTGGATCCGCAACAACACGACCCGCACGGACGGGCCGGCCCCTGGTCAAACCGCGCCGAGATACACCAGGCGACAGGGATGGTCATCGCCCAACTGCACGTCAGTGCGGACGACGCGCTGGCGATCCTGCGGGCCCACGCCTACGCCCACGACACCGCCCTGGACGACATCGCCGAGCAGGTCATCGACCGTCGTCTGAACTTCGAAAAGGATCAACCATGACCGCAGCCGAACGCGTCAACCCGTCGGAACGGGCGGTGCGAGCCATCGGATCCGTGACCGCAGCCCTGGTTCAGCCGGCCGACGTCGTCGGCACCACCGTCCGACTGCTGCAGGCCGCGGCGGACACCGCGGGCGCGAGCGCGGCTGGGTTGGTCATGCGACAGCTGGGACAGGATCGGCTGCAGCTGCTCGCGGCCACCTCCCACCGAGCTGAAGAGCTCGAGGTGTACCAGAGCCAACACGGGCACGGCCCCTGCGTCGATGCGGTGGAGACCGGCTACACGGTCAGGGCCGATAGCGGCGAGGAGATCGCTGACCGCTGGCCGGCCGTGGCCGCCGCCTTCAACCGCGCCGGATACCGCGCCGTCCAGGCGGTTCCGTTGCGCTGGCACGACGACGTGATCGGTGCGCTCGCCATGTTCTGGACGGACGTCGCGGCGCCGGGCGCGTGGACCTTAGGGGAGATATTCGCCAATCTGGCCACGTTGACCGTGATCCATTCCGATTCGGTCAGCGTTGGACAGGTCCTTGACCGCACCCGATCGGCGCTCAATGGACGCACGATCATCGAACAAGCCAAGGGCGTACTCGCACAGGGCAAGAATTTGACCATGGATGCCGCCTACGACACGTTGCTGGAGCAGGCCGCTCGGAACGGACAGCTGATCACCGCCACCGCAGCCGAGATCGTCGGCGAAGCCCAGGCCAGACCGCCAGATCCGGGCGCCGGGTAGCCGTCCGCCTGTGGAGTTTATTGCCGTAGAGAGGTTCATCGGGCCGGGCACGGGTACCGACTGGACAGGCTGTCGTGCATTCCGGAGTGTCGCGTGGCCCAGGTCCGGCCGCTTCAACAGTAGGCAGGCGGCTGGACCGCCTCGCGGATATCCCGATGAGCAGCCGATCGGAGTTTGCCGGAGGGCTCGATGTGGGTACCGATAGGGCCATGGCATCCCGAATTTCACAGCTCACCCTTGATGTTCAGGACCTGAACCGTCAGGCCGCCTTCTGGTCGGAGGTTCTCGGGTTACGGGCCGATCAGGGGGAGGACGGCGCCGCCAAGCTCTACCCCCAGGAGCCGGCATCCGCGCCTGTTATGTGGCTGCAGCCGGTGACCTCGGGCAAGGTGGAAAAGCTCCGTTTGCACCTGGATCTGCGCCCTGACAACGGCAATGCCGACGACGAAGTCGCGCGACTATTGGCCCTTGGCGCAACCCGAACCGACGTCGGTCAACAGGACGACGACCCATTTATTGTATTAGCCGATCCGGAGGGCAATGAATTTTGCGTGCTACGGACGGATCCTCGTTGATCCGGCTGTCGGCATCATGACCATGACCATGAGCAAAGGGGCCTGAGTAGACCATGAGCAAGGAGCTGAGTAGCAAGGATCGAAAGAAGCTGCCCAAGAAGTCTTTTGCCCTGCCCGACAAACGGAAGTATCCGATTCCTGACGAGGCCCACGCCCGCAACGCTCTGGCCCGAGTAGCACAAAACGGCACCCCGGCCGAGCAGAAAAAGGTCAAGGCCGCCGTGAAGAAGCGGTTCCCAAATATCGGAAACAGCAAGTCGAAGAAATCCTGACTTGCTCAAACCGGACGCGTTGAAACAGACATGCACCGGAATCTCAGGAGCGGGCTCGGATCTTTCGAACTGCTGTGGCGGTCCCGGCGCCCACCAGCACCCACGGACCCGCTACCAGAATTGGGTCGATCCAGCTGTGGTGAAGGTCTGCGCGGTGCTGGCGGAAACGGGAGCTGATGGGATGCCTGCGGAATTCGCTGAGCAATCCAGTCTGTGTGATCGGGTTGTCCGGCCGGAGGGTCAGCAACGATCGGAGGTGACTTTCGACGGCGTCGACCCGGTCGGCCGCGACCAGGATCAGCCAGTGCGCAGCCCTTCCCTCGCTGTACTTGGCGTAGGAATACCTGCGTAGCACTCCGGAGAGGCCCTTGGTCGGGCAGGACGTCCCGAATACCGGCGGCAGGAATTGATGCTCGATCGACCGTTCCCGCGGATACTTCTCCTGCTGCCGATCCGGGAAGTCCCAATGCGCACCGCTGAGACCAGGATCGAACCGCTCCCGGGGCACGGCAGGGCGGTCTTCCGGATGCAGGTCGGCGCCCCAGCCGGGGATACGGGCTCGCAAGGCCTCGGCGTCGACGACCGGGTGCGGTGTGCCTGCGGTGTAGGGCATGGCGTCTTCCTAACGCGATTCGGTGAGGATGATCGGCTTGATGCAGCCGTCGAGTTTGGCGGAGAAGATGTGATAGCCCTCCGCGATGTGCTCCAGCGGGATGCGGTGCGTGACGATGTCGCTGGGCTTGAGGTAACCGTTCTGGATGTGCTCGAACAGCCGCGGCCATTGACGTTTCACCGGGCATTGGTTCATCCGCAGGGTCAAACCCTTGTTCATGGCGTCGCCGAACTTGACGGCGCTGAAGATGGGGCCGTACGCGCCCATCACCGAGATGGTGGCGCCTTTACGAACAGAGTCGATGGCCCAGTTCAGCGCGACCGGTGACCCACCCTGCAGCTTGAACTTGGATGCGGTCACGTGCTGCAGAAAGTTGCCGTCGGCTTCGGCACCCACGGCGTCGATGGCGACGTCGGCGCCCAGGAAGTCGGTGGTCTTCTTCATCTGCACGACGATGTCGTCGTACTCGGTGAAGTTGAAGGTTTCCGCGTGGGCGAAGGTGCGGGCTTTGGCCAGCCGGTATTCCATGTGGTCCACCACGATGACCCGACCGGCCCCCATCAGCCATGCCGACTTCGCCGCGTACAGGCCGACCGGGCCGGCGCCGAACACCAAAACGGTGTCACCCTCGACGATGTCGCCGAGTTGGGCGCCGAAATAGCCGGTGGCCAGCGCGTCGGTGAGCAGCAGGGCGTCCTCTGAATCCATCCAGTCCGGGATGATCGTGGGCCCGACATCGGCGAAGGGCACCCGCACGAACTCGGCCTGACCACCGTCGTACCCGCCGGTGGTGTGCGAGTACCCGTAGATGCCGCCGACCGCGGTCGCGTTGGGATTGACGTTGTGGCAATTGGAATAGAGCCCGCGCGCACAGAAGTAACACGATCCGCAGTAGATGTTGAATGGCACCATGACCCGGTCACCGGGTTTCAGGTGTTCAACCGAAGGGCCGACCTCCTCCACCACACCGATGAATTCGTGCCCGAATGTCATCCCGACGCGGGTATCCGGCATCATCCCGTGATACAGGTGCAGATCCGATCCACAGATGGCGGCCAGCGTCACACGCACGATGGCGTCGTTCGAGTGCTCGATTTTCGGGACGTCCTTTTCCTGAACCTGGACTTTGTACGGCCCGCGATATGTCATCGCCCGCATGATTCCCCTTCCCGGAACATGTGGTCTTGATGTGTCGACCGACAGGACGTGCGGGGGACACAGCCATGCACTGGGCTGATGCCCAGCCCTGCCCGGGTTGAAACCGCGGCCAGCGAAAGGCCTGACTGCTCAGCACTTCTGCTGGTTTGGTGCCGCTCGGTCGGGGCAATTAATTCGCGGGGCCAGCCGACCGGCTCGCTCATTGGGAAAGGAGAAGCTGTGACTACTGCACGGGACATCATGACTCCGGACGCCACCTGCGCTGGAGAAAACGACACGCTCAACGACGCGGCGCGCATCATGCGCGATCTGGACGTAGGCGCGCTCCCGATCTGCGGCACGGATGAGCAGCTTGAAAGGGATCATCACCGACCGCGACATCGTCATCCGGTGTCTGGCGGACGGCGGCGACCCGTCGTCGGTGACGGTGGGGTCGCTCGCCCAGGGCAAGCCGGTGACCATCGGCGCAGACGACACATTGGAAGAAGTGATCGCCACGATGGCCGAACATCAGGTCCGGCGCCTCCCCGTCATAGACGGCCACAAAATGGTCGGGATGATCAGCGAGGCAGACCTGGCCGCGGTGGCGGATGACGCTGAACTCGCCGACGCCGTGGGCGCCATCCGGGAACAGTAGGGGCTTGTGGGGTCTCGGTGCTTGGTGAGTTCTTCGACTTCTCCGACGGAACAGCTGCGTGAGGCGGCCCGAACCACGTTCGGCTGGGACGAGTTGCGCGCGGAGCAGCTGCAAGCGATGGAACAGGTGTTGGCCGGTCGCGATGTCATGGTGGTATTGCCGACCGGCGCCGGAAAGTCCGCGATCTACCAGGTGCCGGCGTTACTGATCGACGGTCCAACACTGATCGTGTCGCCGCTACTGGCATTGCAACGCGATCAGATCCGGGCACTGGACCAGTCCGGGCGCTCCCCAGGCCATCGCAATCAACTCGACGAAGGGCACCTCCGAGCGCCGCCGGGCCTGGACGGCGGTGGCTCGAGGTGACGCCGAGTACTTGTTCGTAGCGCCGGAACAGTTGGCCCGCGACGAGGTGCTCGATCGGCTGGTTTCGCTCGGCGTGGCGTTTGTCGTCATCGACGAGGCCCATTGCGTATCCGCGTGGGGCCACGATTTCCGTCCGGCGTACCTGCAACTCGGGTCGGTGATCGCCCGGCTCGGTCACCCTCCGGTGCTGGCCATGACCGCCACCGCCTCGGGCCCGGTGCGCAGCGACATCGCGGAACGACTCGGGCTCCGCGACCCCGTCGAGATCATCGGCTCGTTCGACCGCGCCAACCTGCACCTGTCGGTGCACCGGTATGTCCAGGACAGCGAGAAACGCGGCGACGTGGTCCGTCGCGTCCAGGAACTCGTCACCCAGAGGCCAGGCGTGCACTCAGGTTTGGTGTACGTGGCGAGCCGCAAAGACGCCGAGACATATGCCGGCGAAATGACGGCTGCTGGGATGCGGGCGGCCGCCTATCACGCAGGCCTGAAGGCAGCCCGCCGCGAGGAAGTCCATCACCAGTTCCTGTCCGGAGAGCTCGACGTAGTGGTGGCCACGTCGGCGTTCGGTATGGGCATCGACAAGCCGGACGTTCGATTCGTCCTGCACGCCTCCGTTCCGGATTCGCTGGACAGTTACTACCAGGAAATCGGCCGGGCCGGCCGAGACGGCGAAACCGCCGAGATCATGTTGCTCTACCGGCCGGAAGACCTGGCGTTACAACGGTTCTTGACCAGCCATGCAGTCAACGAGGACGACGTGCGGCAGGTGGCCGCCGCGCTGGATCAGGCAGGCCGGCCGCTGACCCCGCGAGAGCTGGCGAATCGGATCGGGCTTTCCGCAGCGCGTCGCACCCGGGCAGTGAACCTGTTGGAGCAGGCCGGACTGCTGAACCCGGACGACAGCGGACGGCTCCGGTACCGCCCTCCGGCCGACGGCACCGACGGCTCGGTCATCGCTGTGGTGCAGGTGGCGGACGCCCGTCAACATCTCGTCTCCTCGCGCATCGAGATGATCCGGGGTTATGCCGAAAGCACCAACTGTCGACGGTTGTTCCTACTGGGCTACTTCGGTGAGCAACTCACCGAGCCGTGCGGAAACTGCGACAACTGCGATGCTGGCAGGAGCGGCGACATCGCCGAGCAGGACCCTTCGGCCGCGCCGATCGAGCCGAATTCGGCGGTGCGCCACGAGAAGTGGGGCGACGGCGTGGTCATGTCGGCGACCAGTGACCGTCTCACCGTGCTGTTCGATGACGTCGGATACAAGACGCTGTCCGCCAAGGCCATCGACGACGGGAAACTCCGGTCGCCCACCCAGGATGCCGCTCGAGCGGGCCTCAGGCTTGCGTGATGGCCTGGACCGTGTCGGCGACTTCTTCGACATTCGCGTCCCGGGCGATGTCCGCTTCGCTGATCACTCCGATCAATAGGCCGTCTCGCAGCACCGGCAATCGGCGTATCTGATATTCGGCCATCGTATCGAGCACCTCATCGACCGGATCATCCGCGTCGACCGTGACCGGATCACTTTGAGCGACCGAGCCGGCCGTGACCTCCCCCGGATCGGTTCCCTCGGCGACGCACGCAACGACGATGTCCCGATCGGTCAGCACCCCGGTCAACTGCTGGCCGTCTGCACAGATCGGCAAGAAGCCGACATCTAAATCCCTCATCAGCCGGGCGGCGTCCACCAACGTGGTCGAAGAAGTGATACACCGCGGGTCGGCGGTCATCAGATCACTGGCAGTGGCACCGATGTCCAAAGCACTCATCAACGATCTTCCCTTCAAGGAATGGCTGAACGCACCTACCTTGTAATGGTTCCCTGCCGAAGCAGATCGATGCGGTCGTATTACGACACATCTCCAGGTTCGAAACACGCCGGCGTCAGCCAGGAGCCCCGCTGCCTCGCCGATTGGCCGGCTGTGCCGCGGGGTACGTATGAGTTATGGATCAGGACGCCACGCCGTTCCTCGGCGAACGAATCAACGACGCCGTAGTCCGCGCAACTTGACATGAGCGGTACCGGGTCCCAGCGATCCCCTGACGAGAGCGCGCTGACCACGATGGCCGCGCAGTTCATCGAGTTGGCGATGGCGTTGGCCGACTCCACCGACCAACCTCTGGTCCAGCAACGCCTCATCGACTTCGCCGTTCGGGGTATTCCTGGCGCCGATCACGCATCGCTGACCCTGGTCGAAGGACGCCGGCGCCCCAGAACGACCGCGCAGAGTGACTCGCTGCCGTACCGGTGGGATCAGCTGCAATACGCACACGGCGAAGGTCCCTGCCTCGACGTGATCAGCACGAACGGGTTCGTCCTGGCCCAGGACCTGCGTACTGACACCCGGTGGCCTCGCTTTGCCCACGCGCTGGTGACCAGAACCCCGGTCCGCAGCATGTTGTCCTTCCGGCTCTTCCTGACGGAGGACAACCGGGCCGCGCTGAACTTGTACGCCCTGGAGCCCGGGGTCTTCACCGACCAGTCGGTGGCCACCGGTTCGATGTTCGCCGCCTACAGCTCCATGGCTTTGCTGGCCGCGGCACGCGAGGACCGCAGTCACCACCTGACCCGTGCCCTGGAAAGCAGCCGCGAGATCGGGGTCGCGATAGGCATCCTGATGGCCGACGGCACGCTCACCCAGCGACAGGCGTTCGAGCATCTCGCCACTGCCAGTCAGAACCTGAACCGGAGACTCGCGGACATCGCCGAGGAGGTCGCCGCCACCGGCGAACTACCCGCGTTCGCGCGCAAGCACCTCAGATGACGCGCTGGTCTCACCCGTCGGCGCCGTCGGTCTGTTCCCGTACTTTCATCTCCGCCTCGAACAGATGGGGAGCGCCGCCGGCCAGGACCTGCCGAACCTTCTCGGTTGCCGCGCGGAAGACCTGGTAATACTGCTCGTCGTAGGCCTCCACGATCTGGAAGGTCCAACTACCCGGGATGACGTCCCTTCCGACGAGTACCTCGTCGATCTCCTTGGCAAGGTCGGCGTGCCCCGCCTCACGCAGCGCCGCGACCGCCTCCTGCAGTGCGAGATCCGCTTGTCCCGACATGCGGTGGAACCCGTACAGCAAGCCTCTCGCGTGTTCCACGACCTCGAACGCGGCCGACAACTTGCCGTCGGCGTCGACTTCGTCGTCGCTCATCCCTACCGGACGAGAGTGCTGTGCGGGCAGATCAGGGTGCCGGGCCGAGCCGAAACGGGCAATCAGGTCGTCGGACATGGCAGCTGGGTACCCCGGCTCGACCACACTCAGACGAACGGCAGCGGGCTTTCCTACCCGACGAGGGTCAACGCGTGGTGCAGGCGGTGAATTGTCCGGGTCGGTGAGCGGGCTCGATGTTCCAGACGCGGACGTCTTTCCCGCCGTGGGTGACGTCTTTTTCGGTGAACCGGACGATGTCGCCGTCACGGTTGCCGCGGCCGGCGACCAGCCGGTCGTCGTCTTCCCACCGGAGCGTGAACACCGCCTCGTCGACGAAGTCGTCCAACAGATGCGGGGTCCGGCCGTGTACTGCGACCACCTCGAACTTCTTGCCGGAAGCCACTGGATCCGGAGCGGCGAACGCCATCAACTTTCTCCTTTCACGGCGGTACGTGAACCACCGAACCACTTTTGCGTCGAGCGCGTCCACACCCCAAGGGGTGAAGATGGCCAGGCGGTCATGTCACTCCGTCTTCGGCGAACCGCGCCAAGACCATGTGCTGGTCCGCAATGGCGCGCGAGCTCAACGGTGGCCGAATCCGCCGCGTGGAGCACTGCCTCCGGTGTCGAGGGCAAGATGCGCCACGGCAAGGCCGCAGGTGATGAGCAGCAGGACGAGGAACACTGCCGCTGCGAGTTGCGCCGGGCTCGGCCGACCCGTGATCGCCCTGTTCAGTGACGATCGCAGCTGTTCAGCAGCCATCAGCAGAAGTGGTCGCCAGCCAGCTGGTTCCTTGGGCGCGGCGGCTCGGGGAAGGTCCGCGGTGAGGGGTTCGAGATCTTGCACGTATACGGTCGCGAACGCCGCGCTGATCCGGTCGCCACCTTCGGTCGGGTTGAGCAACCCGCGCGCGATCGCGTCCTGCAAGACCAGCGCGGTGGCCATCCGGTCGGCGTCAGACGCCCGCAGGCGCACGTTGCTCACCTGGCGCGGTTCGGTGGGCGACGAGTCGGCGCTGCCGGTCGGGTGGGACACGATGTTTCCTCTCGGTTCGAGCTCTGCCGCCGTGGCAGGCGACAACACCTCATCTGGCGGCGGTTGTCGGATGATCCGGCTGGATGGTCGTCGTGCTGCCATCGTCCCAGGCGATCAGCGCGGTGCGGCCGGGCCGGGTGCGAAGCCAGTTCGCTGCGTTGTAGCCGTGGGCGTACGCGGCGGTCGCGTCGATGTGCGCCCAGACGGGCGATGAGGTGACGACGGTGACCGAGGCGATCGCGGAGGTGCGCCGACCGGTCTGGGTCTTTAGCAACTGCTCCCGGAGTCGGGTGGTTCCGGCCGTCGCGACCGCCCCGGTGCGGACCGGAATCTCGGCCAGGATGCGACTGGGATCGGTCGGATCCTCGATACCGATCCGCCACGGCGGGCCGGCTGGATCCACGGTTCGACACGTCACGTCACCGCCGGCCGAGAGGCAAAAATCGGTGTCGGGCAAGGTCCGCAGCGCTGCCACGGCCCGCTCCACCGCCCAAGGCCTGGCCACGCCCGTCGGGTCCAGCACCGCCGGCCCCCCGAGACCGGCCCGCCGGATGCTGAACGCGCCGTTCGTCTCTCGTTCGGCAGCCTCGCCCAAGGCGAGCACCTCGGCACACTCAGGTGGCCAATCGGTCATGTTGATGTCGCCGCCCACAACACGATGACTCCGGAAAGCACTGAACACGCTCCCCATCCGGCGCAACTCGGACATCACCTCCGCCCAGGCGGCCGCGGCCTGGTCGTCGTCGGTGTGCCGGCCGCGCAGAGCCAGGCTGATCGGCATGCCCCAGGCGTATTCGACACCGCCGATCCTGCGCAGCGCCGGCGCCGGGCAGGCGTGCGCCGGTCGGGTGATCGTCACATCTTGTCCAGCGCGCTCTGCAGCGACCCGACATAGCCGTCGCTGGTGACCGTGGCGCCGCTGACCATGTCGATCTTCGCGCTCTGCGCGCTGATGGTCTCCTGCACCAGGATCGGCAAGGCGTAGGAGTTGATCTCCGCGTCCTTGCCGTTGCCGTTCGGGTACTGCAGGACGGAAACGGCGGTGATCTTCCCGTTCGCCACGGTGAGTTGCACCTGGACCGGGCCCCACTGGGTGCTTGTGACGTCGCCGGTCACTGTGCTCGTCGCCGGGGCCGTGCTCGTCGCCGGGGCGGTGCTCGTCGCCGGGGCCGTGCTCGTCGCCGGGGCCGGTGCTGCGTCGCCGAGGCCGGGCTGGTCGCCGGCGAGACGAACGCGGTCTCGCCGCCGGCCGCCTTCGAGGACGTCGAGGTGTGATAGCCGAACAGCAGCACCACGATGGTGAGGGTGCTCATGACAAATGTGACGATGCGTTTCATAGTTGTTACCACCCAAAGCTTTCGACGTGGAAGCGGTCAGCAGGCAGTCCGGCCGCGGCGGTGGCGCGCCGGACGTCCTTGGCCCATGGCTCCGGCCCGCAGACATAGACGTCGCGGTCGGCGATATCGGGAACCCAACGGGTCAAAGCGGTCTGGTCGTCGACCGGGCCGATCCCGGCGCCGAGCCAGGACCCGGCGGAACGACGGTGGCCGGGCAGGAACACCACCTGCAGGCCGCGCTGATCGGCGAGTTCCCGAATCTCCCGATCGAACAACGGGCGGCCGGAAAAGCGATACAGCAGAATGGCCTCGCCCGGGGCGTAGGTCAATGCCTGTGCCAAAGCCAGCAGTGGAGTGATACCCACACCGGCACCGATCAGCGCGACCCGCGGCCGGGTCCGGGCGCGTGGGCTCAGCCGGCCGTACGGCCCTTCCACCAGAACCCGGGTACCGGAATGCAGGGTTCGGAGCGCGGCGCCGCCATCCCCCGTCACCTTGGCGGTGATCCGCAGGTGGCGTCCGTCGGGGGCCGCCGATAGCGAGTAGGGATGCGAGCGCGTCCAGCCCGGGCCGTTCAGGAACCGGAAGTTGAAGAATTGTCCTGCCTCGGCTGCCAGCCGGGACCCGTTGCCGCGCATGTACACCGAGACGACGTCGTCGCCCTCGGCGACCACCGAGGTGACCCGGACCCGGTAGCGGGCGCTGCGCCACAGCGGAACCGCCACCCGGTACGCCAGGACGGACACCATCGCAGCGATCCACAACCCCCACCAGAAAACGGTCCGGGCGGTGGAAGCGAGAAAGTCCTGCCCCGTCCACAACTGGTGCGGCAACGCCAGTCCCACACCGAGGTAGGCGTAGAGGTGCAGCAGATGCCAGGACTCGTACCGCAGCTTGCGGCGGGCCGCCTTGATGCTGGTGACGACAACCATGACGAGACAGATGGTTCCGGCGACAGCGAGCAGCATGCCGGGATAATGAATAGTCAAGTCCCACAGGGTGGCCGGCGTGCGGCGCAGTTCACCGGCGGCGTACCCCCAGGTGATCAGCACGATGTGCGCGATCAGCAGATTGAACGAGGTGAATCCGACCCATCGGTGGGTACGGGCCAGCCGGTCCTGCCCAAAAGCGTGCTCGAGCAGCGGAAGTCGCGACATCAGCAACACCTGGATCAGCAGCAACACCGAGGCGATCAGACCGGTCAGCCGACCGGTTGAGGTCAGGCCGGTCTCCCAGCCGCCCAGGTCCTGGATCCCGCCGCCGGTAGCCCACCAGTAGGTCACCAGGAGCAGGGCGCACCAGACGGCGACGACAGACCCGAGCCGGACCGCGGCATCGATCCGTGCCCGCCTGGAACTGACCGCGACACCCGCGGCGGTGGGGCGGTTCATCAGTTGTGTGGTCACAATTCTCCTTAACAAGTGCCTGCCGTTCGATGGTGTCCAGTACGGCTGTGGGCTTCTCGTGTGCTTGTTGTGCTTGGCCTGTGCAAGATTCCGGTCAGAAACCGAACACTTCTTCGTGCAATCTGTGGGCGGGCAGTCCAGCGCCACGGAGGGCTGCACGGACAGATGCGGCCAGGCCGGGCGATGCGCACAGGTACACGTCCCGCTGATGGACATCGGGAACGAGCCGGCGAAGATTTCCCGCCGTCAGCTGATTCGCCGGCTCGGCCGAGCTGCCGACCAACCAGATGATCTCTGCGCCCCGCTGCCGCGCTATGTGCTGCAACTCGCCGCCGAAAACCACGTCTCCGGGGCTGGACGCGCGGTAGATCAGGGTGATCCGGCCACCGCCTGGCTCCAACGTTTCGAACAGGGCCCGCATCGGGGTGATCCCGACGCCGCCGGCGATCAGCAGAACCGACCGTTGCGTGCGGCGGCGGGCCGTCATCGATCCCGACGGTCCCTCGGCGAACACCAGCGTGCCCGGTCGCACCGACTGCACCAGCTGGCTGCCTCTACCCAGGGCTTTGACGGTGATGCGGAGCCGGTCGCCGCGGGGGGCCGCGGACAGCGAGAACGGATGGGCGCTGCGCCACGTCGAAGCGGTCAAGAAACGCCACCGGAAGAACTGGCCAGGCTGCGCGCCCAGTTCGGCGATGTGCCGGCCCGCCAGGATCAGACTGACGACCCCGTTGGCCTCCGGAATCAGCGCCTCTACCCGCAATCGGTGCCGCCAGATGGTGCCGACCGGTTCGATGAAGCGGTACCGCAGCACCAGGGCGAATGCCCAGCCGTACAGCAGTGTCCAGGCGATCTGGACGGCCGGCATGCCGGCCAAATTCGGCCCGGCCAACATGTGGGTGAAGGACAACGCGATCGCCAGGTAGGTCAGCAGATGGATTCCGTGCCAGGCCTCGTAGGACAGCTTCCGGCGGGCTGCCCGCATGGAAATCACCGCGATGGCGATGAACAGTGCCGTCCCCACGGTGGCGGCCGCCAGGCCGGGTAGGCCCCACACTGCCACGGCGGACCCCAGAAGAGTCTGCTGTCGTGAGTCGGCCCAGGACTGCACAGCGGCGCCCGCGTGGATCAGCACCAGGACAAGAAACGTTCGGCCGCATCGAGCGTGCCACCGGGCCAACCTGTCCGACCCGATCCGATGTTCCAGAACCGGGGTTCGTGACATCAACACCAGCAGTACGGCCACCAGGTAGCCGGCGAGCAGGCCGGTCACGTGGGCCAACGATGCCGCATTGACCGGCAACGGCCACGGCGCTCGAAGCAACGCCAGTGCGACCGCGGCCATCGCGCCCATCCCGATTCCGATCAGGAACCGCCGGGCGAACAGGTCGGAGTTCACCGCCGACCTCCCCCTCGGCCCTGCCCGTGCCCGGTGCGAGGTCCTGGTCCTGCGTCATCTCCGGCAGGCGCCGTCGGCCCCACCGCTGCTGGGCCGGTCGGCTGCGCAGCAGCCGGCGCGGTGGGTTGACCGACCGGTGGGATGGCCGGTTGCCCGATCGCGACCGGCGGCGCGACCGGCGACACGTCGACGGCACGCATCCCGACGGTCACCCCGATCACGGTGACGACGACGAAGACAGCAGTGGTGACACTGCGACGCAGCCGGGACCATCCCGCGGTCGACAGCCCAACAGGTTCACCTCGATGCGAACGTGAGGACAAGTCGGGTCGTGGCCGGACCGGCAGAGTAGGTGAGGTCACGGGAGCCTTCCGGTGGTCGAAAAGATGGGCGATTTACTCAATGTTGACTGCCGCGGCTGTCGATTCGGCGATTGCCAGATATTGCTGGGCTGATACACAGGCGTTTCCCGGACAACCGCAGGGTCGAAGCTTGATGTAGTTGAAAAGTGTTACGGCACAGTAAGAATGGTTAGAAGAAGGTAAGAGGCAGCGCGAACAGGACGCGCTGGCGGGCGCCGAGGAAATCCGGCCATGTTGCCGTACTACGCGGCGCGGTTGGTGTGAACTCGGTAAGAGAGGGGCGTCACCGCCGCCGCGTGATCCACCATGGTCAGGTGAGCCACCGCCTACTGCTAGCCGACGACGACCGCGCGATTCGGGAATCCCTGGAGCGTGCCCTGGAGTTGGAGGGGTATTCGGTCACCACGGTGGCCGACGGAGTGGAGGCGCTGTCGGCGATCCGCAGGGAGTCCCCTGACCTGATCATTCTGGACGTCATGATGCCGGGCGTCGACGGTCTCGGGGTGTGCCGAGTGGTCCGCGCCGACGGCATCTCGGTGCCCATCCTGATGCTGACCGCACGGGTCGAAGTCGACGCCCGGGTGGCCGGGTTGGACGCCGGCGCCGACGACTATCTGGCCAAACCGTTTGAACTTGACGAACTGCTCGCCCGGCTACGGGCCTTGCTGCGGCGGGCACCGACCGACCCGGCGGGTTCCGGGGCGCAGATGCTGCCGGCGGGTTTGCGGATCGATTCGGAGAGCAGGCGCGTGTGGTGGCACCATGACCAACTCGACCTGTCCAAAACCGAGTTCGACCTGCTGGAGTTGCTGGGCCGGAACGCCGGCATCGTGCTGACCCACACGGCGATCTACGACCGCATCTGGGGCTACGACTTCGGTCCCGAGTCGAAGAACCTCGCCGTCTACATCAGCTATCTGCGCCGCAAGTTCGAGTCGGCCGGCGCGCCGGATCTGATCCGGACGGTGCGCGGTGTCGGCTACAGCCTGAACGCGGCGGCGAAACCGTGACCCTGCGGCAGAAGTTCGTCGCCGCCTTCGCCGCCGTCGCCGCGATCGTCGCCGCCACCGTCGGGTTCGTCGCCTACGGCACCACTCGAACGTGCGTTGCACAACGAGATCAACGTGTCGCTGGCCTCGGCGGTGAGCGCACTGGCCAATGGTGGTTCGGTGTCGAGCATCTCGCTCGCCGGCACCCAGGGACCGCCCGGCGATCAACACCGCGACGACGGACCGGAGACGATCGTCGAAACCGCGCAGTCGATCGGCGCCGACGGCACGGTCACCCACCTGTCGGGCGCGACCGTCACGCTGCCGGTCAGCCGGGATGCCCTGCGAATCGCCGAGGGGTCGACGGCAGGTCTACGGGTCGTCGATGAGGTCACCGTGGGCGGCACCACCTACCAGGTGCTCACCCAGTCACTGGGCGGCACCAGAGGTGCGGTACAGGTCGGACAGGACCTGGACCAGGCTGCCCGCGTCCTCGAGCATCTGGCCATCGTCACGGTGCTGGTCGGACTCGCCGTGCTGCTCCTGGCTGCCGCCGCCGGCTGGTGGCTCGCCCGCCGCCTCACCCGGCGGCTGACCGCGCTGACCGGAATGGCCGAAACTGTCAGCCAGCACGGCGATCTCGATGTCGCCTTCGCCATGCCCGGCGGGACGAGGTCGGTCGGCTCAGCTCGTCACTGCAATCCATGGTCGACCAGTTGTCGGCCTCCAAGCTGGCCCAACAACGGCTGGTACAGAACGCCGGTCACGAGCTGCGCACACCGTTGACCAGCCTGCGCACCAATGTCAGCGTGATGCACCGCTTCGCCGAACTGTCCCCGATTTCGCAGCAACGGTTACTCGACGACGTGGCCGGCGAAACGAAGGAACTCACCAATCTCGTCAACGAGCTCGTCGAGCTGGCGCTGGACCGCCGCGGCACCGAGACGGCGGAACCGGTCGATCTGATGGCGCTGGCGCGGAAGGTGGCCGCCATGTACGAGCATCGCAGCCAGCGCATCATCACCGTCCACGCCGACGACGACGTCCTGGTGCTGGGCCGCCCGAAAGCGTTGGAACGAGCCATCTCCAATCTGCTCGACAACGCCCTGAAGTTCGACAGCAGTGGCGAAGCCGTCGAACTGACCGTAGAACCCGACCACGTGGACGTCTCCGACCGCGGCCCCGGAATCGATCTGGCCGACACCGCCAGGATCTTCGACCGCTTCTTCCGCACGGACGCCGCCCGCAGCCTGCCCGGCTCCGGCTTGGGTCTGTCGATCGTCGCCGAGGTGGCCGCGGCGCACGGTGGAACCGGATTCGCCGGACCGCGACCCGGCGGCGGGGCGCGGGTGGGTTTCACCCTCGGCGAGGAGACGCTCTTACCGAACTCCAACCCGCAGCCAGCAGTCACTTAGGACCACCGGAGCATCGTCATCACCATGCCGCAGACAGAACTCGCCGAAAAGGGACCGGACACGGTCGACGCCGCGCCGAGGCCGCAGCCGCGGCACGTTGCTTCGCCGGGTTGCCGTCGCCGTTCTCGTGCCTGCGGTGCTCGCTGTCTACCTTGCCGTCGCCGGCCCGACGATGCTGTCCGCGGTCGGCAGCCTGGCCGGCGCTTCGCCGGTGTGGTTGCTCGCCGGTCTGGCCTCCACCATCGCGTCGATGGTCGTCTTCGCGATGTTGCGGGGCCGCACGCTGGCGGCCGGAGGCGCCCGGATCTCGCTGCGGCGCAACGTTGCGATCAGCTACGGCGCGGGCGCCGTGCACACCACACTCCCGGCCGGGGCGGTCTTCTCCACCACCTACGCATTCCGCCACCTCCGATCCTGGGGCGCCTCCGCACCGGCCACCACCTGGTCGATGGCCATCACCGGGCTGCTGTCGACGCTGACCCTGAGCGCCGTGGGCGTGCTCGGCCTGGTCCTCCGGACCGGCACCGGCGGATCGATGGTCCTCCCGATCCTGGAGATCGTCGCTGGCCCTGGTTGTGATCCTGACGCTGGTGCGACTTTCCCACCGCCCCGCTGTCGCCGTCCGGTTGGCCGTTTCGGTGCTGGCTCGCATCAATCGTCTCCGGGGCCGACCGGCGGAGACGGGTGTCGCCAGGCTGAGCGAGGTGGTGGCCGATCTGCGGGCCATCCGCCCGTCGGGCCGCGACTGGACCATCGCCGTCGGGTTGGCGGCGGCGAACTGGGCCTTGGACCTGGCGTGCCTGGCTGCGTGTTGCGCGGCGGTCGGCGTCCACGTCGGCTTCCCCGCGCTGCTGATCACCTACAGCGCCGGAATGGCCGCCGGCAGTCTGCTGCCACTACCGGCCGGCCTGGGCGCCGTGGAAACAGCGATGACGGTCGGCCTGACGGTGGCCGGCGCCGCCGCATCCCCGGCCCTGGCGGCAGTCCTGCTCTACCGGCTGCTGTCCACGGGCAGCGTCGTCGTACTGGGTTGGGTGGTCATTGCCGCCCAGCGCGATCCGGAGCGGCGTGACGTGATCGACCGTGGGCTCTGGAATTCAAAAGCTTTGGGCTGGATCGACCGGCCGAGCAGCGTCGAGCGCCCGAGCGTCGACTCGAACGGCGCGGTTTCCGGAGTCGACGGCAACAGCAGGCTGACCTCGGCCACCGGAATCGTCCTGCTGGTCTTGCTGGCCGTCGAGGGCGTAACGATCCTGAGCGTCCGGCAGATGATCACGTTGCACGTCTATGTCGGCGTACTGCTCCTTGGCCCCGTCCTGCTGAAGACCGGCAGCACGATGTACCGCTTCGCCCGCTACTACAGCGGCGCGGCGAGCTACGTGAAGAAGGGACCGCCGCACCCCGTGCTGCGGATCCTTGGCCCGTTCGTCATCCTTTCCAGTCTGGCTCTGCTCGGCACCGGCGTCACGCTGATCTTCCTGCGCCCGCAGCATTCGGACCTCATGTTGACTCTGCATCAGACCGCGTTCTGGATCTGGGTGGTGCTGATGACGGTTCACGTCCTAGGTCACTTCGTCGGCGCAGCAACGCCAATCGTTGGCCGAGATTCGGAATTCGCTCCGGGGCAGGGCCGCAGCGCGGCGACGGTGGCGGTTCGCACTCATCGCGCTCGCCCTGGTGCTGGGCGTCGGAGCCGCCACCATCCTGCTGCCGCATGCCACGGCGTGGACCAACCACACCTTCGACCGTCATGGACCGCAGCGACCGGGTGCTTGACCGGTCGATCAGCGTCCCGGGATATTGTCCCTTTTCATAGGTACCGTTCAATTCAGCTGCGTCGGCGGTGCCTGGGGACACGGGACGACGCTCATTGGAGGAGTTGCCATGCCGGGTGGACAGCCGAATATCTTGGTGATCTGGGGTGACGACATCGGGATCTCGAATGTCAGTTGCTACAGCGACGGCTTGATGGGGTACCGGACACCAAACATCGACCGGATTGCCGCGGAAGGAGTGCGGTTCACCGATTATTACGGCGAGCAGAGTTGCACTGCCGGCCGGGCGGCATTCATCTGCGGTCAGAATCCGTACCGGACGGGTTTGACGAAGGTGGGCATGCCGGGGGCGAATCTGGGTTTGCAGCCAGGCGATCCGACGATCGCGACCGCTCTGAAGGAGCGGGGCTACGCGACCGGCCAGTTCGGCAAGAACCACCTCGGCGATCGGGACGAGTTCCTGCCCACCAACCACGGTTTCGACGAATTCTTCGGGAATCTGTATCACCTCAACGCCGAGGAAGAACCGGAGCAGTACGACTACCCGTCACCGGAGGAGTTTCCGGAATTCAGAGCCAGGTTCGGGCCACGTGGGGTGATCCACAGCTGGGCGGACGGCCGTATCGAGGACACCGGCGCGTTGACCCGGAAGCGGATGCAGACCATCGATGACGAGGTCACCGTCGAGGCCCGCCGATTCATCGAGGATGCGACGGCGGCGGGGACGCCATTCTTCGTCTGGTTCAACACCACTCACATGCATTTCCGGACCCACGTGAAGCCGGAAAGCCGCGGGCAGGCCGGTCGCTGGCAGTCGCCGTATCACGACACGATGATCGACCACGACAAAACCGTCGGACAATTGCTGGCCATGATCGACGATCTCGGGCTGACGGACGACACGATCGTCATGTACAGCACCGACAACGGACCGCATATGAACACCTGGCCGGATGCCGGGATGACGCCGTTCCGCAACGAGAAGAACTCGAACTGGGAAGGTGCCTACCGGGTACCGGCGATGGTGCGCTGGCCTGGGGTGATACCGGCCGGGCGGGTGCTCAATGGCATCGTGAGCCACAACGACTGGTTCGTGACGTTGCTGGCCGCGGCCGGTGAGCCCGACATCGCCGATAAATTGAAGGCGGGGCACGAACTGATCGGGCAGAACTTTCGCGTGCACCTGGACGGCTTCAACCAACTTGAATACATCAAGGGCGAGGTCGACACCAGTCCGCGGCCGCATTTTTTCTACGTCTCCGACGACGGCGACCTCACCGCGCTGCGCTGGGACAATTGGAAATTCGTCTTTCTGGAGCAGCGCGCAGTCGGCACGATCCAGGTGTGGATGGAACCGTACACCGAGCTGCGGGTCCCCAAGATCTTCAACCTGCGCACCGACCCGTTCGAGCGGGCCGACATCACCTCGAACACCTACTTCGACTGGATGCTCGAGCATGCCTGGACGCTGATCCCGGCACAGTCGTACGTCGCGCAGATGCTGTCGACGCTGATGGAATTCCCGCCGTCACAAACGCCGGCCAGCTTCACCATCAGTCAGGCGATGGAAAAACTGCGAGCAGGACTCACCAGCGCCTAGCGATGAACCCGGATCAAGGAGATTTGATGGCTCACAAGGGGTCGGTCCGGGAATACGTCAACGGTTCGCTGTGGGTATGGCCGGGAATCAGCGCGGTCGCCGCTCTGCTGGTCGGATTGGCCGTGTCGCGCATCAACCTCCGCCCTAGCTCCCCGCTGGCCTTCTCCGGGACCGCGGACGACGCCCGAGCATTGTTGACCATCATCACCGGCACCGTGGTGACCGTTATCGCGTTGGTTCTGGGCCTGACCGTGGTGGCCCTGCAACTGTCCTCGACTCAGTTCTCACCTCGGCTGCTGCGCAAGTTCCTCCGCGACCGGGCGAACCAGATCGTTCTGAGTGTCTTCGTGGCGACGTTCGTCTATTCCTCGGCCGGCCTCTACACGGTCGGGCTGGCCGCCGGGGCGAGGGTCGAACAGTTCCCGCGGTTGGCGGTCAGCGGCGCTATCGCGCTGCTCTTCGCGACCATGGCGATGGTGGTCTACTTCGCCGACCATCTTGCGCATTCGATCCAGATCGATGCCATCGGCGCCCGGGTGGAGAAGGACACGCTGGCCGTCGTCCGCGGCCGGCTCGGCGGTGTGACGGAGGAGATCACGGCGGCCCCGCCGCCCTGGGCCTTCGCCGTTCCCGCGGCGCGTTCGGGCTACCTGCAGACCGTGCACCCCGGGCCGTTGCTGGACTGGGCGCGCCGACAGCGGCTCGTCGATCCGGTTGCGGGTCCGGGTGGGCGAACACATCGTGGCCGGTACCGTGCTCGGCTGGGTCTGGACCGCGACGGCCGACCTGCCTCAGGTCGATCCCGGCGCAGGCCAGAGCCGAACTGGACCAGGCCGTGCGGATCGGCTTCGAACGAACCCTGGAGCAGGACGCGGCACTGGGTATCCGGCAACTGGTCGACATGGCCTGCAAAGCCTTGTCTCCGGCCGTCAACGACCCGTACACGGCGGTGCAGGCCGTCGATCACCTTTCGGTCATCTTCTGCGCGCTGGCGATGCGCCCGCTGGGCGACTGGGTCATCGCCGATCCCGGCGGCGCCGCGATCATCGTGCCGGGCCGCAGATTCGGCGACTATCTGGCGACGATGTGCGGCTTGATCCGCCGGTACGGATCAGCAGAACCGACCCTGTCGATTGCACTGCTCCGGCTGCTCGAAAACTGCGCCGCCGTGTTACCCGCGGATCCGCCGCGATGGACCGCATTGAGCGAGCAGGCCGAACTCATCGTCGCCGACGCCAGGAGATCCATCGGCCAACCCGCCGATCTCGTCGCCGTGGTCGCCGCCGGCGCTGCCCTTCAAAACATCACGCGGGAGGCCCTTCGACTCACGGAGTGACTCTGCTGACCGGGCAACATGGTGCCGTGTCAAAGCTTTGCCGTCGTCGCAGTCGCTGGCGCCTGGCGGTGCAGGCGGGTCGCAACGAAAGGAAAGATGGCGATGGACAGGACGCCGGCACCGACCAGCGCGGCCGCATTCTCTGGAAGCATAACGCCGGAATCGACGCCGATATCCGCCAGGGCGACCAGCAGTGGCAGAGCTGTCGCCGTCAGGAACGTCATCTCTATTCGCTCCCGCATCGGCAGCGATGCTCGGTAGACCAGCAGCGCCGGGGCACCGCGGACCAACAAAAGCAGACCGAGGAAGACGAACAACCGGGCCGGGTTCGCCACGATCGACTGCACGTCCAACAACATGCCGGAACTCACGAAGAAGACGGGGATGAAGAACCCGTAGCCGACGGCATCCAGCTTTTCCTCGAAGTCCTTGTTGTGTTCTCCGCTGGACGTGCGCCGCAGGACCATACCGGCGAAGAACGCTCCCAACGCGGCCTCCACCCCGAACTTCTGGGTGACGAGCAGCAAACCGACCAGCAGCACCACGGTGATCCGCAGAGTCGACTGTGAGGTGGCATGGCGGTTCTCCCCGATGATCGCCGCGACCCGGGTTCCCGAGATCAACCGGGTGAGCCAGGACAGCAGGAAGGCCAAACCGCCGATCGAGGCGATGATCAGCGCCTCCCACCATGTCTTGTAAGCGCCGAGGAACAGTGAAGTCGCCACAATGGGAACAAGTTCCCCCACGGCGCCCGCCGCGAAGATGAACCGTCCGAACGGGCCGGCCAGCATGCTGCGTTCGCGCATGATAGGCAGCAATGTGCCAAGGGCGGTGGTGGTCAGCGCAATGGAGACCGGCACGAAGGCGTGCACGAAACCCGCGGCCGCCAGGGCTCCGACGACCCCGACCGCGATCGCGGCACTGATACCCCAGGCCACCAGAGCCTGTTTCCCGGCCTTCTCCCGTAGCAGTGCCGGGTCCAACTCGTGTCCGGCCAGCAGAAAGAGGAACCCAAGTCCCAGCCCGGCCAGAAGCTCGATGTCCACCGGGTTCGCCAAACCAAAGGTGTGCGGTCCGATCAGTACACCGCCGACGATCAAGAACAACACCTGCGGTGGCCGCCCGGGAAAGAGCCGAGACATGATGGGAGACAGGGCCGCAACGACCATCACCAGCAGCAGCGACCACAGCGAGTTCGGACTCATCGGCTCAACCCTGACGAATAGCTGTATCGGATCAGGAGCCAGTATGGCAGCCGGTTCTCCGGTACCGCTCGTAGACCACTCGCGAGCCGAACGTCCTGGTCTCGATCAGGTCCAGCCGAACCGCATCGGTGAGCGGCGGCAGAAAGGGCGTACCGCCACCCACGACGATCGGACTGCGGAACATCCGCAGCTCGTCGACGAGGCCGATCCCCATCGCCGCGGCGGCCAGGCCGGCGCCGCCGATCGAAACGTCCTTGTCGGTTCGTTCGAGCGCGGCAGCGACCTCGTCGGCCAGCGACGCCTCAGCGAGCCGGGCGTTGCCCGCGACGCCGTCCAGCGTGCGGCTGAAAACGACCTTCGGTAGGGCGCACCAGACGTCGGCGAAAGCGGCTCCGAGTTCGCTCTCGCGCATAGAAGGCTCCGTTTCCCACGGCAACATCGTCTGGTAAAGCCTTCGGCCACACAGATAGCCGCCGAGCTCGCCCACCTGAGCCAGATGGAAACGAAACAGCTCCTCGTCAGGGACCGTCCACCCGAACCCGCCCGCCCGGTCGGTGATGAATCCGTCCACCGAGACACTCATCGAGTAGATCAGCATCGCTTCGCGCATAGGCTGATTCTGCTCGTCATCCTCCTAGCTACGGACGGGGCGCGATGCCACACTCGAGGCGGGTCCACCTGCTGGAGCGACCCAACCGCTGTCCATCGGAAACTACCCCGACCTGGCCGCCATCACCCTGACCGAACCGCTGAGCGATTTCATCTCCTTCCATCCGTATTTCATCCCGCATTGGATGGACGGTCACACCAGCACGCCGGAGCGGTTCGAGAACCTCCTCGACGCGGTGGTCGCCCTCGGACAGCACAGCGGGAAAGCGCTGCTGGCCAGCGAAACAATTTGGGGCGCAGACGATGACGCCGAGCACGTCGAATACCTTCGGTACACGCTGGGCCATTTGGCGGCCCGGGGCATCGGTTTCACCGTCCACGCCCTGCATCACAGCCTGGTCGCCGACCTGCACTCGGCGTCCTTCGGTCCGGTCGGACGTCCGGAGCGGCTGGAGTTCATCAACGCGGACGGATCGTTGCGCGCCGGTCACGAGGCGTTCAACGACTTCGCGGCCCCGCACTGACTGCCCATGATGAACAAGCTTTCCGTCGAAGGTCCGGGAGCGGCCGTCCTGGTGCGGGCGTCATCACGCCGCCGGCACACCGTCCGCACTCGAAGCGGCGCTCGACCTACTCCGTTCCGGAGGCCGGATCGTGCTCATCGGACTGACCGGAGAGCCCACCGTTCCGGTGGCCGTCGACCGGCTAGTCGTCGGCGACCAGACGGTCATCGGTTCTCTCGGAAGCCCGGGCGTGTGGCCGGAGGTGATCGACCTGCTCGCCTCCCGGGCCATCCGGCCATCAGCACTGGTCACCCATACCTTCGACCTGGAGAACTTCGCCGACGCAATAGGTGTGCTCGAGGCGGACGCGGACCGTGCGGTCGGCAAGATTCTCATCGCACCCAATGCCATCAACTGAAATCGGGAATGGTGATCGAGCCGTCCGCAGCCAACGGAAAGCCCGGATTCATCGCAATTTCCCAGGCGTGTCCGTCCGGGTCGAGAAAGTAACCCGCATAGCCGCCGTAGAACGTCGCAGCCGCCGGACGCGTAATGGTGGCGCCGGCCCGGGCGGCCATGGACAGGATGTCGTCCACCTCGGCCTCGGTCCGGACGTTGTGCGCCAACGCGATACCGCCGAAGCCATCCGCTGCGCCGTCCTGCACGCCGCAGTCCTGCGCAAGCTCGGCCCGGCCCCAGAGCACCAGCGCCAGCCCTCCCGCCTGGATGAAGACGGTTTGTTGGACCTCCTGGCCGGTCCAGCCCAACTGCTCGTAGAAGGCGCGGGCCCGGCCGATATCGGCGACACCCAAAGTGATCAGGCTGATCCGCGGGTCCACCGGCGCAGCCTACCGCCGGTCAGGCGGCCAGGTGGAACGTGCTCGCGAAGCGGTCGAGGAGGTGGCCGCTCCCACGCAGCACCTGAACCACCCCGGTCGCGATCGCGCGATCCGCAGCCAGCTCACCGGAGATCAGCCGGCGGATGTCCGGACCGGTACTGAAGGCCAGATCGACCGGTCCGTCTCCACGCGTCACGTCCAGCGTGCCGCCGTCCACCCGGATGAGCAGTTCGGCGGGACCGAAACGCCCCGAGTAGGCAGTCGCCGGCAGCTTGGTCGCCACCTGCGGCCGGAACGCGGTGCGGAGGTCGATCGTCATCGAATCGGGGGTGATGATCTGCTCCTCCCGCGGATCGCCCAGCGCCTTGAAACCCCAGGCGCCGAGCGCGAGAACGACCGGCTCCAATTCGCGGCCATACGACGTCAGCTCGTAGACGATCACCCGCGAGTGCGGCACTCGACGCAGGACGCCGGCCGCCTGCAACTCCTTCAGCCGCGCCGCCAGGATGTTGGTCGGTATTCGCGGCAGGCCCGCCGCGAGTTCTCCGTAGCGACGCGGCCCGACCAGCAGGTCGCGGACGATGAGCAGGGCCCATCGCTCGCCGACGAGTTCCAGAGCCTGTGTGACGCCGCCGTATTGCCCGTAATCGCGGGCTGCCACCGACCTCAGGCCTGCTGGCTTGCGAAAGCCTCGGGACCCTGCTTGGCGGCGATCGGGTCCATCCACCCGAACTCGATGATGTTGCCGTCGGGATCGGTCAGTGTGCGCTGGTACATGAAGCCGTAGTCCGAAGCCGGATGCGGCTCCGCGCCGCCCGCGGCAATCCCGTCACCGATGCGGTTGTCGACGGTCTCCCGGCTGTCGAAGAAGATCGCGGTCGCGACCGAAGGGCTGACCGCCGGGTCGCCGATCGGAAGCTTGGTGAAGGTCTGGAAGAAGTCGCGGACCAAAAGCATGAAGTAGTTGTGGTCCTCCTCGACGACGACGCAGGCCGCGTTGTGGTCCGTAAAGGCCGGGTTGATGGTGAATCCGATGGCCGTGTAGAACGCCTTCGCGCGCTCCAGATCGGTCACCGGTAGGTTGACGAACATTGCGGTCATCGTGGTCTCCCTTTGTGGGCCCGTCATGTGGACGAGGTCAACACTTGCAAAAAACAAGCGGCGAGTCAAGACCTATTTGTTCGTGCCCGGGGATACCGAACCCTGCAAGCGTCGCTGGAACAGCACGTAGATGATCAGGACCGGGATGACCGTGATGACGACCGCGGCGAACAGCGCCCCGAAGTCGACCGAATAGCCGGCCTGCGAGGCAAAGCTGGCCATGCCCTGGCTCAACACGTAGTGACTTGGGTTGGTGTTGAGAGCTACCGGGAGCAGGAACTGGTTCCAGAGGCCGAGAAAGTTGAAGATCGCCACGGCCGACATACCTGGCCCGGCCATCGGTAGCATCACCTGGAAAAACGTGCGCCATTCTCCGGCGCCGTCGATCTGGGCCGCCTCGTAGATCTCATACGGAAGCGCCCGGAAGAACGCGTACAGGAAGAACACGGTGAACGGCAGGGCGAATGCGACGTAGGTCAGGATCAGGCCCGGCAACGTGTTCAGCAGCCCGAGGTTCTTGAGCACGAAGAACAGCGGCACAATGGCCAGGAAGATCGGGAAAGTCAGACCCGCCAACATCAGGTAATAGATGAATCTGGACCCGAAGAACGTGAACCGCGCCAATACATAGGCGCACATCGACCCGAGCAGCATCACCAGGACCAGGGAGCAACCGACCACGATCACCGTGTTGAGCAGATACCCGCCGACCCCGGAGGTGGTCCACGCACTCACGTAATTGCTGAAGCTGAAGTGCTGGGGTAGCGACAGCGGTGAACTCAAGATCTCTGTCGTCGTCTTGAACGACGACAACAACGTCCACAGCAGCGGCAGAATAACCAGTGCCGCCCAGAAGATCAGTCCTGTGTGCGAGAAGGCCGAGACGACACGGTCTGACATCGTCGTGCCCGGCTTCTCAACCTTCAGCACCGGGCGTGCGTCAGATGTCTGCGCCTCCGCCGATCCGGCGACCGTGGACCGGCTCATCGCACACCTCCGCTGTCCCGGCCGCCGGTCAGCCGATTGACCGCGAACACGAGCGTGGCGAACAGCAAGGTGACGACCGCCAACGTGACACCCATCGCCGACGCATAGCCGAACTGACCTTTTCGGAAAGCGGTGGTGAACAGATCCTGGCTCATCGTCAACGTGGAGTTGTCCGGTCCGCCCTGGGGATTCAACGCCGCCATGTACACGAAGGCATCGAGAGCCAGGATGCCCAGATAGATGTAGGACGTCTGGATGCTGTCCCTGATCAGCGGAATGGTGACCGAAATCGTGGTGCGGAAGCGGCCGGCGCCGTCGATACGGACCGCCTCGTAGGTCTCCGCCGGCACGCCTTTGATGGCGGCCACGAACAGCACCGAATAGAACCCGACGAAGCCCCAGATGATGACGAACATCGAGGCCGGCATCGCGGTCGCGACGACACCCAGCCAGGCGAATCCCTGGAAGCGCTCGAGCCCGATTCCAGTGAGAACGGCGTTCAAAGCACCGGCATTCGGGTCATACACCTGCGCCCAGATCAGGCCGATGACGATGGCCGGAATGCAGTAGGGGAAGAACGAAATGACCCGATAGAAGCTGGAAGCCTTGATTCCGCGCACGTTGCCGCGGCTCGAGCCGGCGACCGTGACCAAACTGGCCAAGATCAATGCCAGGACGATGGTCACCAGCGGAACGACGATTCCCAGCTTGATGTTGTTGAGGAGCGCCTGCCGGAAGATGTCGTCGTGCCAGAGCTTCTTGTAGTTGTTCAGCCCGACGAACTTGAACGTGCTGGTGAAGCCACCCCAGTTCGTCAGCGAGTAGTAGACCGCCTGCACGACCGGCCAAATCACGAAGATCAGAAAAATGGCCAGCGGCAGGCCGAGGAACACGACCATGAAGCTCACCTTGTCGAAGGTGAGCTTCTTGGCGGTGCTTCGGCGTGCGACAGGGCCCGCTTTGCGGACCTCGTCTCCGGTGACAACAGGAAGAGCCACGATCAGAATTTAACTTTGGGGATCGAGTCGTCGTTGGCCACCTTGTCGGAGATCTCCTGCATCTTCGAGGTCAGCCCGGCGACGTCGGTACCACCCGATAGGAAGGTGTTCCACACGACCAATTGATCCGGGTTCATGCCATAGAGGTTGATGAACTGGTAGTCGAAGACGTTGGAACCCGCGGCCTCCAACATCTTGGCCTGCGAAACCAGCGCCGTGGACCCGAAACCGTCGGCCGGCACCAGACCCTTGACGATGGTCGAGGTCAGCTTCGTCTTTGCGAAGTTGGCCGCCGCATCCTTGCTGAGCATGGCCCGCAGCAATTCCTTGCCGCCGGCAGGGTCCTTTGAATTCATCGGCACGATGTAGGGCTCACCAGCCGCACTGTGCAGGGCCGTCTGCGGCATCTTCGAGCTGGCGGTGACCGTCGGTTCAGGAATGCCGGTCATCTGGAAGTTGGCCTTGGTGGCCTTCTTCATCTCGTTCTCGATCCACGAGCCGGACGGGTAGATGATGGCCTTCTGCTCATTCGACCACTGCGCCTGCGCCGCCGTGAACTGCGTGCCGGCGCCGCCCGGCACGAAGTAGCCGGCCTTGACGATGTTGTGCATCGCGGTGAACACGTCCTGGATCGGCTTCTGGGACCAGGCGTTGGGCTTGAGGTTCTGCAATTCGGACAGAACGCCGAGCCCACCCTCCTTGACTGCAGAATCGATAGCCAGCGTCAGGTAGTAGGTCGCCGCTTCCTTGCCCCAGACGAACAGGTACTTGTTCTTGGCCTTGGCCTTGGCACCGAGGTCCTGCAGGTCGGCCCAGGTCTTCGGTGGTGTCCACCCGTTCTCTTTGAACAGGCTGGCCGAGTACCACAGGCCGTACACGGTCAGCACGTAGTTGAGTGCGACGAACTTGCCGCCGAAGGTACCGGGCGACTTGACGCCGGCGTACAAGGTGTCAGAGATCTTCTGGCCCTCGTAGTTCGGTGCATCGAAGACGTCGTCCAACGTCGACAGGTCCGACAGGATGCTGTTGAAACCGATCGCGTTGGCACCGGAATTGTCGATCAGATCGGGCGGGTTGCCGCCGACGAAGCGCGGCTGCAATTGCTGCGAGATCTGAGTGCTCGGAGCGACATTCACGGTGACTCCGGGATTCTTCTTCTTCATCGCGGCGGCTGCGAACTGCACATAGTCGTAACCGTAACCACCGTTGAAGATCACCGCGTCGACCTTGGCGTCGCTGGCCAGGCCGAAGGGGTTGGCGGCGGCGCCGCCGCCCGCACTGGCACCAGCGCTGGCACCGGCACTGCTCGAGCCGGCCGCGCTGCCCGCGGCGGACGACGCCGCGCTGGACGAGGCCCCACCCGAAGCGGCCGCTGCCGACGACGAAGACGATGCGGATGAGGTTGACGAGCCGCCGCCGTTGTTGGTGGCGGCACAGGCCGCGAGCGGGAAGGCGGCTGCTGAAGCCAGGGCCCCACGCACGAAAGTGCGTCGCGAGATGCCTCGTTTCGGTTGGAACAGCGGGTTGGTCATGTCCTGCCTCTCCTGGTTCGGGATCGTGGCTTTTCTTGGCTGGTCAAGTGTTGGCTGGTCAAGCGTTGCGAGCGAGACGCTTTCCATAGCGTGCTTCAAGTTGATCGTTGTGTTCGTCGCCGCCAGGCATGTTCGCGGACAGGTACACCGGTGGAGGATAACCCTGGTCGGCCAGACGTTGAACCGTACCGATGGTGAGCAATTGGGCGATGTAGGCGGCGGTCAAGGACGACACCGCGCCGATTTTCACATCCCCCGCTGATCCGGTGGGGAAATCGAGTGTCGAGTCACCATACGGCGCGAGGTTGTCGATCACGACATCGGCGATTTCCGAAAGACGCTTGTTGCTTGCATGTTTCGGTGACACGGCGTTGGTGTGCTGGAGACTGGTGACCGCGATGACGCGATGCCCCGCTTCCTTGGCCTTCAGCGCCAATCCGACGATCGACCCGTTCACGCCAGAATTCGAGGCAATCACGAACACGTCGGGCGGTTCGATCTGGTAGAGCCCGAAGAGCTCGTCCACCAGCCATGGCTCCCGCTCCAGCTTGGCCCCGAGGATGTCCGGCGTTCTGCCGCCCCGCAAGACGAGATCGGCCAGTGCGATTCGATTTGTGGGGATGAGACCGCCCGCTCGGCCCGCAATCTCCATAGCGAACGCTTGAGAATGCCCGGTTCCGAACGCCTGGATGACGCCGTTTGCAGCGATCGAGTCAGCTAGCAGCCTGATTGCCTCATCGAACCCGCCGGCAGCGGCGGTCGCGGCCAACGCCGAGATGCGCCGTTCCACCTGATCGTGGAATGCTTCTGCGAGAGTGGTCAACGGTGGCTCTTCCTCCGACTGCGTGGTCGATGACGTGTGTCCGCTTGTTCGTTCATGCTCGAAACCCTGCCACTTGCAGCATGAACGTACAATAGGTGCGCAAGGCCTCCAAGGGAAGAGCACATGCCGGTGGACGACCGAACTGATACACGCCCGCTGCCGAACCGCAACGAAACCGTTGATCCCACCCTGCACGCCGGGCCGACTGCGCTTGCGGTCGATGCAGGTGGCACCTCGACACGCGCCGTCTGGCTGGCCTCGGATGGGACATGCCTGGGCTACGGGCGGGCCGCCGGCGGCAACCCTGTCTCACGCGGGGTCGGGATTGCCGCCGGCCAACTGGCGGATGCGGTATCCCAGGCGGCGGGCCAGAATCGGCGGTTTCCACCGGGGAGCGCACCGGTGGTTGCTGTGCTCGCTATGGCTGGAGCCGGCGGAGCGGACGCCGAGACGTTGCGCTTGGCGCTGGCCGGGGTCGGGTTCCATGGCCGGCTGTCGTTCGGCTCCGACCTGCTGGCCGGTTACCTGTCCGGTGCAATGGAAATGGCCGGATACGGGATTGTCGCCGGAACCGGCGCGGCGGCGATCCGCGTCGAGGGCGGCGTCGATGTCGCGATCGCGGATGGCGTCGGGTGGTTGCTCGGCGACCGCGGATCAGGGTTCTGGATCGGTCAACGGGCCGCCCGCTTCACCATGCATGCATTGGATCGGGCAGCTGCATTGCCGCCCCTTGCGCTGGCCGTACTCGCGGAATGCCGCATCCCGGTCGAGTCCGGGCCGCAGCTCCGCGGCCGACACGCTGCCGTTCTGCCGCTCGTCCAAGCCCTGTATGCGGCGGCCCCGGTCGAGTTGGCCAGGTTCGCTCCGCTGACGATCGGTTTGGCGATGCGGGGCGATCCTGCGGCACGTGCCATCACCGAATCGGCCGTCCAAGCGTTGCTGGACTCCCTCGATGCAGTGATCGACGCAGACATGCCCGGGCCCATCGTGATCAGCGGCGGAGTCGCTCTGGCCCTACCCGGTCTGGTCGCGGCGCTCGAGAGCGTGCAACGTGCGCTCGGCTGGCCGGCCGACGTCCGGACGGCCGGCGACGGACTGTTCGGTGCCGCCCGACTTGCCATGGCCGAGGCCGGATTTCCGATCACCGACGAGGTGCTCGACCGGCTACGGGCCGGGCTCAAGGCAGCCTCGGCCTCCTGACCGTCTCGATCGCCGTGGCAGCCAAGGGTCGCGGCAGCGTCACTTCCCCGCGGACAGGTCCGAAATGGTCTTGTCGCTACGCAGGCCGCGCCAGCGCGGAGCCCGCAGGGTGCCGTTGTGAGTCGTCTCGGTGTAAACAACCTCCCCGACGAGCGCAGGTGTGGTCCAGATGGCGGTGCGGGCGTCGGGACGGGGAACGGCCGCCGCCGGAGCGTCCTGCCGGAGTGGCGCCAGGACCGCGGTCAGATCCGCGAGCATCTTGTCGGTCATCCCGGTGCCGACCTTCCCGACGTACCGCCAGCCGCCGCCCTCGGCGGGCACGGCCAGGAGCAGGGATCCGATGGTGTCGGCGCGGCGGCCCTGCCCCGGTTGCCAACCGATGATCGCCACCTCGAGGTCGTTCTCGTTCTTGATCTTCACCCAGGCCGATGACCTCTTGCCCGGTAGGTATGGGGAGTCGGCGCGTTTGGCGACGATCCCCTCCCAGCCGTCGGCCTTGGTCTGGGCCAGCAGCTCCGCGGGGTCACCGGCCAGCTGCGGCGGGACCATGCAGAAGGTGCCGGCGATATCCAGCGATTCCAGAACACGGCGGCGCTCGTCCAGAGTGCGAGTGAGCAAGGAGATCCCGTCCAGGGCCAGGACATCGAACAGGAGCACGGCGACGGGAATGGTGCGGCGGATCCGGTCGATGTCCGCGGCGCGGGTCAGGCCGATTCGCTGCTGAAGCCGGCCGAAGTCAGTGCGGCCGGTCTTGTCCATCGCGACGATCTCGCCGTCGAGCACCACCTGGCGGTCGCCGAGCAGCCGGGGCAGCTCGGCCAATTCCGGATAGCCGGCCGTGACGTCGCGACCCGTCCGCGTCCGCAGGACCATCGCGCCGTGACCGAGGGCGGCGATGATTCGCATGCCGTCCCACTTGTTCTCGACGCGCCATACCGCCCCTGCTGTCAGCAGTTCCAGATTGCCCGGACTGGCCAGCATCGGCGACCATTCCGACACGGTCGCGGCGGGTATTTCAGGTCCGCGTGCCGGTTCTGCCGGTGCCGGTGCACCTGGCGGGGTCGCGTCGACGCGTCTTAACGGCGTCACCCTGGACCTCTTCGCCGCGGGGCGGCGTCGGGGCGACTCCCCCACCGCTCGCGGCAAGGCCACCTCCGGCGGCTCCCCCGTCGGCTGATTCGTGGGGTCGAGGCCGGAGGCGGCCCGGTCCAGGACCTGACGATAATCCAGCTGCCCGAGGCCGGGGTCGGCCAGCTCATCCCAGCTGCGCGGCGCGGCGACGGTCGGGAACTCTCTGCCTCGCAGGGAGTACGGGGCGATAGTGGTCTTTGCGGCGTTGTTCTGGGACCAGTCGATGAGTACCTTGCCTGCCCGGATCGCCTTGGTCATCCGGGAGACCACCAGGTCGGGGAGTTCCTTCTCCATCTGTTCCGCGACCTGCCGGGCCCAGGCCGATGCGTCCTGGGAAGTGATCGGATCATCCATCGGCACATACAGGTGCAGGCCTTTGGATCCGCTGGTCACCGGGAGGATCCGCTCGCCAAGGGAACCAAGGCGGCGGCGAACCGCGAACGCGACCTGAGCGCATTGGGCCAAGCCGACGCCCGGACCGGGATCCAAATCGAATACCACCCGGTCCGGATAGCGCACCGCCCGCCGGCCCGCCACGGGTGCCCGGGTAACACCGGTCGGTTCGATCCGCCACTGCGGGACGTGCAACTCCAACGCATTCATCTGGGCCAGCCACGCCAACCCGGCCCGGGAGTCGACCAGTGGGTAGAACTTCGGGCCGTCGCTGTGCGTGATCTGGACCCTGGTCATCCACGCCGGTGTCCCGGAATCGAGGTCCTTGGCGAAAAACGGCGGCTCCCGCACACCGCCGGGCCACCGTTTCCGGGTGAGCGGCCTCCCGGCAAGGCCGGGTAACAGCAACGGCGCCACCGCAAGGTAGTAGTTGACGATGTCGGCTTTTGTCGTTCCCGCGGCCGGGTACACGACCTTGTCCAGGTTCGTGAACCGCACCTCGACCCCGTCGACCACCGCCATCACCACATCATGGCCGAACCGCCGGTTGAGAATCCAGGACGGGGACGGCGTCGCAGTGCGGATACTGTGCTCGCATGAGTTCAGGTCGGAACCAGATCGACGCCCGCAAGGCGTTGTTCGACGACCCGAAATCGTCACTCCGCGCAGCTTTGTGGATCGGAAGGCGCAGATGCTGGCTCGCCCTTGACGCCGACCAGAGACTCATCGGTGCCGTGGTCCTGCCCCCGCGACCCGACAAACCGATGCGGGTCCATGCGTACGGATCGGAACGATCGTGGCGCGGCAAGCCCACCCCGAGACATTTCTACGACCTTCGGACCGCGACCTGGTCGACCAACGAGGTCTTCGCCGCAGGCGTCTTTCCCGACGGCGTCGCCGTGCGGCTGATCGACCCGCTCACCCGTGACACCGTGGCCGAGTCCCCCCACGCTCGTCCGTCCACATCTGCGCCGGTCACCGCCGCGCGCACGTCACCACCACCCTGGGCGAGGCCGTAGCCCTCCTCGGTTCGGTCAAATCGGCCTACGCCGAGTACGAGCTGGACGCACGAAAGTTGTTGGCGTATCCGGCGCTCGTCGACCCTCACGATCCGATCAGCGTCGCGTGGTACGAGGCATTCGGGCAGGCATGCGCACTGGAACCGGAGGATCTTGAGCATTGTCCGCCCGCTCATGCAGATCGCTTCATCGCAGCGGTGCTGTTTGCGGAGAAGGCATGGGAGGCAGCGGAAGCGAACGCCCACGCCGTCGCCCTCGATCACCTCGACGCCGAACAACGCAACCGGCTTCGTCGGGCGCGCAGGGCGCTGGACCTCGCACTGGATCCAGCGACTCCGGCCGGCGAACGCGAGGCCGCCCTGGCCAGCACCCTGGACCTGATCCAGGGCATCGTCGTGCTGCCATCGGCCACCCGTAGCAAATTGCGGCAAGCGATCGCGCAGGCGCCGGACCGGCCCCAGCTTGCTTTCGACCTCGACAAGTCGGGTCCATAACCCCCGAAATTCGGTAGGGCTGGTGGTACCGGCTGTGTCATGTGTGTCCCGTCCGTTCCTGCATCCAATATCGGGTCGGGGATGGTGTGGTCATCGGTCTGGGGCCAGTTTTCGGCGGGGAGGGGGTCGTCGGGGGTGGTGTAGGTGTGGCCGGTGGGGGTGGTCCATTGGGTCGCGGTTGGGGTGCGGGTGGTGTGGTGGCCGGCGTGGGTTTTGGCGCGGTGATCGGTGCGGCATTTGGGTTCCAGGTTGTCGGCGCTGGTGGATCCTCGGGGGACGGGCACGATGTGGTCCAAGTCGCAGCGGTGGGCGGGCACGGTGCAGACGGGGTTGGCGCAGCTGCCGTCGCGGAAGCCGACGGCCAGGCCCAGTTTCCGGGACGGGAACCGGCCCAGTTCGGTGGTTTCCAAAAGGTTCCCGGCGGTGTCGGTCAGCAGCCGGTAGAACAGGGTGCCGGGTTGTCGGGCCAGGCCGCGGATGGTGTCCGCGGCGACGAGGGCGGACCGGTCGGCGAGTTGTCCGGGGGTGTTGCTGTAGCCGAACAGTGATTGCACGGACACGACGACGCCGATGGTGACGGGCAGCGGCCGGGCGGGGTGGCTGCCGGGGCAGGGCGTCAGCACGGGCCGGCCGGGCCGGTCCGGGTTCGACAACTGCCCGGCCGGTCCGGTCACGGTTCCCGCCGGCCGGTCCGGCCGCGTCGCGGACGTTCAGCGCTGGGGTCGGCGCGGAATGCTGAGGCGGGCAGGCCGAAGTCGGCGTCCGGTTCCCACGCTCCGGCGCCGGCGTCACCGTCGGTCAGGCATCGGCGTCGGCCGTAGCTCGGCGGTCGCCGGCGACCGGCGTCGCCACCGGCGTCACGCGTCGCCCGGTCACCGTCGCCGGGTGCTGCCTCGCCGCTCGTTCCGCCGGTTTCCGCCGGTGCTGCGTCGGCTTGCTGGCTGGTCGCGGTCCTCGGTGTCCACGCCGTCGTCGTCGAGGTCCAGCTCGTCATCGTCGGTGTCGTCGTCGGCGTCGGTGTCGGTCCAGGTGACGTGGCAGCCGTTGCTGACCCGGCCGAGCAGCATGTCGACCAGGGCGTCGGCGCGGCGTTGTTGCAGGGTTCGCGGGTCACCCGCTTCGCAGAGCCCGGCGAGGGCGTTGAGGACCTGGTCGATGGCGGCGGCGTCCAGGCTGGACATCGCCGCGGACAGGAAGCTGACGCCGTCCAGGTCGGGGCGCAGCGAAACATACCGGTCGGCCAGCGACCGGTGCAGCCGTTCGTCGGTCTCGTCGGGTTCGTAGGTGGCGATGAACGCGTTGAGCCAGCGGCCCAACAGTTCCGCGGTTTTGCAGGCGGCGACCGGAACGACGAGCGCGTTCAGCAGGTGTTTCGATGATGCCCTGGTCAGCCGGAGCAGCGCGTGGTTGATCTTCGCGGCGCGCGCCTGGTCGATGTCGCCGGCCAGCCACGCCTGCCACGCGTCGGGGGTTTCCTCGCGCAGCCGCCGCGCGATCCCGATGGTCTGTTGCACGCCGTGTTTCGACGTTCTGGTCGCCAACCCGATTTCCATGGCCGCGAACTCGGCCGGCCGGTACCGGGGGTCCACGCCGGCGGCGGCCTGGTCGGTGATCCGCCGCCGGTCCCAGCTGGTCCCGGGCGGCGTCGAATTCCAGCATCAACGCGGCCTGCCTGGCCTGCGCGGCCGCCAGCGCGTGGTGCCCGTCGGCCAGTTCGTCGATCAGCGTTGCCGCCCGGTCCTGCGCTGTCCCCTCGGCTTCCCCCATACCCACGATTTTACCGGGCGGCACCGACAGTCGACCCTGGTGTGGACAACTATTTCGAACGGGTGTGCTACATCCGTGGCCACGCAAGTCGGGTCAGCCGAGGCTTCAGCAGCACAGGCGATCGCTTCGCCGCGGCCCTCACTACTTCGTCCTTGGCGAGAGCGCCTGGTTCGCCGGCCGCAACCTCGAAGTCCGATCGTTCCGGGGCTGCGCTGGACGCGCCGTTCCCAACGGTGCGGTCCTTGCTCAGGTTGGCACCTTGCGTTCGGGGACACCTCTGCCCGAAAACGATTGACGTGGTCCAGTGCCTGGACTTTCCCGTGAAAGCATCGATCGATGCTCACGCAGGAGCTGTACCGAACGTTTGCCTCCCGCGAGGCGCGGGGAAACTCCGCGTGCTACCAGGAATGGGCCGACGGCACAGCCGATGACGCCGAGCTCCTGCAGGTAATCGATACGCTCCCGGGCCTGAAGAAACAGCCGAACCTGGTATTCGCCGCTGCCCGGTACGTCGGTGTCGAACCAGGTCCCTTCATCCATTTCCGCGAGGCCTTGCTCTCTCGGTGGCCCGAGATCCGCGAAGTTGTCCTGTCCAAGCGAACCCAGACCAACGAGGTAGGTCGGCTGGCGGTGTTGCTGCCCGTGCTGGCCGCAATACCTGGGCCCCTCGCGTTGCTCGAGGTCGGAGCCTCCGCGGGTTTATGCCTTTACCCCGACAAGTTCAGCTACGACTACGGTTCCGGCGGTCGGGTTGACCCACAGGGGCGGCCCGGAGCGGCCGTACTGAAATGCGCGGTCAGTGGTCCGGTCCCCATCCCGAAAGCCTTGCCTGAGGTCGTCTGGCGTGCGGGCATTGATCTGGCACCGTTGAACGTCAGCGACGACGACGACGTTCGATGGCTCCAGACGCTGATCTGGCCGGGGCAAAATAGTCGGCTCGCACGGCTCTCCGCAGCGATCGACGTCGTACAAGCCGATCCCCCACAGCTGGTCGCCGGCGATCTCAATGCCACTGTCAAGGATTTGGCCGAACAGGCACCGCCCGGCGCGACGCTGGTGATTTTCGACAGCGCAGTTCTTGTCTACCTCACTCCTGCCGACCGTGCTCGTTTCGTCTCCACCGTGACAAACCTCCCGGGCCACTGGATCAGTAACGAAGGCTCATCGCTCGACCTCGGCAATGGCGAAACGTTGCCCGCGCCAACCGATCCAGCGACATCAATGTTCGTCTTGCGCAAGGATTCCGCTGCCGTTGGTTACGCCGGTGGCCACGGCCAGTTTCTACACTGGTTCGGCTGACCCTTGCTGCCGCGCGATCCCGCGACCACATTTGTGCTCGGCCAATTGGGAGTCGGCTGATCCGGAGTCGGTCGACGCCTTCCTGGTGACACGTGCGGCCTTTGATCACAGACGCATGAGACCAGCTTGAGTGGGCTCGAACCCGCACGCCTCGATATAAAAGCCCCGCAGATCCTGTTCGAAGTCGACATGAAGAAACTCGCAACCGGCAGCTCTGGCCGCGTTGCGGGTTGCGCCGACAAGCTGTCTGCCAATACCACGCCGGCCGGCGCTCGATGCGACCATGACGTGACCAAGGTGTGATGGCTGGCCGAGATCGGCTCCGGCATCGGGATGCCGGCGGCGAAGGCTGCCCGCTCGAACCTGAACACGTCGTCGACGTGCTAGGGCCAGCGGCGGTCGGGCGATATTCAACTCCTTCACCGCGAACGACCCTTGGTCGGTGTCGAGCCGGTACAGCCGGTTGGCGAACCCGCCGGAGACCCGGGCCAGCGGCCCGGTCGGCGCGCCGAACTGCGAAAGGTCAACCCGAAGCACAATAGATTCCGGTGTTCTCGGCGACGAACACCTAATCCTGATCGCCGACGCAGTGCGAGCTCCGCCACAAACATCGGCGCTTTCCCCACCATCCGCCGGGTTCGGGTGGTCCCAGCCGGGGAACCTTTCCGATATGAGGGCGAGCAGCTCCGCGCAACCGTTCGTCCCCACCGGATCGGATCTGCACGAAATGGCCGTTGCAGCGCGCGGTTGCCGGGGCTGCGAGCTCTTCGAGAACGCGACCCAGACGGTTTTTGGCGCCGGATCGACCGGTGCGACGGTGATGCTCGTCGGCGAACAACCGGGTGATGTCGAAGACCGTGAAGGGGAGCCCTTCGTCGGTCCGGCTGGGCGGTTGCTGGACCGTGCGCTCGCCGAAGCGGGCGTGGACCGGTCCGCCGCTTACGTGACCAACGCGGTGAAGCACTTCCGATTCAAGAGCACCGCTACCGGCCAACGCCGGATTCACGAGAAACCCTCCGCCCGGCACGTTTCCGCCTGCGAGCCGTGGTTGGCGGCCGAGCTGACGGCGGTAGAACCGCAGATCATCGTCGCGCTCGGCGCGACGGCGGCGCAGGCGCTGTTCGGTAACGCCTTCAGGGTGACCAAGCAGCGAGGCGAATTGTTGGATTGGCCGCCGCCGGCCGGCCCCTACGTCGGCAACACGGTGCCGATCACCGCTGCGCTCGCGACCATCCACCCGTCGGCGGTACTCCGGGCACGAACCTCCGACGAACGCGAGACAGCGTTGGCTGGGTTGGTCGCCGACCTCCAAATCGTCGCCAGAGCTGTGCAGTCGCGCTAACGTACACTTCGTCAGTAGCGTCCGCGAAACCGGTACGCGAGACTGCCACGATGATTGCCGAGTACGCACAGACCGACCGGTTCCGCGGCGCCCGCATCCACCTGTGCGACATTGCCGGCCTCGAGATTCGGGATTGCGAGGTCAGCGGGCTGAAGATCGTCGACTGCTATGGGAGCGACGTCTATATCGGAGGGGACTTCCGGCGCCTCGTCGTCAACGATGTTGACGTGACCGCCTACGTCGAGGCCGAGCTCGACCGGCAGCACCCCGCGCGGATCTTGGCACGGGACGCGACGACTCCCGAGGATTATCGGTCGGCTTGGGATGCGATCGAGGCACAGTGGAAGGCAACACTCGACCGCGCCAGGCTGTTGCCGGAGGCCAAGCTGCACGAGCGGGTAGACGGTGAATGGTCGTTCGTCGAGACGCAACGGCACCTGCTCTTCGCCGGCGACGCCTGGCTCGGCAATGCCGTGCTCGAAGAGCAGACGCCATACCACCCATTGGGTCTCCCGGCCGGCGGGATGTCGCCGCACGACTCCGGCAAAGCTCGGGCTCACCCTCGAGGCCACCCCAACGCTCGACGAGACTCTCGCGCCGAGGCTCGCTCGGATGGCCACGATGCGGGGCGTGGTCGACGCGCTCACCGTTGCGGAGCTTGATCGGGCATGCGGTCGTAAGCCGGCGGAGCCCTATCCGGACGACGACTACGTCGTCCGTCGCTGCCTGCGAGTAGTCCTGAAGGAAGAGGCCGAGCATCACCGCTATGCCGTGCGTGACCTCGCCGTGCTCGAGGCCAGAGCGAACTAGGCCGGTGTGGCGGGGTCGTGCCCCTCGGCCAAAGCGGCGAGCCGGTCAAGGGAGGCCTGGAGTTTGGCACCGGTCGTCGCCCGTGCGCGAGGAAAGCGCGTCTCGTCCGTCAGTTGGGACCAGTCGTATACGTGCGTAACCCTGGTCCGCGACACCCCGATCGGCTCGAGCTCCCACCTCCAGAGGTGCCCAGGCGGCGGCTTACCCGGCTCGGCAGGCCGCCAAGCAATGCGCCGGCCCTCCTCGAACTCGACGACGTGGTTCTCCCGCACCGCCCCGTCTCCCGTGAGCGTCATCGTGAACACCTCGCCGACGTTGCGGATTCGCTGCCCCTCGGCAGCTTCGGCCAAGTTGCCGTTACCGTCCCAGCGAGGTTGAAGGGCCGGGTCGGCGATGAACTCGAACAACGGCTCGATTCCGGCCGCGATTTCCCTGCTTGCCATGGCCACGCGCGGGCCCTCATCGTGATCGCTCATGCCTGACATCCAAGCACCACCTGATGTCACGCCTGAGCGGCTGCTGCGCTTCGTCCCTCTGTCGATGCCTGATTCAACTGTTGAACCAGAACGGCGACCGGGAAGTACGCGCGCAAGGTGTCAATTCGGCCGGCCGAGACGTCATAGGACACGACGTAGGGCACCTGACCGATACCCCGGTTGCCGGGACGCCCGCGAAGTCAGCGATATGGGTGCCGACGAATACCGCCTCGAGAGTCGCTGCTCCATCACCGACGATGACTGTGCCGAACTCGGGCTGACGCATTAAAATACTTTGCGTGATCCGCCTGCTTCCGCCCGTCATACAGTAGCACGGTGCTCGTGCCACCGCGAGCGCTATTCGCATCCTCGAGCGCACTCGCACAATCGCGTCGAAATACTGACGGTGAAGCGCAACGATGAAATCCCGGACCGCATCCTTGCCACGGACCTGCTCGCCGGTCTCCATCGTTATCCACAACACATCGTCTGCGAAGAACGAGGCGAAGTCGCCACCGCTCAGCAGCGCGGCCGGTACTCACGAACTGTGCGTTCGGTTTCTTCAACGGGCATCTCGCTCACTCCTTGATCGCTTGGAATTCCATTGGTCAGTAGGCGGCCAGCATGGGCGCCAAGGTCACGGCACGGTGTGTGCGTCCGCTCTCTCTTGCGGCGTCGAGGCACGCGCCGGCGTCAGAGGCAGTGATGCCGGGCGCACGCCGCCGCTCAGCCGCATCGGCGAACGCCGCCAAACTCCGGCATCAGCATCATGGTGATGTGGTGCGTCCCCAGAAGGCTACTGATCAAACACCGAGTCTCCAGGCGCGGACTGTCGCAGTTGGTACGCATTCGCATTTTCAGTATTCATCCCGACTTGGTCTGGCCAGGGTCGCCACATGAGCCAGACCGAGCGCCGGAACACGCACGGCCGCCAGCTCGATCGCCAGCGGTACGCCTTCCAGTGGGCCGCAGACCTCGCCTATCAGCTCGGTGTCGTCCGATGTCAGTCTCGATGCCCCGGCGGCCAGCGCGCGCTGGACGAACAATTCGACTGCCTCATGTTCGGCCAACTGCGGTACGACCCAGACAGTTTCACCCTGAATACGCAGCGGCTCACGGCTTGTCGCGACAAGTTGCAGACTCGAAAGGCTGCGGATCAAGATATCGGCGAGCTCCGCACAGGCCGCTACGACATGCTCACAATTGTCGAACACCAGCAGCAGATTGCTGCGCTGCAACGAGCTTCGCACGCCGTCGGTGGCAGACTCGCCCGGCTTCGGGCGCACGCCGAGGGCGGAGGCCACCGCTTCCGATACCCCTGCCGCCCCGGTCACCGGCGCCAGGTCAACGAATACGGCACCGTCGGCGTACGCGAACTCGGTCTTGTGCGCCAGCGCCAGAGCAAGTCGGGTTTTGCCTATCCCGCCCGTTCCGGTGAGCGTCAACAGGCGGGATCCGGCAAGCGAGCTCCGAGATCTCGGCGACCTCGCGGTGTCGTCCGATGAGCGGAGACGATCCGATCGGGATTGTGTATCGGCGATCGGGTCCACTCGGCCGCGGGCGGCACGCGGCCATGAACGCCGTCCGATCGGCCTCGCCCAGCTCCAGCGCGGCCGCCAGACGGCGGGCAGTGTCAGGATGCGGGGAGCGGCGGGCACCGCGTTCGAGATCAGCGATACCGCGGCGGCTCAGACCGGCCCGCTCGGCCAGGGCTTCCTGCGAGAAGCCAGACAGCGTCCGGTGACGGCGAAGCAGACTGCCGAAACCCTCTCGGCCGCTCGCTGACTGCCCGGATCGAGCTGCACGACCCAACACTAAGTCAGACGATGTGCCGCGTCACAGGAAATGCTGAACCACTTGCCGGCGTCCCGAAGCTACCTGTCCAGCGTTCGGTCGCCGACATAGTCTGCAAGCACCGCGGCCAGGGGCGGTGGGATCTCCGGCTCGTCCAGCGCCTCCACGAGCAAGCGACCGTACCTGATCTTCCGACCCGATCCGGCTGCGAAGAACCGGTGCAATTGATCCGCGGCCGGTTTTCCTCGGTGTCCTGGCTGCTGTTGCATTGTCCGGAACGAGTTGAGGTCGCCCTGCATTTCGAGGACGGCGAGTGTGCGATCGATCCCGAGTGCGCGGATCAACTCGTCTTCGAGGTCGCGGTCGCAACAGTGAAAGCCCAGAGCCGCCAGGCCTTCCCGCCCTCCGCCCGGCGTGAGGCCACTTCGCTCGAGTCCGCGGCGGACGAATCTTTCCTCTGCGGCGTCGTACATGCCGGTCAGCCGGAGCTGCTCGCCCGAATCGCCCAATGCGGTGATGTAGCGCCCGATATTGGTGATGCCACCCATGCCCACGACGCGGATGCCGTTCGTTTGCAAGTCGACGCGTCGAGCGCCGGCCAGCGCGAGCACGGCCTCGCGGTCGCTTTCCCCCTCGACGAGTATCGCCATCCCGGCCATCCGCACAGTCAACATCAAACGTGCCTACGGGTGTTGACATATTCCGATATGGGCATACGATTGACCCATGGCACGAGCAGCGACGACGTCGGACGTCTTCAACGCGATCGCCGAACCGCAGCGTCGGGAGATCCTCCTGCTGCTACGGGGCGGTGAGCTGCCGGTGAATGAGTTGGCCCAGGACCTGGGGATGACCCAGCCAGGGGCTTCCAAACACCTCCGGGTGCTCCGCGAGGTCGGCCTGGTGCGGGACCGAAAATCGGGCAAGCAGCGCCTTTACGGCCTCGACGCCCGGGGACTGCGGCCGGTCCACGAGTGGACCGGCGGGTTCGACCGATTCTGGAACGAGAGCTTCGACCGGCTGGATGCATACGTACAAGACCTCGAGCAGGCGAGGCGGGAGGAGTAGCTGATGAGCACGACAGGACAAGGAGCGCCGGCGCAGACGGCGACAGCCGACCGGGAGATCGTGATATCCCGGATGATCAGTGCCCCACGGGAGCTGGTGTTCGAGGCGTTTACCGAGGTGCGACACCTGGCGCAGTGGTGGGGGCCTGATGGGTTCACCACCACGACCCGGACGTTCGAGTTCCGAGTCGGCGGGGAGTGGGATTTCGTGATGCATGGACCTGACGGGACTGATTACTCGGAGTGGATCCGCTGGATCGAGATCGCCCCGCCGGACCGGATCGCGTTGCTGCACGGTGAGTCCCGCGGCGACCCCAATGCGTTCGACTCGATCCTGACGTTCGAGCCCCACGGCGCCGCAACGCGGATCGACATGCGCACCGTGTTCCCGACCAGGGAACTGCGCGACCGGGCGGTCGAGAAGTACCACGCGATCGAGGGCGGCCAGCAGACGTTGGGCAATCTGGCGGCCTATGTCGCCCGGATCGTTCGGGAAACGATGGAGGACTGATGGCCGGACAGGTGTATTTCAGTGTGTCGATGTCACTGGACGGGTTCATCGCGCCCGAGTCCAGTGACGAGCTGATGGGGCAACAATGGATGGAGTTGCAGCGGTGGATATTCCCGACGCGGTTCTTCCGGGAGAACCTGAACCTTGGCGGGGGCGGCGAGGAAGGGCGCGACAACGACATCGTCCGTGAGACGTTTGAGCGCACCGGCGTGAGTGTGATGGGCAAGCGCATGTTCGACGCAGGTGAGCGAATGTGGCCGGACAATGCACCGTTCCATACACCCGTGTTCGTCGTGACACATGAAAGGCGCGACCCCTGGGAGCGGCCCGGTGGGACGACCTTCCACTTCGTCAACGACGGCATCGAATCCGCGCTCGACCAGGCTCGCGAGGCCGCGGGCGACCGGGACATTCGCATCGCCGGCGGCGGCACGGCGATCCTGGAGTACTTGAACGCCGGACTGATCGACGAGTTCACGGTCGCCCTCTCACCTGTGCTGTTCGGCTCGGGAGTTCGCCTGTTCGAGGGCGTCGACGCGGGCCGCGTGGCCCTGAAGCAGGTCAGTGTGGAGTCGTCGGAGCGGGTGACCCACCTCACCTACGCGGTGCATAAGCGGTAACCGTCTGCCGCTCGGCGGCCCGCGTTACGGTTGATGTCATGATCCGGGACCAAGGGGTGGAAACGGTACGCGGGCATTCTCGGGAATCCGTCTTCGACGCCGCGCTCGCCAAGGCGAACTGGCCGACGGCGGCGGGAGTTCGAATCGGTCCGGAAGAGGACCTGTTGGTCGCCGGCGGCCCGGTCCGGGCCGAGTTGCATCTACCCGGACTGTTGTTGTCGGTTACCGGACAGGTGACTGCATTCGAGCCGGGAGCCCTCATCGAAGCGGCCGGCACTCAAAGCGGCATATTCGCCACCATGGTGGTGCGGTTCGCCGACAACGCCGATCAACCTCACAGCGCCGATCAACCCCAAAGTGCCGATCACCCCCACAGGGCCGACGAGCAGAACCGTTCGATAGAAACGACGTTGACATGGCGGTTCGAGGCGCGGCTACCCCGCTGGCTGGCGTTGTTCGAACTACCTGCCGCGGCCGCCGTCAAAGCTGCCATCCCGGTGCTCAGAGCCCGGTTCATCGCGAACATCATTCGTGATCTGGATGGTCGCCGGGCCGCGAGGACGGATCTCGCCCCGCCGCAACGCGCTGATGATTGAGACGCGAGTGCCCTGTTTGCAATGGCCGGCGTTTCAGGACCGGTCAAAGGGGGAGATATGAAAGGCGAAGGGCGCTCTCCCTCGCCCACTCCTCGAGGAGGAACGTATGAGCAACGAAGAGTCGGTGCGGCGCGCCGTTGTCGATCAGTCATCTGACGTTCGCGATCCGGCCGACGACTCAGGCCTGATGGACGACCCGGAAGCGATCGTCGAGACCTATCCGAAAGCCTTCGACGACAACATCGAGAAGGCGGAAGCAGCGATCGGCGCCGAGGCCGCTACCGATCATTCCCCGATGGAGCGGTACCGGGCGACCGATAACGCCCGGGACAATCAGTTCAAGCAGTCGGAATAGCGCTCGTCAGCCGTACCAATAATGGTCCTGGATCGAACCGTCCGGGCCCGTGTGCCAGAATTCCATGCTGCCGGGAATGCGTGATACGGCGGCGATTCCGCTCGTCAGCGCTGCACTGCCGGCCGGGGCGAGCTCATAACCACCCCACGTGCCGGTGTCGTACCAATACCGATCCTGAACCGAGCCGTCCGGGCCGACGAACCACAGCTCCATACTGCCCGGAATCCGCGACACCGCAGCGACTCCACTGCTCAACGCCGCACTCCCGGCCGGGGCCAACTCAAAACCACCCCACGCGCCCGTGTCATACCAAGACCGATCCTGAACCGAGCCGTCCGCGCCGACGAACCACAGCTCCATACTGCCCGGAATCCGCGACACCGCAGCGACTCCACTGCTCAACGCCGCACTCCCGGCCGGGGCCAACTCAAAACCCTGCCACGTGCCGGTGTCATACCAATACCGATCCTGAACCGAGCCGTCCGCGCCGACGAACCACAGCTCCATACTCCCCGGAATCCGCGACACCGCAGCGATCCCACTGCTCAACGCCGCACTCCCGGCCGGGGCCAACTCGAAACCCTGCCACGTTCCGGTGTCATACCAATAGCGATCCTGAACCGAGCCGTCCGCGCCGACGAACCACAGCTCCATGCTGCTGTCGATCCGGGACACGGCGGCGATGCCCCCGGTCGGCGAGGCGCTGCCGGCCGGAGCAAGCTCATAGCGGCCCCAGGGGTTGCCGTCGTAGAAATAGGCGCCCTGCACCGAGCCGTTCGGCGCGACCCACCAGAGCTCCATGCTTCCGGGGATCCGCGACACAGCCGCGATGCCGCTGCCGGCGGCGGCACTTCCGGCCGGGGCGAGCTCGAAACCCTGCCAGGTGCTGGTGTCGTACCAATACCGATCCTGGATCGAGCCGTCGGCGCCGACGTACCAGAGCTCCATGCTGCCAGGGATCCGGGACACCGCGGCGACCCCGTGCGCCGACGAGCTACCGGCAGGCGCCAACGGGAATCCCTGCCATGGCGGGGCGGCGCGGCTGATGGTCAGCGAATCGGTCGCCAGCGCCACGTCGGTCAGAGCCCGCCCGAACGCCCAGATATTTGTCGTGTCCCCTGTGGCCGGGTCACCGCTGGGAGCGCCGGCGGTGGCGGGGGTCGCCGTCGCTGCCGTGAAAGTGACCGGGGTGAAGCGCGGCAGCGACGTCCCCGGCTCACCGGTGTTCGGTGCTTCCATGATCCACTCGACACTGTTGCCCGACATCGAGGCGCCGGGCGGCGGGTCGATTTCGATGCTGAAGTAGTGGCCCCGTTCGACGTTGCCGAACATCACCAGACCCTTGCCGTTTCGGTAATGAAGGCCGGCGAACACCTCGTCGCCAGGCTGGATCTCGATGTTGTCGATATTGGTCTGGTAGATGTACCCGGGAGACCCGTCAACCTTGGGCGCAAACCACTCGTACCAGGCGACGTATGTCGTGGAGCCGTCGCCGGCTACGGACTGCTGCAAGCCCGCCTGCAGCACGTCATTCGACCCGTAGGTGCCGTCGATCCCGACCCACGACGACGAGTCCCAGCCGCCGTCGGTTCCTGCCGGGGTCTCTGGAATGCTCACTGTCGGCACCCGCCAGATGCCGACGACGTCGGTCCACGTGCCCGGGATGGTGCTGCCCGCCCAGTTGTTGGACGTATACGACGTGTCAACGAGCTGCTTCCTCGGCGCCAACACATGCGTGACGCCGATCTGCGGCACCAGATGCGGGACGATTCGAGCGTCGGCCGGCCAAGATGCCGCCATGATCCGCGCCCGCAGCGCGTCGTGCCCGGCGCCGTCGGACCTGAGCCCAAGGTCGTCCAGGATGGCTGACGCGTGATCTGGAGCCATTTCCGCCCTTTGCAGGCCGACGGCGCGGACGCCCGCAATGTTGGTAGCCACCGGTGCCGTGAGCTCCAGGTCTGATGCGACCATGTCTTCTCCTCGTAGATCGATGTGGTCTTCTACGGGAGAGGAGCCCGAACCAGCCGCAAAAATACCGAGGCCGCGATCGATTCACCGGTGGGCCATCGGGATATAGTCAGTTCCCTATATCAACCCACGACAAGAATGGATAGGTCCATGAAGAAAGGCTTATTTGGTGTGGTGGCACTGGCCGCGGTCGGTACATTACTCGGTTCCAATGCCACCCAGGCGGCGACAACGGGGGTGGATCTATCCATCACCGGCAGCATCTTTGCCGGGCTCAGCGGTGCCCAGACCGGGCAGGAAATACCCTTCAGCTTTACGGTGAAAAATCACAGCAGCACGGGATCTGCAGATCTGGAGGTGAGATTCTCGATGACGAACGGAACGGCCAACGGGTCAGACTATATCTGCCCGCTGATCCGCAACCACTTCAACATCAACCCGGATACCCCCAACTGTGAACCCGGCGTCTTGCCGGCGAACAAATCCGAGACCGTTGGCATCTTGGTCACGCCCAAAGCAGCAGGGACCATGACAGTGCGGGCCTGCGCCGCGAACGAGTCGAATACGCCCGACCCGGTGTCGAGCAACAACTGCAAGACGTTGCGGTTGACGATCGATTAAGCAATGACCGCCAGGGTCATCATGGGTGGATCCTGGGATCGCTAGGCTCACGGCCGTCACGCAACGCCTGAACGTACGCGCGATCCTGGTCGATCCGTGCGAGTACCTGATCAGCTCCGCCGACGGATCCGTGGCCGGGCACCACAACGTCGACGTCGCTTGCCACACCCTCGAGTAGCAGCAGCGCGGAAAGGTAGTCACCGATCGGGTCAGCGGCGTCCCTTCGCGTCGAGCATGGGCACAAAGAAATCAGAGAGCATGTCACCGGCGACGAGAACCCCGCGGTCCTCGATCAACAGCGCCGCATGGCCGGCCGCATGCGCTTGGTGCTCGATGATCCGGACTCGAGGGCCGTCCCAAGGAATCTGCGCCGCGTCGGCGGGCAGGCCGGTAATGGCGCCGAGCAGATCGAGCGGTACCTGCTCGGGAATGCCGACCGCCTTTGCGGCCGCACCCAACCCGCCCGACAACCGATCTCGGGCACTGGCCGCGCAGCGCGCCGTTCCGTACCGCGGCGGCGCGCCGAACCCGGCGTGCCACAACAGGTGATCCCAGTGGGGATGCGTCGAGAAGCCCGCCACCACGGTTTGGCCCGAATCGGACAGTTCGCCGGCAAGGGCAGCCATTTCGTCGCCGTACACGCCGGCGTCGATGAGTAACACGCCTGCCTCGCCCTGCACGACGACGGCATTGCTCTGGCAGAACTGACTCTGGCTGACCAGCACACCGTCCGCGACCTGCCTGAGCATGGACGCGAGGTTACCGTGGCCAACGCCCACCCGCATGTTCTGTGGATTCCGGCGGCTGCGGAATATCGTCGCTGCCGGGAACGGGTTGCACCCGGCGTTGCCTTCAAGCCAGAGGAGTTGCACTCATGCAGATTTCCATCATCGGTGCCGGCCAGATCGGTGGCACGCTCACCAGGCGGTTGACCGCGTTGGGCCACGCCGTCCGGGTCGCCAACTCGCGAAATCCGGAAACGCTCTCCGAGCTGGCCGGTGAGACCGGCGCCACCGCCGTCTGGGCCTCGGACGCGGCACAGGATGCGGACCTGGTGATCGTCAGCATCCCGCAGAAGGCGGTGCCCGATCTCGCCCCGGGCATCCTGACCGCCGCCAAGCCAGGCGCACCGGTGATCGAGACCAACAACTACTACCCGAAGCAGCGGGACGGCCTGATCGCCGAGATCGAGGCCGGGACGCCGGAGAGCGTCTGGGTCGCCGAGCAACTCGGTACCCCGGTCTACAAGGTCTTCAACGGCATCTGGTGGAAGCGACTACTGGAATCCGGCAAGCCGAAGGGCGCCGAAGGCCGGATCGCCCTGCCGATCGCGGGGGCCGAAGGTCCGGGCCAGAAGATAGTGTTCGAGCTGATCGAACAACTGGGGTTCGACGCGGTCGACGCGGGCCCCCTGTCCGAATCCTGGCGCCAGCAACCCGGCCAGCCGGTGTACGGCAAGGATTTCGGCGTCGAGCGCACCGTCAAGGCCCTCGCGGAGGCGTCGCCAACGCGTTCGCCGGACTTCAAGGCCTGAGTTCAGTAGTCGGTAGGCCGGAAACGGATGCGGCCGTCGGACTCTGCAAACGCATTCCTCTGCACCTGTCGATTGGGACAAGGCCGAACTGTCCGGCAGCACGATCCGACGGATTGCACTCATCCGCGCAGCGGCGGACGCGGCGAGTTGAGCCCCGGGTCCAGGTAAGGGGTGGCCCTGACAACGCATAGACCGCGGGCTCGCCACCCCGGCATCGATCAGCTGCGGAGGCCGTTCGACGCTGATCGCGGCAGCTACCTGGACAATATCGCCGTCTTTGCCACCCCGGTCTGATGAGTCGGCTGATCGGGGATCAAGGACCCGGGACGAAAGCCTGCAGCGTGTTGCTGTACGCGCCGGTCAAGAATAGATATTTGTCGGCGAAGACTGGCTGGGCGAATTCCTTTCCGTTCGGGATGGTCGCCAGGATCGCGCCCGTCCCTGCGTCGAGCAGGTAGGTCTGATTGGTCAGCCCGACCGGTTTGAAGTCGTGGGTCGCCGCGGCGATCACTCCGGCCCCGTTCTCCGATGGCGTCCCGAGGACGTCCGCGGTCAAACCCTGTTCCCACACCGTGTTGCCCGTCGCCGGGTCAACGCGCCGGATGGATCCCTGGTAGGCGACCCCACCGATCGTGGTCGCGTTACCGGCCAGGAAAAGTCGGGTGCCGTCGTAGATGGCGCCGGCCAGACATCCATCTCCACCGTCGTCCGTCGGAGTTCCGATCTGACGTTTCCAGAACGGCGCGGTCATGTTGCCGGTACGCAGGACGTAGAAGAAGCCGTTCTTGTGGCACGCACCGACCAGCCTGGTGACCGTCCCGTTCACCGTCGCATTGAACACGATCGGAGACGAGCCCCAGTCCGGGTCGCCGGCCAGCTTCAATTCCGCCGGCGGTACCGTCCAGACCGCTTGGGATTTCAGTCGTGATGGGGTCCAGCCGGACAAAGCTGTACGCGTTCCCGAGCTGATTGGTCGGCGGGCAGTTGCTGGCCGGATTCGGGTGCGCGCCGCAGGTCGATCCGGTCGTCGCGAACACGCCGTCGCTGGTCACCGCGGCGCTGGTCCACACCCCCCGCCGATGGAGCCGGGCGGCACGCCGTACCAGGTGGCCAGCCGCGCACCGGTGTTCTGATCCAGCGACATCACCCCACCCCGAATCCACGGCGTGTCACAATTCGAGGCGAACCCGATGTAGACCCGGCCGCCCACGATGGTCGGCGAGGACCAGTTGAAGGCGTCGTTGACGGTCGTCGACGGCTTCGCGATCAAACTCCGCCACCTGGTCGCCCCCGTCGTGCCGTCCAGCGAATACATGTAGCCGTCGGGCGCCGCCACATAAACCGCCGGCAGCGTCCCGGTGTGTGTCGCGTTCGGGACCGGCATCACGGCGGCGGTCGAGACGAACCCGAGGGGCTGCGTGCAGCGTCCGCGACGGCTGATAACCCAGGAACCGGCTCCACAACACCTTGCCGGTCGTCTCGTCGAGCGCGTAGAACACACCGGTATAGGCGCCGACGTAGATCCGGTGGTTGTACACCGTCGGGCTGGAGAAGAAACCGCTCCTCGGCTGGTCCGCCAGCGTCGGCGGATCCGGCTTCCAACTCCACGCCAGCTTCAGGTGCGCCGCCGCCGCCTTGCTGATCTGCGCATTGGTCGTGAACGAAGGATGCCTGGCGCCGCCCTCATAGGAAGTCCAATTGGCCTGCTGCGCCGGGGCCACCGCGGTGCCCACGGCGGGCGCCGCGTTCACGTAGAACGCCGAGCCGAACAGCAACTCGGCCACCACCGCGCAAACCACCAAGATGCGTCGCATGACGTTCCCCTCCCGAAAATGCGCGGGCAAATACGAAGGCGTGCCTGGACACCGCGTCGACACTCCGCACCTCAGCGCCGCTTTGACCGTCCACCGCGGTCCGACTCGCAGCCTGCGGGCACTCAAAGTAACACGCCTCAACCCGCAGTGCTGCGGATTGTTCAGCTGAGACGAAGTGGGCCGTACGACCTCTCGATTTCGGTTCGATCCTGCGGCCGTGGGGAATCCGACTCGCGACAGAACGGCGTTGTCGATGCGGATTTCGACGCGGCAGCAAAGGAGGCCAGCACATGTCGGTCGACACTTCGCGACCCCGGCGCGGCGCCGCGGCGGGCGCAGGTGCGCTGTTCGGTGTCGGCATCGCCGGCTTCTCGACGAGACCGTCTTTCACCAACTGCTGCACTGGCATCACTTCTGGGACGGCGGCTCCGCCGCCGCCGGACTGGTCTCCGATGGTCTGTTCCACGCCGGGTCATGGATATGCTTGGTCGCCGGATTGTTCGCCTTCGCCGACCAACGCCGTCATGGCACTCTGGTCATGCGCGTCTGGGTCGCCGGAATCCTGTTGGGCGCGGGCGGGTTTCAGCTCTACGACGGCCTGATCCAGCATCTGGTGTTCCACCTGCACCAGATCCGTTACGGCGTGGACATCGTCCCCTACAACGTGGTGTGGAATGTGTTGGCCGGGGTCATGCTTGTCATCGGAGCCTTACTTCTTCGTCGCGACAAGGCTTCCGCTGCGACGAATGAGGCGGCCGGGGAGCTCTGAGATGGCCGCCTGGGATCTCACCGCCTCGGTGATCACGCCGGTCGCCCTGCCCGCGGTGCTCTATGCCGGCGGTCGGTGGCGACTGCATCGTCGCGGCGTTAGGTGGCCGATCAGTCGGGACGTCGCCTTCACCGGCGGCCTCGTATGTATCGTCGCGGCGCTGATCTCCCCGATCGGCGCCGCCGACGAATACTTCCCGGCCCACGTCGCCCAGCATCTGCTGCTGGGCGTCCTGGCTCCGCTGGGCATCGCGATGGCCGCCCCGGTCACCTTGGCGTTGCGCTGCAGCCCCTTGCCGTTGCGCAGGATGCTGACCGCGATCCTCGGCAGTCGCGCCGTTCACCGGTTGAGCTGGGCACCCGTCGGCGCAGCACTGTCGATCGGGCTGATGTGGCCGCTTTATCTGACTGGGCTGTACCGGCTCAGTCTTGCCCATCCGTTACTGCACGATGCGATACACGCGCACATGTTTTTGAGTGGGTGCCTTTTCACCTTCGCGATGATCGGGCCGGATCCGATGCCCGGTCGCGGCAGCCGCCGAACCCGACTGGTCACCCTTTTCCTCGCATTCGCCGCCCACGACATTCTGAGCAAATACCTCTACGTACACGCAGCGGATCTGGCTACGGCCCACCCGGGCATCGGATCTGCCGCGTCCTGGCAGCTTGGCGCGCAATGGATGTGGTACGGCGGAGACATCTCCGACCTTGCCCTGGCCGTCCTCTTTCTGGCCGGCTGGTACACCGCGACCGGCAGAGAGCTCGCCCGCCAACGCCGCCGGGCTCAGCCACAGGCGACGGCTCGGTGAACGACCGCAGCGGAGTTCAGGCCTGCAGCTCCGTCATGACCAGTGGCAGTTCATCCAGCAGTTCCCTGGCCAGGAATCCCAGTGCTCCGATCCGCGCGGCCAGCCGGTCGCCGGCCGCAGCGTGCAGATGGGTACCCCAACAGGCCGCCTGAGCGAGGGTCGCCCCGCGGGCCAGCAGGCCGGTGATCGCCCCAGCCAGGACATCTCCGCTGCCCGAAGTACCCAGGCCACTGTGCCCCGCAGAGATGGACCACGCGAGTCTGCCGCGTTCACTGATGTGTCCCTGGCAGCTGACGACCGCCCCGTACCGCTCGGCGATCTGCGCCGCTCTTTCACTGTCGTCCCGTTCATCGTCCGCTTCGGTATCGGGCCCGGAACCCAACAGCCGCAGCGCCTCATCCTGGTTCGGGGTCAGCACCAGCCGACCGCGGAGGCTCTTGGCCTCCGGTACATCGACGAGGACGCCAAGGGCGAAAGCGTCGAGCACGACGGGTATCTCGGGTGGCACCAGCGGAAGGAGCGCGCTGAGCAGTTCGGTGGTGTCTTCGGGATCGTCCAACCCCGGCCCGATCAACACCGCGTCGCAACGCCCGACGGTCTTCTCCAATGAGCCTGGAACGCCGCCGAGGATGGAGCCATCGGAACGTTCGGGCTAGGCCGATGACCCCGGCTTCTGGAACGGCCACGGCCACCAACCCGGACACCGATTCCGCCACGGCCAGACTGAGCCGGCCGGCGCCGACCCGCAGTGCGGCGAGCCCGGCCAGCATGACAGCTCCGGGAGTGCCCCGAGCGCCGCCTACCACCAGGACCTGCCCGCGCCCGTACTTCGAGTCGCCCGCAGCAGGCAGCGCCCATTGACGCAGCATCGTCGGGGTGACCAATTGCGGCGTCGGGACAGGGGCGCGGTCAGCGCCGGAGGACATCGGGTTCTCCTGAATGCTCGGTCACCGGGGCGCCCTGCTCGCGCAAATGCTGGTCGATGTTGAAATCCGCGGCGGCCCATGTCCCACGCCCGGTCGGACGGACCAGGTGGGTGATCGAGGCGTTCCGCACCGTGGTGGTGCGGGACAGGTTCAACAGGTCGTCCTCGGTCATGGCCTCGCACACGTAGCGCAGCAGGAGAATCACCGCGTCGTGCACCACGAGCAGAACCCGCCCACTGCCGGCGACCCGGTCGAGATCGGCGAGGAAGGCTCGCAGGCGCAGCGCGACGTCGGCCCAGGACTCCCCACCGGGCGGCCGGTAGTACAGCTTGCCCAGCCAGCGGCGCCGCTGCGCCTCCTCGGGGAACCTGGCTTCGACGCCGGCAGAGGTCAACAGGTCCAGCACGCCCAACTCGCGGTCTCTGAGGCGCTCGTCCACTGCCGCGGCGGGCAGCCGTGACTCACTCGAGATGATGTGCGCTGTTTGCCGGGCCCGCAGATAGGGCGAGGACCACACCATGTCCGGCCGCTCCGTTTGCGCGGCACCGGCGAACCAGCGCCCGACCGCGGACGCCTGGTCCCGACCAACTTCGGTCAGTGGTACATCGGCGTCGCGCAGATCGATGTCGATCACCTCTCGCCCGGCGGCAGCCGCCACCGAAGCAGCCACGTTCCCGGTGCTCTCACCGTGCCGGACCAACCACAGCTCGACCGCCCCTACTCCTGACGTCTGCTCCACCACCACTCCCCTCGTTGGCCCCCAAAGCGCCCACCGGCCATTGTGCGCCGCGGCCGAGAAACGCTGATGGCTGCGGCAGGGACGGCGCCATCCAGCACCGTCCCGCAGGCATAGTGCTTACTCCAGAGCGCTTTTGACTTTGTTGACCACGTTGGCCAGGCCCTGGGCATAGGCTGCGCCCCCAGTGCCGGGTTTGCCCTTGCCGTTGCTGCCGTCATAGGTGGCGAACAGTTTCGGGTCCGGCGGAGGCAGTAGCCCGACGTCGTCACTGCCGACCGGGGTCGCCTGGTAGATGATCGGCTGCGTCGGGTCGAGCAGGGTGCCGCCCGAGGCCCAGCGGCCCTCGGCTGCGGTGCTGGTCTCGTCGAACTGCCAGTAGGTGTGGTCCTGGATCTTGTCCTCCTCAGTCGAGTTGGAATCCTCGATGATGTCGGACAGACCGTCGGCAAGCAGTTGTTCGATCCCGAGGAGCCACTGCTGCTGATGCCAGGTATCACGCGCCAGATTGAACCGCAGCATGTCCTTCACCCGGGGATCGTCGGTCATGTTGAACAACCGACTGGTCTGCAACCGGCCCTGACCTTCGGCGTGGGCATTCGACCGGAAATCGGTCAACAGATTGCCGGAGGCCACGATGTACCCGCCGTTCCAGGGGACGCCCTGGCTATTCGCCGGGAGCGCCCCACCGCCGGAGACGATCGCGTGCTGCGGGTTCATCCCGCCCAGTACTGCTGCTAGCGCGGGGTTGGCGGCGGCGGCCTTCTCCGTGGTCTCTGACGGGGCACCCTCGAGCAGCCGGGCGATCATCGTGCTGATCATCTCGACGTGCCCGATCTCTTCGGTACCGATATCCAGGAGCATGTCCTTGTACTTGCCCGGGATGCGGCAGTTCCAGCCCTGAAATAGGTACTGCATCGTGACGGTCAATTCGCCGAACTGCCCGCCGATCAGCTCCTGCAGTTTCATCGCGTAGACCGCATCGGGTTTGGCGGGTTTGGGCGGCGAACTGCAGATTTTTGACATGCCGATACATGAGGGATCTCCCTTTTTGGTCCAAAGCGCCCGGCCACGGTGACCTCTTGGGCCAGTACCCCTGCCAGTTGGTCTTCACACCGGTTTACCGAAACGCTCGTTCAATCTGCAGCGTCGGGAGTCTTCCGGCAGCAACACAGCGCGCAGGTACCGCTGCCACCACATGCGCACGCGCACAACATCATTGAGTTGTTCAACCTGGGAAACAAATAGGAGCAGCGTAAAGGAGAAGCATGGCGTCCGCCGTGCGCAGCGAAGAGCTATTACTATTGCGACGGTAGGGCAGATTTCCATTCCGAGGCGTACCTGAGCACGTTGGCCTCATGAATTGATTACCCTCGGCCCGCTGCTCCAAACCTGCGCGCCGCGTTCTGTCAGAACGCGATGACCTGCCCGGTGGCGGATACGAGTGCGGCCCCGATCCGGATTGACCGGATCGAGGCCGCTTGCCTTCATGCTTGATCAGGGTGCCCGGGTTCTGTTCGTTTCGATAGGGACCCCCTCGCGGGTGTGCACGACGGCGATGGATTACTGGTTACTCACTGACAGCGTCCAGGCGGTGACCGCTGATGTCCCGGAACCCGCGCGGCGGTAACTACTCCGGGCGGCGGCGTGGTCCTTCGACCGCGCCGTGACGTCCGGCCCGGCCGGACGGGCTCCGCTTCGGCGATGCCGGCTGTCCTGGTCCGGCACGCCTGGGGCTGTTCCGCGGCGATGATCGCCTCGAATTCCTCAATGACCCACAGGTCCTCCAGCCATCCCAGGTAGTCCAGGTCCGCGGCTGGGAGCTGGTCGGTGTACACGGTCTCACCTCCTAACAGCCGGTGACGGCCTACCTCAGGCGTCGACGAGTTGCCGCTGCTCAGAGTCCGTCGCGTTGATCTGGATCTTGCGGGGCTTGGCCTTCTCGGCGACCGGGATCCGCAGGGTGAGGACGCCGTCCTGATAACCGGCCTGGACGTTTTCCGTGTCGAGAGTGTCACCCAGGATCAACTGCCGGCTGAACAACCCGCGCGGGCGCTCGGCGGCCAGAAACTCCCGATCCGAAGCCAACGGCTTGCGCTCGGCCTTTACGGTCAACACATTGCGCTCCACATCCAGGTCGATCGAGTCCGGGCTCACCCCGGGGAGATCGAATTCCACGATGAATTCGTGGCCGTCCTGCCAGGCGTCCATCGGCATGGCCGACGGCCGGGCCAGCGTTCCGGGATTGCCGAAGACCTGCTGGGTGAGCCGGTCGAGTTCCCGGAACGGATCAGTGCGCATCAGCATTGGTTCCACCTCCACAGACAGTCAATTTGGTCGATGCCCTATCCGTCATCTCGCATCACCAGGATCTGTGGTCTGCGAGATAGTTTTTTTATAGCTCCGACCAGAGTCTGACGTCAAGGGTGCGCTTGATGTGATGTGGCTCACACTGCCAGGACTCAGCGTCAGGCGGATCGTGCAGGAATGACATCCACTCTGCCCGACGCCGCCGTCGAGCCCCACACAGCCTCTATCGGCGGCGCCGATCAGGTGCTGACCGACCAGGAAATCCGCGCCTTCGTGTCGACCTGCCTTGCGCGAGAAGACCTCGACGGCCGCAGCGTGTGCGTCATCGTGCCCGACGGCACCCGCAGCTGCCCGCTGCCGCTGCTGCTGTCCGCGGTGCACCAGGCGCTGTCGGGCCGGGTATCGCGGCTGACCGTGCTGGTGGCACTCGGGACGCACGCGGCGATGAGCGAACCGCACCTGGCCGCGCACCTCGGCTACTCCCACGGTGCCCTGGCCGCCACCTATCCCGGAATGACGGTCCGCAACCACGAATGGTGGAAACCGGAAACCTTCGTCTCCCTCGGCTCGATCAGCGCCGACCGGGTCGACGAACTGTCCGAAGGCCGACTCGCAGCGCCGGTGGAGGTGGTGCTGAACCGGGCCGTCGTCGAGCACGACGTGGCCCTGGTCGTCGGGCCGGTGTTCCCGCACGAGGTCGTCGGATTCTCCGGCGGCAACAAATACTTCTTCCCCGGCGTCGCCGGCCCGGAGGTCATCGACTTCTCCCACTGGCTGGGCGCTTTGATCAGCAGCGTCAACATCATCGGCACCAAAGGCATCACCCCGGTACGGGCCTTGATCAACGAGGCCGCCGCGCTGATACCCAGCCGCCGGCTCGCCCTGTGCCTGGTCGCCCAATCCGGCACCAGCGCCCTGCACGCCGCCTCCTTCGGCGCACCGGAGGACGCCTGGGCCGCGTGCGCCGACGTCTCCGCGCAAACCCACGTCCGCTACCTCGATGCCCCGGTGCGCCGGGTGCTGTCGATCATCCCGACCAAATACGAAGACATGTGGACCGGCGCCAAAGGCTTCTACAAAGTCGAGCCGGTCGTCGCCGACGGCGGACAAGTCATCATCTACGCGCCCCACATCACCGAGATCTCCGTCATGCACCCCACCATCGCCACGATCGGCTACCACTGCCGCGACTACTTCCTGGGCCAGTGGGACACCTTCTCCGGCTACCACTGGGGCGACCTCGCCCACTCCACCCACCTCCGAGGGGCGGGCACCTGGGACCCGGTCAACGGCGAAAAAGGCCGAGTCACCGTCACGCTGGCCACCGGCATACCCGAAGACATCGTCCGCGCGGCCAACCTGGACTACCTGGACCCCGCACTCGTCGACCGGCAGGCCATGGAAGCCGACCCCGACACCCTGGTCATCCCACAAGCAGGTGAAGTGCTGTACCGCCTGCGCCAAAACTCCAGCAGAAACGCCTCCCGATCCACCATCGACATCGTCGAGTAGTCGCTCGCATTTCCGGCTACCGTGTCGTTATCGACCGGTTCGAATTAGCTTGAGTAGCAGGATCGACAAGCAACACGTCGACGTTCATCCGTGTCACGGCGGACCGTTCGGCGTATGAAATACCAAATCCAGAGGCGAGTGTTACGTGCACCGCGCGTATTGATAGCTTCTTATCACCCCGGTCGCTCCGGGCCGCTCGCTCGGGGGTGAAGTCTTGTCGGCTCGTCGATGGATCGGTGCGGCAGCGGTGACCTGCCTGGTGACGTTGTCCACCGGCGTTGCTCGGCTGGGCGGCGCCCGCAGCGCAGGCGGCCACCGGGGGATCGTTGTTGTTCAACGAGACGTTCCAAGGTGCATCGGTACCGGATCCGGGTGTCGGTCCGCTGAACGATTCATGTCTGACAGGGGCTTCGGCGGCGCCGCCGGCCGGATCGTCCACCATCCCGGTGTGCACCAGGAAGGAAGGGACCCCCACACCTGGAGTGCTGCCGGGCTATCTGCAACTCAACGACGTGGAGGGCAACCGGACCGGCGGCATGGTGTACAACCGGCCGTTGCCCGCGTCGGGCGGCCTGGTGGTGACGTTCGACCAGTATCAGTACGGCGGTGTCCCTCTCAACGGCCGCCAGGGTGACGGGATCGCGTTCTTTCTCACCGACGGCTCGACGCAGTTGACCTCGGCCGGGGCGTACGGCGGATCTCTCGGGTATGCGCAGCGGACGGGCGCCTCGGGGGTGCATGCCGCATATCTGGGTGTCGGGTTGGACAGTTACGGCAACTTCGTGAACGACGCCGAAGGCAGAGGAGCCGGATGCGCCGTGCCGTCCCCGCGCGGCTCGAACCTGGTGCCCAACGTGGTGACGATCCGCGGTGGCGGCGACGGCGGCACCGGATACTGCTACCTCTCGTCGACGTCCAATGCGGCGAACCAGTCCACCTTGCCGGGCTCGTTGCGGGCGGACACCGGCCCTGATGCGGCCGAACGGACGGTGCGGATCACGGTCAGCCCGGCCGTGCGCCCCACCGTCACGGTGGAAATCGACTTCCACGACGGTGCGGGGTTCCACACCGTCCTGACCCAGGTGATGCCACAGGACGTTCCGCCGACCTACAAATTCGGTTTCACCGCGGGCACCGGCGGGGCCTCCGACGTTCATTTGATCCGCAATGTGGTGGTGACAAGCGTCAACCCCTTGGGCGCGTTGAGTTTGACCAAGCAGGTCAACAACGCCACTCCACAACCGGCCACCTACGGTGTCGGCGATACCGTGCCGTATCAGTTCCTGGTCGTCAATACCAGCGTCGCCGCGCTCAACGGTGTCGACGGTGACCGACCCGAAGATCAAGAATGTGTCCTGTCCCAGGACGACGCTGACGGCGGCCGGGGATACCAACAGCCGGATGACCTGCACCGGCAGCTACACCATCACCGCCGTGGACGCGTCGCTCACCGATGCGTTCACCAATACCGCCACGGCCAACGCTTTGGACGGCTCCGGCAACCCCATCGCGTCCAATCCTTCGTCGGTGACCGTGCAGATTACCCCGGCACCCGCGATCAGCGTGGTGAAATCCGCGCACTTGAACGACGGCAACGCCAACGGCCTGGCCGATCCGGGTGAAACCATTGCCTACTCATTTGCGGTCTCCAACACCGGTAACGAGCCGTTGACCGGTGTCGGAGTGACCGACGCCAAAGCCGGCGCGGTGGCCTGCCCGTCGACCACTCTGGCGACCGGCACGTCTCAGGTTTGTACCGCCACCTACACCGTGACTCAGGCCGACGTCGACACCGGCGGGGTCCACAATTCCGCTACCGCGGCCGGCAAAGCGCCCACCGGAGCTACGGTGACCAGTCCGCCGGCCAGCACCGACACCCCGACCCCCGCGAGGGCCCCGTCGATCGTGGTGGCCAAGGTGGCTCATCTCGACGACACCAACGGCAACGGCCTGGCCGACGCCGGCGAGACGATCAATTACACCTTCGACGTCACCAACACCGGCAACGTCACCCTCACGGCGGTTGGTGTCCCGGATCCCAAGGTCGGCCCGGTGAACTGCCCGAGCTCCACGCTGGCCCCGGCGGCCACCGAGCGGTGCACCGCCGCCTACACCGTGACCCAGGCTGACGTCGACGCCGGCATCGTGCACAACTCGGCAACCGCGACCGGCACCCCACCGGTCGGGCCGGCAGTCACCAGCCCCGCCTCCACCACGGACACCCCGGTCGCCGTGCAACGCGCGGCGATCACCCTGGACAAGCAGGGCACCGTGAACGGCGGCGGCCCCGCCGACGTCGGATCGACCGTGGCGTACCGGTTCACCGTCACCAACTCGGGCAACGTCACCCTCACCGGGATCACCGTCACCGATTCCAAAGCTCGGCACGGTCACCTGCACCCCGGCGACGCCTCTCGCACCCGGGGGCGTCCGCATCTGCACCGCGACGTACACCGTCACCCAGGCCGACGTCGACGCCGGCGTCATCCACAACAGCGCGACCGCTACCGGTGCCCCACCCACCGGGCCGGATGTCACCAGCCCAGCGGCGACCAACAACATCGCCACGGTCGTACCCACCCCGGGTATCGCACTGGACAAGCAAGGCGTCCTGGACGACCCGACCCTCAACCGGCTGGCCAACCTCGGCCAGACCGTCTCCTACCGGTTCACGGTCACGAACACCGGCAACGTCGACCTCAGCAACATCACCGTCACCGACCCGAGGATCACCGGCGCCGTCAGCCTGCCCGTCCGACACGTTGGCCCGCGGAACCAGCGAGGTCTGCACCGCCACGTACACCGTCACCCAGGCCGACATCGACGCCGGAGTCATCTCCAACACCGCGACCGCCACCGGCACGCCCCCACCGGGCGACGGGCCTCCGGTGACGAGCGCGCCCGCGAGCAGCAGCGTCAACACCGCTGCCCGTACCCCGGGTATCAGCCTGACCAAAACCGGTCTGCTGGTCGACGGCAACGGTAACCGCACCGCCGACGTCGGAGAGACGGTGAACTACACCTTCACCGTCACCAACTCCGGGAACGTGACCCTCACCGGGGTCGCCGTCGACGACCCCAAGGTCGGCCCCGTGACGTGCCCAGCCACGCCCGTGGCACCACGCGACACCCGTGAGCTGCACCGCGACCTACACCGTCGTCCAGGCCGACGTCGACGCCGGGCAGGTGTTCAACACGGCCACCGCCAGCGGCACTCCGCCACCGGGCGCCCCGACACCGGTGATCAGCCAACCCGCCACCGCTACCGTCCCCGCCACCCAGAGCCCCGGCGGTCAGCCTGGCGAAAACGGGCACCGTCGTCGGCGGCGTCCCCGGTGAAGTGGTCGGCGGCACCATCGACTACACGTTCACCGTCACGAACACCGGCAATCAGACGCTGACCGCCATCACCGTCGCCGATCCGCTGACCGGCCCGGTGGACTGCCCCGCCGGGTCGCTGCCGCCGGGACAGCACGTTGAGTGCACGGCGTCGTACACGATCACTCAGGCAGACCTTGACGCTGGACAGGTGGACGAACACGGCGACCGCCGGAGCGGTAGCCCCTGGCGGTAGTCCAGTCGCCGCGCAGCCGAGCACGGCGACCGTCACACTGACCCAGTCGCCGTTGCTGACAGTGGCCAAGGTCGGGACGCCTGCGGCCAACGCGGACGCGGTCGGCGACCTGATCAACTACACGTTCACCGTGACCAACACCGGCAACGTCACCGTGCACGACGTCGGCGTCGCCGACGTTCCGACCGCCCCGGCCGGACCCAGCAGTCCGCCGGAGTGCCAGTCACTCTCGACACCGGCAGGGACGTGCTCCGGCGACACCACCACGCTCGCGCCGGGTCAATCCGCAAAGTTCACCGCCAGCTATCCGGTGACCCAGGCTGACCTGGATCACGGGTCCGTCGCGGACAGCGCCACCACCAGCGGGCTGACCCCTGGCGACACTCCGGTCATCGGCCGATTCGCTTCCCGTCAGCGTGGGACTGACCCAGTCGCCGGCACCTGACCATGTCGAAGACGGCGACCACCGACGGCGGACCGGTCGGGGTGATCACGGCGGGACAGGTCGTGTCCTACAACTTCGCCGTGACCAACACCGGAAATGTCACTCTGTCCGACATCGCCATCGCCGACGGTCCTTTCACCGGAACCGGTGCGTTGCCGACGCCGATCTGCCCCCAACCGGAGCTGGCACCGGGAGCGAGCCAGATCTGCACCAGCACCTACACCGTCACCCAAGAAGATGTCGACAGCGACGACCTGACCAACACGGCCACCGCCAGCGGCACACCTCCTGGCGGTGGCGCACCCGCGACCTCAGGCGAGTCCTCAGTCGTTCTGCATTCAACCCCCCGGCCGGCCATGACCCTGCAAAAGGTCGCCCACCAGTCAACGGTCAACAAGGTCGGTGACCTCATCGATTACACCTTCACCGTCACCAACACCGGCAACGTCACCCTGCACGACGTCGGCGTCACCGACGTTCCGACCGCCCCGGCGGGACCCAGCAGTGCCCCAGTGTGCCAGTCACTCTCGACACCGGCAGGGACCTGCTCGGGCAGTACCACCACGCTCGGGCTGGGGCAGTCCGCGACGTTCACCGCCAGCTACCGGCTGACCCAGGCCGACCTGGACCACGGGTCCGTCTCGGACACCGCGACCGCCGGCGGGCTGGCGCCTGGCGACGCTCCGGTCGTCGCCGACTCAAGTGCCGTGACCGTGCCGGTGACCCAGTCGCCGGCACTGTCCGTCGTGAAGAAATCCGATGTGTCGACGGTCTCTGCCGCGGGACAGACCATCGGATACACCTTCACCGTGACCAACACCGGCAACGTCACCCTGCACAGCGTGACCGTCATCGATACACCGGTGGCACCGACCGGGAAGTTGACTTCGGGCCCGGACTGTCCGCAAGCGGCCGCTTCCTCGCTCGCTCCCCACCAGACGGTCGTCTGTACTGGCACCTACGTCGCTACGGACGCTGACCTGACATCCGGGATCGATCACCGACATCGCGTCAGCAAAGGCGCTGACGCCGGAAAACCGCGATGTGGTGTCTTCGGGCTCCAAGTTGGCAATAACGACGGCCGCCGCGCCAGTGACGCCCGCCCCGCCCGTGACACCCACCTCACCAGTTGAAGCCGTCCCGCCGGTTAATCCCGTCCCGCCGGTGGAGCCTACGAATCCCCCAGATCAATCTCTACCGAACACTGGTGTAAACGCCGTCACCCCAGCGGTTGCGGGCTCGCTGCTACTGCTCATGGGCGGACTTCTTGTCGTCATCGGCAGGCGTCGCAAGCGCGGATAGCAACAACTGACTGGTTCCGTACCGTCGGCCATCCCTGGCGCGTCTACCGGGGATCACTCAGGCACGTGCGGGGTCGAGATCGCGGGGCGGTTCCGGCGCGGGCACGTGAGGACCGCCGCGAGGAGGGCGAGCGCCGCAACGACGGCCAGGGCGGCGGGAATGCCGGCGGGTCGGACGATGAGCCCGAACAGGATGGGGCCGCCGCCCAGACCGACATCGATCATGACGCTGAAAGTGGCCGCCGCCGTGCCGCGCTGACCGATGGGCAAGCGGGACATGAGCACCCGATAGAACGCGGGGGTCAAGAACGCTGTACCCACGGCCAGCACGGCCGCACCAGCGACCAACGCCATTGGGGTGCGCAGCACGCTCATCACGGCCAGGCCTGTTGCGCAGGCCGCCAGCGCAGCCGCTGAGACGCGGACGGCGGGCGCGCGGTCGGAGACTTTTGCGAAAAGGATCCTGCAAGCGACGAGCGCGGTGAAGTAGGCCAGCTCCGAAAGGGTCAGCGTGATGAACCCGGACGTCAGTAGAGGACGACCGTCCGATCCGTCCTGCACCGTCATCGGCGGCCTCCGAACTTCGGCCTGCGCCATCCCGGCCCGGCTGTCGTTGACTGGCCGGGCGGTTCGGGCTTCACCCCATCGTCTCACCAACAGGCCGTACGGAACGCCTGTATCGGATTTCGGCGCGGATGAGGTTGGGCATGCCGGTGGCGTTTGACCGGCCCGCTCGTGAACGAGACGCGACCGCGTCAGGGGCCACCGATCAAGCTGTAGGACACCTGTTGGCCGGCGGCTTCGACTATCAGCCACATTGGTGTGAGATGCCATTCCACGGCCAGCGACGGCAGTAGGACCAGTCCGCCACCATTTGTGCGTCCGACTTCTTGTACAGCGCCCAACGGCTGGTTCGGCGGCGATCCGTCCCGCAGGTAGTCGCGGCCGCCGAACTCGAGTTTGGTCGGCGTCGCCGAAGAGGTCAGTCGCCAATCCCAGGTCTGGTCGTGGACCTGCACCAGCCGAATGCCGACGACGACAATGAGCACAGCTCCGAGGATCACCACGGCTAGGGCGAACCTACGCCCGACGGCGGGGCGGCGAGACGGGGCTGGGTGCGGCGTCGGCTCCTCGGTTGGATCCACCTGCGCCCGCTTCATCGACTTGATGATGCCCTCCCGACGGCAGCTGCGACGCTGAACGCGCGACACCACACTATTCCGGTGGACCTTGCACGGGCCGATAATCAGGCGGTGAGGTCATTGCCGGTGGGGCTGGGTGCAGTACCACTACTCCGGCGGGCAATCCTGCTCGGTGCGGGATGCGTGGGAGTCGTTGGAGCCCTTGTCGGGTTGGTGCTGGGATTGGCCACCTATCCACCCACTGCAGCGTTCGCGATTCTCGAGCTCGGGGCGCCGGCCACGATCGCGGGCGCGTCTGGTCGGCCTCGTCATCGGGTCGATCATTGTCATCATCCGCTGGGTCGTGCGCAGGACTGAGTGAATCTGCCGGACTGAGACACTCCACGCCGGGGTACAGATCGGGGTGGCCATGGGCATCCTGATGGCCAGCGGCAAACTCACTGAGCGGCAGGCCGCCAGTTGAGCCGGCCGGATCCACGCTTCTTCGGTCTCTCGATCGTTGATCGAGAAGCAAGTTGGTTGCCCGCTCAGCCGATGGTGTCTCTGCGGTAACGGATGTGGGTGGTCAACGGTGAGTGGAGCACCTCGACCGGCTCGAAGCCGAAGGTCTCGACGCCATCGAACATTCGCTCGCCGCTCCCGAGTAGGACGGGTGCGATGTCCAGAGTGAGTTCATCGATCACGCCGGCGTTGAGCGCCTGTCGAACTGTCGAAGCGCCGCCGGCGATGTCCACGCCCTTGCCGTCGGCCGTTTCGAGCGCCCGCATGTAGGCGGCATCGAACCCCTCGGTGACGAAGTGAAACGTTGTGCCACCCTCCATCTCGATCGGTTCGCGAGCGTGGTGAGTGAGCACGAAAACCGGTGCGTGGTAAGGCGGCTCGGATCCCCACCATCCGTCCCACGCCTCGTTCCACTCACCGCGGATGGGCCCGAACATGTTTCGGCCCATGACATAGGCGCCGCGTGGCCGCATGAGCCACCCGGTCGCCTTCTTGTCGGCCTCGGTCGCGCGCGGGTCGCCGATATGCCAGCCGTGCAACTCCCCGCCCCGCTTGCCCAGGGGATTGTCCCGGCTCTGCTCTGGTCCGGCGACGAAGCCGTCGAGCGAGATCGACATGTGGCAGGTGGTGTCGGACATCAACATCTCCAAAAGCGGTTGCGGGTTGCAAGTGGAAGGGGCCACCGTAGCAGGTGATGGCATTCGCACGCGCTGTCGTGTCGCAACTGGCACCGGCGGGACCGATCAGTGCTGACGGACCCTATCCGCCATGGCTTCTCGGGAGAGCGGCTGCCGTTTGACCGGTCGAGGTGGATCGTCCTCCGCAGCCCGGAAAGCGACCTCGAAGTGGTGAGACCCTGCGCCGACTGACTTCGACTCGGTCTGCCCGGGGAGCCTGACATGGGCCACCGCGCCGTGCGGCACGGTCACATCGACGCGAAGTTGTGCACCGACCCGTTGCCACGCGACTTCGGCTGCGCCGTAAGGGGTCACATGTCGAGCCGATGCGTGGGTGAGACCGCCGCCGGGCCGCGGGGCCACTTGGATCTCCGCGTACCCGGGTGCGGCCGGGGCCAGTCCGGCAACGACGCGGTGCATGAAATCGACTACGGCTCCCAGGGCGTAATGGTTGAACGACGTCATGTCACCGGGGTTGATATCTCCGTTGGGCAGCATGCTGTCCCAGCGCTCCCAGATGGTCGTGGCACCCATGGTGACCGGGTAGAGCCAGGACGGCCACTGTTCCTGCAGCAGTAGGTGATAGGCGGTGTCGATCGCGCCGGCCTGAGTCAGCGCGTCACAGATGATGGGTGTTCCGACGAACCCGGTAGCGATCCGGTGATCACGTTCGATGACCAGTTCCACCAGCCGAGCACCCGCGCGCGCCCGGTGGGCATCGCTTTCCAGCAGGTCGAACACCAGCGCCAGGGATAACGCCGTTGGCGTGTCGCTGACGACACGGCCGGTGGCCGAGACGTACTCCGTCCTGAAACGCCTGCTTCGCCTTCCGGTGGATGGCATCGTATCGTTCGAAATCGGCGTCCAGGCCCAGCAATTCGCAGCTTCGGGCCAGCAACTCGGAGGACCGGACGAAATATGCAGAGGCAATCAGGTACTTGTCGGTACGCGCCTCGCCGGGATCCTCCGGCGGCGCGGCCGGGTCGAGCCAATCTCCCATCTGAAAGCCGGTGTTCCACAGACCGGTGTTTCCGCTGAGCCGATCCACCAAATCCACCCACGCCTTCATGCTGGGCAATTGATCCCGCAGGATTTGGATGTCGCCGGTCCTTTCGTAGAGCACCCAGGGAACGATCACCGCAGCATCGCCCCAAGCGGCAGCCGGGTCCGCCGGAAAGCCGCATTCGATCCAAGGGACGAAGTTCGGGACGCTTCCCATCGCCTGCTGCTCGGCGGCCACATCGCGGAGCCACCCCACCAAGGTGCCCGCGCAGGCGTACAGGAAGGCTGCTGCGGGCGCGAAGACTCCGATGTCACCAGTCCAGCCCAGCCGCTCGTCGCGCTGCGGACAGTCGGTGGGTAAGTCGACGAAGTTGCCGCGCATCGCCCAGACCGCATTCTCGTGCAGCTTGTTCAGCATCTCGTGGGATGAATCAAACCAACCGATCCGGGTCATGTCGGTGTGCAGGACTTCGGCGACGACGCCGAGGTCGGAGAGCTCCCCTTCCCAGCCCTGAAGTTCGGCGTAGCGGAAGCCGTGGAAGGTGAAACGGGGCGCCCACTGCTTCGACTCCGGTTCCCGCGGAAGGTGTATCGGTCGGTGGCGGCCGCTGTCCGCAGCGGCCGGATGGCCAGCTCGTCGTGTTCGAGCACTTCGGCGTGCTGCACGGTGACTGTCTGTCCCGCCGGCCCGGACCAGCTGGCCCGGATTCGGCCGGCGATGTTCTGCCCGAAATCGAAGCGGACCGTGCCGTCGGCGCGTAGCTCTACCGCCTGGCGCCTCGAGGGTTTCGGTCACCGTCACACCGGGGCCGGTGGCGCATTCCAGCGTGGCCGGGAACGACTCGAGCGGCAACGGCAGCGGTCGCCGCCACCTGCTGTCATCGAATCCCGACTGTGCTCCAGCCAACGGGATAGAGGCGTGAGTCGTAGGTCTCGCCTTCGTAGATGCCGACGCCGGTGATCGGCCCAGTAGCGAATCTCCACTTGTCGTGCAGCGGGACGTGCGCGATGACGCCGTCCGCCAGGGTCAACTCCAGCTGCATCAGCAGGGAGACGTCGTTGCCATAGATGTCCCACTGCCCGCCGTTGAACCCGAGCCGCCCGCGATACCAGCCGTCGGCCAACCACGCCCCGATCAGCGTTGCGGCCGGTTCGCAGGTGCGAACGGATGTCGTAGCTCTGCTGTCGGATGCGGTGCCGATAGCTGGTCCAGCCGGGATCCAGGACCGTTTTGCCGACTCGCTCGGAGTTCACCTCAAATTCGTAAACGCCGTGTGCGCTGGCGTATATGCGAGCCGCGATGATGCCGACGGGAACGTCGAACTCGGCGCGGAGCAGGTAGGCGGGCCGGAATACTCCCGGCTCAGCCTGCAACGACGGGCTGACGAACGGTTCGTTCCAATCCGCACGTCGCAGTAGCGATGCCTCGATGATCGTCGGGGCGCTCCACTCGGAGAACCGGCCGCTCTCGTCGCACACCCGCACACAGACGTCGACCCGCTCCCGCGACGTCAGCGGCGTTCCAGGCCACGGCTGGAATGTGGAGTCCTGGCGCTGGACCGTGCCGGTGACAAAATCCGGCCGACCGGAGCCGGTGATGCTGACTTGGTATCCGTGCTGCAAGCTGCCTTCGGTTCCATCGACGGTCCAACTCAACCGGGGTCGCGGGTTGCCGATGGCCAACGGCTCCTTGAGGTGCTCGACGGTGAGCGATTCCACATGCAATGCCATTGGTCGGTCAGCCTTTCACGCGCCGGCCGCGAGCCCGAGCATGATGCGTTGGGCCGTATTGTCCGTGAGGTTGAAGAGTCCCACTTTAATGGTCTGCAGACTTCGGTTTTTCAGAGCATGTCGATCCATCGGGATCCGCACCATGGCGCTCATGCTCAACCGATGAGCCACGAACGACAACGAAGGCATAGCGGATCCGCCGCCCGCGAACGCAGGGCACGACGCCCGCCGAGGAAAGACAGGCGAGGCGCGACTACCTCCAGCCATCGCGGTCGTCGTCGCGATCGCCCTGTATGCGCTGCTTCCGCAATCCTTGCTGGTGGGTCCGCGATTGCTCATCCCCGTTCTCGAACTCGTGCTACTCGTCGTGGTGATCAGCGGCAGCCCGTGGCGGCTGAACCGACAGACCCGGATCACCCGGATCGCCTCACTTGCCCTGTCCGCGTTGATCGTGGCCGCAAATCTCGTAGCACTGGGCCTGCTTATCCATGCCCTGGTTGTGACCGAGACGAAGCAGGCCGGCGAACTGCTACTGGCCGCGTTGCAGGTGTGGGCGACCAACGTCATCGCATTCGGACTGATCTATTGGGACCTGGACCGCGGCGGACCGGTTCGACGGGTCCAAGCCGCGCGCAAGGACCTGCCACTGGCCGACTTCCGGTTCAGTCAGGACGAGAACCAAGACACCGTAGTCGAAGTCGCGAACGGATCCAGTGAAATTTCTGACTGGATCCCAACATTCATCGACTACTTGTACGTGTCCACCACGAACTCCAGCGCCTTCAGCCCGACGGACACCATGCCGCTGACCAGTCGCGCCAAAATCCTGATGGCCACCCAGGCGACCGCCGCACTCCTGACCTCACTCCTGGTCATCGCCCGGGCGGTGGGCGCACTCAATTGAGCGGACTGGATGTCCAGGGTCTCCCGATCGAGGCTGAAGGACGGTCCCACCGCATCCGAGTGGCCGCAGGTAGCGCTGCTGCGACGGTGCTTGTACGATTTACGTCCTTGTACCATCCCAGGACAAGGCAAGGCAGCGCGGCGTCAAGCCGCCAGACGACGAGCACGGCTCTGACGCCACAGTCATCGAGGGAAGCGCCCATGACCAATAGTGCGTCGCTGATGGACGTCAGTATGGCGTTGTCAGAATTGCCGGACCGGGCAAGCTATCTCGACGCGGCCCGCCAAAACATTGCGGATCTGCTGCCGGCCGACGACGTGTTCTGGATGGACAGCGACTTCTCCAGTAAAACGTGCTCGGTGTGGCACGGGCCGAACGGCGGGTACGACGCGGCGCTCAGCGAAAGGATGGGCCACGTGGGTGACCATCCGGTCATTCTCAGCTTCGTCGCCAATCCCGCCGACCTCAGCGCCAGACGCATCTCCGACGTCGTCACCGCACGTCACTGGCGACGAACGGACGCCCACGAACTGCTGCATACTTTGGCCGGTCGATATCAACTGGGCATGGTGGTGTCAATGGCTCGCCCCGCAGGCGGTCAGGTGTGGGTCCTCGGCCGCGAATCGAGGGACTTCAGCAACGACGAACTGGCCTTCTCGCTGAGCCTGCAGCCGCTGCTCACCGCCCTGGACCGGATGTATCAACGCAGTGCGGTTGTCACCGCGGCCGAAACGGACGAACAGGCGCAGGCCCGAGAGCTGGCGCACCTGACCGCCCGCCAGGTCGACATCCTGAGCCTGATTGCAGCGGGCCTGACCGCCGACGCCATTTCCCGAGTCCGGCGGATCAGCATCCTCACCGTCCGCAAACATCTCCAGAACATCTACGCCAAACTGGGCGTCAGCGACCGCCTGCTCGCCGTCGACCACGCGCGCCGCCTCGGCATCCTCCCCTGGCCACCTGAACTTTCGAGGCTGTAACCGATCGCGTCGAGCCGCCGATTGGGTTCGAATGACGCGGAAAATTTTGCGCCGATATCTGGCGGCACGTCGCTATGCCCAGGGAAGGGGATGATCGCCACGCGCCACCAGGCTGCCGGCGAGTCTTCGATTACCTACGGTGCTGATGCCGCATCCGAACTTGGCTGGTACCGCTACGCCGGCCCAGTCGTATGAGGCACCGGTGTTCTCAATACTCTTCACCTCGACGGCGAGCGCACCCGCCGCCGTGACGTCGGGTAAGGCGGTCAGTCGTTGGGCGACCTGCACACAGGTCCGTTGCAGTTCGTCGCGGGAGACATCACCTCCGCCAACAACCCCTGACGCGAGGACTTGGAACTCATGCGGCGATGAACACGCCGATACGTAGCCGGTTGTCCAGTCACGGCCAGAACCACAGAACCCTAATAGCTCTCGCACATTCCCGGTGACGAAGGCATTGCGAAGGGATCCGCGGTAATGTGCGACGGCCGTCTGAGCGTCGTTGCCTGGAATGAACATGGCACAGGCCAACCAATGCTGCCCCACGGCCTGCTGCAGCGGTGAGGGGCTGGCCAGTGTAGTGAACGCATAGACCCTGGTGCCCCAGTACTGCGACTTCGTATCTGCCCCGAGGTAGGTGATCCATTCCTGGTAACAGGTCTCGGAATTGCGATCGGCCGCCGACCCGTTGTTCCTTGCGGTGGTCCCGGAGAGGGTGGCCGGATTGGCGAGGACAGCGATAACTTCGCCGAACCGATATCCTTCACAAGCCTCGAATCGCAACCGGGGATAGTCGTACGGTGCGGTGCTCCAGCTGTCCGGGTTCACGGGGTCAGTGACACAATCGCCGACGCTCGGCGGACCGGGCGCAAATACGGTCTGTGGCGACCCGGCGACCCGACGTGGCTCGAGGCCGGCGGACACCAGGACGGCCAGCACCACAACAGTGAGGAGCACAAGCAGACCCAGCTGTCGACGTCCCACAATGAAAGGCTAATCCCACCGGAGTCGATTAAACAGTGGTCGACCCCCTGAAACATCTCGTAGGTATTCGTCGAAGCCGCATCGCAATTCGGGCGGTGACAATGCCGGCAACGCAGCCTGCAATGCACTTGTGGTAGTCGAGTCTCAACGCCGCGGAGCTCAGGTTGTGCCGCTACCGAGTTCCGAGGCGATGAGCTGCAACGCCTTCTCGACGGCGTCGATGCCTGACCCGGTCGTCTTGGGCAGGCGCGCGACGACTGCACGTCTGTGCTCTCGGGATCCACCCCGCACCGGCAGGGCGCGGACGCCGGGTGGCAGGACGGGCAATAGCAAAGGGCTGATCGTGGTGATCCCTGCCCCGCAGGCAACGAGTTGCAGCTTGGCGAGCCAGTCCGGCGTGCTATGCACCACGTTCGGCCGACCCGGCAACCCCGGCCAGACACCAAGAGTGGTCTCGCCGTCGTTTCGACTGGAAACCCAGGCCTGGCCGGCAAGGTCACCGATATCGATCGCATCTCCGTTCGCCAATGGATGACCCGGCGGGACCGCCACCAAGAGCTCGTCCGCCGTCAGTCGGGTCACCGTCAACTCGGGCGAAAGCTCGTCAAGGGGACGGAAAGGTGGCGTCATGGCGACAACGGCAAGATCGAGCGTGCCGGCGCGAAGAGCGCGGAGTAGAGCGGCCGTCGAGGCCGTCCTGGTGAAGAGGTCGACCTGCGATCTGGTCCTCACCAGGGTGACCGTGCGCGGCACGAGCACTGCGCCGGCGCTTGCGAAAGCGCCCAGCCGCACCCGATCCCGAACGCCCGGACGCCCGGCGAGCTTGCGGGTCGCGGTGTCGAGTTCGTCGAGCGCGATCGCCGCGTGCCGCAGTAGGACGCGGCCGGCGTCGGTGAGACTGACCCCGGTTCGTCGCCGCTCGACCACGCGCTGACCGACGGCGATCTCCAGCGTGGCGATCTGACGGGATACAGCGGACTGGGTGTAGCCGGTCGCGGCGGCCGCCGCAGTGAACGAGCCACGTTCGGCCACCTCCCGCAGTACTCGCAGACCGGGCAGGGAAAGGTCCATGAGTAGAAGGCATATCAGATGTGCGTAACTTTCGTTTTTCGCATGCCGAAGCGACCCTTACCGTGGTGGCATGACACCAAGAATCGCTTTTGTCACCGGCGCAACGCAGGGGTTGGGGCGAGCCCTGGTGGCCGGCTTGGCCGATCGTCTGGGCCCGGCCGACGTCGTTCTTCTGACCAGCCGGGACGAGGGTCGCGTCGCCGCCGCCGCGACCGCGCTCGCGGGTAGCAGCGCGCGGGTAGTCGGCCGAGTCCTGGACGTCCGGGACCGCCGAGCCGTAGCGGCATTCGCGGACCGGGTATCGCAGGAGTACGGCGGCGTGGACATCGTCATCTCCAATGCGACCGCCCGGAGCACCCCCGACCGTGCCCCACAGGACCAGATCGACGACCAAGTGGAGGTCAGCAACCACGCCACATCCAGCATCCTGACCTCCTTCCTGCCGATCTTGCGGCCAGGGGGCACCCTGCTCGTGGTGGCCAGCGCGCTTGGCACCCTGGGTCAACTGCCGGAGCCGGTCCGGAGTCGTTTCCGGGATCCGATGACGCTGGAGCAGGTAGATGCCGTCGTGGAGAACTGGCGCGCCGATGTCCTGGACGGGACCGCCGAGGACGAGGGCTGGCCGCACTGGCTGAACATCCCATCGAAGGTTGCGCAGGTGGCCGCGGTCCGAGCGGTCACCCGGGAGCGCCGTGACGTGGACCTCGCAGCGGGCATCCTGGTGGCGTCGGTCTGCCCAGGCCTGATCGATACCGGCGCGTCACGACCCTGGTTCCAGGACATGAGTAGTGCACAGACACCGGAGCACGCAGCGGCGGCGGTGCTCGACCTCGCCCTGACCCGGCCCTTCGATGCGGCGCTGTACGGGGAATTGATCCAGTTCGGTGCGGTGTTGCCGTGGGAGAGCAGCACCGAGGTCGGACACCGCGCGGCCTCCTGATCCTCAGGCACTTGCCAGCCTGGTTTTCCTGCCGTGCGAGCCGGGCGCTTCCATCCGCACATACACCGTGACCGTGCCGGCGGTCATGGCCAGGAATCCGGCGGCGAAGATCCACGTCAGCGGTCTTGCCGGTGTCGAACTCGCCGTGCGCGCGTACCGCTGCGACGAGAATCAAGGCGAGCATGACCATCGCGACCTGGAACATGATTCGCAGGCTGGTCCACCTCCTGTCGGTGGCGGCGGCGACACCGGCGACGCCCAGCGCGAAGATCGCGCCCATCACCCGGGCGGTCAAGGGGGTCAAAGTCCATGGCCAGATGGCAATTGCAGCAGCCGGGAACAGAAACAGGAAGATGCTGGTGACTGCGGCCGCAACACCGAGCGCAGCAATGATCCTTGCCGTGCCGGGCGATAGCAGCAAGTCGCCGGCCGTGGCTGTCGACCGCTCCCGCTGGTTGATCAGCCACACGGCCAGGACGAGAAATGGCGTGCTGAAATACAGGACAGCCCACAATGGGAATGCGATGTTGGCGTGGATGAACCGGCCCCAATGAATGATCGTCGCGACACCCATCAAAGACGCGAAAAGGGCCACCGGTATGAAACCGACTCCGACTCGGTGCCATTGTTGCGCGCCGGCCGCCCTGACGAAGAAATACGACCCGCCCAGATACACCGACGCGAGCACCATCGAAGTGAACTCCGGAACGATCCGCCAGGCGAACAGCCGGGCAGTGTCGTGAGCAGACGGCCAGAAATACAACAGCACAAACGCGACCAACAGAAACGGGATGATCACGATCGACAGCACTCGGGTGGCCGGCAGTACACGGTCCCGGCCGCCCGCGACGGCACTGGCAGCGGACATCGGCGAAGCTCCCAACGCTACGACCCCGGCATCGACCGTACCCTCATGGCCAGCCCCCGACCAGGTCAGTCAGGCCCGCCGCGCCAGCCACGAGAACGTCGGCCCTGGGGGCGGCGGTACCTCTCGCCGGTTTGGACCCTGACCGCCCACCCGGCGGCGCCGCAACTCCAGTCGAAGGCTCTCCTCACCTCGGGACATCGCCCAGCGGTGGTTCGCTGAGAACACCGGTCGGAGAAGCCAGCTCAGCCGTCGGAGCAACGGTTTCGCCGCGCTGACCCGCCACTCGTACCTGATCTCGACCTCCGGTCCGTCCGGGGTGAACGTCCACCGGCCGGTCCCGTTCAGATCCCCGGCCGCGGCCAGCGCGAAGCCGGCGTCTGTCATGGGTTCGGTGATCGTCAACTCCCAGCGCAGCGTGTACGGAAGCCAGCCCGTGGTGTACAGGTCGACCACCCGCCCCGTGCCATCCGCCGCTCCTTCGCTCACCGGAACGACGGCCAGATAAACCGAGGGCCACCAGCGGGTCAGGGACTCGGCATCACCTAGCACCGTCTTGACCTCGTCGACAGTGCCCGCCACCCGCCACACGGTCACGAATTCGTAGTCGGCACCCATCACCCAATCCTGCCGCACGGCGCCTGCCGCGTCGATGCCTCACCCGTGTCAATTCGACCGCTAATGACCCGAGTTGCCGACGGAATCGAGCGATGGCCGGCAGGGCGCCGGCTGGCAGATGCCGCCGCCCTGCGGAATGCCGGTCTCGCCGGCGATCAAGTTGGTCGACAGCTTTATCGAAGGCATAAACATGGTGGCGCCGCGCGTAGCGGGAATCGCCGGTGCGCTATACATAGCGCACTAAGGTCACGTTCAGGAGCCCTTCATGACCGATCCGTTTATCGCCGAGATCAGGATCTTCGCCGGCAACTACGCGCCCGCAGGTTGGGCGCTTTGCAACGGCCAACTGATGGCCATCTCCCAGAACACCGCGCTGTTCGCATTACTGGGCACCACATACGGTGGGGACGGCCGGGCCACCTTCGCCCTTCCCAACCTGCAGGGCAGTGCTCCCATCCAACAGGGCCAAGGCCCGGGGCTGTCACAACGTTTCCTCGGCGAGCAAGGTGGCAGTGCATCGGTCACCCTGCTCGAATCGGAGATGCCGCAGCACACCCACACCGCACTGGCCGTCGACGACGCTGGGGACAGCACCGATCCGGCCGGTCACACCTGGGCTCAGGCCCTGAAGGGCGGGGTGGGGGACGCCGCGACCGTAACCGACTTGGCCGAGGCGGCTGGCCGGCTCCTGCGTGTTGATCGCCAGCTGCTATTGACCTCGCCCAAAACGGGTACCGGCTGGTCGAATGAGTTCCGCACTTTGCGGGCGGCGAGACGGCCGAGAAGGACCTGTGGTCCGCGGGTCGGGTCACTGCCCCGGGCGGCCCGGCGGAGGGTAGTGCAGCCGGTTCGCTCAGGTCGTCCTCATCCTCGGCCGCCTCCGCTGGGTTTGAAGGAGTTGCGTGTGATGACTGTTGTGGTGCCTCGGCCGTCGCGGGCGTATCCGGTGGCGCGGAGCGGGCCGGGGGTGCGGTTGCTGGGGTATGTGCGGACCACGGATCCGAAGCAGATCGGCGTGCTGTATATCGCGACGTCGCTGTTGTTTTTCATGGTGGGCGGGGTGATGGCGTTGCTGATGCGGGCGGAGTTGGCCCGCCCGGGCATGCAGTTCCTGTCGATGGAGCAGTACAACGAACTGTTCACCATGCACGGCACGATCATGCTGCTGCTGTATGCCACCCCGATCGTGTTCGGGTTCGCCAACTACATCCTGCCGTTGCAGATCGGCGCCCCCGATGTGGCGTTCCCGCGGTTGAACGCGTTCTCCTACTGGCTGTACCTGTTCGGCGCGCTCATCTCCGTGTCCGGGTTCTTCACCCCGGGCGGGGCCGCCGCGTTCGGCTGGACCGCCTACACCCCGCTGTCGAATTCGGCGAACACCCCCGGGGTGGGCGGCGACCTGTGGATCATGGGCCTGGTCATCGCCGGGCTGGGCACCATCCTCGGCGCGGTCAACATGATCACCACCGTGGTGTGCCTGCGCTGCCCGGGCATGACGATGTGGCGGATGCCGGTGTTCACCTGGGAAATCCTGGCCACCGCCATCCTGATCCTGATCGCCTTCCCCGTCCTGACCTCCGCGCTGCTCGCCCTGGAAGCGGACCGGCACTTCGGCTCCCACGTGTTCGACCCGGCCAACGGCGGCGCCATCTTGTGGCAGCACCTGTTCTGGTTCTTCGGCCACCCCGAGGTGTACATCGTGGCCCTGCCGTTCTTCGGGATCATCACCGAAGTGATCCCGGTGTTCTCCCGCAAACCCGTGTTCGGCTACCGCGGCCTGGTCTACGCCACCTTCGGCATCGCCGCCCTCTCGGTCGCCGTGTGGGCCCACCACATGTTCGCCACCGGCGCCGTCCTGCTGCCGTTCTTCTCCTTCATGACGCTGCTCATCGCCGTCCCCACCGGCATCAAATTCTTCAACTGGATCGGCACCATGTGGCGCGGCCAGATCACCTTCCAAACACCCATGCTGTGGGCCTGCGGCTTCCTCGTCACCTTCCTCGGCGGCGGCCTGACCGGCGTCATCCTGGCCTCCCCCGCCCTGGACTTCCACATCACCGACACCTACTTCGTCGTCGCCCACTTCCACTACGTCCTGTTCGGCACCATCGTGTTCGCCACCTTCTCCGGCCTGTACTTCTGGTTCCCCAAAATGACCGGCCGGTTCCTCGACGAAAGCCTGGGCAAACTCCACTTCTGGACCACCTTCATCGGCTTCCACCTGACATTCCTGGTGCAACACTTTCTCGGCACCATGGGCATGCCCCGCCGCTACCCCGACTACCTCCCCACCGACGGCTTCACCACCCTCAACACCTGGTCCACCATCGGCTCGTTCATCCTCGGCGCGTCCCTGCTGCCCTTCCTCTGGAACGTCATCCGAACACTGCGACACGGGGAAATCACCACCGCCGACGACCCCTGGGGCTACGGCAACTCCCTGGAATGGGCCACCAGTTCACCGCCACCCCGACACAACTTCACCTCCCTACCCCGGATCCGCTCCGAACGGCCCGCCTTCGAACTCCACCACCCCCACCTCATCCAACAGATGCAGCACGAAGCCCACCCCACCCGACACTCCCAACCCCTGACCCACCTCGAAGCCAACCCCCACGTCCGCATCCCCCACAACGGCGCCGCCGACCCAGCCCCCGACCGAGGAGGACCAGCATGAACCAGGAAGACCACGAAAACAGCGTCGACGGCACACCAATGCCAAAGGTAACCGGCTCACTGATGTTTGTCGGCACCGCCACCACAATCATCACCTACGGCGAACTGACCCTACTGACCGATCCGAATTTTCTGCATCAAGGGCAACGTGCCTACCTCGGCTACGGGATGAGTTCCAAGCGCCTCACCGAGCCGGCACTCCGTCTGGCAGATCTGCCGGAGCTGGACGCAGTCCTACTCTCACACATGCACGGTGATCACTGGGATCGGGTCACCCAGCGGGGGTTGGATCGCGACCTGCCGATCATCACCACGCCGCACGCTTCGAAACGGCTGCAGCGTCGGGGATTTCCCCGTGCCACCGGACTCCGCACCTGGGGACGACAATCCGTCATCCGCGGCAGCAGCATGGTTCAGATCACGGCAATGCCCGGTCGGCATGCGCCCCGCCCTGCCAACCGGTTACTGCCCCCGGTCATGGGGAGCATGCTGGAATTCGGGCCCTTGGACGGCAGCGTCCAATTGCGCGTGTACATCACCGGCGACACGTTGTTCATCCAGGATCTCCAAGACATACCGAGGCGCTATCCGGACATCGACACGGGTGTATTCCACCTGGGCGGCACCACATTGCCTGGCGGTCTCATGGTCACCATGAATGGTCGACAGGGAGCCGACCTGCTCGAATTGATCGCTCCGGCGGACGTCGTGCCAATCCACTACGACGATTACGGCGTATTCAAATCGCCGCTGTCTGAATTCCGCGACGAAATCGCCAGACGCAATCTGACCGATCGGGTGACCTACGTAGAGCGAGGAGAAACAATCCCACTTCGCTCTGCCGGCGCGCACGATCCAACGAGCTGAAACGGGTGGCACCACCGTGGGTCGGCCTCACAACCGCGACCCCATCCGGATGGAACGAACAGTAACGCGGTTTTGCCGTTTCGGGCGAGTGAAAAACGAGTAAGCCAGCGAAACTGCGATGACCAGGCCGATGGGGACCAACACCAGCAGTTCGAACTGTAGACGTTGCCCGGCAAACCCGGGCGGTAGATGATCATCGGCGTTGGCGGTGCCGAATCCGGGCCATAGCAGGCAAACGCAGGCCAGAAGTGACCAGGCAGTCGCCAACCCGGTGACGACCCACGCGACCGGCTTGCCGCCGGGGATCCGGAAGGGTCGGTCCAGACCGGAAGCCCGCGCCCGCAGGGCCAGGAATGCCGGATAGATGAGTAGGTAGGCAAGCACGATCAAAGCGATCGAAACTGTCAGCGCAGCCGAGAAATACTTCTGACCATCGCCGCCCGTCGCCCAGACGTCGACGACGAGGGCCGCCAGCGATACTCCGCCGGACACCAAGCCCATCACCACAGGAACCCCACTTCGTGGCGAGATGCGTCCCAGCGCAGGCGGTCCGGCCCCGTCGAGGCACGCAGCGGCCTGAGCCCGGCCGGCGCCCATGATCCACGCCGAGCCGCTGGCCAGCAACACCCAGATGAAAACCCAGGCAGCGACCCAGCCCAAGAACACGCCCGCGCCGGTCAGCGTCACCGCACCGTCGGGCGCGACTGTCCCGCCGTAGATGGTGAACACCGTCTTCATGGCGTCGACCAGTCCGTGCAGAGTGGTGATCTGTTGTGCTGGTAGCACGACCAGGACCGCGACGATAGGTATGCCGTACATGAGGGCCTGGGCGACACCGGCCCTGGCGATCGCGACGGGTATATCGCGCCGCGGATCTCGCATCTCCTGGGCGGCCGTGGTCGGCAGTTCCACGCCGACGAAGGAATAGAGCAGGACGGGAACGACGGCGATGAACACGGAAGGCGAGGGTGTCAGATCATGCAGGTCGATACCGTGCACGCCGTGACGAAAGCCGTAGCCGACCACGCTGAGCGTGAAGAAGATCAGTAGACAGATCTGACCAAGGGCACCACTGGTCGGTACCCACTTTCCGTATTTGAGCGGCACCACGGCCCCGAGTGTCGCGAGCACCACGAACGACGCCCCGAACAGGTAGACCCCCAGCCCGGAAAGGTCCCCGACGAATGCTCGGAAGACCGACATCGCCACTATCGCAACCGAACCGCCGAGCCACATCGGGGTGCCGGCCCAGTAGAGCAGCGAAGTCAGGCCGCCGGCGGACCGGCCGAATGCTCGCCGAACCCATACATAGGCGCCGCCTTCCTCCGGGAGTGCTGATCCCAGTTCGGCACTGATGAGTGCGGAGGGGATGAAGAACAGCACGAAGAGGACGACGAGCCAGGTCAGCGCCTGACCACCGCCCACGGCAATCGCCCCGATGGTGTCGAGTACCACCATCGCCGAGATGAGGAAGAACACGGTGTCAAACCGACTCAGCTCACGTCGCAGCAAGGAACGCTGTTCGTCAGGAGCCGTGGGCAGCGCCTCGTCCGCTGTCATCGGGCGCTGCCCGCCAACGCAGCGGAGACCGAGTCCACCATCCGGGCGGCCGAAACGAGCGCACCGTCGGAATGGCTGCTCTGGGTGGTGTCACCACCGATGTGCACCCGACCGTGCGGCGACCTGAGGTGCTCGGCAAACTCGTCGAATCTGGACCGGTGTCGATCCACCGGCCAATACGCCACGGCCTGCGGATGATCGAAAGCAATACCCTCCAGCACCATCTCAGAGATCCCCCTCAACAGCTGGACCGGCCGGGCGCCGTCGCCATCGGCCAAGCTCAAATCCTCCAGATGCCTGATCGCGACGGCGGAGGATGTCGTCGACGGGCAGGCCGGACAACCGCCTGGCATGGGGGCCGTGCACGAGCATGGTGAGTATGTGGGCGCCCGGACCAGGTCGCGAGCGGTCTCGCACGGGGCTGCGAAGGTAGAGACAACCAGCGGGAGCGTCGGACAGCAGGGTGAACAGTCCCGGCCCCCGATCCGACCACAGCTCACTCGCCTCCGGCGCCAGGCGGAGAAGAACCTTGACGTAGCTTCCGGCCGCCGCGGTGGTCAAACTCGTTGCCAACGAATGCCTTTGGGTCGAGTCCAGAGCTGGCAGGTCGAGCTTGACGTCGCCGAGCGCCCAGGCGGGCACGGTCAACACCACCTGCAGGCATGTGGTCACCGCCGGCCGACCTGACTCGTCCAGGTGCTGCACCTCGACATGGGTTCCGACGTCGCGAATTGCAGTGACCGGGGAGTTCAGTTGCACGCATTCCGCCGGCAGTCGGCGGATCAGTGCCTGTACCACGCGTTCGTTGCCGCCCACGACGTGGGCGTTGCGCTCCCCATATCCACTCGGCGTGTCGTGGAATGGCCGGAATTCCGCCAGCCCGTCGAGCGCGCAAATGCGTTCCCATTCCACTGCGATCTCCGACTCCACCACCAATCGGATCCACTCACGGACCCGCCGGGACGGCACCGTGGCGGACACGAACTCACGCATGCTGATTCGACTGAGGGGAGCGGCAATGTCTGCGGATCCCGTCGAACCGGTGAGCTGCCCCAGCAGGCCGCCGGTCAGCAGATCCCAGGCAACGAAGTCCGATCGTTCAGCGACGGTGAACATCCCTCCCAGGTAGGCATCCAGATCACCCTCGCCCCGACTCTGGAAAAGTCGACCGTCCAATACGACGCTAGATTGTGCACGATCCTCCACGACCGGCAGATCCAGCCGTTGCAGCAGCGAGTATGCCGGGCCGCCCTGCCAGAACTCTTCCATGCCGGCCTCGGCCGTCTGGCCATCGGCGAAATGCACCGTCCGGATCCGCCCGCCGGAACGATCGGAAGACTCCAGCACGGCACAGCCGATCCCCAACGTTTGCAGCTCATAGGCCGTCGCCAGACCGGCTAACCCGGCACCGACCACCACCACGGGGACATCGATTCTCATGACAGCCTGACGCCCCCGGCTATGAAAGATGGCGATACGCACGGTAGATAGCACACCATAGGAGTGTTGTCGAGGGGTCCCTGATACCACCGATCGGCAAACCTGCCGAACTTGTGGCTGCTTTTCCGGACGGACCTCTTGTCACGTTGTGGCGGCAGGAGTAGACCTAGAACCATCAAACCCGAGTCGCCGCTTCCTACTACGGTGGCGTTGTCAATCGAGGCCGCGATGAGGCGATTTGGAACTCGACGCATTTTCAGCCGAATCATTATTACCGGCGTAGTAATGACATTGACTGCTACTTTCGTCGGGAGTACCGCAAATGCCGGGAATCCTGTCGCGGGCGGGAACAAGTCATCGGTCGTATCAGACTGGAATGCGATCGCGGTTGCGACGGCTGTCGGTGACACGAGCAAGGCTCCGGCCGAACTATTTCTGTACCTGGGGTTCGTTCAGGCGGCCGTCTACGACGCTGCTGTAGGGATCGAGGGTCGATATGAACCATATCGGTTCGACGACCGCGCCCCGCGTGGATCGTCGGTCGCTGCCGCGGTGGCGGCGGCGGCACACAGAATTCTGGAAACGTACTTTCCATACGCGCAAACGTCTTTGGACGCGGACCTGGCAGCATCGCTGAGCACGGTCTCCGAATGGTGCGTCGAAGAGTAAGGGCGTTGCATTTGGCGAGCGGGTGGCTCGGTCGCTGATCAAACTTCGGGCCCATGACGGCCGTGACGCCCCGATCTTGTTCACCAAGTCGCCAGCGCCCGGGGTGTGGCGGCCGACGCCGCCGGCGCTCCTGCCCATGGCGGTTCCGTGGTTGGCGGCGGTGACGCCGTTACTCGTCCGCAGCGCCACCCAGTTCGCTCCCCCACCCCCTCCGACGCTGACGTCCTTGCGGTACACCCGCGACTTCGCCGAGGTGAAAGCGTTGGGCTCCGTCACCTCGAAAGCGCGGACCGCCGCCCAGACCGCTCTCGCGTTGTTCTTCTCCGGCAGTGCGCTGGTCCAGGTGAATGCCGCGCTGCGTGATCGGGCGACAACCGGTGGACTGGACACGGTCGAGGCGGCACGGATGTTTGCCGCGGTGAACATGACCGCGAGCGATGCGGCGACAACAGCGTGGCGGGCCAAGTTGTTCTACGGCAGGTGGCGACCCATCACGGCCATCCAATTGGCCGGCACCGACGGCAACCGGGCGACCGTTGCCGATCCCAAGTGGACGCCGTTGCTGATCACTCCGCCTTATCCCGATTATGTGAGCGGCTACAACGTGGTGATCGCGTCCGCATCGGCCGCGTTGGAGGAACTCTTCGGTTCACACCACCTGGACATCAACTTGATCTCGACCGCCGTGCCTGGGGTCGTCCGCCACTACGACAGTGCACAGGCGCTCCGCGCCGACGTCGTGAACGCCCGGGTTTGGCTGGGCATCCACTTCCGATTCGCCGACATTGCCGCCCGCGACGTCGGCACACGGTTGGCCGACTGGACCCTCGATCACTACTTCCAGGCAGCCGACAGCGCACACCGGTAGCGCTCGAGAAGGCGTCGCTGTTCCTCGAATCACCTAGTGAAAGCGGCTCATGCTCGGGTGACCGCTTGAATCTCGGCGGAAACGATGGGAATGAGGAGTTTCGCGAAGCCTCCGGTGAGGTGATTGTCGTCCCGGTAGATCAGATCGTGCCCGAGAATCACGGGACACGACCGTTGGCCACACATGAAAGGCGTCAGATCCAGGTATGCGGCACCCGAGGATTGCGCGATAGCCTGCTCTGCCTGAATGCCGGCCTCGGATACTGACGACGCCCGAGGGAAGTCACAAGCCGATTCGGTGGTGAGGTGTGCGGAGAGACAGGTCGGGACGTCAGCCGGCGGCTTGGGCACGGGGCCGAGAATCAGTACCTTCGCACCGGTAGACCTCAGCTTGCCGATCATCGTCTTCATTCCGGAGAGCCAGGCTTTGTCGTACGGCAGGAAGTGGTAGGCGTCGGAGTAGTGACGGGCGATGCCCAGCACCACCAGCGCCGGCGGGTCAGCGGCGATCCGGGCCATGACGTCCTGTCGCCAGTTCTCGCATTCGGTGTACTGCCGGTCAAGGTAGGGGCTGAAGATCGCCAGGTTCAACGGTGGGCACGTTGTCTTCGTATAGGTACGCAGTCCCCAGCCGCGATCCTTTGCCACCTGGTTCAGCGCCGGGTACCACTGGGCGGCGTGGGAATCGCCGAACAACACCATCGAGGTCTTGGAGCCCTGGCGCGCCGAGATGCAGTCCGGCTGAACAGTAACCGTCCAACTCAGTAGGCACCCGTTGTAGAACGGGGATGCCTCGTCCAGGTCGGGCTCGTCCAACGGAGGTGTCAGGTTCCCAGGGACATCGCTCTGGGCCAGGGCGGTCCGGATGAACTGTGCGGCTTGGCGACCTTCGGCGGCCAGCGGCGAAGGTGCTGTGCTCGGCGCGGTTGGCCTGGCCGCCGCCGTGGCAGCAGGCGCCGTAGCGCTGGAAACTGTCGGGGAAGAGCCATCAGTCGACTGGCCCGTAGTCGGCCCGGGAACAGCAGCCCGGCTCGTATCTTGCCCGCGGGCTCACCGATGAACTCGCAGGGACGGGGGCGAACGCGACTGCCGCCGCGGTGCCGGTACCCCGATCGGGCGGCAATGCCGCGTTGATCACGAGGGTCGCTGCGACGCTCAGCGAGGTGAGCGCCACGGCCATGACCACTGCCCGGCGGGGCGCCTGCAGCCAGGGTGAGAAGCGACACGGATTCTCGACGAGGCCATGGGTGGCCATCGCCAACAACAAGCCGATGACCAGCAGCAGGACCTTGTCGGCGAAACCCACCGCCCGCCCCAGAATGGCGGCGCCGAGAATGAACACCGGCCAATGCCACAGGTACCAGGAGTAGGACAACCGGCCCATCGCGGTCAGCGGCGCGACGCTCAACATGCGCCCTGCCGACCAATTCCGACCCGCTCCCATGGCCGGCACACCGGCAGCGATGACGGCGACAGTGCCCAGGACCGGCAGCAGCGCCGCCATTCCCGGGTACGGTGTCGACGCGCCGATGAATACGCACGCGAGCCCGATTGCGGCCAGACCCAGCCAGCCAAGCACCACGACCACAGGGTGACGCGGGATCCGGGAAGCGGTGAGCGCAAGTACACCGCCCACCGCCAATTCCCAGGCGCGGCTCGGCAAGGAAAAGAACGCCCAGGCCGGGGACACGGCAGTCCAGTTCCGCGCGACGAGGAAAGATGCAACGGCCACGGCCGTCAAAGCAGCCACGGAAAGGGATCTGGCTCGGCGGCGTCCCAAATAGACCACACCGACCAGCAGCATCGGCCACAGCAGGTAGAACTGTTCCTCTACTCCCAACGACCAATAGTGCTGCAGCGCCGACGGCGGCGCGGAGGCGGTCAGATAGTCGGTGCCCTGGACGGCGAACCGATAGTTCACGGCGTACAGCGCCGTCCACCGCGCGTCGACCAACAGCGACCGGACCTGCAGCGGCGGCAGAACCAACACGCCCACCACGGTGGTCACCGCGAGCACTAGCGCCGACACCGGCAACAACCGCCGGATACGACGTCCGTAAAAATCGGCGAGGCGCCACCGCCCTAATTCCTGCCGTCCCCGCCACAACAAACCCGTAATCAGGAATCCGGACAAAACGAAGAAGATATCGACACCGACAAAACCGCCGCTGATAACCGGCAAACCCGCATGGTAAAGCACGACTGCCAACACGGCGATGCCACGAAGACCCTCCAGATCGGGTCGGTAACCGACCCGCCGCTGTCGCACCGGGTCCCGACGTCGCTCCTGCAGCACGCTCACCACATCTCCTCCCGTCGCGGAGTCATTCTCTTCAAGCGTGATCGTGACCATCATGGCGGTCGGGTTTGCAATCCGAACGCAGCCACACTGTCGAATTCCACCCAAACACCGGGACCAAACTGTGCAGCCGGGCACCCGGAACCCACACCCGGATGACACCAGCCGGCATCGTGCCGCACGACGTAGCCATTTCCAACCGCGGTCGCGCCCACCCGCCCGGAGCAGGCTTGGCCAACCGCAAGGCTGGGTATTTCCCTGGCATGGATCAAAGTTCGGCACCGTTGGTGGAAGCGTTGGACCGATATCACGTCGACGGCCGGTATGGATTCACGCCACCCGGGCACCGGCAAGGCCGCGGAGTGGACGACCGGACCCGGCGGGTCATCGGCGCGGATGCGTTCCGCGCCGACGTACTGACATCCGCCGGGGTGGACGATCGGTCCGCTTCCGGCGGCTACCTGAAACGGGCCGAGGAGTTGATGGCCGACGCGGTCGGCGCGGAACACGCCTTCTTCTCTACCTGCGGCAGCTCGTTGTCGGTGAAAGCAGCCATGCTCGCGGTGGCCGGCGTATCGGGCGATTTGCTGGTCAGCCGGGACGCGCACAAGTCAGTGACCGCGGGTCTGATCTTCTCCGGGCTGCAGCCGCGGTGGATCCGGCCCCGCTGGGACCCGGCTCTGCATCTGGCGCACCCGCCGTCACCCCAACAGGTCCAAGAAATGTGGCAGCGGTACCCGGATGCAGCCGCGGCGCTGGTCGTCAGTCCGACCCCGTACGGAACCTGCGCGGACCTCCAGGGCATCGCCCAGGTCTGCCACGCCCGAGGAAAGCCGCTGATCGTAGACGAGGCGTGGGGTGCGCATCTTCCGTTCCACCCCGACCTGCCGACGTGGGCCATGGACGCCGGCGCCGACATCTGCGTGGTCAGCGTCCACAAGATGGGCGCCGGATTCGAGCAGGGTTCCGTGTTCCACCTGCAAGGCGACCTCGTTGACCCGGCGCACCTATCGGCGTGCGCAGATCTATTGATGACGACCAGCCCCAACGTGTTGATCTACACCGCCATCGACGGCTGGCGCCGGCACATGGTCGCCCAGGGCCGTGAACTGCTCGGAGCCGCGTTGGATCTCGCCAAGGCGGTCCGGGCGGATATCGAAGCGATACCCGGGTTGCACGTTCTGGAAGATGAATTCCTCCACGAGGAGGCATCCCACGATCTTGATCGCTTGCATGTCGTCATCGACCTGCAGGACCTTCGCATCAGCGGGTACCAGGCCGCGGACTGGCTGCGGGAACATCACCAGCTGGACATGGGACTCAGCGACCACCGCAGGGTCGAAGCGACCCTGTCCATCGCCGATGACGCCGACACCACCGACCGGCTCATCACCGCACTCCGGGACCTGGGCACCGCCGCTTCATCGATGCCAAGGCCACCAGCACTTTCGCTCCCTGACCCCGGCGACCTGGATCTGGACCCCGCCGCGCTGCCCCGTGACGCCTTCTTCGGCTCCGCCGAACAAATATCAGCCGATGAGGCTGTGGGCCGGATCGCCGCCGAACAAATCACCCCTTACCCGCCGGGGATTCCGGCGATCCTGCCCGGCGAACGCATCACCGCCGACGTCCTTGACTACCTCCGCTCCGGCCTGCGAGCCGGGATGGTCCTCCCCGACCCCGCCGATCCCACTCTGAACACCATCCGGGTCAGCACCCGTTGAGCCACGGGGACATTGGCGCTTGATCGGGCAGCCGAGCTCGTCGTGGCCGTAGGGCGGACGGTTAGGAGCCGGCGCGGTTCAGCGCTGGGGCGGTTCAGCGCTGCCGAGGAAGGCCTGGGAAGGAGGCGTCTTCGGCCTGCTCGGTGGAATCCGGGACTTGTTTTACGGTGCCGTCGCCCGGTTCGTCATCGCCGGACGCTTCCGGCAACCGGCCTTGCGCGGCAGCCCTGTCCAACGGACTGTCCTGCCCATCGGAGGCTCCCTGACTGGTCATGATGCCTTTTCCTTTCCTCGAGCCGGGTATTCAGTACCCTGCTCAGCGCTGACTAATCGGTGGCCCGGACCATCCCGTATCGCAAGAGAGCGGCGAAGGCCGCTGACGGGAGTTCGATGCCCGCCAGCGGCCTCCGCGGCGGATCAGCCGACGTTGAAGGTAAGCCTGGGCTGGGCGTTGCGGACCAGCGTTGTGGCCTGCGCCGGCCACCAGTCACCGGCGGCGGGATCCACCTGGCCGTACTCGGGATCGATTGTGCCCCCCGGCTATTCCACGGTTGCATTGACCGTCGGATTCGCCGATGGTCTTGATCCACAGGTAGGCATCGACCAGGGCCACCCCCGTGTGGGCTGTGGGCCTAACGCCGATCCCGCGACCGGGCGGGTTGCACCAGGTCTGCGCATCAGCGCTGTACTTGCCGGCGGGTGCCGTCCAGGCGCCCTGCCCGTTCCTACTGGTGTCGACCACGAAGTGGGTCAGTTCGGCCAGCGGGCGGTGTTCCGACGTTCGTTGTCGAACCAGAGATCCGTCCAATGCCAGGTACTCGGATCGGTGGGCGATACGGCGTCGCCGGGAAGGCCGTCGTTCGGAGCGGCATCGGAGTAGTACTGGCTGGCGCACCAGTCGGTGTGACCGGCTGCCCAAGCCGGTCCCTTGGTGGCGAACCAGATGCATTTCGACACCCACGTGCCGTATTGGTCGAGTTGCTCCGTCGGCTGGAAATTCGAGACGTTGAGGAAGAATCCCTGGGCTTTGGCGACGCCGGCCTGGATCAAGCGGGATGCCATGTCCCCGACCCCATGCCACTGACTATGGCCTGCGTCCAGATACACCGACGTGCCCGGCTGTGACTCCAGCGCACCGATGGCGAAGTTGATGTCGGCGATACGTGCGGCCGTGAGCGCCGCGGCCTGGTCAGAGGTCGCGCTGCAATCGGATGGAAGGTTGGCCAGCGCGTCAGGTTCCAGGATCACCACCGCCTTGCTGGAGCCCAAGCCCTTGGCCAGGGCCGCAATCCACGCCTGATAATCAGCATCGGACTGGGCGCCACCGGCAGAGTACTGGGAGCAGTCGCGCAGCGGAATGTCGTAGGCGACCAGGACGGGAACTGCGCGTTGCAATGCCGCCTTTCGCACCAATTGCGCCACCTGGGCCTTGACCTGGCCTGGGGTGCCCTTGGTGAACCATGCGGCCTCGGGCCAGCTGGCCAGGGTTGCCATGGCCAGCGCCCCTCTGCTGTCGAAATGCAGCAAATCTGTGACGGCCTGGTGCGCAGCCTCACTACTTGGATCAACATAGAACCTGGTGTTAGCAGCCAACTCTCGTCCGATGGTTGGACTACTCGTCGTCGCCACCGGTGTTGCTGCGGCGACCGGGCCGCCGATCATCGTGCACATGCCCACCGCCAGCGCGGTGGCGGTCAGTAGATGGATGGCCGATCGGATACGCACCTGATGTGCTCCTTAGGATCGGGCGCCGGCCGGGCCGACGCCAAGCTCCGCAAGCCACGCCGATGTGACCTACGGCCAAGCCCGTGAACTTGCGACCACGGTCGTGCAGGCGGCGGGCGCCCAGGTGAAAACGTCGCGGCCCGTGGCTTTTTGACGAGCCATCGCGCCGGGCAACTTTGTGAGAGCGCTCTCACCGTCGGCCAAGGGTGTCCCTTCGGCTGGGGCCTGTCAAGCCCTGGCCTGATTCTTGCCGGATCTGTCGCTGCGCCTGCCGGAATGTCGCTCGGGCGTCAGGCGCTGCCACGCCGAATCACTTGAACAGGCAACACGGTGGTGCGGTCGACGGCGATCCCACCGACGAGCTGAAGAAGCCGGGTGGCCATCATTTTCCCGACCTCTTCGATCGGCTGCCGCACGGTCGTCAAGCCGGGGGTCGTCGAGCCGGCTTGCGGGATGTCGTCGAATCCGACAACGGCGATGTCGCCAGGGACGGATCGACCTGCCGAAACGATGACCCCCATCGCACCCAGTGCCATCAAGTCCGAGGCGACAAACACCGCGTCAATTGAACTATCCCGGGCCAATAGTTCTCGCATGGCTGCCGCACCCCCCGCCAGCGAGAAGTCGCCCAGGACCTGGTGCTTGCGCAGTGCCCGCATTCCATTGGCTCGCAGAGCCTGCCGATAGCCGGCCAGCCGGTCAACACCCGGGGACATGTCCTGTGGTCCGGTGATCGTGGCTATTCGGTTCGCCCCCCGATCAATTAATACCTGGGTCGCCAATCGCGCGCCGGCTACGTTATCAGAATCGACGGACCAAACTGCGCCGTCATCGGCAATGGGGCGACCATTGACGATTGTGGGAACACGAGCAGCGGTGAGCTCCCGTAGCAGCTTGTTGTCCGCGTGCAGCGAGATCAACAACACCCCATCGACATGGCCGGCCGTCGCGAATTGCGCAAAACTTTCCGATTCCTGCTCCGACCCTGACAACACAAATAGCAATTGTAAGCCGGCGGCACTGACCACCCGGTGGGCGCCGCGAAGAATACCGAGAAAATACGGATCCGAAAAGATCCGATCCTCGCTCTCCGCTACCACGAACGCCACCGAATCGCTGCGCTTCGTCACCAACGAACGAGCAGCTCGATTCGGGATGTAGGAAACCTCGGCCGCCGCATCCAACACCGCCCTGTGCGCCGAGTCGCTCACATTCGCAGCGCCGCGCAACACCCGGCTCGCCGTCGCCCGTGACACCCCGGCCCTTGCCGCGACGATGTCCAGAGTCGGCTGCACCGCGCGGCTCGCGCTCACGAACATTCACCGCCCTACGCCAGACCGACCAGACCGAATGGCACGTGCAGGTCACACACTAACCAGGTCCTCACGCAGGCCAGCAGGTGCGAGGCGGAGCGGAGCACGGAGTCGAATCCACGAAGCCGACCGGCCGCCTTGGGGCGGATCAGGGTGCGCTAGCAGGTCGTGATGCCTAGCAGCGGTTGCCGCCCTCAGATACGCGCTGAGCAACGCCGAGGCAATCGCCACGGATCTCGGCTGCCTAGGCCGGAGCTGCGGTATACGACGGACGACGACCCTTACATGGCGGGCGCCCGGAGCCTTGCGCAACACCCGCCTGGTCACATGCGGCAGCAGCAGGGTGGCGAACGTGCGCGCGAGCTGGTCGGCCGAAGCCTTGTCGGCAGCTGCGACCCTGTCGGTTCTGGGACTCATCGCAAAGCCCTCCATGCCTAGATGCGCACCTAAACGGTACCACCGCTGTTCAGGTTGGGCGGGGCCAAGGGAGCCCGTACGGAAAGAGCCCTGATGAGCTTTTGCCGCCGCAGTCGGCGGTCACCCACAAGCTCTGGCTTGGCCGCTGCGCCCACCGACGAACGGTTCCAGGTGCCTCGTAGGAAGGGCATCGGGCGCTCTGGTTATACTCGCCGCCAACGGTCACTGGCCCAACCACCCGGACCAGCCGAACTCGTATTTCGCAGGCTATGTAACGACAATGAGGAGGCACCGTGGCATTGGGTCCTGTCGATGTGATGATCATCGGATTCCCTGGCAACAAGTTCACCGGTCGGATAGCCCCGGCCTTGATGGACCTGGTCGAGAGTGGCACGATCCGCGTGATCGACTTGCTTTTCGTCTCCAAGGACAAGGAAGGCGTCGTCACCACCATCGAGGCGTCGGACCTCGGGCCGGACGTCGGTACAAGCTTCATCGGCATCGATGTCACGCAACCAGGAGCGCTTGGTCCCGAGGACGCCGACGAGGTGAGCGACGATCTCCCGCCGGATAGCTCGACCCTGCTGATCGCGTTCGAGAATGCTTGGGCCGGACGAATGGTTGAGGCGCTGGAGGCCGCTGACGCCGTCGTGATCGATCAGGTTCGCATCCCGGTTGACGTCGTCCAGGCCGTTCTCACCGCACAATAAAATCAGCTACACCTGACGAAGAGAGAAGGATCTGATGGGACTACTTCGCATGGCGGCCCGGACTGCGGTCGTGGCGGGCACGGCCACCGCGGTGTCGGGTCGGGTGGCACGCCGCCAGGCCCGCAAGTATGACCAGCCGGCCGAGGAAGAGCAGGATCAGGCTCCGCCCGCGGAGGAAGCGCCTGCGGAGGACTCACCCTACGACCAACTGCGACAGTTGGGGGAGCTGCACAGTCAGGGAGTCCTGTCTGACGACGAGTTCTCCGCAGCCAAGGCAAAGATCCTGGGCATCTGACCTGCCCGGGTCGGCGATCACGTGAGTGAGGTCCCGTCGTATTCGCGGCTGGCGAGTGTCTACGACGAGATCGTGGTCGACCCTTGTTACGACCGGTGGGCCACTTTTCTGCACCGGATCTGGCAGTCGGATCCGCAGGGCGTGAGTGCCGTGTTGGACGTGTGCTGCGGCACCGGGCTGATGGCCCAGCAACTCGTCTCGCGCGGCTATCGCGTCGTCGGGGTCGACAGCTCCCCGGCGATGCTCGCCCGCGCGCGGGAGCTTCTCGGCCCGGACGCTGATCTGATACGGCAAACGCTTCCCGACCTGACGCTCGATGGCACCTTCGACGCCGCGATTTCGACCTTCGACGGGTTCAATTACCTCACGCCGGCAGACCTACAGAGAACGCTGGCCGCTGTTTCGCAGCGACTGCGCTGCGGTGGCTCGCTGATTTTCGACTTGCTGACGGACGCCATGATGCGGTTCGCCGTCGCCAACCCCGTTATCAATGGGAGGGCAGAGGGCTACGACTACCGCATTGTCAACGCGGTAGACGTTCGTGCACGTAGGTGCGACACCACGATCGACGTCACCCGGACCGCCGACGGTGATGCGTTCACCGAGCACCACCGCCAATACTTCGCCACCGATGATCAAGTCGAAATGGCGCTTGCGCGACGCACATTTCGAAGTCATCGCGGTCACGGATGAGTACAGCGACAAAGTGACCGACGCGGCGAGCCTGCGAGCCACCTGGGCTGCCCGTCGGATCGACAGCGAAAGTGCGGCCTAGAGCTATCGCCGTAGGTGGCAGGACCCCTCGCAGCATCGGCATCAAGGGCGCATACCATTGCGCGCAATCCAGCTGATTAGTGGACGTCCACCCCACCACGAGCCGAGGAACCCGAATGACCGAGAACTACTCGCAGTCGCCCACCGTGGCGTTGGTGCACGGCGCCTTTGCCGACGGCGGAAGTTTCGCCGCCGTGACCGAGCTGCTCTTAGCAGCCGGCGTCAAAGTCCAAGCCTTGGTCAATCCCCTACGCGGGTTGGCCGTCGACTCCGCCTACGTTGCCAGCGCACTCGCCCAGATCACCGGACCGGTGCTGGCTGTCGGTCACTCCTACGGCGGCGCAGTCATCACCAATGCAGCAACCACCACGCCGAACGTCGTCGGATTGGTCTTCATCGCAGGCTTCGCACCGGACGAGAACGAAGTCCTGGGTGAGGTCGAAGGCACCTCCCGGGACAGCGCCCTTGGGCCGGCGTTGGTCCAGGCGCAGTACCCGACCGGAGTCGGCGACGAGACCGCGACCGAGCTGTACGTGAATCCTGGGCGCGTTCCACGAAGTGTTCGCGGGCGACCTCCCGGAGGCGCAGGCCGGTGTGTTCGGCGCTTCCCAGCGGCCCGTCGCCGCCGCCGCTTTCGAGGAGAAGTCCGGCGTGCCCGCGTGGAAGACGCTCCCGTCGTGGGCCGTCGTCGCGACCGGTGACAAGGCCGCGGGCGCTGACGTCATCCTGTCCATGGCCAAGCGGGCCGGCGCCGACATCCTGGAACTCGACGGTTCCCACGTCATCATGATCTCCCAGCCACAACCGGTCACCGACGTCATCCTCAAGGCCTTGCGGACGCTGAGTTGAGCACCGTCCCGAATTCGTCGATACCGCTGGACGCGCTCGCCGGGCAAACTGCACCGCACCGAACTGCAACACCAACATTCCTCGATTCCCGGCCGGGACATCGTGCAGGTGCTGACCGAAATTCCGGCCGGTGTCGAATCGGGCTGGCACATCCACCCCGGCGAGGAGGTCGGGTACATCCTGGCCGGGACGGTCCAGATGATGATCGACGGGAAACCGACACTCACGCTGCACGCCGGTGACCCGTTCTTGATGCCGCCCGGCCAGGCGCACAACGCCCTGGACGTCGGACCCGAAACCGGGCGGATGCTGTCCACCTACATCGTGGAGAACGACCAGCCGCTGTCCACCATCATCGCCGGGCCGACCACCTGACAGATTCTGACGGGGTATGACGGAGTGGAGACCAGATGACCGATAGCTTGGACGACCTGGCCGCCTTCCTGATGCACCGCACGGCCGATGCGGACCTGACCGAATCCGAACGACTGTCGATCTACGTCCTGGTCGATGCCTATCAGGAGAACGACGATCCCCCGAAAGTCGCCGCCGGCCTCCGGGTGGTTGCGGGTCGATTCCACGGTCATCGGGACTACCGCCCGGAATGGGACGTGCGCGACGGTGACGAAGCCGTCTCCGTCGTCAGCGCGGCCGCCATTGACGGGGCGGTCCTGCCCAGGCTTTCGCCGCTCCGCAAAGCGACTACTGAGCTTTTGGAGATCTCCTACTACGAAGCCGGGCCGGCCAACGGCGAAGTGGTGCTACTACTCCACGGGTTTCCCTACGACATCCACAGCTACATCGACGTGATCCCGCGCCTGGCGCAAGCCGGACGTCGGGTCATCGTCCCTTACCTCCGCGGCCACGGGTCGACCCGCTTTCGCGACAGCGAGACCCCTCGGTCGGGTCAGCAGGGCGCAATCGGCGCTGACGTCATCGCTTTGCTCGATGCCCTGGACATTTCGCGGGCCGTCTTCGCCGGTTTTGACTGGGGCGGCCGGGCAGCGTGCGTGGCCGCCGCCCTGTGGCCGAACCGCTGCACGGGCTTGGTGTCCGTCAACAGCTATCTGATCCAGGACATCAGCGCCGCGATGACGCCGATCCGACCCGACCTGGAAGCGGGCCTCTGGTACTTCTACTACTTCCTGACCGAACGCGGCCGAGCCGGCCTCACTGCCGATCGGCGTGGAGTGGCCAAGGTGATCTGGAATCGGAACTCTCCGAATTGGTCCTACGACCAGGCAACTTTCGAGCGTGCATCGCTGGCGTTCGACAATCCAGATTTCGTCGACGTGGTGCTGCATTCCTATCGCCATCGCCTCGGATTCGCAGCGGGTTATCAACCGTACGAGGAGATCGAAGCCGAGCTCGCCCGACAGCCTCCGATCACCGTGCCAGCCGTCACCCTCGACGGAATGGCCGACGGGAATTTTCCCGCTACCGACGGCACCGCCAGCGCGAGTCACTTCACCGGACCACGCCGACACCAACAGGTTCCCAACGCCGGACACAACTTGCCCCAGGAAGCTCCCGCCGCATTCGCCGACGCGATCCTGGCTCTGGCGGACCTTGAATCTGCGCGCGCCGCGGGTCAACGCTGACGAGACAGCCCTACTTGGCCTCGCTGAGATGGACCATGGCGTCATAGAGCTGCTCGTACGTCATGGGCGGGTCGGGAATCGAATGTGCCCGCTCAGCCCGGTATGCGTCGAGCATGAGGTAGAGGTAGCGCCGCCAGGCCGTGGGCGCCGTGGCGCTGGTGGCGTCGATGATCCGGCCGTTGGACCAGATGAGGTTGACGATGTCCGCCTGGGTGATATCGGGGCGGGCCTGGCCGGCTTCCTGGGCTCGGGTGAGAACGTCCTCAATTTGTCGGCACATCTCGTCGTGGATGCGCTCGGTCTCCGCGTTGCCGGGAAAGCGGCGGGAGAGGAAATCGTTGAAACCTCGGTCTCCTGCCTGCATGCCGAATAGGTTGTCCAAATAGTAGACGAACCCCTCCCACGGATCATCCATTTCCATTGCCTTGGCCGCCCCATCGAGGAACTCCTGGAGCCGAGGTTCGAAGGCGGCCAAGAGCAGGTCGAGGCGAGTGGGAAAGTGGCGATACAGGGTGCCGATGGCAACGCCGGCCTCACGTGCGATCTTCTCCAAGGACGCATCCACGCCGTGCGCGGCGAACTCTCGCTGCGCCGCGGCGAGGAGCTTCGTGCGCCGCTCCCTGGCATCGCGGCGCAGGGGTCTTCGCATCTGCTCCACATCGCTGGCGGCTCACTTCCATACTCTATCCAACGTCCGGAATAGAATGAGGCTGTCCTCCGTTTGCCCAGGTGTCCAACTACCGGAGGGGTGCCTCAGCTTGGCGCTCCGACTATCCACGGAGGAACTCGCATCATGACAACCATCAGCATCATCGGCTCGGGCAACATGGCCACCGCCATCGGCACCCGCGCGGCGAAGCACGGCCACACCGTCGAGATCATGAGCCGCGACACCGCCAAGGCTCAGGCACTCGCGGACCAGATCGGCGACGGAGCCACGGTTGGCACGTTCGGGGCAACGCCGGCGGGTGACATCGTGGTACTGGCCGTCCTGTACGCAGGCGCGGTTGACGTAGTCGCCCACTACGGCGATGCCTTGGCGGGCAAGATCCTCGTCGACATCACCAACCCTTTCAACGCCGACGCCAGCGGAGTCGTGACGACCGCGGGCAACTCAGCGTCCGAGCAGATCGCCGCGGCTGCCCCCGAGGGGACTCACGTCGTGAAGGCATTCAATACGATATTTCGCGGCGTCCTTGCGCAAGACAAGCCCCTGGACGTGTTCTTCGCCGGTAGCAGCACAGAGGCGAGGGCACGTTTCGCGACGTTTCTTGAGAGCCTGGACCTGCGGCCCCTCGACGCAGGAGGGATCGAGATGGCCTACGTCCTCGAGTGGGCCGGCATCCTGCTGATGGGGCTGGCCCGCAACGGCGGCGGCTTCGACCTCGCCTTGGGAGCCCAGGTCCACTGAGATCAACGGCCGCGCCGCTCGGCGGCCTGCACGGAAGAGCCGGGCGTTTAAAGTGCCAGGCATGGCTACGCGACAAGGTGTGGTGGTGGCGGTCGCACTACTCGCCGGTGCTCTGTTGGGTGGCTGCGGATCGCCCCGGCACACAACATCGGGCGGCCTCGACCCAGGTGTCGACTGCGCCCGGCACCCGTCCGTCCGATGTCAGTCCGCGGCCGGTTCCCGCGTCGGCTGCGGCAACTGGTGCGCCGTCCGGTCATCAGGGGCCGGCGGTGTGGCCGGGCTATCACGCGGACCAGTCCCGCAGCGGTGCGGTTGCCGCGCAAGCGTTCTCCGGTGTGGCCAGACCGGCGTGGTCCGTCAATCTGGGTGGCGCGGTCCGTGGACAGCCGGTGATCGGCGGCGGGGTAATCATCGCCGGCACCGAAACCAACCGGGTCGTCGCGCTGAACCCGGCAGACGGCTCGGTGGTGTGGTCGAGATCGCTGGGGCCGCCGTTGACCGATGTCGACGCGATCGCGGGCTGCGGAAACATCGACCCGCTCGGTATCACCAGCACACCCGTCATCGACGCCGGATCGGGCACCGTCTATGTCGTCGCCGAGGTCGACGAGGAGGGTGTCGTGCATCATCAGCTGGAAGGTCTCGCTCTGACATCGGGTGCCGTGGTTTCGAGCGAGAACGTCGATCCGCCGCTGCCTGCCGGGGAACGGGCAGTCAACCTGCTGCAACGGGCTTCGCTCGCCCTGGCCGGCGGACGGGTATACGTCAGTTTCGGCGGGAACGTCGGCGATTGCGGCAGCTACCACGGCTGGGTCGTCGGCGTCCGGGAGGTCGGCGCTCCAGAGCCGGTGTCTTTCGAGGTTGCCGCGGACGGTGAGGGCGGCGCCATCTGGCAGTCCGGCGGCGCACCGGCGATCGACCAGGCGGGCAACCTGTACGTGAGTACCGGCAACGCCAATCCCGATCCTCCGCAGGGCGGACCGGACCCGAAGCAGTACACCGAGAGCGTCGTCAAGCTGAACCCGGAATTGCGACCGGTGGCCTCGTTCAAAGACACGGTTGCCGGCGGCGACGAAGACCTGTCCACGGCGAACCCGGTACTGCTGCCCGACAATCGGGTGTTCGCCGTGGGCAAGACCGACATCGGCTACGTGCTGCGGCAGGACACGCTGGCGCAGATCTCGACCATCGATGGAATCTGCGGCAGCGATCCCGACGGCGGACCCGCCTACGACCGGTCGACCAACCGGATGTTCGTCGCATGCCGCGACGGCGGCATCCAGGTCGTCAACCTGGCCACCGACACGTTGGGGCCCAAACTGTCCGGTCTGGACAGTGCCCCCATCCTCGTCGGCCACGACCTGTGGGCGGTCAACACGCCGACCGGCACCCTCACCGACATAGACACCGCCACCGGCGCCACCAAACAATCACTGCCGGTCGCATCGGAGATTCCGGTATTCACCACACCGACCGCCGGTCTCGGGCTCATCCTGGTCGGCACGTCCGCGGGCGTGACCGCCTTCCGATGAACCGATCACCCAGGCGACGTCGTTACTGGCCTGGTCGTTCGGGTGGCGCAGTTCGCTGGGCCGACGAACCATGGCTGTCCGCGCCCGCCGTGCCCTTCAGACGGCGTGTTTCCAGCAGAACCAAGACGAGGACAGCAGCAAGCAGGACGGCCGGGACGGTAGTCGCGAGATTGTTGATCCGAGGTGTGATCAGCCCACTGATAACGGCTCCGACGACAAAGGCCGCAAGGACTTTGCTGAATCGGGCGGCGTTGGCGCGAGCGTCCATATCGCGGTCGACAATCCAGTGGTGCAGGTGAACCGCCGCGCTCCGCAAGTTACCGCTGGTGAGCACCGTGGCATATGCCTGGCCGGCCATCATTCGGAATGTGGAGAACTGGATGGCCGCGACGAAGGACACGGTTACCGTGATCAGCAACTCCGGGGCATCACTCGCCAGCGTTGACACGATCAGTAGGCCAACGATTTCCACCCCCAGGACGATTGGCAACGGACGGCGCAGCAGCTGTCGCGCGCCCGGCCGCGCCAAAACCTCGACGAACAGAACACCCACGACGAATGCGCCGATCGGTGCCAGTCGCACCAGCGCGGCGTGCCAATGCCCGGCAGCGGCGTTGACCGCCAGCAAGACGACGTTACCGGTCTGGGCATTGGCGAACACCGCAAAGCGGATGAAGGTGAACGCATCAAGGAAGCCACCGACCGCGGCCAACAACATCGCTTGGGAAATCGTCTCGTGACGCTGACGAAGTGGTGGCACGGACGCGCACTCTATCAACACCGGTGGGAGTCGAATGAATTCATTCGATGAGGTGCTGCCGCATGGCTTCGGCGACGGCTGCTGCCCGGTCTGACACACCGAGCTTTTCGTAGAGACGTTGGGTATGGGTTTTCACGGTACTGGTCGCCAGGAACAGCTCCCCGGCTATTGCCGGAATCGATTTGCCTTGGGCGAAACCGACAAGCACCTCGCGTTCCCGCTCGGACAGCACCGGCGCCGCGTTCTGCGAGCGTTGGCGGATCTGCGCGGCCAATCCGGCGGCCAGTTCGGGCGGGAGCACCGTCTTTCCGCGGGCCACTTGTTGGATCGCGTCGACGATCTCGGCGCGGCGGGCGTCTTTCGGCAGATAGCCCGCGGCGCCTTCCTCGAGCGCCCGGTACACGGTGGCGCTGTCGGTGGCGGCGGACAGCAGCAGCACCCGGGTGCCCAGGGCGTCACGCACCACGGCGTGGACCACGGCCAAGCCGTCCAGTTCCGGCATCTGGTAGTCGACCAAGGCCACGGTGGGGCGGTGCTGCCGGATCAGCTCGACGGCTTCGCGACCGTCGGCGGCCTCAGCCACCACGTCGATCACGCCACTCTGGGTCAGGCCGCGCCGGACGCCGTCCCGGAAAAATGGATGATCGTCGGCGATCAATACCGTGATGCGCGGATCGCTGTTGCTCATGTCCACCCTCCGTGTGCCTACGCCGACGGATCGCCGGGGTCACGTGGGATCATCGTCGCATTTGCGCGCGCATTCAGTGCGCTCACGTACTGGACTTGCAGCGTGAGTCGGGGTGATACCCACCGGGAGGACCAGGCGATGACAGCGAGACTCGGCCGGGCGAAGGGTTTCAGGGCCGGGGATGACGTCCTGGTGGTCCAGCACGGGATTCGCGGAGCCGGCCTGCACGTTCTTCTACGCGGCGTCTTGGTGGTGCTCGCCATCGCGACCGTTTGGTGGGAGCCACCGAAGTCTTACGCCGCGCCTCTGCCAAGTGCCTCGCGGTGGGATATCTGCTGTGGGCGGTGGCCGTGGCGGTGTGGTTCCGCCGCGATCCGTCGCACCTGGTGAGTTTGACGCTGGCTGGTCCTCACGGTCGACCTGCTGTTGTTCGGGGCACTGAACCAGCTGGCTGGAGTGTCGAATCGGATCAGCTGGACCGCCTACATCCTGGTTACCGGATTCACCATCATCCCGTTGTTGGCTGCCACCCAGTTGCGCCCGCGGCTGGGCATCGTCGTCGGGGCGGCAGCGACTGCGCTGTATCTGCTGTCCAGCGTCTCGGCACGGCAGTGGAACGGTACGACGCGCACCGACAGTGAGCCATGGAGCTCGGTGATCCTGCGGACATTCGTGGTCGCGGGTATCGCCTTGGCCGCGGTTCTTTTGACCGTGCTGCAGCGGAGCCGGGTCGCCGATATCGGTCGGCTCGCGGGCCAGCGCGCCGACCTGCTGCGACCAGCTACGGGAATTGGCCGACCGTCAGCGCCGGGAACTGGCGGAAGCCCTCCACGACGGTGCCCTGCAGTATTTGCTGGGCGCCCGGCTGGAGCTGGAAGACGCCCGCGAGACGGGCAGTTCCGCGGCGTTCGACCGGATCGACGAGGCGTTGACCACTTCGGCCCGGTTGATCCGGTCGACGGTCAGCCAACTGCACCCCGCCGTGCTGGAACAGGCCGGACTCGCACAGGCACTCAGGGACCTTGCGGCGGACACCCAGATCAGGATGAGCGCCGGCCGCTCAGAACCGGTCGAAGTCAGCGTATCGATCGTGCCGGCCGACGACACCCGTCGTGACCCGTCCGACCTTGTGTTGTACTCAGCTGTCCGGGAGCTGTTGTCCAACGTCGTCAAACACGCTGCTGCGCAACACGTATCGATCGCCCTGCTGCGCGACGAGCAAGGGACGAAGGTGACGGTGACCGACGATGGCGTTGGCATACCGGCCGGGCTGCTCGAACGCCGGCTGGCCGCCGGTCACATCGGCGTGGCCTCGCACCGGGTCCGTATCGAGGCCGCCGGCGGCACGCTGACCCTGACCCCGAACACGCCGCACGGCACCATCGCTTGCGTGACCATTCCGCATCCCAACTGATCCGCTTCCGGGGCCTCCCAACCCCGTGGTGTCGGCTGATCGGGGGACATCTCATTCACCTGCGATGGGGGCTGGTCGGTCGAGGGTGGCGTGGTGTCTGGTCGGCGAAAGTTGGTTCATCAACCCAGAGGGGCCACATCCGAGGGCCCCCAACAGTTTCAAGGAGATGGACCATGAGCAGGACCACGAACAAGAAGATGATCGTCAGGACGACGGCCGCAGTGTTGGTCGCGGGTGTGGCCACGATGTTGGCGGCCGGTTCGGCGTCCGCGGCGACCCCGCGGACGGCGCCCCGCCCCCCGGCCGCCGCCCGCGTTGCGAACGTTGCCGGCACCGCCGGTACCCACACCATCGAGTTGGTGAACATGACGCCGTACGAGTGGACGCTGGACCCGGCGTCGGTGTACGTCGCCGACGCCAACAACACATTCCACGCCGCCAACTGGCCGGATGCGTTGGCACCGACCCAGACGTTGGAACCCGGCCAGCGGGAAGACATCCAGACGCTGTACGACAACGGCAGCTACGGCGTCATGTGGGTGAATTACAAGTTCACCGACGCCGCCGGCGGCCAGCACACGGAGACGTTCCAGACCCCGTCCAGCTGGTTCCAGTGGGGCGAAAACGTGGCGATCTGCGCGGCTGACCAAACCGGCGGCTCGTCGGTGCCCTCTACCACGTTCAACACGGTCAAGTACAACCCGGACAGCGACCCGGTGACCATCGCGGCCGGCATGAACGGGCCCACCGATGTCACCGTGGATGCGAAGCAGCAACCGGCCCGGGCCGCCGCGATCATGCAGCAGTTCGCCACCGGCGCCAACAAGAGCTACACCCCCAACCAAGATGGTGTGCAGTTCACCTCGATGGCCGGGTCCACCCCCGACCAGGTCACCGGCGAGGTCATCAACGACACCAGCGAGAAAGCGGTCGTCCGCCTCGCCCACTCGGTGGAAACCACCGAGGACACCACGCTGGGCGCGGAGGTCGGCGCGGACGCGGACTTCAGCATCATGGGCCTGGTCAACGTGAACGCCAGCGTCTCGATCCAGACCAGCAAGACCTTCGGCACCCAGGAAACCGATTCGGGGTCCACCTCGATCACCCTGCTGCCCCAGGGTCAGACGGGCAACAACGAGACCGACAGCGGCTATATCACCCGCCAAACCCAGGACGCCAGCGTGACCGGCGATTTCGACTTCACCACCGCCGGCGGATTGATCATTTACCACGTCAAGAACGTCACGGTCAACGCGCAGGCCGTCGCGCAGCCAGGACAGACCACCACCTACCCGTACGTCTACGGACAGGCCTGGAAGTGACCCCCGCCATCCCAAGTCGCTGACCACTATCACGGCGCAGCAACAGTATTCACCACGCCATCGCACAGCACGTGAAGAAGACCGCCCTCAAAAGGGGCGGTCTTCTTCGTTTCTCACGGAGACCAGCTGTCCGCTGATCGGGGGACACGGGTTTCATCCCCCACACCCCCGGAACGACCGATACGACGGGCCCGCTCCATCCGCGAATGTAGATGGTGACACCGATTGGACCGCCCAATCACCCACTCACAGAAGGAGTTCCGAAATGAACACCACCGGCAACAACAACAGCACGACCACGGGATCCCGCACCTCCACCCGGACCCGGATCATCGCCGCGGCGCTGATCTTCGCCGGCATCACCGGCGGCTCGCTCGCCCTCGCCGGCAGCGCCGGCGCCACCGCCACCCGGACCCCGCACACCTTGGCCGCCGCCGCCGCACCGGTCACCGTGATCAACGCCGTCCAGGACAAGCAGGGCGCGATCGATGCCATGACACTGTTCGAGAAAGCAGGCGCCACCAACAAGACATTCACCACCACCGTCGACCCCACCTACAACACCACCGGCTGGAACGTCGCACCCGGCGGCCTGGCCGAAAAGAACGACGCCGCGGTGGGCGGCGATCTCGAACCCGTGACCTACACGGTCAGCAACGCCGTCGACTCCTCCTGGTCACTGGGCGGCTCCGTCGGCCTGTCCGTCGGCGGCGGCGTCGGCTTCGCCCAGGCGTCGGTGAGCCTGAAACTGTCGGCCTCCCACACCTGGGGCACCACCACCGGAGATGCCCTCGAAATCGACGCCGTCGTCGACCCGCAGAAAATGGTCTGGGTCCTGCAATCCCAAACCATCGCCACCTACACGGGTACCTACACCTTCACCGCCCCCGACGGCACCAACTACGAGGTCAACAACGTCACCATCACCACCCCGGTCAGCGCCAGCACAAACAACCCGCTGACCGCCACCAACTACCGCATTGTCCAGGCCCCAATCAGCCAGGTCGCCCACCAGCTCGGCCAAACACCGCAAGCCCTCAACGCCCACCGGCTCACCGCCGCCCAGCTCAACGAACTGGGCACCAAACTCGGCCTGAACAAGTAACCGGCAGCCGAATACACAACCGGCCCACAACGGGCCGTGCGCACACCAGGTGCGCACGGCCCGTTTTCTATATCTGCCAAAGGCTGACCACCAGTGGGCCGCAAAACAGGGCCGAACAGGCAAGCGCGTTCCCAGTCGTGCACACTATCCATTCGGTGGTCATGATTGCCCGCGCACCCGGCCCGGGCTGAGGGGATGCGCTGTGGAGAATCGGAAAAACTCGGCCCTGGAGTTACTCAGCGATCCATTGACCAATCACGGCGTGGCGTTCGGCGAGGAACAGCGGTCGGAGCTCGGTCTACGAGGTTTGCTGCCGCCTGCCGTCGGCGACCTCGACATGCAGGTCACCCGGGCCTATTCAGCATTCGGGCAACAATCGACCGACCTGGCCCGGCACATCAATCTGCGGGCGCTGCAGGACACCAACGAGACGGTGTTCTACCGACTGGTCAGCGAACACGTCGAGGAAATGCTCCCCATCGTCTACACCCCGACCGTCGGCCTGGCCTGTCAACAGTTCAGCGAGATCTACCGCCGCCCAAGGGGTCTGTTCATCTCCTACCCGGATCGTGACCACATCGCCGAGATCCTCCGCAACCGACCGCGGCGCGAGGTCGACGTAATTGTGGTGACCGACGGCCAGCGCATTCTCGGGTTGGGCGACCAGGGGCTGGGCGGGATGGGCATTCCGATCGGGAAGCTGTCGCTGTACACGGCTTTCGGCGGCATCGCGCCAGGGCGAACCCTGCCGATCCTTCTCGACGTGGGCACCGACAACGCCGAGTTGCTCGACGATCCGATGTACCTGGGATGGCGTCACCGTCGGGTCGACGGCGACGACTACGACGCCTTCATCGACGCCTTCGTGACCGCAGTGCAGGCCGAGCTACCAGACGTTCTACTGCAGTGGGAGGACTTCGCCACCCCGCACGCCCTGCCCATCCTGGACCGGTATCGCGACCGGCTGCTCACGTTCAACGACGACATCCAGGGCACGGCCGCGGTCGCCCTCGCGGCTGTATCGGCCGGGGCGCTGGCGACCGGATCGAGGATGCGGGAACAACGTGTGGTCATGCTCGGTGCCGGCTCGGCCGGCATCGGAGTCTCGGAGCAGATCGTGCGGGCGATGGTCTCCGACGGGCTGTCCGACGCCCAAGCCCGGTCGCAGGTCTACATCGTCGACGTCAACGGGCTGCTCACCGTCGACCGCAAGAACCTGGACCCGGCCCAACGCCGACTGGCCCAGCCGGTGGATGCGGTGACGACAGATGACCCAGAACGCCACGCCGGGCTGCTCGATGTCGTGCTGGCGGTGCGGCCGACAGCGCTGATCGGGCTCTCGACCGCAACCGGCGCCTTCACCGAAGAGGTCGTGCGGGCGATGGCGGCGGGAACGAGCCGCCCGATCATCATGCCGCTGTCGAACCCGACCAGCCGCAGCGAGGGCCGGCCCCAGGACATTGCTGACTGGACGAACGGCCAAGCGCTCGTGGCCACCGGTTCGCCGTTCCCGGCCATGCAGGTCGGCGCTCGCCAAGTGCCGGTCGCGCAATGCAACAACGTCCACGTCTTCCCCGGTATCGGGCTCGCCGTGACCGCCGTCCGGGCGACGCGGGTGACCGACGCGATGATGACCGCGGCGGCCGTGGCCATCGGCAAGCGGGCGACGATCCAGACCGATCCCGGCGGGACGCTGCTGCCCGAGCGCGCGCAGCTGCTCCAGACGGCTACGGCGGTGGCCCGCGCCGTGGCCCGCGCGGCCGTCGCCGACGGCGTGGCCCCGACACTCGACCCGGACCAGATCGACAAGGCGATCGAGGCCACGCGCTGGTATCCCCAGTACTGATCGCTACCCGAACCCGACCCCACGATTGGCGCACCGATGACGCACACCCTGGCCGACCACCTCGTCGCCACCTTGAAAGCTTCTGGCGTGGAACGGATCTACGGGCTCCCCGGCGACTCGCTGAACGGGTTCACCGATTCGCTGCGACGCGACAAGACGCTGGCCTGGGAGCACGTCCGTCACGAGGAATCGGCAGCGCTCGCGGCGGCCGGCGAGGCGGCCACCACCGGACAACTCGCGGTCTGCGCCGCCAGTTGCGGCCCGGGCAACCTGCACCTGATCAACGGCCTGTTCGACGCCAACCGCAGCCGGGTTCCGATCCTGGCCATCGCAGCCCACATTCCCTCCGCGGAGATCGGCGGAAACTATTTCCAGGAGACGCACCCGCAAGAGCTGTTCCGGGAATGCAGCGTCTACAGCGAACTCGTCAGCAGCGTCGAGCAATTCCCGTATGTCCTCGATATTGCGATCCGCACCGCGGTGGAGAAGCAGGGTGTCGCCGTTCTCGTCGTTCCCGGTGACCTGTTGCTCGACGAACTCGACTCGGCGACGCCGGCATCCGCGATCAGAGCCACCCAACCGGTGGTGCGCCCTGGCCCCGACGAACTCGCCCGGGCGGTCGAATTGCTCGACGGCGCCGAGAACGTCACCATTCTCGCCGGCGCCGGTTGCTGCCGGCGCCCACGACGAACTGGTCGCACTATCCACGGCACTGAACGCACCCATAGTGCACACCTTGCGCGGCAAGGAACACGTCGAATATGACAACCCCAACGACGTTGGGATGACTGGCCTGCTCGGGTTCAGCTCCGGATACCACGCAATGGAGGAGGCCGACACCCTGCTCATCCTCGGCGCGGACTTCCCGTACCGCCAGTTCTACCCGGAGCGCGCGAAGATCGTGCAGGTCGATATCCGCGGCGAACAAATCGGTCGACGTGCCAAGGTCGACCTCGCCCTCGTCGGGACCGTGCGCGACACCGCCGAGGCACTTGCGCCCGATGCTGCGCGTGCGCACTGATTCCCGACACCTCGACCGAATGCGCAAGCACTACATCAAAGTTCGAAAGTCGCTCGACGATCTGGCGATCAACGATCACCGCACACCCATCCACCCGCAGTACGTGGCGCGCTGCATCGACGAGTTGAGTACCGACGATGCTGTCTTCATTCCGGACGTCGGCTCGCCGGTTGTCTGGGCCGCCCGCTATCTGCGCATGAACGGCCGGCGCCGACTGATCGGCTCCTTCAACCACGGCACGATGGCCAACGGCGTGCCGCACGCCATCGGCGTGCAAGCCGCGCACCCCGGTCGACAGGTCGTCACGCTGTCCGGCGATGGCGGACTCGCCATGATGCTCGGCGACCTGATCACCTTGCGACAGCTCAATCTGCCCGTGAAGATCGTGGTCTTCAACAACGGCGCGCTCGCCTTCGTGGAACTCGAGATGAAGGCCGCCGGCCTGGTCAACTACGGCACCGAACTGGACAACCCCAACTTTGCCGACGTGGCCCGCGCCATGGGCCTGCACGGCAGCCGCGTCGACAATCCCGACGACCTTCAAGGGGCGCTGAAAGCGGCGTTCGACCACCCAGGACCCGCCTTGGTCGAGGTCATGACGGCCCGCCAGGAACTCTCGTTGCCGCCCAAGATCACGCTCGGGCAGATGCGCGGGTTCACCCTCTACGCGACGCGGACCATACTTTCCGGTCGCGGCGACGAGTTGGTCGAGCTGGCCGCCACCAACCTGCGCCGTCTGCTCCGCTAGAGAACTCCGATGACGGACCAACTACCGCGCTACATCCTCGATGACAGCCACGCTGTCGAGTACCAGCGCCTCGACCTGATGTCGAAGATTCTCGACCCGTGGACGCGCCGGTACATGAACGCAGTCGGGGTGTCGCCGGGCTGGAATTGCCTCGAGCTCGGAGGCGGCAACGGCAGCGTCTCCGAGTGGCTGTGCGACCGGGTCGGCCCGTCCGGCAGCGTGACGGTGATCGACATCAATCCGGTGCTGCTGAACCTGGTCCCGGCGCAGAACTTGACCGTCCATGCAGGCCGACATCCGTACGGCCGATCTGCCCGAGTCGACCTTCGACCTCGTCTCCTGCCGAGCGTTCCTGCATCAGATCGCCGATCATGCGCCGGGAGTGCTGGAGCGGATGGCGGCGGCGGTACGTCCCGGTGGCTGGCTGCTCGTTCAGGAACCCGACTTCAGCCTGGCCCGGACCACCGAACCCGAGCAGTGGGCCCGTACCTGGTCGGCGCTGCTGGAATGGGGCGCAGCCAACGGTGTCGACTGGCTGATCGGCCGCCGACTTCCCGGCTTGGTCAGCCGCTTGGGACTCGGACGGCCACCGCTGGCCTCGACCGACGTGCAGAACATCAGGGGCACAGACCGCGGCGCGAAGTACTTCCAGCTGTTCTTCGCCGAAGTGCGCGACCGCGTCCTTGCCGCCGGGACGATCGACGCATCGACCTTCGACGCCGCCTCCGCACTCCTCGACGACCCCGACTACTGGACCCAGTGTTGGATGATGACGGCCGTCTGGGCCCAGAAGTCGACGGCCAAAGACCAGTGAAAGGGGAGCGCATCGTGCGGCTCGACGTGGGGGCGCGCGTCGCGGTGATCGGCGCCGGCCCGGGTGGTCTGGTGGCGGCGAAGCACGCGATCGAAGCCGGATTCGAGGTGAGCGTATTCGAGGCGAGCGATGACCTCGGTGGGCAGTGGAACACTGCGGCTGCACACAGTGGTATCTGGCCCGGCATGCGCACCAACACCAGTCGGGCAATGACCGCCTTTTCCGATTACCCACCTCCGCCAACGCATGACCTGCACCCATTGGCCGAGCAGATTCACGACTATCTGCGCTCGTACTCGGACAGATTCGGAGTGACGCAACGGATTCGATTCGGGACGCCGGTCGGCGACCTGCAGCCGGGCTGGCGGGTGGACGGTGAGCCGTTCGACGCGGTGGTCATCGCATCGGGACGATTCCGGGCTCCGTTCCTGCCGACCGGCCTCCAGGGCTTCACCGGCGAACTGTTGCACGCCTTCGACTATCCGGGCGTCGATCACTTCCGCGATCGGCGAGTGCTGGTGTACGGCAACGGGGTGAGTGGGCACGAGATCGCGTCCGATCTGGCGACGGTGACCACCGTCCTTTCCGCGTATCGCAAACCGCGTTACGTCCTGCAGAAGAACGTGGCCGGGGTTTCGTCGGACTGGCAGTGGTACACCCACATCGGCGCGCTGCGCCGGACGGTGATGTCGCCGGCCGCCTACGGCGCTCTCATGCGCGAGCGGGTGCTGCGCGTCGCCGGGAATCCCGCGGACTTCGGAGCGCCCGAACCCAGCCCGGACTTTCTCGCCGCAGGCAATTCGCTGAGCCAGGACTACCTGGCGCAGGTGCAGGCCGGAACGATTCTGTGCCGGCCGGCCATTGCGGCGGTCCGTGGAAATGAAGTGATCTTCACCGACGGCGGCCGCGCCGAGGTCGACGCGATCATCTGCGCAACCGGGCTACCGCCTTGACATCCCTTACCTGTCAACCGATTTGGCGACGACACTGGGTCCCGATCTGCGACTGCACCACCGCACCATGCATCCCGACCTGCCCGGCCTTGGCGTCGTCGGGCAGTTCGCCTTGCAGGGACCGTACTTTCCGCTGCTCGAACTGCAGGCCCGCTGGATCGTCAACTCCTGGTCCGGGTCCGGTCCCGAGCCGGACGCTCGAGCGGCACGCGCCGGCATCGCCTTCCCGCCGCCGCCGATCGACTCGCACAACGTCCTCGCCGTCACCTTGGCCGACGCCGCTGGAGTAGCGCCGGACGTGCGCGCCCATCCTGATCTCGCCGAGCCGCTGCTGTTCGGACCGATGCTGCCGCCGCGCTATCGCCTGGACGGACCAGGTGCTCGCAGCGATGCCGCCGCGATCTTCCGCGACCAGTTGGCCGCATCCCCACGCGCCGCGGTCGAGCTGGACGACATCGCCGCACTGGCCGACGTCGGCTACGGCGATCTGATCCCGGCGGTAGCCGCTCGCAACGCAGTCGCGCCGGGCTAGCTGACGTCGGCGTCGGCCCACCGATTGGTGGACACGGATTCCAGCCGCATGGTCGGCCGTGCGGGTGACCCGACGACGACGGATTTCCGACGAAGCTTGACTTGTCGGTAGCACCCGTTGAACCCGAGGAGACGCAATGTCCAGCGAAAACATCATCGAAGCAGTCAACCAAGCGATGGCCGCCCAGCACATCGACGACCAGGTCATCGCTGCCGGGCAGTTCAGCCCGCGAGGAAGCAGCGGAGGAATGTTCGTCGGCGGCCTCGCCGGCGACAGTCTGCTCGGTGACGTTGTTGGTCTCAGCGGCGTGGCGACCGTCGGTGGTGCGCTGGCCGGTGCGCGGGCAGCGGGTCGGCTGCGTCACTTGCCGCAGTGGATGCTGGTGGGAGTTTCGGACGACTTCGTCTACGGCTTCGAGGGTCGTTCTCGCCACCAGGCGCCCGGTCGGCTGGTTTTCCGCCTGCCGCGGCGGGATCTTCAGGTATCGGTCGGTCAGCGAGTCAACGTCCGCACGCTCACCTTGACATCGCCGCAGACGCAGACCACGGTCGAACTCGAGGGCATGCGCTTGCCGATCACCCACAGCAAGGATGTCATCACCGCGCTCCGTTGAATCAGCAACCGGCGTCAGCCGTCAGTTGGAGGCCTGTCTGCGGGCGTGTTCAAGTGCATCCCGGGCGCTGTGCGCGGCCCGCCGCAGCGCCTGATCCATCGGTTGTGATCGATGTTCCTCGGACAGGATTTCCACGCCCCAGGGGCCGTTCCAGCCGGCCGCTCGCAGGGCGTTGATCATGCCCGACAGGTCGAAGACGCCTTCCCCGCAGTACCGCCGGCGATGGACCGTGTCGGCGAACAGCGTGCCGACCACCTGTTCGTCGGCGTCGTTGAGTTCGACGCCGATGATCAGCTCGGGCGGAACGGCCGCGAGGTCGGCGATCGGGGTGTGGGCGCGGGCGACGTGCCAGGTGTCGATGATGACGCCGCCGGCGTCATGACCGGCGTCCGCGACGAGCTGCAGGCCGTCGCCCAGGGTTTTGATGTTCGACCAGGGGAAGAATTCGATGCCCAGCCGGGCCCCGACCCCTGCTGCCTGACTCGCCAGTTCGGCGAACTTCTCGGCCCAGCGACCGCGGTCCCATGGTCGGTCGTTCCCGTCGGGGGTGACTTTGAGATGCCGGGCGCCCAACGCTTCGGCGGCGTCGAGCAGGCCGTGTCGGACCCTGTCGGACTCCGCTTGTTCCGGACCGTCGGACCACCAGTGCGGGATGCTCTCGAGTTCAAGGCGGGTGATGCCGTTGTCGGCCAGCATGGTTCTGATGCCCGTGAGCCGGTATTGCGCGATGGCGGCGGGCAGATCGTCGGAGAGCAGGCCGAAGCCGGTGAACCCGGCCGCGGCGGCACCTTCGATCCTGCTCCGCAGGGTCAGCGGACTACGCAGGTCCGCCCGGTCGGAGGCGGCGTCACCGGCCGAGGTCCAGCAGGTGGCCATCAACTCGTCCGCAGCAATTGCAACGTTCCCGCCCTTCGGCGCTCCGACCAGCGGCCGGTCTTGATGCGCTCATTCGAGGTTTCCCGTCCCGGCGAGCTGTTGAAGCCCTCGTGGTTGCATTCCGATTGCCTGGTAACACTTGTCGATCAGCTGCATGGTCTTGACGGCGTCGTCCGCGTCGGTGCGGGCGGGCGTGCCGGTGCGGACTGCGGTGGTGAAGGTTTCGAGTTGATAGGTGTATGAGGAACGGTTGCCGAGGTGTTCGGTGCGGACGCCGTCCTTGGTGGTGACGATGAGCCGGTCGTCGTTGTGCGGATTGACGAAGTCGGTGATGACCGCTTCACCGGCGGAGCCGATGAGGCGGTGGCTCATCTGGTGGTGATCGCTGGCCATGTTGCATCCGGCGGTGCCGGTGATCCCGTTCGGGAATCGAAGTTCGGCCGTCAGCCACTCGTCGATGCCCGGATGGCCGGGCCGTTCCGCCCCCGACGCGCCGACCAGGGTGGGTTCACCACCGAGCAGTGGGGCGAGGATGCGCATGGAGTGCAGGCTGTAGCAGCCAAGATCCATCAGGGCTCCGCCGCTGAGTTCGGCGGACCAGCGCGGGTCGGAGGCAGCCGGTGCGGGCATGTCCATGACGGTTTCGACGTGCTGAAGTTCTCCGAGTTCGCCGCTGGCCAGGATTGCGTGGAGCCTGGAGATCAGCGGGTGCCACAGGTAGTGGAAGCCTTCGAAGAATTGTCGATCGGTGCCCCTGGCCGCTGCGGCGACCTCTTCGGCTTCGGTGCCGTTGCTGGCCGAGGGTTTTTCGGTGAAGACGTGCTTGCCGGCGGCCAGGGCGATCTTGTTCCACGGTGCGTGGAGGCTGTTGGGCAATGGGTTGTAGACGGCCTCCACGTCCGGGTCGTTGATGACGTCCAGGTAGCTTTGATGAACCTTCTCGATACCGTGCAACATGGCGAACTCGTTGGCGCGCTCGGGGTTCCGAGCGGCCACGGCGACCAACCTGGTACCGGTGATCCTGGCCGGTTTGATCAGGGCCAGGTCGGTGATCCGGGCGGCACCGAGAATGCCAAGGCGAAGCGGTTCCATTGTTCGGCGTCCTTACTTCCTGGGAACAGCGGGTTACTGCGAGACCGAAGCAGCGTCGAGCAGGCCGCTGACGTAGTCGGCACTGATCCGGACGTCGCGCACCGGGCCTTCGCCGCGGGGTTCTTCGATCAGGATGGTGTCCTGCTCGAGGGTGTACCACCCTTCGTAGCCGTTGTCCTGCAGGGTCTTCACGATCGACGCGATGTCCACGTCGCCGGTGCCCAACGGGCGGTACATGCCTTCGGTGACAGCCTCGGTGTAGGTCAGTCGGCCGGCCCGGACCTTCTCGGCGATCGTATTGTCGACGTCCTTGAGGTGGGTATGGGCGACCCGGTCCGGGGCCTGTCGGGTCAGTTCGGCCGGGTCGGTTCCGCCGATCAGCAGGTGCCCCGTGTCCAGGCACAGCGCGATGGAAGACCCTTCCAGCACGCGTTGCACCTCGTAGCCGTTCTCGATCATGGTGCCGACGTGCGGGTGCAGCACAGCCCGGACGTTGTGTTCGGCGGCCACGGCTGAGATCCGATCCAGGTTGTCCAGCAGGCGCTTCCAGCCGTCATCGTCCAGGATCGGCCTGGTGTCGTATCCGTCCAGCCCCGACACCGCCGACAGCACAAGGACTTCGGCGTGGGTGGCGTCGTACCCGGTGAGGATGCGGTTGATTTCCGGAAGCGGGTCGTGGCCGGCCTGGTGCATCAGGACCGGAGTGAATCCGCCGACGGCGGTCAGCCGGTGCGAGTTCAGCACCGTCGCCATCTCCTGGGGGTCGGCCGGCAGGAATCCGTCAGGTCCCAGCTCCGTCGCCGAGAGGCCGACGTCCTGCATTTCGGCGAGTACTCGCTCCGGAGTGAGCTGATAGCCCCAGTTCGGCACCTCACAGACTCCCCAGGAGATCGGTGCGCCGGCGATACGGTTCTGGGCGGGTGTGGTCATGACTGCGAAACCTCGACGATCTGCACCGGACGGTGCTGTTGGAGGGAGAGGGTGGCGGCCTCCGCGATGTAGGCGACGGCCAGGGCGTCGTCGACGGTGCACGGAGATTTCCGTTGCCCGGCAACCAGTTCGGTGAAGGCGGTGAGCTCGGCGTCGAATGCCCTGGCCAGCCGGTCCATGAAGAACACGGCCGGCGGCCCCGCCGGCCAGCTGACTCCCGGCTCGAGGTTCCGCAGCGGGGTGGTGTCGCTCCAGCCGGCGGCGACGCTGTCGTCCGTGCCGTGCACTTCCAGGCGCACGTCATGGCCACGTGCGTTGTACCGGGCGTTCGAGATCACCGCGGTGGCACCGTCGTCGAAGGTCAGCAGGCTCTGAGCCGTTGCGACATCGCCGAACTCGGCGAAGAAATCGGCGCCCCTGGCGCTGCCGGTGGAGTACACCTCGACAACCTCCCGGCCGGTCAGCCAGCGCACGGTGTCGAAATCATGCACGCTGCAGTCCCGGAAGATGCCACCCGACACCTCGATGTATCCGCGGGGCGCCGGCGCCGGGTCCAACGTGGTGGAGCGGACCGTGTGCACCCAGCCGAGTTCGCCGGCCACCACCGCGGCTCTGGCGGCGGCGTAGGCGGGGTCGAAGCGGCGCGGGTAGCCGATCTGCACCGGCACTCCACTGTCGTTGACGTACTTTGCGATGGCCACCGCCTCGGAAAGGTCGCCGGACAGAGGCTTTTCGCAGAAAACCGGGATTCCCGCGTCGACGCCGGCCTTGATCAGCTGGGTATGGGCGTTGGTGGCGGCGGCGATGATGATGGCGTCAACGCCGCTGTCGAGCAATCCGTCGGGGGTGTCGGCGGTGTCAGCGCCGACACGGTCCGCGACAGCCTTGGTGACCGCCGGGACGGCATCGGTGACGACCAGGGAATCAACTGCGGTCAACCGGGACAGGGTATCGGCGTGGAACGAGCCGATCCTGCCGAGACCGATCAAACCTAGACGCATGGTCTTCTCCTCGAGACGGGTGGTGGGACGACGATGGTGTTGACGTGATCGGTCACCCGAGGCCGCCGATGACGTTCTGGTCCCAGTCGATGACGGACCCGGTGACGACGCCGCTGCGGTCGGACAGCAGGAACGCGACGAAGTCGGCGATCTCGTCCACCTGGCCGAGCTTGCCCATCGGGAGCTTCGCAGCTGCCTGTTCCTGCCAGTCCGCGCCGGCTCCGTGACCCTGCTGTTGGGTGGCGTTCTCCCCGTCGGTGGCGGACCAGCCCATGTTGAGGCCGTTGATCCTGATTCGGTCCCAGCGGTGCGCGTGCGCGGCATTCTTCGTCAAACCGGCCAGACCGGCCTTCGCCGCGACATAGGGCGCGAGAAACGGTTGCCCGCCGTGGGAGTCGATCGTGATCACGTTGACGATGGTGCCCGGTTCCGCGCGCTGCTTCATGTCCGCGATGGCGGCCTGCATCAGGAAGAACGGAGCGCGCAGGTTCACCGCGATGTGTTGGTCGAACAACTCCGGCGTGGTGTCCGACATCGAACCGCGGGCGGTCAGGCCGGCCGCATTGACCAGGCAGTCGATCCGTCCGGAACGCTCGATCGTCGCCGCGACGGACGCCTGCGCCTGGCTCACATCGCTGATGTCGGCCTGCACGAAACTCGCATCCGCGCCGCTGGCCGTAAGCTCGGCGACCACCTTGGCTCCACGCTCGGCGTTGCGTCCGGAGATCACGACTGCGGCGCCCTCCCGAACGCACGCCGCGGCGATCGCGGCGCCCAGGCCCTGGGTGCCGCCACTGACCAGGACGACTTTCCCGGTGAGCAAGTCCTTCATGACGTTTGCGACGCGGTCAGCAGGCCGGCCGCCTGCTGCCATCCGGGATTGGCCACCGCCGCCGGAGTCGCGCCGGCGAGGACGTCGAGGACGCCCTGGGCGGCGTCGGTGAAGGTGGCGGCCGTGCCCTGCCGGCTCAGGCCCATCAGATGCGGGGTGAGTACGACGTCAGGGTGATCGAACAATGCATGGTGGGTGGGCGGTTCCGGGTCGAAGACGTCCAGGCCCGACACCGCTGAGACGGCCGTCCTGCAGCGCCGTGTAGACGGCGTCGGTGTCGATCAGACCACCGCGGCCACAGTTCACCAGAACCGATCCTGGTTTGATGTGGCCGAGCAACTCCGACCCGACGAGGTGGTGGGTGGATTCCAGCAGCGGGAGATGCAGGGTGATCACGTCGCTGCGGCCGAAGAGTTCCTGAAGGTCGGCGCAGCGCACATCGGCAGGCGGCTCGCTGACCGGGTCGTAGGCGAGCACCTTCATTCCCAGCGCGGCCCCGAGGGCCGCGGCCCGTTGTCCGATCCTTCCGTACCCGACAACTCCGAGGACCGAGCCGCCGAGATCGCCGACCGAGACGGAGCTGCGGGTCGACCACTGACCGGAGCGAACCAGGTCGGTCAGCCTCCCGAACCGCTTGACCAAGTGCATGGCCATCGCGATGGCGCCTTCGGCGACCGCGTTCGTGCCCGACCCGGGAGTGATGACGACGGCGATGCCGCGTGCGGTGGCCTCGTCGAGGTCGACCTTCTCGACGCCGACCCCGGTGCGGGCAACCACCCGCAGCAGCGGAGCACCGGCCAGAAACGCCTTGTCCACCACGGCATCGGCCCGAGCGATCGCGCCAAACGCTTGGGCCAGGTCGGTCGCCGTCGGTTCGGCCACGAACCGGCAGTGCCCGGCGAGGACCGGATTCACCAGCTCCGGGTCCACGACGCCAAGGCCGACCACGACGGGCAGGTTTGCGATGTCAGCCATGGCCGACCGTGCTTCCGCACCAGATCGGCGTCCTGCCGGATCGACGGTGCCTTGTGCCCGAAGGTGGCGCCCGCAACCTGAGGCACCTTGTGCCACTGTCCGTCCTCGGCGGAGGCGGCGATGGCGGTGATCACGGAGGCGTCGGCGAGTGCCTCGTCGATGGTCGAGTTCCGCTGCTCTCCCCCGGTCACCGCGAGGAGGAACTTCTTCGCCTCGACCACCTTGAGGTCGTCATATCCCAGGCTGTTGCCAGGGCCCGGCTGGAACGCGGCATAGTCGCCCTGCGAGGCGTTGCCGAAGATGGTCGTGTAGCCCTGGCTCGGGCCGGTGCGGCCGATGGCGACCTTGAGTTCGTTCATCTGCTCGAAGTTCCAGGACGCCGAGCCTTCGGTTCCGTATACCTCGAAGCCAAGGCCACATTGCGGGCCGACGATCACCCGGGAGGCTTCCAGGGTGCCGACGGCACCAGCGCCCGGCGAATCGGTGGCGAACCGGACGAGAGCCGCGGCGTAGTCGTCGTTCTCGACGTCGCCGAGTTCGCCGTTCTCGATGACCGCAAAGTGGGTGGCCTGCCCCATCGGCAGGATCGGGCGCTGCCGGTGGATGGTCGAGAGCAGTCCGTTGACGTCGGTGATCGGACCGACGACGTACTGCATCAGGTCGACGACGTGGCTGAGCAGGTCTCCGAGGGCGCCGCTGCCGGCCAGTTCTTTCTTGAACCGCCAGGAGAGTGCACCGTTGGGCTCGGAGGCGTATCCGTTGAAGAACACCGCGCGGACGTTGGTGATACGGCCCAGTTCGCCGTTCGCAATCAGCTCGCGGATGCGTTCCACCGCCGGCGCGTGCCGGTAGTTGTAGCCGATCGACGTGCCGACCCCGGCCGCCCGGGCAGCTTCGGCCACCGCTGCCGTGTCGGCTGCGTCCCGGCCGACCGGCTTCTCGATCCAGAACGGCTTGCCGGCCTTTGCGGCGGCGATGCCGATCTCCCGGTGCAGCATGTTCGGGGCGCAGATCGACACCACGTCAACCTCCGGATCGGCCAGCACGTCCCGATAGTCGGTGCTGCCCTTGGCATAGCCCAGCACGTCCTTGGCGTATTCGACGCGGTCGGGTGCGGTGTCTGCCGCGTGCACCAGCCGGGGCCGGATGCTCAGTTCGGGATAGGTGACGGGGATGGCCTGGTAGGCGCGGCTGTGCAGCTTGCCCATCCAACCGACGCTGATCAATCCCACACCCACTTCGGTGATGCCCTTGTCGTCGATGCGTCCAATCATGGCGGATCTCGCTTTCTGCTGAAGGTTGAGTGGTTAGCCGGCGGCGTTGCGGGCTTGGGTCAGGGCGGCTCGGGACGCTGCCGCGAGCAGGGTGGAATCGGAACCGATCGCCACGAAGGACCAGCCCTGCTGCAGGCGGAGGGCCGCGCCGGCACCATCCATCACCAGCAGTCCGCAGGCTTTGCCGTGCCGTTGGCCGGCAGCCAACACGGTGGCCAGCGCCTCGACGAAGGCCGGGGCGGCGGTGTCTCCCGGGACGCCCGAGGTCGTGACTGAGGTCGCGTGGGCCGACGAACAGCACGTCGACCCCGTCGACGGCGGCGATCTCGTCGACGGCGGCGACTGCGGCGGCGGACTCGATCTGGGCGATGACCAGGATTTCCTCGTCGGCCCTGTCCAGGGCGCCCGGATCCAGCCCGAACCGACAGGCCCGGTTGTAGGTGGCCACCCCACGGTCGCCACGCGGTGGATACCGGAGATGGGTAACGGCTTCGCTGACCTGCTTGGCACTGTCCATGCGGGGCAACATGATTCCGGCGGCACCGTTGTCCAGGACACGACCCATCCGGATGCGAGCATCGGTCTCGACCCGGACAACCGTTGGCACGCCGTAGGATCCGGCAGCCGGGATGACATCGCGGACTTGTTCCTCACCGCCGGCCCCGTGCTCCAGGTCCAGCAGCAGCCAGTCGAAACCGGATGCGGCGCAGACCTCGGCGGTGATGGCGGACGCGGTGCCCAAGAAGGTACCGAAGGTGCTCGCACCGCCGCGGACAGCCCGCGCGAGTTCGCCGTTGTCGAGCGGAGTCCGGCTCATCCGAACCACCGCTGGGTCTGGCGGTCGTGCTCGTATTCGGCGCGCAGCGCCGGGACGGTCAGCACCTCGGATACCTCGGCGGGTGCCACGTCCCACCACACCCCGGCGGGCGGGAGGTCGGCGTGCGGGATCGCCGGAACCACGATGACGACCGTGCCCTGGTGTCCGCGGGTGTCGTCGAGTGCCGCGCGGAACTCGTCGGCAGTGCTGGGGCGCAACGCTTTTGCGCCAAGTCCAGCGGCGATCTGCACCAGGTCGACCGCAAGGTACTCGCCGTTCAGCCGTGCCGCCTTGTCCACCTCGGTGGCCTCGGCCAGTTCGAGCGGCTGGGTGCGGTAGCGGAATTCATTGCCGAATTCCCGGCCGCTGCGGAACATCTGCAGCCGGTGGATCACCTGGTAGCCGTGGTTCTCTGGAACGACGAGGGTGATGGGCAGGCCTTCCTGGGCGGCGGTGACCAGTTCGGTCGGCGCCATCAGGAAAGTGCCGTCGCCGAGGAACGCGGTGATCCGGGCAGCGGGGTCAGGGTGCGCCATCCGGACACCCATGGCGGCCGGGATCTCATAGCCCATGCAGGAGAATCCGAACTCCAGGTGGCAGGTCCGGCCGCCGGTGGCGTCCCAGACCTTCTGCAGGTCACCGGGTGGACCGCCGGCGGCCGCGATGATCACATCACCTGGACGGGCGTGTTCCTGCAGGACGCCGATGATCTGACCCTGGGTGAGCACCGCATCGGTGGTGGTGACGACATCTGAATCGCTTGGCACTGCCGACTTGTCGAACAGCTGATCGGGGTTCAGCGCATCCGCCCGTTCGATCGCCCAGGCGTCGGCGAGTTCCTCGACTCGGAGCCGCCAGGCCGGGTCAGGGTCGCTTTGCCGTTCGGCGACCGCGTCGGCGAGCGCGGCGAGGCTCCGTTTGGCGTCACCGACGATGCCGATGGCGCCTAACCGGTCGGCGTCGTGCACATTGACGTTGATGCTGGCGAACCGCACATCGGGGTTGGCGAAGATCGAGTGGGAACCGGTGGCGAAGTCGGTGAGTCGGGAACCGACCGTGAGCACCACATCAGCCTCGTTGGCCAAAGTGTTGGTCGCAGGAGTTCCTTCGAGACCGATGCCGCCGACCTGCCACCACGCCTGCTGCTGTACGGCGCCTTTGCCGCCGAAGGTCTCGGCGACCGGCGCCCCAACCGCGTCCGCCAGCTGCTCCAACTCGGCGGTGGCATCGGAGTAGATGACACCGCCGCCGGCGATGATGATGGGCTTCTTCGCCCGGACGAGAAGAGCTGCCACGGCAGCGACCTCGTCGCTGTCGGGGGCCGGTCGGCGGATCCTCCAGTCGCGTTCGGCGAAGAAGTCGGCAGGGAAATCATAGGCGTGGGACTGCACATCCTGGGGCAGGGAAAGCACGACGGCGCCGGTTTCGACCGGGTCGACCAGGGTGCGGATGGCGGCCGGCAACGCCGTGAGCAGTTGCTCGGGCCGGGTGATCCGGTCGAAGAACCGGCTGATCGGCCGGAAGACGTCGTTCACCGTCAGGTCGGCATCGACGGGATGCTGCAGCTGCTGCAGCACCGGTCCCTGGTGGCGGGTCGCGTAGGTGTCACCGGGCAACAGGAACACCGGGAGCCGGTTCACGGTGGCTAGGGCCGCCCCGGTGACCAGGTTCATCGCACCGGGACCGATCGAGGCCGTCACCGCCAGGGTGGCGTGCCGCCGGGAGTGCTTGGCGAAGCCGACCGCCGCGTGCACAAGGGCCTGTTCGTTGCGACCTTGGATGAACGGCATGGTCTCGTTCAGCTGGTCCAGCGCCTGACCGAGGCCGGCGACATTGCCGTGGCCGAAGATGCCAAGGGTGGCGGGGATCAGCCGGCGGCGTTCGCCGTCTGCCACCGAATACTGGCGGGACAGGTAGGTGATGACCGCCTGAGCGACAGTCAGTCGGATGGTCGGGGCAGCATTCATCGTCACAACTCGATTTCGGGTCGACGGTACGGAAATTGGGGGCTATTGCAGTAGCGATGCGGGGCTGCCGGTGATCGGCGAAATCCGCGCTACCAGGGCCGGCCGTGGAGAATGATGGTCTTGACATCGGTCATCTCGGCGACCGCGGAACGCGGGCCTTCCTTGCCGATACCGCTGCCCTTCAGACCGCCGTAGGGCATCAGGTCGGCCCGCCACAACGGCGTCCAGTTGATGTGGACGATGCCGGCGTCGATCTCCCGGATGGCCCGCACTGCACCAGAGACGTCGGAGGTGAAGATGCCCGCGCCCAGTCCGTACGCGGTCCCGTTCGCCTGGGCGATCGCGGACTGCCAGTCGGCGGCCGTCGACACGGCGACCGCCGGCCCGAACAGCTCGTCCTGGCTGAACGGGGAACTCGGGTCGACATCGGTCACCACGGTCGGACTGATGATGGCGCCGTCCCGTTCACCGCCGGTCAGCACGGTGGCCCCATTGTGAACGGCCGCCTTGATGGACCGCTCGACCCGCTCTGCTTCCTGCGCGGTGATCAGGGTGCCCATGCCGGTATCGGCAGAACCGGGGTTGCCGGTACTGATCTTCTGGACCCGCGGGACGAGCGCGTCCAGGAAGTCACCGGCGATCTTCGGGTGGGTGATCACCCGTTGCACGGAGATGCAGACCTGACCGGCGTTCACGAATCCGCCGAGTGCGACAGCTGCGGCCGCGGCGTCGATGTCGGCGTCCGGCAACACGACCACTGGGCAGGAGGCGCCCAGTTCCAGGGACAGTTTTTTCACCCCGGCCAGCGTGGTGATGCGAGTGCCGATGGATGTCGATCCGGTGAACGAGATCTTGTTGACCCGCGGGTCGGCGACCAGTGCATCGCCCAACTCGCCGCCCGGGCCGGTCAGCACGGACAGGACTCCGTCGGGAAGGCCGGCGTCCACGAAACACGCGGCGAGCGCCAGGGCGGTCAGCGGGGTGGTACGGGCCGGTTTGAGGACGACGGCATTGCCGGCCGCCAGGGCCGGCGCGACTTTGTGCAGCACCAGCAGCGACGGGTAGTTGAACGGGGTGATGGCCACCACCACCCCGACCGGCTGGCGAACTGTGAAACCGATCTTGTCGTAACCCGTTCCGAGGTTGGCATCCAGCGGCAACGAGTCTCCGTAGAGCTGGGTGCCCTCGAAGGCGGCCAACCTGATCAACTCACCCGACCGGGACGCCTCGCCCCTGGCCTCGGTGATGGCTTTGCCGGCCTCCGCGCTGATCGTCTGCGCAATCGCCTCCGCCCGCTCGTCGGCAAACGCGGCCGCCTGCAACAGGATCCGCATCCGCTGGTGCGCCGGCGTTCGACGCCAGACCTTGGCCCCCTCCGTCGCTGCGGCCAGCGCTGCCTCGACATCGTCCAGACCGGCACGCGGAACCGACCCCACCACCGACCCGTCGAAGGGTGAGGTCACCTCCTCCTCACGGCCGGCGAGCGAGTCGACCCACTGGCCACCGATCAACAGCTTCACGTTGAACTCCATCCATCATCATTGAAGGTGGACCACCTGGTCGATTCAGAGGTAATCGGGCGGTCAGATTCCATTGGTAAAGGCCACGCAAGCGGTGACATGAGTGCCAAGTTGCATGCGCAACAAGGACTCTCGAGATACTCCGGATCAATTATGATCCGCTGCCGAAATCAGATCGGTGTCTTGTGGAGCGGCAAAGCAAGGATGTTCCACTCACAGTAGGCCAAATTGAGGCGAAGAAAAGATCCAAAAACCATCAAAATCCCATCAAGGCATCACACCCAGGAAGCGTCGCCGGCGTGGCGCTCTCCCTCGAGGTCAACGGGCCAACTGCCGAACTGTGCGCAAAAATGATGTGTTGACCAGGATGCCCCGCGGACTGTGGTCGGCGGTTCGGTGATCGGCGACAAACCTGCCCAAGACGAGGATCAGCGATGACTACAACGACGACCCCACAGCACGGCGCAGCCCGCGGATGCGCTGGCCGAGCGCATCTTCGTCGAAGGCCTCGGCGCATTCCATCTCCTCACCGTGTACTTGGGCGTCCGCCTTGGCTTGTTCCGGGCACTCGGTCGTCGCAGACGGAACTGACTACGCCACCGCAAGTTTCACCCTCGCCGATGGTGTCGCGGCGACCCTCGTCGACGAAACCGACCCGGCCTACGTCGGCGGCATGCCGTTGGCCTTGACGGCAGTCGGGGGTGCGACCGCAGCCCTACTCAACGCATATCGCAGCGGCGCGGGCGTAGCCGTCGACGCGTACGGCCCTGAGATGGTGCATGCACAGGCGGCGTTCAACCGGCCGCTGTTCGTCAACGAACTCGCCACGTCCTGGATACCGCAAATGGCGGGCGTCCACGCCCGCCTGAGCGATACCACCAACCCGGCGCGTGTCGCCGACATCGGCTGCGGCTGTGGCTGGTCGGCGATCGAACTCGGGAAGGCGTTCGACCATGTGAGCATCGATGGTTACGACGCCGACCCGGAGGCCATCGACCGGGCGCGGCACAACGCCTTGGAGCACGGCGTTGACGACCGTGTCCGATTCCACCTCGTCGACGCCTCGAGCGAAAGCTACGGCGGCGGAGAATACGACGTCGTGTTCTTCTTCGAGTGCGTCCACGACTTCGGCCGACCCGTTGAGGCGCTTGCCGCCGCGCGGGCGGCGGTGGTCCCAGGCGGCGCGGTGATAGTCATGGACGAGCGCGCCGGCGACCACCCCCAGATCGGCGATCCGGTCGAGACGTTCTTCGCGTTGGTCAGTGCGACCTGGTGCCTGCCGCAGAGCCGGGTCGTCCCCGGCTGTGAAGCTCCCGGAACGGTGATGCGAGCCGCCACCCTGGAGTCGTTCGCGCGGCGTGCCGGATGGGCGGGGGTCGACGTGCTCCCGATCGAGCACACTTTCTTCCGCTTCTACCGACTCATCGACTGACTCCGGCAAGCCCCTCGACCCTCACCCTGTACACCTGTGTCGCCACGTTGGAGCGTACGAACGGCAAAAATCGCCGGGCAGCCCCAGGCCATTCCGCTGCTGCTGATGAGGCGAGGTTCATCCGGCTGAATTTCTCGTCCGTAGCGAATCCTTTGTACTGCGCGGCCGTCGCTGCAGGCAATGTCGGACTAAACTTTGCGGTCTACAGATCGGTCAGCCAGATGGTCGAGACGCCCGTTGTGCCGACGTCGCGCCGGTCAAAAAGCCGGCCGTCCGACGCTTGGTGTCCGCGGTCTGGGCCCGGGCAGCACCACGCTCCGGCGGATCAAATCAAGAGCAGCCCGCTCACGCGACAGCGACAGGGGTGGTGACCGCCACCACGCCGCTCGTACCTCACTACGTCAACTCGAGAGGAGCAACCGACATGAGAACACTTGCCTACGACGGGCCTTCGCTCGTCCATGTGCACGGCCTGGAACCGTCGGGCGGGACCGGACAAATCGACGCGATCGTACAGATCACGGCGACCAGGATCTGGGCGCAGGATCGTCCTATCCATCAGGGCCGCCTCGACCACGTCCAAGGGGCACTGGTCCGTCACGAAAGCCTGGCAGACGTACTCGAAGTCGGCGACGGCCCGTCCATGACCACGGGTCGGCGACGTGCTCTGCCTGAGGTTGACGATCGCCTGCGGAACCTGCGCGAACTGCCAGATGAACATCCCGGAACACTGCACGGCCGCGCAACCCGGCCCCGGCGGAGCCAGCACACCGGACGTCACCGCCGCGGCCTGGTCGGTCCGTGCCGCGGATCTGGGCGACGCGTGGCAGCGCATCACCGGACTGCTGCACACCCACCCGCCGGGTCTGCACTCGGCACCGTTCGGCCGCGCCGTGCTCACCCACGTTGGGTCCGACGGCTCACGGCCCGAGGAAACGCCCACCGATTACCGACATTTCAACCGCTGGGATGACGCCTGGGTGTCGGTGGTGCTCCGTCCGACCGAGCCGCTGCCGCCCAGTCCGTGACCGGCACCAAGTTCTCACCCAGCCGCACGAACAGCAGCAGCGATTCATTCGGCAAGGGAGCGCGGCTGGCGCGTCGCGCGATGTCCGCCGCTTCAGTACCCCGTTCGCACCGACCAACATCTCGGGTGCGGGAAGGCCCTCTGGGAGGTCAATCCCGCGCAGGATCGGGAGTTGGAGTGCTGGCGGGTCGTCCGGAGGGGTCAGACGAACATCGACAGCAGCGCGGTCATCCCCAGGCCGATCACCGAGATGATCGTTTCCATGACGGACCAGGTCTTGATGGTCTGGCCGACGCTGAGGCCGAAGTACTCCTTGACCAGCCAGAAGCCCGCGTCGTTGACGTGCGAGAAGAACAGCGACCCGGCACCGATGGCCAGCACCACCAACGCCAGGTTCGGCTGGGACAGACCAACGGCGAGCGGGGCGATGATTCCGGCGGCCGTGACGGTGGCGACGGTGGCCGATCCGGTGGCCAGCCGGATCAGTACCGCGACCAGCCAGCCCAGCAGCAGCGCCGAGAGCCCTGCGTCGGTGGCCAATTTCGCGATCGCGGTGCTCGCGCCACCGTCGACCAGTGCCTGTTTGAACCCGCCGCCGGCACCGACGATGAAAACGACCCCCACGATCGGCAGCAGGCTGTCGCCGATCTTCTTGCTCAGCACGGTCGTCGAGAATCCGACCTTGGTACCGAAGGTCACCATGGCCAGCAGGACGCCGATCAGCAGCGCCACGACCGGGTCGCCGACGAAGTCCAGGAACGACCGCAGCGCATTCCCGGAGGGCAGGATCAGGTCCGCGGCCGCCTTGATCAGCATCAGCACCAGTGGGGTGAGCAGGGTGATCAGCGTCCAGGTGAAGCTCGGCCGGCCGGTCGCCTCCGGATCCTGGGTCGCCAGGGCCTGCGCAGAGCGCTGCTGCTCGGAACCGCCGTCCGCCGTCGGCTCCTGGGTGGCGAGCGCCTGTGAACTCCGCCGGCGCCCGGAACCACCGTCCGGTGTGGTGCTGAACGAGGTACCGGCCATCGGTGCCGTCCGACGGTCGTGCTGAACGACGAATCGGCGTTAGTGCCCGCAGATCGGCCGGTGATCGCGAAGCCTGCGCCGGCGGCACCGATCGGGCACCCAGCGAGCGGCCACCCGTCCGAACAGCGGACCGGCGACGATCACGGCGGGCACCGCGACGATCAGCCCGAATGCCAGCGTGATACCGACGTTGGCATGCAGAATCCCGATGGCGGCCAGCGGTCCGGGGTGCGGTGGGATGAACCCGTGCAGCACGGACAGGCCGGCCAGTGCCGGGATGCCGAGCAACATCGCGGGCGACTTGGTGCGATACACGGCCAGCAGCACGACCGGGATGAGGAGGACCAAGCCGATCTCGAAGAACATCGGAATGCCGATGATGGCCGCGATCAACGCCATCTTCCAGGGCAGGGTGGCCCGGCGGCCGCGGAGCAGTGTCTGCACCACCTCGTCGGCGCCGCCGGAATCAGCCAGTAGCTTCCCGAGCATCGCCCCGAGCGCGATCAGCACGCCGACGTAGCCGAGCACACTCCCGACGCCGGCTTCGTAGGACGCGGTGACCTTCTCCAACGGGATGCCGGAGGCGATCCCGACGAAGAGCGCACCGATGGTCAGCGCCAGGAAGGCGTGCAACTTGAGCCACACGATCAGCAGCACCACGAGCGCGATGCCGAGGACCGCAACGATCAGCACCTGGGTGTCGTGGCGCAGTCCAGGGCTGCTCCGACGGCTTGGTCGGCGCCGCGGCCGCGAGCGAGGCTACGAGGTTCGACGGGAATGTCATGGACTGGAATCTCCGTTCGGGAGGATGACGCACGGGACGGGGCAGGCCAGCGCCACCTCAGAGTTGGCCTGCCGCGCGATTTCCTAACGACAGATCGAGTTCAGACGCGGATGTCCGCGGCTGAGATCAATGCCACGGCACAGTCGTTGCAGACGAGCGACCTGGTCAGTTCCGGCGTGGGGTTTCCGGGACCGGCATGCCGACTGTGGTCGTGCGGCTCCCAGCGCAGGCAACCGGCGCAGACACCGACGCCACAACTGCGGCAGATTCCAATCGCAGGGTTGTCGCGGTCGGCCATCTGACACTCATAGCAGTTCATTCGAGCACCTCCTTTCCTACTGTGATGGACGGCTGGACGGACCCGCCTGGGTGGAAACATTTCTTGGTCAGGCGGTTCGGTATTTCTCGGCCCTGCCAGACACGGTCATGCCGTGCCCCTCGGCGTCGGGCATCGGGGTGTAGTGCTCCGTCGTGGACAGGTGGGGCACCCTCGACCAGGATTGGTTCCAGTCGGGCGTGGTCGACGAACCATTCGACGTGCCGCAGGTTGGGTATGGCAGCGGCCACGGCGGCGTGGAGGGACGGCGCGCAGTGCCCCGAGACGTCCACCTGGCGCGCCTGCGCGACTTCGGCGGCCCGGAGCCACCCGGTGTAGCCGCCGCACCTGGTGACGTCCAGCTGCAGGCAGTCGACCACCCCACAGAGCCGACTCGCCTCGTCCACTTCGCTGACGTATTCACCAGCGGCCACATCACAATTCAGCACGTCGCGGAGAATGCCAAGACCCGTAAGATCGTCGCTGCTGACGGGCTCTTCGAACCAGATGACGCCGAGCTCGTCGAGTTGCCGACCGACCCGCCGGGCCTGCCCGCGGGTGTATCCGCCATTCGCATCCACCATCAGATCCACGCCGTGCGTGCTTGATCTCAGTTGCTCCACCCGGGCGATGTCCCGGCCGGGGTCGGCACCCCAGGACTGGCCGATCTTGATCTTCATGGCGGTGCAGCCGGCCTCCGTCCACTGCGTGATCTGATCTTGCAGTTGATCGGTGTTCAGGGTGGTGAAACCGCCCGATCCGTAGATCGGGACAGCAGTACGCAGCTGACCGAGCAGATTGCTCAGCGAGGTGCCGCAGAGCCGGGCCTTGAGGTCCCAGAGGGCAACGTCGAGGGCGCTGATGGCCTGCATGACCAGGCCCCGGGTGCCCAGGTTCCGGCAGGCGCGGTGCATCGCCGACCATGCACCGGCGATGTCGAAGGGATCTCTGCCGGCGACTGCGTCGATCAACTTGTCGTGGATGACGGCGGCCGCCGCGGGGCTGCTGTACGTCCAACCCAGGCCCGTTCGGCCACCGGCCCGGATCTGCGCTGTGACCGCGACGGTCGCAGTCCAGGTCAGCGTGCCATCGCCTTCCGGTTCCGGGGTGGGAAAGGTGTAGACCGCGGTGCTGACGTCGTCGATCGTCGGTGCTGCTGAACCGCTCACGACGCAACCCCCGCTGCCGGTTGTCGGGTCCGGGCCAGCTCGATCAACCGGTCGGCGGCCCTGGCGGCCAGGGCCATGATGGTCAAGGCGGGGTTCGCCGACCCCTGGGTCGGCAGGGTGCTGCCGTCGACGATGAACACGTTGGGCGTGCCGAATATCCGGTGATCGGCGTCGATGACACCCTGCTCGGGTTTGTGCGCCATCCGGGCACCGCCGACGAGATGGGCGTACCGGCCGATGGTGATGACCTCCTGTGCGCCCGCGGCGTGCAGGATCCGCTCCATCGATGCCTGGGCGGCCTTCATCAGTTGCTTGTCGTTGTCCCCCTGGCTGTAGGCGAAGTGCGCCACCGGCAGGCCGTGCCGATCCACCTCGTCGGCCAGCGTGACCCGGTTGCGCGCTTGGGGCAGGAACTCGCACAATGCTCCGAGGGTGGCCCAGTGCACGTAGTCGCGCATGTATTCCCGCAAAGGTTCCCCCCAATGTCCTTGTGCGGTCACATGTTCGGCCCAGGTGATCGGCAGAGGGCTCACCGTCTGGATGGACCAGCCACGCTTGTACGGCTTGGTGGGGTCGGTCTCGTAGAACTGCTCGCTGGATACCTCGGGCGGTGGCGCCTTGTACATGCGGATCTCGTCCGCAAAGCGGCCGGCGGTCTGCGGCGCTCCCTGCACCATCAGGTAGCGGCCGACCTGGTCGTGGTCGTTGCCCAGCCCGTCCGGAAAGCGTCTCGAGGTCGACAGCAGCAGCAACCGCGGAGTCTCGATGCTGTAACCGGCAACGGCGACCGCACGTGCTCGCTGGTGATGCGCCACCCCGCCGCGGAAATAGGTGACTCCCGTTGCTGCGCCGGTGTTCTCGTCGATCGTCACCGAGCTGACCTGACAGTCCGCCCGGATCTCGGCGCCGTGGGCGAGGGCGTCCGGGATGTGCGTGATCAATGGGCTGGCCTTGGCGTTGACCTTGCAACCCTGCAGGCAGAACCCGCGGTAGATGCAGTGCGGCCGGTTCCCGAACCGGCCGTTGGTGATCGCCACCGGACCCACCCGTGCTTCGATGCCTGCCGCGGCCGCGCCGCGGAGGAAGACGTCACCATTGCCGCTCACCGGGTGGGCATGGTGCGGATAGCCGTGCGGATCTCCCCACGGCCAGTGCTGGCCCGCGACCGGCAGCTCCGCCTCGATCAACTCGTAATAGGGCTTCAGCTCCTGGTAGCCGATGGGCCAATCCGCGCCAACCCCGTCGGCACTGAACGTGGAGAAGTCAGATGGGTGGAACCGCGGGGTGTAACCGGCGTAGTGGACCATCGACCCGCCGACGCCGCGACCGGAGTTGTTGGAGCCCAACGGAACGGGCGTCTCACCGCCGATCTGCCGCGGCTCGGTCCAGTAGAGGGTGTGCGAACCGCGCTCGTCGCTGACCCAGTCGCGATCCGGGTCCCAGAACGGTCCGGCGTCCAGACAGACCACCGACCAGCCGGCCCGGGCCAGACGCTGGGTGAGCACACTCCCGCCCGCGCCCGCGCCGACCACGACAAGGTCCACCTCGTCGGTGTCGGAATACCGCCGCATGTCGCTCCGCAGCCGATGGTTGGTGCGGGAGCCATCGTTGGGAATGAGCCACGGGGAGTCGTTGCGGGACCGCAGTTTTCCGTATTCACTCATGGCCCGCCCCGGTCAGTCGGCCGTGATCGCGACGGGCCCGTTCGGTCCGGTCGACGAACGGGATCGGGTCGACGTCGTGGTGGTCGGCGACCTCCCATTTTTCCCGGGCATTGATGCCCGCGTTGAGATAGCCCCTGGGATAGGCCGGCCCACCGAAACCGATCTCGTTCCAGGCCCACGGGTGCGAGTAAAACGCGGTGCACGCATAACGTGTCCACAGACTCCACACCTGCGATGCCGGAAACCCGTGCCAGCGACTTGATTCGGTGGCAAGGTCCTGCACAGCTTGGATCAGGGCGGCCTGCTGCTCGGGGTCGAGCCAACAGAAAGCCCTGTGATGCAGCGCTTCTGCATCCTGGTCCAAGAACCCGAGAGAGTCCCGCCACGCCTGGCCGTCCTCGGGCAGATCGTCGTAGTGCCACCCGTCCGTTTCGCCGATCGCCAGCCGGGTGTCGATCAGCGCGAGGACCGGAACCCGTGGCTCGGCATCCTGGGCCAGCAGCAGATCGAGCAGCGGATCAGCGACGGCGCGCTCGGCGATCGTGAAGAACGACAGGTCGTTGGGCGGTGCCAACCGGCTCAGAACGGTACCGGCGGTGACGTCGTCCCACATGTCGACTTGGTCCAGCACGTCGAAACCCGGAAATCGGCCCTTGCCCTGCGGCGTGATGGCGTGGGCCCCGGGGTATCGATACGTCACGAGCGGTCAGATCCTTCGCGGCGCAGTAGTGCGGCGAGAATTCCCATGCCACCGACGAGCGAGGCCAGCAGCGGCGCGAACATCGGTGGGCCGGCCTCCATGTTGTAGCGTGTCCAACCGCCGGGTCGCTGCTTGATCCCGCGCCAGTGCAGGTACGTTCCCTGGACGCCGTTGAAGACGATGGCGGCCGAGGCGATTGGAAGCACGGTGCGGGCCGCCCGAGCCGAAAGCGCGCCGGCGATCCCGGCGGGGACGGCGGTGGGAATGATGACCACCGGCCACCACATCATCTTGTTGCCGAAGCTCGCCCCGTCATGGGACAGGAACACCTCGGCTGTCGTGGCGGCCGCGCCGGCAGCGGTCAGCACCGACAGGCTCCGTTCGAACCGGCCGGTGCGCACGTCCCGGACGGCTCGGCGGAACAACGTGGCCGCCGGTTTCCTTTGTTGGAACACCGCCGTCAGTCCTTCTTCGTGCCGGGCAGGAATTCCTGCGCCTTCTGCTTGACACCCTGCTTGACGAATCCCCACGCGTCCTCGTCGCCGTGCATGATCGCTCCCGCAACCGATTTGGCCTGCGCGAAGGTGGCGTGCGGCGGAATCGGCGGCACGTCCGGGTCGCAGCGGATGTCCAGCACCGTCGGCCGGGCGGCGTGCAGTGCGGTTTCCCAGGCAGGGCCGAGTGCCTCCGGATCGTCGATGTTGACCCCGGTCAGTCCGAGACTGCGGGCGAAGGCGGCATAGTCCACCTCGGGCAGCGTCTGCGACTCCGCGAACTTCGGTGCTCCTTCCATGGCGCGCATCTCCCAGGTCACCTGGTTCAGATCGTTGTTGTGCAGGATGGCGATGATCAACCGGGGGTCGGCCCACTGGGACCAGTAGTGCGCGATGGTGATCAATTCAGCCATGCCGTTCATCTGCATGGCCCCATCGCCGACCAGGGCGATGGCGGGCCGGTCCGGATGGGCCCATTTCGCGCCGATCACGTAGGGCACGCCAGGTCCCATGGTCGCGAGTGTCCCGGACAGCGAACCGCGCATGTCGCCGTGGAATTTCAGATGCCGGGCGTACCAGTTCGCGGCGCTGCCGGAGTCGGCGGCCACGATCGCGTTGTCAGGCAGCCGCGACGACAGTTCTGAGAAGATCCGCATCGGATTGATGGGGTCCGCGCCGGTCAGGGCGCGGCGTTCCATGGTTTTCCACCAATCGGCGACGTCGGCTTCTATCTCGTCCCGCCAGCTTCGGTCGGTGGTGCGGTTCAGCAGCGGAATCAACGCCTGCAACGTCGTTTTCGCGTCTCCCACGAGATTGATCTCGTAGGGATACCGCATGCCGATCCATTTTCCGGAGCGGTCGATCTGTACGGCCCTGGCTTGATCCAGTTTCGGCAGGAACTGCGTGTACGGGAAGTTGGACCCGACGGTCAGCAGGGTGTCGCAGCCCATCATCATGTTGTAACTGGCCCGGGTTCCGAGCAACCCGATGGAACCGGTCACCCACGGCAGCGTGTCGGGCAGGACATCTTTGCCCAGCAGAGCCTTTGCCGCGCCGGCACCCAGCAGGTCGGCGACCTGTGTCAGTTCCGCCTGGCACCCCCGGGCGCCCTGGCCGACCAGCAGAGCCACCTTCTTCCCGGCGTTGAGCAGGTCGGCGGCGCGCTGTACCGCCTCGGGATCCGCGGTCGGCGTGGCCTGGGCCATGCCGAGACTGGACGGCACCTGCTTGAACACATGGCCGGGCGGCTCGTACGCCAGATCGAAGACGTCCGACGGGAAGATGATGCAGGTGGGCGCCTGCTCCGTCATCGCGATCCGGAAAGCCCGGTCCAGCAGGTTCGGGATTTGCTCTGGGACGGTACACATCTGCACGTAGTCGGAGCACACGTCTTTGAACAGCGTCAGCAGGTCGACCTCCTGCTGGTAGGAGCCGCCGATCGCGGACCGCTCGGTCTGACCGACGATCGCCACCACCGGGACGTGATCGAGTTTGGCGTCGTACAAGCCGTTGAGAAGATGGATCGCTCCGGGACCGCTGGTCGCCGCACAGACCCCCACGCTGCCGGAGAACTTGGCGAAGCCGACAGCTGAGAACGCGGCCATCTCCTCGTGCCGGGCCTGCACGAACTGCGGATCGTTCCCGGCTCTGCCCCAGGCGGCGAGCAAACCGTTGATCCCGTCGCCGGGATAGCCGAAAACCTGTTTGACTCCCCATTCGCGCAGCCGTGCGAGCAAAACGTCAGCAACTTTCTCGGCCATTACCAGGTCTCCTGTTCTTCCCGTGGTTTGCTTCGAGACGGCAATCAGTTCTGTTCCCCAACAGGTCTACTCCCAACCCTTGCGCGTACGCAACGGTTGTTTCATACTCGTCGCATGCGCTGGGGTGAGTCGTGAGCGGGCCGGACGGGGGTGCGCGCGACACCGACGTCGAAGAGGTGACCGACGCGGTCCTGGCCGCCTCCCGAGTCCTGGTCGGCGTGGCGGCGCAGTCCATCGCGACGGTCGAGGCGGCCATGGGAGTGACCCAATTCCGCGCCCTGGTCATCATCGCGAGCCGTGGTCCCATGCATTCCGCCGCACTGGCCGCGGCCATGGGTGTCCACCCGTCGAACGCCACTCGGACCTGCGACAGATTGGTCGAGGCGAAGCTCATGGACCGGCGCGACAATCCCGCGGACCGCAGACATCTGCTCTTGACCTTGACGAAGAAGGGGTACCGATTCGTGGATGGCGTGATGGAGCGTCGTCGCGTCCTCATCCGGCAGATCATCGACAAGATGCCCACCGACGGGAGACAGCAGCTGGCAGACGTGCTCAATGAGTTCGCGGCGGCCGGCGGTGAGCCGGCCGAGAGGGATTTGTGGTCGGTGGGTTGGATCACCGGCTCTGACGACGCCCGGTGACGCGGGCCGGTGTGGACGTCTGATTCGTCCAGGCAACATATTCGGATCGGAGTGCGAAAAATTGACGACACCGGAGAAAGTAAGCCCACAGGTCGTGGTAGTCACGGGTGCGAGTGGCGGCATCGGCCGGGCCACCGCCCGGGCGTTCGGCGCCCGTGGCGCGAAGGTGGCCCTGCTCGCGCGCGGCGAGAAAGGTCTGACCGCTGCGGCCGAAGACGTGCGGGCAGGCGGCGGGACGCCGCTGATCGTGCCGATCGACGTCGCGGATCCTGAAGCACTGAGCGCGGCCGTCGAACAGATCGAAACCGAGCTCGGCGTCATCGACGTGTGGGTGAATGTGGCATTCACGTCGGTGTTCTCGCCATTCGACAAGATCACGCCCGCAGGAATACCGGCGGGTGACCGAAGTCAGCTACCTCGGCTACGTCTATGCCACCATGGCCGTGCTGCCCAAGATGAAGGCCAGGAACCGCGGCACCATCGTGCAAGTCGGGTCGGCGCTGGCCTACCGCGGAATTCCGTTGCAGACCGCCTATTGCGGCGCGAAACACGCCATTCAAGGATTCAACGAGGCGTTGCGTTGCGAGCTCCTGCACGAAAAGAGCAACGTGCACGTCACAATGGTGCAGATGCCGGCGGTGAACACCCCGCAGTTCTCCTGGGTGCTGTCCCGGTTGCCGCGGCAGGCCCAACCGGTGCCGCCCATCTACCAGCCGGAAATTGCCGCCCGCGGGGTGCTGTGGGCGGCGGACCATCCCAAACGGCGCGAATACTGGGTCGGCGGATCCACCGCGCTGACGCTAGCGGCCAACGCAATCGCACCCGGCGTATTGGACCGCTACCTCGGAAGAGTCGGATTCGACAACCAGCAGACGCCGGAGAAGGCTTCTCCCGGATGCCCCGGTCAATCTGTGGGCACCCGCGGACGGGACCGGACGGCAAAGACTTCGGCGCCCACGGCATCTTCGACGACAAGGCGGTCAGCAGCCAGAAGCAACTCTGGGCATCGCACCACCACGGCCCCCTGCTCGCTGCTGGTACCGCCGTTCTGACGGCCGCTGCGGTGCTGGTCGGACGGCGACGGTGATGACCGGCAGGACTCAGGCCCGCATCTGGGGAGCTGCCACCGCGACAATCGGCGCAGCAATGCTGACCCGGCCGGCCGCGGTCACCCGGATAGTGACGGGCGCGGACGGCGCGGGCACGCCGAACCTGACGATCGTCCGCGTTCTCGGCGGCCGACAAGTGTTGCAGGGCATAGCGGTGTTGGCTTCTCCCGACCGGTCGCTGGTGACCACCGGCGGCAGCATCACCGACCTGCTGCACGCCGCGAGCATGGTCGCCGCGGCGATGGTGTGGCCCCGCTACCGGCGGCCGGCGCTGGCCAGCGCCGCGATCGCGGGGGCCTCGACGGTGGCCGGCTTCCTCATCAGCCGCCGCCGATGATCTCCACCGCCGAGGCGAATGCTTTCCCGCCGCAGGTGTTGCGGGAATATGCGTTGCTGGCCGACGGGGAACGCGGCGCGCTGGTCGGTCCGCGCGGTGACATCGTGTGGATGTGCGCCCCCCGATGGGACTCCGGTGCTCTGTTCAGTGCCCTGCTGGGCGGTCGCAGCGGCTACTCCGTGACTCCCGTCGGCCGGTTCGTCTGGGGTGGTTTCTACGAGGAGGCCAGTCTGATCTGGCGTAGCCGATGGATCACCGAGCAGGGCGTCATCGAGTGCCGGGAAGCCCTGGCCTTCCCCGGCCGGACGGACAGGGCGGTGCTGCTGCGTCGGATCATCGCTGTCGACGGTGACGCCGCGGTGCGGGTCACCCTGAGCCCGAGCGCGGAATTCGATCGGGAACCCATGCGCGAGCTTCGGCGGGAAGACGCGGCATGGACGGCAACCACCGGAAAGCTGTACCTGCGGTTGACCGGCGCCGGGTTCTGCCGGGCCGACTCCGCCGGACAGCTGGGTCTGGCCGGGGACATCACCGTGCCCGCCGGCGGGCAGCACGACCTGGTCCTCGAGATCAGCGAGCAGCCGCTACCGACCGTTCCCATCGACCCGAACATCGCCTGGTCCGCGACCGAAACCGCCTGGGCCGCAGCCGTACCCACCCTCGACGACACTCTGAACGGCCGGGACAGTCGTCGCTCGTACGCGGTCATGCGGGGGCTGACGACGTCCGGCGGCGGTATGGTCGCCGCGGCGACCACCAGCCTGCCGGAGCGGGCCGAAGCCGGCCGGAACTACGACTACCGCTACGTCTGGATCCGGGATCAGTGCTACGCCGGGCAGGCCGTCGCCGCCGCCGGACCGCACCCGCTACTCGATGACGCGGTCAACTTCGTTGCCGCCCGACTGCTGGAACATGGCGATCGACTGCGACCCGCGTACACCGTCAGCGGCAGTTCCGTCCCGGACCAACGCCAATTGGACCTTCCCGGCTACCCCGGTGGTCACGACCAGATCGGGAACTGGGTCAACCAGCAATTCCAGCTCGACGCCTTCGGCGAGGCGTTGCTGCTGTTCGCGGCCGGGGCCAGGCACGACCGCCTGGACACCGACCACCGCAACGCCGCCCGCATCGCCGCCACCGCGATCGGCGACCGCTGGACCGAGCCGGACGCCGGCATCTGGGAGATCGACAACCAGGCCTGGACTCACAGCCGGTTGATATGCGCTGCGGGACTCCGGGCCTACGCCGGCGTGGCGCCCTCCGGTGGCGCCGCCGCCGGCTGGCTGACGCTGGCAGACCAGATCGTCGCCGACACCGCTAGGCACGCCACCCATTCCACCGGCCGATGGCAGCGCTCGGCGACCGACCCGCAGCTGGACGCGGCGTTGCTGCTACCGCCGTTACGTGGCGCCATTCCCGCCGACGATCCCCGAACCGCGGTGACGCTGAACAGTTATCTGAGCGAATTGACGGTCGACGGCTACGCGTACCGGTTCCGGCACGACGACCGGCCGCTGGCCCAGGCGGAAGGATCGTTCACCCTGTGCGGATTTCTCACCGCGCAGGCCCTGCACCAGCAGGGGCGCGAAATCGATGCGGGCCGCTGGTACGAGCGCACCCGTGCCGCCTGCGGGCCACCCCAGCTGTATTCCGAAGAATTCGATGCCGGTGAACATCAGCTCCGAGGCAATCTGCCTCAGGCGTTCGTGCACGCTCTGCATCTGGAAACGTCCGCCGTACTGGCGAAGGGCGCATCGCAATGCGCCAGTTGACCGCCACCCTCTGCCTACCGCAACGCCTCCGATGATCTGAAGGAGCTGACGTCATGACTGCTGTGGTGCCTCGGCCCGGCCGCGCGCGTATCCGGTGGCGCGGAGCCGGCCGGGAGTGAAGTTGCTGGGGTATCTGCGGACGACCGATCCGAAGGAAATCGGCGTCATGTACATCTCGACGTCGTTGTTCTTCTTCATGGTCGGCGGGGTGATGGCGCTGCTGATGCGGGCGGAACTGGCCCGGCCTGGAATGCAGTTCCTGTCGTACGAGCAGTACAACGAGTTGTTCACCATGCACGGCACCATCATGCTGCTGCTGTATGCGACCCCGATCGTGTTCGGGTTCGCCAACTACATCCTGCCGTTGCAGATCGGCGCGCCCGACGTGGCCTTCCCGCGGCTGAACGCGTTCTCCTACTGGCTGTACCTGTTCGGCGCGCTCATCGCCGTGTCCGGGCTTCTTCACTCCGGGCGGGGCCGCCGCGTTCGGCTGGACCGCCTACACCCCGCTCTCCAATTCCACGAACACTCCCGGAGTGGGTGGCGACCTGTGGATCATGGGCCTGGTCATCGCCGGCCTCGGCACCATCCTGGGCGCCGTCAACATGATCACCACCATCGTGTGCCTACGCTGCCCCGGCATGACCATGTGGCGGATGCCCGTGTTCACCTGGGAGATCCTGGCCACCGCCATCCTGATCCTCATCGCCTTCCCGGTGCTGACCTCCGCGCTGCTCGGGTTGGAAGCGGACCGGCACTTCGGCTCCCACGTCTTCGACCCGGCCAACGGCGGCGCCATCCTGTGGCAGCACCTGTTCTGGTTCTTCGGCCACCCCGAGGTGTACATCGTGGCGCTGCCGTTCTTCGGCATCATCACCGAAGTGATCCCGGTGTTCTCCCGCAAACCCGTGTTCGGCTACCGCGGCCTGGTCTACGCCACCTTCGGCATCGCCGCCCTGTCGGTCGCCGTGTGGGCCCACCACATGTTCGCCACCGGCGCCGTCCTGCTGCCGTTCTTCTCCTTCATGACCCTGCTCATCGCCGTCCCCACCGGCATCAAATTCTTCAACTGGATCGGCACCATGTGGCGCGGCCAGATCACCTTCGAGACACCCATGCTGTGGGCCTGCGGCTTCCTCGTCACCTTCCTGGGCGGCGGCCTGACCGGTGTCATCCTGGCCTCCCCCGCCCTGGACTTCCACGTCTCCGACACCTACTTCGTCGTCGCCCACTTCCACTACGTCCTGTTCGGCACCATCGTGTTCGCCACCTTCTCCGGCCTGTACTTCTGGTTCCCGAAAATGACCGGCCGGTTCCTCGACGAAGGACTGGGCAAATTCCACTTCTGGACCACCTTCATCGGCTTCCACATGACATTCCTGGTGCAACACTGGCTCGGCAACATGGGCATGCCCCGCCGCTACCCCGACTACCTCCCCACCGACGGCTTCACCACCCTCAACACCTGGTCCACCATCGGCTCGTTCATCCTCGGCGCGTCCCTGCTGCCCTTCATCTGGAACGTCATCCGATCGCTGAAATACGGGGAAGTCACCACCGCCGACGACCCCTGGGGCTACGGCAACTCCCTGGAATGGGCGACCAGCTCACCGCCACCCCGACACAACTTCACCTCCCTGCCCCGGATCCGCTCCGAACGGCCCGCGTTCGAACTCCACCACCCCCACCTGATCGAACAGGATGCAACACGAAGCCCACCCCACCCGACACTCCCAGTCCCTGGCCCACCTCGAAGCCAGCCCCCACGTCGGCATCCCCCACGACGGCGCCGCCGACCCAGCCCCATAACCGAGCCACCGCCGCCCCGCTTCTGTCAGGATGCTGTTTGTGAAGGACGACAGCGCGGCCGCCGCAGCTACGGAAAAGGCAGTGCCGAAGTGGCGCGGACCGCTGCTATTGGCCGGCAAAATTCTGCTCGTCGTCATCGGTGTCTGGCTTGCGGTGAACGCTTTGCGCGCCATCGATTGGGCGCAGGTCGGCGGCGCGCTGGCCAGGCTCACGTGGTGGGAGATCGTCGTCATCGCGGTGATCGTTGCCGTCCGGCAGACCGTCAACGCCTCGACTTTGATGATCCTGCTGCCTGGTCTGCGGCTGCCGCATGCCCTCTCGACGGCGCTGTCCGGCACGCTGATCCAGACGCTGAGCCCGCCCCCGGCCGACGCGGTGCTGCGACTTTCGATCCTGCGGTCCCACGGGGTGGAAACCACCCGGGGTGCTGCGGCCCTGGTACTGGACACCCTGGTGTTTTATCTGGCGAGGTTCGCGGCACCGCTGGTCGGATTGGCGCTCGCCACGGTTGCCCTCCCGGTCGAGCCGATCCAGGTCTGGATGGCGATCGGTGGCCTCGCCGCAGCCGCGCTTCTGGTGTGGTCGCTGTTCGTCATCTCCAAAGGCGAACGGGTAGCCCACCGATTCGGTCGCGGCGCGGCGACGATCGTGAAAAGATTGCGCCCCACCGTCGATCCGGACGCCTGGGCCGCGGCGATGGTCCGCTTCCAGAAGGAATCCGCGGCCGGGCTGGCCAGCCGGATCGGCAAGGCCACCCCGGTGATGCTCGGATTCATCTTCGTCGACGGCGCCGTGCTCATCGCCTCGTTGCGGTTCGTCGGGATTCCGGGCGTGCACGTCGGTTATTGGGCGGTGATGGCGGCACTGTTCAGCCTGTATCCGCTGACCATCTTCCCGTTCGCCGGACTCGGAGTACTGGACGCGGCATTGATCGTGCTCGTCAACCACGAGGGCGTAACCGATCCCGCCGATCTTGTTGCCGCCATGGTCATCTGGCGCGCGGCAACGCTACTGCTGCCGCTCATACCGGGACTGGCCACCCTCACCTTCTGGCAACGCCGCCAGACGCCGACCAAACCCGCACGGCCGACCAGGTAAACGTGGCTCCACGCGAGTCCGGCTGATCGAAACTGCGCCTCATGTCCGCTTTCGGTCTCCGCCGCTCTCTCATTGCCGGCTATTGACCTAACAGATCGCGCCCACAATCGCGAGACAGCTGAACGCCGGCCGTGAGGAATGCTACCGTCCAGTTCATAGTCAGCACGGCAAAAGACCGCCGACCAGAAAACGCCCGGGTGGTGTCCGACAAACTCACCGAAGGGAATATCCGTGACCAACGCGCTTCTCCCCCGCCGACCGCGGCTTGCGACCCTGGTGGCCATCGGCGTCGCGATCGCCCTCATCGCCGGTACGGTCGGTGGTCTGCTGGTTCATCTGACTACAAGCAACGGCAAGTCGGCGGCAAGTTCGGCGGCCGGCTGCGATGCGGTCGCTCTGGCAGACCAGGTGCTGCCCTCGATCGTCACGGTCAACGTCCGCAGTGCGTCGTCGGCAAGCAACGGCAGCGGCGCATTCATCCGTGACAACGGCTACATCCTGACCAATGACCATGTCATTTCACCAGGCGTCGGCGGCGGCAGTTTCAGCGTCCTGATGAGCAGCGGGGACACTGAATCGGCGCAGCTCGTCGGCCGGGCGACTGGTCTCGATTTGGCAGTTTTGAAGGTCGACCACCCGGAGAAGGTTCCACCCATTGCCGTCGCCACGGACCCGGTGGTCGTCGGGCAACCAGTGGTGGCTCTCGGGTCACCGCTGGGTTTGAGCGGATCAGTCACCAGTGGAATCGTCAGCGCTTTGGGCCGGGAGATCAGAGTCCCGGCGGATCAAGGCAAAACGGCGCTCATCAACGGCGCCATCCAGACCGACGCATCCATCAACCCAGGCAATTCCGGTGGCGCGCTGATCGACTGCCAAGGACGACTGGTCGGCGTCAACACCGCGATAGCAACCGTGCCCAACGCTGCAGGCCAAGCCGGCGGCGGCAGCGTCGGCATCGGATTCGCCATTCCCACTGCGCTGGCCACCGCTGTCGCCGACGAACTCATCACAAACGGCAAATTTGCACTGCCGTCGTTCGGATGGTCGGTCGCACCGATTTCGACGCAGATCGCGGCCGGGTTCGACCTGCCGGCCGGAATGTTCGTCCGATCGACAACGCCGGGAGGCCCGGCGGCGGCCGCGGGTATTGCGCAGGGAGACGTGGTGACCAAAGTTGATGGAGAGTCCACCACAGACGACGCCACGCTCACCAAAATCGCATTGCGGCACAAAGTCGGTGATCAGGTGCCAGTCACATACCACCGCAACGGACGCGACATCAACGCAGAGATCACTTTCGCCTGACCGCAATCAATTGGCCAGGCATGTTTTTCCGTCACGCCTTTCGGGGCCATTCAAGCCAATGGTCTGCCACATTTTGAAGTTTCGTCCCAGCGGTAGCGAGTAGGTCCGCCGGGTAGCCATCGGTCGCGGAGCTCCCGCCCTCTTCCCCGGTTTCCTCGGACCAAAGGGCGAACTGGACCGGCAGCACGGCAGCCGGCGAGTAGGCCTCGCGGTAGTGACCGGCAACGACAGCCAAGACGTGCCACTCGAGTTGGTCGGCCTGACCGGCGGCGGTTTCGTCGCAGGCATCGCACCCACAGATGGGATACACGAAATCGTGCAGCAACCCGGCGTGCAGGAAGATGCCGGGGTAGGTGGTGAAGCCGAACGTCAGCGGCGCTGCATCGGGATCATTCGGGCTCAACCGCGCCACCCGCTCAAATTCCGGTGGTCGCAGGAAATCACGGGCGCACGCGGGTTGCCGACTGATCTGGACGTCGTAGGTCGCGGCGAGGTGCTCGATGAGCGCGTCAGCGACGAGGTGCAGCGGTGCGAATCGCTCCGGGTGCGTGTCCACGCTGTAGGTGTCCGCGGGCGGGCCGTCCCATCCCCAGCGTGATCCGTACTCGATCGCCGCACCGCCGCTGTCCAGGAACACCGGATCCGACCAGGCAGGGCGGATGTATGCGGGCATCCAGCCACGGTAGCCACCGCGCCGCCCCGCAGGCGAGTTGTTATATCGGCGCCGAGCGATGACGCTGATGTCCGTGGGTCGACGTCCCACGGACTTGCCCCGCAAGGCCTGGTTCACGCCAGCCTGGCATACGTGCCAACCGGTTGAGGTTGTATAGGCGCATGGATCAGCAGGGTGAACGTCTCTACGACCGACCCTTCAGATTGGCTGATGCCCAGCGGTATTTCGAGCCTGTGCGATCTGCAAGTCGTGAAGACGTGGTGGCGACAACCGATGAGAACGACCTGCACTGGCAGGACGTTTCGTTCGAGGTGCGGCCGGGGCTCTCCGGGTCGGCGACGATCGTCAGCACCGGGGCCCCGAGTGTGGGCGTGGTGTTGGCGCACGGCGGTAGTGACGACGGACGCCGCTTCTTCGTCGACGAGGCAACACAGTTGGCCCGCCGGGGAGCGGCCGTGATCTTGCCCGTCACACGATTTTCTGAACTACTCGGACATGGATGCGGTGGCCGAGGCGATCCGGGACGCGGTCCTGACCGAGCGGCGGGCTCTCGCCCTGCTGAGTGGCCGGGTTCGTCGATCCGCGCCGTTGTTCTTCCTCGGCCACAGCGCCGGCGGTTTCCTTGGTGCACATTTGGCGGCGTTGGAGCCGCAGCTGTCGGGGGTGGTGATCTTCGGTTACGGGCGTGGCACGTTCCCTCGTTTCGCCGTAGAGGACCTGCACCGCGTGGGCCGCGTCCCGACCGCCCGTGATCGGCGGATCATGCAGTGGTTCGAGCCGGCCAATTACCTCCAGATTCCCAATGGCCGCAGACTGTTGGTGCAGCACGGACGTCGGCGACGTGGAGGTGCCCATCGCGGAAGGTAGAGCCCTTTTCGCCGCTGCCGCCGGCCCCAAACAATGGGCTGAATACGGCTGCGGGCACGCCATCGACGCCGACCCGGCCGCCCGGGCCGACCGCGCCGATTTCGTCTTCAGCTGACATCGGCTGACCACGTCGCTGCAGATCATGAGACGTCAGCAGATGGCACAGGTGACGGTGCAGAAACGGCTCGCGGTCACGGACGCGAGCCGCCGCCCGATGCGGGATAATTCCAAATCATCGCTTCCTCTGGGTCGAGGCATCGCTCCCCAGACGGCGACGATCTGCGGAGTGATCCGTTTCTGCCGCGTTCCGATCGACCCAGGAGATTCAATGGCTGCGATTGACGATTTGACCGAGCTGGTGGAGACGTCCGCGGTCGCGGAACGGACAGCACTGGCGTCCAAGTGGAAGGAACGGCCAGACGTCGACAAGATGGTCAGTCGAACCCGACAGCGATCTGAGGAGCACATCGCCCTTCTCGGACAGGATCAGGATCCCTCCCTGCTCTCTTCGAGGTGGGTCTCGTTGCAGCAGGATTACCTCAGGCTGGGCCCGCAGGAGCGACTTCCCGGCTCCGACATTTCGGTTCCGACGGAAGCCGAGCAGGCCTCGACTGAACAGCCGACCACGAACGTCCGCCGGCTCAGTCACGCCGCTGCGGCGCAAGCAGAGCGGGACGCGGTCGCGGCTGTCGCGATCGCGCGCATCGCCCTGCTCGATGCCGGGCTGGCCGTGCTGCAGGCCAGGCTGGCCCGGATCGACGCCGGGGACGACGAGCCCGACGCCGTCTCCCTCGATGGGCACGTGCCGCTCCATGGCAAGAATCCGGTCAGTCGGCACGGTCCGGCGCTGGCCCACGGCGTGACCGGAGAAATCAAATATGTCTTGACTCGCAAGCCACGGTCGACCGTCAAGAGCCTCGCTATCACCTTGGCGTTGGGCTTGCTCTACTTGGGCTACATCAGGATCTTCAGCTGGGACAGGAACGAGAAGTGGCTTCCCTACCTCGGGCTGCTGGTGATCGGCGTGGTCATGGGCGGTGGCGTCTGCATCAATGCGATGAGCTTCGACGCGATGAGAGTCAGGGCCGCACTGGACGACGGCGCGCGCTTGTGGCACTTGCTCGTCATCAAGAACCTGGCACTGCTGTGCATCGTGGCGCCGGTTGGATTCGTCCTCTCCGGCCTGCTCGCCTGGCGCGCCGGAAACATCTACGCCTTCTACAAGGCGTGCGCGCTCATGGTCTGCATGATTTTGCTCTGGCTGGGTGTCGGTAACGTCCTGTCGATAGCGCTGCCATCGCGTGACGAGCCCCTTCGGCAACGAAAACAGTCAGGCAGTCTGAAGCAGTTCATCATCGCCTTCGTCGTGTCGTATGCGATCGGCTACCTGGTCAACGCGATGCTTTTCTGGCGCATTCTTGCGGCGAAACAGCTGTCGGACCGGTTGGGCAATACGCTGGTACCCGCCATCGCCATCATCTTGTCCAGCGTCTTCATGTGGGTGTTGTTGACGATCGTCGCGGTTGCGCTGTCCCAGCAACCCAAGATTCACCGGATGATGCAGCGAGAGATCACCGACTACAAAGCAAACGCAGAAATGAAGGCCTTCGCCGAAGAGGCAGCGCGGGAGTCTGCGACGCAACAGCATAGGGCGTCGGCGGAAGTGACCACGGGCGGCCGCTAGCCAGCGATCTATCTGTTGGCTCAGCACTGGTTGGAAGGCCCTCTCCGGCGGCGCAACGCTTTGACGCTCTTAAAGGCAAGCAAAAGCCCTCAGTGTTGCGACGGCAGCTAGAAGTCGTCGGAACAGAAGGAGTCATATAATCCGACCAATTCGTACTCTTGTCCTAACATGGCGGAGATGCTACCGTCTGATAGGCGGGATCGGTTTTTTCTGCCGTACTTCTGCAGAATTTGCGTCATTTCCGCGTCAAGAGGGGTTGAGCGATATGGCCACCACCAAAGCGATCGATGAACTGGCGACGGCGGCTGGCCGCCGCCGCCCACGTTGGCTGATCGTGACCGGGATCGCGGCAGGACTGATGGTGATCGGCGGGGTGGCGTTTGCCTACTGGTCGACGACCGGTTCGGGTACTGGCACAGCGACCACCGGGACATCGTCGACGGTGACCGTCACGCAGGTTGCCGCACCGACGAACATGGCTCCGGGAGTCGCCCCTGGTGCCATCTCCGGAACGATTCACAACGGCGGCACGGTCAATGCGCACGTAGCCTCGGTGACGGTGGCGATCGCATCGGTGACCAAAGCGAACGGCGTGGTCCTTGTCTGCGATGCCACCGACTACACCCTGGCCAACCCCGTGATGCTCGTTGACAAGGACGTCCCGGCCGGTGGCGACCAGGCGTTCCAGGGCGCCACGCTCGGGTTCAACAATAAGCCGGCGACCAATCAGGACGGCTGCAAGGGCGCGACCGTGAATCTCACCTACACGGTCGCCTGACCCAGGCATCCTCTGCACGACAGCCGGTCGCGCGGCGCACCACCGCCGGTTTGCTACGACGGGAGGTGAGGGTTGACGTCGCCGTGCCCGCCACCGGCGAACACCGGGGTCGCCGGGGGCCTGCCGAACACTGGGTATCCCCTGCTGGCGATCATCGCCGTTGGGGCCGTTCTGGTGGTCGCCGGTGTCGTGGTCGTCTTCCTCCTTCGCCGGGGTCGACCAGGATCGGCTCTGCTGATCGGGGCGCTCCTGCTGCTTTCGATCCTCTCGCTTCAGCCTGCCCCGGCCCAGGCTGATCCGGCGTGTCCGCCTGCGCAGCCGATCAGGGTCGCGATCATCCAGACGTCGGTCAACTCGGACCTCGCGCCCGGCTCACCGCCCTCGTTGATCACCGGTGAAGTTCGGAATGTGTCGTCCGTCGACGTCTACGTGACCCAGGTGAGCGTCACCATCGAGGCGATCACCAAGGCTGCGGGCGCGGCACCGGGTACATGCGACCTCGCCGACTATCGCTTGAATGCGACTCATATGCCGGTCGGTGTACTTCTGCACCCAGGCGACCAGGCGCCGTTTCGCGGAGCGATGATCGGCTTCGTGGACCGCCCGGTCAACCAGGACGCCTGCCAGGGAGCGGTTCTGACCCTCAAGTACGTGAGCACATGACGGCCCGCCGACCCTGGTGGCCGACATACATGTTTCGGGCGTTGCTGATCCTCGGCCTCTCGATCGCGGCTTTGCTTGCTTCGGCCGTTCCAGCGGCTGCGTACTGGAGCACTAAAGGGAGCGGCTCGGGTTCGGCCTTGACCGCGACCCTCGCGCCACCGACCGCGGTGACAGGCACAGCCAACGGCACCCAGATCACGGTGAGATGGACGGCATCGGCGGGAACGCCCGCGCCGACCGGCTACTACCTGACGGTCACTCCCACCAGCGGCACCGCGGTACCCGCCTGTGGTACCAGCCCCACCAACCTGATCACCACGACGACATGCACGGACACGCGGCCGGTTGGGAGTTACACCTATCTGGTGGTGGCGGTGCGCCTGTCTTGGACCGCCACCAGCACTCCGAGCAACGTGGTGTCGGTCGTCCCGCAGCAGAAGCTCGCCGTCGTTCAGAATCCGTCCAACTCGGCCACCTCCGGCGTGGCCGTCGGCAACGTGATCATCCAGTTGCAGAACGCGAACGGCACCAACCAGTCCACCTCCGGTGTTTCGGTGACCATGGCCTTGACCACCCCCGGCACCGCCGACCCTGTCCGGTGCGTCCAACGGCTTTGACGGACGGGAGCGGCAGGGTCACATTCGCCTCGCTGACCATCGACAAAGTGGGCACCTACACACTCACCGCCAGCGCGAGCGGATACACCTCCGTCGTGACGACACCGGTGACCATCAATCCAGGACCACCGGCGAAAGCCGAGTTGGTCAGCGGATCACCGCAATCCGCGAGAATCACCACCGTATTCGCCCAATCGTTGGTAGCACGGGCGACCGACGCCGCCGGCAACCCCGTCGGCGGGACGAGCGTTCTCTTCAACGCTCCGGCCTCGGGTGCCAGCGGAATCTTCACCGCCGACAGCCTGAATCAGATCAATGTGACGTCGGGCAGCGACGGTCTGGCCTCAGCGCAGTTCAAGGCGAATGCGATCGTCGGTAGCTACTCGGTCACTGCGACCGTCGGCACTATAAGCGCCACCTTCTTCCTCACCAATACGGCAACGGCCGGGGCTGCTTCGGCCCCGGCTGCGACAGCGAACCGACCCACTGGGCGGACCGCCGCCCCGGCGACCACCTCCGCAGCGTCCACAGCGCCAGATAGTCAACACAGCGGTGTGGTCCCCACCCGAACCTCGGCGGGCGACCCCACGACCTCTGCTCCGGCGTCAGCTCCCGATCAGGTCAGCCCGAACCCGACGACCACGCCGCCGCCCACCACCCCGGCGCCGTCCACCTGACCGTGCATCGTGGCACTACCGGGTTAGATCTACCGCCGGCCACTTCGGGGCTATTCGGCTGGCAGCTTGGGTCGGTAACCCGATCGATTCTCTACGACCTGGTCGAGGCTGACTGCTTGGCGGTCGACATCGTCCATGTACAGGCGACCAGCCACGACCTGACCGTCGCGGATCTCGAAGAGGGTCACTCCACGCATCTCGAAGGGCTGGCCGTCAGTCCGAGTACCTGACCAGTGCCATTCGCTCCAGGTGGTGTCACCATCGTCAACCGATCGACAGAGTTCGGCCGTGAAGTCGGGGATCCCGGCGAACATTGCCGCCCAGTTGGCACGCATCTGTGCTCGGCCGACGAAGGCGAAGCCCGGGTGCACTGGCTGTTCACTGCGGTAGTCCTTGTGCAACAGGCCCGCCACGCCGTCCAAATCTCGATTGTTCATTGCAACGACCATCTGATCGATGATGTCAGACACCGGACGCTCCCTTGATTCGTGCCGAGAACTGTTGTGCTTATTGTCGTCCTGAGACCCGCAATGAGTCGAGTTCACATCGCAGACTCGTGAGCGATGAGCCTGGTTGCATGGCGAGCGCTGCTTCCGGCAAGCGACGGCTCCAGCCTCAGCCGCCGACTGGGCAGCCACCACCGCAACGTAATCCGATGAGCGATAGGTGTAGCAGGGCGGATAAATCTACGATACGAATTTCTATCACTCGAAAGTGTGACTAATCGTTGATTTCGTGTGATACATCGTAAAAACGGGTGTGAACGGAGCCTCGTGATGGGTAAGTCAACGTACGATACTAAGTGTCGAAAAGTAAAGTGTAACCCACAGGGTCGACACACAACAGGTAATGGAGAAAATCATGGGCATCGGACTCGGCGTACTTCTTTTGATCGCTGGAGCCGTTCTGGCTTTCGGCGTAAAGGCAGACGTAAGCCACTTCGACCTGACGACGATCGGCTACATCTTGATGGGCGGCGGAGTCTTGGTCATCCTGCTGAGCCTGCTGATTTTCATGCCGAGGAACAGGCGAGCACGCAGCACAGCGGTCTCCACGGACGCGTACGGCCGGCAGGCCGTCGTCGAACGTGAGGACCGCATCACCGGAATCTGACAGCTATCCCTGGGTCACCTGGGCGATCTTCTTCAGCGAGTGCTCGCCAGTGATCGATCGGATCGTGCCGCTCTTACCGCGCATCACCAACGAATCGGTCAACGCGCCTGCCGCGGTGTAGCGGACGCCGTTCAGCAGTTCGCCCTCGGTGATGCCCGTGGCCACCATGAACACGTTGTCGGTCCGAACGAGGTCTTCCGTGGCCAGGACCCGGTCGAGGTCGTGGCCGGCGTCCAGTGCCCGGCGCTCTTGCTCATCATCCTTGAACCAGAGTTTGGCTTGGATGGCGCCGCCCAACGCGCGCATCGCGCACGCAGTAATGACACCCTCCGGGGTGCCGCCCACGCCCATCATCAGGTCGACGCCAATATTCTGGCGCGCGGCCATGATGGCGCCGGCCACATCGCCGTCGGAGATGAACTTGATCCGGGCTCCGGTGGCCCGGACCTTGCGGACCAGATCAGAGTGCCGCGGCCGGTCGAGGATGCAGACCGTGATGTCTTCGATGTTCTTGCCCAACGCCCGCGCGACGGTCCGCACGTTGACGCCCGGCGGAGCCTCGATGTCGATCGCGTCAACTGCCTCCGGGCCGACGGCGATCTTGTCCATGTAGAACACGTCCCTCGGATTGAACATCGTGCCGCGCTCGGCGATCGCGATCACCGAGACGGCGTTGGGCATGCCCTTCGCCAGCAGCGTCGTCCCATCCACCGGATCGACCGCGACGTCCCAGTCGGCGCCGGTGCCGTCGCCGACCTCCTCGTCGTTGTGGAGCATCGGGGCTTCGTCCTTCTCCCCCTCGCCGATCACGATGACGCCACGCATGGAGACGGTCGAGAGCATCTGACGCATCTGGTCGACGGCGGCCTTGTCGCCGGCCTCCTTGTCCCCGCGTCCCGCCCACCGACCGGCGGCCAGCGCGGCCGCCTCCGTCACTCGCATCAGATCAAGCCCAAGATTGCGCTCGCGGAGTTGATAGACCGGAGCTGAGGTCATGTCGTTCCTCCTTCCATTGACGTCGACGGATACGGGCTGTTGACCCGTGCGCCTGCCTAATGTAAGACCGGCGTACCAGGGCCGCGTTGCCACCGCCCCGAGACCCTCGATGCCGCCGCCGCCGCCCAGTGCGAGGTCGCCTGATGGTCTCCAGTGCTGCGGACATCGGGTCAAGGCCACTTGCCACGGCGACGAGTACACCGCCGGACCGATCAGGCCACCGGCTGGAGCCGGGCCCGATAACCCTGGATCAACGCACGCAGGCCGAGCTCGAAGGCCTGATCGGCTCGGTCGACGGTGGTGGCCTCGACGATCTGCGCGAGGTAGGGGGTCCGGTCGTCGTTGATATCGTCGAACATCACACCGGGCGCGGCGGCATCCAGGGCCGAGCCGAGGAGGAAGCTCTCGGTCGCGGTGATGATGGCAAGCACTTCGTCACGGCGGAAACCGGCCGTGAGCAACCCTGTTGCGACTTGTTCGTACATGCCGTGCACGATGGGTTCCCGCAGCGGCTCTCTGGCCATGATCCCGATGACCCCGGCGTGGGCGGCGAACGTCGCGCGATAGGACTGGGCCCAGCTCTGCAGCGCCTCGTCCCACGGCAGGTGCCCGAACACCGAAGCGTCGACAGTGTCTGCCAGTCGCTGCCGAAGCAGTCCGATGACACCTTCCCGCCCCTTCACGTGGTGATACAGCGCCGACGGATTGACCTTCAGCCGGCGGGCGATCTCCTTCATGGTGAAGTCACCCTGATTGTCGAGCAAAAGCAGAGCCGTGGCACCGATTCGGTCCAGATCTAGCAGCGCCGTGTGCGGCCTACCCATCAGCATCCCCTCCCCGGTCGACAGATAACTGAACGACAGTCAGTTTAGCTATTGACGCCGACCACTCCCAACGCTACCTTAATTTAAATTGATTCAGTTTAGTGGAGGAGCGTGGATGGGCGCTGACAAGCTGTTCACCGGCGGCGTGGTGCGAACGGGCGACACGCAGGCCCCGGTGTCCGATGCCGTCGCTGTGGTCGACGGCGTGGTCGTCGCCTTGGGCGCGGACGCGCGGCTGCTGCACGGGCCCGACACCGACGTCATCGATCTGGCCGGCGGCGCCCTGTTGCCCTCGTTCGGAGACGGTCATGCACACCCGCTGTTGGGTGGCGTGGCACTGACGGGAGTGCCGGTCCGGGATTGCCGCTCCGTCGAGGAAATCGTTGCGGCAGTGAGTACATGGGCCATCGAACATCCGGACAAGGATTGGATCTGCGGTGACGCGTTCGACCCGACGCTGGCGCCAGACGGCCGATTCGACGCTCACTGGCTCGACGGAGCGGTGCCGGATCGGCCGGTGGTGTTGCGGACCATGGATCACCACACGGCGTGGGTGAACAGCGCTGCGCTGCGACTGGCCGGGATCGACGAGCGCTTTCCGGAGCCGCCCGACGGGCAGATCTTGCGTCGACCGGACGGCACCCCCCTGGGCACTTTGCGGGAATGGGGCGCACTGGACCTGGTTATGGATCTCATCCCGGCGGCCACCAGAACGGAACAGGTGGCTGCCCTGACCGAGGTCTCGCACCGGTTCGCCGCCGCCGGGATCACCTGGGCGCAGGACGCCTGGGTCGAACACGCCGACGTCCAGGCGTGGTTGGCAGCAGCCGAACTAGGGGTGCTGAGCTTCCGGGCGAACCTCGCCTTCCGCGCCGAGCCCGGCGGCTGGAAGAACGACATCGACGATTTCGTCGCCGACCGGGCCCTCGTCGACCAGCAGGGCCTCGGGCTGCTGACCGCCCGGACGGTCAAGTTCTTCGCCGACGGAGTAATCGAATCGGGCACGGCCGCGCTCGTCGAACCCTACGACGACTGCCCCCACTCCCACGGCATGGCGACCTGGTCCCCGGAGGAATTGGCAGACGCCATGGCCGCCGTCGACCGGCTCGGGTTCCAGGCGCACATCCACGCGATCGGCGACGCCGGGGTCCGGATGGCGCTCGACGCGATAGCAGAGACAGAGCGGCGCAACGGATCTCGTGATCGGCGACCGACCGTCGCACATGTCCAGTTGATCGACCCCAGCGATCTGGACCGATTCGCGCGGCTGGGGGTGATCGCTAACGTGGAACCACTCTGGGCACAACCGGACGACCTGATGATCCACTTGACCCTCCCGCGCATCGGCGCGGCCAGAGGCGCCCGGCAATACCAGATCGCCAGCCTGCTGGCCTCTGGCGCACACGTGTCCTTCGGCAGCGACTGGCCCGTGTCCTCCTACGCACCGTTGGCCGGCATCTCCACCGCCATCACCCGGCAAACGACGGGCCGTGAACCCGCCGATGGATGGCATCCCGCGGAACGAATCACCCTCGACCAAGCCGTCACTGCATACACCTCGGGGGTCGCCTACCAGGCCTTCGAGGAAAACGCCTGGGGAGTGATCCGTCCCGGCGCCCGCGCCGACCTCGTCCATCTCGCGGAAGACCCGGCAGCGGTTCCCGCCGGAGATCTCGGCGCGATCGACGTACTCGGCACCTGGCTGGCCGGCACCCGAACCCACTGACTCCACCACGTTCCCCGCTCTACCTGCCCAACTGTGCGTCCTTCACCCACCCGTTTGCGAACCCTTTTTCGAGGAGAATCCCACCCATGACCAGCCCAACCAGCGCGCCAGAGCGCCTCGACCACGGTGTGCTCGGTGTCAGAGACATCGTGTTCTTCGTCGTCGCGGCGGCCGCACCGCTCACCGTGATGGCCGGAATCGCCCCGATCGCCATCATGGTCGGCGGAATCGGCGCCCCGTCGGGATACCTGATCGCCGGGATCGTGCTCACCATCTTCGCCGTCGGCTTCACCGCGATGAGCAAATACATCCACAATGCCGGCGCCTTCTATTCGTACATCGCCAAGGGGCTCGGCAAACCAGCGGGCGTCGGCGCCGCCGCGCTTGCGGTGTTCTCCTACAACGCCATCCAGATCGGCCTGTACGGCGCATTCGGCTACTTCGCCGCCGTCACGGCAACCGACCTCATCGGCATCACACTGCCCTGGTGGGTATGGGCGGCCGCAGGCATCGCCCTGGTCTGGTTCTTCGGATTTCGCAGCATCACCGTCGGCGCCAAAGTCCTCGGTGCGCTCCTCGTTGCGGAAACCGGGATCCTGCTGCTGCTCGCCATCGCGATCCTGGTCAAGGGCGGCGCCGATGGGCTGAGCCTGGCCTCGTTCGCTCCCTCGAACATCATCGCGCCCGGCGCCGGCGGCGTCCTGGCCCTGGCGTTCGGGGCGTTCGTAGGATTCGAAGCGACGGCCATCTACCGCGAAGAAGCGCGCGACCCCGACCGCACCGTCCCGCGCTCCACCTACATCGCCGTCGGATTCCTGGGACTCTTCTACGCCTTCATCAGCTGGGTCATCATCCAAGCGTTCGGTAACACCGATGCTGTGCACGCCGCGTCAACGGATCCAGCGGGAATGTTCTTCACCGCCATGAACACCTATGTCGGCACCTGGGCCAGCGATGTCATGCGGGTTCTGATCGTGACCAGCATCTTCGCCGCACTCCTGGCATTCCACAACGCCATCACGCGATACAGCTACGCCCTGGCCTCCGAAGGCGTGCTTCCCAGGAGACTCGGTCACATCCACCCCGTCCACAAAACCCCGTACGTCGCCGGAATTGCGCAGACCATTCTGGCCGTAGTCGTCGTCGGTGCATTCGCCGCTTTCGGCGCCGATCCTTACCTGCAACTGCTCCTCTGGGTGAACACCCCCGGCGTGATCGGCATTGTCGTGCTGCAGGCCCTCGCGGCCTTCGCTGTCCTCAAGTACTTTCGCGACAACGCCCATCAGGAATCCTTCCTGCGATCCTTCGTCGCACCGCTGGTGGCCGGCATCCTGCTCACCGGCGCAGCGGCTTTGATCGTCTGGCAGATCAATCTTCTGACGGCGGCGGGTAACACCGTGAACATCATCCTGATCGTGCTGGTCCCATTAGTTTTCCTGGCAGGTGTTGGTTATGCCCTCCGGCTTCGCCGCACAAAACCGTCCACCTACGCCCTCCTGGCGACCACCAACGTCGACGCAGAGGACCTCGCGCCCGCCGCTATCACCAGCGCCTGAGTCCGCGTCCCGGAAATATTCCGGTGCCATCGACTGGCCCCGTTCACGTCGCCTCAGCCAGAGTCGAGCGGTCTGACGAGCGGCAGGAAGATCTCGTCGACAATTTCCACGATGTCCTGGTCGGTGAGCGGCTTGAGGGTCATGAGGAGGTCGTGTCGAAACAGGTCGAGGCGACGGTGCGCACCCGTGCGGTGATCCGATCGGGGTCCGCTTCACCGCGAGCGACGGCTCGATCAAGAATCTCGTCGATGGCTCCGCGGGGCTGTTGGCCGAAGGCGCGGGCACGCAGCTCTGCGAATGACGGACCGCCGGCCGTGAAGTAGGCGCCGACCAGAACGCTGAGCATCGGAATGAGCCGGCTGCGCACCTGATTTGCCCAGCGCAGCACCTCGATGACGTCTCCCCGTAGCGATCCCGTGTCCGGGGTGGGGATCCGGGTGCGCCCGAGCTCGTGGGCAATCGCGGCGCCGACCAGATCGTCCCGGTCGGTCCAGCGGCGATAGATCACGGGCCGACTGGTACCAGCCCGCTGGGCGACGGCTTCGACGGTGAACCGGGCGTAGCCAGCACTCTCCAGCTGGGCCCACGCCGCGTCCAGGATCGCGTCGTCAAGTTCCTGGCCGCGTCTACGACGAGACGGCACAAGATTCGCCGTCGGTTCGAACGCCCAGAGCCTCGTCGAGAACGCCGTCGGTAGCTACTACGCCTGGCTGGGGCCGGATCTCGTCGGCTGGGTGATGAGTACCTGCGCAGTCGGGGAGAACGCACTGGCGCGGGCGATCGCCGACTTCGCCGCAGCCGGCGCCGACGAGCTGATGCTGGTGCCGTGCGCCGACGAGCTCGACCAACTTGATCACCTCGCCGACGTCGCACTGGACGCAGCCCTTTATCTTCGGGAAGGACAACTCTCATGATCGGCGCCGTTGCCAACAAGTCCCGATCCGCCGTGGTTTCAGTGCTCGACGATCTCGCAGTCGACATGGACGGCACCCCTGCTGCGCCCCGGTGAGCCGGGCTGGGACCAGGCCCGACAAGCCTGGCATCTGGACGTCGACCAGCACCCCGCCGCGGTCGCGCTGGTCAGCACCGCGCCGCAATCCACCGGGCACAACGCCGGTCCGCTGGGTGATCTCGCCGAAACCGTGCTGTTGCGTACCGGTCTCATGCGCGACGTCGAGATCGACACCGTCGCGCGGGTCGCCCGGGTGCAGGCCGGCGCATGGTGGATGGACGTCACCAACGCAGCCGCCGATCACGGTCTGGCCGCCTTGGCCGGCTCCTCCCCCGAGTGGGCGTGGCCGGTTATGCATTGGGCGGCGGCTTGAGTTGGCTGACGCGCTCGCACGGCCTCGCCGCGAACAGCGTGCTGGCTTTGGAGGTGGTCACGGCGGACGGTGTCCACCGCCGCGTCGACGCCTACCACGACCCTGACCTGTTCTGGGCGTTGCGCGGCGGTGGCGGAAACTTCGGCACCGTCACCACCCTCGAGTTCCCACCACTGGAAGAGCTTCCGCCGCACCTGGCCGGCCGGTCGTTCGTCGTCATCGAGGCGGCCTGCCAGCTGGACTCCGCGGACGCGGACCGACTATTTACTCCGCTGCGAGACCTTGGTGCGGAGTTCGACACGTTCCAACGGACGCCGGTTGTCGAGCTGTCCCAATTGCACATGGACCCACCCGGGCCGGTGCCGGGATTCGGCGACGGGATGCTGCTGCGGGGCCTCGACGCCGACGTCGCGCTATTCGCCGTCGGAATGGCGCCGACCTCCGACATCGCCGCCGCTGTCGCTGCTGCAATCACTGCCGTGCGCTACCGAATGGCGCCGTGGTCCACGGGTCGCTGCTATCTGAATTTCGCCGAGGAACGCAAGGCCGGTGATGTGCTATTCGGGGCGGACACTCATGCCCGGCTGCGAGAAATCAAGGCGGCGTACGACCCCGACGACATCATCCGGGCCAACCAACCCGTCTTGCCCGCCGGGCGATGACGATTCTCCAATCGGACTTTTCAAGAGAGGCAACCATGTTCACCTTCCGTACCCTTCGTTCCCTGCTGCTCGGCGCTATTTTCCTCGCGTTCGGCGCGACGGTCGGCGCTTTGCACGCCGCCACAGCGCCCGCCGTGCCGACTAGCCAAGACCGCGGCCGGACGCAATGAAAGGTTTGAGCCAAGCGGATTTGTCGATGGTCTACAGATGTCATCGCCCGACGGGATGATCCAGTTTCCGCATGCCGAGGTCGGTGGCAACACCACACGCTTTGCCCGGCCTCGATTGCACCATCAATCGGGGCCGGGAGCTCACAACGTCTCAACGTGACCGGAAGCGAATCGGTCAACACACCCCTCGATCATCGGAGCTTGGACTGGTGAGGTTTCGTGTCCGGTCATGCACCAGCCCTCCCGCCCCGCACCACTTGCCGTCGGCGCTCGAAGGCAGCACGAGATATCCCGGTCATGGAACCCAGGACGGCCGTCGGTGCGGACCGTCACGTAAACACCATAGGAGTGTTCGCTCACCTTGAAGGTGCGGCCTCTGACTCACCGGTCACCGCGACAACAGTCGTCCGTGTTGACGTTCAGTAACACCCGATCAATGGCAACCGGCTTACGGTGCACATTTGCCACATGACCCACAGGCCGCGAATTATTGCATTGTCAACCCATCAACCGGGCCACTTCGGACGTGAGATCAACTCGCTTCAATGACAGGCATGCGCCCTGCATTGGCGACGGGTCAACGCAAGCGCTCAGGCACGCATTCTCGTCAATGAACGGAAATTGTTGACATACAGCGGGCACCAGAGTTGAATCATTGCTCTGGGATCACGGGGGGTGTTTCATGCTACGCAGAGCTTGTAGTGGAATCATTGCTGCACTCGTAACAATGGCTTGTGCGCTCGGGTTCGCGCCGTCGGCAGTCGCGGAAGTGCCGCTCAGTGTCACGGTAGGGGCCACCGCTTCCTATGAGGCCAATGGCGCCGGAGTGATACTGCCCGTCACGGTGACATGTCAGCCTGGCACCCAGTTGACCTTCAGCTCACTGAGCTTGTCCCAACGGCTCCCTCACTCGTCGCTGATCAACCATGCCAGCGGAGATTCGCCATCACCGCTGTGCAGCGGCAGCGCGCAACGGGTCTACCTCTTGTTCATCTCCGACACAGGGACCGCACTGCGCAGCGGATCGGCGGCCGTCCAGATCGGTGTTTATACGTGCTCACCAACTAATTGCGCCACGAACCTCAAAAGGCTATCCCGCGTGATCCAGGTGAATACAGCTGACTTACCCAGCGAAGCCCTGCGCACGCCTCACCTCGACGTGAGCCTTTCCACGACGGCCGCCGTTGTCGCCCACGGTGCCGGGATGCGGGTGAGTGCAGCTATGCGTTGCACGGGCGCGGATACGGGTACCGCGTTTGCGACCGTCCGACAGCTCAACGTCAACGGTGTGCAGGTCCAAACCATCGACGGGCCGGTGATTGGATGCGACGGCGTATATCACCGCGTCGGATTCATCGTGCCTGCGGCCAGTCGCGCGTGGCACAAGGGTCAGGCGCTCGTCGCGCTCCACTTCGGAGCGTGCTTCTCAACACGCATCTGCGGCGACGTGCTCGCCGCAGACACGGTAGCCGTCGTCTGACCCACAGTGTCGCGCGCCAAGCCCCTGGGCGCCGCACCTTACCGAGGTCACGTCTCAGAAGCTTGCCGTACTGCCAGCGCCGAGGTCTGTCTGGAATCAGCGAACCGCCTGCGGAAGCGCGGGTCTGCAACTGCTGACCAACGTCGATCCAAGTGCTGCTGATGGCGTTTAGTTCGGGTCGGCCCCCGTTTCGGAATCACCGGCCACGGCGAAGGCGTTGGTCAGGGTCTGCAACTACGATGACGGCTCAGCCATTGATTGGCAGCTCGGATTGCCGGATCGGTTTGGTTCCATGTCGCGTTGAAATTTGCTGTGCCGACTGAGATCTCGGGTTGGATCGGCATGTCCGGATAGACCCGGCCGGTTCTATCTGCCTCGAGTGCCGTGGTGAGGATCAGCGACGCGCCGTCGCTGAGTGGATATTCCTGGTTGGCGGTCGGAACTCCATACGTTGCTGCTCCCATCGATGTGGTGCATGGACGTCCTCGGAATGCGACGGCAGCGAACTCGCCGGAACTTGCCGTTTCCGGCCCGGTCAGTACCACTACCGGGGCGTCGCCGGCGCTCCCCTGGTCGGCCGCCTGCATGCGGATCGCTACCTGTCCGTCGTCCGTCAGTTCGGTCGGCGTCACGCGGACCACCTCGGCCGGCGCAGGCGGTGAGACAAAGGAGCCGATTGGGCCTGAGCCCAGCAGCGGCTGGATTGCACCCAGCATTGGCCATACATCGCCGCCGTCGTCACTGCGCAGATCCAGGATCCATCCGGTAGGTCGGCCATCCTGCAAGCGGCGCATCTCGGCCACACCGGCGGCCAGGTATTCAGCGGCGAAATCTTCCCGGTTGCCCGGCAACGAGACATACCCGATCCGTCCAGGCAGCAGCCTTCCCGAAGGCAACTGCGACGGCGCGAAGGGCAGCGGCGTGGTCCCCGTGTCGCCCGGCTCCGGCGGCACAAACATGGAGTGCCCATTGACGTCGAGCTTGGCGAGTACGGAGGCGATCGCCGGATAGGTGTCACTGGCTGTCACTGCGGTGGCTGCGGTATTGAGCGCTTGTCGCCGGATGGCCGGCCAGTTAAGCCTTGCCCGATTCACCGCATGAGCCTGGATCAGGTCCAGTGCAGTCTCCAGGTACTTCTGCGCGGCTGCGGACACCGCTGGCGAAGTCCTCGGTGTGTCGGACGGCGATCCGGTCGACGCAATCACTGTTGGCGTTGACGGCGTCGCCATGATCTGAGGAGTCGCCATCGCGGAGGGGGTTACCACCGAGGGCGACGTCGGCAGGCGACTTACCGTGCAGCTGACCAACGCGCCAAGCACCGCGAACCCTGCGATGAGGAATCGAAGCCTGACCCTCCGCTTGATCGCCGGCATGGGGAAAGTATCTCTGCCACGCCGACTCATAGCAACGCGGCTCTTGGCGGATGAAAATGTCTCCGGGTCGGCGCGTCGCTGTAGGAATAGCGGTTTGACTGTACCTTTGCGATCCCGATCTGACGACGTTCTCCCGGTTGGGATGGCTCGACTTGCTGGTGACCGTTCAGCTGCTCGATTCGGACCGGACGGTGCTGCGCTGCCGAATCGCCGACGTAGATGACTTGCGCCGGCGCTGCAGTAATCCGCGTGTGGCGGCAAGACTTGCGAGGATGGCCGAACCGCTGGCCAGTCTCTTGCGCGGTGCGTTGCGATGGGGCGTTCACCGCGCTGGTCTGCCAGCACCTGACAGTCGCGAGACTCGCTGATGCGCTCAGTGCCTCGTAGAAACCGCCAACGGCTTATTCTGAGTCAGAACCGTCAAGGTTGGCGAGCGTGTCCGTTATTGGGTCGACTTGCGCTTTCACAGATTTTGAGAAGATGATGCTGTACCGTGGCCGACTCCGGAATCCGTAAGATCGCGTAGTCTTACCCGGTATCCATACGGCCATCTTGGAACGCGTTCTGCAGGTGTTCCTGCACCGTTCGCGGGCTGATGCCTGTGGCTCGACCGATACCGATCTGCGGCGATATCCAGTGACAGCGTCTGAACTATCTGTATTTCGCGGGTAGTGAGAACGCGCGATTTAAAGGGCATGATTCGTGGCTCCCTGTAACGAGCGGGGCGTGATGTGTGGACCCGGTGAGGTGAGATCCGGCTTCTTGGAAACTCCTGCACCCAGTATGTTTGCGGGCCTGCCACTGCGGATGGTGAGCACTACGTATCCGATATACGTATTTTTCCCTTCCACCGCAGCGCACGGGCCGCCTCCACAGAAATACGGTGTAGCTCGCGACGGCCCGTGTGTGGGCGTCGAGAATGACCGTCAGCCACGGCGGCACCCACAGACCCGCCACAAAGTTCGCACATCTAACTCGGTGTAGACGAGTCGGCCAGGAATTGACATTCGCCTGCGACACACGGTCTCTGCTCGGGCGGCATTGTCAGTACTACTGAAGTAGCATCCCGTTGTGAAACTGAGCGTCAGCCTGCCCGATGAAGATGTGGCTGTCCTGGACGAGCACGCCCGTAAGGCGGGATTGGGATCGCGTTCTGCCGCTCTGCACCAAGCCATTCGGTTGCTGCGTCGGTCTGGTCTGGAGGACGACTATGCGGCGGCGTGGGAAGACTGGGACCGGTCGGGTGAACGTGAGTTGTGGGAGACGACGGCGTCCGACGGGCTGTCATGATGCGCCGTGGCGAGGTCCGGCTGGTCGATCTGGAACCGATCCGTGGCAGCGAGGCCAACAAGCAACGACCCGCTGCCCTGGTGAGCAACGATCGGGCCAATGTCGTCGCCCAGAGGCTGGGGCGCGGCGTGGTCACCGTGGTGCCCCTGACCAGTAACACTGCGCGGGTGTTCCCGTTTCAGGTCCTGATCCCGGCCGATGCTGTTGGTCTGCGCGTGGCGTCCAAGGCCCAGGCCCAACAGGTGCGGTCCATTGCGGTCGAGCGACTGGGGCCGGCCCTGGGCCAACTGCAGGCGTCGCTCCTGGCAGAAATCGATGAGGCCCTGCGTCTTCATCTCGATCTGTAGAGGGAACTGTGGCGATCTCGCCGTCATGTCCAGTCAGCTTCGCGCCCTCATGGCCGTCGAACCAGCAGGCAGTTGCCCTGGGCCCGGATCCTCGGCCACCGCGGATCAGAAAACTCATAGATTCCCATGCAACGCTGGAGCCAGAAGCGCAATAGATGGGTATGGCGAACGTGCGCGGAGACGACGGCGACTGCTGGGTGCGGGCGCTTGCCGGGGATGCGTCTGGTCTGGCGGAACTCTACGACCGGCATGCGACGTCCATCTTCAACCATTGCCTCCAGCGGTTGGCGTCGCGGGCCGATGCCGAGGACATCACCACCGAAGTGTTCATCGTCGCGCTCAAGTCCGAAGCGCAGCTGCACCCGCATCCGGAGGCCGGACTGCGACCGTGGTTGCTGGCCGTGGCGAACAACTTGTTACGCCAGCAGGCCCGGACGCTGGCGACATCCCGCCGGGCCTCTCGGTGGCTGCAGCGCGAACTCCACGATCTACCTGACATCGCAGACGGGGTTGTCGAGCGATCAACTGAGCTGCATCATCTGCGGATCATTCGGGCCATCCTGAGCGAACTGCCGGTTGCCGACCAGGAACTGATCCAGCTCTGCGTAGTGCAAGGGATCGCGCCAAGCGTCGTCGCTGAGATCACCGGCACTCGCGCGGGAACGGTCAGGTCACGGTTGTCCCGCGCATTGGGCCGGGCCCGCAGCGCACTGACCCGCTACCAGGATCTGTCGCCGACGAACAACGCCAGCAGCTGGCCGATGGCCACAACGGGTGCGACCATCACGTCCCTCGAGTTCGAAAGAGGTATCTGACATGGATGACTTCGACACCCTGGTCAGTCGGATCGAACACGTCGACCTGCCGGTCGGCGCCCGTGAGTTGCACTTGAAGCGCATCGGCCAGTCCCTGGACCACCACCACCAGAGCGGCAGGTCGGCCGGCCGCGCGGACGTCCATGTTGCGGTCCGACGGCGCGGCACGACGCAGGCCGCCACCCTGGTTGGTGCCGCAGTCATAACGATCGTGACGGGTGCCTGTCTGCTGTTCACCCCGGCCCGGCCACCCGCCGCGACGGCACCGATGGCTAGCCCGGTGAGCTCGGCACATGCCCCGACCGCACAACCGACCAGCCCGGCGGTCGGCCTGTTTACAGCCCCGCGGGTCGCCGCCCAGTTCGCCGCCTTGCTGCACATTTCACCGGCCGCCGCCGTTGATGGGCTGGGCAGACTCGCCACCCTTGCGCACCAAGCCGGCGGTAGCCTCGACCCGGCCGGCCCCCAGTTCCACGCAATTGCCGCCGATCTGGGCGTCGCCTCCGATGCGCTAGCCAAGGCGCTCACCGACATCAAGGCCAGCGCCGCCATCGACGACCCGGCGTCGATCGCCAAACCCCGCGGAACTGCGGACGTCAAGCCACTGACCACCAAGACGTCCGGCCCGGCGGGGGCCGACCTCACCTCCTCCGGAACGGTCAAGGAACTAGCCCAACTGCTGCACGTATCGACTACGGCGGCACACAAAGGGCTGACCGACCTCGCCACCCTTGCCCACCAAACCGGCGGTGGCCTCGACCCGAACACGACACGATTCCGCGACATCGCCACCGAACTCGGCACCACGCCGACTGCTCTGGACGCCGCACTGGTCGACGTCAAAAAGGCTGGGATCGCCAACGATCCGGCCGGCAACCCGAAAACGGCGAGCACGGCCGCCGGTTCATCTTCTGCGGACTCGGGCGCCTTGATGGACAAGGCGGCAGCGACCCGGCTGGCCGCCACCTTGCACGTCACCCCGGTGGCCGCCCAACGGGCAGTGACCCGGCTACAAACCCTGGCTAAAGATGAGGACGGTCTCGACCCGTCCAGCACCGCGTTCCACGACATCGCCAACACACTCGGTCGCAGCCCGGCCGCCCTGATCCAAGCCCTACGCCAAATCAAGACCGGCGGCTGACGGCACCCGCATTCTCGACGGGCGCATCCAACTGATGAAAGAACAACTGAACTGACAACTGCACCATTGAGCGAGCCATGTGTATTCGACTCGCTCTTTCCACGGCTTTAGCTCAACTGTCCTACCGGCTGACCGCGGCTTACCGACCCATGCCTCTGAACGACGAGCCGCGCGGCCCCTCCCGCGGCCCGATCGGTACCGTCGCAGGCGCTTGCCTCGCCCACTGGTAAACCACTGGTAACGACGTATCTTGCTGCCTCACAGTAGGTTTCGGCATCACGGCCCTGGGTACCGTAGTCGCGGGTCCGCCGTCGTCACCCACGGTCCGGGCCGCGCCCTGGTGTCGCATTTCCGCGCACCGGACCGACTACGGAGGGGAACCCAGGAATGTCAGAGAAGACCGCACCGGAACCCGGCTCACTGTCGCGACGCCGCGCGCTCCAATGGGGCTCCGCCGCTGCAGGCGGTTTGCTGGTCGCGAGTTTGACCTCTGTTGCGGACGCCGGTGTCGCGCAAGCCGCGACATCCGGCGAAGGCGCTGGGGCCTCCGGCGCCGGCGAGACGCCGAACCGGCTGCCCGTCTCCAGCATCGAGAAGATCATCGGCGCGCAGGGCGATGTCAGCGACGGTGTCCTGAGCATCGAGGTCGACCGCACCGATATCGGCACCGTCCGGAATTCGTTCGGCGTGCCGATCAAACCGGCATTCCAAGTGAACGGAAACTTCTACTTCCAGAGCCTGGGTGATCGTGACGGCGACGCCGACGACCGGCGGGGCGCCGCGGCATTCAACGGCGACATGGCCTTTCTCGAGCACGAGATCCAGCCGGCCATCGACCAGATGCTCAAGCACGGCCTCATTTTCCAGGCGTTCCATCAGCACTTCTACGACTGGCATCCGATGGTGTGGTTCATGCACATGCGGGCCTTCGGCGATCCATTGGCCATCGCCCGGGGCATCAGGGCCGTCCTGAACGTCACCTCGACTCCGCTACCGCAGAAGCCGCCGAGCCACCCGACGACTCCGCTGGACACCAAACGGTTGGCCAGGATCATCGGTGAAACGCCGACGGTCGGAGACGAAGGTGTCGTGGACTTCGAGGTCCCCCGCAAGGACAGGATCATCCTCGACGGGGTCCGCATCAATCCCCACCTCAACGTGGCCAACACCGTTTCCTTCGAGCCGCTCGGTTCCAGGACGGCGGTGGTGGTCGACTTCGGGATGACGGCGCCGGAGGTGCAGCCGGTGACGAAGCTGATGCGGTCCATGGGCTGGCAGATCGGCTGCTTGTACAACCAGGAAACGGCCGAGCAGCCACAGCTGTACTTCGAGCACCAGTTCAAGGCCGGCGATCCCTACCAGCTCGCGGCAGAAGTACGCAAAGGACTCGACCTGCTCAACACCTGATGGCCACAACGGCGATGACGGCCGAATAGTAGTCCCTCCTGGACCTACAGGATCCCCTCACGGGCTGCTGCATGGATGGTCGGCACGGTCGGCTGAAAGCCGAGCTCACGAACCAGGGTTCCGTCCATTCGACCCGACCAAGGGTCGTTGAGCGGCTCGGCGCTCGCCGCGATCGGGTTTCCGGCCAGGACAGTCATCTCGTAGACCGTGATGGGCCCGTCGTCGGTGACGTTCACGATGCGCCCATCCATGATGCCTGCCAAAGCAAGGCGCATGACGGTCGCGACGTCGCGGTGGTGGACCACGGAATAGGTGTGGGCCGGGTGCAACCCGAAACGTCCGGCGAGTGCGGCCAAGGAACCCAGGTGCCCGTCGCCATCTCCATAGACGAACGGCAATCTGAGGATGGACCAGGTGAGACCGCTGTCACGCAGCACCTTTTCGGCGGCGACCTTGCTCGCCGGGTAGGCAGCTGTCGGTGAGCAGGCGTCGGTCTCCAAGGCCGGGCGGGCAGCGTCGGCGTCGTAGACGTTGCCCGTACTGGCCATGACGAACCTGGCTCCAGGGACGTAGGTATGGACGGCCTCGACCAGGTTGCGGGTGCCGTCGAGATTGGCGCGCCAGATGGCGTCCTGGTCATCGGTACGGAACAGCGCGGCAAGGTGCACGACAGCGTCGACGCCCTTGACCGCTTCCCGTAAGGAGTCAGGATCCGCGAGATCGCCCAGTACGGCGGCGGTGCCGGGCGGGAGCGCGACATCGGCCCGGACGAGTGCGCGGCAGTCGAATCCGGACTGCGTCAGCCGCGGCAGCAACCGTGATCCGACCAGGCCGCTGGCGCCGGTGAGAAGAAGTGACGTCATGATGTTCTCCTATGCTGATCGTCAGTAGTACTGATGGTCAGTGTAACAGTAGGCTTACTCGGTGACGAGCGAAGCGGACCTCGGGCCGCGGCTGAGCCAACGGCTCACCTATCTGCTCAAACGGGCTCTTGTCGACCTCGAGGACCTCCACCGCGTCCACCTCGGCCCGCTGGGCATCGACGGTCGCGAGCTGGCAGTCCTGCTGCTGCTGGAGGCGCGGGAGCCCGGGTCCCAGCAGCAGGCCGCCGCGCGGCTCGGGGTCGACCGCACGACCATGGTCGGCCTGCTCGACGGATTGGAAGCCAAGGGCCTCGTGGAACGCCACGCCGACCGTGAGGACCGCCGCCGCAACGTCATCGCAATCACCGACTCCGGCCACCGGACCCTTGATAAAGCGGTACGCGCGAGCGACAAGGCCGAGCGGCAACTTCTCGATCAATTGAGCGCAGCAGACCAGAAGCACTTGCGCGCACTGCTCACCCGCGTCTCAGCCGGACACGCACCCGCCTAGAACAAGCCACTCAGGAGGAACCCATGAGCGACGAACAACAGATCCGGGACCTGATCCAGCGTTGGGCCGCCGCCGTCCACACCGGCGACCTGCCCGCGGTATTGGCCGACCACGCTTCCGAGATTGTCATGTTTGACGTTCCACCACCCCAGCAGGGCGTCCGGGGCATCGACGCCTATCGCGATACCTGGCCGGGCTTCTTTGAGTGGCAGGCCGCCGGCGCGGTCTTCGAGATCGAATCGCTCGAGGCCAACCACCGGCGGGGACGTTGCGTTCGCGTTCGCGCTTCTCCGCTGCGGCACGACGGCAGACTTCGCTCGCGACGCCGACTTTCGATTGCGCCTCACCGTCGGCCTGCGCAAAATCGACGACCGTTGGACCGTGACGCACGAACACCACTCGTTCGCCGACACGACCTAGTCGCTCAATGTGATGATTCGGTCCGCAGTGCATTCGCGTGCGCGGAGAATGACGGCTGCACCGCTCCAATGCGGTTACCAGGCTTCGATGCAGTCACCGAGCATGAAGTTGAACCAGGAATGGATGGCTAAATGACAACTAACGGATTGTATCAGCATATCTCCGGAACATTGGCCGGGCTTGCGGTAGGAGATGCGCTGGGCAGCGCAACGGAAGGACACTCCCAAGAAAAGATACACCAGCACTTCGATGGTTGGGTCGAAGGAATAGTCCCGCCGATCGAGGACTGGACGAAGACTCGACCCTTCGCTCCCTTTCATGCTGGTAACGGGCTCATTACCGACGACACACTACTTGCGCATGCACTCATCAGGGTATACGAAACCAAGCGGGACCATCTGGACGCATTTGATATGCAGACGTTCGTACAGTTCTTGCGTGAGCCGTCGTGGATTCCAGAGCTTGATGCCGTGGCTCCAATCGAGCAGCGTATGTGGCTAGCGGAAAAGTATATGACACTCCGGCTGATATATGGCAACGTCGACCCTCGTGAGGCTGGTGTTGGCAATGCATGCAATTGCGGAGCGGCCATGTATATTGCTCCGGTCGGTATCGTAAATGCGGCGAACCCCAGGGCAGCGTATGCGGAAGCGATTGATATGACAGGGGCACATCAAGCCAGCTACGGCCGCGAAGCAGCTGGCGTTCTGGCTGCGGCGGTTGCGGAAGCCTTACGTCCGGGAGCCAGCGCCGATTCTGTAGTACAGACAGCGCTCGCCTACGCCAAGGATGGGACCCGCGACGCTATAGATGCGGTATGCAAGGTGGCGCGCACGCATGACCACTGGAAAACAGCAGGAAAAGAATTGCGAAATGCGGTGGCGCCCTACGATACTCTCGGCGATGACTACATGAAACTCAAACGTGATTCGCGGGTCCCGAGCCGTAGTAAATCTATAGAAGAACTACCGATAGCAATCGGTTACTTCTTGATGGCCGACGGCAGGTATGTTGACTCGGTGCTCGGGTGCGTTAATTACGGTCGCGATTCTGATTCGATTGCCGCGATGGCCGGAGCCATAGCCGGAGCTCTTGAGGGATTGAGCGCCATTCCAGTCGAATGGTATACAGAAGTTGCGGAAGCCAGCCACACGGATCTATTGAAACCGGCGAGTGATATGATGGTCGTGACGCAAGAAATTTTTGTGAAAGACCAGCAGCGTGCTAGGGCATGGGTCGAAGATTACAATAGACTTACGGCGTCGACCTGAGCCCCGGGCTGATCCCGTAAACCTCAACCGCCCTTAGGGCAGCCTCGACGTTACGTCATCGGACAGCGAGGCCTGAAGATCCAAAGCCAGCGCCGCGGTCCAGCTGAAGAACCGGGAACCGTGGGGTTCTCCGTTGAGCGGATCCACGTATTCGGGGTAATTGGCATCGACCGCAAGGGCGGTGACTTGGCGGGACAGGCGGACCGCCTCCTGGTGGGCGCCGGCCCGGTGCAGGCCTTGGGCGATCAACCATGCCGTGTTGAACCAGGATGGTCCGCGCCAGTACCGGGCCGCGTCGAAGTCTGGTCCGGTGAGGTCGAAACTCGGCACCATTGCCACCTCGCCGAGACGAAAGCGTGGGCCGCGCAACGTGGCGAGAAGTGCTTTCTCGTGGATGTTCCCCGGAAGGACTAGCGGAATGAGACCAGAAATCCCGGCGTAGGGCAGCTTTCGGTCCGCGACCACGTCGCGGGGAACGTAGATCTTCATGCCTTCGTCGAACAGCACATTCAATGATGAGGTCAACTGCCGCGCCCGTTCCCGGTGCCATTCGGAAGGGGCGCCGATCTCGTCCGCGATGGCCGCCAATGCCCACTCGGACACTGCCCACAGCGAGTTGAACGCCGGGTCCTCGACGACGAACGGATACTCGTCGTCGCGATCGTCGCAATTGTGATCTCGGTAGCGGTTGGCGAGGTATAGATAGTTCTCGTATTCTGCGTTCGTCGGGCGCTCTGCGGTTGTTGCGTGTAGCAGGTCCGGCCGAGGAATGTCCTTCGGCGCAGTCCAGTTCGGGTCCGCCTGTCGGACTCGACTGACACCCGCGAGCACCTCGTCCCAGGCGGGTGCGTTGTCCATGCCGCTTTCCCAGGGGTGCAGGACACTGGCCAGACCCGAAGCGCCACGGGTCCGCCGTTGCGCGAGATAGTCGTGCCAGGCAACGAGTTTGGGGTAGGCATGCTGCATGAATCGGCGGCGACGCGATTCCTCGGGGTCGCTTCGGTGTACTAGCAGCGCTGACCACGCGTGGTTCGGCGGCTGGATCAGTCCGGCCGTCGGTACCCACGGCGAACCGGGTATCCCCTGGCTTCGCCAGAATGCGGCGCCTGGCGAGTAGTCGTCGTCCCGAGCGGGGTCGAAAACGATCTGCGGCAACCGCCCGTCCGTCCATTGGGCGCCGAACAGACTTTCGAGTTCCTGCTGGGCCCGGCGAGGGGACAAATGGCGGGTACCCATGGCGATGAATGCCGAGTCCCAGCTCCATTGGTGTGGGTACAGGCCGGTGGCCGGCAGGGTGTGCAGCCGATGCCAGTTCCCACTCAATACGCCGGCCGCCCCCGGCAGGGACGGGCGAGACACACCTGCCGGAGCCGCCAAGGGACCGGCGAGGCCGGTCACAGATATCTCCGCAGGAAGCTGGGCACCGTCGGCAGCACCTCGTCGGCTGGACCGGAAAGTCTGCTCTCCAGGGCGATGTCCCCGTCGTAGCCGATGTCTCGCATGGTGGCGGCGAACAGTGGCCAATCCAGATGACCCGCGCCGGGTTCGAGCCGGTTCGAGTCGCTGACCTGCACATGACCCAGATACGGCGCCGCCGAGCGCCACGCGGCCGCGGGGTCGGACTCTTCGATGTTCTGGTGATACGTATCCGCGGCCAGCTGCACTGAGTCCAGGCCGAGCTCCTTGATCAGGGAGATTCCGTCGGCGAGCCGGTTGACCATGTGGTCCTCGTATCGGTTCAGCGGTTCGAGAAAGATCTTCACGCCTACCGACTGGGCATGCTCGCCCAGCCGGCCGAGGCCGTCGAGCAACACCGCTCGGTCACCGTCGGGGTCACGTGGCGGTTCGAACGGTGGTAGCCGGCGCGAAAACATCCCATACGAGGCGGGCGTCATGGCGCCCGTTCCCTCGATCTCCGCCATCACGCTGAGTTGCGATGTCATCTGGGTGATGGCGTCCTCGCGCAGGTCGTCGTCGAAGGCACCGATGAAATGAAGCATATCGACGCACACGGTGGGCATCACGACGCCATTGCTCTTGGCACGCTTCAATTCCGGCAGCCTGGCGGCGAACTTGAGGTCTCCGGCGCCACGGAGTTCGATCCCGTCGAAGCCGTAAGCTGTTGCCGCTTCAAACTTCTCCTCGAGAGTGGTCCCTGGCAGATGCTGCTCCTGGCAGCACAGGCGGATCATGACATCTCCAGGATGACCTGCAGCGCCTGCTCCGGATGTTGATCGATGAGCTCATACGCTTTCGCGGCCTGGGCCAGCGGGAAGCGGTGGCTGATCAATGGGAGAACGTCGAGCTTTCCCTTCGCCAGCAGGTCAGCGACGGTCAGTTGAAGTCGCTCCCGATCCCACCGGGGATGTAGCCGCGGCGGTACCGAACCAATCTGGGAAGCAACGAGCCGAACCCTGTTGTGATGGAACTCCTCCCCTAGATGCAGCGGCGTGGCAGCACCCTGATAGAAACCCGCGGCCACCACTGTGGAATCGGGACCCACCGCCCTGACAGCCTCGCGGAGCGCGTGGTAAGAACCGGAAAGGTCGATCGCGACGTCGGCGCCACGCCCCGCGGTCAGTTCCCGGATGGTGACTGCGGTGTCCCGGTCCGGCGACAGCACATGATGCGCGCCCATGGTTGCTGCTACCTCCCGCCGCCGTTCGATGCCATCGACGGCGACGACTGTGGCGCCCGACATCGCCGCGCAGGCGGTAGCCAGCAGTCCGATCACGCCCTGACCGAAAATCACGACGGTATCGCCGATCCCGGCCTCCGAGGCCAGGACAGCGTTGAGCGCTATGGCGCCGACCCGAACGAAACAGCCGGCAACGGGATCCATGCCGATAGGAAGTTGATGCCCGCGCAAGACAGCGGAATTGACCACACCTTCAGATCGGTGGCCCCAGATTCCCCACACCACATCACCGACTGCTACATCACCGGCGGCGACATCAGAGTTCGCCGACGCTGCGATTTCGACGACTTCTCCGACCTCGGAGTAACCCCAGCCCTCGAGGGGATAGGAAGGCGTTTCAGGGTGAGCGTCCCGGAACAGTTTCAGGTCTGGATCCCAGGTCGACGTCAGGTACGGGTTCGTCCCGCGGTACGCAGTCAATTCGGTTCCCGCGGATACTCCGGACGCGATGGTTCGGACCCGCACCTCGCCACTGCGGAGCGGCGGTGATTCGGCGTCGGTCACATCTACCGCGCGTGGCCCTATGAATCGCATGACTTGATGCAAGGCTACCTCCCTGTAGACCGATTCGGGGAGCTTACAGCATTCCGAGACGGATCTTAAGTCTTGTCTGCTTACAGAAGTTGTGGTTGACTTCACCGACGCCAACCCGATCGATGACTTTGCAAGGGAGCAAGGACGAGATGATGAAGCAGGGCCGCAGGGCGGCGATTGTGATAGCCACGGTGATGGCGATGGGGGTGACTCTGGCCGCCTGCGGATCGAGCAGCAAGGGCTCTTCCTCTGATCAGAAGTCGATCAAGGTCTGGAGCCTGGAGAATCAGACGGACCGATTCACTAAAACCCAGGCGATCGCCAAGGCGTTCACCGCCAAGACCGGGATCACCGTCGACCTGCAAGCGGTCGACGAAGGCCAGCTGCCGCAACTCGTCGCCCAGGGTGCGCAGGCCGGCACGCTGCCCGACGTCATCGGAGCTGTCCCACTTGCGGCGGTCAGACAGCTGCAGGCGCAAAAGCTGCTAGATACCGACGTCGCGTCGAAGGCGATCGCGTCGCTGGGCAGTAGCACCTTCGCTCCGTCCGCGCTGAAGCTGACCCAGGACGGCTCTACCCAACTCGCCGTGCCGTCGGACGCCTGGAGCCAAATCGTCGTCTATCGAACCGATCTGTTCAAGGCTGCCGGCCTTGCGCCGCCGACGACCTACGCCACGCTGCAAACCGCCGCGGCTGCACTGACCCAGAATGGCAAGTACGGCATCACTCTGGCGACCGACCCCGCCGACGTATTCACGGAGCAGACTTTCGAGTCGCTGGCTCTGGGCAACAATTGCCAGCTGGTGGACGCCCAAGGCGCCGTGACTCTGAATTCCCCTGCCTGCACCACCACGTTCAATTTGTACAACACGCTGGCCACGAAGTACTCGCCCAAGGGTGCGCAGACGGTGGACAGCACCCGGGAGTCCTATTTCGCGGGGCAGTCGGCGATGGTGATCTGGTCGACCTTCCTGTTGGACGAACTGGCCGGGCTGCGCAACGACGCACTGCCGACCTGTCCGCAGTGCAAGGGTGATTCGACGTTCTTGTCGAAGAACAGTGGCGTGATCAGTGCGGTCGGCGGCCCCGATGGCACGGCCAGCGGCAGCTTCGGTGAGATCGGTTCATGGCTTGGAATTTCGGGTAAGAATGCCAGCGCGTCGGAGCAGTTCATCGAGTACATGATGTCCGACGGCTATGTGCCGTGGCTCGCGTTGGCGCCGGAGGGCAAGTTCCCGGTGCGGACCGGTGACGCGACCGATCCGCAAAAATATGTCAACGCCTGGACGAAGTTACCGGCCGGTGTGGACAAGAAGGAGCCGTTGGCGAGCGTGTACAGCCCGGCGACGATGCAGCAGATCACCTCGATTCCTGATCACATCGACCGCTGGGCCATCCCGCAGGGCCAGGGAAACCTGCTGGGCGCGATCAACGCCAAACTCACGATCCCGAAGGTGATCGCTGAGATGTCATCCGGTGGTACGGATGCGGCCGGCGTCCAGGCCGCGGCACAGAAAGAGGTCGTCAAAGTCCAGAGCAGTCTGAAGAAATGACCACGATCGCCCCCACCCCCGTTCCGGATCTGCCGACGACAGAACCCACACGGCGGAGCCTGGCGCAGCGTCGGGAGAACCGGGACGGGTGGATCCTGGTCTCGCCGACGATCATCATCGTGACGGTGATCGTGATCATCCCGGTCCTGTGGAACGTCGTGCTGGCGTTCCAGAGCCTGTCGCTGTTCGATATCAGGACCAAGGGCCTGTTCGGCAACTTCACGCTGGACAATTTCAAGAACACCTTCAGCGATCCGGATTTCTGGTCATCGCTGTGGACCACCGTCATCTACTCCGCGGCTTCGACGGCCGGGTCCATCGTCGTCGGACTGGTCGCCGCACTGGCCTTGCGTCGCCCCTTCCCCGGCCGCGGCGTGCTCCGGGCTTTCATGTTGTTGCCGTACGTCGCACCGGTGGTGGCGGCCACCTTCGTCTGGAAGGTGATGTTGGACGAGCAGTCCGGCATCATCAATCACTGGGGCACCACCATCTTCGGCTGGGACAGCACCATCAACTTCCTGGGAACCAAGCCGTACGCGTTGATCTCAGTGATCTTGTTCGAGATCTGGCGTTATTTCCCCTTCGCATTCCTGTTCCTCACCGCACGACTCCTCGCCGCACCGGCAGACATCGAGGAAGCTTCCCGGGTCGACGGGGCCACCGTCTGGCAGAACTTTCGGTTCGTAGTGCTGCCGCAGCTCATGCCCACCATCGCGTTGCTGTCCGTGCTGCGGATGATCATGACCTTCAACAAGTTCGACGACGTGTACCTGCTCACCGGCGGGACCGCCGGCACCGAGGTGTCGGCGGTCCGGGTCATCGACACGCTGAACACCAATTTCGACATCGGCGGAGCCGCGGCCGAGGCACTGGCACTGTCCGTCATCCTCGCCGGATTCCTGTTCCTCTACATCAAGTTCGTCAGCAAGCGCGTCGTGGAGGAGTCATGATCGACAACGCGGCGATACAGGCGAAAACATTCGGGGTGCTCCGCTGGGTCACCATCGTTGTTTTCGCGGCCGTCACGATATTTCCCTTCTACTACATGGTGCTCCTGAGCTTCGTTCCGATCTCAGAGCTACTTCAGGATCCCGGTCGCCTCTGGGTACCTTTGAATGAGATTTCCTTCACGTCCTACAAAGAGGTGTTGACGCCCGTCTCCCAGGGGGGCCAGGGTTTTCTGCATTTCATGTTGAATTCTGCCCTTGTTGCCATCGCTACCGTTTTGTTGACGTTGGCCGTATCGGTACTCGGCGCCTACGCAGTAGCCCGGTTGCGGTTCACCGGCAGACGGCACACCGGCACGATGTTCCTCGCCGTATATCTTTTCCCCGCGGTGATTCTGGCCGGGCCACTGTACATCGCGTTCGCCAAACTGGGGCTGACGAACTCCCTTGTCGGCGTGACCCTCGTCTATATCGCCCTGACCGTCCCGGTGTCCGTGCACATGCTCCGCGGGCATTTCCAGACGATACCGGCCAGTGTCGAGGAAGCCGCCGTGATCGACGGGTGCAGCAGGTTCGCCATGCTCAGGTACGTCACCCTGCCGCTGTCGATGCCCGCGATCATGTCAACTGCGTCGTTGTACATCTTCATGATCGCCTGGAACGAATT
>CAVOIW010000004.1:0-485662 GCA_963695865.1 uncultured Actinomycetota bacterium | reverse complement strand
GCGTTGACCAGCGCGCCGAACCGATCCAGCGTGGCGGCGACCCAGGCCTTGGCGCTGTCGAGGCTCTCCGCGTCATAGCGATGCAGCATCAGCTGCTCGGACGCGGCCAGCCCGCGGCGCATCCCGCACGCCCGCCGAAACACGCCAGCCCATGTCGAGCAGGCGCTCCACGGTCGCGTGGTCGATGCCGCGCGCGGCGCCGGAGACCATGGCAACGCGACCTTCACCTTTCAGCATTGGCACCTTTCAGCATAGAACAACCTCGTCTCGAATACAGGCGACGCGCCGGCCGGGCGCGAGCCCTCGCAGCGGCGGCACCGTCTTCGGCGCAGGCCGGCAGCGCATGCGGGCAGCGCGTGCGGAACACGCAGCCGGACGGCGGATCGGCCGGGCTCGGCGGCTCGCCGTGCAGCAGGATGCGCGTCGCGCCGGCGCTGCCGGATCGAGCCTCGGCGCCGCCGACAGCAGCGCCCGCGTGTAGGGATGGCGCGGCGTGGCGAAGCACCGTCCGCCGCCGGCCCCTCCTCCATCACCCGGCCGAGATACATCACCACCACCCGGTCGCACAGATGGCGCACCACCGGCAGGTCGTGGCTGATGAACAGCAGCGCCGAGGCCGAGCCGCGCGCGCAGATCGGCCAGCAGCGCGCAGCACCTGCGCCTGCACCGAGACGTCGAGCGCCGAGACCGGCTCGTCGGCGACCAGGAAGTCCGGCTCGGTCGCCAGCGCGCGCGCGATGCCGATGCGCTGGCGCTGGCCGCCGGAGAACTCGTGCGGATAGCGGTCGGCATGCTCGGCGGCCAGCCCGACCTGCGCCGAGCAGCGCGGCGACCCGCGCGTCGCCGCTCGGCCGGCGGCACGATGCCGTGGATCGCCAGGCCGTCGGCGATCTGCGCGCCGACGCGTGCGGCGCGGATCGAGGCTGCCAGTACGGGTCCTGGAAGACGATCTGCATGCGCCGGCGCAGCCGCGCGCAGTCGCGGCCGGCTGCGCCGCGGCAGGTCGGCGCCGTCGAACAGCGACCGTGCCCGGCGGTCGGCGGCAGCAGCCCGAGCAGCAGGCGGCCGAGCGTGCTCTTGCCCGAGCCGCTCTCGCCGACCAGCCCGACCGCCTCGCCGCGCGCGATCGCGAGCGACACGTCGGTCACCGCCTGCACCGGCGCGGCCGCGCGCGGAACAGCCGCTGCGCGGCGAACTGGCAGTGCTCGGCGCGTCCGGCGGCGTCAGGCCGAGCGGCGTCATGCCGTCTGCCTGCCAGCGGATGCAGCGCGTGCGCGCGGCCCGGCGCGGCCTCGATGCACGGCGGGCGGCGCGGCGTCGCAGGCCGGCGATGCGGCAGCGGCGCAGCGCGGCGCGAAGCGGCAGCCCGGCGGCAGCGCGTGCGGCGGCGGCACGGTGCCGGGGATCGCCGTCCGGCGGCTGGCGCCGTCCTCGGCCGGGGCGCTGCGCAGCAGCGCGCGCGGTGTAGGGATGCAGCGGGCGCGGCGAAGACCTCGCGCGACCGGCCCTGCTCGACGATCTCGCCGGCATACATCACCGCGACCCGGTCGGCGATCTCGGCGACCACGCGGCAGGCTGTGGGTGATGAACACCATGCGCCATGCCGCGCTCGCGCTGCAGGTCGGCCAGCAGGTCGAGCACCTGCGCCTGGATGGTGACGTCGAGCGCCGTGGTCGGCTCGTCGGCGATCAGCAGGCGCGGGTCGTTGGCGATCGCCATCGCGATCATCACCCGCTGGCGCATGCCGCCGGACAGCTCGTGCGGATAGGCGCGGGCGCGGCGCTCCGGGTCGGGGATGCCGACGCGGTGCAGCAGCGCGCGCGACCTCGCGCGCGCGGCCGCGGCGCGCGGACCGCGATGTGCGCGCGGATCGCCTCGGCGATCTGGTCGCCGACGCGATGCACCGGGTTGAGGCTGCTCATCGGGTCCTGGAAGATCATCGCCATCGGCGCCGCCGCGCAGCCGCCGCAGCTGCGCCTCCGTCCAGGCGCAGCAGGTCGCGTGCCCGTCGAGCCAGGCGCGTCCGCCGGTCAACGCGCGCGCGCCGGCGGCAGCAGGCCCATGACGGCGAGCGCCGGTCAGCGACTTGCCCGAGCCGCTCTCGCCGACCATCGCCAGCGTCTCGCCGGCGGCGACGCGCAGCGACGACGTCGCGCACCGGACGGATCGTGCCCGGCGGGCGTCGTCGATCTCGACGCGTCAGGCCGCGCGACGTCGAGCACCGGCGCGCCGGCGCCGGCAGCAGGCCGGGCGGCAGCGCGTCGAGCAGGCGCCGGCGCCGCCGCGCGGTGGCGCGCGCGTGCGGATCGACCGCGTCGCGCAGCGCGTCGCACAGCAGGTTCATCGCCAGGATCGTCAGCGGTCAGCGCCGACGCAGGGCCACAGCAGCAGCAGCGGCGCCTGCTCCATGGTGGCGCGCGCGCCGCGGATCATCAGGCCCCAGGACGGCGCCGGCGGCACCACGCCGAGGCCGAGGAACGACAGGCCGCTCTCCAGCACCACGGCGGACGCGACGGCCAGGCTGAACTGCACCAGCACCGGGCCGCGCGATGTTGGGCAGGATGGTGCGCAGCATGATGCGCAGCCGGCCGGCGCCCGAGCGCGCGCATCGCCTCGACATAGTCCTGCGCGCGCGCCGACAGCACGCCGGCATAGGCGACGCGGGCGAAGCCGGGCAGGTAGAGCACGCGACAGCACCGGGATCAGCGTGCCGGCGCCCGGGCCCGAGCAACGTCACGACCAGCAGCGCCAGCAGCAGCGGCGGGAAGCACAGCACGACGTCCATCGCTGCGCACCGTCAGGAACTCGACGACGCCGCGCAGGATAGCCGCCGATCAGCCCGAGCGCGGTGCCGATGACGCCGGCGATCACGCCGAGGCCGGAACGCCACCAGCAGCGACGACGCGCGCGCCCCAGATCAGGCGCGACAGCACGTCGCGGCCGAACTCGTCCTGGCCGAGCCGGTGCGCCGGCGACGGCGCCGGCGAGGCGGTGCGCGACGTCCTGCCGGATCGGGTCGGGCAGCGGCAGCAGCGGCGCGGCCAGCGCGAGCAGCGCGATCGGCCAGCGACGCCGCGACCGGCAGGCGGCAGGACAGCCGCCTCATGCCGTGCCGCACCCGCGGATCGAGCACGGCGTAGAGCAGATCGACCAGCAGGTTGAGCGCAGACGAACAGGACCGAGATCACCAGCACGATGCCGACCACCTTCGGATAGTCGCGCGCGTTCACGGCGCGACCAGCAGCGCCGGACAGGCCCGGCCAGTTGAACACGTATTCGACCAGCACGGTGCCGCCGAGCAGCGTGCCCATGTGCAGCGCCGAGCACGGTCACCACCGGGATCAGCGCATTGCGCAGCACGTGGTGCACGCAGGATCCGCGCGCGGCGCCAGGCCCTTGGCGCGCGCGGTGCGCACATAGTCGCGCGGCAGCACGTCGAGCACCGAGGCGCGCGTCATGCGGAACACGACCGCGGCGAGGCCGAGCGCGATGGTCAGCGCCGGCATCGTCAGCAGCATCAGATGCTGCACCGGGTCGCGCGCGAACGGCACGTAGCCGCCGGCCGGCACCCAGCGCAGCGTCTGCGCGAACAGCAGCACCAGCAGCGTGCCGACGCACGAAGACCGGCACCGCCAGCGCCAAGCGCCGCGACCGCCGGACGCGACGCGGTCGAGCCAGCCGCCGCGCCGCAGCGCCGCGAGCGTGCCGGCGGGAATGCCGATCAGCACCGCGAGGAGCGCGGCGGCGACGATCAGTTCCAGCGTGCGCGGCAGGCGCAGCGCGATCTCGTCCGGCGACCGGGGACTCGTCCAGCAGCGACTTGCCGAGATCGCCGTGCAGCAGCGCGCCCAGGAAGCGTCGACGTATTGCGTCGAGCAGCGGCCGGTCGAGGCCGAGCTTCTCGCGCAGCTCGGCGACGGCGGCGGGATCGGGCGCGACGCCGCCCTGGCGAGAGCAGCAGCTCGGCCGGATCGCCGGGCACCAGGTGGATGGCCAGGAACACGAGCGTCGCGACGACCCAGACGAGCAGCGAGCGAAACCGCCGATGCCGGCCGCGCAGACAGCCAGGCTGCATTCATGCCGACGCTCGTCTCCTCGAGCGTGCGTGCCGGAGATAGAAGGTCAGCGCGCCGGGCAGGTTGGTGAAGCCCTTGCACGCTCGTGTCCATGGCGTAGCCCTGCGAGCGCCAGGCGAGGCCGACGATCGGCGCCTCCTCCAGCGCGCGCGCTGCATCTCGCGTGTAGATCGCCATGCGCTTGGCCTGGTCGAACTCGGCGCGGCCGGCGCGCCAGCAGCTGCCGTGATCGCGGCGTCCTCGAGCTCGAAGCTGCGCGCCATGCGGCGCCGGCAGCGTGCTGTCGAGCAGCGGCGGTCAGCCCGTCGGGATCGTTGTTGTCGGCCGACGATGCCGTGGATCGCGATGTCGTACTGGCCGCGGTTGCCGAGCGCGACGCGCGTCGACCAGTCCGGCAGCGTGCAGCTCGGCCTGGATGCCGATCGCGGCCAGATGCTGCTGCACCACCTCGGCGGTGTCCTTGTGCATGCCGTACTGCGCGGTCGAGAGCAGCGTGCAGGAGAAGCCGTTGGCACAGCCGGCCTCGGCCAGCAGCGCCTTGGCGCTGGCCGGGATCGTAGTTCCAGCCGTCGGCCAGCTCGGCGTCGTAGAAGGGCTGCTCTTCGGCGATCGGCATGCCCTCGAGCGGCGTGCCGCGGCCGAAGAACGCGGCCTTGACGATCTCGTCGCGCTTGATCGGCATGCGCGACGGCCTGGCGCACGCGCGGATCGTTGAACGGCGGCTGGTGCCGTTGAAGATCAGGTCCATGAACGGGCCGTCGACGGCGTCGAGCTTCAGCTTCGGATCGGCCTCGATCGCCGCCATCGACTGCCAGGGCACGTATTCGATCATGTCGACATCGCCGGACTGCAGCGCGGCGACGCGCAGGTTCTCGTCGGCATAGACGACGATGCGCGATGCGCTTCAGCTTCGGCAGGCCGGGCTTGTAGAACTGTCGAAGGCCGCGAGCTCGATCGAGACGCCGCGCTCCTGCGCCTTCAGCATGAACGGGCCGGCGCCGACCGGCGGCTTGCCGGCGTCGGCCGAGTCCGTGACGCCATGATCGGCATGTGGTAGGCCGGCGAGCCAGAGCGGCAGCGTCGCCGTTCGGCTGCTTCATGACGAGGCGCACGGTGCGCGGCATCCGGCGTCTCGATGCGTTCGACGCCCTGGAACTGCGCTGCGCATGATAGGCGGTCGATTTCTCGGCGGCGATCTGCTCGATCGTCCATTTCACGTCCGCGGCCGTGACCGGCGCCGTTGTGGAAGCGTCGCGTCGCGCAGCTTGAAGCACCCAGGCGTCGTCGCCGTCGCGCTCCAGATCTCGGCCAGTTCGCCGCGCAGCTGCGCCGTCGGCGTCGTAGGAGGTCAGGCCGCGATAGATCAGCAGCTTGACCGTCCCCGCCGCGGTGCCGGTATTGGACCCAGGGCTGAGAAGCTGGGCGGATAGCTCGACAGGCCGAAGGTCAGCTGGCCCGGGCGTGCGCGCGGCGCGGGCCGGGCGCCCAGGAACGGCAGGGCGGCGCCGGCGGTGAGCAGGGCGCGGCGATGGATCGGCATGGCGGGCTCTCCCGTCGTCTATCGTGCCTCGCAAGTGTGGTAGATCGTAGCGGCACGTCTCCGTGCGTCGATCACGGCCTTCCGGAGGTCGCGCGCACCGCACGCGTCGCGCGGCGCGGGCGGGCCGTAGCCGCCGGCGCCTGGGGTGACGACTCCACCATGTCGCCGGGCCGCAGCATCCCGTTGCCGTGCTCGAACGCGCCGTGCCCGCGCTGAAGCGGAACGCGCCACGGCCGCCCTGCGCCGCCGCCCGCCAGCCCCCAGGGCTCGCGAGACGAGCCGCGAGCCATCCACGCCGCACGCGGCAATCCGCCTCCGCCCGATAGACGCGGCGCAGCCCCATGCCGCCGCGTAGCGTGCCGGCCCGCCCGAGCCGTCCACCAGCTCGTAGCGCAGCAGGTCAGCGGATACTCGACCTCCAGCGCCTCGACCGGCAGGTTGGACGTGTTGGTCATATGCACGTGCACGCCGTCGAGCCCGTCCTTGGTCGCGCGCGCGCCGGAGCCGCCGCCGATGGTCTCGAGATAGACCCAAAGCGAGCGGTCCGGCCGGGCGCCGACGAAGGTGGCGGAGACCCCTACCCCTACCAACAGGAGATGCTCGACGACATTCAGGGGGAACGCACCCTCCATGGCCGGCACCGTAACCTCGTTGTAGCCGCTACTGGGACCGGCAAGACCATCGTCGCTGCGCTCGATTACCGGCGGCTCGCCAAGGATCAGGCTCGTCGGCCTTCGCTTCTGTTTGTCGCTCACCGCAAGGAAATCCTGACCCAGTCGTTGCGCACCTACCGAGAGGTGCTGGCGGATGCGAACTTCGGCGAGCTTCACGTCGGCGGTGAAGTCCCGAGGGACTGGAGTCATGTCTTTTCCAGCATTCAGTCATTGAATTCCTACGGGATCGGAAACCTACCGACCGACAGCTTTGACATCGTCGTCGTCGATGAGTTCCATCACGCCGCAGCGAAGAGCTACCGCGCCCTGCTCGACCGCCTTGCACCCAAGGAACTACTCGGTCTCACTGCCACGCCCGAGCGCGCGGACGGCATCAACGTCCGGGATGCGTTCTTCGACGGCCGGATCGCGACTGAGTTGCGTCTCTGGGACGCGTTAGGCGCTGAACTACTTTGCCCGTTCCACTATTTCGGCGTCGCCGACAACACGGATCTGAGCCAGTTGAGTTGGAAGCAGGGAAGATACGTCGACACTGAGCTGTCCAACCTGTTCACCGGCAATGACGCGCGCACGCGCATAATCCTCGCTCAGCTGCGTGAGAAAATACTCGACCCCACATCCATGCACGCTCTCGGATTCTGCGTCACCGTCGAACATGCCAAGTACATGGCAGCTGCCTTCAACAGTGCAGGTATCCGTGCCGTCGCAATCAGTGGCACCTCCACTGATCACGATCGCGCTGCCGCGTTGCAGGCGCTCGAACGCGGAACCGTGAACATCCTCTTCACTGTCGATCTGCTCAACGAAGGGCTCGACCTACCCAGCGTCGATACGATCCTGTTCTTGCGGCCTACGGAGAGCGCTACCGTATTCCTGCAACAGCTGGGCCGCGGCCTTCGACGAACCCCCGACAAAGCTGTACTCACGGTCCTCGACTTCGTCGGTCATCAGCACAAGCGATTCCGCTGGGATCTGAAGTTGACGGCACTCACGGGGCTGCGCCACCGCAACCTCACGACCGCTGTGACTGACGCGTTTCCATTCCTCCCCAGCGGTTGCCAGATCATGATGGATCGAAGGACTCAGTTGGCCGTCCTCGCCAACCTCAAGACGCAGATCGGCGGTCGATGGAACGACCTGCTTTCCGAACTGCGCTCGATCGGCAATGTCGAGCTACGCGAATACCTCGACGAGTCGGGTGCAAATCTCGCCGACCTGCTGAGATCCGGTCGCTCCTGGACCCGCCTTCGCCGCGACGCCGGGTTCGAGAACCGGCGTGAGGGTCCGCGCGAAAGGGAGCTGCTGAAGCGCGGACGCGCACTGGTCCACGTCGATGATGGTCCGCGTTCCGCGATGTACCAGTTGCTGCTCAGAAACCCACGCGGCACAGCTGATTTGAGTCCGGCCGAGCAACGCTTGGCCGAGATGCTCTTCTTCTCGCTGTGGCCTGACTGTGGGGGTTTCGCCAGCACCGAGGAAGGCATAGCGTCGCTACGCTCCAACAAGGTCGCGACTCAAGAGCTGTCGGAACTCGTTGATCTTGGATTCGAAAACGCCCGTCGCGCGCCGCTGCGTCCGGCGGCCAGCGCTCTGGCTGAAGTCCCGCTGCACGTGCACGCGCGATACCGCCGTGAGGAGATCCTCGCTGCGCTCGGCAATGCCACCCCAGCCAAGCCTCCGAGCAACTTTCGCGAGGGCGTCTTATGGGTGTCACACCTCAATGTCGATGCCTTCTTCATTCAGTTGAAAAAGTCAGCAGCAGCGTTTTCTCCCACGACGATGTATCGCGACTATCCGATCAGTCCGACCTTGTTCCACTGGGAATCACAGAGTCGCACGACGGTTGCTTCGCCGACCGGACAGCGTTACGTCAACGGCACGAGCACCGTTCTGCTCTTCGTCCGAGAGACAGCTCATGACGAGTACGGCAGCGGCGCGCCATACCTGTTTCTCGGCCCGGCCAGCTACGTCACGCACGAGGGCGAGCAGCCAATAGCCATCACCTGGAGGCTCGAAACCGCGATGCCCATCGACTTCTTCAGCTCCGCCAAGGTCGTCGCGAGTTGATCGACGGTACTGCTGCTCGCCAGGCTGGAAGCGGTCGGCGACGGACTCACCGCAATCTGCGTTAGCGTCCTCGCATGTCCGACAAGCGCACGATCCTCGCGACGTCCGGTGGCCTCCGGCCTGGTGAGCGCACCTACTTCGAGTTCAGCGAACTGACCCAGTTCGCAGTCGATCTCGCCGGCGTGACCGGCCGTGCTCCCCGCGTGTGCACGATCGCGACGGCCTGCGGCGACAACCCGCACGTCCTTCACGCGTTGGCCGAGGCGGCGAAGGTCGCCGGTTACGAGCACTCCCACCTGCAGCTGTTCACCATGCCGAACGTCGCAGACCCGGCCGAGCACCTGCTCGCACAGGACGTCGTCTGGGTGATGGGCGGCTCTGTCGCCAACCTGCTGGCCGTATGGCGCGTGCACGGCCTCGATGACGCGATGCGTGCCGCCTGGGAAGCCGGCGTGGTGCTGACCGGTGTCAGTGCCGGCTCGCTCTGTTGGCACGCCGGCGGCACGACCGACTCCTTCGGGGTCGACTTGCGGCCGGTGACCAACGGGCTCGGACTCCTCCCCTACGGCAACGGCGTGCACTACGACGCTGAGGAGCGGCGCCGACCGTTGATGCAGCAGCTCGTCGCCGAGGGCACGCTGCCGGAGTCCTACTGCACCGACGACGGGGTCGGAGTCCTCTACCGCGGCACCGAGTTCGTCGAAGCTGTCTCGGAGATCGACGGTGCCGGCGCGTATCACTTGGCCCGCAACGGCGACACTGCTGTGGAGACCCCGTTGCCGACCCGCGGGGTGTGACCCGGTAGCCGCCGCGCGACCCAGCCGAGATCCACCTGAGACCGCTACAGTGCAGGACCCGTGAGCCTCGAGAACCCACCACCCCTGGACAAGCTGCTGACGTCGACGCCGTTCCAACGGTGCCGCCATCAAGCGGCTCACACCGCGAACGATCCAGCAGCATTATCCAGTTTGCTCGAGAAGGTCGCAGCGCACGAATTCGGCATCGGTCAACTTCCGGATGCCCGCGGTGGCATCGACATCGACATCGCCTGTGCGGTTGTCGAGGCCCGCATCGCCGAGCTGACAAGTGGTGACACCACCAATCTGGTGACCGACGCGCGATGCCGCCTGGTGATCGCGGCGCTGCACTACCTGGTCGACATGGACGACGTCATACCCGACAACCTGCCCGTTGGGCACTTCGACGATGTCGCCGTGCTGCGCTGGGCGACGCGCGTCGCGCGCGGAGAGCTCCCTGCGGAGTAGCGCAGCAGCTGCTCAAGGCAGATCACTGTGCACGTCCCCGATCCGGATGTTGTTGCCGAACGGATCGCGGATGGCGAAATCGCGCCCGTAGGGCTGCTCCACGATCTCCTGGGTGAAGTCGGCGCCGGCCTGCTTCAGTCGCGCAAAGGCACCGTCCACGTCGTCGGTGTCGAATGCCATCTCCGCAACGCGCTGATTCCGATCATCACCGTCGTCGGCTTGCAGACCGGATTGCTGCTCGGCGGCGCCGTCTTGACCGAGAGCATCTTCGCCTGGCCCGGGGTCGGCCGCTTGGCATATGAAGCTATCAGCAATCGCGACAGCCCGCTCATCAACGGGTCGATCTTGCTGTTCGCCGCCACCTTTGTCGTCGTGAATCTCATCGTCGACCTGCTCTACGCCGCTTTCAATCCGCGGATCCGCTACGCGTAGGGCCTGTTTGTAATCCATGTCACAAGACTGGCGCAAGCCGGCATGATACGATAACGTCCGGTGCGGGCACAGGGCGCGGCCGAGTTCCGCACAGGGGTGATCGAAATGGGAGACCGTTTGACCGAGATTCCGGAGGGCTTTCGCCGCTCCCCAGTGACGGCGTTTCCCGGGCGGAGCACAACGCACGGCACCCGTATTTGCGCCCGCTGCATGGCGGGGAACAGTTCCGGCGAGACCTTCTGCAAGGTGTGCGGCGACGAGCTTCCGGCGCCGACCGGCGACGACATTCCCGACGCCGGAGCCACTCGCCGGTTCCCGCTTCCCTCGGTGGACGGCGAACTCGTCGTCCATGAGGACGGGGTCGGCAGCGTCGGCTGCATCGTGAAGATCGACAAAGACGTGCTGCTCGTCGGCCGTTCGTCGAAAGTGGATCGGGTGTTCCCCGAAGTCGATCTCACCGGCGCCGATCCCGAGAACTACGTCTCGCGGCGGCACGCGTTCATCATGCGGCGTCATGGCGGCTTCGTCGTGGAAGATCTCGAGAGCGCCAACGGCACGTTTCTCAATGGAGCGACGCGCGTCGGCGCTCACGTGCTTGCCGCGCTCAATGACGGCGATCAGTTGACCTTCGGCCGCACGCACTGCACCTTCCGGATCGGCGCACATAAAGCGGAGTAGCTAGGTGCGTATTAATGAGATATTCGGGATACTAGAGAAAAAGCAGTCATTCGGGCAAAAAGGGAAAAAACAAACCGCCTAAGAAGGCGTGTCCCGCCTGAGCGCTTCGCGCCCGGGCCGAGTGTCCGGATGAGCGAGAGCAGTATTTCCGGTGGCTCGTTTTCGCGTCTTCATGGAAGAAGGGGCGCAATGGCAGACGTGCGGCGCGGGAGCGCAAGTCTTGCCGGAAGTCCTCCGAAGGACTGGATGACCTCCGGAGAAGTCGCTCGTGCGCTCAACATGACGGACGCGGCGATTCGGCGCTGGGCGCGCGAAGGGCTCGTCGAGGCGATCAAAACGCCCGGCGGGCAATACCGGTTCCGGCGCGAGGCGCTCAATCGGTTCCTGGACGTCAACGCATCCCGAACGGCCAGGCACGGCCGAGACGAACCAGCGGACCCGCCCGATGAGGTCGCGTATGCAGCCCCAGGACAGCTGCACGATCGGCGGGCATCGACGCTCACCCGCGAAGAGATCATCCATAAGTATCTGCATCTCGTCAAATACGTCGCCGGACGCATCTCCATCAACCTGCCGCCGCACGTCGAGATCGACGATCTCATCAACGAGGGCATCCTCGGGCTCGATCGACGCCATCGGCAAATACGACGACTCGCGCGGCGTCAAATTCGAGACCTACGCGATCACCCGCATCAACGGCGCCATCCTCGACGCGCTTCGCGCGCTCGATTGGGTGCCGCGCGCCGTGCGCCAAAAGGCGCGCGAGATGGAGCGCGTCTTCGTCGACCTCGAAGAACAAGTTAGGACGCGTGCCGGAAGACGACGAAGTCGCCGCGGCGCTCGGCATCACGCTCAAAGACTACCATTCGCTGCTGCTCAAGATGCGCGGCACCTCGATCCTGTCGCTCGAAGAGTTCTTGCCCAACGAGAAGGGCCACGACGTCGCGCTCGTCGACACGCTGCAAGGACGACGGACCCGATCCCACCCACGTGCTCGAGTCGACCGAAGTGAAGGGCGCGCTCGCGTCGGCGGTGGACAGCTTGCCCCCGCAAGAGCGGACCGTCATCTCGCTGTACTATTTCGAAGGGCTGACCCTCAAAGAGATCAAGAGCGTGCTCGACGTCTCCGAATCGCGCGTCTCGCAGATCCACGCGCAAGCGGTCATCCGCCTGCGATCGAAGCTGCAAGGCGATGCACGTCGACATGGGCTATCGCGAAGGCGACCCGAACGTCAAGCAGAAGTACGTCCGCAAGAAGCCGCAAGCCGCCGCACACGCACCACCAGCCTGACACGCGTCGCGCCGCCGAGCGGTTAGACCGCCGCCAACGCCACCCGCCTCGCGACAGTAGCTGAGCCGCTCCGACCGGCAGAACGAAGCCGCAGTGATGCAATGGCTCTCTTCCTTGCGCGACGGACTCGCGAAAGACGCGCAACGAGCTCGCCGGGCACTGGAACGCGCTCATCGGCCGCCAGCTGGTGGACGACGCGTTCTGGGAGGAGCTCGAAGAGACGCTGATCGCCGCCGACTTCGGCGTCGCCACCACCGAAAAGATCGTCGGTCAGCTCAAGATCGCGGCGCAGCAGCAAAATCTGCGCGCGGCCGAAGACGTCATCCGCGTGTTCCGCGGCGATCGTGGCGGACTACCTGCAGCACCCGACGATCGCGCCCGCGCCGCAGCGCTCGCAAGCCGCACGTCGTGCTCGTCGTCGGCGTCAACGGCTCGGGCAAGACGACGACGATCGGCAAGCTGGCGGCGCAGGAGCGCAAGCGCGGCAGGTCGGTCATGCTCGTCGCGGGCGACACCTTCCGGGCCGCCGCGGCCGAACAGCTCGCGATCTGGGCGAAGCGCGCGCGGCGCCGAGATCGTGCGCCAGCGCGGAAGGCGCCGATCCGGCGGCCGTCGTCTTCGACGGTCTGGCCGCCGCCAAAGTCGCGGCGGCGTCGACGTCGTGTTCATCGACACGGCAGGACGGCTGCAGACCAAGCACAATCTTGATGGAAGAATTGAAGAAGATTCGGCGCGTCATCGCGCGCGAGGTCGAAGGCGCGCCGCACGAGACGCTGCTCGTCCTCGACGCGACGCACCGGCCAGAACGCGCTATCGCAGGCGCGGCTCTTCCACGAGGCGACGCGACGTCACGGGCATCGTCCTGACGAAACTAGACGGCACTGCGAAGGGCGGGATAATCGTCGCAATCATGGATCAAGTCGATCTGCCGGTTAAGTACGTGGGTTTCGGCGAGACAGGTCGATCAATTGAAGCCCGTTCGATCGCGCGGTCGTACGTCGAAGCACTATTCTGAAGGAGATCACGTTGGTGTCCGACAAAGACAAGGCGCCTGGAAAACGCCGTCGCGCAGATCGAGCGCCAATTCGGCAAGGGCTCCATCATGAAGCTCGGCGAGGCCGCTGCGGCCATTGCAGATCGAGACCATCTCCACCGGCAGCATCGCGCTCGGACATCGCGCTCGGCGTCGGCGGCCTGCCGCGCGGCCGCGTCGTCGAGATCTACGGCCCGGAGTCGTCCGGCAAGACCACGCTGCGCTGCACTGTCATCGCCGAAGCGCAAACAGGACGGCGGCGTCGCCGCGTTCATCGACGTCGAGCACGCGCTCGACCCGCTCTACGCGCGCAATCTGGGCGTCGATCTCGACAATCTGCTCGTCTCGCAGCCCGACACCGGCGAGCAGGCGCTCGAGATCGCCGAGATGCTCGTGCGCTCCAACGCGGTCGACATCGTCGTCGATCGACTCGGTCGCCGCGCTCGTGCCGAAGGCGGAGATCGAAGGCGACATGGGCGACGCGCACGTCGGGCTGCAGGCGCGCCTCATGTCGCAGGCGCTGCGCAAGCTCACCGCGGCCATCAGCAAGTCGCGCACCACCATGATCTTCATCAATCAGATCCGCGAGAAGGTCGGCGTCATGTTCGGCAACCCCGAGACCACGAGCGGCGGCCGCGCGCTGAAGTTCTACGCCTCCGTCCGGCTCGATATCCGCCGGCTGGAGTCGATCAAATCCGGCACCGATGTCGTCGGCTCGCGCACGCGCGTCAAGGTCGTCAAGAACAAGGTCGCGCCGCCGTTCCGGGTCGCCGAGTTCGACATCATGTACGGCAAGGGCATCAGCAAGACCGGGTCGACTCATCGACGTCGGCCTCGAGACATGAACGTCGTCGGCAAGAGCGGTTCCTGGTACACGTACGGCGACACGCGCATCGGCCAAGGCCGCGAGAACGCGAAGGCCTATCTGGAAGAACATCCTGAAATCGCCGACGAGCTCGAGGCGAAGATCCGCGCCATGCTCGTCGCCGGCAAGGCGGCAGTCGCCGTCGAAAACGGCACCGCCCGCTATCGCCGTCGTGTCGGCGAGTAGCGCGCTCCCGTGCACGACCCAGGGCGCGCCGGCGGCGCCGCCGGGCGACAACCCGTCTTGCGGCGGCCGTCCGGCTGCTCTCCGGCAAGCGCCTGACCAAAGCGCAGCTCGCGGAAGAAGCTGCGCGACCGCGGCTATGCGCCCGAAGCGACCATCGAAGCGGCGCTCGCGGAATGCGAACGCCGCAAATACTCGACGATCGCACCTTTGCGCAGCTGTACGTCAAGAGCGTGCTCGACCGCAAACCGGTCGGCGCGCTGCGCTTGTTCCGCGACCTCGTCCGCAACGGCGTCGACGGCGATCTCGCGCGCGAAGTCTTGACGAAGTCGATGACGACGAAGACGCGCGCATCGAGCGCGCGCTCGCCAAACTCGAAGCGACGCGGCCCGGTGACGGCTACGCGATCAGCTCGGCCGCCGCCTCGAACGCGCTCGGTTTTGGCGCACCGAGCGATCGCTCGGGCGCTGCGCGCGCAGCGCCGAGCGCCGCGGCGATGCATGCGCCGATCAGATCGAGGAGCTCGAGTGAGCGGCGCGCCGAGCGACGCGCCGACGCGATCGACCTGGGCGGTGGCTTTCGCCTACACTCCGGCGCGCCGCAGGCGGCGCCGTCATCGTTGCCGAGCACTCGCGACCGCTTGGGATGCGGCCTCATGAGCACGCGTCGCTGAACGCGCGCGACCGAGACGCATTCTGGCGATGGCTGCGCCGCTGGGCGTCTCCCGACGCCGCGACGCGCATGCGCGGCGTCAACCAAGTGCACGGCGCGCACGTGTTGTCGCGCGGCCTCAGCACGGCCGCCGCGTCGACGCCGACGGCGTCTGGACGCGTGACGCGGAGGACGGGCCCGTGGTCATGGCCGCCGATTGCGCGCCGGTCTGGCTCGTCGATCCGCCGACGAAGACGTCGCGCTCGTGCACGCCGGCTGGCGAGGCGTCGCCGCCGGCATCGATCGAGAGCGCGCTTCGCGGCGTGCGCCGGCGGGCTGCAGAACGCGCCAGCTGTCGCCGCGATCGGCCCGCACTTGCAGGCGTGCTGCTTTGAGGTCGGCCCGGAAGTGGCGCAGCATTTCCGCGGCGACGCGGCGCCGTCCGCGCGCGCACGCTCGTCGTCGAGCGGCGGCGTGAACGACAGCGTCGCGCTCGACTCGGCGCCGCCATCGCGGCGACGGCTGCCGGCTTGGCAGGCGTCCGACGCACCATCCACATCGCCGCTCGCCTGCACGCGCTGCCGCGCCGACCTCCTCCATTCGTACCGGCGCAACGGCACGGGCGGTCCGCTCATGGCGCGCGATCGGCGTGAGTCCGCGAGTCGAGCGTGACGCGCATGACTCACGCCGATGAAACGGATGATCGTGCGCGCGATTCCCGGCCCGCGGGTCGCGCTCGTCGTGGACGACGAGCCGGCGGTCGCCGAGCTCGTCCGCGACGCTCTCGCCGCGGAAGGCTTCTCCGTCGACTCGCGCGGCCGACGGACCGGCGGCGTTGCGGCGCGCGCGCAAGCATCGCCGGACGTGGTCGTGCTCGACATCGGGCTGCCCGGCCTCGACGGCTTCGAAGTCTGCCGCGCGCTGCGCAAAGAGACGACCGCGCCGGTCGTGTTCGTCACCGCCCGCGGCGCCGAGGTCGATCGCATCGTCGGCCTGGAGCTCGGCGCGGACGACTACATCGTCAAACCGTTCTCGCCGCGCGAGCTCGTCGCGCGCGTACGCGCCGTCCTGCGCCGCAGCGGGCGCAGCAGCCGCCGCGAAGCGGCAGCGCGCGGATCGTCGGCGCGATCGCGGTCGACGCCGCAGCGCCGTGAGGTGACGCTCGACGGCAAGCCGGTGCGCCTCAAGCCGCGCGAGTTCGACGTGCTGTGGCTGTTCGCGCGCAACGAGGGCCGCGTGTTCACCCGCGATCAGCTGATCGAGACGGTCTGGGGCTTCGATTTCGACGGCGACCCGCGCACGGTCGACGTCCACATCCGCCGCATCCGCCGCGCGCTCGGCGACGAGCGCGCTCGCCGCGCTACCTGCACACCATCCACGGGCTCGGCTACAAGCTCTCCACGCCCGCACCGCGTAGGAGCCGCGCCCGATGGCCAAGGAGCGGCGCCATCTGCCGTCGCGCATCGCCGATCTTCGCGGGCTGAGCCCGAGCTTGCGCGCGCTCGCGCGAACAAGGCCGCTCCGTCCCTCTGCTCTACTTCGAGATCACCGGACTCGACGGGCTGCGCGGCACGAGCGCAGCGCGGCGTTGCAGGCGTGCAAGACAAGCCGTCGCGACGGCGCTCGCGGCTTCGGCGGGCAGCGTGCTTCGGCGCGGCGACGTCGTCGCTGCCGGTCCCGGCGCCACATGGTTTGCCGCGCTTCTGGTCGGACGGGCAGTCGACGCGGCGCGCGCAAGCGCTGGTCGCCGACCCCGATCTCGGTCGTCGCGGCGATGCGGCTGCGCAGCAGCGTGCTCGCAAGCGTTTCGCGCGGCGCAGCCGCGCGGGCTCATGCCTCGGCGCGCCGGCGTGCGCGCCGGCTGGACGGTCATCGAACCGGTCGATCCGGCGACGCCGATGGTCGGCTTGCGTCATGCGTTGCGCGGCGCCGCCGTCGTCGCGCGAATCGAAGAGCGCCGCTCCACGTTCTTGGCGTCGGTCACGCACGAACTGCGCACGCCGCTGACGGCCATCGTCGGCTACGTGGAGCGGCTGCAGTCGGATCCGCGGCTTGCCGCGGCCAAGCAGACGTCACTACCTCGAGGTGATCGCGTCCGAAGCGGCGCGGCTCACGCCGTTTGGTCGAGGGTCTGATCGACGCCGGCGCCTGGGGCGCGGGCAGCCTCCGCCTGCGCCGTCGCGCCGGCCGATATCGGCGCACTCGCCGAACGGCGTGGCGCACCGTCGAAGCCGCGCCACGCCGGACGACGTCTGCGGTCTTCGCGCCACGGCGAGCGCCGTCGCCGCCGTGGACGCCGAGCGCATGCTCGCAAGTGCTCGTCAACCTGCTCGACAACGCCGCCCGCCACGCCGCAGAAGACACGTCGAGGTGCGCATCGGCATGCGCGCGCGGCATGCGTCGGCATCGCGGTCAACGACGACGGCGACGGATTCGCTCGCGAGACGCTGCGCGACGTTCGCGCGCCCGTTCGCGGTCGGACCGGGCGGCCAGCTCGGCCTCGGGCTCTCGATCGCACGACTGCTCGTCGAAGCTCACGGCGGCACGCTGCGCAGCCGTCGGCGCGGCGCGGCGGCGGAGCGTCGCGTCATCATCAGAACTTCATATCGCATCGTGATGCGAACGCGCACGCAGGAGCGCCGAAACGTAGCGCGCAAACACTGACGATCGCCGCCTCGAGACAGGGAGCGTCGCGCGGCGTCCGTCAGGAGGATCTCGCGTGAGGATCTGGTTGGCCGTAATGACTGCCGCCGCAGTCCTATGCGCCGCAGGACCCTACCGTCGCGCAAGCCGCAGAACTCGACGCGATCTCCAAAGCGGCCGCGGACTATCACGGCGGCAGTCAGACACCGGCCCGCTCTATCAGCAGTGCCTGCTCACCACGATCCGCAACGACGTCACCTTCGCGCCGGACGACACGACGTACGTCATCACGGGCGACATCGGCGCGATGTGGCTGCGCGACGCGAGCGCGCAAGTGCGGCCCGTACATCTTCTTCGCCGACGATCCGGCCGTGAAGGCCATGCTGCGCGGCGTCATCGCGCGCGAGGCGAAGGACTCTGCTCGTCGATCCGTACGCCAACGCCTTCAATCGCGACTACAAGGTCGCCGAAGAGAAGTTCGAGCTCGACTCGCTCGCCTACCCGATCTGGCTCGCGTGGACGTATTGGAAGCAGACCGGCGACAGCACCGTGTTCACGCCCGAGGTCAAGAGCGCGTACGAGCGGCGCTCGGGCGTCATGGAACTCGAGCGCGACCACTCGTCTCTCGCACTATCGCCACCGCGCGCTCGCCAAGTCGGGCGCGGCGCGCCGGTCGGCTACACCGGCATGGTCTGGACGGGTTTCCGGCCGAGCGACGACGCGGCGCAATACGGCTACAACATGCCCGACGAGATGTTCGCCGTGGTCGCGCTCACCGACCTCGCCGAACTCGAGTCGACCGTCTGGCACGACGGCGCGATGCGCGCGCAGGCGACGGAGGTGCGCGACGGCATCCGCACGGCATCAACAATTTCGGCATCGTCTACTCCGAAAGTACGGCTACATCTACGCCTACGAAGTCGACGGCCTCGGGCATGTCAACCTCATGGACGACGCGAACGTGCCGAGCCTGCTCTCGATCCCGTATCTCGGGTACGACCGCGCCGACCGATGCGATCTACCAGAACACGCGGCGCTTCGTGCTGTCGGTGGACAATCCGTACTATTATACGCGGCGCGGCGGCGAGCGGCGAGGGCAGCCCGCACACGCCGAACGGCTACGTCTGGCCGCTGGCGCTCGTCATGCAAGCGTTGACGTCGACCGACCCGACCGAGGTCTCGACGATCTCGCGGAACTGCACAACTCGGATCTCGGCGACCATCTGCTGCACGAATCGTTCGATCCGAACGATCCGACGCACTACACCCGCTCGAACTTCGGGTGGCCGTGCTCGCTGTTCGCCGAGCTCGTCTTGAACCGCGTCATGGGCTACGATCGGGCTGCCGATCGCGAATGTCGGCGACGCGCCGCAGCGATCGGCGAGGGCCGCGCGCAGCGGGCGCTGAACATCGGCTCAAGTTTTCCATCCGTCGTGAAAGGGTAGCCGGCATGCCCGTCACCCTTGTCGTCGGCACTCAGTGGGGTGATGAAGGCAAGGGCCGCATCGTCGACTATCTGTGCGCGGACGCGCAGAGTCGCTGCGCGCTTCGGCGGAGGTGCGAATGCGGGCCACACGGTCAGCGTCGGCGACAAGACCTACAAGCTGCGCATCGTTCCGAGCGGCGTCGTCGCGGGCGTCGAGTCGTGCATCATCGGTCCGGGCACGGTCGTCTATCCGGAAGCGTTCTTGGCGGAGATCTCGGCGCTCGACGCGGCCGGCGTCGACACGAGCCGCGTCTGGCTCTCCGATCTCGCGCATCTCATCCTTCCATATCATATCGAACTCGATCGCGCCGCCGAGCGCGCGCGCGGTCGACGATGCGATCGGCACGACCGGCAACGGCATCGGCCCCGCCTACGGCGACCGCGTGGCGCGGTGCGGCGTCGCGCCGGCGATCTGCGCGATCTTGCTATGCCGCGCGATCGTCGAAGCGCGCGCGGCCGCGCTTGCGCCGCTGGGCATCCACGTCGATGCCGGCGAGATCATGCGCTGGTTCGAAGCGCTCGCGCCGCGCATGCTGCGCCACGTCCGCGACACGGTCGCGCTCCTCCACGAAGCGCTTCGCGCGGCAAGCGCGTGCTCGTCGAAGGCGCACAAGGAAGCATGCTCGACGTCACGTTCGGCACGTATCCGTTCGTCACGTCGTCGGTCACGGTCGCCGGCGGCGCGGGCGCGGGTCTCGGCTTCGGCCCCACGTGCGTCGACTCGGTGATCGGCGTCGTCAAGGCGTACACCACGCGGGTCGGCGGCGGTCCGTTCCCGACGGAACTCGCCGACGCGACCGGCGAGCGTCTGCGGTCGGTCGGCCGCGAGTTCGGCGTCGTCACCGGCCGGCCGCGCCGCTGCGGCTGGCTCGATCTCGCCGTGCTGCGCTACGCCGTCGCAATCAACGGCATCACGCACCTCGCGATGACCAAACTCGACGTGCTCGACGGATTCGACGAGATCGACGTCTGCATCGGCGTATCGCGGCGCCAGCGACGCTCGCTGCCATTCCAGATCGCCGCCGGCGCGCGAGCCGGAATACCGAACGTTCTCCGGGTGGTCCGCATCGACAACCGATGCGCGATCGTTCGACGACTTGCCCGCCGCGGCGCGCGACTACGTCGCGTTCATCGAACGCGAATGCGGCGTGCCGGTCACGCTCGTCTCGGTGGGCCCGGAGCGGACGCAGATCATCGAGCGCGGAGCCCGCGCGCTCGACGGGGCAGCGCGCGCGTGAGCGCGATCGCGCACGCTCGAGACGGTCGGTGAGATCGAGCGGCGATTGAAGCGCAGGCGTCGGCGGCCGCAGTCGCTCGCTGTCGAAGCCGGCGTCCTCCGGCACCGCAATCGCGCAGCCTATGCCGGCAATCTCCATTGCTTCGACGCCGGCGCCTCGCGAAGCGCGTTCGTGTGCACGGCCAGCGAATCACACCGGTCTGTGTTGGCGCTTGAGACCGCGTGTCTGGCGCGTCCGTCAGCGGACCCTCGACGATGCGGCGCGCGCTGCGGTCGATGCCGTCCTCCCGTGGGCCCAGATCCGCTGCGGACTCGAACGGCGGATCGCGCCGCCGCGCTGCGGACGCTGCATCGTGAGCCGCATCGGCGACGAAGAGGTGCGCCGTCTCGCCACCGCGCTCGCGGCGCCGCACACCGTCGCCGATACCGGATTGCACGAAGCGCTCGCAGAGGCACACGCCCTGATCCCGGGGCTCAAATCAATTTTGAGAAAATGGCAGGTGACGAAGTGTTCGGTAGAACGCTCACGCAGTCGCTCGCCGCATATCTCAATCGTCCGGTCCGTGCGGTCGCAGGCGGTTCGAGCGGCGTCATCTCCGGCGCGTGGCGGTACGTCGCGAAATCCGGCGGTCTTCAATGGTGGATAGAATTCGAACTGCCCTTAGCGGCCTCGCTCGCCGACGCGATGCTCGGCGGCTCCGGAGCGATCTGCAAAGTCCGGAACCGGCCGGCGTGCCCGAACCCTCGTCGGAAAAATCGCCGACGTTTTTCTTCGAGGGCGCTCAGCGCAGTCGTCGGCTCGCAGCATCCGCTCCCAGCAGTGTGGACCGACGAGCCGCTCCGTGAGGGCGCGCGCGCAGCTTGCCGGCCGGTGCGCCGTGACCACGGAACTCTACGCGTGGCAAGCGGGCGTCGCAGCGACGGGCGAGGTCGCGCCGAGCGAGCCCATTTCCGGCCGCTCGATGGCGATGCGCTACGAGCCGCCGGCGTCGCAGAGCGGCGAAGATCGCAGCTGTTGCGCACGTCCGCGACATCATCGCCGCCGCCTGCGCCGGCCTCTCCGAGATCCTGGGCTGTCCGGTCGCGATCGCAAAGCCGAACGTCGCCGAAATCGAGGCGCCCGATCTTCCGGAAGCGGCGCTCCGCCTCGCGCTCACCACCGGCGGCAAAGGCGCGCTCGTCATCTGCGCGCAACGCGACGCCGTCGTGGCGTTCGCCACCGGCGTCGTCGGCGGACAGGTACCCGACGCCGACGAGATCGGCGGCGTCGTGAGCGCGGCGGCGGAAGCCGTGCTGCGCGAGATCATCCAGCGCATCGCAAGCAGGCTCGCATCCATTTCGGGCGCGCCGCAACGAACCGTGTACCATCGTCGGCGACGCGCAGCTCGCTCGCACGCAGCATCATTCGATTACCGTGACGCTTCACGTCGCCGGAAGCGCTGCCAATCTCAACGTGCTGATACCGCGCTGGATGGCCGGTGCAGCATGATCGCCCGCTCGTTCGCTGGATCGCGCGAGTGGCGGCCGGCCGCGTGTCGACGATCGACGTGCGTCGCTGCGCATCCGCTCGCGTCCGGTCTGGCAGTATTACGTCATCGACGTCGATGGCCGACGCACCGTCGTGGCCGCCGGATCGCACGCGATGTGCGTGCTTTCGTCCATATCCGGCGCCGCCGAACGGTCGATCCGGAGGGACAGCAGACGGCCACCGTCTAATCAGAGGCATGCGCCGATCTCGTATGAGGCAAGCATCCCGGCGATGAAGCGGCTGTACCCGTTCGTGTGGACCGGAGCATTTTTGGCTTCTGCGTTCTGCACGTATTGGCTCGTCAGGAATCTCGCCTTGCCCGAAGAGCATAATCCGACGCGCGATCGCATCCGCGCGCTCATCGACGAGGCCGACGACCTCCTCAAGACCCTTGACGAGCAGCGGCGCGCGTAGCGACGCCGAAGTCCGTCGCCGCCCAATCCCTAGTCCTCGACGATCTGCTCGAGAACGGACAAGGCGTCGGCCGCGTCGACGGCCTCGTCACGTTCGTCACCGGCGGTCTGCCCGGCGAGCGCGTGCGCGTCGCGATCGATGAGGTCAAGAGGACGTACGTCAGCGCCCACGTGATCGACATCGAATAGCCGTCGCCCGACCGCGTCGACCCCGGCTGCCCCGTTTTTCCCCGTTGCGGCGGCTGTCAGACGCTTCACTACCGCTACGAACCGCAGCTCGAGTGGAAGCGGCGACTCGTCGTCGAGGCGCTCGCTCGCCTCGGCGGATCTGCGCGGGTCGAAGTCGACGCGACGATCGCGCCGGCGGCGATCCGCGTGCCGGCTATCGCAACAAAGTGTCGCTCGTCACGCGCTATCGCGGCGCCATCGGCTCGGATTTTACGAAGCGCGTTCGCACCGCGTCGTCCCGGTCGAGCGCTGTCCCGGTGCTGTTGCCGCGCCTCGACGCGACGCTCACGCGACTCGTCGCTTCGCGGCGGACGAGCCGGAGGCGATCGCCGACGTCGAACACGTCATCGCGCGCGCGAGCTCGACGGGCGCGATCTTGTCGTCGCCTTCAGCGGCGAGACGCCGAACAGCGGCTCGGCGCGCTCCGAAGAACTGCGCAGGCGAATTCCGGAGCTGACCGGCATCGTGATCAGCTGGGATCTTGCCGGCGAGAATGCGGTCTTCGGCCGGCGATCCGCCGTCCTGTGGGGCAGCCCGGTCGTGCGCGAACGGTGCCGGCGCGACGTTCTCGTTCGGCATCGAGTCGTTCTTCCAGATCAACACCGCGACGCTCGAGCTGATCGCGCAGACGATTGTCGAGCGGCTCGCGGCGCACGACGCGTCGTCGACCTGTATAGCGGCGTCGGCACGTTCAGCGTCTTGCTTGGAAGAACGGGGCACGCCGACGACCGGCGTCGGAATCGTTCGCCCCGGCCGTCGACGAAGCGGCTGCCAACGCGGCGGACAACGGCGTGACGAACGCGTCCTTCGAACTGCCGACGGTCGCCGACGCGGTGGCGGGCGAGCGCGGCCGGTCGTTGCTCGCCGGCGCCGACGCCGTCATGCTCGACCCGCCGCGCAAGGGATGCGAACCGGAAGTGCTCGCGGCGCTTTCCGCCAATCGCGTGCCGCGCATCCTCTACGTCTCGTGCAATCCGGCGCACGCTCGCTCGCGACGCGAAGGCGCTGACCGCATTCGGGCTACAGACTGGGGCGCGTCACACCGTTCGACATGTTCCCCCACACGGGGCACGTCGAGACGCTCGCCGAATTCGACGCAATGGGCCGATCGGCCGAACGCACCGCAGCCACGTCAAAGAATGAGAGACATGAGCGACGTACCCATCGACATCGCGCACATCGCGAAGCTCGCGCGCATCGCGCTCACCGGAGGCTGAGTCGAGGCGTTCGCGGCGCAGTTCTCGCGGCTTTTCGATTTCATCGCGCGAGCTCCAGGCGCTCGACGTCGAGCACGTGCCTGCGACCGCGCAGGTGATCCCGATCTTCAACGTGATGCGCGACGATGTGCTGCGCGATTGCCTCGACCGGGCGAGCGCGCTGCGCAACGCGCCGGACGTCGAAGGTCCGTACTTCAAGGTTCCGCGGATCCTCGAGTAAGGAAGACCGATGCTCACCGGCCACGAGATCCGCGACCGCATCGCGCGGCGGGAGACGACCGCCGTCGAGGCGGTCAACGGCGCCTTGACGTCGGCGACCGCCGTCGAGCCGGTCGTTGAAGGCGTACATGACGCTCATGCCCGGAGCGCGCGCTCGAGCGCGCCGCCGAAATCGACGCGCGACTGGCGCGCGGCGAAGCACTGCGGCATGCTCGCCGGCGTGCCGGTCGCCGTCAAAGATCTGTTCTGCACCGAGGGCGTCAAGACGACGGGCGGGTCGAAGATCCTCGCGAACTTCGTGCCGCCGTATTCGGCGACGGTCGTCCGCAAGCTCGACGCAGCGGGCGCGGTCATCATCGGCAAGACGAACATGGACGAGTTCGCGATGGGCTCGTCGTGCGAGAATTCGGCGTTTTTCCCCACGCGCAATCCGTGGGATCCCGAACGGCGTGCCGGGCGGCTCGTCGGGCGGCAGCGCGAGCACGGTCGGCGCGCGGTCGGTGCCGATCGCGCTCGGCACCGACACCGGCGGCTCGATCCGCGAACCCGCGTCGTTCTGCAACGTCGTCGGCGTGAAGCCGACGTACGGCCGGGTGAGCCGCTACGGCATCGTCGCGTTCGCGTCGTCGCTCGATCAGGCCGGCCCGATGACGGCCGACGTGCGCGATGCGGCCGACACGCTCGAAGCGATCGCCGGCCACGACCCGATGGACTCCACGAGCGTCGACGTGCCGGTGCCGCACTACGCAGACGCGCTGCGCGACGATCTGCGCGGCGTGCGCATCGGCATCGTCCACAGAATTCGAAGCGAGCATCGCCGGCGATGCGAAGATGGCCGCGCTCTATAAAGCTGCGTACGCCGAGCTCGAGCGGCTCGGCGCGACGCTCGTGCCGGTCTCGCTGGCGCACGCCAAGTACGGGCTCGCGACCTACTATCTCATCGCGCCGGCCGAATGCTCGTCGAATCTGGCGCGCTACGACGGCGCGCGCTACGGCGTGCGCGTCGGCGGCGACGGCGACGTCTATCAGATGTTCGAGCAGACGCGCGCCGCGGGATTCGGGCCGGAGGTGAAGCGCCGCATCATCCTCGGCACGTACGCCCTGTGCTCGGGCTACTACGACGCGTACTACGTGCGCGCGCAAAAGGTCCGCACGCTGATGAAGAACGACTTCGACGACGCGTTCGCCGCGTGCGACGTGATCGCGTGCCCGGCGGTTCCGTTTCCGATGTCCGAAAGCAGCGTGGCATTTTCGAGCGGCCTCAGCTCCAAATTCACGCCCACGCGCTTCCACTCATCCGCCAGCGCCTGCCCGAGTAAGCGCGCCGATTCTTCCGTCGAAGTTTTCAGCGTCAGACGAAAGCGCATCCCGTCCGCCCCGCGACGGAATCCCGCTTCATCCAGCAGCCGCTCCGCCTCCGTCGGATCGTAGTTGTATTGCTTCACGTTCGGGTTGTACGCCCAGTGATTGGGCGGCAGCAAATTTGCAGCCGCCTGCACCTCGCCGCGCAGCAAATATTGAATCAGCGTAGGACGGTCCGTCGCATACGCCAGCGCCTGCCGCACTTCGCGGTGCGCCAGGATCGGATCATCCAGGTTGAACGCCGCGTACGCGATCACCGTTCCCGGCTGTTCCGTAGCGATCAGGTCGGGCTGCTTCGTCAGCGCGAGCACCGTATCCGGCGTAAGCGAGTTCACCCCGCCGATGTCCGCCGTGCCCTTGCGCAATTCCAGCGCCCGCACCACTTCCTCGGGAACCACGCGAAATTTCACTCGTTCGATATTTCCGCCGCCATCGCCGCCAAAATATTCCGGATTCCGCTCCAGCACAATTTCCTCGTCCTCTTTCATGCTGACGAATCGAAACGGCCCCGTGCCGATCGGGTCAATCGCCACATCCGCCCCGGATCCTCGAGGGACAATCCCCACCGCAGGGCTAGCCATGTCCCACAAAAACGACGCATCCGGCTCGACCAAATGAAACACCACCGTGGAATCATCCGGCGTCGTAATCCTGTCCACCGCCGGAAACAGCCCGCGCTTCGCCGTTTTCACCGCGCCCGAAAAAATCGAATCGAACGTGAACTTCACATCCGCCGAAGTAAGCGCCCGCCCATCATGGAATTTCACGCCACGCCGCAAATGAAACACATACGTCCGCGGGTCCGGCGTATCCCAACTCTCGGCAAGGTCCGGCACAATATTCATCCGCGCGTCGTGCGCCACCAAACTGTTGAAGAGCAGCCCATCCAAATGCTGCGATTGCGCGTCCGTCCCAATCCGCGGATCCAAACTAATCGGCATCGTCTCAATGAGGAAATTCACCGTACCCGGCTGCTCAGCAGTCTTACGATCTTCCGCACCCACAGCCCCAAGCACGCGCGACACGAAAATCGCGCACACTGCGTCCCGAGTGGCGCCAACCATCCACTCGCATCCCATTACCGTCCCCGCGCCAATGTTTTTCGTGTCATTCCGAGCGGAGTGTCCCGCGCTTTTTCTTTTGCGCGAAGCGCCGGGACACGCAGAGAGGAATCTCTCTTGGATGTAACCACCAATGCGATCCGCATTCGTAGGGGCACAGTCCGCCGCGGCGGATGCCCGGCGCACATGCTTGGCTACCTGTAGCCCATTCACCACTGATCCTCGGGCCTGGCCGTTTCCGTCATTCTGAGCGAAGTGTGCCGGTTTTCTCCTCCCATTCGTCGCGCACTTTGCGACGAATGGCCGGCACACGCAGTCGAAGAACCTCTCTTCGATGTAACACTCGCCTCTCTGGCAAATCGCCCGTCTTGGCTTTGCTGTGCCCGGCAAACATGCTTGGCTCCGCGCGAGCGATTCATCGGCTACGCGGGCGCTACTTCCGCCCCGCCGCACCTTCCCGCCATTCCCACGCGCAACCTTCCCCAAAATCGTCAAATGCCGCGCCCCAGTCGCCGACGGCACATTGCTCGGCCGCCCGTGGTACGTCTCATACGCCATGAGGGCGAATCCGAACGCCTCCTTCGCTTCGACCGGCACTCCGAACCGGCTCGCCGGGACCACTTCGATTCCCGGCAGCGACGCCGCGAGCTGCGCCATCATCAACGGATTGCGTGTTCCTCCTCCAGCCACAATCAACTCATGCACTTTCGCGCGCGGCAAAATAAACCGCCGAAAGGCATCGGCAATCGAAAGCGCGGTAAACACCGTCGCCGTGCGGATCAAGTCCGCGGCGCTCGCATGGTGCCGTTTTCCCCACGCCATCAAAAAGTCCGCGTAGGCGCTTCCGAATTGCTCGCGCCCCGCCGATTTGGGAGGCTTCTTTCGCAGGTACGGCTCGCGCATCAATCTCGCAAGCAGTTCCTGAATCGTGCGTCCGCCCAGCGCAATGCGCGCGTCGCGATCGTATGCCGCGCGTCCTCGCGTGGTCCGCTCGATCAGCGCGTCCACGACCATGTTTCCGGGCCCCGTATCAAATGCAAACACGTCTTTGGCACGCGCGCCCGCCGGAATCACCGTCACATTCGCGATGCCGCCGATATTCAGCGCCACGCGCCCGCGCACCGCGTCGCGATAAAACAGATAATCCGCAAACGGCAACAGCGGCGCACCCTGCCCGCCCGCCGCCATGTCCGCCGGACGGAAATCTCCCACCGTCGTGATTCCCGTGCGCTCGGCTATGACGCTGGCATCTCCCACCTGCAGCGTGGACGCGCACCCGCACCCGGCCTTGAAATCGTCCATTTGCGCCCAGGTGAAATATTGTCTGCCCGTGCGAACCGATCAAAGAAATCTTCCCCAGCGCCACGTGCCAGTGTCGAGCCGCCTTGATCGCCGCCTTAGCCAGTTGTTCGCCCAGCAGAAAATTCAGCTCGCTGATCTCCGCCGTCGTCGTAGCCTTCCCGTTCGCCAGCCGCAGAATCGTTTCCCGCAAGTAAGGTGGAAACGAAGTATGAAAATGTCCCTCAAACCGCGCCTTCAGCTCCGGCGGCGCGCCCGAAATTCGCGCCAGCGCCACATCAATCCCATCCGCCGACGTCCCCGACATCATCCCCATCACCAACATCGCTTGTCCCTCACCCCTTCTTCGTAGGGGCACGATACATCGTGCCCGGCAAACATACTTGGCTACGTGTACGCCATCCGCCTCGCTCCCTGGGCGGAGCCGTCATTCTGAGCGAAGTGTCCGGTTTCTTCCCATTCGTCGCGCCTCTGCGACGAATCGCCGGCACACGCAGTCGAAGAACCTCTCTTCGATGTAACGCTCGCCTCGCTGGCAAATCGCTCTCGTTTGGCTTTGCCGTACCCGCCAAACATGCTTGGCTCGATGTGAACCATTCGCCTCAATCATGTGGAGTGCGGGAGCTTGCTCCCGCCGTCTGCCGCTCGGGCTTGCCCGGGCGTGCTCCTCGAATTGACCACACAGGTTGCCGAACCAAGCCTCAGCCCCTCTTCGTAGGGGCACGATCCATCGTGCCCGGAAACATACTTGGCTACTTGTGCACCATCCGCCTCGCTCCCTGGGCGCGACGCCGTCATTCCGAGCGGAGTGTCCCGCGTCTTTGGTTCTGCGCGAAGCGCCGGGACACGCAGTCGAGGAATCTCTCTTCGATGTAACGCTCGCCTCGCTCGCAAATCGCTCTGGTTTTGCCTTTGCCGTACCCGCCAAACATACTTGGCTCGGTGTGAGCCATTTTCACCACCCGCATACGGGCGCGCCACCCTCACTCCAACTGCTTCTGCATCGCCGCCAATAAATTCAACGCCTCCAGCGGCGTCAGCTTATTCAAATCCGCGCCGCGCAAAGCATCGAGCACCGACTGATCAATCGCCGCAAAACTCGTTTGCTGCGGCTCCGGCGGCGCAGCCCCCGGTGACAATTCCTTCGTGAGCCTGTCCTCGCTCCGCTCATGCCTCCGCAAAATCTCGCGCGCGCGCGAAATCACGGTGTTCGGCAATCCCGCCAGCCGCGCCACTTCGATTCCATAACTTTTGTCCGCGCTCCCCGGCTCGACGCGCCGCAGAAAAATAATTTCGTTTCCCGCTTCCTCCACCGACACGTGCACGTTCTTCACTCCCGGCAGCAACTGCTCGAGTTCCGTCAGCTCGTGATAATGCGTGGCAAAAAGCGTTCGCGGCTGCGCCCCGCCGTGCAAGGCTTCCACCACTGCCCACGCAATCGAGAGCCCGTCAAACGTCGACGTCCCGCGCCCCACTTCATCCAGCAGCACCAAGCTCGCGGACGTTGCGGTGTTCAGAATCGCGGCCACCTCGCTCATCTCCACCAAAAACGTCGATCGCCCCCGCGCCAGATTGTCCGACGCCCCGATGCGCGTAAAAATCCGATCCAGCAACGGCAGCTTCGCCTGTGCCGCGGGAACGAACGACCCCATCTGCGCCAAGATCGAAATCAGCGCCGCCTGCCGCAAATAAGTCGACTTGCCGCCCATGTTCGGCCCGGTGATCAGCAGCAGAAATGGCGACTCCTCGCCAAAGTACAAATCGTTGGGCACGAACCGCTCGCCCCGCTGTTCGAGCAGTTTTTCGATCACCGGATGCCGTCCGCCCGCGATCAGCAACTCGCCGCGAGCCTTTTCGCCTGGCCGCGACCTTCCCGGCGCGGCCGCGCTTTCCGTGAAATTAGGTCGCGCATAATTCCGCGACGCCGCGATCTGCGCGAAATTGCCCAGCACATCCAGCTGCGCAATGGCCGCCGCCGTCCGCCTCAGACGCGCCGCCTCGCGCGCAATCGACTCCCGAATTTCGCCATACAGCCGCCGCTCGATTTCGAGCGAGCGCTCTTCGGCCGTCAGCACTTTCCGCTCGTACTCGTTCAACTCGTCGGACGTGAATCGCTCGGCATTCACCAGCGTCTGCTTGCGCTCGTAGTCGGCGGGCACGAGCGCCAGATTCGGCTTCGAAACCTCAATGTAGTAGCCGAAAACCTGGTTATAGCGAATCTTCAGCGAACCAATTCCAGTCCGTTTCCGCTCCCGCTCCTCCATCGCGGCGATAATTTGCCGTCCGTCCGTCAAAATGTCGCGGAGTTCGTCCAGTTCGCGATCGAATCCGCGACGGATCATGCCCGGCTCGCTGGCCACCGCCGGCGGATCGTCCGCAATTCCTCGCCCAATAATTTCGCGCACATCCGCCATCTCATCCATTTCATCCCGCAGCGTCCTCAGCCGGCCGGCAATCTCCACCTCGGCGATCCATCCGAGGAAAGTAATTCGCGCACCCGCGGAATCCGGTCGAGCGAACCTTTCAGCGCGATCAGATCGCGCGGCGTCGCGATCCCGAGCGTGATGCGGCTCGTCAGCCGTTCAAGGTCGAGAACGCTCGCCAGCTCTCTTCGAATTTCTTCGCGCGCGATCGTGCGCGACTTCATTTCCGCCACCGCAGCCAGTCGCGCCTCGATCTCTTCGCGATCAATTTGCGGCCGCAAAATCCAGGAACGAAGCAGCCGCGCGCCCATCCCCGTCGCCGTCTCGTCAATCGCCTTCACCAGCGTCGCGGCTGGATCGTCGCCGCTCCCGCAGCCTCCACCAGTTCCAGGTTCCGCATCGTCACCTGATCGAGGACCATCGCGTCCTGCTGCTCGTAGTACCCGATGCGGTCGAGATGTTCGAGCCCGCTCGGCGCGGCTCTGTCAGGCGCAGCAGCTTCGCTCCGCTCGCCGCGCTCCGATCGCCGACGTCTCGCGCAAGTAATGAACGATCGCTCCCGCCGCTGCCGCCGCCTGCGGATGCTCGCTCAGCCCCAGTCCTTCCAGAGCCACGATGCGAAAATGCTCTTCGAGTTGCCGCACCGCGTAGATCCGCTCGAAAACCCAATCATCGAGCCGCGTTTCTACGGCCCGGAGCCATTCGTTGTCGCTGAGTGAGCTTCAGGAAAAAGCGTCGCGGGCCGCGGCAGCAACATCTCTCGCGGCCGCAGAATATCGAGTTCATCGCGCAGCCGCGCTTCCGCGTTCGCCCCGGCAAACTCCGTTGCGCGAAATTCCCCAGTCGACAAATCCGCGTACGCCAGCCCGATCCTCGTTTCCGTGTGCCGGTTTGCGCCGCGTCCGCTCGGCGCGGTGGCGGCGCGGCCGCCGCGCTGCGCGCCACCGCCGCCAGAAAATTATTCTCCTTCGTGTCCACAAGCGAGCGTCCGTCGCCGTTCCCGGCGTCAACACGCGCACCACTTCGCGCCGCACGATTTTCTTTCCAGGACCCGGTTCTTCCATCTGCTCGCAGATGGCCACCTTGTGTCCCGCCCGAATCAGCCGCGCGATGTAGTTTTCGGCCGCGTGGTAGGGAACGCCGCACATCGGCACCGGCTCGCCTTTTTCTTTGTTCCGCGAAGTCAGCGTGATTTGCAGGACGCGCGACGCCAGCACCGCGTCTTCGAAGAACAATTCGTAGAAATCCCCGAGTCGAAATAGCAGCAACGCCGCCGGATGCTCTTTTTTCGCGGCGTGATACTGCTGCATCAGTGGTGTGGTGGGTTCCGTCATCGGCGCACACAACCCCGGGCGGGGAAGCGGGCCAGAGCAGCGATTATGCTGACTCGCTCGCCCATTCGCAACACCTTAGGGGGTCGGACCTTCAGGTCCGACATAAAAGTGCGGCGCGAAGCGCCTTCCATTGCGCTGAATCTATCGCAGCAAGTATTTGCGGTTCTCGGTTTTGCGGCTGGCGCAAAAAGATGCGCATCGGCTGAATTTGATCTTCGTCCGTGTCTTTTGCAATCCGCTCCTTGCCCTTGCTATTCTGTTCTTGTCATGGAACTGACGCCTCAGCAGCTTGGATTTCTCGGTCAGTTGCGCTCGCGCGGCTTCGATATCGTCGGCTTTCCGATGTACGAGCAATACATCGGCGTGCGCAAAGGAAATTGCGGCGCGCTCATCGCTCCCGTGAACGGCAACGGCTTCAAACTTTATGGCGAACCCTCCTATCTGGTTGCCGGAAGCCTCAGCGCCCGCACCATCCAATCCGATGGCCACTGGTTCGTCCGCAAAAAAGACAAAGTCGCCGCCACTCCCGAACGCACCGCCGAACTCGAATCCTTCGCGGCGGAACTCGCAGATGCACTGCTTCCGGTGGCGTAAGCGAAGCTTCGATATTGAAGCCCGAAAACGCCCGTAACCCGCAGAAAACAAAAGGCCCGACCCACTCCGCCTCCGCACGAATTGGTTTCAACTCGAAGCATTTTGGGTGAAGTGTCCAACTAGACGCTTTGGAACAGGCCTAACCTGCACAAAACAGAGGGCGACGCTCCGAATTTTGCCGCAGGAATTACGTCTAACTAGGTCACACTTTCTGCCACGTCCGGGCCTGGAATCCAGCCGCCAGCGGTCAAAAACGGTAGACCGCAATAACACGGATTGACTTTTGCGGCCGGTAGCAGGATAGTCGCGGCGTCTGTCCGTTCCGTAGCGGTCCGGACCGAAAAAATACTAATAGCAGTCGGCTCGAATTTTTGAGCCGCCCAACCTGGTGACGAGAAACCGATCTCGTCCCGGAGGAGGGCCTAATGGGTGGGAAGCAATTCGCAGTGTGTCTCCTCGCGCTGGCGGCAAGCGCCGGCATTTTCCTCCGGGCGCACAGCCAACTTCGCAACACCACACGAAGCGCCACCGCAAAAATTTCGGCGGGCCGGAGCTTCGGCGCCGAAAAGAAATTCCCCGGAAGCATTCGAAAAACGGGCGACCTAAAATCCGATTCCAAAAAAATTGAATATCGAAATCGTGTGCGCGAGCGAGCGGGACTGGGTTCCATTTCGCTTCCGATGACGTTTGAGCCGAACGTGGGACAGGCGGATCCGCGCGCGGCGTTTGTTGGGCGCGGAAAGGGAATGACTGTTCTGCTGATGGACGACGAGATTTCTGTGCGCGCGGGGAATGGAGGCGCGTTGGGCATACGGTTTCAAACTCGCGGCGAGCAAACGGAAGACGGCGTCCGCGGCGCGCCGCGAATTCGCGCGGCGCGGCTTGGCGCGGCGAGGATCAGCTGGCGAGTGAAAGCAATTATTTCATCGGCAACGATTCTCGCAAGTGGCGCGCGCACGTGCCGCACTTTGCGCGAGTGGAATCGGCGGACGCGGCGCGCGGAGTCGGAGTAGCGGTTTATGGCAACGAGGAAGGCGTGGAGTACGACCTGCGCCTCGCGCCCGAAGCTGATGTTTCGAAGCTGCGGCTGGCGCTCACGGGCGCTCGAAGCGTGCGCTTGGATTCTTCGGGCGATCTGCGTGCTGGCGGTGGGCGGAAAAGAAATGCGGATGAAGCGGCCGGCTGTTTACGAGTACGAGGAGGCAGCTACACACTGGCATTCGAAGCCGAGACAGCGCCATCGAGCGCTCGGGTCGGGCGGACCGAGAACGCATTCCACCATACAAACCGCGAAAGCTGCGCGAGTCCCACAGGAAAGAAAACACCGGCAGGTGCAACCTCTCTCGATACGCTGCAGCCATCTCCTTCGCAGAGTGAGTCTGGCGCCGACGGGCCGCTCCCTGCTTCGACTCTCCGACGCAACACGCTAGCGATCGCTTAGACGGCCACAGCGACGACGCGTGAACGCGGAGTACGTGCTGGAAGCCGACGGTACGGTGGGCTTTCGCTTGGGCCCGCATGATCCTGATGCGGTGCTCGTGGTTGATCCTTCGCTTTCCGTTTCTTACGCGACATTCCTTGGCGGCGCCGGAACCGATGCAGCGGCCAGCATCGCGGTGGACTCGAGCGGGAAGATTTACGTGGGTGGCACCACGACTTCCGAATCGAGTTTTTCGGAAACCTCCGGAGGGATCGGGCCCGCCGATGGCCCGGCGGAATTTTTCATCGCGAAGATAAACCCCGGCGTCACCGGGCCGAGTTCACTCGTCTATCTGACATTCCTCGGCGGAAGCGGAAGTCAGAGCGGAGGGCTGATTGCAGTGGATGGCTCCGGAGACGCAGCCATCATGGGAACAACTACTTCCACGGATTTTCCGGTGACCGACTTGAGCGTTCCGACCAACGGACTGATCAGCGGCTCTGGAAATGACGTGGTCGTCAGCGAACTCGATCCTAGCGGCGCTCATTTGTTTTTCTCGACGATTTTTGGCGGCAGCGGCGCGGAATCGCTGAATGGGACGGGAGGAATCGCGCTCGATTCTTCCGGTGATGTTTACATCGCGTCGGACACAACGACGACGCCGGTGGATAGCGCGTCCACGGATTTACCGGTGACAGCCGGAGCGTACCAGAGCGCGTGGGACGGAGAGTCGAGCGATGGTTTCCTCGCCATCTTCCAACCACCCTTGGCGAGCGGCGGAGCGGCCACGCTGAAATATTGTTCGTATCTGGGAACAAATTCGGCCGGCGCGCCGGGCGTCGGCGGAATCGCGGTGGATGGATCGGGGAACGCATACATCGCGGGGTGGGCGTCAAGTTCGGCAGGCAGTTTTCCAAGCACGAATGCGTTTCAGGCGTCCTACGGCGGCGGAACCTCCGACGCATTTTTGATGAAGATATCGCCGCTGGGCAAAGGCTCGCAGGATTTGGTTTACGCCACGCTGATTGGCGGGTCGGGAAGCGATCAGGCTTTGGCGGTGGCGCTCGATTCGTTGACCACTCCGAATGCGTATGTAACGGGGAGCCACGCAATCATCCGATTTTCCGACTCATGGCGCGACCGGGGCGTATCAGGGCACGCTGCACACGTCGGCAACGGCCAACGCTTTTCTGGCGGTCGTCGGCCAAGACGCATTGAGCGGACAGACGTCGCTGAAATACTCGACGTATCTGGGAGGTTCGGAGACGGACGCGGGGCAGGGAATCGCGGTGGCCGCGCAGAATGCGGTGTACGTGACGGGGAAAACTACGTCGTGGGATTTTCCGTGGCACGATAATTTGCAGCCGTTCAACGGGGCGGGCGATGCGTTTGTCGCGAAACTCGACCCGACCTCGGCGGGAAGCGCGTCGCTGATTTATGCGACGCCGCTCGGCGGCACGTCGCCGACGGGCGGAAGCGCGAGCGCCGCGGGAAATGGAATCGCAGCGGACGCCTCCGGCCACGTCTACCTGGCGGGAGCAACCACATCGGCAAACTTTCCAACAGCGGTGACGACTGAAAATCCCGTGAACGGTTTCCAGACGAGCTGCTCGAGCTGCGGGCAGACGCCTCCGGCGAGCGATGCTTTCGTCGCCGAGATTGCGGAGAGCGCGTCTCACGCGCCCAGCGTGTACTTCTCGGTTGCGAGCGTGCCGTTTACCGGAGCCGGAGTGGGACTTCAGTTCGCGGGGGTGCTCAACGGCGGAGAAGCTCCGCTGGTGATCTCGGCAATCAATGTGACGGGACCAAATTCAGGAGACTTCGCGCTGAGCGGCCAAACAGCCTGCATAGCGAAGAGCATCACGCCGGGGCCGACGACGCAATGTTCGTTCGAAGTGGGGTTTACGCCATCAACCAACAATTTCGAATCGGCATTTGTGTCCGTGACGGATAATGCGCCGGGAAGCCCGCAGATTCTCGAACTGCGTGGATTGCCGAGCGGGCCGCCATCGGCTTCAATTTCACCGGCCTCTCACGATTTTGGCAGCCAGCCCGAGAACACCAGCAGTGACGGCCAGACAATCGCGCTTTCAAATACGGGCGGCCAGCCTTTGACCCTTTCGGCATTTAGCATCGGGGGCGACGATGCAGCGCAGTTCTCGGAGCCAGCAAGTACCTGCTTCAGCGGAGAGACGCTGGCATCGGGAGCGAGTTGCACGGTGCAGGTGCTGTTCGGGCCTAAAGCGACCGGCGTCTTTCACGCCGAACTGGATTTCACGGACAACTCAGGGAACGTAGCTAACTCCAAGCAAGAAGTGCCGTTGACGGGCACGGGAATCGCCAGCGCCCCAGTGGCCAATATTGCGCCAACTTCTCTGGGATTCGGCAGCCAGATCATCGCCACGTCGAGCGCACCCGAGAGCGTGACGCTCACAAACAAGGGCAGCGCAGCGCTGAGCGTGACCGGCATCGCCGTGACGGGAACGAATGCGGCGGATTTTGCGATCGCAGCGGGCGGGACTTGCCCGGCCGGCGGCGGAACCGTGGCGATTGGCTCAAGCTGCACGGTGGCCGTTCGATTTGCTCCGCACGCGGTGGGGACGAGCAGCGCAAGCCTGAGCTTTCACCGACAACGCCCCGGGCAGCTCACAGCAAGTGTCCCTGAGCGGAACTGGAGCGCCTACGCCGGACCTGGAGGCATCGCCCAGCAGCCTCGGCTTTGGATCGCAAAGCGTGAACAGCGGCACGCAAGATACCCGAAGCGTGACCATATCGAACGCAAGGCAGCACGTCCGCGGGAATCGGGGCGCTATCGTTCTCACCCGCGACGCAAACCGATTTCGCGGTGGCGGGAAACACGTGCACGAGCCTGGGGCCGGGCGCGAAATGCCAGATCACCATTGCCTTCCAGCCCGCGACGGTTGGCGCGCGATCAGCCACGGTGAATATTCCGGGCGCCCAGCCGTCAACCGTCGCGCTTTCTGGGACCGGGACGCAAGCGGCGATTTCTTTTCCGACGAGCTTTGCCTTTCCGCCGCAGCTGGCCGGGTCCGCGAGCAGCGCGCAGCCCATCACGGTGACGAACAGCAGCAGCGGTCCTTTTGCGGGCGCGCTGACGGTTACGTCGGTGAGCAAAAGCGGCGCGAATGCCGGGCGATTTTGCGTTGAAGACGGATGCGTGTACTGGCGTGAGCGTCGCGCCTCAATCGACGTGCGCTTTCCAGATGGTTTTCCAGCCCGCGCCGGGTGCGACCTGCGGCGCAGGAGGCGGCGCGAGAAGCGCGACGCTGCGGCTGACGGACAATGCGCCCGGCAGCCCTCACACCATTCCGCTGAGCGGGACGGCCATGGAATTTTGCTTAAACGCGGCGCCGGGGCAGGGTATCAGCGAGCCGATCACGGCGGGGCAGTCCGCTACATTTAACCTGGAAATTGATTCGTCCGCGGGATTCGCGGGGACTGTCCAGCTTGGGTGCACGAATCCTCCGCCGGCGGGCACGTGCACGGCGACGCCCGCGAGCGTGCAGGTAAGTCCGGGGACATCGGGGGCATTTCAGGTGGTGGTCACGACGACAGCGCGCGCGGTGGTGCTGCCCGGCGCGAGCCGCGATCGAGAGCCGCCACGGTTTGACGAGTGGGGCGCGAGCGGGTTGGTCTGGCGTTGATGCTGCTGGTTTGCGTGATGCTGGTGGTGGGGATTGATTCGAAGAAGGAGACAGCCAGTCCGAGTGGTGGCGGCGGAATTGGCGGGTTTGGTTTTGGCGTTGACGATGATGGCTTGCAGTGGCGGGGGATCCGGCGCGGGCGCTGCCGATCCGGTTGCGGGCACGCCGGTGGGGACGTACACGGTGATGGTTACGGCGTCGGTGGCCGTGGCCGGGCAGGCGAATGTGGTGCGGACGCTGCCGATCACGATTACGGTGCAGTAGCGAGGAAAGGACGAAAAGCGAAAGGCGAAAGAGTCGAGAGAGCGCGCGTTCCAGGCTGCAGGCGAGGACGTGCCCGACAAGCTCAGGCGGAGGTGGCGGTGAGCCACAGCATGCGCCGGAGCATCCGCCAACGGCGAGATGGCGTTCCCAAGGCAAAGGTCGCCAAGCGAGGCAAGAGCGACGTTCGCCGAGGAACAGATCCCTCAGTCGCGTTGCCCCTTCGGGACGAACGATCCTTATCGGATCGTCAGAAGACTTTGATGGCTAGGCTGCGGGGCTGGGGGCCGGTGGGGATTAGGGTGATTAGGCTGGAGGTTTGGGTGCGGATCACGGCGAGGTCGTCGGAGGCGGTGTCGACTACGGCTAGGATGTCGCCGCCGGGAGTGAGTTCGGCGGTGACGGGGGATTGTCCTATGGAGATGGGGCGCGCGACCTGGCGGTTGCCGATTGCGACGGGAACGACGTGGCCGGCGGCCGAGTCTGTCGCGTAGAGGGTAGCGCCGTCGGAAGAGAGCGCGCCCGCCATGGGCGACATGCCGAGGAGGAGAAAGTCTCCTACCTCGTCGGTCTGGGTATTGACGACGAGCAGGCCGTGAGCATCGCCCGATGGCACGTAGAGTTCACCGCCATCGGGCTTGAGGATCAAGTCATTCGGAGCGCCGCCCAGGGAGAGATTTGTGAGCAGAGCAAGATTTTTCAAGTCGATGACGGAAATTTCGTCTTTCGCACTGGAGGTGACGAAGGCTTTGGAGGCGTCGGGCAAGATCGCGATTTGACCGGGGGCGGGCGCCACCGGCACGACGCCCTGAAGCGCGAGGGAAGCGGCGTCGAATACGGAGACGGTTGAATCGCCGCGATTCGAAACGAGCACCGTTTTTCCGTCTGGAGAAACGCGAATGGCCGAAGGCTCGCGGCCGGTGGCTGCTCTGGCGACGACTTTGCGCGATTGGCAATCGATTTCGACGAGCGTGTTCGACTTGGCCGCGGCGACGTAGGCGCGGGCGCCATCGTCTGAAAAATCCAGCGCGGAAGGAGCGGCGCCAACCGGAATGCGCGCGACCACGCTGCTCGCTTGGGGAGTCGAGCACCCAGACGTAGCCGGCCGACGAACTGAGTCCCCAAATTTCCTTGCGGGACGGGTTGGCGCGGACGGCGGTGGGCGAGGGGCCGACGGGAATCGTCGCCACGGGGGAAAGCTTGACGAGGTCAATCGCGGTGATGGTGCCGTCACCTGTGTTGCCCACGTAGGCGAAAAGATGAAGGCCCGGACGAAGGAATGAAGGGCGCAGCTCAAGGGCTACTTCGCTGAAGGCAAAGCCTCCTAGGAGGACGAGGAGGAAAAGAAGGCGGTAATTGAGGCGGAGCTTCATTCGAGGTGCAGTTTAAGCCAGATAGCGAGGGCGGGCGATAGGGAAAAACGAAGGCCGCGTGGCTTCTGCATGGATCGAGGCTCGGCGGACGATGAAGAGAGGTTCTTCGACTGCGTGTCCCGGCGCTTCGCGCAGAACACCGACGACGCAAGAGAAAGACGCGGCGCACTTCGCTCAGAATGACGCCAACCCCACTGCAGGAACTGCGGAATTGGAGGCGCGAGGCGGAATCGAACCGCCGATGAAGGTTTTGCAGACCTTTGCCTTGCCACTTGGCGACCGCGCCCTTATGAAACCGGCGGAATAAAACGATCATAGCAAAGGGGCGGCGGGGTTTCTAGCGGACGCGGTGCAGGCACGAAGATCTCTGATGGAGCAGCCACCTTGATCGTGTGCTTACCGATTGCATCGGCATAGGAGCGCAGGCAAGAGTGCCTGCGCCACGAAAGTGCATGGGCCACGAAGGGGTTGTGCGGGCGAACGGGCAGGTGTAGAGTGGCGCACCAGATTGGGCCGGATTTTCGGCCAAACCCTGCAACCCTATCAAGAAAATGCAACCGCGATGGCGGACACGTTTCGGTGTGTCCGTTCACTCAGACGATTGGCTGGAACCGACTGAAAAGGAGACTGCGCATGAAGAGAATTCTTTTGGCAGCAGTTGCGGTGAGCTGGCTGATGGGCGGCGCGACGGCGCTGCGCGCGCAAGATGAAAACACTGGACCAGCGCCCAAAGTGCTGGTCATCACCCGCGAGATGGTCAAGGTTGGCAAAGGCGCAGCGCACGCGAAGAACGAAGCGGCGTGGGTACGCGCTTCCATGGCAGCGAAGGCGCCGGATCGGTATTTGGCCGCGACTGCGATGAGCGGACCGAACGAAGCGCTTTTCTTCGAGGGCTTCGACACCTACGCGGCATATGGCGAGGCGGACAAGTTTGACAGCCAGCCAAAGGTGACGGCGCTGACTGGGCCGCTGGCCGAGAAGGATGGCGATTACGTGTCCGAAGGAAGGACAATGGTGGCGACGCTCAATGAAAAATGGAGCTGGAAACCGAACATGAACATCTCCGAGATGCGCTACTTCGAATTGGAAACGATTCGGATGCGTCCGGGACACGACAAGGAATGGGACGAGCTGATCGCGTTGTACCAAGGGGCCGCCACGAAGATGAATCTGGACGAGCACGACATTTTTTATCAAGTCCACTACGGCGCGCCGGATGGGACCGTGCTGATATTCACGCCGAGAAAGTCGCTTGGCGATCTGGATGCGGCGATGGGCATGGGGAAGGCGTTTCAGGAGGCGCTCGGCGAGAAGGGACGAGAACAGTGGGCGAAATTGATCGAGCAAACGACCGCGGCGGACTCGACAGAGCTACTCGAGTTCAGCCCGGAAATGAGTTATCCGCCGGACGCTTGGGTGAAGGCTGATCCGAGCTACTGGAAGCCCAAGCCGATGATGGGCGGAAAGTCAGCGGCTGGCTGCGAAGAAACCGGCCGAGGCGCCGGCGCCGAAGGAATAGCGGGCCGAAAGGCGCGGCCAGAGGACCGAAAAGTTGCGCGGCTGCACGCGGCGCGATGGCGGGGGTGTGCGCCTGCGTTTGCGCGGTGGTGCGCGTTCGGCTAAAATAGCGATTGTATCCCGGACAACCTGAGGGAATGGCGGCTGACAACCATCGAGTCGAGTTGACGTTCGACCCCGCCGATGAGTATCGTCCCGGAGCCGCTTCCGCCACCCGAAATTCCAGCGTGGAAAGATGGAAGCCTGCGAATTGGGATTCATACGTCCATCGCAGGCGATGTTGCGAGCGCGCTCGAAATTGCGCACGGACTGGGCGCGAACGCGCTGCAGATATTTTCGTCGAGCCCGCGGATGTGGGACCGGGGCACGGTCCGAATTTCCGAAGCGGACGCGGCGCGATTTCGCGGCGCGGCGCAAGGAACTGGCGCTGGGGCCGCTGGTCGTTCACAGCAATTATCTGATTAATCTGGCTTCGCCGAATCGCGTGCTGCGAACGCGGTCGGTGCAGGCGTTTCACCAGGAAATTGTGAGAGCCACGGCGCTGGGCGCCGATTACCTGGTGCTGCATCCGGGGAGCAGCATGGGCGGCGAGCGTCGAGAGCGCGATTGCGGCGCATCGCACTGGGACTGAAGCAGGCGGTGCGCGGCTCGAAGCTCGGCGATCTGCAAATTCTGCTCGAAAATACCGCGGGGCATGGAAGTTCGATCGGCTCGAAATTTCGAAGAGACTGAAAGCGATCCTCGACGCGCTGCCCGGAATTGAATTTGGGAGTTTGCGTCGACACGGCGCACCTTTTCGCCATGGGGTGGGATATTCGGACGGCGAACGGTCTCGAAGCCGCGCTTGGCGAGATCGATAAGACGGTGGGGCTGCGATCGCGTGCTGCGTGGTGCACGTAAATGATTCGAAGATGGCGCTGGGAACGCGCGTCGACCGGCACGAGCACATCGGCAAAGGCAAAATCGGGCTCGACGCGTTTCGAATGATTCTGAAGCATCCTCTTCTCGCCGCTTGCGCGTTCATCCTGGAAACGCCGATTGATATGCCGGGCGACGACAAAAGAAACGTTGCGGCGTTGTGGAGACTTACCGGGCGCGTGGTGGTGGCGAAGGGGACGGGCATGAAGCCGCGGCGCAAGCGGCAAAAAGCGGCAAGGCAGACCGTCCAGAAGCAGCGAAAAAAAGATCGACCGAACTGAGGGAAAGTGAATTGGCGGAATACGATCCGCAGCGCATCGAGCAAAAGTGGCAGAAGATTTGGGAGGAGCAGCACGCATTCGATGCGGTCGACGGAGACGCATCGCGCTCGAAGTACTACATGCTCGAGATGCTGCCCTATCCCTCCGGCACGCTGCACATGGGCCACATGCGGAACTACACGATTGGCGACGCAGTGGCGCGGTACAAGCGCATGTGCGGATTCAACGTGCTGCACCCGATGGGCTGGGACGCATTCGGCCTGCCGGCTGAAAATGCGGCGATCAAGAACGAAACCAGCCCGCGCGAGTGGACCAACGGCAATATCGCTGAGTTTCGCCGCGTGCTGCAGCGCTTCGGGTTCAGCTACGACTGGCGGCGCGAAATTTCGACGTGCGAGCCGGAATACTACCGTGGAATCAGTGGTTCTTCCTGCGAATGCTGGAGAAGGGAGATCGCGTTCCGCAAGAAGAGCAAGGTGAACTGGTGTCCGCTGTGCCAGACCGTGCTGGCGAACGAACAGGTGATCGACGGCTTCTGCTGGCGGCACGAAACCACGCCAGGTGGAAAGCAGAGAACTCGAGCAGTGGTTTCTGCGCATCACGCAATATTCGGATCAGTTGCTCGACGATATGAAGCAGCTCGAAGGCGGCTGGCCGGAACGTGTGCTCGTCGATGCAGCGGAACTGGATCGGAAAGTCGCACGGCGCGCGAGTGCGGTTTGCAACGTGGCGCGACGTGGCGACCGCGCCGCTAGAAGTGTTCACCACGCGCATCGACACGATCTATGGCGTGGCGGCTCTTCTGTTGTCCGCGGCACATCCTGCAGCTTGGAGACGATGCTGGCGGGTGTGCCGGGACACACCGCCATGGAAGCGCAGACTACAAGCGATGCGGCAGAAAAGCACGAAGGCCGCGGATATTGCGACCGCCGAGAAAGTAGGATTCTTCACCGGGCGATTCGCGGTGAATCCGTTTTCAGGCGAGCAGCGTCCCGATCTGGGTGGCGAATTTTGTGCTGGCGGAGTACGGAACAGGCGCGGTGATGTGCGTTCCGGCGCACGACCAGCGCGATTTTGAGTTCGCCGAGAAATATAATTTGCCGGTAAGAGTTGTGATCCAGCCGATGCAAGGCGCCGCCGCTGCGCGCCGACCGCATGAAGGAAGCATATCACCGAGTATGGACGCGTGGTGGAATCCGGGTCGTATACCGGGCTGACCTCCGAGCAGGCGATTCCGAAGATGGCGGCCGATGCGAAGGCGAAAGATTTCGGCGCGGCGGAAACAACGTATCGCCTGAAGGATTGGGGAATTTCGCGGCAGCGATACTGGGGCACGCCGATTCCCGTGATTTACTGCGACAAGGATGGGATCGTGCCCGTGCCGGACAAGCAGCTGCCGGTGCGGCTGCCGGAAAACGTGACGTTGACGGGCGAAGGGCAATCGCCGCTCGCGAGCGTGCCGGAATTCGTGAACGCGACATGTCCGAAATGCGGCGGCCCGGCGCGGCGCGAGACAGACACGATGGATACGTTTGTCGATTCGTCGTGGTACTTCTATCGCTACACCGATCCGCACAACGAGAGCGCGCCCTTCGACAAGGAAATCGTCCGCTACTGGTTTCCGATCGACCAGTACGTCGGCGGAATAACACACGCGATTCTGCACCTGCTGTACTCGCGATTCTTTTGCAAGGTGATGCGCGACCTTGGCCTGGTGAATCACGACGAGCCGATCGCGCGGCTGTTTACGCAAGGCATGGTGCAGAAGGGCGGCGTGGCGATGTCGAAATCGCGCGGGAACGTGGTGGGCGCGATCGAGATGGCGGAGCAAGTACGGGTGCGATACCGGCCGGATGTACACGCTGTTCGCGGCGCCGCCGGAAAAGGACCTGGAGTGGAACGAGCAGGGAATTGAAGGCGTCGGCGCGATTCCTGAATCGAATTTACCGGCTGGTCGAGACAGCATGCAGGCTCTGCTGCGGACCGTCGCCAGTCGATCTGGGGCGCTCCTGATCGATTTTGGCGACGGCCAGCGCCAAGGAAAAAGTCGCTGATGCGAAAGACGCATCAGACGCTGAAGCGCGTGACGAACGATTTCGAGGCGCGCTGGCATTTCAATACGTCCATTGCGCTGATGATGGAACTCGTGAACGAAATCCACGCGCAGGAGCCGCTGGACGAGGGTGTCTCGCCGGCAATTCTCAAGCGCGTTCTGGCGGATTACCACGCTGATGCTTTCACCCATGACGCCGCACATCGCCGAGGAGATGTGGGAAATGCTGGGGAATCCCAGAACGATATCCCAAGGCGAAAATGGCCCGCGTATCGCGAGGACCTGACGCGCGAGGAGCAAATCGAGGTGATCATTCAGATCAACGGGCGGCTGCGCGGGAAAATCCTGGTCGATGAAGGCCTGGCGGAGGATGAAACGCAGCGAGCGAGCGCTGGTCGATGCACGGATCGCGCCCGCTGATCGCCGGGAAGCAAATAGTAAAGGTAGTGGTGGTGCCGAAAAAGCTGGTGAATATCGTTTTGCAGTAGCGGGACGGCTGGGAGAATGACGGATGCGCGAGCTAAGTGAGCGAAACAGGGCAGCGACAGAGAGGAGAAGTGGTGAGCACTAAAGCGCGGAATCGTGGTTCTGGATTTTGGCGGGCAATACACGCAACTGATCGCGCGCCGAATCCGCGAACAGCAGGTGTTTTCGGCGATCCTTCCGTGCACCGCGTCGATTGAGGAAATTCGCGCGCAGGAACCGGTGGGCATCGTGCTGTCGGGCGGACCGAGCTCCGTCTACGACGCGGACGCGCCCTTGTGCGATCCGAAAATGCTGGACCTCGGGGTTCCGGTGCTGGGAATCTGCTACGGCATGCAATGGCTGACGCACACGCTGGGCGGAAAAGTAGAGCGCGCGGAGCGGCGCGAGTACGGGCCGGCAGAGCTTGAATATCGGCCGAGCATTCCAACGCTGTTTGCGGGACTGCCGGCACAGCTGAAAATCTGGAACAGCCACGGCGATCACGTTGTCGGGTTTGCCCGAAGGTTTTCACATTACCGGCGCGGACCGACAACGCGGTGGCGGCGATTGAGAATCCCGCGCAGACAATTCTACGGCGTGGAATTTCATCCCGAAGTGAATCACACCGACCGCGGCACGGAGATTCTGAATAATTTCGTCTTCGGCATCTGCGGCGCGCGACCAGAACTGGAATCGCGCCGGATTCATCGCCGAAACGGTGGAGAGCATTCGCAAGCGAGCCGCGGGGTCGCGAGCGATTTGCGCGTTGAGCGGTGGCGTGGATTCAACCGTGGCGGCAGCTCTGGTAGACCGGGCCATCGGCGACCGCCTGACGAATGTTTTCGTGGATACCGGCCTTCTGCGGCAGAACGAATTTGACGAGACGCTCGAACTCTTGCGCGACCGGCTCGGCTTGAACGTAATCGGCGTGGACGCATCCGAGCGCTTCCTCGTCAAAGCTGAAGGGCGTCACCGATCCCGAGCAAAAACGCAAAATCATCGGCGAGCGAGTTCATCGCCGTGTTCGCCGAAGAAGCAGCGCAAACTCTTGGCCAGCGGGCCAAAAGACCTGCCCGTAAAATTTCTGGTACAGGGGACGCTCTATCCGGACGTGATCGAATCGGTTTCCGTAAAAGGGCCCTCGGCGGTGATCAAATCGCACCACAACGTGGGCGGGTTGCCGAAAGACATGCCCTTCGAGCTGATCGAGCCGCTGCGCGATTTGTTCAAGGATGAAGTGCGCCAAATCGGAAGGGAACTGGGATTGCCGGAAGAAATTCTGGTGAAGCATCCGTTTCCGGGTCCTGGGCTTGCCGTCCGGCTTCTCGGAGAGGTAACTCCGGAGAAACTTGAAATCCTTCGCGGAGCCGACGCAGTGGTGGTTGAAGAAATTCGCCGCGCCGGTTTGTACGAGAAAGTCTGGCAGGCGTTTGCGGTGCTGCTGCCCGTGCAAAGCGTGGGAGTGATGGGAGACGGGCGCACGTACGGAGCGACGATCGCGGTGCGCGTTGTCGAATCCCAGGATGCGATGACGGCGGACTGGTCGCGCCTGCCGATGGAAGTGCTCGAGCGAATTTCCACGCGGATCGTGAACGAAGTGCCGGCGTAAACCGGGTGGTCTACGACATCAGTTCAAAGCCACCGAGCACGATCGAGTGGGAGTAGAATCGTGGGAGGGGAGTAGAGCCACCTCGGAGACACCAAGAGTATGCGCAGGGGCGCTTCGAAACGCGGGTCGATTGATTCCAAAGGAAATAGCGATCCGGTTACCGGTTCGCCATTTTCTGGGCCATGTAGAGCAAAAGCCGACGATCGCCTTCGGGCAACCGGCCCAGGAGCCGGCGAAAACGGCCCAGGTAGCGAGCATCTTTCCCCCTGCTGCCCCAGGCGATGTCGTCCGCGCTCTTCCGCTTCGGAAGATTGGGAAGCGCGGGCGGCTCTTCGCCGTCGTAGAACAGCTGGTAGAGCGGAACTTCCATCGCTCGCGCCAGCTTTTCCAGAGTCTCGATCGCCGGAACGGTATGACCGTTTTCGACGCGCGAAATGTAACAGCGAAGCAGACCTGTGCGCTTTTCGATGTCGCCCTGGGAGAGATTTTTGTCTTCACGTAGCAGGCGTATACGGTCACCAATTATCATGGCGGGTATTGTTGCATGGACTAGTGTTGCGTCGCAAGAGCAAAAGGGAAAAGCGCGAGGAGTTTTCGGCGTAACCGAAGATCGATGACACGCGTCTCAAAGACCTGGCAGCTAGTGCTCCGGCGCTTGCTCTCCCTATCGAATCAGGGTGAGGTGAAGCGAGACGACCGCGAACTGGTGCGGCTGTCGCAAAACGGCACGCCAGCCGCGTTCGAGGAACTCGTGCGGCGCCACCAGCAGCGCGTCTGCGCGCTGGTTGGCGGAATCCTGCGCCGGCGCGGAAGACGTGGAGGACGTGGCGCAGCAGGTTTTTCTGAAGGCGTATCTTGGAATCAAGAGATTCGATCAACGCGCGGCGTTTTCCACGTGGCTCTACAAGATCACGGTGAACGAGTGCTGGGACTATTTGCGGAAGAAGAAAGTGCGGCCCCTGGTTTACGAAGCGGATTTATCCGAGGAGCAAGTATCGCGGCTGGACGGCATCGTTTCGGCGGACCGTCCGCCGGTGGATGCGAATTCGCGGGCCGAAACTCGAGGAACTGCTCGATCGGATGCTGGCTAAGCTGCCCGAGCAGGATCAGCAACTGCTGGTCTTGAAGGAAATGGAAGGATTTTCCGTGCAGGAGTTGGCTGAAATTCTCGACCTCAACGTGAATACGGTGAAAGTGCGACTGTTCCGTGCACGAGGGAGAATTATGGATGTCTACCGGCGGCGCGCGATTTCCGCGCAGAAGGCGGATGCTGCTGCGCCGCAAAGGAAGAGGTAAATAGCAATGACGGACACGAACACGGGTACGGCCTGTCTTCGGTACGAGGCGCTTTTGGAGGACTACCTCGAGGGTGTGCTCGACGAGGCCGGAGCGGAAACCGCAAGGCAGCACTTGCGAGACTGCGCGGGATGCAACGCAGCATTCGATCGAGCTTCGGGCAGCGTGCGTCTGCTGCGTGTCGCGGAGCCTACCGCGGCGCCGGACGTCGCATTCGCGCGAAATGTGATGGCGCGGATCGGCGTAGCCGAACAGGAACGGACCGCCGAACGTGCGGGCTTCTGGCAGCCGATTGTAGCCTTGGGCTGGCGATTCGCAGCGACGGCCACATTGGCTGTAGGCGTAATGGTCAGTTGCGATATCGGCTGGAGCCATTATTATGCGCGGCCCATACCGTCGTCTCGTTCCATCGAAGGCAATCTATTTGCGCCCGAGCCAGCAAGGGCTCCCGCGAATGGGGACGAAGTTCTAATGATGTTGGCGGAAACAAGCCATGCCAAACAATAAAGCGCGTCGCGAAGCCACAGCTTTGGTGTTTCTCGTGTTTTTGCTGGGTGTGATTTTTGGCGGCGTGGGCGACCACCTGTGGCGCGTGCGCGCGGCCAACGAGCAGCCGATCAATACGAAGCCGACTCGCGACCAGGTGATGAACGGCCTTACGCAGCAGCTTCAACTGACCGCGGACCAGCAGAAGCGCATTGGCGCGGCGATTGACGACACCCGCGCGAAGTGGCAGGCCCTTTATGCGCCTCTCGATGCGCCCAGAGAGCAGATACGCCAGCAAGGCCGGGCCAATATCCGGGCAGTCCTGACGCCGGAGCAGCAGGTGAAATTCGACGATTCCATGAGGCGCCTGGATCAGCAGCGAAAGAAAGAGGCCGCCGCTGCCGCTGCTGCCGCCGCGCATTAACGACGCAACTCCGATCAACTCCATGGATGAACGCGCCGCGAAGCACGAAGCTCCCTCGACTATCTCAAGCCTGAAACCGACAGAGAAGACCGCGACGATTCGCCTGGATGGCGTGCATAAGACCTATGACCTCGGCGAGATCCAAGTGCACGCGCTGCGCGGAGTGTCGATGGAGATTTACTCCGGCGAATTCGTGGCGGTGATGGGCGCGTCCGGCTCCGGGAAATCGACGCTGATGAACATCTTGGGCTGCCTCGATAAGCCCACTCGCGGGCATTATTTTCTGGATGGCAAGGATGTGTCCGGCCTCACGAAAGCGGAGCTCGCCAAGATTCGCAATCACAAAATCGGATTCGTGTTTCAACAGTTCAATCTGCTGGCGCGGACTTCGGCTCTGGAAAACGTGGAGCTGCCCACGATTTATGCGGGCGTTCCAATCGAGGAGCGCGCCAAGCGAGCGCGGGAAGCCCTGGATCGCGTGGGCCTATCCGATCGCGCCGGCCATTTTCCTTCGCAACTATCGGGCGGGCAGCAGCAGCGGGTCGCCATTGCGCGCGCACTGGTCAACAATCCTTCGCTGCTTTTGGCGGACGAGCCGACGGGAAACCTCGATAGCCGCACCAGCGTGGAGATCATGGATATTTTGCAGACCCTCAACGAGCGACACGGGCTGACGGTGATCATCGTCACTCACGAGCCAGATATCGCGCAATACGCCAAGCGCGCTCTTGAATTCCGCGATGGCAAGATGAAGAAGGACGTGGCGATTCAGAATCGCTCGATCGCAGCGGAAGTCCTGCCGACTTTGCCTGTGCTGGATGAAGATGACGTGGAAGCGGTTGCGGGCTCGGCGCCTGCCGGCCGTCGGACGGTCACTGAGACCGGCTAGAAGGGAATGTCTTCGTCGGAGATTTCGGCGCTGGGCCCGGGTTCATCCGGAGCGGGCGCGCCTTCGAAGTCCGCGTCGGCGGAGCGGGGATGGCTCGGGCCGCTTGACGGTCCTGCTCCGGCGCCCGCTGCGGCACCCTCGGCGCGGGAAGTCAGCATGCGCATTTCGTTGCCGACGATTTCGGTGGTCGAGCGCTTCTGCCCATCGCGCTTATCTTCCCACTCGCGCGTTTGCAGGCGTCCCTCGATGTAGACGAGCTGGCCCTTCTTCAGGTACTGCTGAGCGATTTCAGCTAGTTTGCCCCACAAAACGATGCGATGCCATTCGGTGCGCTTTTGGCGCTCGCCGTTGCGATCCTTGTAGGTCGAGTCGGTGGCGATGGAAAAATTGCAGACTGCTTGGCCGCCGGAGGTATAGCGCGTCTCGGGATCGCGGCCGAGTCGTCCAACCAGGATTGCTTTGTTCACGGACATGGCAGGAGTATAACCGAAGTCGATCTGGGCGGAGCGGAAAAGTAATCGGCCTGCAGGCCGCTCCGTGGTGCAATGGAGGATGTTCGATGAGCGAAGTTCAAAATTTCAAAAACCATGCAAGATTTGTGCCGGCTTTTCACTTCTTTGTAGGGCCGGTTTTCCTGATCAATATCGTGTGGTCAGTCGTGCGCGTAGTTCACAGTTTTTCGTTCGGGACGATCATCTCGCTGCTGGTTGCAATCGCGCTGTTCTTGCTGGCCCTTACCGCGCGGATTTTTGCGCTCACGGTGCAGGACCGCGTGATCCGGTTGGAAATGCGATTGCGGATGCAGCAGATGCTTCCGCCAGATTTGACGCCTCGAATCCCCGAATTCACAGTGGGTCAGCTTGTGTCCCTGCGATTTGCGAGCGACGCGGAACTGCCGGATCTGGCGCGGAAGGTGTTACAGGAAAATTTGACGGAACGCAAGGCGATCAAATCGCTGGTTCGAAACTGGCAGCCGGACCACTTGCGGGCATAGCGGCGGATACTCGAGGCCGCTAGGGTACGGAGGTCTTGCCGATCAGCGCGCAGGCGCGCGCGAAGTGGTGGTGGCGCCAATCTCGCGCAGTTTGGCGTGAGCGCGACGCGATTCGTCCGAGCCAGGAAATCGGCTTTCCACGGAGCGAAGATCCCGAATGCCGGCCGTTCGCTCGCCGGCTTCAAGTTCCGACATGCCTTTCTTCAGCTCGGACGCCGCCAGTTTGAAGCTCCTCGGATAATTCACGACTACCGCGTTGTAGGCCGCAATCGCGCCCTTGAAATCGCCTTGGGCGTAAGCAATTTCGCCCAAATAAAACTGCGAGTTGGACGCCAGATCGTTCGACGGAAAATTCTTGATGTAGTCGGAAAACTCCTGTCGCGCCAGATCGTACTTGCCGCTCATGTAGTCGCGCAGCGCATTTTGGTAGAGAGTATCAGCCGAAATCGGAGCTATTCCCGGCTGGTTTCCTGCGGGAGCATCTCCTGTTCCATTTGAAGTTGTGGGCCCTCCCGGCGTGCCTGGTGAGCCTGGTGCCGTGGTCGCGCCCGGCTGCTGGTTGGAAAGTTTTCCGTCGATGCTTTGCAGCAAGTTCTGCGCATCCGTAAGTTGCTGCGACAATTTGCCGACCCGCGCCTGGACGTCCTGCAAATTGTCGGAAAGTCCCTGCGTCTGCTGAGTCATGGTGTCGATACGGGCTCCCGTGTTGGCCTGCACTTCTTGCATGGACTTTTGCACCGAGTTCATTTCGGCGCTCAGCTTGTTAACGGAATCAACCGATTGCTGGACGAGCGTTCTGATGGTTGCATTGTTGCTGTCCATCGCACTGCGCATGTCCTGCTGTCCCTGCAAAATCTGAGCAACCTGCTGCTGCAGCTCGATCATGTCGCGTGAAACGGCACTTGCCGGCTGCGGAGCGAGCATCGCCCCGCCGACTGCGCCTACAAGTATCGCCGCGAATGCGAGCACAACCCATCGTGTGCGCATTGGTATCCTCCCGGAAAAAGTGACCCGGCCGCTTCGACCGAGCCGGTTTGAATCATCCCGCTAAGCGCGGGATGGGCAAACCCTCCTTAATATTATTAACGTTGCCGCGCCGATGCGGGTACTAAAAAGGTGGACCCGCTGCAGGCCGGTCGCAACGGCTGCACCGGCAGCCGTTGCGACAGCCGCGTCTATTGGCTCAAGACAAAATGCGCGCGCCGGTTCATTTGCCAGCACTGTTCCGTGTGCTCGGTGCAGACCGGACGTTCCTTGCCCCAACTTGTTGTCTCCATCCGGTCGGCAGTGATGCCGAGCGAGATCATGAAGTTCTTCGCTGCCTCCGCACGGCGCTGGCCGAGACCAAGATTGTATTCGGTCGAGCCGCGTTCATCGCAATCGCCTTCGATCGAGACGCGCACCTGCGGGTAAGACCGGAAGAATTCCGCATCCTTGGTCAGGACGCCGCGAGCCTCGCTGCTGAGATCGGATTTGTCCGTGTCAAAGAATGCATCTTTGACGTTCTGGCCGAACAAGTCGCTCAGGCCCTGCTGACCGGCAGGTTGCGCCGCTGGCGCGGTATTTACATTCACCTGCGCCGTTGCGGTGGCGCTGCCTCCCGCGCCGGTGGCCGTGATCGTGTACGTCGTCGACTGCGTCGGGTTCACTCCTCGTGTCCCTTGCGGCGCGACGCTTCCGACGGCCGGCTGGATATCGAGATCGGTCGCGTTTGTGGAAGTCCACGAGAGCGTGACGGTCTCGCCAGGATTAACAGTTGCCGGCGACGCGTTGAGCGTTACGGTCGGTTCTGCCGCTGCGGGCGCCGGAGCTGGCGCCGGCGGTGTCGATGAGACGTTCTTTTTGCAACCGCCCACCACAGCGGCAAAAGCTGCCAATCCAAGCACTAACACAACTCTTCGACTGCCATGCTGCATGAACTGCCTCCTTCGGCGTTCCTTAGAGGGCTTCCGGACCGCCGCGATTTGAATTATGTCGTTCGAGCCTTTGCTTTTGGACAACACCCCGTGCATCCAATCAAGAAAGCTTTCAGGCCTTCATTTCGGAGACCAATTAGGCGATTCGCTCTGGCCTTCGAAAGTCAACTGCCTGGGCTCACTGCCGTCCGCCAGCATCGACCAGATCTGCCTTGTCCCCGTTCGCGTCGATTCAAACACGAGATGACGGCCGTCGGGCGCCCAGCTCGGCCGCTCGTTGCGCCCTGCATCGCGCGTAAGTTCCACCAGTTGGCGACTCATGATGTCCATAACGTAAATATCGTAATTCCCGCTCGGCCGTCGCCAGCTAAATGCGAGCAGTTGTCCATTTGGTGACCACGACGGGTCGATCGACGTAACCCATGTCCGGCAGTCGAGTCTCTGCACATTCGTGCCGTCGGAGTTGGCAAGATAGAGAACCGGATTGCCGCCGCGGTCGCTGACGAAAACAATCTGCTTGCCCGTTTTTGGATTCCACACGGGCGAGGTGTTCACGCCCGCCGCAAACGTGATCCGCTGTGCACGTGGCTCCCATCCGCATTCGTCGACGTAGATTTCGGGATCGCCGTTCTGGCTGGACATGAAAGCGATCTGCGAGCCGTCCGGCGACCATGCCGGCGAACTGTTCGTTCCGCGGAAATCGCGGAAAGGCAATCATCCGGTCTCGAGGCCGTCGAGTAAATGCAAATTTGCGCGCGAGGTGATGCCGCGATATGGAACGTAGCAGGTGAATGCGATGCGCGTCGGCATCCGGCGACCAGCGAGGCGTCAGCGCAATGGATTTCAGGTGCGTCAATTGGTGCTGGATTCGCGCCGTCGTAATCCATCACCCAGACTTCCTTGTTGCCGATTTCGTGCTCACGTAGGCGATCTGAGTCTGCGCGATGCCGCGGTTGGCCGCCGCTCAAGACGGCCGATGATGTCGTCGGCGAACTGATGCGCGAGCGTTCGCGCCCGCATCGGCGTCGCTGGCTGCCCACGATAAACTTTTTGCAGCGCGAGCGGCGCGGTCGGATTGTGGACGTCGGAGAGAAAACCCGCGACAAGACAGATTCGTTCCGCTCGATGGATCAGATTTCCGTAGGCCAGCATGTACGCGTTCGCCGGAGCGTTGGCCCAATCCGGCGCCTTCAGTTCGCTTGGCTGGCTCGGAACCTGCGACGGATAGAAGCTCGGGCTTACCAGGTCGAGAATGCCCGAATACTCCAGGTCGGCCCAGAGCACGTCGTGAAAGGTTTTCTCGAGGGCTGCGCGAATGTTGCGCCGCGAACTGGCCGCAGTCAGGCAGCGGCGACGCGAGCTTTCGATAACGCCGAGGCCCGTGCCGGTCTTGAACCAGTCCTGCGCGGCGGCGGGCTCGCGCTGAATAGAATCGTCACGACATGCGGCAATGCGCGGTTGAGAATCAGGAATCTTCGAGTCGTCGATTTGCTGTCTCGTATTCATATGAGTGCACTCTTGTATTTGATACTCGCGTGCTCTTTAGTGCTACTACCTGTGAAAATCAAACCAGAACTCGACGCTCACGTTCGATCCGTTGATATCCCGCCGGGCAGCCGGTCGAGCGGGCTCGACTCCCGCACCGCGCGTAGCTGCCGACATTATCCACCGAATAGATTGTTGCTCGACTGCGTCACCTGAATATTGGTGATCGTGCCGTCCCGCAGAATGTCGAACGTCACGATCACCCGCGGCGCCGACGACACGCTCGGATCCACGTCGATTGCAGCCAATTCCCGCTGATGCGCCGCTGTACCGCTTCCACGTACCACGAAAAGCGCGATCCCGAAATCTCCGCCCCGCGTACCCGCTGAACCCCATACCGCCTGCGTGGTTGCCCGCGCCCATGGCGAACGATGTGTCGGGGAACTGTTGGCGTGCCGCCTCCGCCGTAGGGAACTGCATTTCGGTGGAGGCGGCGTGGGATTCTCGAGAACCTTCGAAGGTTTCGCGAAACGTATTTCGGCTGGGCTTGTCAGTTCTGAATTTTGGCATCGGCGATCGCATCCGGAGGCTCGGGCTTCTGGTCACTTCCGGCTTCGGCTCGGCCTTAAAAGTCCCTTCGAATTGTCCACCACGCGATTCGGCGATTCCACGTCCGGCGCGGCAGCGGAATCGCCGGAACGTTGCCGACCAGCCCTACGGTCACCGACTCCGCCTGGCCGCCCCAGTCGCCGTGTATGGCGAATAAATATCGCCGGAATCACGATCCAGAAAGCCACGCAAGCGCTGCAGTGCAATCAGACTGAGAGCCATAGACGAGTCGCTTTCAGATTGTCGCTGGGTTATCGGGCGGATTGTCGCAGCGATGAGCTGACATTTCATTGTGTTTGCGGGCGCTCGTTGAGCGGTTGCGTCACCACGCTGATATTTTGTGATGCCCGACTGCCGCAGCGCATCCACCACGGTGGCCCAGCTGCCGAAGGGCACCGTTTCGTCGCACCGCACGTAAACGGCCTGGCGCTTCGGATCTTGTCGCGATTGCGACGACTACCTTTTGCCCGATCTCGTGGATGTTCACCGGTTTGTCGTTCAGGTAGACGCGTCTGCGCCGCGGTCGATCGTCACCACCATTGCGCACTTCGGTCAGTTCTTTCACGGTTTTCGTCTTCGGTACGTCCACATCGATGCCGGACTGCAGGATCGGCGCCGTGATCATGAAAATAATCAGCAGCACCAGAACCACGTCGATAAACGGCACCATGTTGATGTCCGATAGTGAGGTGCCGACTTCGCGTCTGGGTTTGTGGCATGGGCGTCTAATCGAACTGTACAACGTCTCGACTTTCGCTACGAATTCCGAGGCGAAATCGGACATTCGGGTGGCGACGGCGCGAATCCCGTGCAAGATAGTGGTTGTAAGCGATCAGCGGCGGGAATCGCGGCGAACAGTCCCGCCGCCGTGGTGATCAGCGCCTCGGCAATTCCCGGCGCCACCGCGCGCAGGCTGGCCGCGCCCGCGTCGCCGAGACCGGCGAATGCGTCCATCACGCCCCACACTGTGCCGAATAATCCGATGAACGGTGAGACCGAAGCGATGGTGGCGAGCGACGACATTCCTTTTTCCAGCCGCCGAACTTCCTCGCCCGCGGCCACCTGCATCTCAACGCCTACCGCATTGGCATTTCTGATCTTGTTTGCGCCGGCCGGCGTCCGTGACTGCGGTCCACCGATCTGCTGCTCGAGTTCCCGGTAACCGGCAGCATACACGGAGATGAGCGGCGTGCCGCCAACTCCGGCTCGCAGCGTATTCGGGTCGGAAAGGCCGCGTCCCGAGCGGAACATTTGCAGGAATCTGGCTGTCCTTCGGTCGATGCCGCCGAGCTGATACGATTTTTGAAGGATCAGCGCCCAGGAAAAGACGGATAGGAACAGCAAGAGGCCCAGAATAACGCGTGCCACGCCGCTCGTTTGTTCTAGAAGCGTGAGCGGGTTGGCGAAAAGAAGAAACGCCAGGCTGGAAATTGTTTCCCCCAGAATTTAGTTTTTGTGCCGGGCGAATCTACCGTAGCACACGCAATCAGCAGATTCAAACTTATGAAGCCAGAAGACGTGGATTTAGTTGCTCTTATAGTACAGAGATAGATCTTGTCGGGGCCGGAGTCGTGTGGTTATGGCGCGCTTACGATTTTTGCGTCGCACAGGACTGCTCGACCTTTCGATCTGGCAATAATTTCGTAGGTGGCAAAGGTAGAACTGTGCTATCTATGATTTCGTGCCCCACAAATTTCACTACGGCGCGTTTCAATACCATATTTCTCCGCATAAGTTTTTCAGGCTTTTGACGTACACCGCCAGCTACTTTTAGCCGTTTCTCCTCGCATATCGCCCGCACGCTACGGGTGTTTCGAATCTCGATCCAAACAAGGAGAAACTGATGATCACGGTGAAAGAGAAGCCCACGACGACGGCTGAAAAGCAGTCAAGCAAGGCAATTTCGAATTTCATGAAGCATCACTTCCGGCATTTCAACGCCGCGGTGGTGATCGATGCCGCCGAAGCTTACGTGAAGCATCTATCGAGCGGCGGGAAGATGCTGATCACGCTTGCCGGCGCGATGAGTACGGCCGAGCTCGGTCTGTCCCTTGCGGAAATGATCCGCCAGGATAAGGTTCACGGCATCTGCTGCACCGGTGCCAATCTCGAAGAGGACGTTTACAATTTGGTCGCGCACGACCACTACAGGCGCGTTCCGCACTACCGCCATCTGACGCCTGACCAGGAAGTGGAACTGCTCGAACATCACCTGAACCGCGTCACGGATACGTGCATTCCCGAAGAAGAAGCCATGCGCCGCATCGAGCGCGTGGTGATCGAAGAGTGGTATGCGGCCGACCGCACCGGCCAGCGCTTCTTCCCCCACGAGTTTCTTTTCAAGGTTCTGAAGTCGGGAAAACTGGAGCAGTATTATCAGATTGACCCGAAAGACAGCTGGATGCTGGCTGCGGCCGAGAAGAATCTCCCCATGATCGTGCCCGGGTGGGAAGATTCCACGCTTGGCAACATGTTCGCCGCGCAGGTGATTGGCGGCAAGGTCAAAAATGCCACCACCGTACGCGGCGGCGTGGAGTACATGATCGAACTGGCGCGCTGGTACACGGAAACGGCCACGGTGACGCCACTCGGTTTCTTCCAGATTGGCGGCGGCATCGCCGGAGATTTTCCCATCTGCGTAGTTCCCATGCTTCACCAGGATCTGCGCCGCGCAGAACGTTCCCCTGTGGGCCTACTTTTGCCAGATCAGCGATTCGACCACCAGCTACGGCTCCTATTCAGGCGCCGTGCCCAATGAAAAAATCACCTGGGGAAAACTGAGCGTGGATACTCCGCGATTCGTCATCGAATCGGACGCCACCATTGTGGCCCCGCTGATTTTTGCTTGGGTTTTGGGCTGGTAGCGCTGGCGGCGATTCGAAAAGCTTACGTCGCGCCGGTCCACGAGTTATTTCCCGCTGTGTTAGACTGAAATCGAAAGCGATGAACAAGCAATTCGATATCGCGCTCGAATCGCTCGATTCGCGTCAGGCGACGGCATTGCCCGCAGCCATCCTTCAGAACACCGACCTCGCCGAGAACGCGTCGTCGGACCGCCGAACTTCCAGCGCAGCTCGCAGGCAAGCGCTTTTTCATCGAAACATTCGGCTGCCAGATGAACGTCCACGACTCCGAAAAAGTTGCCGGCGTGCTTCTCGGTCGCGGCTATACGGCGGCGCTGAATCCGGCGGAAGCGGACCTCATGCTGTACAACACGTGCAGCATCCGTGAAAAGGCGGCGCAGAAAGTTTTTTCCCGCCTCGGTGAATGGCGCGGAATCTCGAAAGACAAAATCATCGGCGTACTCGGCTGCCTGGCTCAGCAGGAAGGCGAAGAGATTTTTGAGCGCGCGCCTTGGGTCAGTCTCGTCTGCGGATCGGCGAGCTACCGCAAGCTGCCCGAACTGATTGCAGAGATCGAATCGGGCGGGCGCCGCGTGATGGGTCTCGACCTGGATACCGATGAAACTTTCGAAACCGATGTCACGCGGCGCGATAATCCGTTTCGCGCCTATCTGACGATCATCGAAGGCTGCAATTACGCCTGTTCCTATTGCGTGGTGCCGCACACGCGCGGCCCGGAACGCAGTCGCGCCAGCGCCGCAATATTATCCGAGGCTCGCCGCCTGGCCGATGCCGGCTATACCGAAATTCAACTGCTGGGCCAGACCGTCAATTCCTACCGCGACCCTTCGCCTCGCAAATTGGATTTCGCCGGCTTGCTCTGCGAGGTGGCTGCCGTAGAGGGCATTCGCCGCGTGCGCTTCACCACTTCGCATCCGAACGACTTCTGTCGCGAGATAGTCGACGCGATTGACGCCACGCCCGCGCTCTGCGACCACATTCACCTTCCGGTCCAATCGGGTTCTACGCGGATTTTGCGCGCTATGCGGCGCACCTACACGCGCGAGGAATATCTTGAGAAAATTTCCTGGATTCGCGCCGCGCGCCGCCCGATCAGCATCACATCGGATGTGATCGTCGGCTTTCCCGGCGAGTCCGAGAAGGACTTCGAGGACTCCATCTCGTTGCTCGAGGCTGTCGGATACGACGGCGTATATGCCTTCACGTATTCGCCGCGACCCAACACGTCTGCTGTCGACCATGCCTGATGCCATTCCGGAAGCGGAGAAATCGCGCAGGCTCGCCGTTTTGCAGGAAAGGCAGCGCCAAATTCAGGCTCAGCGCAATAGCGAGCTCGTCGGTGAGGTCTTCGAGGTGCTTGTGGACGGCCGCCACGCCGCGCGAAATCAGTGGGCTGGACGCTCCACAAGCAACCGGGTGCTAAATTTCTCTTCGCCGCGTGAAAGTCTTCTGGGAGAATACGTTCAGGTGCATGTAACGCGTGCCGCGCCGTACAGTTTGTTCGGCGAGCATGTGATTTAGAGTGCGGTGCAGTTGGTAACGCCGGCATTCGCCGCTTCTTCAGGGTCGGGGAGGCCATCATGGAACTCGAAGTTAAGATCCGAGGTCTGATGATGGACCCGGTTACCAACATGCCTGTCGTGGTTCTCAAGGAAGCGCAGGGCGCCGGAATTCTGCCGATCTGGGTGGGTGTTTACGAGGCCAACGCGATCGCCCTCGAAATCGAAAAAGTGCAGACGCCTCGGCCCATGACGCACGATCTTCTGAAGAATGTTCTTACCGGCTTGAACGTCCACGTGCAAAAAGTTGTCGTCTCCGATCTGCGGGACGATACTTTCTACGCCCTGATCTGGATGGAGCGCGACGGCCAGACCATGTCGATGGATTCGCGCCCGAGTGACGCCTTGGCTCTCGCGCTGCGGCTCGATTGCCCGATCTTCGTCGAAGATGAAGTCCTCAAGAATTCGAAAATAAGCAGCGTGGTGTCTGAAAAAAGTTCCAATGAAGAGCTGCGGAAGTGGCTTGAGAATTTGAACGACGAGGATCTCGGTCGTTATAAGATGTAGCCGCGATGTCTCCAAAGTTCTCGCTGCGGTGGCCTGCTTTTTCCTTCGCGTTTATTTTCCTGTCCGTTGTACTTCTCGCACGAGAGCAGGCGCCCGCGCAAAACTCCGGACAGACCTCCCAGCGCGCGTCCCTTTCGATGGAGCAGGAGCACCATCATCACCTCGAATTTGAAAATTCCTACGTGCGCGTATTCTTCGTCGAAATTCCCGCTCACGAATCGACCCTCTTTCACCGGCACGACTTCCCCTATCTGAGCGTGCCTCCCACCGGTGCGGGCGGCTGCAATGCCGCCACCACCTGGACTCGCAGGGCGAGGGATTGGCCTGCCGATGATCGGCTATTCGCCCGGCAACTTCTCCCACGCTGTCAGCAACTCCCGGGATTTCGCGCTTCGCAATGTCGCCATCGAGTTGCTGCGCCCGCAGGGAAATGTTCGCAATGGCTGCGAGCAAGCGATTCGCGATCAGCCCCACGAGAGTGCAATGTTCCGAACTTCGAGCGCAGACGACGCCTGCCAGCGCGCGTGCCTCTGTTCGAGACGGATGAAATCTCGGTCGACGGCCTGGTACTCTCCGCCGAAGTAGCGGCTTACCGGCTTGGAATGCTCGCGGCGATATGCTTCTAGCAAGCCTCAGCGGAGTCACGGTCACCGCGTCTGGAGGAATCGACTTCGGCGAACGCACTAAAGGGCGGATCTGCTCTGGTTACCCGCTGGCTCAAAGCCGTTCTTCAAAACCGCGCCAGCGACTGATGGCCATTTCATCGCCATCACCTTCAAGGATTCCGGCCCCGCAGACGAGCAGGTACTAACGATCGCTGCATCGGTTCGCTGCCAAACGCTACAAGCGACCGTGTTTTATAAGCAGGCTCCCGACTATTCCAGTAAAACTATCCTGCATGGCGTGCTGAATCATTCCCGGACGCAGACTCTTCCGCATCACCGCCAGTATCCCGAACATTGCGCCGTACAGCGTGATGGTTAGCGCGCCCTTCCATCCTTGATAGAAGTGGCCGATCCCAAAGACCACGGCTTGCAGAGCCACCGCCACTTCCACTCTGCCGCTCCAGGCCAGAAACTGCCGCTGAAGGTAGCCTCGGAAAAGAAACTCCTCGCAAAAAGCCGCGGTGATGGACAACGCCACAAAAGCAATCATTTCGATCGTTGTTCTCGGCAGCAGCATGGTTATCGCGCGAGTGCCGCTGTCATTGTTGCCAAGAATGATGCGCATCGCCAGCAGAAAGCCGATCACCGCGCACCAGAAGAGAAGCGCCACGCCGATATCCCGCAAGATATCCTTCGGAGTGTTCCATTTTCCGCCGACCAAATCGCTCAGGCTCTTGCGCCGCGGACGCAAGCCCAGCAGCCACACGTAAAGAACGAGCGCGACTTCGAGCACGATGCCGCTCAAGTAGATTTGCGTGCGCCCATGTGCCTCGAGCGCAGGTAGCTTGACGGCTTGCAGGGAACTGAGCCCCAGAATCACGACGATGAAAACAATTGTGTGCCAGACGGGCGCGACACTATCGCGCTCGGTCGATGAGGATAATTGAGGTGGCGCTGTGGCGATGTCTGCCATAGTTAGCGAAGCTCCAAATGAACCGGCCGCCAGTGTATCAAGCGTCTTCCACCGGTCCTAACGAGATGCGAAGAGACGACAACTCGAAGATCACGGCCCATGCAGCATCTTCGGCGCTGGATTCTTCCGAGCTCTCTTTCTGGCAGCGTTTGACATGCAAGATAGAGTGGATTATGGTCCTGCCGGGAAACGGAGCCGAGCCCGAGGGCCAATCATCGTCATGAAAATCTCAAGGAAATTTTGGATTTCGATTGCATTTGCGACAGCGCTGGCAACCGCTGCGGCGGCGCAGCAACCGCCCACACAGCGGCCACTGCCGCGCGACGGCTTTCCAACCGGGCCGCGAGCGCAGATCCTCAGCTTCACGGCCAGCTCCAACTCGGTCCAAGCCGGGCCACTCCGTCACTTTGAAATGGGCGGTGGTGAACGCGGACCGGGTCACGCTTGATCGCAACATCGGAGTCGTCACCGCGCGTGGCAGCCGCAAGGTAACGCCCAGTGTGACCACGACCTACACCTTAACCGCGCTCGGCTTCGGCGGCCCGGGCAAGGACACGCGTTCGGTCACGATTACCGTCCCGGGTACGACTCCCGCGCCGCGCCGAGAGCGCAGCGGCGAGCGAGCCTCCCGTTAGCCGGCCAGTGCCGCGCACGGCCGACGGCAAGCCCGACCTTTCTGGAATTTACATCGCGCCCTTTCACGCGCTCCAGCCGATCGGCAAGGTCACGCTCAAGCCCGGCGCGGAGAAATATAAAGTTGGTGCCGGATTACTCCTTTTCGTTGGGGGAGCATTGCCTGCCGCGCGGGGTGCCGGACACGATCAACGAGCCGTATCCCATACAGATCGTGCAAACGCCGAGCCAGGTGGTGATTCTCTACGAGGCGGGCGAACTCTTCCGCGTCATCCCCACCGACGGGCGTCCCCACCCGAAGGACCTCGATCCCACGTGGATGGGCAATTCAGTAGGGCACTGGGAGGGAGACACGCTGGTGGTCGATGTAATCGGCGTGAACGACAAAGTGTCCGTCGGCGAGTACCGCCATACCACCGCGTACCATGTGATCGAGCGTTTCCAGCGCCCCTCATACGACACGCTGAAGTACTCGGTGACGATTGAAGATCCCAACGTCTTCGCCGCGCCGTGGACCGAAGCGAGCACGCTCACGCTTCATCCCGAATGGGACATTCAAGAGTACATCTGCGACGAAAACAATCACGACTACAAGCAATTATTCGAGCGCTATAAACAATAGGCGTTGCAGAAGTCGCCATCGAGGCCATTCGCTCGACAAAAAATGAAGTTGCAATGTGCGGAAGAATTCTTAAACCGAACGTCTGGAAACTCCCTGCAACGTCGAGAAGGTACATTTAAGGGAAATACCTGATAGCGCCTCTCTCGGCTTCTAAGTATTCTCCACCTCGGGCCTATTCCAGAGGAGTCACATACCTTTAATGCGCACATTGTCTTGGCCCGAGTATAATGTTCGTGGAGTGAGTATGGTTCGTGATGCCATATGTGTTTGCGGACATCCGCAGTCTTGGCACAGGACGTACGGTTGCACGGTCCTGAAGCCCAACCCAGACCCGAAAAAGACCGATCGCATCTTGTGCCAGTGCAAGGAATTCCAGGCGCAAAAAGCTGCTCACGCGTAGTGGTTTGAGGATCGGTCGTTCTTCGACAATTGATCTTGCGGTGTCCTGCCTGGGTTTGTGAATTGGAAATGGTTCTACCGCGTTGGTTTCTACCCCGCTAGCCCACGCTTCCAGCGCCCCGAAATAGTCCACAGGACCTCACCCTTGACGCGGTCGCTCCCATCGTCAAACATGGACGCATGGTCCAACAGACCGCAGCTCGGGCACGATCAACAGCCCCGATAAGGGCAGGCAGTCGTGTGCATCCCTGTCTGCGTCACCTTGTAATTCCAAGCAGTTCTAATCGCAACACAAGACGAGTAGAACATGATCCAACTCATTGCAAACAAAGGACGGAGGCCCAATCTAATCGCAACTTTTCGAGGACCCTCGATTCAAGCCATCGACGCCGCGTCCCGCTTCGGTCTCGCTTGGGCGTAGCCGCCCAAAGATGCACTTGCACCGCGGATTTGCTATTCTTGATGCATCGACTCCATAAAGACAGCGTCTAATTGAGTTTATGAAAGTAACCAGCGCAGCTTGGAAAGAAGAGCTAGCCGGCAAGATGCCGGAACATCTGGCTCGCGAAATCGACGTTTTCGAAACCGAAATCGCCCTGCGGAAACAGGGCAAGATAGACGAGCGCCTTTTCGCCGAAACGCGCCTGCGGCGCGGCACCTACGGCCAGCGTTACGACAACGGCCAGCGCCACGACGGCACCAAAGTCCAGCACATTCCCTATCCATCCGGCGAGCTGACCAAAGGTCCCAACACGATGTGGGACGCGCCGGGCATGCAGCGCATCAAGATTCCCGGCGGCGGCATGAACGCCGATCAGCTCGAAACCATGGCCGATCTGGCCGAGGAATATTCCGACGGCATCGCCCACGTCACCACGCGCCAGGATTTTCAGCTCCACTACATCCACATCGACGATACGCCGAGCGCTGATGCGGCGCCTCGCGGCCGCGAATATCACCACGCGCGAAGCCTGCGGCAATTCGGTTCGCAACGTCACCGCCTGCCCCTATGCCGGCGTTTGCCAGGACGAAGTGTTCGACGTCACGCCCTATTCGCGGGCGCTGTCGAAATTCCTGCTGGGCCATCCGGACACGCCAGAACTTCGGCAGAAAATTCAAGCCGGCCTTCAGCGGCTGCGCGCAGCACGCCTGCGGCCTCACCAGCCTGCACGACATCGGCTTCATCGCCGCCACCAAGAATGAGGGCGGGAAGAGAAGCGCGGCTTCCAACTATTACGTCGGCGGCGGACTCGGCGCGGTCCCGTACATGGCCAAGCTGTTCGATTCGTTTGTGCCGGTGGAAGAAATTTTGCCGCTCACGCAGGCGATCGCGCGAGTCTTCGCGCCGGCTCGGCGAAAAGAAAAATCGCAGCCGCGCGCGCATCAAGTTTCTGGTTCAGGATCTGGGCATCGAGAAATTCCGGGAATTGGTGCTGGAAGAGCGCAAGACTCTCCCGCCCGATCCGCGCTGGACCGATTTCGTGGAGGACGCCCAGCGCTTCGAGGAAGCAGCCGCTGCGGCCGGGCGGCGAATGGCCCGCATCCGCTCTCGCCAGCCTTCCAGCGCTGGCTGAAGCACAACACGCGACCGCAGAAGCAGCCGGCTACGTCATGGTCACCGTCGCGCTTCCGCTCGGTGACATCACCGCCAATCAGCTGCGCTCCTTGGCGGATATCGTCCGCCGCTTCACGAAGGAAACCGTTCGCACCACGGTCGAGCAGAACTTCGTCATCCGCTGGGTGAGCAAGAGCGATCTGCCCGACATCTACGAGGCGTTGGAAGCCGTCGGGCTTGGGCGATCCCGGCGCCGGCGCGATCGTCGACATCGTCACCTGCCCCGGCACGGATACCTGCAAGCTGGGCATCTCGTCCTCGCGCGGACTCGCCGGCGAATTGCGCAAGCGTCTCGCGGAAAAGAGCTTGCGGAGATGGACGAGTCGGTCGAGAATCTGCACATCAAAATCAGCGGCTGCTTCAATAGCTGCGGCCAGCATCACGTGGCCGACCTCGGCTTCTACGGCGTCAGCCGCAAAGTCGGCGGATATGCCGTGCCGCACTTCCAGGTGGTGCTCGGTGGCGAGTGGGAGCACAACGGCGGATCGTACGGCTTGCCCGTCGTGGCGATTCCGTCGAAGAATATTCCGGAAGTGGTCGACCGCCTCACCGCGATACGTGGCTGGACCGGACAACCGGCGAAAGCTTCAAGGATTTCGTCAAGCGCATCGGCAAAGTGGAGATGAAGAAGATGCTGGAGGATCTGGCAAAGCCGCCCGCCGATCCGTCGGATCGCTCGTTCTTCAGCGACTGGGGCGACCCGCGCGAATACACGCTGGGCGACATGGGCGTCGGGCGAATGCGCCGGCGAAGTCGTGTCCGCCATTGAGTTCGATCTTGCCGCCGCCGAACGCGAAGTATTCGAAGCGCAGGTCGCCTTCGATAGCGGCCGAGTCGAAGAGGCGGGAAAGAAAGCCTACCTAGCGATGCTTCAGGCCGCGCGCGGCGCTGGTGAAGCTTGAAATGCCGCAGGTCTCGGATAATCCGGACGAAGTTGTCAGCGAATTTCGAACGCGTTACTACGACACGCAGAAATTCTGGGATCCCTTCGCCGGCGGGAAATTCGCAAATTATCTCTTCGACGCACATCGGAAGGCGAACGAGCCTCACACCGAAGATTCGAACCGCTACCTGATCGATGAAGCGCAACTTTTCATCGACGCCGCGCACAGTTGCTACAACAAATTGGGCACGCCGGTAAACGCCTGAGCAAGGAACTTCCAGCCTCGTGAACCTTCAGCACGTAAATGTGAAGCTGATGGTGGATTCGCCCGCCGACGCGGACCTCGCGCCGCTTATTCCGATTTTTCACGCCTGGATCCAGGGGCAAAGTTTTCGAAGAACTGCTGCTGGACGTTGCCGATTACCGGCACGTTCCCGCCGGTCCTGGCGTGGTCTTGATCGGCCACCAGGCCAACTACAGCGTGGACAACACCGATAACCGGCTGGGCGTTCGATACAACCGGAAGGCGGAATTGGATGGCGGGAATCAGGACCGTTTGGCGCAGGCAGCGCGCGCGGCTCTGATCGCATGCCAGCGTTTGGAGGCTGAGCCAACTGTGGCAGGGAAGTTCCAGTTCAATGGCCGCGAACTCGAAATTTTCATCAACGATCGACTTCTGGCGCCGAATTCCGAAGCCAACCTTTGCAGAAGCTCGTCCAGATCTTCAGCGGTTTGCGGAACGGCTGTTTGGCGGTCCGCAATACTCGCTAACACATGATCGAGATCCCCGGAAACTATTCGGAGTTTCATTAAAGGCTTCGGATTCTTTTCCATTGGCCACCCTGTTGAAGAATCTGGAGAATTAGTTTTTCGCCGGCGCCGGGGCAGATCATCCCTGTCACTTCGCACCCAGCCACGCGAATCTGCGTTTGTAGCCCAGCACATGATTGATCCAGGCATATTTGTCGAAACGCCGCGGAGGATATGATTGTCGGGCGCGCGTGTCCGGTTTCCGCAGGCGCGGACGCTCGCGCTCCTGGCTAGCCATTACGCCGCGCCCGCTTCTTGTTTTTTGGCTTCCTGGTCTTTTCTGTTTGGGAGGGAAGGCGCCCTGTGGTTCGATCGGGCTCGTGCTTTTCAAACTCGCGCCCGCTTTGAGCTGCGTTGTCGATTGGTGTGAGGCCTGGGCCTCCGCTGGGATCATTAGTCCTAATGTTGCGCGCCATCGCGATCTCCTTTCGGCATTGCGATGAAAATTGCGCTCTCCGGCTCAGTATGGAAATGCAGACGGGGACTTTCCATCAGGGATACGCTGTAGCGGGAGCAGCGATTACCAATAGATCGCCGAGTGAAGGCAATTAGGAATGCGCTGCGAGGGTGAATGAAAGTCTAACTCGCTTTTCGGCGAGTGCGATGCGCGGGCGCGACCGAAACGACTTTGGCTTCGCGCTTGCCGGCGTGTCCGGCTGCGAGACTCTTCTTCAGAGCCTCCATCATGTCGATTACCGGGGCGCGATGGGGTGCCTTTGGCGCCGCTATCACCTCGCGGCCCTTGAGTTTGGCCTCGATCAGATCGTTGAGGCGCGCCTGAAATTCATCCCGATATTGTGCAGGCTTGAACGGTGCGGAGAGGCTTTCGACGAGCTGATTGGCTAACTTCACTTCCTCGGGTTTGAGTTTTATGTCGTACTTCTTGCCGTAGCCTTCCACGCTGGCGATTTCGTTCTGATAAAACATCGTGTGGAGCGTCAGCCCGTGATCGCGCGGGCGGATGAAGACGGTGTATTCCCGCTGGTGCATGGTCACCTTAGCTATGCCGACCTTATTGGTGTCTTCGAGCGCCTTTAGCAGGAGAAGATAAGCTTTTTCCGCGTGCGCTTCGGGCATGGCCATGAAGGACGACTCAAAATAGATTGGGTCAACCTCATCTCCATCGAGGAAAGTGAGTATCTCCATTGTGTGGCCGGAGGCAGGCGTGATCTTCTTGATTTCATCCGGTTCAATGACTACGTACTGTCCCTTCTCGTATTCGTAGCCCTTCACTATTTCGGAGCGATCCACGATGCGGTTGCAATGCGGACAGAACAGCGGCTGCTTGATTCGCGTATTGCAAACTTTGTGAATCTGGTGGAGGTTGGCGCGCTTCGCGCGAGCGGCAGCGTACATGCGAATCGGAATCGAAACGAGTCCGAAGGAAATAGTCCCTTTCCATACCGCTGAGGGCATAAAGACCTCTCCGCCGTTGAGGATAACCGGCCCATGGAATCATACAATAAAGGAAAGACCTTAGAGATCAAGCGGGTTGGGAAGCATTTTGCAAGTCTTTTCAGGCCGCGACCCCAAAACCAAGTTGACAGCGATTATACTGGTTTGAGTATGAGCCCGCTGTCGGAGTACAAGCGAAAACGGAATTTTGCCGCGACTCCTGAGCCGAAGGGACGTCCTAAGAAGTCGGCCTATGCCGATTTTTGTGGTGCAGCGCCATGCCGCTCGCCGCTTGCACTACGACTTTCGGCTCGAAGTGAATGGCGCGCTGGCTTCGTGGGCCGTCCCAAAAGGTCCGCCGGAGGAGCGCGGCGAAAAGCGGCTGGCAGTTCACGTGGAGGATCACCCGATCGATTACGCGAAGTTCGAGGGAGAAATTCCGAAAGGCAATTACGGCGCCGGGCAGGTTCAGATTTGGGATAAAGGCACGTACGAAGTGGAAGGCACCGAGTCCGCAGCCGCTCAAATCGAGCGGGGCGACTTTAAGTTCCTGCTGCACGGCGAAAGGCTCAACGGAAGATTCGTGCTGGTAAAGATGCGGCGCTCGGACCGCGGAAATGAATGGCTGCTGATCCGGAAGGAGGTGGATACAGCACCTCCGACGGCACAGCACGCCGGGAAGCCTCCTTCCGTTTCTACCGGCAAAGTGGCTGACGCTACCCGGAAAGCGATTCTGAATCCCGAAGAATTGCCCGGCGCGAAAAAAACCGCAATGCCGGATCAGCTTTCGGTGGCGCTCGCCACGCTTGCGGACAAGCCCTTTTCGAATCCCGATTGGCTGTTTGAAATAAAGTGGGACGGCGAAAGAGCCTTGTCCTTTGTGCGTGATGGCGAAGTGGAACTTCGCTCCCGATCCGCGCGAGAGATCACGCAGGAATATCCCGAGCTGAAAGAGCTGCCCAAAAGGCTGAACGCCCGCAAAGCGATACTCGATGGTGAAGTGGTGGTTTTGGATGAGGCCGGGCGCTCGGACTTCATGCGCATTCAGCAGCGATTTGGCGTTTTGAATCCTTCGGTGCGGCTCCAACAGACTGTCGCCGGTAAATTACTACGTGTTCGATCTTTTGTATTACGACGGCTACGACCTGCGAAATGTGGCGCTCGAAACGCGCAAAGAATTGTTGCGGAGCTTGCTCACTCCATCGGACCGTGTGCGTTTTTCCGACCATCAGAACGAGAAGGGAATCGAGTTGTACGAAGTGGCCAAGCAGCAGGGTCTCGAAGGAATCATCGCCAAGCGGCGCGACAGTATTTATCCGGGGAAGCGCTCCTCTCTCTGGCTGAAGTTCAAAATTGTGCAGGATATCGACGTGGTGATCGGCGGCTGGACGGCGCCGCGAAGATCGCGCGAACATTTCGGCGCGCTGCTGATGGGTTTGTATGACGCCGACGGCAATCTTGAATATATCGGAAGCGTTGGCACAGGCTTCACGCAAGACCTGCTCAATAGCATTTACAAGACGCTTCAGGGGTTTGAAGACGTCCGACAGCCCGTTTCGCACGGCGCCGAAGTTGAAGGAAGCTGTGCACTGGGTGAAGCCTGAGTTGGTGGCGCGCGTGAAGTTCGGGCAATGGACGCACGACAAAAAGCTGCGGGCGCCCGTTTTCTTGGGATTTCAGGAAGATCGCAACGCACGCGATTGCCAGTTTGAGGATCAGGTAACTCCGGACAGTCGCCGCGCCGGACAGACACCTCGGCTAGCGGTACATCGAAGAGAGGTTCTTCGACTGCGCGTCCCGACGCCGAGATCGAGAAGCGCGATCTCAGCGAGAAGAAAAACCGTCGGGACGCTCCGCTCAGAATGACGGCCCATGGGGCGCGCGTGAGCGGCGGGGAAAGCCGATGCGCAGGCCGCCAAAGCGCGGTCAAAAGCGAGTTCGACTGAGGAAGTGGTTGTGCGCGATCTCGAAAAAGAACTTGGCGAGCGGGCGCGGGGAATCGCTTGCGGTGGATTTGAATGGCAAGCGCGTTAATCTGACGCACCTGAACAAGATTTACTTTCCCGAGGATGGCCTGCGCAAGCGCGATGTTTTGCTGTATTACCTGCGTGTGGCGCCGCACATCTTGCCGTTTTTGAAAGATCGGCCGCTGGTTCTGAAGAGATACCCGAATGGGATTGACGAGCAGTTTTTCTTTCAAAAAGAGGCCGACGTCCGCGCCGGATTGGATCCGCACCGTACAGATCGATTCCAAGGAACGCGGCGGCAAGATGCCTTACTTCCTGGCGGACGATCGCGCGGATTTGCTTTATCTGACGAATCTGGGATGCATCGATCACAATCCGTGGTCGAGCCGTTTCGATAACCAAGATCATCCCGACTATATTTTCTTCGACCTCGACCCCACGGACGGCACATCGTTCGACGTGGTTCTCAAAGTTGCGCGCGCAATTTACAAACAATTGGAAGCGCTCAAAGTTCGCGTGTACATGAAAACTTCCGGGGCCTCCGGGTTTCATATGTACATTCCCCTGGAACCCGAGTACACCTACGAGGAAGTGCGTCTTTTCGCGGGAGCCATCGGCCAGCGCGTGCAGGCAGAGCTGCCGTCTCTGGTGACGTCCCAACGCACGGTGAGCAAACGGCGCAAAGGGACGGTTTTGATCGACGCGCTGCAAAATGCCAAAGGGAAGCCTTTGGCGTCCGTTTACTCGCTGCGTCCTTTTCGCGGAGCGCCGTTTTCCGCGCCCGTTTCGCCGCGCGAACTTGCCAAGGGATTCGAGCCAAAACAGTTCAATATCGAAACAATTCGCGAACGCCTGAAGCGCCCAGGAGACCTCTGGAAGGACTTTTGGGACAACCGCCAGCGGCTCCAAGATGTTGTAAAACGAGCCACTTAGCGCGATCCGCGGCCGTTTTTGGGGCTTTGGCGGCGAAAAAGCGGGGTTGGCGATTCGCAACGGTGTTTTCCCGAATGTGCAGGACTCAATCTTCCACGCTATAATTAATTGTCTTGCTCTCGCTTAACAACATCACGATGCGCTTCGGCGCCAGAATTCTGTTCGAAGAGGTGAGTTGCACCTTTTTCGGCGGGCGGCGCTACGCCATTACCGGGCCGAATGGCGCGGGCAAATCCACATTGATGAAAATTCTTGACCGGGGATCTCGAGCCCACGCACGGCGAGGTCGGGCGGCCCAAAAAGCTCGGGATTTTGAGCCAGGATCAGTTCGCGTTCGATGAGTTTCGCGTGATGGACACGGTGATCATGGGCAACCGTCCACTCTGGAAGGCCCTCGTAGAGCGCGATGCGCTGTATGCGAAGCCGCACGAATCGCTGACCGATAAAGACGGCATGCGGCTGGCTGAGCTCGAGGGGATCGTCGGCGAGGAAGGCGGGTACACCGCGGAGGCCGATGCGGCCGTGCTGCTCGATGGACTCGGCCTGGAAGAGCCGCTGCACGAACGCAAGATGAGCGAATTGCAGGGCGGGCAAAAAGTTCGCGTGCTGCTGGCGCAAGCGCTTTTTGGGAATCCGCCGGCGTTGCTGCTGGACGAGCCGACGAACCATTTGGATTTGGATTCCGTTCACTGGCTGCAAGATTATTTGTGCGAATACGAAGGCGTGCTGATCGTGATTTCGCACGACCGCCATTTCCTGAATAGCGTGTGCACGCACACCGCCGATATCGACTACCAAACCGTGATCATGTACAACGGCGGGTACGACGACATGGTGGTCGCCAAGACTTCGATTCGCTCGCGCATCGAAGCGGAAAACGCCCAGCGCGAACGCAAAATCGAGCAGCTAAACGAATTCATCGCGCGCTTTTCGGCGGGCACGCGTTCGGCGCAGGCTACTTCGCGGAAAAAAGAAGTGGAGCGGCTGCAAACGCGCGGAGCTGGCGCGGTCCAATATCGCGCGGCCTTTCATTCGATTTCAGTTGGATCAGCATTCCGGGCGGCATCCGCTGGAAATCAAGAGCGTCGTCAAATCGTACGATGGCGTCCGCGTGTTTCAGCCTTTTAGCGCCAGCGTGGAGCGCGGCGAAAAGATCGCGCTGATGGGACGCAACGGCACGGGCAAAACCACGCTGCTGAAGTCGCTGATTCGCAACGCCACTGGATTCATCGAGGACGTGGACAAGGAATTTCCCGTCGATGGCGGCACGGTGATCTGGGGACACAACGCGGCGGCGGGCTATTTCGCGCAGGATCATTCCGAGTCCATCGTGAAGGGCACGACGGTGATCGAATGGCTGCATCAGTTCAAACCCGCCGCGGCGCAGGAGGAATTGCGCGGGCTGCTGGGCCAGATGCTCTTCAGCGGTGACGATGCGCTGAAACAGACGCAGGCTCTTTCGGGCGGCGAATCAGCGCGGCTTATCTTTTGCCGCTTGATGCTGCAGAAGCCGAATATTCTGGTGCTGGATGAGCCGACCAACCACTTGGACCTCGAATCGATCAACGCTCTGAATATATCTCTGCAGAAATACCTTGGGACGGTTCTGCTGGTGACGCACGATCACGATGTGATTGACGAGGTTGCCACGCGGATATGGCACTTCGAAGGCGGCCGCATCGAAGATTTCAAGGGACCGTACTCGGAGTATCAGGTTTACGCGGAAGAGAAAGCGTCGTAGCCGCGAGTTTTCGGCATCGCGCACGTCTCGCCCTTCCACCGAAATTAATCACGAAAATCACGCCAAGTATGTTTGCCGGGCACAGCATGCCGTGCCCCTACGAACGATCAAAAGCGCGCGGAGCCTTCCATGCCGGCTAGCCTGCGCGGGTCGTTTCCGGGGATGGTCATTGAGAAGATGGACTCGACGCTGGTGTAGTCGTGGTATCCCAGGCGGGCGATGGGGCGAATCTTGAGCACGTCTAGCTTTCCATCGGGACGAATCACCGCGTCTTTGATGTGAATTCCCACGACGCGCCCGATCACGATATCGACTGTGCCCATCGTTCCATTGCCGGGCAAGCGGATCGTCTGGTGATAGGCGCACTCGAAATGAACTGGGGACTCGGCCACCCGGCAAGGCTTTACGTGATGCGACGGGATTTTCGTGACGCCTGCCAGATCGAATTCGTCCACTTCCGGCGGAACTTCCTCGGCGGACTTGTTCACCGCTTCGCGCAATTCGTAGCTGGCCATGTTCCATACGAATTCTTTGGTTTGCTCGGCGTTCACAACCGTGTCTTTTCGCCGGCCTTTGGTCGTTTGATTTGCGGCAAACATCACGTATGGGGGATCGAAAGTCAGATTCTGGAATTGGCTGAAGGGCGCGAGGTTGTGCACGCCATCGTGGCTGATCGTTGAGATCCATCCGATCGGGCGCGGAATCACGCAAGATTTGAAGGGATCGTATGGCAGGCCATGCTGGGTTTTGCCCGGCTCATAGTACATGCGCGATTTCTCCTGGAAATGCGCGCCATTATAACTGCGCGGGGAATTGCGATGTCTCTTTTTGCTGCGGTGCGGCGCGTCGATTGGACTATAAAAATCATGGATAGCTTGCATCAGGATTATCTTGGTTGACCAGAGGCGGCCGAGCGAACAAAATGGCAAAACTGTCATCTATAAGCGGCTGCTACAAATGGCGGCGAACAGGCGGACGGCGGAGTTCCTAAGTCAGCGCTATTTCAGGGAGTTATAGAATGTCCGTCCTGAAGTGGCAGGAATGAAGATCAGAAAAATGGAAGTACCCTTCACTCTTCGAACCAAGCGCGAGCTATACGCAGCCTGCGCCTCGCTGTATGCTTTCCTCCAGGAGTTGAGCCCGAAAAGCCTTACGGGCGCTTGATTCTTTCGCTGGCCAAACCAGCGATTTCGGTAGTTCTATCGCTATTTCCGAAGTTTGTCCCCAAACTCCAAACAGCCGAGCGCGATTGCGCGGGCGCAGAACTACGAATCCGACTGACGAGGAGCGGACAGAAATGCAAAACGGCAAGCCGCAAAATTTGGAAATGGATTGGAAGAAGAACCCGCGGTGGGCGGGAATCACGCGTCCCTACAGCGAGAAGGATGTGCAGCAACTGCGCGGCTCCGTTCACATCGAGCACACGCTCGCGCGGCTTGGCGCAGAACGACTGTGGAATCTGCTGCACTCGCGCACTTTTGTCGCGGCCCTGGGCGCGATGACCGGAAATCAAGCGGTACAGCAGGTCGCTGCCGGGCTCGATGCGATTTACGTGAGCGGGTGGCAGGTGGCGGCTGATGCCAACGATGCGGCGCAAACTTATCCCGATCAAAGTTTGTATCCGGCGAATAGCGTGCCGAATCTCGTTCGCCGCCTGAACCACTCGCTTCTGCGCGCGGATCAGATTCATCACGCCGAAGGACACAACGAAACCTACTGGCTGGCTCCGTTGGTGGCCGACGCCGAAGCCGGATTTGGCGGAAATCTGAATGCCTTCGAGCTGATGAAGGCGATGATCGAGGCGGGGGCCGCGGCGGTTCATTTCGAGGACCAGTTGTCTTCCGCGAAAAAGTGCGGGCATCTGGGCGGTAAGGTGCTGGTCTCTACGCTGGCGGCGATTCAAAAATTGGTTGCGGCACGCCTTGCCGCGGACGTGCTCGGCGTGCCGACGCTGATCATCGCGCGCACCGATGCCGAGAGCGCTGCCATCGTGACTACCGATGCCGATCCGCGCGATCAGGCCTTCATTACGGGCGAGCGGACGTCGGAAGGTTTCTACCGCGTCCGCAGCGGAACCAAAGCGGCCATTGCGCGCGCCATCTCCTACGCTCCCTATGCTGATTTGATTTGGTGCGAAACATCCAAACCGGATATCAACGAAGCGCGCGAGTTCGCGGATGGGTTGCACGCCAAATTTCCCGGCAAGATGCTGGCGTACAACTGCTCGCCATCATTCAACTGGCGCAAAAACCTGGACGACGCCACGATCGGCAGCTTTCAGCGAGACCTGGCCGCTTTGGGTTACAAGTTTCAGTTCATCACACTGGCGGGTTTCCACGCGCTCAATCACTCCATGTTCGAGCTGGCGCGCGGATTCAAGCAGCGCGGCATGACGGCCTACTCGGACTTGCAAGACCGCGAGTTTGAAAGCGAGCACGATCACGGGTACGAGGCCGTGAAGCACCAGCGGTTCGTCGGCACCGGATACTTCGACGCGATTCAAAACGCGATTACCAGCGGAACCGCCTCGACAATTGCGCTGGAAGGCTCGACGGAGGCTGCCCAGTTCGCGCCGCGCAAGAAGCGCCACACGAAAGCCGCCAAAGCCGACTGACGTTTCATTGATGTTGGGCGGTGACGATTTTGGCGGTCGTTATGGCCTGGCCCACATGGCGCTGAGTGTGCTCAGCCACGTGGATAAGCAAGCCGCCAACGGTGGTTGGCCGGCGCCGTCGGCCGACCTCTCTGGCGTCGCTCAATCGAGTGGTATCGAGGGCGCGAATTCTTTCGACGCTCTTTTCGAAGGCTGCGCTGAGTTCCGCAAAAAGCTCACTTCTCGTAGCGTCACCATCGAATTCGCCTTTTAGCGAGGCAATCTGTTCTTCGGTCAGCTGCCTTCCTTCGGCGTAGGTGAGCAACCGGTCGATGCTGCGGGCGATGTGCCGGATATGAAACGCAAGCGGCGCGATTCCGCAAGGCTGGGAGTTGAACTGATCATCGCTCAGGGCGCCGCACCATCGCTCGATATCCTCGTTCGCCAACTGTAGTGCGTGCAGGACTGCGCGTGGCACTGGGGCGACATCAGTGAGTGTTCCGCGTAGCCAGGGCTCCTCGGGTCGATTCGGGTTCATGGCGTGGTCTCTCCAGAGCCAGCTTAACCGTGTTTTGCGGACCGCGTGAAGTGCCTGTGGGCCAGATCGCGACAAGCGCAGTTTCCTTGCGCGGCGGCGCCGGCTGTCGTTTGACACCGCTTGACTCGCGTGCTACGTTCCGCGCCGATGGTGACAAAAACTTCCGGGGCAGGGTCCAGCGCGTCACGCAAACGGATCGCCGTTATTCCCGGCGATGGCGTGGGCAAAGAGGTGATTCCGGAAGCAGTGAAAGTGCTGAAAGCCGCCGCAGCGGCACGCGGGCGGGAAGTCTCCCTCACCGAATTCGATTGGGGCGCGGACCGGTTCCTGCGCGACGGGACGACGCTTCCCGCCGATGCACCCGAGATGTTCCGGCGCGAGTACGACGCGATTTTGCTCGGTGCGCTGGGCGATCCGCGTGTGCCTTCCAACCAGCATGGGGCCGATATCCTGCTCGGCCTGCGATTCAAGCTCGACCTCTACGTCAATTTGCGACCCTGCGTTCTTTTCGACCAGCGCCTTACGCCACTGAAAAATCGCGCAGAAAAGGACGTGAACATCTGCGTGATTCGCGAAAATACAGAGGGCCTCTACTCGGGCGTGGGCGGCTTCTTCAAGAAGGGAACGGAGGATGAAATCGCGACTCAGGAGGACATCAACACGCGCAAAGGGGTCGAGCGGATTATCCGCTATGCATTCGAATTTGCCGCGCGGCGGAATTACAAGCGCGTCTGCATGAGCGACAAATCCAACGCGCTCACCTTCGGCCACGATCTATGGCAGCGCGTTTTCAAGGAAGTGCGCAGCGAGTATCCGGGAATCGAATCGAGACACATGTATATAGACAACTTGTTGATGCAGATGGTTCGCGACCCCACTCAGTTTCAGGTGATCGTTACGTGCAATCTCTTTGGAGACATCGCAAGCGACGTGGGAGCGGGGCTGGTTGGCGGGCTTGGGGTGACTCCCTCGGGAAACATTCATCCCGGGCAGGTTTCGCTTTTCGAGCCGGTGCATGGCTCGGCTCCGGACATCGCGGGCAAAAACATCGCAAACCCAATAGGCGCGGTGCTCGCCGCCGCCATGATGTGCGAATATTTCGGCTGGGACGATGTCGCGCGTGGCATGGAAGATGCGGTACGCGCGGCGATCCGCGAAAGCGCTACGACAACGGACCTGGGCGGGTCCCTCAGCACGCGAGCCGCGGGCGATTGGCTAGAGAACAAGGTGGCCTCCTCCTGAGCAGGTTTCAGTTCGCGAATATTTCGTGGCGCCGGTTTCACTTATCGCTGCGAGCTGACACGGCACTCTCCTTGACACCGCTGAAACCTTGCTGCTACGGTTCAAACGGATGCGGCGAAAATGGCGCTACCTAGTCTTTGTTCTCGGACTCCTGGTCGTTGGCTTTTTCCTCTATAAATTTCGCAATTCAATTGCGCTGGCAGGATTTCACTGGAGCATGGTCGGGGAATCGCTGCGCCACGCGCGCCTTCGCGTTGCTGTTTCTCTCGCTTGTGGCGATTTATGTTTGCTACGCGACTTCGAGCGCTGCGCTGGGTCCGGTTTTGCCGATCGATCGGCCGCGACACATTTCTGGAACGTCTATAGCGCCACGCTGGAGGGATTCGCGTGCACTTTTCTTCTGGGCCGGGCAGGTGAGCCGATTCGTCCCGTCCTGATCGCGGAGAAAGGACGCCCTTTCGATTTCGGGGATGTTTGGCGTGTATGTGCTGGAGCGGGTTTTTGACATGGCGGCCACGGTCCTGCTGCCTCGTCTTTGCTCTTCTGTCGTTCGAGCGCGGAGGCTTATCGGCGAGTTCCGAAGATCGCCGGATTGATGCGGGTGGCGCGTTCCGCCGGAGTGGTGTTGATGGTGGCCCTGCTGGTGATGGTGGCGTTCCTGGTTTACTTTCGCCATCACGGCGGCGAGTGGCTCGCGCGCAAATTGCAGCACCCGAAGTGGCGCAAGCGGCTGGCGCGAGAAAGTTGGCGGCGCTTCTCGAAGGGTTTAGCGAAGGCTTGCAGGGCATTCGCTCGTGGAACGATCTGGGCGCGCCGTCACGGCTATACAGTTATTCACTGGGTTTTGGTTGTGCTGATATACCTGTGGATGGCGCACGCGCTTTGGCGGCGATCTCGCGTCTCTGAGTTTGGCGGGCGCGGTACTGGTGACTGCCTTTACGCTGGTTGGTTCGGCGGTGCAACTTCCCGGGGTAGGAGGCGGCGTCGCAGCTCGCTACTTTCCTTGTCCTTACTCTGGTATTTGGAGTAGAAAGAGAAGCCGGCTGCGGTAGCATCAATTCTGATTTGGCTGATCACGTTTGCGGGGTGCTGCTTTGTGGGATTGCCGCTGCTGTTTCGCGAAGGCTGGTCCATAGGCGAGCTGCGGAAAATGGCGCGCGAACGAAGAACGGGCAGGCGAAGCTGAACTAGCTGGCAGACGCAGAGCGCGCCGTGCGAGTCCAAGCGAGAAGCCTCGGTGAAATGCCCGTTCTGCTCGCATCTGGACGACAAGGTAATCGACTCGCGAGAGGCGCGGACCGGCGATCTGATTCGGCGGCGCCGCGAATGCCTGAAGTGCAACCGCCGCTTCACCACGTATGAGCGCATCGACGAAATTCCGTACATGGTCATCAAGAAAGATGGCCGGCGCGAAAAATTCGAGCGGCAGAAAATTCTGCAGGGGTTGCTGAAGGCCTGCGAAAAGCGGCCGGTCCCCGTCGGACAAGCTCGAAACGATTGTCGACCAGGCAGAGGCGTTCGTGAGCGAATCATCGGACCGCGAGCGCACCACGACCGAAATCGGCGAGCTCATTAATGGCGCACTTGAAGAAGCTCGACAAGGTTGCGTACGTGCGCTTCGCGTCCGTGTATTCGGATTTCAAGGATGTGAAAGAATTCATGGACGAGCTAAAAGGTCTGCTGAAAGACCGGGCGAAGAAATAGCGTCGTGCTTACCGCCTAGGCCTTCCAGACGCCGGCGGCAAATGTTTTCACGGTGCGGAAACCGAGATGCTCGTATAGCTCGACGGCGTGCGTATTGACCGAGGTAACCGTCAGCGAGAGCGATTCGTAGCGCCGCCGACGGAGCGCCTGGATCGAATGCTCCATCAGCTGCCGGCCGATTCCGTTGCCGTGGTAGCCGGGCATCACGCAAACTTGGGTTGTGTGGCCGACGCTTTCGGCGACCGTGGAGGTAAGCATCATCGCGACCAGCGCGCCTGTCCGTTGCGGGCCGGATCACGAAACGACGCCTCCGGCAGAAATATGCCGCAGCCGGGGAGCAGCACGATGTTCCGCAGAAATCGCAAACTGCCCGCCTCGCTGCAATACTGGTCGTTGATCTGGCCGTCCACGTGGTCGGCGTAGGCGAGTTGAATGAGCCGTGCGGCGGCATCGAAGTCTCGATCGCTACCAAGGCTCGATCGCGCAGTCCCGGAGAAAGCTGGTCTCGCTGAAGATTCGCCTCGGCTAGCTGCAAGAGCATAAATTGACGTGTATGCAAGTGGAAGTGCTGCGAAAGAAAAGCGGGATCGAGTTCGGCGCCAAACGGCATCAACTGCGCTTCGATACGCTGGAGCCGCGGAGTGGCTCGCAGAGTGCGCCACGCATTTCGCTGAGAAGTTCGCTCAGTGGCGCCATGCCCGGAATTTTCCGACGACACGAAAAGGCCGCCGATCAGTCCTTTGTGATCCTCGAGGATGTAAAAGCCGTATCCGACAGGGTTTCCGCCTTCGATCGCGGCGTAGCCGCCGAGGGAATGCGAGTCGACGAATTTTCGGACCAGGTCAATCGACGGCCGATAGTCCCAAAAAAGCTCCTCGCGCCAGCGCTGGGCTTCTTCCTGGAAGAGTCCCTCGAGCGAGCGGGAATGAAACTGCCGGAGGTCAACAATCTGCATCGAACAATTCCGCCCCTTGCCATTATAAGGCGACCCGGCGCGCCAACTCACGCTGGTTTTTGGAACATCCGCGCGCGTCAGGAATTGCCGCTCGGCGGAATTATGCTAACATTCGGCCGGTCGAGGCGCGAAGGCCCAGCGCCCGCGCCTAAAGGATGCCCGTCCTTTCCGAGCTACGCTATTCGTTCACGCGCTTCGGCAAGACTTCTCTCCGTGCTTTTGGCGCTGGTGTTGTTTGCATTTGTCTCGTCGGCATCGGTGTCCGGATTTCTCCTCTATCAGGTCTTGCGACCTTCGCGCAATGCCGCCCCATTCGACCTGAGCGTAATGATGGGCCGTCCGACAACCTTTTCGTTTCGTTCGGCCAGCGGCGCTTCCCGCGAGGGATGGTTTTTTCCGGGGTTGCGTGGCGGTCCTGTGATTGTTGTGTGTCACGGATATCTTTCGCAGCGCGCGGATGTGCTGACGCTGGTTACTGCGCTGCAGGATCGCGAATTCAATGTGTTCTTATTCGATTTTATCGGTCACGGCACGAGCGCGGGAGTGCCGACGCTCGGGTACCGCGAGACCGGCGAGTTGCGTTCGGCAGTCGAGGCACTAGCCACACGAGATGATGTCGACAAACAGCACTTCGGGATTTGGGGTGTGGACATGGGCGGGTACGCCGCGCTCGAAGTAGCGGCCTCGGATCCGCGAATTGGGGCGGTCGCTGTGGACGATGCGTATAATGATCCTCGCGACATGCTTCAGATCGAGATTGCGAAATCCGGCCTCACCGCACTGCCGGGAGTACGGTCGCTCGCGGATTTTGGTTTTCGGATGATCGAGTATGGTTTTCGGAACGAGCCTCCCCTCTCCAGCCGCCTGAACCGAACTGCGGGTATTCCCAAGCTCTTTGTCGAGTCGGACGACCACCGGGCACTCGCGGATGAGACCGTGAGTCTCTTTACGAAGGCTCCGGATCCGAAAATGATGCTGCGAGAACGCCTCAGCTACCGCGATATGTCCGACGAAGACCGGAAGAGCTACGAAAGCCAAATCGTTAATTTCTTCCTGCAGAATATGTCGCCGCATTAACGAAGTGAGGGAACTCGCATCACAGGCACGTACAGAATCCCTTCGTGGTCGTCGTTCAGCAAGCCGCGAAATCTATTCAGCCTCGTGATTTCACGCATCCCAGCCGGAGTAGTGAGGACCAAAGCGGCATCCGGATCAGTGGGTGACCATTCCGGGAGCTGACGGCGGAAATAGAACGCGAGGCCGTAATCCCAGGACCGCGAAAGTTGGTAGGTGAAAATTCGATCAGGCCGCAAGTCGTTGTGCATAAACTCCGCATATGGCCGCGCCGAATAAGAGCGATCCAGCAGAGGAAGCAAGCGCACGTTCACGGTCTCGAGGCTGGCGGCCACGAATAGGATGCACAGCGGAATCACCCATTGACCGGTGCGGTAGAAACTCGCCCCGATCAACAACAATCCAATCACCACGGCCGCGCCCCCGAAAAAGTGAGAGAGTCCCGCCAGCCCAGGACTGATCCTGACAATCGAATGTGCGGCGGCAAACCCGATCAGGAGCCATGAAATCCCGATTCCTGCCAGGAGAAATCGCCGCGTGAAAGGGCTGTATCGCAAGGCGCGGAGCGCCGAAATCGAGCACAGCAGCGCGAGCGGCGGAATGGCAGGCAAAATGTAACCGGGCAATTTGGATTGCGAAAAGCTGAAAAAGACCACCGGGAACACAGCCCAGCAACCGAAAAAGAATCCGGGCGAACGTGCCCAGGACTTTTCCTTCCAGACTTGCAGAGCTTCTTGAAGGGCTGGCCACAAAAAAACAGTCCACGGAAGAATCGCCAGTAGCGTGATCGGAAGGAAAAACCAAAACGGCTGCCGATGTTGAAACATCGGAGTGAGATACCGCTCAAAATTATGCTGAAAGATGAAGATGCGAAGGAAATCGGGATTGCGGATCGCGCATAGTACGTACCAAGGCAGCGCGACCACGCAGAACGCGGCAATAGCCAGTGGGTGTGTGGCGCGAAAAGCTACCCGCCAGCGCTTTGTCGCTAGCGCCCAGAGGCCAATGGCCCCGCCCGCGAGAATAATTGCCGCTGGGCCCTTAGCAAGCACGGCGAATCCCAAAAAAGCGCCGAACAAAGCTATCGGCAGAAGATCGGCTCTCCGTGCTTCGTCATACTTATCATCCGCGCCGCATAAGGCCCCGGCACATCGGAAAACTTGTGCGGCGCTTGCCATTGCTAAAGTGATCGACGCGCTGAACAGCATGTCCGGAGTGGCCGCACGGGAAAAACCAATGGCGGCAATGCTGGTGGAAAAGACGAGCGGGGCCAGAAGATACGGACGCGAGAGAGAAACCGCATCCCCATCGTAATGCTCCCGCGCCAGCCAGCCGACTGCCAGGGCTGCCGCAAGAGCTGCCAACGCCGACGGCAGCCGAGCCGCCCATTCGGCAGGCAAATGTAGCCGGAAGCCCGCGGCCGCAGCCCAATAGTAAAGAACCGGTTTCTCAAACCATGGCTGCCCGTAAAGACGCGGCGTCACCCAGTCACCGGTCTCAGCCATGGCGCGCGCGATCCAGGCGTAACGCGGTTCGTCGGGGCCAACCAGGCCCATCGCTCCGAGGTTACCGAAGAGACAGATGAGCACTACGAGGACGGCCATCAACCACACAGCAGGATCGCGACGGTTTTTTGTTCGTTGGATTTCACCCAAAGCGCTGTTGAGTCTAACATTGGCGAATCGAAATTGAACTTGCGAACCCGCGAAATGGCGCGTGAAGTGAGGTAGACAAGGTCCGGATTCGTTCCTTTCCCGGACTGGCGCGCGCCGATGGCGTCACGCATAATGCTCGCGATGCGAGAATGGATGGAGTACGCCGCGGCATGGATCGGTTTGAAAATACTGGGGCTTCTGCCGCGCCCTGCGGCGAGGGCCGTTGGGGCCACCTTTGCTGCGGCAGCCTATGGATTACGGACACCACTTCGCCGCGCAGCAATGTTCAATCTTCGCCTGGCTTTTCCGGAGTGGGATGACGCCGTTCGCGAGCGCGCAATTCGCGGAATGGTTCGCCAGATCGGCTGGATGGCCGGCGAGTTCTCGCAGTTTCCAAAATACACGCGCGCGACAATCGAAAAAATCGTTACGGTGGAAGGATTCGAGCATTTTGACTGCGCGCGCCGCCGCGGGAAGGGCGTCCTTTTGTTGACGGGCCATATGAGCGCTTGGGAACTCGCGCCGTTCGCGCATGCGCTCTACGGCCATCCGCTACACTTTCTCGTGAGGCCAATCACCAATGGCCGCGTGGACGCGCTCATAAATTCGTATCGATGCGACTCAGGCAACCAACCAATTGAGAAAAACCGCTCCGCACGTTCGATTCTTAAAGTGTTGGCCGATGGAGGCACCGTGGGCGTGCTCGCCGACCACAACACCGCTATTGAGGAAGGTGTGTTCGTGGATTTCTTCGGCGTTCCGGCCTCGACAACTTCAGGTATCGCCCGCCTCGCGCTGCGCACCGGCGCCGCGGTCGTACCCGGCTTTCTTTCATGGGACGAGACGCAGAAAAAGTACGCTCTTCAGTTTCAGCCGGCGGTGGAACTTGCCCGTACAGGAAACGAGGAAGCCGATATCGTCGGAGAACACCGCTCGTTTCTCGCGCGTTATCGAAGATTATGTCCGCGCGCATCCGGATCAGTGGCTTTGGATCCACAAGAGGTGGAAGACGCGCCCGCCCGGGGAGAAACCGCTTTATCCGTTTTAGCGCAAATTAGAGAGGTCAAAATGAATTGCACGGCAGGTGAACTCGCAGAATATCTTGGAGCAAAGCTCGAAGGCGCTAGAGACGCACTGATTTCCGGCGTCGCCAGTCCCGAACGCGCTGGCGCTACTGACCTGATTTATATAGACTCCGCCCGCCAGGCCGAACGCGCCGCCGCCTCAGCTTCGCGCTGCGTTGTCACTCCGCCCGGCATGCGTTTTCCGGGCAAGACGATTCTCGAGTCGCCCGATCCGAAATTTGCGTTCGCGAAGGCGGCGGCTTGGTTGGCCCAGGCGCCCGCGCCGCAAGCTGGCATTCACGCCACTGCGATTGTTGCTACCGCAGCGAAGATTGCAGCGAGTGTTTCGATCGGGCCATACGTCGTCGTCGAGCAGGGCGCGGAGATTGGCGCTGGGACGATGATTGAGGCGTTCTGTTTCGTCGGCCAAAACTCTCGAATCGGCGAAAACTGCCGTCTTCATCCGCGCGTAACGCTCTATGCCGGCGCCCATTTGGGCGATCGCGTGGAGATTCATTCGGGCGCCGTGATCGGCGCGGACGGCTTCGGCTACGTTTTCGGTGAGGGCCACCATCTTAAATTCCCGCAGATCGGCGGAGTCGAAATTGCCGACGATGTGGAAATTGGCGCCAATACGACAATTGACCGCGGCTCGCTCGACGATACTCGCATTGAGCGCGGCGTTAAAATCGACAATCTCGTGCAAGTTGCTCACAACGTCCGAATTGGCGAGCATTCGATGATCGCGGCTCAAACGGGTATCTCCGGCAGCAGCACGCTGGGTCGGGGAGTAATTGTCGGCGGCCAGGTCGGCATTGCCGATCATTGCGATATTGAGAACAATGCAATCCTCGGCGCGCAGGCCGGGATTCCCACCGGGAAGACTATTCATACCGGGCAAACCGTTTGGGGCACTCCGGCGCGTCCCTTGCAAAAATTCAAGCAGCAATATGCCTGGTTCGCCCGGCTGCCGGAACTCGCCGATCGCGTTCGGCGCCTCGAAGAGGAACACTAGTCGCCAATCGCGGTGGCTGTCACCTGTCAGCAGGGACTGAAGGGCCAAAAAGGCAAGCCGCCAAACAGCCATTCCGCGGCTCGACGCATCCCGATAGTGCCCTAACAGGCTTCTTGGGAGGCGTTTTGAGTTGACGCTGGGCCGCATCGAACAGATACTAATACTGTTATCGCTGAGACCTTTTCATAGTGATGATCGATGTCTGAGGGATTGATGACGCCTGAGCCGCGACTGCGCATTCAGGGGCCCGCTGCGGGCACCGCGCATGCCTCCGCGCCTACCCACCTCTCGAATGCTGAATCCCGCATCGAGCAGGCGATTCGCCGCAGCATCAATTGGTTTCTCTCGGCCCAGAGCCAAGACGGCTACTGGTGGGGCGAGCTCGAAGCCGATACCACCCTGGAATCCGATTACATTCTCTATCTCCACATCCTCGGCGAACTGAAGTCTTCGAAAACAGGAAAACTCGCGAAGTATATTCGTGACCGCCAACTGCCCGATGGCGGCTGGAATATCTTTTATGGCGGACCTTCAGAGCTAAACGCCACCGTGAAGGCCTGGGTAGCCTTACGGCTTGCGGGCGACTCGGCATCGTCGGCGCATCTTGAACGAGCCCGCGCGAGAATCCACGAATTGGGCGGCCTGGAAGCAACAAACTCCTATGTTCGCTTTTATCTCGCGATGGTAGGCGCCATTGATTGGAGCTTCGTCCCCGCGATTCCGCCGGAGCTTATGTTGCTTCCCAGGTGGCTTCCGGTCAATTTGTACGAAATGTCGTCTTGGACGCGCGGCATCGTGATTCCGCTGGCCATTGTGTATGCGCACAAACCGGGGTGGCGTCTGCCCGCTGGTGTAACCGTCGAGGCGCTCTTCCGTAATCCCGGCGGGAAGCCTCCCTCGCTCGCCTGGGACAGGCGCGTGGTCTCATGGAAGAATGTCTTTTTGGCTCTCGACCGGGGTGTGAAGTGGTACGACAGTGCGCGGTGGAGGCCATTCCGCAAAGCGTCGCTCGCACTCGCTCGCAAGTGGATGCTGGAACGCCTCGAACGCAGCGAGGGTCTGGGCACGATTTATCCGGCGATGATGAATTCCATTTTCGCGCTGCTCGCCGAGCGTGGAGGCGACACCAGCGACCCGCTCGTGGCCAGAGAAATCGCTTTTCTGGCACGCTACGAAATTGAGGAAAAAGACACTCTGCGTGTACAGCCCTGCATTTCGCCGCTTTGGGACACAGCCATCGCGATGGTTTCCCTTGAGGAAGCGGGGCTCGACCCGTCGCATCCCGCCCTTCGTTCCGCCGCCCGTTGGCTGGTCGATAACCAAATACTCGGCCCGGGCGATTGGCAGGTGAAAAATCGCAAGGCGGAACCGGGTGGCTGGGCGTTCGAATTTCGCAATGACTTCTACCCCGACGTGGACGACACCGCGTTCGTTTTGATGGCGCTGCAGCCGCGTCGAGGACACCGACCCCGAACGCATGCGCGCCGCGATTCGCCGCGGACTTGCGTGGCTCGCTCAGCATGCAGAATGCGCGACGGCGGCTGGGGGGCCTTCGATCACGAGAATAATCTTCAGTTTCTCAACAACATTCCCTTTGCCGACCACAATGCGATGCTCGATCCTTCGACTGCGGACGTGACCGCCCGCGCCATCGAGTGTCTCGGCCATATGGGCTGGTCCGCGACGCATCCTGTAATCCAGCGCGCGCTGGCGTTTCTGAAAAAGGATCAGGATTCCGACGGCTCCTGGTTCGGTCGCTGGGGAGTGAATTATGTCTATGGCACGAGCGGCGTCCTGCGCGCACTTGAAAGCGTGGGACTCGCGTCTCTTCCCGAATCCGATCGCGCCGCGGACTGGCTCCGTTCAGTCCAGAATCCCGATGGGGGCTTCGGCGAATCCGTACTCTCTTATTACGATCCCGCCCTGAAAGCGAAAGGCAAGAGCACCGCTTCGCAAACGGCGTGGGGGTTGATCGGATTGCTCGCCGTGGCAGGTCCCGACGATCCCGCCGCCACTCGTGCCGCCGCTTGGCTTATTTCGCGTCAGAACGAAAATGGCACGTGGGACGAGGACGAATTCACCGGGACAGGTTTCCCTCAAGTGTTCTATCTCAAGTATCACCTCTACCGGAATTCGTTTCCGCTGTACGCTCTGGCGCGCTACGATAATCTCAGCAAGGGCCGCGCCAGATCGATCGGCACGCAAGTGGCCGCCTCGGAAATCGAGCATCCAAATGGATACTGGGGGTAGTCGATGTATACCTTTCGCGTAGAACGAGCGAGAAAGGCCCGGTTTGGGACTCCGACGCGGCCCCGGTATGCGAAGGCTCTGCGCAACCTATGACTACTCTCGTCACCGGCGCCACGGGCTTTTTGGGCAGTCACGTGGCTCGCCAACTAGTCGCCGCGGGTGATTCGGTTCGCGTCCTCGTTCGGCGCACCAGTAATCTTCAGGCGCTCGACGGAATTGCCGCTGAACGCTTTGAAGGAGACCTGAACGACTCGGCATCGCTCAAGCGCGCAATGGACGGTGTCCGCCGCGTGTTTCACGTCGCCGCGGATTACAGGCTGTGGACGCGAAATCCGGATGAGATCTATCAGACGAACGTTCAAGGCACGCGCAGCCTCCTGGAAGTTGCGGCGGGCGCTGGCGTCGAACGTTTCGTCTATACCAGCACGGTGGCGACAATCGCCGTGCCGCACCGTGGCCCGAAGCTTCCAAACGAAGAAACGCGCACAACGCTCGATCAAATGATCGGCCATTACAAGCGATCGAAATTTCTCGCGGAGTTGGAAGCCACAAAGGCAGCCGAGTCTGGCCTTCCGGTGATCATTGTGAACCCCACCGCACCGGTTGGGCCTTCCGACTGGAAGCCGACTCCCACGGGTCGCATCATCGTGGATTTTCTTAACGGCAAGATGCCTGCTTACGTTGATACCGGACTAAATCTTGTGCCAGTCGAAGATGTGGCCGCCGGTCATTTGCTCGCGTCTGATAAGGGACGAATCGGCGAGCGCTACATCCTTGGCGCACGCAACATGACGCTCAAGCAGATTCTGGAGACGCTGGCGCCGATTGCCGGGCGTCCGGCGCCTCGCGTACGTCTACCTCACGCCATCGCACTTGCTGCGGGCTATGCCGACGAATTTCTCTCGCGCCTTAGCGGTCGTGAGCCTGGCATTCCAGTGGAAGGCGTGAAAATGTCTCGCCATAAAATGTTTGTAGAGAGTGACAAAGCCGAAAGGGAGTTGGGCTACAAGCCCGGTTCCGTGGAAGCGGCCTTGGCTCGGGCGGTCGCTTGGTACACGGATCATGGTTACGTTGGCTCGCGGGCCCCGCGTGAAGCCGTTGTCCCACGCGCGGGCCGCGTGATACGCCGCTTGGCCTGCGCCGGGAAGGCGTTTCGCACATGAAGTTGCACCGATGAAAATTCTAGTCACATTTGCTCTCGAAACCGAATTCGCGCCCTGGCGAACACTGCGCGAATTTCGCGCCAGCAGCTATGGCACAGCCGATGCCTATGTCGCCGACATCCACGGCGCGGAACTCGCCGTCATATTGACCGGTGCCGGCCCCAGGCAAGCCGCAAAGCAAGCATCCAAAGCCATTCGCGCTGAATCTGATTCGTTAAGCGCCTGCATCTCGTCGGGATTGGCAGGAGCCCTTCGACCCGAATATAACGTCGGTCAGGTGCTGGCCGCGCGTAGCGTATTTTCGGAAGATCCCCCTGAAGATCAGGGCTTGCAATTGTTACCAAGCAGCGAACCCCTGATTTCGTTCGCCGCGGATCAAGGAGCAAAAGTAGTGGAAAGGTTCCACACAGCGGCTCGCGTGGTCGCCAGAGCGGAGGAGAAGCACCAACTCGGTACATCGGCCGATGCTGTCGAAATGGAGAGTTTCGAAGTTTTGCGGGTAGCTGCCGCCAGCGGGGTTCCCGCGGTTGCCATCCGCGCAATCAGTGACGTCGCCGGTGAGGATTTGCCTCTCGGCGTGAACGGCATCTTCACCGATGAAGGGCAAGTCAGCATTTCCCGCGTCGTCGGGCAAGTGGCCCGTCATCCACAGTCGATCCCCAGCCTGGTCAAGTTCGGGCAACAGAGCAAGCTCGCCGCGGAGTCCTTGACGCGATTCCTGGATCGCTATGTGGGGACGCTGGTGAAGCGAACGCAGTCTCTCGAATCGAAAGCCACGGCAGGCTGGAGATGACCGACACAGCCACAGAAACAGCCTCACCCGAGCCACCAAGAACTCGTAACGGCCAGATGCGCGCCGGGGTCTACCGGGGCCAGGGCCAGGTCGTGGTCGAACGCGTTCCCATTCCCGAAATTCGCGAAGGCGAAGTGCTCTTTCGCGTGGCCTCTTGCGGCATCTGCGGCACGGACATCAAGAAAATTAATCACAACTTCATCGCGCCCCCTCAGATTCTCGGGCACGAGTTGGCAGGCACGGTGGTTGAAACCGGACGCGGCGTCAGCAAGTTCAAACCTGGCGATCGCGTGGTCAGCTTTCATCACATTCCCTGCGGCGCATGCTTCTATTGCCAGAAAAAACTCTTTTCGCAATGCGCGGGATACAAAAAGGTGGGCCTTACCGCGGGTTTTGATCCGAATGGCGGAGGCTTTGCCGAATATGTTCGCGCCATGCCCTGGATCGTCGAGCGCGGGATGATCGCCCTTCCACCCGAAGTTACCTTCGAGGAAGCCACGTTCGTCGAACCCGTGAATACTTGCCTGAAAGCAATTCGCAAGGCCCGAGTCGCCGCGGGTGAAACAGTTTTGGTAATCGGCCAGGGCCCCATCGGAATGCTTCTCGCAATCCTCGCGAAGCATGAGGGCGCCCGGGTCTATACCAGCGATCCAATGGCGGGGCGCCGCGCCGCAAGCTTGAGATTCGGTGCGGTGGAATCGTTCGATCCAGCCGACAGCAATCTCCTGGCGGAAATAAAGTGTCGAACAGAAAATCGGGGCGCGGATGCGGTTCTTCTCGCCGCGCCTAGTCCGGCGCTAGTTCCGGAAGGCCTCTCCATCGCGCGTCCCGGCGGACGCGTGCTCCTCTTCGCTCACAACGATCCGGTGCTGCAGCTGAATTTCCCCGCCGCGGCGGTCGGAATTGAGGAGAAGGAAATCCTGGGCAGCTATAGCGCTTCGGTCGACGAACAGGAGGAATCGGCGGCCTTGGTGTTCAGCGGGAAATTGCCGCTGCGCGACCTAATCTCGCACCGTTTTCCTTTGGAGCGCATTGCAGACGCTCTGGATTTGGCGGCGCATCCAAAACAGGATACTCTTAAGGTGGCGATAACTCACGAATGAGTAAATTCGAGCAGAACAGCCACATGACCGCGGCCGTCCTCTACGGGTCGGAGGACGTCAAGATCGAGCGCGTCGATATTCCTCGCTTGCTCGAGGATGAAGTGCTGGTGCGCGTTCAGGTGGCCCTCACGTGCGGCACCGACCTCAAGGTTTGGAAGCAAGGCTTTCACGCGCGCATGATCCAACCGCCCGCCCTTTTCGGCCACGAACTAGCCGGCATCATCGAGGAGAAGGGAAGCGCCGTCAACGGACGATTCCGCAAGGGCATGCGCGTTGTTCCCGCGAACTCCGCTCCCTGTAGGGAATGTTTTTACTGCCGCAAGGGCAAGCCCAATCTTTGCGAGGACCTTCTGTTCAATAACGGTGCCTACGCCGAATTCATTCGCATCCCGGGTCGCATTGTCCGCGAAAACATGATCGAGATTCCCGAGGGCGTGTCGTTCCTGGATGCGGCCATGGCCGAGCCGCTGGCTTGCGTCCTGCGCGGAATTCATGAGACGCATGTCCAACCCGGTGACACGGTGGTCGTCATTGGATGCGGGCCGATCGGGCTGGAGTTCATTCGCGTTCTTTCCCGGCGCGACGTGCGGGTGATTGCCGTAGCGCGGCGTCCGGCCCGCAAGCTGGCGGCTGAGCGCATGGGCGCCGCTGTCGCGTTCGATGTTTCCGAAGGCATTGCCGAAGACGTGGTGGGTCGCGTCAAAGAAGTTACAGAGGGCGGTCGTGGCGCCGATGCCGTGATCGAGGCCGCTGGTCAGCCGCAAACGTGGCAGTGGGCCTTGGAGATGGTTCGCAAGGGCGGAGTCGTGAATCTCTTTGCGGGCTGCGCAAAGGGCACGGAAGTGAAAGTTGATCCGTGGGCGCTGCATTATTCCGAGATCACCGTGAAGTCCACGTTCCATCACACGCCGCGTTTTTTCCGCGAGGCGGTCGATACCATTGCCCGCGGAGAAATTCGCGCCAGGGATTTCATTACCGGGCGAGGCGCCCCTTGTGGACCTGCCCAGTGTGTTCCAACACATGAAGAATCGCAACGGCGAATTAAAAACTGCCGTCATTCCCTAATCGCGGATTTTGGCGTTGCGAAAAGAGCGTGCGTTCGGCGTACTCAGAGTCTGCCGTCCGCGAGTCGCCGCAAAAGGCGACTTTCTAATCGTCACTCCTTCCGATTAGAAGCGCGATGAAGCTATTGAAAACAAAGGATAGCGACCATCTCTAATCGCCACTTCTAGCGTGCTCGCAACTCCAGAACTCGAGATTGCTCGCAACCTTCCCCCGGAGGGATGCAGCGTGCAGCAAGCCCAGCGCTACACCCGCTGGCTGGCGACGCACCATTATGAAAATTTTGGCGTCGTCTCCTGGCTCCTGCCGCGCCACCTTCACCAGCACTTCTATAACGTCTACTCGTATTGCCGCTGGTCGGACGATCTCGGCGATGAAGTGCACGACCGGGCCCGGGCGTTGCAACTTCTGGACGCCTGGGAAGACGAACTTCGCCTGATTTACCAGCCCGGCGGCTCTCCGTCACATCCCGTGCTGATTGCGCTTCGCGAAACCGTTCGCGCGAAAAATATTCCCATCCAACCCTTTACCGACCTGCTCCGCGCTTTCCGCCAGGACCAGACTGTGCAGCGCTATGCGACCTGGGAGGCTGTGCTTGATTATTGTGTCTACTCCGCGAATCCGGTGGGTCGCCTCGTCCTCTACTTGTGCGGATATCGTGATGGCGAGCGGCAACGCCTTTCCGATTACACCTGCACGGCGCTGCAGTTGGCAAATTTTTGGCAGGATGTATCGCGGGATCTCGAAAAGGGCCGTATCTATATCCCTCTGAACGCGCTCGCCGCCCACAATCTCACCGAAACGGACATCATCGAGCGCCGGTTCGACGAACGGTACGTCGCGCTCATGAAGGAACTGATCGCTCGAACTTGCGGCTTGTTCCTCGGAGGTCTGCCCCTGGTCGAGATGGTCGATGGCGCCTTGCGAACCGATATCGAACTTTTCAGCCGTGGCGGCTTGGCCGTGCTCGACGCGATCGAAGCGGCCGGATACAACACGCTCGAGCATCGCCCCGCGCTCACCAAAGCAACGAAATTACGGCTGCTCGCCAAGGCGCTCGGCTCCAGGATCTTTGCGCGGACCACGGCCAAAGACACCGCTGCCTCTTTATCGAAAGCGTCACCCGCATTTGCCTCTCCTTCTGCGGTTGCGGCAAACTCGGCCGCGCCCGCGGAGCTGGCGGACGCGCGATCCGTCGCTGCGTCCTACGCGGAATGCAATCGCATCGCGCGCGCGGCGCGGAGCAGCTTTTATCTCGCTTTTTTTGGATTGCCCAAGCAAAAGCGTAATGCCCTCTGCGCGCTCTACGCCTTTATGCGCCTGGTGGACAACGTTTCGGACGATCCGGGCGACGTTGATTCGAAGCGGCGCGGGTTGGCTCGCTGGCGAGCACTCCTTGACGAAGCAGTCGCGGGCAATACTCAAGGCCACGCCATCCTGCCTGCGCTGTCAGACACCATCACGCGCTTCGAAATTCCCACGCGTTACTTCCATGATCTGATTCTCGGCGCCGAGATGGACTTGACGGTAGGCTCCTATGCTACATTCGATAGGCTATCCGAGTATTGCTATCGCGTCGCGGGAACGGTAGGGCTTACGTGTCTGCACGTTTTCGGCTTCCGCGACCCGCGCGCGCCCGATTTGGCCGAGCGCCTCGGTCTTGCGTTCCAGCTTACTAACATCCTGCGCGACGTTCGGAACGATTTCGAGATGGGCCGCGTGTACTTGCCGCAGGAGGATCTCGACCGCTTTGGGGTGGCTCCCGCCGAACTGCGCGGCCCGCTGACGCCGCGGATCGAGCGCCTTTTGACAGTTGAGGCCGCGCGCGCGTGGCAGTTTTACGAAGAGGGCGCGCCGCTCGTGGATAAAGTGGACGCGGACAGCCGCGCCACGTTGTGGGCGTTGATTCGGACCTATAGCAGCCTTCTAGCGCGAATCGAAGAGCGCGGATTCGACGTGTTTTCCGCGCGCGTTTCTTTGCCGAGCACGGAAAAACTTCAAAATCTCCTCACTGCTGGGATGACGGGTTGGTGGAAGCGGGATGCCCTCGCAAAGCGTTTTGGTGATCGGCGGCGGTCTGGCGGGACTGGCCTGCGCCGTCGCGCTGGCTGAAGCCGGCATCGAGGTTCAACTTTTCGAAAAGCGCCCGCGGTTAGGAGGACGCGCCACTTCTTACACGCTGCCGGACGGCGACGAAGTGGACAATTGCCAGCACGTTACCCTCGGCTGCTGCACAAATTTGGACGATTTTTACCGCCGCGCAGGAGCGGCCGGAAAAATCCGCTTTTACGACCGGCTGCATTTCGCCGATCGCCAGGGTCGCCGCTTCACGATGGAAGCTTCCAGGCTGCCTGCGCCCTTGCACATGGCGCCGTCGTTTGTAGCCTTTGAGCGCCTTAAGTTTTGCGGACAAGAGGTCGATTGCCAGGGCGATGCTCGCGATTACTTGGGCCGGCGGCAGGCCGCCCGGTGCGGCGGGGATCTCGATGCTCGATTGGCTGGGCCGGATGAAGCAGACGCGGGGCGCGATTGATCGCTTCTGGCGCGTCGTCCTGGTAAGCGCCCTGGATGAGGAACTCGGTCGCATGGACGCGCGCTACGGCATCGACGTTTTCTGGAAAGGGTTCCTCGCTAACCGCGACGGGTATCGGATCGGCATTCCGTCAGTCCCGCTTGGCGAGCTTTACGAAGGCTGCCGGGAAGCCATTGCCGCTCGCGGGGGAGTGGTGCGGACGCGGGCCGGCGTTCGTGAAATTCGCCTGTGCAACCGCAAATTCGCCCACGCTGTGCTGGAGGACGGCTCGGAAATTTCCGCAAACGCTTGTATCTCGGCGGTTCCGCATAGCGTCTTATTAAGTATGGTGCCCGGGGAACTGGGCGAAAAGGAAGGACCCTTAGCGGGACTGAAGAACATCCGAACATCGCCTATCACGGGCGTCCACCTCTGGTTCGACCGCGTGGTGATGTCGGAGCCGTTTCTAGCCTTGCTTGAGCACACTACGCAATGGATTTTTAACAAGTCGCTCTTATACGCCGCCGCGGAAGCTGGAAAGCAAGAGGGGCCAGTAATCAAGGGTGGGAGTGGGGAAACAAGCGCTGCAGGACAATATTTACAGCTTGTCATCAGCGCTTCATACGATCTAGTGCCGCGGTCGAGACAGGAAATCATTGACGCGTGCCTTCGAGAACTGGCGGATGTTCTTCCTGCCACGCGCGAAGCAAAGCTTAAGAAAGGCACGGTAATCAAGGAAATTCACGCCACGTTTTCGCCCGAGCCCGGCGTGGATCGCTGGCGCCCCGGCCAGGAAATCGGCGTCGAGAATTTGTACCTTGCCGGCGATTGGACGCAGACGGGCTGGCCAGCGACGATGGAAGGCGCGGTTCGCAGTGGATATCTCGCGGCAGAAGCTGCGCTCGCCAAGTTCGGACGGCCGCGCAAATTCCTGCAACCGGATTTGCCGTTTGAGGGCCTGTCCGCATTTCGGGCTAGGCGGGCGTCCAGCCAATAACGGTTTCAGTCTTAAGTTGTGATCGATGGTGCAGCTTTTTTGGGCACTGGCGATGAAGTTGCCGTTCGTTTCCGGCTTTTCCGGGTTATCATGGGATAACCCCCCAGGAGGATTTCATGGAGCGGAAGTATAGGCAGCGGGGCTACTCTGACCGCGAAGCCGCAGAAAAGAAGCGCGAGCGCGCGGAGCGCCGCGACCACCCCGCAGAACCTCGCCCCAAGCAGGAGATGCTCGGCCCCCGCACGCCGCGCATGGTAGGAACGGTGACGCGGGCGCGCTGTTCGAGCTGCGGAGCCGTTCTTGCGCCGAACGTGGACCCGAACGGCGAGTGTCCGCGCTGCCATTTCGAATTGCACTCGTGCAAGCAGTGCGTTCACTTCGACACCGGAAAACAGTTCGAGTGCACGCAGCCGATTCCGGAGCGCATCGCCAAAAAGGATGCAAAGAACAATTGCACGTTCTATGAGTTGCGGCTGACCGTCGAAAAGGACACTTCGCCCGTAACCTACGCCAAGAGCGCTCCCGTCGCCTCCGCTTCTGCGAGACCGAACGATGCACGCCAGGCCTTTGAGGACCTCTTCAAGAAGTAGTCTTTCCCCGACAATCGCATTTTCCTGATTGATCGCGACAGGATGTTTGTGCCCGCCACCGGCGCGTGCACCCTGCGTGCACACTCATATTCGGGTAGAATGGCCCAGTCGGACGCAAGTCTCTTCGCAATGAAACGCGAACTCATCCACGATTGGAACGCGTATTCTGGCCCGGAAGTTCCGCCGGGCCGGCGCGTAATGCTGAACGACGAAACGCTGCGCGATGGCCTCCAGAACCCCTCCGTACGCGATCCCTCGCTCGGCGAAAAAATCGAGATCCTGCACCTGATGGAGGATCTCGGCATCGACCTCGTCAATATCGGGCTCCCTTCTGCGGGTCCGCGTGCGTTCGCTGATGCCGAAGGGCTGGCGCGCGAAATCATCGGCTCGCGGATGAAGATTCGCCCTAACCTCGGCGGTCGCACGCACAAGTCTGATATCCAGGCGATGATTGACATTTGCGAACGCGTCGGCAGGCCCATCGAAGCCGCCATGTTTTTGGGATCGAGTCCGATTCGTCGCCTGGTGGAGGATTGGAGCGTCGAGCACCTGCAGCGCACCACGGAGGAAGCCGTCAAATTTGCCGTCTCCGCGGGGCTTCCGGTGATGTACGTCACGGAAGACACAGTTCGCACCGATCCTCCCACAGTAATCGCCCTCTATTCGACGGCCATCCGCGCCGGCGCTCGCGCCATCGTTCTGTGCGATACGGTGGGGCACGCCACTCCCAAGGGCGCCTATAATTTGGTGAAGTTCGTGATCGACGAGGTTGTGAAGCCATCGGGCGAAAAAATCCGCGTGGACTGGCACGGGCACAACGATCGCGGCTTGGGCGTCGCCAACTCTCTTGCCGCGATTGCCGCGGGAGCCGACCAGGTCCACGCCGTTGCGTTGGGTCTCGGCGAGCGAGTCGGCAACACGCCGATGGAAGCGATGCTCGTGAATCTGCGCCTGCTCGGCTTGATCGACCGCGACCTTTCGCGGCTCAAGGAATATTCCGCAGCCGTGGCCCGGGCGACGAACACCGCGATCCCTCCGAATTATCCGGTCGTAGGCCTCGACGCGTTCCGCACGCAGACGGGCGTCCACGCCGCCGCGATCGCCAAAGCCTACAAGCGCGACGACACGGAACTCGCCGATGCGATTTACAGTGGAGTGCCCGCCCACCTGTTCGGCCTTGAGCAGATCATTGAAATTGGTCCGATGAGCGGACGCTCCAATGTAATCTATTGGCTCGGCAAGCGCGGGATCGCGGCGTCCGAAGAAGTTGCGGACCGCATTCTCGCCGCCGCCAAACAATCTTCACGCGTGCTCACGGAAGAAGAGATTCTCGCGCTGGTACCTTCTTCCGCCCGGCACTGAACGGTGATAAACATGCCCGCGCCACAAACTCGCGTGGAAACGATCATTCGGCCGCTCGCTAAGAGCGATCTGGATGCGGCCGACAAGATCGTTCGCGTGGCCTTCGGGACATTTCTCGGTTTGCCTGATCCGGCCGCTTTCATGGGCGACGCGAATTACGCGCACACGCGCTGGCAGGCCGACCCCACCGCTGCGATCGGCGCCGAGCATAACGGCAAGCTGATCGGTTCCAATTTCGCGACGAACTGGGGCAGCTTCGGTTTTTTCGGCCCGCTCACAGTGGAACCGGAATACTGGAATCGCGGCATCGCGCAGCAACTGCTCGGCCCGACCATGGAAATTTTTCGGCGCTGGGGCAACCGGCATCTCGGCTTGTATACCTTCCCCGGCAGCACGAAACACATGCTGCTCTATCAAAAGTTTGGATTTTGGCCCCGCGATCTGGTGGCCAACTTTGCGAAGAATGTCGCGGAGACGCCGCAGGCTTCGGATGTCGCCGCGGATTCCGAAACCAGCCTATTCTCCGAAGCCAAGGCCGAGGAACTCCCCGACTTGCTCTCCGCGTGCCGCGAGGTTACGGACGCGAATTTCGAAGGGCTCGACGTGCAGCGCGAAATTCGCGCCGTATTGGAGCAGCGCCTTGGCGACACCGTGCTCGTGTGGGACGGCTCGAAGCTGGCTGCCTTCGCCGTATGCCACTGCGGCCCGGGGAGCGAAGCCGGTTCTGGCGTCTGCTACATCAAATTCGCTGCAGTACGCCCCGGCACCGCAGCGGCCAGCCACTTCCGGCGTCTGCTCGATCGAGTGGCGGCATTCGCCGCCTCGCGGGCGCAAAAAATCACCGCCGGCGTGAATCTTGCGCGGCGCGAAGCTTTTCAAGCCCTGCTCAACGCCGGATTTCGCGCGGAATCGCAGGGTATCGCCATGGAGACCGGCGACGCGTCTTCCGGCTACAATCGTCGCGACGCCTTCATACTCGACGATTGGCGCTGAAACTAACCTTACGATTCGCGTGAAACCCGTTCTTATCTGCGGTATCGTGCTTTGGATGGCTGCACTTTCCGCTCGCGCAACCGACGATTCGATTTCCAAGCTTGCCCAGGATCCTGCCTGCCTGCGCGGGCTTTCCTGGATTGATAAGAACGCTGATTGGGTTACCGAGCAGCAAATTCGCCTCACCGAAATTCCCGCGCCCGAATTCGGCGAGGCCCGCCGTGGCGAGGCCTTGAAAGCGCTATTTGCCCTTAGCGGCTTCGATGTGCGCACGGACCAGGCTGGAAACGTAATCGCCGAACGCCCGGGATCGGACGCCAAGAGCGTCGTCTTATTCGTCGCTCATCTTGACACCGTTTTCCCGGCGGGCACCGATGTTCGCGTGAAGCGCGAACGCGACCGTCTTACCGCGCCCGGCATTTCGGATAACGGCGCGGGCCTCTCCGCCATTGCCGGGCTGGCGCGCGCGCTTGCCGAATCACGCATTCGCACCGAGAAAACCATCGTCTTGTCCGGCGACGTCGGCGAAGAAGGAGAAGGAAATCTGCGCGGCATTCGGGCGCTCGTGGAAGAGTATGGCTCGCGTCTTTCGGCGGTAATTGCCGTAGACGGGCCTTCCGCCGAGTACATCACCAATCAGGCGATCGCGTCGCGCCGTTTGGAAGCTGTGGTTACGGGCCCCGGGGGACATAGCTGGTCCGATTTCGGCACCGCCAATCCGATCACCGCCCTCGCACGAGGAATGGTTCGCTTCGCGGCGACGCCGGTCCCCGAAGATCCGCGCACCACCTACAACTTCGGCGTGGTCGAGGGCGGAACTTCCGTTAACGCCATTCCCTCGCGCGCCTCGGTGAAAATTGACTTGCGCTCGGAAGACGAAAGCGAACTCGCGCGTTTGGAGGCATCCCTGCGTCAGGCTATGCAGTCCGGCGTAAATGAGGAACTTGCGGCAACGCATTCTTCCAACAACATGCTTCAGCTCAGTTTTCGCTCCCTCGGCACGCGCCCTGCCGGCAAATTACCGGACGATTCGCCGCTGGTCACAACCATTCGCGACGTCGATAGTTTTCTCGGCAATCGCTCGCGGCTCGAACGCAGCTCCACCGATGCCAACATCCCGCTTTCGCTGGGAATTCCGGCGGTGGCGCTCGGCGGGGGAGGGAAGGGCGGCGGTTCACACACGCCCGAAGAATGGTTCGATCCCACCGGACGCGAACTCGGCCTGAAAAGGCTGTTTCTCGCCGCCGTCGCCCTTGCCGGCATCGAGCGCTAGGTCTTCAGTTCCAGGCCCACTTCAAGTAAGCGAGAAATTGTTCCGCGTTAGCACGTTCAGTGGGATTGGCTGCGTTTGCGCGGGCGGTCCGTGCGGCAGTCTCGGCGTCTCCGAAACGCCCCATTCGCGCCAGCACCTGGGCGAGCGAAAGTGCGTAAAGTGCCTTGCCAGGCTCGAGCGAGACGCCCTTTCGCGCCACGGCCAGCGCCTCAGTCAAATTCTCATCGGAAGCAGCCAAGTAGACGGCCAGCAATCCATAGGAAGGAGCGAAGTCCGGATCGAGTGCGATGGCCTGGCGCAGGTCGTCCTCGATTTGCGCGTCGCCCGCCGGCACGTTTCGTTGCCCGAAGCTTAGATACGCCCGAAGATAGCGCGTGAGGGCGTTCTCTGGATTCGAGCTCCACTGCCCTAGAAAAAGACGCCAGCGCCTCGGCGCGTCGTCCACTCGGATAACTCCATCAGGCCCAGATTTTGGTGGGCCAGCGCAAGTTTCGGATCGAGCCGCAGTGCTTGCTCCAAGAGGGGTTTGGCCTCTTGTGGACGTCCCCGCAAAGCGGCGAACCCGCCAAGATAGGCATCCACCTCAGCGTCGGAAATCTCGCGCGTTCGCAAATCCGCATCGGGAATCGGCGGCGGCGCCGGCCCACGCACTTCCATAAAGGAAGAGCCACTCACGTATCTCTCAAGGTCTTGCTGCAGTTTGTCGAGATCGCCGAACGCCTTGATGGCCGCCTCGTTCTGCGTGCCGTCCTTCTGCAGTCCCTGAAGGTATGCCATAAGAAGATGCCTGTGGCTGCCGTCGTCTCCAAGCATCAGATAATGTGTTAGCGCCCAAGACTCCGCATAGAACATCGATGTCTGGTGCTGTTCGGTGTAATAGGGCGAACTCTGGTCCACCTTGAAAAGCACATCGAGTGGAATCAGCCTGTTTGCCCGAAGCTCCCCAATCAGGTTGGGATCGGGTTCTCCGAGGCGTGTTTCTTTCTCCGTTACCTCGGAGTTTCCAAAGAAATCCGCAAGGCCTTCGGCAAGCCAGACGGGCAATCCCGGGAAATATGGCATCGTCAAGGAATGGTAATACTCGTGATAAATCCCTTCGTAAGGATTAGGGCCCGGTGCATCGAGCTGAACGGCGCCTTCAAATTGCCCCAAGTTGTAAAAAAAGATTCCTGCGGGATGAGTATGCCCCCTCGCCGCCCAGTATTCGGGCAGGAGAGCGCGCAGCGAGTTTTCGTTCTTTACCGCAAGAATCGTGATGACCGGGCTGGGATGGCCGCTCGCAATTACGATGTACTGGCGAAATACAGAGCGTATTTGTTCGAATTGGCGCGCCGTCTGGCGCGCCTGCTTTTCACCCGCGTTACATACGACGACGAAATGTGGGCTCCTGGCCTCAAACCAAACCTCATGCCTCGCGCCCAAAACTGGAGTGGCCACAGAAAAACAGCAGAGGGCGAGAAGTGCACTGAATATCGCACGCATAAATAAAGTGAAGTAGTGTCAACCCTATCCCGGCAGCCGGTCAAGTTTTATTGGGGCGCTGGCGTGCTCTTGGTTCGTTCAGTCTGAAATCGAGGGAGGGCCCTCTCCGTTGGTGAGCGTCTGGTTATATGGCACCATTATGGCGGTGGAACTGACCGAAAATGGAACTTACTAAATTCAGATGGCATCGCTTAGCTGCAGCTCTGGGAATCGGCCTCGGAATTGAGGTTCTAGAGTCAATTTGTGTGGTCAGTTTTCTGCCGTTGCGATGGGTCAATCGGATAGGTGACTTGCCACTTCAGCCGGCTTCGTACCTTGTCACGTTGCTGGCCAAGATCCAACATCCCGGTTTTGAGGGTCAAGTCGGCTATTTTTTTCTTGTCGTGGCGCTTCAATGGCTGATTTATAGTGGCGTCGTCTACCTCTTGCTGGCAATTTCTCGGAAGAAGCTGGACGCGGTTTCGGGACGGTAATCATAATCCGCGCCCTGTCTAAGTTGAAACTGACCTTCCGCTGTTCCCTGGCCGCCCCAACTTTCGATCCCGTTCGGCCTGAGTGTACCGTTGATGTCCGGCGGGTGTGGTAGCCGAGGCTGAGACAAGTCACTCTGGGGGCTTCCCCTTGTCGACACCCGCTGGTACCAGGTCGAAGACGTACGACCACATCCCGCTGGGCACGAGATGCACGGTCACCGAGATTCACGACGGGCATACCGGCACCGTTGCGGTCGAGGTCGTCGGCTCGGGAACAGACGTCACGATCAACAACCCAGAGCAGATGATGGACATCACCGACACTTACACCGACGTCAACTCCGGCACCCTGTCCGTGAAGAAAACCATCACAGGTGCCGGGGCCGGTCAACAGGGCGAGGTCGTGATCCAGCCCACCTGTAACGGGACTGACCTGGAACCGTTCAGGATTCCGGCGGGGACGCTCGGTGCGACCAAGAGCTACCCGGTGGCTCCTGGCAGCGTCTGCACCGTCACCGAGACAGTCGACGGGCACACCAGCACGGTGTCGGTCACCGTGGCGGGCAGCCCCCAGACGGTGACAGTGCCAGCTGACACCACGGTCCGGGCTACCATCACCGACACCTACGACGTCGGCCCGGGCTCGCTGACCGTCAACAAGACCATCGCCGGGCCGGCGGCCGGGCAACAGGGGCCGATCACGATCGCCGTGAGCTGCAACGAGAACGGCGTCGACACACCATTGCCGGACTTCGCCATCGCGGCGGGGACCACGACCCCATCGACACAGTCTCGCACCTATAACGACATCCCAGCCGGGTCCATCTGCACCGCTACCGAGACCGCAACAGGCGACACCAGCGCGGTGACAACGACGATCACCGGAGACAACGGGCAACCCATAACGATTCCCGCGGCCCGTAACGCGACGAGGGATATAGCCGACGCTTACGACTTCCTGCCCGGCCAGTTGACCGTGCAGAAGATCATCAGAGGTCCCGGGGCCGGCGAACAGGGTGAGGTCGTGATCCAACCGACCTGTAACGGGACCGACTTGGAACCGTTCACGATCCCGGCAGGGAGGAAGCTCACTGCGACCAGGGACTACCCGGTGCCCGTGAACAGCGTCTGCACCGTCACCGAGACGGTCGACGGTCACACCAGCACGGTGTCGGTCACGGTGGACGGCAGCGGCCAGACGGTGACTGTGCCGGCTTTTCGGGGACTTCAGCACCACTGCTTCCATCACCGACACCTACAACCTTGTCCCCGGCTCGCTGACGCTCACCAAGACCATCGCCGGCCCGGCGGCCGGGCGCCAGGGCCCGATCACGATCGCCGTGAGCTGCAACGAGAACGGCGTCGACACGCCGAAGCCGGACTTCACCATCCCGGCGGGGGCAGCTGCTGGTTCGACGTCTCAGACCTACAACGACATCCCGGCCGGGTCGATTTGCACTGCCACCGAGACCGCGACAGGCGACACCAGCGCGGTGACGACGACGATCACCGGCGACAACGGGCAACCCATAACGGTTCCCGCGGCCGCCACCGCGACGAGGCACATCACTAACACCTACGACTTCCTGCCCGGCACGTTGACTGTAAAGAAGATCATCAGAGGTCCCGGAGCCGGTCAACAGGGTGAGGTGGTGATCCAACCGACCTGTGGCGGGACCGACCTGGCACCGTTCACGATCGCGGCAGGGAGGAGGCTCGCTGCGACCAAGACGTACCCGGTGCCGGTTAACAGCGTCTGCACCGTCACGGAGACAGTCGACGGGCACACCAGCACGGTGTCGGTCGCGGTGGACGGCAGCGGCCAGACGGTGACTGTGCCGGCTTTTGGGGACTTCGGCGTCACTGCCTTCATCACGGATGCGTACACCCTCGTCCCCGGCTCGCTGACCGTCAACAAGACGATTACCGGCCCCGGCGCCGGGCTGCAGGGCCCGGTAACGATCACCGTGACGTGCGTGCACCACCGGACCACGACGACGCTGCAACCCGTCATCACCATCCCGGCCGGAGCAACGACCGGTCCGTCGCACACGTACACCGACATCGCGGCCGGCTCGGTCTGCACCGTCATCGAAGACCCGGACGGCAGCAATGGTCAGGTCGCGGTGACGGTTAAGGGAAGCGGTGAACACCGCACAATTCCGGCGGGTAGCGCGGCGACTCCGGTCGACATCGTCAACACCTACACGACCGGTTCTTTGATCGTGAACAAGACAATCACTGGCGAGGCCGCCGGCAAGCAGGGCGAGGTCACCATCCATACCGAATGTGACGGGACGGCGGAGACGCCAGATCTGGTCGTCCCAGCCGGGTCTCCCGCGGGAACCTATTCCCAGCGGTATCCGAACGTGGCGCCGGGCGCGACCTGCACCGTCACCGAACCCGCGAATGGCAGCACCGCCACGGTGAACGTCGTAACGACCGTCGGGCCGCCGGTCACCATCACAGCCGGCGGGACCGGCACGGTCGGCGTGACCGACACCTACGCCTTCGTCCCCGGCTCCCTGACGGTGACGAAGACCATCACCGGACCCTCGGCTGTTGGACACGGGCCGATCACGATCCATGTCGACTGCGGCGCCGATGTGCTCGTCACCGACATCACCATCGCGGCAGGCGTGCCGCTCCACCGCCGACCACGTTCGCGCAACCTCCCCGCCGGCACATCGTGCACCGTCACCGAGACGGAGGACGGCTCGACCAGCACCGTCGCGGTGGTCGTCGACCCCGCCGACCCGCAAACCGTGCCGATCCCGGCCGGCGGAACGGCCACCGCGGATATCACCGATACCTACAGTCCGGCACCGGGTTCGCTGACCGTGACTAAGACGATCGACGGGCAGGCGGCGGGCAGCCAAGGTGCGATCAGCATCCACGTGGTGTGCGACGGCACCGCCTTGACGCCTGACTTCAAGATTAACGCCGGAACCGCCGCCGAGACGACGTCGCACACCTACAACAACGTGCCGGCCGGCGCGACCTGCACGGTCACCGAGCCCGTCGCCGGATCCTCGGGCACCGTCGCGGTCGACACCGTGCTGAGCCCGGACGTGACCGTCCAGGCCGGCGGCGTCGCCACCGCTGAGGTGCTCGACACCTACACTCTCGTGCCCGGTTCGCTGACCGTGACCAAGACGATCGCCGGGCCGTCGGCGGGTCAGCAGGGACCGATCATCATCGGGGTCAAGTGCGGCGACCCTGGTGCTGCCCGAGTTCACCATCGCCGCCGGCGCGACCGGACCGCAGTCGCACACCTACCCAATATCCCGGCCGGGCTGACCTGCACCGTCACCGAGGAGGCGGACGGCAGTTCGACTGCCGTCGGCGTGGTGACCACCGGCAGCACGCAGGACGTGAAGATCGACCCGAACGCCGAGGCGAGCGCCGAGGTGACCGACACCTACAGCCCGGCACCGGGTTCGCTGACCGTGACCAAGACGATCGACGGGCAGGCGGCCGGCAGCCAAGGCGCCATCACCCTCCACGTGGTGTGCGGCGACACCGCCTTGACGCCCGACTTCAAGATCAACGCCGGAACCGCCGCCGGAGAGATCTCGCACACCTACAACAACGTGCCGGCCGGCGCGACCTGCACGGTCACCGAGCCCGAGAACGGATCCTCGGGCACCGTCGCGGTCGGCACCGTGCTGAGCCCGGACGTGACCGTCCCGGCCGGCGGCGTCGCCACCGCTGAGGTGCTCGACACCTACACTCTGGTGCCCGGTTCGTTGAGCGTGACCAAGACGATCGCCGGGCCGTCGGCGGGTCAGCAGGGACCGATCATCATCGGGGTCAAGTGCGGCACCCTGGTGCTGCCCGAGTTCACCATCCCGGCCGGCGCGACCGGACCGCAGTCGCAGACCTATCCCAATATCCCGGCCGGGCTGACCTGCACCGTCACCGAGGAGGCGGACGGCACTTCCACTGCCGTCGGCGTGGTGACCACCGGCAGCCCGCAGGACGTGAAGATCCAGGCGAACGCCGCGGCGAGCGCCGATCTCACCGACACCTACGGGCCAACGCCGGGTTCGCTCACGGTCAGCAAGACGATCAACGGTCCGCTGGCCGGCAGCCAGGGCGCGATCACCATTTCGGTCAAGTGCGGCAGCACGACGTTGCCGACCTGGACGATTCCAGCGGGGACCGGTGCCAAGACGCTGACGCACAAGTACATGGACATCCCGGCGGGGTCGGCGTGCACGGTCACGGAGACGTCCGACGGGGCCACCACGACGGTCATGGCGACCGTGACCGGCGCCAACCAAACCCTTACGGTGCCTGCGGGGACCGCTGCGTCACTCAGCATCACCGACACGTACTCGCCGACTGCCGGTGCGATCAAGGTGATGAAGACTCTCGCCGGTCCCGGCGCTGGGCAGCAGGGCCGCGTCGGAATCCTGCTGGTGTGCGGCGGCGCGGTCCAGGTATTCACCTTCGTGATCCCGGCAGGCCACCCGGGCGGCTCCGTGACACAGGTCTTCAACAACATCGGTGGCGGTTCGACGTGCCTGGTTGCCGAGGTCGCTGACGGGCACACCAACGTCGTCACAGTCCAAGCAACGGATGCCCAGCAGAACGTGACGGTACCCGCCGCCGGCATCGCGAGCGTCGACTTGACCGACCGGTTCAGTGTTGCGGTCGCCGCCGCCGGCGTGCCGAGCGCACCAGTCGCGCTCGCCGCCGCCGGCCCGAGCGCACCGGTCGCGCTGCCCAACACCGGCCCGAGCGCGCCGATCGCGCCACTGATCGGTCTCGCGCTGGCAACAATCCTCGCCGGCGCGGCGATGACAATTGCCGCGCGACGTCGCAAAACATAAGGTTCGCATCCTGCTCTTGATCAACCTCTGAGCCCGCCACGTCAGAGACGACTGCCCGCGGCCATCGAAGCTCACCCCACGAAGGCCGGCCAGCGAGGTCGGTGGGACATGTCCCACCCGATGGCGTCTCAGGCCGCCGGTACCTCGTGGTACGCCTCAAATTGCGAGAACCACCAAATCCGGCCCCAAAGTGCCTGCAGCCCAGTTCTTATGGGGGTCGTCAGGTGGTTCAAGTCCCCCCTCGGACACCGCAGCAAGATGAAACCGAGGCCCCACCAGCAGGAACCCTGCGGTGAGGGCCTTCCGTCTTTGCACAACTTGGCCGTAACTTCGCTGGTGGTTCCAAACGTTCGAATCGCGGGTTGCAGGGCGCCCTGGCGGAAAGGATGATTCGCGCCATGAGTGAACTCGGCGCCGCCCAGGAGCGCAGACGATTGGCACGCCAGCACGTCCTGGACGTATGGCCCAAAGACATCGCGGTGGAGGACATGACGGCGGAGCAGCTGGCTGACATCGAGGAGGCCGAGATACAGGTCCAGTTCGCCGATCAGGCGTACCTCGAAATCCGGGCGAAGCTCACGCGGACCGAATCGTCAGGCGACGATTCCTAGCGTTTTCCGTCATCGCAGCGCGAGGATCGTGAACGACACCGCGCCCGCCGCGAGACAGTAGATGGCGAAAGGGATCAGCGTCCTGGTGCGGAAGTATTTCTCCAGGAAACGCACCGACAGGTAAGCGGTGATGAATGAGGCGATGCTCCCGGCCAGGATCTGGCCGCCGATGCCGGCGCCGAGCGTTCCGAACAGGTCGGGCACCTTCAGCACGCCGGCAGCGAGGATGACAGGGGTGGCGAGCAGGAACGAGAACCTCGCGGCGTCGCGGTGCGAGAGGCCCTGGGTCAATCCGGCGACCATGGTGACGCCGGACCGGCTGATCCCCGGCAATAGGGCGAGAATCTGCGCGGAACCGATCAACACCCCCCGCATCATCTTGACCTGGGCCAGGCGTGCGTCCGACCGCAGGTCGGCCTGCGCGTCGTCTAGTCCGGCGTCGAGGTCAACCCCGCGCATGATCGACTCCGGTTCCCGTGGCGCACCGCCGCTCTCGGCCGTGACCGTGGCGGCTACGGCGGCCGGGGCGGGTGCTCTGCGGCGCAGCCGTTCTCCGAGAAACAGGATCAGACCGTTCGCGAACAGGAATGCCGCTGCGGGCATCGGCTTGCCCAATACCGTCCTGAACACATGCTCCAGGAGCAGCCCGGCAATGCCGACCGGGATGGTGGCCAGCACGATCAGCCACGCCAGCCGCTCCGCATCGGTCTTGACCCGGCGATGTCGGATCGAGGAAAAAAATCCGCCGATGATGCGAACCCAGTCCCGCCAGAAGAACACCAGCAGGGCCGCGGCCGTGGCCACGTGCAGCCCGACGATGAAGGCAAGATAGGGCGATTCGGGGGTCGAGACATCGAGGTCCTTGGCCCAGCTACCACCGATCAGTGCCGGGATAATGACCGAGTGTCCGAGGCTGGAAACCGGGAACAGTTCCGTTACGCCCTGAAATGCACCCACGACGATGGCCTCGGCGTACGAAAGAGTGCTCACGCGGTCGGTTCCGATCGCTGGTCGGCTGACGGTATGCCGTCGATGTTCGAACCCGACGGTGCTTGCCGGCCCTCACGGCGCATCCTTCGCAGTTCGAGCGCGACCGGAATGAGTGAGATCACCACCACGACGGCAATGATCGGTAGGAGGTACTTGTCGATGCCGGTGATCTGCGAGCCGAGCCAGTATCCGGCCATGGTCACACTGACGGTCCAGAGCAGCCCGCCGACGATCTGCCAGAAGGTGAACAGCTTGGTGGGAATGCCGATCATGCCGGCCATCGGATTCATCACGGTGCGAACGACGGGAATGAACCTGGCCAGCACGATCGCCTTGGCCGGCCCGTACCGGTCGATCACCTCGGACACCCGGTTCATCCCCTTCCGAAGGGCCGGCCGCTGGGTCCGTTCGAGCAGCCGGACACCGGCGGTCTGGCCGATGATGAAGCCGATCTGTGCACCGATCAGGGCTCCCGCGGCGGCGACGGACAGCACACTGCCCAATGGAAGATGAAGCGCGCCATGGCTGGCGGCCAGAAGTCCGGCGCTGAACAACAGCGAATCGCCGGGCAGGAAGAACCCGACCAGCAGACCGGTCTCCGCGACCAACACGCAGAAGATCCCGATGAGGCCGGTGGCCGCGATGACGCTGGTGGCATCCAGCGGATTGAAGCCGGACGCCAACGTCGCGCCTACCACTGTGACCTGCGGCGCGCTGGATCGAGGGCGTTCATATGTCTCCTTGTGGCAGACGTGGCACACTGTGCAACGACGGGAAGCTAGTACTATCGCGACAATAGTAACAGGGAGTGGACGATGGCCGATCGACGTGCGCCCGGACCGCTGGAGAGTGCGGTGATATCGGTCGTGGCCGGCGCACTGGCCCCGGTCGCCGTCGCTGAAGTGCAGAAGATGCTGCCCGGCGAGCCCGCGTACACGACTGTGATGACCACGCTGTCGAGGCTGGCCGAAAAGGGTGCCCTGACCCAGAGTCGAGAGGGTCGCGCGTTCAGGTATGCCCTCGCCGTGCCGCCAGAGGCCGTGGACGACGCGGTTGCCGCGCGCCGGATGCGCCGACTCCTGTCCGACGGGTCGGATCGGGCGGGGGTGCTGGCCCGGTTCGTGGCCGAACTGGACTCGGAGGAAGAAAGACTGCTCGCCGACCTGCTGGACCGCGCCGATCACCGGGCAGGTTCAGCCCGGTGACCTTCCCCCTCATCGCGGCCGCGGTCGCCTTACTGGCGTGCGTGGTAGTCGGCCGCACCGCCGATCGGACCGTGGCCAGAATGCGCCCGGCGCAGGCCGTGGTGCTGCTGAGCGTTGCCGCGCTGGCCGTATCGCTGGCGAGCGGTATTGCGCTGACCGCCATCGCGGTAGCGGTGATCGCCACGCTGACGTCGGTCGCATCGGACGGCCATTGGTCGTCCGCGACGATCCGGGCCGAGATACCGATCCCGGGTTGGGTCGGTGTACTGGCTGCGGCCGCCGTGGTGGCCCTGTTGCTCAGGGGAGCGCTCCGCACCACCGGCATCGTGATGGCGCTGGTCCGAGCGGACCGGTTGTGTCGCGAGATCCGCGCCGGCGGCGGTCCGGTGGTCATCGTCGACGACGACTCCGCCGACGCCTACACGGTGGCGGGCATCCGGGGCTGCGTGGTGATCAGCGCCCGCCTGATGGCCGAACTCAGTTCCGACGAGCGCCGCGTGCTGACCGCGCACGAGCTCTCCCACCTGACCAAGCGCCATCACCTGTACGTGCACATCGCCGACATCGCGGCGGCCGGAAACCCGTTGCTGCGCCAGGTGTCCGCCGCTGTGCGGCTCGGCGTCGAGCGATGGGCCGACGAGGACGCAGCAGCTGGTATCGGCGACCGCCGGGTCACCGGCCGGGCGCTGGCGCGGGTCGCCCTGCTGCGGTCGGCTCTGGCCAGAGCGGCCTCACTCCCTGGGTCCTCAGCCGGCCGGGTGCCCGTGTTGGGCGTGGTCGTGCTGCAGGTGGCCTCCCGGGTTCAGGCACTACTCCAACCGGCTCCGCGCCCCAGCAGGACGCGGTTCGCCCTGGTGGTGACCATGTCTCTCGTCGTGCTCCTCACTCGGCGTGGCCAGCCTGGCCCACATCCACGAGGCCATCGAAACTGCCCAGCTGTATCTGCCGCGTCACCACTGATCCACGGCGCGGCGTCGACTCACGGCTGCTTGCCGCGGGAGTGACGGTGGTCCCGGCGCACCGCCCGGATCAAGCTCACCGGCCAGCAGGATGAACACCGCAGCCGGTAGTAGCCACCACAGGGCTGCGGTGCTGTGGCGGGACAGCACGCCCGTCAGCGCCAGGGTCAGCACCACGCCCACTGCGACCACCCAGTCGTCGCCGACCACGAAGTCGTACCAGAAGGCCCCGAAGGCCCGGATCCGCCCGGTCATCTGCAGGTCCGACGTCGTGCCGGTGGGCAAGGTCGTGTCGTGCGCATGCCGCAGCACGGCGACGAGGCCGAGTGCACCCGCAGCGGTCACCGGGATGAGTACCAGGAGCGCGGCGTCGCCGCCGGGCCACCGCGCGCCGGCACCTTCTGCGCTCCAGAACATTCCGAAGCCGGTCAACATGACGCCGACCACGAACTTCAAGGTGTTCTCCGGGACGCGGGCGAGCGGCGCCCGCACGGCGAAACCGACCCCGCTGACCAACAGCACCGCGAATGCTGCGGCAACCGCGGCCAGCGGGATGTCGTGCTGGTTGGCGCCGAAGGTCAATGCGATGAACACGACCTCGAGACCCTCGAGCACGACGCCCTTGAACGACAGGGTGAAGGCGTACCAGTCGGTGACGCGGCCTCGGCGTTGCCCGCCCGCCGCTCTCGCCGCGGCCAGTTCCCGGGCATAGATCTGCGATTCATCGTGCAGCGCTTTGTATCCGGATGCCCGCAGGATCGCTTTGCGTAGCCACTGCAGACCGAAGATCAGCAACAGACCTCCGACGAACAGTCGGAGCACATCGATCGGGATGGCGGCGACGGCCGGACCGAGCACGACGACGATCGCCACCAGAGTGCCCAGCCCGGCCGCGGCCCCGGTCAACGCCGATCGCCAATCCCCCGCTGTCCCTGCTGCCAGCACAATGGTGACCGCTTCCACCGCCTCGACCACGCAGGCCAGGAACACCGCAACGAAAAGGGCCCAACCCGTCATGTCTTTCCGCCGATGTTCAAAAGCGCTCGGTCGGGACAGCAGTCGCGAGGGCAACGCACAGCGCCGCAACCACCGCAGTCGCACCAGACTCCCCTGTTCCTCGTCGCGGAACCACATGTCGGTCTGCAATACTATTGATTCGATAGTATCAGGGCCTGCGATTGCTGCGGGTCGCCACCCATGGCGACTGCAGCGCAACGACTGTCGACGGCACCAAACGCGGAAAGGTTCTACATGTTGCGCTCTGAGAACGGCAGGCTCGGGTTCAGTCAGCCGTTGGCGGCCAAAGTGCCGGAGATCATCGCCTTGTTCTGGCTCGTCAAGGTCTTGACGACGGGCATGGGAGAGGCGGCTTCGGACTACCTGGCCGCACACAACCTGCTCCTTGCCGGCGGGCTCGGCCTCCTGGGTCTTCTCGCATCGCTGGCGCTGCAGTTCCGCACCCCGCGGTACGTCGCTACGGTGTACTGGTTTGCCGTGAGCATGGTGGCGGTCTTCGGGACGATGGCCGCCGATGCGCTGCACAAGGGCCTGGATATCCCTTACGCCGGCTCCACGCTGTTCTACGCGGTGGTTGTCGGAGTGCTTTTCCTGCTGTGGCATCGCAGCGAAGGCACCCTGTCGATCCACAGCGTCGTCACCCGTAGGCGCGAGACGTTCTACTGGCTGACAGTCCTGGCGACCTTCGCACTGGGCACCGCGGTCGGCGATCTCACTGCTGCGAGTATGGGTCTGGGTTATCTGGCCTCCGCCGGGGTGTTCGGGCTGCTCATGCTGATCCCTGCCGTGGGTTGGTGGAAGTTCGGGCTGAACCCCGTCGTTGCGTTCTGGTTCGCCTACGTGCTGACCAGACCGCTGGGCGCCTCGATCGCCGACTGGCTGGGCAAACCGCGGGCGTTGTCGGGGCTCGGCCTTGGCGACGGCGTCGTCACCGCCGCCGCAGCGCTGCTGATTGCGCTGCTCGTCGGCTACCTGGCGCTGACCCGCTGCGATATCCAGCCGGCCGACGGCGCTGCCGATTCCCGAGTCGCGCCGCGGCCCGTGGCGGACGAGTCGCCAGAACGGAGCTGAATCGGGTACCGGAAATGCTCGCCGTGTCCCGAAATCCGGGCTGAGCCGAGCAGTCGGCCGCGCCAGTCTTCCCGCCGCGCGGTTCACCGGAAGTTCGGTGGCTGTTCGCCGCACGGGAGTGGTACTACCGGCGGCATAGTATTAAACCTGTCTCCGAGCGCGACGCGCGTCGCCTCGGAGAGGAAACAGATGTTCGTCCGCAAGCGGTATCGCATCGGAGCAACCGCAGTGAGCGTCGGCCTGTTGCTGACCATGGCCGGAAGCGGTCAGGCCAACGCCGGCAGCGGACCGGCTGACCACGGACAGGCACGTGCTCCTGTTGTCGGTGGACGGTCTGCATTCGTCCGACCTGAGCTGGTACGTCAGGACCCATCCGCGGTCAGCGCTGGCCTCGCTGGTGTCGACGGGCGTCGAATACACCGACGCGAAGACGACCTTTCCTTCGGACTCCTTTCCCGGGCATGGTCGCTCAGCTGACCGGTGGCGGCCCGGGGACCACCGGAGTCTTCTACGACGACACCTACAACCATCACCTGCTGCCCCCCGGGACGGTCGACTGCAGCACGGCTCCGGCCGGCACCGAGGTGTCCTGGACCGAGGCGGCCGACCGGTCGCAGAACCCGATCACCCTGGATGCGGGACAGGGGCTGACCTCACCGGCGCTGGCTGCCCTGCCCACCAACACCTTGGCGCAGACCCTCGCCGCGTCATCCGCCATCACGAAGGCCATTCTGGCGATGACACCCACGCCGCAGGCCCTGCTCGACCCGGCTTCCCTGCCCGTCGACCCGGCGACCTGCCTGCCCGTCTATCCACACCAGTACCTCCGCGTCAACACCGTCTTCGAGGTCGCCCGGTCACTGGGCCTGCGGACGGCGTGGTCGGACAAGCATCCCGCCTACGAAATCCTCAGCGGCCCGACGGGCACCGGGTTGCAGGATCTGTTCACGCCCGAGATCAACAGCGTCGCCGACGCAGCCGGCGACGACTGGACGCACCGACAACGCCCTGACGCAGGAGTACGACGGCACCAAGGTCGCGGCGATCGTCAATGAGATCAACGGGTTCGACCACTCCGGTGTGCGCCGGGTCGGCACCCCGGCGATCTTCGGGATGAACTTCCAATCCGTGTCCACCGCGGAAAAGCTGCCCATCTCGGACGGTCTGGCCGGGGGGTATCTCAGCAACGGCACGCCGGGCCCGTTGCTGGCGAAGTCGCTGGACTTCGTCGACGCCGAAGTGGGCGCGATGACGTCCGCCATCCGCCGTAATCATCTTGCGTCGAGCACCACGATCATCTTGTCCGCCAAACACGGTCAGGCCCCCACCGACCCGAGCGCGCTGACGGCGGGTCGACGACGGCAAGATCATTGCCGGAATCAACGGTGCCTGGGCTGCCCTTCATCCCGGAGCTGCTGCGCTGGTGGCATTCTCGGTCGACGATGACGGCATGTTGCTCTGGCTGTCGAACCGCTCAGCCGCCGCGCTGGCGTTCGTCGGGAGTTACCTGCTGCAGCACAGTGCCCCCGCGAACCTCGTCACCGACCCGAAAGGTACGTACTCGGCGACGGTTCGGTCGTCAGGACTGACCAGGGTCTACACGGGCGCCGCCGCCGACACTCTGGTCAGGGCCCGAAACGGCGATGCGCACGCCCCCGATCTGATCGGTATCGCGCAGCCGGGTGTGGTCTATACCGGTGGGGTCAAGAAGATCGCAGAACACGGCGGAAACGCAGCGGCCGACCGTGATGTCGCGCTCGTTGTTTCGGGCGCCGCGGTGCGCCACCAGGTCATCGAAACCAGCCAGGTTCAAACGAGCCAGATCGCCCCCACCATCCTGCGCCTGCTCCGACTGAATCCGAACGCCCTCCAGGCCGTGCGGATCGAACACACCCGGGTACTCCCGGGGCTGTAGACGACGTGCGCGGGGCTTCCGACGACGGGAGCCCCGCCCGCCGGCGCTGAGACTCAGGGGATGGACACCGTCCTGGTGATCTGGCCGTTGTTCTCCCAGTAGGTCCTGCGGCTGGCCAGATAGGGGTCGGTTGGCGGCGGCTGCATGTTCCCGTCGTCATCGAAGACACGTGACGTGATCCGACGCTTGCCGGGGGTCGGATTGCCCCAATCGAAGGTCCAGAACGCCCAGGAGAACTGGCTGCCGCCGTGCGACCTCATTCGTCGCACTGCCGCGCGCCGCCAAGGGCCATCGTCGATGCGCACCTCCACCCGACTGATCGAGCCGCCCCATGCTGCGCCCATGATGGTGTACTGGTGGCCCCGCCGGATGACCTTGGCCGGAGCCGACTTCAGGCGGGCGTGGGACACGTTGGTGAAGGTCCAGACGGTCTCGCCCGAGTGACGCTCCTCGCGAATGGTCACGTAGTCGCGAGCCATGAAGCGGCCGGCGTACCGACCGTCCCGAAGTTCGATGCGGGTCAGCCACTTGACGTTGGCCACGCCGTACCAACCGGGTGCGATCAGTCGCAGCGGGTAGCCGTGCCCGGGGGGCAGCGCCGCTCCGTTCATCCCGTAGCACAGCAGATTGCGCGGATCCAGAGCGTCCTCCAACGTCATACTGCGCGCGAAGTGCTCGGTGATGGTCAGGTCAAGCCCGCCGGTGGAGTCCGGTACCACAGACCCGGTCTGACCGGGGCCGGTGATCCCGGAATCATCGCGAATGGTGACCTGGCCCTGGTCCGCACCCCAGAACACGACCTCGACGGCGTTGCTCCGTGGTTTGGCAGCTTTCAGGATCGGGGCCAGCTTGGTGCCGGTCCACAGTGCGTTGCCGATAGCCCCGATGGAGAACGGCAAGCCCGTGTTGCCAGAACACTCGAGCGTGAAATCGACCTCGTCCTGCGGTCGATGTTTCAGTTCCGCCAGGTTCAGGTTGAAGGGGTGGTCGACCAGACCATTGACGTTCAACGTCCAGGTGTCGGCGCGAGAGCGCGGGCAGGTTGTAGTGCTTCACCGTGAAGAACTTCTCGTTCGGTGTTCTCCAGGAATCCAAAGATTCCCACACCAGCAGGTTGGCGACTATGTTGACGGCACCCGGGGGGATGGGATCCGGCTGATCGAGCCAGGGCAGAACCACTTCCGGGCCCGGGCCCGCGGCAAATGCCCGGCTCGGGACCGGCCACCGTTGTCAAGCCCACGAGACCAACAGCACCACCTGCTTTCAGTACGGTCCGCCGGGCGACATCATGTTGGCCCATGCCACACACCTACCTCGAGATTTTTGGACGATCAATTCGTGATCATGAGACATTTCTGCCGTTGATCGCATAAATGGACCGGTAACCAGGTCAGTAATACGCCTGATTCCGTTTGTTGTCGAGATGTCGGGCGCGGTCTTCTGTAAACAATCCACAATGCCAGGTCCTGAAGAAGATCATTGCAGACTTACTGTCCGAGCTATTTACCTCCCGCAGTCTAAAGACTTTCGGGCGTGTAGTCGGTTTCGGCCATGCGGCAAGAAATGCTCAAAGAGGCCGCGGCCGCGGCTCCGGCCTACGTTGCTGGCGCCGCGGATCGAGCGTCACGCGAGCGCTGGCTGGTACATCGCCGGCGGGTGCTCCCGCCGTCGCTTGGCAGTCCGGGCCCCGAAGATCAGGCGTGATCCCGGAAGGTGTCGGACTGCCCGACTATCCCGCCGGGCCCGAACTCGTCCACGTAGGCGCCCAACGCGGTGGCCAAGTCGCTGGCCACCTGAGGGCGGTCAGCAGGTCGCAGGCCCCGCAGCAACTCATCGAGCTGATTGTGGATTCCGCCGAGGCCCCAGGTCGCCGCCACGTCCGTGAAACGTTGCTGAGCGTGGGCGGCATTGTGGTCGAAAAGCTTCGCCAGATTCTCGGCGTCTTCCGGTGTCAGCGATGGTGAGTGCTCGGTCATGAGTTTGATCCTCTCCTGGTCGGCTCGAGGCCGCCGTGGTGACTTGCCGTGAGGTCGATACCCGTTCTGCGGACCATCATGCCGTGGAGTGTCCAGCCGGTAGCTAGGTTTTCGGACGTTCCCAGCGCCCGCCATGTGCGGCCTCGAATGCATCGACCGCACTGTGCACGGTGGGATAGAAGTGGTCAGCTGAGATCGGCTGGTCGAGTGCGTAGCGCTCGAGTTTGGTCCGTACCGGGTCCTTCAGCTCCGCGAAGATCAACAACACTCCTCGTGCGGACAGCTCGACGTCGAGATCCTCGAGCATATCGGCGGCCGTCGTGTCGATATCGGTGATGGGTTCCGCGGCCACCACGATCCACTTGGGGTGTGTCGCGGATTCGGCCAGCTTGCGGATCTCCTCGCGGAAATTGCGGGAATTGGCGAAGAACAAGGGAGCGTCAAAGCGATAGAGCACGAGTCCATCGAGCTGCTCGGCCTCGGGGTAACTCTGGACATCGTGGAAGCCGCGCATTCCGTCCACCCGGCCGAGTTCTGTCTGATACGGCCACCAAGCGCGCCGGAACACATTCAAGATGGACAACGCGACAGCCAGCCCGATGCCGGGGAGCACGCCGAGCAGCGCGACGCCCAGAAAGGCGGCGATCGACATGGCGCACTCGATGCGTCGCTGGTGCCACAGCCGGACGGTTGCCTTGATGTCTGCCAGACTGAGCGCGGCCGCGATGACCACCGCAGCCAACGTCGGTTGCGGGAGGTCCCTCAGCAGGCCCGGAAGAAACAGCAGCATGACGGTGATCGCCGCGGCACCCACCAGCCCGGTGAGTTGAGTCTTCGCCCCTGATTGCTCGGCTACGGCAGTTCGCGAGCCGCTTGTGCTGACCGGGAAGCCCTGGAACAGGCCGGCTGCGAGGTTGGCCGCGCCGATCCCGACCATCTCCTGATTCGCGTTGATCTCCTGATCGTGGCGGGCGGCGAAAACCGATGCGGTGGAGATGGTATCGGTCATGGAGACCAACGCGATCCCGAGTGCTCCACCGACGAGCAGCGGCACGTCGGACACCTTCACGTCCGGGATGGTGAAGGGCGGGAAACCCTGCGGGAGTGCGCCGACGAGTTTCACACCGCGCGCGGCAAGGTCGAACAACGCGGCAACGGCGATGGAGAGCACCACGGCCACCAGGACGGCGGGGACTTTCGGCATCCACCGCTGCAATCCGATGATGACGATCAGGCCGAGCAGCCCCACGATGAGCGCGGCGGGCACGGTGCGGCCTTCGGCCACACCCTTCACGAAGCCCACGGATTCGGCGATAAGACCGTCGGCGTCGACGGAGAACCCGAACAACTTCGGTAGCTGGCCGATGATGATAGTTACGGCCAGCCCGTTCATATACCCGATCTGAGTGGGTTTGGACAGTAGATCAGCGATGAACCCCAGCCTTGCGAATCCGGCCAGGACCATGAGAACACCGACGAAGACGGCCAGCAGTGACGCCAGCGCGATAGCCCGGACCGGATCACCGTTCGCGCCCACCAGTGGCAGGATCGTCGCGGCGATCATGGGTCCCAGGGCCGAGTCAGGTCCGAGGACCAGGATCTTCGACGGTCCGAAGATCGCGTAGCCGATGAGGCAGAGGATCGAGGTGTAGAGACCTGTCACGGCGGGGAGCCCGGCGAGCTCGGCGTAGGCCATGCCCTGCGGAACCAGCAGCGCGGTCAGGACGAGCCCCGCGACGACGTCCTTGGCGAGCCACTGCCGCCGATAGGTGCGAACAGTCGCCAAACCCGGGATGGCCACAGACATCAGGGCCGGTCCGGTCGCTCGGCCGCAGTTGTTCTATGGCTGATCATGTCGGCGTCCCGGTCTGTTGGGGCTGATTTCCTTCGAAGATTACATCGTGGTCTATTTGCTGCGAGGCGGGTGGGACGTCAGAAGCCTGAGTCATCTCGTGCGTGGCGAGCCGCCGAATGTGCTCCGCATGGAGAGTGGGAGTATCGCTGATGCTGCAAGTTCCCGATGACCTGCCGGTGATCGAGCGCGATGCCGTGCGTCTCGTCGTGTTGGACGTGGACGAAAACGTCCTGCTCTTCCGAACGCATGACATCGCGATACCGGAGCTGGGCTACTGGTGGGAGCTTCCGGGCGGTGGAATAGAGGACGGGGAAACTTACGTCGACGCGGCAGTGCGCGAACTCCGCGAGGAGACCGGGATTCCCATCGCCGCCGAGCAGGTGGGTCCCCCGCAGTGGTCGCGCACCTCCACGTTTCGCTACCGCCATACGCGGCGCATCCAGCATGAAGTCGTCGCGGTGGTCAAACTCGATGTCGTCGGACCCGATATGGACGAGAGCGAACGCCTGGATTACGAACTCGAGGACTATGTCGACTTCCGGTGGACTCCGGTCGACGAGATCACCGGAAGCAGCGAGCGGTTCTACCCAGGGCTCCTCCCGTACTACCTCCCGGATCTGTTGGACGGACGGACGATCGAGGAGCCGTTCGAGATCTGGTCATGAAGGTGTCGGCGAGGTCTCCGGCAGTCGACTGTCGTCGGGCCGGCGTCCTTGGGCGTAGCCAATCCGATGCGCCAGCCCACCGTGCTCAGAACGGTGGTTCCTCGGGTAGTGCGGGCGGGCGGGTGTGCGTTGGGCTGGCGGTGCGCGGGGCCTGTGTCTGACCGGTGCTGTGGCCGGGCCGCGGAGGTTTCGGATGGCTTGCATGTTCGCTGCGACGGTGGCCCGTAGGTCGGTCAGCGCCTGCCCGGTGGGAGCGTCGACGGTCCAGGCGGGTGCGGGGTCGGCGGGGTCGGACAGTTTCTTGATCTTGCCGATCCGGCGGAGGGCGTGTTCGCGGGTCTGTTGCCGCAGGGCCCGGTAGGGGTGGATCGCGATGCTGCCGGGGTCGGGGATGGTGTCGGGGTCTTCCAGTTCGGTGTGGGGTTCGTGGTGTTCGGCGCCGGCGGGTAGGACGGGGATGGTGGGTCCGGCGACGGGGCCGGTGACGATCCGCTGCGCTGGTGGTGCTGGTGGTCCGGCGTTTCCGGGGTGCGGCTGGCCGGGGTGGCCGGCGGGGGGTTGGCCGGGGGTGGTGAATTCGCGGGGGTGGCTGGTGGCGGTGTGGCCGGTGTTGGTGGTCCAGCTGATGGTGAGGTCGGGTTGCAGCTGGGGGGTCCAGTTGGAGTGGTGTTTGAGCAGGTGGTGGAACGCGCATTGGGGGTGCAGGTTGTGCAGGGTGGTGGGTCCGCCGGCGGCGGGTTGCTGGTGGTTGAAGGGTTGCAGGTGGTCCAGGTGGCAGCGCCAGGCGGGTTGTCGGCAGCCGGGGGTGCGGCAGGTCCCGGCGAGGGTGGTGACCTGGTCGGCGAGGTGTTGGCGGGGCCGGTAGGTCAGCGCGCCGATGCCGGTGGCGGCGCCGGTCGCGCTGTCGAGGGTGATGGCGGTGAGGGTGGCGAAGGACGCGGCGATGGCGCGGAGCATGGGTGCGGTGATGGCGCCGTGGCCGTCCAACTGTCCGGGGAGCTCGTCCAGGCCGGCCAGGGTGGTGGCGGCGCCGGTGACGGTGAGGTGGGGTCGGCGTCCGTGCCGGGTCAACATCCGGGACCCCCGCGCGGTGACTGCGGCCACCGCTGCGCCGAGCGAGCGCCCGCGCGCAGCGCCCGCCGCGGTGGCGTCGGGGTCGGCCGCTTCGACACCGGGGTCGGCTGGGTCCGCCGCGGCCGCCTCGGCATCGGCGTCGATATCGGCGCTGGCGCCGACGTGGGAACTCGCGTCGGCGTGGGAAGTCGCGTCGGCGGCTGCGTCCACGTCGGTGCCGGCTGCGCCTGCGATGTCAGCGGCTGTCCCGTCGACGTCGGCGGGGTGGGAGTGGTCGGGATCGCCGCTGCCGCTGCCGCTGTCGCTGTCCGGCCGGTGTCGCTGCTGTGCGGCTGGTGCTGTGGTGGGCGAGGGTGATGAGGTGGTCCAGGTCGACGTAGCCGTGGGTGAGGAGTTCGTCGGCGATGTCGGTGAGGGCGTCGGCGCGGCGTTGGTCGGCGGTGCGGTGGTCGAGGCCTTTGTTGGCTTGGGCGATGAGGTCGATCAGGGTGAACAGGATGACGGCGGCGTCGGCGGGGAGCAGCGCGGTGATGATGCCCATGCCGTCTTTGTCGGGGCGGTGGACCACTTCCCGGTCGGCGGCGGCTTTGCGGCGGCGGTGTTCGGCGGCGGCGGGGTCGGCGGTGATGACTTCCCGGTCGACCAGGGTTTCCAGGCGGGCTTTGGACCGGCCTTTGACCAGCGGCAGGATCCGGGCCTCGACCCGGCCGCAGTCCCGCGGCTGAGGACGGCGGTGCGGTCGGTGATCATCCGGGCCCGGCCGACGTCGACCCGGCCGGCGTGCAGCGCCGTGTAGGTGGCGGGCAGGGCGGTGAGCATCCGGTGGGCCTGCCCGATGCGGATCTTCGCGGTGACCGGGGACCAGTCGAGCACGGCGGCGACCTCGGTGGCGGCGACCCGGACCGCGGTTTCCCGGGTCACCTCCTCCACCCGGGCCGCGTCGATCTCGCCGTCGGCGTTGCGGCCCTGCCCGGCCTTGCCGATCAGGGCGTCGACCAGGGCGGTGATGTCGCCGCACCGGCCGGGCCGGCCCAACTCGGCCAGCAGCCCGGCCTGTACCGCGTTGACGTGGGCGAGCAGCCGTTCCGACGCGATCACCGCGTCGACCAGATCCGACGGCGACAACGCCGACACCCGGGCGGCGGTCAGGAACGACAGGGTCTCCACGCCGGGGTGCGCGGCGGCGGCCACCGCCGCAGCAGATCGACCCGGCACTTCAGTACCCCCCATTTTGGCTGACATACGTCGAGATGAGAGCCACAGTCTCGAACGTACGTTCCCATCCTATGTGACCTCACGAGGAAGCACAAGGGGGCGTTGACGCATTCATCGAGGGCGTTGCTTGCCTGGCGTGAAGGACCCCTGACGCGTCCGGCTGGGACGAAGTTGATCGAGCACTCGAGTGTCGACCGCCCGCACCTCGGGCCGCGCCCTCCCGCTCAGTAGCGCCGTGCCCCAGCCGCACCGTGTCGCGATCCTCGCGACATTTCGGGCTAGGAACCGCGACAATCGCGACACGGTGCGCGAGGCGGCGCGGGCGGGCGCGGGCGCGGGGCGGCGGGGCGGGGCGCGGCCGCCCAATAGCTGCCGTGCCGGTCGAAGAGCGCAAACCGGGCATCCCCTTCCGTCGGCGAAGAAACGCGGGTAACTTCCGGCGGGTTGTCTGCCACCCGCAAGATCTTCGAGAGGTGAACGCATGCTCGACAGAATCAGAGCTGTTCCGGCCGCCGGACGACGACGGAGAGGCCTGCCGGCCGCCTTCGTCGCCGTGGTGGCAACTGCCACTCTGACGATTGGCGCGGTCTCCCCCGCCGCCGCCCAGGCAAGTCCGGACTCCGCCTATGGGCAAGGTCAAACGCTGGCACCGCGCACTCACTTCACGATGGCGCCCGACGGCTCCAGTGGAGCCACCCAGGGCGGCGAGGGCATCCCGAACATCGACTCGGTCAAGAAGACGATCGCGACCTACTACGGAGATCCGGGTACCGGAATCGCGAACAAGGACTCGTCCCCGTACATCAGCGAAATGAACAACATCGTCAGCCGTCTCACCCGGCAGTTGAAGCCCCTCTACGACGCCGCCATTCGCCGTCACGAGAAACCTGCCCTGGTCTTCGATACCGACGACACCACGTTGTGGACGTACGACATGGAAGTCGGCGACATGCATTTCAACTTCAACCCGGCGGAGCAGGACGTCTGGGTCCAGGATCAGCGATTCCCTGCCACGCCAGCCATGGTCGCCTTCGTCAACAAGGCGGCGGCGATTGGCTTCACCGTTTTCGGGCTGACCGGCCGCAATGACAACCAGAAGGCAGCGACTCTGGCCAATCTCGCCAAGGACGGCTACAAGTCCTTCGTCAAAAGCCGGTTCTACACCAAGTGGACCGGCGTCGGTTCGTCGGTCCAGCCGTCGTACATCCATTGTGCGGCAGCCAGTTGCACGACGGTCGAGTACAAGGCCGGAACCCGCGCGCACATCGAGCGCCTCGGGTACACGATCGTCGAAAACTTCGGAGATCAGTACTCGGACCTGCAGGGTGGTCACGCCGAACGCAGCGTCAAGCTGCCGAATCCGACGTACTACCTGCCGTCCCCCGACCTGCCTGGCTTGAATGAACCGAAACTGGCACCGCGCACGCACTTCATCATGGCTCCGGACGGCTCGAGCGGAGCGACCCAGGGCGGCGAGGGCATTCCCAACATCGACTCGGTGAAGAAAACCATTGCCACTTACTACGGCGACCCGGGCACGGGTATCTCCAACAAGATGTCGTCGCCGTACATCACCGAAATGAGCAAGCTGGTCAACAGACTCACGCCCCGGCTGGTTTCGCAATGCCGTGTCGAATCCCATCTGCACGAGAAGCCGGCCATCGTCTTCGACGTGGACGACACCACCTTGTGGACCTACGACATGGAGGTGGCGGCCATGCATTTCAACTTCGACCCTGTCCTGCAGGACGACTGGGTACAGCACGAGCGGTTCCCCGCCACCCCGGCCATGGTCGCACTGGTCAACAAGGTTGGCGCCGCCGGTTGTACGGTCGTCGGGCTCACCGGTCGGAACGATGACCAGAAGACAGCGACCCTGAAGAATCTGAAAAAGGTTGGCTACCAACCCTTCACGCGCGCGAAGTTCTTCACCAAGTGGACCGGTGTGGGGGCGTCACAGCAGCCTTCCTACATCACCTGCGCGGCAGCGAAATGCACGACCATCGAGTACAAGTCGCAAACCCGAAAGTATGTGGAGTCGAAGGCGTTCGGGCGGTACGACATCATCGCGAATTTCGGTGATCAGTTCAGCGATCTGATCGGCGGTTACGCCGACAGAGCAGTGAAATTGCCGAACCCGACGTACTACCTGCCTTAGCAGAAAGCCAGGGGCGGACACGCTAGCGTGTCCGCCCCTGGCGGGCAGGTGGACAATGAAGTCGATGAGAACCAGCGGAAGCGAAGGGACTCAGCATGTCTGACATCGTCTCCGGGCAGCAGCCCGTGCTGGTGATCATGGGGGTCTCGGGCTCGGGGAAATCCACGGTCGCCGCGCTGCTCGCCTCCCGGCTGGGTTGGGACCTGCAGGAAGGCGATGATCTGCATTCCGCCGCGAACGTCGCGAAGATGGCCGCCGGAATCCCACTCACCGACGAGGACCGCATGCCCTGGCTGGACACCGTGGCGGCCTGGATCACCGCACACACCGCCGCTGGGGTACCCGGCCTGGTGACCTGCTCGGCGTTGAAACGCACTTACCGGGACCGGCTGCGCGGTGACCACGTCCGATTCGTTTACCTGCGAGGGTCGCGGACGTTGATCGGAGACCGGCTCGCAACCAGGACGGATCACTACATGCCGCCCAGCTTGCTGGACTCGCAGATCTCGACCCTCGAGCCGCCCGATCCCGGCGAGCACGCTCTTGTCGTCGACGTCGGCCGCCCCGCAGCGCAAATGGCGGACGAGATCGTCGACACGTTGCACCTGGTTCCGCTCACCAGGGACGACCCTGCCTCCCGATGATTGATCCGAGGCCACGGAAATGAGTTCCCATCCGCTGTTCGACATCACCGGCCGCATCGCGCTGATCACCGGCTCGAGCCGGGGCATCGGCAAGGCTTTGGCGAAGGGCCTCGCCGAGGCCGGGGCGAGAGTGGTGCTCAACGGTCGCGACGCCGAAGCGCTCGACCGAACCAGGTCTGAATTGACGAGGCGACCGGGACCGCGGTCCTGGCACAGAGCTTCGACGTCACCGATCCCGCCGCCGTGGTGGCTGGAATCGCCGCGATCGAGGACGGCGTGGGACCGATCGACATACTGATCAGCAATACCGGTGTCCAGCATCGCGCTCCCCTTGTCGATTTCGCCGACGCCGACTGGTACCGACTGCTCGACACGAACCTGACCAGCGCCTTCCTGGTCGGCCGAGAAGTGGCCCGGCGGATGACATCACGCGGACGCGGGAAGATCATCAACGTCTGCTCGGTGCAGAGCGAGACCGTCCGACCTGGCATCGCGCCTTACGCTGCAACGAAGGGCGGCCTGAAGATGCTGACCAAAGGAATGTGCGCCGACCTGGGACCGGCGGGGATCCAGGTGAACGGACTGGGCCCCGGCTACTTCGAGACAGAACTGACCTCTGCGCTGGTGGCCGACGACGAGTTCACCAGATGGGTCGCCAACCGCACACCCGCCGGCCGGTGGGGAAAGGTCGACGACTTGATCGGCGCAGCCATCTTTCTGTCCTCGGCGGCATCCGACTTCGTCTCAGGTCAGATCCTTTACGTGGACGGCGGAATGCTCGCCGTGTTGTGAGGCTCGACGCACTGGCCAGACCCAGCGGCAGCGACTACGAGGCAAGCGACCGGGCGGATCAGCTGTCGTCGCGACGGGGCAGGGTGTTCTCCTCCACATCGAGCTCACGCTCCAGAATGCGGAGCCCCGCGTCGGAGAGCCGACCGGCGTCCCGCCAGCGCATCAGTTCGTCCCGTTGCGCATCGATGACCGAACGACGCAGCCGCAGCGCCGCCTCGTAGCTGGGCGAAACAGGAATCTCGCCGTCTTCCGCACTCTCCAGCAGATCCATCCGATGTTGATAGCGCTCGAGCCGATGCTCGAGGTTGCCGCGCATCGCCGACGTGGCCGCCTCGCTGGCCTCGCCGTGCTCCATTTCCTGTTCCAGTCGTTCCAGCCCCGCGCGCGTGGCTGCCATCCGAACCTGGTTCCGCTCGCGCGCCTCACCGGCCGCGTCAGCTTTGACACCGGTGGCCCTGACCACCGTGGCGAAGGTCAGTCCCTGGCCCATCAATGTCACCAGGACGACGACATAGGCGCACAGCAGCAACAGGTCTCGGTCGGGAAATGGTGAACCGTCACCGATCAGCAAGGGCAGGCTGAAGATGGCCGCCAGGCTGATCACTCCGCGGGTCCCCGCCCAGCTCAGGATGACCACTTCCCTGCCGCTCAGGCGCCCGTCGTCGGCAGTGCCGCTGCCGCCCAGCCGGGTGTGCAAGCGCCGGGGCAGGAGTTGTGTCGCGGCCAGCCAGATCGGCCGCAGCAACAGCACCACGGCGAGCGTGACGCCGACGGCCGCGACGATCGTGCCGGTCGAATATGCGCCGAGACCGCGTACCACCGCGGGCAACTGCTGGCCGATGAACAGAAATACGAAGCCTTCCAAGAGGAAGTCGACCAGCCGCCAGACCGCGTTGGTCTGCAGTCGAGAGGCCCCGGATGAGTACCGGGGCGTGTCGTGCCCGACGATCAGGCCGGCGACGACGACGGCGAGTACGCCGGAACTGTGGATTTCCTCCCCCAGGAGGTAGGCGGCGAAGGGTGTGGCCAGCGAGATGCTGTTGACCAGCAGCGGTTGGTCCAGTCGAGACCGGATAAATCGCACGACGATCGCGATGACGACCCCGGCCGCGATGCCGCCCAGCGCCGCGAGCAGGAAACCCACTCCGAAGTCGGCAAAGGAAAAGCCGCCGCTCGCCGCCCCGGCCACCGCAACCGTGAACGTGGTCAGTGCGGTGGCGTCGTTGAGCAGACCTTCGCCTTCGATGAGGGTGATCAGTTTGCCTGGCAGGCCGGCGCGGCGACCGATGGCCAGGGCCGCGACCGGGTCGGGTGGTGCAACCGCTGCGCCGAGAGCGACCCCGGCCGCCAGCGTGATGGCCGGCACGAAGAGATGGGTGCCGACGCCCACCAGCAATGCGGTCGCGAGAACCAGTCCGACCGAGAGACTGATCACCGGGCGCAGATTCTGGCGGATGGCGATCAGGGAGGAATTGAGGGCCGCGCTGTAGAGCAGCGGTGGGAGCACGAAAGTCAGGATCGCCTCGGGCTCCAGGTGGATGTTGGGTCCGGGAAGGACCGCGTAGACGAGGCCACATGCGGTCAGCAGTACCGCGGCCGGCAGGCGGGTCTTCTCGGCGATCACTTCGACGAGGACGACCACGGCAACGCCGGCCACCAGGAATTCCAGGGCGTGGATCATGCCCGATGGTTTCATCCGCTTCTTCGCGGGCGGCCGTAAGGGTGGGAGTGGCCGGACCCCGATGTGGGTACGTACCACGCATGAGCGAACCGACACCTGACGTCATCGGCGGAGCCGGACCCGATCCTGCGAACTCCGCGAGCAAGGATCCCCAGGACTGGGTCACCGGCGACGAACCCATCACCGGACCGCAGCGAAGTTATCTGGACACCCTGGCGCGTGAGGCCGGAGAGGAATTGCCGGGAGATATGACGAAGGCGGAAGCATCGGAGCACATCGATCGACTCCAAAAGGTCACCGGGCGCGGCCGGTCAGCGCAATCCGACAGCGCCGACTGAGTACATATGGACATCGTCGTCATCGGCGGCACCGGTCACATCGGCACCTTCCTCGTTCCCCGCCTGGTCAATTCCGGTCACCGGGTGACCGTGCTGAGTCGCGGCCAGGGGCAGCCCTATCAGGAGGACCCGGCCTGGAACACGGTGCGGCGGCTTGACCGTCGATCGAGCCGCCGAGGATGAATCGGGCACATTCGGGCGACGCATCGCCGATCTCGGCGCGGACACGGTGATCGATCTGGTGTGTTTCACCCTCGCCTCGGCGACCCAGCTGGTGGAAGCTCTCCGCGGGCACACGGGTCACCTGATCCACTGCGGGTCGATCTGGATGCACGGAAAGAGCCTGCGGGTGCCGATCACCGAAGACGCCAAGACCGAGCCCTTCGGCGAATACGGAACCCAGAAGGCGGCCATCGCGGCGATGTTGCGCGAAGAGACCATCGGCCGGCGGGCTGGTGACCACCTCGGTGCATCCGGGTCACATCAGCGGTCCCGGCTGGGCGCCGATCGGGCCGCTGGGCAACCTCGATCCGCAAGTCTGGAAAATTCTTGCAAACGGCGGCGAGCTGCACATCCCGGGGTTCGGCGCCGAGCTGCTCAGCCACGTCCATGCCGACGACGTGGCCCAGGTCTTCCAGTTGGCCGCTGAACAGCCGGCAGCGGCGCGTGGCGAAGCCTTCCACGCAACCGCGGCGTCGGCGTTGACCGTCCGCGGATTCGCCGAAATCGCGGCGGCGTGGTTCGGACAGCAGGCGCACCTGACCACCGTCAGCTGGGACGCCTTCGCCGAGAACACGGCAGAGGAATACGCCGAACAGAGTTGGGAACACCTGGTGCGCAGCCAGCACGTGTCGATCGAGAAGGCTCGCAACGTCCTCGGCTACCAACCGGCGTTCGCGCCGGAGGACGCGGCCAGGGCCGGCGTCGAATCGCTCCTGCGCTCCGGCGAGCTCGATCTCGGGCGTGAACTGATACCCGCAGAATCGGCCGGCGCAACGTCGAGGTAGACAATCTGCACATGCCCGCCATCCGAAGGTCACTGCGGTGACCGTGCCGCTGGAGGACCGCTTGCACGGGGTCTACTCCGCCGGCACGGACCGGCTGGGGCAGGAGTTCCGGGATGCGCGCGACCGCTTCGTCGCATCCGATCCCGGGTGGGCCAGGCTGCGCCAGGGTGTCCGTGCCATCGTCGCGGTCGGCAGCACGATATTGCTCGAGTACGGCCTGGCCACGGTGTCCGGTCAGCCGGCGGTGCTGGCCATGTTGATGGGTGCGATCGTCGCCATGCTGATGTCCACCGGTATCCGGGAGAGCCACCGCACGGTCATCGCCAGGACGGCCGCGATCGGCGTCCTGATGGCCGCGGCCGGTGTGACGTTGGGCGTCCTGACCGCCGAGCACCATCTCCTGGGTCTGGTGACCTTCGTGCTGATGTCCTTCACCGCGGTCTGGGTGCGGCGGTTCGGCCCGCGCTGGTTCACCTTCGGCTTCCTGGCGTGGCAGGGATTCTTCTTCTCACTCTTCCTGCACCCGCCGATCTCGAAGCTCCCCTTTCTGCTGAGTGCCGTTGCGCTCAGCGGAGTCTGGGTCACCGTCCTGTTGCTGACGGTGCTCTACGACGATCCGCAGCAGAAGCTCAGACATGTGGTCACGGCATTGCGTGCCCGGGCAAGGGCTGGGATATCGGCCGCGTTGCAGGTACTAGATGACGGGGCCGATCCCGGCTCCGTGCGTCAACTGCGGCGGCAGCTGATCCAACTGGCCGAGGTGGCGTTGCTCATTGACGGCCAACTCGCCGACCGCCGAGCGCTTCCCGAAGGTGTGCCGCCCGGCCGGCTGCGGCGTTGGACGGTCGATGTCGAGATCGGCATGGACGAAGTGGCCGGCGCCACGCTGGAGATCGCGTCCAGACGATCGGAAGTCAGCCCCGAGATGTTGGCGCGGGTCAGGCAGGTGCTGGAGGCCCTTGGCTGGGCGGACTCGGCCAGCGCACTGGAGGCGGCGCGAGAACTGGAAGCCTCCGATAAGTCGGCGCTGCCGGCCGTGCGCCGGCTGGGAAGCGCCGCCGTTTTCCTCATCCAGACCGTCGCAACGTGGAACTCCGGCGCATTGATATCACCGCCGGTCCCGCCGGTCGATGACGATCACCCAGGACAGGACCGTGCGACTGACGCGCTGGATGAAGCCGACGACTTCCAGCCGGCCGTCACCCTGATCGGCGGCAACCTGCCGGGATCCGCGGCACTGGCACAGCAGACCATCGGCCGCGCCGACGCCGGCCGCTTCTCCACGTCCCGGATTTCGCTGACCACCCGGCAGGCCATCCAGGCGGGGATCGCCGCGGCGCTGGCCATCGTGATCGGCGAAGCCATCTCCCCGCAACGGTTCTACTGGGCCGTGATCGCGGCTTTCGTTGGCTTTGCCGGGACGGCGACCTCGGGCGAAACCCTGCGCAAGGGTGCGGGCCGGATTGCCGGCACCGTACTCGGATTGGTCGCCGCCGTCGGCCTGGCCAACTTCACCGAGGGTCATGCACCGGTGGCCATCGCTGCCATCCTGCTGTGCATCTTCCTCGCCTTCTTCCTGCAGGCCGTCTCCTATGGGGCGATGATTTTCTTCATCACCGTCATGCTCGGGCAGCTCTACACCCTGCTCGGCACATTCAGCGACGAGTTGCTCGAGATCCGGTTGTTCGAAACGGTTGTCGGTGCCACCATCGGAGTCGTCGTCTCCCTTGTCGTGCTGCCGACCCACAGCCGCGCCACCCTCCGCGTCGCCCGCCAGACGTTTCTTGAAGGCCTCGGCGACCTGGTCGATTCCTGCGCCGACGTACTCGACGGCCAGATCCCGGAGCGGGATCCACTCAGTTTGACGATGGCGCTGGACGCCAGCGGACGACAACTGGTGCGGACCAGGCGAGCCCTGACCAGGGGCCGGTTGTTCGGAGCCGACCGATTCGCGCTGCGCCATCGGATCTCGGTGCTCGGCACCTGCGGCGCGTCGGCCAGGGCCTTGGCCGCTGCAGTGTCGACCGGCCAGCAGAATGCAGCCCTGGCGCAGGCCTGCCGGGAACTGGCGGCCGAGGCGCGCAGACTGGGTAAGGCGCCGGAATTGCGGAACCCGCCGCCGCTGGCGCCCGGTATGGCGGACGTGCAGTCCCGGGTGCGGCCACTGCTGGAGCAAGCCGGACCAGCTGATTCTGTCGCCATGCACGCCATCCGGCGCCTCAGCGAAGCGCTCGCTCTGCTCGTTCCGCTGCGGGTGGCGAGCGCGGCGCACTGATCGGGCCGGTAGGACGGCTCGACTCGCCTGGCGCAAATGTTGCAACTTTTTGCAAAGTTCTGTCGTAGGATTGCGGCATGGCCAGACATCTTGCAGAAGTAGCCAAGCAGGCAGGCGTGAGCGAGGCAACGGTGAGCCGGGTCCTCAACGGGAAGCCCGGCATCTCGGACGCCACTCGTGCCGCCGTCCTGACTGCCCTGGACGTCATGGGGTACGAACGGCCGACCGCACTGCGGAGCGGCCGTGCCCGGATGGTCGGTCTGGTCGTCCCCGAACTGTCCAACCCGATCTTTCCGGCGCTCGCCGAGGTGGTCGCCGGCGCCTTGGCGCAGCGTGGATTCAACGCCGTCCTGTGCACGAGGACGGGCAGCATGTCCGAGACCGAGTACGTCGACATGCTGCTGGAGCGGCAGGTCTCCGGAATGATCTTCGCCGGTGGGCAGTACGCCGAGGCGGAGGCGCCACACGATCACTACAGGCGCCTGCTCAAACTTCGACTGCCCGTTGTGCTGGTGAACGCCGCGGCCGAGCACCTCGACTTTCCACGAGTGTCCACCGACGACGGGGTGGCGATGGACCAGGCGTACGGCCATCTCGTCTCCCTCGGACACGAGCGCATCGGGCTGATTCTCGGTCCGCCGGACCATGTTCCGTCGATGCGGAAGCTGGAGGCCTTCAGTGCATCGGCGAGCCGCGCGGGGCTCAGCTTCGATCCGCTCCTCGTCGAGCGCACCATGTTCTCGCTGGAAGGCGGACAGGCCGCGACGAACCGACTGCTGAAGCAGGGCGCGACCGGCATCGTGTGCGCCAGCGATCCGTTGGCTCTCGGTGCGATCCGGGCCGCCCGCCGGCAAGGTCTCCGGGTGCCGTCCGATCTGTCGGTCGTGGGGTTCGACGATTCCGCGTTCATGAACTGCACCGATCCCCCGCTGACCACCGTCCGGCAGCCGATCGAGGCCATCGGCCGAGCTGCTGTCGCCCTGCTCACCTCCCAGATGGAGGGCTCGGATGTACCGAGCGAGGAGCTGTTCTACGAGCCGGAACTGGTTGTGCGCGGGTCAACAGCGCCGTTGTCGGCGCGCGCCGATGCATCAGCCTGACCCGTAGTAACAATTCTGCATACGTTCGTTCATCTCTTGCACGCCGTTCTCGTGTGTGAGTAGTGTTCCTGTCGCTGGCTCCCAGGTGTTTGCTTCTCGGGAGACCGTCACGGCGTCCTCCAAAGTCGGAGAGCACCGAGTCACTTCGACCGGAAGATGAGGCGGCTGTGCGAAGTGACGGCGACCCGTGGTGGCGCAGTGCAGTGGTCTATCAGGTGTACGTCCGCAGCTTCTACGACACGGACGGTGATGGCACCGGCGACCTGGCCGGAGTGCGGGCCAAGCTCGAGTACCTCTCTGCGCTCGGCGTCGATGCCCTGTGGTTCAACCCCTGGTATCCGTCGCCGATGGCCGACAGCGGTTACGACGTCAGCGATTACCGCTCGATCGACCCGTCGTTCGGCACTCTGCGCGACGCCGAGACGCTGATCACGCAAGCACGTGCGGTCGGAATCCGGACCATCGTCGACATCGTCCCGAACCACGTCTCAGAAGAGCACGCATGGTTCCGCGCGGCTCTGGCCGCGGCACCCGATTCGCTGGAACGGGCCCGGTTCTGGTTCCGGCCCGGCACCGGTGACAGCGGCGAACTTCCGCCGAACGGCTGGCAGTCGATATTCGGTGGACCGGCCTGGACGAGGACGAAGGATGAGGACGGCTCGCCGGGCGAGTGGTACCTGCACCTGTTCGCCTCGGAACAGCCCGATCTCAACTGGACACACCCGGACGTCTGGGCCGAACACGAAGCAGTGCTGCGGTTCTGGTTCGACCGCGGAGTGGCCGGTTTCCGGATCGACTCGGCGGCGCTGCTCGTCAAGGACCCCGCCCTGGCCGAGGAGGATCTGCTCGCGTCGGGTGCCGAGCATCCCTTCACCGATCGCGATTCGCTGCACGAGGTGTACCGCCAATGGCGAGACGTTGCCGACTCCTATGCGGAGCCGCGGGTGCTGATCGGTGAGGTGTGGCTGCCCGACGCCCAGCGCCTTGCCCGCTACCTGCGCGCGGACGAACTGCACACCGTGTTCAACTTTCCGTACCTCGGATGTCCGTGGGACCCGACGGCGCTCCGTGCCTGCATCGACCAGACTCTCTCGACGCACCAACTGGTCTCGGCCCCGGCCACGTGGGTGTTGTCCAACCATGACGTCACCCGGCCGGTCACCCGGTACGGCCGCACGGATACCTCGTTCTCGTTCGACACCCGCCGCGCCGGCACGCCGACAGACCTGGCACTCGGTACGCGCAGGGCCAGGGCCGCGGCGCTGCTGACCATGGCGCTGCCCGGTTCGATGTACATCTACCAGGGCGAGGAACTCGGGTTGCCCGAGGTCGAGGACATTCCTGACGAGCGGCGGCAGGATCCCGATGTATTTCAGATCTGGCCGACTGAACCCTGGACGCGACGGCTGCCGGGTACCGCTCCCCTGGTCCGGCGACGAACCGCCCTACGGGTTCAGCCCGCCGGGCGCCACGAGGCGCCCGTGGCTCGACCAACCACCGGGATGGGGAGGCCTGACCGTGGGGGCGCAATCGCGAGGATCGCTCGTCGACGCTCGCCCTCTATCGCGAGGGCCTGCGCATTCGGCGATCCAGCCCGGCGTTCGCCGGCCCGACTTTTCAGTGGATGCCAAGCAGCACCAGCGGTTCTCGCCTTCAAGCGAGGCGATGAGATCGTCTGCCTCGTCAATTTCGGCGCCGATGCGTGCCCCCTGCCCGACCGTTCCGAGATCGTGCTCGCCAGCGAAGAGATCGAAGGAGGTCAGTTGCCAACCGACACCGCCGTCTGGCTCCGCATGCCCACCACCGGCTGACCGACACCAGATCCACCGCGTCGCCTGTAAATCCAGGTGCCGGTTGACCCAACCGGCACGATTCACCCCCACTCGCAGTGATGGCCTGCTCACGGCACCGGCGCCGTGAGCGACCCCGAAAAAGGAGAAGTCGATGAAGTTCAAGCGCACCGGCGCCACCATCGCCGTCCTCGCCACGGCATGTCTCGTGGCCGGCTGCAGCAGTAGCAGCAACAGTGCAAACCAGAGCTCGGTCAGCAGCGCGTCGCCAAGTCCCGCGGCTGCCAGTGCTGCCGCCCCCGTCAGCAGTCCGGCCGCGCCGAGCAGCGCTGCAAGCAGTACCGCGGCCAGCGCGTCCACCGCGCCCAGCGCGTCCGCCGCGGCCAGTTCGGCGCCCAGCTCGCCCGCGGGCAAGCCGGTGACGATCAGCGTTGCCTCCCTCATCCCCGGTATGACGGCCGAGGCGAAGACCCAGTTCAACAACCAGATCAAGGAATTCGAGCTGGCCAATCCGAGCATCACCGTGCAGGGCGTCGAATACCAGTGGACGGGACCGACTTTCGCGGCCAAGCTCGCCGCCGGAACGCTTCCGACCGTGTTCACGGTGCCGTTCACCGACGGTCGGACACTGGGTGACAACGGTCAGCTGGCCGATCTGACCTCGCAGGTCAAGGCGCTTCCGTACTACAGCAAGTACAACCCGGCCGTGATCGCGGAGGGCACCGACTCCTCCGGCAAGATCATTGCGGTTCCGACTGCCGCCTACGCGCAGGCGCTGCACTACAACCGTGACCTGTTCACCAAGGCCGGCCTCGACCCCGACAAGCCGCCGACCACCTGGGCCCAGGTCCAGGCGGACGCCAAGGCGATCACCGCCAAGACCGGAATGGCCGGCTACGCCGAGATGGGCAAGAACGACAACACCGCGGGCTGGATTCTGACCACCCTCGCGTACTCGCTCGGCGGCCGGATGGAGACCGGGACGGGAAAGACTGCCAAGGCCACCCTCGACAACCCGCAGACGGTCGCCGCCTTGAATGCCCTGAAGACCATGCGCTGGACGGACAATTCGATGGGAGCGACTCAGGACTACGGCTGGAGCGATATCAACCAGGCCTTTGTTGCCGGCAAGGTGGGCATGTACGTCAGTGGCTCCGACGTCTACACGAACCTCGTGCAGTCGGCCAACCTGAATCCGAAGATGTATGGCCTGACCACGATCCCGGTCGGTGACAGCGCCCAGGCGGCAGTCCTGGGCGGAGGCACTCTCGCGGCGGTCAAGCCCGATGCCAACCCGGACGAGGTGGCGGCCGCCGTCAAGTGGATCGATTTCTTCTACGAGCAGCCGCTCGTCAACGAGCAGCAGGCCGTGCGTAACGCGAAGACCCTGATCGCGTCCAAGCAGCCGGTCGGCGTTCCGGCGCTCCCGGTGTTCAACAAGGAGCAGTACGACCTCGCCAACACCTGGATCAAGCCGTACATCAACGTGCCCGTCGAGCAGATGACGGGATACACGAACAACATCTTCAACCAGACCCTCGCCGCCGAGCCTGCGGCATCGACCCAGAGCGTTTACCACTCACTGGATCCCGTGGTGCAGGCCGTACTGACCAACAAGAACGCTGACATCAAGCAGCTGCTTTCCGCGGCCAACGACCAGGCGCAAGGCCTGATCTCCCAAGGCAAGTGACGGTCAGATCGGACCGGCCGGCAGCCGGGGAACTCCGCATGGACTCCCCGGCTGCCGCGTCGACAGTGTCCAACGAAACGATGACGACAGGGCGCCAGGCGACTTCACGCCCGCGGCGCACTCCGGCCAGCTGGGTCAAAGGCGGCGGCCTGACGACGGTCGTCTTCCTGTTGCCGATGCTCTTCACCTTCGGTGCCTTCTCCTGGTACCCGATCGTCCGCACCGTCACCATGTCGTTCCAGCACACCAACCTGGTGCGGCCGGCGACCTGGGTGGGATGGCAGAACTTCAGCAATGTGCTGGATGATCCGCTGTTGCCGATCGCCATCAGAAACACGGCGTACTTTGCGCTGCTGGCGCTGATCTTCGGCTACCCGATTCCGCTCGTCGCCGCCGTGCTGATGAGCGAGGTGCGGCGCTACCGCGGGGTTTTCAGTGTTCTGGCCTATCTCCCAGTGGTGATTCCGCCGGTGGTGGCCGTGCTGCTGTGGAAGACCTTCTACGACCCCAGCCCGACGGGCGTCTTCAACACCATCCTGGGATGGGTGCATCTCGGCCCGTACCCATGGCTGCAGTCCCCGATCCACCGCCATGCCATCCCTCGTGCTCGAATCGACATGGGCCAACGCCGGCGCAACGGTGATCATCTACCTCGCGGCGATCACCGGCGTTAATCGCGAACTGTACGAGGCCGCCGGTGTCGACGGCGCAACGATCTGGAACAAGATCTGGCACATCACCATGCCGCAGCTGCGGGGTGTGTTGTTGCTGACGATGATCCTGCAGATCATCGGCACGGCACAGGTTTTCCTGGAGCCCTACCTGTTCACCGCGGGCGGGCCCAGCAACTCCACCATGACGATCCTGCTCATGATCTACAACTACGCATTCGGCAACAGCCTCGGCGGCGACTACGGCAGCGCGACCGCTCTGAGTCTGATGTTGGCCGTCTTCCTCGGCCTGATGTCGATGATCTATCTCCGCGTCACTCGTTCCTGGAGCACCTCGTGACAGAATCGATTGTGGTGGCCGAGCCGATGGCGGCCGGCCCGAAGGTCAAGCGCCGCAGGAACGAAGCGACCGAACAGGCGGTCATCTCGTCGACCGACTGGCAGCGACCGAGCGTTCGCTTCGGCATCGGCGGAACGCAGATGATGCTGCTGGCGCTTCTGATAGTGGCTGGTCTCGGACCCATGCTGTGGTTGGCGAAGTCGGCCATCACGCCGACCATCGACACACTCCAACAACCGATGGCGCTATTTCCTCATGGCACCGATTGGCACAATCTGTACGACGCGTGGTTCAACGTGAAGATCGGCGTCTATTTCTGGAACACCGTCGTGCTCGCCTTGGGCGCCTGGCTGTCTCAACTCCTGGTGGCGACCACCGCCGGATTCGCATTGTCTGTGTTGCGACCCAGATATGCCAATGTCATCACCGGACTGGTGTTGGCCACCCTTTTCATCCCGCCGGTGGTGCTGCTGGTCCCGCTCTACATCGAGATCGTCCATCCTCCGCTGCTACACACTTCGTTCATCGACAGTTACTGGGCCATCTGGCTGCCCGCCGGGGCCAGCGCGTTCAACGTCGTGATTGTGAAACGGTTCTTCGACAATCTGCCGCGCGAGATATTCGAGGCGGCGCGGGTGGACGGAGCCGGGGCGTTCCGCTTGTTCTTCTCCATCGTGCTGCCGATGTCCAAGCCCATTCTCGGGCGTCGTCTCGGTGTTCGCGGTGCTGGCGAGTTGGAAGGATTTCCTCTGGCCGCTGCTGGTGCTGACCAACCCAGACGAGCAGCCCTTGTCGGTGCGACTGCCGGCGATCGAACCGCAGACCGACCTGGGCACGTTCCTGGCGGCGCTGCTGATCGCGACCATCGTTCCCATCGCCGGTTTCATCGTCTTCCAGCGCTCGTTTCTGCGCGGCTCCGGTCTCGGCGGCGCGATCAAGGGCTGACCGGCCCGTTGACCGGCCGCTCAGGTGATGTCCAGCAACTCGTCCGTCTTCCGATCCGGAACGCCGTCGAAGAACAGGCCCAGCACCTTGCTGAAGACTGGCTCCACCGGCGCCGCGCGCAGGAACAGCGTCATGCAGGACCGCAATTTCTGTGCGTCGACGGATCCGAAGATCCGTTCGGCGGTGGAACCCTGGGTCTGGGCCACGATCTCGGCCGCCTCCGAGCAACCGCGGCCGCAGCACGGGGTGCTCCAGATACGATCTCGCCTCGTCCAGGGACGAGATCGCATACCGCTGCGCCATCTCGCTGGACCCAAGGCCGGCGATCTGCGGGAAGACGAACCACATCCAGTGGCTCGCCTTCCGGCCGTGGCGAAGCTCGTCGAGTGCCCTCTCGATGGCGCCGCCTGCGTCCTGCGCGACCACGAAACGCTCGAGGTCGAATGGGTCGTCCATCTCATCCCTCCCCGAACAGGCCAAGCAGCGTTGTTGCTACCAGCGGTCGTGGACCTGTGGCCGGATCTTGGCGTCGTACAGATCCGAGATCTGTTGCAGCGTCTCGTCCGGAAGCGCCGGAATCGCCGCGGCGGAGGCGTTCTTGGCGGCCTGCTCGCTGATTCCGGGCGCCGGGAATCGCCGAAGTGACGCCGTCCTGCTGGATGATCCACCGCAGGGCACCCTGCGCCGGTGAGACGCCGGGCGGCATCAGGGCGGCGAATTCCTGCGCCGCCTGCACACCGACCGCGAAGTCGACACCGGAGAAGGTCTCGCCGACGTCGAACGCCTCACCGTGACGGTTGTAATTCCGGTGATCGTCGGCCGCGAAGGTCGAACTGGTCGTGTACCGGCCGGAGAGCAACCCGGAGGCCAACGGCACCCGGGCGATGATGCCGACCCCAGCCTCGACCGCGGCCGGCAGCACCTGCTCCAAGGGCTTGAGCCGGAAGGCATTGAGGATGATCTGCACGCTCGCCGTGCCGGGGCGGGCGATGGCGGCCAACGCCTCGTCGCAGGTTTCGACGCTCACCCCGTAGTTGGCGATCCGGTCCTCGGCGACCAGCGTGTCAAGCGCGTCGTAGACGGCATCGGAGGAGAAGACCGGGGTCGGCGGGCAATGCAACTGCACCAGATCCAGTCGGTCCACTCCCAGGTTCGTCCGCGAGCGGTCCGTCCACGTGCGGAAGTTCTCGAGCACGTAGTTCTCCGGAAGCTGGTCCATCCGCCGGCCCATCTTGGTGGCGACGAAGATGTCTTCACCCGGATTCTCCCGCAGGTACCGGCCGATCAACTGCTCGCTGCGACCGTCGCCGTAGACATCCGCGGTGTCGAAGAAATTGACTCCCTCGGCGACGGCGGCGCTCAGCACGGCAAGGGCGTCGTTCTCGTCGACATCACCCCAGTCGGCACCGAGCTGCCAGGTGCCCAATCCGATGACCGATATCTTGCGGCCGGTGCGGCCGAGTGTGCGTTGCTCCATGCTGGTTTCTTACCCCACCCGGGACAGGTCGGAACACCGACCCCCGTCATCAGGGTGCCCGTTCGCCTCTCGCGCGCTCCTGCGCCAGCAGATCCTCGAGGTCGGCCAACCGGTCGAGGCCGCGAAGTGGCTGCGCCAGCCGGTGATTGCCGGCCAGAATCCCGCGATTGCGGGCGAGAAAAGCCCAGTAGCCGGCCGTGTACGGACACGCCTCCTCACCGACGCGCACCTTCGGTCGGTAGCGGCAGTCGCCGCAGTAATCGCTCATCCGGTCGATGTAGGAGCCGCCGCCCGCGTAGGGCTTGGTGGCCATCACGCCACCGTCGGCATATTGCGACATGCCGACGACATTCGGCACCATCACCCAGTCGTACCCGTCGACGAACGCGCGATGGAACCAGTCGGTGACCTCGGCCGGACGCCAACCATGTTGCATCGCATAGTTCCCGAGCACCATCAGTCGGGGAATGTGATGGACCCAGCCGTGGTCGCGGACGTCGCGCAGGACGCCGGACAGGCAGCGGGCTTCGACGCTGTCGGCATCCAGCTCGGCGAACCATCCGGGTACCGGATGGTCCGCGCTCAGAAAATTGCGGTCGCGGTACGACGGGGGCTGTTGCCAGTACAGATGCCAGACATAGTCGCGCCAGCCGATGATCTGCCGGACGAAGCCTTCGACCGAGGCGATCCGTGCCTGCCCGTCGCGGTACACCTGCTCGGCGGCGGTCACCACTTCGACCGGGTCCAACAGCCCGAGATTGAGCGGCGCCGAGAGCAGTGAGTGAGCCAGCCAGGAGTCGCCGGCCAGCATCGCGTCCTCGTGAGGGCCGAAGGCGTCGAGACGTTCGGTGAGGAAGTGCCGCATTGCCGCCAGTGCCTCGGCTCGCGTCGCGGCGAACCGGCGCGGGCCGTCCACACCGATGAACGACACGTCGCCATCCCGCTCCCAGCGGTCCAAGTCGTGCCGCACCTGTTCGTCGATGTCGTCCTCGGTCGGCCACCACGGTTCCGGTACCGCGAGCGAGCCCGACTTCGGGGCTGGTTCACGGTTCTCGGCGTCGTAGTTCCACCGGCCCCCGACTGGTTCGTCGCCGTCCATCAGGATGCCGAGGCGTCGCCTGGCGTCCCGGTAGAAGTCCTCCAGCAACAGTCGCCGACCACCCCGGGCGGACGCCCACTGCTCGAACTCCGCGGCGCTGCTGGCAAATCCGCGCGCCGGGAGCACGTCGACGTCGGTCAGTCCCGCGACGAACTTCAGCGCGCCGCGGCTGGTCGGATGGCAGACGCTCAACGGCCCACTGACCGCCTCCCGGTAGGTCGCCGCCGCGACGTACTCGCATCGCTCGCCCAGTTCGGCAGCCCGGTGTCGCATGGCGGACAGAACCAGGTGGGCCTTCTGGCGATGAAAGCGTCGACGGGCGAAGACCGCCCGGGATTCGATCATCAGCACCGGCTGGTCCGGGTCGTCCAGGAAGTGAGGACCGAGTTGATCGCCGAACAACCAGCGACGTGACGGCAGCCCCATGACTGTGCTCATTTCACCAACCATCCCGGCCCCAAACGGCCCCTGCTGGTCAGGATGTTGGATCGTCCGGTGCTGCCAGATATCTGGCGACCGCCGTCCGGATCAGCTGATCCCTGCTGGTGCCGTGTGCTTCGGCGACCCGGTCGAGCTCCTCGAGACTGCTGGCCGACAGCAGCACCCTGTTGGCAGCGGCACGACGGTGGATACGCGCCCCGTGCGGTGAGCGGACGTAGGGCCGCGGGTGCTCGGCGGACCGGCTCCCCGCCGCCGTGGCGATCCAGGCGGCCACGAACAGCACCACGGTCGCCGTGGCGTTGAAGAAGATCAGCAGCCCGATGATCGGACCGAAGATCTTTGCGGTGGGCGACGTCAGCAGCTGTGGCAGCAGATAGGTGAGCCCGAACTTGAGCAGCTCGAATCCCACCGCCGCCGTGACGGCCCCCCGGACCAGCGGTTTCCGGCGGGGTCGGTATGCCTTCGGCGGGATGAACCAGTAGATGCGCCATGAACAGCGCTGTGTCGGCAATGGTCGCCAGCACGATGGGCCCGGCCGTGACCAGCGGCGCCACCCAGCTCGCATCGCTCAGTCCCAGCCAGTCCAACACGGTGGCCTGGGCGTTGGTGCCAATGGTGGTCAGTCCGAGGGATAGAGCCACACCCACTCCCAGAGTCGCCAGGTAGCCGAGATTCTTCAGGTAGTACCGCCACAGCGGCTCGGCGGCGATCTCCTGCTCCGAGTCGAAGTCCGGGCGCCACATCGCCTGGATCGCACTCCGCAGATTGCCCATCCAGCTGATACCCGTGTAGAGCGCAATGCCCAGTCCGAGAAGGCCGACGGTCAGACGGGCGTCGATCGCGCTGTTGAGCACCGTGTTGACCTCATCGGCCATGTCTGACGAGGTGGGCAGCAGGGAAACGATGGAGTCCTCCAACGCCTGGAGGCGTCGCCGGACGGGACGCGAGCACGAACCCGGCGACGGAGAAGGCGACCATCAGGATGGGGACGAGCGCCAGCAAGGAGAAGTAGGTGAGCGCTCCGGCGAACTGCCAGCCCAGCCGGGCGCTGAACCGCTCGAAGGACTTGATGCCGTGCCGGACGATCGGCCGACGGAGAACCCGGCTGAAGGCGCCGCTGATCGCCGACCACATCTTCGTTCCTCTCGATGCCGTCACCACTGCTGCGGAGCTTAGGTGGTCGGCGCTCCCCTCCAGCTTTGTCGGTCGTTCCGTCGCCCCGGACACTCAGTCGCCCTGCGGTCCAGGCCGGCCCGATCGGGATGCCTTGAGGGCCGACCTGGCCTTCTTGCCGGCCAACCGCCGCTCGATAGAACCACGGGTCGGTCTGCTGGGGCGTCGGGCGGCCGGTGCGGGCGCCAGCGCGGATCTCAGGATCTCAGCCAGCCGGCGGCGGGCCTGCTCCCGGTTCCGCAGTTGGGCCCGATGGTCGGAGACCACGACGACGATCGACCCGTTCACCAGCTGGGGTTCCAGCCGATCCAGCAGACGGGTCCGCAAGTGGACCGGAAGACCGGCCACGGCCGGCGAGTCGGCCGGACTCCAGAGCAGTTCGACCCGGCTGTCGGCCGTGTTCACGCCCTGGCCACCGGGACCGGACGAACGGGAGAAACGCCAATCGAGCTCGTCGAGACCGATGGTCAACGCGTCGGTCACCCGCAGGGGAAGATCGATCCGTCCCGAGCCGGATGCCGTCGTCATGGCTCGGCCCGCGGATGGCAGCGCATTCGTCGATGATCGCAGAACAGCTCACCCGGGGTGATGGCCTCCCGCGGGACGGCCGACACGGTCAGGTCCAGTTTCATCGTCTTGCCCAGCACCCGCTGCACCCCGTTCCGGGCGAGCAATCGAGTTGCGTCCCCGGATCGCAGCACTCCGCTGGCCCGGAACAGGTACGTGCCGCCCTGCTGGACCGGTTCGCTCATCTCGAGAGTCACGTCGAGAGTCGCGCTGTCCGTCGCCAGCAGGCCGCGAAGGAGCCACTGACCCCGCGGACGTCGCTGCAGGCCGGTTGACTCGAACCTGATCAGCGGGTTCCTGGCGCTGTCCAGGATGCCGGCACCGTGCAGAAGTGAATCCATGCAGGCGCTTCCACTGGTCAGGGAAGCGGTGCGCACGCTCACCGCCACCCGGCTCGCGAGCGGATCTCCCGCGAGTTCGACGTGGCCGGTCACATCCGGGAACGTGCCATGCACGGTCAGCAGCCCGACCTTGACCGACACCCGCAGGGTGGAACGGAACGCATCGACGAACCAGCGGGTGGTGGCTGGAGACGGGATCTCCGCGCCGGTCGGGAAGGGCGCGGGTTCGACCCTGGCAGATGTCGGCGCGAACATGGCCTGCTCCTGGTCATCTCTTTCGGGCGGACGGGTGGCGGATCGATACCGGCGCGGAGTGCGCGCGGGACCTGCCCGGTGTGTGCACAGGAGCGGCGGAGGTGGTTCGCTGATACGCCCGCCGTCGGTGGTCGCCGTACAGTGCGGTCGTGATCAGTTCGGACTTCGATGCCTGAGGGCCATACCCTGCATCGCCTCGCCCGTGCGCAGCAAAAAGTGTTCGGCGGCCGGATCATCACGTTGTCCAGCCCGCAGGGACGCTTCGCCCAAGGCGCCGAAGTGCTCGACGGTCGACGCCTGCTGCGGGTCGAGGCGTACGGCAAGCATCTGTTCCAGCACTACCAGGACGCCCCGGCCCTCCACGTGCATCTCGGCCTCTACGGGTCCTTCATCACCGGCTCGCACGAGCCACCCGAACCCAAAGGGGCGCTTCGCCTCCGCATGGTGACCGAGGATGCCTGGAGTGACCTTCGTGGCCCCACTGCCTGCGAACTGATGGATCCGGAGGCGGTGGATGCGCTGCGCCGGCGGTTGGGGCCCGATCCGATCAGGGCCGGCAGCGATGCCGGCCTCGCCTACCGGAAGATCTCCCGCAGCCGGGTGGTCATAGCAGCTCTGCTGATGGACCAGACCGTGCTGGCGGGTATCGGCAACGTGTATCGGGCGGAGATCCTGTTCCGCCACCGACTCGACCCGTTCCGCCCCGGCCGATTGGTCGAGGAAGACCTGTGGCTCGCGATGTGGGCTGACCTGGTGACCCTGATGCGCGCCGGCGTTCGCACCGGCCGGATAGAGACGGTGCGCGACGAGCACCGGCCGCGACGGCGTGGACCGCTGTCCAGGGCGGAAGCAGGCTACGTCTACCGCCGCACCGGACAACCCTGCCGAGTGTGTAGAACGCCGATCGCGACTGCGGAACTGGTGGGACGCAACCTGTTCTGGTGCCCAACCTGTCAGGCGCCCTGACCGACGCGACGCACCGCGATCGGGAGTAGACCTACAGGCCCTCGTCCTTCGCGACCTGAGTGCCGCTCCAACCGGCGTCGGGCTCCGGGTCCGCGTTCTCGCCCTGGTCGCGCACCACCTCGGTATCGCTCCACCCAGCCTCCGAATCCGCCTCCGCTTCCCCGGCGTGGTCGCGTACCACCTTGGCGCCGCTCCAACCCGGCCCGTCTTCGGGCTCTACCTGCTCGTGGTCCCGTACCACCTTGTCGCCACCCCAGCCCGATGTCCGATCATCGGTCCGCTCTGAGTTGTCGTCCGCGTTCGTCATTCCGGCAGTCCTCTCGTCGTTGCACCGTGCCCTGCTCGATCGCGGCAGCGGCACCTCACCATGGTGGCCCCATTCTTCCGCGTCGGCAGCGGAACCTCACGTCGACGCGGTGCCGTAGTCACCCGCGCGCTCGACGGGCGGGCGACGTATCCGGACGCGGTGTAGGAATGATCTGGTGGATCGGCGACTGTTCGGAGTGCTGGTGTTGACCGCGGTGGCACTCGCGGCCCTCGTCGTTCCCAGCGCGGTTGGTCATCAGGTGAAGGGATCACCGGTCGCGGCTGTAATTGCGGACCCGCCGTCGGTCGGCGACTGCGTGCGGGCGATTTCGCCCCTGCCGCCGACGGATCAGAGCAGCGATGTGAATGCGCAGGTGACCTATCCGACGATGGAATACGGGAGTTGCGCCGGGCCGGTCATCGGCGAGGTGATGTCGGTCGATCTCGCTCAGCACGACTTGCGCCGTACCACCGTCGCGTCCTACGAGTTCGACAGCTCGACGTGTGAGCTGTCGGAGGTGAACTACGTCGGCTCGATCGGCCCGTTCGATCCCGCGACGATCACGACCCCAGGGATAGCCTGGCAGGCGGCCGTGACCGTGCAATCGGTGTCAGTCGGGCCCAGCGCCCTGCAGATCCGGGCCGGCCGGACGTGGACAGCCTGTGTCGGCGTGACACCCGACCGGAGGCCGTACCGTGGCCGGCTCAGCGATGCACTGACCACCGGTGTGCTGCCGCCGGAGTTTGCCACCTGCTGGCGGTCGCTGCAGTCCACGAGCGAGCAGCAGATGGCGGATCAGCAGGTGGGGTGTTCCACACCGCACCGCTTCGAGATTCTGGCGGTGACCGAGGTCACCGCAGCTGGCACGACGGTCACCCAGGTCAACAGGTCGTGTCTGGGCATGGCAACCCGGTCGTTGCGCACGGCGGACCCCACGCGTGCTGGCCGGCTGGTGATCTCGGCCTACGTACTGGACGGCACTTCGATGGTGCCGCTGACGGCGGCCGGGCTGTTCCAGGGGTACCTCGCCTGTATCGCGGCCGTGAAACCGCCGAACCTGCTGGAGGACACCTTGATCGGGATCAGCAGCAGACCGCTGCCCATCGCCCGTTGAGCCTCGCGCCAGTCAGTCGGTTTCGGGGCCCTGGCAGTAATGGCAATTGTCGTCGCACTCCGGTGCCTGTGGCTGCACCAGTGGCGCCACGGCGAGATGGTTGGGCACGGCGCGCAGGTGGGATCGACGCTCGTTCGCCGTTGCGGGGACGAATCTGACGGCGGCGTGGTGGAGTGATCTCTGGGCTGTGGTCTGTGTCGAACTCATGCCCGAAGGACGCACGAGTGCGGCGCAGGATGCGTCTGGATCATTCCCATCACGCCTCATTCATGCGAACATATGTTCGTGTCCGCCCACGCAACGATCCTGCATGCCGACCTCGATGCCTTCTTCGCCTCGGTCGAGCAGCGGGACAACCCGGCGTTGCGCGGGCGGCCGGTGATCGTCGGCGGCGGTGTCGTGCTGGCGGCCAGTTATGAGGCCAAGGCGTTCGGAGTGCGGTCGGCGATGAGCGGATTCCAAGCTCGTCAGGCCTGCCCCGATGCCGTCGTGGTCGAGCCGAGGTTCTCGGCCTATACCGCGGCGAGCCGAGCTGTCTTCGAAGTGTTCGAGCAGACGACGCCCTTGGTCGAGGGCATCTCGATCGACGAGGCCTTTTTGGATGTCGGCGGCCTGCGCCGCGTTGCGGGTTCGCCGGTCGACATCGCGGTCCGGCTGCGTCGGCGGGTACGCGACGAAGTGGGACTCAACATCACCGTTGGCGTCGCGCGCACCAAATTCCTCGCCAAAGTAGCCAGCGGAGTGGCCAAACCCGATGGCCTGCTCGAGGTTCCGCCCGACGCGGAGTTCGAATTCCTGCACCCGCTCGCGGTCGAGAGACTGTGGGGGGTCGGCAAGGTCACGGCCGGCAAACTGCACGCCCACGGCATCGGCACGGTCGGTCAGGTCGCGGAGTTGGGCGAATCGACCTTGGTCGCCATGCTGGGTAAAGGGTCGGGCCGGCACCTGCACGCGCTGGCGCACAATCAGGACCCGCGGCGGGTTCAGGTCGGAAGGCGCAGATCATCCATCGGTGCGCAGCGCGCTCTCGGGCGAACCCGGCGCAGCACAGCCGACCTCGATGCCGTCCTGCTCGGCCTGGTGGATCGGGTGACCAGGCGAATGCGGGATGCCGACCGGCGGGGGCGCACGGTGATGCTGCGCCTTCGATTCGACGATTTCTCCAGGGCCACCCGATCGCACACACTCCCTCGCGCCACCTCACAGACCCCGGAGATCCTGCTCGCGATTCGCGAACTGATGGCGGCCGCCGAACCGCTGGTCTCCGAACGCGGCCTGACGTTGGTAGGAATATCAGTGGCAGGCTTCCGGCACGAAGACGACGCCGTTCAATTGGAGTTGCCGTTCCGCGAGTTCAGCGCCACAGCGCTGGATTCTGCCTTGGATGACGTGCGGCACAGATTTGGCAGCGCGGCGCTCACTCGCGGCGTCCTGCTGGGCCGAGACTCCGGCTGGGCCATGCCGATGCTGCCGGACTGAGCGGCCAGATATGTTGGACGGCATGGCGGCCCGCGGCACTTCACCGGCAGTGGAACTGAAGGTGGGCGACGTCGACGTGCGGATCTCCAATCCCGATCGCGTGTACTTTCCCGAAAGCGGCTTCACCAAGCTGGATCTCGCGAATTACTACCTGTCCGTCGGGGACGGCATCGTCCGTGCGCTGCGCGAACGTCCGTGCATGATGCATCGTTTCCCGGACGGGCTCGCCGGCGAAAAGGTGCACCAGAAAAGAATTCCCCGGGGCGCACCGGAGTGGATCGAAACGGTCCGCGTGGACTTTCCGTCCGGCCGCAACGCAGACGAATTGTGCGTGACCCGGCTTGCGGACGTGATCTGGTCGGTCCAGATGTCCTGCGTCGAATTCCATCCCTGGAACTCCAGGCGGGCAGACACCGAGCGCCCTGACGAATGGCGGATCGACCTGGATCCCGGCCCGGACTGCCCGTTCGACACCGTGCGCCGGGTAGCGCATGTCGTGCACGACCTCCTGGATGAAATCGGTGCCGTCGGCTGGCCGAAGACCTCTGGCGGTCACGGCATGCACGTCTACGTCCGGATCGACCCGCAGTGGGGATTCAAGGACGTCCGCCGCGGGGCCCTGGCCTTCGCCCGTGAGGTCGAGCGGCGCATTCCGGACGACGTGACCACCACCTGGTGGCGAAAGGACCGGGACCCGCGCAAGTTGTTCGTCGACTACAACCAGAACGCCCGGGACCACACGATTGCCAGCGCGTACTCGGTGCGGGGAGTACCGAGAGGGACGGTGTCCACGCCGATCTCGTGGTCGGAGGTCGACGAGGTGCAGCCCCAGGAGTGCACGATGGGCACCGTTCCGGCGAGGTTCGCCGAACTCGGCGATCTGCATGCCGGGATCGACGAAGCGGTGTTCTCCATCGACCCACTCATCGAGTGGGCGGAACGAGACGAATTGGCCGGTGCGGAAGATGTACCCGAGTAGCGGCATACTCCCGGCATGAACTTCCGAACCACGTTGCAGTTGGAAGGCAAGACGGCCACCGGCCTCCTGGTGCCACCCGAGGTGGTCACGGCATTGGGCCGGGGCAAGAAGCCGGCGGTGTCGGTGACGATCAACGGCCATACCTACCGGAGCACCATCGCGCCGCGCGGTGAGCGCTTTCTCATCCCGGTCAGCGCGGAGATCAGGAAGATCACCGGACTGACGGCGGGTGACGAGGTCGACGTCCGCGTCGAGATCGATGACGCACCACGCGAAGTCACGGTGCCAGCCGACTTCGCCGAACGGCTGGCCGCCGAACCGGTGGTCAGGAAATTCTTCGAGACCCTGTCTTACAGCAATCAGTCGGCGCACGTACTGGCGATCGAGGGCGCGAAGACCCCGGAGACGCGGCAGCGACGGTTGGACAAGGCAATGGAGACGCTTCGGGCGGGCAGGGCCCGCTGAGGTGCCGGGTTGGTATCAGTCGGTCGACCGCCCGGCTTCGTTCGGCGGCTGGGGTGCGGAAGGTATCGCCTGCCGGAGCACCCTCGCCACGTCGTCGACCGCCAGCCACAGCGGGCGTGCGCTCTGCGACTCCCCCGGCGTGAACTGGATGGTGACCATGACCGCTTCTTCCGTCCAGCGCAGGGCAGTGCATGGCCACATCTCGTAGCTGCCCGCCGCGTCCAGAACCAACCTGGCGATAGCCGGGACGCGCCCCTGTGGCCTGGTCGGGACCACCTTGGGGTTGATCTCGTTCACGTACCTGTTCAGCGATGGGCTCTCCACGACATCAATGTTATCGAACATTTGTTCGCAGTAGAAGGTGTACCGCCCAGGCCCGCGTCATCGAGTGGCGGCTGCGTAGGGTGGCGCGGTGAGTCCCTCCTCTGTCGCGCTGATCGCGATCGCCGGGCTGCTGTGTGGAGCGATCAATTCGATCGCCGGCGGCGGGTCGCTGATCCTGTTCCCGGCGCTGCTGGCCACCGGTATGTCACCCCTGGCCGCGAACGTAACCAACTCGGTGGCGACCTGGCCCGGGTACGCCGGTGGCGTGCTGGGGTTCCGCCCGGAACTGGTCGGACAACGGGCGAGGATGCGGCCCCTGCTACTGGCCACCCTCATCGGCACGACCACCGGATGCGTCCTGCTCCTCGTCACGCCGCCGGGTGCCTTCGACGTGATCGTCCCCCTTCTCGTCCTCGTCGCCGCCGGCATGCTGGCCTTCCAACCCACCATCAAGAAGCGGGTCGGTGAGCCTCGCGAGGGTGGCCGTATCTGGACGGTCCAATTCCCGGCGATGATCGCAGCGACGGTCTACGGCGGCTACTTCGGAGCCGCGCTCGGCGTCATCATTCTCGGCGTGCTCGCCCTGACCGTCCCTGACACGCTTCGCAGGCTGAACGCCCTGAAGGGCGTCGTGTCGTTCGTCGACTGCTCCATCAGCGTGCTCATCTTCGGCTTCTTCGGCCCCGTCAACTGGACGGCGGTACTGATAGCCGCACCGGCCACGCTGATCGGCGGATACGTGGGCGCTCGCATCGCCCGCCATGTGAACGAGACCGCACTCCGTTGGAGCGTGGTGACCCTCGGCGTGGCGATCGCTGTCTACCTGTTCGTCAAAGGTGTCTAGCGATCAGCGGCACGGGCCGGACGGGGCGACTCGACTGACGGTGAGGTAGCCGAAGGTAGTGGTGTACCCAGCGCCCCCCATCGAGATCAGGCCGATGCGGGGGTGGGCGCCGAGGTCGGCGGTCCAGGTGCCGCCGGTGTCGTAGTGCCGGCCGTCCACGCTGGTGTACGCGGTGTAGGCGTCTTGGTCGCCCAGGCGGTGGTGGATGATGCGCAGGTAGGTCCAGGTGCCGACGGGTCCGACGACGGTGTTGCCGTAGTTCGGGGTTTTAGCGGGGACCGGCGTGACTTCTTTGCCGAATTCGGTTTGCCGGGTATCCCAGATCGACACCGATGCGAGCTTGACGTAGTTGCCGTCGTCGCCGTAGATCACGACACCGCCCTGCACGAAATTCTGACAGCACCCTTCGGCGGGGACGTTCACTGCGACCTTGGTGTCCACGACGTAGTCACCGGTCGGTGCTGGTTCGCTGAGCACGGACGCCAGTGCCGACCCTGCGGTCTCGGGGTGCAGGTCCCCGGGCTGTGTTCTCCAGGTCAGCGCCCCGCCGTTGACGGTCGGCGCGTCGGCGGCGGCGGGCGGCCGGACCCAGGTCCACCGTGACGACAGCGTTGTTCCGGTGAAGTTGTCGGAGAGCTGCGCGATCGGCCGGCCGGGTTGAGGTGTAGGTGCGAAGTGCGGACGGTAGGTGGGTCGCTCGCCCGGTTGGGCGACCGGCCCTGGCTGGAGAGTGTCGGAGGGGCCGCGGCCGGCCCTGACGACGGGCCAGCCGTCGCGCCAGTCCAGAGGATCGATCAGGGCGGGCCGCTTGGTGTAGCCGACGTCGCCCGCGTAGTACGGATCGTTGCGGTCGACGGCGTGGTAGATGGTCCAGTCCTGGCCGGCGAAGTCGGTGATCACGGTGTTGTGGCCGGTGCCGACCCAGCGGTTGCCGTTCTGGGTGATCACCGGTGTGCCGCCGACCCGTCCGGCGAGGATCGACCTGCCGTCCCGATCCAGGAACGGCCCCAGCGGGTTGCGGGATCGTGCGGCGAAGACGGCGTAGCCGGTGAGCGGGCCGTTGCAGCAGTTCGTGGCCGAGCCCATGAAGTAGTACCAACCGGCGTGCTGGACGATGGTCGTTGCTTCGTAACGGTTGTCGATTGCGATGGCGGTCTCGGTCGCCGGCAGCGAATGCAGCCCGTCCGGAGTCAGCTCCCTGGCGTGGATGCCGCCGAAGTAGCTGCCGAAGTAGAGGTAGGTGTGGGAACCGGCGGTGACAACTTCCGGGTCGAACTCCCAGCGCCGCTTTGTGTCGTTCGGTGCGTTCTGCGGCGCGACGACCGGTCCGCCCGAGTCGGTCCACGGGCCGGTGGGACTGGTGCTGGTGGCCACTCCGATGGCGGAGCCGCCGCCGGGCAGAGTCGTGTCCGATGCGGCGTAGTACAGGTAGTACAGACCGTTGCGATAGGTCACGTCGGGCGCCCACATGCCGCCGGCCGGAGCCACCCAGGCTGGCTTGTCGGCGAAGGCGTCCCCGGCGTAGTGCCACGTGGTCAGGTTGGTGGAGCGGTACATCGGCAGGTTGTGAATGACGGGCAAACCGTCCGGGCCGGGCGCGGCGGTCAGGGCGTCGGAGGTGCAGTACAGGTACCAGTTCCGGTCGGAGCGTTGCTGGCCGTGGATGACCATGGGATCGGCGCAGCTCGCCGCGTCCTGCCCGCCGGGCAGCACCAGTGGCATCGGGTTGCGGTGGCTGGGCGGGGTCACGGCGGCCGCGCCGGCCGGGCCGGCGGTTGCAACGGCAGCCGGCGCGGCGCCGGCGGTTGCCGGCGAGAAGGCCAGCACCGCGGCGGCGATGGCCACGAGCGGGACGGTACGCATCACATACTCCTCGCCTGAGTAGGTCGACGCCGGTGAAAGGGGCCGCCGGCCCCGGTGCGACGGCCTGCGGTCAGGCGTCGCCCATGACCAGGCCTTCGATGGTGTGCTTCTGGGTGATCGGGGTGAGGGTGTCGACCACGGGGCAGATCAGATGCCGCCGCACCGACGGCGGCAGGGCTGCGGCGTAGTCGGTGGTCACGGCCAGGTCGTGTCGATCGGCGTTGCCGGCGTCGGGACCGTCGACACCGACGACCAGGACCGGCCGCGATTTGGCGGAGTGGCTGGTGGTGCCGCGGTGGATGGTCAAGGCGGTCCGCGCGGAGATGTCGCCCATCTGCGGGAATTTGCGAACGGCCCGCTCGGCGTAGCGGGGATAGAGATCACGGGGCGGGAACATGCCGTGCTCGAATTCGGGCCCGTCGTCCCACTGGGTGCCGAGTGCGATTTCGAACGGACCCATATCGGGTTCGGTATCAACGGCCGTGATGTTGAACGCGAGGGAGGTCAGCCGCCGCTCCCTCTTCGTCTCCGGCGGGATCGGGAAGTCGCGGTGCCACGGTTGGTTCACCGCGCCAGGGCCGGGAATGTCGAAACCGACCTCGACGAAGTGGTAGTCGGGTCCCAGGATCGCCTCGCTGACCGTCTGGATCCACGGGTGGGCGGCGATGTCGACGAAGCCGCGGAGCGCCTCCGGGTGAATTTCCACGTACCACCGATCCGGGCCTCGCCCCACCGCGCCGCCAGGGCGGCTGCGTGCTTCCCGGAAAGCGGCGTCGATGTCCACGGCCAGCTCCTCGACCCACTCCCGGCTGAATGCGCCGGGGCAGCCGATGATTCCATCCCGATAGATCGTTGTGCGGATCTCCTCGCGACTGGGCAATGGCACCGCGGCCACGGCGGGAATGGTGTCCATCAGCTTTCCTCCGTGATTTCCTGCGTCTTGACGTATTGCGTCGTTTTCGATGGCGGGGCGGCCGCTATTTGATGCCGGTCTGGGCGACGCCCTGAACGATCTGCCGTTGGAAGATGAGGAATACGGCGAACAGCGGGATGATGCCCAGCACGGCGGATGCCATCACTTCGGCGTACACGTTCGCGGAGCCGCCCACGAGTCCGGACAGTCCGACGGGGATGGTCTGCGACTTGGCCTGGGTCAGCACCAGCAAGGGCCACAGGAAGGCATTCCAGCTCATCACGAAGGTCAGGATCGCGACGGCGGAGGTGGCCGGGCGGCACAAGGGCATACAGACCCGTCGGTAGATCATCCACCAACTTGCTCCATCCAGCCTGGCCGCCTCGATCAGAGCGGGCGGCAGGCCTTTCATGAATGCTTGATAGACGAATACGGCGATCGGCGCCGCGATGGCGGGCAGGACCAGGGCCCAGTACGTTCCCAGCAGGTGGAGGAACCGGAACTCGATGAACTGCGGCAAGACCATTGCCTGGGTCGGCACCATGAGCCCGATCAGAACAAGGGCGGTGACGACGCCGCGACCGCGAAATCTCAACTGCGCCAGGGCGAAGCCGATCATCGAGCAGACGACGACCGTGAAAACAACGGAGAGCGTCGCAATGATGAAGCTGTTGAGATACCACCAACCTATTGGATTGTCCTTCAAGGCAGTGCCATAGGCCTGCAAGGTCCAATGATTCGACCACCAGCCGGACGGGTTGGCGGTGATTTCGTTGTCCGGCCGCAGCGATGTCACTACGGCGAACACGAACGGCACCAGCCAGATCAAGCCGAACAGCACCATGCAGGTCGCCGCGAGCCGGTTGAATATCTTTGCTCCGTTGCTCGATTCCAGTTCCGACTTGTGCCTGGTGCGCGTAGCGTCTTCGCGGACGAGGGTGGTCGTCATCGTGTCGCCTTCCCTTATGCGTTGGTGTTCGCGGTGTCGCTGCGGCGGGTCAGCAGAACCCACGCCGCAGCGATGACGATCAGTACGACGAGGTACACCATCGTCGCGGCCGCGGCGTAACCGCCTCGATAGGACGTGAAGCCCGTGTCGTAGATGTATTCGATGACCGGCCGGGTCTTGTTGCCAGGACCGCCGGCCAGCAGGATGTAGATCTGGTCGAACACCTTGAGTGAGGCCAGAATCTGCAGAATCAGCACCAACACGATGGTGGGCCGCAGCAGCGGCACGGTGATGCGCGTGATCTGCTGCCACGGCGAGGCGCCGTCGATGGCCGATGCCTCGTACACCTCTTCGGAGATGTCCTGGATTCCTGCGGTGTACAGAATGAAGTTCAGCCCGAACGTCCACCACAGGGTCAGCAGGGTGACGCCGAACCACGCTCCGCCGACGCTGCCCAGGAAGTTCGGCGCGGTCAGCCCGACCCAGCCGAAAGCCTTGCTGATCAGACCCGTCTCGGGGGTGTACATGAACGCGAAGATCAGACACACCGCGGACGAGGGCACCACGTACGGCGCGAAGAAAACCAACCGGAAGAACCACCGGTGCCGCACGATCCTCGCGCAGAGGATCGCGAACAACAACGGCAGCACCACCAACAGTGGTGTGGTCAGCAGGGTGAACAACACCGAATGCCACATCGACGCCCAGAAGTCGGAACTGGTGAGCACTTCCCTGTAGTTCGACACGCCGACCCAGCCGCCCAACCCGGGCGTCACTGTTGCGGTGTTGAAGAAACTGATGACCAGACCGATGATGACCGGACCGATCAGGAACAGCACGTACGTCACCAGGAATGGGGTGGAGAACAGCCAGCCTGCTCGGTTGACCCGGGAGGCGGCGGTCCGCTCCGTCCCGTTTACTTGTCGATCCGTGGTGACAATCGGTGGCGCTGTGGTGGTGGCCATTGTTCCGCTCCTGCTCCTACTGCACCGGACGTTGTGTTGAAGTTGTGTTGCACCGGGATGACTTGCGGTTGAACCGCTCCCCGTCGATTCCGCCCACGGAGGCGTTCCCGCTAGACGGGGGGCCGCGTCTTGGAGAAGGTTTGCAGGTTCGCGATCATGGCACTCACGCCCGCCTTCGGGGTGATCTGTCCGGCCTGCACACTGCTGATGACGGATCCGATTTGATTCTGGAAATCCGAACCTGCACCGGTGTACCAGGCGGGTGGATCGTAGACGGCGTTGAACGCAGCCTGGATGTAATTGCTCTGCGGCTTTTCGCGCAGGAATGCCTTGCTCCGCTGCACCGGCAGCCATGCCGGAACGTGGCCGCCACCGGACCAGGTGAGACTGTTGTTCAGAAGCCCCTTGATGAATTCAACGGCGTCGGCTGTCCGCTGGGCCGACCGGCCCGGGCTGACCGGGATGACCAAGCGAATGCGAATCGGCGTAGGCGATAAGGCTTGCGTGCCGAGAATGGCCGGGAACGGAACGATGTTGAACTCCAGCGGCTTGCCGTTGGGTAGCGTGGTTCCGGTATAGGTCGGCAGCTGCCAGACACCGTCGAACAGGAAGCCGGACTGACCTCCACCGAACAAGGTGCCCGCCGTGGTACTCGTAGCGCTCGGCGGCATCAGGCCGAGCGATCCGGTCATGCTCTGCATGAAAGCGAAAGTCTCTTCGCACGCGGCCGGGTCGAGGGTGACCCGGGTGCCCCGGTCCTCGACGATGGGCCCGGCCAGCCCGGAATAGTACGTCATGAAAAGGCGCCAGTTGGTCGCCGGATCGGCGGTGTTGGAGGAGACGGCGCCGAATTTGGCGCCGGCCGATTTCATGGCTTTGAGGGCGTTGATGAAATCCTGCCGACCATTGAGCGGCTTGAGGTCGGTACCGGCGGCGTTCAGCAGGCCGGCCTTCTTGGCCAGGTCGGCGTTGTAGTACATGACGAACGGATGGGTGTCCAGCGGAACCGCATATACCTTGCCCTCCACGGTGGCCTTCGACCAGGCCGCCGGAGTGAATTTGTCCGAGGTGATTCCGGCCTCCGTTGCGCCGACATCCTGGATGGGCTCCAGCAGGCCGGCCTGGGCCAGCAGCGAGAGTCGGGACAGGTGGGAAATCCCCACATCCGGGGGTCGCTGGCTCGAGGCGGCCAGGGCCAGCTTTGTGTAATAGGGATTGCCCCAGGAAAGCAGTGTGGCCTCGACCGAATGACCGGTGGACTTCTGGACCGCATTCACCATGGTCTTCATGTTCGCGCCGTCACCACCGCCGAACAGGTGCCAGATAAATCACGTCGGCGGTGTTCGGCGGGGCACCCGTCACGCCACTGGTAATGGGACCGCCACAGCCGGCCAATAGGCCGGCCAGGGTCAGACCACCACCGGCGGCGAGGAAACGGCGGCGTGACACAGATCCCGTCATGGCATGTCCCTTCGCTGTGACGTCTTCGACACCAGGCGACCCTGACACATTTCTTGCATCGAGGCAATAGGTCCAGCGAAATAGCCCCCGTTTGCGCCGCTCGTGGTCGACGCTGCAGGTGGGCGGGTCTTGCATCGGTGCACGATGTGGTCCAAGCTGAGTCGGCGCGCCGCGGCACAGGACGTGCAGCACTCGGAAGGGGCCATCGGTGAGCGCAACGCAGCAGGACGGTTTGTATCCGCGGCCGACGATGGTCCGGCCCGGGTGGGCGAGCCTCGACGGCAGGTGGGAGTTCGCGCACGACGACGCGGATGACGGCGCACGCGCCCGCTGGTTCGCAGCAGCCGACGCCCATCGCTTCGACCGGACCATCGAGGTGCCCTATCCCCCGGAGTCCCCGGCCTCGGGGATCGGTGACGTCGGGTTCCATCCCATCGTCTGGTATCGCCGGACGGTGTCGCACGACACGCTGGTACCGGCGGCGGCTGCGCCGGATTCGCGTGTTCTCGTGCATTTCGGAGCGGTGGACCATCACGCCCGGGTGTGGTGCGACGGTCACCTCGTCGCCGACCACGTCGGCGGCCAGACACCGTTCACCGCAGACGTCACCGACGCCCTTGACCCCGACGCCGCCGAGCACGTGCTGGTGGTGCGGGCGGCGGACGACCCCGCCGATCTTGCCCAGCCTCGCGGGAAGCAGGACTGGCAGGACCGTCCGCACGGGATCTGGTACGAGCGGACCACCGGCATCTGGCAGCCCGTGTGGACCGAAACCGTGCCGACCGACCACTTGGTCGACACGGCATTCACATCCGACCTGAAAGCAGGCGTGGTCCGTGCCGGCGTGACGCTGAGTCGGGCGCCGTCCCGGGACCTTGTGTTGGACATGACGTTCCGCCTCGGTGCGGAAGTGCTGGCCGAGCAGTCGATCGTCGTCCGGGACAAGAGCACCAGCATCGACGTGACCATCGCCGCGCTGCGCAACGGCCAGGATCGGGCCCGGTTGCTGTGGACCCCTGAGCATCCGGCACTGGTCGACATCGAGTTGGTCCTACGTGACCGGCACACCGGCGACCGGGTGGATGCGGTGACCAGCTACACCGGGTTGCGCAGTGTGGGCGTCGGTCGGGGCGCGTTCGAACTCAACGGACAGCCGTACTACGTCCGGGCCGTACTCAACCAGGGCTACCGGCCCGAGACCCATTGGGCGTCCACCGGGACCGACCAGCTCCGCGGCGAGGTCGAGGTGATCAAGGCGATGGGCTTCAATGCCGTCCGCGCACACCAGAAGGCCGAAGATCCCCGTTTCCTGTACTGGGCGGACGTGCTGGGGCTGTTGGTCTGGGCTGAGACCGCAGCCGCGTACGAGTTTTCCGCGGCTGCCATCGAATTACTGGTCAGGGAATGGCTCGATCTGGTGCGCAGGGACCGCAACCACCCGTCGGTGATGGTCTGGGTGCCGTTGAACGAAAGCTGGGGGGTGCAGGACATCGCGACCAGCCCCGCCGCACAGCAATACGCTCAAGCCCTGGCCAGCCTGACCCGCGCGCTCGACCCGTCCCGCCCCGTCATCTCCAACGACGGCTGGGAACACGTCGACAGCGACATCCTCGGCCTGCACGACTACACCACCGACCCGGAGATCTTGCGGGCCCGCTACGCGAACGAACTGACCGTGACCAATGATCTTCGGCTGGGCATCGGCGCCCAGGGCCGCCGCCCGATTCTGCGGGACAAGCAACTGAACACATTCCTGTCCGGGGATGCGCCGCTGATGATTACCGAATTCGGTGGAGTATCACTGGCCACCGACCGGGATGCCTGGGGATACGCCGAAGTCCAGTCCGATTCCGAATATGCCGCGCTGGTGCTGCAGCTGTTCGAGGCGCTTCGGGACAGCCCCGTGGTCAGCGGATTCTGCTACACCCAGCTGATGGACACCGGACAGGAGACCAACGGCCTGCTCTTCGCCGACGGCACCCCGAAGCTCTCCATCCCGACGCTGCACCACATCGTCACCGGCGCCAAAGACGGCGAAAACCCAGCCCCCGGCTCCACCTTCGGCTGGACGGGATGACTTCCGGCTGAATAGCCCGCTTACGTATGAGAAGGTGATGCTCGTGGCCGTCACCCTGCGCGACGTCGCCCTGCACGCCGGCGTTGCCCCGCGGACGGTGTCGAACGTCGTGAACAACTACCCCTACGTCTCGGCGAAGATGCGGATCAAGGTGCAGGCCTCGCTCGACGAGCTGAACTACAAGCCGAACCTGATGGCCAGAAGCCTGCGGCAGGGACGGACCGGAAACATCACCCTGCTACTGCCTTTCATCGCTGTGCCGTACTTCGGTGAGATCGCCCACGAGGTGGTCGAATATGCCAGCCCGCTGGGCTGCACCGTGCTGATCGACGAGACGGGCGGCCAGACCGACCGGGAACTCGCGCTGCTCGACGTCGCCGCCAGGTCCGGCTGGGTCGACGGCATCCTGCTGAGCTCGCAAGGCCTGCACGGCAAGGCCTTGGCCAACATCCGTACCAACGTCCCGATCGTCCTACTCGGCGAACGCACGGCGGCATCGGCGATGGACCACGTCGGCATCGACAACGTCAAGGCAGCCGGCGACGCCACCCGCCACCTGCTGCAGTCCGGTTGCACGAGGATCGCGGCCATCGGCGGCAACCCCACTGTCGCGGACCAGACCTCGCGGTTACGGCTCAAAGGCTATCGTGCGGCACTCCGCGCCGCGGGCGCACTGCACGACGATGGGCTGTACATCCAAACCCCCGGTTACACCAGAAGTGATGCGGCCCCGGCCATTCGACAACTCCTGGATGCTGCGGACCCCCCGGACGGGCTGTTCTGCTTCAGCGACGAACTGGCCATCGGGGCGCTCCGAGAGCTGCACGAACACGGCATCCCCGTTCCCAAACAGATGAAGGTCGTCGGATTCGACGACATCGACGAGAGCCGCTTTTCCATCCCCACGCTGACCTCGATCCGCCCGGACAAGGCGGCCATCGCCAAAGCGGCGCTGACCATGCTTCTCGATCGAGTACAGGGCACCGACGTCAAGCCCCGAGACGTCCGCGTCGCCCACCAACTCATCAACCGGGAAAGCAGCGCGTCGTAGTTGCAGCGCGTGAATCCGCCGTCGACCCTGACGCTGAAGTCGATCGCGGCTTCGGTGTTCCTGCCGGCCATGGTGTACGAGATCGGGAACGGGGCCACCGCTCCCGTCATCGCGCTGACCGCTCTGCAGCTCGGTGCGTCGCCAGGAACGGCCGGCTTCATGCTCGCCCTGCTGGGTGTCGGACAGATTCTCGGGGACATCCCGGCCTCGGCACTGGCCGATCGAATCGGGGATCGACGGGCCATGATGCTGGCCGCGGGTGTGGCGGCCGTCGGTCTCCTGGGATGCTTCTTCGCGCCCGACCTGTTGGTACTCGGGGCGGCGCTGATTCTGATCGGGATGGCCAACGCCACGTTCTATCTGGCCCGCCAGTCGTATCTGGCCGAGGTCATTCCCGAAGGCCTTCGCGCCAGGGCGATGTCGACCCTCGGCGGCTCGCATCGGATCGGTCTGTTCATCGGCCCGTTCATCGGGGCGGCGGTTATCGCGCTGTTCGACCTCCGGGCCGCATACGTGGTCGCCATGGTCACTGCCCTCGGCACTGGTGTGCTGTTGCTGGTGGTCCCCGACGTCTCGCTGCCGGCTGGCCACCCGACCCCCGTTCGGGGTGTTATCAGTTCGCGCAAGATGCTCGCCGACCATCGGCGGTTGTTCGCCACCCTCGGGTTGGCGATCGTCGCGGTCGGCGCGGTACGTGCGGCCAGGCAGGTGGTGCTGCCGCTGTGGGCGGAACATCTGGGCCTGGATGCAGCACAGACCAGTCTCATCTTCGGAATCGCAAGCGCCGTCGACATGGCGCTGTTCTATCCTTCGGGCAAGGTGATGGACCGTTACGGCCGCCTGGCGATCGCACTGCCGTCGATGACGATCCTGGGCCTGGCGATGATGGCTCTCCCGCTGACGACCGGTGCGCTCTCGTTGACCATCGTCGCGATGGTGATGAGTTTCGGAAATGGCATCGGATCCGGAATCATGATGACTCTCGGGGCCGATGCCGCGCCCACCGCCGGCCGGATCAAGTTCCTGGGGATCTGGCGCCTGCTCAGTGATTCGGGAAACGCGGCGGGACCCGTCGCGTTGGCCCTGGTGGCGTCGGCCGTCACGTTGGCCGCCGGCATCGTGGTAGTCGGGTCGATCGGTGTGCTGGCGGCTGCCGGGCTGGGAATCTGGGTTCCGCGCTACTCGGCGTTCGCGACGCCGAAGGCGATCAAGGAGCGGCGTCTCACCGGGAAGTCCTGAGCCCGGCTGAGTTCATAGGTGTCGTTCCGCTCCTGCCGTGGCCTTTCACATCTTGCCTCCGTATCCATAGATACAGGACCGCCGAAGAGTTGCGGCGGCAAAGTAGCTGGAGGAATTGTGTTAGCACTCAAATCATTGGCGGTGGGTTCGGCGGCCGTCGCCTTCTTCGCCGTTGGTGTTCCGGCGGCGCACGCGGCTGGAACTGTGAACTACGCGGCGGCGGCCCCCAACGGCGAGTCCAGCGCGGACTGGTCCGGCTGGGACGTGACCGGCGGCACCTACAGCTCTGTTTCTGCTTCCTGGACGGTGCCGTCCGTCACCTGCGCCCCGGGCGAGACGAGCTACTCGGCATATTGGGTCGGCCTCGACGGCGACGGCAGCAGCTCGGTCGAACAGACCGGGACCTCGTCCGACTGCGACTCAGGCACGCCGTCGTACTCCGCCTGGTACGAATTCTTCCCGGAGAATTCGGTGTCACTGCCCAACACGGTCAAGGCCGGCGACAAGATCAAGGCCTCCGTCGTTTCGGTGGCCGGCAGTGACCAGTACAAGCTGGTGCTGACCGACACCACACAGAACTGGACCAAGACCGAGACCGGTTCGTCGCCGTCCGGCACCGGCGCATCGGCGGAGATCATCGCCGAGGCACCTTCGGGATCCACGGAAGGCAACAGCGTCCTGCCGCTGGCCGACTTCAAGACCATGACGTTCTCCGACGTGCAGGTCGACGGGAAGAAGATCAGCGACATCGACAGTGCCCGCAAGATCGCCATGGTCGCCGCCGACGGCACCCCGATGGCGAGCGTTTCCGAGCTCACGAACGGTGACACCTTCGCCGTCAAGTGGCTCAGCAGCGGTTCCGATACGAGTGGCCGGGACGTCAGCGGTCAGGGCTCCTCCGGCTGGACCCAGCTCGGCGACGGCTCCGGGAGCACCGGCTCTGGCAGCACCGGTTCCGGCGATGGGCTGGGCGACACGACCACGCCCTACGGCTGGGGTTACCCAGGCTGGAGCGACACCCAGAGTGACCCGTGGGGTTACGGCGACGGCAGTTCGGGCGACAGCACCGGAACGGACCCGTACGGCTACGGCTACGGCTCGGGCGACAGCACCGGAACGGATCCCTACGGCTACGGCTACGGCAGCACCGGGACCGATCCCTACGGCTACGGGTACGGCGACTCGAACAGCAGCGCGGCCGAGAACTTCTGGCAGTCCTGAACCTGTTCCGCGGCCCGTCGCGGGCCGCACGGCAGCGCACCCTTCTGCCCCCGCTCGACGATCATGTCGAGCGGGGGCAGTTCGCGTATCGGTACCTGCGGGTGATCACCGCAACGTAAGGTGCGAGTAGTAGGTCGAGAGGGCACCAGATGACTGACGGGACGATCGGCGCGGTGGGCAAAGTGCTCGTCGCGATCCGGGGCAGCAAAGGCTCCGGAGAAGTGATGCTGACCATCGGCGGCGTCCGGGAGTGCTACATCGCCGACAGCGATGCGCCCATCGAGCGCGGTCAGACGGTGATGGTCGTTGAGGTCAAGCCGCATCGGCACGTGACAGTTGTGCCCTGGACGGACTTCCCGCTGCCGCAGTGAAGGGCTTCCGACCCGGTTCGTTCCTCCGCCGGAAAACCCGGCGGAATCCTTTCGGCTCCATTCATCCCATGACTCATCCCGCAAGCAGAAGGAGCCCACATGTTCGGCTACCGCGTCCCTGACCCTGACGAAGCGCTACTGATCTCCGGTGGCCGGTCCAGCACCGGTGCGCCGTTTCGCGTCGTGGTGGGGCACGGCGCGTTCGTCGTTCCGCTGTTCCGGCGGGCCAACCTGCTGTCCCTGGCCATGACCGAATCCGAGGTCCAGGAAACGTGTGTCACCCGGCAGGGCATCGCGCTCAACGTCAAGGCCGTCATCGCGTTCAAGGTCGGCAGCGACATCGAGTCCATCGTCTCCGCCGGCCAGCGGTTTCTGTCCGACCAGGACCAGATGTCGGTCCTGACCGGCCGCATCTTCGCCGGGCACCTGCGCTCCATCATCGGCTCGATGACCGTCGAGGAGATCGTCACCGAGCGGCAGAAGCTTGCCTCCGAGGTACTGGACGGATCGAAGGAGGAGATGGCGAAGATCGGACTGACGGTCGACGCCCTACAGATCCAGTCGATCGACGACGGTCGACTGGGCTACATCCTCGCCATGTCCGCTCCACACAACGCGGCCATCCAGCAGGCCGCCGCGATCGCCCAGTCCAACGCCAACCAGATGGCGGCGCAGGCCGAGCAGGACTCTCTGCGCAAGCAGGCCGAGTACCAGCGGCAGACGACCATCGTCCAGGCGCAGTACAAGGCTGAGGTGGACCGTGCGCAGGCCGCGGCCGCCCAGGCTGGACCGCTGTCGATGGCACAGGCCCAACTGGAGGTGCTCCAGGCGCAGAAAGACGTGGCGGAGCGCAATGCCGAACTGCGGGAACAACAGCTGGTCGCAGAGGTGGTCAAACCGGCTCAGGCCGAAGCCCAGAAGACCACGATCCTGGCCGCAGCAGAGGCAGAGCGGATCAAGATGCTCGCGGCCGCCGCTGCCTCGAACAACCGCGTCGCCCTCGACCGGATGTTGATCGAGCAGCTGCCCGATATCGTGAAATCGGCCGCCACGGGCCTGAACAACGCCAACGTCACGGTGCTGAACGGTGCGGACGGACTGGGCGAGATCGCCGCTTCACTGGTGGGCCAGGGCTCAGCAATCTTCGAAGCAGTCCGCAAAGGGCTTTCAGGGCGGCGCTCCGAGTGCCGACTCCACCAGAGCGCACAAGCCGACGATCAACGCTCCGGAATTGAATTCGTAACCTACTTCCGGTGGTTCAGCTCAGCCGTTGCTCGAGATGAAAGGCTACTTCTTCGCCGGCCTTGTCCTTGCCGATTGCCTTGCACAGCGCCGCTTTGAGCGGCAGCCAGTGCGGACCGGTGCCCGACGGCATCAGCGTCGCGGTGAACTGGTGCCCGTCGATCGTGCCGGCGACCTTCACGGGTCGCCTCGTTCCGAACAGTTCCGCCGAGCCGGGCACGGTCACGTAAGTGGCGTACGAGCCGTCTTTCTCGATCGCCGCGGTGAACAGATGGTCGATCGGTTGTGGTGCCTTGGTCATTCCGCGCTCCCTCCTCCGGATGGTTGTCGGACGCCAGCATCGCAGACGACCCCCAACACAAGAGACATTGCTATCCGTGGATCCGTTCACCCAGAGCCCAGACGCCGGCCACGTCGGCAGGTGTGGCGAGGGCGAAAACCCTTGCCAGGGCGTCGATCGGGTCAGTGGCGTTGTCCAGGTTGACGGCCAGCGCCGTGCGCGGGGGCGGTCGTAGCCAGACGGCGTCGAATTCCTTGCCGACGCCGAAGTCGCCGACGCGGTGGCTGATGCCCAGAGCGCGGGCGCCGGCCCTGGTGGCCAGGTAGAGCAGGTGCACGGGAGTGAGCGCCAGGCCTTGTTCTCCCAGTAGCTGTTGCATGAAGTACGCCTGGAGGCCTTCCTTCAGCAGAAACAGTCCGGTGCCGGCGCCGACGTCGGAGCCGAGTGCGACCCCGACCCCGGATTCGATATGACGGCGCATCGGGAACAACCCGCTGCCCAGGGCGGAGTTGCTGGTCGGACAGTGCGAGGCCCAGGCGCCCATCCCCGCCATCAGCTCCAGTTCGGCATCGCCGGTGTGCACACTGTGGGCGAAGACGCTTCGATCGGTGACCAGTCCGTGCCGATGGTAGGTGTCCAGATAATGCTTGGCATCTGGAAACAGGTCCCTGACAGTCGCTACCTCGGACAGGTTCTCGTTGATGTGAGAGGTGAACCAGACGTCCTCCGTCAGCAGCTGGCCGCACGCGGCAAGCGTGTCGTCGGACGTGGACAGCGAAAATCTCGGGGTGACGGCGTAGCGCAACCGGCCGCGCCCGTGCCAACGCTTGATCAGGGCAGTGCTCTGCGCAAATCCGGCTGCTGCCGAATTGAGCAGGTCTTCTCGCAGAACCCGATCGCTGACCACCAGACCCGACGTCACATTGATTCCGCGTCGCTCCGACTCCACGAACAGTTCGTCCATTGCGGGCGCGAAATGCGAACCGAAGACCAACGCGGACGTAGTGCCGCCCGAGATGAGGCCGTCGATGAATTCCGCGGCCACGACGCGCGCGTAAGCGGCGTCGGCGAATCTGCTCTCTTCAGGCAACGCACAACGTTCGAGCCAATCGAGCAGCGGCATACCGAGGCCGCCCATCGATCGCATCTGCGGAAAGTGGACGTGGGTGTCGACGAAACCCGGGACCAGCATCCCGCCGCGGAGATCGACCACCGGTTCCACTGGATACTCATGTTGCAGCTCAGCGAAAGCACCGCGCCCGACGATGATTCCGTCCTGGACCGCCACCCCGCCGTCCTGGTCGACGACCAGCGCATCCGACGGATCCATGTGGAACGGGTCGCCGGGTGTGTCGATCGACGTTGCCGCGAAACACAGTCATCGGATCAGCTCTGCGGTCGGGGACCGGTCGTCAGTGCGCGGAAGGGTCGGCGGCCAGCAGCCGCCACACCCGGTCACGCGAAAAAGGCGTCTCGAAAGGTCGAATGCCGACGGCCCGCCGAATCGCGTTTCCGAGAGCGGGAGCGACCGGGTTGTAGGGACTCTCGCTCATCGATTTCGCGCCGAAGGGTCCGCGGTCGTCGCTGGTCTGCGCGAAATAGACCTCCGTGATCGGGATGTCGGCCATCTGCGGCATCCGATAGGTGCGGAAAACCGGATTGGCAACCGCTCCCGTGGTCGTCGACGAGAACCTCCTCGTACAGCGAACTTCCGATGGCCTGGGCGACGCCCCCCTCGACCTGCCCACGGCACTGTTCCGGATTCATCACCGTCCCGGCGTCCGCGGCCTGGACGGACTGCAGGATGCGAACTTCGCCTGTCCTGATGTCGACGGCAACGCGGAACGCCTGCACATTGAACGCGAGCGAGCGCATGTCCCCGTATTCGCTGCCGTCCGCGAACACCCCGTCGCCGCGGCGGCACTCCCCCGGCGCCTGCTCGATCAATTCGGCCCAGGTCAGTCGCTGACCGGCGGCGTCCACCCCGTCCGGGCCGATCAGGCATTCGTCCGCCGGCACCCCCGAGACCCTGGAAGCCGTGCCCAGCAATATTTCCCGCAGGTTCACGGCGGCACCGTGCAGCGCCTTGCCGGCGACGGTGGTGCCGGCGGAGGCGAAGGCGCCGGTGTCGTAAACGGCCCCGTCGGTGTCGGAGTTGGTCATCTCGATCCGGTCGGTGGTCGTCGCCATGACCGTTGACACGATCTGGGTGTGCACCGTGGTGGTTCCGTTGCCGAATTCGCTGGTGCCAACGCCCAGCACGTAGCGCCCGTCCCGGTGCACGGTGATGGTGGTCTTCGAAATGTGTCCGCGAGGGGCCATGGTGGCGATCATGGCTACTGCCATACCCTCGCCGACCCGCCAGTGCTCACCCACGGGAGCCGGCACGCCGTTGCCTGTCCGCAACGCCGCCTCCGCCATATCCAGACACTGGTCCAGACCATAACTTCCGAAGGACAGGTCCTTCTCGGGCTCGGGATGCACGACGATGAGCGGATCGCCGGCCTTGACCGAATTGATGCGGCGCAGCTCGAACGGATCGATGCCGGTTCTGATCGCCAGTTCGTCCATCGCCGACTCGACACCGAGGATCACCTGGCCGAGGCCATACCCACGAAAGGCCCCGGACGGCGTGTTGTTGGTGTAGACGACCTCCGCATCCAGCCGCTTGACCGGGCAGTTGTAGAGGCTGATCGATTCGGAGCAGCCATGGAACAGCACTCCGACGGCGTGATTTCCGTAGGCGCCGGTGTCGCTCAGCACGTCGATCTTCATAGCGGTCAGCAGCCCGTTCGCGGTGGCACCCAGACTGACCCTGACGCGCAACGGATGCCGCACCGAGGTTCGGATGAACTCTTCCGTCCGGCTCATCTCGTAGCTGACCGGTCGGCCCGTCCGAAGCACGGCCAGTGCCACCAGGTCCTCGGTGAGCATCTCCTGCTTCCCGCCGAAGCCCCCGCCGACCCGCTTGGTGAAGACCCGAACGCGGTCGGTGGGTAGGCCGAACAGCACGCACAGCTCGTCGCGCACCAGAAACGGGACCTGCGAACTGGTACGCAGTACCAGTCTCCCGGTTTCGTCGAGCCAGCCCATGCTGCCGTGGGTCTCCAATTGACCGTGGGCGATGCGCTGGGTCTGCCAGCTCCCGGTCACGGTGACCGCCGAAGCGTCAAGCGCATCCTGGACGTCGCCGCCGACCCCCTCATGAATGCTCGCGATCACATTCCGGCCGGCCTCGTCCACCCGGTCGACCGAGCGTCAGCTCGGGATGCAGGATCGGTGCGCCGGCCGCCCGGGCCTGCTCCGGGTCGAAAACTGCGGGCAGTACCTCGTATTCGATGTGAATGCGCCGGCAGGCCTCTTCGGCTGCGGCTGCCGTCTCGGCGATCACCGCAGCGACCCGCTGGCCGACGAACCGGACCACGTCATCAATCATTCGGGTGTCGTCCGGATCATCCATCCGGTTCTCGTGCCGTGCCGTCGAATACCGTTGCCGGGGAACATTTTTGTGCGTCAGCACGAGCTCGACCCCGGGGGTGCGCTCCGCATCGGTGGTGTCGATCGAGGTGATGCGGGCATGCGGATGGGGTGATCCGAGCACCCTGAGGAACAGAGTGCCCGGGAGGGCGGTGTCGAACGTGTACGGTTCCGTGCCGGTGACGACCCGCGCAGCGGCCGGCGGTTTCACCGAGCAGCCCACCGTGGGACCGGGTTCCAGTGCGCCGCCCGTTCTCCATCGGCCCGGCCAGGCCCTGAGTAATGGCTTGCCGAACAGACCGATATCCAGTGCAGCGGCAGATGTTTCCCTTCATCAGCCGCGGAAGGTCGTCCAGCTGGTCGGGTTCCAGCGTCGACGCGGTGACGATCATCCCGGCGGTGCAGAACCCGCACTGGAATCCGAAGTTGTCGACGAAGGCCTGCTGCATCGGATGCAGGTCATCCACCGTGCCGAGACCCGAAACCGTTGTCACCGAACGGCCTTCGATCCGCACGGCCGGGTAGATGCACGAGTGCACAGGGCCACCGTCCACGATGACGGTGCACGCGCCGCAATCGCCGGCGTCGCAACCCTTTTTCACTTCGAAATGGGCATGCTCGCGCAGCAGTGTGCGCAGGCACTGACCGGGCCGCGGCTGACCCTCGAGTTCGTCCCCGTTGACGTCGAAATCTCATACGGCGATTTCCCGACGGATCTCTTCGAGCAGAACGCCGCTGACCTGACGGCGCCAATCTGCCGAGCCGAGCGGGTCCGTGTAATAGCCAGGTGCGTCACCGACATCGACCCGCAATGTCAGCTCGTCCGGCAGGGACGGGTAGCGCAGCACGACCGGGCGCAAGGGTCGCCGCGGTGATGGAGAAGACGGCGCTTCCGTCCTCGTCCACCCGTCCGGTCAGCACTGCGCCGGACCTACCCAATGCGGCCAACGCGATCTTGCGGAAGCCCGTTCTGGCGCGAAGGGCATACCCGGGAATGTCGATGGACCGCAGCGTTTCCCCGGCGGCGAGTCGATTGGTGCCGTTTCCGGTGATCAAGTCGGCGACCGCGATGCGGTAGTCGCCGCCGTCCGGCCGCCACACCAGGGCGACGCCATCCAGGGCCGGCACACAGTGACACCATCCCGGCCGCGGCGAAGGACTGGCACACGTTGCCGCCGACGGTGGCCACCTGCCAGACCTTGAACGAGGCCAACAGCGCAGTTGCACATTGGAAGAACAGCGGATGCGCACGCCAGCCTGCCCGCTCCCGCAGGTCGGCCAACTCGGCGATGGTGCAGGTGGCGCCGATGCGGAGCCCGTCGTCGGGATACTCGATCGCCGGCCAGCCCATGGTCGTCAGGTCGACGAGCCCGCTGGTCTCCACCTGTGGTTCCGAGAACAACCAGGTGCCGCCGCCCAGCAGTCGCTCACCCGGGGCAAGCGCCAGGTCGGAACGAACGGAAGCGCGGCGGTACGTCGTGACCGTGTTCAGATCCACGAAATCCTCCTCTGCCCCGATCGCCCGGTCGGTCTCCAGTGCCAGCAAACCGCAGGAAAATGTCGGGCCGGTAACGGCCCGTTGCCGGGCGGCGAGCGGCCGCCTCAGCTCCGCCGGTCCACCTTGTGTTGTGCCGCCTGCGCTCTCGGCCGCAGCACGAGCAGGTCGACGTTGACGTGCGGCGGCCTGGTGACGGCCCACGCGACCGTGTCGGCCACGTCCTCGGCGGTCAGCGGCTCGGCCACGCCCTGGTACACCCCGGCGGCCTTCTCCTCGTCACCGCGCATCCGCTTCACTGCGAACTCGTCGGTACGGACCATGCCGGGGGCGATTTCGATCACCCGGACCGGCTCTGCCACCAGTTCCAGCCGCAGGGTCGCCGCCAAGGAATGTGTGCCGTGCTTGGCCGCGACATAGCCGCCTCCGCCCTCGTAGGCGACAAATCCGGCCGTCGAAGACATGAAGACGAGCGTCCCGGCGCCGCTGGCGATCAGTTTCGGCAGGAGCGCCTGGGTCATGTGCAGACTGCCCATCACATTGACGTCGAACATCGCCTGCCAGTCGGCGGGATCGGAGCCGGCGACCGGATCTGCGCCGAACGCCCCGCCGGCGTTGTTGATCAGCACGTCGACCACCGGAAGGGTGTCGGCGAACCGGTCGACGGCGGCCCGGTCGGTGACATCCAGTTGGTAGGGCACGGCGCCGATCCCGGCCGCCAGATCGGTCAGCCGGTCCATCCGACGAGCGACGATCGTCACCTGGAAGCCGAGAGCGGCCAGTTGTCGAGCGGTTGCGGCGCCGATGCCACTGCTGGCGCCGGTGACCACAGCCACGCCGCGCGACGCGGGTGGCCGGTCAGCTGGGTCTACGGTCATGTCCGGGACTCCTTCACTCGCAATCTATCCACCAGCGCAGTTTCCCACCAGCGGCAGGAGCACACCGACGTGACCATGGCACATCCGGCCGGCGCAGCCAGTGACACCGAGAGCCGGGACGAGAGGACCTTTGTGATCGTCGGCGCCGGTCTGGCCGGCGCGAAGGCGGCGGAAGCGCTGTTGGACAAGGGGTTCGCCGGTCGAATCGTCCTGGTCGGCGACGAGACGGAACCGCCGTACGAACGACCGCCGCTGTCCAAGGGCTACCTGAAGGGCTCCGACGAGCGGGACAGCGTTTTCGTACATCCGGCGTCCTGGTACGGGGCCCACAGGGTCGACCTGCGGTTGTCGACGACTGTGACCGGCATTGATCCGGCCGCGCATCTGGTTCTGGTGGCGGACGGCGATCCCATCCGCTACGACAAGTTGTTGCTGACGACCGGATGCCGGCCGCGGCCGTTTCCCGGTCTTCCGGACGGGACTGCGGGCGTGCACTACCTGCGGAGGATCGGCCAGTCCGACGAGCTGAAGGCGACGATCTCGGCCGCGTCGTCGATCGTCGTGGTCGGGGCCGGTTGGATCGGTCTTGAGATCACCGCGGCGGCCCGCGAGGCCGGCGTTGCGGTGACGGTGGTGGAGCCCGCCGAGCTGCCGCTGTTGCGCGTGCTGGGTCCGGAGGTCGCGCAGGTATTCGCCGATCTCCATCGACAGCACGAGGTCGATCTGCACCTGGGCGTGCAGATCTCCGAGATCCTGGTGGCCGACGGCCGGGCCACCGGCGTCCGCCTCGAAGACGGAAAGGTCGTGAGCGGCGACGCCGTCGTCATCGGCATCGGGGCGATCCCCAATATCGACCTCGCCGCGGCCGCCGGCCTGGACGTGGGCAATGGGGTGCTGGTCGATGCGGGCCTGCGCTCCAGCGATCCGGACATCTTCGCCGCCGGTGACATCGCGAACGCCGAGCACCCCCTGATCAACCGTCGCATCCGGGTCGAGCACTGGGCGAACGCCACGAAACAACCGGCCGTTGCTGCCGCATCGATGCTCGGCGAACCGGCCACGTACGACGAACTTCCATATTTCTACACGGACCAGTACGACCTCGGAATGGAGTATGTCGGCTACATCGAGCCGGGCGGCTACGACCGGGTCGTCTTCCGGGGCGACGTACCCGGCCGGGAATTCATCGCATTCTGGGTGTCGGAGGGCCGGGTGCTGGCCGGCATGAATGTCAACGTCTGGGACGTACAGGACGAGCTCGCGCGGCTGGTCACGGCGGGATACGCAGGAACGCAAGTGGACCTGGAAAAGCTCGCTGACCCGCTCGACACCCGCTCGGCGAGCTCGTGAGCGGCTATCGCACACCGGCCCACAGTTCGCGTTCGGCCGGCCGCGGATCGTCCACCTCGGCGCTGACCTCGTCGAAACGCATCACGGTGCGGGCCGTGCCGTAGGGCGGCCACCCGGGGTTGCCGTCCCGGACGAACGACACCCAGGCCCTGTGCATCTCGTCCGCCAACGACTGCGGTGGAGTCGGACCGGTCAGAGCACCGGCCTGCGCCGGGCCCAGACCGTCGACGATCGCCGAGATTGTCGAAGACGAAGCCGATCTCCAGCGCATGGCAGGCGCCGAGCTGTCCGCCGAATTGCGGGCTGCGCCAGGCGAACTCGTAGACGTGGGTGTCCACTCCGAGGGCACCGCGGGCCTCGGCGACCCGGACGGCGGGTATACGGAAGAACCAGTCGGTCAGGGCGGCGATCAGGATCTCGCCCTGGCGTCGCGCCAGGCCGATCCGCTTGATAGGTCGCGATGAGCCTGTCGACATCGACTCCGTACGACGAGAGCGCCGCGCGGAGCTGGGTAGCTCCGATGCCGGCCGCGATGCCGGTCGGGACGAGGAACAGGGCGTGCTCCTCCGTGGTGGTGCCGACCAGTAGATCGACCTGGCTGGAACTCCCGTTGGCCATGGCATCGATCGGACGGCCGGGGAGGATGTCGCCGTCGACCACCGGTTCGAAGGCCATCATGTTGGGAGTGATCTCCGCCCACCGCTCATGACCGGCCGCGGCAGCGATCTCGATCGCGACGGCCTGCTGCGCTCGAATCAGATCGTCGACGGGTACGGCGGCGAGCGCCTCGGCAATCGGCTCCACGCCGAGCCGCGCGGCGACCTCGGCCGTCACCTTCGCCGCGGCCGTCGGCGTGAGCACGTGCTGGCCGGCTCCGCTCTGCAGAATCGCCCTGCCGAACAGGCCCGTCGCAGCGGGCATGGCCAGCAGGCTCGCCACGCTGAACGCGCCTGCCGACTCCCCGGCCACCGTGACCTTCGTCGGGTCGCCGCCGAAGGCAGCGATGTTGTCCCGCACCCACTCCAGAGCCGCTATCTGATCGAGCAGACCGCGGTTCGGTGGCGTGCCGTCGATGTATCCGAATCCGTCGACGCCAAGACGATAGTTGATCGTCACGCACACCACGCCGTCCCGCGCGAAGGCGGCCCCGTTGTACATCGACACGGCGCCGCTGCCGTTCACGAAGGAACCACCGTGGATCCAGACCAGAACCGGTAGTCCGGTCGCGTCCTGCGGGGACCAGACGTTCAGGTTCAGACAGTCCGTGCCCTCGATGGTCACCTCGGGCAGGATCGCGTCGATCGGCGGCAGGTACCCCGGCTTGGGGGCGGTGGCACCGAATTCGAGCGCGTCCCTGATTCCGTCCCACCCGTTCGCGGGCACCGGCGCGGCGAACCGCAGCGCGCCGAACGGAGGCTGGGCGTACGGGATGCCCAGGAATGAGTTCACGCCGTCCTTCTCCCGGCCGCGCAGCTGCCCCTGGGCCACGGTCACCAACGGGTCCATCTCTGCTCCTGTTCGCCCAGCGTCGTCGCTTCCAGCCTGTGTCCACCGGGAACTTCGCCATGGTGGCATGGCCGCCTGTGCCGTGCCGGATCCGGGTGGAATGGCGCTCGCCGCCCGGCTGTCGGGGGCATCGGTCACACTGGTCGGACCATGAGCGACAAATACCTGACGAAGATCGCCGGCCTGCTGCGCAAGGCCGAGACCACCGACAACGAGCACGAAGCCGATGCCTATCTGCAGGCGGCGCAGCGATTGGCGACACTGTCCTCCGTCGATCTGGCCATGGCCAGGGCGCACACCTCGGCGAAGGAAAAGCGTGCGGTCCCCACCCAGCGAACCATCACCATCGGCGAGCAGGGCAAGCGGGGGCTGCGCACGTTCGTCCAGTTGTTCCTCGAGATCGGTCGCGCCAACAATGTCATCTGCGACATCGCCCGGGATTCGACGCGGGTCTACGCCTACGGTTTCGACACCGACATCGATTCCACGCAGGCGCTGTACTCGTCGCTGGTGGTGCAGATGGTCCGGGCCTCCGACGAGTACATCAAGTCCAAGCGCTATGCGCAGGAGACCGTCGGTAGGTGGGTCCGGGTGGAAAGAGAAGGTGGCTGGCCAGGTCGGCGAGCGTTTGCGGATGAGTGGCAGGAGCGCCCGATCCACGCGACGACCGCCAGGGTCAACTTCCAGCAGGCCTTTGCCCTGCGGATCGGAGCCCGCCTGAAGGAGGCGACCGAGCAGGCCGAGCAGCAGGCCGTCCGAGCCGATCCGTCCGGCAGCACCGGCGTCGCCCTGGTGTTGCGGGCCAAGGAGGTCGAACTCCGCGATCACTACCGGGCATCTTCGACCGCACGGGGCCACTGGCGCGGCGCGTCCGCCAACTCAGGCTATTCCGAGCTGGCCAGCCGAGCGGGCGACCGGGCCGGCCGGACGGCAAGGCTCGGCGGCGAACGCGCGATCGGCGGCTCCAGGCCGGCGATCGGCTGATCATGGCGGCCGACCGTCAACGCTCGAAGGTCTACGAGGCGGAAGCACTGGTGCGCAGAATCTTCGACCGGTCCGTCGAGTTCCCCATCGTCGACGTGGCCGGGTCGCACGTCACCCTCCCAATGGAGCGGAAGTTCGCCTCACTGGAATCCGTCCAGGCCTACGTTGACGCGGTGCTGGCGCTGCGCTGGGTCGGGGCACGCTGGCCGCGGGCCGCCTCGCCCGGTCTTCCTGCGCGGCCGCGCCGGCCAGAGCAAGGCCCACTACGAGCGCTTCCCCGGTGTGATCGCGGTGCCGCTGCACGAGGGCGGTTCGGCGTGGGCGCTGCGGGAACTCGTCGTCCTGCACGAGCTGGCCCACCACCTGGCACCGACCGCCGACGAGGTGGCGCACGGGCCCGAGTTCACCGAACGGATGGTCGAGCTGGTCAGCGGCATCGTCGGTGACGAGGCCGGGTTCCTGCTCAGGGTGACGTTGCTGGACATGGGCGTCGCCGTCGGCTGAGCTTGCGGTGACGACCTCCGGTCAGCCGACGGTGATGGCGTCCAGCAGTCGCTTGAGGAATTCGGACGCGATCACCGGCGGATAGTCGTTCGGTTTCCCGACGGGCGGCGGAACCGATTCCACCACGGCGTCCCAGTTCGCCTCGTAGAAGTAGACCAGCGACACGAGATCCTCGTCGGGCGCCTCGGCCTGGGGTGGCAGCACCCGATGCCGGTTGGACTTCCAGCGGTCGCCGCTCCACCGCGCCAGCAGATCACCGGTGTTGATCGTGAACGCGTCCGGATCGTAGGGCGCGTCCTCCCAGTCGCCGTCGGGCGACCACACCTGCAAGCCGCCCTTACCTGGTTCCCGGTCCAGGATCGTGAAGGTGCCGAAGTCGGTGTGCGGGCCCGATCCGGAACTGGCCAGGTTCGGGTTCGCCCGCGATTCCGACCGGCGGGTACCAATTGATGTTCATGGTGTGCGTGGAGTGCGTCGTCTTGCCCGTGAAGAAGCCGGCGTTCTGCTGCAGAGCCACCTCGGCGATTTTCAGCAGGGTCTCCGCCAGTTCACGCATCTGAGCGAGATAGCCGGTCGCCGCAGCCTCCAGCGCCGGAACCTCGGCGGGCCACACGTTGTCGGCGAACCAGAACTCGTCCACCTCCTCGATGCCGGTCTTCTCCTGCGCGCCGATCGAATAGGACTCCTTGAGATCCGGAGGCGTCTCGGTACCTTCGGCAAGTCCGTTGGCCTCCACACCGGGTGGCAGCCAACCCCGTCCGCCGACGGTGACGGCGTACGCCTGCTTCACCGCGATCGGCAGGGCGAAGAACTCACGCGCCGCCTTCCGCACCGCAGCGCGGTCGGCTCTCGAGACGCCGTGACCGGTGATCAGGAAGAACCCGACCGACTGCAGTGCCTTGTCGACCTCGTCGGCGACCGCGGCCCGACCGGCCTGCGCCACCCTCGAACCACGGCGTCAGATCGATGGTGGGAACGCTGCCCATGTGCTCACTCGCAGCCTGAAGATCGGAATCCTGCCAAGGATGTCAGGCCCTTTCCGCCGCGGCCAACTGCTCGCGGTAGCGACCGTGATCGGGCCAGCCAGAGACTTGTACAGCGACGACGTACAGAGACCGAACGGCCAGCACGAAGCCGACCTCGAAGGTCAGATCGCCGATCTGCGGAACGTGGTTCGGGATGACGCCCTTGTAGAAGGTCTGGGCAGAGAACAGCCAGATGGAAATCACCGCGGCGACGAACATGGCGATCGGGCCGGCCCAGTTCTTGTAGTCGCGGTCGCCGTAGACCAGCTCGTCTGGTCGGGCCGGCGCAGGAATCGGTCGGCGAACACCACCCCCAACCATGGCCCGATCCAGTAGGAGATGACCAGCAAGAAGTTCTCGTACTTGTCGATGTGATCGATCCCGATCACGGCGACGATGAATCCGAGCAGTCCCATCACCACCGCGGCGATGGCGCCGCAACGACGGGGTCTCGGAAGCGTAGACCCATGGCGCTGAAAGACATGGCGCTCGAGTAGACGTTGAGCGCGTTGGCCGCGATCGCGCCGACGGTAGATGCCGAGCAGGGTCAGCTTTGCCGAGCCAGGTCGGCAGCACGCTGGTGTAGGACGCCCGGGGTCGAGGGCCGCCTTGTCCGCCGAGCGCGACGATACGCTGCTGCGCCGAAGGTTTCCAGCAGGATGCAGGAGACCAGGACGCCGAGTACCGGCCCAGATGCCGGCCGCCGCTCCGGTGCCCGGCGGCAGATAGCGGGTGTAGTCGGAGGCGTACGGATTCCATCCGGCGGCGTAGCCGAAGGTGGCACCGAGCAGAACCCACCAGGCACCGGGGAAATGCTCCGGCGGCGGGCGCCGAGGTATGCGCCTTGGTGAAGATGATGATGCCGCCGACCACGAAGATGACCGTCAGCAACAGGAGCGGCGTACCGCTCGAAGACCTGGATCAGATTGTGCCCGAAGAAGGCCAGAACCAACATCATCGCCACCACGATGACCAGGCAGACGTACTTGTTCATGCTCGGTCAGGGCGGCCAGCGCCAAGCCGCCGCTGACACTGTTGACGGCGAACCAGCCGATACCGGCGACCAGCGCGTTCAGTCCGGCCGGCAGCCAGTTGCCGAGGAAGCCGAAGGCGCGACGGGACAGCACCATCTGGCAGAAGCCGGTGCTCGGGCCCCCAGCTGGAGAGCACTGCCGTGCGAGATGCTGCCCAAGCACGTTGCCCGAGCACGATGGCCGCAGAACACCTGCCAGAAGCTCAGGCCGAAGAACAGCGCCCAGCACGCCGACGAAGATGGTCGCGAACTCCATGTTCGGGGCGATCCAGGTCCACAACATCTGGACGGGCTTCCCGTGCCGCTCGGACAGCGGGATGACTTCGGCGCCACCAGGCTCGACCGCGGCGACTCTTGGCGCCGTAGTGACGGTCGGCAGCTACTTCTGCAAGAGACGTTGACATGGGAGGAATCATCGGCGACCCAGACGACCTCGCGACAAGTGCATTCGTGTCAAGGTCGTGTTTCCGGCGGATGACATCGACGGCCGTCCGTCACAGGCTGTATTGATAGAGGCGTCTCGGCCGGTCCACCACCGGCCGGTCGGGTCCATCAACCCTTGGACTTGGCGAGTTCCGGCAGCTCGGGAATCACAAATGCCGACGTGTTGTCGATGTCCACCTGAACGGCCGCCTTGACCTTGGCCTTGTCCATCGCCATGTCCACCGCGTAGTAGAAGATCCCCAGCGAGAACAGAATCACGACGGCAAGGTCCCACCACTCCGGTAGCTCCGGAAGGTTCGGGTACTGATCTTTTCCGTACCGGCCGATCAATCCGAGAATGGTGAGACCGATCAACCACGGCCAGATCCAGGAAGCGGCCTTCCAGTCGATGTCGGTCCGCTTCAGCGGATCGACCCGCCTGAGGCGGATCTCGAACAGCACCCGACCGACCAGCATCGCGACCACCAGTTTCCAGGTGGTGTCGAAACCGCCCCAGTAGATGATCAGATTGGCCGAGATGAAGCCGATCGGAGCCAGCACCTTGGGCATGGGCATCCGGTAGCTGCTCTCGCGGCCGACATCCCGTTTGTGCAGACCGGCCAGCGAGACGGGGGCGAACGCGTACATGATCGCGGTTGCCGCGGTCACCACCACGACCAGCGACGACCAACTGGGGAACGGCAGGAAGCAGAGCTCCCCGACGACAGCCGCCAAGATGATCGAGAAGGCCGGCACCCCGCGCTTGTTGACCCTCGTCAACTGCCGTGGCAGTACCTCCTCCTGGCCGAGCGCGTAGGAGATTCTGGCCGTGGTGCCGACATACACCAGGCCGGTCCCGGCAGGTGATACGACGCCGTCGATGATCAGGACGTAGGCCAGCCACGAGGCGCCGGCGGCCAGCGCCAGCGTGTAGTAGGGGCCGTAGTCGGTCTGACCCGCCGCCGTACCGAGCGGGTTGCTCCACCCGGACGCCACGTTCCCGGGTTCCACGCCGCCGATGAAGGCGATCTGTAGACCGACGTAGATCAATGCGCCGGTCAGCATGGCGGTGATGACGGCCCTCGACAAGTCTTTCTTCGGATTTTTGGCCTCGCCGGCAAGCTGAACAGCTTGCTCGAATCCTTGGAGCGCGAAAACCACACCCAACGCAAGGGCGGCGAATACCCCGTGCATTCCATGCGGCATGAAACCGCCGCCGGCATGGGTGAAATTGGACGGGTGGAAGGACAACGCCACGATCACGACGATGGCCAGCAGCGGTACCGCGGTCTTCCAGATCACCATGATGGAATTGGACTCGGACAAGAACTTCGCTCCTGCGAGGTTCATGACCGTGAAGATGATCATGCCGATCGTTGCGACGATGAGTCCCCGCCAGTTGAGGGTCCCGTCAGGATGCAGCATGAGGAAATGCACCTGGACCCAGTGCACCGAACTGACGTAGGAAATGGACGCCTCGATCTCGATCGGGGCAATCGCGACAGCTTGTAGCCAAGCGGCCCAGCCGGCGGTGAATCCGGCCAGCGTTCCGAAAGCGAAGTACGGGAACCTTGCTGTGCCACCGGCCACCGGGTAGGCCGCACCGAGTTCCGCGTGCACCAGGGCCAGCACCGTCAGCATGCCGGCAGCCAGAATCCACGCAAGAATGGCCGCGGGACCGGCGGATATCGCAGCGTCGAACGCACCCAACAGCCACCCGGACCCGATGATCGACCCGAGCGAGACGAACATCAGCCCCCAAAACCCGATCGTCCGCTGCATGTGATGGGCGGACGGCTCCTGCGGTTCCGTTTCGACCTGCGTCACAGCTACCTCCGTCAGGTTTGAGGGACACGTCAGGGTGCTCTGCGGGTCGATACCCGGCGCAAGCCCAGAAACGCAGTATTAACCAGAAATCTCGCTTTCCTAGCAGAGTGGATTTCAATCCCGCCGAGACCGCAACGCCATGCGACTCGTTTCGTCCTATTCCGGTAAAGAAAGGGTATGGCATCTTCACAAATGCTGACCCCGAGCGCTACTCCAAGTCCAACTGGTTCTTTTCCTCCCGACCCGACCGCCCATCCGGGTCCCCGGTGCGCGGTGCCGGTGCCAACTGGGCGAAGATGGGTGCCCCACACCGACTCGAGAACGGCTGAGGAAGCGAAGAGCCATGACCCAGCAGACCGGATCAATCGACATCTCGACCACCGATGAGTGGGCGGCACTCGCCTCCCACCTCCCCGCGGTCCAGGCCCTGCACCTCCGCCAGATCTTCGCCGACGACCCCGACCGCGGGCGGGAGCTCACGGTTTCGGCAGGCGACCTGTACCTGGACTATTCGAAGCACCGCGTCACCCGCGAGACGCTCGGCCTACTTGTCGACCTGGCCCGCGTCGCCGGCGTCGAGCAGCGGCGGGACGCCATGCTGCGCGGCGAACACATCAACACCAGCGAAGACCGGGCCGTGCTGCACACCGCGCTCCGCCTACCGGATGACGCCGCCCTGACCGTGGACGGTCAGGACGTCGTGAGCGATGTGCACGAGGTGCTGGATCGAATGGGCGAATTCACCGACCGGCTGCGGTCCGGCGAGTGGGTCGGCGCGACCGGCAAGAAGATCATGACGGTGGTCAACATCGGTATCGGCGGATCCGACCTCGGCCCGGTGATGATCTATCAGGCTCTGCGGGCCTACGCGGACGCGGGCATCAGCTGCCGATTCGTGTCCAACGTGGACCCGTCCGACCTCGTGGGCAAGACGGCCGATCTCGACCCGGAGACCACGCTTTTCATCGTCGCCTCGAAGACGTTCTCCACTCTCGAGACCCTGACGAACGCGACGGCGGCCCGGCGCTGGCTGTTGGCCGGACTCGGCCTGGAGGGCGACGAGGCGACGGCAGCGGTGGCCAAACATTTCGTGGCCGTCTCCACCAACGCCGAGCGGGTGTCCGCGTTCGGCATCGACACGGCCAACATGTTCGGCTTCTGGGATTGGGTCGGCGGCCGCTATTCGGTCGACTCGGCGATCGGTCTGTCCGTGATGTGTGCGGTCGGGAGGGCGAACTTCGCCGAGCTGCTGGCCGGGTTCCATGCCATCGACGAACATTTCGCCACGGCGCCGCTGGCCCAGAACGCCCCGGTGATCATGGGTCTGTTGGGGGTCTGGTATTCCAACTTCTTCGGTGCCGAGTCGCGGGCGGTACTGCCCTACTGCAACGACCTGAATCGGTTCCCCGCCTACCTGCAGCAACTGACCATGGAGAGCAACGGCAAGTCGGTCCGGTCCGACGGGTCGCCCGTGTCGACCTCGACCGGTGAGATCTTCTGGGGCGAGCCAGGAACGAACGGACAGCATGCTTTCTATCAGCTCCTGCACCAGGGCACCCGCCTGGTGCCGGCGGACTTCATCGGTCTGTCGGAGCCATTGGACGACCTGCCGACGGTGGACGGCACCGGCAGCATGCACGATCTGCTGATGAGCAACTACTTCGCCCAGACCGCGGTGCTCGCGTTCGGCAAGACCGCCGACGAAATTGCCGCGGAGGGCACGCCGCCGAATGTGGTCCCGCACAAGGTGATGCCCGGGAACCGACCGTCCACCAGCATCCTTGCGCCCCGGCTGACGCCGTCCGTCGTCGGTCAACTGGTCGCGCTGTACGAGCACGCCACCTTCGTGGAAGGCGTCATCTGGGGCATCGACTCATTCGACCAGTGGGGTGTCGAACTCGGGAAAACCCAGGCGCAGCAGCTGACGCCGGTGCTCACCGACGAAGATGCGCCGCCCGCTCAAGGTGATTCGTCGACGGACGCGCTGGTGCGTCGGTATCGCGGTGAACGGGGTCGCGCCAGCTGAGCCGAGCCGTGTTCGGTGCGAACCTGCATTTCATGATGGAGTTCGCTGCTACGAGGTGGAAGGAGGCACGATGACCGAATTCAGCCGTGCCGTCCGCCGGCCATGTCGTTTTTGCCCCGGTGGAGAGCGACTCGTTCGTATCGCTGCGCAGACGACCCACCTCGCGGGCCGAGCGCTATCAGCTCGGGCGCAGCCTGCGACACACGGTCAGCCGTTCCTCCCTGGGGGAATGGGATCCGCCGGTCGACCGTCCGGATCCCGTGGAGTTGATCATCGAATCGCATCGTGGCCGGCTGAAGGGTCTGATCCCGCTTCGGGTGGGCCGAATGGTGGCCTCGCCGTACGGATTCCTGCGCGGCACTGCCGTCGTGATGGCGGAGGACGTCGCGCACCTTCCGGCCACCGGCATCACCCCGGTGACCTGTGGTGACTCACATTTCGGCAACTTCGGGCTCTACGCATCGCCGGAACGCGACCTGGTCATCGACCTGAACGATTTCGACGAAGCGCATCCCGGCGGCTGGGAATGGGACCTCCGGCGGTTGGTGGCCAGCATCTGGGTGGCCGGGCGGCAGAACGATCACAGCGAACAAACCTGCGCAGCGGCGACCGCGGCTTGTGTCGCCGCCTACCGCGGCGAGGTGCGGGTTCTCGCCGACCAGCCGCTGCTGTCCCGTTCATATCAGCGGCTGGACGTCGACCAGTTACTGGCGACGACATCACAGCGGTCGCTGAAGGCCGAGATCGACAGGGCCGCACGTCGGGCCCGGTCCAGGACCAGTGATCGGGCGCTGCCCAAGTTCACCGAGGAACACGCCGGAGTTCGCCGGATCATCGAGGAACCGCCGCTGATCACCAGGGTCAGTCAGACCGAATCGGACATGATCGGGGCGGCCCTCGACCAGTACCTGACCACGCTTGCGTCGCACTGGCGACGCGCCCTGGCCGGCTACACGCTGGTGGACATCGCCCACAAGGTGGTCGGCGTCGGCAGCGTCGGGCTGCGCGCGTACGTCGCGCTGCTGGAGGGCAGCAGCCCCGACGACGTGGTCTTCCTGCAACTCAAGCAGGCGCGGCGGTCGGTGCTGGCGCAGTACGTGCACGGTGACTCCGCATGGCATGCGCACCAGGGACAGCGGGTGGTGGAATACCAGCAGGCGCTGCAGACGGTGAGCGATCCGCTGCTTGGCTGGACCGAGTTCGACGGGCGGCAGTACTACGTGCGTCAGTTCCGCAACATGAAAGGAACGCTGGCGCTGGACGCCATCGACTCGCAGGCGCTGACCGACTACGCCGGCATCGTGGGTCAGCTGCTGGCCAAGGGACACGCCAGAACCAGTGGAGCGTCGATGATCTCGGGCTACGTCGGTTCCTCGGAAAAGCTCGACACCGCACTGTCCCGGTTCGCCCGGCGGTACGCCGACCAGACGGAGGCCGACCATGAGGCGCTGATCAAGGCCGTCGCCCGCGGGCGGCTGCCGGTGGAGTACGGGGTCTAGGGCGGGCCGGGATCAGCTGCCGGTCGGGCCGAAGCGTTCGACTCGGATCGAGGTGGCCGGCACCCCGGTGCCGACCAGCAGAGTGCTGGCCGCTTCAGCGAAACCCGCAGAGCCACAGACGAAAGCGGTCTTCACGTCAGCGATCAGCGGCGCCAGATCCGCAGCCGCCAGTCGGCCCGTCCGTCTGCCGACGGCGGGATCTGAACCCCTGGTGAGCGCAATGGTCGCTCCCCCGGCCAATAGCTCCGTCGCGTAGGGCAGTTCCGGGTACGTCCGCGCCGACACGACCAGGCTCAGCAGTCCGGGGCGGCCCACATGGACTGCATGACGAAGCATGGACACCAGTGGGACCACTCCTGAGCCACCGCCGATGGCGAGAGCGCGGCTGGTGCCGCGCCACACGAACCAGCCGCCGATCGGCCCGCGAACCTCCAGCTTGTCGCCCGGCGCCACTACCTCGGCCAGGAATCCGGAGACCTCACCGTCCTCCAGTCGCTCCACGAACAGCTCGATGCCCGGTTCGTGCGGCGCAGAGGCCACCGAGTACGAACGCTGGGCCGTGTAGCCGTCGTCCGCCCGCAGGCGGACAACGTAGTGCTGGCCGGGTAGATGGTCGATGCGGTCCGGCACATCGAGCAACAGCCGCACACCGATCGCATTGGGATGACTGACTTCTCGCACAGTAGCGGTGCGCCACGCCCCAGCCGGTGCACCGGCGTCCGGCAACTCGGCGATCTCGGGACCGGTCATCGCGGGGCGCCGGCCGATTCAGTCACCTTGATAGCGCTCTTCCTTCCACGGGTCACCGTGGTCGTGGTAACCGTTGCGCTCCCAGAAGCCTTGTTGGTCGTGATCCATCAAGGTCAACCTGCTGACCCACTTTGCGCTCTTCCAGAAATACAGGTGCGGCACCAGGAATCGCATCGGCCCACCGTGCTCGATCGGAAGAGGGTGGCCCTCGTGATCCCAGACCACCCACGCCTTTCCGTCGGTGATGTCCGACAGCGGAAGGTTGGTGGTGTAGCCGGTGGTCGAACGGATCATCACGTGGGTCGCCGTCGGGCAGCGGCGAGGCGGCGGCGAGCAGAATGTCGGCGCTGACACCGGCAAAGCTCGTGTCGAACTTGGACCATGTTGTCACGCAGTGGATGTCACCGTTGTAGACGGACCCGGGCAGAGCGTGCAGTTCTTTCCAGGTCCAGGTCGACTCCCGCTCGACGAGGCCGTCGATGGTGATGGACAGCTTCTCGGGGTCGAGCCTGGGCGTGACCTCGGCCGTCAGCACGGGGAAATCCTTGCCGACGTCGTATTGACCGGGAGGCAAACGATCGTTGCGCGGCCGACGTGGACGACCACTGAATCCTCGCGTCATTCGCTCATTGTGCCCGACATCGCAGAGCCCTTGATGGACGGGTCGGCGTGGAGCCCTGGCCCACTGGCGCTGCGCCGGAGAAACGCTGGGGCCCACCAGTTCGACCGTCCCAGGACCACCATCAAGGCGGGCAGGACGAGGATCCGCACCACCACGGCGTCCAGCAGGATCGCCGCTCCGAGGCCGATGCCGAGCTCCTTGAACTCGACCATGTGCAACCCGGCGAAGATCGCGAACACGCCGATCATGACGGCCGCAGCGCTGGTGATCACCGGGGCGGATGCGGTGACACCCTGCCGGACGGCATCACGGGTAGACAGTCCGCTGTCCACTCCTTCCTTGATCCGCGAGACCATCAGGACGTGGTAGTCCATCGACAGTCCGAAGAGGATGACGAAGACGAAGACCGGGATCCATGCGATGATCCCACCGGAGCGGTGAAAGCCCAGAAGATCTGCACCCCAACGGCTCTGGAAGACCAGCACCAACACGCCGAAGGCGGCTCCGGCAGACAGCAGGTTCGCGGCGATGGTGACCAGGCCGACAGCGACAGAGCGGAACGTCAGCATCATCAGCAGGAAGGTCATCAGCACGACGAAACCGACCACAAGGTAGGCGCCCGAGGACAGTTCGTGAACGTAGTCCACGTTCCCGGCCAGGGAGCCGCCGACCGCGACGTCGACTCCAGCGGCGCCCACCATTGCGGCCGGTATCACGGTGGAACGCATGCTGTTCAAGGCTGCACGCGCCTGGTCGCTGTCCTCGCCGTAGGGGATCGTCACCGACAGCTCGGTGGTGCTTGCGGCCGTCTTCGAGATCGGACCAGGGCCGAAGTCGCGATGGCCGGGAAGTTGGGCCTCGATGCGCCGGACGACGCCTGCCACGGCACTCGGCTCGCCCGTGGGCGACGACCGTCAGGCTGCTGCGCTGATCCGGGAACGCCGCCGTGAGCTGTTGCATCGCAACGACACTGGGCAACGTTGGTGGCAGATCGGCGACGGTGGAATTCTTCAGGTGCATGGTGGTCGCCGGCCACGCGAGCAGCAACATCCCGGCCACACCGATCAGCAGGGTGAGTGCGGGGAAACGCAGCGCGGGCCGGAGCAGGACCGGCCACACACGGGCCGGCCGGTCCGACGTGGTCGACCTGGACACGATCGGAATCCTGGGCCGGTCCACCCGCTCCCCAAGTAGCGCCAGAACGGCCGGCAACACCGTCACCGAGCTCAGCACCGCAAGCGCGACAACGATGATCCCACCGACAGCCATCGCCGAGAAATTGACGTCCCGGAGCAGGAACAGTCCCGCCATCGCCACCATCACTGCGCATCCGGAGATCATGACGGAATGGCCGGCGGTGGCCGTCGCCACGCGCAGGGCGTCGCCTTCAGAGCGGCCGGCCCGTCGCTCCTCCCGCACGCGTTTGAGGTAGAACAACGAGTAGTCGACGCCGACCGCCATGCCGATCAGCAGGATGAGCTCGGCCGTCGAGCCGCCGTCGGGAAAGACGTGCGAGGCCACGGTGTACAGCCCGACGGCGGCCAGCACCGAGCCGACACCCAACAGCACCGGCACCCCGGCCGCCAGCAGCGCGCCGAAGGCGAACAGCAGGATCAGGATGGTGATGGGCAGGCTGAGGATGAGTGCGGAATCGAAGTCCCGACCGAGTTGGTCGTTGACATCGGCATCGATGGTCAACCCGCCGGTCAGGGCCACGTCGACCTCCGGGTACCGGGTGCGTAGGTCGGAGACCGCCTGTAGCAGGGGTTTCGCGTCGTCGACGCCCTCGGCCACGGTCACCTGGACGAGCGTCGCGACCCGGTCGCCAGACGGCATCGGCTTGGCCACTGCGGCGACCATCGGGAGCCTGGCCAATTCCCGCCTGATGCCGGCGGCTGCGTCCTTCATGGCCGCTCGCATCCGGGTGACCGCTCCTCGCTGTGATCAACACCGATTCGGTGTCGTGGCCCTGCAGGCCCGCGGCCTGGATCATCGCCGCCGCCCGACCGGCTTCACCGGGACCGAGTTGGGCGTCGTCGGCCGAATTCAGGCCGGCCAGATTGCCGCCCACCACGCACATCACGACCAGCGCGACCCACCCGGCGATGGCGAGGATCGGATGCTTGAGACTCCATCCCGCCGCGACCTCCACCAACGTGGTGCGCGGTGGTACAGCATCGCGTTGCGCTGTTCGGCGCGCTACTGACAGGGTCATGGCCGCGGTCTCCTTCAAGGGGTCAGGGAGCCGCTCACCGCGGCGCCGTCCTGATGTGAGACCAGCCTCGTCGGGCGCCGTTCGAGTCGGCAGCCGTCCAGCCCGCCGACCCGGCGAGGGTGACGACCCCGGCGACGTGGGCGGTTCGGCCCTACCCGATTCGGGGTCTAGACCCCCGGTCACCGTCCGCCGGGTAGGTCAGAATCGAGCTATGACCTCCGAAGGCAGACCAGCCCGCCGTACAGGTGCAAAGGCCACCCTGGGCGCCGCCGGCGCGATCACCGCCCAGGGCTTTCTGTCGATCCTGTTGCTGCCGCTGGTCGTGGTGTCGTTCGCCCTCATCGTGATCTGGGTCGGTCTGCCCCTGCTGACCTTGACGTTGTCGCTCGTGCGGGGTCTGTCGATGTGGGAACGGGACCTTGCCGGACGGATGCTGGGCAGTCCGGTCGAGCGCCCGTACAAGTCCGTCGGGACGGAGGGGATCCTGGAAAGCCTGCGGATCCGGCTGACCGACACGGCGACCTACCGTGATCTGCTGCAGCTGCTGATTTCGGCCATCCTCGGATTCGCGCTGGGGATCGTCTCGCTCGTCTTCTTCATCGTGTTTCCGCTGGGCTTGTTCGCGTCGCCGGTGATGGTGCGCACCTACCTGACGATCAGCTCCGTCGTACTGCGTCGGACGGACGAACAGGCGATGGCCCAGCGGATCGGCGAGCTTTCCACGTCGAGGGCCGAGACGGTCGACACCCAGGCCGCGGAGATCAGACGCATCGAGCGGGATCTGCACGACGGGGCCCAGGCCCGGTTGGTGGCCCTGAGCATGAACCTCGGGTTGGCCGAGCAGATGATGGACTCAGATCCCGAACTGACCAGAGAACTGATCGCGGAGAGCCGGCAGTCGGCCTCGGCCGCACTCAGTGATCTGCGTGGGCTGGTTCGCGGCATCCATCCGCCGGTGCTGGCCGACCGCGGTTTGATCGGCGGCGTACAGGCGCTGGCCCTGGCGGCGCCGTTGGCCGTCGATGTCGATGCCGTACTCGTCGGCCGCGCCCCTGCGCCGGTGGAATCGGCCGTCTACTTCGCGGTGGCCGAGGCGTTGACCAACGCGGCCAAGCATTCGAGCGCGCGTAACGCGTGGATCTGGATGCGGCACGCGAACGGACGGCTCAGTGTCTCGGTCGGCGACAGCGGCGTGGGTGGTGCGGTCTCCACCCCGGGTGGCGGATTGCACGGGATCGAGCGTCGGCTGGCAGCATTCGACGGGACCGTCACCGTGGCCAGCCCGATCGGCGGGCCGACCATCATCTCCATGGAGCTGCCGTGCGTGTTGTCATCGGAGAAGACCTAGCCCTCCTACGCGACGGGTTGATCCGGCTGCTGCGAGCCCACGGGTTCGAGGTGGTCGAAGCGGTGGACAACGGGCCGGGACTGTTGCGTGCCCTTGTGCAGCACCGGCCGGATGTGGGCATCGTCGATGTGCGGCTCCCGCCGACGTTCACCGATGAGGGATTGCGGGCGGCCATTTCCGCCCGGCAGCAGATTCCTGGGCTGCCCATCCTGGTGCTGAGTCAGTACGTCGAGCAGTTGTACGCCCGCGAATTGCTGGCCGGCGGCCACGGCGGCATCGGCTACCTGTTGAAGGACCGGATCTCCGACCTCGATCAATTCGTGGAGGCCGTGCGGCGGGTGGCCGGCGGCGGGACGGCGATGGATCCGGAGGTGATCGCGCAGTTGCTCGCGAGGCCCAGAACAGCCGCGCCGCTCGCCGGGCTCACGCCTCGCGAGACGGAGGTGCTGGGACTGATGGCCGAGGGACGTTCGAACGCGGCCATCGCCGCGCGCATGTTCATCACCGAGAAGGCCGTCGGAAAGTACAGCGCCGCCATCTTCGCGAAGCTGGACCTGCCGGTGAGCGAGGACGACAACCGCAGGGTGCTGGCGGTGATCAAATATCTGGACCAGTGAGCTACGGAAAACGGCGGTCGTCACGGGCAGAAAGCTAGCAGGGACAGGACAACCCCCGGGCGGTTCCTCCGCCTGACGCTGGAGTCGCGACAGAGGGCCGACTGGACGATGGTCGGCAGCCCGGGGGTCGGGTGACTGTCCACTACTTGCCTGACCGCTGTTCCCGGTAGGGAACGGACCACGGTCCGACGTGATGGAACGGCGGCCTAGCGGCCAGCCACCTCACAAGTCCTGTACGTCTTCAACGTGGGACCACCTCCTTCCGGGTTCGATTTCGAAGGTAACCGCGGATCGGCCCGTTCGCAACGATTTTTTTCGCGTCGTCCAGCCGAGCCGGTCAAGCGCGGCGCAGGCCGGTGAACGGCGGCCGATCAGTCCTCGCTGCCGTCGTCGCTGTCGAGATCGATGACGTGGACAGCGGCCTCCTCGGCGGTGGCGCCGGCACCGTCGATGCCGACATCACCGGCCCAGAGGTCCTTGTCCGTGTCGACGTAGGCGCCCTCGTCGCCGTCGACCAGTCGCCCCGCGCGCCGATCGCCGACCTCATCGCCGTACTCGGAGTACAGGTTCTGCGGCTCCCCCGCCCCGACGTCGGGCTCCTCGGCGGCCAGGAGCGTGTCCAGACTCAGACCCTGCTGCTCTTCGGCCTCGGTAGGCACGTCGACCGACGGCTCGCGGTCGGGCGGTGAGTAGCCCTCGTCGAGCCAGTCGTCCAAACCGCGGTCGAACAGCGTCTCGCCGCTGTCGAGCTGAGCCGGAACGTCGTCGGCACCCTCGTTCTCGCGACCCGTGTCGTCGTCAACCATCAGTGCTGTCCTTTCCATCGAGTACCGGGGCATCGGCATTGGCTGGCGGCCACGCCGTATCTGATGCCTAGCGACCGCTCTGCTTCACCGTAACCCGGAGCGCCGACGCGGAAACCCATCGACCGCGGGCGACTCCGGTGCGGCTTGGCATCGAGCTCCACCTGCTGACCCTTGAACGCCGACAGCGCAAGTGGCAGGGTACGTTTCGTCGGACCTTGGGGCCGGGATCAACGGAAGCAGGAGAGCTGATGACGACGCCGTCGAACGCTGCCGGGCCGGTGGCTTCGCGCCCGTGGCAGGATCCGACATCGACCGTGTCCGAGCGGGTCGACCTGCTGCTGGCGCAGATGACCCTCGAGGAGAAGGTCGGACAACTCGGCAGCCGTTGGCTCGGCAACGACATGCCGGCGGAGAGTCCTTCGGAACAGCCGCCGACGACCCCAGACGGCCCGACATCCGACGAGGACGTGACATTCAATGTCGCGCCGATGGCGGACGTCTTCGCGGCTTCCGGCACCGTCGGCCTGGAGGAGGCGAGTCAGCACGGGCTGGGCCAGCTCACCCGCGTGTACGGCAGTGCGCCTGTTACCGCCGCAGAAGGCTCCGCAGAACTCGTGCGTCAGCACCGCGTCGTCCTGGCCAATTCGCGGCTCGGCATCCCGGCGCTGGTCCACGAGGAGTGCCTGACCGGGTTCACCACCTTCGGGGCAACCGTGTACCCATCGGCCATCGCCTGGGGGGCAACGTTCGACGCCGAACTGATCGAGCGGATGGCGGCCGCGATCGGAGCGGATATGGCCGCTGTCGGCGTCCACCAAGGACTCTCGCCCGTGTTGGACGTCGTTCGTGACTATCGCTGGGGCCGTGTCGAGGAGACCATCGGCGAGGATCCGTACCTGGTCTCGATGCTCGGCTCAGCGTACGTTCGTGGTCTGCAGAGCTCGGGCGTCATCGCCACGCTGAAACACTTTGCCGGCTACTCGGCCTCCCGCGCGGCGCGCAACCACGCGCCGGTGTCGTTGGGGCGGCGGGAATTGCTCGACGTCATCCTGCCGCCGTTCGAGACGGCCATTGCGCTGGCGGGTGCCGGGTCCGTGATGAACTCCTATTCCGACATCGACGGGGTCCCGGCCGCTGCGGACCCTTACTTGCTCACCGAGATTCTGCGGGAACGGTGGGGCTTCACTGGCACGGTCGTCTCCGACTACTGGGCGGTTCCGTTCCTGGCCACGATGCACCACGTTGCGGCGGACTTCGAGCAGGCAGGCGTGCTGGCACTCGGCGCAGGCATGGACGTCGAACTGCCCGACACTCTCGGCTTCGGGCAGCATCTGGTCGAGCGGGTGCGGCTCGGCGAGATTCCGGAAGCGCAGATCGACCGAGCCGTCGGGCGACTGCTCCGGCAGAAGCTCGAGCTGGGGCTGCTCGATCCCGAGTGGACCCCGGAGGGCTCCGTCTCGGGCGCCGCCGACCGGGACCTCGACTCGGCGTCGAACCGGGCGCTGGCGCGGGAATTGGCCGAACGATCCATCATCCTGCTCGATGCGGGGACAGCGCTGCCCTTGTCCGGCGCCGACCGGCCCGAGCCCCGCCGCGTCGCGGTGGTGGGTCCGTGCGCCGACGATCCTCGTACCTTCATGGGCTGCTACGCATTTCCGAATCATGTGCTGCCCAGATACCCGGGTCGCGGGATGGGCATCGAGGTGCCGTCCGCGCTCGACGGGCTCCGAGCGGAACTGGGCGACGTCGAGATCACCTATGCGCAGGGCTGTTCCGTCCAGGGATCGGACCGGTCGGGGCTTGCGGCGGCGGCCTCGGCGGCGAGGGAGGCCGACGTCTGCGTCGCCTTTGTCGGCGACCTCGCGGGCCTGTTCGGCCTCGGCACGTCCGGCGAGGGATGTGATGCCGCGGATCTGCAGCTGCCGGGTGTGCAGGCGGAGCTGATCGCAGAGCTGGTCGCGACGGGCACCCCGGTCGTGGTGGTGGTCGTCTCCGGCCGCCCCTACGCGCTGGGTGACGTACACGCCGGGGCAGCCGGATTGATCCAGGCGTTCATGCCCGGCGAAGAGGGCGCGGGAGCCATCGCCGGGATCATCTCCGGTCGGCTCCAGCCCGGCGGCAAGCTGCCTGTGCAGATCCCGAGGGCACCGGGCGGCCAGCCGGGGACGTACCTCCAGCCCCCACTGGGCGCCGACGACGTGGGCATCAGCAGCATCGATCCGACGCCGTTGTTCCCGTTCGGCCACGGCGCGTCGTACACGACCTTCGCGTTGTCGGACCTGGAAATCAGCGACAGCGAGATACCCACGGACGGCGAACTCACTGTGACGGTCAAGTTGACGAATACCGGTCCGCGGGCCGGCGACGAGGTGGTCCAGCTGTATCTGCACGATGTGGTGGCGCAAGTGGTGCGGCCGGTCAAGGTGCTGACCGGCTTTGTTCGCACGACCCTGGAGCCGGGCGCGGCAGCCGAGGTGACGTTCCGCGTCCACGCCGACCGCACCGCCTTCACCGGCCGTGACCTCACCCGCATCGTCGAGCCAGGCCTGATCGAGGTGCTCGTCGGCTTGTCCGCCTCGGACATCAGATGCCGCAGCGAGTTCCGGTTGACCGGGCCGCTGCGGACCGTCGGGCACGACCGCATTCTGGTCACACCGGTCGACGTCGTGACCGTATAAAGCCTGCCGTGGGCGATGGCCGATGTCACCGGGCCAGCCGGAATGCGATACCGGCGGCCGTCGCGGCTCAACCTGGGGTGGGCGGCTGCATTCCCATCGTCTGCAGCGGAACCGGGAGATGGCCGTTCCGCCGTACTCGCCACGGGCACCGTTGTGCCGCTCTGCGGCGGAGGACAGCAGCGCTTCCATGATCTCCAGCACGTGGTAGGCGAGCGCTCCGCTGGCTCGCGGTAGTTGCCCGGCCGGAGTGGCGGCGAGATCGGCGATGCCGATACCTCGGCCGGCACCGAGGTATCCGGCGCTCACCGGAAGAGCGGACCAGGTGGTCTCCCCCAGCCTCCTGATCTCCACCTCGCCGTCGAAATAGTTCGGGTCGGGTACGACGAGACTGCCCAGTTCGCCGTGGATCTCGATGTTCGCCGATCGACTCGCGACGGCGTCGAAACTCATCACCAGGGTCGACAGCACACCGGTGGCATGGGTGAGCACCCCGGTGAGGTGGGTATCGATGTCGACCGGGATGATCTCGCCCTGCGCGGGCGCCGGAGCCGATGGTGCGGGTCGATCGGGTGCGGCTCGACACCGCCATCACAGAGGTGACCGGACCGAGCAGGGTCACCAGCGACGTCAGGTAGTACGGGCCCATGTCCAGGAGCGGTCCGCCGCCCGGCTGGTAGTAGAAGTCGGGATTGGGATGCCATCGTTCGTGTCCCGGGACGACCATGGTGGCGGTGGCCGCGATCGGCGCGCCGATCAGGTTGTCGTCCACGGCTTTTCGAGCCGTCTGGATGCCCGTACCGAGCACGGTGTCAGGAGCGCACCCGAGAACGACACCAGCGGCGTCGGCGGCACCGAGCACTGCCCGCCCCTGTGCCGTGTCGAGGGCGAGCGGCTTTTCGCCGTAGACGCTCTTTCCGGCGGCGATCGCCTGCAGGGCGATGTCGGCGTGTGCCGCCGGGATGGTCAGGTTGAGGACCATCTGGACGTCGGCGATGCCGACCAGCTCCGCAACGCTGCAACGGCTCGAACGCCGGCCCGCTCGCCGGCGATCCGGTTGGCGAGATCCTGGTTCAGGTCGGCGACGGCCACCAGCTCGACGGAGTCGAGCCGGTCCAGTGTCTGCAGGTACTGCTTGCTGATGTGCCCGAGGCCTACGATGCCAAGCCTCAGCGGCTCGCCCACAGCAGGCCCCTCTCGATGATCGCGGTGACGTTCGCGTCTCGCAGCACGTCGACATTGTGGCCGGCGGTGGTGACGAAAATCCGGCCGCGGCCCCACTGCCTGGTCCAGATCGCCGGAGAGACAACCGGTCTGGTCCACGGATCCCACGGCCGAACCGGCTGGGTGGTGGTGGCCAGGACGTCGATGTAGGAGTCGCAGAGCACCCAGTACTGCTCGGTCGTCAGCTGGAAGTCGTGGATGCCGGCCGTGATCGGGTGGGACACCGCGGACGGAAGCATGTTGATGGTGTACGGCACGTAGTTGTCCGATTGCTCGCCCACCCGCTCGTCCGGGTGTTTGCCGGGGTGGCACGCGAACTGGCCGCCGATCAGGTGCAGATAGTCCGAGCTGTTGCGATAGGAGTCCGCGATGCCGCCGTGCCAGCCGGCCAGACCCGTCCCGGCGGCGACGGCTGCCCGGAGCCCGACGAACTCCGCCGGTTCGATGGTGGACATCGTCATGCACTGCATGCACGAGGTCGACCCCGGCCATGTAGTCGGCATCGGCATAGATTTTCGGCGAGTCGTGGATGTCGACGTCGTAGTCGGACCTGCGCAGGTGCGGAACGAAGAGGTCGGTGGCCTCGACGGGTTGATGGCCGTCCCAGCCACCCCGGACGACCAGGGCTCTCTTGCGAGCAGGCATGGAATCTCCTGTTCTGACCAACCCGATGGCCGGTCGCTACGAGCCGGCACCCGGTCAGTGACAGCGACCGGGACAGCCGCCGACGGGGCTCGAGTGAGCACGGTATCGCAGGCGGCGGCGGCCGTAGCACTCGCCCGGACTGCATTTCTCCGGTCAGGATCAGCCAGGTCAGTCGCCCTGCAGCACCGACAGCACATTCCCGGCCGGATCGGTGAACCAGGCGATGTCCGGTCCCTGTCCGGCCGCGCGGCCCCGCATGATTCCCTTGTCGTCCTGCGGCATCCCGGGGAATCTCGTCATCTCGACGCCCCTGCCCGCGAGTTCATCGACGACGGCGTCGATGTCCTCGACCGGGAAGTTCAGGATCGTGTACGTCGCGGGGACATGCTGCTCCCCTTTGGGATAGATCAGCGTCACCCGATCGTCAGGCGTGACGAGGTTCAACATTCCGTTGGCCTCGGTGACCGACAGACCGAGTGTTTCGCCGTAGAAGCGCTTCGCTTCGGCGATGTCGTCAACCGAGAATCCACTGAAGGCCTTGGAGTGCTCGAGCATTTGCCTGAGTCCTTTCTCGCGGGTGGGTACGACTGCAGTGCCATCAGAACTCCACGACGTCACGGGGGCGGGTGTCGGTGAGCTCTGTCAAGGTACGTAGAGACTCGAGGACCGGTCTCGACATGATGTGCAGAGGGACATGCGAGCCAACCGAACGGCAGGTGGACATGAAGGCAGGTGGACATGAAGTACTTGATCCTGATCCAGAGCAATCCGGCCTCCAGGGCGCTGTGGGAGACGATGACGGACGACCAACGGTGGGCGTTCGGCCGGGCCCATGCCGATCTGAAGGACCGACTCCTGGAATCGGGCGACCTGGTCGCGTCCGAGGGACTGGCCGATCCCGAGCTGGCAAAACGGGTTTCGGTGCGGAACGGTGTCACGCAGACCAGCGACGGACCGTTCGCCGAGGTGAAGGAATACCTGGCCGGCTTCTATCTGGTCGAGTGCGAGACGATCGACGCGGCCGTCGACATCGCCGCGTCGGTGCCCGACGCGCTGACCGGATCGGTCGAGGTGCGACCGGTATTCGACTTGAGCATGTTCGACGTGTGACCCCGTGTCGGGAATCGAGCCGCTGCTGCGCGAGCTGACCCCCCGCGTGCTGTCGGCCCTGGTACGCCGATACGGCGATCTGGCGCTGTGCGAGGACGCGGTGCAGGAAGCACTGCTGGCTGCCGCGCTGCAATGGCCGAGAGACGGCACGCCGGCCAACCCGACCGGCTGGTTGATCACGGCAGCATCCAGGCGGCGCATCGAGCTCTGGCGCAGCGACTCAGCGCGGCTGCGACGCGAGCGCAGTGTGGCGCTGCTGGCCCCGACGGACTCCAGCAGTGCACCCGCCGAGGACGACACCCTGACGCTCTTTCTGCTGTGCGCACATCCGTCGTTGAGCCGTGCGGCTCAGGTCGCACTGACTCTCCGCGCCGTCGGCGGTCTGACCACTGCGGAGATCGCCCGTGCCTACTTACTTCCGGAAGCAACTGTGGCACAACGCATCAGCCGGGCCAAGCAACGAATCAGAGCCAGCGGAGCCGACTTCCGGATGCCGCCGGCGGCGGAACTACCGGCTCGCATCTCAACCCTGCTCGAAGTGCTCTACATGATCTTCAACGAAGGCCACACGGCCAGTTCAGGCGCATCCCTGACCAGAGTCGATCTGACCCGAGAGGCGATTCGGCTGACCCGGCAGGTCCACGCCCAGCGCCCGGGCGATGGCGAAGTGACCGGCCTGCTGGCCCTGATGCTGATGACCGACGCACGGCGCCCGGCCCGAACCAACGAGACCGGGGACCTCGTTCCGCTGAGCGACCAGGACCGTCGCAAGTGGGATGCCGGCGGCATCGCGGAGGGAATCGCGTTGATCACCGACGCGCTGGAAACTGCCGCGGTCGGCCCCTATCAGTTGCAGGCGGCGATCGCTGCGGTGCACAGCGAGGCGACCACGGCGGCGGCGACAGACTGGCCGCAGATTCTGGCTCTGTACGACCTGCTGATGACGATAGCTCCGGGCCCCATCGTGGCGTTGAGTCGTAGCGTCGCGGTGGCGATGGTGCTGGGACCGGCGGCCGGTCTAGCCGACCTCGACGCGGTCGAGCTGACCTCGCCGCCCGGAAACCATCGCGCGGACGCGGTGCGCGCTCACCTGATGGAACTCTCCGGAGACTCCGAGGGTGCTCGGCGGCTGTATTCCCGCGCCGCCCGCCGGACGCTCAACCTGCCGGAGCAGCATTATCTCGAAGGCCGGGCCAGGGCGTGCAGGTGATCCGTGGCGAGTGCACCGATCGCGAGCGAATCAGTCACCGCTGCAGAGCGTCTCGGCTGCCGCTTCCATCTCGGCGCACCCGTCCGCCTTCAGCCGGGCGCCGACCGCCTCGGCGATCACTGCGAACGTTTCCAGTTGTTCGGGCGTCAGCAGATCGATGAAATACGACCGGACCGCAGCCACATGGCCCGGCGCCGCCTGCTCGATGGCTGCTCGGCCGGTCGGCGTCAGCGTGATGAATGCGCCGCGACCGTCGGTCAGGCACTCCTCGCGAGCCACCAGTTCACGAGCTTCCATCCGCCGGATGTGATGGGAAAGCCGACTCTTCTCCCAGCCGATGGCGTGCACCATGTCCCGGGCGCGTAGCCGCTGGCCGTCGGCCTCTGACAACTGGACGAGGACGGCGTAGTCGGCGTTGGAAAGGTTGGAATCGCGCGACAACTGCCGGTTCAACGACAGCCGCCAGTGGCATGTTCAGATTCTGCAGCGCGCGCCACGCCCTCGCTTCTTCAGGGCTGAGCCAGTTGGTCGATGTTGTCACATCGACCAATATACGCGAATAGTTGACGCATCATCATTGATACGCAAGGTTAGCCCTGTCACCCTTGATCGGCCTGGGTGAAAGCGGAAGCGAAGCGCCGAAGGCCCGGAATCGTGAGATTCCGGGCCGCCTGCGACGTGGTCGGGTCAGGAGTCTTCGCTGCGGTGTTCGAACACCGGGACGTCGCCGACGATGGGGTTGGTGCGCCGCGACGGTGCCAGGTACTTGGTGAACAGGTTGACGAATGTAGCGAGCCGGTTGCGGTTACCCAGCAGCAGCCAGATGTGCAGCAGCATCCAGGTCAGCCAGGCCACCGTGCCGGTGTACTTGATCGACCGGCCGGCCAACTTGATGTCGACGACCGCGGCGCGCCGCCCGATGGTCGCCATCGTGCCCTTGTCGTGGTACTTGAAGGCATGCAGCGGACGGCCGACGATCAGCGCCGAGATACCCCTGCCGATGTGCAGACCCTGCTCCTGCGCCGGCGTTCCGAGCTGCGGCAGCGGGTCAGGCGTGACCGCCACATCGCCGGCGGCGAAGATGTTCTTCACGCCGATGACCCGCAGCTCTTCGTCGACGGTGATCCGGCCGCCCCGGCCCTGGGGCAGACCCCACGAGGCGACCGCCTTCGGGATCGTGACACCGGTGGCCCAGACGATGACGCCGGCCTTGAGGAACTCGCCGTTGCCGAACAAGACACCGTCCGGGCGGACCTCGGAAACGGACGTGCCCAGCCTCAGCTCGACCCCACGCTCACGCAGCGCCTTGGCCGCGAACTCCTGCAACTTGACGTCGAACGGGGCGAGAATCTTGTTCGTCATCTCCACCAGGACGATGTGGGTCCGCCGCGGATCCAACTCGGGGTAGACCGAAGCCATGGCGTCGTTCCGGAGCTCGGCCAGTGCACCGGCCATCTCGACGCCGGTCGGGCCGGCGCCGACCACGACCATCGACAGGTCTTCCCCTGTCGCGGACGCGGCCGCGTGCTCGAGATTGGTGAAAATGCTGTCGCGCAGCTTGAGGGCCTGGGCGCGGGTGTAGATCGCCATGGTGTTCTCTTCGGCACCCTTGGTGCCGAAGTAGTTGGTGGTGGCGCCGGTGCACAGCACCAGGTAGTCGTAGGCCATCTCGCCGCCGTCGGCGAACGTGATTTTCTGCGCCTCATGGTCGATGCCGACCATCTCACCCTGGCGGAAGCTCACATTGCGCTGCGAGATCCGGGCCGCGCGCAGGAAGAAGGTGACGTCGCCGGGGTTCAATCCGGCGGTGGCCACCTGGTAGAGCAGCGGCTGGAAGGCGTTGTACGTGTGACGGTCGACGAGGGTGATGTCGACGTCGGCCTTTCGCAGTCCACGGACAGTCATCAGGCCGGCCATACCGCCGCCGACGATCACGACGTGAGGGCGCCGACGGGCCGTCACAATCCGAACAGGTGCGCTGCTGTCAGTCATCTTGCCGAACCTCCTGGTCGTGTGTTCCCGCGTCGAACAGTGCCCGTTCCACCGGTGGCGACAACGATGCGAGGCTTGTCCAAGGGCACCGGCGTCGTCGAGGTCCCCCGCTGCGCTCTCTCTTTTCGGGGAGGGCGGTCAAATTCTGGCACATCCCGACGGCTGGTCATCCCACCGGGCGATCCCGTATCGCGAACGGAGAAGGTGGCCAACGCGAAGGCGGCCAGCAGAGCCATGTCCAGCGTCGCAGCCACCGACTGCCACAACGCCCACGAATGCTGCGGGTCGAGCCCGGGAGTGGCCACGCCCAACGCCGAGACGCCGACCATGATCAAGGCTGCATCACTGACCACGAGCAGGATCATGCCGCCTCTGCGCCACCATTTCCGGGCCCAGCGCAGACCCAGCCCGAGCCCGATCGGCAAGGCGATGAGCGCCACGATCGACGAGATCATGTGGACCTTGGCGTGCCAGGAGTGTTGCAAGCCGTCGGCATCCGTTCGGATGATGCCCATCAGGAGCAGGCCGGCCCCTCCGATCGACAGCCAGTAGCCGACCGCCCGCGTCCGGTTCGGATTGGCAGCGTAGACGGCCAACGATGCAAGCACCGTCACCGCGCTCCAACTGGTGAACACCCAGCCGTTCGGACCGACGCCGTACTGGGAGATGGAGACCTTCGGGGGGAAATAGTCGTGATTGATCTGCTGGAGCCCGATGAACAACACCAGCGCGGCCAGGGTGGACGCCCGCCCGACGGCCAGCCACGTCACGTCCCAGCCGGCCGGCCTTCCGGTGTTCACCTGACCTGCCGATGATGTCACTCCTCCATCATCGCGCCTTGGGCCCTCGACCGGGATGTGACCCCCGCCGCTGGTGTGGCCCAGGAGTGGCCGGCGGAGTCACAACAGGTGGCGCAGGTACCGGTTCGGGTCGTTCAGAAAGGCGCGCCAGTGAGTGGTCAGCTGGAGGTCGTCCCAGGACGACCGGCGCAGACCCCATGGCCCGACCTCGTAGAGGTCCGCTCCAGGAGTGGCCGCAACGATGGGTGAATGGGTCGCCACCACCGCCTGCGCGCTCCGGCCCGCGGCAATCTGACGCAGCACGGTGACCAGGGCCAGGCTGCCGTCGAAGGACAACGCCGCCTCTGGTTCGTCCAGCACGTAGAGCCCGGAATCACCGAATCTCGCCGCGAGTACTTCGAGAAACGATTCGCCGTGGGACATCTCGTGGAACGCCGGATCCCCTCGGCCGGGGTTGTCCTCCAGATAGGTGTAGAAGCTGTGCATCGTCTCCGCCCGCAGGAAGAATCCCCATCGGGCTCCCCCGACCCCACGGGTCAGCTTCAGGTCAGCGTGCAGCGTTGATTCGGTACGCCGGGTGGAGTGTCGAGCCCCCGTCGAACCACCCTCGGACGACATCCCGAACGCCATCGCAATGGCCTCCGTGATCGTGGACTTTCCGGCGCCGTTGTCGCCGACCAGGATCGTGAGGGCACCGAGATCGATTCCGTCGTCGAGGATCTGGCGGACCGCCGGGATCGACCCGGGCCACAAGTCCGCCGTTGTCCATCGGTCGGGTTGGCCGCTGATCCGCCTGATTGGTCGATGCGAATCCAGCGGTTCGGAGCGGGAAGTCAACGCGGCCTTGCCGACGGCGCCAGGTCGAGGTAGCTGGACCAGGAACCCCCCGGCGTCTGGACCGATTCGGCCGCCAGCAGGCCACGCACCAGCGCCCTGGTGACCACATCGGCTGCAGCCGTGAGGATCTGATGCAGGCCGACGTCGTCGGGCGCGGGGTCTGTCGCGGTCGACACCGCGAACAGGGTGTCGCCGTCGTAGGCCGTGTGCACGGGATCGAGCGCCCTGGCCAAACCGTCGTGGGCGATTGCCGCCATCTTGCTGCACTGCGTCTTGGTCAGCGTGGCGCTGGTCGCCACCACACCGATCGAGGTGTTCAAGACGGGCGCCCTTCCGGTCCCCGGCCCGGCGGCGGCGATCGCGGACAGTACAGCGTCCCGGTGCTCCGGGGTCGGAATTCGAAGACCGGGGAAGTCCGTCGGGAGCAGGTTACGGGCGCCCAGCAGCTCGCCGCTGACCTGATGAACGGGCGATCCCACCGCGTTGGCCACCACCAGGGCGGCCACCACCGAGCCGTCCGGCAGCAGCACGGAGGCCGATCCGAGGCCGCCCCGCAGTCCCGACGTCACCGCTCCTGTTCCGACGCCGACCGACCCGAGTCGAGAATCGCCAACCGCAACGCCGGCCGCGGCCACCGCCGCGGCACCGAATGCGGGGCCCGGACGGGCGGCGAAGCTGCCACCCCGACCGAGGTCGAACAGCACGGCGGCTGGGACGATGGGCACTACTTCGCCTGGCGCACCGATCGGAAATCCGATGGCCAATTCTTCCAGTGCATCCGCGACCCCGCACGCAGCCGACAGTCCGAACGCACTGCCACCGGTCAGCACGATGGCGTGGATGCGCTGCATGGAGGCGGTGGGGTGCAGCAGATCCGTCTCCCTGGTCCCGGGAGCGCCGCCGCGAACGTCGACGCCGGCGACCATCCCGCCCTCCGGGGCCAGCACCACTGTGGTGCCGGTGAGGTACCCGTCCGTGCGCCGGTCGGCGTGGCCCACTCGCAGCCCTGCGACATCGGTCAGCGCATTGTTCGGACCTGCCTGATACCCGGCCATCAACTCTGCGAATCGGCGCGGACCGCCAGCAAGATCCGGGCGGCGCATGCGTAGACGGCTGTGCAGGTCAAGATGTCATCCACCTCGACGTACTCGTCGCGGCTGTGGGCGATCCACTTTCCGCCCGGACCGTAGACCACGGTCGACAGGCCTGCGTCCCGGGTCAGGATGGTGCCGTCCGTCGTGCCCGGCACCCCGCCCAGAACGGCAGCGTTGCCGGTGACCTGTTCGTGGGCGGCGAGCAGCGCCCGGACCACCGGCGCGTCCTCGGGAGTGTCAACGGGTGGCCGGTCGTCGATCACGGTCACCACGGCGGTCAGGCCGGCGTCGGCGGCGATCTGTTCGGTCAATCTGGTGATCAGGTGCAGCAGACCGGGATGTCCTACCGCCGGGATCGTCCTGACGTCCACGAAGACCGACGCAGACGCAGGAATCACGTTGAGCTGACCCGGGTCTCCCGCAGCCAGGACGGTCGGGGTCAGGTAGAAGTCACCGAGATGTGCGTGGGTGCCGACGGATTCGGCCACCTGGCGCTCCAGCTCGGCCAGCCCCATCAGCAGTGAACCCGTGGCAGGCAGCGGATTCCGCCCCTTCGTCGGCATGGCTCCGTGCGCCATCACCCCCTGCAGGTCGATGCGCAGCCGGATCGCGCCCTTGGCCACGGCGCACACCTCGCCGCCCTCCGGCTCGCAGACGATCACTCCGTCGATCCCGGACCTGGCCAACTCCGAGCCCGCGAAGTGCTTGGCACCCAGCATCATTCCCTCCTCGTCGGCCAGCGCGGCGACGATGATGCGGCCGTCGAATCCACCCAGCTGGACCGCTCGGGCGGCGTGGATCATCGCGGCCACGCCACCCTTCATGTCGGCCGAGCCGCGGCCGCGCAGCCGGCCGTCGACGATGTCGCCGCTGAACGGTGGAAACGACCAGCTCTCCGCGTCACCAGGCGTCACGACATCGGTGTGGCCTTCGAACATCAGCGTCCGGCCGGGAGCGTTCCCAGTGATGACGCCGACCACGTTCGGGCGGCCGGAGGCGACCTCGTCGACGGAGACGGACCAGCCGAAACCTCGCATGACGTCCGCAATCAGCTCCGCCGCCGGCGCCTCGACGTCCTCCGACCCGGTCGCCACCGTCGGAAGCCGCACCAGGGCCTGGGCCAGCTCGACAACCGCCGCAGCATCGAACGAGTCAGTCATACCCCGATCCTGCCTCATCCCACTGCCCGGGTTCGCCAGATCCACCCTCCAGCGGAGGGCACGCCGGACCAGCTAGCCCTGGTAGTCCACGCCCGGCGGTAGATAGTGCGCCCCGCCGGTCGGTGGTGGTGCCGGTGCCCGGGGCGGCTCGACGGCCGGCGACGGACCGCGGTACGGCGGTGCGGCCAGCGCTCTCGCCTTTGCCGCGCGGGCGGCGTCGGCGTCGGCCCGCTCCTCGGCGGCGCGAATGGCGTCCTGATCGGCGATGGTCAGCTGCGCCTCCCGCTCCGCCTGCCGGACGGCAGCGGCCACCTCACTCGAGGAGGAGTCGTCGAACCAGTCGGCGACATCGTCGTCGATGTCCCCTGGCCGGGCCGGACGATGGTCCGGGTCGACGGGTACGTCCGGCGCCGGCTCATACCGGAACACTCCGTCGTCGCCCTTCGCGCCCAACATCTTTGCGAAGCCCTCCAACGACTTTCCGAAGTCGCTGGGGATCATCCACACCTTGTTCGCATCGCCCTGAGCCAGCTGGGGCAGGGTCTGCAGGTATTGGTAGGCAAGGAGTTCCGGCGTCGGCTTGCCGGCCTTGACCGCGGCGAACACCTTCTCGATCGCCTTGGCCTGTCCCTGTGCCTGCAGGTATCTGGCGGCCCGCTCGCCCTGGGCGCGCAGGATCCTGGACTGCCGCTCGCCCTCGGCTGCGAGGATCGACGCCTGCTTCGCGCCTTCGGCGGTCAGCACCGCGGCCTGCTTCTGTCCCTCGGCCGTCTTGATGGACGACTCGCGCTGGCCCTCAGCGGTGAGGATCATCGCCCGCTTGTCCCGGTCGGCCCTCATCTGCTTCTCCATCGAGTCCTGGATGGAAAGCGGTGGGTCGATGGCCTTGAGCTCGACTCTGGCCACCCTGATCCCCCACTTGCCGGTGGCCTCGTCCAATACCCCACGCAGCTGACCGTTGATGGCGTCCCGGCTGGTCAGCGTCTGTTCCAGATTCATCCCGCCGACCACGTTCCGCAGGGTGGTGGTGGTGAGCTGCTCGACCGCGACGATGTAGTTGGCGATCTCGTAGACCGCAGCCCTTGGGTCTGTCACCTGGAAGTAGACGACGGTGTCGATCGACACGGTCAGGTTGTCCTCGGTGATCACCGGCTGTGGCGGGAACGAGACGACCTGCTCCCGCAGGTCGATCCGGGCGCGGATACGGTCCAGAAACGGCGCCAGCCAGACCAGCCCGGCGCTGTTGGTCTTGTGGAACCGGCCGAGCCGTTCGACGACCGCGGCCTGTGCCTGTGGGATGACCTTCACCGAGCGGACGACCATGATGATCACCAGTACGACGATGATCAGTCCGACGATCAGAACTGGATCCATGAGGGCCCCTCAATCAGCTGCGTAGGTGATTCGAGTGTTCGTCGAGAACGCGTTCGGTGGCAACGGGTTCGATGGCGCCCGGTCATGGGCCCCAGATCACCACGGCCGACGCGCCGCGCACCTCGACCACCGTCACCGGAGTGCCAGGAGGCAACGGCCGGTGGCCGTCGACGCCGAGGGCCGACCATACTTCGCCGCCGATCTTCACCTGCCCGCCGCTGGCGTCGACGGTGGAGATCACGGTGGCCTTCGAACCGATCATGGCGTCGATGCCGGTGCGAATCGCGGCCGGCCCGTTGAAGCGTCGAAGCAGCGTCGGCCGGGCGCCGATGACCAGTCCGACGGAGGTGAGTGCAAAGGCCAGCACTTGCAGCCACAGCAGATCCGGAGCGACCAGGGCGACCGCCGGTGGCGACGACAGCGCCACCGCCGAGCATCAGCAACACGAACTCGCCGCCGAGCAATTCGGCCAGCGAGAGCAGCACTGCCCCGCTGAACCAGAACAACCAGGGCGACATGCCCCCATCTTGCCACCGGGGCCTGCGGACCCGGCCAGGCTCAGATCTACTCGACCGTCACGAAGTCGATCAGGGTCTCGACGGCGGTGATCAGCGGGGTGGCCAGGTCGCGGTAGCTGCGGACCGCCCCGTTGACCCGTCCCCACATCACCGATGTATCCGAGATGCCAAGCGCCGCGCACACTCCGGCCTTCCAATCGACGCCGCGTGGCACCGTCGGCCAGGATTCGATGCCGACCGACTGTGGGCGCACCGCCTCCCATACGTCGATGTAGGGATGCCCGGCGACCAGGACGTGGGGTGAGGTGACCGTTGCGGCGATCCGCGACTCCTTCGAACCGGCGACCAGATGGTCGGCGAGGACGCCGAGCCGACGCCCCGGCCCTGGCCGGAAGTCGGTGACCGCGCCGGGGAGATTGTCCAGCCCGTCGATCGGCTCCACGACGATGCCCTCGACCCGAAGGTCGTGGCCCCACACGCGCTCGATGAGCGCCGCGTCGTGGATGCCTTCCACCCAGATCCTGGCCGCTCTTGCGGTCCTGGCGCGCAGTCCGGCCACCGAGCGCGAGCCGGAGGCGGACAGAGCAGGAGCGGTCGCCGCCCGGGCCGGCCGAACCAGCGTCACCGGCTCGCCGTCGATCCGGAATCTGGCCGGCTCCAGCGGGAACAGACGCCGCCGCCCATTCCGGTCCTCCAACGTCACCGAGGTGGACGTGCAGCCGACCACCGCGCCGCAGAAGCCGGAATCGGCGTCCTCGACGACGAGATCCGGCGTGGCCGCCTGCTCGGGTACGGCCCGGCGTGGCTTGGCTGCCGACAGCACGTCGCGGGAGTAGGGGTCGCCGGTTCGGTGCGGGCGGTCGGCCGCCTCCCGGTAACGGATGCGGACGCTGTCGTCTCCTCGCTTGGTCACGTGCGGTGACGGTACGGGGCCCACCCGCCGAACCGCGCCATCAAGGCCCTTCGTCGGCGAGTCACGGTGTTCCTGGCGATCCACGACGCGCTGATGAACTCGTCGATCACTGATGCCGGGACAAAACGTCCGCGCGGCGGCTGCCTCACGTACCGTGTCCGTCATGTCGTCCGTGCATGCCGCCACCACGCTCGCGCTGTGGGCTGCCGCCCGTATTGGTGGGCGCAGCACCGACGACGTGCTGGCCGCGGTCGATGCGGCGGGGCACCGGGTCGGCGTGCGCGCGGCCTCCGGTGCGGTCGCGGCATCGACGGGCCTTCCCGGCCCCGGCTCGCCGACCGCAGGTTCGATGGTGCTGCTACCGCTGATGGACGGAGGTGGCGTGCCGGACCTGCTGCTTCCCACGGCGGGCGATCTGCGTGGACTGCCGCCCGGCGGGGAGATCACCGTCCCGGCACTCGACGCGGGCGCCGTCGTCGTCTTCCCCGACCTGGAGATCGGGGTGATCCCCACCGACGGCCAATGGCGCGTCCATCGATGCGCGGGTGGACATACCGCGCTGACGCTGAGCGAGGCGAACGCGGAGATCGACGGCGCAATGGCCGATGCGACCGCGTCGCTGATGGCGGTCGACATCGCGCGTGGCTCGGCTCAGGTTCGCGAACACGTGCGGCAGCGCATGCTGGCCGAGGCGGTCGACGTACCCCTGGGCACCCCGACGGCCGCCTCGGCGCTGCTGGCCAAGGTCATCTCACTCGAAGCTCTGCTGGCCGTCGCGGCCGGGCACGAGACAGCGGCGGTCACCAGCCGCGAACTGGCGGTGGTAGACGACGCGCTCCGTCCGCTGACGATGGCCGTTCGGGCCGGCCGGCGGGCCGCCGTCGCCGCCGCGGCGCGCTCACTGGTCAGCGTTTCCGCCACCCGCAGCCGGCGCTGAAGGGTCGGCCCGGAGCCGAGCCGGATAGCGACCGAGAAGCAAGAAACAGCGGGCCGGCAGACCGGCGCGAAGCCCCCGACAAGCTCCACGCCGCCCTGCAGCATCCCCGTCCCGAGGGCCGGAATACTCCCGTGCCCAATTTGATGATATTCCGTCCGCATGCCAACGACCGGGTCCGTGGCACAAAAAGATCGTGAAAAAGCGACTGTCCCGCCACGGTTCTGGTGATCGCCACCGCCGCAACGGCCCAACCTATGCAACTTTGCGGAATGGTAGATTTCAAACTAAACGTGCTGTGATCCAGATCACTACGGGCGATTAGTAAAACGGTGGTCGGTGTGCAGCGCTTCTCTACTGCCCGCCGGAGCCCGATTCGCCTTCGGCGAACCCCAGTGCGTGAAATCCGCCGTCCACCATGATCATCGAGCCGGTGGTCGCCGGGAACCAGTCGGAGAGCAGTGCGCACGCGGCCTGCGCCACCGGGGTGGGGTCGGAAGTGTCCCAGCCGAGGGGCGCGCGTCCCGTCCAGGCATCCTCGAGGCCGGAAAAGCCCGGAATCGACTTGGCGGCCATCGTCCGGACCGGCCCGGCGGAGATCAGGTTGACCCTGATCCCACGCGGCCCGAGATCGCGAGCCAGATAACGGGAAACCGATTCGAGGGCGGCCTTGGCGACACCCATCCAGTTGTAGGCGGGCCAGGCCTGGCGGGCATCGAAGTCAAGACCGACGATAGATCCGCCGCGCGACATCATCGGCAGGCACGCGACCGCCAGCGCCTTGAGTGAATAGGCGGAGGTGTGGACGGTGGTGGCCACGTCCTGCCAGGCGGTCGCCAGGAAATCGCCGCCGAGGGCGCCCGCCGGCGCGAACCCGATCGAGTGCAGCACACCGTCGATCGTCGGAATGTGTGCGCCCACCCGATCGGCCAACGAGTCGAGATGCGCCTGGTCCGTGACATCCAATTCGACGACGGGTGCTTCCTTGGGCAGCCGCTTGGCGATCCGCTCGACCAGCGAGAGCCGCCCGTAGCCGGTCAGCACCACCTCGGCGCCTTGCTCCTGCGCCATGCGGGCGGTGTGGAACGCCATCGAAGCCTCGGTGATGACGCCGCTGATCAGCAGGTTCTTGCCGGTCAGTATTCCGGTCATGTGGTGGTTCCTCGCCTCTGTGGTGGGTTGGCTGGGTGAAGTGCGGGGGGCACGGGATCAGTGGCCCATGCCGAGCCCGCCGTCGACCGGAATGACCGCGCCGGTCACGTAGGCCGCCTGGTCGGAGGCCAGAAATGTGACCACCCCTGCGATGTCGTCGGGTTCGGCCAGCCGGCGCAGGGGCACCTGGCCGAGAATCTCCGACCGTCGCGCGTCGGTGAGTTCCCTGGTCATGTCCGTGTCGACGAAGCCGGGGGCGACGACGTTGGCGGTGATATTGCGAGAGCCCAGTTCCCGGGCGATCGATCGGGCCAGTCCGATCAGACCCGCCTTCGACGCCGAGTAGTTGACCTGGCCGGCACCGCCGGACAGACCGACGACGGAGGAGATGAAGATCATCCGACCCCAGCGCTTCTTGAGCATCCCGGACGTCGCGCGCTTCGCCATCCGGTACGCGCCCGTCAGGTTGGCGTCGAGGACGGTGGTGAATGATTCCTCGCTCATCCGCAGCAGCAGGGTGTCGTCGGTGATTCCGGCGTTGGATACCAGCACCTCGACGGGCCCCTGAGCGGCCTCGACCGCGGTGAAGGCGGCGTCGACCGCGGCCGGATCGGTGACGTCGCAGATGACTCCGGACAGGCCGGCCGGCGGTTCGCCGCTGCGATGGGTGACCGTGACGCGATGGCCGGCCGCCGTCAGATTGCGGGCGATGGCCAGGCCGATCCCCCGGTTCCCTCCGGTCACCAAAACCGATCGCGCGATGAACGGAGCCGCTGCCGGTGTCCCGGTTTCCGCCGATGTCACACCACTACCTCCAAACAGATCAGCCAACTCAGCTCGCGGCGGCGGCGATGGGTGCTGCCCGCCGCGCCCGCTGACCCTATCGGTCCTGCCACCCCGATGCCGATTCGCGGATCAGGGAATGCGTCCACCGATCACCAGGGCGCCCGCGGCGCCCAGCATCACCAGGATGGTGCCGGCAATCGTCCAGGGCCGCGACACGTCCTGCTGCTTGATCTCGTAGCCGATCTGTTCGCCCAACTGCGAGTAGACCGACTTGAGTTCCTCGGCGCTGGCGGCTGTGTGGAAGTCTCCGCCCGAGATCCGGGCGATCTCCTGCATGGAGCTCGTGTCCAACGGGACCGCGATGGACGAGCCCTTGTAGGTGATCGTGCCGTGGTCGGTGCCGAACGCGATCATCGAGATCGGCACCTTGGCGTCGGCGGCCTGCTTCGCGGCGTCCTCCACACTTCGGCCCACGGTCTGCTTGCCGTCGGTCATCATCACGATGCGGGCCGGAGCCGGGCCGTCGGCGCCGCTGATCGTTTTCGAGAAGACGTCGATGGTCTGGAGGCAGGAGATGATGGCGTCGCCTGTCGCGGTCCGCTCATCCAGCTTGAGAGCCGCGATGGCCGCGATCGCCGGCGCACGATCCGTGGTCGGTGACACCAGCACCGTGGAAATGCCGGCGAACGACACCAGTCCGAGGTTCACCCCGGGTGTGAGGTCCTTGACGAACTGGGTCGCCGCCTCCTTCGCGGCGTCCAGACGGTTCGGCGCCACATCGGTGGACTCCATCGACAGTGACACGTCGATGGCAAGCATGACCGTCGCCCGGTTCCGCGGCACCTTCGCATCGGCCGTCGGTCCGGCCAACGCCACGGTCAGCAGGACGAGGCCGACCAGGACGATTCCGGTCGGGAGGTGCCGCAGCCGGCCGGGCCGTTTCGGGGCGACCTTTTCCAGCAGTTCCAGGTTCGCGAAGCGCATTGTGTGGCGGCGGCGTCTGCGCTGGGCCAGGACGTAACCGACGACGAGCGCAAGTACGACCAGTGCGGCGAGGAGCCACCATGGGTGGGCGAAACTCACCAGGCCTCCCCCGCATGCGAGGCGACGGAGCCGGCCGGACCAGCAGGGCTCGATGTGGTCGACGGCCCTCCCGCCCACCCGCGTTTGCGGCTCAGCACGAAACGCAGCACGTCGGCGATCCAGTCCCGGTCAGTGGCCAGGGTCAGTTGGGCGGCGCCACAACGCCGTAGGGCGGTCGCCACCTCCGCGCGATGCCCTGCCGCCGCCGCGGCGAAGTCCCGTCGCAGCGCCGCGGTGGTGGAGACCTCCTTGGTGCGGCCGGACTCGGGGTCGATCAGCGTGACGAGCCCGACCGCGGGCAACTCGAGGTCCCGGGGGTCCAGGACCTCGATGGCCAGCAGGTCGTGCCGGCCGGACAGGGCACGCAGCGAACGCTCCCAGTTGATCTCGCCGAGGAAGTCGGAGATCACCACGGCCAGTCCGCGCCGACGCGGCGGCCGTCGAAGTTGTTCGATCGCGGCCACCAGGTCGCCGCGCTGGCCGATCGCCGATCTCGGTGTCGTCGCGAGAGCCCGCAGCAGGTGCTGGAGGCTGGCCTTGCCGCCGCGCGCGGGATAACGGACGGTTCCCGTTCCGGTCGCGACCACCGCACCCAGCCGGTTGCCCCCACCACCGGTGAGGTGGCCGACTGCCGCGGCGGCGGCGACGACGAGATCACGCTTCTCGCAGTTGGTCGTGCCGAAATCCAATGACGCCGAAAGGTCGGCCACCAGCCACGTTTCCAGTTCGCGGTCGGCCACGGTCTGCCGGATGTGCGCCTCGGTGGTCCTGGCGGTGACCGACCAGTCCATCCGGCGTACGTCGTCGCCGGGGTAGTAGGGCCGCGCATCGCCGGGTTCGGTTCCCGGACCGGGGACCAGCCCGAGATGGTTGCCCTGCAGCAACCCGTCGAGACGGCGCCGAACGGTGAGCTCCAGCGAGGTCAGTGCGGCGTCCAGCCGGACCGGATCGGACGTCGACGGTGGCGAGGCCGACCACGCTCGTCCGTCACCGGTGCGACCCACCCGGTCCGGGTCCGCGACCGGCAACACAATCGGCGAGCCCGCGTCGGCCATCAGGCGACGCCGGTGAACGGAGTGACCTGGGGCAGCGGGATCACCCGCAACAGCCTGGTCAGGATGTCGTCCACCGGAATTCCGTCGGCCAGCGCGTCGTAGGACAGCACCAGGCGATGCCGGAGAACGTCCGGAGAGACGTCGACCACGTCCTGCGGCACGACGAAATCGCGACCTCGTACGAGGGCCAGCGCCCGCGCTGCCGCGATGATGCCGAGCGAGGCCCGCGGCGACGCACCGTAGGAGAGCCACGAGGCGACCTCGGTCAGGCCGTGCTCGGCTGGTGTCCTGGTCGCGTAGACCAGTCGGACCACGTAGTCCACCAGCGCGTGGTGCACGAACACATTGGCCGCCACCTGTTGCAGCCGCGCCAGCTCCTCGATCGGCAGCACCTGCTGGGCGACCGGCGGTGCGACGCCCATCCGGTAGACGATCTCGCGTTCCTCGTCAGGTGTCGGGTAGCCGACCATCAATTTGAACAGGAACCGGTCGCGCTGGGCCTCGGGAAGCGGATACACGCCTTCGTTCTCGATCGGGTTCTGAGTGGCCATCACCAGGAATGGGCTCGGCATCGGATAGGTCCTGCCACCGATGGAGACGTGTCGCTCCGCCATCACTTCGAGCAGCGCGGACTGGACCTTGGCGGGAGCCCTGTTGATCTCGTCCGTGAGCACGAAGTTGGCCACCACCGGCCCCAGTTCGGTGTCGAACTCCTCTCGTCCGGCCCGGTAGATTCGCGTGCCGAGCAGGTCCGAGGGCACCAGGTCGGGCGTGAACTGGATGCGTGAGAAGGTCCCACCGACCACCCGCGCGAATGTCTCGACGGCCAACGTCTTCGCGACTCCTGGCACGCCCTCGATGAGCAGGTGGCCCTTGGCGAGCAGGCCGACCAACATGCGCTCGACCAGTCGGTCCTGGCCGACGATGACCTTCTTGACCTCGAACACCGTCCGCTCGAGCAGTGCGGCGTCCCGCGCGGGGCCCCCTGGCCTGCCCGGGTCGAACTTGGAACCGCCTGCTGCCTCGGCCGTCACCGCCTGCTCCTCACTGCCGCTGGACGTCATCGTGTGCGACGCCGATGCCGAACTTCCAGTTCATCTCACCACGCCATCATCACCCGCCCGTTCGACCTCGCGGTCCGCTGTGAGCTGGCCGGTCCCGGCCACAGGTGGGCTGGCCTTCCATTCCAGCAGGTCAGCTGTTGTGTCGATGTCAGCTGCTACCGCCCGGTCGGCCGGCACCCGGGCGCCGACCAGCGGGCCGAGAAGGTCCGACAGCCGGGCACCGTGCCAGGACGCCCTGGACCGGATCGCCGCCAGCAGGGCGCCGACTCGCCATACACCCGCCAGATACTGGTCGCGGCCGCCCGGATCGGTCAGCACCGCGCCGTCGACCCGCTCGCGATGCAGCGCAAGTGCCAACGATCGCACCGCAGCCGGATCGATGCCGGGCAGGTCGGCTGCCAGCACGGCGACCAGGTCGGAGCGGTCCGCAAGGGCGCCTTCCTCAGCGAGAAGTGCCAGCCCGGCGACAAGCCCGGCTGCCGGACCACCGTGCGGAGGCTCCTCGTTGGTCCGGAGAACACCGGCCGGCAGGTCCCGCTCCGGTCCGACCACCACGGTCAACGCGGGGACAACGGCGCTCAGGGCCCGCGCCAGCAGGCTCTGCCCCCCGACGATCAGCCCCGGCTTGTCCACCGATCCCAGCCGGCGCCCCGAGCCACCGGCCAGCACGATGGCGAGACGGGGTTGGTCAGGTGCCGACCCTGGTGGCGCCGATGTAGCCATTGCCGAACTCCGCCGAAGTCACGTGCACGTAGGAGCCCGAGAACGGCGCCTCGACCATCATCCCGTTACCGGCATACATGGTGACGTGATGGATGGTGCTCGGATCGGACGTGTCGTTGGCGTAGAAGAGCAGGTCCCCCGGCATCAGGTCGGAGATCGAGACGTGCTGACCAAGCGTGTACTGGTACACCGAATAATTCGGAATGGAGATGCCCTCCTGGGCCCAGCCATAGGACGTCAAGCCGGAACAGTCGAAACCGACGACGTTGCAGTCGTTCTCGGCCCCGTTGGGACCGCAGATCCCCAACGTCGGCCCGGAACTGTCGCCGCCGCCCCACGCATACGGCGTGCCGACCCAGCGCTCCGCGGCCGCGACCGCAGCCTCGCCCTTCGCGGCGGTCCAACCCCCCGAGCCGGTTGCTGACGTCGCCGGCGGACTGGCGGCGCCGCCGCCCGAACCACCGCTCCCCGAACTGCCGGCTGTGTGCAGGAACTCGCAGGCGATGCCGTTTCTGTTGGTGTCCAAACCGATCCGATACCCCGGCGACCCCTTGGGCAGAGGTGCCTGCCCAGCCGCGACGACCTCCTCGCAATTGCGGTAGTAGACCGAGCCGGCCTTCGGCACGTTGTTCTTCGCGTTGGCGGCTGCCTGTGAGGCATTGCGGGCCCGCTGCGCCGCCGCTGCCGCGGTGCGCTGCGCCTGCTCGTCGTCGAGCCGCTGCTTGGCCACCCGCGCGGCGTTCAGCGCGGCGATCCTGGCGGCGGTGGCCCGTGCGGCGGCGGCCGCGGCCGCCGCCCTGGCCTGTGCCTGGATCCGAGCACGTTCGGCAGCTGCCGCCCTGGCCTCCGCGGCAGCCCGGGCTTCGGCGGCCGCCTTCTCTGCCGCCGCTTTCTCTGCTGCCGCCTTTTCAGCTGCCGCCTTGGCCAACGCCGCCGCCTTGGCTCGTGCTATCGCCTCCAGCCGCAGCCGCTCTTCCTCGGCCTTCTTCTCAGCCAGCCATTTGTTGTACAAGGCTCGTTGATTCTTCAGGTCGGCGGCCTTGCTCAAGGCCAGCTCGTAATCGTTCTGCTGCTGGGCGAGTTGGGTATTCAGGACGGCGAGTTGAGCCTTGCCGGCGGCGAATGCATCGCTCGCCGTCTGCTTCGCGGTCGCCGCATCCGCGGCTGCCTTGACCGCGGCCGCCTGCGCCGCGTCTGCCTTGTCCCGGGCCACCTTGGCGTCGGAATCCAGGTTTGCCTTGTCGGACAACGATGTCTGGAGATTGGCGATGACGTCCAGCTGTGATTTGGAGATCTCGGTGAGCAGTTGCTGCCGAACCAACAGGTCGCCCGCGCTCGAGGCGCTCATCAGCGCCGACATGGAACCCAGGACAGAACCCTGTCGGAAGGATGCCGCTGCGAATTCCCCGGCCTTGTCCTGGGCGACGGTGATCGCCGTGCCGGCGGCAGCCGCGTTCTTCGCCGCCTGCTGTGCGGCTGCTTCCGCCGCTGCTGCATTTGCCTGGGCCAGGCCTTCATCGATGACGGACTTCTTGTACAGCTCACCCTTGAGCTCGAGATCGTTGTTCAGGCGGGTGATGTCACCCTCGGTCGAGGTGACAAGCCCGGACAGTCGCCCGACTTCGGCAGCGGCAGCAGCCGCCTGGGTCTGGGAGGCCTGGAGCTGCTGATCCGAGGGATTCGGTGGCGGCGGCGGGACTGCCCCGGCGGGCGCGGTCACCCCGGCGCACAGTGCGACGGTGAGCATCGCGCCGATCGCCGTGACCAGAGCGGATCGCATGCGACCGGCAGGCGCCACGAGAACTCCTCCCCCGCGGACAACGCGGTTGGATCGATGGAACTTGACGAACCGCATAAACCTCATGCGTTTCTTCTGTCAATGCGACACGCCACGTAGCACCTTGCCACTTTGTCACCCCGCTGCGCCAGTAGTCACGGTAAACCCATAGGCAACAACCCCGACAAAACCGGCATTTAGCACCAGGCACGACAGAAAAATCGCGTCGAATAACCGAAAGTCATCTGCCTGTAGGCCATTTGAGTAGCGAGGGCCTGAGCCGGAGACGATTGACAGGGACCGGTTGGACGGGCTTCGCGCCGGGCAGGCGAGTCGCTGCCTGGACGGGTACCACCGGGTTGCCCCGGCTAGCAGGACAAGCGTACTGTTTAGGCATCCGAGGTCAACGGTGGCGGTCGCGGATGATCTACTCAGACGATCTTCCAGCTTCAGAAGGAGCAACGCGTGTCTTCCAGCAAGGACAGCTTCGGTGCCAAGAGAACTCTGACCGTCAGCTCCGGCGGGACCGATCGCGAATACGAGATCTACCAGATCAAGGACGTCCCCGAACTCGAGAACGCCGCCAGGCTGCCGTTCTCGCTGAAGGTGCTGCTGGAGAACCTGGTCCGGACGGAGGACGGCGCCAACATCACCGCCGACCACATCCGGGCGCTGGCCAACTGGGATCCGGGCTCGGAGCCGGATACCGAGATCCAGTTCACGCCGGCCCGGGTGATCATGCAGGACTTCACCGGCGTGCCGTGCATCGTCGACCTGGCGACCATGCGTGAGGCGATGGCCGATCTCGGCGGCGATCCGGACAAGATCAATCCGCTGGCACCGGCCGAGATGGTCATCGACCACTCCGTCATCGCCGACGTATTCGGCCGGGCGGACGCGTTCGAGCGCAACGTCGAGTTGGAGTACGAACGCAACAAGGAGCGCTACCAGTTCCTGCGCTGGGGCCAGACGGCGTTCGACGAGTTCAAGGTCGTCCCGCCGGGGACCGGCATCGTGCACCAGGTCAACATCGAGCACCTGGCCCGCGTGGTGATGGTCCGCAACGGGACCGCCTATCCCGACACGCTCGTCGGCACGGACTCGCACACCACCATGGTCAACGGGCTCGGCGTGCTTGGCTGGGGCGTCGGCGGCATCGAGGCCGAGGCGGCCATGCTCGGCCAGCCCGTCTCCATGCTCATCCCCCGGGTCGTCGGCTTCAAGCTGACCGGCTCCCTACCCGACGGCACGACCGCCACCGACCTGGTGCTGACGATCACCGAGATGCTGCGCAAGCACGGCGTTGTCGGCAAGTTCGTCGAGTTCTACGGCGAGGGCGTCGCAGCCGTTCCGCTCGCGAACAGGGCCACCATCGGCAACATGAGCCCGGAGTTCGGCTCAACCGCGGCCATGTTCCCGATCGACGACGAGACCGTTCGCTATATGCGGTTGACCGGGACGCCCGGAGGACCAGCTGGCACTGGTGGAGTCCTACGCCAAGGCGCAGGGACTGTGGCACGACCCAGCCGTGGAGCCGGTCTTCTCCGAGTACCTCGAACTGGATCTCGCGTCGATCGTCCCCTCCATCGCCGGCCCGAAGCGCCCGCAGGACCGGGTCATTCTGTCCGAATTCCGTCCCGGTATTCCGCGAGGCGCTGAAGGCCTACGTCGACGAAGAGGCCGACAGCGATCCCGGTGCCGACGAGCAGGGTCGCGCGAGACGCTTCCCGGCCTCCGACTCGCCGTCCACGAACCCGGACCCGACCGCGGTCCCGACGCCGACGGTGCCGGCGCCGGTTCCGGCGCCGCTGCGAAGGTCGACGGCCGGGCGTCGCAAACCGACGAAGGTGGTGATGGACGGGCAGGAGTTCGAGCTCGACCACGGCCACGTCGCGGTCGCCGCCATCACTTCCTGCACCAACACTTCGAACCCGCAGGTGATGATCGGCGCCGCGCTGCTGGCCAAGAAGGCGGTGGAGAAGGGCCTGGAGCGCAAGCCCTGGGTCAAGACCACGCTGTCCCCCGGCTCCAAGGTGGTCATGGACTACTACGAGCGCGCGGGTCTGCTCCCCTACATGGAGAAGCTCGGTTTCAATCTCGCCGGGTTCGGCTGCATGACCTGCATCGGCAACTCCGGACCACTCCAGGACGAGATTTCCGCCGCCGTCAACGAAGCCGATCTCGCGGTCGTCTCCGTGCTGTCCGGCAACCGCAACTTCGAAGGCCGGATCAACCCCGACATCAAGATGAACTACCTCGCCTCGCCGCCGTTGGTCGTCGCCTACGCCATCGCCGGTTCGATGGACATCGACATCACCCGCGATCCCCTCGGTACTGATCAGCACGGGCAAGCCGGTCTACCTGCACGACATCTGGCCGTCGCCGGTCGAGGTCGAGGAAACCATCGCCATGGCGATCAACCAGGAGATGTTCACCCGTGACTACGCCGACGTGTTCGCCGGCGACGAACGGTGGAAGGGCCTGCAGACGCCGACCGGCAAGACCTTCGAGTGGGATCCGGACTCCACCTACGTCCGCAAGCCGACGTACTTCGAGGGCATGTCGCCCGATCCGTCCCCGGTGGTGGACATCTCCGGTGCCCGGGTGCTGGCGAAGTTGGGCGATTCCGTGACCACTGACCACATCTCGCCGGCCGGCAACATCAAGGCCGGCACGCCGGCTGCGCAGTACCTCACCGAGCACGGGGTCACCCGCAAGGATTTCAACTCCTACGGCTCCCGCCGGGGTAACCACGAGGTCATGATCCGTGGCACCTTCGCCAACATCCGGCTGCGGAACCAACTGCTGGACGGTGTCGAAGGCGGCTACACCAGGAACTTCCTGGCCGACGGCGAACAGTCGTTCATCTACGACGCATCCGCCGCGTACCAGGCCGCCGGCATTCCGCTGGTCATCCTGGCCGGCGCCGAGTACGGATCCGGCTCGTCGCGGGACTGGGCGGCGAAAGGCACTGCGCTGCTAGGGGTCAAGGCCGTCATCGCGGTGTCGTACGAGCGAATCCACCGGTCGAATCTGATCGGCATGGGCGTCATCCCGTTGCAGTTCCCGGCCGGCGAAACGGCGGATTCGCTCGGCCTTACCGGTACCGAAACCTTCAGCATCGCCGGCATCACGGCGCTGAACGAGGGCTCGACGCCGAAGACCGTGACGGTCACCGCGACATCGGATGGCACCGGGAAGGTGCCAATTGTCTTCGAGGCCAAGGTGCGCATCGACACGCCAGGTGAGGCCGATTACTACCGCAACGGCGGGATCATGCAGTACGTGCTGCGGAACCTGCTCGCGGCCTCGAAGTAAGCAGCGGGAATGCCCCGGGTCAGCCCGGACCACCTGGAGGCCCGCCGACAGCAGATTCTCGACGGAGCCCGTGACGCGTTCGCGCGTCACGGCTACGAGGGTGCGACGGTGCGGATCCTCGAGGAGGAGATCGGGCTGAGCCGCGGGGCGATCTTCCATCACTTCGCGGACAAGGACGCCGTCTTCATGGCGTTGGCGGGTCAGGACGCGGCGGCCATGGCGGCGACGGTCGCGCGCGAGGGTCTTGTTGCGGTCATGCGCGACATGATCGCCGCGCCCGACACCGGCTGGCTGGGCACCCAGCTCGAGGTCTCCCGTCGGTCCCGCACCGATCCCGCAGTTCAAGGACGCCTGGGCGGCACAGTCCGCCCAGGTTCGCGTCGCCACCAGGGCGCGGCTCCATCGGCAGCGCGAGGCGGGCGTCCTGCGCACCGACGTCGACGTGGAGGTGCTCGCCTCGTACCTCGAACTTGTGCTGGAGGGCTTGGTCACGCACCTGGCCCAGGGACTTCCCGCCGACGCCATGTCACCGGTGCTCGACGTGGTCGAGATGTCGGTCAGGCGTCGCTGATCGATCCCGGCGATCAGGTCGCGGCGCCGGCAGCCAACTCGCGCAGACACTTGACCTGCTCGTTCTGCTCGGCCAGCAGTTGGTCGTCCGGCGAGAGCACTGCGGCCGAGCCGATGAGGCGGGTCACCGCCCGCCCTGCTCCGGCGGGGGCCGCGAGGATGGCATCGACCAGGTCCGACACAGCTAGGTCCAGGTCGTCGTTCGAGACGCTGACCAGCGCCAGCCCGATCCGGACGGCCTCCTCTGCCGCGATCCGCCGACCGGTCAGGCAGATCTCCAGCGCACGCTGATGACCCACCGCCCGCACCAGTGGAGAGGTGCCGGCCGAATCGGGCATCAGACCCAGTCCGACTTCGGCCATGCGAGAACTGGGCGTCCTCCGCGGCGATCACCAGATCGCAGGCCAACGCGAGCTGGAACCCGGCGCCCACCGCGTGACCCGGCCACTGCGGCGATGGAGACGAACGACGGGTCGGACAGCCAGGTGAATCCACGTCTGGAAGCCGGCGATCATGTTGTGCGCCACGGTGTCCGGTGCCGACGCGATCGTCCTGAGAACCGAATCGGTGCCCAGGGCGAACATCGACCGGTCCAGGCCGGCGGAGAACGACTGGCCCGCACCCTGGACGATGACGACGCGAACCGACGCCGGAAGCCGAGATCCGATGTGCGCCAACGCTTCCCAGGTCTCCGGTAGCTGGGCGTTCCGGATGTCCGGACGATTCAGGGTGATGGTCAGCACCGGATCCGCGTATTCGACCGCCAGCCGGCCGCGGGTGAGCAGTTCGCCGTCGAACAGTTCGGTGGTGTCGGAGGGAGGTGCGGCTTCATCGTCGGTGGTCGTCACCCACCGATCGTAGAGAACAACCGCGAGCGGGCGCCGGCTACTTCTTCTTCGCCCTCGTCGCGCCGCCGCGGCCACGCAGCGGTACGTCCGCGTCCACCAGGAGGCGATGCACGAAGCCGTAGGACCGGCCGGTTCCATCGGCGAGGGCCCGGATGCTCTGGCCCTTCTCGTACTTCTTACGGAGGTCGGCGGTCAGCTTCTCACGTGCGGATCCGGTGATCCGGGCGCCCTTGCGGATCGCGGTGGCCTTGCCGGTGTCGTGCCGTGTCAGAACGGATGGCGCCTCTGCGACCACGTTCGCACCTTCTTCTCGCTCGGGTCGGCCCGCTCCGACCGTCCCGGACAGGGTCGGCGAGCGGCGTCGGCAATGGGTGTCGGTTCCATGATCGAGCACAATCCGCACACCCGCCACCTGGACCGTTCGAGCCGCCGATACGGCTGCGGTGCACCGCCAGAAGTCAGGCCAGTTCGACCAGATCGAGGTAGTCGGCCGACCAGTGGTCCTCGCTGCCATCGGGCAGCAGGATGACCCGCTCCGGATGCAGCGCGGCGACGGCACCCGGATCGTGCGTCACCAGGACGACGGCGCCGGCGTAGCGCCGCAGAGCGTCGAGGACCTGCTCGCGGCTGGCCGGATCGAGGTTGTTGGTCGGCTCGTCGAGCAGCAGCACGTTCGCGGCCGACGAGACCAGACCGGCCAGGGCCAGTCGGGTCTTCTCGCCGCCCGACAGGGTGCCCGCCCGCTGCTCGAGTTGCTCACCGTTGAACAGGAAGCTGCCCAGCAGGTTTCGCAGTTCCTGCGCGCCGGCGTCCGGCGCGGCGCTGCGGATGTTCTCCCAGACCGTACGGTCCGGATCGAGGGTCTCGTGCTCCTGGGCGTAGTAGCCGATCTTCAAGCCGTGACCCGCCACCACCGCACCCGTGTCCGGCTTCTCCCGGCCGGCGAGCAGCTTGAGCAAGGTGGTCTTGCCGGCACCGTTGAAGCCGAGCACCACCACCCTGCTGCCGCGGTCGATGGCCAGATCCACCCCGGTGAAGATCTCGAGCGACCCGTAGGACTTGGACAGGTTGTTGGCGGTGAGCGGCGTCTTCCCGCACGACGCCGGCTCCGGGAAACGGATCTTCGCCACCTTGTCCGACACCCGGACCTCGTCGAGGTTGGAGATCAGTGCCTCGGCCCGGCGGACCATCTGGTGGGCGGCGGCGGCCTTGGTCGCCTTCGCGCCGAGCTTGGCCGCCTGGGTGATCAGCACCGCGGCCTTCTTCTCGGCGTTGGCCCGTTCGCGGCGGCGACGCTGTTCGTCGGTCGACCTGGCCTCGAGGTAACGGGCCCAGCTCATGTTGTAGACGTCCAGTTCACCGCGGACGGCGTCCAGGAACCAGACCTTGTTGACGACGGCGGCGAGCAGCTCGACGTCGTGCGAGATGATCACCAGGCCGCCGCTGAACGAGCGGAGGAAGTCCCGCAGCCAGGTGATCGAGTCGGCGTCGAGGTGGTTGGTCGGCTCGTCGAGCAGCAGCATGGTGCCGTCGCCGGCATCGGCGGCGGCGAACAGGATCCGGGCCAGCTCGACGCGGCGCCGCTGGCCGCCGGACAGGGTGCGCATCGGCTGCTCGAGGATCCGGTCCGGCAGCCCGAGGTTGGAGGTGATCCTCGCGGCCTCGGATTCGGCGGCGTAGCCACCGAGGGTGGAGAACCGCTCCTCGATGCGCCCGTACCGTTCGACGGCGGCGTCACGTTCGGCGCCGGTCAGCTCGGCCATCTGGATGTGGACCTTCTCCAGCTCGGCGACCAGCGTGTCCAGCCCGCGGGCGGACAGGACCCGATCGCGGGCGGTGATGTCCAGGTCGCCTTCGCGAGGGTCCTGCGGCAGGTAGCCGAGCGGGCCGCGTGCGGGAGACCTGCCCGGCGTAGGGAGGCCCTTCACCGGCCAGGACGCGCAGGGTGGTGGTCTTGCCTGCTCCGTTGCGGCCGACCAGACCCACCCGGTCGCCGTGTTGCAGGCGGATGGTGGTGTCGGCGAGCAGGATCCGAGTCCCGGCCCGCAATTCGAGGCCGGTTGCGGTGATCACGTGTTCCTATTCTACGGGGTGCGCACTCCGATGGCCTGGCCTTTGACCGGCCCCGGGTGGTGAGTCTGCCCACGCAGCGACAGGCACCGGCGCTGCGCTGTCCACCTACCGGCCGAAGCCGGCGTTGCGGAGTGCGTCGGCCAGCGAGCCGCTCGCCGGAGCGGCTTCCGATCTCTTGGCAGTGGGCGCCGCATTGCCCTTGGGTCGCGGTGCGCCGGCCTTGGTCTGTCCGGGCGGCGCCCCGCCCCGTCCTTGCCCCCGGTTCGTCGTCCAGTCGCAGGGTCAGCCCGATCCGCTTGCGATTCGGATCGACTTCCATCACCTTCACCTTGACGACTTGTCCGGACTTGACGACCTCACGCGGGTCGCCGACGAAGCGATTCGACATGGCCGACACGTGCACCAGTCCGTCCTGGTGTACCCCGACATCGACGAAAGCACCGAAGGCCGCCACATTCGTGACGACGCCTTCGAGAATCATCCCGACCCGCAGATCGGAGATCTTCTCGACGCCGTCGGCGAAGGTGGCCGTGGCGAAAGCCGGCCGCGGATCCCGGCCTGGCTTCTCCAGTTCGGCCAGGATGTCGGTGACGGTCGGCACGCCGAAGGTGTCGTCGACGAACTGCTCGGCCCGCAGGCCACGGAGCAGGGTCGTGTTTCCGATCAACTCGCTCATCCCGGTGCCGGTGGACTTCAGGATCCGCCGAACGACCGGGTACGCCTCCGGGTGCACGCTGGACCGGTCGAGCGGGTCGGCCCCGTCGGCGATGCGCAGGAAGCCGGCGCACTGTTCGTACGCCTTCGGGCCGAGACGCGGAACGTTCTTCAGACCACCGCGAGAGGCAAAGGGCCCGTTGGAGTCCCGATGTCCGACGATGTTCTCGGCCAGCGTGTTGGTGATGCCGGAGACACGGGACAACAGCGGAACGGATGCGGTGTTGACGTCCACGCCGACCGCATTCACGCAGTCCTCGACGACGGCGTCCAGCGACTTCGCCAGCATCGACTCGGCCAGATCGTGCTGGTACTGACCCACGCCGATGGATTTCGGATCGATCTTGACCAGTTCCGCCAGCGGATCCTGCAGCCGGCGGGCGATGGAAACAGCACCGCGGATGGAGACGTCGAGCTCGGGCAGCTCGGCCGATGCGTAGGCCGATGCCGAATACACCGAGGCACCGGCCTCCGACACCACGACCTTGGTCAGACCCGGGACAGCGCCCGATCAGTTCGGTGGCCAGCTTGTCGGTCTCCCGGGAAGCCGTGCCGTTGCCGATGGCGACCAGCTCGATTCGGTGGGCGACCACCAGTTTCGTCAGGGTGGCCAACGCGGCGTCCCAGCGGTTGTGCGGCTGATGTGGGTAGATGGTGTCGAAGGCGACCACCTTTCCGGTGCCGTCGACCACCGCGACCTTCACTCCGGTGCGAAAGCCCGGGTCGAGCCCCAGCGTGGGACGACCGCCGGCCGGCGCGGCCAGCAGCAGATCGCGCAGGTTCGAGGCGAAGACGGCGACCGCGGCCTGTTCCGCGCCCTGCCGCAGGCGCATCCGGACGTCGATGCCCAGCGAGACGGACAGCCGCGTCCGCCAGGCCCAGCGAACCGTCTCACGCAGCCAGGTGTCCGCCGGGCGCCCATGATCAGCAATACCGAAGCGGGCCGCAATGCGGCGCTCGTAGTCGGTCGGAGTCGTATCGAGCGGATCGCGGTCCTGCAGTTCGGCGGCGACCGAGACGTCCAGCACGTCTTCCTTCTCACCGCGGAACATGGCCAGCACACGATGGGACGGCAGCTTCGTCAGCGGCTCGGCGAAGTCGAAGTAGTCGGCGAATTTGGCGCCCTCCTCTTCCTTGCCCTTGCGGACCTTGGAGACGAGCCGGCCCCTGGTCCACAGCAGCTCCCGCAGACCACCGACCAGGTCGGCGTCCTCGCCGAACTGCTCGACCAGGATCGAGCGGGCGCCGAGCAGGGCAGCTGCGACGTCCGCGACGCCCTTGTCCTGGTCGACGAAAGACGCGGCGGCCTGCTCCGGATCGGTGTTCGGCTGCCTGAGCAGCCGCTCGGCCAGCGGGCCGAGGCCGGCCTCCCTGGCGATCTGCGCCTTCGTCCGGCGCTTGGTCTTGAACGGCAGGTAGATGTCCTCGAGCCGCGCCTTGGAATCGGCTGCGGCGAGGCTCTTCTCGAGCGCTCCGGTCAACTTGCCCTGGCTGCGGATGGAGTCGATGATCGCCGTCCGCCGCTCGTCGAGCTCTCGGAGGTACGCAAGCCGCTCCTCCAGGTCACGCAGCTGCGCGTCGTCGAGGGTCCCGGTCGCCTCTTTGCGGTAGCGGGCCACGAACGGCACCGTCGCTCCGCCGTCGAGCAACTCGATCGCGGCCACGACCTGCCACTCGTGCACACCCAGTTCCACCGCGATTCGGCTACTGACCCGCGGGATCGGGGTGACGGGCACATCCTCGGTGACCATCGGCTGACCGGCACTGACTTCTTGGCTCACGATCCTGCTTCCTGCTGCGCTTATGGCGGCCGACAAGGCTTTCGGACTGCATTCTGCCCGGCCGAAATGACCGGTGTTGCCACCTTCACAGCATTTGGGACGCCGGAGTATCGAGATCCGGGCCGATACTGGGCAGGTGATCCTGTCCCGAGGTTGGTCCATCTTCCTGGTTGCCGTCGGCGTGTTCAACTGGGCCATCTGGCCGCGGTTCTCGCTGGCGATCTGGGACGATGCCCGGGCCTGGACCGGAGTGGTCGGCCACTCGTCGCCGACGTCGTTCCTGCTGGTCCACGCCGTGCTGGTGGTCACCGCAGTGACCCTTGGCACGATCGTCGGGATCCTCGGCGTCCGGGGATACCTGGCCGCGCGGCGACTTCAGCCCGCCTGAAACCGAGCCTGCTCTTCTTTGGTCCGCACCACGATGCGCACCACCAGGCTGCGCTCGGCGACCGCGTCCAATACCGCCCGGCGCGGTTCCGGGATGTCGCCGAACGTGCGAGAGGGCAAGTGGCGCAGAGGGTCGAGGTGCGGGTCGGCCATCACTTTCCGGAGCGCGGAGGCGTCGCCGGCCAGCACCAGACCACCCAGCCTGGCGGCATGCGGGAGGAGCACGCGTTCGATGGTGCTGGTCGCGTCCGCGAGCGATGCGGTCAGCTGATTGCCCCGGCGGCGGGCGTAGCGCTGCTGCGACCAGCCGCCGGCTGCGGTTCGGCCCTGCAGATAGGCCCGATCGGTCGACGACGACAGCACGACGCCTTCCTTGGCCGTGCCGATCGAGTGGGCACCACCCCGGACCAGGATCAGGCCCAGCAATCCGATGCTCGCCAGGTGGCTGACCAGTGCCTCCACCGGTTCGCGGTCTCCGATGGACATCGGTGCGAACGGCACCTCGATGGTGGCTGTGGTGCCGTCCCCGGCGACCAGCTCCAGCCGGTCGGGATGGGCGGCGAGGTCGGCGACGCCGGTGTTCCGGCCGGCGAATCGGTTCACCCACCCGACGATCCGGTGCGCCGAGATCTCCACCTCGATACCGCCGCCGGCCGCCGGACGTGGTCTGCCGACGGCGCTCATCCAGGCGGGAACCGAGGACGCGTCACAGGGCCGACCCGGCGTCCCAGAGCCGACGGGAATGTCCGGCCAGCGTGGTGGCCGATGACGCAGCACGATCGTCGGTCAGCGAAGCCACATAGTCGATGATCCCGCGGCCCCGGCCCCAACGGATGAGATCGTCGGGCGAGCCGGCCGGATCGCCGACGCCGTCGATCAGCAGCTCGGGGGCACTCTGCGCCAGCCGCTGATAGGCATCCGTGGCCAGTTCCACCAGGTCGATCAACCGGCGTGGAGCACGCCCGGCGTCGACCGGATCCGCGAGCCAGGCGTCGAGATCACCGACCAGCGCAGCCATCACCTGGCCCTGGCCCGCGCTGGAACATGGCCAGGTCCGGCCGGTCGAGGACGAATCGCTGATGCACGAATTTCAGCACAGCGACCTCGTGCCAGCCCTGCCGATCAAGAAAGACGTGGCCTGCTCGCGGGGGCGGATCCGTTGACACGACCACAGAGTCCTCGAGGTGGGAGATCCAGCTCCGGGTGAACTCCCCCACCACGCGCTCGGCCGCCAGCGACGAATCGAAGGGAACGGCGAGCAGGCCGTCGACCAGATCCGTGCCGACCCGGCCGACGGCGACGGCGAAGGCCTCGTCGTCGACCATCCAGCCGTCCTTGTCGTGCAGTCGACGGCGGAGCAGCTCGAGCGAATTGCCCGGCAGTCGCTCATTGGCCCGAAGTTCCTGCCGGTCGATCTTTTCCAGCACCGCCCTGGTGCGGATCCACGTCCGGAACTCGGCGGCAACCGACGCGTGCTGCAGCACACCGGCCCGATGGAAGTCGTCGAGGTCGTGCAGTGAGTAGGCGATGTCGTCGGCGATGTCCATCACCGAGCATTCGACGGTCTGCCGCCACGGCTTGATAAGCGGGTAGGTGTCCAGGACCTCGGTCATCTCCCCGGCGTCGAGCACATAGGCGGAGAACTTCCCCGACCCGAGACCTTCGTCGCCGCGACCGCCGCCTTTGGGCGGCACAGCGGCGTCGCTGGGATGGGGACTCGGGACGCCGAACCGCCCCCACGGATACTTCAGCACGGCGGCCCTGACCGCGGCCGTCAGATTCAGCCCCTCGCCGCTCGTCCCGTGCACGTCGATCTCGGTGATGATCCGGAAGGTCTGGGCGTTGCCCTCGAACCCATCGGCAAGACCGAACCGCGAACGGGCGATCCGATCCAGCACCCGCTCGCCCAGGTGGCCGAACGGCGGGTGCCCAAGATCATGTGCGGTGGCTGCCGCCTGGACCACCACCGGATCGCATCCGCCGAGCGTCTCCAGGAGCGGGCCGTGCGGGCCGTGTCTCAGCTTCACCGCGATGGCCCTGGCCACCGCGGCCACCTTGATCGAGTGCGTCAACCGGTTGTGCACCGACTGCCCGGCCGCGCCCTGCGAGATGACCTGGGTGACCGCGGCCAACCGGGAGAAGTACGGGGAGAACCTGATGCGATCGAGGTCCTCGCGGTAGGCGGACTGGGCATCGGCGTCCGGTCGGGGGTTGCCGCGGCGGACCAGCCGCGGGTCGAAAGCCGTTCTCGTCACGACGCCACCATGACATCCGTCTGCGAGAAGTCGTTGCCCTTGAACAACAATGGCTCCATCCGGTCCATTGCCAGCGCGTAGGAGAAACAGTCGCCGTAGTTGAGCCGGGCCGGATGCCCGGTGCCACGGCCATACCGTCGGTAGGCAAGCCGAGCGAGCCGGGCTTGCGACTCGGAGACGGGTTCGATCTCTGCGGCGCACCACTCGAAGAATTGGTCGAGATCGCGGCTCAGTCCCCGGCTGTCAAGAACGACGCCGACCTCGACATACCCTGCGGCGGAAATGCGGACGACCTGTGCGTCGTAGATCAGGTTCCGGAAGTTGGAGCCCTCCGATTCACGGGTGAGCACCGCAACGATCGCGGAGGCATCCAGGATCATCGCGGTAACCCGGTCGCTTCGTCGTAGAGTTCGGCGAAACGGGTCACCGGCACTTTGGCGGAGGACGGGTGCGGTGCGGGCGACGATCTCGTCGAGCTCGGCCATCTTGCGAGCCCGCTGAACATCGCGATCGCGATTGATAGCCGACAGTTGAGCCTCCAACGCAATTTCGATCACGCTCGCCATCGACCGCCCCGTCCTCTCGGAAAGCGTCTTGGCGAGTTCGTAGACCCGCTGATTCTTGATGTTGAGCGTTGGCATACTCGCCTCCGACGGCTGTTCTACCCAGGTAGAGGTCTATTCTACCCGGGTAGAGCCTCGTCCGCGCATACAGAAGTGCCCGGCGCATACGAAAGTGCCCGGCGCTCACAAAAAGGCCCAGATGGGAGGCGTTTGCGGCCCAGAACGGGACGGATGGTATGCGCCGAGCACTCTGCTTGCGCCGCACGCGCGGCCGAATTGGGTCAGATGTTGAAGCCGAGGGCGCGGAGTTGCTCGCGGCCTTCGTCGGTGATCTTCTCCGGGCCCCACGGCGGCAGCCAGACCCAGTTGATCTTGTAGTCGGCAACCAATTCCTCGCCCGCGCCCATCAGCGCGGCTGCGACCTGGTCCTCGATCATGTCGGTGAGCGGGCACGCCGCACTCGTCAGGGTCATGTCGATGGTGAGCGTCTTGGCCGGGTCGAGGGTGAGGTCGTAGATCAGCCCGAGATCGACGATGTTCACCCCCAGCTCGGGGTCGACCACGTCGCGCAGCGCTTCCTCGATGTCCTCGATCAGCGCGAGGTCGACGGGCGCGCCGACGCCGGCGACCGGGGCCTCGTCCAGCGCCGCAGCACCGCGAGCCGAGCGGTCGACGGCACCGGAATCCACCGGCACATCGTGAGCGGCGTGATCGTGGTCGTGGGCGGGGGTCTGGAACGAAGTGTCTGTCATCTCGCCGTGCTCCTCTGGTTGCAGTTCATCAATTCACGGCCTGGACTGCCGCGTCCTTGAACGCCATCCAGCCCAGCAGTGCGCATTTGACCCTGGCCGGGTACTTCGACACTCCGGCGAACGCGATGCCATCGCCGAGGGTGTCCTCGTCGCCGGCGATCTTGCCCCGGCTGGTCACCATCTGGTTGAACTCGTCCAGCGTCGCAAGCGCCTCGTTGAGCGGTCGCCCGATGGTCAGGTCCGTCATCACCGACGTGGCCGCCTGGGAGATGGAGCAGCCCATCGCGTCGTAGGAGATGTCCTCCACCACCGCGTCGGCGCCCGGCCCGGACAGCTTGACCCGCAGCGTGACTTCGTCTCCGCAGGTCGGATTGACGTGATGCACCTGGGTGTCGAAGGGGTCGCGAAGTCCGTGGTGATGCGGGGCCTTGTAATGATCCAGGATTATCTCCTGGTACAGCTGCTCCATCTGCACGATGCGACTCCTAGTTCCGGGTTCCGAAGAAGCGCTGCGCCTCGCGCACCGCATCGACCAGAACATCCACCTCGCCCGGCGTGTTGTAGATCGCGAACGAGGCACGCACCGTCGCCGCCACGCCGTACCGGCGGTGAAGCGGCCAGGCGCAATGGTGGCCGACACGTACTGCAACGCCGGCGTCGTCCAAAATCTGCCCGACGTCGTGCGCATGCACCCCGTCGACCACGAACGAGACGGCGCCGCCGCGATCGGTGGTGTCGGACGGACCGATGATCCGGATGCCGGGCACCGCCGACAACCGGTCCAGCGCGAGACCCGTCAACTGGGCTTCATGGGCTGCAACGGCTTTCATGCCGAGGGTTTCGAGATAGTCGACGGCGGCACCCAATCCGACGGCCTGCGACGTCATCGGCACGCCGGCCTCGAAACGAGCGGGCGGAGCTGCGTAGGTCGAGTGGTCCATGAACACCTGCTCGATCATCGATCCGCCGGTCAGGAACGGCGGCATGGCTTCGAGCAGTTCGTACCGGCCGTACAGACCTCCGACACCCGAAGGGCCGAGCATCTTGTGACCGGAGAAGGCGAGGAAGTCGACGCCCAGCGCCGATACGTCGACACTGCTGTGCGGCACGGACTGACAGGCGTCGAGCACGGTGAGGGCGCCGACCTTGCGGGCCGCCTCGACCAGCACCTCAACCGGATTGACGGTGCCGAGCACGTTGGACTGGTGGGTGAAGGCGACCACCTTGGTGCGACTGTTGATCAGCTGGTCGATGTTCGACAGATCCAACCGGAAGTCATCAGTCAGGGAGAACCAGCGCAGCGTGGCTCCGGTGCGCCGGCAGAGCTCCTGCCAGGGCACCAGGTTCGCGTGGTGTTCCATCTCGGTGACCAGGATCTCGTCGCCGGGACCGACGGTGAAGCGTCCGAACGGCCCGTCGCTCCCTCCCCCGCCGCCCGCACCAGCAGCGCCGACCGAGGCGTTACCCAGCGAATAGGCGACGAGGTTGATCGCCTCGGTGGCGTTCTTGGTGAAGATCAGCTCCTCGGGGCGGCCCGCCCCGATGAAAGCGGAGATCCGCTCGCGGGCGGATTCGTAGAAGTCGGTGGCTTCCTCGGCCAGTGCGTGGGCACCGCGGTGCACCGCCGAATGGTGCCCGGTGATGTACTCCTGTTCGGCGTCGACGACCGTGATCGGGCGCTGCGACGTCGCGCCGGAATCCAGGTACACCAAGGGCTTTCCGTCCCGGACGGTCCGTTCCAGGATCGGGAAGTCCGCGCGGATCAGCGAGACGTCGAAGGGCTGCGTCTCGGCGCTCTGCGTCTGGAGAGTGGTCACGCAGTCCCCACTCCCGCTGTTCCGGCCCCGATCCCCGCGAACCGGACGTAACCGTTGGCCTCCAGCTCATCGGCCAGGTCCGGGCCGCCGGACTCGACGATGCGACCGGCCACGAACACGTGCACGTGGTCCGGCTTGATGTAGCGCAGGATGCGCGTGTAGTGCGTGATCAGCATGATGCCGACGCCCTCGCCGGCGGTACCCGACGAGTCCTTGTAACGGTTCACGCCCTCGGAGACGATCCGCAGGGCGTCGACGTCGAGGCCGGAGTCCGTCTCGTCGAGCACCGCGATCTTCGGGTGCAGCAGCGACATCTGGAGGATCTCCTGACGCTTCTTCTCGCCGCCGGAGAAACCCTCGTTGACGTTGCGATCGGCGAAGACCGGGTCGATCTCCAGGTCGGTCATCGCGGTCTTGACCTCTTTGACCCACTTGCGGATCGGCGGGGCCTCGCCGCGCACAGCGGTGGCCGCCGTCCGCAGGAAATTCGAGGTGGAGACGCCCGGGATCTCGACCGGGTACTGCATGGCCAGGAAGAGACCGGCGCGGGCGCGGGCGTCGACCGTCATGGCCAGCACGTCCTCGCCGTCGAGGGTGACCGTGCCGGAGGTGACGTGATATTTCGGGTGACCGGCAAGGGAGTACGCCAGCGTCGACTTGCCCGATCCGTTGGGCCCCATGATCGCGTGCGTCTCGCCGGAGCTGACCGTCAGGTCGACGCCGCGCAGGATCTCCTGCGCGCCGTCTTCGGTCTGCACCGAGACGTGCAGGTCGCGGATGTCGAGGGTTGCCATGTGGTGCTCCAAGTTGAGGCGTCAGGTCCCGTGGACCCGAGGTGAATGAAGGTCAGATGCCGATCAGGGAGAGCTCGTGCTCGATGGTCTCGGTGGCCCGCGCGAGTGCCGATTCGACGCCGAGCTTGTGCAGCACCTCGCCGAAGAAACCGCGAACCACGAGTCGCCGGGCGACCGGCTCGGGAATGCCCCGCGAGAGCAGGTAGAACAATTGCTCGTCGTCGAACCGCCCGGTGGCGCTGGCGTGTCCCGCCCCGACGATCTCGCCCGTCTCGATCTCGAGGTTGGGCACCGAGTCGGCGCGGGCGCCGTCGGTCAGCAGCAGGTTGCGGTTCATCTCGTAGGTGTCCGTGCCCTCGGCACTGGCCCTGATGAGCACGTCACCGACCCAGACCGCATGAGCCGACTTCCCTTGCAGCGCACCCTTGTAGAGCACCCGGGACTTGCAGTGCGGGGCGGTGTGGTCCATGAACAGCCGGTGCTCGAGGTGCTGGCCCGCGTCGGCGAAGTAGATGCCGAGCATCTCCGCATCGCCGCCCGGACCGTCGTAGGCGACCGACCCGACCAACCGGACCAGGTCGCCACCGAAGGTGAGCGCGGCGTGCTTGACCCTGGCGTCGCGACCGACCAGGACGTGGTGGTGGGACAGATGAACGGCGTCGTCGGCCCAGTTCTGCTCGGACACGTACGTCAGGTCGGCGCCGTCCTCGACGACGATCTCGACGGTCTCGCTGATGGTCGCCGAGCCCTCGTACGCCACCACCACCTGTGCGTGGGCATGCCGACCCGCCCGGACCACCAGGTGTGCGGCGATGGCCTCGGTGGTCGAGTTGCCGCGGAAGGTGATCACGACCGGCGCGCTGGTGCTGGTCTCGGCGGCGATGTCGACGAAGAAGACCGTCTGCGCCGACTGATAGGTACGCGCGGAGGCGTGGTCGACCGGCAGGTACTTCGACAGCCCCTTGACCGCGGCCGCCTCGTCTCCGGTCAGCGACCGCGCGGTGACGCCGTCCTGGCCCTGCACGTCGACGGTGTAATCGGAGCCGGTGAACGGCGCGTCACTGTGCAGCCCGCGGAGCCGGCGCAGCGGGGTGAACCGCCACGCCTCCTCGCGTCCGGTGATCGGCCGGTGATCGGCGAGCGACAGCGAGCCGTCCCGACCGGTGTGCGAACCGACGCCGACATTCCGGCCGCCGACATGCGTCTGCGCAGCGTGATCGCTCGGCGCGACCGGTCGTTCCTCGGTGATTGGGGTGGCCACGTTCAGCCCACCGCCCCTTCCATCTGCAGCTCGATCAGGCGGTTGAGTTCCAGCGCGTACTCCATCGGCAGCTCGCGGGCGATCGGCTCGATGAACCCGCGGACGATCATCGCCATGGCTTCGTCCTCGGTCAGGCCGCGGCTCATCAGGTAGAAGAGCTGCTCCTCGCTGACCTTGGACACGGTGGCCTCGTGACCCATCGACACGTCGTCCTCGCGGACGTCGACGTAGGGGTAGGTGTCGCTGCGCGAGATGGTGTCGACGAGCAGCGCATCGCACTTGACCGTCGACTTGCTGTGGTGTGAACCGGGATTGACCCGGACCAGACCGCGGTACGAGGTCCGGCCGCCGCCTCGGGAGACCGACTTCGAGATGATGTTCGACGACGTGTGCGGCGCCAGGTGCAGCATCTTGGCACCGGTGTCCTGGTGCTGACCCTCGCCCGCGAAGGCGATCGACAGCACCTCACCCTTGGCGTACTCCCCCGTCATCCAGACGGCCGGGTACTTCATGGTGACCTTGGAGCCGATGTTGCCGTCGACCCACTCCATCGTCGCGCCGGCTTCGGCCTTGGCCCGCTTGGTGACCAGGTTGTAGACGTTGTTCGACCAGTTCTGGATGGTCGTGTAACGGCACCGCCCACCCTTGCGAACGATGATCTCGACCACCGCGGAGTGCAGCGAGTCGGACTTGTAGATCGGCGCGGTGCAGCCTTCCACGTAGTGCACGTAGGCGTCCTCGTCGACGATGATCAAGGTCCGCTCGAACTGGCCCATGTTCTCCGTGTTGATCCGGAAGTAGGCCTGCAGCGGGATCTCGACGTGCACGCCCTTCGGGACGTAGACGAAGGAGCCACCCGACCACACCGCGCTGTTCAGCGCGGAGAACTTGTTGTCACCGGACGGGATGACGGTGCCGAAGTACTCGCGGAACAGGTCGGGGTATTGCTTCAGCGCGGAGTCGGTGTCCAGGAAGATGACGCCCTGATCCTCGAGCTCCTTCTGGATGGAGTGGTACACGACCTCGGACTCGTACTGAGCGGCCACACCCGAGACGAGCCGCTGCTTCTCGGCTTCCGGGATGCCCAGCTTGTCGTAGGTGTTCTTGATGTCGTCGGGCAGGTCCTCCCAGCTGGCGGCCTGCTTCTCGCCGGAGCGGACGAAGTACTTGATGGTGTCGAAGTGGATGCCGGACAGGTCCGCACCCCAGGTCGGCATCGGCTGACGTTCGAACAGCTTCAACGCCTTGACCCGGAAGTCGGTCATCCATTCCGGCTCGCTCTTCTTGGCCGAGATGTCGCGGACGACCTCCTCGTTGATCCCGCGGCGCGCCGAAGCGCCGGCCACATCGGAATCCGACCAGCCGAAGGCGTAGTGGCCGAGCGAGTCGATGGCCTGTTCCTGGGTCAGAACGGGGGTGGTCGCGGGCAAATCCCGAGTGCGTTCCGGAGCAGTCGTCATGACGGTCCTTCCCTATGGCGCTGGCTGGTGCTGGATATGGCGGTGGATCGGTGGTGGCGGGTCGTCACGTCGACGATCCCGATGTCAGCAGTTCCGACTTGTCGGCGGGCCGGAGATGCGCCGCGGGGATGAAGGTGGTGCAGAAGGAATCTCCCCTGGCGATGGTGGCCAAACGCTGCGCATAGGTACCCAACGCTTCGGTGATCACCGTCATTTCCTCTTCGCACAACTGAGGGAACCGCGCCGCCACGTGAGCGACCGGGCAGTGGTGCTGGCAGAGCTGTTCGCCGATGCCCACCTGTTCCACCGAGGCGCTGAAACCTGCGTCGGTGAAGGCCCGGGCAAGGATCTCCGCCTTCGCCGGAACGTCGGCGGCGGTGGACAACTCGTCTCTCACGCCGTCGACGACGCCTTCGGCCCGCTGTCGGGCGAACGCCGTCACCGCATCAGGGCCGGCCGAGTGCTCGAGAAACTCGAGGGCCTGCACCGCCAACGAGTCGTATGCGTGCGGCAGCCGGGTGCGGCCGACGTCGGTCAGCAGGTAGCTCTTGGCCGGCCGGCCGCGTCCCCGCGGGCCGCGGGTGCTGGCCTGACGGCTGACGATCGCGCCCTCGGCGAGCAACTGGTCGAGATGTCGGCGGATCGCCGCGGGCGACAACCCGATGTGCTCGGCAAGTGCAACCGCGGTCAGCGGGCCGTCGGCGAGCAGTAGTTGGACGACAGCTTCCCTGGTCCTGACCTCGGCGCTGCCGTCGGTCGAGTGCGGGACCGGATGCGAAACGGACCGCAGCTTCGGTGCAGCCTGCTGTCCCGGCGGCATCGAGCCGTCGACGAGATCAGCGGCCGATGTTTTCACAACACCAGTGTGACCTTTTTCCGGGCGAAGATCAAAGAGGCAAGCACCACAGCGTCGACTGGCGGTAAGAGGTCTTGCGCTGATCAAGTCTGCGGTTTTGGGGCGGATGTGACGCGAGTCGTCGAGTTCATCAGCGCCGTGGAAGTTGATCAGCGCGGAAGGGGAGGGCGCGGCGGGGGAAGCGGGACGGGGGTGTGGGGTGTGCGCTGCTCCTAGAATGCGCGGGTGACCAACGGCGGATCGACCAGCATGGCCGGCCTGCCTTCCGGAGTGCTCGATCCAATCGAGCGACGGCAGTTGTCGAGGTTGCGGCTGTGGGGCACCGTCGGTGCGCTGCTGATGATGTTCGGCTCCACCTCCTCATACGGCGCGGCCACTCCCATTCCGAACCCGGTCGACGGCCTGCGGGTGATCGGCCTGCTCTCCCGGATCGGGCCCGCCGCGCTCGCGGTGTCCTACAGCGGCATGGGACTCGTGGTCCTGTCCTGGTTCCTGATCGGGCGGCTGACGGCACCTGGCCGCCCGCGACGCCTGTCCCGCACCCAGTTGACCCACACGCTCGCCATGTGGACCGTCCCGTTCCTGGTGACGCCGCCCATCTTCTCCCGCGACGTGTATTCGTATCTGGCCGTCGGCGCGATGATGGTCCACGGCGACAACCCGTATCAGTTCGGTCCCTACGACACCCTCGGCGACGGCAATGCACTGGCTCATCAGGTCGACGCCAGATGGCAACACACCTCGACTCCCTACGGTCCTGCCTTCCTGCTCATCGCCAGGGCCATCGTCGGGATCTCCGGCAACAACGTGGTCATCGGCGTGCTGCTCCAGCGCTGCGTCGAGTTGATCGGGATTGCGCTGATCGTCTGGGCCCTCCCGCGACTGGCCCGACGCTGCCGCGTCGACCCGGTCAGCGCGCTGTGGCTGGGCGCGCTCAACCCGCTGCTCCTGTTCCACCTGATCGCCGGCGGCCACAACGAGGCACTGATGATCGGGCTGATGTTGGCCGGGCTGGAGATCGCCCTCTCGCGCTCCCGAGCGGACGGCCGGCGGGGTGGGCTACGACGTTCCACGGGTGGTGGCAGGCACAGCCATGATCACCGCGGCGGTGGGGATCAAAGTGACCGCCGCGATGGCGCTGGCCTTCCTGGCGATCGCGCTGGCCCAGCGCGCAGGCGGCCGGTGGAGTGACCTGTTCCGGGCCACCGCGCTGCTGGCCGCCGTTGCCATCGTCGTTTTCGGCGCCTTGACCTGGATCGCCGGTGCGGGCTTTGGCTGGATCCACGCCCTCTCGGCGCCCGGCAGCGTGCAGTCCTACCTGTCGATATCGACCACTCTCGCGGTCGGCGGCCGGGCAGATCGGTCTGCTGCTGGGGCTAGGCGATCACACCGCGGGCACCATCGCCGTGATGCAGCCGTTGGGCACGCTGGTGGGTGCGGCGCTTGCGATTCTGGTGATGTGGCGATGCTGGCAGCGGCATCTGGAGCCGATCCAGGGCCTCGGCATCGCGCTCGGCGCCTTCGTGCTGCTCAGCCCGGTCATCCAGCCCTGGTATCTGCTCTGGGCGGCGCTGCCCCTGGCCGCGTCGACCAGCTTCTCCGGCTACCGCAGGGCGACGGTGTGGCTGACCGCGATCTTCGCGGTGATCATCATGCCGAACGGGGCCACCATCCCGGTGTTCACCATCGTCCAGGCCGTCCTGGTGGCGGCAATGGTGGTCGGCGGAGTGGTCCTGTGGCTGCGCCGTTCGGGCCTACCGCAGGCCCATCCACTCGCGGGCGGGATAGTGCACCCGGTGGCATCGATTCGAGTCCCGGAGACGCCTGGTGTGGGAACGGCGAATACCCGGATCGGGACGGAGGGCGCAGTGATTGGCGTCGCACCTGATGGCGCCGACACCACACGGGACGCGCCGGATCCCTATTCTCGGGAAGCGTGACATCCAAGCGCGCCGAGCCGGGACGATCCGGACTCGGTCACGCCTCGTTCGCCCGGGCTGGGGCGGCCACCGGAGCCGACGCCGTCGTCATCGAGGGACTGTACAAAAGGTTCGGCGCCCTGACCGCCGTCGACGGGCTTTCGTTCCGTCTCGCCCGTGGGTCGCTGCTGGCTCTGCTGGGTCCCAACGGGGCGGGGAAAACCACGACGGTCGAGATCTGTGAGGGCTTCACCAGGGCCGATGCCGGACAGGTGCGGGTCCTTGGTCTGGACCCGTGGCGACAGGCCGGCATCCTGCGGCCGCGGATCGGGGTGATGCTGCAGGCCGGTGGCGCCCATGCCTCGGCCAGGGTCGGCGAGATGCTCGACCTGATGGCCCGGTGCTCGGCCAACCCGCTGGATCCCGCCTGGCTGCTCGACATCCTCGGTCTCGCATCATCGGTACGGACGCCCGTTCGGCGCCTGTCCGGTGGCCAGGTACAGCGGTTGAGTCTGGCCATGGCACTGGTCGGCCGGCCCGAAATGTTGTTCCTCGACGAGCCGACAGCCGGCATGGACCCGCAGGCCCGACACCTGGTGTGGGACCTGTTGCGGGCGGCCCAGACCGACGGGGTGTCAATTCTGCTGACCACGCATCTGCTGGACGAGGCAGAGCTGCTCGCCGACCGGATCGTCATCATCGACAACGGGCGGGCCGTCGCGAACGGCACGCCGGCGGAGCTGACCGGCGAGGGATCCTCCCAGCTGCGTTTCACCGCCAGTCCAGGCCTGCACCTCGACCTACTGCGCCGCGCACTGCCGCTTGGTTTCCAGGTGATCGAGACCGCGCCCGGCCGCTATTTGCTGGAGGGCGACATCGTCCCCGCGACGATGGCGACGGTGACCTCGTTCTGCGCCAGGGTCGGTGTTCTCCCGACCAATCTGCAGGTCGGTGCGCGCAGCCTGGACGAGGTCTACCTGGAATTGACCGGCAAGGAGTTGCGCGGATGACAGACCAAGTCAAGGAGGCGCCGCAAGCCCCGCAGGGTCCGGTCGGTCCGTTCCTACCCGGCGCTTTCGCTCCCGATCCCCGACGACCCGCCGCCGCCCAGATGGTTCGAGCCGCCTCGGGGCTCGAGTTGAAGATGCTGGTCCGCAACGGGGAGCAGCTCCTGTTGGCACTGATCATCCCGCTGGCGGTGCTGATCGGCCTGACCACCATGAGCATCATCGACCTGGCCTCGCCCCGGATCGACACGGTCACGCCTGGGGTGCTGGCACTCGCCATCATGTCGACGGCATTCACCTCGCAGGCGATCACCACCGCGTTCGACCGGCGGTACGGCGTGCTGAAGCGGCTCGCCGCAGCGGGCGTCGGCCGGGGACTCCTGATCGCCGGAAAGTGCGGTGCCGCACTGGTCGTCATCGTCTGTCAATGGGTGATCCTCGGCACCGTCGCATTGATCATGGGCTGGCACCCACACGGTGATCCGGCCTGGCTGGTTCTCGTCGTTCTGCTCGCCACCGCCGCGATGATCGGGCTCGCTCTACTGCTCGGCGGCACGTTGCGTGCCGAAGCGGTCCTCGCCTTCGCCAATCTGCTCTGGATCGTCATGGTCCTGGTGGGCGGGGTGGTGGTGCCGTTGACGAAGGCGCCGCACTGGCTGCAGGTCGTGGGTGGCCTCACGCCCGCCGGCGCCCTGTCCAATGCACTGCGGACGGTCCTGCAAACGGGTGCCGCGCCGGGCCCCGCCAGCCTGGCGGTGCTGGCCGGTTGGGTGGTCGTCGGCTGGGCGGGCACCATACGGTGGTTTCGATGGCAGTGACCATCAATTCGACCACCGGCCAGGCGGCGACGGTGGATCCGTTGCCCTGGTGGCGCCGCTGGCCCACCGTCCGGGTGCAGCGGATCCTGGCCTGGCTCGCCGTCATCACGAACGGTGGCATCGCCGTCACGGGCGCCACCGTCCGGGTCACCGGATCAGGACTGGGCTGCCCCACCTGGCCGCAATGTCAGCCGGGTTCACTCGTCCCGGTTTCCCGTTCCGGGATGGCCGCCTTCCACCAGGCCGTCGAATTCTCCAACCGGATGCTGACCGGTGCGGTGCTGATTCCCTCACTCGGCATCTTTCTGGCGCTGCTGCTGGCCCGGCCCAGCCGACGTCGGCTGACCGTGCTGGCCGCGGTGCTGCCGCTCGGTGTACTGGTCCAGGCCGTCTGGGGTGGCATCACTGTTCGGACCGGACTCGCCTGGTGGACGGTCGCCCCGCACATGCTGATGTCGCTGGCGCTGCTGTTCGTCGCGATCGCCGTCCTGATCAGGGTCGGCGAGACCGACGGCCCGGTCGTCGGTCTCGTTCCGCGACCGCTGCGGGTCCTCACCTGGGCGACGGTCGGCGTGCTCGTGCTGCTCTGCACGGCTGGGACGCTGGTCACCGCCGCCGGACCGCACGGCGGAGATGCGGCCACGCCCCGACTCGACATCCCGGTGGAGTCGTTGGCCCAGTTGCATGCGGACCTGATGTTTCTCTACTTCGGCCTGCTGATCTCCCTCGTCGTCGGGTTTCTCGCAGTCAGGGCGCCGCGCAGTCTGCTCCAGCGTGCGGTCATCCTGGTCGTCGTGACGGCTGCCCAGGGCCTGATCGGGATGGTCCAGTACTTCACCGGTGTTCCCGAGGCCCTGGTTGTCTCGCATGTGCTCGGCGCGGTACTGCTCACCGCGACAGCAGCCACCGTCGCGATGGGCACCCGGACCCGGGTAGACACCGGGGCCGCAGCCGCCGTGACGGATTAACCGGCAGTGTTACTGGCCGAGAGACCACTGAGTCGCAGCACCACCGGTGCAATAGCGCTGGTCGCCGACAGATGGGTGCTGATGCCAAGCCATCCCGGCGCCTGCAGAGCCGCGAACGAGTCAGTTGCGGTCAGCTGCGCGGACGTCGGCTCCGCCGAACCGGCCGCCCACACCTTCAAAGCCAACGACGTCGGGTTGGTGCCGGTGACGACGAACTCGGTCTTCAGGAAACCGCCCGCCGCCAGCGAAAGACCAGGCACGGTGATACCCGGCTTGAGAACGACAGCCGAGCCGGCCTCCTGGGCAACGATCGAGAGCACCGGAACGCCATCGGAGCGGATGCGCACGTGCGCCTGGTAACTGGTGCTCGACGACACCTGACGACCGATGATCGACACGTGCATGCCGGAGCCTGTGGCCAGCTTGTCGGTGCCGATGGACAGGCGGAGATCGGTGTCATCGCTGCTGACCCCGCTCAGCGAGGCAGCCATATTCGAACCGGCCGTCGTCGCGCTCAACGAGGCCACGCCCGCCGCAACGGAGTACCTGCCGACGTCGCCGCTGACGGTCCATGCACCGCCGACATCAGCCGTACCCAACCCGTTCTCGACCGTCCGGTCGAAGCCATCAGAGGCCAACAGTGGGACACCGCCGGGCAGGCGTGGCGACACCGCATGACTTGTGGTGCCGGACGTTCCCGATTCATCCGAGACGGTGAGGGTCACCTGGTAATCGCCGGCGTCGGCGTAGGTGTGCGAACTGGTCGCTCCAGTGCTCGGGCCTGAACCGTCACCCCACGCCCAGCTGTACCCGGTGATCGCCCCCGCACCTCCGGTACTTGCCGTGCCATCCACGGAACACGTCAGAGCTGCACACGAGATGGTGAACGAGGCCTGGGGCGAACCCGTCGTCGGGGCCCAGATGTCGAGAATCGGCTGGGCCGTCGCGCTCGCCCCGACCGGCGTCAGACCGTAGGCGTCTTCGATGGTGCGCAGGACGTCGTAGTGATCGATGGTCTCGGAATACACGCCGGGGGTGATCCCGGCGCCGACGAAGATGGTCGGTATCTGGTTGGCGGAGGAGTAGTCGTCCTCGTCCCAGGTCACCAGCAGGATGCTGTTGTGCTGCATGGCCCAGGACACGTACGGCTTCATGTGCTGCTGCACCCACGTGTCGCCTTCGGCGATGCTCCCGTTGTGCATGTCGTGCTGCAGGTTCGGCACGACGTACGAGACCGCCGGCAGGGTCGAGAAGTCAGCCGGAAAAGCGCTCAGCGGCTGGTTGGACGATGCCGGCACCGCGGGGAAGTCCACGACCGGATTGTGCTTGCGAACGTAGTCACCGGACGAGCATCCGGTGAAGCCGACCGAGGGCAGCGATTCCGAGTACGTCACGAAATCCAGGTCGGCGGCGAGCAGCTCGCTACCCAGGTTGTCGCCGGTGAACGTGTGCGGACAGCTGTCGTTGGTGATTCCGTTCGTCGAACCGGAGAACAGCGCGAGGTAGTTCGGCTGGCTCGGATGGGTGATGGCGAACGACCGCGTCATGGAGGCGCCCGCGGCGGCCAGCGAGTTGATATAGGGAGCGTGGGCGTCGCCAAGGATGCCCGATGCCGAGTGGTTCTCCATCAACAGCACGACCGTGTGATCGGGGCGGGGTACCGCAGAAACATGGGCCCCAACCTGCTGTGCCGACGCCGGTTCCTGCGCTGCGGCGCTGCCGACGACCTGGGGTGGTGTAGTACCGACCGCCGGTGCGGCGGGCACGATAGCCAGACCCGGTCCGATGACCAGGACGAGCAGCAGGGGCAACAGATGCCAACGGCGCCGAATAGTTCGCATATGAACCTCGCCAAACGAGGCCCACGGTCGGGGCCGATGTAGCGGAGCGTAGCCCCTTCGTCAGACGACGCATCAGCCGCGGGTCCGCCGGACGGGCGGATCAGCGGCCCGTGCCGGCCATTCGAACGCGGTCGGCGTGGCGCACGGTGATCAGCGAGGTCAGCTCGCGATCCCAGGCGCCGACCGGGACGCCGGCCGCCTCGCACACGGCGGTTGCCTCGTCCATGCTGGGGACCACAGCGTCGGCGAACGAGCCATCGGCCGCCACCACGACGATTCGCGCACCCGGCCGGCCGAGGTAGGCGATCACCGCGGTACCCGGCCCGCCGTGCTCGGCGACGAAGGATCGGAGGTGGTCCGACAGCCCGGGCATGATCGGGTGTCGAAGCCTTCTGCGGCTCGGCCGAAGTCAACTCGGCCACCCGACGACGGGAAGTCCGACCGCCGAATCGACGGCCCAGGCCACCGAGATCACCGTCAGGTACAGGTTCGACAGGTGGAACAACGTCATGGGCTGCGCCGCGGTGCCACGCAGGACGCGGAAGTGAAGCAGGTGTGCGACGGCCAGGAAGGCCAGCCCCGCCGGGACCGCTACGGCGGCGTAGATCCACGAGGACGCGGGGATCAACAACATCGAACAGGCCACCATGGCCCACGAGTAGACGACGATCTGCCGCACCACGACCCGCTCCGGCGCGACCACGGGCAGCATCGGCACACCGGCCGCGGCGTAGTCCTCCCGGTAGCGCATGGCCAGCGCCCACGTGTGCGGCGGCGTCCAGAAGAAGATGACCCCGAAGAACACCCAGGCGGGCCAGCCGATCGTCCCGGTGATGGCCGACCAGCCGATCACTACCGGCATGCAACCCGCCAGCCCGCCCCACACGATGTTCTGACTGGTCCGGCGCTTCAGCCACAGCGAGTAGACGAAGACGTAGAACAGGATGGCGACGACGGCGAGGACCGCCGCCTGCCAGGTGGTCGTCCAGGCGAGGAACGCACACGAGGCGACGCCGAGCAGGATGCCGAAGATCAATGCGTTCCGGGTCGGTACCAGATGCCGGGCCAGCGGCCGCGATCTGGTGCGGCGCATCACGGCGTCGATGTCCGCGTCCACCACACAGTTGAGGGCGTTCGCGCTTCCGGCGGCCAGGGTGCCGCCCACCAGGGTGGCCACCACCAACCACAGGGGTGGAACAGACCGCTCGGCGGCGAACATCGCGGGAATTGTGGTGATCAGCAACAGCTCGATGATGCGCGGCTTGGTCAAGGCGACGTACGCGGCGACGGTGGCCTTGAAAGACGAGGTGCGGCCGACGATCTGCGGAGTTTCGGCCTGGTGCTCGGCGGACGTCCGGGCTGCCACTCGTGCCTCCGCTTCGTCTCGATGGTCCGCCCGTGCGGGCGCCTTCGTCGGGCGCCACGGCGACCGTCGACCACATCCTATGGCGCCCGATGCCCGAACCGGGACGGACCCCGCCGGGTCGGATCGATCGCGCGGGACCGGCTCCGGCGCCAGCGGCGGGACAGGCGTCGAAGGCCTTGAACGGGGGTACTAGGGTTCGTGGTGGGAAGAAAACGCTGCTACCGGCCACGCCGCCGGCGGGGCGAACACCCGAGACGAATCCGCGACCCTGGGGGTCGCCCGGCCGAGGAAGGTCGCTCATTGTGACCAGTACCGCCCAGATCACCGAACTCACGACCGCGCACGTCCCGGACGACTGGTCCGAACTGGACGCCCGCGCTGTCGACACCGCAAGGGTGCTCGCGGCCGACGCGGTCCAGAAGGTCGGCAACGGTCACCCTGGAACGGCGATGAGTCTGGCGCCTCTGGCCTACGCCCTGTTCCAGAAGGTCATGAGGCACGACCCGGCCGACGACGACTGGCCGGGACGCGACCGCTTCGTGCTGTCCGCCGGACATTCCAGCCTCACCCTCTACATCCAGCTCTACCTGGCCGGATTCGGCCTGGAGATCGGCGACATCGAGGCGCTCCGCACCTGGGGCTCGAAGACCCCCGGCCACCCCGAGGTCCGGCACACGCGCGGCGTCGAAATCACCACCGGGCCACTGGGACAGGGACTGGCGTCGGCGGTCGGCATGGCGATGGCGTCCCGTCGCGAGCGCGGCTTGTGGGATCCCGAGGCGGCGCCGGGTCAGAGTCCGTTCGACCATTTCATCTACGTCATCGCCTCCGACGGCGACATCGAGGAGGGCATCACCTCCGAGGCGTCGTCCATCGCGGGGCGGCAGCAGCTGGGCAATCTGATCGTCTTCTACGACCACAACCAGATCTCCATCGAGGACGACACCAACATCGCCCTGTCCGAGGATGTGGCGGCCCGGTACGAGGCGTATGGCTGGCACGTGCAGAAGGTGGAGGGCGGCGAGAACGTCACCGGCATCCTCGAGGCCATCGAGAACGCCAAGGCGGTGACGGACAAGCCGTCGTTCATCCAGCTGCACACGATCATCGGCTACCCGGCGCCGACGAAGATGAACACCGGCAAGGCGCACGGCGCGGCCCTCGGTGCGGACGAGGTCGTCGCCGTCAAGAAGATCCTGAACTTCGACCCGGACAAGTCGTTCGAGGTCGACGACACCGTTATCAAGCACACCCGGCTGGCACTCGACCGCGGCGAAGCGGCCAAAGCCGCCTGGCAGAAGACCTTCGACGACTGGGCTGCGGCCAACCCCGAGAAGAAGGCGCTGTTCGACCGCCTGACCGCCCGCGATCTGCCGGACGGCTGGCTGGACAAGCTTCCGTCCTGGCCGGCCGACCCCAAGGGCATCGCCACCCGGGCGGCCTCCGGCGCGGTGCTCTCGGCAATCGGGCCGGTGCTGCCGGAACTGTGGGGCGGCTCGGCCGACCTTGCCGAGTCGAACCTCACCACGATCAAGGGCTCCGAGTCGTTCGGCCCGCCTGATGCCACGACCAGTGAATGGAACACATCGCCGTACGGGCGGGTTCTGCACTTCGGTGTCCGCGAACATGCGATGGGCGCCATCCTGTCGGGCATCGCGCTGCACGGGCCGACCCGGCCCTACGGCGGCACGTTCCTGCAGTTCTCCGACTACATGCGCGGCGCAGTGCGCCTCGCCGCCGTCATGGGCGCACCCGTCGTCTACGTCTGGACTCACGACTCCATCGGCCTGGGCGAAGACGGACCGACCCACCAGCCGGTCGAGCACCTGGCGGCGCTTGCGGGCCATTCCAGGGCTGGCCATGCTGCGGCCGGCCGATGCGAACGAGACCGCCTTCGGCTGGCAGGCGGTGCTGGAGCGGCAGTCGGTGTGGAACACCGGGCCGGTGGGCATCGCGTTGAGCCGGCAGGCCGTCCCGGTGCTGGCCGGCACCAACGCCGAAGGGGTCGCCAAGGGCGGGTACGTGCTGGCCGATGCCGAAGGCGAGCTTCAGGTGATCATCATGTCCACCGGTTCCGAGGTGCAGATCGCTCTGGCCGCCCGGGAGACGCTGCACGCGGAAGGCATCGGCACCCGAGTCGTCTCGGTGCCGTGCCTGGACTGGTTCGAGGCACAGGACCAGCAGTACATCGAGAGCGTGCTGCCCACCGCCGTCACCGCGCGGGTGTCGGTCGAGGCCGGAATCGCACAGCCATGGTGGCGCTGGATCGGCAGCCAGGGTCGACCGGTGTCGCTCGAGCACTACGGTGCGTCGGCAGACGCCGCCACGCTGTACAAAGAATTCGGTATCACCGCAGACGCGACCGTGGCAGCGGCGAAGGAGTCGCTGGCCGCGGCCAACACACCTGACACGGTGTCGCAGGGCACCACCTCGCTCGAAGGCGCAGTCGAAGACATCTGACGTCGAACCGACCCGCACCAGTCAAGGAAGAAGCTGAACATCATGACCGATCCACTCGCTGATCTCTCCGCCGCCGGAGTCTCGCTCTGGTTGGACGATCTGTCCCGCCAGCGACTGCAGAGCGGCAACCTGGCCGAGCTCATCTCCAGCAAGCACATCGTCGGGGTCACCACCAACCCATCGATCTTCGCCGCCGCCTTCGCCAGCGGCGACTCGTACCAGAAGCAGGGCAGCGAACTGGCTGCCCGGAACGCCAGCGTCGACGACGCCGTCAGGGCCATGTCCACCGACGACGTCCGGGATGCCTGCGATCTGTTCCGCGATCTGTACGACTCCACCGACGGGGTGGACGGCCGCGTGTCCATCGAGGTCGAGCCGGGACTCGCGCACGACACGGCCGGCACGGTGGCGCAGGCCCAGGAGCTGTACAAGATCGTCGACCGACCCAATGTGCTGATCAAGATTCCGGCCACCCTGGCCGGCCTGCCCGCCATCACCGCGACCCTCGCGGAGGGCATCAGCGTCAACGTGACCCTGATCTTTTCGCTCGAGCGGTACGAGGGTGTGATCGACGCTTTCGTCGCCGGTCTCGAACAGGCCAAGGCGAACGGCCACGACCTGAGCAAGATTCACTCCGTGGCCTCATTCTTCGTCTCCCGGGTCGACACCGAGATCGACGCCCGGTTGGACAAGATCGGCACCCCGGAAGCGTCGGCCCTGCGGGGCAAGGCCGCCATCGCCAATGCCCGGCTGGCCTACCAGCTGTTCGAGCAGAAGCTGGCCGGAGCCGCCTGGGAGGAGCTGGCCGCCGCCGGCGCCAAGGTGCAGCGGCCGTTGTGGGCGTCCACCGGCGTCAAGGACCCGAAGTACGACGACACCCAGTACGTGGTCGAACTGGTGGCGCCCAACACGGTCAATACCGCCCCGGAGAAGACGATCGATGCGGTCGCCGACCACGGCGTCATCCGTGGCAACACCATCGCCGGCACCTACGCGGCCGCGTCGGCCACCTTCTCGGCGCTGGAGGCGGTGGGTATCGACCTTCCCGACGTCTTCCAGGTGCTCGAGAAGGAGGGTGTCGACAAGTTCGTGAAGTCCTGGGAAGAACTGCAGGAATCGACCCGCAAAGCACTGGCCGGGTGACGACCAGCTACGTCAATCCGCTGCGCGATCCGAGGGACAAACGGCTCCCCCGGATCGCGGGGCCGTCGGGAATCGTCATCTTCGGCGTCACGGGCGACCTCTCCCGGAAGAAGCTGATGCCGGCCATCTACGACCTCGCGAATCGCGGTCTCCTGCCGCCCGGCTTCGCGCTGGTCGGATTCGCCCGGCGTGACTGGGCCAACGAGGACTTCGCGAAGGTGGTCCACGATTCCGTTCGCCAGTACGCCAGGACGCCCTACTCCGAGGAGGTCTGGCGGCATCTCGCGGAGGGGTTCCGGTTCGTCTCCGGGTCCTTCAACGACGACGACGCCTTCGACGCGCTGGCCGCGACCCTGGCCGATCTGGATCGGGTGCGCGGGACCGGCGGCAACCACGCCTTCTACTTCTCCATCCCGCCGGGGGCCTTCCCGGTCGTGCTGCAGCAGTTGCGCCGTTCCGGCATGTCCGACCCGCACGGTGACGAGTGGCGGCGGGTGGTCATCGAGAAGCCGTTCGGTCACGACCTCGAGTCGGCTCAGGAGCTGAACAAGCTGGTCAACGACGTGTTTCCGAAGGAAGCCGTCTTCCGGATCGACCATTACCTGGGCAAGGAGACGGTGCAGAACCTGCTGGCCCTGAGGTTCGCCAACCAGCTCTACGAACCCATCTGGAACTCGAACTACGTCGACCACATCCAGATCACCATGGCCGAGGACATCGGCGTCGGCGGCCGGGCCGGCTACTACGACGGCATCGGCGCGGCCCGCGACGTCATCCAGAACCATTTGCTCCAATTGCTCGCGCTGACCGCGATGGAGGAGCCGGTCTCCTTCTCCCCCAAGCAACTCCGGACCGAGAAGATCAAGGTGCTCTCCGCCGTCCGGCTACCGTCGGACCTATCCACCGGCACCGCGCGCGGCCAGTACGCCACCGGCTGGCAGGGCGGCAGCAAAGTGGCCGGCTATCTCGAGGAGGACGGCATCTCGCGCTCCTCCACGACGGAGACCTACGCCGCCGTCAAGCTCCTGGTGGACACCCGGCGTTGGGCCGGCGTGCCGTTCTACCTGCGAACCGGAAAGCGGTTGGGTCGGCGGGTCACCGAGATCGCCGTCGTGTTCAAGCGCGCACCGCATCTGCCGTTCTCGCAGAACGACACCGAGGAGTTGGGCTCCAACGCTCTGGTGATCCGGGTGCAGCCCGACGAGGGCGTCACCATCCGCTTCGGATCGAAGGTGCCCGGGCCGATCATGGAGGTCCGGGACGTGAACATGGACTTCTCCTATGGCCAGTCGTTCACCGAGGCGTCGCCGGAGGCCTACGAACGCCTGATCCTGGACGTGTTGCTCGGGGAGCCGTCGCTGTTTCCGCAGGACGAGGAGGTCGAGCTCTCCTGGGACATCCTCGACCCGATCGAGAAGTACTGGTCCAGGAGCAGTTCCCAACCGGAGCCCTATGTCTCGGGCACCTGGGGCCCCGCCTCGGCGGACGCCATGATGGCTCGCGACGGCCGCACCTGGCGGCGTCCGTGATCCGGTTCCACCGCCGGAGACCTGTCGACGACGGGTCCGATCACTGCACGGAAGGCGGCCACCGGTGATCCTCGATCTGCCCTCGACCACTTCGTCGGCCATCAACAAGAAGATGGTCGAGATGCGCGAACAGGGCGGCGCGAACGCCCAGGGCCGGGTGCTCACCCTGGTCATCGTCACCGACGAGGACTCGTCGGAGGACCCGATCGCGGCCGCCAACGGCGCCTCGTTCGAGCACCCGTGCCGGGTCATCGTGGTGGCCAAGGGATCTCGACGTGGAGCGGCCCGTCTCGATGCCCAGATCCGGGTCGGCGGCGATGCCGGAGCCAGTGAGGTCATCATCCTGAGACTCTGGGGCCCGTTGGCCGAACACGGTGCCGCGGTGGTGATCCCGCTGCTGCTGCCGGACGCGCCGGTGGTCGCCTGGTGGCCGGGCGAGTCGCCCGAATCGCCCGCCCAGGACCCGATCGGCGCGCTGGCCCAGCGGCGGATCACCGACTCGGCCGCGGTGAAGCGACCGATCGCCGCGCTGACCACGAGGCGAACCTTCTACCAGCCGGGCGACACCGACCTGGCCTGGACCAGGTTGACCAACTGGCGCGGCCTGCTGGCGGCCGCCCTCGATCAGCCGCCCCACGAGAAGATCGTCGAGGCGACGGTCGCCGGCGCATCGGACTCGGCCTCGGCCGACCTGCTGGCCGGCTGGCTGGCGCTGCAACTGCGCTGTCCGGTGCGCAGGATCAAGGTCGACCGGGCGGGCAGCGGCCTGCGCGCGGTCACCCTGACCAGACGCTCCGGTCAGATCAGCCTGGTACGGCCGGAGGGTGTCACGGCAACGCTGGCCGTCAGCAACCAGTCGCCCCGCGAGCTGACCCTCCCCCGCCGGATCCTCCGCGACATCATCGCCGAGGAGTTGCGCCGGCTCGACGCCGACGAGGTCTACGCCGACGTGCTCTCCAAGGGGCTGGATCTGGTCGCGAAGCAGGCCGCCACCGACTCCGCCACCGCCGCCAGGGTCAAGTCCGCCGCGCGCGCGGTGCCACGATCGCGAAAGCCGACGCTGAAGGCCGTCTCGAAGGCGACGTCCGCCCCAGATCCCACGGCCGAGCTCCCAGCAGTTCCGAAACCGGCGAGGAAAAGCGTGCCCAGAGCAGCGAGGAAAGCCAGCACAGACAACCGCAGCGACAACCGAGGCGGCGACGTGAGCGCCCGCGACGTCGTCATCCACCGGACGCCGATTCCCTGGCCGCCGCCACGGCCGCCCGGCTGCTCACCAAGCTGGTCGATGTGCAGATCGCGGGTCGGATCCCGCGCATCGTGCTGACCGGTGGAGGCTCCGGGATCGGCCTGCTGGCCGAGCTCAACGCGTCGCCGGCCCGTGACACGGTGGACTGGCAGCGGGTCGAGGTGTTCTGGGGCGATGAACGCTTCGTTCCGCGCGCAGATCCGGAGCGCAACGAGAAGCAGGCCAGGGACGCACTTCTGGACCATGTCACGCTGGACCCGGCGCTGGTACACGTGATGGCCCCGTCCGACGGCGAGTTCGGCGACGACGTCGACGCCGCGGCTGCGGCGTACGCCAAGATCATCGACGAGCAGGCCGGATTCGACGTGGTGATGCTCGGCATCGGACCGGAAGGGCATGTGGCGTCGATCTTCCCGGACTCGCCCGCGCTGCATGACCGACGGTCCGTCGTGCCGGTGCGCAACTGCCCGAAACCGCCGCCGACCCGCATCTCGTTGACGTTGCCGACGATCAGGACCGCAGAAGAGGTCTGGATCGTCACGGCCGGCTCCGCGAAGGCCGGCGCGGTGGCACTGGCGATCGGCGAAACGTCGGAAGTGAACCTGCCCGCCGCCGGCGCCGTTGGCACCGCCCGCACCCTGTTCCTGCTGGATCGCGAGGCGGCAGGCGAGATACCCGACCGACGGATCGTCCCCGGTCCTCAAGGAGGAGAACCAGCATGAGCAAGCCCGCAGTGAAGGTAACCGTCACCGGAGCAGCCGGACAGATCGGCTACGCGCTGCTGTTCAGGATCGCCTCCGGCGCGATGTTGGGGCCCGATACGCCGGTGCGGCTGAACCTGCTGGAGATCACCCCGGCACTCAAGGCGGCGCAGGGCACCGCGATGGAACTCGACGACTGTGCCTTTCCGTTGCTGGCGGGCATCGACATCACCGACGACGCGAAGGCGGCCTTCGACGGCACCTCCATCGCGCTGCTGGTGGGTGCCCGACCGCGTGGTCCCGGCATGGAGCGCGGCGACCTGCTGGCCGCCAACGGCGGCATCTTCAAGCCGCAGGGTCAGGCCATCAACGCCGGCGCCGCCGACGACATCAAGGTGCTGGTGGTCGGCAACCCGGCCAACACCAACTCGCTGATCGCCCGCTCGCATGCACCCGACGTGCCGGCGGACCGGTTCTCGGCGATGATGCGGCTGGATCACAACCGCGCCCTGTCGCAGGTCGCGGCCAAGCTCGGCGTCTCGGTCGCCGAAGTCAGCAACATGACGATCTGGGGCAACCACTCGGCGACCCAGTACCCCGACCTGTTCCACGCCAGGGTCGGCGGAAAGTCCGTCGCCGAGCAGGTCGACCGCGAGTGGCTCGAGGGGACCTTCATCCCGACCGTCGCCAAGCGCGGTGCGGCCATCATCGACGCCCGCGGAGCCTCGTCGGCCGCATCTGCGGCCAATGCCGCGATCGATCACGTGCACACCTGGGTCCACGGCACGGCAGCCGGCGACTGGACCAGCGCGGGCATCGTGTCGGACGGTTCGTACGGTGTGCCCGAGGGGTTGATGTCCGGTTTCCCGGTGACCGCGGAGAACGGCCAATGGAAGATCGTCAAAGATTTGGACATCGACGAGTTCTCGCGCGCGCGGATCGACAAGTCGGTCGCCGAGTTGGTCGAGGAGCGCGACGCCATCACCCAACTGGGCCTGATCTGACGCCGAGCCGCCTCGGGTCGGCCCGGTCCGTGAGCCCGATCAGTCCTTCGGGCGGGCGAACCAGGAGATCAGCGCGAGCACAGTGTTGACGGCCGAGATGGCGGTGGTGAGCCGTGCTGCCTTCGCCGGTACGTCGCCGCGCAGGCCGCCGACGGCGGCTGCGACGGTATCGACCGAATGGATCACGACGGCGGTCGCACTGGCCCGGCGCAGCTCCTCGTCGCGCATCGTCAGCAGGTCGACGCCGAGCACGATGGTTCTGATGCCGAACATGCGGAACGGGTAGTACGCCGCCGTGTTGCTCACCGGGTCGACTTCGAGCCGCTTGAGAAGGATCTGTGGGGCCAGCAGTCCCAGAGTCCCGTTCGCCAGCCGGACGACAGCCAACGCCCGGCGCGCCCAGAGCCCCGCGATCGGCGACCTGGCCACGTCCGCCACGCGTTCCTGAACCTCGTTCATCGCTGTCAGACCTCTCATGTCAGCAGGCCGCCGGCCAGCAGGACGACGCGGGTCAGTTCGGCGTGGACGATGTCGCTGTGCGCTCCCGCCGGTGCCTTGCCGTTGCGGACCACCCTGCTGGCGTCGATGTTGAGTGCGGTGGCCTTGGCGAACGGATACGTGGTTCCCGGCCCGGCGTCGCCGATCGGCACCCTGGTCACGGTCAGACCCTGGACGCCGTCGGACCCCATCCCGCCCCAGCGCTGCTGGTCGACCTGCGGGGCCAGCCCGGCGGTGTCCTGCCGGGCCGCGAAGGAGGCCAACGGGTACAGCGTCCCGACGGAGGAATCGAACGAGGAGAAACAGGCGACGAGCGGGCCGTCGATGCGCGCCAGCATGCCGGCCAGGTCGCCCTTTCTTGTCTGGTCGTACGGCAGTGGATCGGCGAACACGTTGTGCGAGAAGGCACCTTCCAGCAGAGTGACCGCCTTGACCGGCGAGTCCCCTGGCAGGTCCGGTAGTCCGGCCAGTGTGTAGGAGACCAGTCGGGCGCCGAAACTGTGGCCGACCAGATGAATCCGCAGCTGTGGCAGTGCGGCATGTATCCGGCCGATCAGCGGTCCGAGTCCCGCGCGGCCGACCACTCCGGCCCTGGCCTTCATGTGCCAATAGGTGGTCTGCCGCAGCGCTTCTTTGGCGCCGTTCCAGATCCCGCGGAGGTCGTCGGTCAGACCCGCGGCACCGCCACCGGAATCGGAGCCGGCAAAACTGAGACCCAGGTCGCTCAGCGCGCTTCGGAACGTATCGAACAGCGCCTCCGGCATCACTGTCCACCAGCATCGGTGGACCGGTCGGCGTGGACTCGTTCTCGCCGTCGTCCCGCGCGTCGCCGAGCGCAGCCGAGAAGTCCTTGAGCTTGGCGAGCAGATCGGCCTGGGCCGCGGCGGTGACCGGTCCGGTCAGCACCTGCGCGATCGCGTCGAGTTGCGCCCTGGCCGCAGGAAACATGGCGTGCAGGCGGTCCAGCGTGGCCTGATCCAGAGCCGGGTCAGCGCCCGCGTCGTCGGCCGCCTCGACCAGACCGGCGCCACCGAGTCCACCGGAAGCGACGCGGCTGCAGGACCGAAATCCGGGGGTGGCTCGTCCGGCCACAGTTCCGACGGCCACAGCACACCGGCCAACCCGACCACAGTGCCCGCCGGTGCCGCGGACAACTGACCGGCGAGCAGGGAGAAGAAGGCCTGGTACAACCGCATGGCGGTGCCCTGGTCGTTGTTCCACCCGTGCGCGAACACCACGAGATCGGTCAGACCCTTGCTCTTGACGTCCTCGATGAACGGGTCGCCCGATGCCGGATCGGCGTTGCCATCGGCGTCGAAAGTCAACTGCCAAAAGGGTAGACCCGCAATTGCAGTGGTCACGTGAAGTCTCCCGACTCGATTCGGTGGCGAACGGAACGAATGTGGTTCACACCGATTGCAGCGCCCGCATCACATCGAGCAGGCCGCTTCCCTGGAAGTCGGCGGCACGGCCCAGATCCATCGCAGAATCGACGATCACCTTCTTGATCAGGTCCGGGCGACCGATGAATTCCCGACGCACGGAAAGAAGCGCGGCCGCGGCCCCTGATACATGCGGGGCCGCCATGCTGGTCCCACTTTCCTCGATGTACACCGCTACCGCGGGATCAGCGGGGCCACCGTCGGTCGGTAGGTTGCCTCCGGCCGCACAGGACGTTATTCGCTCCCCCGGCGCCAGCAGGTCCGGTTTGCGGCGCCCGTCACCGGTTGGACCCTTGGACGAGAAAAAGGAAACGCCGTAGGTGTGCGGAGCATCGCGATGGGTCGAGCCGACCGTGATGGCCAATTCGGCATTCCCGGGGTCGTTGATCGTCATACCCAGACCGAAGTTGTCCGGTGCCTCGTATTTGACGGACACCCTGCCGTACCCGGAGTTTCCGGCCGCCACCACGACGACCACCCCGGAGCGCACCAGCTTGTCGACCTCCTTGCACAGTGGGCTCTGTCCGCAGGCGAACCACACCGGATCGAATTCGTAGCCGACGCTCAGATTGACACCGTGGATGCGGAGGGCATCGCCGCCGCCTCCGTTCACCTGCCGGACATAGGCGAGTGCCGCGATCACCCGGCCGACCCGATCGTCGGCGGAACCACCGCCGTCCAATGCCTTCAGGCTCACCAACCGCGCACGCGGCGCGGTGCCCGCCATCAGGGTCGCGTCGCCGACCTGCCTGGGCACCCGCGACGGGGCGGCGGAATCCTCGACGTTGTAACGGTTCTCGGTGACCTGGATACGGCGAGTGGAGTCGGCCTCCAGCCATGGAGCGATTCCACCGGCGATGATGCCTGCGACATGTGTTCCGTGGCCGTCGGTGTCGATCAGGGCGCCGTCCGCCACCGGAGGGGCATTGGTCGAGAAGCTCCGGTGCAGGTCAACCACACTGACGTCGCTGAGCGTCGCGTACGTCGCGAAGTGCGGGTGTTCGCCCCAGATTCCCGAGTCCACGACGGCCCAGACGATGCCGTCCCCGTAGGCGTTGAAAGCCCGTCTGGCCGCGTCGGATTTGATGGTCACGCACGATCTGTCGATGTGCGGCGCGATGGGAAAATCGGGCCACACCCGTTGCAGACTCCGCGCCGGCCAGCGCACCGGGACGGCGTCGGCCGCCACGAGTCGCTTGATCTCGTTCAGGCTGAGCCGTCCACCCGCATACTGCTCGGTCAGCCGATACGGACCCGGCTGGCCGGTGAGCCGCAGCCAGAGTCGTTGCAGCCGTGCGAATCCGAGTTCAACGCCACCGCCGTACATCATGTTCAGCTCGACCATCACCTGTAGTGGCTCGTCGGGCGACTCCGGGATTCCGGCCTTTGCCCGATCGACCGGGCTACGAAAGGGCGGCGCGATGACTCCGGCCACCAGCAGAGGCGGTGCAGCTGCCGGGCTGTCGGCCGGGACCGGACCGTCGGGACGGGGCGCTTGCGTTCTGATCGGTCGGCAGCTGCGCGGCGGCCGCCCGGCCGGCGTCGGTCAATGCCGGAACCGCCGCGTCACCGATCAGGCCCTCGCCGGCCAGGTCGGCCAGGGCCTGGCGCACCTGCTCCTGCCAGCGCGGGTCGTCGGTGTCGTAGACGCGGTCCGTGGGTCCGAATTGGTCGGCGAATCGAATAGCTACCTCTTCAATCACCGTCTCGGGCGAATCGGCGCGTCCATCGGGTAGCGAATAAAGAGCAGCCAGCGTCCAGTCGTGCCACACCGTCGATATCGCCACGGACAGCAATGCTAGACGTGATCAGGTCGTAGGCCAACGGTGCCTCCTTAGTAAGCTTTCGGTCCATTTCGTTACTCCGCGTCCTACTCTTTACAGAACCGGTGCGGCAGTCGCATACTCGTCGCGAGCACGGGTCGACGAGCCGGTGATCGCGGGAGGCGCCATGGCCGCAGTCGTGATCGATGTGGCGAGTTCGGAGGCCGAATGGCCCACCAAATTCCGGTAACTGTCTGCGCCCAGTTGCGCACGGGAAGTGACCCGCCCACTGCCGAAGCTCTTGGCGATTTCGGCCCGTACAACGGGGCCGGCAATCGATTCAGCTGGGCCGGTTTGCCGTCTGTGCACTTCGCACGGTTGGTCCAGCTGGACGAGACGACCGATCTGGACGGCAATGTCATCAACGCCTCGTTGATCTACATGGCCGACGTCGACGTGCCGGTGCGACGACACCTGAGGGATCTGATCGCGCAGTCCCGTGTGCGCCGTGGACGAAGTGTTCGGGCAGTGTGTCGGCTACCCCGTGCAACCGACCGACGAGACCCGCCTGGCGTGGCTGACGGCCCACCACATCCGTCCGGCTGCCTACTACGTTCACCGGGTCGGGCGAACGGCACGGCAGATATACGACGAGGCGAACCTGCGTTCCGAACTCGAGCGGGCGGCCGACGCAGAGCAAGCCGCAGCCCTGGACGGCGGTGCAGGGCTGGTCTTCACCCGCCTGCGCGAACAGGTGCTGGGTCGAGCCGCGAACGCCTGGGCCCGACACCGGGCCCGAGGCGCCGACATCTTCTTTCGCACCACCGAGACGCTGCACATGATCGCCGTGCCCGCGGTCCTGATCCTGACCGCACCGATCCTGTTGCCGATTGCCATAGTCGGAATACTCGTCATCAGAGTCAAGGAGCGGACCGATCGCCCGGAAGCCGGTCAGGTCGACTTCGCCCACCTCGAGGCGGTGCGCGCGTACGAGGACTTCGGCGCCCAGAATCCGCTGACGGCAGTGGGTCTGGTCAAGCCGGGACTGGTCAGGAAGCTTTCCATGCGGGTGGGCCTGATGGGGCTGGACTATGCCAACCGACATGTGTTCAACCGCGACAACCTGGCCGGGGTACGCAGCATCCACTTCGCCAGATGGGTGCCCCTGGACGAGGGCAAGCGGTTGATCTTCGCCAGCAGCTACGACGGCAGCGCCGAGAGCTACATGGACGATTTCATCAATCAGCTGCATTGGGGCATCAACCTCATCTTCAGCAATGGGGTCGGTTTTCCGCGAACCACCTGGTTGATCCGGGGCGGCGCGCAGGACGAAGTTGCCTACAAGAATTTCCTGGGGCGCCATCAGATCCCGACGCCGATCTTCTACTCGGCCTATCCGCAGCTCACCGCGGTGGGCATCGACACGAATTCGGCGTTGCGCGACGGCCTGTCCCAGCCGCTCGACGACCGGGGCACCCAGCGATGGCTGGCATTACTGTGAGCGGGACCGCCGAAGTGCTCGACCTGAACGACATACAGGGGCTGCTCGTCCGCGGCTACGGCAGGCTTCCCTTTGCCACCTACCTACTGATCCGGGTGACGGAGCGGAACGCTGCCGCCGCGCTGATGGCACAGTGGGCAACCGAGGTCAACGCCGCCGACCGTTCTCCCGAGGTGTTCGCGATGAACATCGCTCTGACGGCGACCGGTATCAGCGCACTGCGTCCCGGCGGTCTGCCCGACGGCTTCTCCGAACAGTTCAGATCGGGCATGACGACGCGCAACCCGGAGCCGCATGCTGCACGACGTGGGCGGTGACGACCCACAGGGCTGGGCGTGGGGAGGCCCGCGAACCGATCCCGTCCACCTGCTCCTGATGCTTTTTGCCCGCAACCGGGGCGAATTGGAATCCAGGACCGCGGAGCAGCGGAAACGCCTGAGCGAATCCGGAATGGCATTGGTCGGCGTGCTGAACACGGACGAGGTCGGTGAGCGCGAACATTTCGGCTTTCACGACGGCATTTCCCAGCCGCTCATCGCTGGCCTGCCCCGGGCGCAGGGCGGTGACGTGGTGCGAGCCGGCGAGTTCGTGTTGGGCTACCTGAACGAATACAACCAGCGCACGGAGCGGCCGCTCCTGCCGCTGGCAGCGGACCCGGAGCGACTGCTCCCGCTCGATGCCGACGGCTCGGGCGCGGCCGATCTGGGTCGCAATGGTTCCTACCTCGCCTTCCGTCAGCTGAGCCAGGACGTGTCCGCGTTCGACGGTTATCTCGATGCGATGGCGCTCCGCGGCGACGGCACCGTCGACGCCGCGGCGCGGGCTCACCTGGCCGCCCGCATCGTCGGCCGATGGCCCGGCGGCGCGCCGCTCGTCCTGAGCCCGGAACGCGACGACGCGGCGCTGGCCTCGGCGAACGATTTCGGCTACCAGGCGTCAGACCCGCTCGGCCTGGCGTGCCCGATCGGCTCGCACGTGCGGCGCAGTAATCCGCGCGACACCCTGGCGCCGTCCCCCGGCACCGCGAAGTCGATGGCTGTCAATCGACGTCACCGACTCCTGCGGCGCGGTCGAAACTATTCGTCGGCCGGCGACGAGCCGGCCGGTCCGTCGGAACGGGGCATCCATTTCATCTCGCTCAATGCCAACCTCGCCCGTCAGTTCGAATTCGTCCAGCACAGCTGGATCAACGACCCGTCGTTCAACGGGCTGCTCGATTCGAGCGACCCGCTGGTCGGGGTCCGGCACGGCGGTGGCTCCTCGTTCTCGGTCGCCGGAACTCCGTTGCGGCAGCGGTTCCGCGACGTTCCGCAGTTCGTCCGAGTGCGGGGCGGTGCGTACTTCTTCCTGCCCGGCCTGCGCGCCTTGCGATTCCTCGCCGCCGGGTATTAGGCGGAAATCTTGGACAGGGCACCGACAACCCATCTGCCGCGTATCAAATCGCCCCGCGCCGGCATCCAATCAGCGGACGGCGCCGTCCGAGGACGTCAGCTGGAAGGACATCAATGAAGGCATCGATCGCGCACGGTGCTGTGTCGTCCGACAGGACCGGCAGCCTCCGCTTCGAACTCCGGATCGGCCGAGGGTGGATTCGCCTTTTTCGTCGCCCGGCCGCTCAGTGACCTGTTCCTCTGGCTGTGGCGTCTGGAGCGGCGCTTCGAATTCCTCTACCGACAGCGCTTCGACCGCATCTTCCGGGCACCCCTGTTCGCTATGGCGCAGGCCTGGCAGAACCTGTCCCGCCAGGACGAGTTACTGGCATTGGCAGAAGAGAAGATGCTGCCCGACGAAGAACAGCTGACCCGCGACATGACGGATCAGATCGCCGCCTTCGTCCGCGAGAATTGGTTGCCCGGAGCGGCCCAGCGGTTCGGGAACACCAAGACATTCGGTGTACTCCGGGCCGAATTCACGGTGTTGGACCACCTCCCGGACAGGCTCAGGCACGGACTGTTCGCCAAGCCGGGGACCTATCCGGCCTGGGTTCGCTTCTCCGGTCCTGGACCTTACGCACCCCCCGATCTGGAAGACCTGGGGCAGTGTTCGGTGGCCATCAAGGTCATGGACGTCCCGGGCGAGAAACTGATGGACGACGAGCACCGCTACGCAGGATCTCATCCTGGTCAGTCCGGCGAGTTTCGTCACGCCGAATATTCGCGAGAACGCGAAACTGCAGCATTGGGTGAGAGCGAAGGCGCCGCTCGGCTACGCCCTCAAGCCCGGCGATACGCATCTCCTCCATCTGTTCATGCAGATGCTGTATTCGCCCATGCAGGCGAATCCGTTGGAAGTGCAGTACTACAGCAATGTTCCCTTCCTGCTGGGCGACGGCCAGGCGGTTCAGTACTCGCTCAAACCCGCGCAGGCCTGTACCACCCGAATACCACGCCGTCCGAGCGAGAACTACCTGCGGGAGGCAATGGTCACGACCCTGCGATCGGGCAGCTGGACGATGGACTTCATGGTCCAGGTGCAGACCGATTCGCACCGGATGCCCATCGAAGACAGCACCGTCAAATGGCCGGAGCGCCTCTCACCCTATGTTCCGGTGGCGCGGGTCACCTTCAGCCAACAACATTTCGATTCCGACGCGCAGCTCCGCTTCGCCGACGTACTGCGGTACAACCCCTGGCACAGCCTGGCCGAGCACCGTCCGCTGGGCAACTCCAACCGGGCGCGGCGCTCGATGTACCGCGAACTGGCCGAACTGCGGCAGGCGATGAACCGGGTTCGGCATCAGGAGCCGACCGGCCAGGAGACATTCGACGAACCACTGAAGGGCGCAGATCAATGACCGCATCAGCGACGACCATCGATTCGCTCGAGCACACACCGCAGGCGGGTCTCGAGGAGCTGTTCCGGAAGTCCCCGGCCGGCCCGATTCCGACCGGCGAGGCGAACGGGCGGGTGATCTTCGCGCCGGACACCGTGGTCACCGAAACCGCTGCCCGCCTCGTGCACCTCATCGCTTGGAAGGGCAAGGTCTTCGACCCCGTCTCCGGCACGCTGCGGAACGAGATCGGTCCGCTCGGCACTCATGCGGTCCAGGCGAAGGTCTACAAGGACACCAGCTGGTTCGACGGCGGTGAGGCGATCATCCTCGACTACAGCGAAACGTCAGTCGTGGCCCACTGGATCCGCGACGAGATCCGCTTGGTGGCGCCAGATCTCTACCTGGGCATAGTGTTCTGGAAGAAGGACAAGGTGCTGGATTTCGCCCTGGACTTCTCCGGCCGCCAATCGGGAGCTTCACATGAGTGAGCCGGCACCGGACGCCCAGCAGCCCTACCACGACTCGCTGCGCTGGCGGCTGTTCGATCGGCTGACCCACCTGGTCGATCTGCGCCGGGGCTGGTACCGCCTGCCCAGACCGCTCGGCCTGCTGACTCTCATCGGGGTGCGCGACGTCCTCCGGAGGGAAAATCTGTTCGACACGACCGGGCAGCCGGCGGTGAACCCGGTGCAAGCGCCGGCCTTCTCCAGTTCGGTGCTGTCCGAGCGCTCCGCTGACGGCAGCTGGAACGATCTGGACCACCCAGAAATGGGCATGGCGGGAACAAGGTTCGGCCGCAACGTGCCGATCGATGCAACCCGGCCTGAGCCCCCGGAGAGGCTGCTGGAGCCGAACCCAAGGGAGGTCAGCCGCCGACTGATGACCAGGGAGCAGCTGATTCCGGCGACCGCGGGAAACGCACTCATCGCGACCTGGTTGCAGTTCATGATCCGCGATTGGTTCAAGCACGGAACCAGCCCCGCAGACAACCCGTGGGTTCTGCCGCTGGCGGCCGACGACGACTGGCCGAGTCCCCCGCTCGTCGTCCCGCGGACGCCGCCCGATCCCACCATGCCGGCCGATTCGACGTTGCCACCGACGCACATCAACATCATGACGCACTGGTGGGACGGTTCACAGATCTATGGGAACTCGTTGGCGGAACAGGAGTTTCTGCGGTCGAAGGAGGGCGGCAAACTCCGTATCGTCGACGGGTTGCCGCCATTCCCGACCGATCCGGCACACAATCCGACGCTGGTGCCGGGATATTGGCTGGGCGTCGGGATCATGCAGACCCTGTTCGCCATGGAGCACAACGCCATTTGCGATCGGCTCGCCGCCGCCTACAGCGGGTGGACCGACGAGCAACTGTTCCAACGTGGTCGATTGATCACGGCGGCACTGCTGGCGAAGATCCACACGGTGGAATGGACACCGGCCGTCACCGCCCATCCGACCGCGGTCACGGCCCTGCACGCGAACTGGTACGGGCTGGCGGGCCGCCACCTGCACGACACGTTCGGCCGGCTCTCCTCCAGTGAGGTGGTCAGTGGCATCCCGGGTTCACACGTCGAGGAGTACGGCGCCGCTTTCGCGCTGACCGAGGAATTCGTGGCGGTCTACCGCATGCACCCGCTGCTGCCAGACGACTTCGACTTCCGGCAGTGTTCGGACGACGCAAAGACCCTCGGGCCGACAGCATTCGACCGGCTCACCGGTCCAGCTGCCGTCGACGTCCAGCGATCGCAGAGCCTGACCGACATCATCTACACCCTCGGGACGATGAACCCGGGTCTGGTGACCCTGCACAACTACCCGAAGTACCTGCAGACGTTCCTGCGGCCGGACGGCAAACTCATGGACCTGGCCGCGACCGACATTCTGCGTTGCCGGGAACTGGGCGTCCCCCGGTATACCGAGTTCCGCCGGCTGCTGCATCTCCCGGTTCCGCAGCGATTCGACGAGATCACCAGCAATCCCGTGTGGGCGGCCGAGATGGAGGCCGTCTACGGCGGCGACATCGACCGGGTGGACCTGATGGTCGGCATGTTCGCCGAGACGCGCCCGACCGGCTTCGCCTTCAGCGACACCGCATTTCGCATCTTCGTCCTGATGGCCTCGCGGCGACTCAACAGCGATCGATTCTTCACGACGGACTTCAACGCCACCGTCTACACCGCGGAAGGTATGCGCTGGATCGACGAGACCACGATGTCAACCGTTCTGCTCCGGCACTGCCCCGAGCTCGCGCCGCAGTTGAGGTCGCTGGACAACGCTTTTGGCTTGTGGCCAAGGGCCAACGCGGCGCGCCCGCCGTCATGACCCCACCTGTCTTCACCGCGTCACGAAACGGCTTCGCCTTTCTCAATTCCTGGCCATCGGAGCCGGCAGTCAGCATCTCCACGCCCTTCGGGCCGATCAACGTCGGAAATGCGGAGGCGGGACTGTGTGGCGGCATGGTCTATGCCGCCATGGATTATTGGTATGCCGGGGTGTCCTGTCCAAGCAGCCAGCCCGCACCAGCTTCCGGGCTGTACAAGTTCCTGGTCCGCCGGATCGTCGACTCCTGGAACGTGCCGGTGGGTGTGACGCAGTACTACACCTGGATGACTCTTCCCGACGCGGACTCCACGTTCGATTTCTTTTCTCACAAGATCGCTGCGGAGCGGGGCGTTTCGAGCCGGACGGTGACCCAGCAGTGGCCGCAGGTGAAGCACGACATCGACACCGGAATTCCCAGTCCCCTCGGCATCGTGACCGTCAAATCGAGCGCGGTCGGCGACCTGGGGCGAAACCATCAGGTGCTGGCCTGCGCATACTCCACGGACAATTCAGTGGTGACGTTGAATGTGTACGACCCGAACCAGGGTCGACGGGATGACGTCAACATCCGCTTCGATACGGCAGATCCCGCAGCGTGGCACGGTCTTTCACTCACAATCTGGGCATCAACGAGCCGGTACGCGGCTTCTTCCGGAGCAAATACAGCCCCGCCCCCGTACGCCACATCGGCCGCCTGAACCCGTGATCATGTAGTACCCATCATCAGCCCGCGGTGAGGGTTTTCAACTGGCTGAGCGACTCCCGCATCACTTCCGGGAGCTCCTGGCCGCCCGGTTCGCTCACCCACCGCCCGAAGGCGACGCGCAGGACGGCGATCCCGGCCTCGGCCGCCAGACTGGCCTCCGCGTCCGGGACGCCGCGGCGCCGCAGACCGTCAGCGAGCGCCACCGCCAACGACGCCAACTTGATCAACTCCCGCTCCCGCAGTTCGGTGTTGGCCTCGATCACAGACTGGCGCTGACGCGAAAATTCCCGGTGCTGCCCGAGAGCGGTTGCGGCCGCGTCCAGAGCGACGGAAACCGCCGCCATCGGCGACGCGGAATCAGGAGCGTCGTCCAGGGCTGCGACGAGCTGATTCTGCAACGAGACCGATCCCGCGAAAAGCACTTCACGCTTGTCGGCGAAGTAGCGGAAGAAGGTGCGCGCCGTCAGTCCGGCGCGATCGGCGATCTCGGCCACGGTCGTCTGCTCGAATCCGCGATCGAGGTAGAGCTCCATCGCCGCCTGCCGGAGCCGACCGCTCGCGTCCGGCTCCCATCTCACCATTGCCACAGTCTAGTCATGTCATTGTGTGACATGACCTGGTATGGTTGGTGATGTCACCAAGTGACATCATCGCTCTGTCGGGGCGGTGGATCTGACACGCCGCTCCATCGGACCGGCGGATCCTGGAGGTCGTCATGCGCGTTTTCGTCACCGGAGCATCAGGATGGATCGGTTCGGCCGTGGTCTCCGAACTGGTCAGCTCTGGGCATCAAGTTGTCGGATACGCCCGCTCGGACACCGCAGCAGCAGCGGTGGCGGCCCTGGGCGCAGAACCTCTTCGCGGCACTCTCGACGACCTGGACCGCCTGAGCGCGGGCGCCGCCGCGTCCGACGGCGTCGTGCATCTCGGGTACAACCATGACTTCTCCCGCATGGAGCAGGCGGCCCAAACGGATCTTGCCGCTATCGAGGCCATCGGGACAGCGCTCGAGGGCACCGACCGGCCGTTGGTCATCGCTTCCGGCACCCTGGGCCTGGCGCCGGGTCGCGTAGGGACCGAGGACGACAGTCCCGATCCGGCCGGCCACCCGCGCATCGCGAACGCGCTCGCCGCGCTCTCCTTCGCCGACCGGGGCGTGCGTTCAGTTGTCGTCCGGTTCGCTCCGACCGTCCACGGGCCCGGTGATCACGGTTTCATGGCCGTTCTGGTCGCCATCGCCCGTGAGAAGGGCGCCTCCGGCTACATCGACGACGGCGCCAACCGGTGGCCGGCAGTGCATCGACTCGACGCCGGGAAGTTGGTTTCCCTCGCCGTCCAGCACGCACCCGCCGGCTCGGTGCTGCACGCCACCGCCGAGGAGGGCGTATCCACCCGCGCCATCGCCGAAGCGATCGGCCGGGGCCTGCGACTGCCGGTCGTCTCCGTCCCGGCCGAGCAGGCGATCGACCACTTCAGCTGGCTGGGCCGCTTCTTCGGCTCTGACGCGCCGGCCTCGAACACCATCACCCGTCGACTCATGGGCTGGGAGCCGACTCATCCCGGACTCATCGCCGATCTCGGTCAGGGCCACTATTTCCAGGCCCCGTCCCGCTGAACGACTGCTGGACTGGCTCCTGCGAACAAGTCACGAAAGCTGGGCGATGAACACGTCTTCACGTCCTGGGCGGTCGGGCGCGTCGCGGACCTCCAGCGTCGTGAATCCGGCCGAGGCCAGGCTCCCGTAGATCTCATCGCGGCTGCGGAAGCGGAGCGTCGAGTCGGAGGTGAGCACCCGGCCATCCCGAGCGAATCGGTAGGTGTATCGGAACGACACTCGAGGCAGGGCAACGTCAGTCACCTCGAACCGTTGCTCAACCTCGCCCACGCCCGCGACGTCGCGAACGACGGGGATGGTGTCCGCAGCCCAATCCTCCCAGGCGCGTCGCCCGGGCCGCCGGGTCTCGAAAACCAGATGACCACCTGGGTTCAGGGCACCGCGTATGCCGCGCAGGGTCGCCGCCCAGTCCTCATCGGTCAGGAAGACCTGTGCGACATTCCCGGTCATGACGGCGAGGTCGACCTGCATCGTCGGCAAGGTGGTCGCGTCCCCATGGATCCACCTCACCCGGTCGCCCCCATCCTTGGCCCTGGCCACCTCGAGAGAGGCTGCGGCTGGATCCACGCCGGTCACGGCGATACCGCAGCCGGCGAGGAGAACCGATAGCGAACCCGTCCCGCATCCGACGTCGAGCACACTCTGCGCCCCGAACTCGCGCGCGATGGCAACGTAGACGTCGAGGTCGCCGCGAGCGCCGTCGAACTCGTCATAGATCCGGGCCAACGTCGGGTCAGCGAAAATCGCATCGGGCACGGCACTCATGGAAGGCACCCCTTATCGGCTCGGGATCGATCGTGGCAGACCGAACGAGGGCAGCACACTGTTTTCGAAACGCGTCATGGCGCAGACCCGTTTCCCCGCCAGGGTGATGACGACAAGCCCGGTAGCGTGCGAGATTCCGCCTGGAGCTCGCAGATAGAGGCCGAAGGCCGGCTGCCCATTCGCTCTGGTCGGGACGAGGTCGAACCTGCGGTCAGGCCGCAGAATGAGAGCGCAGAAGCCGGCCACGGCGTCACGGCCCTGGTATTCGAGCGGAATAGGCGGCATGGACATGAAGACGTCGTCGGTCAGCAGCGAGACCAAAGCGTCGAGGTCGGCAGCCTCATAGGCGCGGACGAATTCGGCCACCAGCGTCTCCTCGGCCGCCGACCCCACCCTGGGCGCCTGTTCACCGTCGAGCCCTACCGGTGGCCTGCGCCGAAGGCTCGTCCTCGCCCGCTTCAGGGCGCTGTTGACCGAGTCGATAGTCGAGTCCAGCATCCCGGCCACATCTGCGGCTGGGAACCCGAGAACATCGCGAAGGACGAGAACAGCGATTTGGCGCGGCGGGAGCAGCTGCAGCGCCGTGACGAAGGCCAACGAGATCGACTCCATCTGTTCGTACCGGGCCTCCGGCCCGAGCGGCACACTGACGGCGTCCTCGAGGAATGCATCCGGAATGGGCTCCAGCCAGACGATCTCGCCCAGCTGGGTCGGTTCGGGCGGTCGAATGCCGGCTACGTCCCACTCCTTGGCCTTGCGACGGCCGGCTGATCGACGCACGTTGAGACACCGGTTCGTCGCAATCCGGTAGAGCCACGTCCGGAACGACGCACGTTCCTCGAACGCTCCGAATCCTTGCCAGGCGGACAGCAGCGTTTCCTGCAGCGCGTCCTCGGCGTCCTGCATGGATCCGAGCATCCGGTAGCAGTGCACCTGCAGCTCTCGTCGATGCGGCTCGGTCAGCTCGCGGAAGGCGTCGCCGTTCCCGGCCCGAGCCTCCGACATCAGGTCGGTTGTCATAACAATCAGATCCTCTCGTCGTCATCCGGTGCCGTGTCATCGGTTCGCGGTGTCTGCATCTCATATGGACACCGGCCGGGGGGTGAACTGGTCGCTCCGTCGGCGCCCAGTTCGCCGACGCCCAGGTGTCTACCTCTTTCGTCGCGTACAACATCTACAGATGGAGCATCGAAATGGGAAGAATCATCGTCAGCGAGAACGTGTCGCTCGACGGAGTCATCCAGGATCCGACCGGGGACGAAGGCTTCACATTCGGCGGATGGTTCGCCCAGATCGGGGACGCCGACAGAGAAGCCTGGGCCAAGGTGGAATTCGATGAAGTGATGGCCACCTCGGCCCTGCTCCTCGGGAGCCGGAGCTACACATGGTTCTTCTCGCGTTGGGCGTCCCGCAGTGGCGAGTGGGCGGACCGGTTGAATGCTCTGCCCAAGTACGTGGTGTCGACGACCCTGGAAAATCCCGAATGGAACTCGACAGTCCTGAAGGGCGACGTGGTGCAGGAGGTCTCGACGCTGAAGCAGCGGGTAGCCGGCGACATCGTGGTCTTCGCCAGCGGCCGGCTCGTTCACACCCTGATGGAGCATGACCTCGTCGACGAACTGCGGCTGATGATCTACCCGTTTGTGCTTGGGGGCGGTGAGCGACTGTTCGGCGAGACCACCGAAAGAAAGCCTCTGCGTTTGGTTGCCGCCCGAACCGTCGGTGACGGCCTGAGCTTCCTTACCTATCAACCGCTTCGGCCGTAGCCACGGCCGGCTCGGCGACCGCCGGCGAGTGGCACTGCCACGCTTCTCGCCGGCCCGGCTGAGTCAAGCTCATCATTTTGATATGGCTCCGCCATCAGACCAGGTCGAATTTCCGAAGGGTGTTGCGGCGTGGTCGTTGCACCGGATCAAGCCATCTCGGCGGGATGAACTCGGGTGTGCCGTCCGCCGCGATCTGGATGACCCATTCGAGTTTGTGAATCTCCGTGTGATGATGCGGACAAAGCAGACACCCGTTGGCATAGCTGGTGTCCCCGAAGTCCCGCCGCCAGAATTCGATGTGGTGACCGTCGCACCAGTCGGGCGGCCTATCGCAGCCCGGCCATGCGCATCCCTTGTCGCGGGCGGTGATGGCCCGGCGGATGTGCGCGGGGAAGGTGCGGGACGCCCTTCCGACGTCGAGGACTTCGGATCTGCTGCCGAGGATCATCGGGATGACCTGCGCGTCGCAGAGGAACCGTCGGGCCTGGGCGGGGCTGATCATCGCGCCCGAGTCGAAACTCGCGTTCGAGATCAGCCCGGTGAGGGCGTCCCAGTTCATGGTGATGGTGACGTGCGGCCGTTCCCCACCCTGGATCGGGCCGATACCGGCATCCAAATACCGGCCGAGGGCTTCGATCAGGCCGTGCGCGCGCCGGTTCGCGGCGGGCCGCACGTCCTGGACGGCGTCGCCGTCGGCGTCGCGGGAGCCGTCCGGGCCGGGGTGCGGACAGCGCGTCGATGGCCTTTTTCACCACTTCGACGCCGTGGTCGTCCAGTTGTCCTTTGATGGGGGTCAGGCCGGTGCGGGTGGAGCGGGTGCCGAAGTGGAATTCCATCTTCGACGCCGGGGTGGTGTCGTCGATGTCCCCGTCGGGGTCGACCCGGTCCAGGATCCGCTGCGCCGCGTTGCCCAGGAAGTTCGGGTCGCAGTCGATCGCGGTGTCCACGAGGGTGGCCTCGCACAGGTCCCGGTCCGTCGGCCGCAACGTTGGCGGGGACTTTGGCCATGGTCTCGACGATGATCTTCACGTGTTCGGGGCCGATGCAGCCGCCGTCCACGGCCTGCGCCAATTCCGGCAGCTGCGGCGCGGCGGTGCCGCCGGTCATCAGCTCGCGGGGCAGGATCTGGGCGGCGGCTTTGACCCGGGCGGCGGCGTCGGCGGCGGAGATGGTGAACGCCTGCCGCAGCAGGGCTGGGGTGGAGGAGCAGGACCGGTCGCCGGCGATGCCGAGGTGTTCGATTTCGCCGGTGTGGTGGACCTGCGCGGCGTACACGGTCCGGGACGAGCATTTCCAGGCGGCGACCGAATTCCAGTTGCTCGTCGGGCAGTAGTTTCCAGAACGCGCCGTCCCGAATGTTCCGGACCGCGGCGAGCGCCGATTCGACGAGCGCGTACGCTTCGTCGCGATCGGCGAATCCGGTGTGGCCCATAGGAAAGACACTACTCAGCACCACCGACAGCCGACCTTCGCAGACCGCCATTCCAGCCGTCCCCAGGTCACGAATAGATCACGATTATTCTGCTGCTTTTTCGATGCTTCCAGCTGCCTTGAATCGGTACACCGGATGAGCGCGCTCTTTTCCGGCCATGCACTTTTCACTTTTCTGGAGTCAAGACGCCGGCGGCGTGTATTCGCCTCGGTCGGTGGTCCAGTTGCCGCCGGGCTTCGACCCGGAGCAGCTGCGTTCGGGCGATAACCGCGTCGCCCCGTGGCTGCGCACGAGAGACCACCACCCGGACGATCTGGTTGTCGGCACCCTCCCTGGCGGCCGACACGTTCGGATGCGGCACAGGGGCACAGGGCCTGCCGACTCGAGGAATACGTCGATGTGGGCGACGAGGCCGACCCGGAAAATGGCAGACGGACCTCACCTTCAAGCTCGCCGATCAATAGTGCTTGAATCGGCTCATGACAATTTCCCTTCTCGGTCTCCAGACCGTCATCTATCCGGCCCCGGACCTGGATGCGTCAAAGGCTTGGTGGTCCGGGATCACAGGTGTTGCACCGTACTTCGACCAACCCTTCTACGTGGGCTATTCATTCGGCGGTTGCGAGTTGGGCCTGCTGCCGGACGCCGATCCGAATGACGGCGCGTTGGCCTACTGGCGAGTTGACGACGTCGCTACCGCGGTGCGTGAGGCCGTTGCATCCGGGGCCATCGAACATGCGCCAGTCACAGACGTGGGCGACGGCATCATCACCGCGACCGTCCGCACGCCCCAGGGCGTGATCCTCGGGTTCATCTTCAATCCGCACGCTCCGGTCGCGTAGGGCCCGGGCATCTGGGTCGGAGGCCGATGGGATGGCCCGATCGCCGCAGCGGCGATGCCATGCGGTGGTCTCATGAGTTGGCACATGCACCGAATGCGGACGCGCAGAACAACAGTCAGCACCGAAACATGAGTCGATGCACCATCATCGTGAGATGACGCATTCACGCGTGCTTCTGGTACCCGGACTCGGCGGCAGCGGGCCGACCCACTGGCAGACCCTCTGGGCTGCGGAACACGGATACGACAGCGTCGAGCAACGTGACTGGGCCGCGCCGGACTTGGACGAATGGGTCGCGACTCTCGATGCCGCAGTGCACGCCGGCGACGAAGTGGTGCTGGTGGGCCACAGTCTCGGCTGTCACACCATCGCGCACTGGGCCGCAGCGCTGCCCAGCGACCGTGTCATCGCCGCATTGCTGGTCGCGCCACCGGACATCGATTACGCCGTACACAACGGCGCTCCGGAAATCGCGGGGTTCGGGCCACCTGCCGCCGTTGAGCTGCCCTTCCCCACTACGGTTGTCCTCAGTCGCACAGATCCATGGGGCACCTACGCCGCCGGTTCGGCTCTCGCCACAGTGTGGGGCGCCCGGCTCATCGACGTCGGCGACCAAGGCCATCTCAACGTTGCCAGCGGGCACGGCCCATGGCCGGAAGGCCACAGCATACTCACCACGATCCTCACCAAGAGGTCAGCCGCCGCTGACGAAACACCCGGCGGGAGTTGACATCCGGCCGAGAACGACGTGCCCGCCGCCGCCGCGACGGCTTCGCCAATCGCGTCACCCATGTTGCCGGGCCTGTCGAGGACACCGACAAGAGCCGCCCCGCGGCCACTTGAGGTATTCGGACTCTAGTATCGGCGGGTGACCAATCCGTCGGCGTCTGCGTCCCTGTCCGTTCGAGGCGAGGCGCAACGTACCACCGCTCCAGACGAGGCTTGTGTGTTATCGACCGTCACTGCCACAGCCGATTCGAAGAGCGCGGCCATGTCAGAAGTACATGCCACGATGACCGGCATCCTGGCGGACTTGGCGCGACTGGGCGGCGTGACCCTGACTACGGAAACCACCCGGGCCCCGCTGACCTGGTCAGCGCAATCAATCCGGACTCAGGCCGAATACGACCATGACAAAATCACCGGAGCGCACGGCCCGACCGGGCGTCACCAATCCTCGGTCACCCTGCTCGTCACCGTTCGTGATTTCTCCTTGCTCCCAGCCGTTGCCGTGGCAATGACGAAAAGTGATTCCGTGGAGATTCATTCGGTGTCATGGTCGGTCGACGACGACAACGCCGAATGGGCTCTGGTTCGAGCGGATGCCATCCACGCGGCACTGCGCAAGGGACGGGACTACGCCGCGGCACTCGGCGGAACGGTGGCCAGCGTCGACCACGTCGCCGATGCCGGATTACTCGGTGGCGACAATCCCGGCTGGACGCAAGCCCGGGCTGTGTCGTTCGGTGCCGCCGCTACCGGTGGAGAGGAGATCTCACTAGACCCGGTCCCGCAGGTACTGAGCGCGACGATCGAAGCGCGTTTCACGGCCACGGTCAGCGCGCTGCCGCCGCGGTGACATCGCCGCGGTCCTTCGGTCTCAGCGCCGCCGACGGGCACGCAGGACGATGTCATCCGTGTGGTGAGCGCCGGCCCCGCCATCTGGTGCGATCCGCGGACGCTGCTCGTCCAACTCGATCTCCCAGGCGTCGTCGAGCAATGCAGCGACCATGGACGGCCAGACGTAGTCTGCGGGGTCGAAGCCGTTGTCGTGCAACGCCTGAGTGTCCATCCCGGCGTGATGGACAAGCAACAGCACGCCGCCGGGCGCGACGGCCGCAAGCAGAGCGCGCTCGGCCGCGGCGTCGGGAGTGCGGAGCAGTGCCGGGTACTGCGCCGAGACGAGGTCGAAGGAGGCCGGCGGGAGCGCCGCCTCGGCAAGTCCGGCATGCACCCAGTGAATGGTGACTCCGGCGTCGCGGGCGTGACTCGCCGCCCGCTCCAGCGCAAGGCCGGAAACCTCGAGGCCGGTGACGTCCCAACCGCCGCGCGCGAGCCAGACCGCGTCCGCGCCTTCGCCACAGCCGACGTCGAGCACGCGCCCCGGCGTGAGTCCGGCGACCTCGGCAACGAGCGCGCCGTTGGGTCTGCCGCTCCACAACTGCGCCTGGTCGGCGTAGCGCCTGTCCCATTCCGCCCGCACCTCGGGGTCTCCGACGTATTGGCCAAGCTGAGGAAAGGCGTCGGATGGCGGCTCAACTGCGATGTCGTCGGTCACCGAACAACTCTCGCTCATCAGGCGCCAGTCGCGCTAGTCGTCTTGCCAGTTCGGCAAGGCAGCATCGCGGCCGAGGTCGAGATTCACACAGCGGCGAAGTGTCCAGGCGTCTATGGGTGGCCGACTTCCACACGCGGGCGTGCAGGAGGCATGCCAGGCGGTGAGGCCCCGAGTGCCATGAGCAATGCCTCTCCTCAGGAGACCATGGAATAGGCGTAGGGAGTAGGCCCAGGGAGTCGCCGACGTGTCCGCGGCAGGATCGCTTCTTACATCAGATGTCGCCACCGGCCGTTGATTCGGAGGCAGGTGTTGCGAGTCACCGGAGGATCTGCGCATCAGATGCGGTCCCCGCGCGTCCCATATACGCAAGAGCAATGCAAACGATCTCCGGTCACCCGACCTGGGTGGCTCGGATGAGCGCATCTGTTCCAAAGACAGTAGGCGCACCACCGCACGAGCACAGCAAGGATCTACTGAAATGTCCAGGGTCATCAACACTCTCAAGAAGCGTCACATCGAAGCCCGCAGCAACCGCGCGATGGCGCGAGTGATCGCGCAAGCGTCCTCGCCGGGCATGCGCGACGAGCTCATTGTCATCAGCGAACGCGTGAGGTCGGGATTCACCAACTGAACGAGCTGCAAAGCCGTCTCGAGAAGGCGACTGCCAACCGGGAAGATTCCTTACCAATGCTCATACTCCGTGAAGGAGTGTTGCGCTTGCCTAGTCCGGTTCGCCGATAGAAGATCAGGCTCTTCTCGGAACCAGGGGTACAGCGATGCGTCGATTGTCCGCGTTCACATTCTCGGTGATAACACTGCTGGCGCATGACCTTCGCGCAGCAGGCTTCGGCTTCTGTGCAACGAACCGTCACGGCGACAGCGGCGGTGACCACCCGACCAGCGCTGGTGACCGCCGCCGCTCCCGCGCGCCGGGGGGTCACGTTGGTCACCGGGGACAGTGTCCGGGTCCTGCGCGACGCAAAGGGCCGGACGATCGTGGAAGGGCTGCCTGCCGCCCGCAGCGGAGCGGGTGCCGCATTCCAGACTGTCACGACGCCCGCGCATACCTACGTCTTTCCCAATTCCGCGCGCCCGTACGTCGGCCGGTTTCTCGACCCGGGTTTGTTCGACGTGACCACGGCTGCCGGAGTCGGGGCCCGAATCCCGGTCCGTCTCACCTTCACCGGGTCCAACGCACCCTCTGTACCTGGTGTCACGATCACATCGACGGCAGCGGGGGGCGCGTCCGGATACCTGACGGCAGCGTCGGCCCGACGCTTCGGTGCGGCGCTAACGGCTCAGTACCTGCTCGATGCCAGAGCGCATTTCCCGAGCAGGACAACGCTTTTTGGAGTCAGCAAGATTTCCGCGGAGGGGTCGGTTCCGCCGATCGTCAGCCCGCAGTACCCGATGCGGACGTTGATCATCAAGGTGCTCGACGGGCATGGCCGACCATTGAGTTTCGGTTTTGTCACTGTCTACAACACCGACAACTTCGCGAAGTTCTACCAGTTCGCGCTCGTCGTCGACGGACAAGCGCGGTTGAGTGTTCCTCTCGGGCACTACGGCCTTGACACGGAATTCGACAGGCTCGATGCCGCAGGGCACTTCGTCGGGTTCGGAGTCGTCACGAGAAGCGACTATCTGGTATCTGCACAGAATCAGGTGTTGACGGTGGATGGGCGCTCAGCGACGTCGCGGCTCAGCATTCGGACACCGCGGTCCGCCGCCCAGCAGACCGTGGAGTTGGACCTCAGCCGGGAAGACAGCACCGGAAACGGCCATGCCGTCAGCAGCTATGGACTGCTCGGCCCTGGGGATGTCTACGTCGCGCCAGCCAGCTCGCCCTCTTCCGGAACGCTGTCCAGCAGCGTGGCCTGGAACCTGACCGGCGCACCGTTGGCCGGTACGCCGTACGCCTACTTCCTGCACTTCCCGAGCCGCCCAGGGATCCCGCCGAGCCAGGCGTACGGCGTGGCTACTTCCCAGCTCGCGACGTTCAAGTCGCGGTTCTACGTCGATCTCACGCAGCGGCCGGGGGCCCTGCTCACCTACCCACTCCTTCCGGGTTCGGAGTTCGCCGGCGGTTGGTCGGTTCCCGTTCCGCTACCGTCCAATCTGATCAGCTACGTGAACGCCACTCCCGGAGCGGTCTGGTTCACCTCGTTATTCGGCTCGCCGGATCCGTTCGACAACCCCTTCGCGGGCACCATCGACGACGGGCCGCGGCTCGCCCCGGCGGGTACTACGTACTCCGCCGACTGGGGCCGGGGGCCCGCTCTGCCCAACGTCCCCGTTGAAACCAACGGCTACGCAGCATCCTTCGGCTTCGACTGCCCTACGTGTCGCACGGCCACCCAGATGCAGGTGGGGTTGATCTTGGCGACAGACAGCACACCGGGGCACGCCTGGGAACTGTTCGGCAACCTCGACGGGACGCCCGTGGCCAGGCTTCGGATCTTCCGAAACGGCTCACTGATCTCCGATAACAGCGACACCGGGTTGGCCGTGGCGAAAGTGCCGGCGGCCCCCGGCACATATCGCATCCTCGATCAGGTGAACCGCGGACCGTCACTGGCTCTGCAATCGGTGAGGACCACGTCCGACATCACGTTCGTGTCGGCTGCCGGACAGGGGCCAGCGATGCCTGCGACTTGGACCTGCTCCCTCGGTAGCGGTTGCAAAGTGCTTCCGCTGCTGGACACGTCGATCACGTTGCCGACGAACCTCGCCGGCGTTGTACCGCTGGGTACCTCGTCGATCACCCTCACGGTTTCCCACATCCAGGGGGCGCCGGCCGCCAGGATTACTTCCGGGTCGATCGAAGTCCGTCGCCCAGGTGGAGTTTGGGCAAAATTGTCGGCGACTGCACTCGGCAATGGCGTCTACCGCGCCACTTTGCGAACCACGCGCGCGGACGCCCAGTCCTCGTTCGACCTGCGCGTCACCGGCACCGACGCAACCGGCGGCCGCATCGTGCAGACGGCAAGCGCGGCCTTCGCCGTGGCCGCATCCTGAGTCCGCCAGTCCCGACTGCCCTCCTGGAGAGAAGCTTCCTATGACCAGTACGACCGGCCGCCGCCTACCCGCACTCGGTGTCACAGTGGTCGTTGCCCTGGTGGGTGGGCTCATGATGTGGGCGGGCCCGGTTGGCGCGGCGGCTTCGCCCGATGCGGGCGGGAGCGTTTCGGCACCCACCCGCGCCTGCCCGACCTCCGCGATCGGGTCGGTGACCTGCCTGGCGTCGTTCCGATCGATTTCCGCCGCCCGGCTGGCCGGTGCCCCGTTGAATGCAGCGGGGCTCGCCGCGCCTAAATCCAGAGCTGTGCCGCACGCGGTCACGCCGCCGACGGAAGGATACGGCCCGGCTGAGATCCGCAGCATCTATGCCCTCGACCTGAGCAAGGGTGCTGGCCAGACCGTTGCGATCGTCGACGCTTATGACAACCCGAATGCGGAGAAGGATCTGGCGACGTTTCGGTCGGTCTACCACCTGCCCGCCTGCACAACGTCGAACGGTTGCTTCCGCAAGGTGAATCAGCGCGGCGGCAAGACCCAGCCGGCGCGCGATGCGGGCTGGGGCGTGGAGATAGCTCTTGATCTGCAGGCCGTTTCGTCGACCTGCCCCAAGTGCAAGATCCTGCTCGTCGAAGCCGATAGTGCTTCCTTGGACGACATGGGCATCGCAGTCAACCGAGCGGTCGCCTTGGGGGCAAAGATCGTTTCCAACTCCTACGGCGGCCCGGAATTCACCGGGGTCATCGCCTTGGGCAAAAAGTATTACAGCCACCCCGGAGTCGCGATGATCGCTTCGTCCGGCGATTCGGGTTTCACCGCTGCCTCCTTTCCTGCCGACTGGACCAACGCGATCGCGGTCGGCGGAACAAGAGTGGTGAAGACGGCGAGCGGGTGGAAGCAGTCAGCGTGGAGCGGAGCAGGCAGCGGTTGCTCCGCCTGGATCAGCAAGCCCACGTGGCAAAAGGATCGGAACTGTTTGATGCGCACGACTTCCGACATTTCTGCGCTCGCCGATCCGGATACCGGACTAGCGGTCTACGACACCTACGGCCTTGACCAGTTCGGGCTCACGCCCGGCTGGATCGTGGTCGGGGGCACGAGCCTGGCCGCGCCGCTCATCTCCGGGATGGTCGCCCTGGCAGGCAATGCGGGCTCACTGTCCACCGCCGGATACATCTACAGCCATCGCGCCGGCCTGCGAGACGTCATCGGCGGGAGCAACGGGGACTTCCAGAACTGCGGAAGGGATTACCTCTGTACGGCCCTCAAGGGGTACGACGGCCCGACCGGCCTCGGCACACCGCGGGGCGTCTCGGGGCTCTAGCGGTCGCCGGTTCACAGCAGGTCCAGCTCACAACGCAAGTGTCCCGTCTTCGGCTGAGTGCGGCGCGAAAAAGCAGTTGGCGGACGGGATGATCACTGCTACCTTCTTGCTGTCCGTGCGGAAGATCGAGGAGGTGGTACTCATGAACGCAGTGTCGACATGGGTGCTCCCCTTCGGGGCCACAGTCGGGCGATAAGACGCCCGGGAGCGCCATTCAAGAGCCCTCCCGAAAGGCACGACCATGCGATTCACTTCTGAACAGCGCTTCGACGACGGCGTCCTCGAACGCCGATTCGCCCTCGGCCAGATCCCCGGCATCCTGTGGACGCCGGGATCGGTATCCGGACCGGTCCCGTTGATCCTGCTCGGCCACCCGGGCGGACTGCCCACTATGTACCCCCGGCTGGTGGCTCGGGCCCGGCACTCCGGGGCGGAAGGCTACGCCGCGGCCACTATCGAGCTCCCGTGGAGCGGTGACCGGCCCCGTTCCGCCGCCGTCGACGAGGCCCGCGCCGACCTGCGCCGGGCGCTCGCAGCCGGCGAGCCGGTCGACGACGACATCGTCGATCGGCTCGTCCTGCCGCTGGTCGAAATGGCGGTCCCGGAATGGCGGGCCACGCTGGATGCCCTGCTTGCTCTGCCCGAGATCGGCGGCCCTGTCGGGTACGCCGGAGGGATCATCGCCATCGGCATCCGAATGGCATTGGTCGAGCCGCGCATCTTGGCCGCCGTTTTGTTCGCCGGGAGTTTCGTGCCTCGAACCGTGTTCGAGGAAGCCCGGCAGGTCACCATTCCGCTGCAAGTCCTGCTGCAATGGGACGACGAAGGCAACGACCGGCAAATGGCCTTGGACCTGTTCGATGCCTTCGGCAGCAAGCAGAAGACGCTGCATGCCAATATGGGCGGACACACCGGGGTCCCGGCGTTCGAAGCGGACGACGGGAACCGGTTCTTCTCCCGACACCTGACGTGACGCCGACGGTCAGGGGGCGGTGAGGGCCGCGGCGGGACTCCGCCACCTCAATTCGGTGCCGCCTGGCCCGGACTCACGAACCTTCCGGCGCAGAGACCGTGAATAGGTTGTCTGAATGCTGATCTTCCCGGCCTCGAAAAGGAGGTATGGACGGCGTTTTCGATCTTGCCTGCCGGAGACGACCCGGACCAGACGAGGAGAAGCGCAACGCCATCCGCCGTGATGAACACCGGGTCATCGCGGTAGTCCGCCAAATTCTTGGAACGTCACCCGCGGCCAGTGCAGAAATGTGATCTCGACAACTCTGCCCTCGCTTCCTCAGCCCGCCTTGAGCGTCCCTGCGAGTGAAGAAAGGTAGTCCAGGTGACCGTCGATGGAATCCAAGCCGAGGCCCACCGTGGGCACCGTGATGTGCGTACCCCCCGCTGCTTGCCAGGCATTCACCTCGGCTGTGACATCGCTGATCTGCGAGCGGGGGGTAACGACCCAGTCCGCGCCGAAGTCGTCGGTTTGCCGGCCGTAGCTGCGAACCCGACCACGTAGCCCGTTCCACTGGTCGACCACGGTGTCGACGTCGCCGCCGAAGAAGATGAAGCCGTCGGCAAGTCGAGCGGCACGGTCGAACGTCTTGTCCCCGAATCCGCCCATCCAAATCGGAATGGGCCGGGCAGGTCTGGGCAGTAGTGCTACTCGGTCCGCTCGGTGGAACCGCCCGGCGAAGTCCACAACAGGTTCCGTGAAAAACCTACGCAGAAGCTGGATCTGCTCCTCCTGCCGCAGGCCACGGGTACGGAAGTCCTGCCCGAGGGCCTCGAATTCTGGATGGTTCCAGCCGACACCTACACCCAGGCGGAGGCGACCTCCGGACAGGAGGTCGACATCGGTCGCCTGGCGCGCGACCAGTGCGGTCTGCCGCTGGGGCAGGACGAGCACGCCGGTGGCGAAACGGATGCGGTCAGTGATGCCCGCCAGGTAGGCGAACATGACGAACGGGTCGTGAAACGGGTCGTGCTCGTCGTACCCGCCGGTCAACGGCGGCGTCCGATCGGCGTGGACGGCGCCCAGGACGTGGTCGTAGGCCACGAGATGGTCAAACCCCAGTTCCTCGGCAGCTCGACCTATCCGCCGAACAGCGGCTGGGGTCACCTCGAAGCTCGTTCTGTGGGTAGACCACTCCGATCTGCATGACTTGACCATGCCCGGGAGCGACCGACTTCGCCACCCGGGCCACGCCCGTCCAGCGGTGGGCGCATATTTCAGTCGTCGCTCAGGACCCGCCGCCCCGCAAAACGGTCAGCAGGGCGTCGCCGTCCGGCACACCCAAGCCCTGTGCAGGCATCCCAACCGGGCCCGGCCTGGAACTGACCGTTGTTGCCGTTGATGATGTCCCGGAATCCCGGCTGGACGACGCCCGCCGTGACACCCGCGTACAGCGCCGGCTGGAGCAGACCGAGCGGCTTGCCCAATGACTGAACCAGGCGAGCCGTCAGCGCCGCCCAGAGCGGAGCGACCGCGCTCGTACCGCCGATCACCATCTTGCTGCCGTCGACCAGCACGTCGTAGCCGGTCTGCGGGTCGGCATCGGCGGATACGTCGGGAACCCCGCGGCCGGACCTGCCGTTCGGCCGACTCGGCACGCCGGCACTGTTTTGCCACTTGGGCCGGGTGAACCTGCTGCTGACGCCGCCGCCGGTCGCGCCGTTGCCCACACCGTTGTCCCAGACGGTCTCGCTGCTGACTGCTCCGCTGCTGGGATCCGCCCGCAGGCTGGTGCCGCCGCAGGCCAGCGCGTGCGGGCTGGACGCCGGAAAGTCGCAGTGCGCCTTGTTGTCGGTGGTGCGGTCGGTGCTGCCGTCGTCACCGGCGGCCGCCGTCACGGTCACCCCGAGCATCGCTGCGTCGGCGAAGGCCGCATCCATGGCCTTGCGTGCCTGCGCGGTCCAGTCGTCCTCGCTCTGACCCCAGCTGATGCTGATCGACGCGGGCGCCGGCTCGGCGTGTGCGGCCTCGGAGACCGCGTCGAGAAAGCCGGCGTCTGTGTTCGGCGCGAAGTACACGAGCACGTCGGCACCGGGCGCCAGTGCGCCGACGACCTCGATGTCCAGCAACACCTCGCCATCGGCGCCGTTCGGGTCCTGACCAGGCACATTCTGTGCCCCGTCCACCCCGACGGCGGTCACCGTGGGGCCCGTGATGCCCAGGCCTTGAAAGTATGTGTCGAGATCGGTCTGCGCGAACCCGCCGCCCAATTCGATGATCGCAATGCGCTGACCCGAGCCGTCGGTGTCGCTGGGAAACCGGTAGATCTTGCCCAGGTCGAGCGGCGTGTAGCTGACCGGCGCCGGCGCGTCGGCTTTGGGCACCACCAGCCGGGTTCGCGCCTGCGGGCGATTGTCCAGTCCAAGAACTCCGGTGACGATATCGCCCAGCTGCGCGGGCACCGTGAGTTCCCCCTGCCGTTGCCGGAAGGTGACCTTCTCTGCCGGTTCGCGGGCTCACCGCGGTCACCAGGGCCAGCTTCGTCCCGAACAGCGATTCCAGCGTGGCCGCCGAGCCGGAGACGAGAACCCGGCGCGATGCGGCGTCGGCCGACAGCACCTGCGCGCCGGCAGCGGTCACCGCCGCGGTGACGGCCTCGACGTCGGCCGGGTCGGCGCCGTATTTCTCGGCCAGCTCGGCCTTGCTGATGGGCGACGGCAGATCCTCGGGTGGTTCGGCGATACGCCGCAGGACCAGGGTCACCTGGATCTGCTGCGACGCGGGCAGGTCGCCGACCCTCTCCGAACCCGGAAGCGGGGCCCGATCACTGCCCGGTACCGGCCGGCGGTCGACTGCATCCTTGGATTCCGCGGAGGACATCGTTGCTCATGTTTCGCTTCTTTCGTCGGGGCGGGCAAGTTCGTCATCCATAGAGTGCCTCACGGCGCCGACAGTGATACGTCGAGGACGTCCGACTCTGCCGGAACCGACGACAGCACATGGCCCAGCCGTCGGCGGGGTCAGATCTCGTCCGGCACCGGCTCGTCGGCGCCGGTCAACGTCATCAGGATCGAGTCGAGTTCGTCCGGACGCACCAGCACCTCCCTGGCCTTGGAGCCCTCGGACGGTCCGACGATGCCGCGGGTCTCCATCAGGTCCATCAGCCGGCCGGCCTTGGCGAAACCGACACGCAGCTTTCGCTGCAGCATCGAGGTGGAGCCCAGTTGCGAGGTGACCACAAGATTGATCGCCTCGATGAGTTCGTCCAGGTCACCGCCGATGTCCGGATCCACATTCTTGGACGGGTCCGGCTTGGCTACGGTGACGTTCTCGGCGTACTCCGGCTCCGCCTGGGTCTTGGCGAACGCCACGACCTCGGCGATCTCCTCGTCGCTGACGTAGGCGCCCTGGATGCGGATCGCGTTCCGGACCCCCATCGGCAGGTACAGCCCATCTCCCATGCCGCTGAGCTTCTCCGCTCCCGGCTGGTCGAGGATGACCCGGGAATCGGTGAGCGAGGAGGTGGCGAAGGCCAGCCGGGAGGGAACGTTGGTCTTGATCAGGCCGGTCACCACGTCCACCGATGGACGCTGGGTGGCCAGCACCAGGTGGATACCCGCGGCCCTGGCCTTCTGGGTGATCCGGACGATGGCGTCCTCGACGTCCCGTGGCGCCGTCATCATCAGGTCGGCAAGCTCGTCGATGATGCCCAGGATGTACGGATAGGGCCGGTAGACGCGTTCCGACCCGGGCGGTGTGAAGATCTCCCCCGACCGCACCTTGCGGTTGAAGTCGTCCACGTGCCGAACGCCGTGGGCCAGCATGTCGGTGTAGCGCTGTTCCATCTCCTCGACCAGCCAGGCGAGCGCGGCCGCCGCCTTCTTCGGACTGGTGATGATCGGTGTGATCAGGTGCGGGATGCCTTCGTACGGCGTCAGTTCGACCATCTTGGGGTCGATCAGCACCATCCGCACCTCGGACGGACTCGCCCGCTGCAGTAGCGAGACCAGCATGGAGTTGATGAACGAAGACTTGCCGGAACCGGTGGCACCGGCCACCAGCAGGTGCGGTGTCTTGGCCAGGTTCGCGCTGACGAACTGACCTTCGACATCCTTGCCGAGGCCGATGACCAACGGGTGCTGGTCCCTACGAGAGCTCGGGTCGGCCAGTACGTCGCCCAGACGAACCATCTCCCGGTCCGTGTTCGGTACCTCGATGCCGACGGCCGACTTGCCCGGGATCGGAGCCAACAAACGGACGTGTTCGGAAGCCACCGCGTATGCGATGTTCCGGGTCAGCCGGGTGATGGCCTCCACCTTCACGCCAGGACCGACCTCGACCTCGTACCGGGTGACGGTCGGGCCGCGGGTGAAACCGGTGACAGCGGCGTCGATCTTGAATTCCTCGAGCACCCTGGAAATCCGGACGATCACCTCGTTGTTGGCTGCCGTCTGATGCTTCGGCGGAGCGCCCAGTTTGAGGATCGAGGCCGGCGGCAGCTGATAGCTGCCATCCACCGCGCTGTCCAGCGTCAACTGGGTCGCCTCGGTGACCGGAACAGCGGGAGGCGTCTCGACGATGGCCGGCTTGATCACCCGCGCCCTGCTCGGGGTGGCGATCTCCTCCGTCGGAGCTGTCGCGGCCGCGAGCGCAGCCGGCACGGGCAACACCTGGGTAGTCGCCGTGCCGTCGGCATCCTCGGCATCGATCGCCTGCCGGCGTTTCGACGGACGACGGAGCCTGGCCGTTGCGGCGAGATCGACGTCCTCGTCCAACTCCACCTGAGCGCCGGCCCGGTAGTCATCGCTTTGCTCGTCGGCCGCACCGCCGAAGGTCACCTGGCCGTCGACGCCGTAATCGTCGTCGAAGTCCTCCTCATCGGACGGTCGCCGCGGACCCAGTCCACCCCTCGCACGAAAGCCGACGGGATGTCCCTCAGCGCTGTGCCGGTGAGCAGCAGCACGCCGAAGAGTCCGAGCAGCACCAGCAGGATGATGGCCGGCGCGGCCGTGACGCCCGTGAAGAGCGGCTGGCCGAGCAGCCATCCGAGAGCTCCGCCGGCCGATTCCCGTTGGCCGGTGGAGTCCGCTCCCGGAGGTAGCGAGGCCGCGTGGACGACGTGGAAGATGCCGGTTACCGCAAGAGTGAGCGCAACGATCCCGACGATTCGGCGGGTCAGATGCTCACCGTCGCCCCTGCTCCGCATCAGCACGATCGCCGCGACGACCAACAGCATCGGGAGCACGACTCCGGGAGCACCGACGCTTACCCGCACTGCCCTGTCCACGCCCGCGCCCACCGGCCCGGCGCCTTTGAACCAGGATCCAACGGCGCAGATCACTGCCAGCGCGAGCAGCCCGAGGGCCAATCCGTCCCGACGATGGGCGGCGTCGATATCACGTGCCGCGCCAGCGCCGCGACCGACAGCGCGGACCACGGTGCCGACCCCCCGAGCGATGAGGCGCCAGACGGCGCCGATCCAGCGGCCGAGAGTCCGGAACGCCCTCGACAGCGCCGAAGGCGTCTTGACGGCTGGGCGGGCTCCGCGCGTTGTCGCCGGCTTCCTTCGAGCTGCCGCCGAGGTGGCCCCGGCCTTCGCCGACGGACGGCTGGCCGCCGGACGCGTCCCGGAGCCTCTCCTGGCTCCGGCCCGGACGCCGGCATTCTTCGTCGTCAGCCCTTTAGGGGTGGCCGTGGTCTTCGACGTCGCTGTCGTTTTTGGGGGTGCAGTGGTTTTCCGCGGTGAAGCAGACGTCTTACCGGCCATGGGTGTCACGCTAGTCGCTGCAAGTCACCCCTGTCCCAACCGTCACAAAAGAATCTCCTCCGGTCCGCCCGCCCGACATATCGTTCGGGCATGACCTCCCGACCTTTCCTGCAGCCCGTGACGCTGACGGGAGACCTCGTCACCCTGGAACCGCTGGCGCCCGAGCACCATGACGGCTTGGTGTCGGCTGCGCAGGACGGGGAGTTGTGGAACCTCTGGTACACCTCGGTCCCGCGGCCGGAGGCCATGTCTGCTGAAATCGACCGCCGCCTCGCGGCGCAGGCTGCGGGCTCGATGGTCCCGTTCACCACCCGGCGTAACGACACCGGTGCTGTCATCGGGATGACGACCTTCATGAATGTCGACGCCGTGAACCGACGAGTCGAGATCGGCTCCACCTGGAACGCCCGGTCTGCCCAGCGCAGCGGGACGAATACCGAGAGCAAGTTGCTGCTGCTCACCCATGCGTTCGAAACGCAGGACTGCATCGCCGTGGAGTTCCGGACCCACTGGCTCAATCAGCAGTCCAGGGCAGCCATCGCCAAGTTGGGCGCCAAGCAGGACGGCGTGCTGCGCAGCCATTCGCTGGCCAGTGACGGCACCCTGCGCGACACCGTGGTGTTCTCGATCATCGCAATCGAATGGCCCGCGATCCGGAGTGAATTGCGACGGCGATTGGCCGCACACGCCTGAGCGCGTGAAGTGTCAGCGCCGCGGGTTCAGGACGGCAGATCGGGAATGACGAGGGCGCCGCCGGCGTCGACGTCGACCGGTGTCACGGTGACGACTGCCGCGACCGGCAGCGGCCCGTACAGATGCGGGAACAGTTCCGTCCCACCACTGGTGTTCTCGGCGACCACCGGCAGATCCAAGAGCTGGGGGTCGACGGCCAACAAGACGACCGGGCCCTCCGGATCGCGCCAGAACCGCTCCGCCACACCGGCCACCTGGTCGGCGTAGGCGAAGTGCAGAAAACCCTCTGATTCCAGGGTCATGCCCCGGCCGGATACCCGGTAGCTGCCGACGGTCACGGCGGGGTCCCAGTCAGCGTCGAATGTGAGGTGATAGATGAGCACTGGCGTTACACAGCGAGGACGGTCGGCACGATCATCGGCCGGCGGCGGTAGACGTCGCCCACCCACTTGCCGACGACCCGCCGGACCGCCTGGGCGATCCGATGGGTATCGGTCACGCCATCGGCCTCCAGCTGTGCCAGTTCCGCCTCGACCAGCGGCACCACCTTCGCCAGAGCGCTCGGATCGTCGGAGAATCCGCGGCCCGAGATGGTGGGTGAGGCCACCGCTCGTCCGGTGTGGGCGTCGATGGCAACGGTGATGGCGATGAACCCGCCTTCGCCGAGAATCAGCCGGTCGGAGAGTGTGTTCTCGCCGACGTCGCCGACCGCGGCTCCATCGACGTAGACCATCCCGACGTCGATGTGCCCGGAGATCCGGGCTCGTCCGTCGATCAGGTCCACCACCGTCCCGTCCGGTGCCATCAGCACCCGTTCGGACGGCACACCGGCCAGTACCGCGAGCCTGGCCTGGGCCCGGAGATGCCGCCACTCGCCGTGTACCGGGATGACATTCTTCGGCCGGACCGCGTTGTACAGGAAGAGCAGTTCGCCGGCCGATGCGTGACCGGACACGTGGACCTTCGCGACGCCCTGGTGCACCACGGTGACCCCGGCCCTGGCGAGCTCGTTGATGACGGTGAACACGCTGGTCTCGTTGCCGGGGATCATCGAACTGGCCAGGATCACCGTGTCGCCCTGGATCAGGTTGACCTGCCGGTGCTCACCGCGGGACATCCGGGACAGCGCCGACAGCGGCTCGCCCTGCGAGCCGGTGGAGATGAGCAACACCTGCTCCGGCGGCAATTCGAGGACCTTGTCCAACGAGCGCACCAGCCCGTCGGGGACGGTCAGCAGGCCGAGTTCCTGGGCGATCTGCATGTTCCGGACCATCGACCGACCGACGAAGGCGATCTTGCGGCCATGGTTCTGGGCGGCGTCGAGCATCTGCTGCACGCGGTGCACGTGGGACGCGAAACTGGCCACGATGACCCGCTGCCTGGCGGACCGGATGTAGTTGTCGAGCACCGGCCCGATCTCGCGCTCAGGGGCCACGAATCCGGGCACCTCGGCGTTGGTGGAGTCGACCATGAACAGATCCACTCCCTCGTCGCCGAGCCGGGAAAAACCGCCCAGGTCGGTGAGCCGCCCGTCGAGCGGCAGCTGGTCGAGCTTGATGTCCCCCGTGTGCAGCACCGTGCCCGCCGGGGTCCTGATGCCGACCGCGAGCGCATCCGGGATGGAATGGTTGACGGCGAAGAACTCCAGGTCCCAGGCGCCGGCCCTCCGGCGCTCACCTTCGACGACCACCTCGAGTTTCGGCGTGATCCGGTGTTCGCGGCACTTCGCCGCGATCAGTGCCAGCGAGAACTTCGCTCCGATCACCGGCACGTCCTTGCGCAACCTGAGCAGCCACGGCAACGCTCCGATGTGGTCTTCGTGGCCGTGCGTGATGACGACTGCGTCGATGTCGTCGACGCGGTCCTCCACCAGACGCAGGTCGGGGAGGATGAGATCGACCCCGGGCTGGGCGTCCTCTGGGAACAGCACCCCGCAGTCGACCACCAGCAGCCGGCCGTCATATTCGTAGACCGTCATGTTGCGGCCGATTTCACCGATGCCGCCGAGGGCGACGATCCGCAGGCCGCCTCTGGGCAGCCGCGGCGGCGGGATGGACTTCGACGTTGCCGTCACAGTGTGACAATCATTTCAGCGAACCGATTTCTTCGAGGTCGAGCGCAATCTGCGCGGTCTGGTCATGGGTGGCGGGGATCTGCGGAAGGCGCGGATCCCCGACGTCGAACCCGGCAAGCCGTAGCGCTGTCTTGGCGAATACCAGGCCGGCTCCGCCACCCGTTCTGGACATGGCCAGGTTCGCGGGCAGCAGTGCCTGGTGCAAAGTTCTGGCCCGGACGTAGTCGCCGGCCTCCGCGGCGTCGACCATGGCGCGCACGTGCGGTCCGACCACGTGCGAGATGATGCTCACGACGCCGACCGCCCCGATGCTCATCCAGGGCAGGGTCAACGGGTCGTCACCGGAATAGAAGGCCAGATCCGAGTTGGCCATCACCTGCGAACCCGCGTACAGATCGCCCTTGGCATCCTTCACCGCCGTGATCCGCGGGTGCTCGGCCAACCGCAGGAGGGTCGACGGCTCGATGGCCACCACCGAACGCGGCGGAATGTCGTAGAGCATCACCGGCAGTCCGGTGGCGTCCGCCACGGCGGCGAAGTGTGCCAGCAGACCCTCCTGCTGTGGCCGGGAGTAGAACGGCGTGACGACCAAAGCCCCGTGGGCGCCTGCCTTCTCGGCCTCCTTCGCCATGTGGACCGAATGCGCGGTGTCGTAGGTGCCGACACCCGCGACGACGGTGACGCGGTCGCCAACGGACTCGACGACCGCCTCGATGATCGCGATCTTCTCCGCGTCGCTGGTGGTGGGCGATTCACCCGTGGTGCCGTTGACGACGAGCCCGTTGTTGCCTTCATCCGCCAACCGCTCCGCCAGGGCGCCGACCGCCGCCAGGTCGAGCTCACCGGCCGAGGTGAAGGGAGTCACCATGGCGGCCAGGACTGTTCCGAACGGCCGGCCTTCCCTACCCGCCGGACCGGCGGTGAGCGTCGTCATGGATGAAAACTTACCGCCCCAACGGTTGCCCGCCGCCCGCCTGTACCGCCGCGACGTCCGACGGGGCGCCCTCGAAGTCGATCCGTACCTCGGTCCGGCCGCTGAGCCAGAGCAGGATCTCGGCCACGCCACCGTGCAACACCACACCCTGCGGCGAGCTCACCACGTCCAGATCTTTCGACGGCACCAACACGATCGGCATGTCCCGCTGGCCGGGCTCGTCGGTGAGTCTGGCGGTGACCGGCACACCGATCTTCCTGAGTCTGCGGAGTAGCAGCGACGAGCCGATCATCGGAATGAGCTGCTCGCGGGTGGTCTCGTCCAGCGTGCGCGGTTCCCAGTCGGGCTGCCCGCGGCGTGCGTCCTCGTGATGGATGAACATCTCCATGCCGTTGGCTCTGGCGTCGAGCTTCCCCCAGCCCAAGGGCGAGAAGGCCGGCGGACCCGATCGGTACAGCTCGACCTGCTCGGGCCACGGACGCTTCCGGTATCCGGCCGACACGCGAGCGGTCCAGCCGGCCAACGGTTTGATCACCACCCCGGCGGCGGCGTCCATCCGCCGTTCCCGGACGAGCAGGTGCGCCAGCAGGTCGCCGGTGTCCCAGCCCTGGCACAGCGTCGGCTGGTCGGGACCCAGCTCCGTGAACAGGTCGGCGAGCGCGGCACGTTCGGTCTGAGCGAGGGTCATGCCTGCACGGTAGGCGATCACCGCAGAGCTACCGGCACCGATCACGCATCGGCGACCAGCGGCGAGGCAGCCAGCTCGGTACCGTCCGGGAGCTGGCTGATCCGGAAGTCGGAGAAGACGTGCGGTGCCAGGTTTTGCAGGTGCCGGAGGATGCCGACCGCCAGCGTCCTGATCTCGACGTCGGCCGCCTCGGTGGCCCGCATGCCGACGAAATGCCGCCAGGCCCGATAGTTGCCGGTGATCACCAGGGCGGTCTCGGCTGCGGCCGGCAGCAGTCCGGAGGCGAGCTGCCGGGCCTGTTTACGGGCCAGCGTCCCGTCCGGCGCATGATCAGCGGCGCTTTCCAGCGCCGCCAGCAGCTCGCGGTGCGCCGTCGCCGCTGCGGCCGTCGCCGCCTCGAACAGGCGGTGCAGTGCGGGATCAGCGGCCACCGCATCCGGTTCGACGACGGCGGGTCCGTCGGGCCGGACAAAGCGCGCCGTCAACTCCGAATATGAAAACTGGCGGTGCCGGATGATCTCGTGGGTGACAGAGCGCGAGATGCCGGTCAGGTAGAAGGTGGCGGTGCTGTGCTCTAGCACCGAGAGGTGCCCGACCTGCAGGATGTGCTCCAGGTAGCCGCGGTTCGTGGCGGTGGCAGGGTTCGGTCGATCCCACGACTGGTAACACGCGCGGCCGGCGAACTCGGCCAGAGCCTGTCCCCCGCCGGCGTCGGTCTCGAACGGTACGCCGGCCGGTGGCAGGAACTCGGTGCGGGCGATCAGCTCGATCCTGGGTCCGGCTTCGGGTCGGGGGTCGGATCGCGGAGCACTCACGGAGAGACGATCTCACATCAAGGAGCTCTCCACACCCGTGCACAATGACGTCACTTGTCCGCTTGCGTGACGTCATAAATGGTGTCACTATGGTGTCATGGACCTTACCCCGTACATCCGCAATCTGCGCGAGGACCTGCTCGCTGCAGCCGCCCTCGGCGACGAGGAAACCCGTCGCGCGGCCGCCCTGCTGGGCGCCGCCATCGAACCGGCCGGTCGGCTGGCCATCATGAACGCCCTGTCGGACCTGGCCGCCGAAGTGACAGGCGCTCTCGAGAACCACGTGGTCGAGATCAAGGTCGACGGGCGCGACGTCCGCGTGACGGTGTCCGACAGAAACGGCGCCGAGACTGAACCGTCGGCGGAGCACACCGAAAGCGGCCACCACCTGTCCCCGGACGAACTGCGGCGGGCCATGCAGGAGGCCGGCGGCGAACTGTCGCGCACCACGGTGCGGCTGTTCAACGATCTCAAGTCACAGGCGGAGCAGGCCGCGTCTGACGAGGGCGTCTCGCTCAACACCTACATCTCCCGGGCAGTTTCCAATTCTGTCCGCACCGCGGTTCCGCCCGGGCTGAAGGGCAAGCGCGGCAAGGGAAACGACGGCGGGCGCGAGGGGCGCACCGTCACCGGATTCATCAAGGGCTGACCCGCCCGCACTGTCCGTCTCTCCAGCCACGCCCGTCCGTTCAGCCCGACTCCCGCACCACAGAGGAAATCCGATGCACACCTTCCTGACTCCAGAACCGATCACCCTCGAAATTCGCAACGCTGCCGGCGAGACGCAGATCGTGCTCACCGACACCCAGACCACCACCGTTGTGGTCACGCCAAGCACCAGCCACCCGCTCGGCTTTCTCGACGACGTCTTCAAAGCCTTCGGCGGAGGTCGCGGCCTCGGCCGGCAATTCGGCGGCCGTGGGCCGTGGGGTGAGCAGTCGGTGGACGCCGGCGCAACTCAGCAGGCCGTGCTGGACGACATCGCCGCGGCGGTGCGCGTCGAACACCGCGACGGTGACAACGCCACCGTGATCGTCGACACCGACCCGGCCCGGGACGGATGGCGGTCTTCGTTCACCGTCACGGTGACCGCGCCGACCGGATCGCACATCCGGTTGCAGTCGCAGTCGGCCGACCTCACGGTCACCGGCGTCGCCGGGCTCGTCGATGTCCGTACCGCGTCCGGTGATGTGGAACTCGCCGAAACCAAGGGCAAGACCCTGGTCCAGACTGCATCCGGCGACGTCGGTATCGCCGCGGCCGGTGCCGAGGTCGACGTCCGGACCGCATCCGGGGACGTCGCGATCGGCCCGGTCGGTGCGGATGCGCTGATTCACACCACGTCCGGTGACATCCGGGTCGGAACGGTGGCCGGCAACATCAGCGCGCGCAGCGTGTCCGGTGACGTCTCGGTGTCCGACGCGGTCGCTGGGCAGGCGGAGGTCAACGCCGTGTCCGGAGACGTGGAGATCGGCATCCACGCCGGATCGCTGGCCTCGATCAATCTGTCGACGGTCAGCGGCAACACCGACACCGACTTCGAGGTGACCGGTGATGCGCCCGACGGCGATGCGCCCGTTCTCGAGATCACCGTCAAGACGACCTCGGGCGACATCCGGCTACATCGCGCGGCCTGAACCGGTCACGGCACCATCGCCGAGCCGCCGCGGCGCGGATCGGCGGCGGGGCCGTCCGCCGAAATGGCGGCCACACCACCGAAATACGGGCGCGGCTCCGGCCACAGCACCAGCTCCTCACCCGCCGCACGGAGCGCGACGATGACCTCCGGCGGGAAGCCGGGCTCCAGGTGAATCAACTCTGGGGTGACGGACATCCGCGGTGCCGCAACGGCTTCCGCCGTCCCCCGGCCCTCGACCAGCACGCCGGCCATTACCTGTAGCAGGGCCGGCCGGATCCTGCTCCCGCCCGCTGCACCTCCGGCGAAGAGCAGTGCACCGTCGGCGTCGGTGACGATCGAGGGCACCATCATCGACGGCATGCGCGCGCCCGGGACGAGTTCACCGCGGAGCAACTCGCCCTCGCCCAGCATCGAGTTGCCGTGCACGCCGCGGACCCAGATGCCGGACCCGAGGCCGAGTGAATGCGTAGCGGCACAGGCGTTTCCCCACGCGTCGACGGCCACGACGCTGGTGGTCTCGGCGCGCCGGGACGGCGCCCGCAGCGCCAGGGCGAGCGCCTTGGCCCTGGCGACCCCACCGCGTCTGACGGCATCGAGGTCGAGGGCCGCCGCGGTCGATCCGAACGAGTCGAGGTCGTTGCCACGGACGTACAGCGTCCCCGGTCCGAACGGCACCCGGAGCGGCGGCAGCTCGGTCACCTGATAGGCATCCATGTCCTGCAGGGACAATGCCCCGGCATCGGCGCGGACCGCGTCGATCAGTGCGCGTCCGATAGCGCCGGTCGACAGCTCGTCGGGACCGTGCCGAGCCAGCGCATCGAGCGTGTCCGCCAGACCCGGATGGTCGATTCGTTCGTCTGCACCGAGCAACCGCCGGCCGCCGAGCCCGTCCGGCCGCGAATAGATGTCGACGCCGGCACCGACCAGCATGGCCGGGGTGATCTCCGGTAGCAGCCGGGCATGGGCCGCGGAGAAGGGCACCCCGTTCGCGGCGAGGTTGCGCGCGGGCGCGACCACGTCGGCCCACGGGAGCAACCCGAAGCGACGATTGAGCTCTGCGGCGCCCTGCGACGTACCCGGTACCGCAACGCTCGGTCCACCGATCGCGTACGGAACGGCCACACTGCCGAACAGCACCGAGATGTTCGTCGCCGGTCCGGCCACCGTGCCGTCGAGCCCTGGCACCGATACGAAGAAGTCAAGGCACGTCACCGTTCCGGTGGCGGCCTCGTAGACGGTGGCGAACCCGCCTCCGCCCAGCCCGGAGAAGATCGTCTCCGCGACGCAGCCGGCCAGGATCATCGCCGCCGCGCTGTCCGCTGCGGTCCCGCCGGCCCTCAGCATGGCCGCGCCCGCCGCCGCCGTGGCCGGGTGTCCGGCCGCGACCCCGGCGGGAATTGTCGTCACGGCAGCAGGTTACCGGGGCTCGGCGCCGACACTTCCGCTGAGCATCGCCGCCGCCAGTTCTGTGCTGAGGTTGCCGCGCGGAGCGATCGCCACCTCCGGCAAGGAAAGCCAGCGCGCCATCCGGCGCAGTTCGACGGTCGCGTGCTCGGCGACCTGGCCGGGCGCGGCACCCGGCTCGCACCAGGCGGCCTGCACCAGCAACCGACCTGCCGACCGGTCGGCCTTCAGGTCGAAGCGGCCGACCAGCTGGTCGTCGACCAGCAGCGGGAACACGTAGTAGCCGTGGATTCGTTTCTCGGCCGGCGTGTAGATCTCGATCCGGTAGCGGAAGTCGAACAGTCGCTCCGTGCGCGCCCGCTCCCAGATGAGCGGATCGAACGGACAGAGCAGCGCCCGGCCACCTACTTTGCGCGGCATTTTGGCGTCGCGGTGCAGGTATGCGGTCTCCCGCCAACCGCGCACCGCAACGGGGAACACGACACCCTCCTCGGTCAACTCGATCAGGGCCTGTTTCGCGTCCGCATTGGGGATCCGGTAGTAGTCGGCGAGGTCGCCAACCGTTCCTACGCCGTGGGACCGTGCGGCGAGCGCCATCAGGGCCCGCTTCGCGTCCGGCTCACTCGGTGTCGGCGTCCGGGCGATGTGCGCGGGCAGAATCCGCTCCATCAGGTCGTAGACGCGCTCGAAACCGCGGCGGTAGGACGTGCCGATCGCCCCGATCGCGAACAGGTACTCGCACACCCGCTTGGTGGTCGACCACTCCCACCATCCGGGCCGGCCCTTCCCGGGCGCCTCGAGCGCCTTCTCGACCTCGCCGGCTGACATCGGACCGGCATTCCCGAATGACGCCGAGCACCCGCTCGGCGAAACCGGGATGCTCGGCATTGATCCGGGCTGCGCTGGACCACGGTCCGTCGCCGAACTGCTGCTGCCGCCAGCGCAGCAGCGGCTCGATCTCGACGGGTGCGAGCGAAGCGACGTGCGCCCACGTTTCGAGCAGGAGTCGGTCGGCCGACCGGCGGGGCCACGCGGCATTCGAGAGCAACTCGACCGGGTAGTCGCCCAACCGGGCGAACAGCGGGAGGTAGTGCGCCCTGGCCAGCACGTTCACCGAGTCGATCTGGAGCAGGCCGACCCGGTCGAGGACGCGGCGCAGGTGGCCGCGGTTGTAGATCTGCGGTTCGACCGGCAGCTCGGCCGACAGGCCCTGCGCGGCGATCGCGGTCCGGCGGGCCTGCGCCGCAGTCAGTTCCAGCCTCACACGACGACATGCTGCCAGGTAGCACCGACAGTTGGCATTTCCGGAACCCTGCGGGGCAAGATCTTCACTGCACGGCTGCATCGGCCGCCGCACGCGATCGACGCAGTCCGAGGGGAGGGCCGGTGGGCCCACACGAGCGCTGGACCGCGCTGCTGGACATCCTCGGGCGGGACGGGCGCCTCGACGTCGGGCAGGCGGCGGGCGAGCTGAGCGTCTCGGCTGCGACCATCCGACGGGACCTCGACCACCTCGCCGGCCAGCAGTTGCTCAGCCGCACCCGGGGCGGCGCGGCGCCGGCCAGCGTCGCCTACGACCTTCCGCTCCGGTACAAGACGGGCCGGCACGCCGAGGAGAAATTGCGCATCGGGACTGCGGCGGCTGCGCTTGATCCGCCCTGGATCGGTGGTGGCGGTCAACGGCGGCACCACCACGTCCGAGGTGGCCAGGGCCCTGGTGTCCGTACCGGCGAATGTCGATCACGACGGGCTCGGCGAAAACCCCGCATACACCGTGGTGACGAATGCGCTGAACATCGCCAATGACCTGGCCGTCCGCAGGAACATCAAGCTGGTCGTGACGGGCGGGGTGGCCCGGCCGAGCTCGTACGAGTTGATCGGCCCACTCGCCGAGCCCGCGCTGTCGCGCCTACATCTGGACTACGTGGTCCTCGGCGTCGACGGCTTCGACGTCGAGATGGGAGCGTCCGCGCACCACGAGGGAGAGGCAGCCGTGAACGCGCTGATGGTCAGCCAGTCCACCACTGTCATCGTCGTGGCCGACGCCTCGAAGCTGGGACACCGATCGTTCGCGCGGATCTGCCCACCCGCCGCCGTGGACATCCTCATCACCGACTCCGCGGCTGACGCCGACCTGGTGGCCGCGTTCGTGGCCGCCGACATCCGGGTGGTGCTGGCCTGACATGGTCGATGCCCTTGTTCGTCCGGCTCGGCCGGAAGACGCGGCCGTACTGGCCCGGCTGCAGCTGGACGTCTGGCAACAGGCCTATTCGGAGCTGCTGCCCGCTGCGGCGCTGTTCGCCGACCCCGGGCGGCAGACGGAGATCTGGTCCGCACGACTGGAGGCTCCCGGCCTGGTGCTGCTGGCATTCGAGGGCAACGAGCCGGTCGGTCTCGCCGCCACCGACCCGGAACTGGACGACCGGGTCGGCCAGATCGAGCTGCTGCACGTGCTGCCGAGATGGTCGCGCCGCGGGCACGGCGGTCGATTGCTGGGCGCCGCGGCGGCCCACCTGCGCGGTATGGGTGCGACCTGGGGAGTGTGGTGGGCACCGGAGGCGGACGAGAGCGTGCAGCAGTTCCTGCTCGGCGCCAGGTGGGCTCCCGACGGCGCCCGCCGGGTGCTCGACACCGGCGAGGGCACATTCGCCGAGATCCGGTACGCCGGCAACCTCGACATCTTGCTCGTCTAGCCCGCACCGTGTCGCGATTCTCGCGCCGAAACAGCCCTCGGAGCGCGAGGATCGCGACACGGTGCGCAAAAGGGGAAGACTCAGGCGAGGTCGATGGCGCGGCGCATCGCGGCGCGGGCCCGCTTCCGGTCGCCGGCCAGGTCGTAGGCGTAGCCCAGCTCGTACCAGAGGCGCCAGTTGTCCTCGTCCGCCTCCACCTTGACCCGAACGGTCTCGAAGTAGGCGTCGGCCGAGGCCCGTTCGATGCGACCGGACGGGCGGCGGGCCAGACCGGAATCGTCGGGCAGATCGCCTTCTTCAGCGAGCCGCCGGGCCAGCCGGGCGGTGGCCGCCCCGAAGCGCAACTCGAAGATCAACAGCACCGCGCCGATGATCGGCAGCAGCAGTACGCCGACGCCCAGGCCGATGCCGACCAGCGTGCCGGTTTCGATCAGGTACAGGCCACGCTGCCCCAGCAGGACGAAGTAGGCGATCAGCGCAGCGCTCAGCAACGCGACCGTGATCCGGGTGGACACCTGCTGCCGTCAGTCCAGACCGAGCAGTTGCTCGAGGCCGAGCGTCAGACCAGGGCGGTCGCCAACGCCGCGGACGGCGGTCAGCACGCCGGGCATGAACGACGACCGGTGCAGCGAGTCGTGCCGGATGGTCAGCGTCTCCCCCAGGCTGCCCAGCACCACCTCCTGATGCGCGACCAGACCGGGCAACCGGACGGAGTGCACGTGGATTCCGTCCACCTGGGCGCCGCGGGCCCCCGGCGCTTCGATGGTGGTGGCGTCGGGAATCGGCCCGAGCCCGGCGGTGGCCCGCGCGGCCGCGATGCCCCTGGCCGTGGCGATGGCCGTACCGGACGGCGCGTCGATCTTGCCGGCGTGATGCCGCTCGATGATCTCCGCCGAGTCGAAGAACTTGGCCGCCTGGCGGGCGAATCGGGCGGTGAGCACGGCGCCGATGGCGAAGTTCGGAACCACCATCACCCCGATCTCGGGCTTGAGAGCGAGCCAGTGGCGGATCTGGTCGGCACCCTCGTCGTCGATGCCGGAGGTACCGACCACAGCGTGGATGTTCTGGTCGATGCAGAAGCGGATGTGTTCCAGGACCACGTCGGGGTGCGTGAAGTCGACGGCCACCTGACTGCCGGCATCGGCCAGCGAGAACAGCCACTCGCGACCGCCGACGGCCGCCACCAGATCCATGTCGTCCGCCGCATCCACCGCTTGGCAGACCTCGGAGCCCATCCGACCGCGGGCGCCGATCACGCCGACCCGAAGAACCTCATCCGACATGGCGACGTTGCCTTCCTGTATTCGCAGAGCCTGCGCTCGTCGCCCAGGCCGGAGCCGCCGCCGAGGACGACGTCAACGCGCGCAACTCCGCGGGCAGATCCGTGTGGGCACTGTACGGCCCTACGACGGCGGCGGTCAGCGGCCGGGTCAACAGCGAGGCCGCGATGGCGGCCACGTCGTCGGTGCCGACCGCGGCGATCGCGGCGAGCTCATCGGCCACGGACAGATAATCGTTGCGCACCAACAGATTCTTCCCGATGCGGCTCATCTTCGACTCGTTGTCCTCGAGCCCCAGGATCAGCCCGCCGGCCAGTTGGCCGTGCACCCTGGTCAGCTCGGTGGTGTGCAAGCCCTGCGCCGCGACGCTCGCCAGTTCGTCGCGGATGAGGGCGGACACCGTGCCCAGGTTCTCCGGCTGACAGCCGGCATAGACGGAGAACGAGCCGACGTCCGCGTAGCCGGAGGCGGCCGCATAACAGGAGTAGGCGAGTCCGTGTTCCTCGCGGATGGTCTGGAAGAGCCTGGAACTCATGCCGCCACCGAGCGCCGCGGCCAACACCGACACTGCGTAGCGCGCCGGGTCCGACCGGGCAGGCGCCGGCACTCCGATGCAGACGTGCGCCTGTTCGATATCCCGGTCGATCAGCAGCAGACCGGGACGGGCTCCGACCCGACCACGGCCCGGTCTGGCCGGCTCGGGTACGGCATCGACGGTCAACCTGGAGGCGAACGCCTTGCGCACCCAACGGACCACCTCACCGTGGTCGACGGCGCCCGCCACCGAGACGACCATCTTCTCCGGTGCGTACCGGCGCTTGTAGTAGCCGGCGATCTGGGTTCTGGTCATCGCGGCGATGGTCTTCTGCGACCCGATGACCGGGTCCGCGACGGGGTGGCCCGCGAAGAGAGCAGCGGCGAAAGCGTCTCCCAGGGTGTCCTCCGGGTCGTCGTCCCGCATCGAGATCTCGTCGAGGATCACCTGGCGTTCCACGTCCACGTCGGCCGACGTGATCACCGCATCGAGGACCACGTCGCAGACGATGTCGACGGCGAGCTCGGCCGAACTGGCGAGTACGTGTGCGTAGTAGCAGGTGTACTCGTGCGAGGTGAAGGCATTCAGCTCGCCGCCGACGGCATCGATAGCCGAAGCGATCTCCTTGCCGGAGCGGCGAGCGGTGCCCTTGAAGAGCAGGTGCTCCAGAAAGTGGGACGCGCCGGCCAACTTCGGGGTCTCGTCGACGGAACCGACTCCGACCCAGATGCCGACCGACGCACTCCGGGCACCGGGCACGCTCTCGGTGATCACCCGCAGACCACCGGGGATCACCGAGAGCGTCACTACCGAACCGTCAACGCCCCGTTCCAGGACCGTGGTGCGGGTGCGCGCGGCCATCGAGGACGTGAGCCTCGATCAGACCGAGGCGGGAGCGGGAGCTGCCGCTGCGCCCTCCGAAACCACCGGAATCAGCGAGATCTTGCCGCGGGCGTCGATCTCGGCGATCTCGACCTGCAGCTTGTCGCCGACGTTCGCGACGTCCTCGACCTTGTTGATCCGCTTGCCGTTGCCCAGCTTGGAGATGTGCACCAGGCCGTCGCGGCCGGGCAGCAGCGAGACGAAGGCGCCGAAGGCGGTGGTCTTGACGACCGTGCCGAGGAACCGCTCGCCGACCTTCGGCAGCTGCGGGTTCGCGATCGAGTTGATGATCGCGATCGCGGCCTCCGCGGCCTCTCCTGAGGCGGCGGACACGTAGATGGTGCCGTCGTCCTCGATGGCGATCTCCGCACCGGTCTGCTCGGTGATGGAGTTGATCATCTTGCCTTTCGGCCCGATCACCTCGCCGATCTTGTCGACCGGGACCTTGATGGTGGTGATCCGCGGTGCGTTGTCGCTCATCTCGTCCGGGGCGTCGATCGCCTCGTTCATCACCTCGAGGATGGTCAGGCGCGCGTCGCGCGCCTGACTCAGCGCACCGGCCAGCACGCTGGACGGGATGCCGTCGAGCTTGGTGTCAAGCTGCAGGGCAGTGACGAAGGACTTGGTGCCGGCCACCTTGAAGTCCATGTCGCCGAAGGCGTCCTCGCTGCCGAGGATGTCGGTGAGGGCGACGTACTGCGTTCTCGGGCCGTCGTCCGTCTCGACCACATCGGAGATCAGGCCCATGGCGATGCCGGCCACCGGCGCCTTCAGCGGCACACCGGCGTTGAGCAGCGACATGGTTGATGCGCAGACCGAGCCCATCGAGGTAGAACCGTTGGAGCCCAACGCTTCCGACACCTGGCGGATGGCGTAGGGGAACTCCGCCTTGGTCGGCAGCACCGGCACCAGGGCGCGCTCGGCGAGCGCTCCGTGGCCGATCTCCCGACGCTTGGGCGAACCGACGCGGCCGGTCTCGCCGGTCGAGTAGGGCGGGAAGTTGTAGTTGTGCATGTAGCGCTTGCGCGTCTCCGGGGAGAGCGTGTCGAGCTGCTGCTCCATCCGGAGCATGTTCAGCGTGGTGACGCCCAGGATCTGGGTCTCGCCCCGCTCGAAGATCGCCGACCCGTGCACGCGGGGCAGGTAGCCCACCTCGGCGGCCAGGGTGCGGATGTCGGACAGGCCGCGGCCGTCCATCCGGATCTTGTCCTTGAGCACGCGCTGGCGGACCAGCTTCTTGGTGACGCTGCGGAACGCCTGCCCGATCTCGGCGGTACGTCCGGCGAACTGCTCGCCGAGCGCCTCGATGAACGTCGGCCTTGACGGCATCAGTGGCCTCGTCGCGCTCCTGCTTGCCGGTCAGGACCAGCGCGGCGGCCAACTTCTCCGACGCTGCCGACTCGACGGCCGCGTACACGTCGTCCTGGTACGGCGGGAACAACTTGAAGTCGGCGGTCGGCTTCGACGACTGCGCCGCCAGCTCTGACTGGGCCTCGCAGAGGGTCTTGAGGAACGGCTTGGCCGCTTCCAGGCCGGAGGCGACGACCTCCTCGGTCGGCGCGGTGGCGCCGCCGGCGATCAGCTCGATGGTGTTCTCGGTGGCTTCGGCCTCGACCATCATGATCGGCGACGTCACCGTCCCCGACGACGCGACCGGCGACGACCATGTCGAACACGGCCTTCTCCAGCTGGGTGTGGGTCGGGAAGGCGACCCACTGGCCCTCGATCAGGGCGACGCGGACACCGGCCACCGGCCCGGAGAACGGCAGTCCGGCGATCTGGGTGGAGGCGGATGCGGCGTTGATGGCCAGCACGTCGTACAGCACGTCGGGATTGAGCGCCAGCACGGTGATGACGACCTGGACCTCGTTGCGCAGGCCGGCGGTGAAGCTCGGGCGCAGTGGGCGGTCGATCAGCCGGCAGGTCAGGATGGCGTCCTCGGAGGGACGGCCCTCACGACGGAAGAACGAACCCGGGATACGGCCCGCGGCGTACATGCGCTCTTCGACGTCGATGGTCAGCGGGAAGAAATCGAACTGCTCTTTCGGGTGCTTGCCGGCGCTGGTGGCGCTCAGCAGCATGGTGTCCTCGTCCAGGTACGCGGCGACAGCGCCGGCGGCCTGCTGGGCCAGACGGCCCGTTTCGAAGCGGATGGTGCGGGTGCCGTGAACGCCGTTGTCGATGACAGCGGTCGCGCTCTTGGCGGTGGGGTCAGACATGTGTCTCCTCTTTGACGAACCGTGCCCTCGTAGGACACGGGGTTGGTGCTCCGCTGCCGGACGTCGGTGCCCGGTCGCGGTGCCACCTCGCTCTCGCAGCCTGGTCCACGTCTACTTCGGGGCCGGCCGTCGATCGAAGCCAACGGACCTCGCTGCGCATGGGCAGGTGTTCCGGTGGCCACTACCGAGGACCGGTGCGGGTGGGTGGGTGGGTCTGTCAGGGCGGGTGGGTGGGTCTGTAGGACGGCGGGTAGTACTCAGGGGAGCGCCCGTGAGCACTCCCCTGACGGAAAGCAATTAGCGACGCAGACCGAGACGCTCGATCAGCGAGCGGTAGCGGGCGATGTCGATGTCCTGCAGGTAGCGCAGGAGCCGGCGGCGCTTGCCCACCAGGCCGAGCAGGCCACGGCGGGTGTGGTGATCGTGCTTGTGCTCCTTGAGGTGCTCGGTCAGGTCCGAGATCCTCTTGGTCAGCATCGCCACCTGGGCCTCGGCCGAACCGGTGTCGGTCTCGTGCAGGCCGTACTCGGCCAGGATGGTCTTCTTCTGCTCGGTGGTCAAAGCCACAGTGGTGCTCCTTGCGAGGTACTGTCACGTGCGCTGCCCGCACCGGACGAGGATGCGCCGGGGGGATGACGGTACCGGCCGCCACGGACTGAGGCCGGACCCAACTATCTACTTTACCATTCGGCGGGCGCGGGATCGGTCCACTGCTCGCCGCGGCAGACGTCCCGGATGCGCAGGCCGAGCCGACGTTGGCCGGCGAGTACGAGGTCGAGGCCGTGCGGAGCATGTTCGGTGTCCCAGTTGGCAACGACCGCATAGGCGATCGTCGCGGCCGGGCCGGTCAGCAGCCCGATCTCGGCGCGAACCCCCACATCGGTGCCGGTTTTGTTGACCACCTGGAGTTCGCCGTCGCCGCCCTGATGAGCAAGCGGATCGAGGTTCCAGCCGGCGGCGACCTGCGACAGGTCCATCCCCTTGCTCAGCCAGCCGAGAACCCTGGCGCCGACCTCGTCGCCTGCGGTCGCTCGGCGATGCAGGCCCATCATCAAAGCGACCAGTTCGGTAGCCGACCCGCTCGACAGAGTCGGCGGGTCGGCCGAGGTACGGATGTTCCGCACGCGGTCGTGCAGCGCGGTATCCCGCAGACCGAGACGCGCGGCCGTGGCCGCTACCGGGTCGAGTCCGACCCGGGCGATCAGCACGTTGGTGGCCAGGTTGTCGCTGGCGATACCGACCAGCTCGCACAGATCACCGACCGGCAGGGTCTCGGTGGCCAGGTACTGCCACACACCCGAATCCGCCACCCAATCGCGCGCCGTCCTGGTCAGCGGCTCGGCAAGGTCGAGTTGCCCGCCACGGACCAGCTCGGCGACGTGGACGAGCAGCAGGACTTTGCCGACGCTCGCGGTATGCAGGACGAGGTCCGGGCGGCGCTCGAACAGCAGAGCGCCGGTCCCGACGTTCTGCACCCTGATGGACCAGACCGGTGAGGTCAAGAACGAACCATCAGCCCGCGCGCTCCAGGATTTCCCTGGTCTGCTCCACGTCGCGCCCGATCTGTGCGATCAACTCATCCACCGAGTCGTACTTGATCATGCCGCGCAGCCGTTGGACGAAGTCGAGGGCGACCCGACGCCCGTAGAAGTTGCCGCCCTGATCCAGTACGAAGGCCTCGACCGTGCGCACCCGGCCGGAGAACGTCGGATTGGACCCGATCGAGATTGCGGCCGGAGATCGCCTGTCCCCCAGGATGAACCATCCGGCGTACACGCCGTCGGCCGGCACTGCGCCGTGCGGCACCACATCCAGGTTGGCGGTCGGATACCCGAGTTCGGTGCCGCCGCGGCCGTCGCCGTGGACGACGATCCCCTCGACCCGGTGCGGCCGGCCGAGTGCCTCCGCCGCGGCCTGCACGTCACCGGCGTCGACGCTGGCCCTGACCAGGGTCGAGGTCACCGTCAGGCTGTCCTTGGACACCAGTTCCAGACCCACCGCGGTGAACCCGAACTTGGATCCGAGGGAGCGCAGCAGCGCCAGGTCACCCGCGCCGTTGTGACCGAACCGGAAGTTCTCGCCGACCACGACGCACGCGGCATGCAGCCGATCGACGATGACGTCGTGGACGAATTCCTGGGGTTCGATGGCCGCCACCGCCGGGGTGAACGGCAGCACCAGGAACGCGTCGATGCCCAGTTCAGCGGCCAGCGCCGCCTTGCGCCGCAAGGTGATCAGCTCGGCCGGATGGCTGCCTGCCCGCACCACCTCCGCCGGATGCGGGTCGAAAGTCATCAGCACCGCAGGCAGACCGAGTTCCCTGGCCTTGTTCACACAGGTGGCGACCAGTTCCTGATGGCCACGATGCAGTCCGTCGAACACGCCGATGGTCAGCACGCAGCGACCCCACCCAGCAGGGATCGCATCAACTCCGCGCCATCTGTCCATCAGCCCACGCCTCTCGCCTTCTGATCCGATCTGCGACCCGCGCGTGACCGCGCCCGCTGCCGCAGCACCCAGTATGACCGGATCGGCTCAGCCGGCCGGATCCCACACGAGCCGCGGGCGGGCCATTCCCCCGGACTCCTCGACGAGCGCCAACAGGCCGGTGTCGCCGAACAGGCCATAGACCCCGGCGATCCCGACACCCGGGACCGGACGGCCATAGCGCACGTTGCCGGCCGTCTCCGCATCCACCGTCCTGGCTCTCGAACGCCAGCCGGACGGCGTCCGCCGCCGGCATGATCGCAGCAGCCACGTCGGCGGCGAACGCGGGCGTCACCTCGACCCGTTGGCCGCGTTCCGGCACACCACCCGGGCCATAGACGTCGATGGCCGAACCGATGTCGAACGGTCCGACGGTGGTCCGGCGCAGCGCCGTCAGATGCCCACCGACCCCCAGGGCCGCACCCAGATCCCGGGCCAGCGAGCGGACATAGGTTCCCGTCGTGCACTCGACCACCGCGTCGACGTCGATGTGGTCGGCAGCGCGGCGGACATCGGTGATCTCGAACCTGGTGATGGTCACCGGCCGGGCCACCAGTTCGACGTGTTCACCCGCCCGAACCAGGTCGTACGCCCGGCGGCCATCGACCTTGATCGCCGAGACCGAACTCGGCACCTGCAGGATCGGGCCGGTCAGGGCAGCGACCCCGGCCCCGATGGCTGCGTCGTCCACCGTCGCCAGCGCGCTCGGCGACGAGGTGGTCACGACCTCGCCCTCGGCGTCGTCGGTGGTGGTGGTGGCGCCGAGCCGGATCGTCGTGACGTACGTCTTGTCGGTCAGGGCCAGGTGGCCCAGCAGCTTGGTCGAGCGCTCCACCGCAACCACGAGCAGACCGGTGGCCATCGGATCGAGCGTGCCCGCGTGGCCGATGCGCCTGGTGCCGAGCACTCTGCGGAGGCGACCAACGACGTCGTGGGAGGTGCAACCCGACGGCTTGTCGACCAGCAGCAGGCCACCTCCGGGTGGCAATTGCGGCCCGGGCGGTCGCGCCATTGCCTGGTCGCCGGCGGCCAGGCCCTTCATCGGAGGGAACTCATCGGGCGCCGCCCGGCCTGGTGTGTTGCGCCGTCGCCATGGCGTCATCTTCCTGTGCGTCGGCAGCCTCCTGCGCTCGCCGCTTCGCCTGCGCGTCGGCCGCTTCCCTCGCCAGCTCGGCCATGTCCACCAGCTCCCAGCGGTGCACGTTGACCCGAACCGGCATCTGCTCGCCGCGCGCCACTGCCAGCAGCACCATGGCCCTGGTTCGCAGCCACCACGTCAACATCCGGGACAGTCCGACGCCGGTCAGCACCACGAGCGCGACGAAGGCCAGCCGGAAGGCACCGGCCGTGTGCGCCGACCGGACCGGTTCCACCAGGTCGAGGATCTGGCCGACCAGGAAGATGCCGATCACGGCACCGCAGAACCCACCGATGTTGACCATGCCCGTCGCGGTCGAGATGCGATGCCGGGGGTTGTAGTCCCTGGCCAGCATGAAGGCCACCGACGAGGTCGGACCGCTGATCGAGAACACCACGACGACGGCCACCACCACGGGAAACGGCGGATGGCCGCCCGGCCAGAGAATCAGCACCAGCCAGCCGAGGATGGCCAGGCAACACACCAGCACCGCCATCGGGGTCCGCACGCCCGGCCGGCGCCCGACGATCTGACCCACCGCGAGGTTGGCGGCCACGCCGCCGAGAACCAGGAGCAGCATCAGCGAAGCCGCCGTGCGGGTCGAATAGTGCAAACCCTGGGTCAGGTAAGGGAACCCCCAGAGCGTCGCGAAGGTCGTCGGACCGGCCATGCAGGTGAAGTGGACCCAGAAGCCGAGCCGGCCGGACGGCAGACGCCAGGCGCTCTTGACCTCCGTCCACACCCGGCGACCCGCGACCGGGCCGTTCGCGGCACGCTCCTCGGCGGCTCGGAACGGCGCGCGCGTCGCCGGTCGCAGCAACAGCGCGCCGTAGGCGACCGAGATGCAGCCGGTGACCGCGAACGTGGTTTCCCAGCCGAAGGCCCGCAGCAGGCCGGTCAGCGGCACCGTCGCGACGATGTTGCCGAGCGAGCCGGCCAGGCTCGGTGAAGCTGGTCATCACCGCGTACCGACGAGCCGGGAACCAGCCCGCCACCAGCCGCAGCACCGAAATGTAGGTCATCGCGTCACCGCAGCCCAGCAGACCACGGGCCAGCAGGGCCGGAAGATAGGCCGTCACCATCGAGAACAGGATCTCGGCCGTACCCATGGTCAGAGTGGCGGCGAGCAACACCCGTCGAGGCCCGAAACGATCCACCATGATCCCGGTCGGCACCTGCATGATCGCGTACACGGCCAGCTGCAGCATGACGAACGACGAGAGCTGCGCCGCCGACAGATGCAGCCGTTCGGCCGCCAGCGGCCCGGCCACGCCGAGGGTGCTCCGGTGGAACACCGCGAGGACGTAGACGCCGGCGCCGATCGCCCAGACCAGCCACGCTTTCCCGGGGGCCTTGACCGGCAGCGTCGGCGTGCTTCCCGTCATCGCGGTCATCGCAGCGTCCGCGCGGCAGTGGCCAGATGCGCGACGGTCAACGCCACCGCGGTGTCGACGTCCTCCAGCGCGATCGCCTCGGCGATGGCCCGATGATCGGCGATCGTCCGGCTCATCCGGACACGGTCGGCGAGACCGTCGGAAGCCAACAGGTTCGCTGCGCCCATGCGCAGCTGGCGGTCCCGTAGGGAGCCGTACAACTTGTTCAGGATGCTGTTACCGGCGGCGGCGACGATGGTGGCGTGGAAGTCGCGATCCGCGGAGACGTACGCCGTCAAATCGTCGGATCCGGCGGCGAGCTCCAGATCGTCGACCGCCTTGCGCAGGCGGGCGGTCAACAGAGCAGCCCGACCACCGTTGACGATCTCCCGCACGCAGAAGGTCTCGACCAGCTCCCTGGTGGCCAGCACGTCGCGCCACTCCTGGGCGCTGACCGGCAGCACCAGTGCACCCTTCTTCGGCAGTAGGCGGACCATGCCTTCCGACTCCAGCCGCAACAGCGCCTCGCGCACCGGTGTCCTGGAGACTCCGGTCTCCTGCGCAATTCGGCCTTCGGCCAGCAGATCGTTGTCGGCGAAGCGGCGGGTGAGGATCGCCCTGCGCACATGTTCGTAGACGCGGTCGGCAGCCGAAGCAACCTGGCCGGACGACGCTGCTGATGGATACATCATGTATCTATGCTGCGGACCCATCTCCGGTGAAGCAAGTCAAAGGCTCTCGAATGGCCGAAGTCGTGAGCGGTTTCACGCTCAGCCGGTTGAGGTCAGCGCCGCCCGCAGCGCCGCAACTGCCTCGTCGGCGCGACCGGCAAAGCCGAATCCGGCCGCCCGGACATGACCGCCGCCACCGAGTGACGCCGCGACGGCAGCGACGTCGACTCCGGCAGCCGAAGAGCGTCCGGCGGAAGACGGCCGGGAACGCAGTGAGACCTGCCACTGACCCGGAGAGGTTTCCTTGAGCACCGCGGCCACCTGCGCCTCGGATGCGGTGCGCAGGATGTCGATCACCGAGTCGAGTTCCTCGGTGCGCATGCCGGCCGCCGAGTCCTGCGTGATGATCGTCGAGACGAGCCCTCGTCCACCGGCCGCGTCCCGATCCAGAACCGCCCCACCGAGCACGGTGGACAGCATTTCCAGCCACCCATAGGGGTGGAGATCGGTGATCGGCCGCATCAATTCGTCGGGGTGGACACCCGCCTCGAGAAGCCGGGCGGCCAGCCGATGGGCCGATGCGGAGGCGAAGCGGAAGGCCACCGTGTCGGTAGCCAGGCCGGCGTAGATGTTGGCCGCGATGTCGCGGTCGATCGGCAGGGTCAGCTGGTCGAGGATTCGAACCACCAGCACCGTGGTCGACTCTGCCGAGAGGTCCACGAGGTGGTGTCGACCGAAGCGGGTGTTGGACGCGTGGTGGTCGATGACCAGACTCGTGGTCGCCGTATCGAGCAGGGACTCGAGGCAACCCAGACGCTCTCGAGAATTGACGTCCATGGTGATGACGAGATCCGGGTGGACAGGTACCTGATCCACTCCCTTGATCAGATGTTGGCCCGGCAGGGCACGCAGCGATTCAGGTACCGCTGCGGGCTCCGCGAAGGCAACGGTCACATCGCTGCCCGTCCTGGACAGGGCCAAGCCAAGGGCCAGCGCGCTACCGAGGGCGTCCGCGTCGGGGCCGATGTGGGCGAGCAGAACGACGGAGGACGCCGAGCTGATGAGCTCGGCGGCGCTTGACAACTCCGAACGCTGCGCCGAAGCCCTCGGTGCGCGTCGCGTCAGGCGCACGGTGGAACCCGCGGAGACAGGGGTGGCGGTGCTGCGAGCATGTCCAGCAGTCCCAGCTCTGGTCACCAACATCTCCTCACGCTAGGCAACATCACGCTGCCCTGATGGCTGAATCGGACGAGATCTTCGATCAACGCCGAGTCGAACGGGCGAACCGAGCGATCGGATCCCGTGTAGGACCGTACCCCGCCGGATGAGCATCAGGGCCATCAGTGTCACTCGGTCGTGGGCGGTCGCCCGTTAGGAGTCGCTGTCCGGGTTCAGTCCGTTACGCGCGGGTGTACTTCAGGTGACCAGCCGTCGGCGAACTCGAACTCTTCGTCGGAGTCCTCGCCCTCGTCGGCCGCTCTCGGAACCTTGTACGGGTCCGGTTCGCCCGCGTACTGGGCGCCCGCGGCCTGCGATGCGACCGCGGCGTCGGACGCCTTCGCTGCGGCGATCAGATCCTCGATCTTGTGTGCGTTCTCCGGGATCGCGTCGAGCTTGAAGCTCAACGTGGGAGTGAACTTGATGCCGGTCTCGCGGCCGACCGCACTGCGCAGCACGCCGGTCGCGCTGGCCAGGGCGGCCGCGGTGGACGCCACGTCCTCCTCATCGCCGTAGACGGTGTAGAAAACCACTGCCTCGCGGAGGTCGGGAGTGACCGTCGCCGCGGTGATGGTGATCATCGCCAGCCGCGGGTCCTTGACCTTCTGCTCCAACTCGGTGGCCACGATCGCCACGATGCGCTTGGCCAACCGTCGGGCCCGTGCCGAATCCGCCATCGGACTACTCCTTCGTATCGTTCGCGCTTCATATCGTTGGTGTTCGGTGCCCTGCCGACGCGGTGTTCACCCCCGTACCTGCGGCGGCGGGCGCTACTGCTCGTCCTCCGGTCCGTAGACCCGGCGGTGGGCGCTCAGCAGCTCGACCTCCAGCTCACCCGCCACCTGTCGTTCGCAGGTGTCCAGTACCGCCTGGACCTGCTCCGGAGTTCCCGAGATGGTCGCGACTCCGATCAGTGCCCGGCGGTGCCGGTCAGGGTCGCCGGCCTCGGTCACTGCGACGTCCAGACGCCGGAGCCTGGCCATGATGGGCCGGATCACCGCTCGCTTGTACTTGAGCGAGTCGACCTCGCCCAGCAGGACGTCGAACTCCAGGATGCCGACGTACACAGGCGTCACCCCTCGTCTCCGTCCGGCGGCCAGCCGGGAACCGACCGAATCCGACGGCCGGGTCGGCCACGCGTTACCGCATGACCGACCCGGTCGTCGCTCCTCCGAGGTCGTTCACCTCGGATTTTGTTCACCTCAGGCGCGGGGCTTTTCCCGGATCTCGTAGGTCTCGATGGTGTCCTCGACCTCGATGTTGTTCCAGGAACCCAGGCCGATACCGCACTCGAAGCCCTCGCGGACCTCAACGGCATCGTCCTTGAACCGCTTGAGCGAATCGATCGTCAGGTTGTCGTTGATGACAACCCCGTTCCGCAGCAGCCGGGCCTTCGCGTTACGGCGGATCTCGCCCGAACGGACGATGCTGCCGGCGATGTTGCCGAACTTGCTCGACCGGAAGACCTCGCGGATCTCGGCCGAACCGACCGGGACCTCTTCGTACTCCGGCTTCAGCAGACCCTTGAGGGCCGCTTCGATCTCGTCGATGGCCTGGTAGATCACCGTGTAGTACCGGATGTCGACGCCCTCGCGGTCCGCCAACTCCTGCACGCCACGCACCGGCTTCACGTTGAAGCCGATGACGATCGCGTCGGTGATGACGGCCAGGTTGATGTCGTCCTGGGTGATGCCACCGACTCCACGGTGCACGACGCGGAGGTTGACCTCGTCGCCGACGTCGAGCTTGATCAGCGAGTCCTCCAGCGCCTCGACGGTGCCGGAGTTGTCGCCCTTGATGATCAGCGTCAGCTGCTCGATCTTCTTCTCGGCCAGCGCGTCACCCAGAGTTTCCAGGGTGATCCGCCGACGGTTGGCGACCTGGGCCTTGCGAGTGCGGGCCTGACGACGCTCGGCGATCTGCCGGGCGACGCGGTCCTCCTCGACCACCATGAACGAGTCACCGGCACCGGGCACGGAGGTGAAGCCGAGCACCTGCACCGGACGGGACGGGGTGGCCTCGGCGACGTTCTCGCCGTGATCACCCGAGCATGGCCCTGACCCGGCCGTAGGCGTTGCCGGCCACGATCGAATCGCCGACGTGCAGGGTTCCGCGCTGCACCAGAACGGTGGCAACCGCCCCTCTGCCTCGATCGAGATGCGCCTCGATGGCGACACCCTCGGCCTGCATGTCCGGGTTGGCCCGCAGGTCCAACGCGGCATCGGCGGTCAACAGCACGGCCTCGAGCAGGCCGTCGATGTTGATCCGCTGACGGGCCGAGATCTCGACGAACATGGTGTCCCCGCCGTACTCCTCGGCGACCAGCCCGTACTCGGTCAGCTGCTGCCGGATCTTGTCCGGGTTCGCGCCTTCCTTGTCGATCTTGTTGATGGCCACCACGATCGGCACATCCGCGGCCTTCGCGTGGTTGATGGCCTCCACCGTCTGCGGCATGACGCCGTCGTCGGCGGCGACCACCAGCACCACGATGTCCGTGGACTTCGAACCACGGGCACGCATGGCGGTGAACGCCTCGTGACCCGGGGTGTCGATGAAGGTGATGAGCCGCTCGTTGCCACCCAGCTCGGTGGCGACCTGGTAGGCGCCGATGTGCTGCGTGATGCCGCCGGCTTCCTTGTCGACCACGTTGCTGCTGCGGATCGCGTCGAGAAGCTTGGTCTTGCCGTGGTCGACGTGACCCATGACGGTGACGACCGGCGGCCGGACCTGGAGGTCCTCCTCGCCGCCCTCGTTCTCGCCGTAGGACAGGTCGAACGTGTCCAACAGCTCGCGGTCCTCGTCCTCCGGGGAGACGATCTGGACCTTGTAGCCCATTTCGTCGCCCAGCAGCTCGAGCACGTCATCGGACACCGACTGAGTGGCGGTCACCATCTCACCGAGATGGAACAACGCCTGCACCATCGACGCCGGGTTGGCATCGATCTTGTCGGCGAAGTCGGACAATGACGAGCCACGGGCCAGCCGCACGATGGATCCGTTGCCACGCGGCAGGGTGACACCGCCGATGGACGGGGCCTGCATGTTGTCGAATTCCTGGCGACGCTGCTTCTTGGACTTCCGGCCCTTGCGAGCCGGTCCGCCCTGACGCCCGAAGGCACCGGGTGCCGCACCACCACGGGCACCGCCACCGCGCGCACCGCCGGGACGACCGCCACCGCCGCCGGCGGGTGCTCCACCTGGAGCTCCACCGGGACCGCCGCGGTAACCGCCACCGCCGCCGCCGGAGCCCCACCGGGGCCACCGCGATATGCGCCGCCACCTGCGTCCGGGACGTGTGCCGGGAGCGCCGGCGGCCGGCGGGCGGCCACCAGGAGTGCCGGGACGGGGGCCGCCGCCGGGCACACCGGGACGAGCGCCGGCTGCCGGACGTGGACCGCCTGCTCCCGGTGCGCTACCCGGACGAGCACCGGGCACGGCCTGCGGGGGACGCGGTGCTCCGGGAACGCCACCCGGGCGGGCCGGAGCGTTGCGTGGGGCGCTGACGCCGAACGGGTTGTTGCCCATCCGCGGCGGACGCGGAGCACCCGGTACACCGCCCTGGACCCGCGGCGGCCGGGCGGGGGCGCCAGGCGTGCCGGAGGCTGCCGCTGCCGGACGTTCGGTGGAGTCGGCCGGCCGGGACGGCGCTTGCGCCGACGCAGCCGGAGCCGCCGTGAACGTCGGGCCGGCGGAAGGTACGTCGACAACCGGAGGCTGCTGCGGCGTGACCTGCCGGGCGGGGGACGGAGCCACCGAAGCGGCCGGACGCTCCGCAACGGTGGGCGCCGGCGCCGGAACGACGGCAGCGGCCGGCGCGGCCGGAGTCGCCGATTCCGCCACCACGGCAGCCGGCTTGGGCGCGCTCGGAGCCGGGCGTCCCGGAGCTCCCGGACGAGAGGAAGTGCTTCGCGGTGCCGCGGTCACGGCACCGCCGTTGCCGCCCCCATTGCTTGCCACCGCGGCCGATGCGCCATTGGCGCCATCGGACGGTGCACCGTTGGCCGGTGCAGCGGGCGCTGCGGTGCCGGCCGGGGCGACCGGGAATGCGTCGCGCAACTTGCGGACGACCGGCGCTTCGATGGTCGACGAGGCGCTCTTGACGAACTCGCCGAACTCGTTGAGTTTGGAAATGATCTCTTTGCTGGACTTGCCGAGCTCTTTTGCGAGCTCATGCACTCGGGCCTTGCCTGCCACTGCTCTCCTTACGGTGAGGCCGGGCGGTAAGACCGCTCGACCTCGTGTTAGTTGTACCGGCTCATTGCTGGGACTTCACGGCGTGCTCACGACGGGTCGACCTGCTTTCGGTGTGTTCGGAGCTGAATCCGATGTTGTTCTGGGGCCGGCGGCTGCTACCTCGGTCCCCGCTCGGTGCACCTGCTCGGCGGATTGATCCGACGAGAGGAACACACGAACCTGTGTGCTGTCGAGCGCAATAGACGGAACTCGCAGAGCCCGCCCGAACGCACGACGACGCTCCGCGATGTCCAGACACCCCACACGGGGATGCAGCCACGCTCCCCGACCGGGAAGCCGGCGCCTGATGTCCGGTGTCAACAACCCGTCTACCGCGACAACTCGGAGCAGCGTCGAGGCCGATGCTCGTTCACGACAGCCGACGCATGTCCGGATCGGGCCTCCGACCGGCTCTGCGACGACGGCACGCGCACCGTCCAACGCAGACATCGGGGAAGTCCATTCCGGATCGTGACGACGGCCGCGGCAACATCGCACGGCCCAACCGCTCCAGTCTACCGCCTCGCCGTGCACACCGACACCGAGCGGGCGGTGCGACATGGAGGTCAGTCGTCAGTCGGGGGCACAGCCGGCGCGGCGTCGCTGCGGATGTCGATCCGCCAGCCGGTCAGCCGCGCCGCCAGCCGGGCATTCTGTCCCTCCTTGCCGATCGCCAGCGACAACTGGAAGTCCGGAACGATGACCCTGGCGGCCTTGGCGGCCGCGTCGACGACGGTGACCGAGAGCGCGCGGGCCGGCGACAGGGCATTGCCGACGAAGGTGGCCGGATCGTCGTCGTGATCGATGATGTCGATCTTCTCGCCGCCGAGTTCGCTCATCACCGCGCGCACCCGCTGCCCCATCGGACCGATGCAGGCGCCCTTCGCGTTGAGCCCGGGAACCATCGGCCGGACGGCGATCTTGCTGCGGTGGCCGGCTTCCCGGGCCACCGCGGTGATCTCGACGCTGCCGTCGGCGATCTCCGGTACCTCCAGCGCGAACAGTTTCCGTACCAGGTTGGGGTGCGTGCGGGACAGGGTGATCTGTGCACCCCTTGCTCCCCTGGTGACCGCGACGACGTAACACCGCAGTCGCTGGCCGTGCACGTAGCTCTCCCCAGGTGCCTGTTCCGCCGCCGGGATGATGCCCTCGACCTCGCCGAGGCTGACCACGACCACTCCCCGCGCGTTGACCTTGGCGTCGGCACTGACGGTGCCGGTGATCAGTTCGTGTTCCCGCCCGGCGAAGTCGCCGAAGGTCCGCTCGTTCTCGGCGTCACGCAGGCGCTGCTGGATCACCTGTCGCGCCGTGGTGGCCGCGATGCGGCCGAAATCGTCGGGAGTGTCGTCGAATTCCGGGCCCGGCGTCACCGTTTTCGCCGACCTCGGCGGCAAGAACCCTGATGTTCCCCGACTTCCGATCGACCTCGACCCTGGCGTTCCGCTGATGTCCGTGGGTGTGCCGGTAGGCGGTCAACAGGGCCGTTTCGAGCGTTTCGATCAGGGAGTCGAAATCGATCCCCTTCTCCTTCTCGACGGCCCGCAACGCGGTGATGTCAACGTTCATCGTGCTTCTTGATCCTCGTCATCTTCTGGTGCTGCACTTGCACGTCCTGGTCTAGTTTCTGCGCTGTATCGGCATCAAGCAGGGCCAGCACCTGGGCCGAGGGAGCGCTGAACTCGACTTCGACCTTCGCTTTTGCGATGGCCGCGTAGTCGAGCGTTTTCGGCTCCGTTCCGGAACGACCGACCAGCAGGTCCACCGCTTCGTCGCCGGCCAGCACGACGCGGCCGAGCAGCACGGAACCGTCGGTTCCGGTGATCGACAGCAGTCGTCCACGGGCCCGCCTGAAGTGGCGGGGCAGGGTGAGTGGGCGTCCGATCGCCTGGACTGGTCACCTCGAGCGTGTAGGCCGCGGCTCCCATCGGATCAGTCGGACGTGTCGAACCCGTCGAGCTCCGCGGAGATGTCCCTGCTGACTGCGGCGGCGTCGTCGAGGTCGACGCCGAGATCTGAATCGATGACCACCCGTAGCAGGCGGCGACGGCCGGCGGCGACGACGGTCAGCTCCTCGAGGTCGTAACCCGCCCGGGAGACCACGGAATCAACTACATCGCGCAACCGGGCCTGGTTGGCCGATGCGGCCCGGTTCGCCGATGACGGCTGGCCTGCCGATGTCATGGGTGCCTCCCGGCCGTCTGTAGTTGTCGTGGATCGCACCGCTGTTGTCGTGGATCCGCACCGCTGTTGCCGGCGATCAGTCGCCGGGGAGTGTCAATCGTAACCGGATTGCGCGCTATCGCCGGTACGCGTGGCGTTTCCGGTGCTCCATTTGCTCTGAGATGATGGCACCGTGTCTTTCCACCCGCGGCGACCGCCGTCCTCCCTGCTCGTTGCGCGCAGAACGTTGCTGTTCGGCGCCGGAACGGCAGCACTGATGGCGACCGCGGGCTGCAATCCCTTCGCCACCGCCACCAGGATCACCCAGACCGTGACGGCTTCCGCAGCGCCAACAGCCGACCCGATCCCGATGCTGATCGCGACCACGCGGCTCCACCTGGTGCGGCTGACGAACGCCATCGCGGCCGACAAGACCCTGGCGAAGAGACTGACGCCGCTGCGTGATGACCGGCAGGCCCATCTGACGGCGTTGATCGCCGAACTGGGCCGGACCAGCCCGCAGGCCGCCGCACAAGCCAGCGCCCAGCCGACCACCGACCCGTCCGTTCCGGTTCCGACCGGCGGCTCGGCTCAGATACTCGCCGGAATGCGATCGGACGCAACAACAGCCCAGGGCCTGTTCACTGATTCGTTCCAGCTGGCCTCGCGCTATCGCGCGGCATTGTTCGGGTCGATTGCCGCCGCGCTGGCCAGCCACCGGGTGGCGCTGGCATGACGAGCCCACCGGCACCATCCGGGTCGACGCCGGTCGTCCCTCCCGCTGTTGCGTCCAGCATGCCGACCCCGACACCTGCGGCACCGCCGACGAAGCTTTCCGCCGAAACGGCAAGAGCGATACAGCGGGCGCTGGCCGCCGAGCAGGTCGCCGTCTGGGCCTACGACGTGGTGGCGGCCTATGACAGCGCCGATGCCGATCTCATCGCCACCATCAAGGCGGGCCATCTGGCCAGAGCGGACGCAACCACCGCCCTGCTGGTGGCGGGCGGCTCGACCGCGCCGAGCCCGGCCCCGGCCTACGCGTCTGCCCAAGCCCGTCACCAATCTGGCCGGGGCGCGGGCCCTGAGCGACGTCATCGAGGCGGACGTCGCCGCGGCGTGGCGGGGCGTCATCGGCGCGACCGACAACACGGTCATCCGCAACGCCGCCCTGGCCGGACTGTCCGACTCGGCGGTCTGGCTGACCAGCCTGAAGCTGGCTGCCAACACCAACCCGGCCACGCTTCCGTTTCCCGGTCAGAGCTGATCGTTCCCGGTCAGGCTGACGCGGATCAGTGGTTGACCAGGTCGACCATCCGGTCAACCGCCTCGGCGATGGCGATCTCGTGGCTCTCGCCGCTGCGCCGGTCCTTCAGCTCCACCAGACCGTTCACCACACCGCGGCCGACCACCAGGATGGTCGGCACGCCGATCAGTTCGGCGTCGGTGAACTTCACACCCGGTGAGGCGTTGCGATCGTCCATCAGCACCCGGACGCCTGCTTTGTCGAGCGCTGCCGCGAGATTCTCCGCCGCGCCGACGATCTCGGGGCCCTTCCCGGCGATGACCAGGTGGACGTCGGCCGGAGCCAGCTCACGCGGCCAGATCAATCCCTTGTCGTCGTGCGAGTTCTCGGCCACCGCCGCGACGGCGCGGGACACCCCGACTCCGTAGGACCCCATGGTGACGGTGACCCGCTTGCCGTTCTGGTCCAGCACCTGCAGGCCCAGCGCATCGGCGTACTTCCGTCCGAGCTGGAAGATGTGACCCATCTCGATGCCGCGGGCCAGCGACAGCGGACCGGAGCCGTCGGGGGCCGGGTCACCGGCGCGGATCTCGGCCGCCTCGACCACGCCGTCGCCGACGAAATCCCGGCCCGCGACGAGACCGAAGACGTGCCGGCCGGGCTGGTCGGCTCCGGTGACCCACGAGGTGCCGGGCACGATCCGCGGGTCGAGCAGGTAGCGAATCTTGGCTTCGTTCTCGCTGCCGAGCACGCCGGGTCCGATGTAGCCCTTGACGAGTGCGCTGTTCTTCGCGAAATCGGCCTCGGTGAACGGTTCCACCTCGGCCGGGGACACCTGGGCCTCCAGCCGCTTCAGGTCGACATCGCGATCACCAGGCACACCGATCGCCAGCGGCTCGGTTGTTCCGTCGGGCAGCCGGAGCATCACGATCAGGTTCTTCAGCGTGTCGGCGGCGGTCCACGGCCGGTCCGAGCGGGGAAAGCGTTCGTTCGAGACGGCGACGAGCGTTTCGATGGTGGGCGTGTCGGGCGTGTCCTCGACGTGGGCCGGCGGCGCGTCGTCGAACGGGATGGGGTCCGGCACCGGGGTGACGACGGCCTCGACGTTGGCCGCGTAGCCGCCCGGCGAGCGAACGTAGGTGTCCTCGCCCACCTCGGAATCGGCCAGGAACTCCTCGGACGCGCTGCCGCCCATCGCGCCGGACATCGCCGCGACGATCACGTACGACAGGCCGAGCCGCTCGAAGATGCGGATGTAGGCCTGGCGGTGCAGCCGATACGAGGCTTCCAGTCCGGCGTCGTCGATGTCGAACGAATAGGAGTCCTTCATCACGAACTCCCGTCCGCGCAGGATGCCGGCCCTGGGTCGCGCCTCGTCCCGGTACTTGGTCTGGATCTGGTAGAGCGCCAGCGGAAGGCTCTTGTACGACGAGCAGATGTCCTTGACCAGCAGCGTGAACATCTCCTCGTGCGTGGGCCCCAGCAGGTAGTCACCGCCCTTGCGGTCCTTGAGACGGAACAGGTTCTCGCCGTATTCGGTCCACCGGCCGGTGGTCTCGTACGGCTCACGCGGCAGCAGCGCCGGGAAATGGACCTCCTGGGCGCCGATCGCGTCCATCTCCTCCCGGACGATGCGCTCGACGTTGCGCAGCACCCGATAACCCAACGGCAGCCAGGAATAGATCCCGGGGGCCGCGCGGCGAACGTAGCCGGCGCGCACCAGCAACTGGTGGCTCGGCACCTCGGCGTCGGCTGGATCCTCTCGCAGGGTGCGCAGGAACAGGGTCGACATCCGGGTTATCAACGCGTTCGAACTCCTCGATCAGGGCGGCGCCGCAGGATGCGGCACTCGCGCGGGTCAGCCTAACGGCCCTGTCGGTACTGCGGTCGCCGTGCCGTTCGGCTCTGGTCGGCTGATCAGAATTCCAGTCCGTACACCTCGTTGCGGTGACGGACGGCAAAGCCGAGTCGCTCGTAGAGCCGGCCCGCCCCGGTTGGTGAATCGGCGTCCACACCCAGTTCGGCGATCCGGTATCCGTCCTCGGCAAGGGCGACCATGGTCTGCGCCATCAGGGCGCTCGCGACCCCTCGGCCGCGGACCGACCGGACCGACCCGACCCGGTCGATGTAGCCGGTGCGGTACCCGCGGGCCTCGGTCTCCGAATCGAATTCGGAGACCAACACGAAGCCGACCACGTCAGCCCCGGCCAGCGCCAGCCGTGACACCTCCGGTCGGAAGAACGGCGATTCGGCGAAGGAGCGCCGCCACCTCTCCGTGTCCATCGGAACGGACCCCCAGTGGTCGGCGAATGCGGCGTTGTAGGCGAGCCGGGCACTCTCGTCATCCGCCGGCGTCCAGGCCCGCACCGTCAGGCCCGGCAGGGGTCGGACGTCCGGAAGTACGTCGAGGTCGGCTCGCATCTCGAAGAAGTAGCGGCGCACCGTGAATCCGGCCGAGGTGGCCAGGGCGGCCGCCGACCGCCTGCCGTTCGGCACCCAGATCTTGAGCTCCGACGGCAGTCCGGCGTCCGCGTCCGCCCGAAGGGGCCGAACCTGTTCGACGAGTCGGCCCAGGATGGTCCGGCCGATCCCGCCTCCGCGGAATTCCGGATGCACCGCACCGGCCAGATAGGAACTCCACCGGTCCGCTGCAGGCGGGCTGACGATCAGCGAGCCGAAGCCGACCAGTCGGTCGCCCGCCACGGCTCCGACGCTGCCGCGCGGCAGGTCGACGCCGGGCTGGGTCATCTCGTCCTGGATCTCCTGGAGACTGGCGAACTGCTCTGCGGGTTCGGCCGCCTCGGCCGCCGTCATGATCTCCAGGATGGCCGGCGCGTCCGCGTTCGGACAGGGCGCGGTAGGTCACTTCCATGGCTGCACGGTAGAGCCAACACCGCGCCCCGGGCCACTAAATTGCCAGCCACCGGATTTCCGACGTGGGTGGTGAGCGAGCGGCGGCCGCACCGCTAGCGTGTCGCGGGTGTACGTACTGCTGCCCCCGTCCGAGACGAAGCGTCCCGGCGGCACCGGCCCGGCGCTCGACCCCGATCATCTCTCGTTTCCGGAGCTGAACCCCACCCGTACCAGGCTCATCGCCGCCGCCGCCGAGCTGGCCGGGAATCTGCCGTCGGCCCGTATCGCGCTGAAGGTGTCGGCCGGTCTGGACGCGGAGATCCAGCTGAACGCCGATCTGCTGACCGGTCCCACGCTGCCTGCGCTGAGCCGCTATACGGGCGTGCTGTACGCCGCCATGAACACACCCAAACTGAGCCCGGCGGAGACCGGGCGGGCGAACCAGCGGGTGCTGATCGTCTCGGCCCTGTTCGGTCTGCTCTGCGGCGCCGACCGGATACCCGCCTACCGGCTCTCTGCCGGATCGAGACTCCCGGGGCTGGCCACTCTCGCCTCCCTCTGGCGACCGTCGATGACCGTGTCGCTGGCCTCCCTGGACGGACCGGTGCTCGATCTGCGCTCCGGCGCGTACGCGGCGTTCGGTCCGGCCCCGGGGGCCATCAGGGTCAGGGTAGTGACGCAAACGCGGTCCGGTGTTCTCAAACCCGTCAGTCATGACAACAAGGCGATCAAGGGCACCCTCGCCAGACTGGTCTCGACCACGAGGGCTGCGGTCGACGACGTACCGGCGTTGCTCCGGGTGGCCTACCGAGCCGGCCTCAACCTGAAGCGGACCGGCCCGATGTCGGTCGACCTGGTGGCCCCACCGGTGCGTTGACGCCGTCGTACACCCAGCTGCGCCGGTAATTCGGTTGCGGTGAGCCCGCTCACCGTGGACCGTTGCCGTTGGCGATGCCGGATCGGTGTCGCGCGGCGACCGTTCCGGTCGCCCCGGCGAGAGGAGGCACTCCGATGAGTGTTCGTGCGGTAGCCCCGACCCCTTCCCCGCCCGCTGTGCCGCTGCGCCCCTGACCGTTTGTTCCGGGAGCGCTGGTCTCCGGCAGCGGGCATCTGCCCCCAGGAGCCCGAAGTGCCTCGTTTCAAGCCTTTTCCAGAGCAGTCGAACCACCTATTCGCAGAACAAGCCGCGGACGACGAGTACGCCGACGAGTACGACGACTGGCTGGATGACGTCGATCCGTCGCCCGCCGCCGGCCGCCGTCGCCAGCGGAGCCTTCCTGGCGCATCCGCCCGGCTGGTCGCCGAAGGCCGATCCGGACGTGTCACCGCCGAACGCGATGTCCCTACGGACGAGAATCCGGCGATCGCCGGTGAGCGATCGGTGTGCGGCGTCGCCGGCCTCCACGCACCTGTGTCCGCTCCGTACTCGTCGTACGACGTCGGCGCGCACGGCCCCTCCCCGGTGCCTGATTGGCTGATCACCTCGTTTTCGGCCCGCGACACCGATCTCGGGGTGTTGAAGTCCGGCAAGGAGGCGGACGTCAGCCTGCTCGACAGATCGCTGCCCGGCGGTCCGGGCTGTCTGCTCGCGGTGAAGACCTACCGTGACAGCCGGCACCGGATGTTCCACCGCGACAGCGGATATCAGGAAGGTCGCCGGGTGCGGCGCTCTCGGGAGAGTCGGGCCATGGCCGCCCGCACCACCTTCGGTCGGGACCTGCTCGCGGCGAAATGGGCTTCCGCGGAATTCGCGGTGCTGTGCCGGCTGTGGTCGGCCGGCGCCCAGGTCCCCTACCCGGTGCAGATCCTCGGCTCGGAACTCATGATGGAATTCATCGGTGGTCCCGACGGTGTTGCGGCACAGCGGCTTTCCACTGTCGCAGGTGATACGTCGGACTTCACCGAGCTCTGGCACGACCTCGTGGGCACCCTGGAGATCCTGGCGGAACAGGGCCTGACCCATGGCGACCTCTCGCCCTACAACGTGCTCGTGCAGGACGGCAGGTGCATCGTCATCGATCTCCCGCAGGCGGTCGACGTCGTCGCCAACCCGCAGGGCGATGCCTTCCTCGGTCGTGATTGCCAGGTGATCGCCGACTTCTTCGGACGACGCGGTGTGCTGGCGGCCGACGCCGAGCTGCTGGCCCTGCACCTCGGCGGCATCGCACGCGGTTAGCCTTGGCCATGCCCCATTTCGATCTCGTCATCATCGGAACCGGCTCCGGAAACTCCATTCCGGGGCCGGAATTCGATTCCTGGAACATCGCCATGGTGGAGGACGGCCTCTTCGGTGGCACCTGCCTCAACGTCGGTTGTATCCCCACCAAGATGTTCGTGCACCCCGCCGACCTCGCGGATGCGTCCCGGCACGCAGCCGGCCTGAACGTCACCTCCCACCTGGACGCGGTCGACTGGCCGGGCATGCGTGACCGGATCTTCGGCCGGATCGACGCCATCGAAGCCGGCGGCCGCGCGTACCGGGAGGGACCGGAATGCCCCAACATCACCGTGTTCGCCGGGCGCGGCGTTTTCACCGGTCACAAGGCGTTGCACGTCGATCTACACGACGGATCCACCGCAGAGCTGACGGCTGACCGCTTCGTGCTGGCCGCCGGATCACGGGCGATCATCCCGGACCTGCCCGGACTCAACGACTCGAGCGTCGAGTTCCACACGTCGGACTCGATCATGCGGATCGAGGACCTGCCGGAGAGCATCGTCATCTTGGGCGGCGGCTACATCGCCGCCGAATTCAGCCACATCTTCTCCTCTTTCGGCGTGAAGGTGACCCAGTTGGTGCGCGGCCCGCAGCTGCTGAAGTTGCACGACGCCGACATCTCAGCGGCGTACACCAGAGAAGCCTCGGAACGTTACGAGGTCGTTCTCGGGGTCGTCGGCGATAAGGTCAGCAGCACGTCCACCGGCGTCCAGTTGCAGTTCCGCACGTATGAGGGCCCGCGCACCATCGAGGCGGAGATGTTGCTCGTCGCTACCGGCCGGCGCCCCAACGGCGACCTGCTCGGCGTGACCGCGACGGGTGTGGAGCTCGACGCACGGGGACGGGTGGTGGTGGACGAGTACCAGCGCACCGCGGTGGACGGCATCTACGCCCTCGGCGACATCAGCACCGCGCACCAGCTCAAGCACGTCGCGAACCAGGAGGCGAGGGTGGTCAGGTACAACCTGAAACATCCGACGGCGCCGATGAAGTCGGACCACCGGTTCATTCCCGCGGCTGTGTTCACCGATCCCCAGATCGCGTCGGTCGGCCTGACCGAGCGACAGGCGGTGATGGACGGCATTCCGTTCGTCATGAAGAAGCAGGACTACGCCGGCATCGCCGCGGGCTGGGCCAGAGAGGACCGGATGCACTTCCTCAAGGTGCTGGCCGACCCGGCGACGGGCCACCTCCTCGGCGCCCACGTCATCGGGCCGGAGGCGGCCACGGTCATCCAGCCGCTGATCCACGCGATGTCGTTCGGGCAGACGGCCCACGAGGTCGCCCGCGGTCAGTACTGGATCCATCCGGCCCTGTCGGAACTGGTCGAGAACGCGCTGCTGGGCCTGCCGGAACCCACCGGCAGCAACCCGCTCTGACGCGCCGATGAACGGTACCGACAACCCCGGCGCCGTCATCGAGGTCACTGCTGATGCCCCGTGGCTGCTCGCCCCGTTGTTCCTCCGGGACTTCCTACGCTTGCAGCGGGTCGGGCCAGGACCGGGACTGTTGATCGACCACTTCCCGGCCAAACCATCCGACGTCCATGGGCTGATGCGCGCCGTCCAGGCCAATCGGTTGGTGCAGCTGACCGCGGCGGCAGCGGACTGGCCCATCTGGTGGACCGAGGCCGTCGATCATCGGCCCGGACCGGTCGCACCGCGCCAGGTCGACCTTCTGGCGTTCTCGCCGGCGTTGACGGAGCTGTGGGCGGAGGTCGCCGGCCAGTTCGACAAGTGGCTGGCCAGGCGAGCAGAACCAGAGCGCAGTGCTGCCGTCGAGCGCCGGATCATGGCCGCGGCCGCCGCTCGGAAGGATCGCCTGCCCGCCGCAGGAAAGCTGACCGTGATGGTCATCCCTGTCGTCGGCAACCTGTTCATCCGTCCTGACGACGACCGGATCGTGGTCACGCAAGCACTTCGGGATCACGCCGAGCGGTACGAAGCACTGCTCGAGCCGGTGCTGAACGAGCTCTTCCTGGGCTGACCGGGGCGCCAGTCCCTATGACGGGCCGACCATTCCCGATCAGGGCAGGGTCAGCACCTCGGCGCCGGTGTCGGTGACGACCAGCGTGTGTTCGAACTGGGCCGTCCAGGACTTGTCCTTGGTGGTGACCGTCCAGCCGTCGTCCCACTGCTCCCAGGCGATGCCGCCGAGCGTGATCATCGGCTCGATGGTGAAGGTCATGCCCTTCTCGAGCACCGTGGTCACGCTCGGGTCGTCGTAGTGCAGCACGATCAGCCCGGAGTGAAACGTCCGGCCGATGCCGTGGCCGGTGTAGTCGCGGACCACGCCGTAGTCGAAACGCTTCGCGTAGGACTCGATGACCCGGCCGATGACGTTGAGCTGGCGACCCGGTGCCACCGCCTTGATCGCCCTGCGGAGACACTCCTGGGTGCGCTCCACGAGGAGCCTGTTCTCCTCTGAGACATTCCCGGACAGGTACGTGGCATTGGTGTCGCCGTGCACACCGTCGATGTAGGCGGTCACGTCGATGTTGACGATGTCGCCGTCCTGGATCACGGTCGAGTCCGGGATGCCGTGGCAGATCACCTCGTTCAGCGACGTGCAGCAGGACTTCGGGAACTTCCGATAACCCAGGGTCGATGGATAGGCCCCGTGATCGCACAGGTACTCGTGAACGATCTTGTCCAGCGTGTCGGTGGTGACGCCCGGTGCGACCGCCCGTCCGGCCTCGGCCATCGCCCTCGCTGCGAGGCGCGACGCGACCCGCATCTTGTCGATGATCTCGTCGGTCTGCACCCATGGGTCGGTACTGGCGGCCGGTCGGGCTTTTCCCACGTATTCCGGCCGGACGATGGAGGCGGGGACCGGTCGGACGGGGGTCGGGACACCCGGCTGGATGATCGTGCGCAGCATGCGGCCAAGCCTACGGTCATCGCCTTTCTCGCGGGGACGACCGACGCACCGGCGGATCGTTCGTCGGATTTGGCGGCTCAGCCGCCGGGTACGGCCGCGAGGAAGGAGTGGGCGATCAGGTTCGTCCGCTTGGACGAGTCGCCGCCGACGATCAAGACGGAAAACGCAAGATCACCCCGGAATGCGACGGTCCAGGCGTGGGCGTGGTCGATCCCCTTGGCGTCCACGTAGTCCGCCGTCCCGGTCTTGGCGTAGACCACGCCGACGTCCTGCAGAATTTTGGCGGTACCGCCTGTCACCACTGCCCGCATCAGCGTCCGGATGCCGGTCCGGGTCGTCGCGGATCGAGGCGGTGCAGGCTGGTCGATGGTGGTTTTGGCACCGCGGATCATGATGGGCGTAGGCATGTTTCCCGTGGCGGCCGTCGCGGCCATCAATGCCTCCGAGAACGGGGTGACCAGGTCGACCCCCTGACCGAACCCGTTCTCGGCCTTCTGGACGTCCGAGTTCGCCGGCGGAACCTTTCCGGTCAATGTGGTCAGGCCAGGGACGACGAAGTCACGACCGATGCCATATTGAGCCGCCGCCCTGGTCAGCGCGTCGTCTCCCATCCTGGTGGCTAATTCCGCGAACGTCGTGTTGCAGGACTTGGCAAATGCCGTGACCAGCGGAACGGTCCCGAGTTCGAAACCCTCGTTGTGGATTTGGCGGTGTTGCACCTCGACCTGCCCCGGGCAGTCCAACGGCGTCTGGGTCGTCACCAATCCGGAATCGAAACCGGCCGTGGCGGTGACGATCTTGAATGTGGAACCGGGGGGGTACTCCCCCATCAGCGCCAGCGGGCCCTGGGCGTTCGCGGGCTGATTCTGGGCGACTGCGAGTATTTCGCCGGTCGAGGGTTGTACGGCGACGAGCATCGCCGGTTCGGGCGTGCCGGCCAGCGCCGCTTCCGCCGCCTTCTGGATTCCTGAGTCGAGCGTCAACACCACATTCGGCCCTGGCTTGGCCGGCTGCGATGCCAATGTGCTCAGGTCCGCGCCGGTGGCGTCCAACGAGTCGATCTCCCACCCCGGGGTGCCGACCGACATCTTGTCTGCCACCGGCTGGACCTCGGACAAGAGCATCTTGGCGAAGTCCTTGCTGGCGGGCAGATTTCGCGTCGTCGACGGAAAACTGAGGCCGCCGATCGCATTCAGTCGACCCCGCAGGAGCTGATATTCCGTGTCGCGGAGATTGGTCACCGTATAGCCGACCGACGGCTTCGATTTCTTCACCCCGGCAATGACCGACTTTGCGGTGACGGTCGGATCCACTTTGCCCAATATCTTTGAAAGCGAGACCGCCGCCGCGTTGAGGTTGTGGATCCTGGCCGGCAGGGCGACGACGGAATACACCGTGACCGGCGACAGGATTTCCTGACGATTCCGGTCGAGAATGGTGCCGTCCGTCGCAGCGGTGGTACGTAGCGCGACGGTCTGGTTGTCGCCCAGCTGCGGGTTGATCAGCGTCGAGGCCCACTGCGCCGTCCACGGCTTGGTCGTCGAGGCGCGGGAGAAAGTCCAGTTGGCTGTGTATCTCCAATTCACGCCTCCCTTCAGGGTCCAGCTGAAATCGGCGGTCGACGTGGCATTGTCGTCATCGGTCTGCTGCACCTTGCCCGGTGTCACGGTCAAGGCGATGGGTGCCAGGTTTTTGATGACCGAACCCACCTCCTGCGCGGCCGAACCAGGATCGTCGGTGAACGCCGCGATGGGGTCCGCCTTCAGCGAGTTCCAGGCAGCCGCGAATGCCGTGACGCTGGCGTCGGGAGCCGGGCCGGAGTCGGTGACCGGAGGTGTTCTGGTACAGGCGCTTGCCAGGACCAGACAGCACGCCACGACCAACGCCAACGGGCCGCGGCGTCGGGTGGAGACCATGTCCCGGAGTATCCCTTGACGACCGGGAACCGACGGTGTCCCACGCCGCGCCGGAGACGATCGGACCCAGAGAACCACTTCTGAGCGTTCCCGGGGGAGACTTGATCATCAGAGACCCGCGAAGCCATGGGAGATCCACTGTGAGCACTGCACCTGGTACCGCACCGATCAGCACCGGGCCGTCGAAGTCTCGTTATCTCGCCCTCACCGCAATGCTGTTCGCGGTGGCAATGACGTTCATCGATCAGACCATCGTGTCCATCGCAGTGCCGCGCATCCAGGGCGAGCTGGATCTGTCGCGGAGCGGCGTCCAGTGGGTCATCAACGGGTACATCCTTGCGCTGGCCGCGGGTTTCGCCTTCGGCGGCAGGCTGGCCGACGTGGTCGGCTCCAAACGCATGGTGCTCATCGGCATCGTCGGTTTCGCCGGCTCGTCGGCGCTCTGCGGGGCGACGCCCACCGGTTCGCTTGCCGAGGCCTGGATCGTCTTCTTCCGCGTGGTCCAAGGGTTTTCCGCCGCATTGATGATTCCGGCCGCGCTGGCCGTTGTGGTGGCTTCCTTCCCGTTGCGCGAGCGAGGCAGAGCTCTCGCCATCTTCTTCGGGGTCAGCGGCGGCCTGACCGCTATCGGCCCGATCGCCGGCGGCTACCTCACCCAATGGACCTGGCGCGCGATTTTCTGGATCAACGTGCCGATCGCCGTGATCGCCATCGTGTTGGCGGTCATGGCGCACATCAACACCAAGGGCCGGCCGGAGCCGATCGACTACCGCGGCGCCGTGCTGGTGGCGGCGGGAATGGGGCTGAGCGTCTTCGGCTTCGAGCAGGCGGCCACCTGGAGCTGGTCCAACGTCGGCACGTGGCTGTGCATCGTCGGCGGTCTGGCGATCATCGTGCTCTTCGTGTTGGTGCAGCTGCGCACGGCGTATCCGCTGATCAAAGTGCGGATATTCAGAGACAGGGCCTTCACGGTCGACAACGTGGTGCTGTTCTTCTCGATGATCTCGTTCGTCCCGGTGTTCTTCTTCGCCAGCGTGTATTCGCAGGTCTCGCTGCACTACGACGCCAACAACGCGGGCCTGTACCTGTTGGTGTTCTTCGCCGGATTCGCGCCGGCCGCGCAGATCGGTGGCCGAATACTCGACAGTCGCGGACCGAAGCCGGCCCTGATCGCCGGTTCGGTGCTCGGAACCATCGGCTTCGGCTGGTGGGCGCTGAAGCTGACCGATCTCAGTCTGGGCTCCCAATGGTTGCCGATCATCGTTGCGGGTGCCGGCATCGGTCTCATCCTCGGGCCGGCCAGCACCGACGCCGTCAACCGGGCCATCGGCGCTTCGTACGGTGAGGTCACCGGCATTTCGCAGACGGTGCGCAACTATGGGTCTGCGTTCGGTCTCGCGGTCCTCGGGACGGTGCTGGGCAATGTCTTCACGAAACGACTGACCACCACCTTCATCGGCGCTGGGGTACCGCCGGACCAGGCCGCGGCGGCCGCGGCGGCCGCCGCGAGCAGCAGCACCGACGGTTCCGCCCCGTCCGGAACGAACGGCGCCCCGGCGGCGATCATGGCGAAGATCCAGCAAGCCATCCCCAACGATTTCGCGATCGCCACCCGTGCGGTGTTGATCGGCATGGCGATCACCCTGGGCATCTGCCTCGTCGCCTCCTTGTTCCATCCGGGCGGAGTCGTCACCCACGAGAAGCCTGCCGAGGAGCACCTGCCCACCGAGCCTGTGTCGACCTGATCGGATCGGTGGCCGAGTCCGAGTACCGCGGGTGCGGGCCGCCATTCAGCCCGCTTGTGGCCAGTCGAAGGTGGGTGGTCGGTGCAGGGTGTTGCGCAGGGGTCGTTGTTCCAGGTCGTGGGTGATGGGCGGGATGATTTCGGGTGTCCGGTCGGGGCCGAGCCGGACCTGCCAGTCGCCGAGGTGGATCAGGCTGTGGTGCCGCCGGCACAGCAGTGCGGCGTTGTCCAGGTCGGAGGGTCCGCCGTCGGCCCAGTGCCGGATGTGGTGGAACTCGGCCCACCGGCCCGGGATGTCACAGCCGGGGAACACGCAGCCGACGTCGCGGAGCAGGACCGCGGTGCGGCAGGCGGCGGTGAAGGTGCGCATGGACCGGCCGACGTCCAGGACGTCGGAGGGTCCGGCCAGCACGGCGGGGATGATCCTGGCGTCGCAGGCCAGCATCCGGACCTGGTTGACCGGGATCCGGTCGCCGTAGCCCAGCTGTCCTGGTCGGGTGCGGTCGCGTAGTGATTGTTCGTCGATGGTGACGACGATGTGGGGTCGTTCACCGCCCTGGCTGGGCGCGGCACCGAGGTTGAGGAACCGGGTGACGATGACGCCCAGGGCCTGCGCCCGCCGCGTCCCGGCGGACCTGCGGTCCGGCGGCGGCTCCGGCGCCGGTGTCGCACCCGCGCCTGGGTCGGCGGTCGTGTCAGCGGCGTCGGTGTCGGTGTCGGGTGTGGCGCCGACGTCGCGGTCGGCGCCGGCGGCTCGTCGGCCGCTGTCGCCGTCGGCTGCCGCCCGTCGGGCGGCGCCGCGCCCGCGCGGTGCGCTGGTGGTGGTGGGTAGTCGGTGGGTACCGATCCCAGCGGCGCCCAGTCGTAGGGCAGCCGCGGCGGCCGCCACACCGGACCCGGGACCGGATGATCGACGGCGCCGCCGTTCGACCGGCGCTGGTCGAGATCGTCGCGCCGCGGCTCCGGGTCCGGTGGCACGCCCGTGCCGTGCCGCCGACGTTCAGTCGCGCCGTCCTCGCCGCGATATTCAGGTCTTCGGCGTCCAGCTCGTCGCCGTCCACCGTCGTCGCCGCTGACCGCGCCGGTTCCGCCGATTCGGCTCCGGCCGGTCCGGATCGCGCGGGGTCGTCCGGCGTCCGCGTGGCCTCGTCGGTTCCGCTCGCCGGGTTGCTACCGGGTTCGCCGGTCGGCGTCCGGCTGCGCGTATCGCCACTCGTCGCCAGCGCCGCTGCGCCCGGCGTGTCCGGCGTCTCCGGCGGGGCCGGTGCGGTTCCGTTCCGCGCTGGGCGAGCACATCGCGCCGAACGCCGTCCGCAACGCCTCCGCGGTCACGTCGTCCAACAAGCCCCAACACTTGGTCAACCCGTCGTCGCGGCGCTTGCCCAGATGAAACTGCACCCGATCCTGCGCATCCCGATCATCGGGCGTCCCATCCGGATCGGCCATCAACGCGATCTCCCGCGCCACCTGCTCCAACGTCTTCGGATCCAACACCCGGGCCTGCCCCACCAAAAACTCCTCCGCCGCGTCCCGCAACTCCTGGTCGACCCGGCCCGGGAAACCGCCGACCGTCGACACAGATCAACGCCGCCTGCCGCACCGGGACGCCGCCATCGGCGACCGCCGCCGCGACCAGCGGGAACCGCGGCGGCACCGCCGCCCCGGTCAACCCCACCGACGGGCAGATCCCGGCGGCCAACCGGACCCGCCGGGACGACTCGTCCCGCCCGATCGTGAGCACCTGACGGACCAGCGCCGACGTCGACGACGCCCCCGCCGGCGCCGCCAAACCCCGCTGCTCGATCTGCCCGATCACCGCCACCGACACCCCCGCCAGGCGGCGGCACTCCCGCTCCACCCCGCGCAACAGATCCAACAACTCACCCGTGCCCGGCACCGCCAGATCCACCGCCAACAGCCCGTCCAGAGCGACGGTCACCGCAGCAACGCGGCCGACGCCGGACCCGCCGACCAATACCCATCGGAAACAGCCGAGGCCGCGTCAGGCCCCTGACCTGCCGCGACACCCCCACCCGGCTCCATAGAACAAGTGTACGACGGACCACCGACAGCCCGTCGGAGTTGTCCACAGACTCGGCTTGGGCTGTCGAACTGAAGCGGATGCGCCGTCGTCCTTCGTTGTTCAATGCGCGGAAGAAGCGCTCAACCGTTCCTAAAGCTGACGGCCCCACCCCCCGCGATCGCCACCAAGTAGTGTCACCCATCAGCAGGTGAACACGGGGAGGCCGTGGATGCATCGCAGGCGTTCGCCGATGCGAGCCGGGCAACGGGTCATCAGCCCGGACGGCACTGAAGTGGTGCTGCCGAAGGACTGGGTGGATCTGACAGTTGCCGATTTGACGGCTCTTGGCTTGGGACCCGGCCAACCGCCGGGTGCCACCGTCTCAGGGTTCATCCCGGCGGCCGATCTGCCGCTGCGGTGGCGACTGTGGTTGCTCCGCTCGCGTTTCCGCACGCCCCGCCAGTCGCGGCCGCCTTCAAGCAGGTGAGTTGCTCAGAACAGGACGGAAGCGAATGTCCCTACCTGGCGGAACCCGATTCGCTTGTACGCTGCGCGGGCCGGAAGGTTGTGGTGGTTGACGTACAGACTGGGAATCCGCCGGAGCGAATGGATGTACTGGACCAATGAGGCAACGGCAGGGGCCGCCAGACCTCGACCGCGGTATTCCGGGGCCACCCATACCCCCTGGATCAGCGCAGCGCGCGACGACAGCGCCCCGATCTCGGCCTTGACGATCACCCTGTCCCCGTCGAAGCGGGCGAACGAGCGCCCCGCCTTGATCAGCTCCTCGACCCGGGTGTGGTAACCGGTCCCGCCGTCCGGCCAACGCGGATCAACGCCTACCTCTTCGGTGAACATGGCGACAGCAGCCGGGTAGTAGGTGTCCAACTGCTCCGGGAGCACCGGCCGCATCATGGGGTCGGACGTGCACTGCACTCGCTCGGTGCACGCCAGCAGCGGCTGGTCGGCCCTGACTTCGCGAGCCGGTCCCCACCGTCCCGACAAGCGGTCCCAGAGCGGCAGCACGAGTTCGGCCGGCCCCAGGATCGAGGCACAGCGCCGACCACTCTTGGACGCGGCCTGGGCGAACGCCTTGACCGAGTGTTTGTCGCCTGACAGCGGCACGAGGTTGGGGCCGTCGAAGCAGACGCCGTCCCGGCCACCGCCCACCCCCCAGAACCGCCCACCGAGCGCTCTCGGATCCATGCCGGCCTGCTCGAAACGGGCAGCCACCAGGCAGGCCGCCACCGGGTCTGCCGCCAGCACCCTGGCGACTTCGTCTCCATTGCCGGGACCGAGCACCCGTGCGAGTCCGACAGTTAACATCCGACCACGTCTAGCACCCGAACACGTCCATCAACAATCAGGCCAGGCTGACCGAAGGCTCCCCGCTGGGGGTGCCCGCCGCTCGCATGATGTCGGCCAACTTCATCGCCTCTTCGATCAGGGTCTCGACGATGTCCGCCTCGGGAACCGTGCGGATCACCTCGCCCTTGACGAAGATCTGACCCTTGCCGTTACCCGACGCCACGCCGAGATCTGCCTCGCGGGCCTCACCCGGACCGTTGACGACGCAGCCCATCACGGCCACCCGGAGCGGAACGTCCATCCCCTCGAGGCCCGCTGTCACCTCGTTGGCCAGCCGGTAGACATCCACCTGCGCCCGGCCGCAGGACGGACAGGAAACGATCTCGAGCCCCCGCTCACGCAGGTTCAGGGACTCCAGGATCTGCAGACCGACCTTGACCTCCTCGACCGGCGGCGCGGACAGGGAAACGCGGATCGTGTCCCCGATCCCCTTGGACAGCAGCGCTCCGAAGGCCACCGCCGACTTGATGGTGCCCTGGAACGCCGGCCCGGCCTCGGTGACCCCGAGGTGCAGCGGATAGTCACACTGCTCGGCGAGCAACTCGTAGGCGCGCACCATGATGACGGGATCGTTGTGCTTGACCGAGATCTTGATGTCGCGATAGTCGTGCTCTTCGAACAGCGAGCACTCCCACAGGGCCGATTCGACGAGCGCCTCGGGCGTCGCCCTGCCGTACTTCTCCAGCAGACGCTTGTCCAGCGATCCGGCATTCACCCCGATCCGGATGCCGATTCCGGCGTCCTTGGCGGCGCGGGCGATCGCGCCGACCTGATCGTCGAACTTACGGATATTGCCAGGGTTCACCCGCACGGCCGCGCAACCGGCATCGATCGCGGCGAAGACGTACTTGGGCTGGAAGTGGATGTCGGCGATCACCGGGATCTGCGAGTGCCTGGCGATCTGTGCCAGCGCTTCGGCGTCATCGGTATCCGGCACGGCCACCCGGACGATCTGGCAGCCCGATGCAGTGAGTTCGGCGATCTGCTGCAGGGTCGCGTTCACATCGGCGGTCTTGGTGGTGCACATCGACTGCACCGACACCGGATGATCGCTGCCGACCCAGACGCCGCCCACGTTCATCTGCCTGGTCGGCCGTCGTGGCGCCAGCACCGGTACGACCCGGTCGACGGGCAGCGAGGGCATGCCCAATCCAATGGCCACCGAACCGCCTGTTGCCTGAGACATCTTGCTTCTTCCATTCGAGAACCGCTGGACAATCGTGCCTTCGAACCGCTGAACACCGACCCCGGCCAGGTCAGCCGAACGGATTAACCGGGTTCAAAACATCGGCCGCGAAGGTCAATAAAGAGAGCCCGATGAACAACAATGCCACTACATAGGCCACCGGCATCAGCTTGGCCACGTCGAACGGGCCCGGATCGGCCTTGTGGCGCACCTTCGACCAGCCGCGGCGGACCCATTCGATCGCCGCACCGAGGATGTGGCCACCGTCGAGCGGAAGCAGCGGCAGCAGGTTGAGCAGGAACAGGCTCAGGTTGAATCCGGCCAGCAACTGCAGGAACAACTCGACCTTTGCCTTGTTGTCCCGGTCCGAGGAGAGGATCTGACCGCTGATCTCGCCGGCGCCGACGATGCCGACCGGCGAGTTCAGCTGTCGCTTCGCTCCGTGGAATACCGAATTCCACAGGGCCGGGATCCGGGCCGGGATGGTGACGACGGCGTGGGTGGCATTGCCGATGAATCCCCCGGTGAGCGCCAATGCTGATCCAATGGAGCCGGTCTGATATTCCGTGCCGGCGCTGATGCCGAGAAATCCGCCGGTGGTCGTTCCGGTCCGATTGCCCTGATCGTCGAAGACCGCCAGGGTATTGGCCACGATGGGCACGTCGACGGTGGTCTGCACGCCGCCGCGGTCGTAGGTGAGCGGCACGGTCTGGCCGGCCGATGACCTGATCAGTTCGCGCATCTGGTCCCAGCTGGTGATCTCCGTACCCGCGAAGCTGACGATCTTGTCACCGGGCGCCAAGCCCACCTTTGCGGCCGGCGTGGCCGGGTCGGACGCCGCACACACCGTCGCGGCCGCGCTAGCGCCGGTTTCACGCATGCACTGACCGTGCCCACCGTCGGGACGATCGTGGGCACGCCGAGGCCGACCACGATGACGATGAAGATCGCCACGGCCAGGATCAGGTTCTGGAACGGGCCGGCGAACATCACCACGATCCGCTTGAACGGATGCAGCTGGTAGAACTGGCGTCCCTCGTCGGATTCCAGGACCTGGGATCTGTCGCCGTTCCGGGAATCCTCGATGAGCTGGCGGAACATTCCGACCGGCCCCATGGCGGTCGAGGTAGGACCTCTGAGCCTGCCGCCGATCTTGTCCGATCCGGGCGGCACCATGCCGACCATCCGGATGTAACCGCCCGAGCGGAATGGCCTTCAGGCCGTACTCGGTTTCGCCGCGACGACGGGAGAAAACGGTCTTGCCGAACCCCACCATGTATTGGCTGACGCGGACGTTGTAGGTCTTTGCGAAGGTCAGATGACCGAGCTCGTGCCACGCGATGGAGAACAACAGCCCCAACGCGAACAGGATGATGCCGATCGCGGTCAACAAGTGCCTTTGCTCCTTCGTGGTGTCAAGCGTGCGTCAGGCTTGCGCGATCAACTCCTCGGCCCGCGCTCTGGCCCAATCCTCTGCGGCCAGGACGTCCGAGATGGTGTTCGGTTCGGCCCTGACGTGGTCGGACTCATCAAGGATGCCCATCAAAATGTGGGAAATGCCGGTGAACGATAGTTTTCCCACCAGAAAGGCCGCGACGGCCTGCTCGTTGGCTGCGTTGAACACTGCCGGCACCAGCCCACCGACCTCGCCGGCAGATCGAGCCAGATCGAGAGCGGGGAACGCCAGCCCGTCGACCGGCTCGAAGGTCCAGGCCGACGCCCTGCGAGAAGTCACAGGCCGCAGCAACGTGTGCCAGCCGGTTCGGCCAGGTCAGGCCCAGTGCGATCGGCAGCCTCATGTCGGGAGGTGAGGCCTGCGCGATGGTGGAGCCATCGCGGAACGTCACCATGGAGTGAACGACCGACTGCGGGTGCACCACCACCTCGATCCGGTCGTACGGAATGTCGAACAGCAGGTGCGCCTCGATGAGCTCGAGCCCCTTGTTCACCAGTGTGGCGGAATTCACCGTCACCACCGGACCCATGGACCAGGTCGGATGAGCCAGCGCGTCCGCGACCGTGATCCCTTCCAACTCGCCGGACGACCGCCCGCGGAACGGCCCACCGGAGGCGGTCAGGACCAACTTCGCCACCTCCTCGGGCGCTCCACCGCGCAGACACTGGGCCAGGGCCGAGTGCTCGGAGTCCACCGGAACGATCTGGCCGGGTCGCGCCGCGCGGGTGACCAGAGACCCCCCGGCGATCAACGACTCCTTGTTCGCGAGCGCGAGGGTCAGGCCCGCACCGAGGGCAGCCATCGTGGGGCCAAGGCCGATCGAACCGGTGATGCCGTTGAGGATCACATCGGCATCCACCGCAGTGACCAGTTCCGTTGCCGCCCCCGGGCCGGCGAGCACCTTCCGGCCGGGCAGCTGAACACCGGACGGAGCGGCGACGGCCACAACGGCATCCGGGTGCACCGCGGCCTGCTCGGCGAGAAGCGCGGGATGACCGCCACCGGCCGCCAGGCCGACCACCTCGAACTCGTCCGGGTGCGCCGCGATCACCTCCAGCGCCTGGGTGCCGATGGAGCCGGTAGATCCGAGGATCACCACACGCCGCCGGCCAGTCGACGGCGACACGACAGGCGATGCTGCTGCAGCGGAGGTCACCGGTCTCATTCTCCCCGAAGTGTCGGTCGGCGGCAGCGTGCCGGCCCAGTCAAAGCGAGATACGGTCCGGAGCGTGAAGCAGCCCCCGGGTGTCGGAGCACTGCTGCCGGCCGTCGGTGCGGAAGGGGCCGATCTACCGGTCAGAGCCGTCCTTCCGACGGTCATCGCGGCGCTGCACCGCTCCGGCACCGCGATCTTGGTCTCGCCGCCTGGCTCCGGCAAGACATCGTTGCTTCCGCTTGCGCTGGCCGATGCTGTGGGCGGTCGGGTGATCGTTGCGGAGCCCCGGAGGATCGCCACCAGGGCGGCGGCCCGCCGGATGGCGCAGCTGATCGGCGAAAAGCCTGGTGAACGCGTTGGATTCGCGATGCGCGGGGAGCGGCTCATGTCTGTACGGACCCGCATCGAGGTGGTCACCACGGGACTGCTGGTCCGGCGTCTGCAGCAGGACCCCGAACTCGCCGGGATCGATGCCGTCGTTCTCGACGAGGTCCACGAGCGCCAGCTCGACACCGACCTGGCGCTCGCCTTCTGTCTCGACGTGCAGGCCAACCTACGGCCCGATCTGTGGCTGGTCGCCACCTCGGCCACCCCCGACACCGACCGGCTCGCAACGGTTCTCACCACAGCGGACCATCCAGCACCGATCGTGGCGGCCAGCGGCGCGGTGCACCCGGTCGAGGTGATCTTCGCCCCACCGCCGCGGCCCATCCCGCTGTTGCCCGACGCCAGGGTGGACCCGCGATTGCTGGAGCACGTCGCGGGCGTGGTGCGCCGCGCCTTGACGGATGGACCGGGCGACGTCCTGGTATTCCTTCCCGGTGAGGCCGAGATCAACGCAGTGGCAAGACGTCTCGGAGATCTCGACCTCGTTGTGCGGCTGTTCGGCCGACAGCCGTCTGCGGAGCAGGATCTGGTGCTGCAGCCCGGCACCCGACGCCGGGTGGTCTTGGCCACCGCCGTTGCGGAAAGTTCGCTGACCGTTCCAGGGGTGCGCATCGTCGTCGACGCCGGGCTCTCCCGGGAGCCGAGAGTCGATCACAGTCGAGGTCTGGGAACCCTGACGACCACCAAGGTTTCGCTCTCCTCTGCCCGCCAGCGTGCCGGCCGGGCAGGGCGGGAGGGCCCGGGCACGGCGTTTCGGTGCTGGTCGGAAGCCGACGAGATGCATCTCGTCCCCCATCAGGCGCCGGAGATCGCGATCGCGGACCTGACCGGCTTCGCACTGGCGGTTGCGGACTGGGGCCACCCCAGCGGGGACGGTCTCGCCCTGATGGATGAACCGCCGGCCGCCGCCTTGGACAGCGCGGTCAGCGCGTTACGTGCGCTCGATGCCCTCGACGACTCCGGCGGAATCACGCCGCGCGGGCGGCGGTTCGCCCAGGTCGCTGCGCCGCCCCGGTTGACCAGGGCCCTCCTCGACGGCGCCGATCTGGTCGGCGGCCGACGCGCCGCGGAAATCGTCGCGTTGATCTCGGCCGATGTCGGACTCGGCCGGGGCGACGACCTGGTTGGCCGATGGCGCGAGCTGCGAGGCGGTCATGCGGCCGGAGCATCGGCGGCGTGGCGCGACGAAGTCGAGGCGGCTCTCCGGCGCGGTAGGGTCGCCCCGCTCGAACGACGACCCGGCTTGAGCGACGACCCCGGCTTGAGCGACGATCTCGCCGCCGGCATCGTGGTCGGGCTCGCCTTCCCGGAGCGCCTGGCTCGGCGGCGCGATCGCGCCGATCCGGCCGGTCGCAAATATCTGCTGGCCGCCGGCACCGGCGCCCAACTGTCCGACGACACCGGCCTGCGCGGATCGGACTGGCTGGCCGTTGCGGTGGCCGACCGGGCAGCTGGGGCGGGCAGACGCCCGCATCCGACTGGCCGCACCGCTGGACGCCGTGACCGTTCTGCGCGTCGGCGCCGGCCTGCGCCACACCGAAAACGAAATCGAGTGGCACGACAACGCTCTCGTGTTGCGCCAGCGCGAGTACCTGGGCGCGATCGTGCTCGTCGAACGCCCGATCATCGATCCCGATCCGGAAGCGGTGGCGGCCGCGGTTCGGGACGGTCTGCGGTCGAGCGGCCTGCACTTGCTCGATTGGTCTGCCGGTGCAGATCAACTCCGTCGCCGCCTGGCCCTGCTGCATCGGGTGCTCGGGCCGCCGTGGCCGGAAGTGACCGATGCCGCCCTGCTTGACCACATCGGCGGCTGGCTCGGGCCCGACCTGTACAAGGTCCGCAGCGCCGCGGATCTGGCCCGGGTCGACGTCGGATCCGCATTGCGCCGATTGCTGCCTTGGCCGGCCGCCGGACGGTTCGCTCAGCTGGCACCCGAGCGAACGGCCGTCCCGTCCGGGTCGATCGTCCGGATCGACTACTCCGACATCGACTTTGCCGGGGAGGGGCGGCCGACACTCGCCGTGAAGGTCCAGGAGATGTTCGGGGCGCTGGCCGCTCCATCCATCGCGGACGGTCGTATTCCTGTTGTGCTGCATCTACTGTCACCGGGAGGTCGGCCGACCGCGATCACCTCCGACCTGGCCTCGTTCTGGCGTCAGGGCTACCCGCAGGTACGTGCCGAGTTGCGCGGCCGGTATCCGCGCCATTCATGGCCCGACGACCCATCGACCGCGCCGCCTACCAGGCGGCCGCCCCGGCGCACCTGACCGACCGACGCCACGCCAACCCGGGCGCACGACCACGGACGCGTGCGTGTCAAACTGGAGACGTAGTCGCAGCAGCCATCAGTTGGAGGTCCCATGTCCGGCACGTCTATCGAGCGTTTTCCGTCCGGCGGAGCGCACAGTGCTGATCCCCATGGTGCGGCTGACCACGGAGCGGTCGAGCCCGCCCATCACGCTGCGATCGTGTCCTACAACCCCGATGCGCCCAGCGAGGAGTGGGGTTGGCACGGTCACTGGGGCGAGTTCGCCCCGCGTGGCAAAGCCATTCTGTTGTGGCTGGGGGTCTTCGGCCTGGTGTGTCTGGCCCTGTTCGGCAACCAGGTCTCGAACGTGGAGAACTACTGGCTCATCGTGATCGCGATCATCATGGCCGCCTGGATCGTCAGGGGCAACATCGCAGAGCGCCGGAAGCGCCGCATCCGACCCTGATCGCGCCGGGACACTGGTCGCACTGGACACCGGTCCCGACGCCAGAGAGCTCAGCCGACCAGTTCGTCGGCGGCCAGCTGGCCGCACGCGGCGGCGATCTCCTGCCCGCGGGTGTCCCGGACGGTGCAGGCCACGCCCTGGGCCCGGACGCGTCGCACGAATTCGTCCTGCACCGACTTGGGTGAGGCGTCCCACTCGCTTCCAGGCGTCGGGTTGAGCGGGATCAGGTTGACGTGCACGAGTTGACCGAGGTGGCTGCGCAGCAGCTCACCGAGCATGTCGGCGCGCCAGGGCTGATCGTTGACCTCCTTGATGAGCGCGTACTCGATCGAGACGCGGCGACCGGTGGTGTCGGCGTAGGCGCGCGCCGCCCGCAGCACCTCGTCGATCTTCCAGCGGTCGTTCACCGGCACCAGGGTGTCGCGCAGTTCGTCGTCCGGTGTGTGCAGCGAGACGGCCAACCGGACCTGCATCTTCTCCGCGGTCAGCTTCTCGATGGCGGGGACCAGCCCGACTGTCGAGACGGTGACGGAACGGGCGGAGATGCCGAGCCCGTGCGGCGCCGGCGCGGTGATCATCTTGACCGCAGCGAGCACCCGGTTGTAGTTGGCCAACGGCTCACCCATGCCCATGAAGACGACGTTGGACAATCGACCTGGCTGTCCCATCGCGCCGTCCCGGGCCGATCTGGCCGCCAGTCGGACCTGTTCCACGATTTCGGCGGTCGAGAGATTGCGTTGCAAACCGCCCTGACCGGTGGCGCAGAAGGGGCAGGCCATCCCGCAGCCGGCCTGCGACGACACGCAGAGGGTGATGCGATCGGGGTAGCGCATGAGGACCGACTCGATCAGCGTGCCGTCGTGCGCCCGCCACAACGTCTTGCGGGTGTCACCCTCATCGCACGAGATGGACCGCACCTCGGTGAGGAGTTCGGGCAACAGCGCATCGACGAATTCCTGGCGGCCGGCGACCGGCAGATCTGACATCTCGGCGGCGTCCCGAGTGAAACCGCCGAAATAGTGACGGGCCAGCTGGTCGGCGCGGAAGGCCGGTTGGCCGGCATCGGCTACCGCCTTCCTCCGGGCGTCGGCGTCGAGGTCGGCCAGGTGGACCGGTGGCTTGCCCCGGCGCGGGGCGTTGAAGATCAGCGGAAGAGATTTAGTCATGACGAAATTCATTGTCCCACGGGGCGGACCTGGCACTAGCGTGGCCGAGACATGACGATCAGAGCCTCCGTGCTGTCGGTGAATGTGGGCCGGGCGATCGAATTCGAGCACGCTTCCATCGGGCGCACCGGGATCGACAAGCGACCAGTCGATCACCCGGTACAGGTCAGTGCTCCCGGCCTCAAACATGTCGGCGGCAGCGGGCTGGCCGGTGACGACATCTGCAACCTGCGACACCACGGCGGCAACGATCAGGCGGTGTACGCGTACGCCCGGGAAGACCTGGACCAGTGGGCCGCCGAACTGGGTCACCCGCTTTCGTCGGGAAGTTTCGGCGAGAATCTCACGACCATCGGGATCGACCTGGGTGCCACGGTCGTCGGCGAACAATGGGCCATCGGCGAAAGCCTGCTGCTGGAAGTGAGCGACCCGCGGATTCCCTGCCGGACATTCGCCGGGTTTCTCGGCGAACGAGGCTGGATCAAGCGATTCACCGAGCGCGCTCGGTCCGGAACCTACCTGCGGGTGCTCGATCCCGGGCCCGTCTCCGCCGGTGACGAGATCCGGATCGTGCGGCGGCCGCATCACGGGGTGACCGTGGCCACCGCCTTCCGGGCGTTCACCTCCGATGCCCATCTATTGTCAGAACTCGTTGTAGTAGAAGCGCTTTCGGCCGAGGCCAAAGCCGCGGTGGCCCGTCGCGGACCGGCCGCATCGCCGGCCGCGTCGTCCGCCCCGTCGCTCGGGAGGTAATCGCCGGGCACAATCTCGCAGATGAACTCCACTGTGCCCCCCGGCTCATGGCCGTCGCCCATCTCCGCGGATCTGGCGGTGACCGCCGGTCGCACGTTGGAGGCGGTGGCCTTTGCGGGCCGGCAGGTGTGGTGGTCGGAGGGCCGGCCGGCCGAGGCCGGGCGCGTCTGCGTCTGCACCACCGATCCTTCCGGACGGGTCGAAGATCTGCTGCCCGCGCCCTGGAACGCAAGGACGCGCGTACACGAGTATGGCGGCACCGCATGGCTTCCCGTGCCGACCGATGACGGTGCGGACTTCGATCTGGTCTTCGCGAACATGTCGGACCAACGGCTCTACCGGCTGAAACCCGGCGGCGCGCCGGTGCCCGCTGACGCCCGAGCCGGCCATCGCAGCGGGTCTGCGCTACGCCGATCTGCAACTCGATGAACGGCGGGCGCGGCTGATCGCCGTCCGGGAGACCCATCGCGGAGACGGCACCTTCGGCACCGTGGATCGCACCCTCGTGGCCGTTCCTCTCGACGGCAGCGCGGCGGAGAACCCGTCGGCGGTCGTCGATCTGCTCGCCGGCCGCCCGGCGAGCGACTTCCTGGCCTGCCCCCGGCTCTCCCCCGGCGGGGACGCCCTGGTCTGGATCAGCTGGAACCACCCAGACATGCCGTGGGACTCGACGACGGCGCAGCTGGCGGAGATGGACCGGTCGGGCCGGCTCGGGGATACCGCGCACCTCGCCGGCGGGCCTGGCATATCGGTGGTCGGGCCCGGATTCCTGCCGGACGGGAGCATCCTGCTGATCACCGACGAGAGTGACTGGTGGCAACCAGTTCTGATTGATCGGCGAAGCCGCTCGGTACGGGTGCTGACCGATCAGCGGGCAGAGTTCGCCGCGCCACTATGGGTGCTGGGGCGACGGGACTGGGCGCCCGTGCCGGGCGGTCGACTGCTGGTCAGGCCAGATGCCAGGCCGGCCGTGCTGGACACCTTCACCGGGGAGGTCGAGGTGCTGGATCCCGCCTGGACCGCCGTGAGCGACATGGTCACCGACCGGTCCGGGCGGATGGCACTGATCGTCGGGTCGGACAGTCGCCCGACCGAACTCGTCGTCATCGAGCCGGACGGCAACCGGACGACCGTCCGATCGGCCACCGATTCCGACCTGCCGTCCGGATTCGCGCCGGTCGCCGGCGGTCGCACGTTCGATGGGGTACATGCCGTGGTCTACCCGCCGAGCAACCCCGACCACGAAGCAGCACCAGGGGCGGCGCCGGTCATCATCACCGTCCACGGCGGGCCGACGGCGCAACACAGCCGCACCCTCTCGGTCGCGACCGCCTACTTCACCAGTCGGGGCTTCGCCGTCGCCGCCGTCGACTATCGCGGGTCGACCGGATACGGACGCCGATACCGTCAGGCGTTGGAGGGCCACTGGGCCGAGTTGGACGTCTCCGATGCCATCACCGTCGCTGCCGGACTGCTGGCGGACGGCACCGCCGGGGCCGCTCTGATCAGCGGCGGTTCGGCCGGCGGCCTGACCGTGCTGGGGGCGCTGACCACGCCGGGCAACCCGTTCTCGGCCGGCACCTCCTCCTACGGCGTCGGCGACCTGACGGCGCTGGTCGCCAGCACCCACGACTTCGAATCGAGATATCTCGTCCGGCTGGTGGGTGAGGATCCGGCGGTGCTCACGCAACGGTCACCCCTGACCCACGCCGACCGCCTCACGACGCCGGTGTTGTTGTTGCAGGGTGGCAAGGATCCGATCGTCACCCCCGATCAGGCGACCGAGTTCGCGGCAGCGTGCGCCGCCAACGGGGTGCCGCACGCATTGATCGTCTTTCCAGAGGAAGGACACGGATTTCGGGCCGCCGCCGCCCGGAGGACGGCGCTGGAATCCGAACTCGCCTTCTACGGCCAGGTGCTCGGATTCGACACGCCCGGGGTACCCCCGATCGCACTGGACTGACCAGGGCGGCCGTTCAGGCCAGACCCAATGACTTCATCCGTTCGGTGTGACCCATCTGCAGCCGGCGGAACAGCGCAGCGATGCCGGACAGGTCGCCGGAACCGGTGACGATCAGCGTGGCGAGGTCATCGTGGTCGGCGACGACGTACTGGGCCTGCGTGATGGCCTCGCCCAGCAGTCGCCGGCCCCATAGCGCCAGCGCCCCGGTCAGCCGGGGATCGGCCTGGCAGGCCTTGCGGACCTCACGGACCGCGAACGACGAGTGACCCGTGTCACTGAGCACCTCGAAGACGAGATCACGGGTCACCGGATCGAGCCACTCCGCGATCTCCCGATAGAAGTCAGCGGCCAGTCCGTCGCCGACGTGTGCCTTGACCAGCGACTCGAGCCACGAATGCGGCGCCGTCGAGTCGTGGAAGGCCTCCAGCGGGGCGATGAACGGGACCATCGCGTCCTCGACCACAACGCCGAGGCTGCTCAGATAGGCGGCCAGCCGCCGGAAGTGACCCATCTCGGCGGACGACATCTGCGACAGCGCAACGCGTCCGGACAAGGTGGGTGCGTATCTGGCGTCGGCTGCCATCCGATCGAAGGCGGAGAGTTCGCCGTAGGCCAGCACCCCGAGGAGCTCAACGGTGCCCGGCGGAACGCGGCCGGACGGACCCGGATGCGGCTGCGCCACCTGCTCCCCCTGGTGCGCAGCAGGCATGTCGAGCTCCGCCGATCGTGCGTCTGTCATCCGGCCTCCCTCGTCTGCACAGTGCGAGCCTAAACGCGTCGGCATCGTGCGGGAACGCCTGCTGGTCGCCCAGCGGGACGCGCCGCCGCGCAGCAGAGCCGGGTCGGGGCTCTGACCACGTAGAATGACCAGGACAGGCGGCGTCAGAATGGCGCTGCCGCATTGTGCGCGCGTCGCCCGGGCCATGACCGCGGCCCCCCATGACCGCCTTTCGGCGGATGTGATCACTGCCAACGCGCGCGAACCGCACGAAAGGCTTTATCACTCATGAACGACAGCAGGGACAATACTGCGCAGCCCATGACCGCTCCGGCCGGTGACGACACCGCCCAGTTGGACGCGGTGACGCTCGAGCACGTGGCGAATGTGCCACTCGACGAAGATGCGGTTTCGCATCCGCTGACCGGTGACGCGCCGGTCGCTCCGGAGGCTCCGACCTTCGCCGAACTCCAGGTCGACCCGCGCATCGTGCAGTCGCTGATGGAAGCAGGCATCGAACGGACCTTCGCGATCCAGTCACTCACCCTGCCGATCGCGCTGATGGGATCGGACCTGATCGGCCAGGCCAGGACCGGCATGGGCAAGACCCTCGGCTTCGGCGTGCCCCTGCTGCAGCGGCTCGCCTGGGACGACGGCGCGAAGGACGAGAACGGCAAACTGGCCACCGGCCGGGCCCCCAGGGCCCTGGTGATGGTTCCGACCCGCGAACTCTGCGTCCAGGTCACCCGCGACCTTCAGGGCGCGGCCAAGTATCTCGGCCTTTCGGTCACCGCCGTCTACGGCGGACGGGCCTACGAACCGCAGATCGCCGCCCTGCACTCGGGCGCCGACGTCGTCATCGGCACCCCTGGCCGGCTGCTCGATCTGGCCAATGGCGGCCATCTCCAGCTGGGCGGCATCAAGGTCCTCGTCCTCGACGAAGCCGACGAGATGCTGGACCTCGGCTTCCTGCCGGACATCGAGAAGGTGCTCGGGATGGTGCCGGACGTCAAGCAGACCATGCTCTTCTCGGCCACCATGCCCGGCCCGATCCTGACCCTGGCCCGCAGCTTCATGTCCCAGCCGACGCACATCAGGGCCGAGGTCGCGAGCGAGGGCCAGACCCACCGCACCACCACCCAGTTCGTCTACCGCGCCCATGCGCTGGACAAGGTCGAGATGCTGGCCCGACTGCTCCAGGCCCGCGGGCGCGGGCTGACCATGGTGTTCACCCGGACGAAGCGGACCGCGCAGAAGGTCTCCGACGAGCTCGTCGAGCGTGGTTTCGCCGCCGCCGCCGTGCACGGCGACCTTGGACAGGGCGCCCGCGAGCAGGCGCTGCGGGCGTTCCGGGCCGGCAAGGTCGACGTACTGGTCGCCACCGACGTGGCCGCCCGCGGCATCGACGTCGAAGATGTCACGCACGTGGTGAACTACCAGTGTCCGGAAGAGGACAAGACCTACGTGCACCGCATCGGCCGCACCGGACGCGCCGGAAAGACCGGCGTCGCAGTCACTTTCGTCGATTGGGACGACATCCCGCGATGGAAGGCGATCAACGATTCACTCGGCCTCGACTTCGCCGACCCGGCCGAGACCTACTCGAATTCGCCCCACTTCTTCGCCGATCTGGATATCCCGGAGGGCACGACGGGACGCCTGCCGAAGGCTCAGCGCACCCGCGAAGGATTGGACGCCGAAGCCGTGGAGGATCTGGGCGAGACCGGAGGTCGGCGACGCAAGGCGGCCGCCGCGACGCGGTCGACCGGCCAGGGCAACCCGAGGGACGGCGGAGCCAGGGGCGGCCGCCCCAGCGAGGGGCGCCGGAACTCCGGTTCGCACAGCGCGAAGGCCACGTCAGACGCAACTGGCCGGGCCGACGTCGATGCCGCCGGCGCCGTGCCGGAAACGTCGGATCACCGCGGGCGAACCGTCGGCACCGCGTCGCCAGCGGTCGCGCCGCCGCACCCGCGGCGGCACCAGCACCGGAACCGCCACTGCGACGCCGACGGCCGAGTGACCCCCGCCGTCCACGCTTTCCAATCGGCCGGCGCACCCAGATCGATTGCGTAGGCTCGCGCGGTGACTTCTCCGTTCCGCCGTCGACGGCTGCGCGACCGCCTGCTCGCGGTAGGCCTTGCCGTCATCGTGGTCGTCGTCGGGTTCGTGGTCTACCACTCGAGCGATATCCGCAATGCCAACCTCGTCACCGGCAGCCAGGTCGCAGCGCCGGCCTCACCGTCGGTGCTGCCGACCACGCTGACCCAGCGCTGGACCGCCCCGACGAATCCGGAGGTGGGCACCGTCGCGTCGGCCGCCGGCGTCGTGGTGACCAGTGATGAGCACACCGTCACTGGCCGCGACGCCGTCACCGGAGCCGTCCGTTGGACCTACTCCCGGTCGAATCGGACCTTGTGCACCATCGGGTCGGGTGACGTGGGTCCGCCCAACATGGCGTCGACTTCGTCGGTCACCGGCATCACCACGGTGTACGAGGAGAACGGCTTCTGCTCCCAGGTGATGACGTTCGACCCGGTCACCGGCGCACGCGGCAGGGTCCGTACCTCGCCGAATCAGCCCAACGGCTCGCTCGCCTTCGGCGGCCCCTATGCCGGGTGGCTCGGTCCCACCAGGGTCGAGGTCTGGCGGTACGACCTGCTCAGAACGATCCAATACGGCGAGCAGATCAACCCACCCAAATCGGGGCAGTCCCGGCTCGGCTGCATCTTCACCGACCTGGCGTTGGCCGCCAACCAGTTCGCCACCGTCGAGCACTGTGCAGCCGAAGGCAAGAACGCACGCGTGGTGCTGAACTTCGACGACCCGGGCGGAGTGGCCGGTCACCCGACGGGATGGGACACGTTCCAGCACTCCATCCGGGTCGACATCGACACGCACGCGGCCGCGGCGCGAATCGTCGGGGTCACGGCTGACCGCGTCGCCGTCCTGGTGTCCGGGCCGAAACCGGCGGTCGTCGTCTACGACGCCACGGGCAAGCAGACCTCCCGGACCGAGGTGGACATCCCGGCCGCGGCAATCGTGGCAGCCGACAACGTCGCCGGGCCTGCCACTGTCACACCGGCCGTTCAAACCGCCGACTACCGCTACTCCTTCGTCGGTGGCCACCTGCTGTCGATCTCCACCCCGACGATCCAGGCGGTGGCGCCGACGACCTCGTTCCCCCAGACCGCGACGCCCACCACCACCAGCGGCAGTCCGAGCAGTGGCAGCATCACCGGACGCACTCGGTACTCCGCCGAACGGTGGACATCGTGAACCTGCAGCTGAACTGGGTGGCGGCCGGGGCCATCGGCCTGCCGGCCACCGTCGGATCCACCGTGCTGATGCCGACGAAGGCGGGACTGAGCAGTTTCAACGCGGCCACCGGGCCACTGGATCTGAGCGCGGACGGGGCCGTGTCGACCCCGGTCGACCGCCGCGGCTATGTCGGCCGGGTCGACGTGTCGGCCATCGGCAAGATGATCATCGAGGACCGCGGCGCCACCGTCGTGGCCCTGAGCTGACTGACCAACGGATTGCACCGTCATGATGTCCCCATGCCGGACCAGCTGACACCGAATACCGCTCTGCGCACCACCGTCCCGTCATCCGTCGGTCCGCTCGCCGCACTCGTGGCTTCACCGGAGCACGTCCGAGATGCCCCGATCGTTTTGCTGGTGCCGGGTTACACCGGGTCCAAGGAGGACTTCGCTCCCGTTCTCGATCCGTTGAAGGACGCCGGCTACGTCGCGGTGGCCATCGATCAGCCCGGACAGAACGAGTCGGCCGGACCCGACCAGGAGTCCGCCTACACGCCGGCCGCACTCGGTCCGGTGATCGCCTCGGTGGTGACCGAACTCGCCCAGGGTCGCGAGGTGGTCGTGATCGGCCATTCGTTCGGCGGGTTGGTGTCCCGGGAAGCCGTGCTGGTCGGTGCCCCGATCAGCGGATTGATCCTGCTCTGCTCCGGCCCGGCCGCTTTCACCAGCGGCAACCGGTACGACGCGCTGACCACCATGGAGCCGGCGATCCGTGCCATCGGAGCGCAGGCGACGTACGACGGTGCGCAGTTGGCCGCGGGTCTGGATCCCGTCGGCGGTGATCCGCTGACCCGGTTCTTCAGGCAGCGATTCCTGGCGTCCAGTCCGATCGCCCTGCTCGGTATGGCGAACGCGTTGCTGACCGAGACCGATCGCACGCCCGAGCTGGCGGCCGCCCTGCGGGCGACGTCCACCCCCGTCGCGGTGGTCGCGGGTGAGGCCGACGACGCCTGGCCACTGGAGACGCAGCGGCGGATGGCCGCCGCGCTGGGCACCGAACTGGTCCTGGTTCCGGGGGCGGCACACTCGCCCGCCGTCGAGGCGCCCGACGCCCTGCTCGAGGTGGTGCTGCCGCTACTGCGGGCCTGGCTGCCCAGCTCTTGAGACTGCCATCGCGTGACCGTCAGCGCCACCAGCTCCACCACAACGTGGCCAGTACGCCGAGGATGACGATGGCCGCGGCAGGCAGTCTGCCTCGCACGGGTAGTCGCGCCCTCGTCACGTGCACCAGCTCGCCGAGCGCTCCGACGATCAGCTGAACGAGGATCCGGCCGGTCTCCGGGCCGTTGGCCGCGGCGAGCCCAGGGTCATGGACGAAAGTCGGCGCGGCGAATCGCAGGACGGCCAGCGCCACACCCAACACCAGTAGTCCGGCGGAAAGCAGCCCGGCGATGGCTTCGAGTCATGCGCACGCCGCGATCCGGTGTGACGACCACCGGTCAACCCACCCGACCCAATGGCGGCGTCACCCCACTGGTCCGGTCGATCAACGCCGACAGGACGTCCGGATCTGTCGATTCCTGGCCGAGCCGCAGCTGCTTGTTGTGTCCGTGGTAATCGGAGGACCCCGTGGTCAACAGGTCGTGTTCGGCGGCGATCTTCCGCAGCTCCACCCGGTCCGCCGGATCATGATCCGGATGGTCGACCTCGAGACCGGTGAGCCCGGCGGCGGCGAGTTCGCCGATCAGCTCACTGGACAGCACCCGGCGCTCCCCGCGTCCGCGGGGATGGGCGATCACACTCGCGCCGCCGGCCGCGCTGACCATCCGGACGGCGGTCGGCAGGTCCGTGTCGACCTTGCGGACGTAATACTTTGCCCGGCCGGCCAGGTAGGTGGCGAAAGCCTCGTCGACCGACGACACCACACCCGCGGCCACCAGGGCGCGGCCGATGTGCGGTCTGCCGACCGGCGCATCGCCCGCGATCGCCAGCACCTGCTCGGCGGAGATCGGCACCCCGTCGGCGACCAGGGCCTCGACGATGAGCAGGCCGCGGCGGCGGCGCTCCGTCTTCAGCCGGGCCTGCTCGGCCACGATGGCGGGGTCCGCCGGATCGAACAGGTAGCCGAGCAGGTGGACGCTGTACGCCCAACCATCACCCGCCACCTGGGTCGAGAACTCCGAACCACGGATCAATCCGAGCTCGCCCGGACGGGCGGCCGCTGCTTCCGCCCAACCGCCCGTGGTGTCGTGATCGGTGATGGCCACCACGTCAAGGCCGGCCGCTGCAGCCTTGCCGATCAGCTCAGCAGGCGAGTCGGTGCCGTCGGACGAGTCGGAATGGGCGTGCAGGTCGATGAGCATCAACACCTATCCTGCCTGCTCGATACGGCCCACCGGTGCACCGGCACTCGCGTCGTGTCGTGAACACCGACTGTGACACCTCCGGCGAGTACCCTGTGGCGGGCTCGCAGGGTCGGCTGGTCCTCATCCCGGCAGGGGTGGTGGCGCAGGACGAGGAGGTTCGCATCATGCCCGTTCTCCCCCCACTTCCCGGGTTCAAGACCATCGGCCGCAAGCCGCACCCGATGATCTTGAAACCTCTGCACAAGGCACTGGTCGACTGCGGTGCTTACGTGGACGGAAGGCGCGCCCCCGCCTGCCCCGATCCGGTCAGTGCGCTGAACCGGATCCGATCGCAGCGATCAGGTTTCGTCTGGGTGGGCTTCCACGAGCCCACCTACCAGGAGATGGCCGCCGTGACCGAGACGTTCGGGCTGCACGAGCTGGCCGTCGAAGACGCCGTGCATGCCTACCAGCGACCGAAGATGGATCGTTACGGCAAATACCTGTTCTTCGTGCTCAAGACCGTCAAGTTCGAGGAGCACGCGACGTCAGGCAGTCAGGCCGGCGTGGTGGTGGCCAGCGGCGAAATCATGGTGTTCCTCGGCCGCGACTTCATCATCACCGTCCGCCACGGAGAGCACTCCGAATTGGCCGGACTCCGGACGGCCCTGGAAGCCGATCCGGACCGCCTGGCTCTCGGACCCGCCGTCGTCCTGCACGCCATCGCCGACCGGATCGTCGACGAATACGTCGCGGTGGTGGAAGAGATCGAGGAGGACATCGACGAGATGGAGACCGCGGTCTTCGATCCAGACGAGTACGTCGACACCGAGCAGATCTACCGACTGAAGCGCGAGATCCTGCGGTTGCGCCGTGCGGTCGCTCCGCTCATCGGCCCGCTTCGGTCGCTCTCGTCGGTGCCGAACACCCTGATCCCCGACGAGATACGCGAATACTTCCAGGACGTCGAGGACCACGTCTCGCACGTCGCGGAACGGATCAGCACCTTCGACGAGATGTTGACCACCCTGGTCTCGGCTGCCCTGGCCGAGGTAGCCAACCGGCAGAACCAGGACATGCGCAAGATCTCCGCCTGGGCGGCGATCGCCCTGGTGCCCACGGCGATCGCCGGGATCTATGGGATGAACTTCCACCACATGCCCGAACTGTCATGGCAGTACGGCTACCCGATGGCGATTCTCCTCATCATCGCGGTGTGCAGCGTCCTGTACTGGGCACTGCGCCGAAAGCGCTGGCTGTAGCGAAGCCGGTCAGGGACGGTTCAGCCCTGCCTGCCCAATTCCATCCGGGCCAGCAGATTGCGGGCCTGTTCTGCCGTCCTCGGCTGGCACAGCACGTCGTAGCGTCTGGCCACCACCTGCGACGACGACGTGAAGTCTCGCTTGCCCTTGGCCACCGAGTAGCCCAGGTAGCCCATGACGGCGCCGAAGAGCGCGCCGATGGCGATGGCCACCAGGATGAGCGCGAATCCGGCCTTGGAGCCGCCGTAGAAGCTCATCAGCAGGCCGACGAACAGGCCGAACCAGGCGCCGGAGGCGGCGCCCGCGCCGGCGAGTTTGCCGGCCGTCAACCGCCCGGTGACCCGCTCGACCATCTGCAGGTCGGTGCCGACGATGGTGACATCCTCGATCGCGAAATCGCTTCTCGCCAGGTGCTCGATGGCGGCCTGGGCCTGGGCATAGGTGGGATACGCGGCGACTGCGAAGCCGGTCGGCGGTGTCGGTAACGCCGGCCCACCTGCGCCGCCACGGAAACGCATCTGCGGACTTCCCGTTGGCGATGTCACGACGGAGACCTTCCTGTGTGTCGAGTTTCATTCCGGCGCGACCCAGTATCCGACGGGCTGTCGGTGTCGGCGGTGCGCCCGCATCTGACTGCGCTCCATGCTGGCACAGGTAGGTGTGCATCGGATGTGCGACCCGGATCGCCGATTGCCTGCGGGCTCGACCGGACCCGTAGCCTGGCACCAGCGGGGACTTCCGTGCCCGCAGCCGCACGATGACGCAAGGAAACTCTGGCAGTGACAGCTGAGCAACTCACCAGTGCCGTCCGCATCGCACTCGACGGGGTCAAGGACCCCGAGATACGCCGCCCCATCACCGATCTCGGCATGGTCGATTCGATCGACGTCAGCGACAACGGCATCGTCGAGCTGACCGTGCTGCTGACCATTGCGGCCTGCCCGCTACGGGACAAGCTCACCGAGGACGTCACCACAGCGGTACGCGCGGTGCCGGGCGTCACCGAAGTCCGACTGACTCTCGGAGTGATGACGGACGAGCAGCGCGGCACCCTGCGCGACAATCTCAAAGGCGGGGCCACGAAAGACATCCCGTTCGCGAGGGCGGAGTCGCGGACCAGGGTGTATGCCGTGGCCTCCGGCAAGGGCGGCGTCGGCAAGTCGACGGTCACGGTCAACCTGGCCGCGGCGCTGGCCGCGAAGGGCCTGGCAGTCGGAGTGCTGGACGCCGACATCTACGGTTTCTCCATTCCCCGCATGCTCGGTGTGACCGGCAGGCCCACCCGGATCGGCGAGATGATCCTGCCGCCGGAGGCGCACGGGGTGAAGGTGATCAGTGTCGGCATGTTCGTGGACGGCAACGTCCCGGTGGTCTGGCGCGGGCCGATGCTGCACCGGGCGTTGCAGCAGTTCCTGGCCGACGTTTTCTGGGGCGACCTCGACGTTCTGCTGCTCGACCTGCCGCCAGGCACCGGGGACATCGCGATCTCGACGGCGCAGCTGATCCCGACGACCGAGATCCTGGTGGTGACCACGCCGCAGGTGGCCGCCGCCGAGGTGGCCGAACGGGCCGGAAGCATCGCGCTGCAGACCCGGCAGAAGATCGCGGGGGTGGTGGAGAACATGTCGGCGATGACGTTGCCGGACGGCACGGTGCTCGACCTCTTCGGGTCTGGCGGCGGCGCCGTCGTCGCGGAGTCGCTCAGCCGGGCGACTGGAACGTCCGTCCCACTGATGGGTCAGATTCCACTTCAGGTATCACTGCGGGCCGCCGGCGATGCCGGAGTGCCGCTGATCATCTCGGATCCGGATTCGCCGGCCGCCGTCGCAATGCGTGCCGTGGCCGACGATCTGGCCGCCCGTACCCGGCCACTGGTCGGCGTCTCCCTCGGTATCGCCCCGTCCCGGCGCTGACGCCCTCTCCGGGTGGTATCCGGACGGCTCAGGTCGCGTCGCTGTCGAACGAGGCACTCGCCAGGTGACGGGGCGCGGCGGTCGGCTTGACCATGTTGATCTCGACGCCATTATTGATTTCGGCGCCGCTGTCGATCTCGGCGCCGTTGTTGACGTCCGCGCCGTTGTTGATGTCCGCGCCGTTGTTGGTGTTCACGACCTCAACAGGCTTCGTCAGATTGATCGGATCGTTGACCGTCACCGCCGGCACGGTCGTCTCGGCGGAGGCCGTTTCCGGGAGAACCACATCCGGCTCTGCAATCTCCGGCGCCACGCCGGAGCCCGTTGCCGCCGCGGTGCCTGCGCCCTGATTCAGTCCCAGGAAACCCGAGAAGCCGCCGGAGAATTCGTCGCCCAGGATGTTCTTGGTGATCAGGGCCCGGGGATTGAGGTCGCGCAGGGAGCGCAGTTCCTGGATCTCCTTGAGCGACTGGAGGTCTGCGATCTGGCGCTTCAGTTCTTCCAGCTCGGGCCCGAACTCGCCCTGCAACTGTTCCTGAGCGCCTGCGGCCATGGTCCGGACGGTTTTGAGCGTCGAACCGAACCACTTCACCGCAACGGGGATCCGCTCCGGGCCGAGGACGAACATGCCGACGGTCACGATGATGATGATCTCTGCCCAGGACATGCCGAACACGTGACCGGCCTCCGTCCTCTGCTGTCTGGTGCGAAACTGTGCTGTCTGATGAATTGTGCTGTCCGGACGATGTTACCGGCGGCAGATCCGCCCGTGGCAGCCTCGACGCCGGGCGAACAGCATCGGTGGTTCGAAGTCGACGCCTGCGCCGACTGGTCACTCAGCCGCCAGAACCACCTGCGTCTGGAACGTCTTTCCCGACCTGGTGACGGTCACCGGCACCCTCGCTCCTACCGGATGGGACTGCACCGCCACCACCAGCTCGTCGGCATTGCCCACGTCACGGTCGCCGACCTTCGTGATCACGTCGCCCTCCTGGATGCCGGCCTTGGCAGCCGGACCGCCGGACACCACGTTCTGCACCTCAGCCCCGTCGGTGGTGCCGTCGGTCGCGGACTTGGCATTGACCCCGATCGTGGTGTGGACCACCTTTCCGGTGCGGATGAGCTCCTGCGCTACGGACTTGGCGAAGTTGATCGGAATGGCGAAACCCAGCCCGATCGAGCCGCTGCTGTCACCGCCGAGAGTTCGGATGGCAGAGTTGATACCGATGACAGCTCCGGCGGCGTTCACCAGTGGGCCGCCGGAATTGCCAGGATTGATCGCCGCGTCGGTCTGGAGCGCGTCGATGACCGCGTTGGTATCGGATTCCCCACCGGTCAACCGGACCGGCCGATCCTTGGCTGAGACGATCCCGGTAGTGACGGTGCCGGCCAGGCCCAGCGGCGAGCCGATCGCGACGACCGAATCCCCCACCAACACCTTCGAGGAATCGCCCAGCTGCGCAACGGTCGCCCCGCTGACGTTGGCCTTGATCACCGCGAGGTCCGATTCCGGATCGCGGCCGACGACGGTTCCCGGCACCCGCTTACCGCTCGAGAAAACAAGCGTCAGCGCAGCGGTGGAATCGGTCGCGGCCAGCGAGACGACGTGATTGTTGGTCAGGACGTATCCCCTGCCGTCGATCACGACGCCGGAGCCGGTGTCTCCGGTATCACCCGTCCGCACCTCCACGGACACCACCGACGGGGTCACCCGTGCGGCGATGGCGGCCACGGAGCCGGGCGGACGTTCGACGGCCGGCGAGACTCCGGCCACGACGAAGTCCGGGTCGGTGGCCACCGCGGGTAGTCGACCGCCGGCCCAGACGCCGATCAATGCGCCGGCACCGCCGATCAGCAGCGCCAGCACGGCCAGGATGACCAGCGCCGTCGGCCGGATCCGGCGTTCGAACAGGGCCTGGCGGAGGGTGAAGCGCTCGGCTGGTACCGCCGGTTTCACTTCGGCGACCGGCTCGGCGAGCGCGGGCGCCCCCAGTCGCACCTCGGCATCGGGTTGCACGCCAAGGATTCTCGGGCTCGCCCACCGGCGGGGTCGAATCTTCCATCGGCGGTCGGCCCAGGCTGGCGCCGTCACCCGGCGGTCGGCCGAAGGCGTCCGCGAGCATCTCCGGTACCACCTCACCTGTCGGCAAGGCCGGTCGGTGAGGTGCTGCAGGTGCGTTTCCGACGAAGGACGACCGGACTCCTGGCGGCCTGCCGAATGCAGCACTCTGGGCCGGATCTATCGGTGGTCGCCAGAGCGGGCGGGGCGCCAGCCGAGGCCGGTCGGTGGCCGGGTCGGCAGGTGGTCGAGTCATCACCAGCAGGCTACGACACTGATCGTCCGGGTCACCTCGTGCTGCGGGCGAGCACGTTGAATGCCGGCGCTGGTGGCGGCGTCTGCCGGGAGGCGGTGGCGTCGGGGTACGACGGCCGGGGAGCTGGTTCCACCGGGTGCTCACCCGCGCTGACGACGACGACCGCGCCGACCGCGAGCCCGGCGACCAGCGCGCCCGCGCCCAACCGGAACCGGCGACCCCTGCCGTGTGTCTGGTTGTCGGGGGTCCGGACCGTCCGACCGGACGCCGAATCCACCATCACCCCGGGTACGGGGGCGGCTCTGGGCACGGCGACGGGAATGGACTTCAGGGCGTCGAACAGGCTACCGGGCATGGTCGGCATGCGGGCCTGACGGAGATACTGGGAGGCAGCGGTCTGTTCGGCCACATCGGCCGCGCACGCCGCGCACTTCACCAGATGTGCGGCTGCACGCTGATACGCGGTCAGACTCATCTCGCCGTCGGCGTAGGCGACCACGACGTCGAGCGACAGGTGATCGTCGAAAATGCCACTCATGGCATCACAACTTTCGGCAGCAGAGCGCTGCGAACGTTCCGGAAGGACCCACCTTCTGCTCTTGCCTCGCGCCGTCGCTCGATGGAGGCACGCAACGCCTGCCGCCCGCGGTGGATCCGGGACCGGACGGTTCCCAGCTTGACGCCGAGCGTGGCCCCGATCTCCTCATAGGAAAGGCCCTCGACGTCACAGAGCACGACGGCGGCACGGAATTCCGGCAGCAGCTCGTCGAGGGCAGCCTGCAGATCAGGGTCCAGATTCGCATCGGCGAACGCCTGCTCCGGCGACGGCTCCCGCCCGGCTATCCGGTCGGTCTCCTCCGGCAGCGCCTCCATCCGGATGCGCTGACGGCGTCGGACCATGTCGAGGAAGACGTTGGTCGTGATCCGGTGCAGCCAACCCTCGAAGGACCCGGGACGGAAACCGTCCAGCGATCGGAAGACGCGGATGAACGTCTCCTGGGTGATGTCCTCCGCGTCGTGTGAGTTGCCCGAAAGGCGGTAGGCGAGCCGGTAGACGCGATCGCCGTGATCCTTGACGATGTCCTCCCAGGCAGGCGGCGTCCATGGCACTGAATCCGACGCGCCGCTATGAGCGGAGCGACTGTCAGGGAGGGGCAAAATGGACAGGGGACTCACCTCTTGGAGAAGAAATCGTCGAACCCAGTGTGACTGATCAAGCACTGCTGTGACGGACTAACGGACGCCTGATGAGCATTGTTCCGCTGCTGGGTGTGAGCCTCATGTGAACGGGCTGGGGGGCTCGGTCAGCGCCGCTTCCGGCTGCGGCCGCCGGTGCGCCTGTCACCGATGGTCCCCGGTGCCGGTAGGTTCTGCTCCGGAAGTGAATTTTGTCGTCAGCACCGGAGGTATGCGTGACCAGCAGCAGGTCCTTCGCGGAGTTCTTCATCCCGGAACACGAGCTCGTACTCAATGCCAGAGGGCGGGCTGCTGACCTGGGCTGCGAACCGATCGGATCAGGCGCGGGAACCGCATTGACCTTCCTCGCCGCCGTCCTCGCGGCCCGGGCGGTCGTCGAGATCGGCACCGGCACCGGCGTCAGCGGATTGCACCTGCTGGCCGGGATGGCGCCGAGCGGGGTTCTGACCTCGATCGACATCGAAGCGGAACACCAACGTGCGGCCAAGGAGGTCTTCGCCGCGTGGGGTGCCACCCCGGGCCGCGCGCGCCTGATCAACGGTCGCGGCCTGGAGGTGATGCCCCGGCTCACCGACGGCGCGTACGACATGGTGCTCATCGACGCCGACCGCACCGCGTATCCCCAGTACGTCGAACAGGCCGTCCGGCTGCTGCGTTCCGGAGGCGTTCTTGTCCTGGCCGGAGCCCTGCACGGGGACAAGGTCGCCGACCCGACCCAGCGGGATGCCGAGACTGTCGCCGTTCGTGAAGCCGGCCGACTGGTGCGCGACGACGAGTCCCTGGTGCCCATGATGACGTCGCTCGGTGATGGTCTGCTCGCGGCGGTCAAGCGTTGATCGCTGGCTCGGCGCAACACCGCAGAGCAGGTTCTCGACCGTTCGGGGTGATGGGGCCCGGGACGCTGCTGCTGCTTCTGCTCCTGCTGACGGGCTGTTCCGGTACCAGCGGCACGCCGGCGGTGGTGACGAGCGCCGGGCGGAACGTTGACCGCTCAATCGCTGACGGTGACAAGGCAATCGGTGGCCGTGATGAACTCCACCGGCACCTCGACGCCGCTGCCTGCCGTCCCCGGAACGCCCTCTACGGCACCCTCCCCGAGCCGGACGTCTTCTCGAGGGAGCAGCTCGGGCGAGACGACGGCGGAGCCGGCGAGCAAGACCGTGCCGCCGGTCGTCACCACCGGCCCGACCCAGGCCAGCGCTGATGTGACTGTGGCGGGGCCGGACGACGGGCCCCCGTGCCCGGGGGCCAAGGGGTACTCGGACGAAGCCCCGACCGGCCTCCGTTCAGATGTGAAGGCCGCCTGGCTCGCCACCAAGAAGCGGGCGGCGGCTCTCGGTGTGACGCTGTGTCTCAATGACGGCAAGCGGAGCGCGGCACAGCAGATCGCCTTGTTCAAGCTCTACGTCAAGCAGTACGGCGCTGCGGCGGCGCGCGACTACGTGCTTTCGCCGGCCAAATCGGCGCACGTCAAGGGCTATGCGGTCGACGTGCAGCCGGCATCGGCCTACCGCTGGTTGCAGGCCACCAAGGGAAAGCTCGGTTGGTGCCGCATCTACGACAACGAGGCCTGGCACTTCGAGTACTCGACCGTTTACGCCAGTTCCGGCTGCCCGGCCCGGCAACCGAAACCTTAGGCCTAGCAACGTCTATCGCGCGACGGTGATGCCCTTGCCGATGACGGTGATCCCGGAGGCCGTCGTGGTGTAGGCGGCCCGGTCCGCCTCGATGTTCACCCCGACCGTCGCGCCGTCGGGAACGACGACGTTCTTGTCGAGGATCGCATTGCGCACAACGGCATTCCGGCCGATGCGCACCCCGGGCATGATGACCGAACCCTCGACACTGGCACCCAGCTCGACCCGGACGTTCTCGGAGAGCACCGAGCGCCGGACGGTCGCACCGGAAATGATCGTGCCAGGGCCGACCATCGAATCGAGAGCCATCCCGTTCTCAACGAATTTCGCCGGCGGAAGGGTAGGTGGCACCGAAAGGATCGGCCATTTCTGGTTGTACAGATTGAAGATCGGATGCACCGAGACGAGATCCATGTGGGCATCGTGGTAGGCGTCAAGGGTTCCGACGTCGCGCCAGTAGCCACGGTCGCGATCCTCGGACCCTGGGACGTCGTTGCGATCGAAGTCGTAGACGTTCGCTTTACCCCGGTCGACGAAGTACGGGATGATGTTGGCGCCCATGTCGTGCATCGAGTTCTCGTCCGTGGCATCGGCCTTGAGGGCCTCGATCAGCGCCTTGGTGCTGAAGACGTAGTTGCCCATCGATGCATAGGCAACGTTCGGGTCGTCCTGGACCGAGGGCGGGTCCGCCGGCTTCTCCAGAAATCTCGTGATCTTGTGACCGGCATCGTCGGTGTCGATGACGCCGAAGGCGGTCGCCTCGTGACGGGGCACCCTGATCGCCGCCACCGTCGCCTCTGCACCTGAATCGATGTGGTCGGCGACCATCTGTGAGGGGTCCATCCGATACACGTGGTCGGCGCCGAAGACCACGAGGTACTCCGGATCGTCGTCGTACACGAGGTTCAACGACTGCAGGATCGCGTCGGCACTGCCGGTGTACCAGCGAGGCCCCAGCCGTTGCTGTGCCGGGACGGGCGTGACGTAATTGCCCAGCATCTGACTCATCCGCCAAGTGGTGGTGATGTGGCGATCCAGCGAGTGCGACTTGTACTGGGTCAGTACGCAGATGCGCAGGTATCCCGCGTTGACCAGATTCGACAGTACGAAGTCGATGAGCCTGAAGTTGCCGCCGAACGGGACTGCCGGCTTGGCGCGGTCAGCGGTCAACGGCCAGAGCCGCTTTCCCTCACCACCAGCCAGAACGATGCCGAGGACTCTGGGTTTGACGACCATGAGCGAAACCCTATCGGGCGTAGGCGCCCCTCGCTCAGCGGGATGCCGGTGGCGACCGTTAGATTGACCCGATGGTCGATACGTTCAGCAACGAAGCGGTTCCGTCGAGCAGCAGCACTGTCGCACCGGACGCTGTTCGTGCGGCCATCCTGACGCGGGAGTACCCGCCTGACATCTACGGCGGCGCCGGCGTGCATGTCGACTATCTGGTGCGTGAACTGCGCAAGCTGATCGAGGTCGACGTCCACGCCTTCGGAGTCGACCGCCCCGGCGCTTTCGGTCATCAGCCCGCTCCCGATGTGGCAGGCGCAAATCCGGCACTGGCGACGCTGTCGGTCGATCTGTCGATGGCTGCGGCCTGCGGGACGGTCGACGTTCGTGCACTCGCACACGTGGTACGCGAACATGGCGGGCCACGTGTCGAAGTTGCTCTACGGCGTGCCGCACGTGGTCACCGCCCACTCACTCGAGCCACGCCGGCCGTGGAAGGCCGAGCAGCTTGGCGGCGGCTATCGGCTCTCCAGTTGGGCGGAGAAGACCGCGTACGAGGCGGCCGACGCCGTGATTGCCGTCTCGGACGGCATGCGAGCCGACATCCTCGACTGCTACCCGGATCTCGACCCCGCACGGGTCCACGTCATCCGCAACGGGATCGACACTTCGATCTACCTGGCCACCGACGACCGATCTGTGCTGACCGCGAAGGGGGTCGATCTGGACGCACCGATCGCATCGTTCGTCGGTCGCATCACCCGGCAGAAGGGCGTAGGACATCTGATCGCGGCAGCGCACCGGTTCGATCCGGAGATCCAGCTGGTGCTCTGCGCCGGAGCTCCCGACACGCCGGAGATCGCCGCCGAGACCGCCGAAGCCATCCGCGAGCTACAGGCTGCCCGCCCCGGCGTTTTCTGGTTCGACGGGATGCTGACCCTCGACGAGGTCAAGCAGGTGTTGACCGCTTCGACCGTGTTCTGCTGCCCGTCGGTGTACGAGCCGCTCGGCATCGTGAATCTCGAGGCCATGGCCTGTGGGGCGCCGGTAGTCGCCAGCGACGTCGGTGGAATTCCGGAAGTGGTGGATGACGGCGTGACGGGCACGCTGGTGCACTACAGCGCGGACGACACCGCCGGGTTCGAGGCCGCATTCGCCGCCGCGGTCAACGCCACCGTGGCGGACCGGAAGGCAGCGACCGCTCAGGGTGAGGCAGGCCGGGTGCGCGCCGACACGCAGTTCTCCTGGACAGCTGTCGCCGAGCAGACGGTCGACCTGTACCGCTCATTGCTGTAGCCGGCGGTCGCCGGCAAGCCGTGTGCTCGGTTCCGGCACGGCCCGGATGTCCTGCCCTGGCACAGCAAAGCGCCCGGCCCGCTGGTCGAATGCCAGACGGACCGGGCGGGCGATATCAGCTGACGACAGCCTTGAGTGCGTCTCCGAGGGCCGACGCCTCATCGGCCGAGATTTCCACCACGAGACGACCGCCGCCCTCCAGGGGTACGCGCATCACGATCCCGCGCCCCTCCTTTGTTACCTCGAGGGGACCATCCCCGGTACGGGGCTTCATGGCCGCCATGTACGTACTCCCTCCACACTCTGCACATCGGGCCGTGCCGGTCCGACTGGGCGCTGCTCGCAACCCGTGTGCAATTCATCCGTACCGGACGGTGGTGCCCGTCCGGCGATCGACCCACATCAGTGGTTGTCCTATTCTCCCCCATGTCGGGGGCGACGCCGACCGCAGGTGCACGGATGCCCGGCACCAATAGTGACCAAGGCGGTGAAAGCCGCACCCGAAGGAGTCGATGATGACACTCAGTGCCCGTCCGGACGGCCAAGCGGCCGCGACGGAACCGTTGCTCGTCAGCGACCAGAGTGGTGTGCGCACCCTGACGTTCAACCGCCCCGCCGCTTTCAATTCCTTCGACATGGCGCTCAAGGAGGCGACGCTGGCCGCGCTGACCGATGCCGGCGCCGATGAATCCGTGCGGGCCGTGGTGATCACCGGAGCCGGCCGGGCCTTCTCGGCCGGGCAGGACCTCAAACAGCATCTCGAGCTGGTTCGAGCCAAGGACCCGCGATTGGCCACGACCGTTCGAGACTTCTACAACGTGGCGATCTCCGCGATCGTCGGGATGCCCAAGCCGGTCGTCGCCGCCGTGAACGGGGCCTGCAGCCGGCGCGGGCGCCGCCTTCGCGTACGCCTGCGACCTCCGGGTAGCGGGTGCTTCGGCGTCCTTCTCGATGGCGTTCGCCGGTGTCGCGCTCTCGGCCGACTCCGGCGCAAGCTTCACATTGCCCCGGCTGATCGGCGCCGGGCGGGCTTCCCGGATGATGCTGCTGGGCGAAAAGGTCGACGCGGCTGAGGCGCTCCGGATCGGACTCGTCGACGAGGTCGTTCCTGATTCCGCGTTGATGTCCAGGGTCGCGGAGCTGGCCGGAATCCTCGCCCATGGCCCCACCAGGGCATATGCCTGGATCAAGGCCTCCATGCACGCGGCGGCCACATCCGATCTCCGGACCGCTCTCGAGTTCGAGGATCAGGCCCAGGCCGAGCTGTTTGCCGGCGCGGATCACCAAGAGGCGATCAACGCCTTCGTCGAGAAGCGGTCCCCCCGATTCCAAGGTCGGTGAAGGGAGAAGGCTGATTCACCGGTGCGCTGTTCGCCCTCAGGTGGATCTACCCGTCGAACGGTCGACCCACGTAGTCTTGTGTGGTGGGACCTATGGGAGAACTCGGTGCGCTTTTCAACCCTGGCATGCGCCATGAGATCGAAGAGCGCGAGTCCAAGGCCAACCGACGCGAAGAAGAAGGCAACGCCAGGGACGGCGATCTGAGGATCGATCTGGCCTCGGGTGTCGCGGTGATCAACATTCCCACGAAGTCCGCCGGCGACTCGAAGCAGGATGCTGCCGCACCCGACCGGCAGGCAGCCGAGCCGACGACCGGTGTTCCGCCGACCGAGTCGGCCCGTTCCGCGCCGAAGACGGCCTCCGCCTCACGCGGAGCCCCTTCGGTGCCGCCCCGCGCCGGTCGCGGCGCTGCGCGCTCGACCAGTACTTCCGGCGCCAGCCGGACGAAGAACACGGATGCCGGCGACGGCACCGACAAGCCTGTCCGTGCACCGGTTCCCTCGTCGAAGGCGTCCCGGGCCGCCCGCTGAGACCGGAGGACCCGCTGGCTGGCAGCTTGGGAACGGGGACTCTTTCAGCCTGCGGCTCGCCAGCATCCGGCGGTGTGGTCGTCGACCATGCCGGTGGCCTGCATCAGGGCATAGGCAGTCGTCGGGCCGACGAATCGGAACCCGCGCCTTTTCAGATCCTTCGCCATCGCGGTCGATTCCGGTGTCACTGCCGGAACCTCGGACAAGTTCGCGGGTCGACGGTGCGTCGCAGGAGCGAACGACCAGAGCAACCGATCAAGTCCGCCGTCCAGCTCCATAGCCGTGCGCGCATTCGAGATGGCCGCCTCGATCTTCAGACGGTTGCGCACGATGCCGACATCCGACATCAGACGGAGAGCGTCGTCGTCGTTGAAATCCGCGACCTGGGGGATCTTGAATCCTGCGAAGGCGGCGCGGAAGGCCGGACGCTTGCGCAGGATGGTGAGCCAACTCAAGCCGGACTGGAACGCCTCCAGGCACATGCGCTCGAAGAGCGCATCGTCGCCGTGCAGCGGGTAGCCCCATTCATCGTCGTGGTACCAGACGTAATCAGGAGTCGACGTCGCCCAGGAGCACCGGACCCGGTTGTCCGGCCCGACCGAGCGTTCGGTGTCGACGGCATCAACAGCGCCGGTCATCGGCTGAGCCGAGGCTTCTGACCTGACCCGGTCACCGGGAGACTGCCATTCATGACGCCCTTGGCCAACCGCTTGAGTGAAACCGTCAGGCCCCACCTCACCAGCGGCTCGGCCACCTTCCAACCCAGTCGGCCGAGGATCCCCAGCGGCAGATCGATCTCCTCTGCCCAGGTCACGCGCGCGCCTCCCGGCGCCGACTCGACCTCGAAGATTCCCGTGCCTTTGAACGCGTTTCCGGTGTGCTCGGTGATCCACCTGTTCGGCGGCTCGTAGACCGTGACCGTCATGGTGTCCAGGACGCCGACACCCGCCAGCCCGGTAAGGGCGGCGATCTTCGAACCGACGAACGGCACTTCGACATCGCCGTCAAGGGCGAACAGCGTGGTCGCGAGCATCCATCTGTCCTGCGACCGGAGATCGACCATCGCCGCGAACACCTTCTCGACCGGTGCGGAGACGTCGAAGCTTGCCGTGACCCTGGCGCTCATTTCTCGTCATCCCGTTCGGCACCTGACACCGCGGCATCGGGCAACGGCTGCGGCCCGTCCCGCTGACCAGTGGTCCGGCTGAACGGCCCGGTTCGATGCTCCCCCGACATCAAAGCGTTCCTGGGATCCGCGATGGCCGGGGCTCCGACCGAGACGGGTTCCTTTTCCGAGAAGTCCTCATCGGAGGAATAGCTCGGTTCATCATCGGTGGGCGCAATGACATGTGAGGTCTCGTCGCCCGGCCCGTCGCCCCGCAGGATCGCGTTCTCGCGCCTCAACTGGTCCAGCTGTTCGCCGAGCCGTTCCAGGGTCCAGTCGACGTCGCTCATCCGGTAGCCGCGGAGCGCCAGCGCGAAGCGAATCCTCCGAACGTCCTCTGCCGTGATGTCCTCCTCGGGCAACTCGGCCGGCGAAGTACGCGGGTCCAGAGCCGCCATCTGCTCACCTCGCCCGAACACGAACACGGCAAGAAAGAAGACGACGAGGCCGATGAGGCCGGCGACGACGAGATAGAACAGGACTGTGGTCACAGCAACGATGGTGCCATGGACCACCGACACCGTGCGTCGAGCTGCGAGAAGGGCCGGCGGATCAGACCATTCCACGTCGGGGGGCCGCGGGCGGGCGGGTACCCCTGATGGACGCGACCATCTCCAGGACGCGTCTGGTCGGCTGCACCTGGTGCGCACGGAAGACCGCGGCTCCGGCCATCGCGGCAACCGCGGTGGCCGCCAGCGTTCCCTCCAGGCGCTCGTGCAACGAGACACCGAGCGTCTCGCCGACGAAATCCTTGTTGGACAGCGCCATCAGGACCGGCCAACCCGTCGCCACGAGCTCTGCCGACCGGTTCAGCAGTTCGAGGCCGTGCCAGGTGTTCTTGCCGAAATCATGTGTCGGATCGATCAGGATGCCGCACCGGGGAACGCCCGCGGCCACCATCGCGGTGGCGGCCGCGGTGGTCTCATCGATCACTGAGGCAACCACGTCGCGGTAGGCGACGCGAAACGGATCGGTCCGTGGCGCCGCCCCGCCGGTGTGCGAGCACACCATGCCGGCGCCGAACTTCGCGGCCACCTCCGCCAGCCGATGGTCAACCCCGGCCCAGGTGTCGTTGATCAGGTCTGCGCCTTCTTCGCACGCAGCTGCCGCTACTTCGCTCCGCCAGGTGTCCACGCTGATGATGACGTCGGGGTAGTTGGCCCGCACCGTGGCCACGAAGGGAACGACACGCCGTATCTCCTCCTCCACGTCCACCGGCAGACCTACGCCGGCCTTCACGCCGCCGATGTCCACCAGGTCCGCACCGTCGGCAATGGCGCGATCGACCGCTGCCAGCGCGGCGCCGTCGTCGAACGTCGCCCCGCCATCGAAAAAGGAATCGGGTGTCCGGTTCACGATCGCCATCACCGCCGCCCGATCGGTGCGAAGCGCCCGTCCCCTGAACACCACTGCATCCACCGGTTCACCCTACGGTCGCGCCCCGCGACCGCTTGTCTTCGTACTGAAAAGCACCAATGGTCAGGCCACGGCCGGATCACTCCCTGCTGCTGCCCGCTCATGTGCGTCGTCCAGGTCGTCTGCGTCGTCCAAGCGGCCCGGCTGACCCGATGTCGCCTGCAGGATCAGGTCTGCCAGCCCGGCAGCATCCAGCAGATCCGCGGGCGCGAAGGTCACACCGGCGGTGATGTAGACAAAGGCAGCGCGCACCATGTGCAGCGGAATGCCCAGGATCTCCGCAACGGCCAGCCGGTAGACCGCAAGCTGCACGGTGACCGCAGACCGCCGGGATGTCGCCGGCGGGTGGCCGGTCTTCCAATCGACGACCGTACAGCCGCCGTCGTCGTCACGGAAGACGGCGTCGACCCTGCCCCTCACCGGCTGCCCGGCGATGGTCATCGAGAAGGGCAACTCCACCTCGAACGGCACCCGGCGCGCCCAGGCCGAGGCCTGAAACGTGGTTTTGAGTCGCTCGACATCGGCGTCCGGCTCCGCTTCTCCGTGTCCGGCGCCCGGTAGATCGGAAATCTCCAGCAGGGCAGCGCCGGTGAAGAACCGTTCCAGCCAACTGTGGAAGGCGGTACCTCTCCTGGACTCCGGCGTCGGCGCATGCGGGAGCGGCCGTCGGATCCGCCGCGCCAGCGAATCGGGATCGGCAGCCAGTTCGACCAGTGCGGTGGCCGAGATCGTCGGCGGCAGGGAGACCTCGATGGAACGGGCGCGGAGGGAGCGACGCTCGGACAGCAGAGCCGCAACGTCCCGACCCCATCCGTACGGGTCCTTCGGGTCGGTGCCGGTGTCGGTGTCGGTGTCGGTCGTCGGTGTGGGTGGCACTGGCGATATGGGGATCGCTTTCGATGTGCCTGGACGTCACGGCTGAAGCGGCTCGGTCGGCGATGGCCTGGTACACCAGCTCGGCGCCGCGCTCGACCGAGGGCCGCCGTACTCCGAGCGGGTCCTGCGGCCAGGACGCGGTCCTCGGTTCGGACGTCAGCGGATTCGTCTCGTCTTCGGCCGGCGGCGAAGCCCAGTGCACTGGCGGCCCCAGATGCGCTGCGGCCTGGCCGATCTCGACCAGGAACTCACTGGGACCGTGCGGCTTGCCGCCGGTTCGCCCCCAATGGTGGCCCGACACCAGCAACGCACTCTCTGCCCTGGTGATCGCCACGTACAACAAGCGCCGCTCCTCGATGGCCTGGGCCGCCTTGAGTTCGGCGGTGTGCGCAGCGAGCGCGGCGACCATGTCCTTTTGATCCCCGTCCGCCGGAAGCGACAGCTGGGGTAGGTCCGCCCGGTCCCCGCGCAGCGCCGGCGGAAGCTGGGCGGCGTCGCCCAACCACGTGCTTGCGCGCAAGCCGGGAAATACGGTGTCCGACAGCTGCGGCACGGCGACGATCTCCCACTCCAAGCCCTTGGCCGCGTGCACCGTGAGGATCTGTACGCGGCCCGGGGCGGACGTCACCTCGCCAGGGGTCAGACCATCCTCGCGTTCGGCGGCTGTCAGCAGATACTCGACAAGCTCCACCGGCCCGCCGCCGCTGGCGGCAAACTCCGCAACCACATCAGCGAAAGCGTCAAGGTGCGCGCGCCCTGCCGGCGACGAGATCCGAACCTCCACGTCCAGTCCGGTGGTCCGCTCGAGCTCCGCGACCAGGTCGGGCAGGGGCAGCGCCAGCCGACTTCGCAGTCGGGACAACTCGGTTGCAAACGCGCGCAGCCGACGAAAACCCTGGGCTGAGTAAGCCTCTGGCGGGCCCGGATCGGCGATTGCGTCGACCAGTGAGGCAGAGTCGATCTCTTCTCCGGGCCTGGCCTCGGCCAGCGCCGCACGGATCGCGGCGCGGCCGTCGCCCGGGTCGGCCGCCGCGGTCTCAGCGTCGCGGTTTCGCCGCGGCGTCAGCGCGGCGGCTCGCTGGGACAGCGCAGCCAGATCTGCCATCCCGAGTTGCCAGCGTGCTCCGGCCAGCAGACGAAGGGCGGCCGGCCCGGCGGCCGGATCGACCAGCACCTGCAGGAGCGCCAACAGGTCGGCGACCTCCGGCTCACCGAGCAGGCCACCCAGGCCGACCACTTCGACCGGCAGCCCGGCCGCACGCAACGCCATCGCCATCGGCTCCATGTCGCGGCGCCGCCGCATCAGCACGGCCGTCGTGGGCGGAAGATCGTGCTGCCCGTCGGTCGCCGGCGTCGTCTGACCGGCCCCAGGTACGACGTCGTCTGCCCTACCCCACCCGGCCCGTCGCCAACGCGCTGCTATCTCCTGTGCGACCCACTTCTCTTCGTCGGCAACGGTCGCGAACAGCCCGTATTGCAGATCGCCGTCGCCGGCGCCGATCCGTGGCCGAAGCTCGCGAACGTTCACCGGTCCCTGCCGAACGACTGCCGAGATCTCGTTGGCCACGGTGAGTACCGCGCGGGGATTCCGGAAGCTGGTCGACAGGGCCAGGCACGACGCCGGCCGGCCGCTGCCAGCCGGAAAATCGCTCGCGAAACGCGGCAGATTCGACGCGGAAGCGCCCCGCCACGAGTAGATCGACTGGACCGGATCGCCGACAGCGGTCACCGGATGCCCCGACGCCCGGCCGTCCCGGCCCGTCTCGGAGAACACTGCCCGCAGGATGACCCGTTGGGCGTGACCCGTGTCCTGGTACTCGTCGAGCATCACCACCTTGTGGCGCTCTCGCAGTGCCAGACCGATGCGCGGATGCTCGGTGACGAGCGCTGCCGCCACCTGCATCTGATCGGCGAAGTCGACGACCCCGGCGCTGCGCTTGGCCTCGGTGAAAGCGTCGACGAGCGGCAGGATCCAGGCGCGGTCCTGGAGCCGCTTGAGGTAGCCGACCAGGCCGCTGTGCACCGCGCCTCGCTGGGCCGACGACGGCGGAGCGCTCCGCAGCCGGGCCAACACCGACGAGATCTCGTCGGCCAGCGCCTGCGGATCGGTGAGATGGTCGGCCAGGCCACCGGCCATGGCCAACAGTCGTTCGGTGACCTGATCGGGACCGAGGTCGGTCGCCAGGTCGCCATCCCAGCGTCCGACCACGCGCCGTGCCAGCTGCCACGATCCGGTAGTGCTCAACACCTTCGAGGCTGGTTCGACGCCCGCGAGTGGCCCGAATTCGGTGATCAGCCGACCGCCGAAGGAATGGTAGGTCGATACCTCCGGCTCACCGCCACCAAGCGCACGTCCTGCACCTCGGTCCCCGAGCTCGCCTGCACCTGACACCAACCCGGAGGCCGACAAGGTGCGGAGCCGGCGTCTGATCCGAGCGGCCAGACCTGAGGCAGCCTTGCGGGTAAAGGTGAGGCCGAGCACCTCCTCCGGTCCCACCAGGCCGTTCGCGACCAGGAAAAGAACCCTGGCCGCCATGGTTTCGGTCTTGCCCGATCCGGCTCCGGCGACGACCAACATCGGCTCCAACGGCGCCTCGATCACCGCCACCTGTTCGTCGGTCGGCGCCGGTAGGTCCAGAATTCTGGACAGGTCCGCCGCGGTGATCATCTGGTCACCTGTCGTCCTTCGTTCTGCAACGGACAGCTGGTCCGCACCGGACAGCGCTCGCACCGCACATTCTCCGTAGCGGCGGCGCCGGCCGAAGCAAGGTGAACCGCGGCGTCCCGGATGGATCCCAGCCATTGCGTCGTCGAGGCCGGGGTCGGTGGGGTCTGCTCCAATACTTTGGGTCGGCCGGACCTGAGGTAGACCAGTTCTGCCCCACCGGGCCGCATCGGCTCAGCCTCCCGCTCCGTGCGGGCCGGCTCGTCGAAAGCACCGAGGGCGACCGCAGCCTGGTAGGCGCCGAGCTGGGCGTTGGCCTGCGCTTCGGCTTTGGTCGGGACGGTGGCGCCGGTCTTGAAGTCGGTGACGACGATGCTCCCGTCGGGCTTCGCCGAAAGCCAGTCCACCCGGCCGACGAGCCGGACCGGATTGGCCTGCGAGTCGTGGCTTTCAGCCGGTGGAATCGGCAGATCAACGGCCAACTCGGATCCGATGAGCGTGCGAGGTGGATGATGATCGCGAACCCAGGCGTGGGCCGCGTCGAGCATCGAGAGCAGACCGCGTCTTGTGCGATCCAGCTGCCAGGGCGGGAGCCGGTCGTCCGCGTCGAGATATGTCTCGATCTCCGCGCGGAGCTCGCTCTCGGCAATCCCCGACGCCAGCCCGTGGGCCATCGCGTGCACCACGATGCCCTCGATCTGCGCCTGTCCAGGCACGGTGGCTCCTCCCCGGCGCTCCAGCACCGCTCGCAGAGCGCACGTGTTCAACGACTCGATCAGCGACGGCGAGACCCGTATCTCCGATCCGATCGGAATGGCTGCGGAATCGGTGGACCGCAGGCCGAGCCCGTACCAGTCGTGCGGGTGGGCGCCCGGCACGCCTGCCGCGGCCAGGTCGGCGAGGTGTCCTGCCGCAGCGACGGCGTCGTCAGGACTGGTGTCGGGATCGGTCACCGCCCGCCGCAGGTCGGCCAGCAGGTCCGTGAGATGCAGTCCGCGGCGATCCACCAGACGCCCCGACGAGGAGAACGTGTCGTGCTCGACGGGAAGATCCCCGTCGACTCCCGCCAGCTCCGACAGGAAGCGCGACGGGGCGACATCCTGGTTCATCACGCCGGTCGCGATCAGCGTGTGCCGCGCCCTGGTGGTGGCTACGTAGAACAGTCGCCGCTCCTCCGCCAGCCGGCCGGCGCCCGCAGAGCCCATCGGGTCGCCGGTAGCGAGGTCAACCAACTGCTGTCCGGTCAGCAGACTTCCCCGCGTTCGCAGGTCCGGCCACGTCCCCTCCTGCGCGCCGGCCACGGCGACGACGTCCCATTCGAGGCCCTTCGCGGCATGGGCGGACATGATGGCCACCCCCTCGCCCGGGCCGGCCGCGCGCTGGTCCGGAGGCAACTGGCGGCCGCGGACAGAGGCGACGAACGCAGTCACTCCGGCCAACGGCACCCTTTGCGCCAGGTCGGCCGCCATCTCGAACAGTCCGACGATGGCGTCCAGAGCGCGGTCCGCGCGCTGGCCAACGGATCCTCCGCGCTCGACCGCCGCCACCAGCGACTCCTCCAGCCCTGATGCGCGCCACAAGTCCCACAACACCTGCTCGGCAGTCGGGTGGGTGGCACCAGCCCGCGCGATGGCCAGCAGCTGCTGGATGCGGCCCAAGGTCATTCGAAGATCGGTCGAGATGGTCGCAGGCAAGCCGGCTCCGGCGAGCACTGCTGCGAGCAGGTCGGCACTTGCTCCCTCGCCAGGATGGGCCGCCAGCAGCGAGCGCCGAATCCTCCGCATACCAAGGGCGTCCACCTCGGCCAGCGGGGACGTGAGCAGCTCGACAGCCCGATCGCCGTTGAGCAGGCCCGGCTCGACACCGCATTCCAGGATGGTCAGCAGCGCGGCCACCAGCGGCTCTGCGGACAGTGAATCGCCGCCTCCGCCGACATTGATCGGCACACCGGCCACCGCGCAGGCGCGGGTGAGAGCAGTAAGTCCGCCCGCAGGCGAACGCACCAGAATGGCCATGGATCGCCACGGCACGCCGTGCCTCAGGTGCGCCCGACGGAGCATGTCCGCCACGTACGACGCCTCGCGGGCGGCCGACGGAAACACTTTGACGTCCACCTCGCCGGTGACCGGGACTTCTACTGCCGGCGTCGTGACCCCCGGCCGAAGGGTCCGATGGTCCGCGGTGCCCGGCAGCCGAACGGCCAACCGGCGGGTAGCCGCGATGACAGCGGGGGGAAGGCGACGCGAGACCGTCAGCGAAACGGTGCGGTCCGCGGCGAGGTCGCGCAGAGCAGTTGATTCGGCCCCGCGGAACGCGTATATCGACTGGTCGGGATCGCCGAAGACGATCAGCTCGTCGGCACCGTCGGTCAGTACGGACAGCAACTTCGCCTGCGCGGCGTCCACGTCCTGGTATTCGTCGACGAAGATGCGCCGCACCCGCCGTTGTTCGGCAGCCAGTACATCGTCCTTCCTCAGTGCCGCCAACGCTGCGGAGGTGAGTTCGGCCTGATCGAGGGCGACACCGAAGCCGCTTATCCCCTGTCGTAGATCGCTGACCTGTTGGTATTCCCGGGCGAACCGCCCGACGGCAATCCATTCGGGACGCTTGTGTCGCCGACCCAGCTCGATCATGCGTTGCCCGCTGATGCCCAGACCCGCGGCCCGCAGCAGGATCTCGCGCAACTCGGCTGCGAACGACGGGGACGCCAGCGCTCCATCCAGGAAAGGGGGCCACAGCTGACCACCGTCGGCGATGTGGCCGGCCAGTAGATCTCGGACCATTTGATCGGCCTCACCGGCAGCCAGCAGCCGAGGCGGCGGCTCGGCCGAGCGCGCCGCCTGGCTCCGCACGATCGAATAGGCGTAGGAGTGCAGGGTCCTGACCATGGATTGCCTGGTGGTGAGGCCGAGACGCCGGGCGATCCGCCCCGACAGCTCGCCCGCCGCCCGACGGGAGAAGGTGAGGACCAGAATCTCCTCCGGCGGCACGGCCCTTTCCTCGACCCGCTCCGCGACTGCTTCGACCAGCGTCGCTGTCTTGCCGGTTCCTGGACCGGCCAGGACCCGCAACCGGCGGGCGGTATTGGTGGTCACCTCACGCTGTTCACCGGTGAGTCGGACGGCCGCTGAGGCAGGCGAGACCGGGCGCAGCCGGTAGCTCACGGTCGTCGAGGAGGACATGCACCGATCTCATCACGACGTACCGACAGTCGCGGTCAGCACACGCTCAGCCCCCTTCGGCGGACCTGGAGAACGGCGTCCGTTGCCACTGCGTGCCTCGAGGTCGCACCACTTTGCCAGGATCAGGAGATGGACATGGAACTGGCGGGCCGCATCCTTGATCAAGTGGCCTCGGTACCGCCGGGATTTGTCGCCACCTATGGGGACATCGCGGCTCGATCCGGCTCCCGCTCCCCCAGGTTGGCCGGCCGCGTCCTGGCCGAGCTGTCGGACGAGACCACGCCATGGCACCGCATCGTGCGCGCAGATGGCACGCCGGCGCCGCAGCTACGCGCCGAACAGTCCCGCCTGCTCTCCGATGAGGGCGTCGAGGTCGTCGGTGGCCGGATCGACCTCCGCAGGTACAGATGGCGCCCTCCGGCGGGCCGGGTCCACACGTCGAATGTGGACAACATGCCGATGAACTGAACTCGCCGCCGAACAGCCGCGCCCGCTCCGCCACTCGGCGTCGTCGACCTGGGGCGACCTGAAAGACAGACGCCGAAGTTATCCACCTGGCAGCTGCGCGTACACATTTTCGGGCGCGTGCTGCCGGCCGGTTCGGAGGCATCCATGGTTGACGCATGACAACCACCGATGACACCACCACGGTCCGGCTGAGCGGACGCCGCGGCCTTCTGGCGGCTGTCCCCGCCATGCTCGGATTCCACCCGCAGGAGAGCCTGGTGATGATCTGCCTCTCCGGCCCACGCCGCCGGGTCGGCCCTGTCATCCGGGTCGATCTGGACGATCCCGCCGGTGCGGGATCGTCAGGCGCCGACAGTCCGGTCAGTCAGTTCCGGGCGCATGCCCGGCGCTATTCGGATGAGGTGGCGCTGATCTGCTACACCGACCGTGCCGGACGATCGGCGACGTTCGAGGGGGTATTGAAGGGTCTGCAGACCGCTGGAGTCAACATCCTGGACGCCGTGACGGTTCGGCTGGGCCGGGCAATTCCGGCGGACCTCGGCAGTGGGCGGTCCGCATGGGTAGGTGGCGGGGAGATCGACACCGAAGTACCCGGCGCCTGACGATCCGCAGGCACAGGCGATGGCGGCCGCATCGGCATTGCACGGGCGAAGCATCCTTCCCAGCCGGCTGGCGCTGGAGGAATCGATCTCCGGCCCCAGCGGGCACGCCGGGCGGCAGGCGTCGGCCGCGCTGCACGCCGCGGCAAGCGGCCTGTTCAACGCGGTGGGCACAAGCGGTCCGATCGATCACGACAGGCTGCGCGGGATGGCGACGGTAGCCATCGAGCGCGCTCTCGACCAAGTGACGCGAAGCAGTGGCATCGACCCGGCCACCTGCGCCCTCATCGCGCTGCTGCTGGTCGACGTCCACGTCCGCGACGAGATGATCGCCCGCTCGGTCCAGGAGATGGCAGCGGCGTGGATTCCGATGCTGATCGCCGTCGCGCGGGCCATTCCCGACGAAGATGCAGCGGAGGTGTGTTCGGTACTGGCGGTGGCCGCATACCGACGCGGCGACGGTGCGCTGGCCCAGGTCGCCGTCGACCGGTGCCTGACCGCTGAGCCGGACCATCGGTTGGCCCATCTCATGCTGGGTGTCATGGCGGCCGGCTTGCCACCGGGCGACCTGACGCGACTGGCCGCCTCGAGCTCGCTCAATCCAGGAACGGACGGATGACCTCCGCGGCCGACAGCATCTCGACAAGGGACGAGGGCGTGCTGCGGGGATGCGCCAGGCTGACTGCCAACCTGAATATCAGAGCACGCAACAGCATCTGCGGCCACTCGGGCAGATGGGCCCACCGCTGGAGCAACTCGGTCTGGGCACCGCCCCAGCTGAGGGCGTCCACCGCGATGACGGCCGCCGACCAGGAGGCGGGATGCCAGTACGGGGTGATGTCGATGACGGCCGGTGGAGCGGTGCCGGCGAACAGCACATTGCCGAACATGTCACCGTGTACGACCTGTGGCGGTAGATCCACCGGCTTGCGGCCGACGGCCAGTTCGTCGACGAGTCGCGCACCGTGCCCCCCGCCCAGATCCCAACGCGCGTCCACCTCTTCACCCCAGGCCAACCGGTCGGCCCAGGTGTACAGGTCGTCGCGGTCCCGCAGATATCGGGGGTTAGGGACATCGGCCAACGCCTCGTGGAGCAGCAGGGACGTCTCGATGACCTCGTCGTACCTGGGTTCGACCCGCCCCGAGACGAACCGTTGGGCGGACCAGCCGCCGACCACCCAGCGCCCGTCGGACGACCTGCACCGGTCGCGCCACTCGGATTCCTGAGACGCGCAACTGCTCGAAGGTCGCCGCCAGCCACGATGACTCCGCGGTGTTGTCCACAGGCTTGAAGACGATGTCAGCGCATCGGAAGGCCAGGCCGCGACCGCCCGGGCAGATGCTCGGGCGTCGCCGAGCCCGCTCCGAACGCCGCGAGGACATGGGTCGGCGGCGGCGTGGGCACGAGCAGTGACGGTACAGGCCGTCCGGGCCTGCCCGTCACCTCGACCACCGTCGATTTCCCGCCGGAGTCAGTAGCTCGGCAAGCTCGGGTCGACCTGCTTGATCCAGGCCAGCACCCCACCGCCGACATGCACCGCGTCGGCGAAGCCGGCTTTGTGCAGAACCGCCAGCGCCTCTGCGGAACGCGCCCCAGACTTGCAGTGCAGGACGACCGGCCGGTCCTGCGGAATGAGCGAGAGCGCCTCGCCGGAGAGGATGTCGCCCTTGGGAATCAGTACGGAGCCGGGGATCGAGACGATCTCGTACTCGTTCTGCTCGCGCACGTCGATGAGGGCGAACTCGTCGCCGGCATCGATCCTGCGCTTGAGCTCGGTCGCCGAGATGGTGTGCGATGCGGCCGCCTCTGCCGCCTCGTCAGAGACCGAGCCACAGAACACGTCGTAGTCGATCAGGCCGGTGATCGGCTCGCCGGCCGGGTCGCGGCGAATCTTCACGGTTCGGTAGGTCATCTCGAGCGCGTCGTACACCATCAACCGACCGAGCAGCGTCTCGCCGATACCCGTGATCAGCTTGATCGCCTCGGTCACCATGATCGAGCCGATCGACGCACACAGGACGCCCAGCACACCGCCCTCGGCGCACGAGGGAACCATTCCCGGCGGTGGCGGCTCGGGATACAGATCCCGGTACTGCGGGCCGTACTCGGCCCAGAACAAGCTCACCTGGCCCTCGAATCGGAAGATCGAGCCCCAGACGTACGGCTTGTTGAGCAACACGCAGGCATCGTTGACCAGGTAGCGGGTGGCGAAGTTGTCGGTGCCGTCCAGGATGAGGTCGTAGTCGGCGAAGATCTGCAGCGCATTGTCCGAATCGAGTCGATCCGTGTGCAGGATGACCTTCACGAACGGGTTGATCTCCGCGACCGATTCGGCCGCCGATACCGCTTTCGACTTGCCGACGTCGGACTGGCCGTGGATCACCTGCCGCTGCAGATTCGACTCGTCGACGATGTCGAAATCGAGGATGCCCAGCGTGCCGACCCCGGCTGCGGCCAGGTAGAGGAGCGCAGGCGATCCGAGACCACCGGCGCCGACGACCAGCACCTTGGCGTTCTTGAGCCGCTTCTGCCCGGTCATCCCGACATCAGGGATGATCAGATGCCTGGAATACCGCTCGACCTCGGCCTTGCTCAGCGACTCCGCCGGCTCGACCAAGGGGGGTAGGGACGTCACAATTCTCTCCTCGAGTGTCTTCGCAAACCACACTGCCGACATGGCACGACCAGCATGCAGGTAACCATCCCGCCGCACACACGCCTCGCGTCGCCCGCAATGTGCGGCGGCACATCGCTGATGACAACGGTCACGGCCACGGAATCCTTCCCGCGGCCATGAGTGGGCTGCCGCGGCTCCACCACGGGCCGTGCGGACCAGGAATTCAGCCGCCGACTTTGGTGACAGCTGTGGTGATCGCCGCACGCCGGGTCGGCCGGCCGCAGGGGGTACGGATAGGGGTTGAACTTGCAGACCTTCCCGTCCTTGGGAATCAGCTGTGGGTTCAACGTGGCGAGATCGTTGTTGGACGTCGACCACGACTGCTGCATCATGACCGGGGCCAGACCACCGTTGGTCGCACAGGGCTGATGCATGTAGCCCAGGGCGTGACCGACCTCGTGGTTGATGGCGTACGCCCGGTACGACGCGCGATCACCGTCGAAGGAGACGGCGCCGCGCGCCCAGCGTGCGTCGTTGATGGCCACCCGCTGCACGTTTCTGGCGTAACACGAAGCCTCGTAATGGATCTGCCAGCCGCACAGGTCATTTCCGCGCGCAGTCAGCTGGCTGGTCAACGAGATCCGGAACGATGGCGTGCCGGAGTCGATCCGCTGCAGGGTGAATGTGCCCGACCCGATCCATGACCTCGGGTCTGCGAGGGTGCTGTCGACCAGACTGGCGAAGTCACGGTCGGCCTGCGCATTCTCGATGCCGTCCTCGACCTCGATGGTGAAGGTGTACCTGGTCGAACCGGATCCCATCGGAGCCGATCTGCCGGGCACCACATGCCAGCTGCCCTTACCCTTCGCGACGAAGTTCGCACCCGGTGGCAGCGCCGCTGAGGCGAGGCCACTGTGCGTACCTGTCGGCACCGGGCGGACCGAGGCGCGGTGCGAGGTCGGCGTGCCGGCAGAGTCAGGTGCAACCGGAGCGACTACTGGCGCCGGTACTGTCACGGCGGGCGATGCGGTCACAGTCGGAGTCATGGTCGCGGCGCTGACCGTCGTACTGACTGTGGCGCTGATCGCCGGCGACACTCCGGACGACGCCTGCGCACTGGAGGCCGGCGGCTTGCGGACCTCCACGATGGCCAGAACCGTGAGCGCCACGAGCACGGGAATGGCCAACGCCCGCCAGCCGAATCGATGGAAGAACCAGCCCGCGGCGCGTCGTCGCCGCTGGACCGGGCGCGGACGGGCCGGACGCTGACCGGCCGCGCGCGGCGTCCGGTTGATCGGATCCCCGCTCGCCCTGGGCGCGCGCGGATCAGGCTGACGCGTATCACTGGCCTCCGTCCACAGCGTGGAACGGCCGACCGAAGCCCGATGGCGGTTCTGGTCCGCCCCGGTCGCTTGCTGTCGCGGGCTGCTACCCGAAGACCTTTCACCACCCGAACGCTGATGGTCCTTTCCGGGTCGCGTCACGGGAAGGAGGTTGCCACAGCGGCGGTGTGACCCGGGTGCGGCGCGCCCACACTCTCCCAGAGTCCGCGCAGTGCCCTCGCCGTAGCCAGTGGGTCCTCCATCTGCGCGGTGTGGCCGACACCCGGGATGACCAGCAGCGAAGACGTCTTGAAGCAGTTGGCCGCACGCTGGGCGAGCCGGACGTCGACCAGGCGGTCACGTGTGCCCCAGATCACCAGAGTCGGCGCTCCGACACGGCTCGCTTCGGCCCGGAACGAGCCGGCTCGGCGCAGGTAGCTGCGAAGCAGGGCTCTGAGGGATCCAACCGTCGAAAGGTGCGCCCACGGCAGTCGCGAGCGCCAGGCCAGATCTGCTGCGGCAACGGCGTAGTCGTCGTCGGTCAACCGCGACGGATCGCCGAAGCAGAGTTCCCCCATGCCTCTGGCCCGGGACGCAGGCGTGATGGCGCCGAGCCTCCTGACTGCAATGCCGGTCGTCCCCGGTAGGAGCAGGACGCCCAGGATCGGGATCGGCGCCCCGATTCCGAGTCAGTCGGAAGTCCGGCACAGCAGGCGATATCAGCGTCAGCGTTGCGACCAGTTCGGGATGTCGGGCCGCCAATGCGGTGCAGACGATGCCACCGAGCGAATTGCCAACGAGATGCACCGGCCCGTCGGACCGACGGCGGATCAGCGCTGCGACGAGGTCGGCGTCGGCCACCAGGGAATACCGGCCTCCTCGGTGGGGGATCCGAGCGGCCGTGTCCCGGCAGATCGACCAGGTACCCGGTCGCCCACCGCGACATCAGCCCGGCCAGCGAGGTCCAGTTTCCCGAGGAGCCGGCGAGACCGTGTACGTACCATGCGTCCGCCGCGCCGGAGCCGGCTGATGTCACCGGGGCGAAGTGTGCGGCGAACGAAAACGCCGCGCCCGTCCACGATCTCGGTCCAGCCGTCCGGCGGATCGTCGGCGACACCGGGGATGTCGCCCTCCACGTGTGCCATCACCGCCGTGGTCAAGGCGGCCAGGTCATCACGCGCCCCCGGCATCCCGGGGCGCTGGCGCGGCTCGGCGCGGGTCGATCCGGCGGTCATGAACCCATGGTGTCACTCAAGCCCGTGACCCTGGTCAACGGCTGCCTGGTCGGCATCTGGTTGTCCACACCGGGTCCGTTCATCCACATCCCGCCGGATCTGTTCGCCGTGGAGGGCACGGGACGCGAGCATCGATACGTCGATCCGACCGGGTTGGGGGATCGCAGAGGCGAAGGAGTGGAGCCGTGCAGTTCCAACTCGAGGCGGACACGGACTGGATCCGGCGGGCGGCCGCGACCCTCGACGAGGCAGCTCGTGACCTTTCGCCGTCGGGCTACGGCGGTGCGGCGGCCGTCGGCGTCGACAGCTTCGGCGATTCCACCGAGGCGATGGCAACCGTCGGGTTGGTGAACCTTCGGGCGGAGCAGGCAAGCGAGGCCACCGCCGCCATCCGGGCCATCTCGTCCGGCCTGGCCGCAAGGCTGAGAGCGGCGGCGGATGCCCTGGACGCCACCGAGGACGGCGTGCGCCAGGGTCCTCGGTGACGGGCGTGACCGCTGTTGCCGGACATGCTCGTTCCGCTGGGACCGGATCCGCGGATCGCGGCGGATCAGCTTGCCGCGATGAGCACGGCTGCGGCCCGCAATGCGGCCGGCAACATCGCCGACGCAGCCAGGTCGCTCGCCGTTGCCTGGACCACCGGAGCGCCGTCTGTCGCCCAACTGACCCGGGGCTGGTCGAATACTGCGCCACGGGTGGGCGTCGGTCGCCTGCTGCACACGGCCGAAGCGACCGCCGTCATGCTGGCTGGTCAGGCCGCTGCCATCGATTCGGCCTGCACGATCATCGAACAGGCCAAGTCCGAAGCGGCGCTGGACATCACGCTGGCCGCCGCCGAGATCCATGAGCTACGACGGACCACCGCGACCGACGTGCTGGCCGCTGCGGTCGGGGCGGCCCAGTTGGCCGACGGGATTCGGCTGGCGGAAATTGGCCGGCGGCTCTTCGATACGTTGGCCGGCCGCGTCGAACAGGCACACCAGGCGGTGGCAGCGCTTCGGTCGGCCTTGGCCGTCAACGACCCGACCGCCGGTCCGGACGCCCTGCGCAGCGGCCGGCATGCGCTCCTGCCGCCGGATCCGCTGATGAACCCGGCGCACCGGACGGACGTGCGCAATCGCGCTGCGCTGGCGGCCGATCTGCATTCCGGGAACCCGGTTCGGATCAGGTTCGCCGCGTCCGTCCTCGAGGCTCTGCACCATGCCGGCAATCGGACCGGCACCGTTCAACTTGTCGTCTACGACTCGGCGGCATTCCAGGGGCAGGGCCGGGCGGCCATCTCGGTGGGCGATCTGACCACCGCCACCAATGTCGCCGTCGTGGTGCCCGGCATCGCGAACTCGCCGTCGTCCATGGGCGGCGGCCTGGATCTGGCCGCGGATCTGCGGGAGGAGTCGGACCGGCAGTCGCCCGGCAGGCAGACCGCGGTCGTTGCCTGGTACGGCTACGACATACCGCTGTCGTGGCCGAAGGATCCGGGCAGCAGCATCGCCACCGACGTGCTCGACACGGTGGCCGCCGCCTCGGCCGGCAACGCCGCATCAGGAGCGCCGCTGCTGGCTGCCGACCTCACCTCGATCAAGGCCATGTCACAGAGTTCGGCCCGGATGGCGCTCCTCGGTTTTTCGATGGGATCGACCACCGTGTCCGAGGCGGCACAGTACGAGCTCCCGGTGGATTCGATCGTCCTGATGGGTTCGCCCGGCGCAGGGTGGGACACGACGCGCGCCTCGGGCTACCGGAACGTGCCTGCGTCCGATGTCTACGTCCTGAGCTACGACGAGGACCCGGTGACGCGGCCGGTCACCGATGAGTTGGCTTCCGAGCTGTACGGCATGCACGAACCCTACGGACCGGACCCTGCCGCAGAATCGTTCGGAGGCAACCACATCGACGCCGACACCAATGTGCCCGTGATGACGGGTACCGGCTTGATCCCGCTCATCCTGCGGGTCACTGGTGACCCGCGGCACCACTCGATGGCGAACTACATGGAAGGTCGTGCGCTCGTCGCGGAAGGCTCCATCGTCGTGGGCCGGAATGACAAGGTGCCGACGAAGGCCGGCCGATAGGACATGAAGACCGAAGTCGCAACACACGTCGCTGAGCGCCCTGGGCCGGTCGATGGGCGCGCACAATGGCCCGGTGCCCACGCCCGCCGATCTGGAGTCTGCAGCGGTGAAGGCGGACTACTACCGGGCGGTGCGTCGAACCCTGCTCGAGCACCTCCGGGGGCGGGAGGTGCTGGGATTCGGCGATCGGCCGACACCCGATGCCGCCGAGGCCGAGCCGCCGCACCAGGTGCGGCTGCACATCAACGATGGCGACGACCTGGACGAGGCGGTACGCAGCGGGGTCATCGGCTTCTCGCTGCCCGCCCTCACCGGACCGGGCATCGCCGGATTTCGTCTCCGTGCGGGCCCAGGGACCGGGATCGACACGGTCGCGACCGTCGCGCTGGCGCTCGCCGAGTCACTGGGCCGAGACGGGCTCACCGCCGTCGCACTGACGGACGGCTCGGGTGGGCTGTACCTGTTCGGATTCGAGGTCGGCGCCGGCCGGGCCGCTGTCGGCCCCAGCGCGGACGACTACGCAAGATCGCTCGCGGCGACCGCGCCGGAAATCGCGACGACCGACCGGGGGGACATCGACGGTCGGGCGCTGGTCGAGCCGCTGCCGGTGGGCTCGCCCGCTCCGGCGCCGTACTCCCTGGTGCGCGCCGGCGACCCGACCGGCGTCGTGGTGCCCCTGACTCTCGACGAGATAGCTGCGGCGAGCGCCGGTATGCCGCTGGGCATCGGACTGAGCGACGTGGCGGACCGGCTTGCCGAGTACGGCGACCTGGCCGCAGCTCTGATCCGGGCGACCGAGCCGTCCGCGTAAGGTGATGCCCCTGTGTCGGCTCGGATGCAAAGGAATTCAGCGGTGACCGATTCCAGAGGTGCCACAGCGCGCCTGAGCCGGTCCGATCGCCGAGCACAGCTGCTGCTGGCGGCCAAGAGCGCATTCGTCGCCCAGGGCTACCACGCGGCGGCGATGGACGACATCGCCGACCGGGCTGGAGTGAGCAAACCGGTTCTCTACCAACACTTCCCATCGAAGCTCGAGCTATATCTGGCGCTGTTGGGTGAGTCAGCGGACGAATTGGTCTCGCTGGTCGAGAGCGCGCTGCACGGCACCACCGACAACGACGAGCGCGTACACCGGGCGGTCGAGGCGTACTTCACCTTCGTGGCCGACAACGGCCAGGCCTACCGCCTCATCTTCGAGTCCGATCTTCGCGGTCAGTCCAGGGTCGAGCAGATCGTCGACCGGGCGACCGACGCATGCATCGCCGCCATCACCGACACCATCACCACCGACACCGGGGTCGACCCGGAAAGGGCCCGTCTCCTGGCCGCCGCACTGGTCGGCCTGTCGCAGGTCAGCGCTCGCTACTGGCTGACGCAGAGTTCGGGAGTGCCGAGGGACGAAGCCATCGAGATGCTCTCGACGCTGGCTTGGCGGGGCATCTCCCGCTTCCCCCGCCAAGCCTGAGGCCGGTAGCGATCCGACACCGACTCCTTGTCGTGCCCCGGGATGGTCAGCCTGAGGTGGAGAAGCCGACCCGCCGAACGTCCGCCGGAGCGATCTCGATGTAGGAAATCCGTGCCGAAGGGACGATGACCCGCCGACCCTTGTCGTCGACGAGCACCAGTGTGCCGTTGGGGTTCTTCAGGGATTCGTTGACGAGCGCCTCGATCTCGTCCGGCTGCGAGGAGGAAGTGACCACCAGTTCTCGTCCACTGTCGGTCACACCGATCTTGATATCCACGCCGGGTCCTCATTTCTTGATCGCACGACCGGTGCCCGTCCGCTTCGGACGGCAGCCGGTCTGTCAGGGACTACTCCTCCTTGAGGCTAATGCAGCCCCGAGCTGAGCCAGGACGGATGGCCTGCGCCGAGGGCGAACAGATCAACCGGCGGTCCCAATCCCCCTGCGCCGCCCGCGCCAGCAGCTCAGAACAGCCGGCCGACGGTGTCGTCCATTCCGCGAAGGTGGTCGTAATCCAGTACGAGACAACGAATTCCGCGATCCTGCGCCAACGTTCTGGCCTGCGGCTTGATCTGCTGCGCGGCGAACACGCCCGCGAACCTGACCCAGTAGCGGATCCCGGCTGAGCAGATCGATGTACCGGCTGAGTTGCTCCACACCGTCGATCTCACCGCGTCGTTTGATCTCGACCGCGACGACAGCGCCGGACTCATCGCGGCAGAGCAGGTCAACGGGACCGATGGGCGTCGGATATTCGCGGCGGATCAGCGTGAACCCGGCGCCGAGCAACTCGACCTGCTCGGCCAGCAGTACCTGCAGGTGCGCCTCGACGCCGTCCTTGACCAGACCGGGGTCGACACCGAGTTCGTGTTGGGAATCATGCAGGACCTCGTCGATGGTGATGACCAGCTGCTCACCCGCCTTGTTCTGGACCCGCCAGATCCCCGGCTCCTGCACGAGCCAGCAGGGCGGGCTCATCCAGTTGAGCGGCTTGTAGGCGCGATCGTCGGCGTGTACCGACACAGATCCGTCTGCCTTCACCAGGAGCAACCTGGTCGCAAGGGGCAAATGGGCGGTCAGCCGGCCCACATAGTCGACCGAGCAACGAGCCACCACGAGACGCACCCGATCACCTTAACGGCAGACGCAGAGCGCCCTGCTGGGCAACGGGCGTCAGTCGGCGAACTCGGCGTGTCGCTTGCCGAGAAACGCCGCCATCCCCTCTCGCGCGGCCGGGCTCTGGGATGCGGCCGCCATCGCTTCGATCGCGATGGCATAGGCGTCGGACTCGGGGCGGTCCAGCTGCGCGTACAGGACTCGCTTGCCCCAGCCCTTGGACGACGCACTCCCCCGGGTTGCTCTGGCCAGCAGGTCATCCACGGCGGCGTCGAGTTGGTCATCGGGAACCACCCGGTTGACCAGACCCCAATCCAGCGCGGTGGCCGCGTCGATGACGTCGCCCGTGAGAGCCATTTCGAACAGCCGCTTTCGCCCGATCGCCCGGGCGACCGGCACAGCGGGTGTGTGGCAGAACCACCCGCCCTTTCCGCCGGGCAACGCAAACCCGGCCGAGCCGGCCGCAACGGCGAGGTCGGCGGAAGCGATCAGCTGGCAGCCGGCGGCGGTGGCGAGCGCGTGCACCCGCGCGATCACCACCTGCGGCATGGCATGCATCTGTGCCATCACCGCGGTGCACAGGGCCAGCAGCGCCCGGACGCCGTCGACGTCGCGAGATTCGACGTCGGCGAAGTCATGACCGGCGGAGAACACGGGGCCGTTGGCGGCCAGCACCACACCGGTCGCGCTGCTCCCGGCCAGTTCCAGCAAGCCGGACCTGATCTCCTGCAAGACATCCGCGGCCGAGCGCGTTGCGCCGCTCAGGCCGGTTCAGCGTGAGTCGTCCAACGGCTCCGGCCACGGACACCTCGATGTGCCGATATCCCATGAAGGGAACGATATGCCGCCGGCGCGGCTGCGCAAGGGCGCAGGCAAAGGGCGACTCCGCGCCGCCTGGGCTCAGAGGTTGACGCGCTCGATCTTGGCCCCCAACGACTGCAGGTCCTCGACGAAATGCGGATAGCCGCGGTCGATGTGACTCACTTCGTGCACCTCGGTCACCCCTTCGGCGGCGAGGCCGGCGAGTACGAGTCCTGCGCCGGCCCGGATATCGGTGGACCACACCGGTGCACTGGACAGCTTCGCCGTACCTCGCAACGACGCGTGGTGTCCGTCCGTGCGGGCGTCGGCCCCCATCCGAATCAGTTCGTCGACGAATCGGAAGCGGGCCTCGAACACGTTCTCGGTGATCAGGGAATGCCCGTCCGCTACCGCAGCCAGGGCCAACGCCATTGGTTGCAGGTCGGTCGGGAAACCGGGGTAGGGCATGGTGACGAAGTCGATGGCCCGTGGACGGCCCGGCATATCGACGGAGAATCCGTCTTCGAACGCCTCCACCGATGCACCCGCCTGGATCAGTCGCTCCAACGGAGCGGCGAGATGGCGGACGTCGACCCCGTGCACCCGCACGGCGCCCCTGGTGACCGCGGCCGCGTAGGCCCAGGTGCCGCCGACCACGCGATCACCGACCGTTCGGTGAACCGTGGGGTGGAGTACGTCAACACCCTCGATGGTGATCGTCGCGGATCCCGCGCCGACGATCCTGGCGCCCATCTGGCCGAGCATCACGGCCAGGTCGATGATCTCGGGTTCCCGGGCCGCGTTGTCGATGACCGTGGTGCCCTTGGCCAGTACGGCGGCCATCAGAATGTTCTCGGTGGCCCCGACGCTCGGAAAGTCCAGACCGATCTGCGCACCGCGGAGCCGCTCGGCCTCGCCGACCACCATGCCGTGCTCGATGCTCATCGTCGCACCGAGCGCGCGCAGTCCGCTCTGGTGCATGTCCAGCGGGCGGGAGCCGATGGCGTCCCCGCCCGGAAGGGCGACCCTGGCCCTGTGACACCGGCCCATCAACGGGCCGAGCACGCAGACGGAGGCCCGCAGGCGCCCGACCGCCGGGAAATCTGCCTCGTGCGACAGGTCCGCCGGCGTGGTGATGGAGACCTCGTCGCCGGACAGCTCGACCTGGCAGCCGAGGCCGATGAGCACATCGGCCATCAGCGGCACGTCGAGAATGGCCGGGCAGTTCGAGATGACGGTCGTGCCCTCGGCCAGCAACGCGGCAGCCATCAGCTTGAGCACGCTGTTCTTGGCGCCGGCCACCGACACGTCGCCGGAAAGGCGGGCCCCGCCGGTCACCAGAAAGCGCTCGTCCACGGCTGGCACTCTAACGCGCCGAGGCCACCCCGGGACGCCGCCGTCGGTAGCGGCACCGTCCGGGCGAGCCAGACCGGGCGGGTACGACGTGGATGCGTAGGCTCGGCGAAATGGCTGTGCACCTCACTCGTATCTACACCCGAACCGGCGACGACGGGACCACCGGACTGTCGGACTTCTCCCGCGTCTCCAAGACCGATCCACGGCTGGTCGCCTACGCCGACTGCGACGAGACGAACGCCGCACTCGGCGTCGTCATGGCCCTCGGCTCGCCACCGACCGACGTGGCCGCCGTCATCGTTCGGCTGCAGAACGAACTGTTCGATCTCGGCGCCGATCTGGCCACTCCCGTCGAACCGGATCCGAAGTATCCACCACTTCGCGTGACGCAGGAGTACATCGACCGGCTCGAGGAAGAATGCGACTCCTTCAACGACCGGCTGGACCCCCTGGCGTCCTTCATCCTGCCGGGCGGAACTCCGGCCGGGGCGCTGCTGCACGTCGCGCGCACGGTCGCCAGGCGGGCCGAACGCAGTGCCTGGGCGCTGATGAACGCTGATGCCGACCGAACCAACCCGCTGGCGCCGACCTACCTGAACAGGCTGTCGGACCTGTTGTTCATCCTCGGGCGGATCGCGAACCCCGACGGTGATGTCGCCTGGATACCAGGCGGCGACCGCGGCTGAGCGCCCTCGGACATGCCGCCGCGGCGCTCAGACTTCGCGCACTCCGCCGTGCTGGCGTTCGTTGACGCTGCCGGTGGCCGGTGGGATCGACTCCAGCCAGGATCGCAGACCCGTCATCGCCTCCTCCGACAGCGCCAGTTCGATCGGGCGAACCACCGTCGGTACATCGCAGTACCACCGAGTCGACCGGCAGCAGGTCCGGTTCGGTGCCGGACATCGGGCGCCGCTCGCCGAGGCTCAGTCGATCCCGGCGGAGCACCCTCGACGCTATCGGCAGCGGCGAGAACGACCGGTACAGGACGAATGCTCCCTCCCGGTAGCGGCCTTGGCCAAACGTCCATCCCCGACCATCGAGATCCAGAGCGGTGCGCCAGCAGAGGTCGACACCGCCGGAACGAGCCAGCAGCGAACGCCGGACGGCGATGGCGATGATCGACAACACGAGAACGAGAAGAAGCGCGAAACCAACGATCTCCGCGCTCTCCATGTCGTCCGTCCGCCCGTTATACAGTCTCGCCCGAGGCAAGCAGCTGCGCCTGCGCACGACGGAGTTCGGCTTCCGCCTCGGCCGATCCGGTCCCGGTCGCCTTGGCCCGCTCGTAGACGGCGCGCGCAGCGGTGACATCGATCTCATCGCTCAACTGCGCATCCTCGGCCAGGATGGCCACGCCCTCCTTGGTCACCGACAGGAAACCGCCGTGAACGGCCACTGAGCTGACGGCCCCGTCCGGAGCGATGATCCGGGCGGCGAAGCCTTCGCGTAACTGCGCCAGCAACGGTGCGTGACCCGGCATGACGCCGATATCCCCGTCCACGGTTCTGGCGACCACCATTTGGGCGGGACCGGACCAAATTTGTCGCTCGACGGCGACCAGATCGACCTGCATCTCAGACACTGATGGCTCCGCCTCTTCCCGCGTTGGTGGATTTATGGAGTCTAACCGACCGCTGGTAATCCGACCCACCGGCGCAAACGAGTGAAATGCCGAAGGCCCCGTCTCCCCGAAGGGAAACAGGGCCTCCCGCAACCACTCTCACTTGAATCTCACATCGCCATGCCGAACAACGGGTGTTCATTCATCCGCATCGAAACTATGCAAACTCGTTCCTCAGCGACTCCAAGGCGACCGATGGCCTTTCCGCCTTCCGTTCGACGCCCAGGGGCGCCTCACTTCAGGACTCCAAGGCCTTGGCCTTGGCCATGACGTCGTCCAGACCGCCGACGTTCAGGAACGCCTGCTCGGGGATGTTGTCGTACTCGCCCTTCGCGATGGAATCAAAGGCGGCGATGGTGTCTGCCATCTCCACGTAGGAGCCGTCCTGACCGGTGAACTGCTTGGCCACGAAGAAGTTCTGCCCGAGGAAGCGCTCCATCCGGCGGGCGCGACCGACGAGCAGCTTGTCCTCTTCGGCCAACTCGTCCATACCCAGGATGGCGATGATGTTCTGGAGTTCCTTGTACTTCTGCAGGATCCGGATGACTTCCTGGGCGACCCGGTAGTGCTCCTCACCGACGAACTGCGGATCGAGGATGCGTGAGGTCGAGGAAAGCGGGTCGACCGCCGGATAGATGCCCTTCTCGGTGATGGACCTGGCGAGCTCGGTGGTCGCGTCGAGGTGGGCGAAGGCCGCGGCCGGGGCCGGGTCGGTGTAGTCGTCGGCCGGCACGTAGATCGCCTGCAGCGAGGTGATGGAGCGGCCGCGGGTGGAGGTGATCCGCTCCTGCAGCTCACCCATCTCGTCGGCCAGGGTGGGCTGATAACCCACGGCGGACGGCATCCGACCGAGCAGCGTGGAGACCTCGGAGCCGGCCTGCGTGAAACGGAAGATGTTGTCGATGAAGAGCAGGACATCCTGGTTCTGCACATCGCGGAAGTACTCCGCCATGGTCAAAGCGGACAGGGCCACTCGCATACGGGTCCCCGGCGGCTCATCCATTTGGCCGAAGACCAGCGCGGTGTCGGCAATCACCCCGGACTCGGTCATCTCCGTGATCAGGTCGTTGCCCTCACGGGTGCGCTCGCCGACACCGGCGAACACCGAGGTGCCGCCGAAGTTCTTGGCGACCCGGGTGATCATCTCCTGGATCAGCACCGTCTTGCCGACACCGGCTCCACCGAACAGGCCGATCTTGCCGCCCTGGACGTACGGGGTGAGCAGGTCGATGACCTTGATGCCGGTGACCAGCTGCTCCGTCTTGCCCTCGAGCTGGTCGAAGGCCGGCGGGTTGCGGTAGATGGGCCAGTGCTCCCCGTCCTCGGCCGTGCCGGGTGCATCGAGGCATTTGCCAAGGGCATTGAAGACGTGGCCCTTCACCACGTCGCCGACCGGAACCGAGATCGGCCGGCCGGTGTCGCTGACCGATGCTCCACGAACCAAACCGTCGGTCGGTTGCATGGAAATCGCCCGCACGATGTCGTCGCCGAGGTGCAGCGCGACCTCCAGGGTCAGCTGGCGATCATCGCCGAGACCCGAAACGTTTGTGTTGAGTGCGTTGAAGAGTTCGGGTACCTCGCCGCGCGGAAACTCGATGTCAACGACGGGGCCGATAACCCTGACGACGCGGCCGGCAACTGTTTTGGTTCGGGGGGCGGTCTGCGTAGCAGTTGTCATATCTGATCAGTCACTTTCTCGAGCGGGATGGTAGCCATGCTCTAATCCTCGTCGCTTCCGGCTGCAGCCAAGGCGGCGGCGCCGCCGACGATCTCGCTGAGTTCCTGGGTGATCTGCGCCTGCCTGGCCTGGTTCGCCTGACGGGACAGGATCTTGATGATGTCGTTCGCGTTGTCGGTGGCCGCCTTGCAAGCGGCCCGCCGGGCGGCGGACTCGCTCGCCGCCGAATCCAGCAGCGCGGCGAAGATCCTGGTCGTCACGTACTTCGGCAGCAACGCGTCGAGCAGCAACGACGGTTCCGGCTCGAACTCGTATGCCGGCAGCAGGGGCGTGTCCGCAGTGCTCTCCACGTACTCGATCTCCATCGGCGCGACTCGGCGGACGGTCGGCGTCTGGCTGATCATTGATTGGAAATGCGTTGAGACGAGGTGGATTTCGTCGATTCCCGAACTGCCGTCCTCAAGCTGGCCGGCGGAACCGGCAACGAACGCCGGCAGGAGTGACTCGCAAGCGCGCACCGCGTCCTCGTAGACCGGCTTCTCGGAGAAACCGGTCCAGGACTCTGCGATGGCCCGCTGCCGGAAGCGGAAGTAGCCGACCCCCTTGCGGCCGATCACGTAGGGCACCGGCTCCTTGTTCTGCGAGCGCAGCAGCGCACTCAATTCCTCCGTCGCCTTCAACACGTTCGCGTTGAAACCACCGCACAACCCGCGGTCGGAGGTGATCACCAGGATGCCGGCGCGCTTTGCATCCGGTCGCTCGACCAGCAGCGGGTGATCCAGGGTGGAAGCGGTGGCCAGCGCCGTCAGCACATCGGTGATCTGCGACGAGTAGGGCGCCGCGGCGAGCACCTTCGCCTGCGCCTTGGCGATGCGCGAAGTCGCGATCATCTCCATGGCCTTGGTCGTCTTCTGCGTCGACTGCACGGCCTTGACCCGTTGCCGGAGCACCCTTACCTGGGCTGCCATACCCGACCTCCTGTCTCGTCGCTGCGGACGCCTGTCAGAGCCGTCACTTCGCCGGCGGAGCCGGTCGGCGAACCTGCAACTTCTCCTGCCCGACATTCGCCGGATCCATGGGCTCGTACTTCCGCTCGCGGCCGAGGATGTGACCCTCGGACGTCGTGAAGGAATCGGCGAAATCACCGAACGCCTGCAGCAACGCCTTTTCGGTGTCTTCGGATAGGTCTTTGGACTCCCTGATCGCCTCCAGTGGACCCCCGGGAGCATGCCGCAGATACTGCAGGAACTCCGCCTCGAACCGGCGAACGTCCTCGACCGGTACTCGATCCAGGTGACCGCGGGTGCCCGCCCACAACGACACCACCTGCTCCTCCGCCGCGAACGGCGCGAACTGAGCCTGCTTGAGCAGCTCGACGAGTCGGGAACCGCGCGCCAACGCACGCTTTGAAACATCGTCCAGATCGGAACCGAAGGCGGCGAACGCCTCCAGTTCCCGGTACGCGGACAGGTCCAGACGCAGCGTGCCCGACACCTTCCGCATCGCCCGGATCTGCGCCGCACCGCCAACGCGGGACACGGAGATGCCGACGTTGACAGCCGGCCGAACGCCGGAATTGAACAGATCGCCTTCCAGGAAGCACTGCCCGTCGGTGATCGAGATGACGTTGGTGGGAATGTAGGCCGAGACGTCGCCGGCCTTCGTCTCGATCAGCGGAAGACCGGTCATCGAACCGCCGCCGAGCTCGTCGGACAGTTTGGCGCAGCGTTCCAGCAGGCGCGAGTGCAGGTAGAAGACGTCGCCCGGGTAGGCCTCGCGGCCCGGTGGGCGCCGCAGCAGCAAGGAGATCGCCCGGTAGGCCTCGGCCTGCTTCGACAGGTCGTCGAAGATGATCAGGACGTGCTTGCCCTGGTACATCCAGTGCTGGCCGATGGCCGAGCCGGTGTACGGCGCAAGCCACTTGAAGCCGGCCGAATCAGAAGCCGGAGCAGCGACGATCGTGGTGTACGCCAGCGCGCCGGTGTCCTCGAGGGACTGCCGAACGCCGGCGATGGTGGTTCCCTTCTGGCCGATCGCGACGTAGATGCAGCGAACCTGCTGCTTCTCGTCGCCGGTCTCCCAGTTGGCCTTCTGGTTGATGATGGTGTCCACACAGACCGCGGTCTTGCCGGTCTTGCGGTCGCCGATGATCAACTGGCGCTGCCCACGCCCGATGGGAGTCATGGCGTCGATGGCCTTGATACCGGTCTGCAGCGGCTCGCTCACACCTTGGCGTTGCACCACGGAGGCGGCCTGCAGTTCCAGGGGACGCTGACCTTCCGACGCGATTTCGCCGAGTCCGTCGATCGGCTGGCCGAGTGGGTTGACCACCCGACCGAGGAAGGCATCGCCGACGGGAACCGAGAGCACCTCGCCGGTGCGGGTGACCTGCTGGCCCTCCTGGAGGGTGTTGGCGTCGCCGAGAACGACCGCGCCGATCGTGCGGACGTCCAGGTTCAGGGCGACACCGAGCACACCACCGGGGAACTGCAACAGCTCGTTCGCCATGGCGGAGGGCAGGCCCTCCACAGTGGCGATGCCGTCTCCGGTGCTGGAGATGATGCCGACCTCTTCCCGGGTCACCTCGGGTGCGTAGTCGGAGACATAGCCCTCGATCGCAGTGCGGATCTCGTCTGCGGAGATCGTCAACTCGGTCATGGCGTTTTCCGTTCTGTTTCGGCGGTACTCGGTGCTGGAAAGATCGTCGGTGCAACGAAACTCGGTCGAGGCCGGTTCCCGGTCGTTCTCATCAACCGGCCAGTCGGCGGCGGAGTTCGTCGAGGCGGCCGGCGACGCTGCCGTCGATCACCTCGTCACCGACCCGCACCCTGATCCCGCCGCCCAGTGCCGGCTGGACCAGCACGTGAACCGACACCGGCCGGCCGTAGATCTTGGCCAGCGCGGCGGTCAGCCGGCCCGTTTGCTCGATGCTCAACGACGCTGCCGATTCTACGATCGCCACGATCTTGTCCCTGCGGTCCGCTGCCTGGCTGACGATCTCGCTGACGCCGTGGGAGAACGACCGGCCGCGGGGATCAAGGGCCAGTTGCTCGAGTAGTTCGGCGGTCAGCGAGTGGACCCGTCCGGTCAGCAGTCGGCTGACGAGCGAGGATCGTGCCTCACCCGACAACGTCGGATCGTCCAGGACGACGGAGAGGTCAGGAGACCCGGCAACGATCCGGCCGAAACGGAAGAGCTGGTCCTCCACCTCGTCCAGCTCACCCAATCGTTCGGCGCGGAGGAACATGGCGGTGCGGCCCAGCCGGATCAAGCCGTCGGCCAGGTCCCGGCCGCTGGCCCAGGACTGACGTACGACGAAGTCGACGATTGCGGCCGCCTGATCGCCGACCTTGCCGCTGAGCAAGGAGGCCATCAGTCCCGCGCGATGTTCCACGTCGGTAGTCGCCTCGGACATGGTCCTGCGGAGCACCGGTTCACGGCTGAGCAAGTTGCCGACCCCGGCGAGGTCGGAACCGAGCACACCAAGGCCGGTGTCGTCCAGGGTCGCGGCGGCCAGCAACAGTCTGGCCGTCGACGCGGACAGGGCCTGCGTGCTGGCGATGTGTTCCATCAGCTCTCCAGCTCAGCCAGGAATCGCTCGACGGTCCGGCGCTGGCGAGCCTCGTCCTCGAGCGACTCGCCCACCACCTTGCTGGCCAGTTCGACGGACACCCGGCCGAGGTCACCGCGGAGCTCGGCCACGATCTGCGACCGCTGCGCGTCGAGCTGGGCGCGGCCGGCGGCCGCGATGCGCTCGGTCTCGGCATGGGCGGACGCCAGCATGTCGTCCCGGATGGCCTGAGCCTGCGCTCGCGCGTCCTCGCGGATCTTCGCCGCCTCCTCGCGCGCGCCGGACAGCTGGCGCTGATACTCGGACAGCGCGGCCGCGGCTTCGTGCTGCGCTTCGGCCGCCTGGGCGATACCGCCTTCGATGGCGGCCGTCCTCGCCGCGTACGCCTTCTCGAACATCGGCCAGGCGAACTTGCCCAGCACGTACAGAAGCACCGCGAAGGCGATGGCGGCGATGAGCACCTCGCCCCAAGGCAAACCGATGGGGTTGGTGGTCTCTTCGGCGGCGAGGTTGGTGGCTGCGACATTCATCAGGAGGTACCCCTGCACTGGTGGTCCGGCGATGGACAGGAAGAACGGATCAGACAGGCTTGGAGCTCAGGATGAACGGCACCACGAAGCCGAGCAGGGCCAGCGCCTCCGACACGGCGAACCCAAGGAAGGCGTACGTCCTGGTCAGGCCGGCCGACTCGGGCTGGCGTGCCGTCGAGGTGATGTAGGCGGCCCAGACGATACCGACACCGATACCCGGGCCGATCGCCGCGAGGCCGTAGCCGATGGTGCCGAGGTTGCCGACGATCTGGACGTCGGTGACGGCGAGAGTGGCGTCGAGTACAGACATTGGAGTTTTTCTCCCTTTCGGTGGATCTTCTGCGGTGACTGATTCCGCCGGCGCGGAAGCAGGTGCAACTGGGAACGTCAGTGTGATTCGGCGAGGGAACTCTCGATGTAGATCGCGGCCAGCAGGACGAACACATAGGCCTGCAGCGCGCAGATCAAGAGTTCGAAGAAGGCCAGGAAGATGCTGGCGACGAACGGAAGAATCATGATGGCGTAATTGAAGCCACCCTGGTTCGAACAGGAAGATGGTGCCGGCCGCAGCGACGCCGACGAGCATGTGCCCCGCGAACATGTTGGCGAAGAGTCGGACGGCCATGGTGAACGGCCGCAGGATGATGTTGGACAGGAATTCGATCGGGATCAGCAGGATGTGCATGTACCACGGCACGCCGGGGATGAAGCACATCAACTTGAGGTAGCCGAAGAATCCGTGCTTGCGGATGCCCGACGATGTTGTAGATGAACCAGACCATGATGGCCAGGAAGGCCGGCACCGCGAAGTGCGAGGTCACCGGCAGCTGGGCGAACGGCACGAGTTCCCAGAGGTTCATCACCAGGATGAAGACGAACAAGGTGGCGAGGAAGGCGGACCACTTGCGACCCGCCTTGCCGAGGATCTCGATGGCGACACCGTTGCGGACGAAACCGTAGATGCTCTCGCCGGCGAACTGCAGCTTGCCCGGAACGACGGCGGACTTGCGCGCCGAAGCGGTGAAGAAGGCGACGATGATGACGGCGCCGAGGACCAACAGCACCATGGCCTTCACCGAGCTGATGACGCCGCCGTTGCCGATCTTGTCGAAGAAGAACGAATGCTCGACGGTCGGCGCCTGGAAACCGGTGTCACCGGAATCGGCTGCGGCCAGTAACAAGCTCAGGGACATTCGGTCTCCCTTCGGGTGCTGGCCGGAGGCGGCCCGGGTCGGGGGTCGGGGATGGAACCGTGTAGCTGACTTGTGTTTTCGTTTCGCACTACGGGCGCGCCGGTCGTCTTCAGGCCACCGTGCCTGGCGACCACAGCGAAGACGCCCAGTGCCATGCCGACGATGACCCCGACCGGGGTGAGGAATGTTGTCCCCCACCATCGATCAAGCAGCCAACCGATGCCACCCCAGACGACGAAGCCGCCGATCAGGGTGGTCATGACGGCCCAGCCCTCGTCAGCCCCGCTGGAGGTGGAGTCGGCTCTGGCCCGCTTCTTCATGGCCCCCGGACACTATCAGTAACCCATCAGGTAACCCCGCACCCGGGAGGGCATCTTTCTACATCGTGTCGAAGACGGGATCAGCCTGGATCGACGTAGTAGATCTTGGTGGTCCAGACGTACCGCATGTGCGCGCCGAGCCAGACGAAAAGCCCTAGGCCAACGGCGGCAGCCATCCAATGGGTGTCGAACACGCCGTCCCGTGGCATCACCGTCAGCACGACGCCAAGCGCCACGATCTTGAACACGTACGACGAAAGTGCCGCCAGCATCACAAGTTTCGGGCTGCGCTGGCCGGCTTTCGCGATGATGACCGCGGAGAAGGAGAAGAACAAGCCGACGATGAGCGCACCCAGAGCCGCGCCCGCGGCCGCCCGGCCGCCCGAGACGATGGCTCCCACCGCGACCAGGACCACGCCCGCCGCGGTCAGGGCGATCCAGCAGATCGTCAGGTGCTGGAGCGACCACACGCCGCCGGTCCGGCTGCGGTCCGCCGCCCGCTGCGCCGCCGCCACATTGACCGCCAGGGCATCGTCGACCGGGGTGCGCGCCCGGTCCGCGGCCGGGCCGGCAGCCGCCTGTGGCTCACCACGCGTCATCTGCTGCCTGCCCTCACAATCTCTATCCTGCCCCACCGCGTGCCTTGTCACCGGCCATCACCGGTGCGCGTGCCCGGTTGATCCGACGCGCCCGCACCCAGGGCCAGATCGAGATGACCAACGCCACGCCCAGGGCCACGGCGATCGGCAGAATCACCGCCTGCCAGCGGGCGAAGACCAGCGAGACGGATCCCGCAGACAGGATGAAGGCCCACATGTAGAAGATCAGCACCGCTTGCCGGTGGGTATGACCGATCGCGAGCATCCGGTGGTGCAGGTGCCGCTTGTCGGCGCTGAACGGGTGACGACCCTCCTTGGTACGCCTGATCACGGCAAGCAGGAAGTCCAGCACGGGAATGAAGACGACGGCCAACACGACGATCACCGGAGCCAGCAGAGCCACCGTGCTGCGGGCGCCGAAGTTGGAACTGGTCGCCGGGCTGAGCTGGCCGCTCGCCGTGATGACGGACGCGGCCACGGTCAGCCCGATGAACATCGACCCGGAATCGCCCATGAAGATCCGCGCCGGATAAAAGTTGTGCGGAAGAAAGCCCACGCAGGCGCCGATCAGCGCGGCCGCTATCAGCGGCGCCTGGGATCCGACGGAGTCGTCACTCGAGACCATCAGCTGGTGAACGGAGAAGACGAACACCGCAACCCCGGAGATCGTCGCCACCCCGGCGAGCAGACCGTCGAGGCCGTCGATGAAGTTCATCGCGTTGGCCAGCACCAGGGTGATGAGCACCGTGATCAGTGCGCCTTGCGTCTGGGAGAACAACACTGTGGTTCCGCCGCCGGACGGGACCCAGACCACGAGCCACGTGATCCCGTAGAGCACGAGCACCCCGGCCGCCAGAATCTGGCCGAACAGCTTCGTGACGGCGTCGAGGTCGAACCGGTCGTCGAGCACACCGACGAGCACGATGACACCGCCGGCGGCCAGCACACCCTGGATCGCCGACGACGAGTCGAAGGCCCGACTGAGCGACGGCATGTTGTGCGCGATGAGGATGGCGGCGGCGAAGCCGAGATACAGTGCGACCCCGCCCATCCGGGGCGTCGGGACACGGTGCACGTCCCGGTCCCGGATGGGCGTCACCGCACCGATCTTCCCGGCCAGGATCCGCACGCCGCCAGTCGCCAGGAAGGTGACGAGCGCCGCCGTCGCGAATACCAGCGCGTACTCCCGCGCCGGAATCGCAATCTGGGCCACGGGCTCAGAGTAGTGGCGCGCACGGCCCAGTTGGTCCATTCAAGCGGCCCGGCCGGTCTCTGGCCAAGCCGTGGCGGGGACAGTAGGCCAATCGGTGGAACAGCCGGCAGTCGACGGCCCGATTGCTTACTCCCCCGGGCCCTTGACCTGCCCCGCGACCTCACGCAAAGCGTCCAGCGACACGGCGCCCTGGCGCAGCACCACCGGAATCGGCCCCGTCACGTCGACCACCGTCGACGCGACGCCGATGGGCGCAGGGCCGCCGTCGAGATACACGCTCACCAGATCGCCCAGCTGTTGCCGCGCATCCTCCGCCGTCACAGCCGCCGGCGAACCGCTTCGGTTGGCACTGGAGACCGCCATCGGCCCCACGGACCTGAGTAGGTCGAGCGCGACGGGGTGCAGCGGCATCCGGACCATGACGGTGCCGTTCGCGTCACCCAGGTCCCAGGTCAGCGACGGCGCATGCTCGACAACCAGCGAGAGTCCGCCCGGCCAGAACGCCTCGACGAGTTTGGTGGCGACCGGCGGAACGGCGAGGACGAGCCCTTCGATGGTCTTCCAGGAACCGACCAGCACCGGCACCGGCATGTCGGGCCCCCGACCCTTGGCGGCCAGCAGCGCGCGAACGGCCGCTGCGTTGAAGGCGTCGGCGCCGATCCCGTAGACGGTGTCGGTGGGCATCACCACCAACTCCCCGGCAGCTGCGGCGACCGCCGCGGCCTCCAGCCCGGCGCGGCGGGTGACCGGATCGTTGCAGGCGAATGTCGTCATGGGTCCATCCTTTCAGCGTTCAAGCCGGCAGCGAGCAGCGGTCAGCGGGCCGGCAGGGTCACCCTGCGGGCCGTGACGAATCGGGGTCGGCCGGCCAGATCCTGGTGGTCGACGACGTCGGCCAGGACCCGGCGGGCCGCCAGCAGTGCGGGCACCGACTCGCCCTGCGTGTCGTCGTGCTCGATCGCCAGCACACCCCCTGGCTTCAACAGGCCCGCCACCACGGACAGCAGAGGTTTGATCACCGACAAGCCGTCCGGACCGGCGAAGACGGCGTCGGCCGGGTCGTGATCCGCGACCTCCGGGTCCACCGGGGTGCCTTCCGGAACGTAGGGAGGATTCGCCGTCACCAGGTCGGCGGTGCCGTCGAGGTCGGTGACCAAACGCTCGTCGAACAGGTCCCCGCCACGCAGATCGATCGGACTGCCGCCGGCAGCGGAGTGCAGCTCGAGGTTCCGCCTGGCCCAGGCCAGCGCTCCGTCCGCCCGCTCGATGGCATGGACGACCGCGTCGGGCCGCGACTGGGCGATGGCCAGCGCGATCGCGCCGCTGCCCGAGCACAGATCGACCACGACAGGTGCCGTGATGCCTTTGATCGCGGCGAGTGCCCATTCCACCAGCACTTCGGTTTCCGGGCGCGGAATGAACACGCCGGGGCCGACCTGGACTTCGGTGCTACCCAGGACGGCCGTGCCGGTCAGGTGCTGCAGCGGCGTCCGGCCCGCTCGCCGTTCGACCAGCGCCTGGTAGGCCAGAACCCAGTCGGACTCGACCAGCGGCTGGAGCCCGAGTCGGGTGCGGGACACCCCCAGCATGTGCGCGGCCAGCTCTTCGGCATCGTGCTGCGGACTGGGCACGCCGGCCTCGCCGAGTTTTTGGGTCGCGGCGAGGATGTGCACCCGCAGGGATTCACGCGCCACGCGGACCACTCCCGGCGAGCCGCTCGGCCCGGTCCGCCTGGTCAAGGCTGTCCAGCACCGCATCCATGTCGCCGTCGAGCACAGCGTCGAGGTTGTAGGCCTTGTACCCGACCCGGTGATCGGCGATCCGGTTCTCCGAGAAGTTGTACGTCCGGACCCGTTCCGACCGGTCGACCGTGCGAACCTGGGATCGACGGGCATCGGCGACGGCCGCGGCGGCCGTGTCACGGGCCGCGGCCAGCATTCTGGCCCGGAGGATCCGCATCGCCGATTCCTTGTTCTGCAGCTGCGATTTCTCGTTCTGACAGGACACGACGATGCCGGTGGGCAGGTGGGTGATCCGCACCGCCGAGTCGGTGGTGTTGACGCTCTGGCCTCCAGGACCCGACGACCGGAACACGTCGATGCGCAGATCGTTCGGATCGATCGAGACGTCGGTGGTGTCATCGGCTTCGGGTGCTACGAAGACCCCCGCCGCCGAGGTGTGGATGCGGCCCTGCGACTCGGTCACCGGGACGCGCTGCACCCGGTGAACGCCGCCCTCGAACTTGAGGCGGGCCCAGACCCCGTCCGCCGGCGCGGGCGAGCCCGGCGCCTTGACCGCGACCGTGACGTCCTTGTACCCGCCAAGATCCGACTCCGAGGTCGAGATGACCTCGGTCTTCCAGCCGTGACGCTCCGCATAGCGCAGGTACATGCGCAACAGGTCACCGGCGAACAGTGCCGATTCCTCGCCGCCCTCGCCGGCCTTGATCTCGATGATCGCGTCCTTGGCGTCGTCCGGGTCGCGGGGGGTCAGCAGACCGGCCAACTTGCTGGACAGATCCTCGACCTGGGCGGTCAGCGCGACGACCTCTTCGGCGAACGACTCGTCCTCGGCCGCGAATTCGACCGCCGCATCGAGGTCGCCGCGAGCCGTCTCCAGTGCCTGGGCGGTCGTGACGATGGGCGTGAGTTCGGCGTACCGGCGCCCGAGCCGACGGGCCAGCGCCTGGTCCGCGTGGATCGACGGGTCACTCAGCTTGGTCTGAAGCTCGAGGTACTCGGCCGTGAGGTCGGCCGCTGGTCCTCGAGCCGAGTCCGACGCAGCGGAGCCGGCCATCGGCGCTCCCTTCTGTTCCGTGATCTCGTGAGGTTGCATCCTGCGGGTGCGGGCGAGGCAGTCGAATAGGCCCGGGAAACAGCAAACGGCGCCCGCCGACCTGATGGTCGACGGGCGCCGCTCGCAGAACTAGCGGCTGCGCTTGCCGTAACGGGCCTCGAAGCGCGCAACCCGGCCACCGGTGTCCAGGATCTTCTGCTTGCCGGTGTAGAACGGGTGGCAGTTCGAGCAGACCTCGACCGCGATCTTGCCGCTGGTCTTGGTGCTGTGCGTCTCGAAGGTGTTGCCGCAGCTGCAGGTGACCTCGGTGGCCACGTACTCGGGATGGATGCCGGTCTTCATGGGAAATTCCTCTCGTAGAGTCACGGATCAGCCGCCGGGTCGCCTGCGCTGGTGCGCAGCACGTGAACCGGAGCCGGACTCGACCTTGCAGTGTGCCAGACGGCAGTAGCACTACGCCAAACGCGAGCGGCACGCCGATCTATTCCGGGGAGTCACGGCCGGCTGCGCCGACGCCCGCCGGCGGGCCCGTCAGGGTGATGGCCAAGCCGCCCACCGGTGGTGGCGGCTTGCCCACTGCCTTCATCACGGCGGCCGGCAACGACGTCAGCCGGGCCGTCAAGCCGTATTTGTCGATGAGTGCCGGCAGCACCGCGGCCAACTCCGAATGCTCGAGAATCCTTGCGCTGCCCGGTATCGCGCGACCCAACGGCTTGCCGCGCCGCGTGCACGGCCCGATCTCGATGTGCGGATCACGCCGGATCCGTTTCATCTTTCCGGCCGTTGGGTTACTCCACACCACCAACTCGTCGCCGATGCGGACCACCCAGACCGGCGTCGGTACGGCTGTGCCGTCCCGGCGGAACGTGGTCAACAGCACAAACGGCGCGGTGGTGAGGATGTCGAACGCAGTCTTCATCCTGGTGACGCTACGCACCGGGCCGGCCACTGTTAGGGTCCGCGTGGTGACCGTGCTGCTGGCCCTGACCTCGGGGCTGATGTGGGGAGCCGCCGACTTCTTCGGCGGTAGCGCCTCGAGACGACTGCCGGCGCTGCTCGTCGTCTTGGTATCGCAGGCCGCAGGTCTGGTCGTCGTTCTGCTGATCGCCCTGGCGGGCGGAGCCTTCTCCGATCCCACCGGTTACCTGCCCTGGGCCGTCGGTGCCGGGTTGGCCGGCGCCGCCGCCCTCCTGCTGTACTACCGGGCGCTGGCCATCGGCACGATGGGTGTCGTTGCGCCGATCGCCTCACTGGGCGTCATCGTGCCAGTCGTGATCGGACTGTTCACCGGGACACTGCCGAGCGCCGTCTGCCTGGCCGGGATCGTGGTGGCGATCGTCGGGGTGGTCGCCAGCGCGGGCCCCGGCGGGTCCGGCGATCAGCAGGCGAAGCCCGGCCACTCGCGTTCGGTGGCGATGGCGATCGGTTCCGCGGCCGGCTTCGGTGTGGTGCTCTTCGCCATCTCGGAGGGAGCCAAGCATTCCGCGGTGATGACCATGGTGACCATGCGGATCGCGTCCGTACCGGCCCTGCTGGTGGTCGCCGCCGTTACCTTCCGACCCCGATCCCGCGCCGGCGCCGAGTTGGTCCGGCGCGGACCGGTGGTGGATCCGCGGCTGATCGCTCTGATCCTCACCTGCGGCGTGTTCGACGTCGCCGCCAACCTGCTGTTCGGAGTCGCCTCCGGTCGGGGCTCGCTGGCCATCGTTGCGGTGTTGGGCTCGCTGTACCCTGCCGGGACCGTGCTGCTGGCGCGATTCGTAGACGGCGAGCGGATGACCCGGATACAGAATGTCGGAGTGGTCGCCGCGCTCGCCGGGGTCGCGATGATCGCCGTCGGCTCCTGATCGGTCACGACAGTGCAAGAAGGGCCTACCGCCAGCAGATGTGCTGGTGGTAGGCCGCTTCAGACGACGAGGTCAGTCGTTGCCGGCACCGCTGGTGGTCTTGGCCACCTGCATCAGGAACTCGACGTTGCTCTTCGTCTTGCGAAGCCGGTCGAGCAGGAGTTCCAGGGCCTGCTGGGAATCCAGCGCGGAGAGCACTCGGCGCAGCTTGACCGTGATGGCCAGCTCGTCGGGCGAGAGCAGCAGGTCCTCCTTCCGGGTGGACGACTGGTCGACATCGATGGCCGGGAAGATCCGCTTGTCGGCGATCCGCCGGTCCAGCTTCAGCTCGGCGTTGCCGGTGCCCTTGAACTCCTCGAAGATCACGGTGTCGCCGGCGGAACCGGTTTCCACCAGCGCCGAAGCGAAGATCGTCAGCGAGCCGCCGTTCTCGATGTTGCGCGCCGCGCCGAGGAATCGCTTCGGCGGGAACAACGCCGTCGAGTCGACACCACCGGACAGGATCCGACCAGACGCAGGCGCCGCCAGGTTGTATGCCCGGCCGAGCCTGGTGATGGAGTCGAGCAGCACCACCACGTCGCGGCCCATCTCGACCAGGCGCTTGGCCCGCTCGATGGACAGCTCGGCGACCATCGTGTGATCCGCCGGCGGCCGGTCGAAGGTGGAGGCGATGACCTCGCCCTTCACCGATCGCTGCATGTCGGTGACCTCTTCAGGACGCTCGTCGACCAGCACCACCATCAGGTGGACCTCAGGGTTGTTGGTCGTGATCGCGTTGGCGATGGCCTGCAGGACCGACGTCTTGCCGGCCTTGGGGGGCGACACGATCAACGCTCGCTGGCCCTTGCCGACCGGCATCACCAGATCGATGATCCTGGTGGTCAGGATGTGCGACTCGGTCTCCAGACGGAGCCGGTCGTTCGGGTACAGCGGCGTCAGTTTGGTGAATTCCGGCCGATCCTTGGCCAATTCCGGGTCCTGCCCGTTGACCGAATCCAGCCGGACCAGCGCGTTGAATTTCTGCCTGGTGCTCGCCGACTCGCCATCCCGCGCAGCACGCACGGCACCGGTGACGGCGTCGCCCCGCCGCAGTCCGCTCTTGCGGATCTGGGAGAGGGACACGTAGACGTCGTTCGGTCCGGAAAGGTATCCGGAGGTCCGGATGAAGGCGTAGGAGTCGAGCACGTCGACGATGCCGGCGACAGGCACCAGAACGTCGTCGTCGCGAACCTCGGTGTCGGCAGGAGCGTCGGCGAACCGGTCCCGGGAGCGCCGGTTCCGATCGCGGAACCGGCGACCGCGGCGACTATCCTGATCGTCACCGTCCTGGCGGTTGTCCTGCCGGTTGTTGTCCGGACGGCTCGAGTCCTGACGGTTGCCGTCCTGACGGTTGTCCCGGGCGCCGTTGCGATTGCCCTGACCATCGCGGCCCTGGCCGTCACGGTTCTGGGTATCGCGGTTCTGGCTGTCTCGGTTCTGGCCGTCGCGGTTCTGCACCGCAGTGCCCTGTCCGCTCTGGCCGTCGCGGCCAGCTCCGTCGGCCGTGGACGACTGTCCATCGGTCGAGCCGTCGGCGCCCCGGTTGTCACGGTCGCGCCGGTTGCGCCGGTTTCTGCGGCTGGTGCGTGGACCGTCCTCACCGTCGTAGGAGGGACGATCCTGGCGCTCGACGGCAGGCTGGCCGTCGGCGCCGCCGCCCGTCGCCGAATTCGTGTTGATCGGCTCTGCCGAGCCCGGGTTCGGTGCCGCCGAATCGGCGGGCGCCGCTTCCGTGCTCTCGACGGCCGGGGCCTGCGATGCCGGTGCCCCTTCGGGGCGACCTGCGGACCGACGACGCGGCGGACGCTGGGGCAGATCCAGGTCCAGCGAGAGGGTCGGCTCGGCAGCGCGACCGTTGCTGCCGGCGGCGGCACCATCGGCGCTGGAGACCGCGCCGTTCCTGGCGGTGTCCGCGCCGTTCCTGGCCTCGTGGCTGCTGCCGCAACCGGTGCTGTCGCTGCCGGCGCGGTCGATGTGGCCGCTGAAGCTGAATTCTGGTGGGACGCAATGGCGGACACCAGGTCGCCCTTGCGTAATCCCGAGGTGCCTTTGATGCCGAGTTGGCCCGCGAGGGCCTTCAAGTCGGCCAACACCATGCCCGAAAGGCCGTCACCGCGGCGCGATCGCGCTGCAGTGGTGGTGGAGACGGGCTGCTCCGTGGTTTCGGTCACGAAGATCCTTCCTGTCCGACCCGGGGAATGCCGGTCGGTTTCGAAGCGCCGGCGCTAGAGCGGCGGCTGCTGATCCACGCCCGGCGGGCGTGGAGAGATGATCACCGCGCGTTGTTCGCGCCGCCGCTTGTGGGCCGGCCAGATGCGCCCGGCTCAATCGGCGCAGCGTCAGCACGCGAAACAAGGTGTACGTGCTGACTTCGACATCGCCAGAGGTGGAACCTTCGGACATCCCCTCGCTGACTCGGTGCGAAGCACCAGGAGCGGGATGGTGGAGTTCATCATTTGAATCCCCGAGATTCCGGCGGCACAGTTCACGACCGGTGATCGATCACCAGAGTAGACGCACGGACGCCTGCGCGCCAACAAACAACACGCGCGACCGAACGAGACTGTGTTGCCATCCCCACAGTGCCCGGCGTCCAGCGCGGAGTCAGCGCCATCGTTGCGGGGAAACAATCCGTCAGTTCTCCCCGGCTACGATTGCCCAGGCTAATATTTGTAGAACTACAAACGATCAGGAGGCTCGATGCCCCAATTCACGGCTCGGCGCAAGTCCCTGATCCTGGCCATCTGCTGCATGAGCCTGCTGATCGTCGGCATGGACTCCACCATCGTCAACGTCGCCCTGCCCTCCATCAGGACCGACCTCGGCGCCAGTGTGTCCGGCCTGCAGTGGGTGGTTGACGCCTACACCCTGACGTTGGCCAGTCTGCTCATCCTCTCCGGGTCGACCGCCGACCGCATCGGGCGTCGCCGCACCTTCCAGATCGGGCTTGCTTCCTTCACTCTCGGCTCGGCGCTGTGCAGCCTGGCACCGAATCTGAACCTCCTGATCGTCGCCCGGATCGTCCAGGCCGTCGGTGGCTCGATGCTCAATCCGGTGGCCATGTCGATCATCACCAACGTCTTCACCGAGCGGGCGGAACGAGCCAGGGCAATCGGCATCTGGGGCGGCGTCGTGGGGATCAGCATGGGGCTCGGGCCGGTCGTCGGCGGCGTTCTCATCCAGACGGTGGGCTGGCGGTGGATCTTCTGGATCAACATCCCGATCGGCATCGCTGCCATCGTGCTGGCCCGGCTCTTCGTCCCGGAGTCGAAGGCGCCCAGGGCGCGGAGGTTCGATCCGGTCGGTCAGCTGCTGGTCATTGTGATGCTCAGCACACTCACGTACGCAATCGTGGAGTCGTCCCGCCTGCACTGGGATTCGGTCGAGCTCTGGTCGATCATCGCCGTCTCCGTCGCCGCCCTGCTGGCTCTGCTGCTCTACGAGCCCCGACGCACAGATCCACTGATCGAGCTGCGGTTCTTCTCCAGCGCACCCTTCTCCGGTGCGACGGTCATCGCGGTCTGTGCGTTTGGCGCGTTTTCCGGGTTCCTGTTCCTGAACAGCCTCTACCTGCAGGAGGTCCGTGGTTTCTCGCCGTTGCAAGCGGGCTTCACCGTGCTGCCGATGGCTGCTGATGACGATGATCTTCGCTCCGCTCTCCGGACGGCTGGTCGCCGCCGGCCACACCCGGTTGGCGCTGGTGGGCGCCGGCTCCGCGATGGCGATCGGCGCCTGCGGGCTCACCGCGATGACCGCCTCGACCCCACTGCCCTACCTCATCGGCTGCTATCTGGTCTTCGCCATCGGATTCGGTCTGGTCAACGCCCCGATCACCAACACGGCCGTATCCGGGATGCCGAACAGTGCAGCCGGCGTCGCTGCTGCGGTGGCGTCCACCAGCAGGCAGATCGGAGCCACGCTGGGAGTGGCCGTGATCGGCTCCGTACTGGCGGCTGGTGCCGTCGGCTCGGTGGCGGCAGGAGGTTCGGCCGGGCAAGCAGCAGGCATCGTCGAGAACGCTGGAACCGCATGGTGGATCGTCGTCGGCTGCGGTCTGGCCGTGCTCGTCCTCGGCATCGTCACCACCGGTCCGTGGGCGAAATCGACGGTCGGCAGGGTCGCCGACCTCATGCAAACCGACGTTCAGGCGCCGACGGCCGCGGCGGTCCGGTGACGAGCACCGTCCGGCCGGCCGAAGTCGCAACCTGGCGGACCGTTCGCGAAACGGTGATGGATCATTTCGCCGCCCGCCGCGCCGAGGTCAGCGCGCAACTCGGGATGAGTTTCGTCAAGGCGAAGGCGCTGCGCCGGCTGGCCGCCGGACCGCTGACGATGGGCGAGTTGACGGCTGACCTGGTCATCGACGCGCCGTATACCAGCGTGGTGGTCGGGGATCTCGTCGATCGGCGGCTGGCCGTGCGCACCACCCACCCGGCCGATAGACGACGCAAGGTCGTCGCTCTGACACCGGAAGGTGTGGCACTGGCCGGCCGCGCCCAGGAGATCCTGGAACGGCCGCCGAGGGGCATCGCGGTGTTGACGGATGTCGAACTGGAGACCCTGGCGCGCCTGTTCGACCGGGTCGCAGCCGCGGAGGCGGTCTGAAGCCGGGCTCAGCCGGAAAGGGCAGCACCGTCGACGGAGATCGGCACCTCGCGGACGTGAAAACCCGCACGCTGCCACGACGCCACTTCGAAGTCCGTCGCGGTCAGCGCCAGCAGCGAAGGGCCGGCTCCGGAAACGACCGCGGCGATTCCGGCCGCCCGCAGGTCCCCCAGCAGAGCTGCTGATTCGGGCATCGAAGCGGCCCGATATCCCTGGTGCAGGCGATCGACCGTGGCCTCGAACAAGTACGCCGGATCGGTGGTGATCGCATGCATCAGGAGTGCCGCCGCAGCCACATTCGCCGCCGCGTCCGCATGCGGAACGCGCTGCGGCAGCAGTGTTCTCGAGTGCGAGGTCGAAGACGCCTTGGCTGCGGAGAACAGCACGGCGCGGACGTCGGGGTGCACCTCCCGCCGGACCGCCGAAGCGGTTCCGTCCGGCCGGGTCCAGGCCAGGGTGAAACCGCCCAACAGTGCCGGCGCGACGTTGTCCGGGTGGCCCTCCATGTCGGTTGCCAGTTGCAGCACCTGCCGCTCGGTGACCTGCGCCGCGCCGACCGGCAGCAGTGCCCTGCCCAGCAACAGACCCGCCACGATGGCGGCGGCCGACGAGCCCTGTCCCCCACCGTGCGGGATGGAGTTGCGGCACCGCAACCAGACCGGGGGCAGTTCGAGACCTACGGCAGTCCAGAGTTCGGCCATGGCCCGCACGACGAGATGGCTTGAATCCGTTGGTACCTCCCCGGCGCCGACACCCTCGACGTCTACCCGCAACCCGTCCGGGCACAGCTGCGCGGACACCTCGTCGTAGATCCGCAACGCGAGGCCGAAACAGTCGTATCCCGGACCGAGATTGGCCGATGTCGCCGGTACCCGCACCGTCACCTGCGGACCGCAGGCGGTCGTCGGCCGAGCGAGATCCGTTCGGACCTCGACGATGTCGCTCACGTGAGGTCCAGCGCCCTGGTGACGGCGGACTCCGCCACCGGAATGACGATGGGTGCGGTCAGGCCGGCCAGCGCGGTCTGTGGGTCCTTCAGGCCGTTGCCGGTCACGGTGCACACCACCAGCGAGTCGGCCGCAAGTCGGCCGTCCGAGGCGATGGCCAGCAGGCCCGCGATGGACGCCGCCGATGCCGGCTCGACGAAAACGCCCTCTGTGGTGGCCAGCAGCCGATATGCGTCCAGGATCTGTTCGTCGGTGACCATGTCGATCAGCCCGCCCGATTCGTCCCGGGCGTTGATGGCGCCCGTCCAGGAGGCGGGCGCACCGATCCGGATAGCGGTGGCGATCGTCTCCGGATTGGCGACGGGATGGCCGAGCACCAGGGGCGCCGCGCCGGCCGCCTGGAAGCCGAACATCAACGGCCGCGAGGTGGTTACCGCGTCGGCGTAATACTCGGAGTAACCCTTCCAGTAGGCCGTGATGTTGCCCGCGTTGCCCACCGGCAACAGATGGATGTCGGGCGCCCGCCCGAGCACGTCGCAGATTTCGAAGGCGGCGGTCTTCTGTCCCTCGATGCGAACCGGATTGACCGAGTTCACCAACGCGATCTCCTCGTGCGCGGCAGCGGTTTTCCTGGCCAGTTCGAGACAGTCGTCGAAATTGCCCTGCACCTGCAGGATCTTCGCTCCGTAGGCAACCGCCTGGGCCAGCTTCCCGGCCGCGATCTTGCCCTCCGGAATCAGAACGGCACTTCTCAGCCCGGCCCTGGCGGCGTAAGCGGCAGCCGATGCCGAGGTGTTTCCGGTGGAGGCGCAGATCACGGCCTTCGCCCCGGCCGCGAGCGCATGGGTCACCGCCACCGTCATTCCACGGTCCTTGAACGAACCGGTCGGGTTGGCGCCCTCGATCTTCAGCCAGACCTGCGCCCCGACCCGATCTGAGAGCGCCGGGGCGGGCAGCAACGGCGTACCGCCTTCCAGCAACGTGACGGGCTTCGCCCCGGGCGGAACGGCAATCCGGCCGGCATACGCGGCGATCAGGCCGGGCCATCCCACCGCCGCGGCGGTACTGCCCACCAACGAATCCGCGTTCACGCCACGTCCCCCATCACTCTCATCACCGACGTCACCCGGTGCACCGAATCGAGCTCGGACAGTTTTGCGACGGTGTCGGACAGTGCGGCGTCCGGTGCGGTATGGGTGACGACCACCAGAGTGGCCTCCGAGCCCCTGCCCTGCTGGCGGACCGTCGAGATGGAGACGCCCGCGTCGGCGAAGGCCATGGCCACCGCGGCCAGCACGCCGGCTCTGTCGTCGACCTCCAAGCTGATGTGGTACCTGGAGGGCACCTCGCCCATCGGTTGCACGGGCAGTGCGGCGTAGGCCGATTCCCTCGGCCCACGGCCACCGCTGATCTTGTTGCGCGCCACGGCGACCAGGTCGCCCAGCACCGCCGACGCGGTCGGCGCCCCGCCCGCGCCGGGGCCGTAGAACATCAGCCGGCCGGCCGATTCGGCCTCGACGTACACCGCGTTGTACGCGCCGTCGACGCCGGCCAGCGGGTGGCTCCTTGGCAGCATGACCGGATGCACCCTGGCCGAGACCGCGTCGCCGCCGTCCTCGCCGGGCACCCGCTCGCAGATGGCCAGGAGCTTGATGACACAGTCCAGCTCGGCTGCCGACTGGATGTCGGCAGCGCTCACGTCGGCGATGCCCTCCCGATGAACGTCCGCGGCACCGACTCTGGTGTGGAATCCGATCGAGGCCAGGATCGCGGCCTTGGCCGCGGCGTCGAACCCGTCGACGTCGGCCGTCGGGTCAGCCTCGGCGTAGCCCAGCCTGGTGGCCTCCTTGAGCGCCAGATCGTAGCTGGACCCGTGCTCTGCCATCTGCGACAGGATGAAATTGGTGGTGCCGTTGACGATCCCCATCATGCGTGAGATGCGGTCTCCGGCAAGCGATTCGCGGATCGGACGGACCAACGGGATGGCGCCGGCCACGGCGGCTTCGAAGTACAGATCCGCACCCGCGGCGTCGGCGGCCTCGTACAGTGCCGGACCCTCCTCGGCCAGCAGCGCCTTGTTGGCGGTCACCACCGCAGCTCCCCGCCGCAGCGCAGTCAGCACCAGCTCCTTGGTGGGGTCGATGCCGCCGATCACCTCGATGACCACGTCGATGTCGTCCCTGGCGACCAGGGACGCGGCGTCGGTGGTGAGCAGATGTGCCGGGATCTCCGGGTGGTGGTGCGGACGCCGAACCGCAACCGCCACCAGCTCCAGCTGCGCGCCGACCCGGGCGGACAGCTCGTCGCCCTGTTCGCGCAGCAGGCGGACCACCTGGGACCCGACCACCCCGGCGCCGAGAACAGCCACCCGCACGGGCGTCACCTGCGGCCTCGCCGCGTCGTCTCGCGGAACAGGATGACCGCGTAGACGAGCAGCGCGACGACGACCAGCAGGGCGACCAGGACGATCGTCAGCTTGAGCCAGGAAGGCATGTTCGGCTTGATCAGGACGACCACGATGAGCACAGCGGCCAATCCGAGCAGCACCGATGCCGGAACCACGGAGGGCTGATCCGGGGTGTTCGCCCCGTCGGAAGCGCCGGGTTTGTCGAGATTGGTCACCAGGTCTCCAGAAGCATCAGGTCGTCATCCGTTTCGCGGCGGAGCAACTGGCGAGCGGTTCCGTCAGTCACCGCCACCAGCGGCGGGCGTGGCAGCCGGTTGTAGTTGCTGGACATGGCGTAGCAGTACGCACCGGTCGCCGCCACCGCCAGCAGGTCGCCGACCGCAAGGTCCGATGGAAGGTAGCAGTCGCGCACGACGATGTCGCCGCTTTCGCAGTGCTTGCCCACCACGCGACAACGGGCGGCCGGAGCCTGCGAGGACCGCGACGCCAGTGCGACCGTGTAGTCCGCGTCGTAGAGCGCCGTCCGGATGTTGTCGCTCATCCCGCCGTCGACGGACACGTACTTGCGCACGACCCCGCCGTCCAGGAAGACCTCCTTGATCGTGCCGACCTCGTACAGGGTGACCGTGCCGGGGCCGACGATGGCCCTGCCCGGCTCGACCGCGATCCTGGGCACGACCAGCCCGGCGGCCTGGCACTCCCGTTCGACGATCTCCGTCAACGACTTGGCCATGGCATCGACGGGTGGCGGCGTGTCAGCAGAGGTGTAGGCGATCCCGAGGCCGCCGCCGAGGTCGAGGGTCTTGATGGTGTCGGCCAGTTGCGGATGATCGGCGATCACCGATTTCAGCAGGACGACGAGGCGGTGCGCGGACACCTCGAAACCGGACGGGTCGAAGATCTGGGAGCCGATGTGTGAATGCAGACCGATGAGTTCCAGGCCCTCGCAGGCGACGATGCGGCGCACTCCTTCTGCGGCGTCTCCGCCGGCCAGCGAAAAGCCGAACTTCTGGTCCTCGTGGGCGGTGGCGATGAACTCGTGCGTGTGCGCCTCGACGCCGACCGTCACCCGGATCATCACCGGAATGCGCCGGGCGGCGGCGCGCGCCGTTCAGGTTTGAGACGCCCGCGGCAGTCGACCGAAGGTGCTCCGCAATGCCCGCGAGTCGCCCGATCTCGTCGAACGAATCGACGACGATGGCGCCGATCCCGGCCGCCACCGCTTCCTCCAACTCGGCCTGCGACTTGTTCGATCCGTGCAGCGCGATCCGCTCGGCGGGAAACCCGGCCCGCAACGCCAGCCGAAGCTCCCCACCCGAACACACATCGAGCGAGAGTCCCTCCTGGGCAAGCCATTTCACGATATGCGAAGTGAGGAAGGCCTTCGCCGCATAGTGCACGTCGGCCGCCGAGCCGAAGGCATCCGCGAAATCCTGGCAGCGGCTACGGAAATCCGCCTCGTCCATTGCCAGCAATGGGGTTCCGTACTGCGCCGCCAGATCACGAACGTCGTTGCCCGCCAGCGTCATCACGCCGCCGGTCCGGGTGGTACCGCGCGGCCAGACGGCCGGATCGAGGTCGTTGAGGTCGGCCGGGATCACCGACGAATGGTCCGCCGGGATCTCCCCGTGCCTCGGTCCCGCCGGATGCGCGCGCATCAGAGGACCCTCTGGCTCTTCGCGGTCATCATTGGTATCTCACTACGATGCTCACTCACATCCGCTCCGGGGCACTGACGCCGAGGACAGCCAGGCCGTTGGCCAGAACCTGTTGCGCCGCAGCACATAGCCAGAGGCGGGCGACGTTCGCGGGGGTCACGTCCTCGTCCCCCATCGGCAGTACCCGGACCACGTCGTAGAACTTGTGATACGCCGAAGCCAGGTCCTCCAGATACCTGACCACGCGATGCGGCTCGCGCAATTCGGCGGCCGCGGCGAGAGTTTGTGGATAGGCGGCGATGAGGGCGATCAGCTCGGCCTCCTGCGGGGTGTCCAGCAGCGCGGCGTCGTAATCCGTTCCCAGCTCGATCCCGAGATCGCGCGCCGACCTGGCCAGCGAAGCCAGCCGGGCGTGGGCGTACTGGACGTAGAACACCGGATTGTCCGAGCTCTGCTTGGTCCACAGATCCAGATCGAGATCCAGCGTGGTGTCCACGGAGTAGCGGATCAGCGAGTAGCGGGCCGCGTCGACACCGAGCGCCTCGATCAGGTCATCCAGCGAGATCACCGTGCCCGCCCGCTTGCTCATCCGGATCGGTTCGCCGTCCTTGACCAGGAACACCATCTGCCCGATCAACACCTCGACCACGGCGGGGTCGTCCCCGAGTGCCGCGGCGGCCGCCTTCAACCTCCCGACGTAGCCGTGGTGATCCGCGCCGAGCATGTAAATGCAGAGATCGAAGCCTCGTGACCGCTTGTCCAACAGATAGGCCAGATCACCGGCGATGTAGGCGGGATCTCCGTCCGACTTGATGACCACCCGATCCTTGTCATCCCCGTAATCCGTGGACTTCAGCCACCACGCGCCGTCCTTTGGAAAAAGATGTCCCGAGTCCTTCAGACGAGTGACAACCGTCTCAACCGCGCCGCTGGCGTGCAGTGAATCTTCGTGGAAATAGACGTCGAAATCGGTTCGGAAAGCGTGCAGGGTTGCCTTGATCTCGGTGAACATCTGCTCGACACCCTCGGTGCGGAACAGTTCCGTGGCCTCGTCGTCCGGCAGGTTCGCGGCACCGGGATGGGCCTTGGCGATCGACTCGGCGATATCGAAGATGTAGTCGCCGCCATATCCGTCCTCCGGCGCCGGCAGCCCGCGCGCAGCGGCCAGCAGGGAGCGGGCGAACCGGTCGATCTGGGCGCCGGCGTCGTTGAAGTAGTACTCGCGGACGACCGTCGCACCCTGGGTGGTGAGCACCCGTCCCAGTGCATCGCCGACGGCTGCCCACCTGGCCCCGCCGATATGAACCGGACCGGTCGGGTTGGCCGACACGAATTCCAGGTTGATCTGCTTGCCCCGCAAGGCATCTGACGATCCGTATGACGCGCCAGCCGCAACCACCTGGCCCACCACGGCAGCCGCGGCCGCGGTATCCAGTCGAATGTTCAGAAATCCCGGCCCAGCGATGTCGACGGAAGCAATACCTTCGATCGCCGCTGAGATAACGGGCCAGCACGTCAGCGATTCCCCGCGGTGGCACTCCTGCCGACTTGGCCAGCTTCAGCGCCACCGGCGTTGCGTAGTCACCGTGCTCGCGGGAGCGAGGGCGGTCGATGTTGATTTCGTCGGGAACCGTCAAGGCCAGGTCTCCTGCGGAGACAGCCTGGGACAGGGCAGCACGAACAGCATCAGCCAACTGGGCGGGATTCACCCTCCCATTCTAGGAAGAGAGCGCACCACCTTTGTGCCACCGCGTCCCAGGGTCGCCGCTGCCGTGCACCGACTGCGGCTTTTCCCATTCGGAACCCAGCTGTTGCTCACGCGAAGGTCACTGACCAGCACCGTAGACTCCAGCCGTCTCCTCCGGTGCCGCGCGGCCCCGGTCCAGCGTGAAAGAACGAGGTCGAAGCACCGATGATGGCAAGCGGCAAGAACGCCAAGAAGTCCCGTTCGGCGCCACCGGTGGTGGCCCGGAGTCAGGGGCTGCCCTGGTTGACCATCGGCGCTGTCGTCGTGGTGCTTCTCCTGATCGGCGGGATCTTCACCGTCGTCTATTCCAAGAACAACCAGAACAAGGAAGCCGCCGCCGCCGTTGCGCCGTTCGTCCCCTCGGACAGCAACAAGGATCCGTCCACCAAGATCCCAGGGATCTACGCGGGCAAGAGCACGGTGGCCGCAAACGGCACCCTGAGCTTCACCGAGTACAAGGCCGCTCTGCACGTCGATTCCACCCAGCGCGTTGCCTACGACCGCTTTCCGCCGGTCGGCGGCCCGCACGACGCAGAGTGGGCCGACTGCAACGGCGACGTCTACACCGTGGCCGTCCGCAACGAGAACATGGTGCACCCGCTGGAGCACGGTGCGGTCTGGATCACCTACAACCCGGCCACCATTGCCGCAGGTGACCTGGACAAGCTCAAGGCTCTCGTATCCGGCAAGACGTACATCTACATGAGCCCCTACCCGAATCTGAGTTCGCCGATCTCCCTGCAGGCGTGGGCTCACCAGCTCAAGGTGACCTCGGCATCCGATATCCGCATCAAGCAGTTCATCACCGCGCTGCAGCAGAACCAGTACATCGCCCCTGAGCCCGGCGGGTCCTGCGACCAACCAGGTTTCGCCGCCAACCCACCGCCGTTCGACGCCACTCCGCCGGGAGCGGGCGCGATCCAGATGAACGGCGCGGGGCTGACCACGGACACCCAGGAGGGCGTCGCAAACGCCAAGGACACCCGCGGCGAGGCACAGCCGTCGGCCAGCAGTGGGGCAACCTCAGCGGCCGCACCGTCGACTGTCGCCGGGAAGACTCCGGCCAGCAAAGCGCCCGCAACATCGACCTCGAAGTAGTGCGATCGATGACCTCGCCCGATACCCACTCACGCGCCGTCGACGACTCGGCACAGCCGGGTGCTGCGCCAGTCGAACCGCGGCCGGCGTCCGCCGCCGCCGGCACCTCGATCCTGACGCGCTGGGGGTCCCGCGGGACGGCGCTCGTGCTGGGAGTTGCGGCATTGGTCATGGTGCTGATCGGCGCCACCGTCGGGCTCGCCCTCGGGAATCACAGCGGCTCGTCGTCGAACTCGATCAGCGCCGACGGCAAGGATCCGGTGGACACCGGGTTTGCGCGGGACATGGTCGTGCACCACAACCAGGGCGTGCTGATGGCCCACATCGCCGAGCTCAACTCGGTCAACAAGGACGTCCGGTTGACCGCATACGACATCGAATTCACCCAGACGTCGCAGATCGGGACCATGCAGGGTTGGCTGGACATGTGGGGCGTCCCGCGGCTGACCGACGACGCGCACATGGCCTGGATGGGTTCGACCGGCATGGCGGACATGCACGCCGTCACGCCGACCACCGGAGGTTCTGCGGCCGCTTCCGGTCTCTCGGACGGGGCCGTCATGCCTGGCATGGCAACCGACGCCGAGATCACCAAGCTCGAGGGGTTGAAGGGCACCGCATCGGACATCTTTTTCCTGCAACTGATGATTCGGCACCACGAGGGCGGGGCGGCCATGATGTCCTACGCCGCCGACCACGCCGCATCCCCCGTCGTGCGTAACTTCGCCAGCAAGATGCTCGAGTCGCAGACCTCCGAGATCGGTGTGATGACCGGCATGCTGACGGCCCGCGGAGCCCAACCGCTGCCCTATACGCCACCGACCAGCTGACGACTGTTTGCCACTCGTCCGGGCCGGAACGCCCGTGCGTGATGCGGTAGAGTTCTGCCTCGCGCCCCCGTAGCTCAGGGGATAGAGCACCGCCCTCCGGAGGCGGGAGCGCAGGTTCGAATCCTGCCGGGGGCACGCGCACACGTCAGCCGGATCATCTTCGAAGATGGTCCGGCTGCTGTCGTTTCGGGGCATGCCGTCCGCGCGGGCTCCTCGGTTCCGCGGCGCCGGAATGGGCGTTCGGGTGCTGAGGACTCGCTACAGCGCCATGGGCATGCGAAGGTGCCTGGTGTCCCATGCGGGCCATGACGAGGGGCGAAGGGCGCGCGTTTCGCCGACATCCAGCTATGGTGGCCGCGACCGGACGATGAAGGCGCAACGGCCAAACTGGGGACTGCGGTTACCAGGGCCGGCGTCGCCCATGACGTCAAGGAATATCCCAGCGCTGGTCACGCATTCCTCAACGACGCCGAGGTGGGCCCGCGCGCACTGAGACCGATTCTGAAGGCGGTCACCGGCATGGACCTGAACAGTCGCGGCTGCGGACGTCTGGGACCGGATAGAAGCGTTCTTTGCCGAACACCTGAGCTGACGAGTTGGGGTTTCTTGGGCTGCGGTGTGGACAACTCCGACGGGCTGTCGGTGGTCCGTCGTACACTTGTTCTATGGAGCCGGGGTGGGGTGTCGGGGCAGGTCAGGGGCCTGATTCGGCTTCGGCTGCCGCGGACGGGTATTGGTCGGCGGGTCCGGCGTCGGCCGCTGTTGCCGCCGTGAGTGTCGCGGTGGACGGGCTGTTGGCGGTGGATCTGGCGGTGCCGGGGACGGGTGAGTTGTTGGATGTGTTGCGCGGGGTGGAGCGGGAGTGCCGCCGCCTGGCGGGGGTGTCGGTGGCGATGATCGGGCAGATCGAGCAGCGGGGTTTGGCAGCGCCGGCGGGGGCGTCGTCGACGTCGGCGCTGGTCCGTCAGGTGCTCACGATCGGGCGGGACGAGTCGTCCCGCCGGGTCCGGTTGGCCGCCGGGATCTGCGGCGTCGGTGGGGTTGACCGGGGCGGCGGTGCCGCCGCGGTTCCCGCTGGTCGCGGCGGCGGTCGCCGATGGCGGCGTCCCGGTGCGGCAGGCGGCGCTGATCTGTGCCACGATCGGCGGTTTCCCGGGCCGGGTCGACCAGGAGTTGCGGGACGCGGCGGAGCAGTTTTTGGTGGGGCAGGCCCGGGTGTTGGATCCGAAGACGTTGGAGCAGGTGGCGCGGGAGATCGCGTTGATGGCCGATCCGGATGGGACGCCCGATGATCGGGATGCGCAGGAGCGGGTGCAGTTTCATCTGGGGCGGCGCCGCGATGACGGGTTGACCAAGTGTTGGGGCTTGTTGGACGACGTGACGGCGGAGGCGTTGCGGACGGCGTTCGGCGCGATGTGCTCGCCCAGCGCGGAACGGAACCGCACCGCCCCGCCGGAGACCCCGGAGACGCCGGGCGGCGCTGGCCCTGAGAGCGACACCGCGGCCCGGACGGCGGTGACCTGGCCGGCGAATCCGGTAGCAACCCGGCGAGCGAAACCGGCCAGGACGCGCGGACCCCGGATCTGGCCGACGGCGCCGAATCGGCGGAACCGGCCGGCGAGCGGCGACGACGGTGGACGGCGACGAGCTGGACGGCGAAGACCTGGACGTCGACGGTGCGGCCGGGCGGCCGACCGGACCCGCCGGCCGAGCGACGATGCCGATGCAGCGCCGACGAGCGACGCCGGCGCGGCCGAACGCGGCCCGGAACCGTGTCCCGGCCCGGATCTCGGGTGCGATCTGGGCTCGAACGGCGGCGGCGTCGATCATCCGGGTCCGGGTCCGGTGTGGCGGCCGCCGCGGCTGCCCTACGAGTGGGCGCCGCTGGGATCGGTACCCACCGACTACCCACCACCACCGCACACCGCGCAGACGCGGCGCCGCCCGACGGGCGGCACGCCACAGCGGCAGCAGCCGACGAAGCCGCCGGCTGCCGACCGCCGACGTCGGCGCCACACCCGACCCCGACTTCCGCCGCGACACCGACGCCGACCCAGGTGCGGGTGCGACTCCGGCGCCGGAGCCGCCGCCGGACCGCAGGTCCGCCGGGACGCGGCGGGCGCACGCTTTGGGCGTCATCGTCACCCGGTTCCTCAACCTCGGTGCCGCGCCCAGCCAGGGCGGTGAACGACCCCACATCGTCGTCACCATCGACGAACAATCACTACGCGACCGCACCCGGCCAGGACAGCTGGGCTACGGCGACCGGATCCCGGTCAACCAGGTCCGGATGCTGGCCTGCGACGCCAGGATCATCCCCGCCGTGCTGGCCGGACCCTCCGACGTCCTGGACGTCGGCCGGTCCATGCGGACCTTCACCGCCGCCTGCCGCACCGCGGTCCTGCTCCGCGACGTCGGCTGCGTGTTCCCCGGCTGCGACATCCCGGGCCGGTGGGCCGAGTTCCACCACATCCGGCACTGGGCCGACGGCGGACCCTCCGACCTGGACAACGCCGCCCTGCTCTGCCGGCGGCACCACAGCCTGATCCACCTCGGCGACTGGCAAGTCCGGCTCGGCCCCGACCGGACACCCGAAATCATCCCGCCCATCACCCACGACCTGGAACAACGACCCCTACGCAACACCCTGCACCGACCACCCACCTTCGACTGGCCACAAGCCGGCTGATGCGGCGCGTCCCAGATGGTCGGCACACGACCGCTCCAGCCGATCAGGCAGTCAGTCGCCGGACCTCAACAGGCGCAACGACCATCTTCATGGGCGAGCAACGGATAGGCAGCGCTCGGGAGCCGAGCCCGGTCTGCGCTGCGCGGTCCCCCGCGAGGCACTCTGGTCGTCTATCGCATCGGCGACCACATGACGATCCGCCGCCGCGTCGACACTTTGGCGATCGCCGCAGCAGAGTTGGCCAACGTCCAGCGTGACAAGCAGGCACGCATCGCGGTCCGCACCATCAGCCCCTGGCGACCGTCGACGCGGAAGCCGGGTAGCAGATGACCTACAGCCTCCCTAGGCCAACCAGGGGATGGCCAACCGAGGGCGGGATGCCGACTGAGGGCGACGGCTGGTGTCGGCCGATCGGTGGAAGGCGATCGGTGGAAAGCGCAAGAGCCGACGCGTCAGCTGATGGGGGGATCCTCGCGAGCACGCGATGGCGGGAAGGTTGGTGTCATTCGAACAGTCCCGCATCCGACCATCCGGATGCCCTCCAGTTAGGAAGCACCTCATGAAGCTCGCCGTCAAGATTGTGGGCATGGCACTGACCGCCACCGCGTTGTGCGGGCTCGGCATTGGAGCCGCGTCCGGCGCTACCGCCGGCGACAGCCACAGCAGCGTCTCGACTGTCAACCAGGACACCGACTCCGTGACATCGGTGGTGGCCTACCAGGGATACATGAACAGCCTGGAAAGCGTGACCCTGCCGGCCTTCGCCTGTCCTGCCGACCACCCGTGGCTGCTCAACCAGGACCTGTCGCGCGGCCGGTTGGTGCCCCGCGGCGTCGTTGTCGACGAACCGGGCGGCATCGGAGTCTCGATCTTCGATGCCACTCCCGATACCCACGGCCGGGCCATCGGGTGGTGGTCAGGCTCTGCGACGAACTGGGGCTTCCGTCAAACCCTGACCGTCTCCGCGGTGTGCACCGACAATCCTGCGGCGAGCTATCAGCTCTGATCGGCGGCATGGTCAAGGTTGACCGGTACGCCCACGTGGGCGTACCGGTCAGCAGCGCGATAGCGCTCAGGCCGACTTGGTGACCTTCGCAGTTCTCGTTCTCGTCCGCGCCGGCGTCTTCGCCGGCTCGCTGTTGGTCGTCGATGTCGTCTTTCGCGTCCTGGACCTCTTCGCTACGGCCGGGGCTTCCTCGTCGTCGTCATCGGACGTCGCCGTCGCGGCGGGCTTCTGGGAACCCTGATTGTCCTTGTTGCGCTGCACGCTCCGCTGCAGGGCAGCCAAGAGATCCAGCACCTCCGCATCGTCGCCTTCGGCCGCGGGTTCTTCGGGGAACGCCTCCGCTCCTTCCAGTTTCGCGTCGATGAGCTGCTGCAGTTCCTCCCGGTAGGAGTCCTCGTGCTCCTCCGGGTGGAAATCATCGGCGTAGGAATCGACCAGCAGCGCGGCCATCTGCTTCTCGGCGGGCGACAGGCTGACCGGCGTCTCGAGGGACTTGAAGGACGCTTCCCGCATTTCGTCCGGCCACCGCAGCGTCTGGATGACCAACAGGTCACCCCGCACCCGCAGCGCGGCCAGCCGCGTCTTCTGGCGGAGGGCAAAGTGCACGATGGCGACCCGGTCGTTCTCCGCCAGTGTCTCCCGCAGCAGGACGTAGGCCTTGGCCGACTTGGAGGCCGGTTCCAGCAGGTAGCTCGAGTCGTACAGCACCGGATCGATCTGTTCCGCCGGAACGAACGACAGCAGATCGATTTCCCGTTCCGAGTTGGTCGGCAGGCTCTGCAGGTCCTCGTCGGTGATGATCGCCGTGCGGCCGTCCTCGGCCTCGTAGGACTTGGCGATATCGCTGAAGGGCACGACCTCGCCGTCGATCTCGCAGGTGCGCTGGTAGCGGATTCGACCACCGTCCTTGGCGTGGACCTGGTGGAACTTGATGTCGTGGTCCTCGGTCGCGGAGTACACAGCGACCGGCACGTTGACCAGCCCGAAGACCAGGGAGCCCTTCCATATGGAACGCATCGGACCATGATGGACCACGGTGCCGACAAATGGCATCCCAAGTCGGACCGGAAGTCGCGCGAGGGGCACCCGCATCGGTCGCGCGCGTCATCCGCATCGGTTCCAAAGAGATCAGCCACGTCCGCATCCACCAGAATGATCCGGTGACCGGGCCCTCGCTGCAGGCAGCCGTCGACGAGCTGTACTCCAGCCCGATGGCCGAATTCACCGCGCGGCGCAAAGCGCTCGCCGATTCCGCCAGGAAATCCGGGGACCGGGAAACGGCTACCCAGATCGGCGCCTTGCGCAAGCCGACGCGGTCAGCGGACACCCTGAATCGGCTGGTCCGAACCGCGAGCGAGGAGGTCGACGAATTGCTGGATCTCGGGGCAGCGTTGCGCGCAGCCGAAAAGGCGCTCGACGGCCCCAAGATGCGCGAACTCTCGACCCAGCGGCGGCAACTGGTCGGCGCACTCACCAAGCTCGCATTCGACATCACCGATCAGACGAACCCCTCTGCGGCCGTGCGGGAAGAGGTGAGCGCCACACTGAACGCCGCGCTCGCCGACGAGCAGGTCGCCGAGAGGCTGTCGTCCGGGGCCTTGGTCACTCATGCCCAGTGGGACGGCTTCGGATCCACCTCACTGCCCGAACTGGCGGCCGTGCTGCCCATGCATCCGTCACGGCGGTCGAAGCCGCCCCGGGGCGAGGCCCGCGAGGCCGGTGCGGAAGCCGACGAGTCGTCGGCTGCCAGTGACGAAGCACCTGCCAGTGACGAAGCACCGCCTCCGAATGCACGCACGACGGCGAACCGCGCCACCAGAACCACTAGCCGGCCACGGAAAACTGAACGGTCGAAAGAGCTGCCCGCCGAAACGCAACGGACCGCCGAATCAACGGAGGCACGACGCGCGCGGCATGAGGCGGAGCGAGCCGAGGCGCAGGCGGCGGCAGCAAAGGCAGCCGCCGAACGGGAACGGCAGCAGCGACTGGAGTCGGCCCAACTGGAGGCGGCGGACGCGGACCAGGCTGCAACAGCGGCGCAGCATGAACTGAAGGCCATCGACCGTCGGATCAGTGAACTGAGTCTGCAGCTCGCCCATCAGCGACAACTGCTGGCCGATGCCCAGCGGGCCGTGCGCAGCACGGAAGCCCGGCGCCGCGCCGCCCATCTGGCGGTGACCAGGGCCGGCGGCTCGCCCGGTTGAGAGGCGCGAGCCGGGGCCGTCAAACCGCGTTCCCGTGCGTCACCGTTGGGTCAGGCACGGCTCACGGACGGCCCAGCACCTCACCGTTGAGTACGGCGAACCAGGCATCGTGATCTGCGGCCCACTCGCGCCACCCCACCGCGATTCGCTCCAGCCCCGCTCTGTCGGTAAGGCCCAGCTGGATTGCCTGCTCGGCGAAGGCCGAAGCCACAACGCGCTCGGCCCACGATTCACCCCACCACGTGCGTTCGGACTCCGTCGAATAGCACCAGACGGATGCCGAGGATGTGACGTCGCGCAGACCGGCCTCGTGGGCCCAATGCCGTAGCACTGGCGCTGCATCCGGTTCGGCGCCATTACTTCGGGCCACCTGGTGGTAGAGCGACATCCATTCCTCCAGGGCCGGCAGCTTCGGATACCAGGACATCGACGAGTAGTCGCCGTCCCGAGCGGCGACCACGCCGTCCGCCCGGCAGACCCTGCGCATCTCACGCAGAGCGCCCACCGGATCGTTCAGATGCTGCAAGACCTGATGGGCGTGCACGACGTCGAAGGAATCGTCGTCGAAGTCGAGGCGATAGACATCGCCGACGTTCACGACGACGTTGCCCAGTCCAGAGGCAGCCGCCGCCTCCGCGGCCCCGGCGATGACTTCGGGACTGCTGTCGATGCCCCAGACACGGCCAGGTGCAACGATCCTCGCCAGGTCAACGGTGATGGTGCCTGGACCGCAACCGATGTCGAGAAGGGAGAGTCCAGGTCGCAGCTTCGGCAACAGATAGGCGGCCGAATTCTCCGCGGTCCGCCAACGATGGGACCTGAGCACCGACTCATGATGGCCATGGGTGTAGCGGGTCGTGTTGCGCTGTTCCGTCATGTTCGGGGCAACCTTTCACCAGAGGGCAAGCTAGATCGACCATAGACGGTCCTCCCGGAACTGTGAAACTTTCGTCTCACCATATGAGACGCTGGCGACAGAGCGGGCGCCGTGCCGAGGGCGCCTGTCGAGCGGGTACTAGTCTCGTGCGACGACTCAAGACCGCAGCGGCCCGTCGCGAATGCGGGATTCGAGATTGCGGCGGGTGGAAAAGGAGCAACGATGTCCTCGGATCCATTGCGGGTCGGCATGGTCGGCTATGCCTTCATGGGTGCCGCACACTCCCACGCGTGGCGCAGTGCCCACCGGTTCTTCGATCTGCCGCGCATTCCTGAACTGACCGCACTCGCCGGCCGCAACGAGGCGGCGGCGCGGGCGGCAGCTCAGAAGATGGGTTGGGGTTCGGTCGAAACCGACTGGCGCCGGCTGATCGAGCGAAGCGACATCGACCTGATCGACATCTGCACACCGGGCGACACTCATGCCGAAATTGCCATCGCAGCTCTCGAGGCCGGCAAGCATGTGCTGTGCGAGAAGCCGCTCGCCAATTCGGTTGCAGAGGCCGAGCGAATGACAGCGGCTGCAGATGCGGCAGCGGCGAACGGCGTCTTCGCGATGTGCGGTTTCACCTATCGGCGGACACCTGCGCTCGCACTGTTCAAGCGAATGGTCGCCGACGGCAAGGTGGGGACCATCCGCCAGGTGCGGGCGCAGTACCTGCAGGACTGGCTCTCCGACGAGAACGGGCCGCTGACCTGGCGGATGGACAAGGCGAAGGCCGGCTCGGGCGCACTCGGCGACATCGGTGCACACATCATCGACGCCACCCAGTTCGTCACCGGGCAGCAGATCACCGGTGTTTCCGCCGTCATGGAAACCTTTGTCAAGGAACGGCCGCTCGGCGGGGACCTGGTGGGACTGGGCGGTCGCGGCGAGGTCGGCGCCGACGTGCCCAAGGGGCCGGTGACCGTCGATGATGCGGCCCTGTTCACCGCACGGTTCGACGGTGGCCCGATCGGCATCTTCGAAGCGACCCGCTTCGCGCTCGGGCGCCGGAACGCTCTGCGTGTCGAAGTGAACGGGTCGGCCGGCTCGCTCGCCTTCGACTTCGAGGACATGAACACCCTGCAGTACTACGACGGTACGGACGCACCCGGTGAGCAGGGTTTCCGCCGGATCCTGGTGACCGAGCCGGAACATCCGTACGTGGACCACTGGTGGCCGGCGGGTCATGGCCTCGGCTACGAGCACGGGTTCACCCACCAGGTCGTCGATCTGGTGAATTCGATCAGCGAGGGCACCCAGCCGACCCCGTCCTTCGGGGACGCGCTCGGCGTCCAGCGCGTACTTGCCGCGGTCGAGGCAAGTGCGGAGAACAACTCCACCTGGCAGGCCGTCGCAGGCTGACCGACCGAGGAACGGTAGAAGTGGGCGCGGACGGGTTCGAACCGCCGACCGCCCGGGTGTAAACCGGGAGCTCTTCCGCTGAGCTACGCGCCCTGGTGCGGCCGGGAGACCGCTCGCCGTACCGCCTGAGGCGATGGCCGACCCGGGAATGATGCCACGTCTTCGGCCACAGCGGAAACTTGGGCCGGCAGCCGTCACCCCACCGGCAGCGCGCCCACCGCCCGCTTCCAGGAGCCCTGATCACGCGCTTCGCCGGGCTGATTGACTTCGGCGAACGTCACGACGCCGTCCAGGCCGACCAGGAACGTCCCTCGGAGGGCCATCCCACCCTGCTCGTGCAGAACGCCGTAACTTTTCGCCACCGCCCCGTGCGGCCAGAAGTCCGACAGCAACGGGAAGTCGTATCCCTGCGCCTGTGCCCACGCCTTCAACGTCGGCGCGGGGTCGGTCGAGATGGCAAGCACCTGAACCTTTTCGTTCTGGAACGTACTCAGGTCGTCGCGCAGGGCACACATCTCGGTCGTGCACACCCCCGAGAACGCGAACGGGTAGAAGACGACGAGAACGGCCTTCTCGCCGCGGAAGTCGGCGAGCCGGACCGGAGTTCGGTTGGAATCCGGCAGGGTGAAATCAGGAGCGATGGATCCGACCTCGACCGACATGGCACCACACTTTCGTCGTTTTGCAGAACCTGTTCCGTACCGGATTCTCAGCGCCGGATCCGGCCCTGCTTGGCACGCGCCAGCTTCGCCGTCATCCATTGTGCCGCAACGGAAACGGTCGTGGTCTGGGCCAGCCCCGCCGTTCTGGTCGCCTCGGCGATGTCACTGGGCTCCACGTATCCGTGCCGACCCGTTTTCGGTGTCAGCAGCCAGATCACCCCGTTGTCGGCCAGCAGGGTGATCGCGTCGACCAGGGCATCGGTCAGATCACCGTCGTCTTCCCGCCACCACAGACACGACTGCGTCGAGCACGTCGTCGGCGTCCTCGTCGAGGAGTTCAGAGCCGATGATCGCCTCGACAGCGTCCCGGAGGTCCTCGTCGACGTCGTCGTCGTATCCGATCTCGCCCACCACGTCGCCCGCCTTCAGTCCGAGCCGGACAGCGACGCCGTTCTCCAATGAGCCCTGCGCGCGTCCCGAGACCTCGCTCACGTGTTCTCAAGCCTTCCCATGCGGTAGTCCTTCGGTGGTGCGTTCGCGAAGCCGACGGCGGTCGGATCCGTTCCCCCCGGCTTGCCTGCGTTCGCAGTGGCCTGGCGTGCACACATTATGCAAGCCAAGCTCTGTTCAGGAATTCCGGCCCACCCGCAGGCCGGACCCCGCGGCCGGGGCGCGGCCGACGGGTGGCCCGTTGCGTCATCGCGCGCCCGGATGCGGGAAGATGGCAGGAGCGGCCGCTCCCACCCGGGGTAGCCGGAATCCACCCGTTCGACGGCGACCCGTGCCAATCGCACCACGAAGCCGCCGATCGCCTGACGAGGAGATCCCTTGGCTTCCTCCAGCACCACGCCGCGCGTCGGCGGCGCAGAGACTGTTCCGTCCCGCCATCACCTGATCCGGGACGGATTCGCCGCGCAGTTCCCGGACGCCGATCCCGAAGAAACCCAGGAGTGGCTCGAGTCTTTCGACGCCATGGTCGAAGCGGGCGGGCAGCAGCGCGCGCGCTACCTGATGCTCCGGCTGCTCGGCCGCGCCGGTGAGCGCCATGTCGGCCTGCCCGCGCTCACGACGACGGACTACATCAACACGATCCCGACCGAGTCCGAACCGTTCTTCCCTGGTGACGAGGAGATCGAGCGCCGCTACCGCAATTGGATCCGCTGGAATGCGGCCATGATGGTGCACCGCGCGCAGCGACCGGGCGTCGGCGTCGGCGGTCACATCTCCACCTACGCCTCCTCGGCCAGCCTCTACGAGGTCGGCTACAACCACTTCTTCCGCGGCAAGAACCACCCGGGCGGCGGTGATCACGTCTTCTTCCAGGGCCATGCGTCGCCCGGCATGTACGCCAGGGCCTTCCTGGAAGGGCGGTTGTCCACCGACAAGATGGACGGCTTCCGCCAGGAGGTCTCCCACCCGGGCGGCGGTCTGCCGTCCTATCCGCACCCACGGTTGATGCCCGACTTCTGGGAGCACCCCACCGTCTCGATGGGCCTCGGCCCGATGAATGCGATCGCCCAGGCCAGGGTCAACCGGTATCTGCACCACCGGGGCATCAAGGACACGTCGCAGCAGCACGTCTGGGCGTTCCTGGGCGACGGGGAGCTGGACGAGGTGGAGTCGCGTGGCCTCGTCCACCTGCCGGCCATCGACGGCCTGGACAACCTGACCTACGTCATCAACTGCAATCTGCAGCGGCTCGACGGACCGGTCCGCGGCAACGGGAAGATCATCCAGGAGCTGGAGTCGTTCTTCCGGGGCGCGGGCTGGAACGTGATCAAGGTGGTGTGGGGACGGGAGTGGGATGCGCTGCTGCGCGCCGACAAGGACGGCGCCCTGGTGAACCTCATGAACACCACTCCGGACGGCGACTACCAGACCTACAAGGCCAACGACGGCGCCTACGTGCGAGAGCACTTCTTCGGCCGCGACCCGCGGACCAAGGCGATGGCGCAGGCGATGTCCGACGACGAGATCTGGGCACTCAAGCGCGGCGGCCACGACTACAAGAAGGTGCACGCCGCGTATCACGCCGCCATCCACCACGTCGGGCAGCCGACGGTCATCCTGGCCAAGACGATCAAGGGTTTCCACCTCGGATCGTCCTTCGAGGGCCGCAACGCCACCCACCAGATGAAGAAGCTGACGCTGGCGAACCTCAAGGAGTTCCGGGACGAGCTGCACATTCCGATCAGTGACGCCCAGCTGGAGGCCGACCCGTACCAGCCGCCGTACTACCACCCCGGCGAGGACGCACCCGAGATCGAGTACCTGCAGGAGCGCCGGGCCCGGCTCGGTGGCTACGTGCCGGAACGACGCGTCACGGCCAAGCCGCTGACCCTCCCAGGCGACGACACCTACAAGGTGATGTCAAGGGGCTCGGGGAAGCAGGAAATCGCTACCACCATGGCGTTCGTCCGGCTGGTCCGGGACCTGTTCAAGGATCCTGAGGTCGGCAAGCGGATCGTCCCGATCATCCCCGACGAGGCCCGGACGTTCGGTATGGACTCGTTCTTCCCTTCGCAGAAGATCTACAACCCGGCCGGCCAGCTGTACACCGCAGTGGATGCCAACTTGATGTTGGCGTACAAGGAGTCCGAGCAGGGCGTCATCCTGCACGAGGGCATCAACGAGGCCGGTTCGGTGGCCACCTTCACCGCCGTCGCGAGCAGCTACGCCACCCACGGCGAGCCGATGATCCCGATGTACATCTTCTACTCGATGTTCGGCTTCCAGCGGACCGGTGACGGGTTCTGGGCGGCCGGCGACCAGATGTGCCGCGGCTTCGTCCTCGGCGCCACCGCCGGTCGGACCACGCTGACCGGCGAGGGCCTGCAACACGCCGACGGCCATTCGCACCTGCTGGCGGCGACCATGCCGCACGTCGTCGCGTACGACCCGGCGTACGGGTACGAGGTGGGCCACATCGTCAAGGACGGTCTGCGGCGGATGTACGGCGGACCGGAGGCGTCCGGCTCCGGAGTCACCGCGTCGGCCGGCGAGTTCGGTGGCGAGGACGTCCTGTACTACATCACCCTCTACAACGAGCCGTACGTGCAGCCGGCCGAACCGGAAAATCTGGATGTCGACGGGCTGCTCAAGGGCATGTACCTGCTGGCTCCGGCCGGCCGGACCGAAGGCAGGGCGAGGGTGCAGCTGCTGGCCTCCGGGGTCGGCGTCCGTTGGGCGCTGGAAGCACAGGAGCTGTTGAGCAGTGACTGGGACGTGGCGGCCGACGTCTGGTCGGTGACGAGTTGGACGGAGCTGCGTCGCAACGGCGACGAGATCGAGCGGGCCAAGCTGCTCGATCCGTCCGCCGAACACGCCGTGCCCTACGTGACGGCTGCGCTGGCCGACCGGCCGGGCCCCGTGATCGCCACCAGCGACTACCAGCGTGCGGTGCAGAACCAGATCGCGCCGTGGGTGCCGGGCGAGTTCGTCGCGCTGGGCGCCGACGGCTTCGGGTTCTCCGACACCAGGGCGGCAGCACGCCGCCATTTCCTGATCGACGGTCCCTCCATGGCGGTCGCCGCCCTCTCGGCGTTGGAACGCCAGGGCGGCTATCGGGCAGGAGCCGCGTCGGAGGCTGCCGGGAAGTATCAGCTGCACGATGCCAAGGCCGGGACCTCGGGTAATGCGGGCGGCGAGTCCTGACCGAAGATCGTTCTGAGCGCCGTTGTGCCGCCCGGGAAACAGCTCGATTTCACATCTAGCCAGGAGAAAGGGCGCACGGTATCTTTACGCCGTTGTTGCCCTTCTCCTCCTCGCGGGCGCACCTGCGGAGGACGAGGCGCATCCCCTCGGTCGGAGAACGGTACCGGCCGGGGTGTTCCACCCAGCGGAGCGATTTCCGCAAGAACGCTCGAGGAGAGCAAGCATGGCGCAGGGCACTGTGAAGTGGTTCAACGCGGAGAAGGGCTACGGCTTCATCTCCCCCGACGACGGTTCGGGCGACGTTTTCGTGCACTACTCCGCCATCGGCGGATCCGGGTACAAGTCGCTGGAAGAGAGCCAACGAGTCAGTTTCGAGGTCGAGCAGTCACCGAAGGGGCCGCAGGCCACCAACGTCACGCCGGAGTAATCCGGCATCGGTCAGCGCGGACGCGTGACAGGCTGACCGGGTGAATCCCTCAGATCCGGTTCCTGCCGCCGACCGCGGCTCCGCGATCAGCGAGGTCACGCTACGCAAAGTGGAACGGGCCGCCAGTGGCCTGGCGACCCGTTCCGTAGCACTGATGGACGACCGCCTGCCGTGGTTCCGGACTTTGCCGGCTCAGCAACGCAGCTGGGTGACCCTGGTGGCGCAGGCCGGCATCGCCGGCTATGTGGGTTGGGCGACCGGCGGTCTCGACGGCTTCAAGCTGACCGAGGCCGTCTTCGGTTCTGCGCCACGAGATCTCGTGCGCAGCGTCTCCTTGCGCCGGACCGTCGAACTCGTGCGCATAGCTATTTCGGTGGCCGAGCAGCACCTCCCGGCACTCGGCGCGACCCCGGCCGAATCGGCGGCCTTGGCCGACTCCCTGTTGCGATATTCACGCGAGGTGGCCTTCTCGGCCGCGGGTGTCTATGCCGCGGCGGCAGAGTCGCGGGGTGCCTGGGATCAGCGGCTCGAAGCGCTGGTCATCGACAGCATCGTGCGCGGCGAGGACGGCGACTCCCTGGCCTCGAGGGCGGCCGCGCTGAACTGGGATCTTTCGGGACCGGTGATGGTCGTGGTCGGCTCGCCGGCCGGCGCCGATCCGGGGCGCCCCGCCGCTTCCGCTGTGGAGCGGGGACGGCCTCCGCTGGTCATCACTGGTATCGCCGAACGGGCGGCGGCGGTCGGAATCGCAGCCCTGGCGGGTCTGCACGCGGACCGACTGATCGTGGTGTTGTCCGCCCCGGAACAACAGACGCTGACGGCGACGGTGGACGTGCTGCTGGACATCTTCGGCCCTGGCCCCGTGATCAGGGGACCCATCGGAACCGGTCTGTCCGGCGCCATGACCTCGGCCCGGCTCGCCTTGGCCGGTATGCGTGCGGTACCAGCGTGGCCGACTGCACCGAGGGGAGTCGATGCCGAGCAGCTGCTTGCCGAGCGGGTCCTGATCGGCGAGGAGGAAGCGCGTGACCAGCTCCGGCGCAACGTGTATGCGCCGCTGATCGCGGCCGGCGAGCCGTTCCCGGCCACCCTGGACACATTCCTGGCCGCCGGCCGCGCCCTCGAACCGGCCGCCCGGCTGCTGTTCGTGCATGCCAACACGGTTCGCTACCGGCTCCGGCGGATCGCCGAGATCACCGGCCTCGATCCGACCTCGAGTAGGGACTCGTTCACCCTGCAGGTCGCCGTAGCGCTGGGTCGGCTGGACGACGCGACCTGAGCCAGCTGACGCGCAACTTGGCCGAACACGCACTGGTGTTAGTAGGATTCCTACAACTTCGAGGCCGGGGACTTGGTAGCTACGCCGACCACCAACAACAGTCTCACCGTGGTTGGCTCATAGGCGTGCTAGCCATCGTCGCTCCGGGACAGGGGTCTCAGAAGCCCGGAATGCTCATTCCGTGGCTTGCCGTGGAAGGCGTGACGAATCGCGCCGAGGAGTTCGGCGAGGCTGCCGATCTGGATTTGGTCCGCCTCGGCAGTACGGCGGACGCCGACGAGATCAAGGACACTGCGGTGACGCAGCCCCTCGTCGTGGCGGCCGCGCTCCTCGCCGCCGGCCTGCTCGATCTTCCCGGCGGTGCGGTGACGGCGGGCCACTCCGTCGGCGAACTCGCCGCGGCCGCGATCGCCGAGGTCGTCGACGCACGAACCGCTGTCCGGATCGCCGCTGCGCGGGGTACGGCGATGGGCGCGGCTTGTGCCGTCACTTCCACCTCGATGTCGGCCGTGCTCGGTGGGGACACGGAGACCGTGTTGGCCGCCCTGGCCGCGCTCGATCTGGTCGGTGCGAACGTCAACGGCGGGGGTCAGATCGTCGCGGCCGGATCAACCACCGCGCTGGCCTCGCTCGCCGAGCATCCCCCCGCCGGATCCAGGATCATTCCGTTGCCGGTGGCCGGGGCCTTCCACACTCCGTTCATGGCTCCTGCCCAGGACACCCTGGCCGGGCTCCTCGCCGGGGTGGAGGCAGCAGATCCGGTCCGGCCGCTGCTGACCAACTCCGACGGGAGCGTTGTGGGTTCCGGCCGGGTCTATCTGGACCTGTTGACCGCGCAGGTGACCCGTCCCGTGCGCTGGGACGAGTGCATGGCGACCATGAGCAGGCTCGGCGTCACCGGGATCCTCGAACTGCCACCAGCCGGCACTCTTGTCGGCCTGGTCCGCCGGGATCTGAAGGGCGTGGCGACCTTGGCCTTGAAAACGCCGGACGACCTCGACAAGGCCGCCGCCTTCATCGCCGAACACGGCTCCGCCACCACAGACAGCACGACCGCCCGAAACCACGAGGTGTCTGCATGACCGCAGTCCGCATCACCCACCCGTCGTCGGCCGCCGGGTCCCGCATCGTCGGGCTCGGCCACTACCGGCCGGAGCGGATCGTCACCAACGACGAGCTGTCGCAGATCATGGACACCAACGACCAGTGGATCCAGAGTCGGGTGGGCATCGCCGAGCGGCATTTCGCCGCGGAGCAGGACACGGTCGCGTCGATGGGCGCCATCGCCGGCGGCAAGGCGCTCGCCGATTCGGGCCTTGATCCAGCGGACATCGACACGGTCATTGTCGCCTCGTGCACCGCCGAGACGCAGGTACCGCACGGTTCGACCCAGGTCGCGGCTGCGCTCTCGATCCACGCCCCCGGTTCCTTCGATGTGAACGCGGCCTGTGCCGGCTTCTGCTACGCGTTGGCTGCGGCCGACCACGCGATCAGAGCCGGCAGCGCCAGGAACGTACTGGTCGTCGGGTCGGAGAAGCTGACCGCCTGGACCGACCCTGTCGATCGCGCTACCGCCATCATCTTCGGGGACGGTGCCGGCGCGGCCGTCGTCTCCGCCGCCGACGAGCCCGGTATCGGTCCGGTGGTATGGGGCAGCGAGGAGAGCCAGACGCAGGCCATCAGAATCGAATCCCGGGATGCGCGGTTCATCCAGGAAGGCCAGGCCGTCTTCCGATGGGCCACCAGCGCCATCGCGCCGGTCGCCATCAGGGCAGTCGAACTGGCCGGCCTTTCCCTCGCCGACATCGACGTGTTGGTGACCCACCAGGCGAACCTGCGGATCGTCGAGGCCATCGCCAAAAAGCTGGTCGCGGCCGGGGCCCGCCCGGACATGCGCGTCGCCAAGGACATCATCACCTCCGGGAACACCTCCTCTGCCTCCATTCCGATCGCCCTGGACCGGATGCGGGAGGCGGGCGAGATATCCCCCGGCGAACTGGTCCTGGCCGTCGGCTTCGGCGCCGGGCTCACCTACGCCGGTCAGGTGTTCACCTGCCCATGATCGACACATGCGCGTCGCCGCTCGACCACCAGCCGGGCTGAGGCAGAATTCGCGCTGAGCTCCAACCCTTCCGGGTCCCCGGATGGCACATCACCACCGAAAGGAACCACCGTGAGCAACGAGGACACTCTCGCCGGCCTCGGCGAGATCGTCGAAGAGGTCGCCGGCGTACCGGCTGCCGACGTGACCGCCGACAAGTCCTTCACCGACGACCTGGACATCGACTCGCTGTCGATGGTCGAGATCGCGGTTCAGGCGGAAGACAAGTTCGGCGTGAAGATCCCCGACGACGAGCTGGCCAAGCTCAAGACCGTTGGTGACGCCGTCACGTACATCGAGGCCAACAAGGCATGAAGCACGCAGTGAGGCGAGCAGGACGATTGAGCGAGGTGCATGACAAGCGACCACGACGTCGTCGTCACGGGTATCGGGGCAACGACGCCCATCGGCGGCACCGCGCCCGATACCTGGCAGGCCATGCTGGACGGCCGGATCGGCGTCACGGCGAACACCGCACCCTGGGTGGCGCGAGTACAACCTCCCGGTGGGAATCCACGCACCCCTGTTCGTGGAACCGACGGAGATCCTGCCCGCGGGTCGAGGCCCGTCGGCTCGACCGGTCTCAGCAGGTGGCGCTGGTGGCCGCCCGTGAGGCATGGGCGGATGCGGGCTCGCCCGAGGTCGACCCGGAGCGGATCGGCGTCGTGGTCGGAACTGGTATCGGTGGAGCTCTGACCCTGCTCGGTCAGGACGACATCCTGGAGCAGTCGGGAATCGGCAAGGTGGCGGTGATGACCATCCCCATGCTGATGCCGAACGGGCCGGCTGCCGCCGTGGGCCTGTGGGTCAAGGCCCGCGGCGGCGTGCACGCTCCGGTGGCGGCCTGTGCCGCCGGCGCGGAAGGCATGGCTTGGGCGTACACGCTGATCAAGGCCGGCGAGATCGACATCGCCATCGCCGGCGGCGCAGAGGCGTGCATCCATCAGCTGCCCGTCGCCGGCTTCTCGCAGATGCGGGCGATGAGTACCCGCAACGACGATCCGACGACGGCCTCCAGACCATTCGACACCGGTCGCGACGGCTTCGTCCTCGGCGAGGGCGCCGGGATGATGGTGCTGGAGAGACGGGATCACGCGGTGGCCCGCGGGGCCGAGATCTACGGGACGTTGGCCGGCATCGGGATGTCGAACGACGCCTTCCACATCACTGCTCCGGAGCCCAACGGTGAAGGCGGCAGCCGCGCGATCGCCAAGGCACTCCGCTCGGCCGGGCTGTCCAAGACCGACATCGGCCACGTGAACGCGCACGCGACGTCCACCCCGGTCGGCGACATCGCCGAAGCGAAGACCATCCTGCGGGCGATCGGCGACCACCCGGTGGTGACCGCCACCAAGTCGATGACCGGTCACATGCTGGGCGCATCGGGCGCCGTCGAAGCCATCGCCACTCTGCTCTCGGTCCGCGACGGCATCGTGCCGGGCACGCAGAACATCTTCGAGATGGACCCGGCTATCGAACTGGACGTCGCCACCGAGACCCGCAAGGTCGAGCTGACCGCCGCGGTCAACGATTCCTTCGGCTTCGGCGGTCACAACGTCGCGCTGGTTTTCACCAAGTAGGCACTGTCCGAGTAGGCACTGTCGCACGTCGCGTTCAGATCGAGACGCCGGAACCGATCCATTCGACCCGACCTCCGGCTCCGGCCGGCGTTCCCCGGGATGTCAGGAGTAAGTGTGACCACAACCGTTGACCATCCCGCCCCGGCTGCCCAGGGCCCACGCAAGCTGGACTTCCGCGAACCGGAGATCCGGTTGGCCAAGTTGCTGGACCAGGACACCGTGGTTGCGCTGCACGGCACCGACACGTCCGGCGTCTCGGTCGTCCGCGGCCGGATAGACGGCGCCAAGGTCATCGCCTACTGCACGGACGCCACCCGAATGGGCGGGGCGATGGGTTCGGCCGGCTGCCGGCACATCGTCGACGCGATCGACGCCGCCATCCGCGAACGCATACCGGTCATCGGGATCTGGCATTCCGGCGGCGCGCGGCTGGCCGAGGGCGTCGAGGCGCTGGACGGGGTCGGCCAGGTCTTCGCGGCCATGGTCAGGGCCTCCGGACGGGTGCCGCAGATCTCGGTGGTGCTCGGGCCGGCGGCGGGTGGCGCGGCTTACGGGCCCGCCCTGACCGACGTGGTGATCATGTCGCCGGAAGGCCGGATCTTCGTCACCGGGCCGGATGTCGTGCGCTCGGTGACCGGCGAACAGGTCGACATGGAGGCGCTCGGTGGTCCGTCGGCGCACGGCCGGAAGTCCGGCGTCGTGCACATCGTCTCCGATTCCGAGGACGACGCCTATGTGCGCGCCCGCCGGGTGTCCAGCCTGTTCTCCCGGCCCGGTATCGCCGGAGTCGCGGGCATGGCCGACGACCCCGAGCTCGAGCACGTGCTGCCGGCGCAACGGAACCGGGCCTACAACGTGCGGCCGGTCATCGACCGCATCCTGGACGAGCCGATGGAGGAACTCCAGGCCAGGTGGGCGCCGAACATCGTCATCGGACTGGGCCGGTTGGCCGGCCGCAGCGTCGGTGTGGTCGCCAACAATCCGCTGCGCCTCGGCGGCTGCCTTGACTCGACCTCGGCGGAGAAGGCGTCCCGGTTCGTCCGGATGTGCGACGCCTTCGGGATCCCGCTGCTGGTGGTCGTCGATGTTCCCGGTTACCTGCCGGGAGTCGGCCAGGAATGGGACGGGGTGGTCCGCCGCGGCGCCAAGCTGTTGCACGCCTTCGCCGAGGCAGTCGTTCCCCGGGTCACCCTGGTGACCCGCAAGGCCTACGGCGGTGCCTACATCGCGATGAACTCCAAGGCGCTCGGCGCGACGGCCGTCTTCGCCTGGCCGGACGCCGAGATCGCCGTGATGGGTGCCAAGGCCGCCGTCGGAATCCTGCACAAGCGCAAGCTTGCCGCCGCCCCCGACGACGAACGCGAGGCGCTGCACGCCGCGCTGGCCATCGAGCACGAGAAGATCGCCGGCGGGGTCAACCGGGCGATCGAGCTCGGCGTGGTCGACGAGATGATCAGTCCGTCCGAAACCCGAAGGCGGGTGGCCGAAGCGCTGGCCTCCGCCCCGGCCGGTCGCGGCGCCCACAGCAACATCCCCCTCTGAGCCGTCCCCCTCGCACCGTGTCGCGATTCTCGCGGTTCAACGGCCGAAATGTCACGAGGATCGCGACACGGTGCGCGGAGGGGGCGGGTGAACGGTGCGCGGAGGCGGGACGGTCAACACTTCGCCTTGCTGACGCTGCCCGGCACCGTCGATCCGATGGCCAGGTGGTCGTGCTGGGATTCGATGCGGTACGTGATCGCCCACTCGATGCAGTTGGCCGGCAGGTCCTTGGGTGCCAGGTCCGGATCCTGCTGCGAGGTGAACCGGACCCGCACCTGCAGTGGGTCAGTGCTCACCGACTGCATCCAGATGCTCGAGTCAACGGTCGTGGCATACGCGTCCAGCCACTGTGCGCTGCTCTGCTCACGGGCCAGCTTGCCGGTGACCGATTGTGACCAGCCGGTGTAGTTGTGCTGGTTGATGGCGTCGAAGTAGCCCTGCAGGAGTTGCTGGATCTCGGCGGCATGGGCACTGCGGCCCAGCGACGAGGACATCTGCACGGTGAGGTTGTTCGACGGGCCGCCCGCCGTGGTGGTCGAATTGGACGCGGAATTCCGGGTGGCCGCGGAATTCGCTGCACTCGATTCCCCCGGTTGGGCGCCAGGGTGTCCCCTGACCCTGTGGTCGACGATGCTGTCTGCGCGGGCAGCTGTCTGCGCGGAGGCTGTCTGCGAAGCGTCGGCGGGCGGGAACCAACAGATGAAGAACCGACAGACGAAGAACCGACAGACGAAGAACCAGGGTCGTTCGTCGCGATCGCCGTGGTGGGCTGGCGCCGATGCGAGACGACGATGGCGGCTCCGGTGCCGATCAGAAGCACGACCACCAGGCCGGTCAGCAGGCCTATGGTGAGCCGGCTACCGCGAAACGACAACGCGTTGCCTGCCCTTCGGTGTGCTCACCCACTGGTTGCGGATGGTCCACCGAAAAGACGCCTGACGGTCCGGCTGGTTGTTCCTGGTCAGCCCACCTGATGCAGCCAGGTGACGGGAGTTCCTTCGCCGGCCCTGCGATAGGCCTCCAACTCGGCGTCCACCTCGGAACCGATCGCCGCGGACAGCGCATGGCGGAGTCCGTCGAGGCTGGTGGCGCGCTCCATCAGGAACCTGATCTGGTCCTCGCCCACGATGACGTCGCCGTTGGCCGAGATCGCGGCCCGCCAGAGACCGCGTCCGGGCACATGGCACACCCGTTCACCATCGGTACCGTGGCTCGCATCCTCGGTGATCTCGAACCGCAGCATCGGCCATGCCCGCAGCGCGGACGCGATGCGGCTCGCCGTGCCTGGCTGGCCACGCCATCCGACCTCGGTGCGCAGCTGCCCCGGCGAGGCGGGTTGCGCCGTCCACGACAGCGAGACCCGATCCCCGAGCACGCCCGAGATCGCCCACTCGACGTGCGGACAAATCGCCGCCGGCGCCGAGTGCACGAAGATGACGCCCTGCACCTTCGGTGCACGGGTCCCATTCACGTCACGAGTCACCACAGTCCACCTCCGCTCGAGCTCCATCGTCTTCCCCAACGTGGATGCCACAACGGTTCGGTGTCCGCGCAAATCATGTGCATGAATCACAACACTGTGCACATTGTGCACGCTGGGACCGCCGGGATACCAGTCCCTGGCCAAATGGGGCCGGCGGATCGTCAATGGCACCGCTTCAGCGCGTCGGCAATCACCGTTGCGTAGAGCACTCCCCCTGGCGCACCAGGATGAACTCCGTCCGGGCCGAGCAGGCCCCGGTGCGCGGCGATCGCGGCGTGCCAGTCCGCGACGCACGTGTGAGGTCGGGCCGCGGCCACCACGTTCAGGTGGGCGTTGACGTCGTCCTGCCAGCTGTCGGGCACGAAACTGTTGACCAGGATGACCACCTCGCCGGCGGGCAGCTGCGCCAGCGCCTGCCCGATGTGTTCGGTCGAGTCGGTGCCGTTCGTTCCCAAGCCGATCACGAGGTGGGATCGGAGCCGCTTCGCCGCAATCTGCCGGCTGATCAACGGCGCGAGCTCCCAGATCTGGCGGCTGACGACGGCGTCGATGTCGGCCCCGGCGAACCTGGCCAGCAGGGCGGGGGCGGAAGCCAGCATCACCGAGTCACCGATGGCGCTGATCTGCGTCCCGGGCAGCGGCGTGGGAGCCGGTTGGGGAGCCCGTCGAGTGGCGGTCGACCCGGCGTGCAGTGCCGGCGGCGCTGAAACCGGCCGCGCCGCAGGCATTGTGGTCGGTGCGATCGCGGTGGGAACGCAGCGGCGGAACCGTCACCACGTGCGACGCCGCGGACCGAACCGCGACGGGATCCGGCGATTGGGCCGGTTCGCCGGCGATGCCCGGTGCGGGGGTGCCAGACCGCCCGGGCTGGGCACTGGCCTGCGCGAGCGCGGCCGCGCCGGCCGCCAGCGACATCGACAATTCGCTCTCCCGCGGGGCGACGACGACGCTGCAGGCGGCGATGCCAAGAACCAGTGCGAACGGAACCGGCGGTCAACCAGCCCACGCTGCGCCCACCGGTCGGGGCGGGCGGGCCGAACAGCATCGTTCGGATCGATCGAAGGTAACCGGCGACGCCCCGCCGTCGAATCGGCAGCTCGACACAACGCCACGAGATTTCCGTCGCGATCAGCGCGGATGCGATCGCGATGGTCGCCGCCACGGCGTGCCCGATCGACGGCACCAGCATCCGCTCGGCGATCACCAGTGCCGGCCAGTGCCAGAGGTAGAGCGCATACGACCGACGCCCGACGCCGCGCAGGAGTCGGAGACTGAGCAGGGTGGGCACCGCACCGATCCCGCGAACAGTGACCGCGACCAACACCACCGCCGCGACGTTGACCGCGAGCAGACCTCCTCGATACGCGGGCGACGCCGAGTCGTCGAGCAGAACGGCTCCTGCCGCGATCACCGCCAGCGCCAACGGCCCGGCCGCGGCCGCCAACCCGGTCAGCCGCTTCTGCTGCCCACCCTTGGCCCGGTCGAGATCCGCGGGACCTCGGGCGAACGCCAGCGCCGCACCGAGCAGGAGACCGAAGCCGTGGGTGTCGGTGCCCTCGTACGCCCGGGTCGGGTCCGCACCGGCGCGGAAGGTTGCGGCCATGGCTGCGGCCGACGCCACAGCCAGCAGGATCGCGACGACGACCGGGCGCCGCCGGCGGCCGAACAGGCTCAGCAGCACAACGCAGACCGCCGGCCAGAGCAGGTAGAACTGCTCTTCGACGGCCAGCGACCACAAGTGGGTCAGGATCGCCGGCTCTGCATTGGAAACGTAGGAAGTGCCCCTTGCGATCTGGATCCAATTGCTGGAAAAAGTGAAGGCGCCCAGTAGCTGGGTCCGCAATCCGACCCCGAGATCGCGACCCAGCGCCAGGGTCGCGGCACTCACGACGGTGAGCATCAGGAGCAGAGCGGGCACCAGCCGGCGGCCGCGGCGCGCGATGAACGGTCCGAACCTGATGCGCCCGGTCCGGCTGTACTCGCGCTGCAGCAATCCGGTGACGAGATACCCGGACACCACGAAGAACAGGTCGACCCCGACGAATCCGCCACGGAGGCCGGGCACTCCGGCGTGGTAGAGGATGACGGCGATCACCGCCAGGGCCCGAATTCCGTCCAGACCGGAGGCATAGCTGCGGCGCCCCCGATTGGGCGGGCTGTGCCCCATCGCGGTGCCTCCTTGCCGCTTCGCCCCTGTCTGCCTGACGCGCGGAATGTTCAGAGCACGGAGAACTGCCGGGCACCCAATTCGGGTGGCCGTTGATCATCTGGATTTACGCTTGAGTTTAGTCCGACGGGGTCTACTGACAGGGTGCTGCGACACGCCGTCAAGAGGTGCGGTACGTGGTGATCTCGTCCAGGATCCTGGCGCGCACCGGCGCGGGCGCGAAGGACGCCGAGACCGCTGCGGCGGCCAGATCGGCGAGTCCGCCGGCGTCCAGGTCGAGCAGTTCGGCGGCCACCGCGTACTCCTGGCACAGGGTCGTCGAGAACATCGGCGGGTCGTCGGAGTTGATCGTCACGGGTACGCCGGCGGCTACCAGCGCGCGGAGTGGATGGGCCTCGATGGAGGGCACCGAGCGGGTGCACACATTCGACGTCGGACACACCTCCAACGTGATGTCGTGCTCGACCAGGTACGCCATCAGGGCCGGATCATTCGCCGCCGAGATGCCATGGCCGATCCGTTCGGCGCCGAGCTCGTTGATGGCGTCCCAGATGGTCAGCGGTCCGGTCGACTCGCCCGCGTGCGGGACGCTGTGCAGCCCGGCAGCCCTGGCTGCGTCGAAATGCCGGGCGAACTGCGCCCTCGGCACCCCCACCTCGGGTCCGCCCAACCCGAAGCTGACGAGGCCGGCAGGTTGCTGACCGAGGGCGATGTCCAGTGTCGCGTCGGCAGCAGGGATCCCGGCCTCACCCGGTATGTCGAAACACCACCGCAGGACGATGCCGAAGTCGCGTTCGGCCTCGGTCCGGGCGTCCTCGATGGCCGCGCAGAACTCCTCGGCGGCAATCCCGGCACGAACCGAGGTGACCGGCGTGACCGTCAGTTCGGCGTACCTGACCTGCTGCGCTGCCAGATCCCGCGCCACGTCGTAGGTCAGTCGATGGACGTCCTGGGCGTCCCGGATCAGATCCACGACGGACAGGTACACCTCGATGAAGTGGCCGAAATCCGTGAAGGTGAAGAACTCGGCAAGTCGGGCCGGGTCGGTGGGTACCCGCGTCGTTCCCTCATGTCTTGCGGCCAGCTCGAGCACGGTCGCAGGGGAGGCCGATCCGACCTGATGGACGTGCAGCTCAGCCTTCGGCAGTGCGGCGATGAACTCGGTCAGATCGTTCATCCGCCCAGCGTGTCAGACGGTGCCAGAGCAGGCGCAGCCAGTTCATCCGCCGACCAGGTCACGCAGGTATCGGGCATTGCGAACGGCGTGACCACCACCGTCGTTGTTGAAATATCCGTACACGTCGAGGCCGGCGCCCTGCCACTCGCGGATGCGGTCCGCCCACCAGCGCAGGTCGTCATCGGAGTACGAGCCGCCGTAGAGACTCCACTGATCAGGGCCGTGCCAGCGCACGTAGACGAACGAAGCCGTCGCCCGCAGCACGCAGGGCAGGCCGGCACCGCTCATGACGCAGTAGGCGGCGCCGTGGCGTTCCAGAATGGCGAACACCTTGTCATCGAGCCAGCTCGGGTGTCGAAATTCGACCGCGAGGCGGATCCACCTCGGGAGCACGCCGAGAAAGTACTCGAGCCGGGCATCATCCCGCTGCTGCGTCGGCGCCAGCTGCACCAGGAGGACACCTCGCCGATCTCCCAGTTCGTGCCATCCCGCCTTGATGCGCTCGACCCAGACCTCGGGCTGGTACAGCTTCTTGGCATGGGTCAATCCCCGGGGTGCCTTGGCCGTGAACACGAAGCCGGGTGGGAGTTTGGCGCGCCAGCCGGCGAAGGTGGTATCGCGCGGCCAGTGGTAGAAGCTGCTGTTCAATTCGACGGTGCGGAACTCGCGCAGGTAGTGCTCCAGCCGCCGCCCCGGGTTGCCCGCCGGGTAGAGCACGCCCGCCCAATGGTCGTAGCTCCAGCCCGACGTCCCGATCATCACCGTCACCGTCGACCAGTACCCGGGTCAGTCGCGCGCCTTCAGCGAGGACTCCTTGTGCGCGGCCTCCGCCCCGGATTTATCCGACTTCACGATCCAGTACGGATCGTCCGCCGAGGCGTTGAACTTCTGGCCGTCGAAGGTGAATTCCTTCGTCCGGCGCTGCTCCGCCACCCCGTGCGTCTGTCCTTGGGAGGTGTTCCAGGAAACCTTGTCACCCTTGCTGATGGACATCGATGGTCAGCCTTTCTCGCCGCGCCCAGCCGAGCTGAGTTGAGGAGGGTCAAATCGAGGAGAGTCGTACGGCAGCGAGCCGTGTATGTGCGAGCCTTCGCGTTGGCGCAGCGACCCCTTGTCGACGACCACATCGACGACGGCCACGACCAGCGCAGCGGCGATGAACGCCAGGGCGATCACCAGGCCATGCGCGAAGGCCTTCGGGAAGCTCTGATGAGCGCCCAGTCGGGCGAAGAACACCGCGCCGACCGCTGCGATACCGACCGCGGCACCGATCCGCTGGCCCGTCTGCAGCAGACCGCTCGCACTGCCGGCCTGTGCGACCGGCACCTGCGAGACGGTCAGGGTCTGGTTCGGGGTGATCACCAGCCCGCTGCCGAGGCCGGCCACCAGCAGCGGCACCAGAATCGCCCAGCCGGTGCCGTTCTCGGGTACCAGGTGCACCGCGACGTAGACACCGATGAAGCCCGCAGCCACCACGGCCAACCCGACGACGACCAGCGACCGGCCAAAGCGGTGCACGACCCGTCCACCGAAAACGGCGGCTACACCGGATCCGATCGCGAACGGAACGGTGGCCAGGCCTGCCATCAGAGCCGAATAGTGCAGGCCGCTCTGCAGCAGCAGGGTGAGGACGAAGAACAACGGGGTGAAACCGGCGAAGTACAGACTGATCATCCCGATGCCGAACGAGTACGAGCGCAACGAGAACAGCCCGAGATCGACGACCGGCTCGCGACCACGGCCGCGATACCGCTTCTCCCACAGCAAGAACGCCCCGAGGAGTACAGCAGCCAGCACGAGCAGGAGCCATTTGGTGTCACCCTGCCAGTCCTGCTCCTGCAGGAACGGCAGGAGCAGCACGACGACTCCCAGTCCGAGCAGGACGATGCCGACGAGGTCGAGATCGTGCCGGACTTTCTTCGCGTTCACCTGCGGGATGAAGCGCCACGCCAGTGGCATGGCAACCAGACCCACCGGGAGGTTCACGAAGAAGACCCAGCGCCAGCCGTTCTCGTCCCCGAAGAGCTGGATCAACAGCCCTCCCAACAACGGTCCGATCGCGGTCGAGATGCCGACCACCGAACCGAAGAGACCGAAGGCCTTTCCGCGTTCCCGGCCGGTGAACAGCTCCTGGATCAGGGCGCTGATCTGCGGTGTGATCAAGCCGCCCGCGAGTCCCTGGATCAGTCGGGCCACTACCAGCCAGGTACTTCCCTGGGCGGCGCCGCAGGCGGCGCTGGCGAGGGTGAACAGACCGACACCGACCACGAACATCGTCCGGCGGCCGCGCATGTCGCCCAGCCGCCCGGCCGGTACCAGCACCAATCCGAAAGCGAGCGCGTAGCCGGACAGCACCCATTGCACCGAGCTGCTGGACGCGTCGAGCCCGAGCCGGATCGACGGCAGCGCCACATTGACGATGGACACGTCCAGCAGCACCATGAAACCGCCCACGAGGCAGACGGCGAGCGCCTTCCAGCGCCTAGGGTCGGGCTGCGTGTCGGGCAGGTCGGGGTGCGTCTCGGGCAGGTCGGGATTGGCGGCCGAAGTTTCGGCCGCCGAGGAAACGTCGGTCACAAGAAATTGCTCTCTGGGTCGAAGGGATTCGGTGGATCGAGGGGGTGTGGATCGAGTGGGTGAGGCGGATCGAAGGGATTCGGCGGGGCGGGCGGCTCCGTCGGCAGCGGAGGTGCACCGGGCTCCGGGAACGGCTGCGGATGTTCCGGATCGGGGATGTCCGGAACAGGCACACCTGGGCCTGGGTAGTCGGGAATCGTTGCTCGCGGCCCGGCGCTCGGGTGCGTTCATCAGTTCTCCTCCACGTCCCCTCCTACCAGGTGCACAGACCCTCGGCTGGAGAATTGCTCCCGCAGTCGCTTTCCCGCAGCCCGACTCGCCTACACCTGGCCGACCGATCCGGGACCAGCCGTATTTCCGCCCGCTATCGTTCCATCGCCGCAATGCGGGGTATTAATCACAAGTGAACACCTCAGTCGACGGGATCGTCATCGGTAGCGGACCCAACGGGCTGGTGGCGGCCAACCTGCTCGCTGATGCCGGTTGGAGCGTATTGCTGCTGGAAGCACAGCCGAAAACCGGCGGGGCGGTAGCCAGCGATCAGGACGTTGCGCAGGGATTCGAGCACGACACGTTCAGCTCGTTCTACCCGCTCGCCGCCGCCTCCCCCGTCATCAAGGAGCTGGCCCTCGAGCAGTTCGGCCTGTCCTGGTCGTACGCGCCGGCGGTGGTCGGCACGCCGACCGCCGAGGGTGAATGGGCGCTGCTGCACCGGGACCCGAATCGAACCGCGGCGTCGCTCGACGCGCTCCATCCGGGCGATGGCCAGGGTGGCTCGACCTGGTGGCCCGCTGGAACGTGATCGGCAAGCCCCTGGTGCAGTCGTTGCTGAGCCCGTTTCCTCCGGTCAAGGGAGGGATCCGGCTGGCCGCCGCACTGCCGAGGGCCGGTGGCGTCTCCGGCATCAGAATGCTGATCGAGTCGGCCAGATCGTTGGCCGAGCGCTACTTGTCGGGAGAAGCGGCCCGTCTGCTCATCGTCGGCAATGCCGGTCACGCTGACCTATCCCCCGACGCGGCTGGTTCCGGAGTTTTCGGCCTGCTGCTTGCCATGCTCGGCCAAGAGGTCGGCTTCCCCGTTCCGAAGGGCGGCGCCGGGCGGTTGGCCGACGCACTGGTCGCGCGACTGGTCGACCGCGGTGGCGTGATCCGCTGTGACGCCGAGGTGACCGAAGTCGTGGTGCGTGAGCGCCGGGCCCTCGGCGTCCGACTGGCCGACGGCGAGTACATCCGCGCCACCCGCGGCGTGATCGGCGACGTCTCCGCCCCGGCGCTCTTGGGTGGTCTGGTCGGCTGGAACGATCTGCCGGCGAAGACCAGGCGGCGGATGACCGAATTCCAGTGGGATCCGGGCACCGTCAAGGTGGACTGGGCGCTTTCGGCTCCGGTGCCCTGGCGGGTCACGCCGGAGGCCGGGCCGGGCACGGTTCATCTGGCGTCATCGGTCACCGAGGTGGCCCTCTGGATGAGTCAGGTCCTCGGCGGAACCGTCCCGGCCGATCCCTTCATGCTGATCGGTCAGATGACCACGTCCGATCCGACGCGCTCGCCGGCCGGGACCGAGGCGCTCTGGGCCTACACCCACGTCCCGCAACAGTTCAAAGTCGACGAAGCCGGTCACATCACGGGTCGCTGGGACGAGTCGGACCTGGGCTGGATGGCTGACCGCATAGAGGCCAGAATCGAGCGCAACGCCCCGGGTTTCATCTCGCGGATCCAGGCGCGCCGCATCCTCGGACCGCGAGAACTGCAGCAGCGCAACGCCAACCTCGTCGGCGGGGCGGTCGGTGGCGGAACGGCGGCGCTGCACCAGGAACTGATCTTCCGACCTGTCTCCGGCTGGGGGCGGGCCGAGACGCCCGTGAGGGGTCTGTATCTCGGGTCAGCCTCGGCTCATCCCGGTGGTGGCGTCCACGGTGCTGCGGGTGCGAACGCCGCTCGCGCGGCACTGTTTCACGACCGGATCAGCTGCAAAGGGTTGAGCCTGATCAGTCGGGTGGTTCGCCGGCAGCCGACTCCTCGGACTCCCGCTGGCGGTCGACTTCCTCGTCCGTCACGTCCGACTGACCTGACGCACCCGGCTGGGGTGCGGACCCGACCTGCTCGGGTCCGGTCCAGACGTCGGCCATCTCCTGATCGTCCATCGGCACGCCGCCGTAGCTCTCGGCTTCGGCGGCCTTTCTCTTCTCGTCCGGGGTGGCTGTGCCGCCGGGTGTCGGCTGCTGCTGATCGGTCATCGATACTCCCTTGGGCCGTCATGGCGCGATAGGCGCGCACCGGCCGGTTACTCCGGGCGCACGCTGGTTGGGACCAGGCATTCGGTACCCGGCAGCCGCGTCGACAAACAACGAGTCAAGCATGCGCCCGCTCGCGGCCGGAGCGTCAGTCGCCGGCGATCAGCGCCCAGCAGGCCAGCGCACTGTTCACGCTCGTCCAGTAGCCGTACTGCTCGTAATAGAAAAGGGCCCAGTGAGCCTGCATGTCGGGCACGAACGGCGACGTGGGGAGCGCGCCGTTGATGGGCGGATCGGAGGCGTTGCGGACCACCAGCCAGCGCGGGGCGGCCGCCCCCAGCTCCGAGGCGACCAGACCCAGTACTGCGTCACCCATCTCGACACCGCAGCCCTCGTCACCGAGATGATTGGTACTCGTGCCGAACTCGAAATAGTCGGTGGTCAGAATGGGATGGAATGCCGGAAAATCGCGGCCGTCGCACAACAACCGTGGTGCGTTGGCGAATCCCGGCAGCAATGACCCGAACGGGTACCGCGTCGTGGGCGGACCGAAGTCTGCCTCGTGCAGGCGCCCGGTGGTGACGTCGAGAAGTGCGGTGGCCGTCGCAAGTTGAGCGGTCGGAATGGCCGCGGTACTGGTGTAGACCTGGCCGTTGAACGGCTCGTTGCGGAATTCGTCCGCGAGCCGGAAACGGGCCGCCCTGGTGATCACCACGTCGCCGAGTTCCGCGTCGGCGAGGGTACCGCCGGCAGTGCCGGTGGTGATGACCAATCTGGCACCGGTCTCCGCGATGATCTGCCGGAAAAGGTCTCGCACCGGCAGGGTGGCCGTGCCGTCACCGGTCTTTCTCGAATCCTGGTTGAGGTGCAGCTCCGACTTCATGCACAGCACGCTCTTGTTCCCGATGGTGATGCGGTACCAGCTGGCCAATCGGTGAGCCGATCGGGCCGGCGCCCCCGGCCTGATCGTGGGCAACAGTTGGTCGTAGTTGCGGTGGTACGGATGCCACTTCTTGACGGCATCGACGCCAGGGGTGAGCACATTGGCCAACGCCCTCGCCTCGGCGGCCGTCCAGGTGATCACCACATAGTCGGCGGGTGGCAGCGCGGCGTCCGGATCGATCGTGGCATCCTCCACCGGAGTCGGCGCCAGGCCCGCCGGCCAGCGCGACGCCAGTGCTCCGGCCACTCCGCGATGCGCTATTGCGGCCAGCACGATAGGCGGCGCGTCTGCGGGCACCAGCGGTGGCTCGGGAGTACCCGGGTCGAAATCGATGACGCGGCGCAGCATGTCCCGCCGGCCCAGCACGTATTCGGACACTGCCGTCATGAGGCTTCTCCTCTGCAGGGGTTTATCGCCAAGGAGGCAAGCCGACGACCCGCAGATACATCGGGGTCAATCGGAAGCACACAGCCAATGCCCGAGCCCTCCCCCGCCGACTGTGTCGCGGCTCACCGGGATCTGGGCACCGACTCGCGTGACACCCGGGCAGGACGCTCGTCTGAACCATGACGGCGTAAACAAGCGGAAGCCGTCGCCTAGAACCAAGCAGCCGGAAGCGACGTCGAGGTCATCACCGGATGCCAACCCGCATCCCGCGCTCCTGCGCCCACTCCCATTTGGATCGGAAAAATGACCACGCTGTTGCCTGCCCGCCGCACCTTCACCGAGAACGACTACGAAGACTACATAGACGGCTCTGTTTCTGATCCCCGTCCGTTCACCGCCCTGCTGGACACCGGCCTGGCGAAGGTGGCCACCGCCGGCGCGGTGGCACGCAAGTCGTTGCGCGGCTTGTTCACCCGCCGCGCGTTCGCTGATGCGAAGCCGCTTCCGAAAGGCATCCTGGCCCTCGTCCCGGCTCACAACGAGGAAGCCGACATCGCCCGTACGGTGGACGCGCTGCTGTCCCAGACGCGCAAGATCGACCGCATCGTCATCATCCTGGACAACTGCACCGACGGCACCGAGAAGATCCTGGGTCGGTACAAGGGCATCACCGTCATGAAGACCGTCGGCAACGTCGACAAGAAGGTCGGCGCTTTGTCCCAGGGCTGGCAGCGTTACGCGCACCAGTTCGACTACATCCTGGGCGTCGACGCCGACACCGTGATCGCCAAGGACGGCGTCGAACAGCTCGAGACCGAAATGATCCGCGTCCCGTCCGCGGCCGGCGTGATGGCCCGCTACACCTTCGACATCAACCAGGGCAGCACCTTCGTCGCCCGCCAGTTGATCCGCGCCCAGCGCATGGATTTCGCGTCGTGGCTCACCGACATCATGGCCCGCAACCGGTCCACCTACGTTCTCGGTGGGCAGGCCACCCTGTTCCGCGTCAAGCACCTGCAGGAAGTCATCGACACCCACGAACGGCACTCCCCGTGGGATCCGGACGCCCAGGTCGAGGACATGGAGCTGACCTGGCGCCTGCACGAGGCCGGCCGGAAGACTCTGGTCTCCGCCACCGCCCGCGCCTACGCCGGCCCCATGGTGACCGTCAAGGGCTTGATGGGTCAGCGCCGCAAGTGGGACGAGGGCATGGCCGCCCTGCTGTGGCAGAACAAGATGCCCGACAGGAACACCATGATCCCCTGGCGGCAGCAGTTCAACATGTTGAGCAACGGGATCGTCCGACTGCTCTTCGTGGTCCTGCTCATGCTGTCCCTGTCCGTGCACCAGTTCGTCTGGTCACCGCTCTGGCTGCTGCCGATCCTGGTCGGCATCGCCCTGAACCTGAAGATCGCGTGGCGAGTCCCGGACCGGACGCCGGCGGACCTGCTGTACGCCCTGCTGGTCATTCCGGCCGAGCTGTGGATGATCAGCCGCATGTGGTCCACCCTGGTGTCCTGGCTCAACATCTGGTTCGGTGCGCGTCGCGACGGCTGGGCCGCCCAGGCTGCCGCCGAATCCGGCAATGCCGGCAGTGCGGTCACCAAGATCATCGGCAAACTCCTCGGCGGGGCGCTCGCCCTGGCCGCTACCGTCGCCGCCGGGATGTGGTACTGGATCGAAATCGCCAGCCCCGCTATCCAGCGCAGCGTGCTGACCACCGGATGGGCGGTCGCCTCGGTGATCACCATCATCCTGACCGGCTTCGCCCTCATCAAGCTGTTGAAGCCCACCCGCGGCTACAAGCCCTGATCGCGGGCACCGAGGGCCACATAGACCGGTAACGGCGGCCCGCCGGGAGTCGGAACCTCCGTTACCACCCGGGAACCCCCGATTCGCTGCCCTCGACAGGCAGTGGATCGGGGGTTCCGTTCGTTTCTCGTGCGTTCCCACAACCTGTGACCTGCGGAAACGGACGACGTCCAGGCCAAGTCCATGCGCGGGAATGAATATCCTGCTGGCTCGGTTGAAGGAGGCACTGGGTAGTTGATCAGTCAACCAGTCTTGAACTTCCACCCGAGGAGCAGCAATGCAGTTCGGAATCTTCACCGTCGGCGACGTCACGACGGACCCGACCAACGGGAGCACACCGACCGAGGCCGAGCGCATCAAGGCCATGGTCGCGATCGCCGTCAAGGCGGAAGAGGTCGGGCTCGACGTCTTTGCCACCGGTGAGCACCACAACCCGCCTTTCGTGCCTTCGTCACCGACCACCATGCTCGGCTACATCGCGGCGAAGACCGACAAGCTGATCCTTTCCACGTCCACGACTTTGATCACCACGAACGACCCGGTCAAGATCGCCGAGGACTTCGCGATGCTGCAGCACCTGGCCGACGGTCGGGTGGATCTGATGATGGGCCGCGGCAACACCGGCCCCGTCTATCCGTGGTTCGGCAAGGACATCACCAAGGGTGTCGAGTTGGCCGTCGAGAACTATGCGCTGCTGCGCCGGCTGTGGCGCGAGGACGTCGTCGACTGGAAGGGCAACTACCGCACCCCGTTGCGCGGGTTCACCTCGACTCCGCGCCCGCTGGACGGTGTCCCGCCCTTCGTCTGGCACGGATCCATCCGGACACCGGAGATCGCCGAGCAGGCCGCCTATTACGGCGACGGCTTCTTCGCGAACCACATCTTCTGGCCGAAGGAGCACTTCAAGCGGCTCATCGAGCTGTACCGCAACAGATTCGAGCACTACGGCCACGGAACGGCGGACCAGGCGATCGTCGGACTCGGCGGCCAGGTGTTCATGCGGAAGAACTCGCAGGACGCGGTGGCGGAATTCCGTCCGTATTTCGACCACGCACCTGTCTACGGCTACGGGCCCTCTCTGGAGGAATTCACCCGGCAGACCCCGTTGACCGTCGGGAGCCCCGAGCAGGTCATCGACCGCACCCTCGGATTCCGCGAGACCTTCGGCGACTACCAGCGCCAGCTGTTCCTGATGGACCACGCCGGCCTGCCGCTCAAGACCGTCCTGGAGCAGCTCGACATGCTGGGCGAAGACGTCATCCCGGTGCTGCGCAAGGAGTTCGACGCGGCTCGCCCCGCGCACGTACCCGACGGCCCGACGCACGCGAGCCTGCTCGCCGCCGCCGGCAACCGGCGCCGAGGCACAATCCGGAACTGGAGGTCTCCACTCTCATGACCACACTCACGGTCGTCTCGGCGGGTCTGAGCCAGCCGTCCTCGACCAGGCTGCTGGCCGATCGGCTGGCCGAGGCCGTCCTTCAGCGCAGTCCTGGACCCATCGACGTGGTGAATGTGGAACTGCGCGAATTGGCGCACGACATCACCAATAACCTGTTGACCGGATTTCCGAGCGAAAATCTGCGCCAAGCCATCGATTCGGTCATCCGCGCCGATGCGTTGATCGCCGTCACCCCGGTGTTCAGCGCGTCGTACAGCGGCCTGTTCAAGTCCTTCTTCGACGTGCTCGATCGAGACGCTATCGAGGACAAGCCGACCCTGGTCGCCGCCACCGGCGGTTCGGCGCGGCATTCGCTGGCGCTGGAGTACGCGCTGCGTCCGCTGATGTCCTACCTGCGGGCCAGGACGGTGCCGACCGCGGTGTTCGCCGCCACCGAGGATTTTGGTGTGGACGCCGCGGGCGCAACGCTGACCGGCCGGATCGATCGTGCCGCCGGTGAACTCGTCGCGATGCTCGGCGACCAGCAGTACTCGGTCAAGGCCGATCCGTTCGATCTGCCGTTGTCCTTCGAACAACTCCTGAACCGGTAAGCGTCAGAACCAGCCTTTTCGCTTGGCCCACACCAGCAGCGCCCCCGACATCACCAACATCACGGCGAGCAGCACGATCAGCCAGCCCCAGTGCGTGTGCGCGTTCACGATGACGTTCATGCCCAATACGGACGACAATGCCGTGATGGGCAGGGTGACGGCGGCGATCACCGCCAGCCGTTCGGCGGCCACCGTCATCTTGGTGTTGGTCCTGGCCTGGTAGAACTCGATAGTGCCCTGTAGGTAGTCCTTTTGCCCGTCCGCCATCACCGACAGGTGATGAAACTGATCAACGGCGTCTTTCATCAGCTTCCGCCCGACGCCGGGACCGAACGCCTCGATCGTCACCATGCGGCCGTAGACCTCGCGGCTCAGTGACGACATCGTCTTGACCGTCAGCAGTCCGTGCCTCGCTCGGAACATCTCGTCCAGGAATTGCTCCGGATCGCCCAGATGCCCTGCGGTCACCCGCTGTTCGAGCGCCCAGACGTCGGTGGTCAGATTGGCGGTGAACATGCGTAGGCGACCGGCCAGCGAAGACAGCAGTGCGTGGGACAGTTCGAATCCGTGTTGCGGACGAAGCTTCCCCGATTGCAGACGACCGAGGACTGCGGCCACCTCGACACGGGCCGCAGCCGGATCGGCTTTCGCATTGAGGGGGCCGTGGGTGGACACCAGGAATCGGTCCCCGATGAATTGATCCAGCTCGACGAAGTGCACGTGTCCACCCTCACCGGCCTGTGGTGCATGCAGCACCAGGAAGGTGTGGTCCGGGTACACGTGCACCTTCGGCACCTGATTGCGGTGCAGTGCATCGTGGATGGCCAACGGGTGGAAATGGAAGACGTCCGCCAGGACGTGTTCAGCGTCGGCGTCGCCGTCCGGGATGTCCACCCAGACAAGGCCGTCGGCTCGTCCCAGCAGCGTCGGTAGGTCGGAGACTGCATGTACGGCCATGCCGTCCGGACTCAGGAAACGAACGTCCATACCGACGCCCGACCCGGGCTACCCGAGCCGACCGGACGGCTCGACCGGCGGCATCGGCGACCCGCTGTTGACGGCCGCGCCCTGCCGGTCGGGCGCTGACGGCGGCGTTTCGTCGGCGGTGTAATCACGCTCCTGCTCGGGTCTTTCGTCGAGCTTCTTCTTCACCCGGCTCAAACCGGGCACGGCGCCGAGCATCTCGCTCACCTCCATGACCAAGTCCAACAGATCCCGCAGGTCCGGGGCGACCGTTCCCAGGGTGTCCAGCACCGGCATGATGTCGGACTGCATCTTCCCGACGAGTTCGGGCATCATGTCGATCAACCTGACGACCGCCTCGACCTCGTCGGGGCTGGTGGTCGCCGCGACGCGGGCTGCCATCGGCTCCAATTTGTCCAGCGTCGGCCGGAAGCGATCCATCAGTGGCGCGAGGTCGGCGGTCATCGCATCGGTCCTGGCGACTACCTTGTCGACCCTGGAGACGACGGCGTCGGTGCGAAGCACGACGTCGGCGGCCATGGCCTGAACGATCTCGATCTGGGCGATCACGGCGCGGGCGGCAACCAGGATCTGCTCGACTTCGGCGACCATGGTCACGATTCGCGGAACCAGCGAGATGACTCGTTCCGCCGCCTCGTACCCCCGCTCGGCGAGCTTGACGACGTCGTTCGGTCCTGGGAAGCGCATCACGCACCTCAGCTTTCGCATCCGCATCAGCACATCGACTTCGGCCGACTGTACGTGCCGCTCCTGTCCGCCGCTCGCCACATCGGTGACGATCTTCACGGGCGCGCAGGTGCGAACGGGCGGCCGGTTTGGATATGCTCGGCGCAGCTCAAGAGTGTCAGCGCAAAGTTCCGGCTTGCTGACCGGCAACCCTTCTCCGCGATGGGGTGCCCCGGGGTGTGGAGCTGGCCGGCCTGACCGGCAATTCGCGGCTCTGCTGGCCAGGGCCACACGGCGTTGGAAGGGCAGCTCTCGGTGGCATCTGGCAATGAACGGGCGCGGGCCGACGTCCCGCCGCCGCCCACTGACTTCATCCTCCGCGGCGTGCACGTTCTCGACGAGGCCGGAGAATTCGGCGCACCCACCGATGTCCGGGTGGTGAACGGTCACATCGCGGCGTTGGTCCGCGAACCTTCCCGTCGACCCTTCGGTCATCGATGTGGACCTTTCCGGCCTGTGGCTGATGCCCGGCATCGTGGATGCCCATCTCCACGCCGTCACCCACAGCTTCGACGGCTGGGAACAACTGTCGACGCCCTACAGCTACCGGATCGCGGAGACTCTGGCCGCACTGCGCGGCACACTGCGGGCCGGCGTCACCCTGGTGCGCGACGCCGGCGGGCTGGATGCCGGGGTCAGGGACGCCGTGGCCGCCGGACTGGCCGAGGCGCCCGAGCTCCAGGTCAGTGTCGTTCCGCTGAGTCGCACCGGCGGCCACGGCGACGGCTTCCTGGCCGGCGCCGGCCTCGAGGTGGCCACGGACGGAATGCTGCCGGAGTATCTCGGCCGACCGCCGTACCTGGCGGACGGCGTCGACGAGGTGCGACGCGTGGTCAGGACGATTCTGCGCAGCGGGGCGGACTGGATCAAGATCATGGCGACCGGCGGAGTGATGTCCGGCGGTGCCGGCGCCTCGGTCGATGGCGGGCGCCGCGATCGGGGCCGATGTGCCCGCCGAGTTCACCGACGAGGAGATCGGCACCGCCGTGGCCGAGGCGCGGCTGCGCGGCCGGCCGGCGATGGTCCATGCCTTGGGCGGACCGGCCATCGCGGCGGCCGTTCGGGCCGGCGTCCGTTCCGTCGAGCACGGTCTGTGGCTCACCGAGTCCGATGCCGCGGCCATGGCTGCGGCCGGCACCTTCCTGGTGCCGACCGTCGGCATCTACGCCCATCTCGCCGACACTGCGGCGTCGCTCCCCCGGCCCGTGGCCGCCAGAGCGGCCGCGGCCGGCGCCGTCCTCGGACAGGCGGTGCGTATCGCAAAGGAGGCCGGCGTTCGGATCGCGCTCGGCACCGACTTCGCGCACCGCGACATGCACGGACACAACCTCGGCGAAATCACCCAGCTGGCGCGGGCCGGCCTGACCACGGCCGAGGCGCTGCTGGCGGCCACGGCCAACGGCGCCGAACTCTGCGGCGTCGGATCCGTCACCGGCCGACTGCGGGTCGGCTACCGCTTCGATGCCGTGCTGCTCGACACGGATCCGAGCGATCCGGAGATCTTCGCCGATCCCCGGTCGGTGACGGCGGTCTTTGCCGGCGGGCGTGCGGTCCGCCCGCACCCCCGATGGCGATGTTGAAGCCACCGGTGCATCCGGTCGCCATCCCGCTTCACCGCAGACTCACTGACAAATGAAGAAAGTGAACACCATGTCCCCGAAGATGTCTCGTCGCCAGCTGTTGCGTTTCGGAGCCGGCAGCGCCGGCCTGCTGATCTTCACGCCGCTGATTGCTTCGTGCTCGACGCCCAGTACCCCGATCGGCGCGTCGCCGACGCCGAGCACGGCCCCGGCCGGTTCGGCCGCCTCGTCGACGGCCGGGCCTTCGGCCACGACGGGGTCTTCTGCCGACGCAGGGTCGACTGCCGCGGTCGCGGTCCACGACGGCTCCGGCGGGCGGGGTGGGCACGCTGCGCTATGCAAGGACAACCGGACCGACCAGCCTGGATCCGCAGGCCGTCATCGTCGCGGGTGACGTGTACACCCTGAACCAGATATTCGAACCGCTCTACATCACCGACGTCAAAGGCGCCCTGCAGCCGCACCTGGCGACCGGCCACACCGTGTCGGCCGACGGCAAGACCTACACGTTCGCGATCCGCAGCGGCGTGAAATTCTCCGACGGATCCGATCTGACCGCTCAGGACGTGGCATTCTCGCTGCTGCGGAACCGAGACAACAAGGGACCGTTGAGCTTTCTCAACGGCGTCATCTCCGGCGTCAAGGCGACCAGTCCGACCGAGGTGGTCGTCACCCTCAAACAGCCGTGGGCGCCGCTCATCTCGGACATCTCAGCGTTCGCCAACTCCATCGTGCCAAACAAATTGCAGGGCAAGACCGCTGCCGCTTTCTTCGCCGCCCCGATCGGCACCGGCCCATTCGTGCTGAAGTCGTGGGTCAAAGGAGGAACGGTCACGCTGGCGCGGAATCCCACCTACTGGAAGGCCGGCCTCCCGTACCTCGACTCGGTCGCCTTCAGCATCGTCAGCGACGACAACCAGTTGGTCCAGCAACTGCAGGGTGGCCAGGTCGACGTCATCGATTCGGTGCCACAGGCGAATGTCGGCGACGTGCAGAACAGCTCACAGTTGACTCTGGTCAACGCCCCGCAGTGGTCCGTCGATCTGCTGTTCTTCAACGAGAAGGTGGCCGAGTTCGCCGATCGGCATGTGCGCCGGGCCATCTCGCACCTGGTCAACCAGAAGCAGATCGCCCAGGCCGCCACCTTCGGCACCGCCGAACCGGCCGACTCCTTCTTCCCACCGAGTCTGCAGTACTACGACGGGACCATCACCACCCTGGACTACGACGTTGCCGCGGCCAAGGCGGAGATGGCGAAGTCCACGTCCTTTTCAGCCGGCTTCAAGACCGAGATTCTCGTGCCCGCATCGGATCAGTCCTGGAACCAAACCGCGCAGATCCTGCAGGAAGCCCTGAAGGCCATCAACATCACGGTCGCCATCAGATCGATCGACACCGCCGCCTACAAGGCCGCCTTCCAGAAGTTCGACTACGAGATGATGATCAACAACGCGATCAACGACATCAGCGATCCGGACGAGATGGCCTCGTTCCAGATCGACGACGTCAACGGCGGATCGACCTCCTTCTGGACGGCCTATCACAATCCTGCGGCCATCAAGCTGGTGCAGCAGGCTGAGGCGGAGCTCGACGACAGCAAGCGCAAGGCGCTCTACCGGCAGATCCAGCAGACGGTCGCGGACGACGCTCCCTACGTCCCGCTTGTCTATCCCCCGGTGCTGAAGGCGACGCGGAAGTCGGTCACCGGATTCGAGGTCAACCCGGCCGGGGCCGTCCGGCTGGAGAACGTCAAGCTGTCATGAGATCCGGGCCGGCGTCGATGAGTTCGGAGCTGTTGCCGGACGCCCGGGAGACCGCCCGCCGACGCCGGCGTTCGCGGAACGGCTGGACCTACCTGGGCCGGCGGCTGTTGGGTGCGCTCGGCGTGCTCGCCGGCGTCGTACTGGTCACGTTCCTGCTGCTGCATCTGATTCCCGGAGACCCCGCACAGTCCATGCTGGGCAACCGGGCGACCCCAGCAGGCCGTGGCCGCGCTGCGCGCACAGTGGGGCCTTGACCGTCCGCTGTGGACTCAGTTCGGCTCCTTCCTGGCCCGGCTGTTCACCACGGGGGACACCGGCGACTCGCTGTTCTACCAGGTTCCCTCGCGCCAGCTGATCTTTCCCAGGGTCGGAGTCACTCTCGAGCTGATCGTGATGGCGGGTCTGTTCTGCGTCTTCATCACCCTCCCGCTGGCCGTCTGGGCGGCGATCCGCAAGGACCGCGGCGCCGACCAGGTGATCAGGGTGATCCCGTCGATCGGCGCGGGACTGCCCGCGCTGTGGGTCGGGCTGCTGCTGATCATCGTCTTCGGGGTGCACCTGCGCTGGTTTCCCGTCGGGGGCGCGGGACCCGGCCCATGGTTGACCTTTCGCGGGCTGGTCCTGCCGGCCTTCACCGCCGCCATCGCCATCTCGCCGGTACTGATCCGTAGCCTGCGCGCCGGCCTGCTGGAGGTGCTGGAGTCCGACTACATCGCTGCGGCCAGGGCCAAATCGCTGAGCGAACCACGGGTCCTGCTCGTTCACGCGGCACGCAACGCCGCCGTGCCGACGCTGACCCTGCTCGGACTCAACCTCGCCTATCTCGTCGGCGGAACCGTGGTCGTGGAACGGGTCTTCGCCATCGACGGTCTCGGAAACCTGATGCTCGACTCCATCGGCAACCGGGACTTCCCGGTGGTGCAGGGTGTTGCCCTGTTCTTCGGCATCGTCGTCGTCCTGGTCAGCCTGCTGACGGACCTCGGGTCCTCCGCCGTCGACCCGCGACTCCGGTCCACCACCGGGAATCCGCGCCGATGACCGCGGCCGAAGCCGAAGTGGAGCAGGAGTTCTCCCGGCGCGAGTCCGTCGGCAGCCGGATGCGCCACAGCGTGCCGTTCCTGGCCGGCGCCATCCTGACCGGGTTGATCGTGCTGATCGTCGCGTTCGCCCCGATCTGGCTGCAGAGCACCACGTACCAGGACCCGAACGCGCTGCTCGCCGGACCGAGCGCCCAGCACTGGCTCGGCACCGACCAGCTCGGCCGGGATGTGCTGTCCCGCTTGGTATCAGCCGGACGGACGGACCTGCGCATAGCGATCGTCGCACTGCTCATCCCGGTCACCTTCGGTGTGGTCGTCGGGACGCTCGCGGGGTATCTGGGCGGCTGGTTCGACGCGGTCGTGCTGCGCCTGGTGGACGTGGTGATCGCCTTCCCGTTCTACGTGCTGATCATTGCGCTCGTCTTCGTGGTGGGCTCGGGCGAACGCGGGATATATGTCGCACTGGCGCTGGTCGGTTGGGTGAGCTACGCCCGGCTCACCCGCAACGCCACGGTGGTCACCGCCCAACAGGACTGGGTGGTGGCGGCCAGACAGGGTGGTCTGAGCGCGCCCAGGGTCATCTGGCGGCACGTGGTGCCGCACACCGCGACCCAGTCGGTCGTTCTTTTCGCCTCCGACATCGTGGTGGTCATCGTGGCAGTGATCACCCTCGGGTATCTCGGACTCGGCATTGCGCCGCCCACCCCGGACTGGGGCACGATGATCTTCGAATCCCGGTCCTTCATCACCAGCAAGTGGTGGCTGCCCGCTCTGCCCGGCTTCGCCGTCGTTCTCACCGGACTGGGTTTCACCCTGCTGGCCGACGGTATCGCAGACGTCTGGCGAGTGCGGCGATGACGCCTCCCGTGTTGGAACTTTCCGAGCTGACCGTGACCTTTCCGGCCGGCCGGGACCGCCGCGAGGTGGTGCGATCCCTGGATCTGGAACTGGCCCGCGGCACCACCCTGGGAATAGTCGGCGAATCGGGCAGCGGCAAAAGCGTGACCCTCCGGGCCCTGATGGGCCTGCTGCCCGGCTCGGCCCGGCTGCCGTCGGGATCCCTGACGTTGGGAGGGATGCAGATTCCGTTGACCGGCAAGGGCGTTCGCGCCGCCCGCCGCCGACGGCTGGCCATGGTTTTCCAGGACCCGCTGGCCGCCCTGGATCCGCTGATGACGATCGGCGACCAGATCGCCGAGGTGCCGCGGCGGGTGTTCGGCGAGTCGCGGAAGGCTTCCCGCGACATCGCCCTCGGGCTGCTGCGACTAGTACAGATCCAGGAGCCGGAACGGCGGGCGGCGGCGTTCGCCCATCAGCTGTCCGGCGGTCAACGCCAACGTGCTGTCATTGCCATGGCGTTGGCCTGCCGCCCGGAGATCCTGCTCTGCGACGAACCGACCACCGCCCTGGACGTGACCATCCAGGCCGAGATCCTGGCGCTGCTGCGAGGTCTGCGGGAACGCTCCGGCCTGTCGATGATCTTCGTCAGTCACGACCTCGCTGTGGTCAGCTCCATGGCCGACCAGTTGGTGGTGATGCGCGGCGGCCGCATCGTCGAGTCCGGCGCCACCGCGTCGGTGGTCGGTCTTCCGCGGCAGCAGTACACCCGAACTCTGCTCGGCGCCGTGTTGGAACTGCCCGCTGTCCTGCCGGAAAGGCCATCACCGGTGAGCATCGAGCCGGCCCTCGGCGCCGTCGGGCGGGATCGCCTTCGCGCAGCCGGCATCGTGGTGACCTACGGCGCGGGAGCGGACATGGTCCGCGCGGTGGACGGGGTCGACCTGACCGTCGGGGCCGGCCGGATCCACGGGCTGGTGGGCGAGTCCGGATCCGGCAAGACCACGCTGGCCAAGGTGCTGACGGGTCAGCTCACACCTGATGCCGGGCACGTCGAACTCGACGGAGTGTCATTGGGCGCCAAGAGGACACGCGATGAGCTGCGCGCCATCCAGATGATCTACCAGGACCCGTACTCCTCACTCGACCCGAGAATGACCGTACGACAAACACTTTGCGAACTGCTCCGACGAGTGCGACGGCTCCCGCGACATCTTCTCCAGGCGCGCTGCGTCGAACTGCTCGACCAGGTCCGCATGCCGGCCTCGTCATTGGACGGCTACCCAGGCCAGTTCTCGGGTGGCCAGCGTCAGCGCATCGCGATCGCCCGTGCTCTTGCCGTCGAACCGACGGTGCTGGTCGCCGACGAACCGACATCCGCACTCGATGTGTCGATCCAGGCCGCCGTGCTCGACCTACTGGTTCGTCTCCGCGACGAACTCGACCTTGCGGTCGTGGTGATCTCGCACAATCTCGCGGTGATCCGGCACATCTGCGACGAGGTCTCGGTCATGCTCGACGGCGTCGTCGTCGAGACGGGGAGCGCCGCGCAGGTGATCGACCATCCGCGTAGCGACTACACGAACACTCTTGTCGCAGCGGTGCCCAGGCTGCGGAACGGAAACCGGTGAACCGCCCACCGGTTACGAATTTGCTCGACCAGCCGCCCGTTGACGCGACCGACATCCGAGCCGTTGAGGATGCCGTCGGTCGGCTGCTCCATACCCGATCCGACGTCGTGTTGATGCAGGCGGAAGCCGTCGTGCTGCTCGAGGCGACGGCCAGAGGCCTGGCCGGGCCTGGGATCCGCGCACTGACGGTGGTGACCGGTCCGTACGGAGCGCTCTTCGGTCGTTGGCTGACGCAGGCCGGCGCCGAGGTGCAGACGCTCGCCGCACCGTATGACCGAGTGGTGTCAGCCGGAGAGGTGGCCGACGCCCTGTCGCGGAGGCGCTTCGACCTGGTCGCGGTGGTGCATGCCGAGGCGGCGACCGGAGGTGCGAATCCGGTCGCCGAGATCGCCGAGATCGCCAAGGCCGCCGGGGCGCTGTTGATCGTTGATGCGGTGGCATCGGTTGGCGCCCAACAGGTGACGCCCGACGAATGGAACGCCGACGTGGTGGTGATCGGCGGCCAGAAGGCGCTGGCCGGTCCGGCCGGGGTGGCGGCCGCTTCCATCAGCGATCGCGCCTGGTCGTTGATGGAGGCGAACCCCGGCGCACCGCGAGAATCAGTGCTGTCGTTGTTGGATCTACGGGACGGCTGGCTGCGGCCCGGCCGGGTCACGATGCTTGGCACGCCCTCCTCGCTGGAGACTGCCGCGCTCGGTCAGGCGCTGGCCAGGGTGGAGTCCGAGGGCCTGGACACCGTGATCGCCCGCCATCGGGCAGCCGCGGCGGCCACGAGAGCAGGCGTGCGAGCGCTCGGTCTGCAGCCCTGGATACCGGACGACAGGCACGCCGCGACAGTGGTGACAACGGTGATGGCACCCACCACCGGAACCACGGCGCTGATCGCCGCGGCGCGAGCCGCCGGGTCGACATTGCTCGGCGCCGCCCCCGGTGCCTTGGCGACCACCACGCTCCGGGTCAATCACACCGGGCGGTCGGCGGAACTGACCAAGGTCTGCGACGAGTTGATTTCGTTGGGCCAAGCGCTCGGCCGGTCTTCGGCACCCGCCGTCGCGGCAGCCCGATCGGCCTGGCTCGAAAGTTTCAACAGACTGATCCCGCCTACAGGGTCGCCGGGTCGAGATCCAAGGTGGTGCGGTCCAATGTCGCCAAGAGGTCGAAACGCCAGTGCACCGTGGGCAGCTCGAAGCGGTAGAAGTACTGCGCCGCAGCCCGCTTTCCGCGGTGGAAGGCGCTGTCGCCGCCGCCCGCTGCGAGTACTTGCTCGAGCCAGATCCACGCCAGCACAACGTGTCCGGCCGCCTCCAGGTAGACGGTGGCGTTTGCCAGGGCCACGGCGGGATCTCGCCGCGCCCACAACTGCGCCGTCACGGAAACCAGACGATCTACCGCCCGATCCAGCTGTTCGGCGAATATCGGCGCCTCCCCCGCGGCCGTCGTCGCCGCCGCAATCGTCTCTTTCATCGTTCGGACGAGGAGGGTGAGTGCCGCACCGCCATCCAGAACGACCTTGCGGCCCAGCAGGTCCAGCGCCTGGATGCCGTGGGTACCCTCGTGGATCTGGTTCAGCCGATTGTCTCGGTAGTACTGCTCGACCGGATAATCGCGGGTGTAGCCATAACCGCCGTGCACCTGGATGGCCAGATCATTGGCGGCCAGACACCACTGGGCGGGCCACGATTTGGCGATCGGCGTCAGGATGTCGAGTAGCACCTTGGCCCGCCCGCGCCGCTCCGGGGTCTCGCCGGTCCGCTCGTCGTCGACCAGCCTGGCGCAGTACAGGATCAGTCCGAGACCGCCTTCCACATACGCCTTTTGGGCGAGCAGCATGCGCCGCACGTCTGGATGCTCGACCAGCGCGACGGCGTCCGCCCGTGGGTCTTTCGCATCGACCGGGCGTCCCTGATGGCGGGTCTGCGCGTAATCGAGAGCATGCAGATACCCGGTGTAGCCAAGGGCGACCGCGCCCGCACCGACAGCGATCCTCGCCTCGTTCATCATCCGGAACATGTAGCTCAGCCCGAGGTTCTGCTGGCCCACCAGATATCCGACCGCGCCCGGCTTCCCACCGGGCTCCGTCAGGCCCTCACCGAAGTTGAGCAGGGTGTTGGTGGTGGCCCGGTAACCCATCTTGTGGTTCAGACCCACGAGAGCCACGTCGTTCCGCTCCCCGACCGATCCGTCGTCGTTCACCAGGTGCTTCGGCACGATGAACAACGAGATGCCCTTGACGCCGGGCGGAGCGGACGGAACCCGGGCGAGCACCAGGTGCACGATGTTCTCACCGAGTTCGTGGTCGCCGGCCGAGATCCACATCTTGGTGCCGTGCAGCCGATAGGTGCCGTTCGCCTGCAATTCGGCCCTGGTGGTGATGTCGCCCAGAGATGAGCCGGCCTGCGGCTCCGACAGGCACATGGTGCCGTACCAACGGCCGTCGATGATGGGCTTCGCGTACAGCCGAACCTGCTCCGGCGTGCCGTGGGCGGCGACCAGACCCGCGTTCCCGGTCGCCAGGAACGAGTAGGCGAACGCCCCGACGCTGGCGGCCTGGAAGTACATGCAGGCGGCCTGGTGCACGGTGAACGGAAGTTGCAGACCACCGAGTTCGGAGTCGAAGGCACTCGCCGTGAGCCCCGCCTCCGCGTAGGCGCGCAGGGCCTTCTCGATCTCCGGGATCAACTCCACCGTGCCGTCCGCGGCGATGCGCGGTTCCTGGGCGTCGGCCAACCGGTTCAGCGGCGCGAACCGCTCGGTCGCGATCGCCTCGCTCAGATCCAGCAGTCCGTCGAACGTCTCCCGGCTGTGTTCGGCGAATCGGGCGCGGGAGGTCAGCTCAGCGACGTCGAGCCATTCGTAGAGCAGGAACTCCAGGTCGCGGCGGGACATGATCAGTGATCGCGGCATGGCATCTCTCCTCCATTGGGGCGGCTTACCATCATCGTCGTGTACCGGACTATCTGCCGCCGCATTCGGGACGCCGACGGCCCGGACGGCGTCGCCTCGTGACAGGTACGCCACTGCGGTTGGCCGACCCCGTCGATCAGCGGACCGAGCACGCCGACCGACCTACCGGCCTGACCCCGCGGGGGGATCGCACATTCCGTCCGGACATCCAGGGCCTTCGCAGCGTCGCGGTGATCCTCGTCGTGCTCTACCACTGCGGGGTTCCCGGGGTGAGCGGCGGATACGTCGGCGTCGACGTCTTCTTCGTCATCTCCGGCTTTCTGATCACCCGCCAGCTGATCGCCGAGTACGGCCGGGCCGGGCGGATCTCGCTGAGCGGTTTCTACGCGCGCCGCATCAAGCGCCTACTCCCGTGTGCGCTGACCGTCATCGGAATCACCGAGGTGGTGGCGCGGCTGCTGGGTCCCCCACTGCAAGCGGTGCCAACGGCCAGGGACAGCATCTTCAGCACCTTCTACCTGATGAACTACCGGCTGGCCGCCCTGGGTGTCGACTACCAGAACGAGGGCGGTCCGGTCTCGCCGCTGCAGCACTTCTGGTCGCTGGCCGTCGAGGAGCAGTTCTACATCTTCTGGCCGCTGGCCATCATCGTGATCGGACTGGTCTTCCGGCGGCGGATGGCCAGTGCGCTGTGCGTGATCGCCGTAGGCGCGGTGGCCGTGTCGTTCGCCCTGTCGGTGCTCGTGACCCGGCACAACGCCACCTTCGCGTACTTCGCCATCCAGACCCGCGCCTGGGAGCTGGGGGTGGGCGCCGTCATCGCGGTGGCCACTCCACTGCTGTTGCGCCTGCGGATCCCCGGCGGCCGCTGTCGCGAGCTGGAGCGGGCTGCTGCTCATCGTGGTTTCGGCGGTCACCTTCACCAGCCGCACCCCGTTCCCAGGCAGCGCCGCGGCTCTGCCGGTCATCGGCGCTGGCCTGGTGATCACAGCGGGTCTGGCCGAGCACCGACGCGGCGCCGAAGTGATTTTGCAGCGAAGCGGCGCGCAGTTCATCGGCCGCATGTCCTACGGCTGGTACCTCTGGCACTGGCCGCTGATCGCCGGGGTCCCGGCGATCCTCGGCGTCCGTTTCGGCTGGTCGGCGAACCTTGGCATCGCGCTCCTCGGCCTCGGCCTGGCCGCGGCGACCAATCTGTTCATCGAACAACCGGTGGCACGCAGCCGGCCCGGCCGGCGCCGCTGGTACCTGATCGGAGCCGCGATGTCGGCGGTGGTCACCCTGACGGCGGTATCGATCATCGCGGCGCCGTTGGCCCCGCTCGCCAACAGCGGTCCGGCCACCGTCCTGGACCTGCGGACAACCGACGCGGCGCAGCTGTCGTCGATGCTCGCTGATGCGTATGCGTCCCCGCGGATTCCGTCGAACCTGTCGCCGTCGCTGGACAAGGCTGTCACCGACGTCCCCCCGACCACCGCGAACGGGTGTAATGCGCCGTTCCTGGTGACCAGCGAGGCGCCGTGCGTCTTCGGCGATCCGACCGGGACGAAAACAGTGGTGCTGTTCGGTGACTCGCACGCCGAGCAATGGTTCGGCGCGCTGAACCAATTGGCCAGATCGGAAGGTTGGAAGCTGGTGTCGTGGACCAAGGCGGCCTGCCCGATGGCCGATGTGCTCTTGATGAGCGGGCAGCTGCAACGTCCGTTCACGGAGTGTCCGGCCTGGCACGCCGACACGGTCCGGAAGATCGCGGCCATGCATCCGGACCTGGTCATCGCCAGCGGCAGTGATGCCCTCGTCGGGCCCGGCTACTCCAATGTCACCTGGTCCGAGAACACCGCGGCTGTACTGACCGAACTGAAACAGTCGGCGGATCAGGTGGTGTACCTGGCCGACGTTCCGGCGCCGACCTCGAACGTGCCGCTCTGTCTGGCCGCCCATCTGCATTCTCCCCAGCAGTGCCAGTTCAGCCGCGACTCGCAGACGGCAGGCGCCACGGTCGCCAATCAGTTCCCGGCGCGGCACGCCGCGGTGGTCGCCGCCGCCGCGGGTATCGACGTTCCGGTCATCGACCCCACCCCCTGGTTCTGCTCGATCACCGGATGCCCCGTGGTCCTGGACAACACCCTGATCTACCGGGACGCCACCCACATGACGCAGTTCTTCAGCCGCGCGCTGGAGCCGATGATCGGCCGCGCACTGGCCGGCATCGTGCCCTGGATGCGCTCCTGATCAGCTGTACCGATGGTTTTTCTCGGAGTGACCGGCCGGGCGCCGGCAACTCCGGTTGTTCATGCTGCGATGCCCGCACAGCGGATCCTGCTCCATGGCCTCCGCCGGCTCCGGCGCGACGGGCCACAGGGTCACCTCAGACGTCTCGACCGGCGACCAGGTCGGCTCGACCGCGACAGCGGGTGCCGCTGCTTTCGTGGCCGGACGGTTCGTGTACCTGGCCTCCCGCATGGCCTGCATGGCGCTGACTTTGCTCATCCCACCAGGCTATGACGACGCACCGACAGAGCGCCCCTCAACCCGATATCGGCGGCAGGTCCGGCGCGCCCCCGACGAGATCCCGCAGGCGGTTCCACCTGTGGTCGTAGGCGGCGCCGAATCGACCCGCGGATTTCTCCGCCTTCCTGGATCCCGGTCGATAGCGGCGTCGCGCCCACCATGCCGTCGGCTTGGCCAGCCGGACCGCGCCGATCACAGCCGCGAGCGGAAAGAAGACCCCGATGATCCCAGTCATCGTCTTACCCTTCAGCAGCGCGACGACGGAGAAGCCAAGGGTGATCGCCAGAGCGGCAATCGACGACCACCAGGCCGACGAACCGATCGCTCCGGTGACGAAATCAGCACCACCGATCAGAATGCCCACGATTGTCAGCAGGCAGAAGATGGCGTCCACCGATTGTCTGCCCTGCGTGGACCAGTAGACATCGTCCAGGTGCAACCAAAGGGCGAACTCGTCGAAGGCGAGACTGACGCCGACGCCGAAAAGGGCCGCGCACACGTTCAACGCCGTGCCCTCCGGTGAGAGGGCGATCAAGGCGATACCAACCCCGCACATGATCAGGATGCCGAATACCTGATGATGGATGTGCACGCCGCCGAGACTGAGATTGCCGAGCACGCCGCCACCGGTGTCGCCGCTCTCGTCGCCGCGGGATGCGGCCAGCTCCACTGCCCGCTGTTTACTACGAATTCGGCGGGTGACGATCCGCGTGATCAGGAACGTGGCCAACAATGCGATGAACATCCACATGACCGGTCGCAGCACAACATTGCCCGGGACGGAGGTGTCGACCTGATCACCGGCCAATTGGACGTGTCGGCCGACGACCCACGTCGACCCTGTCATCCGCGGAATATTACAGCGAGCACCGCACCGGGTACGTTTTCTGACAATTGAGCAACGTTCCAACGGACAGGGACGCCGATGCACCCACTGCAGTGGCTGGCCGAACGTGACCGCGGACTGTCGGCGCTTCGCCGAGCCACCCGGACCGCGATAGTGATGCCCTTGATGTTCGCCCTCGGCGACAAGGTAATCGGCGATCCGGGCTTGGCCACCTTCGCCGCCTTCGGCACTTTCGCCATGCTGCTGCTGGTCGACTTCGGCGGTCCGATGCGAGAACGCCTGCAGTCGCAGGCATCCCTGGCCATCACCGGCGCCGTGTTCGTCTGCGTCGGCACGCTGGCCTCGCGAAACATCATGCTGGCCACCGTCTCCATGGCGGTCGTCGGCTTCTGCGTGCTCTTCGCGGGGGTGGTGAGTTCGGTCATCGCGGCCGCGACCACCTCCCTGCTGCTCGCGTTCATCCTGCCGGTCACTCTGCCCGGGTCGCCTTCGGAGATCCCCGCGCGCCTGGTCGGTTGGGCTCTCGCGTCGGTCGCGTCATTCGCTGCAGTGGCGCTGCTGTGGCCGGCACCGGCGCGAGAACCGTTGCGCGGGCAGGCCGTCGACGCCTGCCGGGTGCTTGCCATCCGCTTGCGCGCCGATGTCGAATATGTCCTGGGTGGGCGCCGGGAGCAGGATCGAACGGTGCACCAGGCCGCGGTCGAGAATGCTGCCGCAGCGGTGGCTGGGTTGCGCAAGATGTTTCTGGCCACGCCGTACCGCCCGACCGGTCTGAGCACTTCGGCCCGGACGATCGTCCGCCTCGTCGATGAGCTGAATTGGCTCGAAGCCATTCTCGCCCAGTCGGCGGATCGCGGTCGGCTCCTGCCCCTCAACAAAGCTGCCTGTGCAGTCAAGAGGGCCGCAGCGGCGGCCTTGGATGCCGGCGCCGACCTGCTGGAAGCCGGTGGTGCACCCCGTGCTCTGCACCGAAGCCTCGGCGCGCTGACCGACGCCCTCGACGCGCTGGAGAAGGCCACCACCGTGGAGCTGCCGGTCGAGACGATGCCGGCCGAAGCCGCGGCCGGCTCTCGCCCCGTGGCGAATCTGATCAGCTCGCTCGACCCCGTCTTTCGCGCTCAGGAGCTGAGCTTCGCCGTTGTCGCGATCGTCAACAACATCGATCTGACCGTTGCCGCGGAGCGCCGGGGCTGGCGGGACCGGCTGCTCGGCCGGCAGCCGGGTGACCTGGTGGGGCGGTCCGCAGCGGCCTGGCAACGGGCCGCCGCGCATCTCGACCGGCATTCGGTGTGGTTGCACAACGCCATTCGGGGAGCATTCGCGCTGGGCCTCGCGGTGTTCCTCGCCGAGCTGACCGGTGTCCAGCACTCTTTCTGGGTAGTCCTGGCGACCCTTTCGGTGCTGCGGTCCAATGCCCTGAGCACGGGACAGAATGCGCTCCGGGGATTGTTGGGCACCGTGGCAGGCTTCGTCGTCGGCGCCGGCGTGCTGGCCCTGATCGGCACGAACACCGTCGCGCTGTGGGTGGTGCTCCCGGTGGCCATCCTTCTTGCCGGGCTGGCGCCCGCGGTAGCGACCTTCCTCGTCGGGCAGGCGGCCTTCACTCTGGTCGTGGTGATCCTTTTCAACATCATCGTGCCCGTCGGATGGCGCGTCGGGCTGCTACGGGTCGAGGACATCGCTCTTGGCTGCGCGGTCAGCCTCGTTGTCGGACTGCTGTTCTGGCCGCGGGGGGCAGGTGCCGCGCTCGCCACCGCACTCGGCCGAGGCCTACCGTGACTGTGCCGACTATCTCGGCGCCGCGGTCGCGTTCGGCATGCTCCGCTGCGACCCGCAGGTACCCAGGGCCACCGCACCCAAGGACATCGCCGAGCGCGCCGCCGGCGCGTCCAGACGACTGGACGACACCTTCCGAAGCTACCTTGCCGAACGCGGCAGCAAGCCGGTGCCGTTGTCGGCAGCGACCCGGCTGGTCACGGGCGTGGTCGCCCTGCGATTGGCCGGTGACGCGGTGCTGAACCTGTGGGAGCGAGACGATGGCAAGGCCGGTGGTGATCGGACCGCCGCTAGAGGGGAGGTCCTGCGAGCGGCAGGCACGGTGACCAGGTGGTTCACCGAATTCGGCGAAAGCTTCGCCAGGGGCGGCATCTTGCCGGATCCGCTGCCCTACGACCCGTCGGCCGACCAACGTTTGGTCGAAGCGGTGCAACACGACCTCACGGGCGACGACGGCAGGGCCAACGCCACGGCGGTTCGGATGATCTGGACAGAAGACCATCTCGATGCCGCACGGAGATTGCAGAGTGCCGTGGCCGAGACGGCCCGAGTAGCACTGGACAACCGTGCCAACGAAACGCTCAGCCATCTGTTCTCCCGAAGGCTGCATCGTCCGAACCCTGCGGCCCGCGAGATCCCGACGGCCGAGGCCGCCGGGACTGCCTCGCGATAAGCATCGACTGGCGCAGTCGAGATGCGCTACAGAACCACGATCCCCATCGGAGCGGTGCCGGCCGGCAGGGGTGTCGGTGAACTGCTCAGCTCCTTCACGCGGCCGCCATCGACAGCGAAAGTGCTTACCACCAGCCCACGACCGCCGGTGACGGACAGGGTCCTGCCGTCGGGCGACAGACGTGCGTCCACGGCGCCGACGCCATTGGTGAACGGCGTGGTTCCGACGAGGGAAAGTGCTCCGTCCCGCGCGATCGCGTAGGTCGACAGGTTGCTGGAGCCGGTGTTGATGGCGTAGAGGTACTTTCCGTCGTGGCTGATCTCGACCCAGCAGGGGGCTGTCTGTCCGTCGGGAACGGGGGAGTTCCCGATCGAGGTGAGCACCCCGCGCCGGCTGACGTGGAAGGCGGAGACCGTGCCGAGGCCGGGGCCGGCATGCGCGTTGCTCACGTACAGCTGTGCGGGATTCGTCGGACGGAACTCGGCGCCGATCGGACCCAGACTTTGCGCGGTGAACGGAGACCCCGGGGCCGCCACCAGACGACCATCGGACCGAACGGCGAAACTGTCGATCAGTGATGGGTTGTCGCGGGTTCCGACCAGGCGGTCGCCGGTCGAGTTGAACAACACGTCACCGACGCCGGATCCTTCGGGAACCGGCACGGTGGTGTGCGGGAGCGGAATCAACCGGCCACCGCGGGTGAGGACGAATCCGGTGTAATTGCTCCCCCGGCCATTGCCATCTGACGTGCCCACATTCGCCACATAGACCAGGCCGGACCGGTTGATGGCAATGCTGACCGGCTCCACTCCGCCGGAGGAAACGGGATGTCCGACCGGCACGGGAATTCCTCGGCCATTGATGCGCAGCACCGAGATCTGGTTGCTTCCGGCGTCGACCGCCAACAGGTACCGGTGGTCCGGACTCGCCTGGATTGCGCCCTGCGAGCCGAGACCGGCGCCGAGACCGGCGCCGCCGGTGACGAACGGTGAACCCGGAATGGGGGTGATGGAGCCGTCCGCGTGCCGGTCGAAGGCAGCCACTGTGTTTGTCCCGGCGGCGTTGTCGTTGACGTAGGTGTGGCCGACCACCGGCGAGTGGTGCGGGGTGCCGGCGGAGGCGGTCCCACCCAACAGCACGAAGCCGGCGGCGAACACTGCTGCCGACGCTACGATGCCCAAGCGTTTGCGCATGTCACTCTCCAAGGATGCGGGGAGGATCGTCGACGATCCATTGGGGCCCCGCTGGAAGTGAACGCCGGGGAAATGGTCGTGACCAGCAATTCCGGCGGACCGTCACCGCCCCGTAAGAGAACCTTACGAATTGCGAAACACGACCGGTCAGTCCTCGGCGAGATCCAATTCAGCGATCAGCCGGGGGTCGAGGGTCACGTCGTCGGCTCCGTCGATCTGGACCTGGACGAACGGAGCATCGATGGCCACGGCCTGCTCGACCTCGTGCCGCAGGTCAGCGGTGAAAGCCTCGGCTCGGTCGCGGTCGAATCCCGGGAGCTCGACCAGCAACGGTTCGGACTCGTCGACGAGGAGGATTTTGAGCGAATAGGCAGCCATCGTCAGACCCTAAACCAACCGGCGCCCGAGCACGGGGTCCGGCTTGCGCGCGTCCCCCTTGCCGCACGGTGCTCGCGGGGTGACACTGGAACCGCCCGGGTCCTATGTGACCTGGGTGACATTTTGATCTTCGTCCCACCGGCCCGGAAACGGCGCCGAGGGGCTCGAGCCGGAGGGATCGCTCATGCCCGATCAGGTGGACACCGCGGCGTTGCAGCACGCCGTCGACCAACTGGCGCACGCGGTGGAGGGGGTAGCCGTCCAGGCCGGTGACGTGGTCGCCGTCCGACGCCTACGCAATGACGTCGAGCGCATCCAGATCGACATGGGCGACTGTGCGGGATTGCAGCCGGTGCCCGCTGTCCGGAAACTGGAGATCATCCCGGACACTCCCTACGACGAATCACTGTGGCAAGGCGTTGACGACGAGGGTCTGGGCGGTTTCCACCAGCCGCCCGCTCCCCCCGTCAAGTCTCGCTTCCACCGGTGAGCCCACGATCCAGGAACGGCCATTTCAGCACGCGCGGGATGTCGCGATGACGCGCGCCGGATCACCGGCCGGAGTCGGCGCTCCGGGACGCGCGCTGGTCGGCGTGCCGACGCTGCGCACCGACCGTTGGTGGCGTTCGCCGCTGATCACCATGCTGGGACTGCTGGCCTTCATCGTCTACGCGACGTGGGCCGCCTTCATCGGTAGGAATTACTTCTTCGAGCCCTATATTTCGCCGTTCTATTCACCATGCCTGGCCGTGTCATGCACATCGTCAGGCGCACCATCGCTCGGAATCTTCGGCACCTGGTGGCCGCTCTCCCCTGCGCTGATCATTCTGATCTTTCCGCTCGGTTTCCGGACGACCTGCTACTACTACCGGAAGGCCTACTACCGCTCCTTCTGGCGTTCGCCCGCTGCTTGCGGCGTTCCCGAGCCGCACCAGAAGTACACCGGCGAGACCCGGTTCCCGTTGATACTGCAGAACATCCACCGATACTTCTTCTTCTTCGGGCTCGTTTTCAACGTCATCCTCACGTATGACGCTCTCATCGCCTTCCGCAACCACGACGGCCAGTGGTTCCACGCGGGCCTCGGCACCGTGGTGCTGGTGATCAACGCGGTGCTGCTCTGGCTGTACTCCATGTCCTGCCATTCCTGCCGGCACCTGGTCGGTGGTCGGCTGCGGCACTTCTCCAAGCACCCGGTCCGATACTGGGCCTGGATGAAGATCTCGGTGCTGAACGAGCGTCACATGCTCTTCGCCTGGCTCTCGCTGGGATTCGTGGCATTCACCGATCTGTACGTCCGGCTGGTCGCCAGCGGCACCATCACCGACCTGAAGCTCTTCTGATGGCGGGACCGCAGCGGTATCAGTTCGACGTCGTCGTGATCGGTGCCGGTGGCGCCGGTCTGCGCGCCGCGATCGCGGCCCGGGAATCGGGCAAGCGGGTGGCCATCATCTGCAAGTCGCTGTTCGGCAAGGCGCACACGGTAATGGCCGAGGGCGGGATCGCCGCGGCGATGGGCAATGTCAATGCGCGCGACAACTGGCAGGTGCATTTCCGGGACACCATGCGCGGCGGCAAATTCCTGAACAACCCGCGCATGGCCGAATTGCATGCGCAGGAAGCACCCCAACGAGTCTGGGAACTGGAGACCTACGGAGCGCTGTTCGACCGCACCCCGGACGGCCGGATCAGCCAGCGCAACTTCGGCGGCCACGAATATCCCAGGCTGGCTCACGTCGGCGATCGGACCGGGCTCGAACTCATCCGGACGCTGCAGCAGAAAATCGTCTCCTTGCAGCAGGACGACCAGAAGGAGTTGGGCGATTTCGAGGCCCGCATCAAGGTGTTCGCCGAATGCACGGTGACCGAGCTACTCAAGTCGGGTAATGCCATCGCGGGTGCTTTTGCCTATTTCCGGGAGACCGGACGCTTCGCCGTCTTCGAGGCACCGGCCGTCGTCGTCGCCACCGGCGGCATCGGCAAGTCATTCAAGGTGACCAGCAATTCTTGGGAGTACACGGGCGACGGGCATGCCCTTGCGCTGCGCGCCGGTGCCCGGCTGATCAACATGGAGTTCGTGCAGTTCCACCCGACCGGCATGGTGTGGCCGCCCAGCGTGAAGGGCATCCTGGTCACCGAATCCGTGCGCGGCGACGGTGGCGTGCTGAAGAATTCCGACGGCAAGCGTTTCATGTTCGACTACATACCCGACGTGTTCAAGACCCAGTACGCCACCACCGAGGAAGAGGCCGACGGCTGGTACACCGACCCGGAGCACAATCACCGCCCACCGGAACTGCTGCCCCGCGACGAAGTCGCCCGCGCGATCAATTCAGAGGTCAAGGCCGGCCGCGGCACACCGCACGGCGGCGTGTTCCTGGACATCGCCTCGCGCCGGTCGGCCGAGGAGATCCGGAAGAAACTGCCCAGCATGTATCACCAGTTCTCCGAGCTGGCCGACGTCGACATCACTGCCGAGGCCATGGAAGTCGGGCCGACCTGCCACTACGTGATGGGCGGCATCGAAGTCGATCCGGACACCGGCGCCTCGTCGGTCCCGGGTCTGTTCGCAGCCGGTGAATGCTCCGGCGGGATGCACGGCTCGAACCGGTTGGGCGGCAATTCGCTATCGGATCTGCTCGTCTTCGGGCGCCGGGCAGGTATTGGCGCCTCCGACTACCTCGACACCCTCGCGGGCGCCATCCCGACCGTTGCCGACGCCGATGTGGAGCGGGCGGCTGCCGTAGCCGTTGCGCCGTTCCGCGAGGGTGGTCCGGCATCAGGCGAGAATCCCTACACCGTTCACTCGGATCTGCAGCAGGTGATGAACGACCTGGTCGGCATCATTCGCCGGCAGGAGGAGATCGAACAGGCCCTGGTCAAGCTTGATGCTCTGGATGCGCGTGCCGCAGCGGTCGCCGTCGAGGGCCATCGCCAGTTCAACCCCGGGTGGCACCTGGCCCTTGACCTGCAGAACATGTTGCTGGTCAGTCGCTGCGTGGCCGGTGCCGCACTGCTGCGTACCGAGAGCAGAGGGGGGCACACCAGGGAAGACTTCTCCAAGATGTCGGCGGAATGGCGGCGGCGTCTGCTGATCTGCTCACTGGTGGACGGCGCCGTGCAGATCGCCGACGTCGTGCAGCCGGAGGTTCGGGCGGATCTCCTGCAGTTGTTCGACCCGGTAGAGCTTTCCAAATACTTCACCGAAGCTGAGATGCCCGCGGCGGCCCACCCGGAAGGACACTGAACATGGCGTACCAGGGCAGGTTCCGGGTCTGGCGCGGCGACGCCGACGGCGGCGAACTGCGGGACTACTCGGTGGATGTGAACGAAGGCGAGGTGGTGCTGGACATCATCCACCGGATCCAGGCCACCCAGGCCGGCGACCTGGCCGTCCGGTGGAATTGCAAGGCCGGCAAGTGCGGATCGTGCTCGGCTGAGATCAATGGGCGGCCGAGACTGCTGTGCATGACCCGGATGTCGATCTACGGGGCGGACGAGGTCGTCACCGTCACCCCGTTGCGGACGTTCCCGGTGATCCGTGACCTGGTCACCGACGTCTCCTACAACTACGTCAAAGCCCGCTCCATCCCGTCGTTCTCGCCGCCGCCGGTACTCGAGCCGGGCGACTACCGAATGGCCCAGGTCGACGTCGAACGCAGTCAGGAATTCCGCAAGTGCATCGAATGCTTTCTCTGCCAGGATGTCTGCCACGTCATCCGCGACCACGAGGACAACAAGCAGTCGTACGCGGGACCGCGCTTCTTCATTCGGCTGGCGGAGTTGGACATGCACCCGTTGGACTACGCCGACCGGCAGGTCGCAGCTCAGGAGCAACACGGACTTGGCCTCTGCAACATCACCAAATGTTGCAGCGAAGTCTGCCCTGAACACATCAAGATCACCGACAACGGCATCATTCCGCTGAAGGAACGGGTGGTGGACCGGAAATACGACCCATTCGCGAAGATGTTCCGGCGCAAGCGGGAATGAGCCGGGTGACACCCGATCACCAGCCGCTAAATCACACCGGGCTCGCCGATTCATTCACCGGGACCACCACGCCGCCTAGAGCGCTCACCCTGGCGGCATCGAGGATGCGAGCCGTCTGAACGGCGTTCCGCGCGTCCACCGGGACGTCACCATTGCCGCGAACGGCACGGGCGAACGCCGGATAGAACACCGTCCAGGCACCGGGTTCAGACCGGACCGGCTCGGACCACTCGCCGCGCTGCAGGTGCCCCCACCGCTCCGGCGGCTCGACGCCCCAGGCGTCGCCCAACGTGGCCGGTGTGGCGCCGGCGACCAAAACGGCCTCCTGGGAGTCGCCCGCCTCATTGACGTAGCTGCCCTCGGTGCCGGTAAGCCGGAAACGGGCACCGGGTGCGCCCTGACTCCAACTGCCCCAAATGTGCGACCTGACCCCGTCGGCGTGCGTCAGGGCCAGGAAGACGTCGTCGTCCAGGCCCGTTTCGCGGATGCGCAGCTGCGCATAGACGGCTTCCACCGGGCCCAGCAGGACCAGAGCCTGGTCAACGAGATGACTGCAGAAGTCCAACAAGGTGCCACCGCCGGCCGCCGGCGGTCCGGCTGTCGGAGCAAACCGCTCAAATCTGGACTCCAGGCCGGTGATGGTTCCCAAAGAGCCTGCCGCCATTAGCTTCCGCATGGTCAGGAAGTCGGAGTCCCAGCGACGGTTCTGATACGGGCTCAGCGGTAGGCCCAGCGACTCGGCCAACTCCACCGTGCGCAAGGCAGCCGCCGCGTCCATGGCGAACGGCTTGTCACAGACGGTGGCGAGCCCGGCGGTCAACGCCTGCTCGGTCAGAGCGGAGTGCGTGTTCGCCGGCGTGCAGACGGTGACGGCTTCCGCGCCGGCCGCGACAAGATCCGCCAACGAGTCGAAGACGGCAACACCGGGATGCTCACGGCCGATGAGCTCGCGTCGCTCCGCGGATGTGGTGACGATGCCCATCAGGTCACATTCAGCGGCCGAGGCGATCAGCGGGGCATGGAAATAACGACCTCCGAAGCCATACCCGACCAGACCAAAGCGAACCGGAGTCACGGTTGGTCTCCTATCTGCGTTGATGTGGCGGTGTCGGCTTCGCGCAATTGTCGTTGCGGACGATCGCTCGTCAGCATGTCATCTGCTCGGGCAGCCGCCACACCGAAACTCCGCCGCTGACCTCGTCGGCGGCCCGTCCGGTGAGTCTTTGGGCCAGATCGGCCAACCGGCCGGCTTCCGGCGCAGTGCGCACGAGGATGATCGCGGCCAGATGCAACTGGCACAGCGCGGTGCGCCCGGCAGCGATGCTCCCGTCGCTCACGTTCCAGTCCTTGGCGTCTCGCGCGCGGACGCCGAGCTGATCGAGGACCTGGGTGGCCCCGCCCGTCGCCGGGCTCGACGGCGGCAGCAGGGCGTATCCGCCCGATTGTCGGAAGCGGAAATCTGCCAGTTGCTGGTAGTACATGCCGCGCGCGTCGCTGGACGGCAGCAGCAGTACTGGAGCCCCGGTCGGTAGCAGCGCACCTGCCTGCGCCGACGAGAAGAACGGGACGCTGACCGGCAGCGGATAGCTGGGGACGTTCCGAGGCAGCAGCGGTATGAGGCAGGCGACCATGGCAACCACGGAGGCTGTCGCGACAACGCGATCCGGTCGAGGCGACAGCGGACCACAGCGGGTCAACAGGCGGTCGGCCCATCCTGAGAGGAGCCAGGCGACAACGAAGAACGACGCGAAGGCGAAGCGCCCTGGGATGAACGGACTCGAGACCCGGAAGCCTGACGAGCAGCCGCCACGGCAACCATAGGTGCGGAATGCCGTTGGTACCGAAGGTGAGCAGCACCAACACGACGAGGGTACCGGCGGCGATCCGGACCAGGCGATCCCGCCGAACAGTGCACACGATCCCGACGATCAGCACGGCGATCAAGGCCCATCCGAGGTAGACGCCGTTCTCGGCGACACCGAGAAAGGACTCGATGCGGACGGATCGGCGCAATCAACTGGCGAGGGGACGCCGTGACGTAGTCGGCGGTCACTGCACGGAATCGACTCGTGTCCACGGTCAGCGTCGGGGCGAGCAACAGCTGCGACACCAGGAGCGGCGAGGCGACGATCAGGAATACGCCAACCGCCAGCACAGCACCGGGCCAGGCCACCCGCAGCGCAGCCACGGTGGGCCGTGGCAACACCCACAGCGCAAGGATGAGGGCCACCAGCGAACCGACCGCGGTGAGCAGGACCAGCTCTTCGCTGATGCCGAGTTGTGCGGCGGTGACCAGACCCAGGTACACGGCGGTCCGGCGCTGCGAACGAGGATGGCGCCACAACAAATCCTCGACCAGCATCAGCATGATCGGCACCAACGGCGCGAACACCAGGTTGAGATGGCCGAGCAGATGGCCGCTCATGTAGGGATCGAAGGCCAGCAGCAGTCCACCAACGGCCGCCGGCGCAGGGTGTGTGGTGTACCTGCGCAGCCACCAGAACCCTGTGAGGGCGGTGAGGGACGGGCCGAGCGTCATCAAGACTGCGAAACTCAAAGCCGGCCCGACCGTCAGGGTTAGGGGGGCGGCGAGGATGCCGAGGGTCGGCGTCAGTGTGTTCCAGGCCAAGGAGAGCCCGTACGGATAGAACAGCGCATCGGTGGCGAAAGGGTTGTGCCCGTGCATGATCTGCCACGGCACCCACTTCAGGAACCACATCATCTGCATCGGGTCATTGGTGTGACCGCGACTGCCCAGGGTGCTGTGCAAGGGGTCGGTCCACAACTGGCGGTAGATCACCAACATGCACCCGAGCGCAACTGCAAAAACACCCCAGGACCAGAGCGCTGTGCTCCGACGGGCGCGTCCTTCCGTGCCGTTCGTGCGCGCCGGCGACACCGTCGCGGTGCCACCCATCAGCGTCATCGGCCCAGTAGATCACCACCGTCCATCCGGACCGGGACGGACGACACCATTTCGGTCAAAGCATCTCGGATCGCTGCGACGTCACCAAGGTCACCCGTCGCGACTGGCAAATCCATCCGCGCCGGGGGCGCTGTCGCGAACCACAGTCGACAACCAAGTCCAGTACGAGGCCGTGGTGGGCGGCGTTGAAGCTTTGATCGTGCCGAGCTACGCAAATGGGCGGTGGGCGGATATACGGCAGAATTTCACCGGAAGCAGGCAGTTTGAATCGCGTGCGTTCACCTGCCGTTCTTCTTCCAGGCCGACGCTTTTCTCCCGATGTGTGCTTGGTGGGAGGTGGCTGGTGGCCACGAATGACGCGTCGGCGGTCGATGACGCCGCCGGCGCCGCGCTGATAAGCAAGGCTCGGGCGAAGACCAGGGATCTACTGCGCAAGACCCTGCCCGAGCGGTGGCAACACAGCGCCGGGGTCGCGAAACGTGCTGGCGAACTGGTGGTGACGGTGCCCCAGGAGGACCGGGCATTGCTAGTGGCGGCCGCCTGGCTGCATGACATCGGGTACGCGCCGCGACTGAAGCGCACCGGCTTCCATCCGTTGGACGGCGCCCTCTATCTACGCCAGCACGGCTGGAGCGACGATCTGTGCGCCCTTGTCGCGCATCACTCCGGTGCCCGGTTCGTTCCGGTGGAGCGGGGCTTTGCCGAGCGGCTGAACATCTTCCCGTTTGTGGAGAGCGCGCTGACCGACGCGTTGACCTACGCCGATCAGACCGTCGGCCCCGGCGGCAAGCGCATGACAGTGGCGTACCGGATCAATGAAGCGATCACCCGACACGGGCCGAATTCACCCAATGCGCGCGCCAGGGTTGATCGAGTGCCGTACCTGTTGGTCGTTGCGGACCGAGTCGAACAGCGCCTGAACGACTTGGATTGAATGGCCCGGGAATGGCACTGGGCCCGCTCACCAATTCGGCAAGCGGGCCCAGCGTATTTCTTCGGCAGCTTATTTCGAGGTCGTCACCGTGAAGACCCCCGAAGTCGCAGAGCCTGCCGTGTTCGACGCGCGCACCGAGAACGAGTAGGTTCCCACTTTGGTCGGGCTGCCGGCCAAGACGCCGGCTGAAGAAAGCTTCACTCCAGCCGGCAACGAGCCAGACGCAACGCTGAACGTGGGTGCCGGCTGCCCGCTCGCCGTGAACGTGAAGCTGTATGCGGCACCGAGTTTGCCGGTCGCAGGCGGAGCCCCGCTGGTGATGACCGGAGCCACGTGTCGTGGGCTCACCTTCACCGTGATGGCGGAGGTGTTGGCCGTTCCGGCCGAGTTCGTCGCGGAAATCCGGAATTGGTAGGTGCCCGCCGCCATGACCGTCCCCGAGAGGACGCCGGTGGCACTGTTCAGTGACAGACCGGTCGGCAGGATGCCCGACAGCAACCCGTACGTCGGCGTCGGCGTACCCGATGCTGCGAAGGTGTAGGTGTACTGGCTACCAACCGTCGCCGTCGTGGGCGGCTTGCTGGCGGTGAACGCGGGCGTGGCCGGGGCCTTCGCGATCGTGACAGTCAGCTGCCCGGTGGTGTCCGAACCGGCGCTGTTGGCCGCTTGGACGCTGAAAGAGAAGATGCCGTCGACTGTGGGAGTGCCGGACAACACGCCGCTGCCGGCCAGCGTCAACCCAGGGGGCAGGCTACCGGAGGCCACCGTGAAGGCCGGAGCAGGCGTTCCCGTTGCCTTGAAGGTGTAGCTGTACGCCTTTCCGACCGTGCCGTTTGCCGTCGGCGTACCGGCGGTGATCACCGGCGCCCCGGCCGCAGGTGTCACGGTCATCGTGATCGGTTCCATCGCCGAGCCGGCGGCGTTCGTCGCTTTGATCGTGAACGTCGACGTGCCCGCCGTCGTCGGGGTGCCCGTCAGGTCACCGGTGCTGCTCAACGCGAGACCAGCTGGCAGAGTGCCGGAGGCCACCGAGAAGGTCGGGGCCGGACTTCCACTCGCCGTGAAGGAATAGCTGTACTGGCCCCCGACGGCCGCGGCAGGCGGGAAGGCGTTGGTGAATGCCGGCACCGAGTCCGCAGCTGCGACGGTGATGGCGATCGGCCCCGTCAAGGCCGGTGAGCCGACGCCGTTGGTCGCGGAGATGGTGAACGTGTAGCTGCCGGCGACCGTCGCCGATCCGGAGAGAACTCCACTGACCGGGTTCAATCCGATCCCGGGCGGCAGGTTTCCGGTGGCCACGGCAAAGGTCGGGTCCGGGTTGCCGCTGGCCGCGAACGTGTAGGCATAGGCAGTCCCTACCTTGGTGGAGGCGGGCGGCGTGGAAGCGGTGAATGTCGGCGGCGCGTTCGATGCCACAACCGTGATCTGCAGGACGCCCGTCGATGCGGGATCGCCGATCGTGTTGGACGCGCCGATGGTGAAGCTGTAGGTGCCCGCGGCGGTCGGCGTGCCGCTCAGCTGCCCGGTCCGGGCATTCAAGGCGATTCCAGCGGGCAACTTCCCACCGGTGATCGAGTAGCCGGGCTCGGGAACGCCGCTCGCCGACACCGTTGCGTTGTACGGCTGACCGACTTGCGCGGTGTCAGGGACCCCGGTGGTGGTGAACAGCGGCGCGGAACGTGCCGTCGGTACCGTGGCATCCGCCGTGTGACTGACGATGGTGACAGTCGCCGTCCCCGAGCTGACCTGGGTCGCACCGGCCGGGGTTCCCAGCTGGACGGAGAAGGCAACCTGAGGCGACACCGCCTGGATTCCCCTGATCGTGACGGGCAGGAAGGCCTGGCTGCTGCCGGCCGGGATGGTGACGGACGTCGCCGTGGTGGAGTAGTCGGTCCCCGCCTTCGCCGTTCCGTCAACCGTGCTCACCGGGATGGTGATATCCGCCGGGGCCGGAGCATCCAACGTGATCGGAACATTGACAGTGGTGTCATCAGCGGGGCTTCGCCATCCCGTGACCGGTCGTACCGACACGAAGGAATGCACGACAGGACTGACTACGTAGCCCTTCCCGCCGGAGTCCGCGATGGTCGCGCCCGTCTGCGCCGACAGGTTGAGGTTGACGTTGCCCGTGCCGGTACTTGTCGTGGAACCGTTGATCGGCACCGTGACCGTCTGCGTCGTTACCCCCGGCGCAAAGGTCAATGTTCCTGTCGTCGCCACGAAGTCGGCCGTGGTGAAGTTCGTCCCGGGTGCCGCCGCATATTTGACGGACACCGTTCCGGTCGAGGGTCCGGAGCGGCTGACGGTGAAGGTGGCCGCGGCTGTTCCGCTCGCCGGTCGGACGATGGCGGTGTCGCTCACCGACAGTGCCGGCAACGGCACAGTGCTGGTGTAGACGGTGCCCAGTCCGCTTGCGTCGCCGATGCTACTGCCGGTGGAGGCGGTATTCAGGGTGAGCAGCACGGTCTGTGTCGACCCGGCCGCCGGATTGTGCAGCAGGTGCACGGTGACGTTCTGGGTTGTGGTCGTCGAGTCGAACGTCAGGGATGTGTTGACGGGGGTGTAGTCGCCGGCGGCGGCCAGCGCGGTGCCATCGGCGGTCGCGACCTTGACCGTGACCGGCTGACCCGGGTTCGGAGCGGGCGTGACCGTCACCGGGAAACTGAGATCCGTGTTTCCGGTCGATCCGGCTGCGGCGGTGGCGTCGCCGACGGCAATGGAGACCGGGAGATACGTACTATTCAGATACAGCTTCCCGGACGGGTCGGCGATCGCGGCCCCGGTCGGTGATGTCAGGTTCACCGTCAGGGTTTTCGCGGTTGCGGTGGGTTGCGCACCGTTGACCTGGACCGGGATCGTTGCCGACGTGGTTCCGGGCGCAAAGGTGACCGTGCCGCTGGTCGCCGTGTAGTCGCCGGCCGCCAGCGCAGTTCCATCCTTGGTGCTGTACTTCGCCGTCACCGTGGAGCTGGACGGGCCGCTGAGGCGAACGGAGACGAGCGCTGTGGTCTGTGCCGGTAGCCGGTCGGTTGACGTCCAGATCGGCAATCGACAGAGTCGGAGCCGCCGGTGCTGTCCCATTGCCGGTGAAGGTGACGTCCTGCCGGCCGCCGCCGTCGTCGCCCGTGATCGCCCACACCGCGCTGACCTGGCCGGTCGTGGCCGGGGTGAAGTCAACCCGTTCGGTCACGGTCTGTCCGGCGGCGATGACGGTGCCTTCGGGAAGACTCGAGCTGGCGGAGAAACCGTTCAGCCCGCCCGGGTCTTTGGAAATGGTGATGTTCAGATCGGTGCCGCCGGTGTTGGTGATGGTGAACGGCTCGCTGGCGGTGGTGCCGACCGGGACGTCACCGAACGACACATCCGTCGGGACGATTCGCATCACGCCCTGGGCGCCGGCGGATCCCGACAGCGAGACGCCACCGGCATTCGGGCTACCGTCCACGCCGTCCGCCGGGTAGTTGGCGGTCGGGTCGTTGGTGTGAACGACGAGCTGGTCGGTGTACAGACCAGCGTCCTGCGGCGCGAAGGTGAATGTCGCCGTCACGCTCTGGCCGCTGACCAGGTGCGTTCCAACGGGTGGCAGACCCGACACCGTGTAGGGCGCTGCGGGCAGGTCGTAGCCGTTGATGACCAGGTCCCCCGCGCCTGCGTTGGAGAATGTGACGGTGTCCGAGGTCGGTTGTCCGCCGGCGACAACGCCTCCGAAGCTGACGCAGCAGCTGCCCTGCATCAACTTGGGTGCCAGGGTCTCGCCTTGGCCGCTGACCTGGATCGGTACCGGACCAGCGCTAGTGGTGACACTGAGGGTGGCCAGGATTTGACCGTTGGTGGTGGGCGAGAAGGTCACCGGGATGCTCAGTGATTGCCCGGCGCTCAGCTGGACGGGCAGCGCGGGCGTCGGTGACCCGAGGGTGAACTGCGGGTTGTTGATGCCGGCCGCGGTAACGGTCACCGCCTGCTGGGCCGTCACGCTCACGGTCTGGGTCCGCGAGCTGCCCTGTGTGGTGGTGGGAAAGGACACGTCCGGAGCCGTCAGCGGCGCGGACACCGGTGCGCCGAATTCAAGGACGTGACCGTCACTGGTGCCGATGAAGACATGTCCGTTGTCCACTGCCGGGACCCCGAACTTGGTGCCCTGGCCTAACGGGAAACTGTTGACCAAGGTCATGTTGCCGGTATTCATGCTGCCGCCGTTGGGCACCGCGTTGTAGACATCGAGCGCGGCTCCGATTCCCGGCTGGGTCGGGTCGTAGGTCTGCGCGAATCGCACGACCCAGATCAGCGCAGATCCTGATGCGGTGCCGTTCGAGGTGATCACCGGCGAACCGGACCCGAATCCGAACGGCGCCGCTGATTTACCTGTCTGAGCGAGCGTGGGATTGCCGCTGCCGTCGAGACCGTACTTGAAGGCGAGCAGGCGCCCGGATCCGGCGCCGGACTGGGAGGTCGAGATATAGACGTAGCCCCCGTCGCCGGGCCACACCGCCGGCTTGCCGCGCACTCCGCCGGTCAGCTTGACGCTGCGCTGGACCACCTGGTCGCCGCCGTTCGGGCCCTGTCCGACACCGCCGAGGTCGGTGGCGTCGTTGAGCCAGACGTATCCCTGCTTGCCGACGAGCACGGTCAGCCGGGGATATTTCGCGGTGCCAAAGTACTGCGGGGGCAGGGCAATCGGCCCACCGGAACCCACGTCGGAATCAGTGTCGTTGAGCACCGACGCGTCGTATGGAGCGAAATAGTCGACCTCCTTCAAGGTGCCGTCGGGCTGGACACGCAGTCGCGTCAGGGTCTGTCCCAGTGCCGACTCGCCGACCTTTGCGGGACCCGCAGGCGGGGGCGTGCCGTTGCCGGCCGACACCAGGATGTCACCGCTAGCGTCGGACACGAGGCCCGAACCCGACTGCCAGATGCCGGCGCCGGGACCATCGGCCGCGACTGCGTCCGGGCCAACCTCGAAGCTGAACAACGCGGTAAGGGAATGAGTTGTGGTCGAGACACCTGCGACCCAACCCTGATAGGGCCGGTGATCACAGTGCCCGCTGAATCCGGCGTATACGACTCCGTTCATGAGCAGCAGGCCGGGACGCTGCAACTCATTTGCCGCGTTGAAGCTGACGCTCGAGTCGTTGTCGGCGGCGCCCTGGATCTGCACGGGCCAGCCGGGACGCTCGGCCCCGTTGGTGATGTCGATCGCATGCAGATACCAGGCGACACTCGGGCGCCGACCTTGCTCATCACGTATTCGGTGCCGTTTGCAGCGTCCACCACGGCGTTGACGTGATCCCGACCAGCGGCTTGATGTCGCTGCAGCGGACCGCATTCACGGCGTCGAACGGCGTGCCGAGGTTCCGAGTCCAGAGCTGTGCCGCGTAGTGGCGTTGAACCCATAGATGTTGTTCAACTCGGTATTGGCCAGCAGCACGTTCTGCGAAATGACGGGCTGCGCGTAGACCTGCCCGGACACGGCCATCGACCCAAGCTGGCCGAAGTCGGAGGCCCCTACCGCGGCCGGTGACAGCGCGGGTTGGTTCCCATACCAGCCGGTACGCAGATTGTCGGCCGAATTAGTCGTCACATCAGCGAACGAAGGCGTCGGGTTGGCCAGGCTCATCGTCACCAAGCCTGCAGCGGTCAGGACGGCGACGAGGACAATGGATAGGCAGTGGTTGTCCACCGAACCTTGCCCGGCCGGACCGTAGGCTTTTCATCGAGGTTTCCATGTCAATTCATTCCAATCTAGGTAAAAATACGGATGACCCCATCGGCCAAAGCGAAGTTTCGTAAGGAACCCGTGCACGCCATCAACGCCGATGGGGCATCCAGATCTGAGAGACGAACATCGTCAAGCGTCACCGCTCGCGAGCGAGCAGTCAAAATCACCAGCAGGCTGGACCTTCGCCACGGTTGGAACAGCGGTGAGAAGGCGCCCGGTCGAGGCGAGGATGTCGATCCCACCGGAACACGCACTACCGTAGCGGCATGGCCGGAACATTTCGTGCCACACGTGCGATGCCCCTACGCCGTCATTTTCACCCGAACGGTGACGCGAATCAATGACCGCGTCACGACGATGCGGCAACGACGCGACGACTCGTCACCACAATTGGTTCGCTGTTCACCACGGCGCTCTTCACAACGGAATCTCGCAGCTATGCGGCGAACAATAGGCAACTTCCGGCATCACAGGTAAACACCCGGAGTGATCAACCTTCAATCCAAGCGACGATAAAGCAACTTCCCGTCGATGCGCAATATTGCGTAACCTGCCAGAAACCACCAATAGTCCAGTGCCGCACCTCCATGGTGATCGACGTGACACATATGAGTGAAAGAACGCACAAAGTCCAAGTTCTGCTGGACAGCACCGGTGCAGTTGGTCATCATTGGCTCGTCTGGAAGGAACGATGGGGTTCGCAGCGCAAGCAGCTTGGGGACGCAAGAGCAATCGCCCTGTTCGGCACCGATGCCTTTCGAAGCGACGTTCCGCAACACAGAGCCGGCAGCAACGGATCGGTCGACCGCAGTCACAGATGTGACATGGGACATCCCCCTGTGCCAGTGGAATGTTGTAGATGAGCTGATTATCCGCGTAAGTCGGTAGCGGGTCGTTGGGCCGACGTAGCCAGCCACGGCGGCTCGTATTCGATGTACATCGAGAGGATTGGCATGACTCGGAGAAGCTATTTCATCACGGGAGCGGCCGGCTTCATCGGTAGCCACGTCCGGAGCCGCCTGCTGGCACGCGGGACAAGGTGGTCGGTCTCGACAACTTCGACGAATTCTACGACCCGGCGATCAAGGCGCAGAACGTCGCGGCGGCCTTGACCAACGAACGCTATCGACTAGTTCGCGGCGACATCCGGGACGAGGCACTGGTCACCGAGCTGTTGCACACCCACCAACCCGATGTGATGATCCACCTTGCCGCCCGCGCGGGCGTCCGGCCGTCCATCGTGAACCCGATGTCGTACATCTCGGCGAACATCGTCGGCACCGGGAGCGTCCTACAGGCGGCCGAGCGTTGCAACATCAAGCACGTCGTCCTGGCCTCGTCGTCGTCGGTGTACGGGGCGACGTCGACGCCACCGTTCGGCGAGGCCGAATCGGCCGACCGCCCGTCGTCGCTCTACGCCGCGACCAAGCGGGCCAACGAGATGGCCGCGTACGCGTACCACCACCTCTACGGCACCACGATCTCCTGCCTGCGTTTCTTCACCGTGTACGGCCCGCGGCAGCGGCCCGAGATGGCGATCCACAAGTTCACCAGGCTGATCGACACCGGCGAGCAACTCCCGATGTTCGGCAACGGCTCGAGCCTGCGCGACTACACCTTCATCGACGACATCGTCACGGGCGTCGTTGCCGCCGCCGACCGCCCGCACGGTTTCCGCATCTACAACCTCGGTACGACCGACCGCACGGTGAGCGACCTGATCACCATGATCGCCCGGCGGCTGGGCGACCGCGCCGGTGATCCGCAATCTGCCGGACCAAGGCGGTGACGTGCCGTTCACCCATGCCGACATTTCGCTGGCCGCGCGGAGCTCGACTACCGGCCCACGACCAACATCGAGCTGGGTCTCGACCGGTTCATCGACTGGTACCACCGTTCCCGCGGCGCGCCGCAGCAGCGTACCTGCGGCGGTGCGCATTCCCGCCAGCGCCCCAGGACGGGCTCATGCGAGAGGCCAGCTGAAATGATGGCGACGACACCCAACACCACCCGGAATTGCACCTGAGCGTCGTCATCCCGCTGTATCAGGAAGAGGAGAACGTCGACCCGGCCGTTGAGGAGGTGCTCGGCGTCCTGGACACCCTGCCCCACTCGTCCGAACTGATCCTGGTCGACGACGGCAGCATCGACCGCACCGGCGAGCTCGCCCTGGGCTGGGCCAAGCGGGATCCGCGCGTACGGGTGATCCAGTTCCGCCGCAACTTCGGCCAGACCGCCGCCATCCAGGCCGGCTTCGACCACAGCCGCGGGGCGACCGTCGTCCTGATGGACGGCGATCAGCAGAACGACCCGCGGGACATCCCCCGGCTGCTCGACAAGATGGCCGACGGCTACGACGTCGTCAGCGGCTGGCGCAAGAACCGGCAGGACCGGGCGATGAGCCGGAAGCTGCCGTCCAGGGTCGCGAACTGCATGATCTCCCGCATCACCGGCACCCGTTTGCACGACTACGGGTGCACGCTCAAGGCCTACGACTCCGAGGTCGTCCGGCACCTGCGGCTGTACGGCGAACTGCACCGGTTCATCCCCGCCCTGGCTGCGCTCTCGGGCGCCCGTGTCACCGAGATGCCGGTGAATCACCGACCGCGCATCCGCGGACAGAGCAAATACGGCATCGGCCGGACGCTGCGCGTCATTCTGGATCTCATCACCGTCAAATTCCTGCTGCGCTACCTCACCCAGCCCATGCAGTTCTTCGGCAAGTGGGGAATCGTGAGCTCCGTCATCGGTATCGGCGTAATGGCCTACCTCATCGCCGACAAGATCTTCGCGTCGACCCCGCTCGACGGACGGCCGTTGCTGATACTTGGCATCGGTGGCGTTCCTCGGCGGACTCGTCCTGTTCTGCACTGGACTGTTGGGCGAAGTGATGACCCGGATCTACCACGAATCGGGTTCACGGGTGAGCTTACACCATCCGGAGTCGAAGTGTCAGGCCGGATCAACCGAACAGTGCCCAGGTCCGGCGGATACGTCGGCCCCGACCCGGGCGCCACGTGGATCAGGATCGATCGCGTCCGTCGGGCTCGGGTGAGGGCATCTAGTGCCGGAGAATGGCCCCTCGAATCACTCGCAGCACCAACCCGCAAGACGCTTGTCACGGCCGTCAAGATCACCGTCTCGGTCGCTTGGTGGCGTTTCCTGCTCTGGAAGAGTGGAGTTGGGGGCGAAGATCGGATGCACACTTGCCTACCGCGAATCTCCGGTGGATGTCGCTCGGATTGATGCTCGGGTTCGGCGCCGCGATGCTCAAGGCCAACCAATGGCGCGGACTTCTCGGAGGCCTTCGGATTGCACAAGGGGTTCTGGCGGTGTCTCCGACTGGACTTCGCTGGCCGACTCTTCGACGCCGCATTGCCGACCAACATCGGTGGAGACGTCGTCCGAGTACGACTGGCGAGCGACACGGTGGGGATGCCGCACCGGCCGCCCTGGCGGTCGTACGGCGCGCGATGTCAGCATCCCGGGGCTCCTGCTGGTGATCGCTGTCGCCCTGGTGGCACAGCTGGCACCTCGACTACAGCTGCCGGTGGCGGGCGATCGCGCTCCTCTTGCCTCGCCGGTGGGGCCGTACTGGCGGTCATCCTGATGGTGGGCCACTGGGTCTGGTGCCGGCAGCGGATTCCGTTGCCCGCAAGGTCCACAAGATGCGCCGGAACTGAGGCGGCCCGGGCCCAGGCCGCCGACGGCACGCATCCGTTCCGTCGGGCGACCCTTGCGCGGTCTGCTGTTCTGGATCGTCGTGGTGCTCAGTCAGGCCTGCTACATCAGAGCGGTGGCATTTCACGCCCCGCTCGAATACTCCGCCGCGGTCATCGCGACCGTCAACGCAATCTCGATGATTCCCATATCCGTCGGGGGATATGGGCTGCGCGAAGGTGCTTTCAGCGCGTTGCTGGGAGTGGCCGCGGTGGGCACGGCGGCGCAAGGCACGGCCGTTGGGCTCACTCTGAGCGCGCAAACCCTCCTGTTCGGACTTGTCGGTGCGCTGGTGTACCTGGGCCTGCGGCGCTCGACAACTCCAGCGCCAGAGGCAGTCCCGGTCGGGGCCAGCGCTCTTGCGCAGGGCAGCACGGGCTCGTCCGACAGCGTCGAGCCCCAGCACACGGCGATGCGATTGCACACCAGCAGACAGTCAGCAACCAGCAGTAAAAAGCGTTCCACGCCTTGGTGCCGAATCTCCTGCCCTCAACTTCGACCCGTCCTGAAGGGCCAACTTCGATGCACATCCGCACGGTCAGCCCACACCCGACGTACAGCCCCCGAGGTACACCTATCTCCGTGCTGAATCGCTGTCGCGCCCTGTGTGCCCTCGGTCACCGCGTCGATCTCGATCACCTACGGCATCGGCGCCGATGTCGCCGTCGCCGGGTTGACGTGGCGACGGGCGCCGGTTCCGGCATCCACACGGTCAAGGTGGGCCCGTCACTGCGGAAGCTCCCCCTAGACCTAGCGGTGTTCGCCAAGGCGGGTATCGCGGCCATTCGCGGCCGGCGGCATTACGACGTGATCCACACCCACGAGGAGGCTGGACTCCTCGGTGCCCTCCTGTCCCGGGTGACGGGCATCCCGCACGTCTACGACATGGGCAACGACCTCTCCGTGGTATTGGCGAACTATGGATTCTCACCTCGGCACCCACTGACCAGAGTTGCCGTGGCCACCGAAACCGTCACCGTTCGGGGATCCCGATTCCGTCATCGCCCATTTCCCGAGCATCGCGGTCCGGGTCAAGGGCATAGCTGACGGTCGCATCCCCGCCACCGTCGTACCGAACGTTCCCATGGAGGCTCCCGGCCGTGGAGGCCCTTGCGGACCGGTTGCGGCGGCAATGGTCGCCGGACGGGTGGCCGATCGTGTTGTACACCGGAACGCTGGAAAAGTACCAGGGAGTGACGGCGCTGGTGGAGGCCATGAAGCTGGTCGAGTCGGGCGGGATCCGCTGCCGGCTGGTCGTTGTCGGAGGCAGCTCCGAGCAGCAGGACGAATTGCGCCGCACCGCCGTGAGCGCCGGTGTCGTCGACACGGTCGCCATTGTCGGTCCGGTCAACCAGAACGACATTCGTTCCTGCTTGGCCGCCGCAGATGTGCTCGCCTCACCGCGCGCCGTTGGTTCCAACACGCCGCTCAAGATCTTCAGCTATATGCATTCCGGCAAGCCGATCGTGGCGACCCGCATCGCAGGCCACACGCAAGTACTCGACGATGACAGCGCCACGCTGGTGGAACCGACCGCCCAGGGGCTGGCTGCCGGCCTTTCGGAGATCCTCGCATTTCCGGAGAAGGCGGCGGCTGCGGGCAGACGTCGCGAGCAGCCTCGCCGAGAGCCGTTACAGCATCACCGCATTCCTCCGCGACGTCGCCGACGCTTACCTGCCGGTCGGTGGGAAAGCGATGTTCGACACCGAATTGTCGGACGCTGCCGACCTGCTGAACGCCGATCTCATTCCGGCGTCGCGGTGATCACCGCACGTATTTCGATCGTCCGGCGGCTTACCGCCGCGTTGGTCGTGTTATTGACGGTGGCCGGCTGCGGTGCTGGTTCGGGCGCTGACGTCGTCGTGGCGCCAGCCGTTCCCGGCGATCTGCAGATTGCGCCCGCGGCGACTGGCCCGGTGCTGGCCGGCGTCGACCGGGCGATCGTGGTGGAACGCCGCGCCACCGTGGTGAGCGTCGATGTGGTGGACGGTGCCCCGGTGCGCGCCGGGCAGCAACTGATGACCGTCTACACCATCGGGGACTCGCTGGCCGTGGCAACCGCTCTCAATACGATGCAGGCCGACGCCAAGGAGCTCGGCAGTGTCCGAGCCAGGGACGGGGCAGGGGCCGCTACCACGCTGGCGTTGCTCGCACGCGTTGCCAAGGATCGTCAGGCCCTGACCGAACTCAAGCTGTCCCCCACCAAGATCCTGGCACCCGTGGCCGGTCGGATATCGGGTCTCGCCGTCCGGGCGGGTGCGGAGTTGACCCGGACGAATGTCGTCATGCATGTCGTGAACGACAGCACCCTGCTGGTGACCGTGCCGTTGGCCGCCGCCTACCGCACCGTGGTCAGCAGCGGACAGCGGGCCATCGTGAACCTGCCTAGGTCCGGCCGGGGATACGACGCCGCGGTCGTCGGCATCGGGCCATCCGCAACGGTCGACGACACGGTCGGCGTTGCGAAGAAGACGAGTGACTCGACGACCGACGAGACCGTGCCGGTGACCGTCCGACTGACGAAGCCGACTGCAGCCGTCGCACTTGGCAGCGTCGCATACGTTTCGTTCCCGTCCGCCCATCACGCTCCGGTGTCCGTCAATTCCCTTGCCGTACTGGGCATCGACCAACGGCCGTTCGTGTTCGTGGTGACGGATGGTCGCCTTAAGCAGCGCAGTGTGGTGACCGGCGTGTCGGATGGCACGGCAACCGAGATCCTTTCCGGTCTCACCGTGGGCGAGGCTGTGGTGATCTCCGGCGGCCGGCAGCTGATGGACGGAGACCGGGTCAGCGTCACGGACACGGGTGCGTCATGAGCGCCCCCACCCTCGCGGCCGAGAGGGCAGTCGGCGATCGAACCGCCGGGGCACCGGCCGCAGATTCACCGGCACGCCTCCGTGCTCTCCTTCAGGCCACGCCTTCGACTTCTGTTCTCGGCACGATCGCCTTGCTGATCGGCCTGTTCGGCCCGGTGGCTGCAACCCGCTCTCAGTCAGCCGATGGGTGCTTTCCAGCTGCCTATCGCACTGCTCGGCACCAGCTATCACCCAATCAGCTGGGGACTGCCGCTGGCCGTCGCCTGCGTACTGGCGCTTGCTGGACTGACGACGTGGGGCCGGCACCGTCCAGACGTTCCAGAGCTGGGCCGCAGTGCTTGCCCTGCTGGCCACCGTGGGCTTCTTCGTGCTGAGCGTCATTGCGAACGACTCGATGCAGGAACGGCTGCGGCGGGACGAAACGGATCTCGCCGGCCTCCAGCGCCTGGTCGGCTACACCATCCCTCGTCCGCACCTCAGCACGCTGGGGCCGATCCCATTGCCAGGTGGCGCCGCCGATGTGCTGTCGGCCTTGCGCTGGGGGTTGTACGTCTCCCTCGTCGGAGCCATTCTGATGACCGTCGCCGCGTACAAGGCCCGCCGCAGAGCGGTCAGGTCAACGCCACGATCCGGCCGGGCGGTGCGCCTGTCCACGGTGGTCGTCCTCATCGCGTTCACTGCGTCGCTCGCCCGCAGCAGTTACGACGGTTGGCAGGTCCGGCAGGCCGAATCCGAGGCTTCCGTTGGCGACGACCAGGCCGCACTGCAGCACTACGAGAGCGCTCTGGACAACGGGGACACCGTACAAGGCACGGCAGACCTGCTCGCCGGATATGGACTGACCCAATTGCGCCTCGGTGCGGCCGACGGCCCGGCGGCCCGGCTGGCATCCTCCCGGCTACAGCTCCAGTCAGGAAAGGACCTCGCCGCCCTGCAGATCATCGCCGCAGCGGCTGATCGATGGCCGAGCAGCACAGCGGTGCACGACGAGTTCACGGCACAGGCCGTGGACTTCCTGCGCGGACATTCCGCGCCCCAAACCGTGAGGGCTCTGGTGACAAGCACGAACGAAAGCGCATTCCTGCGAACGGCACTGGCTAAATACGAACTGGCAGCCGGCGAGAACCCGGCAGCGATCTCGGACGCCAGAACCGCCGACTCCCTGGCCGAGGACGATGACGTCCGGTCGGCCGCCCTGACCTTCCTCTCGGCAGCGCAAAGCCGCTCCGGTGACCTGATCGGTGGGCGCAAGACACTCCTGGCCGCCGTTGCTGCCGACCACAACTACGTGAACGTGATGGCGCGTTCGCTGTTGACCGGCCTCTACACCACCTTGCCGCTATGACGCTGACAGATCAGGATTCCCGCCGAACGCTCCCGCCGCCCCCCGCCTGCTGCAGCCTGCCGGCGAACTCCAGCCGCGTGCGGTCATCACCTCGCACTATCGTCGCGCGAGTGGCCGAATCGGCAGGACGCTGGCCCTGCTGGGCGTCCTGCTCGTCATGATCACCGGCATCAGCGCCTACTTCGAGCAGGTCGCCACGGCACCCACCGCCATGAGTTATCCGGTGGCGGCGCCGTCCACGGCGTGGTTGCAGGCACCGACGCCTGCCGCGGTGAGCTATTTCCGAGCGGAGGTCAACCTGTCCGCGTCGCCGACATCAGGCGTGTTATGGGTGGATGCCCGCGATACCTACCGGCTTTGGGTCAACGGCCGGTTGGTGGGCACCAATCGGACCGCCGCACGCCAGGGCGCGCTGCCGCTCGGCGAAGTCTTCGACGTCCGATCGTTCCTGAACAGCGGGAAGAACGTGGTGGCTGTCCAGGTCAATGCGCTGGGTGAGGATACGGCTGCAGTCTGGGCGCGACTGGCCGTCACCACCCCGGAGGGACCGGTCGACCTGGCAACGGACGGCCCTCAATGGCTGTCCACCTCGGATGCTGCACTCACCGGATCCACCCTCGGCCTGCAACCCGAGTTCATCACTCCCGGATATCCGGTCACTGGATGGCGCGCGCCCGTTCTTCTTGCGCCCCTTCGCGACGTCGCCACCCCGGTCCCGGGCCGAGCTGATGGCCGGCACCGAGCCGACCACCTATTCGGCTCCCGGATTCGATGCGACGTACACGCTGACCGCGACCGTTCCTGCATCGCAGTCCGATAGTTGGCTTCAGGTCGCGGGTTCCGGCGCGCTCAGTGTCTCGATGAATGGAAAGGAAATCGCAACCGTCCCGGCGCCCGCCTACCAGAGCCCGAACAGCCACCGGACGGCACCGTTGCAGCTGGTTCATCTGGGCACTGGCCTGCACGATGGACTCAACACGCTGATCTTCCGGGTGACCAGAGGAGGAAACAGCACCGCTGTGGCGGCCCGGGTGATGACCTCGTCCTCGGGCACGGCGTGGACGCCTTTGGATCCCTCGGCGCAGCAATGGACGATCAAAGCCCAAGGCGAGTCGGTGACGCCAGAGCCGCTCAGCCGCACATCCGCTGCCCTGTTCTGGCCAAATGGGTTCACCGCAGTCTTCGCGTCCCCCGGCGAGGCAGTCAGCGGTTGGGGGGATGCTGTCCTTGCCGTCCTGCCCACTGTGTTGCTGATCCTGTTGGCGCTCGCGCTGATCGTTCTCGTCGTGGGGCGGATCCTGGCCGTCCAGCGGACCGTGTTGCTGGGTCGGATCCTCCTGTGCCTGACGCCCGCGATCGCGCTGATCCTGATGGCGCTGGCGTACGGGCGTTGGGTCACCGTGCGGCCCGATTCCCCTTACGGGACAACCACTGCCGGGGCAGTGGTCGTAGCCTTGGCCGTTCCGCTACTGGGCCTCGTCGCGCTTACCGTCCACGAACGGATCAGCCGTGACCGAACTGCGTCCCCGAAATCGCCGTCCGCGCTCGCGTCGAGGATTCGCACAGCCCGGCAGCAGCTGGTTGCACGACTGCCCGCAGCCCTTCCGCCTCATCGCCTGAGTGTGATTGCGATCGCTCTGCTGGCAACTGTCGCGCAGGGCTGGCGGATCGGTCGGCAACCGCTGTGGCAGGACGAGGTCACGAGTTTGACTGTGGCGCGCAGCATTTCGGCGCATGGCCTGCCCAGATTGGACTCGGGACTGTACTACTTCAAGGCCGAGTTCTACCACGTGCTGCTGGCCCTGGCGATGCGCCTGACCGAAAACCCCGACGTGCTGCGGATGATCGCCCTGCTGTGGTTCACCGCGACGGTTCTGGCCTTCGGCTTGTTGTTGATGCCCACCCTCACCACATCGAGGCCACTCCAGGTCATCGCCACCCTGGTACTCGTGATCGTCCCTGCTGAGGGTGCGTGGGCGCGCGACATCCGGATGTACCAACAGATGCAGTTCTTCGCCGTCGTCTTCCTCGCGATGTACATCAGAGCTCTCCGATCCGGCCGCAGCCGCGACATCGTCTACAGCGCCTTGGCACTGGTCGCGATGTATTTCAGTCATGAAGAGAGTTTCGTACTGCTGCCGGCCCTTCCGGTGATGGCTCTGGTTGCGCGTCAAGTGGTTTGGCGCCGCCGGAAGATGTTCGCGGCAGCCTTTGCCCCGGTGGCTATCGTCATCGCGGTTCAGTACGTCGTGTCGCATATCCATCCCCCGGATTTCGGTGAGGATCTGAGCAACCGACCGTACGTGGGATGGGATCCCAATCAGGCCGACTATTACTACCAGAAAGTTTTCTTCGCCCCGCTCACACACGGCGGCAGCCTGACGGTGCTATCGACGTTGGCGGTCGTTGGCATGGTCATCGGCCTGCGACGTCGCAACTCTGCATCTAATCTGGCTTCGATCGCTCTGGTCGTCACGGTTATTTCGATCAGCGTGGTGTTGACGGCCAAGGTGGAAAGGTACAGCTTCATCACCATCCCCCTACTTGTTGCCCTGGCCGTGATGGGAGCCGCCGGTCTACTGGGGTGGTTGTCCAGTTGGCGCAGGGGGCTTGCGCAGCCGACGGGCGCACCGCTGGCCAGGTGGCTCCGAGCGACGGCCCTGGTTGCCGTGGTCGTGATCCTATGTGCGGGGGCAGCCACACTGGTGCTCAGTCCCCGCGGCTTCGGCCTCTGGGCGGCCGACATCAGCGGCGATCCAAATCCGCTCACACACCCCGACTATGCGCCCACCGTGACCTATCTCCGCGAACATCTCCAGCCTGGGGACCAGGTCATCACGATGTCTCCACCGGTGATGACCCGCCAGTATCTGGGCCGAAATCCGGACCGGGTCATCCAGACCGGGCGGAACAAACTGCTGTACCTGGTGCTGCGCGACGGCCGCGCGGTGGACACCGTGCTGGGTGTGCCCGTGCTGCTGACCGGGGATCAGATCCGGATCTTCCTGGAGGCACACAGCAGGGTCTGGCTGGTCAGTGATGCCGGCAGTTACGCCAAGGGCACACCACCGGACGTCCAGACGGAGGTCGGCAGGGATTTCCAAGTCGTGGCCCAGGATGCGACCACGACTGTGTCGCTGTGGGACCAGCGGTCGCCCCAGCAGAATGCAGTTCAGGCGCCGGGATGACCCACAGAGCCATCCGGAAATCCGTTCTCGCCGTATCAGTTGCCCTGTCATTGTCGGCATCGTTGTTCTTGGCGGCTTGTTCAGGTGGCGGGCGGGATCCAGTCGACATTTCCACACCGGTGAACCCGGATTCGTCCTGCCGACCGCTCCACTCGAGCGTTACGGCGCACCCGGATCAGGCCGACGCAGACCGAGCAAGGATGGTGTTGTCGACGTTCGCTGCCGTCGGCTGGAATCCGACCGCTCCGCCGGTGCGGCCGAGCACGCTGACCGGCGGCCTGTTCGTGAATTACCGAACGACCTGGAATGGGAAGGATGACTCTGCCGGCAACACCAACGTCACCACCCTCGGCGAGAGCGACGCCGACAATGGCCGCGTGGCGCGGCACGACCCGCTGACCGACCTGGCGCTCCTGCGCAACATCGACGCACTGGAATCGACCGGCTACCAGAACCCGGAGGTGGACCAACTTCGCTGCCGGCTCCAGCCGGTCGTGGAGGCGGAGTTCGCAACCTACGGGGTGGTACGTGGCTGGGTCTACAACGACCTCGTAGACCTGTCGCACCTGGACTCCGCTGGTCCATGGGCGATATCGGCCAAGACCTTCGCAACGCTGCTCGCCAAGCGTTTCGCCGACGGGATCTCCCCCGGCTCGAGCTTCCGGCCGGACTGGATCGCAGAATCAGCGGCCGCGCTCACCGACGCGGGACAACGATTCGGGCAGCCCGGCTGGACCGCCATCGGGCATGCGTTGGCACAGCAGCTCATATCGACGTGCGCCGATCCCGTGACCGGATTCTTTTCAGGCGCCGCAGAACTTTCGGGCGCTGGTCCGGCGACGGTCAACGATCCACTGGTGAAGGTCGGCAGCCAGGCGCAGCTCGTCGACGCGCTACTCGACGTCTACGACGACACCCACGACGAGAAGGTGCTGTCTGCGGTTCGCAAAAATCTCACAGCGTTGCAGTCAGCGAAGATCGGCGTCGTGGACACGGTCAACGGAGGGTGGTTCTACGCGGTGAATGCGAATGGCACCGGCGTCCGCACCAGCTATAAAGAAACCCGCCAAGCCTGGCTGCTGCCTCTCTTTCGCCACGCCGCGCGGGAACGACTTCTTCCCAGCCCCGTCGTCAACACGATGGCGACAATCGTTCGTCAGAACCTCTACCAGACCAACTCTCGAGGCTACGTGTACCGCGTTCGCCCCGACTGGACGCCATTCGTCTCCACTCAGGGTGGCAAACGGGTCGAGGAGAACTGGGTGTCATCAGAAGCGACAGGTATAGCCCTGCAAGCACTATTGGGCCCCCTGACCTGATCAGGGCCATCCGCAATCACTTTCCCACCGAAAGGCAATCTCGTGAAGATCACCGTCATTGGAACCGGCTACCTCGGTGCCGTCCACGCCGCCTGTATGGCCGACATCGGCCATGAGGTCCTCGGCGTCGATGTCGACGCCTCCAAAATCGCGGCACTCGCCGACGGCAGGCCGCCGTTCTTCGAACCCGGACTGGGCGACGTGCTCAATCGATCCGTCAGTTCCGGCAGTCTCCGGTTCTCCAGCTCACTGGCGGAAGCCGCCGAGTTCGGAGACGTGCATTTCATCTGCGTCGGTACCCCGCAGCGGCCCGGATCATATGCAGCCGATATGAAACACATCGACGCCGTCGTAGATGGCCTTGCGCCTCACCTGCAGCGGGACTGTCTGGTGGTCGGCAAATCCACTGTGCCAGTGGGCACGGCTGCGCGATTGGCGTCCCGCATCGCCGCGATCGCCCCGATCGGGGCCGGTGCCGAGCTCGCCTGGAACCCCGAGTTCCTGCGGGAAGGGCACGCTGTCGCGGACACCCTGCATCCTGATCGTCTGGTCACCGGCGTCGCGTCACCTCGCGCGGACGACATCCTGCGGGAGCTCTATGCGCCGATCATGGCCGAGGGAATGCCATACATCAGCACCGATCTGGCCACGGCCGAGCTCGTCAAGGTTTCCGCAAATGCCTTCCTCGCCACCAAGATCTCATTCATCAATGCCATGTCCGACATCTGCGAGGCCGCCGGCGGCGACGTCGTCACCCTGGCCGATGCGATCGGACACGACCCGAGGATCGGGCATCGATTCCTCAGTGCCGGCCTTGGCTTCGGCGGCGGTTGCCTCCCGAAGGACATCAGGGCCTTCATGGCGCGCGCCGGCGAACTCGGTGTGGAGGAGGCACTGCTTTTCCTGCGGGAAATCGACGAGATCAACATGCGCCGCAGGACAAGAACGGTGGATATGGCGCGGGCGATGATAGGAGGATCCTTCCTGGGGAAGAACGTGGCGATCCTCGGCGCTGCATTCAAGCCCGAGAGCGACGATGTCCGGGACTCGCCGGCTCTCAACGTGGCTGCCGCGATCCACCTGCAGGGCGGGCGAGATCCGCGTCCACGACCCAGAAGCGGTGGACAACGCACGGGCCCTTTTCCCCACCCTCGACTACGTTCGCGACATCGACAAAGCGTGTGAACAGGCTGACATCGTCCTGCACCTCACCGAATGGAGGCATTACCGCGAACTCGACACTCGTGCGTTGGCCGAGATCGTACGGACACCGCTGGTGCTCGATACCCGCAATGCGCTCGACATCGACCACTGGCGTTCCACCGGTTGGACCGTTCGTTCTCTGGGCCGGCCCAACCGCTAACGTCATATCCCAGGGCAGCGGAGCCCTAGGGTCACCCGTACCTGGAGGTGCGTGTATCGGTCAAAGTGGGGTCAGCGGATTAGTCCCGCAGGAAATTTGCGCGTTCAGGCATTTGGTGACCAGATACTGCAGGGCGGTCGGGTCCCAGGTGTTCCAGAAGTCGGCGTGGGCCGTGTACGTAGGCATGAACGCAGTGCCACCAGGAGGTGGCGAAAAGGTCAGCTTGGCCCGCGCAGGAATATGGTCGTACTTGAACTTTTCGGAAAGCTGCGGCACCGGGAACGGATACCCGGTGGGGCAGGCGGAGCTCACCGGATAGGCGAAGTGCTCGTTGTCCGACCCGTTGACCCCGCGATGGTCCATCGCACGTCCGTCCCAACACGAGGGAAAGACGACATTCTCGACGATGGTCGAACAATTCGTCGGCGGTACGCGATACTTGCTGTCGTCTGCGCCATCGCACTGCCAGTACAGGTACCCCTGCGCAAGTGCGCCGTTGCTGGCCACCGATCCGGCCATCGACGAGCCCACGATCAGCCTGGCGTCCTGTGGGATCGGCCGGAAGAATCGCCCGACCAAGGTCTTCGCCCTGTAGTAGACCTGATCTTTGATGGTAGAGGTAAGCGGGTGACCATTGGCGAACAGCGTTGGTCGCCAATAGGCTGCGGTATCACCGGCAGTGCCGAGGCCGTAGGTGGATAAACGGCAGCTGGTACCGGCTCTAACCGTGGAGCCGTTGTAACGATCGGCCACCGACCTGTTTGCCGCGCTTTCCATCGATTTCACCGTGCTGTACGCGTTGGTGGAAGCATTGCCGGTGAAATCATGCAGATGGGAACCGCCGGGCACGCCCGGCGCTGTGATGGGATCATCGGCACGTCGATGGGACAGCGCACAAGTGAGCAACCAGCCGATGGTGGACTGGGTGGTGGCGATCGATCCGTGCGTCACAACACCGGTTCGGGTGACCACGGTGCCGGACGCGGCTCCGGCAAGAGCCTGCATCGTTGTTGTCGCAATAGTCGCTGCCACCACCACAACGGCCATCCTTTGAAACATGGTCCGATACATCCGAGAGCCCCCCATATTGGATGCTGATCCGCCCAGCCGATTATGCCGCACAGTCAACTTGCAACATCCGGAGCGCAAGATTAGCGACGCTCAAGTCGCCATCATGGCGATCGACCGCGCCCGGCCCCGGCGGAACCTCGCCGGAGGCCTCGAACACGCCTTCCGACGTCAACATGGTCCTGATGTTGGACGCCAGCTCAGGGGAGCTCGTTGCCGTTGGTCTCCGCCATCTTGAGGACCTCGAATTGATCCTGATTGCGCGGGGGTGGTACTGGTTGACGAACCGATCGGGAATCCTGTCCCGCTACGCCGTACGGCCGGCGAGTTCGACGCCTGTCCGACCCGTAACCGGATCGAGCCAGGTCCGGGCGCCTCGACCGGTGGCCGATTAGGGTCGCTTGCCGCCTCGGCGGCGAGCGGGTGGGCTCTGCCATATTCGTCGAGGACGTGATCGAGCATTCCTTCGAGGAATTTCTGCATCTGGATCCGCGTCGACTCGCGCAACGTGCGTGAGATAAGCAGTCTGGGCGTCCAGTTCCTTCTGCTCGGCAGCCGCCTGGGTACTCAGCTCCTGCAACCTGGCCCGGCTTTCATTCTCCAGCTTTTCGGCGCGCCGCTGCGCGCCTTCAACCAATGGCCTTCGCGTTCCGTTCACTCTCACGTTCGACCGCGGCGGCGCGGGCACTGGCCGTTTTCCAAACTGAGTCGGCCTTCGCCTGGGTTTCCCGTTCCAGGGTTTGTGCTCGAGCGGTGGCCTCCTGCTCAAGGGTCGACGGCTCGTCGTCGCGTCTCTTCGTAGAACTCCTTGGCCTCGGCCATCACCGTAGTGCTGTAGTTGTCCGCTTGCCGCACGGTACTGTCCGCAGCCTGCTGAGCACCGGTGAGGATGCTGATCGCCTGCTGTACCTCAGCTCCTTTGGTCGAGCTCACCACCTGGGCCTGCAGGTCGGCGGTGCGCCGCTCCGCAGCCCTGAGCTGCTCGTTGAACCAATCCATCCAGCCAGCGCAGCGTTCGAGGAAGCTGTCCACTTCGCCCTGTTCGTAGCCGCGGCCGAACGCCCTTCCGAACTTGACGCTGCGCAGGTCGTCGCCGGTGATGCCAGCGCGCTCAGCCGACCCCGGCGTTGCCTCGGTCATCCGTTTCTCCTTCGCATGGAAGTCGTTCAACCCTCGCCGAACTCTTCGAACTTGATCTGTTTGTCCGGCACCCCACCGGCGACCAACAATTTCACCGTGGCTTCGACCATCGGCGGTGATCCGCAGACGAAAACATCGTGACCCGACCAATCTGCGGCTGCGGCAGCCACCTCGCCGATCAGGCCGGTGGTGCCTGTCCAACCGGCGTTGTCGTGCGGAGACGGCCGTCACGACCGTCAGCCACTCATACTGCCGCTCGAGGGCGCCCAGCGAGGCGGCGTCGTAGACCTCGCGAGCGCTCCGCGCGCCGAAGTACAGATGGGTAGGGCGCGGGCCCGCGGCGGCTAGCTGTCCGATGATCGCCTTCATCGGTGCCAAGCCGGTGCTTCCGGCGATGAGCAGTACCGGCCGGGAAGATTCCGGCTCGAGGGTCATTCGGCCGAAGGGCGGCCCCAGCCGTAACCGGTCCCCCGGTTGGGCGGCCAAGGCGAGCGCCGCCGACACCGGTCCGCCGTTGATCAATCGCACGTGTAGGTCGAACTCGACGGCACCAGGCGGATTTGCCGGAGTGTAAAAGCGCCATTCGCGGGGACGCAGGTTGGTCGGTTCCACGGAAAGTGACTGACCCGCGACGTACGGTATCGGAACTTCAGTTCGCACGCGAAGAATCGCGATATCGAAGGTCGGGTGGTCCACTTCGGTGACAGTGGCCTCCCAATACGGGGGCTCGCTTTCGGCGGCTTCATCAGCCGCGCCGCTCATCGCGCCTGCCACGATCCCGTAGGCGGCCGCCCAGTCGCCTCTGCAAGCGGTCCGTCCACGCGTCGCCGCTGAAATGCTCCAACGTTCGCAGGAGGGCGTCGCCGACCGCCGGATAGTGGCCCGCGATTGTGCCGAACTTGCGGTGATCGCGACCCAGGTCCTGCAGATAAGGCACCAACTCGCCGACACGGTCGACGTTGGAAACGATTCTGCCCAATGCTGTCAGCAGCCGGTCGCGTTGCTTGTCCATTGCCGGCGGAAACATCTCGCGGGTCTCCGGGTGGCGCAGGAACAGATAACTGTAGAAGTACAACGCAACGTCGTCACCGTGGGCAGCGACCGCCGCGAAGTTGTCCTGGAGCGACGCTGTATCGATGTCAGCCACGCGGTGCCTCAGGCCGTGACGATGGAGGATTCGAGGGGGGCCAACGTTGCCACCACACGGTCAATGGTTTCTTGGTCTGCACCTAATGACTCTAAGGTCGCAACCAGGTGCCCGACCACCCGGCCGAATGCATCGGCAGTGATGTCCCTGCCTGCGTGCGCAACGGCCATATCCTGGCCGTCGTACTGACGAGGGCCTCCAGTAGCGGCGGAGAGCATGTCGACCTGGTGTCGCCGCAGGGTGGTCATATCGACGTCTGCGAAGAATGGCTGCAACTGCGGATCGGCGACCACCCGGGCATAGAACTCGTCTACGGCCTTGCGAATTCCTACGTCGGCGCCTAGCGCTTCATAGACCGTTTGACTCGGTTCGCTCATCGGAACTGCCTTTTCTCCTGGATGCGGGCTACAGCGATTGTGCCTGGCTTGTGGTCGTAGAGGCCGGCACCAACCAACATCTGACCGGTCGTAGTGCGCAAGCGCAGACCTCCCCCGTCCATCCGACAACCCCCCGTCGATCGGTTGGCAGCGATCATCCCTCATTCGGCCAAGATGCGCTAGCGCGGCCCATCCGATGTGACGTTGGGTGAGCGACCTGCTACAGCCAAGCCACTACCCGCAGCTGGCGCGTCGAGCCGGTGCGGTGCGACCGTACACCTTCGGGCTGACCTTGTAACCGCGCCGATCCTGCGCCAGTACCTGCTGTCGCACGGCGGCCAGCTTCTTGGCACTCAGAGTCGCGTGCCTGGCGAGCTGCAGGACCTCGGGGTCCACCCCGTCGATGGCGCCGATCTTGACGTTTCCGACGCCCGGTGCGTAGTACTTCAGCTGATGTCCACCTTCGGGGTCCTGGGGCGCCCATTCCTCCGTGACCAGCACGTTGTTGTAGCACCGAACCGGGACGCAAACCCGTCGTCCGGTCTGCACTACTTCGGCGCAGTCGCGGAAATCGACCTTGGGAGCCACCCCCTGCAGGTACGCCGCCCTGCCGACGCGTGGCGACGCGAGCATGCCGATACCTGCTCTGGCCCCCGCGATACCCGCGATCCAGGTGCTGGGAGCGCCGTCGAGCTTCCCGTCGACATATTCCTCGGGGTATTCACCGAGGTTCCAGACGCTGCCGGAATTGTCCTGCGCCATGAAGGCCAACTCCGATTCCTGCAGCTCGCCGTCGTCGAAATCCACGTCCAAGACGACGACAGTGCGCACCCCGTTGATCATTTTGGTCAGATCGGTCACGGTCGTCACTATTTGATGTTGGTGCGCCGCATGGTTTTCGACGACGGTTCCCTTCATCACGAAGGTCGTGCCGGCGACCAGCGGAAACCACTTGTTGTCCACCCGAGGACGGTTCGGGAATTCGGCTGCTTTGAAGTGTGCTCCTGCGTGGCAATCCGTCGGCACCGTCACAGTTGCCGTCGATCGACCGGCTGAGCCCTGACCAGTCTTCGCGGCGACCGGCCCTGCAGCCACCACCAGCAGGGTGGTGACGACCGGGATCAGCACAGTAAGCCGGAGACTGTGTCGAGAAGTCATGTCAGGTTTCCTGTCGCAGAAGGGATGACGGGGGCAATGAGGAGATCTGACCTGGTAGCCCCGACGCTGTTCGTCGGTCACGGCGGCTCTGCCCGAATCGCAGGTAGAGGGAAGGGACGACGAACAGATTCAGCAGCGTCGAGGTGAGCAGGCCGCCCAGGATGACCACGGCCAGCGGATATTCGATCTCGTGACCGGGACGATCCCCGAGCAGGACCAGAGGCACGACGGCGAGGCCGGTCGCCAGGGACGTCATGACGATCGGTGAGAGGCGCTCCCGTGCCCC
>CAVOIW010000003.1:0-314019 GCA_963695865.1 uncultured Actinomycetota bacterium | reverse complement strand
CACCCCGAACGGCACCAGCAGCCCGAAGAACGTGCCGGTGTAGTCCCCGGCCTGGTTGATCGGCAGGCCGTACAACAGATCACCCAGCGCGGTGCCCAGCAGCAGCGGGACCACCGCGCTGCCGATGGTCAGCGACCACTGCCACACCCCCCGCCACCGCGGATCGGTGATCTTCCCGCGGAACTCGAACGACATCCCACGGACGATCAACGCCACCAGGATCAACACCATCGCCAGATAGAAGGTGGAGAACATGGTGGCGTACCAGGCCGGGAACGCCGCGAACGTCGCCGCCCCGGCGACCACCAGCCACACCTCGTTGCCGTCCCAGACCGGCCCGATCGAATTGACCGCGATCCGCCGCTCCACATCGTTGCGGCCGACGAAGGAATGCAGCATGCCCACCCCGAAGTCGAAGCCCTCCAGGATGAAGAAGCCGACCCAGAACACCGCGATGACCAGGAACCAGACGTCGTACAGATTGCACCATGGCCGACCTCCTAGTAGATGACGCCGGCCAGCGCGGCGTCCGGCTGGTCGGCGGCCGGCGACCGGCTCTGCCCGTCACCGGAACCGGAGTGGTCGGTGTCGTGGCTCGTCCTCGGTGAGGTCCTTGCGGCCGTAGCGGATCATCAGATACACGTCCGCCGACCCCCAAGGCGGCGTACAGCAGGACGAACACGGTCAGGCTGATCCAGATGTCGGTGGTGGTCACCGACGGGGACGCCGCCTGCGCCGTGGTCATCAAACCCTGCACGATCCACGGCTGCCGGCCGCTCTCGGTCAACACCCACCCGGCGGTGTTCACCAGGAACGGGGTGATCACCAGCCACGGCGCCACATACAGAAACACCTTCGCCTTGTGCAGCGTCTTCCGGCGGATCAACCACAAACCCCACACCGACACCAGCGCGATCAGCGTGGCCAGATACGCCATCACCCGCATCCCCCAGTACTGCAGGAACACATTCGGGATGTAGTTGCCCGGGCCGTACTGCGACAGCGTACTGGGCTTGCAGGTTGTTCATCCCCTGCACCTCGCCGTCCACATGGTTGGTCGCCAGAATGGACAACAGATCCGGCACCTGGATCAACTTCGTCGGCGTCTCGTCGTTCTTCCCCCCGCCGACCTGCAACATCGAGAAGGAACAATGCGACGGGCACGTCGTCCACAACGCTTCCGCCGCGGCGATCTTCATCGGCTGGTAGGTGCCCTCGATCACCCCCAATTCGCTGCCGATGAACATGTTGATCAACACCGCCGGCGCCAACACCACCAGTGAAATCACCGCGGTCCGGCGGAACGCCGCGACCGCCCGCGCCCGCCGCAACTGCCACGCCGACACTGCCAACATGATCACCGCGCCGGTCACCAACGACGCCAAAATCACGTGCGGGTAGGACAACAGGAACACCGGGTTGGTGAACAACGCCCACACGTTGTTCAGCACCGGCTGATTCTGCGAGTTCAGCACATAACCCACCGGGTGCTGCATCCACGAGTTCGCCGCCATGATGAACGCCGCGGACAGCATCGCCGCCGCCGCCACGATCCAGATGCACGCCAGATGCAACCCCCTGGACAGCTTGTCCCACCCGAAGATCCAGATACCCAGGAACGTCGACTCCAGGAAGAACGCCGCCAACCCCTCCATCGCCAACGGGCCGCCGAAAACGTTGCCGACCAACCGGGAATAGTTCGACCAGTTCATCCCGAACTCGAACTCCTGCACCAAACCCGTCACCGTGCCGATAGCCACATTGATCAACAACAACGTCCCGAAGAACTTCGTCAACCGCCGAAACTCAGGACTGTCCCGCCGATACCACGTCGTCTGCAACAACGCCACCAAAAACGCCAAACCAATAGTCACCGGCACAAACAAGAAATGGTAAATGCTGGTAGTCGCGAACTGCCAACGAGCCAGATCAGTATTCATCGGGCGAAACTCCTATCATCGATGCTCGTGCTCGGCGTCAGCTCCGCTCGGGTTCCGGCCTCCAGCCGGTCACAGACTTCGTCCCACCAGAGATCGGCGTACCGTCCCCCGGCTTCCAGCAATTCGTCGTGGGTGCCGCGTTCGGCCACGACGCCGTCATCCAGCAACAGAATCTCGTCGATCGACTCCAGTCCGGTGAGCCGATGGGTGATCAGTAGCAATGACCGGTCCCCGCCGGCCTGCAGGATGTCTGCGGTCAGCGCGTCGGCGGCGGCGACATCCAGATGTTCGGCCGGCTCGTCGAGCACCAACACCGGGAAGTCCGCGAGAAGTGCCCTGGCCACTGCAATGCGCTGCCGTTGGCCTCCGGACAGTCGGGTGCCGTGCGTCCCGGCCTGGGTGGCCAGACCCTGCGGCAGGTCCTGCAGCCAGTCGCTCAGCCCCACCCGATCGATCGCCGCGAGCAGCTCCTGATCGGTCGCATCCCGGGCACCGACCCGGAGATTCTCTGCGATCGTGGTGTCGAACAGATAGGCGTCCTGATCGATCAGACCGACCGCACGGCGGACATCGTCGGCGGCCAACCGATCGATTCCCACGCCGTCCAGGTCGACCGTCCCGGCTTGATATTCCAGGAAGCGGACAAGCACCCAGGCCAGAGTGGATTTGCCGGCCCCGCTAGGTCCGACAACTGCCACCCGCTTGCCCGGGGGCAACTGCAGATCGACGCCGCGGAGTACCGGGGTGGCCGTCTGGGCGTAGCTCGCCTGTAGCCCGTCCACCGTCAGGTCGAACGACCGGCCGGGCAACGCCATGGCCGGCTGAGGCTCCCTGACGGGCGTCGGTGCGTCGGTGATCTCGAAGACCCGGGCGGCGCTCTGGCGCACCCGGTGCAATGCCTGAGTCGCAACCGGCAGGCCGACGACCAGTTCGATGGCGGCAAGTGGGACGAGTGCGATGACGGCGAGATTCGTGCCGGCCAGCCGCCCGGAGGCGACCGCTGCGAATACCGGCCGTCAGGGAGCCCCAACACGCCAGGCCCGCCAACAGTGTGGTGAGGGTCGAGTCCGATCCCGGCGGTGCCCGCTGATCGGGCGGCGATCGCGGTCAGTTCCGCGTCGCACCGACGGATCTCGTCCAATTGGGATTCCATCGCGCCGAACGCCGTGAGCTCGGCCGCTCCGTCCGTCAGGTCCACGACTGCGGCGGCCAGGTCGCCGCGGGCGAGCGCGAAGTGGAACTCCCTGCGGCGCGCCAACACCGAAGTCAGCCACGGCACGAGCAGGGCACCAAGCAGCAACGCGACGGCCAGGATGATGCCGGCAGCGGGCAGCAGCCACCACATCAGCGTCACGGTCAGCGAGCCCACCAACAACGCGGAGCCGAAGGACGGCACTACGCGGATGACGAGGTCCTGGAGCGAGTCGACGTCGCGAACGATCCTGGTCAGCAGATCGCCCCGGCGAAATCCCGGTAGGCCGCCTGGAGCCAGTCGTTCGAGGTGCCGGTACACGTGCACCCGCAGGTCGGCCAGCAGTCGGAAGGCCGCATCATGGCCGACCAGCCGCTGGCCGTAGCGCAGCAAGCCGCGGGAAAGACCGAAGAACTGCACGGCGACGATCGCCAGGGCGATGGCCGACTCGTTCGGGTGCTCTGACGCCTTGGAGATGAGCCAGGCAGCGGTTCCGATCAAGCCGATGTCGGCCGCTAGGGCTCCGGCGCCGAGCATGGTGGCCACCGCGAGCCGGCCCGTGACCGGGCGGGCGATGCCCAGTGTGCGGCGCAGCGGCGCCTGCGGCGCGTCGGCGACGGCGTTCCCGGGAATTCATCTGGCCAACTCCGGGGACAGTTCCACGACGCGGTCCGCAAGGGACAGCAACGACGGCCGGTGAGCGACCATCACGACCGTCCGGCCGGCCATCAGTCGCCGCACCGCCTGCAGGACGACTTCTTCCGTCCGGCCGTCCAGGTTGGCGGTCGGTTCGTCCAGCAGCAGTAGCGGGGCGTCGCGAACGAAAGCCCTGGCCAGGGCCACCCGCTGGCGTTCGCCGGCAGACAGCCCGGCCCCGTCGTGACCGAGCACGGTCAGCAGACCATCGGGCAGCCGGGCGATGACCTCGTCCAAGCCGGCGTCCGTAACAGCCGCCCGCAGGCGGGCTTCGCTCGCGTCGGGCGTACCCAGCCGAATGTTGTCGGCGATGGACCTGGCGAACAGATGAGGTCGCTGCGGCACCCAGGCGATCCGCGACCGCCAGGCGTCGGGATCGAGATCGGCGACGTCGGTTCCGCCCACCAGGACGGACCCGCTGCTGGCCGGCGTCAGCCCGAGAATCACGCTGAGCAGGGTCGACTTCCCGCAGCCACTCGGACCGGCGACAGCCAGGATCTCTCCCGGATACACCGTGAGGCTGACGCCTTCGAGTGCCGCAGCTGACCGTCCGGGATAGCGAACGTGCAGCCGATCGACGCGCAGCCCGGACTGCGACGGGTCCGGCACTGCAGTGCCGGTGCCTGCGCCGGGCAGCGGACGCTCGAGCACCTCGAATACGTCGGCGGCCGCGTTCATCGCCTCGGCACTGGCGTGGTACTCCGCGCCGAGTTTCCGCAGCGGTAGGTATGCCTCCGGTGCCAATATCAGCACGAAGAGCGCCGTGCCCAGGGTCAGCTGGCCACCCAGCAGCCGGAGTCCGACGGCCACGGCAACCAGCGCAACCGAGAAGGTGGCCAGCAGTTCCAGGATGAGTGAGGAGAGGAAGGCGACCCTCAGCGTGCCCATGGTGGCGGTTCGGTAGCGGTTGGTGATATCCCTGACGGCGGCAACCTGCGCTTTGGCGCGATTGAACACCTTGAGCGTCGGCAGTCCGCCGACCACATCGAGGAAGTGACCCGAAAGACGTTGCAGCAGCTCGGCTTGCCGCTCCATCCGAGTCCTGGTAGTGGCTCCGACGAGCGCCATGAAATACGGGATGAGAGGCACGGTCACCGCAATGATCAGCGCCGATTTCCAATCGGTGCCCGCGGTGACACCGATGACCGTCACCGGGACGATGACAGCCAGGAACAGCTGCGGTAGATAGCGGGCGAAGTAGTTGTCCAGTGCGTCGACGCCGCTGGTGGCGAGAACCACGAGACTGCCCGACTTCTCGCGGTCGATACCGGCCGGCCCGAGGCGCGCGATCTGTTCCGTCAGCGCGGTGCGCAGGTCCGACTTCGCCGACGCGGACGCCCGATCGGCCATGCGTTCACCGATCCAGCCCACTGCGGACCTGGCCAGGATGACGATCAGCAGCCAGCCGAGGGCGGTGGCCGCGCGGGCCGTCGTCTGGTGGCCGTCGACCACGCGCGCCACGATGCCCGCGATGAGCGCCGCCTGGCAGACCAAAAGACCTGCGGTCAACCCGCCGAGACCGACGCTGGCGCCCAGATAGCGCCGAGTGCCGCGGGTGTACTCGAGCAGCCGGCGGTCGAAAGGACCGGATCCGCGCGGCCGCCCGGATGTCGTCTTCACCGCCGGCTCTGCGCTCATCTCGTGCTCCTGTCGGTCAGCCCTCGGAACGGCCGGATGTCAGCCGACCGGGTCGTGCCAGACGGCACCCTCGGGCAGCAACGCGTCGGCCTCCTTCGGTCCCCAGCTGCCGCGCGCGTACGGATGTACTGGGATGTCGCCGCCGAGGATCGGGTCGACGACGCGCCAGGCGGCCTCGATGGCGTCCTGCCGGGCGAAGGAGAAACGGACACCGTCCAGCGCGGCCCCGATGAGCCGGTCGTAGGGCCGCATGTCGGAACCGGGATGCTGCGCGAACGGCAAGTTCCTCGACCTCGGGGTGCCAGCCCTCGCCCGGTTTCTTCCCGATCAGCGTCAGACCGATCGCGGTCTCGGGCCAGATCCGGAACCGCAGCTGGTCCGTCGCAGCGGAAGTGTCGAACCCGAACGGGGCATACGGTGGCCGTTTGAACCGGATGTTCACCTCAGTGGCGGTGACCGCGAGGGTTTTCCCGGCCCGGATAACGATCGGCACCCCGGCCCACCGCCAGCTGTCCAGGGAAAGCCGGATGGCGGCGTAGGTCTCGGTGGTGGAACCGGCCGCTACTCCGACCACGTCGTGGTAGCCGTCGTACTGCCCGAACACCGCATCGTCTGTGGTCAGTGGGCGCAGCGCCCCCAAGATCCGGGACTTGGAGTCCAGCCAGGAATCGATGCCGCCGCCGTCGGGCGGTTCGGCCATCACGGTCGCCAGGACCTGCAGCATGTGGTTCTGGATGACATCCCGGATCGCGCCGGTGTTGTCGTAGAACCGGCCGCGGTCCGCGACGTCGAACGCCTCGGCCATGGTGATCTGGATGCTCTCCACATAGGTGCGGTTCAGCAGCGGCTCGATCACCGAATTCGCGAACCGGGCCAGCACCACACTGTCCAGCGGATCCAGACCGAGCCAGTGGTCGACGCGGTAGATGTCGTCCTCGGCGAAGTACTGGTGCATCGTCGCGTTCAAAGCCTGCGCGCCGCCCAGGTCACCGCCGAACGGCTTCTCCACCATCACCCGCGCTCCGGCGGCCCGGCCCGCACCGGCGATGCCCTTCGCGATCCGGCCGAACAGGAACGGCGGCACCTCCAGGTAGTAGAGCGCCTTCCCGCCGGGGCCCATCTCCTTCGACATCGCCTCGTAGGTGGCCGCATCGTCCAGGTCACCGTCGACATAACGCAACAGGCTCAGCAGCTTCACCGCCGCCGGGGTGCTCGGGTCCATGTCGTTCAGCTTGCAGGGAGGCGGTCGCGTAGTCGCGGAACTGCTCCAACCCCCAACCGCTCTTCGCGACCCCGACGATCGGCACGTCGAGTACGCCCCGGTCGACCAGCCCGACCAGCGCCGGGAAGGTCTCCAACTTGGCGAGGTCGCCGGTCGCCCCGAAGATCACCAACGCATCTACCGGATCAGTTGCCATCTTGGAACATCACTCCATTTCGTGGAAGATTGCACCGACACTATTTACGTTCAGTCAATGCTGGGCGGATTCACCGATGCGCGCAGGGATCACCGGCGTTACTGCAGTCGTTCGATGATGTGGTCGGCCACCCGCAACGCGTTGGCAATGGCGGTCAACGACGGGTTCACCGCGCCGATGCTCGGGAAGAAGCTGGTGTCCACCACGTACAGGTTGTCCACGTCGTGCGCCTTGCAGTTGACGTCCAATGCGGAACTCGCCGGGTCGGAACCGAACCGCACGGTTCCGGCCTGGTGGGCGGTCGCGCCGATGGGCATGCCCTTGTGCATGTAGATGCTGTGGTCGAACAGGTGATGCCTGCTCATCCCGAGATCGCCGAGCATGCCCTCCAGCTTGTGCATCAACCGTTTCACCCCCTCGACGTTGTTGCCCGAATCGATCGACAACCGGATCTGCCCGTCCTTCTCCAAGGTGACCCGGCTTTCCGCAAGCGGCAGGTCCTCCCCGCACAGCCAGAAATCGATCGCGTGGTGCGCCAACACTTCGAAGGGCAGGCCCGGGGAGAGCTTCCCGGCCAACCGGGGCGCGTTCGCCCGAATCTGCTCGGTGTCGGACTTACCCAGCATCTGGATACCGCCCAGCGGATAGTCCCAGTCGTCGGAACCGGAATACCAGTCGTTCATGGCCAACGTCTTCTGGAACACCGTGTCGTTCGGTTCCTTCGACACCGCCATCAATGCCAAATTGTTGTGCCGCATGTAATGCCGACCCACCACATCGGACGAATTCGCCAACCCGTTCGGATGCTGGTCATTTGCCGACCGCAGCAGCAGCGCAGCCGAGTTCACCGCACCCGCCGCGACCACCACCACGTCCGCGCTGAACGTGGCCGTCGACCCGTCGCCCAGCTTCGCGATGACCCCGTTGACGGTCCGACCGGTGGGGTCGGTTTCCAGCCGCTCCACATACGCGTGGGTGATCAACTCGACGTTCGGGAACTTGAGCGCCGGGTCCACGCACAGCACCTGCGCGTCCGACTTCGCCTGCAACACGCACGGGAACCCATCGACCCGGTTACAGCGGATACACGCACTCTCCCGGGTCGCGTTCCCCTTCTCGTCCTGGATCAGGTTGACCCCGATCGGCAGATGAAAAGGATGCAAGCCAAGCTTTTCCAGATCGTCGCTCAGCTGCTGAATACGTGGCTCGTGCTGAACCGGAGGGAACTTGTACGGCGCGCTCGCCGGACCCCCGGTCGGATCCTCGCCGTGCGCGCCGTGCACCAGATACAGATGCTCCGCCTGCGTGTAATACGGCTCAAGTTCGTCGTAGGAGATCGGCCACGCCGGGGAAATCCCATCATGATGCCGGATCTCCCCGAAATCGGTCGGGCGCAACCGGAACAACGCCGCACCATAGAACTTGGTATTCCCGCCCACGTAATAGTTCACCTCCGGCGGGAACTCGTCACCGTGCTCATCAAGCCAGAACTCCGGCGCCCGATACTTCCCCTTGACAAAGACCGCGGTCGACTCCCAGTTGTCCCGCTCCCTCGGCAGGTACCCACCCCGCTCCAGGATCAACACCCGCTTGCCCGATGGCGCCAACCGATGCGCCAACGTCCCTCCACCCGCGCCGGTACCGATCACGATCACGTCGTAATGCTGTGTCTCGACCACGGAATCTCCTAGAGAACGTTTTGCACCAGAGATGCGCGCGGCCTTGCGGCCTCCACATCCGGTGCGGGGACGGTGTTTCGTGATGCGGGGGGCGCACCGGTCAGTAACAGATGCGCGACCAATGCGGTCCAGCCGGTCTGATGCTCGGCGCCCAGCCCGGCCCCGGTGTCGCCGTGGAAGTACTCGTGGAACGGGATGTTGTCCTTCCACCGGGGGTCGGTAGCGAGCAGGTCGTAACCACCGTGCACGGGCCTGCGCCCGTTTGCGCCAGGTAGGAAAATCGACACCAGGCGGCCGCTGATGTCATCCGCGGCCTGGCCCAGGCTCAGTCGCTTGCCTGATCCCACCGGGTATTCGACCGTGACCTGACCGGGGGACAGTTCGTCGTACGACCGCAACGCCTCGACCAGCAGCGCGTTCAGCGGCATCCAGATGGGCCCGCGCCAGTTGGAGTTGCCACCGAACAGCGCGGTCGTCGACTCGGCCGGCTCGTAGTCGACGGAGGCGATCGTTCCGCCGACTTCGACGGAGAACGGGTGGTCGCGGTGCCACGCCGAGATAGCTCTGATCCCGAACTCCGAGAGCAGCCCCGACTCGTCGAAGACGTTGTTCAGCACCCGGATCAGCCGTTCCGGAGAAACCATGGCCAGCAGGCGATGCCGCTCGCCGTCGATGTCCTGTACGTGGAACGACGCCATGAATTCCGGATTGTTGAGCAGGAACCATTCGGCCCTGGCGCGGAACTCCGGCAGGCTGTCGACCACGAAGTGTCCATAGGTCAACGCCGCCGTGATGGGGACAAGCCCGACGAGTGACTTCACCTTGATGGGTACGTCGGTTCCGTCTTTGAGATGGAGCATGTCGTAGAAGTACGCATCCTCGTCGTTCCATAGCCCGGCGTTGTTCAATGCGCCCGCGATCGCAAGGAAGTGCTCGAAGAACTTGATCGCCACATCTTCGTAGGCGTTGTCGTTCGTAGCCAAACGCAAAGCCATGTCCAACATGTCGAGCGCGTACATGCCCATCCAGGCCGTGGAGTCGGCTTGCTCGACGTAGCCCTCCGACGGCGGAAAGGTCGAGCGGTCGAGGGGGGCGATGTTGTCCAACCCCATGAAGCCGCCCTCGAAAAGGTTGTTGCCGCCGAAGTCCTTGTTGTCCACCCACCAGGTGAAGTTGATCAGCAACTTGTGGAAAATCCGGGCCAGAAAATGGAAGTCGGTGCCACCGTCCAGTTCGAAGACCTTCATCGCGGCCCAGCCGTGAACCGGTGGGTTCACGTCGGAGAAGTTCCATTCGTACGCCGGGATCTGCCCGTTGGGATGCATGTACCACTCACGCAACAGCAGGATGAGCTGGCCCTTGGCGAACGCCGGATCGATGTGCGCGAGGGTGACGCAGTGAAAAGCGAGGTCCCAGGCCGCGAACCACGGGTACTCCCACGGGTCGGGCATCAGAATGACGTCGTGGTTGCTCAGGTGGCGCCACTCGCCGTTGCGGATGGCTCCGCGACCCGGCGGCGGCGCCGGCTGACCGGGATCCCCGTCCAGCCAGCGCTTCACGTCGTAGTGGAAGAACTGCTTGCCCCACAGCAGGCCCGCGAACGCCTGGCGGGCAACCTGCGCCTCGGCCCGTGTGCGGTGCTCAGGAATCACCGACGCATAGAACTCGTCTGCCTCCTCCTTCCGAGTACGGACCACAGCGTCGAATTCGGCGCCGAGGTCGATCGGTTCGCCGGTCAATTCTGTGGGATCCCCGTCGACGGCCGGATGCGGGCTGCCGACCATCCGCAACTTGATCACCCGGGATTGTCCGGCCGGTACCGTGACCGAATACCGCAGTGCCGCTTTGGTTCCGACCTGGGCCGGGTTGACGGTGTCGGCGCCGGACACCACGTGGTCGTTGATGCCGTCCTTCGGGTAGGGGGTGATGCCTTTCGAGCCGAACAGTTTCTCGTCGTTGGTTTCGTTCTCGCAGAACAGGGCTTCTGGGGAGCCGTCGCCGACCAGCATCATCGGCCCGGATCTGGAGTGGGCGCCGACGATACGATTGTTGGCCCAGCGCAGGTTCGGCTTCTCGTGTTCGGGGTAACCCCAGGACCAGGTGTTGCGGAACCACAGCGTCGGCAGCACGTCGATGGTGGCCGCTTCGGGGCCCGCGTTTTCCACCGTGATCTGCATCAGCAGATCCCGCGCACCGGCTTTTGCATAGTCCACCGTGACGACCCAGTAACGGCCGTCGTCGAAGATGCCGGTGTCGACCAATTCGTATTCAGGATCGAGCCGTGCCGCGGCGGGCGTTCTCCGCGACCAGGTCCCCGTACGGGAACTCGCGTTGCGGGTAGTGGTAGCGCCAGGAGTTCCAGGAGTGCGTCGGTGTGCCGTCGAGGTACCACCAGTACTCCTTGACGTCCTCGCCGTGATTGCCCTGCGGCCCGGTGAGCCCGAACATGCGTTCCTTGAGAATGGGATCGACGCCGTTCCACAGGGCGAGCGAGAGGCACCAGTTCTGCGTCTCGTCGCAGAACCCGGCCATCCCGTCCTCGTTCCACCGATAGACGCGGGAGCGCGCGTGGTCGTGCGGGAAGAAGGACCAGGCGTCGCCGTCCGCGCTGTAGTCCTCGCGGACGGTTCCCCACGCCCGCTCGGACAGGTACGGGCCCCAGTCCCGCCACGGCACCGTGCCTGCGTCCGCCTCGGCCAGTCGGGATCGCTCGTCGCTTTTGGCTCCGGCACCCCCGTTGGTGGCTGTCTTGTCGACGATGACGCTCACGTTTTCCCCCTGGCATCGGACCCGCCGTCCACGCTCTGTGGACCCATTGTGTGCTGTCCGGCGCGGTTCGCCTATAGCCCACTTCGGGTAAGAGATCAGCGCCAGCCGGGCGACCGGATGACGCGGGATGGACAGGGCACGAACAGTCGGCGAACATCAAGGGGAAACGGGTAATACATTCTTTACCAAATGTCGAGGTCTCCCGGGATTCCGGTCCCGTGGCGCGACGGGGTCAGGAGCGTGCCAGCAGCACGACTGATCGCGGCCCGACGAGTACCGACCCGGTGACCGACTGCCCGCGGCGGCTGGGATCGTAGCTATCGGATTCGATGGTGAATGGATCCGTGACGGCCCAGCCGAGATAGAAATCGAGCGGTTCCCACCAGGCGTTCACCAAAAGGGCAAGATCGTCGTCGAGCACGGGATCACCGTCATCACCCACATCCGGTTCGGCCGTACCCGAGAGCACCATCGAGATACACCGGGCGCCGGCGTCTGCCCAGTCGGACGAATTCATCGCGGTGCCGGCCGGCGTGAACCAGCGGATCGTCTGAGCATCCACCGGGTAGGTGCGGCGTCGCAGCGCCGGATGACGATGCCGCAGGGCGATCAGGTCAACGGTGAAGTCGTGCAGCTCGGTCTCGAGCGAAGACCAGTCCCACCAAGCTATCTCGCTGTCCTGACAATAGGCGTTGTTGTTGCCCTGCTGGGTCCGGCCCACCTCGTCGCCACCCAGCAGCAGTGGCACCCCGCGGCTCAGTAGCAGGGTCGAGAGCATGGCCCGCCGCTGCCGGGCGCGTAGCGTCAGGATCGCCGGGTCATCAGTGGGGCCCTCGACACCACAGTTCCAGGAGCGGTTGTCGCTGGTGCCGTCGCGATTCTCCTCGGTGTTCGCCTCGTTGTGCTTGTCGTTGTACGAGACCAAATCGGCCAAGGTGAACCCGTCGTGCACGGTGATCAGGTTGATGGAAGCGTCCGGTCCCCGCCGGTGCGGCGTGTAGAGGTCCGGCGATCCACTGAGTCTGGTCGCCATGTCCGGGAGCAGGCCTTCGTGGCTACGCCAGAAGTCGCGAACAGTGTCACGGTATTTGCCGTTCCACTCGCTCCAGCCGGCCGGGAACCGCCCGACGTCATAGCTGTCCCCCTGCCCCACGTCCCACGGCTCGGCGATCAGCTTCACCTGCGCCATCACCGGGTCCTGCCACACCAGGTCGAAGAAGGCGGCGACGTTGTCGAAACCGCCGTCCTGACGCGCCAGGGTGGGCGCGAGGTCGAACCGGAAGCCGTCGACGCCCATCTCGGTGACCCAGTAGCGCAGCGAATCCAGGATCAGCCGCAGACAGGCCGGATTGCCCACGTTCAACGCGTTGCCACATCCCGAGGTGTCGACATAATTCGCCATGTTGTCCGGATCCAGCCGGTAGTAGGCCGCATTGTCCAGCCCTCGGAACGAGAGCGTCGGACCTTCCGGCCCGGCCTCGCAGGTGTGGTTGTAGACGACGTCGAGGATGACCTCGATGTCGGCGGCGTGCAGCGCCGAGACCATGCTCTGGAATTCCGCGACCTGGCCGGCCGGATTTCCCGCACGCACGGAGGCCGAATACGCGGCCTGCGGAGCGAAGAAGCCGATGGTGTTGTAGCCCCAGTAGTTGGTCAGTCCGCGCTCGACCAGGAACGACTCGGGCACGCTCTGGTGCACCGGCAGCAACTCGACCGCGGTGATGCCCAGGCCCTGCAGATAGGAGATCGCCGCAGGATGACCGAGACCGGCGTAGGTCCCCCTCATCTCAGCCGGGATGTCGGGATGCAGTTGAGTGAAGCCCTTGACGTGGATCTCGTATATCACCGTGTCCGCGAGGTGACGCGAGGGCCGGACTGTTCCAGCGGCTGTCAACCCCTCCGAGTCGGGGCCTATCGGGGGCGTCGGGGCGATCATGACGCTTTTCGGCATCGCTCCCGCCGAATCCAGCAGGCTGGGTTGCTCCGGATGCAACGTGTCATATCCATACACGGGTCCGCCGAAGGTGACGGTCCCGTTGATGGCCCTGGCGTACGGGTCCAGCAGCAGTTTCGCGGGATTGCAGCGCTGTCCGAGCTCTGGTTGATACGGGCCGCGCACCCGGAAGCCGTACTCCTGGCCCGCCGGCAGTCCCTCTATGAAGCCGTGCCAGACGCCCGCGTCCATGCCTGGTAGCGACACCTGGGTTTCGGCGCCACTGCTGTCGAACAGAGCGAGGATGACCTCGTCGGCGACCGACGAGTACACCGCGATATTGACCCCGCCTTCCGTGAAGTGGACTCCCAGCGGAAATGGCGAACCCGGCCGAATCGTCACGGACATGTCGCAAATGTAGGCCACCGGGCCCGACGGCGAGTCGACTGCATGCTGTCGAACGCGCTCCGTGCCCCGCAGGTGGCCGGTCGAGTGCGGCCAATATGTTTGCGATGCAATCGAAGGTGGTACGGGATCGATACCGTTCGAACGAACGGGAAGATGAGGAGTCAACGATGACTGATCATGGCGTCTCCCGACGCACCGCGCTCGCCGGCCTCGGCGGGACAGCGATCGTCGGGGCACTGTCCACCGCACTACCCACCCCGGCCACGGCAGCTGCGCCCGCCACCCCGGGCGTGACCGCAGCGGCCGCCCGGCCGAAGAATGCCAAGGTCGAGGCCAAGGTCACCGCTCTGCTGAAGCGGATGACGCTGGCCGAGAAGCTGGGCCAACTGCAGCTCATCAACCTGCCCGATCTGGCGAAGGCATCGCTGGCCGGCAGTACGCCGTGCGGCGGTGTCTTCTCCGTGGTCGGAGCGGCCACGCTGAATGCATTGCAGAAGATCTCCGTGGAGAACACCCGGCTGGGCATCCCGCTGATCTTTGGACTTGACGTGATCCACGGTTACACCACCAACTTCCCGATCCCGCTCGCGCAGGCGTCGAGCTTCGACCCGGCGGTGGCCACCACCGACGCGACCATCTCGGCCAAGGAAGCCCGCCGCAGCGGGATCACCTGGACGTACTCACCGATGATGGACGTCACGCACGAGCCCCGGTGGGGCCGGATCGCCGAGGGTGATGGAGAGGATCCATACCTGGCCAGCCAGATGGCGGTGGCCAAGGTCCGCGCGTACCAGGGCGACGACTTCTCCTCCTCGGACAAACTCGCGGCCTGCGCCAAGCACTACGTGGGATACGGCGGGACCGAGGGCGGCCGCGACTACAACACCGTCGACGTCTCGATCCAGGAACTGCACAACCACTACCTGCCACCGTTCAAGGCGTCCGTCGAAGCGGGGGTGGCCACCGTGATGGCCGCTTTCAACACCGTTGCCGGTGTTCCCGCGCATGCCAACAAGTACACGCTGCGCCAGGTCCTCAAGGGTATGTACGGCTTCGACGGATTCGTCGTCAGCGACTACACCGGCATCCAGGAATTGATCATGCACGGCGTCGCCGGTAACGGGGCCGACGCCGCGGCCGCCGGTATCAACGCCGGAGTGGACATGGAGATGGTGTCGACGAACTACGTCGACTACGGCCGGCAGTTGCTCAGTCAGGGTCGGATCACCAACGCCGAGATCGACGACGCGGTCCGCCGAATCCTTCGGATCAAGTTCGAGCTCGGGCTCTTCACCCATCCCTACGTGGACGAGAAGCGGCGAGGTCACGGCCGTCTCGGCAAGCGCCCGTGCCAAGGCCAGGTGGACCGGCAGTCGCAGCATGGTGTTGCTGAAGAACGACAATGCGGTCCTTCCCTTGAAACCGTCCGCCAAGGTCGCCGTCGTCGGACCGCTGGCCAAGGCCACCTTCGACCTGAACGGAACCTGGTCCGGTCTGGGTACCGGGTCCCAGACGACTGCACCGGTGACCGTGGTCGACGGCTTGACCGCCGCCGGCGCCACGGTTACCTACGCGCTCGGCTGTGACATCGAGTCCACCGACATGTCCGGTTTCCCGGCCGCAGTCGCTGCGGCGAAGGCCAGCGATGTGGTGCTCTTCGCCGCCGGCGAGAGCGCCGCCATGAGCGGTGAAGCCTCGGCCCGCAGCGATATCGATCTGCCGGGCGTGCAGCAGCAGCTGCTCGCCGCCTTGGTGGCGGCCGGAAAGCCAGTGGTGGTGGTGCTTTTCAACGGACGGCCGTTAACATTGCAATCCACCCACGACACCGCAGCCGCGATCCTGGAGGCCTGGGCACCGGGCGTGGAAGCCGGAAATGCGGTGGCCGACGTCTTGTACGGCAAGGTAAATCCGGGCGGAAAGCTGCCGGTCTCCTTCCCGCGGGCCGTGGGCCAGATCCCGATCTACTACAACCACCTCAACACCGGACGCCCAGCGGACCCGAACAACAAGTACACCTCGAAGTACCTCGATCTGCCCAGCGGTCCGCTCTACGACTTCGGATATGGGTTGAGCTACACCACTTTTGCCATCTCCGGCCTGCGTGCGAGCGGGACCCGGCTCAGCCGCCGCGGTGGAGGAATCGACGTCACGGTGAGCGTGCGGAACACGGGCGCGATGGCAGGCGACGAGGTGGTCCAGCTCTACATCCACGACCCGGTCGCGAGCATCGCTCAGCCGGTTCGACGGCTACGCGGTTTCAAGCGGGTGACGCTTGATCCCGGACAGCAGAAGGCGGTGACATTCACGCTGACCGCCAATGACGTCGGATTCTACGACAACCAGGCCAACTTCCTCGTCGAGACGGGCGAGATCCAGTTGTACGTGGGCAACAGTTCGGCCGCGACACTGACCGAGACCATCACCGTCGTCTGACCCGATAGCTCAGCCGGACACGCTGTCCGGCGTGGCTGTCGGCTCGGGTTCCGGCGCTTCCTGCGCTCGGGCGTTCATCTGCTCGACCAGGAAGCGCCAGATCTCCGAGACCACCGAGACCACCGGCACCGCAAGGAATGCGCCGGTGACGCCGTAGAGGCTGGCACCGGCGGTGACCGCGAGCAACACCACAGCGGCGTGCAGGTTCATGCTGCGGGATTGGAGCACGGGCTGAAGCACGTTGCCCTCCAACTGTTGCACCACGATGATGATGATCAACACGATCAGCGCCGTCGTCACACCCTTCGTCACGAGCGCGACCAGCACCGCGATCGCGCCCGCCACGAACGCGCCGACGATCGGGATGAACCCGCCGAAGAACGTCAGCACGATCAGTGGGAAGGCCAGCGGCACACCGAGTATCAGCAGGCCCGCACCGATGAACGTGGCATCGACCAGGCTGACCAGGGCTTGCGTGCGGATGAACGAGCCGAGGACTTTCCACGTGCGCAGCAGCACTTCGGTGAGTGGCTTGCCGGCCCGCTCGCCGACCGACCGTTCCATCCAGGGCAGGAAGCGCGGGCCGTCCTTGAGAAAGAAGAACACCAGAAAAACCGCCGTGGCCAGCCCCACGACGATGGACAACGCCGAGGTGACGCCCGCGAACACGCCGGATGCGATGGTGCTGGCACTGGACTGCAGCTTGGCCGTCAAAGCGTCTATCGCATTTGCGATCTGGGCCTGGCTGACCCGAAAGGGTGGGCCCTCCAGCCACTTCTGCACCTTCACCAGTCCGGCGCCGGTCTGATCGGCCAGTAGGGGAGATTGCGCGATGATCGACGGGACGATGAAGGCGATCGCTCCGGCCACCACCAGGATGCCGCCCACCAGCACCGTTGCCGCAGCCAGCGCAGGTGGCCACCGATGGTTCCGCAGAAACGCGGTCACCGGCCACAGCACTGCAGTGATCAACAGACCAAGCACGACCGGCAGCACGACGTCCCAGAATTTGCTGAGAACGTAGCCCACCACCCACGCCCCGGCGGCGATGATAACGATCCGCAGCGCCCAGTTCGAGGTCCATCGAAGCCCGATACCAATTTGTTGACCCCGGTCCCGCGAGGATTTCCCACCCAATGCCATCCCGCTCCCTGTCCCCTGCCTCGACCACGGCAGGCTTTACCCGCCGTTGACCAGATTACCGACGGGGCACCTGCAGGCCGGTGGAGCCGGAGCCATACTGCTCCCATGTCGAACGAGATCCGCCCAAGCCCGCAATGCGCGGTGGCGCGTCGACAAAGGCGCTCTGGTGGCGGCGCAATGGAGTCACCGTCGTCGCTGGTGCCGTGTTCGTGGCCGGAGTCGTCGTCTTCCTGCTCGCTCCCACGACGGTGCCGGTCTACGGATGGACTGCCTTCACGCCCCTCTCGCCCGGCAACGACTTTCTCCGGACGTCCTACCTGACGCCGCAACACCTGATCGGTGCGGCGATCGCCGCTTTCGGGCTGATCGTGCTGGCCGGTGCGGTCGGATTCCGTCTGGGCCGGCGCCGGGCGGTCTGACGCCGGGACGGCCGGCGAAAAGTAGATTGCCGGCCGTGTCCAGCCGGCGGGATGCTCGTCACGTGGACATGCACCCCGACCAGTTGAGCGTGGGCATCGCCACGGTGCGCGAACTGGTGGCAAGCCAATTCCCCGAGTGGGCCGGGCTGCCGGTGCGAGTCCGTCCATGCGGGCGGCACGGTCAACGCGCTCTTCCGGATCGGAGACCGCGTCGCGGCCCGATTTCCGCTGCAGCCCGGCAACGTGGCGGTGACCCGCCGACGGCTCGAATTGGAGGCCGCGGCCGCCCGCGAGCTGCTGGGGCGCACACGCTTCCCAACGCCCGAGCCGCTGGGCCTTGGAAAACCGGGGGCCGGCTATCCGCTTCCGTGGTCGGTGCAGAGTTGGCTCCCCGGAATCACGGCCACCGAGGCAGGTCCGGCCCGATCAACCGCGTTCGCACACGATCTGGCGGAATTCATCCGAGGCGTTCGCGCCATCGACACGCGCGGCCGAACCTTCGCCGGGCACGGACGCGGGGGTGACCTGAGATCTCACGATGGATGGATGCGCACCTGCTTCGAGCGTAGCGAGCACTTGCTCGACCTACCGCCGCTCAAGGCGATGTGGGCTGATCTGCGAGAACTCCCACGACCTACCGGCGGTGATGTGATGAACCACGGCGATCTCATCCCTGGCAACGTGCTCGTCGCCCGCGATCGGCTCGTCGGGGTGATCGACGTCGGTGGTCTTGGACCAGCGGACCCCAGCCTGGATCTGGTCGCCGCTTGGCACCTGCTCGAGGCCGGCCCTCGACAGGCATTCCGCGACGACCTCGAATGCGGCGATCTGGAATGGGCCAGGGGCCGGGCCTGGGCGTTCGAACAGGCCATGGGTTTGGTCTGGTACTACGCCGACAGCAACCCTGACATGAGTCGCCTTGGTCGACGCACTCTGCAGCGGCTGCAGTCAACACCCGACGGAAAGAGCTGCGGGTGAACGAAGCTCAGAACGCCGTGATGACCGACGCCATGTCGTCGTCGCCGTGGCCCTTGTCCGCAGCGGAGGCGAATGTCGACCGTAGTGCGTCGAGCAATTCCGGATTGACGCCGGACTCAGACGCGGCCGCGCGCATCAGATCGAGATCTTTGCGCACCCCGTCGAGGGCGAACGCCACTTCGTAGTCCTCCTCCATCATGGCTTTGCCCTTGACGTGCAGGTAGGGGGTGTCAGTCGGGCCGCCGTCGAGCGCGTCCAGCACCAATTGTGGGTCAAGCCCCGAGGACCTGGCCATGGCCAGGGATTGGGCGGCTCCGGCGGTGATGGTCGCCACCCACGCGTTGCAGGCCAACTTCAAAGCGCTGGCCTGGCCGAGTTGGTCGCCAACCCACACAGTGCGCGAACCGATCGCGTCGAATACCACCGCCGCCGCCGGCCGCAGAGCCGGATCACCGGATGCCAGAACCACCAACTTGCCCTGCTCCGCAGGCTGCCTTGTACCGAGAACCGGAGCATCCAGGATGCGCAAGTGCAGTTCATCGGCCAACTCGGCCACGGTGGCCGTGCCCTCAACGCCGATGGTCGAGCTCTGCACGATCACCGCTCCAGGCTTCAGCTCCGCGGCTGCCTGGCGGAGGACGTCCAGCACGGCGGCCACATCGAAGAGCATCAGCACCACGACGTCCGCATCCTTCACGGCCTCACCTGGGGTCAGGGCGACTACGGCCCCGTCGCCGGCGAGTGGCTGGGCCTTTTCCGGCGTGCGATTCCACACCCGCACCGCAAAGCCCTCGTGCAGCAGCGATCGGGCCATACCTGCGCCCATGGTTCCGGTTCCCAACACAGCCACGTTTGTCATGACGAGCCATTTCCCGGCTGGCCCGGCTTTACACCGTCAATGCCTCGGAGTCAGACGCGACACGATTTCGACGAGGTGTTCGAGTCCGACCAGGTCACTCGCGTTTCGCGTGTAAAGCCGGGCGGAGTGCGCGTGAGCCGTCGCCGCGATGAGCAGATCCATCGCGCGGACTCGGGGCCGGCGACCCACAGCCACCACCGCGGCCGCCAGCTGTCCGTAGCTGGCGGCCACCGCGTCGTCCACCGGCAAAGCGGCGAACCGCCGCTGGAAGGTGTCCCGCGCTTTCGCCTGGCCGGGTCGGGTCAATGCCGCGACCGCCGAACGTGTCCGCGCCGCCGCCGAGCACCTCGGCTACCGGATCAACCCACTGGCCAGGGCGCTCCCGACCGGCCGCACGTCGATCATCGCGTTGACGATCTCCGACGTGAGCAATCCGTTCTACACCGAGATCATCCGGGGTGCGCAGGCCGCAATCAGATGACGGTCGCCGATGACTCGGATAGCGTCAGGGGTGCACCCCGTGCAATCCGGACGGAGTGCCAAGGGTCGGAAAGGATCGGGTTGGACTATGAGTAGTGCGACCGCCCCTCCTCCGGGGATGAGGGCCCACGGTCGGGCCACCGCAGCGGAGGTCATCCGGGCGGAGCGTCTGATCGCCGCAGATCTGGAGGGCGTCAGCCGGCTCGGCGTGGCCTTCTCCGGGGGTATCGACTCGACGTTGCTGCTGGCCATGGCCGCCCGGCTTCTCGGTGTGGCCAATGTGGTTGCCGTGTTGGCCGTATCGCCGAGTCTGGCGACAGACGAGCGGGCGGCCGCCCGCCGCGTCGCCGAGCTGATCGGCACCGACGTGATCGAGGTGCACACTACGGAGCTCGATCGCGAGGAATACCGGGCCAACGATGTCGATCGCTGCTTTTTCTGCAAGGACGAACTGTTCACCCGGATCGGCTTTGAGGTGCTCGAGCAACATGCCCTCGATGCCATCGCCTACGGCGAGAATGCAGACGACGTCAGGCGACTGGACCGGCCCGGAGCCCGTGCCGCCACCGAACACGGCGTATTGCGCCCACTGGCGAAAGCCGGCCTGGGGAAATCTGACGTGCGGCGGCTGGCCCGCGCGCTAGACCTGCCCAATGCCGACAAGCCGGCCTCACCCTGTCTGGCCTCCCGCATTCCGCACCACGAGACCGTGACCGCAGCGAAGCTCGCGCAGATCGATTCGGCCGAAAGTGCGCTTCGTGCTATGGGTTTCACCGATCTACGGGTGCGCCACCACGGTGAGTTGGGTCGGGTGGAACTGGCCGCGGCCGACCTTGCGCGCGCCACGGTCGAGCCGCTCCGCTCCGCCATCCGGGAGGCGGTGCTGGGCGCCGGTTTCCGATTCGTCAGCGTCGACCCGGCCGGGCTGCAGTCGGGTGCCTTCACCCTGGCCCTGATCCAACCCCGATGAGTGGGGAGCGCCCCGTACGGGTCGACCAGCAGTCCCTTTCGACGTTCGCCGATCTGGACCGCGATCGCGGCGCCAGACGCGGATACCCGGAGGCGATCTACTGCGAGGGAAAGACTTCCGCCCAGGTGGCCGCCATCGCCGGCGCCTTGCGGTCCTCACCCGACGTCACCCTGTTCACCCGCGCCTCGGCGGACCACGCCGCCGCGGTCCTGACCGAGCTGCCCGACGCCCACTACGACGAGACGGCGCGAATACTCGCCTGGCCGCCCACCCCGCCGGCTCCATCCGGAGGCCTGGTGGTCATCGCCGCCGCCGGCACCTCCGATCTGCCGGTCGCCCGCGAAGCAGCTTTCACCGCCGCCTATCTCGGTCGACCGACCGAGACCGTCGTCGATGTCGGCGTCGCCGGACTGCACCGGATCCTCGATCGGCTCGAGTTGCTGCGCCGGGCTGCAGTGGTGGTGGTGGTGGCCGGCATGGACGGCGCATTACCCAGCGTGGTGGCCGGGCTGATCAGCGCGCCGGTGGTCGCGGTGCCGACGTCGGTCGGGTACGGCGCGGCGTTCGAGGGGCTGGCCGCGCTGCTGGCCATGTTGAACTCCTGCGCCCCTGGAGTGGCCGTGGTGAACATCGACAATGGTTACGGCGCAGGTCATCTGGCGGCCCAGATCGCGGCTCCACCGGCGGATTCCCGGTGAAGTCGAGGCATGCCTGGGTCGATGCCTCCGCCGGTATTGCCGGCGACATGTTGCTCGGTGCGCTGATCGATGCCGGCGCGGACCTGGTACGAGGTTCAGTCCGCCGTCGATGCCGTGCTGCCCGGCTCCGCCCGGCTGATCCGCTCGCAGGTCAGCAGGTCCGGGATGCGGGCCACCAAGGTCGACGTCGAGATCCTGGTCGACGATCCACCGCACCGATCCTGGTCCCACATCCGGGATCTGCTGGATGCGCCGGCCCTGCCGCAACCCGTCCGGGACAGTGCACTGCACGTGTTCAGCCGACTCGCCGCCGCCGAGGCCCACGTGCACGGTCTGGTCGACGGAGCAGGTGCACTTCCACGAGGTCGGGGCCATCGATTCCATCGCCGACATCGTCGGCGCCTGCGCGGCCCTGCACCTGCTCGGTATCAGCCGCCTCAGCGGCGGGCCGGCGGCTGTCGGGTCCGGCCGGATGAAGGCCGCCCACGGCGACATGGCCATCCCCGGGCCCGCCGTCACCGAATTGGCCCGCGGCTGGACCATCTTCGCGGGCGGCCCGGGTGAACTGGCGACACCCACCGGAATGGCTCTGCTGACGGCGCTCTCCGACCGTTGCGAGGAACTTCCGCGGATGACGGTCGGCGCGGTGGGAGTGGGCGCCGGTTCTCGGGACATCGTCGGGCGGCCCAACGTCACCCGGGTGCTGGTCGCGACCGCGGCCACCGCCGACATCACGCCCGAGGACGCGGTGGTGCTGGAGACCAACATCGATGATCTCGATCCGCGGATCTGGCCGAGCGTGTTGGCCGAACTACTGGAGGCGGGAGCCGCCGACGCCTGGCTCGTCCCGATCACCATGAAAAAGGGCAGACCGGCGCACACGCTGACCGTGCTGGCCCCGGCGCACGGCGCGGATGCATTGCGCAAGTTGATGTTCGACCACACCACCGCCTTCGGCGTCCGGCAAACCGCAGTGCAGAAATATCCCTTGCAGCGGGGGTGGATCGACGTGACGGCGGATGGCACCTCGATCCCGGTCAAGATCGCCCACCAGAGCGGTCTTGTCACCCGCGCGACTCCGGAATTCGAAGATGTCGCCGCGCTGGCCGCAGCTGTGAATCGACCGGTGCTCAGTGTCCTGGATGATGTCCGCGCGGCCGTCGCGATGACGGGAATCCGGCCCGGGGCACCGGTTCCGGACTCGCTCAGACCACACCATGACGTGCCGCGCCCACGCCCCGATGTGGTTGGCTGACGCGGACGCGTCAGTCTGTCTCCACCGGAGCGAGCACGATGTCGAAGCGGACCCTGGACCAGGTGCTGTGCAGTGTTCGGCCGTCCGGGGTGGGGGTCGTCGCGTCCTGCTGGACAAATTGCTTGATCAGCGACTCCTTCACGCCGAAAACGCTGTCCCGGTCGAGGAGCTCGTCTCCGGCCACAAAGATGTGGGTGACCAGAGTGCGGTAGCCGGGCGAACTGACCATGAAGTGCAGGTGCGGTGCCCGCATCGGCGATCGGCCGACCGCAGCCAGCAGCGCGCCGACGGGCCCGTCGGCAGGAATGGGGTACGGGGTCGGGGTGACGGCCCAGAAGGAGTACGCGCCCTTCTCGTCGGCCTCCAGATATCCCCGGCCGGCGGTCCGGTGATCGTCGTACTGAACGTCGTAGAAACCCTCGGCGTCCGCCTCCCAGACCTCGATCCTGGCCCCGGGCAATGGTCGGCCATCGGTGTCGGCGACCGTGCCGTCAACCCAACAAGGTTCGCCGGCGGCGCCACCGGCGATGTCCCCGCCGATCTCGACACGGGGAGCGTTCTCGACGAAGAACGGACCGAACACCGTGGCTTCCGTTGCGTCGCCGTACGCCTCGTTGTTGATCGCCACGGTTTGCATCGAGGCGCCGAGAACGTCGGACAACAGCACGAATTCCTGCCGTCGTTCATCGGTGATCCGGCCGACTGCCGTGAGGAATTCGATGCCCTGCTGCCATTCCAGCTCGGTCAGCCGCACTTCGCGCAGAAAGGCATGAAGGTGCCGGGTCAGCGCCTGCGTCAGTTGCCTCAGGCGGGGGTCGGGTGCGCCGTCGAAAGACGCCAGGACTTGTGCGACAACGGCCTGTTCGCGCGCCGCCTGTGCCGACGTTTCGTTCCGCGCCGACTGATCTGGGTGGTCATTCGCTGCCATCGGGCAACCTCACTCCGAACGGGCTGTTGTCATCGTTGATCGCGGTGCGCTTCAGCTTCGCCGATCGGTCAGAACGGCCCTGGACCGGGTATGCCCACAGAGCGATTCGAGGCGATTTCAGCGAAGGCGCGCGAGGTGCACGGTGAGGTCGGCGGCGATAGCCACCTGCTGAGGAAGCACGGCGCGGATGTTCTCGAAGGCGGTTCGCCGATCCGATTCGGACAGCGTGAGGAAGGCGGAGACCGTGCCGAGGTGACCGATGTATTCCTCCGCCGATAGCTCCAGACGGCGCGGGATGTCGACCTGGCGGACGTCGGTGAACAAGGGCGACTGAGACAGTTCGTTCCCAGGCCATCGTAGGCCCGAACCGGAGGCGTCGGGCTCTGGGGCACGGATGACGTCGTCCGGTAGCAACTCAGATCGTGCGTCCGCCACGGCGGCAGCCAGTTGGGGATCGGCCAACTCGAACGGGCCGCCGAGGTTGGCGAACACGCCAGCGGGTACGAGGAGGGCGGCGACGCGCGACCAACGGTCCAGGGCGGGCGTCCAGTGCAGGGAGGCCGCGGCGAAGACCAAGTCGTAGGTGGCATCCAGCGGTAGTTGCTCAAAGGCCGCGGCCAACGTCGCGACCGTGGCCGGCACATGCTTCCGCAGCTCGACCAGCATGGCCGGGTCCGGGTCGGACGCGGTCACCGCGATTTCGCGGCGGGCGAACGCCCGGGTCGCCTTGCCGGTGCCGGCGCCGATCTCGAGTGCGGATCGGACTGGTCGCGCGGCGTAGTCCAGAACCGTGTCGACGACCGCATCCGGATAGCCGGGCCGGAACTGCTCGTAGGCGGCGGCCACCGCCCCGAAGCTCAGCCGACGCTGCGTCATCCGACGATGATCGCATAGCCGAGACCCTAAAATTGATCCACGGTTTGACGACGATGTCACCAGCCGCGATGCGGCTGCAGCATAGTTCGCTATGCCTCTAGCTCGTGTTCATGATTGCCACATCGGTTGCAGCTTACGAGGGCGGCCGCGCAGGGCGACGGTCGCACCAGCCGCTGCGGCGACACCGAGAACGGACACAATCGGCCAGAACAGCCGGGATCCGCGGACCATGGATACCCCGACTGATCTAACACTCCGCAGCGGCCCCAGCTGCACGAGCGTGCTACCGGTCAGCACCCTGCCCAACCGCGAGTGTGCGCCCGACCCCATGCGTGCGAGTTCCCCCTGCGGACCCACCAGGTGGAGCTCTATGCCCTGCGCCGCAAGCGTTTCCGCGATCCGTCCAACGGCTTTGGCGCCTTCCCGCGGCCCAGCCAGACCACCGAAAGTCGAGCCGCCCAGCGAAGCCCACAGCTCACCGGGTGCCTCCGAGGTGAAGGTCAGCCGCCGCCCCTCACTTTTCAGCGAGGCGCCGCGACCGTCCACATCGATCCGCAGGTCCGCCTCGATGGTGAGCGTCTCGCGCACCTGCGGACGGGTCATCCCTTCGAAGCGTTCTCTGCGGTGGTGATCCGCAGCGTGCCGTCCAGTGACCAGATGGCCTTTTGCGGCATCGGCACCGGTGCTGCGCGGCACGCCGACCTTCATGTCGACGAATTCGTAATTGATTGCGGCTCCCTTACCGGTCAGGTAGTCCCACAACTCCTTGCCCAGATCCGCGAAGCTGGTGGTCGAGTGATCCGTGATGGTCGACTGGGTCATCGTTCATTCCTCTCGAGAAGGGCCGGCGGCGCTGGATCGCTCCGCTTGATCCCTGTACCCGAAGGTGCCCGAGCCCGCCAACCGATAACGTCCGCAAACTCTGCAAAAAAAGTTGTCGGTTGTGCAGCTTCGACCTACTCCTCGACGGAAGGCGATCACCAGACTCCGGCCTCGAAGTCGTCGGGCACCAGCGTGCCTCGCGGGTTTGCAACCGGTAGTGAGCCTCCGGCCGTCACCGGGACGTTGTCGACATGGAACACCGGCTCGGGCCCCTTCGCGCGTTGCTGTTCCCAATCCCGGAGCGCGGAGAAGGCCCAGCGTCCCAGCAGCACGATAGCGACGAGATTGACCAGGGCCATGAGTCCCATGGCGATGTCCGCGATATCCCAGACGACGGTCAGCGCGATGATGGACCCCAGACCGATAGAGGCGAGCACCACCACCCGGAAGACGTTCATCACCCATTCTTTGGCGCCGAGGAAGAACAGGTTGATCTCGGCATAGGCGTAGTTGCCCAACACGGAAGAAAACCCGAAGACGATGATCATCACGGTCATCAGCCAGCCGCCCCAGCTGCCGAACTCGTGCACGACGGCCTCGCGGGTCAGCGTCGCACCGGCCGCTGAAGTGGTGGTGGCCGGGTTGTACACGTCGGGACCCGCCATCAGGATCATGAACGCCGTGGCGGAACAGACGACGATGCTGTCCACGAAAACACCGAGTGACTGGACCAGGCCCTGGTTCACCGGATGCGGGGTGGTGGCTGTCGCTGCCGTGTTCGGCGCGCTGCCCATCCCGGCCTCGTTGGAGAACAATCCCCGTTTCGTGCCGTTCAGCAGCGCAGCCGAAATACCGCCGACGAAACCGCCGAGCGCACTGTCGATGCCGAAGGCCGAACCGAAGATCTGCCACAGAACGTGGCCGAACTGGGTGATGTTCAACAACACGATGGCGATGGCCATCACGACGTACGCGATCGCCATGATGGGCAGCACGATCTCGCTGACCCTGGCAATCCGGCGGACACCGCCGAACAGCACCGGCGCGGCCAGGATCATCAGGATGATGGCCGTGACGTGGATATCGACGGTATGGGCATTCACAAGAACGTCGGCAATGGTGTTGGCCTGCACCATTTCGAACGCCACGCCGAACGTGAAGATCAGCAGCACGGCGAAAAGGACGCCGCCGCGGTGTGAATGCAGACCGCGCTGGATGTAGTACGCCGGACCACCGCGGAACGATCCGTCCGGTGAGCGGACTTTGAAGATCTGGGCCAATGTGGCCTCGACGAAAGCCGTGGCCATACCGATCAGCGCGACGATCCACATCCAGAAGATGGCACCGGGGCCACCGAGCGTCAGGGCGATCGCGACACCGGTGATATTGCCGGTCCCCACCCGGGACGCCAAACCGATCGCGAACGCCTGGAAGGAGGAAATGCCGCCCTCGGCATCCTCGCGCGAATGACGCAGCATTGCCACCATGCGCCCGAACAGACGGAACTGCACGAAGCGCGTCTTGAAGGTGAAGTACAGCCCCGCGCCGAGCAGCACATAGATCAGCACGTAGGTCCAGAGAAAATGACTGACCGGGTCGATGATCGATGTCTTGATGAAATCCATGCGAACCCCCAACGCTGCGCAGTGCCGTCGCCGACCATCATCTTGACCCCTCCACGGCGGGATGACCAGTGGAGGACCCGGATCCGGTCTGGAATGCTAGGGATCACCGACACATCGCTGGCATTGCATCAAAACCGACGGCCATTACGAACCGCGATGGGGCCAGTCAGGCCGCCGGGCTTCAGGCTTCCACGGTGTAGATCGCCCAGAAGTCGCTGGCCATCCGCCTGTTGGTCAACATGGCGTACGGCATCGAGCAATAGCCTTGAGCGCCCCACTCCGGCCCCCACGAATTGCGCACCCAGAACCGTTCGGTGCTGTCGTCGTAGCCGACCGCCAGTACCGCATGGCCGCCGAGCACCGACTCGCCCTTCGCGGGCAATGGAACCACTCCGGTCTCCGCCACTTCACGGGACTCGAAGCTGTCGTGGACGGTGAAGCCGAAGACGAAGGGCGTACCGGAGGCCAGGCATCCCTTCATCTCGTCCAGGTCCTGGCTGACTGCTCCGTACGAGATCGACTGATGCGTCTTGGCGACGGTGTAGCAGTGCCGGGTCGGTCGGTCGGCGAATTTGTCGGTCTCGTACGGCCAATCCGTTTCGGGACAGACACCGACCTTGCCGACCGACTTCAGGCCGTCGCGGATCATCGCGCCGCTGTCGGTATCCACCGAATGTTCGATGACGCGCTCGTTGTAGTAGATGAACAGACGGGACGGGGCGAAGTCGGCCAGCTTCTGGCCGTCCTGCTGGAACTGAAATGCTGCGGCGATCGCGTTCGCGGTGCAGCTGCCGAGCTTGCCCTGGTCGTAGATCGGCGGGCAGAGCGGCCGGAGATCCGTCTGGGCCGGCAGATTGGCGACGACGGCCCTGGGTGCGGCAAAGGTGTGATCCCGGGTGTCGGGCAGGTCCGGAACCCAGCCGTAGTGCTGCGCCGATCGAATGCGCAGCGGTTCAAGCGGATTGGTGGGCTGATCGGTCATTTCCCCTCCCGGGGTGTGAAACGGGCGGCAGATACCCGGCTCGGGCGCAGCCCATTGACCGGCCCGGGAGCGAACGCGCTCCACCGAACAGGAGAGTAGGAAGTGAGCCGATAGATACATCCGCCACCCGACGATCAGATCTGCACATTCACCCTCAGGTGCGGCACACTGCACATCGAGCAACTTCCGCCCAACAGCGAAGGACGACCGATGTTCCACGTCGACGAAGAGATCCGCTTCCAGCCGGAGGCCTGGTCCCGTGCCGCTTCCCTGGCCGACAGCGTGGCGGCCCGGCTACCGCAGAACGGCGAGCGGGTGGCCGTGATCGGTTGCGGGACTTCGTGGTTCATGGCCGAGGCGTACGCCATGTTGCGGGAGGAGAGCGGGCAGGGCGAAACCGACTTCTTCACCGCCACCCACTTCCCGTCACATCGACGGTACGACCGCCTGCTGGCCATCACCCGATCCGGCACCACCACCGAGGTGCTCGACGTGCGCACGAGCAGGCGACCTGCCCGGTGGTGGCCATCACCGCCGACCCGGCCACGCCCGTTCTGCAGATCGCCGATGAAACCGTCGTTCTCGACTTCGCCGACGAGCAGTCGGTGGTGCAAACCGTGTTCGCCACCACGGCACTGATGCTGTTGCGGGCCACCCTTGGTCATTCCCTCGAAGCGGTGATCGCGCAGGCCGAGCAGGTGTTGGCGACCCAGTCGACCTGGGCAGACTCCGACCTCGACCAAGCGGAGCAGTTCAGCTTCCTGGGTCAGGGCTGGGTGCATGGCATAGCCAGAGAGGCGTCCCTGAAGATGCGTGAAGCAGCGCAGGCCTGGACCGAGTCGTACCCCCAGATGGAATACCGGCACGGGCCGATCGCGATCGCCGAACCCGGCCGGGTGGTCTGGATCTTCGGCGAGCCGGTGCCCGGTCTGCTGGACGACGTCAACGCCACCGGCGCCATCATTCGCAACGAGCCGATCGATCCGGTCGCCGACCTGGTGGCCGCCCAGCTGCTGGCCGTTCGACTGGCCAAGGCCAAGGGCCTTGACCCGGACCGCCCGCGCCACCTCTCCCGATCCGTGATCCTGACGCGCGAAGCCCGATCTGAGCGGTTCACGGATCGACTTCGACGAGGCCGCCGTAGAACTCGGGACGCCGGTCGCGGAAGATGTGGGCCCGCTCGGTGAGCACCTTGTCCCTGGCAAGCAGTAGGTCCAGGTCGGCGCTGGCGGTATTGCTGTCGCCGGCTGTAGAAATCACCCAGCCGCTCTCATTGATGATCGTCGTCCCGCCCGTCCATTCCTGGCCCCGTTCGGTGCCGACCCGGTCGCAGCAGGCGATGGACATCCGGTTGACCCTCGCGGCGGCCATGCCGATCTGGACCTCCGGCGGCCGCTCTCCCTCGGGCCGGTACACCAGCGGCCAATTGGTCGGCACCGCCAACAGGTCAGCGCCCCGCATGGCCACCGAGCGGGTCAGCTCCGGAAACTCGAGGTCGTAGCAGATGATGACGGCGATCCGGCCGAACGCGGTGTCGACGATCGGGCGGCGCCTGCGCCCCCGGGGTGAAGAAGTTCTTCTCCGTGTCCCAGAGATGCAGCTTGCGGTAGACGGCCAACATCCCACTGCCGTCCACGACAGCAGCGCTGTTGAAGACGCCGCCATCCGGGGCGGGCTCGCAGAATCCGCCGATGACAACGGCGGAACCCTTGGCCGCCAAAGCAGACCACTGCGCGAACAGGTCATGGTCCGGCGTGATGGCCACCGAACGCGCCTCCGCCGTCGAGGAGAACACGTAACCGGAGGTGACCAGTTCCGGCAGCACCACGACCTGTGCCCCATCGTCGATCGACTCTTCGATGGCCGCACAGGTGAGACTCGAATTGGCCGCCAGGTCTGCGATCTTCGGCGCCAGTTGCCGGCAGAGGATTTTGGTCACACGCTCTCCTCAGGCCAGCAGATCCCGCGCGTCGTCCCGCAGGATCTGGCTCATCACGTCCATCTCGTTGAACAGCATCCAGTCTTCGACGATCTTTCCGCCCTGGAAGTACAACTGGTTCATTCCCCACATGAACACGCGGCGGCCGGTCGGCCTTCCGTAGAGGCCGTACCCGCGGTGTGTGCCAGAAGCACTCCACCGCACCGACACCGAGTAACCGTCGACCTCATTGCCCATCCAGTAGACCTCGTCGACGTGCAGGCCGAGATCCGGGAACGTCGACATGAGCATCCTGGCCATGCCCTTGACCTCGGCACGACCGTAACCGGTGCGGTTGGTGGCGGCGTTCCAGCGGACGTTCTGCGTGTAGGCCTGGTCGATCGCCGCGAGATTCTTCCGGTTGTAGACGTTGTGGAACAGCGCGCGCACCTCGTAGTCCACGTCAAAACCGTCACTGCGCTCGTTGGCCGGGTACGGCTGCGGGACCTGACCGCCGATGATCCGCTCCACCTCGGTGGCTTGATTCTCCGTCAGCGGAACGGCTGTCTTCTCGTTGCCAAGGGTGCGCGCCGCGTCCACCAGGTTGATGCCCAGTTGAGCCAACCGGGCACCGGCGTTGTAGAGCACCCATTCCTCGAAGATGGCGTTGTCGCGGGTGACGCAGTTGGCGATGACCCACAGGTTGACCTTCTTTCCGGTGGGTGGGCCCCATCGCCACGGCCCGGTGTGATGCCCGACATTGACGGCGCGGTGCGAGGTCGCGAACCCCTGGTCCTCGTCACCCGCCCAGATCACATCGTCCGCGTAGTGCCTGGTATCGGGAAAGGCATTGATCGCCTGCATCGTTTCGAACACGACCCGCTCGACGCCGTACTTCATGCCGTTGTCGTCGTAGACGCGACAGCCCGGGAGCGTAGGTGTCGTAGATGTAACCCACGTCCTGCTGATCCCAGATGCGCGACGTGTCCCGAATGATGTAGTCGACGATGTCGACGTAGGTGTCCTCGAAACCTCGCATCGGCTGCCGCCGCTGACCGGCCACGTAATTGGGATAGACGGTCCCGTAACCGCTTCTCATGGAGATGGAGAAATCCGGCGGCATATACCGTGCGTGCGGTGCGCCAGGTGCCGCCAATGCCGACATCGGCACCGTTCCGCGGGGTTCGACGGCGGCCTGGTTCGCCGAACCGTTCGTCGCCGCAGCGGGTCGTAACGGTCTGGTCGGGGGCGGGGCTGGTCTGGTTGTCTGGCACGAGCTTCCTCATCCGGCTGGTGTAGCGGTCGTGATCGGGCACAAACGACGACGGTGTCCCACGGGCCGCCGACCAGAGTCAGCATCGTCCGTGGGACACCGCCGGTCAATCAATGGAAAACCGGGTCAGCAGTTGACCTTGTAGATGTACTTCTGCGCTTCCGGGCTGTCGACATTCGCGGGAGTGACCATCAGGAAGGGAGTGTTCTGCTGGCGCGGGACGGAGCCACCGTTCAGCAGCGTGATGGCGGAGTCGACTCCGAGAACACCCTCACCGAGCGGGTACTGAACGACGAGTCCGTCGACCTCCTTGGCCTTGAGTGCCTTGATGATCGGGTCGGAGGTGTCGTAGCCGACCAACTTGACGGTGCCCGTCTTCCCGGCTTCCCGGATACCCGTGATGGCGCCCTGGGTGTTGTTCGTCTCGACCGTGTAGATGCCCTTGATGTCCGGATTGTTGGTGATCGCCGCCGACGCGATGGATGCGGCCTTGTCGGAGGAGTTGGCCGAGTACTGCACGTCGAGCACCTTGATGTTCGGGTACTTGGACTTCATCTCGTCGTTGAAGCCCTTGACCCGCGCACCGGCGATCAGCGAACCCGTCGCATTGTCGATGGTGAGCACGGACCCGCTGCCGCCCATGGATTTGCCGAGCTGATCGGCCGCCAACGCACCACCCTTGATGTTGTCCGACTGGATGTTCGTCGCCATCACGGAGGTATCGGTCAGGTCGCCGTCGATGCCGATGATCTTGATGCCGGCGTCCTTGGCCTGCTGCAACGGAACGATCATGGCCTTGGGATCGGTGATCGAGATCATGATGGCGTCCGGCTTGGAGGCCGTGAGGGAGTTGATGATCGCCGTCTGCTTGTCGACGGCGAACGTCGGGTCTCCCTGCGTGGTGAACGTGGCTCCGAGCCGCTTTGCTTCCTCGGCGGCGCCGCAGGACACGGACGAGTAGAACGGCACGCCGGTCAATCCGGGTACGTACACGATCTTCTTGCCGTTCCCGGCATTCGCCGCCAGGGTGGCCAGGCCGGAACCGGCACTCGCCGCCCCACTGCCTGCGGCAGACGACATGGCGCTACCGGAAGCCATCGCGCTACCCGAGGCCATCGCGCTACCCGGGGCCATGGCACTGGACGACGGCATGGCCGCCGAGGCAGCGGGGGCCGAGGGCCGCCGGAGCAGCTGGAGGCGAGCGCCGCCGCCGGAGCGCTGGAGGCAGCGGCGCTGGAGGCGGCGGGCGTCGACGATGAACTACAGGCTGCCACGGTCAGCGCGGCCGCAAAGGCGGCGCCGGCGACGACGGCACGTCGCTTGGTGAACAAAGTTCTGGACATGGGCTGGGTGTTTCCTCTCTTAGGTCTTGCTCGGCAAGGGGGAAGTGAGCGTTCGGCGGAACAACGCCTCCTATGGCTGGTTGCGTCTGCGTCGTTTGAGCTGATCAAGGTAGACAGCGGCGATGAGGATCAATCCGATGGCGATCTGTTGCCAGAACGCCGACACGTCGGTGGAGACAAGGCCGTTGTTCAGCACGGTGGGAATGAACATCCCGATCACCGAACCGATCATGAGTCCGATGCCGCCGAACAGCGAGATGCCACCGAGTGCGACACCGGTGATCACCACGAGAGAGTCGGTGCCGTGGCCGCCGACAGTGGTGGTGGTGTAACGGACCAGCGACATCATGCCGGCGAAACCGGCGAGGCTGCCCGAAAGGGCGTAGAGCTTGATCAGGTGACGGTCCACGTTGATGCCGGACCGGCGCGCCGCCTCGGCGTTGGACCCGATCACGAACGTATGCCGACCGAACCTGGTGAGGTGGAGGACCAAACCTCCGATGATGACGACGACGATCGCCGTCCAGATGATCCAGGCCAATCCGAGAAACTTGCCAGTGGCAATGGTGTAGACGGCGTCCGGGACGTCGCGGACATCGGCACCGTTCGTCAGCAGATATGCGAACCCGAGGGCCGCGCCCAAGGATCCGAGCGTCGTGATCAACGGCGGCACCCGGAGTTTGGTGATGATCAAGCCGTTGAACAGGCCCCAGAACATCCCGGCGAGCACGGACACGACCACACCGAGGAGGATGGTCCAGCCTCCTTGACCGCCGACGCCATTCATCACCTTGGCTGCGACGACCTGGCCGAAGACGAGCACCGAGCCGATCGAGAGGTCGAACCCCGCAGCGATCATCACGTACGTGACGCCGACGGCCATGACCATCAGGATCGCGGTGTCCAGCAGCATGTTCTTGATGTTGGGAAGACTGGGGAAAGTCGTCGGGTGTGCGATCGTGAAGAAGGCGAAGAGGACGATCAGCACGCCGAACATCAGCAACGGCGAACTGGACAGCAACCGCCGGCGGGCCCGCAGTTTCCGCTCGGTCGCTATCTTCGCTGCATCGGCCGCAGTGATCTCGGTCGGTGCCGAGACCTGGATTCTGGACAGGTCGTTGGGCGTCGAGGTGAGAGTGTTCTCTTCGTCGTTCTTCTCGGTATCCGGCTCCAACGCCGTCTTGTCGAATGCTGATGTCATCGGCTTGCCGCATCCAGCGCACCGGTCATGGCGCCGACCAGGATCTCCACGTCCACCTCCGCACTCTTGTATTCCGCGACACGTAAGCCCAGGCGCAATACCTGTACACGGTCCGACACCTGCAGCACCTCCGGCATGTTGTGCGAGATCAGCACCACAGCCACGCCCTGATCGGCCACCCGCCGGATCACTTCCAGCACCTTGCGGGTCTGCCGCACACCGAGCGCCGCGGTCGGTTCGTCCATGAACACCAGGCCTTTCGCCCACATCACCGAACGGCAGATGGCCACCGACTGGCGCTGGCCACCGGAGAGTGCGGCCACCGGGGCGTCCATGTCCTTCACGTCCGTCCCGAGGGAGATGAAAGCTTCCTGCGCCCGCCTGCGCATTTCTGCCTTGTCGATGATGCCGAACTTTCCCCGCCAGCCGGGCTTGAACAGTTCGCGCCCGATGTATGCGTTTTCGGCCGGTCCCAGCTCGGGCGCAAGGGCCAGGTCCTGGAACACCGTCTCGATGCCCATGTCCCGGCAGTGGATCGGAGAATTGAAAACGACGGGCTCGCCGCGGAAGAAAATCTGGCCACCGTCCGGCTGCACCACGCCCGACAGGGTCTTCACCAGCGTCGATTTCCCGGCGCCGTTGTCGCCGATCAGCGCCACCACCTCACCGGCGTCCACCGAGAAATCAACGCCACGCAGTACTTCGACGTGACCGTAGTTCTTGATGATGCCTCTTGCCTCGAGAAGCGGAGTCATGCGCGCTGTCCGCTCGACTTCGCGGGCGGCGTCAACAAGCTCGCCGTGTGCTGCGACTTCATCTCATCCCATCCTTTCGGCTGTTCGCTGCCGGGACCTGCCCGCATCCATCGTGCATGTCGTCCACCTCGGGTGAAGCTGTGCGCGCCGAAAGGTGTTCACTGCCGTTCGCCAGTGCCCGTCGATTCGGCATCGCTCGCCGCGTAGCCGGCCAGGCGCATGGTCGCAGTAGCCCGGTGCGCAGCCATGCCCTCATAGGAGGAGATGATGTCCACTGGACCGGCCAGCTCCGGGGTGGCTGAGCGCTCGACCCGCTGATAGGTCAGTGGTTTCAGGAAGCGCGAAACCGACAGCCCCGCACTGTGCCTGGCTCCGCCGGCCGTGGGCAGGGTGTGATTGGTCCCCGCCATCCCCTTGTCCGAGTACGCGACCGTGCTCCACCGGCCGACGAAGACCGAGCCGTAGTTCCGCAGCCGATCCAGGTATTTGTCGTCGTCCCGCGTCTGGAGTTCGAGGTGTTCGGGCGCGAAGTCGTCCATCAGCGCTATCGCGGTGTCGATGTCCCCTGCGTAGGTCACCGATCCGTAATTTCGCCAGGCCGGCCCGGCAATATCCTTGGTGGCCAACGTCTCCAGCTGCCGATCCGCTTCGGCGATCACGGCCAGACCGAACCGCTCGGAGGTGGTGACCAGCGCGGCCGGGGAGGTCGGCCCGTGCTCGGCCTGACCGAGCAGGTCGGCGGCAACCATAGCCGGGTCGGCGCTGTCGTCGGCGATCACCGCCACCTCGGACGGACCCGCCAACAGATCGATGTTGACCGTGCCGAACAACTGCCGCTTCGCCTCGGCCACGAAGGCGTTGCCTGCGCCGACCAGCATGTCGACCGGAGCCTCACCGAGGAGGCCGAAAGCCATGGCGGCCAACGCCTGTACGCCGCCGAGCAAGTAGATCCGGTCGGCACCGGAGATGACGGCAGAATAGAGCACGGCCGGGTCGGCGTGACCGTCAGCCTGGGGCGGGGTACAGGCCAGAACGGTATCAACGCCGGCTACCTTCGCCACATTGACCGTCATGAATGCGCTGGCCAGGATGGGAAAGCGGCCGGCGGGCAAGTAGGCACCCACGCGTTGGATAGGCACATATTTCTGCCCCGTGATAAGTCCCGGTACCAATTCCGTTTCGAAATCGACCAGGTGCGAACGAGTCTCGATCGCGAAGCGCCTCGTGCGGTCCGCACCGGTCTCCAGCGCCCGGCGAAGCGCCGGTGTGATGCGCTCGCCGGCGGACTTCATGCCCGCCGCGGACAGCTCGACGACGCCTGCGGTGGGATGATCCAGCTTGGCTGCATAGGCGAGAACCGCATCGATGCCGCCGGTCTCGATCCTGGTGAGCATCTCGGAGACGGTGGCGACAACTTTCGGGTCACGCTGTTCCGGAGGACCGGACTCGATGGGGGACTTCAGGAACCGGTACTTGCCGGCGAGTTCGGCCAGGACGGGCGCGCTCAGCTGCATACGTATGAAGCTAGAACTCGCCACGCCAGAGGACAAGCCCGACTACTCCTTTGGCTTGCATAGGATGCTCCTATGACGCTGAACCAACTTCGGGCCTTCCTCGCCGCGGTCCGGACCGGATCCTTCACGGCCGCCGCCGCGGAGCTGACGGTCGCCCAAGCCTCGGTATCGGAGCTGATCAGGCGCATGGAGGACGAGCTGGGGCTGCCGCTTTTCGGTCGTGGCGGCCGACGACTGATGGTCACCCCGGCCGGCAACGAACTGCTTCCCTACGCCGAGCAGGCGGTGGCCGCCGTCGACGGCGGCGCGGCTGCGGTGCGGGCTATGCACTCTCTCGGCGGCGGCGTGGCCACTTTTGGCCTACTCCGCAACGCCGACTTCTATCTGCTGTCCGATCTGGTGGAACAGTTCCTCGAACGTCATCCCCTTGTCCGGGTGCGCATGGTGGGACTGAATTCGGTGGAGACCGCCGCGGCGGTGACCGCCGGCGAATTGGAGGCCGGTCTGGTGGTTCTACCCATCGATGACGATGGTTTGACCGTCACGCCGCTGCTGCGCGACGAGGTGTTCTACGCCAGTTGCAATCCCGAACATGTGCGCGCCCCGGTAACCACACCGCAGCTCAGTGCGGCGCGGCTGGTGCTCTACGACGCGCATTACGGTTGGAAGGACCCCACTCGGCGTCAGCTGCTGGAGCGCGCGCATCTGGCCGGGCTCAAGCTGGAGCCGTGGATCGAGGTAGAGCACGTCGAGTCGGCGCTGGATCTGGTGATGCGTGGCGTCGGCGACACCATCGTCTGCAAGGCCGTGGTCGACAGCTCCGCCTGCCCGCCGGGATTACTCACCGTCTCGTTCGCGGCACCGCTGTACGACACCATCGCCCTCATCCAACGCGAGAACGCCGTGCTCTCGCCCGCCACCAGAGAGTTCGCGCTGCTCGCACAGCGCTCGCTGATGGGCCGCGGCGCGACCGGCCCGCGGGCGAGACCCGTTTCGGAGCCGCGGCAGTCCTGATTGCTCACGACGTGAAGAACTCGCTGAGCATCCGGGCCAGCTCCGGTGCGCTGTCGATCGGGCTCATGTGTCCGGCGCCGCGCAACGTGCGATGTCTGGCTCCGGGGATACCGGCGGCCAGCTCGGCCTGCAGCGCCGGCGGGCAGACAGCGTCCAACTCGCCACTGACCACGAGCGTCGGAATGTCGATCGCCGCAAGCCCCGGCAGGCTGTCGGGCCGCGTGGCCTGCGCCGCCAACTGCCGCAGAAATCCTTCCGGCCCAACCGAACGAGCGCCCCGGCTCCAGCTCTGAACCCGCTCAGCGTCGGCTGCAGCCGGTCCCAGATTGACGATCGCCTGCTGCTCCACCACCGCTTCGAACCGGCCGGCGTGAACCTCATCGGCCAGCCCCGACCAGGCCGACAGCTGCTCGCTCGGACGGTTCACGACCACTGCAGTTGACCAATGCCAGCCGTGACACTCGTTGCGGTGCAATCCTGACGATCTCAAGGGCAACGATTCCGCCGAGCGAATGTCCGACAAGGCCGAACCGGTCGGGTGCCTGAGCCAACACCGATTCCGCCATGCCGGTCACGGTGTCGTCCAGGTCGATCCGAATACTTCTGGCCGGAACGTGAGGATCCAACCCGCTGACCACGTCCCCCCAGAGCTCACCGCCGGACAGCATTCCGGCCAGCAGCACGACCGGATCGACCGCGCCGCGCAGGTGCGTGACGAGCGGGTGAACGGTCGGGCTTTGCCCCGGCCAGGGTGGTGAACAACCCGCCGAGGGCGGCGAGGACGTTGTAGATGACCATGTTGCTGCCGGCCGCGAACTGCTCGCGGGCCACCGACGGCTCTCCGGTGATGGTGACCACCGCCACACCTGCCCGGCGGGCAGCGTCGTGGGTCGCTCTGATCGCGGACCGCACCTGTTCACTGCCCTGCTCACCCGGAAAGCCAAGGGCGACCGATAGATCGGCCGGCCCGACGAACAGGCCGTCGACACCGTCGACACCGGCGATCTGCTCGGCCGCCTCGACACCCGGCCCGTCTTCGATCATCAGGATGATGGCGGTGTCGAGTGTCTGCGTTGTGCAGGTGCTCGGCCGTGCCGATGAGGCCGTGCCGCCCGCTTCGGGAGTAGGTAGCGAACCCGCGGTCGCCCTTCGGCGGGTAGCTGGCCGCCCGAACGACGGCTTCGGCCTGTTCGACGGTGGAAATGTGCGGAGCGATGATCCCCGCCGCGCCGAGGTCGAGGACCCGCAGGATCTCCGAACTGTTGCCGACCCGGACGAGCGCGGGAATACCGGCCGCGGCCGCGGCCATCAGGTGCTGGCTCAGCGGAATCTGGTCGGCGGGACCGTGTTCGGTGTCGATGACGACGAAATCCATGCCGACGAGCCCGGTCAACTCGACCAGCGCGTCATTGGGCATCCGCAGCAACGTTCCAAGCAGCGGCTCACGGTTGCGGAGGCGCTGCGCCAGGCTGGTATCGGGCTGGGTCTCGGGTGTCACCGGGCGACCATACCGGCCGACAGATCGATGTCGGCGGCGTGCAGCCCCGGCATCTGCAACATCGACACCACCGCCAGTCCCACCTCCTCCTCTTCCAGCAATCTGCCCAGGAGTGCCCGGTTCGCGAATTCAGTTCTGGCCTCGTCCACGGTCCGACCGGTGCGCACCGCCTCGAGGGTGAAATTGCGTTCCATCCGTGGTCCGTTCACCGGCCCTGGCGACAGGCTGTTGACGGTGATGCCGAGCGGCCCTACTTCGGCGGCCAGCGTGGTGGTGAGTCCGAGTACGGCCATCTTGGAGGCGCAGTAGGGAGTTCGCCTGGCCAGTGGCCGTTTTCCGCTCACCGAAGCCACGTTGATGACGTCGCCCGTACCGCGAGCGATCATCGGCGGGAGGAAGGCCCGGCACATCAGAAACATGCCGCTGACGTTCACATCGAACACCGCGTTCCAGTCCTTCAATTCAATGTCTATCAGCGAGGCCACCGGGCCTGGCACGCCGGCGTTGTTGATCAGGATGGAGATCTCCTCATCAGCCAGCGATGTCCCCAACCGTCCGACCGATTCCTCGTCGGCCACGTCAACCTCGGCGACTCTGACTTCGCCGCCCATATCGGAGACCAGGGCGGCCGTCTCCTCCAGTGATCCAGCAGTCCGGCCGGTCGCGATCACCCGGACGCCGGCCTGCGCCAGCTGCAGCGAAATGGCCCGGCCCAGGCCGTTTCCGGCTCCGGTGACCAGCGCCGTACGGCTGGTGAGCCGGGAGCGAGGCCTATGAGGCATTCGCCGGCACGGCTCGGACCTCATGGTCGGTCCACGGCAGTGTCCCGGTGCCGAACTTGGCCGCGCGGACATCACCCGAGCGCGCGTGCCCCTCGAACGACTCGACCCGGGCGGCACGCCCGCACAGCTGACCGAGCGAAGCGCTGGAATCGAGGTTGGTTACCTCCTGGTAGGTCACCGTCTTCAGGTACTTGCCCACCCACAGCCCACCGGTGTACCGCGATGCGCCTCTGGTCGGCAATACGTGGTTGGTCCCGATCACCTTGTCGCCGTACGAGACGCAGGTGCCTTCGCCCAGGAACAGCGCGCCGTAGTTCCGCATCGCATCGAGCGCCGCACGGGGCTCACGGGTCAGGATCTGCACGTGTTCGAACGCGAATTCGTCGGCTAAGGAATACGCCTCGTCGAGGCTGTCGACGACCAGGATCTGCCCGTGGTCGCGCCAGGCCGGACCGGCGAAATCGCGGGTCGGCATATCCACGAGCAACGTCTCGATGTGGGCGAGCGCCTGGCGGGCCACGGATTCACTGGTGGTGATCAACACGGCCGGCGAATCCGGCCCGTGCTCGGCCTGGCTGAGCAGGTCGACGGCCACCACGAAAGGATCCGCCGCGTCGTCGGCGACGATCAACACCTCGGTAGGCCCCGCGAACAGGTCGATGCCGACCTCGCCGAACAGCTGCTTCTTGGCCTCCGCCACGTAGGCGTTGCCCGGCCCGGCGATGAGATCGACGCGCCCGATGGTCTCGGTACCGAGCGCGAGCGACACCACGGCCTGAACGCCGCCCAGCACATAGATCTCGTCCGCGCCGGCCAGCGACATGGCCGCAACAGTCGCCGCCGGTATGACCCCGCGGATAGGCGGTGTGCATGCTGCCACCCGCTCCACCCCGGCGACCTTCGCGGTCACGATGGTCATGTGTGCCGACGCGGTCAGCGGATACCGACCGCCGGGAATGTAGGCGCCCGCCGCACTGATCGGGATGTTCTTCTGCCCCAGGTGTACTCCGGGCATCGTCTCGACTTCGAAATCCTTCAGCGATTCCCGCTGCAGGGTCGCGAACCGGCGGACGTTCTCCTGCACCGTGACGATGTCGTCGATGACCTGGGTGGGCAGCGACCCGATCAAGGCTTTGATCTGATCCTCGTCCAGCCGGAAATTCTCCGGTGACCAGTTGTCGAATTTCGCGGAGTACTCCCGGACCGCAACGTCGCCGCGTTGGCGGATGTCGGCAATGACCCCTCGGACAGTGTCGGCCACCGCCTCTCGGCCTGCGGTCACGGTCTGGGCGGGTACGGCCTTTTTGAGCTGAGTGATCACAACGCCTCTGTTGTCTCTCGTCGTTTGTTTTGTCTTGTCGGTGTCGCTGCGCGGATCGACTAGTCGTCCAGTACCGACGTCCGCACGACCGCCCAGGGGGCGACGTATCCGGCAGCGTCCTGTGCCCAGTCCTTCTCCCGTGCCATGTGTTTGACGTCGTCGGCCCATTTGAGGTGCACGCGGCCGTCGCCGCCGTTGATGACGACGAGCTGCCCTGGTTCCGAACCGACCACTTCGAACTTGCGCCAGGCGCCAGCCGGGATGGAAAGCGTGTCGTCGGGCCCTATCTCGACCGAAACCTCTTCGCCGGCGTCGTTCAGCGTCACTTTCCAGGTGCCCTTGTAGACGATCAGTGCCTGGGTGGCGTCGTGGCGGTGCGTGAGCATTCCTTCCCCGACGTCGGCCCTGAGCCATCCGAGATTGAAGTTGTGCGGATAGTGCACCGGCGGGACCTGATCCCGATCCTCCGACATGCCGTACCCGACGACCTGGGCGAACTGGGCGCGACCTCCCGGCAGCTCGCTGCACAGGAACGGGTGCTGGGACCACACCAGGTCGTCCAGTTCCACGATTCGCGAGCGCATCTGATCGGGCGTCCAGCTGCGCAGCTTGGCGACCTCGTCGTCGGACATCGGCGCAATCAGATCGGTGTCGGCGTCGATGACTCCGCCGGCCTGGGTGTCGATCAGCTTGTTGTCCGCCGAGAGGTACAAGCCGTGTTCCCTGGCGCCCCGGACGATGGACGGACCCCAGATGATGCCGCCGGTGTTGTCCCAACCCAGCGCCGTGAACAGCCAGCCGTCGTCCCTGCCGATGTTGGTGAAGCCACGGAAGATCCACGTCGGGACGGTGACGATCGCACCTTCGGTGAAATCGAGTTCGTTTTCCCCTTGGGCACCCCACCGCAGTCGCCAGTCACCCCGGAAGTTGAGGAAAACCTCTGCGGTGAAGTGCATGTGCAGGTTGTTGTTCACCCCGTTCGGCATGGCCGCGGCGCCGACGTTGAATCCGTGCGGCTCTTCAAGGTTGATCACCTGGTCGGGATTCTGCGTGACACCCGACCCGATGATCGAGTAGTTCTCCTTTGTCTCACTACCCGGCATCCGGCAGTCGATGAACGCGGTGTTGCAGCTGACATAGTCCGTCCGACGCAAGGTACGGCGAGCCAGATCGGCGGTGCTCACGGGGCTTCCGGCGACGGAGGTGGCGGTATTCGTCGGGGTCATGGTTCTCGACGGTATACGTATGCAGCGCACCGCGCCAGACCCTGCGCGGAATTTTCTTCGGATCTATCAGTGCCGGTGCGTCGACCGGGCGATCAGCCGAACCGGGAAAAGATCGTGGACCACGGTCGCGTCTGGGCGTGCCAATCTCGCCAGCAGAAGTGCTGCGGCGCGGCGGGCCATGGCCTCGAAATCGACTCGCACGCTGGTCAGGTCGAATATCGGCCAGGACGCAATGTCCAGGTCATCGAAACCCACCACAGTGACGTCTGTCGGCGAGGTCAGACCCAGCTCGGTGAGAGCGTTCAGCGCTCCAACGGCCACGATGTCGTTGCTGCAGAAGACGGCGCTGGGCCGGCTGGCTCCTTCCAGCAGTGTGCGCATGCCGTCCCGCCCGACCTGATACGAAAACCAGCCCCGCACCACTCGTGCGGCCGGCAGCGCGATACCGGCTTTTCGAAGCCCGGATCCGGAATCCCTTTTCCCGACCAGCTGCGCTGCTGGTTTCCAGCGGGCCGAGAATCGCTGCAATCTCGCGATGTCCGGTAGCCACCAGCAGATCCGCGACAGCCCGACCGCCGGCGGCGTTGTCTGCGGTGACGCTGTCCGCATCTACCATCTCGGACACCCGGTTGAGCTGGACGAAGGGCACTCCGCGCTCGTGCAGTTGCAGCGGCAATGACGATCTCAGTTGCGAGGTGGTCAACACCGCACCGTCCACGCTGCCGTCGAGAAGTCTTTCGTCGCCGACGATTTCCTCTCCCCGTTCAGCCAGCAGCACCATCCGGAAGCCGTGGTCGGCGAAAGCGTCGTGCAGCGGTCCGACCAGCTGCGGGTACAACGGATTGTCAAGGTCGGCGACCATGGCGATCTGCCGGGTGGATCTCGTCGACAGACTCCGACCGCGCTCGCTCGGCACATAACCCAGCTGTTCCGCGGCCGCCCGCACCCGCCGCCTGGTCGCCTCGGAGACCTGGCTGTCCTGCCGGAGCGCCCGCGACACCGTCGGTTGCGAAACACCGGCCAGCCGGGCGACATCGTGACTGGTCACCGACATGGGCTGGCTCCGTTCTGGAAGTTGAGCCGGCTGCGGCCGTGCCGGCTCCCGACATTGTGGCAGTGACCGACTGGCGGACACAGTCACTCGGTCGTGATTCCAGAGGCGCGATCCAGAAGCGATCGCACCGCGCGAGGTACACCGCCTGACGACGGACCTGCACGGGCACGATGTCGTGGTCGACTCTCCTGTCTGGCTTCCGAGGATCAGTGGCTTGGGTGATTTGCCGGATCGCCACACACTGCGGTCACGGCCTGACCCAATGGATATCCACGCGCCGGGGTACTCCTGTCTCCCAGCCGACTACTGATCGTGGCCGGTAGAGAAGCAAGGGTGCAACTAACGGCCGCTTCGGCGGATTCCTAAACGCGAAGAGGAAGCATAGTGTGGGTAACTGCATTTAGATTGTATGCTTACGAGCTTGGGGGGAATTGATGGCTGATTCCGTTGGACCGGAGGACAGCACCACTGAACCGCTAGACACATCATCTGACAACGTGGCTCCTGCGCCGGCGAAGAAGCCGAGATATGGATGGTTCGGCAGACACAAGGTGCTGACCTCGGTTCTTGCCGTGGTCGCTATTATCGTCGTATCGGTCATCGCTACGAATGGCTCCGGCACTACGGATACCGCGTCAACCGGCGATGGAGCCCCGTCCACGGCGACGGCGGCAGCTGCTGCCCCTTCCGTTGCAAGTTCGACGAGCGATGAGCCGGAGACCAGCTCGTCGGCGGTCACCACGCAAAGGTCGAGTAAGGCGCCGGAAACCACTAAGTCGCAGCAAACCAGCGCCAAGGTGCCGGCTCCTGACAAGGGTGCCGATCTGACGGGGTTTGAAGACGGAACTTTCCTCGTCGGCAGCACCGTCAAGCCAGGCACCTATCGCAACGGGGAGGGAACCAGCAGTTGCTATTGGGCACGGCTGTCGGGTACGACATCGACGCTGGACGACGTCATCGCAAATGACAATGCCACCGGGCCCGCCGTAGTCACGATCGCGAAGACGGACAAGGCCTTCAACTCCGAGCGTTGCGGACGCTGGTCCAGCTGACCTCGCCCCGGTGACGACGACCCGCACGGCCATGCCCGGAGACGGCACATTCATCGTCAAGACGGACATCAACCCCGGAACCTATGCCACGAAGGGCGGTGACGGTTGCTACTACGCACGGCTGTCCGGGTTCGGCGGCACCGCGGATGAAATTCTGGCCAACGATAACGTCAGCGGTCCAACAGTAGTCACGATCAAGCCGACTGATAAGGGCTTCAAGACCAGCAATTGCGGAGAATGGACGTCGGGTGCCAAGAGTCCGGCCGCCGGGTCAGGATCGAAACCGCAGACTTCGGGTCAGGTCATCAGCGACGGCACGTACCTAGTGGGGAAGACCATAGAGCCGGGTACGTATCGAAACGGCACCGGTACCAAGGGTTGCTACTGGGAACGGCTTTCCGGAACTACCTCCACCACGGATGACATCATTGCCAATGAGAACGCCAACGGCCCGGCGGTTGTAACGGTCGCAAAATCTGACACGGCATTCAAGTCACAACGCTGCGGCGAATGGTCGACAAAACTGACGCCGGTCACACCGAACCGGACGACGATGGATGGTGACGGAACGTTCATCGTAGGCACTGACATTCGGCCCGGTACTTATTCGACCAAAGGTGGTGACGGCTGCTACTACGCACGGCTATCCGGGTTCGGGGGAACGACCGACGACATACTGGCGAACGACAACGTGAGCGGCCCAACCGTCGTGACCATCAAATCGACAGACAAGGGCTTTCAGACCAGTCGCTGTGGCAAGTGGACCGCCTGAGGTAGCTCGTCATCGTCAAGTCTGCAGCCCTTCGGTCAGTCCTGAACGCTTCTGAGGAAGGCCGAAGCCACCACGCCCCGTGGCAGCACCGCGACTCGGGCCCTTGCACACTGCATATGTGAACAGCGGAGCTACCACGGTCGCCCAAGCGGTCCCGGAGCGCCGCTGGCGCGCGCTCGCGGTTTGCCTGGTCGCGCTCTTCGCGACGCTGCTCGACGTCAGCGTCACCAATGTGGCGCTTCCATCGATCGGGCGGGCCACCGGCGCTGGGCCGTCGCAGCTGCAGTGGGTGGTCAGCGGCTATGTGCTTGCATTCGGGCTGGTGCCGGTCCTGGCCGGACGGTTGGGGGACGACCGCGGGCGCCGCCAGATGTTCGTCATCGGCGTGGCCGGCTTCACCGTGACCAGCCTGATCGTCGGTCTCTCGCCGAACGCGACCTGGCTGGTGGTGGCACGCCTGGTGCAGGGCATCTTCGGCGGGCTGATCAATCCGCAGGTCTCCGGCCTGGTGCAGCAGATGTTCCGGGGTCGGGAACGCGCCAGGGCTTTCGGACTGATCGGCACGGTGGTCGGCGTGGCGACAGCCGTCGGACCGGTCGTCGGCGGTGCGCTCATCGGCATCGGCGGACCGCAATTCGGCTGGCGCCTGGTGTTTTTCGTCAATGTGCCCATCGGCATCGCGGCGATCGTGCTGGGCCGGATGTGGCTTCCCGATCCCCCGGCGGGCAGTCGCCGCCATCGGCTGGACCTGGTCGGCGCCCTGCTGCTGGGCTTGACGACGGCCTGCGTACTGGTCCCGACGGTGGAGTACGACAGTCTGCGCGATCCCCGCATCTTCCTGCTGCTCGTCCCGGCCGTGCCGCTCGGAGTCGCATTCTGGCGCCGGGAACGCCGGCTCACCCAAGCCGAAGCCGACCCGCTCGTCGACATTCGCCTGTTTCAGCGACCGTCCTACGGGGTGGGTGTCGGTCTTGCGCTGCTGTACTTCTGCGGCTACACCGGACTGCCGTTGGTGCTGGCGTTGTACTTCCAGGACGGCCGCGGCTTTTCGGCGCTGCAATCGGGGCTCGCGGTGACCTCGCTCGCCCTCGGGTCGGTGATCGGGGCGCCGCTCGCCGGACGGCTGGTTCCCAGAGTGGGCCGCCTCCTGGTGGTGATCTCGCTCGTCATCTTCGCGCTCGGCGCCATCGCCATCGCCGTGGTCGTCCGCAGCGGACCGGACGACATCGGCCTGCGCCTGGCCCTGCCGTTGTTCATCCTGGGTCTGGGCAGCGGCGGCATCATCACGCCGAACCAGGTGCTGTCCCTGTCGGCCGTCGACCCGGTCATGGGCAGCGTCGCGGCGGGCGTCCTCCAGACCGCGCAGCGCCTCGGATCCGCCATCGGCCAGGCGGTCCTCGGTGCGACATTCTTCGCCGTGGTCGGGTCTGGAACGGTTGGCGGCAACAGCTATTCGACTGCCGTTACCGTGGTCGTCGGTGTCACCCTGGTCTTCATCGCCGCCGCCCTGCTACTGGGCATCCTCGACCTCCGGCACTCCCGGCGCGTTGCCCGCGCGACGTAGGAATGCCGGTTCGTCGACTCGCCGTCCGAGATGCCGATTGAGGGTGGTCTGTCGCGTCGTCTGCGACAGCTCGGCGACGAAAAACGCTACCGCGAAAGCGGCTTATCGTACATTTCGGTCATGCTTGCTCACGATCACCCGCATGACCAAGCGTCTCCCGAACGTGAGGTTGTATCGACACCCTCATGTCAGTTCGCTCGGCTTGTTGGGGATCTTCGTGCAGGACGATCACGCTCTTCGCCTGTGATGGCGCAGCACTTGGCGTCGCGGCCAGCGTGCTTGGCTGGACTTCCGGCCCAGCGAAATCCACCTTGGTTGCCGACCGGCAGCAGGCGGCCAGAGGATCGTCGTCCGCAGTGCCCCGTCTTCCTCTCCGGTAGGTCTGGTCGGTCCTCAACTCCGCCTCGGCGAGATCATCAAGTTGTTCTTACTGCGAGAGACAAGGACCTCTGTGCGTCCAGCATGGTCACTACGGTGCGGATATTCGGCGAATGTAGGTCGAGCATCGCTTGGAACGGCGAGCCGATGGCTTTGTAAGACGGGGACCCGCCCGTCGAGCGCGCCAGGATGCCGGGTCGTACAAATCTCGGCGACGAGATCAGCTCGAGCGCAAGTCCAAACAACTGCAGGTGCGTCCGCAGTGCCGCCAGCCGAGTAGCGGCCTCCGCATGACGGCCTGTCCGGATGTCGTTCTCCAGCTGGAGCAGATCAATCCGAACTTGACCAAGCTTCTTCAACACGGTTCTGCCGTCGTCCGAAACAGCGATGAGGGAGGCCCAGTCCCGCATGCCGGCGATGATCCGGCGAATACATTGATCGACCAGCTCCGTCCGCCATTCCGCCCATGAGCGACGACGCCTGCACTACTGGGACGTCATCGCGAAGGCGTAGCTCCGTCCACCAAATGGTCGACGAGCCCTGACAGTCCGGCCGAGGTCACCGATCTGTTCAGCTCAGCCTGTTCGGCTGTTTCACCGGCTTCGAAGGCCAAATAGCCCAGACTGACTAGCAGGAGGGTCGACAGGACCGATGCAAAGATCGAATGGTCGGCCCAAAACTTGTTGAGCTGCTCTCCAGGCTCGACTGGGTCCGGATTCGAGGTCCAGACGCCGTGGCCAGCAACGTCGCTCGCCGAGTACCCACCGTCGCCAACAGCATCGCAACCTATCCAGCCCGCGGCTGGCGGTGGCGGTTCGGGCGCGGCTTGGCTCCCGGATCCGCAGGGATCAGGGCTGCTCCGTTGGTGGGATGGTTCAGCCTGGACTGGCTACACCTCCCCGCCGAGAGTCAACGGACCCGGCTACTCGTCGACAACCGTCGTCAACGTCCATGGTGGCAAATCCGTGGGCCTCGCCTTCTCCTGACCTTCCTTTTCGGCCCGTTGGGCTTGTTCTACGCCAGTATCAGTGGCGGGATCATCATGCTCGGAATCGAAGCTGCTATTCATCCTTGGGTTCCTGACATTTGGCGCCGCCTGGTTCCTGTTCTTCTTCAGTTGGGTGGCGTGCATCGTGTGGGGATGCGTCGCAGCCAGTGCGTCGAACACCCAAGTCATCAATACAACCAGCCGGTACTAGGTTTCGGCGAACGGCCGATCAAGCGACCCTGGCAACGGGCAAACGTGCTGATCCGCCGAGGCCTGCAGTGACCTGCTCAGAAGTAAGGAATATGAGCGGGGAGTAAGGTGGTGACATGGCAGAGGCGACAGTGACAAGCAAAGGGCAAATCACAATACCGATCGATGTTCGGCGGCGTCTTGGACTAGAGACCGGCTCGCGGGTGCACTTCGTCCTCACCGATGCCGGAACCTACGAGCTCATCCCGGTCAATCAATCCGTCCGGTCTCTCAAAGGTCTGATCCCTGCTCCGCCGCTACCGGTGAGCCTGGCCGAGATGGATCGGGCCATCGAGGCCGGGGGCATTGGTATCGAGGCTCCGTGATCGGCCTCGACACCAACGTCCTGGTCAGGTACGTCGTCCAGGACGACCCTCTTCAGTCCCGCGCGGCGACCGACGTCATCGAAGGTCTCGGCGAAGATCGACCTGGCTTCGTCAGCCTGGTCGTCGTCGTCGAGCTGTACTGGGTACTGCGTCGGGCATACCAGGTGCCTGCGGACCAGACTGCCCAGGTGATCAGGACACTGCTGGATTCCGTCGAGATTGCCGTCCAGGAAAGCGATTCGGTTCGTCGAGCATTAGAACGCCTGCCAAATGGCGACTTCACCGATGCGCTGATCGTAGATCTAGGAAAAAGCGCAGGTTGCGAACACACTGTGACGTTCGATCGCGGCGCCGCTCGACTTTCCGGCATGCGGTTGCTGAACAATCCCATCTGATGGGACCACGAACACCGGTTCAGCGATCCGTCTATCCCGGCAGGTCGCGCCTCCACGTTCGGTGGGCGTCAGGACACCACCGGCAGATCAAGCGGCCTGTCGGTGGCACCGGCTAGCGTTCTTTTTGCAGCCGCCGACCGTCGCTGGTTGCTCCGAAGTAGAGCAGGGGGCGCGTGTGTCCGATCCGTGGAACTTCGGCGAATTCGTCGGCCAAGACACGTTCAAGCGAGGGTTCGAATACTTCCGGAGCGGCATGGCACACGGGATCGCTCACACTCTGGATGGTGAGATCGTCGGCCAGGTCGACGGTTCGGGTCGGGCCAAGTACAGCACCTTGGTCAGCTACGTGCTCGGTGGCGATGGCAGGCTCGAGCTGTTCGAAGGAGACTGCAGTTGCCCCGTCTACGAGGACTGCAAACACGCGGTGGCCTTGCTGCTGACCTCGTTCGCGCAAGACGGCATCCGACCGAGTGCGCCGATTGTCGACGCCGGGCCGGCGGCGTGGGAGCAGTCGATGACTCGGCTGGTCGACATCGATGCCGAGCAACAGGACACGGCCGAGCCACTGGGGCTGGCCTTCGAGTTGATCGAGCCGACCGGACCGACAACGGTCGGCCGCTACCGGACGAACGGCCAGCCCGGCCGGCTCGGCGTACGTCCCGTCCGGCTCGGCAAGCGTGGCAGGTGGATCCGCACCGGCATCTCATGGGCGGATCTGAGCGGCCTCGCGGCCTGGGGCTTCCGGGTGGACCATGTCCGCCTCCTCCGCGCCATGGTGGCCGCCGACCCGAGCGTTTACCCGTGGCAACACGGTGCGAACAATCCCTGGATTGCGTTGGCCTCGATCCGCAACCCCGTCATCTGGGACCTGCTCGACGAGGCAGCGGAGGCCGAACTGTCCCTTGATGACCGCGGACGGTGCCCAAGCCCAGGTCCGAGTCGCCAGCTCCGGAGCGACCTTCGACCTCGAGATCGACCGAGGTCCCTCCGGCGACCTCACCGTGGCGCCGATGTTGCGGCTCGACGGTGAACCGTGCGCCGTCACGAACACCTTGCTGCTCGGTAACCCGGTGCACGGGGTCGCCATCTGGCCGCCACGCGCTGACCGGGCGCAGGTCGGCATGACGGTCGCCCGTCTGACCCATCGGCCCGATCCCGATCTGGCCGCGATCTTCCAGGCCGGTCCGATTCAGATTCCTGCCGCCGATGAGGAACGGTTCTTGCAGAGCTACCTTCCGGCCCTGCGACAGCGACACCGGCTTGTTACCCGCGGTGACTCCATCCGGATGCCCGAGCGACAGCCGCCGATGCTGGTGGTCGAGGTCGAGCCGCTTCCCGACCACCGCATGCGGCTCACGTGGGACTGGGAGTACCGGCAGGGCGACTCCACCCGACGAATCCCATTGACGGCGACGCCGGGTGATCGACGAGGACGCGACACGTCTGAAGAGTCAAGGGTTCTCAAGCTGGTCATAGAGGCGGCCACCGGCCTCGACCCGCTGGTAGAGCAGAGTTCGTTCGGGTCGCGCCTTCGTCCGGTGGCGATGACATCCGGCGGGCAGACGATCGATTTGGTCACCAGAGTGCTGCCTGCCCTCCGCGACCTGACCGAGGTCGACGTCAGGATGGTCGGCACCGCACTCGAGTACCGGGAGGCGCTGGAGTTACCCGTTGTCGGGTTGTCCAGTCAGGCAGCGCCCGGTACCACCGATTGGTTCGACCTGGCGGTCACGGTGACCGTGGACGGCCGGCCGGTGCCCTTCGACCAGCTCTTCTACGGGTTGGCCACGGGTCAGGACACGATGATCCTGTCGGACGGCACGTACTTCTCGCTGGTACTGCCGGAGCTGGCGCAGCTTCGCGCGCTGATCGAAGAGGCCAGAACTCTCGGCGACAAGCCCGGGCGGCTGCGCATCAGCCGTTTCCAGGTAGGCCTGTGGGAAGAGCTTGAGGCCATCGGTATTCCGGACGCACAGTCCCGCGGTTGGATTGAGCAGATCCGGGCATGGCGCACCATCGATGACGCCCCCGATGGGCTCCCTGACGGGCTGAACGCGACCCTGCGCAACTACCAGCTGGATGGGTATTCCTGGCTGAACCTCCTGCGGCGCAACGGCCTAGGTGGCATCTTGGCCGACGACATGGGCCTGGGCAAGACAATCCAGGCGCTGTCGATGATCGCCAGTGCGCGAGCCGAGGAGCCCACCGCAGGCCCCTACCTGGTTGTCGCACCGACCAGCGTGCTGGGCAACTGGCAGAGCGAGGCCGCCCGGTTCGTGCCGGGTCTGCGGGTAAGGGTGATCTCGGCGACCGCGGCGAGGCGGACCACTACCTTGGCGCAGGCCTGCGCGGGGGCAGATCTCGTCATCACGTCGTACACCTTGCTGCGCCTGGAGATCGCGGACTACGAGGAGATCGGATTCGCCGGGCTCATTCTCGACGAGGCGCAGGCGGTGAAGAACCACCAATCCAAAGCATTCGGCTGCGTCAAGCGGATGGCCGTGCCGTTCAAGCTGGCCATCACCGGCACGCCCATGGAGAACAACCTGATGGAACTGTGGGCGCTGTTCTCGATCGTGGCGCCCGGATTGTTCCCGCATCCGGGCCGATTCACCGACTACTACCGCGTACCCATCGAGAAGGACGGTGACAACGACCGGCTGGATCGGCTGCGTCGGCGGATTCGGCCGCTGATGTTGCGCCGTACGAAGGAACAGGTGGCGGCCGATCTGCCGGCAAAACAGGAGCAGGTCCTCGAAGTCGAACTCGCCCCGGCTCATCGGCGGGTCTACCAGCGATACTTGCAGCGTGAGCGCCAGAAGATCATGGGTCTGCTGGATGATATGGACGGCAACCGATTCGCCATCTTCCGGTCGCTGACACTTCTACGGCAGGCCAGCATCGATCCGGCCTTGGTCGACCCGACACTCGCGGACGTGGAGTCGACGAAGATGAGCGTCCTGCTCGAACTCCTGGAGGACGTGATCTCTGGGGGCCATCGGACTCTCATCTTCAGTCAGTTCACCGGCTTCCTGCACCGGGTCCGCGACCGCCTCGACGCCGACGGCATCTCCTACAGCTATCTCGACGGCAGTACCCGAAACCGACCGAAGGTGCTGGAGGAGTTCAAGAACGGGTCGAACTCGGTCTTCCTGATCAGTCTCAAGGCCGGTGGCGTCGGGCTGAACCTGACCGAAGCGGACTACTGCATCCTGCTTGATCCGTGGTGGAATCCCGCGACCGAGGCGCAGGCCGTGGACCGGACGCACCGGATCGGACAGAACAAGAACGTCATGGTCTACCGACTGGTCTCGAAGGACACCATCGAGGAGAAGGTGATGGCCCTCAAGCTCACCAAGGCCAAGCTGTTCGCCGGTGTCATGAGCGAGGACGCCGTTGGCAGCAAGGCCATTTCGGCGCAGGACATCAGGGAGCTGCTTGCCTGATCACTCTCACACGTGCAACCTTTCGCGCGCCTTGTCCAACAGAGTGTGCGCGAGCGACACCGGTTGGAAGGCCCTCGCGGCAGCGGTGAGCTCCCTGACCGACTCGGCGTCGAGATCGAGATCGGCTGCGGCGACGTTGAATTCGAGTTGCTCGACGCTGGACGCGCCCGGGATGACGACGACCCGGGGCAGGCTGAGCAGCCAGGCCAGCGCGACTTGGGCCGGCTTGGCGTCGTGCGCGGTCGCCACCTGCCGCAGGAGCTCCAGCAGCGGTGCTGCCCGCTTCAAGTTCTCGGTGCCGAAGAGGGGATTCATCGCCCGGACGCCGCCGGGCCGGTGGTCGACGGAGTACTTGCCGCCGAGCAGGCCCTGCGCCAGTGGGCTGTAGGCCATGATCATCCGGTTCTCCTTCTCGGCGAAGGGAACCAGCTCATCCAGCGGCTCTGTATGGGCCAGGGAGAACTGCACCTGATTGCTGACCACAGGTTGGCCCAGGGCAGCATCGGCTTTGCGCCAGCGCTCCAACGTGTAGTTCGAGACGCCGACTGCGCCGATCCGACCCGCCTCCAGCAGGTCCCGCATGCCGGGCATGATGACCGAATCGGGCACCACCGGGTTGGCCTGATGGATCTGGTACAGCGGAATGCGGTCGAGCCGCAAACGGTCGGCACTGCCCTGCTGCCGACGGCGGACGACGGGCGGGATCGGGGCGATCGGGAGGATCTTGCTGGCGACGATCACGTCGTCGCGATCGTTGCCCAAGGCCTTACCCAGGATGCGCTCGCTCTTGCCCCTGCCGTACACCTCGGCCGTGTCGAACAGGTTCACCCCCAACTCGCGGGCACGATGCACGATGTCGGCGGCAGCGCTCGACGCGTAGCCCTCGCCGTAGCCCCACTCCCGCGAGCCGAACTGCCACGTACCCAGCCCGACGCGGCTGACCTGACCAAGACCTTGCACCTCGATGAACTTCATGACTCCAGTGTGGCCCGTCACTGAATGACGCTGTGGGTCAACTCTGGAGTGACATGCACAACTCGGACTGCAGTCGTGATGTCGCGATCAGCCGCCGTTGGCGATGACCGACTTCAGCTTGCTGGTGTAGAGGGTTCCGTACCGGGTCAGCGGGACGATGTAGCTACCTTCGGTAATCTCGTTCCAGGAGATCACGTCCCAACCGTCTGGATTGGACGTCAGATTGCCGTGGTAGAGCTCCGTCATCGTCTGGCCCTGATCGCGCGGCACACACGTGGCCGAGCCGGTCAACAGCTGCGCGTTGTAACCCGGGATCATGGGCGCCAAGTACGTCTTGGTGGAGCCGTCCGCGTTCTTCTGTGAATGAATGCGGGCGGACAGATCCTGGAGCTGCTGGAAGGACTGCGGATTCTTGTAGGGGTCTTGGCTGGACCAGTAGTAGGCGTCGCCGTCGAGGTAGCGGCCCCGGTTTGTCGTCCAGGTCGTCGGCTTCTCATCGCCGATGAAGTACATGCTCGGCCGGATGATGTCGGCCATCTGGGACAGTGTCGAGTCGGCGTACTTCCAGGTCCCCGCGTAGATCACCTCGGGCTTTTTGGAGTACGTGTGGTCGAATACCGGTTCCTTGCCGTATTGCTTCATGAAATAGCCGATGTCGTTGCGGAGATCCGACACCGGGACGATCTGCGCCGATCCTTTGTAGTTGAGCATCAGCTTGAACGGAATGCCCTCCGCATTCACCTTTTTCACCGCGTCGAACGTCGCCTGCAATCGCTTGTTGTACGAATCGCTCGTCGGCGTTTGCTTCGTGGTGCCGTCCCCGCGCCAGTTGACGGCAAACCCCGTCACCCCCATGGATGCGGCCAGTCTCACGTCCTTCAGGATCACGTCCTTACCGTCCTGCTGGTAGGCCAGTTGGTCGCTCACGTCGGTGAGCTGGTTCCCCGTGTACTTCGACTTGGCGTTGCAGCCACTGGAATCGACGGTGGCCGGCAGCGGGCTCGGTTTGGCTGAGTACGGGTACTTTGTGCCCAGCTTGTTGTTCCAGTGGTAGGTGCTCCACCACAGGTAGTAGATGACGAAGAACGGTTTCACCTTCGCCACCGGCGGTGGGGTGGTGGTTGCGACCACCAGGCGGGGGGCGTTTCGATTGCTGCTCTCCTTCGATGAGAATGTGTTGTTTGAACTGCCACCTGACGGCGAATCAACAGCGAAGGAATACGTACCAGGTCGGGTGATCAGGGTCGTCACGTCATAGGTCACCCAACCATTGGCAGGCACGCCCGAAACCGAAGCGACCACCTGCGCACCAACGGCCGGCCGGTTGTTCCAATCCAGGGTGGCCTGCGACCAGCTGATGTTGGTCACCACATGTACCTGCGCCGGAATCTTGTTTGCTCGCTCGCTGAACAGCTGCAGCTGGACCGGAATGTTCTTCGGCAGCGAACTGACCGTGAACTTCAGGTATGTGACTCGCTTGGTTCCTGAAGTGCCCTCGATCAACGTGGTGCTCGTGCCCGTACGCGTCGTCGGAGAACTCGCCACGGCGAACGCGTCATCGCTGGCGATGAAAGAGGTACTCGTCGGCGGCGCGGTCTGCCCGACCACCAGACGGGGTCCCTTGCCGTTCTTGTTCTCCATTGCCGTGAATACATTGTTCGAAGCGCCGCCGGCTGGCGAGTCGACAGCGAAGGAATAGGTGCCCGGACCCTTGACCACGGTCGTCACATCAAAGGTCACCCAGTTGTTCAGCGTCACCCCGGCCATCGAAACGACCTGTGCACCCACCGCCGGGCGATTGTTCCACGTCAACGAATCCTGCGCCCAACTCGTGTTTGCCACCACACTCAACCGCGCCGGGATGCTGCTGGCCCGCTCGCTGAACAACTCCACCGCGACCGGCGTGTTCGCCGGGATCGAACCCACCGAGAATTTCAGATACACCACGCGAGTGGTGCCCGACGTTCCTTCCACCAAAGTGGTGGCAGTCCCCGAACGACCCGTCGGTTGGCTGGCCGTCACATACCCGTCATCACTACTTCCGACCGACTTGGCCGGGGCAGCAGCCGCGGCGGCGGGGCTGATCGGCACAGACAGAGTTGGGCGGCCCTCCGCTGTGCCGCCAGTGACGAGAACAGTTCCCGCTACCACGAGTGCCATGACGGTCAGCAGCGTGAAAACCGCCGGCATACGCACCAGGGGACTTCGAGTGACGCGCATCGATCTCATGAGTCCTCGCAAATATGGAGGCCGGAGACGCTGTCAGCGGACGCTTCAGCGGCGACAAGCACTCACAGTAGTCCCACGATCACACGATGTATCATCCACATCGGAGTATTTGTACCTCGAATTTCGCCTGGGGTGCACTCCCTGATGGCGTTCGACGACAGTAGCTTGAATTCATGACTGCTCCCATATCGGCGACCTTTCTGCGCGACACCCGGCACGGAGGAGCTCCCGGCCAACCCACCGAAACGGCTCGGCTGCTGACCGAGTTCGTGGCGGCGGCCACGGCTTCCCTGGACCTTGCGATCTACGACTTCCGGCTGTCCGACGAGCTCGGATCTCCTTTGGTCACGGCGCTCGTCGAAGCAGCCGGACGGGGGGTCGCGGTGCGGATTGGATACGACGTGGGCAAGCCTGCGGACGCCACGGCCGCGCATTTCGCCGCTCTCGAGGCGGACCCGGCGCCGGAAGGCACCGCGCAATGGGTCAGCGAACACTTCGGCGATACGGCGGTGCAGACCAAGGGGATCACCGCGGCGCCGCAGCTGATGCATTCCAAATATGTGGTGCGCGACGCAGGCGCCCCCGACGCGGCCGTCTGGACCGGGTCGGTGAACTTCACCGATGACGCGTGGACGTTGCAGGAGAACAACATTCTGCTCGCCGAATCACCCGAGCTAGCCGACGCGTACGCGCGGGATTTCGACGACATGTGGAGTGCCGGCCGGATCAAGGGCACCGGACTGGGCGATCACGGCAGCGCCTCCATCGGCGAGTTCGGTGTGACGTGGGACTTCGCGCCGGGCGATGGAAAGGCGATCGATGCCGCCCTCGTCGCACTGATCCAGGGTGCGAGGGAACGCATCGTGATCGCCGCCATGGTGCTCACCTCCCACCCAATGCTTGCCGCACTCGCCGACGCCGTACGGAGCGGGATGTCGGTGTCCGGCATCTACGACGCCGGACAGATGGACCCGATCGTCAGGACCTGGAAGACCATCCCGACCGACGCAACCGCCGTCAAGGATTGGGAAACGGTGTCAGTACTGCTGGGCCGGAAACACTCGACTCCGTACACACCGACGTCCACCCACGACTTCATGCACGACAAGGTGCTGATCTGCGACGACACAGTGGTGACCGGCAGCTATAACTTCTCCGCCAACGCCCAGCGGAACGCGGAGAACCAACTCCGTATCACCGATCCGGCCTTGGCCGGTCAGTACGTCGACTACGTCGACGCCATCACGCGTACCTACCCGGCCGACGTCTGACAGACCGCCCTGCTTGTGAGTTCTGAAAGCTTCGAAACCAAGACCAACGCAATCCACCGGATGCCCGCCCGGGCACGAGCGACACGCTGGAGGAATCGTCACTTCCGGCTCGGCGCTCGATCAATGCAGCTCAAGGGCGCCGGGCATGTCCGGACAGCAAGACCAGCTCACTGAATTCCGGGCAAAAAACGGGCGGATTCGGGCGGCCATCCCACTGGACGAGGTGAGGCAACGCCCGGATCCTTGAAGAAGTCGCACGACGCGATCGAGGTGGAAGCGGCCCCGCTGGGGCCTGAGGGAGTAGGACGGCATGGGTGCGAATCGCCATGATCGCTGGCGGGTGATCGTCGCCTATACGCGGGAGCAGGGCCGCGTCGACGTCGGTGACCTCGCGGTGCACCTGGGCGTCGCAACCGAAACGGTCCGACGGGACCTGACCGGCCTCGAACAACAAGGCCTGGTCCGGCGCGCCCACGGCTCCGCCTACCCGGTGGACAATGCCGGCTTCGAGACATCGTTGGACTACCGGTCGAGCCACCTGGTGCCGGAGAAGCGCCGGATCGCTGCTGCGGCGGTCGAACTGATCGGTGCCTCGTCGACCGTGTACCTCGACGACGGGTTCACCCCGCATCTGATCGCGCAGAACCTGGCCGCCTCCGACCGCGCCCTGACCGTTGTCACTCCATCGATTCCGGTCGCGTCGACGCTCGCGTCCAATCCCCTGATGTCGGTGATCATCCTCGGTGGTGACGTGCGACGCCGAACCCTGGGCACCGTCGGACACTGGGTGACCGACATGCTGTCAACGTTGCTGATCGACATCGCGATCCTGGGCGCCAATGGAATCTCCCGGGACCGTGGGCTGACGACGCCGCTGCCCGCCGTCTCCGACGTCAAGGCCAAGGTGCTGACCCGTTCACGGCGCAACATCTTCGTCGGCGTGCACACCAAATTCGGTGTGGACAGCTTCTCCCGATTCGCGGAGGTCGCCGACTTCTCCGCACTGGTGACCGACCGCGGCCTGACCAGTCATCAGGCCGGCCGCTACGCCGAACTCGGACCCCGGGTCATCCGTGCCTGAACCCCGCGCAGCATCCCACACCCAAGATCCACCGAACCCGACTGGAGAAACCCGATGACCACAGCTGCTTCATCGTTCGTGACCGAATCCCAGCCCGCAACGATGCGAGTCAACGTGCTCGAATCAGCCGGAGTGATGCGGTCGGAAGAGCGGCCGGTGCCGCGGCCGGCCGACGATCAGGTCCTGGTCCGGATCGGCTCGGTCGGCATCTGCGGTTCCGACGTGCACTACTACCGGCACGGCCGCATCGCCGAGCACGTCGTCCGCGCACCACTCGTCCTGGGACACGAAGCCGGCGGCGTCATCGTCGCGGTCGGCGCCGACGTGCCGGCCGACCGGATCGGACAACGGGTGGCCCTCGAACCGGGCGTGCCATGCCGCCACTGCCGCGAGTGCAAATACGGCCGGTACAACCTGTGCGCCAACGTCCAGTTCTTCGCCACCCCACCCGTCGACGGAACCTTCGCCGAATACGTGGCCATCGCCGCCGACTTCGCCCACCCCATCCCCGACTCCATCAGCGACGACGGCGCAGGCCTCATCGAACCGCTTTCGGTCGGGGTCTGGGCCTGCGGCAAAGCCGAAATAGGCGATCGGCAGCCGCGTGCTGATCTCCGGCGCCGGTCCCATCGGGCTGATGAACGTGCAGGTCGCCAGAGCCGCCGGCGCCAGCGAGATCATCGTCAGCGACATCGCGGCCGGCCCGGCTTGATGTCGCCGTCACCCTTGGGGCCACCCGCGTCCTGAACGCCCGCAACGAGGACGCCGCTGACTCCGGGATCGAGGTCGACGCGTTCATCGACTGCTCCGGTGCGGAGATCGGCAGTACGAGCCGGGATCCGTGCCGTCCGCCCCGCCGGACGGGTCGTACTCGTCGGCATGGGCGCCGACGACATCTCGCTACCCGTCGGTCTGATCCAGGGGCGGGAACTGACGATCACCGGAACCTTCCGGTACGCGAACACCTACCCGACCGCCATCGGACTGGCGGCCTCCGGGGCCATCCAACTGGACGCGATGGTCACCGCCCACTTCGGCCTCGACCAGGCCGAAGCAGCGCTCCAAGAGGCCGGCAACCCCGAAGCGATCAAGGTGATCGTTCGGCCCGGCGAATAGCGTCAAAATCGGGGGCGCGTCACGCCGGAGCGCCAGGGGCAATGATCCTGGACCCCGGCTGGGCAGAGATGGTCCAGCCCAACCGGTCCAAGTGCTCGAGCAGCGGAATCGCCACCCGGCGGCTGGTGCCAAGAGCTGCCCGGGCCGCACTGGTGGTGAACGGCTGCGGAAGCTTCCGCAGCCGCTCCAGTGCGACGGCAGGAGCAGCTGGGCAGCAGGATCACGTCATCGGGCAGCCGGAGAATGCGACCGACTCGTTCGGCCGCCGCCAGCTCGGCCCTACCGAGTTTCAACTGCAGCAGATCCGGACGCTCCGGTGCGGCAAAGGCGTTGTCCGACAACCTTTTCTCCAACGCCGCAATTCCGGCCTCGGCCGCGCCCAGGGTCGGTTGGGACCCCGGCTGCTGGATCCGTCCGTTGGACGTCTCCAGGCCTGCGGCGGCCGCGACGCGCAGCAGGAGTGAGTCGTCGGGGACCTCGAGGGTGCGGCGGGCGGCGCCCAGGGTCAGCCCCGGCTGCAGCGGATGAGCGTCATCGTTGCGCTGCACCGCCTTCCTCAGGCCGGCTGTCCAGTCCTGCCACTGCTGATGCGAGACAAGCCATTCGCCCTCTCGCCGCACAGGTGCGTGTTCGTCCACCGGGACACCGAGACGCTCGAGATCGTGAATGCGTATCGCGCCCCGCCGCGCGACCTGCTGCCCCACATCGGGTAGACCGTCGGTATCGGCCAGCTCTTCGCCCCGCCGCGCGGCCGCTCCGCGGCGGCGAAATTCAGGTGGGCCGACGTCCAGCACCTCCACACCACCCTCCAGGCGGCCGATGCCGGGATTACGCAGGATCCCGCGGTCACCGGGCTCCAGCAGCATGTCGGTGTCGAACGTCAGACGAACGACATGTCGCTCCAGCGAACGGACTCGGACCGGAAAGGCGCCAGAGCCGAGGTGTAGCAACGCGAGACCGGGAAGCTCCGCCGACTCCGCTGTGCAGCGCGCGTCAACCTGCCTGGTCGGAGCCCAGGCGCCCGGGGTGACCAAGGCGGCTCCGCGATGGACCTGTTCTGCCGGCAGGCCTTTCAGGTTCAACGCCACCCGACTCACAGCGGTGACCCGCTCCACCGACTGGCCGAGTGTCTGCATACCCCGATGCGCACGGTCTTGTCACCCAGCATCAGCGTGTCGCCGAAGACGAATCGTGCCCGCGCCCAAGGTTCCGGTGACCACGGTGCCGCTGCCTCGGATGGTGAAGGAGCGATCAACCCACAGACGCACCCGCCCATCCAGACGCGGCGGCGGTAGCCGAGAGACCAACCGAGCGAGCGCCTCCCGGAGCAGATCGAGCCCGGCGCCGGTTCGGCCCGACACCTGCACCGCGTCGACGTTCCCCAGGCTGCTGGCGCTGATCTCCTGCAGCGCTCGAGCAGTCGCCGGACCCGGATCGGCCAGATCGGACCTGGTGACGACCAGCAGCCCGTGCTGCACGCCCAGGGCATCGATGGCGGCGAGATGTTCCGCGCTCTGGGTGCGCCAGCCCTCGTCGGCCGCCACCACCATCATGACGGCGGGAGCAGGTCCGACACCGGCCAGCATGTTGCCGATGAACCGTTCGTGACCCGGTACGTCGACGAAGGCGACCGTGGGACCCTGCGGCAGGGTCGTCGAGGCGAAACCGAGATCGATGGTCATGCCGCGAGTGCGTTCCTCCGCCCAGCGGTCCGGCTCCATGCCGGTCAGTGCTCGAACGAGCGTCGACTTGCCGTGGTCGACATGACCGGCGGTGGCGATGACGTGCACGGTCAGATCCGTCCCCGAGCGCGGCGGATCGCGAGAACCACTTGCTGGTCGAGTACTTCAGGTACGCACCGAAGATCCAGCAAGAGTGCGCCACCCGAAATCCTGCCCACCACGGGTGTTTCGCCGGACTCGAAGCAACGGCGCCAGGGCTGACGGCAACGAAACGGCCCAGCCCCGCAACGCCAAGCCGGGCGCCCCGCCACCTCCTACCGCACCGTCGCTTTCCACCACCTCGCCGTCCACGCAGCTCGCCAGCCGTTCCGTCCGACGCCGTAGCTCGTCCGAATCAGCATGCAGCGCAGCATCAGTGGGAGTTTGCGGGCCTCGCAGCGTGGCCTCCAGCGCGGCCAGCGTCAGCTTGTCGCATCGCAGGGCGCGGGCGATCGGATGCCGGCGCATCCGTTCGACGATGTCGGCCCGCCCGAGAACGAGGCCGGCCTGCGGACCGCCCAGCAGCTTGTCCCCGCTGCAGGTCACCACATCCGCGCCCGCCCGCAGGGCGGTGGTCACATCGGGCTCGGCCGGCAGCAGCTGGTCCGGGGCGAGCAGCCCGCTGCCCACGTCGGCGATCACCGGAACGCCGAGGGTGGCCAGTTCGGCCGTCGTCACCGAGGAGGTAAAGCCGGTGACCTGGAAGTTGCTCGGGTGGATCTTGACGATGCAACCGGTGTCCGGGCCGACCGCCCCGGCGTAGTCGGACACGGCAGTCCGATTGGTGGTGCCGACCTCGCGGATGCGAGCGCCGGTGGAGGCCATCAGGTCCGGCAGGCGGAATCCGTCGCCGATCTCGACCATCTCCCCGCGACTGATCACCAGTTCGCGACCTGCCGCGAGAGTCGTCACCGCCAGCAGCAGCGCGGCAGCACCGTTGTTGACCACCAGCACCTGCTCCGCGGCCGGAACCGCCGCCATCAACGCCGCCAGTGCCCCGCGGCCCCGGGGCGCGCGCACGCCCGCGCTGAGATCGAACTCGACGTCGACGTACCCGGCGGCGCCCACCACTGCGTCGACTGCGGCCGCGGACAACGGCGCCCGGCCCAGGTTGGTGTGCAGCACCACACCGGTAGCGTTGATCACCGGACGCAGACTCGTCGCTCGTGCGGGTAACAGCTCCGTCGCCCGGTCGGCGATCTCTGGCACGGGCAACTGACCCGCTCTGGCCTCGGACAATGCCTGTCCGACTGCGACTTTCACCAAACCGATGCCGATCCGACCGACTGCTGCGACCAGTCGCGGATCGGCGAGCAGGACGTCGGTCCGCGGCATCGCACGTCGGGGATCGTCCACTTCCTCGCCCCTTCACCGTGAATGCCTACACGCCGGCGGAGGCGGACGGGAATCGAACCCGCCGAACCGAGATACTCGGCTCCACCGGTTTTGAAGACCGGGAGGGCCACCAGACGCCTTTACGCCTCCGCCGCACACGGTAACCCGGCTGGCTCGCCGCCAAACAGTCACCAGCATCCCGGGCGGTCAGGCGCATGACTAGTCGATGCGTGCGTGGGTACCGTCGGTTCATGACTGCGACCACCGCAACGACGACGAGCAGCCCGGTCCGCCTGACGCAGTACGCCCATGGCGGGGGGTGCGCGTGCAAGATTCCGCCCGGCGAACTGGAGGAGATCGTCCGGGGATTGACCGGCTTCAGCTCGCCGGACCTACTGGTGGGGCTCGATGATGGTGACGATGCCGCCGTGGTCAAGCTCGACGAACACACCGCGCTGATACACACGGCGGACTTCTTCACTCCCGTCGTCGACGACGCCTACGACTGGGGCCGGATCGCCGCCGCCAACGCCCTCTCCGATGTCTACGCGATGGGCGGGCGCCCCGTCGTCGCGGTCAACCTGCTCGGCTGGCCTCGCGACGTACTGCCGCTCGAGCTGCTGCGGGAGGTGCTGCGGGGAGGTCTGGACATCACCCGGGAGGCCGGCTGCCATCTCGGCGGCGGTCACAGCATCGACAGCCCCGAACCCCTCTACGGCATGGCGGTCACCGGGGTTGTCGACCCGAACCAACTGCTGCGCAACGACTCCGCAGTGGCGGGAACGCCGATCAGTCTGACCAAACCGCTCGGCGTCGGGGTGCTGAACAACAGGCACAAGTCCACCGGCGAGGTCTTTCCGCAGGCGATCGCCTCGATGAGCGCGTTGAACGACAAGGCATCCCGTGATGCCGTTGCCGCCGGCATCGCGGCCGCCACCGATGTCACCGGCTTCGGCCTGCTGGGCCACCTCTACAAGATGGCGCGTGCCTCCGGCGTCACGGCCGTGGTCAACGCCTCTGCGGTGCCGTACCTCGACGGCGCACGAGAGGCGTTGCGGGATGGCTTCATCAGCGGTGGAACCCGGCGAAATCTGGCCTGGGTTCGACCGCACCTGACCGCATCCGTGAGCGAGGACGAACTACTGCTGCTCGCCGATGCGCAAACCAGCGGCGGTCTGCTGATCGCCGGCGAGGTACCAGGCGCTCCGATCATCGGCGAATTCGTCCCGCTTTCGGAGACCACCATCGAGGTTCGCTGAACTACCGGTCCGCTTCCTCTCGGCCCGCGGCCTTCAGCCTCTCCCGCTGCGGCACCACCGTGTATTTCGGGTCTCTCGCCGATTGCTGGCCGGCATGGAAGACACCGAATCGAGTGCACACCGAGCCGAGCAGGAGCGCCGCACCGCCGGCCGCGGACAGTGCTCGGCTGCGGTATCCGGCGGCCGCCGCGACCGCCCCTGCCACGGTGAGGATCTTGCTGGCCCGCATCAACATGCCGGCCGTGCCCTGGTGCAGCGGCTCCGCCGTCAGACCCATCGACGGTTCCATCAACTGCTCGGCGACCAATTCCAACGTGGCCCCGCCGAGGGCCAGCCGACGGGCCGGACCGGAATCGGCCAGTGAGGAACCAAGCAGCCCAAGACCTCCGGAGGCGGCGGCGGCCGAACCGACGAAGACGAACGGCAACTCGCGATACGCCTCGTGCCAACTCGGCGTAGCCGTGTCGGCGAGCAGCACCGCGGTGTAGGAGGCGACGGCCGGTCCGAGTAATGCCGCCCCCCAACCGGCCGGGCGACCTGCGAACGCCGCCAGCTTGCCGACGAGCGGCGGCAGGTTCGGGAAGAACTTGACGATCTCCGCGGCCCCGGCCAGGCCGGCCAGCGGTCCGTATGCCGGTCAGGATCCAGGTGCCAACTGACATCGGTGACGTGTGCTTGGCGACGCGCAGCATGTTGACGAACCGCATCGGCCGACCGAGATCGTGTACCAGGGCGGCAAAACTCACGCTGATGCCGACCAGTGCACCCAGTCGGCCGACCCGACGCAACGAATCCCGGCCGGTCAGTTCGGCACCGGCTGCGAGCAGCGACGACCCGCCGGCGACACCGCCGAGGAAAAGGTACGCCGGGATGTCGGCTTCCCACGGCGAGGCCTTGACCACCGGACGCCCGTAGTAGGACGTGAAGGTGGCGTCCGGCACCATCTTTCGCTCACCGCCGCCGCGCCGGCCCCGCCGACCAGCGCCGCGACCGTTCTCGACGCCGCCATTACGCCGGAAACCTGTCCCGCAGTCGCTTTGGTCAGATTCTCCGGCAGGGTACTCATCTGCGCCTGCCCAGGAAGGCGCCCACGGCGCCGACCAGCAAGGTCCCGGCGGCCAGCGCAGCGCGGCGCCACATGTCGTTCAGGTCGCGGGTGGTGACGACCGGATCCGGCGGGAATCCGTAGACCTCGGGCTCATCCAGCAGCAGGAACATCGCGCCCGCGCCGCCGACGCCGTCGTTGGGATCCGCTCCGTAGAGCCGAGCTTCGGGGACGCCGTCCGCGTGCAGACTGGCCAGCCGGTCGGCGGCCCGCTGCCGGAGTTCGTCGACGTCCCCGAACTGGATCGACTGGGTGGGACACGCCTGGGCACAGGCTGGGGTCTGGCCCTCTCCTATCCGGTCGTAACACAACGTGCACTTCTGGGCGATACCGACGTTCTTGACAGTATTTTCGTCACCGTCCCGCCGTTCGATCACCCCGTACGGGCAGGCCGGCACGCAGTAGCCACAGCCGTTGCAGATGTCCTCCTGCACCACGACCGTGCCGAATTCGGTCCGGAACAACGAGCCGGTCGGGCAGACATCCAGACACGCGGCGTTGGTGCAGTGCTTGCAGACGTCAGAGGACATCAACCAGCGGAAGTCGGTCCGATCGGCTGGGTCGGCCTCGGCGCCGGGCAGCGAGAACGACGGCATGCCGAGGTCGACGGCCGGTGCCGCCGCCGGCCGTGCGGGCTGTTCGATGAATGCGACATGCCGCCAGGTGCTCGCGCCGAGTGCCCCGGTGTTGTCGTACGACGACCCGAGCATGTCGAGTCCGTCCTCGGGAACCCCGTTCCATTCCTTGCAGGCCACCTCGCAGGCCTTGCAGCCGATGCAGATCGACGTGTCGGTGAAGAAACCCTTGCGCGGCGGCGGATCGACCCAGCCGGCGCGTACCGCCGGGTTGGGCAACGAGGTTGTCATGGGCTTCCCTCTTGTTCGCCGATCGGAGTGCGCTGGTCGTTGCCGGTGTAAATGGTGATGCCGGCACGGGTCTGGTAGCCCTTCACGTACTCCAGCAGCGCCGGGCCGGTGGGACGGCGACCGGGTTGGATGTCGCAGGACGCGACCTTCGTCTCCTGGATGTGCACGTTGGGATCCAGCGTCACGCCGAACAGGTCGTTGGCCGAGTCACCGCTCACCAGGGCATCGCTGCCGACGCCCCAGTGGTAGGGCAGGCCGATCTGATGGATGGTGCGGCCGCCGACCTGCAATGGAACCATCCGTTCCGTCACCAGCACTCTGGCCTCGATGGCAGTACGGGCGGTGACGATGGTGGCCCATCCCATGTGTTCCAGATTTCGTTCCTGCGCCAGCGCCAGGCGAGACCTCGCAGAAGAACTCGGGCTGCAGTTCGCTGAGATAGGGCAACCATCGACTCATACCGCCGGCCGTGTGGTGCTCGGTCAGGCGATACGTGGTGAACACGTACGGAAAGTACTGCGCACCATCGGCATTCCCGGACGGATTCGACAGATTGTCCGACCGCCGGAACACCTGCCGCGTCGGATTCGCCTGCTGCCGGTACAGCGGGTTGCTCACCGGAGACTCGTGCGGTTCGTAGTGCGAGGGCAGCGGACCGTCTAGTAGCCCGGTGGGCGCATACAGCCACCCCTTGCCATCGCCCTGCATGACGAACGGGTCGTCCCCGGCCAAACCCTTCGGACCGCCGGTGCCCGCCTCCGGCCGGTAGTCCGGGGCCGTGTCGACCGGGAAATCCGGAATATCGTGTCCGGTCCAGGTCTTCTTCTCGGCGTCCCACCACACCAGCGCCTTCGCCTCACTCCACGGCTTGCCGTCCGGGTCGGCCGATGCGCGGTTGTACAAGCATCCGGCGATTCGCCGGCCATGCCCAACCCCAGTCCGGTGCAACCCACGACTGCTGCTTCTCCCGGTATCCGTCTGGCCGCCTGATTGACGCTGCCGGCGTAGACACCGGTGTAGATCCAGCAACCACCCGACGTGGATCCGTCGGCCTTCATCTCGGTGTAGCTGCCTCAGCATCTCGCCGGCGTGTTCACCGGTCAGATGGGCGCCGTTGATTTCCTGCAGCACCGCGTCGGCCGACGGCTCACCGGTTTCGTCGACCGGATAGTTCCACACCAGATCCAGCAACGGCCTGTCGCGCAGCAGGGTGGAGCCCGCCAATTTCTCCCTCATCATCCGGCCGAGATGGAAGAAGAAGTGCAGATCGCTTCGGCAGTCGCCCGGCGGCTCGACGGCCTTGTGGTGCCACTGCAGCACGCGCTGTGTCTGGGTGAACGATCCGTCCTTCTCGGCGTGCGCGGCCGCCGGGAAGAAGAAGACCTCGGTGCCGATGTCCTTCGTGACCAGTTCCCCGGTGGCGATCTCGGGCGAATCCTTCCAGAACGTCGCGGACTCGATCATGTTCAGATCCCGTACCACCAAATACTTCAAGTGGGCCATGGCCAGCCGCTGCATGCGTCCGTGTGCCGATCCGACGGCCGGATTCTGCCCCAGCAGCAGGTAGCCCTCGACCTTGTCCTCGAGCATGCCCATGACCGTCGCGTAGGTGCCGTGGTCACCCGTCAGTCTCGGCAGATACTTGAAGCAGTAGTCGTTCTCGGCCGTGGCCGCGTCGCCCCAGTACGACTTCAGCAGGCTGACCGTATAGGCGTCGGCCTCCGCCCAATACCCCTTCTGCTCCGGGCTGGAAATCGTCTTCAGGTAACTCTGCAGGTCGTCGTGCTCGCCGACTTTCGGCATCGGCAGATACCCCGGCAACAGGTTGAACAGGGTCGGGATGTCCGTCGAGCCCTGGATACTGGCGTGTCCGCGCAACGCCAGGATGCCGCCGCCCGGCCGACCCATGTTGCCCAGCAACAACTGGATGATCGCCGCACTCCGGATGTACTGCACCCCAACGGTGTGGTGCGTCCAGCCGACCGAATAGACCCAGGCCGTTGTCTTTTCACGGCCACTGTTGCGGACGACCGATTCGCACACCCGGAGGAAGTCCTCCGGCGTGACGCCGCACGCCTCCTGCACCAATTCCGGGGTGTACCTGGCGTAGTGACGCTTGAGTACCTGGAACACCGTCAGCGGATCCTGCAGGGTTTCGTCCCGGCGGACTCGGCTGTGCGCCATGCTGGCGCCGTGGCCGCCCAACTCGTGGCCGGCTCCCCGTTCCGCCTGTGACCCTTCGTCGCTCGGCGAACCGTCCGGGTCGGCGGATCCCGGAATTCTTGATCTCGTTCTCTTCGCCGCTGGAAGCCGAGGTCTCCGTCACGCCCTCGTACTGCCACGACGCGGTGTCGTACGTGCCGGTCTCCGGGTCGTAGCCGGAGAACACGCCGTCGAGGTCGTCGACGTCGACGAAATCCTTCCGCAGGATCGTGGCCGCATTCGTGTAGGCGACGACGTACTCCCGGAAGTACGAGTCGGTGGACAGGATGTAGTTGATGATCCCGCCCAGGAAGACGATGTCGCTACCGGCGCGCAGCGGCACGTGCTGGTCGGCCACAGCGGACGTGCGGGTGAACCGCGGGTCGATGTGGATCACCGTGGCGCCCTTGGCCTTGGCCTCCATCACCCACTGGAAACCGACCGGGTGGCACTCGGCCATGTTCGATCCCTGGATGACGATGCAGTCGGCCATCGCCAGGTCCTGCTGGAAACCGGTCGCACCGCCCCGGCCGAAGGAGGCTCCCAAACTGGGAACCGTGGCGCTGTGTCAAATACGGGCCTGATTCTCGATCTGGATCGCGCCCATTGCCGTGAAGATCTTCTTGATCAGATAGTTCTCTTCGTTGTCCAGCGTGGCGCCGCCCAGTCCGGCGATGCCGAGCGTTCGCTGGATCGGATTCCCGTGCTCGTCGTTGTCCTCCCAGGTCCGGTCCCGGGTCTCCAGCATCCGATCCGCCACCATCTCCATGGCGGTGTCCAGATCCAAGCGACTCCCATTCGGTTCCGTAAGGTCGCCGGTACAGCACCTTCTTCTGCCGGCCGGGGGAATTCACCAGCTGCTCACTGGCGGAACCCTTGGGACACAGCCGGCCGCGCGAGATGGGCGAATCCGGGTCGCCTTCGATCTGGACGACCTTCTCGTCCTTGACGAAGATCTTCTGGCCGCAGCCGACGGCACAGTAGGGGCAGATGCTCTTCACGACCCGGTCCGCGGTGACGGTCCGCGGTTCTCGATGGTGCGGGTGTGTTCGGATTGGACAGCGGCGCCGCGGCCTGAGCCGTCCGGGCCGGTGAACTGCCGGACCACCGGCCAGGACAGAAACGTGCGCTTCAGATCCACGTGTGGCCCACCTTCCCGGGTCGGAAGTCCAGCATGTTGCACCCTATTCCCAACGGAGGTCAGTATCTAACATCGGCCGGAGCGGTCGTCGTCGGCAGGCCGGCCTCCAACCAGGCCTGCATCCCGCCCACCATGTCCGTGGCGCCGGACAGGCCCAGCGACCGTAGGCTCGCCGCGGCCAGGCTGGAGCTGAACCCCTGCCGACAGACAACGATGATCACCTGATCGAAATCTCTCGCTTCCGGAATGCGCCACGGGCTGGTCGGATCGAGCCGCCATTCCAGCACCGTCCGGTCGATCACCAGAGCGCCCGGCAGATCGCCCTGTTCGGCACGCTGACGGTCGGTGCGGGTGTCGATCAGCAGGGCGCCGGCCGCGACCGCAGCCGCGACGTCGACCGGGCTGAGCCTGGCCAGGCCACATCGCGCTGCCGCCAGCAGCTCGTCGACCGCGGCGACACGAACCGGATTCGGTAACTCCATCCACTCATCATTGCCCGCCCTTGCAGGAGTTGAACGGCAGGCATTGCACTGCATCAGGCGCTAATCGAGTCGCGCCTGCTGCGGCGCGGCGATACCCTGGCTCCATGTTCTCGAATGATTGGTTGTCCTCGGTGCACCGGTGACGGGCCCCACCGATTCGGAGGCGCGTGAGTTCGCCGCTGCTTTCCGATCTTTTCTCCAATGGGTGCATTCGGACTACAACTCGTCGGGCCAGAACCAGGTCGTCGCCCTGATCGCCGATTTCCTCGGCGGCGAGGCCAGCACTCACTCAGTCCTTCGTCGTGAGCTCCCGGTTTTCGAACACGTCAATCTTCAGACGGCGCTCGATGCGTGGCTCGCCGAAGCCGGCCGGTCGGCGTCCGTCCACGGGCTCACCATGCCCCCGCACTACGCGCCCATCAACCTGCAGCAACTGATCAACGGCGAAGGCATTCCGCCGCTGCGTCTCTCGGCGCCTCCGCTCGCGGACCTGCCGAACGGGCCGGGCTCGACCCTGGCCTGCCTGCTGATGGCCGTGGTGCTGGTGACCGATCATCGCGGCGGGTATGTGCTGATGATCGTCGGACCGTCCGAGCACAACCCGGTTCTGTCCGTCGAGGTCGCGGGGCTACCCGTGAGCCAGGCTCAGGCTGTGCTCACCGAGCTGGATGTGTTGCGCGCCAAGCTGAACGTCTACCGCGGGCACGTGCTCGAGGTCACCGCGTCCCCGATGGGCGGTGTGGTGCTTTCCTTTGCCGAGGTGCCGCGGACGCAACGGGCTGATGTCGTCCTGCCGGAAGTCGTGCTGAACCGCGTCGAGCGGCATGCGCTGGGTGTTGCCGACCATCGCGAGCAACTGCTCGCGGCCGGCCAGCATCTGAAGCGGGGACTCCTGTTGTTCGGGCCGCCCGGGACCGGCAAGACCCACACGACCCGTTACCTGGTCGGCAGCTTGGACGGCTACACCAGGTTTCTGCTGACCGGACGTGCGCTGCACGTCGTGGGCGCGGCCGCGGAGCTGGCCCGGGATCTGCAACCCGCGGTCATGGTGCTGGAGGACGTCGACCTCGTCGCCGAGGACCGCAGCTTCGGCCCCAGCAGCAGCCCGGTGCTGTTCGATCTGCTGGACGCGATGGACGGGGCCGCGCCCGACGCCGATCTGTTGTTCGTGTTGACCACCAACCGCGCAGACCTGCTCGAGCCGGCCCTGGCCGCCCGCCCGGGGCGGGTCGACGTCGCCGTCGAGATCGCTCTGCCCGACGCACCCGCCCGGCGTCGGCTGCTCACCCTCTACGGGCAGGCCGTGCCCCTGCAACTCTCGGAAGCCGACATCGACGACATCGTCGCTCGCACCGAAGGTGTCACCGCATCATTTCTCAAGGAGCTGCTCCGGCGCTCGGTCCTGGAATCCCTGATCGAGCACACACCGCTCGGGACCGTCGAGGCCCACCACGTTTCCCGCGGCCTCGACGACCTCCTGGACAGCACCCAGCAGGTGACGCGCAGTCTGCTCGGTGTCGGCACTGGCGATGGTCCGCTGCCCGACGGGGGTGTCGGCTCACTTCCCGCCAATGGCGGCGGCTGGGCCAGCTACGCGCCGATGCCCGTGCGCCAGCGCCACTTCGGTCACTAGCATGCATCCGCAGGTGTCGACGAGCAAGGCCCGCTGGGCAGCGAGGAAAGCCAGGTAGCGCGTGTTGGGATTGCCCGGGAGCATCAACGTGTGTCTGTTCGACCTGGACGGTGTACTGACCGACACGGCGTCGGTCCACAGTGCGGCGTGGAAGCAGACCTTCGACGAGTTGTTGAGGCGCCGCAACGGTGACGGACTTCAGACCTTTTACTCAAGAGGACTACGAAGAGCACGTCGACGGCAAGCCTCGTACCGACGGGGTGCGCGACTTCCTGCAATCCCGTCAGATCGATTTGCCCGAAGGCAACGCCGACGACCCGCCGGACGCGATGACGATCAACGGGGTCGGCAACCGCAAGAACGAGTTGCTGCTCGCGAAGATCCACAGCGATGGCGTCGAGGTGTACCCGGGCTCGCTGAAATATCTGCAGGCTGCGCACCGGGCCGGCCTTCGCCGCTTCGTGGTCTCGTCCAGCGCCAACACAACGGACGTCCTGCGCGTCACCGGCCTTGCGCAGTACATCGAAGGGCAGATCGACGGGAATACCTTGCGCAGCAGGCACATCAACGGAAAGCCAGCTCCCGACTCGTTCCTGGCCGGTGCCGCCCTCGCCGGTACCGATCCGGCCGGCGCCGCCGTCTTCGAGGACGCCGTCGCGGGAGTGCAGGCGGCCGCCGCCGGTGGTTTCGGTTTTGTGGTCGGAGTCAACCGGATCGACGCCGGCCATGGCGCCGAGCTGAAAACCCATGGCGCATCGGTCGTCGTCGCCGACCTTTCAGAGCTGCTGGATCACCGATGATCATCGACGATCGTTACCCGGTGGAACCGTGGCAGCTGCGCGAGACGTCCGTCGACCTGGCGATGCTCGGTCAGTCGGAATCGCTGTTCGCCCTGTCGAACGGGCACATCGGCGTCCGCGGCACCCTGGACGAGGGTGATCCCTCCGAGCTTCCCGGCACCTACCTGAATTCGTTCTACGAATCGCGCCCGCTGCCCTACGCCGAAGCCGGCTACGGCTATCCCGAATCCGGGCAGACGATCGTCAACGTCACCGACGGCAAGCTGATCCGGCTGCTCGTCGACGACGAGCCGTTCGACCTGCGGTACGGCGAGCTCGTGGCCCACGAACGGGTTCTGGACCTGCGCGGCGGACTTCTCCGGCGTACGGCCGAATGGACATCGCCGTCGGGCCGCTGTATCCGCATCCGGTCGACGAGGATGGTGTCGCTGACCCAACGCGCCGTCCTCGCCATCCACTACGAAATCGAGGCCGTCGATGCCACTCGGGTGGTCATCCAGTCCGAGCTGGTCGCGAACGAGGACGTGCCCGTCCTGTCCGGCGACCCGCGGGTTGCCGCCCTGCTGGGCAAGCCCCTGCAGCACGAGGATCGGGGGGGCAGGAATCTGCGGGCCCGGCTGATCCACAGCACCAGGGCCAGCAAGCTCCGGATGGCCGCCGCGATGGACCACCTCGTCGACGCACCGGACGGGTACCGCACGGAACTGATCGTCGATGACGACTGGGCCAGGGTGACGATTGGCGCCGCCCTCGAGCCGGGCCAGAAGATCGCGCTGACCAAGTTCGTCTCCTATGGATGGTCGGCGCAGCGCTCCCTACCGGCCCTGCGGGACCAGGTCGACGCCGCGCTGACCACGGCTGTGCACACCGGCTGGGCGGAGATGGTCAGTGAGCAGCGCTCGGCGCTCGACGAGTTCTGGAGCGGCGCGGATGTCGAGGTCGACGGTGACCCGTCCATCCAGCAGGCCGTGAGATTCGCGCTGTTCCATGTGTTCCAGGCGGCCGCGAGGGCCGAGCGCAGGCCCATTCCGGCCAAGGGGCTCACCGGACCCGGTTACGACGGACACGCCTTCTGGGACACCGAGAGTTTCGTCCTGCCGGTGTTGACGGCGACCGCACCGGCGGCAGCGGCGGATGCCCTTCGCTGGCGACTGTCCACGCTGCATCTGGCCAAGGAACGCGCGCAGACCCTGCATTTGGACGGTGCTGCATTCGCGTGGCGCACCATTCTCGGCCAGGAATGCTCCGGATATTGGCCCGCCGGCACCGCCGCGATGCACATCAATGCCGACATCGCGGTCGCGGCCATGCGTCACGTGCGGTGGACGGCCGACGAGAAGTTCGAGAAAGACGTGGCGCTACCACTTCTCGTCGAGACCGCTCGGCTGTGGATGTCACTGGGTTATCACGGTCATGACGGTCGCTTCCACATCGACGGCGTCACCGGGCCGGACGAATACAGCGCCGATGTGGACGACAACACCTATACGAACCTGATGGCCAAGGAGAACCTGGGCTGCGCGGCCCAGGTGGTACGCCGGCATCGAACGGGCGGCGACCGACTCGATGTCGTCGACGAGGAGATCAGCAGTTGGGAACGCGCTGCCGCAGCGATGGCGGTGCCATACGACCACGAGCGGAACATTCCGGCGCAGGACCGGAATTTCAACCAGCACCAGGAGTTTCCGTTCCAGCAGGCACTTGATCTGGGCCGCTATCCGCTGCTGCTGCACGTTCCCTACTTTGGTCTCTACCGGCGGCAGGTGATCAAGCAAGCCGACCTCGTTCTGGCGCTGCACTGGCGCGGTGACGAGTTCGATCTCGACGAGAAGGCCCGTGCCTTCGCGTACTACGAAGGGCTCACCGTCCGGGATTCGTCGCTCTCGGCCTGTACCCAGGCCATCATCGCCGCGGAGGTGGGCCAGCTCGAACTCGCCAGCGACTATCTCCGTGAGGCGGCGTTGATGGATCTGCACGACCTGGAGCACAACACCCGCGACGGCCTGCACATCGCCTCACTCGCTGGCAGTTGGCTCGCCCTGGTCGCCGGTTTCGGCGGCCTGCGTGACTTCGGCGGTCAACTGTCCTTCCGGCCGGCGCTACCGAAACAGCTGCAGCGCTTGGCTTTCGCCGTCGGCTGGCACGAGACGTGCGTGCACGTGGAGATCACCACCGAACAGGTCACGTACCGGATCACCGGCAATGCCAATGACGAACTGACGCTGCTGCACTACGGCGACAGCTTCACCGTCGGTCTCGGTGCTCCGGTCACGCTGCCGACGAAGCGAACAGAGCCGCTCACCACCCGACCCCGGCAGCCGGTGGGGCGGGAACCGAAAAGGTCAAAGGTGCCGGAGATCTGAGCTCACCGACGACGGCACGGACGGAAGCGGAGAAGGCCGGCATCGTCGAGGTTCCGCCTCTGGCGACTCAGATGTGATCGGGACCGGCGGCCGCGACGAGTCCGTCCCACGACCACTGCGGGAGGGGCAGTCCGTCGGGGACGTCGGCGGCGGAAGCGTGATATCGGGACATCGTGGTGGTGGTCGCCCATGCGAAGTAGTCATGCAGCACCAGTCGGAGCCGATCGTCCCGGGCGAGGCCCACATCCACGAGGGCCTGATCGAAACAGGCGATCGCGCGCCGATCCATGTCCTCATGGGGCCCATTGCCGCTGTGCAGTCTGACCACCGACGTCTCGTCGCCGTAGGACTGCGAATACATCGGCGGGCCACCCAGCGCCTGCACCCAATATGCGGCGAGGCGCTCAGTGTGGTCAGGATGAAAGCCGTGGCTGAAGGCGTGGCTGACCACCTCGTCGGCCAGGACTCTCGCATGCCACGCGTGGGCCAGGCGCAACAGTCCGTCGACACCGCCGGCGGCCTCGAACACGGTTTGCACAGTTGCAATCGTGTCATGCCCGCTGCGGGGATCAACGTTGCCCATTTGTCAGTGGTGCGACAGGACGGAACAACTTCGTCTCCGCCGCAGAGTTATCCCGGCTGCGGCAGGGCCGCTTCTCGGTCGGACGTGGCATGTCGTGGCACACTTTGCCGATGCCGTCCGAATTGTCGGCGTTTTCCCCCTCATATCCGCCGACGGAACCGAGAGCCATCTCTGGTCGGCGAGGCTGTCGGACGAGACCGAAACGGCGTTCGGGCTCTCGACGGCGGCGAGGGTTGGGCGCCAAACGCCCGATGGCTGCCACCTCGTCGTGGGGTTTGAAGGTTTCCGGGAAGACGCGCAGGTCGGCCATAATGCCGCAATCGGGGTTCACCGCCCGTGGCTGGACAACGAATCGGGGCAATGGGCAATCGTGTACTGCCGCCGTCAAGGCGGAATTGGATCCTGCGGGCATCATGAATCCCGGGGTCCTTGTGCGCCGTCACGGTGAATCGTGACAGCGAGGTCGTTTGTGCTGATAGCCAATCCGCATTCCGGGCGCGGAAAGGCCGTGAGCGTCCTCGGTGACGCCGTTGCTGCTCTGCGTGCCGCCGGTGCCCTCACGCAGGGACATATCACGACGTCGATCGAGCACGCCACCGAACTCGCCGCCCATGCTGCCGAGGCTGGTGACATTGCGGTCGCCATCGGCGGTGACGGCCTCCTCCGGGCCGTCGCGGCCGGAGCCTCCCGATTCGGGGGCACGGTGGGGATCATGCCGTGCGGTCGCGGAAACGACTACGCCCGCACCGTCGGCATCACTGACCTGAACCGTTGCATCCGAATCCTTCTCGACGCCGTTCCGAGACCGACCGACTGCATCGCCGTGGCTCCCGGGTTGACTACCACCCGCCCGACGGAGCCCGCGATCGCGATCGGCAACGTTTACGTGGGTTTCGACTCCCTCAGCAATGCGCTCGCAAATGACCTCAGGGTGAACCTCGGCGAATTCACATACACCTACAGCACGGCGCGGGTAGCAATGACCATGCAACCGCTGCATTTTCGGCTCACCATTGACGGAAGAGCAACGGAATACCGCGGCAGTGGTCTTACGATCACCAACAGCAAGTATTACGGAGGCGGTGTTCCTGTGGCACCCGAGGCCGACGTTCACGACGGGCTCCTCGAGGTCCTGCTCTTCCAGCAGTTAACCAGACGAAGCCGGATAGCCATGCTCCTCGCCATGCGCAAGGGCACCCACGAGCGCCGGCCTGACGTGCAGCACGTGCGCGCCAGCACGGTCGGAATCCACCTCGAACCGCCACTGGATGCTTACTCCGACGGGGACAGCATAGGTCGGACACCACTGACGGCATGGGTAATGCCCGGTGCGATCCGGCTTCTTCGACCGTGATTAGCTGAGCGAGCCAACAGCAATGCTGGGACAAGACGGAAGAGCTTCGTCCCCGCTGGAGAACTTGATCCCCATGGTCGGTCAGGCTGGACGGCGCCCCCAGACCCGCAACGGGGCGAGCGGTCGGAACCCCGCTGCCTCCGCCCCGGCCAATTCATCCCCCCGCTGGTAGCCGACGAGTGGCAACCCGGGAAAGCACGCGCCTGCCACGCGCACCAGGGCCGACCACCGCGTTGCGGCGGAAGCCTGGTCACCGAAAACATTGCTGATGCCTACGACTTCAGCGGTGTGGTGTGCAATTCCGCCGGCGACGATGCGTCCCTCCTCGCGCATCGCCACGAAACGTACCGAGCGCTCGTCCAGCAGCCCCTGGAACACTCCGACGGAACCGTGCGCGACGGACCACCGTTCGAGCTCATCCGGCGACTGCACACTCGACCAACCCGGAGGAATCGTGCGGGCCGCCTGGGGCGGCGTGCACGAAATCCACTGTGCCGAGAACAGGATTTGGTAGTCCCGCGATGCGAGATCCAGGTCGGCATAGCTGTCCTTCACCGCTCCAGCACCCGACCGCGCCAACATTTCGTCAACCTGCGGCTGGGTCAGAGCCGGCTCCAACGTCACGGCGGACGGGTAGAAAGGCGGTGGCTGCTCTGAGGTCGACCAGTAGCTCGACGAATGGTCAGTCGCAAGACCCCGCCGGCGACAGACCAGATCACACCACTGCGCGTTGTTGTGAACGGCAGCACGCACCGTGTCCATGAGTCCCTCGATCGAATGGTGATTGATATCCAATGATGGTCCGAGTTATTCCATAACAATGCAGGCTTCAATAGAGTTTCGGTGACGCATAGGCTATCAATAGAGATCAGCCGGCGATTCGGTGCTGAGAGTGACCGGGTGCTCACGATGAGGCGTTTCCGCCTCATCTGTTGCGGATGGTGTGAAGATGCGGTTAGCTTTCAGTCTTGGTCGGGCCCGTCAATTCCGGCTCGGCGCATCCGAGCTGAGGCATGCTCACGGACGGGTGCAACGATTTGTGCCGCACTTGCCGGCGATTCGAGCGCTCGAAATAGGATTCAGCGCGCCCGCACCCCTCAACAGAGCCTTGGTAGTGGAAAGAAGGCACGACGTGAGTTCTCTCAAGCTTCGGTCAAGCGTGGCGATGCTCTCCTGTTTGACCGTGGCACTGGCCACGGGCGGATATGCGTCGGCCTCGCCCCCGTCGCCCTCCTCGGCTCGTCCGCTGACAGTCAGCGTAGATCGCCATCTGGACGCCCATGGTGTGGTGAATGTGCGGGCTCTGGGAGCTGTTGCGAATCACCGTTCTGCCCCAACGGATCAGACCTACCAGCTTCGTCCCGACGGTAACGAGCCGGCCAAGGCCGCGCCGCGTGCTGCGGTCCCGACGCCGAATCCCTCACCGGTCGCCATCACCACCAGCAGTGGAGGCGTCGCTGGCTTCGTCGGCATCACCGATCTCACTCAGAGCCTGGCCGACAACGGCAACCAATTCACCGTTGAGCCGCCGGATCAGGGTCTTTGCGCTCATGCAGGCGTGATCGTTGAGGCGGTGAACAACGGCCTACAGGTGTTCACGAGTTCGCACGTAGCCGTGACCCCCGTGATTGCTCTCAACCGGTTCTTCCACCTGCCGTCCGAGGTGGACCGCTCGTTCTCGCCGCCCTCGTTCGGGCCGTTCCTGTCCGATCCGCGGTGCTACTACGACCCACAGACCGCCCGTTGGTTCGTCACCGAACTTGAAATCGACCTGAATCCGTTGACGGGGCAGTTCGGCTTTCGCTCGGCGGAATACCTTGCGGTCAGCCAGACCTCTGACCCCGCCGGAAACTACGCCATCTTCTCCTTGGATACGACCAACGACGGCAGCAACGGCACGCCCCGCGAGCCGAACTGTCCCTGCTTCGGAGATCAGCCCCGGATCGGCGCCGACGCCAACGGTTTCTACATCAGCACCGACAGCTACTCCATCGCTGCCGCGGCCGACAGCAACGGCGGCGAACTGTATGCAGTGTCGAAAGCCCGAATCGTGGCCGCGGCCGATGGTTCGACAAAGCCAGTCGCATTTGTCGCGATCCAGGTGGGCGCAATCTTCGTCGGCGGTCATCCCGCCAACGCGTTGCAACCCGCCACCACGCCTGAAGGCGCGGCATATGCCCAAAACACTGAATACTTCCTGAGTACCCCCGACTTCAACGGCTTCGCCACGAGCGGTGGAGTGGGGGCCAGATCCGTTTTGGTCTGGGCGCTGCGAAATACCGCGTCGCTCAACTCCACCAAGCCGAGGGTCACCCTTTCCATGGCCCGGGCACCAAGTGAACCGTATGCACCGCCCGTGCCGGCGACGCAGCGGCCCGGCCCGAGACCGCTCGGGACCGCCGACAAGGCGCCACTGCCGAAGCTCTCGACCAATGACGATCGCATGCAGCAGGTCGAATACGTGAAGGGCCACCTGTATTCATCGCTCAACACAGGTGTTGGAGGCGGTGGGAAGGCGAACCGCAGCGGCATCGCGTGGTTCCAGGTCAAGCCGACGGTCACGGCCCAATCCCTGACCGCGGTTGTAAGCCGCCAGGGCTACATCGCTGCCGGGCAGGGCTCCAGTCTCATGTATCCCGCGATCGGTCTAAATTCGGCGGCGGCAGGCGCGATGGTGTTCAGCATCTCAGGACCGAGGCTTTATCCGAGCGCGGCGTACGTCCGTTTCGGCTCCGCGGGAGTCTCGGGAGCCATTCACATCAACGGCCCGGGCGCAGCACCCGAAGACGGATTCAGCTGCTACAAAGCCGAAGGCGGCGGACCCACCTGTCGATGGGGTGACTACTCGGCGGCCACTTCGGACGGCCGCGGCCACATCGTGATGGCCACCGAGATGATCCCCAACTCCCCACGATCCACGTTCGCGAATTGGGGGACATTCATCAGCGTGCTGAGCCTCTGAGAGCCTCGGCGGTGCGGGCTGTGAGAGAGCCCGTTCCGCTGGCTTCCGGACAGTTGGTTATCCGGTTTGCGCTCCTATGGAGTTGCCCTTCTCGTAACCCGGAAGACGGGCCTGACATCCTGTAACGACGCCGGCGGCAGGACCGATGACCGCCTAATCACCGAATGCCAACTGACGGGCCGCTGGTGCACGAGGCCGTGTGGCGCCTTCCGTTCGAAGTGATATGCCCCGGTCAACCGACCGACGAGCAGGGCCGTGCGCTGCTCGATAAACACGCTTACGTCATCGCCGGTGTCGCATCTCGGTGAGGAACCTGGCGAGCGCGAGCAAGGGCTTGCTGGTGCTGCGCCGGCCACCGCCGACCATGGCTTGGAGATCAGGAAGTTCCCGGCCGGCTACGTCGACGTCGATGCCGGCGTCGCTGCCGAGCGCGACCATCGCATCGGTGACGAAGGTGCCCACAATGTGCGCGGCTTCTGTCCTCACCACCCACAGCGGGATGCCACCGTGGTCATGCGTTGGCGGCGCGTTGGTCATCGGCGGGGGCCAGACGTAGTCGAGATCGCGTGGCGTTCCAGCGAACTCCGCTCCGTAGTGCTCCGGATCCTTGGTGACCAGCTTGCTCCGATGTGACATGTGCAGCGCCTCGTCACCCAGCCAAGGCGGCAGCAGCTGCCGGCTCGCCAGCTCGTCCTGGGTCGCCTCCGCCATGTCGGGAGCGAACTCCGCGATCTGTGGCGCCGTGCTGTCGGCGTGGCCGAGCCGCACCCATGTCCGCGCACAGATCAAGCCGTACAGGACCAGCGCCGGGGTGTAGCCACGCCACATTCGCACCGCCGGGTGATTCGCCCATCCGTATTCCGGCAATTCCAGGGCCCGCAGGATTTGCAAGGTTTCCACGCGCTGTTTACCAAGGCGACTGACATCCAGCGACTCGGCTGACCGCTGGAAATCGGCGTACGGAAGAAATGTCTGCACGCTGCATTCAGTTCCCAGCCACGTTGACCGCAGAACCGAACGACGGTGCAGGACCCTCAGATGCCGCTCAGGATTCGAATCCCTGGGACATGTACTGGTCGACGTTGTCCTTCGTGACGGTGGCGGAGTAGAGCGTGATCGAGGCGGGCACCTCGTGCTGCACGAGGTCGCTCATGCCCTTGTTCTGTGCGATGAGGCGGGCAATGGTGATGGCCGATGCCGCCATCGTCGGTGGATACAGCACCGTTGCCTTCAGGACACCGTCGTCGGCCTTGATCGCCCGCATGGCATTAGCGGAACCGGCACCGCCGACCAGGAAGAACTCGCTGCGGCCCGCCTGCTTGATCGCGGCCAGGACCCCGATTCCCTGGTCGTCGTCGTGGTTCCAGATGGCGTCGAAATGCTTGGTCGCCTGCAGCATGCTCGTCGCCACGGTCTGGCCGGACTGCACGGTGAACTGAGCGGCCTGGCGCGGGCCCACCTTGTAACCGAAAGTGCCCAGCGCGTCCTTGAAACCCTGGCTCCGCTGCTGCGTCAGCGGCAGACTGTCGATGCCAGCGATCTCGCCGATCACCGGGTTGCTGACGCCCTTGGCTTTCAGGGTTTGTCCGACGTACTCGCCGGCGCTCACACCCATTCCGTAGTTGTCGCCACCGATCCAGACCCTCGATGCTCGCGGAGTGTCGAAGACGCGGTCCAGGTTGACCACCGGAATGCCGGCTGCCATCGCTTCGAGTCCCACCGAAGTCAGCTGCTTGCCGTCGTTCGGCAGCAGGACGATGACGTCGACCTTCTTGTTGATCAAGGTGCGAATGGCGGCAATCTGGGCCGTGACGTCGTTCGTCGGTTGCACAGGCTCGAGCTTCACGTCCGGGTACTTCGCCGCTTGCGCGACGGCGTTCTTAGCGATCGCGCCCGTCCAGCCGTGGTCGGCGGCCGGGGCGGAGAACCCGATGGTGACGGTCTTGACCGCTGTGCTGGCCCCGCCCGAAGCCGGGGCGCTGACAGGGGCGGCGGCGGCGCTACTGGCGGCCGACGACGTCGACGACGTCGCTTGGGGCGCCGAGTTGCTCGTACAGGCGGTGAGCACGGCGCCGGCGCCGACGCCAACGGCTCCTACGAGGAAACCGCGACGGTTGAAACCGTTCTCGAGTTCGGCCATCTGTTGTTGCTCCTTCGAACAGGGGTGGGTGGGTGTGTGCGGCACAGCGTTGTTCGTCAAGTGCTACGGCGTTCGTCCCTGCCCCGCCGCTGCAATAGCACGGCGATGACGATGAGCACGCCCTTGGCGATGTTCTGGACTTCCGTCTGCAGGTTGTTCAAGACGAAGATGTCGCTGATCGTCATGAACACCAGGACGCCGAGGACGGAGCCCACAAGGCTCCCCCGGCCGCCGGACAGCAGGGTGCCGCCGATGATGACGGCGGCGATGGCGTTCAACTCGTACAGTTCGCCGTGGGTGCTGGACCCGGTGGTCGTCTCACTGGCCAGCATGATGGCAGCGATGCCGCAGCACAGCCCGGACACCACATAGAGCGACGCGATGTGGCGCTTCACATTGATGCCGGCCAGTCGAGCAGCTTCCACGTTGCCACCCACCGCGAAGGTGCGCCTCCCGTAGGTGGTGCGGTTCAGCACCACCCACCCGATGAGCGCCACGAACGCGAAGATCCACACCAGCAGCGGCACGCCGAGTGGCCTGGTGTTGGCGATGGCAGTGATGCCCGGGTCGGTGACCAGCTGGCTCTGCTTGTTGGAGATGCGCTCGGCCAGACCGCGGGCGGTAGCCATCATCGCGAGGGTGGCGATGAACGGCACGATCCGGCCGTAGGCGATCAGCAAACCGTTGATCAAGCCGAACGACATGCCCACCAACACGGCGCAGAACCACATCACGAGCGTGCCGTAGCCCTGCGTTGCCACCGTGGTCGCCCACACGGACGCCAGAGCCACCAGGGCACCGACGGACAGGTCGATGCCCCCGCCGATGATCACGAACGTCATCCCGACCGTGACGACCCCGATGTCCGAACCCTGCGTCAGGATGGTCAGGAAGTTCGACGTGGTCAGGAAGGTCGGCTGGGTGATCGCACCCACCACGAAGAGCACCACCAGTACGCCGAGCAACCCCAGGTTGCGTACCTCCGACAACCGGCCGAACACGCGCCTCCGGCCCGTTGTGGGCCGGTCGGCGGTGCGCGCCAGCCGTTCCTGCTCCTGCGTCTGCTCGGTGGTCTGCTCGCTCACACTGCACTCCCTTCCATGACGAGGTCCAGCACGGTTGACTCATCGATCGCCTCAGCCGCCGCCTCGTGCACGACGCGTCCGTCGCGGATGACCAGGATCCGGTCCGCCAGCCCGAGGACCTCGGGCACTTCACTCGAGACCAGCAGCACGCCGACCCCCGAGTCGGCGAGCTGGCGCACCAGCGCGTACAGCTCGGCCCGTGCACCGATATCGACCCCGCGAGTTGGTTCGTCCAGCAGCAACAGGCGACAACCGTGCAGCAGCCAGCGCGCGACGACGGCCTTCTGCTGATTTCCGCCGGACAGGGTGACGATTCCGCGGCCGGCGTCCCCCGGGCGGACATCCAGGGCCTTCACCTGCACGGTCGCATCTGCACGCTCCCTGCCGCCGGTTGAGGAACCCGAGCCGCGAATAGCGCCGCAGTGAAGCCATGGTGATATTGGTGGCCACGCTCTCGTACAGGAACAGCGCCTGGCTCTTTCGTTCCTCCGGTGCCAAGCCCATCCCGGCGCCCACCTTGCCCGGGACGTTCCCGGGCCGCATCGTCCGGCCGGCGAGCGTCACCGTGCCGGTGGCCGAACGCCGGGCGCCGTAGACGGTCTCGAGTATCTCCGACCGTCCAGACCCGACAAGCCCCGCCAGCCCGAGGATCTCGCCGGCGTGAACGTCGAATGAGACGTGTTCGAATTCCCCGGGTCGCCCGAGATCACGGACCGACAGGATGGTGTCGGCCTGGGCGGCCGTGTCGACCCGGCGCGGCGGGAACGGAAACTCGACATCCCGGCCGGTCATCAGGGTCACGATCTCCTTGGTCGGAGTGGTCCGCGCGGGCAGCCCGTTGGCCACGGTGCGACCGTCCTTGAGTACCGTGACCCGGTCTCCGATCTGCCGGATCTCGTCGAGCCGGTGGGAGATGTAGATGACCGCGACGCCCGACGCCCGTCAGGTCGCGGATGACCCGGAACAGGTTGTTGACCTCGTCGTGCGCGAGCACCGCGGACGGCTCGTCCATCACCATCACCCGTGCGTTGTGCGACAGGGCGCGGGCCATGCTCACGATCTGCTTGCCGGCGGAGGACAGGCGGCCGACCTCCCGGCCGGTCGGGATCTCCGGGTGTCCGAGCCTGGCCAGCAGCTCCCGGGTGCGGGCGCGGAGCAGCCTGCGGCGGGTGAAACCCCCGCTCGCGATCTCATGGCCGAGAAAGATGTTCTCGGCCACGGAAAGGCCGTCGACGAGGTCGAGCTCTTGATAGATGGTTGCGATCCCGCGCCGCAGCGCCGCTACGGGCGACGGCAACGTGACGTCCTCGCCTTCCCAACGTAGAGCGCCTGCGTCGGGCTGGTGTGCCCCCGCCAGAACCTTGATGAGGGTGGACTTACCAGCGCCGTTCTGCCCCAGCAGGCAGTGCACTTCGCCGGCCAGAACCTCGAGATCGACGCCGTCCAGAGCACGGACGCCCGGGAACTCTTTGACGATGCCGCGCATCTCCAGCAGCACCTGCATAGCCATGGCCTCATCGCCTCCGCACTCGTCGAGGACGAATGAGTGGAAGCTACCAGTTGCTGCGCTCGGCGGCACGCAGGATCCGAGTTCGGTGTGTCAACGGGACGATGTGACCCGTCCCGGAGGCGCTGGAAGCAGGCTGGCAGCTACCGGTACAACTTGTCGGCGGGAACGAGACGTCGTTCCCGCCGACCCGCATCAGGCGACGGCGTTCGTGACGACGATATCTGTTTGTCCCCACGACCCATCGCCGTGTTTGTTGAGCAGGGTCCAGAAGCCCTTTCCATTGGCGTTCAGGACGAAATTGCCTTCGGTCGAATTGCCCCAACAACCAGGACAGTTGCCCCCGTACTCGAGCCAGTTGTCGAACTGGACCGCCACCTTGCCCCCGCTATTGGGAATCTCCGTGGCTCGCACTGTGGAACTCTCGCTGACTCCGTCCAGATCGCTCGACCCCGCTGCTGAGTTGTCGACGGGTTCATCAATTGAGTCGCCGCTCTCACGGCTTTCCACCATTGGGCATGCACCACGACTTGTCCTGGTGTGCGCAACATCTGACCGGGTGGTACTGGCACCCGGGCAGTGGCGGCACCACGCTGATCGTGGTGGTCACGCCCTGGCGCCCTGACTCCGCCCACTGGGCGACCACCCGATCGGCGCAGGTGCAGGCACCACGGTGGTCCAGGTACCGGCCCGCCTACAGATCCGGCAGGCGGCACTCTCGATCTCGATGGCTATGTCGCTCAGACTTTCTCGCAGATGCGAGCTTTCACCTGAGAAAAGGATCTGATCAATGACCACCGTACTGACCCGCGAAGTGGCGGCCGTGAGCAGCTTCCAACGTGCAAGGTCGCAGCCATCGTTTCTGAACCTGGGACTCGATTGCGCAACCGACGCGCAGGGCGCAGTGAACCGGCTATCGGGGCTTCGATGCGGCCGGATAGTCGAGATTCGCTTTCCGGCGGCCGACTACGAGTCCGCTACCTGGGTATTGGCTTCGGCGCCCCGCTTTGAGACGGTGCTCGGCGACTGGGCGACTTTGCCGGCGAGCATCGCCCTGGCCATCGGTGACGTACCGGTCTTCGCGCCGATCTGGCGCGGCCTACGGATTCGCGGGTCTGACCTCGGTTTGACCGCCCTGCGCACGGGAGTGTCGCCGTTGCCGCACGCATTCATGCACGACCTCTGGCTCCTGGAGCATATCGCTGAACGGCTGCACCTGTTGCCGGTGCCCGCGGGCGACCTGCGACACGAGCCTCTCCCGGGCGAGTCAGCCTCGCCAGGCCGGTGATTCCCGCTCACCTTTTTGCCGGACTCACGAATAGTTCCCTAGGCTGCGCTGCATGCTGACAATCGTCCTTGCGGAAGACAACCTGCTGGTTCGAGAGGGCGTCCGCGGGCTGCTGGCCGCCGACGCGGGACTGACCGTCGCGGCGGCCTGTGCCGACGCGGATGAACTCCGAAGGGCCATCAAGGAATTCGCTCCAGACGTCGTCGTCACCGACATCCATATGCCGCCTGGGCTGAGCGACGAGGGCATCCAGGTGGCCAGAGAGCTTCGTCGGGACAGCCCGACGACGGGCGTCGTCGTACTCTCCAGCCGGGACGATCCACAGCATGCAATCGATCTACTCGAACATGGGTCATCCGGACGGGCGTACCTGCTCAAGGAGAGGGTGGCCGAGCCCGGGCAATTGCTCAACGCCGTGAACGAGGTGGCCGCGGGTGGATCCGTGATCGATCCCCGGGTGGTCGAAAATCTCGTGAGAGCCGGCCATCGCCCTGCGGGCTCTCCGTTGTCCAAGCTGACCCCGCGCGAATTGGAGGTGCTGGCCGAGATGGCTCAGGGCCGCACCAACGGTGCCATCGCGCAGCGACTGTTTCTCACCGTGCGCGGAGTGGAACGGCACATCAATGCGCTGTTCGCAAAGCTCGGAATATCGGATGACGCGGATGCACACCATCGCGTCAGAGCCGTACTCCTGTATTTGTCCGAGCACTGAAATGCGCCTGGCGGGTGGACGCTCTGGGTGATGATGGTGTGCCTGCGCCTTGTTGATGGTTGTGCCCGCCTTGCGCAGAATGCGGTGGACCCGATCGGGTGGTTCCCTTCGGGCGTCACAGGCCGCATCTACTTCAGGAGTTCTACATGTTGCGCGTTGCCCTCGACGACGGTGGCAGCCGGCGATGTCTACGAGTGGCGGAAAATCAGGCTTGCAGGGCACCGGCCGCCCGCCGCACGGCGTCGACGGAACGCCGGACATCGTCCTCGTCGGTCGAGAAGTTGCTGACCGAAACCCGCAGCACATCCCTTTCCTGCCAACGAGATCCCGACATCCACGTGGTGCCCTCGGCGAGGAGTCGAGCGGTCACTGCGCGGGTTCGCTCGTCGCTGCCGAAGGAAACGCACACCTGGGTGTAGACGACGTCGTTGAGGATCTCGGCGCCTGGAATGCGCCTGATGCCGTCGGCGATCTCCTGCGCTTTCGCACACAGCCGGTCGACGAGTGCGGCAACACCGTCGCTGCCAAGGGAGCGCAGCACCGCCCACACCGGCACCCCTCGGGCCCGCCGCGAAAGTTCGGGCACCTTCTCGTGTGGCTGGCCCGGCCCGGCATCCTCGCTCGGCAGGTAGCTCGTATGCACGCCGAAGGTCGTGCGCAGTGCCGTCGCGTTCGCCACGATCGCGACACCGCAGTCGTACGGCACGTTCAGAGTCTTGTGCGCGTCGGTGGTCCACGAGTCGGCTTCTGCCAACCCCTCGGCGAGATGCGCAAGCGCAGGGCTCGCCGCCGCATAGAGACCGAACGCGCCGTCGACATGAACCCACGCGCCGTGCTGACGCGCCAGTGGAATTGCCTCGAGAAATGGATCGAACGAGCCCGAATGCAGATTTCCGGCCTGCAGACACAGAATGGTCGGCGCGTCCGCGGGCACCTCGGACAGCGCTTGCGCGAGCGCATCTACGCGGATCCGCCCCTGACGGTCAGCATCGACCACCGTCGGCCGACCGAGGCCGAGGTACCGCAACGCCAGGTCCACCGTGTCATGACGTTCCGCGCCAACGAGCACGTGCACCTTCGGCGCGCCGGACAGACCTTTGGCATGAACGTCCCAGCCGACCCGCTCCAGCACCGAGAAGCGCGCCGCCGCAAGGCAGGTGAAGTTGGACATCGTCGCCCCGGTGACGAATCCGACGTCCGCCGATGGCGGCAACCGCAGCAGATCCAACAGCCATCCCGCTGCCACTTCCTCGAGGGCGGCCACAGCGGGCGTCGGTGCGCGCATCCCCGCATTCTGGTCCCACGCGCTGACCAGCCAATCAGCCGCGAGCCCGGCCGGCAGGGTGCCACCCATCACCCAGCCGAAGAAGCGACCGGAGCCGATGGCCATCAAGCCAGGCTCGGCGGTGGCAGCCAGGAAATCGATCACCGACGAAGCGTCGCTGCCCTGCGCCGGCAGCCCTCCACCTAATGCGGCCGCCAATTCGTCCGTGGTGACCCGAGGCCCGACGGGCCGATCACCGACCGAGCCGAGCCATTCGCGGGCGTGCAGCGCGGCCCGCTCGAGCGCCTCGTCGTATTCACTACCCGAAACCGTCATTGCGCACCGTCATTCCTCTAAGACGCGATCACCGCCGAGACACCGGAAGTGTCGGCCGGACCGCGCGCCTGGCCAGGTGCACGCCGATACCGGTCCCGTTGCGGCGGCTACTTCGGCGATCGGAGCGACGGCGTCCGGAGATCAAGGAACTCGGGCACTCCCTCACCGAGCGCCATCATCTCATCCAGCAGGGCCTTCGCCTCCGGTGGCGGTTCCTTGCGCTCCCCTATCCGTGCTTCCTCCTCGGAGGTGAAGTACAGGACGTGAGTGAAAAGGCCGTCTTCATGACCAACCGACACGCTCCCCAGGATCTCCGGCCGCCCCGCCTCGCGGAGTGCGGACATCTCGGTCATGATCTCGCGGCTGCGCACGAGATCTCTGCTGCGGCCGGCGATCACCTGGACGAAGTCCGCCGAATCCAGATCCCCGGAAGCTTCGACCAGCACGTTGTTGCTATCCCTGAAGTTCGCTTCACCGTCCAGCAGCTTGGAAAACTCCGTCCACCAGGCGTCCTGCTCGGGCCTGGCGCTGTTGGCTCTCGCTGATCCTTCGGAATCGAATCGAGCCATCACGAAGAGTCGGCCATCGTCGGTCACGCCGCTCGTCTCGCCCAGCCACCCCCTGGCTCCAGGTGAAATGTCGTCGTACCAGCGAGCCTCGGCCGCACGGGCGGCTTCCGGATCTGACACCTTGGCGCGCACGATCTGAGCGAACATGGGCTCTCCTGACCTAGTGTCTCTGGACCCGGGTGGTGGGCCAGTCTTCGGTGGTTCTGCTCAGCGGCGCACCGGCGAGCACAACTTGCCGGCGATCGTCTCGGTGAACGTACCGTCAGCGTTCTGGATGCCCTCGAACGTCAGCGAGCCGGAGATGCCGGCCAGCGGTCCGGTTCCCGTCACGCTGGTAGAGGTGGCCTGGAATGCGGTTGGGATTCCGGTGCTGACGTCGACGCTCCCTTGCACGTCGGCGGTGAAGGACAGCCCGCCGATGATCGTCGTGAACACGATCGGTCCGCTGAACGACAGGTTGCCGTCCACGGGCGCTGGCGACGGCGTGAAAGTCGCATCCGTTTTCGCGACCTGGAAGCCGAACAGCGACACAATTCCGGACGTGTGTATCAGTCCATCCTTGGAGGGCTCGCCTTGGCCCTCGCCGGTCAGCTGCACCGGCACACAGATTGGCGATCCACCATCCGTAGCTGCCGGCGAGGCGGCCGGGGCCGCCGCCGAGGCCGCTGCCGGGGTCGCCACGATGATGGCCGCCGCCGGCGCGACGATCGAGAGTGTCCGCAGTGCTGTCCTGAAGGTTTTGCCAAACATGGGTCAGCCTTTCTGGGCCACTGGCGAAATTTCGATGCCCGACTTTACTGCGCAATGCAGTCCGAGTCGACGGTTCGTGACGGTTCTGGCCTTTATCGCATCGAGCCGCGGGCTCGATCAGGCGTCGACCCGTCGCAGCCGCCACGCGGCGAACGCGATCAGGATCGCGGCGTAGCTGCACATCACCGCGAACCCGACCCAGGGGGCCAAGGGGTGGGCAATACCGAAGTTTCCGTCGAGCATCACGGCGCCGGCATTGGACGGCAGGTATTGCACGAAATTGTCCGTCAGCGAAGTGGGGAGCAACTGGGTCAGCGGTGGGATCACGAAGAACACCGCGACGAAGGTCGTGATCGCCGCGGCGGTGTTGCGGAGCAACGCACCCAACGCAATGGCCGTCAGCCCGGCCACCGTCAAATACAGCGCCGCACCCAGAACCGAGCGCAGTGCCCCCGGATCGGACAGCGACGCGTTGAGCTGATCGCCGAGTAGTGCCTGACCCAGGAAGAACGATGCGAAGCCGGCGGCCAGCATGGTGAGGAACACGGTCACGGCGAACACCGCGAGTTTTCCCCACAAAACGGGCAGCCGGCCTGGTACCGCTGTCAGTGAGGACCGAATCATTCCGGTGCTGTATTCACCGGTGATGAGCAGAACCCCGAGTGTGCCGACTGCCAGTTGCGCGAAAAACGTCCCGGTCAGTGAGGTGGAGATTGCGGTGGCGCCCGGCTCGAAACCGGTCGACTGGCCAGCGGTGATGGCCGCGAACATGGCACCCAAACCGATCATGAACACGACGGCGATCAGCAGGGTGGACACGGTCGACCGCAAGGACCGGAATTTCGTCCATTCTGACGACAGGACCCGGGCCTGGGTGACCCGCAATCCGGTACGGCCGACGTTCCTGGCTGGTACGAAGACGGTGGTCATGCCGCCACCGCCGCCATGCTGGTCGGTGCGGTGGCGGTGATGTCGGTAGAGCGATATTCGACAGAGTCGCTGGTCAATGTCATGAACGCTTCTTCCAGAGAGGCCTTTTGGACGGTCAGTTCGAAAATTGGTACGCGGTGCTGCCAGGCGATGGTGCCGATGTGTTCGGCGGTCAGTCCGTCGATCTGCAGCACGTCGGGCTGCGCGGTGGTGATGGTGACGTCGGGGCGCAGGAGCAGGTCGCGCAGGCGGACGCTTTCCGAGGTGCGGACGGTAACGGTGCGGTGGGACGCCTGGGCGATGAATTCGTCGACGGTGGTGTCGGCGATCAGCCGACCACGGCCGACGACGACCAGACGCGTTGCTGTCTGAGCCATCTCGCTCATCAGGTGCGACGAGACGAACACGGTGTGCCCGTCCGCGGCAAGGTCCTTGAGCATGGTGCGCATCCACAGCACGCCCTCGGGATCGAGGCCGTTGACCGGTTCGTCCAGGACCACGGTCTGCGGGTTACCCAGCAGCGCCGATGCCACCCCGAGGCGTTGACCCATGCCGAGGGAGAATCCGCCGACCCGTTTGCGGGCGACCTGCTGCAGGCCGACCATGTCGATCACTTCGGTCACCCGCCGGGCGGAGATGCCGTTAGTCTGCGCCAACGCGAGCAGGTGATTCCGGGCTGATCGACCGGTGTGTACCGCCTTTGCCTCGAGCAGCACCCCCAACTCGGTCATCGGGGCCGCGGCCGACCGGTAGTCTCCGCCGTTCACCTGGATCCGGCCGGCGGTCGGGCGGTCCAGCCCGGCGATCATCCGCATTGTGGTGGATTTCCCGGCACCATTCGGGCCGAGGAAGCCGGTCACCATGCCCGGCTGGACGACGAAGCTCAATCCATCGACCGCGAGTTTGGTGCCGTACCGCTTGCTGAGATTCTCGACTTCAATCATTGTCGTGTGCCTTTCGAGAATGGTGCGAGAACCCGCGTCGCGACGACGAGCGCGAGATTTATCTGTCAAACTTGTTGACGCGCAATGACCGCAGGGACGATGCGCAGACTCCGCCCAGCGTCCTGCCATCGGCATCCGGGCATCGGGTGTCGTGGTGATGGCGGGACTGAAAGGGCACGTCGTTCTCACCGCGGTGGCCGGGCATCGGCTGCCGCACTGCTGGCGGGAATGACTACGACTGGCTGGGCCGCTTCGTGACTACTTCCTCATGTACAGACCATGACTGAAGCGAGTTGAGGCCGGGTAGGAAGCCGGTGGAGCTGCGGTGGAGCAGAGCTGGTCTTCGAGTTCCACCCTCCTGAACCTCGCAGGCTTACTAAGTACGACGCTACAGTACTAAGTACGACGTGGCAATACTTCGGGGCAGGCAAATCATCAACGATGGCGATGACCGGGCCGCTCAGCCGCCGAGAGCCACCAAGCCTGCCGAGCACACGGGCAGCGGAGATCCGTCAACCGGCTGACCGAGACGGCCAGACCGGGCCCAGACCGCGCCTTGCAGCGTCCCCACGTTTCCTGCTGCGCGTCAGCACGACCAACACTGGAGGATCTCAGGTGTCCGGGAACGTCCCGCGGTTCAGGCGGCGTAGAACTGCGCGAGAACGGGCCCGAGCACCTCGGGAACGAGGTCGTGGGTCTGTCCTTCAAGGCTCGAGAACTGAGCGTTCACAAGGCCGTTTGCTACTGCACGACCCGCTTCTTTGAGCGGTTCCGGGCCGACCCCACCGACAATCACCAGAGTCTCGGTGCCGACGCCGCCGACAAGCTCGGGTGGGGAGGCGAGAATGAGCGATTCGTAGACCAGGGTGTGCGCGATGTTCTCCAACGCGGGCCAGAACGGAGCGCCGCGTAGCTGGGCCACCACGTCGGCAGGGATGCCGACGCCCTCCGTCTGGAACAGTGCGACCGCGTCACCGCGATGACCGGTGGTGACGAGGTCGTCGATGCGGTGAGCCAGTTCCGCCCAGTAGTCCTCCGGTTTGCCCTCGACTTGGAACGGCGGGTCGTACAGCGCCAGTTTGTCGATCGGCAAGCCGCGAGCGGCGGCTCGCAGGGCGAGGACGCCCCCGGAGGAATAGCCGAAGACAGACGCTGTACCGCCGGCCAGGTCGATGAGCGCGGCCAGGTCGTCGATCTCGCGGTCGACCGCATACGGCGCGGTGTCCGTGCTGGTGCCGCGCCCGCGACGGTCGTAGTTGACAACGGTGAAGTCGCCGGCCAATTGGGCCGCCAGCGGCGCCCCGGCGGCGCGTTCGTTGAAGGCGCCCAGGACCAGGACGACGGGAGGTCCGTCGCCGATCATGTCGTAACTGATCATGGTGCCGTCGGCAGATGCGATGCTGGACATAGCTCCTCCTAGATTCCGGTGGTGCCCGGCAGCGTCGCGAGATGGGCCGCGAAGCGATCGAGCGAGGTCGAGAAACCCGTCCGCGCCTCAGGGCTGCGGAACGCGTCGGGAACGTTTGTCTGACGGATCGTGAGCTCGGTGCGGGCACCATCGAGATCGACGAAGGTCGAGATGGTCGTCACGCCATTGTCGGGATCGGTCCAAACCAGCCGCTCCGGCTCGGTGATCTCCACGTACACCGACCGCATCCGGTAGGCGCTGCCGTCGGTGTCGTTGACCATGACCGCCTCGAAGGCTCCGCCGGGTCGCGCGTCGACCGTGATACCGCCCAGCGGCGTGCTGACCCCGGCCGGTCCCCAGAAATGGGTCAGATGCTCCGGCTCGATCATGCACCGGAAGACCAGCTCGCGAGGCGCATCGAAGACGCGCGTGTAGACCAGTTCGTTGACCGGCGATGTTGGCCCGTTCATCGACTTGCGCCTCCCGTCACGAGTTTTCGCCGCCGTGCCGCGTGGACCTGCGCTGGATATCGCTGCCCTGGATGTCGCGGAGGTGGACATCCAACTTGTCGAAGCGTTCGGACCAGACGCGGCGGTTCGTCTCCATCCAGTCCAACGCGACATCGAGCGCTTCGCGTTCCAGATGGCATGGCCGGAACTGAGCCTGTCGGCTGCGGGAGATCAGCCCACAGCGCTCCAGCACCTTGAGATGCTTGGAGATGCCCGGCAGGCTCATGTCGAATGGCGCGGCCAACTCGTTCACCGTCGCGTCTCCGATCGCGAGTCGAACCACGATCGCCCGGCGGGTGGGATCGGCCAGCGCGGTGAATGTCGCATCGAGGCGGTCCTGGACAACCGTCACAGTCGGCCTCCTTGACCCTGATCAGATGTTGCGCGGCGGTGGCCGATCCACCGACCACTGGCACTCACTTCACCATACGGTTAATTAGCTGTCAAGCTAACTGCGGAGGCACGTCGATCGCCGGATCCGTGACCGATCGGCGGCGCGCTACCCGACACTGCGGGTTTGCGGCATTCGCAGACGGGTAGGAACGGAGGATGACTATTCAGCGCACATTCGTCCACCGGCAGGGCGCCGCATGTTGAATCGATCAGAGATCAGATGGAACGACGCAGCTCGGAACAAGATTCTGGATGACTCCGATGCTGTATTGCAGGAAGCCGTGCTGGAATTGGCCGGTTCGATGGACGGCGCCGAATCCGATCTGATCTTCGCCGAGCTGAACAGTCGTCTGAAGGGGCGTTTCATCGACTACGAGCCTGGTCCGGACATTCGGAAATACGCGGATGCGATATCGGAACGGAATATCGACACCAGCGGTTCCTAGGCCGGATAACTGCCCGGCGACGACGCATCGCCGGGATCGCACCCGCACGATTCCCGCGTGATCAGCTGAGCCCGATGTACGACGTGCTCGCGTCCTTCGTGACCAACGGGTAGGAGGACGCGCTCCACCGCGTCGGCGGCCATGGCCTGCACCGGTTGACGGACCCCCGTCAATGGCGGCGAGCTGTACAGGGAGTCCTCCGTCCCGTCGAACGAGACGATGGCGACGTCTTGCGGCACCCGGCGGCCGAGCTCGTACAGAGCGCGGAGTACTCCGACCGCTTGGATGTCGGAACTGACGAAAACGGCGGACCTTCTTCCGCGCGAACACGGTGGCCGGGTTGTAATAACTGGTCTCGCCCGTCATGTAGGTCAGGCCGGTTTCCCGCACGGCGTCGATGATCTCGGAGATCTCCGCCTCGGAGACCGCCATCGGCACCGCCGAGTACACATGCTTGCCGGCGCACAAGGCCTTCACGACCAGCGGGCCGTGTGTCCATCGCTGGGTGAAGATCGCGACAGCACTCGACGTCGGACTCCAAGAGCGCGTCGAACGACTCAGCTGTCCCCGCGAGCTGTTCCCGCGCCGCAAGTTCGGTCGCCCGATCCGGCAGCAGGTCCGTGACCAGGACTCTGCTGACGTCGGGGTGGACGTTGAACAGGGTGGCGAACGAACCGGCGAACTGTCCGGCGCCGACCGCACCATTCCAATGGAGACCATGCTGACCTTTCGAGAGGTGTGTCGCGCACCGTGTCGCGATCCTCGCGTGAATTCGGCCTTTACGCCGCGAGGATCGCGACACGGTGCGAGATGGGCGGGGTTGGTCGAGAATCTACACGTGGTGCATCGCTCAGTCCAGTACTTCTCAGGCGAATCTCGGCGATCGCACACTCAAGTCGCTACACGAGTAGACCAGGCCGACCGAACTAGGTCGCCAGGCATCCGACGGGCAAACACCGGCTTCCGGGCTCGCCGACCATCACCTACGGTGTCTGACATGACTGTCGTGTGCGTACCGGATCAGGAGTCCGTCGAACTGCTGGGCGCGGTGCCCGATGGGGTGCAGGTAATCGCCTGGGACGGCGAAGGTCAACAGCCCCCAGACTTGGCAGAGACGGGCTTCTGGGTACCTCAGGTGGAAGATCCGGGCGACCTTCCCCGGATGTTCGCGGCCATGCCGGCCCTGAAGGTCGTGCAGCTGACCAGCGCGGGCATCGAGAACGTGGTCGGCCGGATCCCCGACGGCATCACCCTTTGTGACGCCCGCGGCGTGCACGGCAGTTCGGTGGCCGAAATGGTTCTCCTGCTGATCCTGGCTTCCCAACGTCGGCTGCCGTATTTCCTGGACGCCCAGCGCGCCGGTCGATGGGACGTGGTGGAGGCCGACGATCTGCGCGACAAACGTGTGGTGATCGTGGGAGCGGGCGATCTCGGCGAACAGACCGCCAGGCGCCTCCGCGGTTTTGACGCCGAGACGGTGATGGTGGCCCACTCGGCGCGCGACGGAGTGCATGCCATCGACGAGTTGCCGGGCCTGCTTCCCGGCGCCGATGTGGTGGTGCTGACCGTGCCGCTGACCGATCCAGACAACGGGAATGGTCGACGCGGCGTTCCTGTCCCGGATGGCCGACGGCGCTCTGCTGGTCAATGTGGCCCGCGGGAAAGTGGTCGACACCGATGCGCTGCTGGCCGAATTGATGTCCGGACGACTGCGGGCCGGGTTGGATGTGGTCGATCCCGAACCGCTGCCCGACGGGCACCCGTTGTGGACGGCACCGAATGTCATCATCACGCCGCACGCCGCGGGCCACGTCAAGCAGGCCGGACCTCGCGCATTCGCGTTGGTCCGAGATCAGCTGCAGCGGTTCGTCGAGGGCAAGGAATTGCTGAACGTCGTCGAGGGCGACTACTGACCCGGGGCTACCCCAGCTCGTCGAGGAAACGGAGAACGCGTTGCTCGACCAACGCGGATGCTTCCTCGTCGTACGCCGGGAGGCTGCTGTCTGTGAACAGATGTTCCTCACCCGGATACAGGAACAACTCCGCACCATCGGTCGTCGCAACCAGTTCCCTGGCAGCGTCCAGATCGCCGTCCTCCAAAAGCAATTCGTCGCCGGCCATTGCGTGGATCTGCACCGGGACACCGTCCGGCCACGGTGATCCGAACGCCGACGGCGGCACGCAGCCATGGAACAGCAGTGCGCCCCTCGCGCCCGGCCGGGTTTGGGCCAACATCTGCGCCGGCATGACGCCCAGCGAAAACCCGGCGTAAACGATGTCCTCGGGCAATTCCTCGACCGCGAGCCGGCCACGCTCGACGACGGTGTCGAAACCGATCTTCTCCGCGTAGGCGACACCATCCTCGAGGGTGGCGAAGGTCGCGCCGCCGTAAAGATCGGGCACGGTGATGCGGTGCCCGGCGGCCCGTAGGCGATCGGCGAAAGCGCGGATGCCGTCGGTGAGACCTTGGGCGTGATGAAACACGATGACGTCAGTCACGGGACTCCTTGCTGCAGTACACCGGTGAGAACCTCGAGGAGCACCGTAGCTGCTGGCACCGACATTGGCTCAGACGGCCGCACCCGGCGCCCTTTCGATGGGCACCGGGTGCGGACTGTCTGTCACTCGGACGGTCGCAGGTCAGGGCATCGGCACCGTCGGCAGGAACTCCGGTGCCCGGCGGATGTGGGTGGCCTGCTCCCACGCAAAGCTCAGCGAGATCAGCTCCGGTTCGTCCCACTTCCCTCCGATGAACGACGCGCCGACGGGCAGGTGGAAGGAGTACCCGGCGGGCACCGTCACACTGGGGTAGCCGGCGATGGCGGCCGGGCTGGAGCTGCTGACGTTGAAAGTGGTCACCATTGATCAGATCCGTGGTCCAGGCCGGGGAATTGGTCGGCGCGATGATCGCGTCGAGCTTGTATTTGGCCATCGTGTCGTCGATCGAATGCTGGGCGATTGACCGTGCACTGTTGCGCGCCTTGATGTAGGCCGGATCCTTCAGCGATCCACGTGCCTGCGCCTCGAGGAAGATCTCCTGACCGAAATACTTCAGTTCCTGCACCGGATGGGCGTTGTCGAACTTGATCAGGTCCGCCAGCGTCTTCGGGTAACGCGGACTGGTGTTCTTCTGCAGGTAGGCAGCGATGTCGTGTTTGAACTCGTATTCGAGCGCTGTATTTTCCGATGCGTAGGCGGCGTCGATCGGCACGTTGGCCGGATCGACGATGACTGCCCCGAGGGACTTCAATCTGGCGATGGTCTTTTCCATGATCGCGTCCGTTTCCGGGCTGGACACCGAAAGTGCCCTTCCGCCACACGCCAAGACGCGCACCCTTCAGGGCGCCGGCCTTCAGATATTTCGTGTAGTCCGCGGTCACGTGTCCGCGTTGCGCCGCCGTCGCGGGATCGGTCTTGTCAATTCCGGTGAGCGCGCCGAGCACGACCGCCGCGTCGGTGACGTTGCGGGCCATCGGCCCCGCCGTGTCCTGCTGCGCCGAGATGGGCACGATTCCTGAACGGCTCGCGAGTCCCAAGGTCGGCTTGATACCGACCAGGCCGTTCTGTCCGGAGGGGCAGACCACGGATCCGTCGGTCTCGGTGCCTACGGCGACTGTGGCGAGGTCGGCAGAGGCGGCAACGCCCGAGCCGGCACTTGACCCACAAGGATTGCGATCCAGCACATAAGCCATGTTCGTCTGCCCTTCCACCCCACTCCAGCCACTGGAGGACTGCGTCGAGCGGTAGTTGGCCCATTCGGACAGGTTCGTCTTGCCGAGGATGAGCGCTCCGGCCGCCTTCAGCCGCATGACGATGAATGCGTCCGGCGGCGTGCTGCCGGCCAGTGCGAGTGAGCCCGCCGTCGTGGGCATTCCCGTGGTGTCAATGTTGTCCTTGACCAGGACGGGTATGCCGAGCAAGGGCCGCCGGTCACCATGCCGCCGGGCGCGGTCCGCAGCCGCAGCCTCGGTGACCGCGGTCTTGCTGACGGTGATCACCGCATGCAATTTCGGATTCAGCTGGACTATTCGTCGCTCGTAGAAGCGAACCAATGCCACCGACGAAAGTTTGCCTCGATTCATCTGGCTTTCCAGCTGCGGAATGGTCGAGGCATCGACATCGACTCCAGAAACCACCGTCGAAGTGACGTTCACATCGCTCGACGCCGCAACTGTTGGGGAGACCGCGCCGGCTGCGGTCGGTGAGAACGCCACGGCGAGACTGGTCACGGTGACGGCAATAACGGGTGCGAGGCGGCGTCTCGCCCGGATGGTGGATGTCATGAACCCACTGTGCCTCACAGCTAATTCACGGCGTATTAACAATGGGTGACAGAACTTCCTGATCCGGCCAAATGGTGCAGGCGGGTATTCGACCGTCATAAAACCTTTTCGCGTACGGACGTTTAAATGACGAGTTCGCGGGGTAAAGCGTCGCCCTCGGTCGGTCGTTCCCGGTGGTGCACCGAGTCGTATGGTTCAGGAGATCGGGCTTGGCGCTTACGGCCATCGACCCAATCTGCGCCCTTCAACCCGGCCTCCTACGCGGCGAACCGACCACTCCGTCCTGCAGTTTAGAAATCGTGGCGCACTTGCGCTTCGTCGACGGAGCATGTAGAATCGAACATGTGTCCACTACAACCGTACCGGCGTGCTGCACCCCCGCAGACACCGTCGACGGCCTGCGCGCCCTCATCGACGCGGTCGATGGGCTGGACACCGACGGATCCGACGCCACCCTGATCGACCGGATCACCGCCCTCGAGCAACTCAAATCGGTGTGCGCCGCGGCGCAAGCCCGACTGACCCACACCTTCGCCACCTCCCAACAGGCCGACGGCGCCGCCCGGAACGTGGACGCCGACACCACCCGGCGCAGCACCGCCGCCCAGATCGCCCTGGCCCGCCGCGACTCCCGACACCGCGGCGGGCAACACGTCGGCACCGCCCACGCCCTGGTCACCGACATGCCCTGCACCCTCACCGCACTACGCCACGGTCAACTCACCGAATACCGGGCCCGCGTCATCATCGAACAATTCGCCTGCCTCACCCCCGCCGACCGGACCCGCGGCGACCAACTCATCGCCGCCGAACTCCCCCAACTCGGCGACCGCACCGCCCAGACCAGAGCCGCCGCCATCGCCTACCGGCTCGACCCCGAAGCCGTCATGAGCAAAATCCGCGGCGCCACCACCGACCGGCACGTCTCCCTACGCCCGGCACCGGACACCATGAGCCGGCTGTCCGCGCTGCTCCCCGTCGCCCACGGCGTCGCCATCTACGCCGCACTGTGCAAAGCCGCCGACCACACCCTGGCCACCCGCGGCGACCGCACCCGCAGCCAGATCATGGCCGACGAACTCGTCACCCGCGTCACCGGACAAACCATCACCGGCTGCGACCCCTACGGCGCACCCCAGTACGCGTCGGCGCCACCCGCCAGCGGTGACCGACCACAGCCGCACACCGCAGACACCGCCGCGACGACACCGACACCCGTCCGGACTCCGTCGCCGAGCCACGCGGACGACTCCGCAGCACCCGGCACGCCGCGGAGCCGGCCGATCCCACCCCGCCCGACGCCCCGCCCGACCCGACGCCGATACCCGCGGCCAAGCCAACCGGCGGGCTGCAGCTGAACCTGATCATGACCGACCGGACCCTGCTCGGCGACGACGAACCCGCCCACCTCACCGGCTACGGACCCATCCCCGCCGCGCTGGCCCGATCCCTGGTCATCGGCCACGCCGACACCACCACCCGCACCTGGATCCGGCGGCTCTACACCGACCCCACCGGCACCCAACTCATCGCCATGGACTCCCGACAACGCCTGTTCCCCGCCGCCGCGCAGAAGTTCCTCATCGCCCGCGACCAAACCTGCCGCACCCCCTGGTGCGACGCCCCGATCCGACACCTGGACCACGTCACCCCGCACAGCAGAGGCGGCCCCACCACCATCGGAAACGGGCAAGGACTCTGCGCCGCCTGCAACCTCAGCAAACAAGACACCGGCTGGCGCGGCCGCGTCGACCGCGACGGCACCATCACCACCACCACCCCAACCGGCCACACCTACCCCAGCAAACCGCCAACCCTGCCCACCTCGACCACCCTGGCCCGCCATCTCACACATCGAAGAACACCTCGCCAGACGAATACTCGACGTCGCCTGACGTCTGCATCCCCGACCTCGCCGGAATGTCAGCGGGAAGGTGAAACGGAGTGCCGACCGAAAGCGGTGTCAGGGCAGGATATTGCCGGCGGCCAGATAGATCTGGTACCACTCCTCGCGGGTGATGTGGACATCGCCGGCCGCGGCGCACTGGGTCAGGCGGTCAAGGTTCATCGTCCCGGTCACCGGCTGCATCTTGGCCGGGTGTCGGAGCAACCAAGCGATCGCGATCGTCGTCGGCGACACGTCGTACCGTGCGGCCACCTCGTCGATCGCCTTGTTCAATTCCGGGTACTTGTCACTGCCGAGGAAGACACCTTCGAAAAAGCCGTACTGGAACGGCGACCACGGTTGGATGGTGATGTCGTTCAGCCGGCAGTAGTCCAGCACGCTGCCGTCCCTGTCGACAGAGCTGTCCCCCAGCATGTTGACCTGGACACCGTTGGTGATCATGGTCGCGTTCGTGATGCTGAGCTGCAGCTGATTGGCGACCAACGGCTGTCGAACCCAGCGGCGGAGGAGGTCGATCTGCATCGGCTTCTGGTTGGAGACACCGAAATGCCTCACCTTGCCTGCGCTTTCCAGCTCATCGAAGGCCTCCGCGACCTCCTCGGGCTCCACCAGCGCGTCCGGCCGGTGCAGCAGAAGAACGTCCAGATATTCGGTGCGGAGACGGCTCAGAATCCCGTCGACGGACGCCAGGATGTGTTCCTTGGAGAAGTCGAATGCGATACCAGGCCGTATGCCGACCTTGGATTGCAGGGTGATCTGCTCGCGCACGGCCGGCGTCATCCCGATGGCGTCGGCGAAGATCTCCTCGCATCGGCCGCCCCCGTAAACGTCGGCATGGTCGAAGAAGGTGGCCCCGATATCGACGGCGCCCTTGACGAACCGCTCGGCCTCATCTTCGGCCAGGGCATCGATCCGCATACAGCCGACCGCGATGACCGGTACCTCGAGTTTGCTGGTTCCCAACGTCATTGTTCGCATGGCACCACCTTGCCAGGAGGGGTTCAGACCACCTCGACGACCCCGGCCAGTTCGGCCGTCGGTTGACGGTCGCGCCTGAGTTCATCGACCCGGACCAACGCGACGCCAGCCACGATCAGCACACCGCCGATCAGCTGGACCCCCCGCGGCAACTGGTTCAGCAACAGCCAGGCGAACAGCACCGCGAAGAGCACCTCGCTCAGGCCGACGAAGGATGCAAGGGTGGCACCGAGCATCCGGGCCGCGACGATTCCGACCGCGTAAGCCAGTGCGGCGGCGATGACCGAGAGACCGATGACCGGCACCCACCACGGGACGGTGGTGCCCGCCAATTGCACGGTGGCCGCTCCGGCACCCAGCGGAAGTACACCGATCAGACCAAATCCGAGAAGCACGAGAGAGCCGAGTCCCATCCCCACTCCCGCCATGGCAACCGGGGGAAGCGCGTCTTCCGTCTGCGCCGAGATCAGGAAAAACGCGGCCAGGCCGACTGCGGCACCGAGCCCCCACAGCACCCCGATCGGATCAATCTTGTTGCCGCCCAATAAGTCAAGCACGAGCGCCAAGCCGACCAGCGCGAGCACCGAACCGGCGATGGTGAGGCGCGCGGGCTTCCGGCCGTGCCGGGCCCACATCCAGCCGACCACCAGGATGATGCCGAGGTACTCCAGCATCAGCGCGATACCGACCGACAACCGCTGCACGGCGTTGAAGTAGAAGACCTGGGCGGAGGCCACCGCGAGAACCGAATACAGGATGACGATCTTGCGACCGTCCCACAACAACTGCCACCGACCGCGGAGGGCCAGACAGGTGGGGACGGCGAGGATCAGCGCCCCGAGGCTGATGCGGATCAGGATGACGAGCGCGGGCGTCCAGCCGGCCGTGATCAACGAACTGCCGAACGTCCCGGACGTTCCGAACGAAGCCGCCGACATCAGCGCAAATGCGAGGCCCATCCCAGCCCCGCTCGACCTGATCACCATTGCGCCTCCGTTCTTCGCTCCCGAGCGGAAGCTGTCATTACCCAAGACGACTAGACTGATGACGCTAGTAGTTCACCGGTAAGGAGTCAAGGTGCTTTTCACTCATGACACCGAAGTTGCGCTGGCCTTTGCCGTGGCGTTGGTCAACACCGACAGCGACGTCGACTCCCTGACCGACGTCGCGGCGCTGGACGATTTGGTTTCGACCTGGGACTGGACCGGCAGCAGAACCCACGACGAGACCGAGCTCCGTGAGGTGCGGCAGCTGCGACCGCGCCTTCGGATGATCTGGGAGTCGGACAAGGACGGCGTAGCCACCATCGCCAACGACCTGCTGGCCGAATTCCATGCGCTGCCACAACTGGTGAAGCACGACGAATGGGACTACCACCTGCATGCGACCCCCAGCGCGGCGCCGCTCGCCGCGCGGATGGCGGTCGAGGCCGCGATGGCATTCGTCGACGTCGTGCGGGCCGACGAACTCGACCGGCTGCGGATCTGCGGCAACTTCGACTGTTCCGCCGTTCTGGTGGACCTGTCGCGTAACCGGTCCAAGAAGTACTGCGACCTGAGTTGCAGCAACCTGGCCGCAGTCAGGGCCTATCGCTCGCGCACGGCCGGCGCATCCTGAGGGCACGATCGAACAGCAAGAAGAACCGAAAGAGCGTCGGGATGTTACCGAATTCTTTCCGCAGCAAGTGACGATCGCTGCACCTCGATCGGCGAGCTTATGGTTCGGGGGTGATGACAGATCAGCCACCGGGGACGGCGCGCGACGAGAACCCGACCACGCGCCGACGTCGCCACCGTTCTGGTGGTCGACGACGACGCCACCGTTCGTGAAGTGGTGTCGCGCTACCTGACCCGCGACGGGCATCTGGTCATCGAGCGGTCGAACGGGAGCGATGGTCTGCAGGCCGCCCTGACCGAGAATCCCGACCTCGTCGTGCTCGATCTGATGATGCCCGGCCTGGACGGCCTGGCCGTGTGCCGGGAGCTGCGGAAGCATTCCGCGGTGCCGGTGATCATGCTGACGGCCCTGGGCGAGGAGTCGGACCGGGTGGTCGGCCTCGAGTACGGCGCCGATGACTACGTGACAAAACCCTTCAGCCCGCGCGAGCTTGCCCTCCGGGTTGCGGGCGTGCTGCGCCGATCACGCCAGGAAGTGGTGCGCGCGCCGGTCGGTGCGGCGGACGACGACTCGACCGTTGACGGCGACCTGCGAATCGATCTGAATGCGCGACTGGTGTCCAGGAATGGCCGACCACTGCCGTTGACCGTGCGTGAATTCGACCTGCTCGCATACTTTCTGGCCCATCGCGGTCAGGTGTTTTCCAGGACCCAGCTGATGGAGCAAGTCTGGGGATGGACCTTCGGAGACGAATCCACCGTCACGGTGCACGTCCGGCGTCTGCGCGAGAAGATCGAGGTGGACCCGTCCAATCCGCGCCGGATCGTGACGGTATGGGGAATCGGCTACCGCTACGACAGCTCGGAGTAGCGCACATGTGGACCGACGTGTGGCACATCCTTCCGTGGGCGTTGCTGGCCTGCGCAGTCACGGTCGCTCTGGAAGTGGGCGTGCTGACCCTGCTCCGCGGCCGGTCGGTGGCGTTGAACATCGCTGCCCTGGTGGCGGTGCCCATTCTCTCCGTCCTGCTATTCGTGGTCTCGATCAGCAGGTTCATGTTCACGACCGAACTGCGCTGGGCCGCGGTCACCTGCGCCCTGCTCGCCGTCGCCGTCGTCCCGGTTGCCGTATTGCTGGGACGACGGATCGCAACGGCGGCAATGGCTGCCGAAGCGCAACGGGTTGCCGAGCGTGCGGCCGAAGCGTCGCGACGGGAATTGGTGGCTTGGGTCAGCCATGACCTGCGCACCCCGCTGGCCGGGATCAGGGCGATGAGTGAGGCGCTCGAGGACGCGGTCATCGTCGATCCGGGCGAGATCGCCCACTACGCAAGGCGGATCAACGTCGAGAGCGTTCGTCTGTCCGGCATGATCGACGACCTTTTCGAGCTGTCGAAGATCAATGCCGGCGCCCTGAAGCTGAACTTCCACGACATCGCGGTCGAGGGGCTGGTGGCTGATGCGATGGAGTCGACCGCACCCTCCGCCCGTCAGAGAGGCGTGCATCTCGACGCGCGCACCGAGGGCCGCTGGCCGACGGTGTCCGGATCGGACGCCGAACTGAGCAGGGTGCTGCGCAATCTGCTGGTGAACGCGGTACGACACACGAACCCGGACGGCACAGTGACGCTCACCGCCGGTGTCGACGGACGCGAGGCATGGTTGGCCGTGCAGGACGGCTGCGGCGGCATTCCGGAATCAGACCTACCCAAGGTCTTCGACGTCGCCTTCCGCGGCACGCCCGCTAGATCACCCATGCCTGATACGGGCGGCGCCGGCCTCGGGCTGGCCATCGCCCTCGGCCTGGTGGAGGCGCACGGTGGACGCATCGCCGTGCGGAACCACGGTGCCGGCTGCCGGTTCGAGGTCCGGCTACCCATCGCGGCGTAACAGCCCGGCGCCGGCAGACCCTTGGCAGCGGATGGCTTCTCAGTCGAGGGCGACGGCGGTCCCGCTCACCCGGACACCGGCGTTCGGGTCATCCGTGATCTCGACGACCAGCCGACCTGGCCTTCCCATGTCCGCGCCCTGTTCGACGGTGAGCCGCGCCGGAAGCTGCACGAGCCCCAGCTCCCGGAGGTAGCCGCCGAGGGCGGCGGCCGCCGCACCCGTGGCCGGGTCCTCCACCACCCCACCGGGTGGAAACGGGTTGCGGGCGTGGAAGACCGTCGCTGATTCGCGCCAGACGAGGTTGACGGTTGTCCAGTCCTGGACGGCCATGAGGGCACCCAACGCACCGAAGTCGTATTCCAGGTCGGCGAGGCGCTCCCGGGAGGCGGCGGCGATGATCGGGTGCCAGGCCCCGGCGTAGGCCGCTCGAGGCGGCAGCGCCGGATCGAGATCGGTGTCCGACCATCCGAGCGCGGTGAGCAACGCCGCCAACGCATCAGGGGCGATCTCGACCACCCGCGTCGGGACGCTGGTCATCCTCGCTTCGATCTGACCGTCGGCCCGCAGGCCGGTGCTGACATCGACGACACCGGAACGGGTATGGAAGCTGATCGTGCCGCTACCGTCCCGTGCGGCCAGTGCCACTGCCGACGCGATCGTGGCGTGTCCGCAGAACGGCACCTCGGCCAGCGGACTGAAGTAGCGGATGTCGAACGACTTGGTATCTGCACCCGGCCGTGGCAGCAGAAAAGCCGTTTCCGAGAAACCGACTTCCCGGGCGACCGTCTGCATGGCTGCATCGGTGGCTCCGGTGGCGTCGAGTACGACCCCGGCCGGGTTGCCGCCTCGAACGTCGGAACTGAACGCCGCATAGCGCAATATCTGCATTTGGCGGTCTCTTCCTGGCCGCGGTCAGCGGCAACCGGCGGTCCGGAAGCCGCCGCCGGCCAGACCCGGGCCGGTGATGGTAGGCCGGGTCGCTCCGCTCTTCGTGGGATAAGCCGTGTCGAACCACTGCGTGAAGAACCTGTCGAGCTGGGCGACGCAGGCCTGGCTGCGGTCGGGTAGCCACTTGGAGAACGCCGCTTCGAGTTCCCTTTCCGTGATCACGCCGCCGCCGTAGCGATGTTGAATGTATTGGAGAGCGGAGTCGAAGTGACGGGCACCGAGGATCTGACGCAGGGCGATGTAGGCGATGCCGGGCCTGGCGTAGGTAGTGGAACCGGAGAACAGGGTGGCCGGCGTGGGATCCGACGGTGCTGCAGCCCAGAGCTTTGTCGAGGCGTAGGTCTTGTCGAACTGACTGACCAGGCTGGCCTGGAATGCCGCTCGCCCGGCCGGCGTGCCAGGACCCCCGGCGGCGGTCTGCGCGTTGCGCGCGTCGAAGAGAAATTCGCCGAGCGTGGCCAGGCCCTCTTTGAAGAAGGTCAGGTTGTAGTTCGCTTCGCTGACGTTGTCGCCCCACCACTGGTGCATGTTCTCGTGGTTGAAGGTATCGAGATCGATTTTCCCGCCGGCGAACGTGATCATCGTCTGCATCTCCTCTTCAAAGCTCGCCGAGGGAGCGCCGACCAGAACGCCGTTGGAGCTGAAGGGGAACGGGCCGTTGAACTGGCTCTGGAATCGGGTGATGTCCTGCTGCTGGGCCATGATCGCCAGATTCGCCTGCTTCTGCGCCGCAGGTATGGAGCTGGCCTGCACCTCGTAGTAGCGGATGCCGTCCTGGCCCTTCCTGGTGGTCAGATCGAAGCTACCGACGCTGTTCTCGACCAGGTAACTGGCCACGGGTGCGGCGGAGTGCCAGTGCCAGGTCGTCGAGCCGGACGGGAACCGGGCATCGGGCGCGTTGTGGCGGCTGGATTCGAGGATTCCGTTGGCGACGGCCGTCTTTCCCGCGTTGACCGTGTCGTAGAAGTCGTAGGTCGGCTTTGCGCTCGGATGATTGTTGAGCGGCATCCAGTCTTCGGTGCCGACCGGTTCGGTGGTCACGAATCCGCCGTCCCCGGCCGGAGTGTCGGACCGGAACCAGCCCTCGGTCGATCCGTCGCCGTCCAGGTGCAGGCCAGGCGTTCCGGTGTAGTACACGGTGACCACGAACGTCGCGCCGCTGCGCAGCGGTCGAACCGGCGTGATCACCAGCTTGTTTGCCGGGCACGGCGTGCCGTCCTGCGCATCCGGGGTTTTGCCGGTCAGTTCCGGCGAGCAGGCGGGCGGCAGCGGATTATGCTTCGGGCCGCCGACCGGCGACGTCTGAGATGCCTGGTGAGCTCGTGGATCCGGATCATTCGGACCCTTTGGATCACCGGGATAGGTGGGCTGGACAAAGCGGAAATGGGCCCGCTGTCCGTTGACGGCAACCGATTCCACCTTCATGTCCGGACCCCCGGCTACCGGGGAGGTGCGCTCGAAATCGAGGCTGAAGTCGGTGAGGCATTGGGTGGCGCGATCGGTGAGGTCCACGTGATTGCCGGCCAGGAAACGATTGGTCGGAGCGTCGTACACGGTGTGGACATCGGTGTGCAGGCTGCGATACCCGCCATTACCTGTCTCGGGATAAACGTGATCACCCAGTTTCGACAGGGTGTGAGCGCCCGAGGAACAGTGACTGGTTGCAGCGGCCGGCGGCGCAGCGGCCGTGGCCACTCCTGGGCCCGCCACGCCGATCACCACGACAGCTACCGCAGCACCAATTCCAACACGCGACCCGAACATTCCGCTCCTCCGCTGACTGGCAATCACCGAATCGGCGGTGGCAAGGGGCGACCGTCGCACAGGCGACAGCATGGCATGCAGGTGGGCGGTGCAACAAGACCCTGGATGGAGTTGCAGCAGCGAGGTTTCCGGGTGGATCAGCGCGGGACGAAGGAAGTCCGGCAGGCGTACTTCTGGCTGCCCTTCTGGGCGGTGACGTTCACGTAGACCCTGAAATTCTTGGTCGCACCACTGATCTTGTAGGGCACCGCGACCTGCCCCTTCTTGTTTGCCGTGGTCCGCTTGGTGTTGGTGGAAGTCTTGTACTTCGCCGCAGTGGTCACGACCACGGACGCCGGGACCTGGGCGACCTTCACGGTCACCGTTGAGTAGCGAGCGGGGTTGGCCGTGGACACCGTGGCCGAACAGGCCTTCGTCTTCGGCGTTGCCGCCTCCGAAACCGGCGCGGCCAGCAACATGGTTGGCACGGCCAGAGCCAGGCCGGCGATGAGTCCCTTGACGGCGATCCGCACTTCGACGCTCCATTCCGAGCGCCGCTCTGGCGCCTCTATCTGAGAGACGTACGAATCGGCCGCTCATCACGGCACTGTGACCGGTACCACGGCAGTCGCCCTGGCTCAGTCGGACGTCGAGCCGGATCGGCCGTCTGGCACACTCCGCGGGATGAGCACACTTCCGTTCTCCGACAAGGGCCGCGCGCTGCTGGCCCGTCCGAATCCGGCAGTCATGGGCTGCGTGCGCGCCGACGGCCAGCCGGTCACCGTGGCCACCTGGTATCTGCTGGAGGACGACGACCGAATCCTGATCAATCTGGATGCCGGACGGCGGCGCCTCGCCTACCTTCGTGCCGATCCACGGGTCAGCCTCACGGTGATGGACGGAGCGAACTGGGGTACCACCGTGAGCGTCCTTGGTCGGGTGGTGGACCTGACCGACGACCCGGACCTGGTGGACATCGATCGGATCGCCACCCATTACATCGGCATCCAGTACCCCGACCGCGAGCGACCGCGGATCAGCGGCCACATCGAAGTCGACACCTGGACCAGCTGGCAGCTCTAGACATTCGCCGCCTACCCGGTAACCCGCCGGTGTCGGTGGTCGGATGCAGGATGAGGTCATGACACCGACAGGACGTCTGGATCTCGTGGCCTTCGACGCCCGGGACACCGAGAAGTTGGCATCGTTCTACGCCGAGCTGTGCGGTTGGGAGATCGTGCGGAACGACGGCGGCTGGATCAACGTCAGAACCGGCGACGGCCAGGAAGTCGGCTTCCAGCCGGCCGATGACCACGTGCCGCCGCAATGGCCGGGGCAGGAGCGACCGCAGCAATTTCACCTCGACCTGCTGATCGACGATTATCAGGCGGCGGCGGAACGGGCCGTCGAACTTGGTGCTACCCGGTTGGCCGACGGCGCGACCTGGATCACCCTGGCCGACCCGGCCGGTCACCCGTTCGACATCTGCCAGCGGGACGGCGTCGGGCCGGTGATGGGACTCTTCGCGGTGACGATCGACGCTCCGGACGCAGCCGGGCTCGCCCACTTCTACGCCGACCTGCTCGGCATGGAGGTGACCTACGAGGGGCCGGAGGGCGGCCTCGTCTCCGGTGGCGGCAAGAGCCTGATGTTCCAGCAGATCAGCGACTACAACCGGCCGCAATGGCCGGACCCGGCGCACCCGCAACAGGCACACCTCGACATCTTCGTGGACGACCTCGACGCCGTCCAGGCGCGGGCGGTCGAGTTGGGCGCCACCGTGTTGAGAGGCGACGGCGAGCAGTTCCGGACACTGGCCGATCCGGCGGGTCACCCGTTCGACCTCAGCCTGTAGACCGGCGAAAAAAATCCCGAAAGTTTCTGTCGCACGGTGTCGACCTGACCGCCGACCGTTCGACGCATCCGTAGACGCCAGCATCGAGTCGCCTGGTTTCCGCAGGCGGTCGGGCGTCGTCAAGTACGGTCAGCAGTCACCACGAGCAAGGAGAAAGATCATGCGATTCCTCGGTTACAGCGTCGGCGACGATTCCATTCCGATGCCTCCACCCAGCCCGGAACTCATTGCGAAGATGGGAGAATTCGTCGACGAGATGACTGCTTCCGGACACGTGATCGCGACCGGGGCGTTCGCCCCGATCGCGACCGGAACCATCAAGGTCAGCCTGTCCGGCGGCGAGTTCACCGTGACCGACGGTCCGTTCACCGAGGCCAAGGAGCTCATCGGCGGTTGGGCTCTGACCGAGTTCGACACGGTGGAAGAAGCAGTCGAGATGACGAAGCGCTTCCTGACCCTCGCCGGCGGCGGTGAATCCACCATCCGCCGGATCTACGGTCCCGAGGACTTCCCGGCCGACTTCGACCCGGCCGCGATGGCCGCCAACGAGGCGGCGGGCGCCTGACCCAGCCGCTCCGGCGGTGTTCGCCGTCAACGGCGACGCCGCCGGGGTGCGTTGCGCCGACCTCGCGAGCCGGTGATGTGATCGCACGCGTGACGGTGCGACATCGAACCGAAACGGCCGGCGCCATCGAGGCGGTCTTCCGAGGTGAATACCCCCGGCTGGTCGCGGGCCTGAGCCGGCTGACCGGTGACATCGGCCTCGCCGAAGAGCTGGCCCAGGACGCATTGGTTGCTGCGCTGGAGCAGTGGCCGACATCGGGCATCCCCGACAACCGCGGTGCCTGGCTGATGTCCGTCGGCAAACGGCGCGCCATCGACCTGTTCCGGCGCAACGAGAACCTGCACCGCAAATACGCGGCGATGAGCCGCGACCTGGACCGCGAGGGTGAGGCCGTGATCGACGATTTCGACACGGCCCTCGACAACGATCTCGGGGACGACCTGCTGCGCTTGATGTTCACGGCGTGCCACCCGGTGCTGACCGTGCCGGCGCGCGTAGCACTCACCCTTCGACTGCTGGGTGGGCTGTCCACCGACGAGATCGCCAGGGCCTTCCTGGTACCGGAAGCGACGATCGCGCAGCGTATCGTCCGCGCGAAAAGGGCGCTGACCAAGGCGAGAGCGCCGTTCGAGGTGCCCCGCGGACAGGAATTCCTCGATCGGCTTCCGTCGGTCCTGCAGGTGGTCTACCTCATCTTCAACGAGGGCTACACCGCCACTGCAGGCGACGACTGGATGCGACCCGCGCTGTGTGCGGACGCGCTGCGGCTGGGTCACACGCTGGCCGGATTGATGCCGCGGGAGCCCGAAGTGCTTGCTCTGGTCGCACTGATGGAGATCCAGTCGTCGCGGGCGGCGGCGCGGGTCGGACCCGACGGCGAACCTGTGCTGCTGCTCGACCAGGACCGCCGGCAATGGGACGCGGCGGCCGTCGAACGAGGACTCGACGCGCTTCGGCGGGCGGAAAGGCTCAGCGTCGCGGCAGGTCCCTACCTGTTGCAAGCCGCGATCGCCGCCTGTCACGTGCGGGCGAAGGCACCGCAGGACACGGACTGGTACCGGATCGCCGACCTGTACGCGCAGCTGGCAGGCGTCGTTCCGTCGCCCGTCGTCGAGCTGAACCGTGCGGTGGCGCTCGGGATGGCGTACGGTCCGGCCGCCGGCCTGGAACTGACCGACCATCTGGTCGAACTGCCGTCCTTGCAGGGGTACTACCTGCTTCCCAGCGTGCGGGGCGACCTGCTGTTCAAAATGGGCCGATTCGACGAGGCCCGGACCGAATTCGAACGTGCCGCCGCGCTCACCGGCAATGCCCGCGAGCGGGAACTCTCGCTGTCCCGGGCCAGGGCCTGCATCGTGGTCTGACGGGGCCTGGTACCAGCGCCTAAACTCACCGCGCATGACAGACGTGGACGAGCACGGACGCCCGGAACCTCCACTCGCCGACGACGAGGTCGGCACTCTCGTCGGCTTCCTGGAGTACCAGCGCGCGACGCTGGTCTGGAAGTTCACCGGTGTGGACGCGGCCGGCCTGCGTGACGACCGTCGGCGTCTCCTCGATGACGCTCGGCGGAATCCTCAAACACCTGGCGTACGTCGAGTACCACTGGTTCTCCCGCCGGCTCGACGGTCAGGATGCGCAACCGCCGTGGGATGCGGTGGACTGGGCTGCCGAACCCGACTGGGACTGGACTTCGGCCGCTGAGCAGTCCTCCGAGCAGCTGCTGAGCTTCTGGAGCGATTGGGTGGCGAACTCCCGTTCGGTCTTGACCCGAGCGTTGACCCGTGGCGGCCTTGACCAGCTGGCGCCGCGCACCCGGTCGGACGGTCGGTCACCGTCGTTGCGTTGGATCCTGTGCCACATGATCGAGGAGTACGCCCGGCACAACGGCCACGCCGACCTGCTCCGCGAGTCGGTGGACGGACAGACCGGCGAATAGCCGGGCCCGCCCGGTCGCGCACTGCCGCTATGGTTTCCGGTGCAACGACTCACGCACAACGAAAGGCCCTTGTCAGTCATGACCACGGAGACAATCGAATTCCAGGCGGAAGCTCGCCAGCTGCTCCAGCTGATGATCCATTCCATCTATTCGACCAAGGATGTCTTCCTCCGGGAGCTGATCTCCAACTCCTCCGATGCCCTCGACAAGCTGCGGTTGGCCGCCTACCAGGACAAAGATCTCGACGTCGACGCCTCCGACTTGCACATCTCGTTGGAGTCGGACCCGGAAGCGCGCACGCTGACCGTCCGGGACAACGGCATCGGGATGAGCCGGGACGAGGTGATCGACCTGATCGGCACCATCGCCAAGTCCGGGACCGCCGAGATGCTGGCCAAATTGCGTCAGGCGCGCGAGAACGGCGGCACGTCGGAAGAGGCCACCACCGAGCTGATCGGCCAGTTCGGCGTCGGCTTCTACTCCAGCTTCATGGTCGCCGACCGTGTCGTGCTGGTCACCCGCAAGGCCGGCGCACACAGCGGGGTCCGGTGGGAATCGACCGGCGAGGGCACCTACACCGTCGCCGACGAACCCGATGCACCGCAGGGCACCTCGGTCACCCTGCACCTCAAGCCCGAGGACACCGAGGACGCGCTGCAGGATTTCAGCAAGCCGGCCACCATCCGCAGCGTCGTCAAGCGCTACTCGGACTTCATCACCTGGCCCATCCGGATGGCCGTAGACAAGCCCGCGGCCGGCGCACGGACGGCGGCGACACGGTGGATGCGGCAGCTGAACCCGAGGTCATCAACTCCCGGAAGGCGCTCTGGGCGCGTTCGCAGAGCGACGTCTCGCAGGAGGAGTACACCGAGTTCTACCGGCACGTGAGCCACGACTGGAAGGATCCGCTGGAGACCATCCGGCTGTCGGCCGAGGGCACGTTCGAGTACCAGGCGCTGCTGTTCCTGCCCAGCCATGCGCCGATGGACCTGTTCATGCGGGACGCCAAGCGCGGGGTGCAGCTGTACGTGAAGCGCGTCTTCATCATGGACGACTGCGAAGCGCTGGTTCCGGAGTACCTGCGCTTCGTCAAGGGCGTGGTCGATGCGAATGATCTGTCGCTCAACATCTCCCGCGAGATCCTGCAGCAGGACCGGCAGATCCAGCTGATCCGCAAGCGACTGGTGAAAAAGGTGCTGTCGACGGTCAAGACCATGCTGACCGACGAGCCCGAGAAGTACGCGACATTCTGGTCAGAGCTGGGACGGGCGGTCAAGGAGGGCCTGCTCTCCGATCACGAAAACCGGCAGGCCATCCTGGAGATCTGTTCGTTCCCGTCGACGCACGACCCGGAGAAGCCGACCACCCTGCACGAGTACCTGGAGCGCATGCCCGAGGGCCAGGACACGATCTACTACGCCACCGGCGAATCCCGCGCGGCGCTGGAGAACTCGCCTCACATGGAAGCTTTCCGCGCCAAGGGCTACGAGGTGCTGCTGCTCACCGATCAGGTGGACGAGGTCTGGATCGACGCGGTCCCGACGTTCGAGGACAAGCCGCTCGCCTCGATCGCGCGGGGAGAAGTCGACCTCGGCGGCGACGACGTCGACACCGAGACGAAGGAAGGTTTCGAGGCCCTCACCAGCTGGATGGCCGCGACGCTGTCCGAGGACGTCAAGGAGGTCCGGCTCTCGCACCGGCTCACCACCTCGGCGGCGGTCCTGGTCGGCGACCCGGGCGACCTGACCCCGACGCTGGAGAAGATGTACCGGGCCATGGGCCAGCCACTGCCGAAGGTCAAGCGAACCCTGGAGCTGAACCCCAAGCACGGTCTGGTCGCCGGGCTCAAGGCCGCGCACCAGGCGCGGGCCGACGACCCGGCTCTGGTCGACACCGCACACCTGCTCTACGGCATGGCGCTGCTGGCCGAGGGTGGAGAGCTGGCGGAACCGGCCGCGTTCGTGTCCCTGCTGTCCAAGCGGCTGGAAAGCACGCTGGCCTGATCAGGAGCCGTCAGGTGAACGCCGCCGCGTAGTCGGTGACGAACTGCTCGAACGAGCGGGCTGGCCTTCCGAGGATGCTGGGCACATCGTCGGAAAGCCAGGCCGCGTCACCGGTTGCGACGAGCCCGAGCGCCTGGGCGTTCATCTGCGCCACCGGTTCCGGAATGCCGACCCTGATCATGGCCTGCTTGTCGTCGTCGAAGGTGGTTCGGCGATAGCTGATCGGCCGGCCGAGCACGCTGGACAGCACATCGGCCGCGTCGGCGTAGCTGATCAACTCGGGCCCGGTCAGCCAGTAGGTCTGCCCCACGTGGGTGGCGGGTGCGGCCGCCACCTCGGCAGACACTGCGCCGACGTCACGGGCGTCCACCAGGCCGATCCGCCCTTCGCCGGTCGACGAACCGAAGCTGTCCGTTTTCGCGATCGCCGGTGCGAGCGCGAGGAAGTTCTGCATGTAGGCATTGGATCGAAGGAGCGTGTGCGGCAGGCCGGACCCGACAAGGGCGGCTTCGATCTCCGCATGCCAACGCCGACGCGCGATCGGCGAATCCGGTGACGCATCGCTGGTGACCTTGACGAGGTGGCCGACACCGGCCCGGACGGCACTGTCGATCACACCGATCTCCTGTGCCGGCGTGCCCGGGCTGACCAGGATCACGCCGGTCACGCCGGCCATGGCCCGGTCGAGGGTGCTGCGGATCGCTCAGATCACCTACGGCGACCTCGGCTCCTGCCTGCGCCAGCCGCTGCGCCTTCTCCGGGCTTCGGACGAACGCGCGGACGGGCACGCCTTGTTGCCGGAGCACCTGCACCGCCTCGGAACCGACCTTCCCGGTCGCACCGGTCACCAGAATCATCGTGTGCCTCGCCTTCCTCGACCCTGCGCAGACCTAGGCCGGCGGCCGGATCGGGATCCGCACGCGCAGCACCGTTCGTCCCGGCTCCGAATCGATGGTGATGGTGCCTCGATGACGCTCGACGACGATGCGCTGCGCGATGTCCAGTCCCAGTCCGGTTCCCTTGCCGACGGCCTTGGTCGAGTAGAACGGCTCGAAGGCACGTTCGGCGATCTCGGGGGACATGCCCACGCCGGTGTCACCGATCTGGACGATGATCGAATCTGCGTCGAGGCCCGTCGTCAAGGTGAGCGTGCCAACACCGTCCATCGCGTCGAGCGCGTTGTCGATCAGAGAAGTCCAGACCTGGTTCAGCTCGCCCGCGTACGCATCGATCATGGGCACGCCGGGGTCGTAGTTCCGCACCACCACGACGCCGCCCAGCTTCCGGCCGCTGACCATCAGCGTGCTGTCGAGTCCCTCGGTCACATCGAAATGCTGCAGCGATGCCCGGTCCATCTGGGAGTAGGACCGCACGGCTCCGACCAGGTCCGAGATCCGCCCCGTCGAAACCTTGAGTTCGGCCAGCAACGCGGTGGCCGTCAGCGTGCTCGCCACCCATTCCAGACCGGTCTCGAGGGCGGGGCCATCGATGATCTGGGCCGCCTTCTCACACCACGCGATATCGACGCCGGCGGCGGCGAGGGGCGGTGCGATGACCCAATCGTTCGTCACGCCGTGACCGGCCAGCCAGCTCGATAGATCGTCCTCGAGATCGGCCACCGCCAACGGGCTCGGCGCAACGGCCGGCGGCTCGATCCCGTTGCGCAACTCGTCCAGTGCGCTGAACTGCTCAGGGGAGATACCGTCTTTGGCCAACCGGCCGAGGGTGCCGAGCAGCGTCCCGCAGGCACTGCCGAGAGCATCGACCGCCCGGGTGGCGGCAGCCGCCGGATTGTTGATCTCGTGCGCGAGGCCGGCCGCCAATGTGCCGAGTGCGTGCAGTGATTCACGCTGCCGCGCAGTGGATTCGATACTTCGTGCGGTGCTGTACAAGCCCTGGAAGAGGTGCCCGCCGAACGGGAACCAGGCATCGAAGCAGGCGCGCAGCGACGTCGAAGGCACCTTGAGCACCCGGCCCGGGACCGTCCCCCGGGCGGTGGCCAGGTACACGCCGTGCTCGTCCCAACCCCGGAATCCACCTGCCCATCGCCCAGGCACGTCCATCTTCCCGACCACGACGTTTTCCCGCCCGACGTAGCGCATGAGATCGAGTGCACCGTCGACCAGCACCCACCAGAAATCGGCGTGGTCACCCTGGTGGAAAAGCTCCACGCCGGATTCGATGCGTGCCTCGGTGCCCGCGTCGAGCAGTTCGCCGAGCTGGGCGTCGCTCAGGCTCGCGAACAGATCGAGCGGTCGAAGGTCGTCAATGTCCATCGAGGAGAAGAGTACGGCGTCTGTTCGATGGCAGTACGTTCGGAGCACTGACGAGCAGAGCCCCCATCCCACCGAGGCACCAGATGAAATTCATGGCCGAGTCACACAACAGCGGCGACCCCACCGACCTGCTCGCCGCAGAAGGTGAACGGATCGCGACTCTCGTCGCCGACGGCGTGGTCCTGCAGCTGTGCGTCAAGGCGCGACTATTCCGGTGTATTCGCCATCCTCGAGTCGCCCGATCCCCAACAGGCCGAGCGCGAGCTGGCGACGCTTCCACTGGTCAAGGTGGGGCTCACCCGGTTCTCCGTCACCGCCGTCGTCGATCCGCCCGGCGCGCCCGCCCGCTGACACTGATGACGAAGACACTGGCGCAGGCATCATTGCGCCTCAGGCGACCGGCATTGTCGCGTCCAGGGTCGACAAGCCTGGCGCCCGTGAGATCCGACAGCGCGATTCCCCGGCCGGTCATCGCCTGGACCAACGACAGGATCGGTCCGCTCACCGCGGGACCGGTGCATGCGACCAGTCGGTGTCGGTGGCGATCAGTCTTCACACCGACGATGCGGATTCTTGGCCCCGATGAGCAGATTCGACGTTCGTCTGTAGAAGTCGGCTGCCCGGCGGTGGTCGTCACGGGTGGGCTGTAAGTGGGTGCCGAGCGGCTGCCGGATGTCTGCACCGTGCTCCGCGATTTCGCCGATCCGAGAATCCACCGGTCCGGGTGCGACGGCAGCGAACCAGTGCACCGGCGTGCAGCGTGGCCAGTTCGGCCAGGGTCTGCGCCGGCGTCCCAGAACTCTCACGGGCGATTTCCTCGGCGATCATGTGGTGGACAGCGGAAGCCCGACGCCACATACTTGCCGAAGAACTTCGGTGGTGTCTGCTTCGTCGGGCCACCAGGTGGGCCAGTGCCTGCTGCACGTCCCGATCCGGGGCACAGGGAACCTGTCTGCCATTCTCGTCGGTCAAGTGTGAGGTCCTCGATCAGATTGTCGACGTTCGGCGTGGATCATTCGCCAGGCGCTGTTGGGCATGCGTCTCCTTCGACAGCCGAGGGTCGGCTGGCGACCTGGACGCACGGTGTCCAGTCGGACGAGGGTCTGCGGAGCGTGAGCTGCGAAGCTTCGGTCGGAAGCGATCACCACAGGGTTCCGGCAGCGTGGCCTCGACGACCGACGTCGACGCTCGCCGCTCACATCGCGATAACGGTATTCAGCGTCGCCATTAGCCGCTGGCTGGATCAGAGCGGCTCGGAATCCAGGACTACCAACCGCTTTCGGTCCGTCCGCGACACGAGGGTGCGCGGAGTCTGTGTTCGCGGACCGGTTGACGCCAGGGATGTGTCCGATCCGTCCAGGTCGGCCCCCGACGACCGACCTGGACGTGCGCGATCGAACAAGCCACCACTTGCCCGATCCGGGTCAGACGAGGTCGAACCGGTCCAGGTTCATGACCTTGTCCCAAGCCTTGACGAAGTCACGTACGAACTTTTCCTGCGCGTCGTCGCTCGCGTAAACCTCGGCTATGGCCCGCAGTTCGGAATTCGACCCGAAGACGAGATCGGCTCGGCTACCGGTCCAGATGATTTCACCGGCGGCGTTGCGGCCTTCGAAGAGTTCCGGGTCGGCAGGGGTCGATGTCCACGTCGTGCCGAGCTCCAACAGGTTCACGAAGAAGTCATTGGTCAGCAGTCCCGGCCTCGCCGTGAGCACACCCACCGTCGACTGCTTGGCGTTCGCCCCGATCGACCGCAGACCGCCGACCAGTACGGTCATCTCGGGTGCGCTCAGGTTGAGGAGGTTGGCGCGGTCGATCAACAGGTACTCGGCCGGCAGTTGGTTGCCCTTGGCCAGGTAGTTGCGGAAACCGTCAGCCCTCGGCTCCAGTGCGGCAAAGGATTCGGTGTCCGTCTGTTCCTGCGACGCATCGGTCCGACCCGGGGTGAAGGGCACGGCCACGGCGCGGCCGCCGTCCGCCGCGGCCCGCTCGACGGCCGCGCAACCGCCCAGCACGATGAGGTCGGCCAGCGAGACCTTCGCATCGCCGGCGGCGTTGAAGGAGCTCTGGATGTCCTCCAAAGTACGGAGCACCTGGGCGAGCGAATCAGGATCGTTTGCCTCCCATGCCCTTTGCGGCTCGAGGCGGATCCGGGCGCCGTTCGCGCCACCCCGCTTGTCACTGGCGCGGAAGGTCGACGCGGAAGCCCAGGCAGTCGAAACCAGAGCGGGCACCGATAGATCGGACTCCAGAATCTGACTCTTGAGCGCCGCGATCTGCTCTGCGTTGATCACCTCGTGATCCAGCGCAGGCACCGGGTCCTGCCAGATGAGCGTCTCCTGCGGGACCAGCGGCCCGAGATAGCGCTGGATCGGCCCCATGTCGCGATGGGTCAGCTTGAACCAGGCGCGGGCGAACGCATCCGCGAATTGATCGGGATTGTCCTTGAAACGCCGGGTGATCGGTTCGTAGATCGGGTCGACGATCAACGCCAAGTCCGACGTCAGCATGGTCGGCGGCCGCGAAAGCGAACCGTCCTGCGGATCGGGCACGGTGTTGGCGCCTGCACCGTCCTTGGGCTGCCACTGGTTCGCACCGGCCGGGCTCTTGGTCAGCTCCCACTGGTAGGCGTAGAGGTTCTCGAGATAGCTGTTGTCCCAAGTGGTCGGGGTCGCATTCCAGGTGACCTCCAGCCCGCTGGTGATCGTGTCCCTGCCCTTGCCGCTGCGATAGGTCTGCTTCCAGCCGAGGCCCTGCTCTTCGATCGGCGCACCCTCCGGTTCGGGTCCGACGAATTGGTCGGGATCGGCGGCACCGTGGGTCTTGCCGAAAGTGTGACCGCCTGCGATGAGGGCAACCGTCTCCTCGTCGTTCATCGCCATCCGGGAAAACGTCTCGCGGATGTCCCGGGCCGACCCGAGCGCATCCGGAACCCCATTCGGCCCTTCGGGATTCACGTAGATCAGGCCCATCTGGACTGCGGCAAGAGGGTTTTCGAGCTCCCGATCACCGGTGTAGCGCTCGTCGCCGAGCCAGGTCTGCTCCGGGCCCCAGTAGACGTCCTCGTCCGGCTCCCAGACGTCCGGCCGACCACCGCCGAAGCCAAAGGTCTTGAATCCCATCGTTTCCAGGGCGCGGTTGCCGGTGAAGACGATCAGGTCGGCCCATGAGACGGTGCGGCCGTACTTCTTCTTGACCGGCCAGAGCAGCCGGCGCGCCTTGTCCAAGTTGCCGTTGTCCGGCCAACTGTTCAACGGGGCGAAGCGCTGCATGCCCGCGCCGGCACCGCCGCGGCCGTCACTGATCCGGTACGTGCCCGCGCTGTGCCAGGCCATCCGGATCATGAACGGGCCGTAGTGGCCGAAGTCGGCGGGCCACCAGTCCTGCGAGTTGGTCAGCACCGCGTCGACATCCGCGGCCAGCGCGTCCAGGTCGACCGTGCTGAAGGCGGCCGCGTAGTCGAAGTCCCCGCCCATCGGGTTCGCCACGGCGGGATGCTTGCGGAGAATCTTCAGGTTGAGCTGATTAGGCCACCAGTCGCGGTTTCCCGCACCTTCGGTCGGGTGGTTGCGCGGCCCCACGGTGGTGACCGGGCACTGCGCCTCGCTCTCCTCCGAGTTCATGTCGCCGACGACTGCGTTGTGGTGGTGATGCTCAGACACTTGTCGATCCTTCCGGGATGTTGGGTCAGGCTTGGTCAGCGGGCGTTGTGGACTGTTTCAGCGGCAAGACAGTCGGCGCAAAGGCCCCAGTAGGTCACCTCGGCCTCGTCAATCGAGAAGCCGTTGTCGTCGGACGCTGTCAGGCAGGGGGCCGCGCCGACAGCGCAATCGACATCGGTGATGAAACCGCAACTGCGACACACCATGTGGTGGTGGTTGTCCCCGACCCTCGACTCGTACCGGGCAACGGAGCCGGCGGGCTGGATGCGCCGGACCAAGCCGACGTCGGTCAGCGTGTGCAGTGAATTGTAGACGGCCTGCCTGGAGACGTCTGGTGAGAATTCGTGCACCGCAACGATGATCGAATCCGTGTCCAGGTGCGGATGAGCATGGACCGCGTCGAGCACAGCGAGCCGGGGGCGGGTGACGCGCAGGGCAGCCGCCCGCAGCATCTGCTCGAAGTCCTCACGGCCGTCCATCGTCCGCAGTCTTTCCCGCTTTTTGGATCGAGTCAAGATTAGCGCCCGTCTTGGGTCGAGACACCGCCTGCCGGCCCTGTCTCGCAGGCGCGTCCCGATCGCTCAGCTCATTCCCAGGAAGCCTGTCTACATTGGGCGAATGGACCGTCCGTCCGGCACCTCGACCCGTGCCGGGACCCAAGCTGCCGTCCGTGCGCCCGGGCCCCCGAAGGGCACGCCTGAAGACGATGACTACGACCTGCGCGGGCACTTCGCTGGCAAGGACGCTGACCGGGCCGAGCCGTCTTCGGACGTGCCCCCGCCCCGTCCGCCCGTGCGATCATTCGGCTGGCGCTGGCTTGCCCTGCTCGGCTTGGTGCTCGTCATCGCGGTCGCGGTGATCGCCGTCTTGTCGTTCCGGCTGGGCTCCTCGTCCGCCGATGGGCCCGCTCCGACGACCGGTGCTCCCACCACGACCACCGCTACCACCCTGCCCGTGCCGGAAATCTATCGACGTCTCGCTCCGTCGGTCGTGGTCATCGAGACGTCGAATGGATCGCTCGGCTCCGGCGTCATCGTCACTGATACGGGCACGATTCTGACCGCCAACCACGTCATCTCCGACGGCGGAAGCGTGCTCGTGCTGTTCTCCGACGGGACGAAATCGGCGGCATCGGTCAGTTCCACCAATCCGGCCAGCGACTCGGCGACCCTGACGCCATCGACGCTGCCCGAGGTGGTCGTCCCGGCGGTCCTTGGCGGCGACCTGGCCGTCGGGGCGAACGTGGTGGCGATCGGCAACCCGCTGGGCTTCACCGACAGCACCACCAGCGGCATCGTCTCGGGTCTGAACCGGACCGCGAAGACTGACGTCGGACGATTCTCCGGGCTCATCCAGTTCGACGCCGCCGTCAATCCGGGGAGCTCGGGTGGCCCCCTGCTGGACTCCAAGGGCCTCGTCGTCGGCATCGTGGTGTCCATCGCGGACCCAGGCGAGGACGACTCGTTCGCCGGAATCGGCTTTGCCATCCCCATCGGCGGCGCCCTCGGTGGCGGCGGCGGGAACGGACCGGGCGATGGCCCGCAGGTTTGAGGAGCAGCACCCAGCAGCGGGTCGGATCGAACAGCCGAGGAAGGAACACTCGTGAGCCCAGTATTCGCGAACGCGAACACCCCCGCACAGGGCAACCCACTGGAGACGGTGCTGTTCGAGGTGAAACGCACCATCGTGGGCCAGGACCTGCTCCTGGAGCGGATGGCCATCGCCCTGCTCGCCGGTGGTCACCTGCTGGTAGAGGGCGTACCGGGGCTAGCCAAGACGTTGGCCGTGAAGTCGCTGGCCGGCGCCATCGGTGGACAGTTCCAACGCATTCAATTCACTCCGGACCTGGTGCCGGCGGACCTCGTCGGAACGAGGATCTACCACCAGCCGTCCGGCGAGTTCCAGGTCTCGCTGGGGCCGGTCTTCACGAATCTGCTGCTGGCCGACGAGATCAACCGCGCGCCGGCGAAGGTGCAGAGCGCGCTGCTGGAGGTGATGCAGGAGCGCCAGGTCACCATCGGCCGCGAGACCTTCCACGTGCCGGAGCCGTTCCTGGTCATGGCCACCCAGAACCCGATCGAGTCGGACGGCACCTATCCGCTGCCGGAGGCGCAGATTGACCGCTTCATGATGAAGGTGGTCGTCGGTTATCCGACGCGGCCGGAAGAGCACGCCATCGTGGAGCGCGCCCTGCAGCCCCCAGGTCCGGCCCAGGCGATCCTCAATCCGGAGACCCTGCTGCGGATGCGGGCGAGTGTGTCGCACGTATATGTAGATCCCGCGATCGTCGACTACTCCGTCCGGCTGATCGCGGCCACCAGGTCACCGGGACGAGTCGGGTTGGGCGAGCTGGACCGGTACGTCACCTACGGTGCCAGCCCGCGCGCCTCGATAGCGCTCGTCCTCGGCGCCCGGGCTCTCGCATTCCTGCGCGGCCGCGACTACGTACTCCCGCACGACGTCGCCGAAATCGCCCTCGACGTACTCCGGCATCGGCTGGTGCTGTCGTACGAGGCGCTGGCCGACGACGTCGATGCCGACACCATCATCACCAGGGTCCGCAGTGCCGTTCCGGTGCCCGACGTGGTCCTGCAGAACCGCTGAACGTGAACCAGCCGTGAGCCGATGACGAGCGCACCCGACCGCCTGCTGCTCCGCTTGGAGTGGCGGGTGATCCGACGCCTTGACGGACGATTGCAGGGCGGCTACCGGACCGCACACCGCGGCTCCGGCATGGACTTCGCCGGCCTGCGTCCGTACCTGGACGGCGACGACGCCCGTTTCATCGACTGGAATGTCAGCGCCCGGCTCGACGAGATCCAGGTGCGCGAGTTCAACGAGGACCGCGAGCTGACCGCGTGGCTGGTGCTGGACCAGTCCGCTTCCATGCGGGTCGGCGGCCCGGACCGCGGGAAGCACGACGTGCTGTCCGAGCTCGCCCTCACCCTCGCGAGGCTGCTGGCCCGGAGCGGCAACCGGGTCGGTGCCGTCCTCTACGACACCGGCCAGACCCGTGTGGTGCCGCCAGGCACCGGACGGAACCAGGCCTTGCGGATCGGCAGGGAACTTCAGCGCTCGCCCGGTTCCGCGGCCGGGACCACCGATCTCGCCGCCATGCTGAATTCGGTCGCCTCGATGGCTCGACGCCGATGCCTGGTGATCGTCGTATCCGATTTCATCGGGACAGGCGACTGGGAACGGCCGCTGATGCGGTTGGCGCACCGTCACGAGGTAGTGGCCCTCAAAGTCGTCGACGCGGCCGACGACGCCCTTCCGGAGGTTGGCCTGGTCGTGGTCGAGGACGTCGAGACCGGTGAGCAGATGCTGATCGACTCGAGCGACCCGCTGTTCCGGTCCCGGTTCGCCGACGGCGTGGACGAGCGGCAGGCCGACCTCGAGTCGGGTATGCGCCGTGCCAGGGTGCCGCTGCATCGGGTCGACACGGGAGCGAACCTGGTCGACGTGCTGCTCGGCGTGGTCACCGAAACCCAGCGCAGGCCGGCATGAGCCTCTCATCTCCGCTGCTGCTCATCGTGGGCGTGCTGGTCGCGGTCGCCATTGCCACCTGCGTCGTGGTGTTCGCCCGTCGTCGTACGGCGGCGCTGGCTGCGGCGGGGATTTCGGTGCCGGGCCGGCGCGGTCGGCAGCTGGGCGCCTGGTTCACCGTCGGCGGTCTCGTCGTGCTGGCGATCGCCGTATCGGGTCCGCTTGCTTCGATTCCGGTCGGACGCCAGGCCGGCACCGTGATCATCGCGATGGACGTATCGAACAGCATGGCCGCAACTGACGTCGCACCGAGCCGGCTGCGGGCCGCGCAGGCGGCGGCAGTCGACTTCGTCAACGCCCAACCCGACAATGTCGACATCGGGGTCGTCGGATTCGACCAGGGCGCGATCACCAGCTCGCTGGCAACTCCCGACCGAGCCGCGACGATCACCGCCATCAACGCACTGCGGGTGTCGGGTGGGACGTCGCTCGGCGCCGCGATCCTGGCGTCGCTGACGGCGATCACGGGAAAGCCGGTGGTCATCGCATCCGACGGCACGGTGCCCAAACTCGGGTACTGGGGTTCGGCCACCATCGTGCTGTTCTCCGACGGCGAGGACCGGGCCAAGCCGGGCGCGGCCGATGCCGCTGCGACGGCGGCCGAGAACGCGGGGGTCCACATCGATACGGTCGGCGTCGGTACCGCCGCCGGAACGTCGGTCAAGGTCGACGGCTATCAGATCCACACGGCGCTCGATGCGGACACGCTGACCGCGATTGCCAAGACCACCGGCGGCGCCTATCACGCCGCCTCGGATGTCGAACAAATCGACGGCGTCGCCGCGGCGATCGATCTCCGACTGGCTGTGGCCGACGAGGAGGTCCCGCTCGCGGGGGCATTCATCGGGCTGGCTCTGCTACTCCTGGGTGTCGGGGCGACCTTCGCCGTGCTGCGGACCGGAAGGCTCGTCTGATGACATTCAGCTGGCCATGGGCGCTGCTGTCCCTGCTACTCGTCCCGATCATCCTCGGCATCGCCTGGTGGTCGAGGCGCAAGCGCAAACGCGCTGCCGTTCGGGTCAGCTCGATGGCGCTGGTCCGGATGGCTTTGCCACGGCGAACCCGCTGGACGCGCCGCATCCCGGCTGCGCTGCTCGTGCTCGGACTGCTGACGCTGAGCGTGGGCGCCGCGCGACCCCGTGCAACGGTGCCGGTGCCGTCGAACTCGACCACGATCATGCTGGCGTTGGACACCTCGGGCTCGATGTGCTCGACCGACGTGACGCCCAACCGGATCACCGTGGCAGAGCAGGCCGCGATCTCGTTCATCAAGTCACAGAACGGCGGCGTCCGGATCGGACTCGTCGCATTCGCCGGCGTCGCCGGCCTGCTGGTGCCACCGACGACCGACAGCGACAAGCTGATCACCACGATCCAGAACCTGTCCACCGCTCGCGGAACGGCAATCGGCGCGGCCATCCTCACGGCCATCGACGGCATCGCCGCCGTTGATCCGTCGGTGGCGCCGAGCGGCGCCGACCTCGGGACGGGCCCGGCTGCCGGCTACGCGGCCGACGTCATCGTCTTGCTGACCGACGGCGCGAACACCCAGGGCGTCGAGCCGCAGACCGCCGCCGGGCTCGCCGCCGCCCGCGGCGTCCGGGTGTACACCATCGGATTCGGTACGACCACCCCGACGCGGATGGCGTGCACCGGCCCGCAGGTCGAGGGGTACTACGGGGGCGGCGGAGGCGGCGGCGGTTTCCGCGGTGGAGGCGGCAACGGGGTGAACCCGTTGATCATCGACGAGCCCGCGCTGCAGAAGGTAGCGAAAACCACCGGGGGACAGTATTACCGGGCCCAGAACGCCGACCAACTTCAGCTGGCCCTCGGCGACCTGCCCAGCCACATCACCGTCGCGCACAAGAACATCGATCTGGCGGCCTGGTTTGCCGGCCTGGGTGGATTGCTCATCGCTCTCGCCGTCGCGTTGTCCCTCTGGTGGAACCGGGTCAGGATTCCGCGTGCTGCTCACGCCGGAGGATCGTCGGGTTACAGAATCTGAACCGTCAGCTTCCGATCACCACCTCGTCGGAGGCGCCGCGACCAAATGTCTCGGGCGCGTAGACCTGCTCGGCCCGGGCGGGCGGGGCCACGAACGTTCCGTCCGTGGTGGCCCTGGCCAGGTAGCTGTAGTCGTAGACCCCGCCCTGCAGGTACGTCGCGAAGGCCTCGGCCCGGTCGTCCCGCAGGTTCTGGTGGTCGTACCAGGTGGCATACCAGCTCGTTGGCAACGCCGAACCCGCCGCCGAGGTCGGACCGAGATCCTTGGGGGTGGTGACCAACTCGGGGTTGAGCACCTCCAGTCCTGCCGGTAGCGGATCGGCCAGGGCGACGTGGGTCTGGGCGCTGCGCGAGACCATCTCCAGCTGGACCTTGACTCGGGCGCCGGCTTTGATGTGCCACGTTCCGGCGGCGTCCCGACTGACGTCGGCCGGGTTGTCCGCGCCGCTGTAGGTCCGGGAGACGACAAACCCGCGGTCCAGCGGAGCCAGCTTCAGATTCGCCGGGGCGGTTTGCAGGCCGACGCGGTAGTAGAGCCGCCCCGTCCCGTCGTTCTGCAGAGTTACGTCGTCGTTGGCCGTACCCAGGAGCACCGAGGTTGGAATCGACACCGTCGCCCGTTCGGTGGTGTGCCCCGAGAACTGGTGCCGGCCGGCGAACCGATCTCCCAACCACACGCCGGCGACGAAGTCGGCGGTCGCAGATTCGAATGCGTCGTAATAGTGCCGCAACGCCAGCAGGATGAACGCGTTCTCCTGGACGTTGGACCACCGCCCGCTGGTCTGGCCCGCCATCAGTCCGGACACGATTTTCGGGATGAGATCGCTGTCCGGCTGTGCCGTGATCAGCGCGTCCAGGATGAGCCCGTCGGTCCGCCGGTCCGACTGCAGCGTCGTCCAGGCGTCGTCCGTGACGGTGTTGGTGAACGTCACGGAGCCGGCGTCGTCGACGGCCGCGTTGTCCACCTGCCGTTCCAGCGCTGCGCGGGTCTGCGGCTCGGCCACCACCGGCAGCAACCAGGCCACGGCATCGAGGGCGAGATGGGCACCCCGTTCGGCGACGAGCGCCTGGGCGGCAGCGGCATCGCGGTGCCCACCCTGCATCCGGACGTCGAGGGCGTACGCACGCAGCGTGTCCTGAGTGGACTGGCTGGCGTCGGCGGGGATGTGGGAGCGGATGCCGGCCAGGTACTGCTGCGCCCGGGCGACGCTGTCCTTGGAGACAACGAAGCCCCGCTGTGCGGCCACCTGCAGCGCCTGCGTCGATTGGATCGAGTTGAACGGATCGGAAGGGTCGCCGTGCTGCCAGTATGGAAACCCACCGTCGTCGTTCTGCAGCGCAATCAGCTTCTTCACATCCGACGCCACCAGGGCTTTCAGCGTGTCGGGGGAGGGCAGTCCGGGTGCCGAGAACGCCGCCAGCACGTCGCCGAGCGACCCGATGGCGATGATCTGGGCGGCCAGCGAGTCTGAGCTGTCGTAGTCGTAGTCGGCCAGGTAGCCGACAGCGTCGGTGAGCTGCTGCAATGCGGTCGACGACGTGCTGATCTGCAGCCCGCCGAACTGCCCGACGACGCCCTTCGGTGCGGTGACCCTTTGCAGCAGGGTGGTGCCGCCGGTGATGACGCCGTAGGACGCGAAGGTCTCGGTGGTGGCCGGCGTATAGACCGGCAGCTCGACGGCGGCGGCATCGGCGGCCGTACCGCTGACGGCCGCGATGCGGAACTTCGCGGTGCCGGCCTGGTCGGCGGCGACCGGGAACTGGACGTCGATCCGACCGTGGGCCGGGATCGTGACCTGTTGTCCGGCCACGCCGGTGAGCTTCAGGTTCGCTGCCTGGATGACCACATCGGTGGTCAGCGGTGCGTCGGTCTGGTTCTGTACGAGCACAGGAAGTTCCAGGGTGTCCCCGTAGTTCAGGAATTTGGGAGCCGACGGTCGAACGGTCAAGGGCAGGGCGGCGGTGATGGTGGATTCGGCCGTCCCGAACTGGTTTGCACCCGCCACTGCGACCGCCATCACCCGATACCGGGTCAGGTTGTCCGGGAGCCGCAGCGCGATGGTGGCGTGCCCCTTCGAATCCGTGGTTGCCGACGGCACGAACAGCGCCAATGCGTCGAAGTTCTGCCGCTGCGTGATCGGGGCGGCACTGCCGGAGCCGGACGCTGAATCAGTGGAGGGTTGCCGCATCGGGACCGATGGCGCAGGGGCAGCTGAGGCTGCCGCCGATGCGACGCCCGCCGCTGCGACGCCGGCCGGAGCCGACGCGGCGGCAGCAGCGGAGGAGGGCGCCATTCCGGCTGGCGACCGCTGCGGCGGTGGTGGGTCGGCCAACATCACGTTGGATCGCCCGTACACCGCATTCAGCACATTGGGCAGCTCGGGGTAGAACGCCGGCAACGGGTCGGGCAGTTGGTAGCCACCAAGGGCGAGCACCGCCTCGTCGGCGACGACGAGTTCGAACTCCGTGCCCCCCATCGGCTTTCCGCCCTGGTCGGTCACGGTCACATCGATGGCGGTGGAACCCCCCGGTGCGACGGTCTTCTGCCGGGGCACCGCGGTGACCTTCAGCGTTCGCGCTTTGGTGGAGACGGTCAGGCCGATGTCGCCGGTGGCGTAGGCCGGGCGAGGGGTACTCGATCCCGTACTGCCGGTGGTAGTGCGAGGGGCAGTGCCGACGACCTCGATCGAGGCGGTGACGCCCGGCATCTCACTCGCGGTGATCGGCACGGTCACCACCGCCGAACCGTCGGCGACGGGGAACCGGGTGGTGGAGACGATCCCGTTGTGCAGCACTGTGAGCAGACCGCTGCCCGACCGGATAGGCGATTGCACCAGCAGCCGCGCCGACTGTCCCGGCTGATAGTCCCTCTGGTCCGGCACCAGGGTCAGTTGCTGAAGTTCGACCGAGGAATCGATCGAACCGTCCGGCCCGGCAACCCAGCGAGTCAGCTGTGACCTGCTGGTCCGTCCCTTGTCGTCGACGATGGTGGCGGTGATCCGGTACGTGCCCGCCGCGGTTGGCCGGAATGTGCACGTGACCGGCGCGGTACCCGACGTGACGTGGCATGTCTGCGGACCGGACTCGACGTCGACCGATACGCCGTTGACCAACGACGTCGTCAGCTTGGCCGCCCGCATCGTGATGGTGCGACCGGCGACGGCGGCACCGTCGATGTCGGTAGCGATCGCCTGCACCGCAACGTTTTTGCCTTGGGTCACGAAGGTGTCGCTGCTGCTGAGCCCGACGTAGTAGTCCGCCGGGTGCACCAGCAGATCGGCGGTGCCGGCGATGGCCTGCCGGTTCACGTCCGTAACGGTGGCCTGCGCGGTGACGGTGACCGGTAGCCCGGCGAAATCCTTGCCGAGATCACCGACCCGGACCTGAAGGTAGTGATGGCCGTCAGGATCGGTGCGCCCAGAGAACTTGTCGACCTTCGACGTGTCAGGAACGACCGGACCGCAGCAGGGAACGGATGATCCGCCGGCGGTTGCCGTACCAGGAGCCGCGTCGCCGACCTGCCACCACGGCGTCCAGATACCGAAGGTGAAACCGCTCCAGCCCGGTGGTGCGTAGGTGGCGGAGGCGGTCCGCACCTGCCAGTCGACCGGGGCGTCACTGAGTGGACCGCCTGCGTAATAGGTCGCGTCCGCGGTGACCGTCAGGTCGTCCCCGACCACCGCAGGCGCGCTGCTGTCCGCGTGGGACTCCACCTGGAACTCCGGAGTGCGGAAATCGGCGATCTCGAAGGGTTGGGTGAAATCGTTGGAGTCGACTCCCGCGACGCCGGCGAGTTGGAGTTCGACGTAAGCGCCGCCGAGGTTGGCCCCCGCCGGAATCGCAACCTTGAGATCAAACCCGCCGAGGGGGCTGACTTTGCTTGTGCCGTGGGCGATCTGAACACCGTAGGCATCCTGCGCCGTATATGAGACCGTGCTCTGCCGGGCCGGAGTGCTCAAAGCGGCGGCTACGTCGGCTCCCTGCCGGCGCACCCAACCCTTCACCGACACCGTCTCACCGGGCCGGTAGGTCCCGCGGTCATCGGTCACGAACCAGAGCAAATGATCGCTGGTCGGGTTCATGGCCCAGCTGTTGTTCCACATGTCCGACGGAAGGAGCGCGGACTGCGTTCCGCGCGTCGCCAGCAGCGCCTTGGCACCGCCCACGGGTAGACGCAGCGCGGCGACGCCGTCAGCGCCCGTCTGAGCTGCCCGCGTTCACCGCGCCATTGCTGCCCACCAGGCCGACGGTCACGCCCGCGAGCGGTGAGCCGTCGCGCAGGTCGGTGACCCAGGTCCGCAGGTTCGTCGCGTCGCTCAGGGCGTCCAGGCCGAGGGTGGTCGACTGCGCCCAAGTCATCGTGGGCGCATTCTGCCAGAGGTCGTTGTCGCCGAACGACTCTCGGGCGGTGGGCTCGATCAATACCACCACGTGTCCGGTCGAACCCGATCCGGACATCGACTTGGACAGATCCAGCTTGGTCGACACGAGCCGGTTCGCGGACCCGCCGACGGTCGACGACGCGATCGAGGCGCACGGGCCACCCGGGGACGTCCAGCTGGGTGTGCTGCCCGAAATTCTGCTGGGCGGACACGTAGAGCCGCTGGAAGGCCGGCCAGTCGGACGTGGAGACCGCGAAGACCCGTTCCCGGAACTCTTTTCGGTTGAGGGTGTTCACGGTGACCGATGGCTGGTTGACCATCGGGTCCAGGGTCGTGATCGGTTGCGGGAAGGGGTCGAGGCGCGGGGTGGCCGGGGTGGTGGTGACCGTGCCGACGGCCGGCGCCCCCAACCGCTGACCGAAGACATCCCGGACGGTGCCGGGGACCGCGATCCGGTAGGTGACATCGGCCTGGGTGGCGCCCTGCACGACGATTGTCTGCCCGGAAGCGGTCACCGTTGCGCCACCTGGGATCTCGGGGCTGATGCGGACTGCCGTCGGGTCGAAAGTCTTGGGATCCAGGGCGTTGCTGAAGAGCATGTTCAGCGGTGTCGACGGTTGACATTCGGTTCCCCCGTCCCCGCACGTCGTCCGGACCAACGTGAGTGGCGCGTAGGTGTGCCCGCTGAAGACAGCGGGCCTGGCCGTGGTGCGCGGTCCTTCGGCGGACGGGGTGCCTGGCCCGACCGTCACCGTGACCGCCTCGTTCACCGGAAGGGCGTGGACCGGCCGGAAGGCCAGCACTCGGCCGGCCGGTGCCGAGCTGACGACGGGGGCGGCCGTCGGATCGGCGGCCACCTCAGCTGCGGTAGCCATGCGGACCGGCCATGAAGTGTCGGCAGCAGAGACAGTGACGTTGCGCAGCACCGCTTTCGGATCAACCCGCTGGTCGAAGACGGCCACGAAGACGGGATCCGACTTCATGCTGCCGCCGGTGGGTTGAAAGTGCTTGATCGTCGGCGCCGGCGTGCTGAAGGTGACCGTGGCCGCTCGAGGCAGGGTCGCGCCGTCGGCGGCGCGGGTGCCGGCCGGCACCGTGATGATGAAGTCGGTAGCCATCGGTAACCGGTCGACCTTCGCAGTGGAATCCGCGGCGAATCGGAGGGTGCTGGTGCCGATCCACTGCCAGGTTCCGGCCGGCTTGGGGCTGATGGTGACCGGAACCCGTGCTGCCGTGAGTGGCCCGACGGTGGCGATCGGCACCATCGGCCGGTCGAACGTGACGCTGATGAAAGGGGCGACGGACACCGCACCTTGTGGCTGGATCCGCAACACGTGCAGCGGCCCGGTCGGCGCGGAATCGGGCCTGGTCTTGGTGCCCGCTGCGGGGAACGGGATGGCGACGGACCTGCCTGCCGGCGGCGTCTTGATGGTCTGGGTCGGCCATCGGAACGATTGGGCCAGAGCGCCGTTGCCCGTCCAGACCGGCAATCGATCGATGACCGCGGCGATCTGCTTGGGGCTCATCGGCTTTCCGGCGACAACATCCACCGGTTCGGCGGACTGCTGGCCCCGGCCGGCGCTCAATCGCAGTCCCGCGGGCTGCACCTTTACCGCTGGCTGGCCTCACCGGCCGTTGGCCATCCAGTGAAGTTACAGCTGAAGTGGCTGGAACCTGTCCGGACGGCGAACCGGCAGCCGCCGGTATCGGTGCCGGTGTTCGCCCGCCATCGGCGATCCAGAGCCCCGCCGCGGCGACCACGATGGCCAGCGAGGCTGCAAGCGCCGCAACGCGTCGGTGTCGACCCTGCCCGTGTTCAACCATGTCCGGACCTCCTGCGGCCGCCACGCACGGGACACCTCCGCACCACTGATGACGGAGCCTTCATCGAGTTGGTTGCACGTCGATCGACCGGACCTGACCAGCTCGCCCCGCGTATTCTCGAGTCGACGTCCAGTCATCGAGGATTGCGCCTGCCCGGGAGCCAAACGACATGTCTCCGCACAGGATCTTGCGCCGGTCAGGTCGGCGCCCCGTTCTCGTCATTGCCCTGCTGGCAATCGGTGCAGCGCTCACCGCGAGTTGCAGTGCGACGGGGACGCCCCCGAGCAACGATTCCGCACTGCCGGTGGACGCGGCCGTCGCCCTGCCGGCTCTTGCCGTCACCCAACTCGTGACCGGGTTGAACGTGCCCTGGGATCTGACCTTCACCCCGGACGGCACGATGCTGTTCGACCAACGGTCGGGCATCATCCAGGCGCGTCTGCCGAATGGGGCCATCCGTCGGGTGTCGGCCAATTTGTCCGACCTATGGGTGGCCGGCGAGACGGGCCTGATGGGAATGGTCGTCGACCCCGACTTCGCAAGCAACCGGCAGTTCTACACCTGCCAGGGCCATATCTCGGGCGGCGCGACCGATGTCCGGGTGATCAAATGGACCATCAACGGCACTTACACATCGGCCACCAAGGTGGGAGCACCGGTGGTGGCAGGCATCGGCACCAGTTCCGGTCGTCACGGCGGCTGCCGGCTCAGGTTCGACCGCAGCCGGAATCTCTATGTCGGCACCGGCGATGCAGCGATCGGCACCAATGCCCAGAACCTCCGGGTGCTGAACGGAAAGGTGCTGCGGGTCACCACCTCTGGCGCGCCGGCCTCGGGAAACCCCTTCCTGTCCAGCGCGAACGCCAAGACCCGTTTGATCTACACCTACGGGCACCGGAACGTTCAGGGTCTTGCCCTGCGTCCCGGGACGAATGAGATGTGGTCGGTCGAGCAAGGCACCTATCGGGACGACGAGGTCAACAAACTCACCGCAGGCAAGAACTACGGCTACAACCCCGTCCCGAAGAAGGCGGGTGATCCGTCGTACAACGAAAGCGTTCTCATGACGGATCCGACTCTGCCCAACGTCCAGGCTGCGGTCTATTCGACAGGAGACCCGACCCTGGCGCTGTCCGGCGGAACCTTTCTATCCGGAGCGCAGTGGGGTTCGTTGAACGGGGCGTTCGTCGCGGCGGCCCTCAAGGACACATCGCTGCGGGCGTTGACACTCACGGCCGGCGGCGCGCTGGTCTCGCAACGGTCGATTCCCCAGTTGGACAACATCTACGGGCGTCTCCGTTCCCCCCAGCTCGGGCCCGACGGTGCTCTCTACGTCACCACCGCCGACAATGATCACCGCGACCAGATTCTGCGGGTGACGCCGGTGCGGAAGACGGGCGACGCGGCCTGCCTCAACTCACGACCGGCGCTGCCGAGCCCGGTGGCGGCGGTCACGGTCGGTGGGCACACCCTCGCCTTCGTCGTGGCAACCGATCAGAGTGTGCGGTTTCGCGACGTCGACGCCACGTCTGCGGCGTACACCAACCTGGCCGGCAAGGTTCTCTACGGTCCTGCGGTCGCCTCCTGGGATGGGACGCAGCGTCTCGACGTTTTTGCAACCGGCCTGAATCAAAACGTCTATCACCGCTGGCGGCAGGGCTCGAAGTGGTCGGCCTGGGAGAACCTGGGCTTTCGGTCCACCGCTAGCCCGACCGTGATGTCGACCGGGCCGCGTCAGTTGAGTTTGTTTGCCAGGGGCACCGACGGTGCGCTGTGGACCAAGCGATTCGACGGCATCTGGCGCCCGTGGACCCGGCTCGGCGGTGGCCTCAGCAGCTCGCCCACTGCGACCGGGGGCACGGACCCACGGGTCGGAGTTCGTGGGACCAACGGCTACCTGTACCAGATGCACATCGACGCTGGTGGGCACCCGACTACGGGCTTCGTCTCGGCGGGCTATGGAATCTGTTCTGCGCCGGGCCTCGCCGGGTCGCCTCCGTGGCAATCCGTCTCCTACGTGAGGAGCGACCGCGCAACGGATGTCCGGATGAACGGGATCACCTACCCCCTGGGCGGCGCCGTGCTCGGGTCGGTCGCGATGCTTGTCGGCACGAGTCCGCTGGGATTCGCGGCGTTCGGGCGGGGGACGACCAGCAACCTCTACATGTTCGACGCCAGGAGGGGTGTAGTCGGCGCGGGCTGGAAGAACCTGGGCGGCATCCTGCGCTGATGCTGCCATCACTAGGAGAACCCATGATGACCTGGGATGACGTAGCCGACATTGCCATGAAGCTGCCGGAGGTGACCGACGGCGAACGCTACGGAAACCGGACCTGGTTTGTGGCGGGCAAGGGCTTCGCCTGGGAGCGACCGTTCAGCAAGGCGGACATCAAGCGATTCGGCGATGTTGCACCGCCGGCCGGTGAGATCTTGGCCGTCAGGGTGGGTGACCTCGCGGAAAAGGAGGGTGTGTTGGCGTCGAACCCGAGGGCCTTCTTCACGATTCCCCACTTTGACGGCTATGCGGCCGTCCTGGTGCAGCTGGCCAAAGTATCGCAGGAAAGCGCTGGTCGACCTGTTGGAGGACGGCTGGCTGGCAACCGCCCCTGCGAGCCTGGCAGCGAAATATCATCCGGTCGATTGAGCTCCGCGACTCGAACCGCAAAGACCGTAGAGGATATGAGGTCGACTATGACCTCCTATCCTCTACGGTGATTCGAGCGCTGACCAGCGCCGCCTGCTCAACCAGGTACTCCCGCTCGCGGGCGTTGCCCGTTCGGGCCGCAGCGGCGGCGTAGGACCGCGCCGCCGCTGCCAGGTCGCCATTCTGCTCGAGCAGATGGGCCCGCACCGCGTACAGGCGGTGGGAGTCGTGCACGTCGAGACCGTCCAACAGCGCAAGGCCCGCGCCGGGTCCCTCCACCATCGCGACCGCAACGGCTCGGTTGAGGCGCACCATCGGATTGCCCGTGAGTGACTCCAGCCGCTCGTACGCCTTCGCAACCTCCGCCCAACGGGTCGATGAGTGCGATTCCGCCTCGTCGTGCAGCGCTGAGATGGAGGCGAGCAGCTGGTATTCGCCGACCCGGCGGGCAGCCAGAGTTTCGTTGAGCAACTGCAGCCCCTCGGTGATCAGCGCGCGATCCCAGCGCGAACGGTCCTGCTGCGCCAGCGGGACGAGAGCGCCGTCGGCCGATGTCCTGGCCGGCCGGCGGGCTTCGGTGAGCAGCATCATCGCCAGCAGCCCCGCGACTTCGGGGTCGTCCGGGACCTGCCCGTGCAGCATCCGGACCAGCCGGATCGCCTCACCCGACAGGTCGACGCGCAGCAGATCCGGTCCGCTGGAGGAGGTGTAGCCCTCGTTGAACAGCAGGTACAGCACTTCGCAGACGGTGCGGAGGCGGGCCGCCACATCCGTGGGCAGCTCGAAGCGGCGGCCGCGGAGCTTGGCCTTCGCCCGGCTGATGCGCTGTGCCATCGTCGCCTCGGGGACGAGATAGGCGGCGGCGATCTCACGCGTCGTCAGGCCGGCGACCGCCCGCAGGGTGAGCGGTATCGACAAGGTCGAGGTCAGCGTGTCGTCGCAGCATAGGAACAGCATCACCAGTGAGTCGTCCGCTGACGGCACCGTCTGGTCGTCGCTGGTTGACGCGGGATGGATGGACAGCGAGGCGGCGAGTTCCTCGCGGCGCCGGCGGGCGTCGATCCGGCGATACTCGTCGATCAGCCGACGGGAGGCGACCGTGATCAGCCAGGACAGCGGCTTTTCCGGCACCCCCGCCGGCCACTGGGCGGCGGCGATGACGAGTGCCTCCTGCATCGCGTCCTCGGCATCGGTGAAGTTGCCGTACCTGCGGGCCACGGCGCCGAGGGCCTGCGGGGCGAGTTCCCGCAGCAGGCCCTCGACGTCGGGAGAGCTCACACCTCGGGGTCCGGAGCGCCCAGCACCTGGCGCACCTCGATCTGCTGTTGGATCGGTACCCCGCCGGGCCCAGGGGCCGCCGAGGAACGGGCCGCGATCTCCAGCGCGCGGTCGAGGCTGTCCACGTCGATCAGGCGGTAGCCGGCGAGCAGTTCCTTCGATTCCGGATATGGACCGTCGACGATCTTCGGCGGATTGACTCCGTCCGACACCACGAACTTGGCGACGTCCGGACCGGCCAGCCCCTGGGCGTCGACCAATTCGCCGCTGGCCAGCAGCTCCGTGTTGAGGGTGTGCTGGAAGTCGATGTGCGCCCTCACGTCCGTCGGCGCCCACTCGTTCATCGGTACGCAGTCCGGCAGCTCGACCCCGCCGTAGGCCTGCAGAAGCATGTATCGCATCGGTTCATCCTCTCTCGAAAACGGCCCCGCTGGCCGCACTTCACCCCAGGAACGAACCCGACCCGGCATTCTCGACATGCCGACGCCGGAAGCGATGCGGAACGACAGGAGCGCGAACTTGTCAGCGGTGACCCAGGCAGCTCTCGATGTCACCGTGGTATCCCTTTTTGAACCAGGCGTCCCGCTGTTCCGGCGTCCCGTGGATGTCCCCTGAATAGTCGCCGATCGCAGCTGACACATTCGTCATGTCTTGCAGAGCCCCGTCGTCGATCGTCAGGTACCCATCCTTCGCAGCCTTGGCCAACGTTGCCCCCCCGATGCAGTCGGCCTGCAACTCGTACTGGCTAAGCACTGCCGGGGCTTCACCGTCGTACTTGAACCGCGTCTGGGCGGCGTGTGCGGTTTCGTGTGCCACCACCATGTAGATGACGGCATCGCCTAGATACGCGTGCTGGCGAAAGAAGTCCATGTCCCATGCCATGTAGCCGGTCCCGGTGGTGGGGTCGGGGCAGAAGAAGGCGTTGTCAGCGTTGTTCACGTCTGCGCCGCAAGACGCATCTTGGCCGGCCGTCGAGTCGAAGAAGCCGTCCCCGTTCCACAGCGAGGGCCGCCACCAGGAGATCGGCTTGCCGGCGTGGTCCTTCCAGGTGCTGAACAGGTCAGTCCAATATGTCTGGACGACGTTCATCGCGCTGGCAGTCTTGGTGCGGATTTCGGCGTCCGACATACCGGCAGAGATTTCCGCTCCCGGGTGAGGCGTCGACGTTTGCGTCTCGGTCTCAGTCTCCGTCTGAGTTTGTGTCACGGTCGCCGTCTTCGTGACCGCCGGCGGGACAGGGGCGGGGATCCGCTTGGTCGCCGTGACTGTCACCTTCGCCGTGCTGGTTACGGTCCTGGTCACTGGTGCGGTCACCGTGACCCGTGCCGTCACCGTGACTGGGGCAGGTGGTGAGGAGGGGGTGCCATTGCCCGACACACCCGCACAGGCGGACAGGACCAGCGCAACCGCGACCGTTCCACCGACCGCGGATAGGGTCCGTAATCTCATTGGTTCGTTGTGTCCTTGCATCGTGGCCCTGGCGGGCAATAGGTACCGGGTGGCAAGAGCAGTGCCACGCCGATCTTCTTCACGAGTGGGACTCAGCCGAGCGATGCGCATCACGTGGTCGGCGTTGTGACATTGATTACGTCGAGCAAGCTGCACTATGCGGCCAACCCGGGCCCCGACGAAGTGCCGGTTCCGTGCAGACGGGGCTTCAAGCCGGTCATCTTCGGTCGCCGAAGCGGGCACCCGATGCCGAGCGCTCGACTGCAGTTCGTTGGCGGACCGAGCAGTCAACCAACCGTCAGGCATGCGACGCCGGGTAATTCGCCGAATTGCGCCTTGCGGTCGCCGGTGAGAACGGTTCGATTCGTCGCTAGTGCGGTGGCCGCAATGATCAAGTCGTGTGCGCCTCGCTTCCGTCCTGTTCGATGCACGACCGCGAGTAGTCGCCCGTGTGCCTCAGCGACGGTCAGATCGTAGGGCTCGACCGGCAGCGTCTCCAGGACGCGGACGAGGAATTCAGCCCGCGCAGCGCGGTGCGGTTCGGTCGCAAGCTCGATGCCGGCCCGCAGTTCGGCGACCGACAGGGCGGCGATGACCAAGTCGTCGGCTGCATCCAGGACATCGGCGAGCGCGGTTCTGGTGCGCTCCGATGCGATCAACACTCCGGTGTCGATGATCAGTCTGCGGGCCACGCGGGCCCTTCCGACTCGACTGCCGCCCGTGCTGCATGGACATCGGCGTCGAACCCGGCGTCGATAACGGTGGCCTCGAGCAGCGCCAGTACCTCTCGGCCGTTGGCAGCCGTCGCCGGACCGATGGTCGCAATGCGTCGTCCCCCTCGGGTAACGACGATCGTCTCTCCGTGCTCCGCCTCGTCCAATAGCGCCGCAAATGAGCGACTCGCCTCCGTCGCAGTCATCAGCCTCATGAAATCAGACTATCTGATCGACTCAGCGGCGCTGCTGGATGCGGATCAGGTTGCCGGCTGGGTCGCGGACCGCGCAGTCACGGACACCGTACGGCTGCTCGATCGGCTCCTGGACGATCTCGGCACCACTGGCCTGAATCTGCTCGAAGGTGCTGTCGAGGTCGCCGGTGGCCAGTTGCAGGCTGCCGTAGGTGCCCTTCGCCATCATCTCCAAGATGGTTCGGCGTTCGTCCTCCGTGATGCCCGGGACCACAGCTGGCGGGGTCAGCACGATCGAGGTGTCGGGCTGGTCCTGCGGCCCGACGGTGATCCAGCGCATCCCTTCGTATCCCACATCGAGACGGACCTCGAAACCGAGGGTGTCGCGGTAGAAGGCCAGCGCGGCCTCCGGATCGTCCTGCGGCAGGAAACTTGAGTGAATGGTGATGTCCATGGCCATCAGGTTAGGGCCGGCTCCGACACCGGCGCTTCTCTGTTCCTGATCGGCCGGGTGACCTGCTTCGCCACGCACGGCGGCAACTCCGCAGCCGCCGGCGCCGCCTGCCGCCGATAGACGCTGGGCGGGACGCCGACCAATTCGGTGAACCGGGTGCTAAAGGTACCCAGCGACGAACACCCGACCGCGAAACATACGTCTGTGACGCTCATGTCACCGCGACGCAGGAGCGCCATGGCGCGCTCGATCCGCCGGGTCATCAGGTAGCTGTACGGGGATTCACCGTAGGCGATTCGAAACGCTCGGCTCAGGTGCCCGGCGGAGAGGTGCACCCCCAAGGCCAGCGCCTCGACGTCCAGCGGCTGCGCGTACTCGCGGTCCATCCGATCGCGGACCCGGCGCAACAGGGCCAGGTCGCGCAGGTTCGGAGCGGGGCGGCTGGTCACCGACCCGATCTTGCCACCTGTGAGGCGGCTCGAATCGAGACACATCAGGAAACTCCGTTCGCAGGTCAGCTCGACGTATTCCGCGAGATGTTCGCCGGTGAGCGTGGAACGGCCGGCGACCAGGTCGGCGGGGGTGCCCTGGAAGACGATCCGGCCGCCGTCGTGGCCGGCGCCGGGGCCGAGATCGATGATCCAGTCCGCATGCGCCATGACCGCCTGGTGGTGCTCGATGACGATGACCGACTTGCCGGAGTCGACCAGGCGGTCGAGCAGTGCCAGCAGGTTTTCGACGTCGGCGAGGTGGAGGCCGGTGGTGGGCTCGTCGAGGACGTAGACGCCGCCCTTCTCCCCCAGGTGCGTCGCCAGTTTCAGCCGTTGTCGCTCACCGCCGGACAACGTCGGCAACGGTTGCCCGATGCTCAGGTAGCCGAGCCCGACGTCCGCCAGATGAAGAAGAATCCTATGTGCCGCCGGCGTTCTGGCCTCACCCGAGCCGAAGAAGTCGACCGCTTCGGTGACCGACATCGCCAGCACCTCGCTGATGTCCTTGCCACCGAACTTGTAGTCCAGCACATCCGCCTGGAATCGCTTGCCCTCGCACTGCTCGCAGGACTGGCCACGCCGGCCATGATGCCCAGGTCGCTGTAGATGACTCCGGCGCCGTTGCACGTCGGGCAGGCGCCCTCCGAATTGGAGCTGAACAGGGCGGGCTTGACGCCGTTGGCCTTGGCGAACGCGCTTGCGGATGGGGTCGAGCAGTCCGGTGTAAGTCGCCGGGTTGCTGCGTCGCGAGCCCTTGATCGCACCCTGGTCGACCGTCACCACCCCGTCCCGGCCGGACACCGAACCCTGGATCAGCGAGCTTTTCCCGGATCCGGCCACGCCGGTCAGCACCACCAGCACGCCGAGCGGGATGTCGACGTCGACATCCCGCAGGTTGTGGGTGCGGGCGTCGCGCATTTCCAGCTTCCCCGACGCCGTGCGCACCGACGGCTTCAGCGACGCGCGGTCGTCGAGGTGTCGTCCGGTGATCGTGCCGCTGGCGCGCAGCCCTTCGACCGTGCCCTCGAACACGACCTCGCCACCCGCCGAGCCTGCGCCAGGACCGAGATCGACGACGTGCTCGGCGATCACGATCGCCTCCGGCTTGTGCTCGACGACCAGCACGGTGTTCCCCTTGTCGCGCAACTGCAGCAACAGCTCGTTCATCCGCGCGATGTCGTGCGGGATGCAGTCCGATGGTCGGCTCGTCGAACACGTAGGTGACATCGGTCGAGTGACGACCCGAGCTGGCGGACAGCTTGGTGCGCTGAGCCTCTCCACCGGACAGGGTTCCGGTCGGCCGGTCGAGCGAGAGGTAGCCGAGTCCGATCTCGACGAAGGAACCGAGGTTCTCCCGCAATGCCTTGAGCAACGGCGCCACTGACGGTTCGTCAAGGCCGCCGATCCATTCCGCCAGATCACTGATCTGCATCCGGGCGGCGTCGGCGATGCTGATGCCCTTGATCTTCGACGACCGAGCCCCTTCGTTCAGCCGGGTCCCGTCGCAGTCCGGACACGTCGCGAACGTCACCGCCCGTTCGACGAACGCCCGGATGTGCGGCTGCATCGAGTCGACATCCTTGGCCAGCATGGACCTCTGGAATCTTCGGGATCAGCCCCTCGTAAGTCAGGTTGATGCCCTCGACCTTGATCTTGGTCGGCTCCTTGTAGAGCAGGTCGTTCAGTTCCCGCTTGGTGAACTTGCGGATCGGCTTGTCCGGGTCGAAATAGCCGCAGCCGCTGAAAAGATGCGGCCGTACCAGCCGTCCATGCTGTAACCCGGGATGGTGAGCGCGCCGTCGTTGAGCGATTTGCTGTCGTCGTACAGCGCGGTCAGGTCGATGTCGGTGACGGCAGCCCCGACCCTCGCAGCGCGGGCACATGCCGCCGGTGATGGAGAAGGTGCGGCGCTCCTTCACCGTCTGACCACCGCGCTTCATCGACACGGCACCCGCCCCGCTGACCGAGGCGACGTTGAACGAGAACGCCTGGGCCGAACCGATGTGCGGCTTGCCGAGCCGGCTGAACACGATGCGCAGCAGGGCATTCGCGTCGGTGGCGGTGCCGACCGTGGAGCGCGGGTTGGAGCCCATCCGCTCCTGGTCGACGATGATCGCCGTGGTCAGACCCTCCAACAGGTCGACCTCAGGGCGGGCCTGCGTCGGCATGAAGCCCTGCACGAAGGCGCTGTAGGTCTCGTTGATCAGGCGCTGCGACTCCGCGGCGATGGTCCCGAAGACCAGCGAGCTCTTTCCCGATCCCGAGACGCCGGTGAACACCGTCAGCCGGCGCTTCGGAATTTCGACGCTGACGTCCTTCAGGTTGTTGACGCGCGCGCCCTGCACCCGGATCAGATCGTGGTTGTCGGCGACATGCCCTGCAGGAGAACGCTTGGCCATCTCGGTCGTATTCATGGCGTCTACCTTCTCCTACTGCGGCGCCGCCGTCGCGGTCTGAAGTCAACTCGCCACCTAATCCTGCGTCAAGCCGAGGACGTTGCCGTCGGGGTCGGTGAAGGTGGCGACCAGGCGGCCGCCACCGACGTCGTGGACCGGCTCCTTGACGCGTGGCTCCCGCAGCGGTCACCTCGGCCAACTTCGCCGCGATGTCCGAGACCGCCCAGTAGGCCACCGGTGACGTCATGCCCTGCGGTCCGCCGTTCGGCACCAGGCCGATCTGCTGGCCGCCGACACTCATAGCCGACGTAATAGGACGCGTCACTCTGCGGTGGGGTGCCGAGCAGTGCGCGTGTACACCGCCTTGGCCGCCGCCACGTCGGACACCGGGTGCAAGACGGTCTTGATTCCCTGGTTGGACGATTCAGTCATGTTCACTCCTTGAATAGTGGTGAGCTTCCATCGATCGAAACGCTATTGCGGCAGACGTCGCCGGCGCTTCTCGATTCCTGATCGCTGTGACTGTCCTCGGCGACCGGTGTACGCCGTCAGCTTCTACGGCTCGCGCCCGGCCAGTTCGAGCGCGTCCGCGAGGTCTACCCGCGTCACCGTGCCTACCTCGACGAGTTCGCCCGCGGCGGCCAGATCTTGATGATCGGCACCTTCGCGGATCCTGTCGCCGACGGTTCGATGGCCATCTTCCGATCCCGGGATGCGGCAGAGCAGTTTCGCGACGCGGACCCGTTCATGCTCGAAGGGCTCGTCGGAGAATCGCGGATCCTCGACTGGGATCCGCTGGAGTTCCCCGCCAGCTAGCCCCACCTTCTGCGCACCGTGTCGCGATCTTCGCCCGTTTTCCCCTGTTTCGGCGCGAGGATCGCGACGCGGTGCGCGGGATGCTGGGCCACACGGGTGAATCCCCGGCGTAGGTCTTCCACCCTTGCCTAAACCGGTTTATACCTAAAGCGGTTTAGTCACCTGAACCGTTGTGATCCGGAAGGGCGCGAGCACACCGATGGCAGCGAAGCCGACGATCTCCGACGTGGCCGAGCGTGCGCATGTGTCCAAAGGAGCTGCGAGCTTCGCACTGAACGGCAAGCCGGGGGTCAGTGCGGAGACCCGCAGCCGGGTTCAGCGGGCGGCAGCCGAACTGGGGTTCGAGCCCAGTGCAACCGCGAGAGCACTCGCGGGACGCCGGAGTGACACGCTGGGGCTGATCCTGACCCGTGAACCGGAAATGCTGGGTTCCGATCCATTCTTTCCGCCATTCATGGCCGGCGTGGAATCCGTCATCGCACCGACCGGCCGCGCGCTCACACTCCGGTTCGTCGAGCCGGACCAGGAGGCCGACGCCTACACCCAGATAGCGAATTCCAAACGCGTAGACGGTGTTCTCGTCGCTGACCTCCGGGTCGATGACCCGCGTCCCAGCCTGCTCGCAGATCTCGATCTTCCGTTCGTGACCCTTAATCGGCCTGACGTCCCGTCGGTCGGGCCGGCGGTCTGCCTGGACGACAAGCTGGGCGTTACGGAAGCCGTTGATCACCTTGTGGCCCTTGGGCATCGCCTCATCGCGCATGTTGGCGGGCCCCGAACGTACCTGCACGCGAACAGTCGCCGTGACGAGTGGCGCCGGACGATCGAGGCGGCCGGACTGGCGGCGATCGGACCCGGTGGAGACGGACTTCACCGCAGCGGGCGGTGCCCGGGCCACCGAGGAACTACTGGACCGCCGCGCTCCACCTACCGCGATCCTGTACTCGAACGACCTGATGGCGATGGCGGGTCTCGCTGTGGCGAACAGGCGCAAGGCTAGCCGTACCGCGGTGACCTGAGCATCGTCGGCTATGACGACGCCGAGCTTTCCGCCTATCTGCACCCTCCGTTGTCCACCGTCCGTACCGACGCCTATCAATGGGGCCGCGTCGCCGCCACCACCCTGCTCGAATTGTTGGACGGTCAGCAACCCGCCGACGTCCATCTCGCTCCGGCGAGATTCATTGCACGCGATTCAACCGGCCCTGTTGCGGGCACTAGGAGAATCACCCACTCACCAAGGAGTCTCACAATGAAGCGAGTCACTCTCTCCCTTGCTGCCCTGCTGCTCGGCTCGATTGCGCTGGCCGGATGTGGCTCGAGCAGCTCAGGATCCGGGACCGGCGCGACGGAAGCCCGCGGTCCGATCAAGATCTGGTACTCCAACAACGACCAGGAGGTCGCCTGGGGTAAGCAGGCGGTCGCCGCCTGGAACAAGTTGCACGCAGATCAGGTGGTCACCGCCGAGCAGATCCCCGCCGGCAAGTCGTCCGAAGACGTCATCACGGCGGCGATCACCGCGGGCACGACGCCGTGCCTCATCTACAACACCTCGCCGGCCGCGGTGCCCGCCTTCCAGCAGGCGGGCGGTCTGGTCGACCTGTCCAGCTTCGCCGACGGCACCAGCTACATCGAGAGCCGCACGGACGCAAGCACTGCCAAGCAGTACCAGAGTTCTGACGGGCATTACTACCAGCTGCCCTGGAAGTCCAACCCGGTGATGATCTTCTACAACAAGAAGATCTTCAAGGCCGCGGGTATCGACACCGCGAACCCACCGCTGCACACCTACGCTGAATTCCTGGCCACCGCCAAGAAGATCGTCGCATCCAAGGCCGCCAAGTTCGCTATCTTTCCGTCGCCGTCCAGTGACTTCTATCAGCCGTGGTTCGATTTCTACCCGGACTTCGCCGCCGCGACCGGCGGCAAGCAGTTGGTCATGGACGGGAAGAGCCAGTTCACCTCCCCCGAGGGCATGGCCGTGATCAACTTCTGGAAGCAGATCTATACCGGGAATCTGGCCGGCAAGGAGGCCGTCATCGGCGACACCTTCGCCGACGGCACGGCTGCGATGGCATCGGTCGGGCCGTGGGCGATCCCGGTCTACAAGGGCAAGGTCGACTGGGGCGTCGTCCCCGTGCCAACGGCAAGCGGCATGCCCGCCAATCAGATCCACACGTTCTCCGACGCCAAGAACGTCGGTCTGTACAGCTCGTGCCAGAACAAGGCGACCGCTTGGGACTTCCTGAAGTTCACCACCTCGCAGGCGCAGGACGGTCAGCTGCTGACCCTCACCGGCCAGATGCCGCTGCGCAAGGACCTGCCGACCACCTATGCGAGCTACTTCGCCAAGAACCCGGACTACAAGTTGTTCGCCGATCAGGCCGCGCGCACCACCGAGGTGCCGAACGTACCGAACTCGGTGCAGATCTGGCAGACCTTCCGCGACGCCTGGACCAGCGCAGTGATCTTCGGCAAGTCGGCTGTCACGCAGACATTCAACGACGCCGCCACCAAGATCGACTCGCTCGCGAAGTCCTGACGCCACCATGTCCGCACCCGCGCCCACCAATCCGCCCACCCAGGTGAGTCGGTAGCACGCCATCTACCGCCCGTGCCGTTTCGCCCGACGGCAGTTCGCACAGCGGCAAGCAATCGCTGCGTGTCCGGCTCGCCGGCCGCCAGCCCATCGGAATGTTGCTGTCACTGCCGTACGTCGCCTACATCGCGTTGATCTTCGTCTACCCGCTCGGTTTCGCGATCTGGATGAGCTTCCATCGCTACTTCTTCACTGCCCCAGGGGTTTCGGTTCCGCACCCGTTCGTCGGCCTCGACAACTACAAGGCGGTGCTGACCGACCCGGATGTGCTGGCCTCCTTCGGCCACGTCGGCATCTTCCTGGTCATCAACGTGCCGTTGACGGTCGTGTTATCACTGACCCTGGCCGCGGCACTGAACCGCGGCATCAGGGGACAGACATTCTTCCGGGTCTCCTACTACGTCCCGTACGTCACCGCGAGCGTCGCCGTGGTGGGCGTGTGGCTGTTCATGTTCAGCACCAACGGCCTGGTCAACAACATCCTCGGTCCACTGGCGCCGAGCCCGTCCTGGCTGATCAGTTCGACCTGGGCGATGCCGCTGATCGCGTTCTTCGTGACCTGGAAACAACTCGGCTTCTTCATCCTGCTGTACCTGGCCGTCCCTGCAGAACGTCCCCAAGGAACTCTACGAATCCGCCTCGACCGACGGGGCCAACGGATTCCAGACCTTCAGGTCCGTCACCGTTCCCGGCGTCCGGCTCGGCGACCGGACTGGTCACTCTGCTGGCCATCGTCATCGGCGCGAACCTGTTCACCGAGCCCTACCTGCTCACCGGCGGCGGCGGCCCGGCCGGCGCCTCCACCACCCCCGTGCTGCTGATCTACCAAAAGGGCATCCAACAGGCACACCCGGACGTGGCCTCGGCGCTGGGCGTGATCCTGGTGATCGTGGTACTGATCATCGGTCCTGCTCAACCTCTGGCTCAGCGAGCGGGGCAACAAATGACCATCACGGAAAATGACCCGACATCGCCACCGCCGCCGCTGGTCGCAAACCCGGCCGGCGCGGACGAGATCATCACCTACGTCCTGCTCATCATCGGCGCGGTCGCGTTCCTGTTCCCGTTCTACTACATGCTGATCGGCTCGCTGCAGAAGGAACCGAGCACCACGATCGCGGGGGCCTTCCCGAACCCGGGCAACCTGACCTTCGCGAACTACACCGCGATCAACGCCCGGCTGGATCTCGGTCAGGCGCTGGCCAATTCCGGCATCTTCACCGGCGGCGTACTGCTGGGCACGATGATATTCGGAGTCCTGGCCGGGTATTCCCTGGCCCTGCTGAAATTCCGCGGTCGCGGGCACGCTGTTCGGCTCCCTGCTGCTCGTGCAGGTCGTCCCGTTCCAGCTCCTGATGATTCCCCTGTACGTGATGATCGCCCGCACCTACGGCCTGGGTGACACCTATCTGGGCATGATCCTGCCGTTCGCGATCAATTCCACCGCGGTGTTCATCTTCCGGCAGTACTTCCTGCAGCTGCCCAAGGAACTGTTCGACGCCGCCCGGATCGACGGGGCGGGCGAGCTGCGCACGCTCTGGTCCATCGCCCTCCCACTGGTGCGCCCGGCGCTGCTCACCGCCGTGCTGGTCACTTTCATCGGACCGTGGAACGAGTTCCTCTGGCCGTTCCTGATCACCAAGCAGCAGAGCAAGCAGCCGCTCGCCGTATCGCTGGCGAATTACATCTCCACCGTTCAGGCCAGCACCGCCAATCCATTCGGCGCCATCCTCGCCGGCGCGGTCGTCCTGGCGGTACCCGTGGTCGTGCTGTTCATCGTGTTCCAGAGGCAGTTCGTGTCCACCGATCTGGGCTCCGGCGTCAAGGGATGACCGACCCCGACGGTGCGACGGATGTGCCGTACCAGCTGACCCGACTGGGGGTCGTGATGTCGCCGGATCCCGGCGAGGAGAACGAGGTCGAGGGAGTCCTCAACCCGGGATGCGGCCGGGACCAGGACGGTCGACTCTGGCTGCTCCCGCGACTCGTTGCCGCCGGCAACGTCTCCCGCGTCGGACTGGCCGAGATCGAGGTCCTCGACGGCGTTCCGGTCGGTGTTCAGCGCAAGACCGTTGTGCTCGAGCCGGACCGAGGTTGGGAACACGGCGCCGACCACGGCGGCGTGGAAGATCCCAGGATCACCTGGGTGCCCGACCTCGGTGTGCACCTGATGACCTACGTCGCCTACGGCCCCCTGGGGCCCAGGCCGGCCCTCGCGGTCTCCACCGACCTGTTGACCTGGAAACGACTGGGGCCGTTCCACTTCGATTATCAGGACGACCTCGATATCGACCTCAACCTCTATCCCAACAAGGACTTGGTGATCTTCCCGGAGCAGGTTCCCGGGCCCGACGGTCGGCCGAGCTACGCCGTGCTGCACCGCCCGATCTGGGACCTGGATTGGATCGCGCCTGGCGGCGGCGCGCCGCGACCGGCCGGTCTGAGCGACGGCCGACCCGGCATCTGGATCTCCTATGCGGCTGCCAGCGACGTCGCGGCGGACATCTCGAACTTCGTCAACCTGTCCGGGCATCGACTGGTCGCGCTACCCAAGTTTCCCTTCGAGGCCGTGAAGATCGGCGCCGGACCACCACCGATCCGCATCCCGGAGGGCTGGCTGCTGATTCACCACGGCGTGACCGGGGAATTGGTTTCCGGATTCGACCAACAGCAGAACGCGAACTACTGCGCCGGGGCGATGATTCTGTCGGCCGACGACCCGGCGATCGTGATCGCCCGCACCGCCGTGCCGCTGCTGAGCCCCGAGACGATCGACGAACGCTCGGGCATCGTGCCGAACGTCGTCTTCCCCACCGCCATCCAAACCATCGACGACCGCACTTTCGTGTTCTACGGCATGGCCGATTCAAGAATCGGCGTCGCCGAACTCACCAGAACCTAGGAGTCCTTCATGAGGCGAACAGCAATGGCGCTGATCACCGCAACACTGCTCACCGCAACAACTCTCACCGGCTTCGCCGGGCCTGTCGCCGCGGCCGCGCCAACGGCCGACGCCGGCGCTGCGCTGACCAACCTCGCCCACCTGGATTTCCTCAGCGACCGGGTGGCGGTGGCGAACTCCGCCGCCCACAGCACCTATCGACTCGCCGACGACCGGAAGATCGGCGTCGTCTGGGTCTACGCCGACGCGAAGGCCGGCGGCACGTTCCAACGGGTGGGCGGCGGCGGCCTGGACGCTGCCACCGGCAAGTGGGGCCAGGGCTCGTACGACACCGACGACATCACCCGCGCCGCCGTGGTGTACCTGCGCCAGTGGGAGGCCACCGGTGATCCGCACGCGAAGGAGCAGGCGTACCAGATGCTCCGCGGGCGCCGCCTACTTCCAGACGTTGACCGGCCCGAAGGCCGGCGAGGTCGTGCTGTGGATGCAACCGGACGGCACACTCAACCCCACGCCGACCTCGCCCGACTCGCCTAACCCGAGCGACTCTGATCAGTCGTACTGGCTCGCCAGGACTCTGTGGGCGTACGGCGAGGGGTATTCCGCATTCCGGAACAGCGACCCGGCATTCGCCGCGTTCCTGGCCGCTCGCATGCAGCTGACGATCACCGCGCTGAACCGCGACACCCTCGATAAGTACGGCACCTACCAGGTGATCCACGGAGTCAAGGTGCCGGCCTGGTTGATCGTCGACGGCGCGGATGCCTCGTCCGAGGCCATGCTCGGACTGTCGGCCTACGTCTCCGCGAAGGGTCCCGGGTCGAGCGCAGCACAGACGGCGCTGACGAAGCTCGCGCGCGGCGTGGCTCAGATGTCGGCCGGAAGCACGACGTCCTGGCCGTACCGGGCACTGCTGCCTTGGGCCCTGTCGCGGTCTGACTGGCACGCTTGGGGCTCGCAGATGGCGTCCGGTCTGGCCGCCGCGTCTGGTGCGCTCCGAAGCTCGGCGTTGCTCCAGCCGGCCATCGACGACACGGCCGGTTTCACCGCCCAACTCCTCACCTCGACCGGCCCGGTCAACGGCCTGCTCCCCACTCCAATTGACAAGACCCAGATCGCCTATGGCGCCGATGCCCGCGTGCAGGCACTGATCTCGGTCGGCGCGGCTTCTGGACGCCGCGGCATCAGCGAACTGGCCGGAATTGCCGCCGGTTGGTATTTCGGTGCAAATCCTTCGGGCAAGGCCGTCTACAACCCGGCGACCGGCGTCACCAACGACGGCGTCCAGGGCGACGGCACGGTGAACCCCAACTCGGGCGCCGAGTCCACCATCCACGGATTGCTGTCCATGCAGGTTCTTGATGCACACCCGGAACTGGCCGCGTTGGCTCGTTCGTCTGCGCACGTATCGGTGCGCAACGGGCTCGACGTCGTCGAGGCCGAAACCGGCGACCCTGCGCGGCGAACGCCTCGGTCGTCACTCCGGAACCGGCGTGGACCGGTGAATCACAGTGGAGCGGTCAGGCCGTTCAGGTCGGTCCCGGCTCGGTCGTCACCTGGCAACTGCCCGCCTCCAACCAGCCACGCCTGATCCAGCCGGTCGTCGAGTTGACCCCGGGATCGCGCCGCCAGGACCAGCTTCTCGGTCAACAGCGACCGCCTTGGCATCGTCGACTTCGGTGCCGTCGGGCGTCAGGGCAACGCGCCGTCGCCAACGGAACTCACGCCGGTCGCCCTGGCCAACGCCGCGAAAGCGCACACGGCCGTGGTCACCGCATCGACGACCGGCGGCACCGGCCGCATCGACGCCCTGTTGGTGATGCCAGAGGTGGCCACCCTCGCGGCGTCGGGTGCCGGCCACGGCACGGCGGTGCTGACGTCCAAGTCGAAGACCGCCGAGGTTCGCACGGTCACGGTGACCGGCGCAGGCTTGCGCCAGCGTCGGCGTCTACGACCGGAACGGCCGAACCCAGAGCCGGTACCGGGACTGCGACGGATCGGTACGCGTCGTCGTAGCTCCGGGCGGCTTCTCGATCGTCACCCGCTAGCTCCCTGTACCTCCCCTCTTTTGCGCACCGTGTCGCGATTCTCGCGTCAAAACAGCCGAATTGGCGCGAGGATCGCGACACGGTGCGCGGGGTGGTCGGCGGGCTCTGTACGCCAGGCTCAGTCGCGGTGGTTCACGATGTTGATCACGGTGCCGTCCGGTGCGCGGACGAAGAAGCGGCGCACACCCCAGGCCTCCGTCGTGATCGGGTGCACGATCTCGTAGCCCTGCTTTTGCGCTTCTTCGTAGGCACCCTCGACGTCGTCGGTGTGGACGGAGATGACCGAATCCTCCGGTGCGGTGGCATCTCGAGTGACGAGTTGGACATTCGCCTTGGTGAGTGGAGAGGTGTACCGGGCCACCCAGCCCATGTTGAACTCCTCCGTGCTGAGCCCGAGATAGTCGGTGTAGAAGCCCTTCGCCTCTTCGATATCGGACACGGGAAGGTTGACGACGATACTGGTTGCGCGCATGACTCCTCCTGCTGGCAAAGGTGGTTGCTCATGATCGGCCGGAGATCAGTCGACGGTCAACCGGCCGGCCCGACGATCTTGCGCATGACGCAGTGGTGAGCGATTCCCGGTAGCTCCTTGGGGCTACCGAATTGAGCCCACCCAACGGCCTTGTCCCCGTCGAATACGAGAGCGGCGTGGGCGCCGCCGGTGTCGACGAGATGGCGCTTGAAGTCGCGGGCTTTTCCGGCGGTTCCGGTTGATTTCCCGGAATGCGTCTCCCGGTGAAACCAGGTGCACCAGCAGCCGCCCATCCCGGCGCCGCCGTGCCGACCGGCCAATGCTGCAAAGGCGTCCCACGTCTGGCTGGTCAGCGCCTTGATCTCATATTGCGTTTTGACGTCGTCCTCAGCCATACGGCCGTCCTTTCCGTTTGCCCTCTGACAGCATTCACCGCCTAGACCGGTCCGCTTTCCGACACCCCAATGATCCCGCGGCCACCGTGCATAGATCGGCTCGCCGTTCGCCGGAGCGGGTCGCAGGCGTTTCGTGTTGGCAAGATGAAGTCGCGGGCAGCAGGCGGTTGACTCTCGGCGACGGACGGGAACAAGAAACGTGGCTTCGAAAAGCATTGGTGCCGACAAATACGAGGACGTCCTCGCCGGAGCGAAGCCGGCCAAAGGTGAGCGCGCTGCGGTCATCCCTTACCTGGAGCCCGACGAAGTCCTGTCGCTCCGTCAATCGGCGGAAGAGGTGGCTGAGTCTGAGGGTCGAACACTGCTCCACGGCGGGGTGGTCGTGCTGGTGACGGACCGCAAGGTGATCTTCGCTCGCACGTCAGGAGGCTTTCGACCGCAATGGGAGGTGTTCACGTTGCCGTACGGGCATTTGGAGCCCGGTGTGACGGTCGGCGGTGTCCATGGAATCGAGGTCGCCGTCCCCACATCGGGGCGTCGGTCCTACCGCGTGCAGCTGGCCGACCGTGAGTCGGCCGGTCGACTGGCCGAGTCCTTGGCCGATGCGCTTCGCGCCTACCGCCGCCACAGAATGGGCCTCGAGGACGGCTGAGAAGGGCGCATCTTTGATGGCTGGACAAAGTCCAGCTGGTCGCCATCGAAGGCCGCGGGCTTGGCACGAGCGTTGGACCAAACTAACGCCCGCGTACGAGAAGGCCCCGCCCGCTGAATTCTCGACTGCCAGTGGGGCTTGAATTCGTCGCAGTGCAGTTGCGAACACTCCCCAACGCGAGGACGTATGCGTGACGTTGGCAGATCTTCAACGGTCCATGCTGGCTTGACCGCGCAGATATTCGCGCAAGTACGGCAGCGCGAAGTCGACGTAACCGCGGCGCGTCGAGTAGATGAGTTCGGCCGCGATCAGCCGCAACCGGTACTGGCTGGCGTAGTTGACGTCGACGTTGAGCCGCCGCTGGATGTCGGCCATCTTCGAAGGGCCGTCATCTTCCGTCATAGCGAGTAGAAACAACTTGTCGATATCGGAGGCGGCGCGCAGCGCGGGTTCGTGGATCAGGGCGCCTAGCCGGAGCCGTGCCCTGGCCACCCCTTCCGCCGCGTCCGACGCAGTGATTTCCTCCTCGCCCGGGTGCAGCCGCCAGGTCTGAGCGCCCACGAGCTGCAACAGGAAGGGATAGCCGCTCGCACCGTCGACCATGATCTGCAGTGCAGCATCGCCGATGCGGCGGCCGGCGGCCTCGATGGGTTCGCGGAATCCTCGTTCGACCTCGGCGCGCGCAACGGATCCGAGCGAGTGCCGTTCGGCCCGCCGCAGGAAGGTAAGCACGTCGTCGTTCACCACATCGGCGACACTGGCTGCCAAACCCGCACCGGCGAAGGCGAGCTCTCGCCCTTCGCGGAACGCGTGCTGCACGGTGGTGGCGATTTCGCGGAGTTCGGCCAGTTGGTTCTGATGGATTTCGTCCAGGGTGATGAGCACGCCGGTGCCGTGCGGCGCGAGCAGGTCGGTGAGCACTTCGAGTTGGTTGCGCAGCCCGACCTGCACCACGTGCCGTTCCACCGTGTCCCAGTCGGCCCGGCCGATATTCAGCGGCGCGGTCAGCCCCTTGAGGCGCCGCTGCACCGCCTCCGGGTCGAACTCACGCAGGAGCTTGGGTAGGTGCTGCTGGGTCATCCGACTGATGAAGCCGGGCGTCGCGGTCTCGCTGACCACCAACCACCCGCGCTGGCGTGCGCGGTCCTCCACCGCATTGAGCATGACGGTCTTGCCCGCACCTCGAGCACCGGTGTAGAGAGATGCGCGACCGGTGGAACCGGGCCCGTCCTCCAGCGCTTCGACGAAGTCCTGCAGGACGGACTCGCGGCCGACCAACAGCGGCGGGCTCACTCCGAAGCTGGCATGGAACGGGTTCGGCATGCAGACAAGGTAGCAGCTGTCGTTAGAGTTCTTTAGACTCTTTAGACTTCACTAGATTCACCAAGATGCCGCATGAGCGAGCGCGGTCACCGCAAGATTCGCACGCAAACCCGCGCAGCCCAAAATCCGAGGTGAGACAACTGTGGAGACGAAGAGAATCGAACTCTCAACCCCCGCCTTGCAAAGGCCGCCCAGGAAGCGTTGGTTAGCGGTGATGGCCGGTTGGATATGTAGCCTGACCAGGAGATATAGGCGTTGACTGCGTTTGTCGCCGGCGACTGCTCGTGGTTGTGATGTGTCCCCGATGTGTCCCACACCAAGATCGAATTCCGTGGTGAAGGCCGGGCGGTTGCCTAACTCCCTGGGGCGCTCGCAACCGACCAGCAGCCCCATAGACCGGCCTGGTCGGGTGATTCGAAACTGTGGCCAGGCGCTTCCGGTGGAGATACTGGGTTCATGGCTGCCGAACCGCGCATGGTCTTCCTCGGCTTCGGCAAGTACGCCCGAGAGGACAAGATCTTCGCGCTCGAGCCGATCCGCGGGGAGGACCGCGGCGACGGCCGGCGCACCTGGGTGTGGGTGGAAGGCATCGCGAACCCGATCGTCGCGTCCCGCACCGAGCGCACCATCCTGGCCGACATGGGCCAGGAGCGAGCCGGCCAAGCCGCCCTGTTCGACGATGCCCTCGACCTCGCCGACAGGCTGGCCAAGGCGGTCGAGGCCGAGCGGGTCGACCTCGGCGATCTCGGTCGCCGCGCACGTCACCTGCTCGAGGCTGCGACCGAGGCCTCGGCCGAAAGAGCTTGACCCCGTCACCGGGATTCCGAACCGAGACAGAGCGTCCCGCACTGCGCGAGGCCGAGCCGCCGGAACGTGCGATGCGTTCGGTTTGCGGCGCTGGCGGCCCTCGTGAAGGCGGCCGACCAACAATCGGGCTTGGTCGAGGACGCCCAACTGTAATGACGCCTGGCTGTGGTTATCGCGCGACTACCGCGGTCGATGCCGATGTCCTGACCACGCTGGCGTACCCGGTCTTGGATCGGTTGCTGTCACCGTGATGCGCTTGCCCGCGGCTCCAGCGGTGATCTTGTAGTTGTAGGCGGTGGCCGCACTGATCGCGGCGCCGTTCACTCTCCACTGGTACTTCAGGGCGACCGGAGCTGGTCACCACGTACCGGCCGTCGCCCGGAGCGTGTAGCCGACCTTCGCCGTCCCGGTCGCCTTCGGCGCTGGCGCCGGAGACAGTTTTCCGGCGGCCACGGTGGCGGCGGCGGCGGTCCTGGTGGCGGTGGTGTAGCCGGTCTTCGACTCGGTGACCGTGACGGTGATGCGCTTGCCCGCGGCTCCGGCGCCGATCGTGTAGGTGGCGGCGGTGGCACCGCCGATGCCCGCGCCGTTGGCTCTCCACTGGTACTTGAGTGTGACCGGAGACGGTCCCCACGTGCCCGGCCGTCGCCTTGAGGGTGTAGTCGACCTTCGCCGTGCCAGTGACCTTCGAGGTCGGCAATCAGTGGCGCAGGGCGTGGCCGGCCCGTGTGGAGCGGGTTGCCACGCGCCCGGTCTACGCCGCCGCGGCCGCGGCGATCCTTGCGGGCATGCTCGGTGTGCTCCCACTCCGGGAGGTGCTTGTCGGGGTCCTCGCCGCGGCGATCAGCGCTTTTGCGCGGCCGCCCCGATGATGGCGTCCCGCTAGGAGATCCAATCGATCCAGAGGGGCTGAGGTGACGTCCCGCCTCTGAAGCGTCAGGACATCCCTGTCCGGCAAAGGACTTCTCAACCCCTCGGCATCCGCCGGGGGCCCTTCTCGTCTTCGAAGGAGAACAACGACCATGAAAACCGACTCGCAGACCCTGCGCCCGAGGGGGCCGCGGACCTAGTGGTATTCGTGCCGTACGCGCTCGGGGTTTCGCCCGCTCGAAAGCCGCGTCCTGGTCGGCCTTGCCCGCAGACGGCTTGTCGTCACGGCACGGATCGACCTGAACGACGCCACCCTCGGGGCGATGTCCGACGCGTGCTGCACGCTCCGGCGCAATGGCGCTACAACGGTCGCGGGCATCGTCGTCACCGACTATCCAGACCTGAGCTGTGACGTGAACATGCTGCGCACCGTCACCAGCGAATACGACGCCCTCGACCGAACCACCTGACAGACGCTCACCGGCGTTCTGACCGCAGGCTGACCAATCCGCCCGCAAGTTCCTCCACCCAGCGACGCCCGCCCCGGGTTCTCGGGACGGGCGGCGCTTCGGAACCCCAGAAACTAGGAGCAAAGCACTATGTCCAGCGCCGAACACACGACCAGCGCCGACACCAAGCAGCGCATCGAGCTGCCGCCGTCGCTGATGGCATGCATCACGGCACTCGCCGGGGATTCCACGCTCACCGCAGGGGAGCGGCTGACCGGCGTGCTGATGATGATCTACGGCCGGGCCTGGTACGAGCAGCAGGACGCGATCGACCCGACCGGATTGCGCTGCCGTCCGCGCAATGGCAGGGGGTGTGCGCTCACCTCGCCAACGGCGTTCCGGACGACGCCGTCGCCGGCGTGAACCTCGGCCTGGCGTTCATGAACTCCGGCCCAAGCACTTACACGGAGTAAGCGAAGAGCCCGAGAGCGCCTGCCGCACTATTGCTCTCGTGCTCCGTGACTACCCAGCATCCACCCCGCGAAGGGCCAGGGGGCCAACGCTGAAGTTCCGTCATTGACACCCGCAGGGGCCGGGTCAACACTTAGTCCAGCGGAGAGGGAGTGTGCCATGTCGTGGAGCCTGAGCGGCAACTACGTGGAGACCTGCTCGTGCGAGCTCATGTGTCCGTGCAACCTGTCCCTTGATCACGGGGCGACCTATGACTATTGCCGGGTGACGTTCGTCTTCGTCGTCGGTAAGGGAGCGGTCGACGACGTGGACATCGCCGGGTGCAAGGTCGCAGTCATCGCCGACACGCCGAAAGTGATGACCGATGGAAACTGGCGGGTCGGGGTATTCATCGACGACCAGGCCACGGATGCGCAGTTCGACAAGCTCGTGCAGGTCTTCAGTGGCCAGCTGGGCGGGCCGATGGCCGGACTTGCCCCGCTGATCGGCGAGATGCTCGGGGTCGAACGCGCCGCGATCGAGGTCGACGACGACGGACTGCGCCACAGCGTCCGCGTCGGCACCGCAATCGACTTCGAGATCGAGGACATCGTCCCATTCGGAGTGGAGACCGGTGAGCCGGTGAGGTTCTCCGGGATGTTCCACCCGGTCGGGTCCGACCTGACGATGGCCGAGGCGAAACGGTCGAAGATCAACGCATTCGGGATCCAATACGAGGGCAAGACTGGGTTGTCGAAGTCCGGCTTCTCGTGGGCCGCCTAACGGACCTCGATGGCGGGTCTGCCCAGCCCGCCGACGGCACGGGTCTTCGTCCCGCGTACGTAGCTAGCCGCGCTCATCTGGCGTTGGTGGGCGTCCTCATCGCACTCGCCGGCGTCGGGTGGTGGTGGACGGTCCAGCAAATGCGCGGCATGGACAACGGCCCCTGGACCGCGCTGGGGACGTTCGGCTGGTTCGTCAGCGTGTGGGTCGTCATGATGGCCGCGATGATGTTCCCCTCGGTCGCTCCGACGGTGGCGCTTTACGCACAGATGAGCCGAAACCGGTTGGCGCCCATGGTGTTCGTCGCGGCTACCTGATCACGTGGGCCGCGGCGGGTAGTCGTCGCGTTCCTGCTCGGCGTGCTCATACGTCACGCCGTCCCCGACTTCGGATGGGACCACGGTGGACGCGTCCTCACCGGAGCAACACTCCTCGTGGCGGCGGCATACGAGCTGACCCCGTTGAAGAACATCTGCCTGAGCAAGTGCCGAAGCCCGCTCGGCCAGCTTCTCGGATCCTGGCGCGACGGAATGTCGGGCGCCCTTCGCATGGGTATGAAAAACGGCGTCTGGTGTGTCGGTTGCTGCTGGGCCCTCATGGCATCCCTCTTCGCCCTTGGCGTCATGAACGTCATCTGGATGGCAGTCGTCGCAGTGCTAATCGCCCTGGAAAAGACCCTGCCATGGCGCCGCGTCGCGACCTACAGCACCGCGATCGTTCTCCTTGCCCTCGGCGTGCTGGTGCTCGCGGCCCCTGAGCTCCTTCCCGGTCTCACCGTGCCCACGTCCGACCCCATGATGTCGATGACCTGACTCGGTGACCATCGAGGTGGTCAAGGGTCATCCCGGACCACGAGGGCGCTTGGCGCGACCAGCGGCGCCTACGGTGCTCACTACTCCATGTAGACCATCGGTAGACAGAGCGGAGCGAGATCAAGTGGCTCGAACCGGGGTTGCCGCGATTCTGACCGGCGGCATCACTTCTCAGATCGTTGCACCCACCGGTTGACCCCACCCGAACTACACGCCGCCGATTCCGGTATTGACACATTGGTCTCTACCCCGCAAACCGGGGTTAACTGGGTCAGCCGGTAGCAGTGTCCCGCATCGGTCGATTCAGCGCGGCCCAGTACCACGGCACCGTCCCAATTGAGTCCCCATGACTATGTCCCGCAATCGGTTCCGGTTCTCGGACTTCTTAATGCCCGGAAACGGACGGAAAGATGGTGCAGCAACAAAATGGCATCGATGGGATATGGACGAGTCCGCACTCTCGACCAATCGTTGGACCGGCAGTTGGACGAGCTGCGGGGCGAACGGGTGCGAGCGCGTCTTCGCGGAGGCCGCGTCTGGGAGACGCGGGGCGCACCGGCCACAGTGGACCCGTGCCTGGCACACCTGCGCGCCGGGGACATCCGCCGGGGAGGCTTTGATGCAGCCGCGCAGCGCATCGGCGTCAAGGACCTGCATCCTCACGCGCTCAGGCACACCGCGGCGTCGCTTGCCATCGCTTCCGGCGCAAACGTGAAGGTGGTTCAACAGATGCTCGGCCACAAGTCCGCCACCATGACGCTCGACCTCTACGGACACCTGTTCCCGGACCAACTCGACGAGGTCGCGGACTCGCTTGACGCGGCCGCTCGTGCCGCTGATGTGGCCCCGATGTGTCCCCAGGGCGAAGTGGTGCCGATTAGCGCCGCGGTTCGGCAATCCATATCCGCTTGAACTAGCGCGATTTCGAACGTGGAGACGAAGAGAATCGAACTCTCAACCCCCGCCTTGCAAAGGCGGTGCTCTGCCAATTGAGCTACGTCCCCGAGGCCCCGCTCTTGCGGCATGGCCCTCGAGGCGGGGAAGTACAACGGCGAAAACTAGCGAGTGGTCCCGGTGGCTTCGTCCCACAGCGCGGCTTCGGCTGCGGCCGCATCGCGTCGCTTCTTGACGAGCACCGCGGCACCCGCGGCCAGCGCGGCCAGGATCAGGAGCTTCTTCATATCGGCGCTGTCCCTTCCAATCGTTGCTCGAGCCAGTATCCTCGCACTCGGAGCGAGGGACATACGTGGGCCTGGGAGGACTTGAACCTCCGACCTCTTCCTTATCAGGGAAGCGCTCTAACCGCCTGAGCTACAGGCCCTCACACATCACTCACGGCGCCGGTTCAGGATTTCAGTGAGTCCCGTTTCCTGAGGGCGCCGCGACATCAGAGACTACCGCAACCGGCCGAGCCCTCCCAAATCCTTCGGGCGCCGCTACAGGTCGGCGCGAGATCAGCATCGAGCGGAGGGTCTACCTGCAGTCGGTGGGCGGAATGTCCGAAATAAGTCCCCGGTCGATCTCCATCTGCACGACCAAGCAGAACGGGCCGCCCACCCGAAGGTGGACGGCCCGCCCAAGGCGACGAAAGTAACTCAGTCGCGCTCGCCGAGCGTGATCTCGACTCCACCGGACATCCCGGCGGCCGCGTTGTAGACGAACGCGGCGACCGTCGACAGGGCGGTGAACAGCACGATGTTGATGGCGCCGATGACCGCCGTCACGATGAAGACGCCGCTCGGGGTGACCAGCGGGCCGGTGGTACCGGTCGAGCTGTCCGGCGTCACCAGCGTCTCGTAGGTCGAGTTGATCTTGTCCCAGACACCCATCGAACCGAGCGAGAGGTACAGCACCCCGATCGCGATCATCCAGACGAAGAACATCACGATCGCGACGATCAGGCTGATCTTCAGAACGGTCCACGGATCGACCCGCTTGAGCTGCAGCGAGGCCAACCGCGGCGGGCGACGCTGGCCCTTCGCTCGGCGGGGGGCGGAGCCGGTGGACGTGCCGGCGGACGCCGGCGGCATCTGACCGGCACCATTCGAACCGACCGGTCCGGCAGGCGTGCTGCCCGCCGATCGCAACGGCGCCGCAACGCTCTGCGAAACCTGTGCCGTCGGGGCGGGTGTTGCGCGCGGGGTCGTCACTCCGTACCTCCGTCAAGATCTTCGTCGTCGTCCGTCGTGTTCGAGTCGACGTCGGCCTCTGCTACGTCCGAGTCGGACGCAGCGGTGTCGGTGTGAGACGCATCAGGTGTGGTCGGGGTTCCCGACACAGGAGAAACGCTATCGATCACCGCATCGTCTCCCGCATCGGCGTTGCGGGCAATGGCTACCAGGCTCTCCTTCTCGGAAAGATTCATCAAACGGACGCCCATGGTCTGCCGTTGGGCCCTACGGACCTCCTTGGCCGTGGTCCGGATCACACCCCCGCCGGACGTGATCGCGTAGACCTCGGCATCCAGATCGACGATCAAAGCGCCGACCAGTTTGCCGCGGCGCCGGTCGTACTTGATCGTGAGGACTCCCTTACCGCCCCGCCCCTGGACCGGGTATTCGCTCATCTCGGTGCGCTTGGCGTAGCCGCGGGCGGTCGAGACCAGAACGAACATGCCTTCCCGCGCCACGTCCATCGACAACAGCTCGTCGCCGGAATTGAACCGCATGCCCAGTACGCCCGACGTGGCCCGACCCATCGGGCGGAGCGCCTCGTCGGTGGCGTGGAACCTGATGGACTGACCCTCAGCCGAGATCAACAGCAGATCGTCGTCGGACGAGCACAGCACCGCGCCGACCAGTTCGTCGTCGTCACGCAGATTGATGGCCAGGATGCCGCCGGTGCGGTTCGAGTCGAAGGCGGTGAGCTCGCTCTTCTTGACCAGACCACCCTTCGTGGCCAGCACCAGATACGGCGCCACCTCGTAGTTCCGGATCTGGATGACCTGGGCGATCTTCTCGTCCGGCTGGAAGGCCAGCAGGTTCGCGACGTGCTGGCCACGCGCCGTCCGGGCAGCCTCGGGAAGCTCGTACGCCTTCGCCCTGTACACCCGGCCCTTGTTGGTGAAGAACAGGATCCAGTCGTGGGTGGAGCAGACGAAGAAGTGCGCCACGATGTCGTCCTGCTTGAGCGCCGCACCCTGCACGCCCTTGCCGCCGCGCTTCTGCGCCCGGTACAGATCCGTCTTGGTGCGCTTCGCGTACCCGGTGCGGGTGATGGTGACGACGACGTCCTCGACAGCGATCAGGTCCTCGAGCGACACGTCGCCGTCGTAGGGCACGATCTTGGTGCGGCGCGCATCGCCGTACTTGTCGACCGTCTCGCCCAGCTCGGCGATGATGATCTTCCGCTTCCGATCGTCGCTGGCCAGGATCTCCTTCAGGTCGGCGATGATCAGTTCGATCTCGGCCAACTCGTCGATGATCTTCTGCCGCTCGAGGGCAGCCAGCCGGCGCAGCTGCATCTCGAGGATGGCGTTCGCCTGGATGGTGTCCACGCCGAGCAGCTCGATCAGGCCTTCGCGGGCGACGTCGACCGTGGCCGACCGCCTGATCAGGGCGATCACCTCGTCGAGCGCGTCGAGGGCCTTCACGTAACCACGCAGGATGTGCGCACGTTCCTCGGCGCGGTCCAACCGGAACTGCGTGCGCCGGGTGATGACCTCGATCTGATGGACGACGTAGTAGCTGATCATCTGATCGAGCCGCAGAGTGCGCGGCACCCCGTCGACGATCGCCAGCATGTTCGCACCGAACGAGGTCTGCAGCGACGTGTGCTTGTAGAGATTGGCCAGCACGACCTTGGCGACGGCATCGCGTTTGAGCGTGATCACGATGCGCATGCCGACGCGGTCACTCGACTCGTCGGCGATGTCGGCGACGCCGGTGATCTTGCCGTCCTTGTGCAACTGCGCGATCGACTCGACCAGGTTGTCCGGGTTCACCTGGTACGGCAGCTCGGACGCGACCAGGGTGGTCCGGCCCTTCGAGTCCTCCTCGATCTCCACGACTGCGCGCATCCGGATCGACCCGCGGCCGGTGCGGTAGGCGTCGGAGATTCCGTCCCGTCCGACGATCAACGCCGACGTGGGGAAGTCCGGCCCGGCAACCCGCTCCATGGCGGCCTCGAGCAGTTCCTCCTGGGTGGCTTCCGGGTGCTCCAGGCACCACACCACGGCCGACGCGACCTCGCGGAGGTTGTGCGGCGGAATGTTGGTGGCCATACCCACCGCGATGCCCGACGAGCCGTTGACCAGCAGGTTCGGGATCCTGGCCGGCAGCACCGTCGGCTCGGTGGTCTTGTTGTCGTAGTTCGGGATCGTGTCGACGGTGTTCTCGTCGATGCCGGCCAACATCTGCATGGCCAGCGGTGCCATCCGGCATTCCGTGTACCGCATCGCGGCGGCCGGATCATTGCCGGGGGAACCGAAGTTGCCCTGTCCGTCGATCAAGGGATAGCGCAGCGACCACGGCTGCGACATCCGGACCACGGTGTCGTAGATGGAGCTGTCGCCGTGTGGGTGGTAGTTGCCCATCACATCGCCGACGACGCGCGAGGACTTCACCCGTCCACGATCCGGACGGAACCCCGAGTCGTACATGCCGTAGAGCACGCGCCGATGGACCGGCTTGAGACCGTCGCGGACGTCAGGCAGCGCCCGGGACACGATCACGCTCATCGCGTAGTCGATGAACGACCGCTGCATCTCCGTTTCGATATCGACGGGTTCGGTGCGGTCGTGTCCCGAGGTGTCTGTTGGGCCTGTCACTGTTTGTTGGCCTTCCGATCAATGGCCGTCACCGAACGGGTGATGGCTCTGTCCACATGTGGATGGACTCTGTGTACAAGTGGACTCTCTGTAAAAAGGCATTGGTGCATAGCGTGCATTGCGTCTACGGCGCGTTGGCTGACCGATCAGAACATCCGGGTCAGAAGTCCAAGAACCGCACGTCGCGCGCGTTGCGCGTGATGAATGACCGACGCGCCTCGACGTCCTCCCCCATCAATACCGAGAACAAGTCGTCGGCCGTGGCCGCGTCGTCGAGGGTGACCTTCATCAACAACCGATGCGCGGGGTCCATGGTCGTCTCCCACAATTCCTTGGCATCCATCTCGCCCAGGCCCTTGTAACGCTGCACTCCGTCGTCCTTGGGTAGCTTCCGACCGGCTTTGGTACCGATGTCGATCAGGCCGTCCCGCTCGCGATCCGAGTAGGCGAATTCCTGGTCTCCCCGTGACCACTTCAGCTTGTACAGGGGCGGGCAGGCCAGGTAGACGAAGCCCTCCTCGACGAGTGGTCGCATGAAACGGAACAACAGGGTCAGCAGCAGGGTGCGGATGTGCTGGCCGTCGACATCGGCGTCGGCCATCAGGATCAGTTTGTGGTAGCGGAGCTTGCTGACGTCGAACTCGTCGTGGATGCCGGTGCCCAGTGCGGTGATGAGCGCCTGCACCTCGGTGTTTTTCAGCACCCTGTCGATGCGCGCCTTCTCCACGTTGATGATCTTGCCGCGGATCGGCAGGATGGCCTGGAACATGGAGTCACGTCCCGACTTCGCCGACCCGCCGGCGGAATCGCCCTCGACGATGTACAGCTCGGACTGTGCCGGATCGGTCGACCGGCAGTCGGCCAATTTCCCCGGTAGGCCACCGATCTCCAGGGCGCCCTTGCGCCGCACCAGGTCTCGGGCCCGGCGCGCGGCCGACCGCGCCTGCGATGACGAGATCGCTTTGGAAATGATGGTTTTCGCTTCGGCCGGGTTGCGCTCGAACCAATCCGTCAGCCACTCGTTGCACGCCTTCTGCACGAACGACTTCGCCTCGGTGTTACCGAGTTTGCCCTTCGTCTGACCTTCGAACTGCGGCTCGCGCAGCCGGATCGAGATGATCGCCGCCAGCCCCTCGCGGACATCCTCGCCGGACAGTTTGTCGTCCTTGTCCTTGAGGAGCCTCTTGTCGGTGGCGTATTTGTTGACCACCGTGGTCAAGGATGCGCGGAAACCTTCCTCGTGGGTGCCGCCGTTCAGGGTGTTGATGGTGTTCGCGAACGAATGGACGGATTCGTTGTAGGACGAGTTCCACTGCATGGCGACCTCGACCTCCATCGTCGCCGCCTTCGACTCGAAACCGATGATCGACGGGTGCGCCGGCTCCTTGGTCGCGTTCAAATGGCGCACGTAGTCGACCAGGCCACCGGGATAGTGGAATGTCTTCTCCATCGGCACCGACGGTTCGTCCTCGTGTTGCGGACGCTCGTCGCGCAGGACGATCGTCAGGCCCTTGTTCAAGAAAGCCATCTGCTGCAACCGGCGGGTAATGGTGTCGAACGAGAACTCGACGGTCTCGAAAATGGTGTCGTCCGGCCAGAAGACGATGGTGGTGCCGGTTTTGCTGGACTTGCCGGTGGTGATCAGCGGGCCGGGCTTGGACTTGGTGTAGCTCTGCTGGTAGGACGAGCCGCCCGTGTGGATCTCCACATCGAGCCGGGTGGACAGCGCATTGACCACGGAGATACCGACACCGTGTAGACCGCCCGAGACGGCGTAGGACTCGGAGTCGAATTTGCCGCCGGCGTGCAGGATCGTCATGACGACCTCGACGGTGGGCTTCTTCTGCTGCTTGTGCATCGCGACCGGGATGCCGCGACCGTTGTCGACCACTTCGACGCCACCGTCGGCCCGCAGGGTCACCCGCACGGTATCGGCGAAGCCGGCCATCGCCTCGTCGACCGAGTTGTCGACGACCTCCCACACCAAGTGGTGCAGGCCGGTCGGCCCGGTGTCGCCGATGTACATGCCGGGACGCTTGCGAACCGCCTCGAGACCTTCGAGGACAGTGATCGAGTCTTCGTTGTATTCGTTCTTGCCGGCCACAGGTGCCTTTCGCTTTTCGTCGGTGCTGCTGATCGTGCGTCGGTACTTCGCCTTGGTACTGACGCTTGCGTACCTTTGGTCCCAGCGCGTGCCACATCACCCGCTCACCGAAAGGTGGTGGGTGACAGCGCATGGGTGGATCCCACGGGCGTACGAGTTCGGGCGCCAGTCGGCGCTGGACCCGCGAACGTCCCCGCACCATCGATTCTACTAGGTCAGACCGACAACAGGGCGCCAGTGGAGGCCCTGAAACGCCCGTGAGGGCTCTGAAGGGCTCTGGTCAGGGTGATGGTCGCGGCAATCAGTCGCCAATCCCTGGAGAATGAGTCCCGGCGTCAATTGCAAATCCGACGCCGCCCCGCCGTCGCATGGCTGGACCGTCAGCCGTAGGTGTCGCGCGGGCCACGGCCGGAGACATGGCGCGTCCCGAACCGCCACGACGGCCCTGACGGGCCCTGGGCGCGGATGCGCAGTACTGAACCGTGCCCTACCTCCCGGTTGATCTTCGCAACGATCTGGGGGGCGAGCATCCGGAGCTGGGTGGCCCAGGCGGTCGACTCGGCACGCAACACGAGTTCGCCGTCGACCAGTGACACCGGCTCGCAATGGTCGGCCACTTCGGCGCCGACGATCTCGGTCCAGCGGCCCAGCACCGTTGCCTTGGTCAGGTCGGTCCCGGCCGCGGCGTCGCCCACCCACCGTTTCATGGTGGCTCCTAGCGGCGCCGGATCTCTCGAGTCGGGCCCTGACCCGGACCAGCGCCGCCGCTTCAGCGACGCCGCCGAGCCGGACCGCCTGCCCTTCGGATTCGCATCCGCATTGCGGGCCGCAGCCTTGCGGCGAGCGGCGTTCTGCTCACGTGCGGCCGCCAATGCATCCCTGGCGAGATCCGCGCCCTTCCGATCGGAACCGTTCACGGCGTTTGACGGCGTGTGCGGCGCCGGCGGCACAGGATCTGTCATCGCTGCCCCGTCGTCCTTCTCAGACATCGTCGGCGTCCGTCATGGCATCCGCTCTATCTTTCCGTCCGATACCAGATGCCGGCGCCCGGCCAGGTCCGCCGGTACGTCGTCGGGCACCGCCGCCGTGATGAGCACCTGGTCGGCGTCGGCGACCAGTTCGGTCAACCGGGCGCGGCGGGACGTATCCAATTCCGCGAACACATCGTCCAATACCAACACCGGGTCGATGCCGTCCGAGCGCAACAGGGAGAAACCGCCCAGTTTCAAGGCCAGAGCAAGAGACCAGGACTCGCCGTGGGATGCGTACCCCTTGGCCGGACCATCGTCGAGACGCAATTCCAGATCGTCCCGGTGGGGACCGACCAGGCAGACGCCGCGTTCGAGTTCCTGGCCGCGCAGCCGGGCCATCTCGGCCAGCAACGCCTGCTGCAGGCCTCTTTCCGTTGGATCCGCTGGCATGGCCTGCCCCAACGACGATCGGTAGACCATGTCGACCGGTCCCGAGGCCGGCGCCAGATCTGCGTACGCGGCCACTACATGCGGTTTCATCTCGTCGACCAGGTCCAACCGGGCGAGCAAGAGGGCGGCACCGACGGCTGACAGGTGCTCGTCCCAGACATCGAGCGTCGACAGGTCTGCACCAGTGCGAGCCCGCCGCGGACCGGCCGACTTGAGCAACGCGCTCCGCTGTTTGAGCACCCGGTCGTAGTCCGCGCGGACCCCGGCCAGTCGTGGCGCACGCATGATCAGCACCTCGTCGAGGAAACGGCGGCGCTCCGACGGATCCCCGCGCACCAGGGACAGATCCTCCGGCGCGAACACCACCGTTCTCAGCACCCCGAGAATGTCCCTGGCCCTGCTCACCGGCGCGCGATTGATCCTCGCGCGATTGGCCCTGCCCACGGTGATTTCCACCTCCAGCAGCAGTTCCCGCCCGTCGGACACGACGTTCGCTCTGACGATGGCCCGTTCCGAGTCGCGTTTGATCAATGCGGCGTCGGAGGCGACCCGGTGCGACGACAGCGTGGCCAGGTACCCCAACGCCTCGACGAGGTTCGTCTTGCCGGCCCCGTTGCGCCCGATCAAGACGTTCGCGCCCGGCTCCAGCGGCCATTCCGCTGTCGACCACGACCTGAAGTCAACCAGTGACAGATGCCGCACGTGCACTTCTAGCCAGGGAGCCGGGCCGGCATCACCAGATACCGGTAGGCCGCGTCGACCGTGTTCACATCGTCCGCGGTGACCAGCGGCAGCAGCAGGGCGGGACGCGAGGGCGTGGTGAACGCCAACCGAACGTGGTCGGCGCGCAGTACCCCCAGACCGTCGAGCAAGTAGGAGGGATTGAACGCGATGAGCAGTTCAGCCCCGTCGGCCTCGACACCGATGCCCTCCTCGGCCCTGCCTTCGTCATCGCCGCCCGCCGTCAGCGTCAACAGGCCTTCGGCCACCTGCATGCGGAGGTGGTGGCCCCGATCGGTGACGAGCGCGACCCGCTTGATGGCCTCACCGAGCTCGCCGACCGGTACGTCGACCGTGGTCGTGTGCTCGCCGGGCAGCAGCGACCGGTATTTGACGAACTCGACGTCCAGCAGTCGGACCGTCGTACGGCGACTGCCGGCCTGCAGCCCCAGCAGGCCGTCGCCCAGCCCGACGATCACTTGGTTGGAGCCGCCGAGGCTCTTCGCAGCATCCGCCAAGGTCCGGGCGGGAACCAGTACAGCCGTCGACATGTCGGGACTATCGGGTGTCCAGGACAGTTCGCGAACGGCAAGGCGGAACCGGTCGGTGGCCGCCAGGGTGAGCTTGTCGCCCTCGATCTCGATCCGGACCCCGGTCAGCATGGGCAGGGTGTCGTCGCGTCCAGCAGCAACCGCCGTTTGCACGACTGCCTCGGCGAAGGCGGCGGCATCGACCTTCCCGGACGCTGCAGGCATCGATGGCAGCGCGGGATAGTCCTCGACCGGCATGGTCGGCAGCGTGAACCGGGCCGAGCCGCCCGTGATGACCACTCGCGAACCTTCGGCCGCGATCTCGACCGGCTTGGCCGGCAGCGCCCTGGTGATCTCGGCCAACAGCCGCCCGGACACCAGCACCCGGCCTGCGGAATCAGCGTCGACGGAGACTTCGGCCCGCGTCGATACCTCGTAGTCGAAACCGGCTACCACGAGGGTGGACCCGTCGACCTCGAGCAGGATGCCGCCGAGCACCGGGACAGGTGGACGCCCGGGCAGAGACTTGGCAACCCACGCGACGGCGTCGGCGAGGTCTTCGCGGGCGACACGGAACTTCATCGATCCTCCGAAATGACCAGTGGTCACGAGCGTCGCCACGTCGGGCTCGCTGTTGGCGCTGGCGGTGCTTGGCGGTCTTGGCAGTGTTTGCTGATCGCGACATCGTCCCTGCAGGTCAGGGCAGCTGTCGGTGGGTGGTGCTGGAATATCGGTGATACGGGCTGACGGTAGATCGGCTGGCAGGTCGGGGTGATGCGGGAGGTGCTGGAAGATGCAGGATCCGGTGGAGCGGCCGTGGTCGCCGGTTCCGGCCCGGGGAGTGCAACCGTACGGCCAACCGGCCCGTTGCGACACCCCCGGGTTCGGCCGGACCACGGTTGCTGCCGTTCGATCCACACACACAACTTCGAAGTGCTCTTCTCTAGAGGAGAGAAACAGCAGTAACAGTAGGTCCTGTGGATGCTGTGGAGGGAGCCGCATCGATGCAGGACGCAGTGCGTGGCGCGGTGGGGACGCAGCGATGGACGGAGAGCTCACCTGGCCGGCCGAATGTGCAGAGATTCATCGCCTGCTTAGTTGTCCCCCATACTCGCCCAGTTGTACACAGGGTTGTCCACACCTTGTGCATAGTCAAAAGATCTTGGTGATTCGACGGTTTGTCGGCGTGGCGCGAGCGACGCGGTCGGTGGTTTTGCGACGCACTGACCGAGGTCGGCGGGCTTGTCGGCGGAGTGCAGCAGGCGGTTCGCTGCTAGTGACGCGAGCGTTCCCTGATACGCGCAGTGAGCTCCTGCACCTGGTCATAGGTCTGCCGGCGTTCGGCCAGTTCGTTGCGGATCTTCTTGGCGGCGTGCATGACGGTCGTGTGGTCGCGGCCGCCGAACGTCGCGCCGATCTTGGGCAGGGTCAGGTCCGTCAGCTCGCGGCAGAGGTACATCGCGATCTGCCGGGCCGACGCGATCGCCCTGACCTTGGACTGCCCGCACAGTTCGTCGAGCGTGACCCCGAAATACTCCGCCGTGACGGCCATGATCGTCGCCGCGTCGATGTCGGTCGAGACCGAGTCCCTGATCAGGTCGCGCAGCACGATCTGAGCAAGCGACAGGTCAACCTGCTGCTTGTTCAGCGAGGCGAAAGCCGTGACCCGGATGAGCGCACCCTCCAGCTCGCGGATGTTCCGTTCGATCCGGCTGGCGATGAACTCCATGACGTCGTCCGGTGCGTTCAAGCCATCCAGCGAGGCCTTCTTCCGCAGGATCGCAATGCGAGTCTCCAGCTCGGGTGGCTGGATGTCGGTCGTCAGGCCCCACTCGAAGCGGGTCCGCAACCGGTCTTCGAGCGTTTCCAGCCGTTTCGGCGCACGGTCGGAGGAGATGACGATCTGCTTGTTGGCGTTGTAGAGCGTGTTGAACGTGTGGAAGAACTCCTCTTGGGTGCCTTCCTTGCCCTCGAGGAATTGGATGTCGTCGACGAGCAGCACGTCGACGTCGCGGTAGCGCCGCTGAAAGGCCACCTTGCGGTCGTCGCGCAGGGAGTTGATGAAGTCGTTGGTGAACTCTTCGCTGGACACGTAGCGCACACGTATCCCGGGAAAAAGGCGCTGCGCGTAGTGGCCGATGCCGTGCAGCAGGTGCGTTTTCCCGAGGCCGGAATCGCCCCAGATGAACAGCGGGTTGTAGGCGACGGCGGGGGCTTCCGCCACGGCAACCGCCGCCGCGTGCGAAAACCGGTTGGACGACCCGATGACAAACGTTTCGAAGGTGTACTTCTCGTTCAGCCGCGTCAGAGCCGAACTAGGTGGCACCGCGTCTCGCCGGACGGCATACGTAGGCCAGATTTCCGTCACCGTGGCCAAGGCGTCGGCTTCTTCGTCTTCCTCTTCGTCTTCCGCATCGTCCCTGGGCTGCGCGACGCCGTTGGCGTGCGGCCGTCCCGCGTCGGGCGCCCCGTTGGGCGACTGGCCGAAGCCGTTCCGCGCCGCCTTGGTCTCACCGTTGGCTGTCAACCCCGGCTGATTGCCGTTCGGGCTGTCGCTGACGGTGACCGCGAGCGACACCGGCAGCTGCATACGATCGGAGAGGGCAGCGGTGATCGGCTCGCGCAGGGTCCGTTCGATGGTGTCCCTGGCAAAGCCGGATGGCGCAGCGAGAAGAGCGGTGTTTCCGATCATGCCGACCAGGTCGGTGATCGACAGCCAGGCACGCTGATGAGAAGTCAACGATGAAGAGAGATCCGCAACCACTTGCTGCCAGACATTCTGCAGGTCGGCGGGATCGTCCCCCACTGGCTGGTCCCCTCCCTCTCCTGATGCGTCGCCGTCAACCATCCACAGAGTTGTCCACCGGGTGTGGATAGTCGTGAGCGTCAACTATCACACGGCGGACGGCAGCGTCTGCGTTCGAGGTTCCACTGGTGCAGACGGAACCGGAGCACTCGAACGTGTCGAAGTGGGTGACCCTTGTTGTTCAGGTCTTGGCCCGGGGAACGCTAACAACTCACCGACCGTTCACACAAGGTGCCCGGCGAACGCAAGCACCTCAATCGGCGTGTCGTCGACATTCCGTGCTGCCGCGGGTTTGACCACTGGCGACTCCGGTCTCTACCCTGGGTGCAGACCCGTACGGTGCCGGGCTGACGCATGCCGTTTGCACGATGATCGGCGTGGGAGTCGTGTCCGATATGGACACATGCGGATTCCGTAGTCGGCCGATCTCGGACGGCGTTGCGGCCGGCGAAAGTTCTCGCCGTTCGTGCTGTTCGTCGAAGTTCGACGGACAAAGCAGACCTGCAGTTTTCAGACCTGGAGAAATCACGTGAGCAAGCGCACCTTCCAACCGAACAACCGTCGCCGGGCCAAGGTTCACGGCTTCCGTCTGCGCATGCGTACCCGCGCCGGTCGTTCGATCCTTTCGGCTCGTCGCCGCAAGGGCCGCAACGAGATCTCGGCCTGATCGCCGGTCGATCACCTACGGATTGCGGCCTCGTGCTGCCGGCAGGCGCTCGTCTGCGCAAGGCAGAGGATTTCGCGGCGGTCGTCAAGGGTGGTCGGCGTGCCGGCACCAATCGCTTGGTGGTCCACGTGCTGGCAACGCAGCAGCCGGTGCCAGCACGCGCAGGGTTTGTCGTTTCGGCAAAGGTCGGTAACTCGGTGGTCCGCCATCGGGTGACCCGTCGCCTGCGCCCCTTGGTTCGTGAGCAGTTGGGTTCGCTGCCCAGCGGCACTGCGCTCGTCGTCAGGGCGCTGCCGTCGGCGGCCAGGGCAACAAGCGCAGAGCTCGGTTCGGACCTGCGCTCAGGTGTGACTGCGGCGATGAAGAAGGTAACGGGTGCACGCTCGCATGGTCCCGTTGTTCAGACCTGATCTCACGCGGGTCGGGCACTGGCATTGGACAGTGGATTGGTCACCTCTGGCGCAGCCGCCGAGGATGACCGGAAAGGGTGGCTCGGCATGAAGACGTCGCTCCCGGCTCGCTTGCTGCTGGCACCCATCCGGTTCTACCAGCGCTTCATCTCCCCCGCGCTTCCGCCGAGTTGTCGATACTCCCCCACGTGCAGCAGCTATGCCGTCGAAGCCCTGCAAACCCACGGCGCAATGCGCGGGTCGTGGCTGGCGGTGCGGCGGATTGCCCGCTGCCATCCGTGGCATGCCGGCGGATACGATCCGGTTCCGCCCGTACGGGAACGTGCGCGCCGCCCCGAAAGTTCGGTAGGTGTGAACTCCGCGAACGGCGACGACCATCCGGCCGGCTCAGCGCCCACCGATCCGAACAATGCGGCGCACCTCGCCGTCAAGACCCCCGATGCGCGGCCGGCTGAGGCCGAAGCGCCGACAACCCGGAGCAATGCCGCGTGAACTTCAACTTCTTCTCCCTGGACTACATCTACTACCCCGTGTCCGGGATCATGCTCGTCTGGCACAAGGTCTTCGGCACCTTCCTCGGCGCCAACAACGCCTGGTCCTGGGTGCTCTCCGTCGTCTTTCTGGTGTTCACCCTGCGTGCGCTGTTGTTCAAGCCGTTCATGGGCCAGATGAACTCGCAGATGAAGATGCAGGCCGTCGCGCCTGAGTTGAAGAAGCTGCGGGAGAAGTACAAGGACGACAAGACCCGCTTGGCCGAGGAGATGCAGAAGTTCAACAAGGAGGCCGGCGTCAACCCGCTGGGCGGCTGTCTGCCCGCGTTGATCCAGGCGCCGGTCTTCATCGGCCTGTTCCACGTGCTCAGATCGTTCAAGCCCGGCCAGGAGCAGAACTACTTCTTCTCGGCGGCCGACGTAGCCTCGTTCGTCGACTCCAAGCTGTTCGGCGGGGCGCCGCTGTCTGCGTGGATGACGCAGCCCTGGGTCACCACCCCGAAACAGATCGGACTCGGTCCTACCGGTTTGGACGGGATCCGGTCGACGGTCATCGCGGTCGGCATCCCGCTGATGATCCTGGCCGGTATCGCCACCTACCTGTCGAGCAGTCGCTCGGTGGCACGCCAGAAGCAGATGCAGGGCAACACCGAGCAGGCTCCGCAGGCCGCGTTGATGAACAAGTTGATGAAGTACGTCTTCCCCTTGTTCGTCGTCCTGGGTGGACCCTTCTTCCCGCTCGCGATCCTGTTCTACTGGCTCTCGAACAACACCTGGACGTTCGGTCAGCTCTACGTCGCTCACCGGATCCAGGACAAGAAAATCGCCGCCGAATCGATGGTGGTGGAGGAAGCCAGAGAAGCCGCAGCATTCAGCAAGCCGCTGCCGGGAGTCAGACCCGGCAACAGACCACCGCCCGGCGCCCGGCCTGCTCCGGGAGCCAAGCCCGGTACTCGACCCGCGCCCGGTGCGCGTCCAGCTTCGGGTGCGCGTCCTGCTCCGGGTGCCAAGCCCACGACCGGTAAGTCGCCCGTCGGGGGCAAGCCGTCGGCCGGTGCCAAACGGCCCGTCATCCAGCCAACATCCAAGCCCGGTAGCAAGACTGGTTCGCCGAAGAGCAACGGATCGGGCAACGGTGCTGCACCGACGAACGGGGCCACGCCGACAGGCAGTTCATCCTCGAACGGTGCCGCCCCGGGCGGAGCTTCCTCCACGAATGGGGCGGGACCCTCGTTGCGGAAGACGCCCTCGAGCGGAGCAGCCGACGCGACACCCACGGGATCGACTCCGGCCGGTTCCGAACCACCCAAGTCGTCACCAGCCACCGCTACACCTTCGGCCGCGACGACAGCCAAGAAGAAAAAGAAGCCCGGTCAGCGCTGAGCGACCGGATTGCCAGCTCGGACCCGGGCCGCCACTGATGGCCCGCTCGACCGACGACGAACCTGCACGCGAACAGAAGAGGTAGACGCATGACCGAGAACACGACTGTCACCGACGACTTCTCTGCGACGGGGCGTGAGGTGGAGATCGACGCTGAAGATTCGAGCGAGTCGTCGAGTGACGACAGTTCGAACGGCAGGCGGTTGGACAAGCACGAACTCCTGGTGGCCGAAGGCGACGCCGCCGGCGACTACCTCGAGCGGCTGCTGGACATCCTGGATTTCGACGGAGACATCGACCTGGATGTCGAAGGTGAACGAGCTGTGGTGTCGATCATCGGCGACGGCGATGTGGGCAAACTGGTCGGCGAACGAGGCGAGGTCCTTGACGCCCTGCAGGAACTCACGAGGTTGGCCGCCACCGCCGAGACCGGCCAGCGCTCGCGGTTGATGCTGGATGTGGCGGGCTACCGGGCTCGTCGCCGTACCGAGTTGGGCGAGCTCGGCACAGTCACCGCCGAGCAGGTCCGCGACAGCGGCGAGGCCGTGAAGCTGCCCGTGATGAACCCGTTCGAGCGCAAGATCGTTCACGACGCCGTCGCCACCGTCTCCGGAGTCCAATCGACGAGCGAAGGCGAAGAGCCGCGCCGCCGGGTGGTCGTCAGCCCGACATCCTGACCGACAGGCTCACATGACGCACCCGAGCGACGACCTGTTTCACTCGCTTCGAGGGCGATGGTGTGCGAGGTGACCGGGGCCAACGGACAAGTAGAGGCCCAGCCCGCGGCCGCCGCGGTGGTGTTCGGGGCGCGGGTCGGTCTGGCCCAGCGGTACGTGGACTCCTTGGCATCTGACGGCCTGTTGCGCGGATTGCTCGGTCCACGTGAAGCCGGCCGCCTGTGGACCCGCCACATTTTGAACTCTGCTGTCGTCGGCTCCCTGTTGACATCCGGTCATCGCATTGTGGATATCGGTTCGGGCGCCGGGTTACCGGGAATTCCCCTTGCTATTTCCCGGCCCGACTGCGAGTTCGTCCTGGTTGAGCCGCTGGAACGCCGATCGGCTTATCTGACGGAGATCGTTGCGGCGCTCGAACTGACAAATTGCCAGGTGGTGCGAGCTAGGGCGGACGAGGTCGTCGACGAGTGCGGACAGGCCGACGTTGTCACTTCTCGCGCCGTTGCACCTCTGGGCAAACTGGCGGCATGGTCGGCGCCCCTTCTTCGCGTTGATGGAGAACTGTTGGCCTTGAAGGGATCCACTGCGGCCGAGGAGATCTCGCGTGATCGCGTCGCTGCGGCCGCGACGGGACTCGTAGATCTCAGGGTGGTGTCGGCTGGGGCTGGGTTGGTCGATCCGGTCACGTTGATCATCCGAGGAATCCGGATCGCCGTCCCGCCCCCCTCGCGCGGCCGACAGACTGCGAAGAATACGAACGCTCGCGGTCAAAAGCGGAAATAGCCGACGGTCTCAGAGCACGGTTTCACCTCAGCGTCGAGAGCCGTGAAGAGCTGCTGAAAGAACTTCAGGAGCTCGAGAAGAAGGAGGAGGGCGAAAACCGTTATTGGGGACTACACCCGGACGGATGGACCTTAACTATGACGCGCGCCGCAGCTGAGGCCCTACAAAAGGAGCTGAACGAGCTGCTCCGTCGCGAAGCGCCGTCAGCATAGGTTCTCTTTTTGCATTGTCGTTCTGATGAGCTCATTGCTTCGTCATGCTTCGATGAGGCCCAGCGCCGCAGCCTGCCGGACGGCCAGAAGGCGGTCGTGGTAGCCGAGTTTGGCGTAGGCGTTCTGGAGGTGTTTCTGCACGGTTCTCGGGCTGATCCCTGTGGCACGACCGATACGAGTCGCGGTGTATCCCAGTGAAAGCATTCGAACTATTTCCACTTCACGAATAGTGAGTATGGAAGCTTGTGTGGGCATGATTCATGTCTCTCTGTGCCGAGCGGAATTTGAATATGGTGTAACCGGTGGGTGATCGGCGCCGTCCGGGCATCGGACGAACGCCAACCACCCGGCTGGCCCTGCAGCAGACGTTCGTCGGCTCGTGTTTGGCGACTCGGCGACTTGACGTACAGGGGCTTGCCTCAACCGGTGAAGTTCCAAGATCCGGCTTCTTCGAACTTCCACGACCAGTATGTTCACGGAGTCCGCGGAGCGGATCGTGAGCAGTACGTACCTGATGTACGTATTTGTTTCACGGCTTCTGCGCGTCAGTACGGAAACAGATTCCGCGCGTGGGGAGAAACGTCACCGTGACGCTTGGCGCCGACGCCCTAACAGGATTTTCATGAAGGTCACCGGATCGCGTTGGTAGAGATCCGTCACTCCTTGGCGTCGGCTGTCGGCCGAGAGGTGGCTGTTGCGTCGATAACCCAGCCCTCGCAGCGGTTGAGCGCGGTCGTGGCCCGGAATCGTCAGACATCCCTGTCCATTGCGCGAAGAAGGGCATCTCCGGATGCTTTCGCTCGACTTTCGAAACGGCGGCGAATGACGCGGCTGTAGTTCGACAAGCGGCATAGAGAGGTATGGGAATAGGTGGCTGTACGTCCCGGTGGAGGCCATCGAGAAACCTGGGACGAGCCCAGCCGTGGGAGCTCGACGATGGTGAGCTCAGCATGGAGCGGCGACGTCATGTTCGGCTTAGCGGGTTCTAACGGGCTCATCCAGGCGGCTTCCGTGTGCCCCGTAGGGATCGCCTGATCACGAGATTTGGTCCCCGGGCTTCGCGTTCACGGAACCGAGGACGAGGCGGTGGACGCGCTTCATACAAGGGCCTCCCCCACCGTTAACGCTGTAGGGACCACCCAACGCTAAGTTGCTGCCGGCGGCGCCTGTCGCGCTTGGTGAGGTCCATGCTCAGGATGACCCAGGTCGCTCGACGAGCCCCCGTTCCAACCAACCCAACAAACCGTTCGGACGTCCGAAGACGGCGGGCGTCCGGACTGTCCAACGGAATGTTTCACGTGAAACGGAACGATTGCGACTCTGATGTTCGATTCGCCGCGCACGAGTGCGGGAACTATGCCGCGGTGGTTTGTTGTGGATGGGGCGACTGGCAGCGACCACACGTTTCACGTGAAACGTTCCGGCGCACTGTTGGCAGTCCGCATCAGAATCACGCCCCACTCCCGGAACCTGAGCGCGCCGAACGACGGCGCGCATCCGGCTATGGCAACGGCTCGCCCCGCGCGCCTACCGCGTCGACGAGGAAGGTCCGGAGCACGGACGACAATGCCGGGCCGAAAGCGTGCCGCCTCCAATGCAGCGGTCGGGCGCTACGGTCGCCGGGCCGGGCAAGCAACGTCGAGCGCCGGCTCGTGTTGTGCAAATAGCGAGCCCCAGCCTTCCGACTATGCGCGACACGAACGACGTTTCCACGCTGAAATGGCGACGGATACGCCGGATTCGAGACGGCCTTGGTCATACTGCTGACACGTAGTCTCATCGCGAACCGGCCCCGCCAAGCGACTCAACAATCGGGCGACAGGGCAGCGCGAGAGCTGTGAACTCCCGAATCGGGGGGCTGACAACAGGAGGTCAAGTGGACATCGCGATCGACGTTTCACGTGAAACAACGGACATCGATGACACACCGATCGCACGTGCCGCACTCCGGGCCATCGAGGTCAGGAGCGGTGAGCTCACGATGCCGAGGCCGCGAGAACGACGAATCTTCAGCGTCGCCAATCAGAAGGGCGGCGTGGGCAAGACAACCACCACAGTGAACATCGCCGTCGCGCTCGCGTTGGCCGGGCTACACGTGCTGGTCATCGATCTCGATCCGCAGGGAAACGCCAGCACGGCGCTGGGTGTGGAACGCACTTTGGGTACTCCGTCGATCTACGAGGTGTTGATCGGCGAGTTCACTGCCGCCGAGGCAATCCAGACCTGCCCAGACGCCCCGCGGCTGGGCTGCATCCCAGCCACCATCGAACTTGCCGGTGCGGAGATCGAACTCGTCACCATGGAGGAGCGCGAGACGCGGCTGAAGAAGGCAATCGACGGTGTTGAGGCGGAGTTCGACTACGTCTTCATCGACTGTCCGCCGTCGCTCGGCCTGCTGACGGTGAACGCGATGGTCGCCACCCGCGAGGTACTGATCCCGATCCAGTGCGAGTACTACGCCCTTGAGGGACTCGGGCAATTGCTGCACAACATCGACCTGGTCAAGCAGCATCTCAACCCCACGCTCGACGTCTCGACGATTTTGCTGACCATGTACGACGGACGCACCAAGCTCGCAGATCAGGTGGCAAGCGAGGTCCGCAAGCACTTCGGCCCAAGGGTGCTGGCATCCGTGATTCCACGATCGGTCAAGGTGTCCGAGGCGCCCGGCTACAGCCAGTCCGTCATCACTTACGACCCGGGATCCCGGGGCGCAAGCAGCTACGTCGATGCCGCCCGCGAGATCGCGTCGCGCGGCGCAAAGGAGGCATCGTGAGCCGGCCGAAGGGTGGACTCGGTCGCGGACTGGCCGCTCTGATTCCCACGGGTCCGCAGACCGACGTCGTGGCGAACGTATTCATGGGTGGGTCGGGCAGCCCAATCGCGGTCCAGATTGACGAGGCCGTCTCCGCTGAGGACTCCCGTGCCAGCGGCGACCCGGATCCAGCTGGCGGCGAGGCGGAATCGCCCGCGCATTCCGTGGACTCACACGCCTACCACAACGAAGGTCTTGGCGGCGCGAAGCTCGCACCTGACGGCTCACCGACCGAAGTGGCAAATGGGGCGGCGGCCCCGACCAGCCGGATGAGCAGACCGTCGGTCCAAACCGTGAACGGGCACGCACCGGTTGACCCGGATGCCCGCAACACACCGGCGGTACAGCACGGTTCTCCCGAAACGGCGAGCGGAACCCGAACGGACGGCCCGCGATACGAGGAAGTACCGATCGACCGGATCCGGCCCAACCCGCGGAATCCACGGACTGTCTTCGACGAAGAGGCGATGACCGAGCTGGAACATTCGCTGCGGGAGTTCGGGCTACTGCAGCCGATCGTGGTGCGGCAGATCGACGACGGCTACGAGTTGGTCATGGGGGAGCGGCGCTGGCGAGCGGCCGAACGCGCCGGCCTCTCGACGATTCCGGCGATCATCCGCCGCACTGAGGACGCAAACCTGCTACGTGACGCGCTCTTGGAGAACATTCACCGCGCGAACCTGAATCCGCTGGAGGAGGCGGCGGCCTACCAGCAGTTGCTGCAGGAGTTCGGCGTGACGCAGGAAGAACTGGCTGCCCGAATCGGCCGGAGCCGACCGGTCATTTCCAACACGATCCGGTTGCTGAAGCTGCCCATTCCAGTGCAGCGGCGGGTGGCTGCCGGAGTGCTGTCGGCCGGCCACGCACGTGCGCTGCTCTCACTCGAAAGCCCGGAGGATCAGGAGGAGCTGGCCACTCGGGTGGTGGCCGAAGGATTATCAGTGCGGGGGACCGAGGAGGCTGTCGTGCTGATGGCCGGTCGCACGACGAAGAGCAAGCGGGCGGCGCCGAAGAAGCTGGTGATGCCAAGTCTTGCTGCCCTGGCGTCGACACTGTCCGATACCTTCGACACCCGTGTGCGGGTGGAACTAGGACGCCAGAAGGGGCGGCTCATCGTGGAATTCGCCACCGTCGATGATCTCGAGCGAATCGTTGACATCATGGCACCGAGCGCCGCCGAAAGGCGGGGGACTGAGTCGGCATTACAAGAAATGGACTGACGCAAAGTCCGGGAGTCGGGTCGACACCCGGCGCAGCGAGCCGGACGAACGAAGATCTGCGAAACCGGCGGTCAGGACCTCGTACGGGCGACCGGGCTCCGAAACGTCACGGTGACGCAAGACAAGCGCCGCGAATCGACCCGATGCACCGCTACGACGATTATGCCTGCGACACAACACATCTCGCGATCACCGGCAGGTGCCGCACCCTGAGTCGCATCGTCAGCCGGCCGGCGTGACGACCGAATCGTCGATCGACAGCGACTTGCTGCGGTCTGCGAACCAGGAGGTGATGTCCTCAGCGGCGAGCACTCCGGCCCGCCGGCCGATGACGACACGCGGGTGCCTCCAGTCGAGCTGCGGCCAGTTCGCCGTGCGGTGGACGAATGCCCTCGTCGGCGGCGGCCAGGAATCCGGCATCGAGAGCGCCGTCGCCGGCGGCCAACACCCGCCGCGCACCGATTCGATCGGCGACGGCACGCATGGCCCGCTCCTTCGTCAACGGCTGCGGGACGGCATAGATCTTTCGGCCCTGAACGGACACGCGCCAACTCCGATCGTCGCACCACGAGGTCCAAGATTCGACGAAGTCGTTCGGAACCTTCAGCGGGTCAACCACCAGGTAGCAGAAGAGATCGTCGCCAACTCGTCGCTTGAGAACCCAATCGTCGTGGCTTCTGGCCTTCAACTCGAGCTTGACTTCCGACAAAGTGGCCGCACCTGCCGCGATCGCCGCCGAGATGGAACGATGCCACCCCACATCCGGGACCCCATCGACCAGGATGTTGCCACCGTTGCTGGTCACCGCAAACCTGGGCTCCAGGCCGGGAAATCGTACCCGCTTGTACTGTGTGATCGTCCTCGTGGTGATCGGCACAAACGTTGCGGCAGCGGCTATCTCAGCCAGCCGGCGGCTCGCCGCGAGGGTCATGAACGAATGCGGTCGACCCCCGAATATCTCCACTGAGATCAGGGTGGGTGAGTGTTCGTCGAGGGTCGGGAGTTGTAGTGCCGACGACGAGTAGATCAGGGTGCGGTCGAGATCGCTCGCGATCATGGTGCCGCCTGTCGAGACCATCTGCTGCGGCTCGGGTCCGCCGAACGGACGCGACAAGAGCGACTCGACCCGCGTCGTCCTGGGTCATGCCTCGCCCGGTTCGGACGCCGCCACGCGGCGGATCAGTCCGACGCACGAGTACGGAAGGTCGGGTCGGATCTCCAGCGGCACGCGTCGCTGCAACGCAAGCATCCGCAGGTGATCGTGGTCCGGATTGTCCGCCTCGCGCAAGAGGATGCGCCACGGTATGCGACGCAATAGCACTCGCGTCGTTTCACCCACACCCGGCTTGACGAAATTGACGGACTCGATGCCATACTCGGCTCTGATCGCCTCGATCGCGGCCCAGCCGGCGAACGTCGGCTCGCGGTCGGATGCGGCCAACCGGGGTAGTTCGTCGAGCACATGTTCAAGCACCGTGGGAAGTGCGCCGGACACGGTGTCGAGCAGGACCGCAGATACATCATTGCTCGCGAATTCGCGATAGAACTTTGCTCCATCGAATTGGTCTGGACGCAAGTAGGCATTATTACGAACCGTACGCGAAACCAATCCGGAAACGGTTGAATTCAAACAGGCCGATGCGATGAGAAAATCATCACGGGTGCCAAAGGTCCGCACGCAATATCCCGGATCGGCCAGGACGGCCAGATCATCGGAGAACCGCCAGCCGGTCTCGGCGTTGAATTCGGTGAGTGCGGCAGAGAGTTCCCGGGCAATGGCGCCCTTGCCGGTCCAGCCGTCGACGAAGACGACATCATCCGGTACATGTTGCTGCGCAAGATATCTCAGAGCAGCACGATCGATACCGCGGCCACGGACTATCGACAAGGCGTAGTGCGGGAGCCTGAGACCGTGTCGGAAGGCGGCCCATCGACGCAACAGGATCCCGACCGGGGTACCCGCACGGGCGAGGGACGCCAGAACGATATCGTGCCCCCTTTCTTGCAGCACCAATTCCGTGACCAGGCCGACAGCGAGCGCCAATCGCTGCGCCGACTCCGCCAATACTGTGTGGAACAATTGTTGGTATTCGAGGTCGGGCTGAAATTCGATGGGTAGGGATTCCGCATAGTGCGCCGTGCCGGCCTGGATAGCCGCCTCGCGGTCGTCGACATCGCCCTCCAGATCCAGGTCGGACAGGTCGGTCAACAGCCAGGCCACCTCGTCGGGCGAATAGGAGCCGAAGGCGGGCCCTCGCAGCGGATCGGGCAGGATCTGCGCATCCGCCCGAGCCTTCGCCAACCGGGCCGTGTCGACCGCGCCCAGAACGATCAGCTCGACCGCCAGACCGGCCCGGATGAGTTGCGCGGGCAGGCCGTCGGGACCGTGGAGGAAGGCGGTATCGGACGAGGCGTCGACAACCACGACGATCAGATCGGCCTCCGTCCGTGCGTCCCCGTCGGCCAGGCGCGGAGTAGCAGTTGTAGAGGAAGCGTGACTGGTCTGGGTCACCCTCGGGATCGGCGAAGCGGAATTGTCGTCGGACAGGGTATCCCGGGTCATCGATGGCCAGCACCGGTGACCGGGTCGTCGATTGAAAGCCAACTCGAAGGGTGAGGTCGCCGGCCAGTCGCTCGGCCAGCCGGACCGGCAGATACATCAACTCCTCGGTTCCGATCACCAGGACATCTCGGCCGTTGCCCACGAGACGACGTTTAACTGCGGTAGCCACGACGCTCGCCGCCCGGTCAAGTTCCCGTTCGAACCGGGCATGATCCGAGCGCAGGAAGCCGTGCCGACCTCCGTCGGGAAGGTCGGCGGGCCAGGCGATATCGGTTCGGTGCACCTCCGCCGGGACCGCCACCGAAGAGCGGGTCCGGCTGATCGATGTCGAGGATGCCGCCGGGCCACCGTCGATGAGCGAGAGCCGCTTGGTCGACCGCGTCGATCAAACCGTCGGGAAGTAGAACCGAACCTCGCGCCAGCGAGACGACATCGATGCGACAGTCCAGATGTGCTGCCAGAGCGCGCATCTCGGCCTCATCCGCCTCGCTGCGAAGGTCGATCAAGGTGGCCAGCACGTAACGCCGGCGTCGGTGGCGGTGGTGCGCCTCGGTGATGGTGCCCATCGCCGTCCTACCCGTTGACAACTCGTCGTCCACAAGAATCAGCGGCGAATCGGTGTCGAGCAGAGTCGTTGGGACCGGGAGGAGCAGGTGATCAGTCGCGTGCGAATGACCCTCCTGGAAAGTGCCCGCGACGGTGACGGACGGGACCATCCGGCGGGTTGAATGCAGATAACATTCCGCCCGGAGTTGGTCGGCCACGAGATGTCCCAGACCGGTGGCGGTCTCGGCGAAACCAAGCACCACAGCGGCTGACGGCGCTCGTCTGGCCACTACCTCGTCGAGACGGGAGACCAACGGCAGCGGCCGGCCCCGGCGCACGGACGCCTGGGCGGCATCGGCCCAATCATCGGAGTCGGCCCAGTTGCGACCATCGACCTCGTCAGCCAACGCCCGCGCCACCAACTCGCCCAACAGCCGGCCGGTGCCGATCACGACGCCCGGATCGACCGGTAGGTGCTTCCCGAGCACGGTCGACACCAGAAGGTGGGCCCGACGTGGGTTGCGGCGCAGGGCGAGTCCGACCAGATCGGTGATGTCCAGGCCAACAGGCGAATGACGCGTGCGCAACACGATCCCGAATTCGTCAGCCACCCATCGCGTCATATCCGTCGGTGTCATATCCGTCTGTGTCAGATCATCGACCGGCAGCACCCGGTTCGAGCTCATCGATCGAGCAGCGCGGTCAGGATGTCGACGTGCGTCACGTCGGGATTCGCCACCCCGAATACGCCGGCCCGATCCAGAATCCTTTCCGCCCAACGGCGATGCGGCCGCATCTCATTCATCTTGTTGCGGTACCCCGAGCTCCGGACGCCGGCGTCACGGCTGTCCAGGATGTCGCCGGCATCACTGAACTCCTCGTGCGGCACCACGGACAGCGCATGGACGGCCGGAACGTGCGTCGGATGGATCACGGTCTTCCCGGTCAACCCATTTGCCCGGTCCAGCACCACTTCCCGGATGAGCCCATCGAAGTCCGCGCGCATCAGTTGATGTCGAACAGAGGTGGCGTCGCGTTCCTCGAAGGGCGTAGCCCGCAGTTGTGGGCGGAACACCCGCTCGTGCCCGGCGAAATACTCCCAAACCGGGCCGCTGATGGCGTATCCCGTGCCGTCGGCGCGACCGAGGTGGTTGACCACCTCGGAGATCAACTCCGCGACCACGCCGACGTCATAGATCGTCAGATCGCGATCACGACGGATCCCGAAAAGGCCGCAGAGATCGGTTGCTCCGAATCGGACGGCGAGGACGATGTCCCGGTACTGGCCGAGCAGATCGCGGACCGCCGACAACGCCTCGTCGCGCGTCTCCCGGTAGAGCACGTCAGGCGTCTCGACCACGGGCATGGCAAAGAGTCGGGAGCCGATTCGCTCGGACCCGCTGACGATCTCGCCCAGGAACCGGGCCCCCGTCGATGCCGAGAATTTCGGCAGGACGAACCCGGTCAGTGCGCCACTGGAGCCGCCGAGGCCGTCGATGATCTGTCGGATGTGTTCAGGCGTGCGGACTCTGACGAAAAGCAGCATGTCCGCCGGTGACCTGTCGAGTTCGATGAGGGCATTGATGAGGTTGTCCAGCGCCAGATCGACGTGATGATCGGCGACGGCGTCCTCCAGGTCGACGACCATCGACCGAACGCCCTCCGCGGCACGGCGACTGATGACAGCAGCCAGGTCCTCGCGGACACCAGGTACGTACAGCGTTGCACCGAGGGCGGTCGCCAACACCGTGCGCGAACTGTCGAGGTCGAAGTCCGTAGGACTCACCGCAAACAGATCGTCGCGGACCCGTTTCGTCAGGTGATCGAAGTGACGCACGCGAATTCGGTTATCTGGCTTCGCCGCGAACGCGGTCGATGACGTTCTTGACGAACGCGTCCACGGACTGCAGGGTCTGCAAATACGACCAGTAGTCGGGGTGAGGCCCCGTCAGGTCGGCGGCGGCCCGGTCGATACGGGCCGCTTGAGCATCCAGCACCGAACCCCATTGCCTGACCAGGCCACGATCGACGACCAGCAGCTGCGCATCGCGAAGTTTGAAGCGGGTGGCCCTGGCCGCGGCTGTCGGATCCGCCTTTGTCGCGCGCAGCACCCGCAATCGGTCGCCCATCGCGTCACCGTCATCCTCGGCCGCCGACAAACTCGCCCTGGCAGCAGTCAGCTGGTTCGCCGCCTCCTCCGGCTGCCCGGAATCAAGAGCCTTCCGGGCTGCCGCCCACGCCGTACGGGCCTGTTCGAGGGAGCGCCGTGCGCGGTCGTCGGCGCCGTTGAGGTCCTTCGAGCAATCCGCGGAAAACTCGCGAAGCAGGGCCGACCGGGTGGCCGGCAGGGACTCCAACCGGGTGGACACGCCTTCGATCCTGGTCTTCACGCTGCTCACCGATCCGCGAACGGTGGGCAGCAAGGAACGGGCCGTCGAGATCCTGGCATTCACCGCCTCGGCCGCCGAGTGGACGGCGGCGGCGGCGTGCCGGATCTCCATCGGTGAGCCGACGGTCTCGGCCGTCTTCAGCGCGGACAGCGCGTCGACCAACTCGCCCGCAGCGTGCATCACACTTGGATAGCCGAAGCCGTCCTGTTCGGCCTTCGTCAGTTGTGTCTCGGCCGCCAACGCCGCAGCCTTCGCATCGGCCGAGATCTTCGGGGTCGCGTCGCGCAGCGACCTGGCCCGTTCCAACTCGTCCGAGTGCCTGCGATAGAACTCGTCGACGGCGACCGCTGCATCGGCAAGTTTCCGATGCACGTCGGTGAACGCGGCTACCGCTGCCGCCGGATCCACCTTCGCGCCGCGATCCCCGGCGTTCGCCGACGAATGGGACTCGGCGACGCTGAGATAACTCGCCGAAGCGGCGAACGCCTGTTGCTTGACCGGTTCCCATTCGCGGAGCAGCGCCGAGTGGGGCACCAGGTCGCCGGAGAGTGCATCGGCCGCGTCACTCACGTACGACTGACGCTTGTCCAGGTCGAGGAAGGCCGCGACAGCGCCGTCCTGCGCGGCCTGCGCGGCCTGATTCTGCGGTCGCCGATACAGGCGTCCCGACCAAGGCGTTGACATCAACTCAAATCCTACGGCGGTCCGCGACGGCACCCCGTGTAGCGTTCCCTGCTGGCAGCCTGGCGGCTTCATTTCGGGAACTCCGAACGCCCTGCCGTGCGTTGTAGGGGAACGTTCGAGCATTCAGAGGGTCATCACGAGCAGCGCCGATCGGGTGCTGCCGGGTACACGTAGGAGGAGCCGGCAATGGGTGTGAGCCTGACCAAGGGTGGCAACGTCTCGCTGACGAAGGCGGCGCCGAACCTCACGACTGTGATGGTGGGCCTGGGTTGGGATGCCCGCGCCACCACCGGCGTGGATTTCGACCTGGACGCGAGTGCGCTGGCCCTCGGTGACAACCACAAGATCGTCTCCGACCAGTACTTCGTCTTCTTCAACAACCTGCGGTCTCCCGACGGGTCGATCGAGCACCAGGGCGACAACCTGACCGGCGAGGGTGAGGGCGACGACGAGCAGGTCAAGGTCGACCTGACGGCGGTACCGCCGAACATCACGTCGATCGTTTTCGCCGTGTCGATCTACGAAGGCGACACCAGAGCGCAGTCGTTCGGCCAGGTACGGAACGCCTTCATCCGGGTGGTCAACCAGGCGGACAACAACGAGCTGGCCCGCTACGACCTCACTGAGGATGCTTCGACCGAGACCGCGATGGTGTTCGGCGAGTTGTACCGCAACGGCGCCGAGTGGAAATTCCGTGCGATCGGTCAGGGCTACGCCAGCGGGCTCGCCGGCATCGCGCGTGACTTCGGGGTCAACATCTGACGATTCCTGCGGCTGCGCATACCTGAGAGGAGCTCGAGGTGGCGATCGACTACACCAGAAGGCGGCCGGCGGACCCCGCTCCGGCCGCTCCTGCTGCGCAAGCCGGCCGATGTGCCGTCGTGGTACGTCCCGCCCGAGGAGGCCGAGGCCGCGAATCCGCCTGCCGCCCAGGCCGTTCCAGCGGCAGTCGGCGAGCCGGCCAGCCAATCGACGGCGTCGATGGCTCGCACTGGTGCGCCCGGCTCCATCTCACTGCAGAAGGTCACGCTCACCGCAGCGGCGCCGCAGGTCTCGCTGACGAAATCCGGCGGCAGCTCCGGGACCATCCGGGTCAACCTGAACTGGTCCAGTGGTGTGGCCGCACCGCCTCCGAGCGGCGGCGGATTCTTCAAGCGGCTCGCTGCCCAGGCCCAGGTTTCGAAGGGCGTCGACCTGGATCTCGGTTGCCTGTACGAACTCTCGGATGGCACCAAGGGTGTGGTGCAGGCGCTCGGCAATGCATTCGGGTCGCTCGATCGGCCCGCCGTGGATCAAACTCGACGGTGATGACCGTACGGGCGGCGTGTCGTCGGGCGAGAACATGTCGATCAACCTGGAGAAGCCGGGGCGATTCCGTCGAGTGCTGATCTTCGCGATGATCTACGACGGTGCGCCGAACTGGGCGGCAGTCGACGGGACGGTCACGCTCACGCCCATCAACGGCCCGCAGATCGAGGTCCGGCTGGATGCGTCCAGCCAGGCCTCCCGGATCTGCGCCGTAGCGCAGCTGATCAACAGCGGGAACGACCTGGTCGTCCAGCGCGAGGTCAAATACATCGACGGCGGTCAGTCGGTGCTCGACAAGGCCTACGGCTGGGGCATGAATTGGACGCCCGGCCGCAAATGAGCGCGGACGAGTCAGGCGCGAACGACTACGGCGTAGGAACCGACACCCAGCAGGGCACGGCCGTCGATCGGCTGGTCGTCGGTCAGGATGCCCAGGATCCGCCCGTCGGCCGGGTCGAAGTCGACGTCACGAACGGTGCCGACCTGGAGTCCAGCGGTGTTCAGAATCCGCTTCTTCACAATGGCGTGAGCCTTGGAATTGAGTTCGGCGAAATGCCCTTGTTCCTCGATGATCTGTGACTCGCTCCCCACCGTGACGGCATCAACGCCGAATGCGGTGATCTCGGCCCAGGGCAGCAGGTCACCCGATACCGGAGTCTTCTTGAGTGACAGCGCCACCACCCGCTGGGCGACCGGATCGATGACCAGGGATCCGACGTGACCGACCGTCGCGGCGCGTCGACGTGCTGACGACCCTGCTGACCAATTGCCTCGGAGAGCAGCATCAGGAAACCCCGCCCAACTGTGCACGAAAAGCGTCGATGGCGGAGCCGAAGCCGCTGAGATTGTCGCTGATGTAGTTCGCTGCAGACGCTGGAACCATCAGGTGTTCGCCGGAAGCCGCCAACGTGTCGGGCAACGGGATCAGCAGTGGTTGCTTGCCCCGGCCCAGCGATTCGGCGGGGTCGATCTCGTAGCCGACGACATCAGCCTGCCCGCCCTGGGTTGCGCCGATACCGATGATCACGTCGGAGACACGACCCAGCGAGGTGCCGGTGTCGGTCAGAACCTCCGACTTCAGGATGTCGCCCTTCCCCGAACTCGACCTCGCCGTCGGTGGCGTCGAACGCCTCACTCAACGGGACGAGGACGTCTTCCGATTCGATCATCACCGCGTCGGGCCCCAGAGCAACGACCTTGGCCCATGGAAGCGCGACCTTGAGTGGTCCGGCGAAGAGTCCTCGGCCGGCCAGGGTGAACGCACCGATCTCGCCACCGTTGGCGGCGTAGACGATGTCCTTGATCTGGGCTACATCCTCCCCGGCGAACGTGACAACGACCCGGTGGGCCAGATCACTGGCACGGAGCAACGTGCTCAAGTCGACTTCCCTCTTCTGCGATCACTGATGATGACGCCGCCACTGCGGCGCTTGGCCTGGATGGCGACGACCGCGCCGAGGATTGCCACGATCACCACGACGACGATGATCAACCACACCCACCACTGCATGCGCTGCCCCCTTGACCTTCATCCGCAGGCTCGATGCCATAGGTGTTGGGAAAACCGAGCTATCGCCGGTTAATTCCCAAGGATAGGTCCGGACAAACCGGAGGCAGCGGGCCGGGCGGCTGATCTGGTCGGGGCCGTCGATTCAGCCCCGGGCGATGGCCTGTTCGATGAGCTGGGAGTAGACGCCGCCCAGGTCCTCGCCGGCCTCCAACACCGACATCGGAAGCATCGATGTCTCGGTCAGACCGGGCGACACATTGACCTCGAGGAACTGCACCCGTCCGTCGGCGTCGACGATGGCATCGGTGCGTGACACGTCCTGCAGGCCGAGTGCCCGATGGGCACCGATGGCCAGGGCGGCCGCCGCCGTGGCGGCATCGGGGCTCAATCGGGCCGGCGTGTAGTAGGTCGTCAACCCGGCGGTGTAGCGGGACTCGTAGTCGAAAACCCCGCTGTCCGGCACGATTTCGACGGCGGGTAGGGCACGCGGGCCGTCCGATCCGTCCAGCACGGAGATGGCGATCTCGATGCCCTCCACGAACTGCTCGACGAGAACCACGTCGCCGTAGGCGAAGGCCTGCACCAGGGCACCCGGGATGTCGGCCGCCGCTCGGACCACGGTGGCGCCCAGCGCAGATCCACCTTGATGTGGCTTGAGCATCAACGGCAACCCCAGATGGTTCACCAGCGAATCGATCAGCGCGGCGGCACCGAGGTCGCGAAAGGTGTTGTGCGCCAGCGTGATCCAGTTGGGCGTCAGAAAACCCGCGCGCTGCACCAGAGTTTTGGCCGTCGGTTTGTCCCAGGACAGCCGGCAGTCGTGCGATCTGGTACCCAGGTACGGCACCCCGGCCAGTTCCAGAACACCCTGCACAGCGCCGTTCTCGCCGCGACCCCCGTGCAGGGCGATGATCGCCGCGTCCGGCTTGGCCTCGAGCAGCCAGGGCAGCAGCGACGCATCGGCGTCGCGCACCGTCACCTCGAGGCCCTGTCGGCGGAGCGCCTCGGTCAGCCTGGAACCCGACCGGAGCGACACCTCACGTTCGTGAGTGAGCCCGCCGGCCAGTACCACCACATGACGATCAGTCATCTTTTCGCGAACTCCTATGCTCTGCGCTGTCCGAGTAGATGTCCGGGACGGCTAGTAGATGTCCGGGGACGGCGACGACGGCCCGCGGGTGAGCCTGCGCGCCATGGTTTCCGGATGGCCGTGGGCGCCGAATGTTCGCATCACGTCCAGCTCGCTCTCCAGCACCCCGGCCAGCCGCCTGACGCCCTCGACGATTCGCTCCGGAGTGGGGAAGCAGAAGGACAGGCGCATTTGCCGGGAGCCGAGACCGTCGGCGTAGAAGGCGGTCCCGGGGACGTAGGCGACCCGCGCGGTGACGGCCCGTGGCAGCATGGCGGCGGTGTCGAAGCCTTCGGGCAGGGTGACCCAGACATAGAACCCGCCCTCGGGCCTGGTCCACGTGGTGCCGTCGGGCATGTGTGCCTCCAGCGCGGTGATCATCGCGTCGCGCCGCTCGGCGTAGGTGTGCCGGTAGGTCTTGATCTGACTCTGCCAGTCGAAGGTGGCCAGATAGCGGGACACCATCATCTGGTTGAACACCGGCGGGTTCAGCGTGGCACTCTCGTTGGCCAGCACCAACTTCTCGCGGACCGCGTGCGGTGCCAGCACCCAGCCCACCCGGAGCCCGGGCGCGAAGGTCTTCGAGAACGAGCCGAGGTAGATCACGTTCTCTGCATCGTCCGCGCGGATGGCACGACGGATCTTGTCGTCGAAACCCAGTAGCCCGTAGGGGTTGTCCTCCAGGATCGGGATGCCGGCGTCGCGACAGATCTCGGCCAGCTCGAGGCGGCGGGGGTCCGACATGGTGACGCCGGCCGGGTTGTGGAAGTTCGGGATCGTGTAGAGGAACTTGATCCGCCGGCCGGCCGCCCGGCAACTCTCGATGGCGGCCACCACGGCCGCCGGGATCAGTCCGTCGGCGTCCATCTCGATGTGCACCACATTGGCCTGGTAGGAGGCGAACGTGGTGAGAGCGCCGACGTAGGAGGGCGCTTCGGCCAGGATCACGTCGCCGGGATCGCAGAACACTCTGGTGACGAGATCCAACGCCATCTGGGAGCCGACGGTCACCGTCACGTCGTCCGGGTGGGCGATTATGCCTTCCAGGGCCATCACCTGGCAGATCTGCTCGCGTAGGTCGGCGATGCCCTGTCCGGATCCGTACTGCAGGGCGACCAGCCCGTCCTTTGCGATGAGCTGGGCGGCCTCGGCGGCGATGCTCTCCAGTGGCAGCGACTGGAGGTACGGCATCCCGCCGGCCAGTGAGACGACCTCGGGGCGGTTTGCCACTGCGAACAGGGACCGGACTGCCGAAGCTCGCATGCCGGCGGTGCGCTGCGCATACAAGGGCATATGTCGGTCCAGGCTGTTCCCGGTCATGGCTCTTCCTCGCCTCTCGCCGCCACCGGGTTCGGATGTTCGGACGTGCTCGCTGTGCTGGTCAGGGCCGGGGCGGATTCAGATGATCGTACCGTCGGAGGGGTGAAGGGCAGGTTCGCCGCCGCCGCGCTTCCCGTTGCTCTAGTCCGGCGATGCCTGAAATGCTGAGGGACATGGCCACCCATCTCGAAGCCCCGTTCAAGCTGGACAAGTGGGAAGGGGGTGCGGCAGACGCCGTTGACGGCGGTCCGGACAGCGGAGTCGTCGAGCTGGCGAAGACCTATTCCGGGCCTGATCTGGTGGCTACTGCTACCGGCCACGCCCTGACCACCCGGGGTGAGCGCGGTGCCTCTTACGTGGCACAGGAGCGGATCGTCGGCACGCTGCGTGGCCTGACCGGCAGTTTCGTGCTGGAACATCGGGCCTCGATGGGGGAGGGTTTTCCAACGACCCAGGATGCAGCGGTGGTCCACGGTTCGGGCACCGGGGAGCTGACCGGTCTGGCCGGCACCGGTCTGGTCGAGCACGGCCTGCTGATCCTGGACTACACCCTCTGAGGCGTCGTTTTTCGCGCACCGTGTCGCGATCCTCGTGCTGATTTGCCCGAATCAACGCGAGAATCGCGACACGGTGCGAGGGAAAGGGGGCGAGGACACGGTGCGAGGGAAAGGGGAGCGATGACGGTCTGGATCTGCGTGGCGTGCGGCATCGAGCATGCGAACACCGCTCGGCCGCCGTCGCGGTGCGCCATCTGCACCGACGAACGCCAGTATGTGCCGGCGGGTGGGCAGGCGTGGACGTCCCTGCCGGCGATGACCGGTGACTACACCGGCGCCTTCTCCGAGCTCGAACCGAATCTGTACGCGCTGCAGGTTTCGCCGTCATTCGGCATCGGCCAACGCGGATTGTTGATCAGGACGCCGGCGGGAAACGTGTTGTGGGAGCCGCCCGGCTATGTCGACCAGGCGATGATCGACGCTGCGATCGAGCTCGGGGGAGTGGCCGCGTTGGCCTCCAGCCACCCGCATCTCGTCGGCTGCTCGATCACCTGGAGCAGGGCATTCGACGGCGTGCCCGTCTACTACGCCGAGGCCGATCGGCGCTGGATCCGTCGACCGGACGATGTAGTGACGTTGTGGTCCGGTCGACGGCAGATCCTGCCCGGAATCGAACTGGTGCAGTGCGGCGGCCACTTTCCGGGCAGCTCGGTGCTGCACTGGCCGGCGGGCGCCGATGGCCGCGGCGCCCTGTTGGTCGGCGACACCCTGATGGTGAACCCGGACCGTGCCAGCGTCTCGTTCATGCGGAGCTATCCCAACCTGATCCCGCTCGGCGAACGGTTGGTGCGCCGGGTCGCCGGTGCCGTTGCCCCGCTGGAGTTCGACCGGATCTACGGTGCCTTCCAGGGACGGGTCATCGACACCGGCGCCGCCGCAGCCGTTGTCGCCTCCGCCGATCGCTATATCGGCTGGATCCGCGACGAGATCCGCGATCCGGACGAATGACCGGTCAGGCTTTTTCCACCGGGATCTGTAGCTCGGTCACCCCGTTGTCGGTTGCATCCGGGTCGTAATCGAGGTAGAACTCCCGGGCGAATCCGCTGGTGCGGTAGCCGTTCTCCTCGATCCACCGGGCCAGAGCCTGATAACTGGCTTCGACATGATCCATCGAGCCGTGGTGGATGAGCGTCGCGGCCGAATTGATCGACGGCAGGTCGACGATGTCGAATGGCTTGTCGGGCAATGGCTCGGAGCTCACCGTGATACCCGCGTGGATGATCACGGAGTCATCGGCCGCAACCGGCTCGTAGTAGGCGATGGCGTAGCCGGTGGGTTGCACGCCCGGCACTGCCGAGGTTCTGCATCAGTTGCGGATACAGCGCCTGGATGGCCGGCCCGATGTCGACCGTCCGAAATGTTGCCGCCTTGGTGGACATCTCGGCAATCCGCACAGATTCCACCTTCTTCAGTACCACGTCCTGCGTTTTCATGGTGCCCTCGCTTTCGATGATGCGGAGTCTCGCCTCGATACCCAGTAGCCGAGCACGGTCGGCGTCCAGCTGCGCCTCCAGCTGCGCTTGCAGCAGCCGGAACATCCCGCGAAGCTCCGCCGGGTCGACTTTGTCCTCGAGAATTGAATTCACCTGCGCGAGGGTGAATCCCAGGTCCTTGAGGGCTACGACGCGATTGAGCCGGGACAGCTGGTCGGCGTTGTACAGGCGGTAACCGTTGACCGAGTCAACGGCTGCCGGACGAAGTACCCCGATGCTGTCGTAGTGGCGCAGCATCCGGACGGACACCCGGCCGAGGTTGGCGAAATCTCCGATGGTGAACATGACGCTCTCTACGTTGGGGGCTCACACCGTGTCAGGGTCAAGGGTTGAATTTTCCTTCATCCGTTCACGCTGGCGGCCAGCGTCGGCGCCGCGACGGTGACGCCACTAGCGCTGCGGGAGGCGTGCCAGCGGTACCAGAGCACCTGGCCCGCAATGACGATGGCCAACAGCAGCGCGGAGGCCAGACTGTCGAACCACCAGTGATTGCCGGTCGCGGTGACCACGTAGAGGGTGAGCAGCGGGTGCAGCAGGACAAGAAAACGCCATCGGCTGGTACTGGCCCAGAGCACCGCGCCGGCCACCACCATGGACCAGCCGATGTGCACGGAGGGCATGGCCAGGAGCGCCTGGGCGGTGAAGTTGGCGTTCGCGTACACCGACTGCCCGTAACGCGCGGCGATGTCGATGAACCCGAGTTGCGGGAGCAGTCTGGGCGGAGCGACGGCCACAAGTTGCACCAGCAGAGCCAGACCGGTGAACAGCGCCAGCGTGGTTCTGACCCTGGGGTACTTGTCCCGATGGCGCCAGAACAGCCAGAAGAGCATGGCACCGGTGGTGCTCAGGTGCATGACCGCGTAGTAGAGGTTGGCCCACTGGCCGATGGTGGGGTGGTCCACCAGGCCTACCTGCAGAGCTCGCTCGTTCGGTAGGTGGACCCAGCGTTCGGCACTGTCGATCCAGCGGCCCCGCGCGAAAGCCTGCGTCGAACTGTGCTGGGACAACTGGCCGGCCCGCTGCCAGAGTGAGAACAGCAGCGCGATGATCCCGGCTTCCTTGAGGAACGGGGTCACCTTGTGCACCCACGGGGCGCGGAAGCGCTTCAGCCCGATCGACAAGAGGAGGAGCACGATCGCAAGCGCCCCGGCCTGCCACCAGTTGAGCTCGGCGGTAGGCGGATGGGGCATCCTCGCACCTTAACTTCTCGGCCGACCTGCTTCACCCGCACACCGTGGTGCGATCCTCGCGCCAAAACGGTCCAGAACGCACGAGGATCGCGACACGGTGCGCCAAAGAGCGGCGGGCGGAGACCGGCTACTCCGGGCCGGCGGCGAGTTTCGAGGGCCACCAGATCTTCCGGCCGATGTCGTGCGCCAGCGCGGGTACCAGGAACGACCGGACCACGAAGGTGTCCAGCAGCACGCCGAACGCGACGGCGAAGCCGAGCTCGGCCAGGAACACCAGCGGCAGCACGCCAAGCACGGTGAACGTTGCGGCGAGCACGATGCCCGCCGAGGTGATGACCCCCCCGGTGACCGCAAGCCCGCGGAGCACCCCCTGCCGGGCGCCGAATTCCAGCGACTCCTCTCGAACTCTGGTCATCAGGAAGATGTTGTAGTCGATGCCCAACGCGACCAGGAAGACGAAGGCGAACAACGGGAAGGACTGGTCCGCGCCGGCGAAGCCGAAGACGTGCGTAAACGCCCACCCGCACACGCCCATGGTGGCGAGGAACGACAGCACCACGGTTCCGATCAGCAGCAAGGGCGCGAGCAGGGAGCGCAGCAGTAACGAGAGCACGATGAAGATGACCACCAGCACGATCGGAATGATGAGGTTGCGGTCATGGATGGAGGCGTCGTGCACATCGAGGGTGGCGGCCGACTGCCCGCCCACCAGCGCATCAGCGCCAGGCACTGCGTGCACGGCTGCCCGGAGGCGGGCGATGGTGTCGAACGCCGCCTGCGAGTCGTAGGAGTCGGTGAGCGTGGCATTGATGATGGTGCGGCCGTCGATCGGGCTGACCTGCAGGGCCGCGGGCGGACAACCGGCGACCACCCCGGCCGGTGGCTGCCCCGAAGAGCCGGATTTGAGCTTCGCCACCTTCGCGTAGTCGAGCTGCACACACACCGAGCCCGGTGTGGTGGCGACACCAGGAACGGCGGAGGCCACCTTGATGACCTCGTCGACTGCGGAGGCATTGACGGCGATGACGGCCGGCGCGCCGACACCCTGCGGGAACTTGGCGTCGTACAGGTTCTGTCCCAGCACCGCGTCCGGAGTGTTGGTGAAGCCCTGGGCAGTGGTCAGTCCGCTGGTCTTGAGGCCGGGTAGGCCGAGCAGGCACAGCAGGAGCAGCACCGTCGCGCCGATCCAGGCCTTCCGGTCGTGACCGCCGATGAAGCGTGCGATCCGACCCCAGATGCCGGCGGTCCCCGGCGTCGGCACGGGTGTGGCGGTGGTGGGGCGCCGCGGCCAGAACACCCAGCGGCCGGCGAGCGCCAACGACACCGGCAGGAACGACATCATCACGATCAGCGTGCAGCCGATGCCGATCGCCGCCACCGGGCCGAGGCTCTTGTTGGAGTTGAGTTCGGAGAAGCTCAGGCACAGCAGCCCGATGATGACCGTGGCGCCCGACGCGAAGATGGCCGGAGCGGATTCCTTCCAGGCCCTGATCATGGCGTCGGATCTGTGTTCGAAGTTGTGCAACTCCTCCCGATAGCGTGCGATCAGCAGCAGCGCGTAGTCGGTCCCGGCGCCGAGCACCAGCACCGAAAGGATGCCTTGACTCTGACCGGTGAGGGTCAGCGTGCCGTTCTTGGCCAGGAAGTAGATGACCATCGAGGACAGACCGAGAGCCAGCACCGCGGAAAAGATCGGGAAGAACCACAGCACCGGTGATCGGTAGACCAACAACAGGATCACGATCACGATCAGACCGGCGGTGATCAACAGGGTGCCGTCAAGACCGGCGAAAGCACTGATGAACGCCGTCAGCAGCCCGGCAGGGCCGGCGGGATAGACCTGCAGGCCGGCGGGAGCGCCCTTCTGGGCCGCGGCGATCACGGCGTTCTCGTTCGTGGACAAGACATCGCCGGACACCGCAACGCCGTCCTGTTTGGCGATCAACGGGGTGTAGACCGACGCCGTCGTCCCGTCCTTGGAGAAGGTGGGCGGGGTGATCGCCTGCGTATCGACACCGGTCAATTTCGGCAGAGTCGCGTAGAACGACTCGACGGCCTGCTTGTCCGCGGCGGTCAGGCCACTGTCCCGGTGGAACACCATGAAGCCCGGGATCGACTGCGACGTATTGAACTTCTCGGCCTCGGTGGATGCCTGGGTCGATTCCGCCGACCCTGGCAGGTACGCCGAGTTGTCGTTCTTCTGCACCTCCGACAACTTGCCCTGATAGGCGCCCCCGGACAGGCCGGCCAGCAGCGCCAGTACCGCGACGGCAATGATCGCGAAGAACGGAAAACCTCGCGGCAGCCGCTGCTTGGGATCGGGGACGGCCGGATCCGCAGCATCGACCTGCTCGGTCTGCGTCATGGTGAGACTCCTCGTTGATGGTGTTGCCGGGCGATGCGATTGAGGCGCTCCAGGGTAGGAACAGTGTGCCGGGGTCGGCCCGCCAGTGGGAACCTGATATTTCCCCTAGTGGTCTTCCCTGGCGCCTGCAGCCAAGACATTCCCGCGGTCGGTTCGGGTTACACGGTCGAACCAGGGGCCGCCAACCGAGGCCTGCGGCATGGCTCAACCGACCAAGTTTGTTTGTAGGCTATGTTGTGCCCGAATCAACGGCCGGTTCCGAATGTGGAGGTAAGGAAATGACAACACGGGAAAGAAGCGGCTTTGCGGTGGGGACCACCGCGACGGCTGGGATATTGCTCATCACGGTCGGTCTGTTCCACATCATGCAGGCGTTCGTCGAGCTGTTCAGCAAGGCTTTCTACGGCGCCGCGACCATCAACGCCAGCTGGGCGTTCCGCTTCAATGTCGGCACTTGGGGCTGGCTGCATCTGCTCGGCGGGATCATCGTGCTGGCTGCCGGGTTCGGATTGTTCACCGGTTCGGTGATCTCGCGGACCGTCGCGGTCATCATTGCGGTGGTGAGCATCGTGCTGAGTTTCATGTGGCTGCCGTACTACCCGTTCTGGTCGATCATCATCATTGCCTTCGACCTGATGGTCATCTGGGCATTGACCATGCATGGACGTGACATCACCGAATAGCCGGCTTTGTGTTCGAGGGTCGATCACGGACTGATCGCCAGGAAGACGAAGGCGGCCAGCAGCACCAGGTGCACACCACCCTGCTGCCGGGTTGCCCGACCGGGCACGATCGTCAGCCCGGCCACCAGCACGGTGATCGCGAGCAAGACGATCTGCGTCGAACTCAGGCCGAGCAGCAGCGGCCCGGTCAGCCAGATCGAGGCCACAGCGATCGCCGGGATGGTCAGACCGATGCTGGCCATGGCCGAGCCGAGGGCCAGGTTCAGGCTGATCTGTACCTGGTTGCGGCGGGCGGCCCTGGCCGCCGCCAACGTCTCGGGCAACAGCACCAGCAGCGCGATCACGACGCCCACGAACGAGGGCGGAAAGCCCACCGCGGCCACCCCGCTCTCGATGGCCGGCGACTCCACCTTGGCCAGGCCGACTACGGCGATCAGGGCGACCAGCAGCAGCCCGACACTGACCAGCGCGGACCGTGTACTCGGCGGGTCGGCATGCTGGTCCTGGGTATCGATCGCCCTGCCGTTGATGTCGACCGGCAGGAAGAAGTCGCGGTGCCGCCCCGTCTGGGTGAGTACGAACATCAGGTAAAGGGCCAGCGACGCTACCGCGGCGAAGGTCAGCTGACCCGGCGTGAACTGCGGCCCGGGCCGGCCGGTGGTGAAGCTAGGGAGGACAAGTGACAGGGTGGCCAACGTGGCGACGGTGGCCAGGGCGGCGCCCGTCCCTTCGGCGTTGAACATCGCCATCCCATGCCTGGTGGCCGTAACCACCAGCGAGATGCCGACGATGCCATTGCAGGTGATCATCACGGCGGCGAAGACGGTGTCCCTGGCCAGCGAGGCGGTGTTGTCCCCGCCGGAGACCATCAGCGTGATGATGAGGGCGACCTCGATGACGGTCACGGCCACTGCGAGCACCAGCGAGCCGAACGGTTCACCCACCCGATGTGCCACCACCTCGGCGTGGTGGACGGCGGCCAGTACGGCGGCACACAACACCAGAGCGACCAGGCCGACGACGGCGGGGCTCAGGTTGTAGCGCCCCCAGGTCAGCGCCAACACGACGATGGCCAGGACCGGGCCCACCGTGTTCCATCGGATCCTCTTGATCAGCTCCATGCACTTAGCCTTGCAGAGGCGATCGGGACCAGGGTCCCGCCGGTCGTTCGAGTCGGAGGTCTGCCATGTCCAGCGTGCTGTTCACGGGCGGCCGGCTGTGGAGTCCGGCCGACTGGCCCGCTCCGCGAACTCTCGAACTGCTCATCGACGGAGACCGCATCGCCGCGATCGGCGATCGGCTCGACGTGCCGGTGGGGGTCGAGCGGGTGAACCTGCGGGGTGGCACCTTGCTCCCTGCATTCGGCGACGGTCACGCCCATCCGCTGCAAGCCGGTCTGGAGGCGCGATTCGCGCCGGTCCGCGGCACCAGCCTGACCGACGTACTCGCCGGGGTCACCGGGTGGGCCCTTGCGCATCCGGCGGCGGAGTGGGTCTACGGGGGCGGCTTCGATCTGTCGCTTGCCGAGTCCGGGGTCTTCGACGCCCACTGGCTGGACGCGGTATTGCCGGATCGACCGGTGGTTTTGCGTGCGAACGACTATCACACGCTCTGGTGCAACACCGAGGCGCTGCGCCGGTCCGGCATCGGGGCCGGGACACCGGAACCGGCCGGTGGCGAGATCGTCCGAAGGGCCGATGGCAGTCCCGTCGGAACGCTGCGGGAATGGGGCGCCACCGATCCGGTGTTCGCCGCGATGCCGAGGCCGGGCCTGGAGCTGCAGGTGGAAGCGATCGGGTCGGCCACCCGCGTGTGCGCTGCCGCCGGGCTGAGCTGGGTACAGGACGCGTGGGTCGAGCCCCACGACGTCGATGTCTACCTGGCCGCGGTGAGCGGCGACCGGCTCGAGGTGGACGTCAATCTGGCGCTGCGCGCCGACCCGGGTGACTGGCCGAGTCAGGTTGCCGAGTTCGGGCGGCTGCGCGGGCGGGTCCAAGAAATCGGCAGCTCAACGCTCACCGTCCGCACGGTCAAGATCTTCGTCGACGGCGTCATCGAGTCAGGCACCGCGTCGATGCTGGAGCCGTACCTTGACTGCCCGCACAGTTCCGGGTTGGCGAACTGGAGCCGCTCGGAGCTCATCGCCGCTGTGGCGGCCTTTTCGGACGCCGGCTTCCAGGTTCATCTCCACGCCATCGGCGATGCGGCCGTCCGGGACGCCCTCGACGCCATCGAGCGCTCCGCCGCGATCATCGAAGCGCACGATCTGCGTCCCGTCATCGCCCATGTGCAGGTGGTCCACCCGGCGGACCTGGGCAGATTCCGAAAGCTGGGCGTGACCGCTTGCTTCCAGCCGCTGTGGGCGCAACCCGACGCCACCCAGGAGCTGCTGACCCTGCCGCGTATCGGGTCGGATCGCGCCGCCCTGCAGTACCCGATCCGCGCGCTGGCGCAGTTCGGAACGGCGCTGTCGTTCGGCAGCGACTGGCCGGTGACCGACCTGGCCCCGCTACCCGGGTTGGTGACGGCGGTGACCAGACAGACCCAGGATCGAGTTCCGCACGGCGGTTGGTACCCGGAGCAACGGCTCGATCTCAGGGCGGCGCTTGCGGCCTACACGAGAGGTGTTGCACGGCAAGGCTTCCGCGATGACGCAGGGTTGCTGGCCGCGGGGCAGCGAGGCGACCTGGTGTGGCTGGACGTCGACCTTTGCGACCCTGATCCCTGGCTGGTTCGTTCCGCTCGCGTGCTGGGGACCTGGCGGGCCGGACGCCGCATCCACTGAACTGCAGCTCCTGCAGGGTCCCGACCTCGGTGTTCTCGAAAGGGGCGCCGGGCTCTCCGAACGGCAACCTATTCTGTGAAGGTTGCCGCTGAGCCGTGGCCCGTCGAGGTCCACCGCGGTGGCTGGCCAGGACGAGTGAGAGGAAGCGGACTGCACGTGACGCGAGCACTGGTGCCGCTGTCCATGTCCTCGATCAGTGATCTGCCCGAGCGCTGCCGCAGCTGTGTGAGCTGGGAGGTGCCGGCCGCCGCCGCTGCCATGCTCGACGTGGACCAAGCCGGTTTCGAGAAGGAGGTCTGGTTGTCCGGCGTGATGCTGACCTGGGGATCGGCCGGTCAGGTCGTCACGGTGGACGACCAGCCAGCTGGGTTCGCGCTGTACGCCCCGCCAACGGCGGTGCCCGGCGCGGCGGCGTTTCCGACGGCACCGGTGTCGCCGGACGCGGTGCTGTTGACCACGGCCCGCATCCTGCCCGAGTTCCGTGGCCAGGGACTGGCTCGCTACCTGATGAACGGCGTGATCACGGCACTGACCCGCCGCGGCGTGCGGGCCGTCGAACTGTTCGGCGTCGAGGACGCGGTGCAGGAATCCGACATCGACCCCGCCTTACCGAAGTGCCTGCTCCCGGCGGGTTTCGCCAGGGCCGTCGGATTCACCGACGTCCAATCGCACCGCCGCTATCCGCGGCTCAGGTTCGAGCTGTCGGCAGGCATCGGCTGGAAGGCCGAGGTGGAATCCGCCCTGGAGAAGCTCTTCACGGTCATCACCATCCCCGCGCCGAAGGTGGCTGCGCCGGCGCTCGTCTGAGGCACGGAACTAAGCGGTGGCCGCGTCGAGCAGCAGAGCCGCGACACCGCGAGCGGTCGCACCGGCCTGCTGGTCGTGGTCCATCTGGGCGGCCACGGTGGCCCCGTCGTACAGCAGGACCAGTTGTCCGGCGAGCGCCTCGGGGTCGGTGGCACCCGCGTCGGCCGAAAGCTCCACGAACAGCCCGCGGATCCAGGCACGGGAGTTGTCGCAGACTTCACCGACCGAGTTGTCCACACCGCCCGGGGCCTGCTCGGAACTCGCACGGAGGAAGGCGCAGCCGCGAAAGTTCGGTTCGGCGATGAGCTCACCGAGGATGTCGAACACGCCGAGCAGCCGATCGCGGGGAGTGTCGTAGCGGGTGAGCTTGCTTCGGATGCGCTCCTGGCGTGCGGTGTTCCGGGCCGCCAGATACGACCTGACCAGCTCGTCCTTGCTGCCGAATGTGTTGTAGAGAGACGCTTTTGCCACGCCGGCCTGTTCGATGACCCGGTCGATACCGACCGTGTGGATGCCCTCCGCATAGAAGAGTTCGTCTGCGGCGGTGAGCAAACGTTCGCGCGCTGACCGCCGCACCGGCGCCTTGGTTTCCATGAGGTTGACAATATCAGACCGATCTGTCTACTGTCGGCATTGTTAGACAGACCGGTCTAATCAATCCAGCACTGAGGGAGCGGCAATGTCCGGACGGACCCAGGCGGAGTTGAGCTTCGCGACACCGTCGGACAGGCGCGCGCGCTTTGCGTTGCCCACATCGGTGGCCTTCTATCTGCAGGCGTCGATCGTCGTCTTCTTTCTGGCCGGGTCCAGCGCCCCGACCCCGCTGTACGCCGTCTACCAGAGCGAATGGGGTTTCTCGCCGATCACTACCACCGTCGTCTTCGGGATCTACGCCGTGGCGGTGCTCATCGCCCTGCTCACCGTTGGTTCGTTGTCCGACCACGTCGGGCGTCGCCGCGTGCTGCTCGTCGCGATCGCCGCCCAGGCCTTGGTGATGCTGGCACTGGCGACCGCCGGTGGTGTCGACGAGTTGCTGGTGATCCGGGTGGTGCAGGGACTGTCGACCGGAGCGGCCGTCGCGGCCGTCGGTGCGGGGATGCTAGATCTGGACAAGGCCAAGGGCACCATCGCGAATTCGGTCGCCGCACCGATCGGCACCGCAGTGGGCGGCCTCGCCTCTGGTCTGCTGGTGCAATTCCTGCCGGCGCCGACTCATCTGGTGTATCTGGCGTTGTTCGGCATCTTCGTCGTTCAGGGCGTCGGTGTGGCCTTCATGACCGAGACGGCGAGCTTGCGGCCGGGTGCATTGGGCTCCCTCCGGGTGAACCTGACAGTGCCGGCCGCGGTGCGGCGCCCACTACTGCTTGCCGCTCCCGCTTTGATCGCGGTCTGGTCGCTCGCTGGCTTCTACGGCGCCCTCGGACCGGCGATCGTTCATTCCATGATCGGTCACAACTCGTTCGTGCTCGGCGGTCTCGCTCTCGCCGTACTGGCCGGCACTGGTGCGCTAGCGGTCTTGGCGCTGCGCGACGCCGCACCGCAAGTCGTGATGCAACTCGGAGTCACCGCGCTGGTGGTCGGCGTTTCCATCACGCTGATGGCCATCGGTAGCGCGTCCATCACTGGGTTCTTTGCGGGAACGGTGGTGGCCGGGGTCGGTTTCGGTGCCGGCTTCCAGGGCGCCGTTCGCAGTGTCATTCCGCTGGCCGGACCACACGAGCGGGCGGGAGTCCTGTCCATCGTCTATGTCATTTCATATTTGGCCATGGGTCTGCTCGCGGTGATCGCCGGCATCCTGGTGGTACATGGTGGCGGCCTGCTTGCCACCGCTCGCGAGTACAGCGTGACCGTGATCGTGCTGGGGGCACTGGCAGGCCTTGGTCTGCTACGACGCGATCAGCTGCGCCGGTAATAATTCCGGTGCGCTCGTCGGTCAGGCGGCTACGGGGACGGCGTCCCTGGCCAACAGGCGGGCGTAGGCGCCACCGATCTCGAGAAGGTCGTCGTGGCTGCCACGCTCGACGATCCGGCCGTGATCCATCACGACGATCTCATCGGCGTCGCGAACGGTGGAGAGCCGGTGCGCAATGGTCAGCGTCGTGCGATCTTTCGATAGTGCGGCAATGGCGTCGGTTACCGAGGTCTCCGTGCGGGTGTCCAGCGCGCTGGTGGCCTCGTCCAGGATCAGGATCTGCGGGTTTCGCAGCACGATCCGGGCAATTGCCAGCCGCTGCTTTTCGCCGCCGGAGAAGCGGTAACCGCGCTCACCGACGATGGTCTCGTAGCCGGCGGGCAGACCGGAGATCAGTTCGTGGATCTGGGCCGCTTTTGCGGCCAGCTCGAGTTCCTGCTGCGTCGCATCGGGTTTCGCGAACCGCAGATTTGCGGCGATGGATGCGTGCAGTAGATATGTCTCCTGCGAGACGATGCCGATGGCGTCGGCCAGGTCGACCTGGCTGAATTCGCTGAGCGAAATGCCGTCCAGCGTCACCCTTCCGGAAACCGGCTCGTACAGCCGCGCGCCCAGGTAACCCAATGTGGTCTTGCCGGAGCCGGTGGCGCCGACGATGGCGACATGGCGGCCGGGACTCAAGGTCAGGTCGATGTGATCGAGGGTCTGGACGTCGCTGCCCGGATAGCCGAAGGACACGTCGTCGAACCGCAGCTCGCCACTGACCTTCGTCAGCTTGACGGGCGTCACCGGTTCCTCGATCTCGATCGGCAGGTCCAGGTATTCGAATACCCGCCGGAACATCGCCAACGACGTCTGAACGTCCACGCCGGTGGACAGCAGCTGCATCATCGGGCGGAAAAGCTGCCCCTGCAGCGTGGTGAAGGCGACCAGGGTGCCGATGGAAACCACTCCAGTGGTGCCGGACACGGTGAACGCCGCGGCCATGTAGATGAGGGCGGGCAGCACCGAGATGATGATGCCGATGCTCGACTGCCGCCACCGGCCGGTCATCGCGGAGCGGACTTCCAGGTCGGCCAAGTCAGCGGATGAATCGGCGAAGCGTTGGGAGAGTTCGCTGCTGCGACCCATGGTCTTGGTCAGCAGAATGCCGGAGACCGACAGCGACTCGGCGACCATGGAGGACATGTCAGCCATCCGCTCCTGACGGGTGGTGGCGATCCGCCGACGCATGCCGCCGACCTTGCGGGAGATCCACACGAACAGTGGGACCAGGACGAGCGAGACCAGCGTCAACTTCCAGTCCAGCGCGAGCATCGCGACGAAGGTGGCGATGACGGTGGTTCCGGACGAGATGATGCTCGTCGCTGTGCTGGTGACGGTGGCCTGCATGGCGCCGATGTCACTCGCGATGCGGGACTGCACCTCGCCGGTGCGCGTTCGGGTGTAGAAGCTGAGCGAGAGTTTTTGCAGGTGGGAGTAAACGGAGATGCGGAGCTTGTGCATGACGCCCTGGCCGACCAGCGTCGATTGCCGGGATTGGACCACACCGAGCACGGTGGTGCTGACGGCGACGATGATCATTCCGAAGGCCAGCAACACGGTTCCCTTGGTGTCCCTGGACGGCAACGTCACGTCCAGGATGTCGCGCAGCAGGAACGGCGACGCGATGGAGATCAGCGAGGAGGCAATGATCAGCAGCCCGACCAGGGCGAGTTGGCCGCGGTACTGAGCGAAGAGGCTGAAAATGCGCCTGATATCGCCGGCCCGCGCGGCGGGCGCGGGCTGTGGGTTGGTGGGTGGATTGGATGAGGATCCAGGTGTTCTGTGAGTGGCCGTTGTCATGGGCACTCCCTTCTGTCGAACAGCACTGCCGTGTTGAACAGGACTGCGTGGTGTTGAGCTGAGCCTAGCTCACACTGAGGTAAGCTCACAATCAGTACGACACCGTCAACAGCGCACCGGCCCGGAATGTTCCCACCGATGGCAACGACAGATGGAGGCACCGATGCCAAGCATCGCCACGGCTGAACTGGTGGAGCGACTGATGCGGTCGGCCCACCGGCTACGGCGTGCGTCGATGAAATCGCTCGCCCCGCTCGGTCTCACGCCGGCGCAGGAACGCATGCTGCGGTCTGTGTCGCGTGGCGACGGGCCATGGCGGATGGGGGAGTTGGCGGCACGGATGGGCATCGTGCCGCGGTCGGCGACCAGCCTGGTGGACGCCCTCGAACAGGCCGGTCTGGTGCAACGGGCGGTCGACCCGGAGAATCGGCGGGCGATCCTGGTCAGCCTGACCGAACACGGAAAATCCGTCCAGCGGTCGATGTCGCAAGCACGCGCTGAAGCAGGCGAGCAGCTCTTCGCCCAACTCGACGATCGGGAACGGGTCTTGCTGGCCGAACTACTGGACAAGGTGGCGCCGCCCGAGGTCTGACCAGCCAGCCAGTCAGTCGGCCGCTATCAGAGCGCTATTATGACGCTATGAGCGTGGAGATCCGTCAATCCGAGTTGCGCAACGACAACGCGGCGGTCATGCGGCGCGTTGCCGCGGGGGAATCCTTCGTGGTGACGGTGAACGGTCGCGCGGTCGCCGATGTGGTGCCACACCGGCCGGGAGCGGGGCGGCGCCGGTTCGTGCCGGTTGCCGAGCTGGACGAAGCGCTCGCTGCGCACCCAGCTGCGGATCCGGCAGCGTGGCGGGCGGATATGTCTGAGGCCGACGACATTTTCGGTGCGGACGAGCCCACAGATCCGTTCAGCCCGACGACACGATGATTGTGACCACGCCGCGCCGCGCTCTTCTGGACACCTCCGTATTGATCGATTTCCCGGCGGCGCACGTCGCCAAGGTCGCCGATGAGGTGGCGGTGTCCGCCGTGACGATCGGCGAGTTGCAGTACGGCGTGTCCGCGGCGCCAGATCCGGTCACGCAGATGTACCGGCGCCGGCGCGTGCAGGCGATTCTGGACCGGTTCGAGGTGCTGCCATTCGATGTGGCCGCCGCTGAGTACTACGGGACGTTGGCCGCCCTTGTTCGCCAGCACGGGCGCAACCCACGACCACGCCGCAGGGACTTACAGATCGCCGCCACCGCAGCCAGCCACGGCTTGACGATGCTCACCCGGAACGGGAAAGACTTCGCCGGGTTGGAGTCCGCGCTCGACGTGGTCGACCTGCCGAATTCCAGACATTGATTCGTACATCGAGGCACAGTGGATAAACCAACACTCTTCTTGACGGTGGGACTGCCGGGGACTGGGAAGACGACGGCCGCCCGCCGGATCGAGGTCGAGCACAAGGCGCTTCGTCTTACCAAGGACGAATGGATCAAAGCCCTGTACGGCCAGGACAATCCGGCGTCAGCGTCGGACGTCATCGAGGGCCGGTTGATCCAAATAGGTTTGCGCGCCCTGGAACTTGGCGCCAACGTCGTTATCGACTTCGGGCTTTGGAGCAAAGACGAACGGTCTGCTCTGCGGCAGGCAGCGGCAGACATCGGCGCGGCCGTCAGGATTTGTTACTACGAGCTCACGGTGACCGAGCAACGGAAACGTCTCGACAGGCGTTTTGCAGAAGCACCCCACGAGACCTGGGCCATGTCCGAGCATGAACTGACCGGATGGGCTTCCAAGATCGACGTCCCGACGGCTGCGGAACTCGACGGGAGCGAGCCTGTCGGCGGCCCGCCAACAGGCTTCACTACTTGGCGCGAGTGGATTACGTTTCGTTGGCCGCCGACCGTGAATCGCGAGGCCGGGAATAATCGGTGACCGATTCCGACTGACCCCCGGCGCGACGGCAAATATCGGCTGTATTGCGCAAATTAGGTGTTGTCGGGCGAAAGTGCGGAATTGGTTCCTCACGGGCAGATCTCACGGTCGGTCGATGACAAACGTCATGAGTCCCGCGCTTCACCTCGGATCAGCATTCTTCTATGACCAACACCGCGATCGACCTACCGCCGCTACCCGTCAAGGCCACCGCCGCACCGACGTTGGGCCAGACGTTTCGATCGCTGGCCATTGACATCGTCGTGCCGACCGCGACGTATTACGTCCTCACCAAGGCCTTCAACGTGTCGCTCATCTGGGCATTGACCGCCGCGAGCGTTCTTCCGTTGGTCCGCACCGTCACCAGTCAGGTGCGGGATCGCCGAATCAACTCGCTGGCCGCACTGATGCTGGCGATCAACGTCGTCGGGATCAGCACCAGCTTCCTGGTCGGCGACCCGCGGTTGATGATCGCCAAGGATTCGTTGGTCAGCAGCGTGATCGCGTTCGGCATCATCGTCTCGGTGATCAAGGGCCGACCGATGATGACGGCCGGACTGGAGCCGTTCCTCACCAAAGGCGATGTGGCTCGGTCGGAGGTCTGGTCGCGGTTGGTGGGCGGCTCGAGCGAGTTCAGGCGGCTCGAGGTTCGCTACCACCTCATCTGGGCCACCGCCCTGCTGACCGAATGCGCGGCCCGCATCGTCGGAGCCTTCACGCTGCCGGTGCCGACGATGATGTGGCTCTCCGGTGTGTTGGTCGGAGGTGCGATCACGATCGCGATCGTGCTCGGTAGCACCGCCACGGTGCCGATGGAACGGATGCTCAAAGCCGGTGCAGCGCAGAGCTCCCCGCAGAGAACAGTCGAGCAGGAATCGATCGAGCAGGAGAGCGCAGCGATGACAGGGCCCAAGATCGACCTCAAGACCAGGGGTATCAACTACGACACCGGCTTCATCGTCGCCGGTACCGACTCCCGCCCGGTTTTCGACGAGACGGTGGTCGAGCGCGAGCTGGAAATCATCGCGAACGACCTGCACTGCAACGCGGTTCGCATCTCCGGCGCCCGTCCCGAACGGATCGACGCCGCGGCGAGATCCGCCGCGGAAGTGGGGCTCGAGGTCTGGTTCGCACCCTTCCCGATCGACGTCGACCTGGCCGAGGTGCGGGATGTGGTGCTGGACTCGGCCGAGCGCGCGGAGCGATTGCGGCAAGACGGCGCCGACGTCGTACTGATGACTGGCTGCGAACTGAGCCTGTTCGCCAGAGGCATCCTGCCGGGCGACTCGTTCGAGGAACGGATCGCGGCACTCACCAGCCGTGGCCTGGCTGTCGGCGGAGCGAAGGAGCGAACCGTCGCGCTATTGGTGGATCTGGCACAGGAGTCGCGCCGGGTGTTCGGCGGCCGGCTCTCGTACGCCAGCGGCATCTGGGAGGACATCGACTGGTCCGGGTTCGACATCGTCGGGGTGGACGCCTACCGCGACGAAGGCAATTCCGGCTTCTACGCCGAATTACTCCGACGGGAACATCGTCACGGCAAGCCGGTGTCGATCACCGAGTTCGGCTGCTGCACGTACGTCGGTGCCGGGGCGCGCGGGGGTCTGGGGTGGTTCGTCGGCGATATCGGTGCCGACCCGCGGTTCGACGGTTCACTGCGCCGCGACGAGGCGGAGCAGGTGACCTACCTGAACGAGTCGCTGGCCGCCTTCGAGCGCGCCGGCATCGAGTCGGCGTTCTGGTTCACGTTCGCCAGCTACACGGCGCCGCACCGGGCCGATCCGACGCGGGACGAGGACCTTGCCGTCCTTTGCCGTGGTCGCCACTCTGGAACAGGGCGGCGGTGCTGCCTATCCGGGGATGCCCTGGGAACCGAAGCTCGTCTTCGAGGCGCTCGCTGCGGCCTACGCATAATTCGCGGCCCGCCCAACGTCCGCGATGCGACACTGTCCGGCATGACGCCCGCTACCGGCCGCCGGTCCCTGATCTTCGACGCCGACGACACCCTGTGGGAGAACAACGTGCTGTTCGAGCGCGTTGTCGAGGACTACCTCGATTGGCTGGCGCATCCAACGCTCGACCGGTCTGCCATCAGGGCCATCCTGGACGAGATCGAGGCGGCGAATGCGAAGAACAACGGCTACGGCGCCAGGGCGTTCCTGCGCAATCTCGGCGCCACCTTCGAGCGGCTGCATCAGCGTCCGTTCTCCGACAGAGAGCAGATCGAGATCGAGGAGCTGGCCGGCGCCCTGCTGCGTCACGACATCGAATTGATGCCCGGAGTCGTCGAGGTGCTGGAAAAACTGGGCGCCCGGCACGATCTCTACCTGCTGACCAAGGGTGAGCGCGAGGAGCAGGAGCGGAAGGTCCAGGCGTCCGGTCTGGCGCCGCACTTCAAGGCGGTGCACATCGTCCCGGAGAAGGACGTCGGCGTGTATCGGTCGGTGACGGCCGAGCACCGCCTGATCCCGAACGCGACGTGGATGATCGGCAACTCACCGAAGTCCGACATCCTCCCGGCCAGGGCCGCCGGCTTGAACGCCGTCTACATCCCGCACCAGCACACCTGGGTGCTCGAGCAGTCCGAGCTACCTGACGACGACCGGGTGCTGCGGCTCACCGGCCTCTCCGCCCTGCTGGATCACTTCTGATTCGTGACGCGCGACCGGTCCCTGCCCCTCACACGGGTCGGCTCGAGCCGCGCCGATAATTGCGCAATGCCCGGATCGACGGAGGTTTCCACCAGACGGGTCGTCTCCCTGGCGGCGTCGGCGTTCGTGGTGCTGGCAGCCGAACCGTTGTTCCTGCTCGTCGACACGGCGGTCGTCGGCCATCTCGGGGCCATTCCGTTGGCCGGCCTCGGTGCGGGCGGCGCGGTGATGACCCTGCTGGCGCTCACCGGCACCTCGCTGGAATACGGCACCACAGGGCGCGCGGCCCGCTTCTTCGGCGCCGGGCGGCGCGACGCTGCGGTCAACGAGGGCGTGCAGGCGTCGTGGCTGGCATTGATCATCGGGATCTGCGTGATCGGCGTCGGCGAGCTCATCGCCCCGGCGCTGGTGCGACTGATCGTCGGCAGCGATGACGCCGTCGCGGCGGCGGCGGAGTCCTGGCTACGGATTGCCATCCTCGGTCTGCCCGGCATCCTCCTGGTGCTGGCCGGGAACGGCTGGATGCGCGGCGTGCAGGACACTCGGACCCCGGTGCGCATCGTGGTGTTCGCGAACCTCCTGTCGGCGATCGCGTCGCCGCTGCTCGTCTACCCAGCCGGGCTCGGGCTCGAAGGCTCGGCCATCGCCAACGTCTTGGCGCAGTGCGTGGGCGGATCGTTGTGCATCGTCGCGCTGCGGCGCCAGCACGTGCCCGGCCGACCGCAGTGGCCCGTCATGCGCCGGCAGCTCGTGGTCAGTCGCGATCTGGTGCTCAGAGCGGCAGCGTTCCAGGCGTCGTACATGACGGCTGCCGGGGTCGCAGGGCGGATGGGCGCACCCCAACTGGCCGCCCACCAGATCGGCATGCAGCTGTGGAATTTCGCTGCCCTGCTCCTGGATTCGTTCGCGATTGCCGCTCAAGCGTTGGTCGGCGCATCCCTTGGCGGCGGCGATGCGCACACCGCAAAGGCGACGGCTTGGCGGGTTTCCCGCTACGGCCTGGTCGCCGGCCTGATCTTCGGCGTGCTGACCGCGGCTGGCTGGTCGCTGATCCCCCGTCTCTTCAGCTCGGACCCGGCGGTCGTGGAACAGGCCCACGTCCTCTGGCCCTGGCTGATCGTGATGATGCCCGTGGGCGGCATTCTTTTCGCCCTGGACGGTGTCCTGCTCGGGGCCGGCGACAATGAGTTCATGCGCACGGTGACCATCGTGTCCGCCGTGGTGGGCTACATCCCGCTGGCGCTGTGCGCACTGATCTTCGGCTGGGGTCTGGGTGGGGTATGGGCCGGCCTGACGTCGTTCATCGTGCTGCGCTTCATCGGCATGGCCTGGCGGACGACGAGCGGACGGTGGCTGGTGGTGGGTGAGAGCCGCTGAACGTCACGGGACGTCAGAAGGAGCTGTAACCGCTCATGACGACCTCTTCCTCCATCTCATCCACGATCACGTTCTCGCATCAGAGCAGTGACGGTTCGTCCGGCGCGGACAGGCTGAGCACGGCGCCGACCACGGCTCGGTTCTCGGTGAGCTGGGCTTCCAGCGTGCGCAGCCGAACGGCCAGCCGGGACTCCTTGTCGTCGCCGGACAGGTCCACATCGGCGATCAGGCTGATCTTGCGCGGCCCGACGACCTCGAGCCGGAGGTAAGTGACCCGGGAGACCTCGGGCATGGCGAGCAGAGCCTTGAGCGTGGCCTCCTTGATGCGGGGGTCGGCGACCTCCCCCACGAGGAATCGCCGGTTGCGATTGACCAGGATCAGCGCGACGACGCCCAGCAGAAGACCGATGAGGATCGAGGCGATGGCATCCGGAACGGCCGAATCGGTGATTTGGTGCAGACCGAGCCCGAGGGCGGCGATCACCAGTCCGATCAGGGCAGCGGAGTCCTCGGCGAAGACCGCGCGAAGCGTCGGGTCCGAGGTGGCAAGGACGTGCTCCAGCAGATCTCGATCGAATTCCTTCGCCTCGCCGTGGGCCTGTCGCGCCGACTGCAGGAACGAGGTCCCCTCGAGCACGAACGAGATGGCCAGCACGATGTAGCCGATCTTGAAGTCCTCCGCCGGGGTCGGATTGAACAGTTCGGTGACGCCGTGCGTCACCGACACCGCGGCGCCGGCCGCGAACAATCCGAGTGCGGCGAACAACGACCAGACATAGGCTTCCCGGCCGTAACCGAGCGGATGGTTGTCGTCGGCGGGGTGCTTCGCCCGCTTGTTGGCGACCACCAGGAAGATCTCGTTGCCGGTATCGGCCCAGGAGTGGGCCGCTTCCGCCAGCATCGACGCGGAGCCGGTCAGGAATGCGGCGACGGACTTCGCCACCGCGACCAGGAGGTTGGCGCCGAAGGCGACCACGACCGTCAGGCCGCTCTCGTTCTCGTCCGCTCCCTGCGGGATCGGCAGTCGAGAGGGTGAGCGGCCCGCAGGCCGGGCTGCGGGCGGGGTCAGCGGCGCATCGGTCACCCATCATGGGTAGCACGCCCGAGCGCCGGCCGGGAGAGCCGTGGCCCTACTCTGGCGTGGCTGCCCGCTGCTGTGTGTTCAACAGGTCCGCAGTTCAGTGACCGAACTCATCGAAGAGGAGTACTCCGTTGTCCGTGGATGCGGAACTGTCCAGCCCAGGCCTGTCGGTCGGCATCGTCGGTTACGGAGCCCGGCTCGAGCTTCATCCGATCCCCGGATCGGCACGGGACATGGGCCGACGTGTCGATGGGTTTCGACGACCCGAGCGACTGGCGCACCGACGCGACCTACCAGGGCGCGACGATCGGCCGGTACGCCAACCGGATCGACCGGGGCACCTTCGAACTTGACGGGACCCGGTACAGCGTGCCGCTGAACCACGGCAATACTGCCCTGCACGGCGGCCCGGCCGGATTCGACGCCCAGCAGTGGGAGGTCGAACCGGTGGTCGAGACGCCCCATGAGATGAGTGTGACGCTGCGCCGGACCAGTCCGGACGGAGAGATGGGTTTCCCCGGGAATCTCGATGTCTCCGCAGTCTTCACGGTCAGCGGCACCGACCTGACCGTCGACTACCGGGCCGTCACCGACGCGCCGACGCCGATCAATCTGACCAATCACGTGTATCTCAATCTGTCGGGTGTTCCGAGTTCGGTCGCCGACCATGAATTGACTCTGTTTGCCGATCAGATCGCGGCGGTCAACTCAGATTTCATCCCGACCGGCGAGTTGCTCGGTGTTGCCGGCACACCGCTGGATTTTCGTGAGCCTGTTCGAATTGGAGAGCGTTGGCGGGCGCCGCATCCGCAGATGCTGCTGGTCCGCGGCTACGACCACGCCCACGTTCTGGACGGGTCAGGAGGCGAGTTCGACGGTCTTCGGCTGGCGGCGCGGGCCTCGGACGCCGGAACGGGACGCTGCCTCGAATTGTTCACCAATCAGCCGACAGTCCAGTTCTACTCGGGTAATTCGCTGGACGGTTCGGTGGTGACAAGGGCCGGTGCCACCCTCCGGCAGGGCGACGCCTTTTGCCTCGAGCCGCAGCACCTGCCGGATTCTGTCAACCATCCGCATTTTCCGAATACCGTGCTGCGGCCCGGACAGGAGTACCGGAACCGGTCGGTCTACCGCTTCACGGCGCAGTAGCCCCGCCGGTCCATCCCTGGGCGCAGGGTGTCGGGGCCTCGCGGTATCTTCGCTGACGGCAGAAGTTCACGGCGATGTGAAACGGAGAACATCATGGGAGCGCTTCCGGCACTGTCGGTGCAGTTGTATTCGGTGCGGGGTGCGTTGGCGGATGATCTACGCGGAACACTGGCCAAACTGGCGGCCATCGGGCTGACTCAGGTCGAACCGTTCAATCTGGTCGCTGACCCGAAGGGCCTACGAGAGGCCCTGGACGAGAACGGGTTGACAGCGCCAAGCGCCCACTCGCGGCTCGCGGACGGTATTGCCGACCAGGACAAGATCTTCGAGGCCGCCGTCACGGTCGGCGTGCACACCGTGATCGATCCGATGATCGATCCGGCGCGTTGGACGACGTTGGAGGGCGTGCAGGGTGTCGCCGATGACCTGGCGGCCGCGGCCGAGAAGGCCTCCGGATACGGACTTCGGATCGGTTACCACAATCATGCATTCGAATGGGAGAACGTCATCGACGGCGTGCCCGCCCTCGAGGTCTTCGCGCGAGTGGCCGATCCGTCGATAGTGCTCGAGGTGGACACGTACTGGGCGGCCGTCGGTGGGCAGGATGTGCCCGCTGCCCTTGGGCGTCTCGGCGACCGGGTTCGCTTCCTGCACCTCAAGGACGGCCCGATCAACAAGAACAACGTCGAGCAGTTGCCACTCGGCGACGGCGTCATGCCGGTGGCCGAGATCGTGTCCGCGGCTGGCAGTCTCGAGGTCCCCGTGCTGGAATTCGACGACTACGCAGGTGACATCTTCACGGGCGTCCGGCGTAGTTTCGACTTCGCCGCCGGGCTGTCCGTATGACCGGCCCGTTGACCGTCGGGGTCATCGGAGCCGGCAAGATCAGCGAGCAGTACCTGGCCAACATGGCGCTGTATCCCGATCTCGACGTGCGCTTCGTCGCCGATCTGTTCCCGGATCTGGCCAAGGCGCGGGCCGACGAGTACGGGGTGCCCGACGCGGGGACCGTCGAGGAAGCTCTGGCCCGGGACGACATCGAGCTGATCGTCAACCTGACCATCCCGGCGGCACACGCCCCCGTCGCATCAGCCGCAATTGCCAGCGGCAAGCATGTCTGGAACGAAAAGCCCATTGCCTCCGAACGAGGGGCAGCGGTTGACCTCGTCGCGCAGGCCGACGCGGCGGGCCTGCTGATCGGCACCGCGCCGGACACGTTCCTCGGCCCTGGTCTGCAGGTCGCCCGGCAGATGATCGAGCGCGGCGACATCGGGCGAGCGTTGACCGCGTCGATCGTGTTCCAGTCGCCGGGCCCGCACATTTGGCACCCCAATCCCGATTTCCTCTACCAGCCCGGTGGTGGCCCTCTGTTCGACATGGCGCCCTACTACCTGACCGCCCTGGCGCAGATCTTCGGGCCGATTGCCAGGGTCGCCGCTCTCGGTTCTTCATCCGGTCCGACCAGGGTGATCGGGAGCGGTCCGCGAGCCGGCGAGGTCATCGACGTCACCGTGCCGACGCACGTGAATGCCCTGTACGAGTTCGCGAACGGGCTCAAAGCGCAAGCGGTCTTCAGCTTCGACTCCACTCTGCGGCGGGTCGGGATCCTCGAGATCTCGGGCACCGAGGCGACCATCGCGCCGCCCGATCCGAACCGCTTCACGGGCGGAATCAGGCTGATCCCGGCCGATCCTGATGCCGAACAGCTGATCGCGGCCGGCAACCGCCCGGCGGGCCGCGGAATCGGCGCGGTCGACATGGCGCGGGCCATCCGCGGGGGCGCGTCCTACGGGGGTCATCGGGCAACAGGCGCGTTGGCTCTGCACGTGCTCGACGCGATGTTCGCGACCGCCGAGTCGATTGATTCCGGTTCGTTCGTCACCATCGAGTCACGCTTCGACCCCATCCCGGCGCTGCCGGAAGGCTGGGATCCGACGGAGCGCACGCTGTAGCTTTTCGCAGCCCACATACCCTGTCGGGGGTCGGTGGGACGCTCATGCGGTGAGCGAGAACGAGGACAGTCCTGGGAGTGCCGGTTCTGCGGCACCCGCGGTGGAGACCATTCTGGCCGGACAGTTGCATGTCACCGATGTGCTGCGTCGGGACGGCGTGCTCCACCGGGTGACCTCGCTCCGGGTTCAGGGTGCGCCCCCCGAAGTCTGCATCGAGCTTGCGGGCGTCGCCGTCAGGCTTCACTACCCGCCGACGGCGCGGGTCAGCGTACTTCGCCGTCGGCGGTGACGGCCCGAGTCAGTCCAATGGCGAGTGGAAATACCACAGCTGGCCCTCCAAGTCCCTCGCCCCGTACTCCCGCACGCCGTAAGCCTGGTTGACCGGCTCTTCGATGATGACCGCGCCGGCGGCGACGCTTTCTGCGCAGTGCGCGTCGACGTCGTCGACCACCACGACCGTCATCCCGGTCACGGCACCAACGCTTCGGGGTGACTTGTACCCCTCGCCGGCCGGGTGCAGCCAGATCACCTGGTCGCCGGCGCGCACCTCGCCGTGCACAGCCCTACCCGTGTCATCCCGCTCGAGTTCACCCGGGGTGAGGCCGAATACGGTGATCAGGTAGTCGTGCGCGGCGGCCACGTCGTCGTACACCAGTAGGGCAGTAGTGCCATGGACAGCTGAATCGAGCATGGTCATCTCCTCCAGGGCTCCGAAAAGTTCTTCAGCGGAAACGTTCTCGTGGCGACCGAGTTCGGCCGCCATGTCGGACAGCCGATCGCGCAGGCTGGCCGCGATCGCGGCTCGGCGCTGGGTGTCGGCAAGGTGGCGTGCGATCGTTGCTCGCAGTTCCCAATCCGGGTCGTCGAGTACGTGGGCGATCTGGGCCAACGGGAATCCCAGCCGCCGCAGCAGGCTGATCCGGTACAACCGGGTGACGTCGTCCGCCGTGTACAGCCGATGCCCCGCCGAGCTCCGATGCGACGGGGACAGCAGGCCGATGTGGTCGTAGTGGTGCAAAGCGCGCACCGTCAGGCCGGTGGCCGACGCCAGCGCACCCACCTTCCAGCCCTCGGTCTCCGTGCTGATCGCCATGGATAAGACGGTAGGACGTGACGCCGCGTCAGGTACAAGCATTCCTGCGACAATCCTTTTGCCAGCCACGCCCTGTCCGCCCACGAAGCGATGGACGAAGAGCCGCTGAAAGCGGCGGCCTCGACTGCACCCGGGTTTCGAGCCTGCGGTGCCGACGTGCCCGACGCCGGTCACTTCCTGCCCCGGCTGTGTCTCGCCGGACTGGCGGGTGCGACGCGGGAGTACCTCACTGCTGGGTCGACGGCTAGGCCTACGGGTCCCTGTCCATGACTTCGTACGCCGTAGGTCTGAACTGCCCAAAGGAAGCCATGACCGGCGTTGGTGCGGCAGCGGACCTGCCAGCACATACGCCTACGGATGGGACCAATCTGTTGTCGGGCTCATCGGTGTGGACAACTCCGACGGGGTGTCGGTGGTGCGTCGTACACTTGTTCTATGGAGCCGGGGTGGGGTGTCGGGGCAGGTCAGGGACCTGACGCGGCCTCTGCTGTTTCCGATGACTATTGGTCGGCGGGTCCGGCGTCGGCCGCGCTTGCTGCCGTGACCGTCGCTCTGGACGGGCTGTTGGCGTGTGGATCTGGCGGTGCCGGGCACGGGTGAGTTGTTGGATCTGTTGCGCGGGGTGGAGCGGGAGTGCCGCCGCCTGGCGGGGGTGTCGGTGGCGATCATCGGGCAGATCGAGCAGCGGGGGTTGGCGGCGCCGGCGGGGGCGTCGTCGACGTCGGCGCTGGTCCGTCAGGTGCTCACGATCGGGCGGGACGAGTCCGTCCCGCCGGGTCCGGCTGGCCGCCGGGATCTGCCCGTCGGTGGGGTTGACCGGGGCGGCGGTGCCGCCGCGGTTCCCGCTGGTCGCGGCGGCGGTCGCCGATGGCGGCGTCCCGGTGCGGCGGCGGCCCTGATCTGTGCCACGGTCGGCGGTTTCCCGGGCCGGGTCGACCGGGAGTTGCGGGACGCGGCGGAGGAGTTTTTGGTGGGGCAGGCGCGGGTGTTGGATCCGAAGACGTTGGAGCAGGTGGCGCGGGAGATCGCGTTGATGGCCGATCCGGATGGGACGCCCGATGATCGGGATGCGCAGGATCGGGTGCAGTTTCATCTGGGGCGGCGCCGCGACGACGGGTTGACCAAGTGTTGGGGCTTGTTGGACGACGTGACCGCGGAGGCGTTGCGGACGGCGTTCGGCGCGATGTGCTCGCCCAGCGCGGAACGGAACCGCACCGCCCCGCCGGAGACCCCGAGACGCCGGAGACGCCGGGCGGCGCTGGCCCTGAGAGCGACACCGCGGCCCGTGACGGCGGTGACCCGGCCGGCGAATGCCGGTAGCAACCCGGCGAGCGAAACCGGCCAGGACGCGCAGACCCCGGATCTGGCCGACGGCGCCGAATCGGCGGAACCGGCCGCCGACGGGGACGATGTGGACGGCGACGAGGTGAGACGCCGAAGACCTGAATATCCAGGGTACGGCCGGGCGGCGACCGGACCCGCCGGCCAGCGACGATGCCGATGCAGCGCCGACCAGCGGCACCGGCGGGCCGAACGCGGCCCGGAACCGTGTCCCGGCCCGGATCTCGGGTGCGATCTGGGCTCGAACGGCGGCGGCGTCGATCATCCGGGTCCGGGTCCGGTGTGGCGGCCGCCGCGGCTGCCCTACGACTGGGCGCCGCTGGGATCGGTACCCACCGACTACCCACCACCACCAGCGCACCGCGCGGGCGCGGCGCCGCCCGGCGGACGGCACGCCACAGCGACAGCAGCCGCACGAGGCCGCCGCGGCTGCCGACCCCGACGTCGACGCCACACCCGACCCCGACCTGCGACACGGACGCCGACCCAGGTGCGGGTGCGACACCGGCGCCGGAGCCGCCGCCGGACCGCAGGTCCGCCGGGACGCGGCGGGCGCAGGCCCTGGGCGTCATCGTCACCCGGTTCCTCAACCTCGGTGCCGCGCCCAGCCAGGGCGGTGAACGACCCCACATCGTGGTCACCATCGACGAACAAGCACTACGCGACCGCACCCGGCCAGGACAGCTGGGCTACGGCGACCGGATCCCGGTCAACCAGGTCCGGATGCTGGCCTGCGACGCCAGGATCATCCCCGCCGTGCTGGCCGGACCCTCCGACGTCCTGGACGTCGGCCGGTCCATGCGGACCTTCACCGCCGCCTGCCGCACCGCGGTCCTGCTCCGCGACGTCGGCTGCGTGTTCCCCGGCTGTGACATCCCGGGCCGGTGGGCCGAGTTCCACCACATCCGGCACTGGGCCGACGGCGGACCCTCCGACCTGGACAACGCCGCGCTGCTGTGCCGGCGGCACCACAGCCTGATCCACCTCGGCGACTGGCAGGTCCGGCTCGGCCCCGACCGGACACCCGAGATCATCCCGCCCATCACCCACGACCTGGAACAACGACCCCTGCGCAACACCCTGCACCGACCACCCACCTTCGACTGGCCACAAGCCGGTTGATCCAGGTGACCAATCGGGTGCTGCAATCGCCACGCCGACAGCCGCCGTCGTCGACATCGGCCGCCGTCGTCGGCAACCGGAATTTCCGGGTGCCGGATATCCTGACCGTCAGACGCGGCGAAGGGCCGACACAGTTGGTTCCGAAAACAGACAGGTCCGCTGACAACCGGGTAAGCCCGAATGGTCTGACCGACACCAGGCAGCTCCGGAAAGCGGACGATGAACGTCGACCACCTGATCATGACCTTCGGGTACCTGGCCGTCTTCGTGGTCGTCGGGCTGGAGAGCGTCGGAATACCTCTTCCAGGAGAGACGGTCCTGGTGGCGGCGTCCATCTACGCGGCCACCACCGGCAACCTGAACATCTGGATCATCTTCGTGGTGGCCGCTTCCGCGGCGATCATCGGGGACAACATTGGTTACTGGATCGGAAACAAGGGCGGGTACAAGCTGGCGCGCAAGTACGGCCACAAGATCCACCTCGACGAGCGCAAACTCAAGGTCGGCCGATACGTGTTCGACAGGCAAGGCGGAAAGGTTGTCTTCTTCGGCCGCTTCGTCGCGGTGCTCCGGACCTTCGCCGCGTTCCTGGCCGGCACAGTCCGGATGTACTGGCCGAAGTTCCTGCTCTACAACGCGCTCGGCGGCATCGTGTGGGCCGCCGTCTACTCGTTCGGCTTCTACGCCGCGGGCAACACGCTGAAGAGACTGTCCGGGCCGTTCAACTATGTGGCGATCGGCCTGGCGGCGATCGCGGTCATCATCGTCTTCCTGGTGGTCAGACGCCAGACGGACGCATTAGCCGACAAGGCCGAGGCGGCCTACCCGGGGCCGCTGGAATAGCCGGCCCACCGTCCGGATCGGCCAGATTGCCGGTCAAAATCGAAAAGGCTAGGCGCCGCTGACGGATTGCTCGTGGGCGAGTAGCTCGGAAAAGGTGAACGTGCCGGTGTGCGGGTCGTCGCGGCCGTCCATGTAGAGCCGTTTGACGGCCACCAGAATGCCGTCGGCAAGGGTATTGCGGAAGTCGTCGCGGATCAGTCGGGCCCGCTCGGCGTCGTTGGACAGGTATCCGATCTCGACCTGGATCGCGGTCATCTTGGTCAGTCGCAGGATGTCCCACGTGCGGTGATGGACGCGGCAATCGGTCATCTGGGTTCGGGCCACCAGCTCGCGCTGTACCAACTCGGCCAGGTTCTCGCCCACCGTCGAGGTGGCTCCCGAGTCGGTGCCGAAATGGAAGGTCGCGATCCCGGAGGCGAGCGCGGACGGCGATCCGTCGATGTGCAAACTCAGTAGCAGGTCCGCATTCACCTCGTTGGCCAGTTCGGCCCGCTCCTCTGGGGTGGGGTTCTGGTGGGCGCCGCGGGTCAGGAAAGTCTCCATCCCGGTAGCGACCATGCGGCTCTCCAACCGCCTGGCGATGTCCCAGGTCAGGTCCGCGGCGCGGACGTCGCCGACGATCCATCCCGGGTCGTCCCCGCCGTGGGCCGGGTCGATGACGATCCGTTTGCCATACAGGCGCGGGCCCGCCTGGCGCAGATTCTGGTACTCGCGGAGATAGAGCGGGCGACCGCCGGTGACCATCCGGCCGATGCGGTTGAGGTCGCGGTACGTCTCGGCGCCGAACACCCCATCTTCCGGTAGATCGCGGTCCTTCTGGAAATTCCGCACGCAGGCGTCGGTGAGCGGGCCGAAGATGCCGTCCGGACGTCCGACGTTGTACCCGAGCTCGGCGAGGCGGTACTGCAGGGCGATGACGTCATCACCGGTCATCGGCGCCGACAGGGTGTAGGCCAGGGTGCGGTCGCCCAGCGTCCAGCGGGCGTCGGTGAGGGACCTCACCGTGACCGGACCGACGACGCCGTCGACGATCAGGCCGCGCTCCTGCTGGAACTGACGGATCGCCGCGTCCGTGGCGACATCGAACTCGGCGTCTGCCGGATCGAGGGCGGGATCACCGACGGCGAGCTTTTCAAGTGAGACCAATACGCTCCGGACAGCTGCGACCGGTAGCCCCCGGTCGCCTCGTCGCAAAAGCATTCTTCGCCCCATCCCTGCCTCGTACCGGTCGCCGCTGTGCGCTCACCATTGTGCAACGCCGCGAGCCGCCCCGACGACATATCGCCGTCGCGGACGACACATCGCCGTCACCACGCACGAACGGCCGGGCACCCACGGAGGGGTGCCCGGCCGTTCGACCGGTCATGCGGGCGCGACCAACAGCGCTGAGTTGGTCAGGCCAGGATGTCGGAGAATTCCGCCAGCAGGGCCGCCTTCGGCTTGGCGCCGACGACCTGCTTGACGGGCTTGCCGCCCTGGAAGACCAGCATGGTGGGGATCGAGAGGATCTGGTACTGCTGGGCGATCTGCGGGTTGGCGTCGATGTCCAGCTTGGCGATCGTCACCTTGTCGCCGTGCTTGGTGGAGATCTCCTCGAGGATCGGGGCGACCATGCGGCACGGGCCACACCATTCAGCCCAGAAGTCGACGATGACTGGCTTGTCGGACTGCAGGACGTCGACATCGAAGCTGGCGTCGGTGACCTTCTTGGTGGCCATGGTGAACCTCATTCTGTGAGCAAGGGGTGGGTTTGGGGCTGTTGTGGATGACCGGGCCGGTCGCACTTGACGCAGGACCGGAAATAGCGTTGGAGCCGACGTCAGACGCCGACGGAGATGTGTTCCGCAGATGGAAGCCCGGTCGTCTCATCGATCTCCGGTTCCGGATCGGTGACCGCCGCGAGGTGGTGCGAGGACAGGAAATGCTGAGCGTCGAGCGCCGCTGCACAACCCGAACCGGCTGCGGTGATGGCCTGGCGATAGGTGTGATCGACCAGGTCGCCACAGGCGAAGACACCGGCGACGTTGGTTCCGGTCGACCGGCCGGCACCGATGTCGCCGCCCGTCAGCACATATCCCTCGGCAGTCCATGTCCACGACGCCCTTGAACAACTCCGACCGCGGGTCGTGCCCGATCGCCACGAACAGGCCGGTCACCGCCAGCTCGCGTGTTTCGCCGGTCCTGGTGTCGGTCAGGGTCACTCCGGAGACCTTGCTGTCACCGTGAACCGCCGTGACCGCAGAATTGAGCGCCCAGTTGATCTTCGGGTTGGCGCGCGCGCGGTCCAGCATGATCGGGCTGGCCCTGAAGTCTTCCCGGCGGTGCACGATCGTCACCGACCTGGCGAACTTCGTCAAGAAGGTGGCTTCCTCCATGGCGGAGTCCCCGCCGCCGACCACGGCGATGTCCTGGTCACGGAAGAAGAAGCCGTCGCAGGTCGCGCAGGCGGAAACGCCGCGGCCGATCAGGCGCTGCTCGTCCGGCAGACCCAGATAACGGGCGGCAGAACCGGTGGCCAGCACAACCGAATGAGCCTTGAAGATCTCGCCGTCGACGGTCACAGACTTGACCTCACCGGTCAGGTCGACCGACTCCACGTCGTTTCCGCGCAGGTCGGCGCCGAAGCGGGCGGCCTGTTCGCGCATCTTGCCCATCAGCTCCGGGCCCATGATGCCGTCGTCGAATCCGGGGAAGTTCTCCACCTCGGTCGTCGTCATCAAGGCGCCGCCGTAGGAGAAACCCTCGAAAACCAGCGGTTTCAGATCGGCGCGAGCCAGGTAGAGGGCGGCGGTGTAACCCGCAGGGCCGGAACCGATGACGATGACGTCGTGAACGGTCTCGGCCGCCGCAGTGGGGACACTGGCCGTGATGGGCGCAGCAGTGGTGAAGATGTCGGACACCAGAATCCTCTCGGCAACTCGGTCGGGCGCCTGGACGCAGCCCGGTCCCGGGCACAACGTGACGTGGGCGAATACCCGACGCACAGTCACTAGAACGTCAGCCTACCGATGGGCATTCCCCGGTCCCGGCCATGCCCCGAACACGTGGCGAGGACCAGGATGCGCCCGGCCTCGGTCAAGAATCAGAGCTGATGAGGCCGGGCGACCGCACGGGCTACTGGAGTTCCTGCAGGGCAGCGGTCATCGCGCCGCCGGCGTCTCCGGTGTTGGTCGTACCCTTGGGTTCGAACAGCAACACGGCAACTTCGTGCTCCGCCCTGGGGCAGTGCTCGACGCCGCGCGGGACGACGAACACGTCGTGCTCGCCGAGCACGACGTTCCGGTCGCGCAATTGGATGGTCAGCTCGCCGGCCACGACCATGAACAGTTCGTCGGTCTCCGGATGTGTGTGCCAAACGAATTCGCCCTGCAGCTTGACCACTTTGACGTCGTAGTCGTTGACGCTGGTGAGCCGGTGCGGCTGCCAGTGCTCGGTGATGGTGGCCAGTGATGAGACTGTGTTGACTACGCCGGTGCGATCAAGGGCCATCGTTTGGTCATCCATACCATCATTGTCGACCGCGGCCGACCTCTCGTAGTGCCCGGGCGTCATTGCTGCCTAGGCTCGAACCGTGGACGGTGTGGTGGTTGACGACGGGAACCGTGCTGGGCGTGGCCTGTATGCCACCCGCGACTTCGCCGTCGGCAGCCTGGTGGCTGTTACGCGGTTCACGGTCGTGGCCCGTCAACTCCCAGAAACTGAAATTTCGTTGATGTAGGACTGGAACTTCTGATCTACCGGCGCCAGCTGGGTGATGAAGACGACCAGGAATTTCGATTTCGGGGCGTTCTTGACGGGGATCGTCACCGACCCGGGGGCCGAGTTCGACCCGGCCGTGACCGAACCCTGAGCCAGCGCGGTGGTCTGCGCATAGGGCAGGTCGGGAGCGGTGGCGGCCCGAATCTGGAAGGTCGTGCCCGGTGATTGGGACGTCACCGTGACGCTGGTCGGCGTGAAGGCGGCATTGAACACCAACGTCAGACCGACGCCGGGTTTGAGTGTCGGGAATTGCTGGTTGTAGACCCAGGTCCGCCAGAAGGTCTGGGGGTTGCCGTCGAACGCCAACGGCACGTTGTCGGTGTTGTCCTTGACGCCTTCGCCGTCGGGGTCATAGACCGTTGCGCCGAGGATCTGCTGGACGGCAGCTGCGGGACGCGGGCGAGCTCGAGGTCGAAGCGGACCGGGACTGCTGATTGGTGGACGTCGAGGTCTTCGTCGGAGCCGGTGCTGCCGCTGCCGCCTTCTTCGTCGTGGCCGGCGCCGCGGTCGTCGGTGCGATCGTCAGCTTCTGCACGGTCGTGACGGTCGGCCCGGCCACGTCCGTAAGTACCTGTTTGGACAGACTGGCCACGACGATGATGATGAGTGCCGAGAATGCGGCGATCATCACGCTCGCGATCGCCAGCTTGGCCCTGCGTTCCTTGACCAGCCGACGCTCAGCCGGATTGAGGGTGGCACGAACGGGCTCCTCGATGGCGCTGGTCGGGGCGACCGGACCGGCCTCCGGCTGGCGCAACAGCGCGGCGATCGCCCCGACGGCGTGGATGCCGGCCGGATCGTCGGGGTGGAGAGCACGCTCTGCCAGCGCGGACAGTGCGGCCGGCACATTGGGCCGTAGCTCGTTGGCCGGCACCTCGCGGCCGAGTCGGGTCGGCGCGGGCACCAATTCTCTTACCCCGCCTGCGCCGAAATTGACGGTCCGGTCACCGCCGGCGTGCGGGGCCGGTCCTGCCGCCGGCGGCCAGGCGCCGGTCAGCATCAGATAGAGCAGGCCGCCGACCGCCCTGATGTCCTGGTCGGGGGTGGCGTTCCCATGGGCGATGACGTGGGACAACCTGACCTGGCCGTCGAAGTTGACGCGGACCAGCGACGGATTGATGGCGCCAAGGGCGATGCCGTTGCGGTGCGCCTCGGCAACGGCCTCGGACACCTTGGCGGTGATCGAAGTGGCGACGTCGGGCTCCAGAGGGCCGCCGGCCAGCAGATCGGTCAGGGTAGCGCCGTCGACCCACTGGCCGACGACGTAGGACTGACCCTGTTCGGTCCCGACGTCAAGGGTCTGCGGCAGACCGACGTGGTGCAACCGGCCGACCCGCAGGGTGCGGGCCACCGTTGCGGACGTCGCGGTGGTGTCGGGCAGAAGCGTGACCGCCATGTCCCTGGGCAGCACGGTGTCCTTGGCTCGCCAGAAGCGATTGCCGACATCGTCGGTTCCGATGAGGCTGACCAGCCGATACCGGCCGCCGACAGTCGCGCCGGGCGCCAGCACGACCATTGATTTCGCCATGTCAACGGTCGCGGGTGCCCCGCCGGACCGCCGCGGCAGCCGGACGTCCCGTCGAGCGGATGTCCGTCGTCCGAAGGGCCGAGTGGGCCCGTCGGGGCACCCTGGTCGGAAGTATCGCGGGGACCGCCCGCGCCTGCGTGCGTCACGCGTTCGGTGACCTGCTCTCTGCGCTCGCTCTGTGAACCGGCCGGACCGACTGGACCGACCGCACCTATCTGACCTGCAGATCCTCCCATCCCCGCCGGTGAAGTCACCGTGACAACCGCCGCGGAGCGACCGAGCAGTCCCAGGATTCGGCGTCGGACGGGTACGAATTCCTCCACCCCCAGCGCCGTCGCCAGCACCCCGATGACCAGCAGACCGACGACCGCCCCCAGGGCCACCGTCTCGACGGCATCGAAGAACGACGTCGGGGTGAGACCCACCGTGTACTCGACTGCCACGAACGCTGCCGCGCCGCCGACGCCGGAGGCGACGAGCATCTTGCCGATCGTCGTCAGGACTCTGGAGGTGCCCATCGGGCCGAACCTGGCGCGTAGCCAGATCTCCCCGACCACGGCTCCCACGATGTACGACACAGCGGTGGCCATGGCCAGTCCCGGTATCACCCACTTCGGCGCCAGCAGCGTGCTGGCCAGCAGCAACGGCACCCGTACGGCCACCATGACGCCGTTGATGACGGTTGGTGTGCGGCCGTCCTTCATGGCGTAGAACACCCGCATCTGTACCAGCGTGATCGCCAGCGGGACGAGACCGATGGCCATCCCGCCGATGGTCAGGCCGATCTGCACGGCACTGGCCTGGGTGACGTGTCCCCACTCGAAGAGCAGCACGGACAGTGCCGTGCCGAGCACGATCAGCGCAGCCGACACCGGCAGCAGGGCCACCACCGACAGCCGGTTGGCCAGTGAGACGTCGTCTTTGACCTCGCGCATCTGGCCGGCCGCCGCGTGTCTGGACAGTCTGGGCATGATCGCGGTCAGTACTGCGACCCCCAGAATGCCGTACGGCATCTGGAACAGCAGGGACGCGTAACTGAAGATGGTCGGACCGCTGCTGTTGGAGAAGGCGCCGCTGGCGATACGGGTGGTGATGACCACGCCGACCTGGGAGAGCAGTACGTAGACGATCGCCCAACCGACCAGTCCGCCGGCCTCCGTCAGGCGCGGATCCCAGCCCCACCGCCAGCGGAACCGGAAGCCCGATCGCACGAGCGAAGGCACCATGACCAGAGCCTGTAGGACGATTCCGAGCGTGGTGCCGATGCCGAGGATCAGCAGTTCTTTGGTAGGCAGCCCGTTGGCCAGCACCGGCTGGCCGTGCGTATCGATGTGCAGGACGACGGCGACACCGATCACGACGATGTTGTTCAACACCGGCGCCCAGGCGTTGGCGGCAAACCGTTCCTTGGTGTTCAGGATCGCGCCGAACAGCGCGGCGATCCCGTAGAAGAAGATCTGCGGCAGCAGCAGCCGACCCAGTTGGGTGGTGAGCAGGGTGAGCTGCTGGTCGTTGCCTTGTTGGTCGGACACATACAGCCGGGCCAGCAACGGCGCACAGGAAACCGCGATGACAGTGGCCACGAGCAAGCCGACCAGGGCGATCGTCACCAATCGCTGGGTGTACTCCTGGCCGCCGTCCGGGTCGGAGCGTTGGGCCCTGGTCAGCAGCGGAATGGCGACCGAGGTGAGGACGCCACCGATCAGCAACTCGAAGACGATGTTCGGCAGGGTGTTGGCGACGGTGTAGGCACTACTCGACAGGGCCGCCGTGAGCACGGTCAGAATGGCGATCTTCGACAGCAGTCCTGACACCCGGCTGACGACCGTGGCCACCGCCATCAGCGCGCCGATCCGCACCACTCCGGCCGTGGTGGCCGTCTTCATCCCGGACGCAGCGTTCTTCTCTTCTGCGTCCGGCACGTCGGGCTGTCCGGTGACTGGGTCGACGTCGGCCGGGTAGTGGACGACCGCCTCCGCCTCGTGTACGTCGCCCGGCACGGCCTCGTCGGTGATGCGCTGGATCAGCATGGTGGAGTCTTCGGCCGCGGGGAACATGGCGCCCGAAGGCATCGCGGCCCATGGAGCCTGGTTCTGTCGCACCGGACCGCCCACCTCGCGACCCGGGGGCCGTGGTCCGGTCATGGTGCACCCTTCTGTGGATCGCCCGTCGACAGGCCTGGTCGGCGATCGTCGGGGCGCACGTCATCCCCGTGCGGCGCCCCGGTCACCTCGTGAGATGACGCATCTGCCCCGAGCGGGTTGCTCGGCCGCCCGTTCGAGCCCATCGGGAACACCGGACCCGGCGGGGCGTTGGCGGCACCCAGGATCGAATCGGGCGCCGGAAATGCGGCGGGGTTGGGAACATCGGGCTCGCTCGCCGGATCGGGCGATGCGTCACCGGCTCCGCCTCGGTGCCGAATGCGCTGGACGATCCGGATGGCGACCATCAGCAACAGGGCACCCCCGGCCACCACGATGAGCACGATCGTCAGGGTGCCGTAGGCCGATGAGCTGACCGTGATGGTGACCGGAGCGCTCCAAGCTGACCCGTCAGCGGCCCTGAGCTGGACATTCAGCGGAAATTTGCCGGCCTTCACCACCTCGGTGGCGATCTTGAACTGTTGGGACCGGCCTGCTGGAATCTTCTGGAGTCCCGGATCCGTCGCGGTCAGGCCGACCGCGTTGCCGCCGATGACGATCAGCCGGACCTCGGCGATGTACGGGAGGTCGTTCCGGACGGTGATCAGCAGGGGCGATGTCGACGAGGCCAGCAGATAAGAGTTGCCGCCGGCGATCGCAACCCCTGACTGCAGGCCGGTCAGCGTCCCCCGCGTTGTCGCCAGGATGCTGCGTCCCACCCGGTTGTTGGTTCGCAGCCCGGCTGATCCGAGGGACGTCATGCCGCCGGCGAGCTGACCCAGGATGTCGGCCGGCGCTGGGCTCAGGTCGCCTGCCGCCTTGGTCAACGACGATCGAACGCCGTTGATCCAGTTGGTGGTCTCCCGCACGTCGGCGAGATACGCCGGGTTCAGCTCAGCCTCCTGAGCGCTCGCCGGATAGTCGACGGTGGCTGTCGTCCGCCCGTTGGCGGCGATGCCGGTCAGTGGGGACCCGGACAGCACACCACCGGCTTGCAGCGTGCGCAGCAGCCTGGACAAGAGCCCAAGGCCGGCTGTGTTGGCGGTCCAACGCTTGTCGGGGGCAACGATGATTGGCGTGCCGGTGCCGTCGAAGCTGCCGCCGGCCAGCACTGCTGCGAGGTTGTTCACCCGGCTTGCGGCGCCGGCGGAGGCACCTTGCTTGATGAGGTCGAAGATCTCCGGCAGTGCGTCGGCGTCGGTCACTGCGGCTTGGATGGACCGTCCTGGATGTGCGGGTTCGTCGATCGCCACTGCTCCGACGGCACCTCCCGCATGCCGGAGCGTCGCCGGTGACAGCAGCGCCTGAGTCATGCCGTGACCCGAGAGGAACGCCAGCGTTGTCTCGTCGAGTGCTTCGTTCGCCGGGTAGGAGAGGTTCGTCACGGGAGCGGGCTGCGTACGACCACCTTTGACCAAACGGTCCGCGGCGACGCGGCTCGTCGCGATCAGCTTCGCCAGTTGGACATTCAGGCCGGCCCTGAGCATCGCCACGCTGTCCGGGTCCGAATACGGCAGCACCACAACCGGGTGGCCGGCGATGGCGCGGTGGAATTTCGCGAGGAAGACGATGGCCGCTTGTTGTCCGCTGCCCGCAACCGTGTTGGCGGGTGGCGTGGCGACCACCGTGCTGGTGCTTGTGCTCTGCGGAACTGTGGCGGTCGAGCGGACCGCAGGCGCCGACGAGCGGACCGGGGGTGTCGGGCGCCGGTCGGTCGCAGTGGTGGCGCTCGTCGGAGTTCCTGGTGTCGGAGTTCCTGATGTCGGCGTCAACGGGGCTTGCCTGCGTACCAGGCGGACTCACCACCCGGTAGCCGACTGACATGTGCTCGATCTCGTCGATCAGTTCCGGGTCGAGCACCACCGTCGTCGACGAGGCCCCGGTGTTCAACGTGGTGAGGTCGGAGAGGATCTGGTCCAGTCGGCCACCGGGCACAAGTTCCTTGGCCAGCCGATCATCGAGGAATATGCCGCCGATGCCGACGTGCGGGGTATCCACCAATGGCCAGAGCATGTTGAGTGCGACCGGATGGGCCGTGACCGGGGCGTTGGCCCCACTCGCGGCGCCCGGTGCCGTTGCGGGACTGCTGGTCACCGCGGCGCTCGTCGATCCCACGGCCGTGGTGGTTGAGACCGGCGCCGACTCCTGCGCTGGTGACTGCGGGGACGACACCTGGCTTTCGGGTGCTCCGCCGCCGGTCGATGTCGCGGCGCCCCCGGTTGGGGTGCCGGCCCCCGTGGTTGGCGTGACGGCGCTGGGCAGTCCCCCAGTTGGGGTGGGCCGCCCGGTTGCGACGGGTGTATCGGGCGGGATGGACAGAACCGTGGCCAGCAGATGGATCTCGCCCACCCGTTCGTACCGGGTCGCGCCGTTCTGACCGATGTCACCAGAGATCTTGATCATCAACGGGTAGACGCCGCTCTGCCCGATCGCCAGCCCGTCGCGGTCGTTGATGGCCACAGTTGCGACGTAACGCATGCTCGCGCCCGCGGCGAGATCGCGCTGGTCCTTCGCTGCCGGATCAGCGTTCAGGATTGCCGAGTTCTGGCCGACGACCGCGGTCGATCGGCTCGGAGTGGCGATCTCCGCCTTGATCGCCGTGACGCCGGAGAGCGCGGTACCGCGTTGCCAGACGTATCGAAGGTCGTAGACGGTTTCCTTGCTGACGTTGGTGACCGTGCCGCTGACCGTCATCACATTGCCACTGGTGCGGGTCACCACCGTCGGGGTGATCGTGGTGATCGTCGAGCGCAGATAGCCGACGTATGGGTAGTCGGGATCGACCGCGACTCCAGTCGTTGCAGCGCTCGAGGTCGCTGTGGCGTTGGGGCTGGTAGATGGCGTTTGCGGTGCCGCAGCGCTGACTCCTCCGGAGCCGAGCACAAGTGCGGTGATCATCAGTGGAGCGAGGAGGGCGAGGACCAGGGCCGTCGCGGCTCTCGCGGCTCGTCGCCCACGCCCGTCCGAGGAAGCGTGGTGTTGTCCCCCCTGCTTGCCGGCCCTCACGCGCTGTCGGCGAGCAACTGGGCGGCCCGTTCGGCCAGTCTTCGCTCGCCGGCGTATGCCAGCCTGACCGGCATCTGGTCCATCGGCACCCAGGCCACCTCGGTGACCTCGACGTCGGCGTCGGACAATTCGCCGGCGACGGCGATCATCAGGAAGTGGTGGACACGCTTGTGAATCCGGCGGCCTTCGGCAGTGAAGGTGTATTCCACGCTTCCCAGCCTGGCGGTGATGCGGCCCGAGATCCCGGTCTCTTCGGCGACCTCGCGCACGGCGGCCTGTTCAGTCGTCTCACCTGCTTCGACGTGCCCCTTCGGCAGCGACCAACGCAGCCGTCCCCGCCGATCCAGCCGGCCGATCAGTGCTCCCGCCCGTACCCCGTCCTTGGTTCTGACCACCAGCCCACCCGCCGAGGTCTCGTCCGCCTTGCGACGCCGCGGGGCGCGCGCAGGGGTGGAAGGCATGGGCCGATGGTAGTGGGCCGGGACCGACGACTCACCCTTCGCCGGACGGACGGGGAAGGAGTTGCCTCGAGACATTCGCGTCCTCGGCGGTCGACCCGGACGGCGATGAGCCAGCAGGGCGGGCCACGCGCTGCCCGTAGACTGACACGTCGTGCCGACCGCAGATCAAGCCGAACCCAGCGACGCGCTGTCGGCGACTCAGCGCAAGGCCATCGCGGAACTCTTCCGCCTGTTCCCGGTGGTCGACGACCTCGGTCGGCGATTCGTGGCCGCGGGGTACGAATTGCATCTGGTCGGCGGCACCGTGCGCGACGCCCTACTCGGCCGGCCGCAGGATGACCTCGACTTCACCACCGATGCCCGCCCCGAGCAGATCCAGGCGGTGTTGAAGGGCTGGGCCGACTCCACCTGGGATACCGGTATCGCGTTCGGGACGATCGGCGCGGCCAAGAAGGGCCTGCGATTGGAGATCACGACCTTCCGCGCGGATCTGTACGACGGCGAGTCGAGGAACCCCGTCGTCACCTTCGGGGACACGCTGGACGCGGACCTGCTGCGCCGCGACTTCGCTGTCAACGCGATGGCCGTGTCCTTGCCCGAACACCGGTTCACTGATCCGTTCGGTGGTCTTGCCCAACTGGCCGCCAAGGTGCTCGACACCCCCGGCACGCCCGAACAGTCCTTCCGGGACGATCCACTGCGGATGCTCCGGGCCGCGCGTTTCGCCGCCCAGCTCTCCTTCGTCCCCGCCCCCAGGGTGGTCGAGGCGATGCAGGCGATGTCTGCCCAGATCACCAGAATCACGGTCGAACGGATCGCTGCCGAGCTGGTCAAGTTGCTGACCGCCGCCAATCCGCGCGCCGGCCTCACCCTGTTGACCAGCTCCGGGCTCGCCGCATACGTACTGCCGGAGCTGCCGGCGTTGATGCTGGAACGCGACGAACACCATCAGCACAAAGACGTCTACGAGCATTCCCTCACGGTGCTGGAACAGGCGATCGCCCTCGAGGAGGATGGCCCCGATCTGACGTTGCGGCTGGCGGCACTACTGCACGACATCGGCAAGCCGGCCACGCGGCGGTTCACCGATGAGGGCGGAGTCAGCTTCCACCATCACGAGGTGGTGGGGCGCAAGCTCGTCCGGAAGCGGTTGCGCGAGCTCAAGTTGTCGAAGCAACTGATCGATGACGTTTCCGATCTGACCTTTCTGCACCTTCGGTTCCATGGTTATGGCGAGGGTAGGTGGACCGACTCGGCCGTGCGCCGCTACGTGACCGATGCCGGCCCGTTGCTGCCCCGGCTCAACAAGTTGGTCAGGGCTGACTGCACCACGCGGAACCGGCGCCGGCAGCTGGCACTGCAACGCTCCTACGACGATCTCGAGGCCAGGATCGCCGATCTGGCCGCGGCGGAGGACCTGGCCAGGGTGCGACCGGACCTCGACGGCAACGCCATCATGGAGCTGCTCGGCGTTGGCCCTGGCCCGATCGTGGGTCGGGCTTGGGGCTATCTGAAGGAACTGCGCCTCGAGCACGGCCCGCTGGCCCGCGATGAAGCAGAGGCGGCGTTGTTCCGCTGGGCGAGGGACGAAGGCCTGCTGCCCGGCTAATCTCCATTCCCGCTGTTACAAGCGCTCTTGCCATAGTGCGGTGCTCTCGCGCGGACATCTGGCGCGGCTGCGAGTGCGCCGCTCTTCAGAGAGATCAGCGCTCTCGCCGTGTTCGGGTCATTGTGACGCCGAGGCCACGGCTCGTTCGAACTTGCGGACGCCCAAGCCGTAGAACGTCGCCGTGAGGACGTAGACCACGGCAACCACGACTACTACTCCTGGGCTGCGACCGTCGAACGGAACGAGCGCAACCCCGAGCACGAACGCGAGCACGTAGAAGACGTTGTTGGCCGTGTCGTACAGGGCGAACACCCTGCCGATGTGCGCATCGTCGGAATCGGACTGCACGACCGCGTCGGCGCAGACCTTCGACGCCTGGTAGGAGAACGCCAGCACGAAGGCGGTGACGAGTGTGGAGATCATGGTGAACTGCGATCCGCTCACCAGCACGACGATCGCCGAGGCCGACCAGCAGCACCACCACATACCGGGTCCGGCCGAGCCTTCGCACTGACGGGGCGGTGGTGACAGCGCCGAGGAACAGCCCGATCGCCGACACCAGCAGCACCTCGCCGATGCCCTGGACGCCCGGCCGCAACAGACCCTCCCGGTGGACGAAGTGGTGCTGGAAGAGCAGCAGCACGATGAGCGTCGCCAGCCCGAAGCAGAACCGGACCAGCACCACCATGGTGATCGCCAGCCGCACGGTGGGGCGGGACATGATGTGGTGGAAGCCGCCGGCAAATCCCTGGAGTACTGCCTTCATCGGCTCCGGCGGTTCGTCGGTCTCGTCCGGTCCGAGGGCTTGCGCGGAGAAGCGCCGCGCCATCAGCACCGATGCCACGTAGAAGATGATCACCGATGCGGTGACGATGGCGTCGGAGCCGTTGCTCGGTCCTAGCACGGCGCGCAGGCCGATGGCGTAACCGCCGCCGACCACCGCGGCGATCGATCCGACGGTGGTCGACAGGGAGTTGGCCGCCGACCAGTGAATCGTTGGCGATCACGTGCGGCAGCGACGCGGACAGCCCCGAGCCGACGAACCGGCTCGCTCCGATGACCACCAGGGCCACCGTGAACAGCACCCAGGTCGGTATGCCGGAGACAAGCAGCACGGCTAGCAGGGCGATGACGACGGATCGGATCAGGTTCGCCCAGATGATCACCGATCGGCGGCTCCAGCGGTCCAGGAGTGCGCCCGCAAACGGGCCGATGAGCGAGTAGGGCAGCAGCAGTACCGCGAAGCCGGCTGCGATGTCGGCCGGCGTCGATCGGTGCGACGGGTCGAACAGCACGGCATTGGCGAGCGCGCCCTGGAACGCCCCGTCACCGAAGGAAGTGAGCAGCCGAACGGTGACAAGGCGACGCAGGCCGGCCACTTGGAGCAGGTGCTTCAGTCCGCGCGCTGACGGCTTGTACGGCTTCTCCGCCGGGCCGGTCAACGCATCGGCAGGCGCGGGTGGCACGGATGCACGAGCCTGGTCCGACACGGGCCCCGGTTGCGGGTCCGGCCGGGGAGAAGGCGGCATCGGAGTCACCCCCCGAACGGTACGCACGTGGCCCGGGTATGGCTGGGCGGCCTCAAATTCCGGCCCAGTACCCGATTGACCCGCCGGGCACGGAATGATGTGTGGTGATGAGCAATCCCGAGCGACCGGACGACCAGGCATCCGGACAGCAGAACCCTGGCGGTGCCGACGTGCCGCAGGGTTCTGCCCGTCGGCGTCGTCGGCCGCCCCGCACATACCAGCCCGCTGCGGGCATGTTGCTGGTCGCCACTTCCCTACTCCAGGACCCGCATTTCCGGCGCACCGTTGTCTATCTGGTCGCGCACGGCGAGGAGGGTTCCGCCGGTCTGGTGCTCAATCGCCGTACCGAGACCGCGGTGCATTCGGTGCTGCCCGGCTGGGTGCCGCACACCGCGAAACCGCAGGCCATCTATGCGGGAGGGCCCGTTCAGCCGTCGGGTGCCATGTGTCTGGGCGTCAGCCGCGGCGGCTACTTTCCGGGCGAGGGATTCGGACTTGTCCGGGTGGCCGGCCGGGTGGTCCTGGTGGATCTGGACAGCGAACCCGCTACCGCGGCGGCGACCCTCACCGGGGTCCGCATCTTCGCCGGTCATGCGGGCTGGGGTGACGGGCAACTGGCAGCCGAGATCGCCGAGGGCGCCTGGTTCGTGGTCCCCGGCCTGGACAGTGACATCCTGGCCGGCCCGATGGTCGACCTCTATTTCCGGTCGCTGAAGCGGCAGGGGTTCCCGCTGGCCTGGGAGGCGTACCGGCCGGCGGATCTGGAGCGCAACTAGACCCTGTCGTCGCCGGCGTCTACCGGCACCGCGGTCCTGGTCAAGCCGGCGCAGCCGGCTCCGCCACAGGCGCATCCGTCGCAGGTCGCGTTCGGCTTCGGGCGTCGGGCCGGGACCGGCATGGTGCGCGCAGCCCGTTCCCCGAGCACACCGGCCGCGATCAACAGAACCGGAACGGCAAGCAGGCCCAGCACGGCGATGACCACCGTGGCAGCCGTCGGGACCGGCAGGACGAGGACCAGCACGGCGAAGACCATCGCGACAACAGCGGCTCCGGCGACCACCGGCGCCGCCACCTTGTTGGCCACGGCGAAAGCCTTGTCGCTGCCGGCCGCGGCCGGCGCATGAATGCCGAGCCGGCCTTCGCGGCGCAGTGTTCCGTTCCAGCCGCGGCGCGCGGTGACCAGGGACAGGCCGGCGACGATCAGCAGCAGGACGGCGACCGTGACGGTGAAGGCGGCGGGAGCATTGGACACCACCCGATGGTAGGTGACGGTCCTCCCCTCGGCCTCGCCCAGTCAGGCGGCGGAGTAACATCGCTGTTCATGGCGGTGACGTTGCTTCTTTCCGGGCCGCGCTGATCGATCCGACTCAGGTCAATCCTGGGCAACGGCCGGCAGCGCGGCGATCCCTCTGTGTCCCGATCATCAGGCGGGCCAGGAGGGATTTTTTGTGCCCTGACCCGGTTTTGAAGACGAGGCGAGAGAAATGGACGCGATGAGCGAGCAGATCGGTGCGAGCCCTGGGGTATCGAGCACTGCGGTATCGAGCGCTGCGGTATCGGACGCTGCGGTATCGGACGCTGCCGTGTCGGACGACGCCGGGCCGCGGTACCGCTACAACGCCGGGCTGGCCGCGGAGATCGAGCAGCGCTGGCAGAACCGCTGGGATGCGGAGGGCACCTTCAACGCCCCCAATCCGAGCGGGCCGTTGGCCGCCGCCGAGCCCGCGGATATTCCGGCCGACAAGCTGTACGTGCTCGACATGTTCCCTTACCCGTCCGGCGCCGGCCTGCACGTCGGTCACCCGCTCGGCTATATCGGTACCGACGTGCTGGGCCGGTTCGAGCGCATGCGCGGCCGGAATGTGCTGCACACCCTGGGGTACGACGCGTTCGGGCTGCCGGCCGAGCAGTACGCCGTGCGGACCGGCACCCACCCGCGCTCGACCACCGAGACCAACGTCGCGCGGTACCGCGCGCAGTTGCGCAGGCTGGGCTTCGGCCACGATCAGCGTCGTAGCGTGGCCACCACCGACGTGGAGTTCTACCGCTGGACGCAATGGATCTTCCTGCAGCTGTTCAATGCCTACTACGACGCCGACCAGCAGCGGGCCCGTCCGATCGATGACCTGGTAGGGGAGTTCGTCTCCGGTGCACGTCCGGTACCGGGCGGCGGAACGTGGTCCGAGCTGACCTCGACGGCGCAGCAGACCATCCTGGCCGACTACCGGCTCGCCTACATCTCCGAGGCGCCCGTCAACTGGTGTCCGGGTCTGGGCACCGTGCTGTCGAACGAGGAAGTGACGGCAAACGGGACCTCGGAGATAGGTAACTTCCCGGTGTTCCGCCGCAGCCTGCGCCAATGGATGATGCGAATCACCGCCTACGGTGACCGGCTGATCGCCGACCTGGACCGCCTGGACTGGCCGGAATCGGTGAAGGCCATGCAGCGCAACTGGATCGGCCGTTCCGTCGGGGCGAGGGTGAGCTTCGAGGTGGTCGGTGGCGGTGGGCCGCCCGCTGATGGCGACCAGGTGGCCGACCGGATCGAGGTCTACACCACCCGCCCGGACACCCTGTTCGGTGCGACGTACATGGTGCTGGCGCCGGAGAATCCTCTGCTCACGTCACTGGCACCGGACAGCTGGCCGGCCGGTACGCCGCGTGCCTGGACCGGCGGCGCCGCCAGTCCCTGGACGGCGATCACGGCTTATCAGGACGCCGTCGCGCGCAAGTCCGACCTCGACCGCCAGGAAGCCAAGAAAAAGACCGGTGTGTTCACCGGTGCGTACGCGGTGAACCCGGCAAATGGTGCCCATCTGCCGATTTTCATCGCGGACTATGTGCTGATGGGCTACGGCACCGGCGCCATCATGGCCGTTCCGGGCCAGGACATCAGGGATTTCGAGTTCGCCAAGGCATTCGGCCTGCCGATCATCCGTACCGTGCAACCGCCGCTCGATTTCCCCGACGACGAGGCCGTTCACCGGTGCCGGGCCGGCGATCAACAGCTCCAACGGCGAGATCTCGCTGGACGGGCTGGATGTGGCCGCCGCCAAGGACGCCATGATCGACTGGTTGGCTCGTAGGGGTTCTGGGCGATCAGAGGTGCAATACCGGTTGCGGGACTGGCTTTTCAGCCGCCAGCGCTACTGGGGTGAGCCGTTCCCCATCGTCTACGACGAGGACAATCTGCCCATCGCGCTGCCGGAGGACATGCTGCCGCTGGAGCTGCCGGAGATCGACGACTACGCCCCCCAGTCGTTCGATCCGGAAGACGCGGACTCCACCCCTGTCCCGCCGCTGGGCCGGGCGACGGAATGGGCAACCGTCGAATTGGATCTGGGCCACGGCGTCAAGACGTATCGACGCGAACTGAACGTGATGCCGCAGTGGGCCGGGTCGTGCTGGTACGAGCTGCGTTATCTGGATCCGACCAACACCAAGGCGTTCGTCGATCCGGAGGTCGAGAAGTACTGGATGGGAAAGGATCCAGCGCGACCGAACGATACCGGTGGAGTTGACCTCTACGTCGGCGGCGTGGAACACGCTGTGCTGCACCTGTTGTACTCGCGCTTCTGGCACAAGGTGCTGTTCGATCTGGGTCACGTGTCCAGCGAGGAGCCGTTCCGCAAGCTGTACAACCAGGGCTACGTGCAGGCGTACGCCTACACCGATGCACGCGGAACCTACGTCCCGGCCGAGGATGTCGTGGTTTCCACCGATGGCACGGCGTTCACCTACCAGGGTGCTCCGGTCAACCGGGAGTACGGAAAGATGGGCAAGCGGCTGCTGAACGTGGTGACGCCGGACGAGATGTGCGACCGGTACGGCGCCGACACCTTCCGCATGTACGAGATGGCCATGGGCCCGCTGGACATCTCCCGTCCATGGCAGACCCGTGACGTCATCGGGTCGCAGCGGTACCTGCAGCGGATGTGGCGGGCCGTTGTGTCGGAAGAGACCGGGGAAACAACCGTTGTCGACGATGCGCCCGATCAGGAGACGCTCAAGCTGTTGCACCGGACCATCGACGGCGTGACGGCCGACTACGCAGCGATGGCGTACAACACGGCCATCGCCAAGTTGATCGTGCTGACCAACCACCTGACGAAATCGGCGGCGCCGACTCCACGGGTGGTAGCGGAAGCGCTGGTGCTGATGACCGCGCCGCTCGCCCCGCACATCAGCGAGGAACTGTGGAGCCGGCTGGGCCACTCGGAGTCGCTGGCGCACGGGCCATTCCCGGTGGCAGATCCGGCGCTGCTGGTTGCGGAGGAGATCGAGTACCCCATCCAGGTCAAGGGCAAGGTCCGCTCCCGCATCTCGGTCCCGGCAGAAAGCACCGTCGCCGAGGTCGAATCACTGGCGTTGGCCGATGCGAGGATCCTCGACCTGCTGGCCGGCGCCGCCCCCCGCAAGGTCGTCGTCGTGCCGGGCAAGATGGTGTCCATCGTCCCCTGAGCCCGCCCCTTCCGGCGGGGATCAAGTTCGCCGGCGGGGATGAAGTTGTTCCGTTCAGCACCACTGGTCCCATCTGAGCAACGTTGATCCCCGCGGCAGCCCGAGAGGACTTCCGCACCGAGCAAGCAGGAGCCGTTCCGATGCGCATCGCCGTTTCGCAGTTCAGTCCGGGGACCGACACCGCGGCGAACGCGGCGGTAGTGGTGGCCGCCGCAGCCCGCGCTGCAGGGGACGGGGCGGCTCTGTTGCTCGCCCCTGAGGGCTCCATCGTCTCGTTCCTGACCGATCCCGCCGCTCCGGGTCGCGCCGCGCAACCGCTGGACGGACCGTTCGTTTCCGCGCTCGCCGCCGCCTCCCAGAAGCATGGGATTGCGATCGCGGCCGGCACGTTCGTCCCGGATCCGGATTCGGACCGCGTCCACAACACGCTGGTCGTCGTGCGCGGCGGCGACGTCGTGGCGGCGTACCGGAAGATCCATCTGTACGACGCCTTCTCCTTCGTTGAATCCGATTCGGTCGCTGCGGGGTCGCAGCCTCCCCCGGTGATCGAGATCGACGGCGTGGCAGTCGGTTTCGCCACCTGTTACGACCTGCGATTCCCGGAGCTGTTCCGGGTGCTGCAGTCCGAGGGCGCGCAGGTGCTCGCGCTGGCCTCGGCGTGGGTCAAGGGACCGCTGAAGGAGGAGCACTGGCTGACCCTGCTGCGGGCCAGGGCGATCGAGAACACCTGCTACATGGTGGCTGCCGACCAGTCGGGCCGGGCGGGCATCGGCCGGTCGGCGGCGTTCGACCCGTTCGGTCTGCCGCTGCTGGACCTGGGAAGCGCCGACATGGGTTACGGCCTGGTCGATGCCAGTTCTGAGCGCGTGGCCGAGGTCCGAAACATCCTGCCCAGCACCGCACATCAGCGTTTCCACATCGACCCGACCCCAATGGCCCAGGTGCACGCGTGACGGACCAGGCGTGAGATACGACATCGTCCGCTTGCAGGTGCAGACCGAGCCGCTCAAGGTCGGCCGGGCACCCTACCGTCGGTACGAGCCGTCGGCGATCGAGTCCGTTCACCGCCTCGAGGTGAGTCCGCTCGGGTGTCGTCGGGCCTGGCGGAGCGCCTCGGCTCGGTGATCGACGTCCATCACGTCGACCATCCGAGTTCGAGAGACCCGAGAGGGCAGGGCGGGGTGAGCGTGATGGGCACTGGTGACTACGTCAGGCTCCGGGCCCGCTACGGCGACCACCTGACCGAGGGCATTGCCGGTGAGAGCATCCTCGTCGACGCCCCCGACGGGTTGGCCGGACGGCAGGTGCCATCCGAGATCACCCTGGTCACCGCGGACGGAACCATCACCCTGACGGAGTTCCGGGTCGCCGAGCCGTGTGTCGAGTTCAGCCGGTTCTGTCTGCTCCAGGAGCCCTCCCCGGTGGTCGACGACGCCGTGAGACGGGCGCTCATCGATCTTGACGGCGGCGCCCGGGGGTACAAGGGCACGGCCGCCGGCTCGGGCGTTGTGGGCCTGGCCGATCACGTACAGATCGACTGGTAGACGGCCGGAACCAGCACAGCCGGATCCCGGTACGGTTGGGCCCAGCAGCCGTGCAGGGCACGTTGTCGAGCGACGACGTGCGAGGCTACGGCCCAGGAGGGTCAGACATGCGTTATCCGCGCCCTGCAACCGATCTCGGTCCGAAGCGATGACCGCTGTCGACGGTCCGGCGCGTTTGCCCGGGATGCAGGACGTCGCCCGGTTGGCCGGAGTCTCCCACCAGACCGTCTCGCGCGTGCTCAACGCTCATCCGAATGTTCGGCCGGAAACCAAGGAACGGGTACTGCTGGCGATCGCCGAGCTCGGCTATCGCCGGAACACCGCCGCCAGGGCGCTGGTGACGCGACGTTCGGAGACCATCGGCGTCGTCACACTCAATACCGCCCTGTTCGGGCCGACGAGCACGCTGCTGTCGGTCGAGGCCGCCGCCCGACAGGCCGGCTACTTCGTCAGCGTGGCGAGCCTGTCGATCGCGGATGCCGCCCACATGACGCCGACCTTGGAACATTTCATGTCGCAGGCCGTCGAGGGGGTGGTGGTGATCGCGCCACAGGTCAGCGTGGCCAAAGCCGCCGAGGTGTTCGGAGCAGCCGTCCCCGTCGTACTTGTCGCCGTCGGACGTGCCGAGATCACCTGGCTATCAATCGGTCTCGGTAGATCAGCAGGGCGGTGCACGGATGGCCGTCAGGCACCTCATCGAGCTGGGTCACCGCGACATCGCACACCTCGCCGGCCCTATCGAGTTCTACGACGGCCGGGCCCGGATCCGTGGCTGGCGACTGCAGATGAAGGCGGCCGGCCTACCGGTACGCGAACCGCTGGTCGGCGACTGGTCGCCCGATTCGGGCTACGACCTGGGTCGCCAGATGATCAAGCGCGGAGCGCCGCACGCGGTTTTCGCCGCGAACGACCAGATGGCACTTGGCCTGATGCAAGCACTGGGCGAGGCGGGACTGTCCGTCCCGCAGGACGTCTCGATCGTCGGGTTCGACGACATCGAGGGTTCGGCATTCTTCCGGCCGCCGCTGACCACCGTGCGGCAGGATTTCAATGCGCTGGGACAAATGTGCATGACCACCTTGATGGATGCCCTCGGCGGTCGGAAGGTCGGCCGGGTAGCGCCGATCCTCCCACAGTTGATCGTCCGGGACAGTACCGCGCCGACCGGGACTCACTCGCGAGCACCCGGCCGGTAGACCGGCCTACGACGCGCGCCGGCCGGTGCTCCCGACCACCCGGGCCTCCCGATCATGACGGGGTTGACGGATCGCAGTGTGAACGCTAACAATGACCTCCAACACGGTCGGATCGATCGATCGTCGCCCATGTTCCCCACGCAGCTCGACCAGTACACATCGGTAAGCCATATCGAAAGAGGTCACCAATGGCGGTGGATCCGCAGCGCGCCTGCGTCGTCGGCATCGACTACGGGACGCTCTCCGGCCGGGCGGTGGTCGTTCGGGTGGCCGACGGGGCAGAGTTGGGCAGCGGAGTGCACACCTACCGGCACGCCGTCGTCGATACCGCGTTGCCAGGGTCGAAACAACCGCTGCCGCCCGATTGGGCCCTGCAGGTGCCGGCCGACTACATCGACGTGCTGCGCGAGGCCGTTCCGGCGGCCGTTCGGGCGGCCGGCGTCGATGCGGCCGACATCATCGGCGTTGGAACCGATTTCACCGCCTGCACCGTCCTGCCGGTTACCTTGGACGGCACACCACTGTGCCAGATTCCGCGGTTCGCCGATCGCCCGCACGCCTACGTCAAGCTGTGGAAGCACCACGCTGCACAGCCTCAAGCCGACCGTATCAACCAGGTGGCACGGGACCGCGGCGAGCGGTGGCTGCCCAGATACGGCGGCCTGATCTCCTCGGAGTGGGAGTTCGCCAAAGGACTGCAGATCCTCGAGGAAGATCCGGAGATCTACGCGGCCACCGATCATCTGGTGGAGGCGGCGGACTGGATCGTCTGGCAGCTGACCGGCAGCTACGTGCGCAATGCCTGCAGTGCAGGCTACAAGGGCATCCTGCAGGACGGTTCGTATCCGTCCCCGGACTTCCTGGCCGCGCTGAATCCGGAGTTCAGCGATTTCGTCGGCGACAAGCTGGAGGCAAGGCTGGGCCGGCTCGGCGACGTGGCCGGAACGCTCTCCGCCGCCGCAGCCGGCTGGACCGGCCTGCCAGAGGGCATCGCCGTCGCCGTCGGCAACGTCGACGCCCATGTGACTGCGGCCGCCGGGAATGCCATCGCCCCGGGGCAGATGGTGGCCATCATGGGCACGTCCACCTGCCATGTGATGAATGGCGCGAGGCTGGCCGAGGTGCCCGGCATGTGTGGGGTGGTCGACGGCGGAATCACCGAAGGACGCTACGGCTACGAGGCCGGGCAGAGTGGGGTCGGTGACATCTTCGGGTGGTTCGTCCAGTCCGGTGTGCCCCAGGATTACCTGGACCGGGCGCAGGCGGCCGGCTGCAGTGTGCACGAGCTGCTCACCGATCTCGCGTCGCCGCAACTGATCGGTCAGCACGGGCTGATAGCGCTGGACTGGCACAGCGGGAACCGCTCCGTACTCGTCGACCACGAGCTGTCCGGAGTCGTTCTCGGACAGACGCTCTCCACGCGGCCCGAGGACATCTACCGGGCGCTGATCGAGGCCACCGCCTTCGGCACCAAGAAGATCATCGACGCCTTCAACGTCTCCGGCGTCCCGGTCACCGAGTTGGTGATCTCCGGCGGGCTCACGAAGAACCGGATGCTCATGCAGATCTACGCCGACGTCACGGATCTGCCGCTCTCGGTCATCGCCTCCGATCAGGGGCCGGCTCTCGGCTCCGCGATCCACGCCGCGGTGGCGGCCGGCGCGTATCCGGATGTGCCGGCGGCAGCCGCGGTGATGGGCAAGGTGCAACGCGGTGTGTATCAACCCATCCCATCCCACGTTCCGGAATACCAGGCCCTCTACGACGAGTACACGGTGCTGCACGACTATTTCGGCCGTGGCGGGAACGACGTCATGCACCGCCTGAAGGCCAGGCAGCGCGCCGCCTATCACCAGCGGCTGGGTGCGTCGTGACCATCTCGGCGGACATCAGCAGCACCGTCGATTCGCTGCGTCGTCAACTCGTCGGGCTGCACGGGGAGCTGGTCCGCAACGAGCTGGTCGTCTGGACGGCCGGCAACGTATCCGCCAGGGTGCCCGGTCATGAGTTGCTCGTCATCAAGCCGTCCGGGGTGGCCTACGACGAGCTGACCCCGGAATCGATGGTGGTCACGGATTTCGATGCCGTGGTGGTGGAGGGCGACCGGGCAGCATCCTCGGATACGGCTGCCCACGCCTATGTCTACCGGCACCTGCCGGAGGTCGGCGGGGTTGCGCATACGCATTCGACCTACGCCACCGCGTGGGCGAGCCTCGGCCGCCCGGTGCCCTGCGTGCTGACCATGATGGCCGACGAGTTCGGCGGCGAGATTCCGATCGGCCCGTTCGCGCTGATCGGAGACGACTCGATCGGCCGCGGCATCGTGCAGACGTTGCGGGACAGCAGATCTCCGGCGGTTCTGATGAAGAGCCACGGCCCGTTCACCATCGGAGCCGATGCCAGAGCCGCCGTGAAGGCCGCCGTGCTGTGCGAGGAGGTGGCCCGCACCGTCTTCCTCGCATCCCAACTCGGTACGCCCGTCCCGATTTCGCAAGCCGACATCGACTCGCTGTTCCACCGCTATCAGAACGTCTACGGGCAGAGCTGACGCTGGTCGCCCGCGGATTCCCGGCTGGGGCGAACACTCGGCCGCACCATCATCACAGTCCGGACAGCAGAAAGAGGCATACCCGATGGCAGGCAAAGACAAGCAGCTCGAGTGCTGGTTCCTCACCGGCAGCCAGGGTCTGTACGGCCCGGAGACCCTCGACCAGGTTGCCGGACAGTCCGTGCAGATCGCCGAGACCCTCGACGACAGCGATGATCTGCCCGTTCGGATCGTCTGGAAACCGGTACTCACGGACGCCGACGCGATCCGCCGGATGATGCTGGCGGCCAACACATCCGATGACTGCATCGGTGTTGTCGCCTGGATGCATACCTTCTCGCCGGCCAAGATGTGGATCGCCGGGCTCGACGCGCTGCGCAAGCCGTTGCTGCACTTCCACACCCAGGCGGCCGTCGATCTGCCGTGGGCCGAGATCGACATGGACTTCATGAATCTGAACCAGGCCGCTCACGGCGACCGGGAGTTCGGTTACATCCAGACCCGTCTTGGCGTGGCCAGGAAAACGGTGGCGGGGCATGCCAGTGATCCTTCGGTGACGTCGCGGATCGGTGCGTGGCAGCGGGCAGCCCGAGGTTGGCAAGCGGTGCGGACGCTCAAACTGGCCCGGTTCGGCGACAACATGCGCGATGTCGCGGTGACCGAGGGCGACAAGGTCGAGGCCCAGTTGCGCTTCGGCGTGTCGGTGAACACCTATGGTGTCAACGATCTCGTCGCCGTTGTGGATGCTGTCGCTACCGAAAGCGTCGACGTTCTCATCGAGGCGTACCAGGACAGCTACGTCATCGCGCCTGAACTGCGGGTGGGCGGCGAACGGCACGAATCGCTTCGATACGCGGCGCGAATCGAAGCCGGCCTGCGCGAGTTCCTGACGACCGGCGGCTTCTCGGCCTTCACCACCAACTTCGAGGACCTCGGCGGCCTACGCCAGCTCCCCGGTATCGCGTGTCAACGGCTGATGGCCGACGGCTACGGATTCGGCGGGGAGGGCGACTGGAAAACCTCGGTCATGCTCCACGGCATCAAGGCGATGGCCCGGGGGCTGCCCGGGGGCACGTCCTTCATGGAGGACTACACGTACCACCTCGGTGCCGGCGGCGCGAAGATCCTCGGCGCGCACATGCTCGAGGTCTGTCCCTCGATTGCCGCTGACCGGCCGACGTGCGAGATCCACCCGCTGGGCATCGGTGCGCGAGAAGACCCGGTGCGGCTCGTCTTCACCGCTGCTCCGGCCCCCGGGGTGGTGCTCGGGATCGCCGACATGGGCGACCGGTTTCGCCTGGTCGCCAACGAGATCACCGTGGTCGAACCGGACGCCCCCCTCCCACGACTGCCGGTGGCCAGGGCGATCTGGGAACCAAAGCCCGATCTGTCGACGTCGGCAGAGTCCTGGTTGCAGGCCGGTGGACCACACCACACGGTGCTGTCCACGGCGGTTGGCACAGCCGAGCTGACCGACTTTGCCGCGATGGCCGGGGTGGAGCTACTCGTCATCGACGACAGCACCACCACCCGCGGGTTCGCCAACGAACTGCGCTGGAATCAGGCGTATTACCGGCTGGCCAAAGGGTTATGACGAGCAATGGCGTCCCGCGTGTCCAGATCACCGCCCGGTGTTGCAGGGCGAGGTAACAGCTTGATCAAGGCGCTTGACCGGTGTTTGCGGGAATGTTTACATTGCCAGCGGTGCTCAGGCCGGGCCGGCACCGACGGGAATGCACCAATGACGGTGGAACGGGTGATCGCGATGCTTCCTCGGGCGCCGAGCGGTTTCTCCTCCGACTGCCGTGCGGGCCGATCTGCGGCCGGCGGTGATTGGTCAGGCACATCCACTATCGATCACGCCGTCGCGCTGCACAGAAGCGCGTCCTTTCCATCCGAAGTGATCAGCCGAGCGGGTGGATGGAGTCGTCCAAGGCCCCGATAATCGCCCGGCGCCATCGACCATCGCCAGACCGGAATCGACACCGCCGCTGGCGCACATTGTGGACGCCAGAATAGCGGGCTCATGACATCGCGACGGCCCTTGCGCTGCAACGGACTTGGCGATGGGACCGAATTCTGCCGCACTTTTGGATACCCGTTCCGTGACCTCCGCCGTATCCGGTACGAATTGATTCCAAATCGATGCCTGAATCGCTTGACAGAGTCCGTGTGAGCGTTAACATTGCGCCAGACAGTGACCGCGCCCACATCGGGAGTGGATCGCGAGAGGTGTCATCCAGCCGCCCTGTCAGCCAGCAGCGGAGGCCGGCAGCACCAGCGTTGGCAGAGCATCGATGTCCGACAACGGCGCTCCGTTGTCGTCGTTCGGCAACAAGTCTCATCCGAGTCGGTCGAGCCCACCAGGCCGATCCCAACAGAAGGACAAACGCAGAATGAAGACTCACCGCCGTACCGCCCTGATCGCTTCGGCCGGAGCGATCCTGCTCCTGGCCGGCTGCAGTACCGGGTCGACCGCGTCGCCGTCATCCGGTTCGTCGTCGACCAGCGCGGCGGCGGCGGCGCCCAGCGCAGCCAGCAGTGCCGCCGCTGCTCCCGCCAGCTCGGCGGCCGGGTCCGCTGCTGCCAGTGCCCCGGCGAGTGCGCCAGCCAGTGCCGCGGCGAGTGCGCCGGCCAGTGCCCCGTCGTCGGCTCCGGCCGCTGGCGGCGCGTCGGGCACGGTGCCCGCGGCCATCGCGGCGGCCGGCGGAACCACGCTGCTGACCGGCACCGTCCCCAAGGGAGTGGAGGCTCAGTACGGCCCTGTCTGCAAGGGTTCGGATCTCGGTATCGGCAAGATCGATTTCAAGACCGACACCATCGGCTGGGCCCAGTCGGAGAAGGAGGCCAACCCCTTCCGGATCGCGTCCACCAAGTCCCAGGTCGACGAAGCGAAGAAACGCGGCGTCAAGTTGCTCACCACCAATGCGCAGTCGGATGCCCAGCAGGAGAACACCGACATCAAGGGCATGATCGACAAGGGCGCAAAGGCGATCATCTTCTCCCCGATCAACTCCACCGGTCTCGGCGATGCGATCTCCTACGCCAAGTCCAAGCACGTGGCGATGATCCCGGTGGATCGCAACATCACCGGCGTCAAGGGCTGCCAGGAGGTCGGTCCGCAGCTCGGTTCCGACTTCGTCCAGCAGGGCAAGCGGGCCGCTGACGCGATGATCAAGGCGACCAACGGCAAAGCCAAGTTGGCCATTCTGCTTGGTGCCTCGGGCGTCAATGTCACCGATGACCGCACGGCCGGCTTCAAGGATGAACTGAAGGCCAAGAACGCGACCGGCATCGATGTGATCTTCGAGCAGACCGCGGACTTCACCAGGGAGAAGGGCAAGTCGGTCACCGAGACCCTGTTGCAGGCCCACCCGGACGTCACCGCGATCTATGCCGAGAACGATGAGATGGGTCTCGGCGCGCTGGCTGCGCTGGACGACAAGAACATGTCCGGTATCGACAAGGTGCACATCGTCTCGATCGACGGCACCAAGGGCGCAGTGCAGGCCATCGTCGACGGCAACTTCGACGCCGTCATCGAGTCCAACCCGGCGTACGGCCCGTCCGCCTTCGACGCATTGGAGGCCTACGTCAACGGCGCCGGCGCCCCGGCCGTCACCATCACCACGGACAACCAGTACGACAAGAGCAACGCGCAGGCCGCGCTCGACAACGGCACCGCGTACTGATCTCCTTTCCCGTTGCCCGGCCTCCCTCTGGGGCGCCGGGCAACGGGTCATCATGGTGAAGTGGCTTTCCCAGCTCGACGAACACCCGAAAGGCCGGACCGACGGTGACAGCAGTACAGACACAGGAACCGACCCTGTCGGTGCGCGGGCTCACCAAGGCCTTCGGGGGGGCCGTCGCGCTCCGCGGGGTTGATCTCGATCTGTTCCCCGGCGAGGTGCACGGGTTGGTGGGCGAGAACGGCGCCGGGAAGTCCACTCTGATCAAGCTGGTGACGGGCGTGTACCAACTGGACGCCGGCGAGGTCAGGCACAACGGCGCGGTGGCGCACTTTCCGTCTCCTCGCGACGCGCAGCGCAGCGGCATCCAGACCATCTACCAGGAAGTGCATCTCGCGCCGCAGCTCTCGATCGCCCGCAATGTCTTCCTCGGCCGCGAGCAGCACACCCGATGGGGCGGGCTGGATCTGCGCCGGATGAACCGCGAGGCGACCGAGCTGCTCGACCGCTACGGGATCGCGGCCGACGTCAAACGCCCGCTCGGCGAATTGGGCCTCGGAATCCAGCAGATGGTGGCCGTCGCCAGAGCCGTCTCGACTGAAGCGTCGGTGGTGATCATGGATGAGCCGACGTCCTCGCTCGAACCGCGTGAGGTGGACCGGCTGCTGGACGTGGTCGGCCTGTTGAAGCAGCAGGGCGTCGCCGTCGTGTACGTATCGCACAAGCTGGACGAGGTGTTCCGGGCCTGCGACAAGATCACCGTGTTGCGGGACGGCGCCCTCGTCTGGACCGGGCCGACCGGCGAAACCAGCCGACGCCAGTTGATCTCGCGCATGCTGGGCCGGGAGGCCGGCGACCTGGTCGGCGGTGGCCGTACCCAACTGGGCGGCCATCGCGGTATCAGTGACGGGCCCGCGGTGCTCTCGGCCGCTCACATGAATCGAAAGTTCGTCCTCGAGGACATCTCCGTCGTCGTGCATCCCGGCGAAATCGTCGGGTTGGCCGGCCTTCTCGGATCCGGTCGCAGCGAGACCGTGAAGGCGATCTTCGGCGCGCTCCCGCTGGATTCGGGTTCCGTCGAGGTCGCCGGCCGATCGATGGGCCGGTCGGGCCCGGCCTCCCGGATCCGCGCCGGCATCGCCATGCTGCCGGAGGACCGGAAGAGCGAAGGCATCATCCCGGATCTGTCGATCAGGGACAACATCGCGCTGGCCGCCCTTCCCCAGCTGTCCTCGGGCGGCTTCGTCTCGCGGCGGAAGCAATCCGAGATCGTGGACGTCTTCATGAAGCGGTTGCGCATCAAGGCATCCAATGCCGACCAGCGGGTCTCGGAACTGTCCGGTGGCAATCAGCAGAAGGTGCTGCTGGCCCGCCTGCTCTGCCTGAACCCGAAGGTGCTTCTGCTCGACGAGCCGACCAGAGGGATCGACGTGGGGGCCAAGGCGGAGGTGCAGTCGCTGATCGCCGAGCTCGCCGAGAAAGGCCTTGGAGTCGTGCTCATCTCATCCGAACTGGAGGAGGTCGTCGAAGGTTCCGACTCCGTGCTGGTGCTGCGTGACGGGGCCTGCCTCGGCACCTTGTTCGGGGACGACATCACCGAGGATTCCATCATGAACATGATCGCCGGAGCTGCGGCCGAAGAGGTTGACGTGGTGGCGACATGACCGCGACGTTGACGCCGAAAACCACCGAGCCGCGCGGCTTTCGGCCCCGGGCCGGCTGGGGTCAGTGGGCCAGGCAACGAGGGGTCTACCTGGCCCTGGCCGTGCTGATCCTCTACAACGTGGTGTTCACCGCGCACTTCAACAGCTGGGACACGGTCACGCTGCTGTTCGCCCAGCTTCCCCCCATCCTGTTGGTCTCGCTCGGGATGGCTCTCGTCATCGGCACCGGCGGCATCGACCTCTCGGTCGGCGCCACCATGGCCATCTCCAGCGCAGTGCTGGCGAAGTTCGTCTCGCCGGCTTCGAGCAACGGGTTCGGCAGTTCCATCTTCATCGCCATCACCCTGGGCATCCTGGCCGGTCTGGCCGTCGGCCTGTTCAACGGTGTAGTGGTCGCCGTGGCGAAGGTGCAGCCCATCGTGGCCACCCTCAGCATTCTGGTGGCGGGTCGCGGCATCGCCCTCGTCATTACCGGCGGTGCCCTCGTCGAACTTTTCGTGCCGTTCCTGAAGGTGGTGCGTCAGGGCGAGTTGTTCGGCATTCCCTACGTGATGTGGGTGGCTGCGCTGTTCGTCCTCGTCGTCACAGTGGTGGTGCGACGCACCACCTTCGGCTACCGACTTGTCGCTATCGGCGGCAATCTGCGCGCCAGTGTGCTGGCCGGGATACCGGTACGCCGCACGCTGATCACCGTGTATGCGATCAGCGGAGTGCTCGCCGCGATCGCCGGCGAGATCGCCACCGCGCGCTTGCGGGCCAGCGATCCTTCCTACATCGGTCTGCTGGTGGAACTGTCGGCCATCACGGCGGTGGTGGTGGGTGGCACGCCGCTGTCCGGCGGCCGTGTGCGCATTCTCGGGACGGTGGCCGGGGTGGTACTGCTGCAACTGCTGGAGACCACCCTGGTCGCGCACAACATTCCCGATTCGGTGTCGCAGATGGTGGAGGCAGTCATCATCGTCGGTGCGGTCTATCTGCAGAGAACCTCCAGGAGCAGCTCGTGACCGGCCCTAGTACGTCCGATCCCGTGCTGCGCGGCCCCGACTCGGCCGCCGGGACTACACCGCCGGCCAAGGCGGCCGAGACGGTTCACGTGATTCCCGACGACGAGCGGGGCGCCAGCGCGCGAGCCGCCCGGGCCCGCGCGTTGACCTCGCTGATTTCCCGCAACGGGGCGGTCGCCGTACTGGTGCTGGTGATGATCATCGGCGCCATCACGGTGCCGACCTTCGCCACCGTCGACAATCTGACCAACACCGCGCTCGCCGCTTCGTTTCTGGCCATCATCTCCGCCGGGATGACGTTCGTCATCATCTCCGGCGGGATCGACCTCTCGGTCGGGTCCGTCTACGCGCTGGCCGTCATCCTCTCCGCCGACATGTCGAAGTACGGTTCGGCGGCCGCCATCCTGGTGCCGATCGCCGCGTGCATGCTGGTCGGAGTCACCCAGGGGCTCATCATCGCCCGCCTCGGGTTGCCCCCGTTCATCGTCACTCTGGCCGGCCTGACCTTCGTGCGCGGTCTGGTCTTCTTCATCACCGACGAGGGCAATCAGCATCCATCCGTACCGGGACACCAGTTCTTCGAGACACTCGGCACCGGCAGCCTTCTCGGCATCGGCAACCCGGTGTGGATCATGCTGATCGTGTTCGCGATCGGCGGCTGGGTGCTGAACCGGACGGCCTTCGGCCAGACCGTTCAGGCGGTCGGCGGCAACGACATGGCCGCGGGACTGATGGGCCTGCCGGTCCGGCGGACGAAGACTCTCGTGTACGTGATCAGCGGGTTCTGCGTTGGCGTGTCCGGAGTGCTGTCCACCGCATTGTCCGGCGGCGGGCAGGAGGCGAGAGTCGGTAACGCGTACGAACTGTCGGCCATCGCCGCCGTGGTGATCGGGGGCACCCTGCTCTCCGGCGGCGTCGGCTCGATGGTCGGGACGCTGGCCGGCATCGCCCTGCTCTACGTGATCCAGAATCTCATCGTCCAGGGATTCAACCTCAACAGCTACGTGCAACAGGTGGTCAGCGGCTTCTTCCTGCTGATCGTGGTGGTGCTGCAGGCCTTGCTGTCCCGCCGGTCGGCCGTTACCTGAACCGCCAGTGTGCGGTGAGCAGCTGATTTCGCCTGCCCACCGCACACTCGCGATCTGGATCAGGCGGAAAGCTCGCCCTTGATGAACTTCTCGACGTTGTCCCTGGCCTGGTCGTCCGGGAACTGGACCGGCGGGGACTTCATGAAGTAGGACGATGCGGAGGTCAGCGGGCCGGCGATGCCGCGGTCCTTGGCGATCTTGACCGCGCGCACGGCGTCGATGATGACGCCCGCCGAGTTGGGCGAGTCCCAGACCTCGAGCTTGTACTCGAGGGCCAGCGGCACGTCGCCGAACGCCTTGCCCTCGAGGCGGACGTAGGCCCACTTGCGGTCGTCCAACCAGGCCACGTAGTCCGACGGCCCGATGTGTACGTTGCGCGCGCCGAGATCCCGGTCCACCTGGGAGGTCACGGCCTGGGTCTTGGAAATCTTCTTGGATTCCAGCCGGTCTCGTTCCAGCATGTTCATGAAATCCATGTTGCCGCCGACATTGAGCTGCATGGTGCGCTCCAGCAGCACCCCGCGGTCTTCGAACAGCTTGGCCAGCACGCGATGGGTGATGGTCGCGCCGACCTGGGACTTGATGTCGTCGCCGATGATGGGAAGCCCGGCGGCCGTGAACTTGTCGGCCCACTCCTTGGTGCCGGCGATGAACACGGGGAGCGCGTTCACGAAGGCGCACCCGGCGTCGATGGCGCACTGAGCGTAGAACTTCGCCGCATCCTCGGATCCGACCGGCAAGTAGCACACCACCACGTCGACCTGCGCGGCCTTCAGGGCGGCGACCACGTCCACCGGGTCTGCGTCTGACTCGGTGATCACTTCGCGGTAGTACTTGCCCAAGCCGTCGAAGGTGTGGCCGCGCTGGACGATGACACCGGTCGGCGGCACGTCGGCGATCTTGATGGTGTTGTTCTCCGACGACGAGATCGCCTCGGCCAGATCGAACCCGACCTTCTTGGCGTCGACGTCGAAGGCGGCGACGAAATGCAGGTCGGAGACGTGGTAGTCGCCGAACTGAACGTGCATGAGACCGGGGACGCGCGACGTGGGATCGGCATTCCGGTAGTACTCGACTCCTTGGACGAGTGACGAGGCACAGTTGCCGACGCCTACGACGGCAACGCGGATGGGATGCGAACCCATGGTGGGTCTCCTTCTCTTCTGGGATGTGTTGCGAACGGAAATGACGATCTGGGATGCGATGGGGTAACGAGGGTCAGGGTGCCGGGTCCGTCCGGTATTCCTCGGTCTCGATCAGCTCGTTGATCCAACGAACCTCGCGATCGGTCGACTCCAGACCGAGTTGCCGTAGCTGGTCGGTATAGAGGTCGATCCGGCCGGCCGCCTTGCTCAGCGCGTTGCTCAGTCCGTCACGCCGACTCTCCAGCCGTCGGCGGCGGCTCTGCAGGATGCGCAGTCTTGCTTCGGAAGTCGTGCGGGAAAAGAAGGCCAGATGGATTTCGAAGCCTTCGTCGGATGAGGCCTGCGGGCCGGAATCGGCCAGCATTTCGGCCAATTTCTCCTTGCCTTCCGCGGTCAGTCGGTAGACCACCCGCGACCGTCGCGACGTCAGCGGGATCGCGTCCGGATCGATCTCCGTCGGGTCCGAGGTGATGAAAGCGTCGGCCTGCAGCCGGCGCAGGGTCGGGTACAGCGAGCCGTAGGAGAACACGCGCAGCGATCCGATCGCCACACTCAGTTGGTGGCGCAACTCGTACCCGTGCATGGGCGCATCGGCCAGCAATCCGAGGATGGCCAACTGGAAAACCGAGCGTGTTGTGCGTGCCTTGTCTCCCGGCATGCCGCACCTCGATTCCTGCTGGGCCCTTGGCTGCTCCGAGTGAGCGGCAGGTTGACAAAGGTATTCGTATGTCAAGTTGAGCATCGCAACGATACATCTGACGCGAGCTCGGTTCCGACCACATCCGCATGTGACCTGCGTCCCTTCCGGGTCCGTCCGCAGGACAAGAAACATAGCGGCCATAGCCATGCTGAGCTGCAGTGATAGGTGATGTGGATACCCGCGACCGGTCATCATCGGCCCCGCGTAGGCTTGTTACATGCGGACGCAGCGGGGATTGGTGGACTACGCGCTCCAGCGTCGTGCGCTCCTCGCCGAAGTGATGTCCGGCCACACCGGGGTCACCGAAGTCTGCGATGCGACGCCGTATCTCATCAGGGCGGCGAAGTTTCACGGGGTCCCGACGGAGGTCAGCTGTCCGGTCTGCCGGAAAGAGGCGCTGACCCACGTGTACTGGGTCTACGGCGACGAAATCAAGCACATGGCCGGTTCCGCGCGGCAGCCTCCCGAACTCGAGAAGATGGCGTCCAGCTATGGCGAGTTCTCCGTCTACCAGGTCGAAGTGTGCCGGACCTGCTCCTGGAACCACCTCGTCGCGTCGTTCGTGATGGGCTTCAAGGGCGAGCAAGCGCCGAAACGGCGGCGGGCCGCCAAATAGCCGCGGCATCAGCCGCGAAGGGGCCGAATCTCCTATGACAGCAGATCCAACGGACGCGTGGTTCCGGAGTGCGGTCGTCTACCAGATCTACCCGCGTAGCTTCTGCGACTCGGACGGCGACGGCGTCGGGGATCTGGCCGGCATCACCGGCAAGGTGGACTACCTTGCCGACCTTGGTGTCGACGTGGTGTGGCTGTCCCCGGTCTATCCGTCGCCGCAGGACGACAACGGCTACGACATCAGCGATTACCAGGACATCGATCCACTCTTCGGCTCCTTGGAGGTCTTCGATGAACTACTGGACAAGGTGCATGCCCGCGGGATGAAGCTGGTGATGGACCTGGTGGTCAACCACACCTCGGACGAGCACCCCTGGTTCGTCGAGTCGCGTTCCGGCGCAGACAGTCCCAAGCGGGACTGGTACTGGTGGCGGCCGCCGAGAGCAGGAATGGAGCCCGGCCAACCCGGCGCCGAGCCGACCAACTGGGAATCGTTCTTCTCGGGCCCGGCATGGCAGTTGGACGAGGCGACCGGCCAGTACTACCTGCACCTGTTCTCCCGCAAGCAGCCCGACCTGAACTGGGAGAACCCGGACGTCCGCGCGGCCATCTACGCCATGATGGGCTGGTGGCTCGACCGCGGCGTCGACGGCTTCCGGATGGACGTCATCAACATGATCTCCAAGGACACCGCACTGCCGGACGGCATCGTGCTGGGTGGCGGACAGGTTGGGCCGGAACACTTCTTGAACGGACCGAGGATCCACGAGTTCCTGCACGAGATGCGCGCGGTGGTGTTCGCCGGCCGGGACGGGCAGTTCCTGACGGTGGGCGAGATGCCTGGCGTGACCGTCGAGCAGGCCGTGCTGTATACCGATCCGGATCGGGCCGAGGTCGACATGGTCTTCCAGTTCGAGCATGTCGGACTCGACCAGGCCGCCTCGAAATGGGAACACCGGCCGCTCAAGCTGACGGACCTCAAGGCCAGCCTCGGCCGGTGGCAGGCCGGACTGGCCGACGTGGGCTGGAACAGCCTGTACTGGAACAACCATGACCAGCCGCGTGCCGTGTCGCGGTTCGGGGACGACGGTGCCTATCGCGTCCGGTCGGCGAAAGCCCTCGGCACGGTGCTGCACCTGCACCGCGGCACGCCGTACGTGTACCAGGGCGAAGAACTGGGTATGACCAATTACCCATTCGCCTCGATCGACGATTTCCGCGATATCGAATCGCTCAATCATTACGCGGAAGCCGTTGCGGCCGGGCAGGATCCGGCCGCGGCGTTGGAGGCGCTGCGTCGGCCGAGCCGGGACAATGCGAGAACGCCGATGCAGTGGGACGACTCGCCCAACGCCGGGTTCAGCGCCGGAAGCCCCTGGCTAAAAGTGAATCCCAATTATGTTGATATCAACGCGGAGTCGGCACGGCGCGATCCGGAATCGGTACTTGCTCACTACCGCAAACTGATCACGCTGCGGCACAAGGAGCCGGCCGTGGCGAACGGCGATTTCCAGATGCTGCTCGCGGATGATCAGCAGATCTACGCGTTCACGCGCCGTCTCGACGACGTGGAGCTGCTGGTGCTCGCCAATCTTTCCGGCCAGACCGCCGATCCGGGTGCGCTCCCGGAGTGGGCCGATGCAGAGCTACTGATCAACAACGTCGCTGACGGCTCCATCGGGGTGCTGCAGCCCTGGGAGGCAAGGGTTCTGCGTCGCACCGTCCGCTGACTGCCCGGGTTCACCACAGCAGACGGTCAGAGCCGCAGCAATCGGGCGCCGTTGTGGTGCAGCACCGCCCGCATCCAGTCGTTCCCGAGGCACAGGTCGGCCAGCGCCTGGATCTGGGTGGCGTACTGGTAGGGGATGTTCGGGAAATCCGAACCGAGTACCACGCGATCGCCGACGGCGCCGAGCCGCGGGATCTCCTCGGCCGGGAACGGCGCCAGCCGGTTCAGGTAGTCGGTGAACGCCATGGTGGTGTCCAGGTGCACGTTCGGATACTTCTCGACCAGATCGAGGAACTCGGCGTACTCCGGCGATCCGGCGTGTGCGACAACGAGAGTCAGCGCGGGATGCCTGGACAACACGTCGCCGATCGGTCCGGGCCCCGTGAACGGGCCGGGGAACGGGCCGCTGCCACAGTGGCAGACCACCGGCACGCCCACCTCCGCCAGTAGGCCCCAGACCGGATCCAGCAGCTCGTCCCGCGGGTCGTAGGCGCCGACCTGCAGGTGCGACTTGAACACCCGGGCGCCACGCTGCACCGCCGACGTGACGTAGTCCAGGACTCCCGGTTCTGGATAGAACGTCGCCGACGGCACGCAGCCCGGCGCCCTGGCGCCGAAGTCCAAAGCCCAGTCGCTCAGCCATTCCGCCATCCCGGCCCGATGCGGATAGACCAGCGCCGTATGCCCGACGACGCCGAGCCGGCGCAGCGTGTCGAGGCGCTGCTCCTCGCTGTCGCGGTAGGTGATCGGCCATTGCGGACCCGGCGACGAGTGGCTGACGCGATCGAAATAGGCCCAGACTTTGTGGAGCACGTTCTCCGGCATGAAGTGAACGTGGATATCGACCAGGCCGGGCACGCCGATTCGGTCGATGTAGTCGGGAAGCGAGTCGTCGTCGAGCACGCCGACGATCTTGTCAAGATCGCTCGAGTGCTCGACCGGCAGCCACCAACCCGACCATCGGAACCGGCAGGACACGCTGGGCTCACCCGCCGCCCCGTAGCATCGCGGCCGTGGACGATCGTGGGCAGCAGCCGACCGGTGACGAAGCGGCGGCGGACCGAGCCGGTCCGCTCGGCGCGGCGGACATCCGATCGGAGCCGGTCTTCGGCGCCGACGAAATCACCCCGGCGCCGGCTCGGGTCGAGTTGCTGGACGAGGACCCGGACGACGAAGCGGGCCTGTCGCGCTCCGCGTCGCTGTCCCCGAGCGAGCGGGTCATCCCGACGTGGACGGACCCGACGGTCCGGCGCGCCTCCGAGGTGATCGGTGGCCCGTTGGGCCGGCACGCGATCGTCGGGCGCGCCGGCTGGCTGACGCCGCTCCGGGTCTGCCTGCTGATGGCCATCCTTTTCCTGATCTTCGGCTGGCTCTTCAAGTCGGCTTGCATCCAGCAGGGGCCCAACGGAGCCGGCGGGTTCACCCTGGACCAGAGCGGCGAGCGGCCCTGGATCACCGGTTGCTACAACGACGTGGTCCCGCTCTACGGCAGCCACAAGCTCGACACCCAGTCTTTGCCGTACAAGACGTCGTGGACGGACAGCGACGGGGCCGTTCACTACATGGAGTACCCGGTCGTCACCGGCTACTTCATGTGGGGCGTCTCCGAGCTGGCCAAGGGCTACGTCCAGTTCGCCCGCAACGTCGGCCTTCCGGTGCCCATCGACGTCGCGGCGTACTTCACCATCGGAGCGATCATCCTGGGCATGTCTCTACCTCTGGGCGGTGGCATCCACCGCCCGGATTGCCAGACGCCGGGTCTGGGACGTAGCGATCATGTGCCTGTCGCCCCTGCTCGTCGTGCACGCCTTCACCAACTGGGACCTGCTGGCCATCGGCATGACCGCCGGCGCCATGGTCGCCTGGGCCAGGGGCCGGCCCGTACTGGCCGGCGCCCTGATCGGGCTCGGCGCCGCGACCAAGCTCTATCCCGTGCTGCTGCTCGGACCCCTGCTGCTGCTGGCCATCCGATCCCGCAAGTTCGACGGACTCGTCCGGGCGACCGTCGCTGCGGCCGTCGTCTGGCTGGTGCTCAACGTGCCGGTGATGATCCTGTACCCGGCCGGCTGGTACGAGTTCATCAAGCTCAACTCGCAGCGGGTAGCGGAATACGACTCGTGGTATGCGATCTACACCACGCTGTCCGGCAGTCATGTCTTCGACAATGCCCCGGGTGCCGACTCGCCAACACTTCTCAATGCGCTGTCTTTGGTGCTGTTCGGTCTCTCGTGCCTCGGGATCGCCTGGTTTGCCCTTTCCTCGCAGCGCCGGCCCCGCCTCGCCCAGCTGATGTTCCTCGTCGTGGCGGCGTTTCTGCTGACCAACAAGGTGTGGTCGCCGCAGTACAGCCTCTGGCTGCTTCCGCTCGTCGTCCTCGCCCTGCCGCGGTGGCGTCCGGTGCTGGCCTGGCAGTTCTCCGAGGTGGTCGTCTGGATGTTGCTGATGCTCTCTTTCGCCGGCGTGGACAACAAGGGTCTGTCCATCTATCCGTTCATCGCGGCTGCACTGCTCCGCGACATCCTGCTCCTCGTGCTGGTGGTTCGGGTCATCAGGGAGATCCAACGACCGGCCGACGACCTGATCCGGATGGCGGGCGACGACGACCCGTCTGGCGGCGTGTTCGAGAACGCCCCGGACCACTTCGTGCTGCCCTCGGTAGTCAAACTCTGGAACGACCGGCATGGACCCGAGGACATCCCCGATGGGGAGTTGGTTCCTGTCGGCACCCGATCAGCGGGGCTGATCTCGGTCGGCGAGGCGGATGACGAACTTCAGCCCTGACCAGGTGGCGTCGATGGCCGCCACCTTGACGTCGACCCGCCCGTTGGCCAGGCCGAACTCGCGGACGTCGGTCTCGGTGAGGTCGGTGGTGATGCCGGAGCTCTTCTTGGGCCAGCACACCCAGATCGCTCCGGCCGTGGTGTGCGCAGCCTTCGCCGTCTGGAAATGCTCCGCCAACGCCGCGGCGTCAGGGCAGAAAAGCAACACGACGGGGTAGGGGGCGTTGGGTGTCCGGTCAACCGGAACGGCCAGCACGGTCGGGTCGAAGGCCAGCGGATCGCCGAGCAAGAGCACCGCCTCACCGGGCCTGATTCCGAGCTTCTGCGGTAGTGGCGTACCCGAATATCCCGCGGTCATCCCGAGATCCTGTCAGGCGTTGACGCCGCGCCGGTTGCGGCACAGGAACACGACAATCGCGCCCAACAGGGTCGCGGTGGTGGTGAACACGACCGAGGAATTCCAGCCGGCGACCAGCGATTGGGCGGGTGTGCCGGAGTGCACAGAGGTGGCCATGATCGCGACGATCGTCACGCCGACGGCCGAGCCGACGTACCGCGCGGTGTTGTTGGCGCCGCTGCCCATTGCCGCGCGGGCGGGCGGCACGCTGGCCACCGACTCCCGGCCGAGGGCCGCGTTGATAACGCCACTGCCCAGTCCGCAGATGATCAGCCCGGGCATCGCCTGGAGCACCGACGAGGTCGGGTGCAGCCAGCCCATCGAGGCTTGTCCGGCGGCAACCGCGAGCAGGCCGATGACGAATTGCAGGCGGCCGGACATGCGAAGGTGCCTGGCGCCGAGGGCGGTCAGGACGCTGACAGCGGACCAGCCGAGCAGCGCCACCGCCGCGGCCATCGCGCTCACGTCGAGGCCACGCTGCAACACCGTGGAGAAGAACGACATCTGCGCGATGACGCCCAGTCCGGTGGCCAGGGCGGCCACGTTGACCGCGACGAAGGCGGGGTTGCGGAACAGGGCGGGATCCAACATCGGCGCCGCGGACCTGAGCTCGACTAACACGAACGCCGCCAGCAGGATCACGCCGCCGATCACCAGGGTCAGCACGTCCGGGTGGGTCAGCCCCGACTTGGCCAGCGTCAGTCCGGCGATGACGGCAGCCAGTCCACTGGACAGCAGGGCCACGCCGGCCGAGTCGATGGCCTTGCGGTGATCCGCTCTCGATTCGACGAGCAGCCGCAGACCGGCCACCGCCAGTACCGCGGCCATCAGGCTGGTGAGGGCGTAGGCCGCCCGCCAGCTGATCAGCAGTCCGAGTCCGGCGGCGAGCAGCGGGCCGACTGCGATCCCGCCGCCGAGCGCGGCACCCCAGATGCCCGATGCCTTGGCCCGCCCTGGTCCGGGCGGGAATTGATGACTGATCAGGGCCAGGCTGCAAGCGATGATCGCGGCCGCGCCGATGCCCTGGAAGACCCGCCCGACGACGAGTTCGAGCGGACCGTTCGCGATCGCGCACGGGATGCCGGCCAGGGCGAGGACCACCGAACCGACGACGAAGACCCGGCGCCGGCCGAAGTCGTCGGCGACGGCACCGGAGGTCAGCAGGGCCATGGCCAGCCCGAGGCTCATCGAACTCAGGATCCAGGCTTGGGCGGCCGGCCCGGCGTGCAGACTCTTCGCGGTGTCGGCCAGCGAGGCCACCGGTGTGGTGAAGGCGATCAGCGAGATGAAGGTCCCGCCAGCTGCTACCCACAGCGTCCGGGTGGCCAGCTTGGGTGCGGCGATGTCGACGGTCACCTGCGTTGCCAACACCAATCCAGATCGAAGGATTCCACACTCGGCACCGGACCAGGTCTACGTCGGCACGCGTCCGTCGCTGCATTTCCTCTGGTCGCGTCCCTGCTGGTAACCTAGAACGGTTGTGCTGCGCCCGCCGACGTCGGCGGGCTGTTTTATGTTGCCGACCGTGTTGCCGACGAACTGCCGGTACCGCGAAGTCATCGCAACATCCTCCTGCCGCGGAAAGACCGCGGCCGACGAGTCCATAGGAGGTGCACGTGAGCGTATCCACCACGCCGCGTCACTACGAGTTGTTGCTCATCCTCGATCCCAATCTCGACGAGCGAACCGTTTCGCCGTCGATCGACACGTTCCTCAACGTCGTCCGCCAGGGCGGCGGCAGCGTCGAGAACGTCGACATCTGGGGCAAGCGCCGGCTGGCGTTCGAGATCAGAAAGAACCCCGAGGGCATCTACGCCGTCATCAAGGTCACCGCCCAGTCCGCTGTGGTCGACGAGCTGGACCGTCAGCTGAACCTGAACGAGTCCGTCCTCCGCACCAAGATCACGCGTACGCCGGAGAAGATCCGCGTCCGCCGCACTCGTAACAGCAAGAAGTAGGTCCGGTCATGGCAGGCGACACCGTCATCACTGTGGTCGGCAATCTCACCGCCGACCCGGAGTTGCGATTCACTGCGTCCGGCGCTGCCGTCGCGAATTTCACCGTCGCATCCACCCCGCGGACCTTCGACCGCGCGACGAACGAGTTCAAGGACGGCGAAGCGCTTTTCCTCCGTTGCAGCATCTGGCGCCAGCCCGCCGAGAACGTGGCGGAATCGTTGACCAGAGGCTCCCGGGTGATCGTCAGCGGGCGGCTCAAGCAGCGTTCGTACGACACCAAGGAAGGCGAGAAGCGCACCGTCATCGAGTTGGAGGTCGACGAGATCGGCCCATCGCTGCGGTACGCGACGGCCAAGGTCAACCGCGCAAACCGCTCCGAGTCCTCGGGTGGCGGCGGTGGCTACGGGTCGGGCGGTTCCGGTAACTCCGGCGGCGGTTATTCCGGCGGCTCAGGTGGTCGTTCCGGCGGCGGTAGCGCTCCGGCCGACGATCCTTGGGGCTCAGCGCCTCCGGCCGGCGGCGGCTACTCGGACGAACCTCCGTTCTGACCCGCGCCTCGTCGAAGCGATGCAATCGCGCGCTTCTTTCAGCATTCAACAACTCGAAATTCATACCGACCGCCGATTGAGTTCGGCAGTGGAGAATCATGCCCAAGCCCCCAGTACGCAAGATCAAGAAGAAGGTCTGCGCCTTCTGCAAGGACAACGCAGCCCCGATCGACTACAAGGACACGAACCTGCTTCGCAAGTTCATCTCCGACCGCGGCAAGATCCGCGCCCGCCGGGTCACCGGCAACTGCACCCAGCACCAGCGCGACGTCGCAACGGCCGTCAAGAACGCCCGTGAAGTCGCCCTGCTCCCATACACGTCGACCGCGCGATAAGGAAGGGACAATTCATGAAGCTGATTCTGACCGCTGACGTCCCGAACCTGGGCGCCCCCGGCGACATCGTCGAGGTGCGTGACGGCTACGGCCGCAATTTCCTGTTGCCGCAGAGCAAGGCGATCGTCGCCACCAAGGGTGCCGAGAAGCAGGTAGCCACCATCAAGCGGGCCCAGCTCACCCGTGAGATCCGCGGCACCGAGCACGCCAACGAGGTGAAGCAGGCGCTGGAGAAGCTCACCGTCACCATCACCGCTCACACCACGGGCGACGGATCGAAGCTCTTCGGTTCGATCACCACCGTCGACGTCGCGGCGGCCATCAAGGCTGCCGGCGGCCCGTCACTCGACAAGCGCTCCATCGACACCGGTGGCCACATCAAGACCATCGGCTCGCACCCCGTTTCGGTCAAGCTGCACCCCGGCGTGACCGCCAACGTTTCAGTGGTCGTCAAGGCCGGCTGACACACGCGCACCTGAGAAGGGGCGGCATGCGGGAATCCCCGCACGCCGCCCCTTTCGCGCGACTCAGGGGTGCTCGTCGTCCAGGTCGATCAGGGAAAGCTCGCTCTCGCCGTCGATCCCGACGTGCTCGTCCGACGTGTGCTCCGGCGAAGTGGGTGTGGCCCAGATCGCCGGGCCGATGTGGGTGCGGCCGGCGTGCCAGGCGACGATGTCCAGAGCCCGGAGGGTGGTGATCACCGGACCCTGGGTGAGCCGCGCCACCTCTTCGAAGAACTCCCGGCCGCTCGTCAGGTCATCGATGATCGCCTGTCCGAGCAGCGGCAGGAATTCCCGCCAGGTTCGCTTGCGGTCCTTGGCGATGGGCGCCTCGTCGGCGCCCCGGTAGCAGTAGTCGACGAACCGGTCGTAGAGCGGGATGAACGCAGGCCGTTTGCGGTGCATCACCTTGGCCAGGATCGACCCACGGGCTTTGACCGGAAGATCGCTGGAGTCCAGTACCGAGAACAGCTCGCCGAGCAGGTTCAATTCGGGGGCGCCGGCCTCGACCAGCCGGGCATCCAACGGAATCTTGACCAGCCAATTCTCCAGATGTGGCCGAATGCCCTCCAGCGCATAGAACGTCCGGGAGTTCATCTCCGCGTTGAGCAGCACCGGCGCGACGAAGTCCGCGTCACTGATCAGCCAGGGGCCGCCCTCGGAGCCGAACGAGTCGTACGCCGGATATCCGAACCTGTCGCGGCGGGAAAGGTAGTTGCGCGCCGAATCAAGGGCCAACTCGCGTTCGATGGCCACCCCACCGATCCGAAGGGTGTGCGACGCTTCGCTCACTTTCAAGGCTCCTCACTTGGCCGGCTGCGGCGCTCGCGCGATCAGAGCCCGGGTGAGGACCTTTCGTGCCGCGGTTGCGCCGCCAGCCTAGAAGACGTCCCTGAACCGTTTCAGGCGCCCCCGGTGTGCAGGCGAGAATGCCGTTCCGGCTATACCGGTTGGCCGGCCGTCACCGCGGACAAGTCCGCCTGCTCGTCCGCCGACCACTCGGTGAGCGGCTCACGGGACGGGTCGGCCGCCAGCGTCGCGATCAGTCCGCGCACGAAAATGGCGGTGTGCTGCCACTCTTCGACCGCGACGCATCCGATTCCCATTGCCTTGACGGGATAGTCGTTGCCGCCGGCATCGAGACGGTCGCCGATGAAAAGGATGTCGTCGTTCGCGAGATTCAGTGCTTGTTTGATCTTTTCCATTCCGTACGACTTGTCGACACCCTTGCGGGTGACGTCGACCGACGTTGATCCACCGCTGCGGACCTCGAGCTCTGGGACCCGCTCCGCGACGTACTGTCGCAGCCTTTCCTTCTTGTCGCCGCTGGGGTCCCAGTTCTTCTTCGCGTCGACCGGCGCTTCCTGACCGAGGGCGGAAAAGGTGATCTGGGAGCCGCGGTCCTCGATGATCGGGCCCCAGGTCTGCTCCTCCCAAAGACCCAGCTCGACGGCACCTTCCGTGAGCGCAGTGATCACCGTGTTCTTCTGGACGTCGGTGAGATCCTCTGAGTACACGCGCGACCAATCGGATCCGGTCCATTCGTAATACTGCGTGCCGCAGGTCGGCATGAGGTGCAGCCTGCTCAGATCGGGACCAGCGGCCAGCGCATCCAGCACCTGTGCGGAGAACTGCTCGAAGCGGCCGCCGGAGATGATGCAGACCGGCACCTGGCGCAGCAGTTCGGTGAGCAGGCCGGCCATCTCCGGATGTATCCGCGATTTCGAGGGCGCCAACGTGTCGTCGAGATCGAACGCGACCAAACGGACCTGCTTCATACACTTCCTCATCTGTCAGGGGAGTCCGACTTTTGTCAGATTCTACTAGCGGCGCGGGTCGACGCCGTCCACGAGCGCCGCGGGCGGTGCCGGGCGTGCGTCAAGTCACCCGGACCAGTTCGCAGCGCAGGATCGCGCCGTCGAGGACGTCGAGTAGCGCAAGGGTCCCGTGCGGCTGGCGCCGCTTGTCGGTGGGCGAGCCGGGATTCAGGATGCGCAGACCCGCGCCGGACTCGTCCCACGGGATGTGCGAGTGACCGAAGATCACCAGATCGGCGTGGGGGAACCGCTTTCGCAGGCGACCCAGTCGTCCGCTCCTCGGCCCGCTGTCGTGGATCATCGCGACCGGGAGCCCGGCCAGCTCGAATTCCAGCGTCTCGGTGGCACCCCAGGCGGCGACGTCCGGTCCATCGTTGTTGCCGAGTACCACCCGCACTGGAGCGAACCCCGCCAACTCGTCGAGCACCGACGGGATGCAGACGTCGCCGGCATGCAGGATCAACTCCGCGCCCTCCAACTGTTGTGCCACTGCCGGTGGGCAACGCTTCCAGAAGCGGGGGGCGTGGGTGTCGGAAAGTACGGCGACGCGCATTCCGCCATCCTGGTCCCCGCTGGTATGGCACCGGTTCGGCGACCCGGTTCAGTGGGCGGCGTTCAATCGGCGGAGATATCGCGCCCCGTAGGTGGTCAGCACGATCAGGCCGGCCGCGACGCAACACGCGCCGAACCAGAAGGGAGCCGCCGGCGAGACGTTCTCGCCGAGTTTGCCGCAGACATACGGCGAGATGGCGCCCCCGAGAAAGCGAACGAAGTTGTATCCGGCGGATGCGACTGGCCGCGGTACCGGCGAGATGTTCATCGCCGTCTCGGTGAAGAGCGTGTTCAACACGCCGAGCGGGGCGCCGCACAGGATCACCAGAGTGGTGACGACCGGCGCGTTGTGGACATTCATCGCGATGGCGACGAGCAGCACCGTGAACGCGCCCAGTGCGATCGCGAAGGCGACGCGCAGGCCGACCGTCCGGCGCAGCCACGGCGCGCCCCACACCGCGCAGACTCCCAACAGCACGCCCCAGCCGAAGAACATCAACCCGATGCCGTAGGCGCCGTAGGGAAGCACGAACGGCACGAAGGCGAGCACGGCGAAGAACCCGCCGTTGTAGAGCAGCGCAGCGATGCCCGTGACCAGCAGGCCGCCGTGTCCGAGGGCCCGCAGCGGGTCGGCGGCCCGGACCGAGTGCGAGACCGGTACCCGGTCCTTCAGGAAGAACAGAATGGCGAGCAACGCCAGCCCCATCAATACGGCGACACCGAAGAACGGCAGGCGGAAGTTGATGGAGCCGAGGACCGCGCCGACCAGCGGGCCGAGCGAGATTCCGATGCCCAAGGCAGCTTCATACAGCGTCACGGCCTTTTCCGCGCCACCCCTGGCGACCGAGATGATGGCGGCAAGGGCGGTCGCGATGAACAGCGCGTTGCCGAATCCCCAGCCGGCCCGCCAGCCGATCAAGGCGGCCACGGACTGGGAGGTTCCGGCCAGGCTGGCGAACACGATGATCACGGACAGGCCGATGATCAGGGTCGTGCGCCCACCCAGGCGCGAAGAGAACAGCGACGTGATCAACATCGCGACCGCCGTGACCAGTAGGTAGCTGGTGAACAGCAGGGAGACCTGGCTGGCCGTCGCGTCGAAGTTGGCGGCGATGGACTTGAGGATCGGGTCGACCAGCCCGATGCCCATGAACGAGACCATGGCGGCAAAGGCGAGTACCCAGACGGCCAGCGGTTGACGGGTATCGCCCTGCGCCAGTTCGGGTGCGATCGGTGGTGTCGGCCGCTGCGGCTCGAGGTTGTATGCCGGAGTGGGATGGACTCGTGTCTGCTCCGATGCCCGGTTCGTACTCGCCGTCATCTCGCTCTTCCTGTCATTCGGCGTCGCCCTCTGGACTCAGGGCTCTTTATTAGCACCTCTAAATATAACCTCATGAATTGAGATGCGCGAGCACTCAGCCCTGTGATCTGTTCGGCACGAATTCAGCGCAGAATGAGCACGATCACCGCGACGCCCCAGACCAGTCCCAGCACCAGGCCGAGTCGCTTGCGCTTGCGGACCGCCACCCGATCGGCCGGGCTGTGTGCCTCCGGGTACCGCCGCTCGAACTGCTTGCGGGACAGCGGTTCGGCGATTCGGTCGACCCTCGTCACGCCGACGGTGCTGAGCAGCTTCTCCCAGTCCTCGGCGGCCCAGGGGCGACCGGCCAGACTGAAGATGGCCCGCCCCTTCCGGTTGAACATCATGAGCACCGGGTCCTTGAAGCCGAGCCCTTGACGGAACCGGCTCACGATGCAAGCCGAACCGACGTCGCGGATGGGGACCACGAGCGGAGTCCGGATGCCGATGACGGCCAGTTCCTTGCGCCCGACCTCAACCCGGACCCGTCCAGAGCTGTTGGCGCGCACCGCCGTTACGATCACGGTGATGAGGACGGCGACACCCAGGAGCCCGAGCAGCCGGGGGAACACCTGATCCGGCACGAGGAACAGCCCGATACTGCCGACGACGACAACCACGGCCAGGCCGAGCCCCAGCCGCCGGACGGTCGAACTCAACCTGATCCAATGCCACCCTCTGGCCGGGGCGATGGTCAGTCTGACATCGGCGATGGGGGGCACGGCGACAGCCTAATGGGGGTGCAGGGCGTACTAATGGCGGTGCAGGGCGCCGGGTTCCCCGTCGAGACTCTCACCCGTCTTTACCGAGGAACTCGGTGAGCACCGCGACCACCATCGCGTGATCGTCGGCCTGAGGCAAGCCGGAGACGGCGACCGTGCCCACCAGACCCACCCCGACGATGTTGATCGGAAATGCGCCGCCGTGGGCCGCGAACAAGGCCGGATCGAGCAGCGTCGCCTCGCTCGAGGGTGCGACCGGATGCCGCAAGGCGACGGCCGAACAGGAACGATGAGACGCCGAATCGGCGCACCAGGCGACATTTGCGCTCGATCCAGGCGTCATTGTCTGCGTTGGAGCCGGCGAGCGCCGCATGGAACAGCTGCTGCTCTCCCCGGCGGATGTCGATGGCCACTGGCGCCAGTTCAGCCTGCGCTCTCGCGACCAGGGCACAGCCGAGCCGCCAGGCGTCCGAGTTGTCGAACTGTCGCAGGACCAGGCGCTCTTCCTGGGCCTCCAGCTCGGCGATCTGCGCCGTCAGGTCATCGCTGATGGGGTTCATGGTTCGAATCATCCATGCCGCGCATCCCGTCATGGCCGCCCGGCCCGGCAGTGACGGCCTCCGGATCCGGGCAGTGTCGGTGGTTCGGCGCAGAATCAGCGGCATGGTGGAGACAACCGCCCGGGCGTCCAGGCCGAAAGGGCGACCCCGTGCTGACGCATCCGAGGATCTGGGCGGGTCCGTGGACGTCGCGGTCGGCAGCTTGCAGACGCCGGTCGGCAGACTGAGCGTTGCGGTCTCGCGGGCCGGGGTCACGAGCATTCGGTGGTGCGAGCCGGACGAGCTGGTGAGCGACCTGCCCATCGTCAGAGAGCCGTCGCGGGTCGATCCCGTGCTCGAGCAACTCGCGTCGTACTTCGCGGGTGCGCTCCGGGAATTCGACCTCCGCCTCGACGTTCGGGGGGTGAGCAGGTCCGGCCGGTCGGTGCTGCAAACGCTGTACGACTGCGTGCCGTACGGCTCGTCGATGACCTACGGCGAGCTCGCCCACCGCAGCAACACCGGGATTCCGGCCCGGGGAATCGGCGCGATCATGGCCTCGAATCCGTTACCGATCGTCATCCCCTGCCACCGTGTGCTGTCCCGCGGTGGGCTGGGCGGCTACAGCGGTGGTCGCTCCGGCGAGGGTCTGCAGACCAAGCGCTGGCTACTGACGGTGGAGGGCGTGCTTCCGCCCCCGCTCGGTTGGCCGGAGCCGACCAATGGGGCCTGCGCAATCGGATGAACACGCAGCGTATAGGCCAGAAGCAGAGTGTGCTATGGCCGACTGGGAGGTCACCATTGGATCACAAAACGGTATACGTGACGTTCAGCCGGTGCGGTCGCCGACACGCCGACACGAAACGCCGATCAGCTGCACACATAACTTGTCCCCAAGTGATCTGGCCCACATGACCGCTCTGACGTGCAGCTATGCAACGTCAGCCGGAAGAAATCCACACATTGTCCACATTGACCCGTCTCTCCGACCTGCATCGATCGCGATCCTTCCCCACTTGGTCCCCGGGGTGTTCAGGCGGTGTCCACAGTGACATTTGGCGCCCGCAGATCTGGCGCCTAACGTCCCACTGCACTCTCCAGATCCGGGGCAGGCGCGGCGCGCGATGACTGTCGGTGTCCGCGGGTAGACAGAGCAGTAAGCCGGTCACCGAGATTCGGGTGGCGGTCGGTCGGGACTTCCGATACGGCCATGCGGGGGCGGCCTTGGCGGGGCGTCGCAGTCGGCAACACCGGTCGGTCGGCCGGTGATGACGTGACGAAGTGGAGGCGGTAACCCAGATGGCGGTGATCGACGACCGGTGGGCAGGATCAGCGCCCACGCAGTTCGACAGACAGCCCCCGCAAGATCTGGCCGCCGAGCAATCGGTACTGGGCGGGATGCTGCTGTCCAAGGACGCGATCGCGGACGTCGTCGAGGAACTCAGCGGGGCCGACTTCTACAAGCCGGCCCACGCAACCGTGTACGAGGCGATTCTCAACCTGTACGCCCGCGGTGAACCCGCCGACGTGGTCACCGTGGCGGCGGATCTGGAGAAGGCCGGCACGCTGCCCCGAATCGGCGGAGCCGTCTACCTGCACACGCTGACGAGTGCCGTGCCGACCGCAGCCAATGCCGCCTTCTACGCCCAGATCGTGGCCGAAAAGGCCATCCTGCGCAGGCTTGTCGAGGCCGGCACCAGGATCGTGCAGCTGGGCTACGGCGGTAACGAGGGACAGGTAGCCGGCGGCGAGGTCGACGAGATCGTCGACCGGGCCCAGGCCGAGATCTACGAGGTGACCGAGCGACGGAGCAGCGAGGACTACGTCGTCCTCGAAGAGCTGCTGCAGCCGACGATGGACGAGATGGACGCCATCGCGAGCCGCGGTGGCCTGTCGGCCGGTGTGCCGACGGGTTTCGCGGATCTGGACACGCTCACCAACGGTTTCCACCCCGGCCAGATGATCATCATGGCGGCCAGGCCTGGTGTCGGGAAATCCACGCTGGCTTTGGACGTGGCGAGGAATGCATCTGTGAAGCACCGTTTGACCTCCGTCATCTTCTCGCTGGAAATGAGCAAGACCGAAATAACCATGCGGCTGTTGTCCGCGGAGGCGCAAATTCGATTGGCGCACATGCGTGCCGGTTCGATGACCGAGCAGGATTGGCAGAAGATCGTCCGCCGGATGAGCGAGATCTCCGACGCACCATTGTTCATCGACGATTCTCCCAACATGACGATGATGGAAATCCGGGCCAAGGCGCGCCGGTTGAAGCAGCGCAACAATCTGAAGCTGATCGTCGTCGATTACCTGCAGCTCATGTCGTCGGGCAAAAAGGTCGAATCGCGCCAGCAGGAAGTTTCAGAATTCTCCCGCCAGATGAAACTCCTCGCCAAGGAGCTCGAGGTGCCGGTCATCGCGATCTCCCAGCTGAACCGCGGGCCGGAGCAGCGCACCGACAAGCGGCCTCTGCTCTCGGATCTCCGCGAATCCGGTTCGCTGGAGCAGGACGCGGACATGGTGATCCTGGTCCACCGCCCCGACGCCTTCGAGGCCGAGGATCCCCGCGCGGGCGAAGCGGATCTGATCATCGCGAAGCACAGAAACGGACCAACCATGACCATTTCGGTCGCCCACCAACTGCATTACTCCAGATTCACGGATCTCGCCGCGCAATAGACGCGGGTTGGCAAATGCTGGCTAGCATAATGTTCCATTATCCTGGGTAACCCAACGGCAGTGGAGGTGACTACCCCCTGATCGGGGTACATTCGTACAACATCCGTTTTCGACCGATCGGAGCTCGCCGGTCGTCGCGGCGCAGGTCAGGCGGAGGTCGGCGGCAGGTGCAGGAGGCGGTGTCGTGGAGTCGGTGGGGGAGTGGCCGGCCCTGGTCGCGGATCGCGCCCGGCCGTCCTGCGGCTGCTGGCCGGGCCGGACCCGGAGCTGTCGGCGGCGGACCTGGCCCGGGTGTGGGCGGCGGTCGATGCGTCGACGTCGGCGAACACGAAGGCCGCCTACCGGTCGGACTGGGCCCGGTTCGAGTCGCTGGGCCGACGACGCCGGGTACGCCGCGTTGCCGGCCAGCGACCTGGTGGTCGCCGCGTACCTCACCGACGCGGCCGCCGCAGCTGCGGGCGGATGGGCGGCCGCAGTTCGGTGCGGCGACGTTGTCGCGGTGGGTGTCCTCGATCAACCAGATCCACACCGCCGCCGGGTTTGCCCGCGCCGGGACGCTCGGAGGTGGTCCGCCGCGCCCTGTCCGGGGTCCGCCGGATGCGCCGGACCGCGCCGAAACGGCGCAGCCCGCTGCTGCTCGCCGACCTCCGGGTGATCCTGGCGCGAGCTGTCGACGTCGTTCTGGGTGTGGCCGGATGCGATGGCCGCGCACCGCGACGCCGCCCTGTTGTTGATGGGGTTCGCCGGGGCGCACCGGCGCAGCGAACTCGTCGCCCTGCGCGTCGAGGATGTGACGGTGCATCCGGCGGACGGTCTGCACATCCGGTTGCGGTCCTCGAAGACCGACCAGGAAGGCGCCGGCACGGTGCGGGCGGTGCCGTTCGGGCGGGACCCGGTGACCTGCCCGCCGTGCGCGCTGATCCGCTGGCGCCGACCTGCTCCTGGCCTTCGACCGCGGCAAGCGGACCGCCGCGCTGATGGCCGAGGTGCACCACCGCGGTCCGGCGGCGAGCACTGCTGCCGCACCGTCGACGACGCCAAACAGCCGCCGTGGGCCGACGAGGTCGACGGCGGGGATGCGGATCCGGCGGTGGGGGAGCGGTGGCTGTTCCCGACGGTCCACCGGACCGGGCAACCCGGGCGCGGGTGCGATGTCCGGTGATGCGGTGGCGGCGATGATCCAGCGCCGCGCCGCCGCGGCCGGGTATCACCCCGGCCCAGGTCGACCTGCTCGGTGGGCATTCGCTGCGGTCCGGGTTCGTCACCGAGGCCTTCCGGGCCGGCGCCGACGCCCACTCGATCATGCGGCAGACCGGGCACCGGGACCCGAAGATGCTCGAGGTGTACGCCCGGGAACACGCCCCCCTGGTCGGTAACGCCGTCACCAGGCTCGACCTATGACCGGTCGATGCGCAGCCCGGACGCTGTCCGTCGGTCACCGGCAAGCCCGCTCGTCCGCGAGCACCCGGGCCGGGTACGCGGCGGACTGGTCGCTGTTCACCGACTGGTGCGCCGCCACCGGCCACCGCGCGCTGCCCGCCGACGCCGCGACCATTTCTGCGTTCCCGCGGCGTGCCCGGCCGCGCCGGCCACCCAGCGGCGTGCGGCTCACCGCGCTGCAACATCACCACCGCGATCGCCGGCTATCAACTCCCCGGAACCGATCAACTCCGGCGCCGTGCGGAGCCGGCGCGGGCGCCGATCGACCCCGGCCAGGTCGAGCTGCCGCGATGCGGCTGCTGCCCTCCCGCGGCTGGATCGGCGGGCTGTTCGGCCGCCGCGACCGGGCCCTGCTCACCGTGGCCGCCTCCACCGATCTGCCGTACCGGCAGATGGCCGTGACTGACCGTCGGGCAGCTGCGACATCGTCGACGGCGTCGCCGGTATCACCGACAGCTCCGGCGAGACGCATCTGATCGAGGCGACCGACGATCCGGTGCTGTGCGGGCCGTGCGCCCTGGTCCGGTGGCGCCGGATCGTCGACATCGAGGTCGTCGGGACCAGCGCCAAAGGTCTGGCCGGGTTGCTCAAGAACGCCAAGGTGGTGACCGCGAGCCAGCCGGCACGTCTGCCGGGCACCCGAATCGATCGACCCGAAGACGTCGGCGGTCGCCGTTGTTCCCGCCGATCAACCAGTGGGGGCACCTGCCGGCGCCGATCTACCCGCTCAGCCGGCACGCCGTGTCCATCCTGGCCCGGCAGATCCACACCGGCCTGCCCGCGCACCGCGACTTGAACGTCGACGACGTCGTGGAGGTCCTCAACCCCGCCGAACCAAGGGCCGTCAGTTCCGGCTGTTCCGCGGCCGGTCTGGGACTGGGCGGCGGCGAACCAGAAGAAGAAGGAACGCGATCGCCGACCTGGCGTCGCTGACCGCGACCATGGACGACATCGACGCCCGGATCAACGAACTCGCCGAACGAACCCGAAACCTCGACCTGGACTGAGCTGCGACCCTGTCCGTAGGACGTGCCCTCACCGGACATGTCACCGGGCGGTCCTACGGGACGATCACCCATCCGGACACGATCAGTCCCGATAGACGCCCCTTGCCCGGTCAACGTCCCCGTCCCGGGACCCGGCCGTCGTTCGGTGCGAGGCGGGGCCGGATCAATCCGGACCGGGCGGTGTCCATCATGGTGTCCCGTTCACACTGGGCCGCTTATATGAACAAATATCTCCACGAGTTGGTGTGATAGTTCGGCCAACCTGCTGACTTCGACCCACACCGATGACCGTGTTGTTGCCCCCGCGGCCCGTCCAAGTGCCCGGAGGTGTCAGCCCGATTCGAGGCCAGAGCCGCAAGGTCGGCCGGGACACGACGTCGCCGAGCACCAAAAGGATCGCTGACCTGTTGCCGTTCGGTGCAATGGAATGATCGCTGGCGTCAACGCGGCCCACGCGACCGGACTGGGGTCGCCGCGAGCAACGGGTTTCGGCAGAGTCGGGCTGCTAGGCGTTGACGCCGACGAGCCAGGTGACGCCGAAGCGGTCGGTGAGCATCCCGTACAGCGGCGCGAACGGGGCGGGTCCGAGTGGGATCAAGGTTGCGGTTGCCTCGTTGCTGAGTCCGTGCCAGAGGTTCGTCAAACGGATGCCCGTGCTCCCAGAACCGTTGTCCACGCGCTGCACTTCTTCAACGATCCGGGTGCCGACCGGGAACGCCGCTCCGTCACGACGGCTGCCGCAGCAGGAAGTCGAGCGTCACCCGGTTGAACGTCTCGGGGTCCTCGTGAAGCCCGGCGTGCGATAGGTGCTCGAAAACAACGAGCTCGCTGCCGACGATCCCGCGGTTGAGCGGCCCGGCGAAGCGCGTGGAGCAAACAAGGTCACGAGCGCCGAAGGTGATCAGGGTCGGAACGCTGATTCCGCGGATAACCGCGCTCGCGTCGTGGGCAACGACCGCGTCGATCTGGGCCAGGAACGCATCCACCGGCTGCGCGGGCCGACTTCTCACGAAGTCAACCAGACCGTCGACGGATTCCGGCCGTTCGTTGTACATCTCGGGCGTGAAACACCAAGGAAAGATTCCCTGCGTCACCACGTCCGCGACCGCCGGCAGCGCGGACGCCATCGTGCGCCACTGCTCAACGACGCTCTTCAGGTAGGCATCAGTAACATGCCAACCGCTATGCAAGGAGAGCGAGCGCACCCGGTTCGGATGGCGGGCGGCGAGGTGCATGCCCACGGCGGCACCGAGTGACACACCTGCCACGTGAGTGCTCTCGATGCCGATGGCGCCGAGGAACTCAGCGACCTGGTCGGCATGGCCTTCGGTCGAATACGGCCCGGGCGGCATGTCGCTTTCACCCGAGCCGGGCAGATCGATCGCGATGCAACGGAAGTGTTCGGTGTACGCCGGCAACTGGAATGCGTAACAGGCGTGGTCCGCCGACGTGTACGGGATCAGCAGGAGCGGCTCCCCGTCGCCCTGCACGTCATAGTTGATCGTCAGGTCCTGGATCTTCACTTGCGGCATGCCGCCACTTCCTCTTTTCCTTGTGCACCGCCGGGCCTACGCATCGGGACGGACGGACAAGCCGCCCACGCACACGAGTCGGACCAGGTCGTCGGTTCGGTCAGCTGGCATCCTGAGCTCCGGGTGGTTCTTAGATCTGGTGCATCACTTCAAGCCCGTTCGTCGCAGCCCAATGCTCGACGACCCTGCTACCAGAAATACGAAAGATGTCGATCCCACCGAACTGCACCTTGCGGCGGGTCGGCGCGACACCCATCTGATCGCCCTCATGAGTACCGACCCCGCTACACCGGACAACCGTCAGATCACCCTCGTTCAACACTGTCTGAACCTTGGTTTCCAGGTCGGGAAAACCGCGAAACACACGGCCGCCAACCGGTTCAGACCCTCAATACCGGATCCTTGACCGGGCCGAGGATGGTGCCCGATGTAGTTGGGAGCATGGGTACGTTCAGCAAGCTCGCCTGGCGAAGACGCGTCCCACAGCTTGACGAAATGTTCCGCGATGAGGCGTGGGTCCCGAGTGGCCGTGCCCTCTGTCATGACCGCCCGTTCCTGTTGCGAAGTGGCTGAATCGTTTCCACATCGATCCTGCACCTACCTGGCTTGCGCGTCGAGGCTTTCCACGAGAATGCATCCCAACGGACGAATCGGACAAAACCGTCGGTGCCACATGTTCGGCATTCAAGGTGATGCCGTCGATGCCCTCAGACACCACGTCCGGGCCACAGCCGTCGAGACGTTCCGTAGACCAGACCGCTGCGGAACGACGCTCGCCGGCATTGAATTTGCCGCGATTTGCTCCGTACGACGTTCGGCTATCCGCACAGGAGGCGGCGCTCGGACGCCCGATGTGAAGTTCCCGTATCCGCATGCGGCCGCCGGCACCGCACCGCCGAACGCGGTGCACGACCCAGTCCCGCTCGCCACCGCTGTCATCGTCGCGGTCGACAACCGGACGCCCACCACCGGCACGTGATGGCCATCCCTCGCAGCGGCCGGCTCTCGGTGGGGCCGAGCGTGGCCCCGCCAACCGCGGCCACCGGCCCGGCGCGCGGTCGAGCAGGCATCGATACCCTGGTGTGGCAAACCCTGACCTCCGGCGACCGCGCCCCCGTCCTGGAATGGGCCGGCCTGACCAGGAGGACCCGGGCAGTCCACAGCCGCCGTCGCCGCCCGGTCGGCTTCACGGGTTTCTCGCAGGCAGCCGGAAACGGGCCACCTGGGCCCTGGCGCAGCCCAAACCCAGCAGGTAAGTTGAACCGTCCACGGGGGCTGTACGCGAGCGTCTTGTTCCGCTACATTCATGGCGTTTCGGGCGAATTATCCGCTCGATCAGTGGTGTGGGGGCGTGGGTGCTGTGTTGACTATCCGGACGGTGTCACGGTCCAGTTTGTTGATTCTGTTGATCGTCGCAGTGTTGCTGGCTGCCGCAGTTCCGGGCAGGGCGACGACCGGTTCAAGTCGGTCCCGGCCGGGTGTGCAGCTGGCTGGGACCTGTGCCTGCAGCCTCGGCCCTGGCTGCCAAGACGTCGGCGGCGGGAAGTCCTTTCGGCGCCGCCGCGACGACCGGTTTGCACGACACCGGCCCCGCGAGGAGCGCACCGGCCACCGTGTACGCCTGGGGTCTGAACGATTTCGGCCAACTCGGCGACGGCACCACCACCGACAGGAGCACCCCGGTCCGGGTCCGCGGCCTGACCGGCGTCACCGCCATCGCGGGCGGCTTCGACAGCGGATATGCCCTGCGCAGCAACGGCACCGTCTACGCCTGGGGTTACAACCGTGACGGCGAACTCGGCGACGGCACCACCACCGCAAGGAGCACCCCGGTCCGGGTCCGCGGCCTGACCGGCGTGACTGCCATCGCGGGCGGCTACAACAGCGGATATGCCCTGCGCAGCAACGGCACCGTCTACGCCTGGGGTTACAACAATTTCGGCCAGCTCGGCGACGGCACCAGCACCGCCAGGAGCACCCCGGTCCGGGTCCGCGGCCTGACCGGCGTCACCGCCATCGCCGCCCGCGGATACGGCGGATATGCCCTGCGCAGCAACGGCACCGTCTACGCCTGGGGTTACAACCGTGACGGCGAGCTCGGCGACGGCACCACCACGGCCAGGAACACCCCGGTCCGGGTCCGCGACCTGACCGGCGTCACCACCATCGCCGCCGGCGCAGCCAGCGGATATGCCCTGCGCAGCAACGGCACCGTCTACGCCTGGGGTTACAACGATGACGGCGAACTCGGCGACGGCACCACCACCGGCAGGCTCACCCCGGTTCGGGTCCGCGACCTGACCGGCGTCACCACCATCGCCGCCGGCGGATACGGCGGATATGCCCTGCGCAGCAACGGCACCGTCTACGCCTGGGGTTACAACAGTGACGGCGAACTCGGCGACGGCGCCACCACCGACAGGAGCACCCCGGTTCGGGTCCGCGGCCTGAACCGCGTCACCGCCATCGCCGGCGGTTCGACAGCGGATATGCCGTGCGCAGCAACGGCACCGTCTACGCCTGGGGTTGGAACGGTGACGGCGAGCTCGGCGATGGCACCACCACCGACAGGCTCACCCCGGTGCGGGTCCGCGACCTGACCGGCGTCACCGCCATCGCCGCCGGCGAAAGCACCGGATATGCGCTGCACAGTTAATAGGCGCCGGCCACGCTCGCCGTTGCCAACGCCATGCGCACCCTGGCGGTCAACAGTGCCATCGACACGACCCGCGCTGACCACACCGGGGTGCACAGGCGGCGACGGGGTCCCTGCAGCGTTGTGTGGTGTCCACCTGTACACCGATGCTGGCGCAATGGGCGCCCTGACGCTGTACAGCACCCGGCGGCACCCGGGTCGATTGAGGTCGGCGGTGGCGGGCTGACCCCTGTGGCCCGGGACCGGGCGGGATCTTCGCCCCGCCCGGTCCGGCATCGGCCGCTGAAGATGATCGCGTCGCTTCGGGTCCCCGAGCCATTCGGCTTGCCGTCGGCTTGGTGCCCTCAGCCAGTCACGGTCTCGCGGCCTTGGCTCCGGTCACCAAGCGCTCCCGGTCGAACATGCGAGCGACGACGCGCGATGCACCGAGATCGATCAACAGCAACCCGACAGCGAAGAGGATTGCCACCGGGAATGACGGGCGGATCACTCCGACCGCCAGGAGTATGAACAGGCCAATCAGCGGAACGCTTGCCAACAACCCGAGTTGCTGAGCTACCCGGATCTCGTTCGCCCTCACCGAGATTGCCATCCCGACCATGATTGCCCAGCCGGCCAACAAAGGTGTGAAGAGAAACAGTGCGAGCAGGATCGGTCCCTGGTGAAACAGCGCAGAGGCGACGACGGTGGTGGCGAACAGCCGAACTGCCGCGAGAAAGAGTCCGAACACCGCGTAGGACAGTGCCACGGTGGGGATCATGATTGCTGCCGCTTTGCCAAAGATCAACTCTCGTCTGCGCAGCGGCGTGGTGAGCAATGGCTCGAGCGTCCCCTGTTCACGCTCGCCGACGACCGAGTACGCAGCGAGGGTGGAGGGCATGATGACCGGAATGATGAGAAAGAATATGAGGGAGATGCTGACTGTCTTATCCAGGGTTGAACTAGCGGTGGACGACGAGGTAAGGAAAATGGTGAGGACCGGATTGATAAGAAAGATGCATGGCAGGATTGCCATCGTCACCACGATGGACCGCCTGCGCTGATAGTCACGCAGTTCCTTGCGGATCACGGCCCGGATGTGGACGGCGTCGAGCCCCATCATCGTCTGCGGGCCTCCACGTCCTCGTCGATCAGCTCGAGGTACACGTCTTCGAGCGAGTGTCGCGCTTCGCCGATGGAGAGTACGTCGGCGCCCGCGCCGACGAGCGCCCGTATCACCTCTGGTGCGGCGACCTTCGGATCGGACACCGACAGCTGGTAGGAGCTCTGATCGTCGGAACGCCAGCCCTCGACTGCGGCGAGGTCGGCGAAGATCTGGTCGGGGTCGGTGAGTGGCGCGAGCGTCTTCACGACGAGCCGGGTCTTGAAGACCTGTTCGCGGAGCTCTGCGGGGCGACCGATGGAACGCAGCGTGGTGTTGAGGATCGCGACCCGGTCACAGAGCTTTTCGGCTTCCTCGAGGCGGTGGGTCGTGAGGAAGATCGTCACTCCCCTGCGCCGGAGTTCGTCGATCAGGTGGTGCACCTCGAGGGCGGCCACCGGATCGAGGCCCGATGTCGGCTCGTCCAGGAACAGGATGGCCGGGTCGCTCAGCAGCGTTCTCGCCAGTCCCACCCGCTGGCGGAGTCCCTTGGACAGGCCGCCGCAGAGGTCGTCCGCCCGGTCCACGAGGTTGACGGCTTCGAAGGCCTCCTTGATCCGCCCTCCGGCCTGGCGCAGCCCGTAGAGACCGGCGAAGTACTCCAGGTTCTCGGTCACGGTCAGGCGCCAATAGAGACCAGGCGATTCGGGCATGATCGCGATGCGTTCGCGGATGTCCGCCCCGTTCTTCGCGTCGAGCGGGATCCCCGCCACGGTCGCCGAACCCGACGTCGCAGCGATCAACGTGCCGAGCGTGCGCACGGTGGTGGTCTTGCCCGCGCCGTTGGGGCCGAGGAACCCGAACACCTCGCCGTAAGCGACTTGGAAGGAGACGTCGGAGAAGGCCGTCCGTTCTCCGAATCGCTTGGTCAGCTGGTTCACGACTAAGGCGGTCTGTCCCGTCGTGACCCCGGGCGCCGGTGAGTCGATGATCGCCTCAAATCGTGCCCCCGATCGAGGCCGATCGGACTCCACGGGTAACTCGTCTCCAGCTTCGATACCAGATCGATTGTTACGGAGCGTCATGAGGGGCTCCTACTGGTGGAGACGCGGCCCTCACCAGGCTAGCGCTTCGTGCCCATCGGGGACGTTGCGTCGTTCGAGTACTCGGTTACCGGCTGAGGTCCATCAAGATCTCATGGTGCCGTCACCCGCAGACCGCCGCGGTACCGAACGATTCACCGGCGCGGCCGAAACCTCTGTCGACAAGGACAGAGCCAGCCGTCCAGATCCACTGTTCCTGGACCAGCACCGCTGCTCGGCGGTACCCGCTCGAGGAACCGCTTGCGGAATTTCTGCGGCCGGGGTTCCTTCTGAACGTGAGGCAAGATCGTCAAGCTGGCACTCGGTCCTCCTGGAGCACCAGTCCGCCGCGTACCGAAACGAATCGTTCGCCGACCTCAATCGGCTATCCCGCTGCGGTGCAGGTCGCCGACCGGATGGTCCCGTCACTGGGCGAGGTCCCCTGCCAGCCGGCGGCACAGTCGGTAGGATCCGTCTGTGGACCGCCGATGGGTCGGGTTCTTGATCGTGTTCGCTGTGCTGGTCACTGCGATCGTGGTGCCCTTCGTCGTCGGCACTCGGCGGCTGGGCGGCAAACCCGTCGCCGCCCCGATTCCTGGGCCTCCCTCGGTGGGGGATTGCCTGATGGAGCCCACAGTGGTGAGTTGGGTGTACAACATAAATCCGATCTACAGCTCACGGCGACTCGAACCGTGCGCAGGGCCCCGCTACGGCGAGGTGATTGCGGTGATTAACGACGGCCGCAAACCCGAACAGATCGCCGCCGCCAGCCTGGCTATGTCGAGCGTGCAATCGAAGAACCCTTCTGATGATCCGGTTTTTCGCGGCTGTAACGAGGCGCTCAATCCCTACCTCGGCCTGCCGTCGGGGCGTCGAGGCGATGGCATCGATGCCGTCGACGGTTGGTCCTACGTCGGATCCGTCATTGCGGCTCCGGCCGGACCTAATGACGTGCAGAAGGCGGCTGGGCAACACTGGGTTGCGTGCCTGGCGGCGAGCCTGGATCCCGACACCCAGACAGGAACTGCCTACGTGAATGTCCTGAAATATGCGGGGCGCGCTCGCCAGGTGTACGCCAAGGGGCGGCCACCACCCGTTTTCGCCTTATGCGTTCCGAAGATGATCCTGCCCCGAAATTCTGCGGGGTGCGGGCTGCTCGCGGCCACACACCGTCGAGATCTTCGGTGTCACCGAAACTCAGTCCAAGCCCGTGACGCAAAAGCAGTTGAACGCCTCGTGCGTCAAACTAGCCCGACGGCTGACCAGGATGCCGGACCCGACCGCGGGTGGTCACCTGGTCGTAACGGCGGCCGCCATGCATCTCGATTCAAACGGAGGCGGCCAATTAGGTTTCAGCACGGCGAAGGCTGACGCCGGGTTCGCCATCTGCCTCGCGATCGCCCCCGAGACTCACCGCCTCAAGGGCGCGTTACTCGGATTGGGAACCCTACCGGTTCCCTGGGTGTAGCGGTCCATGAGGTAGTGGAACCATTCTCGGGCGGCTCGATGAGGCCGGCTGTGTGTCCGGTGCGCTCGATCGCTCTAGTAGGCGACACGCGGCCCGGATACCGGATTGAGTGCCGTCGAACCGTGCTAAGTAGCGTCGATCCAGGCATTCCGGCCCGCCCGAACCGAGCAACAGTAACCTCTTGCTCGTGGCCCGATCAGAGCAGTCAAGCAGCAGCACGGCATTGCTCGTTGTGGCCGGGCATTCTGGCCACGGTAGACCGTCCAGGGATCCGGTTGCGGGATTGGTCGGCGTCCCGGAAGCGGTCCGGCTTACGACGAGCACCGGGCCGAAAGGCAGGTCTCGACGAAGGGTTCCTCACCGGAACGGGTGTCCGGTGGGTTTCCCTTTCAGGCGGACAGCTAGGGGTGCGTGAAGACAGCAGGTGCTGGGTAAGTAACTCGTGCCCTGGTACATGATCGTGCTCACCTAGTCCCTGAGCGAGGCGGCGCCCTGCTCACCGTTCGTCCACAAGCGTCCCCATTTTTTTGGCTATTTCAACGGGGCAAGCCAGCGGATTCAACGGCCCCGCACTTATCATCGGCATTGTCGTGGTGCTCGTGATTGCGGGTGCAGCATTCTTCTTTCGGTCGAGGAAATGGCCGTCGAGATTCAGGGGCGGCTGCCGGGTGAGGGTGAGGTCTTGGTGCCTACGGATATCGAAGGAGTAAAATGACTTCCGTGAATGATCGAACGAATCATTTTCGAGGGGGCCCACCGGCGCTCAAGGCCGCCGTGGTCATCCTGGTCGTGGGTTTTAAGACACTCGAGATAGGCCTGGTGTTCCCGCTGTTGCTGTTGGCGACATTGGTATGGCCCACCAGTTTCGGCCTCATGGGCTGGCACACGTGTTTAGGCGTCAGCATATTTGCGGCGATCTTGGCATCCGTCATCGACATCTTGCGGCTGCGCTTTTTCTTTTCCCTTGGCCGAACAGAATCGTTCAGGCAGGGATTCTGGATGAAGCGGCAGCTCGAGCCCCTGGTCATCAGGTTCGTCAGCCTCGCTGTTCCATTGGCGATCGCTGTGCAGCAGTTCCCGGCTGAGCTGATCTGGGCTGCAGTCATTGCCTTCGTCGTCGAAGCCATCCTGACCGTGGTGCAGCGGTCATGGCGACCCATGCCGGACGCCGCCACCATCGAGGCGAGACGAGCAGCGAACCAGGCACGGCGCGAGGCTCAGCAGGGGAAAGCCGGCAAGGACCGCTACCAGTAGCGGCGGATGCCGTTGCGGGCAGCAGCAGCATCTTTCGCCTCCGCGGCGAGCTCAGCCAAGGTGTACTCGATGAACAAGGACGCCCACGCCGCGTCCTGCCGCTGCTCGAGCGGGCCCAGTTGGACCTGCTCGACGTCCGCGACGTGCCCATATCGGCCCGGCCGGGAATGGCTCTTCGTCGCACGGCGAAGATAACCCCACCGCCGGCCCCGGTGTCAGCGCCGCCGGTCGCGGGCTGCGGTGCTCGGTCCCGCCGTCCTCCGCTTCCGGGAACGCGCGGTTCACCCAGCGCATCGGATACGAAGGAGCCATCCATGACTGCTGTACTCGGCCCGGGTCGCCCGTTCACGGGCAACGAACGGGACCTGCTGGAAAGCACACTTGAGCTGCATCGTGCTGAATTGGTGGCCGCCGTCCAGTCGCTGTCCCACGCCCGGGCGCGTCAACAGCTCGTGCCCTCCCTCACGACCCCGATTTCCCTGATCAAGCACTGCGCTGCGGCCGAACGCATCTGGTTCCAACGCACCCTCGCCGCCATGCCCGCCGAAGACTGCGACGGGCACAGCATCGGCGGCGACAGCAGCTTCCATGTCACCGCTGACGACACCCTGGCCGGCGTCATCGCCGAGTACGACGCGGCCCGTGGGAAGTCGAGGCAGATCGCCGCGGGCCACAGTCTGGACGAAACCGCCGAACACCGCCTGGTCGGGACGGTGAGCCTGCGGTTCATCTACTTGTGCATGATCGGAGACATTGCCCGGCACGCCGGACAGGCCGACATCCTCGTCGAACAAATCCGAGCGAGCCACGACGAGGTCTGACCCTCCGCACCCCGGTGCATAACCGATGCATAACGGGTACCCGAGTCGGTGAGCGATCCTCCATCGGGCCGCTGTACGACCGAACCGAGGAGATTGGGGCGCGCGTCGGTCTGGCGCCTCGATCCCCCTCCAGTGCGCCTGCCGCCGGTTCCTCAAATAGAAGTGGGCTCGTCGAACCCCGCCGCCGGAACTGGCTTCACGAACGAACGTCGAGGAGCGGGTCATCGGCGGTAATGACGTCACCGATGTAGTGCTCATCCCATAGCCGCTCGGCGACGAAGACGGTGTGCAGTTTCCCGGAGTCGTCCAGCACAGTCAAGATCCAGCGGGTTGGCGATGAACCTACGCCCAGGGAACCGCTCCAGAAATTTGCCAACTCGGCCCCGCTAACGCCGCCGCCAGCACCGTCATAGCGGGTTTTGTTGATGATGGTGCCAGCGCCAGACCAAAACAGGCGAGGCATGAGCTTCCTCGCCCACAGCAACCTGATCGAGCCGCGCCTCATCGAATCAGTATGCCTCCGGCGGCAGATTGAACAGCGCGCTCATACTGGCCGCTCCGAATGTCAGGTCACGACTCCGCAGCCCGACCATCGATGCCACGCTGTTCCAGCAAACAGGCGTCTATCCAAACCGTGAGCCGAACGGTGATCGGAACGCGATCCTTGGAGCTGGCGAGCGCTCCGCATGCGGTTGGCTGGGTAGCTCTGACTGCAGGGCGCCCCACCAACCAACACCCGAACTGTCCCTTCGCAGGCTGTCGTAGGCGTTGCCCAGCGGTTCGCCGATGTCATACCCGGCGACTTCCTGACCCAACTCGACCGGCGTCCAGGTCGCGGCGCAGCCCGGCGGTGAACGGACCCAAAATCGGCAGGTCCGCGTCTACCGGATTCATCCAGTCGGTGAGCGTGTCCTTGTCACCGGACAGGTTCCTGATCATCCGGGCGAACCCGGCAATACTGCGGACCGCGGCGTCCAGTCCGGGACACCGGGCGCGGATCACGCGCAGTCGCTCAGCATCGACCGGGTCGATACGACCCGGTAGGCCGGTGATTCAACCGGCGACCGGCGCACCGCCGGCCGGCCCGGGAGCGGTGACAGGGCCGCGGCCGCGGCCGCCTCGATACGGCGTACCGGCCGCAGGTAGCGGCGAAGGGGTTGTAGCCGCCGATGTATCCGCGTTCGATGATCTCGGCGTGCAGCATGGTGGCGTCGCGTTGGCCGTCTGCGAACCGTTCGTGCAGGTAGGGCTTGAACGGATCCAGCACGCTGGATCGCACCCCGACGGCCAGCAGCGTCTCGACGGTGTCGGCTTGGAGGTAGCGGCGCACGGTCTTGAAGTTCAGATCTAATTTGCCGGCGATCGCCCGCATGGACAGGCCCCGCCCGTGAAGTTCATGGACCTGGTCATACCGCTGCCGGGTGTGATCGATCCGCACGGTGCCCGGCCATATCGGCACAACGGGTTCAGGGGTGTCCGGGGCCGACGCGACCGGTTCGGGCAGGCAGGCATGGTGTGCGGCGACCAACCGCTCTACGTGCTGGGACAGGTTGTCCCACAGGTGCCAACGGTCGGTGACCTGGATCGCGTTCGGCGCCGAGACGCGCCGCTTCGGCGTAGGCGCCGGCCCGGTCCCGGCAGATCACCTCCACACCTGGGTGAGGGCGCAGCCGGCCGGCGAAGTCCTCGGCTTCCCGGCCGGTGAGCGCATCCACCGGCCGATGCCCGCCGGCCAGATCGAGCAGCACCGTGCCGTAATGATGCCGGCGGGGCAGGGCGAACTCGTCAACGCCGAGGACCGTGACCGGCCCGACCGGGGGATCCGGCAACCCGCGAGTCAACCGCAGCAGCGTGGACCGGCTCACCGACATACCCGACTTGGCAGCCAACCGGGATCCCGGCCGACCGGCTAAAGCCCACCCGACCTGCCAATGCGTCTTGCAGACCGACGCTGCGCCGGGCGTGCCGTTCGGTCAACCCGGGGACCTGCTCGACGAAAGTGACCGTAGGACAATCGATGTGGTCGCAGAAGAGCCGCCGCACCGTCAGCCACACCACCACCGGTCGGCCCGATACGGGAAGATCAGCCACCCGCCGTCGGTAGCGGCTGTGCACGCGAGTCGATACCCGCCTGCACCGGCGGCAACGCGCACCGCGAGCCCGCCCGGCGCGGCGACAATCACCACATCGTCGACCCGGTCGACGGCATCGATCACCACCGGCGACAGCTGCGGAGGCAAAACCCGGCAACAGCCTCTTGGCGCCACCGACCCAGAGCACCACGCCCGTGCACGTCCGGCCAGCCTGGACGGCATCACGGAACGTGTGCCAGAACCAGATAATTTGGCAGTTCACAGGCCTGCGGATTCCCTCTGAGCTGCGGGAAGTGGTAGGGGGTTGACGCTGCGTCGGCCGCCCCCGGGTTAGCCCAGTCGGGCATGGCCCGGTATAGGGTAACGCTTGCCTGTATTCGTAGCCGGTTTCGCGTCCAGGACGCGAACGTCGCTCGGCGAGGAGGCTGATCGTAGTGAGAACGCTGGTGGCGGTTGTCAGCTCGGCGCTCGTGGCGGCTGCCGGGATCATGTTCGCAGTGCCCGCACCGGCCAGCGCGGCTGTTTCCTGCACCGGGTACAGCGTGTACGTCGGTCGCGGCGGTAACTACCTGGAGGTGCCGACCATCGGTAGCGCGACGCGACGGGACAATTGCCTGCTCGGGGTCGGCAACGACAGCGTCGCGGTCGGGATCTTGCAGGCGACCCTCAACGATTGCTACGGCAGGCACCTCACCGTCGATGACGATTTCGGGTCACTGACGCGGGCAGCCCTTGACTACGCGCAACGAGTCGAGCACATCTCCGTAGACGGCGTCTACGGACCTCAGACGCGCGACCATCTGCGCTGGTACGACTTCAGCGGTGGGTGTGCCCGGCTCTGACCAAGCACGGCCGCGCCGGTCACCCGGTGGTGAGTGATCGGGTTTCACACGCGCGTCACAGTCCCCGCGATCGGCTTTGTGGCACGAAGATCGTTTGCGGCGGAGGTCGTCGGCCGCGACGATCGTCACCGTACGTCGTTCGCCGACCGGTCGGCGAACGAAGATCAAAGTGGAACTGAGAACGAAGTCAGACCGGCGGTGTCAGCTTCCAACGCATCGTTGCGGCGTCTTGGTTCCAGAGTTCAGCATCGACCCGAACCACGACAACAGCGGTGTCCATGCGCGCCGTGCGGATGCCGACCTGATCAGTTCGAGACAACGCCCGAAGAGCCTGACGTAAAGCATCGGCATCAGCGTCGGAGACGACCGTGCGAGCGCATTGGCCGTCAACGCCAGCCTGTGCCAGCATCTCCGCAGCGACTTCGTACACTTCCACCGCCCTACCGTTGCAGCTACACGAGCAGCGGGCAAGAACACACCCTCACCCCAGCGCCGCTACCGGATCCCGTTCCGGTCACCGTTCCACCTACGGGAATGCTGAAGTGTTCGACGGTGGGGAGCGACTCGTACAACTGGTGTAGCTGGCATTTACGCAGCGATAGCTGCCCACGGCCGCCAGCCCGCGGGGAGTACCCGCCCGGTTGCCGAACAGGACACCACCCAGGGTTTCAGAAGTAGAGTGCCGGGCAGTAGTGCCGACAAGCAGCTTCGTGCGACTGGGAGAAGGCCAACGTGACCACCGAGTCGGAGGCGGAGGCGGCGAAAGCCTTGGGCGGTACCGAGGACCGCTGTTTGCGCTCATCCCGGTCACAGTGCTGTGTTTGGCGTTCATGGGTCTGAAGATATTCTCGACAGCTGGCTTCATCATCCATTTCGTGCCAGCAACTGGCTGAGCCTTCTCTGGTGGTGCGCACTACTCGCAGCGATATGGTTGCCATCCCGCAGACAGTAGTGAGCACGACTGGTGTGCGGCTGGTTTGGCGATTTCGGTTCATCCCTTGGGCGGAGGTGTCGCGGGTTTATGGCTCCAGACCCGGCGACCCTGACCTCCTGATCGGTCTGGCCAACGGCAAGCGACTGAGCCTGCCCGGGGTCCCCTCAGATCGTCTCCCTGGTGTTCTCATTCTCGCTCGAAGGGCCGACGCATCCAACCGAACCGGTGAAGGCAGCTCCAACACGAATCTTTGATCAGCGTCGATACTACGAATGGCCGACAGGTTGTTAGCTCTACCGTTTGCGGGTCTTGGACGGGCGTTCACCACAAACGGAACGTGCCGATTGCTGAGCGACCGCCGCGACCGACGGTTCACACCTCTCAAATACCGGAGCAAGTGTTGCGACGAACACTCGGCACCGCGCACGGCGGCGACGATCCGCACGGCTGTTAGCCGACCCCCTGAGCAGTAGCCGGGACGAGTTCTATACCGATCGCGTTCTGGTCAGGGATCGGCTAGCGGCTGGGTCTCGACGCTGGATCCGCCGCGGTCATTGAGCAGGTCTCGCACGGTTTCGACGGTGAAGGTGATCGCCAGAATGAGCATGGCCAGGGTGAACACCGGACGCGCAACGTTTCCTTGACGCTATCCGACCCATCCGAGCTGAGCTCAGCACTTGCGCCTGCGATCCAGGCTTTGCTTGGCCTCAACGCGGGTCGCACTAGCCCCGGCGGTTCAGGCACAATCCGTTCCATGGGGCGCCGAGGGACCGGCATGGGCATACTGCTGCTCGCACTCTCGGCCGCGATCATTGTCCTCATCCTCACGCCGAACACATCCCCGGCGCAGCAACGGCGACCCCGCCGCCGCCGCCACCCGTCGTGGGCGATTGCGTCCTGCAAGCGTTCGATATGACTAACGAGATGGTGTCTACGCCGAACGGTTGGCAACCCAACTACCCCCATCCGACAACCGGTTCCTGCAGGGGCACGACTTTTGGCCAGATCAGCGCGGTCATCGCTGACCCGTCACGGGTGAGCAATGCGCTCGATAGTGCTGGGGGAGACCCCAACTACGCAAAGTGCCCGGGCAATGCCTCCCACGAGGACCTCCCTGCCGGTTCCGATGCCGGCACGGCGTACGGCCACTGGCATGTTGAGTTGTTGACCAATACGGCCGTGATCCAGCCTTCGGCTCGTCAAACCGCAGCGGGTCAACACTGGGTCGCCTGCGCCATCGCGGTCATCCAGAACCAGGCGTTCGGGATCAACCCAAGCCTGGTCAATCAGGCCCGCGGTTTTCCCGCACCGATCGGCCAATGGCGCCGGTCCCGGCAGGTCGCCGAAGCGCTCGGGCAATGCATCTTGAGCACCTCGCCCAGCATCGACAGCAGCACCGATTGCTCGATTACTCACGCGGCGGAAAGCTTCGGCTACACCACCGCCGCGCGCTCACCCCCGAGCTCACCGCCTCCTGCCACGCGCTCATCCAAGACCTCACCGGCATGACGGACCCCACGGCAGGTGGCCGCCTCCAAGTAGAGGTGCTCAGCTACAACATCAACGGCGATCAGGTCGCCAGCGTCAAGCAGCGGACGCAGACCGACACCAATCAGGTCTGCATGATCAACGGTGAAGGCCGCAGCTACCTCAAGGGCGCCCTCCTTGCCCTCGGTGACGAGCCCGTCCCCTTCGGATGACCGAGGCTCACCGCGGTGACTCCGTCCGCCTCTCCGAAGCCCTCACCGGGCAAGACGTCACACCACTCACCTGTCCACCCCCACGACCACGGTGGGCAGTTTCGTGGCCACCAGTGGGCACAACCGGTAGCCGCTGGCGGGCAGATCTCATGGCCGTCAGTGGGCACAAAATCGTAGCCCTTGACTGGCGTGCCGATCCCTTCCCTGCGCACGATGACACAAACTACGTGTCGATTCCGGGTGAATCCTGACCTAGGTGTTCCGGGCGACGAGCGTCGGGAGCACCATGCCGTCGCATTCGCACACATGAACTGGTCGCTGCGTGAGTCACGTCGGGGTGACGCCCGCGTGGTGGCGAAGCCGAGGCTGAGGTCGACCTGCCGGGCGGGCGTGGCCGCGCCGCGTCGGCCGCGATCCAACCCCGACCGGTCGCCGATCCGCCACCGGACGCCCAACCTTCGCGCTGGCGGGACGGAGCTTGACCGCCAGATCGTCTAGCCGCGGCGATCCAGCCGACGACGATGCGCACGCACGATTAGCCAGCTGGCGACGGCGACCACCAAAACAACGGCCAGCAGGAAGACAACGACCTCGCCGACCGGCAGTGGGATGGGGTTCGTTGTCGCACTCACGCACAGAGACTAGCGTTCGGAATCCTTCGACGTCAGCAGACCGATTCCGGATCGGTAACCGGTCACGGATCGGTGAACGGTCACTGATCGTCGTTGAGACAAGGTCTGCGGCACCAGCATTCCGGAACGACAGCGAATGAATACCATCTCGGCATGAATAAGAACGGGTTGGCGCTGCAATGGGCGCGAAGATTGGTTCCGGATTCGTCCGACGGGCGCCGGCGACGGCCCGCAAGAGCTACTTCGAGCGAGGGGCCAGCGGAGGTTGGATGCCGATGATCCCGGCGCAGCTTCAGCAGGGGTGGGTTTCCGGCACCGTTCCACCACGGTGGGTGCTGGTCGTCGAGGACAGCGCCGGCAAAGAACATGTCGTGGCCGTCGCATCCGACGTCTGGAAGGGCCATGAGGTGGGGGATGTCGTGACAGCGGACAACCCTCTCGTTGACATCGACTAGGTCGTTCTAGCCCCGGTGCGCTCGCCCGGAACCGGATCCACCAACGGTCGGCGACCACCGTCGGGCCCAGGGCGTCGCGGCATCACTTCAGTGTCTGACATTTCCGTGTCCCTCCCGAACCGTTCCTGCGGTTCAGAATCAGGCCACGATCACTTACACAGCAGTACTGACACGCCCCGCCAAAGTGGGCGGACCGCTTCGACAGGTCGGTCGGTGAGGGCCGAAGGGTGGAAGCTGTTCAGACGGATCAGGGAAGCGAGCGGCGGCGGGAACGTGTGGACGAGGTCCGGTGGCACCGGGCGGGGGAGCCGGGATCTGATGTCCGAGCCCGGGTGCTGGTGGCATGATCCGTCTGAACCGTTGTGCCGGCGATCACCCGTCGAGACGTCTGGGTGAGGGGAGATCCGATGGCTGATTCGTTGTTGGCGTCCGGCGAGCCGTATGCGTTCGAGGGTGGGTACCCGACGGATGAGACGGTGCGCCGCGCCTTTGATGAGGCCGACCTGGTCCGGGCGGTGTCGATGTATCGGTTTTTCTTCCCGACGGTGTCGTTGGAGGCGACGCGGCGGGGAACCTGGCCGGCGGGGTGGTCCCGAACAAGGTGTTCGCGCTGTTGAACGGGACTCCGCAGCAGTTTGTGTTCACCCCGAATTCGGACACCCCGTATGCCGGTTTGGCGATCGATCTGTCGGACGGGCCGATGGTGGTCGAGCTGCCGCCGGGTCCGTTGATGGGTACCGCGAATGACCTGAATCAGTTGTGGCTGCTGGACATCGGGCTGCCCGGCCCGCCCGGGCCGCACCTACCGCTGCGACAGCGACCAGACGCATACGCCGATGTTTCACCAGGTTGAGGGCCTGGTGATCGACAAGGGCTCGCATCTCGGCCACATGAAATGGATCCTGGAAGAATTCTTCAAAGCCTTCTTCGAAGTCGATCGCGTCGGCATGCGGTTTCGGCCCTCGTTCTTCCCGTTCACCGAGCCATCGCTCGAAGTCGACATCCAATACCGCCGTGACAAGGGCGAAGTCCGGTTCGGCGAAGGCGACGATTGGATGGAGATTTTCGGCTGCGGCATGGTGCATCCGAACGTGCTGCGCAATTGCGGACTCGATCCGGACGAGTACCAGGGCTTTGCCTGGGGCATGGGCATCGACCGCATCGCGATGCTCAAATATGGCATGCCGGACTTGCGCGCCTTCTTCGAGGCCGATCTGCGCTGGCTATCGCATTACGGCTTCCGTGCGCTCGACTTCCCGACTTTGGCTGGAGGGCTGAGCTCGTGAGCGGCGCGGCTTGGAAAATCGGAGCAAAAACTTCACCTCCCCCGTTGAGGGGGAGGTCGGACCATAAAACCCCTCCCCCGCTTGCGGGGGAGGGTAGGGAGGGGGCCGCAGCCGTACAAGCAAACCTCGGGGCCAACGTTCCGAAGAAGCCGACTTGGCAAGTCAAGTCTGTGACACGCGCGCGCGCGCGTTCTTTGCGGACGAACGCCACGAAGGCGGAACGAGTTCTATGGCGTGTTCTGCGCGGCCACCGATTAAACGGTGTTGGCTTTCGTCGCCAAACGCCTATCGGGCCCTACATTGTTGATTTCGTTTCTCACGCCGCAAAACTCATCATCGAATTGGATGGTGGCCAACACTTTCGTCCCAAACAACAAACGCGGGATGCCGCTCGTGATCGTTTTTTGCAATCGAAAGGATTTCGCGTCCTGCGCTTCAGCAACAATGATGTAATGACAAATATTGAAGGAGTTTGGGACGTAATCGCTGCAGCTTGTGCGCGGAGGTTCTTGCCCCCTCCCTACCCTTCCCCCGCAAGCGGGGGAGGGGAAGATGAATGTAGTGAAGATGCACGCAGCGAAGGTGTGGGCTGTGATACGCGAGCAGGATCGCGCCCATGATGAAGCTCACCTTCGGCTGGCTCAAGGAGCATCTCGACACCGCGCAGGCGCTCGATGGGATCGCCGCCAAGCTGACCACGATCGGCCTTGAAGTCGAGCGCCTTGAAGACAAAGCGAAGCTGTTCGCGCCATTCGTCATTGCCCGCGTCATCGAAGCCAAGCCGCATCCGAACGCCGATCGGCTGCGCGTGTGCATGGTCGATACCGGCGACGGCAAGCCGATCCAGGTGGTGTGCGGCGCGCCCAATGCGCGCACCGGCATGAAAGGCGTATTCGCACCGCCCGGCGCTTTTATTCCCGGCAAGAATCTCACGCTCGGCATCGGCAAAATCCGCGACGTCGAAAGCCGCGGCATGCTGGTGTCGGAGTTCGAGCTGCAAATCTCCGACAATCACGAAGGCATTATCGAACTGCCGGACGATGCGCCGGTTGGCGCGCCCTATGCAAAATATGCCGGGCTCGACGACCCGATGATCGAGATCAATCTCACGCCGAACCGCGGCGATGCCACCGGGGTGCACGGCGTCGCGCGCGACCTCGCCGCTGCCGGCATGGGCAAGCTCAAGGATGCGCAGATCGAGCCCGTCAAAGGACAATTTCCTTGTCCGGTGACGGTGATGCTTGATTTCGGCGCGGCGCCGTCGCTGTGCCCCGCATTCGCGCTGCGCCTCCTGCGCGGCGTCAAAAACGCGCCTTCGCCAGATTGGCTGGCCCGCCGGCTGATCGCAATTGGACTGCGCCCGATCAACGCGCTGGTCGATATCACCAATTTTGTCACCTATGACCGCGGCCGGCCGCTGCATGTGTTCGACGCCGCCAAAGTGCGCGGCAATCTCAACGTGCGGCGCGCGCGGACCGGCGAGAGCCTCTTAGCGCTCGATGGCAAGACTTACGGGCTCGACGACACGATGTGCGTCATCGCCGATGCGGACGGCGTCGAATCGCTCGCCGGCATCATGGGCGGAGAAAAGACCGGCTGCTCGGAAACGACCACCGACGTGCTCATCGAGTCCGCGCTGTGGGTGCCGAGCAACATCGCACAAACCGGCCGCAAGCTCGGCATCAATTCCGATGCGCGCTATCGCTTCGAGCGCGGGGTCGATCCGGCCTTCATGGCGCCGGGCCTCGAACTGGCGACGCGCATGGTGCTGGACCTATGCGGCGGCTCGCCGTCGCAGGTCACGGTCGCAGGCAGTGCCGCAATCCCCGAGCGCAGCATCGATTTTCCGGTCGCCGAAACCGAGCGCCTCACCGGGCTGGCGGTGCCGCTCGCCGACGCTGCCCGCGTTCTTGGTAGTCTCGGATTTAAAGTGGCCCAATCAAACGACAAACAAGCGTCGCGCGTGAAGGTCGCCGTGCCGTCATGGCGTGGCGACGTCCAGGATAAAGCTGACCTGGTCGAGGAGATCATCCGCATCACCGGTATCGACCGCGTGCCCTCGGTGCCGTTCGATCGCGGCGCGGCGCCGCGTAAAAGCGAGTCTCCTAGCGGGAACGCGCTATTGCCGGTGCTCACCCCGATCCAGCTTCGCACCCGCAAAGCCAAGCGCGCGCTGGCGGCGCGCAACTTGGTCGAAGCGGTGACCTGGTCGTTCATCAGCAAACCGCACGCCGAACTGTTCGGCGGCGGTAATCCCGAACTGGCGCTCGCCAATCCGATCGCTGCCGAGCTTTCCGACATGCGCCCGAGCCTCATTCCCGGACTCGTTGCCGTCGCGCAGAAAAATGCCGACCGCGGTTTACCCGACGCCGCTCTGTTCGAAGTGGGTCAAATCTTTTGCGGCGATCGGCCGGAAGATCAGTTCACCGCGGCTGCGGGGCTCCGCCGCGCGCTGGCAAAACCCTCCGGCATCGGCCGGCATTGGCGAAAGCGCGATGGCGAGGTCGATGCCTTCGATGCCAAAGCCGACGCGTTAGCGTTGCTCGCGGCCGCGGGCGCGCCATCCTCGGCGCTACAGACCGTGCCCGGCGGACCGGCCTGGTTTCACCCCGGGCGCTCCGGAACGATTCAGATCGGTCCGCAAAATGTCCTCGGTCATTTCGGCGAACTGCATCCGCGCGCGCTGGAAGTGCTCGATGCGGCGGGACCGCTGGTGGCGTTCGAAGTCATTTTGGAGCGCATTCCCGAGCCAAGGACGCGCGCCACACGGGCCAAGCCGGTCCTCGAACTGTCGGCCTTCCAGCCGGTGCAGCGCGACTTCGCTTTCGTTGTCGATCGCGACGTCAAGGCCGCCGACATCGTGCGCGCGGCCCAATCGGCCGACCGCAAGCTGATAACCGGCATTACAGTGTTCGACGTTTACGAAGGTCAAGGCATCGCGTCGGCCAAGAAGTCGGTCGCCATCGCGGTCACGCTGCAGCCGCGCGAGCGAACCATGACCGATGCCGAGATCGACGCGCTCGCCGCCAAGATCGTCGCCGAAGTCGGCAAGCGCACCGGCGGCGTGCTGCGGGGGTGAGCGATATGGTTTTCGTCACCCTGAGGTGACGGCGAAGCGGCCCTCGAAGGGTGGAATTGCCATTGAACAATTACGCTTTTTCGAAGCCGAGTTCAGGTAGCCTTAGCGAATAGTCAGAGCGTTAGCATCAGCGCCGAGAAGATCATCGAGTTGGCGCAGCGCGGACTGCGCAATCCGAGGGCCCTCTATGTCGCGGCGATGCATGAATTTGGGTCCGGTGCGGCTCCCATGCGTACTGAGAGGCGACCTATCTGTGTGTGAAGAGACGATTTGCCTCGTCAAGTAAGCGATCCGCTTCTGCCTTGGCGGCAATGCACGCCGCAATGCAGGCGCGAGTTTGCTTCACAACTTGCTCGGTTTCGCGCAGGCTCGCTCGCATGGCCGAAAGCTCGTTGTGGCTATCGGCAATGGCGGTCATGCTAGTGCGATACACACAATCGCGGGGCAAGATTGGCTTCACGGCGGATCAACGGTTCCCAAGGCTGACCTTGCCGTAAAATTAAATCAGGACATGTCGGTTCGCAAGGACGCGCTCCGCCTCTCTCAGTAGTGCCTCCGATTTAGCGAGCGTTTTGAGAGCCTGTGCTATTCTCTCTTGTACGTCTCGTTGTATGCGCTCGCGTTCGCGCCGATGATCGTCGTGATTGGTCAGGAACCGAGCGTAGCAAAGCCGCTCTTTCGGCATGATGCGCTCTCCATCAAACCGCGCGCTCACCGAGGGCGTTCGTCCGTGTCTGGCGTGAAAGGATGTATCCCAAGATCGGCAATCGCTCGCGCACTAATTTGCAGTGGATCACGCTCGCCGGTTTGTGCAATTTCTATGATCTTCTTGGCGATCATTTCCGTTATCTCATCAGAGAGAAGATGGACAGCGTCTTCCCGAAGCCCCTTATCCCTGCGGCCTTGCCGAAATAACGAACGCCTGCCCACGGTTGGCGGTCACTTTCCGTTATGGTCGGAGCGCACTATGCAGTCAGAGTTCTCAGATCACCCGCGAAGCTATTCTTGCAGAAATTGCCGAATCCCGGCGGGCAATCGTAAAGATCGAGCGTGCGTTCGTCGCCATTTCGCTGGCGACACACGAAACGATTACAAGGTCGCGAGAAACCATCGCTCGCACCAACGAGATGTTGGCTCGGACTTTGGATACCAAAAAGCGAGATGGTTAGTTCCGCTCGCGCTCCCCATCGTCCCTTGGGCGATGGAACGGCAAGAGGAGCACGGCCATGCCGATCACACCATTTTTGCGCGGGCAAGCGTTTGACCCAGAGGCTCTTGCGGCGATGGGGAAAGCGTACGTCATGACTTGCGAGGCACTCGGTCTGCCTGATCGCACCGATGGGATGAACGAACTAGTCGCCGAGAAGATCATCGAATTGGCGCAGCGCGGATTGCGCAATCCTACGGCGCTCTATGTCGCGACAATGCAGGAATTTAAGTCCAATCCGCAGTAGGGCGAGGTGACGGCGAAGCGGCCGTCGAAGGGTGTGCATCCTTCGAGGCTCGCTTCGCTCGCACCTCAGGATGACGGATCTGATCCCTTACTCTTCCGTTCGTGCATTACCGCTCGTCGTGCATGATCCGCGGGGTGCTGTAGTAGCCGCGCGGCTCCGCTTCGTAACGCGGCGCACGCCGCTCGGCTCGCGGCGGTTTTGGTTTGTACTTTGGCTTGGGCCCGATTTCCGCGGCAGGCTGCCTGATGCCGCCCAGCCGGCGCAGCACGGCGTCGGCGGCGCGCTCGCCGGATTCCCAGGCGCCGCCCACGGTGCCCCACAGCGTCTCGTGCGCCGCCTCGCCGGCATACCAGACATCGTCGGCGATGCGCTCGAGCAGTTGCCGCCGCAGCGGTTGCGCGCCCGGTAGCGCGGCCGACCAGGCGCCCAGCGCGTACGGCGCGGCGTTCCAGCGCGTCGCCTGCTTGCGGCCGATCGCTCGTTTTATTTCGGCGCCATACAATCCAGCAAGCCATTCCACGGCAAAATCGAACATCGCGGCTTCGCCTTGCGCCGAGAGATCGCGGCCGAATGCGCCGGCGACGTCGACGAAGCAAAGCGGTGTGGCGCCGACATTGGCGAGGATCGCCGCAGTATGGGTACTGCTCGATTTCTCGAACACAAGATCGTCGCTTTCGAGCCCGAGCGGATTGCCGAGAAGCTCGAGCGCGATCCGGTCGTAGCTGCCGAGCGGAAGCCGCGCAAACAGGTCTCGACGATCGGGGCTCAGTTTCAACGCGCCGGCGGCGATGACGTTGGTGGGCACCGTGACGATTGCCGTCGTTGCTGAAACCGCGCCGCTCGTGGTTTCCACCGTAACGCCGCGCCGGCTGTCGATCGACACTGCCGGCGTCGCCAGCTGGATCGCGAGCCCCTGCGCCAAAGCGGCGAGGAGCGTACCGACCCCCGGTTTGCAGAACGCGGCGCTGCGACGCTCGGTGGCTTTGGCGAAATCCAATGACGACAATTGCGCGAGGTCCTTGGCGCTATTGTAAGGCCCGAGCACGAATTCGATCGTCGCGCGCCAGTCGCCGAGGTCGCTGGGCAGCGCCTGCGCGCTGGCAATATCGGCCTTGCGGGCGGCGTCGTCGATGGCACGCGTGGCGCGAACCTGCGCCGAGAGAAAATCCTCGAGCTCGCCTTCGCGCGCATAGCGCCGGCCGATCCGCACTTTCTGGCTGAGCGAGGCCGGATAAATGTCGGCGCGCCGGGGCGCCACTTTGATCAGCGGATTTGTATCGGGCAAATAAATCCAATGCGCACCGCGGTCGAATGGCACGCCGAAACTGGTCATGTCGGTGACGCAGCGGCCGCCCACGTGGTCGGTCGCTTCGATCACCAGGTAGCGCCGTCCGGCCGCCGCGAGCCGCCGGGCCGCGGCAATGCCCGCGGTGCCAGCGCCAATGATGATCGTGTCGAGCGGGCCGCCGGATGGTGTAGTTGCGGCCAATGCCGGACCTGCGGCGAAGGCGGCCGAGGCCGCGAGCAGCGAACGGCGGCTGAGAAAGGGCATATTTTTCACTACGCTTGCGGCCGGTGTCTCGATGTGGTCGGTTCGCCCCGACTTCGCCCCAAGCCAGTCCACACTCTGCGCGCACATTGCCTCAACCACCGGCGCGGGGCAAATGTTTCGGCCCGTTTTGTCGATGTTGATTGATCCGCGGACATGCTCAACGACGCAGCTAAGGCGATCACCCAAATGTTTGCGGCCCCGCTACGGGCGGTGCTGTGGAAGAGCATAGGCCTTGCGCTCGCGCTGATCGTGGTGGTCGGGGTTGTGCTCGAGCGCCTGATCGTGCATCTCGTCGATCTCGGCAGCGCTTCGGCCGAGTCGACCTTCGGCATGCATTGGCCGGTCAGCGCGGCGGCGTGGTTGCTTTCGATCGCGGCAGGGCTCGGCATCGTCGTCGGTAGCATCATGCTGATGCCGGCAGTCACCGCGATGGTCGGCAGCTTCTTCGCCGACCAGATCGCCGATGAGGTCGAGCGCGAACATTATCCGGCCGATCCTCCCGGCAAAGCGCTGCCGCTATGGCTGGCGCTGTGGGAAGGTCTCAAGGCCGCTTTGCTCGCCTTGGTGGTTTATCTGTGCGCCGCGCCGCTGTTGCTGTTCGCTGGCCTCGGCGCGGTCCTCTTCTTCCTCGCCACCGCCTATGTACTCGGGCGCGTATATTTCGAGCTCGCCGCGATGCGCTTGCACCCGCCCGCGCAGGCCAAAGCGATGCGCCGGCGCAACGCTACCATGGTCTATGTTGGCGGCCTGTTCATTGCCGCGTTCGTCTCAATACCGCTTCTGAACCTGGCGACGCCGCTGTTCGCCATGGCGCTGATGGTGCATCTGCATAAGCGACTGATGAGCCGGGAATCGCTTTTGACGTTTCCCGGACGCGGTGCAGCGCGTTAGCGGTGCACCGCTGATCCGGGATCGTAACAAGCCCAGCGTTTCCGAAGGTCCCGGTTCAGCAGCGCACCATTTCATGCTGCGCTACGCCCGGGACACCGAGCCATGTTGATCCCATCGCTATGCCCCGGAATGACAACCGTTCACCGCCACACCTCACTGGCCAACTCGACGACCATCTGCAGCTTGGCCCATTGCTCGTCTTCGGCGAGCACATTGCCTTCCTCGGTGGAAGCAAAACCGCATTGCGGCGAGAGGCAAAGCTGATCGAGCGGCGCGAACTTGGTCGCCTCGTCGATGCGGCGCTTGACGTCGTCTTTTTTCTCGAGCGTGCCGCTCTTGGTCGTGACGAGGCCGAGCACCACGATTTTGTTGCCCTTCGGCAGAAACCGCAGCGGCTCGAAACCGCCGGCCCGCGCGGTATCGTATTCCAGGAAGTAGCCATCATAGTTTAATTTCGCCAACAGCGTCTCGGCCACCGGCTCGTAGCCGCCCTCCGAAATCCAGGTCGAGCGGAAATTGCCGCGGCAGATATGGGTGGTGACCACCATATCCGCCGGCTTGCCCTGCAGCGCCATGTTGATGACGCGGGCATAATCGGCTTGCAGGCGGTCGGCATTGAGCCCGCGCTCGCGCGCCTTTTTCAGTTCGACCTGCGAGCACAGATACGCCCAGGCGGTGTCGTCGAATTGCAGATAGCGGCAGCCGGCATCGTAAAAGCCGCGGATCGCCTGCTGATAGGTCCTGGCCAGATCCTCGAATATGGCGTCGCGATCTTTGTAGTCTTTGGCCGTCACTGCGTTCGGCTCGAGGCGGAAATGCAGCGTGGCCGGGCTCGGGATGCACATTTTCGGCATGACCCGCGAATGGGCTTTTACAAACCTGAAATGGTCAAGCATCGGGTGATGCGAAAAACCGAGCTTGCCGTGAATGCGAATGCTGCGCGGCTTGGTCTGCACGCCCTGGAATTGGATGCCGTGGTCGAGCTCGTAGATCTCGACGCCGTCGAGCATGCCGTAAAAATCGAAATGCCACCATGACCGCCGGAATTCGCCGTCGGTCGCGACTTTCAGCCCGACCTCTTCCTGTTTTTTGATGACCTTTTCGATTTCACGGTCTTCCACCTCGGCGAGCTGGGCAGCGCTGATCGCGCCCTTTTCCCGCTTCGCGCGCGCTTCCTTCAGGGGTGCCGTGCGCAACAGGCTGCCGACAATGTCGGCGCGAAACGGCGGCTTCTCTCTCATCATTGGGCGATCCTCCGGCACCAGCTTGCCCCGCAATCCGGGGGACTTGCAGTGGAACTTGCAGAAAGAAGCCGGGCCAAGGCGCGGTCGTCAACTGAAAACGAAAACAGCGGTTCGGGCCCGATGGGCCGCTTCCCACCTGAGCCTAAGCCTCGATGGTGACGCGGCCCGCGATCACCGTCACCGGATAGGACTTCACCGGCACCATGCAGGGCGGGGACACCACTTCGCCGGTGCGGATATTGAATTGCCCATTGTGGAAGTTGCATTCGACAACGTCGCCGTCGATATAGCCCTCCGAAAGCGAGCCAGGGCCATGCGTGCAGGCATCCTCCGTGACGAAGAATTCACCGTCCAGGTTGAACACCGCCAGCGCCAGATCGTTGACCTCGACCTTAAGTGCGGCGCCGGGCGCAACATCGCTGGTGGCGCAGAGATCAAGACGGTTTGCTGGAACGGCCATCGCTGCCTTGGCGGGACATTCACGAAACAGCGCTATAAAAGAGAATGCCGGCCGTTATACAAGAGCGTGCCGATAATGAAATAGGCTAGTGCCGCGAACCCGAAGTTCGCACATTTATGCGGTGAGCTCGATTGCGAACTTCGGGTTCAAAAGCGGCACTAGAATCATAGAGTTGCTAGTGTCCTTTCGATTCCGAAGTTCGCTCGAGGTCGCCGGCAAATGCTTGCGAACTTCGGAATCGGGACACTAGCCCGCTTCGCTATAGTGCGAAGTCGTTGGGAGCGCAAACGATGCAAAGCGAATCGGCCCGCATGAGTTCAGCGGCGGAAGCCAAGTTCCGCATCGAAGCGCCGAATTCGCGCCCGCGTGCGGTCAAAGTGATCGCGCTCGACGCCGCGAGCGAGCGCCTGATCAAGGAACTTGCGCGCGACTCCTGGCGCGGCGCCACCTTTTTGACCGCTTCGGCCTTCGCCGGCGCCGCTTCCGGCAGCACGCCGGAGCGGTTTTCACTCGGCGGCTGGCTTAACGATCTCGCCGGGCGCACCAAAAATCTGGTCGAGGAAATTGCCGCCGCCGATCTGGTGGTGATGGTGGCCAGCGCCGGTGAGAATGCCGGTGCGGCCGCGCTTATCGGCGAAGCTTGCGCCGTGCGTCATGTGATGACCACGGCGCTGATCCTTGGCAGCGCGTCTTCGAGCGACGAGGCGCTGTCGAAGATGCTGGCGCAGTTGCGCCCGCATGCGATGATGCTGGTGATTTCCAGCGCCGACGAGTACATCAACGACATGCTCACTGCGTTGCGCGCCTGAGCGGCGAATTCGAGGCCGAATTCGAAAAGATGAAACTATCCGGAACGATCATAGTGCAGGGGCCGCGCGCCGAAGTGTACAAGGCGCTGCGCGACGCGCGGCTGTTTGCGTCCTGCGTCGAGGGCGTGCGCGATCTCACCGAAATCGGCCCCGACACTTACAGCGCAATGTTCGAGACTAAAGTCGCTTATATGAAGTTTGCCTTCAAGGTGACGGTCGCAGGCCGTGCGCGCCGAGGAGCCGCGCGAAATCGAAGCGAAGATCGAGGGCGCGCCGCTCGGCATTGTCGGGCGGCTCACCGCAATTTCGCTGACCAGGCTCACCGAAATGAGCGGCGCCACGCGGATCGACTACGACGTCGACGCCGCGCTCACCGGCAAGCTCGGCAGCCTCGGCCAGCCGGTGCTGCGCGCCAAGGCAAAGGAGATGGAACGAGAATTTGCCGCGAGGCTGGCGGCGGCCTTTGCCGCGCCCGCTGATAAAAAATGATCGTGAACCTACGGTGCTGAACAGGTTATGCAAAGCTCATGCAAGGGTCTTGCAAATCGGGTCTTGCAAAGCGGGGTCTTGCAAAACTAATGCAAAGGTCATGCGCAGAACGGCCGCGGTGACCGCACCACAGCTTTCCAGTAAATTTGCGCTGCTCACGGCCGGCTTTGATGGCCGCCCGGGGGAAGAGCGCAGGCCGGGGAGGAAGACATGACGGAAGTCACCGCAGGCACGGTGCCGTGGTATCGCGCGCTGACGGCGACGCAGTGGCGCACACTGGTCGCGACTAATCTCGGCTGGCTGTTCGACGGCTATGAGGCCTATGCGCTGTTTCTCACCGTCGGGCCGGCGATGCGCTCGCTGCTCGAGCCATCGCAATATCCCCAGATCCCCGCTTATATCGGCACCGTGGTGGCGATCACGTTGCTCGGCTGGGGCATCGGCGGGTTCTGCGGCGGGGTTCTCGCCGACTATCTCGGTCGCAAGCGCACGATGATCTACGCCATCCTGGCCTATTCGATTTTGACCGGCATTACCGCCATCTCGTTCAACTGGATTTCGTTTGCCCTCTTACGTTTCTTGGTCGGCATCGCTATCGGTTCGGAATGGGCGACGGGCTCCTCGATGATGGCTGAGCTGTGGCCGAACGAAGCGCGCGGCAAGGGCGCTGGCCTGATGCAATGCGGGCTCGGCATCGGCTTCTTTCTCGCTTCTTTCATTTGGCTGTTCGTCGGCGCCCTGGGGCCGGAAGCCTGGCGCTATATGTTCCTGCTCGGCATTCTGCCGGCTTTGCTGACGCTGTGGATCAGGACCTCGATCGACGAATCCCAAGCGTGGAAGCGCGTCGATGCCCAGCGCCGCGAAGCGCGTGCGCGCAAGGAGAGCGGCGCCCCGCTGTCCGCGCACGAACAGGCGCTGACGCGCTTCACCATCGCCGACCTGTTCGCCGAGCCGGAAACGCGGCGGCGCATCATTCTCGCCTTCCTGATGTCGCTGACGACGACGCTCGCCTGGTGGGGGATCTCGTCATGGGTGCCGCCCTATATCGCCTCGGTTGCGGCGAAGGCGAATCTGCCGGGCCCGCAATGGGCCAGCTATGCCGGCATGGCCTACAATATCGGCGGCATACTCGGTTATGCCGGCCTCGGCTTTCTTGCCGATCGCTTCGGCCGCAAGCCGGTCGTGATGTTTTATTTCGCGGCGTCGCTGTTGATGACCCCGGTGCTGTTTCTGTGGACCACCGACTTGAACCTGTTGCTGGTCGCGGCGGCGGTGAATGCATTCTTCACGCTCGGGCAATATTCGTGGATGCCGGTCTGGCTGCCGGAACTGTTTCCGACCCGCTCGCGCGCGACCGGGATTGCGTTCTCCTTCAACGCCCCGCGCTTCATCGCCTTTCTCGGCCCGCTATTCGCCGGCGCATTGATCGTGCAATTCGGCGGCTTTAGCCGCGCCGCCATGATCATCGCCTGCATTTATGTGCTCGGCTTTTGCGTGGCGCCGTTCTTGCCGGAGACCAAGGGCAAGCCGCTGCCGGCGTGATTTGCAGTGTCCTCCCCGCTTGCGGGGGAGGGGGACCGCGCCGCGCACATGTCATACCCGGCCTTAGGCGTTCGCCGAACGGCGTCGCTTCGCTCGCCTATGTCCCCGGCATCTCGCTTAGGCGGGCAGAGCATCCAAATCGTCATGACCGGGACAAGCCCGGCCATGACGCAGTACTGTGCCGCATGTCTCACGAACCCATGTCTCACGAACCCATCGCCATCGAGACCGATGTGCTGGTGATCGGCTCCGGCGCCGCCGGCATGTATGCCGCCATCGAGGCCTCGCGCGGCGGCGCGCGCGTGCTGCTCGCCGACCGCAGCCTGATCGGCCGCGGCGGCGCAACCGTGATGGCGCAGATGACGGTGGCCGTGCGCGCTCGGCGAAGAGATGCCCGACGCACTGGCGCCACCACTACGACGACACGATCGCCGCGGGCCGCGGCCTCTGCGACGAAAAGCTCGCGCAACTCCTGTGCGAGGAGGCGCCGGCCGCCATCCGCGAGCTCGATGCCTGGGGCGTAGGCTGGGCGCGCAAGGACGGCCACATCACCGCGACCACCGCGCCCGGTCATGACCGGCCGCGCTGCGTCTATGTCGATTTCATCAATACCGGACCGGCGGTGTCGAAGACGCTGCGCACCGTCATGGCGCGCAACAAGGACATCCGCAAAGCCGGCGATCTTTGCATCACCGATCTCGTCGCCGCAGCCGACGGCGAAATTGCCGGCGCCGTCGGCTGGCATATCGGCAGCGGCGCGCCGGTGGTGATCGCGGCCAAAGCGACGGTGCTCGCGACCGGCGGCTTGACGCGGCTCTATCGCCGCAACAGCGCCTCGCTGAATATGGGCGGCGACGGGTATGCGCTGGCGCTGCGCGCCGGCGCCTCGCTCATCGACATGGAATTCGTGCAGTTCTTTCCGATCGGCCATTTGGCGCCGCGGCTCGTCGGCATGGATCCGATCATGTGGGATCCGTTCCGCTACAAGCTCGGCGGGCAGCTTTTGAACGGCCGCATGGAAGAGTTCACCTCGCGCTACGGTTCGGACGAGGACGGCAAATATGTGCTGCCGCGGGATTTGGCGACCTTTGCCATTTTCAAGGAAGTCGAGGCCGGCCGCGGCTCGCCGCACGGCGGCGCTTTTCTGTCGTTCGAACATTGCTCGGCGGCGGCATTACGCGCCGCTTTCGGCCCGGTAATCGATCGGCTCGCCGCCAATCACATCGATCTCACCCGCATGCCGGTCGAAGTCGCGCCGATCGCGCATTATCACATGGGCGGCGTCGGCGCCGACGCGCAGATGCAGACCGAGCTGCCCGGCCTATTCGCCGCGGGCGAAGTGGTCGGCGGCGCCAATGGCGCCAATCGGCTGTCCGGCAATGCCATCACCGAAGCTTTGGTGTTCGGTCGTCGTGCCGGGCGCAGCGCGGCCACGCGCGTGAAAAAAATGCCTCGCCGTGAGCTGCCTGCCGCGGCTATGCGCGGCGCGTTCGATCTGATCGGCGACGGCAATGGTCGCGCACCCGGCCCCAACACGGCGGCGATGATCGCGCGCCTGCAGGCGATCATGGCGGACGATGTCGGCCCGTTCCGCACCGCCGCCAAGCTCAACCGCGCGCTTGCCGATATCGCTGCGATTGCCGCGGAGCTCGGCGAGCGGCCGCCGCGGTTTGTGGACGGACATGGCGGCTTCGATCTGCAGCGGCTGGAATGGTTCGACCTGCGCAACATGCTGCTCGTGGCGCGCACGGTCGCGCAATCCGCCTTGGCGAGGACCGAAAGCCGCGGCGCGCATCAGCGCGAAGATTTTCCGCACATGCTGCCACACTGGCGTCGCCACCAGCGCGTGCGGCTTGCCGGCGATGTCTTGCAAATCACCGGCGCGCCGGCCGAGGCGCTGGTGTCATGATTGTTTCGTTGTTTGACGACGCGACGCTTCGCTCTGCTCCCTCCCCCCTTGTGGGGGAGGGTCGGGGGAGGGGGGGTGCAAAATGATGCGACTGAACAACACCCCCCTCCCGACCGCGCAGAGCGCGGTCGGCCTCCCCCACAAGGGGGGAGGCAACATTCACAGTCATGACCGCGATCGCCAAGCTGAAAATACGCCGCGGCGGGGTGGGCGAACCCGCGCGCTGGGAAAATTTCGACGTGCCGTTCGAGGAAGGTCAGTCGGTGCTCGACGGCCTGCGCTGGCTGCGCATCAACAAGGACCCGACGCTGGCGATCCGCTTTTCCTGCATCAACGCCAATGCCTGCAAGGAATGCATGATCCAGCTCGACGGCGAGACCGTCTATGCCTGCACGGCGCGGCTCGAGCCACGCGAAATGACGCTGACGCCGCTGCCGAAGAAGACGCTAATCCGCGATCTCGTCACCGAGATCGCTCCGCCGTCGGAACGGTTTAAGTAGAGCTGCGGACCCAACCCCATTCCGTCGATCATTCGGCTGCGGTAACCCGCGGAAGGGCTATGGTCTCGATCTTTGATAGATCGAGCTTGCGGGACGCGTGGTCGATATCGAAACCAACAACGTTGCCGTCGGCATCCAAATCCACCACTAGTCCTTCTACGATCTCACGTGCTTGGCTGCCGGGGGCGTCGCTAAGCTCGATATAGAGGCTGTCGGTCTCTGGATAGCAATGCAGTTTCATTGCGAGTCCCCGCGAAAGTTACGGTCGAAAAACGCGTTGTGTACCGTCTCACCGTCGTCCAGTGTTACAACTCGCAGAAAGTAACCTGGATTGAGGCGACCCGACATGCTGTTTATTTAAGCAACTAAGTTCGCTGCTCTTAACTCCTAGTTTTGCCAATAACCGAAGGACCCCAATGCCGATCAAATCCAAATATCTGTTCGTTGCCAGCATGGACGTCGATGCCGACAAGGAAAAGTTGTTCCATGAGGTCTACGACACCGAGCACGTTCCCAATCTTCTCAAAGTGCCGGGCGTGCATGCGGTGACGCGCGCCGAGGGCGAGCCGTTCGCGATCAGCATCGGCGGCGAGGAAAAACGCGTCCCGCATGAAGGCGCGCGCCATTCGGCGATCTACGAGATCGACGGGCCGCAGGTGCTCACAAGCGCGGAATGGGCCAAGGCGGTCGAAGCCGGCCGCTGGCCCAGCCAAGTACGGCCGTTTACTCGCAACCGGCGCCACGCGCTGTACCGGATCAGATAGCGTCATCGTCATGCCCGCGCTTGTCGCGGGCATCCACGTCTTCCAGTGCACTCGAAAAGTCGTGGATGGCCGGATCAAGTCCGGCCATGACGAACTATCGTCTAAATCTGAACTCGCCAGTCTCAGAACAGCGACTGCACGTCGCCGCAAATGCTGATCGCCTGGCCCGAAATCGTGCGCCCGCGCGGTGACGCCAGAAACACCATCATGTCGGCGAGCTGCTGCGGCGCGATCATTTCCTTGATCGAGGCATGCGACAGCGCTTGCTCCTGCATCGCCTGCATCGAGGCGCCGCGGACCTGTGCCTTGGCGGCAAAGACCCGGCGAATCCGATCACCCTCGACGGCGCCGGGCTGGATGGCATTGACGCGGATCTTCAGCGGCCCGAGCTCGATGGCGAGCGATTTGGTAAAACCGACCACCGCCCATTTCGAGGCGGCATAGGGCGTGCGCAGCGGAAAGCCGAGACGGCCGGCGACCGACGACAGATTGATGATCGATGGATTGGCGCTGTTGGCGAGGTGCCGCACCGCCGCGCGCACGCAATTGAAGTGCCCGGTAATATTCACCGCCAGCGTGTGATCCCATTCTTCCGGCGGAATTTCATCGACCCGCCCGGTCGGTCCGGCGATGCCGGCATTGTTGATCAGGCAATCGAGTCCGCCAAGCGCATCGGCAGCCGCATCGATGAACCGCGTTGCCGCTTCGCGATCTGACACATCGCAGACGGAACCCGTCAGCTTGGGGTCGCTGGTCGCAAGCTCGGCCAGCGCGGTGCGATCGACATCGCAAATGTGGACGACCGCGCCTTCGCGCAGGAAAGTGCGGGCGACCTCATGGCCGATGCCGGCGGCGCCGGCGGTGACGATCACGCGCAAACCCTTGATGCCAAGATCCATGATGCTTTCGCTCCTACGTGCTGCTTTCTCCTTCCCATGTAAGGGGGAGGTCGGCGGCCGCAGGCCGCCGGGTGGGGGTCAATTACGTGCTTTGAGAATAACGAGACCCCTCCCCGACGCGCTTCGCGCGTCGATCCTCCCCTTTCAGGGGAGGGGAAGATTATTCACACATTACCCGCCGCCAAGCCGAGGATCTGCCGCGCGTCCGTCGGCGTCGCGACCTGATCGCCTAGGACATGGATGATGCTTGCTGCTTTCTCGACCAGCGCCGCATTGCTCGGCGCGAGCTTGCCCTTTTCCAGATAGATATTGTCCTCGAGCCCGACGCGCGGATGGCCGCCGAGCAGAATGGTTTGCGCCACCATCGGAAATTGATGCAACGAAATGCCGAAGGCGAACCATGGCGCATCCGCTGGCAACAGGTTGCGCATATAGGTCATGGCCTCGGGCGTCGCTGGCTGGCCCCAGGAAATGCCGAGGCAAATCTGAAACATGCCCGGCGGCTTGACGTAGCCGTTCTCGATGAAGCGCTTGGCCAGCAGCAGATGCCCGGTCTCGAATACTTCGAGCTCGGGCGTCACGCCGGCGTCCTTGATCGCGAGCGCCATCGCTTGGAGGTGCTTCGGTGTGTTGATGAAGACCCGGTCGCCCATATTGAGGCTGCCCATGTCGAGGCTGCAAATGTCGGGCTTGAGCTCGACGACATGGCGCACGCGATCCTCGGGCGATTTGAGCACGCTTTCGGCGCTCGGTTTCGACGCGTCGCGGTCGTCATGGGTGAAGCGCGCGCCCGGCCCGGTGGTCAGATTGATGAGCACGTCGGTGCCGCTGTCTCTGATCCGCTCGACGACCTCGCGATAGTGCGCGCCCTCCATGCTCGGCTTGGTGGTTTTCGGATCGCGCACATGGATGTGCACGATCGCGGCGCCGGCCTTGGCGGCATCGATCGCTGAGGTGGCGATCTGCGCCGGCGTCACCGGCACCGCCGGATTACGGGCCGGCGTGTCGGCCGAGCCCGTCACCGCGCATGAAATGATTACTTTGCGTTGCATGGATTTCACCACTATCGATCTTAATGGATTGCGCGGTTATGCCGATTTTTGTGCGACCGCATAAATTGCGTTCGTCTCAACATGCTGGATTTTCTTCTCGTTCAGCCAATTGACATTATCAGTTTTAATCCGGGCCGACGCCTGCGGCCCCATCTGCTCGATCGTCCAGCGCAATCCCGATCCAAGGGCAATCGGCCACCAATCTTCGGCTGAGCGCAGCATCTGACTGCTGTCCTCCGCCGCGACCTCGATGTTTGCCGCGCCACCGACTTGGAGCAAGCGCCGGACCGACTCTGGATCCGTGATGCGGTCCCAGGGATTAAACGCGTTGTAAAGATCCGGCCGCTCCTGCTTAACCGCCGTTTGCCATCGCGAATAGGCCGGCTCGAACATTCGCGGACCCCACGTCGTTATTGCAAGCTTGCCGCCCGGTCGCACCATGCGCCACAGCTCGCGGACCAGACCTTCCATGTCGGGCACGAAGAAAATCGAAAAAACGCTGACGACGGCATCGAAGCGGTCATTCGGATAACCGAGCGAGGTCATGTCCGCGAGCCGGAATTCAAGATTTGCGATACCGCGCGCCTTGGCCTTGCTCCGGGCGCGATCCAAAAGACGCGCGGATAAATCGACTCCGATGACCGAACCGTTCGGCCCAACGGCTTCCGCCGCCGGCAGCGCCGACGCGCCCGTCCCGCAGCCGACGTCGAGAACCGCGGCGCCGGCCGGAAGTGCGAGACCATCGATGGTGCGCTTGCCAATGCGCTCCCAGAAGCTCAGTGGCTCGTCATCAAAATGATCTGCTGCGGCATCATAGGTGGCGGCCGCTTTGGCTTTGGCCTGCCGCAATGGATCGTCCATACCGGCCCTCCATAGCGTCGAATGAGCCTATGGCGTCAGCACCACGCGGCCAATGATCTTGCCGGCGCGCAAATCGTGCATGGCCGCGTTCACTTCTTCGAGCGGTTTGGTCGCGACCGGAACCTGCGGCGACCCGGTGCGCCGGACAAGCTCCATCAGTTCGTCCATTTCCGGAACGCTGCCCACATAAGAACCCTGAATAGTCAGCGCGCGCATCGGAATCTGGCGGCAGCGAAAGCGTGAGGTCGCCGCCGAACAGGCCAACAATGATGTATTTGCCGCCCTTGATCAGGCTGTCATAGCCAAGTCGCGCGCTATGCGATGAGCCGACGAGATCGATCACCGCCCAGGCACCGCCTTGGGTAAGGTTTATGATCTGCTGTGCGGCATCGTCCGCGCGGCCGTCGACGACATGCGCGGCGCCGGCCGCTTTCGCCGCTTTATGCTTGTCCGGATCGATGTCGACGAGGATGGCCGAATGCCCGCCCATCTTCTGATGCAAGGCAAGGCACATCAGGCCCAAACCGCCAGCGCCAATGATCACCGTCGGCTCGCTCGTGAGCGTCGGCACTTTTTTCAAGGCGCCGAATGTCGTCACGCCCGAACAGGCGAGCGGTGCCACGCGCTCGGGTGGCAGATCGCCGATCTCGAACAGATAGCGCGGATGCGGCACGATCATGTAATCGGCATAGCCGCCGTCGGAAAATACGCCCAGGCTCTTCATGGCGCGGCAGAGATTCTCTTCGCCGCGTCGGCACGGGTGGCAGCTGCCGCAGCCGATCCACGGATGTGCCAGCATCCGCGCCCCGATCGGCACGCCCTTGGCCTCCGGTCCAACCGCCACCACCTCGCCGACATTCTCATGCCCGAGCGTCAGCGGCAGCTTCATGCCGCGCTCGGTGAGGCTGAGCCGCTTGCCGCCGCCGAGATCGAACCAGCCGTCGGCGAGATGCAGATCGCTGTGGCAGACGCCCGCGGCAAGCACTTTGAGCAGCACCTCGCTGCCGGTCGGCTGCGGCGTCGGCTGCTGTTTGGCTTGCAGCGGCTCGCCGCAGACGCAAAGCTGAAACATGCGCATGGATGATTAGCCTTTCGTTGTCACGAAACCGATTGCGGTCCCGAAATTCTTGTCCGGCGCCAGGACGTGTCGATCGCCTACTTTCGGCAAGTCCGCGAGCCGACTTAAGCCCTCGCATGCGAGCGTCAGCGCGGCGAGGTGCGGGCCGTCGTCCGGATGCGGCGCGGGCAGGCCGAAAGCGCGCTCGAATGCCGGCGCGCGCGCCAGCATGATCGTGCCAATGGGCGTTTGCAGCGCTGTGAGTGCCGGATCCTCGCTGATAGCCGGATCTTGGCTGATAACCTTGGCGCCGATGACGGTCTGCATGAATGCGGCAAGATCGGGCGCCCGGTCGCCGACGATCCAGACATCCTGCACGCGTGTTGCGCCATTGGCATGCTGCAAGTAGCGCGGCTGCGCAAAATATTCCGGTGTGTGGTGTTGGCAGGCAAACAGACCCAGCCACGGCGCCGCCGGATGGCTGACAAACGCCAATGAAAAACTGACCACGATGTCGCGGCCGTCGGCGAGCTTCGCTGGTCGCGAAAAATCGAACGGCTCGTAGGTTTGCAGCCCCGCCGCGCGCCAGGCCTCGCAGTCGGCGCGCGCATCCGCCGTATCGAGCACCAGCATCGAGAAGCCTTGGTGGCGCTTGAGATAATCGCGGTTGAACGCTGCGAAGGAAAAGTGCCCAAAGGAAAACTGCTCTCGGCGATGGTCGGGAACATCCTGCGGCGTGGTGACGGCGAGGAGTTCGAGATAGCTGCCGTGCAGTTGAATGAGCGAATTGCCGGTGCCGAACGGATGCTGGCCGCGCGGCGTGACGGTAAATCCCAACGCCGAATAATGCGCGCCCATGGCCTCGAGATCATCGCCGGCGAGCACGAGATGGTTGATGGCTTTCATGGATGTGTACGCAACACGCTGGCGCGAGTGAGTGGAGAAGTTAGAGGGCGAGTTTCTCGCAGTATAAACATTCTTTCCTCTCCCCGCTGCGCGGGGAGAGGTCGCGAGACCGGAGCGGGTGAGGGGACGTTCCTCGATCACGTCCGCCCTGAGGTGCGAGCCAACGGGTCCGGCCCGAAGTGGCCGGCCCCGATGATAAGCTCCGCGAGCCGTCATGCCCGCGCTCGTCGCGGGCATCCCGCTTAGGTGGGCAGTGCTGCTGCGCCACTACGATCGAGCATCGGCCGGAACAAGCCCGGCCAGTGAGCGGGGCAAACACTATGTCCCCGATATATTGACAATCGTCCCTGTTTAGGTTACATACACTTCCGAATCTCTCCCGAGACGGAATGCCCTGGCCGCGCGGGCGAGTGCGGATCCCGCGGGCGGGCTTGCAACCCGCTCCCGGGCGGCATTGGGCATCAACCCTCCGGCATTACGACCGGAGTGCGAGGTGCGTCGCTGGACTGGGACAGGCAGGGGGCGGGTAACGCCCGCTCAAAGGGATGCGCAAAACGTGTCCCCGCCACGTCGCAGGAAGCCTGGCCTGGTGCTGAGTCCCTTGCCGATGAAAGACTCCTTGGGACGAGAGCCGCGGTGGAACGCCGATAGTCGTGCTGCCCCCTCCCATTCCCTCCCCCGCAAGCGGGGGAGGATCAGGGTGGGGGCAGCGGTCGTGGCCGACGCCACGGCAAATACTGCCTTGCGTCTGTCGGCGTTTCGCCTCCGAATTTTTTTCGTTCTTCTTCCTTCGTCATTGACTGATCCGGCAATCCGTGCGGCAGTGACGCACGCCAAGCGCTTACCACCGAGCGTTTGCCTGTTCGAAGGCTGTATGGACCGACGGCATAGGCGTCCAAAGGACGCCGTTCTGCGAAACGGCTATGCCCGGTGGTGACGAGTCTAGAGAGTGGCGTGACCGTGGCCTCCCATAAGCTCGGCGCGCAAAGATGCGTCGCGAGAACAGATGAATATTGATCAAAGGATCTTTCATGGCTCAGATTGGACGACACTTTAGTTTATCAATCGAACCGGCGCGTGGAGTTTTCTGTGATCAGAGCGGTGTGTTCGTAGACGGAGTGCCGCTCCTGGAGCGGTGCCGTGACTCCAATGGTGGCGACACATGGCAGCCGCGCACTGCGCATGATCTCAATCGCGATCTCCGTAAGTGCTACGGGGTGCCTATTGATGTTGAAGGTAAGATGAGCGGCTTGGCTGCGATCTGCAGAGCTTTTAACCGCGGCGACTTGCTGCACGCACAAATCGCAACGCTGCATCTGCAAATTCCCGATCCGCCCGTCCCGGAAAAGTCAAGTCAGATCGCCGGCGCAGCGCTTGATCTGGCGCGCGCCTTGCGGGCCAGCGGTCTCCTCAAGGAGGAATGGGACGAGGACAAACATCCGCGTTGGCCGGCTGGAAGTCCGGACAGTGTTGGCGGGCAATTCGCGCCGGCCAATGCTGCTGGCGGCAACTCCGTTCCGACAGAACGGCCTTCTGTAGAACAGAGTCCGCCCGTTATCACAGCGCAAGCCGGCACGCTTGTAGTGCCACGCTACGCCCCCATACCTTTCCCCACCGAAATTCCGCCAATTCCGTTGGTGCCACCGGATATCCACCCACGCGATCTGCCAAAAAATCGTTATCCTGATCGACCCGGATGCGAGGAAGAATGGGCTGAGGCCGAAGATTATTGTCGCGGATTATTAGCCAAAGGGCTTTTGGGGAAAGGCGACCACCGCGGAATGGGCAAATTTGTGTATCAGTGTATTTTAGGTCAAGTCTCCGAACGCTGCGGTGGCGCTCCGAAGAGCCGAGGCTATCCCGATCAGCAAACATAAAGGATACCGAAATCAATGAAGCAACCAAACACGGCGGACGAACTTCTCGCCTTCCACAAACTTCTTCGTTCAGACCCGCAGCAATACCTCCGAATTGTAAATGAGTGGCTTGCCGAGAATCCTGAAGATTTAGAAGTATATTTTAGTCGCCATTTTGCATGGATGAAAATCGGGAAGCCGCAGCGCGCGCTCGAAGATCTCGACAAAGTTATAGCACATAAGCCGACGTTCATTTCGTTTATGTCGCGCGCGCATGTCTATCGTGATTTGGGCGAATACGAGAAGGCTGTTGAGGATTACAATCGCGCGGAAGCGATCGATCCGAAGGAGTGGCGGGACAGCGCGTTCGGTCCGTTCTTTCAAGCTGATACGTATGCGCGGCTCGGAAATGAGGCCGCCGCACTTGCCTGCTGCGCGCGCCTGCCCGAAGATTTTTGGACTCCCGGTTTTAAGGGCGCTCCGGGCGGCGGCAAAACGGAGATTGCGGACGAATTACGCCGCCGCGCTGCGCGGGCGCGGCGGAAGCGGTCATGATTTATTTTGCCCCACGCTCACCCGTCCCCCACCCCAACCTCCGCGCGGCGCTGGCTCGCGATCATCGAGGTGCGTAACAAAAATTGCCGGGCGCGCTCGGGATCGGCCGCGCTGGCGCGTAATTCATCGAGATTGGCGCCCGCACCGCAGGATCGCGCGCTTCCAGACGTTTTTTGTTGGCGATGGATTGTTCCTGAACAAACTCGATCGCGACGGTGCGGCGCTGCAGATCGTAAAGATCGAGGAGCCGCTCCGGCTGCCCGTCGCGCAGGATGCGAACGAGCTTGTCGGACAGGTTCACGGCATCCTGGATGCCGCCGTTTAGTCCCATGCCGCCGATCGGATTGTTGACATGCGCAGCGTCGCCGGCGAGCAGCACGCGGTTTTTGCGGAACGTCTCGGCGACGCGCTGGTGGGTGACATAGAGATTGCGATGAACGATTTCATAGGGCTTTGGCGATGGAAAAAACCCTTGCATGCGCGCCTGCACGCCGGCATCGCTCAAAATGTCGGCTTCGCTTTGCGCCGGGTCGGTCGGATAGACCGTGCGCCACAGTCCCGGCGGGCCGTCGGCGGAGACCTTGAAGCAATTGCACCACGCGCCGGGGTCGGCGAAGTAGCTGCGGTAGCAATAGCCGCGCTCGCTCTCGAAATCGAACGGCGTGGTGAGAACGATAAAGCGCTCCGGCCAGGTGAAGCCCTCGAACTTGATGCCAGAGCGCCGCCGCACCGTGCTGCGGCCGCCATCGGCGCCGATCAGATAGGTACCGCTGTGTTGCGAAGTCGCGCCCGACGATTCGCGCACCTGTACGGTCACGCCGTCGACGATCTGCGTCACGTCGATCACTTCATGATCGAACAGCACCTCGACATTCGGACAATGCCGCAGCCGGTCCAGAACAAGCTTCGCGGTCTTGAACTGCTCGCATTGCACGACGAACGGATGGCGCGTGTCGTTTTTGAGCACCGCGTGGTCGAATTGCGCGACCAGCGCCTGGCTCGGCCGGTCCCAAAACTGGAATATCGGCGCGACCAGTCCGACGCGCGCCATGTCGGCCACCAGCGCGTCGTCCAACAAATCGAGCGTCGCGGGGTGGGTAGTGGCGGCGCGGGGGTCGGCTTGCAGCGTACTATTGTTGTCGAACAGGCGCACCGGCAGCCCATGACGACCGATAAGCCAGGCGCAAAGCAGACCGACCGGTCCGCCGCCGGCGATCAGGGTTCGTTGGTCAGTCATGCGCGCTGATTAGCAAATCGGAAGGATTGTCGCGAGGTGCGGGCACCTCGTCATTGCGAGGAGCGTTAGCGACGAAGCAATCCAGCCTGAACCGACCTTTCTGGATTGCTTCGCTCCGCTCGCAATGACGAAGCCCTTTCTTGACAGGACCGGTGCGGAAAGCGAAGAACGGCGATGTTTTTGGTCCGGGATTAGCAATGACAGGCGAACGAAAGCCGGTTGCGTTCGGCGATTTGCGCGGCTGGATCGCGGCGCTCGATGCCGCCGGCGAATTGCAACGCATCGGTGCCGAGGTCGATTGGAATGTCGAGCTTGGCACGATCGCACGCCTGGCGCAGGGCGCCGGCACCGGCCCGGCGCTGTTGTTCGGCAATATCCGCGACTACGGCGCCAATGCCCGTTGCCGGCAAGTTTTCACCGGCGGGCTTTCCAGCGCGCGGCGGGTCGCCATGATGTTCGGGCTCGCCCCCGACACCCATCCGCGCGAACTGGTGCGGCTCGGCCGCACCGTGCTGTCGGAGAGCCTGCCGCCGAAAGTGGTCAAGACCGGACCGGTGAAGGAGAACGTGGTCAAGGGCGCCGACATCGATCTCTACGAATTTCCCGTCCCGCAGTGGAACCGCGCCGATGGCGGCCGCTATATCCTCACTTATGGCGGCGTCGTCACCAAGGATCCCGGCACCGGCGTGATGAATGTCGGCGTCTATCGCGGCATGATCGGGGACAAGGATCGCATTCCGATCCTGATGTGGCGGGCGCAGCATATCGGCCACCACGTCACCGCCTGGCAGCAGGCCGGACACAATGAAATGCCGATCGCGGTGGCGATCGGCTGGGAGCCGTCGCTCGGCTTCGTCGCCGGCTCGCCGGTGCCTAAGGGCTTGTGCGAATACGACGTGATCGGTGCCATCCGCGGCGCCCCGGTCGAACTCGTCAAATGCGAAACCGTCGATCTCTTGGTGCCGGCCGCCGCCGAGATCGTGATCGAAGGCTATCTGCAGCTCGATCCATCGACCTTCCTGATGGAAGGCCCGTTCGCCGAAGTCACCGGCTATATCGCCGGCGATCGCTCGCCGAAGCCGACTATCCGCGTCACCGCGATCACGCATCGCAAGGATCCGATCCTGCGCGGCACGATCGAAGGCTCGATGCCGGGCTGTTTCTCGGAAAACGGCATGTGCTCCTCGATCATGCGCGCGGCAACGGCGTGGAACGTGCTTGATCGTGCCGGTGTACCCGGCATCACCGACGTGTGGTGTCCGCCGGTGCAAGCCGGCGTCAATATTCTGGTGCAGATCAAGCAGAGTTATCGCGGCCAGGCCAAGCAGGTGGCGAACGCGCTGTGGGGCAGTTCGGCCGGCCATGTACGCTACAAGCACGTTACCGTGGTCGACGACGATATCGATATTCATGACTATGCGGCGGTCGATTGGGCGATCGCGTACCGCGTCAATGCCGGCGAGGATGACATTGTCATCATGCCGGCGACCTTCGGTCTCGGCCTCGACCCGTCGACCCGTAAGCGTGACCGCAACACCTCGCTCTACGGCACCGGCAAATGGAATCGCATGCTGATCGATGCCACGATGAACCTCGATTACGATCCCGATCCCGAATTCGACGGCGCGCGCTTTCCGCCGCTGGTTTGGCCGGCGGCCGAAGACATCGCGGCGGTAAAAGCGCGCTGGAGCGAGCTCGGTCTCGATAGGCCGCCGCGGAAGTGACTCGCGTGGCTTTCGTCATTGCGAGGAGCCCCGATAGGGGCGACGAAGCAATCCAGCAGTCACAAAGACTGGATTGCTTCGCTTCGCTCGCAATGACGAACTGGGAGGATCAACCGCAATGCCGGGTGAAAGGGCCATGTTAGAAAACTTCACCCGCACTGAGATCAAGACCAGCGGCGCGCGCATCGTCGCTGTCTACGGCGGCAAGGGCCCGCCGCTGTTATTGATGCACGGCAATCCCTTCAGCCATTTATCGTGGCATAAATTCGCGCCGAGGCTTGCCGAAGAGTTCACCGTGGTCGCGACCGATCTGCGCGGTTACGGCGATTTCGAAAAGCCGCCGGGCGGACCCGATCATGCGAACTACTCGTTCCGTGCCATGGCGGGCGACCAGATCGAGGTGATGGCCGCGCTCGGGCATGCGCGCTTCTACGCCGCAGGCCACGATCGCGGCGCGCGCGTCTTGCATCGCATGTGCCTCGATCATCCGGACAAGGTGGTGCGCGCCGCCATTCTCGACATCATCCCGCAGCATCACCTCCTCAATAACGTCACGCGCTCCTGGGGACGTCCTCGTGGCACTGGTTCTTCATGATCCAGCCCTACGATTTCCCGAACGCCTGATGAGCGCGGAGCCGGATTTTTTCCTTGAGAAGAAGCTCGCCAAAACCGCGCAGGGCTTGAGCTTCTTCGATCCGCGCGCGCTCGCGGAATACAAGCGCTATTTCCGCAATCCCGCGACCGTGCATGCAATGTGCGAAGACTACCGCGCGACCCACGGTGTCGATCTCGACATGGACACCAAGGATTTCGCGGCGGGACGAAAGATTGCCTGCCCGGTGTTGCTGTTATGGGGCGCGACCGGCGGCGTCGGCCGCAATCGCGATACCGAACAGATCTGGCGCCGCTATGCCAGCGACATTCGCCGCGCCCAGGCGCTGCCGTGCGGGCACTATCTTCAGAAGAGGCGCCGGAAGAGACTTACCGCGAGCTGCGCGATTTCTTCGCCGCGGGGGAGCTGACAGACGGATGTGTCCCGGGCGCAGCGCAGCACGTAACGTAGTGAAGTGGTGCGCTGCCGAACCGGGACTTTCATATAGGCGCTGAGTATGGGACGAAACGCGAGCCTTTAACCAGCCGCCGGCGCCGGCGCGGCCAAAAAGTTTTTCATCACGTACCACAACAAATCGCGGTTCTTGCTAAAGCCGGGCTGTGCGCGGTCTGCGGCAAAATCACGAATTGGCGGTCGCCGTTCGGCAGTTGGCGGAAGAAATCGAGCAAGTCGTCGTTGGTGGAGTTGCCGTCCCATTCGCCGCGCGCCATCAGCACCGGGCACATGACCTTGGCCGGATCGACCACGGCAGGTTCGCCGCCATGTCGAGATAGGTGCCGCTCGGGATCGTGTCGCCGAACTTCATCTCGGCGGCGATGATCGCTTCGGGCACGGCGGGGTCGTAAATGCCCGGGTGCCCGTCGCGGGTGAAGATCGAGCGGATCATGTTGGCGTCGCGCCTGCGCCGTGGATTGGCGCGCAGCGCCTCGATGTTCTTCTGCCGCCGCTGGATCTCCGCGGCGCCTTCGCCCTTGTAGGTGAAGGCGGAAAGCACCAGCCGATCGACATGCTCGGGCTGCGCCTGCGCATAAGCCGCGGCGCGGATGCCGCCGGACGACGTGCCGTAAAAAGTGAATTCTTTGCTGGCCGGTCTCCTGCGTCACCACTGGCATCGCAGCGCTCAGATCCTCGACGCCGCTGGCGATATCCGAATTGTTGCCGGAGCTGCGACGAATTACCGTAGCCGTCGTGGTCCATGGTCCACACGTCGTAGCCGTAACGGGCGAACACGTTCATCATCGAATATTCGCCCTTGCCCGGCACGGTGAGGTCGTAGCTGCTGCGCGCCGCGTTCGACGAGCCGTGCACCAGAAACAGCACCGGCTGCGGCGGCGCATTGGCCGCCGGCGCGGTAAGCCGCTTGCGGAACATGGCAGCTTCACGTTGCCCTTGTGGGCCCAATACTCGCCGGCCTCCACCGATCTCTTCCGCCGCGGCAGCCGCGGTTTGCGATGCGCCGACGTCGATGCGCCCCGAGATCGCCAGGCCGGCGCCGATGGCTCAAGCCCGCGCTCTTGAGACCGTGCGGCGTGCGACTGGATGATCCGTCCCTGGCCGATCTCCCTCTGAGATGTGCGCCTGCCGGCGGTGTTATTGGACGATCGCCCGCCGCCGGCGCATTGAAGGCCGCGAGACAATAGCAGGCTGCATGGCCGAACATGGCAGGGTGGGGCCAATCAACGCGCCGCTCGCCACCCTCGCGCCGGCACACGACATCTGCTAGCTCAGGGGGCCGCGGAGCCAAAAACGGTCGATTGATGCGCCAACAGCCGGTCCGGAAATGCGAAGACCCTGCGCGCCACCGCGCATTTTTTCGACCGGCGCATCGGCTGGAGCCGCCTCGGCGTTGGGCTCAGCCTCACCATCATCATCGTCGCCGTCGTCGTGCTCTATCGCATCCTGCGCGACATCGACCCCGACTGGCTGCTCGACGCCATCGAGGCGACCGACTGGCGCACCCTGATCATCGCCGGCGTGTTCGTCACCGCCGGCTATGTGACGCTGACCTTCTACGACCTGTTCGCGCTGCGCACGATCGGACGCACCGAAATACCCTACCGGGTCGCGGCGCTGGCCGGCTTCACCAGCTATGCGGTCGGCCACAATGTCGGCGCCAGCGTGTTCTCCGGCGGCGCCGTGCGTTATCGCATCTATTCCGCCTGGGGCTTGAGCGTCGTCGAGGTCACCAAGATCTGCTTCGTCGCCGGACTGACCTTCTGGCTCGGCAACGCCACCGTGCTCGGGCTCGGCGTGCTGCTACGCGCCGCAAGCGGCGCGCGCCATCGATCAATTGCCGCTGTGGTGCAACCGCGTGCTGGCGCTCGTGGTGCTCGCCATGCTCGGCGCCTATGTGGCCTGGGTCTGGGTCAAGCCGCGCGTCATCGGCCGCGACGGCTGGCAGGTGACGCTGCCGGGCGGGCCGCTGACGCTTTTGCAGATCGCGATCGGCATCGTCGATCTCGGCTGCTGCGCGGCGGCGATGTACATGCTGGTGCCCGACGAGCCCAATCTCGGCTTCGTCACGGTGGCGGTGATCTTCGTCGCCGCCACATTGCTCGGCTTCGCCAGCCACGCGCCAGGCGGGCTCGGCGTGTTCGACGCCGCGATGATGGTGGCGCTCTGGCAGTTCGACAAGGAAGACTTATTGGCCGGCCTGCTGCTGT
>CAVOIW010000002.1:67500-200265 GCA_963695865.1 uncultured Actinomycetota bacterium | reverse complement strand
TGCCTTGTCCCCCACCGACGCACATGGTCTCGAGACCGATGGACTTGTCCCGGTCGCGGAGTCCGTTCAGGAGCGTGTTGGTGATGCGGGCGCCGGTCATGCCGAAGGGATGGCCGACGGCGATGCTGCCGCCGTTGACGTTCAGCCGGTCGATGTCGATACCGAGCTCCTGGTAGCTCGGGATCACTTGCGCGGCAAACGCTTCGTTGATCTCGACGAGGTCGATGTCGTTGATCGTCATGCCGGCCAGGGCCAGCGCCTTGCGGCTGGCCTCCACCGGGCCGAGTCCCATGATCTCCGGCGACAGTGCTGACACTCCCGTCGCGATCACCCGGGCCAGCGGGGTGATGCCGAGTTCGGCGGCCCTGGTGTCGCTCATGATCACCAGCGCGGCGGCGCCGTCGTTGAGCGGGCAGGCGTTGCCGGCGGTGACCGTGCCGTCGGGCCGGAACACCGGCTTCAACGCCGCCAGACCCTCGAGGTCGTGCCGGACCGCGGACAGTCGTCGGTGTCGACCACGGTGCCGTCGTACATCGTCAGCGGCGTGATCTCCCGCTTCCAGAAGCCGTCTGCCGCAGCGGCTTCGGCGAGATTCTGGGAGCGGCAGGCGAACTCGTCCTGCTCGGCCCTCGACACCGACCGCAGGCCGGCCACGTTCTCCGCCGTCTGACCCATCGCGACGTAGATGTCCGGCAGCTCGCCGTCCTCCCGCGGGTCGTGCCAGACGCCTGTTCCGCCTGCGGCCCGAGCCGCCGACTCGCCCTGTGCCCGTTCGAAGATGATGTTGGTCCACGGGTTGCCGGCGCGGGAGCGGGGATCGGCGCTCGGATCGACCGGCGGATTGTCCGCAGTGCCGCGGGCGGCGCGGCTGACGGCCTCGACGCCGGCCGAGATGAACACGTGCCCCTCACCGGCCCGGATCGCGTGCATCGCCATCCGGGTGGTCTGCACGCTCGACGAGCAGTACCGGGTGATGGTGGTGCCCGGCACCGAATCCAGCCCGAGCGTCACCGCGACCACCCTGGCCATGTTGAAACCCTGCTCCCCGCCCGGGGATCCACAACCGAGCATCAGGTCGTCGATCGTCGTCGGGTCGAGCTCGGGGACCTGATCCAATGCGGCCCGAACGATCTGCACCGTCATGTCGTCCGGTCGCATCTCGCGCAGGGACCCCTTGAACGCGCGACCGATCGGCGAGCGGGTGGCGGCAACGATGACGGCCTCAGCCATGGGAATTCCCTTCGTTCGGAGATGAATCAGCAGGTGCGACGGTCCAGGTGTCCCGGCCGGCGAGCAGATCGGCGAGATCGCCATGCCCTTGACGTGTCACCGCGGTATCGAGTTGCGCGGCCATTCCGGTGTCGTAGGTCGGCCGGTCGACGTTCCGGAAGATGCCGATCGGGGTGTTGGCCAGTGTTTCCGGATTCGACAACCGGGACAGTGCGAACGCCTGGGTCGGGTCGGGGTCATGAGCGTCGTGCACCACCGGATCCCGCCCGGCTGACAGCGCCGTCGAAAGGTGCCCGAGCGAGTCCCGCACCACCGCGTACTCGCCGTTCGGCCCGAAGGTGATCGGCGAGCCGTGCTCGAGTCGGATCGTGACGTCATCCCGCGTCTCGGAATCCTTGAGCGGATCGAATGCGCCGTCGTTGAAAATGTTGCAGTTCTGGTAGATCTCGACCAGAGCGGTCCCGTTGTGGGCGGCCGCGGCCCGCAACACCGACGTCAGGTGCCTCCGATCGGAGTCGATGGTGCGGGCCACGAAACTGGCCTCGGCGCCAATGGCCAGCGAGATGGGGTTGAACGGCGCGTCAACCGACCCCATCGGCGACGACTTCGTCCGCTTCCCCACCTCCGACGTCGGCGAGTACTGACCCTTGGTCAGGCCGTAGATCCGGTTGTTGAACAGCAGAATCTTCAGATTGACGTTGCGCCGCAACGCATGAATCAGGTGGTTGCCGCCGATGGACAACGCGTCGCCGTCACCGGTGACCACCCAGATCGACAGATCCGGCCTGGTGGCGGCGAGCCCGGTGGCGATGGCCGGCGCTCTGCCGTGGATCGAGTGCATGCCGAAGGTGTTCAGGTAGTAGGGGAATCGAGCCGCGCAGCCAATTCCGGAGATGAAGACGATGTTCTCCCGCGCCAAACCGAGTTCCGGCAGGAACCCTTGCACCGCAGCGAGAATCGCGTAGTCACCGCACCCGGGACACCACCGCACCTCCTGGTCGGACTTGAAGTCCTTGGCCACCTGCTTGGACACGGCCTTCGGCACCAGACTCAGCGACAACGGTTCGGTCATGACTCTGCCTCCGTCAAGCGAATCGTCGGGTGCGTGCCGAAGGCGCCGGCGGTGCCGATCGGATCCGGCGAGAAGGTGCCCTCCAGCACGGATCTGATGGAGGCGGCGAGGGAGTCGATCCGGAACGGCAGCCCGTGTACCTGATTGACGCTGATCGCGTCGATGAGGAACAGTCCTCGCAGGAGCAGCGCCAGCTGCCCGAGGTTCATCTCCGGCACCACCACCTTGCGGTAGGCGCGCAGTACCTTCTCGACTCCGGGCGGCATCGGGTTCAGATGACGAAGGTGCGCCTGCGCCACGGGAATGCCCTTGGCCCGCAACGCCCGGACCGCGCCGGTGATCGGCCCGAAAGTGGAACCCCAACCCAGCACCAGGATCTCGGCGTCGCCCGTCGGGTCGTCCACGGTCAACGGTTCCAGGCTCGCGGCAATGCCGGCCACCTTGGCGGCCCGAGTGCGCACCATGTGATCGTGGTTGTTCGGGTCGTAGGAGATCGTTCCGATGCCGTCAGCCTTCTCGATCCCGCCGATGCGGTGTTCCAACCCGGCCGTCCCCGGAATCGCCCAAGGCCTGGCCAACGTCGACGGATCCCGCAGGTAGGGCCAGAAGTCGTCACCGTGGTTCGGTTCGCTGGCGAACGTGACTGACAGATCAGGGAGATCGGCGACCGACGGGATCAGCCAGGGCTCGGAGCCGTTGGCCAGGTAGCCGTCCGACAGCAGGAAAACCGGGGTCCGGTAGGTGGTGGCGATCCGCGCCGCCTCGAGCGCGGCGTTGAAGCAATCCGAGGGCGACTTGGCCGCGATCACCGGGACGGGCGCCTCACCGTTGCGGCCGAACATCACCTGCAGCAGGTCGGCCTGTTCCGTCTTCGTCGGGAGGCCGGTGGAGGGGCCGCCGCGCTGCACATCGATGACGATCAGCGGCAACTCCAGCGCCACGGCCAGTCCGATCGCCTCGCTCTTGAGCGCGATACCCGGCCCTGACGTGCTGGTCACCCCCAGGCTGCCGCCGTAGGACGCGCCGATAGCGGCTGACACACCGGCGATCTCGTCCTCGGCCTGGAACGTCCGCACACCGAAATTCTTCAGCGACGACAGTTCGTGCAGGATGTCCGAGGCCGGCGTGATCGGATAGGTACCGAGGAACAGCGGCAGTCCGGTCCGCTGGCTCGCGGCGACCAGACCGTAGGCCAGGGCCTGGTTCCCGCGGATGGTTCGGTAGATGCCGGGCGGGAGCGGCGCCGGCTTGACCTCGTAGTGCACCGCAAAACCCTCAGTGGTCTCGCCGTACGACCAGCCCGCCTCGAGCGCGATCAGGTTGGCGCGCAGCACATCCGCTTTGTGCGCGAACTTGCTCTCCAGGAACCGTCTCGTCCCTTCCAGTGGGCGGTGATAAAGCCAGGACAGCAGTCCCAGGGCGAACATGTTCTTCGCCCGCTCGGCCTCTTTGCGGTGCAGGCCAACCACTTTCACCGCCTCGACCGTCATCGCGGTCAGGGCCAGCGCGTGGACCTGGTAGTCCTCCAGGCTGCCGTCCTCGAGTGGACTGGCCGAATAGCCCACCTTGGCCAGATTGCGCTTGGTGAATTCGTCGGTGTCGACGATGACCGTGCCGCCAGCCGGCAGGTCGGACAGATTGGCCTTCAGGGCGGCCGGATTCATCGCCACCAGAACGTTGGGCGCGTCCCCGGCAGTGACCACGGCGTGATCGGCGAATTGGAGCTGGAAGGCGGAGACTCCGGGCAGGGTGCCGGCCGGGGCCCGGATTTCGGCCGGAAAGTCGGGCAGGGTCGACAGCCCGTTGCCGAAGGCCGCCGTCTCGACGGTGAATCGGTCGCCGGTGAGCTGCATGCCGTCACCGGAATCGCCGGCGAAACGGATCACCACCTGCGACACCGTTTCGACGGGCTTGCGCGCCTGTCCAGTGCTGGTGACGTGCATAGTCAATTCGCGAAGACCCTTTCCGGGAAAGCGCCGGCACCGACGGCCGCGCGAGTCAGCTTCTTTCCGTAGTTGATCAACGCGTCGACCTCCGATGGGTCGATGTCGCGCCACGGGTCGGCGCTCAGCCGGTCGGTCTCGGTTTCGATGTGCTGCCGCAGCGCCGTACCAGCGACGGTCAGTTCACCGGACGCATCGAGCAGCCCCCGGTCGCGCAGACTGTCCTCCGCTTCCGACCATTGCTCGTCGGACCACATGCGCAGTGATTTGGCCGCGTCCACCTGGAATCCGCGGTGCGTCGCGGTGTGGGTGACCAACGCCTGGATTCCCGACAGCTCGCGCCTGTACCAGCACGGCGATGTGCCCGTCGCCGCGATGTTCGCGCAGCAACGTGACCGCGTGCCAGAAGATGAGGTGCGGCTCGGTCGGCCAGTCCAGGCCGGCATGACCGGCGAACAGAGGGCGGCCCTCCATCCCGCATTGCAGGGCGGCTCGGCGCGATAATTCGGCCGCCTGCGACATCTCCGGCGAGGTGATCACGTCGTCGCCCAGCAGTCTGCGGAGTGAGCGATCGGCCACCCGCCATCTCGCGGCCAGCACCTGCTCCGGTGAGGCCAACGTCCAGGCGCGCGGAATGTGTCTGGCCACCAGCGCAGGATTGAAGTTGTAGAACGTCGCGGCGACGACCTCGGGGCCGACCGCACCCATGGGCGCGCTACGGGAGGCGAAATAGCCCATCCGTCCCGGGCGCAGACCCGCGGCCACATATTCTTCGTCTCCCTCGGGCGAGAAGTACACGAGCGAGTGCAGCGAGTTGGTCGCCCGGAAGACGCGCCCAGCCCTGCCCATGACATCGCCGTCGATCATCGGACCACCGTATGCCAGAAAGCCGTTCAGGCTCGCGTCCGGGGCGACGCGTCAACGCATTGGATTGCGCGCCAACGCCTCTCTTCCAGGACCGGGGTCAGTCGCTGTCGACGATCTCTTTGCTGCCCGGCGGAAGGGCTCGCTCGTAGTTGATCACGCCGGGCGTCACCTTCTTGGCCCGTTTGCGCGCGGGACGGTCGTTCGCGATGAGCACGGCAATCCAGGGCAACGGGACCGAGATCAGCAGCAGCGGGATCGCGATCCAGAGGTGGTGATACAGCAGCGTGGCCGCGATGAGCAACGGAATACGCATGCTCATCGTGATGATGTAGCGCTTCCGACGGGCGTTGAGTTGGTCGTTGTAGGACGGTTCCGCCTCGGTGATGACCGTCGGTTCCACCCGTCGCGCCGAGTAGGGCACTTCCGGCAGAGAGGACTTGGCCATGCGATGCTCCGATCGAGGAAATGCCCGGACTTCTTGACGGACCGAGCGTGCACCTCGGACTGCCGAGGCGGGTACTTCACCCGTACTTCACGGTACTCCGGCGGGGCCCTTGAATCGGGGCGGCCAACCTATGCAGGACCGCCGCCGTTGTGCGTCGTTACTGCAGTCATTGGGCAGCAGTCTGCTTGGCGGCCGCCTTGGCCGCCTTCTTGCTGGCCCGCACCGCGTCGAGTGAGTCGTCGTCGACCACGTCGGCGACCGACCGATGGGATCCTTCTTCACCCCACTGACCTGCGGCTTCCCGCCAGCCGGTTGGCGTCACCCCGTACTGCTTGCCCAGCAGGGCCACGAAGATGCCGGCCTTCTGTGCTCCGAATCCGGGCAGCGCGCCGATGCGGCGGAGCAGTTCGTCCCCATCGGTTACGTCCGCCCAGATGTTGGCAGCGTCACCGTCGTAGGACTCGACGAGTTGCTGGCACACGCTCTGCACCCGCGCGGCCATCGAGCCCGGGAAGCGGTGCACCGCAGGAGGCGTCGCGAAGAGCTGCTTGAAGGTTTCGGGGTCGGCGGCGGCGATGGCCCGCACGTCGAGCTTGCCCATCCGCTCGGCGATCACCGCCGGGCCGCTGAACGCCTTCTCCATCGGGATCTGCTGGTCCAGCACCATGCCCAGCAACAGCGCGTTCGGATCCCGGGCCAGCAGTTCGTCCGCTTCGGGATTGCCCGTCAGGTACAGACTCTTCGCCGTCATGCGATTCAGCGTTCCACAAGGCCTCGGCCCGCGCTCATGAAGTTGACGACTCCCGACCCACCAGTCCCATTTCCGCCACGATGATGAGCGCCGACGATGTTGATAAGCGCGGCGACGGGGGCACTACCCTCGGTTCGTGAGTGAGCCGCAGCAGTCCGCCGACCGGTCCAGCGCGATGACGGACCTCGATCTGGTCGATCGGCTGGGCGCGGACCTGCGGGCGGCGGGGTACGACGCGACGCAGGTGCCCGAACTGCTCGGCAGCAGTGCGCATCGAGCGCTGAGTCGCGGCGAGATGTGGCCGGCGCTGCGGGCGACGCGGGACGGGTCGCCACTGTCGACCATGATCCGGCTGTTCCTGCTCGGCACCACCGAATCCTCGAAGACGGTCGCCAGGGCCTTTCCGACGGCCGGGCTCGACGCGGCCATCGCCGCCGGGGCTCTGGAACGGGACGGGGCCGACGTGCGGGCGGCGTTGGACATCCGGCCGCACGCCGACGACGAGAACGAGTACCTGGTGGTGTCCGACCTCGACTCCGACACCCGCCCCGGACCGGTGCGGCACGACCACGTCCTTGGCATCGGGCAGGCCTCGATCACCCTGGCCAGGGCGGTGATCCGGGAGCCGACCGGCGCCGTTCTCGATCTGGGGACGGGCTGCGGCATCCAGGCGCTGCACGCCTTCTCGCATTCCGCCTCGATCGTGGCGACGGACACCAATCCCAGAGCCCTCGCCCTGGCCGGGGCCACCGCCCGGTTGAACGGGCAGCAATGGGATCTGCGCTCCGGATCGCTGTTCGAGCCCGTCAAGGATGAGCAGTTCGATCTGATCATCAGCAATCCGCCGTTCGTGATCGGAACCGGTGCCCAGCAGTACATCTACCGCGACTCCGGGATTGCCGGCGACGGCATGTGCCAGGCGCTGGTCCGCGGCGTGCCGGCCCATCTGAAGCCGGGGGGCACCGCGCAGATGCTGGCCAACTGGATCGTGCGGGACGGCACCGATTGGCGCGAGCGGGTCGGCGGGTGGGTCTACGGCACCGGCTGCGACGCCTGGGTGGTGCAGCGGGAGATGGCCGATCCTGCGGAGTACATCGCTCTCTGGCTCAAGGACGCCGGCGAGGTCGGTGGGGACGCGCAGCGGACGGCCGACGCGTGGCTGGACTATTTTGCGGCGGAGCAGGTCGCCGGCATCGGGATGGGCATGATCACGTTGCGGCGCAGCGGTTCCGACGACCCGGACGTGATGCTCGATGAGATCACCGGCGCGGGCGAGGAGGTGACGGGGCCGGAGGCGGCGGCGTTCCTGGCTCGACGGGCCTGGCTCCGCGATACCGGCGACCTGGACCTGCTCGGGACTCGGCTGTCGTTGGCGCCGTCGGTGATCCTGGAGCAGCGGGCGCTGCCCGGTCACGAGGGCTGGACCACGGTGCTGCGGCTGTTGCGCCGGCCCGAGGGCCCGGGCGCGACCCTGCAGCTCGACGAGTGGGGTCAGGCGTTGTTGGCCGGCTGCACCGGCGAATTGCCGCTGGCGATGCTGCTGGACCTGTTGGCCACCGCGCACGGACTCGACCTCGGAGCCCTCGCCGAGGCGGTACTGCCCTACCATTCGCGTGGCGATCACCCGCGGGTTACTGCACCCCGTCGATTGACGGCGCCCTACCGTGCCCATGTGAGCGGCGGCCATGTTGGCGGCGGCCAGGGCCAGACTCCGGACGGTCAGCCAGGTGAGCTTGCGATAGGAGAACGCGGCCCCCGCGGAGCCGAACGAACAGACGGACAGCACCGAAGCGAACGACAACGCCGACCCCAACGACAGAATCGAGCCCGCTGACCCGATCGACAGGATCGATCCGGCGGACCCGATCGAAAGAATCGAGCCCGACGAGCCGATGGACAGAATCGAGCCTGGTGAAGAAATGGAGCGGATGGACCCGTCGTGCTTCGCCTTCTGCATCTGGACAGGGTAGGCGCGACGGGGCAGCGGCCGCTTGGCATCATCAGCCGTCATGAGAGCCGTCGCGTCCAGGGTCACGTCTGCCTCCGTAAGCGTCGACGGCCAGGTGGTGGGCGCCCTCGAACAACCGGGTCTGCTGGTGCTGGTGGGTGTCACTCACAGTGACACTGCCGCGACCGCCGAGCAGCTCGCCCGCAAGTTGTTCGGGCTGCGAATCCTGCGTGACGAGCAGTCATGCGAGAGCGCCGGAGCACCGCTGCTGATTGTGAGCCAATTCACTCTCTACGGCCAAACAGCCAAGGGGCGTCGTCCGTCATGGACCGACGCGGCGCCCGGTGCGGTTGCGGAGCCCTTGATCGGCGCCCTGGTGGCCCGGCTCCGTGAACTCGGGGCACGGGTCGAAACAGGTGTCTTCGGCGCGGAAATGGCTGTCACCAGCATCAACGACGGACCGTTCACGGTGATCGTCGAACTCTGATCTGGGTGACCCCAGCGGTTGTCGCGCATTCTCATGCCGTTCCCATGGAGGCCACAGGAACACTCATGAACCGCGGGTGTTGGGTTCTGCTCAAGAATTTCGACGCAGATCGCCGTCGGCGACGTTCCAAATCTGACGGATCGGCAACTACTCCGTTGATCCGGATCGACCGTTTGGAACGTATTAGAGGTTGTAGCAGCCAGTCCGTCAAGCAGGCGGTGACGAACCGGGAACGAAACGGAACGTGCAGGCGTTTCACCAAGTGTCGGCACCGATTCCACCGGGTAGATCCGACACACGTAATGAAGGGAGCACCAACATGACCGACTCCCCCACGGTACACGTCGATGTCATCGACGGGCCGGAATCTGACGAGGCCTTTGAAACCGAAGCCGATGCATCGGAATCAGAATATGACAACACCGTCCTGACGTTGTTGCCGGAGCAGAACGCTTCAGATATTTCTGCCGTACCCGCCATCCTGTCCACATCGGCGGGTACCAGAGCAGCGGCTGCAAAAGCCGCCGACGCCAGTACAGCGGGAGCTCCCGCGCCGACCCGAACCGTGGCGGCGCGCGAAGCGGAGGATCTCGACGCCCAAGGGCCGTCCGCAGATCTGGTCCGCGTCTACCTCAACGGCATCGGACGTACGGCTCTGCTGACTGCCGAACAGGAAGTCGACCTGGCCAAGCGCATCGAGGCCGGGGTGTTCGCGGCCCACAAGCTGGAGACCGGCAGCCGGCTGTCACCGCAGCGGAAAGCGGATCTCCGAGCTGTGATCCGGGGCGGCAACACGGCGCGTAATCACCTGCTGGTAGCTAACCTCCGGCTGGTTGTTTCGCTGGCCAAGCGTTACACCGGGCGCGGCATGCCGTTGCTCGATCTCATCCAGGAGGGCAACCTCGGGTTGATCCGTGCCGTCGAGAAGTTCGACTACACCAAGGGTTTCAAGTTCTCGACGTATGCGACGTGGTGGATCCGGCAGGCCATCTCGCGCGGCATGGCCGACCAGGGACGCACCATCCGGCTGCCAGTGCACCTGGTCGAACAGGTCAACAAGCTGTCCAGGCTCAAGCGCGAACTGCACCAGCAGCTCGGGCGGGACGCGACGATGGCCGAACTCGCCGAGGAATCGGGAATTCCGGAAGAGAAGATCGCCGATCTGCTCGACCACGCCCGTGACCCGGTATCGCTGGACATGCCGGTGGGCAGCGACGAGGAAGCTCCCCTCGGTGATTTCATCGAGGACTCGGAGTCGACGTCGGCCGAAGCTCAGGTCGTCGCCGGATTCATGCACGAGGACATCAACAAGGTGCTCCGCACGCTCGACGAGCGCGAGCAGTCGGTGGTCCGGCTCCGCTATGGGCTGGACGACGGACGGCCCCGCACCCTGGACGAGATCGGACGGGTATTCGGCATCTCGCGGGAGCGCGTCCGGCAGATCGAGCGGGACTCGATGGCCAAGCTCCGCGTCGGCGAGCGGTCCGAGACGCTGCGGGCCTACGCCAGCTGATCGGCATCTGCACCGAAGATTGAAGCGGTCGAAAGATCGCGCGCCGGAAGGACCGGGCTCGCCAGTCGAGCCCGGTCCTTCGTCGTTTCCCGGGGTTCCTGGTGCGCCGCACCCCCGTTCGGCGCATACAGAAGTGCTCGGCGCATACGGATCGTCCCGGAATGCCCTTCTGCAGGGGCGATTCGGTCGGATCTGTATGCGCAGGCCGGGCCTGCACCGCGCCGACGCGGACAGTCCGCCGAACCCTCCGCCGAGGCACATGCAGTAGCCCGACGGAAGGGTCAGCGGAGGCGGCGGCGGACGTCGGGGCGGGCGCCGGGGGCGCCGATCTGGGCGGTGGCGCCCGTGACGCAGATGCCGGCGGGGCCGACCAGGACGGGCTCCAGCCGGAGCGCGCCGATCTCGGGCAGGTCGTCGGCCAGCGCAGAGACGCGGAGCACCAGGTCCAGCAAGGCGGCCCTATCCACGACCGCGGCGCCGCGGTAGCCGTTCAGTAGTGGCGCCGCCTTCGGCGCGGCGATCAGGTCCGCGGCGTCGGTGTCGGTGAGCGGAACCGCCCGGTAGGCAAGGTCTTCCAGTAGTTCCGTCGCGACGCCGCCGATCCCGAAGGCCACCAGCGCGCCGAACGAAGGGTCCGCCGACACCCGCAGCACGGTCGACACCGTGCTCCGGTCGCGCGGCGCCATCACCTGCACGTACAGGTGCTGCATGCCGGCCGCGGCCAGCTCGTCGTAGGCCTGGCGAACGCTGGAAGCGTCGGGGAGCGACAGCCGGACGCCCACCTGGTCGTACCGGTGGCGCAGCGATTCGTCGCGCGCCTTGAGTACCACCGGGTAGCCGATCCGGTCGGCCGCTTCGCTCGCCTCCGTTCGGCTGCCGACGAGTTCGAACTCGGCGATGACGATCCCGTAGCAGCCGAGCAGGGCGACCAGCTCCGCATCGTCGAGCGCCCGGTCGCGCGGATCGCGGAGACGCATGCCGTCCATCAACTCGCGGGCGTCAGCGGACCGCACGCCGTCCAGGGTGGGCACGCGTGCCGCTGGGCCGGTGCAGCCAAGCGCCGTACCGGACGGCATGAGCGAGGGCGGCGACTGCCCGCTCCGGCGTCCGGAACGAAGGAACCGACCCACGCGCGGCGCCCCCGTCGGCACCCATGACCATCAGCGACTCGGCCAGACCGTCCTCGGCCAGGAATGTGCTCACCACCGGAACCAGCGACCCGGCCGCCGCCTCGCGAAGCGCCTCGGCGTGCTCCTGTCCCGGTACTGCCACCGGCGGCACGAACACCACGACGACGGCATCGACATCACGGCGACCGACGGCGATCCGGACCGCCGCATGCAGCTCCTCCGGGCTGACATCGACGCCGAAATCGACGGGAACCTCGTCCACGACGGTCAGTCCCGCATCCACGCACGCGTCGAGCGCGAGCACACCGAGTGCCGTCGAATTGCCCAGGATCGCGATCCGGTCGCCGCGCGGAACGGGTTGGTGGGCGAGCAGCTGAGCGGCGTCGAAGGCCTCGCTGAGGGTGTCGGTCCGGATCACCCCCGCCTGCGCGAACAGCGTGGCGACGGCGGTGTCCGAGATGGTCGCCGAACTGGCCTGCAGCCCGGGACTGACCAGCGCGTGACGGCCGGACTTCACGGCGATCACCGGCTTGGTGCGGGCCAGCGTCCGGGCGAGGCGGCCGAACTTGCGGGGATTGCCGAACGATTCCAGGTAGAGCAGCACCACCTCGGTGCGCTCGTCCCCGTGCCAGAACTGCAGCAGGTCGTTGCCGGAGACATCGGCCCGGTTGCCGGCCGAGACGAACGAGGACAGTCCGAGTCCGCGGGACGCGGCGTCGGCCAGGATGGCGATGCCGAGGGCGCCGGACTGGGAAAAGAACCCGACCCGACCCGGCGGCGGCACCACCGGGGCCAGGCTGGCATTGAGCCGCACCGAAGGGTCGGTGTTGACCAGGCCCAGACAGTTCGGGCCGAGCACCCGCATGCCGTTCGCCCTGGCCATCGCGACCATCCGGCGTTGCGAATCGGCGCCGCCGCCCGCACCGCCGGCGACATCGGCGTCGGCGAACCCGCCGGTGACGATGACGAGGCCGTGTACGCCCTTGGCCCGGCACGACTCCAGCACCTGCGCCACCGAGGCCGCCGGCACCGTCACGACCGCGACGTCAACCGGATCGGGGATGTCCAGCACCGACTTGTAGGCCCGGACCCCCTGCACCGAAAGGGTTTCGGGGTTGACCGGGTAGACGGGGCCGGTGAATCCGGCTCGCAGCAGATTGACCAGCACCGCGTGCCCGAGCTTGCGCGTCTCGTTGGAAGCGCCGATGACGGCGACCGCACGCGGCGCGAGCAACCGGGCGATCGACCGGGATTCGGCCCGCTGCTCGCGGCTGGTGATCACGGCCAGCGACGCCGCGGTCGGCGCGATGTCGAAGCCCAGATCGACGATCCCCGAGGAGAACTCGCGCGTCACCTCGTAGCCGGCGTCGATGAAAACCCTCAGCATGCTTTGGTTCTCGCCCAGCACCTCGGCGGTGAAGCGTTTGATCCCGCGTTCCTGCGCCGCGGCGGCGAGGTGCTCCAGCAGGATGGAGCCGAGCCCGCGCCGTTGCTGCCCGTCCTGGACCACGAACGCGACCTCGGCCGTCTCGGGATTCTTCGGGTCGCGATGGTAGGAGCCGGCGGCGATGATCTCGCCGCCGAGTTCGGCGACCAGACCGACCGCGGAGACGTAGTCGACGCCCGTGTACACGGCCAACTGAGCCGGCGAGATCTGCGACACCGCCTGGAAGTAGCGCAGATACTTGGTGCGGTCGCTCATCCGCTCGTGCATGGCCAGAATGGCCGGGCCGTCCGAGGCGGCGGACGGGCGCACGTGCACGGCGCCCCCGTCCGCCAGCAACACGTCGGCTTCCCAGTGCTGTGGGTATCGGCCGGGCTCAGTCACGCGGATCGAACGGGTCGAGGCCGTACAGCGGATAGATCAGGTTGCGCACCTCGGCGATGGTGCGGTCGACGGGCATGGCGTGCTCGGAGTCCCAGGGCTCGTACACCGCCGGCTTGCCGTCGGACATGTTGCTCGGCAGCGACAGACCGGGACGGGCGGCAGCGGCGATGTCCAGCCAGCCCTGCGGCAAGGTCGTCGCCGGGTCGACGTCCCGGTCCGCGACCGTGGCCAGCAGATGCGTCCAGGCCCGCGGCACCACCCTGACCAGCGAGTATCCGCCGCCGCCCAGCGCCAGCCAGCGACCGTTCGCCGCCGATTCGGCCAGTTCCCGCAGCGCGATGTAGGACGCCCGTTGACCGTCGACGCTCAGATTGAGGTCGGCCAGCGGATCGTCGGCGTGCGAGTCCGCGCCGTGCTGGGTGACGAGCACGTCGGGCCGGAACGCCCGCACGACGCCGGGGACGACGGCGTTGAAGGCCCGCAGCCACTGCCCGTCGCTGGTGCCGGCGGGCACCGGAATGTTGACCGCGGAGCCCACCGCGGGGCCGCGCGCGCCGGTTTCGGTCGGCCAGCCGGTGCCGGGCCACAGCGTCATCGGCGACTCGTGGATCGACACGGTGAGCACCCGCGGGTCGTTGTAGAACGCCGCCTGCACGCCGTCGCCGTGGTGCACGTCGACATCGACGTAGGCGACCCGGCCGACGCCGGCGTCCAGCAGCGCCCTGATGGCCAGGGCGGCATCGTTGTAGACGCAGAAGCCGGAGGCGCGGTCGGCCATGGCGTGGTGCAGCCCGCCCGCGATGTTGACCGCACGGTCGACCTCGCCGGCCGCGATCGCTCTGGCCGCGGCGATGGAGCCACCGGCGATCAACGCGGCCGTCTCGTGCATGTGCTCGAAGACGGGGTTGTCGTCGTTGCCGAGGCCGTGCCCGATGGCGACGTGCGCACCGCGACGGACGTGCGCGGCCGGCGGGCCGGAGGCCGCCTTCACCGCGGCGATGTACGCGGGGGTGTGCACGGTGGCCAGTTCGGCGTCGTCGGCCGGCCGAGGGGCGAACCGGTCGATCCCGGCCAGTACACCCAACCGCTGCGCCAACTCCCAGGTGAGTTCCCAACGCAGCGGATGCAGCGGATGCGACCCGCCGAGGTCGTACCCGAGCATCGCCGGATCCCAGACGACCAGCGGCGGTGCCATCCGACGAGGTTAACCGGCGACGGTGTCGACGCCTGGATCGGGGCCGACTGCGACGGGACGGCCCAGCGCCAGCCAGCCCGAATACGAACCCGGGTACAGCGCGATCCGGCGACCGGTCATCGCGCCCGCCAGGATGAGATGGCAGGCCGTGACGCCGGAGCCGCAAGAGGCAGCCACCTCGCCGCTACCGGTGGACGAGGCGAGGACCGCCTCCAACTCGGCCGGATCGCGGAAGGTCCCGTCCTGCGTCAACAGGTCGGTCAACGGCAGGTTGACCGCGCCCGGGATGTGCCCGGCGATCGGATCGAGCGGCTCCGTCTCGCCGCGGTAGCGGGCCGCGGCCCTCGCGTCCAGCAGGGTGCCCCCACCCCCGGCCAGCGCTGCCGCTCCGTCGGCGTCCACCGTCGGCATCCCGCCGGGACGCACCGTCATCGAACCGGGCGGCGGCAGTATCCCGGGGCCGGTCTCGACGGGCCTGGACCCGTCGACCGACCAGGCCGCGAAGCCGCCGTCCAGTACCCGCACATCGGTCAGCCCCGACCAGCGCAGCAGCCACCAGGCCCTGGCCGCGATCGACGAGTCACGGGTGTCGTAGACCACGACGGCGCAGTCGTCGTCGATTCCCGCTCGGCGCCAGACGTCCTGCAGCGCAGCAGGTTCCGGCAGCGGATGCCGGCCGCCCAACCCGGGCGGAGCAGCGAGTTCAGCGTCCAGGTCCAGGAAGACCGCCCCCGGCACGTGACCGGCCAGGTACGAATCCCGGTCCACCCGCCCGGCCACCCAGCGGACGTCCAGCAGCACCGGCGGCCGGGCCGACGACAGCAGCGCGGCAAGCTCGGAAACATCGATCAATGGGTTCATTCCCGGCGGTGGTGGGCACCCGTCCATCTTGCCGTGCAGCGTCGGCGGAGCGGCCGCCGCGGCCTCCCGAGCAGCGGGCAACCTGCGGCCCTCGCGAGTAGGTTGGTCGGGTGCCGTCCCTGTCACTGAAACTGTTCCCGCTGGGAACCGTGCTGTACCCGGGTAGCCTGCTGCCACTGCACATCTTCGAGGACAGATACCGCCGGATGGTTTCTGAACTGCTCGACCAGGCGAACGGGCGCAGGCGGTTCGGTGTCATCGCGATCAAGGCCGGGCGCGAGGCCTGGGACGACGGCTTCTCCGACCTGCACGAGATCGGTTGCACCGCAGTGCTGCAGCGGGTGGAGGCCTATCAGGACGGTCGCTACGACATCCTCGCCATCGGCGAGAGCCGTTTCCTTCTCGACGAAGTCGACACCTCCTCGGATCTGCTCAGCGGCCGGGTGACCACCCTGCCGGACCGGCCCGGTCCGGCAGCGGCTGCGTTGGCCGGCAAGGTCAGGCGGCTGTTCGGCCGCTATGTGGCGGCACTGCGGAGCGCCGGAGGCATCGCCCGCGATGATGACGACGACGAGCTGCCACCCGATCCGACCGCGCTGTCCTACGCGGTGGCCGACGGGATGATCCTTGATATGACCGACAAGCAGGCTCTGCTCGCCGCCGAGACCACGCAGGCCCGACTGGACCTGGAACTGGAGTTGCTGCGCCGCGAGGCCGCGATGGTCAAACAGTTCTCGATGCGGCCCGCCGTCGAACTCCCGAGAGTTCCGTACAGTTCCAACTGATCACGGGCCACCCGGCACCAGGCACAGCTCGATTCAGTGCAGAGCGATGGACCGCACCGCGGTCAGGTGCCCGCGGATGAACTCGTTGGCGTGTGACGCCAATTCATCGTTGTCCTGCCACAGGTTTCGCCAGATGCCCAGCATCCGGCTGAGGTCCGGTGCGACCACGGCCGACGAGAACGATTCGAACACGATGGTGCCCTGGTAGTCGATGCGCCGCAACGCCTTGAAGTACGAGTCGAAGTCCACGTTGCCGGTGCCGAGGTAGCCGCGGTGACTCTCGCCGACATGTACATAGCCGAGCCGGTCGCCGCAATCCAGCACCGGAGCGTAGAGGTCGGACTCCTCGATATTCATGTGGTAGCTGTCGAGATGGACGGCGACATTCGGCCGCCCCACCCGGTCCACGAAGGCCAGTGCCTGCCGCCCGGTGTTGAGGATGTTGGTCTCGTAGCGGTTGACCACTTCGAGGGCGATGGACAGACCCAGCTCGGCCGCCCGGTCCGCGACCCGGCCGATGGTCTCGATGCTGTTGGCCAGGCCCTTCTCGCTCACCGGATCCATGTACTTGCGCATCGCGCTGTAGATGACACCGCAGAGCTGGGTGCCGCCGAGTTCGGCGACCACTTCGGCGGCGCGCATCAGCAGCGCCTCCCCCGCGGCGACCACGGCAGGGTCCTCGCTGCTGACGTCGGTGGCCTCGGACAGACCGAGGCTGGCGCTCGCCGCCATGCCGTGTTCCTCGAGGGCGGCCCTGGCGACCGTCGTGTCGAAGGTGAAGGGGTCCATCAGCGGGAACTCGACCAGGTCGAACCCGGCCTGCTTCGTCTTGGCGACCGAGAGCCTGATTCCGGCCGGATCGAACGTCCCGGTCCACACCAGCGCGTGACAGCCGATCAGTGACGTACTCATCGTCGCAACCTCTCCACAGCGATACCCATCCGGTGCACGGCAATTGATCGAAACACATCGGCGTCCGGTCCGCGCCTGTCGGGCCCGCCGGTGCGGTCGTCGTCTCCCGGTGATCGATGATGGTCCCCGGTGATCTCTGCGTCATGCTGAACCGGAGTCGCGCGCACATCCCGACCAACACATTCGAGCAAGAAAGGTCGTCCGTGAGATCGCACCCCGGAGCACGGTCCTGTTAGCGCCGGTGGCCGGCGCCCTGCTGCCGTTGGCGCTGGTGGTGGCGATCTCGCCGACGACGATCACGGTGCTGATCCTGATCCTGCTCTCCGGTCGCCGGGGCCTGGTGAGCGTGGTGTTCGCCGCCGGCTACACGCTGGGCATCCTGCTGGACGTCCTGATCCTGCTGGGTCTTGGTGGCGCGGCGGGGTTGCTGGGCGGCAACCCCAATTCCGGCGCGGTGGCCTGGCTGCAACTGGTCGTCGGGATACTGCTGGTGCTGCTGGGCATCGACGAGTGGAGCAAGCGGCCGAAAGCAGGGGAATCGCTGAAGCCGCCGAAGTGGATGGCGGTCATGGACGACTTCACTCCGGTCAAGTCGGCGGCCGCCAGTCTGGCCCTGGCATCCCTGCGGCCGAAGAACGTGCTGATGTTCGCCGGAGCCAGTGTGGCCATCGCGGCCGGTGAGTTGGGCCTGGTGAACAGCGTCATCTCCATCGGACTGTTCACGCTGATCTCGGCCAGCACCGTCCTGGCCCTCGTCATCGCTGCCCTCATCCGGCAGGAGAAGATCACGCCCTGGCTGACGGACTTGCGCACCTGGCTGGAAGCCAACACGAAGGCCATGATGAGCGTCGTGCTGGTCGTCGTCGGCGTGGTGGAGATCGGCAAGGGCATCGGCGGCATCTTCTGACCAGGGCCGCAGAGCTGCGCCGGTCACGTCACCTTGTCGTTGTCCTTGCCCGACGACCGTCGCTGTAGTCCGACCTGAACCGCACCCAGTACCACCTTGGCCACGACGCCGAAGACGACCAGGTCGAGCAGCATCTGGAAACTCACGAGGATGCGGGCAACCCCGGATACCGGTGCGATATCGCCGAAACCGACGGTCGCGAAAACCGTGATCGCGAAATACAGGGCGCCGGTCTTGTCGAGTTGCTGGGTGAAACTGGTCGGCTGCCCCCATTCGATCAGGTAGTACACGGCGGCGAACACGACAAGCAGCAGGGGCACGCCGACACCCAGCGCGCTGATCGCCTTCAACCGCGGGAATGACGAGATCATGATCAAACGCACCTGGACGACGACCATCACGACGAAGGCCGCCAGACCAACGATCAGGAGCACCAGGCTGAAGTCCGCATTGCGATGCAAGGGAAGGACGTAGTACAGGGCGACGGCGCACACCGCCCACAGCGTGGTGCGCACCAGCACCCCCGCAGTCAACCGGCGTCGTTGCTTTCGCGTCAGGTCCTCAAATCGCTGAGCTGGCACTGTTCCTCCAGATGGTCATGAGCTGGTCAGATGGTGCGGGTGCGGTCTGAACGACGGCGCCGGTGCAGAGCCAGCTTCGCATCCCGGGACCGGACGCCCGGTGCTCCCCGGCGGTCGCGCGTGTCTGCGCACGGCAGAGCGAGGGGAATCGGCGCTGTCGCCCTGCCGGGTAGGATCAGAGCTCTTAGAAGGGGTCGCCGGCTTGAACGACTTGATCGATACCACCGAGATGTACCTCCGCACCATCTTCGAGCTCGAAGAGGAGGGCATCTTCCCGCTGCGTGCCCGGATCGCGGAGCGCCTGAACCAGAGCGGACCGACCGTCAGCCAGACCGTTGCGCGCATGCAACGCGACGGCCTGCTGATGGTGTCCGACGATCGCCACCTCGAGCTGACGGACCTCGGTCGCGAGCGCGCCATCTCGGTCATGCGAAAGCATCGGCTCGCCGAGCGCCTTCTGCTGGACGTCATCGGCCTTGACTGGCGGGACGTCCACGTCGAGGCCTGTCGGTGGGAGCACGTGATGAGCGAAGAGGTGGAGCAGCGCCTCGTCGCCCTGCTCGGCCATCCGCAGCTCTCCCCTACGGCAACCCGATCCCGGGACTCCGGGAGCTCGGCGTCGACCAGCCCGCGGTCACCGAGACCCACGCCGACCTGATCGGCGCAGATGCGGCCGCGGCCAAGGGCGGCAAGTTCGAGGTGCGCCGGATCATCGAAATCGTGCAGAACCAGCCGGGCGTGATGGATCGCCTGCAGCGCGGCGGCATCAAGCCCGGCGCCGTGCTCGAATTCGTCACGCGCGACCACGCCCTGCTGGTCGTCGACGGGGCAACCACCACCGAGTTGCCCTCGGACATCGCCCACGGCATCCACGTCCGGTCCGCCGGCGTCTGAACGGCGGCTGCGTCACACCGGCGTGGACAGCCCTGCATCAGCCCGAACGCGGACTACCAGCCACTCCCGAGCGATACAGACTGCCGGTTGACGCCGGCGTGGACTTGGCCACGCAGTACACCGTGCGATCTCCGGCCGCCCAACTCGCCCGACTGGGATCGAAGGAAGCGGCAGAGACATTGGCCGGCTGGTTCGCCGTGGGCGACCCCAGGTAGGACTGCAACTCGGCAGCGCACTGCTGGTCGGCGACACCGGTCCAGTAGGAGTCGGCGGGGTACGAATCGTTGGCGCCGCTGGCCAACACCACGTTCGTCAGCTCGTATTGATGCGAGTCCGAGCACTGTCGGGCGACGACGAATCCCGACGGCTCGCGCAGGTTGAAGCAGGTACCCAGCGGCGTCATCGACGACAGTCCGATGGCTTCGGGCCGCGGGGCGCCGGTGGTGCCGGCGAACTGCGTGGCGGCCGGGAGCGTGGTGATCGCACCACTGGGGCCAGCCAGTCCGGAACCGAAGTGCATGAAACCGGTCATCACCACCAGCAGCACTACCAGTGCGGCCGTGCCGAGCAGGACGCCGGTCGACCGCATGTCCCTCGTGCTGCCCCGGGGTGTCCAGTGCGGCGAACTGCCCAGGGGTGTCCTGCCCGGGGGGCGGGCGGCCGGCGGCAGCTGCCGGGCGCCCGGCGCCGGCCGGATCGCCCGCTGGTGATCGGGCAGGGACGCTTCCCGAATGCCGCCCGCGATGAAGTGCTCATCCAGAACCACCGAGTCGAATTCGTCCGGTTCCGGTGACGACTCGATCGGCGAGTCAGGATCCGTCAGGTCGCCGTCGTTGCTCACCGGCCATCCCCCCTGTGTCTCCGCACGTCCACTTCCACCCACGTTCACTCACCAGCGCGGCCGGACACCGCGATCGATCAATTGTCACCCCGAATCGGGTGGGCTGCGGACGGATCACGGCGACGCCGAACGGCCATCCGACACCGGGTGGCCGGGCATACCCCGACGCACCTAGGGTTGGACTGGTGAATCGCTTCACCTGACCTTCGGTGGACCGATCTGCCACCGCCCTGAGGAGAATGATGCCAAGATCCGAGGACGGACCAACGACGGTACCGGCAACCGCGGCCGATCCGCTCGTCTACGGCTCTGTCCAGGGCAAATGGGTGCTGCTCGCGACGGTGCTCGGCAGCGGACTCGCACAACTCGACGGCTCCGTGGTGAACGTGGCGCTGCCCCGGATCGGTGCCGCTCTGGGTGCCGGCCTGACCAGCCTGCAGTGGACCTTGAACGCGTACACCCTGACGCTGTCGGGCCTGCTGCTGCTCGGTGGATCGCTCGGCGACCGGCTCGGCCGCCGGCGCATCTTCGTGACCGGCGTCATCTGGTTCACCGTCGCCTCGGTGCTCTGCGGTGCTGCGCCAACGGCCACCGTGCTGGTGCTGATGAGAGCCCTGCAGGGAGTTGGCGCGGCGCTGCTGACTCCCGGCTCGCTCGCCATCCTGCAGGCGGTGTTCCGGAAGCAGGACAGGGCCACCGCCGTCGGCGCGTGGGCCGGGCTGGGCGGCGTGGCCAGCGCCATCGGGCCGGTGGTCGGCGGCGTGCTGGTCGGATTGACCTCGTGGGGTTGGCGCCTGATCTTCCTGATCAACGTGCCGATCGCCGTCGTGGTGGTGCTGACCGCCCGGCGGCACATCCCGGAGACCAGGGATGCGAAGGCCACCGGCCGGCTCGATGTGGTGGGCGCCGCGTTGGCCTGCCTCGGCCTGGCCGCCTTCGTCTTCGGTCTGACCGAGGGACCGGCGCAGGGCTGGCCGGCCTTCACCGTTGCTGCGACCGCTGGTGGCGTCCTCCTGCTGGGCGCCTTCATCGTGTTCGAAGGTCGTCATCCTGATCCGTTGCTGCCCTTGAGCCTGTTCAGGGTGCGCCAGTTCACCGCAGCCAATCTGGTCACGTTCGCCGTCTACGCCGCCCTGGTGGGCGGGTTGTTCCTGCTGCCCGTCCAACTGCAGTTGGTCTGCGGATTCACTCCGGTGCAGGCCGGGTCGGCCCTGTTGCCCTTGACGCTGGTCATGCTGCTGCTCTCGGCAAAGGGCGGCGCACTTGCCGAACGGATCGGTCCGCGGTGGCCGATGACGATCGGACCGATCGTCGCCGGCACCGGTATCGCCCTGCTGAGCCGGCTGAACGCCGGCTCGGACTATCTGACCGGGGTTCTTCCGGCCGTCCTGGTCTTCGCGCTCGGAATGGCCCTGACCGTCGCGCCGCTGACGTCCTCGGTGCTGGCCGCCGCGCCGGACAACCAGACGGGCGTCGCGTCAGCCGTGAACAACGACGTGGCCCGGGTCGCCGGACTGCTCGCGGTTGCCGTGCTGCCCGCACTCGCCGGCATCACCCCGGCCGCCTACTCGGACCCGGCGCTGCTGTCGGCCGGATTCCACCGTGCCGTCCTGATCGCCGGCGCCTTGTGTGCGGCCGGCGGAGTGCTGGCCTTCTTCACCATCAGCGACTCCGGATTGCGCCGATCCAACACCGGCCGGGTTTCCGAACCGGCGGCGGAAGCCTAAGTCGCTCGGCGCAGCAGGTAGGTGTCCATGATCCAGCCCTTCCTGGCCCTGGCGGCGGCCCGCACCTGCTCGATCTCGCCGATGACGTCCTGCAGGACGCCGGCAACGAGCACCTGGTCGGCGGTGCCGAGGTAGGCACCCCAGTAGATCTCCAGGCCGGGCTCGGTGAAGGTGCGGCAGACCAGCTCACCGTCGAGCATCACCACCACATCGTTCTGCTCCGGCGGCAAACCCGCCTGCACGCGCCGACCGGTGGTGATGTGCACGGGTCCACCGATGCGGTTCAGCACGATCCGGTGGGCCGCGGCCAGCGCCTGCACGCTGCTGATCCCGGGGATCACCTCGTAGTCGAAGTCCAGGGCCCCTCGGGCCTGCAGCCGCTCGACGACCCGGATGGTGCTGTCGTACAGGGCCGGGTCGCCCCAGACCAGGAAGCCCGGGTTCTCCCCCGGTCCGAGCTCGGCCAGCATGACCTCCTCGTAGGCGGCGACCCGCCGCTCGTGCCAGTCGTCCACCGCGGCCTGATAACCGGCAGCAGTGGACACCCGGGCACTCCTGTCGCGCTCCGGATCAGGCACCTCGACGATGCGGTACGGCCGCTCGGTCAGGTAACGCCGGCAGATTTCGGAACGGGCGGCGACCAGATCGTCGCGGCTCGGGCCCTTGTCGGCGACGAAGAAGACGTCGACCTGGTTCAGCGCGGAGATCGCCTGCACCGTCACCTGTTCCGGATCGCCGGCCCCGATCCCGATCACGTAGAGCTGGCGCATGCGGGTTCTTCTCCCTCCGGGTCGGCGGCCGCCTTGTGTTCTCGACGGTGCAGCGAATCACCTCGGGCGCCCCGGCGGCAAACCGCGCCGTTTCACGGTCGGCCGTACGCAGCAAAAAGCCGGGTCACCCTTGGTGACCCGGCCTCTTCCGGTCCGCGACCGTCGGCCGCCTGCCGAGGGAATCAGCGAACGCGCTTCCCGTACCGCTGGTTGAACTTCTGCACCTGGCCCTGCGTGTCCACCACGCGGGCGTTGCCGGTCCAGAACGGGTGGGAGGCGCTGGTCACATCGGCCACGATGAGCGGGACGCTGCGTCCGGCCAACTCCACCGTCGCTCCGCTGGTTGCGGTCGACCTGGTCAGGAACTCGTCCCCGGTCGACGAATCGCGGAAAACGACCTCGTGGTAGTCAGGATGAATGTTGCTGCGCATCGTGCACCTCTCCTCCGCCCGGCGGAAACCGGACTCTCGACTGCTTGGTGTAACGCGAATCAGTATCGATAAAGTCCCGGCAGCGTAAGCTGGGCGGGTGCCTGTGACCCGCCCTGTCGACCATCCGGTCCCTGGGATTTCGTCGCCGCGGACTGCTGACGACCGAGCTTTCGCCGCTGCCGTCGACATGTTCGCGGGCGGGTCGGTCGTTGCGCTGACCGGCGCCGGCATGTCCACCGATTCCGGCATACCCGACTACCGCGGACCGGGTTCCCCGGTGCGTACGCCGATGACCATCACGGAGTTCCGCTCCGGTCCGGTCGCGCAGCAGAGGTATTGGGCCCGAAGCCATCTCGGCTGGCAGCGGATGGGCACCGCCGTTCCGAACCAGGGTCACCTGGCCTTGGCGGCGCTGGAGCAGGCCGGCTGTCTGAGCGAATTGATCACCCAGAATGTCGACGGACTGCACCAGCAGGCGGGCAGCCGGCGGGTGGTCGACCTGCACGGTCGGGTGGACGAGGTGATCTGTCTGAACTGTGGCCAGATCACTCCCCGCCTGGAACTCCACCGCCGCCTGGACGAGTTGAATCCAGGATTCGGCGCCCACCTGGACCTGACCAGCGCCCCGGACGGCGACGTCGAGTTCGACGACACCTCCGGCTTCCGCGTTGCGGCCTGCTTGCGCTGCGCCGGAGTGCTGAAACCGCATGTCGTCTTCTTCGGTGACAGCGTGCCGAAACCGGTGGTGGCCCATTGCTTCAAGGCCGTGGACGCCGCTGCCGGCATGCTCGTGGCCGGATCGTCGTTGACGGTCATGTCGGGCCTGCGGTTCGTCCGCCATGCCGCGCGGCGAGGCATCCCGATCGTGATAGTCAATCGCGGAGCCACCCGCGGTGACGATCTCGCCGACTGGCGGATCGACGCGGGCTGCTCGCCCACCCTCGCCGGGTTGGCGGCCGAGCTCGGCGCCTGATCGAGGCCGCGGGCGACACCGGCGCGCCGACGGGCGACCGGAAGGAAAAGAACTGGTAATGCGCCGGTCGGGCAGGGTTCATGATGAGGGTGGCGGTGCCTGCTGCCCATAGTCCCCTGGGGAGCGCAACCATCATCGTCGACCCGACGCGACCGCCATCGCCGCGTGAGACCTGGCCCCGGCTGTTGGCCAGGGAGGACGTCGTGCTGGTCGACGGACGGTTCTCGCTGATCAACGTCGAACTCACGCCCGACGAGGCGACCATCCAGGACCTGCTTTTCGTCCGGGCCGCGCTCGATCAGGCCGGCATCGACTACCTGCTCATCAGAGGCGAGGGCGATCGCCCGGTGCTGGCCGTCGATCGGCGAGAACGGCGCCGAGTGGCCACCGCTCTGGTGTCGGCCGCCGCGTCCGAGCCGCTGTACTCGAAGGCGGTGGGCCGAGGGCGGTCGGCGGCGGTGCTGGTGGCCGCCGGCGCCCTTGCCGAGGATCCAAAGGCCAAGGTGCACCGGCTCTTCCGGCCGCGGGTGGAGCTTCGCGGCGGCCTGAAATACGGCGCGTCGGCCGGGATCCAGTTGGAGTTCTGGACCTTCCGCGGCGGCCGTACCAAGCCACCGACCGAGAACAGATTGACCCGCCGGGAATGGATCACCGAACCGCTGCGCCGGACCACGGTGCAGCGGTACGGCCAGACCTGGCCGACGCTCGAGAACATGTTCGTCGACTTCGCCGACGATGTCACCTTCGACATCGACGTCGTCTTCTCCTGGGTGGACGCCGGCTCGCTCGAATGGCAGAAGGCCAGAGCCAGGCGAATGGCCAGCTACGTGGTGGGCGAGGGTGACGACAACGAGGCCCGGTTCCGCCAGCTGGACGAGCTGAAGTACGCGCTGCGCTCTGTGCACATGTTCGCGCCCTGGGTGAGGAACATCTATATCGTCACGGACTCCGGTCGGCCGGCCTGGCTGGAGGAGCATGCGCAGGTCACAGTGGTGCGCAGTGAGGACTTCTTCTCCGATCTGTCGGCGTTGCCCACCCATAATTCGATGGCCGTGGAAAGCCAGCTCCACCACATTCCGGGACTTTCCGAGCATTTCATCTACTCCAACGACGACATGTTCTTCGGTCGGCCCGTCCGGCCCGAATTGTTCTTCACCTCAGGTGGGCTGACGAAGTTCCTCGAAGGCCCCAACCGGATCGGGTTGGGCGAGAACAACGTTGACCGCAGTGGTTTCGAAAATGCCGCCCGGGTCAATCGCCGGCTGTTGAACGACAGGTTCGGCAAATTCACCACTCGGCACCTGGAGCACGCCGCCGTTCCGATGCGCAAGTCCGTGATGCTGGAAATGGAATCCGTCTTCGCGGAGGAATTCAAGCAGACCATGGCCAGTAAATTCCGGGCCAGCGGAAATATTTCGGTCACCAATTCCCTCTATCACTACTACGCCCTGCTGACCGGCCGGGCACTCCGCAACGAGAGCGCGACCGCCGAATACATCGACACCACCACCGGCGCCGGCCTGCGCAGCTTGGACAAGCTGCTCCGCAAGCGGTCGTTCGACTGCTTCTGCCTCAACGACGGCAGCTTCCCCGAGGTACCCGCAGACGAGCGGGCCGCCGCGGTGCGCCTGTTCCTCGACCGCTACTTCGCGCTCCCGGCACCCTGGGAGAAGGCCGAGGACGAGACCTCTTCCAAGGAGATGCCGGCGTTCTCCAGCTGATCCGCGGTCTGCTGCGCGGAGACGGTCCACAACACCGGGAAGTCGCCCAATGGAGCCACCGAGTGCATCACGGTGTGGTCGTAGACGTGCACCAGGTTGATCGCCTGGCCACCGTCCCAGCTGCGCATCGCCCCCGCTGTAACGGCCAGATCCTGCGTGTAACAGCTGGCGGCGGCCACCGAAACCGCGATCCCGGCGAAGGTGGCAGTGGTCGAGTAGTGCAGGTGACCGCCGAGGATCGCCCGCACGTCCGTGCCGGCGAGCACGGACGCCAGCAGGTGCTGGTCCTGCAGTTCGAACAGCACGGCCAGGTCGAGGACACTCGGCACCGGCGGGTGATGCATGGCCAGGATGGTGCCATCGGGCGCCGGTGTCGCCAGTTCGGCGGCCAGCCAGCTGAGTTGGTCGGCACGCAGTTCGCCGTGGTGGCGCCCGGGGACGGAAGTGTCCAGGGCGATCACCCGCAGACCGCCGAGCCAGTGCACCTTGTCGACCGGGTCGACGGACGGCTCCTCGTCGAGCAGCCACGCCCTGACGGCGGCCCGACTGTCGTGGTTGCCCATCACCCAGATCACGGTGGCGCCCAGCCGCAGGGCGATCGGCTCCACGACGCCGCGCAGCCGTCGGTAGGCGGCCGGATCGCCGGTATCGGCGAGGTCACCGGTGATCACGATGGCTTCCGGCCTGGCGTAGGCGTGCTCGAACTGGGTGAGGAGCTGCGTCAGGTGGGCCTCCACGTCGACCGCCCCGAAGAGCTGTCCGTCCCCGACGAAGTGCGTGTCGCTGACGTGCAGAAGGAAATGCTTCGGCCGCGGGTACTGCACGGTGACCGCTGCAGCGTCCGTCTTTCCCATCTGGCTCAACCTCGTTCGTCCGTCCCGCCCTCGTGCCCACGTCGTTGTGTGCATGTACGGGCGATCGTGCGCGCCCAACACTACCGATCAGCCCAGTTTTGGGTGCTGTTGGACGAACGCCACGCGGCATCTTGGTGTCAGCACCGTCCGGCCGCGCCGTCGAACCGGCTAGCCGGCCGCCCTATTCGCCCGCGATCGCCACCGAGACGACCACCTTCTTGCCCTGGCCGACCTCGCCGGCCAGCACCCGCGGACCGGTCGCCTCGATGTGCGGCACCCGGCCGATGCCGGTGGCCAGCGTTTCGGCGGCCACCTGGTCACGGCGGGAATCGACGGCCGCCCAGAGCTCGTCGGGCAGCTGCAGCGCGAGGGTGATCCGGTCGGACACGTCCAATCCGGCGTTCTTCCTGGCCTGCTGGATCAGCCGGAGTAGATCGTTGACCCAGCCCTGCTCGACCAGTTCGTCGTCCAGCACGGTGTCCAACGAGACGAAGCCGCCGGACCGCAGCATGCCGATCACGTCCGTACCGCTTCCGGTCGCCACCAGCTCGAGGGTGTACTCCCCCTCGACCAGTTCCACGCCGCCAACGGTGACCACGTCGTCGACGACCGACCAGTCGCCGCGCTTGGCCGCCCCGATCACCTGCTGGACCTGCTTGCCGAGCCGCGGCCCCGCCGCCCTCGCGTTGACCGCGAGTTTGCGCTCGACCCGGGCGTCGGAGCCGTCCCCGACCGGCGTGATGGACACGGTCCGGACGTTGACCTCGTCGGCCAGCAGCGAGCTGAACTGCTGCAGCCGTTCCGCGGCACCGGAAGCCACCGTCAGCGCGGCCAGCGGTTGCCGCACCCGCAGTTTCGCCCCCTTGCGCAGCGAGAGTGCCACCGAGGCGATCTCGCGCGCCTCGTCCATCGCGGCCACCAGTTCGTCGTCCGCCGGCAACTCACGGGCGGCCAAGCTGGGCCAATCAGTCAGGTGCACCGAACGCTCCCCGGTCAGCCCGCGCCAGATCTGCTCGGTGGTGAGCGGCAGCAACGGAGCGGCGACCCGGCAGACGGTCTCCAGCACCGTGTGCAGCGTGTCGATGGCGTCGTCGTCGCCGTCCCAGAACCGCTGACGGGACCGGCGGACGTACCAGTTGGTCAGTACTTCGAGAAAGTTCCGCAGCGAATTGCAGGCACCGGCGATGTCGTACACGTCCATCTCGCCGGTGATGTCGTCCACCAGGGTGGCTGTCTTGGCCAGGATGTAGCGGTCCAGCACATCGACCGAGTCAGTGCGCCTGTTTCCCACCTTGCCCGCAGCGCCCGCGTACAGGGTGAGGAAGTACCAGGCGTTCCAGAGCGGCAGCACCGCCTGCCGGACGCCGTCCCGGATGCCGGCCTCCGAGACGATCAGGTTGCCGCCCCGCAGGATCGGCGACGCCATCAGGAACCAGCGCATGGCATCCGAGCCGTCGCGGCCGAAGACCTCGTTGACGTCCGGGTAGTTCTGCAGCGACTTGGACATCTTCCGGCCGTCGTCACCGAGGACGATGCCGTGGCTGACCACGGTCTTGAACGCCGGCCGGTCGAACAGGGCGGTGGCCAGCACGTGCATCAGGTAGAACCAGCCGCGCGTCTGGCCGATGTACTCGACGATGAAGTCGCCGGGAAAATGTCCGCCGGTGCCGTCGCCGGCGTCACTGCCCTCGAACCAGGTCTTGTTCTCGAAGGGATAGTGCACCTGGGCGTAGGGCATCGAACCGGAGTCGAACCAGACGTCGAGCACGTCGGTGACCCGGCGCATGGTGGAGCGGCCGCTCGGGTCGTCCGGGTTCTGCCGGATCAGGTCGTCGATGTAGGGCCGGTGCAGATCCGTCACCGTGGTGCCGAAGTCGGCCTCCAGCTCCGCGATGGAGCCGTACACGTCGACCCGCGGGTAGGCCGGGTCGTCCGACTTCCAGACCGGGATCGGGCTGCCCCAGAAGCGGTTCCGGCTGATCGACCAGTCGCGGGCGCCGGCCAGCCACTTGCCGAACTGGCCGTCCTTGATGTGCTCCGGCACCCAGGTGATCTGCTGGTTCAGCTCGACCATCCGGTCCCGGAACTTGGTCACCTCGACGAACCAGGACGAGACCGCCTTGTAGATCAGCGGATTGCGGCAACGCCAGCAGTGCGGGTAGCTGTGCTCGTAGGTCTCGCGCCGGATCAGATGGCCGTGGTTCGCAGGTCGTCGATGATGAACGGGTTGGCGTCGAATACCTGCATCCCTTCGTACGGCGGCACGATCGAGGTGAACCTGGCCCGGTCGTCGACCGTCAGGATCGTCGGGATGCCGGCCGCCTCGCACGCGAACTGGTCCTCCTCGCCGTACGCCGGCGCCATGTGCACGACACCGGTGCCGTCGTCGGTGGTCACGTGGTCGGCCGCGATCACCCGGAACGCCGCCCGCGTCCCGAAGACGTCGACATCGGTCAGGAACGGGAACAGCGGGTCGTAGTCGCGCCCGACCAGTTCGCTGCCCTTGAGCCGGTCGACGATGTGTTCGGCGATGTCCTCGCCGAATTCCCTGGTGTAGGACGAGAGCCTGGCCTCGGCCAGGATGTACCGCTCATCCTCGAACTCCACCACCACGTAGTCCAGGTCCGGACCGACAGCCATGGCCAGGTTGCTGGGCAACGTCCACGGCGTGGTCGTCCAGGCCATCAGTCGCTCGCCGCCGTCGAGACGGCTGTCTCGCAATCCAGTACTGCGCAGCCGCACCCAGACGGTCACCGAGGGGTCCTGCCGCTGCTGATAGACGTCGTCGTCCATCCTCAGTTCGTGGTTGGACAGCGGCGTCTCGTCGACCCAGCAGTACGGCAGCACTCGCTGCCCCTCGTAGACGTAACCCTTGTCGTACAGGGTTTTGAAGGCCCAGAGCACGCTTTCCATGTAGGTCGGGTCGAGGGTCTTGTAGTCGTTGCCGAAATCGACCCATCGGGCCTGCTTGGTGACGTAGTCCTGCCACTCGTTCGCATACCGCATCACCGACTCGCGGCAGGCGTCGTTGAACTTCTCGATGCCCAGATCCAGGATCTCGCCGCGGCCTTTGATACCCAGCTGCCGCTCGGCCTCGAGTTCGGCGGGCAGACCGTGGGTGTCCCAACCGAAGCGACGCTCGACCCGACGGCCGCGCATGGTCTGGTAGCGCGGGACGACGTCCTTGACGTAACCGGTCAGCAGGTGGCCGTAGTGCGGCAGGCCGTTGGCGAACGGGGGGCCGTCGTAGAAGACGAATTCGTTGCTGCCGTCGACGCCTGCTTCACGCTGATCGACCGAGGCCTGGAAGGTCCCGTCGGCCTTCCAGTAGGCCAGCACATCGGCCTCGGCGGACGGAAAATCCGGCCGCGGCGACACCTGGGCACTGCCGGCCAGCGGGTAACTCGCGCGATCTGACACGTTGTGATCTGACACCGTGTACCTCTCGTCCACACAGCTCCTGGGCTGCGGGGACGATGCCGGCCGATGCAGCCGATACCGCGGTACCACCCCACTTGCCCCGCGCGCGCGTGGAACCGCGAACAGGGCCACTCATCGTCCGGCTGTATCGGGCCAGGTCCCGTTCGGTTCTAGTAAACGGGCGAAACCCCCGACCAAGGTCGAGGGGATCGCTCGTCGTTCTTCCGAATGGCTCGCCGGTGATGGCCGGGTCGACGCCGGTGCTACTCGAATTCAGATTGCAGCGGCAGAGTTTACTCCGCGCCCAGCGCCACCGGCTGCTGTTTGCTGCTGTCACTCGTGCCGCCCTCGTCGAGCTGCGCGAGATGGTCGTTGATCCAGCTCCGGAGCCGGCTGCGGTACTCACGCTCGTACACCCGCAGGTCGTCGATCTTCTTCTCCAGCTCCGTGCGCTGCTCGGTCAGCTGGCCCATGACCTTCGCATACTTTTCCTGGGCTTCGCGGTCCATGGCGTCGGCCTTGATCCGGCTGTCCCGTTCCAGCGCCTCGGCCCTGGCCGTCGCCTCCCGGACCATGGTGTCCGACTTGCCCTGGGCTTCGCTGACCAGCCGGTGCGCTTCGGTCTGCGCGTCGCCGACGAGCTTCTCCGACTCAGCCTGTGCGGTCGCCCTGGTGTAGGCCGCGTCGGCCTCGGCCTCGGTGGTGAGCCGAACGGCCGTCTCCTGCGCCAGACCCAGCAGCCGGGCCGCCTGCACGTTGGCGGGGACGGCGGGAGCCGCCTGCTCGACCGAAGCCGCACCGTCCTTCGCTTCGTGATCGTGCTCTCCACCGGCGCCTGGTCCAGCACCTGCTGCACTGCCGCCGGCTCGATCTGCGGGCTCCGCGTCGGTCGCAGTTCCGGCTACGAAGCCACCTGCCTGCGCGGCGTTCACCCGCTGGGTGAGCTCGTTGTTCTCTTCGATCAGCCGGCTCAGCTCGGCCTCCACCAGGTCGAGGAACGCGTCCACCTCGTCCTCGTCGTACCCCCGCTTACCGATCGATGGCTTCTTGAAGGCGACGTTGTGGACGTCGGCTGGCGTGAGCCGCATTGCTACTCCTTGCGTGGCGATGTCACCGATGACGATGACGACGATTGATCTCAGCTGGGGACGTAGCTGCTGGCAGCCAGGTTCCCGGTCACGCTCATCAGAATGGCGACGACGATCAACAGGACGATAATGCTGAGGTCGAACCCTACCCCGCCAAGCCGGACGGTCGGGATCACCCGCCGGAACAGCTTCACCGGGGGGTCCGTGCTGGCGTAGAGGATCTCCATCGAAGCAGCCGGGCGACCGATCGGACGCCAGTTCTTGGCGATGGCCCGGACGATCTCGATCACGATCCGGCCGATCAGCAGCAGCCGGAAGATCCACAGCAGCAAGTAGGCGATCTGCCAGACGATGTTCACTCTCTACTTTTACCTGATTTCGAGCGCGAACCTGGCCACCGGAGCATTATCGCCCTACGGAGCTGCCTACATACGCCCGCGCGTTCTCCAGTGCGCTGGCCGCTCCGCCGGCGATATCAGCCTCGGCGGGCAGCAGCATGAACACCTTCGGTGCCACCTTTTCGATCGATCCGCGCAGCGAGAACGCCAGCCCGGCGGAGAAGTCGACGAGGCGGCGCGCGTCGGAGTCCGACATCCCCGTCATGTCCAAGATCACCGACTGACCGTCGCGGTACTTCTCGCCGACGATCCTGGCCTCGCCGAATCCGGTGAGCTTGACGCTGGCCGGCCTGGAGGCGGTGCTGGTGTCGTCCCGACGCTGGTCTGCCTTCATGGCGAGTGCTCCCTGGGTGACGGGCTCGGTGCCGAACGAACGACGGGGTGCTCTGGACGACTGCGGAGTGGAGCCGGCGGCGCCCGCCCGATAGCCGTCCGCTGCGTACGGGTCCGCCTTGCGGTCGGGGTATCCACTGTCCGCGTAGCCACCCGGTCCATCGGCGTTGCGGGCCGAGGACCCGCCGGAGCGCGCGCTCCGCCCGGCTTGGTCTTCGTCATATCCGGCACTTTCGTACCCGGGGCCGTCATATTCGGCGCCGTCGTACCCGCTGTCGTACGACTCGTTGTCGTAGGGGTTGCTGTCGTCCGGTACCAGTCCGAGGAAAGCCCCGACCCTGCGCCACGATCCCATTGGTCTGCTTCCTTCCTCGACCGACACGGAGTGTGCCGGGACTACAACTGATGCTGAGGTTATCGGCCCGCCGTAGCCCGAAGCCCCTGCGACACACCGCTACCTGACCGGGAAATGTAGGACTGGTCGCGAGCGCAGCGGGCGTTGGTTCGACAGGGGGCTTATTCCCGACATTCCGGACCTGACACGCAGGTAGACCCTCCGCTCGATTGACGGTGATCATTGCCTGATGAAGCCGGCGAACCGGCCGGTGGGCGCGGACCTCCGGTGGCTGAACAGCTCCGGGTCCTCCTTGGTGCAGCGCGGATCGAGCTGGATGTCGACCACCCCCGACTCGCGTAGCTGCCGCGTGATGCCGGCCCGCAGGTCCAGGCCGGCCGTGCCCTCCGAGGTGGTGCAGGCGGATCCGGGGAGGCTGGCCTCGACGGCATCCCGCATCTGCTCCGGAACTTCGTAGCAGCTGCCGCAGATTGCCGGTCCGACAACGACTCCCACTCGATCTGCGCGTGCGCCGAGTCCGACCATGCGTGCGATGAGAGCGGGCACGATGCCGGCCGACGCACCGATCCGGCCGGCATGTGCGACTCCGATGACCCCGGCCCCCCGGTCGGCCGCGAGGACCGGCACGCAGTCAGCGACCAACACGGCCAGCGCGACATCTTCTGCAGCACTGACCATCCCGTCCGTCGCGGGGATCGGGCCGGCCATGGGTCCGGTCACCTCGGCGATCTCGATGCCGTGCACCTGACTCATGAAGACGAGGTGCGCGGGATCCAGCCCCAACTCCGCTGCGAACGCCGACCTGTTACGGCGTACGGCTTCCGGGTCGTCGTGCACCCCGGCGCCCAGATTGAACGAGTCGAAGGGCGGCGCCGAGGCACCGGTCGAGCCGCGAAATCCGTACCGGGTGGTGAACCCGGCCAGAACGGGATCCGCCATGGCCGGGTCGTGCAGTGGCCGGGACGTCACCGCTTCATGAAGGGCGGCACGTCCACATCGTCGTCGTCGTCGATCGGCCGGCTCGGCCGGCCGGCCGGCACGTACCCGTTGCTGCCACCGTTCGCCGACGGTGGTGCCGCGGCGGGGGTGACCGGCACGTACGCCGCTTGCGGCGCCGGCTGGTATCCGTTGTGCGCAGCGGCGTCACCCGACGGACGGCCGTTGGCCGGCTGCTGCCGCACCTCACCCGCCGATGCGTCGGCCAGCGCGCGGGTTGTCCGTCGGTCCGGGCCGATGATCTGCGGCGTCGAGTCGAACCCGGCGGCGATGACGGTGACCCGCACCTCGTCGCCGAGCGAATCGTCGATCACCGTCCCGAAGATGATGTTCGCGTCCTCGTGGGCGGCCTCCTGCACGAGCGAAGCCGCCTCGTTGATCTCGAACAGGCCGAGATCGGAACCGCCGGCGATGGACAGCAGCACGCCGTGGGCGCCGTCCATCGACGCCTCCAGCAACGGCGAGCTGATGGCCTTGCCCGCCGCCTGCACCGCCCGGCCTTCACCCCGGGCGTTGCCGATGCCCATCAAAGCGGTGCCGGCACCGGCCATCACCGACTTGACGTCGGCGAAGTCGACGTTGATCAACCCCGGGGTGGTGATCAGGTCGGTGATGCCCTGGACGCCGTTCAGCAGCACCTCGTCCGCCGAGCGGAAGGCATCCATCAGCGAAACGCCGAGATCGCCGAGCTGCAAGAGCCGGTCGTTCGGGATCACGATGAGGGTGTCGCACTCGTTGCGCAGTTCCTGGATGCCCGATTCGGCCTGTCCGCCGCGTCGTCTGCCCTCGAACGCGAACGGCCGGGTGACGACACCGATGGTCAGGGCCCCCAGTTTGCGCGCGATGGAGGCAACGACGGGGGCGCCGCCGGTGCCGGTGCCGCCACCCTCGCCGGCGGTGACGAAGACCATGTCGGCCCCCTTGAGGACCTCCTCGATCTCCTCACGGTGATCTTCGGCGGCCTTCCGGCCGACGTCGGGGTTCGCGCCGGCACCCAGTCCCCTGGTGAGCTCCCGGCCGACGTCGAGCTTGACGTCGGCGTCGCTCATCAGCAGGGCCTGCGCGTCGGTGTTGATCGCAATGAACTCGACCCCGCGGAGACCGACCTCGATCATCCGGTTGACCGCGTTCACGCCGCCGCCGCCGATACCGACGACCTTGATCACGGCGAGATAGTTGTGCGGTGGCGTCATCGCCTTTGCCTTCCTTGTTGTGCTGCCCTGGCTGGTGGATTGCTGTTGCGGTGCTGTGGCTTCGGGACTGCTGTCGCTGCTGGGCCCAAACTCTGAACCTCAACCAGATAGTTATAGTTATGTCAAGTAGTTCTGGAGATGAAAATAGGTCGCCGTGCCGCGGGGCCGCGCAAGGCGCGCCGAACGGAGTCGTAATTGACTTCGAGTCCTTCATCACGCGGCTTACTCGGTGGGAGCCGAGAACCGTAGGGTCGCACCATCATGGACATCGGAGCCGCACACGTCGGACCCGGGACGAGCGCCCTGTTGGTGCTGGCCGGGATCGGGGCCGGGATCGTCGGGTCCACCGCGGGTCTGGCCTCGCTCATCTCCTACCCCGCCCTGCTGGCCATCGGGCTTCCTCCCGTCACCGCCAACGTGACGAACACGGTCGCACTCATCGGCAGCTCCATCGGGTCGGTGTCCAGTTCCCGCCAGGAATTGCGCGGGCAACGGGCCGACATCCGTCGCTGGATCGGCATCGCGGCGGTCGGCGGCGCGGCCGGCGCCACCCTGCTCCTGCTCGGCCCGCCTGGCACCTTCGAAGCCCTGGTGCCGTACCTGGTAGCCGGCGCATCGACGCTGCTGCTGCTGAGTCCGCGGCTCCGCGCCATCAGATCCCGCCGCCCCGCCCAAGGTGAGCCCCTTAGCGCACCGTGTCGCGATCCTCGCGGAAATATCGCCGAAGAGGCGCGAGGATCGCGACACGGTGCGCGAAAGCGGGAGGGGCGGCCTGCTGGTGCCGATCGGGCTCTTCGTCACGTGCCTGTACGGGGGCTACTTCGGGGCGGCGGCCGGAGTGATGATCCTTGCGCTGCTGCTGTTCGCCACCGACAAGTCGCTCCCCGCCGCCAATGCGGCCAAGAACCTGCTGTTGGGGGTGGCCAATGCCGTGGCCGCGGTGGCGTTCGTGCTGTTTCGCCCACGTCGACTGGGCCGCTGCGATACCACTGGGGCTCGGCTGCATCATCGGGGGTGCCATCGGCCCGGCCATCGTGCGGCGGGTGCCGCCGAACCTGATGCGCGGCATCATCGCCGCCGCCGGGTTCGCGCTGGCGATCAAACTTCTGCTCGACTGATCAGTTGCTGACGCTGACGTATCCCGGGTCGGAGATGTTGTACGTCTTGCCCGGCTGGGCCAGCACCGCGGGCAGGATCTGCGCCTTCTGCGGCCCCTGCTCCGGGCTGCCCCAGATGACCGTGCGGCCGTCCCGCAGATCCAGCGTGACGGCGTACGGAGAGCGCGCGCTCACCGATGCCACCATCGCCCTGATGGGTCCGGTCAGCTCGCCGATCACCGAGAGCGCGGCCATCGTCGCCCGGTCGCCCGGACCGGGCGTTGCCAATTCGACGGGGAGCAGCCCGGCGGGCACGGTGGCGCTGTCGACCTTCAGGTAGGCGGAACCGGTGGCGTCCAGCAGCCACAGCGCACCGTTGGCACTGGTCACGGCGGCCGGAGTGCGCTGGGTGACGACGATGGTCAGCCCGTTGGGCCAGTGCCGGGACACCGAGGCGGTGGCGACCTCCGGCACGCCGAGGGCGGCCTTGCGCACCGCTTCCAGATCAATGCGAATCAGCGGTGTGTCGACGGGTACGTCGACGGCGGCAGTGACCGCGTCGTGCACGGCCGGACTGAGTTCGCCGGATCGTGCGATCACCGAGACCCGGTGCAGTCCGAGTACCGGCGTCCGATAGGCCACGAAACCGGCCCCACCGAGGAGGGCGAGCACGAGGAAGGCCGCGAGCACATAGGGCCAGCGCCGATGGCGCGGCCGCTGAGCCAGTTCATCGATCTGATCGACGCTGCGCGTTTCGGTGGTCGCCGTCATCGCCGCTCCAAGTATTCGAGTATCTGCGGACCGAGCATCGTCACGTCGCCGGCCCCCATCGTGATCAGCAGGTCCCCTGGCTCCACGAGCTCACCCACTGCGGCCGGCACCGCGGCCAGGGAGGGCAGGTAGTGAACCTGCCGTGCCGGCGTCGCGCCACCGGGTGTCCGCTCCGGGATCAGTCTGGCGATCACTTCGCCGGTCACGCCTGGCATCGGATCCTCCCGTGCGCCGTAGATGTCCAGCACCACCACCACATCGGCAGCCGACAGCGCCGTCGCGAAATCCGCCGCGAACGTCACCGTCCTCGAGTACAGGTGCGGCTGGAACACCACGACCAATCGGCCGGGCCGCTCCGCGGCGGCGAGCACGGACCTGGCGGCGAGGAGTTGCGCAGCCACCTCCGTCGGGTGGTGCGCGTAGTCGTCGTAGACCGCGACGCCGGCGGCCCGGCCCTTGTACTCGAATCGCCGCCGCACCCCGGTGTAGGTAGCCAGGCCGGCCGCGACGGTGGCGGCCGGTACCCCGAGCGCGATACCTGCTGACAGCGCGGCGACGGCGTTCGACAGCATGTGGGCGCCCGGCACCGCCAGATACAGCAGCACCTCCTCGTCCTGCCCGGCGATCTGCACCGAGCAGGTGGCGCCGTGGCCGGCCGGCCGGTAATCGGTGATCCGCAGGTCCGCACCGTCGGCGAACCCGTAGCTGATGATCCGCGGACTACCCGGCTGGGCGGCGTAGGTGGTCAGCAGCGTCCTGGTGCCGGGATCGTCCAGACACAGCACCAGGAATCCGCCAGGGGCGATGCGCTCCACGAATTGGCCGAACACCGCGGTGTAGGCGGCGGCGGTTCCGTGGTGATCGAGGTGGTCGGGTTCGAGATTGGTGATGATGGCGCCGTGCGGCTCGAACGCCAGGAACGATCCGTCCGACTCGTCAGCCTCGGCGACGAAGATGTCACCCGTCCCATGATGGGCGCCGGAGCCCGACTCGTTCAGTTCGCCGCCGATGGCGAAGGACGGATCCAGTCCGGCGGCCTGCAGGGCGACCGTGAGCATGGACGTGGTCGACGTCTTGCCGTGCGTACCGGCGACGCAGACGCTGCGATGGTCGACCATCAGCGCAGCCAGCGCGACCGCTCGCTGCACTACCGGGATGCCGCGCCGACGGGCCTCGACCACCTCGGGATTGGTGAACCGGATCGCCGTCGAGACCACCACCACAGTCGGCCCGCCGGGCAGCAGGTCGAGATTTTCGGCCGAGTGCCCGATGGCGGTCAATACGCCCCGGCCGGCCAGGCCGGTGAGCGCGTGTGAGCCCTTCGCGTCGGAGCCCGACACCGGAAGCCCTCGGTCGGCCAGGATCCTGGCCACGGCGCTCATCCCGGCACCGCCGATGCCGACCAGGTGCACCCTGGCAAAGGACGTTCCATCCGTACCCACGGGCGGGTCGATCGGGAGCACTTGCGGGTCGGTCATCTCACGGTCTTCGAACGGGCCCGGTCGGCGACGGTGAGCACGATCCGGGCGAGCAACTCGTCGGCGTTCTGCCCCTGGCTCCCGGCCGCCGCCGCATGCATCTTCGCCAGCGCCTCGCGGTCCTTGACCAGCGGGACGATGCGTTCGAGGATCACCGCCGGCGTGAGGTCGTCCTGGTCGATGATGACCGCGGCACCGGACTGCTCCGCGGCGGCCGCGTTCAGCCGCTGTTCGCCGTTACCGAAAGCCAGGGGTACATAGACCACCGGTATCCGCAGCGCCCCGATCTCCGCGACGGTCATCGCACCCGACCTGGCCACGATCAGATCCGCGGCGGCGTAGGCCAGGTCCATCCGGTCGAGGTACGGGGTCGGAACATAGGCAGGCGCGCCCACCTCCGGACGGCGGCAGTACGACCGGCTTGGAGCGGCCATGGGCGTGCAGTACGCCGACACCGGCCCGGCCCAGTTCTGTTGCGACGGAACTGAAAGCCTCGTTCAGCTTGATCGCGCCCAGGGAGCCGCCGATCACCAGCAGCGTCGGAGCGTCGGGGTCGAGCCCGAAATACTCGCGGGCCTCCGGCCGCAGCGCCGACAGGTCGAGGCCGGACAGCGACCGCCTGACCGGATTGCCGACCACCCGCGCGCCCTCGAGCCCCGATCCGGGCACCGCGGCCGCCGTCACCGTGGCGAACCGGGCGCCGATCCGGTTGGCAATGCCCGCCCTGGCGTTCGCCTCGTGCACCACCACCGGGACCCGGTGGCGCACCGACAGTCGGGCGGCCAGGTAGGCCGGCAGGGAAACGTAGCCACCGAATCCGACGACCACATCGATCTGCTTGCCACGCAATACTTTTCGCGACGCGATTACCGTTTTGACCAGCCGGTCCGGGATGCGCAGCAAATCCAGGTCGAGCTTGCGCCGGAACTTCACTTCGGGGATCAGTTCCAGCTGATAGCCCGCCTGCGGCACCAGGACCGTCTCCAGACCACCGGCCGTGCCAAGGCAGGTGATCTCCACGCCCTGCTGCGCTTCCGCCAGAGCGTCGGCAACCGCAAGGGCGGGCTGGACATGCCCGGCACTCCCACCCCCTGCGATCAGCACTCGGGTGGGGGTCACGGACGCACCGTACGGCCCCGTGACGAGGCTCTCCCGGTCGTGCCCCTTCCATCCGCGCCCCTGTCGACCGTGCGGCTCGGATCGACGAAAGCCCGGCCCTGCCAGTCAGTGGCCGGCCGGCTGCCGGGCCTGTCCCCAGCCCGGAATTCACCGTCGCGCCCGTCGCCACTGCGACGAAGCTGCGGTGGGGCGTTCTTGGCGCGGCGCCCCCGGCCGTCCGCGGCGGTGTCGCGGGCCTGGTCGCGCTTGCGGCCGCTGCGATCCCGGTTGCGCCGATCCGGCGTCGCATCCCGTCTTCCACGGCGGGCGGCATCATCGCGGGCGGCGGGATAGGCCCGCGTCGACCCGGCGACGGGCCGATCGTCACGCGCCCATTCGGGCACGGTGAGATCGTCGTGCTTCGACCTGCGACGTGGCAGGACGGGCCGACCCGCGAGCCCGACTGCGCTTCGCCGCCTCCCTCGAGCTGATCCCTGCGGCCGCGACGGATCTCCGTTCCTTGCGGGGCTTCGGCGCCTTCGGCGGCCTGGCTCCGAGGCCGAGGAAACGGGCCATGCGCCCAGGTCCCTCCGAGCGGAGTGCGGCCGCCGCCTGCGGCTCCCGGCGGGCGAAGTTGGCCAGCAGGCCGAAGACCACCATGGTGATCACCAGCGAGGTGCCGCCGCGCGAGATCATCGGCAGCGGGATGCCCGTCACCGGCAGCAGGCCGACCACATAGCCGATGTTGATCCCCGCCTGGCCGACCAGCCACACGGTTCCGGCGGAGGCCACGATCTTGATGAACGGGTCGACATTGCGGCGGGCGATGCGCAGGCCGGTGTAGGCCAGCAACCCGAACAGCAACAGCACCAGCCCGGCGCCGATCAACCCCAGTTCTTCGCCGATGACGGCGAAGATGAAGTCCGAGTCGGCGTTGGGCAACCAGCCGGACTTCGAGATCGCCTGACCCAGACCGGCTCCGAAGATGCCGCCGTGGCCCAGCCCGTACAGGCTCTGGTGGATCTGATAGACGGCTTGCGGAGCCGCGTGATCCGGATGTAGCCAGGTCAGAACGCGGGCCGACCTGTAGCCAGCTGACGTCGCCAGATAGACGATGGCGCCACCGGCCAACGTGGTGAGGCCGGCAAACATCCACCACGGCGCGCCGCCGAACCAGAGCAGCGCGATGAAGATGATGCCCATGCTCACCGTGGTGCCGAGGTCTGGCTCCAGCATGATCAGGGCGATCATCAGCAGGAAGACGGGAAGCACCGGGATGAGCAGGGCGCGTATCGATCGCAGGGTGCTCCGGCGGGACGCCAGCACATGGCCCATCCAGATCAACAGGGCCAGCTTGGCGACCTCACTTGGTTGAAAGTTGATCGGCCCCAGATTGATCCAACTCCTGGCCCCGTTGACTGGGTGACTCAGTAACACCACAGCCAGCATCAGCACCGAGAACGCGACCAGCGGAAAGGAGAACGTCCGCAACATTCGCGTCGACACCCGGGAGGCGAACAGGAAGCCGAACATGCCGATCACGGCGAACAGAGCCTGGTTCTCGAAGGTGGCGAACGGTGCACCGTCGTTGAGATGGAACGAGGCGATCGAGGATGCCGACAGGACCATCAGCAGGCCGAAGCCGAGCAGCAGGAAGAAGATGGCGATGACCAGATGCCAGGACGTCATCGGCCGGTCCAGCCAATCCTTGGCCGTTCGGCGGCCGCTGGACAGTAGCGACTTCGGAACGGAGAACAACGACTTCCGGGGCGGCTTGGCGGGTGCCGCCGATGCCCCCGCCGCGGGTGTGTTCGTCGTCGACCCGGTGCGGCCGCCCGCCGGGCCGCTGGACGGCAGTGTCGCCGTCACCTGTCCAGCTCCATACCGCTGTCCTGTCCCATACGGCGTGGTTCCCGACTTTCCGATTCCAGCGCCAGCACCGCGTCGGTGAACGCCGTACCGCGGGCGGCGTACGAGGTGAACATGTCCAGCGACGCCGCGGCCGGGGCCAGCAACACCACGTCTCCTGGCGCAGCCAACGCCGTGGCCGCGCGCACTACCTCGGTCATGAGTTCATGGTCGTTGCCGCGCACGTGCATTCGAGGGACATTCGGTGCGTGTCGGGAAAGTGCGGCGTCGATCACCGGCGCGTCCACCCCGAGCAGCACCACACCCGACAATCTGTCGGCGACGGCCGCGACGAGATCGTCCACCCGCGCGCCCTTGAGCTGTCCCCCCGCGATCCAGACGACCCTGTCGTACGCCGTCAACGACGCGGCTGCCGCGTGCGGGTTGGTCGCCTTCGAATCGTCGACGTAGCGGATCCCTTGACGCACAGCCACTTCCACGTTGCGATGGGCGCCGGGGCGAAAGTGCCGCAGGCCCTGGGCCACCGCGCCGGCGGGCACCCCGACGGCCAGCGCCAGCGCCGCGGCCGACAACGCATTGGTGATGTTGTGCGTTCCGGTCGGGCGGATCTCGGAGGCGGCGAGCAGGGCACCGGCGCCGAAGGCCGCGTCGTACAGGTACCCGCCCCTGATGCCGAACCCCCCGCTTGGTGGATCACCGGCGGTAACGGAGAGCTTCCGCGCTGCCGGACTCGCGGCCAGCAGCTCCGCCGCGCCGGGATCGTCGATCACCGCTACCGCGATGTCGCCGGTCAGCGCCCGCGCCTTGTCCGCGGCGTAGGCCGACATCGATCCGCCGTACCAGTCGAGATGATCCTCGACCACGTTCAGGACGAGGCCGGCGCGCGGGTGCACCGAGCCGGCGTAGTGCAGCTGGAAGCTGGACAGTTCGGCAGCGATGCTCTCCTGACGAGGCTCCGCCAGCACCGCCTCCAATGCCGGCCATCCGACGTTGCCGCAGGCGGTCACCTGCTGACCTGCCGCTTGCAGGATGGACTCCAGCATGCCGACGGTCGTCGTCTTGCCGTTCGTTCCCGTCACCACCAGCCAATGCCTTGGGGCCGCAGCACTGTGGTCCAGGCGCCACGCCAGTTCGACCTCGCCGATGACCTCGATCCCGGCGGCGGCGGCCGCGACCAGCAGCGGCGTGGTGGGGCGGAAGCCGGGCGAGGTGATGAGCATCGCCGTGCCGGGCGGTGGCTCCGCCAGGTCGGCCACCGCCTGCACATCGGCGGTCAGCTCCGCCGGCAGCAACGGGGCGGCCCGGTCGGCGGTGACGACCACCCGGCAGCCGAGACCGACGAGGTACCGCAGCACGGCGACACCAGAGACGCCGCCACCGGCCACCACGATCAGCTCCCCGGCACGCGGAAGTCGAGCCGGGGTGGTCATCGGACCCGCGCCCGGCACAGGCTCGCATTCACCGGCTCAGCCACCGGTCCGGGAGAGCCAGTCCGCGTAGAACAGGGCTCCGCCCAACGCCGCCGACATGGCGGCGAGCAGCCAGAACCGAACCATCACGGTGGTCTCGGTCCATCCGCTCACCTCGAAGTGGTGATGGAACGGCGCCATCCTGAAGACCCGCACCTTGCGCGTCTTGTAGACCAGGATCTGTATCACCACGGACAGCATCTCCACCACGGCGAGCCCGGCGATCACGACGGTGAGCAGCTCGGTCTGGGACAGGATGGACAGGCCGGCGATCAGTCCGCCGAGGGCCAGCGAGCCGGAGTCGCCCATGAAGATCCGGGCCGGATGGGCGTTCCACCAGAGGAATCCGATGCAGCCGCCCAGCGCCGCCGCTGCCACAACCGCGATGTCCAGCGGATCCCTGACGTTGTAGCAGCCATTGGCCGCCGCACCGATCAGGTCGAAAGGTGCAGGAATTGCGGAACTGGTAGAAGCAGATGAAGACGTAGGTGCCGAGAACCATCACGGACGACCCGGCCGCGAGTCCGTCCAGCCCGTCGGTGAAGTTGACGGCGTTCGACCAGGCCGCGATCAGCAAGATCGCGAAGACCACGAATCCGATGGCACCGAAGGTGAGGAACTTGAGGTCTCTGGCGTAGGACAGGAATGTCGACGCCGGCGTCAGGCCGTCGGTGTTCCTGAACAGCAACGCGAGGACGCCGAAGGACGCCGCGATGAAGGTCTGGCCGATCAGTTTCGCTCGCTTGTTCAGGCCGAGGCTGCGCTGCTTGCGGATCTTGATGTAATCGTCGAGTACGCCGACGACGCCGACGCCGGTGGTCAGGTACAGCAGCAGCCAGCCGGAGGCCGTCGGGCCGCTGCCACCGCTGATCCACTGCACCGCGATGGCGACCAGGTATCCGGCCCACATCGCGATGAGGATCGCGGTGCCGCCCATGGTCGGCGTGCCGCGCTTCTTCAGATGTGTCTGCGGACCGTCGTCCCGGATCTCCTGGCCGAACCCCTGCCGGGAGAACACCTTGATCAGATACGGCGTCAACAGGATGGAGACGATCACGCCGACCACGGCCGCGATGAGGATCGACTTCACGCGCGATCCTGCCCGACGGGCCGTGCGGTTCCGGCGACCGCCGGCGAAGCTAGTAGTCCGGCGGCGACGCGCTCGAGGCCGACCGATCTCGAAGCCTTCACGAGTACGACATCACCTGGCTCCAGCTCCTCGGCCAGCACAGCGAGCGCGGCGCCCACGTCGTCCACGATCTCACTCTCTCCGCCCCACGAACCTTCCAGGTGTGCGCCCAGATGCAGCGCTCGCGCGGCCTGCCCGACGACGATCAGCCGATCGACCCCCAACCGGACGACCAGACGTCCCAACTGGTCGTGTGCGGACTGACCCAGCTCACCGAGCTCGGCCATCTCACCCAGTACCGCCCAGGTCCGACGGCCCTGCCCGATGACGGCGAGGGCCTGCAGTGCGGCTCGCATCGACTCCGGGTTGGCGTTGTAGGCGTCGTTGATGATGGTGACGCCGTCGGCTCGCTCGGTGATCTCCATCCGCCACTTCGACGCCGCCGCGGCCGCGCTCAAGGCCTCCGCGACGTCGCCGACGTCCATCCCGACCGCCCGGCCGACCGCAGCGGCGACCAGGGCGTTGGACACCTGATGTGCGCCGACGACGGTCAGCGCGACGGCGGCCGACCCCTCGGGCGTGAGCAGCGTGAACCGGGCGCGTGCCGCCGGGTCGGAGGTGACGTCGACGGCCCTGACCACCGCGTCGGCGGCGGTGCCGACCGTCACCACGGCCGCACTCGTCCGATCGGCCATCGCCAGCACCCTGGGATCATCGGCGTTCAGGATGGCGACACCACCGTCGGCGGCGGCCGGCAGCGCTTCGACGAGTTCACCCTTGGCTGCGGCAATGGCCTCGACCGAGCCGAACTCGCCGAGATGTGCCGTTCCGACATTGAGCACCGCCCCGATCCTGGGTGGGGCGGTGGCAGCCAGCGCCGCGATGTGGCCGAGCCCTCGGGCCGACAGTTCCAGCACCAGGTAGTCCGTTCGGTCATCCGCTCGCAAGACGGTGTACGGATGGCCGAGTTCGTTGTTGAAGGATTCCGGGGGCGCGATGACCCGATCCGCACCGAATCCGGCCCGCAGGACGGCAGCGATCAGGTCTTTCGTCGACGTCTTGCCGGCCGACCCCGTCACCCCGATCACGGTCAGGCCGTGGCCCGCGATCAATCGCTCCACGCTGGCGGCGGCCAGAACGGCCAACGCCTGCAACACCGCAGCGTTGTCGGCGACCTCGATCAGCGGAAGCGATCCGTCCGGCAGCTCCCGAGAACCCAGCACCGCAACGGCGCCGGCGTCGGCAGCCGCCAAGGCGTAGTCGTGGCCGTCCACCCGTTCACCGACCATGGCAACGAACAACGCGCCCGGCTGGATTCGCCTGGTGTCGAACTCCACGCTGGTGGCGACTGCCTCGAATCCGAAGGCCGGAGTCGGGGCGCCGACCAGCGCGGCGATCTCGCCGACGGTCATCCCGATCATGAGGTGCCCTGGCCCGGTCGGCCGGGGTAGCCCAACCCGGCCAAGGCGTCCCGGGCTTCGGCACGGTCGGAGAACGGGTGGATGACGCCCCCGACGTCCTGGCCCTGCTCGTGACCTTTGCCGGCGATGATCACCGCATCACCAGGGCGGGCTGCCCCGATCGCCACCCTGATCGCCTCGTGCCGGTCACCGATCTCCCTGATCGACGCCGACCCGCGCCGGACGCGCTGCGCGCAGGAGCGGGCGCCTGACAGGATCGCGGCCCTGATGGCGGCGGGAGACTCCGATCTCGGGTTGTCGTCGGTGACGATCAGCAGGTCCGCAGCGGCCGCTGCGGCCGCTCCCATCAGCGGCCGTTTCTCGGAGTCACGGTCGCCGCCGGCACCGACCACCACGATCATCCGTCCGGTGAGGCCGGCCGAGATGGCATCGAGCACCGCGGTGAGCGCGGCCGGCTTGTGTGCGTAGTCGACGACCACCAGGTAATCCTGGCCGGCATCGACTCGTTCCATCCGACCGGGGACGACCACATCGGCCAGCGCCGCGGCAGCCGTCTCTACATCCCGGCCGGCGGCCTCGACGCAGGCCAGCGCAACGACGGCGTTGGCCACGTTGAAGCGGCCGGGCAGGGCCAGCTGGGCAGTCAGCGATTTGCCCGACGGCCGGCGGACGGTCAGCTCCTGATGACCCTCGGGGAACGGTCGGACTTCGGTGACCGACCACTGCGCGTCAGCTCGACCGGCGGAGGAAACCGTGGTCGCGTCCGGATGCATGAGGGAGAGCCTGTGTCCGTATTCGTCGTCGATGTCGATGACACCCGCATCCGCGCGACCGTCGAAAAGAAGTGCCTTGGCCTGGAAGTACGACTCCATGTCGGGGTGGAAGTCCAGGTGGTCGTGCGAGAGGTTGGTGAACGCTCCGACGGCGAAATGCGTCCCGGCCACCCGGCCGAGCGACAGCGCATGTGACGAGACCTCCATCGCGACGGCGTCGACACCCTGTTCCACCATCAGCGCGAACAGCGCCTGCAGATCCGGTGCTTCAGGCGTGGTCAGCAGGCTACGGCTGGCCTGACCGGCGATCCTGGTCTCCACGGTGCCGACCAGGCCGACCCGCTCACCGCCGGCGGCCAGCGCCGCTTCCAGCAGGTAACCGGTGGTGGTCTTCCCCGAGGTTCCGGTCACCCCGATCACCGCCAGTCGGCTACTCGGGTCGGCGTACACGGCACAGGACAGCGCACCCAACACGGAGCGCACGTCGTCGACCACCAGCACCGGGACGGCATCGGGCTCGTCCCGGCCGGACTCGGAGGTGTGCTCGATCGCGGCCAGTCCTGCTCTGTCGGTCAGGATCGAGGTTGCACCGGCACGAACGGCGTCGCCGGCGAAGACGGCGCCATGGACCTTGGTGCCGGGCAGCGCGGCGAACATGTCCCCGGGGCGAACCGTCTGGGTCCGAAGCGTGATGCCGGTGACCAGGCGGTCGACCGCCGCAGCCGCCCCGGTTCCCCCGGTCCCGACCCCACGAGACCCAGTGCTCCGCAGCGCCTCCGGACCGACGCCCGCCACGGCGGCGAGTCGGGTCAGCGGCACGCCGAGCACGGTGGTCGGGCGCATCTGGCTGGAGCCGGCTAGCGGTGAGGGGGACACGTGGGTGAAGGCTACCCGGCTCACCCGACGTAAAGCTTGTAGATCGGCGCCGGGGTGGCTGACGGCGGCACATCGGCTGCCCGCAATACGTAGGACGCGATCTCGTGGAACAGCGGCGCCGCACTGTCGCCGCCCTCGGAGCCGTTCACCGGCGCGTCGATCATGATCGCAATGGCGAATTTCGGCTTGTCCGCCGGCACGATGCCCGCGAAGGTGGCGGTGGTCATGGTCTGCGAATAGGCGTGGGTGACTGGGTTGATCTGCTGCGCCGTGCCGGTCTTGCCGGCCACCTGGTAGCCGGTGATCGCGGCCTTGGGAGCGGTTCCGTGCTGGCCCCAGCCGCCGGCCTGCACCGTCCCGCGCAACATTCCGAGCAGGGTGGCCGCGGTGGTGGGCTTCATCACGGTCTTGGTGGAGGTGGGCTTGGACGGCACGTAGACGCCGTTCTTCGTCGTTCCGGCGATGATCGTCGGCGACACCATCACGCCCTTGTTCCCGATGGCCTGATACATGTCGACCAGCTGTAGCAGCGTCATGCTGATGCCCTGTCCGATCGGCAGGTTGGCGAAGCTGGTCGCCGACCACTGGCTCTGGGGCGGGTAGCTGCCTGCGGATTCGTTCGGCAGTTCGATCCCGGTCTTGCGACCGAGGCCGTACTTGGTCAGCTCCTGCGCGAACGCGGTCGGGTCCGAGCTTCTGCGCGATCAACAGGGTGCCGACGTTCGAGGAGACGGCCAGCACGCCGGTCGCAGTCATGTCGACCGGGCTGTGCGACCAGGCGTCATGAATCTCGGTTCCGCCCATCGAGATCTGACCGGGAACGTTCAGCACGGTGTCGGGCTTGATCAGTCCACGGTCCAGTGCCGCGGCGAACGTGACGACCTTGTTCACCGAGCCGGGTTCGAACGGGGTGCTGATGGCGCGGTCGGCCTTCTGGGCACCGGCCGCGCGTGGATAGTCACAGGTGATGGCATAGATCTGACCGTCGCTGATGCCCTTCACCACCGCGCATCCGCCTCTGGCCTGCGAAGCGGTGACCTGGGCCTCCAGATACTGCGCGACGCTGTACTGCATGTCCTGGTCCAGGGTGAGCTTGAGGCTCGTGCCGTCCACCGCGGGCTGCAGGTTGCTCACCGAGCCCGGGATGGCCAGGCCCTTGCTGTCGACGCGCAGGGTGCGCGATCCGTCCTTGCCCTTGAGCACGGAGTTGAACTTCGCCTCGAGACCGGACTGTCCGGAGCTCGTTCGCGTCCGACCGTCCCAGAGCGTGGTACCGACGACCGATGCGGTCAGGGCCCCGCCGGAATCGGCCCTGATGGGCTGATCCTCGGTGACTACCGCATTGGTCAGCTTCGTCTGCAGCTTGATGCCGGCGTCGGTGCGGGCCGCCGCCTTGTCGACCTTCAGCACCAGCGCGATCTTCGCCAGGATGGCGGCACTCTGATCCGGCATGACGTCGTGCGCCAGATAGACGTACTTCTGCTTCGACGTCAACTGCTTGATCAGCGTCGGCCTGTCCACCGCGCTGCCGAGTGCCGCGACCAGGATGTCCGCAACCGCCGCGCGCTGGGCGTCATTCTGGAAATTCGCCGGTCGCGCCGCGATCTGCTTGCCGGCGACGCTGAACGCGAGCGGCGCCCCGTTGCGGTCGTCGATGGATCCGCGCTGCCCGTAGATCGGATAGGTCCGCTGCGTCTGGTCGAGGCCCGCCGCGGTCAGGGCGCTGGCATCGACGGTCTGGATGGTGACCAGCTTGCCGAGCGCGACGGCCAGGAGAAGAAGGACGATGCCGAGAGCACCTCTGGTGCGGAGCCTGGTGTTGACCCTGGTGACCCGATCGCGGGCGGTGCGGCGGCCGCGCCTGGAGGCGGCCTGCTTCTTCCGCGCCGGGCGGGCGCGGCGAGTGGGCTCGGGCGCCAGCACGGTACTCCCGGGCCGCCGGTTGGCGTCGAAGCCGTTAGCCGACCCCGTTGACCGATCGCCGGGAGGCCGATCCCAATCCTGCCCCGACCAGTCGTCGGCATGCGGCGACCGCGCGACGGGTGCACGCTTCTCGCGCGGATTCCTGCCGCGGGCGGACGCCGGCCGGTTGGGTACCCGGTCGCGGCCGGACGGGGGCCGATCGTCGAATCCTCGCGGCCCCGGCTGGCCCGTGCGGCCCGGCGGCAGCGGCCGCTGGGGGCGGCGTGGCTCCGACGCATTGCTGCGGCGTTCGTTGTCGCCGTTCCTGGAGGTCACTGTCCGGCTCCTGTCGTGCGGGATGCCGTCTGATTCACGGCCGGCTTCGTGGGCTGGGTCGGCCCGGGCTTGGTCGGCGTTGTCGCCACGGTGGTCGGCGCTGTCGCCACGGCCCCGGCCCTCGCCGGCGACGTCCGAGCTGTCGTCTGCTTGGCCACCGTCTGCTGGGCTGTCGTCTGCTTGCCGTCGTCTGCTTCGCCACCGTCTGTTTGGCGGCAGGTTGTTTCGCGGCAGGCTGCTTCGAACCAGTGGCCGGGAGCGGTGCCGACTTCTTGACCGCAGCCGTTGTCGACAGTGCCGCGGTGGTGGCCGGCGCGGCGGTGATGGCCGGCGCGGTGGTCGACGGTGCCGGGGTGCGGTGGTGGCCGGAGCTGCGGTGGTCGCCGGCGCGGCGACCGCCAGGGCGGGCGCAGCGCCCCGAACCGGGGTCGGGGTCCCGATCACGGTGCCCTTGCCGTCCTTGCCGACCACCAGGATCGCGGCGTCTGCGGGTGGCACCATTCCCAGCGACTGCGCCTGCGCCGCAAGGAGAGCCGGGTCCTGGCTGGCCGCGATATTGCGGCTGGCGGACTGGATCGCGGCGGTGAGGCCCAGCTGGTCCAGCCGGCTCGCCGTGGCGCGGAGACCGGCAGCGTCCGACATGGTGTTCAACCAGAGCACCGCCACGATGCCGCCCGCGAGCAGCGCGATGATCATGGCGACGAATGGAACGCGGCTCAGCGCCGAGGCGATCGGCGAACCCGTTCTGGTCAGCCGGGGGCCGCCTTGGACGGCCTGCTGCCGACGCATTCGGCGTTGGTAGGCCTTTCCCGCGGAAACGGTCGATGCCGTCCGGCCGGCCGGCCGATCGACCAACTCGGTCTCCTGGGTTGTCATTCCGCCGCCTTTCGCACGCGCAGGGCTGCCCGCAGCCGGGCCGAGGCCGCCCGCGGGTTTTCGCCGATCTCGGACTCGCTCGGTGTCTCCGAACCACGGGTCAACCACTGGAAGGTGGGCTCGTGTCCGGGAAGATCGATAGGCAGACCGGGCGGCGCGGTCGACAGTGTCCGGGGCGCAATGGCCCGCTTGACGATCTTGTCCTCCAGCGACTGGTAGGACAGAACGACGATGCGACCCCCGACGGCGAGACCGCCGAGTGCGGCCGGTATGGCCTTCTCCAGCGCGCCCAGTTCGTCGTTCACCTCGATGCGCAGAGCCTGGAACGTCCGCTTGGCCGGATGACCGCCCGTCCGGCGGGCCGGAGCCGGAATCTCGCGGTACAGCAGCTCGACGAGGCGACCACTGGTCCGGAACGGTTCACGGTCCCTTTCCTTGACGACCGCGAACGCGATCTTCTTGGCGAACCGCTCTTCGCCGTAGCGGCTCAGCACCCTGGCCAGGTCTCCCGGCGCGTAGGTGTTGAGCACATCGGCTGCCGATGGCCCTGTTGTCGGGTCCATCCGCATGTCCAGCGGTGCGTCGACCGAATAGGCGAAACCCCGGTCGGCCTGGTCCAGTTGCAGCGAGGACACACCGAGGTCGAACAGGATGCCTTGGACGCCCTCGCGGGACCGGCGGGCGATCACCTGGCCGACCTCGTCGTAGACGGCATGGACCAGATCGACGCGGTCGGCGTATCCGGCCGCCGTGATCCGGTCGCCGGCGATGCGCAGAGCGGATGGATCCCGGTCGATCCCGATGACTCGCAGGCGCGGGTGGGCGGCGAGCAGCAATAACGCGTGACCGCCCATGCCCAGCGTGGCGTCGACGAAGACGGGGCTCTCGACGTCCGCGAACGCCGGGCCAAGCAGCGAGGAGACGCGTCCGGCGAGCACCGGCTAGGTGAATCCGGTCCACGGGACGCTCCCGGACCGGATTCGTCCCGAGAACCGGGGGCCATGTGCCAGTCCCCTTCTGCCGGTACAACGTGCGGCTGGATCGATGCCCTTGATCGCTCGTGCTGTCTGGTCCCCACCCGCTTCGGGCCTGGCACGGGGGAAGTCGTGTCAGGTCTGATGCGGGTGCAGGCCGGGCGGCAGGAGCGGTGCTGCTCGGTGCTGGGAATGCGGGTGTTGCGGTCAGGCGGTGCTTGTCGTTGCGGCTGTTGCTGTCCTGCTGGTGTTGCTGTCCTGCTGGTCATCCGGCGCTGCCGTCAGAGCTGACCGAGCAGGTCTCGCGCGGGTGAGGCGTATCCCGCCTCCTGAGCTGCCTCGTAGCTGGCCCATTCGGCGGCGTCCCAGACCTCCATCCGTTTGCCGACGCCGGCGATGACGACGTCCTTGGTGAGGCCTGCGTACTCCCTCATCCGCGCCGGAATGGAGATCCGGCCCTGACTGTCGGGACGCTGGTCGTCGGTGTTGGACAACATGTATCGCTGGTATCCACGGGCTCGCTCGTCCGTGATGGGGGCATTGATGGCCTCTTCGGCGAAATCGTCGAAGCCATCGGAGGTGAACAGGTACAGGCAGTGATCCTGACCGCGGACGATCATCACGCCGGGGGCGAAGGTCTCGCGGTAGCGAGCAGGCAGCGTGACCCTCCCTTTGTCGTCCATGCGTGGCGTGTACGTACCGAGGAAGCCTTTGAACAACTCGACCGACCTCCTCGCGCCGCCTTGTCCATCCGGCCCCAACTTCTGCCACATTACCCCACGGTCTGCCACTTTCGACCGCGAAATCCCCGGCAGGTTCCTCGGATTCGATATCGCTGCTGTTCAGCAGGGTGGCAGAAAGTGGGGGCAACCTTCCGGACCAAACCCGACGGTCGCTGCACCGCGGTGATTGGAGGTCGCGCCCCGCTGGTGCAGGCTCGAGAAAGCGGACAGATCGGGCGTGACCACTGCCCTGCGGGTCCGTTGTGGGCGTCAGGCGGAGGTGTGGTGGGGCAGGGTGGGGCGGTGCCGGCCATCGACCTGTCCGGGAGCGCAGTGCTGGTTCGACAGCACCGGTCCCGGAACCACGCGGTCCGCTTGAACTCTTCGCCTACGGTGGTCGTTCCACCCTTCGGGTGCATTCGCCTGCGCTGTGCTCACCCGCAGCAACTTGCCGCAGGAACGCCGTACTGTCGGTGCTGCTGGCAGACTGTCAATAGCAGACCAACTGCGCGCATCGGATTTGATTCACCTCGGCCCGGCATGTCGCTCCAGGCATGCCGATGCAGGCGTGCCGGTCCGGTCAAGTGCGCGCAGCCCGTCGCCAGGCGCGGCGAGACCACGGAGGATCTACCAGTGACGAGGATCTACCAGTGACGCGGCAAGTCGACCTCAACGGCGCTGTTCCCGCTGCCGCAGTAGTCAGCGCTGCGCGGACGGACCCGGCCGAAGTGGCCGAGGTCGGCCGTCAGATCGCCGGTGCCATCTCGCAGGTGCTGTTGGGCAAGCCCGAGGTCGTCCGGCTCGCGGTGATCTGCATGCTCACCGAAGGTCACCTGCTGATCGAGGACGTCCCAGGGACCGGCAAGACGGTGCTGGCGAAGGCACTGGCCAAGTCGGTGAGCTCGGCTGTTTCGCGAGTGCAGTTCACTCCGGACCTGATGCCGAGCGACGTCACCGGGGTCAGCATCTACGACCGGCAGACCGGCAAGTTCGAGTTCCGCCCGGGCCCGGTTTTCGCCAACATCATCGTCGCGGACGAGATCAACCGGGCATCGCCGAAGACCCAGTCCGCCCTGCTCGAATGCATGGAAGAGCGCCAGGTGACGGTCGACGGCACCACCTATCCGCTGGCCCGCCCGTTCCTCGTGCTCGCGACGCAGAACCCGGTCGAGATGGAGGGCACCTATCCGCTGCCCGAGGCGCAGCGCGATCGGTTCCTGGCGCGTACGTCCATCGGTTATCCCGACGCCGCCACCGAGGTGGCGATGCTGGCCGGGCGCGACCACTACGACCCGCTGGAAACTCTGGCCGCGGTGACCGAGGCCTCCGTCGTCGCCCGGATGATCGACGCGGTGGCCACCGTGCACCTGGCCCAGGAGCTCCGGCAGTACATCGTCGAGATCGTCGGCTCTACCAGGGCCATCCCGGAGATCCGCCTCGGCGGCTCGCCGCGCGCGGTCCTGCACCTGGCCAGAGCGGCCAAAGCGGCCGCGGCCCTCGACGGCCGTGGCTACGTGCTACCCGACGACATCCAGCGGCTGGCCACGCCGGTGCTGGCACACCGGCTGCTGCTGACCGTGGAAGCCCATGCGGCGCATCGTTCCGCGGAGGAGATCATTGCCCTGCTCCTCGGACGGATCCGGGTGCCGCGAGGCACTCGTGTCTGACCGCGCGACCGGCGCCGGCAATGCCCAGCCCACGTCGAGACCTCCGAGCGCTCCGGGCGAGGGGACAACGGCGTCGGCCGCGGACTGACCACCAGAGGCCGTTGCCTGGTTGCCGGCGGGGTGGCCGCGATGATTTGTTCCTTCGTCCTCGATGAGCGGGATCTCCTGCGGGTGGGCCTGTTCGCCATCGGGCTGCCACTGTTCGCCGTGGCCATCACCGCACTTCGGCGGGTTCAGATCCGCGCCGTGCATCGCGTCGTTCCCGAGCGGCTCCGTCCCGGCAGCCGCGGGCAGGCGGTGCTGATCATCTCGAATTCGGGACTGACCAGGAGCCCGTCCATCGAGATCTCGGAGCCGCCCGTTGCGGGCCTGACCACCGGCATGCGGCACCTGATCGCACCGATCCGAGGTGGCGAATCGGCCAGGGTGATCTATCCGGTCAACGCCGAGACGCGAGGCCGGTTCGTGCTCGGCCCGCCACACCTGCGGATCGGCGATCCGTTCGACCTCTGGGAGGACAACCGCACGTTGGACGCCAGCAGCGAGGTGCTGGTGGTGCCGAACGTGGTGCCGTTGACCGGAATGCCGAGCAGTTCGGGCGCCAGGTCAGCCGCCTCCGGTCGAGCAGCGGTTGGGACCGTCGGCGGTGACCCGGACATCGGCGTCCGGGAATACCGGAACGGCGATGACATCAGGACGATCCATTGGCGCGCCTCGGCCCGGCACGACGACCTGATGGTGCGTCTCGAGGAGCCGGTTTCACACGGTGGCGCGACGATCCTGATCGACCATCGGGCCGCCGTGCACCGCGGCTCGGGTCCCTCGTCCAGCCTGGAGACGGCCGTCGTGCTGGCGGCCTCGATCTCACTGCACCTGCTGGACTCGGACCACCGGGTCAAGCTGATCTCCCATCGCGGCGACGTCATCGCCCAGGGACACGACATCTCCGACGACGTGCTCGCCGGCCTTGCCGTGCTCGAACCCGACCAGCGAGCCGGGCTCAAGCCGATCACCGTGGGAAGGGCGGGACTGGTGGTTGCGATCCTCGGCGAGATGACCGCGCCGGACACGCAACTGGTGGCCGCGATGCGGCGACGCGGAGTGAACGCGGTGGCGCTGGTGCTCGCAACCCAGGATTGGGAGCCGGAAAGCGGGTCGGAGGGTTCCAGGACGACCGTCGAGACCTTGCGGGCCGCCGACTGGCGGGTTGTGGTGGTCCGCAAGGGCGACGACCTGGCGGCGGCCTGGCGCAGGGCCTGCAACACGGGCGACGGATACTCGGCCGCGGCGCTGCGGGCGCCCCGTATTCCCGACCGGCGGCCGGCATGACCGCCCCAACGCTCACCGCCTCCGAGCGCGGGACGGTCGGGGCCCGGCCCACCGGTGCGGCCGGTACGCCGCCGAGTTCGCCGGCCGACAGCTCACCGACATTCCTGCTTCCCACCTTCCTCGCCGCCGCCGCGATCCTCGCCGGATCCAGCGCCCTCGGCACCCCCATCAACGGCAGTTCCTGGGTATTGCCACTGGTCGAGGTGGTCCTGGTCATCTGGCTGGTCGGCGTCGGCGGTCGGCTGATCCGGCTTCCCACAGCCGTCACCGCGCTGTTCCAGCTGGCTGGCCTTGCGGTCGCGCTGACGTCCCTGTTCACGTCGTCGGGAATCGGTGGGGTACTTCCGAACCATGCCGCGGTGAGTGAGGCCGGTGCGCTGCTGTCCGGGGCGTGGGATCAGATCGTGGGCACGTCTGCACCGGCGCCCGCCACTCCGGAGCTGAGCTTCCTGATCGCGCTGGCCGTTGGCTGCGCGGCCTTCATCGCCGACTTCCTGGTGGCCGAGGCGCGCTCCCCCGCACTCGTGGCGCTGCCGCTGCTCTGCCTTTACTCGGTGCCCGCCTCCATCGCCGGCACCATGCTGCCCTGGTACAGCTTCGCCATCCCCGCGGTCCTCTATGCGGTACTGCTGGGGGTCACGGGTCACCGCGAGCGGCGCACCGGCACGCGCGCCGGGCTGGGACTCGTGCTCAACGGCGGCACAATCATCGCGCTGTCAACGGTGGTCGCCCTGGTCGTCGCCGGGGCGGCCACCGGCGTCGGCACCAGTGGCCGGCTACCACACACCCCGGGTGGCGGCAGCACAGTGGGTCTTTCCCCCCTGACCACCCTGCGCGGCAGTCTGGCGCAATCCAGCCCCGTGAACATCCTGACCGCGTCGGGGCTTTCCGGCCCTGACTACTTCAAGACCGTCTCGCTCACCACCTGGACGAACAACCAGGGCTGGTCGGTCGGATCACTGGAGGCCGACGTTTCGGACGTCAACGGCCCGTTGAATGCAGTTCCGGTCCTCACCGACAAACGAGTCACGGTCAGCACCCAGAACTTCAAAGACCGCTTTCTGCCGCTGCTCAGCGGGACCTCAGCGGTCACCGGGTTGAGCGCTCAGTGGAATTTCGATTCGAACCTGGACACGGTGTTCCGCGCCGACACGGTCAGGCCCGGCAACTACCTGTTGTCGGTGAACCAGGTCGAAGCCGTCCGATGCCGATCTGGAGGCCGACTCGGTCGTCTCCGGAGGAGATCTGACTCAAACGGGGGCGCTGGCCCAGTCCGTCCGAACCACGGCCGAGGCCGTCACGAAGGACGAGACCGGCGCGTTCGACAAGGCCAGGGCCTTGCAGGAGTGGTTCACCAACCCGGCCAACGGGTTCGTCTACTCGTTGGACGTCAAACCCGGCAACAGCGGTGATGCGCTGGTCGACTTCCTCGCCAACAAGCAGGGCTATTGCGAGCAGTACGCCTCGGCCATGGCGGTCATGCTCCGCTCGCTCAACATTCCGACCCGCGTGGTCGTCGGTTTCACGCAGGGCGTGAAGCGGGCCGACGGGAGTTATCTGGTGACCAGCCACGACGCGCACGCCTGGGTCGAGGTGAAGTTCGAGAACAACGGGTGGGTCCGCTTCGACCCAACGCCGGCCGTGGGTGGGCAGGGAGGCCAGCAAGGTTTCACGAACACCGCCGGCAGCGCGACCGAGACGACGACGCCGACGACGGGGGCGGAGCCGAGCGGTCGATCCAACCAGGTTGTGCCCGACCCGAAGACGAGCGCCACCAGGTCGAGCCCAGTCGCGTCGGGCGTCAACCTCGCGTCCAGCGCGGGCCGGACATCGCGGTGGATCGACGTTGTGCTGATCGTGCTCGGCGCCATCATCGTGCTGATCGGCCTGCTGATGCTGCCGACGGTCATCCGGGCTCGTCGGCGACGGCGCCGGTTGAGTCTGATCAGGACCGGAGGGCCGGGGTCGGCCGCCGCCGCTTGGTCGGAGATCGAGGACACGGCCATCGACCACGGCATCCTGCCCCACGTCGCGGAATCGGCCAGGGTCACCGCCAATAGATTGGCCAGGCGGGCGCATCTGGAGTCGGTCGACCGAACCCGACTCCGCGCTGTGGTGGTTGCCGCGGAACTGGAGTGGTACGGCCGGCCGGCTGGCGGCGGCGAAGCTGACGCCGCGCATGTCGGCGCCGAGCATGGCGGCGCGAGCATGGCGGCGCCGGGAATGGCGGCGCTGGGAGTTCCGGCGCTGCGAGTTCCGGCGCGGGGAGTGCGCGTGCGGTCGCGGGTCACGGCGCGGGCACGGGCGCCGGTGCGGCCACTATGACGGCGGAACGACCGTCCGATTCCGCGCGCGGCGCGGAACTCGCGGCCGGCGTGCTGAGCGTCGTCCGGGGTCTACACGAGAACGCCCGGATTCGCTGGACCGAGCGCATCGTCCCGCGATCGCTACGCCGGTAAGCAGCTCGATAGCACCAAGTCAATCAGCAAGTCGCCGTCAGTCAGTCAGGATAGGTGCTGCGCCTTCGCCGAGACCGGTATCACCCGATCGAGCGGTGGGCCTGTCGACGCGGATCACCGGCGTCGGCGTCGATATCCGCTCCGGTCGATGTGCTCGCCGCAGCCTGGCCGCCATTGGCGGCTTCCGCACACCATCGGACCGCGCGCACGACAAACCTGCGCAACGTGCCGAGGCCGTTGCGCAGGTTCAAAACGATATTCGATTAGCTGGCTCGGCAGCGTGCTCCCGAGCCTGGCGATCTGTCAGCCCTGCTCGTCGAACCGGCGACGGAAACGCTCTTCCATTCGGTCCGACAAGGAGTTGTTCGCTCCCGGGCTGCTTTGAGCCGGCTTCCCCGCCGCTCTTGCACCTGGCTGTCCGAAGACGAAGAGGCCGACCGAACCGACCATCACCAGGAAACCCGCCACGCTGACGATGACACCAAGGGTGAGCACACTTTGAGTGGCGATCACCCCCACAACCAACAGCACGAGTCCTACCAAAAAGGCGATCGCGGCCAGAATCGGTCGACGACGGCGGATACGACTGACGTTCACACTGGTGGCGAACTTCGGATCGTCCTGGTAGAGAGCGCGTTCGATCTCGTCCAACATGCGCTGCTCGTGCTCGGAGAGCGGCATGAGTCCTCCTCCGGCACCCCGGCCAGCATTGGCCGGTCAACGTTGAAACGGACGTCAAACGACGACCTTCCCCTAGGATACGAGTACTCGGCGAGTACTTCTACTGAGCGGGCCAAACTGGGCCCGAATCGGACTCGATTGTTGTCTTCGGGCGTACCGAGCTGTGGCCTCTGTGCTCCACTCCGGGCGCCGGACGGTCGAACAGAGCAGCCCGCCGCACGGCCAGCGAGCCGAATCGCGCCGTGACGCGGTCCAGAGCACCCTCAGCTTCGCGCCAGCCGGGTCCTTCGTCGCCGGCGCCCAGTTCGAGTTGCTCGGTGACCTGGTCGCCGGGCACCAGCCCCTCCAGCCGAACGCCGAGCAGTCGCACCCGACCACCACCCAACTTTTCCAGCAACCCGGTCGCGGTGCTGTGGATGACTCCCGACAGGTCCGTCGGACTGGGCAGCGTGATCGAACGGCTGATGGTGGAGAAATCTGCGTACCGCACCTTGAGCGAGACCGTCCGGCCGCGCATACCGGAATCCCTCGCCCGCCGGGCCGTCCGCTCGGCGAGTCCCAACAGCTCGCGACGCAGAAACGCTGGATCAGCGGTGTCGACCCCGAACGTGGTCTCCGCTCCGATGGACTGCTCCGCGCTTTCCGTCTCGACCGACCGTTCGTCCAGCCCGTTCGCCAGATCGTGCAGCTTGCCACCGGCGGCTCTGCCCAGATGCCTGACGAGCGTCGCCGCGTCGACTGCGGCGATGTCGCCGATGGTCTCCAGGCCCAGCGATTCCAGCGTCTGTGCCGTCTTGGGGCCCACTCCCCACAATGCTCTCACCGGTAGCGGGTGCAGCAACGACACGACGTCAGCGGGCGGAACCAGGAGCAGGCCATCCGGTTTCGCCAATCCAGACGCCAGCTTGGCGATGAACTTGGTGGCGGCTCCACCGACCGTCGCCGTCAATCCCAGTTCGCCGGCCAGGCGTGCGCGCAATCGACCGGCGATCAACCCGGGCCGTCCGGCCAGCCGCCTCGTCCCCGCGATGTCGAGGAACGCCTCGTCGACGGACAGCGGTTCGACCAGCGGGGTGACGTCCCGGAAAATGGCCATGACATCCGACGACGCCTGTCGGTAGGCCGCCATGTCCGGCTCGATGACGATGATCCCGGGACAGAGCAACTTGGCCCGTGCGGTGGGCATTGCCGACCTGATTCCGCTGCGCCGGGCCTCGTAAGTTGCGGACAGGACCACTCCGCGGCCGCTGTCGCCGGCGACCATCATCGGTCGTCCCCGGAGTTCTGGGCGGCGACGCAGTTCGACCGACGCGAAGAAGGCGTCCATGTCTACGTGCAGGACGGTGCAGAGTCGGTCGTCGATCGATTCGAGGTCGGCCGTGACGTACCTTCGGCCATCGGCACTCTGGCCCATGTTTCAGCCGGCCTCGAGCTGGGCGACGGCATGCAGGTCCGTGGCGATCTCACGCAGCTGACGATGCCGGGACAGAGCCGTCTCCAGTCCGGCCAACATGGGTTCGGCCACCTGGCCGGCGGTCCGATCGAGATGGTCGCCCGCACCGGGGTAACCGGCCGATGAACGTCCGCCGGCCCACTTGATGCCACCAGGTACCAAGCCGGAGACAATGCCGATTCCTGTCATCGACTGCGTCCGGAGATTGCCGGCCGCCAGCAGCGATTCGAGTCCGCCGATGTCAAACCTGCGCCGCAGCGGGTCGTTCGGGCCGGACCGGCCGTCCGGATCGGCGAGAATTGCTGCGGCATCACCGAACCGGCCGGCCACGGCCTGGGCCAACACCGCGGCGAATCGCCCCGCCACCAGCACGGATGCGATGCCGCCCGGCTTCAGCGCACCCGCAATCCCGGAGACGGCCGCGGCGGGGTCGTCGACCGTCTCGAGCAGGTGGTGACACACCACCAGGTCAGCCTGTCCCTGCGGGACCGCGCTCGCCAGCGCGATAGCGTCCGCCTGGATTGCGGTGATCCGATCTGCGACACCGGCATCGGCGGCACGGCGGCCCAGGATCGCGAGCGCATCGATCGAGGAGTCCACCACCAGCACCGTGCAGCCCAGGCGGGCCAGCGGCACGGCTCTGGTGCCGCTGCCGCCACCGACGTCGATGACGACGGCTCCCGGCACCCGGCCGGCCAGTTCGACCAGGGCGTCGCCGACCGGGTCGGAGATGGCCGTGCGGGAGGCCGGGTTCATGGGTTCGCTCCTGGTGGGTCAGTTCCGGTTGGCTGATCGCACCGCTGCGATCGTCTTGAACTGCTGCAGGCAGCGTATCGGGGTCTGTCCTGGCGTGGCTGATCCCTAGCGACACGGACTGGCCATGATCGGCCTGTACGGTGTGGCGATGCTGGTGGCCGCAGTTCTCAGTTTGAAGGGCGGTGTCGGCAAGACGACCGTCACACTGGGCCTGGCGTCCGCAGCCGTGCACGCAGGGCTGAACACCGTGCTGGTGGACCTCGACCCACAGATGAACGCCACCACCACGGTCGAGATCGACGAGAGCGGGCCCAGCGTCGCCGACGTGCTCATCAATCCTCGTCGGTCGGTGGTGAACGGCGCGCTTCGGACCTCGCCGTGGAGCGACCTCCTGCGGGTCCTGCCGGGAAGCGAGGACGCCGAGGCGCACAACAACCCCGATCCGACCGCCAAACAGCTCGCCCGGCTCACCACGGCCATCGCCAAGGTCGATCCCGAGCCGGACCTCGTCCTGATCGACTGCCCCCCATCGCTCGGCCAGCTGACCAGGAGCGCCCTGGTCGCATCGGATCGTGCCGTACTCGTCACCGAACCGTCGCTGTACGCCGTCACCGGCGTGCAACGTGCACTCGAGGCGGTCCAGAAGGAGCGCCTGACCCATCGACACCTGCAGCCTCTCGGTGTCGTGGTGAACCGGGTTCGCCCCCGCATCACCGAACACGACTACCGGCTGGCCGAGTTGCGCGATCTGTTCGGCCCGCTGGTGCTCAATCCGCCACTGCCCGACCGGGCGGCGATCCAGCAGGCTCAGGGCGCGGCCGTGCCGATCCACAGCTGGCCGACGACAGGAGCTCGAGAGATCGCCGGGATGTTCGACGCACTGCTGGAACGCCTGATGCGTTCAGCAAAGCTGAAGAGCCGGGTCTGAGCGCCGGCCGACTTCCTTGCTCTGAGGACGCGCTATAGGGCCGCCTCGACCAGATCGAGGAAGGCCGCACACTGCCGCACCATGTCGTCGGCCTCCCGCGGGTTGACGAACCGGGCGATGCCGGCCTCCGCCGCCTGCCGCTTTGCCGCTCCCGCCGCGAAGAACGCCGCCCATTCCGAGAACTCGGGAGCCAGCTTGGCCAGCAACTCCCAGGCACTGGCCTGTCGGCTGCGACCTGGCCTGGCCTTGGTGGCCAGGACGGCGGCCGCGCCACGCAACGCCGCCAGGTGTGCAGCGGCGTACCGATCCGCCGGTTGATCAGCCCGGATCGCCCGGCCGAGACCACGCCCGGCGTCCGACAACAGGTCGCGGGCCGCCTGTGGCACGGGGCGCAGCGGGGCGGCGAGCGGCAATCGCCGCTGTCCTGTCCCAGCTCCACAGTCTCGTACGCCGTCTCGTCCAGAACCCGTGCGCGTCGACCTCGACGCCGGGAAGCCGTCCGGCGTTCGGGCGTTCGGCGTCGGCCGGGCCCGCACCGCTTGTCGAGTCTTCGCCAGCTCGCGATCGTTGGTCGTCTCTCGAGCGTCCGCCCAGAGTCCTGTCCCTAGTGCCGTCGCAACCGCCATCGTGAATCACCCTTTTCCCCTGGATTACAACCGTCGTTCGTGAACACCGCCGCCGACCCATGCCCTCGTCTCGAGCTCGAATCGAACGACTGTTCGATCATAGCTCGGAACACCGACAGCCGCCAGATCCATCCGGAGCCGATCGATCCAGGCCCGGGCCAGCAGTGCTTGCACCAGTCGTGGTGGGATGTGTGGATGGATGTCGCGACCCGTTGGTGCCGCCGGCGATGACCGGTAGACATTCCAAGTCCGAGCAGCATGCGCCCGTCCCCGGCCGCTTGACCTTGCGCCCGCTGGACCCAGCGACGTTCACTGCCCGGCTGCCCGAGCTGATCTCGGTCTACGTCGCCGCGATGCGTTATCCGGACGGCGTCGTTTCCGCCAGAGGAGCGCTGTGGCAGGAACACAGCCGGCGTGAGGGGTTCACCTCGATGGTCGCCGTCGACGATCAGGACCGGATACGCGGTCTTGCCTATGGCTACACCGGACGACGGGGCCAGTGGTGGTTCTCCGAGGTGGCTCGCGGGCTGGGTGGGCCGGATTCACCTTGGCTTGCCGACTATCTGGAGTTGACCGAGCTGCATGTCCGCCCGGACAGCCAGGGTGCCGGCATCGGGCAGGCCCTGCTGACCACGCTGCTCACCGATCGGCCGGAGAAGGCCGTTCTGTTGTCAACCCCGGAGGGCACCAACCGGGCCTGGCGCCTCTACCGTCGGATGGGGTTCGTCGACGTATTGCGGCAGTACCGGTTCGCCGGCGACCCACGGCCGTTCGGCGTCCTCGGCCGGACGCTGCCGCTGGATCCGGCTCCGGCGCCCGCCGGCTAGCCTGATCGCTCACAACAGGGCGAGTTCGGCGGCCAGCAGGTCCAGACCCATGCCGCCCAGGTTCAGGGCCGCTGAATGGAAGGCTTTCTCGTCGAACTCGACCCCATGCCGAGTCCGGGCAGCATCCCGGCCCTCGAGCCACACCCGCTCGCCGAGCTTGTAGGACGGCGCCTGGCCCGGCCAACCGAGATAACGGTCGATCTCGTCGCGACACAGCACAGGGTCGCTCAGGGTTCGGGTGAGCAGGAACTCCAGGCCCAGCTGCGGGGTCCAGGTCTCGCCCTCGTGAAAACCCGTGCCGGCCGGAATCTTCAGCTCCAGATGCATGCCGATGTCCAGCACCACCCTGGCCGCCCGGAAGAGCTGCGAATCAAGCATGCCGAGCAGATCGCCGAGGTCCGGCAGGTAGCCCAGCTCGCGGACCAAACGCTCCGCGTACAGGGCCCAGCCCTCGGCATGACCCGAGGTGCCGGCCAGCATTCGCTGAAAATCGTTCAACGAGTCCCGCTGCAGCACGGCGGTGGCCAGCTGCAGGTGATGCCCGGGCACACCCTCGTGGTAGACCACGGTGGTTTCCCGCCAGGTGGTGAAGTCCTGCCTGCCATCCTCCACCGAGAACCACATCCGTCCCGGCCGCGAGAAATCGTTGCTCGGTGAGATGTAGTAGGCCCCGGTTCCACCGCCTGGCGGCGCTATCGAACACTCGAGAGTCTGTAGCGGGCCGGGTATCTCGAAATGTGACCTGCCCAGGTCGACCACAGCCTGGTCGGACAGCCGCTGCATCCAGGCCTGCAGGCCATCCTGTCCGCGGACCTGATAGGCGGGGTCGGCATCCAACTTGAGAGCGGCCGCTTTCGGGCCCTGGCCGGGCGCGATCCGCTCGGCCACCGCGAGCAGGTCGGCCTCGATGGCCAGAAATTCCTGCCAACCCCAGTCGTATGACTGGTGGAGATCGACTGCCGCGCCGAGGAACTCGCGGGACGCCATGGCGTAGCGCTCGGCGCCGACCGCATCGTGGGACGGTGCCATCCGCCGCAGCTCGCCGGTGAGGAAGTGCCCGAGATCGCGGTAGGCGGCGTCGGCCTGCTCGGCAGCGGCCGTCAGCTGCGGGGCCGAGCCCAATGAGGCGTCGAGTTCCCGAACGGTTCTGCGGAAGAACCCAGGTTCCTCGTCGGTACCGCCATGCGTAGCGCACTCAGCGGCACATCGGTCGACCTGACGAACGGCGGCCACCTGTCCGCGCTGGGCCGCAAGGCGCAGACTCTCGCGATATCCCGCGAGTGCACCGGGCACCGCGCTCATCCTGGCCGCGTAGTCCGCCAGCTGAGCCGGTGTCTGCGTCGGCATCAGGTCGAAGGTCATCCGTACCGTCTGTACCGGCGAGGCGATCACGTTGAGATCAGCGTGCGCCCAACCGGTCAGATAGCGGTCTCGTTGCAGGACGAGCCGTTCCAGCAGCACCGCCCTGGCCAGGTCGTCCGTGCGTCCGGTGGAGACTGCGGCGGTTGCTCTGGCGATGAACTCCAGGACCAGATCGTTCATCGCGGCCAGGCCGGCCGGGGACAGATCATCCAGCCGGTCGTCGTGCCCCGGGATTCCGATCTCGGTCGCCTTCATCGGACTGAGCGCCGCGAGACGAACCACGAATTCGTCGGAGATCGCATCGATCGCCGTCCGTGCCCGACGGCCGGTCCGGTCGTCGGACTCCGTCAACGCTGCGTGCCCTCGTCCCGCTGCACCTTCCGCCGCGCCAGCTTCGACACGATCCCGTCAATCCATTTCATGATGGTGCGCATGGTTCATGCCTCTCGAGCGATGTGGCTTTCGTGATAGCCAGCTTGCCACGCCGGGCGGGTAGACGGTCGCGTTCTCCATCCTGGACAGGTGCAGGACCCGACTGCCGAACCGCGGTCAGTCGAACGATTCTCGCCGTGTTACGCGCCGCAGAGTCCAGTTCCGCGAAGGCCTCTCGGATACGGAGCCGCTTCTGTCGCTCGAGGCGGCGACGTTGCGGTGGTGCAGCCCGGCCCTGGTCGGTGCTGCCGCGCCGGCGAACCGGCGACGCCGGACCGTCCTGGACAGCCGGCCGCGGCCGGGTTCCTCGCCATTCGAGGACCGGGCCGCGGCCTGCCGCTCGCGATCGGTCGATCAGCTACAGCCGGAGGTCGAGCCGCAACCCTCGCAGACGTAGCAGGCGCCCGACGGGCGCATCTTGGTGCCACAGGTGAAGCAGAGCGGCGCGTCCGCGGACTTGCCGATCACCATTTCCAGCAATTCGGTCGAGGAACCGGCCCTGCGACCCGCGAGATCGGACGATGCCTTGCCCGTTTCGACGGCGGGCCTGACGACGGGTGTGGCATCCACCGACGACCGCAGCTCTTCCACCGTGTCGACAGCGTCATCCGTGTCGAACGAGCCGTATGAGCCCGAAACCTGGGCGGTGCGCTCCTCGGCCGAGAAGATGCCGAGCTCGGCCCTGGCATCGACCGGCAGGTAGTCCAGCGCGATCCGCCGGAACAGGTAGTCCATCACCGACGTGGCGATGCGGATGTCCGGGTCGTCGGTCATCCCGGCCGGCTCGAACCGCAGGTTGGTGAACTTGGCGACGTAGGACTCCAGCGGGATTCCGTACTGCAGGCCGACGGACACCGCGATCGAGAAAGCGTCCATCACACCGGCCAGAGTCGAACCCTGCTTGCCGAGCTTGATGAAGACCTCGCCCAGTCCGTCGTCCGGGTACGAGCCGGTGGTCAGGTAACCCTCCGCACCGCCGACGGTGAACGACACCGTCTGCGATGGCCGCTTCTTCGGCAGCCGACGCCGCACCGGGACGTGCGACGCAACGACCGGTGCGGCCGCGTCAGCGGCTTCGGCCGACTTGGCTGCGTTGTCCGCCGAATCCTTGTTCTTGCTCGACGCGGACAGCGGCTGGCCGACCTTGCAGTTGTCCCGGTAGATGGCCAGGGCCTTCAGGCCCATCTTCCAGCCCTGCAGGTAGATCTCGGCGACGTCGTCGACCGAGGCGTCCTCTGGCATGTTGACGGTCTTGGAGATGGCACCCGAGATGAACGGCTGCACGGCGGCCATCATCCGGACGTGCCCCATGGGCGCGATGGACCGCTCTCCCATGGCGCAGTCGAACACCGAGTAGTGCACGTTCTTCAGACCGGGGGCGCCGACCACGTGACCGTGCTGGGCGATGAACTCGACGATGGCCTCGACCTGCTCTGGCTGGTAGCCGAGGGAGGCGAGAGCCCGCGGCACCGTCTGGTTGACGATCTGCATCGAGCCGCCGCCGACCAGCTTCTTGAACTTCACCAGCGCGAGATCGGGTTCGATCCCGGTGGTGTCGCAGTCCATCATCAACCCGATGGTGCCGGTGGGAGCCAGCACCGAAGCCTGGGCGTTCCGGTAGCCGTTCCGCTCGCCCGTGCTGATGGTCTCGGCCCAGACCGAGGTGGCCAGCTTCAACGTCGTGGCGTCGTTCCCGCCGTGGGCGCGGATCTGGTCATTTGCGGCGGCGTGCTTGCGGATGACCCGCTTGTGCGCGTCGGCGTTGCGGGCGTAGCCGTCGTACGGACCGACGATCGCGGCCAACTCGGCTGACCGCTTGTACGCGGTGCCGTTCATCAGGGACGAGATGGCGGCGGCGAGGGAACGGCCACCTTCGGAGTCGTAGGCGTGACCGGTGGCCATCAGGAGCGCGCCCAGGTTGGCGTAGCCGATGCCCAACTGGCGGTAGGCGCGGGTGGTCTCGGCGATGGGCTGTGTCGGGAAATCGGCGAAGCAGATGGAGATGTCCATCGCGGTGATGACGAATTCGACGGCCTTGGCGAAGGTCGCCGCGTCGAAGACGCCGTCGTCGGACAGGAACTTCATCAGGTTCAGCGAGGCCAGGTTGCACGAGGAGTTGTCCAGGTGCATGTACTCCGAGCACGGGTTGGAGGCGTTGATCCGGCCGGACTCCGGGCAGGTGTGCCAGTCGTTGATGATGTCGTCGTACTGGATTCCGGGATCGGCGCACGCCCAGGCGGCCGTGTTGATCTTGGTGAAGAGCTCGCGAGCGTCGACGGTCTCGATCACCTCGCCGGTCTGCCGGGCTCGCAAGCCGAAATCGGCACCGGACTCGACGGCTCGCATGAACTCGTCGGAGACCCGGACGGAATTGTTGGCGTTCTGGTACTGCACGGAGACGATGTCCTCGCCGCCGAGATCCATGTCGAAGCCGGCGTCACGCAGGGCCCGGATCTTGCGCTCCTCCTTCACCTTGGTCTCGACGAACTCGACGATATCCGGGTGGTCGACGTCGAGCACGACCATCTTGGCCGCGCGGCGGGTGGCGCCGCCGGACTTGATGGTGCCGGCCGACGCGTCGGCGCCACGCATGAAGGAAACCGGGCCGGAAGCCGTGCCACCAGAGGACAGCAATTCCTTCGACGAGCGGATCCTGGACAGGTTCAAACCGGCGCCCGAGCCGCCCTTGAAGATCAGCCCCTCTTCCCGGTACCAGTTCAGGATGGCATCCATGGTGTCGTCGACAGCCAGGATGAAACAGGCCGAGACCTGTTGTGGCGACGATGTTCCGACGTTGAACCAGACCGGCGAGTTGAAGGCGAAGACCTGGTGCAGCAGCATCCAGGTCAGCTCGTGGGCGAAGATCTCCTCGTCCTGCGGCGTTGCGAAGTAGCTGTTCTCGCGACCGGAATTCGTGTACGCGGTGACCACCCGGTCGATGATCTGCTTCAGGCTGGACTCCCGCTGCGGCGTACCGACCGCGCCGCGAAAGTACTTGCTGGTCACGATGTTCGTGGCATTGATCGACCAGGAGGCAGGAAATTCCACGCCGCGCTGCTCGAAGTTGACGGTGCCGTCGCGCCAGTTCGTCAGCACTACATCGCGACGCTCCCAGCTCACCTCGTCGTAGGGGTGAACGCCGGCCGTCGTGTACAGCCGCTCGAGCCTCAGACCGTTGGCACTGTCGACACGCTCGACACCGTCCGTCTTGACACGGCGCCCCTTGCCGGCGGCGCCGGGAGTCGGCGGTGCCATTGGTAGCGGAGCCGGATGGAGTGCCGAGGGTCTCGGTCATGGAGAGTTTCCCTTCCCTGTACGGGCGTCTGGTCTGGAACTGATCGGGTGAACGAACACAGCGGGTCGAATTGGCGGGTTGTACGGGTGGCGAACGACGGTCGCCGGTGGGCGGATAAAGGGCGGAGATCAACCGCTCGGCGCGGCGGCGGCATCCCGGTCGCAGACACGGGCGTCTCCGGCGACCGCCTCCGCCGTGCGGCGATCTGCCGTCAATCGCTGAATCTCTGCCGCGAAATCCGCGGCCGACTCGAATGATCGATAGACCGACGCAAAACGCAGATAGGCAACCTCGTCCAGAGCACTGAGTGGACCGAGGATGGCAAGACCGACTTCCTGGCTCGGCACTTCGGCCGCGCCGGTTGCCCTGATCGTCTCCTCCACCTGCTGGGCGAGCAGGGCCAGCGCGTCCTCGTCGACCGGCCGGCCCTGACACGCCCGGCGTACACCGACGATGACCTTGGCGCGGCTGAACGGCTCTGTCACGCCACTGCGCTTGACTACGGCCAGCACGGCCTCCTCGACCGTGGTGAAGCGACGCGAACATTCCGGGCATCCGCGGCGGCGGCGGATGGCCTGACCGTCCTCCACTTCCCGGGAGTCGATCACCCTCGAATCCGGATGACGGCAGAAGGGACAACGCACGACTGTCCACCTCCCCCTTCGACAGAAACTCTGAACAACGCAACTCTGACACGCAACTCTGACACGCAACTCTGCACACAGCGACTCTGGACTCCACGTCGCGAGCGACGAGAACGATGTGAACCGCCAACTTCAGACCAATTGAGCGCCTCGGATGTGCACAAGATCTGTGTACCGAAGGTGGGTAACCGGCCACGCCTGTGGATAACCCGTCATGGAAGGTAACCCAACCTGTGGATAGCTTACACCGGTGTAACTACTAGATGTAGGGGTTGACGGTAGATCGGTGTACTTGATTGCGCAAGTACGACGCGGCGTGTCGCCTCGCTGGTTTGGCCGATCGCCGAGTGCGGCGCTCGGGCGGAAAGATCCCGGTCAATGACCCCGAATTGGTACTCGCAGCGCGACACCGGCCTGGATGGAGTCGCCGCCGAGCCCATTCAGATCTTTGATCCGCTCGACCACCGCCCGCACATCCGCACCGGGTTCGGCGTGCTCGGCGATCGACCACAGCGTGTCGCCCGGCGCAACCGTCACCGTCCCGACGACCTCCGGACCGCCGGAGGACAGCAGCACAACGGCGACGATCGCGACAGCCGTCAACACACTCACCGTGCACATCAAACGGGCCCAACGACCCAGCCGAAAGTCGCGATAGTCGACGTCGTACCCATGGTCGGCCGACACGACGGCTGACGTGTAGTGGCCTGACGGGACCATGCCCGAGGGCGGACGGCGGTCCGCCGTCATCCGGGCCCTGCGGCGGTTCAGGGCTCGCTGTCCGGCGGCGGTCCTCGGCGTGGCCGGCACTGCTGATGCCGCCGTGTCCACATGGGCCAGACCGGACCGAGTCGCCTCGGACCGCCCTATCGACGGTCGGATGGCACCCGCCTGCGCATCCCGGTTGAGCGTCTGGATAGCCATTGCGTTTCCCTCTGGTCTCGTCGGCGGCCGACGGCCGCATCCGCATCCGAGATCCCCGACCGCCTGTGGCTTCATGCCTGACCACGTGCGACCTCTTGCGATCTCGAACGGACGTTCTATCGAACGTCTGACCTAGTTGTACATGGGGCCACCGACAGTGGGAAGATTTATCGGCGTGTCTGTCGAACGGGTGTTTGAATTGTTACCGCTGGGGTCGTACGGTTGGCTGATCCGGAACAGCCCCGGGGCACAGACCAGCAGGACCAGCGCGGCCGATCGTGGCCTACAGGAAGGCATCGAACGTGGCAACCCGACGAACACCAGAAGGCACCAACCCGGACCAGACACCCACGTTGGCGGTCGTCGCGGACTCAGTTGAGCCGGACGACACGGTCACCGAATTTCCCGAGGTCGACGACGGGCGGGTGCTGACGGTGCGCCAGCGAAAAGTATTGGAGGTCATCCGTGACTCGGTGCAGCGTCGCGGATACCCGCCGAGCGTGCGGGAGATCGGTGAGGCTGTCGGACTCAAGTCCCCGTCCTCGGTGGCCCATCAGCTCGGAGTGCTGCAGCGCAAGGGGCTTCTGCGCAAGGATCCCAACCGGCCGCGGGCCGTTGATGTGCGTTCGGCGGATGAGATGGCCGACGACAATGCCGGCCATCCGACGCCGGCGTATGTGCCGGTGGTCGGCCGGATTGCCGCGGGCGGCCCTATCCTCGCGGAGCAGGCCATCGAGGACTTCTTCCCACTCCCCCGCGACCTCGTCGGAGAAGGCACCCTTTTCCTGTTGCGGGTGGTCGGCGACTCCATGATCGAGGCCGCCATCACCGACGGCGACTGGGTTGTGGTCCGCCAGCAGCCGGTGGCCGAGAACGGTGACATCGTCGCCGCCATGATCGACGGTGAGGCCACCGTCAAGACGTACAAGCGCAAGGACGGGCACCTGTGGCTGATGCCGCACAACCCGGCCTACTCACCCATTCCAGGAGACGACGCGGTGATCCTGGGCCGCGTCGTGACGGTGCTCCGCAAGGTGTGACCGGCTGGCTGGACGCCGTAGGGCCGGTGACGTCGAACAAGCAGGACCCCAGAGCACACGAAGCGACCGGTTGCCCTCCAGGCTGGAGGGCAACCGGTCGCGCGGAGCTACTAGTGGAGTGCTGTGGTGCTGCCCTGGATCAGCGAGTCTGCTGGCCGTTGATCGGAACGTTCTGGCCGTTCGTGGGAACATTGATGACCGGGGCAGGCATGCTCACCGGAACGACAACCGGCGACGGCTGTCCGTTCGATACCGGCGCCGCGACGGGAGCGGCCACCGGGGCAGCGCCAGGTACCTGCACCGACGGCTGGGCGATGGTGGGCGCATTGAGCGGCGCGGGCGCAATCTGGGAGGGGGCCGTCGGCACCGCCGCGGTCGCCTCGCTCTCGGTGCCGTCTTTCGCTTTGGCGTCGTCGTCGTGCATGGCGCCCACTTCGGACTTGAGGATGCGCAGGGAACGACCGAGCCCACGTGCGGCGTCCGGCAGCTTCTTACCGCCGAAAAGCAGCAGGAAGACCACTACCACCAAAATGATGTGCCATGGCTGGATGCCACCCATAATCCGACCTCCAAGATTCTTGTCAACGACGTGTCCACATTGATTCGTCGCCGACCCAGTGACCGACTGGCGGCTGACCGTACTTCCTCAGGCTCCAACAATACCTCGCCGTCGGCGGAGGTTCAGCTCTACTCGCGCGTGCCACTCGACGTACCGGTCGAAGACCGGAACGGCGATCGGCGACCGTCCCGGCGCCTGTGCGGCCAGGCACGACGTGCTCCGGCCAGTCAACGTTCCGATCAGGCGGGTCACAACGACGTGGCGGCGAACCCGATAGTCCTGCAGCAGCCCGGCGAGCGCCGGATATACCTTCGCTTCGATGAGGGTCCCGTCAGGAGTGTGTTCCTCGGTGAGGACCGTGCCCTCGGCGTGCACCCTGGACACCAAGCGCGCCCTGGGTGAACGGGACCAACACCTCGATGCGCATCGCGGGATCGGGCAACCCCGCCGCGATGACATTCCGAAGCTCGGCGATCCCTTCTCCCGTGCGTGCAGAGACGAAGATGGCGTTCGGCAGCAGGTGGCGCAACCGGCCGAGAGTGATCGCGTCCGCCGTATCGATCTTGTTCACCACCATGATCTCTGGAACTTCGGCCGCGTCGATCTCCTGCAACACCTCGCGGACGGCGGCCACCTGGTCTTCCGGGTGCGCGTCCGAACCGTCGATGACGTGAACCACCAGATCAGCGTCGGCGATCTCCTCCAAGGTCGAACGAAACGACTCGACCAGCTGATGCGGGAGGTGGCGTACGAAACCAACCGTGTCGGTCAGTGTGAAGACCCGACCGTCCGTCGTCGTCGTCTTCCGGGTGGTCGGATCCAGGGTGGCGAAGAGCGAATCGTCAACCAGCACACCGGCCTCGGTCAACGCGTTGAGCAGCGAGGACTTGCCTGCATTGGTGTAGCCGGCGATCGCGACCGCCGGCACCGCATTGGCCTGGCGCTGGGATCGCTTGGTGTCGCGCACCCGGAGCATGCCGGCCAGGTCCGCCTTGAGCTGCGCGATGCGGCGGTGGATACGGCGGCGGTCGATCTCCAACTTCGTCTCACCCGGCCCGCGCGAGCCGATGCCCGCGCCGGAGGCCACCCGCCCGCCACGCTGACGGGACAGCGCAACACCCCAGCCGCGAAGTCTGGGTAGGAGGTAATTGAGCTGCGCGAGCTCGACCTGGGCCTTGCCCTCTTTCGACTTGGCGTGTTGGGCGAAGATGTCAAGGATCAGCGCCGTTCGGTCGACGACCTTGACATTGAGCTGCTCTTCGAGATTTCGCAGTTGACCGGGCGAGAGCTCGCCGTCGCAGATCACGGTGTCGGCGCCGGTCATCTGCACCACCTCGGCCAGCTCCTTGACCTTGCCGGATCCGATGTAGGTACCCGCATCCGGATTGCGACGGCGCTGCGACAAGGCGTCCAGGACTACCGAGCCCGCGGTCTCGGCGAGCCGGGCGAGCTCAGTCATCGACGCCTCGGCGTCTTCCGCCGTCCCCGTCGACCACACGCCGACCAGAACGACCCGCTCCAGTTGGAGCTCGCGGTACTCGACCTCGGTGATGTCCGTGAGCTGGGTGGACAGCGAGCCGACACGGCGCAGGGCCGCCCGGTCGGCCAGATCCCACTCACCACCGGTGTCGACGTCCTGGTCGTGGTCGGGAGCGGTTCGGGACGAGAAAATCGTCATGTCTGGTCATATGACATCCAGGGTGCACCATCGAGCGGTGGATGTGCCAGCGAGTTCTTTGTGAGCGGAACGCGCTCTCCGGCTGCGGTCAGCGGCCGGATGGCTCGTTCCATCAGGATGATCGCCGGCCGGTTTGCGGCTCGGGATGCATGCCAACGAACACCGACCAGCGGTCGCCCGCCTCGTCCGGGCCACGCGCCGCGAATTCGTCCAGCAGTGCTTGTATCCGGTGACCGAACTCGGCACGGTGCCCGGCCGACAACTGGAGCCCGAGTCGGGTGGTCCACACCTGCGCCCTGGAGACCTGCGATACCTCCTCGAGGAAGGTCCGCAGCAACAGGTCCCGCGATCCGGACTCCGTCGTCGCCGGATCGGTCGGCTGCTCGATGGGCATCTCGTCTGGCGTACCGAAGTCGAGCAGCCAGGACTTTCCGGTGCTGCGGTAGGGCACCTCCGTCGAACCTCTCGGTCCCGGCCGTGGTTCCTCGGCCCGGAGAAATCCATGATTGAGCAGCGTGCGGACGTGGTGTAGCACGCTGGCTGGATCCCGGCCGAGCCGGTCGGCCAGTTCCTTGTTGGTGAGCGATTCGTACAGACACAACCGCAGAATGCGCAGCCGCAACACGCTGGCCAGCGCGCGCCGCTCGGCGTCCGTCGCCGGGCGCCGGATTCCAGGCCCGGGCGCGTCGCCCAGGCCCGGCCCCGCTGCCGTGTCGGCACCCATGGTTGTCACGATAGTCACAAATCGGACCGCGTCGCGGCCTTGCTGCGCTACCCAGCGAACCCGATCGTCGGTGGGCGTGGCGCCGGGTGCCGCTCACAACATCGGCACGGTCGACATCGGCACGGTTTAGTTTGAGCCGTTCCGCTGCCAGAAGGCCGGATCGATGGTGCCCGACGCGACGATCACGGCCGGCCCGGTCAGGGTCGCTCCCCCGTCCGACAGATCCACCTGGACGACGCCGCCGGGCACCTCGACCGTCACGGACCCTGCCCGACCGCCGCCGGCGGCCCTCACGGCCGCCGCCACCGCGACAGTGCCGGTGCCGCACGACCTGGTCTCCCCGACGCCACGTTCGTACACGCGCATCCGGACCCGGTCGGCTGCCTGCGCCACCACGAATTCGATGTTGACACCGTCCGGGAACACGGACGCGTCGAACTCCGGGGCACACGTCAGATCCAGAGCCGCCAAGTCGGCGTCCTGCTCCACGAAACACACCAAGTGCGGATTGCCCACGTCGACCCGCAGTCCGGTGAAGGTTCCGGCAGACAGCACGGCCTTCGATTCGCCACCGAGCGACCACGGGTCCCATGCCGATGCTGACATCGCCGTCGGCTCCCAGTTGCGCCGTCCTTGGACCGCCCCTCGTGATGAAGGAGAAGGTTCCGGCCGGCTGCCACCCCGCGTCGACCAGGTACCGCGCAAACACCCGGGCACCATTGCCGCACATCTCGGCGGACGAACCGTCGGCGTTGCGGTAATCCATGAAAAAGCCGCCACCCGCTGCGGGCGCGATCCGGATGACGCCGTCGGCGCCCAGGCCCGCGTGGCGATCGCACAAGGCCCTCACCTGGCCTTCGCTGACGCACAAAGTCCCATCGCGGTCTGGCAGCAGGATGAAATCGTTCTGCGTGCCGTGCCCCTTCACGAACGGAACGCCGCCGCTGATCATGGGTCGAGCCTACTGGGCCGTCGTGTCGGGCCTTGCGGCATTGGTGGCGGCCAGCGCCAGAGCAGCCAGTTGCGCAGCCGCATCGGGCGCGCCGGCATCGAGGCGGTACATCCGCCCATCCCGGCCGAACCATGAGCGCTGGCGCCGGACGAAACGACGGGTCCGCCGGATCGTCTCGGCGACGGCCACCTCCAGTTCGACGAGCCCGTCCAATACGGCCAGCATCTGGGCGTAGCCGAGGGCCCGCGACGCCGTCACGCCGTCGCGAAGGCCGGCCGCCGCCAGCCCCCCGACTTCGTCCAGGAACCCGTTGGCGACCATGCTCAGGACGCGCTGCTCGAGCCGCCCGTCCAAGGACGTCGTCTCGCGGTCCAGACACACGAGCAGCGCGTCGTACCTGGGTGGCCCAGGGATGGGGAGGGTCGCCGAAAACGGCCGGCCGGTGACGACCATGACTTCGAGCGCTCTGACCAGGCGCCGCCCGTTCGCCGGTTCGATCGCTGCGGCAGCAGTCGGGTCCAGGGTCCGTAAACGCTGGAAGAGCGGCTCCGGCCCACCATCGGCCAGCTCCGACTCCAGCGCAGCACGAACGTCGGGATCGGTACCGGGGAATTCGATTTCGTCGATGACGGAATTGATGTACAGCCCGGAACCCCCTACCAGCAGCGGTGTTCCGCCCCGCGACAGCACGGCCTCGATTTCCCGTCTCGCTGCTGACTGGTACGCGGCAACACTGGCCCGCTGGCGGACGTCCAGCACATCCAAGAGATGGTGCGGGATGCCGCGCCGTTCCGAAAAAGGCACCTTTGCGGTCCCGATGTCCATGCCCCGGTACAGCTGCATCGAATCGGCGTTGACGATCTCGCCGCCGAGACGCTCGGCGAGCTCGAGCGCCAGGTCGGACTTGCCCGTACCGGTGGGGCCGGCCACGACGACCAGGCGGTTGGCGTTCATTCCCATAGCCAGCTGGCCACGAAATAGCCGACGCCCAGCGGCGCACAGTCGAACCGCAGCTCGGCTCGGCTCGGGGGGTCGTGCGCGGTCAGCCGAGCCAGTACTGCGAACGCCGGACCGGCCGTGAACAACAACGAATCCGCAGACGGAAGCGCCGTTTCGACGGCCGCGGCCAGCTCCGCCGGGTCCCCAGCCGCCAGCGCCCGCGCGAGGGCCTTGTCCAGATCCTGCGCGGCGTCGATCTCACCAGCGGGCAAGTCGCCGCGCCGGGCGGCCGAACCCTCGGCGATGACCAGGAGTGCGACGCGTTCGGTATCGGCACCAGCGGTGCAGATCGTCTCGGCCAGCCGACCAGCGCTGCCGAGCTCGGTGCCGATGTCGACGGCGGTGGTCGGGGCCTGGATTCCCGCGGTGGCCAGCAGCGCGGCTCCGACGATGGTTCCGACTCCGGGGGCCCCGGAAGTGCCGGGATCACCTCCACCGTCACGGGACGGAGTACCAGGTAGCCGTGACGAGAACGGGTTGGGCAGCTGTCCACCGGTCAAAGAGTCTGTCGAGATGGCTGTTCCTGGTGGATGGACCAGCGTCGGTCGATGGGGCGAGACGCCGTCATCACGAAGTCGCGGCCCGGAAGTCAACAGCAGGACGCGGTCGCAAACGGCCAGCGACGCGACCGCCGCTCGGCAACTGTCCACCAGACTCGGCACGCTCGCCGCCAGCAACGGGGCGAGCCCCGGTACCAGAAGCGGCGCTCCAGGGCATACGGCCACTCCGACGATCACGCTGCAGGCTAACCTTCCGGCGGGAAGCGACGTTTTACCGCTGGTCGAGCCATGGTGGCAGCGGGCACACTGGGGTGAGCGGATCGCCGAAGATCCCAGCGCGTCAACACGGGCACCGTGAGGTGCCGGGACTAACAGTCCCGAGCCGAGCAGGAGAAAGGCCACTAACGATGACCGACGATATTCGACCTGACCAGAGCGAAGCCGAAAACCTGGACGGGTCGAACTCACCCGCCGAGTCGGTCCAGAGGGAGCCGGTCCAGGCGGAGCCGGTCCAGCAGGAGCCCGTCGACGCCGGCCCGGTCGCAGGCGAGCCGGTCGAGCGGAACCGGTCGCAGGACGAGTCGGTCCGGGTGGATCGGGTCGAACCTGAGCCGGTGCAGGCCGAACCCGAGCCGGTGACCGAACCGATTGCGGCCGAACCTGTCGCGATCGAACCTCCTGCGACCGAACTTCCTGCGAGCCGAACCTGTCGCGACTGCAGCCGAAGTGACCGCGCCTGCCGAGACAGGCGCGCCGCTCCCTGGCGAGCCAGAAGCTCCGGCGCCGATTGTCGAACCAGCTGCAGCGGCTCCCACCGAACCGGGTGTTCCCGCGGCCGCCGAAACGACCGGAGCGGCTGAACCTGAAGCGCCCCGAGCGGCTGAACCAGAAGTGCTCCCGGCGACTGAAGCGCAAACCGCCGCGGCCGAACCCGACACGGCCGCACAGCAGCCATCAGCAACCGAGCGATCCCAACCCGAGCCGTCAGCACCGGCGGCGCCGAGCGGCGACAGGTCCGCGATCCAATCCGCCACACCGACGTCCGGTCGTGGGCCGGGCGGTCGACCGGGAAGTCGCCCGGGAGGACGTCCGGGTGGTCGACCTGGCGGCCGCGCGGGAGCATCCCGGTCCGGAGCGACGTCGAGTCCTGCCGTTTCCGTCGAGCCGACGGTCGAGCCGACGGACCCGCACAAGTGGGGCCGGATAGACGCCGACGGAGTGGTGTACGTCTACGGGCCGACCGGTGAACGCGCCGTCGGCAACTGGCAGGCCGGCGACAACGAGGCCGGCCTGGCCCATTTCGCCCGTCGATTCGACGACTTCGCAACTGAGATCGCTTTGCTGGAAACACGTCTCGCCACCGGGTCCGGAGATCCCAAGGCCACGAAGGCGCACGCGATCGAATTGCGCGAGAGTGTCGATACGCTACCCGCGATCGGCGACCTCGACTCCGCAGCGGCCCGATTGGAAATAGTCATCGGTGCCGCCGACGCCGCGATTGCCGGGGCGTCGACCGCGCGCGCCGCAGCCCGGGCGTCAGCGATCGCCGCCAAGGAAGCATTGTGTGTCGAAGCCGAACGCCTGGCCGAATCGGAGCAGTGGAAGGCGACCGGCGACCGTCTCAAGGAAATCGTCGACGAGTGGCGGACCATCAAGGGCATCGACCGGAAGACCGACGACGCGCTGTGGAAGAGGTTCGCCAAGGCGCGCGACGCCTTCACCCGCCACCGCGGCACCCATTTCGCCGACCTGGACAAGCAGCGCGGTGCCGCCAAGGAGGCCAAGGAGGCGCTGATCGCCAAAGCCGAGGCGCTTTCGGACTCGACCGAATGGGGCAAGACGGCCGGCGAGTACCGCACACTGATGGAGGAATGGAAAGCCTCGGGGCGCGCTCCCCGCGACGTCGAGGACGCACTCTGGGACCGCTTCCGGGCAGCTCAGGAGAAGTTCTTCTCGCACCGCAACAAGACCTTCTCGGAGCGGGATCACGAGTTCGAGACCAACGCCGCCGTCAAGGAGGCGTTGCTGGCCGAAGCGGAGAAGATCAACCCCGCCGCCGGGCTGGACCAGGCGAAAGCCGCCCTGCGGTCCATCCAGGAGCGGTGGGAGGCGGCGGGCAAGGTCCCCCGCGAACGGATCAAGGAATTCGACTCGCGGCTTCGTGCCGTCGAGGACCGGATCCGTTCGGCCGAGGATTCGCACTGGCGCCGCACCGACCCCGAGACCAGCGCCCGCATCGAGCAGTTCCGCTCCAGGGCCGAGTCCTATCGCACCCAGGCCAGCAAGGCCAGGGCCGGTGGCAATGAACGCAAGGCCAAGGAGGCCGAGGCGCATGCCCGGCAGTGGGAGGAATGGCTCGCAGCGGCCGAGGGTGCCGTGGGTCGTTGAACCGCGGGCGCAGCACCGTGGCCGACGGTTCCGACGCCGCTCGCGCGCGAGCGAGCCGCGGCAGCCGTCATCGCCGACGATCCCGCGGTGCTGGCGGAGCGGATCCGCGGGCTGCGCCGGCCCGGGCACAGGGTCCTCATCGGGATCATCGGAGCGCCCGGTTCCGGAAAGTCGACGCTCGCCGCCGCCGTGCTCGCCGAGCTGACCGAGGGGACGCCGCCGATTCGCACCGCGCTGGTGGCGATGGACGGTTATCACCTGGCGCAGCGGGTTCTCGACGAGACCGGCCTTGCTGACATCAAGGGGGCACCCGAGACCTTCGATGCGGCAGGCTACATCGCGCTGCTGGAACGCCTGGTGTCCGCCACCACGAACGGTTCGACCGAAGTGGTGTACGCACCGGAGTTCCGGCGGGCACTGGAAGAACCCATAGCAGGCGCGGTACCGGTCGCTGCCGACGTCGAAGTAGTGATCACCGAAGGGAACTACCTCCTGTCCACCGAGCCGCCGTGGCATCGAACGGCCGATCTGCTCACGGAGACCTGGTACCTGGACATAGCCGAGGAACTGCGCCTCGACCGGCTGATCTCCAGGCACATCGCGTTCGGGCGCACGCCGGAAGCGGCGTTCATCAGGGCCAGTACGGGAAGTGATGGTCGCAATGCCGCCTACGTGCGAGCCACCCGACACCGGGCGGACGTGTTGGTCCGATCCGTTGGGCCGGTAGCTGCGGCCGTCTGACGGCCTGACCACACCATGACGGCCGGTCCGTTGGCCGTCAGCACCGCTTGTCCGGTCGGTCGGTACCGGCGGGGTCCCGTCAGCAGGTGGCGCAACCCGCAGCGGACCCTGAATCGTGCGCTGCCGTAACCGAGGCAGATTTCCGGCCGAAGCCCGGCAGTCCGAGGCCGACGCCCGAAGTCCGCGGCAGCAGACCGTGGGCGTGGCGATCACCGGCCCTGGTCAGACGGTGGCTGAGCAGGTCGCCGTCGGCCACGACGTGGTGTGGCGCAGCGCCGGTGACGACGGTGGTGACGACATCGCCTGCCCGCACGGCGCCGGCAACGGCCGGACCGGTCGGCGAGAAGTGCACCAGGCGGCCATCTCTGGCCCGGCCGGAGAGCCGGTGGGTGGCGCTGTCCTTGCGTCCCTCCCCTGCCGCCACCAGCACTTCCACCGTGCGGCCGATCTGGTCGCGGTTGCCTGCCAATGAGGAGTCGTCGACGACGGCCTTGAGCCGCTGGTACCGCTCGGTCACCACCTCGGGCGGAACCTGATCCGGCATGGTAGCCGCCGGTGTCCCGGGTCGCGGCGAGTACTGGAAGGTATAGGCGGTCGCGAAGCCGGATCGCTGTGCCACCTCGAGTGTCTGCTGGAAGTCGGCCTCGGTTTCCCCGGGGAAACCCACGATGATGTCCGTGGTGATCGCCGCATCGGGCATCGCCGATCGAACCTCGTCCAGAATCCGGAGGTAGCGGTCGCTCCGGTACGACCGACGCATCGCCCGCAGGATCCGGTCCGAGCCTGACTGCAGCGGCATGTGCAGCTGATGACAAACATTCGGCGTCTGCGACATCGCGCTGATGACGTCGGTGGTGAAGTCCTTCGGATGCGGGGAGGTGAACCGGATCCGCTCGATGCCCTCAACCCGGCCGCACGCCCGCAGCAGATCGGCGAAGGCGCCCCGGTCTCCGAACTGCGCCCCGTACGAATTCACGTTCTGTCCGAGCAGCGTGACCTCGAGGACGCCCTCGGCCGCCAGCATCTCCACCTCGGCGAGGATGTCGGCCGGCCGCCGGTCGGCCTCCTTGCCGCGCAGCGCCGGAACGATGCAGAAGGTGCAGGTGTTGTTGCAGCCCACAGAGATCGAAACCCAGGCGGCCGACGCCGAATCGCGCTTGGCCGGCAGTGACGACGGGAACACCTCCAGCGATTCCAGGATCTCCACCTGCGCTTCGCCGTTGTGCCTCGCCCGTTCCAGCAGCGCCGGGAGCGAGCCGACGTTGTGGGTTCCGAAGACGACGTCCACCCAGGGCGCCCGGCGGGTGATCTCGCTGCGATCCTTCTGCGCCAGGCAGCCGCCGACAGCGATCTGCATATTCGGATTGCTGGTCTTCTTGGGCGCCAACATGCCGAGGTTGCCGTAGAGCTTGTTGTCGGCGTTCTCCCGGACTGCGCAGGTGTTGAAGACGACCACGTCCGCGTCCTGACCGTTTGCGGCGGCCCGATATCCGGCATGTTCCAGAAGACCCGACAGTCGCTCCGAGTCGTGCACGTTCATCTGGCAGCCGTAGGTCCGGACCTGATAGGTCCGGCCGGCCGCCGGCGGCGCGGCGGCATCACCGATCGGGCGTCCGACGGGTTGGGCGTCCACTGGGTTGGCGGCGGCAATACTCACGCGGTTCAGGATACGTGGGCCGACCGCCCCGACCTGCCGCATCGTGGACGACGACGCATTTACGGCATTGCGGCATTCCGCTCCAGGTAAAGCTTTGATTACCATTGCATTGGACGCCCGCCATTGGCCGCTGTTTCTGGGATGGTCGAGGAACCGAGCAGGACCTTGAATCCGTACCCCGATCGAGCAACGCCGGAAACCGAGTCGAAGGAGATCATGTGACCCACGGTGCCCAACCGTCCGGATCGATGGATTCCGCTGACCGGCTGCCGGTGGATGGCGTCCGTCCGATGATCGGGATGCGCGATGTTCAAAAGCATTTCGGAGACCTGCATGTTCTGCGAGACATCACCCTGCAGGTGCCGGCCGGTCAGGTCATGATTGTGCTCGGCCCATCGGGATCCGGTAAATCGACGCTGTGCAGAGCCATCAATCGACTGGAACCGATCGATTCGGGGACGATTCTGATCGATGGGACGCCGCTGCCGGCGGAAGGCCGGGCTCTCGCCCAACTGCGGGCAGACGTCGGCATGGTGTTCCAGTCGTTCAACTTGTTCGCGCACAAGACGATCCTCGAGAACGTGACACTCGGGCCGGTCAAGGTGCGCAAGATGAACAAGAAGGCGGCGGACGAATTGGGCCTGTCGCTGCTGGACCGGGTGGGCATCGTATCCCAGCGGGACAAGCTGCCGGTTCAGCTTTCGGGCGGACAGCAACAGCGGGTTGCGATCGCCCGGGCCCTCGCCATGAAACCGAAGGTCATGCTGTTCGACGAGCCGACCAGTGCCCTCGATCCGGAAATGGTGGGCGAGGTGCTCGACGTCATGACGTCGCTGGCCAAAGACGGCATGACGATGCTGGTGGTCACGCACGAAATGGGCTTCGCCCGAAGGGCCGCCGATCGGGTGGTCTTCATGTCCGACGGGGAGATTGTCGAGGACAGCGGTCCGGACGAGTTCTTCACGGCGCCGAAGACGGCCCGCGCAAAAGACTTCCTGTCCAAAATTCTGACGCATTGAGCAGTTGTTGGTGGTCCCTGGCGGCCACCAACGATGCGCTACCCGGGCAACGGGTGCTGGACCGTCCGGCACCTCCACAGCACCCGAAAGGATGTCCCCGCCATGAGATCAACCGTTCCCACCGCCGGAATCCGACTGAGGTCGGGGATTTACCTAGCCGCGGCGGCCACGCTCGCACTCGTTCTGACTGCCTGCGGTAGCTCCAGTACGCCGGCCGCATCGACGGCGTCCCCGGCCGCCTCCGCCCCGGCCTCCGCTGCCGCTTCGGCTCCGGCGTCCGGTGCAACGTCTGCCGCGGCGTCCGGTGCCACGTCTGCGGCGCCGAGCGCCGGCTCGGCCGCCCCGAGCGCCGTCGCCTCCGGCGGTGCATCGGCGTCCGGCTCGAAGGTCATGGCCGACGCCAAGTCGGGCAAGCTCGTCGTCGGCATCAAGTTCGACCAGCCCGGTTTGGCACTGAAGAATCCGGACGGTTCATTCTCCGGATTCGACGTCGAGGTGGCCAAGTACATCGCCAACGCACTCGGCGTGAAGCCGGCGGACATCCAGTTCAAGGAATCCAAATCCGCCGAGCGCGAGGGACTGATCAGCCGCGGCGAAGTGGACTACATCGTCGCCACCTATTCGATCACCGATACCCGCAAACAGAAGGTCGACTTCGCCGGTCCGTACTTCGTCGCCCACCAGGACCTGCTCGTCAAGGCCGACAACACCGACATCACCGGCCCGGAGGCGATGAAGGGCAAGATCCTGTGCTCGGTCGCCGGCTCGACCTCGGCGCAGAAAGTCAAGGACAAGTACGCGGCTGATGTCGCGCTGCAGGAATTCCCGACCTATTCGGAGTGCGTCGAGGCACTGAAGGGCGGCGTGGTCGACGCGGTCACCACGGACGACGTCATCCTGGCCGGGTTTGCGGCGCAGTCACCGGGCGCATTCAAGGTCGTCGGCAAGGGCTTCTCCGACGAGAAGTACGGGGTAGGCCTGAAGAAGGGCGACGCGGCGGGCACCGCGGCCATCAACGCGGCCATCGCGAAAATGATTGCCGACGGGTCCTGGAAGAAGGCGCTGGATTCGACCGTTGGCCCGTCCGGGTACAAGATTCCTGCGCCTCCGACCACGAGTTGATCAAGTCGGTCCCTGCCGGTCACCGGTCGGCAGGGACCGAATTGAATCCACTACCGCGGCGACGAACATTCCGGTGCCGGTGGCATCTGCGTGAAAAGGTGGGCGCAGCGTGAATTTCTCTTTCCTGTCCGATCCGAGATATCACATATGGGCTGCGTTCTGGCTGACGGTGCAGCTCACCTTCTGGGCGGCCGTCGGCTCGTTGATCCTTGGCGTCATCCTGGCCGCAATGCGGGTGTGTCCGGTTCCTTTGATGCGGGGGTTCGCAACCACCTACGTCAACATCTTTCGTAATGTCCCGCTCACGGTCATCATCATCATGACCTCGCAGGTGCTCTACGCCCAGCTCGGACTGAAATTGGCCACCAGGCAAGCCGGCGTGAACCCACAGCACTTCCTGGACGCGCAGAACTTCCGACTGGCCGTGCTCGGCCTGGTGGTGTACACGGCGACCTTCGTCAGCGAGGCCATTCGATCCGGCATCAACACGGTGCCTGCCGGGCAGGCCGAGGCCGCCAGGGCGATCGGTCTGAAGTTCACCCAGGTGCTCGGCATCATCGTGATGCCGCAGGCCATCCGGGCCGTGATCGCACCCCTGGCCAGTGTGCTGATCGCACTGACCAAGAACACGACGGTGGCCTCTGCGATCGGCGTCGCGGAGGCGGCGCTGCTCATGAACACGCTCATCGAGAACGAGGCCGACAAGTTCACCGCCGTCTTCCTGGTCATCTCCTTCGGATTCGTTCTGCTGACGCTGCCCGTCGGGTTACTGCTCGGCTGGGTGGCCAGACGATCGGCGGTGAAGCGGTGAGCCGCGCCGTCGATGCCTGTCCTCGCGTCGTGCCGGAAGTCGGCCGCCGGGTATGAGGGCCGCCGATCAGACCACTGTGCTGTACGACCATCCCGGTCCGAAAGCCAGACGTCTCAACCTGATTCTGACCGTGGCCTTCGGTGTGCTGCTCGCACTGGGCATCTGGTGGGTCCTCGCGATCCTGCAGAGCAAGGGCCAACTCGACTGGGAGAAGTGGCGTCCCTTCGTCCAGGGCCGGACCTGGACGACGTACCTGCTGCCCGGCTTGTTCAATACGCTGGAGGCCGCCGCCATCAGTGTGGCCATCGCACTGCCCCTCGGCGCGGTCCTGGGGATCGCCCGGCTCTCGGAACATGCCTGGCTGAGGTGGCCGGCTGGGGTGTTCGTCGAATTCTTCCGGTCGGTGCCGGTGCTGATTCTGATGCTGTTCGCGTTCACCCTGTGGTTCGCCGTGTTCTCCGCGGCCAGCCCGTTGGCCGGCGTGGTCATCGGTCTGGTGCTGTACAACGGGGCAGTGCTGGCCGAGGTGGTGCGGGCCGGGATCCTCTCGCTGCCCAAGGGCCAGACCGAGGCGGCCAAGGCAATCGGCCTGACGAAGGCTCAGACCATGTCGAACATCCTGCTGCCGCAGGCGATCACCGTGATGCTGCCGGCCGTCATCAGTCAGTTGGTGGTGGTCGTCAAGGACACCGCGCTCGGCGGCATCCTCGTCGGCTTCGTCGAGCTGCGACGGGCGGCCAGTACCTCGGCGACCTACTACAAGAATCTGCTGCCCACCTACGTCGTCATCGCACTGATCTACATCCTGCTGAACCTGACCCTGGCCTGGACGGCGTCGGTCGTGGAGCGCCGGCTGCGGACCCGCGGCGCCGGTACCGCGGCCGGCGCGGCGACGCCTGGCCTCGATGCCGCCGGGACAATGGGGACTGTGGGTGCCGCGGGAGCCGCGGGGATCAAGATCCCCGATCTGTGACCGGCGGGACGGAAGTAGATCACTTCATCCCCGCCGGCGACCTTCCTCCCCGCCGGCGACGTTGATCCCCGCCGGGCGAAGCGGATCCGCCGGGCGCGGCCGGATCAGCGGGCGATTTCGGTGGCCCTCGATTCGCGGATGACGGTCACCCTGACCTGACCCGGGTAGGTCAATTCCTCTTCGATCTGCTTCGCCACCTCGCGGGCCAGCACATGCGCCTCCAGGTCGTCGACGACCTCCGGCTTCACCATCACCCTGAGTTCGCGGCCGGCCTGCATGGCGAAGACCTTCTCGACGCCCTTCTTGGCCGACGCGATCGCCTCGATTCGCTCGAGCCGCTGCACATACGACTCGAGCGATTCGCGCCGGGCACCGGGACGGCCGCCGGAACACGAATCGGCGGCCTGGGTGAGCACCGCCTCGACAGTCGACGGGGGGACTTCGTCGTGGTGCGCCTCGATGCAGTGCGCGACGGCCTCCGACTCCCCGTATTTGCGCGCGAGTTCCGCGCCGACGATCGCGTGTGAGCCCTGCGCCTCGTGGGTCAACGCCTTGCCGATGTCGTGGAGGAAGGCGCCGCGAGCGACGATCTGCGGATCGATCCCCATCTCGGCGGCCATGATCCTGGCGATGTGTGAGGTCTCGACCAGGTGTCCGAGAACGTTCTGGCCATAGGACATCCGGTACTTCAGCCGGCCGACCAGGTTGACCAGCTCGGGATGAAGATCGGTGACGCCGACATCGAGCATTGCGTCCTCCGCCGCCCGTCGACACAGTGCGTCGACCTCGTCGCCGGCGCGCTCGAACGCCTCTTCGATGCGATGCGGATGGATGCGGCCATCGTCGATCAGCATCTGGAGCGTGATGCGGCCGACCTCACGCCGCACCGGGTCGAAGCAAGACAGCAACACGGCCTCCGGAGTGTCGTCGATGATGACGTTCACCCCGGTGATCGTCTCGAACGTCCGGATGTTGCGTCCTTCGCGTCCGATGATCCGACCCTTGACCTCATCGGCCGGCAGGTGAACCACCGACACGACCGTCTGGGCGGTCTGGTCCGACGCGACGCGCTGTACCGCTTCCGAAACGATTGCCCTGGCTCTGGTCTTGGCGGTCGCCTCGGCTTCGCTCTCCACTCGACGGATCATGAAGGCGGCATCCCGCCGAACCGCCTGTTCTTGGGAAGCGAGCAGCTCGGCCCTCGCCGCCGGGATGGTCAGTCCGGAGATGCGGGTCAGCTCCGCCTGCTGGACCTCGAGCTGCCGGTCGATCTGCTGCGCCCGCTCGTCCAGCTCTGCGCTCTTACGCGCCAATTCGGCGGCCTGTTGACGAAGATCGGTCTCCTTGGAATCGACCGATGAGCGCGACTTACCGATCTCCTGCCGCTCGGCCCGGACGTGCTCCTGCTCGTCGGCCAGGGCCTTCTGCTCATCGGCGAGCGCGGCGGCCGTCGCCCGGAGCCGCATGTGGGTCTGCTCCAACTCGGTCCGTTCAACGGCCAGTGCGTCGACCGCTTCCTGCGCCAACCGCTCCCGCTCGCTCTTGATGCCGGCATGCAGCGCTGCGGCTTCGGCACGCGCCGCCTGGAGCGTGGCATCGGCTTCCGTCTTCGCTTCGGCGCGAATCCTCGACGCCTCCGCCAACGACCGTTCCCGCACCGCGTCGGCGGCATCGGCAGCCGCCTTGCGAATTTCCGCGGCCGCGGCGGCCGTCTCCTGGCGGATCAGGTCAAGGGCCAGTCGGTCCTCCTGCGACGGCGGCGCGGCGGCCTGCCGAGTGCTGCCGGTAGCAGGGTCGGCGTCTGCTGCAGGCCGGGCGATCTCATCCCGCTGACCTGACGCTTCGATGGTCTCGGTAAGCAGGCGACGAATGGCGTTCTCATCCAGTGCCGGGGTGCTTGACTGCCGGCGAAGTATCACTATCAATACGGCCAAAGCCGCAACAAGCGCCAGCGCGAGCACGACTAGTAATGCGTTCGGCATGACACCTCCCTCGTTGTTGCCGTCCGTGGACGGAGGGAGTATCGCGGGCGCACGCCACGGAGGCGCCGACCATCTCGAACGGTCCTATCGAGGTACCGCCCGTTCGGCCCAGTCGAGCTGGGCAAAATGCGGCAACGAGCACCGCTATCGATCACGCACCTGACCACAGCGCGCGCTTCGTGATTCTCCTGTGACATTGAGGTTAAAGACGTGCCCATGGTGGGTCAAGCCGACGGGCTGACGGCCGGTGTCCAAACCCGAACGCAGGGTGTCGTCAGGCCTCAGGCGCAGCTCCCTCGGTGTAGCCGTCCAGGGCCTGCTCGACGACCGGTACCGCGACCTCGAACGAGTAACCGCGACGGGACAGCAACCCGAGCAGCCGTCGTCTGGCGGCCACCGGTCCGGCGGCCATGGCCGCATCGATTCGTTTGGCGACGAGATCCGCCGCCCTGGCACGCTCAGCAATGTCGTCGACGGTGTCTACGGCCACCACGGTGACCTCGTCGTCGATCCCGAGCTTCCGGAGTTCCGTCCGGAGGGCCGTGCGTCCCAAGGCGCGATCGCGCTGCTTGACCCGGACGAAGCTCTGCGCGTAGGCGACGTCGTCCACCAACCCCACCTCGGTCAGTCGGTCGAGCACCGCCTCTGCGATGTGGTCAGGCACCTCCTTGCGCTTCATGGCCTGGGCCAGTCCGGCGCGCGGCCGAGGAGCCACCGCCAGCAACCGCAGACAGATCGCCTTCGCGCCCGCGAGCAGATCCTTGTCGGCACCTCCCACGACCGCAGCCGGCGGACCGTCGCCGGTGTCGATGCCGGCAGGTGCGCCTTGCCGACCGTGGGCTTGGGCGCCGGCGCCCCCCTCGACCGCCGCGATCTGCGCAGCCAGTGCAGCGAGGCGCGCGGCCCGCTCCTGTGTCTCCATGGGTACCTCCGGTCATCACCAGCCCAGCTACGGCGACAGGACGCCGTCGGCCGACCGGGTACGGCAGACAGACGGCGTCCAGTGCAATGCGCTGTGCTCGTCGGATGTGGTGCTGGTGTTCGGGCGCGTTGGCCCGGTGCGGTCAGAAGTCGACGGGGGCCGGTGCAATCGTCTCTTCATCGATTCGGGCGCCGACGCCGAGCTTCTCCTTGATTCGCTTCTCGATTTCGTTCCCCACATCGGGGTTCTCGCGCAGGAAGGTTCTGGCGTTCTCCTTGCCCTGACCGAGCTGTTCGCCGTCATACGTGTACCAGGCGCCGGCCTTGCGAACCAGACCCTGCTCCACACCGACGTCGATCAACGAGCCCTCACGGGAAATGCCCTGGCCGTAGATGATGTCGAACTCCGCCTGCTTGAACGGCGGGGCCATCTTGTTCTTGACGACCTTGACCCTGGTCCGGTTGCCGACGACGTCGGTGCCGTCCTTCAACGCCTCGATGCGGCGGATGTCCAGCCGGACGGAGGCATAGAACTTCAGCGCCTTGCCGCCTGTGGTCGTCTCCGGCGAGCCGAACATCACCCCGATCTTCTCGCGGAGCTGGTTGATGAAGATCATCGTGGTGTTGGTATTGCTCAGTGCACCGGCGATCTTGCGCAGGGCCTGCGACATCAACCGGGCCTGCAGACCGACGTGGCTGTCGCCCATCTCGCCCTCGATCTCGGCGCGTGGCACAAGAGCGGCCACCGAGTCGACGACGACCAGATCGATCGCGCCGGACCGGATCAGCATGTCGGCGATCTCGAGTGCCTGTTCACCGGTGTCCGGCTGGGACACCAGCAACGAGTCGGTGTCGACACCGAGCGCCTTCGCATACTCGGGGTCGAGCGCGTGCTCAGCGTCGATGAAGGCCGCGATACCGCCGGCCGCCTGCACACTGGCCACCGCGTGCAGGGTGACCGTCGTCTTTCCGGAGGACTCGGGACCGTAGATCTCGACCACCCGGCCCCTTGGCAACCCGCCGATCCCCAGCGCCACGTCCAGGGCGATGGAGCCGGTCGGGATGACCTCGACCGGTGCGCGACCCTCGTCGCCCAGCCGCATCACCGATCCCTTGCCGAACTGCTTCTCGATCTGCGCCAGCGCAATGCCGAGTGCTTTTTCACGATCCGGTGCCGACATGGCCCACCCCGTGCCTTTCGTGTCTTCGGTCGCCGGCTGGTCCTGCACCGCCTGGCGTCATGTCTGTTGTGCTGTCCTGACCGACGGTAGAACCGAGCACCGACAGCCACCCTCGGCAATCGCGAATTGTGGACAGCCGCGGGGTATGGGGACAACATGTAGACGTACAGATGTTCGACACGCCAGCACCGGCTTCGGCGTGTCGCAGCGATGCCGGCGACTCTGCGGGCCTCGATCAGTCGGGCAGGCCGTGATGCAGAATCGGTGGCACGTCGAAGGTCTCGCAGACCACCGCCCAGACCTTCTTGGGATTCTCGCCCTTGGCGAGTGCCTGGTCGACGGTACGGCCGCCCAGCGCCGAGAAGACATGATCTGCGGCGACCGCGGAGGCGCGATGGGAACCGAAGTGGGCCGTCATCAGGGCACGGAACTCGGTAAGGCGCATGACATCCGATGTTACCGGCGCCGAGCGGACGGCTCAGCCCGCCGGGCCACCGGGTCGCGCATGAGCGGCGATCTCGCGCATGCCCATGGCCAGGGCCTCGAGTCGTTCGGTCGGCTCCCGCAGATCCACCAGCGCCCGGTCCAGATGCGCCGAGGCCGCGATGGTTTCGGTCGCGGCGGCGACGAGGCTGCCGTACTGGGCGACTCCGACCCGGATGCGCTCGGCGAGTTCGGCCGCCGTCGTCTCCAGTCCCGCGTGCGCCCCGGCCGGGGCCCCGGCGGAGGTCTTCCGGATTCCGGTGTATTCCTGGGCCTGCTGACGGAGCAGGAGTTCGGCCCCGTCCGCCGATACGATCACGTCGCGTCGCAGGCCCGATGCGCCCGATCCAGCACCGACGGGCAGCATGGACACCAGCTGCCGGAGACCGTCGGAGTAGGAATCCAGGCGACCGATGTCAACCCGTATCTGCGACGCCACCGGGCGCCGCGAGGGCTGCGGAGGCGGCAGCGCGGCGACCGCCCGACTGCGGCGTCGCAGATCGGTGAGGGAACGCACCAGACCCAGCACGCACCAGGCCAGGAGGGCCGCGACCAGAACGAGCGAGAAGATCGCGGAGGCGGTGACTCCGGTGTGCACGAGTCCAACCGTCAGAGCGGCCCCTCCAGCCGCACCGACGACGACACCGGCGCCCCAGATGTTCGACCTGCGGATTGCCGCCCGGCGCCGCCGGATCGCCACCTCGGCGGGATCCCGCCGGACTCGGAGGAACTCGGCCGCCGACGAACTGACCATGGCAGCCGTCTCCACCCCGCGGGACAGTGCCACGGCCGGCCTCTTACCCGCCGCACCCTTGAGCACCGAATTCGTCAGTGCTCTGGCGGTGGGATTGACGCGCATCAGCCTTGCTTGTTGATGTCGACCGCAGGTGTGGTGGCACCCGTGGTCGACTGATCGATCGCCCGAGCCTGCTGGCCGGACAGTTCGGGATGCAACTGCGCCCGCAGCTGGTCGAGCCGCGAGGCACCGGCCATGTCGAGGGTCGACTTCTGTACCTCGAGCATCCGCCCCTCGACCGAGTTCTGACTGAGCTCGGCAGAGCCGAGTGCGGTCGCGTACCGGCGCTCGATCTTGTCCCTGACCTCGTCCAGCGAAGGAGTGTTGCCGGGCGCGGCCAACGACGACATCGAGTTGAGCGACGCCGACACCTGCTCCTGCATCTTCGCCTGCTCGAGCTGGGAGAGCAGCTTGGTCCGCTCGGCCAACTTGGTCTGCAGCGCGGACGCGTTGTTCTCGACCGCCTGCTTGGCCTGTTCGGCCGCCTTCAGGGCCTGGTCGTGCATGGTCTTGAGGTCTTCCATCTGCTGCTCACCCGCGACCAGCTGGGTGGCGAACGTCTGGGCGGTCTGCTCGTACTGCGCCGCCTTGGTGGCATCACCCTTGGCTCTGGCCTCGTCGGACAGTACGAGAGCCTGCCTGGCGGAGGACTGCAGACGCTCGACGTCGCTCATCTGACGGGTCAGCTTCATCTCCAGCTGCCGTTGGTTGCCGATCACGGCGGCGGCTTGTTTGGACAGCTCCGCGTGCTGCCGCTGCGCGTCCTCGATCGCCTGCTGGATCTGCACCTTCGGGTCGGCGTACTCGTCCACCTTGGAGGAGAACAGGGCCATCATGTACTTCCAGGCCTTTGTGAATGGGTTGGCCATCGCTGGAGTCCTCTCGCGTGTTGCATCGCCGGCCGGCCGGACCGGCCCCCGTTTCTTGCACCATGGTGTCAGGTGATGGCTCCAGCTTCCACCTTCGACCCCGGTCAGCGGGTATTTTCCGGATCATCCCCGACTTCGCTCGGGGACCGCCCTGACCGCAGGCCTGCGCCGGTCGCCCGGATGGAGCCGGTCGCCAGGCGGGACCGTGTCACCTGGTTAGAGTTGGGTCGCTCCACCAAAGGGCTACGGCGCCGGGCCTGACGCGCCGATCGCGGTGCAGCAGGACGAGGAGATTCGATGGGGCGTCACGCCAGCGTGGACCGGCGACGGCGGGTTGCCGCCTGGCCGATCATCGTCGTCGTCGCCGTTCTCGTGCTGGCCGGCCTGTTCGTCGGCTACCGCGTCATCCTGCATGACAGCCAGCAGTCGGCTGCCTGCTCCGGCAGCACGGTGCTGCCGGTGGTGGCCTCGCCGGGAGCCGCGCCGTCCGTCCAGGACGCGGCGGTGGCCTTCGACGCCACCACCCCGGTCGCCAGGTCGACGTGCGTCACCGTGACCGTCGACCCCGTCGCCGGTCCGGCGGCCGGTGCCGCCCTCGCGGCGGGCTGGAAGGGTCAGAGGACGCCGGCTCCGGGCCTGTGGGTGGTGGATTCGGCACCGGATCTGGCCGCCCTCGACGCCAGCAACCCGGCCATGACCGCAGGACACGGGAACAGCAGCCTGGCCACGTCACCCGTGGTGCTGGCCGTCCGGGTCGCACCGTCCGGAAGCGTCAGCTGGAAGAGCGTGGCCACCGGGACCGCGGCCGGTGTGGTGCCGGCCCTGCCCGCTCCCGACGGCAACCGCGCCACGAACTATGCCCTTCAATCGATCGTCGCCGCCGATGGATCGACCACCACCGTGAGTCCGCAGGCCGTCACCGCCTCCATTCCGGTGTTCGGTCGGCTGGCGGCGCAGGTCCCGAACCCGCCGGCGACCACGGCGGCCGCCCTGAGTGAACTCGCCCTTGGTCATGCCGCCTACACTGCCGTTCCAGTGGTCGAGTCCGATCTGGCCGCGTACAACACCGCTCATCCGCCCGGTCTGACCGCGGTCTATCCGACCGGACCGACGGCAGGCGACGCCCTGATGGCCGTCCCGCTGACGGCCAACTGGGTCACCGCGGCGATGTCCGACGCAGCTGCAGCGTTCGATGCATTCCTCGGTAGCGCCAAAGGGACGGCGATCTTCACGGCGAACGCCCTGCGTACCGGATCACCACCTCCGCAGGTCGCCGGGGTCGACCTGAGTAATCCGGTGACGCAGCTCGCGGGCGCCGCTCCACCCACGCGGAAGTTGATCGACGCGGCCTGGGCCACGGCGGTGGCTGCCGCCGGTGCATCCCCCGCGACCACCGCGAAACCCACGGCCAGCCTGCCAACTTCCAACGGGCCAACTTCCAACGCGCCAGCTTCCACCGCGCCGCCAGCGACGACCCCGCTCAGGTCGACCCCAACTCCGACGCCTCGCCCTGGACCACCAGCGAACCGATCAGGACGACCACGGAGAACACGTGCACGACGACGTCGGAACCGCGAAATCAGGTGATGAGTGGGAGCGGACGGTCTCCGATGCCGATGAGCGAGCCGACCAGTTGGCCTGACCCCTTCAAGACGACGGCACACGTGGTGAGATCGTCGGTGCCCACCACGACGTCCAACACGCCTCCGCGGGTCGGATCGTTGGTTCTGAGCATCCGGCCGGCGAAGGCCCGGCACGATGCGGAAAGGGCCGCTGCGCTGATCGAGCCAGCCGGCACCAACGCCGTGCCGAGCCTCTCGGTGGTGTGTGGATCCGAGCAACTCACGACGGACAAGATGGACAAATTGGTGTCCGGCGAGCAGTCGCCGTAGGCGGACGGTGATGTGCCGGTGTCGAGCGCGTCGTGCACCGACCCCAGGTAGATGCCGAGGTTGTCCGGCCTGACGATGCAGGCCGACCAGTCGCGCCCGGCGGCCCGCTGCAAGACATTCGCACCGATGAGTTGCCCGCGCACGGAGAAGTCCGGCTGCCAGTCGACCGAACTCACCGGCGCGCCGGCGAGGCTGATCGGTCACCGACGGCCGCAGGCCGACATATCGCGCTGCCGCCGCCCAGCAACCGCCGGAGGTGCCCATCAGCGCACCGATCGAACCGTCCAGAGCCTTCGGTCGGCCGGGCATCACCGCTGGCGACCTCACCGGCCACCACACCATTGCAGGGCCCGAAGGAAACATTGTCGGAGAGCTCCGCGCGCGGTCGGTCGCAACCGCGTCGGAGTCGCCGGTCTCGAAGCTGGTCAGAGCAACGGCGGGATCCGGGGCGAACAGCACGCACGCGCCGACCGGAGGCGGCCCACCGGTGACCATGGCCACCGGTGATCCTGCCAGGTGGCCCGGGGACAGCCCACGACCCGCGACCACCGCGATCAGGGCGAGCGCCAGCAGTGCGCTCCCAGGCCATCGACGCCCCATGCATCGATGCTAACCTCGCCGGTGACCTGCGCCACTCTGGATCGATCAGGCTGCCGTTCCAGGAGAAGCCGCAGGTGCGGCCCGGTATGCGGGCTAGACGTACTCCGAGACCGGCGGGCATGAGCAGACCAGATTGCGGTCGCCGAAAGCGCCGTCGATCCTGCCCACCGGAGGGAAGTACTTTCGCGACGGCACCACACCGGCCGGGAAGACGGCCTGCGTGCGGGTGTAAGGGTGATCCCACTCTCCGGCCAGTGACTCAGCGGTGTGCGGCGCGCCTCGGAGCGGGTTGTCCGTCACCGGCCACACGCCGGCTCCGACCTGATCGATCTCGCCTCTGATCGCGATCATCGCGTCGCAGAAGCGATTGATCTCGCTGAGGTCCTCACTCTCGGTCGGTTCCACCATGAGGGTGCCGGCGACTGGGAACGACATGGTCGGCGCGTGGAAACCGTAGTCGGCCAAGCGCTTTGCTACGTCGTCGACCGTCACGCCGGTCGCGGCCGTTATACGGTCGTAGGTCAAGGATGCACTCGTGCGCGACGAATCCGCCCGAGTCGGTGTAGAGCACCGGGAAGTGCTCGTCCAGTCGCCGCGCGATGTAGTTGGCCGAGGCGATCGCGGTGAGCGTCGCGCGCTTCAGACCCTCCGCGCCCATCATCCGGATGTACGCCCAGGAGATCGGCAGGATCGAGGCCGAACCCCACGGCGCCCCGGAGATGGCCCCGACCGATCCGAAGGTTCCCACCTCGCTGCGGCCCAGCGGATGACTTGGCAGGAACGGGGCCAGGTGCGCGGCCACGGCCACCGGCCCGACACCGGGGCCACCACCGCCGTGCGGGATGCAGAACGTCTTGTGCAGGTTCAGGTGCGACACGTCCCCGCCGAATTCACCTGGGCGGGCCAGACCGACCAGTGCGTTCAGGTTCGCGCCGTCGACGTAGACCTGACCACCGGCCTCATGCACAAGCGCGGCCAGATCGGTGATGGTGTCCTCGAAGACGCCGTGAGTGGATGGGTAGGTGACCATGATCGCGGCGAGATCGGTCTGGTGCTGAGTCACCTTGGCGGCCAGGTCGGTCATGTCCACATTGCCGTCGGCGTCGGTCCCGACGACGACGACCTTCATGCCGGCCATCACGGCGGAGGCAGCGTTCGTGCCGTGGGCCGAAGCCGGGATCAGGCAGACCGTGCGATGGTCGTCTCCTCGGGAGCGGTGGTAGGCCCTGATGGCCAGGAGGCCGGCCAGCTCTCCCTGTGAGCCGGCGTTCGGCTGCAGCGAAACGGCTGCGTAGCCGGTGATCTCGACGAGCCAGCGCTCGAGCTGATCGATCAACTCCAGCATCCCGGCTGCGTCCCCGGTCGGGGCGTACGGGTGGAGACCGGAGAACTCCGGCCAGGTCAGGGCTTCCATCTCGGTGGTGGCGTTGAGCTTCATGGTGCAGGACCCGAGGGGGATCATGCTGCGGTCAAGGGCCAGGTCCATGTCCGAGAGCCGGCGCAGGTAACGGAGCATCGCCGTTTCCGACCGGTGCTCGTGGAAGACGGGATGGGTCAGCACCACGGACGTCCTGGCCAGCGGACCACTGATACCGACCGTGACGGGGCCCAATTCCGGGCGCACGCCGAAGGCGGCGAGAACGTCGCGCAGATGCGCGGCGCTGGTTGCCTCCGACGTGCTGACCTGCACGGCGTCCTCTCCGTCCTGCCAGAGATTGATCCCCCGATCCCTGGCGGCTTGCACGATCTCGCGGGCACGACCTGGAACGACGCGCTCGCACGGTGTCGAAGAAGTCGGCGTGTTCCACCGCGATACCCGCGTCGACCAATGCCGCGGCCAGGCCACGGGCCTGGCTGTGCACCTTCTGGGCAATCCGGCGCAAACCCTCCGGGCCGTGGTAGACGACGTACATCGAGGCGATCACGGCCAGCAGCACCTGTGCGGTGCAGATGTTCGAGGTGGCCTTCTCGCGGCGGATGTGTTGCTCGCGGGTCTGCAGGGCGAGCCGGTACGCGGGGTTGCCGGCCGCGTCGTGGGACACGCCGACCAGGCGGCCGGGCAACTGTCGCTGCAACTCGCTGCGTACCGCCATGTAGCCGGCGTGCGGGCCGCCGAAGCCGAGCGGAACGCCCAACCGCTGTGAGCTGCCGACCGCGACGTCGGCCCCGATCTCACCGGGCGAACGCAGCAGGGTGAGGGCGAGCAGGTCGGCCGCGACCGTTACCTTGGCCTCGCGGCTGTGCGCTTCCTCGATCAGTGCCTGCTGGTCGCGGACCGCGCCGGATGCACCGGGGTAGGACAGCAGCAGCCCGAAGAAGTCCCCGACGGGCAGCCCTGCGTTAGGCGCGTACAGGTCCGTGACGAGGACCTCGATGCCCATGGCTTCGGCTCTGGTGCGGATCACCGCGATGGTCTGCGGCAGGGTGTCGGCATCGACGACGAACCGGTTCGACTTGGATCTGGCGGTACGGCGCATCAGCGTCATCGCCTCGGCGGCGGCCGTCGATTCGTCCAGCATGGAGGCATTCGCGATGTCCAGCCCGGTCAGGTCGGACACCGCGGTCTGGAAGTTCAGCAGCGCTTCGAGGCGGCCCTGCGAGATCTCCGGCTGATACGGCGTGTACGCGGTGTACCAGGCCGGGCTCTCCAGCACGTTCCGCTTGATCACGCCCGGCGTGAGGGTGTCGTGATACCCCATTCCGATCATCTGCACCATCTGCCGGTTCTTCGCCGCGAAACCGCGAAGCTCCGTCAGCGTCTGGGTCTCGGTAGCCGGTGCCGGCAGGTCGAGGGGGCGGCCGAACCGGATCGCCTTCGGCACGACAGCGTGCTCGAGTGCATCGAGATTCCGCTGATCGAGGGACTCCAGCATCGCGGCGAGGCCGGGAACGTCGATACCGATGTGCCGATCGGCGAAGTTCTCCGGGTCCAGAGGCGAGTGCGACGCGTGGCTGTAGTGGGCACCTGCGGTATGGGCGAGAGGACGCTCGTTCGGGCTCATGTGACCTGCCGATTCTCGCCGGCGAGTGGGCCGGCGCGTCGATGACGTGGGGACAGCGGAACCAGCGGTTGCGATGGCCCGGATGCGGAACCGGGACGGCACAACGCCGCTCCCCCTCTGTCATCGGTGCCTGAGAGCTTCACATTCCGCCCGCCACGGCGGTCGCGATGCTTGCCCCGTCGGCGGGGTCGGCGGCCGGATGGCCACCGCCCCACTTTCCAGAGGTGTCTTTCCCTCGCGGTTCGCGGGCCTGAGAGTTTGGCGGGGAGATTTGCTCCTTCGGCGTCCGGCACGTGCTTCAGTTCCGGACTCTCCCGCGAGGGGTCGTCGACGAGCACAACGGTACCAGCGACGTCCGCTGATCAGCCGGTGTGCTGAACCAGGCTGACGTGGTGTTCCGCACCCCGGTGTAGATCCAGTTCGACTGAGACACCGACGCTGCGGGCGGCCAGGATGCCGGCCGCGACGGCCGCGATCACGCAGACGCCACCCGACAACACCAGGGCCAACGGAGCCCCGTACTTGTCGGTGACCCACCCGACCAGCACCGAGCCGAGTGGCGTGCCGCCCATGAACACCAGCATGTACAAGCTCATCACCCGGCCGCGCAATACCGGGTCGCTGGCCAGTTGGACGGTGGTGTTGCCCAACGTGTTGAACGTGACGGAGACCAGACCGGTGATCACCAGCAGCACGACGAACACCCAGAACCAGGGCGTCAATCCGAGCAGCACCAGCAGCGCGCCGAACCCGGCCGCCGCGCCGAACAGCACGGAGAGCCGGCCGGTCGCGCGGCGGGCGGCGAGCAGAGCACCGACAACCGATCCGGCGGCCATCGCGGTGTTCAGCAGACCGTACGTACCGGCGCCCGCATGGAACACATTCTTGGTGTAGGCGGACAGGATGATGGCGAAGTTGTAGCCGAAGGTGCCGACGAAGAACACCAGGACGATCGGCCAGAGAAGCCGCGGTTGGCTGCGTACGTAGCGCAGGCCCTCGCGGATCTGGCCGGGTCCGCGCTTCGGTCGCGGCTGCGGTTGCAGTTCCGAGGTGCGCATCATCAGCAGGCCGGTGATCACGGCCAGATAGGTGACCGAATTGATCGCGAAGGCCCACCCGGAGCCGACCAGGCTGATCACGACGCCGGCCACGGCCGGGCCGAGCATCCGGGCCAGCTGGAAGTTTCCCGAGTTGAGACTGACCGCGTTGCGGACGAGCTCCTTCGGGACCATCTCGTTGACGAAGGTCTGCCGGGACGGGTTGTCCACCACGGTAGCGAGTCCGAGCCCGAACGCGATCAGGTACACCTCCCACACCTGGACCACGCCGGCCAGCGTGAGGATGGCCAGAACCGCGGCCAGGATGCCCATGCTGGTCTGCGTGATCAGCAGCAGTCGGCGTTTCGGGTAGCGGTCCGCGATGAGGCCGCCCCACAGTCCCATGAGCAGCATCGGAAGGAACTGCAGCGCAGTGGTGATGCCGACCGCAAGCGGCGAATTGGTGATCTGCAGGACCAGCCAGTCCTGGGCGATGCGCTGCATCCAGGTACCGGTGTTCGACACCACCTGGCCCGAGAAGAACAGCCGGTAGTTGCGTACCTTCAGGGCGGCGAAAGTCGCGACCTTCGTGGGTGCGACCTCGTCGCTGGTCGCGCTCGTGCGAGTGGGATGCGTGGTGGTCAAGGTAGTTCGGCCAATCTGGTCAACGCCGACGCCGCGGCTGAGATCGCCTGCTGGTCGGTCGGTGAGAGCTGTTCGAGTTGTGCTGTCAACCAGGCGGTGCGGACCGCCCTCGACCGTTCGACGAAGTCGTCGCCGGCCGCGGTGCGCGACACCAACACCTGGCGCCGGTCACTGGGATCGGGGTCGCGCCGCAGGAATCCGCGCGCCTCCAGGCGCTCGATGATCCGGGTCATGGACGGCGGCTGGACGTGCTCGGACTTCGCCAGCTGACCGGGCGTCGTGGGGCCGGCCCGGCCGATCCGGCCCATCACCGCGGACTCCGATGGGGACAGTTCGTCCCCCGCCTGTTGATGACGCAACCGGCGCGCCAGGATCAGCACCGCGCCGCGCAGAGCGGCAACATCCTCACCCGACACGTGCTGGGCACGTGCCTGGATTTCGGCCGATCCGGCCGGACGGGATGCGGTGACGCCGGAAGTCATATCCTTAGGCTACCTCATTAATAGCAGTGCGTACTAGTTGCCGTTCCCGCGCGGATCAACTCGCCTCGCGCGGATCAACTCAGCCCGAATGGGGCGGGAGTGACGGGAGTCGACGAGTTCATCCGCGCAGCCCACGCACGCAAACCGTTGGGCGACAAAGACACCCCCCGGCACCAACGGCACCGGGGGGCGGGGAGATGGCTAGGGCGAATCGGCCGGGCGCGAATACGTCGGCGACACGAACATCACAGGAGAGGTTGGGCTCAGCCCGCAGTACGAGCCTGACGACGACGGGCGAGTTCGTCGTGGGCCACCGGAACGAGTCGGTCGCCGTCGACACGCTCGGCCGGGAATTCGGCGAGCGTGCCGGTCATCTCGCGCATGGCGCCGCCGACCGCGATGCCAAAAACCCCCTGGCCGCCCTGGAGCAGATCCACGATCTCCTCCGCAGAGGTGCATTCGTAGACGGTGGCACCGTCCGAGAAAAGCGTCACACCGGCCAGGTCGTCCATCCCGCGGCGCCGGAGATGCTCGACGGCGACCCTGATGTTCTGCAGGGAGACGCCGGTGTCCAAGAGTCGCTTGACGACCTTGAGCACAAGAATGTCCTTGAACGAGTACAGGCGCTGGGTGCCGGAGCCCGTGGCGTCGCGGACGGTCGGAACGACCAACGACGTCCGCGCCCAGTAGTCCAGCTGGCGGTAGGTGATGCCGGCGGCCTGGCACGCCGTAGTGCCCCGGTAGCCGACGTAGTCGTCCGGAATGGATTCATCCGGAAACAGTGCGCCCTGCTCGCTCTCCGGCATTGCGCCGCCCTTCCTGGCGATCCGACTCCGGCGGAGTGGGCTCATGTGAGGCATCGCCGCTGACGGACTACCGGCATCGGTGACCGCAGATCCCCTCCGGCGTCCGGCCGGGGAGAATCACAAGCGCGTGACTCGTGCTGACGGTAGGCCGGTGCAGGCCCGCGGTCAACGCTCGTCGCGGCGTGTCCTCAACCTCGACTTCAGGGTTAGTCCGATCGGGCGGCCGACCACGGCGGAATAGACGTCTTCACGACTTGTCGAAGTCTTCGGGTGACACGGAGTCGAGGAACTCGCGGAACCGCTCGACCTCGTCCTCGGCGTCTTCCGGTTCACCCTCCTCGCCGCCTCCGTCGTCCGCGTCGTCCTCCGAATCCTCCGGAATCACAACGCCGGCCTCGGCCAGCACTGCGTCGTCGACGAAGACCGGGATACCGGCGCGTACGGCCAGCGCAACGGCATCGGACGGACGTGCTGACACGGTGGTGCCGTCGTCGAAAGCAAGCTCGCCGAAGTAGGTACCTTCGCGGAAATCGACCACCCGGACCTGTTCCACCTTGCGGCCGAGTGCGGTGATGACCTGACCCAGCAGGTCGTGGGTGAGGGGACGCGCCGGACGAACGCCTTGCAGGTGCATCGCGATCGCCGTTGCTTCGACGGAGCCGATCATGATCGGCAGGCTGCGTGGGCCCGACACCTCTGTGAGCATCAGGATCGGTTGCGAATTGGGCATCTCGACGTGGACGCCGACGATGCGCATCTCGATCATCTCGATGTGCCTTTCTCAGTTGTTCGCGTGCCCACCTGGTGACGGACCAGCCGATCACGGACCGTTCCCCGGGCACCAGATGGCCTCGTGGAACAGCTGTTGCAGGTGCGCTCGTCCACGCTTGAACGCTACACGGAGCGGGGTGGCCGTGGGCAGCTACGGCTCGCTCCGGCGCCGGTCGGATCCGGTCACCTGCGTCGGCCAGACGGGTGCGGCTACATTCCCAATTCGCGACGGAGTCCGGCCTTCACCAGCAGGGCGTGCAGCCGCAGCACCGTGGCTGCGACCCCCGCTGCGGCGGCGCCGGCCCGTTCTCTGGCGTCCGGATCACGCTGCCTGGCCTGTGCGGACACCAGCTGGGCGACGAGCGCGGCCTCCCGCTCGGCGGCGGTCCGGAACGGACGCAGGTGGCGGGGCTCCAGGCCGGCGCCGAGCAGTTCGGCGACCGTCGTGGCGATCAGGGCAGCATCGGCATCGAAGTAGCCACCCGGGCCGGAGGCGAGCAGCCCGTACTGCTCCAGTTCGGTGAGATCGACCGGCTCGAGACCGGACTCGGCCAGCAACTCCCGCCTGCGTCATCCGGATCTCCACGGCCGGGGCGAAGTCCTGCGCGGTCGGTCCTTCCGCCGAGACCAGAGAGCGAGGCATCCGCGGGCTCGGCGTGGCCGGTTCCATCCCCCGGTCGATGGCGTCGAGGTGTTCCTTGATCACCTTGAGCGGCAGGTAGTGGTCGCGCTGGGCGGCGAGCACGTACCGCAGCCGCTCGACGTCCGCGGCAGTGAACTGTCGGTAGCCGGACGGCGTCCGGTGCGGAGTGACCAGGCCCTCCGATTCCAGGAAGCGGATCTTGGAGATCGACACATCCGGGAATTCGGACTTCAACCGGCCGAGCACGGAACCGATGCTGGCTACTCCGCTCCAGGGGAGGCCGGCAGCCGTCATGACCCGGATTCGCCGACCGGTCGACTGCCCGTCAGGAAAACGAGGCGGAACTTGCCCACCTGCACCTCGTCACCGTTCGACAGCGTCGACGACTCGGTGGGCTCCCGGTTGACGTAGGTGCCGTTCAACGAGCCGACGTCGGCTACCTCGTATCCCTCGCTGGTGCGCCGGAACTCGGCATGACGCCTCGACACGGTGACGTCGTCGAGGAAGATGTCGCTCTGCGGATGGCGGCCCGCGCTGACCACGTCCTTGTCGAGCTGGAACCGCGACCCGGCGTTGGGCCCCCGTTTCACGACCAGCAGCGCAGAACCGGCGGACAGCGCTTCGAGACCGCCGATGCCTTCCTCGGCCACCTCCGGATCCCGGCCGAACAGACCGGTGGAAAAGATGGTCGTCGAATCGGTGACGTCAGCAGGCCTGGGTGAACCTGACGGGGACTCGCGCTCACTGCTTGTCACTCGGCACTCCTTCGCAGATTCTTGCTGTTGCTCCCGGGCGGCGCCGACGGCGGGCGCGCCCGGCTCACGGTGATCAGATGCACACGACCGTACCGTGCCGACAGATCCGGGCACACCCGCGTTCCGCCATCAACAGCCCGGACGCGACTCGGTCCTGAGCGGCTCACGCGCACACGCCGCCCGCTCACACCTCGCCGATCAGGTCGGCGTACGCCGCCGCATCCAGGAGATCCGAGAGCTCGCCCGGATCGGAGAGCTGCACCTCGATCATCCAACCGTCGCCGTACGGATCCCCGTTCACCAACTCCGGTGTCGAGTCCAGTGCGTCGTTGCGCGCGATGACGGTCCCGGTGACGGGAGCGAAGATATCGGAGACGGATTTGGTGGACTCGACCTCGCCGATCGAATCGCCCGGACTGACGGCACTACCCGGTTCCGGCATCTGGACGAAAACGATGTCGCCCAAGGAGTTCTGCGCGTAATCGGTGATGCCGATCCGGACGGTGTCCTCCCCTGAACTGCGGATCCATTCGTGGTCCGAGCTGTAGTGCAAGTCCTGCGGAATCACGGCGTCCGGCCTCTCGTCACGTTCGGGTGGGACAGCTGCTCGTCAATTCGGGTGCGGACCGGTCAGCCCCCAGCCGGCCGAGCGTAGAGCGGTGCGCGGGCCGGTCGCAAGGCACTGATGCTGATCCGCCCGGACTGCGTGGTGGTCATCGTCCCACCCGCGCGGCCGACCGTGTCCAGGACGCCACCCGGAATGGCCACCGCAGCCGCGAGCGTGGGCGGGTCGCCGATGGCAAGCACTGTGTAAGGGGCCTTCAAGGTGACGCCATCGAGAGTGATCGCGCCGGCCGAACCGCTGAACGACGAGTTCATACCGATGCGGACCGGTCCGACCTGGAATGCCTCTGCGCCGGCGTTGCGCAGCTCTTCGACGGCGTCCAGGAGCAATTCGGGCGGCACGGTTTTCTTCGGATCCTTGATGGTTATCCGGACGCCGGTACCGACCGCCGCCACGGTCCCGGTCAGGATGCCCAATGCCGCCGCCTGACGGTTGGCTTCGGCGAGCGCCTCGGCTGACGATGCCCCACTGCCTCTCAGCTTCGACAAGGTGGCCTGCAGGTCGGCGATCTCGTTGTTCAGGTCATCCTCCCGGCGCTGCAGTCCGTCCAGGATCTCGACCAGGTCGTCCGGTCTCGCGGACGACAGCGTGTCGCCGGCGGCCGTTCGTCGCACCTGGACGACAACGGCGAAGCCGAGTACCGCGCACAGCAAGGCAACGGCCACCCTCACCAACGTCGTGCGGTGCCACGGTTCGGTGAGACGGTGTCCGCCGGTCATGCCTTCGATCCGTCAGTCATGCCTTGAAGATGTGACGCCGGATGGCGGCCGCATTCCCGAAGATCCTGATACCCAACACCACGACCACCGCGGTGGACAACTGCGAGCCGACACCGAGTTGATCGCCGAGGAAGACGATGAAGGCGGCAACCAGGACGTTGGCGACGAATGAGATGACGAAGACTTTTGCGTCGAAGATCTTGGCCAGGCTGGCGCGCACCGCTCCGAAGACCGCATCCAACGCGGCGATCACCGCGATCGGCAGGTAGGGGGCCATCCAGTCCGGAACGGTCGGGTGCAGGAAGAGCCCGACAGCCACGCCGATGGCCAGCGCGAAAGCGGCATACAAGGTTGCGATCCTCCTTCTCTGGCGGTGGCCGGTTGTGCGTGGACTCTACGGTCGACGGCCCATCAGTCAGTGTGAAGTGGGCGTTTCCGCAGCTGCGGTCGTTGTCACACCAGACGGCCGGGCGCTCGAGGTGGTCGGCGTCGGGGCGGCGGAAGCGTATTGCAGATTGGGCTCGGCGCCGGCGGCCAGCGTCAATGCCGGTTGAGCGGAGATGTCGAACCGGATTCCGTAGAGGGAGACGAAGGTCTGGAAGCGGCCGAACCCGACGGTGTCAACGAAGTTGACGTGCAGGGTCGACGGGTCGCCGACGGCTTCGATGGTGATGGGCCAGAACACCGGGCGGTTGTCGACCAGAATTGCGTCGCCCGCCTGGCGAATCGCACTGGTGGTGCGCAGCCGGACGCCGCCGATGGAGATCGCCTCCGCACCGGCCGACCACAGCCCGTTCACCAGCAACTGGATGTCACGGTCCAGGATGACCCCGGCTCCGGAACTGTCCGTCGAACCATCGATCACCACCGCGAGACCAGGGCCGGTCACCGGTGTCAGCCCGCTCAGGTTCTCCAGTCGCTGCACGGTCGCCAATGGCCCGCCCGCGCCGAGAGCCGACTGGGCGGCCCTGATCTGGGCGGCCAGCGTCGACTGATCAAGAGCCAGGTTGCTCTGCTTGGCCTGCGCGGCTGCGACGTCCTGCAGCAGGCTTCGCCGGGCCCGGTCGGTACCGGCAGCCTGATCCTTCGTGCTGGCCGCGGCGATGCCGAGCACCAGGCCCGACGACGATGAGTCCGATGGCCAGGTAGGCCACCGCTCCGGACCGTGGGGGGCTCTTCGGACGGGGATGGGCGCCGGTGGCCCTGCGGTCGGCGGCTGCCTGATAACCAGGGTCGAGGTGGTCGCTGACCAACGACTCGAGCAGGGGCGAGGGATGGCGGATGGCGGGGGCGGGCCGTCCTGCCTCGTCGTATCGAAGGTCCGATTCGGGTGCCTCACCGTCGATCGGCGCCGCAGTGGCCATCATCGGTGTGTCACTGCCGGGCGACGCGGGATGTTGCGCGTCGTCATGCACGGTGGATGTCTCGTCCCGTTGGCGCCAATGGCGTTTCCCGCACCACCCAGATCACTTGGCGGACATAGAGAGCGCCGGCCCACAGGTAGAGCAGCATGCCCCAGATGATGAAGGCGATGCCGAACGGCTGAGCCACCCGCGCCACGACGGAACCGCCCTGCGCCAGCAGGAGGAGCGGGAACGCGTACAGCAGACAGAACGTGGCCGCCTTGCCGAGGTAGTGGACGGGCAGCGCCTGGTAGCCGTGTCTCCGCACGATCCGCAGGCCGATGGCCAGAATCAGGTCGCGCCCGATGATCAAGGCCGCCACCCACCATGGGATGAAGCCACGGATGACGAAAGCCACGAGAGTCGCGAAGATGTAGAGCCGGTCTGCAGCCGGGTCGAGCAGTTCACCGAGCTTGCTGTACTGCCCGAGCAACCGGGCGAGCTTCCCGTCGGCCCAGTCGGTGACGGCGCTCAGGGCGAGCACGACCAGCGCCCAGCCGTCCTGCGGCGGCGTGGTCAGCAGCAGCCAAAGAAACAGCGGCACGCCGAGCAGTCGCAGAAAGGAGAGGAGATTGGGAATCGTCCAGATCCGGTCGGAGGAATCCGCGACGCTCGTGCCGGCCACGGCGGGTTCCGGGTCGGGCCGGTCCGGCACAGTTCCTCCTCGTCATCCTCGCCCGTAGGGGCGGGACGCTCCATCGTTCTGCGCGCGAGTCTAGTTGGGCCGTCGGCCGCGAGCGGCGTTTCCGCACGTCGCCTCGTCTCCGGGCCGCTTGCGACGTGCTCAGCGAGCGGTCAGCAGCAGACCGTAGGCCGTGATCGTGGTGCCGTCGACGATGGTCCCGTCGAGGATCATCTGCCGCAGTTGGCCTTCGGAGAAGACACCCTGGACCATGTCGGCTTCGGAGTCCTCGCGCTCGTGCTCGCCGTTGGTCAAGTCGGTCGCCAGGTAGACGTCGAAGGCCTGGGAGCAGAACCCCGGCGCTTCGTAGAGATGTGCGAGATGCTGCCAACGGCCGGCTCGCAGGCCGGTCTCCTCCCGCAGTTCGGATTGGGCGAGTTCCAGCGCGGATCCGCCTTTGCCAGCGGGCCAGCCGCCCATCGGAAACTCCCAGGACCGCCTGCCGATGGGGTACCGGAACTGCTCGACGAGGTGGAACATTCCGTCCTGCTCCGGGATGACGATGGCGAAATCCTGCTTGTCGACCACTCCGTAGACCCCGGTGGACCCGTCGTCGCGCTCGAACTCGTCTTCACGGACACTGAGCCACGGATTCGCATAAACCGTCCTGGAAGCCGTCCGGCGCATGAAGGGCACCGCACATTCAGCCGCCGGGTCGGTCAACGCGTCAGCCTCCGAGCCGCGTGCCGTCGGCAATACGGCCCGGGGAACCGTCAGCCGCGACCTCCGCGCTCCCGACCACCGTTACATCCCGTCCGAAGGTCCAGTCACCATGCACCACAAGCTTTTCCGCCTGCACCAGAGAGGGCGGTCCGAACGGGAACCGCCGGTCGAACTGCGGAAGCAGTTTGTACGCGCCGTCCAATTCGACGAGCGGCGCAGTGTTGCGCCCGGCCACCAAACGCACTTCGGACTTCTCGGTGAGCTCGTAGGCATCCGACCGGAGTACGAGCAGGTCACTGGTGGCCTTGACCGGCAAAAAGCGGGTGCGGTCCACCTCGATCGCGGCCGCGCCGTCGAAGACGCCGATGGCCGACCCCATGGCCGTCTCGATCTGGATCACCTCGGTGGACTCCGGATCCGCCGGATCGACGGTCTTGACGTTGCGGATGATCGGCAGCCCGAGCACCCCGCCGCCCGCACGCACCGTCTCCCGGAGGGCCCGCAGATCCAGCCACAGATTGTTGCTGTTGAAGAACCGGTGTTTGCCGATGTCGCCGAAGGCCTGCGCATCCTCGTCCCTGGTCTGCGCAGACTCGCGCAGCACCAGCCGTCCGTCACTGCGCCGGCGGGCCAGGTGGCCGCCCTTGCGGTCGGCCGGAGTGCGCCGGCAGTACTCCGCACCGAATGGGGCACCGGATGCGACGAACCAGGCGGCAAGGCGCGGATCAGGCACGGCTCCGAGATTGTCCGAATTGGACACGAACAGATATCGAAAACCGTTGTCCAGCAACAGGTCCATCACCCCCGAGGCGTCAAGGGCCGGGTAGATGTCGCCGTGACCGGGCGGGCACCATTCAAGCGTCGGATCGGCGGGCCAGCTCACCGGGGTCAGATCATCGGCCCGCAGCTTGGGTTCCCGGTTCTGCAGGAAGTCGAGCGGCAATCCTTCGACGCCGATGCCGGAATGCTTGGACAGCAGGGCCAACGTGTCCGCCTGGGTCCGAAAGCTGTCCATGAACAGCAACGGCAACTCGACCTGGTACTCCGCGCGGAGCGCAAGCACCTGCTCGACGATCAGGTCGAGAAAGCTCCGGCCGGCGCGCACCTCCACCAGCGATTTCGCTCGATCCATGCCCATGGACGTGCCAAGGCCGCCGTTCAATTTCACCACGGCGGTCTGCCGGAGAGCACGCCGAGCTGCCTCCTGGTCCGTCTGAAGATCCTCGAGGCGCGGCAGGGACTCGACCGGCTCGAGGTCGGACTCGGCCAGCATCCCGGTTTCGCCGGCCGCGAGCATCCGGTACGAGTGGGCGAACACGGCGATGGCGCTCGGATGCACGCCCGCTCTGGTCATCAGGTCCACGGAAAGGGCGAGTCCATCTGGAGTCGACATGAGGCAAATCGTATGCGAGCGGCCAGATGGCAACCGGCGGTGCCTGCCCCGGGTCAGCCGGGGCCCGCCCCTTTGACGTGCTCGAAGATCAGGTTCGTCTCGGTCAGTGCCACCTCCGGATAGGCGGAGAGCTGATCGACGACGAAGTCCCGCAGTGCGCCGGCATCGGCTGCCGCGACGTGCAGCAGGAAGTCGTCCGCCCCGCCGAGGAAGTACATGTCGAGGACCTCCGGCCGCTTCCGGATCCGATCGGTGAACGCCATCATCCGGCTGCGGGCGCCGGCCTGGAGCCGGACCGCGATCATGGCCTGCAGGGGCCGCCCGAGAGCGGCCGGGTCGATATCGGCGTGAAACCCGCGGATGGCCCCGCTGGCCTGCAAGGCCCGCACCCGACCCAGACAAGTCGACGGAGCGATGCCGACGGCAGCGGCGAGTGCGTTGTTCGGAGTCCGGCCGTCGGCCGCCAACACCTCGAGGATTCTGCGGTCCAGGTCATCCAATTGGGTCGGCGCGCTACGACGTTGCGCTCCCGTAGCAGGACCGGCCGACGTCTGCCGAACAATGTGCGGTGAGGCAGGGAGTGACGGGGTCCTTCTCGAATCATTGGCGCTCACTCAGCAAATATATCGAATTAGTGGCTGACAATCTTCCGATTTGTGAGCGCAAAGTTCAGAATAAGGTAGATTCATGGTCCGAATCAGTCCCCATCCCGCCCGAAAGGCCGTCCTTCATGCGCATCGGCGTACCCGCTGAGGTCAAGAACCGCGAATACCGGGTGGCACTGACCCCCGCCGGTGCACACCAACTGGTGCTGGCCGGGCATCAGGTGTTGGTGCAGAGCGGTGCCGGCGAAGGCTCGCGCATCACGGACGCTGAGTTCGCGGGTGCCGGAGCGGACATCGTCGGCGGCGCCGCCGATGCGTGGTCCGCCGACATGGTGGTGAAGGTCAAGGAGCCGATCGAATCGGAATACCACCACCTCCGCGAAGACCTGCTGCTGTTCACGTATCTGCACCTCGCTGCTGACCGTCCGCTCACTGACCGGCTGCTGCAGGCCGGCACCACGTCCATCGCATACGAGACCGTGCAGCTGCCGGACCGCAGCCTGCCGCTGCTGGCCCCGATGAGCGAGATCGCCGGCCGGATGGCTCCGCTGGTCGGCGGATACCACCTCATGCGCAACGAGGGTGGCCGCGGTGTGCTGCTCGGCGGCGTGCCGGGCGTGACGAACGGCAAGGTGGTGGTGCTGGGCGGAGGGGTGGCCGGGATGCACGCCGCGACCATCGCTCTAGGCATGCGGTCGGAGGTGACAGTCATCGATCTGTCGCTGCCCACGCTGCGCCGGCTCGACACCCAATTCCACGGCGGGGTCAAGACCATCGCCTCGAACGCCTTCAACATCGCCGAAGCGGTGAGGGATGCGGACCTGGTTATCGGCTCCGTTCTGATCCCGGGCGCCAAGGCGCCGAAGTTGGTCACCAACGAACTGGTCTCGCAAATGCGCGAGGGTTCCGTGCTGGTCGACATCGCGGTCGACCAGGGCGGCTGTTTCGAGGATTCGCACCCCACCACCCACGACGACCCGACCTTCACCGTGCACGGGTCGGTGTTCTACTGCGTGGCGAACATGCCCGGTGCTGTCCCCCGCAGCTCGACCTTTGCCCTGACCAACGCAACCCTCCCGTACGTCACGGCCTTGGCCGGCCACGGCTGGCACTCCGCGCTCCGAGCTGATTCGGCGCTGGCCGGTGGGCTCACCACGCACGCCGGCCGGCTCGCCAACCTGCCCGTGGCTGCCGCCCATGGGATCGACGCCGTCGACCCCGCCACCCTCCTCGCCTGAACCCTGCCGACCTGAACCCTGCCGGCGGGGATCAACATCGACCGCGGGGCTGAAGCTGTTTCTTTCTGCCCCCCGCGTCCCATATCGGGCATGTTGATCCCCGCACGGCGAATCGCCTTCGGTCAGGCGAGCGCAGCGTCGAGCGTGATCTTGACGCCGGTCAGCGCCTTCGAGACCGGGCAGGTCTCCTTCGCGGTCTCCGCGGCCTTGGCGAATCCGTCGGCGTCGAGGCCGTCAACCTCGCCTCGGACGGACAGCTTGATGCCGGTGAGCCGGAATCCACCGGCCGGATCCGGGCCGAGACCAACTTCGGCGTCGGTGACCAGACTCTTCACCGTGCCGCCGGCCTCGCCGATGACCGCGGACAACTGCATCGCGTAGCAGGCGGTGTGCGCGGCCGCGATCAGCTCCTCGGGGCTCGTCACCCCACCCGCCTCGTCTGCGGCTCGGCGCGGGAAGGAAACGTCATAGGTCCCGACGCCGGAGCTGACCAGCGACACCTTGCCCGATCCGTCCTGCAGTCCACCACTCCACTCGGTAGTTGCCTTGCGAGTTGCCATTTCTGATCTCCTTCGCTTGTGAACCGGTGACATCGTCCGGACGTTTCCGGTCGAAAACCGATGGACCGGTCGACCCGGGCTTCCAACATGGTGCCGCATACCGCTGCCGTCCTGCGGTCGACGTCGCGATCGGACAGCCGCGGCACCGCTGGCACCGCTCGGCCGATTACCAGGCGGACTCAGGCAGCCGCCGATCCTCGATCAAGAACGAGGAAAGCCGCAACCACTCTGCGTGAGAATGATTGCGGCTCTTGGGTTATCGCGTCGGGATGACAGGATTTGAACCTGCGACCCCTTGACCCCCAGTCAAGTGCGCTACCAAGCTGCGCCACATCCCGGCCACCCGGCTCGCCGGGCCCGACAAGCCTACCGCAGCGGGGATGATGGTCCAGACCGCTCGACATCCGGCCGGGCGGACCAAGGATCGGAGCCCCACCTGACCACGGTGCTGATCGGCCCGCTGCTCGCGGTGTTGCTCATCGTCCTCGCCGCCGCAGCCGCCCTTGTCACCAAGTGGTTCGAGCTGGGCCGGGCCCGCGACACGTTCACCGCCGTGGCCCGCGCCGTCGTCCAGCTTGCCGGCGTGTCATTGATCATCGGTTTCGTGCTGCGGTCGCTGTGGCTGACTGCGGTTTTCCTGTCCCTGATGGTGCTGATCGGCGCGGCCACGTCGGCCAATCGAATCACCGGGGCCTGGTGGCCCAACTTCCGGTGGACCGCCGTTTCCATCCTGGCCGGGGTGATTCCGGCGCTGACCCTGATCCTGGCCAGCACCGTCGTCCCGCTGCATCCGATCGCCATCCTGCCAAGTGCGGGGATCCTGATCGGCGGAGCGATGACGGCGACCTCGCTGGCCGGTCGGCGCACCGCCGACGAACTGCGAAACCGGAAGGGCGAGTACGAGGCTGCCTTGTCGATCGGCCTGCGCCGTCGGGAGGCGGTCATCCTGGTGGCACGACCGTCGGCCGCACTCGCGCTGATCCCCGGGATGGATCAGACCAGGACCGTCGGCCTGGTCACGTTGCCAGGCGCATTCGTCGGCGTGCTGCTCGCCGGCGCCCCGCCGTGGCAGGCCGGCGCCACCCAGGTGTTGGTGCTCGTCGCACTGCTGCTGGTGCAGGCGCTTGCCGTGGCCGTCACCGTCGAGTTGATCGCCGCCGGGCTGTTGCCCGCCGGAGCCCTCATCCTGCCCGAATGAGTTGGGTCCCTTCGACGTGGCAGAGCCACTCCCAAGGGACCGAACCGTTGGTCAGCGCTTGGCGCCGCGCTTCTCCCTGACCCGGACGTTGACCCGGACCGGCGAACCCCGGAAGCCGAAGTCCTCACGGAGGCGCCGTTCGATGAAGCGGCGGTAGCTGGCCTCCAGGAACCCGGTGGTGAACAGGACGAACGTCGGCGGCCGGTTACCGGCCTGGGTCGCGAACATCACCCTCGGTTGCTTGCCGCCACGAACGGGCGGCGGTGTCGCCTGGATCAGCGTGCCCAGCCAGGTGTTCAGCCGCCCGGTCGGAATCCGCCGGTCCCAGGATTCCAGCGCCGTCCGCAGCGCCGGAGCGAGCCGGTGCACGGACCTGCCGGTCTTCGCCGAGATGTTGATGACCTCGGCCCACTGCACCCGGTTCAGGTCTCGGTCCAGTTCCCGGACGATCTCTTCACGCCGATCGCCGTCGACCAGATCGGCCTTGTTCATCGCGATCACCAGGGCACGGCCGGATTCGATCACCATGGTGATCACCCGCTGGTCCTGCTCGGTCAACGGCGTCGAGGAATCGACCAGCACCACGGCCACTTCGGCCGACTCGAGCGCCGACTGGGTCCGGAGCGAGGCGTAGAACTCCATGCCCTTGGCCTGGTGCACCCGCTTGCGCAGGCCGGCCGTGTCGACGAACCGCCAGATCTCGCCGTCCAGCTCGACCAGCGAGTCGACCGGATCGATGGTCGTGCCGGCCACCGAGTCGACGACGGACCTCGATTCACCCGAGAGCTTGTTCAGCAGCGACGATTTCCCCACGTTCGGCTTACCGAGCAGCGCCACGCGGCGAGGGCCACCCTGATTGGCGGCGAACTCCGACGGCGCTTCCGGCAACGCCGCCATGATCGCGTCCAGCAGGTCGCCGGAGCCGCGGCCGTGCAATGCCGACACCGGGAACGGTTCCCCGAGACCCAGGTTCCACAGCGCAGCGGCATCGGCGAGGGTGCGCTCGTCGTCCACCTTGTTCGCGACGAGGATCACCGGGACCTTGGAGCGGCGCAACACCTTGGCGATGGCCTCGTCTGTGGTCGTCGCCCCGACGGCGGCATCGACAACCACCAGCACCGCGTCGGTCGTCTTCATCGCCCGCTCGGCCTGTAGTGCCACCTCCGCAGCCATGCCTTCGGCATCCGGTTCCCAGCCGCCGGTGTCGACGACGGTGAACCGGCGACCGGCCCAGATGGCGTCATAGGAGACCCGGTCCCGGGTCACCCCGGGAATGTCCTGCACGACGGCCTCCCGGCGGCCGATGATCCGGTTGACCAGAGTCGATTTCCCGACGTTGGGCCGCCCGACGATGGCCAGCGTCGGCGTCGGCACAGTCGGTCCGTTGTCGAACTCACCGTCGCCCTGGTCCTCCCAGCCGGCAAATTCGGCCTCGTCGGACCAGATGCCGTCGCCGGCCGCCGATTCTGCGGCCGCACTGAGGCTTCCGTCGAAGTTGTCGGTCACTGCACTGCCTTCTTCCCATGGATACTGCTGATCGCTTCATCGAGCTCGACCACGAGCGACGACAGGCGATCTCGGATCAAATCTGTGGCGGCATCGACGGCGGTCCGGCCCGCTCCGAGCGGGATGACGAACGGCTCGCCGATCAGCACGCGAACCTGCGGCCGGAACCGCCTGCGGGCACCCTCTGGGCGTGCAGTACCACGCACGGCGACGGGCAGCACGGCGGCACCGGCCCTGGCTGCGAGCCAGCCGGCTCCGCCGGAGATGTTCTGCACATTCCCGGCTCCCCTTGTGCCTTCCGGGAACACGCCGATGGCTCCCCCGGCCTTCAGCTGCGACAGCGCCTGCAGCAACGGCTTTCGATCAGGTACGTCGCGGTTGATGGCGTACTGACCGACATTTCGCAACAGCCAGCCCACCGGCCCGGTCACCGCCTCGGCCTTGATCAAGAACGACACCCGACGAGGCAGTGCACCGAACAGCACCGGGCCGTCCCAGAAGTTCGAATGGTTGGCGACGACGACCAGCGGACCCGTCGGGGGAACCCGATTCATCCCGGCCACCGTCTGCCGATACATCAGCAGCGACAGGACGATTCCAATGCGTCTGCCTCGGTCCATACCGACTGGTCCGGCATGTTCTGGAGTCGGATCGCCCTTCCCGCCCAGATACCGCCATCTCATCGGATGCCTCGAGCGGCGGCAAGCTCCAGGACCCTGGCGACCGTCTCGGCAATTTCCAGTGAAGACGAATCGATGACCACGGCATCCTTGGCCGCCTGGAGCGGCGCATGGACCCGGCTGGAATCATGCGAGTCCCGCCGATGCAGATCCTGCGCGACGGCAGCGAGATCGGGTTGCACGCCACCGGAACCGATTGCGGCACCGACATTTTGGGTGTGGCGGCGACGTGCTCGCTCAGCGGCGTCCGCGGTCAGGTAGATCTTCAGGTCGGCCTCCGGTGCGATGACGGTCCCGATGTCGCGGCCCTCCACCACCATTCGGCCCGAGTAGGCCAGCCGCTGTTGCCGATCGAACAGCCAGGCGCGCACTGCGGGGTTGGCCGATACCGGCGTCACGGCCAGAGTTACTTCCGGGCCGCGGATCTCGTCCGTGACGTCGACACCTCCGAGCAGGTGCAGCTGGTGCCCAGGGCTCAATGGCGAGGAGAAACTGAGCCCCTCCAACACTCCCACCACCGCGTTGTCGTTCACCGGATCGACACCGGCGTGCAGCACGGCCAACGTGACCATCCGGTACATGGCACCGGTGTCCAGGTAGCCGGCTCCGAGCTCGGCCGCCACCCGGCGGGCCACCGTCGACTTCCCGGTTCCCGAAGGTCCGTCGATGGCGATGACGAAAGACCCGGCGTCGCCTGATCTTTCGCCACTCGCGCCGGCTCGCGAGGATACCTCGCTCACAGACCGACCGCCTTGTACAGCAGCGCGATCTCGACCGGGTTCAGCTTCCGTAGCGTGCCGGGGCGCTGGTGACCCAGCTGCACGTCGCCGATCTTGGTGCGCACCAACCGGTTCACCGGATGTCCGACCTCGGCCAGCAGGCGGCGGACGATGTGCTTGCGACCCTCGTGCAGCACGACCTCGACGACGGCGCGTCCGGCGTGCAGGTCGACCACCTCGAAGTGATCCACCTTCGCGATACCGTCCTCCAGCTCGATACCGGCCCGCAGTCGACGTCCGAGGTCGCGCGGAACCGGACCGGGGATCTCAGCCATGTACGTCTTGGTGACGTTGTAGGACGGATGGGTCAGTCGGTGTGCCAACTCGCCGTCGTTCGTGAGCAGCAGCAGCCCCTCTGAATCCATGTCCAACCGGCCGACGTGGAACAACCGCTCCGGGCGATCGACGAGCAATTGCCCGATGTGCGGGCGACCGAGGTCGTCCGACATGGTCGAGAGCATGCCCGGCATCTTGTTCAGCGCCAGATAGACCTGATCCTCCCGCAGCACGATCCGGTTGCCGTCGACGTGAACGACAGCCTTGGCCGGGTCGATACGCAGGCCCATCTCCTTGACGACCAGTCCGTCGACCTTCACCCGGCCCAGCTTGATCAGTTCCTCGGCCTTGCGGCGGGATGCGACACCGGCTGCGGCCAAAACCTTTTGCAGCCGCACGCCTTCCTCATTGCCGTCGTCGTCGAGCGCGCCGTCGTTGATCCGTCCGGTGTTCTTCAGGTGGGTGGAGCGCCGCTTGGCGTTCGAGTTGTCAGTCATCTTCGAGGGAATCAATTTCCGGGAGCAGGGGGCCAAGGGACGGAAGGTCTTCGAGGCTGGACAGCCCGAGCCGTTCGATGAACAACTCGGTCGTGCGATACAGCAGTCCGCCGGTTTCGGCGTCCTGCCCGACTTCTTCGATCAGGCCGCGAGCAAGGAGAGTGCGGATGACACCGTCGACGTTGACGCCGCGGACGCCCGCGATCCTGGCTCTGGTCACCGGCTGCCGATAGGCGATGACGGCCAGCGTCTCGAGAGCCGCTTTGGACAACCTGCTCTGCTGACCGTCGAGCAGGAAGCGCTCAACCACGGGGGCATATCGGTCCCGGGTGTAGAAACGCCAACCACCGCCGACCTGACGCAATTCGATTCCCGAACCCGCATCCGTGTAACGCCGCGCCAACGCCCTCAATTCCGCAAGTACCCGATCGGGACCGTGACCGACGGCGCTCGCGAGAGTCGTTTCGGAGACCGGGGAATCGATCACGAGCAGGACGGCCTCCAGCGCCCCGATCAGATCCTCCTCGGCCACGGTTCCGGCGACCACCGCCTCGTCGTCGAACGGCTCGACCGATTCCCGGGCGGCCGACTCCCCCGTGACCACATCCTCGGACCCTCTCACTCGTACTCCTCGTCGAAGCTCACACCAGACATCGGCGTCTCGCCGGTCCAGACCACGGTCAGCACGCCCATCGGTTCGCTCTGGTCGAACGCGACGGCGGCTTCCCGGTAGAGGTTGAGCAGCCCGAGAAATCGGGCCACCACTTCGCCGGTGAGCGTGCAGTCGGCGGTCAGGTCGCCGAAGGTGGCCCGCCCCCGCGCCGACAGCAACTCGCAGATCGCTGCCGTGTGCAGGGCAACGGAGATCGGCGAGGAATGGATGTGGTCCAGGGATACCGCGGGCGGCGGTGGTTTAGGCCCGAAGACCTTCGCCGCCATCTCGGCGAAAACTGTTGCGTCCATGCCGATCTGCACGGGCGGCAGCAATCCGAGATAGCGGTCCTCCAAAGTGACTGCGCGTGGATACCGCTGCAGCGCTGCAGCTTCCAGCTCGCGGAACAGAGTAGTGACCTGCTGGTAGGCGCGGTAGGCCAGCAACCGGGCGAACAGTAGGTCCCTGGCCTCCAGTAGATCGATATCGGCGCTGTCCTCCACTTCACCATCAGGAAGCAGCCGTGCCGCCTTGAGATCCAGCAGAGTTGCCGCGACCACCAGAAATTCAGTGACCACGCCGAGGTCGAGATCCTTTCCGAGGGCGCGGATGTGGCGGATGAAATCGTCGGTGACGGTGTGCAGAGCCACCTCGGTGACATCCATTCGATGTTGCCCGATCAATTGCAGCAGCAAGTCGAACGGACCCTCGAAGTTGGCCAATTGCACGTGAAACGACGACCGCGCACCGGGCAACCCAGAGGGATCCTCGGAGTCCAGCGATGCGGCGGCCGGGGGCAAAGTCCCCGCCCGCACGGTCATCTCGCGATCACTTCCCTGGCCAGGGCCCGGAAGGCATCTGCCGCAGAGGAGGTCGGTGCGTAACTGGTGATCGGCTCACCGGCCACCGTCGTCTCCGGGAATTTCACCGTGCGGGCAATGACACTGTCGTAGACGTCATCACCGAAGCGTTGCACCAACATGGCGACGACATCCCGTGCGTGGACGGTCCGACCGTCGAACATGGTGACGAGCACTCCGTCGATCGTCAGCTCCGGGTTGATCCGGTCCTTCACCTTTTCGATCGTGTCGACCAGCAGCGCGACGCCGCGCAGTGAGAAGAATTCGGCGGCCACCGGCATGATGACACCGTGCGCGGAGGCCAGCGCGTTGACGGTCAGCAGCCCGAGCGACGGCTGGCAGTCGATCAGGACGTAGTCGTACTCGTGCAGCATCGGACGCAACGCTCTCGCCAGCGTATGTTCCCGGCCGACCTCGTTGATCAACTGCACCTCGGCGGCCGACAGATCGATGTTGGCCGGCAGCAGGTCCATCCCGGCGACCCGGGTCGGGACCAGCACATCGGTGATGGTGGTGTCCCGTTCGAGCATCAGGTTGTAGATGGTGCGGTCCAGATCGTGCGACGCGACGCCGAGGCCGGCGGACAGAGCGCCCTGCGGATCGAGGTCCACGAGCAGCACCCGCCGACCGTATTCGGCCAGCGCGGCACCGAGATTCAGCGTCGACGTCGTCTTGCCGACCCCGCCCTTCTGGTTGCACAGGGCGATGACCCTGGCTGGACCATGCGAGTTCAGCACCTCCGGTTCCGGAATGCTGCGACGCGGACGGCCGGTCGGGCCGAGTTCAACGTTCGTCGGTTCGGGCCTGGGAATCAGGGCCGGTACGACTTCCTGCTCGGCCGGCGTGACGGGCGAGGCCGGCATGGTGGGCATGGTCGGCGCCGTGTCGACAGCGACGCCGGCATCGTCGCCAGGCCGACCAAAATCCGCCATGGCTTCCTCGACCGCTGACAGTTCTTCGACCAGCGGGTTCGCGTCGGGAGTGGAGATCCAGCCGTTCGAGTCAAGGCTGTGGTCTTCGGTCCGAGGTGCCCCGGCGGCGGCGATCCACGCTGCGTCGTCCGGATAGCTCATCGGTCCCGAAACTCCCACTTCGTCTCCAGTCGTCATCCCGACGACCATCCCAGGGTATGCGGGCAATGCTGAAAGGACCAATGCGACCCGCAGGTGAGCACCTGGCCGATCTCGTCACCCACCACCGTCCAGACGGTGCTCAACGGGCCCGTGGGTGGGCCATGGCGTACACCTCGCGGAGTGCGTCGACCGTGACGAGGGTGTAGATCTGCGTCGTCGTCACGGAGGCATGGCCGAGTAATTCCTGCACGGACCGGACGTCGGCACCGCCCTCCAGGAGATGGGTTGCGAACGAGTGCCGCAGCGTGTGCGGTGAGATCGGACCCCGGTCCTGCGAGACCCCGGCCTTGTCAGCCGCGTCGCGCAGAACCTGCCACGCCGATTGCCGGGACAGCCGACCGCCGCGAACGTTGAGGAAGACGGCGTGGTTGCTCCGCCCGGCGGCGGCGAGCGGCGGCCGCCCGCGCACCAGGTAGGCCGAGATGGCGGTCGCGGCGAAGGAGCCGACCGGCACCATCCGCTCCTTGGATCCCTTGCCGCGCAGCCGAACCGAGGTCACCCCTTCGGTCGGCAGGTCGTCGAGGTCGAGGCCGACGGCCTCGCTGATCCTGGCTCCGGTCGCGTACAGAAATTCCAGCAGGGCGCGGTCCCGCAGTGATCGCGAGTCATCACCGGAAGCGGACTCCAAGATGGCCGTGACCAACTCCACCGGCAGGGCCTTCGGCAGCCGCTTGCCGGCCGTCGGTGGATGCACATCGCCCGACGGGTCACTCGCGGTTGCCGACTCGGCGAGCAGGAACCGGTGCCAACCGCGGACCGCGACTACCGCTCGAGCGGCGGACGAGGGAGCGAGAGCCGGGTGTCCCAGCCACCCCTCCCGCAGTGAGACCAGGTACCCGCTCACGTGCTCCGCCCTGATGTCACCAACGGCGGTGATACCACCGATCGCACAGAAGGCGAGGTAGCGTTCCAGGTCCCGCCGGTAGGCCAGCAACGTGTTGCGTGCCACACCCCGTTCGACGGCGAGGTGGTCGAGGTAGCCGCGCAGTGCGGCGCGCAGCTCCGCGGACGGTTCGGGCTGTGCGTCCTGCGCCGGTGCGGGACGAACAGCCGGCTCAGTCACTGTTTCCCGAGCGTCGGCGCGTCCGGGACTCCCGGACCGTCGTGCCGCAGCCCCGGGCCGGTCGTCCAGGCGCCGTGCGCATCTCGCAGGACCACGTCCGACCCGGACGGTCTCACCCCAAGGGCGATCGAAGCCGCGAGCAGTCCAGCGACCGTGGAGGCGTTGACGATCTCACCGGCCAGGGCCGCCGTGACCGCCCTGCCGAGCGGCACGCGGACGATTTTCAGGTCTGCCTCTTCGTCGCCGATGTCGCCCTGCCGGCCGATGTCGCTCAGCCCGGTTGCCAGGAAGATCCTGACCACTTCGTCGGTGAAGCCGGGCGAAGCGGCGACATCAACGAGGACCGACCAATCTGCCGCGGCCAGGCCGGTTTCCTCGCCGAGTTCGCGGGCGGCCGCAAGCTGCGCAGGCTCCCCGGCCATGTCCATCAAACCAGCGGGAAGTTCCCACAGTCGCCGCCGCAGCGGATGCCGATATTGCTCGATGAGCACCACGTCGCCCGCAGTGTCGATGGCCACCACGGCCACCGCGCGGTCGTGTTCGACTACCTCGCGCAGCGCCGTTCGGCCTCCGGGCATGACGACCTCGTCGATGCGCACGGTGGCAATCTTTCCCTGGAATGCCACCCGACTGTCGACCACTGAAAACATTTCAGGCTCGGTGAACATCTCCGGCTCGGTCACCGGGCGGCCGCCGCCACCTCGGCCGTGGGGACGACCGAGGCCAGGTCGTCGTCAGTGATCGGCAGCCGCTCGGACTCCAGGTAGTCCAGGGCAGCCCTGACGAAGGAGAAGAAGAGCGGGTGCGGGTTGGTCGGCCGCGATTTGAATTCGGGATGCGCCTGGGTGGCGACCAGGAACGGATGTCGTGAACGATCCAATTCGACGAACTCCACCAACGACGAATCGGGTGAGGTGCCGGAGAGACGCAGACCCGCGGCTTCCAGACGGTCACGATAAGCGTTGTTCACCTCGTACCGGTGGCGGTGCCGCTCCGAAACCGAAGTGGACCCATAGATCTCGGCCACGAGGCTGCCCTCGGCCAGCCGCGCCGGGTACGCACCCAACCGCATGGTGCCACCCATGTCCCTGACCCCGGAGATCACGTCCGTTTGATCCGCCATGGTCGCGACCACCGGGTCGGCGGCGTTGGCATCGAATTCCGCGGAGTTGGCGCCCCCCAGGCCGGCCAGGTTCCTGGCCACCTCGATGACGATGCACTGCAGCCCGAGGCAGATTCCCAGCAACGGGATCTGGTTCACCCGCGCGTAGTGGATGGCGCCCACTTTGCCCTCGATGCCGCGCACGCCGAAGCCGCCGGGGATCAGTACGCCCTGCACGTCAGCCAAGGCCGCCGCAGCGCCGGCCTGGGTCTGGCAGTCGTCGGAGGCCACCCACACGATCTCGACCTTCGCCTTGTTGCCGAAGCCACCGGCGCGGAGCGCCTCGGTCACCGACAAGTACGCGTCCGGAAGGTCGATGTACTTGCCCACCAACGCAATCCGCACAATCTCGGACGGGTGGTGCACGCGCTCCAGCAGCTCACCCCACAACGTCCAGTCCACATCCTTGAAGGACAATCCGAGCCGCCGGACGACGTAGGCGTCCAGCCCTTCGGTATGCAGCACCTTGGGGATGTCGTAGATGGACGGTGCATCAGGGCAGGCGATGACGGCCTCGGCGTCCACGTCGCACATCAGCGAGATCTTGCGTTTCAGACTCTCGGGAATGTCGCGGTCGGCCCGGCAGACGAGCGCGTCGGGCTGGATGCCGATGTTGCGGAGTGCGGCGACGGAGTGCTGGGTCGGCTTCGTCTTGAGCTCACCGGACGGCGCAAGGTACGGGACCAGGGACACGTGCAGGAAGAAGACGTGGTCGCGACCCAGGTCGTGGCGCACCTGCCGTGCCGCCTCGAGGAACGGAAGCGATTCGATATCGCCGACCGTGCCTCCGATCTCGGTGATGACCACATCCGGGCTGACACCGTCGGGCCCCTCGTCGGCCATGGCGGTGATGCGGTCCTTGATCTCGTTGGTGATGTGGGGGATGACCTGGACCGTGTCACCGAGATACTCACCGCGGCGCTCCCTGGCGATCACCCGCGAGTAGACCTTGCCGGTGGTGACATTCGCGTCGGCCGAGAGATTGCGGTCCAGGAATCGCTCATAGTGGCCGATGTCGAGGTCCATCTCGGCCCCGTCCTCGGTGACGAACACCTCACCGTGCTGGAACGGGTTCATGGTGCCGGGGTCGACGTTGAGATACGGGTCCAGCTTCTGCATCGTGACGCGCAGGCCGCGGGAGGTCAGCAGCCGTCCGAGGCTGGAGGCAGTCAGGCCCTTGCCAAGGGACGACGCCACTCCGCCGGTGACGAATATGTGTTTGGTGGTGTGAACCGATACCGGCAAGACGACTCCCCGTGTGCTAGAACGCCTGGGCATTCTCGATGCTCGGCGACCGACCTGATGGCCATCGCTCCACGGGATTTCACCCTAACACCCCCGGCGGGTTCCCGGGCCGCTGCCGGTCCGCGGCGCAGGAGTCGCCAACGCACGAAGACCGTAGAGGATTCGGTGTCGACTATGACTCCGAATCCTCTACGGTCCTGGCACATCGACTTCAAGGGTGAGCGAATGATTCCGGCCGCGAGGGACGGTCAGCCCACCCCGAGCGTCGGGATCTGCGCCTGAGCGCTGCTGGCGAGGCCGTAGCGTCCGACCCCGCCGCCGTTCTGCTCCACCAGACCGAGCACCGTCGCCAGTCGACCGGACGCCGTGTCGACGTCGTCAACCGTGGTGACCACCGCGCTGCTGGCCGTGCTCGCCCTGATCACACCGACCGTGCCGGTGGCGCCGTCGGAGCCTGAACTACCGGCTACCACCACCCCGCCGGCGGTCAACTTGAGCTGGCCGGCCAGGTCGGCGATAGCCGCTGCCTTGTCCGCCTGCGAACCGCCGGTCTCCTCACCGCCGGTCAGGATGATGACGAGACGGCCGGGCGCAACGGTGCCTGCGGCGTGCAGGAAGCCGCCGCTGGCGAAGGCGGTGAGCGCAGCAGTCGCCTGGTTCGGCTTGACGGAGGACTTCCCGTTCTTGTCCGTGATCAGCACCGCCCCCAGCAGGCCGCCTGCGACAGCACCGACCTGGGACACCGCGGGCAACTTCGCACCTGTCGGCAGCGCCCGGGCAGAGAGGGTACGCAGATCGTCGGCATAGCTCGGGTCCGCGAAGTTGGCCGTCAACTGGACTTGAGCGGTCACTTTGGCACCCGCCCGGTCCAGCAGCGACAGCACCGCGTCCCGATCGCTCGGATCCGCATCGGCCGTGGTGATCAGCACGACGGTCGCGTTCGGCAGAGTGCCGCGAACGCTCAGGCTGGCCACCGAACTGGCGAACTTGTCATCGGAGGACACCCGGGCGGTCAACGAGGTGTTGTCACTGGACAGCGTCTGGTTCTGGCTCGACAGGTCGGTCTTGTCCGTTTGGAGACCGGCCAGGATCGGCGACGAGATCTTGGTGGCTCCCAGGACGATCCCCAGCGCAAGTGCGAGGAAGATCGCCGCGAGCGAGACGATGTGATACCGCATGGAAATCATCGGACGAGTCCCCTGACCCAGTTGACGAAATCGTTCCACCACTGCCGGGCGAGATCGATGTACGTGTGCGAAACGTCGGAAACGAGCAGCGCGCCCACGATGGCAGCCAATGCGGCGACAACGAGCAGCATCACCACCCACCAGGCGATGCGCGCCTTGTAGAGCCGGGCCACGGCAGGCGCCTCGACGATCTTGTTCGCCACCCGCATCCGCACCAGGAACGTGGAGGCCGCGCCGCCCTTGTGATCGAGCAGATCAGTCAGCGTGGTGTGCATGCCGACCGTGACGATCAGACTCGCGCCGCGTGCATCGGCCAGCAGCAGCGCCAGGTCCTCGGTGGTACCGGTGGCCGGGAACGTCACCGCACCAAGGCCGAGATCCTGCAGACGCTCCAGCCCAGGGGCATGTCCATCTATGTCGGCCGGGATGACCACTTCGGCACCGCCCCGCAGCGTGTCCGGGCCGATCTCGTCGGGGTTCCCGATGATCAATTGCGGCTTGTATCCCGCTGCCCGGAGCGCGTCGGCGCCCCCGTCGACGCCGACGAGCACCGGGTGGTAATCGGAGATGTACTTCTTGATGGCCTTCAACTCGGCCTTGGTGTCCGCGGACGCGGCGACGATCAGCACCTGCCGGCCGGCAATCCTGGTCGAGATCTCGGGGATGCCGACCCCGTCGAGCAGCAGCGTCCGTTCCCTTTTCATGTACTCGATCGCGTTCGCCGCGAACGCCTCGAGTTGGGCGGACATGCCCGCCTTGGCTTCGATCAGCAGATCGGCGACCGACTCGGGGGTCTGCTCGATCCCCTCGGCGATCAGCTCCTCGCCCTGGTAGATCGATGCTCCATCGAGTCGAATCTTGCTGCCGTCCTTCAAGCGCGCGAATACCTTGTCGCCGACATCGTCGACGAGGATCACGCCCGAGTTGACGAGGATCTCCGGACCGAGGTTCGGGTATCGCCCGGATATCGATGGGGCGGCGTTGATCACCGCGGACACCCCAGACTTGACCAGGGCGTCCGCCGTGGCCCTGTCGATGTCGATGTGGTCGATGACCGCAATCTCGCCGTCACCCAGCTTCTTGAGCAAGGTCTCACTTCGTCGCGACACCCTTGCGACGCCTGTGACTCCTGGCAGCGCGCGGGACTGCCGTGACAAGAGTTTCATGTGCCGATGGTGGCAGACCGCCTACTCAAAATCCGGTAGGCGCGACGAAAATCAGGTCTTCGCACGCGGACCCGGCGAAATTCACCGACAAATCGGGCGTGTCTTGCGCACTTCTCACATTCGTCGGCCCAGGCGGGAGGCTCGAAGGCGTCAGTTCGAGACAGCCCGCCGACGAGGCTGTCGGGTGGCGGAAATGAGGTCGGCGGCGTGCGCTCGTGCCGAGGCGCCGTCCGTTCCGCCGAGCATTCTGGCGAGTTCCAGTTCCCTGGCCGCGCCCTCGACCGGCCGCACCGCAGACGAGCCGACGGCATCGCCCGGCCCCGCGTCGACGACGTAGTGGCGGTCCGCGAACGCGGCAACCTGGGCGAGGTGGGTGACGACGATGACCTGATGATCTCTTGCGAGCATGGCCAACCGGCGCCCGATCTCCGTCGCCGCACGCCCGCCGACGCCGGCGTCGACCTCGTCGAACACCATGGTCGCGACCGGATCCGCGTCGGCGAGTACTACCTCGACCGCCAGCATCACCCGCGAAAGCTCGCCACCGGATGCGCCCTTGGAGATGGGCAGCTCGGGTGCACCGGTGTGCGCAACCAAGCCGAACTCGACCTGATCGACGCCGTCCGGACCGGCAACGACCCAACTCCGCCCGATTCGCAGAGCGTCCGCGGCCGCAGGATCAGCCGCCCGGCTGGTGACATTGACGCGCAGCGTCGCCCTGCCCATGGCCAGATGAACCAACTCCGCAGTGGCCCTGTCCCCCAACTCGGCAGCTGCCGCACGCCGGCGTCCGGTGAGTGCCACCGCCGCCTCGGCGACCAGCTCGGCCAGCCGGTCGCACCGCTTCCTCAACTCGGCGAGCATTTCCTCGGACGAATCGAGCGAACGCAGCTCCGCTTCGGCCTCGTCGCGCCAGGTGAGCACGGCGTCCACGTCAGCGGCGTAGCGCCGGGTGAGGCTGCGCAACACGGACTGCCGCGACAACAGGACCTCGACACGCTCCGGATCCGCGTCCAGCTCGTCGAGGAAGCCGGTCAGCTCCGACGCGCTGTCGACCAGGACCGCGGACACCGTGTGCAGTCCGACGGCGAGGGCTTCGAGACGATCGTCGCCGGTGATCTCGAGCAGCTTCCTGGCCCCTTCGATGAGACTGACCGCATTCGGCCCGTCCGTCGACGAGTCCCCGGTGAGCGCGTCGAGCGCCGACTGCGCGCCGGATCGCAGTGCGTCGGCGTTCTCCAGCCGCCTGACCTCCGCGATCAATTCGACGTCCTCACCGGGCTTCGGGTCGACCTTGGTGATCTCGTCCACACCGAGACGCAGCATCTGCTCGCGCTGGGCTCGTTCCCGGGCGTGCGAAGTCCTGTCGGCCAGGTCGGCAATGGCGCTCTGCCATTCCGACCTGGCCTTTCGGTAACGGGCGAGCTCGACCTCGGAGCCCGCGAACCTGTCCAGCACGGCACGCTGTTGCGGCCCCCGCAGCAGGCCGATCGCCTCCGACTGGCCGTGTACGGCGATCAACGGATCAGTGATCTCGGCCAGAGTTCCGAGCGGAGCCGACCGACCGCCGACATGGGCACGTGAACGGCCGTCGGCGCCGACCGACCTGACCAGGATGACCGCCCCGTCGTCGTCCAGGTGACCACCGACGGCGTCCACGGTCATCGCCGAAGCGGGAGCCAGCGGTCCTGCGATCCTCGCCTCGACGACCGCCCGCTCCGCGCCCACCCGGACGCGGGCAGCGTCACCGCGGCCGCCGGTCAGCAGACCGAGGGCAGTGACCACCATGGTCTTGCCGGCGCCCGTCTCGCCTGTCACCACGGTGAACCCGCTGTGCGGTTCCAGGACTGCATCCTCGATCACGCCGAGGCCGCTGATGTGCAGTTCGGTCAGCATGTGTCAGTACCTGCGCTCGCGCCAGCCGTGCACCGGAAGGGAGAACTTGGCGACCAGGCGATCGGTGAACGGCTGATCGCCCAACCTGATCATGGTCACCGGCTGGCTGCCCCGCCGGACCAGGACCCTGCCGCCGGGCGGCACCTCGTGGGTGCGCCGACCGTCGCAGGCGACGATGGCGTCGTGGCCGACCGGATCGATGTGAACCGACACGATCGAGTTCGGCGAGACGACCATGGGCCGGGCGAACAGCGCGTGGGCATTCGACGGCACGACCAGGAGTGCCTCGACGTCCGGCCACACGATGGGGCCGCCGGCCGAGAATGCGTACGCGGTGGAACCGGTGGGGGTCGCACACAGCACCCCGTCGCAACCGAAGGCCGACACACCGCGTCCGTCCACCTCGACCACGACGTCGAGAATGCGTTCCCTGGTTGCCTTTTCGACGCTGGCCTCGTTCAGAGCCCAGCAGTGGTCGATGACGACGCCGTCCTTCTCGATGGTCACGTCGATGGTCATCCGTTCGGACCGGGTGTAGTTGCCCGAGATGATCGCCGCAAGTACCTCATCGAGGTGATCGGCCTCCGCCTCGGCCAGGAAGCCGACCCGGCCCAGGTTGATCGCGATGACCGGTGCCCGCAACGGTCTCGCCACCTCCGCCGCCCGGAGCAGGGTGCCGTCCCCGCCGAGCGCAATGACCAGCTCGACCGGTGATCTTTCTCCCATCGGCACCGGAGCCGGCTCCGCCAGCATGGCCAGATCCAGCTCGAGGCCTTCGCCCGCCAGCGCGAGCAGCTCGATACCCGCGGACTCCATGGCCTTCTTGACGTGCCTGGCCGTCGAATAGATGTCCGCTCGGCCGGTATGCGCGACCAACAGCACGCGACGTTCGGTCATGATGGGCCCTCCTCGATGGCTTTCCGGATCAGTTCGCTGGTGTGTTCCCCGTCGAGCGCTGCATCGGTCCGGAGATGGAGGAAGAATTCGACGTTGCCACTCGGCCCAGGCAGCGGCGATGCCACCACCCCGGCGACTCCCCAGCCCAGCCGACCGGCCGCGACTGCGACCGCCGCGACGGCCTCGGCCCGGAGCGCCGGATCTCGGACGACCCCACCCGCACCCAACCGGTCCTTCCCCACCTCGAACTGGGGCTTGACCATGGGAATCACATCGGCGCCCGGTGCGGCGCAACCCGTGAGGGCCGGCAACACCAGAGCCAAGGAGATGAAGGAAAGGTCGGCAACGATCAGCTCGGCCGGCCCGCCGACGTCGTCGGGCACCATGGTTCGCACGTTGGTGCGGTCGAAGATGTGCACACGCGGATCGTTCTGGAGCCGCCAGATCAGCTGGCCGTAGCCGACGTCGACCGCGACCACCTCCGAGGCGCCACGACGGAGCAGCACATCGGTGAAGCCGCCGGTCGAGGCACCCGCGTCCAGACAGCGACGCCCGTCCACCGCAACGTCGAACGCGTCCAACGCGCCGATCAACTTGTGCGCTCCCCTCGACGCCCACTGCTCGTCGGCCACGTCGGACAGTAACCAACAGCGGCGCGCCGGGGTCGACGGCAGTGGCGGCCTTGGTGGCCTGCTGGCCTGACACCAGCACCCGACCTGCCCTGATCAGATCTGCGGCCTGTTCGCGGGATCTGGCCAACCCACGGCGAACCAGCTCCGTATCCAGCCGCGCCCTTCGCATTCAGCGGCTCCGCGGCTGCGGTCGTTGCTCGGACTCGGCCTGACCGCTGGTGGCGTTCAGCGCGGAAGTCAGCCGCTGGTGGATATCCGTGAACAGGGCGACCTGTTCGGCCACGGCCAGCCCGTCCAGCTCCGCCAGTTTCGCGTCGATCTCCCCCGCGATGCCGTCCGCGGACGACAGCTGATCATCGAGGCGGCGGGGATTCGAATCAGCGGTCGCCGGAACAACGGTCGGTCGGAAGCCTCCGGGGCGCGGGTCCATTGGTCCTCCTGGGCTATGTCCGTGCTGATGTCAGTGGCCGACCGACGAGTTTGGTCCGGAGCCCAACTGTCAGTCGGGTTCATGGGCGGCCGTCGTCCACGCTAACCCAGCGAGCCGACAGCCGGTCACGATGCACCGGTGGGCAGGCCCAGCGTGGCCAGCGCGGCAACGGCGGGTTCGTCCGCGCCGTGCACGGTCGTCACTCCGGTCGACCAGGCGGTAGCCGAGAGCGCTGCCAACGCACCCAGTGCGTCGTACTCCAGGTCCTCGACCGCCCCGTCATCTGCCTTGCGCAGCACCAACTCTTGATCGGCAACCTCGACGGACCACGGACGAGCGGGCCCGGATGGGTCATCCGCGACGATCTCGAACACCTTGTGCTCATCGACGAGACCCCGCAGATCGAACGAGACATAAGTGGGACGACGGGATTCCGGCGCCGCGAGAAGATCTGCGGCGGTGGACACCCCGGTGAGCACCATGAGGCTTCGCATCCCCGCCAGCACGGCCGCCTCGATGTCGGTGTCGAGGCGATCGCCTACCACCAGCGGGCTCCTTGCAGCTGACCGCCGGACCGCCTCGTCCAGCAGGGGCCGGTTGGGTTTGCCCGGCCACCCGCGGCGTCACTCCGGTCGCCGCGATCAGGGCCTGCACCATCGCCCCGTTTCCAGGAAGCAGGCCGCGGTCGGTCGGGAGTGTCGAATCGGTGTTGCTGGCCACCCAGTCGACGCCGGCCCGGATGGCGATGCAGGCCTCGGCCAGATCGCGCCAGCCAGTGTCGGGCGAGTGTCCCTGTACGACGGCAACCGGGTTGTCGGTGGCCAGCCGCACGGGCACCAACCCGACGTCGGCCACCGCATCCGCCAGCGCTTTGGCGCCGACGATGAGTACCGCCGATCCGGCCGGGTGCGTGTCGGCCAGCATGGAGGCTGCGGCCTCCGGCGAGGTCAGGACGTCGGATGCGGTGGCGGCGATACCCATCTCGTTCAGCGCGCCGGCGACATCCTTCGGCGGCCTCGAAGCATTGTTCGTGATGAACATCGGTCGAGAACCGCGTCGGGCGGCCTCGACCAGCGCCTCGACCACGTGCGGAATGACCTGACCGCCGAGGTAGATGGTGCCGTCGAGATCCAGCAGCAACGCATCTGACTGGTCAGCGAGTGCGGTCACCTACCCCCCTCGTTGTGGCTGAACAGCGATCCCATCGACCGGGGTGCGTCGGCCGGGCGGATGGGCGCGTCGTCGTCCGTGTCGTCGTCCGTATCCATATCGTTTGCCGCGTAGTCACTTCCCTCGTCGTCAGCGGGCGCCACCGCATTGGACTCGAGTCCGTCCGTTTCACCTGCACTGACGCCGTGGTGGACGTCGGTGTCGTCATCCTCGACGAGATCTTCAGCTTCCACAGCCGTGACGCCATCGTCGCCGAAATCCGCGCTGTCGAAGTCTTCATCGAGATCACTGACCACGCCTTCAGTCTCGGTGGCGGTGACGGCCTCGAGCTGGTCCGAGCCGGCGTCCGTGCTCCCACCGGCGAGTTCGGTCAGTCGCTCTCCGGCGTCCGTTTCCTCGTCGACGTCGAGCTCGGCGGCCTTCATGAAAGCGTCGACGGCCTCCGCTCGGCGACCGGCCTGCAGCAGTAGGTCCGCGTAGGCGTAGTACAGACGGGCGGTGAACGGCTCGACCGAATCCGACTGCAATGCGCCTTCGAGATGGGCGAGCGCGGCGTCCAACTGACCGAGATCGGCGCGGGCACCGGCAACGACGATCCGCAGTTCCGCCGCTGAGCTCGGGTCCAAGTCGGCCGCCTCAGCAGATCGGGACAGCTCGATGGCCTTCTCGGGATGTCCAAGGGCGCGTTCGCAATCGGCCATCACCGGAAGTTGCCCGGGGCCGCCGGTCATCCGGCGTGCAGCGCGCAGTTCGGAGATCGCTTCGGCCCACTCGCCTGCGTGATAGGCGACGAGACCGACGGTCTCCCGAACCACCGCGATGCGACCGCCCTTGGATCGGGCCGCTCTGGCGTGGCGCCAGGCCAGGGCCGGGTCCTCCTCGGCGAGCATGCCGGCCATGAACAGGTGCGCACCGACGAATTCACTGCCTTCCTTGCTCAGTCCACGCAAATCACGGCGTACCTCGGCGTCGAGCTCACGTGGATCGGCCCAGTCCGGCACCTCTGGCCAACGCTCACCGATCTCGTCCTCACGCACCCGCGAACCGCGATCCGGCTCGCGACGCTCGAAGCGAGGAGCTTCCCTGTCGGACCAGGATCCCGAGTGGGCGTCGGAACGGGCGCGCCCGCCGCCGCGGCTCTCTGATCCACGGTCCTGCCAGGGACGCTGCGGTGACCGTTCCGGAAAGTCCCGACGCGGAGTCGGCCTGTCCTGACGCGGAGCATTTCGCTCCGGTGACCCTCGATCGTCCCCGGGCCGACGAGCCGAGCGTTCCTGATCCGGCCGACGGGCCGCCCGCTGGTCCCGGTCTCCCCGCCGCTCGTCCCGATCCCGCCGATCGTCCCGATCCCGCCGATCGTCACGTTCTCGTGGCCGCTCGTCCCGCTCTCGTGGTGGCCGGGTCGCACCATCTCTGGCGAATCCCCGACTCAGGTCGCTGCCGAAGTCGGTGCGGCGCGGAGCCGGTCGTGAGCTCTCGCCCGACCTGTGCTCGTTGCGGTCGGTCTTCTGGGGGTCCCGGTTGTACAGCGGTCGGCCACCGTCGCGCTCCGTCCGGCCATAACCGGACCGGTGGCGGTCGTTCGACGACCCGCCATAGGCCGGCCTTGGGCTCTCGCTGCGCGGCGGACGACGATCGCCTATCGCGGCGGGTCGACCGTCACGAGCCTGACGATCACTGCGGCGAGCGATCTGCATCCCGCGGGAACCGCTCGGACGACGGCCGATCGCGGCTTATCAGTGCGGTCCGGCCGGTCCGACCACGGTCGGGCGGCACCTTCCGGACGCGGGCGGCGATCTACCCCAGAACGGTCATCGGCACGACGGGGTCCGCGATCGTAGGTGGAACCGTCCCGATCCCGCCTGCCACGAGACTCTGCTGAGCGCTCGTACGGGGGCCGATCGGAGCCGGGCCGCTGCTCATCACGAGCGCCGTCGCCTGTGCTGCGGGTACCGGGGGGACGACCACTGGACTGACGGCGATCATAGGGAGCCTTCTCGTCCCGTGCCGAGCGGCGATCCGTGCCGGAGCGATTTTCTTGCTGAGCTGAGCGCCCGTACGACGGACGGTCATCCCGGGTGGGTCGACGGTCAGTACTCGGCCGCTCTCCTGACTGCGGCCGGCCACGAAAAGGCCGGTCGTCCTCGCTCGGCCGACGATCAGTACTTGACCGCTCGTAGGTCGGCCGATCACCACGGTAGGCGGGGCGGTCACTGCTCGTCCGACTCGACCGTTCAGAGCCCGGCCGTTCTGAGTCTGGCCGAGCCGCACGGTCGACGTAGGGGCGGTCGCTCCTGGGCCATGCGGCGCGCTCCCCGTCGCGACGGTCGCGGGCAGGGCGCGCTGACCGGTCGGCATACGGACTGTCGCCCCGCGGCGGCCGCCGGTCCGGGGCGGAACTGGAACGAGAAGCACCGTCGGACCGGTTGTAGTTCGGGCGGTCCGAACGGTCGGTGGCCGGCCTGTCACGGTCACCTCGGTATCCACCGCTGTCCCGGGATTTCCCCTGCGGCCGACCGGTTCCCCGCGTGTCGTTCCGGTCCGAACCCCGACGTGGGCCCTCGCTCCGTGGCTCACTGTTGCGGTCAGGCCTCTGGCCGTCACCGGGATTCGTCATGGGTACTCCATCGCTCTTGTGTTTTGAATTGCACTGCAAGATCTGATCCGCGCTCAACTGTACGAGCCGGACGTCGTCAGCTCCAGAAGGAGTTGGACGCAAAAAAGCCAATAGGGGAGGTCAGGTGCGATTGATATCGCAAATGACCTCCCCTATTGGGAATGGTGTTCCGGCGGCGACCTACTCTCCCACAACCTGGCGGTTGCAGTACCATCGGCGCTGAAAGGCTTAGCTTCCGGGTTCGGAATGGGACCGGGCGTTTCCCTTTCGCTGTGACCGCCGTAACTCTGTGAAGATGTCGGTGCGTGCCGGCCCGGTGGCTGCCGGGTCGGCGATCGCGGTTCCGTGTCTTCAGAACCGCACAGTGGACGCGTAGCATTTTTGTGGTAAGTCCTCGGCCTATTAGTACCAGTCAGCTGCACACGTTGCCGTGCTTCCACTTCTGGCCTATCAACCCGGTGGTCTAGCCGGGGGCCTTACCCCACAAAGGGTGGGAGTCCTCATCTTGGAACGAGCTTCCCGCTTAGATGCTTTCAGCGGTTATCCCTTCCGAACGTAGCTAACCAGCCGTGCTCCTGGTGGAACAACTGGCACACCAGAGGTTCGTCCGTCCCGGTCCTCTCGTACTAGGGACAGCCTTCCTCAAGACTCCTGCGCGCGCGGCGGATAGGGACCGAACTGTCTCACGACGTTCTAAACCCAGCTCGCGTGCCGCTTTAATGGGCGAACAGCCCAACCCTTGGGACCTACTCCAGCCCCAGGATGCGACGAGCCGACATCGAGGTGCCAAACCATGCCGTCGATATGGACTCTTGGGCAAGATCAGCCTGTTATCCCCGGGGTACCTTTTATCCGTTGAGCGACACCCCTTCCACAAGGTGGTGCCGGATCACTAGTCCCGACTTTCGTCCCTGCTCGAGATGTCCCTCTCGCAGTCAAGCTCCCTTGTGCACTTACACTCGAAACCTGATTGCCAACCAGGCTGAGGGAACCTTTGGGCGCCTCCGTTACTCTTTAGGAGGCAACCGCCCCAGTTAAACTACCCATCAGGCACTGTCCCTGATCCAGATCATGGACCTAGGTTAGATATCCAGTACGACCAGAGTGGTATTTCAACGTTGACTCCACAGCCACTGGCGTGGCCACTTCACAGTCTCCCACCTATCCTACACAAGTCGAACCGAACACCAATACCAAACTATAGTAAAGGTCCCGGGGTCTTTCCGTCCTGCCGCGCGTAACGAGCATCTTTACTCGTACTGCAATTTCGCCGAGCCTATGGTTGAGACAGTAGAGAAGTCGTTACGCCATTCGTGCAGGTCGGAACTTACCCGACAAGGAATTTCGCTACCTTAGGATGGTTATAGTTACCACCGCCGTTTACTGGGGCTTAAATTCTCAGCTTCGCCGTGAGGCTAACCGGTCCTCTTAACCTTCCAGCACCGGGCAGGCGTCAGTCCATATACATCGTCTTGCGACTTAGCATGGACCTGTGTTTTTAGTAAACAGTCGCTTCTCCCTGGTCTCTGCGACCAAAACGTGCTAGCCCGCAAGGGGCTTCACACACCTCGGTCCCCCTTCTCCCGAAGTTACGGGGGTATTTTGCCGAGTTCCTTAACCATAGTTCGCTCGATCACCTTGGTATTCTCTACCTGACCACCTGTGTCGGTTTGGGGTACGGGCCGCTCAGAGCTCGCTAGAGGCTTTTCTCGACAGCATAGGATCACTCTACTTCGCCTCAATCGGCTATGCGTCAGGTCTCAGATCAACATTCCGGCGGATTTGCCTACCAGAACTACCTACACCCTTACACCAGTATTACCACTGACTGGCGGAGCTACCTTCCTGTGTCACCCCATCGCTTAACTACTGACGGTTCGGGTCACGCGCTCCCCGCCGGCATCCCGAAGGATGCCATTGGTTCGGGCGTTTAGCATCACCGCGCTCGTTATTGGCGCTCTTTCGCGGGTACGGGAATATCAACCCGTTGTCCATCGGCTACGCCTGTCGGCCTCGTCTTAGGTCCCGACTCACCCTGGGCGGATTAACCTGGCCCAGGAACCCTTGGTCATTCGGTGGAGGAGTTTCTCACTCCTCATTCGCTACTCATGCCTGCATTCTCACTCGTGTAGCCTCCACGGCTGGTTTACACCGCCGCTTCACTGGCAACACGACGCTCCCCTACCCATCCACACTCCTGGACCCCGCAAAGGGCCGAGATGATATGTGAATGCCGCGGTTTCGGTGGTGTGCTTGAGCCCCGCTACATTGTCGGCGCGGAATCACTTGACCAGTGAGCTATTACGCACTCTTTAAAGGGTGGCTGCTTCTAAGCCAACCTCCTGGTTGTCTGGGCGACTCCACATCCTTTCCCACTTAGCACACGCTTTGGGACCTTAACCGGCGATCTGGGCTGTTTCCCTCTCGACAATGAAGCTTAGCCCCCACTGTCTCACTGCCGCGCTCTCACTTACCGGCATTCGGAGTTTGGTTGATTTTGGTAAGCTTGTGGGCCCCCTAGACCATCCAGTGCTCTACCTCCGGTAAGAAACACGCGACGCTGCACCTATATGCATTTCGGGGAGAACCAGCTATCACGAAGTTTGATTGGCCTTTCACCCCTACCCACAGCTCATCCCCCAGGTTTTCAACCCTGGTGGGTTCGGACCTCCACGACGTCTTACCGTCGCTTCATCCTGGCCATGGGTAGATCACTTCGCTTCGGGTCTAGAGCATGCGACTGGAAACGCCCTATTCGGACTCGCTTTCGCTACGGCTTCCCCACACGGGTTAACCTTGCCACATACCACTAACTCGCAGGCTCATTCTTCAAAAGGCACGCCGTCACCTACCCACAAGGGGTCAGCTCCGACGGATTGTAAGCACACGGTTTCAGGTACTATTTCACTCCCCTCCCGGGGTACTTTTCACCTTTCCCTCACGGTACTAGTCCGCTATCGGTCACCAGGTAGTATTTAGGCTTAGCGGGTGGTCCCGCCAGATTCACAGCGAATTTCACGGGCTCGCTGCTACTTGGGATCCCACTCGGGAGAAATCATGTTTTCGGCTACGGGAGTCTCACCCTCTACGCTTGGTTTTTCCAATGCCATTCGCCTAACACAACTTTTTCTTACTCCCTGAACCCTCGGCAGAAGGTTCTGAATGGTCCCACGACCCCGA
>CAVOIW010000002.1:60000-65000 GCA_963695865.1 uncultured Actinomycetota bacterium | reverse complement strand
CCCGGTCCGATCCGCGGTGTCAAACCGCTCGTCCCGGTCCTTCTCGGCTCCCGCTGTGAGGCGAGCTCCGCCACGACCCGTTTGACGGGGTCTTGGTGAAGGGGGTGGCTGCCTTGGCCTCTAGGGCTCAACTGGCAACTCGCAAAACATTACGTCAGGCCAGCGCGCGGGTCAAATCCCCCGACGATGGTCCGCCCGAGTGGCTCAGGGGACTGATCCCTTGTACCCAAGGGAGATGCCCCGACCTGCGTCGACAGTGAACGTCGCAAGCCGCCGTCTGATGTGGCCGGCGGCGCAACCGAGCACATGCGCCGGTCGAGCGCCATCCGCCAGGAGTCACAAGGTGCGGATCGTTACCGCGATGAGGCAAGACAGAGGCGTAAGCGCCGATGACACTTCGATGGGCTCGTGCGCTGGGCCGGAACCGACTCGAGGGCGGTGAGCCACCCCGGCGCCAGGTGCAACCGATGGAGCGCAGTTACGCCGCCGGGCGGGGAACCGCCCCTGGTGTGGGGCTCAGTCTCACGTTCGCGAGATCACGGACCCACTGCGGTGTCGTCCGGCCTTCGATCTGGTCCAGCGTGACCTGCAACTCCGCGGCACCGATTTCGCGGTCGGTGATCACGCGAGCATGCTCGACACTCGTGGTCATCCCAACTCCTCATCGTCGTCGGACAGCTGGTCGTCATCTTCAGTATCCGCCTGATTCGACGGTGGGTCCAGCTGTTGGAGAACCGCACGGCTGGCCGCTCGGGCCAAGGCGCGATCCTCTGGGGAGGCGAGGTCGGACTTGGCCAATTCCGCGAGCAACGAGAATCCGAGCCTAGCTTCCGCCGGGTTGTCGTTGGCGGTTGCGGTCAAGGCGAATGTAAGGCGTTTCCAGAACTCCTCTCGCCGAGCTGCGGTCTCCCGCTGAAGAGTGGCGTTCGCCGTCTCCTGCGCGTTGCGCGTACCTACGAGTTCGGCAACCCGGGCGTTCCTGGTGCCTACCCGGAACGCTGCCACGATGGTCGCGGCGCCGATCACCAACTGCGCGAAGATGCTCCACAGGACCATGTCCCGGGAACTTACCGGCTCACTACGACTGCCTTACCCTGCGCAGCGCCCGCGTTGATCCGGTCCGGATCACCGTCAGCCTCCCAACCCGGCACGATAGCTACGTTGGGCAGATGCACTCAGCAATTGACCGGCCATGATTCTCCCCAAAGACCGCGATCCCCGCTTCATCACCATCCGCCGCGGGGGGACGTTCACGGACTGCGACCATCGGCTCCTGGCTTTGTGGGCGGCCGCGTGCGCCGATCACGTACTGCACCTGTTCGAGTCGGTCCAGCCCTGGGACGACAGGCCCCGCCGAGCGATCGAGCAGATTCGGGCATGGGCGGCCGGCGAGATCAGCATGTCTGAGTCCCGGGCGGCGGGCGGCCATGCGATGGCTGCGGCCAGAGAACTGAACGGAGCCGCCCGGCACGCCGCCTATGCCGCCGGCCAGGCAGCGGTGGTAGCGCATGTCGCCGCGCACGAGCTTGGTGCCGCGGCCTACGCGATCAAGGCCGTTCGTGCTGCGAGACCTGGACCCGAAGATTTGAGCGCGGGCCGGCTCGAATGCCGTTGGCAGCGCGAGCAGCTCCCGGACAGCATTCGCCCGCTCGTCCTTGATGATCAACGATTGCGCAACGAGATCTGCTGGTCCGTGTTCGACTGTTGATGGCCCCGCAGCTCCCCGGGCACGGTGAAATGCCAAATAGGGGACCATCGACGATTTCTCGTGATGATCCCCTATTGGGAATGGTGTTCCGGCGGCGACCTACTCTCCCACAACCTGGCGGTTGCAGTACCATCGGCGCTGAAAGGCTTAGCTTCCGGGTTCGGAATGGGACCGGGCGTTTCCCTTTCGCTGTGACCGCCGTAACTCTGTGAAGATGTCGGTGCGTGCCGGCCCGGTGGCTGCCGGGTCGGCGACTCGCGGTTCCGTGTCTTCAGAACCGCACAGTGGACGCGTAGCATTTTTGTGGTAAGTCCTCGGCCTATTAGTACCAGTCAGCTGCACACGTTGCCGTGCTTCCACTTCTGGCCTATCAACCCGGTGGTCTAGCCGGGGGCCTTACCCCACAAAGGGTGGGAGTCCTCATCTTGGAACGAGCTTCCCGCTTAGATGCTTTCAGCGGTTATCCCTTCCGAACGTAGCTAACCAGCCGTGCTCCTGGTGGAACAACTGGCACACCAGAGGTTCGTCCGTCCCGGTCCTCTCGTACTAGGGACAGCCTTCCTCAAGACTCCTGCGCGCGCGGCGGATAGGGACCGAACTGTCTCACGACGTTCTAAACCCAGCTCGCGTGCCGCTTTAATGGGCGAACAGCCCAACCCTTGGGACCTACTCCAGCCCCAGGATGCGACGAGCCGACATCGAGGTGCCAAACCATGCCGTCGATATGGACTCTTGGGCAAGATCAGCCTGTTATCCCCGGGGTACCTTTTATCCGTTGAGCGACACCCCTTCCACAAGGTGGTGCCGGATCACTAGTCCCGACTTTCGTCCCTGCTCGAGATGTCCCTCTCGCAGTCAAGCTCCCTTGTGCACTTACACTCGAAACCTGATTGCCAACCAGGCTGAGGGAACCTTTGGGCGCCTCCGTTACTCTTTAGGAGGCAACCGCCCCAGTTAAACTACCCATCAGGCACTGTCCCTGATCCAGATCATGGACCTAAGTTAGATATCCAGTACGACCAGAGTGGTATTTCAACGTTGACTCCACAGCCACTGGCGTGGCCACTTCACAGTCTCCCACCTATCCTACACAAGTCGAACCGAACACCAATACCAAACTATAGTAAAGGTCCCGGGGTCTTTCCGTCCTGCCGCGCGTAACGAGCATCTTTACTCGTACTGCAATTTCGCCGAGCCTATGGTTGAGACAGTAGAGAAGTCGTTACGCCATTCGTGCAGGTCGGAACTTACCCGACAAGGAATTTCGCTACCTTAGGATGGTTATAGTTACCACCGCCGTTTACTGGGGCTTAAATTCTCAGCTTCGCCGTGAGGCTAACCGGTCCTCTTAACCTTCCAGCACCGGGCAGGCGTCAGTCCATATACATCGTCTTGCGACTTAGCATGGACCTGTGTTTTTAGTAAACAGTCGCTTCTCCCTGGTCTCTGCGACCAAAACGTGCTAGCCCGCAAGGGGCTTCACACACCTCGGTCCCCCTTCTCCCGAAGTTACGGGGGTATTTTGCCGAGTTCCTTAACCATAGTTCGCTCGATCACCTTGGTATTCTCTACCTGACCACCTGTGTCGGTTTGGGGTACGGGCCGCTCAGAGCTCGCTAGAGGCTTTTCTCGACAGCATAGGATCACTCTACTTCGCCTCAATCGGCTATGCGTCAGGTCTCAGATCAACATTCCGGCGGATTTGCCTACCAGAACTACCTACACCCTTACACCAGTATTACCACTGACTGGCGGAGCTACCTTCCTGTGTCACCCCATCGCTTAACTACTGACGGTTCGGGTCACGCGCTCCCCGCCGGCATCCCGAAGGATCGCCATTGGTTCGGGCGTTTAGCATCACCGCGCTCGTTATTGGCGCTCTTTCGCGGGTACGGGAATATCAACCCGTTGTCCATCGGCTACGCCTGTCGGCCTCGTCTTAGGTCCCGACTCACCCTGGGCGGATTAACCTGGCCCAGGAACCCTTGGTCATTCGGTGGAGGAGTTTCTCACTCCTCATTCGCTACTCATGCCTGCATTCTCACTCGTGTAGCCTCCACGGCTGGTTTACACCGCCGCTTCACTGGCAACACGACGCTCCCCTACCCATCCACACTCCTGGACCCCGCAAAGGGCCGAGATGATATGTGAATGCCGCGGTTTCGGTGGTGTGCTTGAGCCCCGCTACATTGTCGGCGCGGAATCACTTGACCAGTGAGCTATTACGCACTCTTTAAAGGGTGGCTGCTTCTAAGCCAACCTCCTGGTTGTCTGGGCGACTCCACATCCTTTCCCACTTAGCACACGCTTTGGGACCTTAACCGGCGATCTGGGCTGTTTCCCTCTCGACAATGAAGCTTAGCCCCCACTGTCTCACTGCCGCGCTCTCACTTACCGGCATTCGGAGTTTGGTTGATTTTGGTAAGCTTGTGGGCCCCCTAGACCATCCAGTGCTCTACCTCCGGTAAGAAACACGCGACGCTGCACCTATATGCATTTCGGGGAGAACCAGCTATCACGAAGTTTGATTGGCCTTTCACCCCTACCCACAGCTCATCCCCCAGGTTTTCAACCCTGGTGGGTTCGGACCTCCACGACGTCTTACCGTCGCTTCATCCTGGCCATGGGTAGATCACTTCGCTTCGGGTCTAGAGCATGCGACTGAACCGCCCTATTCGGACTCGCTTTCGCTACGGCTTCCCCACACGGGTTAACCTTGCCACATACCACTAACTCGCAGGCTCATTCTTCAAAAGGCACGCCGTCACCTACCCACAAGGGGTCAGCTCCGACGGATTGTAAGCACACGGTTTCAGGTACTATTTCACTCCCCTCCCGGGGTACTTTTCACCTTTCCCTCACGGTACTAGTCCGCTATCGGTCACCAGGTAGTATTTAGGCTTAGCGGGTGGTCCCGCCAGATTCACAGCGAATTTCACGGGCTCGCTGCTACTTGGGATCCCACTCGGGAGAAATCATGTTTTCGGCTACGGGAGTCTCACCCTCTACGCTTGGTTTTTCCAATGCCATTCGCCTAACACAACTTTTTCTTACTCCCTGAACCCTCGGCAGAAGGTTCTGAATGGTCCCACGACCCCGATCACGCAACGCCTGCCGGCTATCACGCGCAATCGGTTTAGCCTCATCCGCTTTCGCTCGCCACTACTAACGGAATCGCGGTTGCTTTCTCTTCCTGTGGGTACTGAGATGTTTCACTTCCCCACGTTCCCTCCACACACCCTATGTGTTCAGATGCGGGTAACACGACATGACTCGTGCTGGGTTTCCCCAT
>CAVOIW010000002.1:0-57500 GCA_963695865.1 uncultured Actinomycetota bacterium | reverse complement strand
CGTCAGGCAAGTCAAACGTGCAGGTCAACGCCTTGGGGTCCGGGATCGACCCAGTTCGGACACCTACAGTCGTCCGGTTGGTCCGCCGCCCCACCGCGTATCCGGCAGTGACTCCGGCGCACATCCCGTTGATCCGTCGGTATCAGGCGACCTTCACGCCTGCCACCGCTCGCTTGCCGCGGCGGATCACCAGGTACTTGCCGTGCAGCAGATCAGCCGCCGCCGGCACGTGATCCGGATCGCTGATCCGCTGGTTGTTGATGTTGGCGCCGCCTTCGGCGATGGTCCGCCGCGCCTCTGACGACGACGACGCCAGGCCCGACTCCCTGAGCAAGTCCACGGTGGTAGGCATTTGCCCGGTGATCTCCCGCAAGCCGGCCTCGGACAGTGCCGCACTCAAGGTCGGCTCGTCGACCTCGCTCAGCTCGCCGCGACCGAACAGTGCACCACTGGCGGCGATGACCGACGCCGTCGCCGCAGCCCCGTGCACCAGCGTGGTCACCTCTTCGGCAAGTGCGCGCTGGGCCGCCCGGGCTTGCGGGCGGGTCGCGGTCGCTTCGGCGAGCGCCTCCAGCTCGGCGCGAGTCCTGAACGAGAACACCTTCAGGTATGAGTCCACCGAGGCGTCCTCGGTGTTGAACCAGAACTGGTAGAAGGCGTACGGCGAGGTCAGCTCGGGATCGAGCCACACCGTGCCCGACTCCGTCTTGCCGAATTTGGTGCCGTCGGCCTTGGTGATGAGCGGCGTGGTGAGCGCGTGGGCGACCTTGCCGTCCGCCTTGTGGATCAGGTCTGTGCCGCTGGTCAGATTTCCCCACTGGTCGTTCCCGCCGACCTGCAGCACGCAGTCGTAGCGGCGGTTGAGCTCGAGGTAGTCCATGCCCTGCAGGATCTGGTAGCTGAACTCGGTGAACGACAGACCTTCGTCGCTGTTCAACCGGGCCGAGACGATGTCCTTCGACAGCATCCTGCCCATCCGGTAGTGCTTGCCGACGTCGCGCAGGAAGTCGATCGCGCTCAACGGGGCAGTCCAATCGAGATTGTTGACTACGCGGGCGGCGTACGGGCCGCTGAAGTCGAGGTACTTCTCCACCTGCGTCTGGATGCGATGGACCCAGTCCGCGACAACTTCCGGTCCGTTGAGGACGCGCTCGCCCGACATCCGCGGATCGCCGATCAGGCCGGTCGCGCCACCGACCAGGCCGAGTGGAAAGTGGCCGGCCTCCTGGATCCGGCGCATGGTCAGCAGCAGCACGAGATTGCCGATATGCAGACTCCTGGCCGTCGGATCGAAACCGCCGTAGAAGGTGATCGGGCCACTCGCCAGGGCGGTGGCCAGCTCGAATTCGTCCGTGGACTGAGCGATCAGCCCGCGCCACCGGAGCTCGTCGAGCACGGAAGCGGGAGGCCGCTGGGGCAGGGAGGCAGGCTGGTCGGGCACGAGCTCATCCTGCCATTCAGGGCTGGGGCGGTTGTCCAGGTCGGCGGCGCTTCACACCCGGTCGGAACGTCGTCACCGACGCCGCGCCCGCCTCCCAGAAGCGCCACGGGAACTCGGTGCCCACGTTCACCCCCACCCGCGGACCAAAGCGGACCAGAGTGGCCGGCGTCGGTACTCCCGTCCGCATTGATATGGCGGAACCGTCCGCGCACAGGTCCGCCCCGTTCTGGTCGGACGCCAGGCCCAGTACCGACGCCAGCCCGGCCGGCCCCCTGGCCAGATGTTCAGGTTTCGTCCGATCCGACCGCCTGGCCGCGGCGAGGTGGTGGCCGGCCAGCACTTCGCCCGCTCTCAGCAACACTGCCGAAGGGTGACCCGGCGGACCGGTCACGATGTTCGCGCACCAATGCATTCCGTACACGAAGTACGTATAGAGGTGTCCGGGCTCGTCGAACATCACCGAGTTGCGACGGGTCAGTCCGCGGTATGCGTGCGAGGCCGGGTCGTCCGCTCCGCGGTAGGCCTCGACCTCGGTCAGCCGAACGGCCACCCGACCTTCGGTGGATTCGGAGACAATCACACGCCCGAGCAGGCTGGGTGCGATCCGCACTGCATCCCCGGCCAGGAACGATCGGGACAACCGCCGACCCAATGCCGTCAAGGCACTTCCAATCCTGCGGCGGTCAGGGGTGAGCCAGCCACGCTCGGTCGCCGGCGATCATCGCCTTGAGGGCGGCCAGCTGTTCGGCTACCCGGATCGGGGCGGTGCCGCCGACGCCGTCGCGGGAGGCGAGCGAACCGGCGACGGTCAGCACCTCTCGGACGTCCGGCGTCAACGCCGGTGAAATGGCGGCGAACTCCTGGTCGCTGAGTTCGTCCAGTTGTCGGCCGGTCGCTTCGGCCAGCGACACGCACTCCCCCGCCGCTTCGTGGGCGACCCGGAACGGCACTCCCTGCTTGACCAGCCATTCGGCGATGTCGGTGGCCAGCGAGAAGCCGGCGCCGGCCATGGAGGTCATCCGGTCGGTGTCGAACGTCAGGGTGGCGGTGAGCCCCGTCAGCGCCGGTAGCAACAGCTCCAGCTGCTCCAGCGAATCGATCAGCGGTTCCTTGTCCTCCTGCAGATCCCGGTTGTAGGCCAGCGGCAAGCCCTTGAGTGTGGCCAGCAGGCCCGTCAGATTGCCGATCAACCGCCCGGACTTGCCTCTGGTCAGCTCCGCGATGTCCGGATTCTTCTTCTGCGGCATGATCGAGGAGCCCGTGGCGAAGGCGTCGTGCAGACGGGCGTAGCCGAACTCGGCCGTCGTGAAGATGATTACCTCTTCGGCCCAGCGCGACAGGTTCACCCCGATCATCGCCAGGCAGAACGCGAGCTCGGCGGCGAAGTCGCGGGACGCGGTGCCGTCGATGGAATTCGCCGCCGCCACGTCCAGCCCGAGTTCCTTGGCCACGGCTTCGGGGTCCAGCCCGAGGGAGGAGCCGGCCAACGCGCCTGACCCGTAGGGCGACACCGAGGCGCGGCGGTCCCAGTCGCGGATCCGGTCCACGTCCCGAACCAGGGCCTGGGCGTGCGCGGCCAGGTGGTGAGCCAGCAAAACCGGCTGGGCGTGCTGGAAGTGGGTTCGGCCGGGCATCGCAACTCCGGGATGGGCCTCGGCCTGGGCCAGGAACGCCTCCTGCAACTGCAGAAGCAGTTCGACGACGCGGCGTGCTCCGTCTCGCAGATAGAGCCGGTAGAGCGTGGCGACCTGGTCGTTGCGGGAACGGCCTGCGCGGAGTTTGCCGCCGAGATCGGCTCCCGCCCGATCCAGCAGGCCGCGCTCCAGGGCCGTGTGCACGTCCTCGTCGCCCTCGTCAGGTGCGAAGGAACCGTCCGCGACATCGGCCGCCAGGTCCGTCAACGCGGCGATCATGCCGTCCAGCTCGTCTCGGGTGAGCAACCCGGCCGCGTGCAGCACCCTGGCGTGCGCCTTCGAGCCGGTGATGTCGTACGGGGCCAGCCGCCAGTCGAAGTGCGTGGACTTCGAGAGGGCCGCCATCTCCGGTGACGGCCCGGCGGAGAACCGGCCTCCCCAGAGCGCGACGGGAGCTGCTTCGGTCATGCGGATCGGAGCTCCTTGTCTAGATGTGCGAATTCTGATGCTGTCATCAGGCGGCCGGGTTGGAATAGGCAGCCAGTCGCCGGCCCAGTTCCTCTCCGGCCAACCCGGCGCGAGCGACCACCAGGATGGTGTCATCACCGGCGATGGTGCCGATGACGTCGGCGAGCCCGGCCCGGTCGATGGCCGACGCCAGGAATTGCGCGGCGCCGGGCGGAGTACGCAGCACGACCAGATTTCCCGACGCCTCGTGGGAAAGCAGCAGCTCACTGAAAAGCCGCGCGAGCCTCGACGTTCCGCCTGCCATCGGGCGCGGCGAGCCGTCCTCGGGAATGACGTAGACGGGTGCGCCGCCGTCCACCCCACGCAGCTTCAGCGCACCGAGTTCCTCCAGATCACGGGAGAGAGTGGCCTGCGTGGTGACCACGCCTGCGGCTTGCAGCAGAGCGCCGAGTTCCGTCTGCGACCGCACGGCCCCGTCGCGGATCAGGTCGGTGATCAGCCCGTGCCGGGCCACCTTGGTCGCCGGCACATTGCCCGTCGTCACCTGGTCACGGCCGATCAGGCTCCGGCGGCTTCGACCAGGAAGGCGAGCAATGCCTTCTGCGCGTGCAGCCGGTTCTCCGCCTCGTCCCAGACGGCCGACGACGGACCGTCCAGCACCTCGTCCGTGATCTCCCACCCACGATGAGCCGGGAGACAGTGCAGCACAACGGCTCCTTCAGCCGCCAGGGCCAGTAGCTCCGCGTTCACCTGATAGGGCCGGAACGGCCCGACGCGGTCCAGCCCGTCGTTTTCCTGGCCCATCGACGTCCAGGTATCGGTCACCAGCACGTCGGCTCCGGTCGCGGCCAGCACCGGGTCGGTGATCAATTCGATCGAACCTCCGGTCAGGGCCGCGCGGTTCTTGGCGTCCAGCAGGATGTCCGGTTGGGGATCGAAGCCTACGGGCGACGAAACCCGAACGTGCAGGCCGGCATTCGCGCCGCCCAGCATCAGCGAGTGCGACATGTTGTTGGCGCCGTCGCCGAGGTAGGTCAGCGTGATACCGGCCAGTCGGCCGAACCGTTCGCGGATGGTCTGCAGGTCGGCGAGCACCTGGCAGGGGTGGAACTCGTCGGTCAGCGCGTTGATCACCGGAACGGTGGAAACACTGGCCAGGGCGTTGATCCGGCGTTGCGCGAAGGTCCGGATCGCCACCGCGTCGACGTAACGCGACAGCACACGCGAGGTGTCCTCGATGGTCTCCTCGCGACCGAGCTGGGACGTGCGGCCGTCGATGATCACCGGTTGGCCGCCCAGCTGGTTGATGCCGACCTCGAAAGACAGTCTCGTCCGGGTGGAGTTCTTCTCGAAGACCGCGGCGACCGCCTTTCCCGCCAACGGGGTGAACCCATAACGGTTGGCCTTGAACGCATCCGCGGTGTCGAGAAGGGAAATCAATTCGTCCGGCGAGATGTCGTCGTCCCTGAGGTAGTGCCTGATCATTGCGCGGTCCTTCCGGCGAGGGCGGCCTTCGCTGCGGCGGCCGATGCTGCGGTGTCGAGTATGCCGGGCAGTGCCGCAACGAAGGAGTCCGCCTGCTCGGTGGTGAGGATCAGTGGAGGGGCCAGCCGCAGGACGTCCGGCGCGGGGGCGTTGACGATGAATCCGGCTTCCATGGCCGCCGCTGCGGCTTCCGTGGATGCCTGGTCGGTCAGCACGATCCCCAGCAGCAGGCCGGCGCCCCGGACATGGTCGATGAGCGGATGACCGAGACCGTCGATGGCGCTGGACATGTGCTTGCCCAGAGCATCGACGTGATCCAGCAGGTGCTCGGACTCGATCGTCGACAGGACGGCGAGAGCCGCTGCGGCACAAAGCGGGTTGCCGGCGAAGGTGGAGCCGTGTTGGCCGGCCGACAACAGTCTGGCCGCCGGACCGATGCCGATGACCGCGCCGATCGGCAGGCCGCCGCCGAGACCCTTGGCCAGGGTGACGATGTCGGGGCGGATGCCGGCCCGCTGGTGGGCGAACCAGGTTCCGGTCCGGCCGACTCCCGTCTGTACCTCGTCGAGCACCAACAGAGTGCCGTGTGCGGCAGTGATCTCACGGGCAGCAGCCAGATATCCGTCCGGAGCCGGAACCACGCCGGCCTCGCCCAGGATCGGTTCGAGAAACACCGCGGCGACGTCGTCGTCGACCGCCGCTCGCAGCGCATCGACGTCTCCGTACGGCACGAATTCGACGCCGGCCGGCATCGGTTCGAACGGAGCGCGCTTCGCGGGTTGGCCGGTGAGCGCCAGCGCTCCCATGGTGCGGCCGTGAAAGGCACCGTCTGCGGCGATGATCCGGGGCCGTCCGGTGAGCCGGGCAATCTTGAAGGCCGCTTCGTTCGCCTCGGCGCCGGAATTGCAGAACAGGACCCGTCCGTCCCCCTCGGCAGCCAGCAGGCTCAGTAGTCTTTCGGCGAGGTCGAGGACCTTGGGGTGGGTGAAGAAGTTGGAGACGTGACCCAGGGTTGCGATCTGGTCCGTCACCGCAGCGACCACCGCCGGGTGGGCGTGGCCGAGAGAGTTGACCGCGATGCCACCCAGCAGATCCAGATATTGCTTGCCGTCGGCATCGATGACCACGGCGCCTTTCCCGGACACCAGCTCCACGGCGGGCGTCCCGAAATTGCTCATCATCGCGCCGGACCAACGCTGGGCGGCCAGCTCATTCTGCGTTGTCATCACATTCCCTTTCCGCGCTCGACGCACTGTCATCGGGCACCACCATCGTGCCGATCCCTTGGGTGGTCACGATTTCCAACAGCACTGTGTGCGGTGTCCGCCCGTCGATGACGTGCGCGGCGGACACGCCGCCGCGGACGGCGCGCAGGCAGCCCTCCATCTTCGGCACCATGCCCGATTCCAGGGTGGGCAACATGGCGGCCAGCGCCGACACCGAGATCTTCGACAGCAGCGAACTCTTCTCCGGCCAACTGGAGTACAGGCCCTCGACGTCGGTCAGCATGACCAGTTTCGCGGCCTTCAATTTGATCGCAAGGGCCGCCGCCGCCGTGTCGGCGTTGACGTTGTGCACCACCCCGTCCACGTCCGGCGCCACCGTCGAGATCACCGGTATGCGGCCGGCATCGAGCAGATCCAATACGGCCGCGGGATTGACGTCGACGACGTCGCCGACCAGTCCGATGTCGGTCTCCACGCCGTCGACCGTGACGGTACGGCGGGCAGCGGTGAACAGACCCGCGTCCTCGCCGGACATCCCGACCGCTAGCGGGCCGTGCTGGTTGATGAGTCCGACCAGTTCACGGCCGACCTGACCGACGAGCACCATCCTGACCACGTCCATGGTCTCGGGAGTGGTCACCCGGAAGCCGCCCTTGAATTCGCCGACCATGCCAAGCCTGGCCAGCATGGAACTGATCTGCGGGCCACCGCCGTGCACCACCACCGGGCGCAGACCAACCGTACGCAGGAACACCATGTCGGCCGCGAAGGCCGCTTTGAGCTTGTCGTCGGTCATGGCGTTGCCGCCGTACTTCACCACGACAAGGGCCCCGGCGAACCGCTGCAGCCAGGGCAACGCGTCGGCGAGAACTGCTGCCCTGGCGCTCGCGTCGCTCAAGTCTGCAGAGTTTCGGGGCTCGAGGCCGACCACCGTGCTCATGTCGAGTACGCCGAATTCTCGTGCACGTAGGCGTGCGAGAGATCGTTGGTCATGATCGTCGCCGTCTCGGTGCCGGCGTGCAGATCGATCACCACGTGAGCACTGGCGCGGCGTGAGGTCGACTTTCGAGCGGTCCTCGCCGTTCGAACCCTGGCGGCAGATCCAGACACCGTTGATGGCGACATCGATCTGATCCGGATCGAATTCGGCCTTTGTGGTGCCGACGGCGGCCAGAATGCGCCCCCAGTTCGGATCGCCGCCGAAGAATGCGGTCTTGACCAGGCTGTTGCGGGCGACTGCCCGACCGACCTCGACCGCCTCGTCCTCCGACGCCGCGTGCACTACCTCGATGGAGATTTCCTTCGTCGCACCTTCCGCGTCGGCGAGCAACTGCGTGGCCAGGTCCTTGCACGCCCTGGTGACCGCCGCGGTCAGAACGTCCTGCGACGGCTCGCACTCCGGACGCGCCGGAGGCCAGCAGCAGCACCGTGTCGTTGGTCGACATCGCACCGTCGGAGTCCAGCCGGTCGAACGAAACCCGGGTTCGCGGCTCGCAAGGCCGCGTCCAGAGCGGCGTTGTCGGCGATCGCATCGGTGGTGATGACCACCAGCATGGTGGCCAGCGCCGGCGCCAGCATGCCGGCACCCTTCGCCATGCCGCCGACCGTGAAGCCGCCGACGGAGACCACGACCTGCTTGGGCACGGTGTCCGTGGTCATGATCGACGCGGCGGCGGCCGGCCCCCCATCCGTCGTCAATGCGCTGACGGCTGCTGATGCGCCGGACAAAATCTTGTCCATCGGGAGCCGCTCACCGATCAAACCGGTGGAGCAGACGGCGATCTGAGTCGATCCAACGCCGAGTTCAGCGGCCAGATGTTCTGCGGTGGCGACCGTGTCGGCATATCCGCCTGGTCCGGTACAGGCATTGGCGCCCCCCGAGTTCAGCACCACCGCAGCCAGCGCGGGGGTAAAACCGCCGGTGCCGCTGAAGATCTGCTCGCACCACCGAACCGGGGCGGCCTTGACCCTGTTGCCGGTGAACACGCCGGCAGCGTTGTGCAACGGCCCGTCGTTGACCACGAGCGCGACATCCGGTTTGCCGGACGCTTTCAGTCCGGCCGTCACACCGGAAGCACGGAATCCGGACGGTGCGGTGACGCCTGCTGTGCTGAGACCTCCGACGGGGCTCACGGGGCCACTCCAACGGTGCTCAGTCCGGTGGCCTCGGGCAGGCCCAGCGCCAGGTTGAGGCACTGCACGGCGGCACCGCCGGTGCCTTTGGTCAGATTGTCAACTGCCGCAACGACAATCAACCGGCCCGCTGCCGCGTCGACGGCAAGCTGGAGCAACAAGGTGTTGGCGCCCAGCACTGCGCTGGTCGTCGGCCATTGGCCCTGCGGGAGCAGATGGACGAAAGGTTCAACCTGGTAGGCAGTTTCATACACCGTCCGAATCTCGGCCTCGGTCACGCCCGGTCGCAGTGCCGCGCTCGACGTGGAAAGAATTCCGCGTGACATCGGCACCAGGACGGGCGTGAACGAGACCGCGACCGGTCCACCTGCTGCCGCAGAAAGGTTCTGGATCATTTCGGGTGTGTGCCGGTGTACCCCTCCGACACCGTACGCAGCCGACGATCCGATAACTTCCGACGCCAACAGGTTGGGTTTGAGCGACTTGCCGGCGCCCGAGGTGCCAGAGGCGGCCACCACCACGACTTCAGGATCGACCAGGCCGGCGGCCAGCGCCGGCGCCATGGAAAGGCTGGCCGCGGTCGGATAGCAACCAGGAACCGCGATGCGGTTGGCGCCCTCCAGTTTTGCCCGTCCGCCGGGCAGCTCCGGCATGCCGTAGGGCCAGGAACCGGGATGCTCGCCACCGTAGAACCGCTGCCACGCCGCGGCATCGGTCAATCGATGATCGGCGCCGCAGTCGATCACCACCACATCCGGCCCGAGCTCTGCGGCCACCTGATGGGAGTGCCCGTGCGGAAGCGCGAGGAAGACGACGTCGTGGCCGGCCAGCGTGGCAGCCGAAGTAGGCTCGAGCACCCTGTCCGCCAACGGCCACAGGTGAGGTTGGTGCAGTGCCAGTCGGTCGCCCGCGCTCGCATTAGCCGTCACGGAGCCGATGTCGACCTGCGGGTGCCCGAGCAACAACCGGAGGATCTCGCCACCGGCGTACCCGCTGGCCCCGGCGACGGCCACGCGGTATTTCTTCTCTGTCATGGTTACGAGAACTATACAGCACAGTGCATGACCATCCAAAGTGTTAAAGCTCGGGGCGTCCGACGTTCCTACATAGTGGGCTGGCAGACTTGGCTCCAGCCGTCCCGGGTCACCCGGGTCCCTGACGTTCGTTCTGGGCGGGGTCGATGATCTATGTAGCTGCCATCCTGGTCGTCGTCACGTTGATCGCCATGGCCTCTGGAAAAGTTCCGGCTGTCCTGGCGTTGGGCACGTCACTGGCGCTGGCCGGGATCCTGAAGATCGCATCGCCCGCCCAGCTGTTCGCGGGGTTGAGTAACGGCGGTGTCATCACCGTGGCGGGCATGTTGGTCATCGCCAAGGGTCTGGTGCAGACCGGCGCCGTCACCCGCGTGACGTTCGTCCTGCTGGCAACGGTGAAAACCGCCTCCCAGGCACTGCGACGACTGATCGCTCCGGTCGGCGTCGGATCGGCCCTGATCAACACGACCCCGATCGTGGCCATGCTCATCCCAGCCTCCAAAGAACTGGAGCAGAGCCGCGGGGTTCCCGCTCGGGAGCTGCTGCTGCCCATCACACACGTGACCACCCTGGCGGGATCGATCACCCTGATCGGCACCAGCTCCAATCTGCTGATCGCTGGTATCGCGGCGGGCGCCGGCGTCAAGATGAACATGCTGTCGTTCGCTGCCGTCGCGCTTCCCGTCGCACTCATCGGCTGGGGAGTCATCTACCTGACGGCCCCCTTATTGCTCCGCGGCGAACGGCAGGATCTTCAGGTCGTCAAGGACTGGCGTGTCGAGATCCCCGTTTTCCCGCGCGCACTTGCGCAGGGCAAGTCGCCTGCATCCCTGGGCCTCGTGACGAACCAGGAGTACGCACTGGAGCAGGTGTTGCGCTCCGGGGAGCAGGTTGACCCGGCCGGCTTGATCGAAGCCGGAGATCTGCTGGTCTTCACGGCAACCGAAACCGGGGTGACCGCGCTGTGGCGCAGTCCCCAATTCGGTATCGGGCCGCAGCATCTCTACGAGATATCCGTTGGCTCCGGCGAAACCGGGACGCTGCACGATCTCGAGGTGGATCCGGGCATGCAGGTGATCGCCGCTCGGAGCGACAAGCCGTTGCGGGACACGGCTCTGGTGCCGGGCGAGACGTGTTTTGTCACCGGCCCGAGCGAGCAGGCCTGGCGGCGCAATCCGGCGGTGTCGCTGTGGCAGAACCGGGCCGGCCGGGCGCCGCAGCCAAGAAAGACGTGGATCGCGGTGGGCATCCTCGCGGCCGTCATCCTCGCGGCTTCCTTCGGGCTCGCGCCCGTCGAGTTGGTGGCGGTCAGCGGGGCTCTGCTCATGGTGATCACCGGCGTCCTGACACCGACGTCGGCGGTGCGCGCCCTGGACTGGAATGTGCTGTTCATCCTGGCCGGGTCGATCGGACTGGGCGCCGTCGTGGTCGAGAGCGGTCTGGCCGACGCACTGGCCAACGGCATCCGTGAGCTGACGTCGGGCAGTGTTCTGCTCGTGGTGGTCGTCTTCGCGGTGGTGACCGCGATCATGACCAACCTGGTGACGAACGCCGCGGCCGCGTCGATCCTGACGCCCGTGGCCATCAGCATCGCAACCGAGCTGAGCATCAATCCGGTGACCGTTCTCGCGCTCATCGGCACCTGCATCTCGTTCACCTTCATCAACCCGTTCAGCCACCAGTCGAACCTGATGGTGATGCGCCCGGGTGGTTACTCAACAGGCACCTTTGCCAAGTTCGGCACGCCATTGATCATCGTGTCGGTGCTGACCGCCTGCGCTGCCTGCTATCTGATCGTCCGCACCTAGCCGCCGGTGCTCAGACGACGTGCTGCAGCAGCGGGACCATCTGCTCGGCATCGGTCAGCGATCCGTGCTGACCGATCAGCTTCAGTTCGTTCGGACGTCGCCGTCCTGGAATCGACGAAGACGAAGGGCTCGTTCCCCGCCACGATCACGTCGCCGATGCGGCCGACGACGCGGCTGTCCACCGATCCGAACCAGCCGTCGGCGATGGCCTGCTCCTTCGTCCGCACCCAGGCCCGATCGCCGAAAGCCGCCGACAGTCGTCCGGCCACATCGGGTCCGGCGTCGGTCGTGCAGTAGACCTGGGCCAAGCGCGGCTCGCCGCCGAGTACCGCGATGCCCGGCTGCAGGTCCGGCCGGTCGGCGAGATCGACCCGCAGATGATGGGGAACGTCGATCATGCCGTGATCACCGGTGACGAGAAGCAGCGTGCCGTTCGGCAACATCCGGGCCAGCCGCTCGATCGCCCCGTCGATTTCCCGGAGAGCCCGACGCCACTTGCGGCTTCGTACCCCTTCCAAGTGTCCGGCACCGTCGAGCTGGCCCCAGTACAGATAGACCAGACCTGGCTCGGTCAGGATGGCGGCGGCGGCGTCGACGCGTTCGTGCAGCTTGTCGATCCCGATGAACTCCGGTCCGCGTAGGGCAGCCACGGTCAACCCGGATCCGGCGAACTCCGGATTGCCGATCGAGTAGCAGTTCACTCCGCACGACAACAGGTGCTCGAAGACGGTTTGATTCGGCTGCCAGCGCAGCGGGTCGACGTCGGGATCCCAGCGCAGTTCGTTGAGGAGCACGCCGCGGTCAGGGTCCATCACCTCGTAACCGACCAGGCCGTGCCGGCCGGGCTGCAGTCCGGTGCCGAACGACCCCATGGAGGTGGCGGTGGTGCTGGGACAGCCGACCCGAAGGGTCGATCCCGCCAAACCGGCCAGGTAGGGCGCCTCCGCGGCATTTTCGGCCAGCAGCTGGTGCCCGAGACCGTCGACCAGCACGATGCAAACGCGTTCCGCTGACGGCAGTTCGACAGCCGGCAGCGAGGTCGGCCAACCCAGAGCCGCGGCTATCCCCGGGAAGCACAGCACCAAGACTTGCCGAGCCGTAGTGCGGCGCGGCCGGTGGCGTCATGTCCGACCGAGGTGGCAGGTCACACGCGGGTCGGTCACACGCGGGTCGACGCGGTCGCCGCCGAGAGCACCCTGGCGAACGCCAGCGCGTCGGCGAGCTCGTTCTCGCCTTCCGCATCGGCGCTGATTCGCAGCGAGAGGTCGTCACCGGTCATCGAACCGGTGTAGCCGTGGTCGGCTTCGCACTGCGGGTCGCCGCACGTCGCCGGTTCGAGATCCGAGACGGGCGACCGCTCCCCAACCGATCGTCAGGGTGACCTCCCGACCCAGGCTGCCGGCCTTGTACTTCTCCGGATTGGGCACGACGTGGGTCACCATCACCGTTCGAACGGCGGACAACGGCACCGATTCGCTGGTGGCAATCCCGTGCGATTCCTCCCCGTGCTCCTCGTCGCCGCCGTGGTCGTCGGCGTGGACGAAGATCAGCCTGGTCGGGGTGAGGGCCACGACCGACAGGTGCCGGCGGATCGACTCGACGTCGAACGTCGTCTCGAGGTGGACGAGATGCGTCTCCACCCGCTCGTCGGCGAGGGCGATGTCCAGCACGTCGGTGACGAAGGCCGGGTAGTAGCCGGCTTTGAGGATCTTGCGGGACAGGTCGAGTGGCAACTGCGATGACATGGACACCATCCTCACATCTCACGCTCCCGGAACGACAGTTCTGCCCACAATCGCCCTCAGCGCAATGTGGCACCCGTCCGCGACGATGCCTCGGCCAGGGCCGCGTCCCGGACCTGCAGGGCCTGCGCTGCAGTCAGCGTTCGGTCGGCGGCCCTGACCACGAGGGCGAAGGCCAGCGACTTCGATCCGCCGGCCACCTGATCGCCCGCGTAGACGTCGAAAAGACGCACCGATTCGAGCAGATCACCACCGCCTGCCGTCAGCGCGTTCGTGACATCCTGGGCCGCAGTCTCCGCTGGGACCACGACCGCCAGGTCCAGGTGCACCGGCGGGAAGGGCGATATCCGGGGGGCCACCGGCGTTGCCCGCGCCGGCAAGGCGTCGAGATCCAACTCGAGCGCGGCTGACCGGGCAGGCAGGCCGAGTCGCTCCACCACCTCAGGGTGAAGTTCGCCCGCGTAACCGACGATCCAGTCGCCGACCCTGATCGAGGCGCAGCGACCGGGGTGCCAGGGAGCGAGCTCGGCGGGAACCACTCGAACCTGCACTCCCGCCGTCAATCCGATGCGCCTCGAGAGTTCGATGGCATCCGCCCAGGACCCGTCGCGTCCTTTGCCCCACCACCCGGAGCGCTCGAACGCTCCGGCCAGCAACACTGCGACGTGCCGGGGTTGCCGGGGCAGGCTGGAGTCCAACCGCGTCAGCTCGGCTTCGCTCGGTCGATGGTCAACCGCGGTCGGCACCGGGAGCGGCGCATTGGTGCTCGGCAGGAACACCTGGCCGATCTCGAAGAACGCCAGATCGCGTGCCCCGCGAGAGATGTTGCGGGTCATGGTGTCCAATAGTCCGGGCAGCAGTGTGGTGCGCAGTGAGGGCCGATCACCGTCCAGCGGGTTGACCAGGTCAGCGGTGACCCGCCGGACATCGTCCGCAGGCAGGCCGAGAGCATCGAAATCGGCTGCACCGACGAACGGGAACGACAGCACCTCCGTCAAACCCGCCGAGGCCAGATCGTCGGCAATGCGCCGCTCCCGCCGCTGCCGGGCCGTCAGTCCTGTTCCAGCGGGCGCACCGGGAAGGATCGTCGGTATGGTCGCGTAGTCCTCCAGCCTGGCAACTTCTTCGACCAGATCCGCCGGACGGGTCAGGTCAGGACGCCACGTCGGTGCAGACACCTGCAGCGGATCGGAGGCCGCATCGGCCACGGCGCAGCCGACCTGCTCCAGCCGGCGCACGATCACTGCGGTGTCGTACGGCCGCCCGGCGAGCCGCTCCGACTCGCCGACCGGCAATTCGATGGTTGTCGGAACTGGTTCTGTGCCAAGCACATCCGACCGCCCGACGACGACCCCGCCGGCGTATCGGGTCAGCAAGGCTGCCGCCAGTTCAGCTGCCACCGCCGAAATGGCTGGGTCGACACCCCGCTCGTAGCGCCTTGACGCTTCGCTCGGCAACTTATGGCGTCGCGCCGCCCTGGCGATGGTGGCTGGATCCCACCAGGCCGCCTCGATGACCACATCGGTTGTCGCGTCGGAGATCTCCGTCGACTCCCCGCCCATCACCCCGGCCATGGAAATCGGGCCTGACTCGTCCGTGACCAGCAAGTCATCTTCGACCAGGGTGCGGGTGGATCCGTCAAGAGTCTTCAGGAACTCTCCGGCGGTCGCCCTGCGCACGGTGATGCCACCGCTGAGCTTGCCTGCATCGAAGGCGTGCAACGGATGTCCGAGTTGGAGCATCACATAGTTGGTGACATCGACGGCAAGCGAAATCGTCCGGATGCCGGCTGCCTGCAGCCGCCGGCGGATCCAGAAAGGCGACGGCACAGTCGGATCAACGCCGACCACGCGCACGGTCACGAACCGACCGCAGCCCGGGTCGGCAATGCTGACCGGCCATCCCCCGTCGGTACGGTCCGGGATTTCGACGGCTGCCGGATCGACGAACGACACATCCATCGCGGCACCGACTTCCCTGGCCAGCCCGCGGATCGATAGGGCGTATCCGCGATCCGGCGTCACAGCCAGTTCCACCACCGAGTCGTGGGAACCGAGCAGATCCCTTGCGTCCGCACCAATCTCGGCGTCGTCGTCGAGGACGAGAATACCGTCGTGCTCGGTCCCGATACCCAACTCGCGAACCGAGCAGATCATCCCGTCAGAGATATGGCCGTAGGTGCTGCGCGAAGCAATCGCGAAGCCGCCGGGCAGTACTGTTCCAGGGAGCGCGATGACAACCTTGTCTCCGACGGAGAAGTTCGTTGCCCCGCAGATGATGTCACGCGGTTCGTCGGAGCCGTTCGGCCCGTGGCCAGCGCCTACGTCGACACTGACAAAGCGGATGGGCTTCTTGAACTCGGTCAACTCTTCGACGGTCAGGACCTGCCCGATGACGAGGTCGCCTGTGGTCACCGGCACGGCGTGGATGGCCTCGACCTCGAAGCCGACGCGCAGCAGAGCGTCCGCCACGTCCTGCGCGGTAGCACCGGACGGGATCGACACATACTCGGAAAGCCATTCGATCGGTGTACGCATGGATTCTCAGACCTGCCTGCTGGTAACGGATCCCGCGGGCGCCGCGAACCCGGACGTGAAGCGAACGTCGCCCTCGACCAGATCGCGCATGTCCGGGATGTCGTTGCGGAACTGCAGCGTCCGCTCGATCCCCATGCCGAAGGCGAACCCGGAGTATTCCGCCGGATCCAGACCGCAGGCGCGCAGCACATCCGGGTCAACCATTCCGCACCCACCCCATTCCACCCAGCCGGCTCCGCCGCGCTTTCCCTCGAACCAGATGTCCATCTCGGCGCTGGGTTCAGTGAACGGGAAGTAGGAAGGGCGAAGTCTGGCCTTCGACGCCGGACCGAACATCGCCCTGGCGAAATGGTCGAGAGTGCCCTTGAGATGAGCCATGGTCAGGCCCTTGTCGATCGCAAGGCCCTCCACCTGGGTGAACACCGGCGTGTGCGTGGCGTCGAGCTCGTCGGTGCGGTACACCCGGCCAGGACAGATGACATAGATCGGGGGCTGCCGGGTCAACATAGTGCGGATTTGCACGGGCGACGTGTGGGTGCGGAGTACCAGGCCGGATTCCCGGCCGTCCGGTCCCGCGACGTAGAAGGTGTCCTGCATGGCCCGGGCAGGGTGATCGGGACCGAAGTTCAGCGCGTCGAAATTGAACCACTCGGCTTCGAGCTCCGGGCCCTCCGCTACCTCCCAGCCCATCCCGACGAAGATGTCCTCGATGTCCTCCATGACGGCCGAGATGGGGTGCCTGGCACCGGCTGGGCGCTTGTCGAAGGGCAGCGTCACATCGACCCGCTCCTGCGCCAATACCCGGGCGTTGCGCTCGGCGGCCAACTCGGCTTCGCGAGCGGCGACGGCCTTGTTGATCCGACCGCGTGCAGGTCCGACCAGCTGCCCGGCGACAGCCTTCTGCGCCTTGTCCAGCTTGCCGATGCCACGGTTGGCCAACGCGAGCGGGCTCTTGTCGCCCGTGTGCGCGCTTCGCGCGAGCTTCAATTCGTCGAGATCCGCACTTGCGGCGATGGCGGCCAGCGCTATCGCCACGGCCGCCTCGACCTGTGCCGGGTCGGTCGGATCGACTGATGTCTGATCAAGTTCGTTGGACATGAGGCCTTCCGGACTCAGGCGCTCATCGACGAGTGCCTGGCGAGATTTGCGCTACTGGTGTGATCCAGGGCAGTGCGTGGTTGTGGGTGACCGCCCGGTGGAGGGTGACTGCGAGGCGCCCGTCGGCCAAGGTGCGCAAGAGATCAGCGGCGCAGCCCGGTGACGGGCTGGATAAACCGCAACGCCTGCGCTCGGGGATGTGCGATCACTTCATCATCGTCTCACGACGCATCGAGGCAATTTCGAACCCAGTTCGGCTCTGGCGACGAAGTGACAGCATGCTAGTATCCTAGTGTGAACGATAAGGTGCAGTTCAACGTCTATCTGTCGCCCGATCTCGTCCGGGAGGTCAAGCACAGATGCATCGACGACGGCACCAGCCTGTCGGCGTTCGTGCAACGCGCACTGGAGAACGCGCTAGCCATTTCACCTAGTGCGACACCGAGAGGCGAAGAATGAGCACTTTCAGCGTTCGACCCGTGAGGTTCAGCAGCAACCCGGCCGGCTGGCAACAGCTGATCGCAGCTGTGGGCGGACGGCAGCTGCGGAGTCATCCGAGCTGGAACGTCTTCGCGCTGTCGTCTGGCCGCCTCGCCGTGCACGAGGTGACGGCCGACGACGCACGGCACGGCACGTCTCGTTTGGTCATCGAGACACCTTCTCCTGCTGACCTTCTCAACGATCTGGGCTCACTCCTGCCGGCGAAGCTCGTCGATTACGCCCACGGCCGGCAATTGGAGATCACGGGGCCGGACGGAGCCGTGCTGCTGGTCGACGAGCCGGCCACCTCAGGCGACGCAACCGGCGGAGGGCCGCGGGTGATGCCCGTATGGATGACACCGGAGGTGGACGGAGCCATCAACGCGCTCCTAACGCTTGGTCTGCGCGGCCGGAATAAGTCCGATTCCGGACGGTGGGCCGATTTCACCGCAGACGGCGGTGGGCTGGTGGCGGTGCACCACGGTGCGGTTGAGTTCGTGCTGTCGTTCGAGGATGACGACGTCACCGATCTAGCCGGGCGACTGGAAGCAGCTGGAATCGAATGCCGACTCATCGACGAGAGCTTCGGTCTCACGCTGCGCTTGCCTGATCCGGATGGCGGGCATGAGATCTGGATCAACGAGACCCAAAAGGATCTCTACGGCTACCACGCACTCTGATCTTGGCTTCGGCAGAGCCTGCGCTCCCGCGAAAGCGGCTTTCCAGACAAATCGGTCTCGAGCTCGGATGGTGGTGCCGCAATTTGATATGGGTCGCTGCTGTTCATCGTTACCGTCCCTACCATCGAGCCGTCGGTCGCTCCGCTCGAAGGTGAGGAAGTCATGATCTTCATAACGGTGAAGTTCCAGGTCAAGCCGGATTGCGTCGATGGGTGGCTCGACCTGACCAGGGAGTTCACCCTGGCGACCCGAGCCGAACCCGGCAACCTCTGGTTCGACTGGTCGAGGAGTGTCGACGATCCGAACGAGTTCGTCCTGGTCGAGGCGTTTCAAGACGACGCAGCAGGGGTGCACGTGCAATCGGATCATTTCCAGATGGCAATGAAAACCATGCTGCCTGCGATCGTGGCGACGCCGAAGATCGTCAACTTCGTGGTGCCCGGCGAGGAGTGGTCGCGGATGGGTGAACTCGAGGTCAAGGAGTAGTTCCAGACTGCCCGGACCGGCCCTCAACCGACGGCGACGACTGGATTGGCAGGCGCCGAGCCGCTTTCCACAACTTGCAGACCGACCCGCACGCTCCCGCCGGCCGGTACGGCCGCCGCCCAATCGGCGCCACTGCAGTCAGATGCGGCCGGCGCCGACGCTGCACCGCATGCCCCACGCATTGGTCACCGACTGAGCACCCGGATCCGACCAGCTCACTGACCAGCCGCTGACCGGACTGTTGGCCGTCAGAACCAGGTTTGCGACGTAACCGGTGTTCCAGGCCGACTCCATCACCCATGCTGCGGTGACGGTTCCGGGGCTGGGTGGGATAGCGGTCGACGTGCCGCCGCTAGCAGGCGCAGTGGTTGGCGTTGTTGTCGTCACGGCCGTCGGCGTCCTGTTGTCACCGCTGTTGTAGCCGGCGTTGTCGGTGCCGTTGGCGACCCCAGCAACGGTTTCAAGGCGGCAAGTTTCGCCGTCTGCGGAGTCGTCCAGTCGTCCTGAACGAGCCCGCCGGTATCACCACTGTTCGGGTTGAATGACCAGTAGGCGAAACTCATCTCAGTCGTATTCAGGTACTTGACCATCGCCGCCAGCCAACTTCGATCTGACGCGGTCTCGAGCTTGGTACCGAATTCGCCGAGCAGAACCGGCGCAACATTCTGCTTCTGCAGGTAACCGAAGTGCGCATCCCACACGCTTGGGAGGTTGGCCGGGTAGTTCGGTGCGCTGAACCAGGTTTGCGGATAGATGCTGGCCGGATAGTCGTGCGGCGAATAGACCAGCTGATGCTGCACCGTCAGCGTGATCGGGTGCGCCGCAACATCTTCGAGGCCCCCGCCCCACCAATCCGACGATGAGCTCTCAGGCTTCTCGACGCCCTCGACCAGGATCAGCAGACGTGGGTCGACGGCGAGAACTGCGTTCCCGGCCCTGGTTGCGGCGGCCGCCCAATCACGGGTGGCGTCTCCGCACGCCCAGCACGCGTTGCCATGCGGCTCGTTGTGCAGGTCGGCTCCGAATGACGGCCGGATCGCTCGCGTATCGCTTCGCCAACGTGACCCAGTCGCCGATCCAGGTGCTCTCCGGGTAGGCCGAGGTGTACCAGAGTTCGGACTGCGAGCCCGAATCCGGGCGGTGTCTATCGAGGATGATCCTGAGCCCGTGAGCCTTCGCCGACACGACCACTGCGTCCATGATCTGGATCGGCGTCTTGTTCTGCAGCGTCGGGTTCTTGCTCGGATCGATGCCGGTGACGGGCGTCGTCTGTTCGATGCACTGGTTCGAGAACGGCAAGCGGATGGCGTTGAACCCGAAACTGGCGATCTGTGTCATCCCGGCATCGAGGCTGATCTGCCACAGGCCATGCGGCGCGCAGTTCGATGTCTCCATGCCGAACCAGTTGACCGCCCTGATCCGGAACGGCTTGTCCGACGCATCCAGGATCTGGGACCCGGCGGTGTGCAGACTGGTCACGGCCGGCGTCGCCGAAGACTGCGCGGTGACCGGAAGCGCTACGGCAAAGGTCGCTGCCGTCGCCGCACTGACGATGATCAGGCACCGGCGAGCCCGACCCATCAAGGACCGTCGCCCTGGTGTTGACATCGGGTCGAGCCTAACGGCGAAAAAGGCACATCTGTGCCGGTGACGAGGTTGGGTGACCGCACTTGCCAAGGCGACAGCCTGGCACAACGCACGGAGGTGCTCCAACATTGAGTCGATCGGTTCGGGCTACCGCTCCGAACCATCTCCATGTGGACGTACGGTCGGAACGTGAACCGACGGACCCTCGGTGCGGTCGTGCTACTGCTGACCGCGCTAGTGGCGTTCGTGGTCCCGCGTTCGCTCGGGAACCAGATCGCGGGTGTCGGCATGGCCCAGCCCGTTCAAGGGCCGCCGACGGTTGGTGAATGCGTCCTCGACGATCCGGCGGCCAACGGTGGCACGCTCGGCCGGTTGGCGGATCTGGACTACGGGAGCTGTGACGGACCGCACTACGGCGAAGTCGTTCAAGTATTCGCACGATATGCGGATTTCCCCGGTGTTCAGCGAAGCGGGCCAGATCCGGACCCCGCCAACTGCATTCCCGCATCCAACGGCTACCTCGCCGTGGATCAGGTACTGCCTCGCGACGACCGCGGTGACTATCGCAGCGTCTCCTTCGGCGCATGGAGGCCAGTATCGGTCGGCGCGGTCGGCGTGATCGGGCCGAGCATCAGTCAGCAACTCACAGATCAGCAATGGCTGGCGTGTGTCACGGAAGGCAGTAGCGGCGCGCCCTTCTTGGGCACAGTTCGTAGTGCCTTCGACGGGGGCAACCTGCCCAACTCGTACACCGTCTGCACTGATCAACTGCCAAACAGCCATCCCGTCGACTGCGCGTCCCCACACGCCACCGAGCTGTTCGCCGATACCGGAATCATGGACAAACTCCCGCCGGCCGAGGATCTGACCAGATCCTGCACCGACTTCGTCCGTTACCTCAGCGGCCGCAACAACCTGCTCGACGGAGGTCACCTCAAGATCGAGACCACTTTTGCCTACTACGGCGAGACCGGACATCCGGGAGCCACGCCACCGGAATCGGCCCAGGCGTACTGCGGCGTCAGCGCGGTTGGGACCAGCAAGCTGACCGGGACCCTGTTCGGTCTTCGAAATCGGCCCCTTCCGCTCTCCTGACGGTGATGCCCTCCACCATCGGATGAACTTTGACCGGAGGCGTTCGATTCGAGCCAGCGGCTGTGGATGGAAGTCGTCGATTCGGGCAAAGGACCGTTAAAGTCGGCCGGTGATCAATGGGAAGGTACGCGGGATAGCCGGCCGATCGGGGCTGAAAGGTGCCGGCTTGGCGCTGCTGCTGACGGGAGCACTCATCGCCGGCTGTACGTCCACGTCCAGCCCTGCGCCGACGACGACGAGCCTCTCGGTCGGCGGTTCAGCCCTCGCGCTTGCCTTCAAGTTCGTCGAGCGCGGTCGCCAGTCCAACCACTGCGTCCAGCGCGGCCTCGGCCTCGCCGACGCACTCCACAACGCGCCAACGACCAGCCAAAGCACGCTGACATCCGGCACCAGGTTGCCCTCGAGCACCGCGCCGACGAGATCAAGTTCCGTCAGCCACATCCGGGAACAGCGGACTCCGCCACCGCCCAGTACCGCCGGGCTGTCTGCGAGAGAAGCTCGCTGACCGGCGGCGCCATTGAGGCTGTCTGGCTGAAGTATTGGCAACGTGTACACGGCATCGATACGCCGCCGGCCAAGCAGCGCAGCCGCTCGTTGAAGACGGTAGCCGTTGATCCGTCAAGTCTGACAGATAATCAAGTAAGCCGCTAGAATTCGATCGCGAATGGCTGGGATAACTACGGCACGGCTAAACATCGAATCATATTGGGGACCGCCGGTGAACGGCAAAACACACGGCGATCATGGGCGACTGCATGGACACAAGCCAGGTTGGCAGATTGGCACGAAGACTGAGAAGAAGACTGACGGGATACTGCGTGACAATACTCGAGGAATCTTCGTGCAGATCGCCGATGGGTGAGTGGCGTGTATCGGATATTCAGTTCCTGGTCACCGGCGTGTGAACATGTATTGAAGCAGCTGTTGCTGCCATGGTGCTTGTTCTCTGTGCGTCCCGACCGCAATTGCATCAGCTGGCTCGCGAACGACGTATCGCAAGCAACCCAACTCCTGGTGACGACCGCAGGTGTGACGGTAGGAAGTCACGTACAGAAGCCAGCGTCGCTCGACAAGCGTACGGCAACCTGCCGACCTTGCAGACAGTCTCAGGTGAGACTCGACAACGCTTCAGGCGACAGCGCGAGATGACGGACCCGTGCTGGTATACAACCGATTCCAGCTGGCGAAGAGTGACCCACGGCTCGGCGGGGACGATCCGTCAAGGGTGTGCTATATGAGGTTTCCTGTCCTGACGCCTTGCGTCTGGGCACAGGCGGCTGTCGTTTACGAGAACCATGGGGCGGTTTGGGTACGAAATGGCGTGGCGCCGTCGTCGCTCCCCCGCCTGCCCCAGACCAAGTTGCGGAAGAGGCGGCGGGACAGATGACTGCACCCGACCCTGTCATCCACCTCGGGCCCGACCCCGCCAAATTGGCCGTCAAAGTCCCTGTCTGGCTATCCGTCGACAACCAAGCCCCCATGGTTTTGACGGTGGCGGTGCGCGGATTGTCAGTGACTGTCACCGCGACACTCAGATCGACCACATGGTCAATGGGCGAACCGATCGATCCCGAGGACCCGTCGAACAAGGTAGCTGCGTTCACCTGCAACGGTGCCGGCACCCCGGCCCCGGCCCATCCAGATCCGAAGACTCAGCCGCCGTGCGGCTACACCTACATCTGGAAATCGCTCGCCGACCGCACCGGCGGATCGAAGACCTGGCCGGTGACAGCCACGACCAACTGGGACGTCACGTGGACGGCGTCGAACGGTACCGCGGGTGCCCTCCCCAATCCGCTGACTCCGTCGACCACGCAACAGGTCGCGGTCGGCGAGTGGCGCAGCAGCCTCGTCTCCGGCACCGGCGGGTGAACCCCACCGAAAGGGCTGCTCCACCAGCGGCGCACGATATCGCGATGGTGAAACGCTTCGGGGTCACGGTGGACTGCGCCGATCCGCCTCGCTTGGCAGATTTCTGGCGCGCGCTGCTTGATTATGTAGACGAACCCGCGCCGCCCGGATACAGCACGTGGTTGGACTACGACATGGCCAACGGTGTCAGCGCGGAGCAGGCTTCCGCCGGCGCGACCATCGTCGATCCGGCGGGCGTAGGCCCGCGGCTCTACTTCCAGCGCGTCCCTGAACCCAAGTTGGCAAAGAACAGGCTCCATTTGGACGTGCCCACCGGCGGCGAAGATCAGAGGAACATGCTGCGGAGAGCGGTCGAGCAACTCGGTGGCTCGTACCTACACGCCTCGAATGACCCGGGCGATCCGTTCCTGGTGATGGCCGACCCGGAGGGCAACGAGTTCTGTCTGACGTGAGACGTACGCCACGTAGGCTGCGTCGGTGCCCCTCTTCTCACAACTGAGTCGTTCCATCGGATCGGCCATCAGGTCTGTCTTCAACGCCGGCAAGGCAACTCAAACCCGCAGACCGGCGCCGGGGAAACCAGTATCAGGCGCTGACTCACCGGGGCGTTTCGGCCCGAATCGCACAGTAGAAGTAGACCCGCGAAACCTCGGAGCGGTGCGCATGTCGTACTCGCCGGTGCTCGACGGAAATCCTGATCCCGGCGAGATCGTCTGGACATGGGTGCCCTACGAGGAAAACAACGGCCAAGGCAAGGATCGGCCAGTGCTGGTCGTCGCCGCGGAGACGTCCGGCACTCTGCTGAGTGTGGAGCTGACCAGCAAGAAGCACGAGGGCCGCAGCGACTTCGTCTCCGTGGGAGCGGGCGCCTGGGACGGGAAGCATCGGGAGTCGTTCGTCAATCTGGACCGCGTGCTGCGTGTACATCCGGGCGGCATGCGCCGCGAGGCCGCGGCTCTGGACAAGACCCCGTTCCAGACGGTCACCAAAGAACTACGAACGCGCTACGGCTGGCGCTGATTCACGAACTTGCCGGCTGCACGCAAAAACCGCCCAACCATCGGTCAGGCGGTTCGCGGCGACGGCCCTTGCCAGTGCGCCTCTCGGCACGTGGTCGCTCTTGGCGACGTAAGGGGTGGTACCCGGGGCATGTCCAAGAGACCGTCAGTGTTTACAACTCCCACTGTCCCGAGATTGTTCCAGCTGCACGACATCTTTCGGCAGATTCTCCTCAAGGTGGTCAGGTGGGCAGCTCGATGCACGAGCTCGACGAAATCCTGCCGCGACGCCGCTGCGAGTTGGCGCCCGAGTCCGTAACACTTCTTCTCTACCGTGTGACCGATGACGGATCCCGTTCCCGTATCCGAGACCGCAGCCGCGGAGCCCGAGCATCGGGCTAGTTGGCTCGAGTTGTTCTTCGACCTCGTCGTCGTTGTGGCCATCGCCACGCTGACCGAGCGGCTCCAGGAGCATTCGAATGCACCTGCCCTGGCCCTCGTTCTCATCATGTACCTGGCGATCTGGCTGGTGTGGACGTCATTCATGCTCTACGCAAACGTTGCGGCCGAAAAGACGCGTCGTCGGGCGATGCTCTGGGCGATGGGCCTGATCGCGATCATGGCGGCCGCCGTACCGGAGGCCGATGGTTTTCAGCGCGGCCGCGTCTTCGCCATCGCCTACATCGCCGCGAGACTTGTGGCCAGTGGAACCTGGCGCAACACCACTCGCGTGTTGGTCGATTGGCCCATCGCCCAGTTGTCGGTGGGCTTACTCCCCTGGTTCATCTCGATCTGGGTGCATGATCCGTACCGGTACTACCTGTGGGCGCTCGGGCTGGCCCTGGATATCGGTTACGCACTTTGGCCCCGGGCTGCTGGAAGCCTGATGAGCCGATTCGAGGAGGAGTCGGCGAAGCGCGCCGCGACTCGGAAGCGCCGAACGGATCGCCGTGGTGAATCACGCGGGAGACCGGATCAACGGATCAAGTTCACTGCTGTGGAGGTCAATCAGTCTCACTTCGGTGAGCGGCTCGGGACGTTCACGATCATCGTGCTGGGCGAGGCCGTCAGCCAGATCGTCATAGCGGCCAGTCGAGTGGAATGGGACAAGCCGTTTGTCCTCGCAGCAGTTTCGTCCTTCATGCTGTTGTTCGGCTTGTGGTGGCTGACCTTCCAATACAGCGCGTATACCGAGAATGACACAAAGACGGACGTCCTACCGCCCCATCTCGCGCTTCCACTGCACTTCGTCACGACCAGCGCAATCATGGTGATGGCCGCCGGACTCGGGGATATCGTCGGTGAAGCGCAGGAACCGATGGCGACAGGGCTGCGTTGGTTGCTGGGCGGCGGCATGGCCGTCTATCTGCTGGCGACCCAAGCCGCACTGATACAGACGAGCGGCGCGCGTCCGTGGTGGTGGATTCTCGCTGGCGGCGCGATCGTCGTCGCGCCGTTGCTCCTCGCAGGCTTCGGTTCTGGTCTGGAAGACTGGGCGCTCGGCGTGGGATTCGCCCTGATCGTCGGCGCTCAGGTCGCCTTCCGAAAGGTCGATCTCAGCATCAGCCAACGAGCCGCCGATTTCGCCTGAGATCAGGTTTCGGCGCGTCTTGAGTGCGTTACCCACCGCCGACCATGCCTGCGATGCGGCGTCCAGGTGGGGTGGAAGATCCCTGTTCAGCTTCTTGCGGTAGAGGTCGGCTTCGTCGCCCTGGAAATCGCCTGAATCGATGGCCCTGATGTCGCTGCCGGCGACCGACGAAACGGTGGACGAATCGCTGATCCTGGATATCCGGCTCACCGGTCAGCAGAGCGACCGTTGAATTCATCGTGCCGCCGCCGCAGGCCGAGCGAACCGCGAAGCAGAACGCCGACGCACCAACACATCCCCATCACCGAGGTGACCGACTGGCTCGGTCAGGTGGTCATGACGGTAGCCAGATGACGCAGGCGCGTGGGGTGACCCGAGGGAATGTGGACAACCTGGTCCGACTGCGCGGATCAAGTCCGCCGATATGGGACGGAAGTGACACGAAGAAACGACTTCATCCGCGCGGGAGGAGTTGATCCGCGCGGGGTGGTTCGGCGGCGGGTTCGGCGGCGAGGTCGCGGGAGCGGCGGGTTCGAGCGGATCGCAGCGCGCGGGCGCTGGCGTAGAGGCAGATCGCGGCCGCGGTCGCCAGGTTCAGCGACTCGGCGGCGCCGTAGATCGGCACACTGATCGACTCATCCGCCACGGCGATGACTTCGGCCGGTAGCCCGTGGGCTTCGGAGCCGAACAACCACGCCGTCGGGAGATCGAGAATCCCGTCGTCGGTGGCCGTGTCGAGGTCGGTGTTGGCCGCCGCGCCGGTGGTGGCGAGTACCGACAGGCCGGCATCGGACAGTGCGGTGACGAGCCCGAACACATCGGCTGCGCGCACCACCGGCAGGTGGAAGACGCTCCCGGTCGACGCACGAACGGCCTTCGGGTTGAACGGGTCGACCGACTCGCCGGCGAAGATGACGGCATCGGCGCCGGCCGCATCGGCCAGCCTGATGATGGTTCCGGCGTTGCCCGGATCATTCGTCTCGACCAGCACGGCAACCAGTCGCGGACCGGACGCGATGACCTCGGACAGGTCGGTGAGCGTGATCGCGCAGCGGGCCACGATGCCCTGCGGCGAGACCGTGTCGGACAACGCCGCGGCGGCCCGATCGGTGACCTGGGTGACTTCGATCCGAGCAGCGAAGGCGGCCCGCACAAGTTCGACGTTGCGCGTCCCGGCTTCCTTGGTGATGTACAGCTCTTTGACGGTCCCGGGGCTGCGCAGCTCGGCGGCGATAGCCTCGGCCACCGCCTGGGAACCTTCCGCCAGGAACTCGCCCGACTCGACCCGACGCGGCTTGCGCAGCAAACGATGAGCGGCGGCGACGCGGGCGGACCGCTCGGTCAGTACACCCTCGTCGACCTCGGGGTCGTTGACGCCGGCCGAGTTGCCGGGCGCGATCCGGGCGCGGTCGGCAGCGGCCTGCTCGGCGCGCCGGCTGCGTGGGGTCGAACGAGCGGGCACGGTCGGATCCGGGACACGCTTCCCGTCCTGGCGGCGGGAACCGGCGGACGAATCCGCGCGGTCACCGGCAGCCGAACGCCCCGCCGATGGGACGGCGCCGGAAGCGGCGTCCCGGGCGGGGCGGTACCGAGGATCTTCTCGGGGGCTCAGGCTGCGTCTCCCACAGCGGCGGCGTTGCTGTCGGCGACCGACGGAACGGCTGCACGGGCCAGCACGACCAGCGCGGCGAACGCGGCGTCATCGTGCACGGCCAGCTCGGCCAGGACCTTGCGGTCGACCTCGATGCCGGCCAGCTTGAGACCCTGCATGAAGCGGTTGTAGGTCATGCCGTGGGCGCGGGCGGCAGCGTTGATTCGCGTGATCCAGAGCTTGCGGAAATCGTTCTTGCGCTTGCGGCGATCGTTGTAGGCGTAGTTGAGCGAGTGCAGCATCTGCTCTTTGGCCTTGCGGTACAACCGCGAACGCTGGCCGCGGTATCCGCTGGCGCGCTCGAGAATGACGCGGCGCTTCTTGTGGGCGTTGACTGCCCTTTTGACGCGTGCCACGGGACACCTGTCTTTCTACTTCGGTGGCCGGCGAGAGGTTGGACTCGCGAGCCGGGGGACATATTCGGGGCCGGTCGAACCGGCGAAGGGTGGAGAAAGGTCAGATGCCGAGCATGCGCTTGACGCGCGGGACGTCGACGGCGGCGATGCTGGTGTGGCTGTCCATCTGGCGGATGCGCTTGGTGGACTTGTTCTCCAGGTTGTGACGCTTGCCGGAGCCCTGGTGCACCAGCTTTCCGGAACCGGTGACCTTGACGCGCTTCTTCATCCCGGAGTGGGACTTCATCTTTGGCATGACATTCCTCGATTGCTCAGTTGTTCTGCGTACTCGTGTGAGCAGCATTCGATCCGCCGCCTGGCAGTCGCTGGAAGCGATGCCCGGTAGCGGGATCGGACGGGTGATGCGGTTGTTACTCTGCTGCCGCGGCAGGTGCCGGGGCGGCGACGGGCCTGGCCTTGACCGTCTTGTGCGGGGCCAGAACCATGATCATGTTCCGGCCGTCCTGCTTCGGTGCACTCTCGACGAATCCCAGTTCGGCCACATCGACGGACAGTCGCTGCAGCAGGCGGAACCCGAGCTCCGGGCGCGACTGCTCGCGACCGCGGAACATGATGGTGACCTTGACCTTGTCTCCGGCCTTGAGGAACCGCTCGACGTGACCCTTCTTGGTCTCGTAGTCGTGCGAGTCGATCTTCGGGCGGAGCTTCATTTCCTTGATGACCGTCAGGACCTGATTACGACGGGCTTCGCGGGCCTTCTGCGCACTTTCGTACTTGAACTTGCCGTAGTCCATGAGCTTGCAGACCGGCGGGCGTGCCTCCGGTGCCACCTCGACGAGGTCGAGGTCCTGCTCCTGGGCCATGCGTAGCGCTTCGGTGACGGAGACGATGCCGATCTGTTCTCCGGCCGCCCCGACGAGACGAATTTCTGGAACGCGAATCCTGTCGTTGATACGTGGCTCGACGCTGATTGAATCCTCCTGGATACCTGCGGGTCTGAGGTTGCTGCCATCTGCACCCGCATGTGCGGATACAGCTTGCCCCGCTCCGAAGTCCCCCGAAACGACGGAAGGCCCCGCGGCGTGGACACACGGAGCCCGAAACACCCGTCGCTCCGCCTCGAAGTCGAGGTCGTGCGCCACCGACCTCACGTCGATGGACCGGGACCCGGCCGCACGTGGCCCCCGATTGCTCGGTGACACACTGCATACTCGGGTGGGAGTCGGACTCCACTTGTGTTGTCCCAGGTTCACGGCGGTGAGGCCGAGAACCAGGGACCGTCCCTGCTTGCACAGGGACCCGGCCCCCACTGAAACAGGGGCTGGTCGCGACTGACACTGTACACGGTGTGAGCACTCCACCACCACTTCCCGAACCTGCCACCGACGAGCCTGCGCAGTCCTCCGAGCAGCACGAACACATCTCAGAAGATCGCGACCTCGTCGACATCTCGGCCGTCGAGGTGATCAGCCGGGCCGCGGTGATGCTGATGTCCGCCGCCGCCGAACAGCTGGGGTTGGCCTCAGGTGATCCAGCCGACCCTTCCCATAGAGACATGGACGAGGCCCGGACGCTGATCACCGCACTGGCCGGCCTGCTGCAGGCTGCGCTCCCGGATCTCGGCCCGCACGCCGCGGCATTCCGCGACGGACTGCAGGCGCTCCAGGGCGCCTTTCGCGAATACTCGATCGTTCCCGACGACCCCGGCGCCGGACCCGGCGAGACGCCCCGCCGGCCACCCGCTGCGCTCTAGCGCGCCCGCCTGCGCCGTCGACGCGCGTCCACGGAGATGCGCGCGACCCCGTGCGCCGGCCACCCGCGCCGTCGATCGGCGGGATCCGCCGGATCATCCGATCGCGAGTCTTCCTGCTCGTCGGCAGAGCCGACCTTCCACTAGATCACGCGAAACGTGATTCACTGATCGTGTCATTCCCCCGACGTGACGGTCCCTACAAAGGCACGCTATCAGGCTACTTTCCCCGGTAGCGTCGATGCCTGGACGCCAGGAACGTCGAGGTATCCGCCGGGATTTCCGTGTCTTTGTCACACGAGCCCCGCTGCCCGCTCGCTCGGCGAGCGGCGCGGCCGGGCAGCAGAACCTCGTTCGTCGACGGTCGATGGACCGTGCGCGTCGAGCTCGGTTTCAACGAGAACGACCCTGTTCCCGCGGCGAACGTGGCCGGACAGGGCCCAGACGAATCGGAGGCTTCGCATCGTGACGACCAAATTTGGCTTTGTCAGCACCTATCCGCCGACCCTGTGCGGTCTGGCCACATTCACAGCCGCCCTGCGCGGTGCACTGACCCAGGGCACGATGACCCAGGCCGGCGACGTGGTACGTCTCCTGGACGTCCCGCAGCCGCCCAGCAGCGACCCTGCCGTGATCGGCGACCTGGTGGCCAGTGATCCCGCCGGTGCGCTGCGTGCGGCCCGGCTGCTGGAGCACAGCGACGTTGTCATCGTGCAGCACGAGTACGGCGTCTACGGCGGCCGCGACGGAGACCATGTCCTGCTGCTGCTCGCGGCGCTCACCGTTCCGACGATCGTCGTGATGCACACGGTGCTCAGCTCGCCGACACCGCACCAGAAGTCGGTGCTGGAAGAGGTGGCCCGGCTGGCCGACGCGGTGGTCACCATGACGGAGACGGCCAGGGGCAGGCTCGCCGACGGCTACGCCGTCGACATGAGCAAGGTCAGCGTCATCCCGCACGGTGCTCCGCCGGTTCGGGTGAACCACTCGCCGCTCTTCCGCTCCGCGCGGCCCACCGTGCTGACCTGGGGCCTGATCGGTCCCGGCAAGGGCATCGAGTGGGGCATCGAGGCCATGGCCTCGCTGACCGACCTCGAACCGCAGTACGTCGTCGCCGGGCAGACCCACCCGAAGGTGCTGCTGCACGAGGGCGAGGCCTACCGCGACCGGCTTCGCGAACAGGTCCGCACGCTCGGCCTGGGAAACACGGTGACCCTGGACAGCCAGTACCGCCACCAGGCGGCCCTGGCCGAACTGGTCGACTCGGCCGACATCGTGCTGCTCCCGTACGACTCGACCGACCAGGTCACCTCCGGGGTGCTCATCGAAGCCGTCGCCGCACTCAAGCCGGTCGTGGCCACCCGGTTCCCACATGCCATCGAGCTCCTCGGCGGCGGGGCCGGCGTGCTGGTACCCCAGAAGGACCCGGCGGCCATGGCCGCCGCCCTGCGGCACCTGATCACCAACCGGGAGACGACCGCAGGCATGACCAGGGCCGCCGGCGCTTCCGCGCCCGAACTGATGTGGCCGGCCGTCGCGGCTCGCTACCGCCAGCTGGCCGATCAACTGATCAGGGCCAGAGTCGCGGCGTGACCGCCGCTGCCGCGCAGGCGGTCCCGGTCTTCGACCACCTTGTGCGGATGACCGACCAGCGCGGCCTTTTCGAGCACGCGCTGCACAGTGACCCGCGCCCGGAACACGGCTACTGCGTCGACGACGTGGCGCGGGGCCTCGTCGTGATCTGCCGCGAGCCCGATGCGCCGGCGGTGCTGCACCGGCTGGGGCGTCGCTACCTCGACTTCCTGCTGGCTGCCGTCGCGCCGGACGGGAGCTGCCACAACCGGATGGACGTCACGGGTCGCTGGACCGACAAGCCCGGCCTCGGCGACTGGTGGGGACGCGCGCTGTGGGGACTCGGCGTGGCCGCCGTCCACGCTCCCACCCAGGCCATGCGGAGCAGGGCGCTGCTCGGCTTCCGCCGCGCCGCGCAGGCGCCGTTCGCCCGCCCTGCACGCGATGGCTTTCGCCGCCCTGGGGGCGGGGGAACTGCTCAGGGCCAGACCCGCCGAAATCAGCGCGCGCGCCCTCCTGCAGGATGCGGCGGTGATGATCATGTCCAACAACCCCGGCCGCACCGCAGCAGTGGCCGTGGCCGGAGGCCGGATGCGCTACGGGAACGGCTCCCTCGTCGAGGCCCTGCTGCTGGCCGGCACCGAACTGCCCGACCCGGCGGCTCGGGAGCACGGACTGCAGCTACTGGACTTTCTGCTCCGCACGGAGACCTGCGACGGCCACCTGTCGGTGACTCCGGTGGACGGTCGCGGGCCCGGTGACGCCGTTCCGCAGTTCGATCAGCAGCCCATCGAGGTCGCCGCGCTCGCCGACGCCTGCGCGAGGGCCATCGAGTCCAGCGACGACCCGCGGTGGCAGACCGGGCTGGAGTCGGCCTGGTCCTGGTTCCTCGGCGACAACGACAACGGAACGCCCATGTTCGACCCGCGCACCGGGGCCGGTTTCGACGGACTGCTGCCGGTCGGCCACAACCTCAATCAGGGCGCCGAGTCGACTCTGGCCGTGTTGTCGACCGCTCAGCACGCCCTGCGGCTCGGGGTGTTCGCATGACCGACGGCACCGGCCGGCGGACGGCAGATCGATGACCATCGCCGTCGCAGGTTCGGAACGGCTGGCGCACCACACCGCGGCGGAGCTGCGGCCGGCACCCGCCCGGGTGATCGGCCGGCTGTTCCTGCCGGGTGAGGAGCTGCGACCGGGCCGCTCCAGAGCGGCCGCGATCGTCGAACGGGTCCTGGCCCTCGCCGAGGCCGAGGTCGAGGTGATGGCGGCCGACCTCGTCCACGACTTCTCGACCCGGCATCCGAACTACGCGCAGCTGTTGGCCGGCCACGCGGCACTGGTGAGCTCCCACATCGACGACGCCACCAGGCTCAGCCCGGCCAGAACCATCGTGCTGGGAGCCAGCTTCACCATGGAATATGCGGTCGAGGGTGCTGCCCTGTGCAATCCGAGCGCCGTGATCGCGCCGGACCAGGACGGGCTGCTGCCGGGTCAGCTGCGTGTCGCGGTCAGCCTGCGCGGCATCGGCGAGGGCCACCTGTCGTCCATCGGCTTCGCCACGGCCGTCGTCGGCCCCGGTGCGGAATGGGTGTTCGAACCCAGGGAGACGCCGCTTGTCACGGGGGTGCGCCGGATCGCCGGCTGGCGGCGCGAGGAACTCAGAGCCGTGCTCACCGACGTCGGTCCGGTCACCGAGTTGGCGCACGCCGTGCTGGCCGCCCTGCCCGATCCGTTCGACGCCGAGGACCTGGGCCGGGTGCTGATCGAAGCGCAGCAGAATCTTCTCCCGCGACCGGGGGTGCTGGCGACCGCCGATCTGCTGCGTGGTCTGGTCGCCTCCGCCTACGAGGCTGGATTTCCCCGTCGGGACCCAGCTCAGCAGCCGGACGTTGATGCCCGGCTCCGCGGAGGAGAGCAACGGCATCGAGGACGCCCGGTTCGTTCAGTTCACCGACGCCGACGGGGCGGTGCAGTACCGCGCCACCTACACGGCCTACGACGGCCTGCACATCGCGCCGCGCCTGCTGACCAGCCCCGATCTGCGAGTCGTTCCGGGCCCAGCGGCTCACCGGGCCGGCGGCCCGCAACAAGGGCATGGCGCTGTTTCCACGGCTGATCGGCGGCCGGCACTACTCGCTCTGCCGCTCCGACGGTGAGAGCACCTACCTTTCGTCCTCGACCGACGGCCTGCGCTGGGGAAAGCCCGAACTGATCCGGCAGCCGCAGCAGTCGTGGGAGATCCTGCAGGTGGGCAACTGCGGCTCACCGATCGAGACGCCGGCCGGATGGCTGGTGCTGACCCACGGGGTCGGACCGATGCGGGTGTACCGGATCGGCGCGATGCTGCTCGACCTGGACGATCCCACCCGGGTGCTGAGCTATCTCGAACAGCCGCTGCTGCAGGGTGAGCAGGACCAGCGGGAGGGCTACGTCCCCAACGTGGTCTATTCCTGCGGCGGCGCTCGTCCACGACGGCCGGCTGTGGCTGCCGTACGGCGTCGGTGACGCCCGCATCGCGGTCGCCTGGGTCGACGTGGCCGACCTGCTCGCCGCCATGTCACCGGTCCCGCAGCTGAACCGAACCGGTCAGCGTGTCGAGCGCGTCAGACTGCGGTAGACGTCCAGGTACTGGTCGGCCATCCGGTCGACGCCGAACCGCAGTTCCGCCTGCCGGCGTACCGCCGTGCGGTCGAGCGCGGCGGCTTGTTCCACGGCCTTCGCGGCCTCGGTGGCGTCGCTGACGACGAACCCGGTGACGCCCTCGTCGATCACCTCCGTCATGGATCCACGCCGATAGGCGACCACCGGGGTGCCACTGGCCATCGCCTCGACCACCGACAGGCCGAAGGGCTCGTCGAAGGCGATCGGATGCAGCAGGACAGCCGCCGAGCCGAGCACCTCGGAGCGCTGCTCCGGGCCGACCGAGCCGAGGAACTGGACTCGATCGCCGTCGATGTGTGGCTGCACCTGCTCGGCGAAATAGTCCTCGTCCTGGACGATCCCGCAGATGACCAGTCGGCGGCCGGCCAGACCCGCGATCCGGATCGCCTCGGCCGTGCCCTTGTCCGGATGGATGCGACCGAAGACGACGAGACCGTCGCCGGCGCCGGCGTGCAGCGGCAGTGCGGTCAGATCGATGCCGTGGTGGATGGTCGCGACGTAGTCGAGTTCGGGCGCACGGTCGGCGTCGGAGATGGCCACGTACGCGGAATCCGCCGCGCGGTACGCGGGCAGGATGCCGGGGCCGGAGAAGCCGTGAATCGTGGTCACGAGCGGAGCGGCGCAATGCTGCGCGAAGGCCAACGGAAGCCAGTCCATCTGGTTGTGGACCAGATCGAACTCGGACGGAAGCGGCGAAGGCGTGCGAGACGTGCAGCGCCTCCCAGACCCGGCCGTCCATCGACGGCTTCCTCTGCGTAGCCCCGCGGACTGACGCCCCGAAGCGGCGCGGTCGTCACCGAATCGAGGGTGGCGAACAGGGTGACGTCGACGCCACGAGCCACGAGAGCCTCGGTGAGCAGGCTGGTGACGAGCTCCCACGGCCCGTAGTGCCGGGGCGGGGTGCGCCAGGCCACCGGCGCCAGCATCGCCACTCTCATGTCACGGCTTCCACGTCACGGACGACGACGGGGCGTCTTACCCTTCGCCGCCTTCACCCGATCGATGATCTCGAGCCGGCCGAGCGGACGATCGTTCTCCTGCTCTTCCAGCCGCCGCATGGCCTGCTCGTCCGGGACCGTCGATTTCGGCGGCGGGGGCGCGTACTTCTCGTGGAGCTGCCGCACTTTCGCCAGCGAGTCGACCGCTCGTCCCCGGTCGAGCAGCTGGATGGCCATCACGGGATGGGTCTCGTCGTCCGGCATCCGCAGCAGCGCCCACTGAGCACCCTGCGGGAACGAGACGCTGTAGATCAACGCCCATGGGTAGAAATTCTCGCCGAGGATGTTGCGGACCAGCATGCCTTCGGAGAAGACCTTCAACGACGGCCGCGCCATCATCAGGATGGCCACCCCGATCAGTACGCCCAAACCGATCAGGCCGATCTGGTCGGACGTCTCGAAGGAGACTCCGTCGTTGGTGTTGTGCAGCAGAATGCCCACCACCACCATCGCGATGACGACGGCCGACGCCGAGATCGCCGCGTAGATGGCGATCCGGCGGGGGCGGACCACGAGCAACGGCTCGCCGGTCGGCTTGCCCTCAGTGCTCACCTGAAACCCTCTCCCCACTCACTCGACACCCTCCGCGCATCTTGTCGATTCGTCTCAACGCCCGAAACCCATGGTGCCACCGGGATTGCGCAACTTCTTGAGGACGAGCGCGGTCTCCAACGCGGCCATTGCCGCTTCCCCGCCCTTGTCCTCGGATGTGCCCGGCCCCCCGCTGCGGGCGCGGGCCTGCTCCATGGTGTCGCACGTCAGCACGCCATTGCCGATCGGGAACACCGGAATCAAGGGCGACCCTGGTCAGTCCGGCGGTCACCGAGTCGCAGACGTATTCGAAATGCGGGGTCCCGCCCCTGACGACCAGTCCCAGCGCCACCACCGCATCGTGGTCGGTAGCCAGTTGCTGGGCCACCACAGGAATCTCGATGGCGCCGGGCACGCGGACCGCCGTCGGCTTTGCCGTGCCGGCCTCCTCGCAGACGGCCAGTGCGCGCTCCAAGAGCAGATCGACGATCTCGGCGTTCCAGGTCGTCGAAACGATGCCTACCCGCAGGCCCGGCGCTGCAGGCACGATGGCTTCCGGCCGGCCCCGACCGCTCACGACCCTGTCCGCGGCGCGCGTTCGGGCAGCGCCCGCTTCGGCAACGACTGGTCGGACGACACGCCGTCGGACTCGCCGAGTTCCTCGATGTCGTGACCCATCCGGTCCCGCTTGGTGGTCAGGTATCTCACGTTCTCGGGATTGACCGACACCGGGAGCGGCACCCGGCCCAGGATGTGCAGGCCGTAGCCCTCCAAGCCGGCGCGTTTGGCCGGGTTGTTGGTCAACAGGCGCATGGATTTGATGCCGAGATCGGCGAGCACCTGCGCGCCGGTGCCGTATTCGCGGGAATCCGACGGGAGGCCGAGCAGGAGATTCGCGTCGACGGTGTCCGCGCCCTCGTCCTGCAATTCGTAGGCTCTGAGCTTCTCCAGCAGGCCGATGCCGCGGCCCTCGTGACCGCGGATGTAGAGAACGACGCCCCTGCCTTCGGCGACGACGGCGTCGAGGGCCGAATGCAGTTGCGGACCGCAGTCGCAGCGCAGCGAACCAAGCACGTCCCCGGTCAGACACTCCGAGTGGACCCGAACCAGAACGTCGTCGCCATCGGCGATGTCGCCGTGGACGAGGGCGATGAGCTCGCGGCCGGTCACCTTGCTCATGTATCCGACGGCCCGAAAAAGGCCTTGCGGCAGCGGCAGTCTGGCATCGGCCACCTTGGTCACCTGGACCTCCCTCGCCCGCCGGTAGGCGACGAGGTCGGCGATCGAGATCAGCGCCAGGTCATGCTCGGCGGCGAAGGTCTTCAGCTCCGGCAGCCGGGCCATCTCGCCGACGGTCGTCGAACTGACGATCTCGCAGATCCCGGCGGCCGGTCGCAGACCGGCCAGCACGGCGAGGTCGACGGAGGCCTCCGTATGACCGGGGCGAACGAGCACCCCGCCTTCGCGGGCCCGCAGCGGCAGTACGTGGCCGGGGCGCGTCAGGTCCTGCGCCGTTGTCCCCGGATCTGCCAGCACGCGCATCGTCAGAGCCCGATCGGTGGCCGAGATGCCAGTGGTGACACCATCTTTCGCATCCACCGACACGGTGTAGGCGGTGCCCTTGCGATCCTGGTTGACGTGGTACATCGGCGGTAGCCCGAGCCGATCGCAGTCCTCGCCGGCCAGTGGGATGCACAGCAGACCGGAGGAATGGCGGATCGTGAAGGCCACCAACTCCGGGGTGGCGAGTTCGGCGGCGAAGATCAGGTCGCCCTCGTTCTCCCTGTCCTCGTCGTCGACGACGACAACCGCGTGGCCCGCGGCGATCTCGGCGATCGCGAATTCGATGGTGTCGAACCCGGCTTCGGATTTCATCCGGACCGTCCTGTCGGTGCTGGTCATCGCTGCTCCATGCTGTTCGGGCTTTCTCCGGGGCTGTTCGGGCGTTCGCCGGGGCTGTGGTGGCTTTCGGGCCGGAGCGACAACAGTCGCTCGACGTATTTGGCCATCACGTCCACCTCGATGTTCACAGTGGAACCAACGGCGGACGTACCGATCGTCGTAGCGGCTCTGGTCTCGGGGATGATCCCCAAGGTGAAGACGGCGCCCAGCGGTGAGTCGTTCACCTCGATGACGGTCAGCGAGATGCCGTCGACGGCGATCGCCCCCTTGCCGGCGATGTAGCGGGCCAGATCGTGGCCGACCGAGACGCTCAATTCGTCGTAACCCTCGTGCGGCACCCGCGCCGACGACCGTGCCGACACCGTCGATGTGACCCTGGACGAGGTGTCCGCCGAGCCGGGTGGACGGAGTGACCGACCGTTCGAGGTTGACCGGACGGCCGGGCGCCCACTCTTTCGCGCTGGTCCGGAGCAGCGTCTCCGCCATCACGTCAGCGGTGAAGGTGCCGTCCTGCGAGGCGACCACGGTCAGGCAGACTCCGGACACAGCGATCGAATCTCCGTGGTGGACGTCCTCGGTGACGAGCGGACCGCGGATGGTCACCCTGGCGTCGGCACCGTCGGGCGCAAGATCGAGGGCGACGACCTCGCCGCGCTCTTCGACGATCCCGGTGAACATGTGCCATCCATTCTGCTGCGTACTGGTTCCGACGACCTGAGGGCGGTGTCAGCCCCCATACTCCCCCACTGGAGTGCATCGCCTCTTCGGGTCAACGCCTATGACGGTTCATTCAGTCCTGCGCGGTCGTGGGTGGATGTGCGGCGGCTCGTGCCCGGAGGGCGCCGACCGCGGCAGCTGGATCGGACGTTCCGTAGACCGAGACGCCGGCGACGAAGCAGTCGGCTCCCGCTTCTGCGGCCTGTTCGATCGTCTCGAGGTTGATCCCGCCGTCCACCTCGACGATGACCTTGAGGTGCCCGGTCTCGCACCATGCGGCGGGCGCGGCGCACTTTGTCGAGCATCTCCGACATGAACGGCTGGCCGCCGAACCCCGGCTCCACCGTCATGATCAGCAACGTGTCGTAGTAGGGAAGTACGTCGACCCAGTCGTCGAGCTCGGTCCCGGGTTTGAGCGAGAGACCGGCCTTCGCTCCGGCCGCCCTGAGATCCACGGCCATCGTGATCGGATCGGCCACCGCCTCTGCGTGCACGGTGACGTTGTAGGCGCCCGCCTCCGCGTAGGCGGTGGCCCAACGGTCGGGATCTCGATCATCAGGTGGCAGTCCAACGGGATGTCGGTGCACTCGAGCAGTGCCTTGACCACCGGTAGTCCCAGGGTCAGGTTCGGCACGAAGTGGTTGTCCATCACGTCGACGTGCAGCCAGTCCGCGCCGGCAACGGCCGCCGCCTCGTCGGCCAGGTGGGCGAAATCGGCGGACAGAATGCTCGGTGCGATGAGTGGGGCCACGCCGGTCAGCCTAACGAGCCGTGACCGGGGTGTTCAGCGGGACCGGCGAGGATACGGTCGCGCTCGGCGCGGCGTCGGTCGAGTTTCAGATTCGGCGGCGCATCAGGGCCAGGAACATGCCGTCCGTGCCGTGCCGATGCGGCCACAACTGGACCGTCGGCCCGTCGCCCAGATCGGGAACACCCGGCAGGGTCGGGACGGGCATCGATGAGCTCGAGGTCCGGCGGACGGCGGGCGATGACGCCTGCGGTCTCCGAGAGGTGCGGCGAGCACGTCACGTACGCCACCAATCCGCCGGGGCGGACCAGCCGGGCGGCGGACTCGAGCAGCTCGCGCTGCAATCGGACCAGCGGCGCGACGTCGCTCTGCTGCCGTCGCCAGCGCGCTTCCGGACGGCGACGCAGGGCACCGAGTCCGGTGCACGGCGCGTCCAGCAGCACCCGATCGAATGCGCCCTCGGGCAGACCAGGATCTCGACCGTCCGCGGTGTGCACGGCGACCGGCAAATCGGAGACGGCCTTGCGGACGAGTTCGGCACGGTGCGGGGTGATCTCGACCGCGTCGACCCTGGCCCCCGTCTGCGCAGCCCACGCCCCCAGCAGGGCGGCTTTGCCGCCGGGCCCCGCGGCCAAATCGAGCCAGCGCCGATCAGGACCGTCCAGTTCGGCGCCGGCCAGCGCGAGCGCGACCAGTTGGGATCCTTCGTCCTGCACCGCTGCCCGGCCGTCGATGATCGCCTGGATCCGGCCGGGATCCCCCGTCGGCAGATAGACCCCGAACGGCGAGTACCTGGCGCGCTCGCCTGATGCGGCGATGATCAACTCATCCTGGGAGATGCGTCCGGGCTTGGCCAGCAGGTGTACGTGCGGAGCGATGTCGTTCGCGGCCAGCGCCGCCTCGAGCTCGGCCATCCCCTGCTCGTCATCCCTGGCACCGAGGGCGTCCTGGATGGCGGTGGCGATCCATCGCGGATGGGCGGTCGACAGCGCCAGGTAGCCCACCGGGTCGGCGTCCCGGTCCGGCCCGATCTCGGCGATCCAGCCGGCCAGGTCGTTGCGGGACATCCGGCGGAGCACGGCGTTGACGAAACCGGCGGCACCGGGATGGGGACCGGCCCTGATCAGGTCGACGGTCACCGAGACGGCGGCGTGGTCCGGGATGCGGGTGTGCAGCAACTGGTAGGCCGCCAGCCGCAGGGCGTCGAGCACCGGACCGTCGAGCTCGGCGAGCGGACGGTCGCAGCACGCCCCGATCACGGCATCGAGCTGCCCGAGCGCCCGGCATGTCCCGTACGCCAGCTCGGTGGCCAGCGCCGCATCACGCCCGGAGAGCCCGCGGTCGTTCAGCAGTCCCGGGAGGGTGAGGTTGGCATACGCACCGCGGGACCGCACCGCAGCCAGCAGGTCGAGCGCCGCCTGCCTGGCGTGGTCGATGTCGGGAGGACGCCTGGTCTGCGGACGGCGTGGCGGACCGTCGCCGCCCCGCCGGGCATCAGCGGATCGACCGCCGCGCGGACCCTGACTGGGACGTCCGCCACCGCGGCCTGGGCGGTCGGCCGCGCTCATCGGGCCCGACTCTCTGTCCGTACCTCGATTGATTCCGCCGGCCTGCCATCAGGCTGGCTCCGGGCTCCAGGCGTTGTCCCCTGGCCCAGTCGGCCGCGGGCATCGCCTTCCGCCCGTCGGCTGCACGTCGCCCAGGCGCACGGCGGTGCTGCCCGTACCGACCAGCACCTGCTTCTTGCCTGCCTCGATCTGTCCCGGTTCCAACCCTTCGACGTCCGTGAGTGTGACGGGGCCCAGCCCGAGACGGCCCGACGGCGCCGACGTCCAGGCTCCCGGCACCGGCGTCACCGACCGGATCAGGCGATCGATCGCCGACGCCGGCAGCGACCAGTCGATCTCCGCGTCGGCCACGGTGATCTTGCCGGCCAGGCTGACGCCGTCGGCCGGCTGCGGGACGGCCGCGAGCGAACCGTCTGCGATCCCGTCCATGGTCGCGACCAGTAGCTTCGACCCGGAGACGGCCAGCCGGCCCAGCAGCGTGCCGGCCGTGTCGGTGGGCAAGATCTTCTCGGTGACCACCCCGTATACCGGCCCGGTGTCCAGGCCGGCCTCCAGCCGGAAGGTGGTGGCGCCGGTGATGTCGTCGCCCGCTCTGATCGCCGCCTGCACCGGCGCCGCGCCGCGCCAGGCCGGCAACAGCGAGAAGTGCAGATTGACCCATCCGTTGGCCGGGATGTCCAGCACGTTCTGCCGCAGGATCGCGCCGTAGGCCGACCACGGCCGCCGCGTCCGGGGCCAGCTCCGTCAGTGCGCTGACGAATTCCGGGGCGCTGGCCGTGGCCGGGGTCAGCAACTCGATGCCGGCCTCCCTGGCCAGGGCCGCAACCGGAGACGGCTCGCTTTTCCGCCCCCTACCGGCCGGCGCGTCCGGACGACTGATGACCGCGACGACCTCGTGGGTCGAGTCCAGCAGGGCCGACAACGACGGGACAGCCGCGGCCGGCGTCCCGGCGAAGACGATGCGCACGTCGGGCCTGCCTCTCGGTCGGTGATGAGCCATGCTGCGTCCGTTGGGAGGCGGTAGCAGTCTACGGACGTCGGTCGGCCTGACGAACCTGCCCACATCCACGAGGTGTGCTGCTCAGAACAGCTCGACCGGATCGATGCGGAGACGCAGATTTCCCTCGTCCTTGCGTGCCGACCTGATGGCGGCCAGCGCTTTGACCACCGCGGTCAGTTGCTTGCGTCCCGCAGGCGGCACCCGGAGCAGCACCCTGGCCGTGCCCGCGGCGGGGGCGGCACCCCTGCTCCTCGATCCGGTCTGTTCCGGCAGGTCCTCGATCAGGACGGGACCAAGGATCTCCCCGCCCGGCGGCAGATCAAGGCTGTGGGCGGCCGCCGCGACCTCGGTTTCCGGACCCTGCAGCGACGCCATGGCCACCGCGGGCGGGAATCCGAGTTCCGTCCGGGCGGCCAACTCGGCAGCGGCATGGCCGCCCGGATCCCACCTGATCAGCGCCTGCACCGTGGGCAGCGAACTGTCCGCTCCCACCACCACCCGGCCACCGGACGCGGCCGGCAGAACCAGTGTGGCCGCAGCCATCCAGCGGCGCAGCGTTTCCTCGGCCGCGCGGAGATCGGGCCGGCTCAGCAGCGCGTAACCGTCCAGCAGCAGGGCGGCGCCGTACCGACCGATCGGCTCGGCGCCCGGGGTGGCGACGACGATGGCCGGTTCGTCGGGCACCTCGGCGCGAACGGTGTCGCCCGACGAGGTGATCAACTGGATTCCCGGGAAAGCCCGGCCGAGCTCCTCTGCGGTGCGTCTGGCCCCGACCACCGTCGTCCTGCAATTGTTCGGAACCGCAAGCCGGACAGTTGAAATGGGCTTCGACGATGCCGCACCAGCGGCACGTGGGTAGCCGGTTCGCACCGCCGAGCGCAAGCGGACCGTGGCAGTGCCGACATCGCGCCGGCCTGCGGCAGCGAGCGCAGGACAACGTCGGCAGGTAGCCGCGGCGGGGCACCTGCACCAGGACCGGCCGGTCGGCCGCCAGCGCCGCGCGGGCGGCCGCGAAGGCCGCCGGGGAAAGCCGCGCGCCGGCGGCGGCGGAATCGGCGCCCGTCGCATAGTCGTCCCCGGCCGCCTCGATGCGCGGTGACCTGGCCCTGACGGCGGCCCGATCGGCGGTGATCGGCCTGGCCCAGCCCGACGTCAGCAGTAGTTCGGCCTCCGCGGTGCGGACGAACCCGCCGACCAGCAGTGCGCAACCCTGTCCCGCCGACCGCAGCATCAGGACCTCGCGGGTGTGTGGATAGGGCGCCCTCGGCTCGGCCAGCAGATCGTCCCCGTCGTCGAAGACGGCCACCAGCGCCAGATCGGCCACCGGCGCGAAGGCTGCTGCCCTGGTGCCGGCGGCAATCTTCACCTGTCCACGGCTGAGCCGCAGGTACCGCCGGTACCGTTCGGCCGGACCGAGGTCGGCGGCCAGCGTGACGAAGGTGTCAGCCGGAAGCCGGGCCCGCAGCGCGGCATCGAGCCGGTCCAGATCCCGCGCGTCCGGCACCACCAGCAGGGCGCCACGACCCGCGGCGAGCGCGACCGCTGCCGCTTCGGCCAATCGCGTCGGCCAGTCCTCGCCGGGAAGCGCCTGCCAGACGGCGCGGACCGGCCGTCCTTCCTGCACCGCCGTCAGGAACGCGTCGCCGGCCCGGTAGCGCTGCCATCCGGAGCGATCGACCGCGTCCGGATCCGGCCCGTCCACCGACGTGGGTGCCGCCAGGGCCTTCTCGACTCTGGCGTGCCGGGGCGGAACGGCCAGCCGCAGCACGTCGGCCATCGACCCGGCGTAGCGATCGGCGACCGCCCTCGCCAGCACCGCGATCTCCGGGGTGAGAACCGGCTCGGGCGAGACCACCCGCTCCAGAAAGCCCAGCCGGCCCTCGTGCTCCGAGACCGCTGTCCGCTCCAGCACATAGCCATCGAGCAGCCGCCCGGAGAACCGCACCCTGACCCGGCTACCAGGCTGAGCGGCCACCGAGTCCGTCTCGCTGACCTGGTAGTCGAAGGTCCGATCCAGATGGGCCAGCGACACGTCGACCGCGACCCTGGCGATGGGCAAGTCCGATGCGACCACCTTCGCCCCGACGGTGGCCCGTCGGGTGCGGGTGGTGGCTGGATTCATGTCCTCTTTGGTATCAGACGAGACCGTCAGCGCTTCTCAGTCGGCCACGCACCCGGCCCGCGGGGATGAACGTTGCCCGTTTGGGGACGGAGTGACAGAAGGGACAACTTCATCCCCGCCGGAGAGTTGATCCCCGCCGCAAGGGGCGGCGGGTCAGAAGCCGAGGTAGGACTTGAGGGCGTCGACCCGGTCCAGGTTCTCCCAGGGGAGCTCGATGTCCGTGCGGCCGAAGTGCCCGTAGGCGGCGGTCTGCGCGTAGATCGGGCGCTTGAGGTCGAGGTCGCGGATGATCGCGGCCGGGCGGAGGTCGAAGACCTGCTTGATGGCGTCGGCGATCTTGTCCGGGTCGACCTGCTCGGTGCCGAAGGTCTCGACGAAGAGCCCGACCGGCGCAGCGACACCGATCGCGTAGGCGATCTGGACTTCCATCCGCTCGGCCAGTCCGGCGGCGACCGCGTTCTTGGCCACCCAGCGCATGGCGTAGGCAGCACTCCGGTCGACCTTCGACGGGTCCTTGCCGGAGAAGGCGCCGCCGCCGTGTCGGGCCATCCCGCCGTAGGTGTCGACGATGATCTTGCGGCCGGTCAGTCCGGCGTCGCCCATCGGGCCGCCGATGACGAAACGGCCGGTCGGGTTGACCAGCAGCCGGAAGTCGGAGACGTCGATGTCCAGCAGGGCCACCTCAGGGGCGACGACCTGCTCGGCGATGTCGACGGCGAGCAGTTTCTCCAGGTCGATGTCCTCGGCGTGCTGGGTGGACAGCACGACGGTGTCGAGGCGGATGGCCTTGTCGCCCACGTATTCGATGGTGACCTGGGTCTTGCCGTCGGGACGCAGGTACGGCACCGCGCCGGACTTGCGGACCGCCGCGAGCCGACGGGAAAGTCGATGCGCCAACGCGATCGGCAGCGGCATCAGTTCCGGCGTGTCGGAGCAGGCGTACCCGAACATCAGGCCCTGATCGCCGGCGCCCTGCTGGTCGATCTCGTCCTCGGCGCCCTCGACGCGCGATTCGCGAGCGGTGTCGACGCCCTGGGCGATGTCCGGCGACTGCGCGCCGATGGCCACGTTGACCCCGCAGGACGCGCCGTCGAAGCCCTTGGAGGACGAGTCGTAGCCGATGGCCAGCACGGTGTCGCGGACGATCTTGGGAATGTCGGCGTAGGCCGTCGTCGTCACCTCGCCGGCGACGTGCACCTGCCCGGTGGTGACCATCGTCTCGACGGCGACCCGGCTCGTGCTGTCCTGGCGGAGCAGCTCGTCCAGGATCGAATCGCTGATGGCGTCACAGATCTTGTCCGGGTGGCCTTCGGTGACCGACTCGGACGTGAACAGGCGGGAAGTCACGGCGCAGTACTCCTAGGAGGATCGAGCGGGCGTGGCCCGCGGCTGGGTTGGTGCGTTGCTGGGTCTGTATGACGACAGCATTCGGGGCGCCAGACAACCCGACAATTCGGTGCGTCGCGCGGCTCGGGGCTTGAGAATACAAGGAAAGCGGCCCTCAACCCGCATTCACCGCGGGCAGCCGCCGGGCCAACTCGTCGCAGATCACGGCGGCGAGGACCGTCTTCCGGCCCGAGCGGAACCTCCACCGGATCGGCGCCGTCGGCGGCCAGGATGACCGCCGAGTTCTCGTCGACCTCGAACCCACGGCCCGCATCGACGCCGTTGACGACGAGCAGGTCGCAGCCCTTTCGGCGGAGCTTCGCCCGGCCGTGGTCGAGGATCGAGCCTTCTTCGTCACCGGTCTCCGCGGCGAATCCGACGATCACCTGGCCGGGCCGGGGGCGGTCGGCGGAGAGGGCGGCGAGGATGTCCGGGTTCTGCACCAGGTCCAGCCGGAGGCGCGGCACCGTCGAACTGCTTCTTGATCTTCGTGCGCGACAGGGGTTTCCGGACGGAAGTCGGCCACCGCGGCCGCCATCACCACCGCGTCCTGCTCCGCGCTGAATTTCGAGACCGCCAGTTGGAGTTCCCTGGCGTCGGTGACCGGGACGACGGTGACGCCGGGCGGTCCCACCAGGGTCACATTCGCGCTGACCAAGGTCACGTCCGCGCCACGCGCGGCGGCGGCGAGCGCAATGGCGTAGCCCTGCTTGCCGGAAGATCTGTTACCCAGGTAGCGGACCGGGTCCAGTGGCTCCCTGGTCCCGCCGGCCGTGACGAGGATGCGCCGCCCGACGAGGTCGCGTGGCAGCGCATCGGCCCTGCGCAACAGCAGCATGGCCAGGTCGACGATGTGGTCGGGTTCGGGTAACCGGCCAACCCCCGAGTCGGCGCCGGTCAACCGGCCGACGGCCGGATCGAGCACCGTGACGCCGCGACTGCGGAGGACCTCGACGTTGCTGGGTGGTGGCCGGGTGCGTCCACATCTCGGTGTGCATCGCCGGGGCCATCAGCACCGGCGCCCTGGTGACCAGCAGGGTTGCCGTCAGCAGGTCATCTGCCCGGCCGCCGGCCGCTCTGGCCAGCAGGTCGGCGGTCGCCGGCGCGACCACGACCAGATCGGCGTGCTGACCGGTGGCCACGTGGGCCACGGTCGGCACGTCGGTGAAGACGTCGGTGGCCACCGGATGGCCGGACAATGCTTCGAAGGTGGCGGCGCCGACGAAATTCAGTGCGGACGGGGTCGGGACGACCGTCACATCCGCACCGGCCGAGCGCAGCAGACGCAGCACCTCGCAGGATTTGTAGGCGGCGATGCCGCCCGTCACCCCGAGGACGACCCGCGGGGGACGACCGGAGCGGAGGTCAGTGTTCCCGCTATCCGAAGAGTCGGTCACTCGCCTTCGGCGTGCTCCAGCAGGCCGGCGTTGATCTCCCGGAGCGCGATCGACAGCGGCTTCTCCTTGGCCAGCGGCTCGACCAGCGGCCCGACGTACTCGAGCAGTCCCTCGCCCAGTTGGGCGTAGTAGTCGTTGATCTGGCGGGCCCGCTTCGCCGCGAAGATGGACAGCCCGTACTTGGAGCTGGTGTGCGTCAGCAGCTCGTCGATCGGGGGGTAGGTGATGCCGGCAGCGGTGATCTGCGAAGCGGTCATTGGTGCCGGAGTGACAGCTTCGGCCTGGGTTCCGGACGCAGTGCTCACAGTGGGGCTCCTCTAGATTTGCAACAAACCGGCGGCAATAGGGTGCCGGCCGGCAGATAGGTTCTGACGAACGATGCGGCTCGGGTCAGCCGGCTGGTGCCGGTGAACAAGGCTCAGCCAGCAATGATACCAAGCTCGCGGTTGCGTCCTCGACGCTCGTGTTCACCAGGGTGTGGTCGAACTCGGGTTGGGCGGCCAGTTCGTCCCTGGCCGCGGCCAGCCGCGCGGCCGTGGTGGCGGCGTCCTCGGTGCCGCGGCCGACCAGCCGGCGGGCCAGCTCGTCGAACGAGGGTGGGGCCAGGAAGACCAGCACGGCTTCAGCGCCCAGCCCGGGCACCGACCGCACCTGCCGGGCGCCCTGGACGTCGATCTCGAGCAGCACGTCCGCACCGGCGGCCAGGCGCTCCTCCACCGGACCGCGCGGCGTGCCGTAGTGGTGTCCCGCGAAGAAGGCGTGCTCCAGCATCTGGCCGTCTTCGACCAGCCCGGTGAACTCGTCGGGGGTGACGAAGAAATAGTTGACGCCGTGGATTTCCCCCGGCCGGGGCGCCCGCGTGGTAGCCGAGACCGAGTACCAGAGCTGCGGCATATCGCTGCGCAGCTTGGCCAGGACCGTGCTCTTGCCCACCCCTGACGGCCCGGACAACACGAACAGCCGGCCACGGCCCGTCATCGACCTTCACTGCCCTGGGCCATCGAGCGTTCTCCCGATGTGGGGCGCCCGATCGATGGCGCGCCCGTCATGGGTGCGTCACCGATCGGGGACATGCTCAGGAGCCGAATTCGGCCAGCAGCGCCTGACGCTGCCGCTCACCCAGACCGCGAACGCGGCGACTCGACGCGATCTCGAACTGCTCCATCAGTGCAGCCGCGCGGACCTTGCCGACGCCGGGCAACGCCTCGAGCAGAGCGGAGACCTTGAGTTTGGCCAGCGCTTCATCCGTCTCCGCATCGATCAAAACCTGCTTCAGCGTGGTCCCACCTCGCTTCAGGCGTTCTTTCAGCTCCGCGCGCACCTTGCGGGCGGCGGCCGCTTTCTCCAACGCCGCTGATCGCTGCTCGGGGGTCAACTGGGGCAGTGCCACTTCGGCCTCACTTCTGGTGTGTGGATCACTTCTCATCGGACACGACAACAACTTCTCGAACGGAGCTGGAACGACGCCGCCGCCCGACCGCGGACACCTCGGTGCACAACGGGTGTTCAGTAGTTCTGACCTGTACGGACTGACCGATACGGACGTTGGTGAACCTACCCAGCCGGTGGACGGTCCGGCAAACGGCACCCCCAGCAGCCGGCGGGCGTCATTTGCGCGGTGCCCGCATCCTCGCGACCAGAGCGGTGTCGTAGTCACCGGAAACGAACTCCGGGTTGTCGAGCAGCTCGGCATGGAAGGCCAAATTCGACTTGGGGCCGACCACGGTGAAACCGGCCACAGCCTCTCGCGCCAGCGCCAGCGCCGACTCCCGGTCGCTCGCATGCACGACGAGTTTGGCCATCAGCGAATCGTAGGACGGGGTCACCGTGGTGCCCGACGCGTACCCGGCATCGACCCGGATTCCGGGACCGGACGGCTCGACCCACTCCGTGATCGCCCCGGGGCCGGGCAGGAAGCGCTTGGAGTCCTCGGCGTTGATCCGGAGTTCGATGGCATGCCCACTGACGGACAGCGAGTCGGGGTCGAAGCCCGGAGCCTCTCCGGCGGCGACGCGGAGCTGGGCCTCGACCAGGTCGATGCCCAGAACGGCCTCGGTGATCGGGTGCTCGACCTGGAGCCTGGTGTTCATCTCCAGGAAGAAGAACTCTGGCCGTCCGTCTCCGACCGCGGGCGCCAGCAGAAATTCGACCGTGCCCGCGCCCTGGTAGGCGACGGCCTCGCCGGCCTGCCGGGCGGCGGACAGCATCGCGGCGCGAAGCTCGTCGTCGAGCGCCGGCGACGGGGTCTCCTCGGCGACCTTCTGGTTCCGGCGCTGGACCGAGCAGTCCCGCTCGCCCAGAGCCAGCACCCGACCGTCCGCCAAACCCAATATCTGAACCTCGACGTGCCGCACCCTGGGGAAGTAGCGCTCGACGAAGACCGAGGAGTCACCGAACAGCCGACCGGCGAAAGCGGTCACCTTTTCGTACTCGGCGGCCATGTCGGCCGCATCGGACACCACCGCCATGCCCATGCCACCACCGCCGGCCGACGCCTTGATCATCACCGGGTACCCGATCTGCGCGGCCGCCGCGCTCGCGGCCTCCGCCGTGACGACCGGGTCCTCGGTGCCGGGCGCAACCGGCACCCCGGCCGCCGCCATCAGGTTGCGGGCCGCGATCTTGTCCCCCATCGCGGTGATCGCCGCCGGGCTGGGTCCGACCCAGATCAAACCGGCCTCGACGACGTCACGGGCGAAGTCGGTGTTCTCCGAGAGGAACCCGTAGCCGGGATGTACCGCGGCTGCGCCCGTCGAACGGGCGGCGGCCAACACGGCCGCGGCGTTCCGGTACGACTCGGCCGGGTTGGCCGGCCCGATCAGGACCGCCTCGTCGGCCTCCAACACGAACGGCATCTCGGCGTCCACCTCCGAATAGACCGCGATCGTCCGCAGCCCCATCCTCCTGGCCGTCCGAATCACCCGCCGGGCGATCTCGCCGCGGTTGGCCACCAGCAGGGAGTCGAACATCAATGTCCTTTCGGCGCGCGCCAATGCTGCGCGGATGAAGTCGGATACAGGCGTCCCAGCAGCCACATCGAGGCAGACTTGAGCCGCGCAAGCGTAGTTGATCCGCGCGGTGGGCTGCGGCCGTGGGCTACGGCGTCAGGATGCGGTGAGGCCGTCGGTCGCGCGGAAGGCCAGACCCGACCCGGTGATCCTGACGCCGACGTCAGCGGCCGCCACCCACACCGAATGACCGCGGGCCACCTCGACGGTCCGGCCGTCGCCGTCCGTCACCGTCGCCGAGCCCTCGACCACCAGGACCACCTGCGGACCGTCGTGGTCCAGATCCAGTGGCTCGGACGACAGTGTCAGGCGCGAGAGTCGGAATTCGGGGGCCGGGGTCCGGTAGACCACCTCACCCGGCCTGATCTCGTCGCCCTGCAGCACCTCGACGGCGCCCGCGCTGAAGTCCAGCACCCGCATCAACTCGGGCACGTCCACGTGCTTCGGGGTCAGTCCGCCCCGCAGCACGTTGTCCGAATTGGCCATCACCTCCACGCCGACGCCCGCCAGGTAGGCGTGCAGATTGCCGGCCGCCAGGTAGAGGGCCTGTCCCGGTTGCAGCGTGACCCGGTTGAGCAGCAGGGAGGCGAGCACGCCAGGATCGCCCGGATAGCGCTCGCCGAGTTCCAGCGCCGTCCGGTACTCGGCGGAGAACACCGAACCCTCGCGGACCAGTCGGACACAGCCGTTCAGCACCGCACCGAGCAGCGGCTCGAGCATCGATGACGGGATGGTCAGAATCGACGAGAACAGGGCCCGCACGCCGTCCCGATCCGGCTGACCGGACAGCAGGTTCAGGTAGTGATCCAGCTGCGGAACGCCGAGATTGGCGAGCAGTTCCACCGTCTGGACCGGTTCCCGAAAGCCGCACAAGGCGTGGAACTCGGTCAGCGCACACACCATTTCGGGTTTGTGGCTGGCGTCCTTGTAATTGCGGGCGGTCGCACCCATCGGCACGCCCTCGGCCTCTTCCCTGGCGAAGCCAAGAGCGGCCTGAGCGGCCGACGGATGTGCCTGCAGCGACAAGGGTTCGGCGGCGGCCAGCACCTTGAACAGGAACGGAAGTCGCGGACCGAACCGTGCCTCCACCCGCTCGCCCAGCATCAACACCGGCTTGTCGGTGATGGCCTCGAGCAGGGACCGCTCGCCGGCCGCTTCCAGCAGCACCGAAGAGTCCCCCGGGTGGGCCCCCATCCACAGCTCGGCCTGCGGATGCTGGGCCGGGCTGGGCGAGCCGGTGAGCTCGGCGATCGCCGTTCGGGAACCCCAGCCGTACGGGCGAATCCGATTTTCCATCAGTTCCATGGGTCGGTGTCCTGATCTCGCATACGCGCGCCGCCCACGGTGGCCGGCCGCACCGCCCAGCGCGATCCGCCGGCGCGGCCAAGGCCGTCCGGGAAGTCGAGCGGAACCAATTGGCCGGTGGCCATGCCGAGGTAGACCGCGGCGAAATCCAGCCGCAGACAGGCCGCGAGGGCGGCGTCGAAGGCGTCGGCCGACTGCCCCGTCGGTGCCACCTCGCCGCTCAGCGGGAAGGGGCCACCGTCCGGCACGGCGCCGGGATCGGGCAGGCCGGCGATGACCGGCAGTGAATCGGGCGAGCCGTCCAGGGCCATCGCGCCGGTGAACGAACGCAGCAGCCCGGCCAGCATCATCCGGTCGGCGGCGCCCTGCTCGGGGTCGGCGTGCGTGTGCCGGCTCTCCGGGGTGGTCGAGACCAGCAGCGGTTTGACCCGCTGGGCAGGCTCGTCATCGTCGTCGAACGGGTCCGCGAACAGGTCCTTGGGGGCGCCCGCCCGACGCAACACCGTCGGAGACGAGGCGGCGGTCGCCGCGGTCACCACAGCGGCGGCCACGCCGGCCACGTCGGCCAGTACCCGGGCACCGTGTGCCGGCGAGGGAGTCGGCCAGCAGGTCACTGCCGATCAGCAGCGGCGTTCCGTCGCCGAGGTATTCGGCGATGTTCACGCCCGGATTGAGAAAGGTCTCCGCGCCCGGATGGCAGGCCAGAGCGGTGGCATCGAGCAGGTCAGCCGTCCGGGACAGCTCGACCCGGGGACCGAGCCCCGATCCGGCGGCGATCACGGTCAGCAGTGCCCACCGCGCCGACGACGCGAGTGCCTCCGGCACGGCGACCGCGGGGATGACCAGCGACGGTCCCGCAGCGTCGGCCACCGGTCCGTGCTCGGGCCCCCTGACCACCGTGACGGCGCCGCGCCGACGGGCGATGGCGGCTGCCTGAGCAGCCCGCTCGTCGTCGGCCCGGGCGGCGAGTACCACGACCAGGTCAAGCGGACCAACCCACGACGGCACGGTGGGAAGAGCAAGGATCGGGGCGGGCGCGCCGCGCCCGATCAGCGCCGTCAGGAAGCCGACATCCACCTGGGCACTGTCGCCGACCACGACCATGGCCCTGGGACGATCGAGCCGCGGGAGTTCCCGGCCTGCGGCGAGCACGGAGCGCACCTGGGCGCCGGCCGCCGCGGCTGCGGGCAGCATCCCGGCCCGGTCGGCAGCAGCGAGCTCCGGCTCGCGAAGGATGGCGAGTCCCGCGCGGCCCGTCATGGGGTCGAGCCCGCCAGATCGCCACCGGGACCGCCGGTGGCCTCGTCCAGCAGCAATACCGGGATTCCGTCCCGGACCGGGAAGACGCGGCCGCATTCCGTGCACGTCAGCGCTTGCGCGTCCGGGTCGTCAGCGCTGCCGAGCCGCAGCGGAGCGTGATGCTCGGCCGGGCACGCAAGCACCTCGAGCAGAACGGGATCCAGTTGAACGGGCATGTGCTGGCGGTTCCTCTCACTTTCGCGCGGCAGTCAGGTTTTCCGGCTGATCAGCCTGGCTGTGGCGCCAGCTGAGCCCGGCCCGATCTGCGCGGGTCGTCTCTTAGGGTCGCCACTGTGGGGTCGCTGCTACCCACATGTTGCCGACCCGGTGTGTTGTTGAACGTTTCTTGTCGAAGGTGTGTTGCCGTAGACCCCCACAGTAGGCGCGGGCCGGCACATTAGGTGCGGTCAGCAGGTCACGGCGTTCCGTACGGACCTGACATCGCGTGGAAGCCGACTCACTCCTGGGGGAAGCGCAGCACCCGGAGATGACCGCGGCGTCCGGTGGTGACGGGAGCGCTCTCGTAGGCCCGTTCGACCCGACCGGCCTCCCTGACCGCGTCGGCCAGCGCCTCGAGATCATCCGAACTTCGGGCGTCGTCGTCGAAATCGGTGTCCGGTCGAACGACCTCCCAGCCCCTCGGAGCCGTCAGGTGCACGGCGTGACCCGCACACAGATCGTAGGAGTGCGGCTCCGCCGCGGTGGCCAGCGGCCCGACGACGGCCGTGGACTCGGCGTAGGCATAGGTCAGGGTGGCAACGGCCGGGTCGGTGCACCCGGTCCGTGAGCAACGTCGCGATCTGACCACCCGCGGACAGTAACGTCCGTGGAGCGCGGCGATGCGGCGGCGCGCCGTCGAACTTCTAGACTGACTCCGTCATGACCGAATACAGCAATCGAGCCGGCGCGCGAGCAGGCGGCCAACTTCCGAAGGTGTTGAAAGCGACGCCTTCTCCGGCCGCGGCCGGCCGCCGTAGAGAGGTTCGCGATCGTCGCGGGCGCGGTCTGCGGACGCCGCTGCTTCCGGCGCAATTGCCTGCGGCCCGAACCAGGGCTCAGCAGTTCGACCATGCGGTGCTGGAGGCAGTGGCTGATCTGGAGGAGCGCTGGCCGACCGAACTCGGTTCGATCGAGTTCGCCGTCGACGAAGTTCCTTCGCTGCCGCCGGGCGGTGTGGTGCCGTCGTCCGACGTCGTGCTGGACGGGGGGGTTCCGTTGACCCGATTCTCGCCGCCCGGAGTGGATTCCAGGGGCCGGACGACGAAGGCGCGGGTGGTCGTCTACCGGCGACCGCTCGAAGTGCGGGCCGCGGACTCAGGTGATCTCGGTGAGCTGGTGGCCGAGGTTCTCGGCGAACAGCTGACGGCCGTGCTGGGCGAGGGTGGTGCCCGACCGTCGGGCTGATCGAGCAACCGCTAGCCGACTACCGGACTGTCGCCGTCAACTGGCGCTGCGCTTGAGCCTGCGGCGCTCGCGTTCGCTCAGGCCGCCCCAGATACCGAACCGCTCGTCGTTGGCCAACGCGTAGGACAGGCATTCGGACCGCACCTCGCAACCGGTGCAGATCTTCTTCGCCTCCCTGGTCGAACCGCCCTTCTCGGGAAAGAACGCCTCCGGGTCCGTCTGCGCGCACAGCGCACGCTCGTTCCAGGCGGTCTCGTCCCCGAGGAGCGACTCCGACCCCGTCCCGGTTCCGATGTACAGGTCCTGCACCACGGAGAGATCCCCCAGGTTCGACACGGGTCGAGTCCTTTCCTACGATTTCGGCACCGGAACCGGTGCCGGGTGGAGATGTGGGCTTGGGAGCCCAAGCGATGCAACCTTAAGCGTAATCACACTGATGTGATTACACAGGTGTGTCCCGCACCGAGTCAAGCGCCGTACGTGCTATCGGGAATTTTTATCTACCGCACACTGGAGGCATGACTGGACCACTGAGTAAGCAGGCGGCAGGCAGATGGGTGTTTCCCGGGCTCATCGCCATCGTGGTGGCCGCCGGGTACGCCGCAGCGGTCAGTGACCTCGGGGTTTGGATCTTCGTCGTCGTGATGGCCGGCTGGGTCATCACCCTGTGCCTGCACGAGTTCGCCCACGCCGCGACGGCGCTGGCCGGTGGGGACACCTCGGTGCGCGCCAGGGGCTACCTGACCCTGAATCCGTTCCACTACGTGAACGCCGCCTACAGCATCGTCATCCCGGTGGTCGTCCTGGCGATCGGCGGTATCCCGCTGCCCGGCGGCTCGGTGCTGATCGAGAGCCACCGGTTACGGACCCGGATCTGGTCGAGTCTGGTCTCCGTTGCCGGCCCGCTGACGAACCTCATTCTCGGGATCGTGCTGGTGTCCGTGGCCAAAGCCATGCCCGTCGAATTCGTCGACGGCTTCTTCCATCCCAACGGGCTCTACCAGGCCGTGGCGTTCCTGGCCCTGCTGCAGTTCCTGACGGCCATCCTCAACATCCTGCCGGTGCCCGGTTTCGACGGGTTCGGCATCATCGCGCCCTACCTGTCCCCGGCATTCCAGCGATCCATCGCGCCGATCCGCGGTTGGGCGCCCTGGTCTTCTTCGTCATTCTGTTCAGCTTTCCGCGGGTCTACGGCTACCTCCTCTCACCGGCCTACCGACTGATGGACCTGTTCGGAAACGCCTTCACCACCTACGCCGCAGTCAAGGGCCAGAACGCGTTCCGGTTCTGGGCCTGACGGTCGTGGTCTGCGCTGTGCGGCGCGGTCCCGCCGGCGTGGCAGGATCGCTGACGTGAAGATCAGCGTGCTCACCGGCGGTGTCGGCGGAGCGAAATTCCTGTTGGGGGTCAAGGCCTTTCTGGGCTGGGACCCGACCGGGGCCGGCTCGGCCGATCACCAGGTCACCGCTGTGGTCAACACCGGCGACGACATCAGACTGCACGGGCTGCAGGTCTGTCCGGACCTCGATTCGTGCATGTACACCCTTTCCGGCGTGGCCGATACCGAACGCGGCTGGGGTCGGAAGGACGAAACCTGGACGGCCGCAGCCGAGTTGGCCTCCTACGGCGCCGAGGCGCCGTGGTTCTCCCTGGGCGACAAGGACATCGCGACCCATCTGGTCCGCACCAGGATGCTGGACGCCGGCTATCCGCTGTCGGCCGTCACCGCGGCACTTGCGGCGAAGTGGGAGCCGGGGGTGACGCTGCTGCCGATGTCGGACCAACGGGTGGAAACCCACGTGGTGGTGAGCGATCCCACGGCGAGCGATCCGGATCCGGATGACGTCGCCCTGCACTTCCAGGAGTGGTGGACCCGCTACCGGGCAGCCATCCCGGCCAAGTCGTTCCTGTTCGTCGGGGCGGCGGAGGCCCGTCCGGCCGACGGGGTACTGGAGGCCATCGCCGCCGCGGACCTGGTGCTGATCGCCCCGTCGAACCCCGTCGTCTCGATCGGCCCGATCCTGGACATCCCGGGCATCCGGCAGGCGCTTTTCGATGCGGAGGCACCGGTCGTCGGGTGTCTCGCCGTTGATCGCCGGGAAGCCGCTGCGCGGTCACGCCGACGCCTGCCTCACCGCCATCGGCGTCGAGGTCAGCGCGCAGGGCGTCGGCCGGCACTACGGCGCGCGGTCGGCGGGCGGCCTGCTCGACGCGTTCCTCGTCGCCGAGGGCGAGAACGTGAGCATCCCGGGTGTGCGCGTCGCCGAGGCACCGCTGCTCATGACGGACCCGGCGACCACCGCGGCGATGGTCTCGGCGTGCCTGGATCTGGCCGGCCTGGACGTTCGCCGGCTCGCGGTTGGCTGATGCTAGGGTCCGCCGGATGACGGGCCCTGCGGTTCCGGATGGCCTGCCCGCTGCGCCGGGCGGCCTGCAGGTACTGCCGGTGACCGGACTGCCGGACTTCCGGCCGGGTGACGATCTGGCCGGCGCGATCGCCGCCGCCGCGCCCTGGATCGCCGACGGCGACGTGCTGGTCGTCACGTCGAAGATCGTCTCGAAAACAGAGGGCAGGCTGATCGCCTCACCGACCGAGGCGGCGGCGCGGGAGGACTTCCGGCGCGAGTTGGTCGACACCGAGACGGTCCGGTTGGTGGCGCAGGTCGGCCGGACGAAGATCGTCGAGAACAAGCTCGGCATCGTCGCAGCAGCGGCCGGCATCGACGCCTCCAACGTGCGGCTGGACGAGATCGCTTTGCTGCCCGAAGATCCCGACGCCTCGGCCGCCGGCATCGTGGCGGCCTTCGCGCGGCGGTCCATCACGGTCGGCGTGGTGATCACCGACACCCAGGGCAGGGCGTGGCGCAACGGCGTCACCGACGTGGCCATCGGCGCGGCGGGCGTGCGGGTGCTCGACGACCATCGTGGCGGCGTGGATGCCTTCGGCAACGAACTGGTGGTGACCCAGGTCGGTCTCGGCGACGAGATCGCCGCCGCCGCCGACCTCGTGAAGGGCAAGCTGGCCGGGGTGCCCGTCGCCGTCATCCGCGGTCTGCTGGCCCCGGAGTCCGGCGCCGACCTGGGTGCCCAGGCGCTCATCAGGCCCTACGACGAGGACCTGTTCCGACTGGGCACCGACCTGGCCATCGCCCAGGGCCGCCGCGAGGCGGTGCTGCTGCGGCGCACCGTACGGAGCTTCAGCGGCGAACCGGTCGAGCGTGACGTGCTGCGGCGCTGCGTCGGGATCGCGCTCACCGCGCCGGCCCCGCACCACACCAAACCGGTGCGATTCGTGCTGGTCAGCGAGCATCGCGAGGCGCTGCTGCAATCGATGCTGGCCGAATGGGAAGCCGATCTGGCCGCCGACGGCTGGGGCGATGAGCGCATCGCCCGCCGGACTGGGCGCGGCCAGATCCTGCACGACGCCACCGAGATCGTCATCCCGTTCGTCACCGGCGACGGGCGGCACGACTATCCGGACGACCGGCGGCGACAGGCCGAGCGCACCATGTTCACGGTGGCCGGCGGCGCCGCCGTGCAGGCGTTGCTGGTCGCCCTCGCCGCCGAAGGACTCGGCACGTGCCTGGATCTCGTCCACCATCTTCGCCCCGGTCGTCGTCAGGTCCGTCCTGTCCCTGCCCGACGACTGGGAACCGCTGGGGGCGATCGCCATCGGTCACCCGATGGAACCGCTGACGCCCCGCCCACCGGCGGCGACGGACGACGCGTTCCTCATCCGATGACGGACGCCGGGCTGGCTACTCAGGACTGGCCGCAGGCGGAGCTGCAGGCCGAGGCTTTTGCATTGCTCAGCTCCTGGTCTCCGCCTGATGCCGCGCAGTCCGCCCTGCGGGAGGCGTTTCTCGGATTCCTCGCCGCGCGCCCCGACGCCACCCAGAGATCCTGCGCCGCCGGTCATCTCACGGCGAGTGCGCTCCTGCTGTCGGCCGACCGACGCTCGGTGCTGCTGACCCTTCATCCCCGGGTAGGGCGCTGGCTCCAACTCGGCGGCCACTGCGAGCCAGGTGACGCGTCCATGGCCGGGGCGGCCCTGCGCGAGGCCGTCGAGGAGTCCGGCATCGCCGACCTGCGGGTACTGCCCGACCCCGTTCACCTGGACGTGCACCCGATCACCTGCTCGCTGGGCATCCCGACCAGACACTTCGACGTCCAGTTCCTGGCCATCGCGCCGCCGGGTGCGCAGCCGGTGGTGTCGGACGAATCCCTCGACCTGCGCTTCTTCCCTCTCGACGACCTGCCGCCGGATACCGACGACGGCGTCCGGCGAGCGCTGCGACTTGTTGGTCGGCGTTACGGCTGAATCGGCGGCCGCTCCCGGCCTGCGGCTCGTCGCACCCGGTGTGAAACTGGGCCGATGACACCTGATCGGCCGGTCGTGCCGGAGATCCGCGTCGCCCACACCGCCGATCTGGACCGGGTCACCCTGGCGGCGGCCAGGGCGCTGCTGTTCGACGTATTCGACGACATGACCGAGCACGACTGGGAACACAGCCTCGGTGGCATGCACGCCATCGCAGTGATCGGGCGGCGAGGTCGTGGGCCACGCTGCCGTGATCCAGCGGCGCATCGGCTACCAGGGCCGGCCGCTGCGGGCCGGATACGTGGAGGGCGTCGGCGTGCGAGCCGACCTCCGTGGTCTCGGGATCGGCGCCGCGCTGATGGCCCCGTTGGAGGCGATCATCCGGGCGGCCTACGACCTCGGTGCT
>CAVOIW010000001.1:0-412268 GCA_963695865.1 uncultured Actinomycetota bacterium | reverse complement strand
CCATGAGCAGCAGATTGTGGAAGGCAAAATAGGTCCACGGGCTCAAGCAGTCGAAGAAGCATTCGATGTCCGCCATGATGTAGATGATCCTGGCCAGGGGACCCTCTCCGCCTAGGGGCGGAGAGGGCAGGGTGAGGTGGGGGTTACGCCGGCGCCGGCCGCGCCCGCTGGTTGTAGAGCAGCGTCGCCCGCCTATCGCGTTCCTCCTGCGGCAGCTTCGACTGGTCCTCCGACAGGATCGGCGCCCACCGCCATGCCGCGCTGCACCGCCGGCCGCGCGCCGAGCTCCTCCAGCCAGCGCTTGAAATACGTGAACTCCTCGATGTCCTGGCCCTGCGCCTGCCAGTTCACCGTCCACGGGTAGGAGATCATGTCGGCGATGCGTGTAGTCGTCGCCGGCCAGGTAGCGCCGATCGTAGAGCCGGTTGTTGAGCACGCCGTACAGCCGGTTCGCCTCGTCGGTGAAGCGGCGCACGGCGTAGGACTGGTCGCCCTTGGCTGTCCCCCAGCCGGCGGAAATGGCCGCACTCGCCGAGCTTCGGCCCCTGGTTCGCCATCTGCCAGATCAGCCACTGCGTGACCTCGTGCTTGGCCGCGCAGATCCTGCGGCAAGAACCGGCCGACCTTCTCGGCGATGTACAGCATGATGGCGCCGGATTCGAAGACGCTGATCGGCGCGCCGCCGTCGGCCGGGGCATGATCGACCAGCACCGGCATGCGGTGGTTGGGGTTCATCTTCAGGAAGTCCGCGGTGAACTGGTCGCCGCGGCCGATGTTGACACGGCACGATCGTTGTACTGGCGCCCCAGTTCCTCCAGCAGGATCGTCACCTTCTTGCCGTTCGGCGTCGGCCAGTAGTGGACGTCGTACATCGTACTGCCTCTCCGTGCTTGCCTGGGTCACTGTAGAACCGATGCGCCGAACCACCATGCCACAGGCGGCGGCGTTGGAAAGTCCCCTGCATCGGCCAGAGAATCGCAAGAAATGCTTGTCCTGCGGCGAAAACCATGATTCCGTCATTGTGCAACCCAACTGCAACAGCGAGTTCGTGCCAGCCATGGCACTCAAAAAGGCACCCGCGGCAGCCAAGTCCGCGGCAAAGTCCCCGAAGGCAGCAGCGCCGGCCAAGGCGGCCGCGCCGCAGGCCACCGTCACCCTCAAGCACCTTGCGGCACAGCTCGCCGAGAACCACGAGTTGGCGAAGAAGCAAGCCGATGCGGTGCTCGCCGACATGGTGGGGCTGGTCACCAAGCACCTGAAGAAGGGTGACAAGATCAGGCTCAACGGCCTGGGCATGCTTCAGGTCAGGAAGCGGGCCGCCCGCATGGGGCGCAATCCCGCCACCGGCGAGGCGATCAAGATCAAGGCCAGCAAGAAGGTCGCGTTCCGCGTGGCAAAGGAGCTGAAGGAGGCCGTCTGAAGCCCCGTCCGAGCGACATCCATGCGATAGCCCCCACCGGCGCCGTCCGGCGCTCGATCTCGATATAGACCTTGCCAATCCGACCGACAGGCCACGCTGACGTGTCGACGGCGCCGCCGAGCGGGTCAAAAGGGAATGCCTGGAGTTCCCGGCTGGACCAATGGTCCCGGGGATAAGTCGGCGGCTGCCCCCGCAACTGTCAGACGCGAGTTCAGCCTGTCCGCCCTCTCGGGGGCGGGTCACTGAACCGCTCAGGGTTCGGGAGACAGGGCCAACGACGCAGAGTTGTGAGCCAGGAGACCTGCCGTCGTCGCGCAAACCAACGCTGCCGGGCGGGGTGCACTGGCGGCTGGAGATAACTATGCCCATCAATCCCGCCGTCGCGCACCATCATGCGCGTTTGATGCTGCGCCATTGTGTGCGTCATTCTCAACTCCGCCCGCTTCATCTCGGCCGGCGCGAGGCTCCCATGACGGTCGCGGGCAATCTCGGCTTTCCGCGTATCGGCCGCCGGCGCGAACTGAAAACCGCACTGGAACAGTATTGGTCCGGCGCACTGGACGAGCCCGGACTGGAAGCGGTCGCGACGGCTCTCCGCATTGGGCATTGGCAGCTTCAGGTGGGCCTCGGCATCAGCCACGTGCCCTGCGGCGACTTCTCGCTCTATGACCATGTGCTGGACACCGCCTGCATGCTGGGCGCTATCCCGCCGGGCTACGGCTGGTCTGGAGGACCCGTGTCGCTGGCCACTTATTTCGCCGACGGGGTTCCCGCGACACTGCCGCCGAGCGAGTGGCCGGCATCGCACCGGGCCTGCCCGCGATGGAAATGACAAAGTGGTTTGACACCAATTATCACTATCTGGTGCCGCGCCTGTCGGCCGGGCAGCGCTTTGCACTCTCAGCGAACCGGCTGCTCGCTCAGTTCCGCGAGGCAATGGCGATGCCCGTCCGCACCCGCCCTACCCTGCTCGGACCTGTCAGCTTCCTCATGCTGGCGAAGATGACAGACGGCTCCGATCCGCTCGATCTGCTGCATGCCGTGTTGCCGATTTATAATCAGGTTATGAACGAACTGGCCGAGAGTGGGGCAAGCTGGGTCCAGATGGATGAACCCGTGCTGGGGCTCGATCTGACCGAGAAAGCGAAGGTCGCGCTTGGTCTGGTGTACGGCACGTTCGCCGCGCAATCCAAACCGGATATTCTGCTGACAAGCTACTTCGGCCCCCTCGGTGGCAATCTTGCTGTGGCCGCCCGCCTGCCAGTCGCCGGGCTGCACGTCGATCTTGTTCGCGGCATAACGGAACTGGACGCGGTCGTCGCGGCGGTCCCGGCCACCATGGCTCTCCCTGGGTATCGTTGACGGCCGCAACGTATGGCGCACGGATCTGCGCGCCGCGCTTGGGACGCTGCAACGTGTCGATCATTCATGAAGCGGACCGGCCTGCAGGACACGGATCTGGTGGTGACGACGGCCGGCGGCGTGCATGCCGTACCGCTCGCCGAGTTCGCGGTCACCGGCGCCCTTCACTTCATCAAGGGGATTCCCGAGCTGGCCCGCCGGCAACGCGCGCACCTCTGGGAGAGGTACACCACCGCGCAGTTGGCCGGTCGTACCGTCACCGTCGTGGGCCTTGGCGGAATGGGGCGACAGACCGTCGCGGCGTTCCACGCTCTGGGAACCAAAGTGATCGCGGTGGGCCGGCCCGGCCGGGAATACGACCTGCCGGCCGGAGTGCGGCGAACCGATACTTTCCAGCTGTCAGCGGTGCTGCCTGAGACCGATGTGCTGGTCCTCTGCTGTCCGCTGACTCCCGAGACCGAAGGGCTCGTCGGGGCCGCCGAGCTGGCGTTGCTTCCCGGCTCTGCGGTCCTGATCAACATCTCGCGCGGGCAGGTGGTCGACGAGGACGCCCTGATCGAGGCGCTGCGTACCCGGGCGATCCTTGGTGCGGCACTGGACGTCTTCCACACAGAACCACTCCCAGCGGAGTCTCCGCTGTGGGACATGGACAACGTGCTGATCTCGCCGCATTCGGCGTCGACGGTCGCAACGGAGAACCGGACGATCGTCGACCTGTTCACCGACAACATCCAACGGTGGTTTTCGGGCCATCCGCTCCGTAACCGCTACCAACGTGAGCTGGGCTACTGATGAGAGGGGCTGACCAGATGGGAGACAGCATGCTCACCGGTACCTGGTACATCGCGCCGACGCCGTTCGACGATGCCGGCGATGTCGACACGGCAAGTCTGCGACGGCTTGTCGATCGGGCCGTCGGCTGGCAGGTCGACGGCATCACGATTCTGGGGGTGATGGGCGAGGCGCCGGCTCTGTCGGATCTCGAGCGGGACCTCGTTCTGCGCACTGTCGCCGAATCCGCTGCCGGGCGAATGGCTTTCGCAGTCGGTTGCTCGTCGCCGTCAGCTGTGTTGACCCGCCAGCGGGTGCGCGCAGCGGAATCGGCCGGAGCTGCAGCCGTGATGATCGCGGCCCCGACACTGGCCAAGGACACCGACTCCATCGCCGGCTTCTTCCGCACCGCCACGACGGGCACCGGAGTACCGGTCATCGTGCAGGACGAGCCGACTGCCACCGGGGTCAATCTGCCCGTCTCCGTTCTGCTTGCGGCTCTGGATGCGTGCGGGAGCACGGTGGTCAAGCTGGAGGATCCGCCGACCCCACCGAAGATCGCCCGGCTACTCGCAGCTCGGCCGGATCTGACGGTATTCGGCGGTCTCGGTGGGGTCAGCGCCTACTCGGAGATGCTTCGCGGCGCCGCCGGCACGATGACCGGTTTTGCCTTCCCCGAGATCCTGCGAGCAATCCGGCTCGCCTTCGAGGACAACGACAGAGAACGTGCTGCCGAGGATCTTCGACCGCTTTCTGCCCTACATCGCGTTCGAGGGCCAGCCCGTTGTCGGCTTGGGTATCCGCAAGGAGGTCCTGCGCCGGCGAGGCGTCCTGACCACCGCCCGCACCCGGGCCGGAAGCGCGGGCCTGGACCCGGTGACCTCGGCGGAGCTCGACGACATCCTTTCCAGGGTGGGACTCGATCCGGCGATCGAGACACTCGACGCGACAACGCTTTGCACCTTCAGCCCCGCCGCTGCAGTCTCCATCGACGCCGGTCCCCGCGACTCAGAGACCGTCGCGCGATGACGACCAGACGTGCGCTGATCGGCGGCGCCACCTCGGGGCTGGGCGCGGCGACGGCCGACAATCTCGCCGCGGCGGGGCACAACCTCCTGCTCTGGGCCCGTGACGAGTCCCGCCTGGCCGAGCGCGCCCAGGACCTTCGATCACGATTCGGGGTCGAGGTGCACACGGTGGCGGCCGACGCTGCCGACGAGGGCGCCGCGGCCACCGTGGCTGCTGCCGCGGACGAACTCCTGGGCGGGGTCGACGTGCTGGTGCTCAACGCCGGCGGCCCGAAGCCGTGCGCGCCGGACGCGACCGATGCCGACAGCTGGCGTTCCGCCCTGCAGTTGCTGACCGTGACGCCCATCGACCTGGCCACCAGGCTCCTTCCCGGTATGCGCAATCGCGGATTCGGTCGCATCATCGCCGTGCTTTCCTCCGGTGTCCGAGAACCGTTGCCGGAACTGGCCTACTCGAACTCGGGACGGTCGGCCCTCGCGTCCTGGCTCAAGACGGTGGGTCGCGCGGTCGCGGTCGACGGTGTGACCGTGAATGGTGTTGTACCCGGACGGATCGACACGCCTCGGGTCGCGTCGCTCGACGAGGCGGCGGCGAAGCGTGAGGGTATCGATGCGGCCGAGGTGCGACGTCGAAGTGTGGCCTCCATTCCCGCCGGCAGATACGGCCGACCGGACGAGTTCGCCTCTGTGGTCGGCTTTCTCGCCTCCGAATCGGCCGGATACGTGACGGCGAGCCTGATCTCGTGTGACGGCGGCATGATGCGGAGCCTCACATGAGCCACGGAGAGCTGTCGGCTCAGGTGGCTGCGTTGCCCGGATCGGGCATCAGGGCCATCGCGGCGCAGGCATGGACGATCGCCGATGCCGTCCACCTCGAGTTCGGCGAGCCGGACTTCGCCACACCCGCCCACGTGGTGCGGGCTGCGGCCGAGGCCGCGGCCGCCGGAGCAACACGCTACGCACCGACGGCCGGCATTCCGGAACTGCGCGCCGCCATCTGCGAGAAGTTGGCCAGGGACAATTCGATCTTCGGTGCGCTCCCCGAGAACGTGATGGTCACCGCGGGCGGCGTCGGGGCGTTGTCCGCCGCCTATCGCGCGGTCCTGGACACCGGCAGTGAAATCTTGGTGCCGGACCCGGGCTGGCCGAATCTGTCGTCGATCGCCCGGCTGGTCGGCGCCGTCCCGGTGCCGTATCGGCTGGACCCGACCGGTGATCACCGGCCGGACCTGGATGAACTGGACGGACTCGTCACCGCGCGGACCAGGGCGATCGCCGTCAACAATCCATCCAATCCGCTCGGTACCTGTTGGCCCGCAGACGTTCTCGCCGAGCTCGGTGCGTGGGCCGCCGAGCGCGGGCTGATCGTCATCTCTGACGAGTGCTACGACCAGCTGTGGCTCGACCGGCCGACGACCAGCTTTTCCGTGGCGGCGCCGTCCGCCCGCACCATCACCGTCTTCTCGCTTTCCAAGTCGTACGCGATGACCGGTTGGCGTGTGGGCTATGCACATGCCGATGCCGAGATCATCGCCTTGATGACCAGGGTCCAGGAGACGACGACCTCCTGTGTCAACACGCCGTCCCAGTACGCGGCACTCGCGGCACTGACCGGCCCACAGGACGTCGTCGGGACCATGCGCAGTGCCTACCGTGCTCGCCGCGACGCGGCCATCGCGCTAGCCAGCGAACTGGGCTTGTCGACCGACCACCCGACAGGTGCCTTCTATCTGTGGCTGGCTCTGCCCCCGAGCGCAGGTCCGGCGAGTGATTTTGCCTTGAGATTGCTGCGTGAGACAGGCGTGGCTGTTGCTCCCGGAACTGCTTTCGGACCTTCCGGTGAAGGTCACATTCGGATATCGCTTGCAGCACAAGAGAGCGACATCCTCCTTGGTCTGCGTCGAATCCACCAGCTTCTCACTTCGGTCACATCCGCATCCGGCACGCTCCCACTCACCCCGGTCGGTTGACCGAAGCAACCCGGTCGCCGTTCTCACCGGCGATCACCCCGGCAACACGCACGATGCGCCCGGCGTTCCCGCCCCGGCGCACCCCGCTGAATTCAAGGAGACCATCGATGCAACGAAAGAAGGCTCTGCTCACTGCTGCGGCCGTCGCGGTCGCGCTCACCGCAGCCGCGTGCAGTAGCAGCAGTAGCACCGCAGCGAGCAGCAGTACCTCGTCCTCCGGGACCTCGCCGGCCGCGCAGTCCGGCAGCGCGGCAGCCGGCACCCCCGCCGCCGCGGGTTCGTCGTCCTCCGCAGCCCCGATCGCCGGGCCGAGCGGTGGCTACACCACGCTGCCGCCGGTTCCGGGCGCCGGTGCCGACAAGAACGCCAAGTACGGCGGGACCATGACGGTGGCGTACGCGAGCAACCCGAAGACCTTCGACCCGGCCGTCTGCTACGACTCGGTCTGCTGGAACAACATGAGGATGCTGTTCGAGCGGCTCTACGACTACGTCGGCAACACCTCGAACCTGGCTCCCGAGGCCGCGACCGCCATGCCGACCGTCTCCAAGGACGGCCTGACGTACGACATCACCATCCGGCCCGGCATGACGTTCAGCAACGGAAAGCCGGTCACCGCAGCTGATTTCGCCTACTCGTTCTCGCGTATCTTCGACCCGGCAACCAAGTCGCCGGTGCTGTCCTTCTGGACCGGCGTCGCTGGTGCTGCCGCGTACGCCAAGCACCCCACCGGGATCGTCAGCGGCATCAAGGCGCTGTCGGATACCAAGCTCGAGATCAAGTTGACGGCGCCCTCCTCGGTCTTCAAGTACGTGCTGGCCATGCCGCAGTCCTCGGTGATTCCGACCGGCAGCGGTCCCGCCCAGGCCACGGCGCCGGTCGGTTCCGGCCCGTTCACCTTCGGCAGCTACAGCGCCGGCCAGTCGATCGTGCTCAACCGCAACCCGAAGTACTGGGACTACCCGCGGCCGTACGTGGACAAGGTCGTCGAGAACCTCAGTGTCGACCCGCAGGTGCAGGTGCTGCAACTGCAGAAGGGCCAGCTCGACCTGATGGGCGACCCGATCCCGCCCGCGCAGTTCCTGCAGGTGACCAATGACCCGACGATGAAGAGCCAGCTCGTCACCATCACCAAGCCGAGCACCTACTTCCTCACGATGAACGTCACCAAGGCGCCGTTCAACAACCCGAAGGTCCGTGAGGCCGTCTCCTACGCCATCGATCGCAACTTCCTGCTGAAATTGATCAACGGTCAGGGCAGCGTCGCCAACGAGTTCCTCCCGCCGGGCACGGCCGGCTACACGACCGACAAGTTGGTGCACGATCAGGACATCGCGAAGGCCAAGCAGTTGTTGACCGAAGCTGGTTACCCGAACGGCCTCACCACCGATCTTTACTCGTGGAACACCGCTCCCTTCACGGCTCTGGACCCGCAGATCCAGCAGGACCTGGCGAAGGCCGGTATCAAGGTCAACGTGAAGGCCGAGACCCAGAGTGCCTTCAACGATGTCGCCAGCGATCCGGCGAAGGCACCGATGACCTTGGCCTTCTGGGTCGCGGACTACCCGGAAGGGTCGGATTTCTACCAGGCGCTGTTGTCCTGCGCCGCGGCCATCCCCGGTGGCCAGAACTACTCCTTCTACTGCAACAAGGACGTCGATTCTCTCGTCACGAAGGCGCTGGCCACCAACGACGCCGCCGAGATCTCGGCCGACTACAAGTCTGCTGCGACCAAGATGCTGGCTGACAACCCGTTGGTGCCGCTGTACTACGGGTCGAAGACCGAGATCTTCGGCAAGAACGTCGGCGGCTACCACTCCCAGCCGATCTGGGGTTGGGACATGACCAACTACTGGAAGGTCGACGGCTCGGCCACGGCTCCCGCGAAGTAGCCGGCAGTTGTCCGGCGGCCGTGCTGGGTCTATCCCCAGCCGGCCGCCGGCATCCCTGATCATCGAAGTGTTTTCGCAGTGATCCCCGAGGCAGGAGAAGTTGACCATGACACCAGTTCTGGAAGTTGAAGACCTCACGGTCGACTTCGGCGTCGAAGGGCGCCGGATCGCCGCGCTCCGGGGTGTCACCTTCTCGGTCAACGCAGGGGAGCGGGTGGGGATCGTCGGCGAGTCCGGTTCGGGCAAGTCGGTCACCGCGCAGGCGATCATGCGGCTGTTGCCCAAGACGGCCCAGATCAACGGAACGGTCAAATTCGCCGGCGACGATGTGTTCAGTTTCAACCAACATCGCCTGGCGGCGTGGCGCGGTGCCGAGATCGCCATGATCTTCCAGGATCCGATGTCCAGCCTGAATCCCTTGATGCGCATCGGCAGCCAGATCACGGAGACTTTGCGACGACACCGTGGATTGTCCAAAGCCGCGGCGAAGTCGGCGGCCACCGACCTCTTGGAGAGCGTGGGCATCGCCGATGCACACCGGCGGCTCAAAGACTTCCCGCACGCCTTCTCCGGCGGCATGCGTCAACGCGTCTGCATCGCCATTGCCATCAGTTGCACGCCCGGCGTTGATCATCGCGGACGAGCCGACGACCGCGCTGGACGTGACCATCCAGGCGCAGGTCCTGGACCTGCTCGACGCGCTGGCCGACGACCACGGCAGCGCCGTGGTGCTGATCAGCCACGATCTCGGTGTGGTGTCGAACTTCTGCGATCGCATCGTCATCATGTATGCCGGCGTCATCGTGGAATACGGCCCTGCCGATCGCATTGTCGACGCGCCACGGCATCCGTACACCAGGGCGTTGCTCGACTCGATCCCCCGGATGGAAGGTGAACTGCCGCATCGGCTGCCGACGATCCCCGGTACACCACCGCAGGGCGGGTCCGGGCGGTCGTGGGTTGCCCGTTCGCCCCACGTTGCCCGCGGGCGAGCGACCGGTGCCGCACCGAGGATCCGGAGATGACGCCGGACACCCGGGATTCGGCCTTCGCGTGCTTCCACCCGCTGGGTGACGATCTGACCTCCGGAGCGGGCTCGCTGTCCACGGGTGGTGCGCGATGACGGTTGTCGAGCCAGGGCAGGCCGGGACCGGATCGAACGCAGTCGAGGTCGCCGGACTGAACGTCACTTTCCGCACGAAGGGCTGGGACGGTACCCGCACCGTTCGCGCGGTCCAGGATGTCGACCTGAATATCGGTCGCGGTCGCACCTTGGGCGTCGCCGGCGAATCCGGATCCGGCAAGTCGACGATCGCCCGCGCGTTGATGCGAGTGACCCCGATCGAATCCGGCGACATCCGCATCGGTGAAACCGATGTGGCAAAGGTCGGCGGCCGCGGTCTGAAGGCGTTTCGCCGCCACATGCAGATGGTGTTCCAGGATCCGTACGATTCGCTCAACCCGCGGCTGACTGTCGGTGACTCCGTTGCGGAGGCCCTTGGCATCACCGGGATCCGCCGTCCTGACCAGATCATCGCGACTCGAAAGCTTTTCGACCGGGTCGGGTTGCCGCAGTCCTTCGCCGACCGATACCCGCACCAGCTGTCGGGCGGTCAGCGGCAACGGGTCTCGATCGCCCGCGCGCTCGCCGTCGATCCCACGGGTGATCATCTGCGACGAGGCGGTGTCCGCGCTGGACGTGTCGGTCCGCGCTCAGATTCTCAACCTCCTGAAGGATCTACAGGACGAGGGAGACCTGTCCTATCTGTTCATCTCCCACGACCTGTCGACGCTGCGCTTTCTGGCGGACGACGTGGCGATCATGTATTTCGGACGCATTGTCGAGACCGGGACCCGGGAGCAAATCTTTTCCTCGCCCGCACATCCCTATACCCGGGCGCTGTTCAGCGCGATCCCGGAACCGGGCGGCGGCCGGATCCGTCCGCGCACCCGACTCGACGGCGAGCCGCCCAGCCAGGCCTCACCACCTACGGGGTGTGCGTTTCATCCGCGATGCCCGCTGGCGCAGGAGATCTGCCGAGTACAGCGGCCGGAGCTGAGTCCTGTTCCCGGCGGCCAGCGCGCCGCTTGCCATTTCCCGGTGAGCGGCCCTGTCGGTCGGGGCGCCGGCGCCCCGACGCGGACGTGCGCCGACGTTGCTCGTGCCACCGGTCTTCGCCGCCGACACCGTGAAGGGAGACCGGTCGTGACTGTTCCGGTCGATGCCAGCGTCATCCCCGGCAATGCCGAGGGTGACCTGCCGACCACGCACATCTGGCGCCGGGCCGGCCAGAGTCTGCTCCACGACATCCCCGCCCTGCTCTCGATCGTCGTTCTCATCCTGCTTGCGCTCGCCGCGATCTTCGCGCCCTTACTGGCTCCGCACGACCCGCTCACCACCTACCAGAACGGGCTCGCCGTCAACGGGGCACCGTTGGGCCCGAGCGCGAACTTCCCACTGGGCACCGATCCGAACGGCACGGGATGTGCTGTCCCGCCTGCTGTATGGAGCCAGGGTTTCCCTGGTCATCGGCATCGTCGCGAACGGTCTGGCGACGATCGTGGGCGTACTGGTCGGTCTGGCCGCCGGATACTTCGGCGGCTGGGTCGAAACGGTGCTGATGCGCCTGACGGACATCGTCATGTCGTTTCCCATCCTGCTGTTCTGTATCGCGCTGATCGCCATCACCGGCCCCAGCGAGCGGAACGTCATCATCGTGATCGCTGTCATCTACTGGACGTCGCTGGCCCGCATCATCCGCGGATTGGTGCTCAGCCTGAGGAAACGTGAATTCATCACGGCGGCTCGCACGCTCGGTCTATCAAATCTGCGGTTGATGTTCCGCCACGTCTTCCCGCACCTCGTGCCCGCCATCATCGTCTATGCCACGCTCGGCGTCGCCACCTCGATCCTGATCGAAGCCTCGTTGTCGTTCCTCGGGATCGGTGTGCCTATTCCATCGCCTTCCTGGGGTCAGATGATCGATCAGGGGCGCCAGTACTTCACCATCGCGCCGTGGTTGCTGTTCTTCCCCGGGCTTCTGCCTCGTCATGACGGTGTTGGCGTTCAACCTCGCCGGAGACTGGCTGCGCGATCTGCTGGACCCACATGCCCAGGAAAGGCGGTAGCGACATGGGACGCTACATTCTCCGCCGCTTGCCGCAGACCATCGTGGTGCTGTGGGGGGTCGTCACCCTCGCCTTCTTCATGACTCATGTGGTGCCGGGTGATCCGGCTCGGCTGATCGCCGGCCCGAACGCTTCCGCCGAGGCAGTGGCATCCATCCACCGCGAACTCGGCCTCGATCGTTCGGTCTTGTCCCAGTACTGGACCTATCTGGGACAGCTTCTGCATGGAAACCTCGGTACTTCCTTTGCGCTGCAGAACAAGTCGGTGGGGCAGGAGATCCTGCACGCCCTGCCGGTGACTGCGCTGCTCGCGCTCGGCGGAGTGATCTGGGAAGTGATTCTGGGGGTGCCCGCCGGTATTGTCGCCGCGTACCGGCCCAAGAGCGGACTGGACCGGACGACCACCTCCCGTCGCTGGTCGGGCTTTCGGCGCCACCCTTCTGGGTCGGACTGCTGTTGCTGTACGTACTGGCTTACAAGTTCTCGATCTTCCCGCTCAGCGGGTGGGGGACACCGTTCTGGTACTACCTCATTCTGCCGACGTTCACACTCGGACTCGGCGGCGCAGCCTGGTACGCCCGGCTCACCAGGGCCTCCATGATCGATGTCCTGGCCAGCCCCTACGTCCAGATGGCCCGAGCAAAAGGCATGCCGGAGCGCACGATCGTGCTTCGCCACGCCCTGCGCAACGTGCTGACCCCGTTGGTCACCCTGCTGGGCATGGATTTCGGGTATTTCCTCGGCGGCGTCGTCGTCATCGAATCGATCTTCGGGCTCCCCGGCATCGGCAAGCTGACGTTCGACGCGATCGGAAATCTGGATATTCCGATGATCACCGGCGCCGTGCTGTTCGCGGCCGTCTTCATCGTCGTGATGAACCTGCTGGTCGATATCGCTTATGCCTTCATCGATCCCCGGGTCCGTCCATAGCACCACCCGGGCCGGCATGCCCGGTCCGAACTCCGTCGGTCCCGATCGGGCCCGGCCGCCAATTCCCTGACGGGACGACAAAGTCAGCACCGCTCCACGCATCGTGGAGCAGAAAGTAGGACAGACACGTGAGTGAGCAGAAATTGCGGGTTGCCGTGGTCGGCGCTGGACGTTGGGCGCAACGGGCGCACATTCCCGGCTGGCAGCGCGACCCCAGAGTCGAGGTGGTGGCGCTCGTCGACACCGACGAAGCCGCGTTGCAGGCCGCCGGCGAGAAGTTCGGCGTCACCCGCCTTGGCACCGACTACCGCGAGTTGCTCGAGGACGACTCCATCGACGTGATCGACGTGGCCACCGCCAACACCGCGCACTTCGAGATCTCCGAGGCCGCACTGCTGGCCGGGAAGCACGTGCTGTGCGAGAAGCCGGTTCACCATGACTTCAAGCAGACCCAGCGATTGGCTGATCTGGCCAAATCGAAGGGGCTGAAAACCAAGCTGGGCTTCACCTTCCGCTACGCACCGGCCGTCCAGTACGCCCGGCACCTGATCGAGACCGGTTTCGTCGGGACGCCGTACATCTTCAACGGCTACGAACAAAACAGCCAGTGGATCGACCCGGCCACGCCCATGCGGCAGGTCGATCCCGACGCGGACCCGAACATCGTCACCACCTCGTCGATCGAGGGCTACGGCGCCCCGATCATCGACATCATGCACGAGTGGGTTGGCGCGCAGCTGAACTCGGTCGTCGGCACCATGCGGAACTTCGTCCCGGAGAGAATGGTCAGAGCCACGGGCAAGACCCAGCGGCTGAACATCGACGACGGCGACATGTGGGTCTGCGAATTCCAGAACAACGTGATCGCCTCCATCCAGTCGTCCTACGTCACAGTCGGCAATTTCCCCGGCATCGAGGCGCGGATATTCGGCTCCGAGGGCGCCATCATCATTCGACTGGTCGAGGAATTCGGGATCTGCCAGACGATCAAGACCGCAACGAAGGACGAGGTGGAATTCGTCGAGCGGGAGATCCCGCAGGAGTTCTTCCCGGAGGGCGGAAATTCCCGGGAAGATTGGGACTTCCTGTTCTATTCATCGCTGTGCGCCGATTTCGCCACTGAGGTGCTGTCCGGTGGCGCCGCCAACCAGGGCGACTTCGCCCAGGGGGCCCTGGTGCAGGAGACCATCAACGCCTTCGAGAAGTCCTACCGGGACCGGGCGTGGGTCGACTTCCCGCTGGCCGCCGGATCCGCTTCATGACAGCCCATTCCTGGGGTTATCTGGCCGACGACTCGGTTGCCGCGTCGATCATCGACGACGCTCTCTCGGCGGCCGACGGCCATGCCGAATTCGCGGACGTCCGACTGATCGAAGCAGAGGAGATGCGCCTGTACACGCAACTCGGTGCCGATTCCGACGAGCGCCTCGAGCACAACATGGGCATCGGCGTCCGGGTGCTGGTCGACGGCACCTGGGGATTCGCGGCCCGGCCGTTGCAGGACAGCCATGACGCCGTGAAGCGCGACCCAACAGGCCTTGGCCACGGCCAGAGCATCGGTGGGGACCAGCGCACCGGTGCACCTGGCACCGATGTGCGCAGCCAGTGGCCGGTACGAAACCGCAGTCGAGATCGACCCGTTCTCGGTGAGCGCCACGACCAGGCAGCAGCTGCTGTCCGACGTCCTTTCCAACGCAACGCGTCCGCCTGAGGTGGTCGCGGCCGTGGCGGGCGTCAACGCCAAGCGGCAGCACCGTCACGTCGGAAACAGCGAGGGTTCCCGACAGCACCAGCATTTCGTCGAGACCGGTGCCGGATTGGTCGCCAATGCGTCCGGGAACGATGACGTGCAGCGGCGCTCCTACCCGAACTCGTTCCACGGCAACACGGCCGCCGCAGGCTGGGAGTACATCTCCACACTCGATCTGGTGAACCAGGCGGTCCGGGTCGGCGAAGAGGCGGTCGCACTGCTCACCGCGCCGACGGCGCCGGCCGGTTTCGCCGACGTCATCATCGGCTCCCAGCAGGTGTCGCTGCAGATCCACGAGTCGTCCGGGCACGCGCTGGAACTGGACCGGATATTGGGCGACGAGGCCAACTACGCCGGCACTTCCTTCATCACCCCGGCCGACATCGGCACCCTGCGGTACGGGTCTCCGGCTGTGACGATCACCTCCGATCCGACCATCCCGGGTACCCGCGGAAGCTTCGCCTTCGACGACGAGGGCACACCGGCCCGCCGGACCAGACTCATCGACCAGGGCATCGTCGCGGCCACCCTGTCCAATCGGGATGCGGCCGGACGGAGCGGTCAGCAGCTGACCGGCGCCGCCCGCTCCGACGGTTGGGCCTACCTCCCAGTGTGTTTCGCCACCCATGTGTATCTGGAGCCCGGTGAGGGATCACTGGATCAGTTGCTCGATCGGCTCGGCGAGGGCTACTTCATCGATGACAACCGCAGCTGGTCCATCGACAACCGCCGCTGGAACTTCCAGTTCGGTACCGAGGTCGCCTACGAAGTGAAGAACGGAAAGCGTGGCCGTCTGCTGAAGAATTTCTCCTACGGCGGCATCACACCCGAGTTCTGGGGGTCCGTCGAGGCCGTCGCCGGACCCGAGGAACTTCGCATATTCGGATATCCCTGCGGCAAGGGCGAACCCAAACAGTGGGGCTTCCTCAGTCATGCCGCCGCGCCGATGCTGGTGCGCAACCTGCGGATCGGAGTCGCATGACCATCAACGGAACTCGGAATGCGGCGCGCCGTATTCGGCAGTCCACTCGACGACGACCGAGCCCTCGAGGTGGCTGCCCAGGCGGTCGCGGATTGCCCGGCCGACGCTGTCGAGGTGACCGTGCTCGGGCGCGCCGGCGAATACACCAGATTCGCCGGCGAACGAATTCATCAACCGCAGGACATCACCGAGCTCACGGTGATGATCACGGCGATCGTCGATGGGCACTCGGCGAGGGCTGCCACGTCCCGGCTCGACAGGGTCGCCGACACTGCAGTGGCCGCAGCCGGTTTGGCTCGTGGTCGCGCCGCTCAGGCCGGAGTCGGCGGTCATGCCACGGTCGGGCAACCCGGACCGGCGCCGACCATGAAGCTGTGGCATTCCGACACCGCTGCATTCGATGCCGGCGCTCGCGTCGAACTCGCCGGACAGGCGATGCGGAGCGCCACTGCGGCAGGTGGTATCGCCGCAGGCATGATCGGGCGCGCGATCACGCAGATCGCGGTCGCCAACAGCGCCGGCGTGCACCGGCATGCGGTGGCAACCGAAGCCAGCGGCTCCCTGACGTTCACCGTGGACGATGGCACTGCCCACTGGGTGGATCTGCATCGTTCGTCGGACGCACTGGATGCACCGGCTTCGATCGACGCCGCGCTGCAACGCGCGCTGCGCAGCCGGGGCCGAATCGCCATGCCGGACGGCGAATTCACCGTCGTCCTCGGTCCGCAGGCCGCCGGTGAAATGGTCGGCTTCCTGGAGGAGTTCGGATTCTCCGGCGAACTGGCGGCGGCCGGCGTCGGCGTCGCGGCGCGACAGCCGGGAGCTCGCCTGGGTTCGGAGCTGGTCACCGTAGGGGACGACGCACTGGCTCGCGGTCGGCTTGCCTATCCCGTTCGATTTCGAAGGCACGGCCAAACGCCCGGTTGCATTTCTGACCAAAGGCGTCGTCGGGTCGCCCGGTCACCGATCTCGCGACCGCCGCGGCGCTGGGCTCCGCGGTCAACGGTGGGAGCTCAACCGGCCACGCGCACATCGCCCGCGAGGAAGCGCCCTCGCCGGTGGCGGCCAACGTGGTGATGCAGACCGGTTCCGCGACCGAGACAGAACTGATCGCCGGGGTGGAGCGCGGCATCTATGTCGAGAGGTTCTGGTACACCCGGGTGGTGGACCGGCAGGCATCGACCATCACCGGTGTCAGCCGCGATGCGTGTTTCCTGATCGAGAACGGCCTGCTGACCACACCTGTCGGAACGGGCCGGTTCACCCAGTCCGTCCTGGGGTTCCTCGGCACGGTCGACGGCGTGGGCGACACGGTGCGCTCGCAGCCGGTGATGAACGTCTGGAACGGCGCCGTCAGCGCGCCGGCCATTCGTGGTCACGGCTTTCGATTCGGCAGCCGACCGGTCGCTCAGTGATTTCTGCTCAGGAAAAGGACACAGCATGACGGTCAGAACCAATGCCGATCGGTTGGTAACGCAGATCCTGGCGGGCGAGGTCTGGCCGCCGTTGGCGGACCGGCACGGCTATCGCGTCGATGCCGACGGCCGGCCGTTCATCCTCCCGGGGATGGGCGGAGTGACTCTGGGCGTGCACGCCGGCGATTCCGCGACCGGGTACGCCAGTGATCATCTCGAACCCGGCCTCTCGGTCCGGCACGCGCAGTCAGGGCCGAACATGGCGCTGCAGTTCTTGTCCTGTGTCGGCAACCTCGTCACCATCAGATCGGGGCCCGCGGCAGGAGCCACCGGCCGGGTACTCGGTCAACATGCCTACGTGCTGGTCGACATGCCGGAACGATCGATGCGGGAGGTGAGCACCGGCGATCAGGTTCTGATAACCGCGAGGGGGCAGGGGCTCAGCCTGCTGGACCATCCGGACATCGTGGCGAAGAATCTGGATCCCCAACTGGCGGACCTGCTGCCGATGCAGACTCTGCCGGACGGCAGGCTCCGGATCAGCGTCGCGGCCAGGGTCCCGGCTGCCGCCGTCGGCGCCGGCGCCGGAATGATCTCGGAGTTCGCGAACACCGATCTGATGGGCGCCTACGCGGGCCAGGGCGAGGATCTCAGCCTCGGACTGGAATCGTTGCGAATCGGCGATCTGGTGCTGCTGGAGGATCAGGATCACCGGTACGGCAGGGGTTTTCGCGAGGGCTACCAAACCATCGGAGTGATCAGCACCGGACACTGCATGCTGTTCGGTCACGGTCCCGGGCCGTCGACCATCCTCTCGGGTCCGGCGGCTGCATTCGATGTCGTGGACAGTCTCGAAGCGAACCTGGGCAACTACCTCCCACTTCTTCCCTCCCTGGAGTCAGCGTGAATGCGTACCGTCCCGTCGAGGTCAACCTCGCCGGTTTCGTCGAGACTCCGGAGTTCGAGAGCAGCCCGTACCGGATCGACCTGGACGGTAGGCCGTACGTCCCGGTGGGTGACGGCGGCATCGTGCTGGGTGTGGAGCTGGGCGATGGCGTGTTCGCGCGCGACGGCGACCACGTGGCGCCTGGCGTGACGCTGGCGCACCCGGAGCAGGCTGCACGGCACGGCCTGACAACGTATGCCTGTGCCGGCAACGAGGTGGTCGTCCGCGGCGGCGCCGCCGCGGGAGCGACGGGTCGCGTCCTGGGCAAGCGCGGCGAGCTGGGGCGGGTGATCGCGGTCTTCGCGCAGTCCGTGCTCAGCCGCCTGGCGCCAGGCGATCAGGTGATGGTGCGGGCGGTCGGGCAGGGCAGCAGCCTGCCGACCGCGTTGGTCGATGCCGGTGCGCAGATGGTGAACGCTGCTCCCGGATTTCTGGAGGCGATGGGTGTGAGGATGGCCGATCGCATCGAATGCTCCGTCCGTGGCAGCCTCCCTTCCAAGTTGGTCGGTAACGGAATCGGCCGGCCGGTGCAGATGTGGGATGTGGATCTGTCCCTCACGCCGGCCAACGCATCGAGTTGGGGGCTGTCCTCTTTGTCGTTGGGTGACCTCCTTGCGGTCACTGATCTGGATGTTCGCCACAACATCGGGTTCCGGTCGGGCTGGACCACGCTCGGGGTGATCGTGCACGGCGGGAGTCCGATGCCGGGCCACGGGCCCGGCCTGATGCCTGTGCTGTGTGCCCCGACCGCGCTGTTCGACCTGACTGTCACTCCGGAGGGCCACCGCGGCATCAGCACTGAGCGCCTAGAGTCCTTTTCGTGACCGATACGCGTCCGGCCCCGCCAACGGCGGTGTCGCCCATCGAGCACCGCTCGCTGCCCGAAGCGGCATACCAGATCCTGCGGACCCGCATCCTGAACAACGATCTCGGTGCCGGTACACGACTGGTCGAGACGAGCCTGGCCGAGGAACTCGGTGTGAGTCGGTCCACGATCCGCCTGGCCCTCGGGCGCCTCTCGCAGGAGGGGCTGGTAGAAATCAGCCCTCGTCGGCATAGCATCGTGACGCGTATGTCCTATGACGAGATCGACGACGCCTGTTACGCCCGTTACATTCTCGAAGAGGGTGCACTGCGGGCGGTCGCTGATAGCCGGCTCGATTCTCTGGCGGACGAGTTGACCGCGGTAGCCGACCGAATGGCTCTCGCAGCCGCGCAGGGCGATCTGGCCGCATTGGTGGACCTCGACACCGAGTACCACGGGTGCATCGTGCGGGAGTCGGGCAAGCGGCGTCTGGCCGGTCTGTGGGCAACGCTGAACGGCCAGATGGGCGCGCTGATGCGGAGTTCGATGGAGGACCAGCACATCGACCTGCTGGAGGCGAAGCGACGTCACGTGGACCTGACCGAGGTGATACGGGGCGGAGACCGCGCGGCGATCGCGGCGAAGCTGAACGAGCACTACCTGCGGCGTTGAACTCCAGGCCAAATGTACGGTCCGGAATCACATCGCGTTAGCCACTGCACGGTCTGCACCGCGACTCGCCCACGATCGACGGCGTTGGGTCGTCGGACGCCGGATTGCCGCGCGCTCCGCTGCGTTGGAGTTGCCTGGGATCAAAGATGACGATCGCATCTTGCATTTGTCCGTGCTCGCCTCGGGGTCAACCCATTGATGCACGATTGCCGGCACGCTGCGCGAACGAGTCCAGAGCTTCAAGCACCTCGATCGATCGCCAGGCGCGGGCCTTCTTGTTGAGGCTGTAACTCGTCAGGACACCTGATTCTTCAAGGTTTTTCAACGCGATCAGCGCGTTCGTATCAGTCACCCCTAGCTCCCGTTCCACTGTGGCGCTGTCTACGACAGGCTGCCGTACGAGTAGGTCGGCCAATTTCCACGAGGAAGCGTCCCGCCGAGCCGTAATCCGGTCGCTCCATGAGTTTCGGATGCGGCGCAGATCATCAACGAGCTGCCGCCCGTTGGCGATGGCCGAGTACGACGCCAGGCACGTTCGTTCAATGATCGCCTCGACGTTGCCCATCCGGTAGGCGGTCAACGAGTCGAAGTACGCGGTGGTGTTAGTCAACAAGCCAGCCGAGATCGGGACCGATACGTTTCGGGTCAGCTCCTTCGACCGAAGGATCGCGTGGATCAATGCCCGACCTGTCCGGCCGTTGCCATCGGAGAACGGATGGATAGTCTCGAATTGGGCGTGGGCGATCGCTGCCTGGGCCAAGGCAGGTAGGTCGTCGCGGCGCATGAATTCGACGAGATCCTCTACGGCCGGTTCGACTCGATCCTGGTGCGGCGCAACGAAGGTGGCCCCAGCCGGACTGAAATCACTCCCGCCGATCCACACCTGTTGCGTCCGCCAGCGTCCGGCGATTCCCGGGTCTGATTCGTGCAGGAGCGCCGCGTGCATGGCCAAGATGGCGGCCTGGTCCAAGCGGTTGGATAAGGCGATCGCAGCGGCCATCGCGCGGGTGTTGGCAACGATCAGCGCCGCGTTCGTTCGCCCCGCCCCGCTCAGTTCGGCATCCGCGATCGCTCTGGCGGACGCCGTCAAGTTCTCGATTTTCGACGAGGCCGCGGACTCGGACCGCAGCAGCACAGCCGAAAAGGGGGCGATCTCCTGGCCGAGTTCGGCATCGAACCGAGCGATCTCCACCGATGCCTCGGTCACCAGCGTGGATAAGGCCGGCGAAAGGAAGGGCGTTCTCTTCGCTATCTCCTGTGACTTGGTCGCCTGGTATTCCGCGAGCCGGGCACCGGTCCGCACCGACCTGGGCAGACCGGCGAGGTCGACGTCCGAGCGTCCATGCGTACGTCTCGAGTTCGATCGGGGGCCAGGCGCCATCACGCTGGTGGTCGGCCTTATCCGTTGGCATCTCACCATCATACCAATGGATACCTTGAGATCCATTGGTTCACTCGCGTGATGCTCGAGCGCGGCTCCGGGGCCGATTTGTATCTCAACCAGCGGCTCGCCGCTCCTTTAGGTCATCCAGCACCACTGAAGCCCCTGACTGAAGGAGCCGCCATGACGCGTCTTGTCCCGGCCCAGATCACCAGCCCTGCCATTGCCGCCGGCAGGCGTCGTCGACGGCGCCTCACCGTTCTGTCCGCCGTCGTGGCCGCCGTGATCGCATTCATTCTCCCGGCCAACGCGGCCTCGGCCGATACCATCCGCGTCGAGATCACCAATAGTTTCAGCGGTTTGAAGGCCGACGTCATCTGGGCGTCGTCGGCTCCTTACCAGCGGGTATTCCTCTGGCCCGACAACACGAGTGCATCGCAGGAGTTCAATCTGCTGGACAGCGGCGGCGGCTACTTCCGAATCCAGGCTCGGCACGACGGGCAGTGCCTCATGCTCGACTGGCGATCCGGTACGTATTCCAACGGAACAGCCATCATCCAATATCCCTACTGCAGTGCCGGTTACGCGCCGGCGGAGTGGTCGAGGCGCTACTTGTCGGGCACGACGTGCTCGGGCAACATCTGCACGACCGGCGTCGACCAGATGGTGCTGGTGAATCGCGCGACCGGACGCTGCCTGGATGCTGCGAACGGCGCCGGCGGGCGGCCACCGGTACAGTCGGTGCTGCAGCAGTGGGACTGTGTGACGTCCACCAAGGCGTGGAACATGGGCAACCAGGCCTGGTTCATCGCCCCTCCGGGTTCGGTCCAGATCGACTGAATTCACGTCGGGTACGGACGGTTCGTAGCGGACGGCCAGCTGGCCGTCCGCTGTCCGATGTGTCCGGAAAGCCGCTTTCGCGGGAGCGTTTTCTGATCCGAATCCGGTCGGGTGATCGCCGTCGGCCCTCGAGGGCCGCGTCAGAACACCGGCTGTCGGTGTCGGTATCTACCATTGGCGCAGCCGGTGGTCGTCCAATCCGGCACCGTGAACCAGCCGTCCGGACGGGGGCATGTTGCAGTTCGATGACGTCGAGGCGCTGCGCCGCCGGCACTCCGCCTGGCGCCTGCTGCGGGCCGACAACGCGCCGCTCATCCTGTCGTTCCTCGGTCGGGTCTTCGTCGAAGAGAACGTCCGGACGATCACCGCGGCGGCGCTGGCCGACCGGCTCGACGACGAGCTGTACGCGCTGCGGCAGCGACTCGGGGAGGACGCCTATCCCAAGACGGCGAAGGCCTATCTGGACGACTGGGCCACGCCGGAGTCCGGTTGGCTGCGCAAGTACTACCCGGCCGGCTCCGACGACCCGCACATGGACGCGACGCCGGCGGTGGAGAAGGCGCTGGGCTGGGTCGAGTCCCTCGCCACCCGGTCGTTCGTCGGTACCGAGTCCCGACTGAACACCGTGTTCGAGTTGTTGCGGCAGATGGCCTTCGGTGCCGAGACCGATCCGGAGGCGCGGTTGACCGAGCTGCGCCGCCGCCGCGACGAGATCGACGCCGACATCGCCCGGGTCGAGTCGGGACGCGTGGATCTGTTGGACGCGGTGGGGCAGCGGGATCGGTACCAGCAGTTCACCTCCACCGCCCGCGAGCTACTCGCGGACTTTCGCGAGGTCGAGGACAACTTCCGCAACCTGGACCGGGAACTGCGGGAGCAGATCGCCGGCTGGTCCGGTTCGAAAGGCGAGTTGCTGGACGAGGTGTTGGGCAGCCGCAGCAGCATCCGGGAATCCGATCAGGGCCGGAGCTTTCACGCCTTCTACGACTTCCTGCTCTCCTCATCAAAGCAGGCCGAGTTCACTCGAACTGCTGGAGCGCGTTCAGTCCTTGGAGATCGTCGGCGCGACCGACCCGCGCATGCGGCACATCCACTACGACTGGCTGGACGCCGGCGAACGGACCCAGGCCACCGTCCGGATGCTGTCCGAGCAGTTGCGCCGCTTCCTCGACGATCAGGTCTGGCTGGAGAACCGGCGCGTGATGGACATTCTGCACAGCATCGAAGCGTCCGCGCTGCAGCTGCGGACCGTGCCGAATCCCGACATCGCGATCGAGATCGACGGCACCGCACCGGCAATCGTGCTGCCGATGGAGCGCCCGCTCTACACGCCGACGATCAAGGTCAACGTCGACAGCTCCGGGATCGCCTCCGGAGTCGATGATTTCGACGCCAGCGCGCTGTTCGAGCAGATTTACGTCGATCCCGCCCGCCTGTCCGACGCGGTTCGGCTGTCACTGCAGCGGCAGCCGCAGGTTCGGCTGGTGCAGGTCATCCGCGGCACACCCGCTGGAGCAGGGCCTCGCCGAGCTGGTCACCTACCTTTCACTGACCGACGATCTGTTCCACGTGATCTTCGACGAATCGGCCACCGACGAGGTCAGCTGGCAGGACGCGGATGGGACCACCAGGGTCGCCACCATCCCCGGAGTCACCTTCCGCCGCACCCACCGGTCGCGCGAGTCACTGCACCTCGCCGGCGCCTTCGCCGAGAGTGACACGCGATGACGGGGCCGTCGCCGGCTCGATCGGAGTTGAGCCTTCCGCTGGTCGTCACCAGCCTGATGAAGGGAGTCGTCTACCGCGACACTCACGAGAAGGTCTGGCGGCACCTGATTCCGCTGCAGAGCCGGGCGCGGGACTACGTGGCGACGATGGGTCTGACTGTGGTGCTCGACGAGGCAGAAGGCTATGCCTTCCTGCGTTCCCGCCCCGAGGAGGACGCCGGTGAGGCCGACGACGGCGACATCGTCATTCCGCGGTTGATCCCGCGCCGCTCCCTGTCGCTCCACGTCAGCCTGCTGCTGGCCCTGCTCCGCAAGAAGCTCGCCGAGTTCGACGCTCAGGCCGCCGATACCAAGCTGGTGCTGAGCCGGGACCAGATCGTCGACCTGATCCGCATCTTCCTGCCCACCGGCACGAACGAGGCGCGGCTGGTCGACCAGATCGACGCCCATATCGGCAAGGTCGTCGAGCTGGGCTTCCTGCGCCGCCTGAAAGACGACAATTCCTACGAGGTGCGGCGGGTGCTCAAGGCGTTCGTCGACGCCCAGTGGCTGGCCGATCTCGACGACAAGCTGGCGACCTATGCCGCCGCGCTGAACGGGACGGGAGGACGAAGTGACGGGTGACGCCCTGTTCAGCACCGTCGCGCTGGAGGACCCGGACGTGCGGGCCGGTTATCGGCTGCACTCCCTGGAGGTCCTCAACTGGGGGACGTTCGACGCTCGGGTCTGGTCCCTGCGGCTGGACGGACGCAACACCTTGCTGACCGGCGACATCGGTTCGGGCAAATCGACTCTGGTCGACGCCATCACCACCCTGCTGCTGCCGGCGAACAAGATCTCCTACAACAAGGCCGCCGGCGCCGAGACCCGGGAACGCAGCCTCCGTTCGTATGTGCAGGGCCATCACAAGTCCGAGAGCAACGAGGCCACCGGTACGTCACGCGCGGTCGCGTTGCGGCCCAGCGGCACCTACTCGGTCCTGTTGGGCGTTTTCGCGCAACGAGGGGTTCGACGAGCACATCACCCTGGCGCAGGTGTTCTGGGACAAGGACGGAGACCACGGTCAGCCCGAGCGGTTCTTCGTCGTCGCCGATCGGGCCATGACGATCGCCGGTGACTTCGCCGATTTCGGCAATGATCCGCGGGCCTTGAAAACGTCGCCTGATCCGCGCCGGCGCCCAGGTCAACAACCACTTTCCCGGCTACGGCAAGGACTTCCGGCGAGCGCTGGGCATCGAGTCGGAACAGGCCATGGACCTGTTCCACCAGACGGTGTCGATGAAGGCGGTGGCGAACCTCAACGAGTTCGTCCGCAATCACATGCTGGAGCCGTTCGATTCGGCGACGTGGGTGGACAAGCTGATCGCGCACTTCGAGAACCTGACCCGTTCACACGAGGCGGTGCTGAAGGCCCGCGCGCAGCTGGCCGAGCTCACGCCTCTGTTGGTCGACTGCGATTCCTACGACGCCCTCGCCGCCCAGATCAGCGCGTTGGGCGAGCAGCGCAGCGCCCTGCGCTTCTACCTGGCCGGTCGCAAGGCGGCCCTGCTCACCGCCCAGGCGGAGGGTTTCGAGACCGAGCGGGTTGCGCAGGAAGTGGTGCTGGAGTCGGTCGGTCGGCAGATCGACGAGCTCCGCGCGCGGAAGGAGCGGCTGACCCTCGAGCGGGCCGGACATGGCGGCGATCGGCTGGCCGAGATCGAAACCCAGCTCCGGTCGGAGCGGGTCTTGGCCGACGACCGTCAGCGCGTGCAACAGCGCTTCGCCGATGGGCTCGCCGGTTCCGGCCTGCGCCCGGTCGAATCCGCTGAGCAGTTCGCCCAACGCCAAGCCGAGATAGCGATTTCCCTCGACCAGGCGGCACAGGAACTGGCCGACTGGCAGAACCAGATCGCGGAGATCTCCGTCGAGTTGGCCGCCATCAAGGCCGAATCCGACGAGCTCCGCGACGAGCTGGCCAGCCTGCGGCAGCGGCGCAGCAGCATTCCCCGCGAGTCACTTGCCCTGCGCGCCCAGCTGTCCCAAGCGCTGAAGGTGGCCGAAACCGACCTGCCGTTCGCCGGTGAGCTGATCGCCGTCCGCGCCGAACATGCGGAATGGGAGGGTGCGGCCGAGCGGGTGCTGCATAGCTTTGCGCTGTCACTGCTCGTTCCGGATCAGCACTACGCCGCGGTCAGCGGGTGGATCAACGAGCACCACCTGGGTACCCGCCTGGTCTACTACCGGGTGCTGACCCCCCGCGGCTCGGTGCCGCGAGCGCCCGTCGACCCCGGCGTACTGCCGCTCTATGCGGTGTTGGAGATCAAGCAGCCGTCCGCCGTTCTACGGCTGGCTGGAGCGAGAACTGTTCAAGCGGGCCGACTATGCCTGCGTCGACTCGATGCTGGAGTTCCGTCAGGCGCGTTCGGCGGTGACCAGGCAGGGGCTCATCCGGCGGGACACTCGCAACGAGAAGGATGACCGCCGGCCGATCGACGACCGTCGGAACTACGTGCTCGGGTGGGACAACCAGCAGAAGATCGATGCTCTGCTCGAGCAGATGGTCGGCGTCCAGAACCGGCTGAACCTGGCCACGGAACGGCGAGAACACTTAGCAGCCAAACAAGTCGCAGGCCTCGGCGCGACGGGACACGTTGACCAGGTTGGGCGAGTACCGGGATTTCAGCCAGATCGACTTCTGGCAGCGTGGTGAATCGGATCGCCGTGTTGGAGGCGGAATTCGAGGCACTGCAACGCGCTTCGGCGGAACTCGAGCGAATCGGCCGCGAGCTGGAGGAGGTGCGGCTGGACATCTCGCGGCACGGAAGAACGGCAGAAGCAGGTCACGCTACGGATCGGTTCGCTGGAGCGGAGCCTGGACGACACCCGGCAGGCGCTTGGCGGCGACCACAGGAGATCATGTCTGGTGACGGAGGTTCGGCAGCGCAAACGCATTTTGCCGGGCTGGAAAAGCTCGGTCTCCGACAGCACGCTCGTCACGCCGGCCGACTGCGATCGGGTCCAGTCGGAGATGCACGACAGTCTCACCGGTCAGATCGAGTCCAAGGGCCACAGCCAGACGCTGGCGGCGAACCGCATGGTCGGCAAGATGGCGGAGTTCCGCAAGAAATATCCGCTGGAGACGCTGGAGTTCGACAACTCGGTCGCCGCGGCGGCTGAATACCGTGAGCTGCATCGGCGGGTGGCCACCGACGATCTGCCCCGATTCGAGAAGGACTTCAAGACCGACCTGAATACCAACACCATCCGGGACGTCGCCATGTTCCACTCCAAGCTCAACCAGCAGCTGGAGCTGATCAAGGACCGCGTCGGCACCATCAACTCCTCGCTGTACGACATCGACTACAACCCGGGCCGCTACATCCGGCTCGACACCCAACCGTCCCCGGTCACCGACATCCGCGACTTCCGGAGCGACCTGCGGGCCTGCACCGACGACTCGCTCACGGCCGACAGCTCCGACCAGTACTCGGAGCAGAAGTTCCTCCAGGTCAAGGCGATCGTCGAGCGGTTCAACGGCCGGGAGGGCTTCACCGAGATCGACCGGTCGTGGACGCGCAAGGTGACCGACGTGCGCAACTGGTTCCTGTTCTCGGCCTCCGAGCGATGGCGAGAGGGCGACGCCGAGCACGAGAACTACACCGACACCGGCGGCAAATCCGGCGGTCAGAAGGAGAAGCTGGCCTACACGATCCTGGCCGCGTCATTGGCCTACCAGTTCAAACTCGAATGGGGCGTCAAGCGCTCCAAGGACTTCCGCTTCGTGGTGATCGACGAGGCGTTCGGGCGCGGGTCGGAGAAATCGACCCAGTTCGCCCTCGAGTTGTTCAAACGTCTCGGCCTGCAATTGCTGATCGTCACACCATTGCAAAAGATTCACGTCATCGAGCCGTTCGTCTCCTCCGTTGGATTCGTGGACAACCTGCAGGGCAGTCACTCTCGCCTGCAGAACATGACGATCGAGGAGTACCGCGAGCGCCAGTCCGCCTATGCGGCCGGGTCCAGCGGTCCCCGATGACCGGGTCGGTGAACCGGCGGACGGCCCGCACACCTACGACTTCTTCGCGAAGCTGGACCGAGCCGACCGACGTTTCGGCCGCACTGAAGCGGCGATGGCTGTCGGGGGAGGAGCTTTCGGCCCACGCCAGCGGAGCGGCCTTCGTGCCGATTCACGTCCCGATTCGCGGACCGACAGCCGGCGATCTGGCGTCCCGCTTCGGCGAAGCGCAGGACTGGACCGCCCGCTTGGAGCGCGCGGTCGGCAGCACTTTGCGCATCGAATACGGCGACATCGGAGGCCGTCGGGTCGGCGCCAACCGCATTCCGCAGCGGGTCTGGGTCGACACCGCCGAGCACTTGTTCCGATACCTCCGGGTCGAGGCCGATGTGAAGTCCTACCTCGATCTCGTCAGCCGGACGGGGGAGCGGGCGCCTGAATTGGTGGACTGGATGCGGGCGAAACCGCACAAGGTGCTGGAGCTCCGATCCATCTGGGACCTGCTGGTGGGGACCGTGCTGTGGATCGACGGGCAGACTGACCTGTCGACGCAGTACCTGCGCCAGCTGGATGTTCCCGGCGTCGACACGAAGTTCGTCGAGCGGCATCGCGGGATCCTCAGCACCCTGTTGGATCTGCGCCTTCCGCCGGCACGGATCAATCAATCTGTCGCGCCCACCGACTTTCTGAACCGCTACGGCTTCCGCACCAAACCCGCCTACGTGCGGTTCCGGTTACTCGACCCGGCTCACCCGGGCTTCAGCGAGATGACGGTGCGGACCGACGAGCTGGCCCGTTCACCGATCCCGGCGCGGCGCATCTTCGCGGTCGAGAACGAGATCACCTACCTGGCCTTTCCCGACGTTCCAGATTCGGCCGTGATCTTGGGTAGCGGGTACGGAGCGGCGGCGCTGCGCCCGCTGACCTGGCTCGCGGACCGCGACTTCCTGTACTGGGGCGACCTCGACACCCACGGTTTCGCCATCTTGAACGTGCTGCGACAGCATTTCCCGGCTGCGGTGTCCATGCTGATGGATCGGCGAACCCTGTTCGACCACGAGAGTCAGTGGGTCACCGAACCGTCCCAACGTGTCGGCGTGCTCAACCATCTCACCGAGTCCGAGCAGCGTCTCTACGCCGATCTCGTCGACCACACCTTCGGGTCCGCCGTGCGGTTGGAGCAGGAACGCATCCGGTTCTCGGCCCTGGAACGAGCACTCGCCGACCTGCCTGTGCTGTAACTGGGGCGCTCGCCTGCCGGGTTGCGGCCACTGGACCGGACGAGATCGCTGCAGTTAGCGTCCGGCATCTTGTCGGATATGTCCGGAAAGCCGCTTTCGCGGGAGCGTTTCGGCAAGATCGTCGGCGTGAACAAATGGCCGGAGAGTCAGGTCGTCGTGCATTCCACACTCTCGGTCAGTTTGGATCGATCCCGGAACACGACGGCGATCGGTCAGCGGACGCGGATTTCGACGTCATGGCCGCTGGAGCGACCCAGTCGTGTGTCGCGCGTCAGCATCGGACACTGCAGGGCCTCGGCCAGGACGACATACGCAGCGTCGTACGCGCTGAGGTTGTCTCGGAGGCTGAACGCCCGCAGGCGCAGCGGGGCAGCACTGGGCCATCGCTGGATAGACAGCGCATCGAAGTCGCTCAGGGCATCGCGGGCCCGGGCAGGGGTGAGGTGGTGGCGCAGGGTCAGCCCGCGCAGGGCGGAGACGACCTCGAAGTCCAGCAACGTCGGGGCGTGCAGGTCTTGGTCGGCAAGTGCGGCACGCAGATCCTCGCTACCGTCGACTGCAGTTAGCGCGTCGACCACGGCCGCCGCATCGACGACGATCACACGCGCGGTGGGAAACTCAGCTGCACTTCCCGCTCGCCACGCGCGGCGGCGATCACTTCGGCGGCTGATGCATTCGCTCGCTCAGCACGTTGCGCAGCCCTGTCAAGTACCTCGGCAACAGTCGGGCGGGCGGTTTCCCGCTCGATGATGTCGAGCAGGTATGCGTTGAGCGACTGGCCTCGAGCCGCCGCTCGGGCCTTGAGCCCGCGCCTGGCTTCCTCCGGCACGTCTCTGATCTGCAGTAACGAACCCATGTATACAGAGTACCTCAACATGTAGCCGTCATGTATATCTCTCGTGCGCGGGAATCGACGACTCGGCTGTTTCTGCTGTAACCGAGTCATTATTCGACGGTTCACGTTGGCGGGCGATCATGAGACCGCCCGGCGTCAGTACGTGGGATAGCTCCGTGTGCGGCTTCGACACGCAGACTAGGGCAGAACAGGTCCGGGAAAAGATCAGCCTGACTGGTCAGTTCGCCGCCGTCGATGGCATTCTCACCGGTCGGGAAAACCTCGTACTCGTGGCCAGCTTCGAGCAGTGGCCAACCCTGGCCAGGTGGCCGACGACTTGCTGGCACAGTTCGGGTTGACCGAAGCTGCCACGAAGCGGGTGGCCACGTATTCCGGTGGCATGGCCCGCAGGCTCGACATCGCGATGAGCCTGGTGGGAACGCCCGAGGTGATCTTCCTCGACGAGCCGACGACCGGACTCGACCCCGAAGGACGCCTCGAAGTCTGGAGAACGATCAAGAAGCTCGCCGAGGACGGCACGACAATCCTGCCGACGACGCATACCTCGACGAAGCAGAACAGCTCGCGGACGATATCGCGATCCTGCACGACGGGAGAATCATCGCAGGGGGAACACTTGCAGAACTGAAAGCGCTTCTGCCGCCGGCGAAGGTCGAGTACATCCAGAAGCAACCGACGCTGGAAGAAATCTTCCTCGCGATCGTCGGCGCGAACGCAGCGGAGGTCAAACAATGAAAGGTTTACGCGATACGGTCATTCTTTTCGGACGGTCGATGCGGCACATCCAGCGCAGCCCGGACACGATCATCACGGTCGCCATCGTGCCGATCATGCTGATGCTGCTGTTCGTCTACGTATTCGGCGGTGCAATTGCCGCCGGGACCGAAAAGTACGTGAATTACATGTTGCCCGGCATTTTGCTGATCGCCATCGCGAGCGGCGTCTCCTACACCGCGGTGCGCATCTTCACCGACACGCAGAAGGGGATCGTTGCGCGTTTCAACTCCATGCCGGTCACCCGCTCGTCGGTGTTGTGGGGGCACGTGCCGACGTCGCTGGTCTCGAACGCGATGTCGGTGGCGGTCATCATCGTGGTGGCCTTGGCGATCGGTTTCCGGTCGAGCGCCGGTCCGAGGGCGTGGCTGGCGGCGATAGGCATTCTCGCTCTGTTCACCCTCGCACTGACCTGGCTGGCGGTCATTCCCGGGCTGACCGCGAAGACCATCGACGGCGCCTCAGCGTTTTCCTACCCGCTGATCTTTCTGCCCTTCGTCAGCTCAGCGTTCGTTCCGACCGACACCATGCCGGCGCCGGTCCGCGCATTCGCCGAGAACCAACCCGTGACCGCCATCGTCGATACCTTGCGCACACTCCTGAGCGGCCAGCCCGTCGGAAACGACATCTGGCCCGCACTCGCCTGGTGCGTCGGAATCATGATCGTCGCCTACTTCTTCGCCATGAGGGCTTACCAGCGAGTGCCGAGCACTCCGCGAGCTGTCGTCGCTTAGTGTTGGTGTCGCCAGGAGGGGTGTCCGCATGAAATTGACCGCCATTCAGAAGGATCGTGCTGCGGGTGCCCTTGTCGGCACCGCAGCCGGTGATGCGCTCGGTGCTGGGTACGAGTTCAGCTATCCGTCGGCCGGAATGACGATCGACATGATCGGCGGCGGTCCTTTCGGCTTCGAACCCGGCGAGTGGACCGACGACACCACCATGGCGGTCGGTATCGCACTGGTGACCGCCGACGGTTTCGATCTTCGGACGCCCGACGGCCTGGATCGAGTGGCGGCACATTGGCTCGATTGGTATGCATCCGGCCCGAAGGACATCGGCAACCAGACCAGACAGGTGTTGTCGCACCGGGACTCCAATGCCGCCGACATGGCAGCAACTGCGCGTCGAGTGCCAGGCCTCAAGGGCGGCAACGGTTCCCTGATGCGCACTGCTCCCGTTGCATTGGCCTATCTCGACGATGCCGCGGGCTTGTGTCGATGCTGCGCTGAAGGTCAGCGCACTCACCCACGATGATCAGCGGGCCGGGGAGGCGTGCCAGATCTGGTCCGCCGCCATTCGTCATGCCATTCTCTACGGCAACTTCGGCGGTGTGCGGCAATACCTTCTCGACGCGCAGGCGGAAGTCGCCGAATATTGGGGGCCGTTGCTGGATCAGGCCGAAAGCGGTCAACCGTCGGATTTCTCGAAGAACGGGTGGGTGGTCCACGCGCTGCAAACGGCGTGGTGGGCGATCAACCACGTGCCGGCCGACGACGCCACCCATCTGCAGAGCGGCATTGGAGTCGGCGGTGCGGGCCGGCGGCGACACCGACACCACCGCCGCCATCGCCGGGGGCCTGCTCGGCGCGCGGTGGGGTGTGTCGGCCGTTCCGGCCAGGTGGCGGCGCAAGCTGCATGGTTGGCCGGGATTGAATGCGAAAGCCCTGGTGGCGCTGGGTTGTCTGTCGGCGGCCGGCGGACGTGCCGACTCGGCGGGATGGCCGAGCGTGCCGCGCATGACCTACCCCGGCTACCAATTCGGAAACGTCGTCGCCCACCCGCACGACGGCGGTGTGATGCTGGGCGATGCCGGCGCGGTGGCCCTCGGTGGCTACGACGCGGTGGTCAGCCTCTGCCGGATGGGCTCGGAAGACCTCGGCGTCGAACACGTCGAGTTCTGGCTCGTTGATGCCGGGGCGCGGGAGAACGCCAACCTCGAATTCGTCATCGACGATGCGGCACGCACGGTGCAGGCGCTTCGGGCCGAAGGCAAAACGGTGCTGCTGCACTGCGTCCAGGGCCGCAGTCGGACGCCCAGCGTGGCCGCGCGCTACTCGCTCCTGCTGGGCCAAGACCCGCTCGAGGTCCTCGACGCGATGACGTGGGCGTCGCCCAATCCCGAGCTCTGGGCGGCCGCGCTCGGCAGAGAACTGGCCTGATCTCGCTCCGTGCCATACGTCGAGCGTGCCCGCGGCACGAGTAGTAGTGTGACGCCGACCATAAGCCGGGGGTTCGTTTCAGGCGCCCGCTGAACACGAAGAGGTCCGCGATGGCACGATCCTTGCTCCGCCAGATTTGGCCCACTGCTGCTCGCGATGGTGACCGCGGCCGGTCTGACAACCCTGGCCGTCACCCCGGCCTATGCGGTAGCCGCCAGTGCACCTCCGAGGCAGCGGCAGACGTCGCGGCGGACGTGGAGATCGCACCGCCGGTCGCGGTCTTCGCCCCGTGCGGGCCGAGCGCTCTCCCCGGCGCCAAGTGCGGAACCGTGTCGGTTCCGCTCGATCGTGGAAAGCCGCGCGGTGCAAAGATCGCGATCGCCTTCCAGCTGTATGCGGCCACGGACACCAGCGAACCGGCTGCGAGCACGATCGTCTCCTCCACCGGAGGCCCCGGCAATTCCAACATCGCGATGGCCGGCCTGTGGTTGTACCTGCTGCAACCGCTCCTGGCGCACCGCAACTTTCTGGCCATCGACCACCGCGGTATCGGGCAGTCGCAGGCGATCGACTGCCCTGCGCTGCAGCACGTTCAGGGTGACCAGGTGGCAGCCGCTCGCGCGTGTGGTGCGCAGTTGGGCGCCGCCGCGTCCCGCTACGGGTCCGCTGACGTGGCCGACGACATCGACGCGGTCCGGCAGGCGCTGCACCTCGACCGGATCGACTACTACGGCGTCTCCTACGGAGCGGTCGACGTCCGGGCGTACGCCTACCGGCACCCGAGCCACCTGCGGTCCGCGATTCTCGACTCGCCCTACAACTCCAAGGACGCCGCCTTCACCCGGACGCTTCCCACCGCCATGGCGCGCATCTCGGTGCTCGTCTGCGACCGTTCTCCCAGTTGCGCCGCCGCCAATCCTGATGCCCAGAAGACGTTCGACGATCTGGTTCAGCAACTCCAGCGGCACCCCTTCACCGGCACCGGCGTCAACGCCGACGGCGTGCGCAAGACCGTCAGAGTGGATGAGGCGGCGCTCCTGGACGTGCTCTACAACAACTACTTCGCGGCACCGGCGTTCCTGAACCAGGGCGAGATCTTCGCCGCCGCAAAGGCGCTGAGCCGCGGCGACCGGCAGCCGCTGCTGCGGCTGGTCGCGGAAAGCCCGGAACCCAACGATTTCGGGGACCCGGCGGGCAGCGCATCGATCGGAGCCGACTACGCGGTCTTCTGCGCTGATTCGGCATTCCCCTGGGACAAATCGGCGCCGGAGGCGGTCCGGGAGCAGCAATATCAGCGCGCGCTGGCCAAAATACCGGCGAACGCATCGGCGCCCTTCTCCATCAAGGCGTGGACCGGCTTCGTGGCCAGTCAACCGGTAGTACTGATCCCGGGCGCCGATGCCTGCGTCCCGTGGCCGAAGCCCAACCGGCCAGAAGCACCATTTCCGGTGAACCAGCCATTCCCGGCCAGCGTGCCCGCACTGCTGATGGGCGGCGGGCTCGACTATCTGGATATCAACACCGAGAAATCGCTGATACCGCTGTTCAAGGGCGATCCTTTCGTCACGGTGCAGAACGCCGGCCATGTCACCACGTACTGGAGCCCGTGCGCGACATCCATCGCCGTCCACTTCATCGAGACCCTGCACACGGGCGACACCAGCTGCGCCGCCGACACCAAGGGGGCCATGACCCCATTCAGATCACCGGTAGGCGTCCTGCAGTTGCAGGGTGTGGGCCGGTTCCCGACCCGTGCTGCGCAGGAAATCCCGGCATCGTCGGTGCCGCACAGCGGTGACCGCAGCACCCCGCTGGACCGCCGGGTCGCGGCCGTCGCCTGGGCCACCGTGGTGGACGCCGTCTACCGGTTGCCCCGGATGACCGGCAGCACCAGCCGCGGTTTGCGCGGCGGCGTGGTGACGGTGACGCCCGCGCCCCCGGCGGGCGCCGTGATCCAGTACAGCGGCGTGCATTTCACCAACGACGTGTCCATCACCGGAAAGGCCACGTTGACCTCGTTCACTTCTCTGAAAGCGACCGTCCGGGTTGCCGGTCCGAACCACGAGTCAGGGACGCTCAGCATTCAAGCCGTAATCTGGGATCCGGCGCATCCATTGGCCAGCATCACCGGCACCCTGAATGGTCACCGAGTGGTGGTCAGCACCCAGACCCGCTGAACTCCGGGGCTCAGCGTGGAGCCGTCGCGGATTCGCCGGCGGTGAGCGCCACCGCGTCGTCGACCCAGTCGAACTCCTGCGGATCGGAGATCTCGCCGACGAAACTCCCGTCGTTCGCGTCGTGATGGAACGCCAGGAAGGCCCAGCGCCCGGTGTCACGTCGTTGGATGAGTCCGGCCGCTGTACAGGGAACGGTCGGTGATCTGTTCTGCGTTGGCGATGTCGAACGGGCCGAGAACACTGTCGCCCCGTGCGCACCACACGCCGCCGGTGATGCCGGTGGCCCGGCGAGCGTCGGAAACGTCTCCGGAGAGGCAGGAGAACATCAGAACCGGCCGTCCGTCGATGATTTCGACCTGGTTCACCTCGAGTTGGCCGAAGCCCTGCCCCGGTTCGCTCAGCGGCGGCCGGATTTCCCAGCTGCGCAGATCCTTTGACCAGGCGTGGCCGACCACGCCGCGGTCGTCGGCCGGCCCGTGGTTCGCGCGGGCCGTGATGAGCATGTGCCAGCCGTTGCCGTCGGGGTCCGGGAAGACCCAAGGGTCCCGGAAGGCCTCGTCGTGCCACTGGCCGTCGTCGATGGTCTCGTACCAGCGGGAATCCGCGCTGAGCACGGGGTTTCCGGAGAACTTGGTCCAGTGCGAGCAGATCCGTGGAGGTGGCGTAGCCGATCCGCTGGATGTTGACTCCGTCGGGATTGAGCGTGGCCCCGGTGTAGAACAGGAACCAGGTGCCGTCGGGATGCCGGATCACGGAACCGGTCCAGGTGGCCAGGTCGTCGAAGGCGGGCGGGTCGCTGCGGACGAGTGCATCCCGCTGCCGCGACCAGGTGGCCAGATCGGTGGAGGTGGCGTGGCCGATGGAAGCGCGGTGGTGCCGGGCGTCGGGTTCTTCCAACGCCCGCGAGGCGTAGAGGAAGAAGAGGTGGTACTGCTCGCCGTCGTCGGCAAGCCAGAAGTCCCAGACCCAGGCGTCGGGTAGGCGAAACATATTCAGCCTTTCACGCCGGAGGAGGCGATCGAATTGATGAATGCGCGTTGGAAGGCGACGAACAGCACCAGCACCGGCACGGTGATCATCGAGGCGTAGGCCATGATTTGGCCCCACGAGACGTTGAGTTGCTTGAAGTAGTCGATGCCGACCATCGCCGGCCGGAGGTTCTCCGACTGCACCACCATCAGCGGCCACAGGTAGGAGTTCCAGGCCGGGAGGAAGGTCAGGATCGCAACGGTCGCGATCGCAGGCCCGGACAACGGCATCACGATCTTGCGGTAGATCTGGAACCAGCCTGCTCCGTCGACGACGGCCGCCTCGTCGAGCTCACGGGGAATCGAGTCGAAGAATTGGTAGAACAGGTAGATCGAGAACGCGTTCGCGACGAACGGCAGGATCTGCACCTGATAGGTGTCCAGCCAACCGAGCGAGAAACCGTTGGCGTCCAGCCAGGGCAGCTTGTTCACCCACCACAGCAGCGGCAGCGCCAGCGTCTCGAACGGCACGATCAATGTGGCGATGATGATGGTCAGAATCAGCGTCTTGCCGCGGAACCGCAGCCGGGCCAGTGCGAATGCGGCCATCGAGTTGACCAGCAGACCGAGAACGACGGTACAGACCGAGATCAGCACCGAGTTGAAGATGAACTGGCCGAACGGGACCCGGTCGAACACGGCGGTGTAGTTGTCCATCGAGATGTGGCCGGTCGGCAGGAAGGCGTTGATGCCGGTCAGATCGGAGAAGATCTGCGCGTCCGGCTTGAAGCTCGAGATGATCATGAAGAGCAACGGCAGACCGAAGACGAGGCACAGCAGGATGCGAACGATCAGTCCGACGACGCCATTGGCCCGCTTCTTCTTCTCGCCGGCCACATGCGGGTGCAGCTCGTGGACGTCTGCTTCGGCGACATGCGCCAGGGTGTCACTCATCGGACCGCGTCCTTATCCCGGGTGAGGTAGCGCTGAACCACCGAGACGGCCAGCACGATGATGAAGAAGACCAGCGAGATCGCTGATGCATAACCGGTCTGCTGCTGCTGGAAGCCGGTGCGGACGGCCTGCAGGACCACGGTCGAGGTCGAGTCCAGCGGTCCGCCCTGGGTCATGATGTTCACCTGGGTGAACAGGGCCAGCGCCGAAATGGTGATGGTGATCAGGATGAACGTGCGGGTCTGCCGCAATCCGGGCCAGGTGACGAACCGGAAGTTCTGCGTCGCCGATGCACCGTCCAGCGATGACGCCTCGTACAGCGATGGCGAGATAGTTTGCAGGCCGGAAAGCCAGATCACCATGTGGAAGCCGACGTTCTGCCAGATCGACATGAAGATGATGGCCGCCAGAGCGGTGTGGGTGTTGCCGAGCCAATCCGGACCGTGAATACCGACCTTCAGCAGCAGGCTGTTGATCAGACCATTCGGTTGGTACATGAACGTCCACAGCATCGCCACGACGACCATCGAGGTGACCACCGGCAGGAAGTAGACGGTGCGGAAGAAGTTGACTCCCTTGACCTTCATATTGATCAGGAGAGCGAGAGCAAGCGCGAAACCGGCTTGCAGCGGAACGACGAAGATGGCGAAGACGATGGTGTTGCGGAGGGACTTCCAGAATGTGGAGTCCGCGAAGAGCCGGGTGAAGTTGTCGAAACCGACGAACCTGATCGGTTCCGGGCGAGACGAGTTTGGCGTTGGTGAACGCCAGCGCGAAGGTCAGGGCGATGGGGATGAGGATGAACGTGACGATGAGGACGGCGGCCGGGCCGATCATCCATGCGGCCACGGTCTTCTGGGATCGAATCCGACCTGGATCCGAGACGACGGTGTTGGACGGCACTGGGTGGAACGGGTTTTCTGAAATCGACTGTCTGGCTCATGGGTCTGCTCCTTCGATGACCCTGGGCTGCACCCCGGGGGACGGGATCCCCCGGGGCGCAGCGGTTTCAGCGGTACACGGATTCAGTGGTGCGCGGTTTCAGCGGGTATCAGGAGAAGTTGTCGTTCGACTTCTGGTTGGCGTCGATGTCCGAAACGGCCTTGTCGAGCTCCGCCTTCGGATCGGCGCCGTTCAGGATGTCCTGTGCCGTCTTGGTGAACTCGGTGGCGATGAAGGGGTAGCCGGGTGTCGGTGGCCGGATCAGCGCAAACTTCTTGGAGTACTGCCGGAAGATGTCGTACGCACCGCCCTTTTCGTAGCCCTTGACGGTGGCTGCGGCGGCATCGGTGGCCGGGATGTTGAAGGTCGCCTTCGCGACGGAGGCGACATACTTGTCCTGGGCCGCGAACTTCATGTAGTCCATTGCGCCGGCCTGGTTGGAGCATCCGGAGCTGACAGCCCACTGCCAGGAACCACCACCGATCTTCGGGCCCTTGCCGAAATCGACCGGCGGGAGGAACAGCACGTCACTGCCGAACTTCTTGACCAGGTTGGCTGCCGACCACTGCCCGGACCACAGGATGGCGCTGACGCCGTTGCCGAAATCGGCTGCCGGGTCTGCCCCGGACTTGAGCGGCATGTAGCCCTGGGTCACCATCGACCGGAACCACGTTGCCCACTTCACGGCTTCCGGCCCGTTGAGCGCGCCCTGCGCCGACTTGTAGTCGCTGCGGTTGATCAGATCTCCGCCGAAGCTCTGCAGAATGGGGGAGTACGCATACGGCCACCACTCGCCGGTCGCGCTGGTGCCGAGGTCCAGCGGGTACTTGAACTTTCCGCCGGCCTTGATCTTTTGCAGCGCCGTGTTGAACTCCGCTGCGGTCCAGGGCTTATCGATCGTCGGAACGCGGATCCCATTGGCCTCCAACACGGATTTGCGGCTGATCAGGGTCAGTGCGACGTCGTAGTAACCGAACGAATAGGTCTGGCTGTTCCACTTCCCGACCGTCGACGGCAGGAACTTCGACAGCGTCTCATCCATTCCGGTCAGCGGCGAAAGGTACTTGGCCCACGCCCAGTTCGGCACGTTCGGGGCGTCGACATCGAGGATGCAGGGCAACTTCTTCGCCGCCGCGGCCGCTGTCACCGACTGGTTGTACGAATCCTGCGGAAAGGCCTGCACCTTGACCTGGTAGTTCTTCTGACTTTTGTTGTAGTCAGAGACGATGGCATTGATCGACGCCAGTTCGGCCGGATTGCCGGCATTGTGCGTCCATAGGGTGAGGGTGTTGCTGTCACCGCCCCCGGAACTGCTGCTGCCCTTGGCGCAACTGGTCATGGTCACCGCCAGGGCGACGGCTACACTCGCGGCTACGAGGCGCTTGATGGTCTTGACTGCCACTGGATCCTCCGTTGTGGTAAATCCGGGCATGCCCGGATGGAGAACGCACCACCGTTATGGCGCGTTCTCGGTTGGGAAGTGTTCGCCGTCCCGAGTAGGAACTTGCCGAAGCTCAGGCTCGGGGCGGCGAACTCACCGATGCACGTCGCACCAGTGGGCACGGCAACAGCTGCTGCACGGCGGGAAGGTTTCCGCCGCCGTTGATGTGTTCGAGCAGAGTGTTTACAGCCCACCTGCCCATTGCGTAATGCGGTAACGCCATGGTGGTCAGACCCGGTCGCAGGTTCGCCGAAATCAGCTCCTGATCGTCGAATCCAATGATGGAAAGATCGTGCGGCACAGCCAGTCCCAATTCCGCAGCGGCCTGGTAGGCGCCGAATGCGATCCGGTCGGTGAAGCAGAAGAGCCCGGTCGGGCGGTCTGCCCGGGTCAGCAGGGCGGTGGCCGACTCGAAGCCACCGGCCGCCTCGCCACCCGAGGCCGACACCAGCTCGGGATCGAACTCGACGCCGTAGACCTCGAGCGCCTGCCGGTATCCCACCAGCCGGGCGCGGGTGGCGGGGATGTCGGCGAGATCTGTGCAGAAGCCGATCCGCCGGTGCCCGCTGGACAGGAGTTCCTCCACCGCTGCGCGTGCGCCACCGACCTCGTCGGGCACCACGGAGCTGAACTCATCCGCGGCCGTTCGTGCGTCGAGCAGGACCGCCGGCAGGTCGTGGAGCTTCGCCGGCGGCGTGACGATGCGGTGATACATCGATGCGTACACCACCCCGTCGACCTGCCGGTCGACCAGCGCCTGGAGTTCGCGGTCTTCCAGCTCGGGATCGCCACCGGAGGACAGCAACAGCAGCAGCGAACCGACCTCGGCGGCCGCCTCCTGGGCGCCGAGAATCATCTGGCCGGCGAACGGAGTAGTGGCAATGCTGTCGGAGACAAAACCGATGGTGTGCGTGCGCTGCGTCCGCAGGCCCTGGGCCAGCCGATTGGGTCGGTACTGCAGGTCCGCAGCTGCCCGTCGGATCCGGTCCCTGGTGTCTTCGGCGATGCGCTTGCCCTGCACGTCGTTGAGGACGTGGGACACCGTCGTGACGGAGAAGCCGGCCGCGTCGGCGACATCGCGGATCGTTGCCGTCCTGACCTGCACCGTTGCACCGCCCAATCCTTTTGGCTCTCGACTAGCGATAACTATGCGAGACCGGCAATCACCTGTCAAGCAGGTCGCCGTTGTTCACCCGATGAGACGCATATTGTTGCCTGACCAGCTAAAATCTGGCCTGCTCCTGCACACGTCGGCCTCGGGGAGACTAGTGCCCAATCGGTTTAGCTTAATCGATTGGGCACCAGCCAAAGAAAGCCGTCCGGCCCGAAGTAGGGCCGGACGGCTTTGCTAGTCCTCCGTGAGTTCCTGGAGCTGCTGGGCGGCGGTGAGGTTCCCAGCGTCGGCAAGTCGACGCAGCTCGTCGAGGTCTTCCAACTCCGTGGCCAGTTCGATCAGAACATCGGCCGCATCGGTGCTGCCACCGTCGGCGAGCCGACGGAGCTCGTCCATGTCGCCGCGCTCGCCGGCCAGCTCGACCAGCACGTCCACGGCGTCCTGGTCGCCATCGGCCGCCCGCCGGCGAAGGTCCGACAGCTCCGGTTCAGTCACGGTTGCCTGCAGAGCGAGACACCGACGTGCGTGCCCGCTCAGAAGGGTGCTCAGCGCACACCGAGCAGGTGCTCGATGGCCAGGCGCTGGATCCGGGCGAACCCATAACCCTTGGTGCGGGCGGATTCCAGGTCGTAGTCCTCGAACGCGCTGCGGTCGCCCAGCAGGTCCTCATACGTCTCGCCGTCGTTCAGCGTGGACCGGCCCAGTCCCGCCACTTCGGCGGCGTCGAGGGCTTCCTGCACTTCCGGGTCGGCCCGGAATGCCTTGGAGCGCTCGCGCAGCGTGATGTACAGCTCCATGTTGGCCAGCGCGGATTCCCAGACGCCGTCCATGTTCTCGGTGCGGAGCGGCTTGTAGTCGAAGTGCCGGTCGCCGTCGTACGTCGGACCGCCGCCGGGCGCGCCGTTCTCCAGCAGATCGACGGTGGAGAACGCCTGGAGCAGGTCGCCGTAGCCGAAGACCAGGTCCTGGTCGTAGCGCGGGCCCTTCTGGCCGTTGAGATCGATGTGGAAAAGCTTGTTCTGCCACAGCGCCTGCGCGATGCCGTGGGTGTAGTTGAGGCTGGCCATCTGCTCGTGACCGGTCTCGGGATTGATCCCGACCATGTCGGCGTGTTCGAGCTGCGAGATGAACGCCAGCGCGTGCCCGATGCTCGGCAGCAGGATGTCGCCCCGTGGCTCGTTCGGCTTGGGTTCGATCGCGAAACGCATGCCGTAGTTCTTGTCGATCGAGTACTGGGCGAGCAGGTCGATGCCTTCGCGGTAGCGATCCAGGGCGGCTCTGACGTCCTTGGCGAAGTCCACCTCGGAGCCTTCGCGGCCGCCCCAGAAGACGTAGATCTGGGCGCCGAGCTCGGCGGCCAGATCCATGTTGCGCATGACCTTTCGCAACGCATACCGGCGCACCGAGCGGTCATTGCTGGTGAAACCGCCGTCCTTGAACACCGGATCACCGAACAGGTTGGTGGTGACCATCGGTACCACCAATCCGGTCTCCGCCAGTGCCGCCTTGAACTCGTCGATGATGCGCTGCCGCTCGGCCGGAGACGACTCGGGCGGAATCAGATCGTCGTCGTGGAAGGTGATCCCGTACGCGCCGAGTTCGGCGAGCTTGTGCACGGCCTCGACCCCGGCCAACACCGGACGCGTCGCCTCCCCGAACAGGTCCCTGGCCTGCCAACCGACGGTCCAGAGACCGAAGCTGAACTTGTCGTCACGGGTTGGTGTGGGGGTCATGGCCGTCTCCAGGTGGTCGCCGGGCGAGTCGTCATTGATTCGCACATCATTGTGTCCCTCTACCCGGAGGCCCAAACGCTGAGGCTGCTTTTCGGGCAGCCCCGGGGCGTTGCAGGAGGCGATTGCCTGCCGACGACCGGGCGGTGAAGATGGAGCGCATGTCAACCGTTTCCGTCAGCAACGGCATCGTGCAGGTCCCCGGTGCGCAGCTGTACTACGAAACCCGGGGCACGGGTCCGCTGCTGGTCATGGTCGGCAACCCCATGGACGCCAACCCTTTTGGGCCGCTGGCCGAGCTGCTGGCGATCGATCACACGGTGGTCACCACCGATCCACGGGGCATCAATCGGAGCCCGGTCGACGACCCGGCCCAGGACGTTGCTGCAGAACTGCGGGCCGAGGATCTGTCCGGCCTGCTCAGCCATCTCGGCGGCGGACCGGCCGCGGTCTTCGGGTCGAGCGGCGGCGCCGTGAGCGCGCTGGCCCTCGCCGTCGCGCACCCCGAGCAGGCGCATACGGTGATCGCCCACGAGCCGCCGCTGCACCAGATGCTGCCGGACCGCGACCGGCATGAGGAGGCGGTCGAGGACATGATTGCCACGTATCTCCGCGGCGACATCGGCGGGGCGTGGGGCCGGTTCCTGGCGGACGCAAACATCGTGATGCCGGCCGGGGACACCGGACCGGCGCTGCCGCCGGAGCCCGACCCGCAGGCCGCCGCGGACGAGAAGTTCTTCTTCGAACACCTGCTGCGTCCCACCACCCGCTGGAAACCCGACCTGGACGCGCTCCGAACGGGCTCTACGAAGATCGTGGTGGGCATCGGGGAGCGCTCGACGGGCCAGCTGTGCGACCGGACCTCGACCGCACTCGCCGCCGCCATCGGCGTGCAGCCAACCCACTTTCCGGGCGGCCACGTCGGGTTCGTCGAGAACCCCGACGCCTTTGCTGCCCGCCTCCGTGCTGCGCTGCGCAAAGACTGAGCAGTCGACACCGATGGTTGTCGGGTCCAGGCGGGTCGGGTACACCTGAGAGTGACGCCGGCAGCGGGTGAGGCGGCCGGCACCGAACAGGGGAGACAGATGACCGCACCTGCATGGCAGCCGCAGCACGACGACCCGTTGTTGATCCTGGCGATGGATCATCGAGGCTCCTTTGGCAAGACGCTCTTCGACGTGGTGGACGAGAAACCCACGAACGAGCAGAGATCCTCCATGCAGAAGGCGAAGAAGCTGATCTACCAGGGGTTGCTCCGTGCGGCGCCGCAACTCTCGACCGGCCGGGCCGGCGTGCTCGTCGACGAACAGTACGGCCAGCACGTGATCGATCGTTCCGGCCACGACCCGGTGGTGCTGGCCGTGCCCATCGAGGCCAGCGGGCACGACTGGTTCACGCTGCAGTGGGGCGACAAGTGGCTCGAACACGTCCGCGCCATCGACCCGGCGTACGTCAAGGTGCTGGTCCGGGATAACCCGGATTTCGCGGAAAGCTCGAGGGTCACGCAGCTCGAGAGTCTGGCGACGGTGAGCAGCCTGCTCCAATCCGAGGGTTTCGCCTTGCTCTACGAGCTACTGATTCCCGCGACGAAGGAGCAGCTGGCCGCCGTCGACGACAGCACCGACCGGTACGACGCCGAAGTGCGGCCCGAACTCACGGTGCGAGTACTGGCCGACAACCAGAGAGCGGGGGTCGAGCCGGTGTTGTGGAAGATCGAGGGGCTCGAGACCGTAAGCGCGGCAAAAGCTGTCGCTGATCAGGCCCGCAGCGGAGGCCGAAACGCCGACCTGATCGTCCTCGGCCGGGATGCACCGGCGGAGCGTATCGACCACTGGCTCTCGGTGGCCTCCCAGGTGCCGGAGTTCGTCGGCTTCGCGATCGGCCGCAGCATCTGGCAGGACACGATCGGGAGCTGGCACCAGGGCGACATCGACGACGAAAAGGCGGTGGCCACGATCGCGAAAACCTATCTGGATTTCGCCGGCCAGTGGAAGCCTGCGGTCGGATAGGGCATCGCGCCCCGGTCAGCGATTCCCGTCGGAAGTCGATGGGACTCGCACGCCGCCCCTAGCCCGAAGGTGATCGGGCGTCGGCACTCGGCGCACCCATTGCGCAATGTCCTCCGGCAACCGAAAGCTAGGGTCGGCCGGATAGGTCTCGGGCCAATAGGTTCGCAGCAGTACGAGGCTGCTCCGGACCACCTGTCTGGCCAGATTTGCCGGTATCGGAGCGGACGGATCCCGGATCAAGTGCTGACGGGCGGCCGGCGAGAGGCTCTGCCACCAACGACTCAACGCCGCGTCGCTTTTCACATCGTTCTCCGTTGACCGAACTGCCTGATGAGAGTGGGCATCCAGCGATGACCGGTGGTCGGCGACGCCGTTGGGGGGGTCGCGGCGCCGCCGACACGACTGATGATGCTGGTTCTGCATGTGATCCGAACGTGACCGCTCTCGGCGATGTCTGCGAACCCATCGAACGGTGAAGACCCTGCGTTGACCGACAGCCGACTTCGGCGGCGTCGAGGGCTACTCCCGCGGCCGGGCGCCGAGTTGGGCCGCTGCGGCGGTTCCGGCCCGCACACCGGCCTGCAGCGACTCCAGCGGAGTGCGCGCCGGCCAGCCAGCTCGCCAACAGGCCGGCGTTGAAAGCGTCGCCGGCACCGGTGGAATCGGTCTCGTGCACCTGCGGTGCCGGTGCACTGACCCGCGCGGTGGGCGAGTACCAGGAGGCTCCGTGCCGGCCGTGGGTCACCACGACGGCGCCGACCACGGCCAGCACCGGTTCGATGCCGCCGAGCGCGGCCAGCTCGGAGTCGTTGGGCAGCAACAGGTCGACGCCCTGTACCCAGGACAGGAACGTCTCGGCGCCGACGGACGGGATGTGGTTGGCGGCCTGTGGATCAACCGACGTGGTCCAGCCCGCGGCTTTGGCCGACGCGAGCGCGGTCAGCCCGGCCGGGCGCGATCCGTTGTCCAGCAGCACATATCCGGACAGGTGCAGGTGTGCCCGACCCTGGACCTCCGGCAGTACAACATCTTCGGGGCAGAACGCCGCGTTCGCGCCGCGATCGGCCAGCATGGTCCGGTCGCCGTCCGGGGCGACCAGCACCACCACGCAACACGTCGGCAGGTCGGGGTCGATCGCGAACCGGCAGTCGATCCCGGCGGCGGTCAGTTCGGTCGCCGCCGTCCGGCCGGCCTCGTCCGCGCCGACCCGGGCGATCAGCGAAACGTCGACATCCTCGTGGGCCAGCCACGCGGCGGTGTTGCCGCCGGCGCCGCCGGGAGCGACGGCCACCGTGGCCCTGGTGTCGTGCCCGAACACGACCGCGCCGGCCAGCTTTGCGACCACATCGAGGCCGACGTCGCCCACCACGGTCACGTGCGGGCGAGCCGTCATCCCGCGCTGCCCGCGAGTGCGACGGCCACTTCACCGGCCAGTGCGGCGTTGCTCAGCACCAGATCGACGTTCACCCGCAGGCTCGCACCGCGGGTCGCGTCGTGGAAGAACTCCAGCAGCCGCGGCGTGACGTCCTTGCCGGTGACCCCTTCGGCGGCCAGCATGGCCAGCCCGGCGGCGAGAGTCGAGTCGTGCAGGGCCAGGTCGAGTTGCAGCTCCGGCGCGATCGGATTCGCCAGCACCACGCCGGCCGGGTCGGTGTTCAATTCGCGTCGGGCCAGCACGATGGCCGCCGCCTGAGCGGCGGTCTCCACCCGCCAATGGACCGGATAACCCGAATCGGAGAGATAGAAGCCGGGGAAGGAATCGGTCCGGTAGCCGATGACCGGCACCGACAACGTCTCCAGGTATTCCAGGGTCCCCGGGACATCCAGGATCGATTTGACTCCGGCGCAGACCACCAGGATCGGGGTGCGGGCCAGCACCCCCAGATCGGCCGAGACGTCGAAACTCTGCGCGGCGCCGCGGTGCACTCCGCCGAGACCGCCGGTGGCGAAGACCGAGATTCCGGCCCGGTGGGCCAACGCCGACGTCGACGCGACGGTGGTGGCGCCGTCGCGGCCCGAGGGCCAGCGCGGCACCCAGATCCCGAACCGACAGCTTCGCGATGTCGTCCGACTCGCAGAGCCGGTCGAGTTCCGCCGGGCTCAGGCCGATGCGGACCGCACCGTCGAGCACGGCGATCGTGGCCGGCACGGCGCCGGCCGACCGCACGCCTCGCTCGATCCGGTCGGCGGTCGTTCGGTTGTCGCCCCGCGGCAGGCCGTGCGCCAGGATCGTCGATTCGAGTGCGACGACGGCACCCCCCGCGGCCAGGACGTCGGCGACCTCGTCGCTGATCTTCAGCACTTCGTCGATGATTTCTCAAGGGGGCTCACGCCGACGATGGCATCATGGGATGCGGCCGCGGTGCAAAGCGACCGGGCCGCCCCACTCATCTCCAAGCCGTGCCGATCCACCTGAAAGGCCACACCATGACGTCGACCGAGGTCCTCCAGAAGCCCGACGAGCAGACCATCGACCGGTCGACCGACGACGGTCCGAAGATGTTCCACTACGTCCGCAAGTCCAAGATCGCCGAGAGCGCCGTGATGGGCAACATGGTGGTCGCGCTGTGCGGCGAGACGTTCCCCGTCACCAAATCGGCGAAGCCGGGCTCGCCGGTCTGCCCCGACTGCAAGAAGATCTACGACTCGATGCCCAAGGGCCGCGACTGACGTTCACTCAGCTGCGGTCGCCGGGTCCCGTTTCGGGTCGTAACGGCGCCACTTGCGTCGCTCCCGCTTCGAGACCCGCGGCGGGTAGTACTCCAGCAGCGCGTTGTTGAACTGCGCCCCGATGATGATGGCCATCGCGATGAAGTAGTAGAACAGCAGGAACGTGATCGGCACGGCCAGCGCGCCGTAGGTCAGGCCGTGGCTGTAGACGTACGCCAGGTACAGCCGGAGCCCGTAGCTGGCGACCAGGAAGACGACGGCCGCCAGCAGGGCGCCCGGTAGTCCGCGCTTCCAGGCATGCCGGTGTTTGGGTGCGAGCTTGTACAACGTGGCCAACAGCAGCACCAGACCGATGATCAGGCCCGGGAAATAGGCGATGGTGACGATGGTGCTCACCTCGTCCTGCCAGCTCCGCGGGAAGACCCTCGGCAACGCTTCCGGGCCGATTGCCAGCACGGGCAGCAGCAGCACGCCGGCGAACAGGGCGCCCAGGTAGAGACCCAGCGCGAAGAATCGCTCGGCCACCGGATGTCGGACCTCGTGCTGGCAGTACGCGATGGTGATGGATTCGACGAAGGCGCTCATCGCGGAGGATCCGGCCCAGAGACTGATGACGAAGCCCACCGAGACGACGTCGGCCTGGCCGTTGGCCAGGATGGTGCTCACCGTGTTGCCCACCAGGTTGGTGGCGACCTCCTGATTGAAGATGTTGTGCAGGAAGTAGTCGACCTGGTCCTTGACCTTGCCGATGGTGTCCGGTCCGAACCAGCGCGCCACGTAGCCGACCGAGCCGAGCAGCGCCAGCAACAGTGGAGCGGTCGAGAGCGCAGACCAGAATGCCGCCTGGGAACTCATCCCGAACAGCGAATCGCTCCAGGCCTTGGACAGGGTGCGGGCCGCGACCTTGCGCCAACGGTGGCGGACCGGGCCGTTGACCCAGGGGTCTGATGGCACCGGCTCGGTCGGCACCCGATGCCAGGGCTCCGTCATGTTGTCGGCAGGTGAGGCGGCCTGGAAGTTTGTCGTGCGCTCGGGCCGATGGATGGCCACCGTTGCGCTCGAGTCGGAATCGGTGACCTGCGGCTGCCCTGGTACTACTGGTGCCTGCGGGACTGATGGGGTGCTCCGCGACACGGGTACGGGCGGCCGGGAGCACTTGTGTCCTGTCCTCGTCCGAGTGGCTGGCACTGGTCACCACACGAGCATGCCTGTTGTCGGCCACCTTGGGTGAGATGACATTCCGCACTGCGACGAAGTTGTGACACTTGCCGCTCCACCGCGAGGTGCTGTCGGCGGGTGTCGGCGGGCGCCGGTAACCTCGGTCCGGCTGGACAGTCTTGGTTCAAATGTTGGTTGACGGGTGGGGGAGCGAGCAGTGACCTTCGACCCGATCGGCGTGGATCCTCGGCGTCTGCGGGCCTGGCAGCGGGAAGCGCTGGACCGCTACGACGAGGCCGGCCGGAAGGATTTTCTCCTCACCGCGACGCCCGGCGCGGGCAAGACGACCTTCGCCCTCGCCGTCGCCTGCAGGTTGTTGATCGGCCGGGTCATCGACCGGGTGGTGGTGGTCGCGCCGACCGACCACCTCCGCACGCAATGGGCCGACGCGGCCGCTCTGGTGGGTCTGAACCTCGACCCGAAGATGACCAACGCGCAGGGACCGGTGCCCGACGGTGCCCACGGCTATGTGACGACCTACGCCCAGGTGGCGGGCCGGCCGATCATCCACGCCGCGCGGGCCGGCAAGCGGCGGTCACTGGTCATTCTTGACGAGATCCACCATGCCGGCGACGGTCTGAGCTGGGGGGAGGCGATCGGCGAGGCGTTCTCGGACGTGCACCGCCGGTTGTCCCTGACCGGCACCCCGTTCCGGACCCGCGCCGACGAGCGCATTCCGTTCGTCGGCTACCAGACCGACGGTGACCTGCTGAGGTCCGTCGCCGACTACAGCTACGGATATCGGCAGGCGCTGGCCGACACCGTGGTGCGCCCGGTCGTCTTCGCCGCGTACACCGGCGTCTCCCGCTGGCGGAACAGCGCGGGGGAGGTGGTCGCGGCCTCGCTGACCGATGCCGGCACCAAGTCGGTGGAGGCGGCCGCCTGGAAGACCGCCCTCGACCCGGCCGGCGGCTGGGTCCCGCACGTGATCGCGGCGATGGATGAACGGCTGAGCCACCTGCGCGCCACCGGCATGCCGGACGCGGCCGGTCTGGTGCTGGCCAGCGACCAGGACGATGCCAGGGCCTACGCGGGCGTCGTCAAGAGACTGACCGGCGAACAGCCGATGCTGATCCTGTCCGACGACCCGAAGGCGTCGGACAAGATCGAGGAATTCCGGACATCGACGAAGCGCATCGCCGTCTGCGTCCGGATGATCTCCGAGGGGGTGGACGTGCCGCGAGCCGCCTGCCTGGCCTGGATGACGAGTTACCGGACGCCGCTGTTCTTCGCGCAGGCGGTGGGTCGGGTCGTGCGGGCCCGTGGCGTGCACGAGTCGGCAACGGTGTTCCTTCCCGCGGTTCGCCCACTGCTTGCGTTGGCCGCCGAGATGGAGATCGACCGGAACTTCGTGATGGCGCCACCACCCAAGGACGTCGATGGCGTCGACGCGCTTGACCTGCCGGTGCCGGAGCCGGCCGAAAGAGTCGCGGCCGAGTTCGAGACGCTGGATTCACAGGCCGAATTCGCCCACGTGCTGCACTCGGGTCGGGCGGTCACCGCGGAGCCGATGACCGGCCCGGTGACGGACGACGACGAGGCCTACCTCGGGCTGCCCGGCCTGCTGACCCCGGAGCAGACTGCGGCGGTGCTGGCCCGTCGCGATTCCAATCTGCGCCGCCGCGTCGACGCTGCGGCGCGAAGCCATCAGCTCGCGGGCGCGGATCTGTTCTCGGCGGATGCGGGCTCGTCCGAAGGACTGTCCGACGGACGTGCCGGCTGGCGGGCGGCGGCAGACCTGCGTCGCGAGGTGAATCAGTTGGTGGGCCGGGTGGCCGCGCGGACGGGCACCGCGCACGCGCAGGTCCATTCGCAGATCCGACGGGCCGTACCCGGGCCCCCGTCGGCGGCGGCGGCGGCCGAGGTGCTGGAACGGCGCCGCGACCATCTACTCGGACTGCTCTGACGGTCGACGCTCAGCGGGTCGACAGGGCCTTGATCGAACCGAGAATGCCGATGGGACCGGCGATCACGAACAGGTACCAGCCGGCGCCCGCGTGGACGAACAGATCCGGCACGGACTGGTTGAACGTGTTGTGCCCCCGGACCAGCCACCACAGGGTCGAGGTGCACATCAGGATCGAGAGCACCAGCGCCACGCCGCCGAGCGGGCGCTGGTCGATGGGCAGGAACATGGCCAGGCCGAGCAGCAGCAGCGCGCTACCGGCCAGCGCCGTTCCGACCACCGAGTAGGCGGTGATGGAGTCGGTCAGCGACAGCGACGCGCCGGCTCGCGCGGCCAGGAAGCGCTCCCAGCCCGTCACGCCGCCGCTGGCGTCCTGCAGACCGACACCGCTGACCAGTGAGCTCCAGGACAGGAAGAGCTGAGCGAGACCGGCAGCTCCGGCGATGAACGTGAGGAGACCGGCCAACACCGCGGGCCTCGGTGGCCGGTGGCCCTGATCCGCCTTGACGGGCCACGCCACGCCGGGCGGGGTACTGCTGCGCCACTCCGGTCCGCCCCGCTGTGGCGGTCGGGCTGACATCGCGACGGGTCACCCTTCGGCCACACGCCCGAGAGGCCAGACGGGCGACTGGGGCGATCCCGTTGGATCGCGCTACTGCAGCCATGCTGACACACCCGCGGGGATTGGGGCACCCGGCAAACGTCGGGGAATGCGACAGGGGCGGACCGCCGTGGCGGCCCGCCCCTGCGCGGACTGGTGTGTTACGCCGACAATCGCCGGCGCTTGGAATTAATTGCGGTGGATGGTTGCGGCAAGCTCTTCGAGACGTGCACTGTGCTCGCGGGCGTGGTGACCGCAGAAAAGCAGCTCGCCGCCCTTCGGAAGGACAGCTCGTACCGATGCGGCGGCGCCACACCGATCACACCTATCCGCTGCGGTGAGCGCTGCGGGACTGGCCAGAATTCCGGTCATGTCGTCCTCCCATCTACTGCCACCGCGAACGGCGGCTTACGTGTACCTCTATTCAGACGCCACAGGTGCCGGGTCTGTTCCCTCCGAAACCAATGCGTTACAGCACATTTACCTACCGGCTATCAAACATTTCGAGGCCGGCACCATGACGGACTGGTTCCCGTACCGGAACAACCTCGAACATCTGCTGCGCAATTCGCGTACTCCTTCATCGTGCCACCCGGTGACCCGGAATCGGCCAGAATACGCGCGTGGCGAACGCCACCTGCTTCAGTCAGTGCGGCCGACGGCCGCCTGAGCTGCGGTGATCGGTCGAACGGTGACGTAAATGGCTGCTTGGGCGCGGCGCTGGAAACGGAAAGCTGCCCCGGTCGAACCCGCGGAGGTGGCTGCCATGACCAGAGGGATATTCGACGACTTGTAGAAGTTCTACATGAAGTAAAATGAGCTGAGAAGGTCGGAGGTACTGACAGTGGTTGGCCGTGGCGAGCTCGAACGTGCCGTCGTCGACGTCCTCTGGGACTCGCCAGAGCCGATGACCGCACGCGCCGTCACCGAAGCCCTGACCGGCCGCGACCTGGCGGTGACCACGGTTCTGACGGTGCTCTCCCGGTTGGAGGGCAAGGGCATCGTGCGGCGCGCCAGGGATGGCAGGGCCCACACCTACGAGGCCATCGCGGGCCGCGAGGAACACACCGCGGATCTGATGCGGCAGGTGCTGGACACGGCCGGCGATCGGGACGACGCGCTGGCCAGATTCGTCGGATCGGTGTCGATGGACGACATCGAAGCCCTGCGGCGTGCGCTCGACGGCCGCTGATCCACCGACGATGTCGTCCGTCGATCCCACCACGGCCGCATTTGCGCAGGTCGCTCCGCGGGACCTGGCGCAGACGTAGGTTGGAATCGTGCCGGCCGCCCCCGTTCTGGCTACCGGCCTAGCCGTGGCCGCGGTCATGCTGGCTGCACCCGTCAGTGCCCTGCTCGCCAGGTCGCAGTGGACCCGGCGCGCGCCTCGCGCGTCCCTCGTGCTCTGGCAGGCCGTCTGTCTGGCCGCCGGTGTGTGCCTGGTCGGTGCCGGTTTCGTCCTCGCCCTGAACCGGCTGGGACACAACATCGTGGATGCGCTCTGGAAATGGCTGTCCGGGCTGCGCACTGGACATCCGCTGGCCGGCATGACCGGCGGGGGCATCGTCGCGGGCACACTGGCGACGGCCGCCGCCCTGATCCTGTTCGGGGTGTTGATCCGCAGCGGGCTGCTGACGGTCCGTCGGCGGCGTGCACACCGCATGCTCCTTGACCTGCTGACCGCCGACCGACCCCAGCGCGGCGGCGCGATGGTGGTCGGCCACGCATCCGTCACCGCACGTGATGCCGAAATCGGCGACCTGCTCGACGACGTGCGCATCCTGGATCACTCGACTGCGGTCGCCTACACCCTGCCCGGCTGGCATTCGCGTGTCGTGTTGTCCGCCGGCATGCTGGATCTGCTGTGCCGGGCAGAACTGGTCGCCGTGATCGACCACGAGAGGGCGCACGTCCGCAGCCGACACGATCTGCTGGTGCTGCCCTTCCAGGCCTGGGCCACGGCCCTCGGCTGGTTGCCGGGCGTCAGGGCGGCGGCCGGCTCCGTCGCCGAGCTGACCGAGATGCTGGCCGATGACTGGGCCGTGCGCCGGTCCGAACCGGCCACCCTGGCCAGGGCGCTGGCCACCGTCGCGCTGGCCGGTGTCCCGGCCGGCTCCGGCGTGGCCGGTTCGCAGACGCCGGCCGTGGCCGGCCGATCGGTCGCGGCCAGAGTGAACCGTCTGTTGCAACCGCATCCGCTTCCGCTGTGGCAGTTGACCTGCGTGTATGCGGCGGCGGCACTGCTGCTCGTGCTGCCGGCGGCCGTGCTCGTCATCGGTTGGAGCTGACCCGGAAATCCCGGAGTGCTCCGCGCCGTCGGAGTCGCGTGATAGGAAATCAGGGTGACCAATCCAGCCCAGTCCAGCCCGTTCCACGACCTCGACGTCTTTGCCGCGCTGCCCCGGATGTCCGGCTTGACGATGTCACCCGACGGCACGCAACTAGTCGTGGCGATGAGCACTCCCGACCAGAAATCGCACCGGTATTCGAGCGCGCTCTGGCGGATCGATCCACTCGGCGAGCAGCCCGCGGTGCGGATCACCCACGGCGCCGAAGGGGAATCCAGCGCGGCCTTCACCAACACCGGCGACCTGTTGTTCACCGCGAAACGCCCCGATCCCGATCAGTCCGAACCGGCCGAGGACCTGGCCCCGCTCTGGATCCTGCCGGCCGGGCTGGGCGAGGCCAGGGTGGCGGCGAGCCGGGCGGGCGGCTTCGCCGGGGTCCTCGCCGCCGCGCGGGCGCCGGTGGTGGTGGCCTCCGCGCCGGTCATCGGAACCGTCGATCTCGCTGCCGACGAGGCGTTGCGCAAGTCCCGCAAGGACGCCGGCGTCTCGGCGATCCTGCACGAGGGCTACCCGGTGCGCTTCTGGGATCAGGATCTGGGTCCGGACCGGCTCCGACTGCTGGCCGGCGAGGTGGCGCGGACCTTCCGAGGCCCGGATCGAGTTCCGGGACCTGACGCCGGCGCCGGGCGGCGCCCTGCTCGAGCAGAGCCCCGACCTGAGCCAGGACGGCCGCTGGGTGGCGACCGGCTGGCACCGTCCGCTGGCCGGCGGCGATCAGCGCAGCGAGATCGTGCTGATCGAGGTGTCCTCGGGGGAGCGACGGACTTTGCACGCCGACCCGGCCGCCGACCTGTTCGCGCCGCGGATCGCCCCGGACGGCAGTCGGGTCGCCTATCTCAGGGAGCTGCGCTCGACTCCGGCCACGGCCGCTGCGCTGACGGTCGAGGTGGTCGATGTGGTGTCCGGCGAGGTGAGCCGTCCCGCTCAGGAACTGGACCGCTGGCCGGCTGAGGTGGCCTGGCTGCCGGACGGATCCGGTCTGCTCATCGCCGCCGATCAGGACGGGCGCGGACCGATCTTCGTCGTCGATCTGGCCGGTGCGCCCGTTCGTCAGTTGACCGACGACGACGCCAGCTACTCGGGCGTGATCGCGGCGCCGGACGGCTCGAGCGTCTACGCCATGCGCTCCAGCTACCTGACCCCGCCGCACCCGGTGCGGATTCCGCTCACCGGGGAGAATGCCGGCGTAGCCGTCGTTCTGCCCGCGCCGGCGCCGCTGCCCGAGCTTCCCGGCACGCTCGTCGACGTCCGGTCCGCCGCCGCCGACGGCGTTCCGGTCCGCGGCTGGCTGGCCCTGCCGCACGGCGCAGACGCGGCTCACCCCGTCCCGCTGCTGCTCTGGATCCATGGCGGCCCGCTGGGTTCCTGGAACGCCTGGTCGTGGCGCTGGACGCCGTGGGTGATGGTGGCCGCCGGTTACGCCGTGCTCCTCCCAGACCCTGCCTTGTCCACCGGGTACGGGCAGGCGTTCGTCCAACGCGGCTGGGGCGCCTGGGGTGGCGCTCCGTATACCGACCTGCTGGCCATCACCGATGAGGTGGAAGCCCGGCCGGAGATCGACGCCACCCGGACGGCGGCGATGGGTGGCTCGTTCGGCGGGTACATGGCGAACTGGGTAGCCGGCCACACCGACCGCTTCAAGGCGATCGTCACGCATGCGAGCCTGTGGTCGCTGGACGAATTCGGCGGGACGACGGACGGCGGCAACTACTGGGATCGGGAGATGACACCGGAGATGACCAGGGCGAACTCGCCGCACCTGTTCGTCTCGAAGATCACCACGCCGATGTTGGTAGTGCACGGTGACAAGGACTACCGGGTGCCGATCAGCCAGGGCATCAGGCTCTGGTACGACCTGCTGTCGAAGTCGGGACTGCCGGCGCACGAGGACGGCAGCACCGAGCACCGGTTCCTGTACTTCCCGTCGGAGAACCACTGGGTCCTCACCCCGGGCCACGCGAAGATCTGGTATCGCGTTGTGCTGGATTTTCTCGCGCAGCATGTGCTCGGCGAGCCCGCTGCACCGGTGCCGTCACTGCTCGGCGGGCCACCGTCGCCCACGACGGCGGCCGATGCGGATAACGTCTGATTTGTGGCTGACGGAGATGATCTGCACGAGGTATGGCTCGAATTGTCCAGCGGGAGCAGGGTGATCGTCGGGCGCAACCTGCCGGACGGCATGACGGCCAGCCTGGTGGCGAACCGATGGATCGCCATCGCCCGGGAGGAGGACGGTCTCCACGAGACCAGCCCGGGCAGCGGCGTGGTGGTCAGGGCAACCTCCATCGTGGCGATCAAGGCACAGGTTCAGCCGGCCAAGAGCTGGGCGCGTGGGCCTCGAGACGGTAGCTGGCTCTGAACGCGCCCAAGGGCCCGCGCGAACCGGCGAAACGGCCGCGCGACGCCTCGAGAGCAGCTGGTGATCCGGCGAAGGGAGCGGGTGATAGGGGTCCCGTGGATCCCTCTCGGCGGCCGCGGGGGGAAGGCTCGCGCAAGCGAGCGCCCGTCCTCGAACTGCGCGGGCTCGGCAAGTCGTTCGGCGAGACTCCGGTGTTGGTCAACGTGAGCTTCACCGTCGAGCGCGGCGAGGTCGTTGCGCTGACCGGGCCGAATGGCTCTGGGAAGTCGACGCTGCTTCGCTGCATGGTCGGCTGGGACACGCCGGACACCGGAGAGGTGCTGTTCGAAGGCGGTCCGTACCAGGACCGGCTGCCCGCAGTCCGCGCCGCGGTGGCCCTTGCGTTGGGCGCCGGCGACGAGTTCGCCGACCTGACCGTTCGCGAGCACCTCGAGTTCATGGCCAGGGCGCACGGCGACAACGACCCGGACGCGACGATCAACGAGGTGCTGACCGAGCTCGGCCTGTTCGAACTGCAGCAGCGGTTTCCGTTCACCCTGTCCCAGGGACAACGCCGACGCCTGGGCCTGGCCTCCTGCTTCGTCCGGCCCCGGCGGTTGCTGATCCTGGACGAACCCGAGCAGAACCTCGACGTCCAGGGACGACAATGGTTGGCGCACAAGCTCGCTGCCGAGCGCAAGGCAGGAGTCGGCGTCTTGATGGCCTGCCATGACGTCGCGTTGGTCGGTCGGGTTGCCGACTCCGAGGTCGAACTCACCGGTGACGTGATCTTCCCGTCCGACGACGAGCCGGAGTGATCGGCGCCCGCCGCACTGCCGCGCCGCCCGTCGCCGACCGACCGGCCGGCTTCGCCCGCTACCTGCGGGCGGCCGAACGCCGCGGCCGCCGCCGGAGCGGGGGCGGTCTGCGCTACGAGATCATCGTCGCTGTGTTGTGGTTCGGTCCCGGCATCGCGATCGGCACCTGGCAGGACCTGGATCGACCCAGCACGGCCGAGCCGGCGCTGAACTGGCCGGCCGCCGGACTGCTGATGCTGGCCGCAACGGCGCTCGTCGGGTTGGCCTGCGCCGCGATCGGCCCGGTCAGTGCCTCCCGGGAGTGGCGCGCCTGGGTGCTGTCGACTCCGTTGGATCGTGGATCCCTGCTGCGGGGCCGCGCGGTGGGCCGGCTGGTGCTGCTGCATCGTTCCCGGCATCGTGGTCGGCGCGATCATCGCCGACGCCGGTGGATTCCGTTCTGAGCAGGCGCTGGCCTGCGCCGCCGTCGGGGCCGGGTGCGCCGTTGCCGCCGGCGGAGTCGCCATGTGGCTGCAGCGGCAACGGGCGGCCGGCACGGCGCCGGGCCGGGGATGGCTCTGGTGTGCGGCCGTTCTGGCCGGTGCGGCGGTGCCGGCGAACCTGCAGACCATGGGCCGGCTCGATCCGGCCGCCCTGTGGTTCGCCGCGATCGTCGCGGCGGTCGCCGGTGTGGCCGCGGCGACGATCGGACTCACCGGAGTCGGGTGGATCCCGCTGTCGACGCTGGCCGCCGGATCCGGCGCCTCGTCCTCCGTCGCTCTGGCCATCGCCGATCAGTCGTTGGCCCCGCTGGCCGTTGTGCTGGCCGCGCCGCCGGGTCGGCGGCGCAGCCACGCCCCGCTGCGGCCGTTGACCGGGGTGGGGCAACGGGCCCTGGTCGCAATGGACCGCCGGCGCACGCTCCGCAATCGGCCGGCCATGCTCAGGTGGGTGGTGATGGCGGCCCTACCGTACGCGGCGTGGAGCCTGCTGCACGGCGTGGGATTTGCACCCAGCGCCCTGGCGGTCATCACCTTTCTCGCCGGAGTCGCGGCGATCAGCGGCCTGTGCAGCACCGTCCGCCAACTGGCCGGCACGCCGCCGCTGGCCGATCGGTACGGCTTGGACCGGGGCCAGAGCAAGAGCAGCGCCATGCTGCTGCCGCGCATCGCCGCGCTCGTCTGGGGCGTTGCGGTTGCACCGATCCTGCTGCTCCACGACCCGCAGGTGATGGCCCTCATCGTCCCGCTGGCCGTCCTCGGCGTGGTCGAGTTCCGGGCCAGGCAGGGACCGTTCGAGCCCGGATTCGTCATGGGGGAGACGTACTCCCGCGATCAGGGCCGACTGTTCGCCCGCGGCCCCGCGCTGCTGCTCGGTGGCTGCGTCATCCTCGCGATCCTGGTCGCCGGCCTCCAGCAACGCCACCTCTAACCCGTACCGCCCGGGCCGCGCCGGCCCCGCTCGCACCGCGCCGGGTATACAGACGTGCCGTGCGCATACAGAACGGCCCGAAATGGGCTGGAATACGTGCCGGCTGGGCACTTCTGAGGGCGCAGAGCACTTCTGTATGCGCACGGGCCGCGCCGAGGGCCTATTCGAGGTAGTCGCGCAGGACCTGGGAGCGGGACGGGTGGCGGAGCTTGGACATCGTCTTGGACTCGATCTGCCGGATCCGCTCACGGGTGACGCCGTAGACCTGGCCGATCTCGTCCAGGGTGCGGGGCTGGCCGTCGGTGAGGCCGAAGCGCAGCCGGACCACGCCTGCCTCCCGCTCCGACAGCGTCTGCAGCACGGCCTGGAGCTGGTCCTGCAGCAGCGTGAACGAGACCGCGTCGACCGCGACGACGGCTTCGCTGTCCTCGATGAAATCGCCGAGCTGTGAGTCGCCTTCGTCGCCGATGGTCTGGTCGAGCGAGATCGGCTCCCGGGCGTACTGCTGGATCTCCAGCACCTTGTCCGGGGTGATGTCCATTTCCTTGGCGAGCTCTTCCGGGGTGGGCTCGCGGCCCAGGTCCTGGAGCAGTTCGCGCTGGATGCGCCCGAGCTTGTTGATGACCTCGACCATGTGCACCGGGATGCGGATCGTGCGGGCCTGGTCGGCCATGGCCCTGGTGATGGCCTGACGGATCCACCAGGTGGCGTAGGTCGAGAACTTGTAACCCTTGGTGTAGTCGAACTTCTCGACCGCGCGGATCAGGCCCAGGTTGCCCTCCTGGATCAGGTCGAGGAACGCCATGCCGCGACCGGTGTAGCGCTTGGCCAGGGAGACGACCAGTCGGAGGTTGGCCTCCAGCAGATGGTTCTTGGCCCGCTCGCCATCGCGCCTGATCCAGCTCAGGTCGCGCTTCATCTGGGTGGTGACCTTTTCGCCGGCCTCGTTCGACTGCTTGACCCGCTCGACCGAGTACAGACCGGCCTCGATCCGCTTCGCGAGGTCGACCTCTTCCTCGGCGTTGAGCAGCGCGACCTTACCGATCTGCTTGAGGTACGCGCGGACGGAGTCGGCGGAGGCCGTCAGTTCGGCATCCTTGCGGGCCTGCTTGAGGGCTTCGGACTCCTCTTCGTCGTCCCAGGTGAATTCGTCCGACTCGGCCTTTGCCGTAGCCGGGGTCGCGGCCTTCTGCTTGGCTGCTTCCTCGTCGACGGTCTCGTCTTCCTCGGCGTCGGGCTCGATGGCGCCGACCTCGATGATCTCGGTGTCGATCGCGTCGACCTCGATCACCTCGACCTCGACGAGGGCGGCGGGATCGACGTCGATGTCCAGCGGCTCGACCGACTCATCGAGCAGGGGATCAAGATCAGGAGTCACTGCGGGGGTGGGCGCTGCCGCGACGGCGTGCGACTTGCCGGCCCGCGAGGCCCGCTTGGCCGGTGCGGCCTTCGGGGCGGCCTCTGCGGAGGGACCCTTGTTCAGTCCCTGAACACTCTGCTCGGTGTGGTCATGTGCGGTTGTTCCGGACTTGACCTGCGAAGAGGAAGCTGTTGCGCCTGCCACTGATGCCCTTTCACGAAAGATAGCCGTCGTATCCCGCTGGCGGCACCGTTCGAGGGCGGGGCTTTGCGGGGAAGACCGGATCAGAGGGGCTGCCCGGAGGACGACTGTTCCAGTGTAACGGCGATGGGCCTCTCACGTGACTTGTCGGCGGAGTTACCGGGCGATTTCCACAGGTCCGGCCCGTACGGAGCCGGTGCCGCTACCGCCGCACACGCTGGCGCCTCAGGTTTCATTCGCCTCGTGGGCGGCCAGCGCGGCGCCGACGATGCCGGCGTTGTTGATGAGCTGTGCCACTTTCAGCGGGGTGCGGCATTTCAGCAGCGGAACCCACTTGTCCGACTTCTTGGAGATGCCACCGCCCAGGATGAACAACTCCGGCCACAACAGGTTCTCCAGGGCAGAAAGGTATTTGGAGGCCCGCTTACACCACTGCTCCCAGCTCAGGTCCTCCCTCTCCCTCGCCGAGGCGGCGGCCTTGGTCTCCGCGTCATGGCCGTCGAGCTCGATGTGCCCCAACTCGGAGTTGGGGATCAGTTGGCCGTTGTGGATCAGGGCGGTTCCGATGCCGGTCCCGAACGTCACCATGACGACGACGCCGTCGTAGCCGCGGCCCGCTCCATATCTGGCCTCGGCCAAGCCGGCGGCGTCGGCGTCGTTCAGTGCGGTGACCGGCCCGGGGAGCTTGCCCGACATGACTTCGACCAGGCTGGTGCCCTTCCAGCTCGGGTCGACGTTGGCGGCCGTCTGCACGACGCCGCTGAGCACCACGCCGGGGAAGTCGACCCCGAATGGACCCTTGTAGTCGAAGCTGCCCGCGACGATCTCGGCCGTATCGGCGACGGCCGCGGGCGTCGAGGGCTGCGGAGTGTCCTTGCGGAACCGATCGCCGATCAACTCGCCGGTGGCCAGGTCGACGATCCCGCCCTTGATGCCGGTCCCGCCGATGTCGATTCCGAAGGCTCTGCCGGTCCGCTCGATGACCACGTTTGACGTCTCCCTGCGCTGGATGTTGGGCTCGGCGACGTGTGGGTCGTCCGACGATCTACAAGTCGCGTGGATCCTACTGACCGGGCCAAGCTGCACGGCATCCGCACCGGACGGCAGTGCGGGGAGCTTGCGGTGTCGCTCAGTCGCAGTCGGCCGTCGACGGCAACGGCGGGATCGGCGCTGGTGGTCGGGGAGCGGCCGTCTGGCCCTCGATCACGGCCGGCGGAATGGAGGCATCGTGTATCGCCTTGAGCTGTGCCGTCACGCTTGGTGACAAGGGCGCGTAGTTGTACCTGGCCCCCAGCGAGAGGTCGACGGAGTCCGGGATCCGGTTGTCGAGGACCAGCTGGGCACAGGGTTGGACCAGCAGCAGGGTCCTGGCGGCCGCGATGCCGGCCGGCCCGTACCTGATCTGCGCCGTGCACACCAGATCGTTCGCTGGGTAGAGGGGATCGTTGGCGGCACCCAGGATCGACGTGAAGCCCGCGTCCCGGAGGTTGTTGGTGACGGTTTTCGCCTCGCCCCGGGTCTTGCTCGCGTTGAAGACCTGCACCGCGATGGTGGCCGGATCGGCGGGTCGCACACCAACGAGCGTGTCCGTGCTCGCGAAGCTACCCAATGACGTCACGATCGACTTGGTGGTCGCAGTGGTGGCCGTCGTCACGGTGGACGCCGTGGTCCTGGCCGTCCCGCTCACCGAACCCCCCGCGCCGGATCCGGTCGTGCTCGGCGTGCTGCTGGCGGAAGTCGGAGCGGGTCCAGGAGCGTTGCAACTGGTGGACGCGGCGGGTACCGGCTTGAGGACCTGGAACCATGCGATGCTCCCGCCGATCAACAGCACGACGATGACTATCAGGATCGGCGCTCGCCGTCGACGGTGATAGTGATCGGCCGGGCTGTCGGGGCTCACCGGGTTGGTCCTCCTGGGCATGGTGATCAGGACGCGCTGGACGGCGCGACGTTGTGCTCAGGGTAGGGGTTGACCGCGTCAGGTCCCTGTCAGCCGCCCTGCGTTGGCGCTGCGGGTCGCCATCGGTTACCCTGCAGCCCGCTCGCGGAAAAATGACTGTGACGTCGCCTGCAACGGGGCAGGGAGCGGACCGCACGCCGGACTGTGACGAACGTGTCACCCGACGGGCGGAATCGGTCGACCATGCCGGGCACAAAATCGTTGGTCCCGGCGTTATTCGCAGGGCAACAGGGGGTCGGGACGGGGAACACCGCATGTGCCGCCTGGAGCAGCTTGGAAACTCCGCGGTGGGCACGGGCAGGGCAGCACGCTCACACCCTTCGACAGCACGCACCGACAGCACCCAGTGAGACGAATGAGGTCACGACATGGCAACTGATTATGACGCCCCCCGGCGCAACGAGTCCGACGAGACGAGCGAGGATTCCCTCGAGGAGCTCAAGGCTCGCCGCAACGAGGCGCAGTCCGCTGTCGTCGACATCGACGAGAGCGACACCGCCGAATCCTTCGAGCTGCCCGGGGCCGACCTGTCCGGCGAGGAACTCGTCGTCAAGGTCATCCCGAAGCAGGCGGACGAGTTCACCTGCTCGGTCTGTTTTCTGGTCCAGCACCGGAGCCGGTTGTCCGCCGGCCGGAACGGCGACAGCAACAAGCTGGTCTGCGTCGACTGCGCCTGATCAGCCCCGGCAGCACCTGATGAACGCCAACAGCGCGCGATGAATCTCGACAGAGGTCCGTCGCGGATCGCGCTGCAGGTCGGCGAGTTCCATCGCAGCTACGAGCTGCCGATGCGAACGTCGCCGACCGAGGACATCGGGCCGGAGCAGACCGACCTCCGGCTCGCGTTGATCGAGGAGGAGGTCGCCGAGCTGAGGCAGGCGGCCGTTGCGGGCGACCTGGTGGGCATCGCCGATGCGCTCGCCGACATCATCTATGTCGCCTACGGCAGCGCGCACGTGTACGGCATCGACGTCGACTCCGTACTGGACGAGGTACATGCCTCGAACATGACGAAGCTCGGATCCGACGGGCGCCCGGTGCGCCGCGCCGACGGAAAGATATTGAAAGGTCCCGACTACCGGCCGCCGGATGTGAAGGCGATCCTGGCGGCCCAGCAGAGCGCTATTCTGGGCTTATGAGCACCAAAATCGGGCGTTGGATGAAAAAGCTCGGCACCGATGACGAGACGGTGGACGCCGACGAACTGAGTTCCGAGGTGGACGCGTCCGGATGTCAGCACGCGGCCGGTTGTTGGCAGGGCCAGCGGGTGACGATCATCGGCCGGCTCCGCTCGGTCGATCTGCATCCGACCGACTCGCTCGCCACGCTTGATGCCGAGCTGTACGACGGGACCGACGCCGTCTCCCTGATCTGGCTGGGCCGTCGATCGATCCCGGGTGTCGAAACCGGCCGGACCGTCAAGGCGAAAGGGCGACTGGCCGTGCGCGACGGTCGCAAGGTCATCTACAACCCCGACTACGAGTTGATGCCGGCACACGCGTGAGTTCGCCGGACCACGTCGGTCCCCCCGATCTGCGGACCAACGAACCGGTGACCCCTGTCGAAACGCCGGATCCATCAGCGTCGCTTCCAGCAGCAGCTGTTCCGGAGGCGGCAGGCGCGGAACCCAAGGACGTTGCGCCGCCTACCATCTGGGAGCAGATGGGCGGCCCGGTCGGGATGCTCGATTCCGGCCTGCCGGTCGTCGTTTTCGTCATCGTGAACGCCATCAGTTCGCTGGGTTGGGCGATCGGCGCTGCGCTCGCCGCCGGCCTGGTCATCGCGGCCGCCAGACTGATCCGCCACAAGCCGGTGACCCAGGCGGTCGCCGGCCTGTTCGGCGTGGGGATCGCCGCTTTCATCGCCCACCGGACCGGTTCGGCGAAGGGTTACTTCCTGTTCGGCATTTGGTCCTTCGCTGCCTACGGGATCGCCCTGTTGGCGTCCATCCTGGTGCGTTGGCCGCTGATCGGCGTGCTCTGGGAGAGCGTGAACGGCCGCGGCACGCGCTGGCGTGCCAACCGAAAGCTGTTGCGCCGCTACGACTTGGCGACGCTGGTGTGGGTCGTCGTCTTCGCCGCCAGATTTGTGGTGCAGAACCGGTTGTACGACGCGAACAAGGTCGGCTGGCTGGCCACCGCCCGCCTGCTGATGGGTTACCCGCTGTACTTCCTGGCGATCCTGGCCACGGTGCTGATCGTCGGATCGGCGAACGGCATGACACTGCCGTCCTGGAAGAGCGCGCTCGCCAAGCGCAGGTCCGACGAAAAGTAACCGCCTTCGCGCTTATCAACTTCGTCGGCGCTCATGAACGGGTCGATTTGCGCCACTCCGGTCCCAAAAGCGAGACGTTGGTAAGCGCGCGCGAAGTTGATAAGCGCGGGCCGGGTCAGCGCAGCGCGTCCCGGACGTCGTTCTCGACCTCGGTCGAGGCCACGAAAAGGAGTTCGTCGCCGGCCTCCAGCGGTTCGTCCGGCTGCGGCACGATGACCCGGCCACCGCGCAGGATCGTGACCAGCGCCGAATCCCGAGGCAACCGCAGGTCCCGAACCGGTCGGCCGGCCAGGCTGGTGGTGGGCGGCAGTGTCACCTCGACCAGGTTCGCCTGACCCTGGCGCAATGTGAACAGCCGCACCAGATCGCCGACGGTCACCGCTTCCTCGACGAGTGCGGCCAGGATGCGCGGGGTGGACACCGCCACGTCGACACCCCACGCGTCGGTGAACAGCCACTCGTTGCGCGGGTCGTTGACCCTGCCGACGACGCGGGCAACGGCGAACTCGGTCTTGGCCAGGAGTGAGACCACCAGATTGACCTTGTCGTCGCCGGTACACGCGATCACCACGTCACAGGTCTGCAGTCCGGCCTCCTCCAGCGATGCCACCTCGCAGGCATCGGCCTGCACCCATTCGACGGCCTGGATCCGCTCTGGCTTGATGGCCCCCGGATCGCGGTCGATCAACATGACCTGGTGGCCGTTCTCGACCAGCTCGCCGGCGATGGACCGGCCGACCGAGCCGGCGCCGGCAATGGCGATGCGCATCAGATGCCTTCCGCGGGTGACGCCGCCGCAAGTTCGGCGATCTCGGTCGTCTCGTGGGACAGTGCCGCGGCGTAGACGGCGTCGCCCTCCTGGATCACCGTCTCCCTGGTCGGCAGCACGCCGTTGCCGAAGCGGACGACGAACGCGGCTCGCACCCCGAGGGCTTCCTCCAACGAGCTCAGGGTGCGGCCGATCCAGTCCCGGTGGTAGGGCACGTTGACGATGGTCACCGTGCCCGACGGATCACGCCATTCGCTGATCAGGCCGTCCGGGATGAGGGCGCGCATCAGGCGATCGGTGGTCCACGGCACGGTGGCGACGGTGGGAATGCCGAGCCGCTCGTAGACCTGGGCCCGCTTCGGGTCGTAGATCCTCGCCACCACGGTCCCGACGCCGAACTGCTCCCTGGCCACCCTGGCCGCGATGATGTTGGAGTTGTCGCCCGAGGACACCGCGGCGAACGCGTGCGCCTCGCGAATGTTGGCCTCCAGCAGGGTGTCGCGATCAAAGCCCATGCCGCGGATCTGTTGACCGTGGAAATCCGGCCCCAGCCGCCGGAAGGAGGCCGGGTCCTGGTCGATGACGGCCACCGAGTGACCTGCTCTCGACAGCGCTCTGGCCAGGCCCGATCCCACCCGGCCGCAGCCCATGATCACGATGTGCACTGTGGTCGTGCCCCTTTTCTCCTGCGCTGCGTGCCTGCCTTCGACGCCGGCGGGAACCCGATCGCGGCTCACCTGCCGATGACCTGTGAAACGTACCGCGTGATCGGCGCCCGGCCGCGACTGCCTGACGCAGACTGTGACCAGATCCCTGCTGCGCGGCCCGGCCCGGTGGCCGTAGGCTCGCGTTCGTGTCCAAGCTGACGGCTGCGGCCAAACGCGTGCTCGTGGGGCGCCCCTTCCGGAGCGACAAGCTGGCCCACACTCTGCTCCCGAAGCGCATCGCCCTTCCGGTATTCGCTTCCGATGCCCTGTCGAGCGTCGCCTACGCACCGCAGGAAATCTTCCGGACGCTGTCCATCGCCGGGTTGTCCGCCTATGTGTTCGCGCCGTGGATCGCCATCCTGGTGGCCATCGTGATGCTGGTCGTGATCGCCAGCTACCGGCAGAATGTGCACGCCTACCCCAGTGGCGGCGGCGACTACGAGGTCGCGACGAAGAACCTCGGGCCGACCTTCGGCCTGGTGGTGGCCAGCGCGCTGCTGGTCGACTACATCCTCACGGTCGCCGTCTCCACCGCGTCCGGGGTGGCCAACATCGGCTCCGCGGTCGGGGTGGTCGGCCGCAACCCGGTCGAGTGGGCCGTCGGCATCATCGTGGTCATCACGGCCCTGAACCTGCGCGGCATCCGGGAGTCGGGCAGCGCGTTCGCGATCCCGGTCTACGCGTTCATCGTCTCGATCCTGACGATGATCGCGACCGGCCTCGTTCGAGCCGCGTTGGGGGCGTCGATGCCGTCGGAAAGCGCCTCGTACACCTTCAGCACCACCGCCGCGACCGGCGTGACCGGACTGGCCTTCGTCTTCCTGCTGGCCAAGTCGTTCTCGTCCGGTTCGGCGGCCCTCACCGGCGTCGAGGCCATCTCGAACGGCGTGCCGGCGTTCAAGAAGCCGAAGTCCAGGAACGCGGCGACCACGCTGGCTCTGATGGGCATCCTGTCGGTCACGATGATGCTCGGTCTGGTATCCCTCGCCCGGATCACCCATGTGCACATCGCGGATACCGAACAGGGGGTGTCGCTGGTCGGCGCGCCGCCCGGATACCAGGAGAAAACCCTCGTCGCCCAGATCGCCCAGGCGGTGTTCTCCGGCTTCCCGCTCGGCTTCTACATCGTTTCCTTCACCACCGGCCTCATCCTGGTGCTGGCCTGCAACACCGCCTTCAACGGCTTCCCGGTCCTGGGCTCGATCCTGGCCCAGGACAAGTTCCTGCCCAAGCAGTTGCACACCCGGGGCGACCGGCTGGCGTTCTCGAACGGCATCGTCTTCCTCGCGGTCGTCGCGATCGTTCTGGTCATCGCGTTCAAGGCCAACGTCAACTCGCTGATCCAGCTGTACATCGTCGGGGTGTTCGTCTCGTTCACCTGCTCGCAGGGCGGCATGATCAGGCATTGGAACCGGCTGCTGCTCACCGAGCAGGACCCGAACGCGCGGCGCCGGATGCGGCGCAGTCAGACCATCAACGCCACCGGCTTCGTCTTCACCGCCGTCGTGTTGGTGATCGTCCTGATCACGAAGTTCCTCGCCGGGGCCTGGATCGCCATCCTGGCCATGGTGATCATCTTCGCCACGATGAAGGCGATCAACCGCCACTACAGCCGGGTCAGCATCGAACTGGCCGGCGACGAGGACGACATGGTGCTGCCCAGCCGGGTGCACGCGATCGTGCTGGTCTCCAAGGTGCATCTTCCGACCATGCGGGCGTTGGCCTACGCCAGGGCCACCCGGCCGGACACCATCGAGGCGGTCACCGTCAACGTCGATCCCGCCGATACGGCCGCCCTGGCGCGGGAGTGGGAGGACAGGGGCATCCCGGTGACGCTGAAGGTGATCGACTCGCCGTTCCGCGAGATCACCAAGCCGACCCTTGACTACGTGCGGCGCGCCCGGAAGGACTCGCCGCGCGATGTGGTGGCCGTCTTCATCCCGGAGTACGTGGTCGGGCACTGGTGGGAGCAGATACTGCACAACCAGTCCGCCCTGCGACTCAAGGGTCGGCTGCTGTTCACGCCGGGCGTCATGGTGACCTCCGTCCCGTGGCAGCTGTCGTCCTCCGATGCCCTCGACCAACGCATCAGGGCAAGGGCCGACCGGGACTTCCCGCTGCGCGCCAGGATGCCCGGCGCCCCGCAGCCGGAGGACACGGCGATGGGTCAGCCGCGGGTGAACCACGACATGCCGCCCGGACGGCCGGTCGTTCCGGTTCGGGCCGCCCGCCGCGGGTCGGACGACGAGTGACCGGTCCCGGCGCGCCGGTCACGACCGAAAAGTCGGCCGACGACCTCCGGCCGGGTGACATCGTCGAACTCGAGATCGGCGCGGTCGCGCACGGCGGCCACTGCGTGGCCAGATACCAGGGCCGGGTCGTCTTCGTGCGGTTGGCGCTGCCGGGAGAACTGGCCACCGTACGGATCACCGAGGCGCGCAAGGGGTCCTTCTGTCGCGGTGAGGCGATTTCGGTGACGCGAGCCGATCCGGAGCGGGTGCCGGCGCCGTGCGTGCACTTCGGGCCCGGGGGTTGCGGCGGCTGCGACTTCCAGCATGCTTCCGGGGCGCGGCAGCGGGAGCTGAAAGCGACGGTTGTCGCCGAACAGCTACGCAGGCTGGCCGGTCTCGAACTGCCGGTCACCGTCGAAGAACTGCCCGGCGGGGGCTTCGGCTGGCGGACCAGGGTGCGGTGGGCGCTCGACCCGGAGGGTCGTCTCGGACCGCGGGCCGTGCGCTCGCACCGGGTGGTGGCCGTCAACCCGATGGAACCGTGCCTGATCGCCGCCCCGGGGCTGGGCGACCTCGCCGCCACCCTCGAGGTGCCGCAGGGCGTGAGACGACCCGCGTCGTCGGGCACTGCGCGGCGTCGGCAGGGGCGGCAGCTCAGAGGCAGGGCCGCACGTCCGGAATTGCCGGAGGTCGTGCTGACCGCGGCGGGTGACGGATCGCGTCTGGCCATCTGGCCCGACCAGCCCGGGCACCACAATCTTCCGAATGTGACCGAACATGCTGTCGGCCGGGACTTCTCGGTGGCCGCCGACGGCTTCTGGCAGGTGCACCCGGCCGCAGCGGACACGTTGGCGGATGCCGTCGCAGGCGCTCTCCAGGGGGTGGACCTGGTCGGCGGCTCGGCCTGGGACCTGTACGGCGGCGTCGGCCTGTTCACGGATGTGTTGGCCGACGTGGTCGGTCCGACCGGCACGGTCATCTCCGTCGAGGGCGACCGGACCGCGTCGGCCCTGGCGGCCAGGAACATGGCGGATCTGCCGCAGGTGTCCGTGGTGCTCGGTGCGGTGGAGAACGCCATCAACGATCTACCTGCGACCGTCGACGCGGTGGTGCTCGATCCGCCGCGGGCGGGCGCCGGTCCAACGCTCTGCGCCGAGATCGCGGCACGCGCGCCGGCGGTGATCGTCTACGTCGCCTGCGACCCGGCGGCGCTGGGTCGGGACACCGCCGCATTGATGGCGGCCGGGTATCGGCTGGACACCCTCCGGTCGTTCGACTGCTTCCCGCAGACGCATCACATCGAGTGCGTGGCTCGTTTTCTCCCTGGGTAGAGATGTATCAAACCGCGTGCGGTCGGAATCCTCTCGAGAACCGACTGCAACGCGGAGGTGATTCCGGCGTGGACAAGATCGTTGCCCTGGCGACTCTGGTCACCGCCATCGCCACCGCCGCTGCCGCCGTTGTCGGACTGATGCGGATGTTCCGGCGAAATGCGCCACCGGACGGGGCGGCGCGCGGTGCGGCCGGCGAGGAGCAGTACCGCGAGCCGGCCCGTCCGCGGGTGCCGCCGCAATCCTGGGCCGGTGCCGACCGTCCGGAAACGCCGCCGATCCCGAAGCCGAATCCCACCGAGACCTCCTGGTACCAGCAGATTCCCAGGGCGACAGGCAACAGTTGGACGCCGTCCGGCGGGTCGGATCCGACGCTGTCGACGTCGCCCATTCCGCCGCAGTCTTCGCGCGGCGCGCCTGCCGACCAGGCGCCACCCAATCAATGGTGGCAGGGCGACCGGTCGAATGACCGCATTCGCGCTGTCAGTCGGCCGAAGCCATGACCAACAGCATGAACTCGCCATCCGGTGGCCCGCTCAACGTCTGGCGCACGGGCCAGCAGCAACCGGCGGCCGTCGGCAGCCAACAATGGCGCTCCCCGGTGCCGGCTGCCCCCCACTCGGCGGTGCCGCCCGAATATCGGCCGGCGCTTCCCGAACGACCGGGGACGTCTGCGGTTTCTTCCCCTCGCCGTCGGTTCGTCGACCGGGCGTCGTTCTGGTACCTGCTGATGTTCGTCGCCCTTGTTCTGTTGCTGGTGTCGTTCTGGGTCTGGAATCGGTCCACCGCCACCCAATTGGGCATGTCGATGGCCACCGCCTTCGGGTGGGCGTCATGAAGCCGGTCCCAGTGGTGCTCAGCCTGGCGATGACCGTGGTGTTGTCGGTGGTCGCCGTCCTGGTGTTCGGTCTGGTGCGCCCGGCCGACGATCGACGCTGCCTACTGCCGCCGACCGCCACTACTCGGGTGACGACCTCCGTCGGTTGGAAACTGGCGGGCACATCGATCGTCCGCACGACGGTCCGGATCACCCAGACCGTGCCGCAGCCGGCGAGGGCCATCGGGCGAACCGGTCCGGGCGGGACGGGCCCGTGTGTCAAGGCAGCCGCCGGGGGTGCGTCCCGATGACCGCCCCCGACTTGAACGGGCGGCAGGGCGTCGCCCGCCTGCTGCCATGGCATCTGACAGTCGCCTGGCTGACGGTGGCATTCCTGTACCTGGCCCACCCCCGCTGGCTCCCGTCGCCGTTCCCAGCATTCGTCATCAGCACCCTCATCGCCGTTGCCGCCTCCGGCCTGCTGTTCACCTGGGCCGAGCAGGTCCCGGCCGGACGGTCGGGGCGCACCCAGGGTCCAGTTGTGGCCCGCCCGGAACCGGTGACGGCGCCCAGTGTCGAGCCGATGCCGCCGAACGGCGCCACGAGGAGCCCGATCGAGGTCCACCGCTATGCCGGGGCACCTGCCGACGAATGCCAATGCCCGCACTGCGGTGGGTTCGACGTGGCCGGTACGCCGGAAGGATCGGCGACCTGCCGCACCTGTCGGCACCAGTGGCGGACAGAACAGCAGCCCACTGTGGTCATCCGGAGTTGGCTCCATCAGCAGTAGCTCGACATTCACCCCTGGAGAAGGAGTAAGCGATGTACACGCAGCCGATCGACCGAAACCATCCGGGATGCATCTTGTTCCTGCTCGACCAGTCGGCGTCGATGGAGGAGCCGTTCGGCGGCACCGGTCGGTCGAAGTCGGCCGAACTGGCCAAGGCGGTGAACCGGTTGATCCGCAACCTGGTGCTGCAGTGTCAGCGCGGTAACGAGGTACGCAACTACTACGAGATCGGCATCGTCGGCTACGGCCATACGGTCGGTCCGATTCTCGGCGGCCAGTTGGCCGGTCAGCAACTCGTGCCGATCAGCGTCATCGCCGACTATCCCCTCCGGATGGTCACCGACAGCCTGCCGGGGCGGCCGGAGGTCCGCATCGAATTGCCGATCTGGGTCGACCCGGTCGCGAACGGCGGCACTCCGATGACGGCCGGCATCGATCTCGCCGGCTCCTTCCTGGTGGATTGGGCGAATCACCACCTCAGCTCGTTCCCGCCCATCGTCATCAACATCAGCGACGGTGCCGCCACGGACGGCGATCCCCGGCCTATAGCCGCCCAGCTGAGACAGATCCGGACGTCCGACGGAAACCTGCTGCTGTTCAACGTGAATCTGTCCGGCGAGGCCCTGACGCCGATCGAATATCCCAGCACCGCCGCGGAGCTGCCGAATTCCTACGCCGCCGGGCTTTTCGAGATGTCCAGCGAGCTCACGCCCTACATGCTCGCGGTGGCAAGGGGAATGGATCTGCCGGTGTCCAATGGCGCCCGGGGATTCATCTTCAACGCCGATTCCGCCAAGCTCAGCGAATTCCTGGATGTCGGCACCCGGGTGTCGCAGGTCGCCGACCGGTAGCGAGATGAACCGAGCCGGCCAGCAGATGGTGGCGTACTGGATGCCCAAGAAGGACACCGACATCTCCGATTGGGAGGACGGTGCGGCGTACAGCCGCGGCTCCGGCGTCTTCGCCGTCACGGACGGCGCATCGACCGGTGCCAATTCGCGGGAGTGGGCCTACCTGCTGGCCCGGTCGTTCGTCGCCGCCGGCGACGAGCGCGTCTTCACCGCCGAAGGCTTCGCCGGTTGGCTCGCCGGGGTCAGGGCCGCCTTCGATCCGAGAGCGGCGGAATTCCCGACTTCACGGGCACCGCAGTGGGTTCGGGAGACCGGCGAGCACCAGGGCGCGTTCGCCACTCTGCTGGGTGGACGCCTGCACAACGGACGACTGCAGGCGATAGCGGTGGGGGACTGTTGCCTGTTCCACCTTCCCGCGCACGGCCCGCCGACGTCGTTCCCGTTCGACGATCCCCGCCAGTTCGGCAGCAGTCCGATGTTGGTTTCCAGCGTCCCGCACCGGGACCAGGAGTTGGCCGGCAGCCTCCGACAGATTTCCATCCCGATCGCACCTGGCGATGTGGTCTTTGCGGCCACCGACGCGATCGCGCAATGGTTGACGGGCAACCTGGATCGACCCGCCGTGTGGCAGCTGCTGGCCGGCATCGGACAGGTTGGGCTGCAGGATCTCTGCCGGGATCTGCGGGCCGCCGGCGAATTGACCAACGACGACGTCACCCTGTTCCGGGCTTTCGCCGTGCAGACGGGAGCGGTCAGGTGAATGACACGACGACGTGGCCCGACCGGGCCCGCTACCAGGAGTCGGTGGAAGCGCCGCAACATTCCTTCGATGATCCGGAATTGCGGGGGGCCACTTTCGTCCGCGGAACGAGGGGGCTGATGGCATGGAGCGGCGCACGGGCCATCGTGTTCCGCGCCGTCGACGATTCCGGAAGGAGCACGGCGGTCCGGTTTCTGCTCAACAGAGACCCGGCCGCCGGTACCCGCTACGACACCTTGGCCCGGCACCTGAGCAGTAATCCGATTCCCGCTTTCGCTCGGACGGACTGGCTGCCCGATGGCTTGAAGATCGAGGGTTCCCGGTACCCGCTCCTGAAGATGGAGTGGGTGGAAGGCGTTCCGCTGGACCGGTACATCACCGACTGCCTGAAATCGCCGACGGCGGCACAGGATCTGCGCGCCACGGCACAGGCCTGGGCGCACAGCTGTCACTGTCTCGGCATCTCCGGCATCAGCCACGGCGACGTCCACGCGGGCAACACCCTCGTTCAGACGCCACCAGATGGCAGCATCTGCGTGCGCCTGGTGGACTACGACAACGTCTGGGTCCCTGGACTGAACGCGCCCTGCCGCGAGGTCGGCAACGCCGCATTCCAGCATCCCGCCCGCCCAGCAGCATCGAGTGGGCCGTACCGCGACGCCCTGCCCAACACGCTCACCTACCTCTCCCTGATCGCGGTGGCCGACAACCCCGAGCTCTGGCTGCATCACGGGGAGGCCGACGACACCCTGCTGTTCGAGCACAGTGATCTGGCCGAGCCGTCGAGCCAGGTGTGGGACGGATTGCTGGGCAGTTCCGATCCCGCCGTGGTGGCGGTGGCCGAACTGACGATCCGCTGGCTGCGAGGCGACCCGGACCAGATCCGTTCCCTCGACGAGGTCATCGCCGCGACGGCGATCGGAGCGAAGGCCAAAGCTGGCCCGAACACGTGGCGCTCGCCCGCCGTCGGCCGGAGGCCATGGCCGCCCGGCGCCCCGCCGGGTGCGCCGAAGGACGGCACCCAGACCTGGCCGCCCCGACCGCCGTCGCCGGGGTGGCAGCCGGGCCGGGGCGCCGCTGCGGGCACACCACCGGCTCCGGCCGGCCCGCCGCCGGTGGTCCGGCAGCGCTCGGGCCGGAGGATCAATTCGGCTGTCCTCCTGGTCCTGCTGGCGGCCATCGTGGTCGTCGCTGTATTGATCATCAACATGTCCGGCGGCCAGCCTCCCACCCCGTAGGGCCGCTCTCAGTCTGCCGCCGGGGCGATCCCCGCCAGGTGGCGCAGCGCACCGGCGGCTTCGATGCGATCGGCGTCGCAACTGTCCGGCACCGGCAACCCGAAAGGTGTGCGACCGGCCGGGCAGCAGCGTGACCAGTGCGTCGTCCGAAACCGCATCGGGTGAGATACGGTCGGCCAGCAGCGCAACGTGTCGGGCCAGATTGGTTGCCGTCACGATGATCTCGACCGTTCCCGGCTCGGCCGCATCGGCGACCACCTCGACTTCGAGCTCGGGATCGGTGAAGCCGCAGATCCTTGTCCGCTGCGAAGAAGTGCAGCGCCACCGCACCGGACGGGGTCCGGGCGACCAGCAGCTCAGCGGCCGGATCGTCGGGGGTGCTGACCGACGCGGGCAGCGAGATCGAGTTGCTGGACAGCCGTTCCACCACCAGTCGGGTGCGGTGCGCGGCGAGAACGGTTCCGTCGAAACGCATCCGCTCCACCGTGACATCGCCGCGCCAACTGGCGGTCGAATCGTTGATGCCGAAGACCTGCAGTGCCCCATCCCGCGGCTGGACGGTCAGCAGATGCGGTGCGCAGGCATCCCGCAGGGCGTACCACAGCAGCTTCCGGCGACCGTCACCGTCCACTGCGGCCCACGAGGTCACCGGCCAGCAGTCGTTCAGCTGCCAGACGACCGTGCCCATGCACCGGCCCCGATGCGACCGGAAATGCTCGATACCGAACCGGACGGCCTCGGCCTGCTGGACCTGCATCAGGTAGAGCCAGTCGTCGAAGTCGGCCGTGCCGGGCAGGTGGTTCGCCGCACCGCGCTCGAGTTTCAGATTGCCGTCCACGGCCTTCTGGTGGTGGAGCATGCCGGGGGAGTTCGGCGTCAGCGGCCGCTCGGTGATCCAGCGGTACACGGTGGCGGTGGTCGGCGGCGCCTGATATCCGAATTCGGCGACGAAGCGGGGCGTGTAGTGCGCGTAGACGGTGTAATCGCGGTCGTTCCAGACGTCCCAGATGTGCCGCAGCCCATGATCATCGGCGTTCGGATGGATCGCCATCGTCCCCGAATACGGGCTGCCGGGGTAATAGAAGCGACCCGGATCGACCTCGGCGACGATGGCCGGGAGAATGTCGAGGTAATAGCCGAGGCCCCAGGTACGGTCGCCGACCGCTTCTTCCCAGCCCCAATCCCGGTAGCCCCAGATGTTCTCGTTGCAGCCGTTCCAGATGGCCAGGCTGGCGTGCGGCATCAACCGGGTCACGTTGTCCCGGGCCTCGGCGATCACCTCGCCGCGCAACGGCTCTTCCTCGGGGTAGGCCGCGCAGGCGAACAGGAAGTCCTGCCAGACGAGAACGCCCTTCTCGTCGCACAGTTCGTAGAATTCGTCCGACTCGTACAGGCCGCCGCCCCAGACGCGGAGCAGGTTCAGGTTGGCGCCCATGGCCTGATCGATGCGGGTGCTCACCCGGTCGCGGCTGAGCCGGGTGGGAAAGCAGTCGTCGGGGATCCAGTTCGCGCCGCGCACGAAGACCGGCGTCCCGTTCACGACGAAGGTGAAGGCGGAACCCGTGTCGTCGGGCGAGGTGTCGACCGTGACGGTCCGAAAACCGATGCGGTGCTCCGCACTTGTCCAGCACGGCCGAGTCGGTGTCATGCAGATCGACCCGCAGTCCGTAGAGCGGCTGCTCGCCCATGTCGTGCGGCCACCACAGCGCCACGTCGGCCACCTCGAGGACGAGCGACGCGGTCGAGTCGCCGGCCGGTACCGTCACCTCGCTGCGAACGTCGTCGAGAACGGCCGACACCACTACGTCGATGGCTTCGGCGCGGGCCAGCTCGACGAGCACGTCAACCCGTCCCGTCGTCCCGTCCATGGTGACGACCGGCCGTACGCTGGAAAGCCTTGCGGTGGACCAGCTCTGCAGGGTGACGGGCTTCCACACGCCGGCGGTGACCAGGGCGGGCCCCCAGTCCCAGCCGAAGTTGCACGCCATCTTGCGGACGAAGTTGAACGGCGCCGGGTAGGCGTTCGGCAGCGTGCCCTGCGTGTCACGTTGCGACTCGGCGTACTCCCAGACCGAGTCGAAAACAACCTCGAGTTCATTGCTGCCGACCCGGAGCAGGTGACCGACGTCCAGCCGGTAGGTGCGGTGCTGGTTGAAGGTCCGGGCGATCTCCTGCCCGTTCAGCAGCACCGTGGCCACCGTGTCGAGCCCTTCGAAGACGAGCTCCTGGCGCTCGTTCCCGTCGGGTGTCCAGTCGATCGAGGTCCGGTAGTGCCACCGCTGGTGACCGATCCACTCCAGGGAGAGCTCGTTGCGGTCCAGATAGGGATCGGGAATCAACCCGGCGGCGAGCAGGTCGGTGTGCACACAGCCGGGTACCGTCGCGGCGATCGACGCCGGCAGCGGGGGACCGGCGTGACCGTCGGCCCGCTCGACGCTCAGGGTCCAATCTCGCGAGATGACGTGACTCTGCACTGGCACGGTTGGTCCTTTCAGCTGGCCGGCCGAATGATCGGCCCGGCGCAGTCTAGGACCGACTAATCGAGCCGCCTGCCACGCCAGCAGGTCGGCGGGCACGTTGGTGATGATGCCGTCGACACCCACCTCGGTCAGGAAGGCCCAATCCTGCGGGTGGTCCACCGTCCAGACCAGCACCACGATCCCGGCAGCATGCAGGTCCGCGACGAGTTCCGGCCGCTCCCGCAGCAGGGTGTGCCGCGGGTTGTAGGCCACCGCACCGAGTTCGGCGCAGACGGACACCGGATCGCTGTGCAGCTCCTCCACCAGCAGTCCGACGGGACGCCCTGGTTCGATGGACTGCACGTGCCGCAGGGCCGCCACCTCGAACGACTGCAGGAGCACCCGGTCGTCCCACCCGGACGAGCGCAGCACCGCCATCTCGGCGAGCACCTGCTCCCTGGTGTGCTCACCCTTGATCTCCAGCAGCAGGGAGCGCCCTGGACCAAGGCGCTCGGCGACCTCGGCGAGCAGCGGTACGGGCGTCGGGCCATGGGCATCCCCGCTGCCGGTGGTGAACCACGAGCCGGCGTCGAGGGACCGGACGTCCCGGGCTGACCAGCTGCGGACCAGGGCCGTCACCGTTGGTGGTGCGGCGCAGGTCAGGGTCGTGCAGCAAGACCGGAACGTTGTCGATCGTCGGCTGGACATCGGCCTCGATCCAGCCGCAGCCGGCGGCCCAGGCCGCCTCGAAAGCGGGCATGGTGTTCTCGGGTGCCGCTGCGCTCGCGCCGCGGTGGGCGATCACCGAGGGACGGGGTCGCCGACGCAACAGATCCTCGACCAGGACGCCCGACATGCGGCCAGAGATTACCGGTCGAACGAGCCAGTTCCGTACGGATCCTGGTCACGACCGGATGAACTGTCGCGGTGTGCCGTTCGAATCATGGCCGACGCAACCAGCCCATTGCACCAGCCGTCCATCAATACGGGTCCTGAGCGGTAACGTCAGGGGGTCGGGACCGCGGACCGTGACCTGGTCCTCGAGCAGCAGCCCTGCACGCAGGTGCGGGCGAGACGATGGGGAGGGCCTGTGCCACCACAGGGCACCAGCGACGACGGTGCAGCGGTCAGCGGTCGATCCTCCCGCATCGGTCGACTCTCGTCCCCGGCCGACCTGCGCGCGCTGACCAACGACCAGCTGACTGCTCTGGCCATCGAGATCCGCACCTTCCTGGTCCAGAAGACATCAAGGCGCGGCGGGCATCTCGGTCCCAACCTCGGCGTCGTCGAGCTCACCATGGCGCTGCACCGGGTGTTCGACTCGCCCGCCGACCCCATCGTCTTCGACACCGGGCACCAGGCCTACGTCCACAAGATCGTCACCGGCCGGAGTGCGGATTTCGACAAGCTGCGTACCCGCAACGGGCTCTCCGGTTATCCCAGTCGCTCGGAGTCGGTGCACGACTGGGTGGAGAACTCGCATGCGTCGACGTCGCTGTCCTACGCGGACGGGCTGGCCAAGGCCTTTGCGCTGCGTGGCGAGCACAGCCGAACCGTCGTGGCCGTCATCGGTGACGGCGCACTGACCGGCGGCATGGCATGGGAGGCGCTCAACAACATCGCGGCCGCCAAGGACCGCCCGTTGGTCATCGTGTTGAACGACAACGGCAGGTCCTATGCGCCGACGACGGGCGGCATGGCCCAGCGGATGGCAGCCCTGCGACTGCGCCCCGGATACGAACGATTCCTGGACCAGGTGAAGAACCGGCTACCGCAGGCGCCGGTGATCGGTCGCCCGCTGTACTCCGCCCTGCACGCGGTGAAGTCGGCGGTCAAGGATTGGATGATCCCGCAGACCATGTTCGGCGATCTTGGCCTCAAGTACCTCGGCCCGATCGACGGTCACGACATCGCCGCCCTCGAAGAGGCACTGCGGGCCGCCAAGCGCTATCGCGGGCCGGTCCTGGTGCACTGCCTGACCCGCAAGGGGCAGGGGTACGCGCCGGCCGAGAACGACGACGCGGAACAGATGCATTCGCCGCCGGCGTTCGACCCTGACACCGGCCTGCCGATGGCGGCCCCGGCCAACACCTGGACCAGCGTGTTCAGCCGCAGCCTCGTCGACATCGGTGAGGTGCGCCCGGACGTGGTGGCGATCACGGCGGCGATGAGCGGTCCTACCGGGCTCGACGCGTTCGCCGGCCGGTTCCCGGACCGGGTGTACGACGTCGGTATCGCCGAACAGCACGCGCTGACCTCGGCGGCCGGCCTGGCCATGGGCGGGATGCATCCCGTCGTCGCGTTGTACGCGACCTTCCTCAACCGCGGGTTCGACCAGTTGCTGATGGACTGCGCACTCCACCGCCTCGGCGTGACCGTCGTGCTGGACCGGGCCGGGGTAACCGGCGAGGACGGTCCCAGCCACCACGGCATGTGGGACATGTCGCTCGCCGCGCTCGTCCCCGGACTCAGCCTGGCCGCTCCCCGGGATGCCGTGACGCTGGCTCAGGAGTTGGCCGAGGCGGTCGTCGTCACGGACGGTCCGACGGTCATCCGTTACCCGAAAGGCGCTGTCCCGGAGCCTGTTGCGACCATCCGCCGAGTCGTCGCCGATGATGGTGACCTGGTCGCCGCGCGCGGCGGGATCGGCGCCGTCGATGTTCTGACGGAGCCGGCCGCCGGACACGACAAGGACGTCCTGCTGATCGCCGTCGGCGCGTTCGGCGCGATGGCGGTCGAGGCGGCCTCCCGGCTGGCGGACCAGGGAATCGGAGTGACGGTCGTCGACCCGCGCTGGGCATTGCCGGTCTCGCCGGCCGTGACCGTACTGGCGCGTCAGCACCGGATGGTGGTCACCATCGAGGACGGCGGCCGGTCCGGCGGTGTCGGCGCCACCGTATCCGACGTACTGGCTCAGCTCGGGATTCCGGTCACGGTGTTGGCGCTGCCGCAGGAGTTCCTCGAGCCGGCCGCCCGCGGTGATCTGCTGTCCGAGTTGGGCCTGAACGCCAAGGATGTCGCGCGCGGCATCACCGAGATGATCGCCGGCCGGTCCACGTCCGCTGCACCCGAGCACTCCGGATCGACCGGGGGGATCTCGCACGGATCCTCGGTCCGTTCGACCACCGATGACGAACGAACACTGGGAGATGTCTGACATGCGGGTCTTGGTAGTCGAGGACGAGCAACGGCTCGCTGACGCGATCGCCCGTGGACTGCGTGCCGAGGGCATGGCGGTCGACGTCGCCTACGACGGCACCGACGGCCACGAGAAGTCCACCTACACCCGGTACGACGTGGTCGTCCTGGACCGGGATCTGCCCGGCATGCACGGTGACGACCTGCTGGCCGAGCTCGTGTCGTCCGGTGACATCACCCGGGTACTCATGCTCACGGCTTCGTCCGGGCTGGATGCGAAGGTCGAAGGGTTGTCCGCCGGAGCGGACGACTACCTCGCCAAACCGTTCGCGTTCCCCGAACTGGTGGCCAGGGTGCGGGCCCTCGGGCGGCGGGCGACCCCCGCCGCTCCGCCCGTGCTGCGGTCCGGCGACGTCGAGTTGGACCCGGCCCGGCGGATGGTCACCAGAGCGGGAGCGAACGTCGAGCTGACCAGGAAGGAGTTCGGCGTCCTCGAGGTGCTGATGTCCGCGGGCGGCAGCGTGGTGTCCAGTGAAGAGCTGCTGGAACGTGTCTGGGACGAGAACGCCGACCCCTTCACCACGACCGTGCGGGTCACCGTGATGACGTTGCGCCGGAAGCTGGGCGATCCGGGATTGATCGACACCGTGGTGGGTGCGGGCTATCGAGTGTCCGCCGATGCCGCTGACTAACTCCGGCAGCCCGGTCACCAACTCCGGCAGCCCGGTCGCCTCCGCCGGCCGGACCTCCTCCGGTGAACCGACGGCGGGCGCCGTTCCGGCCGACCGTGGGCGGCGCCCCGTGGCGGCGTCGCCGCGACCGGATCGCGTCAGCGTCTGGCATGGTCTTCGACTCCGTCTGACTCTGCTGGCGACCGCGCTGTTGGCGCTCGTCGGCGCGCTGTTGCTCGCTCTCGCCTATCTGCTGGTCGGTCGGGTGGTCGCTGCTCTGCCGCACTTTCCGGCCGGCACGCCGGTCCAGGTCAACGGCGTCACCGTCGACGCCGCGGTGGAGGCGGCCCGCGTCGTCGAACAGGGCCGCGCAACGGTCCTGGTGGTCGGACTGATCGCATTTCCGCTGCTGGTGATCACCGGCGGCCTGTTGTCGTGGGTGCTGATCGGGCGGGCGCTGAGACCGCTGTCGACGCTGACCAGTGCGGCGCGGGCGCTGTCGGAATCGTCGCTGGACCAGCGCATCGCGCTCACCGGTCCGCGCGACGAAGTGGCCGAACTGGCCGACACCTTCGACGAGATGCTGGGCCGACTGCAGGCCGCGTTCGAGGCGGAACGCCGGTTCGTGGCCAACGCCTCCCACGAACTGCGGACGCCGTTGTCGGTGATCCGCACCGAGGTCGACGTCACCCTGGCCGATCCGGACGCCGGGGTGGACGACCTGCGACGTATGGGCGAGGTGGCCAGAGAGGGCACCGAGCGCGCCGACCGGCTGTTGAGTTCGCTGCTGTTCCTGGCCCGCACCCAGGCCAGTGGGCTGTCGGTGGTGCAGGACGTCGATCTGGCGGCGCTGGTCGGGCCGGCTCTGTTGGCCGTGGATGCCGAGCGCGCCGCGCGGCGGCTGACCGTCGAGGTGTCCGGTGAGGCCGCAGTCGTGTCGGGCGACCCGGCCCTGCTGGAACGGGTGGTCGGCAATCTGGTGGAAAATGCGGTGCGCCACAACCTGCCCGGTGGTCATGTCAGCATCCGCACCGGAGTCCTGGGCGCGTCCGGGTTCATCCAGGTGACTTCGGGGGGCACCGTCATCGACCCGGCCACCGTCGCGCAGCTGTTCGAACCGTTCCGCCAGGGGGAGCGCGCCAGAACCGGCCACCGGGGCAGCGGCCTCGGCTTGTCCATCGTCAGTGCGGTCGTCGCGGCGCACGGCGGCACGGTGACCGCGGCGCCGGTCGACAGTGGCGGCCTGGAGGTCCGAGTCGAACTGCCGTCTTAACCGCCGTCTTAGCCGCCGAAGGCCACCCGGCTCACCGATTCCGCCACGCAGCAGGGCTTGCTCGCCCCTTCCGCGGTGATGGTCACCGTCATCACCACCTGCAAGATGTCGTCGGTCACCACAGTGACATCAGCGATCACCGCGCTGGCTCGCACCGAGCTCCCTGTGGGTAGGGGCGCGGGGAAGCGGACCTTGTTCAGGCCGTAGTTGACCCCCATGGTCGCCCCTTCCAACCGGTACAGCCCGCGCATCAGGGCCGGCAGCAGCGACAGGGTGAGGAACCCGTGCGCGATCCGCGTGTGGAAGGGCCCGGCCGCGGCCCGCTCCTCGTCCAGGTGGATCCACTGGTGGTCGTCGGTCGCGTCGGCGAACGCCTCGATGCGCGCCTGGTCGACCAGATACGGATCACCCGGCCCGATGGTCTCGCCGACCGCGCCGAGCAGCTCTGCCGCGCTGGAGAACGTTCTCATGCCAGGTGCCCGCCGATCTTGGTGTAGCCACGCAACAGGTCCCGGGACAGGATCAGGCGCTGCATCTCGTCGGTGCCCTCGAAGATGCGGAACAGGCGGACCTGGCGGTACCAGCGTTCGATCGGGAGCTCACGGGTGTAGCCCATACCGCCGTGGATCTGCATGACCTTGTCGATGACGTGGTTGACCATGGTGGCGCCGAACAGCTTCGCCATGGAGGAGGAGTGTCGTGGGTCGGCGCCCTGGTCGACGGTCCAGGCGGCCCGCAGCACCAGCCAGCGCGCGGCCTCGATCTCCGTCTCCGAGTCGGCGATCATCCAGGCGATGGCCTGGTTCTCGCCGATCGGCTTGCCGAATGTGACCCGGGTGTTGGCGTGGTCGATGGCCATCTGCAGCGCCCGCTCCGCGATGCCGATCGCCGTGGCCGGGATCAGATACCGACCCTTGCCGATCCACTTCATCCCGAGTTCGAAGCCCTGGCCGATCTCGCCGAGGATATTGCGGGCGGGCACCCGGACGTTGTCGAAGACCAATGCGGCGGGGCCGCCCTCGCCCATGGTGATGATCGGCTCGGACTTCCAGCCCATATCGCGGTCGACGAGAAACGCCGTGGTGCCGCCGCCGCGCACACCCTTGTCCTTGTCGCTGACGGCGACCACGATGGCGAAGTCGGCCTCGTTGCCGCCGGTGATGTAGACCTTCTCGCCGTTGAGAATCCAGTCGTCGCCGTCCTGGACGGCCGACAGCTTGATGTTCGCCGCATCTGATCCGGCTCCGGGCTCGGTGATCGCGAAACAGGACCGGCGCTCACCGGAAATGGTCGGTTCGAGATACTGCGCGCGCTGCTCGGGATTGCAGAAGTACAGGATGTTGTCGGCCTCGCCACCGAATCGGAACGGTACGAAGGTGCGGCCGAGTTCGGCCGCGATCAGCGCCTGGGTGACGGCGGGGAGGTCCATCCCGCCGTACGCCTCTGGCGTCGAAAGGCCCCAGAAGCCAAAGGCTTTCGCCTTGTGCTGGAGTTCGACCAGCTCGTGGTGCTCCAACCCCGGTCGGTGATTGCGTTCCCGGCGCAGCACCTCCTGCTCCAGCGGCATCACCTCCTTGCGGATGAAATCCCGCGCGGTGTCGCGGATGGCCCGTTCTTCGTCGGAAAGCGAGAAATCCATTGGGTCCTCCTTCTGCGCAAATTGGGTTAGCGAACTCCGCCGTTGACATAGAGCGTCTGTCCGGTGACGAAGGAAGATTCCTCGCTGGCCAGGAAGGCGATGACATTCGCGACGTCCTCGGGCCGGCCCACCCGGCCGAGCGGGGTCTGCTCGCTGGCCATCTTCCGGTATTCCTCCGGGCGGAATCCGACTCGTTCGGCAGTGGCATCGGTCATGGCGGTAGCGATGTAGCCGGGCGCGACCGCATTGACGTTGATGTTGTAACGGCCCAGTTCCTGGGCCAGGGTGGCGGTGATGCCCTGGACGCCGGCCTTGGCCGCCGCGTAGTTGACCTGGCCGCGATTTCCGCGCGCTGACTGGCTCGAGAGGCTGACGATCTTCCCGTACTTCGCCTTGACCATCGGCACCGAGGCGGCCTGGCAGCAGAGGAAGATGCTGGTGAGGTTCGTCGAGATGACGGCGTCCCAGTCGGACCGATCCATTTTGTACAGCAGGTTGTCGCGGGTGATGCCCGCGTTGTTCACCAATATGTCCAGCCTTCCGTAATGATCAGTCGCGGCGGCCACCATGGCGTTGACCGAGTCGCTGTCGGTCACGTCGCAGCCCACGGCCAAACCCGCGCCGCCGGCCGCCGTGATGGCATCCACGGTGCCACCCGCGCGTTCCACCGTCAGGTCACCGACCACCACCTTGGCGCCCTGTGCCGCAAGCAGTTTCGCCGTCGCAGCGCCGATGCCCTGGGCCGCCCCGGTGACGATGGCGACTTGTCCTTCGAACCTGCTCACTGTCGTACTCCTGACTTCGTTGTCTGCGCTAAGTGGCTGAACAGCTGAATTGCAACCTACTGGTATTTCTTGAGTTCCCGTCTGGCCAGCGACCGGCGATGCACTTCGTCCGGCCCGTCGGCCAGTCGGATGGTCCTGGCGCCTGCCCACAGAGCGGCCAGCGGTGTGTCCTGGCTGAGGCCGGCGGCACCGTGCGCCTGGATGGCCTTGTCGATGATCCAACCCGCGGTTTCCGGAGCTGCCACCTTGATGGACTGGATCTCGGTGTGCGCGCCCTGGTTGCCCACGGTGTCCATCAGCCACGCGGTCTTGAGCACCAGCAGTCGCAGCTGTTCGATCTTCACCCGGGAGTCGGCGATCCATTCCCCGATGACGCCCTGCTCGGCCAACGGCCGGCCGAAGGCGACCCGGGACAGCACCCGGCGGCACATCAATTCCACCGCCCGCTCCGCCATCCCGATCAGTCGCATGCAGTGGTGGATCCGGCCGGGGCCGAGCCGGGCCTGGGCGATGGCAAAGCCCGAGCCGGGCTCACCGATCAGATTGCCCACCGGTACCCGGGCGTCGACGAAGTCGATCTCGGCGTGGCCGCCGTGATCGGCGTCGTCGTAACCCATCACGTGCATCCCGCGGCGGATGGTCACACCGGGCGTATCGGTCGGCACCAGCAGCTGGCTCTGCTGTCGGTGTCTGGGCGCGCTCGGGTCGGTCTTGCCCATCACGATCAGGATGGCGCACCGCGGATCCATCGCCCCGGAGATGTACCACTTCCGGCCGTTGACCACGTAGTCGTCCCCGTCGCGCACGATGCTGGTCTCGATGTTGGTCGCGTCCGAGGAGGCGACGTCCGGCTCGGTCATCGCGAACCCGGACCGGATAGTGCCCTCCAGCAACGGTTCCAGCCACTTCGCCTGCTGTTCGGGGGAGCCGAACTGCGCCAGCACCTCCATGTTTCCGGTGTCCGGTGCGGCGCAGTTCAGCGCGATCGGGGCCAGCGCCGGGCTGCGCCCGGTGATCTCGGCCAGCGGCGCATACTGCAGATTACTCAGCCCGGCACCGCGCTCGCCCGGCAGGAAGAGATTCCACAGGCCTGCTTCCCGAGCCTTCACCTGCAGATCCGCGACGATTGGTGGCGGTCCCCATTCGCCCGGTCGCTGCGCCTGTTGCGTACCGAAGACGGCCTCGGCCGGGTAGACATGCTGGTCCATGAAGGCCAGGAGTCGCCGCTGGTAGTCGAGAGTCGTGTCGTCGTAACCGAAATCCATCATGTCTCCCGTGCTGTGATCGGGTCGATCGGGCCCAGGATGTCCAAACCCTGGTCGATCAGTGGCTGCACCATCTCGCCGATACCCTCGAAACCCGGCCCGAGGGTGGCACCGTGCTGGAATCGGAAATACACGCCCTCGAGCACGACCGCCAGCTTGAACGAGGCGAATGCCCGGTACCAGCGGAGATCCGACACGTCACGACCGGATTTCTCGGCGTACCGCGCGACGATCTCGTCGGCGGCCGGGTACCCCGGGACCGAGCTGATCGCGCTGGAGATTCCGCCGGGGCCGTCGTCGTGCAGCATCGGCTGGTCCGCGTACAGCAGTAGCAGGGCCAGATCGCTGAGCGGGTCGCCGAGGGTGGACATCTCCCAGTCCAGCACCGCGGTGATGTGTTCTTCGCCGGCAGAACCGTTGATCAGCACGTTATCCAGCCGGTAGTCACCGTGCACCAGGCCGCCGGTTCCGGTTTCGGGGATACCCGATGCGAGAAGCTCGGCCAGCTCGTCGATCCCGGCGAGGTCGCGGCTGCGGAGTCCCTCCAGCTGGCGCCGCCAGGTGCGCAACTGCCGGGTGTTGAAACCCGAGACCTTGCCCAGGCCGGCAAGTCCCACCTCGGCCGGGTCGACGGCGTGCAGCGCGACCAGCGTGTCCACCAGCTCGAACACCAGGCGGCGCAACGTGTCCGGTCCAAGGGCCTCGATGTCGGCGCGGTTGCGGTAGGCCGTTCCCGGGCTGAACTCCATCAGATAGAACGGCGCCCCGATCACCTCTGCGTCGTCGCAGAACAATTCGGTACGCGGAACCGGGACGTCGGTCGGACCCAGCGCCGAGATCACCCGGTACTCCCGGCTCATGTCATGCGCCGATGCCTGCACATGGGAAAGCGGCGGCCGGCGCAGCACGAGTTCGGTGCTGCCGTCGCTCACCGCGTACGTCAGGTTCGACCGGCCGCCCGCGAGCAGCCTCGACGACAACGTGCCGGTGAATAAGTCCGGCCGGTGCTGGGCGAGATAGCCGCTCAACCTCGACAGATCCAGCCCACGCCGTCGGCTTCCAGCGTCACAGCTTGCCCCTGCCTGCTCAAGGCTCTGCTGCAGGCGGTTCATCCCGGCCAGCCAGCGGTCCGGGTCGGAGGCCCGGCGAACGGCGAAGTCGGCCACCTCCGGGTGCGGGAGAATGAGAAAGCGGTCATCGGCGAGGGCGGCGACCACCGCGTCGGCGACCTGGTCGGGATGCAGTGCCGTCGCGCCCAGTACCGCCTCGCCGAGGTCACCGGTGCCCTCGAAGAGCGGAGTGCGGACACCCTGCGGACACAGGCTCTGCACCACGATCCCGCGGTGTGAATAGGTCGCCCGCAACCACTCCGAGAAGGCAAGCGCCGCATGCTTTGTCACCGAGTACGGCGCCGAGCCCAACATGGTCAGCAAGCCGGCCGCCGAGACGGTGGTCAGCAGCCGCCCACGGCCCCGTTCCAGCCAGCCGGGCAGCAGTACGTGGGCGGCATGGACGTGCGACTGCACGTTGACCTGCCAGGCCAGTTCCCAATCGGCCGCCGAGGCCGTCTCCGAACCGCCGACGGCTACACCGGCGTTGGCACAGAACAGATCCACCGGGCCGAAGGCCGTCACCGCCGCGTCGACCAGCGCCTGGACCTGCGCCAGATCCGAGATGTCGGCCGGGTGGGAGAGCCCGCCGATGTCCACCGCGACCGCTTGCGCAGCAACGGGATTGACGTCGTTCACGACGACATGTGCACCGCCGGCGGCGAACCGGCGGGCCAGGGCAGCTCCGATACCGGATCCCGCTCCGGTGACCACCACGCACGCATTCCTCAAGGCCAGCCCGGTCACGGTGCCATCACCACGATCCGGCCGGTGGATCGCCCTGCGCCCAACGCAGCGAGACCGGCAGGGGCCTGGTCGAACGGCAGCATTGTCGACACCTCCGGCGAGATCGTCCCGGCAGCAACCAGTTCGGCGAGCGCCTGCGTCGCCTGCACGATGATCTCCGGCTTGCGCTGGTGATACAGCCCCCAGTAGACGCCGAGGATCCCGTAATTCTTCACCAGTGCGTGATTGACCGCCGCCTTCGGAATGCTGCCGCTCGCGAACCCGACGACCAGGATGCGCCCCTCGAACGCCACCACTTTGGTAGACGCGGCGAAGGCGTCACCTCCGACGGGGTCGTAGATCACGTCCGCGCCGCCGGGACCGCACACCGACTTCAGCGCACCGATCAGGTCGTCTGGATCCAGACCGGATCGGTCGATCACTTCGTCTGCGCCGCAGCGCCTGGCCACCTCGACCTTGTCGGCGTTACCTACGACGCCGATCACCCGGGCGCCGGCTGCCTTGCCCAGCTGTACCGCGGCGGAACCCACACCACCGGCTGCGGCATGCACCAGCAGCGTCTCGCCCGGTTGCAGATGGGCTCGCCGATGCAAGGCCACCCAGCCGGTCTGGTAGGCGATGGTGAACGCGGCGGCATGCGCGTCGTCCAGCCCGTCAGGCGCGGGACTGACCGCGGCCCGATCGACGATCGCGTACTCGGCCAGGGCGCCGTTGGGCATCGACGCGACACCCATCACCCGCTGAGCAGCCCCGTCGTCGACGATGCCGCAGAGTTCCACGCCCGGAGTGAACGGCAACGGCGGCCGCTCCTGGTACAGCCCACGGACCATCAGCGAGTCGGGAAAGTTCAGCGCGACGGCGCTGACCCGGACGCGCAGCTGACCCGGTCCGGGATCGGGAACCGGCACCTCGCCGAGCGTCATCACCTGCTCGGGTGCACCGAGTTCGGGTACCTGCCAGGCCTTCACCCGACACCTCCGACGAGCGTCACGCCACCGTCGAGCACCAGCGTCTGGCCGGTGATCCAGGAAGCCTCGTCCGAAGCCAGAAAGGCCACGGCGTCCGCGACGTCGGTGGGCACCCCGAGCCGGCCCGAGCGGGTACTGGGCCGCGACCTTCTCTTCGCGGCCGACGTAGAGGGCTTCCGCGAACTTGGTTTTCACCACCGCCGGAGCGACGGCGTTCACGCGAATCTTCGGGCCCAGTTCCACGGCGAGACTCGCGGTCAGATGCATGACGGCGGCCTTGCTCACCCCGTAGAACGAAATGCCCGGAGCCGGCTTCACCCCGGCAACCGAGGCGATGTTGACGATGCTGCCGCCGCGCTCGGCCATCCCCGCGGCGTGTACCCGCTGGGTCCAGGCCAGGGTGCCGAGCACGTTGACGTCCAGAATCTTCTTCGCCGCGGCCACCGGCAGGTCCATCAGCGCGCCGTACGCCGGATTGATCCCGGCGTTGTTCACCAGGATGTCCACCGGGCCGAACCCGGCGGCCAGGGCGGTCAACACCGCGTCCTGGTGTTCGCCGTCGTCGGCCTTACCGGCGAAGCCGATGGCGACGTCGGGTCCGCCGAGTTCGGTGACGGCCTGCTCGAGTGCTTCTGCGTTGCGCGCCGTGACCGCCACTCTCGCGCCCTCCGCCACCAGGCGATGGGCGACGGCCAGTCCGATGCCCCGACTGGCTCCGGTCACCAGTGCCACCCGGCCGGCCAGCCGTTGTGGAAGAGGCGGTGTTTCCTTCGGCATATCTGCGACTCCCTTGTCGTGACGGCCAGTGCACCACATCGTTGAACCGGAGCCGCTCACCGAGGGTCCGGTCAGTCCTCGAACTGCGTGGATCAGGGCAGCGTCGACACGCCGGGCGGATTGAACCGTCGACCGGTGACCCTCTCCGAGATGCCCTTGCGGTCCAGGTACGGCGTGATGCCCCCGAGCCAGAACGGCCAGCCCGCTCCCGTCAGCAGCGCCAGGTCGATGTCGGCGGCCGCCGCCACCACCTTCTCGTCGAGCATCAACCGGGCCTCTTGCGCCATCGCAGTCAGCGCCCGGTCACGAACCTGTTCCGCGGTCGACGGCGCCGAGCCCTGCTGCCACAGCTTGGCGATGTCGGGATCCAGTTGCTGCTCACCGGTTTCGGTCCAGGAGACGAGCGTCCGGTGGCCGGCTTCGACGATCCGCCGGAGGTTGTCGCTGACCGTGAAACGATCGGGGTACGCCTCGTGCAGCGTCTCGGTGACGTGCAGTGCGACAGCCGGGCCCACCAATTGCAGCAGCATGATCGGCGTCATCGGCAGGCCGAGTGGGGCCAGTGCGCCGTCGGCCACCGCCGGGTCGGTGCCTTCGTCGATGGCAGCGATGATCTCGCCCATGAAGCGGGTCAGCAGTCGGTTCACCACGAATGCCGGGGCATCGGCCGTGAGGATCGGCCCCTTCTTCAGGGTCTTGCGCCACGGCCAGCGCGGTAGCGGCCGTCTCGTCGGAAGTCGCTTCCGGTCGCACGATCTCCACGAGTGGCATGACCGAGATCGGGTTGAAGAAGTGGAAGCCGACGACGCGCTCTGGGTGGGCGAGATCGGCGCTCATCTCGGTGATTGACAGTGACGAGGTGTTGGTGGCCAGGATGGCGTCAGGACCGACGACCTTCTCCAGCCGGGCGAAGACGTCCTTCTTGCTGCCCAGCTCCTCGAACACCGCCTCGATGATGAAGTCGGCGTCCGAGAACGCCTGGTAGTCAAGCGATCCCGTGACGAGCGCAGTGAGCCGGTTCGCTTCGTCCGGGCTCATGCGGCCCTTGGCGGCCCGATCGGCGATCTTCCCGTGTACTCCCGCCAGGCCCTTGTCGAGTCGGGCCTGATCAACGTCCGTCAGCACGACCGGGACGTGGAGTCGTTGCGCGAACAGCATCGCGATCTGCCCTGCCATCAATCCGGCGCCGATGACGCCGACCTTGGTGACCTTCCGGGCCAGCGCGGCGTCGGGCGCGCCAGCCGGTTTCCGCGCCCGCTTCTGGGTCAAATTGAACGAGTACAGCCCGGCCCGGAACTCTTGCGAGACAATGAGATCGGCCAGGCCGTCGGCCTCAGCCGCCAGCCCGGTGGCCAGGTCGGCGGTCCGGGAGAGCTCGATCAATTCCAGTGCCTTGTAGGGAGCAGGCGAAGCCCCGTGGGTACGCATGTCCGCGATGACCCGTCCGCGCTCCAGTGCCGAGAGCCATTCGGCGTCGAACTCCGCGCCCGCATAGTCCCTGCGCGGCAACGCTATTCGACCGTCCAGCACGCCGGCCATCCAGCGCAGCGATTCCTCGAGGTAGTCGGCCGCGTCGATGACAACGTCCACGACGCCGAGCTTCGCCGCTTCCTTCGGGCGCATCATGTGGTTCTGATTAAGCGAGTTCTCGATGATCACCGTGACGGCGTTCTCGGGCCCGACGATCTTCGGCAGCAGTTGAGTGCCACCCCACCCGGGCAGGATGCCGAGAAAAACCTCAGGCAACGCCATCATCGCCGCGTTGCTCGCCAGCGTCCGGTAGTGGCAGGCCAGCGCGAGTTCGACGCCGCCGCCCAGCGCTGCGCCGTTGACGAACGCGAAGGTCGGGATCGCCGAGTTGTGCAGCTTGGCGAACGTGGAGTGTCCGAGAACCCCCGTCTGGCGGGCTGTTTCGCGATCGACGATGGTTCCGATCTGCGTCAGGTCAGCGCCGACCGCGAAGACGAACGGCTTGCCGGTCACCGCGATCGCCGTGGGTGTGGCGGCGATCGCGGCGTCGATCGCCTCGTTCAGCGAGGCCAGCCCGGCCGGCCCGAAGGTGGACGGCCGGTTGTGGTCAAGACCGTTGTCGAGTGTGATCAGCGCGACCTGGCCGGCGATTCCCGGAACGCTCAGCAGCCGGAGGTGGGACGTGGTGACGACTTCTTCACCGCCGACGGGCTTGCGGGGTGCCTCTGTCGGCGCGGGACTCATGGTTCCGGTGCTCATCTCTGCTCTCCGGCGCTGAAGTGTGGATTTTCCCAGATGACGGTGCCGCCCATGCCCAACCCGACGCACATCGTGGTGAGGCCGTACTGGACATCCGGGCGCTGGGCGAATTCACGGGCCAGCTGCGTCATGAGGCGTACGCCGGACGACGCGAGCGGGTGTCCCATGGCGATGGCCCCACCGAACGGGTTGATCCGGGCGTCGTCGTCGGCCAGGCCGAAATGGTCGGTGAAAGCGAGCACCTGCACCGCGAACGCTTCGTTGATCTCGATGATGCCGATGTCATCGATGGTCAGACCTGCTCTCGCCAAAGCCTTCTCGGTGGCGGGGATGGGTCCGTCGCCCATGGTCTCCGGCGCGACGCCTGCATAGGCGAAGGACACCATCCGCATCCGAACAGGTAGGCCGAGTTCCTCGGCGACCTCGGCGGCGACCAGCAGACACCCGGTCGCGCCGTCGGTCAGACCCGAGGCGTTGCCCGCGCTGACCCGGCCGTGCGGGCGGAACGGAGTGCGAAGCGACTCCAGTGCGGTCATGGTGGTTCCGGGCCGGGCGAGCTCGTCGCCGGTAGCCAGGCCCCAACCCTGCTCGACCGACCGGGTCGCGACCGGAACCAGGTCGGGAGTGATGTTGCCGGCGGCGAGAGCGGCGGCGTACTTGTCCTGACTGGCCACCGAATATGCGTCGGCGCGCTCCTTGGTCAGGTGCGGGTACTTGTCGTGCAGGTTCTCCGCGGTATTGCCCATGTTGAGGGCGGACGGGTCGACGAGTCGGTCGGCGACGAAACGGGGATTGGGATCGGCGCCCTGGCCCATGGGGTGGTGACCCATGTGCTCCACACCGCCGGCGATGGCCACGTCATAACCGCCCGCGACGATGCCGCCCGCGACCGTGGTGACCGCCGTCATGGCGCCCGCGCACATCCGGTCGATGGCGAAGCCGGGCACGGATCGGGGCAGACCGGCCAGCATCGCGGCGGTCCGGCCGATGGTCAGGCCTTGATCGCCGGTCTGGGTCGCGGCCGCCACCGCGACCTCGTCGACCCGCTCCGGCGGCAGGTCAGGGTTGCGCCGCAGGAGTTCGCGGATGACCTTCACGATCATGTCGTCGGCACGGGTCTGGGCGTACTGACCCTTCTCACCGGCCTTGCCGAACGGCGTGCGGACGCCTTCGACGAAGACCACATCGCGCAACGTCCGGGGCCGCTGTGCCGCCTGGCGTCGCCCCGATGGCTGTTCGGTGGTTGATTGCTGTGCTGCCACAACGGCTCCCTGTCATCGGACCCGCCGGCCGCAGGCGTGTGGGCGCTGCTGGGTGGGCGGATCGACTGCTCGGTATCGCCGGCCTACGGCGCTTCCCCGCTCCATACGGACGGTGGGAGGGCGCCGATGCCGACGAGTGCATGCTACCGGAAAGGCTACTGGCCGGTAACTTATGGGCTGCCGCCGAGCTTGCGCTGATCAACTACCCGATTTTGGGATGCCTGGGACTGGAGTAAACGACTTCATCAGCGCCGTCGAAGTTGATCAGCGCGGCGAAGTTGATCAGCGCGGCGGGAGTTGATCAGCGCGAGGGGGAGTTGATCAGCGCGAGGGGACGCCGGCGTCGAGGGCGGCACGGAGGGCGTCGGCCGTGAGTTCGACCTGCCATGGTCGGGCGCCCCCGGCAGTCAGTGCCGCCGCCAGGTCGGCACCGTCCGGCGGCGTCCACATCGTGCGCCGGACGAGGTCGGGCGAGATCAGGTTTTCCACCGGCATGCTGACCCTGGTCGCGATCTCGGCCAGGCTCGCCCGGGCGGACTGCAGTCTGGCGGCCGCTTGGGGATCCTTCAGCGCCCATTTGGCCGGCGGCTGGCGGCCCGTCGCCTGGCAGATTCGCCGGCGGAAGATCGGCGGCCGGGAGCGCCATGGCCCGGCGGATGGCATCCCACCAGATCGATGCCTGGCGTCGCTGGACACGGCCGGTGAAGACGGGCAGGGCCACCAGAGCTTGAAGCGACGCGGGCTTGGCCGTTGCCGCCGCCATGATCGCGGTGTCCGGCAGTACGCGGTGCGGGGCCAGATCGCGCCGGCGGGCCAGGTTGTCCCTGGCGATCCACAGTTCCCGCACCACGGCCAGTACCCGCGGGTCGTGCACCTTGTGGATGCCGGACGTCCGCCGCCACGGATCCACCCGCGGGGGGGCCGGGGGAGCGGCGACGATCGCGGCGAACTCCTGGCGGGCCCACTCGAGCTTGCCCTGAGCATCGAGCAGCTCTTCCATGGCATCGCGGAGTTCGATGAGCACCTCGACGTCGAGCGCCGCGTAGGTCAGCCAGGCCGCAGGCAGGGGACGGGTCGACCAGTCGGCGGCGCCATGGCCCTTCGCCAGACCCAGCCCGAGCATCTGCTCGACCAGCGGGCCGAGCCCGACCCGGGGAAGCCCGGCCAGCCGCCCGGCGAGTTCGGTGTCGAAGAGCTTGCGCGGGCGCATGCCGGCGTCCGCCAGGCAGGGCAGGTCCTGGCTGGCCGCGTGCAACACCCACTCCGAATCGGCCAGTGGTCCGTCGAGCACCGCAAGGTCGCCGAGCGCGATCGGGTCGAAGAGCGCCGTCCCCACATCTGACCGACGGAGCTGCACGAGATAGGCCCGCGACCCGTATCGGAAACCGGATGCGCGCTCCGCGTCCAGCGCCACCGGTCCGGATCCCCGGCTCAGCCGCGCCGCCCACTCGGCCAGCTCGACCGGATCGACGATCGGCAATACGTTTCCGTCTCGCGGCACCAGGAGCGGTGTGATCGGCGCTGTCCCGATGTCGTCCACGGTGGATGGCGCGAGTGCGACATCGACCCCTGGATCAGCAAGACCGCCCGACGTGTGCACCGGGCCAGTCTGCCCGATGAGGGCGCCGACCGGTTCCAGGTCGGCCCCGGTACGGGTGGTGTCGGTCAGGTGGCGTCGGCCCGATCAGGAGATGACGCCGGCACGCATGGCCAGGGCGACCATGTGAGCCCGATCGCCGGTTCCGAGCTTCCGGCCGATCCGGGCGAGGTGACTCTTGACGGTCAATGCCGAGAGGCTCAACTCGTCACCGATCCACTTGTTCGACCGGCCGTCCGCGACCAATCGGATGACCTCGATCTCCCGGGTCGACAGGTCGTGGATGGAGCTCGGGATGTTGGCCGCCGCCGGGTTCGCCCGCCGCCCGATCAGTACCCCGTTGACTCCTGCTCCGACGGCATCGATCACCGGTCCGATGTCCGCTGTCGGGGCGAGAGCCAGCACCCTGGCCCAACCGGCGGCCCGCAGCGTGGTGATGATTCGCCCCGCCTCCTGCCCGGTGAGCAGACTGATGAGCGCCAGATCGCCGACGACCCCACGTTCGGTCAGCTCTTCGACCCCGGCAAGCGAGGTCGTCGGAATGACACGGCCGATGCCGATCTCGGTCAATCCGGACTGAAGAGAATCTCTTGTCGCCCGATCTGGATCGACCAGTAACACTGTGGCCGTTCGGAGCGAAGTGCTCAGTGAGTTGACGATGGGCGCAGAGTCCCGAAGGGGGGACCGCTGAGCGGGCAGGCCGCTCACACCCGTCGGTAGCTCGTCGATTCTGCGTCCCAAATCATGCTCGACGCCGAGAATGGATGTGTTCACCTGTCTGCCTCCCGAAGCTGAATGGATCTACGACTGCTCTTCACCTGTCATGGTGACCCCCGACGGGCAGTTGGATCCTCGGGCGAGGAACCGACTCGGACAGGCCTTGCTTGTTCATGCGCGACGCTAGGTCGTGCGCACAAAGCTAGTTGGCGCGTAACAAGCTTGCGTAACAAGTCTGTTCCCTCCGCGACGCGAAGGTCAAGCACACGATGCGGTCTAAAAATGACCTTTCGTAGTCAATTGCTAACGGAGGTTGGAAAAGCCGGGCCGTCCGATGGCTGCGACGCCCTCCGGCGGCAGTCCCGCGGCGATGGCCAACAGTTCCGTGAAGGCGGCCAGGTGCCGCCCGGTGCGTTCGTCGGTTGCCGTCCAGGAAGCACGTAACTCCAGGTCATCGGTCCTGCGCGGCCCTGAGATGTCGCCGAATCGGGTCGACGACGTTGACGTGACGGTGCCGCCGAGTGCCGTGTATGAGGCGCCGGAAGAGTCGAGGCATTCGGTCAGCCAACTCCACGCAACGTCCGGCAAGAGCGGGTCACGGGCAATTTCGTCGTCAACTTCGGCCGTGAGGAAGATTACGACTCGAAGAGTCCCGTCCCACGCTGCTACGCCATCTGGGTTGTGAAGCAGGATCAACCGGCCAGAAGCCGACTCCGGTCTGTCACCGCCCCAGATCACCGATGCCGACAGGGCGTGGCTCCACGGGGCCAGGCGGGTAGGAGCAGGCAGGTCACCGAGCTCGATCTCCGAGCGGATCCGCGTCGTCGCCAGCTGTTCGAGAGCGGCCAGGAATGCTGCGGGCGCGGTCGCTCCGGCAGAGGTGGTCATGTCCGGACCCTATGGCCCAGTACCGACAGCTCACCGTCTCCCACGCCGCCGACCGGCAAACACCGGGCCTCCGGACTGTTGCCGCCGACGTCGAACGCCCGCGTTGGGTTCACCGGCAGAGGCGCGTGCTGTGTCTACTTCTCGGTCGGTTCCAGGCGCAGCGACACCGAATTGATGCACCAGCGTTCGTCGGTCGGGGTCGGGTAGCCCTCGCCGGTGAAAACGTGACCGAGGTGCGAGTCGCAGGTGCCGCAGCGAACCTCGGTGCGGACCGATCCGAAACTCCGGTCGGTGATCAGGGTGACGTTGTCCGCGTCCGAGGGCGCGTAGAAGCTCGGCCAACCGCAGTGGGACGCGAACTTGGCCTCCGATCGGAAGAGCTCCGCGCCGCAGGCCCGGCAGTGGTAGACGCCGGTCGTTGTGGTGTCGGTGTATTCACCGGTGAACGGGCGCTCGGTACCGGACTGCCGCAACACCCGGTACGCGGCCGGATCGAGCTCGGCCTTCCACTGCTCGTCGGTCTTGACAACTTTCTGTGGGGCGCTCATACCGACAACGGTACCTGCGGGCCCGGCTCACCGGCCGGAACGGAGTTCTTACCGATTCATGATGACCGCGCAGGTGTTCGCCGGTCCGGGCTCACGGCGGACACAGCGTGCCGCCGGCCGGCATCGTTGCCTTCAGCAGATAGGCATCGACGGCCGCCGTCACGCAGCTGCTCGTCGGATAGCTGCCGTGGGTGCCTGACTGCCAGCTCAGCAGCGTGGCCGAATCAAGGGCCGCGGTGAGGGAGCGCACCCCTGAGTAAGGCGCGACCGGATCATCGACCGCGCCCAACACCAGGATCGGGGGGGCGCCGGCCGCCGTGACCGGCGTGAGCGCTTCTTCCGGGGCCGGCCAGGCCCCGCAGACGCCGACCCGTCCCACCAGGTAGGGCCCGAACAGCGGTGAATTGGCTTTGGCTGCCTTCGCCGCCGCCTGCAGGGCGGCTCCGCCCAACCGCTGGGCGGAGTCGTTGCACGCGTAGACGAGTCGGCCCGCCTGCTGTCCCTCGACGTTGTCGGCGCCCAGCGCGTCCTCGAGAGTGGCAGCGATCGCGTCGGTGTCGCCGTCGCGAGCCGACGCCAGGGCAGCGGCCAATGCCGGCCAGCCTCCCGGATCGCCCAGTTCGTCGGTGAGCGCGAGCAGTACGCTGCCGCCGTTGATCCGCTGTCCGTCCGAACTGAGGACGCCGGTGTTGCCCAGCGACGCGACCAGCGAGGTGACCGCCTCGACCGGGTTGCTCCCGAGCGGGCAGCCCCCGCTGAAGGTCTGGCAGGCGGCGGCGAAGGAGACGAGTGCCTTCTGGTACGCGGTCGCCGCTGCGGCTGCCTGTTTGTCCGGGGTGAGCGACGGATCGGCCGGGCCGTCCAGGACGGCGGCGGCCACGCGACCGGGATAGCGATCGGCATAGACAGCGGCCAGGGTGGCCCCGGCTCCCCGCCCGATCACGTCGATGGTCCGGACACCGAGGGCCGATCGAATGCTGTCCAGGTCGTCGGCCGCCGGCACCGTGGAGTAGTCCGAGAGGTCGGGGCCGACCATGTCCCCGCAGTCGAAGGTGAGGGTACGGGCCAGTTCTGCGATCTGTTCGGCCGTCGCCGGTGTGGTCGGATCCGCGCCCAAGGACAGCAGCTCGGCCGAACTGCTGGAGCTGACGCAGTCGATCGGGACCGAGTTGCCGGTGCCCCGCAGATCCATCACGATCACCGAGTAGTGGGCCAGGATCTCCGCCGGCAGGGTGCCGGCAACGGAGGCCACGTCATCGGTGCCGTGCTGCCCCGGATAACCCGCGACGACGACGAGAGGGGGCGCGTCCTTTGCGGTCGCCGGCGTCGTCGCCCTGGCCACCGAGATGGACAACGTTCCTGATGCGGCGTTGTCATATGCCTTGGGTACCTCGACCTCCGCGCACTGCAGGGTGAAGCTCCGTTTCGTGTCCGGGTCGACGGTCGGAATTCCGCTCGGACAGTTCAACCATTCGATCGGGTCGGCGCTGCGGCCGGGTCCGCCTGGCCCGATGGGCATCGTGCTGGTGGTCGTGGGCGGCGGCGCGACGGAACCGGCGGGGCCCGAGGTGGCGAGCGGCGGGCGGTTCGACGGGCCGACGGTGCAGGCCGCCAGCAGGACCGCCAGCCCGAGGCTGACCGCGGTCGGCGCCGCTCTCCGGCCGCGGCTGCGCTGCCGCCTGTCCGGCATCAGTCGGCGGCCCTTCGGTATCTGCTGAACAGCTGATCGCCGTCCAGATGCAGCGACACCAGGTTCCAGCCGGCGGGGCCGGGCAGCCGAACGTCGGCCAGCATCGTGGCCGGTCCGGCGCCGAGGATCAGCGGTGCCGTCGTCAGGCACAGCTCGTCGAGCAGGCCAGCTGCGATCAGCCGTCCGAGTAGTCCGGGGCCGCCTTCACAGAGCACCCGGTCGAAGCCCAGATCACCGAGGGCGTCGATCATCCGCGGCAGCTCGACGGTCTCGCTGCCGGCGTCGATCACCGTCGCCGGAAAGCCGGTCATCCGCTTCGCGCCTGTGGTGGTGGTGATGACGATCGGCGGCGTCTGCATGCCTTCGAAGATGCCGAGGCCCCGGTCGAGTCCCCGGCCGGTGACCACCGCCAGCGGCGGCGGGGTGCTCGATCCGCCACCGTTGCCGCCGCTCCTGCCGCGCCGCGTCCAGCCGGATCCCGCCGTAGCCCTCGGCCCTGATCGTGCCGGCGCCGACCAGCAGCACGTCGGCGAGATCACGGAGGATCGCGAAGATGCGCTGGTCGCCATCGCTGCCCAGACCGGCCGACTTTCCGTCGACCGCGATGCCCCCGTCGATCGAGGCCACCATGTTCGCCCGCAATACGGGGCGGTGCGGGAACTGCCGCGGGCCAGGCGTAGGCGGCCGCGAGTTCGTCGTCGTCGGGCGAGTCGAGGTGGTCCGGATAGCAGCGCTGCACCAGCCCATCCCATCACGGTCCGGCTCCGGCACGGCGGCTCTGCGGCGGATCTCATCCCTGGTGACGCCTCTGCGTGCCCGGAGACCGACCTGGCCGCCCACTAGGCTGCTGCGTCGTGACCATGCACCATCTCGTCGACGTGATCCCCACCGTCAGCCCGGGTCAGCTGATCGAGGGGCTGGTCCCGCCGCCGCGTTTCTCCGGCGTCCGGTTCGACACCTACCGGCCGGACCCGGCGGAGCCGTCCCAGGCGACCGCACTGGCCGAGCTGATGCAGGATGTCGACCAGCATTGCCGATCCGCCCAAGAAGAGTTGGTTCCGCAAGCCCGCCGCCGCCACGCCGACCGGCGTCTACCTCGACGGTGGGTTCGGGGTCGGCAAGACGCACCTGTTGGCCTCCTTGTGGCACGCCGTGCCCGGGCCCAAGGCGTACGGCACGTTCGTCGAGTACACCCACCTGGTCGGTGCCCTCGGTTTCGCGGAGACCGTGAAACGACTGTCCGGACATCGGTTGCTGGCCGTCGACGAGTTCGAGTTGGACGACCCGGGCGACACCATGCTGATGACCAGGCTGCTCGGCCAGCTGGCGGACGCGGGCGTTTCCCTGGCGGCGACGTCGAACACGTTGCCGGACAAGCTCGGCGAGGGCCGGTTCGCCGCGGACGAGTTCCGCCGCGAGATCCGCGGCCTGTCCGACCGGTTCACCACGCTGCGCATCGACGGTCCCGATTTCCGGCACTCCGGACTGGCGCAGGCGCCGCCGCCGATGTCCGATGCGGCCCTGCTGGCCGCGGCCGAGAGCGTCCGATGCAGGGCACGTTCGACACGTTCGGCGAACTGACCGCCAAGCTGGCCCAGTTGCACCCGTCGACGTACGGGAAGCTGGTGGAAAATGCTGCGGCCGTTCACATCTGCGGAGTGAAACCGCTCGCCGACCAGGCGGCCGCGCTGCGCTGGGTGGTGCTGATCGACCGGCTGTACGACCGGACCATCCCGGTCAGGGCGTCCGGGGTGCCGCTGGACGAGCTGTTCACGCCGGAGATGTTGCGCGGCGGCTACCGAAAGAAATACCTCCGCGCCACGAGTCGCATCCTGGCGCTCACGCGCGAAGGCAGCTGACCGGACGAGACACGCTCACGCCGAACGCATCTCGTTGATCACGTCGGTGAGCGTGTCGACCGCGCGGTCGAGTTCCTCGGTGGTGATCACGATGGGCGGGGCGAAGCGCAGCGTCGTCTCGTGGGTCTCCTTGATCAGGATGCCGCGGCGGGCCATCTCCTCGCTGATCGCCCGCCCTGCACCGACTTCCGGAGCAAGCTGCACCCCGGCCCAGAGCCCCCGACCGCGAACCTCGGCGACGCCGTGCCCGATCAGGGCGTTCAGCCGGGAGTGCAGGTGGGCGCCGAGTTCGGCTGCCCTGGCCTGCATCTCGCCGGTCGCGAGCAGCTTGACGACCGCCCGCCCGATGGCACAGGCGAGCGGGATTGCCGCCGAACGTCGAGCCGTGCTGACCTGGCTGCAGGACGCCGAGGACCGATTTCCTGCCGACGACCGCCGACACCGGCATGATGCCGCCGCCCAGCGCCTTGCCCAGCGTGTACAGATCCGCCTTGACGCCTTCGTGGTCAAGGGCCAGCAGCTCGCCGGTTCGGCCGAGACCGGACTGGATCTCGTCGGCGATGAACAACACGTTGTTCGCATCGCACAGCCTGCGGACCTCGGCCAGGTAGCCGGGCGGCGGGACCAGGACACCGGCTTCACCCTGGATCGGTTCGAGCAGGATCGCTGCGGTGTTCTCGGTGATGGCCGCGCTCAACGCCTCCAGGTCACCGTATTTCACGCCGATGAAGCCAGGCGTGTACGGACCATAGTCGGCAGTTGCAACGGGATCGTCGGAGAAGGAGATGATCGAGATGGTGCGGCCGTGGAAATTGCCGCCCGCCGTGATGATCTGGGCCTGATTCTCCGGGACGCCCTTGATCCGGTAGGCCCACTTCCGGGCCACCTTCAGTGCGGCCTCGACGGCTTCGGCTCCGGAGTTCATCGGCAACACCATCTCGGTGCCGGTCAGCTCGGCCAATTCCTTGCAGAAGAGGCCGAGCTGGTCGTGGTGGAACGCGCGCGAGGTGAGCGTGACCCTGTCCAACTGTTGCTTGGCCGCAGCGATCAGCGCCGGGTGCCCGTGGCCGAAGTTCAGTGCCGAATACCCGGCCAGCATGTCCAGGTAACGGTGGCCGGCCACGTCGGTCACCCAGGCACCGCTCGCCTCGGCGATCACGACGGGGAGTGGATGATAATTGTGCGTACACCAGGTGTCGTCGAGCTCGAGGTAGAACTCGGGGTTGTCGCTGGTGGGCGTGCTCGTCACGAGTGGCTCTCTTCTGCTGGATCGAAACTGCCTGAGCAAGAGCGTACGGGCGCTGGACGCCGATACCAGGGTGTCGCGACCGGCGAACCAGCCCGTCGTGGGAAAGTGACGCATGGCATCCGGCAAAGCCCCGAGGAAAAGCGCCAACAAGCCCGCCAAGAAGCCCCAGGATAAGTCCGCGCGCGAGAAGGTGGCGCGCAAGCGGGTGGTGCACAGGGACGTGGTCGAGCAGGTCACCGCGGAACAGGACAGCACCGGCAAGGCACTGCTGCTTCCCGACGGCGTGGTGGATCTGCGGGCCATCGAAACCGGCGGCCGTCCGATCGGGCCGAAGAGCAAGGGCCAGGCCAAGATCGCCATGGCCGCAGATCGGCGCTGAACTTGCCCTGCTGCAGGAGAAACTGGTTGCCGAAGCGATACACGGCGGTCGCCGGAGGGTGCTGCTGATCCTGCAGGGAATGGACACGTCCGGCAAGGACGGCGTCGTCAAGCACGTGCTCGGCCTGGTCAATCCGGCCGGCGTGCAGCTGACCTCGTTCAAACGTCCGACGAAGGAGGAGTTGCGACACGACTTCCTCTGGCGGATCAACAACCGGGTGCCACCCGCCGGCCAGATCGGTGTCTTCAACCGATCGCACTACGAGGACGTGCTCGTGGTCCGGGTGCACGATCTGGTGCCGCGCGAGGAGTGGACGCAGGAGGTACGCCAAGATCAACGAGTTCGAGCGACGCCTGGTCCGGAGCGGCACGGTGGTGGTCAAGTGCTTCCTGCACATCTCCAAGGACACCCAGCGCGAGCGGCTCGCCGCACGGCTGGACGACCCGACCAAGTACTGGAAGTACAACCCCGGCGACGTCGACGAGCGGGAGTTCTGGGCCGACTACCAGGATGCGTACTGCCGATGCGCTCCGCCGGTGCAACACGGTGGGAGCGCCGTGGTTCGTAGTGCCGTCGGACCGGAAGTGGTACCGCAACTGGGCGATCGCGTCGTTGCTGCTGGAGACACTGCGCAAGATCGACCCGCAGTATCCGCCTGCCGATTTCGACATCGAGCGGGAGAAGATGCGGCTGGCCGAGTCCTGAGGCCGACGTTCCGGGCCCGCGCCGCCGCTCGGGCCACGCCGACGATCAGCCCATAATGTCCGGGTGACATCGACATCACCCGGCTGGACGATTCTCGTTCCGGTCAAGGACACCGCCCGCGGCAAGAGCCGCATCGACCTGCCCGCGGAGCTCCGCCGGCGGCTGGCCCTGGCGATGGCGCTGGACACGGTGACCGCGGCAGCGCACTGCGGGTCGGTGATGGCGATCGTCGAATCGGAGGCAGATGCCGTCGCCTTGGCGGCCGTCCCCGGAGTTCTGGCCCACAGGACGGGCGTGACCGGGCTGAACGAGTCCATCCGCGACGGCATCAAGGCACTGTCCGGGTCCGGGCTGGCCACCGACCGTGTCGCGGTTCTGCCCGGTGATCTGCCCGGACTGCGGCACCAAGAGCTGTCGGCGGTGCTGCACGAGTGCGCGGCGCACCGGTTCTCCGTCGTCGCCGATCACCAGGGCGTCGGGCACGACGCTGCTGGCCGCCACCGAACCGGGCGCGCTGGAGCCGCAGTACGGGCCGGATTCCTGTCGCCGCCACCAGCTCGGCGGCGCCGTCCTGATCGACCTTCCTGACGGGTCCAGCCTGCGATGGGACATCGACACCGTGGCGGACTTGGACGCCGGACTCGGACCGGCGACCAGGGCCGCGCTGGCCGGGTCGCCTCGGCGGCACGGCGGCTGACGGCGGCGGTGTTACCGTCGAAATGTGTACCGCAAATTCCTCCGGCCCGGGTGGATCGTCGGGCACCTGATGGTGGTGCTGGCGGTGCTGGTCTGCCTCCGGCTGGGTTTGTGGCAGTGGCATCGCACCCACGAGGCCGACGGGACCGTACAGAATCTGGGTTACACGATCCTCTGGCCGATCTTCGGCGCGGCGTTCGTCTACATGTGGTTCCGCTTCCTGCAGCTGGAAACGATCAAGGACGCCGAGGACGACGACGAACTCACCGAGATGGCCGCGGGCGGTGCCGAGCGCCGGGCGGTGCCGGGCGACGCACCGGCGGACGCAGGAGACGACTCGGCGATCGCTGCGGATTCCTTTGAGCCGGATACCCGGGCGAAGGCGGATCTCACCCGGACGCACGTAGGCTCGAAACCGGCTACCGGGGTTCAGGACGACGGCGTGTCGGACGACCTCGCGGACGATCCTGGACAGCCGGCAGCCGTGACAGCGTCGCCGGTTTCGCGACGATCACCGTCGCGGGCCTACACGGTCGCCGTTTCGACGGTCGGCGACGAGAACGAAGACGAAGATCCAGAACTGGCCGCGTACAACCGTGCACTGGCCGCCTTGGCCGAAAAGGACCACCGCCGTGCCCGCTGAACCAGCATCCGCAGATTCCGTGTCCCGCTCGGCGGCGCCACCGCCGCCGATGCCGCCCAAGGTGAAGTCCGCCCTGGCCCGGTACCGGGTGGCCGCGTTCGTCGTCGGGTACGCGCTGATCGTGCTCTGCATCACGATCGTGCTGAAGTACGTCTTCGACGTCCCGCAGGCGGTGGAGATCTGGGGTCCGATCCACGGCGTCCTCTATATCGGGTACGTGCTGCTGACCTTCGATCTCGCCTACAAGGACCGGTGGTCGCTCCTCGGTCTGCTGGGCGTGCTGGTGGCCGGCGTCATCCCGGGCATCTCGTTCGTGGCCGAGCACATCGTGCACCGCAAGGTCGTGGCCAGGCAGCGCGTCTGACTGCGCTCAGGCGTCGACCAGCAGGCCCCGCAGCGGACCGATCAGTCGCTCGGTGCGGCGGGAGACGGCCGCCAGCCGGCTGATCCGCCGATCCGGCGGCAGGTCATCGGCCATGCGCTCCTGCTGCTCCTGCGCGACCGGCATCCAGATGGTGTCGACCACGGTCGTCGGGTCGCCGTCGATGTCCGCCTCCGGCCGTTCCAGATGTTCGGCCCACAGCCGGAGCCGGGTGCGCCGGGCCAGTTCGCGGTCGAGAGTCAGGATGTTGACCTCGGTGTCGTTGAACAGCGAGTGCTCGTTCAGGTTGGCCGAACCGATGGTGAGCCATCGGTCGTCGACGATTCCGACCTTCGCGTGCACATACAACGGACCCACATCTGAACCGGCGTGGGCGTTCACCGTGATCGGCAATATCCGGCCGGCATCGTTGTCGGCGTCCAGAAGCCGGCCCAACTGGCCACGGGTGGTGTCGGCGCCGCTGCTGGGCCTCGCCGGCAGTACGAGCACCATCCGGAAATCCGGGTGCGGCGGTCGACGCAGCTTGTCCACCAGGACATCGACGATCTCGGTCGACCACAGGAACTGGTTCTCGAGATAGATGAGTCGCTCGGCGGACCGCAGCGCGCGCAGGTACGCGTCGAGGATGGTGAATTCGCCCCGTTCGGCGAATCTGTACGTGCTCTCCGGCACGGTCCGCAGCAGCTGAACCGTGACGTCGCCGGCTGGTGGCGGCACGCTCGGCGCGGGCAGGCGCAACGCCGGCGACCTCCTGCCAGCGATCGCGGAAGTGCTGCGCGACGTCGGCGACGATCGGCCCGTGCAGGCGGGTAGCCACGTCGTGCCAGCCGGTTGCGTTGCGCGGCGGGTGCCGGTTCCGGTCCCACCGGTCTCCGGCGAGGTCCGACAGATCGATCCCGCCGACGAACGCCACCTCGTCGTCGATGACGATGGTCTTCTCGTGGTGGCAGTGCAGCGTCCGTTCGCGGGCGTCGAGGACGCACTGGACACCGCCGGCTGCGACGAGCTGATCGCGGACCGATTTCATCGACGAGCGGGTGGGCCGGAAGAGCGGGACCGGCGGCCCCGCCCAGAGCAGCACCCGCACGTCCAGTCGCTCGGCCAGCCGGGCCAGCAGGTCTCGTAGCGGCGGGGTGGATCCGTCGCGCCGCAGAACGAACTCCGGCGTCAAGTGCCAGCCGGCGATGTGGACGTGGGACTTGGCCGCCGACATGGCCTCGTACATGGCGGCGAGGGCCTGATCACCGTCGATCAGAACGTCCACGGCATTGCCGTGTCTCGGACCCCGTGGGCCGGGGACCCACAGGTCCGGCGGGGTGGACGAGGAATCGAGGATGGACGCCGCGGCCCAACTTCGCCAACCGGCGTCGGTGATGCCTCCGGACGATTTTCTCCAGCGCGTCGCCGGTCAGGTCGTCGAGGTGGTCGGTCATCGCCGGCCGGCTGTCATTTCGGATCCCTCTCGTCGTCGCTGACCGTGGGGGCACAACCATAGAGGGCGGCGGTCTCTCGCCCGGCAGCGGTCCTGTCCATGGCGCCCGGAACTGCGACACGACCTGCCTTCTCGCCCACCTCGGCTGATCAGGACGGCAGGTGCGGAAAGATAGCGCTGGATGAGATCGGCGCCGGCCGAGTCAGAAGGGAACACCATGACTTCCAGACCGTACAGCGACCCACCTCTGTCCAGAGGGAAGGCGGCGTGGGCAGTTGGACTGACGGCGATGGCCGGCATCCTGCTGCTGCTGGCCGGTGTCTTTCAGTTCTTCGAAGGACTCGCCGCGGTGGTCAAGGGGGACTTCTTCGTGAAGACGGCGCACAACACGTACGCCCTCAGCGTCGGGGTGTGGGGATGGATCCACCTCATCATCGGCATTGTCGCCATCGTCGTCGGCTTCTCGGTGTTGGCCGGCCAGTCGTGGGCCAGGGTCTTCGCCATCGTCCTGGCGTTCCTCAGTGCGGTCTCGAATTTCATGTTCATCCCGTACTACCCGGTCTGGGCCATCTCCATCATGGTTCTCGACGTCGCGGTCATCTGGGCGCTGACGAACTACGACCGGGCCTGACAGAGCGACATACCGTGACGTCGAGAACGCACTCCGACGCTGGGACCGGAAAGCCCGGTGCAGCAACAACTCAAGACTTCTTCGGGTGCTTGGACCAGGCGAAGCAGTACAGGCCGAAGGCCGCGAGGCCGAGGGCCAGCAGCGTCAACAGATAGGGGCCGAACGGTTGGTCGCGCACTGTTCGAAGGGCCGCGTCCAGACCGCCGGCCTTCTTCGGATCGAAGGTGATGGCGGCGATGACGAACAGCACGCCGATGATCGCGAAGGCGATCCCCTTGGCGATGTAACCGACCTGTCCGAGCCGGATGACGCCGGCGGACACCGAGCCGTCGAGGTTCTCGGTGAACTTTTTCCTGACGCCCTCGTACACGAGTCGGCCGCCGACCACGATGACGACGATGCCGATGATGATGACCAGGATCCGGCCGAACGACATCGCCATCAGTTTTGCGGTCAGCGATTGCTCGCTGGAGTTGCTGGACTTGCCTGAGGACGGCGCCCTCGCGGCGGTTGCCACGGCGCTGACGCCAAGGGCGATGTACACGATCGCCCGAGCCGCCGAGTTCAAGCGCTTCAACAGGCGCTTCTTGTCCTCCTGTACCTCGCGGTGGCCCCAGACCGCCTCGAAGATCTGCCAGAGCGCCAGCGTGAAGAGGCCGACCGCGATCACCCAGAGCAGGACGTCGCCGACCGGGTTGGAAGCGAGTTCCTGGAACGCCCCTTGCTGCGATGCTTGCCGTTTGCTTCCTGTCCAGGCCAGTTGGACGGCGATCCAAGCGACGATCAGGTGAATCACGCCGTAGTCGACGAGTCCGACCGTGACCAGGGTGGAAAACGTCTTGCTGTTCTCCACCTGCTGACCGGTCTGGACAGCTTCGTCGCCTACCACCTTCGCCTTTGACCCTGCACGTTCGGAATCACTCATCGATCGATGATCTCCCGGTGGTCAGTGCTGCGGTGGGCTTCGTTGGCCGGTATTAGCACGACAGAGCCCGGCCTGCGATGAACGTCCATCGCCGACCGGGCTCGGGGTTAGGTCAGTACCAGACTTTGCGGCCGCCGACGGCCCGACCGGTGGCACCGAGCAGCAGCAGGATGGCTCCGACGACGACCAGGATGATTCCGATGGTCCAGAGGATGGGGATCGAGGCGATGAACCCGATGACCAGGAGGATGACTCCGAGGATGATCATTGTGTGTCCTTCCATTGACACGGGCGGGATGTCCGTCCCGTTCAGTGACGAGCCGGCGGGCCCGACCGGTAGACCTGGGCGTCAGCTCTTGCGGCATTGTGTGAGTGCTCTTGAGGCCCTTCAGGCCCTTCAAGCACTTGCGCCGCTCCAGTAGCCAGTTTCAGGCACGATCAAACGCTCGCCACGAAAAATAGCGTGCCTACTTTTGATCCACTGGTGCGAGCTACAGCGCACCCTGCTCGGCAGTGCCGGCCGGGTGAGGTGCGTAGGTCTTCACCACGCTGTCGCCGGCCAGCTTGCCCTCGAGTTTGGGCCGCATCTCGGCGAGCGCCGCACCGGCCGCATGGGCCTGCAGGGCCTCCGCGCTGGTCCACTTCTCGATCATCACCAAGCTTTCGTCGTCCTCGTGCAGCGCGTACAGCAGACAGCCGTCATCCTCGGCGTGCACCCTGGCGATGGCAGCCTCGTACAGCGAGACGACTTCGGCCCGATGCTCGGGCAACGGATAGATGGTGGCGACGACGACGACGCTCATGTCATGCCTTTCGTATCGGGATGAGATGGTGCGGCGAGCGATCCCATCGAAGCACGGAAGCGCAACAGGCGTCGTCCAGACGACCCGGCGCAGGCGTTGACCGCCCTGCGGCTCCATATCGACGATCGCGGCTTGCCGGAGTTCGAGATCATCCCCCTCGACAACGCACTCCACCCGCGTCTTCGTCACGTGGGGGCGGTATCCGGCGTCCACAAACTCCGGCCGATCGAATCGGGCTCCCGACTGCCGAAGCGCAGCTACCAGACGGTCGTGCAGGTCGGTGAGTCCGTCATGTGGTTCGACCAGCGTGGCCGGACGGTTCATCGAACGCCCGAATCCCTCGTCCCTGCCGGCCCGTACCCGCAGTGCCGGTTGTGCGGCCAGGACGGGAGTGATGACCGAAACGACGCTGGTCAAATCGGTCTCGACGGTGAAGGTGGGAGCGACGGTGACGTGCAGCGGCCAGTTCCGGAGGCTGAATCCGACCCCGTCGGCCAGCACCTGCAGCGGGAGCACGACCACGAGGCGGCGCATCGGTCGACCGTAACGTGGATGATGGTGAGCTTGCGCGGGCGGCAATGATGGACGGGATCGGGTCGGGCAGACGGTGAGTTCTGGGAATGGCTGGACCCGATGCGCGAGAGGGCATCGGCACTGGGGCTTGTTCGGCGCCGCCGGACTGCTCGTCGTCCACAACTCCGATGTGTTGCTTCAACTCCGATCGCCGAACACCCACAACGGGAATACGTGGAGTGTGCCCGGCGGAGCTCGGGACGCCGACGAGTCGGCGGCGGCGGCCGCGCTACGGGAAGCGTGCGAGGAGATCGGGCTGACCGCACAGGATGTCGACCCGCTGGGCCAGTTGGTCGACGACCACGGGGGTTGGAGTTACACCACCGTCATCGCCCGACTTCTGCGCCCGATCACCTTGGTGCACAACTACGAATCCCAAGACGTCCGGTGGGTGTCGGCCGTCGACATCACTTCCCTGCCGCTACACCCCGGATTTGCCGATTCCTGGCCCGAGGTGAGCAAGCTCGTCGCTCAATTCACCAGCGACCGGAAGGATGCCTCCCGATGACTCCGTGCCGGTATCTCTCGCCGGCACTTCGAGTGGATCGTCGTTCGTCGTAACGCGACCTTGTCATGCCTACCTTCTTCGTCTACTCTGACTCTTCACTCGAATGGCCTATGACGTCTGGCAACGGTTATCGCGCAGTTGAGCTACATAGAGTGACTGTCGGGCCCATGAGACACAATCGGCCTAGACAAGCATTTCGCCCCGGTTTGCAAAGGAATGATCATGGCCTATACCCGTACGTCGGCGCCTCCGATGCGTCGTGCCGCGCCTGGACGCGGCTCGACCGCCTACACCTCGCGTAGGAAGAGCACGCGTCCGAGCCGAAGCATGTTCGCGATCTGGGCGGTCATCGTGCTGGTCGTGGTTCTCCTGGCGACCCTGTTGTACGTGATGCACCGACCGGCCCAGGTGGCATTCGGACGCGTGGCGGTACTGATTTCGGAGGACGCGAACGTTGCCGGCAATGGCCTCGACCTCGTCAGGGACCAGGTCACCGACGCGGCCTTGAGGTTGTCCGATACCGGCGGGGGCACCCTGCTGATCGTCAAAGCAGGCGGCGGCGAGGCGAAGCAGGTCGCCACAGCCGACCTGCGCATCGAGGATGCGGACGGCAATCTCGAGCACGACAGGCAGACCAAGACTCGCATTGCGCAGGACCGCATCGCTGCCGCTTTTGCAGTCGGGGCAGCTGCGCCGGTCGACGGGGAAGGCCGAAATCTGCTGTCGCTGTTGACCATGGCCGGGAACCTCGCGCCCGCCCCAGGTCAGCCGTATCAGATCTTTATGGTGGGGTTCGGACTCGGCACGGTCGACCCGGCCGACGCTCGGATACAGATGGGCTGGGACCCGAGCCAGGCCGTGGCCGCGATGGCCGGCCAGCTGCCCAAGCTGGGCAGCTCCGCCACCATCAACCTGGTCTTCCCCGCCGCCACGGGTGCACAGCCGGCGCTGAATCCGCTGACTTCAGCTTGGCGAAAGAGCTACTGGAAGTCGTTGGCTGCTGCGACCGGAGCCAGCCTCGGCGACATCGTCGACACCAACGCTCCCGCCACCGCAACGCCCGGAGCCCCTAGCGCGCCGGTCATCCCGAACCTGAAGGACCCCACCAAGGTTCCGCCCGCGAAGCCGATTCCGACGCCGAGACCGAAGGCGCAGCCACAAGCTGCCCCGGTGCCGGCACCGGTGGTCCTGGGCGGGAGCACCTATCAACCCGACTCGGCCGAGTTCGTCGACGGTACCGCGGCCAAGAAGCAACTTCAGCCCCTGGCCGACGCCTGGTCGGCACACAAGGCCGGCTACACATCAGTTGTCTGCACGGCCAGGACCGCCGCGATCGGCCCCGCGAATACCGCCATGGCGCTGTCCCAGCAACGCGCGGACGCGGCGAAGGAGCTGCTTCGTGAGCTCGGTGTCGGCTCCGTGAAGGCGAACGGCGTCGGGTTCACGCAGCCCATCGCCGGTGTCGATCCGAGAAGCGCTCTGCAGCGAAGCGTGTCCTGTCAACTCATCCCGAAATCCTGAGGAACAACCGCATGAACAACCATGACGATTCAAACACCGGGTTCCTACCTCCCGATGACCCGAATTACCGTGAATATCAAGCCGCAAGTCAGTTCGAACCCAACCCGATTGCGAAGCAATTCGCCGCGACCCTTGTCGGCACGTGCCCGCGCGGGCTGCGTTCCGACAGGTCAGCCTGTGCCGACCACGTCGGTGGCGTCATGGCGGCCCATGGTCTGGGCGGCCTCCTGGAAGAGGGCAAGCGCCGGGGCCAGGACCACCTTCGCACTGCGGAGGACGCAAAGGACCGGATGATCGACGCCAACGACGATTTGGCGGCCGTCATTGCGGCGCGACGATCGTTGGTCGACGAGGTGGTCACCACGCCGAGCCGGGCCACCCGGGGTGACATCCGGCGCCAGCTGTCCCAGAACCAGCGGGTCGCGGCGCCAGCGCGAACTGGTCGGTGACATGGAGCATCTCAACCCCGGAAAACCCGGTTCGGTTGGTTGGGTCATAGCGGCCGTCGTCGCGATCATCGAAACGGTCGTCACTCTCAGGATTTTCAATGTCGACATCACCGACCTGTCGCTGAGCGCCCTTCCGTGGCTGGCATTGACCATTGCGCTGTTCTTGTTCAACCACTTCGTGTCTGCCTTCTTGGGGCGAGCGCGTCGTCGGGCGCGGGAGACCGAAGACGCGGCGACTCGTCTCAACACCACCGCGATCAGTCGCTTGCATCACGAGCAGCCCGAGCACGCTCTTGACCGGCCCGCAACGCCCAGGCCAGATCGCGGGTCTCGCACCGTCGGAAGCGGAAGTCCGGTCTGCGCGGCGCGGACGCTTGGTCGCCTCGACGATCTACGGGATTCCGCTCGTGCTGTTGATGATCGGCATGTACGTGCGGTTGTTCGCGTCCGCTGATCGTCTCGATCTCGGCCTCTTCGGGTACATATTCCCGCTCGTTGTCGTTGTCGTTCTCCCCGCGCTGCTGTGGGCGCTGGTCGTAGAACCGTATTCCCGCGGCAACTCCCTGGGAGATCACCTGCGTGAACAGAAAGCGGTCGACGCCGAGACCGTCGAGCAGGATCTCGAGTTGCTGGAGCGCGGGCGCGAGGACGTTCACGAGGCCAGGAGGCAATTCGACATTGCGAAAACGGCGCTGCTGTCGGCCGACGAAGAGATCTCCGATATGGCGGAGCTCGGGCATCGCGGATTGCTGATCGCCCACGCAACGCTCGGAGTGTCGACGCTCAGCGAGGTGCGACGGGACAACGTCAACGCACATTCCTACCCGCAGCGCGACCGGATCGCCACTGCGATCGAGGTCGCACTGGCTCGTACCGAGCAAGACGCGGTCGGTCTGGAACAACTGGGCCTTCCTGCTCTCGAGGAGCTGGACTCGCCACACCTGGTCTATCTCGAACCGCCATCGTTGGAACCCAACCTCGACTTCGTTCGACCGACTTCTCTTGCCTCGTATCCGCCGTCCACCTTGGCGGCACCGGTAGAAGAGGGTGCGGAACCGAAACGAGCAGGCCTGGGCTGGAAGTCCGTCACCGCGGCCCTGGTGTTGATAGCGGCCGTCGCGGTTGGAGGCGTCGTCTACGGAGAGCACACCGCGAGCAACGCGGCCGCCGTGCCCGGCGACACATCTCACGCCGTGGTCGTAACCGGATCGTCTACACCCACCTCAACGTCGCTGATGCCGGCCTCGACCTGAGCGCGTTCGTCTGATCTGTTCGGCCGACTCCTACAGCTTGAGCACCCGGCCGGCGATCACCAGCAGAACGTCGTCACTGGCGGCGGCGATGCGCTGGTTGACGGTGCCGAGCAGATCGCGGAACAGGCGGCCGGAGCGGTGTTCGGGGACGACACCCATGCCCACCTCGTTGGTGACCGCGACCAGCGGACCTGCAGCGTTCGACCAGGCGCCGGCCAGCGCGTCCAGATGACCGTCGAAATCCGGCCGCCAACGATCCGCGGGCCGGTCCCAGCCGTCGACTCGGTCCATCAACGCCGTGACCCAGGTGCCGAGGCAATCGAGCAGCACCGCGCCAGGGGCTGCGGTGACCGCGCCGGCCACATCCCATGTTTCGACGGTGTCCCAATGCGGCGGCCGCCGGCGCCGGTGCTGGGCCACCCGCTCGGCCCACTCCGGATCGGCGATCGGATCGGGAAGCTGCCCCGGGGCGATGTAGGTCACCTGGACCTCTTCCCGCAGAAGGGCTTCCGCATGGGCCGACTTACCCGACCTGACCCCACCGGTCACCAGCGTGCTGTGCGGCGCCATGACCATCCCTTCTCCCAGCGTGGGTCTCGCGAAGACAAGCACCGACCGTACGCTGAGCCGGTGCGAACCCGAGGCAGTGCCGGTGCGCGCGCTGTCGGAATCGTGCTCGGTGCCGCTCTCGACGCCGTGTTCGGCGATCCCCGGCGGTTTCACCCCGTTGCCGGATTTCGGTTCCACGGCAGCGGCTTTGGAGCGTCGCGACTATCGGAACAGCCGAACGACCGGTACGGCCCACACGGCCGGCCTGGTGGGCGGTGCGGTGCTGGTCGGCGTCCTCGCTGAGGTCGCCGTTCGAAGATCAGCGATCGCACAGGCGGCGGCGACGGCGGCCGCCACCTTCGTCGTGCTGGGCGGTCGGTCCTTGCAACGGGAGGCGTGGTCGATCTCGAGCCTGCTCACCGCCGGTGATCTACCAGGCGCACGGAACCAGGTCACCCACCTGGTCGGTCGCGACACCAGCGACCTGGATGTCGAGCAAATCACCAGGGCCACAGTCGAATCGATGGCCGAGAACACGGCGGACGCGGTCGTTTCAGCCCTGCTCTGGGGTGCTGTCGCCGGCATTCCGGGTCTACTGGGCTACCGCGCCGCCAACACATTGGACGCAATGATCGGACATCACAGTGCGCGCTATGAAAACTTCGGCTGGGCGGCTGCCCGGTTGGACGACGTGGTGAACTATCTGCCGGCCAGGATCTGTGTCGGCCTGGTCGCGTTGTGCGCGCCAGCCGTCGGTGGGCGGCCGGACGCAGCGATCCGCGCGGCCCTCCGGGACGGGCCGGGTCACCCCAGCCCGAACGCCGGCCTGGTGGAGGCCGCCTTCGCCGGGGCTCTGGGCCGCACGCTGGGCGGCGTCAACGTCTATCGGGGACGGATCGAGAATCGCGGCACGCTCGGCTCCGGTCCTGCGCCGCAGTTACCGGACATCTCGAGGGTGACCAGACTGTCGGCGTTGGTATCGGCAACCGCGACGGCGCTGGCCGCCGGCGTGGCCGTCGCCGGTCGGGCGGACGCGTGGCGATCAGCCGGTAGGTAGGGCGGCCAGCCAGTTCAGCGCGGCCGTCGCCGTTGGCACGGAGTCGACGCGGTCGACCGCCGGCCGGCGGACGACCACCACCGGCACTGCCAATGCGGCAGCCGCGTCGAGCTTCGCGGAGGTGTAGGCGCCGCCGGAGTCCTTTGTCACCAGCACATCGATGCGGCGCGAGCGCATCAGGTCGAGCTCGCCCTGGACGGTGTACGGCCCGCGGTCCAGGATCAGCTCCCACGCTGCGGCTCAGGGCGGCGGCCGGCGGTTCGACCATCCTCACGAGTGCATACCTGTCGGCCATCGGTGCGTAGTCGGCGACGGTCTGCCGCCCGGTGGTCAGGAAAGCCCGCCGTCCCAGTTCCCGCGCACGTCGGCCGGCCGCGGCGACGGAATCGACCCAGGCCCAGCCCGAGGCGTCCGGTCGCCCGCTCCAGCCAGACCTGGCCAGCCGCAGCAGCGGCACCCCGACGGATCGGCAGGCGGTCACCGCTGACGAGGTGATGGTGGCGGCGAACGGATGGGTGGCGTCCACGACGGCACGGACGCGGTGCTCGGCCAGGAAAGCGGCCAAGCCGGCCGGACCACCGAATCCGCCGATCCGCACCGGTCCGACGGGCATCGCCGGATTGCTGACCCGGCCGGCCAGGGACGAAATGATCGGCAATCCCGCGGCGACGGCCAACGCGGCGAGGTCTCTGGCCTCGGCGGTGCCGCCCAGGATCAGTACCTGATCCGACCCTCGCAGGCCCGTTGCACGGGCCGAAACCATCACGTCCGGAGTCTGGCACGAGCACGCGACGGTCTGAGGTCTGGCCCGCTAGATTCTCAGGTTGCGGTGCGTGCGTTGCGCTGATTCGGGACCATCTTGGCGGCCACCACCGCCGTCAGGCCGGCCAGATGCGACAACCTGGCGACCTCGGAATAGCGCAGCGCAGGTCCGCCTGGCCGTCCGACGATCACCGCCACCTCGGGGGAGCCGAGCGGCGCAACCGCCATCTCCGTCCCGATCGTCTTCCAGTCCTCCGGCACCCAGTACGCCTCAGGGTCGAGGTCGGTGGCCTCCCCGACGGGGGCCCAACCCGGAGTCACCCCGGTCAGGTTCGGCACGCCGCCCCCGCCGGCCAACAGGTGGATCTCCTTGTCGTCGCCAACCCTGACCACGATGGCCCAGCCGGCGCGGAGCACCTTCGGCAACATCCGGGCCAGCGTCTGGATCGCATGCTGCGGATCGGCGGCGATGGCCTCCACCAGCTCCCATTCACGGTGCCGGTCGGCGACGCCCGGATCGGGACGGACCGACTCCACGCGCACGCCGGCAACGGTTTCGGCGGCGGTGATCAGTACGTCCGGCTGCTTGCCGTTCGGAAGGTCGACGACGATGTCGTCGACGGCACTCTGGTACGACCGCTCGACGATGTCCATGGCCAGAATGTCGGCGCCGACCCGGCCGAGCGCGCTGGCCACCGCACCCAGGCTGCCGGGCACGTCCGGCAGCACGACGCGGAGCACATAGGACATCGAACCGCCTTCACGTTGCTGGTAGACCGACAGTCGCGACGCCTCCGTCGGGAACGGGCGACCCGTCCTTTCGACGATTTCACCCACGGCTGTCGCCTCACGTCACGTACCAATCACTAGCCATTATCGGGTCCTGGAGTTTCCAGCAGGTCACAGTCGTAAGTCGTGCTGGTACTGCTCGGCGTGACCGAGCGGTCACACTGTGCCAGCAACGACGGTCGGTGCCAGTTGGATCATGTGGTCGCGATGTTCGGGGCCGTGGCTGCCGACCGATCGCGTCGGCTCGGGTCAGCTACTAGGATCGAATGGTTGCACTGTCGCGTCGACCGCCGGCTCACCGCCTGGCCGACGCCGACCCACCTGCGCTTTGGAGGATCGTGTCCAGCCCTACTGAGTCCCGAAACGGCGAGTCCCGGAACGGCGAATACCGGGACGGCGAGTCCCGTTACCACGCCGAAGGCTCAGCAGCACCGGCGCTGACCCGGAATGACGTCGATCACCTCGCCCATCTGGCCCGACTCGATCTCACCGATGCCGAACTCGACCTGTACCTCGGTCAGCTTGTCCGTGATCCTCGAGTCCGTGGCCAGGGTGACCGCGGTGGCGGCCGGCGACATCGAAGCGACCACCCACGCGGTGCCGTTGACCAACGTCTACCGGCCGGACGTCCCGATACCCGGGCTCAGCCAGGAGCAGGCGCTCGCCGGGGCGCCATCGGCACAGGACGGCCGTTTCCGCGTACCGCAGATCCTCGGGGAGGAGCAGTGACCGCCCCATCAACGGACCTCACCAGGATGACCGCATCTGACCTGGCCAGGGACATCGCGGGCGGGCAGGTCAGCGCCGTCGAAGTGGCTCAGGCGCATCTGGACCGGATCGCCGCCGTCGACGGGGACGTTCATGCGTTCCTGCACGTCTCGGGCGAGTCGGCCCTGCGGCAGGCCAAAGCCGTCGACGACGCCAGGGCGAACGGGGAGCAACCGGCTTCCACGCTCGCCGGCGTACCGCTGGCGCTCAAGGACATCCTGGTGCAGAAGGGATCTCCGGCGACCGCCGGCTCGAAGATCCTCGAGGGCTGGATGCCGCCGTACAACGCGACGGTGACCCAGCGACTGCTGGATGCCGGCGTCGTCATCCTCGGCAAGACCAACCTCGACGAGTTCGCCATGGGTTCGTCCACCGAGAACTCCGCGTACGGCCCGTCCCGCAATCCCTGGGATCTGACCCGGATCCCGGGCGGATCCGGGGGCGGCAGTGCTGCGGCGCTGGCCGCCTTCGAGGCGCCGCTGGCCATCGGCACGGACACGGGCGGGTCGATCCGTCAACCGGCCTCGGTGACGGGGACGGTCGGCGCCAAGCCGACCTACGGCGGGGTATCCCGGTACGGCGTCATCGCTCTCGCGTCCTCGCTGGACCAGCTCGGGCCGTGTGCCAGGAACGTGATGGACACCGCGCTGTTGCACGAGGTGATCGGCGGGCACGACCCGCGCGACTCCACCTCGATCGACCGTCCGGTGCCGCGGGTGGTGGACGCGGTGCGCCGTGGCCTGACCGACGGGGTGGCCGGCATGCGGATCGGCGTGGTCCGGGAGTTGGGCGGGAAGGGTTACCAGGCCGGCGTCATCTCCTCTTTCGACGCTGCGGTGACGGCGCTGGGGGAGGCGGGCGCCGAGATCGTCGAGGTGTCCTGCCCGCACTTCGAATACGCGCTGGCGGCCTACTATCTGATCCTGCCCAGCGAGTGCTCGTCCAACCTGGCCCGGTTCGACGCCATGCGCTACGGGCTGCGCGTCGGCGACATCGCGTCCGGTGGGTCCTTGGTCTCGGCCGAAGAGGTGATGGCGGCGACCCGCGGCGCGGGATTCGGGCCGGAGGTGAAGCGCCGCATCATCCTCGGCACGTACGCACTGAGCGCCGGTTACTACGATGCCTACTATGGATCCGCGCTCAAGGTCCGCACGCTCATTCGTCAGGACTTCGAAAAGGCCTACGCGCAGGCCGATGTGCTCGTCTCGCCCGCCTCGCCGGTGACGGCGTTCAAGCTGGGGGAGAAGGTGGACGACCCGATGGCCATGTATCTGAACGACCTGGCCACCATTCCCGGTTCGCTGGCCGGCATTCCGGCGATGAGCGTGCCCAGCGGTATCGCTTCCGACACGGGTCTCCCTGTTGGCCTGCAGATCATGGGTCCGGCCCTGGGTGAGGAGCAGATGTACCGCGTGGCAGCGGCTTTCGAAGCGGGCTATGTGGCGGCAAACGGCCGCACCGTCGCCGATGCGGCGCCCGAGTTGGAGGTGTCGGCATGACCAGCATCGTGACCGGATTGATGGAGTACGACGAGGCGATCGAACGCTACGACCCCGTGATGGGGCTCGAGGTGCATGTGGAACTGAGCACGGTCACCAAGATGTTCTGTGGCTGCTCCACCACCTTCGGTGCCGAGCCGAACACCCAGGTCTGCCCGATCTGCCTGGCTCTGCCTGGTGCGATGCCGGCCATCAACCAGCGCGCAGTCGAGTACGCGATCCGGATCGGTCTGGCGCTGAACTGTCAGATCGCACCGTGGTGCCGGATGTCGCGGAAGAACTACTTCTACCCGGACATGCCGAAGAACTACCAGATCTCGCAGTACGACGAGCCCATCGCGTTCGGCGGCTATCTCGACGTGGATTTGGGAGATGGCAGCGGGGAGACCTTCAGAATCGAGATCGAACGCGCCCACATGGAGGAGGACACCGGAAAGTCCCTCCACGTCGGCGGTTCGACCGGTCGCATCCAGGGCGCGGAATATTCCCTGCTTGACTACAACCGCGCGGGCGTTCCGCTGGTCGAGATCGTCACCAAGCCGATCTTCGGCACCAAGGAAAAGGCGCCGGCCGTCGCCCGCGCCTACGTCGGTGCGCTGCGTGATCTGCTTGCCTCGCTTGATGTCTCGGACGTCCGGATGGACCAGGGCTCATTGCGCTGCGACGCCAACCTGTCACTCACGCCGGCCGGTAACCCGGTGATGGGGACCCGCACCGAGACCAAGAACGTCAACTCGCTGCGCTCCGTCGAGCGGGCGGTCCGTTACGAGATCACCCGCCAGGGCGCACGTCTGGCCGCCGGCGAGCGGGTCAAGCAGGAAACCCGGCACTTCGACGAATCAACGGGGACCACGAATCCCGGCCGCTCCAAGGAAACCGCCGAGGACTACCGCTACTTCCCTGAACCGGACCTGGTGCCGATCGCACCGGATCCGGCGTGGGTGCAGTCGATCCGGGACACCCTTCCGGAGCTGCCCTGGGTACGTCGGGCTCGCCTGCAGGCCTCCTGGGGACTGACCGATCTCGAGATGCGCGATCTGCTCGCCGCCGACGCGGTCGATCTGGTCGAGGCGACAGTCGCCGCCGGTGCGTCGCCGGGCGAGGCCAGATCCTGGTGGTCGGCCTACCTCGGCCAGCAGGCCAATGTGCTCGGCGTCCCGCTGGCGGAACTGGCCATCACCCCGGTCCAGTTGGCCAGGGTCATCGCCCTGGTCTCCGAAGGTGCGCTGAACGCCAAGATCGCCCGCAAGGTGATCGACGGCGTGCTGGCCGGCGAGGGGGAGCCGGACGAGGTGGTGGCCGCCCGGGGATTGGCCGTGGTCTCCGACGATTCGGCCCTGCAGGGCGCGGTCGACGAGGCACTGGCCGCCCAGCCCGCCGTTGCCGACCGCATCCGCGGCGGCAACCTGAAAGCGGTGGGTGCGATCGTCGGCGCGGTGATGAAGGCGACCAAGGGTCAGGCGGACGCCGGCCGGGTCAACGCGCTGGTCGCTGGCACACCCTCGGTATCGAGAGCTGAGCCCATCCCGCTGTCCTCAGGAGCGGGCGGTCAGTCGGGCCCGTCGCCCCCGGCGGCTCCGGCGTTGGGCAGCAGGATCACCCGGTCGTCGGCGGGGATCGGCTTGCCGTGGCCGTCCCTGTTCGACGTGGTCATCCAGAGCGCGCCCTTGGCGCCCGGCTGCACGGTGAGCAGGCGGCCGTACTTGTTGCCCAGCAGGACCTTCGGGCTGCCCGAGAAGGTGCCCGTTGCCGACATCGAGATACCGGTCGAGTTGCTCCTTGGCCAGTGAGGTATTGGCCAGCATCGAGTCCGACGACGCGCAACCTGCGGCGCCGCCGTCGCCGGCCTTCCAGGTCCAGATCGGCGTCACCGGAGTGCAGGGTGGTGTAGACCCTGCTCGACTTGGCCGGCAGCAGCACGTCGGCGGCCCGGCGATGATCGAGCGCCGCCATGGTGCCGGTCGGGAGCTGGCAGATCGCGGTGATCTGGGTGAATCCGCTGGCGAAGATGGGGGACGAGGACTTCGGATTGCCCGCGGCCGGCTTGCCGAAATCGTGCAGTCGCAGCAACTTGCCGGCCAGCGAGGCAGGATCCGCAGCCTTGGCGGGCGAACCGGCGTCGCCGGTGCCGACGTAGAGGACACCGGCATCGGTGAAGGCGAGCGCACCGCCGTTGTCGGTGCTGCCCTTCGGGATCCCCGTGATGATCGGTTTCGGTACGTCACCTGGCGCGACTCTGACCACCCGATTGTCGGTCGCCGTGGTGACATAGGCGTAGATCAGTCCGTCTTCGACATACGACGGCGACACCGCGACGCCGAGCAGGCCACCGTCCCCGCTGGCGTCCAGACCCTTGATCGTGGTCACCAGCACGGGTTTGGTGCCGACTGCCACCCGCAGGATGCGGCCCGTCGTGCGCTCGCCGACGAGCGCCGACGTCCCGTCCGGAAGAGGTGCAAGTCCGGTCGGCGCCGCCAGGCACGCGGCGATGACGGCTGGGTCCGTCGGGACGCACGGGTCCGCCGGTGCAGTGGTCTTCGAGGGACGAGGAAGAAGATCGCGACGAGGGCGGCGCCGAGGCCGGCGCGGTGCTGGGGGCGAGCGGCTGGGGGAGTACCGGAGTGACCATCGGATCGGTCAGGCTCGGTTGCACCGTGAACGGCGCCGCGGCGGTGGAGAAGTCGGCACACCCGGTCAATGCCAGGGCGAAGACGACGAGCAGGGCCGCGATGCGGTCGCGCGGCCGCTGCCATCGGCGAGAGCGGGCTGAGCGTCGGCTACTGGAGTCCATCACTGTTCACGGTACGTGCCGCTGGATGTGCGTTCCGGTAGTTCAAAGCCGTCCTCGACCCGGTGCGCCCGGCGACCGACCGCGTGCAGCAGGATCAACGCATCCTCCGCATCCATGTGACGCAGCCTGGCCTTGCGCTTGGACGACAGCATCAGTCGAGTGCCGGACAGCCCGGCACGCCGCTGGAACGGGGTGCGGGTCACCTGGGTCAGCTGGACCCGCCGGCGACGGGCGATCACGGTGTGGCGGGACAGCACCCGGTGCCACCGGATGGTCACGGTGGTGGCGTCGATCGACCATGCCGCAGCGCTGGCCTGGCGCCAGCCGACCAACAGGGCCAGCGGAATGGGCGCGATGCTCAGATAGGCGCCCCAACCGGGCAGCAGCGCCAACGCGGCGGCAAAGGGCGAGGCCCACCAGTAGCGGGAGGGTCAGGTAGCGCCGCCTCGCCCGCGCCGGAATCGGCAGCAACGGACCGGGATGCCACTGCAATTCGGGCAGCGCCCGGCCGACCAACTCGGCGGCTCCGACTCAACCTGACCAGCGGGAAGAGCATCCGCTCCGTGTCGTTCGAGGTACTCAACCCGGCAACTTCCACCTCCAGCGCGCAGTAGCCCAGCATGCGACGCCACCAGCCCTCGACGATGCGGACGGCCTGGACCCGATCGACCGGGATGGTGCCCGACCGTTGGGCGATCAGACCGCGGCTGATGCGCAGCTGACCGTCGTCCCTGATGAGGGTGAACCGCGCCAACCGCAACGAGGTCAGGGCTATGCCGGCCAGCACCGCGGCGGCCACGGCCGCCAGCAGGATCAGCACGGTGGTCCGACCGCCGACGAAGACCTCCCCGGTGATCTGCCGGGTCACCCGCTCGGGCAGCACGTCGCGGACCCGGCCGAAGGTCGCGGCGGCGCCGGCGAAGATCAGCGGGATGGAGGTGCCGGTCAGGGCCGCCAGCAGCAACGTTCGGGTGTCCAGCACGGCGAGCGGAACCGGACCCGGATACCCGCCGGGAGCCTCGTCGCCCGTTGCCGCGCCGAGAGGGACGACCTGGTTGACGGACCGCATGGGCTGGTGCACGGCCACTCTGAGCTCGTCCAGGGCGTCGGCCGTCAGGCAGGAAAGATGGAGTGACGATCGGTGGTTGTTGCCCGGAGTCTGGACCTTGAGCCCCCACACGCCGAAGACGCGTTGCACCACACCACGTTCGGCGTCCAGACCGGTGATGCGATTGATCGCGATGGTGTCCTGGGTCTTCTTGAACAGCCCGGACCGGACCCGGAGGCTGCCGTCGACGACCGAATAACGCCTCGTCCACCACTGGGCGACCGCGTGCAGCCCGACCAGTCCGGCCAGCAGCCCGATGGACCAGCCGGGTGCCTTCCAGATGCCGACCGCGATGACCGGGATCAACGACCGAACACTGCGTCCGAAACTGATCAGGAGGTAGGCCGGATGCAACCGCCGCTCGCTGATCTCCGAATCAGAGGTCATCTGCTACCTGCGCCAGCAACGAGATCCGCGCCCGCATGGAAACCGCCTCGTCCTGGTCGAGACCCCTGACCACGACCGTCCCGGCCGCCGTGTGCAGGTGCAGATCGGCCAACCGGAATCTGCGGGCGAGCAGACCCTGCTCCGACTTGAGGTGCTGCACCCGACTCATCGGCACCACTGTCCTGGTTTGCACCAACCAGCCGTGCTGGAGATCGAGCTCGATGTCGGACAGCGAGTACCAGAACAACGCCCGCCTGATCGGCGGCCCGATCAGTGCCCCGATCAGCAGCAGCCAGATCGCCAGCGCGGCGACGACAACCCAGCGGACGATCGCGTTGGGCCAGGACAGACCGATCGCGCCCCAGCCGGCCAGGCCGACGACGATCGTGCCGGAGATCAGCCCGCGGACCCGCCAGTAGGCGGTGGTGCGGGTGGGGAGCCGTCCTCTGGCGGCCGGGGAGTCGCCGGGAAGCGCGTCGGCGGTCCAGCCGATGCCGGCGCCCGGCGGTGAGGTCATCGGCCCGGCTGACGTCGCGAGGCCTGCATCGAACGCGTCCTGGTCCTCTGCCCGGACGGGGAAACCGGTGGTCGTGCCCGGCTCGGGCGCCGTCGTCGCGGCCTCGCCCTGCTCCGTAGCCGCTTCGCCCGGTTCGGCATCCTCAGGTCCCGCGGCTTCCCGACGGCGGCCGTCGGTGCGTCCTGACCCAGCAGCAGCCTGCCGCCGGAGACCTGGGCCAGTCGCGGTAGATCCCGCGGTCGCACCATCGGCAACCGGAATCGCCGCCCGTCGTGGGCCACCGCGGTGGCCCAGCGCGGACCCCGGAACTCGAAGCCGTCCAGATCGGACCAGGCGACCCGGTGCGGGCCCAGCAGGCCGGTCGTCCTGATCAGCTCGTGGTCGGCGATCGTGCGAGTGATCACGATGTAGACGAGACCGACCACCGGCAGTGCGTAGAGAGCGAGCAGCCAGTCGGGGCCCGCGTTGGCGAGCGGCGTCACGCAGATGAAGAACAGGAACGGGATCACCAACGACACGCCGGGCAGCCGGAAGACGAGGCGATCGGATCTGCTCACGCCATCATCGTGCCATCCGCCGAGGCGGTCGCGTCGACACCGAAACCAGCCGGAACTCCCGTGCCGTCGACCAACCCGACACGACCATCGTGGCGGTCGCTCGGACGGCGGTCACGTGCTGTCACCGGTTTGACACGCCCCGGCTGTCGCCGTATGGTCCGGAGCGTGCTGCAGATTCTCGTACTCCGCTAGCGCGTCGCAGGTTCAGCCGGTAACACCCGTCCGGCGCCACACGACGCGCAACCCCTTGGTCACCCCATCCGGTGACGAGGGGTTTTTTATTGCCCAGACCCGGGCGAGCGGGCCGGTGCACCCACCGACCACAGCGAAGCACCACTGAAGATCGTTGACCTGAGCAATCCACCAACAGGCCTGGCCATCCAGGTCCGATGAACGTCAGAAGGTCCTCGTCATGAGCCAGACGCCGACGGCACCGAGCCGTGAAGTCCTTCATCACGCTGCTGCTCAGCAGCCCGGTGGCCACGGACACCAGCGAATCACCGCCCCCGCGGTCGAGTACGTGAACGGCGCCAAGTCGGTAGTGCGTTCACTCGAGGAGGCCGGCGTCGAGATCGTCTTCGGTATTCCGGGTGGCGCCGTGCTGCCCGTCTACGATCCGCTCCTCGATTCGACCAAGGTCAGGCATGTGCTGGTCCGGCACGAACAGGGTGCAGGGTCACGCCGCCGTCGGGTATGCACAGGCCTCCGGCCGGGTCGGCGTCTGCATGGCCACGTCCGGTCCCGGCGCCACCAACCTGGTGACCCCGATCGCCGATGCGCACATGGACTCGGTGCCGCTGGTGGCGATCACCGGGCAGGTCGCGCGGTCGCTGATCGGCACCGACGGCTTCCAGGAGGCCGACATCCTCGGCATCACCATGCCGATCACCAAGCACAATTTCATGGTCACCGATGCAGCTGAAATACCCGCCATCCTGGCCGAAGCTTTTTATCTGGCCTCGACCGGCCGGCCCGGCCCTGTCCTCGTCGACATCCCGAAAGACATCCTGCAGGCCGAGACGGTGTTCAGCTGGCCGACGGATGTGCACCTGCCCGGCTACCGGCCGGCCGCGAAGCCGCACGCCGGCCAGATCAACGCCGCCGCCAAACTCATCGCCGCCGCGCGCAAGCCCGTCTACTACGTCGGCGGCGGGGTGCTCAAGGCGCATGCCACCGAGCAGCTCAAGGTCCTCGCCGAGCTGACCGGAATCCCCGTCGTGACCACGCTGATGGCCCGCGGAGCCTTCCCCGACTCACACATCCAGCACCTGGGTATGCCGGGAATGCACGGCACGGTGGCCGCGGTCGCCGCCATGCAGCAATCCGACCTGATCATTGCGCTCGGCGCCAGGTTCGACGACCGGGTGACGGGGCAGCTGTCGTCGTTCGCCCCCGACGCGACCGTCATCCACGCCGACATCGACCCGGCCGAGATCGGCAAGAATCGGGCCGTCGACGTGCCCATCGTGGGCGACGCCAAGGAGGTCATCTCCGAGCTGATCGCCGCCGTCTCGCTCGAGCAGACCGCCGGCGTGGTGGCGGATCTGACCGCGTGGTGGGCCGAGCTCGACGGGATTCGCGAGACCTTCCCGCTGGGTTACGACTGGCCGGCCGACGGCAGCCTTTCGCCGCAGTACGTGATCGAGCGACTGGGCCGGATCAGCGGTCCGGATACCATCTTCGCGGCCGGGGTCGGCCAGCACCAGATGTGGGCCGCGCAGTTCATCTCCTACGAGAAGCCCTACACCTGGCTGAATTCCGGTGGTCTGGGCACCATGGGCTATGCCGTCCCGGCGGCCATGGGCGCCAAGATGGGTGCTCCGGATTCGGTGGTCTGGGCGATCGACGGCGACGGCTGCTTCCAGATGACGAATCAAGAGCTGGCGACGTGCGCGATCGAGGGCATCCCGATCAAGGTCGCCATCATCAACAACGGCAACCTCGGCATGGTCCGGCAGTGGCAGTCGCTGTTCTACGGGGAGCGCTACTCCCAGACGGACCTTGGCACCCACAAGCACCGGATCCCGGACTTCAAGCTGCTGGCCGAGGCCTACGGCTGCGTCGGCCTGCGCTGCGAGTCCAAGGAAGACGTCGACAAGACCATCGAGGCGGCCATGGCGATCAACGACCGGCCGGTGGTCGTCGACTTCGTGGTCGGAGCGGACGCCCAGGTCTGGCCCATGGTCGCATCAGGAACGGGCAACAGCATGATCATGGCTGCTCGCGGCATCCGCCCCCTCTTCGATGAGGAGTAAGCCTCCGACGGACCGTCCCGCGATAGGAGAACGACTGTGAGCACGCATACGTTGTCGGTGCTGGTCGAGAACAAACCCGGTGTGCTGGCCAGGGTGTCGTCGCTGTTCTCGCGCCGCCAGTTCAACATCCATTCGCTGGCCGTCGGCCCGACCGAAAACCCCGAGGTGTCCAGGATGACCATCGTGGTGGCGGTCGACGAACTGCCACTGGAGCAGGTCACCAAGCAGCTGAACAAGCTGATCAACGTCCTCAAGATCGTCGAGCTGTCCCCGACGGCGTCGGTGCACCGCGAGCTGCTGTTGATCAAGGTCAGGGCCGACGCATCGATCCGGGCGCAGGTCGTCACCATCGTCGACATGTTCCGCGCCCACATCGTCGACGTCACCCCAGATTCGATGACGGTCGAAGCAGCCGGAACCACCGATAAGCTGCAGGCCCTCGTCAAAATGCTCGAACCCTTCGGCGTCCGTGAACTGGTCCAGTCCGGCATGGTCGCCCTCGGTCGCGGGGCGAAGTCGATCACTTCGGACCGCAGCCGGGCCGACTGACCCGGCCGGTCCGTAGCCTTCCGCACGACCACTCCGAGCACCACCCCGAAAATTCACCGGGCGCGAGAGCCCCGCGAAAGGAACGTCGAAAACCAATGGCAGCCGAAATTTTCTACGACGACGACGCCGATCTGTCGATCATCCAGGGCCGCAGGGTGGCCGTGATCGGTTACGGCTCACAGGGTCACGCCCATGCGCTGAGCCTGCGTGACTCGGGCGTCGACGTCCGCGTCGGCCTGCTGGCGGACTCGAAGTCCCGCAGCAAGGCCCTGGACGAGGGCCTCCGCGTCGTCACTCCGGCCGAGGCCGCGGCCGAGGCCGACCTGATCATGATCCTGACTCCGGACCACATCCAGCGCCACGTGTACGCCGCCGACATCGAGCCGAATCTGACCGCAGGAAAGGCACTCGCCTTCGGTCACGGCTTCAACATCCGCTTCGGGTACATCAAGCCGCCGGCCGATGTGGACGTCATCCTGATCGCTCCCAAGGGTCCCGGACACCTGGTCCGGCGCGAGTTCGTCAACGGCAAGGGCGTGCCGGACCTGATCGCGGTGGAGCAGGACTACACGGGCGGCGCCCAGGCGCTTGCCCTTTCCTACGCCGCCGCTATCGGTGGTGCCCGCGCCGGTGTCATCAAGACCACCTTCACCGAGGAGACCGAGACCGACCTGTTCGGCGAGCAGGCCGTGCTCTGTGGCGGCGCCTCCCGGCTGATCCAGACCGGCTTCGAGACGCTGACAGCGGCCGGCTACCAGCCGGAGATCGCCTACTTCGAGGTGCTGCACGAGCTCAAGCTGATCGTCGACCTGATGTACGAGGGCGGCATCGCCAAGCAGCGTTGGTCGGTTTCGGACACCGCCGAGTACGGCGACTATGTGTCCGGTCCGCGGGTCATCGACGAGCACGTCGCCAAGAACATGCAGGGCGTTCTGGCCGACATCCAGGACGGCACCTTCGCCGCCCGCTTCATTGCCGACCAGGATGCCGGTGCTCCCGAGTTCAAGAAGTTCCGCGCCGAGCAGGAGGCCCACCCGATCGAGGAGACCGGCCGCAAGCTCCGCGGCTTGATGAGCTGGGTGCGCTCCGACGACGATTACACGGGAACCGCGGCCCGCAGCTGACCGTGATCGTGCGCCCACCTCGTTAGGATGGGCCGCCCGGGTGCACCGAGCTCCCGTGGGCGATGGGTGCAGCCTGGCCGGGCGCCATCCACAGTGGGCCGGGGATCGCCCTGCGGTCCGACGATGCAAGACGGAGATGAACACAGCGTGTCTAGTGCTGCCAAGCCGATCGTGTTGATCGCGGAGAAGCTCGCCCAGTCGGCCATCGACGTGTTGGGGTCGGGCTTCGACATCCGCCACGTGGACGGCTCCGATCGGGCCGCGCTGCTGCCGGCCCTCGCCGACGCCGATGCGGTGCTGATCCGATCGGCCACGACGATCGATGCGGAGGCACTGGCCGCAGCCCCGAACCTGAAGGTGGTGGCCCGCGCGGGAATCGGCCTCGACAACGTCGACGTGCCCGCGTCGACGGCGCGGGGCGTGCTGGTGGTCAACGCACCGCAGTCCAACATCATCACGGCAGCCGAGCATGCCGTCGCGTTGCTGCTGTCGGTGGCCCGGCAGATCCCCGCCGCGCACGCCACGATGGTGGCCGGCGAGTGGAAGCGCAGCAAGTTCGTCGGCGTCGAGATCGCCGAAAAGACAGTGGGCGTCGTGGGACTCGGCCGTATCGGGCAGCTTTTCGCCGCCCGCATCGCCGCCTTCGGCACCAATGTCATCGCCTACGATCCCTACCTGCAGCCGGCCAGGGCCGCCGCCCTCGGGGTGCAGTTGGTGGACCTGCCGACACTGCTTCGCGAGGCCGACATCATCTCGATCCATCTGCCCAAGACGCCGGAGACGTTGGGGTTGATCGGCGCTGCCGAACTGGCCACGGTCAAGCCGAACGTGCTGATCATCAACGCCGCCCGCGGCGGGCTGATCGACGAGCAGGCCCTGGCCGACGCGCTCGACCGAGGGCAGGGTCGCCGGAGCGGGCATCGACGTCTACGTCAAGGAGCCGATGACGGCGGACAACCCGCTGCGCTCCGCTCCGAACGTGGTGCTGACCCCGCACCTCGGCGCATCGACGGAAGAGGCTCAGGACAAGGCCGGCACTGCGGTGGCCAGGTCCGTCAAGTTGGCGCTCCGCGGCGACTTCGTACCGGACGCCGTGAACGTGCAGGCCGCCGGACCGGTGGCCGACGAGGTGCGCCCCTGGATTCCGTTGGTCTCCCGGCTCGGCACCATCCTGACCGCCGTTGCCGGCGCGGTCCCCGCCCAGGTTGTCGTCGAGGTGCGCGGCGACCTCGCCGATGCCGATACGACGATCCTGCAGCTGGCCGCCGTCCGCGGCATCTTCGGACAGGTGATCACCGAGGCGGTCACGTTCGTGAACGCGCCTGCCCTCGCCGCCGAGCACGGCCTCACCCTGTCCGGGACGTCGACGACCGAGACCGGCGACTACCGCTCGTCCGTCACGCTGCGGGCGGCGCTGTCCGATGGCTCCTCCCGTTCCGTGTCGGGGACCTTGTCCGGCGAGAATCAGGTCGCCAAGCTCATCGAGATCAACGAGCGGCACTTCGACCTTCGCGCCGAGGGTGACCTGCTGCTCGTGGCCTACGCGGACCGGCCGGGCGTGATGGGCACGGTCGGTGCGCTGCTCGGCGATGCCGACGTCAACATCCTGGCCGCGCAGATCTCGCAGGAGATTTCCGGGCACGCCTCGATCATGGTGCTGCGCGTCGACCGACTGCCCAGTTCCGAATTGCTGGAGAAGATCGGTGAGGCCGTGTCGGCCAGCGCCATCCGGGGTATCGCTGCCGGCTGAGGCGGCGCGCCGGCTTGCGTGGGGCCGGCCGTCAGTGACCCGTCTGGACTCGCGGAGACCCAGCCATTACGCTTGAGACCAGCGCAAATGGGGCGTTCGGCGATGGTCGGCGCCCGTAGGTCTCTTGCGGGTATTCGATTCTGTCGCCTCGCCACCCTTCTGGCCGCTCCTGTGCCCTGGCCACGGGACGCGTCGTGACCGTGAGTGAGGTGGCTGGATGGCGCATCACCAGCACCGCCACCGTGCCAGTGCGGGCTCGGCCGCCCGGTTTCGCGGATTGATCATCGCCGCGGTCGTGGTGATGACGGCGGCGATGTCCGCCGGATCGCCGGCATTCGCCGTCGGCCCTCATTCGGTGATCGGCGTCGCGCGGGAACGAGCGCTTCCCGTCGCCGCCACGGCCGCCACGCCCGGTCCGACCAAACCCGGATACAGCAAGCTCGTCGACAGCGCGGCCGTTCTGCAACCCGCGCTGGCGGCCGGTTCCGGCCGGCGCACCGTCTTCGTTCAGCTGGTCGGTCCAGGCGCCGCCGAGGTCTCGGCCGATCTGCTGGCCAAGGGACAGAGCCCGGCCGCGGTGCGCCTGGCGGTGCAGGCGAGGCGGGCTGCGGTCGATGCCGGCGCGGCGGCCCTGTCCGCAGCAGCCGTTGCCGCTGATCCCGCGGCGGTGACCATCTTCCGAGTGGCCAACGCCGTGCCTGGCCTTGGTCTGACCGCCGACTCCGCGGCGCTGCGGGCGCTCGCCGGCCGGCCCGAGGTGCAGAAGATCTCCGCGATCGTCCCGAAGACGCCCGGCAAACGCCGGGGCGGCGCAACTGACCCGGACCCTGCAGACCTGGACCCATCTTTCGGTGACCGGGGCCGGCGTCCGAGTGGGCGTGATCGACACCGGCATCGACTACACCCACGCCGATTTCGGTGGACCTGGAACGCCGGCGGCCTACCTGGCCGCCAGAGCCGCCGATGCCGGCCGGTGGACGCCGACGGCGAAGGTGGTCGGGGGCCGCGATTTCGTCGGCGACGATTACGACGCAGCACCGACCACCTCGGCCGGCACCGGTAACGCCGCGTATCAGCCGGTACCGCACCCCGACTCGAATCCGCTGGACTGCAACGGCCACGGCACCCATGTCGCGGGCACCATCGCCGGCTTGGGCGTCGGCCCGAGCGGTCACACGTTCACCGGCGACTACTCCGCCCTCAGCGGCGCCGACCTGTACTCGATGAAGGTCGGGCCGGGAATGGCGCCGAAGGCTGCGCTCTACGCCCTGAAGGTATTCGGCTGCTCGGGAGCCACGGACGCGGTCATCCCGGCGCTCGACTGGGCCCTCGACCCCAACGGGGACGGCACATTCGCCGACCAGCTCGATGTCGTCGACCTGTCGCTGACGGGCGGACAGAGTGTCGTCGACGATCCCGAAACCACGGTGCTCGATGAGGTTGCGCGACTCGGCGTGCTGCCGGTCGTCGCGGCCGGGAACGCCGGTGATGAAACCGATGCAGCCGGTTCCGCGGCCGCCTCCACCCGGTCGCTTGTCGTGGCCTCTTCGATCGATGCGTACCAGCACCTCGACGGGCTGACGGCCGAACTACCCGGCCGGGCGGCGCAGACGGTGGCCGGCCAGGTCTCCCGTGCCTACCCGTGGCAACGGTCGGCCGACGTCACCGGCCAGGTGGTGTCCCTGTCGGCGGCCGACGCCGACGGTTGCGCCCCGCTCTCGGCGGCCGATGCGGCCAAGGTCGCCGGCCGGGTCGCCTGGTTGGTCTGGGACGAGGACGATTCGACCAGGCTGTGCGGGTCTGCCGTCCGTTCGGCCAACGTGCTGGCCGCCGGTGCGATCGGCGCAGTACTGACCAGCAGCGCGCCGGTTTTCGCCGCCGCCATCAGCGGCGATCCCGGTCTGCCGGTCTTCCAACTCACGCCGACCGCCACCGCCGCCCTGCAGGCCGGCGTGGACCATGGCCTGACGGTGACGTTCTCGGCCGGTCTGATCGGCGGCAAGCCGGAGATCGACGATTCCATCACGGACATGATCGAGTCCGTCTCCGCTCGTGGACCGCACGGCGTGCCGGGCGTGGTGAAGCCGGACGTCGCGGCCCCCGGCGCCACGATCTCGTCGGCTCTGATGGGCAGTGGTGCCGGCAGCGCCCTCCGATCGGGCACGTCCAGCGCAGCCGCCGAGATCGCCGGTGTGGCCGCGCTGGTCAAGGCGGCCCGACCGTCATGGAGCCCGGAGCAGATCAAGGCGGCGGTGATGAACACCGCCGATCACGACGTCTACCCCGGAGCGGATCTGAGTGGGTCGGCACTGGGCCCCGCTCGGGTCGGTTCCGGGCGAGTGGACGCCGAGTACGCGGTGAGTACTCGGGCTCCTCGCCTACAGTTCGACAACCCCTGGTGCGGTGTCTGTCTCGTTCGGGGTGGTGCCGGCGACGGTCAAGGATCCGACCGTGGCGGCGACCGCGGCGGTCGTTGTGCAGAACACCGGTGCTGATGCTGCCGCGCTCACCCTGTCCTACCGGTCGTTGGTGGACCAGCCCGGCGTCTCGTACCAGATCAGCCCGGCCGGCATGACGTTGCCGGCGGGGGCAAGCGCGCTCGCCACCGTCACCATGACCATCGTTCCCGCCGACCTGCGGCACACCCTCGATCCCGGTACGCCGGCCCAGCAGCGCGACGTCCTCACCGGGCTGGACGAGGCGAGACAGTATGTCGCGGCCGCGTCGGGCCGTCTGCTCGTGTCCGCGCCCGGCGTGGCCGATCTCCGGGTACCCGTCTACGGCGCGGCGAAGCCGGTAGCCAGTACGTCCGCCGCGGACGGCACGTTGAACGGGGCGCCCGCCCTGGTGCTCGCCGGAACCGGACTGTCACTCGCGTCGCCGACCGATCCCGCGAGTACCGCCTACAACTCGCTGGTCTCGGTGCTCGACCTCGGCTACCGCAGTACCCGGATCCCGGCCTGCAGCGGCATCACAACGCGGCAGCCTTTCGTCGCGAGTCCGACGGTCAGCACCATTCCGCAGACAGCGGGGAGCATTGCCCGGACGGAGCCATCGGGTTGCTCGCTCGGCGGCGACCCGACCGGGGATCTCCAGGCCGTCGGGGCTGGTCGGGTCCAGCCGAGCGGTACCGGTCCTGGCAACCTCTGGTTCGGATTGTCCACCTACGGCGATTGGGCCACCGTGGGCAAGAGCACCTTCCCGACCGTCAACATCGACACCAACGGCGACAACACCGCCGATTACACCGTCCAGGTGCAGACGGTGGGTGACTCCGACCTGTTGTACGCCTTGCTGTTCGACGACAAGGGAGCCGGCTCGCTGATCGATATGTACCCGGTCAACTTCAATCTCGGCAATGTCGACACCAATGTGTTCGATACGAATGTGCTGTTGATTCCCGTCGACCCGGCGGCCATCGGGTACCGAACCTCGACTGTCCACATTTCCGATCAGGTATTCAGTGGCAACGTATTCCGCTGCAGGGCGCGCCGCAGAACGACGGGATGGTGGACACCACCCCCGCTATCGAATTCGACGTCGCCCGGCCCGCGATCACCACCGCGGCGCCGCTGTGGCGGGACCAGGGAGGTGCCGGTATTCCCTACCAGTTGGCGCCAGGCCGCAGCAATGCGGATGCCCTCGTGCTGCATCTGCACGGGGTGAGCGGGGCGCGGGCACAGATCGTCGGTCTGCGGGGCGGAATGGGCTGAGGGGAAGCCGGTCGGCCGACCGCTGCGCAGTGGCAACCATTCTGACCGATACCCTTAGCCTGCAAACCGAAGATGACAGAAATGGTTGAACATGAAGCTTGCGGTCATTCCCGGCGACGGCATCGGTCCGGAAGTCGTCGCGGAGGGCCTGAAGGTCCTGACCGGCGTCGTCCCGTCGGTCGAGACGACGACCTACGACCTCGGGGCGGCCCGCTGGCATCGCACCGGTGAACTGCTGCCCGACTCAGTCCTGCGGGAACTCCGTCAGCACGACGCGATTCTGCTCGGCGCCGTCGGCGACCCCACTGTCCCGTCCGGGATTCTCGAGCGTGGTCTGCTGCTCCGCCTCCGGTTCGAACTCGATCACCATGTCAACCTGCGTCCCGCCCGGCTGTATCCGGGAGTCGTCGGTCCGCTGGCCGGTGATCAGGCGATCGACCTGCTGGTGTTGCGGGAGGGAACGGAGGGCCCGTATGCCGGCAACGGCGGTCTGCTCCGGAAGGACACGGTCCACGAGATCGCAACCGAGGTATCGCTGAACACCTACTTCGGTGTCGAAAGGGTGGTGCGGGACGCCTTCCGGCGAGCCGCCCGGCGGCCCCGTCGGCACCTCACGCTGGTGCACAAGACCAACGTGCTGGTGCATGCCGGGCAGCTCTGGAGCCGGGTCGTCGAGGAGGTCTCGATGGAGTTTCCGGAGGTCACCGTGGCGTACTCGCACGTCGACGCAGCCATGATCTACCTGGTCACCGACCCCGGCCGCTTCGACGTCATCGTGACCGACAACCTGTTCGGCGACATCCTCACCGACCTGGCCGCCGCCGTCTCCGGTGGCATCGGGCTCGCCGCATCGGCCAACCTCGACGTCTCCGGCACCAATCCGAGCATGTTCGAGCCGGTGCACGGGTCGGCACCGGACATCGCCGGGGCCGGAACGGCGGATCCGACCGCGACCGTGCTGTCCGTCGCGCTGCTGCTCGACCATCTGGGCTTGCCGGACGCGGCCCGTCGGGTCGAGGCAGCAGTCGCCTTCGATCTGGCCACCCGGCAACCGGGCTCGGCCGGCAAGACCACGTCCGTCGGCGACCGGCTGGCGGCGCTCGCCTCCAGCTAGCGCGGCCGTACCGCGGAAATCCAGATCAGCACGGGAACGAGGAGCACCTGATATGAGCACATCCGCGGCGCCGCGGGCCGGCGTCGATGGCGGCTCGCTCGAGCTTTCCCCGCTGGGCGACGACTTCCACGTGTTCGACACGACCCTGCGGGACGGCGCGCAGCGGGAGGGGATCACGTATTCGGTGGCCGACAAGCTGGCCGTCGCAACCCTCCTCGACGAGCTGGGCGTCGGATTCATCGAGGGCGGCTGGCCGGGTGCGATGCCCAAGGACACCGAATTCTTCGCCAGGGCGGCGGCCGGCGAGCTCAAGCTCGGCTCGGCGCAGCTGGTGGCATTCGGCGCCACCCGCAAGGCCGGTGTCCGCGCGCGGGACGACCAGCAGGTCAAAGCGCTGCTTGATTCCCAGGCCCCGATCGTCACCCTGGTCGCCAAGTCCGACGTCCGGCATGTCGAACGCGCACTGCGGACCACGCCGGAGGAGAACCTGGCGATGGTGCGGGACACCGTTGCCTACCTGGTCGATCAGGGCCGACGGGTCTTCCTCGACTGCGAGCACTTCTTCGACGGCTACGCCGTCGACCACGACTACGGGATCCGGGTGGCGGAGGCGGCCACGCTCGCCGGGGCCGATGTCATCGTGATGTGCGACACCAACGGCGGGATGATGCCGATCGGCCTGCACGAAGTGGTCACGCAGGTCAGGGACCGGACCGGCTTCCGGCTCGGCATCCACTGCCAGGACGACACCGGTTGCGCCGTCGCCAACACCGTCGCCGCCGTGCAGGCCGGCGCCACTCATGTGCAGTGCACCGCCAACGGGTACGGCGAGCGCGCGGGCAATGCGGACTTGTTCGCGGTGCTGGGCAACCTCGCCGTCAAGCTGGGGATGCCGGTGCTTCCGCCTGGCCGGTTGCCCGAGCTCGTCAGGGTGTCCCATGCGCTCGCCGAACTCGCGAACATCGCACCCGACACCCATCAGGCTTACGTCGGTTCGTCGGCGTTCTCGCACAAGGCCGGGCTGCACGCCTCGGCGATCAAGGTAGATCCCGAGCTGTACAACCACCTCAATCCCGAGGTGGTCGGCAACGACATGCACATCCTGATCACCGAGATGGCCGGACGGGCCTCCGTCGAGCTGAAGGCCAAGGAGTTCGGGATCGATCTGGCCGGCCTGCCCGACGTGGTCTCCAAGGTCGTCGACACGGTCAAGGAGCGGGAGGCGGCCGGCTGGAGCTACGAGGCCGCCGACGCCTCGTTCGAATTGCTGCTGCGCAGCGAACTGGCCGCGGCCAACGGCGAACAGGTGACGGCTCCGTTCCGCTTGGAGTCCTACCGGGTGATCGTCGAAAGCCGAGCGAGAACAGGAAGTTCAGAGGCCACCGTCCTGTCGGAGGCCACCGTCAAGGTGCACGTCGGCGGTCAGCGGGTGGTGGCGACGGCGGAGGGCAACGGACCGGTCAACGCGCTCGACTCGGCCCTGCGTTCGGCGCTGGCCGACCACCTTCCGGCGCTGGCCGGCGTGGAGCTGATGGACTACAAGGTCCGGATCCTGGCCGGCCAGGCCGGTACTGATTCGGTGACCAGGGTGCTGCTGTCGACGGCTTCCACGATGGCTCCGGGTTCGCCGGAATGGACCACCGTCGGCGTACATGCCAATGTGGTGGAAGCCTCCTGGGAAGCGCTCGTCGATTCGCTGGTCTACGCGCTCGGCCCGTCGGTGGCCGGACCGCTGCCCACAGCACAGGGCTGAGCCGTCGCACTGTCTTGCTTTCGTCCGGTGTCGTCATCACCAGTGGAGGATCTGAATGCGTCTGGCCCGGATCGCTCACCCTGACGGGGTCGCCTTCGTCGTCATCGAAGGCGTCGTCGGCGCCGGGAGCGACGGTGAGGATCTCTCGTCGGCGATCGCCAAGGAGATCCTGGATCATCCTTTCGGGACGCCCCAGTTCACCGGTCGGCAATGGCCCCTCGGCCAGACCAGGCTGCTGGCGCCGATCCTCCCGTCGAAGGTGGTCGCCATCGGCCGCAACTACGCCGACCATGCCGCCGAACTGGGAAATGCGGTGCCCGACGAACCACTGATCTTCCTCAAGCCGTCCACCTCGGTCATCGGCCCCGGGGCGCCCATCATGATTCCGCCGTCCTCACAGCGGGTCGAGTTCGAGGGCGAACTCGCGGTGGTGATCGGGCGTCCGTGCCGCGACGTCAAGGCGGCCAACGCGCAGTCCGTGATCCTCGGCTACACGGTGGCCAACGACGTCACCGCACGGGATCTGCAGCGGGCAGATGTGCAGTTCACCAGGGGCAAGGGCTTCGACTCGTTCTGCCCGATCGGTCCGTGGATCGAGACCGACCTCGACCCGACCGACGTGCTGATCAGGACGGAGCTCGACGACGAGGTGAAGCAGGACGGCCACACCGCCGACATGGTGCACAGCGTCGCCGCCCAGATCGAATTCGTCTCGGCGATCATGACGTTGCTGCCAGGCGATCTCATTCTCACTGGCACGCCCGCCGGGGTCGGCCCGATGCAGGCTGGGCAGACGGTTTCCGTGACGGTGGAGGGAATCGGCACGCTGACGAACCCCGTGGTCAACCGCTGAGTGGTGGGCCTGCGGCCTACACTTCGGCCAGCTCGGCGGGTTCTTCCAGACAGGAGGCGTTGATGTCGGACGAATCCCTCTACGCGCCCAGCCTGGTCGAGATGGCCACCAGGCGGCTGCGCGAGGAGATCCTGTCCGGTCGGCTGGGGCCGGGGGAGCGGTTGATCGAAGATCAGATCCGGCTGCGGTTCTCGATCAGCAGGGCACCGCTGCGCGAGGCGCTCCGGCTGTTGGCCCAACAGGGCCTGATCGAACATCTGCCCCGTCGGGGCTCGCGGGTGACGCAGTGGTCGGACAACGACATCAGGGAACTCTTCGCGATCAGAGCCGTTCTGGAAAAGCACGCCATCGTTTCAGCGTTCCCGTTACCTCGCCGTGGCCATGCAGTCGCGTCTGAGCCTGGTGCGCGTGCGCCTCGAGCAGATGCGGATCGCAGGGCTGGCCGAGGACCAGCTCGGCAAGGACGACGCACATCGTGCCTTCCACGCCGCCATCGTCGCGATGGCCGGGAACCGGCAGTTGGATCTGGCCATCGAGCCGGTACTGATCAAGTTGCAGCGGCCGATGGCGGTCAATCTGCGACGGGAAGCCATCCTGCTGGGGCCGGAGGAAGGGCTCCGCCGGCACGAACGCCTGCTCGAGGCCGTCGAGACCAACGATCCCGATGTCATCCTGCTGGCCCTTGAACAGCACGGCAGCCGCCGGTACCTCGAACGCGAGGCGTCAGCCGGCTGACGGCGTCCGCCTATTCGTCACGCGGACCGTCGACGCCAGGTTTTTACTAACACGCTGGTAACACAACGACACTGGCGTTGATACATGTTTTGTCGACAATCGACCGCATGACAGAACGCGTCCGGGCATTCGCCCCTGGGCCGACGATCGACGAACTGCTCACGGCCTACCGCACTGGAAAGTCCTCCCCGGCAACAGTTGTCCAGACCGTGCTGGCGGCGATCGAGGCCCGCGGTGACGACGGTGTCTGGATCAAGGTAGCCCGCCGCGCCGAGTTGCTGGCGCGGGCGACCGAACTCGAACTGTTGCCGACATCGCTTCCCCTGTACGGGATTCCATTCGGGGTGAAAGACAGCATCGACGTGGCCGGCTGGCCGACCACGCTCGCCTGCCCGGAGTACTCGCGGTTGGCGTCCGAAACCGCCCCGGTGGTCCAAGCCATCCTGGACGCCGGCGGAATCTTCGTCGGCAAGACGAATCTGGACCAGTTCGCCACCGGCCTCAACGGGACCAGGACGGCATACACGTTGCCACGCAGTGTGTTCGGCGGCGATCTGATCTCCGGTGGTTCCAGTTCAGGCTCGGCGCTGGCCGTGGCCCTCGGTCAGGTGCCATTCGCCGTGGCGACCGACACGGCGGGTTCCGGCCGCGTGCCGCCGGCCCTCAACGGTGTGCTCGGATTCAAGCCGTCGCGCGGGTTGCTGAGCACCGTGGGGCTGGTGCCGGCCTGTCGGTCGCTGGACTGCGTGAGCCTGATCGCCGGTACGGTGTCCGATTTGAATACCGTCTTCGACGTGGTTGCGGCGCCCGACGAGCGGGACGCCTGGAGCCGGTCGCGACGATCGGATCCCACACCCGCCGCGGACGCCCGGATCGGCCTGCCCGAATTTGCCGAACTCGACTTCTTCGCCGACGAGCCGATGAAGGCGGCCCACTTCGCCGTTCGGGAGTTGATCGCGGACAGTTTCCCGTTGACCGCCACGCCGCCGCTGCAGCCATTCCTGGACGCCGGTGCGCTGCTGTACCAGGGTCCGTGGGTGGCGGAACGACTGGTGGAATTCGGCGATTTCCTCGCCGAGAAGCCGGATGCCGTGCTGCCGGTGGTGGCTCAGATCATCAACAGCGGCGCGAATTTCGACGCGATGGACGTGTTCCGCGCGCAGTACCGGCTGGCCGAGCTCAAGGCGGAGGTTTCCCGGCTGTTCCAGCACATGGACGTCCTTGTCCTGCCGACCATCGGCACCACCTTCACGGTGGCGGAGGTACTTGCGAATCCCATCGCGACGAACACCATTCTCGGCCACTACACGCACTTCGGAAACCTGCTGGACCTCTGCGGTCTGGCGGTACCCGCCGGTTTCACCTCCGACGGCCGTCCGGCCAGCGTCATGGTCCTCGGGCCGGCCCTGTCCGACGACCTGGTGCTCGCGGTCGGTGCGCTGATCGCCGAGCGCACCGGAGCCGACGCGCCCGGCGCTCGGGACGCCGGCGAACTGGCCGGACTGCCGACCTGAGCACCGCTTTCCGGTCCTGAGAATCCAGCACGATTCACTTCAACCGGCGCAATCCCGTTCGACCCGCAGGTGCCCACCGATCCGTAGATCCATTTCGTTCCAGGAACAGGGACCGACATGACGGCAGCGAGTTCCACCACCCCCGCGCCACCCGAGGTCGCAGCAGTACCAGGACCTTTCGCCCTACCACCGGGCCAGGTCGCGTTGATCGTCATCGACATGCAGCGGGACTTCCTGTTGCCAGGCGGTTTCGGTGAGACGCTCGGCAACGATGTGTCACAACTGGCCGTCGTCGTTCCGCCGCTCCAGCGGGTGCTGGAGGCGGCGCGGGCGGCCGGCCTGTTGGTGATTCACACCAGAGAAGGCCACCTGCCGGACCTCTCCGATCTGCCGGAGGCAAAGCTGAAGCGCGGCAAACCCTCTCTGCGGATCGGCGACCCAGGTCCGTACGGTCGCATCCTGATCCGCGGCGAGTACGGACAGGACATCATCGACGAGCTCGCGCCGATCGCCGGTGAGGTGGTGCTGGACAAGCCGGGCAAGGGCGCGTTCTACGCGACCGCGCTCTCGGAAGTTCTGGCCTCGGCCGGAATCACCACGTTGATCGTCACCGGTGTGACGACCGAGGTGTGCGTCCACACCACCGTGCGCGAAGCGAACGACCGCGGTTTCGACGTGCTCGTGCTCTCCGATTGTGTCGGTTCCTATTTCCCCGAATTCCAGCGGGTCGGAGTGGAGATGATCTCGGCCCAGGGCGGGATCTTCGGCTGGGTCGCCGATTCCGCGGCCCTGCTGGACGTGTTACCGCAGTTGGCATTACCAGAACCCGAACTACTCCAGCCCGCCGCCAGTGCAGTCTGAGAAGGGATCCGTCATGAATCTTTCGGCACTTCGGAGTTCCCAGCGGGAATCGAGCTCCGATTCCACTGCTCTGAAACTCCCATGGTGGACCCGCGGCGAGACCAATGCGTTCTTCGGTCTGGCTTTCAACATCCTGGTCAACGTACTGACGCTGACCTCACTGATGATCTTCGTCGTGAAGGTGCCGGCCGAGGCGGTGATGGGAACGGTGCTGCCGGCCCTCGGTGTCGCCATGATCCTGGGGAACATCTACTACACGATCCTGGCCCGCCGGCTGGCCAGGAAGGAAAACCGTGCCGACGTCACGGCAATGCCTTACGGGCCGAGCGTGCCGCACATGTTCATCGTCACGTTCGTCGTCATGCTGCCGATCTACCTGAAGACGAACGATCCGATCAGAGCCTGGGAATCCGGGCTGGCCTGGGCCTTCCTGATCGGCGTCATCGTGTTGATCGGAGCCTTCGTCGGGCCCTTCATCAGAAAGATCACGCCGCGTGCGGCACTGCTCGGCACCCTGGCCGGTATCTCGATCACCTTCATCGCCATGCGGCCCGCCGCGCAGATCTGGGAGGCCGCCTGGATCGGCCTGCCGGTGCTCGGGATCATCCTCGTCGGGTTCTTCACCGGTCTGAAGCTGCCGGGCAACATCCCGATCGGGCTGGCCGCGCTGCTGGTCGGCACGGCGATCGGCTGGATCGGTGGCTACATGTCCGTGCCCGACGTGAGTGCGGCGGCGAAAGACATCGCCTTCGCGGTGCCGTCGTTCAACTTCAGCATGCTGGGTCACGGTCTCGGGGAGCTCGGACCCCTGCTGGCCACCGCGATCCCGCTCGGCGTCTACAACTTCCTCGAGGCGATGAGCAACGTCGAGAGCGCGTCGGCGGCTGGAGACAGCTACAACCTGCGGAGCGTGCTGCTGGCCGACGGCACCGGTGCCATCATCGGGTCCGCCCTCGGCTCACCGTTCCCCCCGGCCGTCTACATCGGCCACCCGGGCTGGAAGGAAGCCGGTGGGCGGGGCAGTTACTCGATGGCCAGCGGCGTCGCGATCGGCCTGCTGTGTTTCCTCGGCTTGTTCGGGCTGCTGTCCGCCCTACTCCCATTGCCGGCTATCGTTCCGATCCTGCTCTACATCGGGCTGCTGATCGGCGCCCAGGCGTTCCAGTCCGTGCCGCGGATCTACGCCGCGGCGGTCGTCATCGCGCTGATACCCAACATCGCGTCGTGGGGTGCCGGGCTGATCGACAATGCCTTGGCCGCAGCCGGAACCACGGCGGCCCAGGTCGGCGAGGCGAAGCTGAGCGGCGCCGGGCTGGTCTACCACGGCCTGCACGTCCTCGGCCAGGGAGCGACCCTGGCCGGCATCGTGCTCGGTGCGATCCTGGTGTTCATCCTGGAGCGGAAAGCGATGACCGCCGCCCTGGCGGCCGGCATCGGTGCGGTGCTGTCCTTCGTCGGGCTGATACACGCGGACAAGGTGGAGTGGGCGGCGGCCCCCCAGGTGGCTCTTGGCTACGCCCTCCTCGCCCTGGTGTTGGTCGGCATCGGGGTCATGCGGCGCAACGAGCCCGCAGTTCCGGCCGCCGAGCCGGACAGCGTCGGCATCCCGGACGGCGAACCTGTCCCGCTTCCGGAAGCTCCGGAGACGGCGACCGTCTGACCACCTGCCCGCCTTCGCGCTGCCCCCCTTCGCGCTGCCCCCCTCGCGCACCGTGTCGCGATCCTCGCGGCAATTCACCCGAATTGCCGCGAGAATCGCGACACGGTGCGCCGGGTGGCTAGGCTGACCCACCTATGACTGACCAGCTGAGCACTCCTGTCCGTCCGGTCCGTGCCCGGTTCTGCCCATCGCCGACCGGGACTCCGCACGTCGGTCTCGCCCGAACGGCACTGTTCAACTGGGCCTTCGCCCGGCACCATCACGGCACGCTGGTCTTCCGCATCGAGGACACCGACGCGGCCCGGGACTCGGAAGAGTCCTACCAGGCCCTGATCGAGGCGATGAACTGGCTCGGGATCGACTGGGACGAGGGTCCACTCGTCGGTGGGCCGCACGCGCCGTACCGGCAGAGCCAGCGCACCGACATCTACCAGGACGTCGCGAAGCGGTTGCTGGACGCCGGGCACCTGTACGCGTCGTACTCGACCACCGAAGACACCGAGGCGCGCCACCGGGCGGCCGGGCGCGATGTCAAGCTGGGCTACGACAACTACGACCGGACACCGGACGAGGCGCTGATCTCGGCCGCTGTCGCGGCGGGGCGCCTGCCCGTCCTGCGCCTGCGGATGCCGGACCGCGACATCGCCTTCCAGGACATGGTCCGCGGTCAGGTCCGCTTCCCGGCCGGTTCGGTACCCGATCCGGTGATGGTCCGAGGCAACGGGGCACCCCTGTACACCTTGGTCAATCCCGTCGACGACGCGCTGATGGGCATCACCCACGTGCTGCGCGGCGAGGACCTGCTGTCGTCCACCCCGCGTCAGATTGCGCTGTACGAGGCACTGGCCGACATCGGCGTTGCCCAGTACACGCCCGAGTTCGGCCACCTTCCCTTCGTCACGGGCGAGGGCAACAAGAAGCTTTCCAAGCGGGATCCGCAGTCCAACCTCTTCCAGTACCGCGACGACGGGTTCATCGCCGAGGGCATGGTCAACTATCTGGCCCTGCTCGGTTGGTCGTTGGCCGAGGACCGGGACATCTTCACCCCCCAGGAATTGGTGGCCGCGTTCGACGGCAAACGGATCTCCGGCAACCCGGCCCGGTTCGACCGCAAGAAGGCCGAGGCGATCAATTCGACGCATCTGCGGATGTTGGCCCCGGCCGACTTCGCCGCCCGACTCGCCGATTACGTGGTGGCGTCCGGCCGGCTGTCGTCGCTCACCGCCAATCAGCACGCGGTCGTGCAGCAGGCGGCGCCGCTCGTGCAGGAACGCTGCATCCTGCTGAAGGACGCCGCCGAGATGGTCGGATTTTCTGCTGGTCGACGAGGCCGCTTTCGAGATCGACCCGACGGCGGCGGTCAAGGTGCTCACACCCGAGGCAGGCCCGCTGCTGGCGGCAGCCCTCTCGGCCCTGGAACCGCTCGAACGGTTCGACGCCGCAGCCATCGAAGCGGCATTGAAGTCTGCGTTGATCGAAAAGCTCGGACTCAAGCCGAGGGTGGCCTTCGCCTCTGTTCGGGTCGGTGCGACCGGCCGCACCATCTCGCCGCCGCTCTTTCAGTCGCTGGAACTGCTCGGACGCGACCGCACGCTGCTGCGACTGCGGTCGGCCCAGCACCTCGCCGAACGCTGAGCGGTGGCACCCGTCCCACATCCGGTCGGCGTCCTGTTCGACATCGACGACACGCTGGTCGATTTCGCCGGCGCGGCGCGGCTGGCACTGCTGGACGTCGCGGCCGCCTTTCCCGGTGCGACCGCCCAGACCGGGGAACGCCTCTTGCGCTCCTGGGCGGTGGTCAGCGAACGGGAGTACAGCCGCTTCCTCGCCGGCGAGGTGGACTTCGACCGGATGCTCGTGGCCCGGATGTCGGCGGTGATCGCCGAACTCGACCCGACCGGCGCCGACGGGCTGGATGCGGCGGATCTGGAGCGCCTGCGGAACGAGTCGATCTTCACCCACTACCGCCAGTACGACGACGTGCACGACGCCCTCGCCCGGTTGCGGGCCGCCGGCATCCCCGTCGGTGTGATCTCGAACAGCGACGGGCCCTACCAGCGCCGCAAGATGGCCGCCGCGGGGCTGGACGAACTTGTCGACATGGCCGTCTTCTCGGGCGATCTTGGCGTCTCGAAGCCGGATCCGCAGATATTCCTGGCCGGCGCCGAATTGCTGGGGCTGCCGCCGTCGCAGGTCGTCTACGTGGGGGACAGGTGGGCGACCGACACGATCGGCGCGTTGTCGGCGGGATTGTCGGCGGTGTGGCTCAACCGGCTCGGGCACGACCGACCGGAAGGGGCCGACGAACAGCTCTTCGCCCTCTCGCGGGCGGCCGACCGACTCGCCCAGCTGCCGGACCTGCGGTTCCTGGACGCCGTCCTGGTCGCTCGTCTGACGGGGCACTCGCCGGTGCCGCACTGAGTCCTTCCTGACCTGCGTCGATCGCGAGCGTGCAGGCGGAGACGGGCCGAAGTCGCCGAATTGGTGACGGCGGCTCCTGCCTGTAAGATGGTTTCTCGGTGCTCCCGCCCGGACGGTCCCGCCCTGTGTTTCGAGGCCGTTGTCGTTCCGGTCGAAAGTGCCTGCAGTGCAAGAGCTTTGGGGTATGGTGTAATTGGCAACACTAGGGATTCTGATTCCCTCATTCTAGGTTCGAGTCCTAGTACCCCAGCGGTCATCTCCGTTTCGCTGCGCACAGCCAGGGAGATGCTGTGTTGGTCAGGTAGTATCTGACCGGTCTTGGTCGAAGCTGACCGAGCCGACCTAGGGCCCCGTCGTCTAGCGGCCTAGGACGCCGCCCTCTCACGGCGGTAGCGAGGGTTCGAATCCCTTCGGGGCTACCAGCAAACAGGCCCTGCCGAGTGATCGGCAGGGCCTGTTGCGTGCCACTCGTCTGTACGCGGGTCACAGGCGTGCCGTGAGAGCCTCCGACGCGGCCTTCAGATCACTGGCCCAACGCTCCCCGGAGCGGAGGCCGATCCGTTCCACCGGACCGGACACCGAAACCGCTGCGATGACCTGACCCTGGTGGTTGCGAACCGGTGCAGACACCGAGGCGACGCCGGTCTCCCGTTCGGCGACCGACTGGGCCCATCCACGCCGGCGTACCTCGGCGAGGACCCGCTCGGTGAACGAGGCCTCCAGCAGGATGGCCCTTGCGGTGGCGGGATCGGCCCAAGCGGTCAACACCTTCGCCCCGGACCCGGCGGTCATCGGCAGCCGGGCGCCCAGCGGCACGGTGTCGCGCAACCCGGAACTGGGTTCGGCCACAGCGATACAGATCCGTGAGAAGCCATCCGGACGGTAGATCTGCACGCTCTCGCCGGTCTGATCGCGCAACCGGGGAAGCACGTCGGCGCCGGCCGTCACCAGCTGATCCGGTGCGCCGGCGGCCAGCACCGCGAGCATCGGCCCCGGGCGCCAGCGGCCGTTCGCATCCCGGGCCAGCAGGCCGTGCACCTCGAGCCCGACCGCCAACCGGTGGGCCGTCGCGCGCGGAAGACCCGTGGCCGCACACAATTCGGCCAGCCCGCTCGGCGCGGCCGTGGTCGCGCGCAGCACCTGTACGGCTTTGTCCAAGACCCCGATGCCGCTAGACTGTCCCATGAAGCGATACTAGGTTCCCGCATGCTGGGATGTCACATCCATCGCCCGGTCCCGACCGTGATGTCGTGACTACCGACGTGGCGCTTCGTCGACCAGGCCCGTGGGCACAGCCGCGCACGGGTTGAAGCAGCTCTCGAAAGGCCAGCAATGGGGCAGACTCTCGCCGAGAAGGTATGGGAAGCACACGTCGTGCACCGCGCAGCGGGTGAACCGGATCTGCTCTACATCGATCTGCACCTGGTCCACGAGGTGACCAGCCCGCAGGCGTTCGAGGGACTCCGGCTGGCCGGCCGCCCGGTCCGTCGCCCTGACCTGACGCTCGCCACCGAGGACCACAACGTTCCGACCACCGGCATCAATCTGCCGATCGCAGATGAGGTCTCGCGTACCCAGATCGACACGCTGCGTGCGAATTGCGCCGAATTCGGCGTGCGACTGTTCCCGATGGGCGATGCCGGGCAGGGCATCGTGCACGTCGTAGGCCCGCAGATGGGTATCACCCAGCCGGGCATGACGATCGTCTGCGGCGACTCGCACACCTCGACGCACGGCGCCTTCGGCGCGCTGGCGTTCGGTATCGGCACCAGCGAGGTCGAGCACGTGCTGGCCACCCAGACGTTGCCGCTCAAGCCTTTCAAGACGATGGCCATCACGGTGGAAGGCCGGCTCGCGGCCGGCGTCACGGCGAAGGACATCATCCTGGCGGTCATCGCGAAGATCGGCACCGGCGGCGGTCAGGGCTATGTTTTGGAATATCGCGGATCGGCCATCAGGGCACTGTCGATGGAAGCCCGGATGACCGTGGCCAACATGTCCATCGAAGCCGGCGCCCGCGCCGGCATGATCGCGCCGGACGAGACCACCTACGCCTACATCAAAGGCCGCCCGCATGCGCCGCAGGGCGCCGACTGGGACGCTGCCGTCGAGTACTGGTCCTCGCTGACCACCGACGAGGACGCATCTTTCGATGCCGAGGTCGTGCTGGACGCTGCCGACCTCACGCCGTTCGTGACCTGGGGTACGAATCCTGGACAGGGACTGCCCTTGTCAGCCTCGGTACCGGATCCGGAGTTGATCGGGGACGACAACGAGCGGGCGGCGGCCGAGCGGGCGCTGGAATACATGGGTCTCACGGCCGGCACGCCCCTGCGCGATATCCGCGTCGACACCGTGTTTCTCGGCTCCTGCACCAACGGCCGGATCGAGGACCTGCGGGCGGCCGCCGACATCCTCCGCGGCCGGCACATCGATCCCGGACTGCGAATGCTGGTCGTTCCCGGTTCCATGCGAGTCAAGGCACAGGCCGAGGCCGAGGGTCTGGACACGGTTTTCGTCGATGCCGGAGCCGAGTGGCGCAGCGCGGGCTGCTCGATGTGCCTCGGGATGAATCCGGACCAGCTGGCTCCCGGCGAGCGCAGCGCCTCCACCTCGAATCGGAACTTCGAAGGCAGGCAGGGAAAGGGTGGTCGCACGCACCTGGTTTCGCCACTGGTCGCCGCGGCGACGGCGCTGCGCGGAACCCTGTCCTCCCCGGCCGATCTGGAATCCGCCGATCTCCTCGCCATCTAGTCAACTGATCGCCATCTAGTCACGGAGCAGGGATCATGGAAGCCTTCACCACGCACACCGGAATCGGGATCCCGCTGCGCCGCAGCAATGTCGATACGGATCAGATCATCCCCGCGGTCTACCTCAAGCGCATCACCCGCACTGGCTTCGAGGACGGGCTGTTCGCCGCCTGGCGCAGCGATCCGACCTTCGTGATCAACCAGCCGGCGTTCGCCGGTGGTTCGGTGCTGGTCGCGGGTTCCGATTTCGGGACCGGATCCTCGCGGGAGCATGCGGTCTGGGCGCTTCTGGACTACGGCATCAAGGTTGTCATCTCGCCGCGATTCGCCGACATCTTCCGGGGGAATTCGGCCAAGGGCGGACTGGTCGCGGCTCAGGTGAGCGAGTCCGATGTCGAGTTGCTCTGGAAGCTTCTGGAGAACGAGCCCGGCACCCAGGTTTCGGTGGATCTGAAGCAGCAACTGATTTCGGCCGGCTCCCTGGTCATCGACTTCGAGATCGACGAGTACACGAAATGGCGGTTGCTGCAGGGCTGGGACGACATCTCGTTGACCCTGCGACATGCCGATGAGATCACCAATTTCGAAAAATCTCGACCGGTCTTCAAGCCGGTGACGACGGCCGTCTGACGGGCCTCGGGTCGGCGGCAGTCTGTTACTGGGAGTCCTGTGCAGCACAACCAGTATGACTCGGATGGCCCTCCATTCCGGTCGGGCTGTATCGGCCGGTGGCGGCCGGAGATGCCGCCTCGGATGAGCCGAAATCCCTTGCCGTTGCGGGTTATCGGCTGGCGTGGCGGTTGGCATTGTGGGCATTTCGGGCCTAACGTGTGCCACCAGTCGGCCCAATTCATCCCTCGGGGCCGGAAAGTCCTGGGAGGGACAGTGAACAAGACCGATCTCATCAATCAGCTCGCGTTGCGGCTCGATGGTGACAAGAAGGCGGCTCAGACAGCGGTAGAGGGCTTCATCGACCTGGTGCAACGGGAGGTGCAGCGCGGCGAGAACGTGTCGATCTCCGGATTCGGCGTATTCGAGAAGCGCGCACGCGCAGCCCGGACGGCCCGCAACCCTCGCACCGGAACGGCCGTCAAGGTCAAGAAGACGACCGTGCCTGCCTTCCGGCCCGGCAAGTACTTCAAGGACGTCATCGCCGGTACGGTCAAACTCCCGAAGGTGACGGCGAAGCCGACCACCGCGCGGGCCGCGGCGCGGCGGCCAAGGCTCCGGCCGCCAAGGCGCCGACGACGAGAGGAGCCACAGCCGCGAAGGCCCCGGCCGCTCCGCGCACCAGGGCGGCCGCAGCAAAACCGGCCGCGACTGCCGCGCCCGCGGCCAAGCCTGCGACCCGGACCAGGGCCGCCGCGGCCAAGCCGGCCGCGACTGCCGCAACCGCCGCGCCGGCCAAGGCACCTCGCGCGACGGCCGCGGCCAAGACCCCCGCGACCAGGGCAACGGGCACCAAGGCGACGCCGGCCGCCAAGGCGCCCGCCGCCCGGAAGGCTCCGGCCAAAAAGAAGTAATGGGCACCGGCCCGCGCCGGTGACCCCGCTCTTCGCTCATCGCCCGGCCGACGGTTGAAAGTCGGCCAGGCGATGAGTTTTGCGCCTCAGACGGCTGGACTCGGGTAGGGGTCGGCCTGGACCAACCGGCGCCCGTCGAAGCTGAGGTACCAGAAGGCACCCTTCGGCGTGCCGACCGGCGGGATGGCCACGTCCGATCGGCCGCCCAGCGACTTCACGACGCCCGGGATCACGCCGCCCTGGCTGCAGGCGACCACCGCTCCCGGCGTCGGTTCCCCGTCGGTCTGCCCGGCCTGCAGATCGGACACTTCCTGCGCCATGGCAAGTTCGACGAGACGGCGCCGCGCCCCTGCCGGGTCATCCCGGTAGGCGTCCTCGGCCAGCAGCGGTTCCATGGTCACCGTTGTACCCAGCCGTGCCGCCAGCGGGGCGACCGTGGCCACACATCGCTCGACCGGTGCACTGTGCACCACGACCGGGCCGAAGGGCATCAGTCCGGTCGCCAGCGCCTCGGCCTGCCGGCGCCCCTTGGCATCGAGCGGTCGGTTGGCATCGGGGCCGTCGAAGGACTCCCGGTGTCCGGCCCTGGCGTGACGGACCAGCAGCACCCCGGTCAGGTCCGGCCGTTCCAGGGAGAAGGTGTCGAGCACGGCTTTGTCGAATTCGTAGGTCATCCGCGACCGGGCCGCCGAGACCGGCAGCCACTCCAGCTTGTCGACCTCCTTGTTCGCCGCGAAGGCTCCGGAGAGCCGCCGCGCGGCGAAATACTGCACGGTCTTGGGGCCGCCGCTGACCGAGTACGAAACCGTGGTCAGGGCCCGTCCGATTACGGACTGAAACCCGGTTTCCTCCCACACCTCTCGCCAGGCGGTCACCGGGTTCGTCTCAGCGCCGTCCGCCTTTCCCTTGGGGAGCGACCAGTCGTCGTAGCGCGGCCGGTGAACCATGGCGACGCGTATTCCGTGTTTTCGTGAAGGTTTCCAGAGCACCGCCCCGGCCGCCCTCACCAGCGGCGGATCATTCCGCACCCGCAGCCCCTCGACGCAGGAGTTCGCTCTGCAGATCCCGGCCGGGCCCGTCCTTGGGCGATTTCGTCCAGCCGTCGGGGCCCAATACCCAGCACTTTGTGTCGGGACGTGCGATCGCTGCGAGCAGTGCACCCATCTTGTCGGTCGCCGACCGGTCCGTGATCTGGACGAGTGCTTCCACCCGGCGGTCCAGGTTGCGGTGCATCATGTCCGCACTGCCGATCCAGTACTCCTCCGCGCCGCCGCCGCCGAAATAGAAGATCCTCGAGTGCTCGAGGAATCTCCCGACTATCGATCTGACGGTGATGTTCTCGCTCAGTCCAGGGACGCCGGCGCGCAATGCGCAGATGCCGCGCACGGTCACATCGATCGTCACCCCGGCCCGCGAAGCACGGTACAGCGCGTCGATCACGCCCTCGTCGACGATGGAATTCATCTTCAGTCGGACGATTCCGCCGTTGCCCGCACGGAAATGGTCGATCTCGCGCTCGATCCGCTCGACGATCCCGGTCCGGATGGAATGCGGCGCCACCAGCAGGTTTCGATACTCCACCTGCCGGGAGTATCCGGTGAGAACGTTGAACAGATCGGTCAGGTCGGCGCCGATGTCGGGGTCAGCCGTGAGGAGCCCGAGGTCCTCGTAGATCCGGGCCGTCTTGGGGTTGTAGTTGCCGGTCCCGATATGGCAGTAGCGGCGGAGGGTATTGCCCTCCTGCCGGATGACCAACGCTGTCTTGCAATGGGTCTTGAGACCGACCAGGCCATACACCACGTGTACCCCGGCCCGTTCCAAGGCTTTCGCCCACGTGATGTTCGCCTGCTCGTCGAACCTGGCCTTGATCTCGACCAGGGCCACCACCTGCTTGCCGGCCGCGGCCGCCGAGATCAGCGCGTCGACGATGGGTGAATCGCCCGACGTCCGATACAGGGTTTGTTTGATGGCCAGCACTCTCGGGTCGGCGGCCGCCTGCTCGATGAATCGCTGCACGGTGGTCGCGAACGATTCATAGGGGTGGTGCAGCAGGACGTCTCCCTCACGCAATGTCGCGAAAACACTCTTCGGCTTCTCGCCCTCGGCGAACGCGGGATTGGTGGCCGGGACGAATGGCGGGTCCTTGAGGGTGGGCCGGTCCAGCCCGTAGAGCTGCCAGAGGCTGGAAAGATCCAGCAGCCCCGGCACTTCCACCGCGTCGGCCGGATCGACGTCGAGCTCCGTGATGAGCAGATCGAGAATGCGCTCGCTGGTGGTATCGGTGATCTCCAGTCGCACCGGCGGCCCGAACCGGCGCCGCGCGAGTTCACGTTCGAGGGCCTGCAGCAGATCCTCGTCGCGGTCCTCCTCGACATCGAGATCCGCGTTGCGGGTGACCCGAAAGATCTGATGCTCCATCACTTCCATTCCCGGGAACAGCTCCGCCAGGTGGGCGGCCAGCAGATCCTCCAGCGGCAGGAAGTCCATCACGCCACGGCGGACCCTGATGAACCGATCGACATTGTTCGGCACTTTCACCCGGGCGAACCGTTCCGCCCCGGTCTCGGGATCACGGACGATGATCGCCATGTTCAGGCTGAGCCCGGAGATGTACGGGAACGGATGCGCGGGATCCACCGCCAGCGGCGTCAGGACCGGAAAAATCTGGGCGGTGAAGTAGTCGGCCAGCCGGTCCTTGTCCTCTTCCTCGATCGAACTCCACCTGACGATGCGGATGCCGGCCTGCTCGAGCGCGGGCATCACATCGTCGGTGAAGCACCTGCCCTGCCGTTCGACCAGTTCCTGGGTGCGGGCCGAGATGAGAGCAAGCTGCTCCGACTGGGTCAGCCCATCGGCACTGGCGAGCGAGAGGCCCATGTCGCGACGCCGCATCAGACCGGCCACCCTGACCATGTAGAACTCGTCCAGGTTGGACGCGAAGATGGCCAGGAACTTCGCCCGCTCCAGCAGTCGCTGATCCGGATCCTCGGCCAGCGACAGCACGCGTTCGTTGAAGTCCAGCCAGCTCAGCTCGCGGTTCGAGAATCGGTCGTCGGGCAGTGGGTCCTCGTCGTGGATCGCGAAGCGGCGGCTCCACCTCGGAGCTGTGGAACGGCTCGATGGCCGGCGCCTCGATGTTGTGGACGCCGGCCACGGAGGGCACACCGGCAGTTGCCGGACGCGCTCTGGGGGCGGCATCCACTGCGTCCTGCGTTCGGGGCTTGACGGCGGAGATCGATGGTCGTCGTCGTGCCGGGGTCGGCTTTCTGGTGGTGGTCACGGGGGTCATTGTTCCGCGTCCGCGGGGTAGGAAACCAGCACGTCCGGTAAACGGCGGGGAACGGGCCGATGTCGAGCAGTCGTCAACCTCGGTCCCGCCGGCGTCCACTAGGCCGAATGGGTGGCGCGCCGCGCCTGACCGCAGAGGATCGCGTGCTGTCCTAGGGTGAGGCTGTGCCCTTTCCCATTGGCTACCTGGGAGCTGGCCCCCGTCTTCATCAGCATCGGCGGACTGTGTGCGCCGAGCATGGCAGAAGGAGTTGACGTGCGTCGTCGAGGGCCGGTGTTCGAGAAGTCCCCCGGCTGGATCAAACTGTGCGAGGTCGTCATGTTCCCGCTCACCCGGATCCTGGGCAGACGGCACCTCGAGGGACTCGAGCACCTTGCCATCCCGGGACCTGTTCTGGTGGTGGCCAACCACATATCGCAACTCGATCCCATCTACACCGCGGTGTTCCTGCGTAAGTCGGGCCGGCTACCCCACATCATGGCCAAGGCCTCGCTGTGGAAGATCCCGATCATCGGCAAGGTGATCGAGGCCACGGGCCAGATTCCGGTCGAGCGTGGTGGTGGCAACGGGCAGGTCGGCCTTGACCTCGCCATCGATGCATTGAAGGCGGGTCAGATGGTGCTGATCTACCCGGACGGCACCGTGACCCGCGATCCGGACCGATGGCCGATGAAGCCGCGACCTGGGGCGGCCGCGATGGCCCTGGCCGGCGATTTCCCGGTGGTACCGGTGGTGCACTGGGGTACTCAGGACGTCTACCAGCCATACGTCAAGGGCGGCTTTCACCCGTTGCCGCGCAAAGACATTCGGTTGGTCGCCGGACCGCCGGTCGATCTCTCCGAATTCCGCGGCAGGCCGGTGGACGCCCGCCTGATCAGGGAGGTCTCGTACGTGATCCAGGGCGCCGTTCGGGACCTGCTGGCGCAGGTGCGCGGGGTGCCGGCGCCCACAGAGTTCTACGACCAGAAGAAGCAGGAGCGGCTCGCGGCACGATCCGCCGAGTCGCTCGCCGCGCAGGCCCCGCAACCGTCGGCCGCGGCAGAAATTCCGGATCGTTGAGCCCAGCGCTACCTGGTGGTGCGGCGCTGAAAAAGTTCGCGGTGCTGGGAGCGGGTTCCTGGGGAACCACCTATGCCAAGGTGCTGGCCGACGCCGGCCGAGACGTCGTGCTGTGGGCCAGGCGTGATTCGGTGGCCGAGGGCATCAGGTCCAGTCGCGCGAACGAGGCCTATCTGCCCGGCGTCTTACTGCCCGAGAACATCTGGGCCACCTCCGATGTCGACGAGGCCCTCGACGGGGTTGATGCGGTCGCACTGGGTGTGCCGAGCCAATCGATGCGGGAAAACCTGACCGTCTTCCGCGACTCGATTCCCGTTTCGGTACCGGTGATCTCGTTGGCCAAAGGGGTCGAGATCGGCACCGGACTCCGGATGAGCGAAGTGGTCTCGCGGGTGGGGTACATCGAGCCCGAGCGCGTGGTGGTGCTGACCGGGCCCAACCTGGCGGTAGAGATCGCACACGACCGCCCGACCGCATCGGTCCTTGCCTGCATCGACCACGATGTTGCCGTTCAGGTCCAGAAGGCCTGTGCCACTGGCTATTTTCGGCCTTACACCATCACCGACGTGGTCGGGGCAGAGATCGCCGGAACCGGAAAGAACATCATCGCGCTGGCCTGCGGAATCGCCGACGGGCTCAACCTGGGACTCAACACGGCCGCCTCACTGATGACCAGAGGATTGAACGAGGTATCCAGGCTGGGGGAGGCGCTGGGCGGTAGACCTGCGACATTCGCCGGACTCGCCGGGCTCGGCGACCTGGTGGCGACCTGCTCGTCGCCGTTGTCCCGCAACCGGACCCTCGGCGCACGACTCGCCGCCGGTATGGGTCTTGAGGCGGCCGTCGCCGCCGCGGGCGGCCAGGTGGCCGAAGGTGTGGTCAGCTGTCGTTCCGTCCGGGACCTGGCTCACCGGCACGAGATCGACATGCCGATCACCGAGGCCGTCTACCAGGTCTGCTATCTGCACCTCCCGCCCATCGACATGGTCAGAGCATTGATGGATCGGCCGCACAGTCCGGAGTGAACGGCCTGTCGCTCAATCGTGTCCCGGCGGTTCGGTGCGCTCGGCCGACCGTAGGGTGATCCCATGAATTCAGGTCGGACCAGGGTCGCTGTCGTCTTCGGCGGCCGGAGCGGCGAACACGCCGTCTCCTGCATCTCGGCCGGCAGTGTCCTGCACCACCTGGATCCGAACGAATTCGAAGTCACTGCGATCGGGATCACACCGGCAGGTGCCTGGGTGCTTCTGGATCCCGCCCTGGTGCTCGAGAAGGACGGCAGGAATCTGCCTTCGGTCTCCGGCGGGTCCGGCGTGGTCCTTGCAGCCGATCCGACCTCGGCCTCGCTGATCCCGCTCGGTGCCGGCTCCGCCCTCGATGTGGACGTGGTGTTTCCGTTGCTGCACGGGCCTTTCGGCGAGGACGGCACCATCCAGGGTCTGCTCGAACTCGCCGACATCCCGTACGTCGGGCCAGGCGTGCTGGCTTCCGCAGCCGGCATGGACAAGGAGTTCACCAAGAAGCTTCTGGCGGCAGAGGGCCTGCCGCAGGGCGACTACGTGGTGCTCCGGCCATCGCGAGCCACCCTGACCTTCGACGAGCGCGAGCGGCTCGGGCTGCCCGGTATTCGTGAAGCCGGCCAGAGCCGGGTCCTCCCTCGGAGTCAGCCGGGTCGACAGCTGGGCCGACCTGGACGACGCCATCCAGGTCGCGCGCCAGGCGGATCCGAAGGTGCTCGTCGAGGCCGCGATGATCGGGCGGGAGATCGAGTGCGGCGTGCTCGAGTTCCCGGACGGCCGTATCGAGGCGTCACCGACCGCCGAGATCCACGTCGCAGCGGGATACGACTTCTACGACTTCAGTGCCAAGTACCTCGATGATGTCGCCACCTTCGACATCCCGGCGGCGCTGTCCGACGAGGTGACCGCCCAGATTCGCGAGCTGGCCGTCCGTGCCTTCGACGCGCTGGACGCGCAGGGCCTGGCCCGGGTCGACTTCTTCGTGACCGACGACGGCCGGGTCGTGATCAACGAAGTCAACACGATGCCCGGATTCACCCCGATCTCGATGTATCCGCGGATGTGGGGTGCGGCCGGCCTGTCGTACCCCGACCTGCTGACGGTGCTGATCCGGACCGCCATCGCGCGGGGGACCGGGCTGCGCTGATCGCTGTGGCTCGGTTTCTTCTCTCGGAGTGTCAGCAAGTCCTGGTGGCTGGCGGTGGTTATCGCACCCGTGTTCGAAATAGTTGTCCACACCTGGGTTGACTGTCAGTGTCACCAGGTAAAATTGCCGGTATGGGGGAAGCCGGGGCAACGACAGACGACCGGGCCGCAGTGCTCATCGACGAGCTGGCCGCTGCTCAACAGACCCTGGCCGCCGCCCAGGCCCGGCAGGCCGCGTTGATGCTCGAGTTCGACGCCGCCAGGGAGCGCTTCGACCGGCGCCGGATCGCCGACAAATGCGCAGCCGGCCTTGACGCCAGGTACGAGCCGGGCGAGTTTGCCGCCATGGAGATCGGTTTGGCGATCAAAGCTTCCAAACACTCCGTGCAGCGGACCGTCGGCATCGCGCACCGGCTGCGGCAGGAGACCCCCGATGCCTGGCAGGCCTGGCAAGCCGGCGACATCGACCACCTGCGGGCCGCGAAAATCAACCACGCCCTGCTCAGGCTGACCAGGGAATCGTCGAAACAGCTCCTCAACGCACTGGTCGTTCCGGTCGCCGCCTGCAAGACCGCAGAACTGTTGGGCCGCTGGCTGAACGCGTTCATCGCCAAGTACGAGCCGGACGAGACCGACGAACGACTACGACGCTGCCTCGCCGACCGGTATGTGTCCCTGCGCCCCGACCTGGACGGGATCAGCTTCCTGTCCGCGGCGATGTCCTCACTCGACGCCGCCGCCATCGACCAGGTCCTCAACGCCCTCGCCGGGCTCTGCGACCCGGATGACCAACGAACCCTGCAACAACGCCGCGCCGACGCGTTGGTCGACATGCTCCTGGGTCGTGTCAGCAACGGCTGTCACGTCACCTGGGATGACACCGACGAGTATCCGGACACCGAGCAACACGACGGCGACGAAGACGCCGGCAGCGAACAAGCCGATAACGAAAAGCCGGCGAGGAAGTACTCCGCTGCGGCGACGAGGTTTGCGGCGACACCGAGAGTGACGGCGCCGGTGGTACCACCGCCGACGGTGGTTGCCTGGGCGGCGATCTCTTCGCTGGACCGTGGAACCCGGACGCCGACTTCGGCCTGCCCGCGTCTGCGTTCCGGGCCGACCCCAGCGACGACGATCATCTGGACCAGAACGCCCACTCACCGGGAGATAACATCCAGCCTGCCGGATCGCTGCCGAACCCGGACCGGCCCGGCCGGCCAGTCCTCACCGCATGTCCCGGAAGCCATCCCGTCCGACCCCTACCCGTCACCATCGGCGTCGTGGTATCCATCCAATCCCAGTTCGGCTACACCAACACCCCCGGCCAACTCGCCGACCGCTCCGCCCTCGTCCCCGCCGACACCATTCGAACCCTCGCCGAACAACCAGACGCCTTGTTCTACCGACTCCTCACCGATGAGCACGGGAACCTGCTCGAAACCACTGAACTGGGCCGGTTCCCGTCCCGGAAACTGGGCACTGCAATCACGTTTCGGGACGGCATCTGCTCGAATCCGGTGTGCACCGTCCCGGCCCACCGCTGCGACCTCGATCACATCATCCCCGTCCCCCACGGACCCACTGCCGCCGACAACGTCGAACCCAAGTGCCGGACCGACCACCGCGCCAAAACGCACGCCGGACACCGCACCACCCGTACCCGGACGGCAACCGGAACACGCACATAACACCCAATGGACCACACCGACCGGTCACACCTACACCACCCCGGACGACCCCTTCCCGGTCGAGAACTGGTCCCGACCGGATGAGGCCGCAGTCCCGTACCGGATGGTGGATGAGCCGGACAACGGGCCGCCGAGCCACTGATCGACGAGACAGCGACGGGCGAGGCAGGAATGGACGGGCACAGACCACGCAGCCGGTGCTCGGTCGTCGCTCGCTGAACCGAGCGCTGCTGGCCGGGCAGTGACTCGCGCGTGATGCACTGGCGCCGGGTGCGCGCCAACGTGGAGCGACGCAACGGCACATGCCGGCACAGGGGCCGCGGTTACTTGGTGTCGGTCGGAAGAAGGACGCCATTGCTGCATGGCGCTCGCGCCGGAAGCGCCGCCCCGACCACATCCGAGAGCTGTTGAATCTCGCCGGTCCCGGACCCGTCGGGAATGGTCACGGCAATCCGCACGGTGCGATCTGCAGCGATGTAGGTGGTCGCACCCGACCCGGAATCCGGCAGTTGCAGCCACGCAACGCCGTCGACCTGCGTCAACGCAGAGCTGCAGGTCAGCTCGCCCGGCGTTTCCAATCCGCAGCGCAGAATGGTGGCCGGATCGCCCCAGGCGGCAATCCCATCGGTGGCGCCCTCGAGCGCGCGCCTGTTCTCTCCGGCGAGCTGCTGCGGGAGCGTAGGCATCAGGGCCTTGCACGCAGCCGAATCGGCGCCCGGTTGATCGAAGCTTGCTATCGGTAGCGGTCCCGTAGCGGTTACCGGGTGGTTTTTCTGGATCACGCCGAGTACGGCAACGGTGGCGATGGCCACCACTACGACGATCAGGGCCGCGATCACTTGCCATGACCAGGTCATCGAGTTTCCGGAATCGGCCTCGGCGACGGCTGGGGGGGCGACCGCCGATGTAGTGCCGCGTTTGAAGTTGCCGGAGGTCTCGGCGGCGTCGACGATCGGACCGGAGTCGTCTGCCATACCGTTCGTCACGATGTGCCCTGAGTCGAGGAGCGGGTCCAGGTCAGAGGACCGATCAGAGCCGGATCACCGGGCACGTGAGCGTGCGGGTGATGCCGGCCACACCCTGGACCCGGGCCACTACGAGCTTGCCGAGTTCGTCGACCGTCTCGGCTTCGGCACGAACGATGACGTCGTACGGACCGGTGACATCCTCCGCGCTGGTGACCCCTGGTAGTTCGGCAATCGCACTGGCGACCGCTGCTGCCTGCCCGACCTCGGTCTGGATCAGGATGAAGGCCTGCACCACGGTGTGCTCCTAACTCTCTCTGATTTCGCTGCTTTCACCAGCGATTCGGCTGCCGCACCGGCAACCGACGGAAGTGAACGGGAGTTTATCGGTCTTTCAGCTCGAGGGAGCGCCTGGCCTGGTGCCCACGCTTCGTCAGCCGCCGCGGGCAACCCGAGTTCGGCTGCCGACGCCGCCCGACAGGCATGGTGAGCGTGCCCACTTGTCGGACTGGCGCAGCGCGCCGGTGGAGGCCCGACTTGCCGACGTGGGGCACGATGACGGACGGAATGCACGATCAACACGACATGCACGACTAACGAGAGCACACGCAGCCGGGAGCAGGTCCCCGCTGTGGTCGGATTCGATCCGAGAAGATCAGATCCGAGAAGATCAGGAGGTGTGACATCAGTACCCCGCGGGCGAGAACAGCGGACCCAGCACGTATCGACGGCCACCCCGCAGCATCAACCAACGGCCACTACGCAGCATCAACCACGGCCACTACGCAGCATCAACCAAGCACCCCGGCGAGTCCGTCCGGTACCGCAAAGGGCAAGTCGCCGGCGGGAGCCCGACAGAAGGAACGCTGGCCGCGATCGGTGAGTTCGCCCTGATCGCGGCGGTGACCAAGGATCAACCCCAGCTCGCGGACACATCGGTCGGGCCGGGCGACGATGCGGCAGTGGTGGCAGCGTCGGACGGGCGGGTGGTGATCACCGTCGACATGCTCGTGCACGGCGTGCACTTCCGGACCGACTGGGCATCCGGCGAACAGATCGGCCGCCGGGCGGCACTGGCCTCGATGGCCGACATCGCGGCGATGGGAGCCGCTCCGACATCGTTGGTCGTCGCCATCGCCGCACCCAGCACCACGCCGACGGATCTGATCCTGGGTATCGGCAAGGGTCTGCACGACGCCGCCCACGAAGCCGGCGCGGCGCTGGTCGGTGGGGACATGACGAGGTCGGAGACCTTGACCATCTCCGTCACGGTGCTCGGCGACCTGCGCGGCTCGCGGCCGGTTCTCCGATCCGGAGCCAGGCCGGGCGACGAGGTGGCGATCAACGGTCGGCTCGGCTGGGCCGCCGCCGGGTTGGCCGTGCTGTCCCGCGGATTCCGGTCACCAGCCGCAGTGGTCAACGCTTACCGGGTGCCCGAGCCGCCGTTGCAGGCCGGCATCACCGCCGCAGCGTCGGGCGCCACCGCGATGATCGACGTCTCCGACGGCCTGGTGGCCGACCTCGGGCATATCGCCAAGGCCTCGGGCGTCTCGATCAACATCCGCACCGCAGCCCTGGAGATCAACCCACGCCTGGTCGAGGTGGCCTCGGCGCTCGGCAAGGATCCGCTGCTCTGGGTGCTCAGCGGCGGCGACGATCATCCGCTGGTGGCCACCTTCCCCAACGGTTCGACCCTTCCACCGGGCTGGCTGCCGATCGGAACGGTCGGAGTACCGGGCGATCTGGGGCCGACGGTCACCGTGGACGGTGCCCAGCGCGACGAACCGGGCGGCTGGGACCACTTCTCCTGATCGTCGTGGGCGCGGAGCGGTACCGTCGCCGTCATGCCACCCGCCCTCGCAGACACCATGGATCCCGAATGGGCTGCCGCGCTGCAGCCCGTGGCGCCCCAGATCGCCGCGATGGGCGATTTCCTCCGTTCCGAGATTGCGGCCGGCCGGACGTACCTGCCGGCCGGTGCCAACGTGTTGCGGGCGTTCCAGGCACCCATGTCGCAGGTCAAGGTGTTGATCGTCGGTCAGGATCCGTACCCGACCCCGGGACACGCGATCGGGCTCTCGTTCGCCGTCGACAGATCGGTCAGACCGATCCCGCGGTCGCTGGCCAACATCTACCGGGAGCTCAGGTCGGATCTCGGGATAGTGCCGCCGGCGCACGGTGACCTGACCAAGTGGACACAGTCGGGTGTGTTGCTGTTGAACCGAGTGCTGACGGTGGCGCCCGGCTCGTCCGCGGCCCACAAGGGCAAGGGTTGGGAGCAGGTGACCGAGCGGGCGATCAGCGCACTGGTCGCGCGCGACCGACCGCTCGTCGCGATCTTGTGGGGCAAGGACGCCCAGACCCTGATCCCGATGCTCGGCAGATTCCCCCACATCGCATCCGCCCACCCGTCGCCGATGTCCGCCGACCGCGGCTTCTTCGGCTCGAGGCCGTTTTCCAGGGCGAACGCGCTGCTCATCGAACAGGGCGCCGAACCGGTGGATTGGAGCCCGGAGTGACCCCAAAAGAGGAACCAACGCAAGCAGCAAGGTCGGTGCCGACGGCGACGCACTGGGGTAGTTACCTCGCCCGCACCACCGGTACCCGGCTGCTCGGCCTCGATCCTCACCCCGACGACCCGACCCCGACGGCCATCGGCGACTCCGTGGCTGATGCGCTGACCAGTGCCGGCCGGTTGACGGTCCCGCTGATCAGGCGGGGGTGGCTCGAGCACGGGCCGCGGCCGGCCGGAGTCGACGGCCGACGTAGGCGCGGTGACGACAGCTACGTCCGGGTGGACTGGGCGACGGCGACGAAGTTGGTCGCCCAGGAGATCCAGCGGGTGCGGTCCGAGCACGGCAACCGCGCCATCTTCGGCGGTTCCTATGGGTGGGGCTCGGCAGGCAGATTCCATCATCCGCAATCGCAACTACACCGTTTCCTGAACATGACCGGCGGCTACACCCGCTCGGTGGACACCTACTCGTCCGCCGCGATCACGGTGCTGCTGCGCCGGGTGGCCGGCGGCTGGCAGACCGCGATGGATTCGTCGCCGACGTTCGACGAGATCGCCGAGCACGGCCAGCTCGTGGTCGCGTTCGGCGGCCTGGCGCTGCGCAATGTCCAGGTCAACGATGGCGGCCTTGGCGCGCACACGTCGCCGGGCGCTCAACGACGATCCCGGCTCGCCGGCGTGGATTTCGTGTCGGTGTCGCCGTTGCGGACGGATGCAGCCGAGTTCCTGGACAGCACCTGGCTGCCGGCCAGACCGGGCACCGACGTTGCGGTGATGCTCGGCCTCGCCCACACCATCGTCGAGGCCGGACTTCACGACGTGGATTTCCTGGAGCGGTGCACAGTGGGCTGGCCGGCCTTCGAGGAGTACTTGCTCGGCCGTGCCGACGGCCTACCGAAAGATGCGGAGTGGGCGGCCGGGATCTCGGGTCTGTCGTCAACCGCTATCCGCCACCTGGGGCGTCGGATCGCCACCGCAACGAACCGTGATCTCGACGTCATATTCGGTGCAGCGGGCCGATCACGGCGAGCAGGCGCCCTGGATGGCGCTGACGCTTGCCGCGCTGTCCGGGTCGATGGGTCGACCCGGCGGCGGATTCGGTTGTGGTCTCGGAGCCTTGCACCGTAATGGGATGCGCCTGGCGAAGGTTCCCGTCGCCGCGTTTCCGCAAGGGGTGAACAACGTTCAGGACTTCATTCCGGTCGCCAGAATTACGGATCTGCTGACCCGGCCGGGCCAGGAATTCGACTACGACGGCGGCCGGCACACGTACCCCGACATCCGGTTGATCTACTGGATCGGCGGCAACCCGTTCCATCACCACCAGGATCTGAACCGACTGGTCGACGCCTGGCAGCGACCCGACACCGTCGTGGTGCACGAACATTTCGCCAACGCGCTCGCCCGGCATGCCGATATCGTGCTGCCCGCAGCGACCTTCGTGGAGCGCAACGACTTCGCGGCCGGGCGGGAAGACCCGTATGTGATGGCCATGGTGCGGGCCGCTGACCCGCCTGGGGAGGTCCTGACCGACTACGAAATATTCTCCGAGGTCGCCGCGCATCTCGATCTGACGAACAAGTTCACCGAAGGCCGCACCGCGGACGAGTGGGTTCAGGAGCTCTACGAGCGCACCAGGAAACGCGCGGCCACGCTGGATGTGCAGCTGCCGGACTGGCCGGAACTGGTCGAGTTGGGCCGGGTCGCGCTGCCTGATCTGGATCGTCCGGAGAAGCCATATGCGGCGCTCAGGGCGGACCCCAGTGCGAATCCCATCGCGACTCCTTCGGGTCTCCTCGAGATCCATTCCGCCACCATCGCCGGGTTCGGCTATCCCGACTGCCCGCCACACCCCACCTGGCTGGAGCCGTCGGAATGGCTGGGATCCTCGGCCGCGCAGCGCTTTCCGTTGGCGCTGGTATCCGGACAACCGGAACGAAGGCTGCACTCGCAGTTCGACAACGGCGCGCACTCCCGGGCCGGAAAGATCAGCGGCCGTGAGCCCGTGCTGATCAATCCCGGTGATGCGGCGGCACGTGGAATCAGCAGCGACACCGTCGTCCGGCTTTTCAACGACAGAGGACAGTGCCTCGCCGGTGCGGTCGTCTCGGACGAGATCCGGCCCGGCGTGGTACGCCTCTCGACCGGCGCCTGGTACGACCCGCTGACGCCCGGAGGCCTTGACGTGCATGGAAATCCCAACGTACTGACCGCCGATCACGGGACTTCGGCGCTCGCGCAGGGACCCAGCGCGCACACCTGCCTGGTACAGCTGGAGGCGTGGACCGGTCCGGTACCCGAGATCACCGTCTTCGGCGCCATGCCGAGCTGAGGAGAACCGCGTGATGGTCGTGCAGACGAGTGCGCCGACACTGACCGGCATGACGATCTCGGAGCAGCGGTGGCAGAACCTGACGTTCCTGCACTGGCCGGTCGAGCCGGAAGCGGTGGCCGGGTTGCTGCCGCCGGGCGTCTATCCCGACACGTTCGACGGCATGAGCTATGTCGGACTGGTCCCGTTCCAGATGCGTGGAGCCGGCCCGGGACGTCGCCTACCCGTTCCCTACTTCGGGACCTTCTGCGAGACGAACGTCCGGCTGTACTCGGTCGACGGCCAAGATCGCAACGGCATCGTCTTCTGCACGCTGGACGCGCAGCGGCTGACCACGGTTCTGTTGGCCCGATGGAGCCTTGGACTGCCCTACGCCTGGTCGAAGATGAGCGCCGTACATGCCGGCGACCTGTGGCGGTACCAGACCCGCCGGCGCTGGCCGCGCGCCGACCTGGCCAATGAGATCACCGTTCGGGTCGGCGATCCGGTCGAGCCGACGGACCTGGAGGTCTGGCTGACCTCCCGATGGGGACTGCATACCCGGGTGGCCGGCCGGACGGTGTGGGTGCCGAATCAACACGGCCGGTGGCCACTGCGGTCCGCCGAACTGACCGGGATGCACGGCGACCTGGTGGCCGGGGTGGGAGTTCCAGTCGCCGGGCCCATGCTCCGGCCACTGTTCTCGCCGGGTGTGCACACCACCTTCGGTCTGCCAACCACAGTTCGGGAATGACGCCGCAGCACGGCAACGACAGGTCGGGGCACGAACAAATCAAACAAGCGATGGTCAGAAGAGCGCCGGATCCCACGCGTCGATGGCGTCCGAATTCCGCATGCCGCCGGCGTCCGTGTCGCCGGAGCCGGCCGACCTGGCGACCGCCCGGACCGCTGGGACCAACAGCGCAGCGCCGGCGCCGTCGCCGAGTCGAAGTGACCACGCCGTGAGGGGGTCGCGGCCGAGCAGGTCGAGCAGCCTGCGGTGGCTGCGCTCGGGGGAGAGCGAGGTGACGACGACGTAGGCATCGGACCCGGGTGCCATCCGGCCGGCCAGCAGGGCGGCCGTGGTGCTCGGCACGTCGTCGACCAGCACCGGAACGCCGCGGACGGCGGCCCGCGCGATGAAGCCGGTCAACGCCGCGAGGTCGGCGCCGCCGGCGACCCGCAGCATGGTGTGGCTGTCCGTGCCGGACAGCCGGGTGCGATACAACGCATCACGGACGGCGGCGACCTTCCGGATCCAGGCCGCGTCGTTGATCCCTGACCCGCGTGAGGTGACCTCGACCGGTTCCATTCCGGTCAGTCCGGCGGCGATGACCGCTGTCGCGGTACTGGCGCCGACCCCGCAGAGCGCGCCGATCAGCAGGTCGGCTCCCGCATCGACCTCGGCATCGGCGATCCGCTGACCCGCCAGCAGCGCCTGATCGAGTTCGTCCGACGTGAGTGCGTCCTCGATGTCGATCCGGCCGGAGGATCGCCGGCACTTTCACGGAGGAGTCGACGGCGGTGTCGGTGAGGTCGGCGTCGACGGCCACGTCGACCACTCGTACCCCGACCCCCGCATCGTCGGCGATGGAGGCGACCGAGCCGGCGCCCGTCGCGAGAGCGACTGCCCGACGGGCGGTTTCGTCGATCGGATGGGCTGAGACGTCGAGCGTGGCGACCCCGTGATCACCGGCGAAGACCACCAGTCGGGGCCGTTCCAACACGCCGTGACCAGGCAGTGCGCAGGCCTCGAGCAACCGGGTCAACGGGCCGAAGGTGCCCAGCAGCGGATGCGGTATCAGTCCGCCGCCCTTGAACGGCGGCTCGACCTGACCGAATTCGACAGTCACCAAGATTCCCTTCGCAAGGTCGCGGATGCGCGGCGTGGATCACGCTACCGTCGGCACCACCCGGGACTGTCCATCCCGTCGGCCCACGTCGCGCCGTGCCGCTCGGCGAGCCCTGACGCCCCACAGGAGAATGAAGATGAGCGTCCCTCTCGACCTCCCGCCGAACGAGGCGCCCGAAGAGCCGGAGCCGACGTGGCGTTGGTTGTTCGCCGACGCGGCAGGCGTGGTGATCGACGGTCCCGAAGTCGTCTTCACGTCGCAGGAGGCCGCCGAGGACTGGCTCCGCGAGCAATTCACCGAGCTCGCCGACGACGGCGTCGCCACCGTCTCGCTGGTGGACGGTGAGCACGCCGTCTACGGCCCGAGGTACCTGGCTCCGGAGGCCGACGGCTCGGTCGCCGAGGCGGAGATCTGATCCGGTCATCTCCAGCGCCTCACCTATTGTTAACCATGGTTCACGTCTGGCATTCTGGAACCACCGTCGGCGGTAGGCGTCGCGGGAGCGGCCGGGCAAACCCGCCGCCGTGGATACAGTGCCGAGTGAAGGAATCAACAGATGGCCGACTTCTCCGATCCCGCCGAGTACGCCGAAATCCGGGCGGCCGTGCGCGAGATCACCCTGGCCCACGGTGGCGCCGAGTTTGCCGAGCACGCCCGCACCGCCACCCCGCAGTCGGGCCTCTGGTCGGACCTCGGCAAGGCCGGCTTCATCGGCATCAACGTTCCGAGTCGAGTTCGGCGGCGGTGGCGCCGGGATGAGCGAGCTCGCAGTCGTCGCCGAAGAGGCGGCGGGAGCCGGCTGTCCGCTCCTTCTGCTGTTGGTCTCCAGCGCCATCGGTGTGCGAGGTGCTGGCCAGGCACGGCTCAGCGGATCAGCAGCAGGAATGGCTGACCCAGCTCGCCGACGGCAGCATCAAGATGGCCTTCGCCATCACCGAGCCCGACGCCGGTTCGAACTCCCACCACATCACCACGACCGCCGTCCGCGACGGCGACGACTACCTGATCACCGGCAGCAAGTACTACATCTCGGGCGTCGACGAGTCGGCCGCCATCCTCACCGTGGCCCGGACCGGCGTCGACGAGGTCACCGGCAAGGGGCGGATCTCGATGTTCATCGTGCCGACGTCCGCGCCCGGGCTGAGCTGGAACGTCCTGCCCGTCGCCGCGCAGATTCCGGACAAGCAGTTCACCGTGTTCTACGACCAGGTGCGGGTTCCGGCCTCGTCGCTGATCGGCGTGGAAGGCGAGGGATTGCGGCCGCTGTTCGACGGGCTCAACCCGGAGCGGATCGCCTCGGCGGCCCTGGGTGTCGGCGTCGGTCGGTACGCCATCGACCTGGCCAGCCAGCTACGCGAAGTCCCGCGAGGTCTGGGGCGCGCCTATCGGTACCCACCAGGCGGTATCGCACCCGCTGGCCAAGGCCAAGATCGCCGTCGAGCTGGCCGCGCTGATGACGGCGAAGGCGGCCTGGCTGCACGACAACGGGCAACCGGCCGGCGAGGCGTCCAACATGGCCAAGTACGCGGCCTCGGAGGCTGCGATGGCGGCCGTCGATGCGGCGATCCAAACCCACGGCGGCAACGGCCTGTCCGTCGAATACGGGCTGATCCCGCTCTGGGGGATGGCGCGTCTGCTGCGGATCGCCCCGGTCAACAGCGAAATGGTGCTCAACTACGTCGCCCAGCACACCCTTGGCCTGCCGCGGTCCTACTAGAGGCCGTTCCGCGGCGGGAGAACGCGTTCGCGCGCCGACCTAAACTGGTCGGGTGAATGCATTCCCCGCCGCGCTCGATACCCACGACCTGCCTGCCCAGTACGACCCAGCGGCAGTCGAGGTACCGCTGTACCAGCGCTGGCTGGAAGCCGGCTACTTCCGGGCCGACGAGCAACGCGTGCTATCCGGCGAGCGCAGGCCGTTCTCGATCGTGCTGCCGCCGCCGAACGTCACCGGAAATCTGCACGTCGGGCACGCGCTGGATCAGACCCTGATGGATGTGCTTGCTCGCTGGCGCCGGATGTCCGGTGACGAGGTGCTGTGGCTCCCCGGCATGGATCACGCGGGCATCGCCACCCAGAACGTGGTCGAGAAGCAGCTCGCTGTCGACGGCAAGACCCGGCACGACTTCGGCCGTGAACTGTTCATCGAGAAGGTCTGGGACTGGAAGCACGAGTCCGGCGGCGCGATCCTCGGCCAGATGAAGCGGCTCGGCGATTCCGTCGACTGGAGCCGCGAGCGGTTCACCCTGGACGACGGCCTGTCCGCCGCGGTGCAGACCATCTTCAAGAAGATGTTCGACGACGGACTGATCTACCGGGCCGAACGGATCATCAACTGGTGCCCGGGCTGCATGACGGCGCTGTCCGACATCGAGGTGGACCACTCCGACGACGAGGGTGAGCTGGTCTCGATCCGTTATGGGAATGTCGACAGTGATGGTGACCACGGCATTGTCGTCGCCACCACGCGGGTGGAGACGATGCTGGGCGACACCGGCATCGCGGTCCATCCGGACGACGAGCGATACGCCCACCTGATCGGCACCACCGTCGAGCTGCCGCTGGTGGGCCGGCAGATCCCCGTCGTGGCCGACGAGCACGTCGACCCGACGTTCGGGACCGGCGCCGTCAAGGTGACGCCCGCGCACGATCCCAACGACTTCGAGATCGGCCGCCGACACGGACTGCCGGCCATCACGATTCTCAGCGAGAGCGGCGATATCGTCGGTACCGGAACACCTTTCGACGGGCTGAACCGGTTCGAGGCGCGGGCGGCGGTCAAGGAGGCGCTGCGCGGCGAGGGTCGGATCGTCGGCGAGCGCAAGCCGTACATCCACGCGGTCGGCCACTGTTCCCGTTCGGGCGACGTGGTGGAACCCCGATCTGAGCCTGCAGTGGTTCGTGAACGTGGCGCCGCTGGCGAAGGCGGCGGGCGACGCCGTCCGCGAGGGTCGCACGCAGATTCATCCGCCGGAACTGGCCCCGCGTTTCTTCGACTGGGTCGACAACATGCACGACTGGACCATCTCCCGGCAGCTCTGGTGGGGTCACCGCATTCCGGTCTGGTACGGCCCCGAAGGCGAGATCCGCTGCGTCGGACCGGACGAGGAGTTGCCGGGCGACGGCTGGGTCCAGGATCCGGACGTGCTCGACACCTGGTTCTCCTCGGGGCTGTGGCCGTTCTCGACCATGGGTTGGCCGGAGCAGACCGAAACGTTGAAAGCGTTCTACCCGACGTCGGTCCTGGTCACGGGTTACGACATCCTGTTCTTCTGGGTGGCCAGGATGATGATGTTCGGCACCTACCTCGGCAACACCGGTGAGCTCCCGGCGGTGCCATTTGAAACCGTTGCGCTGCACGGCCTTGTCCGCGACCAGTACGGCAAGAAGATGTCCAAGTCCAAGGGCAACGGCGTCGATCCGCTGGCCTGGATCGACAAATATGGCGCCGATGCGGTGCGGTTCACCCTGGCCCGCGGCGCCAATCCCGGAGCCGATCAGGCGATCGCCGAGGACTGGGTCGGCGGTGCCGGGAAGTTCTGCACGAAGCTGTTCAACGCCACCAAGTTCGCCATGATGAATGGTGCGGTGCTTCCCGAGACGCCACTGGACACCGCCGAACTCACCCCGGCCGATCGCTGGGTGCTGGACCGTCTGGACCAGGTCACGGACGAGACCACCGCACTGCTCGGCTGATTTCCAATTCGGCAAGGCCGCCGAGGGTCTCTACCACTTCGCCTGGGACGAAGTGTGCGACTGGTACCTGGAACTCGCCAAGGTGCAGATGCCGGTCGGTGGGCCGGATTCACGCTCGGGTGACCACGACCCGGGCCGTGCTCGGGACCGTACTGGACGCGCTGTTCAAGCTGCTGCACCCGTTCGTCCCGTTCGTCACCGAGACCTTGTGGACGGCGTTGACCGGCGGCGAGTCGTTGGTGATCGCGCCCTGGCCGACGGTTTCGGGCCGCCCGTCTGATCCGGCGGCGGCGGCCTGGGTGCGCGACGTCCAGACGTTGACCACGGAGATCAGGCGTTTCCGGTCGGATCAGGGGCTGGCCCCTGGACGCAAGGTGCCGGCCAGGCTGGTTGGCGGTGACGAGACGCGTGAACGTCTTCGCCGCGGCGCTGACCAGGCTGACCGAGGCCGATGTCCGAGTTCGCTGCCACGGTGGCCATCGAGGCAGCCTTGGCGCACGGGTCGGTGCACGTCGAACTGGACACGTCGACGGCCGTGGACGTCCCGGCCGAGATCGCCCGGGTGGAGAAGGATCTCGCGGTCGCCTACAAGGAAATCGAGGACACCGGCAGGAAGCTGGACAACGAGGCGTTCATCGGGAAGGCACCCGCTCCGGTGGTGGACAAGATCAAACTGCGGGCGGTCAAAGCGGCCGGCGACGTCGAGCGGCTGACGAAGCGGCTGAACGATCTGAAGGGCAATTCATGACGACCCCCGGAGATTGGGACGACGAGCAGGCGGACGGCGCATTCCGGCCGTTCGTGAACGACGACCAATCCGGCGTCGAGCGTGACGCGTTCGGTCGTGACGATCGGGGCCGCCGGGCCAAGGGCGACATCCAGCCGGGGGATCATCCCGACGACGTCAACCCGGAGGACCGGCCGGAGGCGCCCGGCGGAGGCACCCCCATCCCGCCGTTCGAAGTGCCGCGAGGACGACTGGGACGAGGCGAACCCGGACGGCCTCGAACCCGCCCTGGTCGGGGCGGTGGTCGACCATGACGCCGAGATAGCAAGCGCTACCGCGGATCTCGACGAGGACGCCGGGATGATCGTGCCCGATTCACCGCCCTTGACGCTGGCCGCGGTCGAGGATCTGCTGAACAGTCGCCGACCGGAGACGCAGATCTCGCCGACCACCGCACGCATGGTGGCACTGATGGACCTCATCGGGAACCCGCAGCAGGCCTACCCGGTGATCCAGGTCGCCGGCACCAACGGCAAGACCTCGACGGCCAGGATGATCGACGCACTGGTCACCCGCATCGGCCTGCGCACCGGCCGGTTCACGTCTCCGCACCTGCAGTTGGTCACCGAGCGGATCAGCCTGGACGGGGTGCCCATCTCGGAAGAGCAATTCGTCTCGACGTACAGCGACATCGCGCCGTACGTCGATCTGGTCGATGCGGCCAGCATGCAGGACGGCGGCATCGCGCTCTCCAAGTTCGAGATCCTCACGGCCATGGCCTTCGCCGCATTCGCGGACGCGCCGGTCGACGTGGCCATCATCGAGGTCGGATTGGGCGGCACCTGGGATTCGACCAACGTAGCCGACGCCAAGATCGCCGTCGTCACCCCGATCGGGCTCGACCACATGGATTTCCTCGGCGACACGGTCGGTGAGATCGCCGGCGTCAAGGCCGGCATCATCAAGGCTGACGCGGTCGCCATCATCGCTCGGCAGCAGCCCGAAGCGATGGATGCGCTGCTCCGCCGGACCATCCAGGTCGACGTGTCGGTCGCCCGGGAAGGCAGCGAATTCGACGTGCTGGAGCGGTCTTTCGCCGTCGGTGGGCAGCGTCTGACCCTGCAGGGGCTGGGCGGCGTGTACGACGACATCTTCCTGCCGCTGGCCGGCGAACATCAGGCCGGCAACGCCGTCGTGGCGCTGGCCGCGGTCGAGGCCTTCTTCGGAGCCGGTGCCGGCCGGCAGCTCGACCTGGCCGCGATCCAGGACGGCTTCGCCTCGGTGGCGTCGCCAGGGCGCTTGGAGAGGGTCCGTACCTCGCCGACGATTCTGGTCGATGCCGCCCACAACCCCGACGGGGCAAGGGCGCTGGCCGCGGCGCTGGCCGCTGAATTCTCCTTTTCCAAACTCGTCGGGGTGCTGGCCGTGATGCAGGACAAGGATGTCGCCGGCATTCTCACGGCCCTGGTCGATTCGTTCGACGAGGTGGTGGTAACCACCAATTCCTCCCCGCGGTCGATGCGGGTCCCCGAACTGGCCGACCTCGCCGTCGACATCTTCGGTGAGGAAAAGGTACACACGGCCGCAGCGGATGGACGAGGCCATCGCGCTGGCCGTCGATCTCGCCGAGGGCTCCGTCGAACCGGGGGAGGGCGCGGCGGGTACCGGCGTGATCATCACCGGATCCGTGGTGTCGGCAGGTGACGGTCGTGCCCTGGCCGGATTGCTCCCGGCGTGAGCACCCCGTCGGGTGAGCCGGTCGGTGGGCCGGAGGAGCCCGCCCCCGGATACCGTGCCGGAGCCCGGCACAACGAGGCCGTACGACCCGGAACGGGGACTCCGCGGCGTCATGTCGGCGACGCTGGTCCTCGAGGCGGTCGTGGTGCTGCTGTCCATTCCGGTCGCCAAGAACACCGGCGCGGGCACCAGTGCGCTCGGCGTCGTAGCAATCTGCATTCTGGCCGTGGCGCTGATCGCGTTGTGTGCGTTCGCCGCCAAGCCGTGGTTCGTCCCGGCGGCGTTGTCCCTGCAGGGCCTGACGATCCTCGGCGCGCTGATCACGCCGTCCCTCGGCATCATGGGCGTCGTCTTCGGCTTGGTCTGGGCGCTGATCATCTGGTTCCGGAACGAATTCCGGCGGCGGCTGGCGGCCGGTACGCTTCCTGGGCCGACGCCTTCGGCCTGAACAAGAGGAGCACATCGTCGTGTCCGAACGCACCCTGGTCCTGGTCAAGCCCGACGGCGTCGCCCGCGCCCTGGTCGGTGAGGTCATCTCCCGGATCGAACGCAAGGGCCTGCGGCTGGTCGCGCTGGAGCTCCGCATGGTCACCATCGACACCGCCGGCGTGCACTACGCCGAACACGAGGGCAAGATCTTCTTTCCGTCGTTGATCGATTTCATCACTTCGGGCCCGGTCGTGGCCATGGTGGTGGAGGGTGACCGTGCGATCGCCGCGTTCCGTCAGCTGGCCGGCGGCACCGACCCGGTCGAGAAGGCGACTCCGGGCACCATCCGCGGTGACTTCGGCCTGCAGACCCAGCTGAACCTGGTCCACGGCTCCGACTCAGCCACGTCCGCGGCGCGCGAGATCGGGCTCTGGTTTCCGCACCTGTGATGGCCGAGCGGACGCCCGGGCCCGACACCGGCGAGGCGGCCGTCGAGGTGCGTCGGGTCGGTCCGGGCGGCTCGATGGCGCCCGACAATGCCTTCGCGGTGGCACTGCTGGCCTTGTGGCATCGGGTGGCGCAGGCCGGCGGCGCCGTTGGCTTCCTGCCTTCGGTAGATCGCTCCGAACTGGGCGATCCAGTGTCGAGGGTGATCGCGGATCTCCGGTCCGGTCGTGCCTACGGCTACGCGTTGACCCGTCGACGCGACGTGATCGGCTTCGTTCTGCTGGAGCCCGGAGTGGGCGTGACGGCGCATACCGGCACCATCGTCGTGGTGATGGTGGAACCGAACAGTCAGGGATCGGGCCTGGGCGGCAGGCTTCTGAGCTCCATCCTGGACCTGGCGGCAGCGTCGGGTCTGGAGAGAATTCGGCTTTTCTTCGCGGCGGACGACCGCCTGTCACGCTTCTTCCAGCAGTTCGGTTTCGCTGAATCAGGACGCTCGCCCCGCTGGATCCGGACTGGACCGGCGCCCGACGTCGACCAGATCATGATGACCACGACACTGGAACGCTGATTCGCGCCGCCACGGCCGGCTCGACGAAGCTCAGTGGCCCTGTTCGGCTGACCCGGTCCGCAGGAACGCCCAGGCGACGACGGCGATGCCGAGCACCAGCGTGGTGATGCCGATGATCACCGGAACCGTGATGTCCAGGCCGGTGGTCGCCAGCGCCATCGGCACCGGATGTGAACTCGTCGGCGTGACGGCGGGGCTGACTTCGTCGGCGGTCGCGACCGGCGTGACAAGCAGCAGAGCCAGCAGACTGAGCACGATCAGACCCAGCGCTGACGAGATCCGTCGGGCCTGGGTCATTGGGAAATCCGTTCCTTGGCTGCGCGGGCGCAATGGTCCCGATGTGATGTAGACGTTTGTAGACGCACGTGGTGCCCCGTCGGTATACGCCCGATCGGGTGATTGTCTGAGCCGATTCTACCGCCACCCGCTCGTCTTGACCGCTCCTTGACACGTGTCGTGCGTGGTGATCGGCGGCGCGCGTGGCCCTGACCTGCAGCGGCAGCGTCAGGGTGACCATGGCAGGCACCTGTCGGCGTCGTCGAGTACCGTGCGCAACCGTGGACGACATGGCATCTGGGGAGCGGTTCGGCACCCGCGATGCCGGTCAGGCCGGCCGGGATGATGCAGTCCGGGATGCGCAGGGTCCGGCGTTGATGATCCGCGCCGCCGCCCTCACCAAGGCGTTTGCGGTGAAGTCCGGCCCGGTCGTCCAGGCGGTCAAGGGCATCGATCTGGCGGTGCCGAGCGGGCGAGGCGTTCGGTTTCCTCGGTCCGAACGGCGCGGGGAAATCGTCGACCATGCGCATGATCGCGTGCGTTTCGCCGCGGACATCAGGAGATCTCCAGATCCTCGGGCTCGACCCGGCCAGGGACGGCGTTCGGATCAGGGCCCGGCTGGGCGTCGTACCGCAGCAGGACAACCTCGACGAGGAGCTCTCGGTCCGGGAGAACCTGTTCATCTACGGCCGCTATTTCGGAATCCCGCGCCGGGTCTGCTGGGCCAAGGCGGACGAGCTGCTGGAGTTCGCCCAACTCCAGGACAAGGCGACCGCGACCGTCGACCAGTTGTCCGGCGGGATGAAGCGGCGCTTGACCATCGCCAGGTCCCTGATGAACGATCCCGAGCTGCTGCTGCTGGACGAGCCGACCACCGGTCTCGATCCGCAGGCCCGACATGTCCTGTGGGACAGGCTGTTCCGGCTCAAACAGCAGGGTGTGACGCTGATCCTGACCACCCATTACATGGACGAGGCCGAGCAGCTGTGCGACCGGCTGGTGGTGATGGACGGCGGTCGGATCGCCGCCGAGGGCTCCCCGTCCGAACTGATCGCGGCGTACTCGACGCGCGAGGTGCTGGAGCTGCGGTTCACCCCGGGTGAACAGCGTGCGGCCGAGTCAGTGGTCAGCGACCTGGCCGACCGCGTCGAGGTGCTGCCCGACCGGTTGCTGCTCTACACCAGAGACGGAGAGGAAACCTTGACCAGCGTCCTGCGGGAAGGAGTTCAGCCGGTCTCGACGCTGGTCAGGCGGTCGACCCTCGAGGACGTCTTCCTGCGGCTCACCGGCCGGAGTCTGGTCGACTGATGGCGGACCACGCGCATACGGGCACGAGGCCGCTTCCGGGCACCCTGCTCGTGTGGCAGTACCTCATCCTCGTCTGGCGGCGATCCGCCGTGTCGACCGTCGTGGCCGGTGTGGTCACACCGCTGTTGTATCTGCTGGCGATGGGTCTCGGTCTTGGCACGCTGGTCAACGTGGGTCCCGGCGCAGCGCAATTGGGCGGAGTTCCCTACGTCGACTACATCGCACCCGCACTGGTGACGGCGGCCGCCCTGCAGATCGGCGTCTCCGAGGCCTCATACCCGGTGTTCTCGCGGTTCAAGTGGACCAGGGTGTTCTGGGGAGTGTCGGCCACGCCCGTGCTGCCCGCCCAGATTGCCAGCGGTCAACTGCTGTTCATCGCGACCAGGCTGCTCCTGGGCTCGGCTCTGTACTACCTCGTCACGGTGGCCTTCGGCGTGGCCGGAGGAGTCACCGGCGTGCTGATGGTTCCGGTCGCCGTGCTGACCGGCACGTCCTGCGCCGTCTGGGTGCTCGTACTCTCGGCGGTGATGAACCGGGAGGGCAGCGCCTTCAACATCGTGTTCAGGTTCGTCGTCATCCCGATGACGCTGTTCTCGGGTTCGTTCTTCCCGATCAGCGAACTGTCACCACCGGTGCGGGTGCTGGCCTGGTTCTCGCCCCTCTGGCACGGCAACGAACTGGCCAGGGCCGCTGCGTTCGACGACTGGCACCTGTGGGCCGATCTCGGCCACCTGACCTTCCTGGTCCTGCTGCTGGGTGTCGGTCTGGTCAGGGCACGCCGGGCGTTCATCGCGAAGTTGATCGTATGAGGACGGTGTTCGAGTGAGCGAGCGCGCCGTCGACCCCCGGCAACCCTCGCTGCTGCTGCTCCGGGTTGCGCCCGTGCACCTCTACGCCGGGCGTGTCCACGTAATCCTCGAGCGTTCGCTGCGCGCCTATCGACGCACCTGGCTCGTCGTGCTGACCGGCTTCTTCGAGCCCGTCTTCTATCTGTTCGCGATCGGCCAGGGCCTGGGCTCGCTGATCGGTCCGGTCCAGACGGCGGCCGGCCCGGTGTCCTACTCCGCCTACATCGCGCCGGCGCTGCTGGCCACCTCCGCCATGAACGGGGCGATCTTCGACTCCACCGTCAACGTCTTCTTCCGCATGAAATACGCCAAGCTGTACGACGGCATGTTGGCCACCTCGCTCGGCCCGGTCGACGTTGCTCTCGGCGAAATCGTCTGGTCCCTGCTCCGCGGTGGTCTCTACTCCGTCGCGTTCGTCCTGGTCATGCTGGTTCTCGGGTTGCTGGGCTCCTGGTGGGCGGTGCTCGCCGTGCCCGTTGCGCTGCTCGTGGCATTCGGGTTCGCCGCGGTCGGAATGGCAGTGACGTCGTACATGAAGAATTTCCAGCAGCTGGAGTGGATCACCACAGCCTTGCTGCCGATGTTCCTGTTCTCGACGACCTTCTACCCGTTGAGTGTCTATTCGCGTCCGATCCAGCTGCTCGTCGAGTGTCTACCGCTTTACCACGCCATCGAAGTCATCCGCGGACTGTGCCTCGGGCTGGTGTCACCTGCCCTTTTCCTGCACCTGCTGTACTTCGTAGGGATGATCCTCGTCGGTGTGTCGATAGCGTCGAGCAGGCTGGAGAAGCTCCTGCTCGGATGAGGCGTCGGGGGGAAGAGGCGCTCGTGTGGGATACTGGACTCGTTCGGTGCTGGGGTCCACCCGGCTCGAACCCGGTCAGTCGGCATTGCGCGCACCTGCGATCGAAGATTTCGATGAGTGAGACATCGACTCTTTCTTCACGCGGTGCCGGGCGGACGTAACGGCCGGACCACTGCAGACTTCCCGTGGCGTTCGCGCCCCGGACACCATATTCATGAAGGCCCCTGTGCGGACGCGTCGAACAACGCGCCCGGGGGCCTTGAGAGAGGAACCAACAACTTGTCTCCATCCAATTCGTCAATTTCCCCGGTCAGCCTGGAACAGGCACTGTCGGATCTGCCGGCCAAGCTCCGGGTCCACGAGCTGGCCAAACGTGCCGGCGTGAGCTCCAAGCAGATCATCGCGGGGCTCGCGGCCGCCGGCGTGCCGGTGTCCTCCGCAGCATCGTCGGTCGGCTCGGCCGATGCGGCGGTGGTGCTCACCGCCCTGCTCGACCCGGCAGCCTCGGATGCAGCGGAGCCGGCTCCCGACCCGATCGTCACCGTCGAGGTCACGCCGGAACCGGAAGCCGGCTTCGTTGCGGCACCACTTTTTCTGCCGCCCGAGGCGAAGCCCGCCCGTCGCAAACGGACGCCCAAGCCCGTTGTCGACCAGCAGATCACGCTTGACACCGATCCAGATGCAACCGCTGATCCGGTAGGACTGGTTGAGTCCCCAGCTCCGGACGACGCCGAGACGGATGGCGGCGCGGCCGGTGTCACCAGGTCAGGGCGGCGTCGCCGCGGTCGCGCCGGCGCCAAAGACGTGGCTCCCACCGATGCGGTCCCGCCCACGGGCGTGCCGGGGGTGGACCCGTCCGTGGTGCCCGATGCCAGCGCCGACGTCGATGAGCCCCGCTCCGGGCCCGACGACGAGGAGAGCGATCAGGCACCCCGCGGCCGCCGTCGCCGGGGTCGCCGCGGTCGCGGCCGGGTCGGCGACGACCGCAACGACCAGGACCAGGACGACGCATCCGAGTCCGATCAGGACGTCGCTACCGTGTCCGCAACCGACGACCGGGCGCAGGCCGACGCGACGGAGGTCGGCGCTGAGCAGGCGGACGAAGCCGCCGGCGAGGAAGAGGCAGAGGGCGGCACCCGACGTCGCCGTCGCCGCCGGCGTCGCAGCGGATCGGCGGAAGGAAGCGCTGACGAGGCTGGGCAGGAGGACGACCCCGACAACACGGTGGTGCACGTCCGCGAGTCGCGCGGCACCGGTGCCGGAACTCAGACGGCAGCCGGCGCGGCTTCCGAGGTACAGGGAGTGCGCGGTTCCACCCGGCTCGAGGCCAAGCGGCAGCGGCGACGCGACACCCGCGGATCGCGCAGCCGCCCGCAGATCCTGACCGAGTCGGAATTCCTGGCCCGTCGCGAGGCGGTCGACCGGGTGATGGCGGTTCGCCAGCGAGGCGACCTGGCCCAGGTGGCGCTGCTCGAGGACGGCGTCCTGGTCGAGCATTTCGTCTCCCGTGCCGGTTCCGAGTCGCTGATGGGCAACATCTACCTCGGACGGGTACAGAACGTGCTCCCGTCGATGGAGGCGGCGTTCGTAGACATCGGCAAGGGCCGCAATGCGGTCCTCTACGCCGGCGAGGTGAACTGGGACGCTGCCGGACTGGCCGGAAAGGCGCGTCGTATCGAGACGGCGCTCTCGCCCGGCGACACCGTGCTGGTGCAGGTTTCCAAGGATCCCGTCGGGCAGAAGGGTGCCCGCCTGACCACTCAGCTCTCGCTGCCCGGGCGCTTCCTGGTCTACGTCCCGGGCGGCGGGGCCACCGGGATCTCGCGGAAGCTGCCGGACACGGAACGCAAGCGTCTCAAATCGATCCTCGACCGGATCGTGCCCGAGGACGCCGGCGTGATCATCCGTACCGCGGCCGAAGGCGTGAACGAGGAGGAACTGGCTCGCGATGTCGACCGGTTGAAGAGCCAGTGGGAGGAGATCTCCCGGCAGGCGGCCAAGAAGTCGAACGCCCCGCTGCAGCTCTCGGCCGAGCCTGACACGCTGATCAAGGTCATCCGCGACCTGTTCAACTCCGACATCTCCCGTTTGGTGCTCGACGGTGACCAGGCGTACGAGCCGGTGTCGGCGTACATCAATGCGGTGGCTCCGGAGCTGGCCGACCGGGTCTCGCGCTACGACGGTCCCAATGACGTCTTCGCGGCCTACCGCATCGACGAGCAGATTGCCAAAGCGTTGGAGCGCAAGGTCTATCTGCCGTCCGGCGGCTCGCTGGTGATCGATAGGACCGAGGCCATGACCGTGGTCGACGTCAACACCGGCAAGTACACCGGCTCCGGCGGCAACCTCGAGGAGACGGTCACCAAGAACAATCTCGAGGCGGCCGAGGAAGTCGTCAGGCAGCTGCGACTGCGAGACATCGGCGGCATCATCGTCGTCGACTTCATCGACATGGTGCTGGAATCGAACCGCGAGCTGGTGATGCGGCGGCTGACCGAATGCCTGGGGCGCGACCGCACCCGCCACCAGGTTGCCGAGGTGACCTCGCTCGGCCTGGTGCAGATGACCCGCAAGAAGATGGGGACGGGCCTCGTCGAGGCATTCTCCGAGCCCTGCCCGCACTGCCAGGGACGGGGCATCATCCTGCACGACGTGCCCGTGCAGGACCGCTCCGGCAATCAGGATTCCGCCGATGACGACAAGCGGTCGGCCCGTGGCCGTCGGGGCAAGAACCGTCAGGAAACCGCGGCGACCGACCGAGAGCCGATCGTCAAGATCGTGCCGGCGACTGTACGTCCACCGGACCCGCGCGGTCCCAAGCCGCCTAGTCGCCCCGGCGATGAGCATGTCGAGCACGACGTTGAGGTGGAGTCCGCGGACAGCTCCGACGCGACCCGGTTCGACACGGACCCGATCTTCGACCCCACGGGGGAGATACCGACCGTGGAGCGCCAGGATGACGCTGCATTCAACGCGCCGAAGTCCCGGGATGCCTCCGACGCGGTCTCGGCGGTGCTGGCCGCGCTCGATGCGCAGGCGGCTGCCCGTCCCGCTGAGCCGGACGCAGATCCCGGCTTGGTGACGACGGAACCCGTCGCTCCCGCAGGTCGTCGCCGTGGCCGGCGGGCTGCGGCCCGACCTGCCGGCGCACCGACGGCGGTGGGGAATCCCGGGATCGTCGAAATTCCACTAGCTGATGCGGTGTCTGATCGAGATGACGGCTATGCCTGCGGTCGAGCAGGCCGCAGAATCGCTGACCGAGGTGATCGCGCAGACACCGCCGGTTCTCGACCCCATCGAGGATGCCGAACCAGTCCGACGCGGGCGAGCCCCGCGCCGGCGCGCCAGTCGGGCGAGCGCTGCACCGGAAACGGGCGGCGATGCGCACGCGGAGCCGGCCGGTGCGGCGCAGGCCAATGGTGGCCCTGATTCCAATGGCGGCCCGGAGGCTTCCAATGGTGGCCCGGAGGCGGACGGTGCGGTGCAGGTGAATGGTGCCGACCGCCCGGAACTGTCGCTGGCGGCGACGTCGAAGGCCGCCACGCCCAGACGCCGACGAGCCGCGTCCCGCCCCGCCGGACCAGCCGGTGCGCCCGCGCCGATCACGCAGAACTGAGTGCCGCGTTCGGGACGAAGCCGGTGGCGGAGCTCACGATCCGCCGCCGGTTTGTCCCGGCGGGCATGGCGAAGGTAGAGTGGGGTGTCTGCCCGCTGCACAGCAGCGGGTTTTGTACTGTCCTGCACGCGATGCATTGCGTCGGGCCGTGATTCGTATGGCCGTGATTTGCAGGCCAATGCACCTCGAGCAGACTCAGGGTGCTCCATGATCGACAGCAGCACACGAACAGTTGAGGAAGGCGCGTTCAAGATGTACGCGATCGTCAAGACCGGCGGCAAGCAATACAAGGTCGCCGAGGGCGACGTCATCGAGATCGAGAAGCTCGAGGGCGAGCCCGGTGCTGCCGTGACTTTCCCGGCTGTTCTGCTCGTCGATGGCAGCACCATCTCCAGCACGGCCGAGGAGCTGGCCGCAGTCACCGTGTCCGGTGAAGTGGTCGCCCACTCCAAGGGCCCGAAGATCGTCATCCACAAATTCAAGAACAAGACGGGCTACCACAAGCGTCAGGGGCACCGCCAGCCGCTGACCCAGGTCCGCGTCACCGGCATCACCGCCGGTTCCGCTCAGTCCGCCGTCTGAGAGAGGTAGCACAGACATGGCACACAAAAAGGGCGCATCCAGCTCTCGTAACGGCCGCGACTCCAACGCCCAGTACCTTGGCGTCAAGCGATTCGGTGGCCAGGTCGTCAAGGCCGGGGAGATCCTCATCCGTCAGCGCGGCACCAAGTTCCACCCGGGCGACCTCGTCGGCCGTGGCAAGGACGACACCCTGTTCGCCCTCGCCGCGGGATCGGTCGAGTTCGGCACCAAGCGTGGACGCAAGACCGTCAACATCGTTCCCGCCGTTGTCGAGGCCGAGGCCGTCACCGTCTGATCGGCAGGCCGTTGCGTGATGCACCTGCACGCGGCGACCGACAGTTGCGAACAAGCTCTTGCAAGGGCGGGTCCGGGCTTCCCGGGCCCGCCTTCTTGCATCTGCGGAAGAATGAAGATCGGATCGTCGTTGACACCGCAGTCAGCTGCTGGACCTTTTGACCCCCGTTACCTCTTGCACTTTCTCGTTTTTGGAGCTGCCCATGGCGCGATTCGTCGACCGGGCCGTCCTGTACCTGCAGGCCGGTGACGGCGGTCACGGCTGTTCATCCGTGCACCGTGAAAAGTTCAAGCCGCTCGGCGGACCCGACGGCGGCAACGGCGGCAACGGCGGTGACGTCACGCTGGTGGTCGATCCCAACGTTCACACGCTTCTTGACTTCCACTTCCACCCGCACGCCAAGGCGGGCAACGGTCGTCCGGGTGCGGGAGACCACCGGGAAGGGGCCAACGGAGCCGGCCTGGAACTGAACGTTCCCGAGGGCACCGTCGTGCTCGACGGCGAGGGCAGGGTGCTCGCCGACCTGATCGGCGCCGGGACCCGGTACATCGCTGCCAAGGGCGGCCGCGGGGGACTGGGCAACGCCGCGTTGGCCTCCAGGGCGCGCAAGGCTCCGGGATTCGCCCTCCTGGGTGAGCCGGGCGAAGCGGCGGACGTCACGCTCGAGCTCAAGTCGATGGCCGATGTCGGTCTCGTCGGGTTCCCCAGTGCCGGCAAGTCCTCTCTCGTCTCGGTCTTGTCAGCAGCCCGACCGAAGATTGCGGACTACCCGTTCACCACGCTGGAGCCCAACCTGGGCGTGGTCACAGCCGGCGCGGAAACTTTCACCATCGCCGACGTTCCCGGCCTGATCCCCGGCGCCAGCCAAGGCAAGGGACTCGGGCTCGAGTTCCTGCGGCACATCGAACGATGCGCCGTTCTCGTCCACGTCGTCGACTGCGCCACCTTCGAAGCCGGCCGCGATCCGGTCTCCGATGTCGAGGCGCTCGAAGCCGAGCTCGCCCAGTACACGCCGTCGCTGTCCGACGACCTTTCCGAGCGCCCCCGGCTCGTCGTACTCAACAAGATCGACGTGCCCGAGGCACGCGAGTTGGCCGAATTCGTTCAGCCGGACCTCGAGGCGGCAGGCTACCGGGTCTTCCAGATCTCCACCGCCAGCCACGAGGGCCTGAACGCACTGCGCTATGCGATGGCCGAGGTCGTCGCAGCTGATCGGGCGTCCCGGCCGGTCAAGGTGGCCCAGCGCATCACGGTCCGCCCGGCCGCCTTCGACGAGGCCCAATTCCAGGTGGCCATCGATCCGGAGGTCGACGGCGGCTTCATCGTCAGCGGCACGCGCCCGGAGCGCTGGATCCGGCAGACGGATTTCAACAACGACGAAGCCGTCGGCTATCTGGCGGACCGGTTGGCCCGGCTCGGCGTCGAGGACAAGCTGTCCAAGCTCGGTGCCCAGCCGGGTGCCCCCGTACAGATCGGGAACATCAGCTTCGACTGGGAGCCGACCACGCTGGCCGGCGTCAACCTGGAACCGATCGAGCGTGGTTTCGACCCGCGCATCGACCAGGTCGAACGGGTGGGCGCGGCCGACCGGAAGGCACTGCATCGACTGCGCCGTGGTCTCGAGGTCGAGAATCCGGAGTTGGTCGACACCGACATCGAGGTGTTGCGGGCGCGGCTCGCGCCCAGTGACGGAGGTCAGGCCGCCTGGGACGACGAGGGTTGGTCTCAGATTTCTTGGCAGGAGTCGGCCGAGCCTGAGTCGGTAGGCAGCGGGGACGAGTCCCGGGAGCAAGAGCGGAAGCGATGACAGTGGCGGCCGCGGCGAGCGGTGGCGACAGTCGGCATCCCCAGCACGCGGGACAGCCACGCGCAGCCATAGGTTCGGCCAAGACCCTGGTGGTCAAGGTGGGCTCGTCGTCGCTGACGACGTCGGCGGGCGGTCTCGACCCGGCCCGGCTCGACGCGCTGGTCGACGCCATCGCCGCTCGGGAAGCAACGGGAACGTCGGTGGTGCTCGTCTCGTCGGGTGCCATCGCGGCAGGTCTGGCGCCGCTGGGACTCAAGCGGCGTCCGAGGGATCTCGCGACCCAGCAGGCGGCGGCGTCGGTCGGACAGCAGTTGCTGGCCCAGCGGTACGCCGGGTCTTTCGCCCGCCACGATCTGCGAGTCGGTCAGGTGCTGCTCACCAGTGACGACGTGGTCCGTCGGTCGCACTATCGAAACGCCCAGCGCACCTTCGCCAAACTGCTGTCCTTCGGGGTGGTGCCGGTGGTCAATGAGAACGACACAGTCGCAACCGCGGAAATTCGTTTCGGGGACAACGACCGTCTGGCGGCCCTCGTTGCCCATCTGGTCGGCGCCGACGCTCTGGTGTTGCTGTCGGATGTCGACGCTCTTTACTCCGGCGATCCGCGGCTGGCTTCCTCGAACCGGATCCATCAGGTGGACAGCGTCGCCGACCTCGCCGGGATCGAGATCGGCGGCTCCTCCAGCGATGTCAGTACCGGTGGGATGACCTCCAAGCTGTCGGCCGCCATGATGGCGACCGGGGCGGGTATACCGGTGCTACTGGCCTCGGCCGCAGCGGCCCGGCAGGCGCTGTCCGGCGGTCCGGCCGCGCAGCCGGACGACTTTCCGCTGTGCGGGACGGTTTTCGCGCCGGCGGTGCGCCGGACCGGTGCACGGCTTTTCTGGCTGCGGCACGCCGCGACCAGCTCCGGCTCGCTGCTGCTCGACGCCGGGGCGGTCGCGGCCGTACTGGACCGTCGCAAATCGCTCCTGCCGGCCGGAATCGTCGGTGCCGTCGGCGATTTCGAATCCGGCGACGTGGTCGACCTGGTCGGTCCGGACGGGATTCCGGTGGCCCGTGGTTTCGTCGGCCACGACGCGGCCGATCTGCCCGGCATCATCGGCAAATCGCTGGCCGACCTACCCGCCGACCTGCGCCATGAAGTGGTGCATGCTGATGACCTGATCGCCGTTACCGTTGTCGATGTTGCCAGAGGGTTGAAATGACGAGAACCGATATACCGCAGCGGTCCCGCTCGGTCCCGGCAACCCAGGACGAGGTTCTCGGGGCCGCTCGTCGCTCTAAGGAAGCCGCGGCCGAGTTGGCCCAGCTGTCGACCGTGCGGAAGAACGACGCGTTGGTCGCGATGGCCGCCGCGCTACGGTCGCGAGTGCCGGAAATACTTGCGGCCAACGAGCAGGACGTCGAGGCGGCAATCCAGTCCGGGACCGCCGACTCGCTCGTCGACCGGCTGCGGCTGACCCAGGCCAGGGTCGAGGCGATGGCGCGCGGACTCGAGGATCTGGTGTCACTCCCGGACCCGGTCGGCACGGTAGTCCGGGGCAACGTGCTGGCCAATGGCGTTCAGCTTTCCCAGGTGCGGGTACCGCTCGGGGTGGTCGCGATCATCTACGAAGCCCGACCCAACGTGACCGTGGACGCCGCGGGCATCGCACTGAAGTCCGGAAATGCGGCGTTGCTCCGGGGTAGCGCGTCGGCTCAGAACTCGAATGCGGTGCTGGTCGAGATCCTGGCCGAAGCTGCTGCCGCGCACGGGCTTCCGCGCGATGCCGTGCAGCTGGTGCCGGGCACCGATCGGGAGTCGGTGCAGCACCTGATGACTGCACGCGGACTGGTCGACGTGATCATTCCGCGCGGCGGGGCCGGGCTGATCCAGGCCGTCGTCAACGGTTCCACCGTTCCGGTCATCGAGACCGGCGTCGGCAACTGTCACGTGTTCGTGGATGCCTCTGCCGATCCGCAGATGGCACTGGACATCCTGATCAACTCCAAGGTGCGCCGCCCGTCGGTGTGCAACGCCGCCGAGACGTTGCTGGTGCATTCCGATATCGCCGCGAGATTCGTGCCGCTCGCGCTGCGGGCCCTGGGCGAACACGGCGTGTCGGTGCACGCCGACGCCGCTGTACTCGAGATCGCCTCCGGTGCGGGCCATGTCGTCCCGGCGGTGGATGCCGATTTCGACACCGAGTATCTGTCCCTGGACATCGCCGCGGCCGTGGTCGACAGCCTGGACGACGCGATCACTCACATCAATGCCCACGGCACCGGCCACACCGAGGCCATCGTCACGTCCGATCTGGCCAGTGCGCGCCGCTTTACCGCCCGGGTCGACGCGGCGGCCGTGATGGTCAACGCCTCCACCGCATTCACCGACGGAGCGGAGTTCGGCTTCGGGGCCGAGATCGGCATCTCGACGCAGAAGCTGCACGCGCGCGGACCGATGGGTCTGGCCGAACTGACCAGCACCAAGTACGTGCTGATCGGCACCGGGCAGACCAGAGCGTCCTCGTGAGGAAGCCGACGGAGCGCAGTCCGCGGCGGGTCGGCGTGATGGGCGGTACTTTCGATCCGATCCACCACGGGCACCTGGTGGCTGCGTCGGAGGTGGCCGACCGCTTCCATCTCGACGAGGTGCTGTTCGTGCCGACCGGACAGCCGTGGCAGAAGAGCGAGGTCAGCCCGGCCGAACATCGGTATCTGATGGCGGTCATCGCCACCGCGGCGAACCCGCGCTTCTCCGTATCCAGGGTCGACATCGACCGGGCCGGGCCGACCTTCACCAAGGACACCCTGACCGACCTGCGCCGCGGCGAGCCGGACGCCGAATGGTTCTTCATCACCGGCGCGGACGCCCTGTCGGCCATCATGGGATGGAAGGACGTCGACGAACTGTTCGACCTCGCCCACTTCATCGGAGTCACCCGGCCGGGCTACGTCCTCGGCGACCTGCACGTGCCGACCGGTTCGGTCACCCTGGTCGAAGTTCCGGCGTTGGCGATCTCCTCGACCGACTGCCGCCGGCGAGTCGCCGCCGGTGCTCCCGTCTGGTACCTGGTGCCGGACGGAGTCGTGCAGTACATCGGAAAGTTCGGGCTGTACGCCCCGGCCGCGGCAGTGCCGCGAAGTCGGCGATCGGCCATCAGCATCGCGGCCGTTCGGGCCGCACCCGCCGACACAGCAGGTGTCGGCACAAGTGAGGGAGAGCAGTGAGCGCAACAGATTCCGCCATCGCAATGGCAAAGGTGGCGGCGCAGGCGGCCGCGGACAAGCTGGCAACGGATGTGCTGCTCGTCGACGTCTCCGACCGGCTGGCCATTACCGACATCTTCGTCATCGTGACCGGCGCGAACGATCGCCAGGTCTCGGCGATCGTCGACGAGGTCGAGGAGAAGATGCGGCTCGCCGGGGTGAAACCCGTTCGGCGCGAAGGCGAACGGGACGGCCGGTGGGTGCTCCTGGACTTCCTGGACGTCGTGGTCCACGTCCAGCACTCGGAGGAGCGCGTCTTCTACGCGCTGGACCGGTTGTGGAAGGACTGCCCCACCATTGCCTGGGTCGACGCGCACGCGCCCGCGGCGCCTGCCGCAGCCGGCTTCCGCCGGCGTCCCGGTTGATGGCGCCGGCGTCGCCATGGACGACGATCCCGCCGATTTCGGCTACGGAGTCGACGATGGTGAGGTCGACGACAACGGCGGGCGCACCGCGGAGTGACGCTTCATCATCTGATCCTGATGCGGCACGGTGAGACCGACTGGAACGCGCAGGCGCGGCTGCAGGGCCACCGGGACATCCCGCTGAACGCCACCGGGCTCCGGCAGGCCGCGGCAGCAGCACCGTCGGTGGCCGCGCTGGCACCGGATCAGATGGTCTCGTCAGACCTGTCCAGGGCACGATCGACCGCCGCGGCCGTTGCGGAACTGACCCGGCTGCCTGTCGATGTCGACGTCCGGCTGCGAGAGACGGCGATGGGATTGTGGGAGGGTCTGACGCGGGAGGACGTGTTGGCTCGTTGGCCCGGCGAGTGGGAGCGCTGGCGCACCACCTCCGCGCACAATTCACCACCGGAGGGCGAGTCCCGTTGGCAGGTGGCCCGTCGGGCCGCCGAGGTGGTGGCCGAGATCGATGCCGGGGACGTGGAACGCGCGTTGCTGGTGGCGCACGGCGGCCTCATCGTCGGGCTCACCGGGCTGCTGCTCGACCTGCCCGACGAATCGTGGGGGACCCTGATCGGCATCGGCAACTGCCACTGGGTGACCCTGCACCGCTTCATGGGGACCTGGCGGCTGCATTCGTACAACGCCGGCCTCGGTGGCGTCGTGCTGCCGGGCGGCGAGGAGGAGCTGGCCGGGGCCTGAGCGGCCCGTTCCGCCTTGCTTCGGGCGGCAACAGATCCGCTGGGATGGTGATAAGACCCGGCAGCGCCAGTCGGGGGTAGCGCCACCGGGTCTGTACTGCACAGGAGTGATCTGTCGGGCCGCTGATACACCTCGGCCCATCGCGATGTATCCACAGCCAGCGTGGTTGTCCACAAAGCGGATCTGAGCCTCGAGTTTCTGAGTACCGCCGTCCGTAACGTCCGTGCGGTGCGCAATCGAATTGACTCCCGGCATCGCCTGGCGAGCCTGCACGCGAGTCTTCGCCCGTGGCGCCGGACTTCCGGCGCGGCCCCGGCCCCGGACGCAGTCCGCGCGGGAACCGTGGTCGGCGGGTGGATTCCGGACCCGCCGGATGGAGACGTCGGCGGCGAGGAGCGGTTCCCGGCGGGTGATCCGCGAGCCCGGGGGGCTCGCGGGCGCACGCACCGACGGTGGGGTCGGCTGGCGCAGCGTTGGGTGCCCGATTCGCTGCGCGAGAGCCGGATCGATCCCGGGTAAGCGGGGTGCGCTGCTGCTGACCGTGGTTGCGGCCGTCGCTGCACTGGTTGCGGCCGTCGGCGTCTGGTGGGATCGACCCGAACCGCGCCCGGTGCAGGCTGTCTCACTGTCTCAGGTGACCGACAGCGCCGCCACCGGCCGTCATGGACAGCGCGGCGGCCAAGCCGACGCAGGGCCGGATAACACGGCGAATCTCTGGCAGCCCGTTGCACCCACGCGATCCGTCGACCCCGCCGGGCGACCACATCTGCCGGGCCGGCGGTGCTGGTCGTGTCGGTGACCGGCGCGGTCCACCGTCCCGGGCTGGTTCGGTTGGCGGCTGGATCGCGGGTCGCCGACGCCATCGCCAAGGCGGGCGGCGCCACCGGTCGGGCGAATCTGACGGGCTTGAATCTGGCGCAGAAGCTGTCCGACGGCGCGTCGGTGGTGGTGGCCGATGCGGCCGGATCAACGACCGGCTCGGGATCGTCGGTCTCCGGCTCGGGTCTCGATTCGGCTCGGGTTCACTTGATTCCGGCTCGGGTGCAACGGGATCGACGTCGAACACCGGCGGCGGCGGTTCGGCCGCTCCGATCGCGAAGGTGAATCTCAACACGGCGGACGTGGCCGCGCTCGATGCGCTCCCTGGAGTCGGCCCGGTGACGGCGGCGAGCATCGTGACCTGGCGGGAGAAGAACGGCCACTTCACCTCGGTCGAGCAGCTGCAGGAGATCCAGGGCATCGGTCCGGCCAAGTACGCGTCCCTGTCCCCCTTGGTGACCGTGTGAGCATTTTCCGTTGGTCACACTCGGGCACATTTCCGTTGGTGACGGATGGGTAGGAAACCGGCGGAGGAGGAGCTACAGCCTCCGATCGACCTGCGGCTGGTACCGATGGCGATCGCGGTCTGGGCCGGCGCGCTGATCGGGCTGTCTGCCGCACCCTGGCTGTGGACGGTGCGTTGGCCTGCATCGCCGTGCTGCTGACCGCCGCGGCGGTGCCTGGGGTCCGGCGTCAGGGCTGGTGGGCGGCCGCCGTCGCGGCAATGGGCGGAGGTGTTGCCGCGCTGGTCATCTCGCTGATCTACTGGCAGTCAGCCCAGCACAATCCGCTGACAGACGCGGCGGCCAAGGGCTCGTTCGCGACCGTCGCAGCTGACCGTCACGGCGGTTCCGCGGCAGTTGCCGAATCCCTTCCCGGTGGAGTCCTTCGCGGTCGGGGTGGTCGGGAGACGGCTGCGGCGCAGTGGCTGGTCGGCGGCGGGCCGACCTGGCCGTCGTTGCCGATCGCGAGTTCGCCCCGGCCATGCCGATCACCGTGATGGCGATCGGCGAGCGATGGGCCGCGCTCGTACCGGGCGCACAGATCCGGGTCGGTGGACTGCTGGCGCCTGACCCGTATTCGGTGCTGCCGGGCGTCACGCTCGAGGCCGAGGTCGGCGCCGGTCGCGCTGCGGCCGGCGCCGTGGTGGCAACGAGCGGCCGCCTCCGTCCGAGACACACCTGCTGCACAACGCTCCCGCTCGTCCCACGACGCGAGAGGGCTGCTGCCCGGTCTGGTCGTCGGCAACACCGACGGGGTCACGCCGGAATTGAAGGCCGACGCCAAGCTCACCGGCCTGACTCACCTACTGGCCGTCTCCGGCTCACACTTCGCGCTGCTGTGTGGTCTCACGGTGCTGCTGCTGCGCCGGCGCCGGACCTCGGTTCGCGGCCGCGGGCGGCGCTCTCGTGCTGATGGGTCTGGTGGTGCTGGTCGGGCCGGGTGCGTCGGTGCTCAGGGCCGCAGTGATGGGTTCCGTCGCCTTGATCGCCATGTCGACGGGCCGCAACCGAACGGCGCTGCCGGCGCTGGCGGCAGCGACGATCGGCCTGCTGCTGTACGACCCGACACTGAGCCGTTCGGTCGGTTTCGCGCTGTCGGTACTGGCCACCGCCGGGCTCATCCTGCTGGCGCCGGTGTGGTCGAAGGCGCTGCAGCGCAGGGGTTTGCCGCCGGGCTGGGCTGACCTGCTGGCCGTGCCGGCGGCTGCCTTCGTGGCCACCATGCCGGTGATCGCGGCGCTGAGCGGAGCGATCTCGCTGGCGTCGATACCGGCCAACCTGCTGGCGGCTCCCGTCGTCGGACCCGCGCTGGTGATCGGCATGGGCAGCGCGCTGACCGGGCCGTGGTGGCCTCGCGCGCCCGCGTGCTGGCGCGAGGCCGATCAGCCGCTGCTGGAGTGGATCGCCTTCGTGGCGCACCGACTCGCCCGATGGCAGTCAGCCACCGTGCCCTGGCCGGCGAGTGTTCCGGGTGTCCTCGGCCTGTCCGGCCTGGTGGTCGCCGGACTGCTGATCCTGCGCCGCCGACGGATCCGGGCCCTGGTACTCGCGATCGTCGTCGGAGCCGGGGTGGTACTGGTTCCGGCCCAGGTCATCTCGATCGGCTGGCCGCCGCCCGGGCTGGGTGTCTGGTGGCCTGCGAGGTCGGCCAGGGTGACGGCATGGTGCTCTCGACCGGCGAGGACGGTGTCGGCGTCGTCGTCGACGCGGGACCGAATCCGGCCTTATGGATGCCTGCCTGACCCGGCTGCACATCGCCACCGTTCCGCTCGTGGTGCTGACCCATCTGCACGCCGACCACGTCGACGGGCTCTCCGGAGTGCTGGCCGGTCGAACCGTCGGCGCCATCGGCGTCGGCCCGATCCGACGCCATCGCCGCTTGGCGGACGGTGACCGGCCTGGCGGCGGCTCGTCGGATCCCCGTTGTCGGTCTGCCCAAGGGAACCCGCTGGGGCAGTGGCGGCTCGGCGTTCGAGGTGCTCGGCCCGGACGGCGCCTTCCGCGGCACCGATTCCGACGAGAACAACGATTCCGTCGTGCTGATGGCCCGGTTGTCCGGCATTCGGATCCTGATGACCGGCGATGTCCAGAACGAGGCGCAGCAGCAACTGCTGAATGACGGGGTCGACCTTCGGGCGGAGGTGTTCGAGCAGCCGCATCACGGTTCGGCCAAGGTGCTGCCGGCCTTCGTGAAGGCCGTGGACCCGGCGGTATCGGTGATCGGCGTCGGACGCGACAACGACTATGGCCAACCGAGCCCGAAGGCTCTCGACCAACTCGCGGTCTGGGCACCACGGTGTTGCGGACAGATCTGCAGGGTGACGCGGCTGTCTGCGTCGTCGACGGCAAGATCAGCACGGCCACCAGAGGGTCGAGCCTGCCGGCGAACTCGTCGAAGCGCACGGGGCGGCTGGCTCCTGAGATCGCCCTTCCGGCGAGAGTTGGTTGCGCGCTGGCGGCGCGGCCGTTTCTCGGAGCGGCGCCGAGCCGGGCTCGGTGGGTCACTCCTGTGCCGGGTCACTCCTGTGCCGGCTCACTCCTGTGGAAATGTCCGCAATTCCGCCTCCAGTGCCGAGAGTTGGGCGGCGAGCGCGTCAGCCTTTGCCTGGGTGCTGCGCCGGTGGTCCTCCAGCAGATTCTGGACCAGGCTCGTGAGCTTCGGTTCGCCGAGCGACTGGACGATCTCCCACACCCGGGTCGGCGGAATGGATGTGGGACGTACGGCCACCCGCGCGCCGATCTTCGCCTCGATGCGCCACGATGCGCTCTCATCCCCTGTGGTGCTGATGACGATGCTCACCGGCGACCGCTTGCCCCGCGCGCGCCGCCGCCCCTGGTCGTCGGCGCGGCGCCGGCGAAGTCCGCGATGCCGCGGTGGACGGCCGCGAATCCGTGCCGCTGCGGTGGACGACGGCGAATTGCGTGCCGCTGCGTCCGACGGTGGCGAAGGAGAAACAGGCGCGGTCGGCGTTGGGGATTGAGAAGCAGACGAGGTTGGCGACGGAGAAGTAGGGCCAGGTGCGTCCGGCCCGGCGATGTAGAGCCGGGCGAGATCCGGCTCTGCGAAGCGGAAGCCGGCCCGGCGAAGGTCGTGGGGTCTCGTGGGTGGCGCGGGTCGCGATGGGCTGCGGGGTCGCTGCTGTCCGCTGCCGGAGCGACCCTCGGTGCTGGAGACGCTGTGTGCCGCTGCCGGCGCTGCGGACCTGCTCTCGGGCCGGCGAGACCCGTTTCCGGGCGGGCGAACCGATGAGATCGGCGGCGGCGAACGGCAGTACGTCCTTTGCGCCGCCGACCGGCACCTCGACGAAGATGAACTCGTCCCCGTCGACGGCCGGGTCGCCGATGCGGCGCACGCGCCCGGTCACGCCGTCCGGGAATTGACCGGAGGGCGCGATCCCGACCCGAACCAGCTTCCCGCCATGACGAGGCGGCCCGCAGATCGTCCACGTCCGGCGGGATGGGTTTGGTCTGCCTGCGCGGTGGCATGGGCGTCCTTCGAGGTCGCAGTGATGTGCAGGCTTGATCCTGCCAGCAACGCGCCGACAATGCCGGTGCGCCCCTCGGCCGACCCGAAGGCGCACACGCTTAACCGGCCGGCCGGCCCAGCCATGGTCAGGTCCGCAGAGCCATCATCAGGTCAGCCGGGCCACGATCAAGTCACCCGAACCTGATCAGGCCAGCTGAGCCGCCGCGGCTCGGGCCGCCGTGGGCAGCGCATCGGCGATTCGGTCCAGAGCACCGTCGTCGTGCGCAGCGGAGACGAACCAGGCCTCGTAGGCGGACGGGGGCAGGTAGATCCCGGAGTCGAGCATGGAATGGAAGAACGCCGCGAACGCCCTGGTGTTCTGCAGCCGGGCCTCGTCGTAATTCGTCACCGCCCCGTCGGCGAAGAAGATCGAGAAGAGGTTGCCCGCCCGCTGCAACCGGTGCGGCACACCGGCTTCTGCCAGGGCAGCCGACGCCAGGTCGCCGACGGTGGTCGCGGTCGCGTCGAGGTGGCGGTAGACCGCCTCGTGGCAGCCCTGCAGGTTCGCCAAACCCGCCGCGGTGGCAATCGGGTTACCCGACAGCGTGCCGGCCTGGTAGACCGGGCCGAGTGGCGCGAGCAGGCTCATGACGTCGGCCCGACCGCCGAACGCGCCGACCGGCAGGCCGCCGCCGATCACCTTGCCGAACGTCATCAGGTCCGGGCTCCAGCCCTCGACCGCGCCGTCGAGGCCGAACATTCCACAGCGGGTCAGCCGGAAGCCGGTCATCACCTCGTCGGAGATCAGCAGAGCGCCGTCCTGATGGGCGATCTCGGCGAGTGCGGCGTTGAACCCCGGCAGCGGTGGAACGACGCCCATGTTCGCGGCGGCGGCCTCCGTGATGACCGCTGCGATACGTCCTGGCTCGGCCGCGAATGCTGCTCGCACGGCGTCGATGTCGTTGTAGGGCAGGACGATCACTTCAGCGGTGGTGGCGGGGGTGACGCCTGCGGAATCCGGCAGCGCGAACGTGGCCACCCCGGATCCGGCGGACGCGAGCAGCGCGTCGACGTGGCCGTGGTAGCAGCCTGCGAATTTGACGATCTTCGGGCGGCCGGTGAAGCCCCGGGCCAGCCGGATCGCCGACATGGTCGCCTCGGTTCCGGACGACACCAGTCGGACCTGTTCCACCGGGGCGACCCTGGCCACGATCTCCTCGCCGAGTGCGACCTCGCCCTCTCCCGGCGTACCGAACGACAAGCCCCGGTCGACGGCAGTACGAACGGCTTCGATCACCGCCGGATGCGAATGGCCGAGGATCATCGGGCCCCACGAGCCGACCAGGTCCACGTAGTCCTTGCCGTCGGCGTCGGTGATGTAGGCGCCTCGTCCACTGGTCATGAACCGCGGGCTGCCACCGACCGAGCGGAAAGCCCGCACCGGTGAATTCACGCCGCCCGGCGTGACCTTGGAAGCCCGCGCGAAGAGTGCCGCGCTGACCGGAGCTTCGGTGATTTCGAAGTGGTCGTTCATCAGTTCCGTTTCGTCTCCTTCCCTCAATCCGGCGCGAATACCTGCTGTCAGTTTCCGGCGTTCAGCTTCTGAGCCACCTCGGTGGCCCAGTAGGTCAGGATCACCGATGCGCCCGCCCGCTGGATCGACGTCAGCGTTTCCGTGATGGCGCGGTCACGGTCGATCCACCCGCGGGCGGCAGCTGCCTCGATCATGGCGTACTCGCCGGAGACCTGATATGCCGCAACCGGAAGGTCCACCGAATCAGCGACGTCGGACAACACGTCGAGATAACTCATGGCCGGCTTCACCATGATGAGGTCAGCGCCTTCGGCCACATCGAGGGCGACTTCTCTCGCCGCTTCCCTGCGGTTCGCGGGATCCTGCTGATAGGTGCGCCGATCGCCGACGAGGGCGGAGTCGACCGCTTCCCGGAAGGGACCGTAAAAAGCTGAAGCGTATTTCGCCGCGTAGGCGAATATTCCCGTCTCGGTGTCCCCGGCGGTGTCCAGCGCGGAGCGGACCACCCCGACCTGTCCGTCCATCATCCCGGAGGTTCCGAGCAGGTCGGCTCCTGCGGCGGCCTGCGCCAGCGCCATGTCGGCATACCTGGTCAACGTCGCGTCGTTGTCGACGGCGCCTCGCTCGTCGAGCACGCCACAGTGACCATGGTCGGTGAACTCGTCCAGGCACAGGTCCGCCATCAACACCGTCGCGTCGCCGACCTCCGCCCTCAGATCGGACAGCGCGACGTTCAGAATGCCGTCCGGATCCGTTGCCGCGGAACCGATCGGGTCTCGCTCTGCCGGGATGCCGAAGATCATCAAGCCCCCCACCCCCGCCGAGACAGCCTGTAACGCAGCAGCTTTCAGGGAATCCCTGGTGTGCTGCAGAACGCCCGGCATCGAGCCCAGCGGCACCGGTTCGGACAGGGATTCCTTGACGAACATCGGCAGCACGAGATCGGCCGGGTGCAACCTGGTCTCGGCGACCAGACGACGCAGGGCAGGGGTGCGGCGTAGGCGGCGGGGCCGACCGACCGGGTAAAGCGAGTGGTTAGCGGTGTTGGTCATGGATTACGGCCTTCTGCGGGGATGTTGGGCGGCGAACTGAGCGAGGCCGCCAATGAGCGCGGCGTCGGTTGGCGCGGAGGCGGTGAAAGCGATATTGAGGCCCATCGCCGCCGCCGCACCGGCCGTCGACGACCCGATGGCACCGAGCACGGTGTCGCGGGCAATCACCGCTCGGGACGAGCGCCTGGGCGGTGCTGGGCGACGTGAGCAGGACCGCCTCGTAGGCGCCGGACGCCAGGTCGGCGGCCACACTTCCGGCAAGCGGCTTCGGCAGGGTCCGGTAGGCGGTCACGGTCTGCACCCAGAAGCCCTTGATTGCGCAGGGCTTCTGCCAGCTGTGGTCCCGCGATCTCCGATTGCGGCAGCAGGACCGACTCGCCCTCGTGTGCGGCGGGCCAGACCGCGGCCAGCGCAGCCGCCGACCCACCGATGTTCGGGCGTCAGGTCTACGGGCAGGAGTGCGGCCCTCAACGCAGTGGCTGTGGCCGGTCCGACTGCCGCAACCCGGGTGTCGGCCGGAACGGCGGGGGACAGGGCCAGGTGGCCGGCTCGGTCGATGACGGCTTCCACCGCATTGACGGAGGTGAATCCGACCCAGCTGAACTCGCCTTCCGACAGCGCCATCACCGCGGCGTCCAGGGAACCGAGGTCGGCTCGGTGGGGTGATCTTGATCATCGGGACCGCCTGCGCGACGGCACCTTCGCGGGACAACAGGGAGACGAGTGAGCTGGACCGGCCGTGCGGTCGGGGCACCAGTACCCGCCAGCCGTCGAGTGGACTCATCACGGCGAGCTGAGCAGACTGGCGGCTCCGTCACCGATCAGTTGCGCGGCGAGATCGGCGCCGATTCGCGTCGGCCTCGGTGGCCGGCCCTGACTGGGATCCCCGGACCTCGCCACTGCCGTCGACGGCGATCACGGCGCCGGTCAACGTGAGCTGGTCACCCTCGACCGTGGCGTAGGCGCCGACCGGGGCGGTGCAGCCGGCCTCGAGTGCGGCGAGCAGGCTGCGTTCGGCGGTCACGGCGGATCGGGTGGCGAGCGTCGTCGATCTCGCGAAGGGCGTCGGCGAACCAGGAGCTCTCGGCGTCGGTCGTTCGCGTCTCCACTGCCAGTGCGCCCTGCGCGGGCGCGGGGAGCATCAGGTCGGCGGCCAACCGGTGCGTCATCTCGCCGCAGCGGCCGAGCCGGGCGAGGCCGGCGACGGCCAGCACCACTGCATCGAGCGACCCGTCGCCGACCATCGCCAAGCGGGTGTCGACATTGCCGCGGATCGCCTTGACCACCAGATCGGGGCGATGGCGGAGCAGCTGGGCCATCCGCCGCGGCGATCCGGTGCCCACCACGGCGCCACGGGCAGAGTGTCCAGGGTGAGGCCTCTCGCGGGCGCACAGCGCGTCCGCCGGGTCCTCCCGGCCTGGGACGGCGGCCGAGCGCGATGCCGCGGCGGGCGCCGTCGGCAGGTCCTTGAGCGAGTGCACGACGACGTCGACGTCGCCGGCCAGCAGCCGCGATCGGACCTCGATGACGAAAACGCCGGTGCCGCCGATCGACGCCAGCGGACCGAGGTTGACATCGCCCTGGGTGCGGATGTCCACCAGCTCAGCCGAACCGCACGCGACCGCGGCCAACCGGTCGGCGACCGTTCCGGACTGGGCGAGCGCCAGGGCGCTGCCCCTGGTGCCGACGCGGAGCACGCCCGTCAACGGACACCGCGGATCCCCGATGCGGCCAGGGCCGCCGCCTCCACGTCCAGGTCGCTGCCAGTCCGCGGCCGAGTCCTGGCCGGCGGTCGTCGGTTTCGGGCCGCGACCGTTCACGCAGCAACCCGCCGACTGCGCAGAAATCCGGTCGCGGCGGGAGCCCGGTCGGTGACGCCCGGACGGCAGGGCGCCGCGCCGGATCGAGGCGCTCCATGACGAGGTCGACCAGCGCGGAGACGAAGCGTGGGTCCGTGCCGGGCGTCGCGACCCGGCGGAACAACAGACCCGCGCCGGCGGCGGTCTCGCGTGCCTCGTTGTCGAGGTCCCAGACCACCTCGACGTGATCGGACACGAAGCCGACCGGTACGACGATCACCCCCCTGCCGCCGGCGGCGAGCGCGTTCCGGAGACACGTCGTTGACGTCAGGCTCGAGCCACGGCATGGACGGTGGCCCGGACCGCGACTGGTACGCGAGCTGCCAGGTGATCTCGGTACCGAAATGCGCGTCGAGAGCCGCCGCGATCACCCGGCACACGGCCAGGTGCTGGTTGACGTAGGCGCCGGTCCCGTCGTGGTCGCCGAGACTGGCCGACCCGGCCGTGCGGCCATCGTCATCGGGATCGAGTGGGTGGTGAAGACGACCTCCACATCGGTCAGGGCGATCCCGGCTGCCAGTGCCTCCTGCGACGGCCCTGTGGCGTCGTCGATGAACGGCTGCAGGAAGCCGGGTTGGTCGTAGTACGGCCGGACCTTGTCGATCACCACCGAGCCGACGAGACCGGTCGGCTTCCAGGGCCAGCCCGAAGTCCTCCCGGTACTGACGGCAACCCGAATACGACGAGTACGCCGAGGTCGCGAGGCCGAGCAGTCGAACTGCCCGTTGCGGGCGGCCTCGCGTCAGCACGTCAGCGAGAAACGGGGCCCAGTTGCGATTGCCCCACAGCACCGGCAGCCGTACGCCACGGCGGCCAGCTCGGCCTCCAGCGCAGCCCGCAGCCTGCGATTCTGCTCGTTGATCGGCGAGATACCGTCCAGCGCCAGGTAGTGGTGCGAGACCTCGACCAGACGCTCGTCGGGAATCCCGCGGCCACGGGTCACGTTGCGCAGGAACGGCATCACGTCATCCGGGTCCCTCCGGGCCGCCGAACCCGGCCAGCAGTACCGCGTCGTATTCGAAGGTGTCGGACCGCCCGCCGTCTGTCCCTGGCCGGCCATGCCCGCAGGGGTTCGACCGAGGACTGCGTCACCGCAGCACCTCGACGACGCCCGCCTCGTCGATCCGGCGGCCGGAGAAGAATGGCGATCTCCTCGCGCACATGCATTCTCGCTCCGGAAGCGCGCAGATGCCGCATCAGGTCGACGGTGTCGTGCAGTTCGTCGGCCTCCAGTGCCAGCAACCACTCGTAGTCGCCCAGCGCGAAAGCCGCCACCGTGTTGGAAAGCACCTGGTTGTATTCGCGGCCCATCATCCCGTGCTCGACGAGCATGCCCCGTCGCTCCTGAGTCGGGTAGCAGGTACCACTCGTAGGACCGGACGAACGGGTACACGGTCGCCCAGTTCTTGGGAGCCGCACCGGCCAGAAAGGCGGGCACGTGGCCCTTGTTGAACTCCGCCGGCCGGTGCAGCCCCATGGCCGACCACGACGGGCTCAGCGCGCGGCCCACGGTCGTCCGGCGCAGTGCCCTGGCCGCGGCCTGCAGCGCCTCGGCGCTGCCGGCATGCCACCAGACCATCAGATCGGCATCGGCCCGAAGGGCTGAGACGTCGTAGAAGCCGCGGACCAGCACATCCTGGTCGGCCAGGGTGGCAACCAGGTCGGTCAGCTCGGCCGTCGCCTTGTCGTCCGGAGCGTCCAGTTCGCTCGCCCGGCGGTAGACCGAGAAACCCGTGTAGCGGATGTCGGCGTTGATCTCCCGCGCGGTCGGTCCTGCCTTGCCGGTCACCGCGGCCGGGCCGGTGGGTGCTGGAGGACTCGAGGTGACGGCGTCGTCGTTGCTCATACGTTCCATACTCCCTCAGCCGCGCGCGGACTTCCGCTCGCAGAGGTGTGTCGTACCTGACGCCCGCTCGAGGATTGAACCCCGACTCAGAGCGGGCGACTCGATCTCCCGGCAGACGACAGGATGCCGTTCGCCACGGCGCGCGCGTCACAGACGACCGCAGCCAGTCCCGTACCGGCCACCACCGATCCGGTCAGGTGCAGCCCCGGGTGCTCGTCGACCTGCTCACGCAGCCGGTTCGTCGCCACCCGGTGACCCGGCTGCGGCCGCGGCAGGGCCGAGGTCCAGCTGACGACGTCGGAGTCGACGAGCGACGAGGCGTCCAGTGGCACCCCGGTCAGCACCGCAGCATCCGCGAGGGCCATGTTCACCAGTTTCGCCCGCTCCGGCAGCGCTGCGCCGCCGCGGCCATAGGACAGTCGCAGCACGTGTCGCCCCGGGCCGGCCAATGCTGCCAGCCACGCCCATTTGGCGGTGGCGTGGGTGAGGGCTTTGGCGGTGACGCCGGAGGCATGTCGGGAGACCAGGACACCGGTGCCCCGCGGGTGCGGGTCGAGTCCGGCGTGATCCAGGACCAGCGTCACCAACAGGACGTCGCTGGTCGCGGTGATCGGCGCCGGGATGCCGGCACCGCCCAGCAGGTCGCCGGCGGCCGGGCCGGGTAGGGCCAACACCACCTCGGGAGCGATGCGGGTACCCGTCGAGGTGCGGACCCGCCAGCCACGGGCGTCGCTGGTGACGGAGCGGACGCCGGTGTCGGTGTCGATCCTTCCGCCGAGTGCTTCGATGCTGCGTCGCAGCTCCTCGACCAGTCGGAACAGGCCACCGGACAGCCCACCGACGGCGGATCCGGGACGCTCGTCGCCACCGCGCAGGTGTCGAACCGCCCTGCGCCAGCGAGCCGGTCTCGCGGACCGTGGTGCGCAGCCTGGGTTGCACCGCGTCCACGTCCAGCTCGTCGGGATCGGTCGAGTACACCCCGCCGGCGACCGGTTCGACCAGTCGGTCGACGACGGTCCGGCCGATACGTCCCGCCACCAGGCGCCGAGACTGACCGCCGGATCGCCGGAACCAAGGCCGACGCCGGACGGGAGCACCAGATCGACCGACGCCCTGACCGATCCGGCCAGACCCAGCACCTGCCGGACATCGGCTGCGAACGGCCGGGACGGAATGCCGAGCAGTGAGGCGGTCGGCAGTGGAGCGGTGCCACGGGCGTGCCGAACCCAGGCCCCGACCGGGTTGGGCGTCACGATCGCCGATTCCAGGCCGAGGTCGCGGATCAGATCACGCACGGCGGGTGTGGCGGTCGCGTAGGACTCCGCGCCCGCATCGAGTTCGAGACCGGCCACGGTGTGTCGGGCGATGCACCCGCCGACCTCAGCCGCCTTCTCGATCAAGTTGTGGCCGCATCCCGGCCCTGGCCAATTCCCAGGCCGTCACCAGGCCGGCGATGCCGCCGCCGACGACCACGATCCCGTGCCGCCGTCAGGGGTTTGCGCCGGTCACGGCTGTTCGTGGATGAACTCCACCAGCCTGGTCAGTACGTCCGGGTCGGTGTCCGGCGGGACGCCGTGCCCGAGATTCACCACGTGGCCAGGCGCCGCGGCGCCCGCCCGCAGACATTCCAGCGTCGCGCCGTGCAGCGCCCTGTCCCCGGCGAACAGCAGCGCCGGATCGATGTTGCCCTGCAGGGGCGTCCGCCCGCCGAGTCGCTCGTTCGCGACATCCAGTGGGATGCGGTGGTCGACTCCCATCACGTCGGCGCCGGTGTCCCGCATGGCCGCGAGCAGTTCGCCGGTGTTCACCCCGAAGTGCACCCGGGGCACGGGTAGATCGGCGACGGACGACAGCACCCTGGCGGAATGCTGCGCGACGAAACGCCGATAGTCCGCCAGTGACAGCCCGCCGGCCCACGAGTCGAACAGCTGCACCGCAGACGCGCCGGCCACCACCTGGGCGCGCAGGAATGCTCCGGTGATCTTCGCCACCCAGCCGGCCAGAGCCGCCCAGGTCTCCGGTTCGGCGTGCATCAAGGCCTTGGTGCGCAGGTGCTCTCGGCTCGGGCCGCCTTCCACAAGATAGGAGGCGAGGGTGAACGGAGCGCCGGCGAATCCGATCAGCGGTGTGGTGCCCAGCTGTTCCACGCAGTTGCCGACCGCCTGCTCGATGGGGGTGAGGGCTGCCGGATCCAGCTCGGGCAGTGCTGCGACATCCGCTGCGGTACGGATCGGAATTCGACCACAGGACCCACTCCTGCGACGATCTCCACTCCGATGCCGGCAAGTTTGAGCGGCACCACGATGTCGCTGAACAGGATCGCGGCGTCGACGTGGTGCCGGCGCACCGGCTGCAGGGTGATCTCGGCCGCCAGGTCCGGGGTCAGACAGGACTCGAGCATCCCGTTGCCGACCCGCGCGGCCCGGTACTCGGGCAGCGACCGGCCGGCCTGCCGCATGAACCACACGGGGTGTGTCTGCGTCGGACGACCCCGATACGCCGACAGCAACGGCGCGGAGGTGGTCCGGCCGTCGCGCAACGGATGCCCGGCCGGGAGATTCTGGTCGATGTCGATCCCGCGTTCCGGGCCGAGTGCTTGCGTCGTCATGATGACGTCATCGTCCCACCGACGGGCCCCGGCTGCGAGCGAGAAGCCATCCTGTCTCACTCTCGCCGGCGCCCTGCTGAGCCGCTGCCGTGAGGACCGCGGCGCACGTCGGGGCCGTGCATCACAGCGGCGAACGAGCCGTCACCGCGGCGGCGCGTAAGGTTCTCCTACCCTGTCGTGCCAGGTCCGGCCGGTACTATCGAGCAATGCTCATGGTTCTCGGCGCCAGCCACCACGACCTGGAGCTGACCCAACTCGAGCGGTTGTCGGCCAGCGCGGACTCGCTCAACCGGTCGTTGCACGAACTGGCTGGAGTCGCCGACAGCGCCGTACACGGCACCGTGGTGCTGGCAACCTGCAACAGGCTCGAGATCTACGTGGACGCCGAACGTTTCCATGACGCGATCGACGGTGTCTCCGAACGCATCGCCGAAGCGGCCGGCATCGACGCGGCCGAGGCCGCAGCACTGCTGAAGGTGCGGGTCGGCGCCCCGGTTGCCGCCCACCTGTTCACCGTGGCGTCCGGTCTCGACTCGATGGTCGTCGGCGAGGCCGAGATCTCCGGTCAGGTGTCGCGGGCTCTCACCGCGGCGCATGCCGCCCGAACCACGACGCCGGTCCTGCACTCGCTGTTCCAATCGGCCGCCCGAACCGCCAAGCAGGTTGCCGCGCGCACCGGTCTGGGGACGGCGGGTCGCTCGGTGGCCTCGGTGGCGATCGATATCGCGACCGCCGGGCTGCCGGCCACCGGAGCCGTGGACCCGCATTGGCCACCTCGACGTGCCTGATCATCGGCACCGGTGCCTACGCCAGGGTCGTCGCGACTGCGCTGCACGCTCGGGGTTGCACCAGACTCCAGGTCTTCTCGCCCAGCGGCCGGGCGGATTCCTTCGCGGTGAGCCATCACGCCGAGGTCGTTGCGCCCGAACAGTTCGCCGAGGCGGTGGGCAAAGCCGACCTGGTGGTCGCCTGCAGCGGGACGACCGGCGGCGTGCTGGACGTCAGCACGGTCACTGCTGCGCTGACCGGGCGTGAGCATCCGCTGCAGGTCGTCGATCTCGCCCTGCGTCCGGACGTGTCAGCCGGCGTCCGGGCGCTTGCCCGGCGTCCGGGTGGTCGACCTGCACACCGTCGCCGACGAGGTGGCGCCGGAGCACCGTGAGGCCATCACGGCCGCGCAGGACATCGTCATCGCCGCGGTCGCCAAGTTCGAGGACGACCAGGCGACCCGCACCCTGGACCCGGCGGTGGTGGCGCTACGGCAACACGTCTCGCTGCGCAGTCGAGAAGGAGATGGTGCGGCTGCGGGCGAAGTACGACAGTGACGTCGCTGCCGAGGTCGAGCTGGCCATGCACCGGGTCACCCAGTCGCTGCTGCACACCCCGACGCTCCGTGCGAAGGAACTGGCCCGCACCGGCGACGGCGCAGGCTACCTGCAGGCCCTGCACACGCTGTTCGGGATCGAGCTCCCCGCCCAGCCGTAGCCGCCCTCCGGCGGGGATCAACGTCCGCGGCGGGGACAAACTCGGCTACTCCTGTCACGCCTCCCCAAACGGCTGGCCACTTTCGTCCCCGCAAGCGACGAAGATCAGGCCAGGCCGGTGCGGTCGAAGGCTTCCAGGGTGGCCGGGATGGTGGCTGTCGGACCGACGACGTGCGCGATGGCGTCCAGAGTCTTCAGGCCGTCCCCGGTGTTGAAGATCACCGTCTCGGCATCGGGATCCAGCTTGCCGGTGGCCAGCAGCTTCCGCAGGACCGCAACGGTCACGCCGCCGGCCGTCTCGGCGAAGATCCCCTCGGTGCGGGCCAGCAGTTTGATGCCGTCGATGACCTCGTCGTCCGACACGTCCTCGATGGCACCGCCGGTGCGGTTCACCACGTCCAGCACATACGGCCCGTCGGCCGGGTTGCCGATGGCAAGGGACTTCGCGATGGTGTTAGGCCGGACCGGCTGTACGAAATCACGCCCGGCCTTGAACGCCGCCGAGACCGGGGAGCAACCGGTGGCCTGCGCCCCGAAGACCTTGTACGGCGAATCGGGAACCAGGTCCAGCGAGATCAGTTCGCTGAAGCCCTTGTCGACCTTCACCAGCTGTGCGCCCGAGGCGATCGGGATGACGACCTGCTCCGGGAAGCCGCCAGCCCAGCTGTTCGGCCACCTCGTAGCCAAGCGTCTTCGAACCCTCGGCGTAGTAAGGGCGGACGTTCACGTTGACGAACGCCCAGTCCTCCTGCTCCGCGGCGATCTCCCCGGCCAACCGATTGATGTCGTCGTAGTTGCCGTCGACGGCAATCAGGGTCCCTCCGTACGCCGCCGTGGTCAGGATCTTCTGCTGCTCGAGGTTGGACGGCACGAAGACGACCGACCGGATGCCGGCGCGGGCGGCTGCTGCGGCGACGGCGTTGGCCAGGTTTCCGGTCGAGGGGCAGGCCAGCACCTTGAAACCGAGTTCGCGGGCGGCGGCCAGCGCTACCGCAACGACGCGATCTTTGAAGGAGTGCGTCGGATTGCCCGAATCATCCTTGACCCACAGGGTTTTCATGCCGAGCTCGCGAGCCAGGTTGTCGGCGCGGATCAGTTTGGTGCCGCCTGGATTGATGTTCGGCGTGCTGGCGATGTCGGTTGGCACCGGCAGCAACGGCGCGTAGCGCCAGATGTTCTGCGGCCCGGCTTCGATCTGTTCGCGCAGCGCGGCACCCGAGCTGGAGAATTCGTAGGCTACCTCGAGCGGACCGAAGCACTCGGTACAGGCATAGAACGGGCCCAGTTCGGTGCGGTTACCGCATTCGCGGCAGGAGAGCGCGACCGCCGGACCGAGGTCGACGGTCGCCGACGCGGACCCAGTGGTGGCAGACGCTGATGACAGTGGTCATGACGAGGCCTTTCGTCTCATCTTTCCCGCCGAGGCGGGACGGACGGGGCACCTGCTGTCGATCGGCCCCGTCGGGCAGCAAGACGCTGCTAAGACGAGAAAGCGATCATCGACAGTGGTTGCCGGGGCTTCATCGGGCCGTATCCCTCTGCCCCTCTGGATGAGTGGTAATTCAGTTGTCCGGACAGGCTACCGCATCGCTGTCGCTCAGTCCGTTCACCTGCCCGGCGGCCGCCGACGCCGCGGCGCCCGGTCAGAGCCGGCCGGTGACCTTGCTGATGGTCACGGGTGAGGCCGGCGCGCCGTCATCACCGCCGCCGGCCACACCCGCCGACGCGATCTTCGTCAGTACGTCGAGGCCGCCGGTGATCTTGCCGAAGACGGTGTAGTTCGGCGGCAGCTGCGAGTCCGCGTAGACCAGGAAGAACTGGGACCCGTTGGTGTCGGCTCCGGCGTTGGCCATGGCGACGGTGCCGGCCGGGTACGTCATCGACGGGTCGGTCTCGTCGGCGAACGTGTAGCCGGGGCCGCCCGAGCCGGTGCCGGACGGGTCCCCGCACTGGAGGACCTTGAGTCCCTCCGTGGTGGTGAGCCGGTGGCACTTGGTGTTGTCGAAGTAGCCCGCCTGCGCCAGATGCACGAAACTCCCGACCGTGCAGGGAGTCTTGGCCCGGTCCATGGCGACGGTCACGTCGCCGCCGGTCAGACTCAGCGTGACCTTTTCGGTGCCGGTGTTCGGCTCCGCAGCCGGGGGAGCGGTGGCCGGCTTGGCCGGCGTACTGCCGTCCGATGGGATAGGAACACGCGGCGTTCCCCGCGCCGACCGCCGACCCCGCCGCCGACGACGCGTTCCCCACAGGGCGGCGGCGGAGACGACCGCCGGGCCGCCGAGGAGCGGCCGGGGCCGCGGAGGAAGCCTGGCCTGACGTGCGAAGCGCACGAGACCACCACCACAGCGCAGGCGAGCAGGGCAGCGGCGAAGCGGATCGAGCGCAAAGGGAGTCCTCCAAGAAATGGCGTCCGGAACAACAGCCTGCCGGTCGCCGCGAGCCTATCGGCCCGAAGGTGAACAGCAAGTGTGTCCGCCCCAGCTGACAAGATGTCCTGTGTCCTCCGCCGCCGGATCACCGGCCCCGCTGATCCTCGTCCTCGGCGATGAACGCTACTCGTCGACCGGGCCATCTCGGCCCGGTCCGTGCCGCCCGGACGGTCGATCCCGAAGTCGAACGCCGGGAGCGGCGCGGGCGCCTGTCACCGCGGGAATTCTCCGACCTGGTCGCGCCGAGCCTGTTCGCCGAGCCGCGGGTGGTGGTGATCCGCGGCGCGCACGAGTCGTCCAAAGAACTGGCCGGCGCGCTGACCGGCTACGTCAAGGACCCGGTCGAGGGCGTCTGGCTGGTGCTGCACCACCCCGGCGGCGCCCGGAACAAGGCGATCGCCGACGCCCTGAACAAGGCGGGGGCGACCGTGGTGACCTGCAACAAGATCACCAAGCTGAACGAGCGGATCGACTTCGTCCGGGCCGAGATCCGGCGGGCCGGCGGCCGCACCAATCCGATGGCCGTGACGGCGCTGGTCGAGGCGGTCGGCTCGGACCTGCGGGAGCTGGCATCGGCGGCCGACCAGCTGGTTGCCGACACCGGCGGCACGGTCGACGAGAAGGCGGTCCGGCGCTATCACACGGGCCGGGCCGAGGTGAGCGGGTTCACCGTGTCCGATGCCACCATGTCCGGCGACCTGGCCGGCGCGTTGGAGTCGCTGCGGTGGGCGCTGGGCGTGGGGGTCGCGCCAGTGCTGATCGCCGACGCGCTGGCCGACGGGGTGCGGACGGTGTCCCGGGTGTCGGCGGTGAAGGGCCGGAACTCTTCACGCCGTGGCGTCGGAGCTGGGCATGCCGCCCTGGAAGATCGACCGGGCGCGGGGGATGGCCGCGCGGCCTGGACCGCACAGGGGCTGGTCGGCGGGATGGCGATCGTGGCCGAGCTCAACGCGGCGGTCAAGGGCGTCGCGGCCGACGCGGAGTACGCCCTGGAGAAGGCCGTGATCGATCTGGTGACGGCACGGCACAGGAAGTAACCCGGGAAACCGCGAAACCGCCGGTGACCGAAGGCGGTCACCGGCGTCGGGCGTGGAGCGAGGTCAGAGCTGCGTTGACCAGCGCGGTCAGCGCCGACTTGCGGTTCGCGGCCTGGTTCGAGTGGATGACGCCCTTCGAGGCGGCCTTGTCAAGGCTGCGGCACGCGGCCTTCAGTTCGACCTCGGCGGCGGCCTTGTCGCCGGTGTCGGCGGCGGTCCCGCACCTTGCGCACGCCGTCTTGAGCGCCGACTTCACCGACTTGTTGCGCTGGCGAGCGAGTTCGTTGGTGCGGTTGCGCTTGATCTGGGACTTGATGTTGGCCACGCCGGAATGCCTTCGTTTCGTCTCTAGTGAATGTGTGCGTCCGGGTCGGTGGTGACTCGAGCGGTGACCCAGCAGTCTTCCGAGGAAGACCAGTCCCTGTAACAGGACATGTGTGAGACTCCGGCGGAGCGCACCGACCACGGCACCGGTTCTGAGCATCATCAGCGCCTGAGCGGTGGCATCGGGCGTTGGGTGGCCCATCTGACGCAGCAGATCGGCGGTCGTCCGGATGATCCAGGCGCGGTGCGCTCTGGCAATCGCCCGGACAGGATGGCCGGGCTCGAACTCTTCGGCTGCCGCATTGATGAAGGCACAGCCCCGGTATTCGCCGGCGAAGCCGTCGGCCGACACCATTTCGGCCATGGCCCGCAGGGCGGAGCGTGGATCGTCGGCATGCGCGGTCAACAATGCGCCGATGGCGGCCTCGTTTGCTGCGGCCCGATCCTCCAGGTAGGTGGTCACCAGATCGTCTTTGGACCGAAAGTGCCGATACAGCGTGACTCTGGTGACGGCGGCTTCGTCGACCAGGCGGTGCACGCCGACCGAGGAGATGCTCTCGCTGTAGAAGAGCCGGTCAGCGGTCGATAGGATTCGGGCCCGGGCGGCGGACTGCCTCGAGGTGACTGGAGACCCGGTTCTGCTGGAATTCAAGATGAACCCCCGAAACAATGCAGACGATGCACTTGTCCGGACGGGACCGCCGGGCTAGGCTCCAGTGTAGGTAGATCGATCGGTCTACCGCTTTCTCCGGGCTCTCCTTTCTCGAAAATGAGGTTCTTGTGGCTCCCTCCTCGCGTCCCGTTCTGTTCGTGCACGGCTTGTGGTTGCACGCGACGTCTTGGGCTCCTTGGATCGAGAAGTTCGATGCTGCAGGCTATTCCGCCAGTGCCCCAGGATGGCCAGGGGATCCGGAGACGGTCGCACTGTCGAGGGCGAATCCGGAGGCCATCGCCGGTCACGGAATCGACGACGTAGTCGACCACTATGCCGGCATCATCGCCGGGCTCGAAACCGCGCCAATCTTGATCGGGCATTCCTTCGGCGGCACGGTAGTCGAGAAATTATTGGGTCAGGGGCACGGCGCTGCGGCAGTTGCGATCGACGCAGCTCCCATCAAAGGCGTTCTGGCCCTTCCGGCGTCGTCCCTCAAGGCAGCGTTCCCGGTGCTGAAGAGCCCGGCCAACTCGTCGCGGGCGGTCTCGCTCAGCCCCGAACAGTTCCGCTACGCCTTCGGCAACGCGCTTCCGCCGGAGGAGTCCGACGCTCTGCACGAGCGCTGGTCGATCCCCGCTACCGGCAAGCCGTTGTTCCAAGCCGCCACGGCCAACTTCTCGCGGCACTCGGAGGCGGCGGTCGACACGGAGCAATCGGACCGCGGCCCCTTGCTGCTGATCATGGGCGGCAAGGACCACACCGTCCCGAAGGCCATCACCGAAGTCCACGCTGGAGCGGTACCCGGCGCTCGACAGCGAGACGGAACTGCTGGAGTTCGCCGATCGTGGGGCATTGGCGCGTGATCGACGCGGGCTGGCGCGAGGTGGCGGACGCCTGCCTGAACTGGCTGCAAGCCTCGGGCCGATAGGGATGGACCTCGAGCTGAGCCGGCGCGTGCGCCGTGGTCTGACGAGGCCGGCGAGGGCATCGGTCTCGCGGTCGCCAGATCCTTGGTGACCGAGGGAGTTCATGTGGTGGCCGGCGCCCGGCACAGCAGTGCCGGGCTCGACGAGTTGGTGGCCACGGGCTCGGTGACGCCCGTGGCGGTCGACCTGATCGTTTGCAGCGATGTCCTGGCGACGTCTGAGCTCGCCTGGATGGTCAACCCGGCGCCCCGGAGCAGCGACAGCGCCAGCTCGGTGAGGTCCCGCCCGGCGTCGTTGTGCAGCACACGGCCGCCGGCGAGTTCGACGGACCCGGGGTGCGCCCGCAGCACGTCGAGAAGCGCGATCAGCAGCAGTCGATAGTGCTCGTCCCAGGAGAGGCCGGTCGGGTCCGGCAGATTCAGCCCGGCGAAGATCTGGTCGCCCATCGCCTCCAGTAGTTCTTCCTTGTTCTTGACGTGCCAGTACAGAGCCATCGGCGTGACGCCGAAGTGCTGCGCCACCCGCGGATCGTCACCGTGTCGAGCCCCTTGGTGTCGGCCATCGTCAGGGCGACCTCGATCACCGACTCACGGGTCAGGTCGTCGGCGGGACGTGCTGCGGAGGCTGCTCTCGAGGGCCTCGCAGCGGTCTGGCGGGAAATCGATGGCGGAACCATGTTGACAACTATACATCGTAGAGGTTAGCTATACGGCATACATGTACGACGTATAGGAGACGACATGACAACGACTGCCCCCACACCCACTGCTCCTTCAACCGAGGGCGCGGCCCGCCCCAGACTGACGTTGCTTGCCGTCGCGCTGGCGACGTTCATGACGTATCTGGACAACAACATCGTCAACGTGGCGATGCCGGCGATCCAGAAGGACCTGCACCTGACCATCTCCGGGCTGGAGTGGGTGGTGAGCTCCTACATCCTGGTCTTCGCAAGCCTGCTTCTGGCCGGCGGTCGACTGGCAGATGTGTTCGGCCGCAAGCGGTTGTTCCTGATCGGACTCGGCGTCTTCACCGTCGCCTCGCTGGCCGCCGGGCTCGCCGGTGACGCCACCACGCTGGTCGCCAGTCGCGCGATCCAGGGTCTGGGCGCGGCACTGGTCACCCCGACGACACTCGCCATCATCTCGGCCACCTTCACCAACGCCCGGCAGCGCGCCGCCGCGGTGGGCATCTGGAGTGGTGTAGGAGCTCTGGCGCTCGCCGTCGGCCCCCTCCTCGGAGGTGTGCTCTCGCAGCACGCGAGTTGGGAATGGATCTTCATCATCAACGTCCCGGTCGGCCTGCTGACGTTCATGTTGGGCTCCAGGGTGATCGCCGAATCCCGCCTCGACGCCGGACCCCGGCGCCTCGATGTGCCCGGTCTGCTGACAAGTGCGGTTGCGTTGTTCGCTCTGACCTATGCGCTGATCGAGGGTCAGAGCCGTGGCTGGACGTCTCCGTTGATCCTGGCCTGCTTCGCGGTGGCGCTTGTGCTCGGCATTGCCTTCGTCCGGATCGAGTCCGGCAGTGCGCAGCCGATGGTCGCGATCGCGTTGTTCCGTGAGCGGGTTTTCACCGGCGGTTTGATCGCCCTGATGATGTGGGGTTTCGGGCTGTTCGGCATCTACTTCTTCACCTCCCTCTACCTGCAGAACGTCCTGGGCTTCTCGCCGACCAAGGCCGGCCTTGCGTTCCTTCCGATGGCCCTGTTGATGGCGGCCGGTGCTGTCATCTCGGAGCAGATCTCCCGTCGCGTCGGCGCTCACCGCGTCGTCGGGTTCGCCATGTTGCTGATGGCCGCCGGCATCGCGTCGGTCAGCCTGCTGTCCGCGGACGCCACCTTCCTCGACCTGATGCCGAGCTTCGCCGTGATCGGCATCGGCGGCGGCCTCACCGTTCCGCTGACCGCGAGTGTGCTGGACGCCATGCCGCGTGAAGAGGCAGGAGTTGCTTCCGGCATCTTCAACGCCTCGCGGGAGATCTCGGGGCTGCTCGGAATCACCGTGATCGGAGCAATTCTCGCCGCCCGGCAGTCCGGGCTGCTGTCGAGTGGTTCCAGCCCGGTCGATGCCTTCCTCGGCGGATACCGGACCGGTGGACTGATCTCAGCCGGCCTGGTCGCTGCCGGCGCGGTTCGCCTACGTCGGGTTGCGGGCGAAGGCGGCCGGCAAGTCCGATGCCCCGCTGGAGGTTCCGGAGCTCACATCCGTCTGAGCGGACTCTCTTCTGGTCAGATCGGCCGTCGGTCGGGTCGGGTCCTGCCGGTCAACCGGGCTCCACCAGACCGGCGGCCACTCCCACCTGCCGATACGCCGCGGCGAGCGAATCGATCGTGTCGTGTGCGTTGAGCCCACTCGGATTCGGCACCACCCAGAGCTGAGCTCCACCGAGGTCGGACGGCTGCCGCCCCGTCACGGCCTTCTTCTCGCCGAACGCCAGCCGATACGCGGTGATGCCCAGCACCGCAACAACTTTCGGCTTGACCCGCTTCCCGTGGCCGCCAGGCGCAGACCACCGGCGACCAACTGTTCCTGGCTCAGCTCATCGGCGCGGGCGCTCGCCCCGGCCACCAGATTGGTGATCCCGATGCCGCGGTCGAGCAGGTGGGCCCGGTCTTCCGGGCGATATCCGTTCGCGGCGTTGATGTCCCGGTCGATGATTCCCGCTCGGTGCAGTGCCGGGTAGAACCGGTTGCCGCGCTTGGCGAAATGGGCCTGAACAGCGGCCGTGAGCAGCCCTGGGTTGATCCCGACGAACAACAACGTGGTGTGCGGCCCGATCAGGTCGGGGAGCGTCGCCCCGCTGAACGCCTCCAGTTCTGATCTGCTGAGCGCCATTCAGTCCCCGTCCCCGTCCCCAGCCTCGTCGCCCTCGTGCTCGTCCCCGTCGCGGCCCTCGCCCCCGTCTGCGTGGCCGGACGGCCGCTCCGCCCGAATGCCGGCAGCGAGTGCCTGGGGATCATGAGTGGCCGCCGCTTTCGGGCCGCATTGGATCAGATAGCCCTCGACGATGAGTTCCGCGATCGCGGGCCAGTCGACGGTCACATCCAGCCATGCACCGATCCAACCGGTCGGGCCGACGTAGGCGGGAACGTAATACTTCCCGCTGTCCGCCAGCACCCACTCCCGCTGGGCGCCGGTGCGCCCTTGATCCACAGCTCCGTCCGTCCGCTCCCGTGATGGTCGTCCATCACCGTGCAGAAGGTCTTACCGCGGATCTGGTAGGCCGGAGATCCGTGTGCCGGCCGCACCGTGGCGTCCGGGAGCGCCAGACTCATTCGCGCCACCCGGGACATGGCCGCGGCTCGGGCTGCGGCATCGGCCCGCTGCGCGCTGTGATCTCGACCGGCAGGTGTCATCGTGGTGCGACCGTGCCCTGACGGGTCACCGTGTCGTAGGAATACACCTCACGGCCACCGATGTAGACCGAGAGTGCCCTCTGCATGACGTCGAGCGGATCGCCGGACCACAGCACCAGGTCGGCGTCCTTACCGACTGCCAGTGACCCGACCCGGTCGTCGACTCCCATGGCTTTCGCCGGGTTGATCGTGATCGCCCGGAGCGCCACCACCGGATCGAGGCCCTCCTTGACAGCGAAAGTCGCCTGGTGGACGAGGAAGTTGATCGGCACAACGGGATGATCGGTGATGATCGAGATCTCGACGCCCGCAGCGGCCAGTCGCCCAGGGTTGGCCATCGAACGATTCCGCAACTCCACCTTCGACCGGCTGGTGAGCAGTGGCCCGATGAGAACCGGAATTCCCTTGGCGGCCAGCAGATCCGCGATCAGGTGCGCCTCGGTGCCGTGGTCGATCACCAGCTGGTAGCCGAACTCGTCGGCGATCCTGATCGCGGTGGCGATGTCGTCGGCCCGATGGGAATGCTGTCGCCAGGGAATGTCTCCGCGCAGCACGGATCCGATCGCCTCCAGCTTGAGGTCTCTTGCCGGAGGGGCTTTGTCGGGCTCGGCATGTGCAGTTTCGCGAGATAGTTCTGCGCTTCGACGAAGGCGCCGCGGATGACCGCAGCCGTGCCGAGCCTCGTCGATGGGCTCTGCTTGCGATCGCCGTACACACGCTTGGGGTTTTCGCCCAGTGCGGATTTGAGCCCCGAGGGTGACCGCAGCACCATTTCGTCGACGGTGCGGCCGTGAGGTATGGATCGCTACGGTCAGCCCGCCGATCGGATTGGCCGAACCGGGGTTGACATTCACTGTGGTGACCCCACCGGACAGGGCATCGTCGAAACCGAGTTCGACCGGATTGATCGCGTCCAGCGCCCTGACACCCGCCGTCACCGGATCGGTGGTCTCGTTGGAATCGCTGCCGGCCCAGCCCTCACCCTCCTCGTGCACGCCGAGGTGGGTATGAGCGTCGATGAACCCGGGCAGGACCCACTGGCCGTCGGCATCGACGACGGTGGCGTCGGCTCCAGGGGTGGTGTCCGGTCCGAGCGCGGTGATCCGGCCGTCGCTGATCAGGATGGAACCGTCGAACGGCTCGTTGTCGATCGGCACAACATGGGCATTCACAATCGCCAACTGCACGTGCATCACGCTCCGTCTTCTTCGTCGGGTGTTGTTGGTCGTGCAGCCGTGTCGGTGGCAGCCCGGTCGACCCGATGCCGAAAGTACCCTCAGTACTTTGCCGGCCGAAATCATCCCTCGGTCGGCGGTGCGTGCGACGACGGACGGTCGATCAGGAGCTGAAGGGCGAGAGTCACCGCGACAACGACTGCGATGGTGGCGAGCTGTTGCCCCGTGCCCAAGCCGAGGCCGGCAAACGCTGACAGCAGCACGAGTGCCGCTCCGACCAGCCTCGGCCCGCTCCGGGCAAATGCCAGGATGCTGCGGAACCACGCCGTTCCCAGCAGGTAGAGGGCAGCACCGACGGCCATCAGTACTGAACCTGACCGACCGGCCGGAGCCAGCAGGTCAGGCAGTCCGAGTCGGGTCCCGGCCGCGACCCCGATGACGCCGGCGATCATCAGAACGTGCGTCAGGTCGTAGCCGCGCGCGGCCCACCCAGAGCGGCGCGTCTCGTCGGTTTCGGCGAAGTGCTCGGCCGCTGCCTCGTCGTCGCCGACGAAGTAGGCCCACCACAGGGCCGCCGTCGCCGCGAACCCGCACAGTGCCCCGATCACCAGACGGCCGCCGAGATGTTCTCCGGAGGCGGCGACGCCCACGCTGACCAACGACTCGCCGAGCACGATGAGGATCATCAGACCGTGCCGTTCGGCGAAGTGCCCGCTGCGGATCGTGAATCCGCTGGACACCCGCCGGCCTGACCGGCGAGGGTCAGCATGAACATCAGGGCCGGCACTCCCCAGAGCACCCAGTCCCACCCCGAATCGGTGAACCCGGCGATCAAGATCAGCAATCCCCGGTGACGTTGATCGGCGCGATCCGCAGGATGGCCCGGCGACCCTGCTCGTCGGCGAACAGCCGGAAGCCGACCAGATGAATCAGGATCAGGGCCAGGTAGGCGATGCCGAAGACAGTCCGCCGGTTCCGAATGCTTCCGGCACGGCAAGCGAACAGATGAACAAGGCGGCCATTCCGGCGAGCACGGTGATGCCGACGACCGACACCGTTGGCGCCACCGGCCGTGGTGAGCCAGGTGAAACCGCCGTACATCCAGAACAGCACCACCATGATCAGTGCGGCCTGCGCCGCCGCGATGGGCCCGGGGTGATCGTCGACGACCGCGGTCACCTGCGTGATCGTGAAGACGAATACCAGGTCGAAGAACAATTCCAGGGTCGAGACGCCCTGGGATCGCTCGCTCGATTCCTGTGTCCCGCCACCGGACCCGGGAGGACTCTGGCCAGCTTCAGAACTCATGGCGGCGGATCCTGCCAGCATCGAGTCGGTGGCGATCTCGGACGTCCAGCGAGAACCGGTCCGCGAGCAGAGAAGCCGACCCAAGGTCGTGTCGCCCCGGGGCTCATGCCGATCGTGGGAGAATGAGCCGGTCCGACCGGCCGTCGCCGGTGCAGTCCGCTCCAGGCCGACCCAGAAAGACCCTTGTGACCCAGGTTTCGCATGCACACCGCACCACGTTCACCCCGCCGGAGTTGATCCGAAACTTCAGCATCATCGCGCACATCGACCACGGCAAGTCCACGCTGGCCGACCGCATGCTGCAGCTGACCGGTGGTGGTCGACGGACGCCAGATGCGCGCCCAGTACCTGGACCGGATGGACATCGAGCGCGAGCGCGGCATCACCATCAAGTCGCAGAGCATCCGGCTGCCCTGGGCGGTGCAGGACGCCGACGGCGAAGATGCAGGAGCACGTGTTGCACCTGATCGACACCCCTGGCCACGTCGACTTCACCTACGAGGTGTCCCGCCGCTGGCGGCCTGCGAAGGTGCGGTGTTGCTGGTCGACGCCGCGCAGGGCATCGAGGCCCAGACGCTGGCCAACCTCTACCTGGCCCTGGAGAACGACCTCACCGTCATCCCGGTCCTCAACAAGATCGACCTGCCGGCCGCCCAGCCGGAGCGCTACGCCGAGGAGATCGCACACATCCTCGGTGGTTCGCCCGACGACGTGCTGCGGGTCTCCGGCAAGACCGGCGCCGGGGTCAAGGAGCTGCTGGACCGGGTGGTGGCCCAGGTGCCGGCCCCGACCGGCAATGCGGACGGCCCGGCCCGGGCGATGATCTTCGATTCGGTCTACGACATCTACCGCGGCGTCATCACCTACATCCGGGTGATCGACGGGCAGATCAGCCCGCGCGAACGCATCCAGATGATGTCCACGAGGGCGACGCACGAACTGCTCGAGGTCGGCATCATCTCGCCCGAGCCGATCCCGACGCGTGGGCTCGGCGTCGGCGAGGTCGGCTATCTGATCACCGGGGTGAAGGATGTCCGGTTGTCCAAGGTGGGCGACACAGTCACCTCCGCGCTGCGCGGCGCGACCGAGCCGCTCGGCGGCTACCGCGATCCGCGGCCGATGGTCTATTCCGGGCTGTATCCGCTGGACGGGTCCGACTATCCGCTGCTGCGCGACGCGCTGGACAAACTCCGGCTCAACGATGCCGCACTGACCTACGAGCCCGAATCGTCCGCCGCCCTCGGGTTCGGCTACCGCTGCGGTTATCTCGGGTTGTTGCACCTGGAGATCACCCGCGACCGCCTGGAGCGGGAATTCAACCTCGATTTGATCTCGACCGCTCCCAACGTGGTCTACGAGGTCAAGATGGAGGACAAGTCCACCGTCGTCGTCACCAATCCCAGCGACTGGCCCGAGGGCAAGATCGCCGAGACGGTGGAACCGATCGTCAAGTGCTCGATCATCACGCCGAGCGAATACATCGGCTCCATCATGGAGCTGTGCCAGTCCCGACGCGGCATTCTCGGCGGCATGGACTACCTTTCCGAAACCCGGGTCGAATTGCGGTACACCATGCCGTTGGCCGAGATCATCTTCGATTTCTTCGACGCTCTCAAATCTCGCACCCGCGGATATGCCTCGCTGGACTACGAGGAAATCGGGATGCAGCCGTCCGACCTGGTGAAGGTCGACATCCTCCTGCAAGGTGAACCGGTGGACGCGTTCTCGGCCATCGTGCACCGGGATGCGGCGTACGCGTACGGAGTGACCATGACGGCGAAACTGCGAGAGCTGATTCCCCGTCAACAGTTCGAGGTGCCGATCCAGGCCGCGGTCGGATCTCGGGTCATCGCGAGGGAGACCATCAGGGCGATGCGCAAAGACGTGCTGGCCAAGTGTTACGGCGGCGACATCACCCGCAAGCGAAAGTTGCTGGAGAAGCAGAAGGAAGGCAAGAAGCGGATGAAGATGGTGGGCCGGGTCGAGGTTCCGCAGGAGGCTTTCATCGCCGCGCTCTCCACCGACGCGCCCACCGGAAAGAAATACGCTTCCGCGGCTCGGTCAAGCATCGGGCGACAAGTGGTCGGGATAGTGGGCCTAGACCCCCGGCGATGGGGTGGGCAGGCCCATTCTGCCGCCGATGCAGCGCGGCACGATCGATGCATGAGCCCGCAGACGACGCACGACGCCACCGCGGCCACCTGGGTGGCCGACTGGTTCGAGGAACGGAATCCCGGCAGGCCGTGGCCGGGGCCGCCGACTCCGGTGGTGGTCCGGCGGGGCAACGGGGTCTTCTCGGCCGCGTCGTGGGCCGAGTTGCTCTACGCAGTCATTGATCTCGTGCCTGCGATCGTCTTCTTCGTCCTGACCATCACGTTCGTCGCAGTCGGTGTCGGCCTCGCCGTCATCTACGTCGGCCTGCCGTTGCTGGCCCTCGGTCTGCTGATCGCCAGGGCCGGAGGGCATCTGCAGCGGACGATGGCCGCGATCCTGCTGGGGCTGCCGGTGTCCGGTCCAGGTCCGATCCGACGCCGGCGGCCCGGACCGATCGGCGTGCTGACGGCGATACTGACCGATCCCGGCTGCTGGCGGGCGGTGAGCTACCACTGCCTGAAGATCGTCTTGGCCCCGTTCAGCTTTGCCTTCGCGGTTGCCTTCTACGCGGCCGGGCTGGGCGGGCTCACGTACTGGTCTCTGGGAGAGATACCTGCCGTATCAGAGCGCATCGGACGGTAGTCGGCATCGCGGAATGCAGTGGTGGCCGGACTATTTCGTCGACACGGTCCCGCGAATGGTGGTGCTGGCCGCAGTCGGTCTCGGTCTGCTGCTGCTGGCGCCGCGAGTGGTCCGCTTCTTCACCACCATCGACCGCGTGCTGATCGGGTCCCTGCTGGGTGGCCCTGGGCGTCCCGCTGTCGGGCTTGACGCGTTCCACCGAACCTCCAGGGTGACGCCGATCACGGGATGCCGTCCCGGGGACGTCCGGTCCGGAAACCAGGGGCGGTTCGGGGTTGTCCCGGGTGGTTCGGGATCCGTGACGATGCAAGCTGAATCCACACGAGTCGCAGATGTGCGTCCGACACTCACCAGGGGAGCCATCCATGACCGCGACAAGGGTTCCGGCCGCCATGGCCAGACATCTGAGCAAGACGTACGGCATCGGGCGACACCCCGGTGCGGGCGCTCGACGACGTCACGGTCGACTTCGCGGCGCGGCGAGTTCACCGCGATCATGGGGCCGTCCGGCTCGGGCAAGTCCACGCTGATGCACTGCCTGGCCGGGCTGGACACCGCCACCTCCGGGTCGGTGCAGATCGGCGACACCGAACTGACCGGCCTGTCCGACAAGACAGATGACCCAGCTGCGCCGCGACCGGATCGGCTTCGTCTTCCAGGCGTTCAACCTGGTCCCGACGCTGACCGCGCTGGAGAACATCACGCTGCCGATGGACATCGCCGGCCGCAAGCCCGACCAGCGAGTGGCTGGACTCGGTGATCGACACCCTCGGCCTGCGGGACCGGCTCGCGCCACCGGCCGTCCGAGCTGTCCGGCGGCCAGCAGCAGCGGGTCGCCTGCGCCCGGGCGCTGGCCGGCCGGCCGGAGATCATCTTCGGCGACGAGCCGACCGGCAACCTGGACTCCCGCTCGTCCGGCGAGGTGCTCGGCATCCTGCGCGACTCGGTCGACCAAGCTCGGCCAGACCGTCGTCATCGTCACCCACGACCCGCGCGCGGCCAGCTACGCCGACCGGGTGGTGTTCCTGGCCGACGGCCGCGATCGTCGACGAGATGCGTTCGCCCACCGCCGACTCGGTCCTGGACCGGATGAAGAACCTCGAGGACGTGGCGGTATGACGGCCACCCTGGAGGGAACCCGCACACCCGCCGCAGCGATGCGGCGCGTGTCGCTGCGCAACCTCGCCGCGCACAAGGTGCGGCTGGCGCTGACCGTCCTGTCGGTCGTGCTCGGGCACCGCCTTCGTCACCGGCTCCTTCGTCTTCACCGACACCCTCGGCCACCTTCCACGGCATCTTCGCCGACGTCGCCAAGGGCGTCGACGTCCAGGTCACCGGCGCCGACGAGCGCGGCAGCGGCGTCCCGCTCGACGACGTCGCCGCCATCTCGGCGGTCCCCGGGGCGGGGCGCGGTGCGACCCGCAGATCCAGAGCCAGATCGTGCTGCTCGGCGCCGACGGCAAGGCGGTCAAGAGCGGCGGCGCGCCGAGCGTCGGCATCGGCTACTGCCCCGATCAGTTCGGGGATCCCGTAGTCGTTCATCGCCGGCTCGCGCCGCAGCGCCGGACAGATCGCGCTGAACAAGGGCGCCATGAAGCTCAGTGGGCTGAAGCTCGGTGACCACACCAAGGTGCTCGTCCCGACCCAGGGCACGGTCGAGGTGACCGTCGGCCGGCGTCTACGCGACCAGCGCGGACTCCGGCGGATACGTCGGTGCGTACTGTTCGCCCGATCAGGCGATGCCGCTGTTCACCGACGGCAAGCACGTCCCGGCCGTCAACGTTGCGGCCGTCGGTGTGAGCCCGGAGAAGCTGCGCGACGGGATCACGGCCGCTCTCGGCGCCGACTACACCGTACAAGACCGGCGACCAGGTCAGGGCCGACACGCTGGCCTGCTGGACACGGCGCTGAAGTTCATCAACTACTTCCTGCTCGCCTTCGGCGCGATCGCGCTGCTGGTCGGTACGTTCATCATCTACAACACCTTCTCGATGATCCTCGCGCAGCGGCTGCGCGAACTGGCGCTGCTGCGGGCCATCGGGGCCAGCCGCGCGGCAGGTGAACCGCTCGGTGCTGCTGGAGGCGCTCCTGGTCGGCCTGGTCGGCAGCGTCATCGGCATCGTCGCCGGCGTCGGCCTTGCCTACGGGCTGCGCGCGCTGCTCAACGCCCTCAACGTCGGCCTGCCCTTCCGGCCCGCTGCAGTTGTCGGCCGCTGACCGTCGTCGTCGCCCTTGTCGTCGGCATCGTGGTCACCACTCTTCAGCGCCTATCGCCCGGCCCGGCGGGCCGCCGAGAACGCCGCCGGTGGAGGCGATGCGGCAGGAATTCGCGTCGGTCGGCACGTCGCTCCGTCGGCGCACCGTGGTCGCTGCCGTTCTCGCCGTGCTCAGCGTTGCCGTCCTGGTCGTCGGCGCGATCGGGCCAGGGCGGGGGCGGATCGGCGGCGCTGGTCGGGATCGGCGTGGTCGCCGCGATCTTCGCCGTGCTGCTCGGTGGGGCGTCGCTGTCGCGTCCGGTCGTCGGCGCGATCGGCCGCCTTGTCGGCAAGCCGTTCGGCCCGGTCGGCCGGCTGGCCCGGACCAACGCCGTCCGCAACCCTCGGCGGACCGCTGCGACCGCGTTCGCGCTCACCCTCGGGTTGCTCCTGGTCAGCGCGATCGCGGTGGTCGGCTCGTCGGCGAAGTCGAGCGTCAACGCGCTCGTCGACAACGGCGTGACCGCCGACTACATGCTCATCGGACCCGACTCGATCGGTGCGCCGATAGCAACCACCGCGGCCGCGACGAGGGGTGTCCGGGGTGGCTGATGTGGTTGCGCTGCATCCGGTTCCGGTGACGATCGGTACCAATCAGGAAGTCGGCACCGGGGTGGAGGGTGACTTCGCCCAGGTGGCGAAGATCGATCTCGATGCCGGATCGGTGAACCTGAGCGATGGCATGCTGGCCTCGGCGACATCGGCCGCGAACAATCACTGGCAGGTCGGATCGACCGCCACCCTTACCTCGGTCGACGGGCGGAAGGTGCAACAGACGGTCACCGGGATCTATCGTGACAACCCGCTGTTCGGCAACTGGGTCGTCGGTGCGTCTGCGTATCTCGAGCTGGTGCCGGATGCGTTGCGCAGCAACGACGTCGTGCTGATCAGGGCCGTTCCGGACGCCGACCTGACGGTGCTGCGCACCGACCTGGAGAATGCCACCGCCAGCCTGCTGGTGGTCCAGGTGCTCGACCGCGACCAGTTCAAGGGCACTGCGGCGAAGCAGATCAACGCCCTGCTCGGGATCCTGTACGGGCTCCTCGCGCTGGCCATCGTGATCGCGGTGCTGGGCATCATCAACACCCTGGCCCTGTCGGTGGTGGAACGCCGCCGGGAGATCGGCATGCTGCGAGCAATGGGCATGCAGCGGTCTCAGGTCCGGCGCACGATCTACCTCGAATCAGCGCTGATCGCCCTGTTCGGTGCATCGGTCGGTGTCGCCCTCGGCCTGGTGTTCGGCAGTCTGTTCGTACACACGCTGCGCAACAGCGGCATAGCGCAGGTGAGCGTGCCGTGGGCCCAGGCCGTGATATTTCTCGTCATCTCGGCGGTGGTCGGTGTGCTGGCCGCACTATGGCCAGGGATCAGGGCCGCCCGAACGCCACCGCTCGCCGCGATTGCTGATCTGTAGCCCCGTCGAGCCATCATGTCTGCACCGTGCGTCCCGCATAGGCTGGCGCCATGTCAGTCGTGAAGATCAATGCCATCGAGATTCCCGAGGGCGCCGGCCCCGAGTTGGAGAAGCGGTTCGCCGCCCGGCTCGGTGCGGTGGAGGGTTCGCCCGGTTTCGAGGAGTTCTGCCTGTTGCGACCGACCGCCGGAGAGAAGCGCTACTTCGTCTACACCCGTTGGGAGTCCGAGGAAGCTTTCCAGCAGTGGTCGGCCACCCGCTCGGAGGCCGCGCATGCCGGGACGACATCAGGGACCCGCCCGCCGGTGGCCACCGGGGCGGCGTTGCTCGAATTCGACGTGGTGTCGCGGACGACAGCGTGAGCCCACGGCTCGTACGGTGAACGACCTAGGGTGGCAGAGATGAGCTGGCGGGACGTGCTCGATGGGGTCGACGCCGTCGAGGCGTGGATTGTCGGGCGGTCCTTCTGGATCCAGGTCCCGGTGCTCCTCGCCGTGCTGCTGCCGCTGGCCTGGGCGCTTGCGGCGCTCATCGACCGGATCGTGGAGAAGATTCTGTGGCCGCACACGCGGCGCGAGATGCGGTTGGCCGCAACCGCTGCCATTGCCCGCCATGATCACGCAACAGCCTCCAACCCGGCCGGCAACCACGGGGTCGGGAAATGAGCCGGCCGCTGCCGGCGATCAGCCGCCGCTGGATGACGATCGCGCTGCTCGCGATGCTCGTCGTCGCACTTGCCTTTTCCATCTGGCGCTGACCTACCCGGGTTCCACCCAGCTCGGCGGTCGCCGCTCCAGAAAGGCACGTCCGCCCTCCTGGCCCTCCGCCGAGGAGAACTGCCGGGCCGACTGCGCGAGTAGCGACTCGTACCTCTGGTCCGAGTCGTCGTGCCCGGTGAGCAGCATCATCTTGGTCCCGGCCAGCGCCCCCGGACCGGCCAGCAGCAGCTGACTGGCGTAGCCCGCCACCTGCTCGTCCAGCATGTGGGGCTCGGCGACGGAGTTGACCAACCCGATCCGCAGGGCGGTTGCCGCGTCGAAAACCGCGCCGGTGAGCATCAGTTCGCGGACCGCGGTGGGCGCCGCCCGGCGCAGGACCGGCACCGATATCACGGCCGGTATGAGCCCGATGCGGACCTCGGAGAAGGCGAACTGCGCCGTGGCGGCTGCAACGACGATGTCGCAGGCCGCCAGCAAGCCCAGTCCGCCCGCGCGAGCCGCGCCACCGACGCTCGCCACCACCGGCTTCGGGCAATGGGTGATCAGCTGCAATATCCGCGGGACTTGCCGGATCCCTTCGGAACCTGGTGCAGCAGCTGCATTCTCCTTGAGGTCCATGCCGGAGCAGAAGGTCGGGCCGGTGTGGGTGAGGACGACCACCCGCGCGGTAGCGCTCTCGATGGCTGAGTCGAATGCGGCCAGCAGCTGCGAGCGCAGGAGCGCCGACAACGCGTTCCGGTTCGCCGGTGAATCCAGCGTGATGGTGAACACGCCGGCCGCCTCGGCGGTACGCACCAGCTTCGCGGCATCGGGTCCGGTCACGTCCGGCTTCGTCACGTCGGGCCTCCTCGCGTCGGGCAGGATGGTGGTCGTGCCCTCCACTCTGCCCGAGGGCGATCCCGTTCCCGCCGACGGCTCGCTGCCGGACCAGGCGTACTCCGGATCCGCCGATCGGACGCTGTCCATCTACCTGCACGTGCCGTTCTGCGCGACCAGGTGCGGTTACTGCGACTTCAACACCTACACAGCGGGCGAGCTGGGCACGTCCGCGTCACCCGATTCCTGGTTCGCGGCGGCGGCCGCCGAGATCGAGCTGGCCGCCAGAGTGTTGCGCCGCCATGGAGATCGGCGACCGGTGAGCACCGTATTCGTCGGCGGTGGGACTCCCTCCCTGATGGGCGCCGCGAAACTCGGCGCGCTACTGACCCGGATCGCCGACACGCTCGGCCTGCACCCGGACGCCGAGGTGACCACGGAAGCCAACCCGGAATCCACCGACGAAGCGTTGCTGGCCGGTCTGCGGACCGCCGGGTACACCCGCCTGTCGCTGGGCATGCAGTCCACCGACCCCGGTGTCCTGCGCGTGCTGGAACGGACGCACACCCCGGGGCGACCGCTGCAGGTGGTCGGTTGGGCCAGGCAGGCCGGGTTCGAGCACGTGAATCTCGACCTCATCTACGGCACGCCGGGCGAGACAGACCGGCAGTTCGCGGATTCGCTGCAGGCGGCGATCGGAGTCGGCGTCGACCATGTCTCGGCCTATTCGCTCATCGTCGAGCCGGGCACCAGGATGGCCCGCGCAGTCCGGACCGGCAGACTCCCGATGCCTTCCGACGATGTGCTGGCCGACCGGTATGTGATCGCCGACGAGATGCTGTCCGCGGCGGGCCTGCGCTGGTACGAAGTCTCGAACTGGGCGGCCGACGCGGACGCTCGGTGCCGCCACAACCTGGCCTACTGGCGGGGCGGGGACTGGTGGGGGATCGGCCCGGGCGCGCACTCGCACGTCGGCGGGGTGCGCTGGTGGAACGTCAAACATCCCCACGCGTACGCGACGGCACTGACCGAGGGCCGCTCACCAGGGCACGCCAGGGAGGTGCTGGACGATGACGCTCGACGGACGGAGGACATCCTGTTGCGCCTGCGCCTGGCGGAAGGACTCCCGCTGGATCTGCTCAACCCGTCGGGCCGCGCGGAGGCAGCCGAGTCGGTGACCGAGGGGCTGCTCGAACCGGCCCGTTCGACGCGGCCGAGGCGGTACTGACCCGCCGCGGCCGACTGCTGGCCGACGGGATCGCGATCAGGCTGCTCGACTAAATTGCGCACCGCGTCGCGATCCTCGCGCCAAAACGGCCGAAATCACGCGAGGATCGCGACACGGTGCGTCGGTGCGCGCGAGGTGCGCGCTGCCGAACTCAGTGGAGGTCGGGTTTGGCGCCCACCGAGGTGCCTCGCAAGTCGTCCAGATTGAGCACCCGGACGTGGATCACGGTGCGCTGCTGCAACGCGGCCCGCAACGCCCGGTGCAGACCGTCCTCGAGGAAGACCTCGCCCGACCAGTAGACGGCGTGTGGGAACAGGTCACCGTAAAACGTCGAGTCCTCGTCGAGCAGGGTGTCCAGCCGGAGCTCGCGCTTGGTCGTCACCAACTCGTCCAGCCGGATCTGCCGTGGCGGGATCCTGGCCCAGTCACGCATCGAGAAACCGTGATCCGGGTACGGACGGCCGTCGCGTACATCCTTGAAGATCATCGCGGGTCCTCCGTGGGCAGACAACGTACCCAGGGTAACGGTCCGTGCCCCACAGCCAGGCCGATCAGGCGCTTACACTTGGCAGACGGCACTGGAGAGTGCCAGTCGTCGCGCTGACATCCCTGTACTCGTGTCGGGGTTGCAACGCGTCCGAATGTCGGCCCGAAAGCGGCGGCCGACGATGTGGTCGTTCCAGGATTGGAGTGATCACAACTACTGCGACCAGCTGGAGGTGACCGGATGTCAGCCGAGGACAGGCGATTCGAGGTGCTACGCGCCATCGTCGCCGACTATGTCGCCACCCACGAACCTGTCGGTTCCAAGGCCCTGGTCGACCGGCACCAGTTGCGCGTGTCGCCGGCCACCATCCGCAGCGACATGGCCGTTCTCGAGGACGAAGGCTACATCGCGCAACCGCACACGTCAGCCGGCCGGATCCCGACGGACAAGGGCTATCGGCTCTTCGTCGACCGGCTCTCCCAGGTGAAACCCCTCTCGGTGGGCGAGCGGCGGGCCATCCAGACGTTTCTTGAGGCCGGTGTCGATCTCGACGACGTGCTGCGCAGATCCGTCCGGCTGCTGGCCCAGCTGACCAGACAGGTCGCCGTCGTGCAATACCCCAACCTCACCAGGTCCGTGGTCCGGCACGTCGAGGTTGTGCCGCTGGCGGCCACCCGCCTGCTGCTCGTGGTCATCACCGATACAGGTCGCGTCGAGCAGCGGCTCGTCGAGGTCGACGAGACGATCACCGACGACATGGTCATCGCCCTGCGCTCGCTGCTCGCGGGCCATGTCACGGGTCGCCGGTTCTCCGATGCGGCCGAGGGTCTGCGGAACCTGACCGAGCTCGACCGAGCCCGTGTCGCAGGCGACGGTCAGCGCCGCCGTTTCCGTACTGCTGGACGCGCTGGTGGAGCATCCGGAGGGCCGATTGGTGCTCTCCGGCACCTCACATGCCACCGGCGCCTGGGCCGATCAGCCGGGCAGCCTCCATGGAGTGCTGGAGGCGCTGGACGAACAGGTCACGCTGCTGAAGCTGCTCGCGGTGCTGCAGTCGCCGGACGCCGTCATGGTGTCCATCGGTCAGGAGAACGACGACGCCAATCTCTCGACGTCGGCGTTGGTGTCGGCCGGCTACGGCAGCGGTGACCTGCTGATGGGCGGACTTGCGGTCGTCGGTCCCACCCGGATGGACTATCCGGGGACGATGGCTGCCGTCCGCGCGGTGGCCAGATATGTAGGCGAGATAGTGGGCGGTCGGTAGTAGCGGAGGCGTCCGGCATCGGACGGGACGGTCATCGGACACGTGGTCTTGGGAAAGTCACGCTGTCACTGCAAACAGGAACAGGAATCAGGAGCTCACCAGGTGGCACGGGACTATTACGGCCTGCTCGGCGTGTCCAAGAACGCGTCGGCCGACGAGATCAAGCGCGCCTACCGGAAGCTGGCCCGCGAACTGCACCCCGACGTCAACCCCGACCCCGCGGCGCAGCACAAGTTCAAAGAGGTCACCGCGGTGTACGAGGTGCTCTCGGACCCGGCGAAGCGCCAGGTCGTCGACCTGGGCGGGGACCCGTTGTCACCGAGCGGCGGCGGCGCCGGCGGTGGGATGGGTGATCCGTTCGGGGGCGCCGGCGTCGGCCTCGGCGACATCATGGACGCCTTCTTCGGCGGTGGCGGTCAGCGTTCCCGCGGTCCGCGGTCCCGGGTCCGGCAGGGTGACGACGCGCTGATCCCGGTGGAGCTCACTCTCGAGGAATGCGCGACCGGGGTGGCCAAGGACCTGGCCGTCGACACCGCGACGCTGTGTTCGATATGCCACGGCACCGGCTGCGCTGCCGGCACCCACCCGGAAACCTGCGACACCTGCAAGGGTGCCGGCGAGATCCAGCAGGTTCAGCGGTCACTCCTGGGTCAGGTCATCACCTCGCGTCCCTGTCCGGTGTGCCGCGGATTCGGCGAGGTCATCCCCGAGCCGTGCCTCCAGTGCAACGGTGACGGGCGGGTCCGCACCCGTCGCAACGTGCGGGCCAACATCCCGGCTGGAGTCGGCGACGGCATCAGGGTTCGGCTGTCCGGTCAGGGCGAGGTCGGTCCTGGTGGCGGAGCGCCGGGCGACCTGTACGTCGAGGTGCACGAATTGCAGCACGAGAAGTTCACCCGGGACGGCATCGACCTGCACTGCACCGTTCATCTGCCGATGACAGCGGCTTCGCTCGGTACCTCGATGGCCCTGCAGACCCTGCAATCCGTCGAGGACCTGGACATCCAGGCGGGGACCCAGTCCGGCACCGTGATCACGCTTCGCGGTCAAGGCATGCCCAGGCTGCGCGGATCCGGCTCCGGCAATCTGCACGTGCATCTGGAGGTCGTCACCCCGACCAGGGTGGAGGGTCGCCAGGCCGAACTACTGCGCGAGTTGGCCACCCTGCGCGGAGAGGAACAGCCGGAGCTGGCCACCCGTGGCCACGGTGGGCTCTTCTCCCGTATCCGCGACTCGTTCGTCGGCAGGTGAGCGGCGCAGGACTGGCTGGTGCTCCGTTCTTCCTGGTCGACTCCATGCCTGCTGCCGGTCCCTTCACCCTGGCCGGTACCGAGGGACGGCACGCCTCCGTCGTCCGGCGCGTCCGCGTCGGGGAACGGCTGGCGCTCAGCGACGGCTCCGGCCGGATCGCGGCAGCCACCGTGACCGCGGTGGGCCGTGGCAGTGTCGAGCTGCTGGTCGACGCTGCCGTGCAGACGCCCGAACCGGCCGTCCATGTGACGCTGGTGCAGGCGCTGCCCAAGGGCGAGCGGAGCGAACTGGCGGTCGAACTGGCCACCGAGGCCGGCGTCGATGCGCTGGTGCCCTGGGCCGCCTCGCGCTGCGTCGCGCGTTGGCCGGACGAGAAGTCGGTCAAGGGCACCGCCCGCTGGCAGAGCGTCGCCCGCGAGGCGGCCAAACAGTCCCGGCGGGCGACGGTTCCGCCGGTGGCGCGGCTGGCCTCCACGGATGCCGTCGCCGACCTGATCCGGTCGTCGACGGCCACCCTGGTCCTGCACGAGGCCGGTGCGATCGCCATCACGGAGGCCACGTTGCCGGCGGCCGGCGACGTCGTTCTGGTGGTCGGTCCCGAGGGCGGCATCTCACCGGACGAACTCGCCGCCTTCCTGCGGGCGGGTGCGCAGGTGGTGCGGTTGGGTCGCGAGGTACTGCGCACCTCGACCGCCGCTGCGGTCGCGCTCGGCGCGCTCGGCGTCCTGACCCATCGCTGGGACGGCGAACCGGTCGGGCAGGCCGGATCGTGACGCAGGTGACTTGTCGATGACCACGGTTGAGCAATACAGCTACGGCGGCCACCCGAGCCAGTTCGTCCGCCTGCACCTCCCGACGGGTGAGCACCTGCCTGTCGTCGTCATCCTGCACGGCGGATTCTGGCGCAACACGTACGGCGTCGACCTGGCCGAGCCGCTGGCCGCCGACCTCGTCAAGTACGGCGTAGCGGCGGCGGCCGTCGAGTATCGCCGGGTCGGCGGCGGTGGCGGCTGGCCCACCACCCTGGCTGACGTGGCCCGTGCCGTGGACCACCTCGCGACCGCGGGACAGCACGTGGCCGGTGGACGGCTGCTGCTGGATCGTGTTGCCGCCGTTGGACATTCGGCCGGCGGCCAGCTGGCCACCTGGCTGGCTCACCGTCGATCGCTGCGCTCGGGGACAGCCGGATCCGTGACGCCCGCGACGCACTTCCAGCCGCTGCTGGGAGCGGTCTCCCAGGCCGGGCTGCTCGACCTCGTCGGCGCCTCCCGCGAGCACCTCGGCGACGGAGCGGTCGACGACCTGATGCAGGGAGCCGCTGGTTCGGTTCCGCAGCGCTACCACCACGCGTCGCCACTGGCTCACGTCGGCGACGGGGCCAGAATCGTCTGCGTGCACGGCGACGCCGACGACGTCGTTCCGTTGTCACAATCCCAGCGCTACGTCGACGCCGCCGTCCTGGCCGGTGACCCGGTGCGGTTGGAGACGCTGCCCGGTGTGGGCCACATGGAACTCGTCGACGTCGACCACCACGCCTGGGCCACCTGCCGTGACGCCCTGCTGCAGATGGTCTGACGGTAACGTCGGCAACATGACGGACTGCCTGTTCTGCAAGATCGCCGACGGTGAGATACCTGCGACCATCGTGTATTCCGACGCGCAGGTGGTGGCCTTCCGGGACATCAACCCGCAGGCGCCGGTGCACGTCCTGGTGATCCCGCGGGCGCATTTCGCCACGATCGCGGAGGCGGCGGCCGCGGACCCGGCGCTCGTCGGATCGCTCGTCAACGCGGCCGGACAGATTGCCGCAGCGGAGGGCAGCGCGGAGTCGGGCTACCGGCTGATCTTCAACACCGGTCCAGATGCCGGCCAGACGGTCTTCCACGCCCACCTGCACCTGCTGGCCGGAAAAGAGCTGCGTCTCACGATGGCCTGAGCGGATTTCGCCGGCGAAGCGCAACCACCTTTGGCCACCCGGCGATAGAATCGTGTGGTGAGGGCACGCATCCGACCGTCGAAGACGTGCACCGGAGAGCTCTCAGCACTGGTTCTGACCATGACAGCGAAAGGTAGGCAGCACTCCTAGTGCCGGAATATCCCGTGGCCGCGCAGGCGACACCCGACCCGCAATCCGAGTCGAGCAGAAACACCCGCGGTGGTGCTACGGCGCCGGCCGAATTCACGCTGGTCGTGGCCGACGAAAAGGCCATGGTCGGCCTGCTCGGATCGCGCGACCTGCTGCTGCGACTTCTGGAAGAACACCTGGCCGCCGACATCCACGTGCGCGGCAACCGGATCACCCTGCGGGGGCCGGACAGCGACGTCGCTTTTGCCGAGCGCGTGATCAGGGAGTTGCTGACGCTGCAGGAGTCCGGCTCGGTCATCACTCCCGACGCCGTGCGCCGCACCATCGGCATGCTGACCGATGCGGCGTCCTCCGGCGACGCGCAGGAGTCGCCGGCGCAGGTGCTCGGACTGAACATCATCTCCCGCCGCGGTCGGGTGATCAGGCCGAAGACGCTCAACCAGAAGCGCTACGTCGACGCCATCGACAACAACACGATCACCTTCGGCATCGGACCGGCGGGCACCGGCAAGACCTACCTCGCGATGGCGAAGGCAGTGCAGTCGCTGCAGGCCAAGCAGGTCAGCCGGATCATCCTGACCAGGCCGGCGGTAGAGGCGGGCGAGCGCCTCGGCTACCTGCCCGGCACCTTGTCGGACAAGATCGACCCGTACCTGCGGCCGTTGTACGACGCCCTGCACGACATGCTCGATCCCGAGTCGATCCCGCGGCTGATGGCCGCCGGCACCATCGAGGTGGCCCCGCTGGCCTACATGCGTGGTCGCACGCTGAACGACGCGTACATCATCCTGGACGAGGCCCAGAACACCACCGCCGAGCAGATGAAGATGTTCCTGACCCGGCTGGGTTTCGGCTCGAAGATGGTGGTCACCGGCGACGTCACCCAGATCGACCTGCCGGGCGGTCAACCGTCGGGGCTGCGCGTGGTGCGGGACATCCTGGTCGACGTCGAGGACGTGTCGTTCTCGCTGCTCACGTCCGCGGACGTGGTTCGTCACCGGCTGGTCGGTGACATCGTCGACGCCTACGCACGTTGGGACGTGCTCAACACCGAGCCGGCTCCCGATCATCAGGACCGAAGGCTTGGCCACAACTCTCGCCGCGGAACCGCGCGATGAGCGCCGGGGCGAACTGGCTGGATCCGGCGTGACAGTCGAGGTCGCCAATGAGTCAGGGGTTGGGGTCGACGAGTTGGCGCTCGTGTCGGTCTCGCGCTTCGCTTTGAACCGGATGAAGATCAATCCATTGGCCGAGTTGTCCATCCTGCTGATGGATGTCGAGGCGATGACCGAGCTGCACGTCAAGTGGATGGACGAGCCGGGCCGACGGACGTGATGAGCTTCCCGATGGACGAGCTCGACACCGCCCGTCGACCGGACGAGATGGGCCCCGGCCCGGCACTGCTCGGTGACGTGGTGCTCTGCCCCGCCGTCGCGACCGAACAGGCGGTCCAGGCCGGCCATTCGCTGGACGACGAGCTGCACCTGCTGACGGTGCACGGAATCCTGCACCTGCTCGGCTTCGACCACGCCGAGCCGGCCGACGAGCGCAAGATGTTCACGTTGCAGAACGAATTGCTCGACGACTGGCGGGAGGAACGGGAGCGCCAGGCCTACCGTGCCCGGTTGGCCGCGGTCGACTCCGCGGTGCTTGACGTCGTCGTCGGTACCGATCCGGTGGCACCGGACCAGCCGGCCGGCTCCGGTTCGGCGGCGGGCTGAACTGATGGACGCCCTGGACGTCGTCCTGCTGATCCTGGCCGCCGCCCTGATTCCCATCGCCGGGCTGCTCGCCGCCGCCGATGCCGCGATCACCATGGTTTCGGCCGCCCGGGTCGAGGAGATGCAGCGCGAGGCTCGCCGCGGTGCGCGTTCCCTGTTCGCCATCGTCGGCGACAAGCCCCGCTACACCAATCTCCTGCTGCTGCTGCGGGTCGGGGCCGAACTGACGGCCACGGTGCTGGTATCGGCGGTGGCCCTGAGCACCTGGGGTTTCCACATCTGGGTCGGCGCGATGATCGTGCTGGTCATGCTGCTGCTGTCCTACGTCGCGATCGGCGTGCTGCCCAGGACCATCGGGCGACAGCATCCGTATTCGGTCGGTCTGGCCGCGGCCGCCCCGACCAGGGCCATCGGGCGGGTGCTCTCCCCGGTTGCCTCCCTGCTGATCCTGATCGGCAACGCCATCACGCCGGGCCGCGGCTTCCGCGAGGGCCCGTTCTCCTCCGACATAGAACTGCGCGAGCTGGTCGATCTGGCCGGCGATCGCGGGGTCGTCGAGGAGACGGAGCGGGAGATGCTGCAGAGCGTTTTCGCTCTCGGCGACACCATCGTCCGCGAGGTGATGGTGCCGCGCACGGAGGTGGTCTGGATCGAGGAGACCAAGTCACTGCGGCAGGCGATGCACCTGGCCACCGCGTCCGGGCTGTCCCGGATACCGGTGATCGGCGACGACGTCGACGACGTGCTGGGGGTGATCTACATCAAGGACCTCATCGCCCGCACGCTGGCGATGGAACCCGACGAGCGCGGGCCGATGCTCGCCGAGGTGATGCGCGCGCCGGTCTTCGTGCCCGAGTCCAAGAACGTCGACGTGCTGCTGCGCGACATGCAGCGGAACCGTTCACACTTTGCCATCGTGGTCGACGAGTACGGCGGTACCGCCGGCATCGTCACGATCGAGGACATCATCGAGGAGATCGTCGGTGAGATCGACGACGAGTACGACGTCGAGTCGCCCGATCCGGTGCAGCGTCTCGAGGGCGGGCTGGTCCGCGTCTCCGCCAAGCTGCCGGTCGAAGATCTCGGTGAAGTCTTCGACGTCGAGTTGCCGTCCGAGGACGTCGAGACGGTCGGTGGCCTGCTGGCCCAGTTGCTGGGCCGGGTGGCCCTTCCCGGCGCCGAGGCGGTGGTGAACGGACTGGTCCTCGTGGGTGAGGCCGGGGTTGATCGGCGTGGCCGCCCCCGGGTGCAGACCCTACTGGTGCGCAGGCTCACCGAGGAGGAGCTGGCGGAACGCGCCCGGGAGTCCGCCGGGGTCCGCGAGGACGAGCCGGAAGTGGACGTCGACGGCCAGAGCGCAAATCCGGAGCCGGCCCGGAAGCCAGAACGCGACCGGGCCGACCGGCCGGAACGAGAAAAGGCCGACCGGGTGGACAAGGCCGAGCGAGTGGAAAAGGCCGACAAGCTGGACAAGGTCGAAAAGAAGCAGCGGGTCGAGCGATGAACGCCGGCGACGTGCAGTCGCTGTCCGCAGAGGACGCCAAACTCGTGACCCTGGCCAGAGGCGCGCGAGGCAGGGCCGGCGCCATCCAGGGTGCTGCTGTCCGTGACGCGGACGGACGCACCTACGCTGCCGCGACCGTGGCGTTGCCTTCGCTGCAGCTGACCGCGCTCCAGGCCGCCGTGGCGATCGCTGTCGCCTCCGGAGCCGATGGGCTCGAGGCGGTGGTGGTGGTCGGCGGCTCCGATGTCGACGACGCCTCGTTGGCGGCGGCGACGGATCTCGGCGCGGCACTGCTGGTGACGACCGACGCGGCCGGCGTCGTCCTCCGACAGGTAACGCTGTGAGTTCCGGACAGGTCATGGGCGGAACACCGGGAGCCGATCCGACCGTGCACCGGTCGGGGTTTGCCTGCTTCGTCGGCCGGCCCAACGCGGGAAAGTCCACGCTGCTCAATGCCGTCGTCGGCAGCAAGATCGCGATCACCTCGGACAAGCCGCAGACCACACGGCGCGCCATCAGGGGCATCGTCACCCGCACCGACTCACAGCTGGTGATCGTCGACACCCCCGGCATGCACAAGCCGCGGACGCTGCTGGGCGAGCGGCTCGATGATCTGGTGCGCAGCGTCTGGAGCGACGTCGACGTGGTCGGCTTCTGCGTGCCGGCTGACGAGAAGGTCGGGCCGGGTGACCGCCGGATCGCCGCCGAGATCAGTGAGCAGGCACCGAAGACGCCGGTCATCGGCATCGTCACCAAGACCGACAAGGCCGGTCCCCAGCAGATCGCCGAGCAGCTGCTCGCCCTGTCGCAGTTGCGCGACTTCGTCGAGGTGGTCCCGGTTTCCGCCGTCGCCGACAGTCAGGTGTCGCTACTGACCGATCTGCTCATCGCGCAGCTGCCGCTCAGTCCGCGGTTGTATCCGGATGCGGAGCTGACCGACGAGCCGATCGAGACTCGCATTTCCGAACTCGTCAGGGAGGCTTCCTTGGACGGGGTGCGGGACGAGTTGCCGCATTCGCTGGCCGCCCTCGTCACCGAGATGGGTCCTCGCGAGGGGCGCGCGGAGCTGACCGACATCTACGTGACGATCTTCGTGGAACGTGATTCCCAGAAGGCGATCGTGTTGGGCCACAAGGGGTCTCGGCTCAGTTCGGTCGGAAGGCGGGCGCGGCTGGAGATCGAGCAGCTGCTCGGTACCCGGGTCTACCTGAACCTGCACGTCGCCGTGGCCAAGGACTGGCAACGCGACCCCCGGCAGTTGCGGAAATTGGGTTTCGACCTGTAGCGATCAACGTCTTCCGCCTTCGGGTGTGTTCACGACTGCTCGTTACTGCTAGCTTATGAGCAGTAGCGAACATCTCTGGGTGGGGAGGACTGCATGCCGGGGTCACAGGTACGGTCCGAGATGGCCGAGCAACCGGCCGTCCTGGCGAGCATCGTGGAACGTCGGTCCGCTCTGCAGGCGCTGGTTCGGGGTCGCCTACCGGAGCGCCTGCGCGGCATCTCACTGATCGCCAGGGGTTCCAGCGACAACGTCGCAGTACATGCGCGGTACCTGCTCGAGTTGGCCACCGGGCTGCCGGTCAGCCTCATCGCGCCGAGCATCCTGACCCGCTACCATCGCTATCCCGATACCAGGGACTTCATGGTGGTCGCCCTTTCGCAGTCCGGGAAGACACCCGAGATCGTCGATGTGGCCGGGCAATCTGGCCGACGGTGGGGCGATGGTCGTGGCCGTCACCAACGATGGGAACTCGCCGTTGGCGGAGGCTGCCACGGTGACGCTGGCGGTCGGTACGTCGCGGGAGCTCGCCGTCCCGGCCACCAAGACGGTGACGGGTCAGCTGGCGCTGGTGACCCTGCTCGCCGAGGCCGTCGGCGAGATCTCCGAATACACCGGCGGCGACGAGGCCTGGGCGGCACTGGCGGACGCGGCATCGGAAACCCTTGACGGGACGGCAGATCTGGAAGCGGCCGTGGCGATTCTGCGGCCGCGGTTGTCCGCGATCCACCTGGCCCGCGGGGTGACCTATGCCGCCGCCCTCGAGGGTGCGCTGAAGTCCAAGGAAACCAGCCGCCGGGTTCACGAGGGATATTCCAGCGCCGATTTCCTGCACGGCCCACTCACGGTTGCCTCCGATCAGGTGGCCGTGGTGGCGTACGGCGCAACTGGTCCCGTGCTCGACGATGTCGCCCGGACAGCCGAGGCCGCAGCAGCTCTCGGTTCTCCCGTGATCGGGGTCGGATCGGCAAAGGTCTGGGCGGGCGTCCCGGGAGCGGTCGGTCTACCGGTTCCGCAGACGGTCGGGGAGGCGCTGGCCGTGATTCCGCTGGTGATCAGAGGACAGCAACTTGCGATCGAGACGACGCTGGCTCTCGGCCTGGATCCCGACAGTCCGGCCGGGCTGAACAAGGTCACGGCGACTCACTGACCCGGGCGGCATATCTTGTCCTTCATGACCGCACAGATGACCACGAATCCCGAACGCGACGCCGTGCTGGTTGGCGCGAACCACTGGCTGCAAACCCTGCAGGATTGGGTTCGGATCCCGTCCGTGAGCGCTGATCCTGCCCACCGTACCGACGTGCTGCGCAGCGCTCAGTTCCTGGCCGAGCAATTGCGGCACATGGGCTTTCCCGAGGTTCAGGTCCTCGATGAACGGCTCTTGGCAACCGGCGGTGCTGGCCCACTGGCCATCGGGTGATCCCGATGCGGTGCGCGTGGTGGTCTATGGCCACCACGACGTCCAGCCCGCCGACGGTGTCGAGCGGTGGGCTGCATCCGCCGTTCGAGCCGCAGATCATCGACGGGGTGCTGTACGGCCGCGGGGCGAGCGACGACAAGGGCAACGTCGCCATACATCTGCTCGGTCTCGCGTCGCACCTGATTGCCACCGGGCGGACGTCGCCGGCCGTCGACCTCACTCTGCTGGTCGAGGGCGAGGAGGAGTCAGGCTCTCCACACATCACGGAACTGCTGACCGCCTACCGGGACCAGCTCACCGCAGATCTGATCGTGGTGTCCGACACCGGCATCTTCACCCCCGCCACGCCGTCCGTCTGTATCGGCATGCGCGGCCTGGTGGCCGGTGAGATCCATGTCCACGGACCAGATATCGACCTGCACTCCGGGTCGTTCGGCGGTGCGGTGCCGAACCCGATCGCCGAACTGGCCCGGATTCTCGCTGCGCTCCACGACGAGAACAGGCACATCGCGGTACCGCACTTCTACGACGACGTCGTCGAGCCGACAGCGGCGGAACGAGCAGCGACCGCGGCGCTCCCGTTCGACGAACAGGCCTGGATCAGCGGACCCGGCGCTTCCCGGACGGCCGCGGGCGAGGCCGGTTGGACAACGCTGGAGCGGGTCGGAGCCCGACCCACCGCCGAGATCAACGGCATCTGGGGCGGTTACACCGGCCCTGGAAACAAGACCATCGTGCCGACCGACGCGTATGCGAAGGTTTCGTTCCGGCTCGTCGGCCGGCAGGACCCGGCGAAAATCCAGTCGCTGGTCACCGATTTCGTCACCGCCGCCGCGCGCCCCGGGGTGACGGCGGAGATTCACTGGGAGGGAGCCGGCGTGGCCCCGCTGTACGTCGACACCACTCATCCGGCCACCACGGCCACGCGAAGGGCGCTCGGGTTGGCGTTCGATACCGACGACGTTCTGATGACCAGGGAGGGCGGGTCGGGACCGGAGGCCGAACTTTCGGCCGTCATCGGCGCCCCGCTGGTCTTCCTCGGTGTGATGACGGACGAGGACCAGATCCATGCCCCGAACGAGAAGGCGCCCGTCTCCTTGCTGCTCAAGGGTTGCGAGGCGGTGGCTCATCTCTGGCGGGAACTGGCCGAACTGGGCAGGGCTGGACTGAGGTAGCGGAGTCGGTAGGCCCCGGTTCGGCACGGTGTCCGAACGGGCCAACGCGGTAATCCGCCGACGCGTCGTTAGGGTGGGCAGGTGAGCACCACATTGAAAAAGTCTGCCCGGAAGAGCGCTCCAACCGCGCGCAAGGCGAAACGGGCCGCGAAATCTGACCCGGTCAGGCCGGCGAGCGGCGGATCCGACGATCCCGGCCGGGTCCCTGGGGCCGACTACCCGATCACCCGCTTCACCCTCGACAACGGACTTCGGGTCGTCCTGGCTCAGGACACCAGCAGCGGTGTCGTCGGAGTCGCCGCCCATTACGACGTCGGATTCCGGTCCGAGCCCGAGGGCCGGACCGGGTTTGCCCATCTGTTCGAGCACCTGATGTTCCAGGGCAGCGAATCCCTGCCCAAGCTGGAGCACTTCCGTCTCGTCCAATCCTCCGGTGGCATCTTCAACGGATCGACCCACACGGACTACACCGATTACTTCGAGGTGCTGCCTGCTGCGGCGCTGGAACGCGGCCTGTTCCTGGAGGCCGACCGGATGCGGGCGCCGCGGATCACCGCCGAGAACCTCGCCAACCAGGTCGATGTGGTCAGCGAGGAAATCCGGCTGAACGTGTTGAACCGCCCGTACGGCGGATTTCCCTGGATCGATCTGCCGCCCGTCCTGTTCGACAGCTTTGCCAACGCGCACAACGGATACGGCGATTTCGTCGATCTGAACGCGGCCACGGTCGAGGATTGTGCCGACTTCTTCGAGAAGTACTACACGCCGGCCAACGCCGTACTGACGGTGTGCGGCGACTTCGAGCCGGCCAAGGCTCGTGACCTGATCCACCACCATTTCGACGACGTGCCGTTCCGGCCGGCGCCGCACCGTCCGTCGTTCGCGGAGCCGTGGCCGACCAGCGTCCGCAGAGCGGAGAAGCAGGATCTCCTCGCCCCCGCACCGGCTTTCGCCGTCGGCTGGCGTCTGCCCGATCCGGTGGCCGATCTGCCGGGCTATCTGGCGCACGTGCTGCTCGGGCAGGTGCTGTCCGATGGCGAGTCGTCGCGCCTGCAGTCCGCCGTGGTGGCCGAGGCCGCATTGGCCACCGAGATCTGGGCCGGTCCCGGATTGATGGGCGGCCCGCTGGACGCCAGGGACCCGGACGTCTTCGTCCTCGGTGGCCTGCACGCCGTCGACGTGCCCGCCGACACGGTCATCGACGCCGCGGCCGAGCAGATCGCCGCGGTCGCCGCCGACGGGCCGAGCGAAGACGAACGACTGCGGGCGGTCGCCCGGTTCGTCTCAGGTCTGTACCGGGAGAACGACAGCATCAGCGCCCGGACCCGCTCGGTCGGGTCGCTGGAGTTGCTGCACGGACGCGCCGAGTTGCTCGAGCGAGCTTCCCGGCCTGTTGGACAGCGTTGGAACCGAGCAGATCGCAGCGGCTGCAGCGAGTCTGGACCCGGCCGCGTGCGCAATCCTGACGATCGTGCCGGGAGCGGAGCGATGATGGCGGACAAGAAGTCCGCCCGGGTGGCCAAGGTCGGGCGCCGACTCCCATGCCGTCGGGAAGGCATCGCCGACGAAGAAGAAGACGCTCGCGAATCGGACGACCAAGAAGCGGACGCTCCAAAGTCCGGTGCCGCCCAACAGGGCGCTTGCGGCGCGCACGGCCGACCAGATCGGTGTGACCGCAACCGGTCCGCGTCCCATTCCAGAGTTGACCGCCGCCCGCCGGGCCGCCCACCCGGACCTCCTGGCCCGGACCATCGACAACGGGCTGCGGGTGATCGCCGTTCGCAAGCCTGGCACTCCGCTGGTCGAGGTGCGGCTCAGGATTCCGTTCGCCGGAACGGCTCTGTCGCACAGTGCCCGGTCGGAGGTGCTGGCCGCCACACTGCTGCTCGGCACCGGATCGCGGACGCGCGAACAGGTCGATGCCGAACTGGCCATGGTGGGCGGTCATCTCGACGCATCGGTGGACCCCCAGCGGTTCGCGATCACCGGATCGGTGCTGTCGACCGGACTGACCGTCCTGCTCGACGTGCTGGCCGAATCGCTGGTGGACCCGGCTTTTCGTCGACACGACGTACTGGGCGAGCGGGATCGGCTGGTCGAGCATCTCGCGATCGCGGCCAGTCAGCCATCGGTGGTCGCCCGACTCCACCTGCAGGAGCACCGATTCGGAGCTCATCCGGTCACCAGGGAGATGCCGGACCCCGCCGCGGTCGCGGTGGTCGGTGTCGCCGCGCTGCGCGGTCTGCAGCAGAAATCCCTGGTGCCCAACGGGTCGACGCTGGTACTGGTCGGAGACCTGGAACCGGCCCAGGCGATCGGATTGGTCGAGAAGGCACTGCAGGGTTGGGTTTCGACTGGGACGGCGCAAACGCTGCGGCCGCCGAACGCGATCGTGGGCGGCCCGGTCCGAGCCTTCCACCGGGACGGGGCGGTTCAGTCGCAGGTCCGCCTCACCGCGACCGGGCTCGAGCGGAGCAGTCCGGACTACCCCGCCGGACAGCTGGCAAATCTGGTCTACGCCGGGTACTTCTCGTCACGGTTGGTCGAGAACATCCGCGAGGACAAGGGTTACACATACAGTGCGCATTCCAACTTCGAGTTCTGGCCGGGTCGGGCCGCGGTGACCGTCAGTTTCGACACCACGACCGTCTCGACGGCGGCGTCGTTGATGGAAGCCAGGTACGAGCTCGGCCGGATCTCGTTGACCGGTGTCACATCCAAGGAGATCGAGTCGGCGCGCAACTACGCACTGGGCACGCTTGGCGACCTCGCTGTCCACCCAGGCCGGGTACGCCTCCACCCTTTCCTCGCTGTCGGGTCTCGGGTTGGACGTGGACTGGATCAGGGAGCACCCCGATCGGCTCGCGGCAGTGACCGACGACGAGGTGGTCGCCGTGGCCTCGACCCTGTTCGCGCCGTCGGCGTTCACCGGAGTGGTGGTCGGCGATCTCGACGTCATCGGGGCGTCGCTGACCGCTGTCGGCGGCGTGGAGCTGTGACGTTCCACCACGCCACGCCTCGTCAGCCGGGCGCGACAAGGCTGTCCGGCGGCATCCACGGCTTTCCCATCGCGATGCCGGTGCTGTCGCGGGCCTCCGCGGACCGATCGGAGGATCTGCGCGACGCCCGGCGGACCGCAGCCGCGTGGCCGACCGCGCGGGTGGTGACCGTCGACGAGGTCGGCCGGGCGACGATGACCGCCACCGACTCCGGACCGGCGCTGGGCTACCGGTCGGCGCTCGATCTCGGCCCCCTGCCGCCCGCCGACGCGGTGCTGCTCGGCACCGTGGTCGTGGACGGGCAATCCGAGCCGGTCGACTACTGGGCGGTCCCCGGTGAGGTGGTAACCGGGGGAGAACTGTGGTCGGCGGCCGCAGACCAACCGGATCCGTCGACCCTGCGTGAGGTGGGGGGCCTGCTGTCCGACACCGACGCGGGACTGATGACGGCCGCCGTAGCGGTGCTGAACTGGCATCGGCACGGAAGTTTCTGTCCGCGTTGCGGCGAGCGCAGTGTGCCCGAATCGGCCGGCTGGTCCCGGATGTGCCCGAACGGCCACCAGGAATTCCCGCGCACCGATCCGGCGGTCATCGTGCTGGTGCACGACGGCAGGGACAAGATGGTGCTGGCCCGGCAGCCGTCGTGGCCGGTCGGTCGGGTCTCGGTGCTGGCGGGCTTCACCGAAGCTGGAGAATCGTTGGAGGGCACGGTATCCCGCGAGATCGGTGAGGAAGTCGGGCTCGCCGTCACCGACATCGGCTATCTGGGTTCGCAGCCGTGGCCGTTCCCGCGGTCCCTGATGGTCGGCTTCGCGGCCAGGGCCGATGTCGGCGCCCCGCTCTTTCCGCGCGACGGCGAGATCGAATCGGCTTTCTGGGTCGACCGGGCCACGGTGCGCCGCGTGCTGGACGCGGGCGGCACCGCCGACGGCATCGGCCTGCCGCCGGGCATCTCGATCGCCCGTCGCATGGTCGAGGGCTGGGCCGCCCTCGACTGACCGCGGTCGGGGCAAGCGGGGCGAGTTGTCCACAGGGACGCGCGGCGATGCGGCCATCGTCGTACACCCGTGCGAAAATCATCGGGTGACGGTAGATCTGCTGGCGGGGCTCGACGACGGCCAACGAGCGGCGGTGCTCGCCCCGAGCGGACCGGTCTGCGTGCTGGCCGGCGCAGGCACCGGCAAGACCCGGACCATCACCCATCGGATCGCGCATCTGGTCGAGGACGGTTCGCACCCGGTGACCGAGATCCTGGCCGTCACGTTCACCACCAGGGCGGCCGGCGAGATGCGGTTACGGCTGCGCGCGCTGGGGGTGCCGGGCGTGCAGGCCAGGACCTTCCACTCCGCGGCGTTGAAGCAGCTCAGGTACTTCTGGCCGAAGTCGGTCGGTGGCGGCCTCTGGCCGGTCCTGGAACACAAGTTACGGCTGGTGGCGATGGCGGCCAGGCGGGCGGGCGCCGGCACCGACGCCGCCACCCTGCGCGATCTGGCCGGCGAGATCGAGTGGGCGAAGGCATCGCTGATCCGGCCGGACGACTACCTCGCCGCCGTCACCAAGCGTCAGCGCGATACGCCGGTCGCCGCACCCACAGTCGTCAAGGTCTATTCGCTGTACGAGACGGGCCAAGACCGAAGCAGAGCAACTCGACTTCGACGACCTGCTGCTCCACACCGCCGCCATCCTCGAGGACGACGAGGACGTCGCCAGGGAGTTCCGCGCCAGGTACCGGTGTTTCGTGGTGGACGAGTACCAGGACGTCACCCCGCTGCAACAGCGGCTGCTCGACGCCTGGCTCGGCGGACGTGATCAGCTGACCGTGGTCGGCGATGCCAACCAGACCATCTACTCGTTCGCCGGTGCCTCACCTGCGAACCTGCTCGATTTCGATCGCCGTTATCCCAACGCCACGGTCGTCCGCCTGGAACGTGACTACCGCTCGACACCGCAGGTGGTCAGCCTGGCCAACCAGATCATCGCCGGGGCCGGAGGGAAGGCCGCCAGACTGCGTCTGAAGCTGGTCGCGGTGCTGCCCGACGGTCCGGCCGCCTCGTTCGACGAGTTTCCCGCCGAACCTGATGAGGCGAGGGCGGTCGCCGAGAAGGCGGCCGCGCTGATCGCCGGTGGGATGCCGGCCTCCGGCATTGCAATCCTCTACCGGATCAACGCGCAGTCGGAAGGCTTTGAAAAGGCGCTGTCCGACGCCGGGGTGCCGTACCTGGTCCGCGGCGGCGAGCGCTTCTTCAACCGGCCGGAGGTCCGCCAGGCCATCATCGCGCTACGCAAGGCGGCCACCGCCGACCTGGCCGGACAGCCGCCGACCGGTCGGACTCCGATGATGCCCTGGTATCGGTTGTCCGGCGGGTCCTGGCCCAGGTGGGGCTCACCGACGAGCCGCCGCCGGCCGGTGCGCTGCGCGACAAGTGGGATTCGCTGCTCGCGCTCGTCGGGGTGGCGGAGGAACTCGCCGACGCCCAGCCCGACGCCCGCCTGCCTGCGCTGGTGGCCGAACTCGACCAGCGCTCGGAGGCGCAACACGCACCCACGGTCGCCGGGGTGACGCTCGCGTCACTCCACGCGGCCAAGGGTCTGGAGTGGGACGCGGTTTTCCTGATCGGACTGATAGACGGAACGCTGCCGATCCAGCACGCGGAGACGCCGGACGAGATCGAAGAAGAGCGTCGGTTGTTCTACGTCGGAGTGACAAGGGCACGGACGCGGCTGGCCATCTCGTGGGCTTTGGCGCGGACCGAGGGCGGACGTCGGAGCCGAAAGCGAAGCCGATTCCTGACCGGATTGGCGCCCGAGTCGGCCCCAGTCGGTAAGAGCAGGGCGGCCGGTCGGTGCCGGTTGTGCGGTGGACCGTTGAGCACACCCACCGAACTCAAGATCGGACGGTGTCAGAACTGCCCGTCCACCGCCGACCCAGACCTGGTCGATGCGCTGCGGACCTGGCGGAAGGCAACCTCCAGCGAGGCCTCGGTGCCGGCGTTCGTGGTGTTCTCCGACGCCACGTTGCTGGCCATCGCCGAACGCCGTCCCACCGATGATGCTGCGCTGCTGGCCATTCCGGGTATCGGGCGGACAAAGCTCGATAGCTACGGGGCGGAGGTCATCGGCATCGTGGCCGGCACCCGCTGACCGGACGCCGTGACGAGCGCGGCCGCGGCGTGTCGCGGGGGGCTCGAAAAAGAATCTCAGAGTTCTTTCTTTATTCGGTTGCGCCCCCGGTGTAAGGGCGCTTATTGTCAGTTCCGTTCCCAATAGAACCGCCTCTCCCCGCCGGGACGAGGCCGCGACGAGATGGAGGTGCCGGGCCGTGAAGACAAACGAAAACAACCAGTTCGGTGCCACCGGTGTCGCGGATACCGGTGTCGACGTGCGCGCCCATGCAGCTGCCGCTTTCCCGCGGCGTCTGATGATCACGCCGAACGACGTTCCGGGTCCGGCCGGGGATGAGCAGCTGAGGTAGAACCCAGCAAGACGCTCGCCTCCGGCCGCGGATTCCTCCTAGATCAGGAGTGGATTCCGCGGCCGTGGTGTTTCCCGGATCCGCACCCCACCCACAGAACCTGTGCGGGGCCATCCGGCCTCGAACACCACAACTTTCACGACCGGAGGTGAGTACCTTGATCAGCCTGCTATCCAGTCAGGAGGCGGAGTCGCTCGTCGATCCGATTCTCCGCGACGACCTTCCCTGCCACACAGGGGATCCCGACCTGTTCTTTGCGGAGCGTCCCGGTGATCTGGAGAAGGCAAAGGCGTTGTGCGCCGATTGTCCTGCCCGGGTCGCATGTCTCGCCGCTGCGCTCGACCGGGCCGAGCCCTGGGGAGTCTGGGGCGGCGAGATCTTCGACCAGGGTGTCATCATCGCCCGCAAGCGCCCGCGTGGTCGTCCCAGAAAGGTTGCGGCATGAGAACTTCGCTGACCGCTACCAGAAAGGTCGGGCATCTCGGACTGCCCGGTCTGTACATTGCCGAGCCTGCGATTCATGTTCGGCGAAACCACTTGTCCGCCAATTCTTCCGTCCGTCCCGAAACGGCCGGACCAATTCCGAAGGTGATCAGAATGAGTCTCATGACCGAGGATCTCAGCAGAGATCGAATGCGTAGCGTGCAGCGCGACGCCGAGCGTGCCCGGGCCGCCCAGCTGTTGCGCCAGCGCAAACGGCAGTATCGCGTCAAGGCCAAGAACGGCTGACGGTCGAACTGCTACCGAGCCGCGCCAGGGGTGAACCGAGTTGGACAGGTTCCCTCCGGCGCGGCTTTCCGTCGTCGGTCGCCGATAGGGTTCCGGCATGGGCACGCCGGAACCGTCGGTCGAATGCGCCGTGTGTGGGCGCAGACAGATCGGTCGACCGCTCGACTGGATGTATGAACCAGGCTTCCGCTCGTGCATCAGCCGAGCTCGGCCGCTGGTATTGCGCCGGCTGCGCGAGGGCGAATGTGCGGTCGGTCGAGGCCAAACTCGATCAGGAGTGGTGGTAGGCCCGGCCTGCCCGTCAGTTGGTCATGCGTCAGTCGGTGCCGGTCGGCTGGTCCGCATCCTGCTCGCCCGATCCGCCGAGATCGCCGTCACCGTCGGGGTTTGCGAACCCGGGCTGCCAGCGCATCACGATCTCCCGGAACGGCGCGGTCGCATCCAGCTGACAGAGCACGCCGATCGAGCCGAAGGTGACCCGATGGATCATCAGGTACGACGGCGGGAGGTTCAGGTGGCGGGCGAGCTTCGATTCCTCACTGGACAGGTTCGACATCCTGGCCGCCTGGGACTGCATCCATGTCCTGCTGAAATGGAACGTCTCGTGTCGTAGGGGTTCGGCGAACGGAGTCAGGTAATCCAGCAGTGCGTCCGGGTCGGGTTGGTAGCCCTCGGGGATGAATCCCTCGGACCTCAGGCCCGCCAGCACCTCCTCGGCCCGCCCGTCCAGTGCAAGACGGGAAAGCCGGCCGATGATCGGCGGGGCGCCGTTGGGCAGCCGGGCAATGGAGCCGAAGTCGAGGACGCCAAGGCGACCGTCGGCCGTCAGCACGTAGTTGCCCGGGTGCGGGTCCGCGTGCAGCAGACCGACGCGCTCCGGCGAGGAGAAGTGCAGCACGGTGAGGAGCCGGCCGGTGAGGTCGCGCTGTTCGCGGGTGCCCGAGACGATGATCTTTCCCAGCCCGATGCCCTCCACCCACTCGGACACGATGACCTTGGGAGCACTGGCCAACACCTTCGGAACCAGAAATTCCGGATCGCCGTCGTAGCCCTTGGCGAACGCCCGCTGGTTGGCCGCCTCGGCCGCGTAGTCCAGTTCCTCCATCACCCGGTCTCGGACCTCCGCCAGCAGCGGCCGCACCTGCATCCCGGGAATCAGCACGCCCAGAACCGGGCCGAGGCGGTACAACTGGTCCATGTCCGCCTTGAGGGCCCCCGCGGCCCCGGGGTACTGAAGCTTGACGGCCACTTCCCGACCGTCCTTCCAGACGCCCCGGTGGACCTGGCCGATGCTCGCCGCAGCTGCTGCCTCGTCGTCGAATTTCTGGAACCGGGAGCGCCAGCCGGTGCCCAGTTGCTCGGCCATCAGCCGGTTGACGGTGCTGGGCGGCATCGCCGGTGCGGCGTTCTGCAGCTTCGCCAGCGCCTCGCGGTACGGCTCGGCGTACTCGTCGGGAATTCCGGCCTCGTAGACGCTCAGCGCCTGGCCGAACTTCATGGCGCCGCCCTTGAGCGTGCCGAGGACTTCGAAGACCTGCTCGGCCGTGCGGCGTTGCATCTCGGCGGAGATGTCGTCCCGATCGCGGCCGATCAGGCGTTGGCCCCAACCCAGCGTGACACGCCCGGCCGCGGACAGTGGGAGTCCGGCCAACCGGGCCGTTCGGTTCAGGGCACCGCGGGGAATGTCGGACACCTAGCCATTGTGTACGAATTCTGCGCACGCCGGTCGCAATTACCGCGTTGGGTGGTCGGCGTGGCCGGATTCCGCCGGTTCAGCGGGTGCCCCCGCGCCGCAGCCGCACTCCGGATGCGGGGCCCAGCTGCGGCGCCGCGGCGTGACTTCGCCCAGTTGCCACTCGATGGTGCCGTCCACGGTGGCCGGAATGGTGATCCCGTCAACCTGGTCGAGCACGTCGGCGACGGCGAGGGTGGTGACCGAATACACCAGTTGTGCCGGTGGAACGACGAGTTGCCGGCGCAGCTGCTCTTCGAACGCCGGGCGTCCCTCGTCGAGATCGGTTCGCCGTCGCAAGGCGCACATCAGGCAGCTTGACCTGCCCGGCAGTACGAACGGACCCACCACCCCCCGGGTCGGTCCGGCCGACACCGCGAGGTGCGGCACGCCATGCCCGGTCAGTTCGGCGGCCAGCGAAGGTGCGGGTGGGCCGTCCCCGGCCAGCACCACCACGCAGACACGGTGTTGGGTCCCGGGCGGGTGCACCTTGATGGTCGGTGCCATCCGGCGCAGATTCGACGCGAGGAGTGAAAAGTCGGCCCGGGTGGGTGCATCTGGTGCGGTAACGGCCGAGCACTCGCCGGCGGCCGGTCGACGGCTCGCTGTCCACGCCGACCGTGCCTCCGCCGGGGTCGGTCTGGAGATGACTCGAAGTCGAGAATTCCGGCAGATCGGCGAGCCGGAGCGCCCGGTCGGGTTGCTGGTGGACATGCCCGATGCCGGCGAAGGCCAGTGCGCCCGCGATGGCGGTGGCGACCCGACCGCTGCCGCGCACCACGGTCACGGCGTCCTGCCTGGCCTGCATGACCCGAGCGGCTACCGCTACGCCGTGCCGATGAACCAGGCTGTCGCGCTCCGGCTCGAGAAACGGGACCGGGTGTCATGCCGGGAAAGGACCAGTCGCCTGCAGCCACCAGGAGGCCGGCGTCCCGCAGACGAGTCAGAATTTCACTCCACACCAGGGCGTCGGCGTCATGTCTGGACAGCACCGCAGCGACCGGACTGCTGCCGTCGAGACGCCGCAGGATGCTGACCGAATCGGCCGGTGCGTTGCGCAGGAGCAGCCAATGGGGCGGCTCTCCGCCGATCTGCACCACGTCATCGGTCCTCGACAGCACCGGTAGGCCACTGATCAAGGTGTACCGGCCGCTGAGATCGATCGGATCTATCGGATCGGCCGACCGAGTACCCACCTGACAACCCCCACGTTCGAAAGCCGCCGCCGATGGACGGTCGGACCGACGGCAGCGGACGAGCCGACGTCCCGTTCGGTGAAAGGGTCGCAGATCGCTGGTGCCCGGCGCGCTGGTTGTGCACAACCGGGGCGCATCCGTGGGGGCGGAGTCAGGCCTTGCCCAGGATCCGGTTCATCTTGGTGCCACAGACAGGGCAGATCCCCTTGGCCATCCGACGGCCGTTGGTCTCGTGGACCTCGCCCTCGAAGTCCCGCTTCTCCTTGCACTTGACGCAGTAACCGTTGTAGGTCTCGGCCATCAGGGCTGTTCCTCTCCTCGGGCCGCCGGCGGCAGGGCCGCACGTCGGACGGATCGACCGGGCGCTGTCCCGGAACCGTGGCCTACCGTACCCGCAGGTCGGTTCGGAGCCGCGAACCTTCTGCGCGGTAGCGCCGCGATTTGCCCTCGGTGACAGGATGAGGCGATGACCTACACAGCCGCAGATGACCGCTACCAGCGTCAGCCATACCGGAGGGTGGGTCAGAGCGGGCTTCGTCTGCCGAGCGTTTCGCTCGGCCTCTGGCAGAACTTCGGGGACACCACAGCGTTCGACACGCAGCGTGAGATTCTGCGCAGGGCCTTTGATCTCGGGGTCACCCACTTCGACCTGGCGAACAACTACGGACCGCCGTACGGCTCTGCCGAGACGAACTTCGGTCGCCATCTGCTGGAGGACTTCGCGCCCTACCGCGACGAACTGGTGATTTCGACCAAGGCCGGATACGACATGTGGCCGGGCCCGTACGGGGACGGCGGCTCCCGCAAGTACCTGTTGGGTTCACTGGACCAGTCGTTGGCCCGGATGGGTCTTGACCATGTCGACATCTTCTATTCACATCGCGCCGATCCGGAGACGCCGCTGGAAGAAACGATGGGTGCGCTGCACACCGCGGTGGTCTCGGGCCGAGCGATCTATGCCGGCATCTCCTCGTACTCGCCGGATCGCACCCGTCAGGCCGCGGCCATCCTGGCCGACATGGGCACGCCGCTGCTCATCCACCAGCCGTCGTATTCCATGCTGAATCGGTGGATCGAGGGCGGGCTGCTCGACACCCTCGCGGAGACCGGGGTCGGCTGCATCGCGTTCTCGCCGCTGGCTCAGGGCATGCTGACCGACCGCTACCTCGGCGGCGTACCGGCGGGTTCCCGGGCCTCCCGGCCTGGATCGTTGTCAAAGGAGATGCTCACCGACACTGCGCTGCACCACATCAGGGCATTGGCCGAGATCGCGTCGGGTCGTGGTCAGAGCCTCGCCCAGCTGGCGCTGTCCTGGGCCCTGCGCGACCCTCGAGTGACGTCAGTCCTGGTCGGGAGCTTCGTCGGTAGCACAACTGGAGGACAACATCGGTGCTGTCGACGGTCCTGAGCTTGCCGATGAGGAACTGACGCTCATCGAGCGCCACGCCGTCGAATCCGGCATCGATCTATGGCGCCCCTCCAGCGCGGTCTGACCCTGCCGCGCTCACGCGGCGGCTCCCGGCGTTGGCCTTCGTTGGCGATACAACCGCGGTATCGGCTGCCTCGGCCGCCTGGCGATGCATCCGCGTGATTCGCGGCATCACCAGGTTCAGACGTCCCGCGGCTTGTCCTCGTCGGTGTTCGACGGGTTGTCGGCGTCACCGTCGAGTTCCTCCAGCTCGCTGGTGTCCACCTCGTCGATACCGGCCAGCAGGTCCGCGAACTGCTTGTCGCGGTCGACGAACCCGGCTGGGTCGTCGAGATCGGTGGAGGAGGGCAGCAAATCGGGATGCGACCAGAGCGCGTCCCGCGCTTCGATGCCCCTGGAATCCTCCAGCGCACGCCAGAGGTCGGCAGCGGCCCGGAGCCGTCGCGGGCGCAACTCGAGCCCGATCAGCGTGGCAAAGGTCTGCTCGGCGGGGCCGCCCGTCGCACGCCGGCGACGGAAGGTCTCCTGCAGTGCGGCTGCGCCCGGCAGTCGGGCGCCGACAGCGTCCGAGACGACGGTGTCCACCCATCCTTCGACCAGCGCGAGCAGAGTCTCGAGCCCCACCAGTGCGGCCTGCTGACCGGGGGTGATCTTCGGCTCGAACATGCCCTGGCCGAGCGCGGCCTCGATGCTCGCCGGATTGGACATGTCCATGTTCGCCGCAAGGCCCTCGACGGCAGAGAAGTCGATGGTGATAGCGCCGGCATAGTTCGCTATCAGTCCCATCACCCGTTCCTTGAGCCAGGGCGCCCCGGCATACAGCCGGTGGTGGGCCGCTTCCCGCGCCGCCAGATACAACCTGACCTGATCATCCGGAAGGTCGAGGCCCTTTCCGAACTCGGACACGGCGATCGGGAGCAACGCGGCGGTTCCCTCCGGGCCGAGCGGCAACCCGATGTCGGTCGAGGTGAGCACCTCGACGGCGAGCTGGGCCAGACCCTGCCCGAGCTGCGAACCGAAGGCCATTCCGCCCATCGAGCCCATCATCGCCAGCAGCGGTCCGGCCTGTTCGCGAGCCTGCTCCGGCAGGTTCTCCAGCCATGCCGTCGACACCCGCTCGGCGATGGGAGAGCACATCTTCTCCCACATCGGCATGGTCGCGTCGATCCACTGCTTCGGCGTCCATGCGGTCGAGGTGCGCGCGCCGGCAGGCATCGAGGTGGCCCCGTCCAGCCAGACCTCGGCCAGCGCAACGGCCTCCGACACCTGCTTGACGTCTATCGAGGAGGCGGGGTGTGATGCCGGAACCTGTGAGGTGGCGAGCTGCTTGGCCAGGTCGTAGTTCACCGGCCCGGACGACGGTGTGGCGTTGGACATCATCTGTCCGAGCTGGGAGAGCATCGACCCGAGTTGGCTCAGATCGAAACCTGGGGGCATACCCGGGATGCCTTCGGGCTTTCCGGCCCGATCGGGGTCGTCGTCGCCGGAATTCGAGAAGCCGAAGGGCAGATTGCTCATGAGACCACGGTAGGCGAACATCGGCGGCTGTGGGCCCGGTCCCGCGGCACTATCGCGGTGAGCGAAAAACCACAGACGCCACGGCGGTCCACCGCTGGTCACCCATCTGTTTCAGGTGTTACTGCGAGCAACGTCCGATCCTGAGCACCTACTCTGGCGCACATGCCCTCGTTCTCTTCGTTGTCGCTGCGTGCCCGGACGCTGATCGCCGGCTCGACCCTGTCCGTCGTGCTCATCGGTGTGGGTGCGGCCGTACCGGTTCCGTACGTCGCCCTGGGTCCGGGAGTGACGTACAACACGCTGGGCAGTGTGAACGGCACACCGGTCATCAGCTTCACCGGGAACGTGCCGTCGTCGGTCAAGCAGAGCGACGGGACCGGCCACCTCAACATGACGACCGTTTCGGTCTACGACCAGCTGCCCCTGTTCGAGGCCGTCGGCATGTGGGTGTCGGGGAACTACGCACTGGTACCCCGCGCTGAGGTGTACCCGCCCAACCAGACGGTCGAGCAGGTCAACCAGCAGAACACGCAGGCTTTCCAAGATTCTCAGTCGGCTGCCGAAATCGCTGCGCTGCGCTATCTCAAGTATCCGAATGTGGTCTACGTCGGGACGATCGCAGCCGGCTCGCCGAGCGCGGGTGTACTCCGGCCGCAGGATCAGATCACCGCCATCGATGACACCAAGGTCACCGACTTCCCGTCGTTGCAGGCCGCACTGAAGAACTCACGGCCCGGCCAGGTCGCCAAGGTAACCGTCCTGCGTGGGACCACATCGGTGGACGCGAAGGTCAAACTGGAGGCGAACGCGAGCGTCGGCAAGCAGGGATTCCTCGGCATCGGCGCGGTGGAACGCCCGAAGGCGCCGTTCCAGATCTCGATTGCCCTGGCCAACATCGGCGGCCCGTCCGCCGGGCTGATGTTCACCCTCGGGGTACTGGACAAGCTGACGCCGGGTGGCCTGACGAACGGCCGGTACATCGCCGGCACCGGCACCATGGAGGTCGACGACACCAAGGGCACGGTCGGCCCGATCGGCGGCATCCTCCTCAAGATGATCGCGGCGAAGAACGCCGGTGCATCAGTCTTCCTGGTACCGGCCGCAAACTGCGCCGAAGCGTTGACCAGAGTCCCCGACGGCCTCGAGCTGGCCAAGGTGGCGACGTTGAACGATGCGGTCAAGGCGCTGCAGACGCTGAAGGCCGGCGGCACCCCCCCGTCCTGCTGACGACGTCCTGAGCCTGCCCTGTCGGGTGCACCGCCGCGCGTCGCGTAAGGCGCCCCCGGTCGGGTGAGCGCCGCCCGGTCGGGTGAGCGCCGCCCGTCGGGTGAGCGCCGCCCCTCCGCACATACAGACCTGCCCGGCGCGTCCGAGAGTGCCCCATCTCGGCCGTGCAACTGCCCAGCTGGGCAGGAACGTATGCGCGGTGCTCCGAGTGCGCGGCTGATCCCCGACCCTCCTCGACCCCCGGGCAACCTTGGCGCATATAGAAGGGCCCAGTTGCGGCCGCAAGCTGCCGGATCTGGGCACAGCGCGCGCGTCGGGCAGTCCTGTATGCGCCGAGGGGGGCGAGGTATGCGCCGAGGGGCGCGAGGTATGCGCCGAGGGGGAGGTATGCGCCGAGCCGAGGGGGGCGCGAGTTCGCCGACCCAGGTTCGCGGCGAGCGCGCGATTCTGGGGCTCAGTCGTCGAAGGTGGCCTGCAGGGCGCGCAGCAGGTTGGGCGCGAGATCTGCGCCACGCAGCGGCGTGTCGTCGTCCTTGCCGCGCACTCTGAGCACACACGCGCCGCCCTTCACACCGCGCAACACGCCGGCTGCCAGGCGCGCCTCGGCCCGGTCGGGATGCGCCGCAGCCTGTTCGGCACTGATCTCGACATCGTGACCAGGGTGCCCGGCATCCCCGTTGGGCAGGTTGACCGCAGGGTCGACGGCAGACGGGGGCAGCACCACGATCTCCTGCACCAGCACACAACCGCCGACCTCGTCGGGCCAGGAGATCTGGGACAACGCCTCGGACAGGTCGCCCGCCGGCAGCACGTCCTGGGCGATCGGGGTGAACACTCCGGCGTCGGCCAGCGTGGCCGACAACCCGGGCTGGGTAGCGAGCAGCTCGCTGGTCCGCACCAGCGCGAACATCTGCGGTGCCTTGTCCCACCCCGCGGCGGCGGCGAACTCCTCGACCTCCGCGACGGCGGCGGCGAGGTCAGGGTCCTCCCACCAGTACGGCGCCGCAGCAGTCGGCACCCCATCACCTGATACCGCTCCATCCAGCGGTGAGGCGGCGGCGGAAGGCGGCTGGGAACGCGGATCGTGTGCGGGCACCCCGTAATTCTTCCATTTCCACCGTGCTTGCCAGACAACTCACCGGTCGGGCACAGATCGAGCTCGGAGGCACAGCGCTTTACTGGGGAACCAACATCCCCCGCCTACAGTTGATCCAGCGGTATCCGGTGACGTCACCGACAAGGTGGTCGTCCACGACGGCGACGCCCGGCTCAGCAGCACAAGCACTGCCGTACCAGAACCAAACACCCAGGTTTGCGAAATGCAAGGAGTCCAGTAGTGGCCATGCGGCCCCCGATCGCCATGCCCAGCATGTCGAAGCGATCCAAACGAGTATTGATCACGATCGCCGCGCTGATCGTCCTGGCGATCCTGTGGTTCCAGTTCGTCGGTGTGTACATCAACTGGCTGTGGTTCGGCGAAGTCGGCTACCGGCAGGTCTGGAGCACGCAGGTGCTCAGCGAAGTGGTGCTGTTCCTCATCGGCGGTGTGGTGGGCGCCGGCGTGGTCTTCCTGGCGCTGCTGGTCGCGTACCGCTCCCGCCCGGTTTTCGTGCCGTCCGGCGAGGTCGACCCACTCAGTCCCTACCGCACCATCGTCAGCAGCCGACCCAAGACCTTCATCTTCTCGATCTCCATCCTGGTCGGCATCATCTGTGCCTTCTCGGCGAAGGGCAGCTGGGAGACGATCCAGCTGTGGCTGCATGCCCAGACCTTCGGCCAGACGGATCCGCAGTTCGGCCACGACGTCGGCTTCTACGTCTTCACGCTGCCGGGCCTGCAACTGATCCTCGGCTGGATGTTCGCGCTCGTCGCGCTCAGCTTCTTCGCAGTGCTGATCACCCAGTACCTGTACGGCGGCCTGCGCTTCTCCGGCCCTGGGCGGCGCATCACTTCGCAGGCCTCCTTCCAGCTGTCGATGCTGGTCGGCATCTTCGTGCTGATCAAGGCGATCCAATACTGGTTCGACCGCTATGCACTGCTGTTCTCCAGTCGCGGCGGCAAGTTCACCGGCGCCTCGTACACCGACGTCAACGCAGTCCTACCGGCGAAGATCATCCTGATGGTGATCGCGGTCATCTGTGCCGGCGGATTCATCGTCGGGGCCTTCCTGCACTCGGTGAAGCTCCCGGCCATCGCGCTGGCGCTGCTGGTGCTGTCCAGCGTGCTCATCGGCGGGGTATGGCCGCTCGTGCTGCAGCAGGTCGTGGTCACCCCCAACGGGATCACCAAGGAACCGCCGTACATCACCCGGAACATCGACGCCACCCGTGACGCCTACGACATCGGGAACGACAAGGTCACCTACGTCAAGTACTCGGACCAGGCCACCCTGACGGCCACCGGCGGGGTGCCGGCGGCAGCCAGCCAGACCGTGGCCGCTGCCCGCCTGCTCGACCCGAACATCCTGTCCGAGACGTTCACCCAGAACGAGCAGCTCCGTAACTTCTACGGTTTCACCGATCCCCTGTCCGTCGACCGGTACACCGACGCCACCACCGGCAAGACGCAGGACTACATCGTCGCGTTGCGTGAGCTGAACACGTCGGGGTTGTCGGGTGACCAGACCAACTGGATCCAGCAGCACATGGTCTACACCCACGGCGACGGTTTCATCGCGGCCCCGGCGAACCAGGTAGGCCCGGACGGCTATCCCGTCTTCAGCGTGTCCGACCTGAACAACAAGGGCGTCATCACAGTGAACCAGCCGCGGATCTACTACGGCCCGCTGGCGACCACCTACTCGATCGTCGGTTCGGACAGCCCGAATGTGACGCGTGAGTACGACACCGACCAGACCTCGTACACCTACGCCGGCAGCGGGGGAGTGCCGATGGACAACCTGTTCGACCGGTTGGTCTTCGCCACCCAGTACGGCGAGGCGAACTTCCTGTTCTCGTCCGAGATCAACGGCAACTCCAAGATCATGTACGTCCGCGATCCGCGGGCCAGGGTGCAGAAGGCCGCTCCGTTCCTCACCACCGACACCAACCCGTATCCGGCGGTGGTGGGCGGCAAAATCGTCTGGATCGTGGACGGCTACACCACCGCCGCGAACTACCCGTATTCGCAGGATGTCTCACTCTCGAGCAGCACCGCCAACTCGCAGACCACGGCGGGAACGGAGAGCGGACAGGCCGACACGCAGGTGTCCTACATCCGGAACTCGGTCAAAGCCACGGTGGACGCCTACACCGGTGCGGTGACGCTGTATTCGGTGGACAACAACGATCCGGTGCTGAAGGCCTGGGAAGGCGTCTTTCCCAACCTGATCAAGCCGTCCTCCGACGTCTCGCCGGAGCTGCGTTCCCACTTCCGTTACCCGCAGGATCTTTTCGAGGTCCAGCGCAAGCTGATCACCCAGTACCACGTCGATTCGGCCACCGAGTTCTTCCAGGGGTCCAACTTCTGGGACGTGCCGGCTGACCCGACAGAGAGCGGCAACACCGCGGCCCAACCGCCGTACTACCAGCAGATCGCGCTGCCGGGTTCGAGCACACCGACCTTCCAGCTGACCAGCGCGCTGACCGGCTATCAACGACAGTTCATGGCTGCCTATGTGTCGGCCAGCAGCGACCCGGGCAATTACGGCCAGATCAAGGTGCTGCAGTTGCCGGTGAACACGCAGACGCCTGGTCCGGTACTGATCCAACAGGTGTTCAACTCGAACCAGGCGATCGCGCAGTACATCACCACGAGGCAGACGGCCGGAAAGTCGACCGTCATCTACGGCAACCTGCTGACCTTGCCCATCGAGACCGGGCTGCTCTACATCGAGCCGCTCTACATCAAGGGCGTCTCGACCAGTGCGTCGCCGCAGCTCGGTCAGATCCTGGTCTGGTACGCCAACCGGGTCGGCATCGGCGCGACGCTGGCGGCCGCGCTGGCCAACGCGGCGGCCAGCGCACCGGTACCCATCCAGGCCGGCGCGGGACGGGGACGGGCACGGCGACGCCCTCGTCCGGTGCCACCGGTTCCAGCTCGCCGACGGTCAGCAGTCCCTCGAGCCCTGGCACGCCGATCACCCTGCCGGCCAACCAGGCGCAGGCGCTGGTGCAGCTCAACACGGCCAGCAAGGCGCTGGCCGTCGCGAAGCAGTCCGGCGACCTGGGCAAGATCGGTGTCGCCAGCCAGGCCCTCGAGGTGGCCGTCAACAACTACCTGAAGCTGGCCGGCCAGTCGCTGCCGACAACACCGGCCACCAGCACCGCAACGAGCGGTGGCTGACGCCTAGAAGTCATTGTGTTCCAGCCGATTTGGCACCGGTGGCACCACTTGCTACAGTGGTGTTACCGCCAACGCGGGGTGGAGCAGCTCGGTAGCTCGCTGGGCTCATAACCCAGAGGTCACAGGTTCGAATCCTGTCCCCGCTACAACGATATGGCCCCTGGTCAGCAGAAATGCTGGGCAGGGGCCATAGTCGTATTCCCTCTGAGGCACCAACCCAATGAGTACCCAGCGTTTTCAACGAAATCCGACCTGGGGACATCTGGCCCCACAGCGAAACGTAAAAGTACGGCTATGTTCACGGTCCGGTTGTCGACGATTCGATCAAGAACGCTAATGGCGAGTGGATCAACCAGCGGATGGCTCTGGATCGAGACAGCACCGGAGATCACCGTCGAAGGCGACAACAAGTCGCTGATCCAGGTTATGAACCAACCTGGTCAAGATGGCTGGTTCATCGGCGGGTCTGCCCGACTTTTGGTGAAGGACAACGACATTGCTAGCAGCTGGAGTCGAGCGCTTACGAGCAAGTTCGGCCGGTCGGGGCTGATCCGCAAATCCTGCACACCTTCCCGTGATGGGTCCGTCCCGTGCCCGTCTCATGTATGCCGGCCCAGTCCGAGCACCTCGGGAGCAATGACTCACGGGACCAAGAGCCATTCGCCTCCCTCAAAGGAGTACCAAAATGAGCAACACACAGGGCGGCAAGCGCACCCTGCCGATCGTCTGGGCACCAACGCACCACCGGGGGCTGGCATCTACTGCAGCCAATGCGGGAACAGGGTCACTGAACAGCAAGCCACGTATTGCACACGCTGCGGCACACGACTGTCGCCGTCTGCAGCGTTGCCGACTGCGGGCGGACTGGTACGCGGTCGTGCAGAATTTCCGTCAGGCGGCAACTCCTCCGTGCATCGTCGTCGGAACCGTAAAGCATTGACCGGTGCGGTGCTGGCCACGGTCGTCCTCATCGCAGGGGGTGCCGTTGGCGTCGTCCTAATGCTGAAGGGCCATGCTGCTACGGCGAGCGTAAGCGCACCCGTCGTGTCACCTTCGACCAGCCACCCGACGGTGAGCCCGGTCCCCAACACCGCAACGAGCCTCCTGCCGCCTCGGCCCGCCGTTCCTTCGGTCATCAAGACCGTGACCGCGATGCCAACTGCCCCCTCCTCGACGTCAGCAGCAGATTTCGCTGCAATCTACAAACGGCAACAGTCGGGCGTGGTCCCTATTGAAACCATCGGCTGCAGCGATGGTGGGGTGGGCACCGGATTCCTGTTGTCACCGACTTTGGTGGCGACCGTTGACCATGTCACCACACAGGCTGCCGTGGTCAGCCTGATCGCGGGCGACCAACACACCACCGGCACCGTCATCGGCTCCGATCCCGCCCGCGATCTTGCCCTCGTCCGGGCCGACCAACCGCTGACCGGTTACCAGTTCCACTTCTCCACGGCCGCACCAAACGTTGGCGACTCGGTCGCCGCAATCGGGTTCCCCATCGGTGGCCCGATCACCCTGACCCATGGCGACGTCAGCGGCTTGGATAGGACCATCACCGTGGAAGGTGCTAGTCGTACCGGAATGGTTGAGACCGACACCCCGTTGAACCCTGGAAACAGTGGGGGACCACTGATCGCTACCGACGGATCTGTGGTTGCACTGGTGGATGCGCAGGTAACCGACGCCAACGGCATCGGCTACGCGGTCCCCGCCGGTGAGGCGAGTGCGGCCGACCGTCAATGGGCGGCGGCACCTGTCGCCCAGCCGCCGGCGAGCTGCCAAAGCCCGGTCGGACCCGCCGAGGAACCGCGAGTCAGCATTTCAACCCCGCCTAACGTAGCCGTCAGTCAAGATCAGCTCACCGGAATCGTCGCGGCGTTCGATCAATACTTCGGGGGGATCAACTCCGGCGACTACGCCTCCGCCTACAGCGTCCTTGCCCCAAACCGGCAATCTGCTTCCGGCGAAGGAGGTTTCGCGAAAGGAGTCGCGACCAGCTACGACTCAAATATTGCCATCCTTGACGCGCAGCCGGTTGACGCCCACACCGTCACGGTTGATCTGGCCTTCAACAGTGTGCAGACAGCCGCAAACGGCCCGGGCGGTGACACCTGCGACGACTGGACCCTGGTGTACAGACTGGTTCAGCAAAGCGACGGAACGTGGCGCATGGATGGCGCGAAGCCCTACAAGGGATCGACTCACACCAGCTGTTGAGCGATCGGGCCACCCTGGACGCCATAACCACTGTGATGGCAGGCGTTGCCAGCCCTCCATTCTTCGACCGCGGAGAGAAACGCGCCCACCGCCGGCGGGGACGAAGCCGACGCCAAGGCCGCGGCCGACGCCGACTACCAGGTGGTGGGTGGAGTCCTACGAAGCATGCACGGCAACGCACACCCCTGACCCTGCCGACACCCGGTCCGCACCAAGACAACGAGCACCGTACGACCCAGGATCGCGTGGAACCAGACCGTCCAGCTTGTCGAAGTCGACGAGGACGACGCGAACGCTGTCATCGTCTTGGCCGGCGCGTCGGAGCTACCTCAGGCGACGCTGCAAGATCAACTATGTCCCAGCGTTTACCGCGCGGAATCAACCAGAGACAGCGGACAGTGATTACCCAAGGTCGACCGTCTCGGATGTTTGCCCTGCTCAGAGCTGGTAGGCGACACCAAGCGGAAACACCCGTAATACGGGACCTCAAAACCCAGAGGTCACAGCTTCGAATCCTGTGAACGCTACAACGATATGGCCCCTGATCCGGCAGCTTGGGATCAGGGGCCATTCTCACGCTCCAGCTCGGTGCCAGCCTGTTAGAACACGAACGGAAGGAGCATCTTGGTCGACTGCTTGTACGGCGCATAGGTATCCGGGAACTGCCGGCTCATGTCGCGCTCCTCCACGGTCGCGCTGTAGATGAAGTAGATCGCGGCCAGAACCACTGCGGCCAGCCACATCCAGTTCAGTGCGACTGCAGTGCCCATGCCTGCGACCAGGATGCCCGAGTAGATCGGGTGGCGGACCAGCCGGTACGGGCCGCTCGTCACCAGCTCCGGCTTGTCCTTCCGTGTCATCGGAGTGCCCCAGTTCCGCCCGATGTGCAAGCGGGCCCAGACGGCGAACGACAACCCGGCAACAAGAAGCGCAAGCCCGAGGCCGGCCCGCCACGGCTCGGTCTTGACGGGATGGTTACGGAAAACTCCCAGACGCACCATCAGGATCAGGATCACGAAGATCACCGCCCTGATGCGCAGCTCACGACGCCAGGCAACGCGGCCCTTCTTCATCGAAAAGGCGGCCACGACCCAGTACGTCCAAAACGCCGCCCACACGACCGCTAAGACGAGCTCAACGGTTCGCGTCATGGCTCAAGGTGCCACGGCCGGGATCGCGAACTAGCCCGACCAGTTTCCCTCACCGAGGACCTTCTCGGGCGTGACGTGGAAGATGTAGCCGGGCGGGGCGTCCGGGCCGGGGAAGATTGCCTCAGGACCCAGATACACCCGGGCAAGCCGCTGAAGCAGCTCCGGGCCGCCGCCCTCGGTGACCCGCGCGGTCCCGTGCACCACCAGGTATTCGTCCAGACCTCGCGCGCTCTTCGTAGGTGACTGGACGACCAACGCGACGCGTGGATCGCGTTGGACGTTGCGCACCTTGATCCGCTTGGGCAGCGACGCGATGACCAACTCGTCGTCGTCGTCGAGTCCGATCCAGACGCCGCTGACCTGCGGGCTGCCGTCGCCGTTGATCGTGATGAACTGGGCGATCGCGCTGGATTCGAGGAGAGCGCGGGCGGCATCGTTGAACATCTCACCACTGTAGGTCGGTCCGCCTGCTAAGTCCGGCAGGCCGGAGGTGAAAGTTGCTCGGTGCCAGCAGGATCGGGTGAATCGCTTCACCAGCAATGACCCAGGGCTCGGACAGCGTCGCGTTTGACCAGCCGGGCGCAGGCTGTTAACTTCGGTACACGGTCATGAGATTCAGCGACAAGCTCCGGCTCGCTGGGCGGCAACCCTCCTCCACGGTGGGGTGCTCCGGATGACGACCAGGTGGTACCCGCTCTCGGGTATCGCAAGCGTGTGGCTGCCAGCCAGCCCGAGGAGAACGGATCAGCCGTGATTGCACCCGAAACGATTGTTCTGCAATCGCTTCTCGGCGTGTACCGCCGCCACGTCGACCTGCAGCGCGTTTCCAGCGCGCTCTGTCGATTCTGACGCATCTCGCTGATCGGAACGACCCGCACGCCTGACGCATCCTCTGCCGGCGCGGGTCCGGTCCCTGTTCCATGCTCGGCGCCGGTCTCTTGCGACCGTGCCGCCGTCGTCATCATCGGCCTGCTCTGGAGAACTGAAGTGACTATCAAACCGCTCCAAAAGAAGGTGGCAGCAACCAGTTCCGCTGACTCACCCGGGTCGACCCCCGAGATCGCTGCCGCACCGGCCGGCGCGTTCGCGAAGGTCATCGCGCTCAAACATCCAGGCCGTTGGTTTGCCACCGCCGTCGTTCTGGTCGTTTTCGCCCAGTTCGTCCACGGCCTTGTCACCAACCCCTTCTACCAATGGTCGAGGTTCGAATACTGGTTCTTCCGCCCGGTGATCATCGACGGACTGTTGATCACCTTGAAGGTGGCTGCCTACAGTGCGGTTCTCGGACTGCTCGGCGGGATCGTGCTGGCGTTGGGTCGGGCTTCGAGGAATCCGCTGCTCAACGCGATCAGCTGGGCCTACATCTGGTTGTTCAGGTCGGTGCCGCTGATCGTGGTCCTGCTGTTCGTCTTCAACTTCAGTGCCTTGTATCCCAGACTCGGCCTCGGCGTGCCCTTCGGGCCGGCGTTCGTCAGTTTCGACGAGTCGAAGCTGTTCTCCTACATGGCGATCGCCGTCATCGGGCTGAGCCTCAACGAGGCGGCCTACGCCGCGGAAGTGGTGCGGGCCGGGTTGCTCTCGATCGACCAGGGACAGCTGGAAGCTGCTGCCGCCCTTGGCTTGTCGAAGTCGCGGACCTTTCGTCGGATCCAGTTCCCGCAGGCACTTCGGACCATCGTGCCGTCCTACGTCAACCAACTGATCGGCCTGATCAAGGCCACCTCGCTGGTGTTCTACGTTTCGCTGCTGGATCTGTTCGGTCAGGTGGAGAGCATGGGCAGCACCTATCCGGGCGACATCATCCCGCTGCTCATGGTGGCGACCGTCTGGTACCTCATCCTGACGACGATCCTGTCGGTCGTCCAGTTCTACGTAGAACGCGCGTATTCCAAGGGGGCGCTGCGTACGGTCCCACCGACGCCGTTCCAGCGGTTGAAGCGCTCATTCCACGAGGGACGGGCGCGCTTCGATGCGGGGAGGGTGGCATGACCGGCGTCAGGAGCACGGCCCGGCTGCCGGATGCCGTCAACATCATCAACGCACGCAAGGCATACGGTGCCAATCAGGTTCTCGATGGTATCGATCTGACCATCGCGAAGGGGACCGTCACCGTCATCCTCGGTCCGTCGGGATCGGGTAAATCGACGTTGCTCCGCGCGATCAACCATCTCGAGCGGCTGGATCTGGGCTACGTGAGCGTGGACGGGGAACCGATCGGGGTGCGCTTCCACGGCGACCGGCTCAAAGAACTGCCCGAGCGAGTGATTCTCCAGCAGCGAACCCGGATCGGATTCGTTTTCCAGAATTTCAATCTGTTCCCGCATCTGACCGTGCTGCAGAACATCACCGAGGCGCCGATCGCCCACAAGCGCAAGACACCCGCCGAAGCCGAGCTGGCGGCCCTGGAGCTGTTGGAGCGGGTGGGGCTGTCCGACAAGGCATCGGCCTACCCGCGTCAGCTCTCGGGCGGGCAGCAGCAGCGGGTCGCGATCGCCAGGGCGCTGGCCATGGAACCGGAGCTGGTTCTCTTCGACGAGCCGACGTCCGCTCTCGATCCCGAACTGGTCGGTGAGGTACTCGCCGTGATCAAGGATCTCGCCAGCACGGGCACCACGCTGATCGTCGTCACCCACGAGATCGGTTTTGCCAGGGAGGTGGCCGACCGGGTCATCTTCATCGACGAGGGCAGGGTCGTCGAGCAGGGCACTCCGGCCGAGGTCCTCGACAATCCGACCACCGACCGATGCCGGGACTTTCTGGGCAAGGTCCTGAAGCAGTAGGCCCGAAGGGGTTTCGGCTCGCCACACCATTCATTGTTTGACCCGCGTTTCCGGCTGCCTCATATCGGGACAGCCGCCATTCTCGCAAGGAGCATCATGAGAATCACCCGTCCGAGCTTCGCCCGGAATGTCGGCCTCAGCGTCGGCGTAGCAGCCGTCCTGATCAGTGCTGCGGCGTGCGGTTCGTCCAGTTCGACTGCCGCGAACTCGTCCGCCGCGCCGGTCAGCGTTGCGGCGGCGGCCAGCAAGGTGGCCGGAACATCCGCCACCACGGCGGCTTCCACGGATGTCGCCATCGCCGCGCACTCCAACGGAGCGGGCACGCCCATCACCATCGCCGTACCTACCGTCGCCGAGATCAGGGCCAAGTTGCCGAAATCGATCCTGGACAGCGGAAAGCTGGTCATCGGCGAAGGTGCCCTACCCGCCGGCTTCCCGCCACTGGCCTACGTCGGCGACGACCAGAAGACGCTGACCGGCTCAGAACCCGACCTCGGACGCCTGATCGCGGCCGTCTTCGGACTGCAGCCGGAGATCGACAATGCCACCTGGGACAACCTGTTCGTCGGAATCGACAGCGGAAAGACCGACGTCGGCATCTCGAACATCACCGACACCGAGAAGCGCAAGGAGAAGTACGATTTCGCCTCCTACCGCCAGGACAATCTCGGCTTCGAGGTGCTCAAATCGAGCCCGTGGGAATTCGCCGACAACTACCAGAACCTCGCCGGCAAAACCGTCGCCGTCGGCTCAGGTACCAACCAGGAAAAGATCCTGCTGGAATGGCAGGCCAAACTGAAGGCTGCCGGCAAGACCCTTGAGGTCAAGTACTACCCGACCAACGCAGCCGTCTACCTTGCCCTGGACTCGGGCAAGATCGACGCCTATTTCGGCCCGAATCCCGGCATCGCGTATCACGTGACTCAGGATGCGACCACGTCGACACCGACAAAGAACGCGGGGAAGGTATCCGGCGCGGGTTCCACCCTGCAGGGATTGATCGCCGCCACCACCAAGAAGGGCAGCGGCTTGGCGGAGCCGCTGACCGAGGCCGTCAACTATCTGATCAAAAACGGTCAGTACGCGAAGTGGCTGGCCGCCTACAACTTGAGCAATGAAGCAGTGTCGTCCTCGCAGGTCAATCCCCCCGGACTGCCGCTCACCAACAGCTGAGTGACAATCCGCAGGTCGGCTGCCTTGGAACGGGGCGGCCGACCTGCGTCACCGACGCACGGAAAGGATGACGATGTCCAGCTCGAGAACTTCCGATCTGCAGGGCCAACGCGTCGTCGTCATCGGGGGCGGGGTGATGGGATCGGCTGCCGCGTGGCGGCTGGCTCTGCGCGGCGCGCGAGTGACGCTGTTCGAGCAATTCGAGCCCGGCCATGCGAAGGGCGCGAGCCACGGGACCTCCCGGATCTTCCGTCACGCCTACCAGGACCGACGTTATGTGGAGCTGGCTGCCCGGGCCGCTGCGCTGTGGACCGAGCTGGAGCAGGCGGACGGGACCAGACTGATCAACTGGACGGGAGCTGTCGATCACGGCGATCCGGCCGCGGTCCAAGGTCTGGCCAAGGCGCTCGGGGAGGCGGGGATCGGCTATCAGATCCTGTCACCACGCGCGGCTGCGGAGCGCTGGCCCGGTCTCAGGTTCGACACGGTCGTGCTGCATCACGGGGCTGCCGGCGGCGTGCACGCCGACCACGCGGTCGCCGCCCTGCAACGCCGGGCGGTCGCCGCCGGGGCGCAGATCATCCATCGCTCGCCGGCCCGCCGGCTGACGGGGAGCCGCAGCGGCGTCCAAATGTTGCTGGACTCCGGTTCGATCACCGCGGATCAGGTCGTCGTGGCGGCCGGCGCCTGGATCCCGGATCTGCTTGGTGACCTAGTTGCAGCTGCCCGCGCTGCGCACCACCAGAGAGCAGCCCGCCCACTTCGTCCCTCGTCCTGCGCATGTCGGGTGGCCCAGCTTCATCCACCATCCAGGGTCAGAGCTCGTGGGGCCTGGCATCTACGGACTGCTCTCTCCCGACGGCGTCAAGATCGGCGAGCACGGGACCGGTCCGGAAGTGCATCCCGACACCAGGAATTTCGAGCCGGAGCCCGCCGTGACGGCGCGGCTGGTCGAGTACGCCGCGCAGTGGCTTCCCGGCGTCGACCCGGCCACCGCCGCGCCGCTGACCTGCCTCTACACCACCACTCCGGACAGCAACTTCGTCGTCGACCGGGTGGACCGGATCACCGTGGCGGCCGGATTCTCGGGCCACGGGTTCAAGTTCGCCCCGGCGATCGGAGAACTGATCGCCGCCCTGGTCGAGGGAAACATTTCTACCCCCGAGTTGTTTTCACTTTCGAGGGACCGGGACAGCGTCGCCCCAGCTCGATCTGCTTGACAGCTGCGAATCCACCTGCCCGCAACCTTCGCCACAGCATCAGGAGTGACATGTCGACCATCGTGACCATCGCCGGCAGCCCGTCGAGCGTGTCCAGTTCCGATGCGCTGCTGTCTCACGTCACCCGGCGGATCTTGCGCGCGGGGCATAGCGTCACGCCCCTGGTGCTGCGCGACCTGCCGCCCGCCGCACTGCTCGCCGGCGACGTGACCGACCCGGCGGTCGCTGCCGCGGCCCTGGCCGTGGAGGGTGCGGACGCCATCGTCATCGTCTCTCCGGTATACAAGGCCGCCTACTCAGGTCTCTTGAAGGTGTTCCTGGATCTGTTGCCGCAGTTCGCCTTTCGGGGCAAATCGGTGTTGCCACTCGTGACAGGAGGAACTCCCGCCCACGTCCTGGCGGTCGATTACGCACTGCGCCCGGTACTCAACAGCCTGGGTGCCGACCACATCGGGCAGGGCTGGTTCGTACTGAGCTCGCACATCAGGGTGTTCGCAGATGGCGGGGTGCTGATCGATCCCGCGTCCGCCCGTCCGGTGGCGGAGGTGACCGAGAGCTTCCTGGCTTCGCTGGGCCGACACACACCTGCGTCGTCCCCGCTCCCACCGGCGAACCGGCGGGTCTCGGCTGCGGCCGGCGCGCCCGATCTGACCGTCCTGCAGGTGCAGCCCGGCGACCCCGAACTTGCGCCGCTGCTGGACGAGCTGGTGGTCGAGTACGGGACGCGGTACGGCCGGATTTCGGAGTACACCCAGCTGACCGAGGTCCCGCCCAGCGATTTCCTGCCGCCGGACGGTGCTTTCCTGGTGTTGACGGAGAACGGGGAGACGATCGCCGGTGGCGCCATCCGCCGCTACGACGGGCAGACGGCCGAAGTCAAGCGGGTCTGGACATCGTCCGGCCACCGGCGCCGTGGCCTGGGGCGACGGTTGATGGCCGAGCTGGAACACGCTGCCGCCGAGCTGGGATACCGACGTATCCATCTGACGACCGGTCCGCGACAGCCCGAAGCCGTGGCCCTTTACCTGGCATCCGGCTACATTCCCCGCTTCGACGTCACGGCCGACCCCGAATCGATCGGTCCGCTGGCCTTTGCCAAGGAATTGACGCCGGGGGCCGGATTCGCGGAATGGATCCAGCCAACCTGGGAGCAGGCCAGGGCGCGGCAGCCCGTCGGGGTGACCGGGTGACCCGGCCCAGCCTGGTGTTCGTGGGCGGTGGTCCACGCACGATCTCGGTGCTGGAGAGAATCGCCGCCAACGCGCCGGCTTTGCTGTCCAGCGCCGGCCTGGACGTTCACATCATCGACCCCTATCCGGTCGGCGGTCGCATCTGGCGACGAAATCAGTCGCCGTTGCTCTGGATGAATTCTGTCGCCAAGGACGTCACCATCTTCACCGACGAATCGGTGACCTGCGCCGGACCGATCGTTCCCGGGCCGGCGCTCGACGAGTGGGTGGCCGGACCTGGACGGCAGATGATCGCCGAGGCCGGCCTTGCCGAGCAGGCGGATGCCCTGACCGCCGAGGACTTCGTGAGCCGGGAGATCCAATCCCTGTATCTCGGCTGGGCCTTCCAGCGCGTCGTCGCTTCGCTCCCGGCGTCGGTCGGTGTGACGATCCACCAGCAGCGCGCGATCTCCGTTCGGGACGTCGTGGCCAGAGGATTTGGGCAGCAAGCGGTGACGCTCGCCGACGGCACGGTGCTGGCCGCGGATCTGGTGGTACTGGCTCAGGGATACCTCGACCGGGCACCCACCGTTGCCGAGGCCGACCTGATCGCCGCGGCGGACTTGAACGGCCTCACCTACATTCCTCCCGGCTATACCGCTGACGTCGACCTGAGTGGTCTGCGGGCCGGCAGCAAGGTCCTCGTGCGCGGCTTCGGTTTGGCGTTCATCGATCTGATGGTGCTGGTCGGCCAGGAGCGCGGCGGGCGTTTCGAACAGCGGGCGGATGGCAGGCTCACGTATCACCCCAGTGGTGCGGAGCCGGTGCTGTACGTGGGTTCTCGCCGTGGGGTGCCCTACCACGCCAAGTTGGGCTATGCGCTCGAGTCGGCAGCCCCGGTCCCGCCGGTGTACTTCACCACCGCCGCCGTTGAAGCCGCCAGCGAGCCGACCGGCACGGCGGACTTCCGGACCCAACTGTGGCCGCTGATCGTGAAAGAGCTGGCTGGGGCCCATTATCGGCGGTTATTCGAATTCCATCCCGAACGCACGGCCTCGCCGTGGACTGACTTCGCCGATGCACTGCGCCGGCTGGATGTCCGGTCCGCTGAATTCACTGGCGTTGTGCAGCAGGCGGTTCCGGACCCGGACGATCGGTTCGACCTGGCCGTGATCGACAGGCCTTTGCAGGGACGGGCTTTCGCCGACCACCGCGCATTGTCGGACGCCCTGGTCGAGTACGTGACCGCCGATCTGCGTCGTCGGGCCGATCCCAGGTATTCCATGGACCACGCTGTGTTCAACGCACTGTTGACCGTCTACGGCGTCATGGCCTGGGCCATCGTGTCCGGACGGATCAGCGCCCAAGATCGTGTGCAGGCCTTCGAGGGCGAATTCCACGGTCTGTTCTCCTTCCTGGCCAGCGGCCCGCCGCCCCGGCGGCTGGCCGAGATGTTGGCTCTGCACGACGCCGGACTGGTGCAATTCGCCGGGCCCGATCTCGCCGTGACGGTCGAAAACGGCCGATTCGTCGGCCGGTCACCGGCGGTGGGCGGCGTCATCGAGGCCGATGCCCTGGTCGATGCCAGGCTCCCGCGCCCGGACGTCCGCGCCGCCTCCGATCCGATCATCACCGCGCTGCTGGCCGACGGGGAACTGGCCGCCGAAGACCTCATCGCGGCGGACGGCTCCAGTCTGGGTGGCGGCCAACTGCTCGCCGATGCGCACAGTAGGGCCGTCGCCGCGGACCGCACCGTCCACCCGGCCCGTTTCCTGCTCGGACCTGCCGTCTCTGGCTCGGCCGGTTCGGCCGGCTTCTCCCGCCCCGGCTTCAACGGGCCAGGGCTGCGGCAGAACGACAAGGTGGCCCGAGAGCTCCTCACCCTGGCCGCCGCGATCGGGGGAGGCTCCCGCGCCGAGCAGGTGATCCCGGAGCAGAACCGACCGTCGGCCGCCGGTCGGCCCGTGCCCACCAGACCCACCCCGTCCACACCACCGATCCATCCCCATCACGTCCACGCACACACCGACAGAATCGAGACGAGTCATGCCCGTTGAATTCCTGGGAATTGCCGGTACCAACAACGCCAGCGAGGTGACCGGACGCAGCGGCGGCAGCCTCGATCTGGAGTACACCAGGAAGCTGGCCAGAGCGCACGAGGACAACGGCTGGGACCGGATTCTGTTCGCCTACCATTCTGGATCGCCCGACCCCGCCGCTGTCGCGGCCTACATCGCCGGCCAGACCGAACGCATCAATCTGGTCTTGGCGCACCGCCCGAATGTCTCGGTTCCGACGTATGCGGCCAAGACATTTGCCACGCTCGACCACATCTCGAACGGTCGCTTCGAGGTGCACTTCATCACCGGCGGCTCCACGGCGGACCAGGCCGCAGAGGGTGACTACCTCGACAAGGACTCCAGGTACGGCCGTACCCGGGAGTACATCCAGATCGTCAAGCAGGCCTGGACGTCAACGGAGCGCTTCGACTACGACGGAAAGTATTATCAGATCAAGGATTTCGTCTCCGACATCTTCCCCGTGCAACAGCCGCGACCGCGCATCTCGTTCGGCGGATCGTCAGCGGCGGCCTATGCCGTCGGTGCGGCCGAGTCGGATATCTATGCGCTCTGGGGCGAACCGTTGGCCGGCACCAAAGAGCAGATCGCGTCCATCGATGCCGCGGCCGCAGTTGCCGGCAAGCCGCGGCCCACCCTGCAGGTGGCGTTCCGGCCGATCATCGCGCCGACCGAGGAACTCGCCTGGGCGAAGGCCGAGAGCATTCTCGGGCGGATCAAAGACCACGCGGCCGGTCGACCTACGTTCCGCCGCAGCGGTAGCCCCGAGAATGCCGGCTCACAGCGACTGCTCGCCGCGGTAGCGGCAGGGGAGCGCCACGACCGGGCACTGTGGACAGCGCCGACCGGACTCACCGGCGGTGGCGGCAATTCGACCGCGCTGGTCGGAACCCCGGAGACGGTCGCCGCCGCGCTGCTCGACTACTACGACCTCGGGGTGCGGATCCTGTCCGCTCGCGGATACGACATCCTCGACGACGCAATCGATTTCGGCCGGTACGTCATCCCCCTGGTGCGGGACGAAGTGGCCCGCCGCGATTCCGCCGCCGCCGCGGCCTGACCACCCGGTCTACCGACATTCAGGAGAAAACCCGATGAGCACGTCGTTGGCCCAAGGACTACAAACCGACTGGCAGGACTGGCATTCCGCCCGCGAGCGCGACCTCGCTTCCCCGCACGGCTGGTTGAGCTTGACCGCATTTCATTGGCTTCCCGACGCTCCCGCCTCGTTGCCCGGCCTTCCCGGCGAGTTTTCCGTCCAGGACGGGGATGCCGTCCTGACCGCCGCGGTCGATCACGGGTATGTCGTCGCCGAAACATTGGTGCCCGTCATCGGCACCGTCCGAACGCGGGTAGCCGAGGCCAAGTCGCTGGTCTGGCTGACCCTGGGCGATGTGGTCGTCGAACTCGCACTACGCGGCGGTCGGTACGCCATCCGCACCCGCGACCCGAAAGCCGCCACCCGGACGGCGTTCCGCGGCGTGCCGGCGTTCGAGATCGACCACAAGTGGTTGCTGAACGGGCAATTCGTGGCATTTGATGCGCCCCGCCGGATCGCGGTCAGTACGGCGCGGTCCGACCTCGCCCAGCACGTCACGGGTGTCGGCACGGTCACCCTCGAGCTGGCAGGCGAGCAGTACCGACTGATCGCGACCGCGGGGGCGGCCGGCACGTTGAACATCGCATTCCACGACGCCACCAACGGTAGACAGACGGCGGCTTGGCGGGCGGTCGCCACATCGGTTCCCGATTCAGACGGTCGGGTGCAGATTGATTTCAATCGGGCCATCAATCTGCCCTTCGCATTCTCCGACTACGGGACCTGCCCGGCACCGCCGGCCGGCAATATCCTTCCGTTTGCGGTCACCGCGGGCGAATTGGCGCCGCGGCGGGACGGGCGACAGTGAAATTCTGCACCTACACCCTGGCGTGGGCCTGATGGCTACGCTCTCGCTGGTGACGGTGGTCGGCAATCCGAAGGCCGGGTCGCGCACTCTCTCGGCCGCGGTCACGCTGTCGGATGCCATCGCCGCGTTGCTGCCCGAGCCGCGACGGACGACGGTGGACCTGGCCGAGATCGGTGGCGGGTTGCTTGCTCCGTGGTCGCTGTCCGATGACGCAGCGACGGCGGTCTCCGCGGTGCGCGCCGCCGATCTACTCGTCCTGGCCACGCCGACCTACAAGGCCTCGTTCACCGGCCTGCTCAAGCTCCTGCTCGACACGCTGCCGGCCGGCTCGTTGGGCAGCACGGTCGTCGTTCCGCTGACCGTGTCGGCGGGACCCGCCCACAAGTACCTGGCCGATTGGCAATTGCGGCCGGTGCTCGGCGAACTGGGCGCCGTGGTGCCGGTGCCGTCTCTGCTGCTGTCGGAGAGCGAACTGCCGGACGTGGCCGGCCTGGCGGAGGAGTACGTGACCCTCTACGGCAGCCGGCTGCTGGCTCTGCTGCCTCGCTGACGGTTGCTCGAAGTCAGACGCCGACTACATCGCGGCTATCGGCCGACCGGCCGTAGTGCGTAGGCGTCGTCGAGATTCACGATCCTCTTGCCGAGGGGAGCGAGAGTGATCGGGATCAGCTTGAAATCGGCAATGGCCAGTGGAATGCCGATGATGGTGATGGCCAGGAGCACTCCGCTGATCAGATGCCCGATGGCGAGCCAGAGGCCGCCGAAGATGAACCAGATCACGTTGCCGATGAACGAAGGAGCGCCGGCAGCGGGGTCGTTGACCATCGTCCGCCCGAAAGGCCACAGCGCGAACCCGGCGATCCGGAACGACGCGATTCCGAACGGGATCGTGATGATCAATATGCAGGCGATGATCCCGAAGATGACGTAGCCGAGGAACATCCAGAATCCGCACAGCACGAGCCAGATGAGATTGAGCAGTAATCGCATAGTTCACACACTACCGAGGGCTGGCCAATCCGCGGACGGCTTCGTCAGCCGGCGACGGCGACAGGCAGATCGGTGTCGAGCTTGTCGGTGACAGGGCCCGGCGGGCGCTCGACGAACTCGAGGATGACGATGACGACGACCGCGATCACGACGGTCCATACGATCAGACCGACGGTGATGGGACGCACGAAAAGGACGATGGCGGCGGCGATCACGGCGACCAACACGTGGAGCAGGACCCGTTGCGCGTATATCCATTGGCCGACGCCACCGGTGGTGATGCCGTGCTTCTCCGCCGATTCTCTGACGATCGCCGTTCCGTCGTCGAAGAAGCCACGCAACCTGCGTGGGACGCGGAACGGGCCTGCGTACCAGGCCACGATGGCGAGTAGTACGGCCAGGACCACCAATGCGGCGGCGACCGCCTGCATGCCGTCGAACACCGCATTCCATAGGGCGTCACCGACGTCGGCCGGCAGCAGCGACGGACTTACCGACTGGATGAAGATCGTCTTGCCGATGTCGACGCCGATCGCCGTGAGGAGCATGGCGAATCCGAAGGCCAGCGAGGCCGCGATCAGAGCCACCGACTTGCGTCTCGCGACCAGGACGCCGGCCGTCAGGAACGCGATGGAAATCCACGGCAGCCAGTTTCCGAGCGCCACCGCCAGGTTGTACAGCGATCTGGCCTGCGGGATGTTGGACGACTGCACGACGGTGATCGTGTGGTTGATCGTGGGGATCCTGCTGGCGAAGCTGACGTCTCTGGCCAGCAGTGCGGCCTTGACCTGGTCGACGATGGGTCCGAGTTGGATCCCGATGGAACCGTTCGAGCCGACGACGACCGCCGAGCTCGAGTCGTTGCTCATGATGTTCTCGAGTTGGTTGTGGCTGATCCGCAGCGCGTTCTCCCACACGGTGGCGAAGGCATCTGAAGCCACGAACCTGGCGACGGTCGACTGCACCAGTCCCTCGATGCCGGACGCGGCGACACCCTTGAGGCTTTCCAACACCGTGGTGACCCTTGGACCGGTTCCCAGCGAGGTGATGCCGTCGATCACCTCTGACGTCAGCGTGGGGATGTCCACCTGCGCATTGATGAGTGTGACGACCTGATCGGTGATGTAGGCCTGGACAGCTGGATCGCCGGCCAGAGGTGCATAGGCAGCTACGAATCGGTCGGTGTCGGAGAGTTGGATCTTGGCCCACGAGGCGGCGAGCGCGACCGGCGCCAGTATCGTTCCGATGACGATCAGGACAGTGGCCAGAACAGTCCAACCCCGGCCGCGCTTGGCCTTCGGTTCGACGGCGGCGATGGCCACCGTGTCCGCCGACAGGACGGGCACTTGGTCCAGCTTCATCCGAAGGGTCGCGTTCTCCATCTCCAGCTGCGCGAGACGCTGCTGCAGGTCCGGATCTTGTCCGCTGGTCATGTCGTCCCCGATCGTCTGGCCCGGCTCCGGCTATATCGCTTCGTGGCTCGGCCGACGGGCAGCCTGGAAGAAATTGAACACCAGCTATGCATTCTTCGCACTACCCGGGGTGGGTAGTCGTCTCGCTGGATCTCACCGGGTCGGTACCTTGACGTCCGACCCGCCTTCGTGCGTCAGCCGGTCGCGAACTCTGATGAGCGTGGGCGCGGGTACGAAACCACCGGCGAACAACGCCTCGCCCTGGCGGAACAGTGGTGATTGCGCCAGCAGCGCCGGCGGTGCGAAACCGAAGATGGTGGCCAGCTCGTGCAGGTCCACCGGCGAACTCATCTTCATCAACGCGAGGTTGTCGCACTGCGAGATGATGCTCGGGTGGATCTTCGAAGGACGCTGCGTCGACAGCAGCAGCCACAGGCCGAATTTTCGCCCCTCGGCCGCGATTTGGGTAATACGCTCGCGAACCGCCCGGTGCAGCGGGCTGTCGTTCTCCGGTGAACAAAGGTTGTGTGCCTCGTCGATCACGATGAGGATCGGCCGCCGCTGTTCCCGCTTGGCCCACAGGTCGTCGAGCACCGCCATCGCCACGACCAGGTACTCCTCCGGGAAGGCGAATCCGCCGAGGTCGAGCACGGTGGCATTCGGGCGCGAGTCGAGGATCTCGGTGACCGCCTCGCGCTGCAGCGCCCAGACCCCCCAGTCGGTCAGGCGCAGGTTCTCGATCCGCAGGGCGAGCGCCTGCGCCGCAGGATCGTCCTTGCGGGCCCGCAGTTCTGGGATGATGCCGCTCGCGTCAAGGCTGCCGAGAACGTTCTCGATGTGGACCAGCAAGTTGTACTCGGCTCGATCCGTCAAGGGATCCAGCCGGAGCACCGCGGCCTTCGCCTGCATCGGCAGCGCGGTGAATCGCACCAGCAGTGGATCCGTTTCCGCGCCGGGTCGCAGGATCCGGATCTCGCGGCCGGCCAACTCGCGCTGTTCGTCTGAGTCCACCTCGCGGTACAGCTCCCGCATCCTGACGAAGTCGGCGTTGGGGTCGAAGATCACCATCGGCAGATCGGTGTGAATCAGCAACTGTTCGAGCAACACACCAAGGGCATACGTCTTGCCGGATCCGCTCTGCCCGCACCAGAAGGTGTGCCGATTGAACCGATGTGGCAGCAGGCGGGCGTCGATGCCGTCGGAACCGATGATGGACCCGACCCGAAGCGTCGCCCCGGCGCCCACATAGACCAATTCGATCGTCTCGGCATCGGCTGGTGTCATCACGCCAGCCGCAAAGCCGAAGGACGTGCGCGACTGGAGTTGCCGGTTCTGCGGGTCGATGATGCCGAGAATTTTTCCCGAACCGGTGGCCGAACCGCCTGTGCCGAAGGTCAGTTCGTCGATCTGGCCCACCTGAACGCGGCCGCCCGGCTCGGTGAGGGCGACGAAACCTCCAGCGAGAAAAGGCGAGTCGCCGCCGTCGTTGAACCGGAAGGCGCGCCCGTCCAACGACACCGCCACTGCAGCCGACTGGTCACTCGTTGCGGCATCTGTCATGGTCGGGTGTCTCCCTGGTCGATGGCATGCATCGTGATGGCGGTCAGGATCATGGCTTGGTGAAATCGACATCCTGGTGCTGGATCGAAACTGTACGACGGGAGGATTCGACCTGAACCCTTGGCGTATCGTTGCGAGCCGAGGTCACGGGGGATTGTGATGACAGACGACATCAGAGGCGACTTCGCCGCGTTGCAGAGCATCTGGCGGACCGTCAGTGACACGGACAAGGTGGGCGTGGTCGCTCGCCTCGAGGGTCTGCTCCGACGGTCGATATCCTCCGGTGAGTCGGAGCGCGACCCGAGCCTGCGCGAAGAGATCCAGGACCTGATCAGCGAGATTCGCCGCTCGCTGGCCGCGAAGTCCGCCTGATCCGGATCCTCAGGCCGCCCCGGGAACTCCCGCCGGCCTCCGCGCCGGTGCGCTCAGCGTTCCATCACCCCCGCTCCCGGGTACTGGGACGGCGTGAAGATCGTCATAGTGGGCGCTACGGGAAATGTCGGAACCGCACTGCTGCGCGCACTTGAACGCGACGGCCGGCACGACCTGGCAGGAATCGCCCGTAGGCTGCCGCCCGACGATGTCCCTTACCGTGGCGTCGACTGGCACGCCATCGACATTTCCGCTGCGGATGCGGCCGGACGGCTGACGAAGATCTTTCGGGGTGCCGACCATGTCGTCAACCTGGCCTGGGCCTTTCAGCCCGGCCGCAACGTCGAGTACCTGCGAGCCGTCGGGGTCGGCGGATTGGAAGCGGTGCTCGACGCCGCGCGGGCGGCCGGTGTGCCGCAGCTGGTTCACATGTCGTCGGTGGGCGCGTACAGCAAATCCCGACGCGGCGTGCAGGTCGACGAGAATTGGCCGACCGACGGTATCGCGAGCCTGCCCTACAGCGTGCAGAAGGCAGAGGCGGAAAGGGTTCTCGACCGTCACGAGAGCAGTGGAGCCGCCCCTGCGTGTTGTCGGCTGCGGCCCGGTCTGATCATGCAGCGCGATGCGGGCAGCGGTCTGCTGCGCTACGGCGTTCCCGGATGGCTGCCGAGCGCGGCGCTCGGCTTCGTGCCATTGCTGCCCCTCGACCGCACGTTCGCCGTTCCCGTCGTCCATACCCGCGACGTCGCAACGGCTGTCGTTTCCGCCTTGCACGCGGGCGCCACCGGCGCGTTCAATCTGGCCGCGCCAACAGCCCTGACCCCCTCGATCCTGGCCGAGGTGCTGGGCGCCCGGACCTTTCACGTGCCGTGGCAGTTGCTACGGACCGCTGTGGCGGCCGGCTGGCAGCTGCGTCTGGAACGGCTGGACCCGGGCTGGATCGATCTGGCGTTCTCCGTACCGCTCCTGGACTGCGGGCGCGCGGCCCGCGAACTCGATTGGGCGCCCGTGCTGGACACGCCCGCTGTTCTGCGCGAGGCGGTGACGGGGATGCGCTACGGGCTGAGCACCACCAGCGCCCCGATGCGAAAGCGGTCGGTGCGCGACGAAATCGTCACGGCAGCTCGCAACGGCTCGATCACCCGGCGGCACTACCCGTGATCGGCGTGCTACCGCATCCGGAACAGGTTCGCCACCGCGTCGTCGTCCAGTCCGGCCAGCAGGTCGGCGGCGTCGTCGTAGACGGCCACTGCTCCAGCTTCGGTTAGCTCTGCCTCGCTGACTCCACCCGAGCGCACACCGATGAAGGGAATTTTTGCTCGCGATGCGGCTTCGCCGTCCCACACGGCATCGCCCACCATGACAGCCCGATGCGGCGGAACGGCAGCCTTGTCGAGTGCGACCTCGAGCAGACCCGGCTCCGGCTTGGCGGTTTCGACATCCTCAGCTGACGTGATGTGCGCGGTCCATTGGTCGGCATCCAATACTTTGAGCAGGTTGCGCAGTTCGTCGGCCGGCGCCGACGTCGCCAGTACGACCTGCAGTCCACGGTCCGCCACGGCTGCGAGCAGATCTCGAGCCCCGGCCAACAGGCGCAGCCGGCCGGCCAGCTCCGCGTATCGGGTCGCGTGCTCCTGCTTGGCCACGTCGCCGAGCCGGTCGAGCCGGTCGCCGAGTAGCTCGGCCAATAGCTTCTTGGAATCCATTCCGATGCACCGATGAATTCGCCAGTCGTCAACCGGGTGACCCAGGTGGTTGAGCGACTCCGACCAGGCCTGGATGTGCAGGTAGTTGGAATCAACGAGGGTCCCGTCGATGTCGAACAGCACCGCCGGAGTCGGATCACTCAGCTCGTCAGCACTCATTACGGTCCTTCCAGTGATTGCTGCCCCAGCAGCCGATGGCTCTCGGGATGACCGGTACCCGACGCCGTGCCTGGTGAACCGTCGTCGTCATTTCCCTGCGCGAGCGTGATCGCCGCGTGGATCAGCGCCAGGTGGCTCAGCGCCTGCGGCAGGTTCCCGAGGAAATCGCCATTCGACGGATCGATCATCTCGGAGAGCAGCCCGACATCGTTGACCACACCGACGAGTTCGCTCATCAACTTTCGGGCTTCGCCGGATCGGCCCGTGAGGTGCAACGCGGAGACGACCCAGAACGAGCAGGCCGCGAAGCTGCCCTCTTCCAATTCGACCCCGGAGTACCGGTAAAGATGTGGTCCGCATCCGAGCTCCTTGCGCAACACGTCAATGGTCGAACTCATCTGCGGTCCGCGGTCGAACCCGCTGATGGCGTGAAGGAGTATCGATGCGTCGACGTCCTCGGTGCCCGGATACCACACGTAGGCGCCCCGCCGCTCCGACCAGGCGTTGGCCTGCACCCAATCTCGGATTGCGTCCGCTTCGGCACGCCACCTGACGGCATTGCCCGGAATGTGCCCGAGTTCGGCGAGATGTGCGGCAGAGACGAGCGCCTGCCAGCAGCCCAACTTGGACGTGGTGTAGTGCCGCAGGTCGGGGAGCTCCCACATACCTGAGTCTTTCGATCGCCAGCGATCACACGCGAGATCGGCGATGAAGGCCAGGGACCGGCCGGTATCGGCGTCGAGGAGGTTTCCGTTGTCGACGTACAGCTTCATGATGCTGAACAGGTCGCCGAATACACCCAGCTGCAGTTGATCGGCGGCTCCGTTTCCAGACCGGACGGGTCCCACGTCCCGCCAACCGGGCACGTCCATGATGTTGACTCCGGCGGCGGGGGAGCCGTCGAGTCGATAGAGGACCTTTGGCTCCGGACCATGTGCGCGGATGGTGGCCAGCAGCCAGCTGATGGCTGCTTGTGTCTCCTCGCGCAGGCCGAAGCGGAACAGGGCAGTGAGTGAGTACGCCATGTCTCGCACCCATGCGTGCCGGTAGTCCCAGTTCTTACCGCCGGACATGCTCTCCGGCAGCGCGGTGGTTGCGGCGGCGACGATCGCCCCGGTCGGAGCATAGATGAGCAGCTTCAACGCCAACGCACTACGCCGGACGGCATCAGCACAGTCGCCGTCCCAGCGGAAGTTCCCCGACCAGCGCTTCCAGTTGTCGATGGTCCGATCGACGCCGACGTCGATGTCCTGCGCGGGCGGGAGGAACAGTGGCTCGCGTTCGGTGGCCACGACGGCGAACAGCTGCCGCGAGCCCGGAGACGTCTGATATGCCACCAGTGCTCCGCGCTGAGAGTGGTCGACCGACGAAGCGCCGAGAGTTTTCAGTCCCATGTTCACCCCGTCCACCTCCAGGACGATCCCGGCGTCTTTGGCCTCCGTCCACGGTGACGACGAATTCAGGCAGGTGCCGGGTCGCACCTGGCCCGTCATGCGGACCGATCCGTCGAGTCCATCGATCCGCCGGGCCAGCTCAGCCCATGGCAGCCGCCCGGCCACGCCGGTGTTCAGCGAATCGGTGATGCGTACCCGTCCGGACGCGGTGGTGAAAGTGGTTGCCAGCACGTTGGTCCCGTCCACGTATTCCCTCGTCACCGTGAACGGCTCGACCGGGCCGAGCGCGATGTAGCCGCCGTGTGCGGCATCCAGCAGTGCGGAGAAGGCAGGCGGTGAATCCATGGCGGGAATGGGTAACCAGTCGATCCGACCGTCGAGGGCGATCAGGGCAATGGTGCGCCCGTCTCCGATAGCGGCGTAGGAACGCAGGTCGGCGTAGCCGGCTTCGTCCCGCAACTCCGCTGCCCCTCGGAACGATGCTGAGCTCGACTTGCCCGCAGGGTCCCCGGCAAGCAGTGAAGTCCGATCCGTCATGTTGTTCCATTGCCCGCCATCGCTGAGCTCCAACCCGGCTGCCGGTCCGGCGGTGTCCGGGTTCGCCGCCAGTGCACGCCGACCCTTGCCCGGCCTGTCATCTTCAAACTATGATGTGCGTCACATTGGTGTTTTGAAACATAAAGGTGACCTGACCGGCGCGGTGCCGAATCTAAACTTGGGGATGCCAGCGGAAGAGATCACGGGCCGGCCCGGTGCGGGCGAGGACGACTCGGCCGTCACCGCACCCCCGCTCGATTCATCGGAAGCCGAGATGTGGTCCGCGGAACTGGCTTTCATCGCAGGCCGTGATTCGATGGTGCGGTCGGCCCAGTTCGCGATCCGGACTGCGGTGCGAGCACAGTCACTGGCGGTTCTGGCCGGAACGGATGCCGTCGACGAACTGCTCGACGCCTGGATGACGGCGACCGGGGAGAGCCCCCGCCGGATCTACCAGATGGCCATCATCTACCTGCGAACCGACCGGGTACTGACCGCAGCTCTTCGCCCGCACGCACCCTGACGCATCCCCTCCCTGCGTGTCGTGCAGAAAGTTTCGGGCGGCGCGCCGGTCTCCAGGTTTAGCACCTAAAGCAACGGGCACCTTTGACTCGAACGGAACACTTCGAGCAACGGGACCGTCGCGAAGTGCGGCAGGGGGAGAACGCGTGAACATCAGCAAGGATCAGATCATTCAGTTCCTGAAGGACAAGGGTCAGCCGGGCCAGGCTGATCAGGCCGCGTCGGAATTGCCCGACCAGGTCGATTCCGACGCCGATTCCGGGCTTCTGGCCAAATTCGGTATCAACCCCGAGGAGCTGCTGGGCAAACTCGGCGGCAGCCTGGGCAAATTGCTGTAAGTCCAATCCGCAGTATCGGTGCTGAGCGCTGCCTTCCGCCTGACGCGTAATGGAACCGCGCCTTGCGCACCGTCCACCAGAAATCATCACGAACCAAGGAGCAGTCATGACCAACGCGAGCACACCGGAGTTGTACATCGGCAAGAACGCCGTCGACGCGCAGGGTAACAAGATCGGGTCGGTTGGTCAGGTCTACCTGAACGACCAGACTGGCGAGCCGGACTGGATCACCGTGAATACCGGATTGTTCGGAATGCGCGAGAGTTTCGCCCCTCTGCAGGGTTCCTCGTTCAACGGCGAGAACTTGGTGCTGCCGTTCGACAAGGCTGTGGTCAAGGATGCCCCGGACGTGGCCGACTCCAGCCATCTGGACGGCGACGAGCAGGAGCATCTCTACTCCTACTACCAGCAGTACCTTGTCGAATGCCGGTGGTCGCGGTTCGGATGCGTCCTACCAGACTGGCACGGTCGCCGAGGGCGCCGCGGGTTACGTGAACCAGGGCAGCGACCTAGAATCAGGACACGAGCCGCGGGACTGTCGGTCACGACACCTCGGGTCCCACCACTGATGACGCGATGACCCGCTCCGAGGAGCACCTGAACGTCGGTACCGAGCGAGTCGAAGCAGGACGCGCCCGCCTCCGCAAATACGTTGTGACAGAGCAGCAGTCCGTCACCGTTCCGGTCTCCCACGAGCAGGTCACGGTCGACCGGGAGCCGATCACCGACGAGAACCGCGGGGACGCACTTGACGGACCGAGCATCTCCGAAGAGGAGCACGAGGTCATCCTGCACGCCGAGCGCCCGGTGGTTCAGACGGAGGCCGTGCCGGTCGAGCGCGTCCGGTTGGGCACGGAGACCGTCAGCGAGCAGCAGAACGTGACGGGCGAGGTTCGCAAGGAGCAGATCGAGGTGCAGGACGGCACCGGTCAGGTTGTCGGACGCACGCGCCGAAAATCGCTGACCGGTCAAGTCAAGGCTGTGGCCCGAATGCGGAAGCCGGCGCAGCGGGCGCTCGAATCGGTGAAATCGATTGCCGCCGTGTAGCAGCAGGCGTCCAGCAGCTGACGCCCGCAATTAGGACTCGGAGGCGGGACCGGCGCATGCAGGTCCCGCCTCCGGCAGTTCGATCATCGCTGACAGGAGTCGATTGTGGAGCAGAGCAGTGGTACCAAGGCCAGGACCGCACCACATCCGGACGACGATCGCAAACCGGATGCCATCACCGACCTCACCAAGCAGTCCTGGAAGTTCATCCTTCGGAAAACGCTTCGGGAGTTTTCCAAGGATCAGTGCACAGACCTTGCTGCCGCCCTGACCTATTACGCGGTGCTTGCCCTCTTTCCTGCGATGTTGGCCCTGGTCTCGCTGCTGAGCATCATCGGACAGGGCCAACAGGGCACTGATGCGCTGATGGGAATCGTCCGAGACGTTGCGCCGAGCGCCGCAAATACCATGCAGGGCGTTGTGACTCAGCTCAGCGCGAGCCACGCGAGCGGATTTGCTCTGGTCGTCGGGCTGGTAGGTGCACTGTGGTCGGCTTCGGGTTATATCGGGGCATTCGGAAGGGCCATGAATCGGATCTACGAGATCGATGAGGGGCGACCGTTCTACAAGCTTCGCCCGGTCATGCTGCTCGTTACGTTGATAGCGGTAGTCCTGGCTGCGCTGATCGCGCTGGCATTGGTCGTCTCCGGACCGGTTGCCCGGGCGGTCGGGTCTGCCATCGGGCTCGGCAGCGCTGCGGTGACCGCGTGGAACATCGTCAAGTGGCCGGTGATATTGATCGTGGTCATCGCGGTGGTCGCCATTCTGTATTACGCCACGCCTAACATCAAACAGCCGAAATTCCGCTGGATCAGCGTCGGGGCGGCGATCGCCGTCGTGGTGTGGATCTTGGCCTCCGTCGCGTTCGGGTTCTATGTCGCGAATTTCTCCAGCTACAACAAGACCTACGGCACGTTGGCCGGCGTGATCGTCTTTCTGCTGTGGCTCTGGATCACCAACCTTGCGCTATTGTTCGGTGCCGAAATCGATTCGGAGACCGAACGGGGCCGTCAATTGCAGGCCGGTATCAAGGCCGAGGAGACGCTGCAACTACCGCCGCGGGACACGAAGGCCAGCGACAAGACCGCCGCCAAGGACGAGAAGGAATTGGCGCAGGCCCGTGCGCTGCGTGAATCGGCAGCGAACGGCACGTCCGGCGCGCGGTCCACGGTGGGGGGCTCGGGCGCCGACGGCGGCTAGGGTTCGCCGGACGCGAGACGGTTTCGGACGGAGACAGGGGGTCATGGCGGTGGACGGCGAGGTGGATCCGGATAGCCCCGAGGGTCTCGGCGCAGCTGCCGCACCGACTCCCCAGATCAGCCGGCGTGGGTCGATCACCCGGCAGAAGGTGCTGGCTGCGGCGGTAGAGGTCATCGACAACGGTGGCCTGCGTGACTTCTCCATCCGCAGGGTGGCCGACCGGTTCGGCGTCGAAGCCATGGCGATGTACCACTACGTGCATGGCCGCGAGGATCTACTGGACGGCATCGTCGAGTACGTCATCGACGACCTCTACGGCGACCCGGATGTTCACATGAACACCGATAACTGGCAGGACTACCTGGTCCGCCTGGCCCACGGTGTGCGACGGATAGCGCTGGCCCACCCGCAGGTATTTCCGTTGATTGCCACCAGGCCGCCGGCGGCCCCGTGGATCCGCCCTCCGCTCCGCAGTCTGCGATGGATGGAGTCCTTCCTCGACACCCTGGCGCGATGTGGTTTCGACGGTCCCGCCTCCGTGGCCGCCTACCGCGGATTCTCCAGCTTTCTGCTCGGCCACCTGCTGCTCGAGGTCTCTGCGCACGGCGCCGACATCTCGCCGATCGACCATGACGTGCCGGACAAGCGGCCATCCGTCGGACTGGCTTCCTACCCACGTTTGCAAAGTCTTCAGGAATCCCTCTCCGAGGATCGTTCGGCCGAGGAATTCGAGGAGTCCCTGGAGAATCTCCTGGAGCGGCTGAACGGGCTTCGGAAGTACTGAATGATTTCGATCCGTCGACCATTCCCCATCGGGCCGGAACGAAACCTCGCCGGCGCAATAATTCGCCCCGTCAGGGCGAGTCCGCCTTTCGTCCTCCCAGGTGGGTCGGCTCCATTTGTGGCATCATGTGAAAATGGCTTCCATTGGATATACCTTGATGACCGAGCAAGCCGGACCGCGTGAGCTGATCGGCCACGCCATCGCCGCGGAAGAGGCAGGGTTCGACTTCGAAGTAAGTAGCGACCACTATTTCCCGTGGCTGGCGGAAATGGGTCACGCTCCCAATGCCTGGGTCGTGTTGGGTGCGGTCGCCCACGCGACCGACAGCGTAGGACTGATGACGTACGTGACCTCGCCGACGTTTCGGTACCACCCGGCCGTGGTGGCACAGCAGGCCGCGACCTTGCAGATCATCTCGGAGAACAGGTTCACGCTCGGGCTGGGTTCGGGTGAATCCCTGAACGAACACATCATCGCAACCGGTTGGCCGGGAGCCAATGTCCGGCAGGCTCGTCTCGTCGAGGGCATCGAGATCATCTCGGCTCTGTTCGACGGAGGGTCGGTGAACTACCAGGGGAAGTACCTGCAGGTTGATTCGGCAAAGCTGTGGGATCTTCCCGAAGTCCGTGTCCCGATCGGTATCGCGGTATCCGGTCAACAGTCGTGCGAATTGTTCGGCCCATTGGGAAACCTGATGATCGGAATCGAACCCGATCCCGAACTGACAAAGATGTGGGATGCGAACAGCAGCGGCGGCCCGTCCAGAAAGGTCGCCCAGCTGCCCATCTCCTGGGATTCGGACAAGGACGCCGCGGTCGAGCGTGCTCACCAACTGTTCCGTTGGAGCGTGGGTGACTGGAAGGTCAATGCCGAGCTGCCCAGCCCTGCTGCCTTCGACGGAGCCACCACCGCGGTCCGCCCGGAGGATGTCGCCGAAAAGATTCCGTGCGGCGACGACGTTTCGGCCATTGTCGAAGCGGCTCAGAAGTTCTTCGGCGCCGGCTACACCGACCTGGCGCTCGTCCAGGTAGGCGCGGACCAGCAGGACAGCTTCTTCAAAGCCGCCACCAACGAAATCCTCCCGGCACTTCGACAGCTCTGAGCCCTGCTACCGCATGCACGTCAGGTTCGACTGCCCCAAGAAGATGATCTACGGTCCGTGCGGCGGGGTCCGCTCCGACGGCGAGTGCGAGATGCAGTCCGCGCCATGCGTGTTCGACTCGACGCCAACGTGGGAGCCCATGTACCCCCAGGGCACTGCGATGCCGGATGCAGCGGTGACTGCACCGCTCGTTCTCACAGATCTCAGCGTCCCCGCCGCTGACGCGGCTGCTCTCGATGCCGTCGCGCGGACCGTAGCACCGAGTTGTGATGCGGTACTGGTGGGTGACCACCAGGACCGAGCCGACTTCCCGCCGACGCTTCTCGCCCGGCTGATCGCCGATGCCGGAGCCAGTCCATGGGTCACCCTGGCGTGTCGTGACCGCAATCGATACGGGCTGGAGCAGGAGCTCAACGGTCTCGCCCACGACGGTCTTGCGACGGTGTTGTGTGTGACGGGGGATGGCCGCGCATTCGATGTCCGTCCGGAGGTTCCCCAGGTCTTCGATCTGGACGGCACGCGGCTGGCGGCCTTGGCTGCGTCGATGGGTCTGCCGGTCGCCGTGGCCGAGACGCCGACCGCCCCGCCGGTTCATCTCCGCCCACGCCGGTTGGTGCAGAAGCAGCGGGCAGGCGCGGGAATCGCGGTGCTGAACCACGTCAGGTCGATCGCGCAAGTGCGGCGCGTTCGTCGCCGCGGCTCGCGCCGAAGGCTTGACGATTCCGGTGGTGGCATCCGTTGCCGTCTACACCGATGAGCGGTCAGCGGCGGTGCTGTCGGCGCTGCCCGGACTCGACCTCGATCCGACGGTCGTTGCCGGCGTACTGGCAGACCCGGATCCTGTCGCGGCCGGAATGGCGCGCGCCGTATCGGAAGCCGAGGCGCTCCTGAAAATACCCGGGGTGGCCGGCGTGAACCTTTCCGGTATGGCGTCGGCCCGGGGTGCGGCCTTCGCCGCCCGGGTACAAGCCGGCGTCGGGCAGGCCATCAGAGCGGGTCGGTCGACGTGAACGAGGCGATGGATGCCGAGTTCGATACGGTGGCGGGCTGGACAGCCGACGTCGCCATCGAACTGGGTCCGGAATTTCATCTGCCGGCCGCCTGCCGGGGAAGTGGAAGCCCGAGCGCACTGCAGTGGCTGATCGATCACCTGAAGCTGTCCCGCACCGATCGGATGCTCGACTGCGGAGCCGGTCTCGGCGGTCCGGCGGCATTTGCGGTGCAGCGGACGGGTGTCGACGTGGTGCTGACCGATCCGGAATTCCTGGCCTGCCGAGCAGCCGTCAGACTGTTTGATCTGCCAACGCTCCAGGCGGCATCGGACCTACCTTTTGCCGCGCATTCATTCGACGTAGCGTGGAGCCTCGGTGTGCTGTGCACCGTGCCGGACCAACCGGCCCTGCTGGCCGAATTGCGCAGGGTACTGTCCGATGACGGTCGACTCGGCCTCCTCGTCTTCGTGGTGACGACCCCATCGGTATCGAACCAGCCGGAGGGCAACAACTTTCCGTCGCCGGCGGGGCTCGCGGCACTCGTCGCCGATGCCGGCTTCGTGATCGAAGAGACAGTTCTGGTCAACGACCTCGGGAGCCCGCCGCGAGATTGGACCGAGCGAGCCGATCAAGTCGAGGCCGCCCTCGCACGACTCCACAGTGACGACCAGGATTGGGAGCGTGCCAACCGACAGTCGGAATTGATGGGCGACCTGCTCAAATCCGGCGACGTGGTCGGAACCCTGGTCATTGCGCGTCCCAGGCTCTGACCGATCATGCGCTGCAACGCCGGCGGCCGGAACGGGCCCGAACCTCTCGCGAAGTTCGGGCCCGTCGCATTCCCGGCTTGGGAACGAACCGCCGGTGATCAGCCGGTGGCTGGCTCAGATTTCCCCTGATGGTTGTGATACGTCGGGAACGGCGCTGCCGGTTCGGCGCTTCCGGGACTCTTTCGATTGGAATGTCCAATGGACGCGCCCGATGGCCCGCTCCGATGCCGTTGGTCCGCGATCGTCATGCATCTCGTAGGGTCGTGCTGGTGAACGGCGGGCACCAGCGGCTGGCGGATGCGGTGAGTCGCCTCGACGACCAACTTCTCGATTGGCGTTTCAAAGCCATCCCGCCGATCGCCGACGGGTGCACGGTCGCCGACTTCTTGGCCACCGGCCCGCGAATCAGCGCCTTCCCGACTCCGTTGCTGACCCTGGATGCGACGGTGCTGGCCGCAAACATCGGCGCGATGGCTCGCTGGTGCGACGACCGCGGCCTCCGGTTGGCGCCACACGGCAAAACCACCATGGCGCCCGCGCTCTATCTCGCGCAACTCGAGGCCGGTGCCTGGGGGATCACTCTCGCGAACGAGCCACAGCTCCGTGTCGGGCGCGCCTTCGGTCTGCCGCGGATCCATCTCGCGAACTCCCTGCTGCGACCCGCCGCCCTGACGTGGCTTTCCAGACAACAGCTGCAGGATCCCGGCTTTCGTTTCAGCAGCTGGGTTGACTCCGTGCGTGCGGTCGACTTGATGACCGCAGGGCTCCCGGCCGGGTCGTCGGTCGACGTCTGCGTCGAGCTCGGGGTCGCTGGTGGGCGGACGGGCGCGCGGGGACTCGATGCCGCTATCGCCGTGGCCGCCGCCGTCTCTGCCTCGCCGCGACTGCGGCTGGTGGGCGTGAGCGGCTATGAAGGTGCGGTCGCCAGCGGTACTGACGCCGGCCAGTTGGTAGCCGTCGACCGGTATCTCGATGAAATGGCTGCGGTGCACCGGGCCGTTGCGCCGATGTATGACCTCACCAGTGCCGGCGCGGCCATGGTGACCGTCGGCGGCAGCGCCTACTTCGACCGCGTCGCCGAGCGGCTGGGGCGGTTGGTCGATCCGTCCGGCAGCCGCGGTCCGGTCACTGAGGTAGTGCTGAGGTCAGGTGCCTACGTGGTGCACGACGACGGCTACTACCGAGGTGTTACGCCCGGCAACCGCACTGACGGGCCCACGCTCAGCTCTGCCATGCACGCCTGGGCGCGAGTTGTCTCGCACCCGGAACCGTTGCTCGCCCTCCTGGACGCCGGCCGTCGGGACCTGCCGTTCGACCAGGGATTGCCCGAACCGCAGCTCCGGTGGCAGCCGGACGGTCGGCTGACTTCCCTTGCCGGCGCCGGAGTTTCGGCTCTGAACGACCAGCATGCCTTTCTGCGGCTGGCCGACCCCAGCGACGTGGAGGTCGGCGATATCGTGCGGCTCGGACTGTCGCACCCATGCACTGCGCTCGACAAATGGACCATGATTCCGGAGGTCGACGACTCGTCGTCGGTCGATCCCCGGGTGATAGGCCTCGTCCGCACCTACTTTTGAACCGGGCAGTGCGTTGATGGCCGGAGTACCGGCCGGATCAGAGAGGATCCACCGATGATCTACGTGGCCGGCCTCGGCAGCGCCGACGGAAGTGCGCCGGGCGGAGTGACCATCGTCGACGCCGCAACGTTGTCGGAGGTCGGGCGCAGCGAACCCATAGACGACCTGTCCGCTGTGGCGATTTCGCCGTCCGGTGATCATCTCTACGGCGTCTCCGGGCTGGCCGTTGGTCTGGTCCATGCCTGGCGAGTGGTCGGCGAGAGGTTGGTGCCGCTCGGCGAGCCGGTTCGATCCGGCGGGTCCGAGCCATGTCACCTGGTGGTGCATCCGGACGGATATCTGATCGTCGCGAATTACGGGAATGCCGAGGCTGGTTCGGTTGCCGTCTTGCCGATTGCCGCCGACGGTTCTCTTGACGCGCCAACGACTCTGAGCCGGGACATTGTTCCGGGACCTGACCCGGACCGGCAGGCCGAATCGCACATTCATCAAGTCGTCCTTGGGAACGGGAGCGAGGTGCTGGTGGTGGATCTCGGTGCGGACGAGGTGATCAGTTATTTATTCACCTACGGCGGGCTTGTCGATCCGGTGGTGAGCCGCGCTCCCAGTGGCGCCGGCCCGCGCCATCTGGTGCAGCTGCGGGGTGGTGACATCGCGGTGTCCGGAGAATTGAGCTCGACGATGCTGCGTGCGCGCCGGGCCGATCGGCGATTCGTCGGAGTGGTCCGCAACAGCTGCGACGGTACCCAGCTGGAGGGCGGTGTCAAAAACTATCCGAGCGACATTCGGGCGGGTTCGGAGCCGGACGTGGTGTACCTGGCCAACCGGGGCGTGAATTCTGTTGCTGCATTGTCGGTCTCGACCGGAGAGATTCTCCGCGAAGGCTCCTGCGGAGCGGTGCCGCGGCAATTGGCGGTGGACGGCGAGCTGATCTACGTGGCCGCCACCGACTCCGACGAGGTCAATGTGCTGCTGGCGCGGACGCTGGAAGGCACCCGCCCGCCGATCCAGGTCGCACGGCCCATGTGCGTGGTCGTTTCGCAACCGTCGCCAGCCGGAGCACAGGCATGACGTCGTCGCGCAGAGCAGTGGTGACCGGGGGAGCGTCCGGCATCGGTCGCGCGGCCGTCTGTCGATTGGCGCAGGACGGCATCGATGTCATCACCTTCGACTCTGTCCGACGAAGCGGATGTGGTCGTCGACATCACGGACGAACAGGCGGTGGCCGAGGCAGCTGCGCGAGTGGGCGATGTCGACATCCTGGTCAACTCCGCCGGGATCATCGGTCCCAACAAGGTTTTATGGGAGATCACCGCCGCCGAATGGGCGCAGACCTTCGCGGTGAACGTCACCGGAACGTTTCACCTCTGCCGCGCTTTCGTGCCGGGGATGCGGGCACGTCACTGGGGCCGGATCGTGAACATGGCGAGCATCGCCGGCAAGGACGGCAACGCCAGATTGTCCGCCTACTCGGCCACCAAGGCAGCCGTGATCGGCCTGACCAAGGCGCTTGGCAAGGAACTGGCCGCCGATGGTGTGCTGGTCAATGCGATCGCGCCCGCCGTCATCGAGACTCCGATGAATTCAGCGACCGCACCGGAGGTCCTGACGCGACTTGTCGGATTGATTCCCATGGGTCGGTTGGGGCAGCCGGCCGAGGTGGCGGAATTGATCGCCTGGTTGGCATCGGACAAGTGCAGCTTCTCCACGGGAGCGGTGTACGACATCACTGGTGGTCGGGCCACCTACTGAGCAGGTTATGCATCAGAGCACCATGGATACCGAGATGGTGGCCCATTGGTCGAGCAAAGGGATCGAGGCAGGCAGATGAAAGCCTTCAGTGCCGCGGAACGCAGGTATCTGGCGGGTCAACGCCTCGCCCGGCTGGCGACGGTTGCTCCGGATGGAGTCGTACAGAACAATCCGGTCACGTTCTTCCTCCATGCCGACGACACCATCGACATCGGGGGCCAGCACATGGGCGACACCAAGAAGTTCCGCAATGTTGTTGCTGGATCTCGGGTCTCGCTGGTGATCGATGACCTGGCGCCCGGTGGTGGCTGGAATCCGCGCATGGTCGAGATCCGAGGCACTGCCCAGGCGCTGTCCGACGTGGTGCCGCCGGCTGACGGATTTTCCGGCGAGGTCATCCGGATCACGCCCGAGCGGGTGATCTCCTTCGGCCTGCCCGAGGCCGAGGCACCCTCGGCTGTCTGAGTTCTCGCGGTGGAACGCGACGGTCATTGGGGCAATGCCGGGGGACTATCGGTGCAGGATCGGCCGAGCGCCATGCACTTGCCCAGCCGGGGCTCACAAAAGAGTTCGGGCAACCATCGCAACCTCGTCGCGGTTCACGATCACCTGCGAGCTGAGTTACGCCAAATCCGAAGCGCCGTCGAGGACGTGGCTTCCGGTGCGCTTGAGCCCGAAGCGGCCCGGAACCTGATCAACCGAATGACGATGCGGCAGAACCGTTGGACGTTGGGATCCTTCTGCGCTGCCTATTGCCGGGTGGTGACCATTCACCACACCATCGAGGACACCCACCTGTTTCCGGCGCTTGCCGCGGACGCTCCCGGATTGCAGCCAGTACTTCACAGGCTGGAGGCCGAGCACGAGGTGATCGCCGACGTGCTGGACCGGTTCGACCGTGCGCTGGTGCTGCTAGTCCGAGAGGACGAGGACAACGATCGCGTCGTTGTCGTCAGCGTCGCCGTCGCCGTTGCAGCCGTTGCCGTTGCAGCCGTTGCCGGCGAGCGAGCGGGCCTCACGCCATGCTCCTGACGGGCCGACCGAGATCCGTGTCCTGGCTGCAGAGCTATCAGATCTGTTGCTCTCCCACCTCGGTTACGAGGAGGACGAATTGGAGCAGGGTTTGGGAATGCTCACCGGCCCCATCTGAGTCGCTTCATCGAGCCGCTGTTGCCGGCTGACCCCGGTTTCACCGCACACACAGAATTCGGACCTGGCATCGAGTTGCTCAGAACGGTGGTTCCTCGGGTAGTGCGGGCGGGTGTGCGTTGGCTGGGGTGCCGGAGCGCGGTGTGACCGGTGCTGTGGCCGGGGTGCGGAGGTTTCGGATTGCTTGCATGTTGGCTGCGACGGTGGCCCGTAGGTCGGTCAGCGCCTGCCCGGTGGGAGCGTCGACGGTCCAGGCGGGTGCGGGGTCGGCGGGGTCGGACAGTTTCTTGATCTTGCCGATCCGGCGGAGGGCGTATTCGCGGGTCTGTTGCCGCAGGGCCCGGTAGGGGTGGATGGCGATGCTGCCGGGGTCGGGGATGGTGTCGGGGTCTTCCAGTTCGGTGTGGGGTTCGTGGTGTTCGGCGCCGGCGGGTAGGACGGGGATGGTGGGTCCGGCGACGGGGCCGGTGACGATCCGCTGCGCTGGTGGTGCTGGTGCCGCCGGGGCGGTTCGCCGGGGTCGGCGGGGCCGGGGGTGGTGAATTCGCGGGGGTGGCTGGTGGCGGTGTGGCCGGTGTTGGTGGTCCAGGTGATGGTGAGGTCGGGTTGCAGCCGGGGGGTCCAGTCGGAGTGGTGTTTGAGCAGGTGGTGGAACGCGCATTGGGGGTGCAGGTTGTGCAGGGTGGTGGGTCCGCCGGCGGCGGGTTGCTGGTGGTTGAAGGGTTGCAGGTGGTCCAGGTGGCAGCGCCAGGCGGGTTGTCGGCAGCCGGGGGTGCGGCAGGTCCCGGCGAGGGTGGTGACCTGGTCGGCGAGGTGTTGGCGGGGCCGGTAGGTCAGGGCGCCGATGCCGGTGGCGGCGCCGGTCGCGCTGTCGAGGGTGATGGCGGTGAGGGTGGCGAAGGACGCGGCGATGGCGCGGAGCATGGGTGCGGTGATGGCGCCGTGGCCGTCCAACTGTCCGGGGAGGTCGTCCAGGCCGGCCAGGGTGGTGGCGGCGCCGGTGACGGTGAGGTGGGGTCGGCGTCCGTGCCGGGTCAACATCCGGGAGCCCCGCGCGGTGACTGCGGCCACCGCTGTGCCGGCAGCGGCAGCGCCCGCCGCGGCGCCCGCCGCGGTGGCGTCGGGGTCGGCCGCTTCGACACCGGGGTCGGCTGGGTCCGCCGCGGCTCGGCGTCGATATCGGCGCTGGCGTCGGCGTCGGAACTCGCGTCGGCGGCTGCGATCCACGTCGGTGCCGGCTGCGCCTGCGATGTCAGCGGCTGTCCCGTCGACGTCGGCGGGGTGGGAGTGGTCGGGATCGCCGCTGCCGCTGTCGCTGTCGCTTCCGGCTGCTGCGCTGCGGCTGGTGCTGTGGTGGGCGAGGGTGATGAGGTGGTCCAGGTCGACGTAGCCGTGGGTGAGGAGTTCGTCGGCGATGTCGGTGAGGGCGTCGGCGCGGCGTTGGTCGGCGGTGCGGTGGTCGAGGCCTTTGTTGGCTTGGGCGATGAGGTCGATCAGGGTGAACAGGATGACGGCGGCGTCGGCGGGGAGCAGCGCGGTGATGATGCCCATGCCGTCTTTGTCGGGGCGGTGGACTACTTCCCGGTCGGCGGCGGCTTTGCGGCGGCGGTGTTCGGCGGCGGCGGGGTCGGCGGTGATGACTTCCCGGTCGACCAGGGTTTCCAGGCGGGCTTTGGACCGGCCTTTGACCAGCGGCAGGATCCGGGCCTCGACCCGGCCGCAGTCCCGCGGCTGCAGGACGGCGGTGCGGTCGGTGATCATCCGGGCCCGGCCGACGTCGACCCGGCCGGCGTGCAGCGCCGCGTAGGTGGCGGGCAGGGCGGTGAGCATCCGGTGGGCCTGCCCGATGCGGATCTTCGCGGTGACCGGGGACCAGTCGAGCACGGCGGCGACCTCGGTGGCGGCGACCCGGACCGCGGTTTCCCGGGTCACCTCCTCCACCCGGGCCGCGTCGATCTCGCCGTCGGCGTTGCGGCCCTGCCCGGCCTTGCCGATCAGGGCGTCGACCAGGGCGGTGATGTCGCCGCACCGGCCGGGCCGGCCCAACTCGGCCAGCAGTCCGGCCTGCACCGCGTTGACGTGGGCGAGCAGCCGTTCCGACGCGATCACCGCGTCGACCAGATCCGACGGCGACAACGCCGACACCGGTGCGGCGGTCAGGAACGACAGGGTCTCCACGCCGGGGTGCGCGGCGGCGGCCACCGCCGCCGCAGACCCACCCGGCATTTCATCCCCCCATTTTTGACTGACATACGTCGAGATGAAGACCACAGTTCGAACGTATGTTCTTATTCTACGTGACTCGAGAAGAAGCACAAGGGGCGTTGATGCATTCCTTTCGGGGCCTCACCTCCCCTGGAAGCTGCCTGATCCGTCCGGCCGAAGCGACCTCGCCCGCGACCGCCCGTCGACCGAACGACGCCCGCTGCCTGGCGCGCAGGCAGAGATCAGCCTTCTTCGCGCTCCAACGGCTCCGGCCACTCGTAGGCCGGCAGCAGTTCCCTCAACGTCGCCGACCGATCGACGCCCAGCACTATCTCGGTATCCATGTTCGCCGGATCGATCTGACGGATGAATTCTCGGCATCGACCGCACGGCGGAAGCACGTAAAGGCGATCCTGCTCATCCCGCCACACCGCGACGATGGTGCGGATCTGGTACTCCCCGGCCGTCACCATCGCCGCAATGGCGCTGTGCTCAGCGCAGAATCCGGTTCCGGATCCGGTGTCTATGCAGACGCCGTGGTAGCGGTGGCCGGCCGCAGTGACAAGAGTCGAAGCGACATCGCCGAAGAGCCGATGACCAACCACATGGGGGCGGAGCGTCTGGGCTGCCGCGACGATCAGTTCCTGGTGCAGCTCGGTCATCGGCCAAGCGTTCCATGGCGGCTCGGTCCCAACACTCAAGGAACGACTGTTAGTTGCTGTCCGGGTCTGCGGAGCGCCGCCAGCGAATGCCCGCTTCCAGGAAGCCGTCGATGTCGCCGTCGAAGACCGCCGACGGGTTACCGACCTCGAAGTTCGTCCTCAGGTCCTTGACCATCTGATACGGGTGCAGCACGTAGGACCGCATCTGGTTGCCCCAGGAATTGCCGCCGTCGCCGCGCAGTACGTCCATGGCGGCCTTCTCCTCTTCTTTGCGACGCACCAGCAGCTTGGCGCCCAGGACGGCCATCGCCGATGCGCGATTCTGGATCTGGGACCGTTCGTTCTGGCAGGACACCACGATGCCGGTCGGGATGTGGGTGATCCGAACCGCCGAATCAGTGGTGTTCACGCCCTGGCCACCCGGTCCGGACGACCGGTAGACGTCGACGCGGATCTCCTTCTCGTCGATCTCGATGTGGTCGTTCGTGTCCAGCACCGGAATGACCTCGACGCCCGCGAAGGAGGTCTGCCGCCGCCCCTGGTTGTCGAACGGGGAAATCCGGACCAGGCGATGCGTGCCCTGCTCGACGGACAACGTTCCGTAGGCGTACGGGCTCTTCACCTGGAACGTAGCCGACTTGATGCCTGCCTCTTCCGCGTAGGACGTGTCGTAGACCTCCGTGGAGTAGCCGTGTCGCTCCGACCAACGCAGGTACATCCTCATCAGCATCTCGGCGAAGTCGGCCGCATCAACTCCGCCCGCCTCCGACCGGATGGTGATGAGCGCCTCCCGGACGTCGTACTCGCCGGACAGCAGGGTGCGCACCTCCATCGTTTCGACTTCCGCGTGCACGGCGATCAATTCCGCCTGCGCCTCGGCGTACGTGTCCGGGTCGTCCTCGGCGAGTTCGAACAGCACGTTCAGGTCGTCCAGGCGCTGCCGGAGATCCTGCACCTTCTTCAACTCGGTCTGCGCATGCGACAGCTTGCTGGTGACCGCTTGGGCCTTCTCCTGATCGCTCCAGAGGTCAGGGACGCTGGCCTGCTCGGACAGATCGGCGATCGTGACCTTCAACCGGGCGATGTCCACCACGGATTCGATACTGGCCATGGTCGCTTCGAGGGCCTTGAGCTCTGCGGATTCGTCGGCATTCACAACTGCCCAGCCTACGCGGGAGGCCGGGTCGCCCCGGCATCGTCGAGGGGGACCCACGACCGCCCGGGACCCGAACCATAGACTGCGATGGATCGGGGAGCGACGCAGACCCGCACCAACGTCCTGGGAGCATCACGAATGACCAGACCGGTCGAACCCCAGCCGGTACTGGCGCCGCTCACCGGCAGCGCGATCTTCCTGTCGCTGACCATCGATGCGGGCGGCGAGGAAACGGTCCGAGACTTGCTGGAAGACCTCGCCGGCCTCTCCCGGTCCGTCGGCTTCCGCGTCCCGTCGGCGACACTGAGCTGTGTGGTCGGCATCGGGTCGGCTGCCTGGGACAGGCTCTTCGACGGGCCACGCCCCGCCGAGCTCCATACGTTCCTGCAACTTCAAGGGGCCAAGCATCGGGCGCCCAAAACAGATGCCGACCTTCTGTTCCACCTCCGGGCCGGTCAGATGGATGTCTGTTTCGAACTTGCCGGCCAATTGATGGATCGACTCCGCGGCGCGGCGACCGTGGTCGACGAGGTCCACGGCTTCCGGTTCTTCGAGGTGCGCGATCTGCTCGGGTTCGTCGACGGCACGGAGAATCCGTCGGGCAACGCCGCCAGCGATGCCGTGCTCATCACTGACCAGGACCAGAACTTCGTCGGCGGTAGCTACGTCATCGTGCAGAAGTACGTGCATGACATGCACAGTTGGAATGCGATCAGCGTCGAGGAGCAGGAGCGCGTCATCGGGCGGACCAAGCTCACGGACATCGAGATGGACGACGAGATCAAGCCCGGCAATTCCCACGTTGCTCTCAACACCATTGTCGACGAGAACGGGACAGAGCGGCAGATCCTTCGCGACAACATGCCGTTCGGACGAGTGGGCAGCGGGGAGTTCGGCACCTATTTCATCGGGTATGCCAACAGCCCTACGGTCACCGAGCTGATGCTGCAGCGCATGTTCATCGGCTGGCCCGTCGGCAATTACGACAGGATCCTCGATTTCTCCACCGCCCTGACCGGCGCGCTGTTCTTCGTGCCCAGCGCGGATTTCCTGGACGAACTCCCAGCCCTGCCCCATGCCGCGGCTACGGGCTCGGTCCGAGTCGAGGCCCCTGCCGAGGTACGGACCGAGCAGGCAGACGCAGTGCCACCATCAAGCGCCGACGGATCCTTGGGCATCGGCAGTCTCAAACGGAGCGACAAATGAACAATCTGCATCGCGAATTGGCTCCCATCTCCTCGGATGCGTGGACCGGGATCGAGGAGGAGGCCCGGCGAACCTTCAAGCGGCATCTCGCAGGCCGTCGGGTGGTGGATCTGGCGGGACCCCGCGGCACCGAGCTGTCCGCCGTCGGCACCGGCCACTTGCGCGACCTGGAGCCACCTGCCCCCGGCGTGATATCCCGCCAGCGGGAGGTGGTCTCACTGGTGGAACTCCGCGTCCCGTTCTATGTGAGCCGGGAGGCGATCGACGATGTCGAGCGCGGCTCGAAGGATTCCGACTGGCAGCCGATCAAGGACGCCGCCAGGCAGATGGCCTTTGCCGAGGACTCCGCAATTTTCGAAGGCTATGCGGCAGCGGGTATCCGCGGGCTGCGCAACAGCAGTTCGAACCCCGCACTCCCGTTGCCGGCGGATCCGCGCGACTATCCGAACATCGTCAGCCAAGCGCTGACCGCACTTCGGTTGGCAGGCGTCAACGGGCCCTACTCGGTACTGCTGTCCGCTGACGCGTATACGGCCGTCAATGAGACTTCGGACCACGGATACCCGATCAGCGAGCATCTGCGCCGCGTGGTCGACGGCGAGATCATCTGGGCGCCCGCAATTGCCGGCGCATTCGTCGTCAGTACCCGGGGCGGCGATTTCGAGCTGCACATCGGCCAGGATCTGTCGATCGGCTATCTCACCCACGACGCATCCGCAGTGCAGCTCTACTTCCAGGAGTCGATCACCTTTCTCGCCTACACCGGCGAGGCGGTTGTCGCCTTGGTCTGAGGCCTCCTGTCAGGTCGGAGAACTCGAAGCGTCTGGCCGGAAGACGAAATGTAACTCGGCGGTACTCCGATCGGCTGCGTTGATGCGCCTGGCGAAGAACCCCTCGGGTTCCATCTCCAGCACCGCATAACTGATGATGCGTTCGAACTGGCGCTGGACGTTGAAGCGTCCGGCCGCGGTGTACTCGCCTTGGCAAGGGTTCCGTTCGTCCGGCTCCACCGTCCCGTCCGTGACCGGCGACTCGACCACCTTGCCGCGTGGCTGGAACCGCAGTGCAATTTCACCCGCGCCGATCTCCGGAATCGATACCCGCGACATAACTTCCGTCGAAACGGGGCTGGAACCACGTGGGTTCCGGCGCCTCCTGCTCGGTGATGTCCTCCTCGGCCTTGTTCTTGTCACCGCCGCGAAGGGACTTGAGCGTGTCCCGGATTCCCATGCTGCCTCCATTCGTCCTGACGCACACCCAGGATCACTCGACGACCACTACCGAAGTCGAAATCCACTGTCGGGCCACGCCGCCGATCCGGCACGAATCTACCGCCGTCCGGCGTGGACGGCATTCTGTTCCAGCGCGGTACACATGCCTGCCTGCGGTGGACGCCGCGAGGAGCGCTTGTGCTGACTCACCGCCGGTTGCGGCGGGGCGGTGACTCGAGAGGGCCGATTTCGGCTCTATCGGGTGATTCACGTGGTGCTCGTCACGTACAGGACATAAGCTCACGGCTAGATCGAATCGGGGCGCAACTCGGGGGATGAGTGCGCCGCACCAACGCAGGGAATTCGTGATCACGTGGGACTGGTAGCTACCGATCGCCCAGCTGATGCGGCGCCCGGAAAGCGCCGCGCCCGCACCACACGGACATCCGGTTGGACCAGAACGGGAATCGTCTCAGCGGTCGCCGCTGTCCTGATCGCCATCGGGCAGTACTCCTTTCCCGCGGTGAGCAATGCCCAGGCGACGACTTCGGTAGCTCCGGTCGCAGTCGCCGACCAGAGCTGCCTGCCGGTGGATATCCCGGTGGCCCCAGCGCCCGCACCGAAACCCGTACCGGCCGGCGTGTTCGCCGGCGTGCACCTGAGTGGACCGCAGGTCGCGGCGGCATCAACCATTGCCACCGTCGGGAAGAGCATGAAGATCACCCGGCACGGAATCCGTATCGCCATTGCGATGGCCATGCAGGAGTCGTCGCTCAACCCGGCGGCCACCAAGGGGCCGTACATCGGACTGTTCCAACAGCGATCGGATCCAGGGACCGGTCTCTACACGCAATACAGTCGCCTCGATGCCACCGGCGCGACCAGGATGTTCTTCCAGCAGCTGGTCCGGCGGGTGCCCGGTTACGACAGCGATACCCGCCTCGACTGGCAGATCGGTGAGGTCGTCCAGGAAACGCGCGTCGGTCAGAACGCCAAGCAGTGGTTCGGGCTGTCGGACGCGTTGACCACCAAGTTCCTCGGTGCGCCCCCGGTCGTCACCGTCATCCGGCCGGCAGCCAAGGCGTCGAAGCCGGCCCAACGCCCCGCGGCCGCAGTGCCGCCTCGGGTCGCCGCCGCTCCGGCGATGATCCCGATGCTGAAGTACGGTCCGGTCGCTTTCGCAGCAGCCGCCTACGTCAGGTCGGAACCGGTTCTCACCCCGACTGCTGAGGTCTCCGGATCCAATCCGAGCGACGCTTCAGCGGCGAACACCGTTGACAGCACCGACCCGGAGACGACTGTCTCGACAACTTCGGCCTCGACAACTTCGGACTCGAGCAGTTTGGCTTCCACCCGTTCGGCGTCGACCAGTTCAGCCTCGACCAGGTCGGCTGCGAGCGCTCCGACGTCGACGGCTCCTGCTTCAACGAATGAGGCAACGACGAGTCCCTCGAGGGCACCGGTGTCGACGCACACGCCGGTCGGGTCCACTCCGCCTTCGACGTCGTCGCCGAGTTCCGGCGAGTCGAGTTCTACCCAGTCGAGCACCGTCCCGACAACGACGACCGCTCCCGCTACGACGACCGCTCCCGCTACGACGACCGCACCCGCTACCACGACCGCTCCGGCTACCACCTCGACATCGCCGGCGACAAGCTCGACTGATAGCACGAGTACCACGGCGACCACCGCGCCGGACTCGTCTGCCGCCACCAGTACCGAAAGGACCAGCCCGACCACGACGGCCGCGCCGACCACGTCGGCCAAGCCGCTGCCGCCGGTGAACGTGGCGGTCAATCCGGATCCGCCCGAGCCTCCCGTGCCGACGAATAGCAGCGATCCTTCCGTCGGGTCCGATCCGACGGGCCCGCCGCAGACGGTTGACTCAGATTCGATCGACTGCAGCCCGTCGGCCGGGGGCAGGTCAACCTCGTTCGACCCGGGCATGATCATCTCGGACGCGGTCTTCTACAACACGAAGTCGATGACTGCGGCGAACATCCGCTCCTTCCTCGACGCCAAGGGTGCCAGTTGCGATTCGCCCCTCTGTCTTCGTTCGCTGAAGCTCAGCACCCCCAGCCAGCCGGCCGACAGGTACTGCGCCGCATACAAGGGCGGCAAGAACGAGGACGTCGCGACGGTACTGCAGCGCTTGTCCGTAGCGTGCAACATCAATCCTCAGGTCATGCTGGTCACGTTGCAGAAGGAATCCGCTCTTCTCACCCGGACCGATGTGACGAAGGCCAGTTACAACGCCGCCTACGGCTGGCACTGCCCGGATACAGGTCCCGGCGGGTCGGCGAATTGCGATCCCCGGTACGCCGGGTTCTTCAACCAGGCCTACGGCATGGCGAAGCAGTGGGCCCGCTACCGGATCGACCCGCAGAACTACACCTTCCATGCCGGTCAGACGGCCACCATCGCATGGAATGTGGCACAGACGCGCTGTGGTGGTTCCGCTGTGTTGATCCGTAACACCGCCACCGCATCGCTCTACAACTACACGCCCTACCAGCCGGACGCCGCCGCACTGGCGGCCTACCCGGCCGTCGGTGACCGATGCAGCTCGTACGGCAACCGGAATTTCTTCTTCCTGTTCCAGAAGTACTTCGGCACCACCGGCGGCGGTCTGGACCAGAACATCGCGGTGCACGGGGTCAACGTAACCATCCCGGCCAACGAACACGTCGCACCCGGAGCGGCGGGCAAGGTCATCAAGGCTCCGAACGCTGCTGTCGCACAAGGCATCGCCGCCGGACTGGCCGCCGTCGGCATTCCGTACGTGTACGGAGGTGGCACCAACGGTGGAGGCGCCGACCAGGGCTGCGATAGAGCCGGTGGATCACTGAATTCCTGCCAGGGGATCGTCGGCTTCGACTGTTCCGGCCTGACCGGCTACGTCTTGCTGCAATCCGGGGTGCACATTCCAGGTAACTCCGGATCACAGCGGGCCGCTGGGAAGTCGGTGCCGTGGAGCCAGGGACAACCCGGCGACATCATCGGCTATCAAGGTCACGTTGCGATCTACCTGGGACTCATCGGTGGAGTGCCGTACCTGCTCGAGGCTCCGGACGTTGGCATGTTCGTCCAGGTGCGACCGGTGTACTACGCCAACGAAGGCGTGCCCGTCGACAGCGTGCTGCACCGTTACTGGGGCTGATCTCGCGGAGCGGTGTAACCTGGCAGGCCGGCGTGACCGTCGGTCGCCGAACAGCGCCTGGGGCCGACCTTGTATCTAGATCTGATCGACTGGCGGCGCTCCGTCGCCAAGCTGTATGGCGAGGTGCGGGCTGAGGCCGACCCCCACAGCGCACATGATCTCTGGCGTGCGGGCCGCGATCGGCTCTTCCTGCATCACCCGCAAAGCCCTCTAGGGCAGGCGGATCCACTTCGGGACAGCGGTTTGCCCTACTGGCCGTACGACCCCACGCTCAGGTTCACGGCGCCGCTGACGGCTCCCGACGCGACACGCAGCATGACAGTGCCCTCCAGCGACGGCGAGATACGGATGCGCCTGGTCGGCGGGGTGCAGCTACCCGGTCCCATCGACGCAGCGGTCGACGTCTGGTGGCTCGAGCAGTATGCGGGCGGCCTGTTCATCCCGCTCGAAGACGGCACAGCGGGAGTCGGCAGCTATGGCGGCGGCCGGTATCTCCTGGACACCGCGAAGGGAGCCGATCTCGGGTCTGTCGGCTCCGAGCTCGTGCTGGATCTGAACTTCCTGTACCACCCGTCCTGCCGCTACAGCCCGGAATGGTCGTGTCCACTGGCGCCTTCGGGAAACAGGGTCAGCGCCGCCGTACGCGCCGGTGAACGAATGCCGGATGTGCCCTGAGCCCAGCTATCAGTCCGATTACCAGCCGGCAGCAATGTCGGTAGAAGCCTGCAGGGCTTCACTCTGCCGTCGCGCTTGTTCGGTGCGGTGATCGGGCGAAATGGGAACGTTCTGCGAGTTCGAACGTCTGGGCCGACGGAACACTGGCCGGCGGCCTGCGATCGACCGCCTCGTCCCCGCGAGCCGTCGGCGTGCTGCGAAGTGCTGAGGTCGCCATGAAATATCCCCTGACTTGCTGGGCAGAACCACGGATGGTCCAGTCGGCCCGATCAATTGCCCGTTGCATCGGAATTTCCTGCCCGGATCCGTAGCAATAGCAAGCAAATGGGCTGGCGGAGAGTCGCGGTCTAGTTGTTGTTCGGCAAACTCGAACGTTACTCGCCCCGCTCACTGCCGCTCAATGCACCAAACGATCGAATCGAACGGCGCGGTCATTACTCCCCGTAGTGCCCGATCGGGCATTCCGGCCGGGATAGCCGTCTTACGAGATGCCGACAGCCATTTGAGCCGAGCTGCTGCATCCACACGAATCTCGCGGGCGCCACAGGCCTGCGGGACGTTCGGTGCGCGGCTCTCCGCCCGCGCCGGCGATCCGTTCCAGCAGCATGCTGACCGACCGCTCCGCGATCTCGCCGATCGGTTGGCCGATCGCGGTGAGATGGGGCGAAAAGACGTCCGCCCAGTCGAAATCGTCGAAGGCCACCAGAGCGATGTCGCTCGGTACTCGGAGCCCGAGCCGCTGCAGCTCCCGCATCGCGCCGATGGTCATGTGGTTGTTGCCGACCACGATCGAGGTCGGACGGTCGGGCAGCGACATCAATCGACCGACGGCAGCGGCGGCGTCTTCGGCGTTGGAGTTCCCTGGCACGATCAAACTGGGATCGGCTTTGATCCTCTTCGTGCGCAGCGCCTTCCGATACCCCTCTACCCGCTCGATAGTGGTCTGTACACCGGGAACGCCGGAAACCATGCCGATTCGGCGATGGCCGTGCTCGATGAGGTGGGTGGTCAGCCTGGCCGTGGATATGGTGTTCTCGACGCCGATCTGGTCGAAGTCGTCGGCCGCGCAACGGTCGACCAACACCGCAGGTATCCGCAAATCCCGGAGATACTGCAGTGCGGCGCCGTCGCGACCGGTGACGGGCGCAAGGAGCACACCGTCGACCCGTCGCTGGTGGAGGGATTTCACGACGGCGAGCTCTTCGTCGGCCTGCTCGTGGGTGTCGGCCAGGAGCAGGGTACTGCCGGCGGCTCGTACTGCCGCATCGATCCCGGCAACCATGTCGGCGAAGTAGAAGTTCGAGACCGCGGACATGGCGAGTCCGATGGTGGAGGTACTCGCACCGGCCAGCGCCCGCGCCATGGTGTTGACCACGAAGCCGGTTCGTTCGATCGCGGCGAGGACGCGCTCTTGGGTATCGGGATTGGTCGCCCTGGTCTTGTTCACCACGTGGGAAACAGTCGAAATCGACACCCCTGCCTCCCGTGCGACATCGGCCATGGTCGTCATCGACTCATCCTCCACGTCTGAACACTGGTCGAAACGGTCGTGAACCTCGCACCCGGATAGGGCCAAACGGGCGTAAATGTCGCGCAAGCGCTTGCGCAAGCGCTTTCGTGTGCGAGTATAGCGGGAGTGCGGTCAGACGAACAGACATCATCAGCTCAAGGAGGAGCCAGTGCGCAAGCTTTCTACCCACATCAGCATTCACCCGACCAAGGTTCCGATCTCAGCAGGCGCATCTTTGCGGACCGTGGTGTGATCGAGGCACCCGAGCGGCCGTACTGGAGTGCTGGTCGCCCGGGGTGATGCCCAGCAAACGATCCATCCCCTAGAGAACTGAATTCCGAATCGCAGCTGGCGAATCGGTCATGAGCGATCGATCACCAGTCGCACCAACATTGAATGCCACTCAACGTTTCACATCCGATGCCGGACGGAACTGTCCGGGAGACCCCCAGGAGGAACTAAGCAATGAAGCTAACAGTCCGGCGCACCGCGGTACTCGCGGTCGCCTTCACCACTGCGCTGTCGCTGGCCGCGTGTACCAAGGGCGGTAGCACGTCGACCAGCAGTTCGGCGGCTGGTTCGGCTGCAGCGCCTGCCGCGTCGGCGCCGGCGGCGTCCGGTGGGGCCGCCGCGTCCGGCGGGGCCGTGGCATCCGGTGGGGCCGCGGCGTCGGGCGGGGCCGCGGCCTCCGCCCCTGCCGGTTCTGCCGGTGCCGCACCAGCTTCGGGCGGAGCGGGCGGCACCATCAAGATCGGTTTGGTGACCAAGACCGATTCCAACCCCTACTTCGTCAAGCTGCGTGAGTCGGCGAAGGCCCAGGCGGCCAGACAGGGCGCCCAGGTGATCGCGCTGGCCGGCAAATTCGATGGCGACAACGAAGGTCAGGTAAGCGCCATCGAGAACCTGGTCCAGCAGGGCGTCAAGGGCATCATGATCACCCCTAGCAACTCCGCCGGCATCCTCAGCGCGATCAAGGACGCCCAGGCCAAAGGCATTCTCGTGGTCGCGCTGGACTCGGAGACGACGCCGGCGACCGCTGTCTCGGCGACCTACGCGACTGACAACCAGCAGGCCGGAAAGATTCTCGGCTCCTACGTGAAGGCTTCCATCGGTAGCACCACGCCGAAGATCATCACCCTGGATCTGGATCCCAGTGCCAGCGTCGGCATCCAGCGGCACAACGGCTTCCTGGAGGGCATGGGACTGCCCGACGGCACCCCGCCGCAGGTGATCGGCAGCGCGTTGACCGCGGGTGACCAGACGAAGGCACAGTCGGCGATGGAAAACCTGCTGCAGGCCCACCCCGACGTGAACGTCGTCTACTCCATCAACGAGCCGGCTGGTCGTGGCGCCTACCAGGCCTTGACCGAGAAGAACCTGCAGAGCAAGGTGACGCTCGGCTCAATCGACGGTAGCTGCTCGGGTGTCCAGTACGTCAAGGACAAGAAGTTCGTGGCCACCGTGATGCAGTTCCCGAAGGTGATGGCCCAGGAGGGCGTCACCGCCATCGTCAGGTACGCCAACACGGGGACCAAGCCCTCCGGAGTGATCAACACCGGGGCCACCCTGATCACCGACAAGCCGATCGCCGGGCAGCCGTCGAAGGACTCCACCTGGGGCCTGGCCAACTGCTGGGGATGATCGATCCGGCCGGCGGCCGTGAGCGTGCGGCCGCCGGCCACCATCACCCCTGAGTTCCGCAGTCCCCTACGCACTCACCGCGTTTCGCCAAAGGAGGCGGCATGACGACAACCAGCATCGCCCCACCGAAGGCCAGCGGCTCGGACCGGGTGAAGGAAATCTTCGCCCGATCCCCGGCCCTCGGTCCGACGGCAGCACTGCTCATCGCGATCATCTTCTTTTCCATCGCGACGAATACATTCTTCAATCTCGACAACTTCTCGACGATCATCGGCCAGACAGTTGTCGTCGGCACGCTCGCCCTTGGTGAGACCCTGGTCATTCTGACCGCCGGCATCGACTTGGCCAACGGCGCCATCATGGTGTTCGCGACCATCGTGATGGCGAAGCTATCGATGCAGATGGCCTCGTCCGCAGCGGTCCTCATCGGGATCCTGGTGGCCGGCGGCATCGCGGCCATATCCGGGTTCCTGGTGACCAGGCTGCGGCTGCCACCGTTCATCGTCACCCTCGGGATGTTGGCCGTGGTCACCGCCGTGTCCGCGCTCTACAGCGGCGGCACCACAACGGATGTCAGCGGCGATAGCACATTGACGCTGCTCGGGAAGCAGATCTCGTTCGGCTCGGTCAACATCAGTTACGGCATGATCCTGGCCGCGATCCTGTTCTTCATCATGTGGTTGGTGCTGGGCAAGACCGGGTGGGGTCGACACGTCTACGCCGTGGGCAACGATTCTGAGTCGGCGCGATTGTGCGGTATCAACGTCAGGATGACGCTGCTGTCGGTGTACATCACGGCCGGTGTGATCTACGGCTTCGCGGCCTGGATGGCCCTAGGCCGCAGCCCCTCTGCGGATCCCAATGCCTTTCAGACCGGCAACCTCGATTCCATCACCGCTGTCGTCATCGGCGGTACGTCGTTGTTCGGTGGTCGAGGTGGTGTGGTTGGGACCATCGTCGGTGCCCTGATCGTCTCGGTGTTGCGCAACGGATCTGACCGCGATGCAGATCGACTCCAACTATCAGAATCTCGCCACCGGCGTGCTGGTCATCCTGGCCGTCGCCTTCGATCAGCTGACCCGAAGGAGAAGCTCATGAGCACCGCAATCCAGAGCCACGGCGCCATCGCACCATCGGACACTGCGGGTCCCGCCCGAGGCCCGGCCGGTGTCGAGCCGGTGCTGGCCGCCCGGAATATCGTCAAGCGGTACGGAAAGGTCACCGCGGTCCGAGATTCGGATTTCGATCTTTTTCCCGGTGAGGTGCTTGCCGTGGTCGGCGACAACGGCGCCGGCAAATCGAGCATCATCAAGGCGATGACCGGTGCCGTTGTTCCTGATTCTGGTCACGTCTACCTCGACGGTGAAGTGGTCCGCTTCACCAGCCCCAACGAGGCTCGGAAGCGCGGCATCGAAACGGTGTACCAGACGCTGGCCGTCGCGCCGGCCTTGGACATCGCGACGAACCTGTTCCTGGGCCGGGAAATCCGCCGTGAGGGTCTGCTGGGCAAGTTGCGGTTCCTGGACAAGGGCGCCATGCGGAAGGAGGCAAAGTCCCAACTCGAGTCGCTGGGCATCGCAACCGTGCAGGACATCACGGTGCCGGTGGAGAATCTCTCCGGTGGTCAGCGTCAAGCGGTCGCGGTGGCCAGGGCGGCCATGTTCGGCACCAAGCTGGTGATTCTCGACGAGCCGACCGCGGCGCTGGGTGTGAAGGAGACCGCCAGTGTGCTGGACCTGATCAAGCGGATCAGCGCCCGAGGGCTGCCGGTGATCCTGATCAGCCACGACATGCCGGCGATCTTCGAGGTCGCGGACCGGATCCACGTCCATCGGCTGGGCCGGCGCGTCGGCGTCGTCGATCCCAAGGAGATCACCATGGCCGATGCCGTCGCCTTCATCACCGGGGCACTGGCCATCCCCACCGAAGGTGAAGCGCCGCACCACTACCACGAGCATGCAGGAGGCAACGCCCAGCAATAGATCACCGCTTGGGTTGCCGCTTTCGATCCGCGGGTACGAACTTTCGTACCCGCGGATCGATGTGTGCGGCAAACTCTGCAAATCGCGCCCCGGCGGCTGTTCCTGGAAGAATCCGGACCTGCGCCGGGTGTTTTCATTATCGTGATTCCCTCTGACGACCTTGTCACGCCGACGCCCACCCGTCTGTGGACGCCTCGGCATGTGCGGATCACCCGTGACGCAGCGGATCTCCCACACACCGCCCAGATCGTGGCCCGGTGTGAGGCGGCCGGAGTCCAGGACATCGCGGTGCTACCCGGCAACCAGCTGACCGGGATGCGTGGCCCGACGGACCGTGAGGAGTACGCAAGGGCCAAGGCGCACTCTCGCCGTCGTGGTGGCGCCGCCGAGCGCGCGGAAGCCGCAGCCCATACCGCCCAGCGCCGACTGGCGCATCGACCTGGCCAGAGGTTGCCCCGCTCACTGCCAGTACTGCTACCTCGCCGGTTCGCTGAGCGGTCCACCAGTCACCCGGGTCTACGCCAACCTGGATGAGGTGTTGTCCGGGATCGGCACCCATGCCGGACGTGGCAGCGTCACCACTGGCACCGTCGAACGGGGCGGCGAAGGCACCACCTTCGAACTGTCCTGCTACACCGACCCTTTGGGAATCGAGCACGTGACCGGTTCGCTGCAGGCCGCGATCGAGCGGGTTGGAGCCGGCGAATTCGGGAACGGCGTGCAGTTGCGGTTCACCACGAAGTTCGACGACGTCGCCGGTCTGCTGACGTGTGAAACATGAAGGCCGCACCCGGGTTCGGTTCTCCGTCAATGCCGCTTCGGTAGCGAATCGGTTCGAGGGCGGCACCGCTCGGATGCCGGCCCGGCTGCGGGCGCTCCAGGCCATGGCGCTGGCCGGGTATCCGGTCGGGTTGACGATTGCACCGGTGATGCCGGTGGGCGACTGGCAGCAGGCCTACGGCGCACTGCTCGACGACGTGGCCGCCGCGGTAGCGCCGGTCCCTGACCTCGACTTGACCGCCGAAATCATCACCCACCGCTTCACTCCGGCCAGCAAGGACGTGCTGCTCGGCTGGTATCCGGGAACCCGGCTGGAGATGGACGAGGAGTCGCGGAGCCGCAAGCGATCCAAATTCGGTGGGATCAAATATGTCTATCCGCGCGACACGATGGCTGCCATGCGCTCGTGGTTCGACACGGAGCTGAGTCGGCGCCTCCCGCAGGCCAGACTGCTGTACTGGACCTGATCCGTCGCAGACGTTGTTGATGGCGTTGCTGGTGGCGGTGCGCATAACGGAAGGGCGGTCCTCTCCGTGGAGAGGACCGCCCTTCCGGTCGATCTGCGGCGCCTTGTGGTCTGCCGAGTCAGCGCCGTGCGATCAGCGCTGACTCGTCAGATCAGTGGGTGCCCCGCTGCCGCCTGCGACCAAGTGCCAGGAGCAGTCCGCCGCCGCCCAGCAGGATCAGCGCAAGCAGTGACATGCCGGCCGCATTCACGCCGGTGTTCGGGAGTACCGGCGTGGTGGTGGTGGTCGTGACCGGTGTGGTCGGTGGTGGTCGGTACCGTCGGCGGCACCGGCACCACGATCGGGGCACAGGCGTGGGCAACCAGGATGTCGCCGCCAGAAGCCGCTATCCCGACGTTGAAGAACCCGTGCTGCGGAGTCGAACCAGAGCACGCCAGCACCGATGCCGGAAGATCCGACGGAACGGTAGCGAGCACCGAAACCCGGTATGTGTCCTTCTTTCCGCCGGGTAGCGCCTGTTGCTTGACCAGCACTCCATTGCTGGCCCAGCTGGAGATCACCACCGACGAACCGGCGGCCGATCCATCGAGATTGCTACGCACGACCGATGCCTTGGGCTCGCTGATCGTCACGCCGCCAGGGAACGCCGGAGCATCGCCAAGGCTGTAGACGAGCCCGACCTTCGGCGACGGGTTGGCGACCGTCACGTCGTAGGCCACCACGAATGTTCCAGATGTGGGCCCAGCCGTGACCGAGGCAACCGTCTTGGTCAGCGTCGGCGAAACCGGTGTGGCGCAAGCCGTCGCCGTCTTCGTGGCCGACAGCGAGGTCAGCATGGCCGAGTTCAGGAAGCCGGTTCCCTTCTCGCCCGTCTGGACCGTGCAGTCCCTGGCCGTGACCGTGGTCTTCCCCGGGACGGTCGCGGTCACCGTCACCAGGTACGGTCGGTGGCCTTGAACGGAATGGTCCTCGGGCCGGTCAGCAGCGCGACAGTACTGATGCCGTTCCATGTCGGGTTGGTCGTCAGGGTCGTGTGCCCCGCGCTTTCCTTCGACCGTCGCCGACTTGACCACGATCCCGCCGCCGAACTTCAGGCTGTCGTTGAGCGTGTACACCTGGCTCGAGTGCCTCGAGGGGTTGAACACGGTCAGAAGGTACTGGACCTTCCAACTGCCGTCAGCTTGCTGGACCTCGCCGACGACGGTCTTGTTGAACGACACTGCGGGCGGCAGGTCGTCGTTGACGAACGTGCAGACCGCGTCATCTCCCGCCGCCAGCGTCAGAGTCGCCCCCGGTACCGGGTTGGCTGTATCCCCGTCGATCACACACGTCAGTGAGGTCATGGCGTAGCGGGCTCGGCCGGATTCGGTCAGCTTGTACGTGCCGGGCTGAACCGTTATCTGTCACGCCGGCGATCGAGCCGGTGACCGTCTCAGGGTTCTGCCCTGAAGCAGCCGTGCCGGTCGGTGTTGCGGTGAGCTTCCAGTTCGCCGGCACCCCGCTGCCGCCGTTGTCGTTGATCACGTGCTTGATCAGCGTCAGCGACGCGGTGTTGCTGGATGCTGCACACGGTTGTAGACCGTGCAGCTGACCGGGAAGGCCAGGTTCGCGGTCAACCGTGAAGCCAAGGGCTCCGACGTTGGTCACCGGTACCGAGGCGTCGGTGTCGAGCCGGCGACACGTCGGCATTGGCGCCCGCCACCTGCTGGAGGCGGAAACCGGGCTTCTGGGTCTCGGCGATCGAAATCGGAGCCGAGGTAGCGCGCCACCGAGAGTTGACGCGGAAGTTGACCGCACCCGTTCCAGCAGCCGTCACTCCGGTGGCCGGGTTGATCGTCACGCCCGACGCTGTTGTGGTGGCGTTGAAGGTCCAGCCACCGGCCGGTAGCGGCCCCGCTGACGATCGAGCCGGGTGCGGCGTCGTGCTGGGTATCACCTGCTTGACCACGCTCACGGAACTTTGGCAGACCCCAAGGGCCGCGGCCCGCAGGTCCTTCCCGACCGTGGGGTAGTCGGTCGTGATGTAGTAATCCGAATTCTGATCGGTCCTGAGATCGCCGCAAAGTTCGAGGGATCCTCACCGAAACCATTTCCGACGCCGACCGCGACGACCCGCGTTCCCTTCGCCTTGATGGCGTTGGCGGAGAAGATTCCGTCTCTCGACCTGACGGAACTGGGTGTAGACGGGTGTGACGGTGTTGTCGTACACGGTCGGGTTGCCGTCCGTCACCACCACGGTGATGTCGTACTTGTTGTGCTCTGGGCGACCTGCAACAGACCACGGTCCCAATTGGTGAAACCGTTGGGCGAAGCCGGAACGGTGAGCCCGTCGATCCAGCCCTTGATCTTGTCCGCATTGGCCTGCGTGGAGACCGGGGTCAACGGGTGATTTGCATCGTTGCCCGCGTTAGCGGGTCCGTGTGATGCGAATGTGTAGAGCGCCAAGCTGGAGGGAGTGCCCACCAGCGAGTCAGTGAAGGTTTTGGCGGCTGTCTTCAGCTGGCCCAAGGAATGGCTTCACCGAACCGGAGACGTCAAGAACCAGCGCGATACTGAGGCCGCATCGACTCAGCGGGGGTGGATTGTTGCGGGAGTTCTGCCAGACGCCAGTCGATGCCTGCGGGTACGCGTGTCCTCGTTGCTGAACATGAAACTGGCGCCGGGCCGCTGCTGGTGTAGGTCTGTCCCGCCTCCAAGTTCGGTCCGGTGCGGAACCGATATGGATCGAGCGACCACGGCCCCTGCGCGGCGCCGGTGACCAGGGCCGAGTTCTGGAACCAGCCGCCTGGGACGCCGGTCTGGACCACCCAGAACTGCCGGTTGTGGTTCGCGCCCGCGGCATTGCCGCCAGCGGCGGCCTGGGTGTTCGGAATGGTGAAGTTGCAATCACCCTGAGCGTCAGAGATACACGTAAAGCCGGCAGGCGTGGTCGGGGCGGCGACACCGTTGTACAACGTGAGTGTCACGCCGGCCAGGCCTTCCACCGTGTCAGCGTTGGTGTGCTGGCTACCGACCTTCACGGTGATGATTGCGTTGTTGCCCGTCGGCGGCGTGACCGTGAGGGGAGCGGCTGTCGGGGCGGCGGCGCTTGTCGTCGCTGCCCGAGCCGAGGTCGTCGTCGGCGCTATGGCGACCGGTGCACTCTTGGTTTCAGTGGCCGTCGCCGAGCTGCTCGCGGGCGATGACGCCTGCGTGACCGACGACTCCGTCGCGGGCGCTGCCGAGGAAGGCGTGGAAGCCTCAGTCGAAGACTCTGCGCTTGAGGTCGCAGCGCTGGAAGACTCTGCGGTAGAAGACTGTGCGGTAGAGGACTCTGGTGTCGACGTCGGTGACGCCGTGGTTTCCGTGGGCGCTGCCGCAACTGTCAAGCTCGTCGCACAGTCGGCCGCGGAGCAGGGTGCCGCGCCGGCCGGCGAAGCGGCGATCCTGAACGTCGAGCCGGCATCGGCGTCGGAAACTGCGAGCGAGAAACGGGTCTGCGTACTGGATTTGGCTGCCACTGCGGGCGCCGTCCAGGTCAGATTGGTACCGCTGACCTTCAAGCCACCGGCTCCCAGGGTGTCCGGGGAGGCCAGCTTCGCGTGAGCGAGTGGTTCCGCAAGGTCGGCGACCACCTGCGCTCCCGGAGGCAGGTCAACCGTTGAGGTGTTGGAAACGGTCAGGGTGACTGCGACGACGCTGCCTGCCTTGACCTCTGATCCGGTGCCGGGATCGGAGCTGACGCCGACCGTCCAGGCCGGCTGGGCCGCCGCTGTACTTGCTGCGGGATCAGGAGTGGACGACAGGCTCACCCCGCTGAAGGCCATGGTCGAGACCAGCGCGGTAGCGCCGGCGAGCACTGTCAGCGACCGCCATCTCACCGCCGCTGTAGTCCTTCGATTCCCTGTGCTTTTGACCATGACCGCCCCTTGCTCCTTCTCACCAGGTATCCGATGCCACTGCCGCGCGCTGGACAACGACAACTGAACGTCGCTTTAGATTGACTTATCGTTACGGACCGTCGTTCAAGTTGCGGCGAAGGCGTCGTGGGTCTGATTGTGCGGCATGGTTACGACCGCTGCCCAATGGCATATGGGTGACTATTTCGGCCTGGCCAGGTGGCTCTCGTGGCCATCAGGGATACGAAGCGGGAGGCGGAGGTACTCAATCGTGGCATCGCCTGCGGCCGGGACACGGTCGACTGAAAATTGATCCGCCTCGTCGAAGGCGTTGAGCAAACCGATTCAAGAACTGGACCGATCAGTTCTGTTGGTAGCTGGTCCGAGCGGTGGCTGTGACGGTGCGCCGCAGAGTGGGCGTGGCGAACAGCGCGCCGAATGTGATGGGTGTGTCGCTGGTGCAGGTCAGCGTGAGGGTGGGGGACTGCAGGTCGACGGCTGCGGCGACCCGGCTGTCTCGGACGGTCAGATAGTCGTTGACCGAGTCGGCCACCCCCTCGCTGAGGTCAACGTGTCGCTGGTCGATGCGGCGATGCTGCCGTTCAGGATTTCGGCCACCCGGGACGCCGCCGCGTTCTCCGGGATGTCGGCGTTGGCGATGTAGCGGGCCACGTCTGCGGACGCTGAGGTGAGCAGGGTGCGGGAGCAGGCCCAGAAGCCGACCGACACCAGGCCGAGGAACAACATCAGCAGCAGCACCAGCACCATCGCGAATTCGGCGACGGACGATGGTCGGCGCGGAACTGCTCGACGGTCATCGGGGAATCCAGCGATGCCAGTCGTCGTCGGACCGAGGCCTGACCGCCGACGATGTGGTCGACGAGGCGGACGGCATCGCGCAGCAGCGGTGCGGTCAGCCGACCCAGGGCGCCGGCGGTGCCGGACCCCGAGCGCACCAACAGTTTCGACTGTGCCGTGGTGTCCGCCAGATAGGGCGCGATCCGGTCGGCGAGCGTTGGCCGTCACATCGGAGGAGAAGCCAGCACGGCGAGCACCAGCCCAGCCGCTACCAGTCCACCCAGGATCGCACCGATCAGCGTCAGGCTCACCGGAGCACCCGCTTGTCCTCGGGGAGCCGGCCGATGCGGATCATCATCCGGTACGCCACCAGCGACAGCACCGCCCCGATCACCAAGATCAGGGTCCCCGTGGGCGTGTCATAGGCATCCAGCGTCTCCTGCTGCGTGGCCAGCAGGATCAACACCAACCACGGCGCGCACACGGCCATCCGGGCGGCGTTGGCTATCCAACGAATACTGTCTACGCTTGCAGCTGCAAGCATCCTGGACAACGCGGCGTAACAGCAGGTCAGAGTGGTGCGCACGAAGGAGCTAGGACCGTTCCATGGACGATTGTCGTCAAGCGGGTCGCGTTGATCCGTCCGGGCAGCGTCAGCCTGTCGCACTTGGGTGCTTTTCCTTCGACGAGTCGAGCGACACCGGCTGACATCCACCGAACTGGACGCTATGGGTTTCCAAGGCCCCGTTGAGGGCTACTCGGCCCCGTGATGGTGATCGGTACCTGGTCGGCCAAGGTTAGTAGTGGCTCCAAGCCCGACCCGATGGGACGCGGAGCCGGCCGCATGTTGCGGGACTTCCGCGGGACCGACCCGGTCACTGAAGGGCATCAGGTCTGGGATCCGTCGTATTGCCGATTCGTCCAACGGAGGCTGTCAGGCCGGGTATGGGCGCATCGTGGGACTGCGACTTCTGCAGCTCAACGCAGATCAGCACGCGTGGCCGGCCGGAGGGACGGGTCATGGTCGAGTGAGCGGGCGACCGTTGCGAGTGACAGGATTGCTGCAAGTTTGCGGGCTGTACGTTTCCTGCCTCGACAGTGACGTTCCGGGGGCGCTCATGGCGACCATGGCTACGGCGGCGGTGAAGGTCGCGCAGGGTGAGTTACGGGGACATCTTCGTGACGGTGTCCGTCGCTTCCTGGGCATTCCGTATGCGCAGTGCCCGTTCGGCGAACTCCGTTTCGGACCTCCGGTACCGGCGGGGGCTTGGCCGGGAGTGCTCGATGCGTTCGAGTTCGGCCCGACTGCTCCGAAGCCCGGTTACCCGCCGCCTTTCTCCGAACTTCTTCCCGAGCCGTTCGTGGACGGTCTGGACTGTTTGAACCTGAATGTCTGGGCGCCGGCGGGCGCGGTGGACAGGCCAGTCCTGGTCTGGGTGCACGGAGGAGCCTTCGTCAACGGCAGCAGCGCAGTTTCGCTCTACGACGGGTCGACGTTCGCCCGGGACGGCGTCGTCTTTGTGTCGATGAACTATCGCCTCGGGGTCGATGGCTTCGGCTCGATCGCCGACTGCGTCGACAATCGTGGCCTGCTGGATCAGATCGCGGCCCTTACCTGGGTCCGGGATAACATTTCGGCCTTCGGGGGAAATCCGGCCAACGTCACCGTGGCCGGCGAGTCGGCCGGCGCGATGAGTGTGGGTGCCCTCCTGGCGATGCCCGCCGCGAGCGGCCTGTTCCAGCGTGCCATTCTGCAAAGCGGGGCCGCAAACCATGTGTTGCGTGCCTCGACCGCGGCCTTGGTCACCAACGCCCTCGCGGAGCGGCTGCGCGTGGAGCCGACCGCGGCCGGCTTGGGTTCGGTCGACATCGATCTGCTGGTCGAGGCGGCGCAGGAACTGTCGGACGAGATCGGCGCTTCCCGCGATTCGGCGCTCTGGCACGAGATCACTGTGAACGCGATGCCTTTCGAGCCGGTGGTGGATGGCTCCACGTTGCCTACCGCGCCGCTGGAGGCCATTTCTGCCGGGTCGGGAAAGGACGTTGACATCCTGATCGGCACCAATGCGCAGGAGAACGCATTGTTCCTGGTGCCCACCGGCATTTTCGATTCCATCGACCGCCCACAGATGCGTGAGGCGTGTTCTGCGCTTGGCGGCGACGTGGACAAGATCATCGATGTCTACGAGTCGAGCCGGCCAGGAGCTGCACCGGGTGAACTGCTGAACGCCATCATGACGGACTGGTTCTATCGGATTCCCGCGATCAGGCTGGCAGAAGGCAGACAGGGAAACGGAAGCCAGACCTTTGTGTACGAGTTCGCCTGGCGCAGCCCAGAATTCGACGGCCGCCTGGGTGCTTGCCATGCGCTGGAGATCGGTTTCGTGTTCGATAATCTCGTTGATCCGGCCGCTCGGTCACTTGCCGGGCCGCATCCACCGCAGAGTCTCGCCGACGAAATGCACAGTGCCTGGGTGCATTTCGTTACCGAGGGTGCTCCCGGCTGGCCGGCGTACGGAACGCAGCGTACGGTCCGAATATTCGACGAGCCCAGCTCGCACCGTTGCTGATCCACGCGCCGACCAGCGCGAGGTATGGGCCGGTATCCGCTGACCGGCTCGGCCGGCTGGCGCTGCCCGGGGTGCGGCGCCCTGACCGCTGCCAAGTTGGTCGGCGAGTCCGCTGGCATCGGCCGGTTCGCCGACGAGGCGAGATTCGCCGGGCACGCCGGAGTCGCCCCGATCCCCGTCTGGTCGGTAACACCGCCGGGCGGGTCCGGATGACCCGGACCGGGAACCGGCAACTCAACCACTCCGGCCTCGGCCAAAGCCGTCCCGAAGGTGTGCCGCAGAGCGTGTGGATGTCCGGCCGGCACCCCGGCCTTTGCCCGGTGATAGCGGAAGATCATGCGCAGCCCGGCCGGGGTCAACGGCTGGCCACGGGTGGGCCCCTTCGCGACCACGAACAGGGCCTCACTGCTCGTTTCCGGGCGTTCTGCCAGCAGATACGTCTGGATCAGACCAGCGACGTCGACATCCAGCGGGACCCGCCGTTCCTTCGCGCCCTTGCCGCTGACCCGTAACCATCTGGCACCGATATCGACGTCCGCGATCCGCAACGCCAGGACTTCCCCGGCCCGCAGTCCGATCAGCAGCATCAGACCCGCTATGGCCTGATCCCGCCAACTGCGGAAACTGTCTACCAGATCAGTCGTCTCGCGTCGATCCAGCGGCCGAGGTAACCGTTTCGGTTCCCGCAGGCGCAGCGCCGAGCGTCGTTTCGGGCGGACCAGATGACCCAAAAGGCCGTTTCGTTCCGCGGCGCTGACGCGGCGCGCCTCGCGTCCGGACGGGACCGGGTTCGGTAGTTGCGGATCACGCATCGCCCGGAAAGAGTACAGGCCCGTGATCGCCGCCAGACGGTGATTGATGGTGGTCGCGGAGTACCGATCCATCCGCTGCCCAGACAACGAAACCACGTTGTCGGCAACACGTCCGGGCAACTTCGCCTCCCTGCAAGCACGCAGGAAATCCAACAGCACGTCCGTCGTCACCGCGGACAGCGCGATGTCCTGGCCGACCAGCCACCTACAGAACGCCAACAAGTCGAACCCGTAGGCCCGAACGGTCCTCGGCGAGTAATTCCGATCGGCCAGATAACCCAGATAGTCATTCACCAACGCGAAGCCCCCAACCTCAGGCCCGGCCAGCGACCACGTTCCGTCCGCACCACGATCCAACCGCAACTCCGCAGCGATCACGAGACAAATGCTTCCACTCTGTCTCCTCACGTCAAGCACATCACCGCTGGCGTGTCTTATCCGTACGCAACACCAACCAGCATTAGCCGGTTAACAGGCATTGACCCCGGTCCGTCCGACCGAACATGCCAGCCCGTGCAGCAGCGGCATATTCGGCCATTTCGTTGGACGTGATATTGCGTGCCGCGGTCGGCGTGAAAGACAACTTTCGGTGGCCGCTGCCCACGGAATGCGACGGCCATGTTCAACGCCGCGGTGACGAGTTCGGTGCGCATGTGGTCGGCCATCGCCCACCCGATGACACGGCGGGAACAGCCGTCGCGGACGGCGCACAAATACACCCAGCCCTGCCCGGTCGGCAGATACGTGATATCCGACGTCCAGACGCGATCGAGCAGCCCGGTGTCCCACACCCGGTCGACGAGGTCCTCCGGGTTGGCCCGGCCCTTGTCGGGGATGGTGGTGACCGGGGTGAACTTCCGTGGGCTGATGCCCTGCAGCCGTTGCCTTCTCATCGACGCGGCGACGGTCTTCCGGGACACGGTCTCGCCGTCTTCGCGCAGATCCGCCAGGATCCGCGGCGACCCGTACACGTCGTCGGACGCCTTGTGGAACGCGGCGACCTTGGCGTCCAGGGCGGCCCGCCGGACCGCGGCCGGACTCGGTCCGGCGGCCTGGGCGGCCGACCCATTTGTAGTAGCCGGACCGCGACACGTCGAGCAGCGAAATCATCCTGGTAATGGTGTAGTTGGTCTTCTCCGCGTCGATCAGCCGGAACATCTCTACCGGTTCTGATCGGAGGCGAAGAAGACCGCGGCTTTTTTCAGGAACGACCGATCCAAACGTAGATCGGCATTTTCTTTCCGAAGCCGCTCGAGCTCGGCCCGCTCATCGAGCGTCCAAGGCCCGATCCGCGGCTGCAGCCGGCCGGTTTGGACTGCTGCACCCACCGACCCAGCAACTGCGCACCGACGCCGATCTCAGCGGCCACGTGCGCCACCGGCCGGTCCGTCTCGGTCACCAGCCGCACCGCCTCCGCCCGGAACTCCGGGGTGAACCTTCCTGCGCTTACTCGACATGACGACATCCTCCCCGCGTGACCTGCAGTCACGCGAGCGAATGTCCACCGTCAGGGGTCAACCCCAGCCCTATTTTCGTGTCAGCTGTTTGGACGACCGCTGGAACCCTGTCAGTACGCCAGCGCGCACGTCGCCGGGATCGCCACACACCACGGGCGACTTCGGTCGATTGGTGCGACCGGGATATGTTGGGACAGCGCCGGCGCGGAATCGCTGTGGTCCACGTTCATGCACGAGTACTACTACCGGCACCTGCACCACAAGACGTCGACCAAGTCGGAGCCCCCGCCTCTTGTCAGCTCAACCTGCCGTCGCACGACGACCCGAAGACACAGGACAAGCTCCTCATCGAAGGACTCAACGCGGTGGAGCTGAACGAGACGGTGAGGGGTGGGGCTTGCGCGCTGCGCGGTCCGACGGAAGGTCCGTGCGACCTGAAGACGTCAGACGAGGACCATCTGCTCACTGGAGGGCGTAGATCGTGGGATCGCCCCTGGCCGCCGACGACCCATACAGATGGCCCCGGAACAATATCTGGCGCTCGGCACATTGGGCGGCATTGGCTATCCAACGAATACTGTCTACGCTTGCAGCTGCTGCGTCCGGGTCAGCTCGAGATAGCAGCAGGTCAAAGTGTGCGCACGAACCAGCTAGGACCGTTCCACGGACGCTTGTCGTCAACGGGCGGGTCGCGTTCGTCCGTCCGGGCAGCGTCAGCCTGTCGCACTAGGGTGCTTTTCCTCGACGAGTCGAGAGATGTGAAGGTAGCGCCGCATCACAACGGACAACGCATGGTTCCCCGTCGAGAACGGCAATTCGACGATCGGTAGAACACAGTGACGTCACGGGACTGGCGCGGCCTCGAAAGCGCCGATATCGCAGTGCGGGCCACGAGGACGATGCGCGCCGCGCTGATCGTGAGTGGGACAAGCTGCGTCGAGCGCACGGTCGCGGGCCGGGCTTCCCGCCCTTAGTGCCTGGGTGAGCGTCGGACCGCCGTTGTCTGCCAGGGCGGCCAGTCGCGGATTCACCGCTGAGCGGTCGTGGGTCGCTGCGAAATGACATGTCCGTCCGCTGTCCAGATTGCCGCCGCCAGAACTGATGAGACCGGCATCGGAGGTCCTGGTGCAGTTCTGGCGCCGATTGCTCAGAATGGTGTTGGTGACTGTCTCAGTTCCCGACAACGGCAAATTCTGGATGCCGGCGCTGTTATCGGCGAAGGTCACGTTCAGCAAAGTGCCGGTGCCAGGCGTCGTGTAATGGTCTAGCGGATCGGCACCGTCGTTGACCAGGGCTCCGCCGGCCGCTGAGGTGTTGCCGCTCACCGTCGAATTTCCCACGTCGAGTTGGTCTGCGTTGAACGCGAAGGCGCCGGTCATCGCGCGATTGCCGGTGAAGATGGAATCGGCGATTGTTGTCGAGCCGCCGGAGAGATTCGACAGTCCACCGCCGTTGCCATTGGCATTGTTGCCGCTCACCTGCACCCTGGTCATCGTCATCTGCGCTGGCAAACCGTCGCGGAAATCGCCGATATTGATCAAGCCGCCGCCGGCGTCACCGGCCCTGTTGCCGTCGATCACACTATCGGTGAGGGTGGTTCGCGAATCGGAGTTGTAGACGCCCCCGCCTGGTCCGGCCGCGATATTGCCGGTGACGTGGACATGAGACATGGCCGCACCACCGGTGTCGACCGCTATGCCCGCGCCGTATTGTGCCCGGTTACCGGTGATCCTCACCCTGGTCAACGTCAGATTGATGTCCCCCGCCAAGCCACTGGTCTTGATTCCGCCACCCTCGCTGTCGCCGGTGATCCCCTCCACGGTCGCGTTGTCGGCCACAATGACGTGACTGAGCGTCACTGTTTCGGCGTCGACGCGAATGCCGCCACCGCCGCCGCTGTTGGCCGGCGCCAATCCGTGGGTGATGGTCACACCCGAGATGCTGGTCGGGCCGCCGAACACCTGGAGCACTCGGTCAATCCCCGCTGCGCTGAGCACGGTCCGACTCTCACCGGCACCTTTCACGGCGACGGCATCTGTGATGTCGAGGTCACCCGTTGCACCTGCGTCTTCTCCTGCGCCTGGAATGCCGAGATCGTATGTGCCAGCCGGGATCCGAACCGTGTCGGCGCCCGGATGGGCGTTGGCGGCGAGGATGGCCTCACGCACCGAACACTGCGTGTCACATCGCCCGTCGTTGGTGTCGACAGTTGTGGTGACCACATAGGTAACACCGCCGGCGGATGCGGCGGCCGCAGCACCAGGGGCCGGCAGCACGAAGCTGACTGCGAGCATCGCAGCCATCGCAATCGGCAACCCAGACCGCAGGCTCGGAAGATGCAGCAATTGGTGGGACTTCGGCTGCGGTCGGCGCATGACCCCTCCTTTGAAACACCCCGGCCGCATCGCGGGCACTCCGTGCGCTGCGATGTCGAAAATCCGGAGTTCCGCTCAACGCGCTGCCAGAAAAGGCAGTGGCCCAACCGGTGGCTGTGCGCAGTGATAATAGGCATGTTTCTTCAACGACGCGACTGCGCCGGAATTTTTTTTGCATCAGCACCATGGATGCCTCGTTCTGCTGGCTACGCAGCCGGCGGGTACAGCCGAAAACTATCCTCGCCACAGTTGGGGCTCGCCCAGCAGTGACGCTCGCTCGGTCGCTAGAGCCGGTCGGCGAAGGAGTGATGTTCATGGGCGACGATCCATCACCCGCCCGCTTTTCCGAAGTTCGATGTCAAGCGCAATCGGCAGTTCCGGGCGCCGCTCAAACTCCTCGGGCAAGCCGCAGCGCAGCAGTGCGCACGCGAACGCGACTTCCGCGCCGGCAGTGATGTCCAGCGATGTGAACTTGCACGATAAGTGGTTCTGTCTCAGGCTTCGTGAAGCTGATGGGCCGCCCGATCCCGGCGAAAGTCGACCGTCGGTTCTTGCGGTGAGCCGTCGCGTACGTTGCCTCATAGCGGTGGCTGTTGACTGCTGTTGTTGCCCGATTCTGCTTACCCAGCTCTCGCCGGTGGTGGTCGATGACATCTGCATGGTCGAGGGCATGGTGCGGATCTCCGCGCATCCGAGGGCGCGGACAGCGCGATGCGGCCGGTGCGGGCGTGTGTCAAGGCGGGTGCACAGCCGTTACCGCCGCTGCCTGGCGGATCTACCGGTCGCCGGGCAGCAGGCGGGGGTCTGGCTGACCGTGCGCCAGTTCTTCTGCCGCGCTGGCCGGGCGCGCCGGCTCGAGGTGGGGGACTGCGATGGGCATGCCGGTGAGCCGGTCCACGCTGCTGCGCCTGATCCGCAGTTCGCCGGATCCCACCTCTGGGGCCGGTGACTGTGCTTGGTGTCGACGAGTTCGGAATGCGTCGCGGACGCAATTGCGGGACGGTGTTGGTCGACCTCAACCACGGGAATCGGCCGGTGGACGTACTGGACGGACGGAAGGCCGCGGACTTCGCCGACTGGCTGCGTTCCCACCCCGGTGTCCAGGTGATCTGCCGAGAACGCGCCGGCGGTTACGCCGACAGTGCCCGTGCCGGCGCACCGCAGGCTGTGCAGGTGGCTGACAGGTGGCACATGTGGGACAACCCGCATGGTGGCCAGCTCGTTTCCTTCAACGATCCAAGGCCGGCCGGTCAGGCCCATCGGCCTCATGGCCGGCCCCTACTTGCAGCGCCGCGGGCGACCAGCCCCCGTCAGGCTCTGACCCATCCGAGACCGATGAGACTGGGCATCCGACCGGTCGGATCGGCGATGATCACCGCCAGGGCAGCGACCGGTCGCCCACTCCGACCAGGGTGCTCGATAGCGAATGGGTGCCCGTGACGACCAGGGTGCAGGCGACCTCGCGCCAGCCCTTCGGCGCTCCCGACGTAGCCAATGCGACTGGCCGGACGGCGAGCCGGCCGCCTGCCATGACGTCCCGCAGCCCGGTCACCAAACCGGCGAAAGCCGCGCACGATCTTGTCAGGGCCGCCGTGTTGGGCAGGGCACCCCCGAACCAGGCGACACCGAACTGCTCGGCCTGATGCGGCCGTCCGCAGTCAGATTCGGTAGCGGCGACGGTGGCCAACTGCTCCTCGGAGAGCGCGAGCGATCGCCCGCCGCACACCCCGAACGCCGAGGGCGCACCGCTACCCGCGTAAGCGCCTCTCGCAGTGCCGGCGTAGCCCGACTCAGGAGTGGCGAGCACACAAGCGACCCAGCGCTGGCCCACCGCAGACTGTTCCGTGGAAGGCCTGGCAACCGCGACGACCGCTCGAGTGGTGACGGCCCAGTTCACCCCCTGGGCTCCGACGTTGCCGACGGGGCCTTGGCCCGCCGGGTCGATGCCGAGGTAACGGAATGCGCTCTGGCCGCATCCGGAAACCTGGAACGAGAAGGGGAAACCGTAGATCGCCACCGCCTGGGGTGCCGGCTCAGCGGAATCGACGGCAACGACCTCGCCGATGTGGCTCCCGGCGCAGGCACCGATCCGCAACGGGGTGCCCCCGTCAAGGACGCCGTCGTCGAGGGGCAGGCCCGGGCCCGCCATGGAGCGGAGTCGGTCCGGTCCCGTCACGCACTGCCCGGGCATCGGCTGCGCGGCAACACCGGCCGCGACCGCCGACCCGGAGATCCGCCGATCGGCCAGCCGAGGCGCCTCCATCATCACCACGGCCGCGGCGAGCAGCAGCACAGCGCCCACCACCGCCCGGTGACTACCCACGATCCCCACTGTAGGTCGCCCGCGGAGCGACTCGGGTTCGGTTTCGAATCGCACGCGCCGTGCTGGAAAGGTGTACCCACCAATGAGTCGGTCGGCCTCGTCCGAGAGCAATACGACGCTCGGACGGTCGAGACGCGCTGGCAGCGCGCTACCTCGCGCGATTCAGCTCCGCATGACGTCGTCCCGCATCGCGATCGACAACCGGTCATTGATCGTGTTTTGGCGTCAGGGCTGCCTGATAGGCGGCCGCGAACAGTGAAGATCGTCGACAATGTGGAATGGACGAAGCACTTCGACCGGACGACGTAGCGTCGGGACTGGCTCAACGCTCGACTGCTCGGCCACGAGGGCGAGTCGGGGATGCCGGTCGATTCGTTGACGCAATCGACTTTCAGCGCGTCGTTCGTATGATCCACCCCGCCGGTAACGGCCGGTCGTGGACCGAGGTGGCCGCGCGAACCGGAGCAGTGGTTCATCCGCTGGTGTAGTGGTGCTGTATCGCCGACGACTTCGACGGCAGTAGCCGCGGCGGCGACATCGATCCTGCGGAGGGGTCAGTGCCTGCGGGACGCTCACGACCATCCTCGATCATTGCCCGCCCTGCGAGGAGGTCCTACGAGGCGTGTGGCTCCGGTTCGGGTCTTGGACCGACCTTCGCGAGGACGAACCGGTCATGCCCGGGTGGGGTCGGCGCAGTTATCGGCTGTTCGCCACAGGCAGGGCGGCGGTGACGACATGGCCGGGAACGACGCCCGGGCGGCCTCAGTCAGCCAACCTCATCTGGCCGGCGGATCACTCCTGGTGCATTGCGACCGAAATCGACTGGGGCAGCACATTGGTCGCCGGGTCAACGGAGATGACCGATGAGATCCTTGGCGATGTCCGGTTGGAAGCGTTCGCCGTCAATTCTGACGACGATCTGAGTTGGTGCAGCGGCACGCTGAACCCGCGCCCGGGCTGGCTCGCCCGGCAGTGCACGACAGGCTGGCCCTTGCCGGACCCGCGAGCGGGTCGGCACGTGACTGGATGCCGCGATGGGTCACCCGTGGACGATCGGTGGCCGGGAATCGTCGCTGTATCACGTCTGATCGGCGTGATACCTACAGGTTCTCAGTTGTCGATCCAAGCCTCAACCGATCACCGGCAGTGAAGAGCCGTCGGCGTCCGTCTTGTTCGGCATGTCCGTCGCCGTGGTGGAACGGGGGTAGGTGAGGGCCACGGGGGTCGATCGGCTACCGGTGATGTCGTCCTGGTCCGGGTTGGACGGCCGGGAGGTCGGTCAGGTCGTTGTCCGCGCGGCGGCGCGGTCTGGCCGGTGTCGGCATCTCGGTGCCGCCGTACTGATCGGGGATGTTGCCCGGGCCGCAGTGGGGCATCGGCCGATTCGGAGTGATGCCCAGGGTGTTCGGGCGGATCGATACGGTCGGTGTCAGCAGTACACGGGTGGGCCAATTGTCGCCGAGGTCGAAGACACAGCCCAACTGCTGGCCGGCGGTCGACCTACTGAGCTCGACCGCCGAGTCGGCCCGTGGATCAACTGCCGGAATGTCCGCTTGTTGGTCGACGAATAGCCCTCCTGATTCGCCGAGGTCGAACAGGTGCGGGTGGGGCCGGTCTCTGCGGGCGAAGCGTCATCGATGCCGGTCGACGGGTCGGAAAGGATGCGGGACCAGGCGGGGCGAAGATCCGCGCCCAGTCCCGGGCCGCAGGGTCAGCCCGCCACCGCCGACCAGATCGACCCGGGGTGCCGCCGGGTGCTGTACAGCTTCAGGGCGCCGTTGCGCCGGCGTCGCAGACGCAGAACGTTGCACGGACCCCATCGTCGTCCGCCTCTGACCTCGGTGTGGTCAGCGCGGGTCGGTGTCGACGGCACTGTTGACCACCAGGGTGGGCCCGGGGCGAGCGGGCGGGCGGTCCGTCAGCAGCTACGCCGGTCCGGGGTCAGCACGGCGTTGACCACGGTCCCGGCAACGGCCGAGCGTGGCCGGCACCTATTGACTGTGGAGCGCATATCCGGTGCCTGCGCCGACAGCGGCAGCGATGGCGGTGACGCCGGTCAGGCCGCGGACCCGAACAGGGGTGAGCCTGTCGGTGGTGGTGCCGTCGCCGAGCTCGCCGTCACGGTTGTAACCCCAGGCGTAGACGGTGCCGTTGCTGCGCAGGGCATATCCGCTGGAGCTGCCGGCGGCGATGGCGGTGACGCGGTTCAGGCCGCGGAACCTGAACCGGGGCGAGCCTGTTCGTGGTGGTGCCGTCGCCGAGCTGGCCGAAAGCGTTGTAACCCCAGGCGTAGACGGTGCCGTTGCTGCGCCGGGCATATCCGCTGTCGTATCCGCCGGCGATGGTGGTGACGCCGGTCAGGCCGCGTACCCGTACCGGGGTGCTGCCTCTCGGTGGTGGTGCCGTCGCCGAGTTCGCCGTCACGGTTGGAACCCCAGGCGTAGACCGTACCGTTGCTGCGCAACGCATATCCGTTGAGGAATCCGCCGGCGATGGCCGTGACGCCGGTCAGATCGCGGACCCGAACCGGGGTGCTCCTTGCGGTGGTGGTGCCGTCGCCGAGCTCGCCGTAGTAGTTCCAACCCCAGGCGTAGACGGTGCCGTTGCTGCGCAGGGCATATCCGCCGTATGCGCCGGCGGCGATGGCGGTGACGTCGGTCAGGCCGCGGACCCGGACCGGGGTGTGCCTTGCGGTGGTGGTGCCGTCGCCGAGCTGGCCGTCACTGTTGTAACCCCAGGCGTAGACGGTTCCGTTGCTGCGCAGGGCATATGCGCTGAAGCGGCCGCCGGCGATGGCCGTGACGCCGGTCAGGCCGCGGACCCGAACCGGGATGGGTCTGTAGTCGGTGGTGGTGCCGTCGCCGAGCTCGCCGTCAGCGTCGTTACCCCAGGCGTAGACGGTTCCGTTGCTGCGCAGGGCATATCCGCCGTACCAGCCGCCCGCGATGGCGGTGACGCCGGTCAGGCCGCGGACCCGAACCGGGGCGCTGCTGGCGGTGGTGGTGCCGTCGCCGAGTTCGCCGTCACGGTTGGAACCCCAGGCGTACACGGTGGCCGCTGCGCTCTCCGCGGGGCCGGTGACGGGCACACCGGTCGTCGCGGCGGCGCCGAACGGACTCGCCGCCGACGTCTTGGAAGCCAGGGCCGAGGCGGCCAGAGAGGTCCCAGCCAGCTGCACGCCCGGCCCGGACCGACTTGAACCCGTCGTCGCCCTGCCCGGAACTGCGGCAGCCACCAACGCCGCGACGATCACCAAGATCAACAAACTGGACCGTGACACCACCCGGATAGTCACCACAGCACCCACGCCCCCACGACTGGTCAAGCGGACAATTCGCCCGAAACGCCATGAATGTAGCGGAATAAGACACTCGCGTACAGACCCGGACTTTCAGTTCACCGATCAGCCGAGACCGTCGTCGACCACATCGAACTGAGGCCCGGTCGGATGCCGGCGTCCTCGGCCGCGTGAGCTACGGGTACGCCGAACAGCTCCGCGTCCCAGACTAAACCCGAATGCGCCGCCCCGCCCGGTAATTGATCTTGGATTGCGACACGTTGATCCTGGCCCTGAGCTTTCTGGTCTCGGGCATGGCGGTTTGACCGGCTGGTCCGGTGTTCTCCGTCAGGTCTTCGGGCCGGGAAGTGGCGTTGGTGGGGTGGTCAAGTCCGTATTGGTGGCCCGATGCTGGCGACGCCAGTTTCTCAAAGCCGTTGGCCTGTCAGTCCTCGCGCTAGATGGCGTAGTTTCCTCCTCGAGGAAACTACGCCAAACAATTCGAGGGTTCACAGGCCAGCCACGTCTGCACGGCAGGGGTTTTGTGAGTGCCGCAATTGTCGCAGACCAGGTCGACGACCAGGTGCGTAAGGATCTCCGCATCGATCTTGACGAGGAACTTCTTGAACTCGATGGAACGGTGCCGTCCGTGCATGCTGGAGATGAAGGTGCCGTCGGCGGTATTGAACGCGGCGAACAGGCTGGTGGTGCGGTTGCGGACGTGGGTGCGCTTCTCGGGCATGCCGGGCATCATCGGGAATGCTGGCTGCGACCTCGCCGAACCCACCGTTCCAGTTGCTGGTTTTGGTTGGTCAGAGGTCAACTCCAGCAACGCTTTTGGCCGTCCTGTCGTGACCAAACTGTACGGCACTTGACCATCATCTCCAGGGTGTACCGGTACAAGGAATTCGGGACTCCGACCCCGGCGCGATAGGTGCAATGTTGATCATGAAAATCTTCGATGGCCGCGACACGGTCGACTGAAAATTGATCCGCCTCGTCGAAGGCGTTGAGCAAACCGATTCAAGAACTGAGCCGATCAGTTCTGTTGGTAGCTGGTCCGAGCGGTGGCTGTGACGGTGCGCCGCAGGGTGGGCGTGGCGAACAGTGCGCCGAATGTGATGGGTGTGTCGCTGGTGCAGGTCAGCGTGAGGGTGGGGGATTGCAGGTCGACGGCTGCGGCGACCCGGCTGTCTCGGACGGTCAGGTAGTCGTTGATCGAGTCGGCCACCTGCTCGCTGGTGGCGTCCTGGTCGGTGATGGTTCCGGCCGCGGTGGCTGCGGCGCCGTCGCAGAGGTGTTGCAGTCGTTGGCCGGCCAGGAAGGCCGATCCGGCGGCGGTGACGCCGGCTCCCAGGATGAGCAGGCAGATCATCATGCCGATGACCAGTGGGGTGACCGAGCCGTTGTCGACATAGTCGTGATCCCGGTGGCGGGTCGAGCGGGTCATCGGCCCTCGCGGAGGTCGCCGATGTGGATGGTGTAGACGCCCGTGACTGTGTTGTGGTGGCCGGTGAGCACGGTGGGCACGCCGGGAAGACTGACCTCGGCGGTGACGCAGATGTCGTAGACGGCGCCGGCGTCCAGGGTCGGTGTGACCGGGGTGCTGCCGTGACAGTCGGCGCCCGGGGCGACGAACTGCAGGGTGATCCCATCGTGGGGGAAATTCTGGTCGGCGAGGTCGATCGCGGCGATCTGCCCCGCTCGGGCGATGCCCTCCTCCATAGTGGGTGCCGTGTCGACCACCCGCCCCGCGTCCCGGGCGGCCTGGGTGACGGCAAAGGTGGCGGCTTGCAGCCGCAGCAGGCTGATCATGATGTAGAGGACGGGGATCAGCATCAGCACGGCCAGGAAGATGACTTCGATGATGGCCCGGCCGTCGTCCCCGTCGTCGTCCCTATGGTCGCTGCCGCCGCCGCTCATTCTGCTGGAGCGCGGGGAATTGGCTGGGTTCGACGGGGCCGAACCACCTCCCGAACCTCGGCCGGGCGAGGGCCGGGGTCACGGGACGGATTCCTTGACGGAATGACCGGTGACGGCGATGTCGGGCATGACCCCGTCGAGCAGGCTGATGATGCCGGGGGTTCGCATGGTGCAGGTGACTTCGACGAGCAGGCCGTCGGCGCCGGATCGGCAGGTCAACGTGTCGCTGGTCGATGCGGCGATGCTGCCGTTCAGGATTTCGGCGACCCGGGACGCCGCGGCGTTCTCCGGGATGTCGGCGTTGGCGATGTAGCGGGCCGCGTCTGCGGACGCCGAGGTGAGCAGGGTGCGGGAGTAGGCCCAGAAGCCGACCGACACCAGGCCGAGGAACAACATCAGCAGCAGCACCAGGACCATTGCGAATTCGGCGACGGCCGCTGGTCCGAATACGTGATTGCGCCGCGAGCTAGCCGGAACTCGCGATAATCGCGTTGCAGTTCCACGGCCACGCAGGACGCGCACGCACTTGCCCATTCCCGCAGTGGCCGAAACGCTTCGCGCCAGCGCGCGGTGAAATCTCTCGCTGTCGTGGCGCACATGGTGGCCACGGCGCAAACTCATCCGTTTCGCGCCAGCGCCGCAGCCATTCACGCAGTTGCGACTTTGCCTTCGGAATGTTCGTCGCCTGTGCACTTTCAAAGGCGGCTTCGACTTTCCTGAAATCGCATTCCGGACAGCGTCCGAGTGATTGCGGCGCGATGAAGATGTGGTCCTGGTTTCTCGCGAGGTCCATCAACTGCCGCGCCTGCATTAAGCGCAACAGCAGCACGGCGATTTTCTTCGCCTAACGAATGACCGATCTCGCGTCTGTTGCTGAACGAATTCGTTCCACAGATCATCATCATCGGTGATCGTTTCGAGTCTTGCCGGTAGACCGAGACGGTGTCCATGCGTCGCGAGTAGTTTCACGCAGAAGGCGTGAATCGTTCCAAAAAACGCGCGACCGAACGCTTCCACGGTTTCCAACGGCAGGCCCGCTTCGAGGATTCGCTGTCGTGTTCGCTGCTGCATTTCATCGGCAGCGCGATTCGTGTAGGTAACGACCACGAGCTGCGGCAGCCATTCGAGCGCACGCTGTGGACGGCTCGCAATCTCGACGATCCGATCGGTGATCGCGCGTGTTTTGCCCGAGCCGGCCGAAGCGATGACCGAGAAATTCCGGTCCAATTCGCGAGCAAATCGCTGTCGCGCTGCTTCGTCGGCAATTGCTGTCACTTCACTTTGTCCTCCTCTTCAAGCACGAATGCTGGATGGGTCATCGCCCATTTTTCTTCGAGCAGATCGATGTCGATCGGCAGCGTCGCGAGGGGATAATTTTCACACAAACCCGAAAGTCAGCGTGAACCGGTCCGAGCATTCCGAACACGCCCGTTTCCTGCATCCGGTGCAGCTCGCTCCAGAAATCTTTTTGTGCGAGCACATCGGCCAAATGAAACTGCGGTTCGAGCTGTTCCGCCGGAGAAAGCAGCGTCAGTTGAACGTGCTCAGCGCCGAGCGCGTGCACCGCCAGCGCGTACAGCGCGAGCTGGACGCCGCGGCCTTCGATCAACTGCTTGCGAAATTTTCGCTGCGGCGTGTCCTTCTTTCGCAGTTCTTTCAAGCTAAAGCCGCGTTGCCGTCCTGTTTTGTAATCGACAACCCAAAGGTCTTCGTAACCGATTTGCGATTGGTCAGATTTCCGCCGCGCAAGAATCAGATCGATTCGGCCGCGAACTCGCAGCGTCTCGTTCTCGCCCAGTGGAATTAAACTTGGCCTCTCCAGCGACCATTCGACTGCCATTTCCGACCAGTCGTGGAGATCAGAAACTTTTGCGGCGAGGCAATCGGCAATGTAAAGCGCATTGCTCCAGCCGGAGCGCCACCAATCCGGAAGCACTTTGCCACGACTGGCACAAAGCGCCGCGACGCGTTCGCGAAGGTCGCAGGCGTACTTCGAAATGCGCTCACGGATTTCATCTGCGCATTTCACATCGACAAATTTTCGCTCTTCGCCTTTTCCGACGCTGTCCGCGAGCCAGCGATGGACCCATTGTCCGGTCGCAATTGCCCAGGCATTGCCGTCGTCATCGTCGGGCGTCGCGCCTAGAAAAATTTCCATCCAAACGATGGCCGGCCAGCGCAACGCTTGTTCCCACTGCGTGACACGCAGCGATTTTTCCTGTCGAATGGACTTCGAAGCGCGAATTCGTATTCGCCCGCACGGCGCAACTGCCGGCGTGCATCGAACGCGTACCGGGCCCGGCCAACGCTAATCGAGTCGACTTTCTGTGCATCGACCGGTGACCAGTCCTTCAACCAATCGCGGGTTTGCTGCTCGAGTGATTGGAGCGTCTGCTGCGAGACTCCACGACCGTGTGCCTTGAAGTAAAGCGAGGAAAAAAATTCGTTCGGGTTCGCGATTCGACTCGGGGTTGCTTCGGAATACAGGCTCGCGCTCGCGCCGATGCCTGCGCTAACAGTTTCCGCGAGGTTAAGAAGTTGCCGCCGGCGGATCTGTCTTTGCTCGTTAGCGCCCCAGCAGCATCGTCTTCCCTTCGCGCGCGCTCCAATGACCTTCTCCCTGCCGGCCGCGTTTCGATGCGCGCCGATTCAGTTTCGTGTTCTGTCGATTAAGATCCTCGATCTGCTCCTCGCGAACGAAAGCAAGCTCGTCGTCAAAGACGGACCATGTTTCATCGTTTAGGCCGGCAAAAATCAGATGCGACCACGGCTGGTCCTGCGCATCGGCACAAGCGAGCAGATGCAGGCGCGCGTATGGATGCGCGCCAAGATCGTCGCGCTCCGGTGATGGGGCACCGAAAAGTTCCCGAAGCCATCGCAAAAAGGAATTCTTTGAAAACTTCGTCGTTAGCCGATCTCTCCAATTGCGACTCAACCGCTCAACTTCGTTCCAACGTTCTTTCCAACCGAGCACAGAAAAGATCGCTCGCGTATGGGACAGAAATTCGGTGAATGATGCGCTCTCGGGCAGGAACTGTATTTTCTCCAGCTCGCGCGCGACAGCGTTGCCGTGCCGCAACTCGGGGCTGCTCGCGCAGTAATCGCGCAACAGCTCAATGTCGTCGATCAGCACGTTGTTGTAGCCGTGGCGTAGAGTCTCTTCTATCTGCGACACGGATAACCCAGCGAAGATCTGTCCTTCGATAGCACGAAGAAATCGAAACAGCGGTTTCAATCGTGGCGTTTGTTGCAATTCGAGCCATGAGCGCCAGGCGTCATCGTCGAATGCATTCGGCGCGAGATGCGCGATGGCGTCGTTGTGGGCAATTCCGGCTGATTGGAGAAACGTCGCGACCAACCGCGCGAGGGCGCCTGGTCCTGAAAACAAAATGCCGAGCCGTTCGCAGTGCGGATCGGACAGGAATTTTGCGGCGAGAGCGACGATCGCGCGCGCTTGCTGCGTGGTGTCTCGACCAATAACAAAGTGAACATTCGAGGCCGGAACCGGTAACGATTCGATTAGTGAGGCTGTCGTTTTGCCATTTGCCGGCGGAATTATCTCTGCCGGGCCAAAAGTTTCCTCCCACGTTCCGATCCAGGTTTCGTCAAGATTGCGCGCGTCATCACGCGGGTCGCTCAACACAACGCTGGTTTCGTCCGCAGAGGCTGTTGCAGCATGGAGTAACGGCCAGAGCGGCCAATGTGCCGCGTCGAATCCGAACACGAGCAGATTGCCAAATAGCGGTTGAAACTTCTGAGCGTCCGCGAGCACGATTCGATCCGCGGCGTGAACGAAAGTGAAGCCGCATTCACGCACTTGTTCTTCGAATCGCGCGGCGATTTCGCGCAACGCCGGCGAGTCGATCTCTTCAAAAGTCCAGCCGGCAGCGCCTAGTTGGTCAATGGCGCGGAGAAAACGATCGGGATCCCGTGCGACGGATTTTGCGATCAACACCGCTTCTTCATCACTGCTTTTGCTCGCGAATTGCTCGGCCGTGACGGCAAGAAGGAGACGAAGATGCTCCCGAAGCGGGACCCGGAGGTCATAGCGGCGAACCAATTGTTCCCGCAGTCGCCGCGGCGAGAGAAATTTCACCGCGATCAGGGATTTACCTTCGGCAAGCAAACGACTGCGGAAAAAATAGGCCTGGCTGCGAGAAGCTGTGACGACAGCCGCGGGTTGCTGATCCTGCAAGGCGCGGCTGGCGATCTTTTCAAACCAGTGCCTGACTACATTCTCCCACGCCGCTTCCGGCGAGGCTCCGATATGCAGGGATACGCGCGCGGAATGTAAATCAGGTTTGCTGCGCGCGGGCGGCATTGGCCAATTTAACGGCTGCTGATTTCTTCGCGAGCACGCGTTCATCTCCGATGCGCCGAGTCACACCGATCCGATCCAAATATTCCAAAAACGGAATGATTACGCGGCGGGTAGTGCCGATTTTCTGTCGAACCTGGCTGGCCGTGGCGGAACCGTGTTTGAAGAGCAACTCGGTGACTGTGCTTTGCATCTGTTCGGCAGTCTCGCGAAGGACGACGATCTCGCTGCTGATCTCAACGATTTCTTGTTGATCGATTAAAAAACGCAATGCCTGCTGACCATGTCGATCCTCCGAAAACGCTTTCCGATCGGGAGGATCAAAACGTTTGGCCGACAGCGCCGCGCGAATGTTTTCCGCGGCCGACACTAATTCGGGCGGCAGCGATGGACGATGCCTGACGCGACCAATTTGATTTTCGGAACGAGCAAAACCGTTTCGAGTCAGCTCTGAAATCACTGCGCTAAACAATTTGTCGGATGGGATTTCTAACTCTGCCCGGAGCTCCGATACATCGACTCCGCGGCGCTCGGGATTTTGTTCATGCGCCCGAGCAATGATTCTGGCTGCGCTATTCATCAAATCGTGCCAATAAGATGCGTCGGCGGCGATATCATCGGCCAGGACGACCTCGCCATGCTGGCTCAGGCGAGACAATGCCTCATGGATTTCATCGGCGCCGAAGTTCGATTTGACCAGCAGCGTTTTGGACTCGGCGAATGCGTCACGTTTAAGCTGAGAGCGCACGCAGACGTCGATGTTGTGCGGCGCAATCACGCGCTCTTTTAATAATTCGATGTTTGCGGCAGCGCGGAAATTGGCGGGATCGGCGTCGGGGTCGAGTACCGTGCCGCCAGCGATGGTGTTTTGTTCGGAAGAATCGCGCAAGACAAAGCGATCGCCAACAAACGCAAGAATCGGTGAATCGAGTCGCAACCGAGCAATTGCGCTTTGCCCGGATGCAACCGCACGTCCGTGGAATAATGTGATCTTCGCAGCCGTGCGACTGGTTCCAAAATGAACTTGAACAGAACTGCCGTCCTTGATTGGCCGTGCCGCAGACGAGTTTCGCTTTAGTCGTAACGATCTTTCGATAAGCACGTCAATCATTGCATTTGGACTACCGAGGCTGTGAACGGTGATGAGATCGCCGCGTTGCATTTCTTTCTCGCCAATCGACACATCAGGCAGATTCATGGCCGTGCGCGTGCCCGGCTGAGCCATTTCGATATCGCGGCCGTGGTTTTGAATGGAACGAACCCGCGCTGAAATAGTTCGAGGTTGAACGACAACATCCTGGCCGCGCCGAATTGAACCGCCGCTCAACGTGCCGGTGACGACTGTGCCGACCCCGTGCAACATGAAGGCGCGATCCACAAAGAGTCTGGGCTTTCCAATGTCGCGTGGCGGCCGCAATTTCGCGAGCTCGTGCGCGAGCGCGTCTTTCAAGTCTCTGATTCCCTGACCCGTCCGGACGGACGTCGGAACGATTTGGAAATTGGTGAATGGCGTTTGTTCCAACTGGTCACGGATTTGACCAGCGACGGTCTCGACGTTTCCCAAATCGCATTTTGTGAGCGCGATCACAGCGCGTTGCACTCCGAGATAAGTTAGAATTTGCAGGTGCTCCTCGGTCTGCGGCATCCAGCCGTCGTCCGCAGCGACTGTAAAGAGCGCGAGATTAATCGAGCCAACACCCGCGATCATGTTTCGCACGAAGTCTTCGTGGCCTGGAACATCGACAATGCCGGCGTGGATTTTTTCGCCCTGGCGTCCGATGAGATTCAGTTCGGCAAAACCCAGATCAATAGTGATTCCGCGCGCTTTCTCCTCAGGCAACCGGTCGGGGTCGGTTCCGGTCAACGCTTTCACCAGCGCGCTTTTTCCATGATCGACATGGCCGGCTGTGGCGATGATGAAATGGCGGGTGGTCATCCTGAACGAAGTGAAGGATCTCTCATTGGGTGATTGATCACACAACGTACGCAGATGTATTCGAGGCTACGACTGGGAAGTCCCTCGCTCCGCTCGGGATGACCCCACTGTGGAATGTATTCAAACACGTTCGGAGCACGCTGCGCGAATCGCTTGGACCACCAGGCCGTCCTGCTGCGGAAAAATCGTGCGCAGATCGAGTTTGAACCGGCCGGCCGCAATGTAACCAATCACTGGGGGATTCGATGCGCGGAGCGTTGCCGCGAAATCGGCAAGCGATGAATTCTTCGGGACGATGTCGATCGTGACGGACGGCAGATCTGACTTCGGCAGAGTGCCGCCGCCTGCTTTCGCCTTGCCGCAGCCAATGGCAATTTTTAGCGGCAATTCCTGCAATGCCGAACAGATCGTAGCGGCGCGTGTGCGCAATTCATTTTCTGAAATTCGTAATGCCGCCAGCGTTGGGATTTCGGCCGTCATTTGATTAAGATGGCAATCGATCGTTGCCTGGAGCGCGCTCAGACAAAGTTTGTCGCAGCGCAGTGCGCGAAACATTGGTTCGCGTTTCAATCCAGCGATCAATCTCTTTTTCCCAGCAATGATTCCCGCCTGTGGGCCCCCGAATAATTTGTCGCCGCTGAAGCAAACGAGATCGACACCACCTTGTAAAACCTCGGCAGGCGTTGGCTCATGATCGGCAATGCCAAATTCTTCGGTCGCGACAATAGCGCCGCTTCCCAAGTCCTCGACGAACGGAATTCGCTTCTTTCGCGCCAGCGCGCTGATCTCCTCCGACGAAGGCGATTCGACAAAACCGCTCATCAAAAAATTACTTCGATGAACCTTTAGGATCATTGCCGTGTTCGGACCGATGGCTCGCGCATAATCATCGACCGTGGTTTTGTTGGTAGCGCCGACTTCGCGCAGTTCCGACCCGGTTGCTTCGATGATTTCGCCGATTCGAAAGCCGCCGCCGATTTGCACCACTTCGCCGCGCGAAATGATCACCTCTGTTCGACGTTGCGCGTTCGATGTGCGGCGTTTGGTAGTCGTGAAATGGTGAACGATTAGAACTAATGCGGCTGCGCAATTGTTGACCACCGCGGCCGCTTCTGCTTCGCAAAGCAGCGCCAGCGCCTTCTCGATATAACTGCTGCGCTGGCCGCGTTCGCCTGTTGCAAGATCATATTCAAGATTTGAATAACCCGCTCCGATTTCGTTAACTGCGCGAATGGCGTCACTCGCCAGCGGGGCGCGTCCAAAATTTGTGTGAATGATGATTCCCGTACCGTTGATGATCGGCTGGAGCCTGCTGGCGCGAAGTTCATCGAGCGAACGGCGGACGAGAGCGATGATTGATTCAAATTCTGGCACCTCGTTCTCGGTGCGAATCTGCGAAAGTTTGCGACGGACGACATCGACAACCACGGGTCGCGGCAAATCACAACGACCAAGCGCATCGAGGACGGTTGCGACAGCGGGAATTTGCCGCCGCGCGCGTGATTTTACCCGGTCATGCATATTAATGGACGACCGCGCCGGCGCGGCACAATTTTTCCGATCACCGCAGCGGAGGGTGTGCGCGCTTTTCGCAGCAGACTCAGTACCTTCTCGAGATTCGCTTCGGCCACGCAAAGGAGCAATCCGCCGCTGGTCTGCGCATCGGTTAAGAGAATCCTCCGCGCCTCATCCGTGCTCGCCCAATCGACAAGGATAGTGGCCGCATGGAGATTTTGACGACTTCCTTCGGGCACGCAGCGCAGCTCGATCAGATCGCGTATTTCATCGCTGATCATCGGCACGGCATCGGGATCGATATCGGCGGAGACGCGACTGGCGCGGCACAATGAAACCAGATGCCCGATTAATCCGTAGCCCGTAATATCGGTGGCCGCGCGGACAAGGCCAAGCTCGGCGAGTTCGGCGCCAACCGTGTTGATCCGCGACATAAGAGCCACCACTTTTTTCTGAAGTGCGCGCGAAGCGCTTCCACGTTTGATCGCAGTGGTGGCGATGCCGGTGCCGAGTGGTTTAGTCAATACAAGCAGATCTCCGGGACGCGCATTCGCATTCGTCGTGACGCGCCGAACATCGACGATGCCGGTGACGGCAAGCCCGTAAATCGGTTCGGGATTACGAATCGAATGGCCGCCGAGAATGACGCATCCCACCTCGGCCGCCTTGGCAAGACCGCCGCGCAGAATCGGAAGAGACGACTCTGGCTGAAACCAGGTCGGCAGGAAAACCAACGATGTTAAGAGCTGTCAACGGGCGTCCGCCCATGGCGAAAACATCGGAAAGCGAATTGGCCGCAGCGATCTGCCCGTAAGAAAATGGGTCGTCCACGATTGGCGTGAAGAAATCGACTGTCTGCACTAGGGCGCGATGCCGATCGAGACGATACACGCCAGCGTCGTCGAAAGTTCTCGAGCTCACGAGTACGTTGCGATCCAATGAAATCGGAAGCTGCGGCAAAACTTGTCGCAGGGCCTGTTGGCTCAATTTAGAAGCTCACCCGGCGCTGGAAGAGAGCGAGGTCAGTTTACGGATCTGTTCGCGCGACATTGCGGTTCACCTCCTTTCATGGAGTCTTCGTACCGCCCGCGGGGCGGTGGCTACAGTGCAATCGAAAATCGGCAATCGACAATCGAAAATGAAGAGGCGGAGAGGATAGGAATCGAACCTACCCCGCCACTTGCGCGGCGACGACGGTTTTGAAGACCGCGAGGGCCACCAGGCACCCTTCACTCTCCGAGAAGAAGAAAACGCCGAACGTCCAACGTCCAACGTCCAACGTCCAACTGTCTGAATTGAGCGTTGAGCGTTGAGCGTTAAGCGTTGGGCGTTGAAAAATCGTAACGCCGCATGTCGAGAAATCGGCCTGGACCGGCTATTTTGCTTTCTTAATCGTCTTGACGATGTCGTCGAAGTCCGGCCAGTCGCCGGTCTCGAGTTTGGAATGGAGGAGTTTGCCATTGGCGCGAATCTCGAAAGCGCCGCCACTCGAGGGAATCAGCGTGAGCGACTTGATGCGCTCGCCGAGCTCAAGAATTTTGGCCGCCAAACTGACGGCCTTCGGCGTGTAGTTTCAAACGACGCAGTATTCGATCGAGACCTCGGTCTTCACCGACTAACTCCTTTCCGAGAACGAAACTATCGACGTGATTCGAACCGGTCAAGCCACGCGATCATCCTGAGCGAAGCGAAGAATCTGTCACGAGCTGGAAGCATTACGCGTACATTCTTTGTGTGATTAATCAGCTTGCGAGAGGCCTCTCGGCGTCTTTGCGGTTCGGGATGACATGCTTGCCGATTGTTGCGTGAATTGAAAGTGTAGCCGCAGCCCGCTCCACACGGGCTGCGGCCATCTCCACTTCAGCGAGCCGCGGAAAGAGACGCGGCTGTCAGTCCTGAAGGCGTGACCCTCAGAGATTATCTAGAACGCGAAATTGAGACCGCTACGCAACATTCCGAAGTTGTTTCTCGGGCCGTCGATTACGCCGAAAGTCAAATCGTTAGTCCAACCGACGTGCCGTGCGAATCGGATCTCCAGCCCGGCACCAAATTGTCCCAGCACTTTGGTTTCGGCACCGAAGTGTTCGGTCTGCGCATTGACAAGGAAGGCGTCCGGCGGCCCCTGGGTGTGAAGGGTCTCCCTTTCGCCGCCGCCGAAAATCGCACCCACACCCGCCCACGCATAAGGAGCGAGGCGCGTGCAAGGAATTGGATATCGCAACGTAAGCGTACCAAGGACGGCGCCGACGGTATGATCATGATTGATTCTTCGGTGAATAAATACCGGGATCGCCTGGTCCTCGAAGATATCGAAACCAGGCTTGTGAGCGTCGATGGCAAATCCTTCAACACCGACACCAGCATAGCGACAGAAGAAATATTTAATGTCGCCGCCGCCGCCCCATGCGTGGTCGCCGCCAAGGTAGCGGTCGTATGTGCCGAGCACAGGACCGCCTTCGCTGGTGCTTTGTACGATATCGACCAGCGAAGGATTAGGAGCGAACTCGGTGTTGGTGAATGCATAGGTGCCCCAGAGATTCACATTCCATTCGCGATCGCCGTACCATTGCGGGCAGGGCGGCACGTACGCCACCTGCTTCATTTCTTTTTCCGAATCATTGCCGGAGCGGCTATGAGAGAGGTCGGAAAGGTAACGGAAGCGGCTTGATACCGGTGCTTCAGCTTCGGCTCGTTCGCCGCCGAAAAGCCAGGAAAAGGCAACAAAGACATCAGCCACCGGCGAATCGTGCGTGCAACCAAACAACGGTGAGATGTCCAGACGAGTTTGCGCGGTCGGTTTCCAAGCGACTGTTGGACCGATCACGAAGCTGTTCACCGGATCGCCACGCGTATCTTTCGTCGTGACATTCTTGTATTCCATTTCTATACCGACTTTCAGGCGCTCTTCAGCCAGGAGAATTGGCGTCATCACCGCCTGTGAGAAACCCCATTCTCGGCCACGATCCCCGGTATTCTCTTTTTCGAAGAACCAGTTCATCGCCCATTCCACACGCTGGAAGAATTCCTGAGCAAGGAGCAAACGAACTTCGTAGGCATCGGGAACCTTGGGCGGACCGCCCTCTTCCTCTTCCCCCTCGCCTCCTCCCGGAGGCGGCGGAACTTCTTCGTGTCGAATCGTGCCCACGCCGAATTTGTATTCGGCGAAGAGTGTCGGGTTAAGCGGAATCTTATTCCAATCAGCAAGAGCCCAGCGTGCTTCCAGACTCACCGTCTGCGCGCCACCCCCACCATTAAATCGTTCGAACTCTGCTTCGGCCGCTACGTTAAAACGATACGGCAAACCCATTTCGATTTCCTGAGTGAAAAGATGATCGGGCGGCCCGTGCCGGAACCCCTGGCCCTCGTAAAGTTCGCCGAAGAAAAATGACCACGGCGGCAACACGTAGGCATTTACTACATTGGAAAAGCGGCTGCGCGAAAGTCCTGGCGGCGCGCCGTAGGCACTCGGCACTTCCTCGCCTGTAACGACAATTGGCTGCTCGGTTACTGCCTGCGCGTGGGCCGAATGATTAACGGCGGGGAAAATAAAACAAGCACATGCAACCACCGGGAAGAGTCTCCCAATCTGCACAAAATGTGGCGTTCTACTCATAATCTCGCGGATGATTACAAAACTGTAATTATTGGCAAGACAAATCTTGGCTAATTTTTCTGAAGACGTGTCCTTGCATTCCCCGCGGGGAGTTGGACGCTTCCCCTTTCCGGATTTGTTCGGACACAAGGGCAGCCGCAGCCCGCTCCACAACGGGCTGCGGCCTATCCACTTCATCAACCGCGGAACTAACGCGGTTGTCAGCCCCTGCAGGTATCGGGCCTACAATTACAAAAGTGTAATCATTGGCAAGATAAATTTTTGACGCCGTATCCTCTAAACCGTTGAACCATGACGGCGCTCTGCGCAGCCGCATCGCGACCATCGTGCCGACTGCGAGATTGTCGGGACAACTATTTCAGGAGATTCGCGCTGCGTCTCCTGCTACACATTAAGCGTGCACGCAGCGTTTAGTGGGACGACTGTGCCGTCTTTGCGATGACAAAAGTCGACGCTGGCTGCGGACTGTAGCTTTCGGGGTACCAGCCTTCACACCCGAACCGGATGTCCATGACCGCTGCGTTCGAAGGCAGGTTCGGAACGGTCCAATAGAAGAATTGAGCCTTGGGGTCGAGTACCGGCGTAATGCATGTGCTGAACGTCCTGCCGCCATCCAGCGACAGCCACACTTCCATCTCACACTGCGTCAGGTCGATTTGGGGAAGGGCTGATGTCCACTGAACTTTCACTTTCTGCCCAGGGTGCAGGACTTGTCCAGCTGTCGGCGATATCAGGTGGGCAGAATACGTGCCTCCCGCATTTGAAGTATTAACGAATTGCGGAGCGAAAATAACCGCAACCGCAAGGACCATTACAATGAATCCGCGAATTTTCATTTCTCGATTCCTCCCATTTCTCCCCCGCTTAGTGGCTCTGGCTTTGGGATCCGAAAAAGGCGAGGAACCCAGCGGGGAAAGTCTCGCCTGATTCAGATTTTTTTTCCAAAATCTAGTACTTAATGTTCCGAGCAACCGTCAGAATCCGTCAAGTGACTTTATCATTACTTTTTTGTCATCCCCGTCGCCAAAAAAGGGCGCGCTGCAGCAACGTTTGTTTCTATCCAATTGGGAATGTCAGTTTGACGGTTGTGCCGCGACCAGGCTTGCTTTCGATCGTAGCCGCGCCGCCGTGAAGATCGACAATCGATTTCACGAGTGCCAGTCCGAGACCTGCTCCATCCGACCCCCGCGATGATTCGGCACGATAAAAACGATCAAAGACGCGCGGCAGATGCTGGGGAGCTATTCCGCAACCATTGTCGCTGACTGCGACTTCGAACTGATTATTATATTCGGAAAGCGCAATTTGGATCGAACCATTCTCCGGAGTAAAGCGTAAGGCGTTGTCGAGCAGATTTGCCACGGCCCGTTCGAACAGGTCCGGATCGGCATAAATCTCGCCGTCGCCACTGCAACTGATCGTGACATGGTGGTCGTCTGCGATAGTTTGATAAAACGTCGCAATCTTCTCAGCGGCCGCACGCGCATCAAACCGCTTCTTCTCGATCGGTTCTCGCTCCGCGTCTACGCGCGCGACGAAAAGCAAATTATCGACAATTCTCGAAAGCCGTTCGCATTCAGCGATGGTGGACTCAATGATCTCGCGATATTCTCCAGCCGTGCGATCGCGCGTAAGAGCGACCTGCGCTTCGCCCATGATATTGGCAATGGGCGTCCGCAGCTCGTGCGCGAGATCGGCAGAAAATTGAGAGAGTCGCGTGAACGAATCGTCGAGCCGCTTGAGCATCTCATCGAAAGCGCTTGCGAGCGGTCTTAGCTCGCGTGGCCAGTCTGCCGGGACGAGCCGCTCCTTCAGATGCGCCGGTCCGACGCGTGCCACCGATTGGGTCATTTCTCCCAGGGGTCGCAAACCATGTTTGGTCACGGTGATGGCAATCAAACCCGAGGCGACCACGCTACCTGCGAGAACGATGATAAATAACAGAGCGAACTCTCTTTCGACCCGCTCATCGCTTGAGCGATCTTGTGCTATCTGAAGCGTGTAGGTCTGCTCGCCATTCTCTTCGTTCAGTGCGGCGAGCGAAAAGAGTTTCGCGCCTCTGCGATAATCCGTTAGGACACCAACAGTTGACTTCGATTTTTGCGCTGGCGGGAAAATCTCTGGCGGAAGTAATTGATCCATTCCGGACATTTCCGCGTAGGTGCGCCCTTGCGAATCGAGTACCCTGATCCAATACGCAGCGGGTCCGCCAGCATGCCGGCCGTGCAATTCTTCGGCGAAGACTTTGGGGCCACTCTCGTGGAGGTCCGCGCGTAAAGCTGCGAGCTTGTCTGCCAGCACAGCGTTGTCTTCGGCAAATGCGTGTCGGACAACGATCGCGTAAAACACGCCAAGCCCGCACGCGAGCAAGAGCGCTGTCGCCACCGTGAAAAGCAAAATGAGCTGCCAGGCAATGGAGCGACGTTCAGTGCGCTTTGAGAACATAACCAACGCCGCGAATGGTATGGATAAGCTTGGTCTTAAACGGATCGTCCACTTTCGCGCGCACGCGGCGGACAACGACATCGACGACGTTCGTATCGGTTTTGAATCCTATGTTCCACACATGTTCTGCAATCTCAGCACGAGACACGACTTCGCCGGGCGAGCGAACCAGATGAGCCAACAGGAGAAATTCCTTAGGCGTGAGATTTAGCGCAGCTCCGGAGCGCGTTGCCTTGTGGTGTCGCATATCCAACTCCAAATCAGCTATGCGCAGATGTTCTGGCGGTCGCTGCGGCGCGCGTCGCAATATCGAGCGCACCCGGGCGAGCAATTCCGCAAACGCGAATGGTTTGACCAGATAATCGTCTGCGCCCAACTCCAACCCTTTCACACGATCCCGCACACTGTCACGAGCGGTGAGAAAGAGAATTGGTGTGCGAACCTGATCGCGCCGGAGCTCTGTGACCATTTCCCAGCCGTCCTTGTGGGGCAGCATGATATCGACGATCAGAAGATCAAACTTTTTCGCGCGCGCCTGTTCCGAGCCGGCTTCGCCATCAGGCGCAACGTCGACCGTAAAACCCGCTTCGCGCAGTCCCTTGGCCAGGAAAGCCGCTGTTTTATTTTCGTCCTCGACTACGAGAATCCGCATTGCGGAAAGTAACTCTTAAGAGCTAGCGGCGCTATTGTTGTTCCTGCGAAGAAGGCAGGGCAATCACAAGGCCCGCAAGCAGAAAAGTGATTGCCGCTGAGAATAAACAATAGCGACAGTAAGCGTGCAGAATGAAGTGCTGCACGTACAGAAACCAGAGCGTAGCGAGAAACATCGCTCCGACGGTTGAAATGAGAAATGTTCGCGCGCGGGCGTAGCCAAACGCTGCGAACGTGGCGAAGGCAAACACGCTGAAGTATGCCACCGCGCCGAGCAGGGCCACAGGCAGTCCGCCGACCTTCGCATACGAACTGCCCAATACCTTGAAACAATCTGGCGATCCCCCGCAACTCAGCGTCTCGCCGGTAAACGCCTGCACGGTCAGATAAGTTGCGTCCGCCAACCCAACCAGCGAAACGATCGCGGTAACGGTGAAGAGAATGGTGCGAAATCGCGACACGGTCATGGTTGAAATGACGAATGACCCGCCTTCGCGGGGCTACCGCGTGGCAGGCGAATGACGAACGGCGAATGCGAGTGGAAGGACGAATAAAATATTAACATCAATGTCGCTAACAACGCTGACTTTTCCTCTTCGGTCATTTGTACGCCTCCGTTTGTTTTTGATTCGCGATTCGCGGGCACTGATAAATCAGGCGCCACTTTTCGGCTTTTCTCCCAGCGCAGCATTGATCGCGGCGCGAACGCCCTGAGGGTTTTTATCTTTTGGCTCTACCGGCTGATGATTGATGAACAAAGTTGGAGTAAGCTTTACTCCCAGGAAATCGCCTAGCGCGTGATCTGCGTCGACCAGCGCTCTGACTTGCTCGCTGTCCACGTCCTTTTTGAACTGATCAACATTCAGGCCGATCGTTCCCGCGTACGATTCGAACATTTCGCGCGCGTTGGGAGCCTTGCTCCAGTTTGTCTGTTCGCGATACAGCACGTCGTGCATCTCCCAAAAATGGCCTTGCAGCCCAGCCGCTTCCGCCGCCATCGCGGCTTCACGAGCGTGCTCGTGCATCGGCAGCGGAAAATTGCGAAACACGAGGCGCAGACGGGAATCGTATTCCTTCAAGAGTTCCTCAGCAAAACCGGCGAAATTGCCACACGGCGGGCACTGAAAATCGGCAAATTCTTCCAGCGTCACCGGGGCATCGGGGTTTCCCCGCACGTGCATTGAGTCGGTGCCGCTTTTTCCCGAGACAGTCTTGCTTTCGGGAGTTGCACGGAGGTGAGGTCGCTTTGCTTCATAGAGAAATGCTCCGCTTCCGAGCGCGGCAAGTGCGATGCCTGCGACAATTACAAAAGGCAGATAACGTTTCATAAGCTTGGCGGGGGAGCGAAAAGTTTCGGCGCAACACGTAAATCGTCAAGTGGAGAGGACTGCTACGAGCGTGAAACGTTGGAACCGTTCGAGGGAAGTCAGCAGCAGGTTGAGAATACTCCGCTTAATGACGAAGTCCGAATGACGAATGACGAAGGAAGCACGAAGCCCAAAGTGGCGAAGCGATGTCACGATTCGTTCCGTCGTTTTATCATTCGACATTCCTTCGTGCTTCGTGATTATTGACCAATACGACTTCGGAAAGGTATATTTGATAGTGCGACTCCGAGTATTCCCAATCACGCTGGCGTTTCTCCTGATGGCTGCTTCCGTTTTCGCTGAACAACCTCCGTCCGGGGCAGAAACAGGCATTGAAGGCGTAATCACGATCAGTCCCGTTCAACCCGGGCCGATGAGAGCTGATGCGCCGGGTTCGAAACCGCTCGCGAATGCGGCATTTGTAGTGGAAAACGAAAAGGGCGAGGTGGCGTCATTTACCACTGATGACCAGGGACGTTTTCGAACTCCGTTAGCACCCGGTCACTACAAAGTTTCCCTCAAGGCAAGGAAAACGACCATTGGCCGCTTTGGGCCATTTGAAACCGATGTCGTGCCCGGCAAAATGACGAAGGTTCAGTGGGAATGCGATTCGGGTATTCGATAATCCCGGAGCCGCACAGCGCAGTTGTAGCCGGGGGCGATGACCCCGGCAGGCAGATGCGTGGCAAGTTCCAATGCGGCCGAGGTCAACGCCCTCGGCTACAGTAATGTTCCGGACGCGGGCGGTACCGGGATGAAGCGTAGCTGCCGTCCGCTCACTCGAAGCGGCGACGTCGCACGATCGGCACGGCGAGGGTTTACCGAGCCAGCGACGCGCGCATCCGAGAGCACACTCGCTACCGAAAACAAGCAGCCGGGGTCGATCGACCCCGGCTGCAAGTACGAAGCTATTGGTTACAATTATCAGCTCGCCTATGGCCTTGGCGGCAGCGTTGGGCGAGGCCGCGGTGTTGGCGTCGTCCTCGGCGTAACAGTCGGCGTCGGAGTAGCCGTTGCAGTCGCAGTAGCTGTCGCCGTTGCTGTCGCCGTCGCCGTAGGTGTCGGAGTAGGTGATGTCGCAGTAGCAGTTGCCGTAGCCGTAGCTGTGGCTGTCGCCGTCGCAGTGGGCGTAGCCGAAGGGCTGGCCGTGGGCGTTGGCGTCGGACTGCAGCTTGGCAGGATGTAGCTTTGCCCGCCAGTGGCCGCACCACCTGAGCCGTTGCAGAAGTACTGGTCAAACGCCGTATCGTTTTTCTGCACACCGGCCGTGGCACTCGTGTTGCCGTTGGTTAGTGTGCCGTAGATCACGTCGAAGCGGCTCTGCCCCTCATACAACCTCAGCTCGAACCCGGCACTGCCGCTCCCCGGGAAATACTGCGCCCGCCATTCAATGTTGAAGATGCGGTTGGGTGCAGTACCGCTAATGGATGTGAAGATGCCAAAGCCGCTGTTCACCAAATACAGGTCGTCCCAGTACGGGAAGATGGTGTAGTTGTGGGTGGTCCACGGCAGGCATTGGTTGGTGAAGGTTGTATCGGTGGTCGTGAACTGCGCATTGCCGTTGGACGACAGATTGATGTTCGTGAAGCTCTGGTCGTACAACGTGTACGGGAATGGCAACGCGATGGTGACGACTGTATCATCCCCGTGATTGCCAGTGTCCGTCGTGCCTGGCACGATACTGCCGCCTATCTGCGCGATCTGGTAATGATCTGCTGGCGCGCAACCCTCAACGGTGTAATTGCCCGTAAAGGCCGCATTGCTATTGCAGGTGAAAGCAGTGATCGATCCGGCGCCAATGCTCGCCGTCACGCTGCCTCCGAAATTGAAATGCACAGTGAATCGCACTGTCATACCGCCGTTGATCAGGCTGTGGCCGGTCACAGTGCCGCCAGCATTGCCGGTCAGGGTCAGGTCGCTGTCCTGAACTGACGCTGCGTCAACAACCTGGTTGAAGTTCACGTCATAGTTATAGGTGCCTGGCGCTGGCGGTGAGAACGTGCCGCCCACAGGCGGGACAGTGGTAGTCACCATTAGCGGCATTACGGCGTAACAGAAACTGCAATCGAACGCAAAATTCGGCGCATTGTCGGACTGGCGATTAAAAGCACCCGCAGCAATATGCATTGTCTGTGGACCCTGCATTGTCACCGGCGTCGCTGGTGAAGTGGAAGGTGATCTGTGTATTGCCTGCGCCTAACATAAACGAGTTTGCAGGGATGCTGTTCACCGTGAAATCGCTCGCCTGAACAGTGCTCGTATTCACCGCATCCGACAAGTTGATCACGAAATCCACCGGCTGCGTACTGATGACGCTGTTGCAGGCGGGGTTGCTGGTGGTCACCGCAAAGCCTACCAGCTCCCTATCGGTGAAGGCATCCTGCTGGGATTGGCCGCCGATGGGCACGCGGCCGTCCACCCATGAACTCATATGCTTGGTGAGTAGCGCCGAGCCGTAGTCATAGTCGCCCGCATAAAGTGGTTGGATGCCAGTATCCCCTTGCAGCGGCAGCGGGCTGGGTACGTCGGAGAACGTATCTGGAGACAACCAGGTTACGCCATTGTCGTTGGACTTGCGCGCGTACATCTGGTAGCACGGCGTGCTGGGACTGGACGGCTGGCAACTGGCTGCTACTCGAGGGGTCTCGTCGTACCAGGTGGCGAAAAGGGTGCCTGCTTCACTGACCGAAATATTCGCCTGCCACTGCGCCTTGGTGTGGTCGGTGTCGGTGTTCAACTGCAATGGCGCGCTAAAGGTAACGCCGCTATCAGTCGAGCGGATGTAGAAAATATCGCCGGGGTCGCCGTTGCCGGTGTTGGCCGCCGAATACACGTAGCTAACCACGTGGTTGAAGGCGGCAGGCTCACCCCAGCTCATGTGTCGCCAGTAAGCGGGGTTACTATACATGCAGGCGAAATAGCCAGAATTGGTGCGGTGGGCGCCTGTGAACGCGGGCCCGTTATAGGTGTTGGTCCAGGTGTTGCCGCCGTCGGTGGAGCGGAAGAGACGGTTGTTACGGGTGAAGTTGCTGTTGCCACCATTCTCGTTCATGCCGGCGATGTACACATCGCCCGTCATCTTATCGACGGTGATCTGAGTGTCGCGGGCTTCGGCGCCGGGGCTCACCGCTATTGGGCTGTGCCATGTGGTGCCGTTGTCACTGGAGTAGGTCGCGAAGAGGCAGCCGATGTTACCGCAGCCGCCGACATTAAAATCGTTCCAGGAAACATACATTCGGTCGTGGAACGGAGAGGATGAGTTTTGATCCACCACGCCGGATTCCCGGTCGTCAGAGGAGTTGTTGTGAACGCAGAAATGGGTCCAGCTGGCAATATTCAATGGAGTGGTGGTCTTGTAACCGCCAAGGCCCTGGGCGCCGCACCCGGTGTCGAGCCACACCGTGAACCAGGTGCCGCTTGGTCTGTTGTACAGAGCAACCGGGTCACCCTCAGTACCTGCGAATGGGCTTTGACCGTTTCCGCCGGTGAGACGGACGAAGGTGAGACCGCCGTCGGTCGAGTACGAGGCGCCGGAAATGTTGATCGGGCTGGCGTTGCGGCCCCGTGAATCGTTGTAAGCAACGAAGACTTGTTGGGCGTTATCCGGGTTAGCCGTGGTGTATGTCTCCGACTGCACAATATTCGGAGGGGTCTCAGTTCCCGTGATCAGGTCAACGTCCGCAGCGCCGAACGCCAGGGGTACCGCCGGGTTGAATACTTTTTGCAAAAGCCTGCCGATCGGACCAAGAGTGGACGTCACAGTAGTCGAACCCGAAACGCCCGGTTCCAGGCCGCAAGCCATCATGATAGCTCCGGCGCGGAAGTTTTCTTGTTTGTCGATCCCCAGTTCGTAAACCTTGGAACAGTCAAACCCAACAGGAACCAGTGGGTCCGAGGAGCTGGTAATGACTTTGTACTTCTGCAGCGCTTGTCCAATGCTCTGAGCGGTTGCCGAGAACACGCCCAGCCCTGCCAGCGCCAGAGAGACGCCGACCAGGACGATGCACAGACCGATTAAGACACGCAGATTAAAGAAGGCAGATTTTGCAGTAGATTTCTTTTTCATGGAGTTGGCTAATGATGTGGATGGAATTGGGGTGAAGCGTCAGTTTTAGCTAAAACCGCAGAAACGAGTCAATACTTTTTTTCCGTGAATTGATTCGCCCGGGTTTAGCGAATGAATGAAAATCTGGCAAGCTTTTTCTTATTTTTTTTGCGGATAAGCCAGATGAACTAGGAATTTGGGAGTCAAAATCAAGCTTCTGAGCGGGCAAACTCATCACGACGGCGCACGGACGCGCAGCCTGGTTCTTGCTTGGTAACAGCGCCGTTACTTTTTCGTGGCAGAGTCAGCAGAACGCCGGTCGCCACTTACCGATTACTGTTCTGCACCGCCGGCGCGGACCGCTTTAAACGTGCCGTGCCTGGATGGTCTCTCCCCGACGAGCGGAGAGAATTCCACTTCACCGGTGATCAAATCGGCTGTTTCAAACTTTCCGTTGAACATCAATTTTCCCGGATCGCGTCCGACGTTACCGAGGGGAAATTCAGCCCGCCCGAGAACGTGACGGACTTTCCTTCTGCTTGAGTCCAGTTTGCCTCAGAAGGCTTTGCGCCTTCCCACACATTCGACTTTGGGTCGACCAATAAGAAAGAGCCTTTTCCGCCAGCCTGCGCGTCAAAACGCAGCGACCGATGCTCGTCATTCGCAAATGTGATCTCGACGTTCCATCTACCAATCATGTTCGGAGATTCTGCCCGAGCGAACAGGGCGCAGCAGGTACTTAAGATTAGCGCCAAAAGTAATGGCCGCGCTGCCTTCACGCTTTTTCCTACTCGCAATTGGATTTAGGCGCAAATTCCATTGGGTTTAAAGCTGCACATCACGCCATCACAGCCGGAACTCGCGAGTTGTTTAGCGAGTTCCGAACCTACCGGTCCTCGCATGCCACGGCGAGCCGGCTATCCACTAGTCACCAATCACCGTTTACGGTCGCGGCGGCGGCGTCGGGCGAATTCTCGGCGTTGGGAAAATTCTCGGTGTTGGGCTGGGTCTCGGGGTTGAAGTTGGAGTAGATGTCGGAGTGACAGTAGGAGTCGGTGTTGACGTCGAGGTTGGAGTTGCAGTTGCAGTCGCAGTAGGCGTTGCCGTCGGCGTCGGCGTTGGAGTAGCACCGGTCGCAGGCGCCTGGATTTCAACCGGCATCGGCGATCCTGTCTTGAAGAAGCCGACAGTCGCATTCGCAGTCTGCGGCGGTTGATCGGCATCGAACCGGAAATTGTATAGTGTGCCGAAGCGAATCGCATTTGCGTTCTGATTCTGCGCAAACGTTTCACAGCTCCAAGTTATGGAATCACCCGCCGGTGACACTCCATGGTGTGCTGCTGTAACCTTGATTATTAAATGTGCCGTCGTTAGCCCAACCGGGTTCCTGGGGCGGCGCGTGGAAACCGATGTTAGTTACATTCACTCCAGGTCCCACAGGCACGCTGAAAGATTGAATGGAGCGATCGAGGTTCTCGTTGTAAAGCGCGTATTCGTAGTGCCAAACTCCAACGGTTGGATTGGTCACCTTGTAACCCATGAACCAGATGCCGTCGTTGCCAGGATCAGGCTGGACCTGATTTACTGTGGCGCCGGTACCCGCCCAGGCCATGATGGCAGGTGCCTGTTTTACCGTGCTGCCAGCGGGTGAAAATAGAAAGTCACTCGGGCCGCCGGAAACCGTATACTGGCGATAGGAGACGTTGTTGTACATGTTGCAGGCGTCGGGGTGCGCCTGACACCAGTCGTATTCGGTAGGGCTCACGTACTGTCGCTTCCGCGAAATAAGTAGCACCCGGATTCTGCGATGGGTCCAGATCGCTCATAGCTACTGTGAACCCGATGGGACGTACCGGTATGCACGTGCTCAAAGTGGTTGGCCGGATTGGAGGGGAAAGAGCCGGTAAACGGATTCACCCACGCGCGCGAGCCAAGCCCAGCTTGACTGGCGTTTATGCTGGCGCCGTAAGTGTCGGAGCATCCGGAGCAGAGCTGGTCGCCCTGGACGCAATCCGAGGTATTACAACCTAACTGGCACTCGTCGGCTTCAAATGCCCCGAAGGTGTGTTTCACCCAGGATTGGCCGATTTGTTCAAAGCGGTCGGTGTTCGTGGGGCCTCCACTCATCCGATAGAAATTCTGCGGAATAGAGCGGATGATCTGTGTTTGGTAATGAGAAACAATCTACCGGCTGATCGCCGATGTTGCACGAAGTCGTCGCCACAGCCCAGACCGACCTGTGATGCCGCTACTTCCGAATTGGAGCATCTTCCGGTAGATCCCCAACGATGATGTCGGGCCCCGGCACCAGCGTAGGCGTTCCCGGACCAGTTGACCCTTCAACGGAGGCATGATCATCGACTTGGGCTTGCCGTTCACCAGTTGCGTGATCTCGATAGGTCGCATCGTACGTTTCACAGAGATGTTTCCGACCACCAAACCAGCATCTGCTCGGCCGCCCGAGTGCGTGGCAAACTCTTTTGCGATCAGAAGTCGTCCGCCCCGGATGCTGAGTAACTGCGATCTGGCATCGTAGTCGTAGAGATTTCCTTCAATATTAAAAAATACAAAACCGCTCATGGCATCGCGCACCGCCATGTCGAAGCCTTCGCTCGAGTCGACCTCTTTCGATAGTCAGCCTCCTGAGTGAAGCAGTTAATATCGCAGGAAGCGCGACGTTATTTTGCGGCACCAGTCCCATCGAGCCCGGCTGTGCTCCGCGTAACACATTGTTAAAAACAAGCACCGGAAAGAAAGAATTCGGCGCAACAGCAAAATGCAACTGTCTCCAATTTTCCTGTCGTGGAGCTGATTCCGTTGATCCGGTTCAGATCGATGTCCATGGTCACGCTTCCGCTGGCCACAATCATCTTCTGAAGTGTCCCGCTCTCGCCTTGCCTGGCGGGACTTGTGTTTGCAACGTCGAGAGCGTTTGGGGAGGCCCCGTCACGTGAGCCAAAAACAAGAGCAATGGAAGCATGAAGGCAGTGAGTACGATTTTTAACATTGTGTTTGTTCCTCCGTTATTCGTGGATTCGGAACGCGCAAAGTGGAATCATAATGTTTGTCATCAGCCATTGGAAAAGTAAAGAAAATCTTGCGACACCCGGTAACGATTGGTTTGGAATTCGCGGCTTTGGGGGATTCGCAACCTCATCTGTTCGGTAGCGCACAGCGCATTTTGAAGTAAATTCGCCAACCTTGTGAAAAGTGGTTGCATCAGCCGGGAATTGAAAACCATGGGGCCGTTTCCCGGCGGCCACGGCCGGGGCATCTGCCTTCGCAAAGATGCGCGGGACAACGTCCCCGGCTACAGCAAAACCGGTATTCGCAAATCAAAAACCAGCCGGTGGCGCGCGGCGGCGTTGATCGCCCTTAACTTGTTCATGATCGCGCACATCATTCAGTGGCGAATCATGGGCAAGACGGTTTCGCCCATCGAGCCTTCGGAAACGATGTACACGTTGCAAAGGGATTCGTCAACGCGGGCTTCATCTTTTTTTCCCTGGCAATTTTAGCCACGCTGATCTTTGGGCGTTTTGTCTGTGGTTGGGGTTGTCACATTCTCGCGCTCCAGGATTTCTGCGGCTGGCTGCTGAAGAAAATTGGCCTGCATCCGAAGCCGTTTCGATCGCGGCTGCTGGTATATGTCCCGCTCATAGCTGCGCTTGTACATGTTTGTCTGGCCCACCGCGTATCGATTGTTCTGGAACCCGCAGCACGGCCGCTTGATCCCGAAATTTACCAATCATCTGGTGACCACTAATTTTTGGCAGACTTTCCCTTCGGTCGCGGTCGCTATTCCTTTTCTTTTCATCTGTGGTTTCATGACAGTTTATTTTCTTGGGCAAAAAGGCTTTTGCACCTATGCCTGCCCTTACGGCGGGTTCTTTGGTCTAGCCGATAAGTTCTCACCTGGAAAAATCCGCGTCACGCCTGCGTGCAATCAATGCGGCCATTGCACTGCGACCTGCACTTCAAATGTGCTGGTGCACGCTGAGGTGAAGCAGTACGGGATGGTAGTCGATCCCGGTTGCATGAAATGCATGGATTGCGTCAGCGTTTGTCCGAATGACGCTCTCTATTTCGGTTTTGGGAAACCGACGCTCCTGGCTCCGAAGTCGGACGCCATCCGACGAAGTTATTCGGTAACGTGGCGTGAAGAAATCGCCGGCGCGCTGGTATTTCTGGGAAGTTTCCTGGCTGTTCGCGGTGTTTACGCGATGGTCCCATTCCTGATGGCGCTCGGTTATGCGGCGGTCACCACATTTCTCACCCTGAACCTGTGGCGATTGCTTCGCGCAAAAGAATTGTCCTTTTACCGTTTCGCTCTGAAGTCTTCCGGCCACATTCGAAAGGCAGGTTGGGCGTTCGGATGCTTCGCCTGTCTCTGGATTGGATTGAACGCGCACACCGGCTGGGTCCGCTATCACGAGTTCCTGGGCAATCTCGCGTTCCAAAAAGTTCAGGTGCCCGACGAGCTTGCCCTGGCGCAGGCAAATCCCGCACGATGGCTTCGTCCGGCGGACCGCGAAAACATCCTCGCGGGAAAAAAGCATTTTCAAGCTGCCTCGGACTTCGGACTGTTTGTAAACAGCGAAGTAGTGCCGAAACTGGCCTGGTTTGAATATCTTTTGGGCAATGCGGACCAATCCGTCCAGTTGCTTGGCCACGCCGCGGCTTATCAAAAAGGCGAGAGCAAAGCCTTGAGTCTTTATTATCGCGGCGCGATCCTGAATCGTGTGGGCCGTTACGAAGAAGCGCGAGCAAGTCTGGATGAAGCGCTGACGGAAAGAGACGACTTGATTCTCGCGCGCCAGGAAAAAGGGGAATCGCTCTGGCAGCTCGGCCGCCGTGATGAAGCTGTTTCGGTTTGGACCGACGCGGTGCGGCGCAATGCCGGTTTGGCTCTGGCTAACAACGAGCTTGCCGGCGCTGAGCGTTCATCAGGCAAACTCGAAGAGGCCCGCGCGCATGAACAACAAGCAGACGAATCCACTCCCAACAATCCGCTTTACCATTGGATGCTCGGTCGCCGGCTTCAGGCTCTCGGTATGACCGAGCTGGCTGAAAAACATTTCCAGCAGGCAGACCAACTCGGCGGCGGAAGCGAACATTGAGACAGCGCACGCCTCTCGCGTGCCGGCTACGGCGTCCTCGCCATAGAGCACTTTTCCTGGGTGTCGCAGACCGATGGCGTCATCAAACGTTGCGGGTTCCGCCAGCGATGGAAGCGGAAAGGTGAAAGTTTACGCCTTCGGTTGCATTAAATACAGAGATGAATTTGGAGTGGAGCACGAGACCAAGTATGCTGTTAGACACGTACCGGGAAGACCTGACGCTCCCACTCTGGTTACAGAACTCGGCTACAACAGTTCTATTTGATACAACCAGACTAGTTGCAACAACGAGCCACCAGCCACAAATTGACCTACCCCCGTGGGTAAAGGTCACGAGTTTTACGTTTTGTCCTACAATCTTGTTTTTATCTGTCTCGCCATCTTTACCGTTGCGGTCCTTTATTCGTCTGTCGGCCATGCGGGAGCGTCGGGCTACATTGCCACGCTGACACTCTTTGGATTATCCCCCGCGTCGATAAAGCCGACGGCGCTGATACTTAACATTCTGGTGGCCTGCATAGGAACATATCAGTTTTGGCGCGCAGGTCACTTTTCGTGGAATCTATTTTGGCCCTTCGCGATACTTTCGGTACCATTTGCCTTTCTGGGTGGCTACCTAATAGTTCCGGCACATGTGCTCCGCGTGATTGTTGGTGGCGTTCTACTCTGTTCGGCTTTACGGCTGTTCTTTTCTCGCAAAGATCTCGAAAACGTCCATGCACCGCATCGCACTACGGCGATACCCGTTGGCGCAGGCATTGGTTTCCTTTCCGGTATTACAGGCACAGGTGGCGGCATTTTCCTCACGCCGATATTGCTGTTCTTTCGATGGTCGTACATAAAAACCGCTGCTGCGATCTCAGCTTTGTTTATTCTGTTAAATTCGTTATCTGGCTTCCTTGGCTATGCAATTAGTCGGCAACCAATTCCGGCCATTACCTGGCCTCTCGCAATCACGGTCATTTTTGGCGGGACACTGGGCTCTTACCTAGGCAGCCGCCATCTTACCTCTCGCCTTATTCGAATGGCGCTGGCCGCAGTTCTAACCATCGCCGGATTCAAGCTGATCTTCACTTAGTTTTAATCAAACAGTTACCAATCCAAACTAACCCACTACCCATGGCTTGATCGCGCTGTCCGGTCCCTTTCCCGCGGTGAAAACCAACGCATCGTAATCGCGCGTGCGTTGCTGTCGGCACCACGTTTGTTGCTTCTGGACGGGCCTTTGACCGCCCTCGACGCCAGATTAAAGGAAACCATTCTCCAGCAGCTTCGTTCATTGCATGACGAATTCAGTATCCCCATACTCTACGTGACTCACGATCCCGCTGAGGCGATCGAAATCTGTCAGGAAGTATTGATCCTCGAATCCGGCAGGCTTATTTCGCGCGGGAATCCGCTCGAGCTTCTCAGCTAGATTTCTAGCTCGACGTCTTTCAGTTTTGCGCCGAGTAGCTGTTGATTCTACGGTCGAGGGTGCGGAGTCGGCCGGAGCCTTGGAAGAGGCCTGACTCTCGGCGGCGGTGTGTATTCTATGGTGAGCACAGGCGGGCTGGCACTCTCTCGAGTATCAAACCGCTTCGCTGTCAAGGTTGGCTTCTCGTCTCCTAATACCAACCAGCCAAAGTTGCTGGCCGAATTATCCAGCCAATCCTGTACATCCGCCACCATTTGCGGTGAGCTCCAAGTGTATATGCCAACAACACTCACCGACTGGCTTGCGCTCACGGTGGCCGAAAAGTCTCCTCCTTCCATGTTCCAAAAAATTGTGTCGAAGAAACGATGCCGCCATGTGGCATCGTTGGGGGTAGCCGGCGCTCCGTCGCCTTCCTCTCCGGTCGCCTGCGAAGTTCCTTCACCCCAGTCGGCGAGCAGCTTGTGCAGTTCGACCGGATAGGCGACGCTAATAGGTGTTCTGGACATATTCAGGCTAAGGCTAACGCCTGTGATCGTTGAGCCGGCTGAAATGCTTCCAGCTATGTCGAATGCCAGCACTCCGCGGCGAAGTTCACCCATCGCCGTCTTGCCCGCGAAGAAGTGATTGCCAAGTGCATTGCTGAAATCGCCTTCGGCTGGGTCGTACTCGTAAAGTGTATTATCCTTGCTGGGCATAATGTTGATGATGTTTGCGCTAGCTAAGCCCACGCCGGCATAGCTAATTGCTGCGGCGAGCGCTGCTGTGATGAATCTCTTAGAAGTCATAAGGATCATAATAAGTAATTGGTAGTGGCTAAAAGCGACGCAGTGATGCGTACGCGCTCCTCAAACTTTCGCGTAACGATATGTCCGTGGTCGGGACAAATTTCGCACAAAATGCTTTTGGAGTACGGTGCGTCTTCGCATCGCTTTTTGATTGTGTCAACGGTTGTATTTTTTCAACCGGAAAAACGCTGGCAATTCACAGGCGTCAGACTCGCGCGCGGACCGCAGTAATTGCTAGGGAGCGAACGCCGCCGAGCTACTTTCAATGCCCAAATGACCGGAGCTTCCTTAACTGATCCACCGAGACCTCGCTCGCGTCCAACGACGCAGCCGTGACAACATCGAGGATTAGTGACCACTTACTGAGAATTCGCGAATCGCGCGGCAATCCGCTTCTTCCGCCATAGTTCCAGATGTTAGTGCATGGTCCATCCAATATCTGCACGCACAGCTCATCGATACCGATCGAGATGTTCCCGTTGCCATTAAAGGCGGGACGACCAACGGATGCGAAAAAGGGCAGGTGTGGGTGTTGCGAGGGGAATCGCATTTGATTTCATCCCAGGAAAGTCGGTGCACTGCCTAAACGAAAGCCGATACCGGCAAACGCGGTACAAGCGTAAGTGCCAACAAAGCCTTCATAAATCGCGGTCAGTGAGCACTTCTTGCCGATCAATGGCAATCAGGGTCTGGGAGCTGGTGTAGGCCTTGGCCTTGGCGAAGGCACTCCTCTCGGGCTTGGCGTGAATGTGATCGTCAGCACCGGTGGGCTCGCGCTCTCCCTGGTATCGAACCGCTTCGCCGTTGCGCCCCCAGTCTCGTCACCCAGCACCAGCCACCCAAAATTGCTGCCGGGATTGTCCAGCCACGATTGCACATCAGCAATCATCTGCGTTGAGCTCCATGTATACTGTCCGGTACCTGCGACCGACTGGCTTGCGCTCACGGTTGCAGAAAAATCCCCACCTTGAGTTGTCCAAAAGACGCCGTCGAAAAAACGATGCCGCCATGTGGCGTCGTTGGGTGTAGCCGGTGCTCCGTCACCTTCTCCCATGGGCGCGTGGGAGGTTCCTTCCCCCCAATCGGCTAGCAGCTTGTGCAGCTCGACGGTTTCCGCACCGGCGGGTGTCATAGACATGTTCATGGTCAGGCTTACGGCTGTGATCGTAGAGCCCGGCGGAATTATTCCCGCAACATCGAAGGCGACCACACCGCGGCGGAGTTCACCCATGCCGTTCTCACCGGCGAAAAAGTGAAAACCAGCGCCGTTGCTGTGGTCGCCCTCGGCAGGATCGTACTCGTAAAGTGTATTGTCCTTACTCGGCGTAATGTTGATGATGTTCGCACTGGCTAAGCCCATGCCGGCATAGCTGAGGCTAACAAATAATAGCGTGACTAATGCTTTGTAAGTTGTCATTGAGCGTTGTGAGTTGAGGTTTGAATGTTGAGTATCGAAAGCGGTAATAACCACTTCCTTACCTTAATTGGCAACTAGCGCTTAATCACGTGGCACGGGCTACACCGGCCGTGGAGGCGCTGTCGGCCGAGGCCTTGGTGCCGGGCTCGGCCTTGCAGTAGGACTAGGCCGCGGAGTAGATGTCGGCGTTGCTGTAGCTGTGGGTGTGGCTGTTGGTGTCGGGCTATCAATAACCGTTGCTGACGGCGAGGCCATAGGCGTCGCTGTCGCAGTAGCCGTTGCAGTAGCAGTCGCGGTGGGTGTCGCAGTAGGTGTCGGTGTCGGGCTACCTGCTGGAGCCAACGTCCAGCCGCCAGTAGCCGGACCACCTACGCCGTTGCAGAAGTATTGATTAAAGCAGTTGTCATCTCTTTGCACCCCGGCCGTGGCCGATGTGTTGCCGTTGGTTATTGTGCCGTAGATCACGTCGAAGCGACTCTGCCCCTCATACAACCTCAACTCAAAATTGGCACTCCCCGAACCCGGGAAATATTGTGCTCGCCACTCGATGTTGAAGATACGGTTGGGTGCAGTACCGCTAATCGACGTAAAGATGCCAAAGCCGCTGTTCACCAAATACAGGTCGTCCCAGTACGGATAGATGGTGTAGTCGTGAGTGGGCCACGGCAGGCATTGGTTGGTAAAGGCTGTATCCGTGGTCGTCAGCTGAGCATTGCCGTTGGACGACAAATTGATGCTAGTGAAGGTCTGATCGTACAGCGTAAATGGGAAGGGCAGCGAGATGGTGGTTACCGTGTCATCCCCGTGATTGCCTATGTCCGTCGTGCCCGGAACGATGCTGCCGCCTATCTGAATTATCGTAAAACCTCCGCAGGGTACGGGCGTTGGGGTCGGTGTAGGCGTAAACGTTGCCGATGGGCTCGCTGTCGGTGTCGGTGTTGGCGACGGCAACGGAACATTTCCAGCGGCTTGAACCCCAACAAACGTCGGCGAGCCCGTCTTAAAGTAGCCTACCGTCGCGTTCGTTGGATTGGGCGCTTGATCGGCATCAAACCGAAAGTTATACAGAGTGCCGAAGCGAATCGCGTTGGCATTCTGATTCTGAGCAAAAGTTTCCGAGCTCCAGGTGATAGAGCTTGCGTCCTGAGTAGCAGTCCACGGTGCGCTGCTGTATCCAGCATCTCCCTGTGTGCCATCATGTGCAAAGCCGGGATGCTGAGGCGGCGCATGAAAGCCAATGTTAGAGATGTTTACTCCGGGTCCAACAGGCACGCTGAAAGATTGGATGGCGCGATCGAGGTTTTGGTTATACAGCGCATATTCATAGTGCCAGACCCCAGTACTGGGGTTCGTCACTTTATAGCCCATGAACCAGATGCCATCATTGCCGTGATCCGGTTCGATCTGGTTTACTGTCGCACCTGTCCAAGCCGTAATCGCCGGATGCTCTCGCACGGTGGCTCCGGCAGCACTAAAACTAAAGGGCTGATTAATTCCGGTTACGATGTACGGGCGGTACGAAGCGTTGTTATACATGTTGCACTGGTCCGGATGACTTTGGCACCAGATGCCTTCGTCCGGGACGATGTATTCCGCTTCGGCAAAATACGTCGCCCCCGGGTTCAGCGACGTGTTCAAGTCATTAACGTCAACCAGCATTCGGTGAGACGTTACATCATGAGTGTGGCCGCTGTGATCGTTCGCCGTTGAACCTGACGGGAAAACCCCGGTGAATGGATTGACCCAGGCGCGCGAACCGATGCCGCCCTGACTGCCGTTTAAACCGGCCCCATATGCGTCAGAGCAGCCAGAGCCAAGGTGATCGCCGCCTACGCCGTTGCACCCGAAACCGCAGGTGTCAGCCGATGCCGCCGCGAACGCGTGTTTACCCCAGGACTGGCCGATTTGTTCGAGCCGGTCGTTGTTAGTGGTGCCGCCACTCATTCGGTAAAGATTCTGCGGAATAAACGGATGGTTATTGCTCGGTAAAGCAATCCAAGCCGCGTTCTCAATCCCTTTGTTACACGCATCAGTTCCCAGAGCGAGGCCCACGCGGCCGTTGACGGAGCCCGTCTGGGATTGCACAAAGTCAAGCAGCTCGCCGACGATAACGTCGGGGCCGGGGACTGTCCCAACAAGAGGTACGTCCAGCGGCGGTAACGAGGCGGATTTTACATTACCGTTTTCGTCGAGATGGTTGATCTCGATCGGTTCCATGGTTGCACCGATGGAGATTTCGCCCGCAACTGTTCCGGTGTCTGACGGGCGGCCAAGGGCCTTGGCGAATTCGTTGGAGACCAGCAGCCGTCCGCCGGTGATGCTTAGCAACCGGGCATTGGCATCGTAATCGTACCGATCAGCTTCGACATTGAAGAAAACGAACCCGGTCTTCTCGTCGCGCACGGCAAGATCGAACGCTGCGCCGGAAGGAAGTTTTTCCACTGCGAGTTGCCTGATGGAAGCGCCTAGCGACACAGGAAGCGTCGGCGCAGAGTTTTGCGGGACCAGCGCCATTGAGCCATGGTCTGCTCCGCGCAACAGATCGTTAAAAACCAGAATTGTGAAGAAGGAATTGGCCGCGACAGCGAATTGCAGTTTGACGGTTGTTTGCGGTGCGGAGCCGATTCCATTCAACCGGTTGAGATCGAGATCCATTGTGACGCTTCCGTTTTCGACGATCATCTTTTGAAGCGTTCCGCTCGGCCCCTGGCTCTGGGCAACCTTCTGTGTAGCGCCGAAAGCCTTTGGGGCGCTGGCCTGCGGTGAGGCAAAAAGTAAGAACAAGGGGAGCGTGAGACCGGTGAGCGTTAATTTTGACATCGTGGTGGATTCCTTTCGTTGTAGTGGAGCCTGACTGAGATTGAGAGAGGTATTTTTTTCTCATACCATCGCGGCGAAAGTAAAGAAGGATTTTCGAACTTTTTTGCGGCGCCGGCTCCGGCGAAAGCGGATTGGCTTCTCCGAAACCGGTGCCAGACAAGTCGCCGAAAGCGCGAATATCAGTCCCGACAGTTTTCGAGAATTTTTCCCAACCCGCTACATCCCGCGCTCTGTGATCGTCGGAATTACGGCCGCGGAGGCGCGGTGGGCCGAGGCCTTGGTGCCGGGTTCGATCTTGGTGTAGGAGAAGGTCTTACAGTAGACGTCGGCGTTGAAGTCGCAGTCGCGGTGGCGGTTGCAGTCGCCGTGGCGGTAGCCGTAGCTGTTGGTGTAGCTATGACAGTCGCTGTCGGCGTTGCTGTAGCCGTGGCTGTAGCTGTAGCAGTAGCAGTGGCCGTGGCAGTAGCTGTAGTCGTTGCTGTTGCGGTTGCGGTGGCTGTCGCGGTGGCGGTTGCCGTCGCGGTGGCTGTGGCTGTGGCTGTTGGGCTGACCGTAGGTGATGGCGTTGGTGTGCCGCAACCCTGAAGGATGTAGCTTTGTCCACCACTCGCCGCTCCTCCCGTGCCGTTGCAGAAGTATTGAGTAAAGATAGTGTCGTCTCTCTGCACTCCGGCCGTGGCCGATGTATTGCCGTTGGTTAGTGTGCCGTAGATCACATCGAAGCGGCTCTGCCCCTCATACAACCTCAGCTCGAACCCGGCACTGCCGCTCCCCGGGAAGTACTGCGCTCGCCATTCAATGTTGAAGATGCGGTTGGGTGCAGTACCGCTAATCGATGTGAAGATGCCAAACCCGCTGTTCACCAAATACAAGTCGTCCCAGTACGGATAGATGGTGTAGTTGTGGGTGGTCCACGGCAGGCATTGATTGGTAAAGGTTGTATCCGTGGTTGTGAACTGCGCATTGCCGTTGGACGACAGATTCACCATGGTAAACGTCTGACCGTACAGCGCGTAAGGGAATGGAAGCGCGATGGTGGTTACCGTGTCATCCCCGTGATTGCCTATGTCTGTCGTGCCTTGCACGATGCTGCCGCCGATCTGAGTTATTGCGTATGCGCCGCAAGGTGTCGGCGTTGACGTTGGAGTTGGGGTCGGAGTTGGCGTTGGTGTAGGCGTCGGAGAGGCAGTTGGTGTTGGAGTCGGTGTCGGGCTTGCCGTAGGCGTTGGGCTGGGCGTGCCGAATCCCATAGGTGCCTGGATCGCAACCGTCTCCGGTGTTCCTGTTTTGAAGAAGCCGACCATTGCACTGACGGCTTGCGGCGGTTGATCGGAATCAAACCGGAAGTTATACAACGTGCTGAAGCGAATCGCGTTGGCATTCTGATTCTGCGCAAACGTTTCGGTGTTCCAAGTTATAGAACCGCCGACCAGAGTAACACTCCACGGCGTGCTGCTATAACCCTGGCTGTTAAACGTACCGTCGTTTGCCCAGGCGGGATGTTGAATCGGCGCATGAAACCCGATGTTAGAGATGTTTGCTCCGGGTCCCAGCAGGGACGCTGAAAGACTGGATAGAGCGATCGAGGTTTTGGTTATAGAGCGCGTATTCGTAGTGGTAAACACCAGCAGAAGGGTTGGTCACTTTGTAACCCATAAACCAGATCCCATCGTTGCCCGGATCGGGTTCGAGTTGATTCACCGTCGCGCCAGCTCCACGCCATGATAGCCGGCTGCGCTCGCACGGTGGCAGCTGCGGCAGCTAAAAGTAAAGGGCTCGTTGATTCCGGTTACGGTGTACCGGCGATACGAAGCGTTGTTGTACATGTTACATTGGCCAGGATGCGCCTGGCACCAGGCGTATTCGTGTGGGACGATGTATTCCGCTTCGGCAAAATACGTCGCCCCTGGGTTTAGGGAGGTGTTCAAGTCGTTAACGTCAACCAGCATTCGGTGAGACGTTACATCATGAACGTGGCCGCTGTGATTGTTCGCTGTTGAACCCGGAAAAACTCCGGTAAATGGATTGACCCATGCGCGCGAACCGATGCCACCTTGGCTGCCGTTCAAACCGCCGCCGTATGCATCGGAGCAGCCGGAACCGAGATGGGTGCCGCTTACGCCATTGCATCCAAAGCCGCAGCTGTTTGACGATGCCGCTGTGAATGCATGCTTACCCCAGGACTGGCCGATTTGCTCAAACCGGTCGAGGTTAGTCGTCGCCGCCACTCATGCGGTAAAGATTTTGCGGAATAAAGGGATGGTCGCTGTTCGGCAAGGCAAACCAATCCACGTCTATCGTCCCTTGGTTACAGGCATCGGTCCCCAGGGAAATGCCCACGCGGCCGCCGACGGAACCATTGTCCAATTGCACCAAGTCGAGCAGATTGCCGATGATAACATCCGGGCCGGGGACAGTCCCGGACGCCGGGTTGGTTCAGTGCCGGCAGTCTCCCGGATTTTACATCACCGTTTTCGTCGAGCTGCGCGATCTCGACCGGTTGCATGCTCGCTCCAAGAGAAATGTTTCCAACCAGCGCACCGGCGTCTGATGGTCGCCCCAGAGCGTTGGCAAACTCTTTTGAAATCAGAAGGCGTCCACCCTTGATACTGAGCAACCGCGCATTCGCGTCATAATAGTACTGGTCTCCTTCGACATTGAAAAAGACAAACCCGCTCTTGCTGTCGCGCACGGCAAGATCGAAGGCTTCACTCGACAGAAATTTTTCGATCACGAGCTGCTTGAGCGATCCAGTTAATGACATCGGAAGAGCGCTGTAGCCGGCGGCGCTGAGCCCGCCCGAGGCAGGGTTCTGTGGAATGAGCGCCATCGACCCCGGCTCGGGGCCGCGCAGCAGATCCTTGAAAACCACAATTGAAAAGAAAGAATTAGCCGCCACGGTGAAATGCAGCGCCACCGGTCTCGCCGACGTGGAGTTGATCCCATTTAGCCGGTTGAGATCGAGATCCATCGTGACGCTTCCGTTTTCGACAATCATTTTTTGAAGAGTGCCGCCCGGCGTGTCCGAGGGCTTCTGCTTGGATTGGGCTGCGTAGTTTCCCGAACTATTCCCGAGAAATAGAACTAGCGTGAGCATCAGACTGGTAAGCGTGATTCTTGACATGGTACCGAATCCCCTGGTTGCGTTTGAGCGCGGCTGAAGTTGAAGTGAACCGCATTTGTCTCATGCGCTCACGAGAGACGTAAAGAGAAATTTTGAAAATTTTGCGGAGGCCCGCGAAATTGCGCGGACTCAGTCTGTAGACGCACCCGTGTCGGCTGCACCAGCACGCGGCACGCGTGCCACTACATCTGCAGAGGCAGCGATTCAGGCAAAGCCACGCAGATACAGGCATATCCGTGTGGCTGCGATTCGCACCCGACACGCGTGCCACTACAGCTCTAGAGACAGCCGTGTCGGCTGCATTCAGATTCCGCAGCGCGGCGTTCCTACCACGACACGCGTTTCACCTGGCCTTAGGCACCAGGCACCTATGGGCGAGGTGCCGGTGTCGGGCGAGGCCGTTTCGCGGGGCTGGGCCTTATTGTTGGAGAAGGTCTCGGAGTAGACGTCGGTGTCGCGGTCGGCGTCGACGTAGGTGTGGCCGTCGCCGTCGGTGTAGAAGTAGCTGTCGCTGTAGGTGTAGAGGTAGCTGTCGCTGTAGGTGTAGATGTGGGCGTAGGAGTGGGGCTGGATGTCGGCGTAGGTGTAGGTGTGCCACCGGCCGGGCCTTGAATTGCAACTGTGATCGGCGACCCTGTCTTAAAGAAGCCAACGGTGGCATTGGCACTTTGCGGCGGCTGATCGGAATCGAACCGGAAATTGTATAATGTCCCGAAGCGGATCGCATTCGCGTTCTGATTCTGCGCCAATGTTTCGCTGTTCCAAGTTATGGAATCGGTCGTCTGACTAACAGTCCAGGGCGCGCTGCTGTAACCCTGGTTATTGAACGTGCCGTCATTTGCCCAGCCAGGCTCCTGCGGCGGTGCGTGAAATCCGATGTTCGAGATATTCACTCCTGGTGCGAGGGGCACGCTGAAGGACTGGATAGAGCGATCGAGGTTTTGGTTATAGAGCGCGTATTCGTAGTGGTAAACACCAGCAGAAGGATTGGTCACTTTGTAACCCATAAACCAGATGCCATCGTTGCCCGGGTCTGGTTCAACCTGACTCACCGTGGCTCCCGTTCCTACCCAGGCCATGATAGCAGGTTGCATCCGGACGGTGTTCGCGGCAGGGGAAAACGTAAAACTCGTTGTGCCGGTGACGTTGAACTGGCGATACGACACGTTGTTATACATGTTGCACTCCCCGGGATGCGATTGGCACCAGGTGTATTCGTGCGGAGTAAGGTATGCAGCTTCGGCAAAATAAGTGGCACCTTGGTTGAGCGTTGTGTTCAGGTCGTTGATCTCCACGCGAATGCGGTGCGACACGCCGTCATGACTGTGGCCCGTGTGGCTGTTAGCGGTGGATGGGAAAGCCCCGGTGAAAGGATTGATCCAGGCGCGCGAACCCAGTCCGGTCTGACCCGCATTTAAGCTGGCGACGTACGGATCGGAACAGCCCGGGCAAAGATGCGTGCCGGTTGTGCAACCACTGGTATTGCATGTGCCGCAGACCGTGTCCTCTAAAGCCTCGAAAGTATGTTTCATCCACGACTGGCCGATTTGTTCAAACCGCTCGTTGTTACTGGCCCCGCCGCTCATCCGATAAAGATTTTGCGGCACCACCGGATGATCGGTCTGTGGCAATGCAAACCAATCGACTGGCTGGTCTCCGTTGTTACAAGAGTCTGTGCCCGCTGCCAGGCCGACCTGCGTTCCAGCACTTCCAAACTGTTGTACGCTCTGGACATTTCCAACGATGACGTCGGGCCCATGCACGACATCAGGCGCGTTTGCTCCGGCGGCTGCACCTTGCAACGGCGGCATTACGAGCGATTTCATTTCGCCATTGACCAGCTGCGTGATTTCGATTGGCCGCATTACCGCGCCAATGGAGATTTTTCCAACGGCGGTAGTGGCGTCGGACGGACGGCCAAGCGCGTCGGCTAACTCTTTTGAAATCAGAAGCCGCCCACCCTGAATACTGAGTAACTGCCCCCGGGCATCGTAATCGTATTGGTGTCCTTCCATGTTGAAAAATGTGAATCCAGTTTTTGCGTCGCGAACAGCAAGATCGAACTGTTCCGGCGAAGAGAGTCTTTCCACGGTGAGCTGATTGATCGATGCCATTAGCCGAGAGGGCAGGGCTGTCGAGTATTGCGGGACAAGCACCATCGACCCTTGTTCCGGGCCGCGTAGGACATCGTTGAAAACAAGAATGCTGAAGAAGGAATTGGCGGCAACGGCGAATTGCAACGTAACGGGCTTTTGCGGTGCGGAGCTGATTCCGTTCAACCGGTTCAGATCGAGATCCATTGTAACGCTTCCGCTCTCGACGATCATCTTTTGAAGAGTGCCGCTCGGCGCGTCTGAGGTCTTCTGTTTGGATTGGGCTGCGTAATTTCCCGAACTATTCCCGAGAAATAGAACTACGGTGAGCGTCAGACTGGTAAGCGTTATTCTTGACATGGTGGTGGATCCCCTGTGATTGCTGCTAAGACTCCCTAAGATTGAGTGAAAGGTAATTTCTCTCATGAGTTCACGGGAGACGTAAAGAAGATTTTTGAAATTTTTTGCGGCTGTGCGAAATCGAGCGGACTCGGTCTGCAAAGGCAGCCGTATTGGCTGCAAGAGCACGCGGCACGCGTGCCATCACAGATGCAGAGGCAGCGGTGCTGCGTTTAGATTCCGCCGGCTTTCCTGGCACCACGAGGCGTTCACCCCACTGCTCTGCCCACCAGGGACCTATGGGCGAGGTGCCGGTGTTGGGCGAGGCCGCCCTGCGGGGCTGGGCCTTACTGTTGGAGACGGCCTCGGAGTAGACGTCGGTGTTGCGGTCGGTGTCGATGTCGGTGTTGCTGTTGAGGTAGCTGTCGCTGTCGCCGTAGGCGTAAATGTGGCCGTCGGTGTGGGGCTGGCTGTCGGCGTAGGTGTAGGCGTGCCACCCGCGGGGCCTTGGATTGTAGCCGTGATCGCGGAGCCTGTCTTGAAGAACCCTACTGTAGCACTCGAACTCTGCGGTGGTTGATCGGCATCAAAACGGAAATTATACAATGTTCCCCAGCGAATCGCGTTCGCGTTCTGATTCTGCGCGAACGTTTCGGTGTTCCAAGTAATGGAACCGCCGTCCTGAGTCACAGTCCATGGTGTACTACTGTAACCCTGGCTGTTGAACGTGCCGTCGTTTGCCCAGGCGGGGTGTTGCGGCGGCGCGTGAAAGCCGACGTTACTTACGTTAACTCCAGCGTCCAAGGGCACGCTGAAGGACTGAATCGCTCGATCCAGGTTCTGGTTGTAGAGCGCGTACTCATAGTGCCACATACCCGCCCCAAGGTTTGTTATTTTATAGCCGAGCAGCCCAAAGCCATCATTTCCCGGATCAGGCAGGACCTGGGTTATCGTTGCACCTGCTGCGACCCATGCCCAGATGGCGGGTTGCATCCGCACCGTTGCCCCGAGTGCTGAAAAGCTGAAACTGCTTGTTCCGGTGACCACAAACTGACGAAAGGAAGCATTGTTGAACATGTTGCATTCCCCAGGATGCGCTTGGCACCAGCTGTATTCGTGTGGGGTGACGTATTGGGCTTCAGCGAAATAGCTCGCGCCTGCATTGAGCGTGGTGTTCAGATCATCGACCTCAACGATAATCCGGTGCGACACCCCGTTATGTGCGTGACCACTGTGGTTGTTCGGAGGCGTCCCCGAATCTCCCCGCGGGTAGAAGCCGGTAAAAGGATTGATCCAGGCGCGCGAACCAAGGTTCGGCCCTGAATTGAGACTGGCGGAATAGGGATCGGAGCATCCCGGGCATAGATTGGAGCCCGTCGTGCAACCGCTGGTGTTACAGCCAAAACCACAGGCATTGTTCTCCAATGCCAGGAACGCGTGCTTGCAGGAGGATTGGCCAATCTGTTCGAAGCGCTCGTCATTGTTTGCACCACCGCTCATCCGATACAAATTTTGCGGAATGACTGGATGATCGTTATCTGGCGACGCAAACCAGTGCAGCGGCTGGGTGCCATTGTTACAGGAAGTCGTCGCCACAGCGAGACCGACCTGCGTTCCCGCGCTGCCGAATTGCTCCATGTCGGGCATGTCACCCACAATGACGTCCGGCCCCATAGCTTGCGTCGGCCTTTCTCCGGCGAGTCCTCTCAACGGGGGCATCTCGACCGACTTAACCTCGCCGTTGACCAGTTGCGTGATCTCGATGGGCCGCATTGTTGCGCTGACAGAGATTTTTCCAACGGCTGAACCGGCGTCTGCGGGCCGGCCGAGCGCATCGGCAAACTCTTTTGAGATCAGAAGCCGTCCACCTTGGATACTAAGCAATGGCCCTTTGGCATCGTAACCGTATTGATTTCGGTCGATGTTAAAAAAGGTGAAGCCGTTTTTTGTGTCGCGCACGGCAAGATCGAACTGCTCAGACGATGGAAGCTTTTCCAAAGCGAGCTGATTGATCGACGCCATTAGCGGAGAAGGCAGCGCTGTCCAGTATTGCGGGACAAGTACCATCGACCCCTGTTCGGGGCCACGCAGGAGATCGTTAAATGCGAGAAGGCTGAAGAAGGAATTGGCTGCTATAGCGAAACGCTGCTGGACAACTTTTGCAGCCAGTGAGCCGTCTGCGCTGAGCCGGTCCAGATCGAGCTCCATCGTAACCACCCCGTTCTCGACGATCATCCTTTGAAGCGTGCCGCTCTCGCCGGCTGTCTGCTTTCGCGCTGCAGAAATTTTTGAGTTGGCATCGGGCGATGCAAAGAGCAACAACAACGGGAGCATGAAGCCGGCAAGCGCTAATTTTGACATTGTGTGTTGGATCCTCTGGTTGTGGTTAAGCCCGGCTAAGGCTTGAGTAGAAGTAATTTTTCTCACGCGCCACGTCGGAAGCAAAGAAGATTTTGAGAATTCTTTCGGGCTGCGCGAAATCGCGCGGACTCAGTCTGTGGAGGCAGCCGTGTCGGCTGCACGAGCACGCGGCACGTGTGCGACCACAACTGGAGGCAGCGATTCAGGCAGAGCCACGCAGTTGGATATGTGATACAGGTATATCGATGTGGCTGCGATTCGCATGCGACACGCGTGCCACCACAGCTGTGGAGGCAGCCGTGTTGGCTGCATTTAGATGGCGCAGCGCGGCGTTCCTACCGCGACAACGCGTTCCACCTAGCCGATCATCGCCAGCGGCCTAGGGTCGAGGTGCGGGCGTTGGGCGAGGTCTTCCTGGGGGACTGGGCCTCGCTGTCGGACTGGGCCTTGGAGTAGGTGTTGCTGTTGGGGTCGGTGTCGGCGTTGGCGTGATGCCTCCTCCAGGTGCCTGGATCCCAACTGTCGTGGGCGATCCTGTCTTGAAAAAGCCGACCGTCGCATTGGCACTCTGCGGCGGTTGATCAGCATCGAATCGGAAATTGTATAGTGTGCCGAAGCGAATGGCGTTTGCGTTTGGATTTTGGGCAAAGGTCTCGCAGGTCCACATCAATGCGCTCGGCGTTTGGTTTGCAACCCACGGAGCGTTGCTGAATCCTGCATTGCCGACGGTTCCGTCGTTCGCGAAACCCGGATGGTTCGGCGGGGCATGAAATCCGATGTTACTTATGTTGAGTCCGGTCCCCAGCGGCAGGCTGAAGGATTGAATCGAGCGATCGAGGTTCTGGTTGTGAACGGCGTACTCGTAATGCCACATGCCGGCAGATGGGTTCGTTACTTTGTAAACGACGAACGCGCGACCATCGATACCGGGCTCCGGCTCGACCGGCACGCTAGTTGAGCCGGTCCAGGCGTCGGTCGCCGGCTTCATTCGCACGGTCTCGCCGACCGGCGAAAACGTGAAATCGGTAGTGCCGGTTACCGAGAACTGGCGATACGAGGCGTTGTTATACATGTTGCACTGACCGGGGTGCGCCTGACACCAGGCGTATTCTTGCGGCGTGTCGTACTCCGCTTCAGCATAGTAAGCAGCGCCCGTGTTTTGCGTCGTGTCCAGGTCGCTCTTTGCTACAAGAACGCGATGGGAGGTCGCGGTGTGACTATGTCCGGCGTGGTTTGCAGCATTCGATGGAAAAGCGCCCGTAAAAGGATTCACCCAGGCGCGCGAGCCGAGCAGGCTGTAAAAAGCATTTTCAGGTGCGGAGTAAGGGTCCGAGCAGCCGACGCCGAGCTGGGTGTCATCAGGCCAGGGCGTGCAGCCGAAATTACACTCGTCAAATTGGTCTGCGCCGAACGTGTGCTTCACCCAGGATTGGCCGATTTGTTCGAAGCGATCATTGTTGTTAGTACCACCGCTCATCCGATAGAGGTTTTGCGAGACAACCGAATGATCGGTCTGTGGTAGGGCAAAAAAGTGCACTGGCTGGTCGCCGTTGTTGCACGAAGTCGTGCCAATGCCGAGGCCCACTTGAGTTCCGCTGCTGGGGTCTGCTTGCACCATGTCACTCAGATCGCCAACCACAATGTCAGGCCCGGGCGCGAATACGTGACCACCCGGAACCTGTGCGTTGCCTGGCGGCAAGATCGATGATTGAGGTTGCCCGTTGGCAAGCTGTGTTATCTCAATCGGCTGCATCGCGGCGCCGATCGAAATTGTTCCGGCCGATGAGCCAGCCTTTGATGGAATACCCGATGTGCTGGCAAACTGTTTTGAGATGAGAAGCCTGCCTCCGGTGATGGTAAACGACCGGGCCGCGGCATCGTAGTTGTACTGGTGTCCTTCAATATTGAAAAAAGTGAATCCTGTATTGCTATCGCGAACTGCAAGATCGAAGCCTTGACCCGAAGGAAGTTTTTCCACTGTCAGCCGCTTGAGAGACGAGCGCCAGTACCGCAAGCAGATTGCCGTACCCAGGGGCGTTGACCCTGGCCGAAGAGGAGTTTTGCAAAGCCAGTGCCATCGAGCCGGGTTGGAGCCCGCGTAACAAGTCGTTAAAGACAAGAACGGGGAAGAAAGAATTCGGCGCCGCAGCGAAGTGCAACATGACTGGACTTGCCACAAGAGAATTGCTCCCAATCAATTCCGTTCAAGTCGAGTTGCATTGTTACGCTCGCGTTTTCAACAATCATCTTTTGAAGCGTTCCATTCAGCGATTTGGAATCGTTTTGTTTGGAGTGACTCGCGCTATTTTCTGAACCGTTCGCGAAAAACAGAACTGACAATAATGCGAAGGTGGTAAGCGCTATCTTTGTCATTCCAGTGGATTCCGTGTTGGGCTGAGCCTGGTGGAGATTAAGTAGCAATTTTCCTGACGTGCTTTCGACAGAAGCCAAAATTATTCCTAATAAACTCTTTACTTTCTTACTCGGCGCGCAGGAAGCAGGGCTAGGGGCGCGGCAGGGGAGTCGGCCGAGGCCTTGGCAAAGGGCTGGATCTCGGTAACGGAGTTGGTCTCGGTGTCGCAGTTGGCGTTGCAGTCGGCGTGGCTGTGGCAGTTGATGTGGGCGTAGGCGTAGGCGTCCCGCCACCACCTGCAGGCGCCTGGATCGCAACCATCATTGGCGACCCTGTCTTGAAGAATCCTACTGTCGCATTGGCACTTTGCGGAGGTTGATTGGCGTCGAATCGGAAGTTATACAATGTGCCAAAGCGAATCGCGTTGGCGTTCTGGTTCTGCGCAAACGTTTCGCTGTTCCAGGTTATGGAATCACTCGTCTGCGTGACAGCCCAGGGCATGCTGCTGTAACCCTGGTTGTTAAACGTTCCGTCGTTTGCCCAGCCAGGTTCCTGGGGCGGTGCGTGAAATCCGATGTTACCGAGATTGGCTCCAGCAGCCAAAGGTACGCTAAAGGATTGAATGCTGCGATCGAGATTTTGGTTGTACAACGCGTACTCGACAGTGATAGACTCCCGGCGTGGGATTGGTCACTTTGTAGCCCATAAACCAGATCCCATCGTTTCCCGGATCAGGCTCCGCCTGATTTACCGCCGCCCCTGTCCAAGCCGTGATCGCAGGGTGCATTCTCACGGTTTGATCAAGCGGGGAAAAGGTGAAGTCCGTTGTGCCGTTAACAAGGAAGTGACGGTAGGAAGCGTTGTTATACATGTTACACTGCCCAGGATGGGTCTGACACCACGTATACTCAAGCGGATCCAGGTATTGCGCTTCAGCGAAATAGGTTGCGCCTTGATTGAGCGTTGTGTTCAGATCACTGACATTAACGCGGATCCGGTGCGATACGCCGTCATGTGCGTGGCCGGTGTGATTGGTTACGTCGGACTGAAACGCGCCGGTAAAAGGATTGACCCACGCGCGTGAACCAAGCAGGTCGTACCATCCGTTCTCGTCGGCGAGATACGGATCGGCACAGCCCGGACATAGCTGTGAGAACGTAGTGCAATTATTTGTGTTGCAGCCAAGGTCGCATTCGTCCAGTTCGTCCGCGCCGAACGTGTGTTTAATCCAGGCCTGGCCAATTTGTTCGAACCGTTCGAGGTCATCTGCGCCACCGCTCATCCGATAAAAATTTTGCGGAAAGAAAGGATGATCTGTGTTTGGTAATGCGTAAAAGTTGACCGGCTGATCGCCATTGTTGCAGGAAGTCGTCGCCACCCCCAGGCCGACCTGTGATCCCGCGCTTCCGACTTGGACCATATCGGGCAGATCCCCAACGATGATATCGGGGCCGGGCACCAAAGTAGGCGCTCCCGGACTGGCGGCTTGCCTCAACGGAGGCACCACCACCGACTTAGGCTTGCCGTTCACCACTTGCGTGATCTCGACCGACTCCATCGCTGCGCCGACTGAAATTTTTCCAATGTCTGAGCCGGCGTCCGAAGGGCGACCGAGTGCGTTGGCAAACTGTTTCGAAATAAGCAGCCGGCCACCTGCAATGCCAAGCGAGCGTGCGTTGGCGTTGTAAGCGTAATCCCCTCCTTCAACATTGAAAAAGGTGAAACCTGTCTTGCTGTCGCGTACGGCGAGACCGGAGGATTGATTCGACGGAAGTTTTTCGACTACGAGCTGCCTGGCAGACGCACCTAATTGCACAGGAAGCGCCGGAATCCCGCCATCGCGGGACGGGATCAACGCCATTGAGCCAGGCTCGGACCGCGCGCAGCAGATCATTAAAAACGAGAATGGGAAAGAAGGAATTGGCTGCTACGGAGAATTGCAGAGTCACCGGTCTCGCCACGAGAGAATTGCTTCCATTCAATCCGTTCAGGTCGAGTTGCATCGTTACGCTTGCGTTTTCAACAATCATTTTTTGAAGCGTTCCACTCTGGGCGTTGCTATTGTTGCCGTTCTTTGTGCTGGGATTACGAGAGTCTGCGTGGGGCGAACCAAACAGCAGAACCAATGGGAACATGAAGCCGATGAGAGCTATTTTGAGCTTTGACATGGTAAAATGAATTCCTCCGTATCCCGGTTTTACTAAAGTCGGTGGACTGATGTCAAAACTTTTCTCTTCAACTACTTGCAACGGCGATGCTTAACTTTCTGCGGGGACAGATGTTGTTCCGCATGGCTCGCGGCCGTCTGAAGCGGACGCCCTAGCCACGTCATTTCCTGCCTTCCACCAGTGCGGCTGCTTCCCGATCGAGCGCGGCGTAATCGGGCTTGCGCGGTTGCAAATAGAATTCATCGATCACGATCTGCACCAGCGCGGCGGCAGGCACAGCCAGAAAAACTCCCAGCAGCCCGAACAACGTCGCGGTCGCCAGGGTGAAGAACAAAATATTGACCGGATGCAATCGCATTTCTTTGCCGAGCACGCCCGGCACCAGAACATTTAGCTCGACCTGGTAAACCAGCACGATCACGCCCAGAGCCAGCCAGAATTTTGTCGCGCCCAGGCTGAGCGCGACCAGCAAAATGGGAATAGAAACAAGGAACGCGCCGATGGTTGGCAGAAACTCACCGAGAAACGCGAATACGCCGAACATCAGCGCCGGCTGCACTCCAATCAGCCAAAGCAACACGCCTATCGAGAGGCCAGTGATGACGCCGTTGATGGCGACGCCGCGCGCCCAGGCAATCATTTGTCGCATCAGCCGCGCCAGGGTGCGATGCGCCTGCTCGCGATAACGATCTGGCACCAGCGCCAGGTACGCGGCGACCAGCGGCCGCGGATTGGCCAGCACGAAGATCAGCAACAGGATCGCGAACACGAAGCTGGCCACACCGCCGACTAAACCGAGCGTCGATCTTAACAAGATGTTTCCAACGGTTCCCGCAGCCGCGCCGACTTTTCCGGCGATTTCATCTGTTCGCGGCAACGCGTCGCGAACGGTCGGATAATTTTTTGTTACCGATTCGATCCGACTGAGAATGCCTTGCCAGACGCTCGGCGCGCTTCGCACCAACTCCTGCGTTTGTCTGCTTAGCGGTGGAATGGCGAACAAGATGATGGTGGTGGTAACAGCGACCAGCGCGAGCATTAGCAGGATCACCCCGAGAAAACGGGGTATGTGGTGTTTTTGCAGCCAGACCACGATCGGGTTCAGGACCATGGCGAGAAGGAAGACTACCGAGAATAGCAGAATCACCGGTTCCAATGCGCGCAGGATCAGCCACAGAACGATCAGCAAAAAAACCAGCCACACGATACGCCAGGCGCCGTGATAAGTCAGCGGCGCGTGCTGATCCTCGCGATACGGTTCGTTCATGACCAAGGAGTGATGGCTTCCCAGCCATCATCTGCTCTTCCTAACCACGAATACACACGAATGGACACTAAATTTTTGTGCGGGCGCGTTTGTAGTCGTCATCGACGATGCCGGCCTTTACTGTAGCGGCAGCCGTGCCGGCTGCTCATGCAAAACAATGCAGGCACACGCCTGCCTCTACAGTTGCGGCAGCGTTGAAAAACTATTCACCACCAGCTGTCACCGATTACCAAGATGCTCACGGACGCGGTGCCGGAGTAGGACGCGGCCGCGAACTCGGTTCCGACCTGGGCGTAGGCGTAGGTCTTGGTGTCGCTGTAGGAGTGGGTGTTGGCGTCGAAGTTGGAGTGGGTGTAGGCGTAGCTGTTGGACTTGAGGTAGGGCTTGGTGTGGGTGTTGGCGTAGGCGCTGCTGGGACCATGGCATAGGCGTGAGTCTCACCATTATGAACGCCTGTGCCGACAATGACGCCGTCTTCGCTGATGCCGAGTGCCGACGACGAAGTATTCATCGATAAGTCCCAGCCCGAGTTTGGAGGGATCAGATCGGCCAGGCGGTAGGTCGTCGCCCCATCATAAAGAAATGGGATCGAGAAGGCTGACGAATCGTTTCCGACCGCCCAACCGGCCGAGTTCACCGCGCGCGCGGAGCCTTCGCTCGTGCCGGTGGCCAGCGGAATAGCGACGATACCGCCTTGATCCGACCAGATAAACGGCAGGCCCGAGCCCTGGTTCAGCATGCTCGAGCCAACCACATACCCGGCGTTACTCACGCCGAAGGCGAGCGCGCCGTTCATTCCCGGCAACGCGCCGACTTCAAATGCCATGTTCTGACCAATATCATAAACGATCCCTACGTTGCGCGCGGCATTTTGTGGATCGATGCCCTGACCCACGACACGACCTGAATCATTGATGCCGAACGCGGTGAGAAAATAACTTCCGTTTGCTGTCGTCTGCGTGATGATGGCGCCACTCCCGCCGATATAGACCACGCCGCGCTGCGCGCTTCCGGCGTCGGCTGAGCCTACTGCGACACCCGAATTGTTTACCGAGTTCGCGTCGCCAAGTGTTTCCCCGGGAGGCAAAGGCAGTTGCGAAACCACACCGTTCTGCCAATAAACAGGCAGTCGCCCTGAGCCGAATGCAGTCGTCGCTGCAGTTCCAACGACCGTGCCCTCATCATTGGCGCTGTTGGCGACGGAGAAACTACGACCGGCCAGGTTCGGCAGCCCAACAATACCGCCTTTGAGAGTCCAGCTAAACGCCTGGGCGCCCGCCCGTCCGAAACGAACGACCAACTGCTATTCCCGCACGCGAAACGCCAAAGCCCTGCGAAGCTGTGTCGCCAACTTGCACAACTCCGATATCATAAATTTGATATGGAGGGGCAGCCGTCAAAGCTGTAGGAAGCATCACACCGCATAGCAGCACTGCGGTGATTGCGATGTATCGGACATTGGATGTGATTTTCATTTTCACGGAGTTCTATTAACCACGAATCGACACCAATGAACACTAATTTTTTGCGAGACGCGTCTGTTGACGCTCTGATGCCGAAGTCAGGTCGTGGCTACTAATTACAATTTCCCGGGGATCACTTATCGCCCGGCTTTATCTTGTCGGCGGCGCCGGTCTTGGCGGCGCAGTGGGGCGCGGTCTCGCGGCCGGGTGCAGCCGTGGGGTTGGAGTAGGTCGCGGTGTCGCAGATGGCGTAGGTGACACCGTCGCAGTAACTGTAGCTGAAGGTATGGCCGTCGCCGTAGGTGTGGAAGTAGCAGTAGCTGTTGGCGTAACTGTCGCCGCTGGTGTAGCAGTCGGAGTAGGTGTACGTGTCGCAGTTGGTGAGGCCGTAGGTGTAGCTGTAGGGCCTTGGACTTCAAACGAGCCTGTGTCGATCCGGCCGTTCACGACGCGATCAAAGCCTGGCCCCCGCTGGTCGAAGAATGGCGGCGGAGTGAAATTCGGATCGCCCCCATCAATGGCCGGACTGCCAGGCAACAACTCGTGGGTGAAGGTCGGACCGCCATTGTCTTGCAATGGACCAAGCAGTGGATCGGTGTTGATCTGGTCGCCGGTACCGGTCAAGAAACCGGAGGCATCGTCGCTGCTTACATTATATCCCAGAGAGATGACTGTGACCGCGCCAAAGGAATCGATATTCGCACCTGAAGCGCCCCGCTTCAGGATGGTGTTCCCGATCTGAAGCGTGCCCACGGTGAGAATGCCGCCACCGATTCCCGCTGTGTTGCCGCTGAGCGTGCTATTAGCGATCTGCAGTGTCCCTTGGTTGAAACAGGCGCCTCCATACGCCAAAACTGTGTTGCCGCTGAACGTGCTATTGGTGATGGTCACCGTGGTGTCTATCCCTGCGTTGTCGACGCCGCCGCCCTTACTAGCCATGTTACCGTTAAGAGTACTGTTAACGATTGTCATTGTTCCGTCGTTGAAGAGACCGCCGCCCGAACCCACCTTACTGATCGCCATGTTGCCGCTAATCGTGTCGTTAACAATTGTCAGCGTTCCGCGGTTACAGATACCACCGCCGTCGCCCGAGACACCGCCAGCCGATCCCGCTGTGTTGCCGTTCACCGTACTGTTAACGATGGTTAGCGTTCCGGCGTTGAAGATACCTCCGCCCTGCCCCAGGATACCGCCCGCCAAATTACCGCTGACAGTGCAGTTCGTAATGGTCGACGTCGCGCCGTCGCCATTTAAGATCCCACCACCGCTGACATCGTCCAGACCATTCCTGATCGTCAGGTTGAAAATCGTAACAGTTTCACCTGAGCCAATCTCGAAGACGCGGCTGATGGCATTGCCGTCAATCGCCAGCAAGTCAGCACCGGGACCATTGATTGTCAGGCTTTTTGCCACAAGCAATTCCCCGGTAGTGAGTGTAATGGTGCCAGACACCCGTAGCGTCAATCGTGTCGCCATCGTTTGCGTCCACGAGTGCCTGACGCAATGAGCCCGGGCCGCTATCATTCGTGTTGGTAACGATGATGATAGTCGCATGCGCAGAGAGTGTGAATGCGCAGGCCAACACCGAGCAAATTACCACGGCGTAGATCTTAGCTCTGACACCATTCAACGATTTAACTGTTTTCATTCTATTGATTAGCTGATTGCGGCTCGTGTGGAGGCGCGAATACGAATGTAAGACTTAGTCCCTGTCACTGGAACGCTGGCCGCGGCGCAGGAGTTGGCCGCTTCCTCGGCGTCGGAAGACCTCGTGGTGTAGGCGTTGCTCTGGCAGTCGGGGTAGCCGTTGCAGTAGCCGTTGGTGTTACAGTAGGCGTAACCGTCGCGCTTGGCGTTGCGCTGGCGGTGGACGACGCTGTAGCTGTAGCGGTAGGCGTTGCAGTCGAGCTCGCCGTTGGAGTCGCTGTTACTGTCGGAGTGGGCGTGGCCGTAGCCGTAGCTGTAGGAGTGGCCGTGGCTGTAGCCGTAGCTGTGGACGTGGGCGTGGGCGTGGGTGTCGAACCAAATTGAACCTCAAAAGAACCAATGTCGATGCGTCCGTTCCTTACACGATCAAACCCGGGACCACGCTGATCAGTAAAAGGCGGCGGCGTGAAATTCGGATCGCCTGCATCAATCGCCGGGCTACCGGGGAAGCAGCTCATGGGTGAAGGTAGGGCCGCCGTTGTCTTCCAACGGGCCAAGCAGCGGGTCGGTGTTGATCTGGTCGCCAGAACCAGTGAGGAAGCCGCCGCCGTCATCGCTACTGAGATTGTAGCCGTGCGATGTGACGGTGCCGCCGTTGTTAGTGATATTCGCGCCTGAGGCGCCTGCATTCAGGATGGTGTTGCCGATCTGAAGCGCGCCGATATTGAAGATGCCGCCACCCAGAGGAGATGAGTTATCGCTGAGCGTGGTATTAGCGAGCTGCATTGTCTTGAGATTGAAGCTGGCGCCTCCAGCCACCAGAGCTGCGTTACCGCTGAACGTGCTATTGGTGATCGTCAATGGGCCGCTACCGGGGTTGTAGATGCCGCCCCCCTCACTAGCCATGTTGCTGCTGACAGTGCTGTTAATAATGGTTAGCGTTCCCGAATTGAAGACGCCGCCACCGAGTCCCGCCGCGTTGCCGCTGAGCGTGCTGTTAATGATCGTCAGCGTCACGGTGTCGGCGTTATAGATGCCACCGCCTTCGCTGAGCTGACCGTTCCTGATCGTCAAGCCGGAAATCGAGACCGCTTGTGCACCTGTAACAGTCTGGAAGACACGGCTGGTGGCATTGCCGTCAATAGCCAACACATCAGCTCCGGCGCTGTTGATTGTCACGCTTTTGTCCAGCAGCAATTGCCCCGTAGTGAGTGTAATTACGCCGGAGATACCTGTGGCATCAATCGTATCGCCATCGTTTGCATCCATGAGCGCCTGACGCAATGAGCCCGGGCCGCTGTCGTTTGTGTTACTAACTATGAGCGTCGTCGCGTGCGCGGCAGTGGCGAGAGCGCAGACCGAGATCAACCAAATTGCCGCGCTCCTGATACTACTCACGCTTCTTATACCAAAAAGTTTCAACGAAAGTGCAACTGTTCAAAAGTAACGTGTTTGTCACTTTCGCGAAGCATCAGAACACGTGACGAGCCGCCGGAAGATCTGAAACGTCCAGTCAGTCGAACCCAGTGAGACGCATAATAGGCCTAAGGCCGTGGTCGTGGAGTAGGGCGCGGCGACGGCGGAGGCGGCACTGGCGTGAGGTGAGGAGGCGGAGTGGGCCGCGGCGCCGCAGTAGCATGTGGCGAAGGTGGCGGCGGTACGGGTGTCACGTGAGGCGGTGAAGTTGGCCGCTGCCTCGGTGTCGGGCGTGATCTTGGTGTCGGGCTAACTCTCGGGGTGGCACTTGGCGTTCCAGTTGGAGTAGAAGTAGCTGTCGCTGTGGAAGTCGGCGTGGAGGTAGCCGTCGCTGTTACCGTTGATGTAGGACTTGGTGTTGAGGTAGGACTTCCTGTCGAGGTCGGAGTTGCCGACGGACTAGCAGTTGCTGTGGGAATAGGTGTTGGTGAGGGACCAGATTGTGCACAGTATCGCCCACCGTCGTTCCAACTTCCGCCCCAGACGATCATCTCATTCCCCGTCCAGACTGCCGTGTGACGGCTTCGCGCGGATGGCGCATTAGCAGTGCTGGTGGACGTCCAACTGTCCATTGCTGGACGATACCTGCCGCCGCTATTCAAACTCGCAAAGTCACCATCCCCGCCCCAGACAATCATTTCGCTGCCGCTCCATATACCGGTGTGAGATGCTCTCCGCTCGGGAGCGTTGGTCGTGCTCGTAGCCGCCCAGCTATTCGTATTTGGATTGTATCTGCCACCAGTATCAAAGGCGAAGCCTCCCGAAAAGCCACCTCCCCAAACGATCATTTCGCTGCCAGTCCAGACCGCGCTGTGAGCCTGTCGCCCATCTGGAGGATTGGTGGTGCTAGTCGCTGTCCAACTATTTGTGGCAGGATCGTATCTTCCTCCGGTGTTTAAAGCGCCGAGGAATTGATTATATCCTCCCCAAACGATCATCTGGCTGCCCGTCCAGACCGCGGTGTGAGAATCTCGTTCTGTAGGTGCGTTACTTATGCTCGTAGCTGTCCAACTGTTGGTGCTGGAATTATATTTCCCGCCCGTGTTCAGATCGCCGTCATCCCATCCACCCCAGATGATCATCTCATTACCACTCCATACCGCAGTGTGCGCGTCTCTGCCAGTAGGCGCATTGGTGATGCTAGTTGCGGTCCAACTGTTGGCTGCTGGATTGTATCTTGCCCCCAGTATTCAAGAAGAGGAAGTTGTTGTCTTCTCCGCCCCAGACGATCATTTCACTGCCCGTCCACACTGCCGTATGCATGGCGCGGGCATCCGGCACGTTGATGAGGCTGGTGGCCGTCCAGCTATCGGTAGAAGGATTGAATCTACCACCGGTATTAACTGCAAAACCGCTGCCATCGCCTCCACCCCAAACGATCATTTCACTGCCAGTCCACAGCGCTGTGTGACCTAATTTGCCAGTTGGTGCGTTGTTGGTGCCAGTATTTGTCCAAACGTTCGTGCTGGGGCTGTATCTTCCACCCGTGTTGCTGCCGAAAGCTCCCCCCCAGATGATCATTTCACTGTTCGTCCACACCGCTGTGTGCGCCCACCGGGGTGAGGGCGCGTTAACGAGGCTGGTCGCGGTCCAGCTATTGCTACTGGGATTGTATTTCCCGCCCGTGTCCGTATTTACACCGTCAGCAATGCCACCCCAGATGATCATTTCACTTCCAGTCCAGACTGCCTTGTGCTCATTCCTGGCATCTGGCGCGTTGATGATACTGGTGGCAATCCAACTGTCTGTGTTGGGATTATATCGGCCGCCCGTGTTCAAGCCACTGCCGAACCCTCCGCCCCAGATGATCATTTCACTACCGGTCCAGACTGCCGTGTGAAGCTCTCGAGGGTCGGGCGCGTTGACCGTGTTGGTAGCTGTCCAACCATTTGTGGCAGCGTTGTATCTGCCGCCCGTGTTCAAATCGTTGCTACCATCAAAACCTCCCCACACAATCATTGCAGTTCCGGTCCAAACGGTGGTGTGATGAAATCTGCCACCAGGCGCATTGGCCGTATTGGTAGCTGTCCAACTATCCGTGCTGGGATTGTATCTTCCGCCAGTATTCAAATAGCCGAGCTGGCCAAATCCGCCCCAGACGATCATTTCGCTGTCAGTCCAGACTGCCGTGTGTGAGTCGCGGGGTTCGGCGGCGTTTGCCGTGCTTGTGGGCACCCAACTATCTGTTGCGGGGTTGTACCTTGCCGCCGGTATTCACATCGTTGCTATAATCAAACCCTCCCCAGACAATCATTTCGCTGCCAGCCCAAACTGCCGTGTGATTCGTTCGGGCAGTGGGCGCGTTATTCGTGTTAGTGGCCGTCCAGCTATCCGTGCTTGGGTTGTATCGGCTACCGGTGCCGTAGACTATAGTGGGATAAATTTCGCCGCCCCAGATGATCATTTCGCTACCAGTCCATACTGCGGTGTGATTTTCTCGGCCTTCGGGTGGCGCAGACATCGCTGTCCAGGTATCATCAATGCACGCGGCTCCATTCGATAAATTTGGAAGCACGTAGCTACTTCCCACCGCTGCCATGACAGCACGGGCTTCGCCCTCCGCTCTAACTATCCATGTCCCTAAAGGCTCCTTTAGCCATGAAATTGCACCGAGCTTTATGTGGTCATTGGTTTTGGCAAGGACTGCCGTGGCGTAATAGCCGCTCTCGTTTTCCTGTAAAGAGCTCAGGACGCCGGTTTTGATCTGTGCACCTGTCGCAGCCGGCGTGGCTGCCTCTACAGCTCGACCCGATGCGTGGGTTGGAGCTCCAGCGTTTTTGTCGCTGCCAAAGTTTGTCACTAGCTTTTGCACGATTTGGCCCCACTCCCGGCTATTCAGTTTCAGACTCTGCTCAAGACCACGCTTACCTTGACCTTGGGCGCTGTCACTTTTCACGAATTCGACTTCGCGGTACTTTCCGCTGGTCTGCTTCATCTGCTCGACGGCAGGACGCGTTTGAAGTTCAGCTTGTGCGCGCTGCTTGAGCCGACCATGAATTCTTTCGTCGTACGCATACCAGCTTGTCAGCAAACGCTCGGCTAATGCGGGGCGTGCCAGACACTCCGCGATGACAAAGGGATTGTTCCCGAGCGCTGCAAAGAGTTCGCGCAACACCTCAGGCTGCTTGGTGTGCTTCGCCATGCGATCCATTTCAGCTTGTAACTGCTCGGCTGTAATCGGGCGGTGCCAGTAGTCCTCCAGCGCTTGTGATTTGCGCAGATAGTCTTCTACTTTCTTTTCCAGTTGCGCCTGAGACATCACTGCATCCAGTAACGGCTTAGCGTCGGGACGTTCCCCGCGACCGCGGGGCCAGATGCGGTGACGCCAGTAGACGTCTTCAATCGCTCGTTGATAGGATACACGCTCGGAGAACGTCAGGGTTCTTTGAGTACCCGTTCGGGGTCGCTTCCGAACGCCAGAACGCCAGTAATGTTCCCGTAACGATCGAACATGCGGTTCCGCAAAGGAGAAGAGCTAGTAATGCGCGCGCATTGAAGAACCCGCCTTTGCCAAGGCTACGGCGGGCGGGGGCAGATCGAGAAGCAGATTTTTTGTGCATTGTACTGGAGGGTTGGATTGGGTGTCTGTAGGATTCTTGTAGGGCCTTACCTGACAGCCAGCGCGGGTGATACGTGAGATGAAGGGTGCGTGTCAAACATTTTCATGTTTCTTCCGGATTTTTCTGGAGCTGCAGTGGCAGCCGTGTCGGCTGCGAACAAATGAACCAAACAGGCGACAGACCTGCCTCAACAGTGGTGGCCGCGGTCAACGACCACGGCTACAACAAAAGCGCTTATAACTTTTTGATAGTGTAACTGTTCCAAGTCTCTTAACATTCAAGTTGCCGTGTCATTTAATCATTTTGGACTTTCACCTGACGTCGTGCGCGGGACACAGGCGATGGGATTCGTCGAGCCGACGCCGATCCAGCTCCGTGCGTTTCCGATTGTCCTTGCCGGAAAGGATCTGATCGGCACCGCGCAAACCGGCACTGGGCAAGACGGCGGCATTTGCTCTTCCAATCCTGACGCTGCTGGCGAAGCACGGCGAATTCCGGTGTCTGGTGCTCGAGCCCACGCGCGAACTGGCCGCGCAAGTGGAAACAGCATTTCGCGATTATGGCCGGTTCACTGATTTGCGAGTCGCTCTCGTGCATGGTGGCGTGGGATACGGGAAACAGCGTGACGAACTCAAGCGCGGTGTCGACATTCTCGTCGCCACACCGGGTCGATTGCTCGATCTGCTCGAGCAACGCGCACTGACTTTGAAATCAGTGAACATTCTCGTGCTCGACGAAGTGGATCGCATGCTGGACATGGGTTTTCTGCCGGACGTGCGCCGCATCGTTGAGAAGATTTCGAGAGAGCGGCAGACTTTGCTTTTCTCCGCCACATTGCCGCCGGAGATCGAGCGCCTGGCTGCGTGGGTGTTGCGCGATCCCGAGCTGGTGGAAATCGGCGTGCGTCGGTCGCCGGCGGAAACGGTCACCCATGCAGTCTATCCGGTGGCCGCCGAACAGAAATTCGATCTGCTCATGGCACTTTTAGAGCGAACAAATTTCGACAGCGTATTGATTTTTTGCCGGACGAAACAGAACGCCGATCGGGTGGCGCATTCCTTAAAGCACGCGAAGCATGCCGTGGCGGTGTTGCATTCCAATCGGACACAGCGCGAACGCATCGAAGCGCTCGAGGGCTTCAAGAGCGGCAAATACGAAGTGATGGTGGCGACCGATATCGCATCACGCGGCCTGGACATCGCCGGCGTTAGTCACGTCATCAATTACGATGTGCCCGAGCACCCGGAGGATTATGTGCACCGCATCGGGCGCACCGGCCGGGCGCAAAATGTCGGCGACGCGTTCACCCTGATGAACGGCCAGGAACTGCCGGCGTTGCAGGCGATCGAACATTTTATTGGCCAGAAAATTCCGCGACTGAAACTGGAAAACTTTCCCTACTTGTACACGGCGCTATTTGAACCGGAATCAATGGCCGGCGGCAAGCGTGCCATAGGCGGTGGGAGAACGCATCGCGGTTATTCATTCGGACGAAGACGATGACTAGGAAATGACGAATGAAGAATGGAGCGAATCAATGTTCTAATGACGAACTCCTTCAATTCTTGTTTCGGGTTTCGGGCTTCGTCATTCCTTCGTCATTTGTCCTTCGTGCTTTGTCATGCCGATCCTATTTAACGTAGCTGCGCAAATCGCTCGATTTGTGCCTGAGATGAGCTTTAATGGCTCGCCTGATGTCCGAACGAAAACTCGCTGTTAGATCTCGCATCGCCGATCCCGGCTACAACTCGCAGGCCGACTTTGATCGGTTGCAGAAGAAGCTGGTGCCTTTGTGGAAATCGATCGAACGATTTAACCAGGACCCACAGACGATCGTGGTTGTGCCCTCGATGTCCGTCGACGCGATCGGCTCCGGCGCAGTGATGCAGGCGTATGAAGAACGCTTTCTTTTCCTGTTATTGCTGCTGCGTCAGCCTCGGGCGCGACTGATCTATGTGACTTCGCAAGCTGTTCTGCCAAACATCATCGATTATTACCTCGATCTTCTGCCCGGCGTCATTTCAAGCCAGGCGCGGCAGCGCCTCTTCCTAATTGCTCCGCTCGACGGGTCGGTCAGTCCGCTGAGCGATAAGCTGCTTGCGCGACCGCGGCTGATCGAGCGTATCCGTTCTTTGATAATGGATCCTGATCGCGCGCACCTTGTTCCTTTCAACACCACCAACCGAGAGAAGGAGCTGGCGCTGCGGCTTGGCATCCCGATGTACGGTGCAGATCCAAAATTCTTTCCGCTAGGCACAAAGAGCGGGTGCCGAAAGATCTTCATCGAAGAAAATGTTCCGCATCCTCTGGGCTACGAGAATCTCGGGAGCAAAGAGGACCTGATCAGTGCCATAGCGCAGATGCGCGCGAGAAAGCCTTCGATCAAGCAGGTCCTTGTAAAGCTGAATGAAGGTGTCTCGGGCGAAGGGAATGCTGTTATCGATCTAAGCGGCCTGCCAGCACCAGGTAACTCGAAGGAGCAAGCTATGTTAGAAGAGCGTCTTCGAGTGATGCAGTTCGAGGTAGAGGACATTACTTATGACAGTTACATGAAGAAACTGCAGGAACGACAGGCGGTCGTCGAGGAACGCATCATGGGTGAAGAGTTTAGGAGTCCCAGTGTGCAGCTTCGTATCACGCCATTGGGCGCAGTCGAATTACTATCGACGCATGACCAGCTTCTCGGTGGCCCCTCCGGTCAAAGCTATCTGGGCTGCGTGTTCCCTGCCGATACAGGTTACGCTGCGCTGATCACCGGGGAAGCTGCCAAGGTAGGCAGACGTCTGGCGAAGGAAGGAGTGATAGGACGTTTCGCCCTGGATTTTGTGGTGGTACGCTCGAATGGAAAATGGGAGCCCTATGCCATCGAGATCAACTTAAGAAAAGGCGGCACCACTCATCCATTTTTATCACTGCAATTTCTTACCGATGGAACATACGATCCGGACACTGCGATCTTCACCGCGCCAAACGGACGGCAGAAATTCTTTGTCGCCAGCGACCATGTCGAGTCGCCTGCTTATCGGACGCTGACTCCGGACGATCTTTTCGATATCGTAGTGCGACACAACCTGCACTTCGGTCAAACGCGCCAGACAGGCGTGGTGTTTCACATGATGAGCGCCCTGGGCGAGCTTGGAAGAATGGGGCTGACCGCAGTCGGCAACTCACACGAGGAAGCCAGGGCGACCTACGACCGTGCGGTGGCCGTCCTCAATGAGGAAACAAGCGGCGACACGCCGCGTTGATGTTTTTGTCAACGCGTTGAGGCCCCCGCCCGTCTTGCCACGCAAAGGTGATGCGGCTACCGCCGCCACCACAGCTGTGCGGTGACAAATTTGTTAAGAAAAAAGTGTTGACAATATTTTGGCGCGTTAGCTACAAGGGACGCTTCCACAGGGTTTCTAAGGGAAAAACTCCATTCAGCCACAATGTCCACTTATGAAAAAACGATCCACATCACAATCCACGCGTGTCCGCCGTAGCCTGAGCGAAGGCGGGTTCTTTAACCTCAGAGTTTTACTCGGATTCAGTCTCGGTTTCCTTGGGATAGCCCTGGCAATTTTTGCTAGCAGGGATGTGACGCTGCGCCGTCCAGCGGGTCCGAGTCGGACTGGCGTTCCAGCGGGGGACCCCGACCAACCCGCTCTGTACATGCCTGTGCCAGGCAGAAATACACAAGAAGAGGCTGCTGGTCTGTCGCAGTTGGAACAATTTTGGTTCGATCGCCTGACATTTCCTACCGGACGTTTCAATCCTGCGTGGGTGCGCGCGGCAGCCAGGGAACATGCGCGGATGCCACGTGGCATGCCGTTCGGGCAACGTCTTAAGCTGAACCTGGCCAATCCGAACGCCCTTAGCACAACTAGCTTTACCCCGCTCGGTCCACAACCGGAGCGGATGACCGGGTGCTCGGGATGTTTCAACTACACGACGACTCAGGGCCGGGTCAACGTGATCGCTGTCGATCCAACAACAACCATAAATGGCAGCATCGTTGCTTATCTGGGAGCGGTCGGTGGCGGAGTATGGAAAACGACCAACTGCTGTAGCAACACGACCACTTGGAGCGTGCTCACGGATGATCCCTTGATTGGTACAACAGCCATCGATGCGCTTACGATTGACCCCAATAATCATAACGCCATTTACGCAGGTACAGGCGACCTCAATTACGGGTCTTTCTCCATGGGGAGTCAGGGTATTTTGAAGTCGATTGACGCTGGCGCTACGTGGACTGTGCTCGGCGCGGACATTTTTGGCCCATCCTATAACGAGCCGCCCGGGCAATTCCCGCAATATAACGCGGTAGGCAAGGTGAAAGTGGATCCGAACAACAGCGACAACGTTGTGGCCGGAACCAAAAAAGGTCTCTACTTCTCCTATGACGGTGGCGTGAACTGGACTGGCCCGTGCACAACCAACGGCTTCAGTGCACAGCGCCAGGACGTAACGGGTTTGGAGCTAACGGACATGGGCGGGGGCGTTACTCGCATTATCGCCGCGGTTGGCGTGCGCGGATTCGCCACGACGGTTCAGTATGACCTGGGTCAGAACGGTGCAAACGGCGTTTATAAAGGCACAATGCCAATGAGCGGTTGCCCCAGCGATTTCAGTCTAATCAGTCGCAACGATAATGGCTTTGTGTTTGGTACTCAGGTGACCGGCAGTCCGTACACGACAGGGGCGCCAATGAATGCCGGCAGCGGCAACCCGTGGGTCAACGTTACCACCGGTGACCAGCTTGGACGTATCGACCTTGGCATCGCGCCGAGCAATCCCAATGTCATCTACGTGCAGGCGCAATCCATCGCCCCTAATGCCAACAGTGGCTGCGGTAACACCAACGGATGCCAGATCGGCGTCTGGTCGAGCACCGATGGCGGCGATACCTGGGCGTTTATGACCGGTTCTGCCGGCGGTTCTCTCAGGAACTGCACCAACGGCCAGGGCGATTATCCCCAGAACTGGTACGACCAGGCAGTCGCTGTTGATCCAAATAATCCGGACCGCGTGTTTATCAGCACCTTCGACGTCTGGTTTGCGACCCGCACCGGGACCTCGTTTAACGATATCACCTGCGGCTATTCCTATAGCGGGAACGCCGGTCCAGTGCACGTGGACCAACACGCTCTCGCGTTCCTGCCTGGCTCGTCCAGCATATTGGCAATCGGCAATGACGGCGGCGTACATGGTACTACGAACGCTGACATGGCAACATCCTTGGTTGATCCGACCTGGTTCAACATGGATACCGGCTTAAATACGATCGAGTTTTACTCAGGCGACATCAGCGGCAACTTTGCCAACGCCCCGTCACCCATGGCAGTTGGGGGTGCCCAAGACAATGGGCCTAGTTCGGTTACCTTTGCCGGTACTCCGACGGGACCCGTGCTATGGCAGTTAGGACTCGGTGGAGACGGGTTTTCCGGGCAAATCGACCCGAGGGGCACCACGTGCACTCAGGCGCAAGGCACTATGACCACCTCTGGCGCGGGAACGGTTGGCCAACAATTTGTCGTTGGGACGCAGACATTCACCTGGGTAACGACCCGGAGTGGCACGGGCCAAGTCTCAGTCGGCACTAGTGCGAACTCGGCGGCAACGAATATTCGCACGGCGATAAATGCCGACATCCCATCGCAGGTCACAGCAACCGGCAATGGTTCGAACGTTGTTGTGACCGCTGTTGTTTGCGGCAGCGCCGGGAATTCGATTCCTTTTTCCAATATCAACAGCGCAAACTTGACGTTTAACGGATCCGGCACTCTTGGTGGTACCAGGCCGGGTGACAATGTTGGGAGTCTCCGTGTCTGGGAAGGCAACAATAGTGGGGGATTCAGCCGGTGCACCTATCATTGCACAGATCCAGGGGCCAGTTGGACAAGCAGCAGGGGCAGTTGGACCGGCGACCTCCAGTCATTCATCCTGCCGGTTAACATGTTCCATGGCGGCATACCCGGCGGCGACGACTGTCCGGCTGCCGGACCTACGAGCGGGTGCGGCCATCTGATTGCCGGGACTACCAGGGTCTGGGAAACGATAAGCGGAGCGGCGGCTACCGTGCCGACATCGGCCTGGTATGTAACGAACAATCCGACGACTCAGAACATGACCAAGGGTACGCTGGGGAACCGTTCGTTCATCAATCAGGTCAAGTATTCACCGAAATACCAAAGTGTCGCCATCGTGGGCACAAACGACGCAAACGTATGGATTGGGTTCAACCTTGGCACAGGCGCTGCCGCTCAGGCAAACTGGATTGACGTGACAGGCAGTAACATCGTGTTACCTCTTCGTCCCGTGCTTGGCGTTGCGCTGGATCCCAGGGTGCCAGCGGTTGATGTGCCTGTCGGCTATGCTGCGGTTGGCGGTTTTAATGCCAACACGCCAACACAGCCGGGCCACATTTTCCAGGTAAGCTGTGCGTCTAACTGCAGCTCGTTCACCTGGGCCAATAAGACCGGCAACCTGCCGGACATCCCGGTGGATTCAATCATCGTGAACCCGAATGTTCCGCAACAAGTCTTTGCCGGCACCGACTTCGGTCTCTACTACACCAACGACATCACTGTTGCGTCTCCGGTTTGGAACCGTTTCGACAACGGAATTCCGCACGTGATGATCTGGGATATGTCCATCGATCGCTATGGAACCACGCTCTCGGTCTGGACGCGCGGCCGTGGCGCATACGTTTATCCTTTGTCGGGCCCGAGCTTTGTCATTGGCGATCGTAGCGCGATGGTGGGGAACCACGTGACGTTCTGGGGAGGAAAGTGGGCAAAATCCAACTCGTTGAGCGGCGGTCCGGCACCTTCTGCCTTCAAAGGTTTTGCCGAAACCACCACTCCCAATCCAGCATTTTGCGGAGGAACATGGACGAGTGGTTCGGGCGGTAGTTCTGTCCCGCCGGCCACGCTGCCATCGACCATCAGAGTGATCGTGGCCAGTTCAATAACGAAGTCAGGTCCACTCATCTCCGGTAACATCCCGCTAATGGCTGTTATCAGTGTCGATCCGGGCTACCAACCAGATCCGGATCACCCTGGGACTGGCACAGTGCTGTCAGTCAGCTGTCCATAACCGGTCGTAACGCTAATTGGAACTTGTTAAGGCGGGAACTCGCGAGAAAAGCTCGCGGGTTTCCCGCCTGACGAGAAGGCTGAATAGCTCGCTGTACCAGACGAGCTTTGCACGAACAGGTTTTGCGCGCAGCGCTTTTTGAGTGCGATGCGCATCGCTTTCGCGCCATTAAAGTATAAAAAATGCGGGAAAAAGTTTGACGGGTCGCAGGATTCGTTTAAGAGACGACTCACGCCTTCAACCAAGATATTTCAGACGCGACGGCAATCCTATGATCACAAACCCAAAGCCCACATCCACGTTCACGCCGTCGAGGTGGCGGCGTATTTTTTGTTTATTGCTCCTTGCCGCGGCTGCCGCGACTGGCATCGGAGCTATCGCTTCCTCGCGTGCTGTTACTCGGGGGGACACCGCTGCATCGGCTGTTTCGGCGAGCAAGATTGCGCCGTGGGTGATGGAACACACCGCCAACGGCCAGCAAGCCGAATTTTTCGTTGTGCTCGCTGACCAGGCCGACCTGAGTCAGGCCGCAGCCTTGCAGACCAAGGCTGAAAAGGGGCGCTACGTCTATAATGCCTTATTGAACTAAAAGTCAGACGACGCAAGGACCAATCCTGCAATGGTTGCGTGACCGCGGGATCGAGCATCGTTCCTTCTATATTGTTAACGCAATTTTGGTGAAAGGCAGCCGGCAGATCAGCCGACGCGTTGGCTGCCCGTCCGGATGTGGCGCGGGTAGAAGGCAATCCGCGCATCCACAATGACCTGCCTCAACCTGGCCCTGCTGTCGAGGCGCCCCGTACCTCCAGCGTCCAGAAACAATCGAACCGGGCATCAATTACACACATGCGCCGCAAGTATGGGCGCTGGGATTCACCGGGCAGAACTATTGTTCTTGCCAGTGCTGATACCGGCGTTCGCTGGACACATAACGCGCTCAAGCCTCACTACCGCGGCTGGGACGGAATAACCGCCGATCACGATTACAACTGGCACGACTCCATCCATGACAGCGTCGGCAATCCCTGCGGCAACGATTCGCCATTTCCTTGCGACGACTCTTGGCCATGGAACTCACACCACCGGCACCATGGATCGGCGACGATGGCATGGGTAACCAGATCGGGATGGCGCCCGGTGCGAAATGGATCGGTTGCCGCAACATGGACTCGAACAACGGCACACCGGCCAGATACATCGAGTGCATGGAATGGTTCCTTGCGCCTACCCGATCGGTGGCGGCGACCCCGATCCGACCAAGGCACCGGACATTACGATCAACTCCTGGGAGTTGCCCGACTTCGGAAGGTTGTTCGGCTGACACGTTGCAGGCTGCTGTAGAAGCTCAAGCTGCTGCTGGAATCATGATGGTGGCAGCCGCCCAAAACTCCGGGCCGAATTGTTCAACCGTAACAGATCCGCCGGGAATTTACGCCGCAACCTACTCGGTCGGCGCGCTGACTACCGGCACGGATACCATCGCCTCGCTTTAGCAGCCGCGGCCCGGTAACAGTCGATGGAAGCAACCGGATAAAGCCGGACATCACGTGCTCCGGGCACAGGCACGCGCTCATGCTACAACACTTCCGATACGGCTATACGCCAATGCTCAGCGGCACGTCCATGGCCACTCCGCACATCGCCGGGGCCATGGCCCTGTTCTGGTCGGCGATGCCAAGCTTGCAAACATCAGATTACCGCGAGTCGGACGCGTTGAATAACGCGGCGCATGTTATTTCGCTTCCACTCAGTGCGGCACGCGGGACCGCCAAACAACGTATATGGCTGGGGCCGAGTCGATATTTTTGCCGCGGTGAGCGGCGGATCGCCCACACCGACGCCTACGGCGACGCCGACTGCCACAGCAACTGCCGCTGCGACCGCGACACCAACAGCAACCGTCGGTGCGACAGCAACACCAACTGTAACCGCGACCGCAACGCCACAGCAACTGTAACGCCTACCGCCACTGCCACTCCTACTGCTACTTCGACGCCGAGAGTAACGCCCACGCCAAGATCCGGCCCATCGCGCGGCCTCGTCCCACTCCGGCGCCTCGTCCATAGAAGTTTTCGCCGAACGGAAATCTGGAGTCGAGGGTAATCAGGCTGCCGCACAGCAGCCTTGCCGGGTGTGAGATCGCGTGCGAAAACTCGTTCGGGTTGCAGTTCGGCGCGGAACGAGATTGCTGAGTTTCCGGCTTCAAAATGGTGTTGACTGTTTCTGCGATTCGCGTAAAAGGGCGTTCCACTCTTGGAACCGCGGGAAATTAAGTATCACAGGGCAGCGATTTCATGTCGTTAAGCCTCCGGCCGTTTTAACCACAACCATTATTATTCTATGAAAAAGAAGTCTGCAATTCGATTCTGTGCGTCTAACTTTCCCAAAGTCGCACGTCCTTTCACGCCTCCGGGTTTTGTGCGGCGTCTTGCTTTGTTTCGCGGAGTGACGCTTCGTGCTTGCAGCTGTAGCAACAGCCTCAGCGCAACCACGGACCTCGCGCGCTGTTACTCGGAGTGCTGTCCCGGCGTCGCCTGCGACGGCGAACAAGATCGCGCCGTGGGTGATGGAACACACCGCCAACGGTCAGCAGGCCGAATTTTTCGTTGTGCTCGCGGACCAGGCCGACCTGAGCCCGGCCGCGAGCCTTGCAGACCAAGGCTGAAAAGGGGCGCTTTGTTTATCAAGCCTTGTTGAACAAGAGCCAAACCACCCAGGGTCCAATTCTGCAATGGCTGCGTGAGCGCGGACTCGAGCATCGTTCCTTCTACATCGTGAACGCGATTTTGGTGAAGGGAACCCGCGAGGTCGCCGAAGCGTTAGCCGCCCGGCCCGACGTGGCGCGGGTAGAAGGCAATCCGCACATCCAAAACCAGCTTCCTCAACCAGGCCCCTCTGTTGATGCGCCTCCGTACCTCCAGCTCCGGAAACGATCGAGCCGGGCATCAATTACACGCATGCGCCTCAAGTGTGGGCATTGGGATTCACCGGGCAGAATATTGTCATTGCCAGTGCCGATACCGGCGTTCGCTGGACCCACAACGCGCTCAAGCCTCACTATCGCGGCTGGGACGGAGTAAACGCCGACCACGACTACAACTGGCACGACTCCATCCATGACAGCACTGGCAACCCTTGCGGCAATGATTCGCCGTTTCCTTGCGATGATTTCTTTCATGGCTCCCATACCACCGGCACAGCGATCGGCGATGACGGCGCTGGTAACCAGATCGGGATGGCCCCGGGCGCAAAATGGATTGGTTGCCGTAACATGGATCAGGGCAACGGCACACCTACCAGATACATCGAGTGCATGCAATGGTTTCTGGCGCCTACCCGGATCGGCGGCCAGGACCCCGACCCGACCAAAGCACCGGACATTACGATCAACTCCTGGGGTTGTCCGGCTTCGGAAGGTTGCTCGGCTAACACGTTGCAAGCTGCTGTCGAAGCCCAAGCCGCTGCCGGCATTATGATGGTAGTCGCCGCGGGAAACTCCGGATCTGCCTGTTCCACTGTGACAGACCCGCCATCGCTTTATGCAGCATCTTACACCGTCGGGGCGTTAAATACCGGCACCGATACCATCGCCTCCTTTAGCAGTCGCGGCCCGGTAACTGTCGATGGAAGCAACCGCATCAAGCCGGATATCACTGCTCCGGGCACGGGCACGCGCTCGGCTACCAACACCGGCGATAGTGCATATACGACTGCCAGCGGCACGTCCATGGCCACTCCGCACATTGCCGGCGCCATGGCGCTGCTGTGGTCAGCCATTCCGAGCTTGCGACACCAGATCGACGCCAGTCGCACGCGTTGAATATGTCGGCAGCACTTTATCTCTTCCACCCAGTGCGGCACGGCAGGTCCGCCAAATAACGTGTATGGATGGGGCCGGGTCGACATATTTGCGGCTGTGAGCCGGAGGATCACCCACGCCAACGCCGACAGCGACAGCGACGGCTACTGCTACAGCCATCGTCGCCGCCTGTGAGCCCAACGCCAACGCCTACGTCTACCGCGACTGCGACAGCGACGCCAACTGCGACTGCGACGGCAACTGCAACTGCGACTCCGACTTCAACGGTCAGACCAACGCCGACAGCGCGGCCCGGGCCAACAACGAGGCCTCGCCCGACGCCAGCGCCGAGCCGTACAGCTTTCAGCCGTAATCGGCGACAACCTGGCTACACCGTCGACCATCTCGCTCGCCGGAGCTTTATGCGCGGTCGGCCTGCCGAAGCCGCTGATCCTCGACCGGCGCGCTGTTTGGGCATTCGCAAATTCTGAATCTCGGCGATGCGCGCGGCGCAGATGAATTCAGTTTCAGGGCTCGATTGCTGGCAGCGGCCAGGTTTTCTCTCGCTGAAACTCTGGAGTTTGCCGCATCCGCGTCACGAAGGACAGTGTCTCACGACGTCCGACGTTTCGCGTTTGGCGTCGCAAGCAAACGTCGCAAGACATGAGAAAATTGTGTTGACACGCTTCCGGCGATTCAGATAGAAACGGCGTTCCACACTTGAACCCCGGGGGAAGTCAAAGAACGGGATGAGAAATCCCGCGTTGATGCCCGTCCGGTGCTTCAACGAAACTACCCAACCCAAACTCCATCCAATGAAAAAGAAATCCACTTCCCAATCCGCATTCTTTAAGCTTCGCCTCCTAATCGGCGTTCTGCTTTGCTTTGGAGCAATCACGTTGTCCTGTTTGCGCTCGGCAAAGCGTCAGCGCCCTCTGGACGCAATTCGGCCAATTCACAGCCGATTGTTCGCGCCCAATATCGAGGCGTCGATGCCGGTGGTGAAGTTCGACATCTCGCCGCCGCTGCGCAGCATGAAGCCGCTGCCTTGGAAAGAATGTACGAAGCGCGAGAACGAAGAGGAGGGGCCGATTCCGCTTGGCACCTGTTGGTCCGGTTGTGCCCGATCCGGTTGTGCAGCGAGTGCTCGGCAAGATTGGAATACCGGCTCCGATCATCAGCTTTGATGGAAACAGCAACCTGTGCGGCTGCTCGCCGCCGGACCCGAACGGAGCGGTCGGTCCCAATCACGTCGTGACGATGTCCAACCTGCATTTTCAAATTTTCAACAAGACGCGGACAGTCGCTCTTCGGTCCGGCGGCGAACAATACGCTCTGGTCTGGCTTTGGCGGCGGCTGCCAGACCCAGAACGCCGGCGACCCCGTTGTTCTTTACGACCAACTGGCCGATCGCTGGTTGCTTTCGCAATTCACCTGCGGGCCGCGCCGTATTTGCGAGTGCGTAGCGCTTTCGCAGACGAACGATCCGACTGGAGCTTATTACCGTTGGGCCATTGCCACCGGCAGCGGAAATAATTTTCCAGACTATCCGAAAGCTGGGATGTGGCCCGACGCCTATTACTTCAGCACGCGCGAGTTCGCAGGTGGCAGCAACGTTTGTGGGCGTTGGCGCGTACGCGCTGGATCGCGCGCAGGCGTTGGCCGGTAATCCCAACCCGACAATTGTCGGGTTCCTTGCTCCGCCAAACCCGGCGTACGTCGTTGGCGACGGCTTGTTGCCGAGTGATCTCGATGGGATGACACCGCCGCCTGCCGGAAGCCCTAACTATTTTGTGGGCTCAGAGGATAACAACGGTCCCTATGGCGCGCCAGCGGATGCGTTGAGCCTTTGGAAGTTCCACTACGATCCCAGTCACTCCTGCAAATTCGACCTTCATGCTGACTAACACGCTGCCGACGCAGCCCTTTAACTCGATCCTGAGCTCTATGCGGTGGCGGTCGCGCATGTATTCCGCAGCCAGGTACCACCAACCGAATTGATCATTTGGGCTATCGACAGCGGCCGCTGTTTCGGCTTGCTTATCGCAACTTTGGCACTCACGAGTCGCTGGTCACCAATCAGTCGGTGTCTGCCGGCACAGGACCAAACGGCGAAGTGTCAGGCATTCGCTGGTGGGAACTGCGCAGTCCCAATAGCAGTCCGGTCATCTTTCAGGAAGGCACTTATGCGCCTGGGCTTACTGATGGGATTCATCGCTGGATGGGAAGCATCGCCATGAATTCACTTGGAGACATAGCCCTCGGCTTTAGCGCCTCGAATGGCACCAATCCATCAGTGTTTCCAAGTGTGTTTTACACCGCCCGGCACGACGGCGATCCACCGGGCCAGATGACCCTCGGCGAAGGATCCATCATCAACGGCACCGGTTCGCAAACCGGCAGCAATCGCTGGGGCGACTACACGGCAATCGTACGTCGATCCGACCGATGACACCACTTTCTGGTACATAAACGAGTACGTTCCCACGACTAGCTCCATTGGATGGCGATTGCGAATCGGCGCGTTTAATCTGGGCGGCGGATCAGCCGACACCTACGCCAACGGCCTCGCCAAGTGCAACAGCTACAGCAACACCGACTGCTACCCCTTCGGGCTGTCAATTACACGTTTACGACAGGCACGGATACGATCGTTCCTGGGACGACCGACACGGGTAACCATACTGATGACGGCGACACCTTCGTCGCATTGCCCTTCTCCTTCCAGTTATACGATCAGACCTACAATGGCGTGAACGTCAATTCCAATGGCCGACTCGATTTCGTGTGCATCAACGAGCCACTCGGCTACATGTCAGCTTGTCTGCCCGCTCCGGACAATCAATGTTCGTATGACTACACCATTTTTGGTCTCTGGAGCGACTATCGCACCGATATTGTGGGCGAGGGTTGTTCAGCCTTCGCCAGCGGCTGTGGCATCTTCACTTCCGTTTCAGGTACCGCGCCCAATCGCATCTTTAACATCGAATGGCGCGCAGTGTATTTCGCCGATCATACTCAAACGGCGAATTTCGAGGTGCGCCTGTATGAAAATAATCCCAATAAGCGGTTTGACTTCATCTTCGGCACCGTCCAGCCCGGCAGCGATCAACTCTATGTTTCTGGTGTACAGGGCCCGAACAACGCCTTTACTCAGGACTTCTGCGATGGCCCGCCGGCCGCAGGCTCGCGCACTTACACCTGCGCAGGTGGCCGAACACCTACACCTACGCCAACGGCGACTGCGACTGCTACAGCAACTGCCACGGCAACAGCGACCGCAGCTGCTACAGCGACAGCCACCGCAACTGCTACAGCAACCCCTACAGCTACTGCGACAGCTGCGCCTAGGTCGACACCGACACCAAGGCCGCCTCCGTCGCCAAGGCCGCGCCCATAGTCAAGCGCTACCGCCGAACGTGAGGAAGGATACGATGGTGGGGACATCGCGCTGCGCTGTCCCCACCGTAGCAATCAGGATGCGGTCATTACAGACTTCCTCCTTCTTATTGGGAACGAACGATTTCGCCGTAGAACGCCTCTGACAAAAGATATCTAAAGCTGACATGAAATATTCTACAGTTCTATCAATAGCGTCCGCGTGTTGCCTGGTCTTGCTGCCTTCGTTTGCCAATGGTTCCGGCCAGGCGCCTACCTGGAATCCGCACATCAACCGGCCAGTGGAAAAATATGATAACCCGCCGCGCATACATTTACCGGCTGGATACGTCGCCGCGAATGATCTCGCCGCATGGTGTCTTCATTAGCTATCAGGTGAACGTCGACGCAAATGGGAACAACATCGTCGGTGACGCCGCTAACGAATGCACGATCTCGGTTGACCCAACTAACACCAGCAAGATGGCAATCGGCTGGAGACAATTTAACAGTGTATCATCCAACTTCCGGCAAGGCGGCTGGGGTTATACCACTGATGGCGGCGTCCACTGGACGTTTCCCGGTGTATTGGAAAACAACGTTTTTCGCAGCGACCCAGTAACAAACTCGGATGAGACAGGCAACTTTCTTTTACCTCAGCCTTCTTGAGACATTTTGTGAGAACATGTACCGGTCAACGAACGGCGGCCAATCCTGGACAGAGCTGCAATCTGACGGACTCGCGGGTGGAGGCGATAAGCAATGGTTTACCATCGATAAGACGAATGGTCCAGGGCACGGCTTCCAATACCAGGCAAGCGACGGCATTAACTGCGATAACACCGGTGTCGTGGAATTCCAACGCTCCACCGACGGCGGGGTTACCTGGCAGGCTCCCATCGGCATTCCACCGCTGAGCGATTCGCCCACAGACGGAACACTGGACGTGGACACGAATGGCAACCTCTTCATCGGCGGCGAAGGATTCAGCGCGTTTTATTGCGTGCGTTCAAGCAACGCGCAAATCGGAAACCAAACGCCAACGTTTGACCAGGTAACGACAGTGAACATGGGCGGTGTGCTGAGCGGCGGCGGGATAAATCCCGCGGGGCTCGACGGGCAGTTGTTTCTGGCGATTGACCATTCTGGTACGGGACTAACAACAACATTTACATGCTGGCCAGCGTGCAGCCGACTGGGAGAAACACAACTGACGTAATGTTTGTGCGCAGCACGGACGGCGGGTTAACCTTCAGCGCGCCGCACAAGATCAATGACGACCCTGTCAATCCCAGTAAGTGGCATTGGTTTGGAACATTTTCCGTAGCTCCCAATGGGCGGCTCGATGCTGTTTGGTATGACACGCGGAACGCTGCCAATAATACCGATTCGCAGTTGTTCTATTCGTACAGCACCGACGCCGGTATGACCTGGGCGCCTAACGTGGCGGTGAGCAATTCCTTTATTCCTTCCCAGGGTTATCCGAATCAGAGCAAGATTGGCGATTACATTACGATCGTTTCGGACGCTACAGGAGGCAATGTTGCGTATTCGGCCACATTCAACTTCAACCCGAGCCACGGACAACACGAAGAAGACATCTATTACGTTCGGGTATTCCCTGGCGGACAAGGAGCGACGCCGACGCCTACTGTCAGTCCAACGGCGACCCCTACGGCTACTGCCACAGCAACGGCCACGGCAACAGCGACTACAACGGCAACAGCCACAGCTACTATTACGCCGACAGCTACTCCCACGCCTACTCCTACGTCCACACCCAGACCGACACCGACGCCAAGGTCTGAGCCAACGGCGAGGCCTCGTCCCACTCCGGCGCCCCGACCCTGATTGCCAGGTGATCAGTGAGAAGTGATTAGTGATGGGTTGTAGCCGGGATCGGCGATCCCGGGAAACCAAAGAGGTGGAACGCATTGTCTTCAACGCGTCGCCATGCGCCGCCTGATTTCAGTGCTTTTGGGGCTGGCGGGGCGTGGTCTTCGGAGGAGCGATCCACCTTCTTTAGACGCAGCCCTCTGGCTGCAATCATCCAGACTCACGCCTGCATTACGGTTTCGCACCTCCTCATCGTCGCTGCCGAAAACTCGCGGTTACAACTTCGTTACGAGGCAAGTGCAGATAAATCTCGACAACATTATTGTTCTGAATTAAGGAGAGCGCCGGCGGGGTGGTTCGGGATTCCACAGTCATGAATCGCTTCGATGATTCAAAAACTCCACAGTCCAACTGGCGAACTTTCTTCACTCCACATGAGATATTCCAGCGTTTTTACCGCCGGCCTGTTCTTTGCCATCGCCTTCGGAGTTGATCTCGCCACCGCCCCAGCACAAACAACGCCCTCGGGCACCAGCCAGCTTCCCTTGACCGAGCCGCTCGAAAAATACGAGATGCCGCCTGCGGCGCCGGGAACGTACCAGCTGGAAACGTCGCCACGAATGATCTCGCCGTATGGCGTCTTCATCAGCTACCAGGTGAACGTCGACGCGAATCACCAGAACATCGTTGGCGACGCCGCGAACGAACCGTCGATCGCGGTGGACCCGACGAATAGCAACAAGATCGCAATCGGTTGGAGGCAGTTTGACAGCTAACGTCCAATTTTCGGCAGGGTGGCTGGGGCTATACCACTGATGGCGGCACGACGTGGAGCTTTCCCGGTGTTCTGCAACCCGACGTCTTTCGCAGCGATCCGGTGTTGGATTCCGATGAGACGGGCACGTTTTTCTACAACAGCCTGCTGGAGACGTTCTGTGACAACATTTGGCGCTCAACTAACGGCGGTCAGGCGTGGACGCGCCTGCAACCCGACGGAGCGGCAGGCGGCGGGGACAAGCAATGGTTCACCATAGACAGGACAAACGGCACAGGCCATGGTTTCCAGTACCAGGCATGGAGCCCTGCTGCCACTTGCAGTAGCGGACTATTCAACCGGTCAACCGATGGTGGCGTCACATGGCAGAATCCGATCAGTCTTCCCAACTCCGCGCATTGGGGAACGCTCGACGTTGCTACCAACGGCTACCTTTTCATTGGCGGCGGAAACGGCGGAAGCAGCTTTTGGTGTATTCGATCGACTAACGCGCAGATCGGAACTCAGACGCCAACATTTGACCAGACTACCACAGTGAACCTCGGTGGCGGCTTGACGGGCGGCAATGTCAATCCTGGAGGGCTGACAGGGCAGATATTCCTGGCAGTCGATCGTTCCGGCGGTCCGACTAATAACAACATCTACATGCTGGCCAGTGTGCGGCCGCCCGCCTACAGCAATGCACCGACGTGATGATTGCGCGCAGCACGAATGGCGGCGCAACCTTTGGCGCGCCGGTTAAGATTAATGATGACGCGACTACTAATAAGTGGCACTGGTTTGGCACATTTTCAGTCGCCCCGAATGGACGGCTCGATGCGGTGTGGTACGACTCGCGCAATGCTGCGAACAATACCGATTCGCAGTTGTTCTACTCCTACAGCACCGACGCCGGCGTCACCTGGTCGCGCAATGTGGCGGTGAGCCAGCCCTTTAGTCCCATTGAAGGTTGGCCGAACCAGAACAAGATAGGCGATTACATCACCATCGTGTCGGACAACACGGGCGGCAACGTGGCATATTCCGCCACGTTCAATTTCAACCCGACCCGGGGACAACACGAAGAGGACATCTATTACGTGCGAGTGTGTCCATCTGGCGGATCTACACCCACGCCGACGCCGACAGCGACCGCCACGGCTACAGCTAGTCCAACAGCAACAGCTACTGCTACAGCCACGGCGACGGCGACGGCTACACTTACACCTACAGCAACAGCGACTGTTACACCAACAGCGACGGCTACAGCTACTCCCACATCGACGCCGACTGCAACGGCCACACCTATAGGTAGTCCGCCTGCTACTCCTACAGCAACAGCGACTGTTACGCCTGGTTCAAGCCCAACAGCTACACCTACCGCCACCGCAACTGCAACCGCTACACCTACCGCCACTGCTACAGCAACAGCAACAGCAACGGCTACAGCTACAGCTACAGCTACAGCTACAGCTACACCTACACCTACACCTACACCGACACCCACTTCCACCCCCAGGGTCACGCGACGCCGAGAAGAGGACCGACCGCCAGGCCACGACCCACTCCGGTGCCGCGTCCATAGATTGTTGTCTTGATATCAACTTACTTAATCTTCAATGTCAAATTTAGTTAACCGCCGTATGGGATCCTCAACAGTTTGTCCTTTAATCGCATCGATTTTGCCGTCTCGCCTGGCAGTGCATTACCAGCGTTTCAGCCCAGCTGGCGCCGGTGCGGATGGCGCCGTTGAACGGGCCCCTGGAAACATACGATAACCCGCCTGCGCCGCCTCGAAAGATCGAGACCTCACCGCGAATGGTCTCGGTGTATGGCGCATTCATCAGCTATCAGGTGAACGTCGATCAAAACGGCCAGAATATCCTCGGCGACGCTGCGAACGAGTGTGCTATTTCAGTTGACCCGACAAACGGCAGCAAGATGACAATCGCCTGGAGGCAGTTTAACGATGTTACCTCTAACTTTCGCCAGGGTGGCTGGGGTTATACTACCGATGCCGGCGTGCATCTGGACATTCCCCGGTGTTTTGCAAAACAACGTCTTCCGTAGCGATCCGGTGACTCAATCCGATGAGGCAGGGCAATTTTTTTATCTCAGCCTTCAATCGGACGCGCAACAGTCGTTTTTCTGCGACGACCTTTGGCGCTCCACCAACGGCGGTCAAACCTGGACGGAGCAGTCGCCCGACAGAAGCGCGGGCGGCGATAAGGAATGGCTTACGATCGATAAGACTAACGGACCGGGGCACGGGTTCCAATACCAAATCAACGATAGCGCTAACTGCGCTTTCACCAGCGCGGCATTTCAACGCTCCACAAACGGCGGCATGACCTGGCAAAGCCCGGTGGTCCTTCCGAACTCACCCATATACGGGACCCTTGATGTAGACACCAACGGCAACGTTTTTGTCGGTGGTTGGACCGGAGGCACAGGATTTCGCTGCGTGCGCTCAAGCAACGCACAGATCGCGGGCCAGACACCCTCTTTTGACCGAAACACCGCTGTTAACCTTGGTGGCGGCTTGCTATATCCTGGCGCGATTAATCCCGAAGGCCTGGCTGGCCAAGTCTTCCTCGCGATTGACCGCTCCGGGGGTGCGACTAACAACAATATTTATATGTTGTGCAGTGTGCTGCCGGCCGGGCGATCGACCACCGACGTGATGTTTGTGCGCAGCACAGACGGTGGATTATCCTTTAGCACGCCGGTCCGGATCAATGACGACGGCCTTACCAATAAGTGGCACTGGTTCGGCACATTCTCCGTAGCGCCGAATGGGCGTCTCGATGCTGTGTGGCACGACTCGCGCAACTCTGTTGCCAACAACACCGACTCGCAATTATTCTACTCCTATAGCACGGATGCCGGGGTGACGTGGTCGCCTAATGTGGCGGTAAGCAACTCGTTCAACCCTCTCGAGGGGTATCCGAACCAAAACAAGATCGGTGATTACATCACGATGGTGTCAGACAACACGGGCGCCAACGTGGCTTATTCCGCCACGTTTAACTTCAACCCGAGCCGGGGGCAACATGAAGAAGATATCTACTACGTGCGGGTATCGCCGTCGGGCGGCTCCACGCCTACTCCAACACCTACCGCTTCGCCGACGCCCATCTTGACGCCTACCGCTACGGCTTCGGCCACCTACGCCCACAGCAACAGCAACTGCTACTGCCTACGCTTACAACTGCGACAGCTACCCCCACTGCGACATCAACAGCTACGGCTACTCCCAGGCCGACACCAACGCCAAGGGCTCAGGCGACGCCGAGAGCCCGTCCCACGCCTCCGCCGAGGCCGTAGGGCTGATTCGCCTGCCGGCAGCTGATGTGTAGTCACGGCGCTGTGTCGCCGTGGAAATCCGACGCCTCGACATAGCGAGGCGGCTACAGCAGAATCTAAGTTCCTAATTTCGCTGCCAAACGCTGACAGAATATTGTCGACAAGCTTACGGTCCTCGATTAAGGGAAGCGGGCGATTCAGCGGTTCGAGATTTATGAATCATAGATCGCGACCGCTTTAATCGTTCAAGGCTTCACCACTTCAACCATCCAATGAAATCTTCCACAACTTCACCTGCCCGCTTCTACCTTTCCTGATCCTGCTAGTTACGCTGCCTGGAGCGTCAGCCCAGCTGGCGCCGGTTCGCAGGATGCCGTTCGCCGAGCCGCTGGAGAAATATGATAACCCGCCTGCGCCTCCTCGAAAAATGGAGACTTCGCCGCGGATGATCTCGCAGTTCGGCGTGTTCACCAGTTATCAGGTCAACGTCGATGCAGAATGGCCAGAACATCATCGGCGACGCTGCGAACGAGTGCGCTATTTCCGTTGATCCCACAAACGGCAACAAGATGACGATCGCCTGGAGACAGTTCAACGATGTCACGTCCAACTTCCGACAGGGCGGCTGGGGTTACACCACCGATGGCGGCATCACTGGACGTTTCCCGGTGTTTTGGAAAATAACGTTTTCCGCAGCGATCCGGTGACAAAATCCGACGAGATCGGCCAATTTTTCTATCTCAGTCTCCAGTCGAACGTCAAGCAGTCATTTTTTTGCGACGACCTATGGCGCTCGACGAACGGCGGCCAGTCATGGACGCTGCTCTCCGGTGAGCAAGGCGCAGGCGGAGGGCGACAAGCAATGGTTCACGATCGATAAAACCAACGGCCCGGGACACGGCTTCCAATACCAGGCAGACGACGGCATTAACTGCAGCGGCAGCGGCGTGCAATTCCAACGTTCCACCAACGGCGGCGTGACCTGGCAGAGTGCCGATCAATATTCCTAACTCGCCCGTATATGGAACGCTCGACGTGGATACGAACGGCAATGTCTTTGTCGGCGGTGAACGGAAGCACCTTTTACTGCGTTCGCTCGAGCAACGCGCAGATCGGGGGCCAGACACCGACTTTTGACCGAAGCACCCCGGTCAACCTGGGTGGCGACCTCGGTCAGCGGCGGAATAAACCGTGTAGGACTTGGACGGAATGTTGTTCCTGGCGATCGATCGCTCCGGCGGCCCGACTAACAACAACATTTACATGCTGGCCAGCGTGATGCCGTCCGGGCGAAGCACGACCGACGTGATGTTCGTGCGCAGCACCGACGGCGGACTAACCTTCAGCGCGCCACACAAGATCAATGACGACCCCGTTAATCCCAACAAGTGGCACTGGTTCGGCACATTTGCGGTAGCTCCTAATGGGCGGCTGGACGCTGTCTGGTACGACACGCGCAATGCGGCCAACAACACCGATTCGCAGCTATTCTATTCCTGGAGCACGGACGCTGGCGTCACCTGGGCGCCTAATGTCGCGGTGAGCAACGCGTTTAATCCCTTCGAAGGTTATCCGAACCAGAACAAGATCGGCGATTACATCACCATCGTGTCAGACAACACCGGAGGCAACGTGGCGTATTCCGCCACTTTTAACTTCAACCCGAACCGGAGCCAACACGAAGAAGATGTCTATTATGTGCGGGTATCTCCATCGGGAGGTGGTACACCCACGCCGACACCTACAGCTAGTCCAACCCCCACATCGACGGCCACAGCCACACCGACAGCGACTGCAACAGTTACAGCTTCCGCTACGTCGACTGTCACGCCAACGGCCACAGCTACAGCTACTCCCACATCGACACCGACCGCTACCGCTACATCTACTGTTACTCCACCACCTACCGCTACACCTACTGCCACGCCCAGGGCTACGCCGACGCCGAGGGTTGGGCCAACGTCAAGGCCTCGTCCTACTTCACCGCCGAGACCCTGATTCCCATACAACCACATTATGAGATCCTCCACAGTTTCCGCCATCAGCCTCTTGATTTTTCTCGAAGCACTCGCCTCGCTGCCCACCGCTTTGGGACAAACGCGGCCGCCGATCGGTGGCCGCATGATGGAGCCACTCGAAAAATACGGAATGCCACCTGCGGCTCCCGGCACTTACCGGCTGGACACAGGGCCGCGTATGATTTCGCCATTCGGTTTGTTCACGAGTTTCCAGGTGAACGTCGACGGCAATGGCAATAACATCCTCGGTGACGCGGCGAACGAGCCTTGCATTACAGTCGACCCAACAAACCATAACAAGATGACAATTGGCTGGCGACAGTTCAACAGCGTTACGTCCGATTTCCGCCAGGGCGGTTGGGGATTCACCACTGATGCGGGTACAACCTGGACCTTTCCTGGGGTCTTGGAAAATAACGTCTTTCGGAGCGACCCAGTGTTGGGGGCTGATACCACGGGAAAGTTTTTCTATCTTAGCCTGCGAGAGACATTCTATGACGACATGTGGGGCTCGCTAACCGGCGGCCAATCGTGGGCGCGCTTGAGTTTCGGCGACGTGAGCGGCGGGGACAAGCAGTGGTTCACTATTGACAGAACTAATGGCACAGGACACGGATTTCAGTACCAGGCTTGGAGCACTAGTGGCAACAACTGGGGCGGAAGGCAATTCAGTCGTTCCACAGATAGCGGGGTTACCTGGATGAGTCCTATCTTCATTCCAAATTCTCCGGTCTGGGGAACGCTCGACGTGGATACCAACGGCAATCTTTTCATCGGCGGCGGTGACTTTGGCAGCAGTTTTTATTGCGTTCGCTCCAGCAATGCGCAGAATCCGGCCGTCACACCAACTTTTGACCAAAACGTTTCAATTAATCTCGGTGGTAGCCTGTTGTTTGGCGCATCGATTAACCCGGGTGGCTTGGCGGGCCAGATTTTCCTGGCAGTGGACCGCTCAGGCACAGCTACCAACAACAATATCTATATGCTTGCCACGGTGGAGCAACTCAGCGCCAGCAACGGGAGTGACATCATGTTCTCGCGTAGCACCGATGGTGGGCTGACCTTTAGCGCGCCGCACAGGATCACCGACGATCCAGTTAATCAAAACAAATGGCATTGGTTCGGCACTCTCGCAGTGGCGCCCAACGGACGAATTGATTCTGTGTGGCTGGACACCCGGAACGCGGTGAACAACACCGATTCACAATTATTTTACTCGTGGAGCACGGACGGCGGCGTGACATGGGCGCCCAATGTAGCGGTAAGCAATCCATTTACTCCTTTCGAAGGATATCCGGTGCAGAATAAGATAGGCGATTACATTACGATCGTCTCCGACAACACGGGTGGCGACGTGGCGTATCCCGCCACGTTTAACTTCAATCCCAACAGCGGCCAGCACGAGGAAGATGTTTATTACGTGCGCGTATTCCCGTCAGGTGGATCCACACCAACACCCACGCCTACAGCTACGGCCACCTCGACCGTGACGCCGACTGCTACACCCACAGCTACAGCTACTCCCACAACAAGCGCAACATCAACACCAACTCCTACAACCACGCCCAGGATGACGCCGACCCCGAGACCGGGGCCAACCGCACGGCCGCGACCTACTCCCGCACCTCGTCCGGCGTGAAGATAACCAGCCAACGGAGGGAGATCGCTGGAACATGCCGCTGCGGGCGAGACGCAACCTGCCGTTTCTCAGATCTTCAGGCGTGCCTATCGAGCGCGGTCAGCCATATAAGAGGATCGCAAATTTCAATTCTGTTACCAAAATTCCATCGGATAATTCTCGACAACCTGGCTGTTCTGGACTAGGGGAAGCCCGCCAGCGAGGGATTTGAGATTGTAGATCGAGCATCGCCAGTCGCGAACACCTCCCTGGACCGCAGTAGCCGCTGGACTCGGCATAGTTTACGCGAAGCCTGGTTGGCGAAGGCGGCAATCTTAAACGATCCACTCCACACAACGACATTATGAGATTCTCTACAGTTTCGGCCATCACCCTTTTGATTTTCCTCAGCTCGCTATCCTCGCTACCCACGGCTTCGGGACAACCGCTACCGGGACGCTTCTCCGAGCCCTTGGAAAAACCGGGGATGCCGCCTGCGGCGCCTGGAACTTATCGACTGGAGACCTCCCCGCGGATGATCTCGCCGTACGCAGGCTTCACCAGCTACCAGGTGAACGTCGATGCGAATGGGAACAACATCGTCGGTGACGCCGCGAACGAGCCGTCGATTTCAGTTGACCCAACCGATGGCAGCAAGATCGCAATCGGCTGGCGACAGTTTAACACCTATACTTCCAACTTCCGGCAAGCCGGCTGGGGTTATACCACCGATGCCGGTGTGACGTGGCATTTTCCTGGTGTTCTGCAAAACAACGTATTCCGCAGCGACCCGGTAACAAACTCCGACGAAACTGGTAGTTTTTTCTATCTGAGCCTGTTAGTAGACACATATTGTGGTGATATCTGGCGCTCTACGAATGGCGGACAATCCTGGCTAGAGCGCTCGCCCGACGGAGCAGCGCACAGCGGCGACAAGGAATGGTTTACTCTTGATAGGACTCCCACCAGCATGGGGCACGGTTTTCAATACCAGTTTTGGACCGAAGGTATCGCATGCGACTTCGGTGGATTCAATCGTTCGACCGATGGCGGGGCGACCTGGCAGAGTCCGATTAGTATTCCCAACTCTCCTCAGTGGGGAACACTCGACGTAGCCTCCAATGGCAACCTGTTCATTGGCGGGGGGGATAGCGGCAGCACTTTTTGGTGTATCCGCTCGAGCAACGCGCAGAACCCGGCCGTTACGCCGACTTTCGATCAGGTGACGACAGTTAATATGGGCGGCAGCCTATGGTTACGGCCCACCGGTCAATCCAGACGGACTAGCCGGACAGATTTTTCTGGCCGTGGACCGCTCCGGTGGACCCACGAACAATAACATCTACATGGTGGCCACGGTGCTACCGACCGGCTTCAGCTCCGGAACGGACGTGATGTTCGCCCGCAGCACAAATGGCGGAGCAAGCTTTAGCGCGCCGCACCGGATCAATGACGATCCCGTTAATCACAGCAAGTATCACTTCTTCGGGACACTCGCAGTCGCGCCCAATGGACGCATCGACTCTGTGTGGCTCGACACACGCAACGCCCCAAACAACACCGATTCGCAATTATTCTACTCGTACAGCACGGACGGCGGAGTTACCTGGGCGGCTAACGTACAAGTGAGCAATTCCTTTACTACTCTCGAAGGTTGGCCGCAACAGAACAAAATAGGCGATTACATCACCATCGTCTCGGACAACACCGGAGGCGATGTGGCGTATTCTGCGACTTTCAATTTCAACCCAACCAGGGGCCAGCACGAGCAGGACGTTTATTTCGTGCGGGTATCGCCATCGGGCGGAGCTACACCAACGCCCACGGCTACAGCTAGTCCAACAGCAACAGCGACGGCTACTGTCACGCCAACGGCTACTGCAACTGCAACTGTCAGTGCTACTCCTACGGCCACGCCCACGCCTACATCCACGCCGAGAGTGACGCCGACGCCGAGGTCTGGGCCATCTGCGAGGCCGCGTCCTACTCCAGCGCCTCGCCCGTAGAGATTCTTGTTGTAGCCGGACGCTTCGGTGTGCCAGGTGATCCGTGAGAAGTGATCAGCCTGCCACGCCGTAGTCCCGCGACTGCGGGACGAAGGTGGTTGATCGGTTGTAGCTACCGACCAGGTGAATTGGCTCGGGGCGGCGGGACGATGCCAATCGAGGTAGTCCTGTAGTGGCAGGCGTGTCGCCTGCTGTGTCACGATATCCGCAGCCGGCACGGTTGCCTTCGCAGAGAAAACTGAGGCAAACCATATTCCAGCTATGCGACGCGTCGTCTGTGTTCCGGCAATCCAATGCTTAATATCCTTAAGGAAAAATTTATAAAATTATTAAGAAAAAAGTATTGACACGTTCCTAGTGGCTTTCTTAAAAGGAGCGCTCCACATGTCCATGTCCCCCAGACTGCTTCCCTCGATTTCATCCACGAGGGCCCTCGTCCTATGAAAAAACAAAGTAACAAATCCGCATTCTTTAGTCTGCGTTTTTTAACTGGTTTTGCGTTGTGCTCAATCGGTGTGTTCCTGGCGCTGATGGTTTTCGCGCGCCCAAACAAACCCGTCGAACATCAAAATCAATCGCTCGCGCAGCAGAGCATCCCAACATTTAACGGGGTGGCGCTTCCCGCGCAAAAGCACTCAGCTGTGCGCCCCGGCACAATCAGGCCAGTGGAAGGCGACCACCTTCTCGACCTGGCTGAGCTGGATGTTCATCCAGCGTCCGCGCCACTCCCACTTCGTGCGTTATCTTCTGGCGATGCTGGCAGCCCGGAAGGCGCGGCTATGGGAACTGGGAAGGCTTTCCTTGGTTTAACTCATGAGGTCGTCAACCAAAGTACGACTGGCGCCTTTGGCACACTCGCGACCGGCTTCACCCCGGCAGAAAGCGTGCAGTTCTACATCAACGGCGCGCTTGCGGCCACCTTTGCTGCCGGCGCAGACGGCCAGGTTGCCGTCGGGATAAACACGGGCGCGGGCTTCGGCTATCTCACCATCGAGGAGATCGGCTTGACCAGCGGAAAGGATACCGGCGGAGTCGTGCAGGTTGCTCCCACGGGCCCGTATTTGCCGGGCGTCACTGGAGCGCCTCACGGCATCAATACCACGGCCTCGGCTCACTTCTACCTTTACGGCTGGGGTTATCCGCCCAGTATCACGGCCGGTATACCACTTTACCGCAATGGAGTCTTTCAAGGAAACCTTTCGACTAACGCCTCCGGAAGATTCTTTGTGACTGTCACCCCCGCGAATAGCGGAGACACGTCAGCCGTTTACAGTGCCGATACTATAACCTCCCCGCCGGGGGGGGTTATGGCTGGGGTGAGCTTGGAAGAGCGCGCCGATGCCGGCACGCCGCCGGTTGGAGATCAGAATGCAGCCCGGGTGTTCTTCGATCGCGCGACGCTCAATTCCACAAGCGGCGGCACCTCAGTGGTCATAGGCGAAGGCTTTGAGGCTGGTGAAACGGTTACTTTCTCTGGTTGTGCCGCCGGAAGTGCCTCGGCCAATGCCGATGGCGGTGTCGGGATCTTTGTTAGCTTCGGCGCGGGCGCGGGCATCTCGCAGTGCGTTCTCACAGGTGGAACAACCGGACGGGTGGCACGGGGCACTGTCCTTCTGGATCCGGACGTGACAAACCTTCGGGGCCTTATCGCCGATCCCGCCTTTGTGACTCCCGCTGGCGCCTTGGGGATCACTGTCGCGGGGGCGAAGCTGCCGCCAAGTGACATCGGGAACGTCTATCTTGATGGCGTGCTCCAAGGCACGGCTATGACCGATAGTGGCGGCAGGACGGCTTTCATCTTGCCGAAGCCGACGAGCGGATTTCTGCATGAAGTTGGCTACATCGCCAACTCCGGCGCTGGCGACGCGATTGCCACCGTTTTTCTTCTCGGCGCATGCGCACCCTTCAGTGAGAACTTTGACAGCGTCACACCGCCGGCGCTACCTGCTGGCTGGGCGGCTATGAATGCTGTCGGTCCGGCTCCGCTATGGGTCACTTCAAATTCCGGGGTGCCGACACCGGTTGCCGATTCGCTGCCCAATGCCGCTTTTATTGATGACCCGGCTGTCATCAGCGACAAGCGGCTCGATTCGCCAATCATTCCTGTTATTGCTGCGGGGGCACAGGTGACTTTCCGCCAGAATTACGACTTGGAGAACACCTTTGACGGGGGGGTGATGGAAATCAGCATCGACGGTGGCGCATTTGCGGACATCATCACCGGGGGCGGCAGCTTTGTTACCGGTGGCTACACTGGAACAATTAGCACCTGCTGTAGTAACCCGCTCGCTACCCGTTCGGCGTGGACTGGGACGACGAGTAATGCCTTTATCACTACAACAGTAAACCTGCCCGCGGCCGCAGTCGGTCACAACATTGTGCTGCGCTGGCGCATGGGCAGCGATAGTAGCGTCACTCATCAGGGCTGGCGCGTTGACTCGATTAGCATCAACAATTGCACAGGAGCCACGCCTACACCAACACCAACGGCAGCTCCGACAGCCACGGCAACAGCTACAGCAACAGCTACGGCGACCGCAACATTCACGCCGACACCGACACCAACGGCTACAGCAACGTTCACTCCCACGGCTACAGCTACAGCAACAGCAACAACTACCGCTACCGCGACAGCTACCTTTACTCCTACACCGACGCCGACGGCGACTTGCTCACCCTCATACACGATCACCAACGGCGCCGGTACAATTGTGCCAGGGATCACCGACATCGGCAACCACTGCGACGACTGCGGCACGGGCATCACCCTGCCGTTCCCGGTCGGCCTCTACGGTAACACCTTCACCACGGCCACGGCCGGCTCCAACGGCTACCTGGCCTTCGGCACGCCGATAACTTCTTCTACACCGGCTGCCTGCCCAACGCCAACGTCACCTACAACATCTTCCCCTTTGCTGTGGACCAGATCACCGGAGCGACGGGCAACTACGGCATCTTCACCACGACAACCGGCACCGCGCCCAACCGCAACTTCTACATCGAATGGCGCGCCTGCCGCTACAACGGGGCCACCACCTGCCTTGCCAACAGCGACGCCAACTATGAGGTCGTCTTCCACGAAGGCGTGCTCAACAGCTTCGATATCATTTATGGCACCTTCGGCTCGGCTAATGCCACAGTCGGGGCACTCGGTGTGGAGCAGGACGGCACGATCTACACCCAGTCACAGTGCAACGCCGGCGCGCCGCCCGCGAGCATGCAGACCTACACCCTGGCACCCTGCGCGTCGCCCACGCCTACATCCACGCCGACAGCAACGGCAACCGCTACGTTTACACCTACACCGACAGCGACAGCCACATTCACGCCTACACCGACGGCCACGGCTACATTCACGCCTACGGCGACAGCCACGGCCACGGCGACAGCGACTTCAACTCCACACCGACACCGACGCCGACCTGCCCCGCCGGCGCGAACTACAACTACACGATCACTACAGGCTCGTATCTGGCCGGCACCACCAGCCTGGGCATCAACTGCGACGACTGCTCACTCTCCGTCCCATTCCCATTCCCGGTCAAGATTTATGACACCACCTACACCAGCGCCCTGGCTGGCTCGAACGGTGAACTGGGCTTCGGCACCGATTACGCTGGCTTCGGCATCACCTGTATACCCAACTCCATCGCTACCTACACCATAGGCCCTATGTGGGTGGACCAGTACCCGGTCACGAGCCACGTGCCCCACCTGCGGTGTCTTCTACGCGACCTACGGCACTGCTCCCAACCGGACGTTTGTCATTGAGTGGCGCGATGCCTACTACCCGGGCAATCCCACTCCCAACCTCAACTATGAGGTGATCTTCAACGAGGCTACCGCCCTCACAGGTAGGTTCGATGTCTACTACAACCTGGTGACCAGCCACGCAGGAGGGACGGATAGTGCTCTCACGGTAGGAGTGCAGCAAAGCACGACGAACTTCACGCAGGTAGGATGTGACGCCACCGGCACCAATCCACCTGCTGGTGTGACCACAGGCGCATACTTCATCTGGACCCTGGGCGCTTGCCCATCGCCAACGCCTACTGCTACGCCTACGGCAACGCCGACCCCGACCTGCCCCTTCCCGGTGTCTACGCCCGGTCCCTGGATCGCCGCCGCGCCGATCCCCGTCGGGGTCAATGCGCCGCAGTTGCGCTACGGCTTCGTCCAGACCGCCACCGACTTCTATCTCGTCGGCGGCCTGAATAGCAGCTTCGCCGCTACGGGCGCGCTGGTGCGCTACAACATCGCAACCAATGTCTGGACCGCCGCTGGCGACTGCGCCCACTGCGATCGGCCAGGCTCCTTCCGCGGCTTATTGGAACGGCAAGATCTACGCTATCGGCGGTCTCAACGGCACGCCGACAACGACCGTCCAGATCTATGACATCGCCAGCAATACCTGGAGCGCAGGAGCGCCTATCCCGGCTCGGCACCTACGGGGCCGCCGCGGGCGCGCTTCAACAACAAGGTCTTCGTCGCCGGCGGCACCGATCCCGCCGGGGCCAATCCGACCACTGACCCTCTACATCTACGACATTGCGACCAACACCTGGTCCACCGGCACCACGATGCCGGCCCCCGGCTACCTCCTGGGCGGCTTCACCCAGGTCGGCCAGTATCTCTACATGGCCGGCAGCTTTACCTCCGCCCCCAACGGACCTCAGGGGTGGCCGCCGGTTCGCTTCAGGGCGGCCCGCGCAAGATAACCCTGGCCCCCGCCGCCAACACGACCAGCACCTACCGCCTCGACATGACCAGCGCCCCCGGCGTCTGGACCAACGGGCCGGTCTTCACCCCGGCGCGGGCCGACTTCGCCCTCAGCTGCTTCGGCAACAAGCTCTACGCCATCGGCGGCGACACCAACGGCGGCGGCTTCTTCGACTTCAGCAACCTGGTGGACGAACTGGATGTCAGCGCCTGGCCGGCCGGCGCATGGGTGTCCTCTCCGCCCCTTCTGCCATCTGCCCGCCAGGCCAATCAGGCGGGCTTCTACGGCGGCACCGCCGCAAGCATCTGGAGCACCGGCGGCTACAACGGCGCTGCCCTAGCCGAGCATCTCTACCGTGGAAACGGTGTTGGATGCCCCACGCCAACGCCAACTGCAACGTCGACTGCTACGGCGACCTCGACAGCCTCGCCTACACCAACGGGAACACCTACAGCTACAGCAACACGCGCTACAGCTACGCTACTGCTCCTACGGCAACCACGCCGACGCCGACCCCAACGCCAACGGCGACGTGCGGCCAATACACGATAAGTCAGATAGGCGGCAGCATCGTGCCAGGCACGACGGACACTGGCAATCATTGCGACGACTGCACGACGCCCGATTACGCTGCCGTTCCCTTACACGCTGTACGATCAGACCTTCACGACAGCGAATGTGGACTCCAACGGCACACTGCAATTTGTTAGCAGTAGCCTCCATCTTCAGTAACAGCTGCCTGCCTGACACAAGCGGACGCACCTACATCATCTTTCCGTACTGGGACGACGGGTACACGATAAACAGTGGCTTTGGGATCTTCACCTCGATTAGTGGCACTGCGCCCAACCGCATTTTCAATATCGAATGGCGTAACCAATACTTCCCAGGGAGCGGTACTGCCAACTACGAAGTCCGGTTGTACGAGGGACAAGCTCGGTTCGACGTGATCTACGGCCAATTGGACAACGGCAACACATCGGCCACCGCCGGTGTGCAGAAAGATACCACCCACTTTACCCAGTACTTCTGCAACGGCTCCGGTGGTGCGGCTACTGGTGGACAAAGCTACATCCAGGGGGTATGTCGCATCGCCGACTCCGACGGCGACGGCCACAGCATCGCCTACACCGACGTTTACGCCTACACCTACACCAACAGCAACGTCAACACCAACAGCGACTGCTACATTCACGCCTACGCCAACAGCGACAGCGACAGCGACCGCAACGGCAACAGCTACTCACACGCCCACAGCTACGCCAACGGCCACAGCCACAGCTACAGCAACAGCTACGCCTACCTGCGGCCCCGCCGCGTGGCAATCGGGCCCGCCCCAGCCTCCGGCCCGCTATGCCATCCAGGGCGCCCTCGGCACGGACAACATGCTCTACATCGCCGGCGGCCAGACCGCCGACGCCACGCCGATCGTGTACGACCAGGTCTCGCGCTATAACTACCTGACGAATACCTGGAGCAACGTCGCCCCGCTGCCCGTCCCCGTCAGCCAGGCCGCTACGGGTGCGTCGAACGGCAAGATTTACGTCGCTGGCGGCTTCACCGGCGGCACCAGCGTGACCAACGCCCTGCAGATCTACGACATCACCACCAACACTTGGACCACCGGCGCGAATATGCCCACCACCCCAGGTGTCGAAGCGGCGGCGTCGGCGGTGGTCAACGGCAAGTTCTACGTCATGGGCGGCGACGACTTCAACAACGGCCTGAACACCACCTTCATCTACAACATCGCCACCAACACCTGGTCTACGGGGGCGACGCTGCCCGACAATCGCACCAACACCTATGGTACGGCGGCCTCCAACGGGCTGATCTATGTCTATGGCGGTGTGATCCTACCCGCGTTCACGACGACCGACACCCTACTGCGCTACGACCCGGTGGCGAACAGTTGGAGCAGCCTCGGCTCGGCGGGCACCGGCGGGCACGGCAACTATGGCGGCATCTCGCCCTTCGGCACGGGCCAACTGTTGATAACCGACGGCGCGGACGCCACTGGTGCCTCCACCACTTCCACCCACTTCTTCACCATCAGCAGCGGTACGTTCAGCGCCGGCCCGGCAATGATTGGCAACCGCGCCGGGCACGCGCAGGGCACGCTCCCCGATGGCCGGGTGCTGGTCGCTGACGGCTTCAACACGGCGACCACCGTGGTGAGTACGGTGGAGCTGCTCACGAACCCCTGCCCGAGTCCTACGCCTACAGCTACGCCAACTGCGACAGCAACAGCTACGCATACGCCAACAGCGACTCCAACGGCCACAGCAACAGCCACGCACACGCCGACAGCTACCCCAACGGCCACCCACACGCCGACAGCTACTCCAACGGCCACAGCAACAGCCACGCATACGCCGACAGCTACCCCAACTGCGACAGCGACCGCTACCCATACACCGACGGCTACGCCGACTGCGACAGCAACCGCTACCCATACACCGACTGCTACGCCAACTGCGACGGCGACCGCTACTGCAACAGCGACTGCTACGTTTACTCCAACCCCAACGGCGACGGCAACCGCAACCGCGACAGCTACGCCAACCCCAACGCACCCGCCCAGGCCTACGCCGACGCCAAGACCGCGCCCAACTCTGCCGCCGAGACCCTGATTCCCAGGTGGTCAGTCAGACGTGGTCGTTGCTGCTGCCGGCCTGCCACGCCGTCCGCCCGCGAACACTTTCGGAGTGGTGTGGCGAAGGCGGCTGAGTTTTAGCTGTTTAGCTCATGCTGCGCCCAAGGTGGATCGTCCCGTCGCGGCGAGACGATACCAGCCAAGGTGGTCCCCCTGTGGCGGGCGTGTCGCCTGCGAAATTCGTCGTATTGCCGCCGCCACCGCTGCCTCTAAAAATGTGCCGGAAAAAGTTTTCCACTTTGGCACGCGCTTCACTCGGGCGGCTCGGTGACATTTCGGTTACCAAAAATTTTTAAGAAATTTTAAAAAATGTCTTGACATACCACCGCCTTTTTTTGCACAAATGGCGTCCCTGCATGGACAGATACCAGGACTCCCATCCTCAATCCGGCCGGATTGAGTTTTTCAATTCCAAAATCATGAGGTCTTAAAAAAAATGAAAAAACAAACTAAACACTCCGTTAAAGCGCACCTACTTTGGAGCGCATTGATCTTGCTGGTACTTGTCGCCGTCTGCGCGATCCCATTCGCGCTGGGACAGCGACAGGCTGTCAAGCGAAGCGTAATCAATCCCGCTGCCAACAGTTACACGCAGCAGATGACGCAGCGTGCTGATGGAGTAGTTTCCGACCAGCCGTTGCCGAACATTTCTCGAACAGGGGAGGCGCAGTTTCCCACAAAAAGGAGCGAGCCCGCCATTCCGGTATTCCGGATGCCGCCAGTGCCGAAACTTCCCGCCATCACACTTTATGACCAGTTGAATAACCCTGGAGTGGTCAGCACCAATTCGCAGGATTTCGAGACGGCCAACAACGCGTTTGACGACTTTACCGCCGACGATTTTGTCGTGCCCGCGGGACAGACATGGAATATCACCGAAGTGGACGCGCAAGGCGTATATTTCAACGGTGCTGGCCCGGCCGCGTCGTTCAACGTCTACATCTATCAGAATAGCGGCGGCCTGCCTGGGACAAACGTCTTCACTGGCCTTGGTCAGGCCTATGTCAATAGTGCCGGTGTCTTCCAGGTAACCCTGAGCCCCGCGGCGGTCCTCACTGCAGGTACTTACTGGGTCTCAGTGCAGGCGCGGATGGATTTTACTGGGTTTGGTGAATGGGGTTGGACCGATCGAACGGTGCAGGCGAACTCTCCCGCTGCCTGGCAGAATCCAGGCGGTGGCTTTGGTGCTCCGGCGACCTGCCCCGCGCCAGGTTGCCCCATACCTTGCCCTACGTGCCTGAGCTGGGGGATTAGACAATGTTGCACCGGCACGCCCCTGCCAGCGGAGTCCGACCAGATGTTCCGGCTCATCGGAACGATAGGCGGCGCTACACCGACACCTACGCCGACCCCAACGGGGACGCCGTGCTCGGCCCCTTATACGATAAGTCAGATAGGGGGCAGCATCGTCCCAGGCACGGTGGACACCGGCAATCATTGCGACGATTGCACGACCCCCATTACGCTGCCATTCCCTTACACGCTGTACGACCAGACCTTCACGACTGCGAATGTGGACTCCAACGGCACACTGCAATTCGTTAGCAGTACCTCGATCTTCAGCAACAGCTGCCTGCCCGACACAAGCGGCCGCACTTACATCATCTTCCCCTATTGGGACGATGGGTACACGATAAACAGTGGCTTTGGGATCTTTACCTCGATCAGTGGCACTGCGCCCAATCGCATTTTCAATATAGAATGGCGTAACCAATACTTCCCAGGGAGCGGTACTGCCAACTACGAGGTCCGCTTGTACGAGGGACAGACTCGGTTCGACGTAATCTACGGTCAATTGGACAACGGCAACACGTCGGCCACGGCCGGTGTGCAGAAGGATACTACCCACTTTCTTCAGTACTTTTGCAACGGCGTGGGTGGTGCGGCTACTGGCGGGCAAAGCTACACGCTCGGACCATGCCCCTCTCCCACGCCAACGCCGACAGGCACGCCCAGCTGTACGCCGTCCTGGCGGAATGAACCATCAATGCTGGGGGCCAGGGCCTTCGCATCAGGAGCAGTAGCCAGTAATGCCTTCTACGCGCTCACGGGCTTCAACGGGACCAGCTACGTAACTGAAACAGACTACTTCAATGGCACTACGTGGACTATGGGAGCGCCCATCCCGACCGGGCACTCTCAGAGCAAGGCGACGGCTGTCGGCGCCAACATTTACGTGCCTGGCGGGTACAACAGCATCGCGTTCACCGGCCCGATAAACCTTATGCAGATCTATGACACCGTAGCCAACACGTGGAGCAATGGTCTGAATTTGCCCGGGACACGCTCCGGGCCTACGGTAGCAGCCTTCAACGGCTTGGTGTACGTCATCGGCGGTTTCACTGATCCATTCCCGACCGGGTCAGACACTGTTTACATCTATAACCCGGTCACCAACAGCTACACCACCGGGGCGCCGATGCCAGCACCGGATGGCAACGCGCCAGGTGCACTGCTCAATGGTGAAATCTACGTGGTAGGAGGCAGCACTTCGGCGACGCTCGCACACTACGCTTACAACCCAACGACCAACGTGTGGCGCACTATCACCGCGCCCTCACCCCCTGACTGCCAGGCAGGTGGCGCGTTCGCCCTCAACGGTGAACTCTGGTTAGTCGGCTGTCTAGGCCAGGCCGGCACGACTAGCAAGATCTACAATCCGGGCAGCGACAGTTGGCGCGCCGGTCCTTCGCTTCTTGTGTCGCAGGAAGGCGGCTCGGCTATCAGCGTATATAACACGCGCGGTTACGTAGCCGGCGGCGGCGTGGGCGGCGCGGCTTCGACCACTGTGGAGTCGGTCGGCGGTTGCGGTGGCGGCACTCCAACTCCGACTGTTCCGCCAACGGCTACGCCTACCGCGTCTCCGAGCGCAACGGCTACTCCTACGGCGACAGCGAGCCCAACACCGACAGCAACGGCTACAGCAATTGGATCACCTTCGGCGACCCCGACGTGTCCGCCCGGCAACGTATACACGATCAGTCAGATAGGCGGCAGCATTGTGCCAGGCACGACGGACATCGGCAATCACGGGGATGATACGGTAGTCACTGTTGCACTCCCGTTCCCTTACACGCTGTATGATCAGACTTTCACCTCGATAGGCCTGGATTCTAACGGCACCGCCCAGTTCGTGAGTCCGACCAGCCAGTTCAGTAACACATGCCTCCCATGGGCGACCCACACCTACGCCATCTTCCCGTACTGGGACGACCTGTATTTAGTCAATAGCCCGTCCGGCATATTTACATCGATAAGCGGCACTGCTCCCAACCGCATCTTCAACATCGAATGGCGAGCGCAGTACTTCCCGGGAAGCGGGACTGCCAACTTCGAGCTGAGGTTGTATGAGGGGCAGGCTCGCTTCGACGTGATCTACGGCACACTAACCAACAGCAACACATCGGCCACCGCCGGAGTGCAGAAGAACGATACGGCCTTTACCCAGTATTTCTGCAATGGCTCAGGTGGCGCGGCTACCGGCGGACAAAGCTACATCCTGCAAGGCTGTGGCACTCCATCTCCAACCGCCACAGCAACAGCTACAGTAACGGGGACACCTTCGGCGACACCAACGTGCGCGCCGGGAGGGCAGATAACAACGCTCTTCGCCTCGAATAACTTTGGGAACCCGGGCGGCGCTAATTATTTCGACGTCACCGTTGCGGCGAATCCAATTTCCATAACGTCATTGGATATCAATACCGCGGAAACGGTCTCGTTTAGTAATCTTCAAGTTTGGATCTTGCCCGGGATGACCTCGCAAGGGAACGAAACCAATATGGCCCTCTGGACGCAAGTGGCGACCGGTAGTGGAACCGGGGCCGGTGTCGACCTCCCGACTCACGTGACCTTGTCAAACCCGATCCCGCTAACTGCTGGCACACTCTACGGAATCGTTGTGGTGGCCGACCCCGCAATTACGCTCCACTACACCAACGGCAATGGATCGAATCAAAACTATTCCAACGCGGACCTGTCCCTTTTCCTGGGGTCGGCGACCAATGTGCCGTTCACCGCGCCCGTCTTCTCGCCTCGCGTATGGAACGGGACGATCTATTACAATGGCGGGCCCTGCGGTTCCCCATCGCCAACCCCGACAGGAACGCCGTCGGCAACGCCTACCTGCCAACCTGGAGGAGGCACACCCGGACCGTGGACGCAGGCCGCGCCAGTAGCGATAGATCACTACGGCGGGTTCATGGACAACGATGGGACGTTTGCCTATGAGGGAGGGGGTTACTCCTTCTCGGTGGGCGATAATACCAACCAGTTTGGGAAGTTTAACCCGTCGACCAACACCTGGACGCCACTTGCGCCGGTGCCGGATCTGATCAACGCCGAGGCCTCTGGGGTGTATGCGCCCAACGTCAACAAGCTCTTCGTGTTCGGTGGCGATAGCCCCAACACCGGCACGGTGGTCAATACCACGCGCATCTACGACATCGCCACCAACACCTGGAGTACATGGCGCGCCCATGCCTGACGTGCGAGCTTTCATGGCCTCGGGCTACTTCAACGGGAAGATCTACCTGGTAGGGGGCTATAGCACCGGCAACGTGGATCCGTCGTTCGGCCAGGTATGGGAATACGACCCGGTAGCCAATACCTTTGACACGAGCCGGATGAGCATGCCGGCGACGTTGGGCGGGCCAGGCTTTGGCATTATTAACGGGCACCTCTACGTTGCTGGTGGACGGAACCTTGCTAACACCAACCTGAACACGCTGTATGATTACGATATTGCGGGTAACACCTGGACGGTGCGGGCGAGTATGCCCGCGGGGGTCAACGTGCCTGGGTCGGCAGTGATTGGGGGCAAGCTGTGGGTGTTTGGCGGGGGCAATCCCTTCACTGGGGCGGGCTCTGCGCCTACGTCCGGCAAGAGCGGATTCGGAGCATGGCTGAAGAGGGTGTTCCGTCCGGATACCACCAACGCCCTGCAAGTGTACGATCCGGCTACCGACAGTTGGATCACCGGACCATCTCTGAATGTACAGCGCTCGTTCCCTGCGGGGACAGGTGTGGGCAACACAGCGGTCGCAGTGGGTGGATACAACGGTTCGACCACTACCACCTCGGTGGAAATTAATGTTGTCAGCGGCGGCGGCTGCGCCAGCCCAACTCCTACAGTTCCGCCAACGGCTACGCCGACAGCATCGCCTACGTGCTCACCCGGAGGGACACCCGGGCCGTGGATGACGGCCAGCCCGTATCCCATTCCAATTGTGCGCTACGGGTTCGCCCAGACTGCCACCCACTTCTATGTGTTCGGGGGCGTGTCCAACGGCACCCGTGTGAACAACGTTAACGGACTGGATCTGGCCACTGGCATGTGGCAACCGCTGGCCGCGATGCCCTTTACCAGTGAGGCGCCTACTTGTGCTCTGATGGAATCTACGGGCATCGTCTACTGCGCCGAGGGAGACACCGGCAGCGGCTTCGCATCGTACAACATCGCGACCGATACCTGGACCTCCCTGGCTTCAATACCGGGTGGGGATCACTACGGTTCTGCATCTGGAGCCTTCAATGGGAAGGTGTTTGTAGCGGGCGGAACCACCGGGATCGTCGCTGATGTCCAGGTGTATGATGTAGCCACCAACATGTGGTCCCGGCACGGCAGCGCCAAGCGCGTTCCTGCTGGCAGGATACCACGAGGTGGGTCAATTCCTGTACGTAGTGGGCGGCTTTAGCTCGACTGGGCCTGATAAGCCCGATTCCTCAGTGGGCGGCTTTAGCTCGACCAGGCCTAATAATAACGTGCGGGCGCGGCAGAGCTCCGTTCTTTATAGAGGGCAGCAGATTCAACAACCTAAAGTGCCGTTGGCGAATAACATGACCACCTGGCGTCTGGACATGAGTTCGGCACCCGGGGTGTGGACCACAGGACCCGTATGGGCTCAGGGAAGGGCAGACTTCGGTGTTGCCTTCGACACGGGAACGAACACGCTGTATGCGATGGGTGGAGACGCCTCAGGCGGTGGCTTCTTTGACTCGACCAACCTGGTAGACGAGCTAGCCGTGGGAGCCTGGCCGGCCGGGAGTTGGATCTCCTCGCCACCCAACCTGCCAGCGCCTAATCGCCAGGCGAACCAGGCAGGGTTCTTTGGATCAGGGGATATCTGGAGTGTGGGAGGCTTGAACGGGTCGACGTTCCAATTCCTGCCTGACGTACTACACCGCAGCAACGGCGGCGGCGGCTGCGCCAGCCCAACCCCGACAGCTACGGCAACGTTTACTCCAACACCGACGGCTACAGCGATAGCAACAGCTACGTTTACTCCAACAGCCACGGCCACAGCTACGTTTACTCCAACAGCTACGGCCACGGCCACGGCGACAGCAACTGCGACAGCTACGCCAACGCCTACGCACGCGCCGAGGCAAACGCCGACGCCAAGGCCGCAACCAACGCAGACGCCGCATGTGGGCTTCTGCTTCTTCAACAATTCCAACTGCGGCGGGGTTCCCAATTTGGCGGGGGTCACTTGCGTTGATTGTCTTGCGACCCATCCCGGGGGCTCGTGGCAAGACACCGCTGGGTGCCACTCGACGTGTCCATTACGATAAGGGGCTAATCGGATCTCCTTAAGGCGGGAGCTCGCGAGAAAGACTCGCGAGCTCCCCGTCTGAGGCGGCTAGACGCCTCGGAAGTGTATTGAGAACCGGGAGGTAATCCTTCCCCTCACGCCTGCTGCAACAGCCGTTAGCAACGGTCATTGCCACACCAACGGTCAGACGGGTGCCCACAGCGAGACTGCGTCCCATACCGCTTCGTCCGTAGCGGCAGCGAATAGCAGCGATTCGGCGGGTCGCGACGTACAGGTTTTCGCGATGATGGATGAACTCCCTGCGCTGCGCACTAACCGAGGTTCGGCTCAGACGCGCGCGTCAATTGGGCATCTGCATTCCCTGGGAAATTAGAAAAATTGCAAGAAAAGTATTGACACTCCGCCACGGTTTTATGTAAAAACGAAAGTCTACGTCCAGAGCAAAAATTGCTCTCGAACCCTTTAACGAAACCATTAAAATGAAAAAACAAACCAAGTCATCCATCAAAGCGCATTTCATTTGGAGTGCGCTGATCCTGCTTTCACTTCTCGCCGTTGCGTGATCCCATTCGCATTGGGCAGCTCAACGCAGCGCGACCAATGCCGCTACAGGGCGACAGCCTTGTCGCAGCAAGAAGTCTCCTCAGGGACAGAAAATGGACACCGGGCTGGTCGGGAGCCGCTGATCTCCCGACTGCCGGCGTCCGCTTCGCTGGCGTCATTTGCTGAATGGAAAGTTTCTACGCCATGGGCGGCCGGGACGCCACTGATGTCGAGTTCACTCATCCATTTGAAAGATGATCCCAACGAACGCGCGGACGATGAAGTCAGCCAACTACCCGGGACACTGACGGCGACGAACAACATGGTCTGCAGTGTCTATGCCTCTGGGACACCGGACATTTTCTGCGTGGGCGGTTCCAATTTCGTCAGTCAGCTCGGGACCGATGCGTTTTCGCCACGACCCTGTTGCTGACGTGATCACCATGGGCGCCGCCGCCGGGCCGCCGGGCGCGAACAGCATTCTGCCCGGCGGCTGGAGCGTACTTCGAGAGCTTGACATCCTTGGCGGCTTCCGCATCCCAATGGCATCGCGAGCAACGAGATTTGCAGGTACACTGCGAATCCTGCTGGTGGGCGTCGAAGGCTGCTGCCAGCCAGCTGCGCGCGGCTATATGCTATGTGACCATCGGCAGCCTGATCTACACAGGCGGGGGCGCCGATATCACGGGCGGCATAATTCTCCACCGATACGACGCACTCTTTGTCGATAACCCGGTGGCTCGACTCATCCGGGACGCATCCACCAGTATTCCGCGGGCCAC